>NZ_JBTXKY010000002.1:0-57207 GCF_054818005.1 Methylobacterium sp. CM6246
GCCAAAACCGGTTCGGACGATACCACGCGGCCTGCTGCTGTTTGCTGTAGGCCCAAGCTCTGCCACGGACGGCAAAATGACCGCCGCCGAACTGATCGCCACGGCTCGCGCTGCTCGCGAAGCCACCGAAAGCCGGCCGGATCGACCCTAGTCGCGCAGCGCCTTCCGTAATTCAGGCAAGGCTGCAATCCGAACCGCCATGCGCCGCGCCTCGCTGCGCGACATGCGGTCGGTGCCGACTTGCTGCTGAGCATCGTCCGCGAAGTAGACGTAGGCCACGGGGAAGCCGTTGGCGTCCTGGATGCAGTAGGCGTTTTCAAACTCGACGGCCTGCCACGGGGCCGGAAAAAGGTGGGCGGGTGGCTCACTCACGCGACCGCCCTGCCCCCGATCCGTGCTCATTGGCGCCCCAGCGCCTCACGAAGCAAGGCTGCCCGGCGCTGCCGCATGCGCGCATTGTTGATCAACGTCACCACGGACGCGCTCAGACCAACCAATGCAGCAGGCGTCAAAAGGAATGCCGCGGTGATCATTCTGCCCCAGACCCGCTGACTGCGCCGACTGCGGCGGCCCCTAGGGCGGCTGCCAGCGCGGCAAGGAAGGCGGCTTCGATCATCGTGTAAGCCCAGACGCGTCTTGGCCGACAGCGGGCCCAGGCCCGTGCGTCACAGGTGACAGCCTAAGGACCAGTAGTTGACGTATTGTTAACCATGATTGGAAGGGAGGCGCCGCCAGAGTTCGACATCCGCTAGGCCGCAAAGGCGGCGGTTCAGCACTTCGGCGCCCATTACGACTACACGCCGCCGCCCGAAGCGACCCAGTAGCGAGGCTGCTGACTCGGGTGCGCGCACGTACCAGCGTCCAAATTCACCCGCCGGCGGCCTTCGGCGGCTTGGCAAGTGCTGGATGGCCAAATTCAAGCCTGGGCCGTCCTGGGCCTTCTCACACGATTTGAGGGCAATATTCTAATTCCAATATCGGGGCGCCTAGCGCTGTTTTAGCAACGGCGTGCTGTAGCTCGCCAGCCTAGAGCTGACACCCGACGAATGGGCGGGGCCGGGTTCGTCACCACGCACTGAACGGCAACGACGTCCGTTAACGTTTCAGTATCTTTGCGGAAGTATGAGGGCCTATAGTTCGAGATGGTGTCATGCGTGTTTTGCTGATCGAAGACGATGCCACCGTCGCGCAAAGCATTGAGCTGATGCTCAAGTCTGAAAGCTTCATCACCTATACCACCGATCTGGGTGAGGAGGGTGTCGACCTCGGCAAGCTCTACGATTACGACATCATCCTCCTCGACCTGAACTTGCCCGACATGTCGGGCTACGAGGTGCTGCGCAACCTGCGCGTGGCCAAAATTCAGACCCCCATCCTCGTCCTGTCCGGCATGGCCAGCATCGAGGACAAGGTGAAGGGTCTGGGCTTCGGGGCCGACGACTACCTGACCAAGCCGTTCCACAAGGACGAGTTGATCGCCCGCATCCACGCCATCGTGCGCCGCTCGAAGGGCCACGCCCAGTCGGTGATCACCATCGACGACCTGATTGTGAACCTCGACCAGAAGACCGTCGAGGTCGGCGGCGCCCGGGTGCACCTCACCGGCAAGGAGTACCAGATGCTGGAACTCCTCTCGCTGCGGAAGGGCACGACGCTCACCAAGGAGATGTTCCTCAACCATCTCTACGGCGGCATGGACGAGCCCGAGCTGAAGATCATCGACGTGTTCATCTGCAAGCTGCGCAAGAAGCTCGCCAACGCCAGCCAGGGCAAGAACTACATTGAGACCGTCTGGGGTCGCGGCTACGTGATGCGTGACGGCACGAGCGAGATGCAAGCTATGGCTGGCTAAATCTGTCTTCGAAACTTTTCGGACATCTCTAAATCCGGATTGATTTCTCGTACGCGCAGGCACAAGTGTTCTGCTTTGCACAAGTAGGTACACCGTGGACGAAAACGCAGAGATCATCGAGCCTCAGGCCGTCAACTTTGTCGAACTGACAGCCGACCTTGCCTCGGCCTACGTGTCGAAAAATTCTGTCCGACCGGGTGACATGCTGGACCTGCTCGCCAGCATTCACGGCGCGCTAACTGGGCTCGGTCAGGGCAGCGCACCCGAGGCCCCGGCGGTCGACAAGCCCACCCCCTCGCAGATCCGGAAGTCGATCACCCCCGACGCGCTGATCAGTTTCGTCGACGGCAAGCCGTACAAGACCCTAAAGCGGCACCTCAGCGGCGCCGGTATGACGATCGAGCAGTACCGGGAGCGCTACGGTCTGCCGCGCGACTACCCCTCGACGGCCGCCAGCTACTCCGAGCAGCGCTCCAAGCTCGCCCACAGCTTCGGTCTCGGCCAGCAGCGCAAGAAGGCTGCCGCGAAGGCTGCCGAGCCTGCTGAGACCGTCTCTGACGGGCCGAAGCGTGCCGGGCGGCCGCGGAAGGCTAAGGACACTGCTGAGGCGTAGAGCACTGGTAGTTGAAAGGGTTACGGGATCGGTGCCGTCATCTCGACGGCGCCGTTGGGCGTGAACCGTTCAAGTCGGGGGCCTGGCTTATCGGTTTCGCCTTCCAACCGATCTAGTCGGGCATTGATGGCCTCGATCCACTCCGCGTTGGTACACGTGCCCAGGAGTGGTTCGAGGATCCCTGCAAGATCGCGAGCGAGCGCGTCCCGGTTCATGTCGCTGAGCCGGCCGCCGCTCTCCTCAAAGGCTGTAGCGGCGGCCTCCCCCATAGAGCGTGCCTGATCCGCCCCTGATGGACCCACTATCTCGACGCCTTCCTGAGATCGCTTCGTCAGCATCAGCTTACCCAGTAGCTTCCCGTCTCGCCGATGGCCCCATGAACCACCGTGGCGCTCAAACCGTTGCAGGATGAATTCCGTCCGGTAGCGGGAGGCCTCCGTGGCTGAATCGAAGCAGATGGTCGACGCGCTGGTACGCGATCGGCAGGGTAGCACCATTGCGGCGACAGCTGCACTGGGCGGCATCGCGCTAATCGTCGGTCTCGCGCTGAAGGCGCTTCCAGGTCGCGCCCCTGTATCGGACACGACACCTCCGTCCCCGGAAGCAAAATCGCCTACGACTCCCCGCACACCGTTCGATTATTCTGAGGTCGGCGAGGACGAGGCCCGAACGATGCTCCGCGCCATGGTGGCTGCCACGATGGCTGATGGGCTGATGGATGCGGGAGAGCGAGAGCGTCTCTATGGTGCCCTCTCTGCTGCCAAGATCGGCCCTGCTGGTCTTGCATGGCTGGATAAAGAATTGGCCGATCCGGCAGACGTGGATGAGCTCGCGGCGGGGGTGAGCAGTCCACAGCAGGCGGCTCGCATCTACGCGGCCGCTCGCCTGGCGATTGAACCAGACACTCTACAGGAGCGGCAGTTCCTTAAGATGTTGGCTGAGGCACTGGATGTTCCGGCCGAGGCCATGGTCCGGCTCGATAACGAACTGGAGGCCTGACAACGAAGGCATCCCCGACAATCGCTACGGTAAGCGGCGGCGCCTCATGGCCCAGCTTCAGCGCGGGTCGGCCTGGGCCGCAGCGAGCTGCGCCGGTAATGCTGCCAGGCCGCTTAGGCGGCGTGGGGATAGGGTAGGCTGGCGGTTCAAGCCGCACGATCACGAGGCGCGTCATGATTGACTTCGTCGATACGTGTTATTGACCGTATCTGTTTGAATGATGGTGCGGTGCAGCGCACATTCCCTCTCGAAGCGGGGATCAACCCCGAACCGCCAGAGGGACCAATACCATGACCGTTCGCACCTTCGTTCTTGCCGCCCTTGCCGCCGTTCCGATGATCGGTACCGCGCTGGCGGACGAGCGCGTTAACCTGACGCCGCCGCTCTACCGCGAGCAGGCTCGCGTGACGGCCACCGTCCACTCAGCTTCCGAAATGACGACCACGCCGCGCGTTGTCCCCGCGGTTGAGCTGTCCCAGCCCCTCCCCGAGGTGACTGGGTCGCTGGCCCGCTAATTGAGCTGACGAACTTCTGCCGAGCCGAGTTTGGCCCGGTGGAACGCGTCGCCCTCAAGCACCCCGCATTGTCACCGACCCATCGTTGGGATCGACCGCCTCGACCCGCGGACTGGAGAGTCCCATCACACCGGCTGTGTTGTCGAGCGCACGATTACAGGCAGCAGCCAGAGTCTTGCTGGACCGGGTTGGCATTGCGAACAGGATTTCGCGCAGCAAGCGGGCTACGACGGTCTCCCGTGCCAGGTCATCGAAGCCAGGATCATTGCACTCGCGTTCGACGGCCGAGACAACGTTTTCAGCGATGATATGCGCGGCGCTTTCAAGAGTGGGACTGTCTAGCATGGCAAGACCTCTATGACTGATATCCAGCGCCAATGACGCCATATTATCAGTGTTCACCAGAGTAATGTCACTCCAGGCCGTTCATACTCATAGGAACCCGCTCCCACTGTGCCCCTTGAAGGCGTTTGCCCGCTGGATGAACCCGACCACCGTCCCGGGATTCCGGTGGCCGGACTGGTCCGTGATCCGAGCCAGATCATCAGCTTGAGCAAGCTGGTAGCTATCAGCTATCATTTTTTGGCGGTGCTTTGCTCCAGCAACTCAACAGCGCGCTCGAACGCCTCGCCTAGGCCCCACCCGTTCGCATCCGCTACCCGGATAAAAGTCTCGATCGTCTCAGGCTTCAGCTTGAGATTTAGCTGAGCCGTGCGACCTGTCCTGCGTCGGCGCTGTTGCCGGGGCGTCGCCGTGATTGGCTCGCTTTTAACAGGTTCTCGGCTTCGGAAACCGGTAGCTTCAGCCGCCTGCCTCGTTGCCTCAGCTGTAGGCTTGTCGTCCCGTGGCTTCGGCTTGGCCCAGGCTGAGGGGTCAATATCGTCGAGCTCATCGCCGAACCCGAGCGAAGCACGTTCCCTGCCGGCCATCACGCTGCCGACCTTTCGTTCGCAGCCGTTTTGAGCTTCGACACCACCTCCCCCGCGAACTCGCGAGCGTTCTGGATCGCTTTTTCGAGATTGCCCGTCTGCGCCGCCACAAGCCCCGCCAGCGTACCCCCGAAATCGAACAGGTCCTTGAAGGCGGCCCGTTCCACGATCGCCGTCTCGAACATGGCGATGCCGCCGGCCTGTAGTTGCTCCTGCACGTTGCGCAGAGCACGGGAGGTGACGGCTGCTCCGGTACGCGTGAGCAAGACCGCGTGGGCGATACGTCGGCGAGACAGCTTCTCCGAGTTGCGGATAAGGCGGATGGTCTTGGCCGCGCCCTTCGCATCCATGCTGGATCCCTGCGTTGGGATCACCACCAGATCGGCCATGCCGATTGTGTTGGCTACCAACAAGCTAGCTGTTCCCTCCAGATCGACAATGACGAACGCCGCGTCGCGCTCGGCAGCGTCAATGGTGTCGACCACACTCTCCTCGGTCACATCGCTGATGATAGTGACGTTCTCAGGCTTGCCCGGCAGCTTCGCCCACTGGCTGATCCAGCGCTCCGGATCGGCATCGATGATGGTGACAGATGCCCCCTTGGTGGCCAGTTCGGTCGCCAACAGCAGGGCGCTGGTTGATTTTCCGGACCCTCCCTTCGGGTTAGCAAAGGCGATGACGGGCATGGTTCCTCCGAGCTTGTGTGCCTCTACGCAACACGTCATGCGTAGCTTAACAGGTAGCTAACAGATACCTCATGCTAGGCGATAGCTAGCCGATGGCTATCTAGTAGCCAAACGCTATTCGCTAGCTTCCTAGTATTTTTGGATAGCTGATAGCTACTTAGTAGCTCAAAGGACGAACAATCTACGTGGCACTCGGCAATCTCAGGTCTTTGTTAGAACCCTCTGAATTTGAACAGCTGACCAGGCCCCGCCCCGGGCTGCCGGGATCCCGCGAGCGTTCAGCGCCGCCGCGATCTGGCGCAGCGATACGGCACCCTCCAGCCGTGCGGTGGCGATGACCGGGGCGAGGTCTAGGGCCCGTTCCCCAGCCCTTTTGGTCTGGCGCGCCCTGCTGCGCACCTGACCGGTTTCCCGGTTCGACAGGTTCTCCGGTTTGCCCAACCGCACACCGCGCGCCTTGGCGGCCGCCAGCGCGGCCTTGGTCCGGGTCGAGATCATCTTACGCTCGGCCTGAGCGACTACCACCATGATGCCGACCACAAGCTCGTTCGCCTCCGGCATGTCGGCCGCTACGAAGCGCACACCGGCCTTCTGTAGGTTCAGGAGGAAGGCAGCATCACGCGACAGCCTGTCGAGCTTGGCGATTACCAGCGTCGCCCCGTGGAGCCGGCAGAGCGCGATGGCCTCCAAGAGGCGAGGGCGGTTGTCCCGGGATCCGCTCTCCACCTCCACGAGCTCGGCGACGTGCCGCCATGCGCCGCCTGCGAGGAAGTCAGCCACAGCTCGGCGCTGTGCTTCCAGCCCGAGTCCGGATCGGCCCTGTCGTTCCGTCGAGACCCGCAGGTAAGAGACAAAGGCACCGGCGCTCACCGGCGTGGCTCCTGGGCCTCGGCGGCGTCCTGCATGGCCTTAGCCCAGTGCGGGCAGGTATGGGTCCGCAGATCACTCAGGTGCCGACGCTCATGCACGTGCTCGCACCGGCGCACGAACTCCTCGGCCCATGCACCGGTGTCAGACACCCCCTGCTCGTCTGTCCCAAAATCCGTGAGGCCGCAGCGCGGGCAGACAGCTGTCTTCATGGCGTGCTGAAGCCCCTCTGGCAGGGTGTCACGTGCGGTCGAACGGACGTTCAACCAGATGAAACACCCGCCCACGAGGACCCAGGAGACACACAGCAGTTACCCCGCAGCCAAGCTCGCACCCATTTCAGGATTATCCGCCGCGGCGCGGTCGGAAGGTGCGCAAGGCCGGGCGAGCCGTGATGATATGGCCGCCCGGCAGCCACGTAGCTTTTGCGGATAAGCCTACAAAGCTGCAACTTTGCAGGAACGGAGTAGGGCTACGGCGGTTCCTGCCGCGATGACCAACCCTCTGGTTCTTGCCGGTTCAGTCTTCGCCGCTGTGGCGCTTTGGGTCGGTGTCTACACCGCTCTGCTGCCGAAGCACGTACCCGCTTCCCCCGACGTTTGGCAGATGGGTACAACCGAGAGCGCTTCGATCCTGGACCTCGAACATGAGGAGTCACCGCCTAAACGGTGGGTCGATTTACCCCGTGAAGTCCCTGTTTCTGCCAGTGATCTGCCGGTGCGAGACGATAAACCCTCCACGACGATCATGCCGGCCGTTGGTCACACTCTGAATAGCGCCCGCTCGGGGCATCTCCCGCAGATCCGCAAGACGGGGCTTCCGGACCAGTTCATCAAGCGGCGCCTCATACGCGAACGAGCCTTTACGCCACGACGGGTTCACGCGCGGACGCGGTACAGGCGCAGGCCGGAACCGATCCAGTTCAGCTTGGCAACGCGCTCCTCGTCCTGAACGTCATCTCGAATGCTAACTGCCATTATGTTTGGAACGGTATTACGAGCCTCGCCGTAAGAGCCGAGCGGTCTTGTCCGGGACCGCATGGTTTTAGCGGGGGCATCTATGCGCGTTCTCGTGCGCACGATCATGGCGGCTAGCCTGATCATGGCAGACGCGGCTCAAGCTGCCTCTCTGACCGCAACGCAAGGTGGACGGCAGGCTGAGAACCAAGTGACGCCCTACGAGGCTCGCCTCAAGAACATCCTAGACCGCGACGAGAAGAGCTGGAAGCGGCTCTCTGCCTCGATCTGCGCCGGGTGTGGTGCGCCTCCAGCGCCTCCGGAGATCGCCCACGCCACGCCGTTGCATGTGCGAGCGCAGCGCGAGGCGGCCGCAGCCCAGCAGCGACTCGAGATGGCCCCCTCCACGTCCACCAGCCGGCCGGCATCGGTTCAGAGCGCCGCTTTGCGTGAATACGAAGGGGAGCGCGCTCGTGCGGTCCGATCTAAGCCAAACCACGCACGCATGACGGCTCGGGCGCGGCGGTACGCACGGTATGCACGCTTGCGCATGATCCGGCATCAGAGGCGCCTAGCGCTCCTTCAAACTCAAAGAAGGCATGCCCTGCTCGCAGCACGGGCACAGCACGCAGCTCATCGGGTAAGGGTGGCTGCTCTGGGGCTTGGCAGCTCTGAACGGGAGGGGGCTCGCTCCGGCGACGAGCGGCGTCCTGTGCCGCTCCCGCCTCAGCGCCCCGACGCGCTGTGTGCCGATGACCGTGGGCTCGTCACCTCTGACGGGCACTGGTCATCAGCATGCGTCAGCGCACGGTGATCGTCAGCCGAGGCGTTCAAGCCGGCCAAGACGGAGATCAACCGCACGTTGGCCTAGCCCTTCCGTGAGCAGTCGTTCACCCGGACATCAACTACGAGTCCTAAGACGCCGACAAGGCCGCGTGGAAGCACAAATGGTACACGCCGCGATCCTGCTGGCGCATCCGATGAAGGGATGAGCGAACCAGTTGATCGGCTTGCGGTCAGGCAAATGATGCGGGGGCTCGATGGGTTCGCCCGCGGCCTCGGCCTGGACGAGTTAACAACGCGCAAGATCGTCGAGAAGGTGATCGCCGACATGCCCGAGCATCTGCACGACGAGCGCCTTGCTGAGGCGCGTCGCCGGATGATCGTGGCGTCCGCGTAGCAGTATGGCTGTCGTTGATGATGTGCTGGTTGAAGCCGTTCAGGCACTGCGCGCATGCGGTTACATCGTTGAGCCCTGGAGCAATGACTATCCGCTTTGGTTGGTGGATCGAGAGACCCTCACGGACGCTGCCGTCATCGTTCTAGCTTTGCGGCTGGGCCTGATGGATCGGGCTGAACAGGTTCAGTAGCCGTTATCCTGGCGAAGAGGGGCACTCGGCAATCGAGCCCTCGGGCCGATTAGGCGGCGGCTTTCTCCGGTGCGTTCCGATCAAGACGCACGCGCTCGACGGTAAGCGCCAATGACGCTCGGAAGCGGATAACGCCCGCCTCGTCCCGCACCGTGGCAGAGATCTCACGCCAGTTGCGCGCAGGGTGCCTCGCCTGGGCCATCTCGGGCAGGGTGCGCATCGCCATCTCCTCGGCGCTCGCCAGATCCCGATACTCAGCACCATCCTCGTCAATGATGGCGTGGGCGCTGTCGTCGGTGTCGATGAAGAAGCGAGGCATGTGCATTTCCGAAAGCTGTCGCGGTGTTCCCCCTGCGACAACTTGGCGGACGGTATGGTTAATTCGCCCTTAACGATGCTGCCCAGCAGCGAGAGGGTTCGCCTCGTGACCTTCTGACAGCACACAGCGCATCAGGTTCGCAGGGCCGGTTCAGCGACAGTGAGCCGCTCCAAGATCCAACTCTGTGCTGCGTCGAGATCCGCGAACGTGGGCGGGGTCGTGGTACTCAACCGCCCGAAGCCTGCTTCCAGAAACCACTTGCCCACGTCGTCATCGTGCTCATCTGAGAGCATCACCAAGACCGCCACGAGGAAGTCGCCCCTCAGCACCAACTGTCCCGCTGTATCGGGGCTACCAGTGGCGACACGGATTGGCTGAAGACGGAGGTTCATGCGGCGGCTCGATCTCCCAGGTGCAGATAGTTGGACCGGAACTCCGCAATCTGCTTGAGCCTCGGCAGGTCGAGGATCTTCATCTGCTTCTTTGTTATTTCAATCAGCCCCTCCTGCCTGAGTTCCCGAAGCGTCCGGTTCACATGAACGGGCGTGAGCCCCGTGGTGTCGGCCAAGTCTACCTGCGTGAGCGGCCACGCGTAGGCGTTCTCCTGCGCCCGGCCGACCACCTGTAGGCGCGCGAGGACCTCGCAGAACAGGTGAGCAATCCGCTCGATCGCCTCTCGGCGGCCGACGTTGACCAGCCATTCCCGTGCAGTCGCCTCGTCCACCAGCGTGGCCTTCCGCAGTGCGGATGCGACTGCCGGACGTTGCAGCAGATCTTGGATCGTCTCGGGCGAGATCCGCACCACCTTGCAGTCCGACAATGTGCCGATCGAGTGATCCAGGCCCTTCAAGAGCGCCGCGTCGAGGTCGCCCATGTCGCCCGGCACGAGGTAGGCCATGATCTGCCGGGCGCCGGTCGCCCGAAGCTTGTAGCGGCAAGCCATGCCCTCCAGGATCAGGAACACACACTCGGCCGGATCGCCCTCGCGCGCCAGATCCGTACCGGCAGGGACAGATTGAGTGTGCACGCTGACCATTAGCAGCGCGGCTCTGTCCTCCGGCGGAAGCGGCCCGAACCCCTCCAGCTTGCGCAGGAACGAATTGTCCGTGGCGTCTAACCTACTGTCTGTCATGATCTGGCGCGCCCCTTTCGCAAGCCAGTCGGCTTACCGTGTCGATCGTGTTCTGGGTCGGGACCGCAACTAACACCGTCCAAGTTGTGGGCAAGCCAGTCGCGCTTTCCGGTGCGATAACCGGCATTCGCCGTTATGCCGGACATCACACCCAGCGCTGGGCGGCATTGCGGCTGCCAAAGCGCAGCACTAGCTCGCGTACATCGTCTGCACGCTTTCCGAGGCGCAGGCGGCTAGGAGACGCCACCGTGCTCTTGCCCCGACCAGGGAAGAGCCGTGTCTCAACTCCAGCAATCCAACATGCGTAATCGCCTGCTGAAGGCGCTCGCCGTTGATGATTTCGATCGGCTCGTACCGCACTTGCACTTCGTGGAATTGCCTGTGCAGCAGTCGCTGATCGCACCCAATCAGCCAGTGAAGCACCTTCACTTCATCGAGAGCGGCATCGCATCGATCACCGTTGAGGGCTCGATGGGCAAGGTCGAGGTCGGTATCGTCGGTCGTGAAGGTCTGACCGGCGCAATACCGGTGCTAACCAGCAGCGACCGCGTCCCGCACGACCAGTTCATGCAATTGTCCGGCGATGGGCACCGCATCGACGCGGGTGTCCTGTACGAGGCTTTCGATACGAGCCGCTCGCTGCGTCGGCTTCTGCTGCGGTACGTCCAGGCGGAGTTCGTGCAGACGCGCCAGACGGCCTACGTCAACGCCACCTACAACATAGAAACCCGCCTCGCCCGCTGGCTGTTGATGTGCCAGGACCGAGTGGATGGGGATGATTTGCGGGTCAAGCACGAGTTCCTATCGATGATGCTCGGCGTGCATCGCTCGGGCGTGACGCTGGCGTTGCAGAACCTGGAAGGTGGTCGCTGCATCCGGGCAAGGCGCGGGCGGATCACGGTGCTGGACCGAGAGCTTCTGGAGACCGTGGCCGACGGCAGCTACGGCGCGCCCGAAGCCGAATACGCCCGGCTGATCGAGGGCGCCTGATGCCGCGCTACTTCCTCAACCTGCGCTATGGCCGGGACAAGCTCGCGATCGATCCCGAAGGTGATGAGTTGCCCAACTTAGACGCGGCGCGGGAGCGGGCGTTGGAGGCGGCACGGGATCTAATCGCACGGACGCGGACGAGCATCGTGCGGGACTGGTTCACCTGTGCCTTCGAGATCGTGGACGAGGCGGGGCACCCGGTGCTCACGGTGCCGTTCAGCGACACGGTTGCTGAGCTAGAGGACGGGGACTGAGCGCGCGATCCGTATTGGATCGGTTCAACCTCACTGCCCGATCCAACCGCGAACCGGAACCTGCCGCGGTGATTGTCACCGTGAAATGGGCGTCATCATTGTCATCGCCACCTCCGCTGGTGGCCTCGGTCCGCTCCTGCAGATCGTCACTGCGCTGCCGCCTACCTGCCGCGCCTCCGTGTTCGTCGTCCAGCACATCGGGGCGAACCAGAGCGTCCTCCCCGACATCCTCGCTTGGCACGGCAGGCTCCCATCAGCCTTCGCCCAGCACGGCGAGGTCGTCGAACGCGGTCGGATCTACGTCGCGCCGCCCGACCACCACATGCGGCTGCGCGCTGGCGCGATTTGGCTGGATCAGGGAGCCAAGGTGCAATTCGCGCGTCCGGCCGCCGATCCCCTATTCATCTCAGCCGCCGAAACCTATGGCGAGCGCGTCGTCGGGGTCGTGCTCAGCGGGGCGAACAGCGATGGAGCTGCGGGCATTCTCGCCATCACGGCGCGCGGTGGCCTGGGCTTGGTGCAGAACCTGGACGAGGCCAAGTTTCCCGAAATGCCCTTAGCGGCGCTGAAGCTCGATCACCCTGAAGCTCCCCTCACCGCCGAGCGCCTCGCAGAGCGGGTGGCTGCACATTGCGCCAGCTTCTGAAGCGGCTCGACGCCCGCGCTCCAGCGTCTATCGTGGGCGGATGCGCTACCACCACTTCGTATTCGCCGTCTTCGCTTCTGTGGCTGGCGCCGGAGGGGCAATCGCGCAGCAGCAGCCTCCAACTGTTCCGGAGTTGCTGGCGGCCGAGGCGAAGGCCACGAGGATCTGCGAAGGCTCGGGGGACTCAGCTGTTGCCCAGGAGCAGTGTCGGCTGCGCGATCGTTTGAGCGGCCGTCTGGCTCAGGCCGGCTATTGCTGGGGGCGCAAGGGGCAGGCAGACGAGAAGAAACAGTGGCACGCTTGCCAGTCCGACTCCGTCTACGAGGATGATATCGACGCGGTTGAACGCTGATGAGCTACCTGATCGCTTCCGGGTGGGGCCTTGCCTCCCCCTTGAAGTGCTGCGGGGTCAGTGGGCAGCCATCGTGGATGCGAAAGTGCGATAGCGACGTGCGCCTCATCGGCGTGTAGCCGCCCATGATCATTATCCGTCCACCACAGGCCGGGCAGCGTTTAACTGCATCACGGTGGCGGGCTTGAACCTCGTCGACCGGCATGGCCACCCACTTCCCGTCGGACAGGACTTCACAGGTGAAGGATGATGGCGCGGGCATAGCCAATCATGCTGCCGCAGCACCGTCGCCGCTAGGCCATCGAGATCACACCGGAGGTCGCTCGGCCCCGCCGCTCACTCCACTCGTAGATGGAACAGGGTGCCTCCACATGCGGAGTATGATCACCTTCAAGCCGAACCCTCACAAGCTGCGGGTCACCCCATCCTTGAAGGAGCCGGGCCGGTTCGACTGGTCGGTCACGCGGGACGATGTGGTCGTGCGTCAATCGCCTCAGTCCTTCGGCTCGGAGGGAGCGTCAGAAGCGAACGGCGATGCGGCGCTTCGAGAAGTCACATCTCATTGGCTGAGCGGGCGATAGGGGCAGATTGCTTCGTAGCTGCCTAGCTGACCGCACGCGACGGCTACACCCGCTGCGGCTGCGCGAGCATGATAGCGGCCCGGACGGCAGCTCGACGAAGCTCCGCGCTGGCCCAGGGCTGGCCGATCAGTGTGTTCGCGAATGGGTGCGCGGCCACAGCCACCGCTGGATCTATCCGATAGCGATCGCCGAATGCCACCGAGCCGGCTCTCGGATCAGCCATGTAGGCATCCACGACGGCCGCTACGTCGTCGTCGACGATGTCGAGGGTATCGAACAGGTCGAGGGTCATGAGCCGATCTGCCATGACGCTGCCTTAGGCGCTTCACGATGGCTGTGCTCTGAACGAGGTTAACTGAGTGTGCAGCCTCGGCTCACATATCCGTCAGGCCGCCACCCACCTATGTGCCAATTTGGGGTGGTAAATAACGAGATCGCGGTCAACTGCTGATTGTGGCTCTGCGTGTACACAAGGCAGTGTTTCGATGATCGGGCAAAGGGCCTGTTAGGCCGCGTTCATGAGGCTGCTGCAAGACCGCCCGGTCCGCGTTTACCCGCGCGGATTTTGTCGAAAGGACGCAGGCCAGCATGGTTTTGGCGAACGAAGGTGAGGCTCCTAGGGCTCAGCTCGATGAGGCGGATGAAAGCCGCCCTGCCCGGCCAGCGGATGTCGAGATACCTGCCTTTGCGCGCGAGCACCTAGGCCGTGAACTCCGCAGCTTCTACGATGCCGTTCTCGTTGAGGAGCAGCCAGCCCGGCTTCTGCAGCTCATCGCCGATCTCGGCGATGTCCTGACGGCTTGGGATGCCTCAATCTCTGCGGAGTTCCGGACCGCTCTGATCGCCGCACTGCCGGGGCTTCGCGCCTTCGCCACGTCGTTGGCCGTTGACGCCAACCGTGCGGATGATCTGGTGCAGGAGACGGTGATGAAAGCCTGGGCAAACCAACGCCGGTTTGAGCCGGGCACCAACTTCATGGCGTGGCTGTGCACGATCCTACGCAACCATTTCTACACTGAGATCCGCAAGCGTAAGCGCGAGGTCGAGGACGCTGAGGGCAAGATCGCGGCGCAGATGATCGCGCCCGCAGCCCAGGAGCACTCTGCCGACCTACGTACACTCCAGGTCTACCTCGGTAAGCTGCCGCCTACTCAGCGGGAGGCGATCATGCTGGTGGCGGCGCAGGGCATGACCTATGAAGCCGCCGCCGAGGTAATCGGTTGCCAGATTGGCACGGTGAAGAGCCGCGTCAGCCGAGCACGAACGACGCTGGCGGAGCGCCTTGAGATATTCGAGAGCACTGCAGCCCTGTAACGGTGAGCTCCAGGTCGAGGGAAAAGTGCAAGCCGCTTTCCATCAACTGGCGAAGAACCAACGCGACCTTTCCCTCTATCCGCTCAAGGGCTAGCGGGGATCGCCTCGGCATGGCACGTCGGCGGGATGCCCTCGCCCGACCTCCAGACTTGTGAAGCCAAGATCGAAGGCTCCTGGCGTTCGATCAACCTCGCGGAAGCGAAGGGCGTCTACGCGATGTCGCCGAAGCGCTGCTCATCCTGCCACGGGGCAATGATGGTCTCGGGCTCATATGCCGAGGGCGGCCAGCGGAAGTTCACCCATCGCAAGGGACACGATGGTTGTCCTCTCCTGCCAGCGCGCTTCAAAGGCACGCCCGCGCCGCATCCCCAGGCCCTTACCTGAGAGCCGGCTCGGGCCCGCCGCCCGATCTGATCACGGGCTGGCGGGGAAGCATCCGATCTCACCAGCGGTGGGCCAGTACGCGACGTAGCCCATAGCCATAGTGGCGCGGCAGGGTTGAGCAGCCTTCACCCAGACGGACCAGGGACTGTCCCAGGTTGGCGCTGATGCGAGCTGGCATCGAAGTTGAGCCCGCGCTGCTGGGGCGTCAGTCCACCCCACAATCCAACAGATCGCGCCTGCGCTGCTCGGAGTTCTCCTGCGCCTCGTCCTGCCAGCTCACCTCTGGTGGATCTGGGTCGACCCTAAAGGGCCGCTCCCCCGGCATGTAGAGGCTGCGTGGGTCGGTGGGCAGTGCGCCCGTCGTCTCGGGATCCTGATCGCAGCCCCGAGCCAGCTGTTCGGCCTGGGCGAGCGCGGGGCCCGCGCACACGGCCATGGCCACGGCGATCACGAGCGACTTCCTCATGGATGGTGATCCTGACGTGCCGGTGTAGGCACACGTACCGCACCTGCGGTGGAGCCGAGGTAGGGGCGGACGTCTTAATGGGGGGCTCGGGGCACCGGCCACATCTGCGTGAGTGGGGCAGACATGCGTGCCTGGCCCCGCTGCACGGCCCCAGGTTGGCCGGCCTATGCTGTGACTACGCAGCTGGCCCAAGTACGCGATCCGCCCCGGAAGCGGGATGGTGCAGGTGGGCTAGTGGGTGGTGAGCCGTACCGGCGAGGTCTTGTGCCGAAACAGGCTGCGCAGCACCCGGAACGGTAGCAGCACCAGCTTGGCGACGGCGTGGGCGGCCATGACGACGACGACGGCCAACACGGCCAACAGGGTGTTCCGCATGCGGGGGACTCCTGGCGGCGTGATACTTGGCGGACCGCCCCCGCCATTGTCTTCAGGAGGCGCGCCGATCGCGGCGGGACTGTGATGCAGATATCTGTGGCCCAGACAGGCATTCCCCAGTGACGCGCTGGTCCGCTGCTCGTACCCCGGATCGATGCCGCACCTGCCGAAGCGCCATGCCTACCTCGTGGCCGTGTCGCAGAAGCGCGAGGCAGTACGTGTCTACGCGGTGCTAGCGGAAACGCCGGATGCGGCGTTGGAAGCCGTGGCTTTGAACGCCCCGGCTAAGTCGAAGCTGGAAATCGTCGGTAGCCTGTCGCGTGCATTGGTAAAGCGCATCGGGCTCAAGCCGGGGGAGCTACGGCTGGTGTGATGGATCGGCCTTTTGGCCCGAAAAGCATGCACGAGCGCTCAACGACGCCCGCCATCAGCTCCCGGCTTCAAAGACCGCTCAATGGCCTCCATGGCGCTCTCATACGCTTTCCCCTCGCTGCGGTGCGCGCGATCGGACCGTTCGATAAGCTTGCCGCTTCGGCGGATGGCCCATTGGAAATGGCCCTCCGGCTTGGGAAGCGGTGAGACCTCGATGGAGTAGGGATGGGGGACGTTCTCGGCCATCGGCACGCTATGCCAGCCCTATTCCGACGATGCTAGTTGTTTGCATCGACCGCCGTAGGCGAGCCAATTCCGGGCTGGCGGCGATGGAACTGGCATGGCACTTCCCTAGTCATGACGACGCCCGACCCTCAGATCTGTGAAGCGAAGATCGAAGGCGCTTGGCGTTCGATCAACGTTGCCGAGGCAAAAGGCGTCTACGTGATGTCGCCGAAGCGCTGCCCATCCTGCCATGGGGCAGTGGTGCTGTCGGGCTCATACGCCGAGGGCGGCCGTCGGAAGTTCACGCATCGCAAGGGGCACAACGGCTGCCCCCTCCTGCCGGCGCGCTTCAACGGCATGCTTTCGCCACATCCTCAAGCGCTTGCCTGACGGCCAGTGCTGCCCCGCCGCCCATATTTTCCGGGCTGGCGGGGCGTCATGCCGTTCCTCACGGCGAGGGGCCATTACGCTACGCGGCCGAGATGTAGGATGACGAGGCGCAGTTAGCCGTGCCTAAACGGCTAGCTACAGGACGATCCCAGAATGAGAGGTTAGGCGGTCTTCAGGTTGGAGGCGCTCTCTTTGTCGCGGTCTGGGACGACCTCGACGTCCTGCCGGACCCTGCGCCGGTTGATGGCCATAGCGCTCGGCTGAGGCTCCCAGTGGAAGTCGGTGAGCAACTGGCCATCGGGGCCAAAGATGCCCTGCCAGCCGAACTTGCCGACGGTGATTGTCACCCGTGATCGGCCTTTATCGCGGCCATATCCCCGATCAAGACGGCTATCGATGCGATCCAGAGCGGCCTGCCTTTGCAGTGCCCACTCCGTCATACCGAGCCGGCGAGCGAGTTCCGGGGGTTTGATCAGCCAGCCACCCTGCCTGTCGAGATCGAGACGCACGCGATAGCCCTCCGCATCCGTGGAGGTCCGTGCAAACAGCAGTCCATACGCACGTAGGGGGCAGATTTCCCTGCCTTGCGCACTACCTCTCCCTCTCGTTGTTTAGACAGCAGGGTGGTCCGGTGCTGTTCTCGACGTGCCGAACCTGCGGCAGACAGATCAGCCGATCTGCCAGGATCTGCGCCCATTGTGGTGCCCTGACTGGAGCAAGCAGGCAGTCCATTCATGAACCCGTCGCCGGGGTGTCCAGCTTCATCGCCGCGGTAGCGGTCGGCCTCATCGCGCTCGTGCTTGCTTGGTGGACCGGGCTATTCCCTTAGTATCGGCTTGGATGAGGCTCACAGCCGATCCTCACCGGAAGCCACCTCAAACGGATCGTGTCACCCCAGGAGCCCGAGGACGCTGTTGATCCCCATGCCGAGCGCGAACACTCCGGCGCCGATCCACACGAGGTTGGCGAACACGCCGAAGATGATCACCGCGCGCCCTATCCCATCACGTCGTGCCTGCCACTGATGAACCGCCCACGCTGGCATTGCGGCCTCCTGATCCGCTGATGTGCGCCGTGTGAACGCTGATCGACTGCGTGTTGCTCCGACCCATCCTAGCTATCCACTACCTACGCAACGCGCAGTAGGCGACGGTATGAGCCCACGCGATGGTGGCTTGCAGCTGGCAGGTGTGAGTGACGCCCATTCCGCGATGTGGTGCAGATCCACGGGCGGCAGATGGCGAAGGCAAAGTGAGCGTTTAGGCGGTCCAATCTGTCATCGTTGCGGGCATCCCTATGGTCGCAGCCCTGATACGGTCTGGCCCGTCGCCCGGCGTAACGCACCAGGAGACTCCTTACCTCCACCCGCCCGGCTCGCCGGCGCGGGCTTTTTTTGCACCCAAGCTTCGTTTAAGTGCTGTTTCTGCAATTCAAAATCTATCTACGCGACTGGTAAAAACAAAATCGATCAAACCGGATTGAACGATAGCATTTTGGCTTTGAAGCCATTTACATCCACGGTTGCAAACCATATATGATGCAACTCAAAGGCGGGAAAAATACCATCCGCCGATATCCCGCCCCACCGAAAAATCAGAATTAGAGCTGAAAACGTACGCATAAAATTATCTTTATATAACTTTCAGGCATCGCCATGATAATCGCAGCTTTGCTATTTATTGCTGGGATCGCACTCGGATGGCTCTTCAATGCACGAGCGATCATAATATCGTCGATCGTAGTGTTTCTATGCTCGATAATTATATTTGTAATGATTGTTGGTTTCGAGCCGTTGCAAGTATTATTAGTGTTTGCTTATCTAGTTGCTCATCAATCGGGATATCTAGTGGGTGTTTATTTCTCTCATGGCGACGAACCTGACCAGATAAATGATAGATCTCACCAGAACAAGATCAGCCGGCCCGCAATATCATAGATCGGCGCCCAAATCGCCACGGCGGATATGACCGACGCTACGACGAGGGCCAGCGATGGTCGGGTGGATGAGGTACTCTTCAGCAGCGATGCCGAACTCACGTCATTCATTGTCGTTACCTCGAAATTGGCTTTCGGCGGTTCTTGAAGTCGAGCTGGTCAAGTTCTGACGCTGAGGACTGCAAAAATATCCTGATAAATTTTTCGCGCACCAAGACTGAATTGAAGCGGTGCTATGACAGAAGCATCGAACCAGCACAGCCCATTCAGTTTGGTGGTCTGCCATGCCGCCATCGCTTGGCGGCGGCGCGGGACCGGATCGCTAAGGCCCTGCGCATAGGCTGCCGCCGGATACCGGCTCCTAAGTCAGCTGGGAGCATCGCGGCGATCAGGTCCCCTCAGCCGTGAGAAGCAGCAGCCCCGAGGTTATCAGCAGAACGCCGAAGATTGCGGCCATCACGACGTCACGTAGTTCGATCTCTCTGCCATCCCGGACCGTCGTGACAATCCTCGCGGCTGAGTAGCCACTGCCCGCGCCCGCGAGAACGACGGCGGTGATCAGGATCCAGCCGGTGAGGGTCTGAGCCATGGCGGGCTACTACACTAGGCCGAGGCCGTCCTACTCTGCTGCCAGGCATGCATCAGCCTCGCGCTCGATGAACCCGCGAGCGGTGAGCAAGAGGCTCTGCCGATTTCCAGGGTCGCGGATCGCTTGCCAGAGGCGGAGCAGTTCAGCGGCATCAGCGGCGTCAGACTTAAGAGCTGTCTTCCCTTGAAAGGCCTCGACGGGCACTTCTAACGCTGCCGCTACCCGCTGCAGCTGCTTCTGAACCTCAGTTGCATAGGTTGTTGGCCGAGGGTCGTTCGGCATTCCTATGCTCTCCATCAGCACCACAACGGGCAGGGTTAATTCACGCTGGCATTGCAAACCGTGTACCGGTCCGCAACCGTGTTATGCAATCTTCAACCGCATGGCGCGCCCGTAAAACCAACGGTTGTAATGCTTCCAAGCTGCCGCAATAGTCGTCCAATCGACGTACTGATGACGGGAATGATGACTGAGGATGCGGGCCCCGAGGCGATGCTGGACGCCTGTATCGCTGCTTATGAGGCAGTGAAGAAGCACGGCACAAGCGAGATGCAACTGGCTGCTCGCGTGCTGCTGCAACTGGTCGGCGAGCAGATTGCTCGTGAGGTCACACCCCTAACCGCTGATGCGAGCAACGAGAACGTCGGTTAGGTCGCGCGGCGATTAAGGCCGCCTCGCCTTCAGCACGTTTTCCACGAAGCAACGGATCAGCGCTTTGATCCCGCCGCGCTGCCCCCCTTCGGCTCAAGAACTCTCAGCGGCACGCCAGTTCCGAACCGATCGTACTTGCGGCCCGGGATATCGAACATGCCCCTGGCGGCGATCACAATGGTAGGGCGATCCTGCTTGCGGGCGATGCGAATTACCCGCTGACGAAAGTCGTGATCCGCCTCGGGATCGCTCGTCGCTTAACTCAGAAGAGTCACCGCGCCACTGGCAAGGATCCCGGCTGCTATGACCAGGACGAGAGCGTCTTGGACGCCGGCATCGTTGAGAAACTTCACAGAGGCCGCTGCCACCGCAAAGACAGCCAGCGCCATCCCGAGCGTCGCCAGTCTCACTTCAGGTAGCCCTTCACCTTCAAGTGCTCGGTGAGGAGCTTCACGACTCGCTTTCTTATTTCCCGCCCCCGCCCTTATAGGCCGTGATTGCTCGCCGGCAGTTCTCCGAGATCTTGTCCATGTTCGTCTTGAAGCAGGCGTCCATCTCCGGGCTGTCCGGATCAGTGCCGCTGCAGAAGGTGACGGCATCGCCCGAACAGTAGGTCTTCAGATCCTTGTTGCCACGCTTTGATGCAGATGCATCAGGAGCCGCGAGAACGGGGATCGCTACGACGATGAGGCTGAAGGCAAGGATCAGGCTGCGCATACTGGATACCTGGCTAAGGGAGTTCGTCCACGCGCTAACGGCCTGGCTCGGTCTTCTATCCCTTCCAGCCCCGAACCGAGATTTGAGTCTTGTTGCTCATGAGCGCGCCTGTCGCTCTCGATGAACGTAGGACGCCACGCCGGTGGCGATCAGGACGGTCCCGACCGCGATGTAGGCTAGCTCGACGATGCTGATGATAAGGTCGGTCGGCCGCATGAGGGCCAGCCACACCATGAACAGCAGGCCCGCGACGGGCACGCTCAGGGCCAGGACGCTGATCACGAACACCAGCCAGTGCGGCATTGCCCTGGGGCGCCGAGGTGCCGGCAGCTTGCTATCGCTGATGCGTGTCACGGCTCCTTACGCTCCCGGAGCTGAATACCGATCTCGGCGTGACTAGCTATGCTGATAGCTTCGCTCAACAGGGTATGCAGGCGGCCAAGGAACGTCCTATGCGTAGGATCGGACATATCGCAGATGTTGAAGTCCGCTCGAACTAGTGTGCGTACCTCTTCCAAGTAGTGGGTCCGCGCATATTGCGATTGCTGTCGCGCCACTGAGACCGCGTTTTTGCAAAAGCGCTCAGCCAGTACCTCGGGTGCGACTTGGCTTGGCTCTTTCAGTTGCCCACCGAACTCCCGCATATCGCGTTGAAACACGAGCGCCTCGAATTGCAGAGTCTGTGGAAGTACGAGCGCCGTTTCTTCGCTCGTTACCCACCCCGGCCCGATGTCGAGGTCCGTGGTCATGGCTGGCCCTTCTCTCTCCAAAGCTCGGCGAGAAAGCGTGTCAGCCCTTGCTGATCGATGTCCTTCAGCGCCCCATCCTCGGCTTGCGCCTCTAGCACCGCCTCGTCAGTGCCCCGGCCCAAGCCATGCAGCGCCTGGGCAAGCATCGGCCACCAGGGCAGATTGCACTCGCGCAGGAAGAAGGCGGCTTTGATCAGCGCCGTGCCCTGCGCCTCAGGAACCGGACGGCCTAGGATCTGGGCTTCAAGCACCTGGTCGATCAGAGCTTCCGTGAGACGGCGGACCTCAGAAAGGCGTTTGTGGGAAGAAGGCTCGACGGTCACGCCTGATCCTTCCGTTCCCGAAACTGGATCCCGGCCCCGCCGCTGTTCTTGGGGATGAATTCTAGACCCGCAGTCATGGCCGGAGATCGGCGACTACTACAACGGCAGCTGCAGTGACAGCCGCAATGGCACAGTCTTCAAACGCATAATCCAAACCCGCAGCCTCAAGCGTGCGTTCGACGCTCACGAGCACGACCGCCACGCCAATTGCCAGTAGCCGGCCTATGATCGCACTCATCTGACATGCTCAGCTGCATCGCTCTCTTGGATGCCGAGCCACTCCAGCGCGGCCAGTCGCGACTCGAAGGTGCGCCACTGGGATGTGAACGGTGCCGGCCTTTGGGCCGCCGGCATCTCTTCGAGCAACTCGATCTGCCACATGTCGCTTGGACCGCCGCGATCGACACTGCGTACCAGCCCGGCCATCACGATGCCATCGAGCAGTACATCGTAGCTGCCAGGTGCCAGTTGCTCGACGGTATAGGTCACTGCTGTCCCTTGTCGCTGCGGAAGCCGGCAAAAAAACGCGTCAGGCCGTGCAGGTCGGCGTCGGGAAGTGTTTCCACGGCGCCCTGCTCCGCCTCGCCGTGCGCAACGCCTCGTCCGATCTTTCCTGCTAGTTCGTGAAGCGCCTGCGTCAGCAGAGGCGGCCACTCCACGCCGTGGTCTTAGAGTAGGCGCGCGTCTCTCGCCAGCGCGGCAGCCTGCTCGACGGGCACCAGCCGACCCATGATCTGTGCGTCGAGCGCACGGTCCGCGAGAGTGGTGCAGAGGCGCAAAACCTCAGACAGTCGTTCGGGGGAGGCGGTCACGTTAGGTCCTTGCGGACGCGGACCCCAGCCCCGCCGCCGTTCTCCGGGATGAACTCCAGGCCGGCGGTCACGACTGATCCTTTTTGCTGAAGCCCGCAAAGAAGTTGGTCAGACCGTGCATGTCGATACCGTCCAGCGGCCCGGCTTCCGGCTTGGGCACCGACCGGCCATCCTTGTCTGCCAGCTCGTGCATCACGTGCGTCAGCATCGGCGGCCACTCTACGCCCTGATCCTGCAGGAGGCGTGCAGCCTTCGCTAAGGCGACGGCGTGGTCCGCTGGAACCGTCCGACCCATCATCTGCGCGTCGAACACGCGATCAGCGAGCGTGGCGCTGACCGGCGCTCCTCCCCTTCCGTAGCCGTGCGTACCGCCCCGGTCGATGCCTGCCGGGCCTTCCCCTCACCGCGATCCGAGACCTGACATCATGGGCGACGTGCTCACCTTCACCCCGCGTCCGAAACCGGTGATTGCCGTGGCCTTGGAGCCGCTGGCCGGCGGCGCCCTCCGTGCCAGCCTGGAGGAGGCGACCCAGGTCGCCCTCGACGCGGCGGACCGGATCATCGCCGTGCTCGACCGCATGGACGACGATACCAACCTTGAGGACGGCGCCGACGCTGAGCCGTCTCTGGCGGCGCCCGAGAACCATACCGGCAGCCAGGTGGTCTGGATGCGCGGGAATGATCAGGACCTTGAGGCGGAGGCGCCCGAGGTTATGCTGACAGAGCAGGAGGTCGAGCCTGTTGTCCTACCGTGGAAAGGGCGCGGGAACGTGCTTGCAGCAGCGGGCACGCTGTTGATCGATCTGTTGGAACGTGCCTGATGCAGGCATCTTTAATCTCAACATGGTCTGCTGGCGCGCCTGTATCTGGTCAGGTATCTTAATTTAGCAGCTGTTAAGATGCAGGCGCGATCATTAACGTGCCAAGCTTAGTCCTCTACAGTCGTTTGGGGGCGATCACTCCCCGCAGCGGCCTCGTCGTGCCACTGGTATTTTTCATCTTCATAGCTGATCACAGTGTCATTGTCGGGCGCGCGCTGCTCCGCTGCCGCACGATCTGCGGCCGTATGCGCCTCTTTCCGAGTTGGGAATGCTTCGGAAAACACATCACCGACTTTGTAGGCCCAACCTCCGTCGTGCTCGACAACCTGGTATGTGACGTGTGCCATGACGAACCCTCGCTTCTACATGAGGCGGAGCGCGGCACTCTGCTCTTCCGCTCCTGCGAGACGCAAGTCTGAGCCTCGGGTGGACACCGTCACCCCCGTTTTCTTCGTCTCCGAAAAGGGACGGATCCGGGCTGGTTCTGTCCGGCATCTGCTGGCTTACAACCTACGAGGCGATCGGCAACCTGCTGATGGTCGAGGATTTGGAGGCCGTCGATCAGGTGCGAGCGACGCGTGTTACCCCCGGATCGGCTTCGGCTCCGGCTTGGCTGATCGCATCAGGCTCTGGATCACTCGCGGCGGCCGGCCAGCCTTCTCGGCGATCTCGGCCTCCTGCTGCTCGATGAGATCACGGGCCGGCTGATCACCGTCCAGGCCGCCCAGGATCTCCATCGGCACGCGCCGGTTCGAGGCGCGGCTGCCGTCCTCGAAGACGACGTCGAATAGGACGGAGCCCCGCTCCTGCGGGGGTAGCTTGATGCGCTTGGTCATGCCGGGCTGATACGCCCGCAAGCTTGGCGGGGCCAGATCGACGGCCTGCCATAGGAATTCGGGATCCTTGTAAACGCAGAAGGCCCGCCCTCGACAGGTCGACGGGGGCGGGCCTTCACGCGACGACGCTGACGAGGAGGTATGGCACCGGGGGGATGGGCCACACTGCTCTGCCGGCGTTCAGGCGCTGAGCCCGGTCGCTGAAGAAGGCCTACATCTGAGCGGTCAACGAAGCGTTGCGTCCCGCCGACTTGTCTGGAACAGCTGCGCTCAGTCGCCCATCAGAGCCTGCAGATCGTCATGCTTCATGACCAGGTCGTCGAGGTGCCGCTGGTAGAGCTCGATGCTCGCTCGTTCGCGCCTTGCCCCTTCCGCGGACAGGTCCGGGTCTTCGAGTGCGCGTGTCGATGACCGGACGCTCTCCTCCAGGGTGGCGATCTCGCGCTCAACCTTCTCCAATTCGGTCACGATGGCTCCTCAACGTGGCCAACCGCATGACGCGCCGGGCGAGGCCAACCGGGCCCATTCGAGGTGACTGGCCTTGGTCGCTCGGCTGTGCGCGTCAGCGCCATAGCGGACGAACACGAAGAACCTATCGAACGAGGTTACGACGCCCAGTTCGGCGTCCGTGTTCGGGCGGTCACGATAGGCGACCGTGCGACCGATGTCCGATTGGGTCGGTGCGATCATGCTCAATGGTACTCTGGGTGCACCATCGAGAATGCGTCAGCTGCCGACTCGGGTCCCAACGTTGACTTAACCGTGCCGCCCAGACGACATGGGCTGTTCCGGTCTGACACGCCTCGGCGAGTCGAGAGCCGGCAATTCAGGAGACCGTCGCCGCGAGATAGACCCTGAAAAGCCAACAGCCCCTTCCCGGCAAGGAAGAGGCTGCTGAAAAACCTGAGGCCTGGTGGGGCCGCCTTCGAATGCTCCCCACAAGCCATGAGACCCCCCGGGGTGTCAAGACGGAACCTGTTTCCGTCAACGGGAAGGCTTTGCCTGGACCCTGCCGCGGCCCGTGAGGGACCGGGTTCGATGTTTCATGCCACCATGCGGTCGGCGATCGAGGGCGCGCGGACTCTGGCGCAGCTCGACGACCTGTCGCGCAAGATCTGGCAGGCCCACGCCGCCGAGACCGTCGCCGATGCCGACGCCCAGGGCTTGGCCGAGACGCTGCATGCCCGCAGGAATGCGATAAGAGAGGCCGTGGCGCCCGTCGGCATTCCCCTCGGCCGTGTGACGCTGTTTCCAGCCAAGCGCCTCCAGCGGGCTCCTGAGCGATCCGTGGCCATCGAGCGCCGACGCAGGCTAGCGTGCTCGGGCCCGATGCCACCTGCGCTCGTTAATAGGTTCACCACCGGGCAGCTCTCGGTCCTGCGGATCGTTGGGGACGAGGTGGCCCGCAACGGCGCCTGCGGACTCTGCATCGACGCCATCGCCGCCCGCGCCGGGGTGAGTCGGCGGCTGGCACAGGCCGCGATCCGGTTGGCCGAGGGCGACGGCCTGCTGACTATCCAGGAGCGCCGCCATCAGGGACGGAAGAACGACCCGAACGTGGTGCGCATCATCAGCCGCGAGTGGCTGCAGTGGCTGCGACGGGGAGGGCGGTCCGCGGCCCCGGCGCTTCTCGGAGGGATAGGGTGCAAAAATCTGCACCCCACGGATAAGGGAGATCCACAGACAAGGATTGTGGACGCGGAAGCAAAGAAAGGCTGCCGGGAGGCAGCGGTCGACCTCAACCGATCAGGCCGATCGAGAATGAGCGCGGGTGGTGGAGCGGGCTGAGCCATGCCGTGGCATCATGCAGCCGGACGGTTTGACGAACGGAGGCCGAGATGGTGAAGGCGCAGGTGGCGTACCGCGATGGCCGGTTCATGCTGCTGGTCAGGCAGGAGTCCGGCGAAGTTCAAGAAGCGGAGATGGACCAGGAGGGGACGCAGACGTTGCTCTTCACGGCCTCTCAGGCCCTCGCAAGTCAGAAAGCCGACCCGGATGGCGACCCCTTGATGCAGCCGCCGATGATCGACGCAGAGCCCGTGGCGCTCAGCACCGGCAGCGACGACCAGGGTCGCGCCGTCCTGACCGTGGAGCTGCCGCTGATGCCGCCCATGCGGTTCAGGTTCGACGACGACATGGCGTGGGGGATCGTCGATAATTTTCGGAAGACGCTGGAGGCGCCTTCGGACGTCCGCCGGACGATGCGGTTGAATTAGCAGGGAGGGGAGGCCGGCAATGCCAAAGCGCCGCCCCAAGGACGCCGATGCCGTAGCCCCGGTCATGGTCGAGGTAGTGCCCCGACGCGGGTTGAACCGACAGGAAGCTGCTCGCTACGTCGGGGTCAGCGCCCCCACGTTCGACAAGCTCATCCACGAAGGGAAGATGCCCAAGCCGTTCCGGATCGGCCCTCGGACCATCTACGATCTGCGCAAGCTGGATGCCGCCTTCGACGTGCTGAGCGGCCCGGAGGAAAGCACCGGGTGGAAGGACTGGGACGATCCGAAAAAGAGGGTGGTTATCCTGTAGCTACTCACGGGCATCATTCTGGCCCGACGCCGGTCCAGCTACACGCCCCAGCTCCCAGGTAGAGCAGGAGCTTGGATGAGCGATGTCGTGACCGCTCTCCTGCTGGCGCTGGCAGCCAAAAATGCCTAGCTACGCGAGCAATTGGCAGCCTCTCAAGACATGCTGGTCGAGACCGCGATCGGCGCCGGCAACATGTACGCACTCTTCGATGCCATGCGGACGGAGCGCGATGCGTGGCGGGACGAGGCCGAGCGGTCGCGCTACCGGCCGGTGCCCACTATGACCGAGAGCCCAGCTGGCACCTGGTCGCATTTCCCACAATTAAAACGCTGGGCGACCACCAGAACCTCTTCCGCGCCCTTGGCCTGAAGCTGATCCCAGGTCCGCCACGTCATCGTTCGGCATGACGTGCATCTCGGGATGTGCAGGCCGCGGTATCCCTCATCCGTCCAGTCGTTCACCGTCCGCATGCGGGCCGAGACCACCATCGCAAACCATCTTGTGCTGGATCGCACCGGGGAGGGCGCAAACGAGGGGCTGCAAGAGGGGTGCCTGATCCCTCCCCCTGGCCCTGCGCCCACACACACGCCACCTTCCGTATGTGCCAAGCCGGCATTTACGCTCGGCGGTACCACCAGGTGCTTCCCCAATGTCTCGTCATCGAGAGCATTATTCCAAGCTGGTACGTGGCGCCCTTTTCACTCTCGCTTTCGTGGTTACAGCGGGGACTGCCGCAGCGGCGCAAGGCAGCCGGTCAGGGGTAGCCTCGTCTCGGCAGCATCTCAATCTCCTCCGAACCGCCAGCGCGATCGTTCGCGTCAATGTCGTCGGGCGCGAGTGCCCGATGTTTTATGCCGTCGATCGCGCGAGAGTGCAGGACATCGAACAGGCTCTGTTCAACAAAGGGCTGGATCGGTTTGGGAAGCAGAAGCTGCAGCAAGCCATCAATGCGTCGGAGGGCGAATTCTCGACCGAGTTCGAGACCGATGGCGCCGGGACTTGGTGCCCGGCGCAGCGCATTCACTTCGATCGCCTCGGAGTTCGTGACTTGGTCGGCGCCCCGCGGGATTAACCCGGCCTCGATACCCGCATTGGTTTAAGAGCGGCTACGATATCCAAGTCCCTTCGTTGATCCGCGACCTAATAGGATGCGGCTCTGCCAATAGGTGCGCGTGGGATATTCCTGCTGCGAGCGCGATAGCGGCAGATGAATACGAGCTGGTAGATCGACAGGGGTGGAACCCCTCGGTCGTCACCAGCCACCGGAAGCGATCTTTGTCGCTACGGCAAGCAGTTACGGCTACGGTATGATCAGGCAGCGCGGGAATTTGCATGCCTCATCCTGCTACGACAGCGTGACCCTTCCAAGACCAAGTTGCTTGGTTAGATATTTAGCTGGCGTGCTGCCTGCACTGCCATCTTGAGCGCAGGCTCGGGTAGCGTGGCGCGACCTACGATCTGAAAGAGGATCTGGCGCGAGCCAGCCAGGCATTCCGATCAGGGACAGGATCAGCATTTCCTGATACGGCGTTCGCTCTTCCCGTCCGCGCGCCCGAGGCGTTCGCGACACCGCAAGGCGTGCGGCGGGCAAGCACGTGACGACAGGCGCTCTCCGGGCCAGTTCCCCGTAGACCGCCCGTGAAGCCTCGGCCGGGCAGTCGCGTGAGGGTCGGTGCGGCGGGGGAACTGGACACCGCAGGCGCCGGCTCACGGCCCTGATCTTCAAGGGATCCATGGCGCGGAACCATCCTGCGATGCGGCGTCTTCCTCCCGAACCAAATCAGGAGGAAACATGCCACGCATTGCTACGCTGACTGGTGCCGCCGTTATCCTCGCGCTGACAGCGACGACGTCCTTCGCGGCCCCATGCAAGGTCGGCACGACCACCAGCGCTAACGGTCCCACAACCAAAGATACCAGCTCGAATGTCGAAGGTGGCTCGACCGCCAAGGTGACGCCTGGCGCTAAAGGAGAGTCCCCCGGTGCCGTCGGGGCGATGAATAATGCCGGAGCGGGTACGATGGCGGACAAGGGCGAGAAGAAAGCCCCTGAGGGCCAGCCGGTGAAGCCCAGCGACGACAATTGCTAATACATCTGAACCCGCGGGCTAACAGGCCTGCGGGTTTCTCTATGGCCTGGAACTCAACCGCAATTGGAGTTGGATTTCTGGTCGTTGGACTAGCTGGTTCACAAGTTGCCCGAGGCTTTACCTAAGCACTAGCCAATCGATCTGCCGGTAGCCTCGCAGCATTATGAGCCTGCGCGGCTGCTCCAATCAGGCGAGGCGACCAGCAACCTTCGCAGCTGTTCCGTCCGTAATCTGGGCCTCAAGCTGCGCCTTGAAGTCGGCGATCCCGAGCACCTGGGTCGTGTTCCCGTTCTTGTCGAGGAACTCGTACAGCGCGTCGTCGATGTTGCGGTTGCTGAAGAAGACGATCGCATCCTGATCGCCGCCGCCCTCCTCGTGAGGCTCGCCGTGAGCGGGGCCAGAGACGAAGCTGCCGGTGGGCCGGATCTCCTTCAGCTCGCCATTCGGACGGTAGAACCGCAACTCACCCTGCATCACCAGGGTGACGTAGGGGCAGTGGTGCCGGTGCAGCATCACTCGCTGATTAGCTGCGAATTTGAAGAGGACGTCGACGATCCGGTTTTCTTCATCGACCTTGTAGACGAAGAAGGCGATATGATCAAGCCAATCGAGAGTGCGCCACGTGATGTTGCTCTGATCGAAGCTATGCAGATCCACGTAATTTCCTCCATTTTATTTTCTGGAGTGAGCGATGAGCGGAAGTTTTTCGCTTGTGAGCTCTCTCAAATACGGAGCATTGGTCCTTCTGCATCGCTGGGTCAAACCCTGCTGATCCAGCGCTGCTACCTAGGAGAATACGGACCACCGAAAAGATCGCCCATCGCCTTCCGCCGGAACAGCGTGGCCCAACGCCTTCGCTGATGCTCTGGCCGGTCGTGGATCATGTGGCAGCGCTGGCAGAAAGCCGCGAGGTTGGCATCCGCATTGTTGGCCGTGTCGTGATCCCGGTGAGCGGCTGCCAGGACGACATAGGTTTGGCGGGCGCGGCCGAGGATATCAACGCCAGACCTGACCCGGACCCTACGGCCCCAGCCATTGCGCCAGCGGCCGGCTACATCGTCCCACCAGCGCCCGTCCCCGAGGTGGTAGACTATCTGCCCGTGCGGCCGCCCGCAGCTCTCACAACGGCCCTGCGCTCGGCCGAACCGGATCGCCATCGACAGCTCGCGCCAGTCGATCGGGTAAAAGAAGCGGTGCTTGGGCCGGATCGGCATGACGGCGGCACTGTGCCACCAGGTGTGAAGGAAGCGTAGCTTTAGGCGAGCGTTCGGTGTCGCTCGGGCAAGCTACTCGTAGAGCTGCCGGCACTCCTTGCGAGCGGCCTCTATCTGCCGGTCAAGGTAGTCCGCAAGGTCCATGAGGCCGACGCCCTTCGCGCACTTCAGTGCTGGCCTCAATCCGCACCAGGGGTAGTCAGATCTCGCCAGATAGCCCAGAGGATTGTGCCCTGAAGCTTCTAGTTGCAACGTTCGAAGCGATCCGCCGTTATCGCGCGTGCTGCCACAGCGCAGCTTGGCGCGCGGAAGTTTCAGATGACGTCCCCCCATCCAGACCGCACGCAGCCAGGCTCCGTTGAACGGGGAAACTCCCTCGCCTGGACCTTAGCGTTAACCACTGCGCTTCTCGGCATTGTGGTCTTGCCACGGCGCACGGTTCGTTCGGGATCCACCACCCCCAAAGCAGGTTCGGGCAGCGGGGATGAAGCGGCACGCCAGACCTCTCCCTCTCACATCGGTCGTGACGCCCACGAGGTGGCGCGCGCGCAGGCCAATCGCGGACGGCAAGCCACGCGCCCGACTGAGATCCCGGCTAAGGGCTGGAAGGACATTGCGCTGCGCACCTACCGGGACATCGGCGAGAACCGGATCATGCTGGTGTCGGCCGGCGTCACCTTCTTCGCGCTGCTCGCAATCTTCCCAGCCGTCGCCGCCTTGGTGTCGGTCTACGGGCTCGTGGCGGACGCCTCCACCATCAATGACCAACTCGCCAGTCTGCAAGGCATCATGCCTCAGGGCGCGCTCGACATCCTCGGCGATCAGGTCAAGCTGCTAGATGAGAAGGGCGATGCCACGCTCGGGCTCAGCCTTCTCGTCAGTGTCGCCCTGTCTGTGTGGAGTGCCAACGGTGGCATGAAGCACATCTTCGATGCGCTCAATCTCGTCTACAACGAACGCGAGAAGCGTAACTTCTTCGTCCTGAACCTCGTCTCCCTCGCCTTCACGGCGGGCGCACTGGCGTTCCTTATCCTCGCCCTCGGCGCCGTCGTGGTGCTGCCTGTCGTGTTCGAGTTCATCGGTGTCGGTAAAGATGCATGGTGGCTGGCCCTGCTGCGCTGGCCTGTACTCCTGCTCGCCGTGCTCGGCGGCTTGGCGGTCCTCTATCGCTACGGTCCAAGCCGGGATGCGCCACGCTGGCACTGGGTCACAGGGGGGAGTGCCGTAGCGGCAGTGATGTGGCTCGGCGGTTCGCTGCTGTTCTCGTGGTACGTCGCCAATTTCGGTAGCTACAACAAGACCTACGGCTCGCTGGGAGCGGCGATCGGGTTCATGACCTGGATTTGGATCTCGACGATCATCGTATTGCTGGGTGCTCAGGTGAACGCTGAGATGGAGCATCAGACGGCTGAAGACACGACGGTGGGTCAGCCGCAGCCCCTCGGCACACGAGGAGCGAAAATGGCCGACAGCGTCGGCGCCGCAGCAGAGTAGGCGCTACCGTCCCAGCTCCTCCCACACCACCACCCGCGTTACCGAGCAGGCCGCCGAAGCTGGCGTCCCCGGACCGCGCGGCGAGAACGCTCATCAGGACGCCGACGAGGGGATTGACGCCGCCGCCCTGCTGCTGCCGCGTCGCCACCGACCACGCTGCCGATGGCGCTATCGAGTAGGCCCATGGGCGGTGCTCCAGAGGTGGCGGTGGAGCCGGGTTGATTGTACGGGTCGATGATGAGGCCGGGCCGACAAGCGGATCCCGGGGATCACACCGGGTGATTGTAGACACGCACCCGGCGAGCACCGGACATCCGCGTATCCGTGCTGACCGCGGGAGCGCTGACCGCATCGTTCTCGCGCACGGCCGAGCCTGCGGCCGCGTCTGAGCCGATCAAGGTCGAGGTGTCGCCTCGCTCCTCGCTGGTCGTCTGGCCGCTCCAGCCCTCGCTTTCCCAACCCTGCGCGCGGTCGTCGAGATCGATCGCACCGTGCTCCTCCAGGATGCGCGCAGCTTCGGCGGCGTGGGCTTCGTCCGCCCTCACGGTCAGCAGTGAGCCACCCCGACGCACGCCCTCGGCGTAGGCGTGCGCATCGCTCTCGCTGACGCCTGCGCCGGTCAATGAGCCGGTCAAACCGCCCGCCGCGGCGCCGATGCCCGCGCCTGTGAGTGTCGCGACCAGCCAGCCCGCGGCTACGACCGGGCCGACGCCCGGGATCGCCATCAACCCGAGGCCCGCGAGGAGACCCGCGCCCCCGCCCAAGATCGTGCCGAGCGTTGCGCCGGTACCCGCGCCCGTGGCGGCATGATCGGCCGTATCGCCCGCTCCGTCGGCGGTCGTCTCCGTCTTGTTGCCGACGAGGCTGATATCGGAGTGCGGAACGCCGACCGCCTCCAGCTTGGTCACGGCCGCCGCAGCGTCGTCGTAGCGGTCGAACAGGGCCGAGAGGGTTTGCATGGGCATGGGAGCACTCCGAGAGGGTCGAGCGGGAGGACAGTGAGACGGCGGCTACTGGACTGCGACGTTGCCCTTGAAGTCGAGGCCGACGTTGGCAGCCTTGCCGTCAAGCATCGCGCTAGCGTGCCAGATGCCGTCACCGTCCTTCTTGAGGTCCTTGACCTCGTGGTAGCCGGCCTTCTCAAGGCGCCGGCGAGCCTCACCCTCGGTGAAGCTGTTGGCACCCTTCTCCAGCTTGACGTTCGCTACCGTGCCGGTGCTCGCGGGCTTACCGTCCCGAGCATGGTCGGTGTTCGGCCGCGTCACGGCGTTCTGCCCGCCGGAAGTCGCGCTGGAGGCACCACCCGTTGCCGGCTGGCCGGTGACGGTCGTCTGCGCCAGCGCGGGCGCCGCCGCGAGTAGCGGCAACAGTACGAGGATCGATCGGTTCAGGGACATGGCGGGGCCTGTTTTTCTGATTGCGGTGCGGGGGTGGATCCGAGTTCGGATCACGGTACGGGACAGCTGCCCGGGGCATCAAAGCCCCGAGCAGCGCCGTTCAGGCGGATTAGATTGGCTTGCGGGTGCCGGGCGTGGTCCCGGTCGTCGTGGTGCCGGTCGTGCCGGTGCGGCTGACGTTGCCGCGCTCGTCCTCGACCTCGACTTCGGTCCGGCGGACCTTGTCGGTCACGGTCTCGGTGCGCTGCCCGGCGTCCTTGCGGATGCCGACCTCCTCGACGACGCGGGCATCCTTCGACACCACCGCCTGCTCACGCAGCTCCGTCGCCTCGATGGTCTTGGTCTCGAACAATGCCTCGTCGGCCGCCGTCACCGGCCGATCGACCGCGCGCCGATCGACGTGCACGGTCTCGTCGCGTAGCGTTACCTGCTCCTCGACCGGCTTTTCGACCACGAAGGAGCGAACCCGCACCCGGCCGCTCTCGGCCACGCGCTTGCCGACGTTGAGCCGCTCCTCCACGACCGGGATGTAGTCCTTCTCACCTGTCGTCGTGCTGGCACCCTTGAGTGCTGCAGCGCCCGTGGCTGCTGTTCCAGTAGCCGTCGTGCCGGTGGTCGAGCTGGCCGCCGTCCCCGTCGTGCCAGCTGAGTAGCCGCTCCAGCCTTCCTTGCGCCACGTGCTCTCGCGCTGGTCGAGATCGATCGAGCCGTGCTGCTCCAGGATGTCATAGGCCGTTTCGGTTTGCGCCGGTTCGACGCTCGCGGTGAGCAATGTACCGCCGCGGCTCAGACCCTCGCTGTAGGCGTAGCGATCCTCCTCGGGCATGAAGAAGTCCTTCAGCGAGCCCCAGAACCCACCCTCGTCCTTGTGGTAGTCGTACGAGCCGCCGGTGCGTCCCGTCTGGGCACCCTGCACCAGCTTGATCGCCGATTGCGGGATACCGGCGGCGATGAGCTTGGCCTGAGCGGCCTGCGCTTCGGCCGGGCGATCGAACAGTGCGGTGATCGTCTGCGTCATGATGTTGTCTCCTGAGCTGAAGGGGGATCAGTCTGCTCGGTGGCGTGGCCTTCCGGGCTCACGCGTTCGACCACGGCGCGCTGCTTGCGCAGCGTCACCGGGACCTCGACGTCTTCACCCGCGGAGGTCTGGCGGATGTGCACCTCTTCCTTCAGGACGAGGCGCTTCTCGACGACAAGGATCTCTTCCAGGATCGGGATGATCGTCACGCCGCCCTCGCTGCGGGTGACCGGCACAGCTTCGCCCTCGGCGAGGGTCCGGTTCACCGGCTCTCGGGTGACCGCGACGCTGTCGGTGCGCAGGCTCTCGTGCAGGATGCAATCCTGTGTCTCGGTCTCCGTCCTGACCCGAACCCGACCGGTCTCGACGGTCCGCTTCTCGATGCGGGCGGTCTCCTCGATCACCGGGATCGTTCGCGTTTCGCTGGCCGTGATCTGCGCTGTGGCCTCATCCTGCCAGCCAGGCAGCGGTTGCTTGGGCGTATCGGGCTCGTTCGTGCTCATGACCGGTGCCTCGTCAGCGTAGCCAGGATGGCATTGGATCTCTGACGCATCGTCAGCTCGTCCTGGTCGGCGCTGCGAGGCAGGCACAGCGGCATCCGGGATCGGTGGATCCGCGGGGTCAGACGACCCGGCGACGCCCCACGAGCGCGTGGTAGAGCCACAGCACGACGATGGCGCCGACGACGGCGACGAGCAGGCTGTAGAGGTTCAGCCCCGAGACGCCGGGCTCACCGAACTGGTTGAACAAGAAGCCGCCGACCACCGCTCCTACGACGCCGAGCAGGATATCGACGAGCAAACCCTGTCCTGTGTTGTTGACCACCTTGCTGCCGATGAAGCCGGCCACGAGGCCGAGCACGATCCAGGCGAGTAGCGACATCGAACGTCTCCGTGAGCATATGCGGCGGGGGAAGTGCTAGGGACCGCGAGAGGGCGGTGCTTTCGTGTGACGTCGATGACCGCCTCGCCCCGGCTTCTCGGAGGGACAAGCGTCCTGGATCTCGGCGATCTCGGCCGTAGCCTCCGCCACGATCCGTGGATCACCGGTAATGATGCCGATCGCCTGCTTGATCAGAGCCCGAACTTGCTCGGATGGGAGATGCTTCTTGGCACGGTTCATTTCACCCCACCTCGCTTGAACACTGGAGTTCATGGACGAGATGCTCGTGATGAGCGTGCCGATGACCTAACAAGGCAGCGGAATACGCAAAGTTCCGCAGATTTACATGCGGTGGCACTGCACTAATCAGCTTGGTGTTTTTGCACCAATTTGCGTGTCTTTGGCTTGCCGAGCAGCGGCTCGGCGCCGATCCCGCGCTCGCGCGCCCAGACCACGACGGCGCTGCGTCGGTTGACGCCGATCTTGCGGTAGAGTCGGGTCACGTGGTTGCGGACGGTGTTCGCCGAGAGCCCAAGGTCGGCGGCGATCGCGGCATCGGTCGCCCCGACGCAGATGCGGGTGAGCATGTCCCGCTCACGTGCGGTGAGTGCCTCGATGGAGATCGGTTCGACGCCGCCCCTGGATGGGTTGCGCAACAGGGCGAGCTTCTCGATCACACCGCGACTGAACCAGGTTGCATCGCCCATCACCGCCTCGATGGCCTGGACCAACTCCGCCTCGTTGCGCTTCCGTTCGGCGATGTCCTGGACGACGCACAGCACGTACGGACCACCATCGATGGTCACCGTCACCGCTGTGAGTGAGCAGGAGCATTCCTCGCCGTCACGCGTGCGCAGCCGAGCCTCGAAGCCGCGGACTTGGCCGTGTCGGTCGAGCTCTGATCGGAAGCGCTCCCGCTCCTCCCCATCCATCCAGAGTGTCGCCGCTGCATCCCGGTTTTCCGGCGCTCCGAACAACTGCTCGAAGGCTTCGTTCGCGCTCGATGGGACGTGCTCGTCCGCGCTCAGAAGCATCGTGGGGATCGGATTGAGTGAGAACGCCTTCGTGAACCGCTCCTCACTCGCACGCAACTCGGCTTCGGCTTTGCAGCGATCTTCAAGATCGGCGAAGGTGAACAGCATGCATGTCGCTCCACCCGGCATGACGATCGGGTGACCGGCCACGATCACGTACTTGTCCGCGTCCTTTGGGACGTGCAGGCAGGCCTCCATCTGGGGGATGGTTTTACCGGCGTGCAGATGCTCGATCGCTTGGACCCTGTGCTCGGCGCCCGTGAGCAGATCGATCTGGCTGAAGGAGCGGCCGAGGACGTCGTCGCGCGCGTAACCGGTCAGGTCGAGGAAACCCTGATTGACCCGGATGAAGCGCAGATCAGCCAGGCGGCAGATGATGGCCGGGGCAGGATTGGCGCGGAACATGGCCTCGAACCGGGCCTCGGCTTCGTAGCGGTCGCTCACATCCTGCAGGATCAACGCGAGTGCATTCGGCCTTCCCTCAGCGTCCAGGGTGACGATGTTGCGGATGCGGTGCATCCATACCCGCTCAGGGTTGCGCGCTTGGCGCACCTCGACGACGGCATCGTGGAAGCGTTCGCCGGCCAGGACCCGATCGAGCGGGTGCTGCACGGGGCCGATATCATGATGGTTACGGTAGTGAACCTTGAAGTTGCGGCGGTACTCGCTCACCGTCTCGCCGAGGTCGTTTAGTGCCGCTACGCCGTGCATCGCCAACGCAGCCGGGTTGGCGTAGGTGATCGTCTGATCCGAGCAGATCAGGATTACCCCCTCGCTCATGCCGGCCACTATCTGGCGCAGTTGAGCTTGGTCTACCGCGATGTCTGCCACGCGCACCTCCGTCCGGAGGGCAACGCTTGACAAGATGCCTTGTGCGAAGGGGGATGGCGGCGTGCGGAAACGTCAGGGCGATCTGACGAAGCTAGAATGCTACGTCGCCGTGAAGCGCTGCGGTTCTTCAGTCTCGACCAGCCGTAGCTTTGGGCGTCGGCTGCCAATCAGGAACATCACCCGCGCCCAGGTCCCATCATCCTCGACCACGTGGACACGGTAGTTCAGGCCTCTGGCCAGAGCGCGGGCCTGGGTAAGGGTCGTGCTGGCCAGCGTCGCCGTAAACTCGCCGACGCTTGCCGCCATATTGGCAGACAGCAACCCGATCTCGACCCCTTCGTTGAAGGCCTCATCGCGGCCGGCAAAGCGCAGGCGCAGACCTGGTTCGACTTGGATGTGCCGCATAGCTAGCCCCTCAGGACGACCGCCAGTGCAGCGCTGAAACGGTTAATCGATCATGAACGTCCGCTTCGGTACGTTGACCAGGATCTCTTCAGGAACTGTCGTAGCGCGAAACGGTAGGTCATCTCTGCTGGCACCAACGTCCAATTATCTGACTTCGCCTCTCGAAAGCAGACAGGCAAAAATCCACCTTCTGCATGAGTTCGCGTAAGGGTGGCTTACAGAACGTGGTGCAAAAGCCAGCAGCCGCTTTCGACCCGTTGCGGAAGCCGGGAACTTCCGCTTGCGGGCTGTTTAGAAAGCGGAGAAGCGGACCTCCTACGAATGGAGCACGTTGGTGCAACATGAAGGTCGGTGCTCGGGCAATCGCATGATTGAAGGAAACGACAGCCCAAGCCGGGCGTGCTAGGTTCTAGCGAAGGCTGCCACATCGTCCCCCGGGCCGTTTCGACAGCCCTTGTCTTCACGCGTTCCTCGAAGCCGGGGACCCGGCCCAAGTGGGCTCTAGACCGACCCATGGATATTGAGAAGGCCGCCACGCCGAAGCTCACCCGCGAGGACCGCTACCAGATCCTCGTCGAGGGCATCGTCGACTACGCGATCTACATGCTCGACCCGACGGGTGTCGTCGTAAGCTGGAACAAGGGCGCGCAGCGCTTCAAGGGCTACGCCGACCAAGAGATCATCGGGGAGCACTTCTCCCGGTTCTACACGGACGAGGACAAGGCGACTAACCTTCCGGCGCGGGCTCTGACGATTGCTCAGACCGAGGGTCGCTTCGAGCAAGAGGGCTGGCGCGTCCGCAAGGATGGCTCCCTGATGTGGGCGCACGTGCTCATCGACCCGATCCGCACCGAGGACGGCACGCTGCTCGGTTTCGCCAAGGTGACCCGCGACCTCACCGAACAGCGGGCCACGAAGGCCGCTTTGCAGCAGAGCGAGCAGCGCTTTCGCATGCTCGTCCAAGGCGTTCAGGACTACGCCATCTACATGCTTGATCCGATCGGCCGGGTGACCAGCTGGAACAAGGGTGCCCAGCGCTTCAAGGGTTATTCCGACGAAGAGATCATCGGCGAGCATTTCTCGCGGTTCTACACCGACGAGGATCGGGCGATCGGCCTACCGGGAACGGCGCTGGGAACGGCCGCCAAGGAAGGCCGGTTCGAGGCCGAGGGCTGGCGCGTCCGCAAGGACGGCTCGCGCTTTTGGGCCAACGTCGTGATCGACCCAATCCGGGGCGACCACGGCGAACTCATCGGCTTTGCCAAGATCACGCGCGACGTCACCGAGCGACGCGACGCCCAACGGACGCTCGAAGAGACCCGGGCCCGCTTCATCCAGTCCCAGAAGATGGAGGCGATCGGGCAGCTCACTGGAGGCGTCGCCCACGACTTCAACAACTTGCTTGCGGTGGTTCTCGGCAACCTGCACCTCGCTCGCAAGCGCCTGCCGCCCGACCCCAAGCTCCGGCAGCTGATTGACAACTCGATCGAAGCCGCCGATCGCGGCGCGACCCTGACCAAGCGCATGCTTGCCTTCGCACGTCGGCAGGAACTGTCCACGACTCCCGTCGACGTGCCGGACCTCATCCGCGGCATGGCGGACATGCTGCAGCGCTCGATCGGCTCCAACATACCGGTTAGCATGCAGTTTCCATTGCAGCTTCCGCACGTCCTCGCCGACGCCAACCAGCTCGAACTGGCCGTGCTCAACCTCTGTGTGAACGCACGCGACGCCATCCCGGCAGGAGGTACGATCACGCTGATCGCCCGCGAGGCATTCGCTTCGGTCGAGGACGTTCGTGGCCTCAAGCCGGGCAAATACGTCTGCCTGTCCGTGATCGACACCGGCGAAGGCATGAATGCGGAGACCCTGGCAAAGGCGGCGGAGCCGTTCTTCACCACCAAGGGCGTCGGCAAGGGCACCGGGCTTGGCCTCTCGATGGCGCATGGCTTCGCCGAGCAATCGGGCGGCCGCCTCATCCTCAAGAGCGTCGAGGGCCAGGGCACGACGGCGGAGCTCTGGCTGCCCGAGGCTGACATGAGCAAGACGATAAGACCCGATCAGCAGGTCGAACTCGAACTCACGCAGCTCGACCCGGTTACGGTCCTGATCGTCGACGACGATGCCCTGGTGCTAATGAACACGGCGGCGATGCTTGAGGATCTCGGGCACACGGTCGTCGAGGCGGTCTCCGGCGAGCAGGCCCTGCGCATCCTGGGACGGTCGAAGGACACCATCGACCTAGTGATCACGGACCAGATGATGCCCGGCATGAGCGGGACGCAACTGATCGAGTCGATCCGGGCCGAGCATCCCGAGATGGTCGCCATCCTGGCCAGCGGCTACGCCGAACTGCCCGAGAACGGCTTGGTCCCGGTCACGCGACTGACCAAGCCGTTCGAGCAGTCCGAACTCGCGCGGGCCCTCGTAACGAGCTTGCGTCCGGAAGGCTTGGTCGTACCTTTTCGCCCCAAGCTGGCATAAGGCCGGCCTGTCTCCTATCGACCAGACGATCCGCTTAAGTCTGCGATGAAACATTCGTTTCAGAGGCATATACTCAAGACGGAAAAGCCAGAAGAACGCTCGGGTTTGGGATAGTCGAGGAGTGGCTTCTCCGACAAGATTTAGTCGGAGGCGGAATGTCCGCTTCCCGCCGAAAGACCAGAGTCCGCTTTCCACCCTTAGCAGCCAATGCGTATGGTTCAGTTTGGGTATGCCTTTCCCGCACCGGCCCCGGCTTGGTCCACTAAGAGCCTGTTTGAGCGCCTCTGCCAGCCGTCCCCATCTGTCTCGTGTAGCAACACAAATTCCGCCTGGCGGGGCGGGGTGGAGAGCAGATGTGGACGGACCGACATCGGACGCGTCACGAGGCGCGTCTGAAGAACATGGTGCTGCAAGCGGGCTTGGACGAGGTGGCCCGTTTCCTGGAGCGCGCGGATCCGCCGGGCTGTCCGGAGGCTACACCGGCGCGCCACGCGCTGGCAGGGATAGCTTGGCACTTGCGGACGGGCGGAGGATGGCGGTCGCTGCCTGCGGGCTTTCCGCCGTGGCGCACGGTCTACGGCTGGTTCCGGCGCTGGATCGACAAGGGCCTGTTCGAGAGCCTGCTGCGGTCTCTGACCCGCCATCAGCGGCGGCGTTGCGGACGCCGGTCGGAGCCACGGCTGGCGATCATCGACACGCAGAGCGTCAAATGCATCGGGGTGCGCGGACCGCGCGGCTACGATGGCGCCAAGAAGGTCGTCGGGCGCAAACGCGTGGCCTTGGTCGATGCCGAAGGCCATGTTCTGGCGCTCGCCGTCGTGCCGGCCAACGTGCAGGATCGCGATACCTTACCAGCCCTTGATGATGGCAAGGAGCAGTGGTCCAGTCTACGCTTGGCCATCCTCGACGGCGCCTTCGCGGCCGAACGCTGCCGGGAATGGTGCAACATCCACGGCATGCGCCATCGCGTCGTCGAGAAAGACCCGGATCAGAAGGGCTTCGTCGTCCTGGAGCGGCGCTGGGTCGTGGAGCGAACCTTCGGCTGGCTCAGCCATTGGGGCGGCCTGCACCGTGAGCGCGCCGGTCGCCTTGATGTCGCGACAGGGCGCCTCGTCTGCGCCGCCAGCCTCATGGCCGCTAATGCCCTCAACAATCCGGCTTAAGATAAGACGCTCAAACAGGCTCTAAGTGCCGGATGACCATTCAAACCGGACCGTCAGCACGTAGACAATACGAAATAGACCACGGACCGCTCTTTGACCGACCCGTCGCGTCTGACCTGTAGCCCTGCGTCAGCTGCATGCGCTGCCAATGTCGGGCATTCGATCGTTTTCTCGACGAACTAGCGAGGTGGGGTGCGAGTTAGCCAAACAGCACTACCACTGTCGGTAAAACGCGTCGATAATTCTAATGTCGGGCAAACGTCATGTTTGTTTGATCGGCAAATCTCAGCGGATGAGCTGGACCTCGACGCCGACATCGGTTGCGATCTCCTGCCAGGCGGCGTCCGCAGTGACCGCGGCAGCGTTCGAGCGGGCGGCTAGCGCGAGACAGAGCCGATCTCCGATCCCGAGCCCTTTCGACCGGGTCAGCGGTTCTAACAAGGCTGCACGAATACAAAGATCGTCGTCGACGGGCGTGAGGGGAAACACGAGGCCATTCCGCAATGCTCGCACGGCAGTCTCATCGGCTCCATTGCGGACCAACCATCCGGCGACCTCGCCAAAATTCACGGTGGTCATCGTGGCGGTACCGGTGAAAGCTTGTAGCACATGCTCCCAACCAGGTTCCCGGCGGAGATAGGCGAGCAGAGCCGAGGCATCCAGAACGCTACGCGCCACGATCGAGCCCCTTCGTAGACGCCGCTACCTGCTCTTGCGTGTCCGCCGGCTTTCCTTCGTCTCTGGCAGCGTCTGCGCGTCGGGACGTGAGAAAGGCATTCACCGAAGCGGTGTCGTCAGCCAAGAAAGATGACGTCTGGGTTTGCAATTCTGCCATGGCGGCGGCCACGGATCGGACTCGGAGTTCGCCGTCGACCAAAGTCAGCACGACCGGGCCGCCGTACTCCAGATGCAGCGCTTTGCGAGCTTGGGCTGGGATGATCAACCGGCCGCCAGCATCGATCTTGGAGAGTGTCGCATTCATGGCCTTATCATCCATTCAGCTCGATTGGAGCGATGTGCCTGGCTGATCGGAGCGGCGTCCAGCTCTGATCAGGCATGGATAGAGTAACACGGCATTTGAGTGCCGTCTGCCATTTTTACGGTTCATGGCAATTGGCATGGATTTGGCTTTCATGCATCCAAGGCGCCGCTGATAGCGCTCGCGCCCTGGCCGAAAACGAACGGTTTCGGCCAGGGGTGGCTGATATGGCCGAAACATAGGCTTGCGGTATTTTCGGCCAGCATTTAGTTTCGGCCACCGCTTTCGACCAGATTTTGGCCATGCCCCGCACCTTCGCCTACCTGCGTGTGTCCACCCTCGGCCAGACGACCGACAATCAGCATCAGGAGATCGCGGCCGCGGGCTTCCAGGTGGAGCCGCAGCGCGTGATCACCGAGACGGTGTCGGGCAGCGTTGCGACCTCGCAGCGCCGCGGCTTCGTCCGCCTGCTCGATCGGCTCGAGACCGGTGATGTCCTCGTCGTGACCAAGCTCGACCGGTTGGGTCGGAACGCGATGGATGTCGGCGGTACGGTCGCACGATTGGCCGAGATCGGCGTGCGCGTTCATTGCTTGGCGCTCGGTGGCGTCGATCTCACCAGTTCGACCGGCAAGTTGACGATGGGGGTGATCAACGCGGTCGCCGAATTCGAGCGCGATCTGCTGATCGAACGCACTCAGGCGGGCCTCGCTCGGGCACGGGCTGAGGGTAAAGCGATCGGAAGACCGGCAAGCCTCACCCCCGAGCGGCGACAGCTGGCTGAACAGCTCCTGCGCGACGGCCAGGGTGCCTCGGCGGTCGCGCGGGAACTCAAGGTGAGCCGCGCGACGATCCGACGGGTCGAGGCGGCGATACGTGGAGCCGAGCACCGGTGACGGCACTGCCCGCAATAGGTCGTGCACGGATCGAGCGTGGTCTGTGTGCTCTGCCAAAGCTCGGCCCCTCCGACTAAGCCAGTGGTGTCCAAACGGTCCGCGAGAGCCGGGTCATGTGAACAGGAACCAGATGCCGATCAGCCGCCGTCAGCTCGCCGCTTCCTTGCTGGCAGCTACCGACATCGCGGAGCGACACGCGATCGCGGCCTTCATCGCCGACGCCGCGACACAATCGGCTCCCAACCCGTTCCCCCACACTAGCGCTGGGGCCGTGCATCAGGTCTGGCGGCAGCGAGCGGCGGAGTTTCGTGCGCTCGATATCGAGGTGGCGGGGCTCGCTTGCCTGCTCGGGACGGTATCGAGCCTGGGCGGGGACGAGACGCTGATGCAGGAGATCCTGCGAGCCGGACCTCACACTGCCAACGTGTTTCATTGGGGTGATGGCTGCCAGATCGTTGGCGCAGTGCTCTATGGCAAGCCAGGCATCAGTCTGCCAGTTTTCTCTGTCCCGAAGCGCTCTCTTTCCGCCCCCAGTGTCCGAGGGCGCGCTTGTAAGGCAGCGGGACAGCTCGACATGTTCGCGAGGGCCTGAGTCTGATGGCCGTCCGTGGCGCCTCTAAAACGCTGCATGTCAGCGCCGACCAATGAAGCCATGATAGAGAACTGGCCCGCGATGCCGATCCGACGTGAGCTTCGTTTCTTATCACGTAAACTGTAGGGTCTTCAGGAAGCCTTGCCCGCGGCTGCCCAAGGGGAGTGCCGCTGGGATCGTATGCAAATTGTTTTGCGCTCGGCAAAACCGAGCTCCTGCACATCTCATCAGCTGTATTTTCTTTCGCTGCTGACGTTTCCCGTACGTGCGATGTCGATAAGTCCAGATCGGTTTTGTCCGGTTCAAGCCAAAATTGTGATTTCGGCGGACAAGGAGGGGACATCAGCGGGACATTTAAGGGACATCCGACATCAATCGCATTCAAGTTTTAGGGTGCGTTCTGAGGGTGTCTTTGTTCAAACCTAAAATTCAGCTGCCGCAGGATCTAGGGTGAAGCATGCTCAAGGTAGCCTGGGCTAAGGACCCAACGCTTGAACGAGGTGAAGATACCGAACGTCTCCCAAGGATGCGGCCGGATCCGTGGTGAGCCCATAAGGTATAGCCCAAGGCGCCATTTGGTTTTCCTAGGACTTCCACATCCCGCCAGAGCCTTTACCAGGTGCCCCAGTCCGGATCTTCAAGGCTCCTAAGTTCCTCTTGGGGCACGTGGAGCATGGCGAGCTGTTTCAGGAGGTGGCGCACGTTGCCGACTGTCCAGGCCTTACCGAAGGGTGTGCGCAGACCTTTCATATTCAAACCTTCCGCGATCGCACGCGCGGTCGTCCGTCCCTCCTCGCGGAGCCCTCGTACGACTGGATCCAACGCGCGTGCCCGCTGTAGGGCACGGGCCTTGGTGGTTGCGGCACCTTTCCTCTGGGCTTCGTCCAAGTTGGTACGGTTTCCGAGCAGTACGCCCTGCTCCTTGAGCTTCTGCAGAGCCCGCTTGGTGTTCTGCGAGATGAGCTCACCCTCGCGCTCGACGCGCGCGGCGATGCTCATGATGACAGCGTAGGAGGCCTTCACCCCGAGGCGGCAGCTGACAAGTTTGAGGTGTTGGCGCACCACTAAGTTCTCAAAGGTGCGCGTGTTGCGGGAAAAGCGGCTGAACTCATCGACCAGGATGGGCCAGTCTTTCTCTCGTGAGAGCTGCATGGCGTCGGCCACGCCTTTCCTATCGGCGATGCTCGTCTCACCCATGCCGGTCTCGTCATCGCTGAACGCTGCAAGGATCTTGTAGCGTTGCCGCAGTGCGAAGGACTTAATGGTGACAGTTTGAAATTCGTGGCCGTATCCATCCACGCTTTGTTTCTTGGTAGAGACGCGGGTATAGGCGATGGCCGGTTTAAGCGGGCGTTGATCATCACGCCGCAGGTGGGATTGAGAGGGGGGTTGAGGGAAGCGGGACATGTAAGGGGCTATACGATGGCTTATAGACCTTCATAGCCATGCGAGGGGCTAAGAGGTCGGTACGCGGGAAGCGCGAACCTTCAAGCCCTTTGTAGCCAGCAGAACCTGGATCTTCTCAAAATCGGTATCTGCTGCTGAGCTCGTGCTAAGCAGACGCTTCCGCTTCCAGTGAAAGAAGGGCGTCGACTCGACCCTGCCTCAGATCACGGGCAGCGCGCTGAAGCCGCCGAACAGGGCGGCGTGGCTGACGTAATAGAGCGCCAGTGAGGCCGCCAGGGCGCCTCCGTACCAAGCCGGCGCCAGGGCCACGTCGCGGATGCGTACCGCCCGTTGAGCGTCATCAGCCGCGATCCCAAGCAGCACCACGATGATGCCCGAATGCCCGATCGCGTCGATCTTGCCGAATTCGAACACCGCCGACACGAAGATCCCGGTCAGGATCAGCGCCGCCACGCGGCGGACCAGTGGGGTCCAGATCAGCGAGAATGCCAGGGTGAATTCGATCACGCCGGCCGACTTCATGAACAGCTCAGGTGTGGCACCCATGGTCATTTGCGGCTTGGCGACGAGCAGCGGAGCGGTCCACTCCGGGTAGGCCCACTTCTCGACGCTCGCCCACATCAGGGTCACGGCGGCGGTGTAACGCACCACGTCCAGCGGTCGGATCCCGAAAGGGGTGATGCCGAGGCTGCTGAGCACCAGGTAGGCGGCCACACCAAGGAACACCGGATAATCGGCCATGTGGAACAGGCCGTACTGCCACGTGCCGAAGCCGAATAGGAAGACGATGCCGGCGGCGGTGACTGGCATGGTCCGACGCCAGATCAGGCAGGTGGCCATGGCCAGCTGCAGCCATGGGATCCAGGCCGCGTCGGTCTTCAACTCGGGGGTCAGGATGGTGCCACCGAGGCCCCACAGGGACACGAGGAAGAAGCCGAGGGTCGCTCGCACCAGCAGCTCGGTGTCGGTCCGGATCCGGGTGGTGACGCGATCCAGGGCGTTCAGGAGTGCAGTACCGAGCGGGGTGCCCTCAGTCATGCAGCCGGCCATCAGGCACACAAGAGCCAGGCCGGTGAGCCACTCGAAATTGACGCACAGCACTTGGTCCAGACCGCGTGGCTGACCGGCGACATCGAAGGCGCAGAACCATTTCACGTGAGCACTGGCCGGCACGGTACCCATCAGGGCGACGATCGGGGCCAGCGCCAGGGCCGGGCTGATCGAGCGCAACCGCACCACAAGCCGACGCATACTGAACCCCGACGCTACGCACGCGGGTGACACCCCGCATGCGTAATTGCGCACGTGGCCGAGCATTGCGTCAACGAAGAATTAACCTCTCTTACGATCTGGTTAACGCAACAGGCGCGGATACTTGGTTAATAAGCACTTTGATGCACGAATGTCATTTTCATAGGCGAATACCAAGGCCTCATGCATTTGAGTGCGGGTCAAATTCATCCAACCAGCGCATCGGCAACCAGGGATGCCCGCGCTGACGGGTCGTCGAGGGTGCATTCGAAATCGGGGCAGCACCCGCTGAGGTCCCGGTATTTCGCGCTACCGCCCTTAATTCCCGGGCTCTCAATTTGAAGATGTATGGCCACGCCACTCCGTGGATCGTTCATCCGCGATCGATGAGCACCCTTCGTGAATGGCGCAGCTACGCACGTTCACGCCGATCGCCAGGAGCCCATGACAACGCCAGGCCCAAAGTTCCGCGCTACGGATCGTACCCACCCGGATTACCCGAATTGCCCATCGTGGGCGGTCGAGGAGTTCGTGGACGGGGCGTGGTCGATCTACCTCGTGGACTGGATGCCGGTGTATCGCCCAACGCGCGAGCGTGCGCAGGAGCTGGTGGATCGGTTGAGCCGTGGCGAGAGCATCGCAGCGCTCCAGGTTCGTCCACGCCCGGAGTATTGGGACCGGATCAACGAGCCCAAGGACGCGTCCGGTCGTACGAGCGCTGAAATGCGCTCAAGTTCGTCGCAGACCTCGGAGAATGCCGATTGAGCGAGGTTCGCCAGGACGAAAGCAGCCAAGGCTGACCGAAGCGTATGGCCGCTTCCATGAGTGCCACAGCGGTTCACACGGCCGGAACCAGCTCCGCACCAGTCGGCACTGGATCGGTGTTGGCGATAGCTACCGGCCGGAGCGCCGCGATGCGGACCCTGCCTTTGCCTGCCGCCTTACCCGCGTACATGTGGCCATCGGCTTCGTGCATGAGGGCCGCCCGATCCAACGATGGGTTGGGTTGGAAGACCAGACCGCCCATGCTGACCGTCGTCGGATACCGCGATCGCCCCAGTGCGGCTGAGAGATCCTGGTAGAAGCGCTCGATCGCCGGCCGGCCCGCCGCAGTGGATGCGATCGGCATCAGAGCAGCAAATTCGTCGCCGCCGAGCCGATAGAGGCGTCCCCGCTCGTGGAGAGCGCTCGTTGCGGCCGCTGTCAGTTCGCGCAGCACATGGTCGCCGGCGCCATGCCCATGCGTGTCGTTGATGCGCTTGAAGTCGTCCACATCGACCATGACCAGCGCGACCGCCCTTTCGCCAGGCTCACGACCGTCGAGCAAGGTTTCCAGCTCTCGCTCGAACGCCGCCCGGTTCAGAGCGTTCGTCAGCGTATCGTGCGTGGCACGGACGCGCTCGCGGTCGTAGGCGCGCCGCAACGCGTGAATGACCGCGACGGTGAAGCCGTACGCGCTGAAACGGATAATCCCCCGAGCGATGGCCACGTCCGGGTTGAGGCCGACCTCATGGACGTGGTGAGGAAAGATGTTCAGCAAACACGCAAGGACGGTGACGAAGCAGCTCGCGCGCAGGCCGAGCCGCCATCCGGCGAGTGCAATCAACGGGATGAACAGGGGCCCCATACCCACGGCCGGGAAGAGGTGGTCGGCGCTGATCAACGCCAGGCCACCAGCCGCGAGCACCGTCCAAGCCGTCCAAACTGACCATGCATCGAGGCGGTCGGCGAGGTTATTCGTCTTGACCCGTTCGCTCATACCGCTTTGCGACCGCTCGTGACGGGGCATGGCCAAGCAGCGACACCCTGATCAGGGCGCTATATTAGATACGAGGTCTTAACGAAGGCTCGGCTCGGAAAACTTACCGGTGGTGCCCATGAGGAGGCATCCCCAGCGAGCACGCCGGGGCACCGCTTGTCGAACCGAGACGCTCCCGCTCGCGACTATCGCGGACGCTGGGGGCGTGGCTTGGGGATTTCGATCGTCACGAGCTTGCCGGTGATCGGATCCAGGATGGTCACAGCGCCACTCCGTTGATCCGGTGGTGCCGGGCGGCACGCTGGCTCGCGCGTGCGTTGTGGAGCCGCCGCATCCGCTCCTGCTGGATTTCAGGCTCGTGAGCTTGATGGACTGAAACGGCAGGGAGCGACTGCTCCGCTGGCATGATGTCGCGATGCGAGTCCGACTGTTTCATGCTCCGCCCCTTTGTTCGTACTTAAGTAGCGAGCTTAACCGTTCATTAACCTATTGCAACCCTGAGGTGCCGTCGGCTGACCGGCGGGGTGGTTCGGTCCACAAGCGATGGGGAAATCGGACTCGGTCGGATGCGACCCGGCTGCGCGACTGTCGATCACCGCCCAGCTGTCGGGTTCAATCACCGTGTCGAACGAGATGGTGAGGCCGCCGCCACTCGTGCACGGCAGTGTCGGTCTATCCCCCAGAGCCGCCCGCCCGCGCGCGGTGGCCGCATGCCGCTTTAGGAGGAGGGCCGCAACTGTCCGGCCGAGATGCCGTTAGGTCTTTCATGGCCGACGCACACATGCCCGTCCCGTTCACAGTGTTGATCGTGGAGGACGAGAGCCTCGTGCGCATGATGGCGGTCGATATGCTCGAAGACGCTGGATTTCAGGTCATCGAAGCACCCACCGGCGATGCGGCTTGGATCATTTTGCAGAGCCGCGACGACATCGATGTGCTGTTCACCGACATCGAGATGCCGGGGTCTTTGAACGGTTTCGGCTTGGCAAATCGCGTCGCGGAGTACTGGCCGCACATCCGCTTGGTGATCACGTCCGGGCGGTGCTGGCTCAGCGACGAGGACGTGCCGGACCACGGTAGGTTCGTACCCAAGCCTTACTTCGCGGCCGAGATCCTCACAGCTTTTGAGCAAGCCAGTCGGCGCTAGGGCTCGCATGCCCCAGGGGAGCGAACCAGGGAGAGCCACGGGATGGAGATTGCCATTGCCAGGCCGAGCCTTGGTGGAGGTACCGCTGCGACCAATCCGTTTCGGATGGCCGGGAAGCTCGGCCGGGGTAGTGCTGCGTGTGTTGATCGTGCACCGCGAGAGGGCTTGAGGGTTTCCTGGCGGGTCAAGGACCATCCGGGATCGATGCCGACGGCAAGGATCCGTCCGGGTTAACTAGCTCAAATCACCGCGTCGTTGGGACATGTCGGGGGCGTCGAGGAGGAAGATGGAACCACCCCAGGTGGTGCTGGTTGACCAACAGATTGGATTTGTTCTAATTCGTAAGTGACAGCGGTCCCGGACCGCTAACCAGATACAGGAGCCACCGATGGCCAGCGCCACGTGCCAGAGCTGCAAGTTCTTTGACGATCACCATGGCAACGGCGCCCAGGTGCAGGCTGATGCCGGTTTGTGCCGCTTCAACCCGCCGGTCACTCAGCCGACGCCAGAGTCCAAGGGCTTGTGGCCAGTCGTGGCCACCGAGGATTGGTGTGGCCATTTCACGACCGAGATGACCGCGGCCGAGTAAGCCCGGACCCAATCAGATCGTCAGGGCCAGCCTTCGGGCTGGCCTTTTTTGTTTGGGCGACCGTCGTCGTCGGGATCAAGCCGATCCGGTTCCCGATTGAAGCTTTAGCCCAAAGCACCGTTAGCTTTCAGCCACGCTTCGTACCAGTTAGGCCACGCCGCACTCGCTGTGTCGGGGCGACCCATGCCGAACCCATGTCCGCCGTCCGCCACCACGTGCAGATCCACCGGCACCCCCGCGCGCTCGCACGCCGCCGCCATGATCCGGCTGTTCGCCGCGTTGGAAACCTGGTCGTCTTCCGCTTGCACAAGGAAGACCGGCGGACAGTGCGATCGAACATGATCCTCGACCGACCACTCCGCGCTCGCCGCTGGACCGGGATGACGCCCGACGAGTTGCGCTCGCGTCGAGGTATGGTCGTAGGGCGGTTCCAGCGTGATGACCGGGTAAATCAGTGCCACTTCGGCCGGGCGGGCCGAGAGCGCGTCCGCGGCATCGATCGGTGCGTACGACGCGAAGGCGGAGCGTGTGGCAGCGAGACCCACGAGATGACCGCCAGCCGAGAAGCCGAGCCCGCCCAGGCGGTCTGGGTTGATCCCGTAGCGCCGTGCCCCCGCTCGGATCACGCGCAAGGCACGCTGGGCATCTTGCAACGGGGCCAGCGGACCGTCGTTCCAGCCCTCACCCGGCAAACGATAGGTGAGCACGAAAGCGGTGATGCCGCGAGCAGCGAGCCATCGGGCAGCCGAACGGGCTTCCCGCTCGACCTCAATGCGCTTGTACCCCCCGCCACCGGCCACGAGCATCGCTGCACCGTTCGGCCGGTCGGGGACGAACACTTCCAAGCTCGGCACGGCGATGTTGCTGACGGCCCCGTGGTCATCGACCATCACCGGCCCCGAGGGACCACCCCCGCCCGGTGGATTATTGGGCCAAAGAGGAACGATCGGCTGATCGCTCGGAGCCGCGTTGGCAAAGCTGGCGTTTGATCGGACTGCAAGCAGACCGGCTACACCAACAAGGAAGACCCTCCGGCGCATATCCGCCGCTCCCAGCAATTGAAATCGCGTGCTGCAACGCAGCATCAACGCAGCGGTCGAAGCTGCGTTGCAATAAGGCCCGATCGCGACGTTCACACTCGGGTGAGCCGCGGTTCCCTTTGGCAGACATTGGTGAACCGCGGACAAAGCAGCGGCCGAACATCCCACGTTCAATCGTCACCGAAACAGACCCGACATCTTGCCGGACGCGTTCGTATTCGAAACGGATCCATCGATGACGAGCAAGGTTGCTCGGACAGGGGCGCTGCTATCCGTGGGTGCGGCGCAGTTGAGAGAGGGCCACGCCATGCCTCAGATGTTTGACTGGGTCTTCTTCTCCATCATGCTCCCGTTCCCTGCCTTCTTGGTCTGGGACTGGTACCGGCACCGAGATACATCCAAGACCGTCAAGCAGCTCTGACCCATTCCGCAGCGGGCGGACATGGAAAACCCCGCCAGGCGCATGGCCGGGCGGGGCTAATCTTTTCGCAGAGCAGCAAGAGGTAACGGGATCAGGCGGCGATCTTCGTCACGGCAAGAAGGTTCTCGTTGCTGGCCAGGACCCTACCAGCGGTGACCGGGGAGCTGCTCGTCGGGCTCAGACGGTCAGCCACGAAGGTGACCAGTGCGACGTTGGCGGCAACGGCGGCGACAAGAGCGGAGATGAGCAGGGCGGTCATTGCGGGCAGTCCGTATGGGCGTTTGCGTTGCAGCATTTATGACGCTGAACAGCGTTCGCTGGTATACCAAATGCCAGATATCAGCCGTGCGACAGATGCATGGATTGGGGTAGATCAGGCATGAGGCCCGCGTTTCTGCTCGCACAGTTATTTAGGGGCAGGGGCTACTTTCGACCCGTTGCAGACCCTCACGATGTCCGCTTGCCGGCCTTCTGTCTTGCTGGTCTGCTATGGGTGGTTTCATTGAGAAAGTCCGTTTTGGATGGTCTCAGCCGACACCCAAAACAGACCGATAGCTATGGTACGCATAGGCCATGCCCCCGCTGAACCAGCCTCTCGCGTGGGCTGGATGGTCACGCCGACCATTCAAATCGAACTGCACGGCTCCAGCACCCACAGGAGCTTCTGTTTCGGCTTCTGCGCGGTCTATTCCGGCACAATCGTAAGCCCACACCGCTGACGGCCCGCTAACTCCACCGCACCATGATGTTGTCGGGCCGCGTTGCGTATCGGCCCACCGCTGGTGAGATCGGATGCTCCCCCGCCTTGTGAGTAGATCGGGGCGGGGCCGAGCGCCCGATGCTAAGAGGCCTACATGTATGACGGACCAGCCAGGCCAGAAGCTCTCAGATGAAGAGATTGACCGGCTAGCGCGCGAGCTGTTCGCTGAGGTCCGGGGCGAGCACCCCGAGGAAAAGGCCGGAAGGGCCCTTGAGACCGCTGGCGAGGTGGCCGGGGAGACAGTCCCGATCCTGCCTGACTGGCTGCTGGGCACCGACGATGCCGGGGACAACGCGAGCGATTGACGCCCTGTACCGCGGCCACGTTTGAGAAGAGCCGCGAGAGCCGGGCGGCCATGCACCCTTAGGCCGCAACTCAGAATGGGCGCGGGACATTGGGAGGATACAGCCGCTTGGCATCCCAAGGTCTCGTCATGTTGTTGATCTCATCCCTAGTAGCAGGCACGTTCGTGCTCGCCACGTCGTTCTCGCTGATTGCGGTGCTGACGGACTGAAGGTGCCCGCTGACCGCCTCAGTTCTTGAAGATCCGAGGCTCGCCCTCTGCAAACGCTGCACGCTGTTCAGTGCACCAGTGTTGCTCGCCGATCTCTTTCACCTCGGCGTAGCGCCGGGCCAGTTCGTCCTTGAAAGCGGCATTTGCCTGTTCCTGGCCGAGCACCTTGGTGGCCACGTCACGCGCCGTTTGAGATATCCGCAAGGCGGTCGTACCGTCGATCGCATAGTGCTTGCCGCAGAACGTGATGATCGCCGACTGGGCGCTGGCGGCGCGAAGCAGGGCTAGGGCTTGCTCATCCTGACTCTGCGCGTGAACGGGCGCGACGTGCACACCGACGGCAAAGGCCAAGGCTACGAGGGCTCGGTTGCGCACGACCGTCTCTCCGGCAATCGCCAGCACATCGCGATGATCGCCGGCGGCAAGCCCCAACGTAGACGATCTGTTCCAAGCTACGCCAGGATCCCGGAGCCGAACCGGCGTTACACCATCGCCTGCCGGTGCCGCGATGGAGTGCCGGAGAACGTGGTAGGCGTCAGCGGGCAGCCCGGATGGCGGCGGCGGTGGTATATCGTGTAGCCACCGGTAGGAGTGAAGTTGCCGGCGATGGTCACCTGGCCGTGGCAGGCGGGGCAGCGCCTGGAAGCTGCCCCATAGATCGTGCGTGCCTCCGTCAAGGTAACGGGCTGCCACGCCTCTTCGATCTTCACCTCGCAGGTTGGTTCTCTGACAGCAGGCATGCTGCGTTCAGTGGGCCGCTGCTACCTCACGCCGAGAACGTGCAAACAGGCTGGCGCCGATCGTGGCGCCCGCCGCTCGGATAAGGCTCGCCTCGGCGCAGGTAGAGGCCACACGCAGGCCTAGTGGTTGCAGCCGCTCCGTCTCGGCACAGTAGGCAGCAACCCGCGCGCGCCCGTGCTCGGGTAGGGCAGACAGCAAGCGGTCGCGCTCGCCATCGTCTGCGCGGTAGAGGGACGAAATCAGTCCGATCGGCACCGGGTACCGCGCCAAGAACGCTGCCGTTGGCCAGGGTGAAGCTGCCATAGGATCCTCGCCGCTTCGCTGCTGCAGCCAGGGTCCGCCGATATGGTTAACGGCTCGTTTCCGTAGCGCTTTGATACGGATACCGGAAGCATCTGGGGGATGCCCCAAATGCTCTGCAGCCTCAGGCGAAGTGCATCGGCAGGGCGAGACTGACGAGGGCAACGTACGCGCCGACGAGGAAGGCACCAGCTGGGACGACAACACCGCTGAGCAGGACGAGGCGGGATGAGAGGGGCATGACGATCTCCAACAAGGTGGGCGGCGGCTGCCGGCGTTGAGGAAGATCTATGCTCAAGCTGACCGACTCGATGTGTTGTTGGACACCCGTCTGATTACTGTAGGCGTAGGAATGATTGTGCGTCGAGAGCCAATAGCGAGCAGATGTCCCAACCCCTCAGGTTGGGCGAGCGCGCGCCGACTATAATGGCTCGGTTGGCAGACAGGTCTGCGGCGAGCCAATGGATGTCTTAATCCAGATTGATTTGAGCTCTTTCGTCGCCCTAAATTCCGCATATCCCTCGAATTAAGTATTGCCCCACATGGCGGATAATGCGATCACGTCGTGAGTTCGCGGACGGGTGTATTTTTCCGTCCAGGATTGATTCCATGCAGGTTATAATTTCACCCAGCCCGCAGCGACGTGGGCCGATCACGCATCATCGTATTGTAGCTGTTGCTAACGTACGATGGTTTCGCGCTATGGCGTGGCGCGCTCTGCGTGATGGTCAACCACATGGAGAACTGCGCGCAGCCAACGCACGAGCCGCTGCCGGCATCGTGCTGCGTCAGGCAAAACGGCACGCTGTCATCAACCGGCTGGTGACCGATGCGCTGGCGATCGGCGGGTAATCACTCGATCCCCTTGCGCCCCGCCCTGCAGCGATCCGGTCGCACGGCTCTCTCATGAAGTGTCTGGAAGCGAACCTTCGGACCGTCCGCGATGGGTCGAAAGCGGGCCCTTCACACAGGTGCGTAACCCAGAAGGCGCGGGCCGAGCCCTCTAGGGGCCGGCCCGCAGCCGTTCGGCTTCGCCTGTTCAGCGAGACCGTAGCGACCACGCAGGATTATCGCACCTAGCCGGCATCCACCATCGGTAGCCACCGGCGCGGGCCCGTTAACGGACCTTCAACGACCTGGCGCAGACCGACCCCGCAGTGGCACGGTAACGAACTAGCGAGACACCTGCCGTATCGCACTGTGCATCGAGGGGTGCCCAGACTGGCATCCCCGGCAGGAGCCAGGGCCATGGTGGGGCGGTTCGTCAGTTACCTCCGGGTCTCCACCGATCGGCAGGGCCGATCTGGGCTGGGGCTCGAAGCCCAGCGCACGGCCGTAGCCGGCCACGTCGGCGACGGCCGCTTGGTTGCCGAACTGGTCGAGGTTGAGAGTGGCCGGCGAAATGACCGGCCGCAGCTGACCGAAGCGCTGGCCCTATGCCGTGCTCACCGGGCGGTGTTGGTGATCGCCAAGCTGGATCGCCTCGCCCGCAACGTGGCCTTCATCTCGGCCCTGATGGACAGCGGCGTGGAGTTCCTGGCCGCCGACTTCCCGCAGGCCAACCGGCTGACGATCCATATCCTGGCCGCGGTGGCCGAGCATGAGCGAGAGATGATCAGCGCCCGCACCAAAGCGGCCCTGCAGGCTGCCCGGGCACGCGGCGTGGTTCTAGGTGGCTTCCGTGGCCGGCCAGGAACGGCCTTGGAGGCCGCCCAGGCTCGCGCGGCCAAGACCGAGAAGGCCCAGGCCCGCGCCCAGGCCCTCGCCCCGGTGGTAGCCCGCTTGGATCCGGGCAGCACGCTGTCGCTGCACGGGCTTGCCAGGGTGTTGAACGGCGAGGAGGTGCCTACCGTATCAGGTGCCGGTACCTGGACAGCAGCGGCTGCACGGCGGCTGCGCCAGCGACTTGCTGCATAGCCATGTCGCGAACGATCGCCTTCCTTGCGCAATATCAGAGTGGGAGAAGGGACATGGCCGAAGCCGGATCTGATAAGCACTTAGCGCTCGACACCGAGATTGAGCAGCTGAAGCGCGCCATCGAGACGCTCCGCGAGTACACCAGCGGAAAGCCGGTGCGGGACGGATCATGGTCCGCGTTGGAGCGGGCAGAAGGGAGGCTGGGCGAGCTTCTTCACAGTCGCAGCCAATTCAACCAGCTGGACGGTTCAGCGTGGGTCCTTCCATGATCTTGAATGTCGGGGGGATCCCGGCGGCACGGGGCGGGACGTGTAGCTTGGTTCAGGTCCGGCGCGGCGAGGCGCGGGCTGCCTAATGAGCGCGCCCAAGGTGAGCCCGACCCGTGCTGGCGCGATGGGCAACATCGTCAGGGGCGCCAAGGCCGACGCCTTCGCGGCGTCCCTCCTGCCGATCATCAACAGCATCAGGGCCAGCGGAGTCACGTCCTGCACCGGCATCGCCAAGGCGCTCAACGAGAACCAGGTCTTCACGGCTCGCGGTGGGCACTGGCAGGCGGTGCAGGTCCAGCGGATGTTGCGGCGGATCGACTGAACGGAAACGGGCTGCCCTCCCCGATCACGAGGCAGCCCGCCGCCTGGCGCCGGCACACAAAGCCCATCGGTCCGGCCCAGTCTCGGGGGGAGGGCTTGGCCGGGCCGATGGGTGTCCCTTGTGAGGACGCGCCATGGTGCCGTGCATCGGCTCGTTGGTCAAAGCCCTAGAACGAGCAAGGCCCGCCCAGGGGGACCGAGGCGGGCCTAGAGCGACCTCACCAGCGAGGCCGCGCCGTGATCGACTGAGTAACGCCCCGGCGCTGTTCAGTTGGTCCCGACCGACTGTCTTCAGTCATTGAACTTGGCAGTTGAAACGGCGGTTGACCGACTGATAGGTAACAGGAGCTATGCCATGCCGCAGATGTTCGATTGGATCTTCTTCGCTATTATGATCCCGTTCCCGGCTTTCCTGGTCTGGGATTGGTACCGGCACCGCGACACGTCCAAGAGGGTCGCACAGCTCTAAAGATTATGCGACTGCGCCGGCGAGGCCGCACCGAGGCCAGGGGGGAATAGGCCTCGGCGCTGCTCTTCCGGCGCTCAGCCTGCAGGCCGATCGCTGCGGTCATCCTGCGCCCGGATGGTTAACGACTCGTCACCGAGACCTGGTCTGTTCTCGGATGCCGGTGACACGCGGCTGGCATATGCCAGCGTTCACGGTCTCCCCCCCCGCCGCGTTCCGCGTCCATTCTCAGTTCACCCGTATGGACCGCTGAATAGGTCACCCAGTGCCTTCCGCCGGAACAGCGTGCGCCACCGCCGACGCCGGTGCTCCGGCCGATCGTGGATCATGTGGCACCGCTGGCAGAAGGCAGCGAGGTTGGCCGACACGTTGTTGGCGGTGTCGTGATCCCGGTGGGCGGCGGCCAGGACCACGTGGGTGGTGCGCGCGATCGCCAGCACATTGACGGCACCGGGGGCGAGGCGCACCCGGCGTCCTCGCCCATCACGCCACGTAGCTGCCTGGGCATCCCACCAGTGGCCATCTCCAAGATGGTAGACCATCTGGCCGTGTGGCCGCCCGCAGCCCTCACAACGGCCGCCGGCGCGCCCGAAGCGCACCAGGGCCGATAACTGCGGCCAGTCGATGGGATAGAAGAAACGGTGCTCGCGCCGGATCGGCATGGAAGGGAACGGTCTAATCACTCTGCGCGTAAGCGCTTGCCCGCAAAGCCTAGTACATGGCCTCCAACGTTAACAGGGTGTTAACTACATGCGTTAATACCTCCTTAAGATCTGATCTGTCGGGGATATGCCATGCTGGATACAGTGTTCTGGATCGCTGTGTTCGTCGCGATTGCGTGCGGTATCCTGATAATCGGCATGGGCCTCTATGACGAGTGGTTAGAAGAAGCTTGGCATTCTCAATCTGGGACTGACGAGTTACCGGCCGCGTGACACGGCAGGGGGGCGCTACTTTTGCCCTACACACCTGAGTAAGTTCCCCTGTAATTGATCCATCAAATTTGACCGTTTATATCCGAATGTAGCACTCGATGATCCCAGCATCCCAATACTATAGTCGAAAACTGTATACGGCTCCTCGAACGGTCAAGTTTCGACCACATTTCGGGACTGCCTAGGCAGGGTAGCAACGGAGGGGTGCCTGTGACGATCCTAGACCCGACCACCGGCAAGCTTGTGACTATCGCAGTTCCGCAGCCGCGCCCGCAGATCGCTCCGCGCAGATGAACAGCGCCATGGCGGACGCGATTGATAGGAAGGCTTGGCAGCCAAGGCGAAG
>NZ_JBTXKY010000001.1:7500-597500 GCF_054818005.1 Methylobacterium sp. CM6246
TTCCTCCCAATCGTCGCGCATCAGGAGCCTCGGCCCATGGACTTCCTCAAACCACGGTACACGCCTATGAACCGCCGCCGTCGCATCTACGAGGGCAAGGCGAAGGTCCTCTACGAGGGGCCCGAGCCCGGGACACTCATCCAGCACTTCAAGGATGACGCGACCGCCTTCAACGCGAAGAAGCACGAGGTCATCGACGGCAAGGGCGTGCTGAACAACCGGATCTCCGAATTCGTGTTCCAGCACCTCAACGACATCGGCGTGCCGACGCACTTCATCCGCCGGCTGAACATGCGTGAGCAGCTGATCCGGGAGGTCGAGATCATCCCGCTCGAGGTGGTGGTGCGCAACGTCGCGGCCGGCTCGCTGGCGACCCGGCTGGGCCTGGAGGAAGGCACCCAGCTGCCGCGCTCGATCATCGAATTCTACTATAAGAACGACGCGCTCAACGACCCGATGGTGTCGGAGGAGCACATCACGGCGTTCGGCTGGGCGACGCCTCAGGAGATCGACGACATCATGGCGCTGGCGATCCGCGTCAATGACTTCCTGTCGGGCCTCTTCCTCGGCGTCGGCATCCGGCTCGTGGACTTCAAGATCGAGACCGGACGCCTGTGGGAAGGCGACATGATGCGCATCGTGGTCGCCGACGAGATCTCCCCGGATTCCTGCCGGCTGTGGGACATCAAGTCCTCGGACAAGCTCGACAAGGACCGGTTCCGCAAGGATTTGGGCGGCCTGATCGAGGCCTACACGGAAGTCGCCAAGCGACTCGGGATCATGTCGGAGAACGAGAAGGTCCAGGGCGGCGGTCCCCGCCTGGTCCAGTAATCCGCTCAGGCGGGTGGCCGGCGCACCGACGCCGGCCCCGCCGCAGGGAAGCCCCGGCGCAGCCGCGCGTGGGTCGTGAGGTCCGGGTCGAAGCCCGGGTGATAATGGGGGTCCTGCGCCAGCAGCGGCCCCCATCGCTTTTTCAACGCCGTGATCTCGCGCTCGTGGCGGGCACGCGCCGCCGGGGTCCAGCGGCGGCTCGCCGATTCGCGGTGATGCAGTACCGCCCCCGGCACCAGCAACGTACGATGGCCGGCCGCATTCAGGCGCAGGCACAGGTCGACATCATTGAAATCGACCGCGAAGTCCGCGTCGTCGAAGCCGCCGACCGCCCGGAATTTTTGCGTCTCGACCATCAGGCAGGCGGCGGTGACCGCCGAGACCGCATGGGTGGCGCGCAAGCCTGCCAGGTAGCCGGGGGCGTCGCCGGGGAAGTGTCGGTGCGCATGGGTGACGAGGCCGCCGGTGCCGAGCACGATGCCACCGTGCTGGACCCGCCCCTCATCGTCGAGGAGCTTGGCGCCGACCGCGCCGATTTCGGGGCGTAGGGCCTCCCGGGCCATGCGGGTCAGCCAGTCGGGCCGGAACGCCTCGACGTCGTTGTTGACGAAGACCAGCAGCGCGCCGCGGGCGCGGACGGCGGCGGCATTGTTCATGGCGGCGAAGTTGAACGGGCCCGGACAGGGCACGACGAGCCCCCTCCCCTCGCGCTCGAGCGCCTGGAGGAATGCCAGCGTCTCCGGTTCCCGGCTGTCGTTATCGCAGACCAGCAGCTCGAGGTTCGGCCAGTCGGTGCAGGTAGCGAGGCTTTCGAGGCAGGGGCGGAGCAGATCGAGCCGGTCGCGGGTCGGCACGATGAGGCTCACCAGCGGCCGCGGATCGGGCAGCGGGTGCTCGACCTGGAAAAAGCCGTCGTCGCCGACAACGACGATGCGGCTTTCCCGGCGTCCGGTCCGGTCGAGATGCCCGCGCAGGGCGTCGAAATGGCGATGCTGCCCCCCCTCCCCTGCCGGCGACGCACGATCCCCGGGCACACCGCGGCGGATCGAAAGGATCTCGGGCAGATGGCCGATCGCGCCGGCGCCGTACCGCTCGGCGATCCGGAACGCGGCGTCGGCGGGACCGGTCGGCCGCGTCGCCGCGGCGAGAGCGCCCGGCCGGCAGGCCAGCAGGGGGGCGAGATAATCGAGATGCGCCAGCCAGTCTGCGTCGAAGCTGGGCGCGAGCAGGGGCCGCACCGGACCGCGTGGATGGTCCTGGATCAGGGCGTCGCCGTAGATGGCCTGTAGCTCCGGATCGGCCGCGAACGCAGTGGCGATGCGGTCGCGCGCACCCGCGACCAGAATGCTGTCGCCCAACACCAGAATGCCGTCCGCCGGCGGGGCGCGATCGAGTGGGAACCGGTCGAGGATGGCGGCTGGAAGGGTGAGTTGGTGGTCGATCCCGATTAGGGCGGCCAGCTTCTGGCGCGCGCGAAGCCGTCGGCCCTGGAGCCGCGCGAGCAGGATCTCTGCCGTCGCCCGAGGGTGGCCCAGTAGTTGACGCAGCGCATCGCGCATCGCGCGGCCGGAGCGCCGCGGGATGCCGAGTTTCAGTCTCTGTGCGAGGCCGACCACTGGCTCGGTCATCGGCGCGGCGTCATTCGAGATCCTCGCCGAAGGTCGTGAGTGACAAGGCGGGATGGTAGAACGGATCATGGCGGATCACGTCGCGCCAGCGCTCGGAGAAGCGAGCCGCCTCCTGCTCGAACCGCGCGCGCTTGGCGCCGACCGAGGGCCCTCGGCTGACGGATTCGAGATGGGCCAGCGTGGCGGCCGGCGTCCACACCGTCTTCCAGCCGGCGGCGCCGAGGCGCAGGCAGAAATCGACGTCGTTAAAATCCACCGGGAACGTCTCGGCGTCGAAGCCGCCGACCGCGTGGTACTTGTCGCGCGATACGGCGAGGCATGCGGCGGTCACGGCCGAGACCTCGTGGGCGACGCGCAACCGGCCGAGATGGCCCGGCGTATCGCCGGGGCGGCGGCGCAGGATGTGGCCGGCCCGTCCGCCGAGGCCGACCACGACGCCGGCATGTTGCAGGGTGCCGTCCGCGTAGAGGAGTTTTGCGCCGACCGCCCCGACCTCGGGCCGGCTCGCCTGGCGGACCATCGCGTCGAGCCAGCCGGGTTCGAGAACGGCCACATCGTTGTTGAGCAGCACCACGACCGCGCCGGTGGCGTCCGCGACGCCGGCATTGACCATGGCGGCGAAGTTGAACGGTTGCGGATCGACGTGGATCCGGACGCGCGGGTCCCGGCGCAGGGCGTCGTAATATGCCAGCACGGCCGGATCGGTTGAGCCGTTGTCGACGATGATCAGTTCGAGATCGGCGTAAGCCGTCTCGTGCAGCACGCCGCGGCAGACCCGCTCAATCAGGTCGAGCCGGTCGCGGGAGGGGATCACGATGCTGGCCCGCGGGGCGGGACGCGGCAGCGGCCAGTCCAGCTGGACGGCGCCCTTACGAACGGACGCCTTCGGCCAGACGCTCAACGCGTCGAGGCGGGCGCCCAGCACGCGGGCTCTCCCTGCGGAATCCAGGCCGTGGCCCGCCGTGCGGGCGAGGATCCGCGGGACATGCGCGCCGCGTGCGCCGGCGACGATTGCGAAGATCTCGATTGCCAGGACCGCCTCGTCCATGGGCCCAACCGGCTCGGGCGGCAGCCGCGTAAGCAGCGCGCGGGAGACCAGGCTGGAGCGGCCGACATAGCCGGTGGCCAGGGCGAGGTCCGGGCTCCAGTCCGGCTTAAGCAGTGGCCGGCCATCAGGGCCGAGCTCGTCGCTGTAGGCGAGATCCGCCTCAGCCAGGGCGGGGGCCAGCAGCGCCAGCGCGTCGGGGGTGAGGATGTCGCCGGCCCGGAGCAGGCACAGGGCGTCGGCCTCGGCGATGAGATCGGCGGGCGCGGCACGCTTGTCCCAGATTTGGTGATCGGCACGGGCGTCCGGTGCCTCGGGACGTGCATCCTCCCAGGCGACGACAACCGTCCGCCCCGGGTGAATCTGCGTGCCGAGGGCGTCCAGCGTCGCGGCAAGCGCCGCATCTTCGCCGGGCCGGGCGAGGATCAAGCATCGGATCCGCAGGGCGGTCGGCGCCACCTGGATCGGGCGGCTCCGCGAGGTCGCCCAGGACCGGTAATGCTGCATCGGCGTCACCGCGCAGGCACCGCGCAACGTATCGCGGTAGCGCCGCTCGGATCCGCGCGCGCGCTCGTAGAGGGAGGACAGGAAGCGCCAGGGTCGCCGCAAGAGGCATTGAACGAGCACGGAGGCCTCGCTCCGGGCCCCGACCCGCTCAAGCACGAAACCCGGTCCGGCCGAGAGCCGGATCTCCCGGGCATCCCCGGGGATCAGGCCGAGCCAATGGGCGTAGCCATGCGACGCGCCCGGGAGGACGAAATCCTGCGGCGTGCCGGCGGTCCCTCGGATAACGCGCAGGATCGGCCGGCGCGGCGCAGCCAGGGGGTCACCGCCATAGCTCAGCACGATCCAGCCGACGGAATGGTCGGGCAGGATCAGGCGGCGATCGAAGACCGGGTCGTCGGCCGGCTCCAGGCGGAACCGCGTCTGGCGGTCGAGCCAGGCTGCCCCGCGTCCGGCACGTCCGCTCGGTGGGGTCGGTTCGACGGGGCGCGCCGCGGCATCACTGGGCAGCGTCGCCTCCGCCGGCGGCCTCGGCGGCGGCAGCCGGCTTTTTGCGCCGCGGTTTGGCCGCGGGCTTGCCGCCGGTACCCTTGCCGCTGCCGACGCCGACGGTGATATCGTAATCCTCGGCCACCGCCGGAGGTACGGTCAATTCCTCGGCCACGATGGTGGCGAAGCCCTGGGCCTCGCCCGGGCCGACGACGACGCTGGTATGCTCGACGCGGCTCGCAATGACCTTACCCTCGTGGCGGATCTGGATCGTCACCGGCACGTCGAACCGACCGGGCGCACCCTTCGGGCCGAGCAGCACGTTGGCCTCGACGCCGACCTTGACGGTGATCGAACCGTCCTGGCGCCGGGCGCATTCCCGGGCGAGCCGGCCGACCGAGAACTGCGTCCGCACATCGCCACCGGCGAGGATGCGATACGCCGCACCGTTCTCCGCCACCTCGACCGGCGGGCAATAGGGCGGATCGAGGCTTTGCGGCTGCGATGGCGGGACCGTCGTTCCGCCGAACTTGAACAGGTTGGAGAACACGTTGCCGTCCTCGGCGCGGGCCGGGCCTGCGCACAACGAACCGGCGAGAATCAGGCCGCACAGGCCCAGAAACAGGTCACGCTCTCCGATCATCGCACGGCTCCCGGGCGGCATCGTCATTTCAAGCTGTCGAACCCGGCCGCGAAGCCTTTCATCGAGAGCGGGATGCCGACGCCCTCCTCGGGCGTCTGGAACACGATGAACGTCGCCTGCGTGCCGGCCTTGAATTGGCGGATCAAGCCGTCATCCATCACCACCTCGGCCACGCAACCGGTCGTCAGGCAGCGCACGAAGCCGGCCCGGCCGACATCGGTCTGGTCGATCTTCAAACCGAGACCGGAGGGGAGGAGCACGCCCAGCGGCGCCACAACCCGCAGCAGGTAACCGCGATTGTCCGCCGTCTTTAGGACGATCACCACGAGGGTGAGGTTCGGGCGGTCCTCCGCGGCCAGGTACTGCACCAGCGCGCATTGCTCGGCCTTCGCACCGGCCGGCGTCTCGCAGCGCAGCTGCCAATCGTCGAAGGTCTTGCGCACCATGCCCTGGGCCGCGGCCGGCCCCACCGATGCGAGCCCTGCCGCGGAGAAGGCAAGGCAGGCCGGCAAGACGGCGCGCCGGACGACGCACCGGAAACGATCGAGCTTCGCGTGAAGCGGCACCGCCGAACCCTTCGGAACGCCATCGCCGAGGACCGGCGAGGCCGTAAAATCGGGGGTGTTCCGACCATGCTCGGACCCGCGCTGTCAAGCGATGCCGGCTCCGGTGTTGCTCCTTGACGCTACCCGAAGGTTGCAGAAGCGCCTAAATAGGGCTCGCTCTTCCTCCAGCGCAGGATCCTGAAGCTGTGATGCGCCCGCTCGCCCTCTCGGCCGCCTGCTTGATGGCCACCCTCGCGCAGGCTGGGGCACAATCGCTGCCGGTCGGCGAGACCACCTATGTCGAACGCTCCCTCAACCGCTCCGACACGCTGATCGTCGAGCATCCGCCCGTGGCGGTGAACCCGTATGGCGGCCGCAACGGGCAGGCCGCGATCGCCGGCTATTGCCGCGAAGGCGGCCTGGTGCGCCGCCGCGACGCCTTCGGCAACCCGATGATCATCCGGCAGCGCGAGGTCTGCGACAGCGTCGCCCCCCGCACGCTCGAGCCCGGCCAGGTCAATCCGCGGCCGACTTGGCCCGGCGAGGCCGTTACGCGTCAGAAGGTCCTGCGCGCCAAGGGTTGAGGGTAACGAGGGCTGAGGGCAGACCGTTCAGCCGTAGCGATGCAGGCTGGTGCCGTTGCGCTTCAGCCACGCCTCGGCGGCGTCGACGTGCGGGCATAGCCCGTGCAGCAGCGCCCAGTACCGCGCCGAATGGTTCATCTCGCGCAGGTGCGCCATCTCGTGGGCCACGAGGTAATCGAGCACCATCGGGGGCGCCAGGATCAGGCGCCACGAGAAGTTCAGCTCGCCCCGCGCCGTGCAGGATCCCCACCGGCTGCGGGTATCCCGCAGAGTGATGCGGACCGGCCGCTGACCGACCAGGGGCGCATACCGCTCGACCGCCTCGGCGAGGTCCCGCCGCGCCTCGCGGGTCAGGTAGTCCCGGATCCGGCGCGGGACGTGGGCCGGCTCGCAGGAGAGGGAGATCACCGGTTCCCCGGCCTCCGTCTCGACGCGCACCGCGCCGCTGCGCGTACCGCGCAGATGCAACCGGTGTGGCGCCCCACGCAGCGGCAGGATCGCGTCCGGAACGAAACCGATGCGCTCCGGCACCCGCGCCAGACGCGCGGCGATCCAGCCGGCATGGCTGGTGGCGAAGCGTTGGGCGGTGTTCACGGCGGTCCGGGTCGGCAGGGTGATCACGACCTCGCCGGTGGCGGCCGAGACCCGCAGGGTGATCCGACGCGCGGTCGGGCGCCGGCGCAGCGCGATCTGGAGGCTGGCTCCATCGTGCTGGACCTCAAGGTGGTCGGGATCGGGGCGACGCAGCAGCGCGAACGACATGGCGCAGTTCTAACGGGCTCCGAACCTGGGCTCCAGATCTCGAGATCGAGAATTGCTTTGGTGCCAGGATTTCAAGCGGCCAGCGCGCGGGCCCAGACCTCGGTTTCGGGCAGCACCAGCAGGGCGGCGGCCGCGAGCGCGATACCGTACGGGATCCCGGTCTTGGCATCGTGGAGGTGCAGCGCGAAGGGCAGGCGCGCGATGCGCATCGGCAGCGGGTAGCCGCGCACGGCCAGGATCGCGAGTGTCAGGCCACCGCCGAGGATCGAGGCCACCAGCAGGTAATCGCCCAGGCCGTCGAAGCCCAGCCAGAGCGCTGTCGCGGCGGCCAGCTTGGCGTCGCCCCCGCCGATCACCCCGAGCGCGAACAGCGTGAACGTCACGGTCAGCACGAGCGCGGCAGCGCCGACATGAAGCCCGATGTCGAGCCAACTCATCGGGCCGGTGGCGGCCATGAGCGCGAAGCCCGCGACGAGGGCCAACGAGATCCGGTTCGGGATCAGCATCGTCAGCAGGTCGCTGGCCGCCGCGTAGGCCATCAGGAACGGGAACAGCACCAGCAGGCCGAAGCCCGCCGTTCCGAGACTCGCGATCGCCGAACCTGCGCCAACCATCTCGGGGCCAACCCTATCCGTACCTGGCGGGGAAGCGGCGCGGGGCCGCAGCCGGACGAGGGATCCGGCCGGCCGAGACCCCATCGCCTCAAGCGATGGAGCCTCGAACCTGCCGCGGATCCTGATCGTGGAGAGACCCGATTAGTTCAGGTTGCCCGAGATCGCGCTGAACTTGGCTGACAGCGAGGTGCCCACAGTCTTCAGCGCGCCGATGATGACGACGGCGATCAGAGCGGCGATCATGCCGTACTCAATCGCGGTGGCGCCGGACTCGTCGGAGGCGAAACGCGAGAACAGGGTCTTCATGGGAGACGATCCTTCGATCAAGAACGGGCAACGTGAAGTTTGAAAGATGACCGACGAAGATTTCTACGTCTCGATCGGCGGCTCTTGGAGATTGCCCGTTACGCCTTGAAATTCGGTTAAATCGCACCTCGAACAAAGTCCGACGCTGGTCCGCTGCGAGCTTAGTGAAAGATAGGTTTCGCCGTTGCTGAGCATGCGCGCGGGCCGCCTCATGCTTAGCGGTTCCTTCACCGGTCCCGGGCTATCGCTGCGGCTTCAGGCGTCGCGCCTCGCGCAGGCGCCGGCCGCTTCCGAGGAATCCGATGCGCCGCACCCTGTCGAATGCGGGCCGAGCCGGCCTCGTCCTCCTGCTGACGGGTGCCACGGTCGCGGCCGCCCAGCCGGAGCCGCTGCCGATCGTCACCGTGCTGGTGGACAACGCCAAGGTCATCCGCCTGCCGGAGAAGACCGCGACCGTCATCGTCGGCAACCCGATCATCGCGGAGGTCACGCCGCAGAAGAACGGCGTGCTCGTGCTCACCGGTAAGAGCTACGGCTCGACCAACCTGATCGCGCTCGACACGGCCGGCGCGATGATCGCCGAGACGATGATCCGGGTCGAGGCATCGCGGGATGCGACCATCACGGTCCAGCGCGGCATGGATCAGGAATCGCTGTCCTGCACGCCGAAATGCCAGCCGGCGGTCCAGCTCGGCGACGCGGCGAAGTACTTCGACACGCAGAGCGGCCAGGCCGACGCCCGCCGTAAGCTCGCGACCGGCGGCGGCGCGGCGGGCCCCCAAGCCGCCGAGCGCTGAAGCCGACGGCCCCCGCGACACCGCGCGAATCCTGGGGCAAGATCCGCCCCCGGCACAGCTCCGACGCGGATCCGGCAGGATCCAGCCCGGCCGCCATCAGGGAGGTTTCTCGCCGATGCCCGGCATCACGCACAATCCGCCGCCGCCCACCGTCGATCCCGGCCTGCTCGCCCCGTTCCAGGACTTCCCCACGGCGACGATCAGCGACTGCCTGGACCGGATGGCGGTCCTGCACGGCCTGCGGCCTTTCCACAGACAGGCCCGGCTCCTCGGGAGGGCGTTCACGGTCCGGGTGCGGGCCGGCGACAACCTCGCGATCCATCAGGCGCTCGAACAGGTCAGTCGCGGAGATGTGATCGTGGTCGATGGCGGCGGCGACACGAGCCGGGCGCTGGTCGGCGAAATCATGAAGGCGATCGCCGAGAGCCGGGGCGTGGCGGGCTTCGTGATCGACGGCGCAATCCGCGATACCGACGCCTTCGCCGGTTCGGACTTCCCCTGCTACGCACGCGCCGCCACGCCCCGGGGTCCGTTCAAGATCGGCCCCGGCGCCATCAACGTACCCGTTTCCGTCGGAGGCTGGACGGTGAGCCCGGGGGACGTGGTGGTGGGCGACGCGGATGGCGTCGTAACCTTCCCGCCCGCGCTCGCGCCGCGCCTGATCGAGGCGGTGCGCGCACACTCTGCCCAAGAGGCCGAGGTGCTCGCGATGATCCAGGCCGGCCGATACGACGGCCGATACGCCCGAGAGTCGGGGGGCTGAAAATCTTCCCCGTGGGGGTGCCTTGATCCGCGGCGAAGCCTTGCGGACCGGATCCCTCCCGTAGACGATGGCCCATGGACTCCGCACCACTAACCTACGCCATCGGCGACATCCACGGACGCGCCGACTTGCTCGACACGCTCTTGGAGCGGATCGCCGCCCATGCCGGGGACCGTGGCCACCGTCTGGTGTTCCTCGGCGACTACATCGACCGCGGGGCCGACAGCGCTGCGGTGCTGCGCACGGTCAGCCGCCTGAACTGGGCCGAGCCCGAGCGTGTCACCTGTTTGATGGGCAACCACGAGCGCATGCTCCTCGATGCGCTGCTGACGCCCGAGGCAGCCCGGCACTGGCTGTATAACGGCGGGGACGCCACCCTCGACTCGTTCGGTGCCCGCGACCCCAGCGGGCTGCCGAGCGATACCCTCGACTGGATCGAAGCCTTGCCGACCCTGCACGACGATGAGGTCCGCTGGTACGTCCACGCCGGTCTGCGCCCCGGCACCGCGGCCTCGGACTCGGACGTGCACGACCGCCTGTGGATCCGGGAGCCGTTCCTCCAGGAGGATCACGATTTCGGCCGGCACGTGGTCCACGGCCACACGCCCCAGCGGGACGGCCACCCGGAGGTGCGCCGGTTCCGGACCAATCTCGACACGGCGGCGGTCTATGGCGGCGCTCTCACGGCCGGCGTCTTCTCGGACGCACAGGGACCGGCGCTTGAGTTTCTACAGGTTCAGGCTAGTGGCTAGAGCGCGCGCCGCCGAAGTGGATACGGTTTCGGCGGCGCGCGCGCGCGTCGAGTCGAGGGGGTAGATGTGGTCCCGATTGCACCGCGATCGGGAGCGAATCTAAGCCCGCCGTGCCGGCACCAGTACGCCCACAGCTCCCACGAGCCAGCCGCCCATGAGGGCGAAACCGCCGATGGGGGCGGCCATCGGGAACAGGGGGCGCTGCAGCCAGGTCCGGACCGACAGGTCGCCGCAGAACAGGATCACGCCGAGGACGAGCAGACCCGCCGCGGTACGGGATAGGCCGGGTCGCATCAGACCTCCGGCGGCCAAGCCCGTGAGCGCCAGGATCGCCGGGGCGTGGAACAACAGGAACTGGGCCGCAGTCTTGAGCGAATCCGCCCCCGGGATGTGGGCCGCCGCGGCGCTGAGGGCGACACCGAGCAGGCCGGCGAGGCAGGCCAAGGCCATGAGCCCCCGGTCGATCCTCGAGAGGCTCATGCCCCGCGCTCGATCAGCAGCTTGGCGACGGCTGCGCGCAACTCGGGTATGCCGCGGTCGTCGCGGCTGGAGGTGAGGATCACCTGCGGGAAGGCGGCCGGTCGCTTGGCGAGCCCCGCCTGGATGCCGGCGATGCGGCTCTCGATCTCGCCCTTCTTCAGCGAATCGCCCTTGGTGAGCACGACCTGGTAGCTCACGGCGGCCTTGTCGAGACCGTCGAGCACGTCGGTGTCGATCGACTTGAAGCCATGGCGGGCGTCGATCAGCATGAACACCCGGGCGAGATTGGCGCGGCCCTTGAGGTAGGAATGGATCAGCTTGGTCCAGGCTTCGACCTTGGCCTTCTCCACCGCCGCGTAGCCGTAGCCCGGCATGTCCACGAGGGACATGCGGTCTCCGATCCGGAAGAAGTTGAGCTGCTGGGTCCGCCCCGGCGTATGCGACGTGCGCGCCAGGGTGTTACGGCCGGTCAGCGCATTGATCAGGCTCGACTTGCCGACGTTCGAGCGCCCTGCGAACGCGATCTCGACGCCCTCCATGGGCGGGATGCGCTCGAGCACCTGGGCGGCCGCGTAGAAGTCGGCGGCCCCGGCGAACAGCAGGCGACCGGCCTCCAGGAGGTCGGCCGCATCGTCGTTGGTCTCGGTCACGGCTTTCCTTGTCGGCCCAGAGCGGCATCCCGGACGGCGGCGGGCGCCCTCCGGGATGCGGTGTCGGCGAAGACCGCGGGCGTCAGCCCTTCGTGGTCGCCGCCGCCTTGGTTCCGCCGCGCCGGAACGTGGTCCGCAGGTTGTCCCACAGCTCCACCTTCACGCCGTTGCGACGCATGATGACGTATTGCTGGATCACCGACAGGGTGTTGTTCCAAGCCCAGTAGATCACGAGGCCGGCGGGGAACGACCCCAGCATGAAGGTGAACACGATCGGCATGAAGGTGAAGATCTGCGCCTGGACCGGGTCCGGCGGCGCGGGGTTCATCTTCATCTGCACGAACATCGTCACGCCCATGATCAGCGGCCAGACGCCGAGATGGACGAAGTCCGGTGCCGGGAAGGGCAGCAGGCCGAACAGGTTGACGATGCTCGTCGGATCCGGCGCCGCGAGATCGTGGACCCACCCGAAGAACGGAGCGTGGCGCATCTCGATGGTGATGAACAGCACCTTGTAGAGCGCGAAGAAGACCGGGATCTGGATCAGCACCGGCCAGCAGCCCGCGACCGGATTGATCTTCTCCTTCTTGTACAGCTCCATCGTGGCTTGCTGCTGCTTCATGCGGTCGTCTTTGTACCGCTCCCTGATGGCGACCATCTCGGGCTGCACGGCCTTCATCTTGGCCATGGACACGTAGGAGCGGTTGGCGATCGGCAGGAACAGCAGCTTCAGGCAGAAGGTGACCACCAGGATCGAGACGCCGAAATTACCGAAGAGATGGAAGAAGAAATCCAACGCCCGGAACATCGGCTTGGTGATGAAGAAGAACCAGCCCCAATCGATCATCAGATCGAAGTGCTTGATGCCGAGATCCTTCTCGTAGTTGTTGATCAGGTTGACTTCCTTAGCGCCGGCGAACAGGCGCTGGGTCGTCGTCGCCGAGGCACCCGCGTCCAGGTTCACGGCGTCACCGCGGACGCTGGCTTGGTAGACGTTGGTTGCGCCGTCGGTCCGGTCGGTGAAGGCGCCGGTGTAGGGCACGTCCTGGTCGGCCGGCATCACGGCGGCGGCCCAGTACTTGTCGGTGATGCCGACGAAGCCACCGGTCACGCCGTTCCAGGCGCGGCCCTTGGTGTTGGCGCCGCCATAGGCGCCTTCCTTGGCGAGCTTGTCGTAGGTGAATTCCTGCAGGCCGTCGTTGCCGAGATAGCCGATCATGCCCTCGTGCAGGACGTAGTAGCCCTGGGTGTGCGGCTTACCCCAGCGGGAGACCAGGCTGTACGGATAGAGCGTCACCGCGCCCGAGCCCTTGTTCTCGATCTCCTCGCGGACCGTGAACATGTACTTGTCGTCGACCGCGATGATGCGCTTGAAGACGAGGCCGGCGCCGTTATCCCAGGTCAGGGTCACGGGCATGCCGGGCGACAGCGTCTTGCCATCGCTGGACCAGACCGTCTCGCTGCCGGGTAGCGGCCCGGCATTGGCGCCGACCCAGCCGAACTCGGCGTAGTACGGCGCCTCGCTGCCGGCCGGGGAGAACAGCACGATCTCCGGGCTCTTCGGGTCCACGGTCTCGTGGTAGTTCTTCAGCGACACGTCGTCGACGCGGCCGCCCTTGAGCGCGATCGAGCCGCTGAGCGCCGGGGTCTCGATCCGGATGCGCGGCGAGCGGGCGAGCGCCGCCTCGCGCGAGACGGCGCCGGCCTGCCCGGGAACCGTGCCGGGCACGGGCGCGGCGGGCCCGCCCTCCTTGGGCGAAGGCGACGGCACACCGTCCGGGGTCACGCCCGGCGGCTGCTGTTGCTGCTGGGCGGCCTTGTTCTGCGCCTCGATCAGCCGCTGCTGTTCCACCCGCGGGCCGGCCACGAAGTACTGCCATCCGAGCAGCACCAGCAGCGACAGGCCGATGGCCACGAACATGTTCGTCTTGTCATTGCCCATCGGGGACACCGCCGCACGTGTTCGGAGTGGCAACAGGAGCGGCACCGGCCCGTTCGGGCCTGCGCGCGTCCGTGATTCGGAGACCTCTGGCGCGGTCCTGCGACGGATCGATGTCAGGTTCGCGGGACGCAGCAGGCTGCGCGGGCACCCGGCCCGCATCGCGCTGGAGAGGTGTGGTCTTGGCCGGCCGGCCGCCAGGCTTGCCGGACCGGTCGCCGCGGGAACTGCCGGGGGGCCTCGGCGCGGCCGGGCGCGTCACCGTCGGAATGGCGCGACGCAGGTCCTCTGCCAGGGCCTCGAAGGGCGCGGTCAGGGCCGGGCGGCGGGCGATCAGCACGATGTCGGCCGGCAACCCGGCCAGATCGCCCGGAAGACCGGAGGCGACCAGGTTCACCGCCGCCCGCAGGCGCCGGCGAATACGGTTGCGTTCGACAGCATGGCCGACGCGCTTGGTGATGGTGAACCCGAGCCGGAGGCCATCCGCCGCTTGCGGATCGCGCAGACGCCCCTGGGCGGTCATGCGATCGGTATGGAAGCGGCGGCCCTCGGCTGTCGCCAGGAAATCAGGCCGCTTCTTCAGCCGCGCGATCGTCGCCATCGATGGTTCGATCCCGACCGATCTCATAGTGTGTGCCGCATGATGAGTTCGGAAAACCGGATTCCATGTTTCCGCATCATGCACACGCCTCACGGCGCGGCTGCCGCAGCAGGACCGCGCCGGCGAGGGTCCGACCGGCTCAGGCCGACAGGCGCTTGCGGCCGTGAGCGCGGCGACGCGCGATCACCTTGCGGCCGCCCGCAGTGGCCATGCGCGCACGGAAACCGTGACGACGCTTACGGACGAGCTTGCTCGGCTGGTAGGTTCTCTTCATGGTTCAGAGCCTTCAAAGGTCGAGGCGCGCTCGTGGGCGGCAATTGCCGCACCCGACCTTCACGCGTCCTGGTTGTCTGCAAACACGAAGGGCGCCCAGGCGGGGCGCCACGTCGCGAGTGGCGGGCTTATGGCGGATGGGTCCCGCGAAGTCAACGTTTCGTGGACCTCTTCCTGGACTTCAATGACCCTCGAACTGCATCAAAGCACGGACTTCGACGCCCATGTCGCGCAGGCGCTGCGCCCCGCCGATCTCCGGCAGGTCTATGACGAAGCAGGCGGCCACGATCTCGGCGCCGATCTTCTGCAGCAGGTTCACCGCCGCGGTGGCGGTACCGCCGGTGGCGATCAGGTCATCGACCAGCAGCACCTTGTCGCCGGGCTTCACCGCATCGACGTGGATCTCGATCTCGTCGGTGCCGTACTCGAGGGCGTAGGCCATCGAGACGGTCTTGTGGGGCAGCTTGCCCTTCTTGCGGATCGGCACGAAGCCGCAGGACAGCTGGTGCGCGATGGCGCCGCCCAGGATGAATCCCCGGGCCTCGATGCCGGCCACCTGGTCGATTCGCCCGCCCGCGTAGGGATGGACCAGCGCATCCACCGCACGCCGGAACGCCCGCGGGTCGCTGAGCAGCGTGGTGATGTCGCGGAAGATGATGCCGGGCTTCGGGTAGTCGGGAATCGAGCGGATCGATTCCTTCAGCGCGACGTGGCGGCGGGCTTCCATGGGTTCGGGCCTTCCGTGGGGGACGGCGGGCTTAAAGCAGAAGGCCCGGCCCCTGACCAGTTTGATGGCGTCTGCCGGAGGATCAGGCCGCCTGCACCTTCTTGAGGAGGGCGAGCAATTCGCGATGCAGCACCTCGTTGCCGCAGGCCACCGAGCGGGCCGCCAGGGGCTCGGCCGCGCCGTCCGCCGAGGTCACGTAGCCGCCGGCCTCGCGCACCAGGATCACGCCCGCGGCGAAATCGTAGGTCTGGAGGTCGCGCTCCCAGTAGCCGTCGAGGCGACCGCAGGCGACGTAGGCCAGATCCAGGGCCGCCGATCCCATCCGCCGGGTTCCGCCGGCCACCGCCATCACGGCGCCGAGCTCGCGCAGCAGGCGCGGGTGGCTGCCGCGGCCGAGATAGGGCGTGCCATAGCCGACCAGCGCATCGGCCATGTCCTGCCGGCCGGAGACGCGCAGGCGCCGGTTGTTGAGGTAGGCGCCCTTGCCGCGCTCAGCGACGAACAGCTCGTCCTTGATGGGGTCGAAGATCACGCCGGCCACGATCTGGCCCTCCCGCTCGAGCCCGACCGAGATCGCGAAATGCGGCACGCCGTGCAGGAAGTTCGAGGTGCCGTCGAGGGGGTCGACGTGCCAGGTGTGGCTCTTGTCGGTGCCCTCGATGATGCCGTTCTCCTCCAGCACCAGGCTGTAACCCGGCCGGGCCTTGATGAGGGCGTCCCGCAGGGTCTCCTCGGCCTTCCGGTCCGCGGCGGACACGAAGTCGCCCGGGCCCTTTCGCGAGACCTGGAGGTTTTCGACCTCGCCGAAATCGCGGCGCAGGCCGCGCGCAGCCTTGCGCACGGCGTCGACCATCACGGTCATGAGCGGAGAGGAGATCATTTTTTCGCGACTTTTCGGGGATGGATGCTGGCGCCGTGGTTACAGGCCGGCGCCGGAAAAGACGAGCCTGCCGAGGATGGGCGAGGTCGGCCGTTTGTGGTGAGGGCTTCCCGCCCAAGCCGATCGACTCTGGCAGGCACCGTCCTCCTCCCTGAAGCGGGGACTTGCCGGCATCAACATCAAGGTCCGCAGCCAGCGCTCGAGGCGCCACGCATTTCCGCTCCCTGAGCGCGGAGCGGTCAGGGGTGCGGGTGAGGACAGCGTGTTTCGTCGTCCACCTCCGATGGGTGAACGTTTTAGCCTCTGCGGGGCAGGGAGAGCCGCGTGGGTCCGGCTGCAAGCTCTGACCGCAAAACCCTATTCCGCCGCCTCGACGAACACCGTCCCGGCCCGCGGAAGGTCCAGGGTCTCCCAGGTCTCGGCGAGGGCCGCGGCGAGACGGGCGATGTGGGTCGCGTCGTGGAACGGCGACGGAGTGATGCGCAGGCGCTCGGTGCCGCGCGGGACCGTCGGATAGTTGATCGGCTGGATGTAGATGGCATGCCGCTCCAGCAGGTGGTCGGCCGCGGCCTTGCACAGCTCGGCGTCGCCGACCATCACGGGCACGATGTGGGTCTCGGTCTCCAGAACCGGCAGGCCGGCCTCGGTGAGCGCCGCCTTCGTGGCGGCGGCCTGGGCCTGATGCGCCTCGCGCTCGACGTTCGATCGCTTGAGGTAGCGCACCGAGGCTCGGGCGGCGGCGGCCACCGCCGGCGGCAACGCGGTGGTGAAGATGAAGCCCGGGGCGAAGCTGCGTACCGCATCGCAGATAGCGGCAGAGGCGGTGATGTAGCCGCCGACGCAGCCGAACCCCTTGGCGAGCGTCCCCTCGATCACATCGACCCGGTGCATGACGCCGTCACGCTCGGCGATACCGCCGCCGCGGGGTCCGTAGAGGCCGACCGCGTGGACCTCGTCCAGGTAGGTCATGGCGCCGTAGGTGTCGGCGAGGTCGCAGATTCGGCCGATCGGCGCGATGTCGCCGTCCATCGAGTAGACCGACTCGAACACGATCAGCTTCGGCCGGTCGCCGGCGGCGCGGAGCAGCTCTTCCAGGTGCTGGAGGTCGTTGTGGCGAAAAATCTTCTTGTCGCAGCCGGAATGGCGGACGCCCTCGATCATCGAGTTGTGGTTGAAGGCATCGGACAGGATCAGGCAGTTCGGGATCAGCTTGGCGATCGTCGAGATGCCCGACTGATTCGATACGTAGCCCGAGGTGAAGACCAGACCCGCCTCCTTCCCGTGCAGGTCCGCGAGTTCCCGCTCCAGATCGACCAGCGGCGAGTTGTTGCCGGCAATGTTGCGCGTGCCACCCGCCCCGACGCCGCAGCGCGCGGCCGTTTCGGTCATCGCCGAAACCACTTCCTTGTGCTGGCCCATGCCGAGGTAATCGTTGGAACACCACACGGTGATCTCGGCGGTCTTGCCATCCTGCTTCCGCCACTTGGCGGTGGGGAAGCGTCCGGAGATGCGCTCGATGTCGGCGAAGACGCGGTAGCGACGCTCGCCGTGGAGCTGGTCGAGGGCGCCACGAAAGTACCGCTCGTAGCCAGAGCCGGCGCGCGTCGAACCCGCTTGGGCGAGCATCGTGCTGGGCATCCGGGTGACGGTCATCGAGCGTCCTTCGCGTGTGCGGCCGTGCGGTCGGTGCCGGTTCGGCAACCTGATCCCGCGATCAACGTACGGCCTCGGTCCAGTCCTTCGCGTGAGGGCCGCAAGATACGCGCGGATCTGGAACTGGTTCAAGGTAAGGTTCCGGCATCGCTGCCCTGCAGCCGTTGAGAGGCGGGGACGAACTCGCTAACCTCACGGGCGGCCGCGGAAGCCCGAACACGCTGTCAGATCCTTGAGTACCGCCATGGCGTCACGCCGAACTGCCTGCCCCGGCGCGGGATCGCGCGGCTCAAGCCTGCGGCGACGAAGGGTCGCGCGATGAGCGCGGGCAAGGACGCGCGGTCCGAGCGCCTGAAGGCGGCACTCCGGGCGAATCTGCGCCGCCGGAAGGCACAGGACCGAGGTCGCGCCGAGACCGGGGGCGCCCCCGACGCGGAGCAGCCCGACCCGCGCGAGACCGATTCTGCCGGTCCAGATTCCGACAAATCCGGTCTATAGGGGACGGCCAAGCCTGGACGCCGCGGCGTCCACCAGGAGAACGGCCGGCCGCGCGCCCATCTGGTGCGCCGCCCGAGGACATACGATGGACCGCATTCACATCACCGGCGGCGCGCCCCTGAACGGCGTGATCCCGATCTCGGGCGCCAAGAACGCGGCGCTGCCGCTGATGATCGCGAGCCTGCTCACCGGCGAGACGCTGGAGCTGATCAACGTCCCGCGGCTCGCCGACATCTCCGCGCTGACGCGGATCCTCGGCAATCACGGCGTCGACCACATGGTGGTCGGCAAGCGCCCCGGGCAGACCACCGAGACCGGCCAGACGATCCGGCTCACCGCCTCGAACGTCATCGATACCACCGCGCCCTACGATCTTGTCTCGACCATGCGGGCGAGCTTCTGGGTGGTGGCACCGCTGCTGGCCCGGTTCGGCGAGGCCAAGGTCTCGCTGCCGGGCGGCTGTGCCATCGGGACCCGCCCGGTCGACCTGCTGATCACCGCCCTGGAGAAGCTCGGGGCCGAGATCGAGATCGACGCCGGCTACGTGGTCGCCAAGACGAAGAACGGCCTGCGCGGGGCCGAGATCGCGTTCCCGAAGGTCACGGTCGGCGGCACGCACGTCGCCCTGATGGCGGCTTCCCTCGCGTACGGCACCACGGTGCTGGAGAACGCCGCCCGGGAGCCCGAGGTGGTCGACCTCGCCGAATGCCTGAACAAGATGGGCGCCAAGATCCGCGGCGCGGGCACGCCCCGGATCGAGATCGAAGGCGTCGCCCGGCTCAACGGCGCGCGCCATGAGGTGCTGCCCGACCGGATCGAGACCGGCACCTACGCCATGGCGGTGGCGATGACCGGCGGGGACGTGATCCTCAAGGACACGCGGGCCGAGCTGCTGCACTCGGCGCTCGACGTCCTGTCGACCACGGGGGCCGAGATCAGCCAGGTCGAGGGGGGCATCCGCGTGCGCCGCAACGGCGGCGGCATCGCGGCCGTCGACGTGACCACCGATCCGTTCCCGGGCTTCCCCACCGACCTGCAGGCGCAGTTCATGGCGCTGATGACGCTGGCCAAGGGCCAGTCGCACATCCGCGAGACGATCTTCGAGAACCGGTTCATGCACGTGCAGGAGCTGGCCCGCCTCGGCGCGAAGATCCGCCTCGAGGGTGACCTCGCCATCGTCGAGGGCGTCGACCGGCTCAAGGGCGCGCCGGTGATGGCGACCGACCTGCGCGCCTCCGTCTCCCTGGTGATCGCGGGCCTCGCCGCCGAGGGCGAGACCCAGATCAACCGGGTCTACCACCTCGACCGCGGCTTCGAGGCGCTGGAAGCCAAGCTCGGGCGCTGCGGCGCGCAGATCGAGCGCGTGCGGGTTTGACGCCAATCTGAGTTCGGCCGAGCGCGCCTTACCGGCCCGAGCCCCCCGGTCCCAGCCTGGGAACGGGCTTGGACCGGGGGGCTCGCTGTGCCCTCGTGGTATTCGGGGCACAGCATCCTCGGTCGGAGGTGCCGCTGCGAGCCTGGTATGGCCGGGTCGCGAAGGCTCCTTCGGCTCGTCGGCACTCGTGCTGAGCACGATGCCGTCGATCCGCTCACCGGAGTGGTCGGATGATGCAGATGGAGACCGTCTCCACTCGGCTTACCGAGACGGTCGAGGACGTCAGGCCGATCCGCATGGCTGACGATCACCGTTGGGCGCTCGCGGAGATTGATCGCTACGTCGCCGAGGAGCCTGCCGTCGGGACACCCGACGGCAATCGGTTCGAGGTTCTCTCCATCTTGATCGCAGCCCACGAAGAGCGGACCTTCCCGATCGCCGAGGCCGATCCGATCGAGATCCTGCAGTTCGCCTTCGCCGCTATGGGCCACGCGCAGGCGGAGCTGGGGCACCCGCTCGGCTCGCGGGCATGCGCATCGGAGATCCTGAGCCGGAAAAGCCCCCTCACCCTCGCCCGGATCCGCATCATCAGCGAGGCCTGGCATCTGCCGATCGCGGTGCTGGCGGCGCCCTAGCGTCTCGACGACGGCGCCGCCTGAAGTCCGTCAGCCCTCGATCGGCCCAAGCGCGTACCCGAAGCCGGGCATCTCGCAGCCGCCGGACGCGGCGGGACGAGCTCGGCTGTCAATCCCGGCCGTGATGCAGAGGCCGACGCTGCGCCAGCGCCGGTCGTAGCGCGGCCGATCGTCCTCCTCGACCGGCGGCGGTGGCGGCGGCGGGCGCCGACGCGGGCGGTCGTCATCGTCGTAGGGCGGCGGTGGAGGCGGTGGCCGGCGGCGCCAATCGTCCTCCGGCGGCGGGGGTGGCGGGGGTGGCCGGCGGCGACGGTCGTATTCGTAGCGATCCGGTCCAGGGCGGCCGAACACGTAGACATCCGCGTCGGGACCGACCTGCGCGCGCACCGGGGCGGCGAGCAGCGGCGCCAGGGTCAGGGCAGCCAGTGCCGCGAGCGAGATCCGTTTCACCATCGTCGTCCTGCCTCGAATCGTCTCGGTCGTCCTGAGGGCCCCAGGCAGCGTGATGAGGCCGGATGCCACGGCCGGAACCGCCTTCCCGGATGCGGGCGTTGCCCGAACCCGGTCTGGCCGCTACCTACGCCCTGCCGTGGGGCCGCCGCCGTCGCCCGCGCCTACCTATCCCCGAGGATCCTTTCATGGAGCTGCTCAAGCTCGCCGCCCTCGATACCGAGGATCTGACCGTGATCTCCGCGCACCTCCAGGACGCGATCCTGCGCCCGGAGGACCTGACCTACCTGAGCGGCGAGCATCGCTTCCTGATGGTCGTACGGCGTTTCGACTGGACGCCCGACGCCCCGCCGCGGCGGCGGCTGGCCGGCCTGCATGTCGAGCGCGTCCTCAGCGTGAAGACCCGTGGGCTGGCTCCGGGCGACACCACGCCGATGAGCCTGCTCGCACTCACCTTCGAGGCGACCGACTCGCCGTCGGGCCATATCGACATGGTGTTCTCCGGCGGCGCGGCGGTGCGGCTCGAGGTCGAGTGCATCGAGGTCCGGATGAAGGATCTCGGTCCGGTCTGGGAGGCGGTCGCCCGCCCCGGCCACGCGATCGACTCGACGACCGATGCGGTGACCGCCCCCGGCCCGGCGGCCTGAGACAGACGAAAGACATCCGATGGTCCGGCTCGACAGCTCAACCCCGAACTTCGCCGCCGATTTCGCGCGGCTGCTCACCCTGAAGCGCGAGATCGCGGAGGATGTCGACGAGGCGGTGCGCGGCATCATCGGCGAGGTCGTCGCCCGGGGCGACGCCGCCCTGGTCGAGTTCACCCGCCGCTTCGACCGGCTCGGCGCGGACTTCTCCGCCGAGGCCCTGCGGATCACCGAGGCCGAAATCGATGCGGCCGTGGCGTCCTGCCCGGACGAGGCGATGACGGCGCTGCGCCTCGCCGCCGAGCGGATCGAGGCGTTCCACGCGCAGCAGAAGCCCCAGGATCATCGGGCAACCGACGCGCTCGGCGTCACCGCCGGCTGGCGCTGGACGGCGCTGGAATCGGTCGGCCTCTACGTTCCCGGCGGGACGGCGAGCTATCCGTCGTCGGTCCTCATGAACGGCGTGCCGGCGCGGGTGGCGGGGGTGCCGCGGATCGTCATGGTGGTGCCGACGCCCGACAACATCCTCAATCCCCTGGTGCTGGCCGCAGCCCGCCTGTCCGGGGTCCACGAGGTCTATCGGGTCGGCGGCGCTCAGGCGGTGGCGGCGCTGGCCTACGGCACCGCGTCCATCGCCCCGGTCGCCAAGATCGTCGGCCCCGGCAACGCCTGGGTGGCCGCGGCCAAGCGTCGGGTGTTCGGCCAGGTCGGGATCGACATGATCGCCGGCCCGTCCGAGGTGCTGATCCTCGCCGACGGCCATGCCAATCCCGACTGGATTGCCGCCGACCTCCTGGCCCAGGCCGAGCACGACACCGCCGCCCAATCGGTGCTGATCACCGACAGCCCGGAACTCGCCGAGGCGGTGGAAGCTGCCGTCGAGCGCGCGCTGACCACCCTGCCCCGGGCCGAGATCGCCCGGGCGAGCTGGCGCGATTACGGCGCGATCATCCGGGTCCGGGATTTCGACGAGGCGGTCCCGCTGGTCGACCGGATCGCCCCCGAGCACCTGGAAATCGAGACCCAGGATGCCGAGGCGCTGTCGTTCAGGATCCGCAACGCCGGCGCGATCTTCCTCGGCTCCCACACCCCGGAGGCGATCGGCGACTATGTCGGCGGCCCGAATCACGTGCTGCCCACCGCCCGCTCGGCCCGGTTCTCCTCGGGCCTCGGCGTCCTGGATTTCCTGAAACGAACCACCATCCTGGCCTGCACGCCGGAGAGCTTGCGGGCGCTGGGCCCGGCAGCGATAACGCTCGGCCGGTCGGAGGGTCTGGAGGGTCATGCCCGCTCCGTCGCGATCCGGTTGAACTTGTGAGGTCTTGGGGATGGCCGAGAAGCAGCGCGGGCCGAACCGCCTCGCCAAGGTAAGCCTGGACGAGGCATCCATCGCCCGCGGCAACCCGGATCAGGAGCACGAACGGGCGATCGCGCTATTCGACATCCTGGAGGACAACGTCTTCGCGATTCCGGGCCACGAGGGGCCCTACATGCTGACGCTCGGCCTCGTCGAGAACAAACTGTCCTTCGCGATCAGCACGGTGGACGGCGAGCCGGTGATGACGCACCTCCTGTCGCTGACGCCGTTCCGGCGGGTGATCCGCGACTACGAGATGATCTGCGAGAGCTACTACAACGCGATCCGTACCGCCTCGCCGTCGCAGATCGAGGCGATCGACATGGGCCGGCGCGGCCTGCACAACGAAGCGTCGGACACGCTCAAGCAGCGCCTCGACGGCAAGGTCGACCTCGACCACGACACGGCGCGCCGCCTGTTTACGCTGATCTTCGCCCTGCACTGGAAGGGCTAGGGCGCCGTCCGGCCCCGAACGGCGATGGTTGAGCCTTTCCCCGAGATCGCCCCGAAGAAGCGGCGGGTCCAGTCGGTCCTGTTCATGTGCAACTTCAATGCGGTGCGCTCGGCCGCGGCCGAGGCGATCGCACGGGCCTATTTCGGCAAATCCACCTACGTGCAGTCGGCCGGCGTGCGCTCGGGCGAGCCCACCGATCCGTTCATGGTCGCGGCGCTCGACGAGGTCGGCATCGACGCGAGCCGGCATCGCCCCCGCACCGTCGAGCAATTGGAGGATTGGGAAGGGCTGAACTTCGACCTGATCATCACCCTCTCGCCGGAGGCGCACCACCGGGCCCTCGACCTGACCCACACGCTCGCGGCCGATGTCGAGTACTGGCCGACGCCGGACCCGACCCTGTTGCAGGACGCCTCCCGGGAGCAGCGCCTGGACGCCTACCGGGACGTGCGCGACGGGCTCACCCGGCGCATCAAGGCGCGGCTGAAGGGCTAGCCGTCATCCGCTCGACCCGCGACAGCAGGCAGCCGGGCCGCGCGGTGTGGACGTTGACGAAGGCCGTGCGCGGATCGCCGAGGGCGCGCAGCAGCGGCGCGTCGATCTCGGCACCGGGACAGACGTGGCCGAGATCGTACAGGCAGAGATCCGCCGCGTCGTAGGCCCGGACCGACACCAGGGTGTTGGCGCGGAGGATCGGTGCGACGACATCCGCCGTGACGAAGCTTCCACAGGACCGCGCGTGCAGGAAGATCGGGCTCGGGGCCCAGTAGATGCCGCGCGGACGCCCAAAATCGTAGGACCCGAGCAGCATCGGCTCGCCTGGATCGGCGCAGCACAGGCATTGCCGACAGGGAAACCCGCTGGAGTCGGTCGCCGTGACCGTCCGCACCGGGTTATCGAAATCGTCGCGCCCGCTCCGGCGGAAGCGCTCCGCGATCTCGGTGCCGATCGGCACGCAGCGGTATCGGGTCATGAGGCTCTCCTGGTCCTCGGAAACCGTGCCGGCTCCGGGGGAGAGAAAGCGTCCCGCTCCTTGCTGCCGATGTCAGGCCGAGCGGGCAAGCAGCACCGGACCCCCATGCCACGCCTCTGACACTTCCTGCGACATGTAACATCGTACAAGTCATTCAAAATGCGCAATGTTTCGCAAATCTCTCCAACCGTATATGCTCACAAATCGTATTGTTCCGGGAAAATTCCATGTCGCGCGCTCGAATTGCTGCAGCCTCTGTCTGCGCATTTATTTCTCAATGCGGGCCATCACTTGCTCAGTGGAGCGCTTCGGGCGGATTGTTGAATATATCGATCACGAAAAGCTGCTCTGAGACGTCCGGTAATATCGCGACGTCCAAATCCGACGGCCTTTTACTGTGTCCGACCCGGATCAGTCTGGTCGAGTCCCAGGTCAACGGCGCCAGTCACTTCTACATCGTCCATGCCTATGGCCTTCTCGCCATCCGAAACAACTCGGAACGGCTGGCAGATTGCTGGGCGGCCCATCAACTCGCCAACGCGCCCAACGGCCTGCACTACATCAAGCAGTGGATCACGCACTGGAGCAATTACGGTGTGACCCAGTCGACGTTCGGCACGCCTGCACAGAGGATCGCCAATGTCCGGTCGTGCTGCGCCTGCGGTATCTAGCGTCCCAACGCCCTGCCCGGCCCCGGACGCCGGCGTGAGCGATTGCTGGGTGGATCTCCGAGCGGCGCCGGATCCAACCCATCACCCCCGGCTGCTGATCAGCCAGGCCCGGAAACGGCCGGCGAGCATCGGCCGGGCTCGGGCGACGTCGTCGCCGTCGAGAAGCGGTGAACGCGCCAGGGCTGCGAGGTAGGCGTCCTCGGCGCTGCGGCAGGCCCGGAACGCGGAATCCGCAGCGAGATCAGGGTCCGTGAGCGCGGCCTGGATCTGGAAGTTGCGGCTGAGGCACTCGCGCCAGCCGGCGTGGCGGGTCTCGGTCTCGCCGCCAGCGCGCACAGGCCCGGAGGCGAGCAGCATTGCAGCCAGCAGCAAGGGCGATGCGAGAGAGGCAGGCGACATGGATCGGGCACTCGGTCCGGAGACAGGGTGACGCCGACAAGGTTAGCGGGAGCTTACGATCAGGTGAAAATCCGGCTGTCCGGATGTGTCCCGCGAATGGCCGACGCGGTGCGCAGGACCGGCCCGATCAGCGGTTGGCGGTGGTGACCGGCGAGGTGACGCCGCCGAGCAAGACCCACGCGGTCGCGTCCTGGCTCTCGCGCTTGATGAACACGTAGCCGGTCTTGTGCCACGGCACGATCGCGTTGGTCTTGTTGTCGAGGACCAGGTCGCCGCGGTCGGTGATCAGGGTCAGGACGGCGTGGCCCTCGCCCTTCTCGTCGATCACCACGGTCATGCGCATCGCCCGGCGGGACAGCCCGGCCTCGGCCAGCAGGTGGCGCTTGAGCAGCTGGAAGTCCTCGCAGTCGCCGATGCCGTCCTCGGCCAGGTCCCAGCGGTCGGCGACGTGGAGGTGCTCCATGTCGGTCTTCGGCTCGACCGACTTGTTCACCCGGCGGTTGACCGAGACGATGGCGGCCCAGACCGCCGGGGTCAGGGTGATGCGCGCCGGCTCGCTCCGGTCCACGGCGCATTCCGCCGCGTAGGACTGGCAGAACGTCACCCAGGCTGCGATCGGCCGCGCCGCGCCCTGGGGCTCGGCCCCGATCTGCGGGGACGGCAGGCTGGCGAAGGTCTGGGCCTGCACCGTACCGGCGCCGAGCCCGGCGAAGCACAGGGCCGCCCAGGCGAAGCCGGCCAGGACGCGACGGCTGCGAGCCACCCGACGCAGCGCAGAGCTGGGAACCGAACTCTGCACCATGGAACCCGCGAACCGCATCGCCGTGACCCAACCGTTAAGCTCTCGTTAACGAAAGCTCTCACGCCGGGGGCCCGGCGGCAATCGGCGGATTAACAAAAGGTTAATGCTGTGCGCAACGCGGATGACGTAGGAATTCTCCGACCTGTGGCGCCCGTGCCTGCAGGTCGGTGAGACCCGCGCGAAAACGTGAAGATGTCCAACGGCATTCGCGTGCCGTGAGCGCCGTTGTCCACCGCCGCCACCTGAAGAACCGGAACGCTAGGGCGGCTGGAGGAACGACATGCGGTGCACAACTGATGCGCTCGCGGCGCTCGCAGTCGCGGGGCTGGTGATCGGGACCCTGGGGGCGGCCCCGGCCTCGGCCGCCAACCCGGACACCCCATCGCCCCCGCAGACGAGCCCTGGCGACCTCAAGAGCGACGGCCCGACGCAGCCGGCCAAGGTCCAGGACGGCCAGTACACCGACAAGAACGGCGATCCGACCTATCACGTCACCGACGGCGGCAAGAAGGTCGATTGGTACACGATGTCGGGGTACCTGCGGTACAACGCCAACTGCATCGTCTGCCACGGCCCGGACGGCATGGGCTCGACCTATGCGCCCTCCCTGGTCGATGCGCTCAAGGGCATGGACTACGCGCACTTCGCCGGCATCATCACCGGCGGCAAGAAGGACGTGAACGCCTCCCAGGAACTGGTCATGCCGGCGTTCGGGGATAACCGGAACGTCATGTGCTACATGCCGGACATCTACACGTATCTGCGCGCCCGCGCGGATGGCGTGGTCGGGCGCAACCGCCCGGCCGATCACGAGGCGAAACCCGCTGCCTTCACGAAGGCGGAAGATGTCTGCATGAAGTGAGCGGCGCCGCGTTTCCACGCGGGTCAGGGCCTCCCAGAGAGACGGCGCAACGCCCCGTTGCGCCGTTCGGTTGTGCACGACATACTCCGCGCAAGACTCTGAAGAGCGAGGCAAAGCTCGCCGAAGGGGGTGTGAGGGGGTGGAACGTGGCTCAAGGAACCGGAGTGCGCCGCCATGCGTGCGGCATCTGGACAGCCTGGACGGAGGCTGCGGCGGCCCCTGAGGCTGTCTCCGAGATCGCGCGGGCGATCGGTACCCCGGCCCTGTCCCAGATCGTCGCCTTCTTCTCGCACGATTACGACCCCGAAATCCTGGCTACCGCCATGGAGAGGCAGTTCCCCGGCGTCCCGATCGCGGGCTGCTCGATGTCGGGGGGCATCGCTCCGGCGGGCGGCCTCGATCGCGGCCTCGTCGTGATCGCCTTCCCGACCGAGCGCTTCCGCATCGTCTCGACCGTGCTCGACGCCATCGACCACCTCGATGTCGAACGCACCGCCTCAGCTGTGCGTGCCCTGCGCCGGACCCTCGATCCGCCGGTGTCCTCCCGCGAAGCCGAAGCGCCCGCCGTCGATCGCCGCTTCGCCCTGTCGCTGATCGATGGGCTCGCCAACGCGGAGGAGACGGTGGTCTCGGCCATCGCCTGGGCACTCGACGGCATCCCGATCGTCGGCGGTTCGGCGGGCGACGACCTGCGCTTCCGGGACGCGGTGCTGCTGCATGGCGGCCGGATCCACCGTAACGCCGCGGTGCTGGTGCTGGTCGAGACGGATTTCCCGTTCGAGATCTTCAAGAGCGACAATTTCGAACCGACCGGGACCAAGTTCGTCGTCACCGCCTCGGACAGCGAGCGGCGCACCGTCCATGAACTCAACGCCGAGCCGGCGGCGCGGGAATACGCCATGGCGATCGGCCTCGATCCCGAGGGCCTGTCGCCGATGAGCTTTGCCGCCTACCCGCTCGCCGTGAAGGTCGGCGGCGAGTATTTCTGCCGCTCGATCCGCCGCATGAACGAGGACGGCTCGCTGAGCTTCTTCTGCGCCATCGACGAGGGCGTGGTGCTGACGCTGGCTGAGCCGCGGGACATCGTGACCTCGACCCGGACCGAGCTGGCCCGCCTCGACACGGTGGTGGGCGGCGTAGACCTGATCATCGGCTTCGAATGCGTCCTGCGCCGGCTCGATGCCGAGAGCCGGCAGGTGGGCCACGGCATCGCCGACCTGTACCGCCGCTACAACGTCGTCGGCTTCGAGACCTTCGGCGAGCAGTACCGGGCGATGCACCTCAACCAGACCTTCACGGGCATCGCGATCGGCAAGGGGCTGACCCGGGGCACGGAGCCCAGCGGCCCGCCGGTCCCGGCCGGATCATGACCCTGCACCCGGGCGGGCTCGAGACCGACGCCTCCCTGCGCCGGCGGATCGAGAAGCTGGAGCGGATCAACGCCGCGCTGATGTCTCACGTCGAGCGCAGCATGGATCAGCGCGGCAGCGCCTACTCGTTGTTCCAGACTGCGATCATGCTGGAAGGCCGCGTCCGCACCCGTACCGAGGAGTTGACCGGACTGATGCACCGCCTGGAGCGCTCGAACGAGGCCCTGGCGGCGGCCAAGGAGGAGGCCGAGACCGCCAACCGCTCGAAGACACGCTTCCTGGCGGCGGCGAGTCACGACCTGCTGCAGCCGGTAAACGCAGCGCGCCTCTCGATCTCGGCGCTGGACGACCTCCCGCTGCTGCCCGAGGCGCGCACCATCGCGGGCCGGGTGGAGCGGGGCCTCCAGACGATCGAGGACCTGATCAAGACGCTCCTGGACATCTCGAAGCTCGATGCCGGCATCGTCCGGCCGCAGTTGCAGCCGGTCTTCCTGCCCGACCTGCTGACCGAGCTGGCGGGGAGCTTCAAGCCGTTCGCGGAGCGCAAGGGCCTGCGGCTCGCCGTGCGCTGCCCGGACCTCACGGTCACCAGCGACGTGATGCTGCTCCAGCGCATCGTCCAGAACCTGGTCTCAAACGCCATCCGCTACACCGGCGCGGGCGGCATCGTGCTCGCGGCGCGGCGCGCTGCCGGCGGAGTCCGGGTGGATGTGTTCGATACCGGCTGCGGCATCGCCGCAGAGGAGCACGACCTGGTCTTCGAGGAGTTCTTCCGGGGCGGCACCCGGACCGGCGCCGCGGAGGAGCCGGGCCTCGGCCTCGGCCTGTCGATCGTGCGGCGCATGGCCCAGGCGCTGGATCATCCTTTGACCCTGGCCTCGCGGCCCGGCCACGGCACCCGGGTGACCCTGGGCCTGCCGCTGAGCCCGATCCCGGCCGCCATCGCGCCGCCGGCCCCCGTGGTGACCCGCCTGTCCGGCGCCCACGTCCTGGCGGTGGAGAACGACGCCGCGACGGCCGACGCCTTGGCACGCCTGCTGCAGAACTGGGACGCCCGGGTCTCGACCTTCCGGGATTTGGCCGGGGTCCGCGCCGCCATGCAGGCCGGAGCCCCGCGGCCCGACATCCTGGTCCTCGACTACCACCTCGACGACGATGCCTGCGGGCTCGACGTCGCCGCGTACCTGAATGACCTCTACGGCGAGGCGCTGCCGGTGATCGTCACAACCGCCGACCATTCCCGCGAGGTCGAGGCGAAGGTTGCACGGTCCGGCGCGGAGTTGCTGCGCAAGCCGATCAAGCCCGCGCAGCTGCGCGCGCTCCTCACCTACATGCTCGCCTGATGCATAGCCGGGCGAACAATCCCGCCGCGCCGTGACATAGGACACACCACGGCCCTCGACGCTGTGCCGCGGCTGCGCGAGAGGGAACCGGCATCCACGGTGCATCCGCGCCCGGATCTCCCCCCGCAACCGACGTCGCCGGCCCTCCGGGACGCCGCAGGAGCGCGCGCATGGCGCAGGTCCCGGCCGGTACAGGCGTCCCCGCCCAGCACGACGGCCTGCCGCCGCGGGAGCGCGTCCTGGCGATGGCGGCGATCGGGCTGGCCATGACCATGGCGGTCCTCGACGGGGCCATCGTCAACGTGGCCTTGCCCGTGATGGCGAAGGACCTGGCGGTGAAGCCCGCCGACGCGATCTTCGTGGTCAACGCCTACCAGATCGCCGTGACGGCGAGCCTCCTGCCCTTCGCATCGCTCGGCGACATCTTCGGCTTCCGCCGGGTCTACCTGCCGGGGCTCGCAGTGTTCGTCGCGGCGTCGCTGGCCTGCGCGCTGGCGCCGAGCCTGCCCTTGCTGATTGCGGGGCGCATCGTCCAGGGGCTCGGCGCCGCGGCGATCATGAGCGTCAACATCGGCTTCGTGCGGTTCATCTATCCGCACCGGATGATCGGCCAGGGGGTCGCCAACGTCGCCCTGGTGGTGGCGGTGGCCTCGGCGGCGGGGCCAACCGTGGCGGCCGCGATCCTGTCCGTGGCGAGCTGGCCCTGGCTGTTCCTGGTCAACGTCCCGGTGGGGCTGCTCGCCCTGGCGGTGGCCACGCGCACCCTGCCGGCGACCCCGGCCAGCGGGCGGCGCTTCGACCTGGTGAGCGCGGTGCTCAACGCGCTAACCTTCGGCCTGCTGATCATCGGCATCGACGGGCTCGGCGACCCCGAGGGCCAAGCGATCGCCGTCGCCGAACTTGTCGGCGCCCTGGTGATCGGCACCGTGTTCGTGCGGCGCCAGATCCGGCTGCCCGCCCCGCTGCTCCCGGTGGACCTCCTGCGGATCCCCGCCTTTGCCCTGTCGATGGCGACCTCGGTGGCCTCCTTCTGCGCCCAGATGGTGTCCTACGTGGCGCTGCCGTTCTACTTCCAGGATGTGCTGCACCTCTCCAGCACCCAGACCGGCTTCCTGCTCACCCCCTGGCCGATCGCGGTGGCCGCGATGGCGCCGATCTCGGGGCGCCTGGCCGACCGCTACCCGCCCGGGCTGCTCGGCGGCATCGGCCTCGCCATGCTGGCGGCCGGCCTCGTCGGCGTGACGCTGTTGCCCGAGTCGCCCGCCACCCTCGACATCGTCTGGCGCCTGACCCTGTGCGGGCTCGGCTTCGGCCTGTTCCAGTCGCCCAACAACAAGGTGATCGTCACTTCGGCGCCTCGGGAGCGCGCCGGCGGGGCAAGCGGCATGCAGTCGACGGCCCGCCTCACCGGGCAGTCGCTCGGCGCCGCCCTCGTGGCGGTGATCTTCGGGCTGACCCACGGGCTGGGCGCCGAACGGGCCGTGACCCTCTCGCTCTCCTGCGCGGTGGCGCTCGCCGCAATCGGCGGCTGCGCCAGCGTCCTGCGGCGGGGTAAGGGCGGTTAGGCGAGCCCGGTATGCCACCGACCGGCCTGGCGCGCGTTGGGCCGAGATCCACAACCCGTGTTCCAAGCCCCGGAGTCTCCGCCCATGGACCTCGACCTCACCGGCAAGAAGGCCCTCGTCACCGGCTCGACCGGCGGCATCGGCTACGCCATCGCCAAGGAGCTCTGCGACCTCGGCGCGGAGGTCGGCGTCAACGGCCGCACCGCCGAGCGGGTCGAAGCGGCGCTGACCAAGCTGCGCGGCGAGACCAAGGCCGGCCGCGCCTTCGCGGCACCGGGCGACGTGGCCACCGCCGAAGGGGTCGATGCTCTCGTCCGGGGGCTGCCCGCGGTCGACATCCTGGTCAACAACACCGGGATCTTCGAGCCGAAGCCGTTCTTCGAGATCCCGGACGCGGACTGGCAGCGCTTCTACGACTTTAACGTGATGAGCGGCGTGCGCCTGTCGCGTGCCTACGCCCCGGCCATGGCCGAGCGCGGCTGGGGCCGCGTGATCTTCATCTCGAGCGAGTCGGGCATCAACACGCCGACCGAGATGGTCCATTACGGGATGACGAAGACCGCGCAGCTCGCGATCTCTCGGGGCCTGGCGCAGACCGTCGCCGGCACCGGCGTGACGGTCAACAGCGTGCTGCCCGGGCCGACCCTGTCGGAAGGCGTCGCCGAGTTCATGAAGCAGATGGCCGGTGGGGCGGCCGACGCCGACCTCGACGCGATGGGCCGTGCCTTCGTGGCCGAGCATCGCCCGTCGTCGCTGATCAAGCGCCTTGCCACGGTGGAGGAGGTTGCGAACCTCGTCGCCTATCTCTGCAGCCCGGCAGCGAGCGCCACGACGGGCGCTGCGCTGCGGGTGGATGGCGGTGTCCTGCAAGGTCTCGCGTAGACCGCATCGAGCGAAACGGTCTTCGGCTCGGGGCCGTCGGGCCCCGTTCGATCGAGAGCCACCGGTCCGGCGAAGGCGCCGGACCCGGGCTTAGACGATCAAGACTTCAGGTGAGCCGCGAGGTGCTTGTTCATCTCGAACATGGAGCACTTGTCCTTGCCGAAGACCTTCTTGAGCTTGTCGTCGGCCAGGATCTCGCGCTTGTTCTCGGGGTTCTGCAGGTTGTGCTTCTTGATGTAGTCCCACACCTTGCTGACCACCTCGCCGCGGGGCAACGGATCGGTGCCGACGATCGCGCCGAGATCGGCAGACGGCTTCAGCGGCTGCTGCAGGGCGTTCGGCTTCGCGCCGGCGGCCTTGGTGGCGGCGGGCTTGGCAGCCTTCGCGGGCGCGGCCTTGGCGGCCTTCGGCTCGTCGGCCTTCGTGGTCTTGGCCGCCTTCGGCGCAGCCTTCTCGGTCTTCGTGGCCATAAACTTCCTCCGGTTCTCGGGCCGCAGGCCGGGGCATGAGCGCCCCACGGCCGAGCCAGCATAGCAGCAACTAAGCGGTGCCGCCGCCGTTCCAAGGGGAAATCGCCTTCGCGGGGGCCTCATCCACAGGGCAGGCGCGGAAATCCACACCGGAAGCCGCCGATCTGCACCGCCGCGAAGAACATTCCGCCGAACCCGCGCGCTCGAAACCTGCTCTTAACGATCAGGCCCGAGAAATACAGTCATGTTTACCCCGGTTCTCGCGCTCGCGCTGCTGCTCGCCACCGGGCTCGTGCTCGGTCTTGGTCTCGGTATCCGGGCCGAGCCGGTCTCGTCCGGCCTGGAACCGCAACGCGGGCTGGTTTGACGGCGCACGGGATTGCCGTGCCGGGCCGCCGGGTCCATGGGCCCGCGAGCATGATCGATCCCATCACATCCACCACCCTGGAAAGCACCGCCCACGTCGTCCAGGTGGCGCTGAGCCCGGTCTTCCTGCTGTCCGGGCTCGCGACGCTGCTCAACGTCTTCGGTGCCCGGCTCGCGCGGGTGGCCGACCAGGCCGAGCGCGTGTCGACGCTGCTGGCTGGAGCCGGCGAGGCCGAGCGGATCATCCTGGGTCAGCGGCTCGACCGGCTTCATACGCGCTCGCTGGCGCTGGACGCGGCGGTGTTCCTGGCCGCGCTCGGCGGCGTCGCGACCTGCGGCTCGGTGCTGACGCTGTTCGTCGGCGCCCTGCGCGACAGCACGGTGGCGAGCCTGCTGTTCGGCCTGTTCGGGACCGCGATCCTGTGCACGCTTTGCGCGCTCATCGCGTTCGGCTTCGAGATGCTGCTGGCCAGCCGCTCGGTCCGGGACCGGATCAACCAGCGCCGGGCCGATGCCGGGATGTTGGCGGATCTCTGAGCCACCGGAACCCGCTCCCGCCCCGGCGTTTAGTGACCAGGGCCGGCGGCACGTCCGGCCCGGTCCGCGTAACCCGGGAGTCACCATGCCGACGGATCTGCCCACCGAGCGTCCCGTGAGAAAGACGGGCTCCCTGGAGCTCGATCCCACCGGCGAGGGCATCGCCATCGACGAGACCGCCCGCCTGATCGCCTCGAACAAGGTCGAGGGCACGGCGGTGTACGACCGCGAGGGAAAGCACCTCGGGGCCGTGTACAACTTCATGGTGGATAAGGTCACCGGCCAGGTCGCCTACGCGGTGCTGGCCTTCGGGGGCTTCCTCGGGCTCGGCGAGAACCACCACCCCCTGCCCTGGAAGGCACTGACCTACAGTACCGAACTCGGCGGCTACGTGGTCGACATCGATCCGGGCAACCTCGCCGGCGCACCGAGCCACGGCCCGGGCGAGGACGCATTCGCCGACCCGAACTACCGCGGGAAGATCGAGGATTATTACGGCGTGCGCGCGCCAACGCTGTGAGCGCAGGGCGCGGGCCATCGACGCTCCACCGGGACGCCTCGTGCCCGCACGGGCTTTTGCCGCCGGCACCCTTGCGGACCGCGACGGGCCACCTCTCCTGCACGGGAGAGGTGGCCCGCGCCCATCACGAGTAGCGCCGCGCCCGCTTCCGGTTACGGTCCTTAGAACTTCCCGCCGAGGCCGACGCTGCCGCCGGGCGACAGCATGGGGCCCATCGAGTTGCTGCCCGCGCCGCCAGCGGCGTTGCCGCCCTCGATGTCCTCGCGCCGGATCCGGCGTTCCCCGGCATTGGCCGATTGCGTCGCGCCGCCGGCGCTGCGCGGGATCGCCAGCTGCTTCGTCGGAGCGGTCTGGAGCGGCTGCCCGTCGGCATCGACCCCGGCGTTGCGGGCCTCGCGGTTGGGCAGGGAGCCGCGCAGCGAGGGCGGCAGCCCGACCTCGGTTTCCGGCATTACGCCGCCCCCGCCGCCGAGCGCCTGACAGCCGGCCACCAGGCTGGCCATGGCGGCGCAGAGCGCGAGGCCGCGCGCAGTGGCACAGACCGACGAGGGGAGGGTCGACATCGTGTAGTCCTCGCAAGGGGCCGCGGTGGTCTCCGCAGCTCGCAAAAGCTTATCGTCGGCTGTCTACGCTCGGGTTGCGGCGAAAACCAGACACATGCGCGCCAGCACCCGTCGCGCGCGTCCGGGAGGGCGTCCGGATCGGACCGGCGCGGAACTTGCCGGCTGGCCCCGACGGTCCATAACTTCGCCCAGGTCCTTCGGCAGGGTGCTGTCCGCAGGCGGGGTCGCGCCGACGGCGGGCCCAAATCCGGCCGATACGGTCGCGGTCTTGCCGGCGCGTCGGCCCGGCCCGGCCCTTCCTCAGAGGACGCAGCGTGTTCAGAACCAACCGGATGATCGCGGCCGTGACGCTCGCCTTTTGGGCGTCGGGCGTTGCGGCGCAGGCCCCGGCCCCCGGGGGCGATGGCGCAGCATCCGGCCAGACCCCGACGCAGGGTCCACCCGCCGCGCAAACGCCGCCCGCCGCCCCGCCGGTGCCTGCTGCCCCGCCTTTGCACCCTGCGCCCCCAGCAGCGGCGCCGCCCGCTGGGGCGCCGACCACCTCCGCCACGCCGGGAGCGCCGTCGAACGCGGCGCAGCAGCAGGGGACCCCGGCCACGGTGCTGGACACCCAGGATTACGAGAGCCTGCTCGGCCGCAGCGTGCGCAGCGCCGGCGGCGACGAGCTGGGGCGCGTCATCGACATCATCATCGACAAGGACGGGCATCCCCGGGCGGCCATCATCGATTTCGGCGGATTCCTGGGTGTCGGCACCCGCAAAATCGCCGTCGATTGGCGCGCCCTGCGCTTCACCCCCGATGGCAACAAAGAGCGCAAGCTATCCGTCGCGCTGAGCCGCAACCAGGTCCGGGTGTCGCCCGAATACAAGGCCGGCGAGCCGATCGTCGTGCTCGGCCCGGCGAGCCCGGCCGCCCCCGTGCCCGAGGGCGAGCAGGCGACGAGCGCGGCCCCGCCGGTCAATCCCGCCGCCCCGGTCGTGTCTGCGCCAACCGTTCCGGCTCCGTCGGTCCCGACGCCGTCCGCCCCGCTTCCCGCCACCCCGCCGGAAAAGGCCCCGGATAAGTGACGGTGGCCCGATTGAAGGCAAGACCCGCCGTTTCCCCCCGCGAGCGCGAGGTGTCCCGACAGGACCCGCGGTCGCGGCCCGTCCGCCTGAAGGATCAGTCGGCCGAAGTCGCGCGCGAGCCGGCCCGGGCGGCCGCGGAGGCCGCACCGGTGGACCGAACGCTCACGGCGGCAAGCCGCCACGGCCTCGACGCCTTCGCGTTCTTCGTCGCCAACCTGCAGACCGGGTTCGGGCCGTTCCTGGCCGTGTACTTCTCGCAGGCGAAGTGGACCCAGTCCGATATCGGCTTCGCCCTCACAGTAGGGAGCCTCGTCGCGCTGCTGGGCCAGGTGCCGGGCGGCGCCTTCGTCGACGTGGTGCGCTCGAAGCGGTTCGCCGCCGCGGTAGCGGTGATCGGCATCTCGGGCAGCGCCTTCGCGCTGGCGATCTGGCCGAGCTTCCCGGTGGTGCTCCTGGCCATGGCGGTGCATTCGGGGGCGAGCTGCGTGCTCACGCCGGCTATCGCGGCGATCAGCATCGGGCTGGTCGGGCGTGCCCGGGCGGGCGAGCGCCTCGGCCGCAACGCGAGCTTCGCGGCGGTCGGCAACGCGCTCGGCGCCGCCGGCATGGGCGCCATCGGCTACTACCTCTCGAACGGAGCGGTGTTCTACCTGACGGCGGCTCTCGTAGTGCCGACGATCATCGCGCTGACGCGAATCCGCGCCGACGAGATCGACGCCAACGTGTTCAAGGATGTGGCCCCCGAGGCGGCCTCCAAGTCGACTTCCACGGCAGCTTCCAAGCCGGCCTCCGCCCAGCCGCCCCGCGCCGCCGGGCAGGACGGCGTGCGGGCGCTGCTGACCAATCGCGGGCTCCTGTGCTTCGCGGCCTGCATGGTCCTGTTCTTCCTCGCGAACGCCGCGATGCTGCCGCTGGTGGGCAGCGTCCTCACCCTGCGGGCGAGCGAGACCGCAACCGCGCTGATCGCGGCCTGCATCATGGTCCCGCAGGCGGTACTCGCCGTGAGCGCCCCCGCGGTCGGCCGGGCCGCCGAGCGGTTCGGCCGCTACCCGGTGCTGCTCCTGGGCTTCGGCGCCTTGCCGGTGCGCGGGTTGATGCTCGCCTACACCACGAACCCCTACGGCCTGGTCGCCATCCAGGTTCTCGACGGGATCTCCGCCTCGGTGCTCGGCGTGATGGTGCCTCTCGTGGTCTCGGATCTCACCCGCGGCACGGGGCGTTTCAACCTTGCGCTCGGCGCGGTCGGCACCGCGATGGGCGTGGGCGCTGCGCTCTCGACGTCGATCGCCGGGATCATGGCGGACCGCCTGGGAAGCCATAGCGCCTTCCTGGGGCTGGCCTTCATGGGCTTCGCGGCCTTCATGCTGGTGGCGCTGATCATGCCCGAGACGCGCCAGCCGGCGGAGGAGGCGTGATCCGCGGCATCGGATTCGCTTGCGTGTATCCGCGCCGCTCAAGCGGCGTTCAGGTTTGAGAGATAAAAGCGCGCGGGAGGTGCGGGCCGGTGCAACATATGGCAACGCTGTCGCGTTGCCGCTGCGGGTCCGATTACGCCCGCGTTGCACTCCGCCTCAGCCCGCACCAGCCAGTGCCGCGTGAATACGGAATGGTCACCGCGATGGAAGAGCTGCACCAATACGCTGAGAGGCCCTTCGCCTTCGTCGGGCGATACCTCCGGCGCCGCTGGGTGCCCCACCTGGTGATCCTGATCTCCGTGCTCGGTGCGGTCGGGTTCTCGGTCTCGACCGACTATGCCCTCAAGGGCGTGGTCGATGCGCTGACCAAGGGTCCCGGCCCGGGCAACACCGTGGTCTGGGGGGCGCTCGCCGTCCTGATCGGATTCATCGCGGCCGACAACATGCTCTGGCGCGTGGCGGCGCTGACCGGGGCCTTCACGTTCGTGGGCGTCACCGGCGACATCCGGCGGGACCTGTTCCGGCACATGACCGGCCATTCGCCGACCTTCTTCTCCGACCGGCAGCCGGGAACCCTGGCGTCGCGCATCACGGCGACCTCGAACGCGATCTTCACGGTCGAGAACATGTTCGTGTTCAACGTGATGCCGCCGACCGTCGCGGCCTTCGGGTCGATCGCCTACATCGCCACCGTCAACACCACCATGGCGGCGATCCTGGCTGGCGTCTTCGCCGCGGTCGTCGTGCTGATGTTCAAGATGGCGGCGGCCGGCAAGCCGCTGCACCACGACTTCGCCGCCAAGGCGGCCTCCGTGGACGGCGAGATGGTCGACCTCGTCGGCAACATGTCGCTCGTGCGAGCGTTCTCGGGCTTCAAGCGCGAGGGCCAGCGCTTCGAGAGCACGATCGCCACGGAGATGCGCGCCCGCCGTTCGTCGCTGCTCTACCTTGAGAAGCTGCGCATCGTGCACGCGGTGCTCACCGTATTGGCGGTGTTCGGCCTGCTCTACTGGGCGATCCAGATGTGGGAGGCCGGCCAGGCGACCAATGGCCAGGTGGTGCTGGTCTGCACGCTCGGCATCCGCATCCTGGCGGCCACCCGCGACCTCGCGGTGGCACTGGTGGACGCGACCCAGCACACCGCCCGCCTGGCGGAGGCGCTGCACACCCTGCTCCAGCCCCACGACCTCGTGGACCATCCGGAAGCCAAGCCGCTCGCCGGCCAGGGTGCCAAGATCGAGTTCGACCACGTCGCCTTCAATTATCCGGACGGGCGCCCGGTCTTCACCGATTTCGACCTCGTGATCGAGCCGGGCCAGAGGGTCGGCCTCGTCGGCAAGTCGGGCGGCGGCAAGTCGACCCTGTTCTCGCTGCTGCAGCGCTTCTACGACGTGAAGACCGGCGAGATCCGCATCAACGGCCAGAAGGTCGAGTTGGTGACCCAGGAATCCCTGCGCGAGGCGATCACGGTCGTCCCGCAGGACGTGTCGATGTTCCACCGCTCGTTGCGCGAGAACATCCGCTACGGCCGGCCGGAGGCCACCGACGAGGAGGTCTGGCAGGCCGCCGAGGCGGCACGCTGCACCGAGTTCATCCAGGCCCTGCCGGAGGGCTTCGACACCATGGTCGGCGACCGCGGCGTGAAACTCTCGGGCGGCCAGCGCCAGCGCATCGCCATCGCGCGGGCCATCCTGAAGAATTCGCCGATCCTGCTGCTCGACGAGGCGACCTCTGCGCTCGACGCGGAATCGGAGCAGGCGATCCGTCAGGCGCTCGCGAACCTCATGAAGGGCCGCACCGTCATCGCCATCGCCCACCGCCTGTCGACGCTTCAGGACTTCGACCGGATCGTAGTGCTGGAAGGCGGCCGCATCATCCAGGACGGCTCGCCAGACAAGCTGACCCATCTCGACGGCTTCTTCCGCGAGCTGATGAAGAAGGAATCGATGTCGATGTCCCTGGCGGCGGCCTGATCGGGGCGCCCGGCGAGGCCCGGCCGTGCCCGATCTCGACACCGTCGTCCGGGAGATCTCCGACGAGATGGCCCTGCGCTCCGACCGGGGCGCGGTAGCCGATTACATCCCCGAACTCGCCCACGTGGACCCGAACCAGTTCGGCATCGCGGTGATCGATGCCGACGGGGCCGTCACCGTCGGCGGCGACAGCGAGACGCCGTTCTCGATCCAGAGCGTGTCGAAGGTGTTCACGCTGACCCTGGCGCTCGGCATGGTGGGTGACCGGCTGTGGAAGCGGGTCGGGCGCGAGCCCTCCGGCAACCCGTTCAACTCGATCGTCCAGTTGGAGCGGGAGCGCGGGGTGCCGCGCAACCCGTTCATCAATGCCGGCGCCATCGCGGTGACCGACGTGATCCTCTCGGGTCATGCGCCCCGGGAGGCGTTGGGCGAGATCCTGCGTTTCATGCAGTTCCTGGCCCAGGACCCCACCATCACCATCGACGAGCAGGTGGCGGCCTCCGAGAAGCGCACCGGCTTCCGCAACACCGCGCTCGCCAACTACATGAAGTCGTTCGGCGTCATCGAGAACCCGGTGGACTACACGCTCGGCGTCTACTTCCATCACTGCGCCATCGCGATGACCTGCCGGCAGCTCGCCATGGCGGGCCGGTTCCTGGCCCATAACGGCCGCAACCCGTCGACCGGGCACAACGTCGTCTCGGCCGAGCGGGCGCGCCGCATCAACGCGATCATGCTGACCTGCGGTCACTACGACGGCTCGGGCGAGTTCGCCTACCGGGTCGGCCTGCCGGGCAAGAGCGGCGTCGGCGGCAGCATCCTGGCGGTGGCCCCCGGCAAGGCCTCGATCGCGGTCTGGTCACCCGGCCTCGACGCGGCGGGCAACTCCCATCTCGGCCGCGTCGCCCTGGAGCGCCTGACCCAGCGCATGGGCTGGTCGGTGTTCGGGGCGTGACCGACACCTTGCGCGGAGGCGCCTTCCGCGGCACTGCGCCAGCGTGGTGCTGCGGCGCCTGAGGCAGGACCAGGCACATGACGACGAGTACGGCGGCGCGGACGTCGGGTAGTGATCTTGACCCCGGCGCCATCCTGGCCCGCCTCGACCGGCTGCCGCCGACGCGCACGATCTGGCGTTTCGTCGCTCTCCTCGGCCTCGGCTTCTTCTTCGAGCTCTACGACCTGCTGTTCACCGGCTACGTCGCCCCGGGGCTCGTGAAGGCCGGGATCCTCACGCCGACCACGCCCGGGCTGTTCGGCGCGAGCGGCGTGGCGAGCTTCGTGGCGGCCCTGTTCACCGGGCTGTTCATCGGAACCCTGGTCTGCGGCTGGCTGGCCGACCGGTTCGGGCGCCGGGCGATCTTCACGTGGTCGCTGCTGTCCTACACCGCCGCCAACGTCGTGATGGCCTGCCAGACCGACGCGTTCGGGCTCAATCTCTGGCGGCTGATCGCCGGCATCGGCCTCGGCCTGGAGATGGTGACCATCGGCAGCTACCTCTCGGAGCTGGTTCCGAAGGCGATCCGCGGCCGCGCCTTCGCCCTGTGCCAGGGCATCGGCTTCACCGCCGTGCCGGTGGTGGCCTTCCTGTCCTATCTGCTGATCCCGACGGCGCCGCTGGGGATCGACGGCTGGCGCTGGGTCGTGCTGATCGGCGCCACCGCGGCGATCGGGGTCTGGTGGCTGCGCGCCGGCCTGCCGGAGAGCCCGCGCTGGCTGGTCGAGCGCGGGCGGCTCGCGGAGGCCGACGCGGTCCTGCGGCGCCTCGAAGGCCAGGTCGCCGCCGAGTACGGCCGCCCCCTGCCGTTGCCCGCAGCGCCGGAGCCGGTGCAGCGGCGCGGCGCCTTCGGCGACCTGTGGGTGCCGCCGTACCGCCGCCGGGCATTCATGATGGCCGGCTTCAACGTGTTCCAGACGGTGGGCTTCTACGGCTTCGCCAACTGGGTGCCGACCCTGCTGGTGGCGCAGGGCATCACCATCACGTCGAGCCTCGCCTACACGGCGCTGATCGCGCTGGCCGCCCCGGTCGGGCCTCTGATCGGCCTGGCCATCGCCGACCGGTTCGAGCGCAAGCACGTCATCGTGGCCGCAGCCCTCGTCTACATCGCCTGCGGGCTGACCTTCGCGCAGACCCGCGACGTGTCGGCAATCATCGCGCTCGGGATCGGCCTGACGCTGGCCTCCAACGTGATGTCGTACAGCTTCCACGCCTACCAGGCCGAGCTGTTCCCCACCGGCATCCGCGCCCGGGCGGTGGGGTTCGTCTATTCGTGGAGCCGCTTCTCGGCGATTTTCACGGGGTTCGTCATCGCCTTCGTGCTGCGCGAGGCCGGCACCCCGGGGGTGTTCCTGTTCATCTCCGCGGCGATGCTGGCGGCGGGGTCGCTGGTCGGGCTGCTGGGACCCCGCACCCGCGACGTGGCGTTGGAGAAGATCGCGGGGTGAGGGCGCATGCCTGCGAGGGCCATGCGTGCTCGCGTGACGGTATGATCGAACAGGCGAAGCCTCGGATGACGGTCCGCATCGACGTTGCGACCACGTCCGAACCGGATGCCCTGGTTTGTGGGCCGGCGATCGACCTTGATGCCGTCGAGGTGTCCCACCCCGTCATCGTGGTCGAGGGGCTCTCACCGGGGATCAAGTCGGTGGATACCGAGGCAAAGCGCGTCGGCTATTTTTAAATCGCCAGCGTCGCGCACGACCTGATCATCGATCCGGTCAAGCGTCTGATCGCTCACCACAGACGCGCCTTGGAACGCCCGATCGAAGCCCGCATCGGAAGCCGAGGGCCCCTCGCTCCGACCCCGCTCGGCCTGAGCCTGTCGGTGGCCGAGCTGTTCGCCGATCTCCCGCCCCCGCAGCGCCCGCGGCTTGATCCGATCCGAGGCGGATGTCACAGCGGCGCAAACGCGAATCAGGACACCCGGATGACCACACCCCTCGATCTCCTCGTGCTCGGCAACGCCATCGTCGACGTGATCGCCCGCACGGACGACGCCTTCCTGGACGCCCAGGGGGTGACCAAGGGCGCGATGCAGCTGATCGACGAGGAGCGGGCGGAGACGTTGTTCGCTGCGATGGGCCCGGCCACGATCGTCTCGGGCGGCTCGGGGGCGAACACCGCGGTGGGCGCGGCCCTGCTCGGCGCCAAGACCGGCTTCGTCGGCAAGGTCCGGAACGATGAGCTCGGCGGCCTGTTCGGCCACGACCTCAAGGCCACGGGCGTCGGCTTCACGGTGCCGCCCGCGACCGAGGGGCCGGCCACGGCCCGCTGCTTCGTGCTGGTGACGCCCGACGGCGAGCGCACGATGAGCACCTATCTCGGCGCCTGCCAGGGGCTGAAGCCCGAGGACGTGGACCGGGCGCTCGTCGCCTCGGCCCGGGTGGTCTATCTCGAAGGCTATCTGTGGGACCCGCCCGCCGCCAAGGATGCGTTCCGCAAGGCGGTCGAGATCGCCCACCAGGCCGGCAACGCGGTGGCGCTGACGCTGTCGGACGCGTTCTGCGTCGGCCGCTACCGGGACGAATTCCTGGGCCTCGTGCGCGACGGCAGCATCGACATCCTGTTCGCCAATATCGGCGAGCTTCAGAGCCTCTACCAGACCGACGATCCCAAGGCCGCCGTGGCCGCCCTGCGCGACGAGCGCAACGCCCGCGGCAGGCACCTGCTCGGCCTGGTCACCCGCTCGTCGGACGGCGCCCTGGTGGTGCAGGGCGGGGAGGTCCGGTCCGTCGAGGCGAGCCCGGTCTGCGAGGTGCTGGACACGACCGGGGCCGGTGACCTGTTCGCGGCCGGGTTCCTGGCCGGGCACGCCCGCGGCCTCGACAACGTCGCCAGCGCCCGCCTCGGCACTTTGGCGGCCGCCGAGGTGATCCAGCACATCGGCGCGCGCCCCCAGGCCGATCTGGTCGGCCTCGCCAAGGCGCGCGGCCTGCTCTGATCCGGCGCTTCAGGCGGCCCGCACCGTCGCGAGGAAGCGTGTCACCTCGCTCCGGAGATGCTCGAACCGGAGCGACAGCTCGGACGCCGAGCTGAGCACTTGGTCGGCCGCCGTCCCCGTCTGATTGGCGGCGTCCGCGACGCCGGAGATGCTGCTCGTCACCTCGCCGGCGCTCGACGCCGCCTCGGTGACGTTGCGGGCGATCTCCCGGGTCGCGGCCCCCTGCTCCTCGACGGCGGCCGCGATCAGGGTCGCGACGGCGCTGATCTCCTGGATCCGCCCGCCGATGCGGCCGATGGCCGAGACCGCGTGGTCGGTCGAGGCCTGGATCCGCCCGATATGGCCGCCGATCTCGTCCGTGGCCCGGGCGGTCTGGCTCGCCAGCTCCTTCACCTCGGCAGCGACCACGGCGAAGCCGCGCCCGGCCTCGCCGGCGCGAGCCGCCTCGATGGTCGCGTTGAGCGCCAGCAGGTTGGTCTGTCCGGCGATGCTGGTAATCATCGTGACCACGTCGCCGATCCGGGCGGCGGCACCGCTCAGCTCTTGCACCAGATGAGCCGTTGACGCGGCGTCCTCGACGGCGGCCTGGGTCAAAGCCGCGGCGCTCGACACCTGACGGCCGATCTCCTGGACGGAGCTTTCGAGTTCCTCCGCCGCGGAGGCCGCGGTGTTGACGTTGGCGGCAGCCAGTTCGGCCGCGCTCGCCACCCGCAGGGATTGGCTGGCGGTGCCGGAGGCCGTGCTGGTCATGGTGGCGGCGGTGGCCTGCAGCGCCGCGGACGCCCCCGAAACCGTCCCGATGATGCCGCCGACGGACCCCTCGAAGGCGTCGGCGATGTGGCGCATGCCCGTCTTGCGCTGCTCCTCGGCGTCCGCCCGGGCGCGCGCGGTTTCCGCCTCCAGCGCCTGAGCATGGATCAGGCCGTCCTTGAACACCTGCACGGACGCGGCCATGGCGCCGATCTCGTCGCGCCGCGCGGCGTGGGGCACGGCGACGGTCAGATCCTGCGCCGCCAGCCGCGCCATGATCCCGGTCATGGCCCGGATCGGACGGGCGACGCCGTGCAGGATCAACCAGAGAGCTCCGGCCGTGGCGACCAGGCCCGCGATCAGCAGGGCGGCCGTGACGGTCCAGGCGGTCGCGTAGGCGTCCTCGGCCCGCCGCGTCGCGGCCTGCGTGCCGGTGGCGTTGACTTTGGCGAGGTCCGCCAGCGCCCCGAAGGCGTTCACCAGGGGCGTGCGGGCCGGCGCGATGGCGTCGCGGCCTGCATTGCGGTCACCGCGCCGGAGAGCCGCCACAATCGGTTCCCGAGCGGCGAGATAGGCCTGCCAACGCGCCTCGAACGCATTCCACAGGGCGGTCTCGTCGGCGGATCCGATGTGAAAGCGGTACTGCCTGAACTTCTCCGGGATGGCCGCGTCCATCTCGGTGAATTCGGTGTCGAGGTCGCGGTTTTCGGCGCTTTCCTCGGCGATCACCCTGCGGATCGTGGTGGTGTGATACCGGAGTGCCAGGAACTGAAGCTCGTCCAGCTCGCGATTCTTCACGTTCCAGACGTCCCGCATCTCCCTGGCCGAGTCGTGAACCGCCTTGATGCTCACGATGTTCGATAGGGAATTGGCGATCAGAAGGATGAATCCGACGAACGACGCCAAGAACAACCGAACAGTGATGCTGCGCCCCAAGTTCATCTCGCGGCCTCTCCAAGCCAATGGCTCGAACCTTAGCGCAGGAGCGTGACAACAAGGTTTCAGCGTTCGCTGCGTCGTCCAACCAACAAGCCGCCAAGAGCGCAGATACGGGACAATAATCTTCGCGGCGCTCGCCTTATAGCCTGGATCGCCTTGCCGATTCCAATTTTAAGGCGAGGATCCAACGGATCAGGGTTGCAGCAGCACCTTTCCCATCGCAGCCCGGCGGGTCAGCAGCCCGAAGGCCTCCGGAAACTTGGCCAGCGGGTAGGTACCGTGAACCTGCGCGGTAAGCTTGCCCTCGGCGACCCAGGCCAGCAGCCGGCGCTGGTCGGCCCGGTGCGCCTCCGGCTCGCGGTCGAGGAAGGCGCCCCAGTGCACGCCCTGCACGTCGAGTTCCTTCAGGAGCATCAGGTTGAGCGGCAGCCGCGGGATGCCGCCGGCGGCGAAGCCGATGACGAGGTAGCGCCCACGCCAGGCCAGGGCGCGCAGGGCCGGCTCGGCGTAGTCGCCGCCGACCGCGTCGTAGACCACGTCGACCCCGCCGCCGCTGATCCGGCGCAACGCGTCCTTCAGGGTCGCGGGATCGTAGACCAGCGTCGCCTCGGCGCCGTGGGCGCGGGCGACCGCGAGTTTTTCCTCCGAGGAGGCGCAGGCGATCACCCGGGCGCCCATCAGCCGGCCGAGTTCCACCGCGGCGAGGCCGACGCCCCCGGAGGCGCCGAGCACGGCGAGCCACTCGCCCGGCTGGATGCGCGCCCGGTTGACCAGCGCGTGCAGCGAGGTGCCGTACGTGATGGTGAGCCCGGCCGCCTGCGCGTCCGGCACGGCCTCCGGCACCGGCGTGAGCTTGCCGGCATCGACGGCGATCAGCTCCGCGCAGCAGCCGTATCCGGCATGGACGATGACCCGGTCGCCGACGGAGACGCCTATGGCGCCCTCTCCCAGCGCCTCGACCACCCCGACGCCCTCGCCCCCCGGCGAGAACGGCAAGGGCGGCTTCACCTGGTAGCGGCCGGCCACGATCAACGTGTCGAAGAAGTTGAGGGCGGCGAGCCGGATCCGCACCAGGGCCTGCCCGGGGCCCGGCACCGGATCGGGGCGATCCACGATCTCCAGCTGCTCCGGCCCGTCGAGCCTCGTGCACAGCAGCGCCCGCATCCTGTCCTCCCGGTTGGTGTCTTTCGCTCTGTGAAGGCCCGGACCGGCGGCGGGGTCAAGCCGTCCCGATCATCTCGCGGATGCGGGCGCCCAGAACCTCGACTCCGAACGGCTTGGTGATCACCTGCATGCCGGGGGCGAGCGGGCCGTTGCCCAGCACGGCGTGCTCCGCGTAGCCGGTGATGAACAGCACCTTGAGGCCCGGACGCGTGACTCGGCCGGCCTCGGCCATCTGCCGCCCGTTCAGGCCGCCCGGCAGCCCGACATCGCTGACCAGTAGGTCGATGCGCACGTCGGATTGCAGCACCTTGAGGCCGGCGACGCTGTCGGCCGCTTCGATCGCCGTGTAGCCGAGATCCTCCAGCACCTCGGTCACCAGCATGCGTACGGTCGGCTCGTCGTCGACCACCAGCACGGTCTCCCCCGGCGCCGCCCGGGCCGGCGCGCCGAATGCGGCGTGCGGGTCCTCCTCGGCCACGGCGCCCCGGTGTCGGGGCAGGTAGAGGCAGACATCGGTGCCGCGGCCGAGTTCGGAGGCGATCCGCACCTGGCCGCCCGATTGCTGGGCGAAGCCGTAGATCATCGACAGGCCGAGGCCGGTGCCCTGCCCGATCGGCTTGGTGGTGAAGAACGGCTCGAACACCTTGCCGACGATCTCGGGCGCCATGCCGATGCCGGTATCGGCGACGCCCAGCAGCAGGTACTGGCCCGGCGGCAGGTCGTGGCACCGGGCGGCGCGGGCGTCGAGCCGGGTGTTGGCGGTCTCGATGGTGATGCGGCCGCCCTCGGGCATCGCGTCCCGGGCGTTGATGCACAGGTTGAGCAGGGCGTTCTCGAGCTGCGGCGGGTCCACCAGGGCCGGCCACAGGTCCGGGTCGGCCGTCACCGCCACGGTCACGGCGGGGCCGACCGTGCGGCGGATCATTTCCTCCGGGCCGGCCACCAGACGGTTCACGTCGGTGGGTTTCGGGTCGAGGGTCTGCCGGCGCGAGAAGGCGAGGAGGCGGTGCGTCAGGGCGGCGGCGCGCTTGGACGCGCCCTGGGCGGCGCTGATGTAGCGGTCCACATCCATGAGGCGCCCTTGGGCCAGCCAGGTCTGGATCAGCTCCAGCGAGCCGGAGATGCCGGCGAGCAGGTTGTTGAAGTCGTGGGCCAGACCGCCGGTGAGCTGGCCGACCGCCTCCATCTTCTGCGATTGCCGCAGGGCCTCCTCGGCGGCGGCCAGGGCGTCGGCCCGCTCGCGCTCAGCGGTGAAGTCGCGCCCGACCGCGTTGATCACCCCGTCGCCGGGCCGGGCCGCCCAGGTGATCCAGCGGTAGCTGCCGTCCCGGTGGCGGTAGCGGTTGTCGAAGCGGGCCTGGCTGCGCCCCGCGGCCAGTTGCTCCCCGCCCGCGGCGGTGCGGCCCAGGTCGTCCGGGTGGACGAAGCCGATCAGGTTGGTGCCGACGAGTTCGTCGGCCCGCCAGCCCAGCACCTCCGTCCAGGCCGGGTTCACCGCGGTGATCGTCCCGTCGAACAGGCACCGCAGCATCATGTCGGAGGAGAGGGTCCACAGGGCGTTGCGGTCGGCGGTGCGCTCCTCGACCTGCAGGGCCAGGGAGGCGTTGAGGTCGCGCAGTTCCGCGAGCGCCGTCTCCAGCCGGCCCCGGCTCTCCGTGAGGGCGGCGTCGGCCATCACCCGGCCGGTGGTCTCGTTGGTTAGGATGAACAGGCCCGCGACCGCGCCGTCCGCGTCGAGCACCCGCGAATATGAGAAGGTCCACCAGGTGTCCTGCGCGCCTCGGTCGGTGTCGAGCCGCCACGGCAGGTCGATGAACCGCTCGGGCCGGCCCTCCATGGCCGCATCGATGATCGGCTTGGCCTGCGCCCAGCCATCGGCCCAGACCTCCTCGAACCGCGCGCCCATCGCCCAGGGCAGCCGCGGCCCGAGCAAGGGGACATACGTGTCGTTGAAGAAGAAATGCAGATCCGGCCCCCAGGCCAGGATCATCGATTCCGGCGAGTTGAGCACCAGCGACAGGGCCGCCCGGAGCTCCGCCGGCCACGTCGTGGGCGGGCCGAGGGGGTGGCCGGACCAGTCCCGCGCACGAATCATCCGCGCGGCCTCGCCGCCGCCGGAGAGGAAGGCCAGGGGGTCGGTCACGGGATGATGGTCATCTGCATCATGGGTGTTGCCGCGTATGACCGTCTTCGACCGTGCTTCCAAGGCGTCTGGACTTGCATTGAAGATCGCCCGTCATGACCCACGTTCAGCGCTTCCGTCTGACCGAAGATAATGCTGCGGCCCACGCAGCGGCGGACCAGTTGTTCGCGGTGGTCCGGCGCGCACTCGAGATCGTCCTGCCCCTCGAGACGGAGATCCTGCACGTCGGCGCCACCGCCATACCGGGCTGCTTGACCAAAGGAGATCTCGATATCGTGGTGCGTGTCGAGCGGCAGGCCTTCGCCATCGCTGAACATTGCCTCGCGGCACGCTTCACACGCAACGGCGGGTCGGTCCGCACCGATGACTTCGCGGCGTTCCAGGATGACGGCTGGACGCCGCACCTTGGGATCCAACTCACACTCAAAGGCGGCCCCTTCGATGTATTCCACCGTTTCGCTGCGGCCCTGCGCGCCGATCCCGAACTGGTAGCCCGCTACAATACTCTGAAGCGCGCCCACCACGATCACCCGATGACGGTCTATCGCGCCGCCAAAGACGCGTTCATCGGCGACGTCCTGCAATCCTGCCCGCCGTCTTCGTCGCGCGACGACGGTTAGAGCGCTCCCCGCCGAATTGGATACCGGTTCGCCGAAAGCGAGGGCGCCGAATCGAGGACCGAGAGCCGGTCCCGGGGACGGCGCAGGCCAGACGACCTCAATGCGCCTCCTGCCAGTTCCCCGCCGCGTTGGCCTCCACCACCAGCGGCACCCGGAGCGTCAGGGCCGGCGCCGGCGCCTCCTCCATCACGCCGCGGATGATCGGGATCGCGCGCTCGACCTCGTCCTCGGCGGCCTCGAAGACCAGCTCGTCGTGGACCTGCAGCAGCATGCTGACCTTGAGCTTCTGCGCGGCGAGGGCCGTCTCCATCCGGGTCATGGCGCGCCGGATGATGTCGGCGGCCGAGCCCTGGATCGGGGCGTTGATCGCCTGGCGCTCGACGCTGGCGCGCTCGGACGGGTTGTTGGAGCGGATCTGCGGGTAGTGGCAGACCCGGCCGAACAGCGTCGTGACGTAGCCCTTGTCCCGGCAGATCTTCTTCGTGCTGTCGATGTAGTCTCGGATACCCGGGAACTGCTCGAAATACTGTTTGATGAACGCCGACGCCTCCTCCCGGCCGATGCCGAGGCGATCCGCCAGCCCGAAGGCCGAGATGCCGTAGATGATGCCGAAGTTGATGGTCTTGGCCCGGCGCCGCAGGTCGGGGGTCATGTCCTTGAGCGACACGCCGAACATCGCCGAGGCGGTCGCCGCGTGGATGTCGATGCCGTCCGCGAACGCTTTGCGCAGCTCCGGGATGTCGGCCATGTGGGCCAGGAGCCGCAGCTCGATCTGCGAGTAATCCGCCGAGATCAGCCGGTTGCCAGGCGCCGCCACGAAGGCCCGGCGGATGCGCCGGCCCTCCTCGGTGCGGATCGGGATGTTCTGCAGATTCGGCTCGGACGAGGACAGGCGGCCCGTGGTGGTAGCGGCCAGCGAGAACGAGGTATGGACCCGCGCCGTCTCCCGGTCGGCATGGGTCTGGAGCGAATCCGTGTAGGTGGATTTCAGCTTCGACAGCTGGCGCCACTCCAGGATCTTTTTCGGAAGCTCGTGCCCGGCCTGGGCCAGTTCTTCGAGCAGGGTCGCGGGTGTCGCCCACTGGCCGGAGGGCGTCTTCTTCGCCCCCGGTAGGCCCATCTTGCCAAACAGGATGTCGCCGATCTGCTTGGGCGAGCCGACGGAAAACTTTTCGCCGGCATCCTCCTGGATCTCCTCCTCCAGGCGGACCAGGATCTGCGAGAAGTCTCCGGACAGCCGGCTCAGCATCTCGCGGTCGACCCGGATGCCGCGCTGCTCCATCCGGGCGATCACCGGCAGGAGCGGCCGTTCCAGGGTCTCGTAGACCGCCACACGCCGCTCGGCGACGAGGCGCGGCTTCATCATCCGCCACAGGCGGAGCGTGACGTCGGCATCCTCGGCCGCGTAGGCGGTGGCCTTGTCGATCGCCACCCGGTCGAAGCTGACCTTGTTCCGCCCCGTGCCGGCCACGTCAGAGAAGGTGATCGGCTGGTGGCCGAGATGGCGGCGGGCCAACTCGTCCATGCCGTGCCCGCCCTTGCCGGCGTCGAGCACGTAGGAGATCAGCATCGTATCGTCGAACGGCGCGATCTCGATGCCGTAGCGGGCCAGCACGACCCAATCGTATTTGAGGTTCTGGCCGACCTTCAGCACCCCGAGATTCTCGAGGAACGGCTTCAGCCGGGCGATGGCCGCGTCGAGGGAGATCTGGCCGGGCACCGGCTCGGCCACGTCGGAGGCCGCCGCGCCCTCGCCGAACAGGTCGGTGGAATCGGCCTGCACCTTCGCGGCCTGGATATGGGCCAGTGGGATGTAGCAGGCCCGCCCGGTGGCGGTGGCCAGGGAGACGCCGACGAGCCCGGCCTTGTGCGCGTCGAGCGCGTCGGTCTCAGTATCGACCGCGACCACCCCGGCCTCCTCGGCCTCGGCGATCCAGGCGTCGAGCTGCTCCAGGGACGCGACGGTCTCGTAGGCGGCGGTGTCGAACGGCGCTACGGCCTCCGCGGCGCGGGCGGCGACCACGTTGCCCGGCGTCGCCTCGATCGGCGCCCGGGGCTTGGCCGGCGCGTCCGGCAGGTCGAGATCCGCGAACGGATCAACCTCGCCGCCCCCGGGTGGGGCGGCGCCCGGCGGCCGCTCGGCACCGGCCGCCGCGGTTTCGGGATCGGGCGGCACGGAATCGCCGAAGAACGGCACCGCGTCGCCGCCGCCGCCGCCGCCGCCGCCGGCGTTGCCGTAGCCGTGGGGCCTCGCCCCGGGCAGCAGCGCCGGATCGGGCTTTACCGCCTCAGGGTCGACATGCAGCATCTGGGCGATGCGGCGGGTCAGGGTGTTGAACTCCATCGCCTTGAGGAAGCCGACCAGCTTCTCGGGATCGGGCTTGGGCACCGTGAGGTCGTCCAGCGGCACCGGGACGGCGACGTCCTCCATCAGCGCCACCAGCTTGCGCGACAGCTTGGCCTGCTCGACGTTGGCCAGCAGGGTCTCGCGGCGCTTGGGCTGCTTGATCTCGCCGGCCCGCTCCAGCAGCGCCTCGAGGCTGCCGAACTCCTTGATCAGCGCCGCCGCGGTCTTCAGGCCGATGCCGGGCACGCCGGGGACGTTGTCGGAGGTGTCGCCGATCAGCGCCAGCGCGTCGCCGATCTGGTTGGGCTGCAGCCCCTCCCACTTGGCGATGATCGCCTCGACGTCGAGGTTGCGCTCGGGCCGATAGCCGGCCTTGCCCTTCGAGCCCGATTCGAAGTCGTAGAACCGGACCAGCGGCCCGACGAGCTGCATCAAGTCCTTGTCGGACGAGACGATGATGACGCCCGCGCCCCGGGCCTCCGCCTGCCGCGTATAGGTGGCGATTAGGTCGTCCGCCTCGTAGCGCACCAGCTCCACCGCGTGCAGGCCGAAGGCCCGCACCGCGTCACGCATCAGCGGCATCTGGCGCTTGAGGTCGTCCGGCGCGTCCGGGCGATGGCCCTTGTAGTCCGGGAACATCTCCTTGCGGAACGAGCCCTCGGACTTGTCGAAGATGATGCCGAGATGGGTCGGCATGATGCCGGCGGCGCCCTCCTGCAGGAACTGGGCGATCTTCGTGCAGAACAGCCGCACGGCGCCGGTGGGCAGCCCGTCCGAGGGACGCGAATTGTACTTCTGGTCCTGGTTGATCGACTGGAAATAGGCCCGGAAGATGAACGACGAGCCGTCGACCAGGATCACCTGATCGCCCGGGCCGACTTTCTTGGGACTTGCGGCGGCGGTCTCGACGGTCATGGGCGCTCGACTGTCATGGGCGAAGGCGTCTGGGGCGAAGGCGTCTCGGGGCGATCAGGGCGCGTGCGATCCAGCTCGGCACGGCAGGCCGCCATCGGAAAGGGTCATTCGTCGTGGACGGTGAGCCAGACGATGTCCAGAGTCAGGCTGTCGTAGCCGTGGTGATCGACGCTGCCAGCTCCCGCGATCAGTCGCCACGGCACCTCGGGATACCGGGCCCTCGCGGCAGCGCTCAGGCGTCGGCTCCCTCCAGTCACCCCGTCCAAACGCGAGTGCCGGGGATCAGCCGCGATGGCCGATCACGCCGCGAGTTCGCGGCCGATCTCCTCCACCCGGCGCAGGTCGTCCACGAACGCCGCGTAGGCGTCCGCTTTGGCCTCGTCGGGCAGGCGCAGCAGGTAAGACGGGTGGACCGTGATGAAGCCCTGAAAGCGGTTGTCGAAGCGGTCGAACCGGAACGGGCCGCGCGCCCGGGTGATCGGCACCGCCTTCCCGGTGAGCGCCAGCACCGCGGTGGCGCCGAGCGCCACCACGAGCTTCGGGGCCACGAAGTCGAGTTCTCGGTCGAGCCACCAGCGGTAGTGGCTGACCTCGCCGGCCGTGGGCTTCTGGTGGATCCGGCGCTTGCCGCGCTCCTCGAACTTGAAGTGCTTGACCGCGTTCGTGAGGTAGCTCGCCCCCCGGTCGATCCCGGCCTCCGCCATGGCCCGCGAGAGCAGTTGCCCGGCGGGACCGACGAAGGGGCGGCCCTGCCGGTCTTCCTGGTCGCCCGGCTGCTCGCCCACGAAGGCGATCGCCGCGCCGACCGGCCCCTCGCCGAGAACCGCCTGCGTGGCGCCCGGGACCAGCGGCTCGGTGCGCTTGATGATCGCGTTCAGTTCGTCGAGCGTCTTCGGGTCCTGGTCGGCCATGGCGGCGACGGCGCGGGCGGGTTCGCGGCGTGTGGGCAAGGTCGGCTCCCTCTCGATCATGGCTTCGGTCCGGCCCGCCGCCGCCCGGACGAGGGCGGGGATCGCGGCGGTCTCGGGCATGTTGCGCCAATACTTCTTGGGCATTTCCGCCCGCATGGCCTTCAGGTTGGTGCGCGCCGGGTTGAACGTGCTCTCGTAATAAGTCTGCCAGCCGGCCTCGAAGCCGTCGCCCTCGGGGAGCGCGGCCCGGTCCCCGGGCGGCCCGTAGGTCAGGGTGTCGGTATCCCAATGCGCCGACCCGTCCGGCGTTAGGATCGACCAGCGCATGCCGCGGAAACGCGCGACGAAGAACGGCGCGGCCGCCTCCAGGATGTGGTGATCGGGCTCGAACCACGCCACGAAATGCTCCCCGCCCGAATCCTCGGCGCGGCGGAAGCGCAGGAACGCGTGCATCTTGTGCAGGTCGCGCCCGATCGCCTTCGCCATCCGGTGGAGGCGGTGGACCAGGGGGTCGCTACCGACCTCCATCAGGTGTCGCTCGCCCTGGCAGACCCGCCAGATCAGGGCGTAGAGCAGCCCGTAGCGCTCCGGATCGCGGTGCGGGATCACCTGGGGGATCAGGCCGGCGACGGCTTTCGGCAGGGCGAGCGGACCGGCCGGAGCCTGGGTCGTCTCGGCGCCGAACAGGCCGGGGGAATCCGTCACCGACCACGTCACCGCCTCAGGCGGGAATCCTTGCGCGACGAGCCTGCGGGCGGCATCGCGGAAACCTGTGAGATCGGCGCCCGGGCGCAGGAGGATGCTCTGCGGTGAATGCGCATCCCCTCCTCCCGCAGGAGGAGAAGAGTCGGACGCACCTCCGGCCTTCATCAGAACAAGCTCAGCTGCCGGGCCGGTTCGACCAGCCGTTCGCGCAGGTCGGCTCGGTCGGTGAGCCCGACCGGGCGGTGGTCGGCCGCGATCAGGAACGGCCGGGCGCGCTTCAGCCCCGATGTCAGGCGGGCGACGTCGTCGAGGCGCAGGGTCGCGTGGCGGCGCGCCGTCACGATCTTGTCCACGGCCTTCGCGCCGAGACCGGGAACGCGCAGCAGCCACTCCCGGTCGGCCTTGTTCACGTCCACGGGGAATTTCTCGCGGTGCTTGAGTGCCCAGGCCAGCTTGGGGTCGATGTCGAGGGCGAGCATGCCGCCCTCTGAGGCGTCGGCGACCTCGTCGGGGGTGAACTCGTAGTACCGCAGCAGCCAGTCGGCCTGGTACAGCCGGTGCTCGCGCTGGAGGGGCGGCGGCTTCGGCGGCAGGATCGCCGACCCGTCCGGGATCGGGCTGAACGCCGAGTAGTAGACCCGCTTCAGCCCGACGCTGCCGTAGAGATGCGCGCTCTTGCGGATCAGGGCCTCGTCGGTGGTGGCGTCCGCCCCGACGATCACTTGGGTCGAGTGCCCGGCCGGGGAGAAGCGCCGCTTCTCGGCCTTGGCCTCGACGATGCGCTCGCCGATCTGCGCCATCGCGTTCTGGATCGCGGCGCCGTCCTTCTCGGGAGCCAACCGCTGCAGGCTCGCTTCGGTCGGCAATTCCACGTTGATGGAGAGCCGGTCGGCGTAGAGGCCCGCCTCCTCGATCAGCCAGGGGCTCGCCTCAGGGATCGACTTGAGGTGGATGTAGCCGGCAAAGCCATGGTCGCGCCGGAGCGACTTCGCCACCCGGGTCAGCAGCTCCATCGTGTGGTCGGGCGACTTGATGATGCCCGAGGACAGGAACAGGCCCTCGATGTAGTTGCGCCGATAGAAGTTCAGGGTGAGGTTCACGACCTCCTCCACGGTGAACTTCGCCCGCCGGACGTTCGAGGAGCGCCGGTTGATGCAATACGCGCAGTCGAACAGGCACCAGTTGGTCAGCAGGATCTTCAGCAGCGAAACGCAACGCCCGTCCGGCGTGTAGGCGTGGCAGATGCCGGCCCCGGTGGTGGAGCCGAGCCCGTCCTTGCCGGCCGCGCGCTTGGGCGCCGCCGAAGAGGCGCACGACGCATCGTACTTCGCAGCATCTGCCAGGATGCGCAGTTTCTTGGCCAGCGTTTCGTCCATCGAACAGACAATGAACCACATGCCCCAAGAGGCAAGGCCGACCCGTCGCCGGCCCCCGTCCGCGATGCCGCACCCGACGGATGACCGAGGTGCTGCCCCTCAATCAGGCTCGTCCGGGTCGGCATCCACCACCCGGCGGGCAAGATCGTAGGAAAAACCCGCCCGGGCCAGGGCGCCGAGGTCGCGGTCGCGGTAGAGCGCCCTGGTGTCGGGCCGACGATGCACCCCGAGGCGCCGCCGCTTGGCGTAGGCGTGCGCCGCCCGAATCTCGATATCGGCGGCCTCCGCATCGGGGATCGCCTCGCGCTCGGCCTGCATCGCTGCCTCGACCACGTCGCGGGGCACCCCCTTGGCGGCGAGCTTCGCCGCTGCGCCCCGGCTGGACGTGCCGCGCCGGCGCAGGGTGGCGAGCCGGGCGTCGGCGAAGCGGACGTCGTCGACAAGGCCGGCGGAGACCGCCCGCGCCACGGTGGCGTCGACCATCTCGGCGAAGGGGGCCGGATCCTCGCCACGCAACCGCGCACGCTTGTCGACCCGCCGCGCCAGGGTCCGGCGCAGCATCTCGGTCGAGGCGCTGTAGCGTTCGAGGTAGTAGAGCGCGACCCGCTGCAGCCAGGCGGCGCTGACCGGTCCGGGCGGCCGGCGCTCCGCGTTGCGGTCTTTTCCCGCAGGGCGTCCGCGTGGCCCGGTCTCTGCAACGTTTGGTGGTTTCACCGGTTCTTCACGATCTCGACAGGTTTGCGTTCCATGACTTGGGGATGGAACGCGCGCAACGCGACAGGCTCGGCCATGGTCCGCAGCAAAGTCCTTCGCCCGATCTCACCCACGGCCCGTGGCGGCGACGCCTGCGCGCCGCGGCGACGATCCTGATGCGCCGCGAGTGGCTCCTGGTTCTGGTAGCCTTCGGGCTGGCCGCGGTCGCGGCCGGCATCGTCTATCTATCCCGGCCGACCACGCTGACGGTGGCGGTCGGCCCCCAGGACGGAGCCGAGGCCGCGCTGATCGAGGCCTACGCGAACGCCCTCGACCGGAGCCGCGAGGACGTGCGCCTCAAGGTCGTCCGCTTCTCGGACGTGCGCGACAGCGCCCTGGCGCTCCAGCGCAACCGGGCCGACCTCGCGGTGGTGCGGCCGGACGTGTTCCTGCCCGAGAACGGCCTGACGCTGGCGATCCTGCACGACGAAGCCCTGGTGATCGCCGCGCCGGAGGCCTCCGAGATCGAGGACGTGCCGGCGCTGGCGCGCAAGCGTCTCGGGATCGTCGTGCGCCACAGCGCCGACCTGCCGTTCCTCACCAACCTTCTCTCCTTCTACGACCTTCTGCCCGACAACCCCGGTGCGGATGCGCCGGAGGCCGAGCCGGCGGCCGAGATCGCATCCGGCCACGTGCAGGTGGTGCCGCTGAAGCTCGGTGAGGTCGCGACGGCGCTGTCCGAGAAGCGCGTCGACGCGGTGGCGGTGATCGCCAGCCCCGCCTCGAAGATCGCGGGCGCGGTGGTGCGAGCCATTGAGCAGGGTTCCCCCGATCGGAAGATCGGGTTCGTGTCGATCCCGGACGGGGACGCGATCCTGCAGCGCTTCCCCGAATTGCAATCGCTGTCGATCCCGGCCGGAACCTTCGGCGGCCGTCCGAAGCGCCCGGACGAGGAGGTCCGCACCGTCGGCGCCTCCTACCGCCTGATGGCGCGGGGCTCGGTCAGCCGGGTCGCGATCGCCTCGGCGACGCAGCACCTGTTCGAGTGGCGCTCGCGGCTCGCCGCCGCGGCCCCGGCCGCCAAGCTGATGAAGGCGCCGGATTTCGACACCACGGTCGCGGCGACGTCGGCACGCCTGCCGAACCATCCCGGCGCCGTCGACTATTTCGAGCGCGAGCAGCAGACCTTCCTGGATCGCTACGAGGATTACATCTACCTGCTGGCCTTCTTCGGCGGCACGATCGGCTCCGGCATCGCCTGGATCGGGCAGCGGCTGGCCCGCAAGCGCCGGGAGCGGATCGACATCGTGCTCGACCGCCTGCTCGACATCATGCGCGAGGTTCGGGCCGCCACCAGCGCGGCCGAACTCGACACGATCGCGATCGAGACGGACGGGCTCGTGGCCGACGTCGTCTGCTACGCCCGGGAGCGCAGCATCGACGCCCGGACCGTGAGCGCGCTGATCCTGGCGGTGGACGGCGTCCACGCGGCGATCTCGGACGCGCGGCGGCGGGCCGACGATTCGGCGCCGGGAGCGACTGCCAAGCGGCGCACCGCGCGGCTGCTGGCCCTCAACCTGCCGGCCGCGGAATAACGGTGGCCGTCCGCGCCGGCGCCCGCGTCGACGCGGAATGGTATGCGGGTCGGGAGGGACCACTGTGTCCCGTGCATCACCGCCCGGCTGGCGGCGTAGGCATATCATGCTAACGGGGGGCATGTTCGATCCCGCCGCCGCCCTCGAAACGGTCCTTGCCAACCTCGACCGCGAAGCCCGCGAGCCGACCAAGCTGCGCGCCGCACTCGTGCCCGAGCTGCGCCGGGTCATCGAGGACGGCCACCGCGCCGCGGAGGCGCAGCTTCTGCAGGACCGCAACGGCCTTGGCTGCGCGCAGGCCTTGTCGAACCTGACCGACGCCGTGGTGCAGACGATCCACGACGCGGTGGTGCGGCAGCTCTACCCCAACGACAACCCCTCGACCGGCGAGCAGCTCGCCGTGGTCGCCACCGGCGGCTACGGCCGGGGCACGATGGCGCCGGGCTCCGACATCGATCTGCTGTTCCTGCTGCCGTACAAGCAGACCGCGTGGTCGGAGAGCGTCGTCGAGGCGATGCTCTACGTCCTGTGGGACCTGAAGCTGAAGGTCGGCCACGCCACCCGCTCCGTGGAGGAATGCCTCCGCGAGGCGAAGGCCGACATGACGATCCGCACCGCGCTCCTCGAGGCGCGCTACCTGTTCGGCACCCGGATCCTGTTCGAGGAGCTGGTGACGCGCTTCGACGCCGAGCTGGTGATCGGCTCGGCCGCCGAGTTCGTTGACGCCAAGCTGCGCGAGCGCGACGCCCGGGTCTCGAAGGCGGGCACCTCGCGTTACCTGGTCGAGCCCAACGTCAAGGACGGCAAGGGCGGCCTGCGCGACCTGAACACGCTCTTCTGGATCGCCAAGTACACCTACCGGGTGCGCGACCAGATCGAGCTCGTCGGCGCCGGCCTGTTCACCCAGGAGGAATACGCGCTGTTCGAGCGCTGCGACGAGTTCCTGTGGCGGGTCCGCTGCCACATGCACTTCGTCACCAAGCGGGCGGAGGAGCGGCTGTCCTTCGGGCTGCAGCCGCGGATCGCCGAGCGCTTCGGCTACGAGGCGCGGGGCGGCCTGTCCGGGGTCGAGCGCTTCATGAAGGCGTATTTCCGCGTCGCCAAGGACGTGGGCGACCTCACCGCCATCGTCTGCGCCGAGCTGGAGGCGCGCCACGCCAAGCGCACGCCGGTGCTCGACCGCTGGATCGGCCGGTTCCGCGACCGCTTCCGCGCCACCGCGATCGAGGCCGAGGATTTCTGGATTGACCACGGCCGGGTGAACCTGCGCGCCGAGGACGCGTTCGAGCGCGACCCGGTCAACCTGATCCGCCTGTTCTGGCTGGCCGACCGCCACAACCTCGCGATCCACCCGGACGCCAAGCGCCTGGCGAACCGGTCGCGCCGGCTCATCACCCCGACCCTGCGGGCGGATCCGGAAGCCAACCGGCTGTTCATCGACATCCTGACCTCGCGCAACGCCCCCGAGGAGGCCCTGCGCGAGATGAACGAGGCCGGCGTGCTGGGTCGCTTCATCCCGGATTTCGGCCGCATCGTCGCGATGATGCAGTTCAACATGTACCACCACTTCACGGTGGACGAGCACCTGCTGCGCACCGTCGGCATCCTGGCTGCCATCGAGTCGGGCCGCGCCGAGGAGGCCTACCCACTGGTCTCGCGCCTGATCCACACGATCCACAACCGCACGGCGCTCTACGCCGCGATCCTGCTGCACGACATCGCCAAGGGCCGACCCGAGGACCACTCGATCGCCGGGGCGGCCATCGCCGCGCGGCTCTGCCCGCGCTTCGGGCTGACCGAGGCCGAGACCGAGACCGTGGCCTGGCTGGTCGAGCATCACCTGCTGATGTCGATGACCGCGCAGAGCCGCGACCTGTCGGACGGCAAGACGATCGAGCGATTCGCCTCGGTGGTGCAGAGCCTGGAGCGGCTGAAGCTCCTGACCATCCTGACGGTGGCCGACATCAGCGCGGTCGGCCCCGGGGTCTGGACCGCCTGGAAGGGCACCCTGGTCCGCACCCTCTACGACGAGACCGAGGTGTTCCTCTCGGGCGGCCATTCCGAGATCGCCCGCACCGACCGGGTGCGCCTCGTCCAGATGAGCCTGCGCGAACAGCTGCCCGGCTGGGCCTCGGATGAGTTCGACGCCTACGCGGCGCGCCACGGCCAAGCCTACTGGCTGAAGGTCGACAGCCCGCGCCAGATCAAGAACGCGGTCTTCCTCCGCGACGTGCTGAGCGAGGGCCGCACCAGCGCCACCGACGTGGCCCTCGATCCGGTGCGGGGCGTGACCGAGGTCACGATCTACTCGCCGGACCACCCGCGCCTGCTCGCGATCGTCACGGGGGCCTGCGCGGCGGCCGGCAGCAACATCGTCGATGCGCAGATCTTCACCACCACCGACGGCTTCGCCCTCGACACGATCTTCATCTCCCGGGCCTTCGAGCGCGACGAGGACGAGCTGCGCCGGAGCAGGCGCATCACGGCCGCGATCGAGCGCTCCCTGAAGGGCGAGATCCGCATCGCCGACCTCGTGGCCGACAAGCACCCGCCGACCAGCGCCCAGGCCAAGACCTTCCTGGTGCCGCCGGATGTCGGGATCGACAACGCCCTGTCGAGCCGCGAGACCGTGGTGGAGGTGACCGGCCTCGACCGGCCGGGCCTGCTCTACGAGCTGACCACGGCGTTCGGCCGGCTGTCGCTCAACATCACCTCGGCGCACGTGGCCACCTTCGGCGAGCGCGCGGTGGACGTCTTCTACGTCACCGACCTCACCGGCACGCGGGTGACGCAGCCCGACCGGCAGGCGGCGATCCGCAAGGCGATGCTCGAGGTGTTCGCGGGCGACGTCGCCGTCCTCCGGGCCGAGGGCCTGGAAGCCCTGGTCGCCGCGCCGCCGCCGCGCGAGGCGTGAGCGTGCGGGTTGATTTCGGCCGCCCCGGGCCAGATATCAGCGCCGAATTCGATTCTCCTCCCCCCTCCTTGCCGACGACTGAACCGCGATGACGAGCAACGACATGTCCCAGGACGACCAGCGCCAGACCACGGTCGAGGCCGGTGCCAGCGCGGCCCAGGAGACCACGTCGCCGGGCACGGGCGCCGCCGCGGCGTCCGTCGATCCGGTGGCCGAGGCCCTGGCCCTCCTCACCGCCGAGCGCGACGAGCTGAAGGACCGGATGCTGCGCACGCTGGCCGAGATGGAGAACCTGCGCCGCCGGACCGAGCGGGAGATCGCGGATGCGCGCGCCTACGCGGTCACGAACTTCGCCCGCGACGTTCTGAATGTCGCCGACAACATCCACCGGGCCCTCGACAGCGTCCCGGGGGACGCGAAGGCCGCCGCGGACGGCGCCTTCAAGGGGCTGATCGACGGCATCGAGCTGACCGAGCGCGACTTGGCCAAGACCCTGGAGCGGCACGGGGTGAAGCCCGTCGAGCCGGAGGGCCAGAAGTTCGACCCGAACCGGCACCAGGCCATGTTCGAGGTGCCGAACCCCGATGTCCCGGCCGGCACCGTCGTGCAGGTCGTGCAGACCGGCTACGTGATCGGCGAGCGGGTACTCCGCCCGGCGCTGGTCGGCGTCGCCAAGGGCGGCCCCAAGGCGGCCGCGAACCCCGCCGACGCCGCCTGATCAGCGGATCTGCCCCGACGCGTCCGCGCAAGGCAGCGCGGTCGCGAAGTCCGCGATGAACCGCGCCGTCTGCCGCGTCTCGACCGGCGACCACGGATCGCGGGCGACCAGACCCGCCTCGACTTCGAGACGTCGATTGCAGGCGCAGGCCGGCAGCAGCCCTAAAGCTGGATCCGGCCAGCAGGCATCGTGATGCGCGCAAGCGAGATCGAGCGCGTCGACCGGCGCGTAGCCGGGGCCGCGGTTCCCCGGACCACAGAAATTGCCGTGGATCAGGAGCGCGCCCCGGCTTGAGGGCCCGGGCGGCACGATCTCCTGCGCAGCCGCGGCACCGACGGTGAGACCGAGGGTCAGCAGGGCCGTCGCAATGGGGGTCAGGCTGGGAGCGTTCACGGCCGATCCTGCATCGGTGATGCCTCCTGACGCCACGCGGCGGGACCGGCGCGGCATTCGGCATCCGTGTGACCCGACTGGCGCGGACGATCCCGGCCGGCCGATGGATTCGCGGAGCCGAACACCGTGCATTGCGGCCGAGCGGAACGATATCGTCAAGATCGCTCGCCGCGAATGTTGACTAAAATCGGTACTTCACACCGGCACGCGTCGACGCGGATCCCAAACCCTGTTTGCCGGCACCGCAATACGTCGGATCTCTGACGTTGTAGTATCCAGCCGGCTGACCCGGTGGCTGAACCGGAGATGCCCAGCCCCTCCATCCTGGCGAAGCGTTCTCCATTAGAGCCGTGCCCTGGCGGGTTGAATCGCGCGGGGTAGGCGATCTGGCTGGCGTGTGATTCACTGGATGGGCTTGTGATGGAGGATCGCCATGCCTTCAGCCCTGTCGGTGGATCTGCGCGAGCGTGTGGTCGCTGCGATTGAAGCGGGTGCATCGCGGCGTCAGGCGGCCAAACGCTTCGGGGTCGGGGCGGCCAGCGCGGTCCGTTGGTACGAGCGCTTCCGTCAGAACGGGCAGATCGCGCCCAAGCCCATGGGCGGCGACCGCAACTCGCAGCGTCTGGAAGCGCAGGCGGCCCTGATCCTTCGGCTCAACGAAGAACACCCGCTCTCCTTCTTGCGGGAACTGCGCGACAGGCTCTCGGACCGCGGCGTCCGGGCGAGCACGAGCAGTTTGTCGCGCTTCTTCGCCCGGCATGGGATCACCCGTAAAAAGGGGCTGTCCACGCGGCCGAGCAGGAGCGGCCGGATGTGAAGGCTGCACGCGAGGACTGGTTCGAGCGACAACCCGATCTGGATCCAGATCGCCTGGTTTTCCTCGACGAGACGGCCGCCACGACGAAGATGGTCCGCCGCTATGGTCGTGCTCCGTGCGGTCAGCGCTGCCGGATCGCCGTGCCTCACGGGCACTACAAGACCACCACCATCACCGCCGCCCTGCGCGCCACGGGACTGATCGCCAGGACCGTCTTCGATGGGGCCACGAATGGTATGCGTTTCCGGGCCTACGTCACCGACACCCTGGCTCCGGTGCTGAGGCCCGGTGACACCGTCATCCTCGACAATTTGAACGCCCACAAGGTCGCCGGGGTGCGCGAGGCCATCGAGGCGGTCGGCGCACGGGTTCTCTACCTCCCGCCCTACAGTCCCGACTTCAATCCGATCGAGCAGGTCTTTGCCAAGGTCAAAGCCCTCCTCCGGACGGCTGCAGCACGGACCGCCGCCGGCCTGACCATCGCCATCGAGGACGCGTTCGCCGCCGTCCGACCGGATGAGTGCCGAAACTACCTTACCGCTGCTGGATACGATGCCTATGAGCCAACCTGAAAGGGCACGGCTCTAGCTGCGTGGGCCAGACCGCGTATTCGAGGCTTCTGCCCGTCGCACCAGCCGAGCGCGTGCCGCGCCCGGGCGGCGGTCGCGCGAGGCTTCAGAGGGCGAGCAGCAGCAGCCCGATGACGGTCACGGAGAGGATGAGGCAGAGGGCGAGATCGAGGATCGGCGCACCGCCGCAGTTCGGCACCTGGCGATCACGGTCGGTCATGACCCGGAACACGGCGTTCACGACCGGGAACCCACGCGTGGGCGGCTCAGCGCGGCGTCCGTTTGCAGGTGCGGGTGCCCATAGGCGTGGAGAGCCGCCGCGTTCCGTAGGATGACGGGTGCGGCGGTCTGCGACCCCGTCGTCTCGCCGGCCCGGTGAGCCGTGTCGGCGACGGCGGTCCCCAGGGCGGGCAGTGCGAGCGCTGTGAGGAGGCAGGCGATCCGCCGCAGCCGCGGCACGGGATCGGATTGGCGGGGCCGAGAGGGCGCCTTCGTGGGCAGCGTGAGCGGCGGCAGCGCCTCGGCGGTCAGTCTGCGCATCTTGGCACTCATCGTCCTAGCCCCGTCAAGAACGTGGGAAATTTGACCACGCATCTCAGTTATGTGTGTAAAATTCCCACGTCAACGAAAAATCGGCGGTCCGGGGTGCGGTTGCACACCTCGTGGGATTGTCTCCCACGACACATCGTCTAACCCTACGAGCATGTCCGAGACCCCCGCCACGAAACCGGAGGGCGCAAGCCTGCATGCGCCGCTGGCCCGGCTGCTGCGCCCGCTGGTGCGCCTGCTCGTAGCACGCGGGATCACATTCCCGGCGCTTACCGACCTGTTGCGCGAACTCTACGTGAACGTCGCCGAGTACGACTTCGCTCTGCCCGGCAAGGAGCAGACCGACAGCCGGGTCTCGTTGTTGACCGGCATCCACCGGAAGGAAGTGCGGCGCCTGCGCGGGGCCGGGGCGCCGGTGAGCGCCGTGCCGGCCGTGGTCTCGCGCACGAGCCGGATCATCGCACGCTGGATCGCCGACCCGGCCTTCACCGATCCGCAGGGCCAGCCGCTGCCGCTGCCGCGGACAGCGGATGCGGGCGCGCCGTCCTTCGAGGTCCTGGTCTCCGGCATCACCCGCGATTTGCGCCCCCGCGCGGTGCTCGACGAGTGGCTCGACCGCGGGCTCGCCTCCCTGGACCCGCAGGACCGGATCGTTCTGGCCGAGGCGGCCTACGTGCCGCGCGGGGACGGTTCGGCCGAGCCGCAGCTCTACTATTTCGGCCGCAACCTGCACGACCATATCGCGGCCAGTGTCGCCAACATCGTCGGCGACAAACCGCGCTTCCTCGAGCGGGCCGTGCATTACGACGGGCTGTCCGAGGCGCTTGCGGTCAAGCTCGAGGCGCGGGCCCGCGAGATCGCCATGGAGGCCCTGCAGCAGGCCAACCGCGAGGCGCATGCCGCCTGCCAGACCGATTCCGGCGGCGATCACCGGTGGAACTTCGGCCTCTACGTCTACGCCGAGGCCGCCCCGCCGGCCCGGTCCACGGACGGGCGCTGAGAGGCCGGCCGGTGCAATCCTCGCCAAACCGCCGATTCGTCCTCCGCCTGCTCGCGGGCACCGCCAGCCTGCTGCCGGGCGCCGCCCTGCCCCAGGAAAACCCGCGCGACCAGGGCATCGGCGGCACCGGCATGAAGATGACCGACGAGCCGAAGGACGGTGCCCTCGGCGAGGGCGACCGCGGCATCGGCGGCACCGGGGTGATCGGCACGATCCGCCGCTTCGGCTCGATCGTCGTCAACGACCTGCGCATCGCCTACCCGCCCGAGGTCGCGGTGGAGATCGACGGGGAGCCCGCCAAGGCGGCCGACCTGAAGATCGGCCAGGTCGTGCACGTGGTCGCCCGGCCGGAGCGCGGCGGCCTGGGCACAAGCCGCATCGACGTGGTCAGCGAGGTGGTCGGGCCGGTGGAATCGCTCGCGCCCGGGCGGATGATCGTGCTCGGCCAGCGGGTCTCCACCGGTGACCTGGCGGGGGACTGGAAGCCCGGCACCCGCGTCGCCGTGAGCGGCCTGCGCCGGCCGGACGGCGTGATCGTGGCGAGCCTGATCGAGCCGCGCAGCTTCGGGCCCGACCGCGTCGCCGGGCCGGTGCGCCGCGACGCGGGCGGCGGCCTTTCCATCGGCGGCCTGCGCCTGAAGGGAGCCGACGTCCTGCCCCCGGGCCAGCGCGCCCTGGTGACCGGCGCCACCGAGGCCGGCGCCTTCGCCGTGACCAACGCCGCCCAGGTCGGGCTGCCGTTCCCGCCCGGCCTGAGGACGGTGTCGGTCGAAGCCTATATCGGTCGCGCCGGCGGTGGTCTGGACCTCGGTTCGGGCCTCGCCGTGTCGGGACGCGCAGGCCTGCGCGTCCCGCGCCAGGGCAGCGTGCGCGGCGTCCTCACCGCCGACATCGCCCCGGATGGCAGGCTCACGATGGAGCGACTGCGGATCGACGACCGGATCGCGCCCGATCGCCTGCAATCGCCGGACGCGCCACGCTTCGAGCGGGAGCGCGACCGCCTCGACCTGCAGAAGCTGCCCGACCTGCCCGAATTGCCCCGCAATGTCCCCGAGCGCTTCGGCACCGAGCCGGGCCCCCGGCAGAGCCCGTTCGGGGGGCTCGGCGATTCCCACGGCCCGGCGATCGACACCCGGCCCGGGGCCGGCCGCATCCCCGGCGCGGACGGGCCCGGCGGGTTCGGTGGGCCGCGCGGCGGCTTCGGCGCGGTCCCGGGAGGTCCCGGCGGGGGATTCGGTGGCCCGGGCGTAGGACCGGGCGGTTTCGGCGGCCCACCCAGCGGCGGCCGGCGCTGAGGCTTGCCGCCCATGCGATCCCACCTCCGCGGCTTTAGTTTCTCTCTAGCCTTCCGCCTCGCGCGCGAGCAGGTCGCGCTTGCGGTCCACGCCCCAGCGGTAGCCTGACAGGGATCCGTCCGAGCGGACCACCCGGTGGCACGGGATCGCCACCGCGAGGTGGTTCGCCCCGCAGGCCTGGGCAACGGCCCGCATGGATGTAGGCGCCCCGATGGCGCGGGCGATGTCCGCGTAGGTAGCGGTCGATCCAACCGGGATCGCCCGCAAGGCCGCCCAGACGCGCTGCTGGAAGGCGGTGCCGCGGATGTCGAGGGGCAGGTCGAGGCCGGTGCCCGGCGCCTCCACGAGCCCGATGACCCGCGCCATCCAGGCCTCGAACGCGGGGTCGCCACCCTCGATCTCGGCCCCCGGGAACCGGTCCTGCAGGTCGCGGACGAGAAGTTCGGGGTCGTCGCCGAGCAGGATCGCGCAGAGGCCGGCCTCCGTGGCGGCGACCAGGATCGCTCCCAGGGTGCAGGCGCCGACGCCGAAGCGCATACGGATGCCGAGCCCGCCCTTGCGGTAGGCGGCAGGCGCCATGCCGAGCCGCTGTGCGGCGCCGGCGTAGAACCGGCTCGCTGTCGCATAGCCGGCATCATAGAGCGCCTCGGTGACGGTTGACGCTCTTGGCAGCGCGGCGGCGAGGGCCCCGGCCCGTCGGGCCTCCGCGTAGGCTTTGGGGGTCACCCCGGTGGCGGCTTTGAACACCCGGTGGAAATGGTACGCGCTCAGGCCGGCAGCGCGGGCGAGCTCGGACAGCGGCGGCACCGTCTCGGCGGACTCGATCAGCCGGCAGGCCCGGGCCACGGCCTCCGCCCGGCGCACGGACGGACCGGGCTCGTCCGGCCGGCAGCGGCGGCACGGCCGGAAGCCGGCTTCTTCCGCCTCCGCGCAGGTGCGGTGGAAGGTGACGTTTTCGGGCCGGGCCGCCCGCGACGGGCAGCTCGGGCGGCAATACACCCCCGTCGTGCGGACCGCGTACACGAAGGTGCCGTCCGCCCGCCCGTCGCGAGCGGCGAGCGCCGCCCGGCGGGCGGCCTCCTCGGGATCGGCTGTCGGGGGAACGCTCATGGCGGGACTATGCGGCGGCGCAGGCGCATTGGGGAGGGGCAGGCGGGGGAGAGGCAGGCGGGGAACGGACATGACGGCACCTGCCGGACGGGTATATCGAACACCCGTCACCCTGCCGTCCCGCGGCCGGGCCTGCATCCCGCCCCTTGCTGCCGAATTCCCGATCCCTCTCCTGAGTGCGTCATGGCGTCGAGCAAAACCGATCACATCCATGTCGGGCGGGACACGTGGCTGTTCCTGAAGACCGGGACGAACGACATCCTGGGGCAGTTGGAGCGGCCTGAGGCGATGGCCGATCTGATCTGGGCGTGGCGGAGCCTCGTGTCCAACCGGGAGCGGCGGCTGCGGGCGTTCGGCATCCGGTATCGCCACGTGGTCGCGCCGGACAAGCTGGTGATCTACGACAACCAGCTGGACGGGATCACCATCGCGCCCGCGGTCTCGCCGGCCTATCGGCTGATCCACACGGAGCCGGACATGGGTCCCGCCTGGCGGCGGGGGCCGCGGGGCCTCTACGCGGATTGGCGGCGCCGGAAGCGCTGGCGACAGACCTGCATCGACCTGGTCGCGCCGATGCGGGCCGCCCGGGACGCCGCAGACCTCTATTGCCGGACCGATACCCACTGGAGCTTCGACGGCTGCTACCTGGCCTACGCCGAGATCTGCCGGGCCTTCGGGACGGAGCCGCGGGCGGATCTGCGGGACCGGCCGTTCACCCCGGTCGATCATGACGGCGACCTGGGCAGTGCCTTCGACCCGCCGCGCCGGGCGCCGTCCCGGGCCTACCGGATCCAGCGAGATTCCGTGCGGACCTTTGCCAGCCCGATCGTCGCGGCGCGGGAGAAGGCCGGGCTGCTGCACACGCTGCACGGCGGCGCCAACGTGATCTACCGCAACGAGACGGCGGCCGATCCGCGCCGGCTGGCGCTGTTCGGCGACTCGTTCTCGCACGTCATGCCCTACATGCTGACCATCCTGCTGGCCGAGACGTTCCGCGAGGTGCACTTCGTCTGGAGCACGTCGCTCGACTGGTCCTACATCGCGCGGACGAAGCCGGACCTCGTCCTGACCGAGGTGGCCGAGCGGTTCATGGCCCAGCTGCCGGACGACAGCTTCTCCCTGGACGCCTACGTGCAGGAGCGGTTCGGCGCCGAGCTGGCGGCCCAGGCCTGAACGGCGCCGGGCCGAGCCGCGCGGCGGCCGACGCTCAGCCCTCGAGCTTGGCCATCAGTGCATCGGACAATGCGAAGTTGACGTAGACGTGCTGCACGTCGTCCTGGTCCTCGATCACCTCGACCAGGCGGATCAGCTTCTCGCCGGTCTCGTCATCGACGTCGATCGTGTTCTGGGCCTTCCAGACCAGGCCGGTGCGGCTGGGCTCGCCGAACCGGGCCTCCAGGGCCTTGGCGACCTCGCCGTAGGATTCCTGCGCGCAGACGACCTCGTGGCCGTCCTCACTGGAGCTGACGTCGTCGGCCCCCGCCTCGATGGCCGCCTCCAGCATCGTGTCGGCATCGGCGACGCTCGCCGGGAAGCCGATCACGCCGACCCGGTCGAACATGAACGCCACGGCGCCGGTCTCGGCGAGGCTGCCGCCGGACTTGGTGAAGGCCGAGCGCACGTCCGAGGCGGTGCGGTTGCGGTTGTCGGTCTGCGCCTCCACGATCAGCGCGGCGCCGCCGGGGCCGTAGCCTTCGTAGCGGATGTCCTCGTAGTTCTCGCCATCCGCTCCGGCCGCCTTCTTGACAGCGCGCTCGATGTTGTCCTTCGGCATGTTCTCGGCGCGGGCCGCGATGATCGCCGCGCGCAGGCGCGGGTTCATGGCCGGGTCCGGCGTGCCGAGCTTGGCCGCCACGGTGATCTCGCGGGCGAGCTTGCCGAACACCTTCGAGCGGACCGCGTCCACCCGGCCCTTCCGGTGCATGATGTTCTTGAACTGCGAATGGCCTGCCATGTTGCGTGAGACTTTGTTCGTTGGCGAGGGCGGGCGTCCGGGACCCCGCCGTCGCGGCTGTGAGGTCGCCGCGTTATAGGCCGCCGGCTTCCGACGAAGCAACGCGCCACCCGATCGTCGCGACCGCGGAAAGATCGCCCGCGCCGGGCGTTGGCGCGGGACATGTCAGCTGGAAACCCGATGCCGCGCCGGACCGAACACAGCAGGACAGCGACGACGCCCCCGACCGACGACCGCCGCTGGCTCAAGCTCGGGATCGCCACGCTGCTCGGCGCGGTGGCCGGTTCGATGCTGTTCGCGACCGAGGCCAAGGGACGGCCTGAGGGGCGGCGGCGCTAGAGCGCTCGCCGCCGGAGTGGATCCCTAGTCGGCATCGGCGAGCGCGTTGAATTACGGATCGCGAGCGTCGAACGATCCCGCCTCACGCCGCCCGGACCGTGGCCAGGAACCGCCCGACCGCGGCGGTCAGCCGCTCCGACTGGTGCGACAGCTCGAAGGCCGAGGTCAGAACCTCGGCCGCCGCCGCGCCGGTCTTCTCCGCCGCCCCGGCCACACCCCGTGATGGTGCGGGTTACCACCCCGGTGCCGGAGGCCGCCGGACCGACATTGTGGACGGATCTCCCGGGTCGCCGCATCCTGCTGCTCCACCGCCGCCGCGATCGAGGCGGACACGGTGCTGAATTCCCGGATGCGGCCGCCGATCTGCCCGATCGCCGTGGCGGCCTCGCCCGTAACACCCTGGACCTCACCGATCTGCTGGCCGATCTCACCGGTGGCCTTTGCGGTCTGGTCGGCCAGCGCCTTGCCCTCCGAGGCCACCACCGCGAAGCCGCGCACCGCCTCGCCGGCGCGGGCCGCCTCGATGGTGGCGTTGAGCGCCAGCAGGTTGGTCTGTGCCGTGATGCCCGAGATCAGCCCGACCACTTCGCCGATCTTGGCCACGCTTGCGGTCAGGGCGGTCACGAGCGCGGCGGTCTGGTCCGCTTCGCCCACCGCGGTCCGTGCCAGATCCGCCGAGGCGGCGACCCGCCGTCCGATCTCCTGCACCGAGGCGCCCAGCTCCTCGGCGGCGGCCGCCACGGTGCCGACATTGGATGCCGCCTGCTCGGAGGCGGCCGCGACCGTGGTAGACCGTTCCGCCGTCTTGGCCGCCGTCGTCGCCAGGGTCTGCGCCGTGGCCTGCAAGGCGCAGGCCGACGCCGAGACCGTGGCGACGATCCCGCTGGTCGCCCGCTCGAACGCGTCGGCCATCTGGTGCATCGCCGCCCGGCGCTGTTCCTCGGCGATGCGCCGGGCCCCGGAGGTAAAATATCGATCGCGTCAGCCGCGTGGGACGCAGCCGCCTCAGCGCACGCCCGCGTGCCAATCCTGCAAAGCGCCCAACGTCACCACGTCGCCCGGCCATTCGAGCCCGGCGATGTGCCGGTGCGGGCGGCCGGGCTCGCCGAGATCGGAGACCGCCGAGAAGGCGCCGTCGAGGCTGTGGCTGTCGGTGTAGCGGCTGCGGGTCGCCAGGACCGGCAGGCCGGCGGCGCGGGCCGAGGCGATGCCGGGGGCGGAATCCTCGAACGCCACGGCCTGCACGGCCGGGACACCGAGGCGGTCCAGAGCCAGTTGGAACACGTCCGGGGCGGGCTTCTTGCGCGCGGCCTCGTCGCCGGCCGCGATCACGTCGAAGGGCGTGTCGTCCAGCCCGAAGTTCGCCGCCAGCAGCCGATCGACGTTGGGCCGGCTGGTGGTGGTGGCGATAGCCAGGCGCAGGCCGGCGTTCCGGGCCTCGCCGACCAGCCGGGCGATCCCCGGGCGCAGGGGCAGGCCGTCCCCGGTGACGAGGCCGCCATACGCGATCGTCTTGCGGGCGTGGATCTCAGGCGCCCGGGCGTGCAGCGAAGCCGCCTCGCCCGGGTGGTGCGTGTCGATGTAGTGGGTGAGCCGTTCCTTGCCGCCCATCACGGTGAGCAGGTCGGCGTAGAGCGCCGGGTCCCAGCGCCAGGGCAGATCCAGGTCCGCGAAGGCGCGGTTGAACGCCTGCCGGTGCAGGTCCTCGGTCTCGGCGAGCGTGCCGTCGACATCGAAGATCAGCGCCCTCAGCACGAGAGGTCGCGACCGGAGGCGCCCTCCGCGCCGGCCCGGATCGCCGCGATGCGCTCCGCGTAGGCGTCTGGACCTCCGCTGAAGACCGCATTGCCGGCCACGAACGTGTCGGCGCCGGCGCGGCTTGCCGCCTTCACGGTCTCGGCGTCGATGCCGCCGTCGACCTGGATGCGGATGTCGCGGCCGGCCACCATGGCCCGCACCCGCGCCACGCTCTCCATGCTGCTCCGCAGGAACGTCTGGCCGCCGAAGCCCGGATTGACCGTCATCACCAGCACGAGATCCACGATGTCGAGCACCGGCTCGACCATCGCGGCGGGGGTGCCGGGGTTGATCGCCACGCCGGCGCGCTTGCCGAGATCGCGGATGGTCTGGAGCGAGCGGTGGATATGCGGCCCGGCCTCGGCATGGACCGTGATCCCGTCGGCGCCGGCGTCGGCGAAGGCCGCGAGATACGGGTCGGCCGGCGCGATCATCAGGTGCACGTCGAAGAACTTTTGCGTGTGCGGGCGCAGTGCCTTCACCACTGGAGGGCCGAAGGTGATGTTGGGCACGAAATGGCCGTCCATCACGTCGAGATGGATCCAGTCGGCCCCGGCCGCGTCCACGGCACAGGTCTCCTCGGCGAGGCGGGCGAAGTCGGCCGAGAGGATCGACGGGGCGATGACGGGAGGCAGCATCATGGATCTTTCGACTGCGGTTTGGCTCAGACAATCTTCGGCCCACGGGCCGATCCCACACTGTCCCTCATCCTGAGGTACCGGAGCAGAGCGGAGGCCTCGAAGGAGCCCTCAAGAAATCCCGTGGCCGGCTGGAGGGCACCTTCGCGGCTGCTGCGCAGCACCTCAGGATGAGGGGCCGTATGGGATCGATGGTCTTGCTTGGTTCAAAGGCTTCGTCCGATCCCTATGGAATCACGCCAGGCGGCGGCGGCGTTCCACGAGCTGCATGATCATCGGCGTCAGAATCAGCTGCATGGCGAGGTCGAGCTTGCCGCCCGGGATCACGATGGAATTGGCACGGCTCATGAAGCTGTCGTGGATCATGGACACCAGATACGAGAAATCGATCCCCTTCGGGTCCTTGAACCGGATCACCACCAGCGACTCGTCGGCGGTGGGGATCCAGCGGGCGATGAACGGGTTCGAGGTGTCGACGGTCGGCACCCGCTGGAAGTTGATGTCCGTGAACGAGAATTGCGGGCAGATGGTCTGCACGTAGTCGGGCATCCGCCGCAGGATCACGTCGGTGACGGCATCCGTGGAATAGCCGCGGAACGAGCGGTCCCGGTGCAGCTTCTGGATCCATTCGAGGTTGATCACCGGCACCACGCCGATCTTCAGGTCGGCGTAGCGGGCGATGTCCACGTCCGGGTCGGCCACGCAGCCGTGCAGGCCCTCGTAGAACAGCAGGTCGGAATCCGGCGGGAACGCCTCCCAATCCGAGAAGCTGCCCTCCGGGATGCCGTAGGCCCGGGCGTCGTGCTGGTCGTGGGCGTAGTGCCGGGTCTGGCCGGTACCGTTCTCGGCGTAGCTGCGGAACACCGCCTCCAGCTCCGGCAGCAGGTTCGCCCGGGGCGCGAAATGCGACAGCGTCGGCTCGCGCGCCATCATGGCCCGCATCGTGTCCCGGTCGTAGGCGTGGAACCCGTCGCCCTCGATGAACACGGCGCGCACGTCCTCCCGGCGGAAGATCTGCTCGAAGGTGTTGCGCACCGAGGTCGTGCCGGCTCCTGAGGAGCCGGTCACCGAGATGATGGGGTGCCGCGCCGACATGCTCTTGTACTTCGCGTTGCGATTACGACCGCATCAATCCGCGCTGGCCGAACAGCGGCGAGCGGCCGGCATCGGGCTTGCCGCCCGCATAATAGGCGGCCACGCACGCGACCTCTTCGGTCGAGCCGCAGACCAGGGGCGCGCGCTCGTGGATCCCGGTGGCCACCAGGTTGAGGATGCGGGTCTGGCCGTCCGAGGCGGCGCCCCCGGCCTGCTCGACCAGCATCGCCACCGGGGCGACCTCGTAGAGCAGCCGCAGGCGGCCGCGGGCGTAGTTCTTGCGGGCGTCGCCCGGATACAGGAACACGCCGCCGCGGGTCAGCACGCGCTGGATGTCGGCCACCAGGGAGGCGAGCCAGCGCATGTTGTAGTCCTTGTCGCGCGGTCCCTCGGTGCCACGCTGGCAATCCTCGATATAGGCCTTCACGGGGGCGTCCCAGTGCCGGACGTTGGAGGCGTTGATGGCGAATTCCTTGGCCGAGGCCGGAACCGACATGGCCGGGCTGGTCAGGCGGAACGCGCCCTCCTCCCGGTCGAGCACGTAGGATTGGGTGCCGTCGCCGAGCGTCAGGATCAGCGCGGTGGCCGGGCCGTAGGTCACGAAGCCGGCAGCGATCTGGGCGGTGCCCGGGGTGGTGAACGAGGCCAGCGGGTTGGCCGGGTCCTTGATCGACGGGCGGATGCCGAAGATCATCCCCACCGCCATGTTGACGCCGATGTTGGACGAGCCGTCGAGCGGGTCGATCGCCACGGCCAGCGGCGCGTCCGGGTTCAACCGCATCACCTCCTCGGCCTCCTCGGAGGCGACTTCGGCAACAGGAGCGCCCTGCAGGGCGGCGGTCACGCTTTCGTGCGCGATCACGTCGAGCGCCTTCTGCACGTCGCCGTCGCTGTTGTGCTCGCCCGCCGCCGCGAGGTCGCCGCCAAGTGCGCCGCGCCCGATCAGCGCGCTGATCTCCACCGCCGAGCCCGCGATCGCACGGATCACCGCGGCGGCATCCTTCAAGGCCGGGTTGGCCTCGACCGCCTGCGCCAGGCAGGTTTCGAGAGGCGTCCCGATCGCTGCTGAAATTGCCATCGGCCTGTCTCTCCTGCTGAAATCCCGCCCGCCGGGATCGCGCGTTCCGCGCCGGTCTGTAGCGACCCCTCTACCACCATGATAGCGGGCGGCGCGCCCCGATCGACAAGAACCGAGGACGCCACGCTCAAGATTTCTGGGGGATCTTGTGTCATAGGACAAAAAAAACGAGACCTCCGCCATGCGCAACCTCTCTCTCAAGCAGCTCCAGGCGGTGGCGGCGGTGGCCCGCCTGGGAACCATGACCCGGGCGGCCCAGGAGCTGAACGTCACCTCGGCCGCCCTCTACGCGCGCATCCGCCAGCTGGAGGAGGAGGCCGGGCTGCTGCTGTTCGACCGGACGCCGGGGGGGCTCAAGCCCACCGATGCCGGGCGCGAGATGCTCTGGGCGATCGACAGCATCAACACCGTGCTGGAGACCTGCACCGACCGCCTGCGGACCCTGCGCGGCGCGGAGGGCGGGCGCGTTGCGCTGGGTGTCGTCTCGACGGCCAAATATTTCGCCCCCCAGGTGATCGCGGGCTTCGTCAAGCAGCATCCCGGGGTCGAGATCAGCCTCTCGGTCCGCAACCGGGGCCAGACCGTCGAGGCCCTGCGCGGCTACGAGATCGACTTCGCCGTGATGGGCCGCCCGCCCCGGGACTTCCCGATCGAGGCGGCGACGTTCGGTCCACACCCGCTGGTCCTGGTGGCGCCTCCCAGCCACCCGTTGGCCGGCCGGACCGGGCTGTCGCGCGAAGACCTGGCCGACCAGCCGTTCTTCTTCCGCGAAGAGGGCTCCGGCACGCGCACGGTCTTCGAGGAGTTCATGAGCGGCATCCTGGTCAAGCGCGCCTTGCTCGACATCGACACCGGCTCCAACGAGACCATCAAGCAATCCGTGATGGCGGGGCTCGGGATCGCGCTCCTGTCGGTCCATTCCGTGGCGGCCGAGGTCGAGAGCGGCCGGCTCGCGCTCCTCGACGTCAAGGGCCTGCCGATCCGTCGGGACTGGTACGCGGTGCGCCGGGCCGACAAGGTGCTGGGCCCGGCGGCCTCCGCGGTCTGGTCGTACCTGATGAGCGACGGTGCGCGCATGCTGCCGGGCGTGACGCTGCCCGAAGTGACCGGGGCCAAGGCGTGAGCGCGGCCGGCATCGTCGTCGCCGGCTCAGGCCAAGCCGGGTTCCAGCTGGCCGCCTCCCTGCGCGAGGGCGGATTCCGGGATCCGATCACCCTCGTGGGCGACGAGACCGCCCTGCCCTACCAGCGCCCGCCCCTGTCGAAGGCGTACCTCGCCGGCAAGACCGACGCCGAGGGCCTGTTCCTGCGCCAGCCCGGCTTCTTCGCCGAGCATGCCATCGCCCACCGCCCCGGCCTCCGCGCCGTCGGGATCGACCGGGCCGGACGGCGCCTGCTTCTCTCGGACGGCCAGAGCCTCGCCTACGACCACCTCGTGCTGGCCACCGGCGCCCGCAACCGGCCGCTGCCGGTCCCGGGAGCCGACGCCCCGAACGTGCGCCAGCTGCGCGGCCTCGAAGACGCCGACGCGCTCCGGGCGTCGCTCGATTCCGCCCGGGCGATCGTCGTGATCGGCGCCGGCTTCATCGGCCTGGAATTCGCCGCGGTGGCCGCCGCCCGGGGCCTGTCGGTCACCGTGGTCGAGGCGGCCGACCGGCCGATGGCCCGGGCGATCTCGCCGGAGATCGCGGGGTTCTTCCGTGCCGCCCACGAGGCGTGGGGCGTGCGTTTCGCGTTCGGGGCCGGCGTGACCGCGATCACCGGTCGCGACGGCCGCGCCACCGGCATCGTGCTGGCGGACGGACGGGAGCTTCCCGCCGACGTCGTCCTGATCGGCATCGGCGTGCTGCCGAACCGGGAGCTGGCGGCGGAGGCCGGCCTCCCGGCCGAGGACGGCGTGCGGGTCGACGCGTTCCTGGCGACGCCCGATCCCGCGATCTCGGCGATCGGCGACTGCGCCCGCTTCCCGAGCCCGTTCGCGCGCGGGCTCAGCCCCGACGGCACGGTGCGGATCGAGTCGGTGCAGAACGCGATCGACCAGGGCCGCTGCCTCGCCGCGCTGCTCAATGGAAAGCCGGCGGCCTACGGGGCGCTGCCGTGGTTCTGGAGCGACCAGGGTCCGCACAAGCTCCAGATCGCCGGCCTGTCCGGGCCCGGCGATTCCAGCGTGGTGCGGGGCTCCGGTGCGGCGTTCTCGGTGTTCCGCTTCCGGGACGGTTCGCTGAGCGCGGTCGAATCCGTCGACCGGGCGGCCGACCACATGATCGCCCGGCGCCTGCTGGCGGCGGGGACGCCGCTCACCCCGGAGCAGGCGGCCGATCCCGGCTTCGATCTCAAGGCGCTGGCGATGGCCCGCCCCTGACCGGACCGGTCAATCCGAGAAGGCGATCTTGGGGCCAGGCCGCTGCAGGGCCACGGCCGTGGCGATCCCGAGCCCCAGGATCGTGACCGCGCAGGCCGCGAGCGCCCCGAACTGCCCCAGCTGCATCAGGGCCTGACCCAGCACCGCGACGCCGAGCGCCTGCCCGCAGAAGAACGAGAACGCGTGCAGGGCCACCGCGGAGGCGCGGGCCGTGGGCGCCACCTCGGTCACCTGCGTCTGGAAGGTGTTGTGCAGCATGTAGAAGCCGAGGCCCATTGCGGTCAGGGCGGCACAGTCCACCTGCCAGCTTCCGGCCAGCCCGACCACGGTGAGCGAGGCGCTGCAGATCAGGCCGCCGCCGATCAGCATCCGGGGCATGCCGAGCAGCCGCACCAGCAGACCGACCAGGGCCGAATAGAGCAGGCCGCCGATGGCGAAGCCCGCGAGCACCAGGCCGGCCTCGCGCGGGCCGCCCTCGCCGCGGGCCTCGATCAGCGGGGCGAGATGGGGGAACACCCCGAAGATCGCGATCGCCTCGACGAACACCGCCGAGAACAGGATCCGGGCCCGCGGATTGGCCAGGATGGTGAGGTAGCGCCGCACCGCCTGCCGGAAGGCGGGGCGGCGGGCCGGGAGGCTGCCGGTGCGGTCGAAGCCGAACACCGTCGCGGCGCACGCGACGGCGGCGACCAGAGCCGTGATGGCGAACACGCCGCGCCAGCCGATCACCGCCTCGATCAGGCCCGCGAAGGTCGAGCCGGTGAGCTGCCCGAGGATCGCCGCCACGAGGAAGCGCCCGATCGCCACCTGGCGCCGGTCCATGGGCACCCGGTCCCCGAGCAGCGCGAGCGACAACGGGATGCAGCCGCCGGCGGCTGCCCCCGCCAGCATCCGCAGGCCGAACAGGCTGCCGATATCGGGGGCGAGGCTGCACAGGACGAGGGCGCCGGCGAGCACCGCCAGGCAGACGCTCATCACCCGCTCCTTGCCCAACGCATCGCCCACCGGGCCGAGCACCGGCTGGATGAAGGCGTAGGGCAGCGCGAAGGCGGTGGAGAGCAGCGCCACCGTGTGGGTGTCGCTGCCGAGATCCCGCGCCAGCACGCCGACCAGGGGCTCGACCGAGCGCAGCGCGAAGGTGCTGCCGAAGCCCGCGCAGGCCAGGACGACGATCAGGCGCGGGATCGAGGCGGCTGCAGGCTCCGGCGCGCGGGTCGCTGACGGCGTGAGGGCCGGCTCTTGGCGGTCGAGCATGGGGGGCTTCGCGGGGCAGGCGGATCTGAACGCGGCATCGCATCTCCGCGGCCGGAGCGAAACCCACCCGGATCAGTGCGCGTAGAAGGCCGGATCCGAATTGTCGCTCGGATGCTCAAACGCCCAGCGCAGAGCCGACGACAACGGCACGTTGTAGTTCAGGCCCCGCGGCGGCACCGGCTTGAGGAACCACGTCTCCTAGATCGTCATGATCTCGGGGCTGCGGTAGAGATCCGCGGTCGCCCGGTCGACCACCGCCTTGAAGGCCGGATCGTCCCGGCGGAGCATGATGCCGTAGGGTTCCGGGTTGGACAGGGTCTCCTGGCTGATCGCGTAGGCGGACGGATCCTTCGACTGGGCTCCCACGACGCTGAGCTGCACGTCGTCCATCACGAAGGCCGCCGCCCGCCCGGTCTCGAGCATCAGGAAGGCCTCCGGCACATCCTTGGCGGCGATCACCGTGATGCCGAGCTTACGTTCGTTGTTCGCCTTGATCAGCATCAGGATGTTGGTCGAGCCGGCCACCGACGAGACCACCTTGCCGCGCAGATCCTCCAGGCTCCCGATCTTCTGGTCCTTCCGGGCGATGAACCGGGTCGCGGTGAGGAAGTGGGTGTTGGTGAAGTCGACCTGCTTCTTGCGCTCGGAATTGTTGGTGGTGGTGCCGCATTCGAGATCGGTGGTGTTGTTGGTCATCAGCGGAATGCGGGAGGATGAGTTCACGAACTCCATCGCGACCTCGAGCCCCGGCATCTTCAACTCGCGCTTCACGGCGTCGGCGATCTTGCGGCAGATATCGACCGCGAAGCCGACCACTTTCTGGTTCTGGTCCAGGTAGCTGAACGGCGGCGAGCTATCGCGCACGCCGAGCACCAGCCGGTTGTTGTCCTTGATCTTCTTGAGGGTGCCGGTCAGCGGTTCGGCCTGGGCCGCCGGGGGGAGGACCGCGAGCAGCACGGCGAGGAGCGGAGTGAGCAGACGCATGGGCTGGCCGGTTCCCTGGTCGCGCAACGGGGCGCCGGCCCGGCTGACCCGGCGGCGGGAGCCCGACTGCACGCGGATCGGGCTTCCGGACAACCCTCAGCAAGAGTCCGGCCGTGGCTATAGCCAGCGGCGACTTGGAAACCAGTCTACGACCAAATCCGGTGACGGAAGTTCGATCATGTCCCCGTTTTCAGGCATTGGAGGACCGGCAATGTCCTCAGGGACTCCGCAGCGTAGTCGAGGAAGGCGTTCACCCGGGCGGGCCGGAGGCCCTGGCTGAGGGTCACGAGTTGCACCGGTACCGGTGCCGGCTCATGGGCCGCGAGCAGGCGCACGAGCCGACCGTCCGCGATCTCTTCGGCGGCCTGGTAGGACAACACCCGCGCGATACCGCGTCCGCCCCGGGCCGCGATCAGCGCCGCCTCGACCTCGTTGACGATGAGCCGCGGGGCGAGGCGCACCCGGTTGGCACCGAAGCGCCATTCGCGAACGCCCGCGTGGATCAGGCCCACGATGGTGTCGTGCGCGCTCAGGTCGGTGGGCGTCCGGGGCGTGCCCCGGACGGCGAGATAGGCCGGGCTGGCGACGACGACCTGGCGCACCTGCCCGAGCCGGCGCGCGACGAGGCGCGATTCCGCAAGCTGCCCGATCCGGAGGGCGACATCGATCCCCTCTTCCACGAGGTCGAGGTTGCGGTCGGCCAGAACCAGTTCGACCTGCGCCTCCGGGTAGACGTCCAGGAAGCCCGACACGACCGGCGCCACGTGCTTGCGCCCGAACAGCACCGGCGCCGTGACTCGCACGAGACCGCGCACCGCATCGCCGGCCGCCCCCGAGACGGCGGCCTCGTAACCCGCCAGCAGGCCGCGTGCCCGTTCGGCCAGATCGAGGCCCGCCGGAGTCGGTGCGAGGCGGCGGGTGGTGCGCTCCACCAGACGGGCGCCGGCCCGGGCCTCCAGGCTCGAGAGCGCCCGGGTCGCGGCAGCCGCCGAACGGCGCGACCGCCGGGCTGCCCCGGCGAGACTGCCGGCATCGATGATCGCGACGAAGAGGGCGAGTTCGTCCAGCCGGTCCATCGATTGTTTCAGATCCTGAAATTCTGAGTGTCGAACACTCCGGATTTTCGGCGGCGCATGCAAGAGCGATAGTCGGGTCGTTGCTGGAGACCCCGACGATGTCCGAACCCGACCTGACCCTCTACGGCCTGCGACTCTCGGGCCATTCGCACCGCGCGGAACTGTTCCTGTCGCTGCTGGGGCTGCCCTATCGGTTCGTCGCGGTGGCGAGCGCCGAGCAGCGCGCAGCGGCCGATTTCCGGCGCCTCAACCCGCTCGGCCAGATCCCGGTCCTGACCGACGGCGCGGCCGCGATCCCGGACAGCAACGCGATTCTGGTCTACCTGGCCGCGCGCTACGCGCCGGATGGCGGCTGGATGCCGGCCGATCCGCTCGGCGCGGCCGAGGTCCAGCGCTGGCTCTCGATCGCGTCCGGGGAGGTACGCACCGGGCCGGCCCTGGCCCGGCTGATGGTGGTGTTCGGTGCCCTGGCCGACCGCGCGACCGTGCACGCGACCGCCGCGCGGATCCTCGGCTTCATGGACGGGCACCTGGCCGATCGCCGGCACCTCGCCGCCGACCGGGCGACGCTGGCCGACATCGCCTGCTACTCCTACGTCGCCCATGCCCCCGAAGGCGGCGTCTCGCTCGCGCCCTATCCGGCCGTACGAGCCTGGATCGCCCGGATCGAGGCCCTGCCGGGCTTCGTCCCGATGCCGGCCTCTCCCATCCCGGAACAAGCGTGAGGCATGCCATGGCGACTTTCCATGCGGATGAGGCGATCGCCCAGGCGCGGGCCGGCCACGTCCTCGGCGAGACCCCGGCGATCCGGTCGTTCATGCCGGACCAGCACCGCGGCTTCTTCGCGGGGCTGCCCTATCTCCTGGTCGCGACCGCAGATGCGAGCGGCGCGCCGGTGGCGACCCTGCTGACGGGTGCGCCCGGCTTCGTGCACAGCCCGGACGCGACCCATCTCGCCATCTCGGCAGCGCTCGACCCGGCCGACCCTGCGGCCCGGTTCCTGATACCGGGCGCGGAAGCCGGCATCCTGGGCATCGATCTGGCGACCCGGCGGCGCAACCGTGCCAACGGCCGCATCGTGCGCCGCGACCGGGACGGCCTGACCGTGGCGATCGACCAGAGCTTCGGCAATTGCCCGCAATACATCCAGCGGCGGGACGTCGAGCCGGTGCCGCGCCAGCCGGGGCCGACCGAGATCCTGTCGGCCCTGGACGCGGAAGCCGGCGCGCTGATCGACGCCGCGGACACGCTGTTCGTGGCGACCCGGGCGCGGGACGGGCTCCGGGACGGCGGCGCCGACATCTCGCATCGGGGCGGGCGGCCGGGCTTCGTCCGGCGCCGCGGCGACGTGCTGACGGTCCCGGACTTCTCCGGAAACCGCTACTTCAACACGCTGGGCAACCTGGTCGGCGAGCCGCGTGCGGCGCTGCTGTTCCTCGACTTCACCAGTGGCGACCTTCTGGTCCTCCAGGGCCGCACCGCGATCGACTGGACCGGCACCGACGCCGCGGGTCTCCTGGGCGCGCAGCGATCCTGGGCGTTCACGATGACGGCCGGCTGGCGGCGCCGGGCGGCGGTTCCCCTCCGGTGGAGCGCCCCCGAGCCGGCACCGCAACTCACGCGCACCGGCATCTGGGACGCGAGCGAGGATGCCTGATCGTGGCTCAGGACGTGGCCGCCGCGGCCGCCTCGTGCTCCTGTGCGAGCCGCGCATCCGCGGCGGCCACGTTCCGGAAGGCCGGGCGGGCCCGGATCCGGTCGACATAGGCCGACAGCACCGGATCGGGCGCGACCAGCCCGAAGCCCATCGTCCAGCCGAGTGCGCTGCCCCAAAGGATATCGGCGGCGCTGAAGCGGTCGCCGAGCAGGTACGGCCCCGGCTTCAGCGCTTCGGCGACGCGGGCGATCACGCTGTCGTAGTCGGCATAGGCCGACATGGCGCGCGGCCCGGGCTCGCGCTTGAGATGGCGGTCGATCACCGCGGGCTCGAAGCACGAGCCGTAGAACACCATCCAGCGCAGATACGTCCCCCGGGTGGGATCGGTGAGTGACGGGGCGAGGCCGGCCTCGGGAAACAGGTCGGCCAGATACAGGTAAACCGCCGCCTGCTCGGTCACGAGCGCGTCGCGGGTGCGGATCGCCGGCACCTTGGCCATCGGGTTGATGGCGCGATAGGCATCCCCGAGATGTTCGCCGGCCCGCATGTTGAGCACGTGCAGGCGATGCGGGGCGCCGAGTTCCTCCAGCAGCACGCGCACGCCGGTCGAGCGGGTATTGGGGGCGTGGTAGAACTCGATGTCCGGCGTGTCGGCCATGCCGCACCCTCCCAGGATCCGTGATTTGCGCGGCGATACGCTTCGTCCTGCCTGAGGTCCGGGTCAATCGTGCAGCGCCGCGACGGTGGCGGTTGCGGGATCGCCCCGAGCCCGGGACGGGTGGCCCCAATGAGACATCCGGATCCGAGTTGCGCCCTCTGCGCGGGTGCCCACTTCCGGAGGGACCGGAATCGCGGCAGGGACGTTGGGCGTTTGTGCGTTGCCGCGCGTTGGGGTGCCAGCCGGCGCGACGCGACCCGGGGATTCGAGTTCTGATGGCGAAGATACTGTTGGTCGAGGACCATGAAGAGATCTGGGACTTCCTGTCCCGCCGCCTCAAGCGCCGCGGCTACGAGGTGATCCTGGCGCATGACGGCGAGGCCGGCGTGCAGCAGGCCCGGTCGGGCCAGCCCGACGTGATCCTGCTCGACATGAACCTGCCGGTCCTCGACGGCTGGTCGGCGGCGCGCGCCCTGAAATCCGGATCCGACACGCGGGCGATCCCGATCATCGCGCTCACCGCGCACGCGATGTCCGGGGACCGGGACAAGGCCATCCAGGCGGGGTGCGACGACTACCATCCCAAGCCCGTGGATTTCTCCAAGCTGCTCAGCCAGATCAGCGCCGCGCTGGGCGAGACCGCACAAGCCGGCTGAAGGCCGCCCGCCACGGCAGGCTCCCTGACCCGAACCGCTCCGCCGTCGCGGGGCGGCATCGTCCCTGAATTCGATATGAGTGGAGCGTCTTTGTGAGCGAGGATCCCGTCACCGCCCAGCGCCTCAAGCAGGGCTTGCCGGTCATCGTCGCGCTGGCCTCCACCCTCCTCGTCGTGGCGATCATGGCGGCCCTGTATCTCGGGCGCGAGATCCTGGTGCCGGTGACGCTGGCGATCCTCCTGAGCTTCGTCCTGGTGCCGGCGGTCCGCATCCTCCGCCGGATCCGCGTGCCGCGGGCGGCGGCGGTGCTCCTGGTGGTGGTGATCGTGTTCGGCGGCCTGTTCGGGATCGGCAGCCTGATCGCCAGCGAGGCCTCGCAGCTGGCGTCGGACCTGCCGCGCTACACGCTGGTGATGCGCGACAAGATCAAGGACCTGCGCGGCGCGACCGACGGGGCCGGGACGCTGTCGCGCATGGTCGACATGGTCCAGGACCTGAGCGCCACGCTCCAGCCGCCCGGCGCCATCGAGGTCAAGGGCGAGCCGGGAACGCGCACGCACCCGCTCACCGTAGAAATCACCCCCGCCCGGGCGAGCGTCGTCGAGACGTTCCAGACCTTCGCGGGCCCGATCCTGCACCCGCTGGCCACCACCGGGCTGATCCTGATCTTCACGATCTTCATCCTGCTCCAGCGCGAGGACCTTCGGAACCGGGCGATCCGGCTGGCGGGCGGCTCCGGAGACCTGCGCCGGGTGACGGCGGCGATCGACGACGCGACCAGCCGGCTCAGCCGGTTCTTCCTGGCTCAGCTCGCCCTCAACATCGCCTTCGGGGTGGTGATCGGCGTCGGCCTGTGGCTGATCGGCGTGCCGAGCCCGACGCTGTTCGGCGTGCTCGCGGCGATCCTGCGGTTCGTGCCGTATATCGGCGCCGCGATCAGCGCCCTGCTGCCGCTGATCCTCGCCGCGGCGGTCGATCCCGGCTGGAGCATGGTGATCGCCACCGCGGCCCTGTTCCTGGTGGTGGAGCCGATTGCCGGCCACGTGATCGAGCCGCTGCTCTACGGCCACTCCACCGGCCTGTCGCCGATCGCCGTGATCCTGGCGGCGACGATCTGGACCTTCCTGTGGGGACCGATCGGTCTGGTGCTGGCCACCCCGCTCACCGTCTGCCTGGTGGTGCTCGGCCGGCACGTGGAGCGCCTCTGGTATCTCGATGTGCTGCTCGGCGACCGGCCGGCGCTCGCGCCGCCGGAGATCTTCTACCAGCGCATGCTGGCGAACGACCCGGCCGAGGCGATCGACCAGGGCTGGCAGTTCCTCAAGGAGCGCGCGCTGGTCACCTATTATGACGAGGTCGCGCTGGCCGGGCTTCTGCTCGCGCAGGAGGACCTCTCACGCGGCACCCTGGACCGCACCCGACAGGATGCGGTCGGCGCCGCGATCCGAACCGTCGTGGCGCGGCTCGGCACCGCCCCGGTGGCACGGCGCACCTGGCGGGGCGCGCCGCGCGCGTCCGACACCGAGACCGCGGCCGCGCTGGCCGCCGCAGGGCCAGACCGTCAGATCGCCGGCATCGTGCTGGCCCGCGAGGATCTCGCGCCGGCCTGGCGCAGCGAGACGCCGGTCCTCTGCGTGTCGAGCCGTGGCCCGTTCGACGAGGCGGCCACCCTCATGCTCAGCCAGATCCTGGCCCGGCACGGGCTCGCCTCGCAGACCCTGTCGATGGCCGCGATCCGCGCTGGGGAACGCCCCGACAACCCGGGCGGCCTCGCGCTGATCTGCTTCTCCTATCTGGAGCCGGTCAGCCTGTCGCAGATCCGGTTCACGGTGCGGCAGGCCCGTGCCGCGGTGCCGGGCGTGCGTATCCTGGTGGGTTTCTGGCGCGAGCGCGATCCGGCGACACTGGATCGCCTGCGCCGGGCGACCTCGGCGGACTTCCTGGTCACCTCGTTGAACGAGGCGCTCTCGGCGGTCACGAGTGCCTGCCGTGAGCCGGCGCCCGCACAGGTCGCGTCCGCACCCGCCCGGGCCCTCCCCGGCCCGGCCCGGCCGGTGGCGGCCTGACCCACGCCAAGCGCGACAACGCCGACGTGGCGTGACGGTCGACAACGCCGCGTGCCTTCCTAAAGTCGCAGCCCGCTGCCGGCACCGGGCCGGCATCCCCATCTGTCCACGATTGGAACGAATAAGACTGCGCGCCATGTCCGATTCCCCTGAAAAACCTCCGATCGGACCGAGCGCAGTCGTCAGGGACGGCGCGGCGAGCGATGTCGCCGACCCCAAGAGCGACATCTTCTTCGCCGCGGTGGAAACCACCCGGATGCCGATGATCGTCACCGATCCGCGCCAGCCGGACAATCCGATCATCTTCGCCAACCGCGCCTTCCTGGCGATGACCGGCTACACGCCCGAGGAACTGGTTGGGCGCAATTGCCGGTTCCTGCAGGGCCCGGAGACCGACCGCGAGACCGTCGATCAGATCCGCTCGGCGATCGCCGAGAGCCGCGAATTCGCCACCGAGATCCTGAACTACCGCAAGAACGGCTCGAGCTTCTGGAACGCCCTGTTCGTCTCGCCGGTGTACAATTCGGCCGGGGAGCTCGTATATTTTTTCGGCTCGCAGCTCGATGTCTCGCGCCGGCGCGACGCCGAGGAGGCGTTGGGCCAGGCGCAGAAGATGGAGGCGTTGGGCCAGCTTACCGGCGGCATCGCGCACGACTTCAACAACCTGCTGCAAGTCATCGTCGGCTACGTCGACATCCTGGCCTCCGGGCTCGAGAAGCCCGATGCGGACCGCGCCCGGCTCGGGCGCGCCACCGACAACATCCGGCAGGCGGCCGAGCGTGCGACCACCCTGACGCAGCAGCTCCTGGCCTTCGCCCGCAAGCAGCGGCTGGACGGGCGCGCCGTCAACCTCAACACGCTGATCGAGGGGATGCGCGAGATGGTCGCCCGCTCGGTGGGCGAGGCGGTGACGATCGAGCTGGATCTCGACCGGGACCTCTGGAACTGCCGCGTGGACCCGACGCAGGCCGAGGTCGCGATCCTCAACGTGCTGATCAACGCCCGGGACGCCATGCCGGATGGCGGCACCGTCCGGATCACCACGGAGAACAACGCGGTCACGGCCAGCGGCGAGATCGGGCCGCTGCGCGCGGGCCGCTACGTCAGCATCGCGATCCGGGATAGCGGCACCGGCATCCCGCCCGCGGTTCTGGCCCGGGTGATGGATCCGTTCTTCACCACCAAGGAGGAGGGCAAGGGCACCGGGCTCGGCCTGTCGATGGTCTACGGCTTCGCCAAGCAGTCCGGCGGCGCCGCCCAGATCGAGTCCGTGGTCGGCGCCGGCACGACGGTGCGCCTGTCCTTCCCGGCGACCGACGGCGACGCGCACGCCCCGTCCAAGGTCTCGCATCGGGCGGTGGACCGGCAGGGTACCGAGACGATCCTGATCGTGGACGACCGCGAGGACGTCGCCGAACTCGCCCGCACCATCCTGCGGGACTTCGGCTACACGACGCTGATGGCCAGCAATGCCCGCGAGGCCCTGGAGATCCTGGAATCCAGCGAGCGGATCGATCTGCTGTTCACCGACCTGATCATGCCGGGCGGCATGAACGGCGTGCTGCTCGCCCGCGAGGCGCGCCGCCGCCAGCCCAAGCTCAAGGTCCTGCTGGCCACGGGCTATGCGGAGGCGAGCCTGGAGCGAACCGATATCGGCGGTTCCGAGTTTGACCTTCTCAACAAGCCTTACCGGCGCACGGAGCTGGTCCGCCGCGTGCGGGCCATCCTCGACGGTCCCACCGGCGTAGGCTGAGCTTGAGGAGACACGCGATGGCGCAGGGCGACAAGGCGAAATACACCGACAAGCAGAAGCGCAAGGCCGATCACATCGCCGACTCCTACGAGGCGCGCGGCGTGCCGGAGCAGGAAGCGGAATCCCGCGCCTGGGCCACGGTCAACAAGGACGACGGCGGCGGCAAGAAGCCGGGCGGCTCGGGCCGCGGCAAAGCCACCGGCCATCCGGCGGCCCACACGGGCGGCGACACAGGCGGCAAGGCCTCAGCGAGCCGGACACCGGAACAGCGCTCGGCCTCGGCCAGGAAGGCTGCGGCGACGCGCAAGGCGAATGCTGCGGCCAGTGCGTGATCCGGCAGGGGCGGGACCGGACGTGTTGCACGCCTTCCGCGGCCTGGAATCGCTTGGCTTCGACCTTTCGAGGTCGCCACAGCCCGGGCCGGCGTCACACCGAAAGCATCGTAGGTCCCAGTCGGATCCTGCCTGCGGAGGGCCTATATGGCCTTCTTCGGCGCGGCCTGCAGGAAATCCTGAAGTTGCCGCTTGTAGAACTTGGCGTAACCCGTGGTGCCGTGGCCCATGGTCTCGTCGCTGGCCGGGATCACGTAGAGGCGCGCGTTCTTCACGCGCTTTATCTCGCGCTCCATGATCCCCGTCTCGGGCGGGTTGCGCTCGTCGTCGGCGGCATTGATCGCCAGCACCGCGGCTTCGATCTTCTCCAGGCCAGGAGAACAATTGTAGGCGCGAGACGATTCCCACTGATAGACATAATCGTTTGCATCGGCGGCGAACGGTGACGCCAAGCGTGCGTCCACGAGTTTGTCGGCCAAGTCACCCGTCGGTGCGTGTCTTTGTAGAGCCAACGTGCCGCCACTGGTGCCGAGGGCGAAGAACACGTTTGCAACCCGCACCGAGGGCGGCTGGACCAAGTACTCCCCGTTGGCATAGGCCGGGTCGCGCCGGATGGTCTCTACTAGAAGCCGGCGCATCATCCAGTTGCGGCTCGCCATTTCGCTCGGCTGTGACGCCATGGGAACGAGAGCGTCCATGTACTCCGGGTGCTTCACGCCCCAGATCCAGGCGTGCATCCCCCCCATCGAGTTGCCGATGATCAGGCGGACGTGGTTGAGTCCGAGGTGTTCTTTGAGAAGCCGGTACTGAGCCTCGACCATATCGTCATAGTTATACCGTGGAAACTTCGTCTTCAGACCATCGGAAGGCTTGGATGACTTTCCATGGCCGAGCACGTCCGGGATGATGATATAGTACTTTGCCGCGTCCAGTGGTTGGCCGGGCCCGAATAGCTCTCCCGCGAAGCCAGGCGTCAGCATGCTGGATGCCGAACCGGTGGTCCCATGCACGACGACGACGGGTTCGCCGTTCGGATCGCCAACGGTCGTGTAGTGCAGGCGCATCTCCGGCAGGACTTCGCCGGTGTGAAATGTGAAGTCCTTGATCGTCGCGTCGCCCTCTTTGGGCGTCGGATATTCGGCAGCACGCGCCGTGAGCGCCAACGAGAGCACGGCCGCGCCGACGGCTGAACCGCACAACAGGCTCACGACTTTCATGCGATTCCCCCTCCAAGCGTCAATGGTTTTCCACCGCGCTTAAATGAGTATTGCCGTGTCGATTTCGCCTGACAATAGCTGTAGCTCTCCGCTCGAACAGTAGCCCTCACTCTGTTTGGCGAGTTGCGAGGAACCGACCGTCTCATGCGGGCGGAGAGTGCGGCGACCGCCAAGATCTGAGGCAAGCGGAACGTGGGCAGCACGATCCGCCAAACCTTACCTTCGCGCTTCCGCCAGCTTGACCAGCGTGTGGAGCATCCGGTTCGCCGGCGTCGGGATGCCGAGCGCAGCCCCCTTCCGAACGACATAACCGTTGAGGTGGTCGATCTCGCTCGGCCGGCCCCGGGCGAGGTCCTGGGCGGTGGAGGAGCGCTGGTCGGCCATGCTGGTGCTGAGGGCGAGCACCGTGTCGAGGATGTCGTCGGGTACCGACACGCCCGCGGCGTTCGCCACCGCGACGCATTCCTGCACCACATCGGTCATCGCCGCGACGACGCCCTCACCCTGCACCAGGCGGCCGTAGGGCAACTGGGTCAGGGCCGACAGGGCGTTGTAGGCGCAGTTCAGGATCAGCTTGCCCCAGAGCGCGTCCAGGGCGCGTTCCGAGACGGTGGTCGGGATCCCGGCGGCGATGAGCGCGGCGGCGATGGTTTCGCTGGCTGCCGAGGCGCCGAGCACGAGGTCGCCCCGGCCGTTGTGCCGCACCTGCCCCGGCCCGACCATCGCGGTGGCGACGTAGACCGCCACCGGCACCACCGGCCGCCCGAGCACGACGCCCAGGCGCTCGGCGTTGTCGACGCCGTTCTGGAGGCTGAGGATCGTCGCCGAGGGGCCGAGATGGGGCGCGATGGTCGCCCCGGCCGCTTCCGTGTCGCCCGACTTGACGCAGACGAGCACCAGATCCGCCCCGGCGACACCATCGCTCGCCGTCGTCGCAGGAACCGCCACGGCGGCACGCCCGGCCGCGCTCTCCAGCACCAGCCCGTTTGCCGCGACCGCCTCGACCAGGGCCGGGCGGCCGATCAGCGTGACCGCATGGCCGGCCCGCGCGAGCAGGAACCCGTAATAGCAGCCGACCGCGCCGGCCCCGAGGATTGCGACCTTCATCGCGCCGCCGCCGCGGCGTGCTCGGGATGGAACGGCGCGGCGGCGGCCCCCGTCCGCACATGGTCGAGGAGGGCCTGGAACGGGTGGCGGAGCCTCACGCCGTCGATCAGCCTGGCCTGCGACCGGCAGGAATAGCCGTCCGCCAGAAGGTTGCCGCCGGGGGCCTCGGCCACGTGGCGCGCCCAGCTCAAGCCGTAGATCGCCTCCGAGGTGGCGCGGTTGCGCGCCTCGTGGCCGTAGGTCCCGGCCATGCCGCAGCAGCCCGCGGGCAGCACGTCGAGCCGCAGCCCGAGATGGGTGAACACCGCCTGCCAGTCGCGGACCGCGCCGGGGGCGTTGGTGCGCTCGGTGCAGTGGGGCAGCAGCTGCAGGGTCGCGTTGCCCGGCCGGGGCGCGATCCGGTCGAGCTGCGTGGCAAGCCATTCCTGCAGGATCTGGACCTTGGGCAGGTCGTCGCCGCCGAGCGCCTGGGCGTATTCGGACCGGTAGGTCAGCGTCATCGACGGATCGAGGCCGACGAGCGGCACGCCCGAGCGCGCGAGCGCCCGCAGCATCGCGGCGTTGGACCGCGCCACCGCGGCGAACCGGGCCAGGAAGCCGTGCACGTGCAGCGGCTTACCGTTCGGCCGGTAGGGCACGAGCCACGGCTTGAAGCCGAGCGCGACCAGGAGCGCGCAGGCATCGACGACCAAGGCCGCCTCGAAATGGCTGGTGAACGCATCCTGCACCAGCAGCACTGCGCGCGCGCGCTCCGCCGAGGGGAGACGGGCCAGCACCTCCGGGGTCGCGGTGGCGACGCCGAGTTCGGCGAGCCGCGCCGTCAGGTCGATCGGCGACAGGGCCGGGATCCCGACCAGGCCGGCCTTGGCCAGCAGCATCCGGGCGAGCGGGTTGGCCAGGGCCGCGTTGCTCAGGCGCGGCATCCGGGCGGCCAGCGGCAGGAGCGGCTCCAGCGCGGCCACGAGGTGGTCTTTCAGGGGCCTGGCGTAGCGGGCATGGTAGAGTGCCAGGAACTTCGCCCGGAAGGTCGGGACGTCCACCTTGATCGGGCACGATCCCGTGCAGGACTTGCAGGCGAGGCAGCCGTCCATCGCCTCCTTCACGGCGTGGGAGAAGTCATCGGCCTCGGAGCGGCGCCGGAAACCGCTGCGCATGGTCGCGAAAACATCGGCCCACCAGCCGGGGCGCTGGCGCTTCAGCTCCGCGGCGGGGTCCATGCCCGCCTGTGACGCCAGGCGCAGCCACTCGCGCATCAGCGAGGCGCGGCCCTTGGGCGAGTGCCGGCGCTCCCGGGTCGCCTTCCAGGACGGGCACATCGCGTCGTCCGGATCGAAGGTGAAGCAGGCGCCGTTGCCGTTGCAGTGCAGGGCCTCGTCGAAATCCTGCCGGACCGGCGGCGGGATCGTCCGGTCCTGCTCGCCCCGGCGGGGCACGCCGTCGATCCGGGTGAGCGCGCCGCCCCGGGCCGTGGCGATCTTGCCCGGATTCATCCGGTCGCCCGGGTCGAAGGCGCGCTTGACCGCTTCGAGCGCCGGCATCAGCGGCCCGAAGGTCGCGGGCACGAACTCGGAGCGGAATCCCTTGCCGTGCTCGCCCCAGAGCAGCCCGCCATACTTTGCGGTGAGCGCGACCACGCCCTCGGTCACCTCGCGGATCAGGGCGTTCTGGTTCGGATCCTTCAGGTCGATGGCCGGACGGACGTGGAGCACGCCGGCATCGACATGGCCGAACATGCCGTAGCGCAGCCCCTTGGCGTCGAGCAGCGCCCGGAACTCCGCGATGAAGTCGGCGAGCCGCTCCGGCGGCACCGCGGTATCCTCGACGAACGGGATCGGGCGCGCATCGCCCTTGGCAGCCCCGAGCAGGCCCACCGCCTTCTTGCGCATGGTCCAGAGTTTTTCGATCGCGTCGCCGCGGGCGATGGTGAAGCCGAGGCGCTTGGTGTCGGTCCCGCGCTCGGCCTCCAGCACCGTGGTGAGCCGCGCCAGGGCGGCATCCACGCCGTCCGCGTCGTCGCCGACGAATTCCACCAGGTTGATGCCGTGGACCGGCCGGCCGGCGGGATCGTCCGGGAAGAAGGCGCGGACCTCGGCCCAGATCGGGTCCTTGCGGGCGAGGCCCAGGACGGTGGAATCGATGGTCTCCACCGAGGCCGCGCCGAACGGCAGCAGCGCCTGGGCGTCCCGCAGGGCGGCGTCGAAATCCACGTAGGAGAGCGCCACCAGCACCGACGCCTTGGGGATCGGCAGAACGTTGAGCCGCGCCTCGGCGATCAGCGCCAGGGTGCCCTCCGAGCCGCAGATCACGCTCTTGAGGTCGAACCGGCCGTCCGCATCGCGCAGATGGGCGAGGTCGTAGCCGGTGAGGCAGCGGTTGAGCTTGGGGAAGCGCTCGGCGATCAGCGCTGCGTTCTCGGTGACGACCGTATCGACGGTGCGGTGGATCTCGCCGACCCGGTCGTTGCGGGCCTGGGCGGCTTCGAGGCCGGCCGCGTCCAGCGGCTCGGCCGTCCAGACCGTGCCGTCGGCGAGCACGCAGGTCAGCGCGAGGACGTGGTCGCGGGTCTTGCCGTAGAGGCAGGAGCCCTGACCGCAGGCATCGGTGGAGATCATGCCCCCGATGGTCGCGCGGTTCGAGGTCGAGAGTTCGGGCGCGAAGAACAGGCCGTGCTCGGCCAGCGCCCGGTTGAGCTGGTCCTTCACCACCCCGGGCTCGACCCGGACGATGCGGCGCGCGACGTCGATCTCCAGGATGCGGTTCATGTGCCGCGAGGTGTCGACCACGAGGCCGTGGCCGAGCGACTGGCCGTTGGTGCCGGTGGCCCCGCCGCGGGGGCGGATCACGATCTCGGTGAAGCGCGGGTCGTCCAGCAGCTTGGCGATGCGCACGAGGTCGTCGCGCGAGCGCGGGAAGGCCACGGCCCCCGGCTCGACCTGATAGATCGAGTTGTCGGTGGAAAAGACCGTGCGGTCCGCGGCCGACACGGTGAGGTCGCCCGCGAAGCCGCGCAGGCGCAGTTCGGCGACCACCGCCTCATAGAGCGGCACGGCCTCGGTGTGGCGGGTCAGGACCGGGATCATGAACGCGTTCTACACCCGGCCCCTCGCGAGGGAAGATCGGCGATTATGTCACGTCGCCGCGAACCGGTCTGGCACCCCGCTTGCCACGGTGGCGACGGTGCGGAGCGGATGCCCATGAAAGCGAGCGTCGAACGGGTCAGGGATGCCCTGGCCGAGCTGATCAAGGCGGCCCTCATCTCCGACGACGCCACGAGCCTCGCCTGCCGCGAGGCCGGCCGGACCAGGCTCGCCGCCCTGGGCGCCGACCCGCCGCAGGCCGGGAGCCTGCGCATGGACGGCGCCTGGACGCTGGCGATCCAGCAGGCGGAGACGCCGGAGCTTGCGCCCGGAGAAGGCCAGGTGAACCTGACCCTGCCCCGCGCCTGCCCGTTCGGCCTCGACGAGATCCTGGACCCGGCCTTCGACGTCGATCTCGCGGTCGACCGCATCCGCAAATCGGCGTCCACCGGCTGATCGCGCCTGTTGAGGACGCGACGGCCACCGTTGCCGCGGACCGGCCGGAACCCCATCTTGCGGTGACGAGACCGAATCAGCGGTCCGGTGCCCGATCGCGGGCGCACGCCTTTTTCGAGAACCGTCCGGCACCACCTTTTGGCATCACGCATCAGCGCAGAGGCGGCCGAACCCGCCGCTCCCCCGCCCTTCCCCACCCGCGAGCAGATCCTCGCCTTCGTGGCGGAGGCGACCGAACCCGTCGGCAAGCGGGAGATCGCCAAGGCGTTCGGCATCAAGGGCGCCGCCAAGATCGACCTGAAGCGCATCCTCAAGGAGATCGAGGAGGATGGCGGCCTCGATCGCGGGCGCGGCGGCCTCGCAGCTGCCGGTCGCCTGCCGCCGGTGGTTCTGAGCGACATCCGCTCGCGCGACCGGCACGGCGACTTCCTGGCGGTTCCGGTCGAGTGGACCGGCACCGGCAAGCCGCCATCCATCGTGCTCACGCAAAGCCGCGGACCGCGCAAGGGCAACCGCCCGGACGCCGGGATCGGCGACCGCGCCCTCGTCCGGGTCGAGCGCGACGCCGAGGGCGGCTATACCGGCCGGGTCATCAAGGTCATCGGAAAGAACAAGGCCGAGATCATCGGCGTCTACCGCGCCGGGGCGCAGGGCGGCCGGATCGTGCCGGTCGAGAAGCGCTCGCAGGGCCGCGAGATCCTGATCCCGCCCGGCGAGGAGGGTCAGGCCCGGGACGGCGACCTCGTCAGCGTATCGCTGGAGCGGGAGACGCGCTTCGGCCTGCCGCGGGGCCGGGTCCGGGAACGGCTCGGCTCGCTCGGCTCCGAGAAGGCCGTGAGCCTGATCGCGATCCACCTGCACAACATCCCGCACGTATTCTCGGACGCGACCCTGGCCGAGGCCGATGCAGCGGCCCCCGCCCCGCTCAAAGGTCGCGAGGATTGGCGCGACCGCCCGCTGCTGACCATCGATCCGCCGGACGCCAAGGACCACGACGACGCCGTGATGGCGGAGCCTGATCCCGACCCGGCCAATCCGGACGGCTTCCTCGTCACGGTGGCGATCGCGGATGTCGCGGCCTATGTCCGCCCCGGCTCGAGCCTCGACCGCGAGGCGCTGGAGCGGGGCAACTCGGTCTATTTCCCCGACCGCGTCGTGCCGATGCTGCCGGAGCGGATCTCCAACGATCTCTGCTCCCTGCGCGAGGGCGAGGACCGCCCGGCCATCGCGGTCCGGATGGTGATCGCCGCGGACGGGGTGAAGCGCCGCCACACGTTCCACCGGGTGATGATGCGCTCCCGGGCCAAGCTCGCCTACGCGCAGGCGCAAGCCGCCATCGACGGGCAGGCGGATGCCGCAACGGAGCCGCTGTTGGAGACGGTGCTGCGCCCGCTCTGGGCGGCCTACGCGGCCCTGCGCGAGGCCCGGGACAGCCGCGGGCCGCTCGCGCTCGACCTGCCCGAGCGCAAGGTGCTGCTCTCGCCCGAGGGCGCGGTCGACCGGGTGATCGTGCCGGAGCGCCTCGATGCGCACCGGCTGATCGAGGAGTTCATGATCCAGGCCAACGTCGCCGCCGCCGAGACCTTGGAGGCGGCCAAGCAGACGCTGATCTACCGGGTGCACGACGAGCCGGCGCAGGAGAAGATGCAGGCGCTCGGCGAGGTCCTGGCCTCGGTCGGGATCAAGCTGCCCAAGGAGGGGGCGCTGCGCCCCGCCTTGTTCAACCGCATCCTCGGATCGGTGGCCGGCAGCGAGCACGCGACCTTCATCAACGAGGTGGTGCTGCGCTCCCAGGCCCAGGCCGTCTACGCCTCCGAGAACCTGGGCCATTTCGGGCTGAACCTGCGCCGCTACGCGCATTTCACCTCGCCGATCCGCCGCTACGCCGACCTGATCGTCCACCGAGCGCTGATCGCCGCCTGCCGGCTCGGCGCCGACGGCCTGCCCGCGGAGGTGTCGGTGGGCGAGCTCGCGCAGATCGGCGAGCAGATCTCGGCGGCCGAACGCCGCGCCATGGCGGCGGAGCGCGAGACCATCGACCGGCTGATCGCGCACCATCTCGTCGACCGGATCGGGGCGACCTTCGCGGGACAGATCGCGGGCGTCACGCGGTCGGGCCTGTTCATCAAGCTCGACGAGACCGGCGCGGACGGGTTCGTGCCGATCTCGCAGCTCGGCGCCGACTATTTCCGCCACGAGGAGGCCCGTCACGCCCTCGTGGGTGAGCGCAGCGGCGAGACTTTCCGGCTCGGCGACCGCGTCGAGGTCCGCCTGGTCGAGGCCGCGCCGGTGGCGGGGGCGCTCCGCTTCGAGCTGCTGAGCGCGGGCCAGACCCGCTCCGGGTCCAGCAAGGACGGCGCCGGCCGGAAGCCCAGCGGGCGGCCGTTCAAGGCCGCCCCCTCCGGCCGCCCGCCCGGCATCCGCAACTCCGGCACGCGCCATCGCGGCTCGCGCCGGTGACCCGGCCGGTGTAGGCTTTGGTCATGGCCACCGACGCGATTCCCGTGCGCACCCGCCTGATCCCCGCGATGGCGCGGGGCTTCATCGGCCGCTGTCCCCATTGTGGGCAGGGCCGGATCTTCGGACGCTTCCTGAAGGTGCGCCCGGAATGCGACGCCTGCGGGCTGGAACTGCACCATCACCGCGCGGACGATCTGCCGCCCTACGTGGTGATCTTCATCGTCGCCCACATCGTCGGCTACCTGATCCTGGAGACCGAGACCGCCTACGATGTCCCGTTGTGGGTCGAGATGGGCGTCTGGCCGGTCTTCACGCTCCTGTTCGCCCTCGCGTTGCTCCAGCCGGTCAAGGGTGCCGTCGTCGGGTTGCAATATGCCCTTGGCATGCACGGCTTCGCCACGTTACCGCGGGGCCGCCCCGTTTCGGGGTTGAAGGAGACACGCCTTGCCGCAGCCGGAGCCGCAGCAGGAATCCGAGATCGCGACCAGCCCTGAGCGGACGCCGTCCCCGGCGCGCCTGCGCCCGCGGGACGCCGCCACCCTGATCGTGCTGGACCGGCGCGGGAAGGGCGGCCCGAAGGTCCTGATGGGCCGCCGCAACCCGCGCCTCGCCTTCATGCCCGGGCAGTTCGTGTTCCCCGGGGGCCGTATCGAACTCGGCGACCGCCACATGCCGGTGGCCGGCGCACTGCCCGACTACGCCGAGGCCGCGCTGACCCGTCAGGTCTCCCGGCCGCCGCACCATCTCGGCCGGGCGCTGGCGCTGGCCGCCATCCGGGAGACCTACGAGGAGACCGGCCTGCTGCTCGGCACGAACGAGCACGGCGCCCCCGAGACCGCCCCCGCGGGCTGGGAGGCCTTCGCCCGGCACGGGATCCTGCCGGACCTGGAGGCGCTGCACCTCGTGGCCCGGGCGATCACCCCGCCCAAGCGCGTCCGCCGGTTCGACACGCGGTTCTTCGCCGTCGATCGCCGCATGGTCGTGGCCGAGGAGGCCGGCCGGGTGAGCCCCGAGGCCGAGTTCACCGAGCTCGCCTGGGTCCGCCTGGACGCGGCGCGCAAGCTCGACCTGCCGTTCATCACCCGCGCCATCCTGGACGATCTGGAGGCGCAGATCGCGGCCGATTTCGCGCCGCACCGGATGATCCCCTTCCACTACGAGCGCTACGGGCGCCGGGAACGAGTCGCGTTGTGAATGTTTCCGACAGGCCGGACCGGATCGTCGCGGGACGCGGGATCGGACCGGACACCGTGGCGGCGATCACCGCCGCCATCGCCTGCGTCACCGTGGTCGGCATCGGCCTCAGCCTGTCGATCCCGCTCCTGTCGATCGAGCTGGAGCGGCGCGGCGCGTCGAGCACGCTGATCGGGCTCAACACCGCGGTCGCCGGCATCGCCAGCATCTGCACGGTCCCGTTCGTCCCGCGACTGGCCGCGCGGATCGGCGTCGCGCCGCTCCTGTGTCTCGCCCTGGTCGTGGGGGCGGTGAGCCTCGCCGCCTTTCCGATGGTGCCGGGCATCGCCCTGTGGTTCCCGCTGCGCTTCGTGTTCTCGGCGACGCTCGGCGCACTGTTCGTGCTGTCCGAGTACTGGATCAACGCCGCCGCCCCGCCGGAGCGCCGAGGCCTGGTGATGGGCATCTACGCCACCGTGCTGGCAGCGGGCTTCGCGGTCGGGCCGGCGCTCCTGGCCCTCGTCGGGACCGAGGGCTTGCCCCCCTACCTGACCGGTGCCGCCCTGATGCTGGCCGGCGGCCTGCCGATCGTCCTCGCCCGAGGCCTTTCGCCGACCATCGAGCACGGTTCCGGCCGCAGCCTCCTCGCCTATCTGCGCTTCGCCCCCGGGGCGCTGCTCGCCGCCCTCGCGTACGGGGCGGTGGAGACCGGGATCTTCGCGATCCTGCCGCTCTACGGCCTGCGCCTGGGCTACGACGCACAGGGCGCGGCCGGCCTCGTCAGCCTGATCGCGCTCGGCAACGTGCTGTTCCAGATCCCGTTCGGCTGGCTTGCCGACCGCGTCGACCGGGGCGCGGTGCTCCTCGGCGCGGGCCTGGCCGGGGCGGCGGGCTCGGCCCTGATCCCGCTGGCCTCCGGGTCGCCGCTGGCGCTCGGCCTGGTCCTGTTCGCCTGGGGCGGCATCGCCGGGACGCTCTACACGGTCGGCCTGACCACGCTGGGCGACCGGGTCCCGGCCTCCGACCTCGCGGGCGCCAACGCGGCCTTCGTGGTGCTGTACAATGTCGGCCTGATGCTCGGGCCGCCGCTGATCGGCGGGGGGCTCGACCTCGTGCCGCCGCACGGCTTCGCGTGGGCGCTGCTGGCACTGTTCCTGGTCTTCTCGTCGAGCCTTGCCATGATGGAGCGATCCGCCGCGCGGTCTTGACCTGCGGGGTCCGATCGGGCATTGACCGGCCCGTATTCGGCCGGGCCTTCCCGGCCATTTGCGTTTCGCTCACGCGGAATGCCGCACCCTGCAGGAGCGCCGCGCCATGGCTAAGGCCGTCACCGTCAAGATCAAGCTCGTCTCCACCGCCGACACGGGCTATTTCTACGTCACCAAGAAGAACTCCCGCACGCAGACCGAGAAGCTGACGATGCGCAAGTACGATCCGGTCGCGCGCAAGCACGTCGACTTCAAGGAAACCAAGATCAAGTAAGCTCGCGGGACCCATCCCGGTCCAGCCGCGACCTCGAGGCCGCTCCGGAGACGGGGCGGCTTTTTTCGTGCCCTGCCGGGACAGGGTGACGAACGATCCTGCCCGGCGCCGCGGACGGGGCCGGGGCGACGCCCGACCATAGTCTCGCCGCGTTCCGGGCGCTGCCTGACCCGGCGCCGGGATCCGTCTCCCTCCGCACTGGCCGGACCGGCCAAGGGAGCGCGCACGGTGTTCAGAGTTCTGCTGACGATCCTGACGGTCCTGGCGGTGCTCACGGCCCGCCTCGTCCTCAAGCTGCCGCTGATTCCCTATCGGGCCGTCCGCGGGTTGGTGCGAGGCCTGTTCGCGCCGGCCTGAACGCGCACCCTCTCACGCATCCGTCACGGCGCTGGAAAAGCCGTACAGCTCCGGATCGAGCGTCCGCGCCAGGGTCCGGGCGATGGCGACCAGGGCTGTCACCATCGGGGTCGAGGGCTCGCGGCGCGGGGCGACGAGGCCGATCGTGTGCTCCAGGTCCGGGGCGGTGATCGGGATCGCCCGCACGCCCGCCATGGGCCCGAGGGCATCGACCAGGATCTCCGGCATGATCGAGGCCCAGCGCAGGGTGCGCACGTGGGTCATCAGCACGATCATCGAGTTCGATTCCAGCGTCGCGGCCGGATCGGCGCCGGCGTCCCGGATCTGCTGATCGATGATCCGGCGGTTCTGCATGTTCGGGGTCAGCAGGCAGAGCGGCAGGCGGCCGGTCTCCGCCCAGGTGACGCTGGCGCGGCCGTCGAACGGGCCGCCGTCGGCCGTGACCAGGCGGTAGCGCTCCCGGTAGAGCGGTACCGACACGACCCGGCCGAGCGGCTCGTTGTCGAGGTAGGTCAGCCCGGCATCGGCCTCCAGGTTCTCGATCAGCGAGAAGATGTCGGCGGAGGCCGCGGATTCGACCGTGAGCCGGACGCCCGGGTGGCGCTCGCCATAGGGGGTGGTCAGGCTCACGATCATCGGCAGGGCCGTGGGGATCGCGGCGATGCGCAGGTGCCCGGTCAGGCCGCGGCGCAGGCCCGTGACCTCCTCGTGCATCGCCCGCGCGTCGGCCACGATGCGGCGTGCCCATTCGAGCACCCGCTCGCCCTCCGGGGTGAAGCCCTGGAAGCGCGAACCGCGCAGTACCAGCTGCACGCCGAAGCGGTTCTCCAGCTGCTTCACGCCGGCCGAGAGGGTCTGCTGCGTCACCCCGCAGGTCTCGGCCGCATGGCCGAAATGCTGCTCGCGGGCGAGCGCGAGCAGGAAGTCGAGCTTGTCGATCACGGAGGCATTCCGAGCGGCGCGCACCCCGCAGGTTGGGATGCCGAAACCTAGTGGCCCGCCCGTCCGGCCACAACCGGCGGCGGGCGCACGCTCAGCGGAACAGGATGAACGCCTTCGACAGGGTGATGCCGATCCCCCAGAGGATCGGGATGCCCACGACCGCCCAGGCCAGTGCCGCCGCGGCGCTGAACCCGCCCCGGCCGATGCCGAACGAGCCCGACGACCGGACGGCAGCGGCGGCGCCGCGGACGTCGAGGGCGGCGCGCTCGGAATCGGACATGAACCACCGCCCGGCGAGCGGCCGGATCAACAGGTTGCAGACGAACCCGGCGGCCAGGAACGCGGCCAGCACGTACATGGTCCGCCCATAGAGGTCCGCGCCCTGGACACCGGCGGCGGCCTGCGCCTCCCGGATCTTGGTGACCACGAACGGACCGACGATGCCGGCGGTCGACCACGCGGTGAGCAGGCGGCCGTGGATCGCGCCGACGAACTGCGTGCCGAACACGTCGGCGAGGTAAGCCGGGATCGTCGCGAAGCCGCCGCCATACATGGAGAGGATCACGCAGAAGAACGCGACGAACAGAGCCTGCGAGCCGATCCCGGCGGCCCAGGGAGCGGCGGCGTAGAGCACGCCGCCCAGGGCGAAGAAGATCGCGTAGGTGAGCTTGCGGCCGATCCGGTCCGACATCGAGGCCCAGAAGAACCGGCCCAGGATGTTGAACAGCGACAGCAATCCGACGAAGCCGGCCGCGATCGCGGCGATCTGGGCCTTCTGGCCGGCGTCGAGCGCAGCGAAGCCGGTGCCGGGCAGCCCGATCAGGGAGCCGCCGAAGATCTCCTGGAGCATCGGCGAGGCGAGCGCCAGCACGCCGATCCCGGCCGAGACGTTGAGGCAGAGCACCAGCCAGATCATCCAGAACTGAAAGGTCTTGTGCGCGTCCCGCAGGTGGACGTGGCCCGAGGCGATCATCGCGTTCTTGGCGGCAGGCGGCGTCCACCCATCCGGCTGCCAGCCGGCCGGCGGGACCCGGTAGCCGAAGGCTCCGCCCAGCATGAACACGCAATAGCCCAGCCCCATCAGGGCGAGCGTCTGCCAGACGCCGACGGAATCGGGGCTGCGGAAGGTCTTGATCAGGCCGTCGGCCAGGGGAGAGCCGATCATCGCGCCGCCGCCGAAGCCCATGATGGCCATGCCGGTGGCCATGCCGCGCCGGTCCGGAAACCACTTGATCAGGGTCGAGACCGGGGAGATGTAGCCGAGGCCCAACCCGATGCCGCCGATCAGGCCCATGCCGAGCCAGACCAGCCAGAGCTGGTGGAGGTAGACGCCCAGCGCGCCGATCAGGAAGCCGCCGCCCCAGCACAGGGCGGCCACGATACCGGCCTTGCGCGGGCCCGCCCGCTCCAGCCAGCCGCCGAACAGGGCGGCCGACAGGCCGAGCATCACGATGCCGATGGAGAAGACTGTCACCAGGTCGCTGACGCGCCAATCGCACGTGGTGGTGAACAGCGCCGTCATCACGCCCATGTCGGGGCAGGCGGCGGGGGCGGGCTGGCCGACCGAAAGGGCCCGGCTCAACGGCAGCCAGAACACCGATAGCCCGTAGGCCATGCCGATGCAGAGATGGATCGCCAGGGCCGCCGGCGGAACCAGCCAGCGGTTGAAGCCCGGTTTGGCGACGATGCGCTCACGGGACAACCATCCGTGATCGCTCCCGGGCGCGACTGCGCCCGCCAGGTCTGAACGCATAGAGGCTTCCTCCAGGCACGACTTCGTTGCGTGAGCCGTGCTGCCGAGGAAGCTTAGTCGTTGAGCTTGGCGGGTGCCAGCGCGCGGACGGGGTTCGACCCGTCATCGGTACCGGTTTAGCCTACAATTCAGGGGCGACGTATACGCGGATACCGAAATCGGCGCATCCTGCATTCATTCGGAGGGTCGGCGCGTAAACCTCCAGGCACGCCTCGGGCCGTCGCTGCCCTGCTCAGGGCGGCCGCGTTCGACCGGCGCCGCGATGGACCGATCGAACGCGACGAAGGCCGATCAGCCGGCGTCGCTGGCACCCTCGCCGAGCTTCTGCGGGTCGCGGGTGGCGGAGCGCACCGGGCTCTCGGCCTGGGGCTCGGCCCCGCGCAGGGCCTGCTGCACCAGGCTGTCGGCCCGGTCGCCCATCCCCGGCAGGGCGGCCTCGAGCTTCGAGACCATCTTGGGCGTCCAGAAGGCCGTGATGTGCTTGTGCACCCCGGCCACCGCCTCGTCCTCCGGGTAGGACCGGAAGAAGGTGGCGATCTGGTTCGCCATCCGGAGGAGCTTGTCCTCCTGGGTCTGTGCGCTCATCGAGTCACTCCGCCGCGTCGAGGCGCTGGGCGATCCGGGTCAACGAGAAATCCTCCTCGTAGAACTTCGCCTGCCAATCCGAGGGCCGGTTGGTCCGCCGGATCTGCACCGCCGTGACCTTGTACTCGGGACAGTTGGTCGCCCAATCCGAGTAGTCGGTGGTGATCACGTTGGCGCCGGTCTTGGCGTGGTGGAACGTGGTGTAGACCACGCCAGGCTGCATCCGCTCCGAGACCTTGGCCTTCAGGGCGATGTCGCCGGACCGGCTCTCCAGGGAGACCAGGTCGCCGTCGACGATGCCGCGCAGTTCCGCGTCGAACGGGTGGATTTCCAGCACGTCCTCCTCGTGCCAGCGCGAGTTCTCGGTGCGCCGGGTCTGCGCGCCGACATTGTACTGGGACAGGATCCGGCCCGTGGTCAGGATCAGCGGGAACTTCGCCCCCGTCCGCTCCTCGGTGGCCACGAACTCGGTGATCATGAACCGGCCCTTGCCGCGGACGAAGCGGTCCACGTGCATCATCGGCGTGCCGAGCGGCGCCTTCTCGTTGCAGGGCCACTGCACCGAGCCCAGCTCGTCGAGCTTGGCGTAGGACACGCCGGTGAAGCTCGGGGTCAGGCCGGCGATCTCGTCCATGATCTCGGACGGGTGGCTATACTCCATCTTGTAGCCCAGCGCGTTGGAGAGCAGCACCGTGCCCTCCCAGTCACCGAAGCCGCCCATCGGAGGCATCACCTTGCGGACGCGGGAGATGCGCCGCTCGGCGTTGGTGAAGGTGCCGTCCTTCTCGAGGAACGAGGCGCCCGGCAGAAAGACGTGGGCGTATTTCGCGGTCTCGTTCAGGAACAGGTCCTGGATGACGATGCATTCCATCGCCTTGAGGCCGGACGTGACATGGTGCGTGTCGGGATCCGACTGCGCGATGTCCTCGCCCTGGATGTAGAGGCCCTTGAAGCTGCCATCGACGGCCTCGTCGAGCATGTTGGTGATGCGCAGGCCCGGCGCACCGTCGAGCTTGGCGCCCCAGAGCGCCTCGAAGCTCTCACGGGTGGCGTCGTCCGAGACGTGGCGGTAGCCGGTGAACTCGTGCGGGAACGAGCCCATGTCGCAGGAGCCCTGGACGTTGTTCTGGCCGCGCAGCGGGTTCACGCCGGCACCGAGCTTGCCGATGTTGCCGGTGGCCATGGCGATGTTGGCCATGCCCATCACCATGGTCGAGCCCTGGCTGTGCTCGGTGACGCCGAGGCCGTAATAGATGCCGGCCGCACCGCCCGTGGCGTAGAGCCGGGCCGCCGCACGCACCTCAGCCGGGTCGAGGCCGGTGAACGATTGCTGGTTCTCGGGCGAATGCCGCTCCTCGGCGATGAACCGGGCCCAGGACTCGAACTCGGCGAGGTCGCAGCGCTCGCGGACATACGCTTCGTCGATCAGCCCCTCGGTGACGATGACGTGCGCCAGCGAATTGATGAAGGCGACGTTGGAGCCGGGCTTCAGGGGCAGGTGATAGTCGGCCTTGATGTGGGGCGACTTCACCAGGTCGATCTTGCGCGGATCGGCCACGATCAGCTTGGCGCCCTCCCGCAGGCGCTTCTTCATGCGCGAGCCGAAGACCGGATGCCCGTCGGTCGGGTTGGCACCGATCACCAGGATCACGTCGGACTGCTCGACCGACTTGAAGTCCTGGGTGCCGGCCGAGGTGCCGAGCGTCGACATCAGCCCGTAGCCGGTGGGCGAGTGGCAGACGCGGGCGCAGGTATCGACGTTGTTGTTGCCGAAGGCGGCGCGCACGAGCTTCTGGACAAGGTAGGCCTCCTCGTTGGTGCAGCGCGACGAGGTGATGCCGCCGACCGAATCCTTGCCGTATGTCGACTGGATCCGCTTGAATTCGCTGGCCGCGTGCGAGATGGCCTCGTCCCAGGAGACTTCGCGCCACGGATCCGTGATCTTCGCGCGGATCATCGGCTTGGTGATGCGGTCCTTGTGGGTGGCGTAGCCGTAGGCGAAGCGACCCTTGACGCAGCTATGGCCCTCGTTGGCCTTGCCGGCCTTGTACGGCACCATGCGGACGACGCGGGTGCCCTGCATCTCGGCCTTGAACGAGCAGCCGACGCCGCAATACGCACAGGTCGTCACCTCCGCGTGCTCGGGCTGGCCGAACTCGTGGATCGATTTTTCCTGCAACGTGGCCGTGGGACAGGCCTGCACGCAGGCGCCGCAGGAGACGCACTCCGATTCCATGAAGTTGGTCGGGCCCGCCGCCACGCGGCTGTCGAAGCCGCGGCCCGCGATGGTCAGCGCGAAGGTGCCCTGCACCTCCTCGCAGGCGCGGACGCACCGGTTGCAGACGATGCACTTCGACGGATCGTACGTGAAGTACGGGTTCGACTCGTCCTTGGGCAGGTACTTCTCGGCACTCGGCACGACGTGGTTGTCGCCCTCGTAGCCGTAGCGGACGTCGCGCAGGCCGACGACGCCGGCCATGTCCTGCAACTCGCAATCGCCGTTGGCCGCGCAGGTCAGGCAGGTCAGCGGGTGATCGGAGATGTAGAGCTCCATCACGCCCTTGCGGAGCTTGGCCAGCTTGTCGGTCTGCGTGCGCACGACCATGCCGTTCTCGGCCGGCGTGGTGCAGGAGGCCGGCGTCCCGCGCCGCCCCTCGATCTCGACGAGGCAGAGCCGGCAGGAGCCGAACGGCTCCAGGCTGTCGGTGGCGCACAGCTTCGGGATCTGTGTGCCGGCATGCATCGCCGCCGCCATCACCGAGGTGCCGGCCGGCACCGTCACGTCCATGCCGTCGATCGTCAGGGTGACGGTCTGCTCAGCCACGCGGATCGGCGTGCCGTAGTCGATCTCCTTGATCAGGCCCATCGACGTCTCCTTCACTCGGCCGCGACCGGCAGATCGCCGGCGCGCCTGAAATCTTCAGGGAAGTGGGTGATCGCGCTCATCACGGGCATCGGCGTGAGCCCGCCCATGGCGCAGAGCGACCCGTCGGTCATGACCTCACAGAGGTCCTCGATCAGCTTCAGGTTCGTCTCCGGCCGGATGCCGGCGATGACCTTGTCCATGGTCTCGACGCCACGGGTCGCGCCGATCCGGCAGGGGGTGCACTTGCCGCAGGATTCGGTGGCGCAGAACTCGAAGGCGAAGCGGGCTTGGGAGGCCATGTCGACGGTGTCGTCGAACACCACGATGCCGCCATGGCCGACGAGGCCCTTCGCGGCGGCCATCGCCTCGTAGTCGAGGGGCGTGTCGAGCAGGTGGTCGGGGAAGTAGGCCCCGAGCGGCCCGCCGACCTGTACGGCCCGGACCGGCCGGCCGGAGCGGGTGCCGCCGCCGTAATCCTCGATCACCTCGCGCAGGGTCACCCCGAAGGCGAGCTCGATCAGGCCACCGTGCTTGATGTTGCCGGCGAGCTGGATCGGCAGCGTGCCGAGCGAGCGGCCCATGCCGTAATCGGCGTAGGCCCCGGCGCCGTTCTCGAGGATCCACGGCACGGCCGTGAAGGTCATGACGTTGTTGACCAGCGTCGGCTTGCCGAGGAAGCCCTTGAGCGCCGGGATCGGAGGCTTGGCCCGCACGATGCCGCGCTTGCCCTCCAGGCTCTCCAGCAGCGAGGTCTCCTCGCCGCAGATATAGGCGCCCGCGCCCAGCCGGACCTCCAGGTGGAACGTCTTTCCCGATCCCAAGATATCGTCGCCGAGGACGCCGGCCTCGATGCCGTTGGCGATGGCTTCCTTCAGGGTGGCGAAGGCCTGCGGGTATTCGGAGCGCAAGTAGATGTAGCCGCGGGTCGCACCCGTCGCGATCGCCGCGATGGTCATGCCCTCGATGAGGTTGAAGGGGTCGCCCTCCATCATCATCCGGTCGGCGAAGGTACCGGAATCGCCCTCGTCGGCGTTGCAGACGACGTATTTCTGCTCACCCTTGGCGAGCATCACGGTGTTCCACTTGATGCCGGCCGGGAAGCCGGCGCCACCGCGGCCGCGCAAGCCGGAATCACGCACCGCCGCGACGATGCCCTCGGCGCCGAGCTTCAGCGCCGCCTCGAGGCCGCGATACCCGCCATGGGCCCGGTAATCGGCCACGGAGATCGGATCGACCACACCGCAGCGGTGGAAGGTCAGGCGCTGCTGCCGGGCGAGGAACGGGATCTTTTCCGGGTCGCCGAGGCGCAGGGCATGCTCGCCGCCGGTGGCGAGCCCGGCATCCAGCAGGGCGTCGACATCCGAGACCTTGACGGGACCGTAGGCGACCCGGCCTTCCGGCGTGGCGACCTCCACCATCGGCTCCAGCCAGAACAGGCCGCGCGAGCCGGTGCGCACGATGGTCACGTCGAGGCCGCGGCGCTCGGCGCCCGCGAACAGGGCCCGGGCGACCTTGTTGGCGCCGAGGCCCAGAGCCACGGCGTCCCGGGGGACGTAAAGGGTGACGCTCACTGGCGGGTCTCCCGCTTGGTTTCGGCCAGCGCCTCGTCGAGGCCGTCGGCAGTCAGGTGGGCCACCGGCTCGCCGTCGATCAGGGCCGCGGGACCGTTGGCGCAGAGGCCGAGGCAGTAGACCGGCTCCACCGTGGCGCTGCCGTCGGCGGTGGTCTCGTGCCAGTCACAGCCGAGGCGGCCGAGGATCTCGCGGTGGATCTTGTCCGAGCCCATGGCCTGACAGGCCTCGGCCCGACACAGCTTCACCTCGTGGCGGCCAGCCGGATGGGCGCGGAAGTCGTGGTAGAACGTGATGCAGCCATGCACCTCGGCACGCGACAGGTTCAGCGCGTCGGCGATGAGCGGCACGGCGCCGCCATCGACGTAGCCGAAGGTCGCCTGCAACGCGTGCAGGATCGGCAGCGTCGCGCCTTCGAGATGGGTATGCTCTGCAATGATCCCGGTAGCGCGTTCCGCGCTCCAGGGCTCGTGACGCGCCATGGTTTCCAGCCCAGTCTGTTCCTTTTCTAAAGCGAAGTGGAACAGAAATGCCGAACACCATCAATCGTGCAGTCCGGTCGCCTGACAAAGGATCCCTGTCAGACTGTCACCCGTCGCGGGCCGGCGGCCCATCCATACGGTAAGCCTTTCTCAACGCATCGGTTTCTACCGCCTGGAGCCCGTCGAACCAACCCGCGTGCGACGCAACATCATCTTGTGCCCTGCAAGAAATTTCATCTGCCGCGCGGTATGGGGGGTCAGAACTCCATGTCGAGCTCTTCGATCTCATCCGGCTCGTCGGCGGCGGCCTCGGCCCATTCGATCATCAACGGCCAGTGCAGGATGGCGTCCCGGTAGGCTGCGGCCCGGGGCGGCAGCGCGACGTCGTAGGTACGGAAGCGGGTGCAGACCGGCGCGTAGAGCGCATCGGCGAGGCCAGGCCGGTCACCAAAGAGGAACGGTCCGTCGTACCGGTCCAGGCAATCGTCGAAGATCGTGACGATGCGCTCGATATCGGCCTTGGCGCCGTTGAACACCCGAAAGCCCGGATGGAACGCCCGCAGGTTCATCGGCAGGGCCGAGCGCAGGTTGACGAAGCCCGAGTGCATCTCCCCGGAGATGGAGCGGCAATGGGCACGCTCGGCCACTTCGCGCGGGAGAAGGCCGGCGTCGGGAAAGGTCTCGCTCAGGTATTCGGCGATCGCGAGGATGTCCCAGACCACCACGTCGCCATGCCGCAGGCGCGGCACCAGGAAGGATGGGGACAGGTGCAGCAGTTCCGCACGGCTGGTGACGTCCGTGCCCGACAGGACTTCCGTGTCGAACGCGAGACCCGCCATCCGGCAGATCAGCCAGCCCCGCAGGGACCAGGAGGAGTAGTTGCGACTGGAGATGGTGAGCGTGGTGGCGGTCATCGTCTTCACCCCGGGCGCGTCGCCGATCATGCGATCTGCATTGCCGGATCCAAAACTCGTGCCGGAGCAGCGAATCTTGCCGACTCGATCCGGGCGAATCGCAACGCGCCGAAGACTACTCCCGACGAAGCAGCGCGGCGACCTCCGCCTGCTCGGCTGCCGACAGGGTCCGGACCGGCGCGGCCGGCCGCCGGCGGGCGAGGCGCCAAATCCCGAAAGCGCCGAGCAGAACCGCCAGGATCGGGGTCAGCCACAGCAGCAGGGTGTGCAGGGCAAAGACCGGCCGCAGCAGCACGAACTCGCCGTAGCGGTCCACGACGTAGCGCAGCACCGCCGGATCACTGTCGCCCTTCTGCAGGCGCTCGCGCACGATCACGCGCAGATCCTTGGCGAGCGGCGCGTCGGAATCGTCGATCGACTGGTTCTGGCAGACCAGGCAGCGCAGCTCGGACGAGATCTCCCGGGCGCGATGCTCCAGCACCGGATCCTTCAGCACCTCGTCGGGCTGGACCGCATGGGCCGGGACGGCGAGCGAAAGGGTCGCGAGGAGCGCGAAGGCGAGGCGGCCACGCGCCTTCCCCCTCCCCGGTGCGGCGTCCACAGACCGACGGCCATCGACCGCGACAGGTCCCCTCTCCCGCACAGGAGAGGGGGCCTGCGGCTCGACCGGATAGGCGTGGACCCGGTCCCCCACAGAGGGACCGGGAAGAACCGCGTTGGCCCTCATGTCCCGACCCATCACTCCGCCGGGACCGCGGCGACGTGGGGCATCGCCCGCGCCCGCGCCTTGGCCGGCACGCCGACGCGCATCCGGCGGTCGGTGAGGGACAGCACGCCGCCCAAGGCCATCACGACCGCGCCGAGCCAGATCATCAGCACCAGCGGCTTGTAGTAGAGGCGCAGGCCGACGCCGCCATCCTGGCCGATCTCGCCGAGGCTGGCGTAGACCTGACTCGCCCCGATGGTCAGCAGGCCGGATTCCGTCACCGACATCTTGCGGCTCGGGTAGAAGCGCTTGCCGGTCTCGACCCGGCCGACCTCGTCGCCCGAGCGGGTCCGGATCGTCAGGAAGGCCGCGGCCTCCTCGTAGTTCGGGCCGGCCCGGGGCGCGAGCCGGTCGAGGGTCGCCGTGTAGGGGCCGGCCGACAGGGTCTGGCCGGGCTTGAGCGTCGCCAGCCCTTCGGTGGCCCACCCCTGCGCGGCGATGCCGATCACAACCACGCCGACGCCGGCATGGGCGAGTGCCGTGCCCCAGGCCGAGCGCGGCAGGCCGATGGCTCGGCGCCCGATCTGGCCGAGGTCGCGCGTCCGGCTGGAGCCAAAGCCCCGGGCCCGGGAGACGATCTCCAGCGCCGAGCCGATCAGCAGGTAGGCGCCGAGCCCGATCCCGACCGGCGCCATCACGGGGCCGCCCCAGGTGAAAGCCAGGACCGCGAAGCCGACCACCAGGGCGACGGCGAGCGCCGCGAACAGGCGCTGCGAGGCCGCGAGCACGTCCCCGCGCTTCCAGGCGAGCGCCTGGCCGAAGGGCACGATCAGCAGGAGCGGAATCGCCAGGGGGATGAAGGTGGCGTTGAAGAAGGGCGGCCCGACCGTGATCTTCTCCCCGGTCAGCATCTCCAACAGGAGCGGATAGAGCGTCCCCACCAGCACCGTGGCGCAGGCGGCCACCAGGAACAGGTTGTTGAGGACGAGCGCCCCCTCCCGGGAGATCGGCGCGAACAGGCCGCCCTGTCGCAGCAGCGGCGCCCGCCACGCAAACAGCGTCAGCGAGCCGCCGATGAACAGGATCAGGATCGCCAGGATGAAGACGCCGCGGGTCGGGTCGGTGGCGAAGGAATGCACCGAGGTGATCACCCCGGAGCGGACCAGGAAGGTGCCGATCAGCGACAGCGAGAAGGTCAGGATGGCGAGCAGCACCGTCCAGACCTTCAGGGCGTCGCGCTTCTCCATCACCACGGTGGAGTGCAGCAGCGCCGTGCCGGCGATCCAGGGCATCAGGGAGGCGTTCTCCACCGGATCCCAGAACCACCAGCCGCCCCAGCCGAGCTCGTAATAGGCCCAGTAGGAGCCCATCGCGATGCCGAGCGTCAGGAACGACCAGGCGGCGAGCGTCCAGGGCCGCACGGCCCGCGCCCAGACCGCATCGATCCGCCCGTCGATCAGGGCGGCGACCGCGAAGGCGAAGCTGATCGAGAAACCGACATAGCCGACGTAGAGGAGCGGCGGGTGGATCGCCAACCCGACATCCTGCAGCAGCGGATTGAGGTCGTTGCCCTCGAGCGGCGCCGGGACCACGCGGCTGAACGGGTTCGAGGTCGTGATGATGAACAGCACGAACACGAAGGTGATCAGGCCCTGCACGCCGAGCGTGTTGGCCCGCAAGCGCGGCGGCACGGAATTCTTGGCCACGGCCACGCAGGCGCCGAACAGGGTCAGGATCAGGACCCAGAGGAGCATCGAGCCCTCGTGGTTCCCCCAGACGCCGGAGAACTTGTAGATCAGCGGCTTCTGCGTGTGCGAGTTCTCGACGACGTTCTGGACCGAGAAGTCCGAGGTGACGTGCGCCCAGGTCAGGGCCGCGAAGGCGAACAGCACGCACGCGAAGGCGCCCAGGGCCGCCTGCGAGGCGGCCTGGCGCAGGGCCGGGTCGCCCGAGCGCGCCGCCCAGACCGGCATCACCATCTGGACAAGGGAGATCGCCAGCGCGAGCGCGAGCGCGAAATGGCCGGTCTCGACGATCATCCGGTTTCCTTACCGCTCACTGCGGGGGCCGAGGGTCCCGCCGTTCGAGGCGGTGACGGGCTTCGGTGCGACCTTGGCGCCGCCCTTCTCGCCCCCCTCCTGCCAGCGCCCCTGTGCCTTCAGGGCGTCGGCGACCTCCCGGGGCATGTACGATTCGTCGTGCTTGGCCAGCACCGTGTCGGCCCGGAACCGGCCGCCCGGCTCCAGCATACCCTCGGCCACCACGCCTTGCCCCTCGCGGAACAGGTCGGGCAGCAGGCCCTTGTACTGGACCTCGACGGTGGCGTTGGTGTCGGTCACGGCGAAATCCACCGTCTGGTCGGGCCCGCGCCGGAGCGAGCCGTCCTTCACCAGGCCGCCGAGCCGCATCCGGGTCCCGGGGGCGATGCCCTGCTGGGCGATGTCGGTTGGCGAGCGGAAGAACACGATCGAGCCGCTCATGGCGAACAGGATCAGCCCCACGGCGAGCGCGAGCACGCTGCCGCAGGCAGTGATCAGGATCAGGCGGCGGCTCTTGCGCGTCACGATTCTTCCACCCCGGGATCCGACGGGCTTTGGCCCGAGCAGACCTAAACCGTTCTCATTCCAGACTTGAGGGTGTCGGCCCGGCGGCCGCGCCGGTCAAGGGCGTCGGGCAGGACCGATTGTCGTACGAACAGCCGCGTGGCGCCCCTCGGCGCCGTCAGGGATTGGATTTGGCGGTCAGATCGAGTTCCCGGGCGAGCCCGTCGAGCCGGCTCACCGCATCCGCGTTGGTGGCGAGCGCCATCCGGGCGCGGTCGAGGGCTTTGATCGCCTGATCGCGGTCGCCGAGTGCGCTGTAGGAGCGCACGAGCCGCAGCCACTCGTCGGGTGTGCCGCCCCGGGCCGCGAGACGCCGGTCGAGCCCGTCGACCATGCCGCGGATCGCGGCGTCGCGCTCGGCCGGCGACAGCGCCTGCATGGCGGCAGCCGCCGATTCGGCATCGGACCGCGGGGCGGGTCCGGCCATGGAACCGGTCATTGAACCGGAGGCCGCCGGAGCCGCCGGCTTGGTGGGATCGAGGCCGAGGATGCGGGCGCCCTCCTCCACCTGGGCGAGCCCCTGCGGATTGCCGGCCAGAGCCACCCGGGCACGGGCCAGGGCATCGATCGCCTGGTCGCGCTCGCCGAGCACCGCCCGGGAGCGGGTGAGCCGCAGCCATTCGTCCGGCGTGCCGCCGCCCGCCTTGAGCCGGGCGTCGAGCCCGTCGACCATGCCGCGGATCGCCGCCTGCTGCTCGGCCGGGATCTTCGGGGGCGCCGCAGGCGCGGCCGCCGGCGCCGCCTCGCCCTTGAGCCGGGCCAGGTTCTGCCGGACCAGCCCGAGCCAGGGCGCATCGGCGGGGCTGGCGGCCTCCAGGGCGGAGAGCTGGCGGATCGCCTCGGCGGTATCGCCGGCCTGCTCGGCCGCGCGCGCGAGATAGAAGCGGGGCTTCGGCGCGTTCTGGTCCCTGGCCTGGGCCTTCTCGAACAGGGCCTTGGCCTCGGGGGTGACGGTCCCCTCCCCGGCAGCCGCCAGGGCCTCGCCCCAATCGGACAGGACGTCGGCGGTCTCGCCCTTCAGCCGGGCGATGTTGGCGAAGGCGCGGGCCGCGTCGTCGAACCGGCCGGTCCGCATGTAGACCGGGGCGAGCACGGCCCAGCCCCGGGCGTCGTTCGGGTCGCGGGCGAGACGGGCCTCGATCTGGCCGACCGCCTTCATCAGGTCCTCGGTGCCGCCGCGGGCGGCCTGCCGGTCGGCGTCGGTCTGCGCCGGCAGTTCCGGCGAACCGTAGAGCCCGTAGGCGATCAGCGCGACCAGCGGAATCGTGGACAGCGCGAAGGCGGAGGCCGCCCGGCGCCGGCGCAGCCGCGGCTCGGCGGGACGCGCGGCCTCGTCCGCGCCGGCATCCTCGGCGTCGCGCCGCGCATCGCGGCTGGCCCGCAGGAGCCGCCGGGCAGCCTCGGCGCGGGCGGTCTCGGCCTCGTCCGGGGCGATCAGGCCGCGGTCCAGATCGCGGTCGATCTCGGCGATCTGGTCCTCGTAGAACGCGGTCTCGGTATCGACGCTGGAAATGCCGCCCTCACCCACCGGAACGGCCGTGCGCCGCGACATCGGCCAGAGCAGGCCGAGCACGGCCGCAGCGGTCATGCCCGCCAGGATGAACCAGATCGCCGTCATCAAAACTCGGAAACTCTGCCGTGGTCCAGTCGGGGAATGCGTAACGCAAGAGTCCGCTTGATGGACGAACCTCTTCGCCGCTGACATCTGTCGGCGCGGACCTTCGCTTGCGGGGCCGGTTCCGCAAAAGCAATAAAAAACCCCGCTCGTGCGGGGTCGACGAACACAAAGTCCGTGAACATCGCCGCGATCAGGGGCGCTTGCCGGTGCCTGGCCGCCGATCCGTCCGAAGGCGCTCAAGCTGCTTCAGCGCCCGGTCTCGGTCACGCGCCGTCGTCCCAGCGTCTCGGGAACGAACGCCGTCGAAGACACGATCGCTGACGTAGAGATCGTCGCCGCGCGGATCCCGCAGGCCGATAGCCATGGCATTCTCCTGGACGACCAGTATCCTCCACACCGGCTTCAGCCTGTCAACGCGCGGCTGAGAATCCAAAACCTTCGGTCCCAAGGATCAGATCCCGTCTCGATGACGGCATATCCTTCGTCTTCCAGCGTCCGCGTCAGGAAGAGATCCTTCCGGAGCGCTTTCTCCGGCGGGTTGCGGGACTTTGTGACGCGGTAGATCAGCCATGGCCGCACATGTGCAACGAGCGCTCTCAAGCTCGCGGCGACGATTGGCATGACGAAGGGCCGGCACGCGTCCGGCAGGTACGGTCGCGCGTACGTCCTGTCCTGCGTCTCGTAGGTGGGCGTGTCGTCGGCGAGGCTGACGACCAGGATCGTGAAGGAGAATTCGTGAAACCGTGTGAGCTTGCGGCGCCACAGGACCGCTTGCGTGTCTGTCAGACGGGACTCCACCTGGACCAGCCTGTTAGTCACAGCGCAATAGGCCACCGGCACGAGAACAACGTGGGACGCGGCGTCCTCAGCTTCGACGCTCAATAAGGCCGGCACCCCGGAGATCACGGACACGAACGCCAAGATCTGATTCCGCAGCGGGACCGGCGAGGCAACCTTTGCAGCGATGACACTGCGGATGAGCGGCAGCGTCAACACACCGCCCGTCGCCGCCACGCACGCACCATCAATGGTTGGCCGGCCCGACCGGCGCGTCGCCCGGGACTTCCAGGACCGCCCGCAGGCCGCCGAGGGCCGCCTGCTCCAGGGTGAAGCGTCCCCGGTACAGGGCGGCCAGATCCGCCACGATGGACAGGCCGAGGCCCGAGCCGGGCTTCGACTCGTCGAGGCGCCGGCCCCGCCCGAGCACGGCCTGGCGCGCCTCCGGGGGCAGCCCGGGGCCGTCATCCTCGATGGCGATCAGGAGATGGGGATAATCGTTCCGGGCCACCGCCTCGGCGCGGATCGCGACCCGGCCGTGAGCCCATTTCGAGGCGTTGTCGACGAGGTTGCCGACCATCTCCTCGAAATCCTGGCGCTCGCCCCGGAAGCGCAGGCCCGGGGGCACGTGGACGTCGTAGGCGATGTCCTTGTCTCGGTAGATCTTCCCGAAGGTCCGCACGAGGCCGGCCAGCGCGGGCTCGACCTCCGTGGAGGTGCCGAGCGTGCCGGCCAGAGCGGCGGCACGGGCCCGGTCGAGGTGATAGTTCACCTGGTCGCGCATCACGGCGGCCTGCTCGCGGATCTTCTGCGACAGCTCCTCGGGGGCGTCCGAGGCGCCGACCTCGTTGACGATGATCGAGAGCGGCGTCTTCAGCGCGTGGGCGAGGTTGCCGACCTGGGTGCGGGCGCGCTCCAGGATCTCGCGGTTGGTCTCGATCAGGAGGTTCACCTCGCCGGTGAGCGGGGCGATGTCGCGCGGGTAGGTACCGGTGATGCGGTCGGCCTCGCCGCGGCGGACGGCGCCGAGCGCGGCACGCATCTTCTTCAGGGGCGCCAGGCCGAACCGGATCTGAAGCAGCGTGGTGATCGCCAGCGACAGGCCGAGCAGCCCGAACGTGATCGTCAGCGAATTGCGGAATCGGTCGACGTCGTTGACGATCTCGTCCGCCGGGCCGGCGACACGCACCGTGTAGCGACCCTCCTCGCCGAGATCGACGTCGCGCTCCATGATCCGCAGCAGGCGGCCGTCCTGGCCCTTGCCGTAGCCCTGGCGGATCTGCCCGACCCCGACCTTGCCGTCGGCATCGGTGGCGGGCCCCAGCGGCACGCCGACGAGCGAGCGCGAGGTGCGCAGGTCCCGGGGCTTCGCGTCCGGCTTGCCAACCTGCCAGTACCAGCCGGACAGGGGCAGATCGAAGCGCGGATCGCCGAGCGAGAAGGTCCGGCTCTCGGGATCGTTGGGCGAGACCAAGTCGGTGGCGAGGTTGTTGGTGAAGACCAGGAGCCGGCTGTCGAAGGCACGCTCGGTGGTCTCCCGGTAGAGGGTCGTGAGGATCCAGGCCGCGATCAGCAGGATCGCCGAACTCGACAGGAACGCCGACACGGCCAGCCGCACCGCGATCGAACGGCGGCGCAGGGAGAAGAGGCCGATCAGGGTTTTCATCGGGACAACCGCACTCACACCGGCGTCACCGCATCGTAATACACCGCGCCCCGCATCAGCGGCCGCGCGGTGCGGAAGAACGAGCCGCGCTCCGCACGCCAACCGTCCGCATCCCGCGAAACGGTGGCGTCGGCAGTGAGGATGCCCGACGGCATGCCGACGCGCAGGGCGCCATCCCCGGTGGCGCGCGCGGCCTCGTGGACCAGGCTGCCCTCGATCCGGGCGGCCACCGCGAGGCACAGGGTGGCGGTGAGCGGCAGGGCCTGGTGCGGCACCCCGTTCGAGATCACCCGGGCGGTCAGGTCGATATCGTCGGCGTTGATCGCCGCCCCGGACAGGCTGGACGCATCCAGCGGCGGCGCGACCAGGCCCACGAACGGCACGTGGACGATCCGGGCTGCGGCGTCGAGATCCGGCGCGATGCCCATCGCCACCGAGGCGGCCAGGCGGATCCGCGCCAGCCGGTCGAGGAGGCCGGGCACGGCTTCCAGCGCGGCGGGCAATTCGCGGCCGGCGAGCCCGAGATCGGCCGCACGGACGAACACGCAGGCGTTGGCCGCGTCCACCAGCGAGACCTCGACCCGGCCGAGGCCCGGCACGTCGAGCGGCTGCCGGACCGAGCCGGTCGGGAGCAGCCGCCCGGTGGTGGCGCCGCCCGGATCGACGAAATCGAGGCGGATCGGCGCGCCCGTGCCGGTGACGCCGGGGATTGCAAGGTCGCCGCGGTAGACGGTCCGCCCGTCCCGGACCGCGAAGCCGGCCTCGATCCGCTTGGCGGTGTTGGTGTTGTAGATCCGTAACCGTACCGGGCCGTCGGCGGGCTGCACGAGGCCCTCGTCCACCGCGAAGGGGCCCACCGCAGAGAGCATGTTGCCGCAATTGCCGGACAGGTCGATCCGCCCGTCGCGGACCACCACCTGCACGAAGGTGTAGTCGATGTCGGCATCCGGCCGGCGCGACGGCTCAACGACGCAGATCTTCGAGACCGAGGAGACGCCCCCGCCCATGCCGTTGAGCTGGCGGCCGAACGGGTCGGGGCTGTCCATCGCGGACAGGAAGGCCGGCTCCCAGGCGGCGAGGTCGCCCGGCACGTCCCGGCGATGCAGCATCAGCGCCTTGCTGGTGCCGCCGCGCATGAACACGGCCGGCAGCGTGCCGGGCGCCGGCACCGCGGTCACACCCGCGCCGGCGGCTGGTTCGGATCCACCAGGTAGCCCAGCCCGCGCACGGTCTGGATCAGGTCCACGGCGAGCTTCTTGCGCAGCCGCCCGACGAACACCTCGATGGTGTTCGAATCCCGGTCGAAATCCTGGTCGTAGAGATGCTCGGTCAGCTCGGCCCGGGAGACCACCCGTCCGGTATGATGCATCAGGTACGAGAGCAGCCGGTATTCGTGGCTGGTGAGCTTCACCTGGGCGCCGTCCACGAACACCTTGCCGGAGCGGGTATCGAGGGTGACCGGCCCGCAGGCGATCTGGCTGGAGGCGTGGCCCGCCGCCCGGCGCAGGAGCGCCCGGACCCGGGCCATCAGCTCCTCCATGTGGAACGGCTTGGTCACGTAGTCGTCGGCGCCGGCATCGAAGCCGTCGACCTTGTCGGACCAGCGGTCCCGGGCGGTGAGGATGATCACCGGGGTCTTCACCCCGGCCCGGCGCCACTTCTGCAGCACCGAGACGCCGTCGGCCTTGGGCAGGCCCATGTCGAGGATGATCGCGTCGTAGGGCTCGCTCTCCCCGAGATAGCCGCCCTCCTCGCCGTCATAGGCCTTGTCGGCGACGTAGCCGGCCTCCTCCAGCGCCGCGACCACCTGCCGGTTGATGTCCCGGTCATCCTCCACGACGAGCAGTCGCACGGCTCACTCCATTCCACTGCGGGTGTGAAGCCCGGTCAGTATTGGCCCGCGACCTTGCCGGTGCGGGCATCCACGATCACGTGCACGAAATGCCCGTCCCGGCGCAAGGCGGTCAGCATGTAGACGAGGCCGTCGGCGTGACGACAGAGGCTCGCGCGCTGGATCTCGGCCCGGGGGATCACCGTGCGGGCCGCCCGGATCGCCGCCACCGGGGCGATCACCCGCCGCTCGCCGACCTCCTCGCGCATGTCGGCCGGCGACAGGCAGGACTCGATCCGCAGGGGCGTCGGGTCCGCCACCTGGGACGTCTGCGAGGCCGGTCCGTCATCGGCCATGGAGCCGAGGCCGCTGGCGGCGAGGGCCGCGGCGGTCAGGCTGATGGCAACGAGGGCGATGGCGTAGCGCATTGCCAGGAGATTTGCGCCGAGGGCACTGAATGCGCCCTGAATACGTAGCTGTAGCGGCCCCGACGCGAGTTCTGACTGGCGCCTGCAACGGTAAGATGTGAGCTGTTTCGTTGTGGATGCCATCGTGCCGGCACTACGGCCGACGGGCTTTTCGGGTTCCACCGCCGAGGTCGCGCCGCACAGGCGATTGCGCACGCCGCGGTGCCCGATCCGGCGCCCTCGCCGCCGGAGTGGTGACCGGTTCGGCGTCAGCGCGCGCTTCGAACCGAGGATTGAGAGCCGTCCCGGCATACCGCCGGCACCGACGCGGCAGCCTGCGCGGCCAGGGCGGCGTCGATCGGCCAGGGCCGGGCCCCGAGCCGCGCACCCAGCTGGAGTGTGACGGCGATCACCGCCGCCCCCGACAGGGTCAGCCAGACGCGGTCGAGGATCCGGTCCCGGTGCAAGCTCATCGCGAACCTCCCGTGATCAGCAACCAGAACGCCCGCAGGGCCGGCATGCGCTCGACCAGCCAGGCGATCTGGTCCGAGAACCAGTGCGCGGCCGCCGCCGTGGTGACAAAGGTGAACAGGGCCGCATGCTTGAGGCGCCGGACGTAGCGGCGCAGCACCCGCCGCTCGACATGCGCGTCCACGAGTTCGTCCAGGACCGCCAGGCGCGGCGCGGTCTGGCGGGCGACGTAGGCCTGCCAGAAGGGCGGGAACCGGATCGTCCGCGCCCGACCACCGGGACCGGGCGCGTCCTCGGGGGAATGGTGGCCCGCGTTCATGGCTTCCTCCCCGGAACCTCTCCGGCCCCGCACGATGCCGCGCGCGGGCCACGTCATGTCCCCGCCCCCCATCCGGGACAGGGGTCCGACCCGCGTGCGGAGACGTGTGAGGTCGGCGAACGCCGTCAGGCCCGATGCACCGCGTCCCCCTCCCTCAGCGCCCGCAGCGCCGGCGCCAGGACGTTGCCGGCGCTGGCCTGCGGGTCGAGCGGCAGGGCCCGGAAGATCCGGGCGGCGACGCCTTCGGCACCGCCCGCGCTCCGGACGACATGGGCCGGCGCAGTCGCCACGACGTGCCGGACGCCGGCCGCCACCACCGCGGAGCCGAGATCGACGCTCACGGTCCGGCCCCTTGCGGCACCGGCCACCGCGTTCTGTCCGTACGCGGCCCCGGCCCGGATCGCGGCCTCGACCCGCTCCCGGGTCAGGAGCGAGGCCGCCCAGGGCGCGACCCGGGCGATCCCGGCCGTGACGGCCGCCGCGGCGATCGGCACCAGCACGGCAGAGACCGGCTGCAGCAGCCCGACCAGCCAGTCGCCCCAGGGAATCGCCACGCCGCCCGCCTGGGCAGAGGCCAGAGCCGGGGCGACCAGGGCCGAGGTGAGCAGGGCGACAAACGGGATCGCGGCGCCGGCCAGCGCCAGCCCGGCCCGGAAGAGGTGCGTCATGATCGATCTCCGGAGTTGAGCGCGCGGCGGACCCGGCCGGCTCGGGATTCGGGTTTGCGCGGCGAGACGGCGCCCGCGCGCAGGGCCAAGAGCGCCCGGCGGGCCCAGGCCAGCCGGCTCGCCAGCGCGATCACGCCTGGCCGCTCGAAGTGCCGGCACACGCTCTCGGTGGCGGCCTCCAGGGTCGGAGCCTGCCGCAGGGCGGCGAGCGCCGCCGCCTCGGTGGTGCGCAGTTCCGTGCAGAGGTAGCCGTACTGGGCCTCGGGGGCGGCCGGATCGAGCGCGTGCGCCCGGCACCAGGCCTCCATGGCCACGCGCCGGGGGCCGGTCCATTGCGCCAGGCCCCAGCCGCCCCGGGACCCGGCCACCGCCGGGGCGACCTCCTGGAGCCGGCGGAAACCGCCGCTCTCGTGGCCGAGATTGCCCAGCAGCCCGGCGGCCTGCAGGTCGGTGAGGCCGAGATCGCGCATCAGGCGCGGCCCCAGGCTCCGGCAGCCGGCCGCGAAGGCGTCGCCCGGCCCACGGGCCGGACCAGTGGTTGCGGACATCGGGGTTCTCCGGGCATGAATCCGCGCGATGCCGACGGGGGACGCGGGCAGGGGACAAGGGACAGGAGACGCTTGGGCCACGTGGGACACGGACAGGACCGGCCGCTGGTGTTCATCGGCGATTCGATCACCGCGGGCTGGGGCGAGGCCCGGGCCGAGACGTTCGCGCGGCACGGCTTCGCGGCGCGCGGCATTCCGGGACAGACGAGCGGTGAGATCCGCGCCCGCTTTCGCCGCGACGCGGCCGGTGCCCGGGGCGTCCACCTGCTGTGCGGGGTCAACGACATCGCCGAGATCGGCGGCCCGGTCTCGGACGGGGCGATCCGCGACAACATCGCCGCCATGGCGCGGCTGGCCTTCGAGGCCGGGCTGCCGCTGTGGATCGGTACCGTGATGCCGAGCGATTTCTGGGGATGGCGCCCCGAGCTCAGGCCCGTGGCGCGCATCCACGCCCTGAACCGCTGGATCCGGGCCCATTGCGCCGCCAGCGCCGCCGCGCTCATCGACTATCACACGCCGCTCGCCACCCCGTCGGGCGCGCTGCGGCCGGACTTCACCGCGGACGGCATCCACCTCAACGGAGCGGGCTACGCAGCGATCGAACCGGCGATGCTGACGGCCCTGGCGCCGGGGGCCGACCGGTGAGGCGGGGCTGACGGACCCACGGGCCTGTCGCGACGGCGACGGCTCCGCTCTCACGCCCCACCGACGTTCCCATTCCGGCTTGCGTCGGACGCGCAGACGATGTCGAAGCGGCAGTGATGGGGGGGCTCGGCGAGAGCCACGCGTCCGGAACCGCCCTCAAGACCCCAGGGCCAGCCAATACGTCGCGCCATTCCCGGCGCCGGTCACCGCGCCGCCGGTGTCGCGGCGGTTGCGGAGCGTGAACCCGGTGGCCGACACGTCGCTGACCTGGCTGGCGTAGAGCGTCCCGGCATCCCGGGCGACCGGCTGGGCCCAGACCCCCAGGCATGCGCTCGGAAAGGCGGGGCTGAACGCGACGGAGAGATCCGCGTCCGCGCCGGTCGCAAGACCCCAGTGCAGGACGAGGCCGTTGGCGAGCCGGGCGTAGCCGTTCGGAGCGAGCGCCTGGGTGCCCAGCGCCAGCGGCGTCCCGTCGGCGCGCTTGTAATGGCGCACGCGCCAGCGGCCGGCACCGTCCGAGGCGGCCAGGCAGGTGTCGTCGGCGGCCGTGACGATGTCGGCCCGGGTCGGCAGGGCGAGCTGCTCGGGATCGTGGACCAGGGTCGCGGCGCCGGCGAAGCGCACGAGCCACTCCCGGTCGGCGCCGGTGCCGAAGCGGGTGATCCGGGCCGTTCCGGTGACCAGGACCCGCCGGGTGCCGGCACCGCCGAGATCCGTGGTCGCCGCCGCGGCCAGCACGGTCTCGGTGGAGGCGAAATCGATCCCGCCCTTCGCCGCGGAAGCGGTGAGTGCGGTGGCGAAGGCGGCCCCGTCGGGCGAGACCTTCAGCGAGAAGTCGTCGCCGCCCAGAAGGCCCAGCAGGGCGCGGGCGGAATACCCGGTCTGGAAGTTCAGGGCTGCGTCCCGGGAGGCGGCCTGCTTGTTGACCGAGATCCGCATGTCGCCGGAGCCCGGCGTCGCGTCGTCCCAGGTGAGCAGGGCCGCGTCCGCCTTGACCGCGAGGCGGTTGGTGGCATCCGCCCCGGTGTTGATGCCGAGCCGGCTCACGCTCTGGATCGCGGTCAGCGTCCGGCGGAAGCTGCCCCAGGCGCTGCCGTCGAACACGTAGAGGTCGGCCTCGTCGATCAGGTAGGCGAACCAGCCGGCCCGGGGCACCGCGCCGACCCAGACGCCGTCGGCGTAGCGCACGACCTGGCCGGCGAGCCCGGCCCAGGCGCCCCCCGGGTTCGAGGCGACCACGAGGTAGCGGTCGCCGTCGGCGGGGTTCTTGGGCGGCGCGGTGAGGTCCTTGTCCAGGCAGGCGAGCTGGACCAGGGCGTCGAGGAGGCCGAGCGCCTCGTTGTGGGTGACGTGCTTCTGGGCCTGGCTCGCCGCGATCAGCGGCAGGCCGAGGCGGGGCGTGGTGTCGGACATCGGGGGCTCCTCGATCGGATACTCTGTCCGTGACCAGCGGCGCAGCCGTCGCCGGCGGATGACGCGCCCCCCGCCCCGGACGCCTGGAACGGCGGTGGACGGCGATCCGGGAAGGGGTGCTGCGGGACCGGCGCCGTCCCGCGGGGTCGGTGTCCGTTCAGGCGCTTCGGATCGGAATGCGGGCGCGGATGGCCGGGCCGGGACCTGCGACCGCGCCGATCTGCGCCACAGCGACGTCGAGGCTGGTCTGAGCAGCGCCGAAATCGGCCGCCTCGTCGGCGTAGAGGACCTGCTGCGCCTCGGCCCGGAACTGGCGCAGGGGCGTGCCGGCCCCCGTGAACACCGTGACCGCGTAGGCCTCCGGCTCGTCGAGCGGGATCTCGGCGGGGGCCCAGGCGTCGCCGTCGCGGCGCGCTCGGCGGATCCAGGAGAGCCGCACCCCCGACGCGTCCCGCCGCGCCCGCAGGTGGACCGGCCGCAGGGGGAGGAGCGAACCCAGCCCGGCCATCGCGGCAAATTCCGAAACCGCCGGATCGCCCGGGTCAGCGGATGCCGGGCCGACCCGGTAGCGGAAGCCCCGGCCGGCCTCGTCCAGGCGCTCGACCAACGGCACCACCGCGCCGTCGTCGAGGCGCACGATCAGGCTGCCCGCCGGGGTGGAACGCCCGGCGGCCGGCTCGCTGCCCGCGAGCCCGCGCAGCAGCCCGGAGAGCCGGTAGGTGTCGGGGCCGGTCAGCACCGCGTCGGCCGCGCAGAGCAGCTCGACGATGCCGTCCGGCCCGACCAGGGCGAACAGGTTGCCGCCGGCCAGCATCGCGGCCTCGCCGATCGATCCGAGCGCCCCGCCCCGGCGCAGGGTGACGTCGAGATGGGCGCCGCGCTGCAGCCGCCAGAGCGGCCCGGCGGGCAGGTCCGAAAGGGTCCGGCCGAGGCAGGCCGGGTAATCGACCAGGCCGCGGAGGGTCAGTGGGCCGGCGCCCTCCGCCCGCCACACGGCCGCCTCCCCGGGCCAGGGCTCCGCCGCGACCGCGAGGTATTGCAGCACCGTTGGGCTGCCGCGATCCACCGGCAGGTCGAGGGCGAGCGCGAAGGGCGGCCCCGGGAAGGCCGGGGTCGCGCCAGCCGGCAAGGCCGGGTTGCGGGGCAGGCCGCGCGGAGGGCCGCCCCGGGGCGGGACGCCGCTCGCCTCGATCCGGCGCCCGGTCGGGGCGTCGTCGATCCGGTCGATCCTGCGCAGCACCGTCCCGCCCGGCACGTCGGCCGGCACCGCCAGCAGGTCGCCGGGCTCCAGCTCCAGCCGGCGCGGGCTCACCGTGAAGGCCGCGCTGTCCCGGGCCGCGATGACCCGGTCGAGCAGCGCCTCGGCGAGATCGTCGCCGGTCTCCCTGCGGGTGACGATGGCGGCCTCGATCCAGGTCTCGCGGCGCCGCTGGCCGACCGGCCGGATCGCCGCCGCCGCGGCGCGGCGGTAATCCGGACTCTCGGACTCGGTGATGCCGAGGATGACCGAGCGCGGCAGCGCGCTCTCCTCGGCCCGGACCTGCCGCAGGACCGGCTTCGCCTCCGACAGGCGGACGAGGTCGGCCTCCGCGAGCACCACCGGCCGCTCGCGGCGGGGTCCGCGCAGGTACAGGCGCCCCGCCCCCGCCGAGACGTCGAGCCCGTAGACCTGCGCCAGGGTCTCGAGCGCGGCCCGCGCCGAGAGCGGCCGGTCGACGACGTAGCCGTCGAGGAAGGCGGCGGCCTCCACGGCGACCGGCGCGTCGAAGCCGAAATCGGCCAGGATCCTCAGGACCAGAAGGTCGAGGTCGCAGCCCTCGATCCGCCCGGTGATCCAGTGGCCGACCCGCCAGTTGGCGGTGTCGGCCCAGACCTTCTGCACCGCCGGGAAGGCCGGGAACGGCCGCGCGTCCCAGGACCAGACGAAGATCGATCCCGGATCGACCATCCGGCCGCCATAGACCGGCGAGACCGGGTTGTCGGCCTCCGAGAACCCGGTCGCCGCCGGGTCGAACCGGGCGATCACGGCCTCGAGCCCGCGCAGCTGGATCAGCTCGTCGCGCAGGGCTCGCGAGTCCGGCGGGTAGGCGCCCTCGGCGGATTTCGGGTCAGGGAAGACGTTCGGGCCGTTGGTGCCCTTGTCCACCGCCGGCACCCCGGCCTCGGTGAGCCAGATCGGCTTGGCCTTCGGCACCCAGGCGGTGGCGCGGGTCTCGACGCCGCCGTCGCGCTCGACATGCGGGTTCGACCACCAGCCGATGAGGTCCTTGGGCCGGAAGATCCAGGGTTTGCCGTAGGCGCCGTCCCGGATCGGCCGGCGGTCCTGGGCGGCACGCCCGGCCGCGACGGCGTAGTACCAGTCGAACGCCTCGCCGGAGGCGCCGTTCGCTTTCAGGTAGGCCCGGTCGTTGATGTCGCCCGCGACCGCGAGGTCGGCGTGGTCCGGGGCGTCGCGCCAATCGGTGACCGGCGGATACCAGTCGATCCCGACCGCGCCGATGTTGGGGTCGGCGAACGGGTCGTCCAGCGGGAAGCGGATCGTGGCGCCCCCGTCCCGGACATGGGCGCCGTACTCGGTCCAGTCCGCCCCGTAGACCAGCGTGACGCCGGGCCCGAGCCGGCCGCGCAGATCCGCGGCGAGGGACCGGAGCGCCTGGACGGCCGGGTAGCCGGCGGCACCCCGCACCCGGGTGAGGCCGACGAGTTCGCTGCCGATCACGAAGCCGGCGATCCGGATACCGGAGGCCGCCCACAGGGCCGCGAGGCCGGCATAATGCAGCACCTCCGCGCGATAGCCGCCCTCGAAGAAACCTTGGACCTGCGCCTCCGCGGCGGCGGTGCCGTCCGGGCTGCCGGGGACGCCCGGGCCCGGGTCGCAGGTGATGCGCCCGCGCCAGGGATAGGGCGGCTGGGTCGCGCCGGGCACGCGCGGGTCGGGCAGGCCGTTGCCGGCCGGCACGTCCATCATCACGAACGGGTAGAGCAGCACGTCCAGGCCGCGGGCGGCGAGGTCGGCCACCAGCCGGGTCAGCCCGGCATCCGAGGGCGTCCCACCGTAGGCGGGGGTGCCGTCCGGTAGGGTCGAGACCACCTCGGCCTTGTCACGGGTGATCCCGGCGACGGCCCAGGCCTCCGGCTTGGTGCGCTTGCCCCGGGTCTCGACCTTCGGAACGATCCGGCAGGCGCCGGCGCGCAGATCGGTGCCGAACCACGTCGCCACCACGGCGACCCGGCGGAGGTTCGGGCACAGGGCCTGAAGCGCGTCGAGGGAGGCGGTGACGTCGGTGGCGCGCTGGAGCTGGTGCCGGTTGGCCGCCTCGGTCCGGCCGAGGCCGAGATCGACGGTGACGCGGTTCGGGTCGAGGGCGAACTCGCCGGCCCCCGGGATCAGGTCGACGGCGCGGATCCGGTGGTACAGGCCGTTGACGGGGCGGACCACCTCGAAGGCGAACTGGGGCACGCGGTTGCCGAAGTCGGCGAGCGGCAGGTTCTCGAACACCACGTAGGCGAGGCCACGATAGGCCGGGGCGTTCTCGGCGCCCTCCTTGGCGACGATCAGCGGGTCCGGCGCTTGGTCCGCGCCGCCGGCATGGACCCGCAGGGTGATCCCGACCTGATCGATTTCCTTGCCGTCCGCCCAGATCCGGCGGACCAGCGCGACCTCGCCCTCGCACAGGCCGACCGCCAGGTTGGCGAAATAGGCGTAGCGGGTGTGCACGGTCTTCTGCCCGCCCGCGCCCTTGGACGCGGAGGCCGCGCGCTCCACCGTCGAGTTGGCGACCTCGCGGACGCGCGTCGCCCAGATCAGGCTGCCGCCGATCTTCGCCCGCCCGTAGACCCGGGGGATGGGATCGCCCTCCGTGGAGGACAGGCCGGCGACGTCGGCGAGCCGCGGCCCCTCGACGAAGCGCGTGTGCCGCCCGGAGCCCGACAGCATCCCGTCGAGCCCCGCCCCCGCGGCCGCCCCGAGTACGCGCCCGACCACGGATCCGATCGGCCCGCCGAGCGCGGTCCCCACCGCGGCGCCCGCCGTGGACAGGATCAGGGTGGCCATGGCGGGCTCCGGGGGTGGGGGTGGAAAGACATGACGCTCACGGATTGCCGATCCGTATCCGGTCGGATACGTTGCATCGTGGCTACGATTCTGCTGTCCGATAGCTTTCGTCCGTAGCTCACCGACCTGCGGGATCACCGCGCGAAGGCGCGTATCGTCGCTCGGATCCGAGCTGCGGGCTTCGGTAATTTCGGTGACGTCAAACCGGTCGGTGAAGGCGTCTTCGAAATGCGAATCTCGTACGGCCCAGGATATCGCCTCTACTACGTTCGGCGGGGCGAGGTGACCTACCTGCTTCTGAACGGCGGCGACAAGTCCAGTCAGGATCGAGATATTCAGAAAGCCAAGGCCCTGGCCAAACATCTCTACGGTATCACCTGATGTCCTTCACGCCTTTCGACGCCTCGGAGTTCCTCGACAGCGAGGAAGCGATCGCCGAATATCTCGCGGCCGCGCTTGAGGATCCCGATCCCGAGCTGTTCGTCGCGGCGCTCGGTGATGTCGCCAAGGCGCGCGGCATGAGCCAGATCGCCCGGGAGGCCGGCCTGGGGCGGGAAAGCCTGTACAAGGCGCTGACCCCGGGCTCGAAGCTGCGCTACGAGACTGTGCGCAAAGTCATGGACGCGCTCGGCGTCAAGCTGACCGTGGCGACCGGCGCCTCGTAAGGGGCCTGCGGAAAGCGGAACACCCCGGTCAGGTGCCGGCGCCACCACGCCGTCAGCGCGACCTCGGCGACCGTGGCGTTGTCGTGGGCGTGGATCATGGCACCGTCGCCGGTGGCGATGGCGCAGTGGCGGGCCGGGAGGTGGCGGCGGAAGGCGAAGAGCAGCACGTCGCCCGGACGGGGCGGGTCTCCGGCGGACGGCACCGGCACGAGGTGGCGCGCTGCCGCCTCGGTGAGGGGATCGGTCCCCGGGGCGGCGGATTCGGCCCAGGTGGCGGCATAGGGCGGCACCGGTTCCGGCTCGTCGGCGCCGTAGAGCCCGCGCCAGACCCCGCGCAGCAGGCCCAGGCAGTCGCAGCCGACCCCGCGCAGGGAGGCCTGGTGCCGGTAGGGCGTGCCGAGCCATAGCCGCGCCTCGCCGAGGGCGGCCACGCCCATGTCCCGCCGCATTGCGCTCATCGGAACAGGCTCCTGCCGTCGAGGACGGGCTCCGAGCCCGGCACCGCACGCATCACCGCGTCGTTGCCGTGCATGTGCGGGAAGCCCTGGAAGTTGATCGCGTTGGCGAAGCGGTCCCGGCAGGTGGCCAGCCGCTTGTCGCAGCCGGCGGTGAGGCTGAACGCATCCCCCGCCGCCACCGGCCGGGGCGGCGCGGTCCACAATTCGAGGAGCGCGTCGAGCTGGAGCCGCACATCGGCCTTGAGGCCGGTATTGGCGCCGGCCGTCCAGGTGAGCGTTCCGCCGGTGAACAGCCCGTCCGCGAAGTTGCCGGCCAGGGCCACCGCGAGGGTCGCGGGTTCGGGCAGGCCGGTGACCCAGCCGGCGGTGCGCCAGGCGGCGAGATCGACCCGGCAGCGGGCATCGCCGAGATCGGCCCCGCAGGTGGCCCGGAAGGTCCGGCCGCGCTCGGCATCGAGCCGGTGGGCGAGGCCGCGCAGCTCGGCCACGAAGGCGTCGCCCTCCCGGCGCACCTCGCCGATCGTGCCGACATCGAGCAGCAGGCGCGTCTCGGGGGCGGTCCAGTCGGCCAGCCAGGTCTCCACCGACGCGCCGTCGTAGAGTCCGCCCGCGATGTCGGCCTCGGTGAGCCCGAGTGCGCTCAGCGCCCCGGCCACGTCGCCCCCGGAGACCGCGAAGCCGGATTCGGCGCTGGCCTCGGCCGCGTCCAGCCCGGTCCGGGCCTCGTGGACCAGGCCCGAGAGGGTCAGGTCGCGGTCATGGTCGGTGAAGCCGAGGGCGGCCCCGTCGCGCCGGCGCAGGGTCCAGCACCGGCACAGGGTGGTCACGCCGCCCGCGAGATGGGCCGCGAAGGCATCGGGGATGGCACGCATCGTTGTCCCTCACGGCACGATCTCGACCAGCGGCACCTTGGGGATCTCGCCGGCCGTGAAGGCCGCAAGGTCGATGGTGAGGTCGTCGGTGTCGAACCGGACCGGCACGTCGCAGGCGAAGCCCGCCGTGACGGCGGCGCCCTTGGCCGGGACGTGCCCGCCCGCGAAGGTGACGAGCCCGGTGGCCGGGTCGCACGCGAAGGCGTCGGCGCCGACCTCCCGGCCGGCCAGGGCGACCCGGACGCTGCCGGCGACCGGCTTGGCGATGCGCCGGCGGTAGGGCGCGAAGCCGGACCCGTAGGACTTGGTCAGCGCGAACGTCGCCGTGGCGCCGTCGCCGGCGCCGAGCGGCTGGTCGAGGGGGCCGATCGCCCGCCCGGGCGGCCCGGAGCGGAAATCGACCCGGTCGCGGTAGCGGAAGCCGTACAGCCTTCCGCGCCGCTCCTCGAAGAACGCCAGCACCGCATGGAGCGCGTCGAGCCCGCGCACCCCGAACCCGGCATCGTAGCGGCGCCGGGAATCGGCCCAGCGGCCGTTGCGGTGCTCCCGCCCCGAGGCCAGCGTGACGATCTCGGTGAGCCGCTGCGGCCCGCCGCTGCCGCGCAGCGACACGTCGAGGGGAAACAGCACCTCGTGGAAGGCGTCGGCCATGGCGCGATGATCCCGTGTTGGAGCCCGATCCGGCGAAGACCCGATCCCGGTCGGGCGACGGGAGAAGGCCCCCCCTGCCGGCAGCCGGCGGCCGGGAAAAGTCTTTCGGAAAACGCCGGAACTTCGAAAACGCCGTTCATCGACAATCGGCACACACCGGTCAAAGATCATGGAAGACGCGCCACGATCCGCCGAAGATCTCGATGCTCGAAAAGGCTTCGAAACTCTTGCGCGATCAGTACGGGCCGTCACCGACCGAAGGAGTTTTCCGATGAGTGCCGTCCTGCAGTCCCTGCACCCCAATCTCGACATCCGCCGGGTCGCCGGCTGCATCGGCGCGGAGATCCGCGGCGTCGCGCTCTCGGGCGACCTCGATGCCGGGACGGTGGCGGCGATCCGCCAGGCGCTGCTCACCCACAAGGTGGTGTTCTTCCGCGACCAGAGCCTCGACGAATCCGGCCAGGAGGCGTTCGGACGGCGCCTGGGCGAGCTCGTCCCGCACCCGACCGTGCCGTCGCTCCCCGGGACCGCGGGAATCCTCGACCTCGACGCCAGCCGGGGCGAGCGGGCGAGTTCCTGGCACACCGACGTGACCTTCGTGCCGGCCTATCCGGCGATCTCGATCCTGCGCGCCGTGACCCTGCCGGCCTATGGCGGCGACACCCTCTGGGCCAACACGGCGGCGGCCTACACGGACCTGCCCGAGCCGCTTCGCGCGCTGGCCGATCGGCTCTGGGCGCTGCATTCCAACGTCTACGACTACGTCGGCGGGCGGGTGAACGTCACCGAGGCCGGCCGTCGCCGGCACGACGAGGTGTTCACCCGGACCGTCCACGAGGCCGAGCACCCGCTGGTGCACGTCCATCCGGAGACCGGCGAACGCTCGCTGATCGTCGGGCACTTCATCCAGCGCATCCTCGGGCTCACGACCTCGGATTCGCAGCACCTGCTGGCGATTTTCCACGACCACGCGACCCGTCCGGAGAACACGGTGCGCTGGTCCTGGCGGTTGGGCGACGTGGCGATCTGGGACAACCGGGCCACAGTGCACCGCGCGGTGGACGATTACGGCGACCAGCCCCGGGTGGTCCGCCGCGTGACCCTCGAAGGCGCCCCCGCGGTGAGCGTCGACGGACGCCGCAGCCGCCCCCGCGAGGCGGCGGCCAGCAAGGCGGCGTGAGGGGCGGTCACGTCGCCCGCTGCCCCCGCGCGACCGCGCGGGCGAGGCTCGCCGTCACCTGCGCCTCCGAGCGGCGGAAGGCGCCGGGGTCGGGGGTGGCGATGTTGACCGTGACGGAGACCGGCCGGGCTGCGCCGCCCGCGGCGACGCCGAGGCGGCCGTCCGGGCCGCGGTTCAGCGGCAGGATCGCCTCGGGCCCGGCCTCGCCCATCAGGCCGGTGCCGTTGGCCATCGGAAAGTAGGTCGGCGCGGCCACCACCCCGCCGGCCACGAAGGGCTGGACCTGTCCGCCCCGGAACACCCCGCCCCGGGCGAAGCCGGTCTCGCTGCCGGCGCCCGCCCCGAGCACGGCGTTGACCAGGCCGGAGATGCCGGAGCGGATCGGGCCGGCGGCCGCCCGGGCCGCCGCGCCGGCGAGCTTGCTGCCGATCGTGCCGAGCACGCCGTCGAGGCTGCGCCCCGAGGCGGCCCCGCGGGTGAGCGCCGAATCCAGGCTGCGCCCGAAATTCTTGGCGAGCTGGTCCAAGGTCTCGAGTTGCTTGATCCGGGCGGCATCCTGCGAATCGGGATCGGCGTCGCTCATCGGGCGGCCCTCCTGGTTGGTCGGGGTCAGCGTGGTGCCAACACCCGGGATCCCAAAGGGCTCAGCCCTTTGGCCGGGTCAGGGGTGGAGCCCCGGCTCCGTTCACGGGCCCGGATCCGGATAGGCGGCGAGCAGGCGCTCGAACCCGTCGCGGCTCAGAGGCTCCGGGCCGCGGCGGCGGCCGAGCGCGGCGGCGAACTCGCGGGGCGTGGCCGCCCAGAAGGCGGCGGGATTCCAGCCGAGCGCCCCGAGGCCGAGGGTGAGGGCGTCGTCCCAGGGAAAGGCCGTGGCTCGAGCCGGCGCCGACGCATAACCGTCGGGCGCCGGCCCTACCGAGGGTTTGCGGGGCCCGGCGCCTCCCCGAACGCGGCGGCGAGAACCTCGCCCAGGGCGGTGGAGACGGCCTCAAGCCCACCGGCGAGCGGCAGGCGTGCCACCGCGTCGTCGTCGAGGGCGTGGCCGCCGCCCCGCAGGGCCGCGCCCAGCAGGGCGATCAGATCCCGGGCCGAGACCCGGCCGCCATCGAAGCGTTCGGCCAGGCCGACGAGGTCGCCGGCCTTGAGCGCGCCCTCCAGTTCGGCCAGCGCGCCGAGGGTCAGGCACAGGGTGTAGCGATGGCCGGCGAGCTGGAGCGGCACCTCGCCGCGGATCCGGTTGGCCATGGCTCAAGCCGCCGTGAAGGCGAGCACGCCCGCCGAGTCGAGGCTGATGTCGAAGGTGACCTCGCCGGCATGGTCGCCCCGGTATTCGAGGCTCGCGATCTGGAACGGGCCCTCCAGGGTCCCGAAGGCCGGCACGACCACCTGGAAGGTCTCGATCGCGCCCTCGAAGAAGATCAGCCGCAGGCGCAGGTCCGAGGCCTGATCGCGGAACACCCCGGCGCCGGCGATCGCGGCCCGGCGCACGCCGGCCCCGGCCAGCAGCTCGCGCCAGCGGCCGGTGGAGTCCGCGTTGGTGACGTCCACGGTCTCCGCGTTGAGGGTGATCTGCCGGGTGCGCAGGCCCGCCACCGCCAGAAAGCCGCCCGCGCCGTCGCCGGCCCGGAGCAGCAAATCCTTGCCCTTCTGTGCGCCCATCGGTTCCCTCCTGCCTCATCGCAATCGAACGTGCCGTGCGTGTCAGGCACCGCGCCCACCTCAAAGGGTCTCGGTGACGGCCTCGATCGTCAGGGTGGCGCGGGCCTCGCCGGTGCGGGCGTCGCGGCTCGCCCTGATCGCCCGGACCCGCAGGGTGACGAGGCGGCAGCCCTGGAGCGGCAGAGCGGCGTCGGTGAGGAGCGCGGCCATGCGGGCGGCCGCGTCCAGCGCGGTGCGGACCGAGCCGGGCTTGGCGATCACCGCGATGGCGTGGCTGTGGCGGTGGCGCTCGGCGCCGTCCACGGAATCGTCCACGCTCTCGGCGTCGCCGAACAGGGCGTAGACCGGCACCGAACCCCGGGGTGGCTCGTCGTGGAGCCGGACTTTTCCGCCGAGCAGGGCGGCCAGCGCGGCGTCGCCGGAGAAGCGGGCGATCAGGCCGGCGCGCAGGGCCAGGAGCGGGCTGGGGTCGCTCACGACGCGCTCTCCCGGGCCAGCTCCTCGACGTGGCAGACGCGGTCGCGGCCCCGCGCGTCCGGCTCGCCGACGGCGCGGATCGCGAAGCGGCGCGGGCCGGCGGCGAGCCGCATGGTCGGGTCGAGGGCGACCCCGGCGCGCAGGGTGACCCGGTAGGTGGGACGCGTGTCGGTCCGGCCGCCCTCCGGGCGGTCGGCCAGCCCGGACGGGGTGATCGCGCCCCACAGGACCGGGCCGGCCACGAAGCGGCGCAGCACGCCCCCGAACCCGTCGGGCTGCTCCAGGGGCCGTTCGAGCACGAAGCGGCGGCGCCGGGCGCCGAGCGCAGGGTGGTGCGGATTGGGCGCCATCGGGGCTGCTCCAGTGGGTCGCATGCGGACAGGGCGGCGGATCACAGGCGCATCCGCCGGAACGGCGCGGCGAGGTCGGCGGCATCGGTGCGGACGGCATCCGGCTCGTCGCCGCGGTGCTCGTAGCGGGCGGCGGCCAGCCGCAGGATCGCGAGCCGCAGGGGCGCCGGCAGCGGCGGGCCGTCGCCCCCGAACCCGGCCGCGACCTCGATCAGGATCGTCCGACCAGCCGGGTCCGGAACGTTTGCGTCGATCAGCAGGCCCGGCGCCTCGACCGGCTCCGGCCCGAGGCGGACCAGGCCGGCGGCGAGTTCGGTGACGCCCTTCGCGTCCGCGAAGCCGGCGCGGACGAGCGCCACGAGCGGGCTCAGCGGCAAGGCCAGCCGGCCGTTGGCGGGCCAGGAATCGAGGGCGATCCGGTAGCGGCCCGGGACCAGGATGCGGCGGGCCTCGATCTCCAGGCTGGCCCGGACCGCGGTGATCAGGGCCTGGAGCAGCCCGTCCTCGGTGCCGCCGTCGTCGGAGTCGAAACGCAGGTAGGCCCGCAGCTCGGCGACGGTCACCGGCTCGACCACGGCCCCGTCGGCGCGTATCGGGATCATCGCGTTGCCCCCTCACAGGTCATTGTTCCGAATGCCGGTTCCGAAGCGCCGCCGGGCGGCCCTCACCGTCCCGGCCACCGTCCTGGCTGCGGCCCTGTCGCTGGCGGCCGGTCCGGCCCGCGCGATCGTCGGCGGCGCCGAGGCGCAGGCCGGCGGGGCCGTGATGGTCCTGTCGTCGAAGGGCGGCGTCTGCACCGGCGTGGTACTCGCCCCCGACACGGTGCTGACCGCCGCCCATTGCGCCGCCGCCGGGCAGGAGCATCGGATCCATTTTCGCGACGAGGCCGGGGCGCCGGTCCTGGTCGAGGTGGCGGGCCGGGCGATCCATCCGGGCTACGATGCCGGCGGCGCCTCGGGCCGCCGGCGGTCCATCGACCTCGCGCTCCTGCGCACCGCGACGCCGCTGCCAGCGCGCTTCGCCCCGGTGACCCTGGGCGCCGCGCTACCCCGGGCCGGCGAACGCCTGACCCTGTCGGGCTACGGCGCCGCCAGGGCCGGCGACCCGCGCTCGACCGGAACCTACCGCAGCGTCGGCTTGCCGGTGATCGAGCCGCACGGGCCGAGCCGCATCCTGGTCTGGCTGAAGGGTGCGGCCGGTGGGGGCTGCCAGGGCGATTCCGGCGGCCCGATCACCGCGCCGGACGGGTCCGTGCTGGCGCTGGCCGCCTGGGTCGGCGGGACCTGCGGCGGCCTCACCCAGGGCATTTTGGTGGGACCGCAGCGCGGCTGGATCGACCGGGTGCTGGCGGGATGGGGCCGCAGCGCGCAGTGGGGCGGCTGACGGGCCGCCCGTGGTGGGCCATCGCGCGGCGGGGTTGCGGTTCGCTGCCCGTGTGCGTGCGAGACGACGGCTGAGAACCCCAGATCGTCGGTCCGGGGCGCCGCGGGCGAGCCCGGAACCCACAGGCGGGGACCGCAAGACCTCGCTGAACCCGCGCTTCTCGGTTCCGGCCTCCGCTGCGCGGCCCCGGACTGACGGGGTTGGGGGTGAGCCGACAGATCCACCGCTGACCGGCCACGCGATCGAAGCTCAACAGTGGCCGATCAAAGTGTTCGCCCATCTCATTGACTACCGATCCGGAACCGCAGCTTGGCCGGTTCATTGCCTTGCTCTAGGCTCCCTCGGCGCCGCGCCTCTGGCCGCGGCGTCCCACCTTGCGCCGCGAGCGCCCCCGGAGTGCCCGATGTTCCGTCGCCCGATGCGCAAGGCCGGCCCCCGTGAGCGTCTGTTCGGCCTGGGGCTCGGCAGCGCCCTGCTGGGCGCCGTGGCCGGATTGATGCCGGCGCCCGCATCCGCGGTGATCAACGGCACCACCACCCGCGACCCCAACGGCGCCCGGACCTTCGCGGTGCGGATCGAGAGCACCGAGGGCGAGATCTGCTCGGGCACGCTGATCGCTCAGGACCTCGTGCTCACCGCCGCCCACTGCGTGATGCGCCCGGCCGGCTACACCATCATCAGCGTGGACCGCGGCTTCCGCCAGCAGCGCACCCCGGTGATCGCCGCGACCATGCATCCGGACTTCGTGCCCGGCACGACCCCGGAGGACCAGCCGGGCGTCGACCTCGCCCTGCTCAAGCTCGAGGCGCCGCTCGGCGCCGACTACGTGCCCCTGGATCCGCGCGGGGCCGCCACGATCGACACCGGCGCGCCGGTCGACATCGCCGGCTTCGGCGTCGTGGCCGAGAACCGGCGCGACTCGGCGCGGATCCTGCGGCTGGCGCACCTCGTGTCGATCGGCTCGCTGCAGGTCGCCAACCGGGTGACCGTGGTGACCGACCGGCGGCGGATGGCCGAGACCTCGGGCGCCGGGGCGTGCCTGGGCGATTCCGGCGGCCCGATCCTGGTCGGCGGCCCCGGCGGCTACCGGATCGTCGGCGTGGTCAGCTGGTCGAGCGGCGCCCTGCAGCAGGGCGCGCGCCGGACCGCCTGCGGCGGCTTCACCGCGGTGACGCCGGTGGCGGAGCATACCGGCTGGATCGCCACCCGGTCGGCCGAACTGTCGCGGATCCCGGTCGGCGAGGCCCTGCCCCGCGGCAACCGCTCCGACTGGATGGCCAAGCCCGGCCGGCGCCGCTGAGCCTCGTCCCCGGGCCCGTCATCGGCCGTCGGGACGAGACCGCGCGCCCGGACGTGTCGGCGCCGCTCGGAACACCGGGCGCGCCGTCGCGTTTGTGCAACGCAATCGCGTTCGATGAGGACCCGCGGCCGTATCGGCATCTGCGCGGAGGCCCGCACGCAAAGTCACGGAGCAGATTTGATGGCTGAGACCGGCAAAGGCGACACCGTTCGCTCGCACAAGACCCGTAACAACACCGATTCGAACGCCAAGCAGGTCTCGGTCGAGGCGCTGAACGCCCGGCTGGCGGACGGCATCGACCTCGCCCTGGCGATCAAGCAGGCGCACTGGAATCTCAAGGGCCCGCAGTTCATCGGTATCCACGAGATGCTGGATGGCTTCCGTACCGAGCTCGACGACTTCAACGACAAGGTCGCGGAGCGCGCGGTGCAGCTCGGCGCCACGGCGTTCGGCTCGACCCAGGCGGTCGCCGAGAAGACCAAGCTGCCGGCCTACCCGACCGGGATCTACGCCATCGCCGACCACGTGGCCGCGCTGATCGACAGCTATGCCGCTTACGCCAACGCGGTGCGCGATAACATCGACGAGACCGACGAGGCCGGCGATGACGGCACGTCCGACCTGTTCACCGAGATCTCGCGGGCGGTCGACAAGCACCTCTGGTTCCTCGAGGCCCACGTCCAGGAGCCGACCGGCACCCTTCGCGACGGCAACCCGGGGCGGTAAGCGCTTCGGTCGAGAGCCAAGCGGATTCGGTAATGGCACGCTCCTTCCCTCCCCCCTCTGCGGGGGAGGGTGGGCCGGCCGTTAGGCCGGGTCGGGAGAGGGGCGGCGTGACGGTGCAGGAGTTCGCGCCCGTCGCGCCCTTTCCGGAGGCGTCGCTCCCCTCTCCCGCCCCCTGCTGACGCAGGCGCCACCCTCCCCCGCAAAGGGGGGAGGGTTCGACGCGCCTGTCAGCCACGCCAAGGCTTACCCAAACTTCAGAACCTTGATCGCATCGAAATCCTGCACCCCGCCGCCGACGCGCTTGGTGGTGTAGAACAGCACGTAGGGCTTGGCCGAGTACGGGTCGCGCAGCACCCGCAGGCCGGTGCGGTCCACCACCAGGTAGCCCCGGCGGAAGTCGCCGAACGCCACCAACAGGCTGCCCGCCGCGATCTCCGGCATCGCCTCCGCCTCCGTCACGGGGAAGCCGATCAGCGTCGCGGATTGGGCGGCCGTGAGCGGCGGGTGCCAGAGGTAGTTGCCCTGCGCATCCTTGAACTTGCGGATCGCGCTCTGGGTCCGCCGGTTCATCACGAAGCCGGCATTCTGGCGGTAGCCCGCACGCAGGGCGTAGACCAGGTCGAACAGCACGTCGGACGGGTTGGTCGACGGGAACGCCCCGGCCGCCCCGGTGGCGACGACGCCGAGCTTGCCCGGCACCCAGGCGGTGTTGGGCACGGTGTCGTAGCTCAGGAAGCCGCGCGGGCGGCTGGCGCCGTTGCCGGTGACGAAGGCCACCCCCTCCTGCTCCGCGAACGCCATCTCGACCTCGGCGGAGAGCCACGCGTCGAGATCGACCACGGCATCGTCCAGCAGCGTCTGGGTCGCGGCCGGCATGGCGTAGAGCTCCATGGCCGGGAACGCGATCTCGGACAGGACCGGCCCGTCGGTGCCGGGGCGCGGCGCGGTCTCGGCGACCCAGCCGGTCACCGGGGCGCCGACCGCGGCGGCGCGCTTGTACTGGGCGCCCGAGATCTGCTGCACGCTGGCGATGGACCGGATCGGCGAGACCTGCGCGAGGCGCGCGAGCACGGTCCGCTCGATGGTCTGCGGCACGAGATAGCCGCCGTCCGGCCCCGAGCCGGCCGACAGGGCCTTGGCCTCCAGACGCTTGAGCCCCGCGCTCTCGCCGGCCCGGACGTAGAGGTCGAAGGCCGCCTTGTGCTCCTGCGCGGCCCCATCCTCCCGGGGTCCCGGCTGGCCGAGCGCCGGCCGGGCGCGGTCGAGGCCGATCCGCTCGAGCCGGGTGCGGGCGGCGTCCAGCGCCGCGTCGATCCGGGCGAGCTTCTCCTCGGTGAGCACGTCGGTGCCGAGCCGGCCCTCGATCTGGGCGATGCGGGTCTCGTTGGTCTCCTTGAACGCCTCGAAGGCGGTGGCGAGTTCGTCCAGCGCCGGCTGGACCGGTTCGGCCCCGGGGCGGCCGGCCTTGTTCTCCAGGCCGGGCAGCGCGGCCTTGGTCTCCGGGGCGGGGCTCGACAGCGCGGTGGTGTGAGACATCATCGAACGACCTCGTGGCTGGGGTGGGTGAAGCGGGACCGGGCCGCCGGGCGCGGGCAAGGGGCGCGGCAGGCGGCGGGGTTGGGAGCGATCTTCCGGGCGAGGCCGCGGATCTCCTCGGCCGACGGGGTGTGATCCGGGCTCGCCCGGGCCTGCGGCTGCAGCGGGAAGGTCACCAGGGAGATCTCCCAGAGGTCGACCCGCTGCAGCCGGCGCTCGCCGGCCGGGCCCTTGCGGGACAGCAGGGTGCGGAAGCCAATCGACAGCCCGTCGAGGCCGCCGCCGCGCATCAGGGCGTCGATCTCCCGGGCGCGCTGCACCGCGAGGTTGAGCTGCCCCTCGGCGAACAGGCCGCGGGCATCCTCCCGGAGCGACAGCCAGCGCCCGATCGGCTCGGCCGGATCGTGCTGGAACAGCAGCCTCACCCCCGCTGCCCCGCGCCGGGCCAGGCTGGTCGCGAACGCGCCCGGCACCACCACGTCGCGGCCGAGATCGGGCACGCCGAACACGCTGGCGTAGCCGGAGAAATGGCCATCCATCGGCAGGATCCTCGGTTGGTTCTTTTGGGATTGGGGCCAAGGCCAACCCCAGGCGCGTCCCCTCCCCCCTCTGCGGGGGAGGGTGGGCCTCGCGTCAGCGAGGGTCGGGAGAGGGGAGCCCGGATTCAGGACAATGCGGAGCCGGTGTGAAGGCCGCCGCATCAATCCTGCACCGTCGCTCCCCTCTCCCGACCCCCTTCGGGGGCCACCCTCCCCCGCAGAGGGGGGAGGGAGAGCGCGCGGGTCTGGCAGGCGGCGCGCCCTTCACCCGCCCGCCTCCGGCTCCGGCGGGTAGCCCACCGCCTCGCGCTTCTCGGAGTCCGACAGGAACCCGGCCGCCTCGACCCGGCGCCACAGGGATTCCCGCTCGCCCGACAGAGCCTCGATCCGGTCGAGGTCGGGTTCCAGGTCCATCGGTCCGAAGGCCGGCTCCAGCCAGCCGGCCAGCGCCTGGGCGGTGCGGGCTGCGAGCGGGATCAGGGTCTGGCGGTAGAGCGCCCGGTTGGCCTCGGCGTAGTTGGCGTGGGTGCTGTCGCCGGGCAGGCCGAGCAGCAGGGGCGGTACCCCGAACGCCAGGGCGATCTCCCGGGCGGCGGCGTTCTTGGCCTCGACGAAGTCCATGTCCCGGGGCGACAGCGCCAGGGGCTTCCAGTCCAGGCCGCCCTCCAGGAGCAGCGGCCGGCCGGCATTGGCGGCCCCCTGGTAATTCGCCTCCAGCTCGGCCTTCAGCCGGTCGAATTGCGGTTCGGTGAGCGCCGCGCCGGCGAAGACCAGCGCACCCGAAGGCCGGGCCGCGTTGTCAAGCAGCGCCTTGTTCCAGGCGCTCGCGGCGTTGTGGATGTCGAGGGCGGTGGCGGCGGCCTCGATCGGGGCGAGGCCGGCATAGTCGTCGTCCGGGTGGAACAGGCTGAGCGCCAGGATCGGGGGCACCTCGGGCGCGCCGGGTGCCGGCAGGTCGAACCGCCGGCTGCTGCCGCCCACCGTGTAGACGTAGGCGGCGGGCCAGCCGTCGGGACCCGGCAGCATCCGCATCCGGCCGGGCCGCAGACTCTGCAGGGCCGCGATCCGCCCGTCGAGGCTCACCGCCTCCAGGTAGGCGGTGCCGCTGAGCGTCAGGTCCGCGTAGACGGTCTCGAGCAGGCGCGTGCCGCTCTCGCGCGGGTTCGGCCGGGCGAGCAGCGCCAGGAGATCGGCCGCATGGCCGGCGCCCGGTCCGGTGGCCATGAGCGGCAGGCTGGCCGCCCCCTCGGCGACCAGCCGGACCGCCCGGTGCACGATCGGGTTGCGCTGGTAGCCGGCCCTTGCCAGCGCCGCCGGGTCCCGGGCGGTCCAGCTCGCTCGCCCGTCGGTGTAGAGCGCGAAGGCCGGGGCGGCCTTGGTGGCGAGGGCCAGCCCCGGAGGGCCCCCGGTGGCGCGGCGCGCCACCCGCGTCATCCGATCAAGGAAGGTCGCCATGCCGGTCCGCTCCTGCGCCATGATGATGTCGACCTCCGAGCGTCCGCCGGCCCGGGAGGGCCGGGCCTGGACCGGGAGGCTTCGGATGGTCTCGGCCAGCGCCCTCGGGCATCACGGCGGCTGCGGCGAATACACCGCACCCGAACCGGCACCGTGGCGACGCCGCTACAGCCTGGATGGGCGAAGTCGTGTATTCAGGATGCAGTTCGTTCCAGAGACCACGAACCGACTCCCGGCGCGCTTCCCGCAGAAGCGCGCCGTATTGTTTTGTGCGCGCTTCGACAGCACGGCTTGGATCCGGCGCCCTGCACGCGCGGGCCATCCCAACCCCGCGTCGAGGCTTCGCAGCGCCGCATCGGCAGCCGACGCGCTTAGGCAGTGCGGGAACGGGCGCGACGCGCCTCCGCCCCTGTGGAAGCGGCGGGTATCGCGAGCCTGATGTTGAGAGCGATGTCGGCCCAACCTTCGCGGCGGCTGCGTGTGCGCCGCAGGATGCAGGGCAAAGATCCGCCGATCGGGCGACTTACCGCGTCAGAAGGCAGGGTATTCGAGATCGGGGCACGCCGGGCTCGGACATCGTCCCGAGAGGTCGCCGCCGGATTCCGGATGAGGCCAAACGAAAACCGAACGCCGCGACGCCGATCAGACGGCCTCGACTTCGCGGCTGACGACGTTGGCGGCCTCTCGGGCGCAGCGCAGAACCGCGGCCCGATCGGTCTCGCTCGCGATCGCGTTCCACAGGCGCAGCAGCTCGACCGTCGCGCTCAGGTCGGGGCGGACCGTCGCCACACCGTAGAAATCGCCCACCGGGCAGCCGAGGGTCTCAGCGATCATCCGGAGGCGCCGATGGGCTCCGTCGGACAGACAGCTCTCAGGATTAACATCCGAGTTCACGGGCCATCCTCCGATGTACACGGGTTTATAGCAGTCGCCCTGCGTGTATGCAATTTAAGGATGCAGCCCGGCGTCACGTTCCCGTGTGACCGCGCACAATTTGGTTTCAGAGGCCGCGGATCCGCGGCGCGCGGGGTGCGTCGAGCAGCAGGTGCGTCACCGCCCAGACCAGGGCGTCGAGGCGATCGGGCGAGCCGCCGCTTGACAGGCCGTCCGGACCGAAATCGCACAGCTCGTCCTCCAGGGCCGGGAAGGCCCCGACATGGTGGACGAGCCCCCGGGCGTAGAGCAGCGACACCGGCTCGGCGCGCAGGTACTTGCCCCGCGTCGCGCGGACGGGCGTGACCGGCACCGCCGGGTCGCACTGGGCCAGGACCGCGGCGGCCATCTCGCCGCCCTGGTTGACCTCGACCATCAGGGCGTCGGCCCGAAACCGATGATAGAGCGCCAGCGCTGCCCCGGCCCAGGCCTGGGAGCTCGCCCGAGCGAGGCTCGCGTCCGCCAGCACGTAGGCGTGGGTGCCGGCCCGACCCGCGGCCACGATCCCGCAGGCATCCGAGCGCGCGCCCGAGGTCGCGGGCGGATCCACGGCCACCACGATCCGGGCGAGGTCCGGCGCGGCGCCGACCCGGCCGGCCTCCAGGGCGGCACGCTCCCACAGGGAATCGTCCCGGTCGGCGATCAGCTCGCCGTCGAGTTCCTGGCGGCCGAGGCGGGTGCCGGCATAGCGCCCGACCACCTGCTCCAGGAAATCCGGGGCGAGGTGCCGGGCATTGTCGTGGGTGCGGGCGCGACTGACCACGGTGCGCGGGTCGGCGAGCAGGCGGCGGATCAGCGGCACCGGCCGGGGCGTGGTGGTGACGAGGTTGCGCGGGCGGGTGCCCAGCCGCAGCCCGAATTGCAGCATGTCGAACGCGGCCTCGGGCCGGCGCCACTTGGCGGCCTCGTCGCACCAGGCGGCGCCGAATTGCGGGCCGCGCAGCGCGTCGGGCTCCTCCGCCGAGAAGGCCTGGGCCACCGCGCCGTTGTCCCAGGCGAGCCGGCGCAGGCTCGGCGACCAGCGCGGGCGCACCCGGCCCCGGGCCGGCAGGTTGAGCAGGCCGGACGGCCCCTCGACCATCACGTCGCGCACGTCGAGATGGGTCTCGCCCACCAGGGCGATGCGCCCGACCGGCTCCGGCGTGAAGGCCGGATCGCCCCGGGCCAGCGCATCGACCCACTCGGCTCCGGTGCGGGTCTTGCCGCAGCCGCGGCCGCCGATCACCGCCCAGGTGGTCCAGGGCGTCGCGGTCTCGGCGGGCGGCAGCTGGTCGGGGCGGGCCTGGTGCAGCCAGTCGTCGGCCAGGGCGCAGACCAACGGCGCCGGCAGGGTCGCGAGGAAGTCAGGCAGCCTTCCGGTCGCGGACAAAGCCAGCATAGCGGCGCGCGATCTCCGTGCGGAGCGCAGGCAGGTCGGGTCCGGTGCCGCCATCGCCGCCCTCCCCCTGCGCCTGTCCGCCGGTCCGCCGGTCCGCGCACGCGCCTGCCCCGGAGCGATCTCGTCGAGCAGCCGCTTGAGACCGCCGAGGTCGCGGAGCACCCGGGCGGAATCCAGCACCGCCGCCCCCTGCCCGCTCAAGGCGGCGTCGAAGGCGGCGATCTGCCGGGCGATGTGGGCGCGCAGGTGCGCCCGCAGGACCGGCGGGTCTGCCGCCGAGTCCGGATCGAGGATCCCGCGCTCGACCGCCGCCTCCGAAAGCTCGGTCTGGGGCTCACGTTCGGGCTCGGCCGGCGGCTCGGGCCGGGCCACGCCGCAGACCGCCATCAGCCGGCGGGCGGCGTCGCGCCCGATCCCGACCGCCTCGGCGACGTCGCCGGGATCGTTCTGCGCCGCGCCGATGAGGCGGCCGAGCGCCGCTCGGCGCGCCTCCGGCCAGCGCGTCACCACGTCCTGCCGCCAGCGGCGCGGCCTCAGCCAGCCGGACCGGGCGTTCCAGGTGGAGATCGTGGCCGGCTTGACGCCGGTGCAGGCGCTGATCTCTTCGAGCGTCAACGCAGTCTCGCGCAGGAGCTGCTCGGCCAGGGCGCGCCGCTCCGACGGGAGCGCATCGAAGGACCGCATCGCCGCCGCTCCGCACACTTCTCGACCGTGCCTGTCTTGTACCCGAGGAGCGCGACGGTGTCAATCTCTAAAATCCTAGAAACGGATTTTAGGCAGATCTTCGGGGCACCGACTCACCCCTCCCACCGCGCCACGCCGCCATGGCCGGAGCAGGTGCCGCGCCTCGTGTGGCTGAAGCTCCAGGTGTCGTCGCGGCACTTGGCCGTGGCGCCGCCCGGCTTGCCGCCGTCGCGGGTCTTGGCCGGGCGATGCACCTCGGAGCCGTCGCGGCTGCGGTAATGGCCATGCCGGTCCAGGGTCGATTCGTCCGGCTCGCGGACATCCCGGGCGCAGGCGGCGCCCGCGAATCCCAGAAGCACGGCACCGGCCAGCACCAGCCGCGCGCAGGCATGGGGCCTCACCGGTCGGCACCGGGCATAGCGACCGCGCTTGGCGACCGCGCTTGGCGACCGCGCCGGCAAGGGGCTTACTGGTGCCCGGGAATCGTCGCGCGCGGTGTCGTTCGGGCCGGTGGCGCTCGGCCCGCGACCGCCACCGGATCCTCGGGCGGGCCCGGCATCGGCCGACAGCAAAGCCCCGGGGCGGATCGGGTTCGGTCTCACAGGGTACCCTATGGGTTGTGTCGAATGGCATCAGACACAACCCATGCGGGGCCGTCACGGACTATCTCGGGTTAGCTTTAAACATCTCGCAAGTTGTAATCGTGGGCGGCGGGGCCGCGCGGGTCGCGCCGCGTCCCAGGCGAGACCCGATCCGCACCGTGCGGCACCGCGACGGCGCGCGATGGCGAAATTTCCTTTGCGGGGCCGGATGTTGCGCCGGATCCGGCCTCATCGGCGGGTCGGGATCCTGCACCGTCAGAGGCTCCTGATTGCCGTCTGCGGTGGGTTTTCCGGGTTTGGCGATGCGCGCAGCGCCCGGGAGCGGCAGCGCTGTCGATGGCCCCGGCGCAGGCTTCCAGAGCAGAGCGACAGGTCCGGGACTGCACGCGATCGAGACAGACCTTCGCGTATGCGGTGGCCCGGCGCCCGTCGAACACCAAGCACAGGTCTAGAAAAAGTCTTGAGGCACCATGAAATCCGGTTCGATACTTTATTGGTCGAACCGTGCTTACGCTGCAGTCACCCGCGTCCGATCTGCGTATTGGACATGGAGCGAGCCGTTTTCGTCGCGCGTCCTGCAAAAATACTGGGGTTGCCGGGGAGACCTGTGCGACGGTAATCTATGTGACTGGCGCGTCGGCGACGCGTTCGAAAATGAATACGGGGGCGAAGTGTTCGTTCTGGTGCTGGCCACCCTGGCGGGTGGCATTCTGACCTGTGTCGGCGCATGGCCATGGTTCGGCCCCGGCGCGGTCCTCCTGGCCCCGTTCGGCGCGGGAAGCGCGGCGGTCTTCGCCGGCCTCCTCCTTGCCGCCGTGCGCAGCCGGCATCCCGCCGCCGCGCACAAGCCGATGGTGAACATCCAGTCCGAGGCGCCCCGCGCCGTCGCCAACGACACGCTGTCGGGTCAACGCCGCCGGGCCTGACCTGTGGCCGGGACAGCGGAAGCAGGGAGGGTTCGGTCGTGGCCCGGAAGGCGCGCGCCGGCCCTCCGATGGTGAGCGCCTCACGAAGACGCGCCGGTCGGGCCCCGCGGGAGCGCGTGCGGTTTTGAAAGCCCCGCCTGACCGGTCTTTCCCGGCCTCGCGCGCCTCCTGGATCGACGGGCGCGGGGCGGCACGCTCCTCGGATCGCGACAGACGGCGCCGACAGGGCCGGCCTCGGATGCCTGACGCCAGCCGGTGCTGGGCCGGGGGCCGCCGATTGGGGCCCCGTCACGCGTCGGCCCGCGAACCCCTCGGACCCCCCCCCAGCGGCCCCAGATGCGTCACGCCGAAGCCGTCGGCGTATTTGAGGCCGTAGCCGAGGGCACGATCGAAGCCGATATGGGCGGCCCAGATCAGCCCCGCCGCGAGGGCCTCCGGGGCCGGCCCGAACACGCCCCAGGCCAGGCAGGCGACAGGCGGGCCGTACCCGTGTGCGGCGTTGTAGAGCGCAGCCCCCGCCGACCGCCCGGCGACATAGCCCAGCAGGGTCAGGTCGGGGACGAAGAAGAGCAGGGCGAACAGCCACCAGCCGGCGTCCAGGCGGCCATACGCCACCGTGGCGGCAGCGGCGATGCAGACGCCTTCGAGACGCAGGAGCAGCCGCGGCACTCCCGTTACCATTCCGGCCATGACGTCGTCTCCCGCTTGACGATCCCGAGGCTCGCCGATCCATTTCCGAATGGCGATATCGAGATTCGGCATGGCGGTACCCGAAATATGAATACCCTCGACTGGACCCTGCTGCGTGCCTTCCTGGCGGTGGTGGAGGCCGGCTCGCTGTCGGCGGCCGCGGCGCGCATCGGGGCGACCCAGCCGACCCTGAGCCGGCATATCCGCGCGCTGGAGACCGCGCTCGGCGTCACCCTGTTCACACGCTCGGCCCGGGGGCTCGATCCGACCGAGGCGGCCCTCGGCCTGATCGACGCCGCGCGCGCCATGGGCGAAGCCGCCGAAACCTTCGCGCTCAAGGCTCAGGGTCGCGCGCAGGGCCTGCGCGGGACGGTGCGCATCACGGCCTCCGTGATGGTCGCCAACCTGCTGCTGCCGCCGATCCTGGCGGACCTGCGGGCGGCCGAGCCGTGCATCCAGATTGAACTCGTCGCCTCGGATCAGGCCCAGAACCTGCTGCGCCGGGATGCCGACATCGCCATCCGGATGTTCGACCCGACCCAGAATGCGCTGATCGCCCGCAGGCTCGGAGAGGCGCCGCTCGGCCTGTTCGGCACCCGCGGCTATTTCGAGCGCCGCGGTCGGCCCCGCACGGTGGCGGACCTCGATGAGCACGACGTCCTCGGCTTCGACCGCAGCGACGCCCTGCTGCGGGCCTATGCCGCCCACGGGCTCCGGGCGGCGCGCACGGATTTCCCGATCCGCTGCGACGACCAGATGGCCTACTGGAACCTGATGCGGGCCGGGGCCGGCCTCGGCTTCGCCCAGGTCCTCCTGGCGGGACGCCACCCCGAGCTGGAGCAGGCACAGATCGGCCTTGCCCTCGCGCCGCTGCCGGTCTGGCTGGTCCTGCACGAGGAGGTGCGCGGCAACGCCCGGATCCGCCGCGTCGCCGATTTTGTGACGGACGCGCTCGGCGCCCTGCTGCGCGGCGGCTGAGTGCGCGCGCCCGCGGCGCTCCGGCTCACGCCGGCTGGCGCTGGGCCGGGGCGCAGCCGAAGCGGATGATCTCGTGGGACAGCCGGTCCAGCGGCAGGACCTTGGCCGCGGCGCCGCGCTCGATCGCCTCCTTGGGCATGCCGAACACCACGCAGCTCTCCTCGTCCTGCGCCACCGTGAGCGCGCCGGCCCGGCGCATCTCCAGGAGGCCGTTGGCGCCGTCGTCACCCATGCCGGTCATGAGGATGCCGAGCGCGTTGGCGCCGGCGCATTGCGCGGCCCCGCGGAACAGCACGTCCACCGACGGGCGGTGGCGCGAGACCAGCGGGCCGTCCTTCACCGCCACGGTGTAGCGGATGCCGCTGCGCTGGAGCAGCAGGTGCCGCCCGCCGGGGGCGATCAGGGCCCGCCCGGGGACCACCGCGTCGCCGTCCTCCGCCTCCTTGACCGCGATGGCGCAGAGCCCGTCCAGCCGCTTGGCGAAGGCCGCCGTGAAGTGCTCGGGCATGTGCTGGACGATGACCAGGCCCGGGCAATCCGGCGGCAGCGCCTCCAGCACGTCGCGCAGGGATTCGGTGCCGCCCGTGGACGCGCCGATGCAGACGATCGGATCCGTCCCGGCCAGGGCCCGGGGGCGGGCGCTGAGCGGCAGCACGGCGTCGGCGGTGAGCTTGGCCTCCACCGGCCGGGGAGCCGGAAGGCCCGGGCGCAGCTTCGCCCGGGCCGCCGCCCGCACGGCGTCGCAGACCCGCACGGAGGATTCCATCAGGAACTGGCGGGTGTCGACGCGGGGCTTCGGGAAGACATCGACCGCCCCCGCCTCCAGCACTTCGAACAGGGTCCGCGAGCCGTCCTCGGTGAGCGTCGAGCAGACGATCACCGGGATCGGCCGCTGCGCCATGATCTTGCGCAGGAAGGTCAGCCCGTCCATCCGGGGCATCTCGAGGTCGAGGATGATGACGTCCGGCACCTCGTCGTGGATGCGCCGCGCCGCGATGAACGGGTCGGCCGCCGTGCCCAGCACGGTGATGTCGGGGGCAGCCTCAAGGATGCCCACCAGGGTCTGCCGGACCGAGGCGGAATCGTCCACGATCAGGACGCGGATCGGCGCGCCCCGCCTCACGCGACCGCGCCCGGCGTCCGGCCGAAGATGGTCGAGGAGATCTGAGCCAGGCCCGGCACCCCGGCCCCGGCCATCGATTCCGAGTGGCCGACCACCAGGAAGCCGCCGGGCCGCAGGTGCGTGGCCAGCCTGGACAGCACAGCCCGCTGGGTATCCTTGTCGAAATAGATCAAAACGTTCCGGCAGAAGATGATGTCCACGTCGCGATCGACCGGATATTGTGCGTTCATCAGGTTCAGGTGCTTGAAATGGACCCGGCTGCGCAGCTCCGGGACGATCCGCCCGACCTTCCAGGACGGGTTGCGGGCGTTCATCACGTAGCGCCTGCGGAAATGCGGCGGCACCGCCTGGAGGACGTCGTCCGGATAGATGCCGTCGGCGGCGACCCGCAGCACCTCCGTGGAGACGTCGGTGCCGAGGATCGCGTAGTCGAGGGCGTGCCCGGCCATCGCCATGTCGTGCAGCACCATCGCGAGGGTGTAGGCCTCGGCCCCCGTGGAGGCGGCCGCACTCCACAGCTTGAGCCGCGCCTGGGTGATGCCGTTCCGGCGCAGCATCGGGATCAGCTCGTCCCGGAGCTGGTCGAAATGCGCCGGCTCGCGGAAGAAGTCGGTCTTGTTGGTGGTGACGCAATCGATGATGTGGACGAACTCTTCGGCGAGGTGGCCGTGATCGAACACGTGCCGCCCGTATTCCGTCAGGGTCTCGATGTCGAGCGCACGCATGCGCTTGCGCAGCCGGCCCTCCACCATGGTGCGCTTGGCCGGTGGGATCTGGATTCCGACCCGGTCCTGGATCATCTCCGCGACGGTTTCGAAATGGCGGTCGTTCAGGCGCGGCATGGTGTGGCTCCCGGTGGGGCGATCAGGCCGCGAGCGAAGGCAACAGGAGCGCCGGGTCTTCCCCGGCCATCAGCGCCCGGAGGTCGAACACCACCACGAAGGCGTCGCCCTTCCGGCCGATGCCGGCGATGTAGGTCGAGCGCCAGCGGCCGCCGACATCGGGGGCGGGCTCCAGCTCCGCTCTGTCGAGCTCGGTCACCTCGATGACCCGGTCGGCCACGAAGCCGACCCGCATCGGCCGGTCGCCCATGGGGATGTTCAGCAGGATGATCCGGGTCGCCGGGGTCGCCGGGATCGCCGGCAGGCCGAGCTTGGTCCGCAGGTCCACCACCGGGTAGCTCTGGCCGCGCACGTCGATCATGCCGACCAGGAACGGCGGCGCCTGCGGCAGGGACGCCGGCGGGCGGTAATCGAGGATCTCATGTACGGATTCGATGTCGATCCCGAAGATCTCGCGATCGAGGCCGAGGGTCAGGTATTGCCACAGGCTGGACATGCTGGTCTCCGGCTGGGTCGCGGCTGGCCGGATCCGGCCCGGAACGCGGGGGACACGGGGCTTCGTCGCGGCGACGTGAGGATCGGGGGTCTCGGGGATCGGGCGTCTCGACGGGAGGCGCCGCGCGGAGGGAGCCCGCGCGGTGCCGGGATCGGTCAGGCGACGCGGACGAAGTCGGCATCGCGGGCGTCGCCCTCGCCCATGTCCAGGGCGAAGTTACCGCCCGGGGCGAGGGTCGGCCGGCCGACGCGGGCCTTGGCGCCGCCCCGGGCCGGGGAGGCCGCGGCCGGCGCAGTCCCCATCCGGGTTGCCACGCCACGCAGCCGCGAGACCGCCTGGTCGATGCCCGTCTGGGCGTCCTCGATGCGGAAGTAGGCGATGGTCGCCTGAAGCCGCTCGGCCTGGGTCGCCAGTTCCTCCGAGGTCGCCGAGACCTGCTGGGATGCGCTGGCGTTCTGCTGGGTCACCTTGTCGAGCTGCTGGATCGCCTGGTTGATCTGGGCCGAGCCGACATCCTGCTCCCGGCACGCCGCGGAGATCTCCTCCACCAGCCCCGCAGTCCTGCGGATGTCGGGCACCAGACGCCCGAGCATCTCGCCGGCCTGCTGGGCCGCCTTGACCGTGTCGGAGGACAGGGTCCCGATCTCGGCGGCCGCCGCTTGGCTGCGCTCGGCGAGCTTCCTCACCTCGGACGCCACCACCGCGAAACCGCGGCCGTGCTCCCCGGCGCGGGCCGCCTCGACGGCGGCGTTCAAGGCCAGCAGGTCGGTCTGGCGGGCGATCTCCTGCACGATGGTGATCTTCTGGGCGATGGTCTGCATCGCATCGACGGCGCGTCCCACCGCGGCGCCGCTGACCTCGGCGTCCTTGGCCGACTGGCGCGCGATGGTCTCGGTCTGGCTGGCGTTCTCGGCGTTCTGCTTCACGTTGGCGGCCATCTCTTCCATCGACGCCGAGGCCTCCTCGGTGGAGGCCGCCTGCTCGGTGGAGCCCTGCGACAGCTGCTCGGCCGAGGCCGACAGCTCCTGCGAACCCGCCGACACGTTGCCGGCCGCGACCGACGCGTCGGCCACAATCGCCCGGAGCTTGCCGAGCATCGTCTGCAGCGCCCGGCCCATCGAGTCCCTGTCGGAGAGGGGGCGCGCCTCGACCGTGAGGTCGCCCGCCGCGATCGCGTTGGCGATCGCGGCCGTGTCGTTGAGGCTGGCGGTCATGCGGTTCAGGGCGGCGACGAGGTCGCCGATCTCGTCCCGCGAGGTCACGGTGATCGTCGTGCCGAGGTCTCCCACCGCAACGGCCTCGGCAAGTGAGACCGCCCGCAGGAGACCGCGCGCGATCGAGACGGCGAGCCAGGTGGCGATGATGAATCCGAGGAGCAGCGCCCCGGCGACCGTGGCGATCAGGATCGTCCGCCCGTCGCGCGTTTCCACCCGGGCGTGCTCGGCCGCGTCGGCCATCTGCTGGGTCTCGTACTGAGCCAAGGCGTCGATGGCCTGCAGGGTCGCCGTGCTGGCGGTGACGTAGTCGCCCGCAGCAAGGTCGGCGGCGCGGATGGTCGCGCCGTTCTCGACCGTGGCCAGGGCCTTTCGGAACGAGGCGATCCAGAGGTCGAACGAGGGCCGGACGGGCGACCCCTGGCTATGGTCTCCGGCCATCCCGTGCTTGGACTCGGCCAGGGCGCGGAGCAGCGCGTCGAGGCTCGGCGCGAGGTTGGATTCCAACGTCCGCGCGGCTTTTACATGCTGCTCCAGCGCGGGGTAACTGATCGCCCCGGTGGTGGCCTTCAGGCCGCCCCAGGCCCGTTCGATCTGGATCTGGAATGCGGCGACGGCGCGGGCCACGCCGGCGTCGGTCCCGGCCTTCGCCGAAACAGCCTCGAGATCCGCCTGCAGGGCCCTCAGTGCCGGGATGCCGACCGTTTCGATCTCGGTCCAGGTCCGGACATTGGAATTGACCTGGGTCAGCGTGACGACTTGGCCGGCGATCACCGCCTGCTTCTCGAGCCGGCCCTTGACCTCATCGTAGAGCCGCAGGCCCTTCTCGGTATCGATCTGATCCTTGATCTTGGACAGCTTTGCCTGGACGGCGCTGCGCCTCTCCGACGCTTGCTTGGCGAAAACCGCCATCTGGTCGTCGTCGACTGCGATCACCGCGGCGCGCGTCAGCGATATGGCGTTGAACAGATCGGACTTGGCCTCCAGCGCGAGGGTGTTCAGGTCCGCGCGGCCGAGCACGTATTGCAGGGCCGCATCGGTATTCACGAGCTTGTAATAACCGACCCAACCCGCCAGTCCGACGAGGATGAGCATGACGCCGAACCCGGCCGCGAGCTTGGCTTTGATTGAAAAGCGCATCGACAATCTCCAAGCATAATCAATTTAATATTTGTTGCATGTCCGGAATAATGACGAACTCTTCCCCGGACTTTACAATGGAACGGATGTATTCGGGCCGCCACGACGTGCCGATCGTCGGCGCCGGCTGGCGGGTCTCGAGGGGCACCGAGGTCACCTCGAACACCTTGTCGGCCACGAGCGCGACCAGGGTCGGGTCGCCGTCGAGATCCAGCTCGATCACCACGAACCGTGTATCGGCCGTCGCGGCGTCCATCGGCATGCCGAAGCGCTCGCGGATGTCGGCGAGCGGCACCACGTTGCCGCGCACGTTGACCACGTGGCCGAGATGCGGCCGCGCCCCGGCGACCCGGGTGGTCGGGATGGGGTCGATGATCTCGCGCACCATCCCGGCCCCGAGCGCGAAGGTCTCGGTGCCGATCCGCATCATCACGACCTGGAAGGCGTGGCCCTGCTCGATCGCATCGACGAAATCGGTCATCACGCCACCTCGCGGTATTCGCGCAGCCCGTCCGGGGCGGCGCCGATCTGCCCGCCGGCCATCAGCTGGGCCGGGTCGATGATGAGGGCCGCGGTGCCGTCGCCCAGGATCGTGGCGCCCGAGAAGGTCGTGACGTCGGCGTGCAGCTTCGACAGCGACTTGATTACCGTCTGGTGATTGCCGAGGATCTGGTCGGCCACGAGCCCGAACCGGGCCTCGCCCACCGAGACGATGATCACCTTCTGGTAGGGGTCGGGCTCGCCGGCCGCCGCGAACAGGGTGCGCAGCCGCAGGAACGGCACGAGGTCGCCGCGGATGTTGAGGAAGTCCCGGCCGCGGTCGCTGCGCCCCCCCTCGGGCAGCTCGACGCATTCCTCCACGGCCGCCAGCGGCAGCACGTAGCGGCCGTCGCCGACCCGGATCAGCAGGCCCTCGATGATCGCGAGCGTCAGCGGCAGGCGCAGCACGAGGGCGGTGCCCGCCCCCGGCTCGGTGGTGATGTCGATCGAGCCGCGCAGGGCCTCGATGGTCCGCTTGACCACGTCCATGCCGACGCCGCGGCCCGACAGCGACGAGATCGCTTGGGCCGTGGAGAAGCCCGGCGCGAACAGGAACTGGTAGACCTGCTGGTCGGTGAGCGGGGTGCCGGGCGCCACCAGCCCGCGCTCCTCGGCCTTGGCGCGGATGCGCGCCACGTCGAGCCCGGCGCCGTCGTCGCGCACGGTGACGTGGACCTGGGCGCCGACATGCTCGGCGCTGAGCGTGATCCGCCCGGTGGCGCTCTTGCCGGAGGCGCCCCGGCGGGCGGGATCCTCGATCCCGTGGTCGATGGCGTTGCGGATGAGGTGCACCAGCGGATCGGCCAGGCGCTCGATCACGGTCTTGTCGAGTTCGGTGTCCTCGCCCTCGGTCACGAAGGTCACGGGCTTGCCGAGATCCCCCGACAGGTCGTGGACGAGGCGCCGGAACCGGCTGAACAGGGCCCCGATCGGCACCATGCGGATGCTCATGGTGGTGTCGCGCAGCTGCGCCGACAGCCGCTCGATCTCCTCCGCGATGGTCTGGAGCCCGGCATCGGCGTGGAGGCCGGCCAGCTGGCTCAGCCGGGCCTGGGCGATCACCAGTTCGCCGACCCGGTCGAGCAGCTCGTCCAGCCGCTCGGCCTCGACTCGCATGGTGCTGGCCGCGCGCGGCTCGGCACTGCGGGCGGGGCCGCGCCGCCCGGGTGTTTTTGCCGCCGGCGGCGGCACGGTTGGCGGCCGGGCCACGGGCGCAGGCGCCGTCTCCGACACCGCCGGCACGGGGGCTGGCGCAGGGACGGGCGCGGGAGCCGGCACCGGCGCAGATGCCGGCGCGACGGCCGGCAGGGCGGACCGCTCCTGCTCTGGGTCCGGGACGCCCGGAGGTGCGTCCTGGGATCCATGCAGCAACGGCGCCAGGGTCAGCACCATGTCGTCGCGCACGAACAGGAAGACGTCCTCGATCGCCTCCCGGGTCGCGGCGCCGCGCAGGGTCACGTCCCAGCCGAGCGCCAGGCTTTCCGGGTCCAGGGCGCCGAGGTCGGGCAGCGCGTCGAGGCGGGGCACCAGTGTGCAGGGGCCGAGTTCGCGCAGCTCGTCGAGCAGCGCCAGCGGGTTGGTGCCGTTGCGCAGCACCTCCGGGGCGAACGCGATCCCGATCCGCCAGCCTGCGGCCGGCTCGGGCGCGTCGGCGATCGACTTCGCCCCCTCCTGCTGCGCCGGCTGGGCCTGCGCGCGGCCGACCAGGCGCTCGAGCTCGGCCAGGATCGCATCGCCGATCACCGGGGCGGTGACCTCCGGATCCTCGATCAGCGTGCGGATGTAGTCCTTCGCCGAGAGGGAGACGTTGACCAGCTCGGCGCTGATCGGCACCGCGCCGCGCCGGACCAGGTCGAAGGCGGTCTCGAAATCGTGCGTGAAGGCCGCGACCCGGTCGAAGCCGAACATCGCCCCCGATCCCTTGATCGTGTGCAGGGCCCGGAACGCGGTGTCGACCAGCGCGGTTTCGCCGGGCCGGTCGCCGAGGTCGAGCAGCGTGGTCTCAAGGCGGTCGAGAAGCTCATTGGCCTCCGCCAGGAACACCGCGCGTGGATCGTGATCAGTCATCGTCGAGCGGATCCCGTTGCGCCGTCTTCGAAAATACCGGGGCGATCACGCGCCCACCGAGGACGCTGCCCAAAGGCTATACCCCGCGATAGAGCCGAGATCAGGTCTATCAATCAGGCCATACCATACTTTAAACCCGTTAAAAAATGAAGCGCTTTATCCATCAAAAATCTAAGATCTGCGCTTTTCCCGCGCTAAAATACGTTTCTTTAAGAAACCTAATTTTGGTGCGATGAACAAAATCGGCTCTCGATTGCAAAATATGGAGACCTACAGCGAGATTAATCTAATAATTCCGCAGACTTATCGCCAATTCTACATAACGCCCTAGATTTTTTGCATCGGATACGCCCATCGCGCACCGAAGACGGGCGCGAAGTCAGAACAGGTCGATGCCGGCCAGAGGATCGTCGTCGTGCAGCCGCGCCGGTGCCGCCTGGCCCAGCAGGCGGTGGGACATCCGCTCCCGGACCTCGCCGAGGGTACACCCGGCGATCATCGCGGCCGCCCAGTCCCGCTCCGACCCGGCGCCGGCCTCCGGGGCCGCCGGAAGCGCCCGCAGGATCGCCTGCAGGTTCTGCATCCGCTGCTTGGCGAGGTCTTGGAACTGCATGGCCACGATCGCGCCCGAGACGTCCTGGGTGATCGCCTCGGTGGTCTGCACGGTCTGGCTCAGCACGCCGGCGAATCGCGAACTCTGCTCGACCAGGGCCTGCATCACCAGGCGGACCCGGGCGTCGGCGTTGCGGCTCTCCTCCGACATGTCGATGGTGGCGATGTCGTGCAGCAACGCGTGGCTGCTGCGCAGGCCGGTGGCGATCGAGCCGATCTGCCGCTTGATCACCCCCGACAGGGCGTTGATCGTGCCGGCGAGGCTGCGGACCTCGTCGGCGACCACCGCGAACGCCTTCCCGGCCTCCCCGGCCCGGGCCGCCTCGATCTTGGCGTTCAGCGCCAGCAGGTTGGTCTGGCGGTTGATCTTCTCGATCTCGGCGATGCTGCCGTCCACGGAGGACAATTCGCCGAGCACGCCGTTCAGCGCATCCCCCATGGTGGCGCCGCGCGACGCCATGAAGCCGATCCGGTCGTTGAGCATCGCCAGGATTTCGCCGAGCGCCCCCGCGACCTCGGCGAGCGGCCGCTCGGCCCCGTCGATCCGGACCGACTGGACCGCCGTCACCAGCCCCTGCACGATCTCGGACTGGCCCCGCGTCGTCGTGGCGATCCGCTGGAACCGGTCCGACACGCCGTGCACGTCGGCCTCGACATCCGCCGAGATGATCCCGAGCTCGTCGATCAGCGCATCCAGGGTCCGGCGCTGGACCTCCGACAGGCCGAGCCGCGCCTGGAGCACGTCGGCGGCCGCGCCCCGGCCCTCCGGACGCACCACCACAGGGTCGGCGGCGGTCTCGGCGACGGGCTCGGCGACGGGCTCGGCCCGGTCGGACTCTTGAGCCGCGCGCGGATCCGCTGCGTCCGCCCGAGCTGTCCTGAGATTCGCGCGCCCCCAGAAGGCCATCACCGTGTATTCCTCGGACTCTGCCAGATCTTGCCGGGGACAGGCTTGAACGCAGGACTATCAATCACCGGGTTCCTAGCCGCGTCATCTGAATGAAAAGTTATGCTCTGGGCAGTCTGACGTCCAATCATGCAGATGATGTGACTCATTGTGCTTTGAAGCGATCATCATCTCAAGAAACGTCAATATCAATACAAGCCGCATATTGGTGCTGAAATACAGTCGGATACAAGTCTCAGCCGAACCGGTATGCCGAAATAAAACCAATGAATTCGGCAAATATAAAACCGCTCCGCCGGCCCGGTCGAGCAGTTTTCAACAGGAATTGCAGCGCGACGGGTCGGACAATCCTGGCCGTTATGGTCAGCTCAAGGAAACTTTAACGGGCGCGACTCTTTATGCGTACGGCTGCAGCCAGTCCGGCCGCGCCTCAGCAGCGGATTGCTCATGGCCGAACACCTCACCCTCACGATGCCGGCCGATTGTACGCTGCGGACCGCGCAGGCGCTCCAGGACGATGTGCTGGCCGCCATCGAGGGCGGGTCGCGGCTCGTGCTGGATTGTGCCGCGATCGAACGGACCGACATCACCTTCGTCCAGCTCGTCGCCGCGGCCGCCCGGACCGCCGGCCGGCGCGGCCTCACCCTAGACCTGACCAACCTGCCCGACCCGGTCGTGACGGCGTTCCGGCGCGCCGGCATCGCACCGCACGCCCCGTTCGACGCCGCTCCCGCTCTCTGATCCCAGGACCGCGCCCCACCATGGCCACCGTTCTCGCCGTCGACGATTCGCCCAGCATCCGGCAGATGATCAAGATCGTGCTGAGCCCCGCCGGCCACACGGTGATCGAGGCCGCGGACGGCGCCGAGGGTCTCGCCAAGGCGAAGGCCGGGGCGATCGACCTGGTGATCACCGACCTCAACATGCCGGTGATGAACGGCATCGAGATGATCCGGCAGCTGCGCACCGTGCCGTCCTGCGCGGGCGTGCCGATCCTGTTCCTGAGCACGGAATCGGACGAGTCGGTGAAACAGCAGGCCAAGTCCGCCGGCGCCACCGGCTGGATCACCAAGCCGTTCAAGCCGGAACAGCTCCTGGCGGTGGTGTCGAAGCTGATCCGGGCTTGAGCCGCCGCCTCTCCCGAGCGGTCCACCGGATGCACACAACAGGGCCGTTCGGCGGCAAGCCTCGGAAACGCAACGCGTTTCCCCCGCCCCCTTGTGACTGCGGGTCAGGCAGGGGAGAATTTTAATCTCCGCTCAGGGCGGACGGCTCAGTCTTTTTCTCGTGACGACCTGATCGATACAGCCCCGCGCCGTCATTCCGGGGCTGCGCGGCGGAGCCCGGGATCCAGAGACGCCGGCGTGTTAAGCTCCTGCACCGACGGCGGTTCTGGATCCCGGGCTCGCCTGCGGCGCCCCGGAATGACGGCGCGGGTGATCGCGTGTGGGACCCACCCTCGGGAGATGAATCGTCCAGCCCGTGTAACCCCGATCCCGCCGCGTGCGGGAATCCACAGGCCCGTGTGGATGACGGCGGCAGCGGCAACGTGGGATCGGAACGGGGACCCGACCGGCACGTTGACCGGCGCAATCACGAACCAATCACGGCGTCTCACACAGTTCGACACAGCGGGTCGGGTACAGAATGGGCGGTCAGCCACCAGGGTCCGGAATGGCTGCGCCGCCGGCGGCCGACCAGGCGGGAGATCCGTCGCACGGGGCCGCTTTGACGGGCAGCGTCGCGCTGGGCGACAGCTTCCGGCGGTTCGCCGACGTGGTGCCGCTGATGCTGTGGCGCTCGGACGAGAACGGCCACGCGGTCCACCACAACGAGTGCTGGCTGGAGTTCACCGGCCGGCCCCTCGAAGAGGAGCTGAGCGTCGGCTGGCGCAGCGGCCTGCATCCCGAGGATTTCGAGCGCCACGCCCAGATCGTCTCGGAAGCGTTCGCGGCGCGCTCGCCGTTCACGGTGGAATTCCGGCTTCGGCGGCACGACGGCGTCTACCGCTGGCTGCTCGACACCGCCCGCCCGCTCGTGGAGGACGGCCGGTTCCAGGGCTATCTCGGCACCTGCTTCGACATCACCGACCGCAAGCATGCGGAGGAGCATATCGAGCAGGCGCTCGCTGAGAAGGAGGCGCTGCTCGCCGAGGTCTACCACCGGGTCCGCAACAACCTCCAGGTGATGGTCAGCCTGATCGGCCTGTACGGGCGGGCCGCCCCGGAACCGTGCCGCGGCAGCTTCGAGGCGCTGGGCCAGCGGGTGCGGGCGATCGCCCTGGTGCAGCAGCACCTGCACGAGGCCCCTCACATCGCGTCGATCGACCTGCACGACTACCTGCACCGCCTGGCCTCGGGCCTCGGGCAGCTGCGCCGGGCCGGACGGATCGGCGTGCAGGTCAGCGGCTCCGGGACCGGGCTGGTCGAGCCGCGCACCGCCAACGCCCTGGGCATGATCGTCGCCGAGATCGTGGCCGAGTGCCTGGACGCCACCGCCGAGCACGTCGCCTGCTCGATCGCCATCGAGATCGAGCGCGCGGAGGGGCAGCCGCTGCGCGTCTCGATCGTCTCCGGGGTGAGCGAGATGGCCGCCACCGGACGGTCCAACATCCCCAAGCTCGGGCCGCGCCTGATCGCGGCCTACGCGGCCCAGGCCGAGATCCAGGTCGCGGGCGATGCCAGCACGGCCACGCCCCTGATGCTGACCCTGCCGCCGACGCAGCCGCCGGAGACCTGATCTCCGGCGCCGCGCCCCCTGGTGGTTCGCACGGGAGTCGCCAGATCTCCCCCAGCGCCGTATAGCGGCCCCGCCCAAATCCGGATCCGGTCCATCATGGTTCCCCCGATCGACACCATCGTCGAGAATTTCGCGTTCATCGACGATTGGGAAGAGCGCTACCGCTACCTGATCGAGCTCGGACGCGCCCTGCCGCCGCCGGACCCGGCGCTGCACGCCGAGACCAACAAGGTCCAGGGCTGCGCCAGCCAGGTCTGGATCGACCTCGACGTCGACCGCTCGGACTCGGAGCCGCGCCTGCGTATGCGCGGCGACAGCGACGCCCACATCGTGCGCGGCCTCGTGGCGCTGATGATCGCGCTGTTCGACGGCAAACCCCTGCGCGAGGCCGCGGAGACCGACGCGTTCGCACTCTACACCAAGCTGGGCTTGGGCGAGCACCTGACCCCGCAACGCTCGAACGGCGTCCGCGCCATGGCCGACCGGGTCCACCGGGATTCGGTGCGGTTCCTGGGGGCCGAGGCGTAGGATCGGGCCGACCCGGCCGGCCCCTCACCCGCGCGGGCTGGCGCATTCCCGCATCGCCGGATGCAAAGGGTGAAGCCGAGACCCCTCCGGCGTCCGCACCGGTCCCCCTCACGCCCGCCACAGCCGCAACCGCCCGTGGTCCGGTCCGGTCGCCTCGCGTGCCAGGCCGTAATGCTCGGCCAGCCGCCCCAGGGCGATGCGGACCACGACCTTGGCCGAGCGGGCCGGCCAGCGGCGCTCGGCCTCGATCCGCTCCAGGCCCTTGAGGAAGCCGCACAGGTCGATCAGCAGCCCCGACAGGTCGCCGCCCACGGCGTCGAGGGCGCCGCGGACCCGCTGGCGCGCGGCGATCACCTGGTCGGAGGCGGCGGCCGGGTCGCGGGCGCTGCCGCCGTCGACCCGGGGGGCGCCGAGTTCGATCCCCATCCGGGGCAGCATCGCGGCCGTGGTCATGTCCCGGCGCAGCCGCTCGCCGGCCTCGAAGGCGGCCGGGTCGATCAGCGGCGCGCCGTCGCCGCCCCGGCGCCGGACCATCCAGGCCAGAGGATTTTCCGAGGCGTTGCGCAGGGTCGGCTCCGGCCCGCTGCCTGGCTCGACCGTGAGATCGTGGTGTTGGGCCAGGAACGCCATCCCGTCCGGGGCCGCGCCGCGCCGCAGCCGCGCCTGCCCGGCCGTGCCGATCGTCAGCCGGGTGCCGCCCGGGTTCCAAGCGGCGAGGTCGGCCTCGACCAGCGCCTGCCCGGCCGCGCAGGAGAAGCGTCCGCTCCCCACCGAGACCCCGTCGCCGCCGCGGCGGACGAGCAGCCCGTCCTCGGTGAGCGGATCCGGCCGGGCATAGGCCCCGGCCTCCCCGAGCCGGGCCAGAAGCCGCGCCGCCTCGGACGTCAGGGGCGTCCCGGCCGTCCCACGCGCCGCCGCCTTCGCCCGGCTGGACTTCGCCTTTTTGTTCATGTTTTGTTCCAATCTCGGTACGCAAGGCCCGTCACCACGCCTACCGGACGGTCAGCCCGATTGTCAAGGCTTATTTACCTAATACGGGATTCAGGTCCGACGCTGTCCCGTCGGCGGCTGGCGGAGGATCTCGGCGATCTCCGCCTCGGACTTGCCCCGGACCGCGTAGCCCAGGTCTTCGAAGCGATCGATCAGCGTTGCGCTGTCGGCGGCGGAACGCGCGGCCCATTCGGAGAGGGCGGCGTTCACCCGCACGATGTCCTCCGCGGGATCGCCGTCCTGCGGGTCGGGAATGGCGTTCATGCTCAGCACCTCGGCGCCGGACGGGGGTTCGACGGCCTCGCAGGAAGCGCGCCATCGCAACCCAACGTCCGACGGCGTCCCGGTTTCCCGGCTCGCGGTCCCGGTCCCGGTCGGCTCGCCCTCAGGCGGCGCTCCGGAAGGCGTCGGGCCGGCCCAGCCCGATCGCCTTGGCGAGTTCGGAGCGGGCCTTGGCGTAGTTCGGCGCCACCATCGGGTAATCGGCGGGCAATTTCCACTTCGCGCGGTATTGCTCGGGGCTCATCCCGTACTTCGAGCGGAGATGCCGCTTGAGCGACTTGAACGTCCGCCCGTCCTCCAGGCAGACGATGTAATCCGCCGTCACCGAGCCCTCGACCGGGACCGCCGGTTCCGCCCGCACGTCCACCGCGCCGGCATGGTCCTCCGCGACCCGTTTCAGGGCCGCGTAGACATTCCCGAACAACGGCCGCAATTCGCCCACCGGGACGGCGTTGTTGCTGACATAGGCCGCCACGATATCGGCCGTCGCACCGACGAGATCGATCCCGTTCCTGTTCTCTTCCACCACGTCCCCCCGATTTCCTAAGAAGCGTGCGTCTCGCTTCTGCCCTCGCCAGTTCAAGCAGCGCCTGATGCAGGCATCGGGACAGAGTGGCACCCAGCACAAACAGGCGGCCCCAGGCCGGGAGTGCACCAATCGATCCCTCATACGAAGGTACAACAGGCGGTTTTGTATTACAAGTTAGAACATCATTATGGATACGCGCCGATGTTTCGGTTGCGCGATACTTAAAGTTCCGCCATCCCATCTAGAAGTAGACCGTCATTTTCTTGAAACCTACCTAAAGTTATGTCCTGGCCGGTTCCGGCGTCGCGGCGGCTTGCGTCCCGGCCCCGGGCGGGACACATCCCCAGACCGGGCGTGACGGAACCCGGCGGGAGAGACGATGACGGATATCGGGCGTGGCCTTCTTGCTCACCGGACCGGGGCGCCGGTCGCCGAGATCCGGCCGCGGCGCTTCAGCGTCCACGGCCGGGAGATCGTCGACGACTACGCGTGGTTGAAAGCGGAGAACTGGCAGGCGGTCCTCAAGGACCCCGCCGCCCTGCCCGACGACATCGCCGCCTACCTCAAGGCCGAGAACGCCTTCGCGGAGGCCGCGCTCGCCGGCGCCGCCGACCTGCGCAAGAATCTGGTCTCCGAGATGCGCGGCCGCATCCAGGAGGACGAGAGCGGCGTGCCCGATCCCGACGGGCCCTACGCCTATTACACCCGCCACCGGGAGGGCGGGCAGCACCCGCTGGTCTGCCGCCGGCCCTCGACCGCGCCGAACGTGCCGGAGTCGGGCCCCGACCCGGACGAGACGATCCTGATCGACGGCGACCGCGAGGGCGAGGGGCTGCCGTTCTTCGAGATCGCCGCCGCGGTCCATTCCGACGACCACGGCCGGCTCGCCTGGAGCGCCGACACCAAGGGCTCGGAACTCTACACGATCCGGGTGCGCGACCTCGCCACCGGGCTCGACCTCGACGACCGGGTCGAGGCCACCTCCGGCGAGGCGGTCTGGGCCGCGGACGGACACAGCTTCTGGTACGTGGCCCTCGACGCCAACCACCGCCCCGCCAAGGTCATGCGCCACCGGATCGGCACCGGGCAGGCGGACGACGAGACGCTCTACACCGAGGCGGATGCCGGCTACTTCGTCCATATCGGGCGCACCCAATCGGGCGCGTTCCTCGACGTGACCGCGAGCGACCACGAGACCTCGGAGGTCCGGCTGCTCGACCGGCACGCGCCGTCGGCCGCCCTGCGCCTGGTGCAGGCGCGCGAGCCGCTGCTGATCTACGACGTCGAGCACCGGGGCGACCGGCTCTACATCCGCACCAACGCGGACGGCGCCGAGGACTTCAAGATCGTCACCGCGCCGCTCGACGACCCGGGCCGGGCCAACTGGACCGACCTCGTGCCCCACCGGCCCGGGGTGATGATCCGCCACCTGCACCTGCTGGCCGGCCACCTGGTCCGCCTCGAGATCGAGAACGCGCGGCCGCGGATCATCGTGCGCGACCTCGCGGATGACGGCGAGCACACGGTGGCGTTCGCCGAGGAGGCCTACGCGCTGGGCCTGCGGGGCGGCCACGCGTTCGAAACGGCGACGATCCGCTTCGTCTACTCGTCCATGACGACGCCGTCCGAGACCTGGGACTATGCCTGCGACAGCCGCGGCCGGACCCTGCGCAAGCGCCAGGCCGTGCCGTCCGGGCACGATCCGGCCGCCTACGTGACCCGCCGGCTGTTCGCCACCGCCCCGGACGGCGAGCAGGTGCCGATCTCGCTCCTGCACCGCCGGGACCTCCCGCTGGACGGCTCGGCGCCGCTCCTGCTCTACGGCTACGGCTCCTACGGGACGCTGATGCCGGCCGGGTTCCGCACGAACCTGCTCAGCCTGGTCGACCGCGGCTTCGTCTACGCGATCGCGCATATCCGCGGCGGCACCGAGAAGGGCTGGCGCTGGTACCTCGACGGCAAGCGCGAGAAGAAGCCCAACACTTTCACGGATTTCATCGCCTGCGGGCGGGCGCTGATCGCGGCCGGCTACACGGCGGAGAAGCGCATCGTCGCCCATGGCGGCTCGGCCGGCGGCATGCTGATGGGCGCGGTCGCCAACCTCGCCCCGGAGCTGTTCGCCGGCATCGTCGCCGACGTGCCGTTCGTGGACGTGCTCAACACCATGCTGGACGCGGAATTGCCGCTCACCCCGCCGGAATGGCCCGAATGGGGCAACCCGGCCGAGAGCGTGGCGGCGTTCGAGACGATCCTGTCCTACTCGCCCTACGACAACGTCGCCGCCAAGGACTACCCGGCGATCCTGGCGCTCGGCGGCCTCACCGATCCGCGCGTGACCTACTGGGAGCCGGCCAAATGGGTCGCCCGCCTGCGCGCCACCCTGACCGGCGGCGGCCCGATCCTCCTGCGCATCAACATGGAAGCCGGCCACGGCGGCGCGGCCGGCCGCTTCGACCGGCTGGAGGAGGTGGCGCTGATCTACGCCTTCGCGCTGATGGTGGTGGGGAGGGTGTAGGAGATCCGGAACGTGGGTCGGATCGGCAGCCCGTGCGCGGCCCTCTTTGCTCTGGGTCTAGACCTGAAGGGCCGCGGACGGCTCGGCGATCTCCGAGCACGCGGCCGGGCTCACCCCGAGGAGCAAATCCCAAGGTCGGCGAACGGAGGGGCGTTCAAGCGTGATGCCGGGCGGCGATCCGATCAAGGAGCACGTGCGGCACCGTCAGGGCGGAGAGCATGCGAAGCGTGAGGGTCAGGAGGGTGACGGCCTCGTTGTCCGAGCCCGCAGCGTAGAGCGGCCACAGGGCCGCGCCGAGCAGGAGCGTGAGGCCGAACACCGGTAGCGAGCCGAGGACGGCCTTGCCCATCGTGTCCACGCCCGGCGCCCGGATCGGATCGCACACCAGCGCGCGCATGTGCCGGGGGGCGTGGAGGGCGACGAAGTACAGCGTGAAGGCCGTGAGCGGCGGCAGAAGCCAGAAGGCGGCTGCCAGCACGGCGATCTCCAGCTGCACGGCCCGTCGGCGCCGATGCGCAAGCACCCAGGCTGCGGCCAGGGCGAGCCAGAGCCAGGATGCGGCCGCCCACCAATCGGGAAGCTGGGGCATCGGGACTCGCGCCACGGCCGCGAACATTGCGGCCGTCTCGTCGGGCCGCAGCAGCGCCGGCAGGGCGATCGGCAGGCCGCCGCGCACGAGGGCCTCGAACGGCCGCCCAGGACCGGAATCCTCCTCGCCGAAATGCAGGACCGACAACGCGAGGAAACCCGCCAGGGTCGCCATCGGTGCGATCTCCCAGGACAGTAGCACCAGGGCGGCAAGGCCGAGATACGGAACCGCGAAGATCCCGAACCAAAGCCGGCCGTAACGCGGACGCAGCAGGGGCGCCGCGATGGCCCCATCCAGGGCGCCGTGCGGCACGCCGAGAACGATCACCACGGCAAGGGCCACGAGCCAGGAGACGTCGCGTGGCAGGGCCGCCGTGGCGATCAGGGCGAGCGCCGCGAGGGCGCCCGCCAGGGGCGGGAGCTTCGCTTCCACCGAACCGATCCGGCGGCGGCTCGCCCGATCACGGACCCCGAGGACGGGACTGGATGTGCGAGCCGCCATCCCGATCAGGCCGCCCGGCGAAGCGGTGTCGCGGTGGTCCGGCCGTCGGCCAGGTCGCGATCGACGGCGCGGGTGGTCTCCATCGTCGCCATGATGCCGTAGACGACCTTCGCGGTCAGGTCCGAGACGGCGATCAGGGCGAGGGCCAAGGTGGGCGACAGGATGCCGAGGCCGTCCTGGCCGATGAGGAGCACAACGGGATAGACGCACCAGACGACGGTCAGGAACACCGCGTTGCGAAGGAAGGCGGTGCGCACGTCGGCCCGCTCAGCGGCGTTCTCCGCGCGCAACTGCACGAAGATCCCGTAGAATACGGCCACGAACGCACCACACGAGATGGCGAACCACGTCCACTTGATCCAGGCGACCGTCGATAGGCCGAAGGCCAGGGCCGTGACGATCATGATCAGGTCGGAGCCGATCAGTCCCCAGACGACGGCCGGCCGGCGCATCCCAGAATGCATCGCCGTGCGCGCGAGCCCGAGAAGCAGGAGTGGTGTTGTGAAGGTCCAATCGATGTAGCGGGCGAAGTAGAACTGGCGCGCAACCTCCCCCGCATCGGGGCCGGCCGGAAGGGTGATGCTTCCCTGTCCCGTCGCCATGGCGAAGTAGGAGCAAGCCGCGATGATCGGCACGATGCCATGGATGATGCCATCGGCCTCCTCGGCATGCGTCCGTCGCTTCGCCATGAACAGGATCGCGGCGGCTCCGGCTGCCATTCCGGCAAAGCCCAGCCACAGCCAGAATTGAGGCGTCATAAATCTCTCGTTCGTACGGGGATGAAAGGTGCGCCCGGAAACGTAGCTGCGCGACCCTGCCAATCGCGCGGCGCCCCGATCGTTGCGAGGGCAAACGGTCACAGTCGAGTCAGGTAACCGCGCCTCGCCTCAGGCTACGGGAGCAGGCTCGTCCGTTCGCTCGAGTGTGCCGGAGCCGGGGCTCGGTCCGGATACGTCTGCCTCGTGTCGTGAGCGAGGCAACACACGACGTCCGCTTCCAGGCAGCGCCATCCCGAAGCGAACCGTCGCGTAGCCATCCGTTGCGGAGATCGCGATGGGCCCCGAGCGTCGGTTGTCGACCCTTCGCATTGCGCGGTCCCCATCACCCCGGCGAAGGCCGAACAGGCGATCTGAGCCGACGCCGCGATCAGGGGGTCGAGCCTGGCCTCACGGCCGGCCGGGCGGCTGCGTCCCCTCCGTCCCGCCGGGGGCCGCCTCGCCCTCGCTCTGCACCCGCGCGCGCCGGGCGGCGTCCTCGGCCGCGGCCTTGTCGGCAGCGGCCTTGAGGGCGGCGGCGCGGGCGCGGTCCATCTCGATCCGGGCCCGGCGGCGCTGGCGCTCGACCTGGTCGGCCTCGGTCAGCTCGATCGTGTCCAGCTCGCGCTGGAGCACGAAGGCGGCGAGCCCGTTCGACAGGGCGCCGACGTCGAGCACGCGCTCGGGGGCCGCGAGGGACCCGGTGAAGCCGAGCTGGACGGCCGGGGGGCCGGCATTCCAGCCGCGGGGGACCGGGCCGCCGGACAGGAGCCCGCGGGCGTCGAGCCGGCCGCCGCGCAGGTCGTAGCCGAGGGTGCCGGACCAGCGGGCGGCCCCGAAATCGAGGTCGAGGGGGCCGGCCCGCAGGACCCCGCCCACGAGGGTGGCCGGGCTGCGCGCCGGCGCCTTCGCCTGGGCGCCGGCCTTCGCGAGTTCCTCGGCCACCAGGGCCTGGAGCCGGCCTTCGCGCAGGGGATCGTCGATCTCCACCGCCCGGGCGAGCGCGCGGCCGAGCGACGCCGGGTCGGCCCCCGGAACGCTCAGGTCCTTGAGGGTGAGGCTGCCGCTGCCGGACAGGTTGTCGGCGAGGCCCGGGGCGGTCTCGGCCGTGGTGACGAAGCGCGCGGACGCGGTCAGGCGTCCGCCGATCGGACCGCCGGCCAGGGCGGAGAGGGCCACGTCGTCGAGGGCGCCCTCGCCGGTGACCGACGCCTCCGCGCCCCGACGGGTGAGCGTGGCCGAGCCCGCGATCCGCCCACCGGCGAGCTTGCCCGTCAGGTTGCGCAGGGTCAGGACGCCGTCCGCAAGGCCGAGGGCCAGGCCGGCCTCCGTGGCGGCGAGGCCGCGGCCGAGGTCGAGGGTCGCGACACGGGCCTCGAGCGCGAGGGGGGCGAGCGCCTGCGGGACCGGGCCGAAGCGGTCGGCCTTGGCCGGATCCGGTGGCAGCAGCAGCGCCGTCGTCAGCTGCGGCACCGACAGGCGGTCGAGGCTGAGCCGGCCGCGCAGCGCCCCGCCCGGGGCCCGCTGCAGCCGGCCGCCCAGGGCCGCGCCCGCGACCGTCCCGGTGGTGTCGGCGGCGATGTCGCTGCCGTCCTTGGCGAGGACGAACGTCAGGTCGGCCGGCCACACGCCCGGCGCCAGGCGCGCGGCCCCGGCCAGGGTCAGGAACGGGGCGAGGTCGGCGGTGGCGGCCCGGATCTCGCCGGCCCCCGGCAGGGCGTCGGACCCCACCAGGATCGGCCGGGCGGTGGCGAGCTTCAAGCCGGCGAGCGTGCCGTTGACGGCCAGCGCCAGGGTGTCGGCGTCCGGCCGCTCGGCGCTCAAGTGCAGCTCGGCCGGCTGCTGCAATCCGGGGATGTCGGTGCGCCCGAACCAGAGTCCCGCCCGGGGGGCCGCGAGGGTCGCGGTTCCGCCCTCGATCCGCGTGCCGCGGCTCGCCAGCGTCAGGTCGAGGGTGCCGCCGCCGGCGCTGCCCTTGATCTGGCTGCGCAGGGCGTCGGACGCGCCGCCCTCCCGATCGAGGGTCACGGCGAGGTCGAGGGGTGCCTCGCGCAGGAACGCGGGCAGCAGGCGGATCTCGCCGACCCAGACCCGTTCGAGCAGGCCGAGCAGCGGGGCCGCCACGGGGGCCTTCAGGCGGCCGGAGACGCGGCCGGTCCCGTCCGCGCCGATACGGCCGGACAGCTTGGCGCTGGCGCCCGCGAGGTCCGTCACGTCGAGGCTGTCGACCACCAGGCTCGACCCGTCCGACTGGATGCTGGCCGCGATCGTGCCGTTGCCGGAGCCGGCCGGCCCGTAGCGCACGTCCTTGGCCTCCAGCGTCAGGGCGAGGTCGTGGTCGCGCAGGCTGCCGAGCGTCGTCCCGAGCGGCGGCAGGGCGGCGATGTCGATGCCGCTGGCGCGGATCTGGGCGTCGAACCGCCCGCGCGCGCCGGCTTCCGCGGCGGTGTAGCGGGCGTTGCCGGTGACGCGGGCCGCCCCCAGCGCGAGGCGCAGGTTGCGCACGGACAGGCTGGAGGCGGCCGCCGCGAGGTCCGCCGCGGCCTCGACCCTGCGCCCGTCGAGGAGCGCGGTCAGGGGGCCCTCGACGCCGAGCCGGCGCAGGTAGCGCCCGAGCGGGTCGGAATCGGCCGCGACCAGCGCCACGGGACCGGTGAGGCGCAGCGGCGCCGCCTCGACCTGGCCGCTGACGGTCAGGGTCGCGTCGCCGGGTCCGGTCGCGGTCAGGCGGCGCAGCAGCAGGCCGCCCGCGCGCTCGACGGTGCCGGCGAGCGCGAGGTTCGACCATTCCTCGCCGCCCAGGACCGCGCTGCCCACCGACAGGTCGAGGTCGAGCATGGCCGGCAACCCGGCCCCGGCGCCCGGCAGCCCGCGGCCGATCAGGTTCTGGCCCTCCGGGGAGGTCAGGAAGGCGTCGAGGTCGAGCCGGCGGGCCTCCAGGGTCAGGCCGGCGCGCCATTGGCGCAGGTCGAGCCGTCCGGTGCCGCCCAGGCGCAGCGCCCGGCCGCCCGGATCGATCGCCAGCTCGACGCCCTCGAACCGGACCTGGGTGCCCCGGGCCTTGAAGCTGCCCCCGAGCGAGAACGGCAGGTAGGGGCCGGCCGCCTGGGTCGGCGGGCCGACCACCAGGCGGGCCGAGCCTTCGGACTCGATGACCGTCCCGTCGGACTCGGTGGGGACGAGGCCCAGCCGGGCGTCGGCCTCGAAGCGGGGATGCGCGTCGCCGCCGCCGGCGATCTTCACGGCGAGCCGCCCGTCCGCCCCGGGGGTCCCGCTCACCGCCCGGAACGGGACGCCGCCGCTGGTGCCCTCGACCCGCCACGGCCCGATGAGCGCGGGGGTCTGCAGGTGCAGGTCCTGGACGTAGAGCTGGTCGGTCCGGCCGGTGGCCGGCACCTGGGTGGTCACCAGGAATTGCTGGACGTGCAGGTCCTCGATGGCGAAGTCGCGGGCGCGCAGGGCCTCGCCGAGATCGGGCGGGATCCGCAGGGCCTCGCTGGCCACCACCGGGAGCTTGATCTCGGCCCGTCCAATTCGCGTCTCGGTGAAGCGGAACTCGCCCTTCAGCAGCGGCGTCAGGGCGATCTCGGCCTTGACGAAGCGGGCGTCGAGGGTCGGGCGGGCCGGATCGGCCCCGAGATGCAGGCGGTCGATCCGCAGCCGCGGCGAGGGCAGGAGCCGAACCTCGATCCGGCCGTCGGTCCGGGCCGGCACCCCGAGGGACCGCGTCAGGCCCCGGTCGACGAGCGCGCGCTGGGCCTGCCAATCGATGACGGGCGGAACGGCCAGAGCCGCGACGAGAACCAGGATGACGGCGCCCGCCAGCGCGGTCAGAAGATCACGCACGCTACCCGTTCCGCACTCTTTTCCGCGCGGGCCGGCACCATCGCGATGCCCCGCCGTCGCGTGCCCCCCTGGGCAACCTGTCACCGGCCATAGCACGATAAGTCCCGGACGGCGCCAGAGGCGCTGCCGGCCGCGCGCCGCACGGGCGATCCCCCCTCGGAGCTGCAGCGGCTCCGGACCGAATGGCCTCGACGCCGTTCGCGATTTGGTCCAGGGAAGCGGAATGCAGAATGGCCCGCACGCGCAGCCCGCCGGGGACGGCGCTCCGACCTCCATCGCCGCCCGCGCCATGGGCGCCCTCCGGCGGGACGCCGCCGCCTATCTCGAAGGGCTCAACCCCGAGCAGCGCCGCGCCGTCGAGGCGACGGAAGGCCCGGTGCTGGTGCTGGCCGGGGCCGGCACCGGCAAGACCCGGGTGCTGACCACCCGGATCGCCCACCTGATCGCCACCGGCCGCGCCCGCCCGTTCGACATCCTGTCGGTGACCTTCACCAACAAAGCCGCCCGGGAGATGAAGCTCCGGATCGGCGCGCTGATCGGCCCCGCCGGCGAGGGCATGCCCTGGCTCGGCACCTTCCACGCCATCGGCACCAAGATCCTGCGCCGGCATGCCGAGCTGGTCGGGCTGAAGTCGGACTTCACGATCCTGGGCACCGACGACCAGCTGCGCCTGATGAAGCAGGTGATCGCCGACCAGAACATCGACGAGAAGCGCTGGCCGGCACGCGCCCTGGCCCACACCATCGACGGCTGGAAGAACCGCGGGCTCTCGCCCGAGCAGGTACCCCCGGGCGAGGCCGCGTCCTTCGCGTTCGGCAAGGGCGGCACGCTCTACACCGCCTACCAGGCCCGGCTCGCCACGCTGAACGCCGTCGATTTCGGCGATCTTCTGCTGCTCTGCCTCAAGCTCTGGCGCGAGAACCCGGACGTCCTGGCCACCTACCAGGACCGGTTCCGCTACATTCTGGTCGACGAGTATCAGGACACCAACGTCGCCCAGTACCTGTGGCTCAGGCTGCTCGCGCAGACCCGCAAGAACATCGCCTGCGTGGGCGACGACGACCAGTCGATCTACGGCTGGCGCGGCGCCGAGGTCGACAACATCCTGCGGTTCGAACACGATTTCCCGGGTGCCGTGGTGGTGCGGCTGGAGCGCAACTACCGCTCCACCGGGCACATCCTGGCCGCCGCCTCGGGCCTGATCGCCAAGAACGAGAGCCGGCTGGGCAAGACCCTGCGCACCGAGGACGAGCCGGGCGAGCGCGTCACCGTGACCGGCGCCTGGGATTCCGAGGAGGAGGCCCGCCAGCTCGCCGAAGCGATCGAATCCCTGCAATCCAAGCAGCACCCCCTGTCGGAGATCGCCGTGCTGGTGCGGATCTCGGCGCAGATGCGCGAGATCGAGGACCGGTTCGTCCAGCTCGGGCTGCCCTACCGGGTGATTGGCGGTCCGCGCTTCTACGAGCGGGCCGAGATCCGCGACGCGCTGGCCTACCTGCGCGTCACCATGAACGTCAGCGACGACCTCGCCTTCGAGCGGATCGTGAACACGCCCAAGCGCGGCCTGGGCGACGCCACCCTGCAGCAGCTCCACACCTTCGGCCGGGCCAACCGCCTGCCGCTGCTGATCGCCGCCCAGCGCCTGTGCGAGACCGACGAGCTGAAGCCCCGGGTCCGCGCCACCCTGCGGGCGCTCACCGAGAGTTTCTCGCGGTGGGCCCGGCTGGTCGAGACCCAGCCGCACAGCGAGGTCGCCCAGACCATCCTGGAGGAATCCGGCTACACCGAGATGTGGCAGAAGGATCGCTCCGCCGACGCCGCCGGCCGCCTGGAGAACCTGAAGGAATTCGTCCGCTCGATGGAGGAGTTCCCCGACATGGCGGCCTTCCTGGAGCACGTCTCCCTGGTGATGGAGGCCTCCGAGGCCGAGGGCGCCGAGCGGGTCTCGCTGATGACGCTCCACGCCGCCAAGGGCCTGGAATTCGACACCGTGTTCCTGCCCGGCTGGGAGGACGGCCTGTTCCCCAACCAGCGGGCGCTCGACGAGAGCGGCCGGGCCGGCCTGGAGGAAGAGCGCCGCCTCGCCCATGTCGGTCTCACCCGGGCGCGCAAGCGGGCGAAGCTGTCGTTTGCAGTCAACCGGCGGATCCACGGCCTGTGGTCCTCGACCATCCCGTCCCGGTTCATCGACGAATTGCCGGAATCGGCCGTCGATGTGGTCGAGGCGCCCGCGCATTTCTCGGCCGGCGCCTCGCGGTTCGACCGCAACCCGACGCCGTTCGGATCGAGCTACGGCACGCCCGGCTGGCAGCGCGCCCAGGCCAACACCGGCGCCGGGAGCCGGTCCGGCTTCGGCACCGCGCCCGGCGGACGGTCGGGCGGCCCGCGCCAGATCGAGGGCGAATTGATCGCCAAGTCGAGCGGTACGCCATCGGCGTTCCAGGACGGCCAGCGGGTCTTCCACATGAAGTTCGGCCCCGGGACCATCGCGGGCGTGGACGGCAACAAGCTCACCGTCGACTTCGACAAGGCCGGCCGGAAGATGGTCCTCGACAGCTTCATCCAGGCTGGATCGAGCTAGCCCCGCCGACCGGGCCCGGGCGTTCGCGGGCCACAGGGTCGGCCGGCTTCGCCCGTGCTGGCCGGATGAAGCGCGGTCGTGCCGGATGGCCGCGCCCGCCCGTGTCCCGGGCCCTCGACCTGATGCCATCTTGCCAGCGTCCCGGCAGTTCCGGCGGCGCGGCACCGACCGTCACCCCCTGGTCACACCGGCCGCGCAAACGTCCCGTGCGAATCGCGTTGGTGCGACGCTTGCACAGCGTATTCGACCCCGGGCGAGGCGGCGTGACGCTCTCCACAGGCGAATAGCACGGGGCGGAACCTTCGGCATGGCGCCGGAATTAGTTTCGGAATAGTGTAACTCCGGGAGCACCAAGGTAAACGGCAGTTCATCGACAGATCCAGGTTGGCAAGTCCCGTTGGAGTGTTGATCCATGAAGCGACGCCGCACACGACTTGAACTGGTTGAAGACCGCACGCCCCGTATTCACCGCACCCGCTTCGACGAAGAACGCAACCTCAGCCCGATCCAACCGCTCACCGACCGCCAGGCCGAATATCTCGACGCCCTGGCCAGCGCCCCGCAGGTGATCGTCCTCGGGCCCGCCGGCACCGGCAAGACCTACATCGCCGGGACCCGCGCCGCCGACCAGCTCCGCCAGCGCCGCATCTCCAAGGTCGTGATCACCCGCCCGAACGTGCCCTCAGGCCGCTCGCTCGGCTTCTTCCCCGGCACCCTGGAGGAGAAGATCGCCCCCTGGGTCGCCCCGCTCACCGAGGCCATGAAGGAGCGCATGGGCCAAGCCGCCTTCGAGATCGCGCTCAAGACCGGCGACATCGAGATCGTGCCGTTCGAGGTGATGCGCGGCCGCACCTTCAAGAACTGCCTGGTAATCCTGGACGAGGCGCAGAACACCACCACCGCCGAGATCAAGATGTTCCTGACCCGGATCGGCGACGACTGCCAGGTCATCATCAACGGCGACGTCTCCCAGACCGACCTGCGCGAGACCTCGGGGCTGCGCACGGTGATGCACCTGATCAAGAGCCGGATGATGCCGATCCCGGTGGTGGAGTTCACCCGCGACGACATCGTCCGCTCCGGGATCTGCGCCGAATGGGTGAAGGCGTTCGAGGAAACGAATCTCTAACCCAGAAGTTGATGGCGGCGGGTCCTCGCGGGCCCGCCGTGCCCTCACCGGCACGAGACGACTCTCCGAACCTCCCGCTTGGGAGGATGAACCGGGCGCCATGCCCGGATATCAGAACATTGGAGTCTCCTCGTGAGGAAACTGACTTTCGCCTTCGCCGTGCTGGCCTCGCTGGGCGGTGCCGCCCTCGTCCAGCCCGCCAGCGCCGCCCCGGCCATGCCCTCGGCGATCGCCGCGCCGGACGCCGTCACCCAGGTCCGCGTGACGCCAATGGAGCGCCGTATGATGCATCGCCGCATGGAGCGCCGGATGATGCACCGGCGCATGGAGCGCCGGATGATGCGCCGGCACATGCACCGCCGGACGATGCGCCACATGTGATGCCGCGAAGCGGGGCCTCCGGGCCTCGCTTCCCCGCCTCCGGGCCTCGCTTCGCCGCCAGGACCGCGTTTCGGGCGTTGCTCCGCATCGAGCGGATTCCTATCTCGTGATCTCGAATCGCGCAGTCAGGCAGCCGAAGCGGCAGCCGGCCGATCCGGGAGACCACGATGCCCCCCTCGAACCGACTGTTCGACGACCTCGCCCGCCTGATGACCGACGCGGCCGGCGCCGCCCAGGGCGTGCGCCGCGAGGCCGAGACCGTGGTCAAGGCGCAGGCCGAGCGCCTCGTGCGCGACCTCGACATCGCCTCCCGCGAGGAGCTCGACGTGCTGCGCGACCTCGTGACCAACCTGCGGGCGCAGAACGACGCGCTCACCGCCCGGGTGACCGCCCTCGAGGCCAAATCCGGCACCGCCGCGGCCGGCGTGGCGGGGCTCAGCGAGGCGATCTGAGTCCGCACGGCAACGCTTCAGGCTTTTGCACAGGAAGCGCAGCCGACGATTTCGTTTCCTGTTCACCGAGCGTGACCTGCACTTTGTGTCGCGAGTCACGGCCGGTCTATAGTCAGGCATAGGGTGATTCGACGGCTGCCAGGCGATGTCCGCAGCGCTTTGACAGTCGATCGCGTCACCCCGGCCCGTCTCTGACGGTCGTAGCAAGTTCTCGGAGTGTTCTCACACTCCTTCTCGCGTCCCCGTCACGTCGGGCTGGATCGATTCCGGGCCGTCCCTTTGGATCGTCATGCCGCTTCTCCACGTCGACTTCCACGACCCTGACCGGAACGAGCATCCGCTCGACGTCGTCGAGCGTCTGGCGTCCCTGCGCGACTGGATCTTCGACCGGGCCGAGACCGACGAGATGTCGATCACCAGCCCCGGCCGGTGGACCGACTACCATGTGGCGTTCACCTGGATCGAGGATGTCGAGGCCCTGCACGTGGCCTGCGCCTTCGACCTCAAGGTGCCGGAGCGGCAGCGGACCGAGGTGCTGCGCCTGATCGCGATGATCAACGAGCAGCTCTGGATCGGCCATTTCGACCTGTGGTCGAGCGACAGCGTGGTGATGTTCCGGCACGCGCTGCTGCTGGCGGGCGGCGCGGTGCCGACCCACCCGCAATGCTCCACCATGATGAAGACCGCCGTGGACGCCTGCGAGCGCTACTTCCAGGCGTTCCAGTTCGTGCTCTGGGCCGGCAAGAGCGCCCGCGAGGCGCTGGACGCCGTGCTGTTCGAGACCGAAGGCGAGGCGTGACGGCCGCCCCCGACGCCGCGCGGATGCCGCCCTCCCTGGTCCTGGCCGGGGCCGGCAAGATGGGCGGGGCGATGCTGGCGGGCTGGCTCGAATCCGGCCTCGATCCCCACGCCACCACCATCATCGACCCGGTGCCGTCCCGCGAGATCGCCGAGCTGTGCAGCGCGCGCGGGATCCGGCTGAACCCGGCGGAGGCCGAGCCCGGCGCCGTGCTGGTGCTGGCGATCAAGCCGCAGGGCCTGGAGGCGGCGGCCCCCGGCCTCGACCGGCTGATCGGCCGCGACACGCTGCTGGTGTCGATCCTGGCGGGCAAGACCGTCGCGGATCTGCGCGCCCGGCTGCCCCGGGCCCGGGCCGTGGTGCGGGCCATGCCGAACCTCCCGGCCAGCATCGGCCGGGGCGCCACCGGCGCCTGCGCGAGCCCGGAGATGACGCCGGCCCAGCGCGACGCGGCCGACGCGCTGTTCTCCGCCAACGGCGCGGTGGCGTGGCTCGCCGACGAGGCCCAGATCGACGCCGTGACCGCCGTGTCGGGCTCCGGACCGGCCTACGTGTTCCTGCTGGCGGAGGCCCTGGCCGAGGCCGGGATCGCCGCCGGGCTCGATCCGGACGTGGCCCGGACCCTGGCGCGGGCCACGGTCTCGGGCGCCGGGGCGCTCCTCGACGCCAGCCCGGCCGAGGCGGCCGAGCTGCGCCGCAACGTCACCTCCCCGGGCGGCACCACGGCCGCGGCCCTCGACGTGCTGATGCGGCCGGACGGCCTGGCGCCGCTGATGCGCGAGGCCGTGGCGGCGGCCCGGCGCCGGGCTGCCGAGCTCGCCGGCTGACATCCGTGCGGCATCGCCGCGCGACGGCCCTGCCCATCGCCGCCGCCGTGCCTAGATAGGGGCTCGACGACCGACAGGAGCGGGCGACAGACCCATGACCGAGACCAGAGCCCCGTCGAAGCGTACCCGCAAGGGCGCGAGCACCCCGCAGGACGGTACGGCCCCGGATCAGGCCAGCCAGGCCGGCACGGCGCCGGAGACCTCCGCACAGCCCGAATCGGCGCATCCCGAATCGGCGCAGTCCGGTTCCGCGCCGAAGCCGTCGCCCCGCGAGGCGGCGGTCGAGGCGCTGATGCGGCTCGCCGCCGAGCAGCCGTGGAATGACATCGAGATCGGCGACATCGCCCGGGAGGCGGGTCTGACGCTTGCGGAACTGCGCGACCTGTTCCCGTCGAAGGGTGCGGTGCTCGGCGGCCTGACCCGGATCATCGACCGCAAGGTCCTGGAGGGCGACAGCGCCGGCCTCGAGGAGGAGCCGACCCGCGAGCGCCTGTTCGACGTGCTGATGCGCCGGCTCGACGCGATGACCCCCTACAAGCCGGCGCTCCGCCGGATCGCCTACGCGCTGCGCGGCGAGCCGCTGTCGATGCTGGCGCTCAACAGCGTTATGCTGAACTCGCACCGCTACATGCTGGCGGCGGCCGGGATCGACACCGAGGGGCCGCTGGGCCAGCTCAAGCTCCAGGGCGTTGTGATCGCGTTCGCCCGCGTCACCCAGGTCTGGCTCGACGACGAGGATCCGGCGCTCGCCCGGACGATGGCCAAGCTCGACAAGGAGATCCGCAACGGCGAGCGCCTCATGGAGCGCGCCGAGGATGCCCGACGGCTGACCGCGCCGTTGCGCGCGCTCGGCCGGTCCCTCCTCGACCGGCGTCCCAGCGCCCGGCGCGCGCCGGACGGCGACGAGACGGATCCCGCGGCGGCGATCTAGCGCCGCGTTGGGCGGGACGTCGCAAAGCGACGCCCCGACCTTGCGGGTTTCATATCGCCCGTGAAAGGCGGAACGCACGCTCCTTCCCTTGCGGGGATGGGCAAGCGCCTCTTTGCAAGCGCTTGCCGCCGGACGCGCCGTACGAAGCCACGCGCGCCGCGTGCTGTGGTGCGTGCGACCAGCGCCTCCACCTCGGGATGGGGTGGAGGGAGGGAATCACCCGACAGCGGAACGAGCGCCCTGCGGCAGGCCGTGCGCCCGCCTCAGGCCGCCTGGATGCCCTGCAGGAAGCCGTCGACCTCCTGGCGGACCTTCTGGGATTGCGAGGCCAGCTGGGACGCCGCGTGCAGCACCTGCGTGGCGGCGCTGCCGGTCTCCCCGGAGGAGGCCAGCACCTGGGCCACGTTGGACGAGACGTCGCGGGTGCCGCGGGCGGCCTCGCCGGCGTTGCGCGAGATCTCGCTCGTCGCCGCCGTCTGCTGCACCACCGTCGAGGCGATCGAGCCGCTGATCTCGTTCACCGCCGCGATCGTGCGGGCGATCTGCTCGATCGCGGCGGCAGCCTGATGGGTGGCCGCCTGGATCGCCGCGATCTGGCCGCCGATCTCCTCGGGGGCCTTGGCGGTCTGCCCGGCCAGTTCCTTCACCTCGGCGGCGACCACGGCGAAGCCGCGGCCGGCCTCGCCGGCGCGGGCCGCCTCGATCGTGGCGTTCAAGGCCAGCAGGTTGGTCTGGCCGGCGATCCCCGAGATCGTCGTCACCGCCGCGCCGATCTGCTCGGAGGCGAGCCGCAGGCTGGCCATGGCGGTGTTGGTGGCCTCGGCCTCGTGGGCCGCGTGGCCCGCGACCTCGTTGGAGCGGATCACCTGCCGCTCGATCTCCTGCAGCGACGCGACCATCTGCTCGGCGGCGGCCGCCACGGTCTGGACGTTGGTGGAGGCCTGCTCGGCGGCGGCGCTCGAGGCGACCGCCTGGGTGTTGGTGTCGTCGGCGACCTGGGTCATCGAGCGCGCCGTGGCATCGAGTTCCGTGGCGGCCCCGGTGACGACTTCGAGCGAGGCGGCGACGTTCTGCTGGAAGGCGCGGACCAGCTGGTCGACCCGCTCGGCCCGGCTCAGGCGGGTCGCCTGCTCGGCGGCCTGGGCGGCTTCCAACTCGGCGCGGACGATGGCGTTCTGGCGGAACACGTCCACCGCCTTGGCCATCTCCCGCATCTCGTCGCGGACCTCTGGCAACGGCACGACCACGCTGGTGTCGCCCTCGGCCAGGCGCTTCATCGCGCCGGTCATGCCGGTGATCGGCCGGATGATGCTGCGGCCGATCAGGAAAGCCAGGACGCCGCCGAGCACCACGGTCAAGCTCACCAGTCCGATCTGGACCCGCCGGACCCGCGCCTCCAAAGCGTCCGTCGACTCGGTGAGTTCGGCGACGACGGCCAGGATCTTGTCGCGCACCGTTGTGGTCATCTGTTCGATCCGGTCCGTGCGCGGCTTGATCCCGGTCTCCAGCGCCGCCCTCGAACCGGCGGCGGCCTTGTCGTAGTCCCGGATGTTGGCGGCATAGGCTTCCAGCGTGTCGGCGAGGACCTTGGCCGGCTGCGCGAAGGCCGCGCCGCCTTCGCTGGCCCCGAAGCTGTCCAGGGCGGCGCGGACCTGTGTGATGCTGACCGGGAACGCGACCCGATCCTCCTCCTGCATCCGGAGTGTGAAGCGCGCGGCGGTAAGCCGGGCGCGCAGGATGGCGTTCTCGACGGACTGGGCCCGGAACAGCAGGGCCTCGCCGGACTGCGCCCGCACGGCGGAGATCAGGACTTCGAGCGCCCGGGAGAGTTCGTCGCCGGCCTTGAACATGGCGAGCTTGGCTTTGCCCAGGTCGACGGAGGCCACGGCGAGGCGCTCCAGCTCCGGCTTCAGGGCCCGGGCATCGTCACGCATATCCTGGTAGATCTTGCGCCGGTCCTGATTGACGGCGCGCCCGAGATGCAGGTCGCTCCGCTCCTCGATCTTGCGCCGCGCCTCCTCCATCCCGGCGATCTGCACAGGATCGGGATTGAGACGGAACGTTTCGGCCGCCGCCGTCAGGCTGGTGGCCAGGGTGCTGATCGTCAGGACCGACCGCGTGCCCCACTCGAATCGGGACCGCAGCGCGTAATGTTCGTTGAGAACACTCTGTTGATAGAGTGAAAACCCACCGATACCGGCTGCGATCAGCACGAGCATGGCGAAGCCGGCGTAGAGCCGGTGGCGAATTCCCAGTTTCACGGACGTACGACTCTCTTGTCAGCGCCAAAAATCGGCACGGAGCCCTTTAAATACCGACCGATGACACAGTTGTGTCGTTCTTGATTTGCACAATTGAACTATAGATCTTGAACTATGGCCTGAGATGAGCCGTGAAATCAATGCCGCCTCAAATCATATCGATTTTATGACGCGCAAATGAATGCTCACGTCGGGTAGACCGCTCGATCGGGACGATGAAGATCGCAAGCCGCAGACACGCCGCGCGGATCGCAAAATCCCGTTCGCACGGCGCTGCAGGCGCTTGTTTCCGAAAGCCGGCGGCCATCATTCGGGACGAGGCTTGAGCGACTCGAACGGCAGAGGCCGGCTTTCACACCACTGTGCCGCGTCCTGTCCGAACGCCTTCGGGCCGCCCGAATCGGCCCCGCCGTCATCCCGAACGTCGCGACGCGTCCGGCGATCCTCCAGCGCAGGGCATGGGGCGATTCGCCCGCCTTCGACCGGCGACGGCAACCCGGCGCGGTCAGGCCGCGCGGTCGGCCAGCGCCTCGCGCATCAGGCTCGCGACCATCCCGTCCTGGAACTGCTCGCGCTGGATGAACAGGGCATCCGGAACCAGCACCGAGGCTTCCTGCGCCGGCGGATCGATCGGGTCGCTGGACAGGACGATGCGCAGGCCCGGGCGCAGGGCCCGCGCCTCGACCGCGAGCTGCGCGCAGCACAGGCCGCCGCCCTGCAGGGCCGCATCCACCACCATTACGTCCACGGGGAGCCCGAGGGCCAGCACCGTCATGGCGTCGACGCCGCGGTCGCAGGCGGTCACCTGATAGCCCAGCATCCGGATCTCGGTGGAGATCTCGTCGCGCCACCGCTTATGGCGGCCGACGACCAGCACTTGGATCCGGTAGCAGATGCCCTGGGGCAGCCTGCCGGAGGCCGTCTCGACGTCGGTTGTGGGCATCGTCCGCACTCGACCTCGCTCTGGCATTGCGATGCACCATGCTATGCCGGGAACCGAGCCCCGCGCAAGTCTGCCGCCGCGAAGACGCCGCATTCGGCGGCGGCACTGCCCAAAGCGCGTGCAGCCTCGCGCTTAGGCAGCAGCCCCGGGCGGCGGCGTGCGGTTGACGGCGCCGGGGTCGCGCGGGCAACACCGGGCCGCCGCGGGACGCCCCGCGCGCTGCCGGAGCTTTGAGTCGATGTCGTCCGCGAAATCCCCGCCCGTCTCTCCGCTGGCGCCGCGCGCGGTGCCGGAGCTGCCGCCGCTCCCGGGCGTGCGGATCGCTACCGCGCAGGCCGGCATCCGCTACAGCGGCCGGACCGACGTGCTCTACGTCGACCTCGCCGCCGGAACCCGCGCGGCCGGCGTGTTCACCCGCTCGAAATGCCCGTCGGCGCCGGTGGATTGGTGCCGCGAGGCCCTGGCCCACGGACCGGCCCGGGCCCTGGTGGTCAATTCGGGCAACGCCAACGCGTTCACGGGCCGGCTCGGCCGGGAGGCGGTGGCCAAGACCGTCCAGATCGCCGCGCAGGCGGCCGGCTGCGGCGACCGGGAGGTCTACGTCGCCTCCACGGGCGTGATCGGCGAGCCGCTGCCGGCCGAGCGCTTCGAGGGCGTGCTGGCCGATTGCGCCGCCCGCGCCACGGACGGCCCGGCCGCCTGGGCCGAGGCCGCCCGGGCGATCATGACCACCGACACCTTCCCCAAGCTCGCGACCCGGACCGCCGAGATCGCGGGCGTGCGCGTCACCATCAACGGCATCGCCAAGGGCGCGGGCATGATCGCCCCCGACATGGCGACCATGCTGGCCTTCGTGTTCACCGACGCCGCCCTGCCGCAGGCCGCCCTCCAGGCGCTGCTGAGCGCGGGCACCAGGACCAGCTTCAACTGCGTGACGGTGGACGGCGACACCTCGACCTCCGACACCCTGCTGCTGTTCTCCACCGCCAAGGCCGGCAACGCCGAGATCGCCGACGCGGCCGACCCGCGGCTGGCCGGCTTCAAGGCGGCGCTCGACGGCCTGCTGATCGAGCTGGCCCAGCTCGTCGCCAAGGACGGCGAGGGCGCGCGCAAGTTCGTCACCGTGCGGGTCACGGGCGCCGAGAGCGACGCCTCCGCGCACAAGATCGCCATGTCGATCGCCAACTCGCCGCTGGTGAAGACCGCGGTGGCCGGCGAGGACGCCAATTGGGGCCGGGTGGTGATGGCGGTGGGCAAAGCCGGCGAGCCCGCCGACCGGGACCGGCTCGCGATCTGGTTCGGCGACGTGCGCGTGGCCGTCCAGGGCGCCCGGGACCCGGATTACAGCGAGGACGCCGCCAGCGCGGTGATGCGCGAGCCCGAGATCGGGATCCGGGTCGATCTCGGGTTGGGCGAGGGCCAGGCCCGCGTCTGGACCTGCGACCTGACCAAGGCCTACATCGAGATCAACGGGGATTACCGCTCGTGAGGGCCGGCCTCGCCGGCCTTCTCCTGCTCGCCCTGTTGCCCGCCTGGGCGCACGCCGACGATGACGCGTGCAAGCGCCGCATCAGCGTCGTCGGGCACGCCGCGGAGGCGCGGGCACCGGACTTCGCCGAGGTCACGGTCGGGATCGAGGCGCGGGGCGCGACCCCGGCGGCGGCCCTCGACGCCGCCTCGAAGGCGGTAACCGGCGTCTCGGCGCAGGCGTGGGCGCTCGGCGTGCCGCCCGCCGACATCGGCACCGCCGCGGTGACGCTCCAGGCCGGCGCGCGCTCCGTGACCCGGCCGGGCGGCCTCGTCACCGAGGAGCCCGACGGCTACCGCGCCGGCAACACCGTGACCGTGCGCCTTGCCGACATGGACCGCCTGGGCGACCTGCTGCGCCAGGCGCTCGATGCGGGCGCGAACCGGATCGACGGGGTGAGCTTCGGCCTGCGCGAGCCCGACAAGGCCGAATCGGCCCTCCAGATCGCCGCCGCGCGCGATGCCCGGACCCGGGCCGAGGCCCTGGCCGAGGCGCTCGGCGCCAAGCTCGGGCCGGTCTGCGTGCTCACCACCGCGGGGGGCGCGGTCCCGCCGCCGCCGGCCTTCAGCCGGGCGCTGGCGGCGCCGATGGCGGCCAAGGGCCGGCGCGTCCCGGTCGAGGCCGGCACGATCCAGCTCTCCTCCGAGGTCTCGGCCACCTTCGCGGTGGCGCCGTGAGCGGGCCCGGGACGCCCGCCCTGCGCCTGTTGCTGGTGGTCGCGGTGGCGCTGGTCGACGTCGACGGCCGGATCCTGGTGAGCGAGCGCCCGGCGGGCAAGCAGCTCGCCGGCCTGTGGGAGTTCCCCGGCGGCAAGGTCGAGGCCGGCGAGCGCCCGGAGGAGACCCTGATCCGGGAGCTGTCGGAGGAACTCGGCATCCGGGTCGAGGAGCCGTGCCTGGCGCCCCTGACCTTCGCCAGCCACGCCTATCCGGATTTCCACCTGCTGATGCCGCTCTACGTCTGCCGGCGCTGGTCGGGCACGCCGCGCCCGATGGAGGGCCAGGCGCTCAAATGGGTCCGCCCGAAGGCCCTGCGCGACCTCGCCATGCCCCCGGCCGACACGCCGCTGATCCCGTTCCTGGTGGAGCTGCTGGGGGGGTGAAGCGGGCGAAAGCCGTCCTTTCGAGCGCGGAAGAAAGTACGTGCGCCTTCCCTCCCCCCTCTGCGGGGGAGGGAGAGGTGCCCGGGGTTGGCCTGAGCCCTCATCCGGCAGCGAGTCGGAACATCTCGGCCCGCCGACCTCCAAAACCTCACAGCGCCAGAATCCCCTCCACCACCTCCTGCACGGCGAGCGCTTCCGCGAGGGTGGCGAGATGGTGGGGTTCGCCGCGGGTCATGCGGGCGACGCCGTCGAGCTGGCGGCGCAGCGCGATCGGGCGGACCTCCGCGTTGGGCAGCGCGTCGGGGGCCGGGATGAAGGTCCCGTCCGGGGCGCGGCGCTCGGCGATGGCCCAGTCGCGCAGGCGGATCGCGCCGGCATCGCCTTCGAGCGTCCAGGTGTTGCGGTCGTCCTCCGCGACCCCGCCGACCCGGCCGGTGAGCGTGACCGGGACGTCGCCCGCCGTGAGCGTCACGTCGATCGCCCGCTCGGAATGGCCGGGTTCCGGGAACGCGACCGTGCCGGCGAGCCCGTGGAGGGGCCCGCACAGGCGGTGGCTGAGGAACAGGAAGTGCGAGACCACCTCGCGGGTGAAGCCGCCCTCGGCCCGGGCGTCGAGCCAGCGCGCCGCGTCGGCCTGCCAGGGGCGCGGCCAGCGGGCGAAGGCCACCGCGATGGTGAGCCGCCGGGGCGTCCCGACCGCGCCGTCGGCGATCCAGCGCTGCAGCGCCGCCACGCCGGGCGAGGAGGCGAACGGGAAGTTCACCGCCCCGGCCGCCCCCGCGGACGCCACGAAGGCGCGGGCCTCGGCGAGGTCGACCGCCAGGGGCTTCTCGGAGAACACGGTCCGGCCGGCGGCCAGCGCGGCCCGGGCGTAGCCGAGATGCGAGGCCGGCGGCGAGGCGACGTACACGCAGGCGCTCGCCGCCACGACCGCGGCGGCGTCGGCGACCCGCGGCACCGCCGGGAAGGCCGCGCCGACCCGGGCCAGGGCCTCCGGCGACGGATCCCACAGGGCGGCGACCCGAACCGGCGAATCCGGTGCCCCGTGGAGGGCGGCGATCAGGCGCTCGCCCATGATGCCCGCGCCGATGATCCCGAGGGCGAGCGGCGCGTCGGTCGTGGTCATTCCTGGTCCCTGTGCTGGTGACGGCGCCCGGTCAGATCCGGCCCTGCCGGGCGTCGAGGCTGAACGGGCCGGCCCCGAAGGCCGCGACCTGAAGCAAGCCGCCCGCCACGGCGAGGTTCTTCAGGAAATGGAACATCTGGTTCGGGTCTGCCAGCGCCGTGTGGAAGGTCAGGGCAGTGGCCACCGCGAACCCGGCGAGCCCGAGGGCGACGAGCCGGGTCCGGTAGCCGAGGATCAGGAGCAGGCCGCCCAGGACCTCCACCAGGGCGGCGGCCGCGAACGAGACCTCCGGCAGCGGCAGGCCGGCGGCCCGGATGGTGGCGAGCGTCGCCTCCGGGGCGGCGAGCTTGCCGACCCCGCTTACCAGGAACAGGGCGCTCATCAGGAGCCGGCCGGATACCGGCAAGAGGGCGGCGGCGGCGGGGGCGGCGGCGGGGGCGATCGGGGAAGCCATGGCGATACTCCGGTTCAAGGTGGGGACGTTGGCGCGGATCAGGCCGCGCCCGGTCGGGCGAGGCCGCGGATCCAGTCCGCCGCGAGGCCGACATCGGCCTGGGACAGGCCGTGGCCGACCGGCACGACCCGGTGCGCCACCGCGGCGCCGGCCGCTGTGAGCTGGTGGGCCAGCCGGCCGGCGTTCTCGGCGGGGACGATCGGATCCATCGCCCCGGAGAGCATCAGCACCGGCTTGCCCGCCAGGTCGGCGACGGGCGGCTCGGAGAGCGGCACCATCGGGCGGATCAGCACGGCGCCCGCCAGCACCTCAGGCGCCAGCATCAGCAGCGCGGCGGCGATGTTGGCACCGTTGGAGAAGCCGAGCGCCACGGGGGCGGCGATCCCGTAGCGCTTCCGCGCCGCGGCCACGAAGGCGGCGAGCTCCGCGGTGCGGAGGCGCAGGTCGGCCTCGTCGAACACACCCTCGGCCAGGCGCCGGAAGAACCGCGGCATGCCGTTCTCCGTCACCGCCCCGCGGGGCGACAGCAGGGCGGCGCCCGGGGCCACGATCCGGCCGAGCGGCAGGAGATCGTGCTCGTTGCCGCCGGTCCCGTGCAGGAGCAGCAGCGGCGGGGCGTCGGCCGCGCCGGGTTCGAACAGGTGGATCAAGCCGAGGGCATCTTGGGTCATGGCGACCTCACGGGTGGCATGGTTGGCGCCTCCGCTCCGTTCGTCCGGAGCGGAGGTTTTGGTCAGGCGACCTTCGGCAGCACCGCCTCGATCTGGGCCCGGTGCGGCTCCAGCCCGGCGGGCAGCTTCAGGGCGGTGCCGAGGGATTCCGCCGGCTCGTCGATGGCGAAGCCGGGGGCATCGGTGGCGATCTCGAACAGCACGCCGCCGGGCTCGCGGAAGTAGACCGACCGGAAGTACTGCCGGTCCCGCTGCTCGGTGACCTGGAGGCCGAGCCCGGCGAGTTTTTCGGCCATCGCGGCCTGCGCGGCGTCGTCGGCCGCCCGGAACGCGATGTGGTGGACCGAGCCCGCCCCCTGCCGGCCGGGCAGGAAGCCGCCCACCGCCCGGAGGGTCACGAAGCCGCCGAGCGCCGCGCTGCCGGCGAACCGGATCAGGTTGCCCTCGCGGGCCTCCTCGCGCAGGCCCAGCACCTCCGTGAGGATCGCGGCCGTTCCCTGTGCCGTCTCCAGGAGGAGCGTCACCCCGTGCAGGCCGCGGATCGCGTGCTCGGCCGGCACCTCGGCCGAGGCCCAGGCGGGCTCCGCCTCCGCGCCGTCGACGCCCACCAGCGCCAGCATCATCCCGTCGGGATCCCGGAAGCGCAGGGTCGGCGCACCGAACACCTGGACCAGCGGCTCGTGGGCGACGGCCTTCTCGATCAGCCGGTGGGTCCACCAGCCGATCGAGCCCCGGGGCACCCGGAACGCGGTCTCCTGCGTCTCGCCGATCCCGACCCGGCCGGGGGCCGCGTGCGCGATCGGAAAGAAGGTCAGGATCGTGCCCGGCTGTCCGGACGCGTCGCCGTAATACAGGTGGTAGGTGCCCGGATCGTCGAAGTTGACGGTCTTCTTCACCAGCCGCTGTCCGAGCACGCGGGTGTGGAAGTCGAGGTTGCGCATTGCCGGGCCGGAAAAGGCCGTGACGTGGTGGAGGCCGGACTGCACCATGACGCTGTCTCCCGAGAGGCCGCCGCGAGAAGCGCGGTGGACGTGTGTCGATGACGGCAATCTGGCCCTTGCCATCGGATCCGAAAATAGAAACGCTGGAAACCCATCGTTTCCGGAATGAGACCCATGCGGCTCCCCGATTTCGAGGCCTGGGCGGTCTTCGCCAAGGTGGTGGAGGTGGGCTCGTTCGGCCGGGCCGCGGACGACCTCGGCCTGTCGAAGGGCACCGTCTCGAAGGCGGTAGGCCGGCTGGAGGCCCGGATCGGCGCGCGGCTGTTCAACCGCACCTCGCGCAAGCTCGCCCTGACGGAGGCCGGCCACGCCGCCAAGGCCGGCGCCGCCCGGATCCTGGCGGAGGGCGAGGCCGCGGAGGCGCAGGCCGTGGCGGGTGCCGCGGAGCCGCGCGGCCTGGTCCGCCTCGCGGCCCCGATGACCTTCGGGGTGATGCACGTGGCGCCGCTGTTGCCGGATTTCCTGCGGCAGCACCCGGCGGTCTCGGTGGACCTGCACCTGTCGGACGCGGTGGTGGATCTCGTCGGCGGCGGCTTCGATATCGGCCTGCGGATCGCGGCGCTGCCGGATTCCTCCCTACGGGCCCGGCGGCTCTGCGCGATCCGGCGCTCGCTGGTGGCGACGCCGGCGTATCTCGACCGGCACGGGCGGCCCGGACATCCGGACGACCTCGCCCGCCACGCCTGCCTGGGCTACGCCTACCTGCCGACCCCCGACCGCTGGCGCTTCATCGACACGGCCGGCGCGGAGGCCGTGATCGTGCCCGGCGGACAGCTGCGGGCGAACAACGCCGAGGCGCTGGCCCCGGCGCTCCGGGCCGGGCTCGGCCTCGCCCTGCAGCCGGACTTCATGATCTGGGACGACCTGGAGGCCGGGCGGCTCGAGCGGGTCCTGCCAGGCTGGTCGCCGCCCCCGATCGCGCTCCACCTCGTGACGCCCCCCGGCGACCCGCGGCCGGCCCGGATCACCGCGCTGCTGGGCTATCTCGGCCAGACGCTCGCCCAGGCGCCCTGGGCCGGTCCGGCGCCGGGATAAGGCCGCCGCCATGGGCGGCACGACCGGCCATCGCAGGCCTGCGGGGCTGAAATTCTAACGTGGTTGAATGCCGGTCCGGCAAGAGCGCGGGACAACCGCAATCCGACCATGTCCCGACGGCTGCTACACGTTGAATGATTTTATACAAAGTTTCTTGACTCGCACGATTGTATCTGACGAGATCGAAACTCTTGATGACCCGACCTTTCCAGGGATGGCCGGGACCCGAATCGATCGACGCGCGTCTGCTTCCGGCGTCGATCGGACCGATCCCCGGACGTCATGGGAGGGATGTGGTGTCGACCGACGTTGGAACCGTCCTACGGGTCAGGGCATCCGTCGCGCAGGGCCGCGTCGCCCGATGAGGACACCGATCGAGAATCCCCAGCGCCGCACGCCCGCCCGCGTCCGGCATCCGCTCCAACCGCGCGCCCGGCTTGTGCCCGTGAGCTCCGTCCGGTCGAGGCCCCGATGCTGACTGCGGTGCCCTCTCGCTCCGTGCCTGACCGCCTGCGCCACAAGACCGTGGCCGCGGCCGTCGCGGAATCCCTGCGCCAGAGGATCCTGACCGGCGAGTTTCCGGCCGGCACGCAGCTGCGCCAGGACGCGCTCGCCGAGGAGTTCGGGATCAGCCGGATCCCGATCCGCGAGGCGCTGCTGCAGCTCGAAGCCACCGGCCTGATCAAGATCATGCCGCATCGCGGGGCCGTGGTCTCGGGCCTGTCGGTGGAGGAGGTCGAGGACATCTTCGCCCTGCGCGTCCGGCTCGAGCCGGAACTGCTGGCCCTCTCGGCGCCGCGCCTGTCGGAGCAGGACCTCCAGGGCCTGCGCGACCTCACCGAGGAATACGGCACCGCCCTGGAGGCCGGCGAGATCCTGCGCTGGGGCGAGCTGAACCAGCGCTTCCATCTCGACCTGCTGCGGCATGCCGGTCGCCCGCGCTCGCTGACCATCGTGGCCAGCCTGCTGCAGGATTGCGACCGCCCGACCCGGCTGCAGCTCTCGGCCTCCGGCGACGTCGCCCGCGCCGACCGGGAGCACCGGGAAATCCTCGCCTTGTGCGAGGCCGGCCAGTTCGACCGGGCGGCCGACCACCTGCGCCGTCACATCGAGTTCGCCGCGCAATCCCTGATCGCCATCTACCGGCGCGCGCTCACGCCGTGAACGACCCCATGGCAGCGCCCGGTGGCGGGCCGACCAGCGCCCGCACCCTGCTGGCCGGGATGCCCTGATCGCCCCCACGCGGTGGTCGCACGGTAAAATCGGTTCGCGGTCGGCTGCCCCACCACGGATAGCGTGGCCGATGAGGCCGCGCTCCTGCACGGGATGGCTTCGGCCGTGCAGGAGCGCCATATCCCGCCTCCCGGTCCCGCCCCCCGCGCACCCGTCGCCCCGGCGCCTTGGTTTCCAAGGCTGTCGCGACTGCGTTAGGACGGCGCGCGCGCGGTCGCCCGGCGGGCGGCCTTCAGCACGGGTGGGGATGCCATGGCAGGCAAGGACGAAGCGACATGGCGGGTCGGCGTCCTGTTCTCACGCAGCGGGGTTAGCGGCATCACCGAGACCGAGCACTTCCTCGGCACGGCCCTGGCGATCGAGGAGATCAACACGGCCGGCGGCGTGCTCGGGCGGCCGATCGAACCGATCTGCTACGATCCGGCCGGCGACAACGATGCGTATCGGTCCTATGCCCGACGGATGCTCGCCGAGGACGGGGCCGAGGTGATCTTCGGATGCTCGCTCTCGGCCAGCCGCAAGTCGGTCCTGTCCACTGTCGAGCGGCACAACGGCCTGCTCTGGTACCCGTCGATCTACGAGGGCTTCGAGTATTCGGAGAACATCATCTACACGGGCGCGACCCTCAACCAGAACGTCTTCGCGTTGGCAGACTACCTCCTCCAGGAGCATGGCCCCCGGATCTTCCTGATCGGGTCCGACTACATCTACCCGCGCGAGTCGAACCGGGTCATGCGCGATCTGGTCGAGACCAAGGGCGGGACCATCGTCGGCGAACTCTACGCCCCCCTCGACGCCGACGATGCGGCCCATGTCGACATGATCGCCGAGATCCGCCACGCGGCGCCGGACGCGGTGTTCTCGACCGTGGTCGGGCGCGGCGCCGAGCGGCTCTACCGGGCCTACGCCGCATCGGGGATCGACCGGCGGCGCTGCCCGATCGCCAGCCTGACCCTGGCGGAGGGCCAGATCCGGGCGATCGGCCCGGACCTGTGCAGCAGCCACGTCCTGGCGGCCTCGTATTTCGCGGCCCTCGTGGGCGAGGAGAACCGGCGCTTCGTCACCGCCTTCCAGAACCGGTTCGGGTCTGAGCGCCCGACCAGCATGTGGTCTGAGACCGCCTACGCGCAGGTGCATCTCTTCGCCCGCGCCCTGGCGGAGGCCGGCACCCTCGATGCCGAGCGCCTCGGCGCCGCGGCTCTGCGGCAGCGCCTCGCGGCACCGGAAGGCGAACTCGCCTTCGATGGCGAGACGCGGCACGTCTGGCTCACCCCCGGCATCGGCGTCGCCCGCGCCGACGGGCAGTTCGACGTCGTCTGGCGGGCGCGCCGACCGGTGCGGCCCGATCCGTACCTCGCCTGGTCCCGGTTCGAGACGAACTGCCTGGACGAGGGGATGGCCGCGTGACGGCGCCCGCCCGCAGGATCCTGGACGACCTGAGGCGGGCGAGAGCCCTGGTCATCCATCCCAGCGACGAGGAGGGCGCCGCGCTTCTGGAGCAACTCCGGCGCCTCGGCTGCGCGGTCTCCCTCGCCTGGCCGCCGCCGGCGGCCTTACCGCCGGACATCGACACGCTGTTCATCCAGCTCGACGACGCGCAGGTGATGCACCTCCTGCCGTCGATCGAGGAGATCGAGCCCGCCGTCATCGCCATCGTGGCCTACGAGAGCCCGACGTCGCTGAAGGCGATCGCCGACGTCAACGCGCACGGCGTGCTGAACAAGCCGCTGCACCCGCGCGGGGTGCTGACCCAGTTTGCCCTGGCCCGCTATCGGCGCGGCTACGAGGGCCGGTTGATCAGCAAGATCAACCGGCTGGAGGAGACCATGAAGGGCCGCCGCACCGTCGAGAAGGCGGTCCGGCTGCTCGTGGAGCTCAACCGGATCGACGAGGAGGCCGCCTACAAGATGCTTCGGGACCGTGCCACCGCGTCCCGCGTGCCGATGGCGAGCGTGGCCGAGAGCGTCGTCTCGGCCCACGAGGCGATGAGCGGCCTCGGCTTGCGCATCGCGTTGGCGGAAAAGACCTGAATGCAGCAACCTGCCGCAAATATCACCTTGCGACCCGTCTTCAGGCGCGTATCGTAGTCTTATCGGGCAAGGTTGCCCCGCAGCAGCATTGCTGCATGACATCTCGGCTTTGGAGCCTCTGGTCCGCGGATGACGTCCGCGCCCAGGGGCTTTTTGCGTTTTGGAGCCATCATGATCCAAGCGAACGATCCCGCACGCCCGCCGTTACGGGTGTCCTGCATCCAGTTCGAACCGCAATTCGGTGCCGTCGCGGCCAATATCGCGCAGGCGTCCGATCTCATCCGCGCCGCCGTGGCGGAGGGCAGCCGGCTGATCGTCCTGCCCGAGCTCGCCAGCACCGGCTACGTGTTCGAATCCGACGCGGAGGCGGCCGCCCTCGCCGAGCCGGTGCCGGACGGGCCGACGGCCCGGGCCTGGGCGGCGCTCGCGGCGGAACTCGGCGTCCACATCGTGGCCGGCATCGCCGAGCGCGGGGACGGCGTCCTCTACAACGCCGCCGTGATCGTCGGGCCGCAGGGCTATATCGGCACCTACCGGAAGGCGCATCTCTGGGACCAGGAGAACGTGTTCTTCGCCAAGGGCGACCTCGGTTTCCCGGTCTTCGACACGGCGCTCGGCAAGATCGGGATCGCGATCTGCTATGATGGCTGGTTCCCCGAAACCTTCCGGCAGCTCGCCCTCGCGGGCGCCGAGATCGTCTGCATCCCGACCAACTGGGTGCCGATGCTCGACCAGCCCGCGGGCGAGGCCGCCATGGCCAACACCCTGCACCGGGCCGCTGCTCACGCGAACGGCGTCTTCATCGCCTGCGCCGACCGGGTCGGCACCGAGCGCGGCCAGCCCTTCGAGGGGCAGAGCCTGATCATCGGCCCCAAGGGCTGGCCGCTGGCCGGCCCGGCGAGCCGCGACCGGACCGAGACCCTCTCGGCCGTGGTCGATCTCGACGAAGCCGGCCGCAAGGATTTGAACGCGTTCAATTCCCTCCTGCGTGACCGCCGCACCGACATCTACGGCTGACCCCGCCGCCACCGCGTCTTTCCCAGGAGCCCATTCATGGTGACACGTTTTCTCATCGGCACGGCCGCTGCGCTCGTGCTCGCGGCCTCGGCTGCGCAGGCCGCCGACGAAAAGCCCATCGTCATCGGCGTGCCGATCGGTCTGTCGGGGGCCAACAGCGTCGTCGCTCCCTCGGTGGTGCAGTCGGCCGAACTCGCGGTCGAAGAAATCAATGCGGGCGGCGGCGTGCTCGGCCGGAAGCTCGTCCTGGAGGTGGCCGACGACGCCTCCGGCGCGGCCGGCGCACAGAAGGCCTTCGACGGCCTGATCTACCAGAAGAAGGTCGACGTCCTGATCTCCATGGAGACGAGCGCGGCCCGCAACGCCGGCCTGCCCGCCGTCACCAAGGGCCGCGTGCCGTACATCTACACCTCGTTCTACGAGGGGCATTCCTGCAACAAGAACATGTTCGTGGATGCCTGGGTGCCGGAGCAGCAGGTGCCGCCGGTGATCGACGCCTTCAAGGCCAAGGGCGCCAAGACCTACTTCCTCATCGGCAGCGACTACGCGTTCGGGCGCGGCATGCTCGGCTTCGCCAAGACCTACGCCGAGAAGACCGGCGGCAAGGTGGTGGGCGAGGAATACCTGCCGATGGACGGCAGCGACTGGACCGCGATCATCTCCAAGCTGAAGGAGGCCAAGCCCGACGCGCTGGTCACCTCGACCGCCGGCGGCGCGCCGAACGTCACGCTCACCAAGCAGCTGCGCGGCGCCGGCGTGTCGCTGCCCTTCGCCAACCTCGCGCTGGACGAGGGCACCGCCAAGAGCATGGGCGCCGACGCCGAGGGCGTCTACCTGTCGGCCTCCTACGTGACCGGGATCGACAGCCCGGAGAACAAGACCTTCCTGGCCGCCATGAAGAAGAAGTTCGGTGCCGAGCTGCGGACGCCCAACGATCTCTCGGTGCCGGAATACGAGGCGATCTACCTCTACAAGGCCGCCGTCGAGAAGGCGGGGGGCACCGAGACCGCGAAGGTGCTCGAGGCCCTGCCCACCGTGAGCGTGACCGGGCCGCGGGGCACGATCCGCATGAGCAAGCAGCACCACGCGCCCCTGACCATGTATCTCGGCCAGATCCAGGCGGACGGATCGGTCAAGGTCGCGGGCACCTTCAAGGATGTCGATCCCGGCGAGCAGTGCCCGAAGCTGCCGTGACGTGATGCGCCTCTCCCTCCCTCCCGGGGGAGGGAGCGTCCGGGATCGGCCGTCGGGCCGATCCGCTTACGCCGCGCGACGACGCCGGCTCATCCGGAAGCTGCGATGCTGCTCATCCTCGACATCCTGACCACCGCGGCGATCCTGTTCGTGGTCTCGATCGGCCTCCTCGCGATCTTCGGCGTCCTGAAGATCATCAATTTCGCCCACGGGGCGTGGCTGACGATCGGCGCCTACTGCGCCGTGGTGACGGCCAGGCTCGGGCTCAATCCCTGGGCGGCGCTGCCGCTGGCCTTCGTGGTCGGCGCGGGCCTCGGCGGCCTGGCGGAGCACTTCATCATCCGCCCCCTCTACCGCAGGCCGCTGGACGCGATCCTCGCCACCTGGGGGCTCGGGATCGTGCTCGGCCAGCTCATCACCCTGGCCTTCGGCCGCGACGTCCAGCTCACCCCGAACCTGTTCTCGGGCACCGTCGCGATCCTCGGCGTCGACTATTCCGCCTACCGGCTCGTGGCCCTCGGCATCGCCCTCGCGATCGGGATCCTGTTCGCCCTCACCATCGAGCGGACGCGGCTCGGCCTGTCGGCCCGGGCCGTGATCATGAACGAGACCCTGGCCCGCAGCCTCGGCATCGATACCGGGCGGGTGCGCCTGGTGGTGTTCATGATCGGCGCGGGCCTCGCGGCGCTGGCGGGCGTCCTCCTGACTCCGCTGACCAGCGTCGATCCCAACATGGGGGTGAGCTGGCTGATCGGCGCCTTCATGCTGGTGATGGTCGCCGACGCGTCCTTCCTGGCGCTCGCGGCGGCCTGCCTCGTCTTCGGAGCCGCGCAGGTCCTGATCAGCACCTTCGTCAGCCCGATCCTGGGCAGCATCGCCGTGGCGGTGCTCGCGGCCCTCGTCCTGCGCGTCAGCCCGAAAGGTTTCTCCCGTGCTTGACACGATCCCCGCCACGGAGCGCGCCGCCCTCTCCGGTCGACGCCTCGCCCGGACGGCGCCCCTCGTGGTCGCGGCGGTTGCGGCCTCGGCCCTCTGGATCGCGCCGGCGTTCCTCGACACCTTCGCGGTCAACGTGCTGACCCGCTCGATGATCTACGCGGTGCTCGCCGTCACGGTGGACCTGCTCTGGGGCTTTGCCGGCATCCTGACCTTCGGCCAGGCCGCCTTCTTCGGCGTCGGCGCCTACGCCGCCGCCATGATCCTGGGCGCCTACGGGGCGACCCCGCTCGGGATTGCGGCCGGCATCGCCACCGCGGTCGCGGCGCCGGCCCTGCTCGGCCTCGCGGTGGGGTGGCTGTCCTTCTATCACCGCTCGACGCCGCTCTACGCCTCGGTGATCTCGCTGGTCGTCCCGATCGTCGTGACGCAGCTCATCTACTCGGGCGGCGAGTGGACCGGCTCCAGCAGCGGCCTCGTCGGGTTCGACGTGCTGCCCTTCGAGATCGAGGGCTATTTCCGCCTCGCGGCCCTGTTCCTGATCGCCGTCACGCTGGCGGCCTGGATCCTGGTGCGGTCGGATGCCGGGCGCGCCCTCGTGGCGTTGCGCGACAACGAGGCGCGCTGCGCCTATCTCGGCCTCAACCCCCGGCGCCTGCAGATCCTCCTGACCGCGGCGCTGGCCGCCGTGGCCGGGCTCGCGGGGTTCCTGTTCGCCAACGCGTCCGGCGTGGTCGCCCCCGAGAATGCCGGCTTCCTGTTCGGCACCGAACTGGTGATCTGGGTGGCGCTCGGCGGCCGCGGCACGCTGCTCGGCCCGGTCCTCGGCACGATCGCCATCGACTACCTCGCGGCGAACCTCTCCGGCGACCTGCCCTTCCTCTGGCAGCTCCTGCTGGGGACGGCCTTCGTGGCGATCATCATCCTGCTGCCGGGCGGGCTCGCCGACCTCGCCGGCCGGCTGTGGCGGGCGCTGCCGCTCGGCCGGACGGAGCCCGCCGCCCCCGCCCTGGTGGCGCGGGACGCCACCGCCGCCGCGATCGCGACGGATGCTCCGATCCTCAAGGTGGAAGGCCTGGCCAAAGCCTATGGCAGCCTGACCGTGCTCGAAGGCATCGACCTGGAGATCCGGGCGGGCGAGCTCGTCAGCCTCGTGGGCCCCAACGGCGCCGGCAAGACCACGCTGATGCGCTGCCTCAGCGACGGCACCGAGCCGTTCACCGGCACCATCGCCATCGGCGGCACGGCGATTTCCGGCCTGACGCCGAACCGGATCGTCGGGCTCGGGGTCGGCCGCAAGTTCCAGGTGGCGAGCGTCTTCGAGAGCCTGTCGGTGGCCGATTGCCTGCGGCTCGCGCGGGCCCCTCACGACGGGCTGAACCCGGTCGGCCGGGCTCCGACGCTGGGCCTGCCGCAGGCGGCCCTCGACGTGCTGCGGATGACCGGCCTCGACCGCCTGCTGACGCAGCCCGCGCGCCTCCTGTCCCATGGCCAGAAGCAGGCCCTGGAACTCGCCATGGTGGTGGCGCTGGAGCCACGGCTGATCCTGCTCGACGAGCCCACCGCCGGCCTGACCAAGGCGGAGCGCACTACCATCGGGACCGTCCTCAAGGCGCTGACCGCCGGGCGCCGGATCGCCGCCGTCCTGGTCGAGCACGACCTCGACTTCGTGCGGGAGATCTCGTCCCGGATCGTGGTGCTGCACCAGGGCCGCCTGGTTCTCGACGGCACCGTGGACGCGGTCGTCGGCTCCGAGCTGGTCCGCACCATCTATTCGGGAGGCGCCCATGGTTGAGGCCGCGCAACGCACCGCGCCGTCGGGGGCCGCCCTCGACCTCGATGCCGTATCGAGCGGCTACGGCGCCGTCTCGATCGTGAAGGGCGTGTCCCTGGCGGTGGGAGCGGGCGAGATCGTCGCCCTCCTCGGCAAGAACGGCATGGGCAAGACCACGCTGCTCAAGACCATCCTCGGGATGGTGGCCCTGCGCGGGGGCAGGATCACCATCGCCGGACAGGGGCTCTCCGGGCTGTCCCCCGCCAAGCTCGTGGCGCTCGGCGTCGGCTACGCCCCCCAGGAGCAGCCGCTGTTCCAGGACCTGTCGATCCGCGACAACCTGCGCCTCGCGGTGCCGTCCGACCGGCACCTGCCGGAGGCGCTGGAGCGCCTGTTCGGCCATTTCCCGTTCCTGAAGGACCGGCTCGCCCAGCGCGCCGGCACGCTCTCCGGGGGCGAGCAGAAGATGCTGATCCTCGGCCGCGCCCTGATGCTGCGCCCGCGCCTGCTCCTGATCGACGAGATCTCCGAGGGCGTGCAGCCCTCGATGGTCGAGCGCCTGCGCGCCGTGCTCCTGGCGGAGCGGGCCTCGGGCCTGTCCATGCTGGTGGTGGAGCAGCACGTCGCCTTCGCGCTGGGCCTCGCCGACCGCTACGCCGTGCTCAAGCTCGGCGAGATCGTCGACAGCGGCTCGGCCAAGGGCCCGGATGCGCAGGCCCGCGTCATCGACCACCTCGCGGTGTGAGGCATGATGGAACTCAACACCTTCTCCATCGCCGCCCGGTGTCCCCGGACCGGGCAGCTCGGCGTCGCGGTGGCGAGCGCCGTGCCGGCCGTGGGCGGCCTCTGCCCGTACATCCGGGCGGGGATCGGGGCCGTCACCACCCAATCCTGGGTGAACCCCTACCTCGCCCTGCGCATCCTCGACGGGCTCGCCGGGGGGCAGCAAGCGGACGCGGCCCTCGCGTCCGCGCTCGAGACCGACGACCGGCCGGACCTGCGCCAGATCGGGCTGGTGGATGCGGGCGGCGCGGCCGCCGCCTGGACCGGTGCCGGCTGCACGGCGCAGGCCGGGCACCGCACCGGAGCCGGATACGCCGTGCAGGGCAACATGCTGGCCGCCCCCGGGGTGATCGAAGCCATGGCCGAGGCCTTCGCCGGCAGCGCCGCCTGCGACCTCGACGAACGGCTGATGCGCGTCCTCGAAGCCGGCGAGGACGCGGGCGGCGATCGGCGCGGCAAGCAATCGGCGGCGCTCAAGATCGTCGCCCGCGAGGATTATCCGTGCCTCGACCTGCGCGTCGACGAGCATGCCGCCCCCGTCGCCGAGCTGCGCCGCGTCCTCGCCGTGGCCCGGCGGCAGCTCGTGCCCTTCGTGGCCGGGATGCCGCGGCGGGAGGAGCCGGCCGGCGCGTTGCCGGAGGATGTCGCCGCGATGCTGCTTCGGTCTCCCGGCGAGCGGCCCGGTGCGGCGGCCGCGGGCGCGCTGGACCCGCTGCACGACATCGTCGGCCTGCCCCCGGAGCCGGCCGCACGGGTCGCGCACCTGCATGCGCAGTTCGCGCCGGTCCTGGCCGAGATCCGCCTGCTGCGCGACCTCGACCTCGCGGCGGTCCATCCCCCGGTCGTCTTCGACCCGAGCCTCCCCTATCGCCGGGTGCCCCATGACTGACGCCATCTGGTCCCTGCCGATCACGGAGCTCGCCCGGCGGATCGCGGCGCGGGAGCTGTCGAGTGTCGCGCTCGTCGGCGCTTACCTCGACCGGATCGGGCGCCTCGACGGCGACCTCCAGAGCTTCGTGTGCCTGTCCTCGGCCGCCCTCGACGCGGCGCGCGCGGCGGACGAGGAGATCGCCCGGACGGGGCCGCGCGGGCCGCTCCACGGCATCCCGATCGGCATCAAGGACAATTACACGACCGCCGACCTGCCGACCCGGGCTGGCACCTCGGTCGACGCCCTGACCTTCCCGCGGGAGGACAGCCATTGCGTCGCGAGGCTGCGGGCGGCCGGCGCCGTGATCCTCGGCAAGCTGCGCATGCACGAATTCGCCTGGGGCATGGTCACGCCGCCGACGCGCAACCCCTGGGACCTCGCGCGGGTGCCCGGCGGATCCAGCGGCGGATCGGGGGCGGCGGTGGCAGCCCGGCTGTGTCCGGCGGCGCTCGGCTCGGATACCGGCGGCTCGATCCGGATCCCGGCGGCCCTCTGCGGCGTCGTGGGCCTCAAGCCGACCTATGGACGGATCGGCCGCTCGGGGATCGTCCCGCATTCCTGGTCCCTCGACCATGCCGGGCCGCTCACCCTGACGGTGGCCGACGCGGCGCTCCTGCTCCAGGTCCTGGCGGGCCCCGATCCGGCCGACCCTGCCGCCGCCTCCGTGCCCGTGCCGGATTACACGGCCGGCCTCAACGAGCCGGTCGGCGGATTGCGGGTGGCGGTGATCCGCAACCATTTCTTCGAGGCGGTCGACGAGGACGTCGCCGCGGCGGTCGAGGATGCGATCCGCTTCTTCGCCGGGCAGGGCTGCACGGTCCGGGACGTCACGGTGCCCGCCCTGCGTTACGGGCTCGGCGCCATCTACGCCATCGAGCTGGCGTCCTCCACGGCCTATCACGACCGCAGCCTCGCGCAGGGCCACGTGGCGGGCTTCGCCGACGACGTCCGCGACCTCGTCGAGATGGGCCGGTTCGTGACCGGTCCGGACTACCTGCGGGCCGAGCAGGCCCGGGGGCTGATCATGGCCGAGATGGCCGCCACGCTGGACGACGCGGACGTGATCGTCACCCCGGCCTCGCCGCTGACCGCGTGGCGGACCGACGAGGCGACCGTGGCGCTCGCGGGCCGGCAGGAGAGCGTGCTGGCGGCGTCCTGGCGCCTCACCTACCCGTTCAATCTGACGGGGCTGCCCGCCATCGCGCTGCCCTGCGGCTTCGACCGGCGCGGCCTGCCGATCGGCCTGCAAATCGCCGCCCGGCCCTTCGCCGAGGGGATGCTTCTCCGGTTCGCGCACCGATACGAGCAAGCGCACGGTTGGTGGCATCGTGTCCCGCACGTCGGGGGGGAGCCGTGACCGCAAGGCGGCGACGCTGCTGCGGGCCCGCGTTCCTTGTGCCTCGTCACAGGTAACGCAGGCCGGGCCAGGACGCGCGGCGCTTGAGCCCGATCATCCCGTGACAGGCCGCGTAGAGGGGCAGCGAGAGCGCGGCGGCCATCAGCCAGATCAGCGCGGGGGAGCCGACCTCGATCCGCCCCGAGGACGCGACGAGACCGAGCGCGGCCGCGGCGGTCTGCAGGGCGCGCAACAGCAGCAGGTGCAGGAGATAGAAGAACAGCGGCGCACCGCCGAAGACCTGCAGCCAACCCGACATCGCCGCCGGGAGGCCCTCGAACAGCGCCAGCAGAACGAGCCCGAGGCCGAGCGTGGCCAGGAGGAAGTCGGCGGAGGGCGGATACTTGGTCAGGTTGAGGAAGGCCAGAACGGTGTCGACCATCGTCGCGCGGGACTGCCAGGGTACGGGATCCCCGTAACCGTTCAGGCCGCGCAGGACGACGAAGGCCGCGAGCGCGACCCCGCCGAGAACGACCAGCCGGCGCTGCCGGTCCTTCGCCGGCACGGCGCCGCAAAACCACGGTCCCAGCGCGTAGCCGGCCGCGATGACCCCGATCCAGGGCAGGACCGGGTACGAGGTCCGGGCCGCGCCCCATGGCAGGGGGATCAGCCCGCGCTGGTGCAGGATCGACCACAGGGCGTAGCCTGCCTGGTCCGGCGCGACGGCGATCCCGTCGAGGGCGTTGTGCCCGAGCATGATCGCCAGCGCGACGCCCAGCAGCGCCACCGGCGGGAGCCAGAGCAGGGCCGCGAGGGCGATCATGCCGATGCCGATCGCCCAGATCACCTGCAGGTACAGGATGGGCGGCGGCAGGCTGGCGGTCCAGGCGAAGCTGACGAGGGTCACTTCCAGCACGATCAGGAGCAGGCCGCGCTTCAGCAGGAAGGCGGCGGTCGCCGACCGCCCGCCATGCGTCCGGCCGTACAGGCTCGCCGACAGGCCGGTCAGCAGGATGAAGACCGGGGCACAGAGATGCGAGGCGATCCGCGTCCAGGCGAGGCCGGCCGGGGTCACGCCGAGATCCATCGGGTCGCGAACCTGGGCGTGCAGGTAGACGAACTCGCGCACGTGATCGACCACCATCAGCAGCATCACGAGGCCGCGCAGGGCGTCGATCGAGCCGATGCGGTGCGATCGACGCGGGGATGGGGCGCGGCAGCCGGCATCCCCCGGGCGCAGGGGATCCGGCGGCGCGGCGGGCTCCTCGGCCCTGCGGGCCATCAGAACCGAACCGTGAACGAGCCGGTGAAGCGCCGCGGCGAGCCCGGATACACGCGGAACACGTTGAGCGAGCTCTCGTAGTACTGCGTGTCGAAGATGTTCTCGACGTTGAGGGCCAAGCGGACGTTGTCGAAGCGGTAATAGGCCAGGGCGTCCACCGCGACATAGGCCGGCAGGACGAAGCCCGAGCCCGCGGCATCCCCTGCCCGCTCGCCGACGCCGCGCACGCCGCCGCCGACGCCGAGGCCCTTCCAGTCGCCGCCCTGCGGTTCGTAGACCGCGAGCAGGCTGCCCGAGTGGCGCGGCACGTTGATCAGCGGCGCGCCCACCGGCAGCACGTTGTCCTTCGTCACCACCGCGTCGGCGAAGACGTATCCGGCCAGCACCTTCAGTTCGGGGGTCAACTGACCTTGCGCGGTCACCTCGAACCCCTGGCTGCGCACGGCGCCCGCCGCGATCGAGAAGCCGCTGTTGTTGGGATCGGGGGTGAGCACGTTCTCGCGCTCGACCCGGAAGGCGGCCGCCGTCAGCAGGAGGTTGCCGTCGAACAGCTCGGACTTCACGCCGACCTCGTAACCGAGGCCGGTCTCGGGTGCGAGCGGCGTGCCGCGCGTCACCGCCGCAGCGTCGGGGCCGATATTCGGGCGGAAGCTCGTGCCGACATTGGTGTAGAGCGCGAATTCCGGGATCGGGCGGTAGACGAGGCCGGCCCGCGGCGAGGCCGCCACGCGCGATTGATCGACCTGGCTGCGCGGGGCCCGCTCCCGGAAGGACTGCTCGAAGATGTCCACCCGCATCCCCACGAGCGCCCGCCATTCCGGGGTGAGGACGATCTCGTCCTGCGCGTAGAGGCCGGTGTTGGTGACCCGCTCCAGGTTGTTGCGCGGGATGGTGATCGGCGGCAGCGCCTGCCCGTAGACGGGCGCGTAGATGTCGAGCGCGAAGGGGCTCGTGCGGAAATTCGAGCGGAAGTACTGCGTCCGGCTGTCGGTGCTCTCGCGGTCCAGCCCGAGCAGCACCGTGTGGCCGATCCCGGCCGTGTCGAAGCGCCCGAGCAGTTCGGCCTGCCCGATCGCCACGTCCCAGCGGTAGTCGCGCACGTTGCGGTCGCGCGCCACGGTGCGGTTGTCGGCGGCGAGCGAACGGACCTCGGCCGACTCGCCCGCCAGGTCGCCCGTGTTGAGGTAGGTCGCGAGCCGCATCTGCCAGGCGTCGTCGAAGCGATGATCGACGCGCACCTGCAGGGTGTTGTTGGTCTGATAGGTGCTCTGGCCCGGCTCCCCCAGGAAGCGTGAGATCGGCAGGAAGCCGAGCTGCTTGTTGATCGCGATCACCCCGCGGTCGAACACGATGCGGTTCTTGACGAACTCGGTCTCGACCGTGACGCGGGTATCCGGCGTCACCTGCCAGCTGATCACCGGCGCCACGAGCAGCCGGTCGCTGTTGACGAAGTCCCGGAAGCTGCCGGCGCCCTGGGCCGCGAGGTTGAACCGGTACAGGACCGTGCCATCCTCGTTGAGCGCGCCGCCGGCATCGACCGTCCCGCGCGTCAGCCCGAACGAATCGATCTGGGTGCCCATCTCGACGAAGCGCTGGGCGGTGGGCTGCTTGGTGATGAGGTTCACCAGCCCGCCCGGATCGCTGCGCCCGACCAGTCCGGCGCCGGGGCCCTTCAGCACCTCGATCCGCTCGATGTTCTGGGCATCGGGCGGCGGGGGCGTGCCGCGATTGAGCGGGAAACCGTTCTTGTAGATCTCCGAGGTCGTCACCCCGCGGATGGCGTAGCTGAACAGGCTCAGGCCGCCGAAATTGTTCTGCTGCGCGATGCCGGGGAGGTAGTTGAACACGCGATCGACGCGGGTGGCGGCGAGGTCGCTGATCACCTCCCGGGGGGCGACGGTGACCACCTGCGGCACGTCGATCTGCCGGGTCGGGGTCCGGGTCGCGCTGACGGCCCGGGTCGCACCGTAGCCCGGCGTCGGCCCGATCAGGCCGATGCTGTCCGACGCGGCCGTCGTACCGGGGGCTGGGCTGCCGCCGACATGCTCGACCGAGACCTCCTCCAGGGCGATGCTCTCCTGCGCCCGCGTCTCGCCGGCCGGCGAGCCCGCCGTCAGGATCGCCGCGAGGGCGACACGCGGGCTCTGGCGGCGGAAGGGCGACCGGGAACGGCTCCGCGGGCCCCGGGCTTTCGCGGAGGGATGGGTCGTGGTCGGCTTCGGGCGGACTGGCACCGGCACACTCATGGTTGTCGAGCCGGAGGCTTCAGCGTGAGCGCGTGCGGGCGACGGGCCCACGGGGCCGCGCCGTCCCTGCGTTCCGCCGGGGCACCCCGCCCGAGGGTCGTCGTCGCGCCGAGGCAGGTCTCCTGGCTCGCGGGTCACGATCCCGGCCTGGTCTTCCCGATGCGACGCATCAGTGACCACGGGCGGCAGGGACTCACCGCTTACAGTTGCGGGGGCAGCTTCGGCCTTGCCCGTACGAGCGCACCGAATTCCCATCTTCGCCCGCGGACCGAAGCCCGCGGGAACCTTGGCCGCCCGATACTCGCCACCGCGCCCCCGGGGGTCAATGCCTCAACGACAGAATGCAATAACGTTACACACGCTGTGGTTTCAGGGACACATCGGCCTCCCGGTTCGCCAGCTCACGGTTTCGGCTCTGGCGGATGAGCGCGCCCGGGCAGCAGCGGGGCGCCGCCATCCGGGGCCGGATCCGGGATCTCTTCCACGTGGCCGCGGAAGCCAGCGCCGGACGTCGGCCTGTCGGCGCGCGGTGGCGGCGAGACGGCCAGCAGGCAGCCCGGCCGAGACCGCGATGGTCTGCCAGGGACCGGACGGCGCGGCCATCCGGGCGTGTTCACCGTGCGGAGCCACCCGCAGGCGGAGCGCCAGGCCCGGGTTGGCCGCAGCCTCGTCCAGGAACCCGGACCTGTCCGGATCGGGTGGGTGTTGGCCCCAGACCGGGACGGACGCGCCGCCTCCACGCTCTTCCGATCCCGCTCGGCCGGAAACCGTAACGCAGCGATTCGACACGGCGTTCGATCCGTCCGGATACGGTCTTGCGTCCACCTGGGGCGGCCCCCGATCTGTTTCGAGACTCGGCCCGGATTGCACCCGCGGTGCCAGGGAGCGACGCGCCTCGGCGCGAGGCCGGGCGAACTCCGGGCCGCCGCCGGGCTCATCCGTATCGGGCGCGCGGCGTGGGCCAGGCGCGTCGAGACCCGCATCAGATCGGCGGGCTGCGAGCCCCCCGCGCGGGCTTCGCGGTGCGTGCCGGCCTCCGGTAGGCCCTCGGGGCGCGGCACCTGCGGCTTGGCTTCGACACCGGGTCGCGGCGTCGCGAACCTGAATGGCCGCAGGGGGTTTGCTTTCCGAAGAGCGCGGTCGGCACCGACGCGGTACGCCGCGCGGCGTGGAGAACATGATGATGGACAGCACCCTGGCTTCGGTAACGGTCCCTTCCCTGAAGGCCGCTCGATCGGCGCGAGACCGCCTGGCCCGTGCCGGGTTTGCCCGCAACAGCATCGACATCGAGCGGCATGGCGACGGGTTTGAGGTCTCGATCAACACGCGCGAAGAGAACAAGGCACGGGCCGAGCGTATCTTGACCGGATCGCCGCTGGGCAACGACCTCCGGCAGGCCGGGGAACAGGCGGCCGACTTCGTGCACGGCAACCGCTCTTTCGCCCTGGGCCTCGCCGCATTGGCCGGTTTCGCGATCTTCAGCCTGACGAAGCGCCGGTGACCCTCGTACCCGCCGTCAATCGGCTCGCGCGCCGGTTCCGTGCCGGCGCACCGTCACGACGCGTGCCCTCCCGACGAGGGTGCGGGTGCGGGATGGCTACCGGATCTCACCCCTCCGCGCTGAGAAGCCGTGGAGGGGGCGTGGAGGGGGCAGCGGGGTAAGCCCGCGTCTGCTCTAAGCCCGCCATCCGGCCTGCGAAGTCCGCGCCCGTCAGCGTGAAGCCGATCCCGCCGGGCGGCTCGGTTCCGGTTCGACCCGTCGCGAGGCGATGCTTGTGATGCGCAGTGTGGACCGCGTCCTGATCGGCCTCGGCCTCGCCGTCTGGCTGCCCGCCCTACCGTTTGCCTTCGCGTTGGCCGTGGGCAATGGGGCCGGCTGCACGTTGAGCGAGAACGACGTCCATCCGTGCGTGATCGCCGGGATCGATCTCGGTCTACCCCTGACGCTGATGGCGCTCATGGGCTGGGTCGTCGTCGCGATGCTGCCCTTGATGGCGCTCACGCTGGTGGCGGGTGTGGTTTGGGGCGGCGTCCGCATCGGTCTGACTTGGCGGCGTGGGCGGGGAACACGCCGCGCTGCCGATCGTCCAGCCCCATAGCGGCGGTTGCCGCCCCGCGATTGTGACCGTTCCTGCCTGCATGCTACGCCCTGCGGAGCGGCTGAGCGAAACCTCGACGGATACGGCTCCATGGGCGACCCGACCGACGCATCACCCTGGTCCGCGCCGGGTCCCGCCGAAGGGCTTTGGGCATGACCTCCATCTCGGGTCTGCCCGCCTTCCTGCTCTACCTCGTGACGGCTGGGGGACTGATCGGCCTCTACCTTCTCGTCTACACGCTCGCCACCGCCCACAATGAGCTCGCGCTGATCCGGCGGGACGTGGCCGCGGCCGCGGTGGCGCTGGGCTTCAGCCTCGTCGGCTTCGCGTTGCCGCTCTCGGTGGCGATCTACAACGCCCAGTCCATCCTCGATTGCATCGTCTGGGGCCTCGTCGCCCTCGTCGTGCAGATCCTGATCTACTGGCTCGTGCGCCTCGCGGTGCCGGATCTGTCGCGGCGCATCGAGGACGGGCGGATGGCCGCCGCGGTGCTCCTCGGCGCGGCGTCCTTCGCGGGCGGCCTCGTGAATGCCGCCTCGATGACCGCCTGAGATGGCGGACGCGCGCACGGTCGGGCCCGCAGAAGACCCTGGCGAGAGCCGCCGGCGCAAGCGCTCGGCCGCGATCTCCCTCGTCCTGGTCACCGGGGCCGGAGCGGCGGCGCTCGGACTGGGCTGGCTGGATCCCTCCCAGAAGGAGGAGGACGCCCTGGTGTACGACAGCCTGTCCGCCTGCATCGGCCAGGGGCTTCGCACGGAGGAGGCCTGCACGACCGATTATGCGGCCGCCCAGGCCGCCTATTCCACGACAGCGCCGCGCTACCCCACCGCGGAGACATGCCGGGCGCATCACGGTCCGGACGGCTGCGTGGCGGGAGAGACGGTCGCTCCGGACGCAGCCGGCTCTTTCGTGCCCCTGATGGCCGGCTACATGATCGGGCGCACGCTGGAGCAAGGCCTGCCGGCCCAGCCGCTCTACCGGCACGCGGAGGAGACCCAGGCGGCCGGCGGAGGCAGCCGCGGCGGAGGCGGCTACTGCACCGGTTCGGGCGGCCGGGTCTACGCCGCGGCGGGCCGTCCGGCGACCCGCGTCGCGTCCAGCGTGGCGCGCACGACGGCGTCCGCACCGCGGATGGTGTCCCAGGGCGGGTTCGGTGGGACCGGGCGGGCGATCGCTTCGGCCGGCAGCCGCTCGGGCGGGTTCGGAGGCGGCTGATGCGCCGCGTGCCCATCCCGGAGCGTCCCGATTGGCGCGATCACGCGGCGCGGGCCGGCTTCGCCTTCCACACCTTCGACGACGAACCCTACTGGGACGAGAGCGCCTACTACGCCTTCACCCTGGCCGAGGTCGAGGACGACATCGAGGCGCCCACGCGCGAGCTCCACGCCCTGTGCCTCGCCTTCGCCGACCGGGCCGTGTCGGACGGTGCGATCCTCGCCTCCCTGGCGATCCCCGAGCACGCCTGGGACGCCATCGCGGACAGTTTCCGGCGGCGCGACCCTTCCCTCTACGGGCGGATGGACTTCTGTTACGGCGGGGCCGGCACCGGACCGGCCAAGCTCCTCGAATACAACGCCGACACGCCGACCGCCCTCTACGAGAGCGCCGTGTTCCAGTGGCTCTGGCTGGAGGACGGTCTCGCGCGGGGACGCCTGCCCGCGGGGGCGGACCAGTTCAACGCGCTCCACGAGCGGCTGATCGCCCGCCTCGCCGCCATGGGGCTCCCCGGCACCCTGGCGTTCACGTGCTATCCCGACGCGCCGGAGGACAGGGGCACGGTCGCCTACCTGCAAGATTGCGCCGTGCAGGCCGGGCTCGCGGCGCCGTTCGTGCCGCTGGAGGCGGTCGGCCTGTCCGAGGACGGGCGGTTCCTCGACGCCGGAGGCCGGCCGCTGGCCGCCCTGTTCAAGCTCTACCCCTGGGAATGGCTGCTCGCCGACGCGTTCGGCCCGGCAATCGGCGCTTCGCCCACCCGCTTCGTCGAACCGCCGTGGAAGGCCGTGCTCTCCAACAAGGGCCTGCTCGCCCATCTGTGGGCGATGGCGCCCGGCCACCCGAACCTGCTTCCGACCTACTTCGATGACGATCCCGGCAAGGCGGCCCTGGGCACCTCCTTCGCGAAGAAACCGCTCGTCTCGCGCGAGGGCGCCAACATCCTGCTCGTGCGCGACGGCGTGCTCCTGGAGCGCGACGCGGGCCCCTACGGACGCGAAGGCTTCGTGCGGCAAGCACTGGCGGAACTCCCCGCCTTCGAGGGCCGCCACGCGCTCGTCGGCAGTTGGATCGTCGGGGACGAGCCCTGCGGCCTCTGTCTGCGCGAGGGGCTGGGCCGCATCACCACGGACCGGGCACGGTTCGTGCCGCATCTCATCGAAGGCTGAAGCGGGGCTCGTCGGCGACACCGCGACCAGGGCAGAACCTTCGACCGACCCGATGCCGGTCTTCATGTCGGCGCTCGCCGCCCTGGCCCCTCTTCGGGCGCTACGGACGCCGTGACGGCGCCAGCCCCCGGCTGACCCATGCTCGACGCGTTGCCGATTGAGGCGCTTCCGCGCTCCGGGCCTCACACCGCGACCGTGTTTCGTCGTGCCGACGGCTGCCGGATCGTCGGAGCGGCCCCCTCGCGTTGTCCGCCGAGCGGTCCCGTGCCGCCGTCCAGCAGCGGGAGCCATCGGGTTGCCCCGGCACGCGCACATGCATCGCCCGCCCACCGATGCGCCACGCCGTGGCATTCGGGTCACACGGCGCTCGAAAACCGCATCTGTTCAACGGACGGAAGCGCCCGGCGCGCCCCGCCATGCCCGCAGATACAAGCAATAAGCATGCCAATTTATAAATTTTGCCGGCGACACCATTCGCGACATACCAAATAAATTTCGACGATCATTCTGTATCAATACGGCAATTGATCACGCGTCGCACCTTTTTCGAAAACAACACTCCACTTGCATTCGTTTTTTTCGAAACTAACCTGCGTGGATTCGCTCATTTTAACGCCTTAACTTTCGACAAAGACGATCTGCGGCGGAAAATAAGCGACGTTGTTTCCCTTTTGCACCGGACACTGAGCGGTCAAGATGCGTAGACACACGTACGTCGATAGCACTTCACGGAACGGATCTAAGTGTCGGCGCTTGATCGCGACTGCACTATACCGTTCAACCCTCGGTCTCACGGCCTTGGGTGCCTCGGTCTCGCACCATGCCCTCGCCCAGAGCTTGGCCAGCACCGACCCGGCGAGCTGGCGCACGACGGAGTACCGGGCGGATTGGGGCTTGGAGGCGATCCATGCGGCCGATGCCTACGCGGCGGGCTATACCGGCCTGGGCGTCACCGTCGGGGTGGTCGATTCAGGTATCTACAATGCACACCCTGAATTCGCGGATGGCCGGGTCAAACCTGTCACATTGACAGGAACATTCGGGTCGAGCGGCTTCTACCTCATGGATGTTTACGGGCGACCGCAAGCCAATTCACCATCGTGGAATACCTTTACGAAGGGGCAGCCTTACACCGTTCCGGGCACGTACAACCCCGTCTACAACGATCCGCATGGAACGCATGTGAGCGGCACGATCGCGGCTTCCCGCGACGGCGTTGGAATGCACGGCGTTGCGTTCGATGCCAAAGTTTATGTTGCTGACACAGCAACAATCGATTTCACAAGGCATGGCTTTAATATCGATTACAGTTATTTTAAAAACGCTTACGAATCTGTGGCACTTACGGGAGCCCGCGCTATAAATACATCCTGGGGCGACCCGCCTCTACAAGACAACTATAATACGACAGCCGGAATGATGCGTGCCTACGCGACGTTTGCAGGGGGGAAATCCCTCCTCGACGCAATGGACGAGGTTACGCAGAGATATAATGTTATACAAGTTGTGATCGCAGGAAATACATCCTTCACAAATTCTGATATTCGAGCCTCGTTACCCTACTTTAGGCCGGCGCTGGAAAGCCGCTGGTTAGCCGTTGGAGCGTTGCAGCAATCTGACAGAAATAAATATGATCCAAACAGTCTATCTATTGCTTGGTACTCAAACAAAGCCGGCGTCGATAAATATTGGTACGTTGTGGCGCCAGGAAGTGGGATAACTAGTGCGACACCTCCCTATACGCAGGGTGCCGCATGGAACCCCAGCCAATGGGGTGTCAATGCTCGGCACCAGACTGGCTATACGACGGTAAGCGGCACCTCGATGGCCGCGCCGCATGCCACCGGCGCGCTCGCGGTGATCATGCAGCGCTACCCGTACATGACCAACCAGCAGAACCGCGACGTCCTGCTCACCACCGCCTACCATCGCAATGCGGTCGACGGCGTCGCGGACGCCAACCCCAACGCTCCCAACGCGATCTGGGGCTGGGGCGTGATCGACCTGAACAAGGCCATGAAAGGACCTGGGCAGTTCCTCGGTCCCGTCGCTGCCAACCTTCCCACCGGCACCAGCGACACGTGGTCCAACGACATCTCCGAGGACGCGCTGATCCAGCGCAAGCAGGAGAACGACGCCGAGGCCGCGGCTTGGCCGGCGCGCAAGGCCGCCATGGATCCGAAGCTCACGCTTCCCGCCCTGCAGGCCTCCCTGCCGGAGACCTGGTCCGCCCTCGTCGGCGTCGTCGAGGCGTTCCGCAGCGGCAGTCTGCCGGCCATCCTCGACGCCCTCAAGGCGAGCGACGCGAGCCCCGTCGGCAGCAAAGTCGTGACCGCCTTCGTCGAGACGAACGGGATCGGCTGGGCCTGGCCGCTCTCCGATCCGAACTTAGCTTACGCGCGCGTCAACATCGGCAACCGCTTGGCCCGCTATATCGTGGGGCTGAGCCGCGCCGACTTCACCAAGGTCGCCGCCGGTATCGCCACAGATTGGCAGACCGAGGTCCAGGTTGAGACCACGCGAGTCGCCTCCTTCGCGTCGATCCCGACCCGCGGCAGCCTGATCAAGCGCGGCGGCGGCACGCTCACGCTCACCGGCACCAACACCTATTCCGGCGGCACCACCCTGGCCGGCGGCACGCTCTCGGTCGCCCGCGACGCCAGCCTCGGCGCCGCCGCCGCCCCGCTCAGCTTCGACGGCGGCGTCCTGCAGGTGACCGGCACCGGCTTCACCGCCACCTCACGCCCGATCACCTGGGCGAACGGCGGCGGCGGGCTCGACATCGCCGACCCGGCCAACACCTTCACCCTCACCCAATCGCTCACCGGAGCCGGCGGCCTGGCCAAGCTCGGCGCCGGAACCCTCGCGCTCTCGGGCACCAACACCTACGCGGGCGCCACCACCATCGCGGCCGGCACCCTCCTGGCCCGCGGCGGCCAGGCCATCGGCGACCGCAGCGCGGTGCTCATCGGCGCCGGCGCCACCCTGGCGCTCGCCGACGGCGAGACCGTCGGCTCGCTCGCCGGTCAGGGCCGCGTCGCGCTCGGATCCGCCCGCCTCACCGCCGGCGGCGACGGCTCCTCCACCACCTTCGCCGGGACCCTCGACGGCACCGGCGGACTGACCAAGGCCGGCGCCGGCACGCTCACCCTGGCGGGCGCCAACAGCTACACCGGCGGCACCACCATCGCGGCCGGGACCCTGCAGGTCGGCGCCGGCGGCACCACGGGCAGCCTCGTCGGCGACGTCGCCAACGCCGGCACCCTGGCGTTCGACCGCGCCGACGCCGTCACCTTCGCGGGCACCGTCTCGGGCACCGGCGACCTGGTCCAGCGCGGCGCCGGCACCCTCACGCTCACCGGGGCCCACAGCTTCACCGGCCTGACCACCGTGGCCGCCGGCGGGCTCAACCTCACCGCCAGCGCCAGCCTGGTCTCGCCGGTGGTCACCCTGGCCGGCACCACGCTCACCCATGCCGGCAGCCTCACGGGCGGCCTCACCAACGCCGGCTCCGCGCTCACCAGCGGCACGATCGCGGGCGGGATCACCAACACCGGCAGCCTCACCGCCACCGGGGGCACGCTCGACGGCGCCATCCGCAACGCCGGGCAACTCGCCGTCACCGGGCCGGTCTCCTCGGATGCCGGCTTCGCCAACGCCGCCGGCGCCAGCCTGACCGTCTCCGGCCGCTACGCCCTGGCCGGCGGCCTCGACAACGCCGGCACCGTCGCGATCGCCGACGGCGGCCGCCTCGTCGCCGGCCGCGTCGCCAATGCCGGCCTGCTCACCGTCGCGGCCCAGGCCAGCGTGGTCGACGACCTCGTCAACACCGGCCGCCTGGTCAACGCCGGCGCCTACACCGCCGACGCGGTCAACGCCCCGGGCGGCACCCTGATCAACACCGGCCGCTTCACCACCGTCTCGGCCCCGTTCGCCAACGCCGGCACCCTGGTCACCACCGGCAGCCTCACCGGCGGGCTCACCAACACCGGCGCCGTCCAGGCCGCCGGCGTGCTCGCCGGGCCGGTGGGCAACGCCCCCGGCGCGGTGATCGCGCTCACCGGCCCCACCACCGGCATCGCCCGGCTCGCCAACGACGGCGCGTTCGACCTCGGCGGCACCGCCCTCACCGTCGGCTCGCTCGCCGGCACCACCGCCACCGCCACGCTCGGCAACGGCCGGCTCACCGTCGGCACCGACGGCAGCGCGTCCGACTATGCCGGGCAGATCGTCGACGGCGGCAGCCCGACCAGCCTGACCAAGGTCGGCGCCGGCACCCTGACGCTGTCCGGGCTCAACACCCTCTCGGGGCCGATCAGCGTGCAGGGCGGCGAACTCGCGGTCACCGGCGCCCTGCCCAACGCCGCGCTCACGGTCGGTTCGGGCAGCCGGCTCACCGGCGACGGCTGGTTCGGCAGCCTGAGCCTCGGCGCCGGCAGCCTCCTCAGCCCCGGTACCGGATCGAGCCCCCTCGGGCGCATCACCGTCGCCGGCAGCCTCACCCTGGCGCCCGGCTCGGTCTACCGGGTCGACGCCACCGCCGACGGCCGCGCCGACCGCGTCGCGGTCGGCGGCAGCGCCACGGTGGCGGGCGCCCGGGTCGAGGCGGTGGCCGGCGCCGGCCCGTGGTCCGCGCGCACCCGCTACACCATCCTGAGCGCCGCCGGCGGCGTCCAGGGGCGGTTCGCCGGGGTGTCGAGCAGCTTCGCGTTCCTGACCCCGTTCCTCGGCTACGAGCCGAACGCCGTGACCCTGACGCTGGCGCGCAACGACCTCGACTTCGCCGCGGTCGCCCAGAGCCGCAACCAGCGCGCGACCGCCACGGCCGTGCAGGCCGGGGCGGTCGGCTCGGTCCTGTACGACGCGGTCGCGACCCTGTCGGCGCCCCAGGCCCGGGCGGCGTTCGCCGGGCTGGCGGGCGACGCCCATGCCAGCCTGGCCTCGACCGCCTTCGCCAATGCCGGCCTCACTCGCGAGGCGGTGCTCGACCGGCTGCGCTGGGGGGCCGCCCCGGAGGCGCGCGACTACGGCAGCCTGCCGGCCGCCTACACCGCCGACCGGCCCGGGGAGCCGGTGGAGCCGGTGGCGGTCCCGGCGCGGGTGTTCGACCCGCGGGTCGTGAGCCTGTGGGGCCAGGGGCTGGGCAGCCTCGGCCACGTCCGGGCCGACGCCAACGCCGCCGCCCTGTCGCGCCGGAGCGCCGGCTTCGTGATGGGCGTGGACGCGCGCCTGGACGCGCTCGGCCTCGGCGGGCTGCGGCTCGGCGTGGTCGGCGGCCATGTCGAGACCGATCTCGCCAGCCCCGGCCAGGTCCAGACCGGGACGCTGGCGAGCACGTTCGGCGGCATCTACGGCAGCCTGGAGGCGGGTCCGGCGGTGGTGCGGTTCGGCGCGCTGGCGGCCGACGAGCCGGCGCGGCTGCGCCGGGTGGTGGCGTTCCCCGGCCTGACCGACACGCCGAGCGCGCGCACCGGCGGGCGCAGCGTCCAGGGTTTTGGCGAGGCCGGCTACCGGATGGCGCTCGGCGCCGGCGCGGTGCTGGAGCCGTTCGTGGGCGCGGGCGCCGTGGCGCTCGGGCGCGACCGCTTCGCCGAGCAGGGCGGGGCGGCGGCGCTGACGGGTCCGGCCCGCGGCAGCCTGCTGCCGAGCGCGACCGCGGGCGTGCGCGCGGAAGGCCAGCTCGATCCGGAGGCGGCGCTGCCGGTGTCGGTGCACGCGCTCGCCGGCTACCGGCGCACCTTCGGCGACGTCGTGCCGAGCGCGGTGCTGGCGTTCCGGGGCACCGGCGCCCGGTTCGTCAGCGCGGGCCTGCCGATCGACCGCGACGCCCTGGTCGCCGAGGCCGGCCTGTCGGTGCTGCTCACCCCGGCGGCCTCGCTCGGCGTGTCCTACACCGGACAGATCGGCGCCAGAGCCCAGGACCACGCCGCAAAGGGCGCCTTCACGGTCCGGTTCTGAACAGGCCTACGCGCGGCGGGGATCACGCGAGCGCGCGGCAGGCGGCAGCTCGCTATGCGGCGGTACAGCCCGGTCCCGAGGGATCGCGATACCGCTCCCGTATCGCCTGCCGTGCCCTCGCGGCGCACCGTTCGCCGAGCGCGGGACCCTTCAGGCTCCGCTCGGAACGCCCCCTCACTCCACCCGGCCGCCCCGCCCCCCGAGGCGGCCGGGGAGGCCGGTCAGGCGGTCCTTCATGGCCAGCACCTTCTGCACCTTGGCGCCGAGGGTGAGGAGTTGCACCAGGCGCTCGGTGTCGAGGCGGCGGACGTCGGCGTACCAGCCCGCGAAGAGCTCGAACAGGTCGTGCATCTCCCGGAGCCGGCCTTGCGCGTGGCGCTCGACCTCGGATTCGGCCTCCTGCATCAGCAGCTCGCGCAGCAGGGTCAGGGTCGGGTCGATCTCGCGCTTCTTGCGCTCCTCGACCAGGGTGCGGACGATCTGCCAGATGTCCTCCGGGGTGGCGAAATAGTCCCGCCGGTCGCCGGGCACGTGCAGCAGCCGCACCAGGTTCCAGGCCTGCAGCTCCTTGAGCCCCATGCTGACGTTGGAGCGGGAGACGCCCAGCCGCTCCACCATCTCGTCGGCGTTGAGCGGGCGCTCGGCCACGAACAGCAGGGCGTAGATCTGCCCCACGGTCCGGTTGATGCCCCAGCGAGACCCCATCTCGCCGAAATGCAGCACGAAGGTCTGGACCAGGGGAGGCAGGTGCACGGCGGCGATCCGTCGGACGGTGAGCCCCCAAAGCGGGCGGGGGTTCGAGGCGGGGGTTCGGAGCGCGCGCCGCCGACGTGGAGACCGGTTCGACGGAGGCGAGCGCGTTCGATCGAGGCGTGAGGCCGGCTTATCAGCTCTTGAGCCAGAACCGGAGGAGCGTCGCGACGGCCCCGAGGCCGAGGATGCTCCCGGCCCAGAGCGCGACGAACCAGGCGAGGCGCGTCCACAGGGGCGGCGGGGTTGCAGGCTCCATCAGTGATACCCGTGCGCGTCGACCTTGCCGCGGAACACCCAGTACGAATACGCGGTGTAGATCAGGATGATCGGGATCAGGACCGAGGCGCCGACCAGCATGAACATCTGGCTCGACGCGGGGGCGGCGGCCTGCCAGATCGTGATCCGGCCCGGCACCACGTCGGGGAAGATGCTGATCCCCAGCCCCAGGAACGAGAGGGCGAACAGGCCGAGCGCGATCAGGAACGGGGCCCGCTCGCCGCCGCCCCGCAGGGTCCGCCACAGGGCGACGGCGGCCAGCGCCACGAGCAGCGGCACCTGCGCGGTGACGAGCACGTTCGGCATCGCCAGCCAGCGCTCGAAGTAGCGGCCCTGCAGGAACGGCGTCGCGGCGCTGACCAGGGCGATCGCCGCCACCGTGGCGACGGTGAGGCGCAGGGCCAGGCGGCGGGCCTGGAGCTGGAGCAGCCCCTCCGTGCGCATCACCAGCCAGGTCGCCCCGAGGAGCGCGTACGCGATCACCAGGCTCGCGCCGACCAGCAGGCTGAACGGCGTCAGCCAGTCCCACCAGCCGCCGGCATAGGCCCGGCCCTCGACCGCGATGCCCTGCAGCAGCGCGCCGAGCGCGATCCCCTGGGCGAGCGCCGCCACCAGCGAGCCGCCCGTGAAGGCGACATCCCAGGCCGCCCGGTGGCCGGGATCGCGCCAGCGGAACTCGAACGCCACGCCCCGGAAGATCAGCCCGAGCAGCATCGCGATGATCGGCGCGTAGAGCGCCGGCAGGATCACCGCGTAGGCCAGCGGGAAGGCCGCGAACAGCCCGCCGCCGCCCAGCACCAGCCAGGTCTCGTTGCCGTCCCAGACCGGGGCGACCGAGTTCATCGCGGTGTCGCGCTCGGGCCCCGGCCGCAGGGCCGGGAACAGGATCCCGATGCCGAGATCGAAGCCGTCCATGACGATGTAGGCGAAGACCGCGAAGGCGATCACGAACGCCCAGATCACGGTGAGATCGACGCTGTAGACCATGGCTGCCTCACTCGGCCGGCTGGAGGTGGCGGTCGGGATCGACCGACGGGGCGGGGGTGATGCCCGCGGTGCGGATCGGCGCGCCGGGCTCGATCCCGGTCTCCCCGGCATGGGGCGGCTGGGCCATCAGGCGCAGGATGTACAGAACCCCCATGGCGAACACCGAGAAGTAGATCACCACGAAGGCGGTGAGCGAGGCGGCCACGGCCGGGCCGTGGAGCGGCGAGGCGGATTGGGCGGTCCGCAGCAGGCCGTAGACCGTGTAGGGCTGGCGCCCGACCTCGGTGGTGATCCAGCCGGCCAGCACCGCCACGAAGCCCGCCGGGCCCATGGCGAGCGCGAAGCGATGCAGCGGGCTCCACCGGTAGAGCGCCCCGCGCCAGCGCGCGAGCAGGCTCAGGGCCCCGAGCAGCAGCATCAGCATGCCGAGCCCGACCATGATGCGGAACGACCAGAACACGATCGGCACCGGCGGCCAGTCCGTCCGGGGCAGGCTGTCGAGGCCGGCCAGCGGCGCGTCCAGGCTGTGCTTGAGCACCAGCGAGGACAGCTTCGGGATCTCCACGGCGTAGCGGACCGTGCCGGCCTCCTGGTCGGGCAGGCCGAACAGCACCAGGGGCGCCCCGTCCGGGTGGCTCTGGAAGTGGCCCTCCATGGCCATGACCTTGGCGGGCTGGTGCTCCAGCGTGTTGAGGCCGTGGGCGTCGCCGGCGAGGATCTGGGCCGGCGCCACCAGGGCGGCCATCCACATCGCCATCGAGAACATCGTCCGGGCCGCCGGGTTGGCCCGGTCGCGCAGCAGGTGCCAGGCGCCGACCGCGCCGACCACGAGCGCGGTGGTCAGGTAGGCCGCCAGCACCATGTGGACGAGCCGGTACGGGAAGGACGGGTTGAACACGATCGCCCACCAGTCCAGCGGCACGAACTGGCCCTCGGCGTTGGTGCCGTACCCCGCCGGCGTCTGCATCCACGAGTTCACCGACAGGATCCAGAACGCCGAGAAGAAGGTCCCGAACGCCACCATCAGGGTCGCGGCGAAGTGCAGGCGTGGGCCGACCTTGCGCATGCCGAACAGCATCACCCCCAGGAAGCCCGCCTCCAGGAAGAAGGCCGACAGCACCTCGTAGGCCATCATCGGGCCGAGCACCGGGCCGGTCTTGTCGGAGAAGACCGACCAGTTGGTGCCGAACTGGTAGGACATCACCAGGCCGGAGACGACGCCCATGGCGAACGCGATGGCGAAGATCTTCAGCCAGTACTTGAACAGGTCCATGAAGACCTGCCGGCCGGTGGCGAGCCACAGGCCCTCCAGCACGGCCAGAAAGCTCGCCAGCCCGATCGAGAAGGCCGGGAACACGATGTGGAACGCCACCGTGAAGCCGAACTGGATGCGGGCGAGGATCAGGGGATCGAGGGTGTCGAGCACGATGGGTCTCCCGGCTCGGGATCTGCGACTCGGTTTATAGCATTTTCAGAAATTTCTGAAATGTCGATAATGACAGGACAGCCATCGCGGCGACGCCGGGCCTGGACGCGCGCGCTCCGACGCGGCAGGCTCGGCGCGATTCCCCAAAACGGCCGGGCGCTTGCAAGTCGGGTGCCCACCCGCGCGCCGCGCTGCGCCGCTCCCCGGACACCAGGAGACCCCTCGCTCCATGCTCGAACCCGCTGCCGCCGCCCACGACATGCCCCTCGACCTGTCCGCCGCGCTCTCGGAGCGCATCCGCGGCATCGGCACGAGCCAGATCGGCCTGGTGGCGGATCGCGGCCGGGACGACCCGGACGTGGTCAAGCTCTGGATCGGCGAGGGCGACCTGCCGACGCCGCCGTTCATCGTCGAGGCGGCGCACCGGGCGATGCAGGCCGGGCACACCCGCTACACCACCTCGCTCGGCCTGCCGGCCCTGCGGGCGGCGCTCGGCGCCTACCACGCCCGGCACTGGGGGGTGGACGTCCCGGCGGACAGGTTCGCCGTCACGGCCGGCGGCATGAACGCGATCATGCAGGCCGCGCAGGCGCTGCTGGAGCCGGGCGACGAGATCATCATCCCGTCCCCGGCCTGGCCGAACCTCGCCGAGGCGGTCCGCATCACCGGTGGCGTGCCGGTGACGGTGCCCTACCGGATCCAGCCGGACGGGCGCTTCACGCTGCCGCTCGCCGACATCGTGGCGGCGCTGACGCCGCGCACCCGGGTGATCATGGTCAACTCGCCCTCGAACCCCACGGGCTGGACCATGCCGCTTTCGGAGATGACGGCGCTTCGCGACCTCGCCCGCGCGCGCGGCCTGTGGATCCTGTCGGACGAGGTCTACGCGCACTTCACCTACGGCAACCAGATCGCGCCGTCCTTCCTGCAGATCTGCACGGAGGACGACCGGCTGATCGTGACCAACACCTTCTCGAAGAACTGGGCGATGACCGGCTGGCGCGCCGGCTGGGTGATCTTCCCCCGGGGCCTGGCGCCCACCTTCGCCAAGCTCGGCCAGTACAGCACCACCTCGATCCCGACCTTCATCCAGCACGCCTGCGTCGCGGCGCTCGACGAGGGCGACGGCTTCATCCGCACGATGGTCGACCGCTGCGCCGAGGCGAGGGGGATCCTGGTGGAGGGGCTGGCGCGCCTGCCCGGGGTCACGGTGGCGCCGCCGGAGGGCGCCTTCTACCTCATGCCCCGGATCGCCGGCGACGAGCCGAGCCTCGACCTGGCGTTCCGCCTGCTGCGCGACGCCAAGGTCGGCGTCGCCCCGGGCACCGCCTTCGGCCCCGCGGGCGAGGGCCTGGTCCGTATCTGCTTCGCCATCAGCCCGGACTTGGCGCGGGAGGCGGTGCGGCGGTTGTCGGGGGTGTTGGGGCGGGGTTCGGCCTTAGGCGCCTGAACCACCGCATCCTCCCTCCCCCCTCTGCGGGAGAGGGCGGCCCCTGCATCAGCAGGGGTCGGGAGAGGGGAACCCGGTGTCCGGAAGAGGCAGAGCGGGCGTGCGAGCCAGAGCTTTCTCCGGCCGCGTCGCTCCCCTCTCCCGACCCGCTTCGCGGGCCACCCTCCCCCGCAGAGGGGGGAGGGAAAGCCGCGCGTCCGTCGGACCGCGGCCCGCCGCTAGCAAATAACCCTCACCGCCCCCAGCGCAGCACCAGCGCATCGTTGCGCCGGGCCAATTCGATCAGCGCCGTGCGGGTATCCGGGTGGAGCGGCTGGAGCGGCAGGCGGGCGGTCTCGTGGGCGATGACGCCGCCCTCTGCCATCAGCGCCTTGCAGGCCAACAGGCCGCATTGCCGGTTCTCGTGGTTGATCAGCGGCAGCCAGCGCGCGTAGGCGTCGAGCGCCTCGCTCCGGCGGCCGGCCGCGTAGGCGTCGGTGATCTGGCGGATGCCGTCCGGATAGGCGCCGCCGGTCATCGCCCCGGTGGCGCCGGCATCGAGGTCGGCCATCAGGGTGATCGCCTCCTCGCCGTCCCAGGGGCCGACCACCGCGTCGCCGCCCTGCGCGATCAGCTCGCGCAGCTTGCCGGCGGCTCCGGGGGTCTCGATCTTGAAGTAGGAGACGTTGTCGATCTCCCGGGCCATGCGGGCCAGGAACGCGGCCGAGAGCGGCGTGCCGGCCACCGGGGCGTCCTGGATCATGATCGGGATCGCGATCGCGTCCGAGACGCCGCGGAAGAAGTCGTAGACGCCGATGTCCGGCACCCGGATCGTGGCGCCGTGATAGGGCGGCATGACCATCACCATGGCGGCCCCCGCCTCTTGCGCCCGGCGCGAGCGCTCGGCGCAGACCTGGGTGGCGAAGTGCGTGGTCGTCACGATCACCGGCACCCGGCCGGCGACGTGGTCGAGCACCGCGTCCATCACGGTCTCGCGCTCGGCGTCGGTGAGGACGAACTGCTCGGAGAAGTTGGCCAGGATGCAGATCCCGTGGCTCCCGGCCTCGATCATGAAGTCGATCGCCCGGCGCTGTCCGTCGAGATCGAGGGCGCCCGCGGCGTCGAACACCGTGGGGGCGACCGGGAAGACGCCCCGGTAGGGCTGGGCAGGCGAGCTCATGCGCGATCCTCCGCCGGGGCGGCCCCCGGCTCACAGCGATAGACCATTGCGTGCCGCCACCGGGACGAGAGGCCAGCCCCGGATCGACACCACGCCGGCACTGTGCCGAAGGATCATCCAAGATCAACGCCCGTCCCGGCGCCGGCTCGACAAAAGCCGCGCTCTGTTTGCGATGTGCCCGGGCCGGCCGCGCAAGCCTTGGGCGACGGCGACAACCCGGTCCGGCCGCAAGAAATCTTATTCCCTACCCACAGCGCATGGGATTGATCATCACCCGGTCATGCCGGAGCCGCGCGACGGGGTCCGGGATCCGAGAACATCAGTCGATCAAGGTCTTGCGCCGTCGAGGCCCCGTTCCCGCCGATCCGGGCCGTCCGGGGCGGCGCGCGCCCCGAAGAACCAAACACCTGGAACCGTGCGGCCCACTGGAAGACTCTGCTTTCAGGCGACGGAGCCGCCCCGACTCGGCGTAGGCGCCGCGCGCCCCGCTTGGTATAGGGCTCTCGGCCCGGCCCGGTCGGCGACGACGCGGCGACGAGCCACCCCGGTTTTCCAATCCGCGCGTCGCGACAGAACCGTCCTGGACGATCTTGCCGGACGGGCGGCGGGGATCCGGGTCCGTGGTTTCAACGCTTTCGCTCTGGAGTTCGTCGTGATGCGTCTTGTCCCCGCCGCCCGCGCGGCCGTCTTCGCCGCGGCCGCCCTGCTCCTCGGCGTCTCCGCGCGGGCCGACGACCTCGACGCGATCCGAGCCGCCAAGACCCTGCGGATCGGCACTGAGGGGACCTACGCGCCGTTCTCCTTCCACGACGCCTCCGGGGCGCTGGCCGGGTTCGACGTGGAGATCGGCCGCAAGGTGGCGGACAAACTCGGCGTCGCGCCGCAATTCCTCGAAGGCAAGTGGGACGGCCTGATCGCCGGGCTCGACGCCAAGCGCTACGACGTGGTGATCAACCAGGTCGGCATCACCAAGGAGCGCCAGGCGAAGTTCGATTTCTCCGAGCCCTATATCCGCTCCCGGGCGGTGCTGATCACCCGCGCCGACACCGGCACGATCAAGGGGTTCGCCGACCTCAAGGGCAAGAAATCCGCCCAGAGCCTGAGCAGCAACTTCGCGCGGCTCGCCACCGAATCCGGGGCCGAATTGGTCGGCACCGACGGGTTCGACCAGTCGATCCAGCTGGTCATCACCGGCCGCGCCGACGCGACCATCAACGACAACCTGTCCTTCCTCGACTTCCACAAGCAGAAGCCGAACGCCCCCGTGAAGATCGTCGCCCAGAAGGACGACGCCGACGCGTCCGGCATCCTCCTGCGCAAGAACAACCCCGACCTGAAGGCCGCCCTCGACAAGGCGCTGGCCGAGATCAAGGCCGACGGCAGCTACGCGGCGATCGCGCAGAAATATTTCGGGGCGGACGTGTCTCGATAGGCGGGTCATCGCCTGCAGGGCGCGGCGGAACACGCGCCCTCCCCGGGCTACGATGTTCGCACATCGCAATTCGGACCCTCGGCGGCGGGAAGAGAAGTCCCTTTCGAGGCAGACACGCCCCCTCTCTCCCCCCTTTGCGGGGGAGGGTGGCCCCCGGAGGGGGTCGGGCCGGGACGAAGTCCCACAAGAGGGGAGCGACGGTGCAGAAACGGACTTTGCCCGTCATGCCGGTCGCGCCCATTTCTGAGGCCGGGTTCCCCTCTCCCGACCCGGCCTCACGGCCGGCCCACCCTCCCCCGCAGAGGGGGGAGGGAGACGCGCCTGGGTCCAGCCGTCGCTTCATCCGGCTACGATGTCCGAACATCGTAGCCCGCACGGGAGAGCGGACCCGCGCCTTGTCCGGACAGGTGTGAGCCCGTCAGCCCCCGCCGGGCGGGTTCGGTCACCGAACCGTATTCCCCCGACAGGCGCGGGCGATCCGAAACCGACCCGAAAAATCCCCCGCGCGATCCGCGGCGCAAACCCGTATAGACCGTCGCCCGATCCCGCAGGAAACACCGTCCCGTGCCGCACTGGCTCGACCTCATGCTCCAGTCGCTCGGGCCGCTGCTCGAAGCCTGTCTCCGGTTCACCGTGCCGCTGACGCTCATCGCCTTCGGGCTCGGGCTGAGCCTCGGCCTGGCGGTGGCGCTCGCGCGCCTGTTCGGGCCGCGCCCGGTGGCGGCGCTCGCCTGGACCTATGTCTGGATCTTCCGAGGCACGCCGCTGCTGGTGCAGCTGTTCGTGATCTTCTACGGCCTGCCGAGCGCCGGCATCCTGATCGACGCCTTCCCGGCCGCGGTGATCGGCTTCACGCTCAACGTCGGCGCCTACGCGTCCGAGATCGTGCGCGCCGCCATCGCGTCGATCCCGAAGGGCCAGTGGGAGGCCGCCTACGCCACCGGGATGACCCCCGCCCAGGCCCTGCGCCGCACGATCCTGCCCCAGGGGGGGCGGGTGGCGGTGCCGTCCCTGTCCAACAGCTTCATCGCGCTCGTGAAGGACACCTCGCTCGCCGCCGCGATCACCGTGCCGGAGATGTTCCAGGCGGCCCAGCGCATCGTGGCGGTGACGTACGAGCCGCTGATCCTCTACGCCGAGGCGGCGCTGATCTACCTCGTGCTGTGCTCGGGCCTGTCCTGGCTGCAGGGCGGGCTGGAGCGGCGCCTCGGGCGCTACGGCGGCTACCTGGAGGCCCGCGCGTGATCGCCCTCCAGGCCATCGAGAAGCGGTTCGGCGACACCCCGATCCTGCGCGGCATCGACCTGACGGTCCCGGAGGGGAAGGTCACCGCGCTGATCGGCCCGTCGGGCTCGGGCAAGTCGACCCTGCTGCGCTGCGTGAACCTGCTCGAGATCCCGCAGGCCGGCACGCTGGTGCTCGGCGACCAGCGCCTCACCTTCCGGCCCGGCACGGCGCCGGCCCGGCGGGACCTGCTGGCGGTGCGGCGCCAGACCGGCATGGTGTTCCAGAACTTCCAGCTGTTTCCCCACCGCACGGTGATCGAGAACATCACCGAGGGGCTGATCACGGTCGGCAAATGGCCCCGGGCCGCGGCCCGGGTCCGGGCGCTGGAATTGCTGGCGCGGGTCGGCCTCGCCCACAAGGCCGAGGCGTGGCCGGCGAGCCTGTCGGGCGGCCAGCAGCAGCGGGTGGCGATCGCCCGGGCGCTCGCCCCCTCCCCGCGCCTGCTGCTGTGCGACGAGCCGACCTCCGCGCTCGATCCCGAACTCGCCGCCGAGGTGGTGGACGTGCTGGCCGGCCTCGCCCGCGAGGGCATGACCATGCTGATGGCGACCCACGACCTGCGCCTCGCCCGGCGGGTCGCCGACACGGTGGCGTTCCTCGACGGCGGCGCGCTTGTGGAGCAGGGACCGCCGGCCGAGCTGTTCGCCCGGCCCGCCGACCCGGGCACCCGCCGCTTCGTCCAGACCCTGCTCGGCGAGGCCGGCGCCTGAGGCTCAGCCGGACAGGCAGCGCAGGCTCAGCAGGTCGTCGAGGGTGAGTGCGGTGCCGAACACCAGCGGCCGCCAGGCCGGCATCGTCGCCAGGACCAGGCCGGCCCCGAGCACGAGCCAGGGAACCAGGGTCGGCAGGGCCAGGGTCGGCCGGGCGCTTCGCCGACGCCTCACGCCGCCCCCTCCCGGCGGCCCGCCCGGACCAGCAGCCAGCCGGCGACCAGCATGGCGACGCCCCAGACCAGGAACCCGACATCCCAGAAGATCCACTGGTCCCGGGGCATCGTCTCGTTGACGTGGTGGGCGCCGAGGATCTCGTGGTCGATCACGCCCTCGACGAGGTTGAACAGGCCCCAGCCGATCAGCAGCGAGCCGGCCAGCAACCTGTTCGACCAGGCCAGGTGCTCCCGGTGGGCGGCGCGCCACAGGATGAACAGCCCGAGCACCACGAACACGTAGGTGGCGCTGTGGAAGATCCCGTCCCAGCGGGTGTTGAGCTCGAGGTTCGGGATCGAATCGATCGGGTACCAGCTGCTCACCATGTGGTGCCATTGCAGGATCTGGTGCAGCACGATCCCGTCGAAGAATCCGCCGAGCCCCAGCCCGAACAGGATCCCGGCGCTGAGCGGAAACGAGCGGGTTTCGGATGCCGCCGCCCTCATGACGCGGCCGAAGAGCGGGCGGCGGTCCCGGGCGCGTCGTCATCGGCCGTGGACACCAGCCGGAAATAGAGGCCCAGCCCCCCCAGGAACACCGCCAGCCCCAGCCAAGTCGCCGTGGCGGCAAAGCCCGGCCCCATGATCGCCAGCGCCGCGCTGTGCCCGGCGATGAGGTCGGCGCCGGCCAGCAGCACGCCGACGCAGCTTTCCCCGACCAGGAACCCCGAGGCCAGGAGCACGCCCCGGCGGCGGGCGGCGGCGAGCACGGTATCCCGCCGGTCGCCCCGGACCCGGCGGCGCAGGCGGCGCTCGGCGAGCCAGCCCAGGATGCCGCCGATGGCGATCGTCACCTCGACGGAGAGCGGCAGGTACATGCCGATCCCCACGGTGAGCGCCGGGAAGGTGAGGTCGCGGCGCTTCAGCCACGCCTCGGCCGCCACCAGCACGATGCCGAGCCCGGCGCCGATCAGCACCATGGTCCAGGGCAGCGCGCCGTGCGTGATGCCCTGCGCGATCTGGGTCATCAGGGCGGCCTGAGGCGCCGGCAGGGCGCTCGCCGGGTCGAGCCCCTCCCGCGAGGGGGCGCCGACGAAGCCGTAGGCCTGGTAGAGCAGCGACAGGAGCGGCGCGATCACCAGGGCGCCGACCCCGACGCCGATGACCAGCGCGACCTGCTGGTGCCACGGGGTGGCGCCCACCACCTGTCCGGTCTTGAGGTCCTGCAGGTTGTCGTTGGCGATCGACGCGGTCGTCACGATGACGGCGGTGAGCAGCAGCGCCATGCCGGTGACGAACCGGTCGCCGTCGGGGCCGGTCGCGTGGCCCAGCAGCAGCGGCAGCAGCAGCGCGGTCGCCATGGTGGTGAGGATCCCGATCCCCGAGATCGGGCTCGACGAGGAGCCGAGCAGGCCCGCGAGGTAGCCACAGGCGGCGGCCATGAGGAAGCCGAACAGCACCATGAACAAAGTCGCCGCGACCGCGAAGACGATCAGCGTGCCGCCGAGCCCGGCCGGCTGGGCGAAGTCGGCAAACAGCAGCGCCAGCGGCACGCACAGGGCCAGCGCCCCGCCCGCGACCCAGGTGATCGGCAGGTCCCGCTCCTCGCGCGGGTGGTCCGCGCCGAGGCCGCCGCCGGCCGACGACAGGGCCGTGCGGATGCTGGCCGCGATCGGGCGGGCGAGCGAGGCCACCGTCCACAGGCCGCCCACCGCGATGATCCCGGCCCCCATCAGGCGTACCTGCTCCGACCAGACCGCCTCGGCGGCCTGCCCGGCGGTCTTGCCCGGATCGGGCGAGAGCGCGGTCAGGATCGGGACGGCGATGCCCCAGGCGATCAGCACGCCGGTCAGCAGCGCGAGGCACGCCCCGATGCCCACGAGATAGCCGACGCCGACCAGCGCCAGGGAGAACCCGGTCCCGGTGCGGAAGGCGGCGCCCCCGAGGCTGATCGCGCCGGAGAGCCCCTCGCCCAGGAGCTTCAGCCCCGTGGTGGCGAGCCCGACGATTCCGGCCGCCCCGGCGGCGGCCAGCAGGTCGCGCAGGCCGTGGCCGCCCTCCTCCTCGTGGCCGGTCTTGAGCACCTCGGCTGCGGCGATGCCCTCCGGGTAGGGCAGGTCGCTGCCCGAGACCAGCGCCCGCCGCAACGGGATCGAGAACGCCACGCCGAGCAGGCCGCCCAGGGCGCAGACCGCCGTGGTCTGCCAGAACGGGAAGCCGTGCCAATGCCCGATCAGGACGAGACCCGGCAGGACCAGGATCACGTTGCACAGGGTGCCGGCCGCCGAGGCCTGGGTCTGGACGATGTTGTTCTCGAGGATGCCGGCGCCGCCCATCAGCCGGAACGCGCCCATCGACAGCATTGCGGCCGGGATCGAGGACGAGAACGTCATCCCGGTCTTCAACCCCATGTAGAGGTTGGCCGCCATGAAGACGATCGTGATGGCGGCCCCGAGCACGATGCCGCGCAGGGTCAACTCCGCCTGATGCGCCTGAGCGGTCGAGGTTTTCGGCCCGGTCTCGGTCTTTGGCGCGGTCTCGGGCGCCAGTCTAGGACTGGTGGCGTCCATTCTGCCCCCATGCTGTCGTCCCGCAAACCACCGCAGTCGCGAAAGCTATCCCGCCTGCGGCGTTGCGACGGGGTCGGGAGGGGAACGGGACGGGGATGGGACGGGGGACAGGACGGGGACGGAGCCCGTCGCGACGGCGCGCGGCCACGCTCCACGGCCCGAGCCGGCAGCGCGCGCGCGTCGGATTACCGACCCGGGGGCGGCTTCGCGGAAACGGCCCGGTACGCGCTGGGGCTCAGGCCGTAGCGCGCCTTGAAGCGGCGGGCGAAATGGGCCTGATTGGTGAAGCCACTGCCATACGCGAGGTTGCCGATCGCGATGTGGGCGCAGCCCGGATCCGCCAGGCGCTCGGCCGCGGAGTCCAGCCGGCGCTGCCAGATCCAGTCGGAAATGTGCTGGCCGCGCTCGTGGAACAGCTCCTGCAGACGGCGCAAGGAGACCCCGACGGCGGCCGCGAGACGGGGCGGGTCGAGGGTCGTGTCGCCCAGGTTGGCCTCGACATGGGCCTTGGCGCGCTGGACCACGACGCTGCCGTGGAGCGGTCGCGGCACCTCCCTGGCCAGCCGCTCGGCGAGGCTCGCCACGATCAGGTCGATGCCGACACCGGCCATGCGTTCGGCCGTCACGGCGTCGAGGTCCGCGTAGACCCGGACGAGATCGGTGAAGAAGGCCTTCACCAGCACGCCGGTGCCGTCGTCGCCCCCGAACGTCAGGGCGGTGAGGTGCTGGGTCGACCCCAGCATGTGCGTCAGGGGCGCGACCGGGATCTCGAGCACGAGGGACTGATCGCTGGGCCCCGAGATGTGCACGTTCGGCCGGTCGGCCAGCAGCACGATCTCGCCGGGCCCCTGGATGGCCTCCCGGCCATCCTGGATGTTGATCGAGCGGCCTTCGAGCTGGATCAGCGCGAACACCGCCCCCGTCCGCTCGCGCCGACGCAGGGTCTGCGGCGTGATCTCCGACCGCACGTTGCTTTCGCGAATGCGGGTGATCCGCAAGCTGCCGACATCGGCCGCCTGTATCAGTCCTTCGAAAGGCCGATCACAAGTCTGACTCAGCTCAATTGGCCCCATGCGGTCGGAGATGACTTCACACCACAGTTTGAACCGCGTGTTTTCTTTGACTTCGCATGTAGAAAGGACCGTCTGCACACACCCTCGCGCACATCGCCGACGATTCGAGATTTGGAACCGTCATCGCAGGATGGCCCGGTCTTAATCTTATCATACGTTATTTTACTCCGTTTTAGACCGCCGCCGGTACTGGTCTTGAGACTGGTCTTGCAACTGGTCTTGCAGACGCATCCCGTACGGTGACGATCGGACCTGCGGCCGGCGGCACCCTGGCGTTGGGCTGCGGCTTCGCCAGCCGGGCCCGTTTCTCTCGCCGTTTGAACGCACGCCTCGGCATGGCACCCAGCGCGTATCGCCACGCGGCTCTCCTCTGCACCCTGGCACGTTTCGACGAGGCGTGAAGCCCCCGGATCGATGCCGGCCGGTCACGCGTTTGTAGGAGAGCCGTCGATTCAGTGCGCTCGCCGATGCCGAACCAGTATTCGTTTCGGCGGCGAGCGCGAACGGCTCTTAGCCCGGGAGGATCGTCGTGGGACTCACTGCGTTCGTTTTTTTCGTCGTGCCCTGGATGCTGGTCGCGGCATGGATGTTCCGCTCGGCCAACGCCGTGCGGATGGGCGTGCCGGCTGCGCCCTGGCGCCCCCTGACGGATTTCCTGCCGCCACCGCGCGACCAGCGGGCCATGGTCGAGACCGGCACCGTGCCGAAGGGCGCGGCCACCGATACCGACGACGACAAGCACCGGCCGCTCCAGATGGTGTGAGATTTTTCGCCGGGGTCCAGGGTCTTTCGCGCGGCTGACCCGCCGCGCGCGATCCGGCGCGCCTCCGGTCCAAAGCCTGTCCGATCCGCGCCGTGGTTGGGACGCCATCGGTTCGAGGCGCCCTCGCCCCGGCTGGGCTCGACCGGACGTCGCCGGTCGCGCCGACGGATTTTTAGGCCGCAACCCGATCTTCCGCGGCAGGACGATGCGCCGATCCGGCGCGAACCCGTGCCCTCCCCCGGCCCGCCACGACATTCGCACATCGCTGCCGGATGAACGCAAGGGCCAGCCCCAAGCGCGGCTCCCTCCCCTGTGTGAGAGGAGGATCCACACGCCTCCTTGGGAGAGAAGCGACCGGCCCCGGCCGTAGCGCGCATCCGACGCGCCGGGCAAGCTCCACGAGCGACGCCGGACAACGAGCCCGGCCTCGACGGGGCCTCACATGCCGGCATGCTCCAGCAGGTGCAGGTTGAAGCTCCCGTCCTCCGCTTGCCACAGGCCGCGCGGCTGCCAGCCGCTCCGGCGGGCCAGCGCCTGGAAGGCCGCCGACGTGTACTTGTGGGAGGTGTCGGTGCGGATGCGCTCGCCCGCCGCAAACGCGATCGCCTGCCCGCCGAGGTGATAGGTGGCCGGACGGAGCGCCTCGAGATGCGCCTCGACCCGCTGCGGATCGGGGCACAGGGTGATCCCGTGCCGGAAGTTGTCGAGGTCGAAGTCGGCCCCGAGCTCGCGGTTGAGCCGGACCAGGATGTTCCGGTGGAACGCCGCCATCAGACCGTCCGCCCCGGCATAGGCCCGCTGCAGGCGCTCGGGCTCGACCGTGGCGTCGGCGCCCACCAGGAACAGGCTGGGCCCGAGGGTCGTGCGCGCCCGCTCCAGGAACAGGCCGGCCTCCGGGGGCGCGAAGTTACCGATGCTGGTGCCCGGGTAGAAGCCCAGGATGCCGCCCGGCCCCGCCGCGACGGGGAGCGGCACCGGCTTGGCGTAGTCGGCGCAGACCGGCACCATGGCGATGTCGGGGTAATCCGCGGCCAGGCGCCGGATCGCGCCCTCCAGGTATTCGCCGGAGATGTCGATCGCCACGTAGGCGGCCGGCCGGGTCAGCGCGTCGAGCAGGGTGCGGATCTTGCGGCTGGCGCCGCTGCCGAACTCCACCACGGTCACGCCCGGTGCGACCTTGCCGGCCAGCACGGCGGCGACCCGGGGCAGCAGCGCCATCTCCTGGCGGGTCGGATAGTAATCGGGGCTGTGGCAGATCCGGTCGAACAGGTCCGAGCCGGTCTCGTCCCAGAGATACTTGCCCGGCAGGGTCTTCACGTCGGCCGTGAGGCCGGCCAGAACATCGTTCAGGACCTCGTCGTCCAGGACCTCATCGCGCCCGCCATCGGCCTCGCTCATGACCGGGTCCCTGGCTGGGTCACCGTGAGCACCACCAAGGCGAGGCGCTCGACGGCGGCATATTCCGGGTTGGCCAACTCCTCACCGTACTCGTCCGGATCGAACTCGCGGTAGGTCCAGTCCAGGCCGGCGCGGCCGCAGGCCTCGGCCACCGCGTCCCGGAACGGGTCCGCCCCCTCGACGATCGCCGCCCCGGTGAACAGCACCAGGCTGCCCCCCGGCGCCAGCCGCGCGATCGCCTGCTCCACCACCGCCAGCGGCAGGCCGGCCCCGAGCGGACCGCCGCCATGCCGGTAGGCCCGGGCCGCCGGATCGATCATGAAGGGCGGGTTCGAGACGATCAGGTCGAACGTCCCCTCGACGTCGCGCAGCATGTCGCTGTGCCGGACATCGACGCCGTCGGTCCCGGCCAGCCGGGCGTTGACCCGGGCGGCCCGCAGCGCGGCGGGGTTGATGTCCACCAGCACCACCTCGGCGCCGGGCGACCGCTTGGCGATGCAGATCCCGGCGGCTCCGGAGCCGCAGCCGAGATCGACCGCCCGGCGCACCGGCGTCGGCCGTGCCTCCACATGGGCCACCACCGCCGCGACGAAGCGCATCGTGTCCGGCCCGAAGAACACGGCATCGGTGGCGGTCGGCGGGTAGGAGGAATGCGCGAGCAATTCGCCGTCGAGGCTGGAGAACCGGACGGTCGGGCGCAGCAGCGCGCCGTCCTCGACCACGGCCCCGGCATCCCGAAGCCGGCTCAGGATCTCTCCGGACAGGATCTCGGGCCGGAACGGGCGGCTCCAGCCAATCACGTCGCGCAGTGTGCGCGCCTCGGCGTTGCACGACCGTGCGTTGACGATGGCATGGGTCGCGGGGGTCACCGTCGTAAAGGTGTAGCCGCTGTCGCGCAGGGTGCGCCCCAGGGCCAGCAGGGCATCCTGGTTTTCGGGAAACGCTGCGGATCGGGTCATCGGCCGGACCCCGCCTGCCGGCTACGCGAAGTCTGGCGGGACCCGGGCGGGTGGTGGCCCCAGACTTCGTCGATTCTTCGCGTCGTCCGGCGCTGCGCGCGGGCCGGGACCGCGAAGGGACCGGTGCCGCCGGGCGCGCGGAGCCGGGCCGGGACGGCGATCGGGCGACGGATATCCGGGTTGGAAAGCTGCATGGGCGCGTCGGGTCGGGTCGCCGCAGGACGGCAGGAGCGGACGCCCCGCGGCCTCGATCGGCCCCGGACACGTCCGAATGAATACCCCGGCAACTGGAATTCTCAGGCCTTGTTCCCGGATTTATCTCCGGACAACCGAGCGATAACCTATGTTATTCTCGGGTTATTGCCGATCCAATACTTGATGTACGCGGTAGATCTGAGCGCGTCGCCCGTGCGGCCGTTTCGCCACCCTCGCAGGGACGTGATCACCGGGCGATTTATCGTTAACCATCTGATTACCATGCGAACCTAGCGCATTCGGCGGAAACGGCGCATCCGCGCCGGCTGAGCGCGACCGATGATTGCCGCCGACACCGTATTGACCTGGTATGATCTCGCCGGGACCCATCTCGACATCTTCGGATCCCTGGGCCTGACCCTGGGATTCATTGCCGGCCTGATGCCGCGCCGCCCGTGGATGCTTGCCGGGTCGGCGGCCTGCGCCGCCTGCTTCGGCGCCCACTACCTGACGCTCGGAGCGCTCACCGGCGCCGCGATGTGCGCCATCGCGGTGGTGCAGAGCCTGGTCTCCCTGACCTGCCTCGGCGCACCGAACCGGAACGGATGGGTCCATCCCCTGTTCGCCGCCACCACCCTGCTGGCGGTCTGGCTGACGATCGCCACCTGGAACGGGACGCCCTCCGCCTGCGCGGCGATCGGCACCCTGCTGGCGACGGCCGCACGCCTGCAGGCCGCGCCCCAGACGATGCGCCTGCTGTTCCTGGGCGCGTCCCTGTGCTGGGCCGGCCACAACCTCCTCGTCGGCTCCGTGTTCGGGCTGACCTGCGATCTCCTGACCCTCCTGGGCCTCGGGATCGCCCTGTGGCGCGCCCTCCCGGCCCGGCCCATCGCGGCGCCCACCTATCTTCAGGCCTGACCTGAGGCAGCGGGCTGCGGCGATCCATCCGGGAAACCCGATGCGCCGCGGCGGTTGCCTCACTTTCCGGCCGCACAGCCGGAGGCAGCCGAGAGAACCAGGCCTTGCCTGAAGCAACCTATCCACCCCTCGACGTGCTCAAGCCGGTCGCCGAGGGCGTCTGGATCGTCGACAGCGGCCCGTTGCGGATCCTGGGCTTCCCGCTCCCGGTGCGGATGACCGTGGTCCGGCTCGGCGATGGTGGCCTGTGGCTCCATTCGCCAACCCGCTACGACGCGGCGCTGCATCGGGCGATCGAGGCGCTGGGACCGATCCGCCACCTCGTCGCGCCGAACATAGCGCACTGGACCTTCCTGAAGGACTGGCAGAGCCAGTGTCCGGAGGCGCTGACCTGGGCGGCGCCCAACCTGCGCCAGCGCAGACAGGTTCGCCGCTCCGGCCTGCGGATCGACCGCGTGCTCGGGGACGCTGCGCCACCCGAGTGGCAGGCGGACCTGCGCCAGCAGGTGGTGCCGGGCGGCCTCGGCTTCCGCGAGGTCGCCTTCTTCCACAAGCGCAGCCGGACGCTGGTGCTCACCGACCTCGTCCTGAACCTGGAACCGGCGAAGATGCCGGCGCTCCTGCGCCCGCTGCTGCGGCTGGCCGGAATGACCGCGCCGGAGGGGAAGCCGCCGCCCTATCTGCGCCTCGTGATCAAGCTGCGTCGGCGCGACGCGGCCCGGGGCGCGGCGGATCTCGTGGCCCTCAAGCCCGAAGCCGTTGTCTTCGCGCACGGGCTCTGGTTCGCACGGGAGGGCACCGCACGCCTGCGCCACTCGCTGCGCTGGCTCGGCGACTTCAGCTGACCGCCGACCGGTCGGCCGGCCGTCCCAGCCTCAGGGCTCCGCTGGCGTGTCGGTATCCCCGGAGCTGTCCAGCGACTTGGCCAGCTCCATCAACACCTCTTCCACCATGGGCGGCCAGGGTACCCTCTCCTCGTCCAACAGCCGCGCCGCGCCGACCAGGGCATTGACCTGCTCCTCGAAGATCGGCCGCTGAACCAGCTGGGCGTATCGCACCCGGGCAGCCAGGGCGGTCGCGAGGCGCTGGACCTCGGCGATCCGCGCATTCGACGCGCCGGCACCATCCCGGTTGCCCATCCCTCACCCCTTTCGGATCCTCGCAGGCCTCAGATAGGCCTCAGGATGGGGGTCTCGGCAATCCCGGCGGAAGCCGCATCAGCGATCCGAACGACCGCGAGCCGGGTCTACATGGCGCTCACGCCCTGCCCCGGGGCCAAGACAGCTCACCATGCCGGAACACTAGGTCCTCCAACCGATGCCAAGATCGCCAGGGCGATCGCGGCAAGCAGGATATCGCGCTTGCGATCGATAGCCCATACGGGCATCGACTCTACGCGGCGGTCGCCGATGAGCCGGGTCAGGCTTTCCGGTAATTGGCTCCGACCTGCGGGAAGCCTGACCCGGCTCCGCCTCAACCAAGCCGCGCCGATCCGCATGGAAGGCTCAGGCCGAGCGGCTCGCATCCTCGATGCGGCGCGGTGCGGTGCTGGCGAGGACCTTTCGCTTGCCGGACCTGTGGCGCACAAAATCGTCGAGGGGCTTGCAAGCCGGCAGGCCTGATGCCGGGGTCGCCACTGCATCCAGGCATGGGGCAGCCGCTTCCGGGTCGGTCGGATCCGCCGGCAGGTCGATCCGCTGGCCGACCAGATAGGCTTCCAGGTCGATCAAGCGGTGACGCAACCGCCAGATGTCATTTTCTACGCCATTCAACTGGACAAGAAGGTCTGAGACGGTCCCTTCACGGGCCGCGATGGCCGAGAGGACGGTCGCCCGCTCGTTCAGCAACACAGCCTTGACGGTCGGGTTCATCGGGAGCCCCATTAAGCGCGACCGTGTCAGGGACTAGTAATCCCGCGCAGCCGGCAAGCCTCAATAGGACTTAGCCGATACGCCGGATGGCGACGTCCTGAATGGGGCGTACGAAATCTGGATGCGGCAACATCAACGGTTGGAGCTGAAAGTCCGAATCTGCGCATCAACGGAACTTTCGCTCGGCAAGTGCGTCAGTTCCACGCAGAACAAAGCGCCGGGAGGTTATCATGCGCGCGCCCTTGAAGATCGCCACCGTCGCCTTCCTCGTCGTCGGCATTCAGCCAGGCTGGGCACAATCCATCAGCCAGACGGGGACGGGGGGCGGTCCGACCACGGCTGCGAAGGCCCCACATACCGCGGCTACCGGGCAGACGGTGCCCAATCCGAACGCACTCGGACCCAGCGAGACCGGCAGCATCGAACGGCGGAGCCCGGGCGAACAGCGCAACGACGCGATCACACGCGGGATCTGCATCGGCTGTACGCGCTGACAGACGCCAATCACGTGTCCCCGAAAAGCAGCATCTAGCGGGTCGGCCACGGATAGGCGGCCGACCCGGCGTCGCTAGCTCTCCGCCCGGAGGCTCTTGATGATGCGGCTGGCGATCTTGCGCACGGCCTCGTCGTCCCGCGCCTCGCCCTCCGCGCGGTCCCATAGGTGCGCCAAGCTGGCGTCAAGTTCATCCAGCAGTTCCGGGTGGCGGTGAGCCAGGAAGCGGATCGTGCCGAACAGCAGGTGTTCGGTGGCCATCTCGTGTCGCCGGGCGTCGGCAACGTGTTCCAGTGAGGCGGATGTTGGCTCGGTCATGGCGGTCCAACGGTCCGGGCAGATGCCGGTTCAGTCACGTCCGCACGGTGCGACCCTGCGGCACGCATCCCGAACGCTGCATCCATGAAACCCAGGCCTGAGCTGGAATGGCGCAGCCAGGAACCGCTGTGAGCAGGGCACGGTTTGACGACTTCACAGGGAGGATGAAGATGGTGGACGCTGCGCAGATCCAGGAACACGCCGAGGTCGTCGGCTCGGACGGGGCCCATGTTGGAACCGTCGATCACATCGACAAAGGCGAGATCAAACTGACCAAGCGCGACGCGGCGGCGGGTGGCCTCCACCACTACATCCCGCTCGACTTCGTTCGGGCCGTCGAGGGCGGCAAGGTCCATCTCGACCGGCCGGCCGACGAGGTGAAGCGCGAGTGGTCGACCTCCTGATCGGCACGCATCGGCGCAGGCTCAACGCCGAAGACCGCCGATCCAGGCGGTGAGCGGCTCCACGAAGGCTGCCCAGGTCCGGGCCCAGACGGTCCCGGTTCTGCCATCCTGCGCAGGCCCGGCTGCTATGAGCGACGCCACGAACGCATCTTCCTGCACCTTGCATTCGTCGAGGGCGTTGCGTTCGTCCCCAGCCCGGCTCTGACCGGGCGGCTGATGGGCGTAGGATTCCCGCAAGCAGCGATGCCACGCCCGTTCGAGCGCACGCGGATCGGTCGCCGCCGCCATCGCTGTCGACCCAGCGTCGATCAGGACGAGCATCGCGAGGAGGCTGAGCACGGGCGGGCGCATGACGCCTCTATGCCCGATTCGACGACCTAGTGCCTAGAACGAACAAGCAACACTCGCGATCAGAAGCTGCCCACTCGGATGAGGCGCCAAGCCTGCGACGCCGCTCGGACCGTCGGTTGAACTTGCGGCATCGGCTTTCCCGGCCCTGGCCGCCGAACTGCAACAGTTTCCAACCCTAAGGCCCTGTAAGCCGGAGGCTCGGCAAAGGGTTACGGGATATGCGGCGCATGATGGAGAAGTGGGCACTGGGTCTCGTGCGGGTCGCGGCCTGGATCCTGGTGGCGGCGATCGTCGCCATCACGCTGGTGCCGATCGGCCTCCGTCCGGTGGTGACGGCCAATCCCAGCTTCGAGCGGGCGGCCGCCTACGCGTTGGCCGGCCTTCTTCTGACCCTGGGCTACCCGCGTCGCTGGCCGTGGATCCTGCTCGGAGCCGTGCTGCTGGCCGGCGGGCTGGAAGCCGGGCAGTCCCTCACGGGTACGCGTCACGGCCGGTTTGACGACTTCCTCGTGAAGGCGGCAGCGGCGCTGGTGGGCGGCATTGTGGGCCTCGGGTTGGCATCCTGGGTGGACCGGCGCCTCCAGGCCCGCACCAGCGGGTGACAGGGAAACCGCCGAGTTTCGGGGGCGTTGTCGTTCCGGACTCTCATGCAAGGTGCTGCCATGTTCGGCGCAGGCAAGCTCACGGGGCGGTTCTGGTTTCGGAAAACGTGGTCGGGCAAGCTGATTCTGCTCGTCGAGGAAGAAAGGCCGCGCTGGTTCAGCCGCAAGAAGCTGACTAAGCCGCGCTGGCGAGACGCACGGCTGCTCGATCTGGCCGAGGCGCCGATGCGTACACTGATGACCCTGGAGCGCGCCTACCGCGCCGAATACGGATCCAGCGCGACGCTTCCGGCCGCCGCGCCGTCGGTCAATCGCGGAACGATACCAGCGCCGATCGGGCACGCAGCCAACGCCTGAGCGCTGCCAGGTAGAATGGCGCGGGCCGAGCATGAAGGGCAGGGCTCGGCCCGCCTGTCGTTCGGCTTCGTACCCCTCGAGGCCGCAGCGACGCCTCGAGAGACCACAGGATCGTTAAGACATCTCGAACGGGCCGTCACGCGGCGGGCGCCCGGCGGCTCGACGCGCCTCGCCGTTGGGCCTGAGCCAGCGGAACGCAGTCCCACGCTTACACCGTTGCAAATCTATGTTGGTATTCATTCGATACAACAGTCGATAACCCACAGCGTCATTTGTTTTGTGCGATTTAGCGCTTGACTGCCGACAGATACAGCGATGTTCATCGCGTACTGTCCTCGCGAGAGCTGCCCATGGAAGACGACACCGCATTACAGCAAGACGATCAGACCGATGTCATTGCTCTGACCGCCGACATCGTGTCGGCATACGTATCCAACAATTCCGTCCCGATGCCCGAACTGGCGACCCTGCTGTCGCGTGTCCATGAAGCCCTCACGGGGCTTGGTCAGGCCGGCACACCCGCCGAGCCGGACGCCAAGAAGACCACGCCCGGCCAGATCCGGAAGTCGATCACCCCCGACGCGCTGATCAGTTTCATCGACGGCAAGCCGTACAAGACCCTGAAGCGGCACCTGAGCGGCCATGGCCTTACCATCGAGGCCTATCGAGAGCGTTTCGGGCTGCCACGCGACTACCCGGCCACCGCTGCCAACTACTCGGCCATGCGCGCCGAGTTCGCCCGCACCGCAGGCCTCGGCCACAAGCGTCGGAAGCCTGCCGCGCACGCCTCCGAGGCCGCTGAGACGGTCGAGGCTCCGGCGGCAAAGCCCGCCCGCGCACGCAAGCCGGCGTGAGGTTGCGCCCGCCCCGGGGCACCCCGGCGTCGGCCGCGATCCGGTAAACCCGCGACAAATCGGAGGTCTTCATCGGGCGACGACTTCCGGTCATCGGGCTTTCGCGTTAGATCGGCTGACCAAGATCGGCAATCGAACCGACGGGCCGCGAGGAAACCCGAGATGATCCGCACGCGCTGCGCTGCGGCGGCGCTCTGATGGCGTCCACGATCGACTCCGGCCCGGACGACCGGGGCGCGCCGTTCGAGTGGATGCGCACGGCCGCCTGCCTTTTCGATGTCGAAAACTCCGACGCCGGAGCGCCGAACCGGCGCGCCCGGAGCCTGCGCCTGCACCCGTGAGCGGCTCGAAGACAGCCGCCGCCGAGGAGGATCATCATGGCTGAGTCTGAACTCGAACGATCGGCGATGCGGCGGATCGGGTGGCGGCTGGTGCCGTTCCTGATCCTCGCCTACTTCGTGTCCTTCCTGGACCGGGTGAATGTCGGCTTCGCGGCCATCCAGATGAACCACGATGTCGGATTGACCGCCACGCTGTTCGGCTGGGGCGCCGGAATCTTCTTCCTCGGCTACTTCCTGATGGAGGTCCCCAGCAACCTGATGCTGGAGCGGTTCGGGGCGCGGCTCTGGATCGCCCGGATCATGGCGACCTGGGGTGTGATCTCCATGGCGATGGCGATGGTGCAGGGTCCCTGGTCGTTCATTGCCCTGCGTTTCCTGCTGGGCGTTGCCGAGGCCGGGTTCTTCCCGGGCGTGATCCTGTACCTGACCTACTGGTTCCCCTCGGCGTACCGGGCTCGGATCGTCGGCATCTTCATGATCTCGATCCCGATCTCGTCGTTCCTGGGCTCGCCGATCTCCGGGGCGCTGCTCGGCCTGAACGGATGGGGTCTGCGCGGCTGGCAGTGGTTGTTCATCCTGGAAGGCCTGCCCGCCGTCCTGATGGCCGGGGCCGTGCTGTGGTTCCTGCCCGATGGGCCGCGCCACGCGAAATGGCTCCCGCCGGCCGAGCGGGACTGGCTGGAGGGACGCCTGAAGGAAGAATCCGCCCGGAACGCCGCGCGCAGCGGCGGTGCCGCCTCGCCGTCGCTTGGAACGATGCTGCGCGATCGGCGGCTGATCCTGTTCGCCGCCATCTATTTCGGCTCGACCGCCAGTAGTTACGGCCTGACCTTCTGGACCCCGCAGATCGTCAAGAGCTACGGCCTGGGCAATTTCGAGACCGGCCTGCTGAACAGCGTTCCCTACGGTGTCGCCTCCGTGGCGATGATCCTGTGGGGGCGGCACAGCGACCAGGTCGGCGAGCGGCGCTGGCACCTCGCCATCCCGTTCCTGGTCCTGGCCGCAGGGCTGGCAGGCGGGACCGTCCTGAATGGGATCCTGCCGCTGGTCGGGGCGCTGACCGTCGCGGCGGTCGGCGTCTACATGCTGAAGGGGCCGTTCTGGGCCCTGGCGACCGAGGAGCTGCCGCCGGCTGCGGCGGCTGCCAGCATCGCGGCGATCAACGCTGTGGGCAATCTCGGCGGATTCCTAGGCCCCTACCTGATCGGCGCGATCAAGGATGCCACCGGCAGCTTCACTCTGAGCCTGACGCCGCTGATCCTGTTCGCGCTGATTTCGGCCGGACTGTCGCTTGTTCCTGGCCGGGCACGCGCCGCGCCGGGCGCCTCGCGAACAGCGTCGGCCCGCTGACTATCGGCTCCGTCAGCCGACCGAGTTGGGCGGAGGCCGACCTATGCTAGAGCTTGCCGACACCGGAGCCGTGCCCGACCGAATAGCGGTCGAGCACGGCTCACGGTCGTCGGTCCGACGCGTGTGCGGCGGGCGATAATGGGATCTGTGGAGTCGACGGCGTGCGTGCTGGTTCCCGATTGTCCGAGCGCTGGTTCAACGTCGCCCTCTGGCTCGTCGCACTGCTGTTCGCCTGGTTCCTGATCGGGCTGGGCTCCCTGGTCGTTGGCGACCTGCCGCAGGTGGAGCAGCACTACACCCTCGAGCAGTTCCTCGGATACGACCAAGCCCGGGCCTCGACCGACGCGCTGAAGCAAATCCGCCGCGAGATGGACGACAGCCGGCGCCGGACGGAGCGGGACCAACTCGCCCTCGATGCCGCCCAGGCGGCCTCGGAAGGCGCCCGCGAGACCTTCGCCAATTGGCTAAAGACCAGGGATGCGACCCAGCGCGTCGATCAGGATCCGGGACTCATCGCACGCACCCGGCAGCTCGACGCACTCAAGGACGCCGAGCGGACGATCGAGGAGCGGCTGGCCGGGCTTGCCGAAACGCAGCGCACGCTGTCCGAGCGGGAGCAGGACCAGAGCCGGGTGGACGGCGAACTCCGCGCGGCGGCTCAGCAGAAGCTCGACTCGGCGGAGCGTGGCCAGGAACTCCGGGTGTTCGGCTACCGGCTCGCTCTGACCCTGCCGCTGCTGGTGCTCGCCGGATGGCTGCTGCTGAAGCGGCGGAACACGCGCAACTGGCCGTTCGTCTGGGGCTTCGCGTTCGCCGCCGCCTTCGCGTTCTTCGTCGAGCTGGTCCCGTACATGCCGAGCTACGGCGGCTACGTGCAGTACGGTGTCGGCGTGGTCGTGACGCTGGTCGGCGGTCGGGCGGCGATCAACGCCCTGCATGCCTACCGCGCACGTCAGGCGCTGGTCGAGACACGGCCCAACGAGGAGCGCCGCACCGAGATCGCCACCGATCAGGCTCTGGCCCGACTTGCCAAGAAGATCTGCCCGGGCTGCGAGCGGCCGGTCGCGCTCGGCGATCCGAACACGAATTTCTGCCCCCATTGCGGGCTCGGCCTGTTCGAGGATTGCCAAGCCTGCACGCAGCGCAAGAGCACCTTCGAGCGGTTCTGCCACGCCTGCGGCACCCCGGGGGCCGGTGCGGTCCTGCCGGCGGCTTAAGGCGTCGCCTTCACTCCACCGAGGCTGGTGTGGGCCGTCCGACGACCCGGCTCAGCACGCGCCCGAGCTGGTCGGCGGAATAGGGCTTGTGTAGCAACTCGAAGCCGTGGGTGCCTTCCTGGGCCAGGACGTGGCTGTAGCCCGAGGTCAGCAGCACCGGCAGGTCCGGAAGGCGGCGCGCCAGCTCCTGGGCGAGCGCCAGGCCGCCCATCCCGGGCATGACCACGTCCGAGAACACCACCTCGAACCCGCCGCCGTCCCGGCCGAGCCGCTCGAGCGCCGCCTCGGCGTTGGCCGCCCAGACGGTTTCGTAGCCGAGATCCTGCAGGATCTGGGTGGCGAACTGACCGACCTCGACATTGTCCTCGACCACCAGGACCCGCTGCCCGGTGCCGAGCGGCGAAATTGTCGCCGGGACGCCCTCCGCCTCGTCGATCCCGCGATCGACCTCGACCTGCGGCAGATACAGGGTGAAGGTCGCCCCCTGCCCCGGCGCGCTGGTGACGTCGACGTTGCCGCCAGACTGCTTGGCGAATCCGAACACCTGGCTGAGGCCGAGGCCGGTGCCCTTGCCGACCTCCTTGGTGGTGAAGAACGGCTCGAACAGACGACCCAGGTCGGCCCCCGAGATCCCTGAGCCGGTATCGGTCAGCGACACCGCCACGAAGGCGGTGTCGGCCCCGGCATGCCCGCGGATCGCCGGCATAGTCCGACCGCCGGCGAGCCGCAGGGTCAGCGTGCCCTCCCCGTTCATGGCGTCCCGGGCGTTGACCGCCATGTTCACCAGGGCGGTCTCGAACTGGCTGACGTCAGCCCGGATATGGCAGGGCTCGTCCGGGACCTCGGCGATCACCCGGACGCGGGCGCCGATCACGGTGTCGAGCATGTCGGCGATCCCGCGGACCTTCTGCCCAACATGGAACACCTCGGGCTTGAGCGCCTGCCGCCGGGCGAAGGCGAGGAGCTGGCCGGTGAGCTTGGCGGCGCGGTCCACCGTGTCGGAGACCGCATCGAGGTAGCGGGTCTTGCGCGCCTCCGGCAGATCGGGCCGGCGCAGGAAGTCCACCGAGGAACGGATGATCGTCAGCAGGTTGTTGAAGTCGTGTGCGACACCGCCTGTGAGCTGGCCAACCGCCTCCATCTTCTGCGACTGACGCAGGGCGTCTTCGGCGCGCATCAGTTCGCTGGTCCGCTCGGCAACACGCTGCTCCAGCGTGTCGGTAAGGGTGCGCAGCATCATGATGGCGCGGTCGCGCTCGGCCTCGATGGCCCGGCGGTCCTCGACATTGATCAGCACCCCCGGGAAGCTCAGCGGCGTCCCGTCCGGAGCGCGGTCGACCCGGCCGTTCGCCTCGATCCAGTAGTACTTCCCGTCGGTGCGCCGCACCCGGTACTGGTGCGCGTACGCCCCCCCGCGGGCGATGACCTCGTTGATCGCCGCGATCAGCCCCTGCCGGTCTTCGGGATGGACCGTAGCGATTACCTGCTCGAGGCTGAGCCCGACCCGGCCGAGGGCCGGATCGAGGCCGAAGCTGCGGGCGAAGGCCTCGTCCACGGTGAACGCGTCGGCGGGCAGATCCCACACCCAGGTGCCGATGATCGCGCCGGCCGACAGGGCGAGCTGGATGCGGTCGGCATAGAGCTGAGCCAGCGCCTGGCTCGCCTTCAGCCGCTGCTCCGCGAGCACGCGCTCGGTGGTCTCGACCACGACTGCGATCACCCCGGCCGGCTGCCCGGCCTCGTCGAGCACCGGCGAGTAGTCGAGATTCATCCAGACCTGCTCGGGTCGGCCGTAGCGGTGCAGAGTGAGTTCCTGATCCTTGTAGGACAGCGTGCCGCCGGCGAGCCCCACCCGCATGACGTTGTCGTTGAAGTCGGCGACCTCAGGCCAGCCCTCGCGGACCTTCGAGCCGAGGAGCTGCGGGTGCCGGCCGCCCGCGAAAGCCGAGTAGGCATCGTTGTAGATCATGATGCCGTCCGCGCCCCAGAGCAGCACGATCGGCACCGGCGACAGCAGCACGGTGCTGACCGCGGAGCGCAGGCTCTGAGACCAGCGGGCGATTGGACCCAGCGGCGTCGTCGCCCAGTCGTAGGCCCGGACGATCGCGCCCAGTTCGCCGCCTCCAGGCAGAAATGCGGCCGTGGCGCTCATGGCTCGCTCGAACTGCGCGGTCCTGCGGCAGCCCTTCGCACCGCCAGACCGGGCTCGCGATCGGTCGCGCAGGCTCGGTTGGCGGTGTCATGCACGTGCATCGCAGCCCCCGGTTCGGGCTTCGGCAAGATTAATACGGGTTCGCACACAGCCATGGCAGCGGCATCGCCCGTGGGGGGAAGGCTTACAAGCATCCGGTTGGCCGTCACCGCGTATTTTCGTCCAGAGGAAACGTCCTGAGACCCGCCCGCCACACGCCGCTCGACGGCTCACGACGGGGCCGGGCACGACGGAGCCGGGATTGATCGGCGTCTGGAGCGAACGCGCATCCCGGCGGTTCGGTCGCAATCCAGCCGGATCCGCAGCGCCACGACTGCGACGTACGGAACCGGGCACGCGCGAACGGTCTTGGACCAACGGCGGCCCATGAGAACCAACCTTGGCCGCGCTTGCTGGCCGCCGGGCGCATTCATAGATGGCGTCGATGACCCCGATCCCATTCGACAACAGCTACGCCAGCCTCCCGGAGCGCTTCTATGCGTCCCGCGCGCCGACGCCGGTGGCGGCACCGCGCCTGATCCGGCTGAACCGAGCGTTGGCCCAGGACCTCGGCCTCGATCCGGACTGGCTGGCCGGTTCCGAGGGCGTCGCGGCTTTGGCGGGCAACCGTGTCCCGGAGGGCGCGGCACCGCTCGCAGCGGCCTATGCCGGGCACCAGTTCGGCCAGTTCGTACCGCAGCTCGGCGACGGCCGTGCGGTCCTGCTCGGCGAGGTGATCGACCGGGCGGGACAGCGCCGCGACATCCAGTTGAAGGGGTCCGGCCCGACACCGTTCTCCCGACGGGGCGACGGCCGCGCAGCGCTGGGGCCTGTGCTGCGCGAGTACCTCGTCAGCGAAGCCATGGCGGCGCTCGGCATTCCGACCACCCGGGCACTCGCCGCCGTCGCGACCGGCGAGCCGGTGGCGCGCGAGACGGTCCTGCCCGGCGCAATCCTGACCCGCGTGGCGGCGAGCCATATCCGGGTTGGCACGTTCCAATTCTTCGCCGCGCGGAGCGACGTCGAGGGTCTGCGGGCACTCGCCGACCACGTGATCGCCCGGCACTATCCCGATGCGGCCGGTGCGGAGAAACCTTACCGGGCACTGCTGGAAGGCGTCGTCGCCCGCCAAGCCGAACTGGTGGCCCGCTGGCTCTTGGTTGGCTTCGTCCACGGGGTGATGAACACCGACAACATGTCGGTGGCGGGCGAGACCATCGATTACGGCCCCTGCGCCTTCCTGGACGCCTACGATCCCCGGACGGTGTTCAGCTCCATCGACCGGAACGGCCGCTATGCCTATGGCGAGCAGCCCCGGATCGCGCTTTGGAACCTGACGCGCCTGGCTGAGACGCTGCTGCCGCTGCTCGATCCGGACGAGACCGAGGCGGTCGCGCAGGCCGAAGCGGCGCTGGCCGGCTACGCGCCGCGCTTCGAGGCCGCCTATCAGGGCGGTCTCAATGCCAAGCTCGGCCTGTCCGACATCCGGGACGGCGACCCCGCGCTGGCAGGCGACCTCCTGAAGCGTATGGCAGAGAATCAGGCGGACTTCACCCGCACGTTCCGGGCCTTGTGCGCGGTCGCGGAACGACCGGGGGCCGGCGCCGATCCGCGCGACCTGTTCGTCGATCCGACGGCCTATGACGACTGGGCGTGGCGCTGGCGCGCCCGCCTGGCCCAGGACGGCCGCAGCCCTGCGGCGGTCGCGGCGGCGATGCGGCAGGTCAACCCCGCCTACATCCCGCGCAACCACCGGGTCGAGGAGATGATCGAGGCGGCAGTGGAGCGTGACGACTTCGCTCCCTTCGAAGCCTTTCTGGCGGTGCTGTCGCGCCCCTACGAGGACCAGCCCGCGGCCGCCCCTTATGCCGAGCCACCCGAGGGCGGCGGGGTCGGATACCGCACGTTCTGCGGTACCTGAGCCGACCCCGCACTCAGCGTTGCGGCCAAGCGTAGATCTCGTGAAGGCTGCCGCCGTACCTGAACCAATGCACGCCCGTCGCTGGATTGAAGCCGTGATCCTCATGAGACGCGGCAATCGACGAGACGAGCGCCTGCGCCACATCCCGATCTGAAATCTCGTACGCGAGCAAGCGCGGATGATCCGCGTCGGCCTGCGCCCGATCGCGAAGAAAGATGGAATACGATTTCATCTTCATCACACCTGAGACAACCTGCTGGACGGAAGCAGATGTCGAAGGCGAGGCATTTGTTCAACATCGCCGAGCAACAAGGTTAATGATTTTTAAGACAAATTCGAGCATTTTATCTACCAAATGCTGTCCTGCACGCGCCACCAGGCATCCCGAAAACGCATCGGGGCGGAAGCGTCATCGGTCTGGATTCGCTTCCTAGAATTGGTTACCTGCCTGCCCGGGGCGGTACGTGCCGCCCTGGGGCGTGGAAACCTCTTGCTCGACGGTTTGGTGCCGGCCGCGATGGCACCCGAATCCTTGACCGCGTGGGTCGGGGAGCCTGCGGCGTATGTCCAGGTGTTCCGGCACTAAAGGTCGTAGGGACCGTTCGAGCACGGTTTTCCAACTCCCCGACTATGGATGGTTCAGGAGGCTTGTCTGCGGGGACGTACCGCGGACACGAGCCTGTCGGGGGTGGCCCATGGGCTCCGATGTTCCCGAACTGCGTGCGCGCCAGCTTGCCGCTCTGCGGGCTGCCTACGAGGCCTGTGCCAGACAGGCCGACGATCGCGCCGTCACCGGTGCGGCGCTGCACACACGCGTGCTGCTGGGCCGGATCCTGGTCCTCCTGGGCGGGTTGGAGGAGCGGGCGCCCCCCCGGCGATAGCGCTACTCCCGGTCGTGCCGCCGTCAGGCAGGTCCGGCGCGGCGAGATTCACCGTACCGGCCGATTCCGTTTCGTCTCCACATCGGCGGGAGGGACTCCAGCGTGCCGGCGGTTCGACCGGATGCTAGGCTCGGGCTTCCCATCTCCGGGTCCCACGATGCGTCTCATCAACACGCTACACGTCGGAACGCGCGGGCTTGCCTGGACGACGCTGCTCGGAGCCGGGCTGATCGCGCGCGCTGCCGCCGCGAGGGCGGATGAGCGCCCGAACTACGAGAGCGACCGGCGCGGCGTCTTCCTGACCTTCCTCAACGCACCCGGTCCCGGCGAAGCGATCGCTCGCTCACCGCGTTTCGGCCTGTCCTTCGGAGGCGAGGCCCTCCCGGTGCTCGTCGATACCGGCTCCACCGGCATCGTCGTGTCGGCCGGGCGCATCCCGGATGTCGACGCCCTGCCGAGCCGGCCCGGTCGCCTGACCTACACGAGTTCCGGCCGGATCATGATCGGCCGCTGGGTGACGGTGCCGGTGACCCTGTCGGGCCGCGACGGCGCCAGGGTCTCGACGCGGCCGCTTCCCGTGCTGGCGGTCGACCGGATCGACTGCACAGAGAAGGCCCGCTCCTGCACCCCGGAGGATGCCCCCGGGCACGTGGCCATGCTGGGGATCGGCTTCGGGCGCGAGGACGACAGCCAGACCCAGAGCACGCCGGACACCAATCCGCTGCTCAACGCCGAGCCGCCGGGTCCCGGTCCGGTCCATCGCGGCTACGTCGTGACCAAGTCGGGGGTGCATGTCGGGCTGACACGCGCCAACACCCGGGGACGCTTCCGCTTCGTGAAGCTCGATCCGCATCCGCGGGTCTCGGGCGACTGGCTCGGCGTACCGGTGTGTATCGGGGTGAATGCCCGGGAGCCGGGCGCCTGCGGTCGCGCGCTGATCGATACCGGCGTGACCGACATGTTCCTGACGCTCCCGCCCGAGCAAGTCACTGAGAGCCTCCGTACCGATGGCGCCGGCCACCGCGCGCTCGCCCCCGGGACGCGGCTGCGCTTCCGCTTCGGCGACGCGGCCGGCTACGCGATCACGAGCGGCGATACCGCCTCGCCTCTGGCGCCGGAGCGCATCGTCCTCAACACCACGCGTCCGCTGCCCTTCGTCAATACCGGCCTGCGCCTGCTCAACGGCTTCGACGTCCTGTACGACGCCGACGGCGGCTTCTACGCCTTCCGCGCCCGGCAGACGGATGATGAGCCCTGAAGCCCGCCTCGGTCCTGGAGCCTGCCATGCTGCGAACCGTCCTCATCGGAGTCCTGATCGCCCTGCCGGCCGTCGGCTCCGCCGTGGGGGCGGACTGCACGCAGGCGCCCGATCAGACGGCGGCGAATCTCTGCGCGGCCCAGAATTTCGCGCAGGCCGATGCGGAACTGAACCGGCGCTACGCTGCCCTGCGCGACAAGCTCGACAGCAACGGGCGGCACAACCTGGTGGCGGCGCAGCGGGCCTGGATCGCCTTCCGCGACCTCGAGTGCAACCTGCGCACCGGCTACGACGCCTCCGCGCCCGATTCCAACGGAACGATCGCGCCCCTGCTCGACGGCACCTGCAAGACCGAGTTGACCCGCCAGCGCATCCAGGACCTGACCGCACAGATCAAGTGCCCGGGCGGCGACCTCGCCTGCGCACCCTGAGCGGGATACGGACCGGCCTCAGATCACCTCGTAGGCGAACAGGAAGGCGACGCCGGTGATGCCCATGAGGCCGAGCAGGAAGAAGTTGTCCGCCACCTGCTCGGCGAAGCGGCTGATGCGCGGCCGGGCCTCGAGCCGCGTCGACAGGTAGGACAGGATCGCGCTCAGCAGGAACAGGACGGCGACGATGCCGCTGTAGACGTCGACCTGGCTGGGACCGGAATAGTGCTCCAGCAGCTTCACCAGACCAATCAGCGTGGTGCTGATTCCGATCATCGTGCTGGCGGTCGGGAGGATGTGACGGGATTTCTCCCCGTCCTTCACACCGGGCAGGCCCACCGATCGTCCCTCCTCGCGCCGCGTCCAATCCCGGGACGGTATGCGCGGGACGGATTGATAACCGGTATGCGCATCGGTGTAGTCCCAGCGAAGACACCGGGTGTCCGACAGCCCGATCGTCGGTCAGACCGCGCGTTAACTCGGGCCGTGGCCGCGCGATCCCGCGCAGTCAATGCGAAGTGTACGACCTGCGGCCGCGGAACGCTGACTCAACGCGAAGACCTTCGCACGTGGGGCGGACGCGGCCGGCCGGTCCGCGCCCCGGCCGGCGTGACGCCGCCGATCCAGGTCGATGGGTGCGGGTTCCGTGTCCCGGTCGGTGAGCCGGTCGTGCCGGGCGAGGGCCAAGCGTCCGATCGTCGGCGCTGCCAGTCGCCCCCTTCCCGGTTGCGGACGTGCGGCGGGGTGATGATCGCGTCCCACGCAGGGATCTCTGCAATCCGGACGGCCTATCGCCGAGCGATGATTTTAATCCCGGCCTTATTTATGGATCAGGGTATTTACCGAAAGCCTTAATACGTGGATAATAGCAACATCAAAACCTATTAAAGATGCCCTCAAGAAATATTGCGTAATCTCTACGTGGGAAAATAACATGGAAGACAGGGAACTAAAGCTTGAGATCATAATAAATTGTCATAATTATGAAGATTACGTTCGAAATGCGATCGCAAGCGTACTCTCCCAGGACACGACCCACTGCGATGTCATCGTCGTCGATGATGGATCGACTGATCGTTCGTGGGAGGTAATCGAGCAGTTCAAGGTTCGCGCGTTCAGGAAAGAGAACGGCGGTCAAGTCAGCGCCTGCCGATACGGCGTGTCGAAAACGGATGCCCCGTTCATCCTGTTCTTGGATGCCGACGACGAACTCGTTCCGGGCTCGATACAGACGATCATCCAGCATCCCGATGCGGACGTTGCGAAGCTACAGTTCCCATTGCTTCGCATCGACAGCAACGGCACGCCGCTCGGCACGTCTTTTCCGAATCTGGCGAAAGGCCGGGCGCGCGCCACGTTCGTCAAGGCCATCGAGAGGGCGGGGACCTACATCTCGCCACCGACCTCGGGCAACGTGTTTCGCAGGGACCTGTGCGCGCTCCTGGAGGACGCCCATTACGATTCGGCCGTCGACGGCGTGATGCTGCTCGCCGCGCCGTTCCACGGTGACGTCGTGAGCCTGTCCGAACCGCTCGGCCGCTACAGATTGCACAACAAGAACAAGTCCGGCACCAACCGGACACCGACGGTGGCCCTGATCAGAAAGCACCAGAAACGGTTCGTCGATCGGCTGGAACATCTTAGAACCGCACTGCCCGACAGGGATGGATCCTGCAAAATCGCCCCACCGACCCGTATGTACATGCATGCTCGGTACGATAATTACTGCGATATACTGGAGATGCGCCGCATCACCTGGGCGGGCGTCGTCGTCACGATCCGATCGTTCCCGACCTGGTACAGCCCGCTCAGGCGCGTATCCGTCGTGCTGTTCCTGCTGGCCTGCACAATCCTGCCGCGCCGGACGGTCAGATCGATCCTGGAGGCGCGTCTGACCGGGAGTTGGAGGCCTGTCGTGTCGAACATCCGCACCTTGGGCATGGCCCGGTCGGGCTGATGGGCCGCAAGCCGGCCTTTGCCCGCATCCGGCAGCGATCGGGGACCATCGGCCCCGGTAGGGAGAGGCGGCACACGCGCGCCAGACGTGGGACGACCGGTGTCCACGCCGGCGAGCACCGGAACCGGAGCGCAAGACGAAGCGATCGCGGAGACGGCAATGGCGAGATCTCCGGGGCGTCAGGCTTGCCTGCGATAGTCCGTCCGGGCTCTTTTTGCCGACCGGCCCAGAACGTGCTTGGATGCAGACGCCGGAACTATGCATCTCGATAGAGGCATCGGTTCCGGATGTCTGCGCGGGGCCCGATGCCGGGCCCGCTCATCTTCGGAGGCCTGTCGACCGGCATGAAGGACGCCATTTCTTGCTGTCCAAGGGGCGTCACGTCCGGGAGCGCGACGCGTCCGCACCGGGCGGTGGCGCGCTAGGATGGCGGCCGCGGAGCCACCGGACGTCATCGTCGTCGGAGCGGGCGTCATCGGGCTGTCCGCCGCCCTGGCCCTGCGCGCGCGCGGCCTGTCGGTCACGGTGCTCGATCGGGAGGGCCCGGCGGCCGGGGCGAGCGCGGGCAATGCCGGCGCCTTCGCGTTCTCCGACATCCTGCCGCTAGCCTCGCCCGGCATCCTCAGGAGGGCGCCGCGCTGGCTGCTCGATCCGCTCGGGCCGCTCTCGGTGCCGCCGGCCTACGCGCCCCGGATCCTGCCCTGGATGCTGCGCTTCTGGCGAGCCTGCGCGCCGGATCGCGTCCGCCAGGCGACCGCCGCCCAGACCGCGCTCATGGACCTGTCGCGGGACACGCTGGAGCCATTCCTCGAGGCCACCGGCACGCGGGGGATGCTGCGCAAGGACGGCAACCTCCAGGTCTACGAGGGAAAGCCGGAATTCGAGGCCGCCCTCCCCGGCTGGGACGTCCGCGCCGATCACGGCATCGCCTTCCAGCACCTCGACGCCGCCGCGATGGCGGCGATCCAGCCGGGCCTGGCGCCCCGCTTCACGCACGGGACGTTCACCCCCGGCTGGTACTCGATCGCCGAACCGAAAACCTACGTGCTCGCCCTGGCCGAGCGCCTGCGGGACGAAGGCGGCGCGATCGCGCGGGCCGAGGTCACGGCGCTGCGCCCCACGGCCGACGGCGTCGCCGTGGTGACATCCGCCGGCACCCGCATGGCCGGGCAGGTCGTGGTCGCGGCCGGGGCCTTCTCGCACCGCCTTGCCCGCACCTTGGGCGAGCGGATCCCGCTGGAGACGGAGCGGGGCTACAACACGACCCTGCCCGAGGGCGCCCTCGACCTGCGCACGCAGGTCACCTTCGGGGGCCACGGCTTCGTGGTGACGCGGCTCTCCTGCGGGATCCGGGTCGGCGGCGCGGTGGAACTCGGCGGCCTCGACCGGCCGCCGGATTTCCGGCGCTCGGAGGCGATGCTGCGCAAGGCCAAGACCTTCCTGCCGGGCCTCAAAACCGAGGGCGGCCAGCCCTGGATGGGCTTCCGACCGTCGCTGCCCGACTCGTTGCCCGCCATCGGTCGGGCCGCGTCCACCCGCCGGGTCGTCTACGCCTTCGGGCACGGTCATCTGGGGCTGACCCAGTCGGCGGGCACCGCGCGCCTCGTCGCCGACCTCGTCACCGGCGCGCCGCCGTCCATCGACCTCGCGCCGTTCTCGCCCCAGCGCTTCCGATAGGGCTTCGCCTATGGCCAACCACACCTTCTCGTGCCTCGACGGCCATACCTGCGGCAACCCGGTCCGCCTCGTCTCGGGCGGGGGCCCGATCCTCGAAGGCGGCACCATGCTGGAGAAGCGCGCCCATTTCCTGCGCACCTACGACTGGATCCGCACCGGGCTGATGTTCGAGCCGCGCGGCCACGACATGATGTCGGGCGCGATCCTGTATCCGCCGACGCGGCCCGATTGCGACGTCGCGGTGCTGTTCATCGAGACCAGCGGCTGCCTGCCGATGTGCGGCCACGGCACCATCGGCACGGTCACCATGGCGATCGAGAACGGCCTGGTCACGCCGCGCGCGCCGGGGCGGCTCTCGATCGACGCGCCGGCCGGCAAGGTGGACATCACCTACCGGCAGGAGGGCCGTTTCGTGGAGGAGGTGCGGCTGCGCAACGTGCCGGGCTTCCTGCACGCCGAAGGGCTGACCGCGCATCTCGATGGGGTCGGCGAGATCGTGGTGGACGTCGCCTACGGGGGCAACTTCTATGCGATCGTCGAGCCCCAAAAAAACTTCCGGGACATGGCCGATCACACCGCCGGGGACCTCATCGCCCGGTCGCCGAAGCTGCGCGCGGCGCTCAATGCCACGTACGACTTCGTCCATCCCGAGCATCCGGAGATCCGGGGCCTGTCCCACATCCTGTGGACCGGCGCGCCACGCCACCCCGAGGCCCAGGCCCGCAACGCCGTGTTCTACGGCGACAAGGCGATCGATCGCTCGCCCTGCGGCACCGGCACCTCGGCCCGCATGGCGCAGCTCGCCGCCAAGGGGCGCCTCGGGGTCGGCGACGATTTCGTGCACGAATCGATCATCGGCTCGCTGTTCCGCGGCCGGGTCGAGGCCGCGACCACGGTGGCCGGCAAGCCCGCGATCGTGCCCTCGGTGGCGGGCTGGGCGCGCCAGACCGGCATCAACACCATCTTCATCGACGACCGCGATCCGTTCGCGCACGGCTTCGTGGTGGCGTAGCTCCCAGCGGGTCCGCGTCGAAGTCGCCGTGCCCGCGGTCCCTCAGGGCGCGAGCCGGGTGAACACGTAGTCGTGGTCCCGGACGTTGGCCTGATGGCAGGCGAAGCAGGTCTCGTGCTGGGCCGCGTCCGTGGGCTTGCCGTCGATGAAGCGGCCGAACCCCCAGCCGCCGGTTTCCGGGTAGCGCTTCGAATCCTTGACCATGACCTGGATCGTGGTCGCCGCCCCGGGGACGAAGGCGGGCTCGAATTCCCGGGAGGAGGTGCGTTTCCAGGCGCGCTTCACCAGGATCGTCCCGTCCGGGAAGGGCAGCGTGCCCGCCCGGTAGGCCTGCAGCGCCGGGGCGTTGCCCACCACCGCGCGCAGCTCGTCGAGGGCGCCGGTCTCCTGCGCGACCCCGATGAGCGGCCAGTCGCGAAAACCGTCCGGAACGGTCACGCCGTAAAGCGGCGACGCTTCGGGCGCGGTCCCGGCACGGAGGGCGGCGGCGCCCAGCAGGGCGGCCGCCAGCAAGCTGGACGCAGCAACGGTGATGGCACGCATCGCAGGCTCCTGTGCCGTCTCAGGCCGATCCGGACGCGGGGGACCTCAGGCCGAGGCCGCATCGATGACGGCCTGCGCGAAGGCGTGCGGCGCCTCCTGGGGCAGGTTGTGGCCGATCCCGCCGGTGATCGGCCGGTGCGCGTAGCGGCCGATGAATTTCCCGGCATAGGTCGCAGGCTCCGGATGCGGGGCGCCGTTGGCGTCGCCCTCGAGCGTGATCGTCGGCACGGCGATCTCCGGCGCCCGGGCCAGCCGGTCCTCCAGGGCCTCGTAGCGCCGCTCGCCCTCGGCGAGCCCGAGCCGCCAGCGGTAATTGTGGACGACGATGCCGACATGGTCGGGGTTGTCGAAGGACTGGGCGCTGCGGGCGAAGGTCGCGTCGTCGAACGCCCAGCGCGGCGAGGCGCTCTGCCAGATCAGCCGGGCGAAGGCGTCGCGATACGCCTCGTAGCCGGCCCGGCCCCGGCTGGTGGCGAAGTAGAACTGGTACCACCAGGACAGCTCGGCCTTCGGCGGCAGCGGCGCCTTGCCGGCCTCCTGGCTGCCGATCAGGTAGCCGCTCACCGAGACGAGGGCGCGGCACCGGTCCGGCCAGAGCGCCGCGACGATGCAAGCCGTCCGGGCGCCCCAGTCGAAGCCGCCGAGCACGGCGCGGGGGATGCCGAGGGCGTCCATGAGGGCGATGACGTCCACCGCCAGCGCCGCCTGCTCGCCGTTGCGGACCGCGTCCGTGGCCAGGAAGCGGGTCGTCCCGTAGCCGCGCAGATGCGGAACGATCACCCGATGGCCCGCTGCGGCGAGGATCGGGACGACCTCCGCGAAGGCGTGGATGTCGTAGGGCCAGCCGTGCAGCAGAATGACCGCCGGACCGTCGGCGGGGCCGGCCTCGACATAGCCGACATCGAGCATTCCGGCCTCGACCTGCTTCAGCGTGCCGGGCATGGTTCCGGCCGCGGAGGCTCCCGTCTCGGCCCGCGCGACGCCGATGCGGCCCAGCTCGGCGACCGCCACGGTCGCGGCCGTGGCGCCGAGGAGCCGGCGGCGGCTCCGGTCGATGGTCTCGGGAGGGGGTTCGGGGCGCGTGTCGGCGGGCATGGAGGCCTCCGCTTTGACGGATCTTCGAGTGCGCGAAGACTGCATCACGGGCCGGCATCGCGCTCGAACACAGCTTCGAGATAGCTCTCGGAAGCGCTTGTGTCTTACAGGGCGGTGCCTGTGGCCGTCCATCGTCCCGAACGGTGGCCGAAGACTTTCGGGACGCCGGTGTTACTCACGGCGTCGGCGACACGATCTCCGCTCGCATCCCCGCCACGATCGCATCACTGGGACAGGGTGCGCAGCTCGCCGCGGGCGAGGCCGACCAGGGTCCGGCCGAGCAGCCACAGGATCACCAGCGTCGCCAGCGCCAGGAGCGCCAGGGCGGTGCCGTCGGCGAGCGCGCCCGGCATCGCGGTCGCGACGCGCAGGGACGCCACCGCGGCGGCGGCGAGGGGGAAGCTCACCGCCCACCAGGCGACCCGGAACGGGCAGGCCTGGACGAGGCGGGCGAGCTTCGGCAGCAGCACCGCCAGCAGGAACAGCGCGACGGCGTAGAGCGCCTCCGCGAACAGGTCGATCGTCCCGGTGGTCGCCACGTAGGTCGAGAACCCGACCGCGAACGGGGCGATCAGGATCAGCAGCGCCGGCTGCAGCGCCACCGGAAGCGGCGCCTCGAACAGCAGGCGCGACAGGATCAGCGTGAACAGCGGCACCGCGAAGAACAGGCCGACCGCGAGCCCGAACATCATGACCGCGTGCATCGGCGGCAGGCCCAGCCCCGGCAGGGCGAGCGGCACGTCGAGGAGGCCCACCACCGGGACGATCCAGGCCGGCGTCGCGTGCGCCGCCTGCTGGCGCTCGCTCAGCCAGCGGGTCACGATCAGCCACGCGAACAGGGTCATGCCCACGGCGCCCAGAACCCACAGGACCTGCGCGACGAGCAGGTTCGCTCGCGCCAGCGGGATCGGCAGCAGCAGCAGGCTGATCAGCGGCGTCCCGAACAGGTTTCCGGCGATCGGATGGAGAAACTCGGCGCGCACCGCCTGCGGGGCGATGGCAGCCTTCACGGCGTAGCCCGCCGCGATCGCCACGAAGGCGGCGAGCGCGGCCAATCCCAGGGCATCCGCGATCCAGGCCGGCGCGGCATAGCGGGCCTGGGCCAGGCTCCAGGCGACGCTGAGGCCGGTCAGGCCCATCACCGCGGCGAACAGGCCGACCGGCAGCGCCGCGAGCTGCCGCCAGCCCGCCGGGGCGGCCGGCGGCGTGTCGGGGGCCTTGTGCGCGGTCAGGGCGGTCTCGGGCGGATCCGCGATCCGCACGCCCGGCGCGACCATATCCAGCATCGGCTGCCTCCAAGATGGCCCCGGCGAGCCCGGCCCCCGTCGCCGGCCTGCCGGACGCGTCCCCAAAACTCGTCAGGCCGCGGTGAGCCTGGTGTTGGCGATCGGGAGGGCGCGGATGCGCTGCCCGGTGAGGGCCGCGACCGCGTTCAGCACGGCGGGCGGCACCCCCGGAAGCCCCGGCTCGCCGACGCCGCCCATGGGCGCGCCGCTCTCGACGATGCGCACGTGGACCGCCGGCATGTGCTCCCGGCGCAGGATCGGGTAGGTGTCGTAATTCTGCGACTGGCGTACGCCGTCGCGGTAGACGATCTGCTCGAACAGCACCGACGAGAGGCCCAGGGCCGCGGCCGACTCGACCTGGGCCCGCACGATCGCCGGGTTGACCACGCTGCCGGGATCGAACGCGATCCACAGGGTGTGGACCCGCGCCTCGCCGCCCTCGACCGACACCTCGGCGATCGTGGCCGTCTCCGACCCGAACGGCGAGGCCATCGCGAGGCCGCGGGCGCGCATGCCGCCCTCGGCCGCGTAGGGCCCGCGCCGCCAGCCGCCGGACATCTCGGCCACCGCCGCGAGCAGCGCCAGGTGGCGCGGGCTGTCCTTCAGGAGCGCCTGGCGCAGCGCGAACGGGTCCTGCCCGCCCCCTTGCGCGATCTCGTCGAGGAAGCTCTCGTAGAACGCATCGTTCATCGAGTGGCCGACGGAGCGCCAGAACGCGATGGTCACCGGGTGGGCGAGCTTGGTGAAGGTCATCCGCCGGTTCGGGATGGCGTAGGGCTTCTCGACGATCCCCTCCACGGCGGAGGAATCGATCGGGTTCTTGAACAGCGCCCCGAAATAGCGCCCGATCGGCCCCTCGCCGACGGTGCGGACCTCGATGGCGCTCGGCCGGCCCTCTGCGTCGAGGGCGGCCCGGAAGCGACTGTAGCTGAGCGGGCGCAGGGCGTCGGAGCGGAACTCCTCCTCGCGCGACCACAGCACCTTCACCGGACGCTTGGTCGCCTGCGCGAGGCGGATCGCCTGCGGGAACGGGTTGCCGGGTCCGTAGGCGAAGTGGCGGCCGAAGAAGCCGCCGAGCATCGGCGAATGGATCCGCACCTGCGCCGGCTGCAGGCCCGCGGCCTGGGCGGAGATCGCCTGGAACAGCTCCGGCATCTGGTTGGGCAGCCAGAGGTCGAGCGTCCCGTCCTCGGCAAAGCGCGCGAGCGCCGAGGGCGGCTCGAGCTGGGCGTGGGCGAGATAGGGCGCCTCGTACTCCGCCTCGATGACCTTGGCCGCCTTGGCGAAGGCGTCGGCGGTGTCGCCCACCGCCTCGGCCGCGAGGCCCGGATCGGTGGAAGCCTTGAGCGCTGCCACCATCCCGTCGGACGAGAAGTCGGCCGCGACCGTGTCGAGCCCGCCGGGCTTGGGCGCCGACCAGCGCACGGTGAGCGCCTCGACCGCCTTGCGGGCCCGCCACCAGCTGTCGGCCGCGACCGCGACGGCGCCCGGCAGGCGATGCACCGAATGGACCCCCGGCATCGCCCGGATGTCCGCCTCGTTGGTGAGCGCCTCCGGCTCGGTGCCGAGATGCGGGGCGTGCTGCACGGCCGCGTACAGCATGCCGTCGAGTTTCTGGTCGATCGCGTAGACCGCCCGCCCGGTCGCCTTGTCGTGCACGTCGAGCCGCGGGACCGGCTGGCGGATATACCGGAAGGTCGCCGGGTCGCGCAGTTGTACGGCCTCGTTCGGCTTCAGCAGCAGGGCGTCGGCCGCCAGGTCACCGTAGGGCAGCGACCGGTTGGTCGCCGCGTGCAGCACGACCCCGTCGCGGGTGGTGAGTTCGGCCTCCGGGACCTTGAGCCGGGCCGCGGCGGCGCGGATCAGCATGTCGCGGGCGGTCGCGCCGAGCCGGCGCATCACCGCGTAGCTGGAGCGGGTCGAGAAGCTGCCGCCGGTCATGCGCAGCCCGTTCACCACGGCATAGTCGGGACCGGGCGGCGCGCATTCCACGACGAACCGCGCGGGCGGCACGTCGAGCTCCTCGCCGACGATCTGCGCGATGCCGGTGGCGATGCCCTGACCGCCCTCGACGAAGGGGCTGAGCAGCTTGACGGTGCCGTCCGGGTGGATCTCCAGGAAGGCGGCGACCCGGGTGCCGGGCTTGGGCGCGATCGCGCCCGCTCCCTCCGCGGGCCCCTGCGCCTGGGCGCGGGCGCTGCGGCCGGGGAGCGCCACGCTGAGCACCAGCGCGCTGCCGGCGGCCGTCAGGAAGCCGCGCCGCGATGCCTCGCGCGGCATCGGTTCGACCACGGTCACGGCGTCCGCCGGGGCCGGAGCGAGAAACTGTTCCATGCCGCTCTCCTCAGGCCGAGGCCTGCCGCACGGCGGCGGCGATGGCGTTGTAGGTTCCGCAGCGGCACAGGTTGGTCATCGCGTCGGCGATATCGGCGTCGGTGGGGCGCGGCGTCTGCTTGAGCAGGGCGGTCGCGGCCATGACCTGACCCGACTGGCAATAGCCGCATTGGGGCACCTGAAGCGCCACCCAGGCCGCCACGACCTTTTGGCCGACCGCGTCCTGCTCCACCGCCTCGATCGTGGCGACGGGCTGCGTGCCGACGCTCTCGATCGGGATCTGGCAGGAGCGCGTCGCCTGGCCGTCCAGCAGCACCGTGCAGGCGCCGCATTGGCCGATACCGCACCCGTACTTGGTGCCGGTCAGGCCCAGCGTATCACGCAGGACGAACAGTAATGGCGTGTCGGGCTCGGCATCGACTGCATGCTGGCGACCATTGATCGACAGGTTCACCATGATCGTGTCCGTCCGAATATCAGCAGGGCCTGCACCATGCTTAAGCGTGGCCCTGCCCGCGGCCTACGCCATAAAGGCCACGTTTTCGGACATCGCCCGCGGCCGCAGCCCGCCGGCACCGCCCGCGGACATGGTCCGCGTCACATCACGGCGAGCGGCCCGGCAGCCTGGCGGATTCGCCGGGGGACCTCGCCGTAGACCCGGAGGAACGACCGGCGCATCCGCTCCCGGTTGGCGAACCCGACCGCCTGGGCGATGGCCTCCAGCGGCAGCCGGCTCTCCTCCAGCATCAGCTTGGCCGCATCGACCCGGATCGTCTCGACGGCCTTGGCCGGGGAGGTCCCGGTCTCGGCGCGGAACAGGCGCGTCAGCTGGCGCGGGCTCAGGCAAGCCACCGCCGCCAGGTCCTCGGCCGTCAGCGGCTTGCCCGGGTTGCGCCGGGCGTAGTCCAGCACCCTCTGGATCCGATCGGTGGGGGGATCGACATCGAGCAGGGCCGAGCGCTGCGCCTGGCCGCCGGACCGGCGCCGCTCCATCACCAGCCCCCGGGCGACCGAGGTGGCGAGGTCCCGGCCGTGGTCGCGCTCGACCATGCCGACCGCGAGGTCGATGGCCGCCGACATGCCGGCCGAGGTCCAGATGTTGTCGTCGGCGATGTAGATCTTGTCGACGTCGAGCTTGCAGGCGGGGTAGCGCGCGCGGAAATGGGGCGCGAAATACCAGTGCGTGGTCGCGCGCCGCCCGTCGAGTATCCCTGCATCGGCGAGGGTGAAGGCCCCCAGGCACAGGCCGGCGAGCCTGCGTGTCCCCTGCGCGGCGGCGCGGATATAGGCGGCGAGCCCCGGCGCGGTCGTCGGGATGCCGACGCCGGCCGCGACCAGGATCGTGTCGAAGGCGTCCGGCTCGGCCAGCGGCTCGGTGGCGACGTCGGCGCCCAGGCCGGCCCGGAGCCGGCCGCCCAACTCGGAATGCAGGCGGACGTCGTAGAGCTTCTCGCCCGCATACCAATTCGCCATCTCGAACGGCGAGGTGACGGCCAGACCCATGAAGTCGAAATCGGGACAGAGGACGAGGCCGATGCGACGCGTCGCTGCCATGAAGAACCGTCCCGTTCCGCCCCGGTATCGGCTTTTGTAGTAGCATTCCTTTCGAGAGAGGGCGAACGGTAGAAGCACATCCAGACGTGCGCGACGCGGTTTTCGCACCGGATACGGGTCAACCGCCGGGCGAATGGAGCGCATGACCGACGCAGGCGCCGCGGATCCTTCGGGCCGGACGCGCGATCTCGACGCCCGCCGGACTCAGCGAAGGGCGAATCGGAAGCACCGATCCCTCAAGATCGCAATGAAGCAGGACGCCAGCCGCGAACGATACATTCTTCCCATCGTATTGCACAACACCACGACGATTCTTCCGTCTTGTCCTGTTCGCCGATCGAAGACGATTGACGACGAACAGCGCCGCGCAGATCGTGATACTCTGCAACATCCCTTCCGCAGAGGTGCCGGTTTTGCCTACGGAACGCATCGTCCTGAGCGAGAACATCGCCGCCACGGCCCACGCGATCTTCGCGCAGGCGGGATTCGGCGCGGTCCAACCGCTGTCCCACGCCTTCGGCCTCGCCGAGGCGGCGCGCCTCGCCGACACCAACGTGCTCGGGATCCGCTCGCGGACCACGGTCACGGCGGAGCTGCTCGACGCGCTGCCCGACCTGACCGTCATCGGGTGCTTCAGCGTCGGGACCAATCAGGTCGATCTCGAGAGCGCCCGGGCGCGGGGCGTGCCCGTCTTCAACGCGCCGTTCTCGAACACGCGCAGCGTCGCCGAACTCACGATCGGCGAGATCGTGATGCTGCTGCGGCGCATCCTGCCGCGCTCGGCCTCCGCGCATGCGGGCGGATGGGACAAATCCGCGACGGGCGCCTTCGAGGTCCGCGGCAAGACACTGGGGATCGTCGGCTACGGCAATATCGGCTCGCAGCTGTCCAATCTCGCCGAGGCGATGGGCATGCGCGTCATCTTCCACGACCTGACCGACAAGCTGCGCCACGGCAACACCGAGCCGGTGGACAGCCTGGAGACCCTGCTCGCCCTGAGCGACGTGGTCAGCCTGCACGTTCCCGAAACACCGGCGACGCACGGGCTCATGAACGCGGCACGGATCCGCGCCATGAAGCCCGGCGCCTACCTGATCAACAACAGCCGCGGCACGGTGGTGGACCTGGAGGCCCTGGCCGCGGCGCTGCGGGAGGGCCGTCTCTGCGGCGCCGCGATCGACGTCTTCCCTGTCGAGCCGACCTCCAACGCGGAGCGCTTCGTCTCGCCGCTCCAGGGCCTCGCGAACGTGATCCTGACCCCGCATATCGGCGGATCGACGGAAGAAGCGCAGGACCGCATCGGCGCGGAGGTCGCCCGCAAGCTGGTGGAGTATGCCCAGACCGGCTCGACGCTGGGCGCCGTCAACTTCCCGCAGGTGCAATTGCCACCGCGCCTGTCCGGCGCACGCTTCCTCCACGTGCACCGGAACGTGCCCGGCGTCCTGGGCAAGATCAATACGGTCTTCTCGGGCCGCGCGCTCAACATCGACGCGCAGTATCTGCAGACCGATGGCGATTTCGGCTACGTGGTCGTGGATGCGTCGGTGGAGCGGACGGAGGCGGATGCGGTTCTCCAGGCGCTCCGGAGCATCGACGGCACCGTGCGCGCCCGGCGCCTGGTGCCCCGGGCCGCGTGAGCGGTACCGGCGTGGAGCAGTACGGCCCGGGCAGAAACCCGTCTTTCCACGAATGCCGCCCGTATTCGTCGCCGCTCCGAAGCTTTGCTTTCCTGCATTCAAAATTTCTGGCAGCTTGTGAGTCCTCGAACGCGGGCGGAGCCGGTCTCCGCCGGAGTCCGGGATCGTTCGTCGCCGCGCCGGGGCCGTCGGCGGCCGGCGCCGCGCGACGTCCAAGGGAGACCCTCGCATGCCGCTTCCATCATCGGGGCCGCGCTCGACCCTGACCTCGCTCGCGGTCATCGCGGCCGTCTGCGTCGGCGCGACCGGGGCGCTCGCCTACACGGCGGGCTGGCTCTCGCCCGACCGCCTGACGCCCACGAAGCTCGTCGACGCGCTCGCGCCGCCGACCGGCCCGGTTCCCGGGTATCGCCGCAACCACGCCAAGGGCATCTGCTTCACCGGAACGTTCGAGGCCAACGGCCAGGGCAGCGCGCTCTCGCGGGCACGCATCTTTGAGGCCGGGCACCATCCGGCGCTGGGGCGGTTCAACCTCGGCACCCCCAATCCGGGCGCGCCGGATGCCACCGTCCGGGTGCGGGGCCTCGGGCTGCAGATCACGTCGGACGACGGCGCGGTGTGGCGCACCGCCATGATCAACGCGCCGGTCTTCCCGGTTTCCACCCCGGAGGCGTTCTACGCCCTGCTGCGGGTCCCGGCGAGCAAGGAGCCGAACGCGATGGCGGCCTTCGTCGCCGCGCATCCGGGATTCGCCCCGTTCGGCGCCTGGGCCAAGAGCCCCGACTGGACCGCGAGCTACGCGCAGGAGCCCTACAACAGCCTCAACGCCTTCCTGGTGACCGACGCGTCCGGCGCCGAGCGGGCCGTGCGCTGGTCGTTCCGTCCCGAAGCGCAGGCGGTGCGGATCACGCCCGAGGATCTGGCCAAGCGCGGCCCCGCCTACCTGGAGCAGGAGATCGCGGACCGGGTCGCGGCCGCGCCGCAACGCTGGACCCTGGTCCTCACCGTCGCCGAGCCCGGCGACCCGACCGCCGATCCGAGCCGGGCCTGGCCGGAGGGACGGCGCAGCGTGGAGGCGGGCACCCTGGTGGTTCGGCGCATCGAACCCGAGGCGGACGGCCCCTGCCGCGACATCAACTTCGATCCGACGATCCTGCCGGATGGCATCCGGGTCTCCGACGACCCGTTCCCGGCGGCGCGCTCGGCGGCCTACGCGCGATCCTACGACCTCCGCACCGCGGAGGAAAAGGATTATCCTGGGCGCACGGCGGAGGCGCGGCGATGACGACAGACAGGACGCGCTTCACGGGCGGCCAGCGGCTGCTGCACTGGTCGATGGCGGCGTGCATCATCGCGATGTTCTTCATCGGGGTCGGCATGGTCTCGACGATCATGCCCACATACGTGCCGTTGCTGGCGACCCATAAGACGCTGGGCGTGGCGATCTTCGTCCTCGCCCTGATCCGGCTGGCGGTGCGGGCGCGAAGCGGGAGCCCGCCCCTGCCGGCCGACCTGCCGGCGCCGATGAAGCTCGCCGCGCACCTGTCCCATTACGGGCTCTACGCGCTGATGTTCGCCATGCCGCTTCTGGGCTGGGCGATGCTGTCGGCCGGGGCCTACCCGGTCGTGCTCTACGGCGGCCTACGCCTGCCCGCGATCCTACCGCAGAACGCCGCGCTCCATACGCTGCTGTGGAACGCGCATTTCTACCTCGCCTTCGCGTTCTTCGCCCTGGTGCTGACCCATGTGGCGGCGGCGCTGTTCCACGCGCTGGTCCGCCGGGACGGCGTGTTCGAGGCGATGGCCCCGGTCGGATCGCGGAGCGGCGCGGCGCCCCGGTGAGCCGGCGTCCAGCGCTCGGGCACCACTCTAGCGCAGCACGCCCTCGGCCAGGGCGCGCTGGATGCCGCGCACGTCGGCGCCCTTCTTGAGGGTGCGCTCGATCGGCTGCGGCGTGCCCGAGACCCAGATCTTGAGCTCGGCATCGAGATCGAAGGTGCCGGCCGTCTCCACCGAGAAGCGGACCACCGCCCGGTAGGGAATCGAGGTGAATTCGACCTTGCTGCCGGTGACGCCCTGCACGTCGATCAGGATGATCCGGCGTTCCGTGAACACGAACACGTCCCGGATGATCTTGAACGCCAGGCGCGCCGTCTCGCCGTCGATCAGGATGCCCGCGAGCCTTCGCTCGAGCGAGGCGGCGTCGACTTCGGCGCCGTGTCCCAGCAATCCATCCAGCAGAACCATGGCTCGAATGCTCGCTTCGCCTGTTCCGGGGCCGACACCATGCCGGCCGGGTCCCGCGCCGGCAACAGGCCGGCGGTCCGAACCGGTCATCCGACGCGTTGGCGTTTCGAAGGGCGGGCGCTAAAGGCCACGCCATGTTCGATGACGCAGCCGCTCGACGCTATCTCGCGGGACTGGCCCCGGTGGCCGAGGGGTCGGTGCGCTGGCTCATCCATGACCAGGCCCGGCACTGGGTTTCGGTCGTGGACACCGCGTTGGCGTCGCTGCGGCAGGATTGCGCGCATGTCCTGAGCACCCTGCCGGAGGAGGATCCGAACGCCTCCCTGGTCGAGGCGATCCGCGCGTTCCTCGCCGAAGGGCCTGACCGCACCCCGCACGTCATCGCCCTCTCGTGCGCCGTCCTGATGCAGAGCATGGGCGATCCCGACGCGGTCTTCGCGCGGATCCAGTCCGGCGTCATGGCGACCCTCGTCGACGCCGAGGACGTGGTGGTCAGGCCCGTCGCCGCATGACGCGACGGCGGCGCGCGCCGACGCGTTGCCCCGCCCGGTTGCCGGCGTCTCGACGAGGGCCGCGTGCGCTGGGCCGGTGACGCCGCCCGCCCCGAACGCGGCCCGCGGTCTCAATCGACGACGAGGTTGAGGGTCCGGGCGGCGGGGGCGATGTCCACGCGCCGCCCCCAGTCGAAGGCGAGGAAATCCTGCTCGATCCCGTCGGCGAACACGACGCCGCCCTCGTTCATCCGGGAGGTCACGGCCAGGGCCGCGTCGGCGAGCTTGCCCGCGCGCAGGCCCGTCGCGGTGGCGACGCTCGGAAACGGCTCGCGCACCCAGTAGCCGACCGCCGCCTCCTCGACGCCGACAGCGAGGGCGATGTGGGTCGCGTCGCTGATCGACCGGGCCCAGCCGGTCAGGCCGGTCCCGGACGCCACGATCAGGCCGCTCGACGACTGGTCCTCCGCCCGGCCGCGATCCTCGATCCGGTAGCGCGCGGATTGGTGGCTGCGGTGGCCGACGAAGATCTCGTTCAACGCCAGCAGCCGCTCGCCGCCGTCGAGCACCGCCTGCACCATGGTGCGGCGCTCGATCCGCGCGGCTCCGGCGACGCTGGCCGGCAGCAGCGCCCCCAGCCGCTCCACCGGGGCGCGCGCCAGGATGCCGTCGTAGAGGTCGGGCGCCGGATTGACGCCGACCACCGGCTGCCCGTCGAGATACTTCGCGACGTTGGCCACGAGCCCGTCCTGGCCCACCGCGACCACGACGTCCTCGGGGGCGAACAGGAAGCGATCGAGGTCGGGGCGGCGCACCAGCGCCTGGCGCCACTCCGTCGGCACGCAAGCGCGGGCCTGCGCGAGGACCGCGTGGGCGCGCGCGTGGCGCTCCTCGATCTCCGCGATCGACTGCCCGCGGCTCTCCAGGAAGAACCGGACCTGGCCGCGGGTCGCGTGCCGGATCAGCAGCAGTTCGTAATCGGTGTCGCGGATCACGAAGACCACCCGGGGCGTGACCCCTGCCATGGCCCGCCCCCCTCAGCGCGTCGCGGCCGGCAGCGGCACGGCCCGGCGGAATTCGCCCAGGGCCGCCGCGAGCAGGTCGGGCGTGACGTTGAGGTGCTCGATCGTGTCGAGCTTGCCGGCGAATTCCCGTGCGGCGAGCCCCAGCAGCACGGCCGGCGGCATGTCGCGGTAGATCGCGGCGCGCTGCTGCTCGGCCTCGGCGCGGGCGCCCTCGACGAGCCGGATCCGCTCGGCCTCGGCGGCCGCCTCGAGCCCCTGGGCTTCGGCGAGGCCGGCCGCCCGATCGCGGGCGTTCTGCGTCTCCTGCACGATCAGGAGCGTCTCGCGCCGGGCCAGCTCGGTCTTGGTCGCGAGTTCGTTCTCCGCGATGGCCCGCTCCTTCTCGACCGCGAGGGCACGGCGGGCGAAGGTCGCCTCGTCGGCCTTCTGCTGCAGCGCCTCGTAGGTCGGCGTCTGCAGGGCGCGTTCCAGCTCGCTGGTGGGTGCGAGGTTGGTGAGCCGCACCGACACCGCCGCGACCCCGATCTCGGCGAGCGCCGGGGCCGATGCCAGGACCGCCTCGAGGATCACCCGCAGCGGCTCGGGGCCTGCATCGAGCAGGGCACCGATCGGCGCGGCGCCGAGATATTGCAGGACCGCCTGGCCGGCGATGCCGCTGAGGCGCGCCTCGATCTGCTCGATCGGCTCGCCCTGCAGGCGGCCGGTGGCGAGGTTGATCGAGAAATCGACCCGGCGTGCCAGCAGTTCGGGATCGACCACGTGCCAGCCGACCGTCCCCTGCACCGCGACCGTCTGGAAGTCCCGGCTGCGGCCGCGCACGAACAGCGTCATCTCGCGGTCGTCCACCGGCACCTCGCTGATGCTGGCGGTCTCGGGCCTGAACCAGAAGACCAGTCCCCGGCCGCTCTGCCGGACGCGGCCGCTGCTGTAGCGGATGACGTGGCGGCTCGCCTCGCTCCTCAGCTGGGCGATCAGGCCGATGTTGCGGATCGTAGCCATGATGTCCTCCTTGCGGGTCAACGGGACGGTCGGAACCGGTAGAGTTCGGCGGGGCGGAACGCCGTGCCGGCCTCGCGCGCGCCGGTCGGCTCCAGCCAGCCGCGGTCGAGCATGCGGCGGCGGAAGGCGGGCTTGTTGAGCGACGTACCGAGGATCGCCGCGTGCACGTCCTGCAGCTGCCGGAGCGTGAAGTGCTCCGGCAGCAGCGCGAAGGCGACGTCCGAATAGTCGAGCTTGCCGCGCAGCCGCAGCACGGCCAGCGCCAGGATGTCGGCATGGTCGAAGGCCAGCGCGAGCGGGTCCCCGTCCTCCGGCAGGGCCGAGACGGGGCCGCCGGCCTCGCCCTCCCAGGGCACCGCGACGCTCGCGGCCGTCAGGCCTCGTTTACCCGCGAGCGCTTCCGCGAAGGTCCGCTCCGGCAGCAGCGCCAAGTAGGCCACGGAGACGATGCGCATGCGCGGATCGCGGTCCAGGGCGCCGAAGGTGTAGAGCTGTTCGAGGCGCGCTTGCGGGATCCCGGCCTTCTCCCGCAGGACCCGCCAGGCCGCCGCGTCCAGGGTCTCGGCGATGCCGACGAAGCCGCCCGGCAGCGCCCAGCGCCCGGCATGGGGATGCTGCGTGCGCTCCGTCAGGAGCGCCGTCAGGCGCCCCTGACGCAGGCCGAGCAGGACGAGATCGACGGCGAGCGCCGGCCGCTCGTAGGCGGCGGGGTCGTATCCGGCGAGGAACTCGGGTTCGGTCATGGCGCCAACTATGCTCAACTTGAGCATAACTAAGACGCAGATTGCGCATAAGTCAAGGAGCCACCGGGTTCAGGTGCGGAGCGGGCGCCCCGATCTGCCGGGGCGCGACCGGCCGGGGAGAGTGGGCGCCGAAGACGGGCGACGCGTCGCGTGGCCGCCGGAAGCCGTGCGCGAGAACCCGATGTGCGAGCCGGCCTCACGGGTTCGATCCGCCCCGCGGCATGGCCTGCGGGCGGCGCGAACCGGTTTGCCGGGTCACGGCCAAGGCACGACGCGCGGGTGAGGAGGCGCCTATGAAGCAGCGCCGATCGTTCGAACACTTAACATGCGTCAATAGAAAATCATCGAAACAAATATTTCCCTCGAAGGTTATCGCCTCAAGAACCGGCATCATCGTCGCGTTATGCAGCTGAACCGTCTTACCAAGAACGTCCGCTGGGCCTGTCATGTCGGACGAGACGGGCGCTCTGTTTCCTTTCCAGCGCGCCGCTGCTGCGCGGGCTCGTCCGGGACGAGACGAAGACTGTGCTCCGCGTGCGGAGAGCGGGACGGCTCGTCCGCGTCGCTCGGGCGGCCAACGGTCGGCGGCGGGCCGATCCGGCGCGCGGATCACGCTTCGTGCCGGACGACCGAGAGGACGGCGACGTTGTGCGCGACGGCGACGTTGTGCGCGACGGCGACCTGGAAAACCTAAGTCCACCTCGGGCCGCCGCACGGCTCGACAACGGGACCGCCTCGCATCCGGCCGCCGTGCCCGGATGGCTGCGCCGTCTTCGCGACACCGGATGCGTCCGCGCCCCGACCCACCCGCGTCAGAGAATGGAGATCCGCGGATGACGAATTTCCCAAAACCCCCCTTCGAGCGGCAGCGCCCGCTGACGCCCCCGGCCCGCGACGCCGACATGGATCCCAGGCCCGATTATGGCGAGGCGCATTACCGGGGGTCGGGACGTCTCACCGGGCGCAAGACCGTGATCACCGGCGCCGACAGCGGCATCGGCCGCGCGGTGGCCCTCGCCTTCGCCCGCGAGGGCGCCGATGTGCTGGTCAGCTACTTCGACGAGCACGATGACGCGCAGGAGACCTGCCGCCTCGTCGAGGAGGCCGGTCGCAAGGCCGTGGCGGTGCCGGGCGACATCAAGGACGCCGCGCATTGTCGCGCGATCATCGATCGGGCGGTGGCCGAGTTCGGGCAGGTGGACGTGCTCGTCAACAACGCGGCGCACCAGAAGACCTTCGCGTCGCCGGAAGACATCTCCGATACGGAATGGGAGATCACCTTCGCCACGAACATCCACGCGATGTTCTACCTGGTGAAGGCGGCGCTGCCGCACATGAAGGCGGGCGCCGCGATCATCAACACAACCTCGGTCAACGCCGATACGCCGAGCCCGCAATTGCTCGCCTACGCGACCACCAAGGGCGCCATCCAGAACTTCACCGGCGGCCTCGCGCAGATGTTGGCCGAGCGGGAGATCCGGGTGAACTGCGTCGCGCCCGGGCCCGTCTGGACGCCTCTGATCCCCTCCACGATGCCGCCCGAGAAGGTGCGGACCTTCGGCTCGCAGGTGCCGATGCAGCGCCCCGGCCAGCCGTGCGAGCTCGCCCCCGTCTACGTCCTGCTGGCGAGCGCGGAATCGAGTTACGTCTCGGGCGCGACCATCGCCGTGACGGGCGGCAAGCCGATCCTCTGATCCCGATGGCTGCCGACCGCAGGCGGAGCCTGCGCGCGACGGAGATGCCCGAGGCGCGCGGGCATCCCTGTCGAGCGTCCGCGCTCGCGCCGGATACGCATTCCAGGAGGCTGGCATGACCCGCGAAACCCGTGAGCCGGTGTCCGGGAAACCGGATTCCACGGGGCCCAACGCGCGACCGCGCAAGAGCACGATCGCCCAGACCGGCGAAGGTATTCCCGACGACAGCGGCCGTCCGGTTCAAGTCGACGAAGCGGAGGCGAAGCGTATCTCGCAGAACATCCGCAAGCTTTAGCGTAAGACGACAGATCTTCCATGCGCCATCGCCGATCACGGGAACAGGCGCGCCGTGACAGCGATTGCCATCGATGTATCGGTCTCGTGACGAGAGGAGCCCAGCATGACGGCGAAGCCACCGCCCGTTCCACCGGCCAACCAGTCCGACAAGGGGCCCGGAAGCGCACCCGAGACGCCGGTGGCCACCGGTCCGAAGGGATCCGGCCAGACCAAGAATCCCGATTCGGTGGGTCAGTCCGGCAATTCGAAGATCAACACCACGAACCAGGGCTATCAGCAGGACCGCTAATGAGCAGCTCGCAAAAGACGCCCGCGGCCGACCGCCACCACGGCGGCCCCGGCAGCAGCCATCAGGATGCCTCGAAGCCGCAGCCGGAGGCGCATCGCGGCCCCGCCCCGGGCAGCCCGACCAGCGATTCCCGGTCGCACGTCTCCGGGGGCGGCGGGGAGCGTGACAGCCATCATACCCACACCGCCGCCGGCAAGGCCGCGAGCCGCTCGCACTGAGCGGGATCGCGGGTGGCCCTTTTGTCGGCCACCCGCGTCAGCCCCCGAGCACGTGCCGCAGCTGCTGCGTGTAGCGCGCGCACGATCGTCGATGACGACCGGCTTCGAGCGGATCGTGCGCGCCCTCCCCCGCCATGTCCGCAGCGCCGAGTTGGAAGGCGAGGTAACAGGGCGTCAGGACGGCAAGGAGTTCGGGGTCGACCGGGTACCCGCCCACGCGTTCCACGATCGTGGCGAGGTGCCCTTGCGCGTCCTCCGGAAGCGGGAGTTCGACGGCCGCTCCGACGATGTCCCAGGCGATGTCCTGGCACCCCACGAGATCGTGGGCGGCATGGTGGTCGAGGGCGTCGCATTTCAGCAGGCCGCCATCGGGTCGGACCAGGAATTCCCAGGGTTGCATCCGGCCATCGATCTCGACCGGACGCGCGCGGTCGGCGAGCAAGGCCATGCGGGATCCGGCCATGCGGGGTCCGACCCAGGCGTCGAGCCGTTCGGCCCAGTCCGGCCCGAGGGCCTCGCCGACGTTGTGTCGCGCCATCGCGACGAGTTCGCTCAGGCGTGCGCCGCGTTCCGGCCCGCTCGGGAAATGTCGGGCCCGGAAGCCGAGGTAGCGACCGACCCAGTCGATGAGCGCGCCTGCCGCCACGGGGCCGAGATCGAGGGGCCGGCCATCCGCGTCCCAGCGCTCGACGAGGAAGCCGTGGCGATACCCTGCGACCGGCGGCGTGAACCCGGCCGCATGCAGGGCGCGGGCGCGGTCGAGCTTCGCGCGGCCGGCGGGGCCGAGACCGGCGAACTTGAGGTGCCAGAGCGTGCCGCCCGCCCGGAGCAGGAATTTCCGCTTCTCCTGTTGCGCATTGACGGGCGGCCACGCATCCGCGCCGCGGCCCTGGAACGCGCGCCAGCGCCCGCCCGAGATCTCGATCGGGGGCGCCTGCACGGGGCCGACCAGATCGGCCACCCAGGACGCGAGCCCGCCATTGGCCAGCACCACATCCCCGAACGGAACGGTGTGGCGCGTCGCGCGCCGCCAGCGTGCCTGGTCCCGTTCGGTCGCTTGCGGTCCCGGCGTCCCCGTGTGGCTCGGGAACAGGGTAAGCCGATCCTCGGCGATCCCGAGATGCGCGAGGGTGTCCATGACCGCGCCGAACGAACTTCCGGACAGGCCCGGTCCCTCGTCGACGATCGCGAATCCCGCCGGGTCGCCCGCGGTCAAGGCTGCCGCGAAGGCACCGTCCAGGGCCAACGCACGCCGGAACGGGTGGCCGACGGGGCGCACCGTCCGCAGGTCGGACGATCCGAGGCCGGCCGCCACCATGGCGCCGAGGGGGACCCCGATGCTGCGGATGCCGACGACGCGGGTGGTCGCGGCCAGGGCGGCCCGCGCCGCGGCCATCGCGTAGCTCTCCGGATAGAGCGCGTAGAAGGCGAAGCCTTCGGCCCAGCGCGTGGTGATGCGCGCGGGCAGCCGCGTCGCGGCCAGGGCGGACAGGTCCGGGGTGCCGGGCGGCGTTCCGAACCCCGTCCGCCACGAGTCCCAGACCGATCGGGCAAGGTCCAACAGCAGCGCGGTCGTGGCGTCCCGGGCGGGGCAGGCCAGGTCCCGGCCGTGATCGTGGAACGCCGCGTCGGCGATCCCCTGCGCGAGTTCCCCGGCCTCGATCAGGGCGGCGACCCGGGCGCCGTGCCGGCGGATGCCGGGCGGCTCCTCCGCCACGGCGCGCAGCAGGATCGCCAGCGTGGCGAGCCGGTCGCGGGGATCGCCGGTCCGGCTCGCCTTACCGTAGACCAGCACGGCTGCCGCTCATCCGGCGCCCGCCGGTGCGTAGCGGCGCACCATGTCGGCGCAGAACGCGGCGAACTCCGCGGGCTCCTGCGGCGCGCTGGTGTGATGGGGTGCGATGCCGCGATGCTCCGGGGTGAAGCAGAAGGTCACGGTGACGTCGAAATCGCGCAGCGCGTCCATCTGCCGGTCGAACCAGTCGAGGGCGTTCGGCCGGAAGCTGTCGGCCCAGGACAGGCCCGTGCGCAGATAGGTCACGCCGAGGCGCTTCATCCAGGCCACCGCATCGTCCAGGCGGTGATCCTCGAAGTGGAACCACTGGCAGAGCCCGAGGGCCGGGGTGTGCTTGGCGAAAGCCGCGAGCGCGAGCTTCGGCGTGCCGTCCTGGCGCAGCAGGCCCATGTGGAAGTGCCGGTAGTAGGACGAGCCCTCCGCCTCCCGGTGGCGGGTGGTCGCCTCCCACTCGCGGGGCAGATCGTAGAGGCTGTACCAGTGGATGCGCGGCGCGCGCCCGATCAGCAGTTCGGCGGTGCGGGCGAGCCCCCAGGCCTGCACCTCCTCGGCTCCGAAGGTCGAGACGCCGACTTCCGAGACCCAGATCGGCAGCGGCGTGACGGCGCGGATCTCCGCGATCTTCTGCGGCCATTCGTGGATCTGCCAGAGGTTCCAGTCGAGCGGGAAGCCGTGCACCGCGACCGCGTCCACCGCATCGAGGACGCCCTGGCTCTCCATGCGGCGGATGAAGAGCGGGTCGATCGGCGAGATGCCGCCGAGGACCCGCGGCACGCTCGGATTGACGGCGTGGATCGCCTCGCCGGCCGCCTTCGCCATGGCGCCGAAGCGCAACCAGTCGGGATCGATCTCGGGGTCCCAGTGCGATTTGTTGTTCGGCTCGTTCCAGAGCATCACCGCTTCGATCACAGGTGGGAATCCTCGGCTGTCGGGGAATCGGGCCGCGGGCCGGGTGCCGGCGCCGGGTGGACGGCACCGGCGCCCGGCGGAAGGGGCGCGCAGCGGCAGACGTAGACCTCCTCCTCCGGGTGGGCGGCGATCGCGAAGCCGCTCGCGCGCAGCATCGCCTCGGTGCAGGCCCGGTTGGGGACCCACCAGTTGGTCCAGTCGTTCGCGTAGCGATGCTCGATGAAGTGCAGCTTCGGGTAGCCGGGCTCGGCGAAATGGCCGACATCCCAGAAATCGTAATTCTCGGCGACCGGAGCGATGTCCGGCGCCCCGCGCTGCATGGACTGGAACACGAGCAGGTCGCGGGCCGCGTGCGTGCGGATCAGGTCCAGGGCCAGGAGCGGGTGGCGCAGGTGGTAGAGCACGCCCATGAACAGCACGACGTCGAAGCGTTCGCCGAGCGCCCCGACATCGTAGACCGAGAGGTTGCGGAACTCGATGTCCTGGCCGGTCCGCGCGGCGGCGAAGCGGGCCTGTTCCAGGTAGCGCGCGTCGGAATCCAGACCGAGCACCCGCGCGGCGCCGCGACGCTTCATCTCGATGGCGTAGAAGCCGCCGTTGCAGCCGATGTCCAGCACGCTCTTGCCGGTGAGATCGGCCGGGATCGCGTCGGCGAAGCGCCGCCATTTCACCCGCGGGTAATCCCCCAGGAAATGGTTCGGCGCGGTCGGCACGCCGTCGAGCTCGATGTTGTGGAACCAGTCCCCCAGCGCGTCGATCTCGCGGCGCAGGGTGGCGTTCTCCTCGGCCAGGCTCATCATCAGGCTTCCTCCAGGCGTCAGGGGATGGACAGCGCGCAGGCTTTCGCGGCGGGCTCGCCGAGGGAGAGGCGTCCGGGCCCTCCGGTCCGCTCGGCCTCGCCGAGGAGCGCGATGGCGGCGCGATACCCGTCGAGGGTACCGACATCGACGTAGGATCGTCCGGCCCGGATCCCCCGCGCCTGCCCGCCCCCGGCCAGGTAGGCGTTGACCAGGGTGCCGACATAGTCGTCGGCGCAGCCCCGCGACTGCCAGAGCGCGTGCAGCGCGCCGAGGGTTCGCCCCGGCATCTTGAAGGCCCCCCAGATCCAGCGGGAGGTGGCATCGCTGCGCTTCACCTGGATCTCCGTGATCCGGTCCTGCGCATCCAGGACGACCGCGTCGAAGCGTTCAGGCCGATCCACGGGGAAGAGCAGGAACGAGAGGATCGCGTCCGGAAGCGTCGTCAGGGCGTCTTCCGGAAACCAGATCGTGTCGGGAAGCCCCACGATCACCGGCTCGTCGGGGCCGATCAGCGGAAGGGCGCGGAACACCGCGTCGCACAGCCCGCTCGCCCGCGGCTGAACCACGTAGGCGATCGGAACGCTGCCGTAGCCGGCGCCGTAATACTCGACGATGTCGGACTTGCCCGGTGCGATCACGAAGCAGATCCGCGTGACCCCCGCGCGCAGCATCCGCTCCACCAGGTATTCGCTCACGGCGCAGGGGCGTGCCGCGCCCTCGCGCAGGCGGCTTCCGACCGGCAGCAGCTCCTTCGAGAAGGCAAGGGGCTGGATGCGGCTGCCCAGGCCCGCCGCCGGCACGATTCCCCACATGCTCAAGGCTCCGCGCTGAGTTCGGGCTGGCGCGCATCGACGGCGGATGCGCATCCGGGCAGGTCCGCGAGGATCCGCTCGAGGGCATCGACCCGCCGGGCCGCGGTGTGATCGGTCAGGGTCCGGTCGCGGCCCGCCTCCGCGACCCGCCGGAGTTCGGTATCGGTGAGGTCCATGGCGGCGCAGACGTCGTCCGCGTCGCGCGCGATCAGGATCTCCGCGCCGGGCCGGTAGAAGGCATCGAGCCCGGCCCAGTCGTCGCTCAGCACGGCGGCGCCGCAGGCCGCGGCCTCGAACACCCGGCCGGACGGGCACCACCCCGTCTCGGCCATGGCGGCCCGCGTCACGTTGAGCGTGAGCCGCGAGGAGGAGAAGAAGGCGGCGTGCTCCTCGGGGACGACGTGATGCACGAAGTGGATGTTCGGCCCCCAGGGGAAGTCCGCGGGGTATTGCGCCCCGCCGATCAGGAAGCGGCGCTCCGGACGGCGCCGGGCCGGCTCGACGAGGAGGTCCGCGACGCCGGCCTGCCGGTCGGCCGCGTAGGTCCCGAGATAGGAGAGGTCCGAACGGTAGCGCACGATGGCGGCCGCGGGGCGGTGCACGGCGGGGTCGACATGCCCGTAGAGCGGCGCCACCCGGCCTGCCCCGAGCTCGTCCCGCAGGGCGGTCAAGGCGCGGCCGCCGGTGTAGCTCAGCACGAGGTCGAAGCCGGCCAGACCGTCGGGCCCGATATACGAGACCGCCTCGCCGCGCCGCAGGCGCGCCAGCGTCACGGGCGTGTCGAGGTCGTAGAAGACCCGCTTCGCCCGAGAGGCGTTGAGCACGAGATCGGTGGCCGCACCCGCGTCCGGGCAATAGGACGTCACCATGGCGACATCCGCGTCGGCCAGCTCGCGCGCCGCGCGGGCCTCGACCGCACTCCAGGCCTCGAACAGGACGAGCTGGCCGCCTGGCAGCGCGGCGAGGTCGCGATGCGCGCGGTAATACGGCACGTCGCGCTCGAAGAAGACGACGTGATGCCCGCGTTCCGCCATGGCGCGGCAGAGGCCCCGCCACAGGGTCGCATGACCGTTGCCCCAGGCGGAGCTGACGGTGAGTCCGAAGACGATCAGCTTCATCGTGGCCTCATGCGATGGCCGGTTGCTCGTTCAGGCCGAGGAGGCGCCCGCCCCCCGGCCAGAGTTCCACGAGGCTCAGCGAGCCGGGATCGACCGCGATCCGGTCGTAGGCGTCGAGGGACAGCCCGAGGACCGTCACGAGGGCCGCCCGGATCACGTCGCAGTGGCTCACCAACACGCAGGTCCCGCTGAGCCGCTCGAGGAGCCCGAGGATGCGGCCCTGCGCCTCCGCCATGCTCTCCCCGCCCGGCGTACGGGCCGTCGCACGCGCCTCGTTCCAGCACCGCCAGAGCGGGTCGTCCGCGAGGTCCGCGAAGCTGCGGCCGGTCCAGTCGCCGAACGCGATCTCGTTGAGTTCCGGCGCGACGGCGATCGGCCGGCCCAGGCGAGCCGCGATGGGCTCGGCGGTCTCCAGGGCGCGCCGCTGCGGGCTGGACAGGATTTCGGTGGCGCCGGAGCCCGCGAGCCGGCCGGCCAGCGCCGCCGCCTCGGCGTGGCCGCGTGCACCGAGCGCAACACCGGGCATCCGTCCGCACAGGACCCCGTGCACGCGGTCGTGCGAGGCGTGGCGCACGAGGTAGACCCGGGTCACGTCGGCTCCGGCGACCCGGACGGCTCCGGATCGGGCAGGCCGGCGATGAATCGGAGCGCCCGCTCCCGCGCCTCGTGATCGGTGAACTGGCGCGGCGGCGCCTTCATGAAGTAGCTCGACGGGCCGATCAGGGCGCCTCCGGTGCCACGGTCCCGGGCGAGCTTGGCGCAGCGCACGGCATCGATCACGATGCCGGCCGAGTTCGGCGAATCCCAGACTTCGAGCTTCAGCTCGATGTTGAGCGGCGTTCCGCCGAAGGCCGTGCCCTCGAGCCGGATATGCGCCCATTTGCGATCGGTGAGCCACGGCACGTGGTCGCTCGGACCGACATGGATGTCGTGAGGGGCGAGGGGCACGTCGAGCTGGCTGGTGACGGCGCGGGTCTTCGAGAGCTTCTTCGATTCCAGCCGCTCCCGCTCCAGCATGTTCTTGAAATCGGCGTTGCCGCCGAAGTTGAGCTGGTAGGTCCGATCGAGGCGGACGCCGCGCTCGCGCAGGAGGTTGGCGAGCATCCGGTGCACGATCGTGGCGCCGACCTGGCTCTTGATGTCGTCGCCGATCAGCGGCAGCCCGCGCGCCTCGAACCGCGCCCGCCATGCCGGGTTCGAGGCGATGAAGACCGGGATGCAATTGACCAGTGCGCAGCCCGCCCGCAGGGCGCAGTCGGCGTAGTATTCGGCGGCGCGCTCGGAGCCGACCGGCAGGTAGCAGACGAGGACGTCGGTGCGGGTCCGCTCGAGTTCCGCCGCGACGTCGATGGGCGTCTCGTCCGATTCCGGCACGTCGGCCCGCAGGTAGGTCCCGAGCCCGTCAAGCGTCGGCCCGCGCCGCACCACGACCCCGCTCGCCGGCACGTCGGCGAAACGCTGCGTGTTGTTCGGCGGCGCGAGGATCGCATCCGCGAGGTCGCGCCCGACTTTTCCGGCGTTGATGTCGAAGGCGCAGACCACCTCGATATCGGCGACGTGATAGCCGCCGAGCGCGACGTTCATCAGCCCCGGCACGGTCTCTTCGGGGCTCGCGGCACGGTAGTAGTGCAGGCCCTGCACGAACGATGAGGCGCAGTTGCCGACGCCGACGAGGCCGACGCGTACTTTCGGTCCACCCATCACGACCTCCACGGGCGCACTGGCATTCGGGTTGCGGACGGCGATCGATGTTCTCCCGCGGGGGCGCCGTCACTCCGCGGCAAGGATGCGGTCCCGCGGCGGCTGCGCCGGTGTCGCGACCTCCGGCGGCGCGACCTCCTGGGGCGCGACTTCCTGCGCGAACCAGGCGATCGTGGCCGTGAGTCCGTCCTGGAGGGCCACGGTGGGGGACCAGCCGAGCAGGTCCCGCGCCCGCGTGATATCGGGCTTGCGGCGGCGCGGATCGTCGATCGGGAGCGGCCGCTCGACCACCCGTGAGGCGGTCCCCGTCAGGCCGACGACGCGCTCGACCAGGTCGCCGATCGTCAGCTCGCTCGGGTTTCCGAGGTTCACCGGGCCGCCCGGCACCGTGTCCCGCGCCATCAGGCGCATCAGGCCGTCGACCAGGTCGCTGACGTAGCAGAACGAGCGGGTCTGGCTGCCGTCGCCGTAGATCGTGATGTCCGAGCCCGCGAGGGCCTGGCAGATGACGTTCGAGACGACGCGCCCGTCATCCGCGCGCATGCGCGGCCCGTAGGTGTTGAAGATGCGGGCCACCCGCACGTCCGTGCCGTGGCCGCGCTCGAAGTCGAAGACCAGGGTCTCCGCCGCCCGCTTGCCTTCGTCGTAACAGGCCCGTGGGCCGGTCGGGTTCACGTTGCCCCAGTAGGATTCCCGCTGCGGGTGGACATCGGGATCGCCGTAGACCTCGCTGGTCGAGGCCTGGAGGAAGCGGGCTCCGTCCGCCCGGGCCCGTTCCAGCAGGCGGTTGGTCCCCAGCACGCTGGTCATCATCGTGTGGACCGGGTTCGCCTGGTAGTGTGGCGGCGAGGCCGCACAGGCGAAATTGAAGATCCGGTCGAACCGCGGCAGGTGCGGCAGCGGATCGACGAGGTCCGCCTCCAGGAAGTCGAAGCGGGGCTCGCGCCGAAGATGATCGAGATTAGCCTGGCGCCCGGTCAGAAGGTTGTCGAGGCAGGTCACGCGTGCGCCGTCGGCGAGCAGAGCATCGGTCAGGTGAGAGCCGATAAAACCGGCTCCTCCTGCCACAAGAACTTTGAGTCCCCTCTCTCCCGGCATGACGCTATCCTTTTCTGAGACCGATCTCTATTGATCAGACCATCGGCGACATTTCGCCAAGTACTGGTCGCGCTGTGATGTTCCCGCGGCGGCCGGCGGCTTCGCGCAGGTGGGCCTCGAGTTCCGCGGCCCGGTGCCCGGCGCTGTGGCGCGCGAGAACCCGGGCGCGCGCGGCGTCCGCGAGCCTCCGGCGCTCGGTCTCGGGCTGCCCTTCGAGCAGGCCCAGGACCTCCCCGGCGGTCTCGACCGGCAGGATCTCGCGCCCCGGAGCCAGCACGGTCTCCAGGCCGTCCCAGCGGTCGGTGAGGATCGGCGTGCCGCAGGCGGCGGCTTCGAACAGGCGGACGCTCGGGCTGTAGCCGGCTCGGATCATGTCGGCCCGGGTCACGTTCAGCGTGTAGCGGCTCGCCGCGTAGAAGGCCGGGTGATCCCGCGGCGCGACGTGTTCGATCCGCTCGACGTTGCGCGGCCAGTCCACGGCGTCGGGATATTGCGGGCCCGCCACCACGAAGCGCAGGTGCGGGGCCTGCCGGGCCGCGTCCACGAGGAGCCGCGTCAGGGTCGGCTGCCGATCCGGGCTGTAGGTCCCGAGATAGGAGAGGTCCCAGCGCGCGTCCCGCGCCAGCGCCGGATATGCTTCGGGATCGACCGAGCAATAGAGCTGGCGCGCCGCGGGCGAGCCGTAGCGCGCCTCGATCCGGCGCAGGGTCGGACCGCCGGTGAAGGACAGGTAGAGGTCGTAGGCGCGGATCAGGTCGGGCGTGAGATACCCGTGGTCACGGGCCTCGAGCTTCGCCAGGGTGACGGGCGTGTCGATGTCGTAGAAGGCGCAGACCGATCGGGTCCAGGCGCGGACGCGCCGGCCGACCGCGGCACCCTCCGGCACGTAGGAGCCCACGATCACCGCGTCGGCGGCGGCGATCCGGTCGCGGAACCGTTCGAGATCCGCGAGATCGCGGTAGAAGGCGAGGTCGCAATAATCCGGGGCCGTCAGATCGCGGTGCTCGGCGTACCAGGGCACCTCGCGCTCCAGGAACAGGATCGCGTGCCCGCGCCGGGCGAAGGCCTTCAGGAGCGCCCGGTAGGTGGTGGCGTGGCCGTTGCCCCAGGACGAGGACAGGCTGAGCCCGAGCACGACGAGACGGAGCGGGGCGCCGGTCACGCGACGCTCCGTTCGCGCTTGCGCGCGCAGACCGCGCGCAGGATCGCGTCGACCTCCGCGCCCCGATGCGCGTAGGTGTGTTCGCGGGTGATCCGGGCGCGGGCGGCGGCTCCGATCGAACGCGCGCGCTCGGGGGTCAGCCCGGCCACGTGGTCGGCGACGTCCTGGCCGTCGCGGGCGACCAGAACCTCCGCGCCGTCCCGGAGGAACAGCTCGAGCCCGGTCCAGGCGTCGGTGATCAGGCAGGCGCCGGCGCCCGCCGCCTCGAACACGCGGGTCGCGGGCGAGAAGCCCACCGCCGCCATGCTGTCGCGGGCGATGTTGAGCACCGCGCGCGGCGTCGTGTTGAAGGCGTTGTGCTCGCGCGTGTAGACGTGCCCGAGCGCGCGGACGTTGGCCGGCATGGCCTTGCCGTCCCAGCCGTTGCCGCCGATCAGGAAGGACCGATCCGGCAGCCGCGCCGCGGCGCCGAGGAAGAACGTCTCCACGCGCGCCTCCCGGTCCGGCAGGCGGTTGCCCAGGAAGGCGAGGTCGGCCGCGAAGCGCGGATCGGCCGGAACCGGGTGATGGGTGTCGGGATCGAGCGCGTTGTAGATCGGGATGCAGCGCGCCGCGCCGAGGCCCTCGTACGCGGCGATCACCGGCGGACCGCCGCCATAGGTGAGGACAAGGTCCAGCGCCGGCATCGCGCGGCGCAGGGCGTGCCCCGGATCCTGCGCGATCTCGGCGAGGGTCGCGGGGGCGTCGACATCCCAGAAGATGCGGATCGCGTCGGGACGGGAGGCCGCGACGAGGCCGGCCAGCAACGCGTCGTCGAACACGCCGACGCCGCTCGCCTTCACGACCACGTCCGCCTGGGCCGCCTCCGCCACGACGGCGCGCATCGCCTCCGGCGTCGCGGGATACACGCGCACGTCGGCGTAGGGCGGCGGGTCGATGTCGCGGTGCTTCTGCCGGTCGTAGGCGTCCGGCTCGTAGAAGGTGATGCGGTGGCCGCGCGCCGCGAGGTCCCGCAGCAGGCCGCGGTAATACGTGGCCGCGCCGTTCCAGTAGGAGGAGAGCAGGCTCGATCCGTAGAAAGCGATCCTCATGCGCACCTCTCCTGCAGGGTTGGGGCGCGCAGCCGCTGGACGACACGCAGAAGCTCCTCGGCCCGGTGGCCGCAGGTATGACGGGCTCGGATCACCGCGAGGCCGTTCTGGACGAGGTTGCGCCGCAGTTCGGCATCGTCGCGCAGGGCGCGCAGGGCGCGCTCCATCTCCGCGCCGCTGCGGGCGACGAGGTAATCCATGCCCGGCCGGAACAGGCGCTCGGCATCCTCCCAGGGCGAACAGACCAGGGGGATGCCGCAGGCCAGCGCCTCGAACACCCGGATGGTCGGAATGCCGGGCAGCCGCTCCACGTAGAAGCGGCGCGGCACGTGCACGGTGGCGCTGTGACGGGCGAACAGCGCCGGGGCGGCCGCGTTGGCGGCCCAGCCGTGATAGCGCGCGCCGTAGCGGGCGAGCGTCGCCAGGGCGGCCTCGGGATAGCGAACGCCGTAGACGTCGAGGGGCAGGCCCACCGCCTGCGCGGGCCCGAACAGGAAGCTCTCCAGCTCGGCGCCGCGCTCGTCGTCGCCCCAGTTGCCGATCCAGACCAGACCCTGCCGCGGGCCCTCCACGATCGGCGGATGGAACAGCCGGATATCGGCGGCCTCGTGCCAGACGAAGACCCGGTCGCCCCAGCCCCAATCGCGATACACCGCGGCCAGGGCTTCGCCGAAGGCCAGCACGCCGTCGTAGCCCGACAGATCGAAGCGCCGCATCGTCTCCGGCTCGCTGACCGCCCGGTGATGCGTGTCGTGGAACAGAAGCGTGTCGAACGCGCCGCGCTTGCGGGCCGCGCCGAGCGCCGCGACGAGGGCGGGCGCGTTCCACTCGTGCACGATGACGAGGTCGGCCCGCGCGGCACGCTCCACCGCCGGCTCGATCGCGTCGTAGATCTCGGCCTGCAGCTCCGGGTAGGCGGCCCGGAACGGCGCAAGCCCCGCCTCACCGTGGTCGCGCAGGAGGTTCGCCAGGCTCCAGGCCCCGCGGGGCTCGAACGACTGGACCTCGTGCCCGCGCCGGATCAGCTCGCGGAGGACGCCGCGCAGGAAATGGGCGTTGCCGTGGTTCCAGCACGCGGCGAGCGAGTGGGTGAAGTAGGCGATCCTCATGCGGCCGCTCCCTGTCGGGCGGCGCGAATCCCGGGGCCGGCGCGGAGCGCCTCGAACACGTCGAGGACGGAAGCCGTCGCGGCGGCGACCGTGTAGCGACCCGCCCGTTCCTGCGCCGCCCGCCCGAGGCGCGCACGCCGGTCCGGGTCGGCCGCGAGGCAATCCAGCAGGCCGGCGACCGCGTCCGCGTCGTCGGCCTCGACGAACAGGGCGGCATCCGCCCACACTTCCCGGAAGGTCGGCAGGTCTGACAGCACGAGGGCACAACCGGCCTGGGCCGCCTCCAGGACGGCGAGGCCGAACGGCTCGTAGCGGGCCAGCGAGACGAAGATCGGTCGCCCGGAGAGTTCCGCCGCGATGCCGGCCTCGTCGAGTTCGCCCAGAACCGTGAGGTGGACCGGCCGGACGCGCTCGCCGTTGGGGCCCGTCACCGGACCGGCCGCCCGCACCGGCAGGGCGGTCCTGGCCGCGACGCGGTCGAGACCGGCGCAGTTCTTGGCCCGGTCCCACAACCGGCCGGCCGTGAAGGCGAAGGGCACCGGATCGGTGCCGGGGGAAGCGACGGAAGCCAGATCAGGGGCCAGCTGCCGCCGACCGTTGTGGACGGCCCTCGGCGGCCGGGACAGACCGTAGGCGCGGGCCGTCGCGTCCGCGAACGCCCGGCTCGGAGCCAGGAGCGCGTCGGCGCGGCGGCACCCGCGTGCGACGAGTTCCGCCCGCCACGCCAGATCCCCGGGGAGCGGCCCGGTCCCGGCCGCCGCCCACCAGGTCGCTACGCAGGAATGGCAGACCGCGACGACGGGCACCGGGAAGTCCGCAGCCGCCGCGAAGGCGGGGCTGTGCAGGTGGACGAGATCGGCCCCGACCGCGCGGGCCGTCCGCGCCAGCGCTTCGCCGGCCCCCGTCACCGCGCCGGGATCCGTCGCCATCCAGTCGAGGGGCAGCCCGGTCCTGACGAGGCGGCACCCGGCGGCTTCGGCACGTGCGGCCTGCGCCGCGGACGGGTCCGGACCGAGCACGGCGAGCGTCACGCCGACACCGGCTTCGACGAGCCCCCCGGCGAGGTCGACCGCGTAGGACCAGACGCCGCCGACGGCGTCGGCGGTCATCAGGACGTGGAAGCGCTGCCGCGTCAGGTCCGTCCGCATGCCGCCTCCAGTTCGCGAAGCGTCAGCGGCCGCTCGTCCTGGATGTCGCTGAACGCGTCGAAGAGGCCGAGGTAATGGGCGTGCGCCCGCTCCCAGGCCGCATCGTCCGGCTCGCCCCAGAGGCGCCGGTAATCGGGGGAGCTGGGATAGGGGTAGAGCGGCACGGGATCGTTCGCCCAGACGCCCCGCCCGCGCAGGCGATCGCGCCACTGCGCCACCATCGCGGGGTCGTCGCCCGCGACCTTGATCAGGTTCGCCTGCACGAACGGCACGGTCCTGCGGGCGTGGATCAGCCGCTCTGCGAGTTCGTCGGTGGTGGCGCGGCACTTCTTGTCGAGGGCGGCCCGGCCCTCGACCGTCAGGCTCTCGATGCCGGCCTCGATCGAGACGCATCCGGCCGCCCCGAGCAGATCCAGCATGTCCGGCTTCCACAGGTCGATCCGGGTCTGGATGCCGAAGCGCAGGTCGCGCGCGACCAGGGCTTCGAGGAGCGGCTTCTGGGGCAGGAAGATCTCGTCGATGAAGTAGACGTAGGTGACGCCCTGGGCGATCAGCCCGTCGATCTCGGCGAGGACGGGTTCGAGATCGCGCCGGCGATACGCGTCGCGAAAGTCGATCTTCGCGCAGAAACTGCAGGTATACGGGCAGCCTCGCGAGGCCTCGACCTCGGCGCCGGGACCGTCGGGCTCCCGGTCGAAGCGGTGGTGGTGGTGGGTGTGGCGCGCGATCCACTCCGCCGGCCAGCGCAGTGCCGGGGCATCGCTGAACCTGGCCGCGTGCGGGCCCCCGGTAATCCGCACGCCGTCGTCGTCGCGGTAGGCGATCGACGGCACGCTCCGGAGCTCCTGCGCCTGTGCGAGACGCAGGACGATCTCCTCGCACTCTCCGCGCACCACCGCGTCGACGTCGAGCTTCTCCAGGGTCGGGCGCGGGGTCGCCGAGCCGTGCGGTCCGACCGCGACCGTGCGGCCTCCGCGCCCGGCGAGGGCGTCCAGGAAGGCGCGCGGCACCCGCAATTCCGGTGGGGCGCAGCGCCAGAACAGGTAGGTCGGCGCGGTCGTCACCACGGTCATGTCGGCGCCGAACGCCGCGACCTTCTCGGCGGCCTGCGCGTGCGTGAGCCGGCAGAGGTGCGCATCGAGCATCAGCACGTCGTGGCCCGCGGCGGTCAGGAGCGCGGCGCTGTAGCCGAGTTCGAGCGCGAGATGGGGCTCGCGGCAGCCGAAATAGATGCTGTTGCGGTAATCCCAGGCGGGATTGACGAGGGCGACCTTCATCCGGCCGCTCCCATCAGAGGCCTGTCCCGATCGCGCAGGCCGTGGGTCGCGCCGCCGTCCCGTTCCTGGGTGAGCCAGGCGGCGAGATCGGCCACGCCCTGCCGCCACGGCATCGGGGCCGGAAGGCCGAGGATCGCGGCGGCGCGGCGCGTGTCGGACACGTAGTAGCGCTGGTCGCCGGCGCGCCACTCCGAGAAGCGGTGATCGACCGGGCGCCCCACGAGCGTCTCGATATGGGCGAGGACCTGGCGCAGGCTCACGGCATTGTCCGGACCGCCGCCGAGGTTGAAGGCCTGGCCGGCGATGCTCTCGATCCGCGCCCAGGCCGCCCGGTAGGCCGTGACCGCGTCCGAGACGTGCAGGATGTCGCGGACCTGCCGCCCGTCCCCGTAGATGCTGATGGGCCGGCCCGCGAGGGCGCTGATCAGGAAATGTGCGACCCAGCCCTGGTCCTCGGTGCCCATCTGGCGCGGGCCATAGATGCAGCTCATCCGCAGGACCGCGGTCGGGATGCCGAAGCTGCGGGCGTAGTCGAGGACGTACTGGTCGGCGCCACCCTTCGAGCAGCCGTAGGGCGTGTGGAAATCGAGGGGCTGGCGCTCCGCGATGCCCCAGCGGCTGATCTCGGGATCGGCGGGGACGTAGGCGTCGTTCGCGGCGGTCAGCGGCAGATCGGGCAGGTTGCCGTAGACCTTGTTGGTCGACGCGAAGACGAAAGGCACCCGCCGCGCGCGCGCGGCTTCGAGCACCGTGATCGTGCCGCCGAGATTGACCGTGAAATCCTCTCGCGGCGCGACGAGACTCGTGGTCACGGCGACCTGGGCCGCGAGGTGGAAGACGACATCCGCCTCGGCCACGCAATCCGCGACCAGGTCCGCATCGCGAACGTCGCCGGTCACCGCCGTCAGAGCGGCGGGATGGCGCTCTACCAGCCAGGCCAGGTTCGCCGCGACGCCCGGGCGCGCCAGGGTGTCGAGGACGACGACGCGGTGTCCGGCCGAGGCCAGGCTGTCGGCGAGGTTCGCACCGATGAAGCCGGCGCCGCCGGTGATCAGGACGCTGCAGCCGGTCGGGTCGCCCGGCGGACGGGGGCGGGCCGCCGTCACGCGACGAGCCCCCGGGCTTCGAGTTCCCGGCGGGCCTCGGTCACGCGGTCGACGGCCTGCTGCTCGGCGACCCAGGCCGCCAGTTCGGCGACCCCGTCGGCGAAATCGCGCTGCGGGGCGAAGCCCAGGTCCCGCTGGATCCGACCGATGTCGGCGATGCAGTGCCGGATGTCGCCCGTCCGGGCCTGGGCGATGATCTCCGGCGCGAGATGCGGCTTGCCCATGGCCCGCGCGAGGATCTCGGCGACCTCGCGGACCGACCGGTCCCGGCCGCTCCCGACATTGTAGACGTTCCCGGGTGCCCGCGGGTGCTCGAGCGCCAGCACGAAGGCCTCGGCCACGTCCTCGACATGGACGAAGTCGCGGCGCTGCTCGCCGTCCTCGAAGATCATCGGCGGCTGCCCGTTGTGCAGCCGCGCGGCGAAGATCGCGAGGACGCCCGTGTAGGGGTTCGAGAGCGCCTGCCCCGGCCCGTAGACGTTCCAGAGCCGCAGGGCGACGCCTTCCATGCCGTAGACCGGGCTGAGCGTCAGGGTCAGGCGCTCCTGCACGTACTTGGTCAGGGCGTAGACCGACGCCAGGGTCGGGGCCTTCCACTCGGGGGTCGGTACGGGCACGAGCGGATGCCCTTGAGCATCCACCGGGTCCCAGGGCTCGCCCGGGCGCCTCGGCCCGCGCACCGCGTCCTGGACGATGCTGCCGTCCCCGGCCCGGTAGAGACCCTCGCCGTAGATGCTCATCGAGGAGGCGACGACCACGCGTCGCACCGGCCGGTCGATGAGCTGCTGGAACAGTGCGGCGGTGCCGCAATCGTTGACCGAGACGTACCGCTCGACCGCGTACATGCTCTGGCCGACGCCGACCTCGGCGGCGAGGTGTACGATCGCGCCCACACCGTCCAGGGCTCGTATCAAAGCGGCTGCGTCGCGGACGTCGCCCTCGATGAACTCGACCTCGTGCGGCAACCGTTTCGGTTCTGCTTCCGTCCCGTGAACCTGCTCGATCAGGCTGTCGAGGACACGGACCCTGTAGTTGCGGGTCAGCAGCGCACGCGCCAGATGGGATCCGATGAAACCGGCGCCGCCGGTGATGAGGACGGTCTCTCTCAAACGCGCTGCCTCCATGCTCGCACGCCCAAGCGGGGATGCGGTCCGGCACAGGTCCAATTCGGTGGATCGAAGCTTCGCAGAAGAAGCCCCGGTTACAGTAGATCGCGCCCCACACCCGCGGGACCGGCAATCGGCTGCAGTCGACAACCTGACACAGCAGGCGCTATGCTGCTGAAAGAGCCTTCGATTTGTTCAACTTACCTCTGAAAATCGAACCGAAAAATATCCTGGTTTAGATTCGGCCGGCGAATTGGCGCCTATTCTGCACATCGGCTCCGTGGCGCCGACATGTCCGCCCGTGGCGCTGAAGCAGGCGATGCAGGGGTGGAATGGCCGTGCAAGGGGTCGCAGAGTCGAGCGGGCGCATGCCCGCATGCATCCGTCGCGGATCAGGCGATCTGCGGCGGACAGGGCCGCTCGGCCCGCACCCCGTGTGCGATATCCGACGCTTTGTATTGCGACCGTTGGACAGGGTATCGATGCACGAAGCGCTGATCTAAACAGCCCCCGCCGGATGGCGAATACGGGATCGTATTCCCCGTGCGTGACCCAGGTGAGAGGCGATGCAGGACGACGACAGGACGAATACCGGTGGCGGTGCGAAGCCTCCCGCCGGGGCAACGAACAATCCTCTGATCGCGAAGCTCGAGAGCCTGGCCAAGCTCTCGGCGGAGGACAAGGACGTGCTGCAGCGGATCAGCGCGAACCCGCAGGTCATCGAGCCCGGGACCGCCCTGATCCGGGAGGGTGACAAACCGGACGGCGTCTACCTGATCCTCGACGGCATCGCCTGCCGCTACAAGCTCCGGGCGAGCGGCGCGCGCCAGATCATGGCCTACCTGGTTCCGGGCGATTACTGCGACCTCGACGTGGCGCTGCTGAAGGCCATGGACCATGCGATCGGCACGCTCTCCACGTGTCACGTGGTGCGGATCGACCTCCTCACCATCCAGGGCCTGCTCGAACGCCATCCCGGCATCACTCACGCCCTGCGGCTGGCGACCCTGGTGGACGAGGCGACCCTGCGCGAATGGCTGGTCAACATCGGCCGCCGCTCCGCGGACGAGCGCATCGCGCATCTGCTCTGCGAATTGCTGTTGCGGCTGCGCGCCGTCGGCCGCACGGCCGGCCAGGGCCAGAGCTACGCGCTTCCGGTCACCCAGGATGACCTGGCCGACACCACCGGGCTGGCCGCCGTGCACGTCAACCGCGTCCTGATCAACCTGCAGCGGCGCGGCCTGATCGCGTTCTCGGGGCAGGAGGTAACGATCTCGGATCTCGCGGGCCTGGAGGCGTTCGCCGAGTTCAAGCCGAACTATCTGCATCTCGGGGGGAGGGACGCGGCATGAGCCTACGCCTTCAACCCGTGCAGGTCGGCACCGGGAGCGAGGATCAGGAGAGCCAGCTCGTCTTTCACGAAGGCTTCCTCGTCGCGGTCCTCGTGCGGCTCTCGGACCTGCACGAGGCCGATGCCGGCAAGTGGTTCCTCGAGGCCGGGTTCGGCGTGGTAGACGATCCGTGCCCGCCGACATTCGCCGACATCGAGGCGGCGCAGGACTGGATCTGCGGACGGCTCGGCCTTCAAGTCGTCTGAGTGCGACCCGCGCCGGGCGGGATCGGGCCGGGCGCGCCGGTCGGATCTCGCCATGAGAGCGTGGGTGAGGCCGCCGAGGTGCAGTTCCTGTCGTCCAGGACGATGCGCGACCTTCCCGATCCGCATCGTCTCCTTCCGAAAGCCGGTGGCCACCTTTCGGGACGATGCTTGATCTCCTCGATCCGCATCGTCTCCTTCCGAAAGCCGGTGGCCACCTTTCGGGACGATGCGCTAACCTGCGGCGTCCGCCAGCTGCGGTTCCAGCACGCGGTCGCCTTCCGGGTGCACGGTGACCGGGACGGTCTTGGCCGCGGGCGTCTTGCTGCCGACGGCATAGTGCCAGATCGGCATCAGGACGTTGCATTCCGGGTAGTACCCGCCGATGCACCCGATCGGGACGTCGTAGGCGACGACGAGCATGCCGGCGAGCCGACGGTCGACGCCGTCGTCGGCGCATGTCTTCAGCGTCACGGCCTGCCCGACCTTCAAACCCAGGCGGTCGATGTCCGAGCGGTTCATCAGCACCACCTTGCGGGTGTTGTTGATGCCGCGGAACCGGTCATCGTAGCCGTAGACCGTGGTGTTGAACTGGTCGTTGCTGCGCAGCGTCATCAGGCGCAGCACGTCGTGCCCGACATCGGGCATGTCCGCATCCTCGTCCAGCCCGCCCGGCGTGACGAAATTGGCCCGGCCCGTATCGGTGCGCCACTCGCGCCGCTTCACCGGCAGGTCGCGCTGGAAGCCGCCGGGCTCCCACATGCGCCGCTCGTAGTCCCAGAACGAATCCGGCAGCGTCGCGCTGATCTCCCGGCGGATCTCGGCGTAGTCGGTCATGTAATCCGTCCACCGCACCCGCGGGTTCGGATCGAGCACCTTAAGGGCGAGTTCGCAGATCAGGCGGATCTCGCTGATCAGGTGCGGCGAGGCGGGCTTGCGCAGGCCGCGGTTGCCGTGGACGCAGGCCGAGGTGTCCTCCATGGAGAGGACCTGCTGGCCGGCCGCGGTCTCATCGATCTCCAGTCGCCCGATCACCGGCAGGATGTAGCTGATCTCCCCCGGAAGCAGCGCGCTTCGGTTGAGCTTGGTGATCACGTTGACGGTCAGGCGCAACCGGCGCCAGGCCGGCTCCATCTGACCGTGATCGGGGATGGCGCGCACGAAGTTGCCGCCGAGCATCACGAAGGCCCGGACATCGCCTTTGAGGACGGCCTCGCAGGCCTCGACCGTGTTGTATCCGGGCTCGCGGGGCGGCTCGAAATCGAACTGCTCGCCGAGCCGCGTGAGCGGGAACAGCTCGGGCTTCTCGGTGATCCCGACCGTGCGCTGCCCCTGGACGTTGGAATGCCCGCGCACCGGGCAGATCCCGGCGCCATCGCGACCCATATTGCCGCGCAGCATCAAGAGGTTCACCAGCATCTGCACGGTTTCGACCCCGGCCCGGTGCTGGGTCAGCCCCATGCCGTAGACGCCGATCACGGTCCGCGACCGGCTGTAGACCATCGCGGTCGATTCCATGTCCGCCCGGTGCAGCCCCGAGCGGCGCTCGAGCACGTCCCAGTCTTGTGCCCGCAACCAGGCCACGAAGGTCTCGAAGCCGTGCGTGTGGTCCTTGATGAAGGCTTCATCGAGCACCGCCGCCCCGCCGGCCGCCAGCGCCTCGTCGTGCAGGGCCACCACCGCCTTGCAGATCCCGGTGAGCGCCGCGAGGTCGCCGCCCGCCTTGACCTGATGGTATTGCGAGCTGATCCGGGTGTCCTTGCGGGTCAGCATTTCCGTCGGCGATTGCGGGTTCAGGAAGCGCTCGAGCCCGCGTTCGCGCAGGGGGTTGTATGTGATGATCGGCACGCCGCGCCGACTCGCCTCCTGCAACGGGTGGAGCATGCGCGGCGAGTTGCTGCCCGGGTTCTGGCCGAAGAAGAGCAGGCAGTCGGCCTTGGCGAAGTCGTCGAGCGCCACGGTGCCGATGGCCTGCCCGATGCTCGCCGGCAAGGCGACCGAGGTCGTCTCGTGGCACATGTTGGAACTGTCCGGCAGGTTGTTGTTGCCGTAGATCCGGGCGAAGAGCTGGTAGAGGTAGCTGCCCTCGTTGGACAGGCGGCCGGAGCTGTAGAACACCGTTCCCTTCTTGCGGTCCTCGACCGCGCGCAATTCGCGGGCGATCTCCTCGACCGCATGGCCCCATGACACCGGCACGTAGGTGTCGCTGGTCGCATCGTAGCGCAGCGGATGCGTCAGGCGGCCGGTCTGTTCGAGATGGTAATCGTCCCAGTCGCGGAGTTCGGTCACCGTGTGGGCGGCGAAGAAGTCCGGCGTGCACCGGTGGGATGTCAGCTCCCAGGCGACGGCCTTGACCCCGTTCTCACAGAACTCGAACGGGAGCGGGCTTGCCGGCTTCACCCAGGCGCAGCTGTTGCACTGGTAGCCGTCGACCTTGTTGTGACGCGTCAACGCGACCGGGACACTCGCCAGGACGCCCTCACGCCTCAGGATGTTGCCGACCGAGAACGCCGATCCCCATCCGCCGGAGGGACGTCGGTAGGGCTTGAACGTCGGCTTTTCCAAGAGGCGCACTCCGAACCTGAATGACAAGGAAACACCTGCCGTCGATCCGTGTTTCCCGAAAACCGCACACACTTGCGAATAATACCCACCCATATCTTATGTTTATAACAGAGGTTAATATGACCGTTGGATACGACTACATGCTGAGGAAACCTTCGGGACCCAGTGCCCCGAAGATGTTCCTGGATACGCGCGTGGTGCCGGCCGTCGTCAATATCGCCGGCGGTGTGGAAGTTGCTTTGAACCGGGCCTCGGCACGAACCGGGCTCCACCCGATGCTCCTGCTCGTCGGCATCGCGACCGCGGCGATCGTCGTGGGTCGCCGGGTACGGGGCGGGAGCCGCTAGGCGGGCTGTCGCGGCGCGTGAGGCGCACGTCTTTCGACCCGCCTCCCCCTTGCCCGGCCCCCTTGCCCGGCGGCCTTGGTCGCACAGGTTGAGGCCGGCTCGTGCAGACGGACCAGCGCCGACCAGAGGTCCGTGGTGCTGCGCCAGCGCGGCCCCGCCACGGATTCGCTTCGCCGGGAGGCTTTCGAAGCCTTGGCGAAAAAAGAAGGGGCCAGGTACTAGACGACCGGTCTAATCAGGGCTATCTCAGCGTCATGGCACGCCTCAACACGCATACCGACACCCGGCAGGAGATTCTCGACACCGCCTACGGCCTGGTGGGCGCGAAGGGGTTTTCCGGGGTCGGGCTCAACGAGATCCTGGCTTCGGCCGGGGTCCCGAAGGGATCGTTCTACCACTACTTCGGCTCGAAGGAGGCTTTCGGCGAGGCGCTCCTGGCCGATTACTTCGAGGGGTATCTCGCCGCTCTGGATGCGACGCTCGCCGAGCCCGGCTTGGACCACGCCGAGCGCCTGATGAACTACTGGCGCAAATGGCAGGCGACGCAGGGCAGCGTCGATTATCAGCGCAAGTGCCTGGCGGTGAAGCTCGCCGCGGAAGTCTCGGACCTGTCCGAGGCCATGCGGCTCGCCCTCAAGGGCGGGACCGCCGGGATCATCGAACGGCTGGCGCGGGCGATCGAGGCGGGGGCCGCGGAGGGCTCCTTGAAGGTGGAGGGCACGCCCCACGCCACCGCCGAGGCGCTCTATCACGTGTGGCTCGGCGCGAGCCTGATGGCGAAGATCGTGCGGACCGACGCGCCGTTCGAGGCCGCGATGACGACGACGCGACAGATCCTCGGACTCGCCTGACGCGAGCCCGAGGTACGGCGCGGGCGGTCGAACCGTGCCTGCTCGTGTCGAACTACTAGACGACTGGTCTACTCAAGTAAACGATGAAGCCTCCCCGAACTGGCGGAGGCGAGGACACCACGCAAGGAGCGAGCTCATGCCCCACGGAACGAAGACTGCAGCCGTCCCCGCCCTCGTCACCGCCGGGTTGATGAGCGCCGCCCTGCTCGGCACCTCCGCGGCCATGGCGCAGGAGCGGATCACCCTGGAGACCATCGGCGCAGTCCGCATGGCCGGCAGCAGGCTCGACGACGGCCGCCGCGTGAACCCGCAGGTTCGGCCGGCCGAGACGGGATCCGCGCAAGAGCAGCGCGCGGACGATCCGTCGAAGGCGCACTGACGCCGCCTCGGCGTCCCCCATGCCATGTGAAATCCCGGCCGATCGATCGATCGGCTGCCGGAAGCTTCCCTTCGACCTGAACGATCACGGAGAACGACGATGAAGATCCTGATGGTGCTGACCTCCCACGATCAGCTCGGCGACACCAGCCGCAAAACCGGTTTCTGGCTGGAAGAGCTCGCCGCGCCCTACTACGTGTTCAAGGATGCCGGCGCCGAGATCGTGCTGGCCTCGCCCCGGGGCGGACGGCCGCCGCTGGACCCGAAGAGCAGCGAGCCGGGTTCGCAGACCGACGCGACGCGCCGGTTCGAGGCGGACGAGGAAGCGCTGGCGGCGCTCGAGACCACGACCCGGCTCGATGCCGTCTCCCATGACGGGTTCGACGCCGTGTTCTATCCGGGCGGCCACGGTCCGCTTTGGGACCTCGCCGAGGACCCCGTCTCGATCAGGCTGATCGAGACGACGCTGGCGGCCGGCAAGCCCGCCACCCTCGTCTGCCATGCCCCCGGCGTCCTGCGCCACGCGAAGGCCCCCGACGGGACGCCGCTCGTCCAGGGCAAGGCCGTCACCGGGTTCACGAACACCGAGGAGGAGGCGGTCGGCCTCACCGAGGTCGTTCCCCTCCTGGTCGAGGATGCGCTGCGCCGGAACGGCGGCCGGTTCTCCAAGGCCGGCGACTGGGCGCCGTACGTGGTGGCCGACGGCCTGCTCATCACCGGCCAGAACCCGGCCTCGTCCGGGCCGGCCGCCGAGCGTCTCCTCGCGCATCTCGCGAACGGCTGACGACACCGCCCTCCGTCCCCGGACACCGTCCGCCCGCGCATCCGCGCGGGCGGCGACCGGCCCCGGGGCGACGCCGCCGGCCCGACTGAGGTCCGCACGTCGGCAGAAGCCTCCCCCCTCGACATCCATCGCGAAGGACACCGGCCCATGACAAACGATATCGTCTTCTCGGACGCGACCCAGCTCGCCGCGCTGATCCGCACCCGCCAGGTCTCGCCGGTGGAGGTCATGCAGGCCCACCTCGACCGCATCGCGGCCGTCGATCCCAAGGTCAACGCCATCGTCACCGTGGCGGAGCGGGCGCTCGAGGGCGCCCGCGCGGCCGAAGCCGCGATCCTGGCCGGGGGCGAGATCGGGCCCCTGCACGGGGTGCCGTTCACCGTCAAGGATTCGATCGACACCGCCGGCGTCCCGACCCAGCGCGGGTCGCCGATCTTCCGGGGCCGCATCCCCACCGCGGACGCCACGAGCGTCGCCCGCCTCAAGGCCGCCGGGGCGATCCTGCTGGCCAAGACCAACCTGCCGGAATTCTCATACTGGATCGAGAGCGACAACCTGCTCTCCGGTCGCTCGAACAACCCCTGGGACCTCGAGCGGACGCCCGGCGGGTCGAGCGGGGGCGAGTCGGCGGCCATCGCGGCGGGTATGTCGCCGCTGGGCCTCGGCACCGACCTCGCCATCTCGGTCCGGGGCCCGGCCGCGCAGACCGGGATCGTCTCGCTGAAGCCGACCCACGGGCGGGTGCCGATGACGGGGATCTGGCCGCGCGCGCCGCGGCGCTTCTGGCATGTCGGCCCGATGGCCCGCTCCATCCGGGACCTCGCGCTGGCCTTCTCGCTCCTGTCCGGTCCCGACGGCGAGGACGGCTACGCGTCCCGCACCGTCGCCGCCGATGCCGGCCTGGGCTCCGCGCCCGGCCGTCCGCTCCGGGTGGGCTGGCTGGTCGAGCCGGGCTTCGGCCCAATCGATCCCGAGGTCGCCGCCACCGTCCGGGCGGCGGCCGAGGCCCTCAAGGCCGCGGGCTGCGTCGTGGAGGCCGTGCGCATCCCGGCGCTGGAGCGTGACTTCGCCCTCGACGTCTTCAACACGCTGCACGTCATGGAGATGAAGCCGGCCTTCCGGGAGGCGACGGAGGGCCGGAGCCGGGACGAGATCTACACCATGGCCAGGACCATGCTGGCGCTCCCGGACTCGTCGATGGACGACTACATCGCGGCCGAGCAGGCGGCGGAGCGGCTGCGGGACGGCTACGCCGACTACTTCCGGCGCTACGACGCGCTGATCACCCCGGTCCTGCCGATCCCGGCCCACAAGCACGGCGTCACGCACTTCGTTATCAACGGGCAGACCGTCGACGCCACCTACCTCCAGGGCGCGACCGTGCCGCTGAACGTCACCGGCCTGCCCGGCCTGTCGATGCGGTTCGGGACGAGCGGCGAGGGACTGCCGATCAACGTCCAGGTCGTCGGCAGCTGGCAGGCCGAATCGACGATCCTGCACGTCGCCGCGCTGCTGGAGGCGGCGAGCCCGGTGCGTGGGCTGCACCCGAACCTGTAGGCCGCCGTCGCGCTTGTCCCGCGGGATCGCGCTTACGAAGCCGGATGCTGCCTCCAACTCACGATCGGCGCCCCGACCTGACGCGCTGCCCCGTCGGGGCGCAGATGCGCCTACCGCTTCTTGCCCAGCTCCGCGGCGATGTCCTTCGTCATCCGGCCGACCTTCCGATGCGCCGCCGTCAGCTGGTCCTGGGTGACGCCCCAGCGCTTCATCCAGAACTCGACGGCCTTGCGTTCCGACAGATCGAGCCGGTCCTTATCGATGAAGCCACGCTTGTCCTTGAGGCCAGCCATGGGAAATCCTGTTGTGTTGGTGACTGCGGGTTAGGAGGAGGCGCGCGACGAACCTCTCGGGCGCGAGACATGCGGGGGAATCGCAGCGATGCCCAGACCCATGGGGCCACGCAGCGCACCGATGCGGCGGGTTGCCCGGCCGGTCGGCGCTCTTGTGATGGAAGTCGGCGCGCAGGAACGCGGCGCCCTGTGTCGGGCTGCCGGCCATGTCGGGCGCCGCGGCCGGGGAGGCGAAGTCCCGGTGATGGTGCTCGTCGCGCGGGCGCGGCAGACCGGTCAAAGCGGCGTGGATCGGATCCTGCGCGGGCGGTCGCGGACTGTCCGCGAGGGCGTCGCGGGTGGGCGCCCTCGCAAACGGCGCGCTCATCAGGACGACCGATCCGAACACGTCGGGCCGGGCCAGGGCGCAGAAGCCCGCGACCCGGGAGCCGAAATCGTGACCGGCGATGAGCCCGGGAAAGGCGTGAGCATGACCACACTGTGAAGACGTCTGATCCAGTCAGCCCGGGGGCCCGTCCCCATCGCGGTTCAGGCTCCCACACGGATTGAAGTGACGGATCGTGACAGCGTTGCAAACGCAGCGTCGGGATCAGCGCGCCAGGCCGAAACAGAAATGAAAAACACCCCAGGAGCGGGTGCTCCCAGGGTGTTGCCGACCTCGCGGCCAGATTGATCGGGCTGGGGATCCGGAGGCCGACAAGTTGCCGGCGCCTTCCGCGGCGGGGAGCGAGGAGGAGGACCAACACCTCTCGCCCACCGGCCACATCTCCCGGCGTTGAGGCCGTGAGGAGCGCGATCCGATACTAGTACGAGCCGAACTTGTAGTTCAGGCCGGCGCGGACGACGGCGAACTCGTCGTCGCGACGACCGATGGCGCTGTAGGCCACCGGGACGAGGTTGGCGGCGTTGACGACCAGGGCGCCCTGGTTGCGGTTGCCGCGCTCCAGGTTGACGTACAGACCTTCGATCTTGAACGTCACGGCCGAGGACCGGAAGAAGTTCAGGAACGACTCGGTGGGGAGGGCGAACTCGACACCGCCGCCGACGGCGTAGCCGGTGCGGAAGCTGTCGTTGCCGGCGTAGCCGCCGAACGAGCGGTCGGCGCTGCCCGAGCCGTAGGCGAAGCCGCCGGTGCCGTACACGAGGGTGCGGTCGAAGGCGTAGCCGAGGCGGCCGCGCACGGTGCCGAAGTAGTCGAGGCTCGACAGGCCGCGCGGGTCGGTGACGTAGAAGCCCGGGGCGACGGCGCCGTTCACGAAGGCGTTGTTCCGGCTACGGCCGAAGTCGAGGTACTGGGCGTCGGCCTCGATGCCGACGACCACGCCCGAACCCGGGGTGAACTGGACGTTGTAGCCGATCTGCGCGCCGCCGGAGAAGCCGTCCTGGCTGCGGTTGCGGAAGGTGGCGGTGGTGCCGGGAACGGCGAACGGGGCCGGGACGCCGAAGGTGGAGTTGTTCGAGCGGCTGCTGGCGTCGAAGGCGTAGCCGGCGTTGAAACCCGCGTAGAAGCCGGTCCAGGTGAACACCGGCACCGGGGTGAACACGGGCGGCGGGGCGGCGCGGCGCGGCAGGTCGGCGGCCGAGGCGGCGCCGGTCAGGGCGGTGAAGGCGGCCAGGGAGGCGAGAAGCTTGGTCATCGTGTTGGGTCCGGGATTTCTATCTGACGGTAAGGCTACCGGCCCATGAGCCAAATAGCTGTAGTTTTACGGACACACTTGTCGCCGATGAAGCAAGACGGCGTAGTAAACCATTTATGAAGCGGCTTTGTGCGCGCTAAGTATTTCGCAATGTACTGCGTCATGCGCCGTAACTACTAGGTTGCGATTTGGTTGCATCATGCAGCGGCGGCGCCCGCGAACTGTGACCCGCAAGTCACAGCTTGGATTGTGAGGCTCACTGCAAGGTGGCACTTCACTTGGGGGCTTCACGCCACACCATGCCGATCCGGCCGCGCCCGCCGGACACATGTCATGCCGGCCGCTGCACCTCGGGAGCATGATACGGCCAACAATTCCGGTCCTCGCCTCCAGATGCGGCCGCTGCTGTTCCTGAGGAAGGCTTTCGTGGATCCGGTCGGTGGCGAGTATCGCCCTGGGTAGCAGACCTGCACCGGACGAGTTTGACCCAGCGATACGGAAGTCCCAGTCTCCGCATTTAGCGGGGCTCATAAGCGATATAGCTACGTTTATCGCTCCGTATAAAACAATACGGAGGAAAATACGTGGATCGGCACAGCTTCGACCAGACCAACATCACGTGGCGCACCCTGGATTGGCTCGATCACATCGCCTTCTTCGTCTACAAGGTCGACGAGGAGAACCGGATTGTCGACGTGCTCTTCAAGTTTGCCGCCAACCAGCGGGTGATGCTGCACCGGCATCACTGCCCTTACGTCACGCTGGTCATGCAGGGCGAACTGCGGTTCTACCGCCCGAACGGTGCGCTGAAGGAGATCCGCCCCAGCGGCAGCTTCGTCTCCGGGCCCGCCCATGGCGAACCTCACGAGGAGGGCGGCGGAGATCGGGATGCGATCGTCTTCTTCAGCAACCGCAACATCGAAGACGCGCTCTACGAGTTCCTCGACAAGGACGGGCGCACGATGCAGGTGCTGGGGATCGCCGACTTCCGGGCACAGCTCGAGGCACAGATCGCAGACGGGTCAGCCGCGAAGGTGGCCGGTCGCCCCGTCTGATGGGAAGGAGCCCCGCAGTTTTGCAGCCGCGGGGCTGAACCATGGAATCACATGCGGGCGCGGCGCATGTGATGATGCCGGTGACGGGTCATGTGTCGCCGCCCCATCATGCCGGTCTGGCCACCCATCCGCTTCTGGGACGAGCTCTTCACGCTGCCCGGGTTATTCATGTTGCCTTCGGCGCTACCGCCCCCGGCGGGTGTCTGCGCCATCGCTGCTCCTGCCATCGCGACGGTGAGCGCGGCAGCGAGAGCGATTGTCTTGATCGACATGGACGTTCCTCCAGACCGATCGGTTCGATCAGCCCAGGAGCAAACATCCCCGCGGTCGGTATCGTTCAGGCACCGACGCTGATTGACGTTACAGATCCTGACGCCGTCGCAACCGCAGCGCCAGGATCAGAGCGCCGGGCCAAAACGCGAGGCTCAGCACCGCGACCGGCAGGATCGGGCGGTCCTTCCACCACACGATGATCACCGGCACGAACAGGCCGAGGATGGCGATGGTGAGGAACGCCCAGACTTCGACGTCGGACAGGTTCATGAGCGGTAGGTAGGGGCTTTCCTACCGCGACGCTTCCTTCACACCTGGTGGCACAATGCCGCCACCAGGCCGATCCGGCCCGAGCACCGCTCACTCTACCCGCTCGACCGGCGCGAGCTGTCGATGGCAATCCGCTTTGGTCGGGCGCAGGGCCGCTGTGAGCGCTGCGGGCGACCGCACGGGCCGATAGTCTACCACCTCGGCGATGGGCGTCGGCGGGATGCTACACCCGGCCGCCGGCGCGATGACTGGGGCCGTAGGATCCGGGTCAGGTCTGGCGCTGGTATCCTCGGCCGCGACCGCCGAACCCGTGTCGTCCCGGCAGCCGCCCACCGGGATCACGACACGGCCGACAACGCGGACGCCAACCGCGCAGCCTTCTGCCATCGCGGCCACATGATCCGCGACAGACCGGAGCACCAACGCCGACGCCGACGCACGCTGTTCCAGCGGAAGGCGATGGGGGATCCATTCGGTGGACCCTACGCCCGAGATACGGTCGAGAAAGCCGTCAGCTATCCTGATCGCGGTCGAGATTGCGGATCAGGTCACCGATCGGATCGCCGTCGGCGGTCCCACTTTGGGCAGCTGGATGTATCAAGGTGCTCGAAAGCCTGGGCAATGTCCCCACCCCCGGCGGCAGGGGCATCGTTGGGCGACGGGCCAACAGCGCGCCGCTGTCCGCCATCAACGCAGCAGGCTCACTGCCGTGTAGCCTACGCGGAGGATCGGCCCAGATCGTCGGCCCGGCCGCCGTTTCATTGGCGACCATGACAACCCGCACCGTGCGCTCCGGCCTCTCGTCGTTGCCCGGATGTAGGACATGGGCGGCGGCGAGCAGCCCAAAGGCAGCAATCGCGGTGGTGGCGAGGGTGGATCTGTAGTGTTCCATGTCGGTGGAACCGACGGCCAAGCTTGCCGTTCCGCTTGCTCTCCCGGGATAGCTAACCGTGACTTTACGGATGCCGTTCAGCCCGGCGGCGGGAACGATCCGAGCTTTCACGAAGGCTTCTCGTCGGGAGCCACGAAGGGTTGACGAAGCCTTCCGGCAGCTACCATCCCGTCGAGGAACAGCTTCACGGGAGCACGATTACCCTAGTACCGCCCAAGGGTCCCGAAGCACTCGGGAGGCGGGTCAACGGGAGAACGCTAATGAAGGCATCACTGCTTGTTGTTGCAGCCATTCTCGCCCTCGGAAGCACAGCCTTCGCTGCTGAAAGTGGAGCTGGCGGCTCAAGCCGTTCAGGAACCGCGAACAGTACCGGCCCGAACGATGCGGGCTCAGGCTCATCCCCGGGTGCGGCCGGCAGCGGCCCTTCAACTGGCGGGATGAGCCGCTCCGGCACGACGAACAGCACGGGGGCCAACGACGCTGGGTCAGGCTCGAAGCCAAGCGGGACCAGCGGAACGCCTGGCAACCGCTGAACGTCCCTCGAATGGGGCGGCCTCACCGCCTCCCCATTCACGGCTTAGCGCTTCCAATGGAGCGTGCGGTCGCATGCGCCTGGTCGCGATACGGTCCTGTAGACACCGACCGTTAACCAGATTGTCCCTCGCTCGCCGCATGTCCGCGGTAGGCACTCTCAATCGGCTCGGTCCAAAATACCGGTCAGGTCGAGGCAGCGCCGCGCATCGGCCCGAAGCTTGGCCCGGTCGATCAAGAACCCCCGCCGCGGCTCGCGAGCTAAGTAGATGTTCTCCGCCACCGACAGGTGAGGCACCAGGTTCAGCTCCTGGTGGATCATCGCGATCCCGGCCTTCTCGGCCTGCAGCGGCGAGGAGAAGTGCCGCTCTACTCCTTTGTAGAGGATCCGTCCGGTCGTCGGCGTGTAGACGCCGCTGATGATCTTCATTAGCGTCGACTTCCCAGCACCGTTCTCTCCGCAGACGGCATGTACCTCGCCGCGACGGAGATCGAAGCTCACATCCGCGAGCGCTACGACCCCGGCGAATGTCTTGCCGATCTGGTGAAGGGCCAGGATGACCGCGTCGGGACCGGTCGACCGGTCCCGCGCTGGCGGCGCGTCCGTCTCGTCGCGCCCCTCGCGCTCAAGCACGTGCGATCCGCCGTCGAAAACCACGGCAACCCTCCCTGTGGGCGTCGGCCTGCTCTCGGGGGCAGACTCGTTACAGGCCCGATCGATAGCGCTTCACCAAAATTGGTCAGTCCAATTTCGGCGACATGGATTAAGGATGGTGGGACATCGACACAAAACAGCCCTAGGTCGAATGGCTTTTTCAGTCCGCAACCCATAAGCGGCGTTGGGGCGCGCAGATTTGGTCAGGCCAGTCATGGGACATGAGTTGCCTTCTCCTCGCACGAACGAGCGCAGGCTCTACCAGCAGGTCGCCGACCAGATCCGCATCCTGATCCAGGATGGTGCATTCGCACCCGGGGATCGGCTTCCGGCCGAGCGCGAACTGGCGCAGCAACTCGGCGTGTCGCGTCCGTCCTTGCGGGAAGCGTTGATCGCGCTGGAGATTGAGGGGACGATCGAGATCCGGATGGGCTCGGGCCTCTACGTCCTGACCTCCGGCGAGACGCGCCCTCCCCGGGCCGCTATCATCGGCGATAGCCCAGTCGAGCTCATGCAGGCCCGCGCGGTCATCGAGGGCGCCGTGGTCGTCCTGGCGGTTCCCCGGATGACGCAGGGGGCGGTGAGTATCCTGCGCCGGACTGTCGATGGGATGCGCGAGACGATCGCGCAGGGGAGCAAGCCGCTCGACCATGACCGGCTTTTCCACACGACGATCGCGGCGCAGTCGGGCAATAGCGTGCTAGCCCGCATCGTCGGCGAACTCTTCGACGGGCGGCACAGCCCGATCTCGACCGAGTTCCGCAACCGCTTCGAGACGGTCACCGCCTGGACCCTCGCCTTGGCCGAGCACGAGGCCATCCTGTCTGCGCTCGAGGTCGGGGATCCGCTGCTCGCCCAGGCCCTGATGCACGTGCATCTGGATCAGTCGAAGCGCCGGTGGCTCGGGAGCGACCCGCGTTGAAGCAGGGCCCAATCGGATCGCTTCGGCCCGGCTGGACTGTGGATCGTTGTCGAAGCGTAATTCTTCCACACGTTCGGTGCTTAAGGTTTGGCATCCGATTAAGCTTTGCCGATCCTGGCTCATGCAGCATGCAGGTCGCGTTGGCGTTGGAGATTGAAACCGGCGCGACCGTACGTGATCCGCTTGATCACCTTGAGGCGGTTGACCTGCCCCTCGACGGGGCCGGTGCTCCGAAGCTCGACGATGGCGGCGCGCACGGCTGGCTCGTCCTGCCGGAGCCCGGTGACGAAGCCGCCGAGATCGGTCGCGGCTGCAGCTTCCAGCTAGGGCGTCAGTCCGGTGGGATCGTTCTGGCGCAGGTGGTCGGCGAAGGCGCGTATATCGGGGTCGTGCACGGCGCGGTGCGCCATGCCTCGGATCTCGGACTGGTGCCGCTCGACGACGCCGCGCAGGGCCTCGGAAGCGTTGACGAGCAGTGCCAGCGATCCGCGACCGGCGTCGCCGTCGGTGCTCCCGTGCGCGCGGCCTCGGCGCAGGGTCCCGAACGGTCACGGCTGACGACGGTCACGCTCGGATGGGCGGTGAGCCAGTCCCGCACCGGTGCCGACGAGCGGCCGGGCAACAGATCGATGACGTGCCGCAGCTCCAAGTCGCACACGATGGTGCCGTAGGACCGGCCGCGCCGCCACGCCCAATCGCCGATGCCGATGACCCGCGGCGGCGGAGACGGTATGGTCCCGCGACGACGGATCAGGCGCAGGCCGGTGTCGCCGCTGACAGGCATCCCCAGCCGCCACAACAACTTGCGCCGGCCTCACCACCCAGCACCATGCCGATGTCGGTCTGTGCCTTGGCCAACCGGTCGCTGCGGCGCGCCTTGCGCGCACCCAGCCCCGGCACGCGTTCGGCAAAGATCCGCCCCCGGCAATGGCCGCAGCGGAAGCGGCGCACCTGCACCCGCAACGTCACCGATGAGTCCCGCCAGGGCAGGTCGTCGAACGTCCGTCAACACCTGCTGTGCACCCGCGACGAAGCACGCCCGCAGCCCCGACAGCAGGCTTGGGTTGCCGTGGTTCGGGCGGTGATCAGCAACCCGGACGTGTCCAGCGTCAGACCATCGACGTGCAGGCCGTCCGGGACCGACGGCATGGACGGGCTCGAGATCGGCATCGCACTGCCCTCGGGCCAACATGCGAATCAACATCCAAACCACCGCTCAGCACCAAAAGTGCGTAAGAACCCAGATCTCGCCCCTAGTAGGCACCCTCGTCGGGGATGTTGAGGAGGGTGCCGCAGGCCTTGCAGTGCACGGCGTCCGGCTCATGGCGCTGCAGCCCGCATGCGTTGCAGGGGAAGCGAACCTTGTAGGGGCGGAACACCACCTGCGCGAGGCGGAAGAACAGCGTCACGCCGCAGATCATCACGAAGACCGACAACAGCCGGCCGGTCGGCCCCGGCAGGGTAATGTCGCCGTAGCCCGTCGTCGTCAGCGAGGTCACCGTGAAGTACAGCGCGTCGACCGGCGTCTGGATGGCCGGGTTGGAGCCGTGCTGCGTGGCGTAGACGATGCCGGTCATCGTGAACACGAAGACCACGAGGTTGGTCGCGGCCAGGATCGCGTCCTCGTTGCGGCGGAACAGGTCGCTGTCCTGCCGCAGCCGCTCCAAGAGGTGGTAGGTCCGCAGCAGGCGCAAGGTCCGCAGGATGCGCAGGAAGCCGACGCCCTCGACCAGCACGGGGGCGAGGAACGAGGCCACCGCCACCACGTCCGTCCAGGTGCTGAGGTGCCGGAACTCGCGCAGCGGCGCTGGGCTGATGAACAGACGGGCCGCGAAGTCCAGCAGTACGCACAGGCCAAGCGCCACGTCGCTGGCAACGATCCAGGGGCTTAGCGGCAGGAACGAGGTGACGACCACGAAGACGATGGTCGCGACGTCGAAGACGAGCAGGCCGTAGCGGAAGCGATGTGCGCGTCCGGTGTCCTCCTCGTAGAGCTCGCGCAGCGTCGCGGTGAACGTCGTCATTGGTTGAAGGGCCGTAAGGGGTGGATCTCAGAAATCCCGCGTGATGCCGTACCCGGCCACGGCGCCCGCTTCATCCCCCAAAAGCCACGACAGCACCATCACGGCACCCATCCCGAGGAGTAGAACCCCCGTCAGGGCGAGGATGATATCGGACAGACGGCCGTCGATGGCGCCGGGACGGCGCCCTGGGAACTGAGGCGGCACGATGCTTCACGCGGTTCTGGGAGGTCGAGGAAGGCTGATGCGGCCGGGTGCAGCGGCTGGGCGCTGGCTGAGGTCCGGGCCGGGCCGGCCGGGGCGAACCGCAGCACCAGCGCCCCGGGGGCCATGCAGGCCAGCAAGCCGATCAGCACGCCGACCTGGGTCTCGGCCTCAAGCCCGGGCGCCTTTGCGCAGGCGCGCAGACCGATGAACAGGCTCACGGTGAAGCCGACGCCGCAGAGGAGCGTAACGCCGTAGACCCCCCACCATCCGGTATGGGCGGGGCGCTGCGCCAGCCCGAGCCTCACGGCAGCGGGGGCGAGCCCGCCCCCCCGGCCTGCTTGCCCACAAACAGGCCGAGCGCAACGCCGAGCCGTTCGTCTTCAAGTCCGGTCGCCGGGTCGAGGAGCACCCGCGGCGTGTTTCCCGCCAGCGATACGCCCGCGTCGGCGCAGCCGAAGGCCGGCAGGATCAGGTCAGCTGACCCGGGATGGACCGCGTGCTCCAGGATGTGCAGTGGCGAGGTCGGATCGTCCGCCGACCGGCATACCCTCTGGCCCTGTCGGCGAAGGCTTGCAGGCCAATCGGTGACGGGAGGGCGATGTCGGTTCTCACGGCTGGGTTTCCTCGACGAGCGGCTCGCCTTCGTCGAGCGCCGTGACGATCCGGGTCCGCACGAGCTTCAATGCGGCTTGTACCGGATCGGCCCAGTCAGGCCGTTGGGCCTTCTGGATGGCCTCAGACGGCACGACGACGAAGAACCGCGTCCGACCCCGTGAACGGGCATGCCAGAAGCCGCGAACCTCGATGCCGTCCGCGACCGGCCGCGCCTTGACGATGAAGTCCTGCCCGGCGTGTGAGAATGAGAGGCGAGGAGGCGTTGATGGCATGTAGTCTTCTGAGGTCCTAAAATGGATTTTTATCGGAAAGTAGACCGTCGCGCAGGAGGTGACAACGTTATCGCGCTGCCACGTTGTAACGTGGTCACGTGGCGACGGGATCTCGACGATATCATGTGGCGCACACCAGCCGCGGACGCGGTGGGAGCGTGCGCGCGGGCCGGGCGAGCCGTGATGTTATGGCCGCCCGGCCGACGTAGTCGCTGTTCAGGTGTTCGTCGGGGGCTTGCTGGGTTTGAAGCTTCTACCCCTTGGCTCAGCCTTCTGCGGGTCGGGCTTGTTTGCGAGCAGGCGCTTCACCCGCTCGTTGAAGTCCTCTGCCGTGACGCTCTGCGCTTTGCCGGTCTTGAGTTCGAGCGCCATCTCGGCCTCCGTGTCGTGGCCCAGGGCACGGGATTGCGCTGAGGGATGAGACCCTATGCGCCCTATCGGGGCTGAAACCTAATACGGCCAAGCTGGCGTCGAGTGGCGGCCTGATGGACGCCCCGGGCAGGGCGCTGTAGCTCTACCGCATGGCCAAAGAAATCCCCAGCGTCGGCGACCTGCGCCGCAAGTCCGAGGTGACGGACGACGAGATCGCAGCGGCTACGACCGCCTACCTGACGGATGCCAACGCCGAGCCGTTCGTCTTCAAGTCCGGTCACCGGGTCGACGTAGCCAAGGCGATCGAGATGCACCCCCAGGCCAAGAAACTGCTGGCGGAAGAGGCCACCACCCCGGGGCTGAGGCGCACGATGGTGATGACCGCTGTCCTCATGGGCTTCCCGGTCCAGGGATGAGCGATGAGCCGTCCCCGCCCGATCGGACTGCAACGCAGCATATGATGCGCCGCCTCGATGGGTTCGCCCGCGGCCTTGGGTTGGACGAGGCGATGACGCGCGAGATCGTCGAGAAGGTCGCGGCCGACATGCCCGATGTAGCGGACGACGAGCGCCTTGCTGAAGCGCGCCGCCGGATGACCGTGGCGTCGGCATAGCGCATGCTCGAGGATTCGGACCCGATCGCCGAGGCCGTGGCCGTCATCACGTCCCGCGGCCACACCGTCGAGGCCGATGACGATTTCGAACATTGGCGCGTGGATGGCGGTGTGTGGCTCACCGCCGGCGATCTGCTCGCGCTGGCCATCTGCCTGGGCCTGAACGCCGGGACCGGGAGGTTGCAGTAGCGGCGTGCGTGGAACGCACCGGCACGCGGCTGCGCAAGAACACACGCGCCAGGATCCTGGTGTTGCTGACGTGCGAGCCTCCGATTGCCGCCCAGATCGCGAGCGCGCCGGCATGCCGGCCGGGAACGGGGATGCGAGGCCAGCCTGGCCCTTGCTCGCGCCGGAGTGCTTGGGCGTGCAGGCAGGAAGAGGTGTCTGCGGGTTATTCGGTCAGCATTCGGCAATCTCCCCAGCTTTCGTTCTGAGGGCACGCATCGCTTTCTGGTTCTCGTGCGTTTCTGATTGGCAATCGCTGAGAACCGAGCGAGTTGGACGAACGAGCGGAGGCGGACATGCTACGCGGTGGGTTGCTATGGCTGATCGGAATACCGTTGCCGATCATTTTATTGCTATGGTTTTTTGGTGTTTTTCACTGAACCAGGGGGCGTACGGGCATGTCTTACACGATCGAAGTCACGATTGCCGAGCCTGCCTCATCCGATGAGGAGGTAGAGACGCGCATGTATCAACTGCCGGATCCCTACGAGACGGTAGCGAGCGCTAGAGAGGCCGCTGTCGCACATATCGCCAGCCTCGACGTCGCGCCGGCGGTGGTGATCTACACTGTATTCGATCGTGAAGGCTTCACCGTCGCCTCCAGTGTCGATGAATTGGCCGAGGCCGGGTGACGACGACGCTCTAAATCCCGGCGACCGCCTCGACCACGCTTAGATACGAAAAGGCCACGCCCGAAGGGGCGGCCCGAAGACTTGAGAGGAAACGCCCTTGGGAGGGCTGCAGGACAGCGACGCCATCGCGATCCGACGTGATCGACGTATGCCGACCGACCTCAGCAAACAATCGCCGGCAGGCTCCGTTTTACGCAGCCGTGAAGCTGACGTCCTTCCCAGGCTGCATTCACACCATCGCTTCGGGCCATAGTCAGGTGTGGGCTATCGGCAGGTCGCCCACCTGGGTGGTGTAGCGCTGGGTGCGCATCTCGAACGTCGCGTTCCCTTCCCGCTTGGCCACCAGTCCCGCACGGGCCGGCACCATTGAGCCACGCCCCCAGCGTGCATTGCAGGCGTCCATGGCGGCCATCAGCGGCTCGGATCGCCGTGGGCGTCGGCGCCGAAGCAAAAGTCGAGCGCCGATTCGCGCACCGTCGCCCATCGCGCCGGGGTCCGGTGGCGGCACGGCGAGGCACGTTCGGAGATGTTCTCGCTGGCCCCGTGCCACATCGCGGCGGGGTTCGGGATCAACGTGGAGGCGAGACCGGATGACATCCGGTCGAGCTACGCCGAGGCAGCCACTGAGCCATGCGACCAGAAGCGGGGTTGCCCAGCAAGGGGTTGCCGCGGTCAGGCGCCCCCTTTGTAGCCGCCCCGCCTGGCCTCCTGCCGAGCTATCTCCAAGACACAAGCACGGCCTCGGCTTGCGAGGATGCAACCTGATGGCTCCGGCTGACCGCGGCATGGTCGAGGCGTCGAGAGCCGGATACCGCTTCCGCTACCGGGAGCCCTGCTCGTTGCCGGTTCACGAGATCATCACCTTCTGGCGTCGTACTCATGCAATGGAATGGGCCAGGGACTGTCACCGGATGACGCTCTGGTTCATGCGTCGCGTCGATACAGGGTTCGAGGTATAGCGGCATGCTGTTTTGGGCCTGGTTCGACTCCCTGTCGCTGTTCGACCAGATCGTGATCGGGACCTGCATCGCCGCGATCCTGTCTGGCATCTACAAGGTCGGCTACAAGCATGGGTTTGCGGCCGGTGAAGCCTCGACCAGGACCCGATGGAAGATCCCATGGCCCTGATTCGACTCCGACGAGTTCCGGTTCCGCATAACGCGACCAACACGTCCGCGATTGGGGCCGCGCCGATGGTCTTGGTGCGGGTGGGCGCCGGCCGCTGGTGGACGCTCAGATAGCCCGGAAGCGAGCAAGGGCTGCCCATCCGGAACGCTGACCGATTGAGGTAGGCCAGGAACGTCGAAGACGCCGCTACGCTTGACCGCTCGACATGCGTGGGAGGTGTGGTGATGAAGGTGTTTCAGATCCGTCAGGGCGCGACCGGCACGATCCTCTGGACCGGCTCGGCCGCCGACCCGATCGCCGCGTTGGACGCCATGGCCCACGAGGCCGGATACTACGATCACGCCGACATCCCCGATCACCTGCGGGCTGGTGGCCTGCATGCTGAAGAGATCCGGGTCTGACGACATCGAGCCTCACGCCGGCGATCGATCGGCTGACATCCGAGGTGGAGGTCGATGGCGTGGGGAGCGCTGTCAGCCTGCTGGACGCGCGGCCCGATCCGATCACGGGCTGGCGGGGGAGGTCGTCTATCGCACCGGCGCCCGTGTAGGGTGCCGGGATCCGGTTAGCGCACTGTGAGCTGGGCTGGCACTGGGTCGGAACAGACGGTGCGGGTCTGCGGGAGTCCGGCATGGCGAACGCAGAACGAGCGCTCGGACTTATTCAGCTACGACGTTCTGAACCGGCTCGATGGCGCGAGGTCCAGTTCGAACCAGGGCAGCCATAAGCCTCATCGCGGCTGCTGCGGCATCAGCGAGCTCGACCTCAACCCCCATACGGTCGAGCAGCGCCCCGGCGACAGCGTCCGGCACGAGGTAGGTCATCGCACCGTTGCCAAAGCCCGGCTCCAGCACCGGACCGCACTCGATGACCTCGAGACTGGTATGGCGCAGGTCGCAGCAGATCCGATCGAAGATCGCCTCCACAGCCGCAGGCGACCCCTCCAGGGCCTGTACGAAGAACAGCCCGGTGAACATCAGCGTACCCGTGACGCCGGCCTGGACGTTGCGGCGCTGCGAGGTGGCGACCGCCGCGTCGATGGTTTGCTGCACCGCCTCGGCGTCCCCGGCGATCGTACTGCGGCTCCGATAGACCAAGCGGAACAGGTCGGTATCGTCGGGCGGTGTCATGCAGCCTCGCGCGCATCAACGAACGACAGGAACTCGCCGAGCGGCAGCGGGCGGCTGACGTGGTAGCCCTGCACCTGATCGCAGCCTTCCGCGGTCGTGAAGGCGAACTGCTCTGCCGTTTCGACACCCTCCACCGTGATGCTCATCCCAAGGCACGTCCCCATGGTGATGATCGCCCGCACGATTGCGGCGCTCTCCGGATCGGACGGGAGCTGGCGCACGAACGACTGGTCGACCTTGATCTTGTCGAACGGGAAGCGGCGGAGATAGCTGAGCGAGGAATAGCCTGTCCCGAAATCGTCCATCGAGATGCTCACGCCGGCTGCCCGCAACCGGGTCAGCGTGGCGAGCGTGCGTTCCTCGTCCGACAGCAGCACGCCCTCGGTGATCTCGAGTTCCAGCCGGTCGGCGCTCAGGCCTCCGGCTGAAAGCGCAGCCTTCACGGTGTCGGCGAGCCGCACGTCCCGGAACTGGGCCGGCGAGAGGTTCACGGCCACGCGGATATGCGTCGGCCAACGCGCCGCCTGGGCACAGGCGGTGCGCAGCACCCATTGCCCCAACGGTCCGATCAGACCGGTTTCCTCGGCCAGCGGGATAAAGTCGGCCGGCGAGACCAGGCCACGATCCGGATGATGCCAGCGCACCAGCGCCTCGGCGGCGTTAATGCGGCCGGTGCGCGCGTCGACGAGCGGTTGGTAGTACAGCTCGAACTCCTGAACGGCGATGGCGCGCCGCAGATCGGCCTCCAACCCGCGGCGGGCCTGCATTCGCGCGTCCAGCGCGGGCTCGAACCTCCGGAACGTACCCTTGCCGTCCGCCTTGGCCTTGTAGAGCGCGAGGTCGGCATTGCGCAGAAGCTGATCGGGATCGATGCCATCCATCGGGGCGAGCGCAGCGCCCACCGATGCGCCGACGTTGACGAGCATGCCGTCGATCAGGAACGGCCGGCCCATCAGATCGATGATGCGAGTCGCCAGCGCATGGGTGGCCTCGGAGCCCGCAACGTCGACCTGAAGGACCGCGAACTCATCGCCGCCAAGGCGTGCGACGATGTCATGCGCGCCGAGCGCTGATTTCAGGCGCTCGGCGGTCTTTCGCAGGAGCGTATCGCCAAGGCCGTGACCGAGCGTGTCGTTGACCAATTTGAACCGGTCGAGGTCGAGCATGAGGATCGCGAAAGCACGCCCGTGCTCATGGTACGACGCCGCGTGCTGCGCGACCAATTCGTGGAAACGGGTCCGGTTGGGCAGATTGGTCAGCGCATCAGAAAAGGCCAGCAGGCGCATCCGGGACTCGGTTTGCAGGCGCTCCCGCTGGTCGCGGACGGCCAGCACGGTCTGCGGCTTGCCGCCCAGTCGGACGTCGCTGCGCAGGACGCGCACCGGGACGCGCTGCCCGTCGGCGCCGATCAGCTCCGCCTCCCGCTCCTCGCGCTCAGGCATCGTGGTGACGTCGAGCCCGGGGAACAGCTCGGACAGGTGGCGGCCGTTCAGCGCGCCTGCGCCCAGGCCCGAAAGACGCTCGAGGCTGCGGTTCGCGGTCGTGATCACCATCCCGTCACAGACCGCTAGCCCCTCGACCGCGAGGCTGGCCAATTCGCGCAAGCGTTCCTGGTCTCGCCGAACCTGGGCGCGGAAATTCAGGGTCAGGCGCAGCCCGACCAAGGCCAGAGCCAGCAAGCCGAGCGATACGCCCGCCACCACGGGCGCCATCAGCTCCGGCGGGACGGCCTCGGGGGGCAGCAGGCGCGCCGGATCGAAGGTGAGCGTCATCGCGGCCATCCCGCAGAAATGCAGGATGGCGATGGCAGCGATCAGGAGTGGCGCCCCAGCGCGTCGGAGGTCGCGGCGCCGCTCGCCCGTAACGACCATGGCGGTGCCGAATACGAGCAGGCTCGTGGGGATGGACAGGGCCAACAGGTGCGGATCCCAGGCGACTGTGCCAGCGACGACGTAGGATGCCTCGCCGAGGTAGTGCAGAGCGGCGACGCTGGCGCCGAGGAGGATGCCGATCAGGAAGCGATAGGCACGACTGCGCTGGCCGATCGCCAGGGCGACGCTGATCCCGATCCCCGCTATGGCGACCATCAGCGACAGGGTGGTCAGATAGGGATCGAACGCCGCGGGCATGCCTGGCTGAAAAGCCAGCAGGCCGATCATGTGAGTGGCCCAGGCGGTGCAGCCCGAGGCGATGATGCTAGCGCACGCCCAAACCGCAGCCGCGCGCCCTTCGGAACGCGCCGCATGGGTCGCGACGGAAAACGAGCCGTAGACGCCAACGATGCAGACGCCTGCAGCGAGCAGGATCAGCCCGTGATCGTGCGCCTGGGTGAGACACGTATAAACTGATCGCATACCAAGCTCCGGGGCCTAAAACCTAAGCTTGGTCAGTTAATAAAAGCTGCAGAATTCGAGGTGCTAGAAGATGCATCACAGTTATTGGGCGACGTGGACCATGACTTCGAGTCGCCAATAACATAAGTTACAATGCCACTGGTCCTTGGCTGGCTGTGCGGGAGGCGGTCGCGACATTGGCCTGCCCTCATTCGGTGGCCCAAGCTCGACGTTAGTGCATCGTCGGGGCGCGACGATTGCGGGGTGAGCGATCGGCCCTGAACTGCTCGGTTCCGTTGGCCAAATGACGACCTCCGGGGGAGGCGGGTGGTAGCCGAGCGACGCGTGCAATCGGATGCCGTTGTAGTGCCTCCGCCATTGCTCGATCACGACGCTGGCCTGCTTGAGGATGTCGAACATCTCGCCGTTGAGGAGTCCATCCCGCAGCTTCGCGTTGAAGCTCTCGTAGTACCCGTTCTCACATGGACTGCTCGGCTCGATGTAGGCGGTCGTCGATCCGACCGTTGCGATCCAGTCCTGAACGGCTTTGGCGATGAACTCCGGCCCGTTATCGGAGCGGATATGAACGGGTATCCCGCGTAGGCTGAACCGGTCCGAGAGCACGTCGATCACGTCCAGCGCCTTAAGCTTACGAGCGATCCGGATGGCCAGACCCGCGCGTGTGAACGCGTCGATGACGTTCAGCATCCGGTTACTTGCGCCTGTTGTGCGTGCGGTGCTCAACGAAATCGTACGACCAGTCGTAGTCGGGACGCTCCGGCGTCTTCGACCACGACGGAGGATTTGCGCTGCGTCGAGCGATACTGACCCAAGACACGGCATGCGAAGCGTTCGGACACACCGTGCTCGGCAACGACGTCGTCGACACAAGCCCGGCGGCGAGCTGGGCTCAAAAGTTTCCCGATACCGCCTCCTTCAGGATCAGCTTCTCCAAGGTCAGGTCAGAGATCGCCCAACGAAGGCGCTAATTCTCGGTCTCCAGGGACTTCAGCCGCTTGACCTGATCACCCTTCAGGCCACCGTATTCGGACCGCCAGCGGAAATACGTGGCCTCGGTCACCTCGATGGATCGAATTGCTTCGGCGACCTTGCGTCCTTGCGAGCCTAGAACACCGACTTGGCGAAGCTTGGCAACACTCTCTTCAGCCGTATGCTTCTTTCGTCCCAGGACAGCATCCTCCACATGGCTCGAAGCCCTATGTGGAACGGCCCTGCGGACAAGAGCGCTCAGCAACAGATCCCCCACCGAAAACGGTGCAGTCATATGTCCGGCCTTTGGGCGCGGTCATGGACCGGCTGGCCTCGATGGAGTCCGCGAGGTGAGTGGCAGATCATATCTGCGCGCTCGGAGGCGCATCGGCTTTGAAGGCCTGTCTCACTTCGGGGTGACGTCCCGTCGGGTCTCATCGCTGCTGCTGCACACCCTGCCCCTGCCAGGCACCGGCGCGGGTCAGCTATGTCTGGTCTCTGCCGTCACGCGCCCATTGCGCTCGATGTAGCGATAACAGGTTTCCGATGATGGCTACCCTTTGTAAGGAGGGCCCAGACGATGCGCGCCGTCTTGTTGGCCAGCGCAACGGCGGCGACCTTCGGAGGACGACGCGACAAGAGCGCCTGCAACCACGGCGGAGATTTGCCGCCATTGCGCGCTTGGCGCAGGATTACGGTCGCGCTCAGGATCGGCAAGGTTCGCAAGGTCGGATTGCCCATTTTCGAGATCCGGCCCAGACCCTCCTTGCCTCCGCTGGAATGAGCGCGCGGTGTCAGACCAAGCCAAGCTGCGAAGTGCCGTCCCGAGACGAACCCACTCGGATCAGGGACGAGGGCCTTCAGCGACGCGGCCGAGATGGGTCCGAGACCAGGGATCGCCGTCAACCTCCGGAGATCCGCGTTCTCCCGTGACCGGGCTACAATCTCGCGGTCCAAGCGGTGAAGGCGCTCGCTCAACGCTTCGATGTGATCGGCCAGATCCATAAGCGCGCATTTTGCGAACAATCTCTCCGAGGATGACAATCCGTTCGCGGCGCAGCATCGGGAAGCGGTTGTTCCGGAAATGACCCAACCCGGCCGCTCGGATCGCAATGTACGCTTTCCATATGCGGTCATTCGTCGGGACGATCAAATCGTGTTTTCCCCCGAAAAATCCGAACCAAGCATCATTTTACGACTTGACTCCCGAAAAATTCCATCAAGTAGTCAAGAGCATATATCGAAGCGAGCATCATTATTCTGTGCCACGTTTGGACACGAGTTAGACTGATAGACAATAACGCCAAGCGTCCGAATTTGCCCAATCTGAACACAAAGTTTTAAAGGAACATATACAAAATGATCAATGACAAAGGTCACGCCTTGGATGAACCTGTAATCTCTACACCCGATGATGAAACCGATTTCATTAATTTTTTGGTCTCTTACTCACATATAATCGATAACATCGACGATGATGGAACCAACATTTACACGATACGCATGAGAGGTATGGGGGGAATATTCAGAGATTATTCCAGGCCATACCCGGACCTTGAAGAGGCCCGCAAGACACTCGCGGCACATCGCATGGAAATGTGCGTGGCATTCGTATTCAGCCTGGGGAGGTATCGGGAGGAAGCCTTCAAACAGCGCGTGGAGGATGCGAGGCTGTATCAGGAGGAGATGTCCGGACAAGATCCGCAGCCATAGGCCTTATATCCTACAGGCTCATTCGCCATCCACGAGGGATGTCGAGTGGGCTTGATCGCCAGCGGTTATCGTCGCCGAGAAGATTTCGCGTATCAGGATTTTGGTGGGGAATGCCCTCGCACGTTCCTACCGGTGTCCAAACTGTCTCGCCCCCCCGCAGGGGGCTAGGTGTTTGATCCCGCGGTGTGGTGGTACGGTTGACCACCATGCTGCGAGGGATGCGCTATGGGCCAGGTTCTCCATGGAAGCGCCACCACGACGGAGCGGCTGTGTTGAAGGTCAAGCGGTGATCGACCGCCAGGGCGTGCGGTCGCGAACGATGGCGTTGAGCGTCACCAGGAGCTTTCGCATCACGGCGACGAGGGCGACCTTCTTCGGCCGACCTCGCTGGGTCAGCTGCTCGTAGAAGGACCGAAAAGGAGAGCCTCGCCGGATCGCGGTCAGAGCGGCCATGTAGAGCACGCCCCGCACCGAGGTTCGTCCACCCGCGATGGATCTTCGACCTCGCATCAGACCGGAGTCGCGGTTGATGGGAGCGATGCCGACGAGCGCCGCAATTTGGTGGCGCCCGATGGTGCCGAGCTCGGGCAACTGGGCCAGAAGCGTGCGTGCGGTCACGTCACCGATCCCGGGCACGGACTTGAGCAGCGCCTCGGTCTCGCACCAGACCGGAGAGGCCTTGATGGCTTGTCCAATGTCGCTGTCGAGTTCTGCGAGTTCTTTCTCCAGGAAGCCGATGTGTCGGTCGAGCCGCCGGGTCAGCTGCTTGTCCACGGCTTGATCGCGACGGTTGGTCTCCATGCAGATCATCCCGATGATCTGCCGCCGCCGGCTCACGAACTCGGCGAAGTGCCGTCTCTCCGGCTCCGGCAAGGGCCTGGCCGGTGGTCTGATGCGTTCGGCGAAGAGGGCAATGACCTCGGCGTCGAGCGTGTCGGTCTTCGCCAACCGGCCCATCGCTCTGGCGAAGTCGCGGATCTGACGCGGGTTGACGATACAAAGCGGCAGCCCGACAGCGGCCAGTGCTGCAGCGACGCTCGCCTCGAAGCCACCGGTAGCCTCCAGGACGATGAGGGCCACAGGTAAGCCACTGAGCCGACGCGCGAGAGCATCCAGCTCTTTAGGTGTTACGCGGGACATGGAATGCCTCGTCCGACGGTCTGAGGTGAACGTCGAGACGATCCTTCGACACGTCGATGCCGACGAAGATGGTGGGTTGTTCGTCCATGACCCTACCTTGCAAATGCGGGCTCTGGCCCGAGCGGCTGTCCGGGTTCGGGACTGTGGCGGTGAGGGCCGCACCTTGCTCTGTCGCGGGCTTAGAAAACCCTAGGCAAACACGGGCTGACCCTCACCTTGTAGCCTCACTGGCTTCACTCCAGCGGGCAACTCAAAGATACAAGGCAGTCCGTCGCGCGATCCAGCTACGTGAAGAGAGCGTAAGGTCGCTGGCCAAGCGCTACGGCGTCAGTCCGACGACGGTGCAGAAGTGGCGTAAACGGACGAGCACAGCGGATGCCCGGATGGGACCCAAGGAACCGCGCTCCACCGTGCTCACCGTTGAGGAGGAAGCGATCATTGTCGCTTTCCGCCGGCACACCCTGCTGCCGCTTGACGACTGCCTTTACGGCTTGCAGCCGACGATCCCGCACCTGACGCGATCCTCGCTGCATCGCTGCCTGGAACGGCATGGCATCAGCCGACTACCCGAGATCGACGGCAACAAACCCAAGAAGCAGCGCTTTGCGACCTACGCCATCGGCTATGTGCACGTCGACATCGCTGAGGTGAGCACGGCCGAAGGTAAGCTCAGGCTGTTCGTAGCCATTGATCGAACCAGCAAGTTTGCCTTCGTGCGGCTCGTGGAGAGCGCCGGCAAGATGGAGGCGGCGCAGTTCCTGCGCGACTTCATCGAGGCGGTGCCTTACCGCATCCACACCGTGCTCACAGACAACGGCGTTCAGTTCACATCACGCCGACAGGACATCTACGATAGCCAGCACATCTTCGACCGCGTCTGCAACGAGCACGACATCGAGCATCGGCTTACCAAGGTGAACCATCCTTGGACCAACGGACAGGTCGAGCGGATGAACCGCACGATCAAGGAGGCGACGGTCAAGCGCTACCACTACGACAGCCACGACCAGCTTCGAACGCATCTGCACCTGTTCGTCGATGCCTACAATCATGCTCGCAGGCTCAAGACCCTGCGGGGCCTGACACCAACTGAGTTCATCTTGAACGCCTGGACGAAAGAACCCAATCGCTTCAGGATCGACCCGTCACACCTCATCCCGGGACCATACACCTAGTGCGACGATTAATCGGAGATGAATTCCGAAGACATCGACACGGCCCGTCCGGCTTCGGTCAGGATCACCGACCGCGGAAGGGCCTGCTCGAACGTCGCCCCCAGATCCGTCAGGCGTCGGATCAGCTCGGGCAACCGGGAAAGGCATCCCGCTTCGATGTCGTGGATGACTACGACGCTCCAATCCAGTTTCCGCACCTGCGCGATCGCGGTCTCAACCCAGCCGTCCGCGTCCTTCCAGTCGCCTGGAACGCTGTTCCAGGTCACCGTCGTGTAGTGTTCGGCGAGAAGGTGATCGAGCGCCGCCCGGCTCAACAGGTGCCGGCCGATCAGCCCGTCGTTCCCGTATGGGCGGAAGAGCTTCTCGGGTCTCGCGAGCGAGCCGATCCGGCGCTGCGTCTCTTCGATCTCCCGGAGCGCATAGTCCCGGTCCGTCCGGTCGCCGAGCGCCACCGAATGCGTGAAGGTGTGATTCGCGATCCAGTGCCCCGCCGCGTGGGCGGCCCGCATCAGATCGGCCGCGGCGGGGTCGTCGAGCCTCTGGCCGATCACGAAGAAGGTGGTCTTGATCCCGGCGCGGTCGAGGATGTCCAGGACCCGGTCCGTCACGTGCGGCGTGGGGCCGTTGTCGAAGGTGAGGGTCACCTGCTTGGTTGCCATATCTCGCTCCAATCCGGATCCGGCTCGTCCGCCGTGGGGCGCGCGGACGCATCGAAGAGCCCCGCGCCCCGCGAGGATACCGAATTCACAATCGTCGCTGCGGGGGGGAAGCCCCATCGCAGGCGCGACGGAGCGTGTGCAGGAAGGAAGCGACGTGTGGGGGCAGGACCTCGTTCCGGCGCAGCAGCACGCCGGGGCTCCGCATGGGCGTGGGTGTCTCCAGCGGCACCGACAGCAGCGTCCCGTCCTCCGGGACGGCCTGCCTCGATAGGATCGCGGCGATGTTCATCCGCCGTACGAGGCCGAGGATCGGGCCGATCGTATTCATCTCCGCGACCAAGTGCGGGACGGCGCCGCATTGCCGGAAGCATTCATCCAGCAGCCTACGCGTGGTGAATTCCGGCGAGAGCAGCACGACAGGCTGATGGTGGAGCTCCGCCATCCGCACCCATTTCCGGGTCGACCACCGGTGGTCGGGCGATAGCACAAGGTCCAGGGGTTCGTCGTAGAGGGGTTCGAAGGCCAGATCCTGCTGGTGCTCCGGCCTGTAGGAGATGCCGAGATCGAGCGCGCCGGCGAGGAGCCGTTCCTCGATCACGCCGGCGGCGAGTTCCTCCACGACGACACGCGTCGACGGGTTCCGGGTGAGAAACTCGGTCAGGCAGGCGGGAACGAGATTGATGTTGAAGGTATGCGTGGCCGCGATCCTGAGCCGGCCCGTCAGCACCTGATCCTGGGGGGAGAGCGCCCGCAGGCCCTGGTCCAGTTCGCCTAGGGCACGCAGGACACGGGGCAGCAGGTTATGCCCCGCCTCCGTGAGAAACACGCGCTTGCCGACGCGGTCGAACAGGCGTTGCCCGATCTCGTCCTCGAGTTGCCGGATCTGATGAGACAGGGTCGATTGCGTGATGTGCGTCTGCCGCGCGGCCCGCGTGAAGCTCAGGTGCTCGGCCAGAGCCACGAAGTAGCGCAGGTGACGGAGTTCCATCTGTCTGCCCGTTCGATCGACGACATCGATCAATTAAATGCGTCGATATCATTATATCGATGCGAGCCGGCGCGCTATACGGCTTCGGACCTGGACGCGCTCCCCCCGACGGAGGTGCCGCCCTGTGCAACCGCCCTGGTCGGGAGTTCGACTTGCCGAGGATTGCCAATGCCAGCCGGGACAGCGTCGGACCGGATCATCAGGGGTTGTTCGACCGCCTGGAGGCGCTGCGCGGACAGCCGGTCGAGAACGTCTTCCTCGCCGTCGCGAATGCGCCCGACCTCTGTGACGGGGTCCTCGCCATGGCGATGTCGCTGCGTCGCAGCACGCTTCTCGACCGGCAACTGCGCGAACTCGCCGTCTTGACCGTCGGCCTGGAGACGCGGGCCGATTACGAGGTCGCGCATCATTGGAACTCGGCGGTGAAGGCAGGGCTGCCCCACGCCAAGCTGGAGCGGCTCGCGACGTTCGAGACGGACGACCTATTCACCGCTCCCGAACGCGCCGTCATGCGCTTCGCCCGAGACGTGACGCGGACCGGTCGGGCCGATGACGGCCTGTGGGCCGAACTGTGCGGCGTCCTGGACGAGCAGGAGCGACTGGAATTGGTCCTGACCGTCGCTTGGTACAACTGCGTCGTCCGCATCCTCCTCCCCCTCGATATCGCGCTCGAGGACGGGTTCGCACGTCTCTGACGGCGAACGCAGAGGGGGTCTACGCCCGAATCACCCTCGAACCGGACGCAAGTTCCGGAAGCCAAACAGGGAGGACAGGGAATGAACGTGACGCCCGGAGGTGATTTGCCCGTGCTCGGCCGGCCGCCGGCCGGTTCATTCGCGTCGGACGATGTGAATCGCGCCGCCCTATACCGCAAATTGCAGTGGCGCCTGCTGCCGTTCCTCTTCGCCTGCTACGTGGCCGCCTATCTCGACCGGGTGAACATCGGCTACGCACAGTTGCACATGCGCGCGGAGCTGAGCTTCGACGACGCGGTCTACGGCCTCGCCGCCGGACTGTTCTTCGTCAGCTATTTCCTCTGCGAGGTCCCGAGCAACATCGTCCTGCAGCGCGTCGGCGCCCGGCGAACGTTGGCGCGCATCCTGATCCTCTGGGGGCTCGCGTCCTCGGCGACCATGTTCATCACCGGCCCGCATTCGTTCTATGCCTTGAGGCTTGTCCTCGGCGCGTTCGAGGCGGGCCTCGCACCCGGGGTGATGTACTACCTGACCCTCTGGTATCCGAACCGGCGCCGGGCGGAAGTGACCGCAATCTTCCTGAGCGGCAGCATGCTCGCCGGGGTGATCGGGGCGCCCGTGTCGGGCTTCATCCTCGAAGGCATGCAGGGTGTCCTCGGGCTCAGGGGCTGGCAGTGGATGTTCCTCCTCGAAGGAATGCCGGCCGTGCTCCTCGGGCTCGCCGCCCTCCGGGTCCTCGTCGACAAGCCCCAGGATGCTCCCTGGCTGACGCCGTCCGAGAAGACGCTCCTCCTGACGGAGATCGACCGGGACGCAAACCTGGCCGGCGGCGGCCACGCCTTCGGTGCGGCGTTCCGCGATCCCCGGATCTACGTCCTGGCGCTGGCGTATTTCACCCTCGTCTGCGGCCTCTACGCGATCACCTTCTGGATGCCCGTGATGATGCAGGCCGCCGGTATCCGAGGGGCCGCCGCGATCGGCCTCTGGTCCGTGATCCCTTATGCGGTCGGCGGCATCGGCATGGTGTGGCTGTCCCGGCGCTCGGACCGGCGGCAGGAGCGGCGGTGGCACTACGCCGTGTGCGTCGGTGTCGGCGCCTGCGCACTGATCGGGGCGTCCCTCGCCGGCGCGAACCTCCCCGTCGTCCTGGCTCTCCTCTCGGTCGCGACCGCGACGCTGTTCGGCGCAATGCCGATCTTCTACGGCATCCCGATGGCCTATCTCCCCGAGCGCTCGGCTGCGGGCGGGTTGGCGCTGATCAATTGCCTCGGCCTCACGGGAGGCTTCGTGAGTCCCTTCCTGCTCGGCTGGATCCGGAACGCGACCGGGAGCCTGACGCCCGGCCTTTGGTTCATGACGGGCCTGATGCTGACGGGCATCGCCGTGCTGCTCCTGGCGACACGACGTCCCTTCACGCGAGCCACACCTCTTCCCGCCGCCTCCGGGCTCGCCTTCGAGCCGGAGGCCGGCCGGTGAGCCTCGACGCCTTGATCCACAGCTGGCATCCGTCGAAGGGCGGACGGTGGCCGCTTCTCCTCCTGCACGGCACCGGGGGCGACGAAGACGAACTCGTACCCTTCGCCCGGGCAGCGGCTCCCAACGCGTCGATGTTGGCCGTCCGCGGGGCCGTGTCGGAAGCTGGCAAGCTGCGCCACTTCGCCCGCCGTCCGGACGGGTGTTTCGAGCGATCCGAGGTCGTCCGACGGGCCGACGATCTCGCCGCCTTCGTCGCGGCCGCCCGCGGCCGATACGGCTTCGAGCGCCCTGTCGCTCTCGGTTTCTCGAACGGAGCGAACATCGCGGCTGCCCTCATGCTCCTGCATCCCGCCCTCCTGGCGGGCGCGATCCTACTGCGCGCCGTTCCACCGCTGACGGGTATCGCGTCCGCTGTCCTCGTTGGTCGCCGCGCCGTCGTCGTTTCGGGCGAGACGGACTTGATCGCGCCGCCGGCACTCGGGGCCGATCTGGCGCGGTGTCTGTCCGACCAGGGCGCCGGAGCGACCCACCATGTCCTACCCTGCGGTCATGATTTGACGGCGGCCGACGTGGCCCTTGCCCGCGACTGGCTCGCCGCCTTCGCCTAAAGGGCATCCGCCGGGCCGGTTTCCTCCCACTCGAACCACCCCCCATCAGGAGATAATCGATGAAGCTCTGTCGCTACGGTGAGGTCGGGTCCGAGCGGCCCGCTCTGGTCGATGCCGCGGGCGTCCTGCGCGACCTCTCGTCGGTGTGCCGCGACATGGACCCGACTGAACTCGCCCCCGACGGTCTCGCCAGGATCGCGCGGACGGATCCGACGCGCCTGCCCCGGGTCGAAGGAAGCCCACGCCTCGGCGTTCCGTTCACGGGCCTCTCGAAGTTCATCTGCATCGGGCTCAACTACTCGGACCACGCGGCCGAGGCCGGCATGGCCATTCCGAGCGAGCCAATCATCTTCCTCAAGGCCCCAAGCGCCGTCTGCGGGCCGAACGACGACACGATCCAGCCCCGCGACTCCACCAAGCTCGACTGGGAGGTGGAGCTCGGCATCGTGATCGGATCGACGGCGCGGTACGTCACCGAAGAGCGTTCCCTCGATCATGTCGCAGGGTACTGCGTCGTGAACGACGTCTCCGAACGAGCCTTCCAGCTTCAGTCCAGTCAATGGGACAAGGGCAAGGGATGCGATACGTTCGGCCCGATCGGACCCTGGCTCGTGACGAAGGACGAGATCCCCGATCCGCAGCGTCTCGACATGTGGCTCGACGTGAACGGAACCCGTCGTCAGACGGGCAATACACGCACGATGATCTTCGGCGTGCGAGCGATCATCGCCTATTGCAGCCGATACATGACGCTCCTGCCCGGCGACATCATCGCGACGGGCACGCCGCCGGGCGTCGGCATGGGGATCAAGCCCGAGCCCGTCTGGTTGCAGCCGGGCGACACGGTCTCGCTCGGAATCGAAGGCCTCGGGCAGCAGAGCCAGCGGATCAGGCGATACGATCACGGCTAGGTCCGTCACACGTGCTCGGGCCCTGCCGGCCGGCTTGGGATCGTAGGGTCGGAAGGGCAACCGGCCCGCCCTCCTCGCCGCACGTCGGTGGATTTCGGCGCGCGGCGCGAGGCGCTTCTCCAAATCGTCCCGGCAATGCGCATAGCCGACCTGTCGGAGCCGTTCAGGCAGGATTTCGATGCGGACGGAGCGGCGCGATGCCCCCCAGCTAAGGAACCGAGTTCCCCGACGGCCTCGCGGAGTCCCGATTTTCATTCGCATGACCAGGGTCGACCCCGCGTGCTACCGATGTCGCGCGGAAGGGTTCGGGAGTTCGAAACCGTCGCCGGAGCTCGTTGAGATGGAAGTTGCGGATCGGGACAAAGCGCTTTTCGAGTGGCTGAAGATCGAGAACGACATGGTCAACAAGCAGATCGGTGCTTGGTCGGAAGCCGATCAAAAGATAGTCGCCGTCATGGCGACAATCGTGGCGGCCATCGTTGGACTTTCATCGTCTCAATACATTCAAAAAAGCGGAAATACGCCAGTGTATATGACGCTGCTCGCGTCCTTCCTGATGTCGATCGCCTTCATTCAGAGCTCGCTATATAGCTCTCTGATTCTCCTGGCGCTTGAAAGAAAAGTCGATCTGTCGAAAAAGTTGGGCACTTTCCTCAAGGTAGACGCCGATTTCGCTCTCACGGCGTATAAGCCGGATGAGACAGGGCCTTACGAGTCCTACAAAGTAGGCGTCGTTCCATATCTTGCATTCAGGGCAACCATAGGATCCATAATTTGCATCGGCGGGCTGTTTTACGCAAACCCGGCAAGCTACGATACCAGGTTATGGATCTGCATCATTATTGCAATAATAGTTTCTTCGACAGCGTTCTACGTCACCATCCACCATGCCAAAGCGTTTTTTCAGTACTATCAGACGCTCGGCACAAGGCCGAAGCCGCCTCGTGCAGAGGACGCCGTTCAGGACGAGGCTGCGATCCTGCGCTCGTACCGTGACAACCTCGGCTTGCTGACGTGGCTGCGGGATGCGCCATCCATGCCGAAGCGGCGCCTCCCTGGTCAGCGCACGGGCGACGAATAGAGCATCCGATGTCTGCGGTATTGCTCGGATCCATCGGCGACAGTTGTCCCCACGCCTGTCGGTCTGCGGCTCATGGCCCGCCATCCATGAGAAGTCGAAACCTTGGCCATGGGATAAGAGCGAATCCGCTTCGTATCGGCTGGCGTGTGACGATAGCCGCATGAATCCACAATGCACCCTGGCGAAATACGGCCCGTGACGTCCGCCGCATGCGCAACGTGCAGACGCGGCGATGTCGTCACGCGACCCTCTTCGGACCACGGAAAGACCCGCGCGGCACCCGACCGGTTCGATGCCGTCCTGTTCGATCCGACTACGCGTCGCATCACGGAGGGGATTTTCGGCTCCCCGTTTTGGACCGGTTCAAGTTCGACACACTGATCGAGCCGATCCTATGTCCTCATTTCGTCGGTCGCACCGAGGTTCCGTGGTCCGCGGCCGGTGGCGGCGTCGTATCTCGGCATCCGACAGATCGCACCGAAGGTCGCTTCGATCGGGTATCGCCCGTACTGCTCGCCCTCGGTGCGCGGTGCGTGCCCCTGGATCGCATCGAGGATACCGGGGTCGATCCCCACGCGGCGGCCGATCGTCTTGAAGCGATGGCGCCAGCCGTGATTCGGATCAACGCCGATGTCTGCGACTCCAATCGCACGGACCCAGGCGGCCAGACGCTCGCCGACCTTCTTGTATATGGGATGCGCGGCTTGGCCGTTCCGTCCGCGCGCGGAGTCGTAGAAGAGCGGGCCCGATCCGCGTCCGCGGACGAAGTCGGGAAAGCCCTGTTCGACGATGTGGGGATGGAGCGGGACGTCGCGCCATCTCCCGGTCTTGACGCTCCCGGCCTCCGGCGTGATGCGGACGACCCAGACGGATCCCTCCCGACGCAGGTCGCGGCCGCGCAGCTGCGTCATCTCGTTGACGCGGGCTCCGCCGTACGCGCACAGCCAGGGAATCCATCGTCTTGCCGCGGCATGTTCTCGCGATAGTCTCGGCTCATGGGGACCGAGCGAGGCGCGCAGGATCCTATCCGCTTCCTCGTCGGTGAAGTCGCGGTCGCGGAGTAGAGGCTTGCCGGGTGCGGCGACGACGATGCCCGCGGCGGGATTCGCTTCAAGATGGCCGTTCGCCACGGACCAGTTCATGAGCGCCTTCGTCGCGGCGATGTAGGCGTCGCGGACGGTACGCGGGTCCCGGCCGGAGGCGAGCAGATCGTGCTTCCAGGTGATGAGGTCGGCGCGGGTGACCAGAGCGAGATCGTCGGTGCCTACGGCGGCCTCGAGCGCGGTCAGGACACCCGCCCACCGCTTGATGGTCGACGGCGCCAGTTTCGCCTCGGCCGCGTAGAGCTCGAAGGTAGGGCGCCAAGGAACGGCTTTCGTCGTCGACGAAGGAGCGGCCGCATTTCCGAAAGGAACGGTCAAGGTCCGATCGGGGTCGCTTCGCAAGGAACGAAAATCGGATCGGTCCGGATCCGAGGGAGCATCCAGCCCGCCTGGCGGCGCTGCGTCGGGAGGCGGCGCGAGCGCCGCCAGAGCCGCAGCCGACCTTCTTAGAAGCGCCCAGCGCCCGTCGACCTCAACGGCGACCTGGAGAAACCGCGTCCAAGCCTGATCCGGCTCCTTTGTTCGGAGGCTCTTCCGCTCCTCGGTCCTTCCGACGAGGGAACGCAGTTCCTTCGGGACGCGCCGTCGGAACCAGTAGGTGCCGGTCTTCGGATGGCGCCAGGGCCGCGCGAACGCGAGTATCATCGTGTGTACCACCCATGTGTACCACAACGACGTCAAATCGCCCCAAATCGGGGAAAAAAGCTAACGATTACAATGGGATCGGGAATTTTGGCGGTGGGCGCAGTCGTACGCGAACTCGTCTCTGCCGTTGTTTTCCCTGCCTTCAGGGAAATCTGCCGCGTTTCTGCGGTTTCGTTTGGCGCAAAAGCAGAATTACGCTCGAAAGTTCTTGCACTTGCGAGCAGCGATCCCTGCATCGTCGAGCAGGGAAACCAGCTCACTTTTCAGGGAATTTGCCGCGCGTTGCAGCGAACGATTGCGCAGCCCCAACAATACCGCTCTTGGCGCTTGTCAGAAACCCCGACTGGGGTTTATAAAGGCATGATCTGAGGAAAGCTCCGAGGGATTGCCGTGTTCGCCAAGCGCCAGCAGGTCGTGCAAATCCTGTTTGCTCTGACGTACGGGGAATCCCATAGCGCGCGCGACCGCCTCGCAACGGAGGTGCCTTCCTTCTTCGTCACTCGCATCAAGCGTCTACTGGAGGTCGACCTTAAGTGGGCCCGCGCTAATCCGGAGCTGTTGCATAGCTACGGCCTAGCTTTCTATGATCAGTTGCCGCTCGGGACCGGGCACGAAGTTCGGTACTCGCCATTTCGCGTGTTTACCCTCGCCGTAGCGCTCGAACTCGTCCGGTTCGGCGCGAAGCAAGGCGAAGCCGTCGACTTCATCGCGCAGATCCAAGACGATCTGAAGCGCGTCTTCGACAAAGCCGATAGTGGTCGTAAAACGTCCGGGCGTACGAACGTCACCCAGCAGACGTCTGAGATGGCTTCAACGTCCTTACGTGAGAAGCTGGACGTGCTGAAGATTTATCTCGTTCTCCGCTGCGTCGAGGTCACACCGCGGGGTGCCGAGCATCTCGGTGGATCAGTTGCTGTTGGCGAACGGCTCTACGACCGGCGGCTGCTGGAAGGCCAAGAAGAGCTCGAAGGCTACCTTGCGACCGAATTGCGCGACGGCTTGTTCAGCCTCTTCGTGGTCGAGCTGGCTGAGTTGGCGGTCCGCATCGTCGAACTCATCCAAGTGACGCCAGCGCGCATTCGCGGGCATCAGCCACCGCAGTCGTCTCTGTCCGAGCCGGCGCAGCCATCCTTATCGGAGCCGCCAAACAACTGGGGCGAGGTCATGGCGCAGTTCCGTGTCCGGGATCGCAGCAATGACCGATGATGGAGATGAAGTCGGCTACGGTAAGCCGCCGCGCAAACATCAGTTCAAAAAGGGCGTGTCCGGCAATCCGAGCGGTCGTCGAGCCCGATCCAAAAACTTTGATACGCTGCTTGAGCAGCAGCTCGATAAGAAGGTCTCTCTGTCGCTCGGGGGGCGAAAGGTCAGAGTGCCGTTGCGCCAAGCCGTCGTGATGAAGATCGCTAGCGACGCACTCAACGGCAAAGTCCGCGCTCAGGAGATCTTGCTTAAGCACATGCGCGAAGGCGTTAAGCCCGATCCATTCGGATCTAAGGCTTACGACGACGCCATCTTCGCCGAGCTCGCTGCTACGCTCGCTCCAGCCAGCGACGACAAACCGGAGGAAGAGTGATGCCGAGTTCGATTTACGAGCAGCTGTACCGTGCAGATTTGCCTTCTTTCACCAAGCTCGCCTTCCACGAGTTACTGCCTCAGCAACAGCTCGGTACTTGTTGGCACGTCGACGTCATGGCCGACGCGCTCCAGGGCTGCGTCGATCGCGGCACCCGCCGCCTGATCCTCAACGCCCCGCCGCGCAGCCTCAAATCGCACTGTGCCTCGGTCGCGGCAGTGGTCTTCGCCCTCGGCCACAATCCGACGCTGAAGATCATGATGATCGCCGGCTCCCGGGCACTGGCCCGCGACCTGCAGCTCAGGACAGTCGCCCTGATGCGCAATCCGCGCTGTCGCGCCTTGTTTCCGCACCTGCAGGTGACGGAGGTTCCAGGCGAGATCATCCTGCCGCACGGCGGCGGGATCTTCTACGCCGTCGTCGGTCAGAGCCTTATCGGGCGCGGTGCAGACCTCATCGTGATCGATGACCCGCTCGCGTCACATTTGGCGCACGATAGGGCCGCACGCGAGCTCGTCAACGCTTGGTATGATGCTGAGGTCATCCCGCGCCTGAACGACAAGGCGAACGGCGTGATCGTCCTGGTCATGCAGCGCCTGCACCCGGACGACCTTACAGGGCACGTCTGCCGGCACGGCGAATGGTCCAAGATCGTATTGCCAGCCATCGCACTTCACGATGAAGAATGGAGGCTACATCGGCGTCGCGCAGTAGTGCGGCGAAAGGGCGAGCCGCTGCAGCCGCACCGCGAGGGCACGGGACAACTGATCGAGATCCTTCGCGAGATCGAGGCCTACAACTTCTCGGCCCAGTACCTGCAGCAGCCACTACATGCGCCAGGCCTGCAGCGTGTGGGCTTCTACCACAATCCACGTCCCACCGATTGGCAGCCGGAGATGGGACTGAGTAAAGGCGGTTTCGTCAAAATTCGCGAGAGCCGTTACATTCTGTTCGAGGTCTTCGGGACAGGCGCACAACCGCCCATTGCATCCGCTTCACTGCCGTACAGCGACGAGGAGTGGGAGGCGGCAGCGCAGATCCAGCAAAAGCAGCTCGTTGCAAATGCGCAAGGCGACAGGGATCGCTGCCAGGATCACCGCGGCAGCGAGCGGGCAGCGCCAGCGGGCTGACTGTTTAATGAACGAAGACTGCTTGCACGATCGATCAGTGATGACGAGCATAGAAAGAGCGACGACCATGGCCGGACCGCGGCGAGAGATCCTGGACGCCTCCGATCCCATGGTCGGTGCTCTGCGCACCAAGAGTCGTCAGCGTCGACTGAACCTGGATCGGCCGAGCCCAGCGGACGGACGAGCCCGCAACGATCTGTCGCCGCGCCTGACGTCGGTTGAGCGTGCGCCCGAAGCCCTGACGGCGCCGAGCCGCTCAGTCCGCAAGTGCGATCCTGCGCAAGTGCAGCGGGTGGCAGCATCAATCCGCGCGCATGGCTTCTGCGACCCCGTGCTGATCGACGGGCAGAACCGGATCCTCGATGGCGTGACCCGCGTCGCAGCGGCTAAGCTCCTCGGGTTGAGGGCCATCTCCTGCATCGTCGCGGACCACCTGAGCCCCAGCGAGCAGCGCACCCTGAGGCTATCGTTGAATCGCCTGCAGGAGCGCGGTAGCTGGGATCTGGAGGAGCTCAAGCTCGAGTTCAAGGAACTCGCGCTGGAGGACGGCGCGCTGGAGATCACCGGCTTCACGGACTGCGAGATCGACCAGGTGCTGCTGGACGAGGAGCCCGATCCTATCGAGCCCGGTCCGCTGACGCCATCGTCCGACGCACCGGTGGCACAGCCCGGCGACGTGTTCGTGCTCGGTCGGCATCGGGTCATCTGCGGAGATGCTCGAGATCCTACCCTTTTGGCCACGCTCATGGACGGTGAGCGAGCTCGTCTGCTGCTCACGGACGAACCCTACAACGTGCAGATCCGCGGACATGTCACGGGTGGGCACCACCGCGAGTTTGCGATGGCCAGCGGCGAGATGAGCGAGGCGGAGTTCCTGGACTTCAACCGTTCCTGGATCGCCGAGGCGCTTCCTCATCTCGTCGACGGCGCGGTGTTCGGTACCTTCATCGACTGGCGCAGCGTCCACGTAGTTCAGAGTGTGGCGGCCGAGCTGGAGCTGACGCCCCTAAACCTGATCGTGTGGGCGAAGACGAACGCGGGAATGGGCAGCCTGTACCGCTCGCAGCATGAGCTGCTGCCCTTATTCAAGAAGGGTGCAGCGGCGCATGTCAACAACGTCGGGCTTGGCCGGCGTGGCCGTTGGCGCTCGAATTTGTGGACCTATCCGGGCGCCTCCTCGCTCGGTTCAGACGCGCGCAAGGGCTTGCAGCATCATCCAACGGTTAAGCCAGTCGCGCTGCTGGCCGATGCATTGCTCGATCTCACCGAGCGGGATGAGGTAGTCCTTGATCCGTTCCTCGGTTCCGGCTCGACGCTGATCGCGGCCGAGCAGACCGGTAGGCGCTGCTACGGAGTCGAGTACGAGCCGCGCTATGTCGATTTGATTATTACCCGCTACGAGGAGGTCACGGGCAAGCGAGCTGTCCGGAATGTCGAAGGATCGCAGGCGTCGCCGACTGATAATGGCGAAAGCTGCAAAATTTCTGATTAATATTGAGAGCAAGCGCCCTTCTAAATGCGCAAAGCCGACCTTCGGCTTTGCGCCCATCCCGGCCATTCAGCGGGCTGTGACGACATTCCATAAGGGGAAATCGCCGACCGCGACGTGAGGTCGATTGGCAAGGTCCTTCAGACCGACACCCGGCTATGAGCGAGGCGGGATGGTCCCGGCAGGCGAGCCTCCGCCGTGAAGACGATGCCGTCGCGCCGGTAGTCGATCTCGGCACGGCCTTCGAGCTCGTCCGCCAGGGCCCGCTCGATCATGCGCGAGCCGAACCCGCGCCGCGTCGGTGGGTAGACAGGAGGACCATCGGATTCCCGCCAGGTCAGGCACAACGTCTCCGGCTGCGAGCCGTCGATGATGTCCCAGTCGAGTAGGATGTGTCCCACCTCGCTGGTTAGGGCACCGTACTTCACGGCGTTGGTCGCGAGTTCATGGAACGCCATAGAAAACGCCAGCGCCAGCCGCGGGGTCAGCGCCACCTCGGGCCCCCGGATCGTGATGCGTCGGTCGCCATCCGTCCGGAACGGGGCCAGGGCCGTCGTCGCCACGGCGGTCAGCGTTGCGCCGTCCCAGCTCTCGCGTGTGAGCACGTCGGTCGCCGTGGCCAGGGCGTGGATGCGGCCCTGGATGACGTCGCGGGTCTCCTCCGGCGACAGGTTCGCGCGCAGGGTCTGGGCGACGATGGACTGGACTGTTGCCAACGTGTTCTTGACGCGGTGGTTGAGTTCGTTTGAGAGCAGCGTCCGATGTGCCTCGGCGATCTTGCGCTCGGTGACGTCAAAGGCGATGCCGGCGAGCCGCAGAGGCACCCCGTCGACCCCGTAGAACGGCTGCCCGCGGATCTTGAACCACCGGATCTCGCCGGCTGAGGTCGTGATCCGATACTCAATGTCGTAGTCGCCGTGACCCGCAATGCAGGCGGCGACGCTGTCGTCGTGGCGGATACGGTCATCCTCGTGGATCAGGCCAACGTATTCGGAGTGGCTGAGCGAGGCATTCGGTTCGAGCCCGAGGGCGAGCCTGAAGGTCTCGGATGCGACGAAACCCATGTCGGCAAGGTCCAGGTCCCACGAGCCCAGCCGTCCGGCTTGAAGCACGAAACGTAGCCGCTCCTCGCTTCGGGTCAGGTCGCGGATGCGCCGCTCCACCTCGCGCTCAAGCGCTTCGCGGTCGGTCTTCAGACGGTCGAGGCGCACCCTCTCCGACGTGGCATCGAACTGGGAAGCGACCCAGAACGCGAGGGTCGCGCCCTGGAACACTGGGGACACGAAGAGCCTGTTCCAGAACAGGCTCCCGTCCTTCCGGCGGTTCAGGAGTTGGGTTTCGAACGGGACGCGCCCTTCGATGGCTTCACGGAGACGGGTGACCTCGGCGGCGTCCGTATCCGGCTCCTGCAAGAACCGGCAGTTCCGCCCCATGATCTCGTCGCGACGGTAGCCCGTCAGGTCGCAGAAGGCATCGTTGGCGAAGACGATGGGGTTGTCCCACTGGACGGGGTCGGTGACGACCATCGCAATCTGCGACGCGCGGACCGCGGCGGCGAAGGGGTCGGCGCCATCGACCGTCCGCGCGAGTTCCGTGACGATGCGGTCATGCTCGCGATGCACGCCTTGGTCCTGGACACCCTGAGACGTCCCGATGGCATGGACGCGGGACGCGTCGTACTCGCACTCGCACATGGCCGACGGCGCCTTCGCGAGCGCATTGCCGGATGGCGGTGGAACCAGCGTATGGGCGGTCATTCGATCTCCGGCGGAGCGCCGGACGGGATGCCGAGCGGTTCATTGGACGGTGGCATCTCCTCCGGGCCGTAGTCGGGCACACCGCGTGGCTCGGGCAACGGGCTCTGGTCGGGCTGCGGGGGATGGGCCGGAGACGGATCTGGAAAGGTCGGGTCGTGCCGCTCAGGGGATGCCGGATTTGCCATGGGAAATTCCTCGTCGAGGGGGCGGATCACCGCGCGGCTCGGGCTTTCAACCCATGAAGTGCCACGCGGCCTCGGATCTTGTCCGCCCGTCGGAAACGACGCCGTCCGGTCGCAGCCCGATCTCGTCGATCCGGGCCTTATCGGAGTGGTCAAGGGCGAGGTCACGCTCCTTGGCGGCGGCGGCGTGCTCGCCGTTCGTCAGATGCCGGGCCGAATACCGGTAGTGGGCGGCGGCCCGGCCATGCTGGTGCGCGGCTTCCTCGCAGATGCGTGCCATCTTGCTCATCGCAATCGTCAGTCCCCCTAAGTTGGTGTCCGGCAGCCGCGTCCGGCCGTCGTCAGCCGCGGACCTGGCTCTGCGCCATGTCACGGTCCCAGGTTGTCCTGGCGGCCTCGCGGGCGGCGCGCGCGGCGTTCGCGGTGGCCGTGGCGGCCCGGACTATGGACGCCCGCGCCCCTGACACCGCCCGGCGCATCGTCGCCATGTTGGTACTGGCCGAGGCCGCCATGGCATCCTGCGACTTACGCACCGCCACCTGGGTCGCCTCGACCGACTTCCGTGCGGAATCAACGGCCTTCCGCATCGATGCGTTAGCCGCGATCCCCGCCGCCCTGTTGGCCTCGGCGATCTTGGTCTCCGCGCGGTTGGCTGCATCCGCGGCATCGGTGGCGAGTTTCCCGATCATATCGGCGGATTGCTTAGGGGCATCCTTCAGCGTCGCCTTCGAGGCCTGCATCGCGAGCCGGGCCGCCTCACGGGCCGCATCGGCGGCCTCGTTCGCCTCGCGTCCCGCCTCCCGCATCGTCGCCGCGGCATCGCCGGAGGGTGCCATCGGCGCCTGCGCCTGAGCCGTGGTGATTGCCGACAGGACGAGGAACGTCGCCGTAAGTGCCGTCATCGTACGCATGGTAATATCCAATCGTGTCATCGAGGATGGGAGGCCGTGGTCGCCAGGCGGTCGATGCGCAGCTCAGTCCGTGCGCGGGATCTTCGCGGCGGGGGTCCAATAGGCGTCCGCCTTCGCCGTCTGCCGGGCGAACGGTTCCGCCTTCACGAAGCGCCCCTCGATGATCCGGGGGGCTTGATCCATCGCGTCCTTGGTCGTGTCGAGGACGAGGATGTGCAGGTTCGGCGAGACCTTGAACCGGTCCCACGGGACCGCGACGTGGCGCTCACCCAGGCCGAAGACGCCGCCGCGGGCGACCACGAGGTAGGCGATCCCGCCGCCCTCCGGTCCCATAACGATGTCGTCGACGCTCCCGAGCGCCACGTTGCCGGGGGTGCGCACCTCGCTCCCGAGCAGGTCGTCGGAGCGTAAGGCAGTGGTCCGCGATGCGACCGGCTCGGCGAGCGAGAGTTCCTGCTTGCGGAAGCCCAGCGCGTTCGCGACCCGGAGGTCACGACTTTGTAAGTCGGTCTTGTATTCCTCGTAGCTCGCCCGGATCTGGACAAGCACATCCTCGCACGGCTGCTGCCTGCCGTTGCGCGCCAGGATGTCGGCGCCGGCGAGCAGCACCCGGACCTCGTATCCGGGGCGGGCGTTCGCGTACCGCATCATCGCGGATGCGGCGCCCATCGCCATACCAGCGTCAGAGCCCAGGCTTCCTGCCCAATACCCGCCGAGCGGATACCCGTAGCCGTAGCCCGAGCCGCCCAGCCAGTACCCGTCCTTCTCCATCTGCGCGTCGAACGCCTTGAGGTGGTCGAGGCAGGCCTGGGCGGGCTTAGCGTCCGTCTCCACCGCTCGGCCGGCCTGCGGCTCCTCAGCGGCATGGAGAGGAGCCATCATGGAAAGTGAAAGGACCGCCCCGAGGGCGATGGATCTGGCTGGCCGTTGCATGTTCGTGTTCCGGGGTGTCGGGCGCTCAAAGAGTGTTCGCCCCGTCCATTCCCCGGGTTTGACCCGTCGGCCCCCTCGATACTTTGTTCTGGATCAAGGCCGGCCACCCGTTGGTGAGTAAAGGCGGCCCGTCAGGCGCCGACGGCCCCCACGCCCTCCTCGTTCCTCCCCGGCGGCTGGAGCACGTCGCCGAGCGCCTGGATGCTTTCGGTGATGTGGGTCAGCACCGTCCGGATCCTCGGCGTGTCCCGGTTGTCCTTGTGGACCAGCAGGAGGATATCGGCGCTGGGCGGTTCCGTCGGCACTTCCATCCGGATCAGCCTGGGCTCGTCGTCCCCGCGGAAACGCGCGAGGCAGGCCAGCCCGCCGCCGCTGGCTGCTGCCTGCACGGCGGCCTCGTGACTGCTCGTCTGCAGAACGACACGGGACCTTGAGGCCATCTCGGTCAGCCAGGCCGACTGCGTCATCTCCTGGCTGTCTTCCATCTGGGTGATCAGGTGATGGTCCGGACAGCCGTCATCGAAGCTCGGTTCGCCCATCTCCCCAATGTAGCCGGAGGTCGCGTAGAGACCGAAGGCGATGCCGCCGATGCGCCGCACCACGAGGTCATGCTGCTCGGGCTGCCTCATGCGGACCGAGATGTCGGCCTCGCGCATCGCCAGGCTGAGTTCCCTCGGGTTGGGGATCAACTCGATCATGATGTCGGGATGCCTGGCGTGCAGCCGGGCGAAGCTTGGTGCGAGCAGGTGCGCGGCGATGGCCTCGGCGCAGGTCACCCGCACCAGCCCCCGTAGCCGGCTATCGCGCCCGGTGACATCCCGCTCAAGGGCCAAGGCCTCGGCTTCCAGCCGTTCGGCCTTCTCGCGCACCTCCTCCCCGGCCAGCGTCGGTACATAGCCGTCGGGTGTCCGGTTCAGCAGGCGTACCGCGAGGGTCGCCTCCAGCGAGTTCAAACGCCGTCCGACGGTCGATTGCGAGACGTGGAGGACCTTGGCGGCGCTTGAGAGGCTGCCGTGCCGGACGAGCGTCAGGAAAAATCTCAGGTCGTCCCAGTCCAGCATGTGTCCTCCGCGATCCGTTTTCGCATTCCTCCTCGTCAGCTTTGGTGGCCGACTTCGCAACGGATGAGCCTATGCTGAAATTCAGAAAATAACCACGCGGGAAATATTTTCGCCATCCGAGGATTTTCCTGGCGACTATCCGCTTCCCGGAGAGTTCGATGGCATCACCACCCGTGAAACCAGGTCTTGGAGCCGCCGTACCCATCGACAGGCGCGAACTTCAGGCGGTGATCGACAAGGGTAAGGCGGACCCGACCGCCGTCCGAACCCTGCGGTGCCGGACGGTCGCACAGGGACGACTCAGCCAACTGAACTACATTCGGAACCTGCCGCCGCAGGCCGTGATGGAGGATGAGCCTGAGGGCCTATTGGGGGAAGGCACAGCGCCGAACGCTTCGGAAGCCTTGCTCGCTGCGCTCGGGTCGTGCCTCTCGATCGGGATCCATGCGAACGCCCTGGCCCGCGGTATCCCGATCCGGTCCTTGGAGCTCAGCGTCGAGGCCGACATCAACACGACGGCGGTCTGTGGCAGCGGTGACCTCCATCCCAAGACCATCGGGTTCGAGACGATCCGGGTCTCAGTCAGCATCGACGCGGACGCATCGCGGAAGATCTTGGCGGCCCTCGTCAAGCACACGGTGCTGTGGTCGCCGGTCGCGAACACCCTGCACAACCCGGTCCATCTCGACGTCGCCTTCGCTTCGACCGCGTCCGCGGCCGCCTGAGCAAACCTGCGATCCCGGTCGTCGATTTTGGACGCGGACTTTGACGCAGCTGTCACGTTGACACCACACACGTCGTCTCGACGCTGCATCATCGAACGGGCCCGAGATGTTCGAAGCCGATGCCTTCTCCGTCCTCACCAGATCGGTCTCGGACATCGGGGATCGGCCCGGCGACGGACGGACCTGAGACGAAATCACGGTCGGCTTGGCCGCGGCGGTGCTGCAACGCGCCTTCAGGCTCGACGAGGATGCACGGGACGCGTTCCTCGAAATCGCACGGCGCGAGGAACGGAAGCGAGCGACCGAACGCTGGCGAGGCCGCTGAGGCGACGCCCTCGATCCTGCGAGACGACACCGTCATGACGGCGTGGAACGCCGAACCACCGCGCGAGGCCATCACCAACCCGAAGGACAGACCCATGTCGATCCATTCGTTACCGGTCACCCCGGCGACCATGCCGCCTTTCCCCGCCGGCCCGTCGTACCTTGAGGGGCGTTTCGGGAAGACCCGTCTTGTCAGCCTCTCGACGGCCCTGTCGCCGGCGGAGCGCGACACGCTGGAGCCGCTGAGCCGACGCGTCGCGCTCCATCAAAAGGAGACCCTGTTCGGTCAGGACGAACCGGCGGGGTCGGTCTTCAACGTCACCTCCGGCGCGCTCCGCCTGTATCGCATTCTTCCCGACGGACGCCGGCAAGTGACCGGCTTCGCCTTCCCCGGCGACTTCCTCGGGCTCTCGCTGCTTGACCGGTTCGCCGTCTCGGCCGACGCGCTCGGACCGGTGACCGCATGCCGGTTCGACCGATTGGCCTTCATGGAGCTGCTCATGGGACAGCCAGGTCTCATGATGCACCTCCACGAGGCCATGGGACATGAGCTGTCGCGAGCCAAGGACATGATGATGCTGCTCGGACGCCGCACCGCGGACGAGAAGATCGCCGCCTTCCTGACGGGGTTGCAGGCGCGCTACGCCCGGATCGGACGGACCTCGGTCACCCTGGAACTACCCATGGGCCGACTCGACATCGCCGATCATCTCGGCCTGACCATCGAGACGGTGAGCCGGACTTTGTCACGCCTCGACCGGGACGGCTGCATCCTGATCGTGCCGGGCGGCGTGCGCCTCGTCGACCAGGCCCGCCTCGATCGGATGTCGGCTCACTGACGGCCGAGCTGGCAGGCTAGGGTACGGGACCCGTTGCCATCATGACGACGGTTGGCGGCGCGCTGCATCCTGGCGCCTGGAACCGTGTCCGCACCGGGCGAAAGCAGGGCTTCACCCCCACGCGTGCCATGCAGGGTGCGCCCTCTGTCGAGGAGGCCCGTCCGACGGATGTGCCTCGCCGTCCTCGGCATGCCACGCCGATTTGATAGGTACGCGTCTCAACCCATCGGCCGGCGAATGCCCTCCCAGCGGCACCCATCGTCGAGCTTCCGCACCGTCCCCCAACGCAGCTAGTCCCCGGGGGCGGATCTCGCTGGGCACAACGTCGCCGGACCGCCGCATGTTCGGCCCGTCGGGACCAGCCTGAGGTTCATCGGTACGCCCAGCCCGCGCCACGGCGGCGACGGGGGCGCTGCGAGCGCGGAAAGTTCGCCATCGTGGGAGCGCCCACTTCGCGGCTTGGGGTCGGGCCATTCCGCCCGCGACAAGGAATGGCATTCACGCGCCGGCGAGGCCCGGCTTTGCGATGGATCAAGGACTGATCAGGACCGAAGACTACGGTTCGTTCGTCGGGACTGACGGCGCGACCCGAGCCTGGGATAGCCCATAGGCGGTCCCGCACGACCCCCGATGTCTCAGGCCCCCGCGCGGGTTCCCTCTCCGCCGAGCCGCCCCGATCCAGGAAAAACATCATGACCATGGACAAGACCTTGCAGGACAACGTGCTCGCCGAGCTCGGCTGGGAGCCGAGCGTCACAGCCGCCCACATCGGCGTCACCGCCAAAGACGGCGTCGTGACCCTCACGGGCCACGTGCAGAACTACATGGAGAAGCACACCGCCGAGAAGGCAGCCGGCCGCGTGAAGGGCGTCCGCGCCGTCGCCGAGGAGATCGAGGTCCGCCTTCCGTTCGAGGCCAGGAAGAGCGACGACGAGATCGCGGTGGCCCTCGTTCAACGCCTGGATTGGAACGTTTCCGTTCCCGACGAGGCGGTGAAGGTGAAGGTCGAGAAGGGCTGGGTCACGCTTACGGGCAAGGTCGAGTGGCAGTACCAGAAGGCCGCGGCCGAGCACGACATCCGCGGGATGCTCGGGGTCATCGGCATTTCCAATCAGATCACGATCAAGGCACATCCGAACGCGACCGACATCGGCGCCGACATCACGCATGCCCTGCATCGGAGCTGGTTCGACCCGAAGACGATCAACGTCACCGCCCACGGCGGCGTCGTCCACCTCAGCGGGACGGTCCACACTTGGTACGACCGCCAGATGGCCGGCTGGACGGCCTGGGGCGCCCCCGGCGCGACGACGGTCGACAACGACATCCGCGTCGTCTGAGCGAACCGCGAACCTCCCACGCAACCGCACCGGGCAAATCGCCAGGTGCGGGGTCCGTCAGGAACCCCTTCGATGATCAACGCGCGGATCCACGGTCACGACTGGACCCTCCTAGGCCGGATCTTCCACCACCCGACCAGCAACAACCTGGAATGGCGCGAGGTGGTGGCCTTCATCGGGCGGATCGGCAGCACGGAGGAGAAGCGCGACGACCAATGGGGCTTCACCCTGGCAGGCCAGACGGCGACCTTCCTGCGGCCGCGGGACAAGGACATGGACCCGCGCGAGGTCGAGCGCCTGCGCCACCTGATGCAGGATGCCGGTCTCTCGCCCTACTCGACCGAGATCCTTGAGGCCTCCCCGGCGCTGGCGGACAGCGACGCCCTCATCGTCGTCGACCATCACGAGGCGCGGATTTATCGCCTCGACCCCGAGACCGTTGGCAGCGAGACCGAGACCACGCTGCGCCCGTACGATCCGAAGGGCTACATCCACCATCTCGCTCACAAGGAGGACGGCAACTATCCCGGCCAGCGCGCGTCGGAGGACCTCGGCTACTACGACCGCATCGCGGCCGCCGTCGCGAACGCCCCACGCATCGCCATCGTCGGGCACGGCACCGGCAAGGCCAGCGCGATGGCCGTCCTATCCGACCGCCTGCGCGAGCACCATCACGAGACGCAGGGACGCGTCGTTGCGATCGCGACCATCGACATCTCCGCCTCGACGGACGGGCAGTTGCTGGCGCTCGGTCGCGAGATGCTGACCCGGGAGGACCTGCGATGACTACTCGCGTTTCAGCCGTGAGCGAGGCCGGCCTGACGCTCGAAGAGGCGACGGCGGTCGTCGGACATGCAGTGGCGGAGGCCGGCCGCCTCGGGATCGCCGTCAGCGTCGCCGTTTGCGGCGACCAGGGTCGCCTCGTCGCCTTCTCGAAGATGGATGGGGCGGGTTGCATGGACGCGCGCAGGGCCATCGGAAAGGCCGTGGCCTCGGCTATCTCGGGCGAGCCGAGCGAGATCATGCCGCCGCCTGGGGACGATCTCTACTCCTCCGTCGTCCAAGGCGAAGGGACGGCGGCCTTCCACGAACGCGGCGGCATACCCTTGAGACGGAACGGTACTCTGATTGGTGCCGTCGGCGTTTTCGGGGATGCGTCGCATGAACAGGATTTCGCCTGTGCGACCGCCGGGATCGAGGCCTTGCGGCACGCCGATAGGGCGGTGGACGGCGACCTTGCCTCCTCCATGGAACGCCATGTCGAGGCCGATGACGCCCATCGGATCGGCGGCCACGAAACAGAACTCGGGGCTACCGGCGTCGAGGCGACGCGTCCGTCCGACCACCACGCGGCGCGACGGGCGCCCTTGCCGACCGGTTCGTAGCTCGCTGTGGTCGGGGGCCGCCAGCCACAGCGGGACGATGCCGTGGCTCGGACCATCTGCGCCCGCGACCACACCGTCCGAATTCGCCGTCACCCCAAGCGAGGAAATTGCCCAATGTACATGCGTTGCCTGCTCGTCCCTACCGCCCCGGGCATCGACCCGAACCGTCGGCTCGATGCCGCCCTTCGTCTCGGTCGGCGCCTCCAGGCCCATATCGGCGTGCGCTTCATAGCGCCCGGGTTAGACCATATGCTGGCCGGCTTCGCGAGCCTCGCCCCCCTCGACGAAGGCAGCATAGAGGCCATCCAACGAGGCGTGTGCGAGGCGGCAGCAGACGGCAAGGCGGCCCTGCTGGCGTGGTGCCTGCGCGAGAAGGTGGCGTTCAATGCGAAGTCGGAGCGCCTCGACGCTACGTTCGTGACCTGGACGGAGCTCAGCGGCGAGGTCGAACCCCTCCTGACGCTGGCCGGGCGCGTCAACGACCTGGTCATCGTCGACCGGCCCGATCCGAAGCTGCCGTTCACGGGGCGCGCGCTCGACACCGCGCTGTTCTCGGTCGGGCGGCCGACGCTAATGGTAGGCGAGACCGTCCCGTACGACCTGATGCACCATGTCGTGATCGCCTGGAACGGCAGCTTGGAGGCGACGCGACTCGTCGGCCAGTCCATTGACCTGCTGCACGAGGCCACGCGCGTCACGGTCGTGCATGCCAGGACCGAGCGTTTCGACGAGACCCGGGCCGCAGACCTGTGCGGCTACCTGAGCTGGCACGGGGTCGTGGCTGAGGCCGTCACCCTGCCGGTCGTGGACGGGGCCTCGGTCGGCGCGGTCATATTGGCCGAGGCCGAGCGTCAGGGTGCCTCCATGCTCGCCATGGGCGCCTACACCCATAGCCGCGTGCGAGAATTCCTGCTTGGCGGCGTCACCCGACACGTCGTCGAGAACGCCAGCATGCCCGTGCTGATGGCCCACTGACGCGTGGGGACGGCCGTCCACCGCAAGCGCCGTCTCCGGCATTCGGCGAGGATGCGACATCACCGTGATCGAGGAGACAGGCGTTCTGGGAGGCAGCCTCGACGGATTGGGCAATCCGACGGATGGCTACGTCCTGCGCGGCGGCCGCATGCTGGAAAGCAAGTACCTCTGCACCTTCGACCTGTTCGCCTCGATCCCGACGCTCGACGGCACCCGGACCGTGACGCAGGAGACCTTCGCCTGGAACGAGACCATGAGGACCTCGTCGAAGGCGCGCCTCGTCAGCGACGGGGTCCGCGAGACGGCACCTCGGTTCGGCTTGGGCGAGGGACACATCCTCACGATCGAGCGGCTCGCGCTCCTACCGGAATCCGTGCTCGGGAAAACCACCATCGCCGAGCAGTTCGACCCGTCGTTCTTCGAGACGAACTTCTGGTTCATGTGGTGCACGACGTTCGCGTTCCAGCCCTGGCACGGGGCGGTCGAGTTCAGGCGCTACCTCTTCCGGTTCGCCCACATGGTATCGGGCTTCAACCGCCTGCACGGCATCATGCGGACGGTCTACAACCAGTACGACTCGATGGTCCTGCCGCTGCGAAAGTGGCTCGATGACCGAAGGCTCGTCGCTGGGCGGGATGGACAGCGTCCCCACCCTCAAGGGCAAGACGGACGGCGGCGCCTGGACGCTCTGGGAACACCTGGCGAAGGATCGCCCGGAGTTCGGACGCCCCGAAGTCTTCGCCGACCATATCGACCAGTCCAAGTGGGTGTCCTTCACCACTACCCTGCACGACCCGACGTTCCTGCGGATGGTCCGTGATTTCACCGGCAACGTGCCCGGTGAGGGCGGCCTCGTCACGTTCCCGCGCTCGAACTGGCTGGCCTCCCTCGTCATCCCGTTCCAGCCGCACTTCATCGGCCAGCCCGAGGACGTCGGCGTCTTCTGGGGCTACGGCCTCGCGGTCGACGAGCCGGGCAACTTCGTGAAGAAGCCGATGTCGGCCTGCACCGGCCGTGAGATCATGACCGAAATCTTCGGGCACCTGCGCATCGAGGCGGAGGCGGCCGGCATCCTGGACAAGGCCATCTGCATCCCGTGCATGATGCCCTTCATCACCAGCCAGTTCCTGCCGCGCGAGCCCGGCGACCGACCGCAAGTGATCCCGAGGGGCACGACGAACATCGGCCTCATGGGCCAGTTCTGCGAACTGCCCGACGACGTGGTGTTCACGGTCGAATATTCGATCCGCACGGCGCAGGCGGCCGTCTACGGCCTTCTCGGTCTCGAACGCGAGCCGCCGGCCGTCTACCAGGGCAAGTTCGATCCCCGCGTGCTGTTCAAGGCTTACCGGGCCCTGCATGACCTGCATGACGCGTAATCCCGAACGAGGTTGAGCCCCGCCCAGGTGGGGCGCTCAAATCTGTCAGGACAGGTTCGGGACGCCGCCGGAGAGCCCCCAAGCCCGCTGCTCGTAACCTCCCGACGCATGGATCTCGTCGTGCTGGGGACCGACTTGGCCCGGAGAGAACGGACCCAAGCCTTCCGGCACGGCGCGGTTCTCAGAACTGTGATGTACCGGTGTCGGGACTGCACGCGTCGCCTTCGGGGCTAGCTGCGACCCGGTGCCGGTGCCGTCCTCGGCTGCCATCTCGCCGGCGAGACGCTCGACCACGTCGAGGGCGGCCCCGATCCTGTTGGCCTGCAGACAGACCTCGTCCTCGTCGATCAGGCAGGCATCGTCCCCGGTCCACCACCGCCCGTCGTCGATCAGGCGGAGCACCTCGACGAGGCGGTCACGTTGCTTGGTCAATGCTTCGACAGCACGGGGACAGATCATGTTGGAGCTCCTTCTCGCCATGGCCGAACGCGGGCGTCGACCGCGCGGGCGTGGAGGTCACCGTAGATGCCGGGCCGGTTTCGTCCTTGCGGTGGATCAACGACCTCGCCGGATGTCGATCCACTGGATGGCGTTCAGTGGGACATCAGGCAGCAGACCGGGCTGTGGTCGAGGAGGTTGCGCGTGACGCCGCCGAAGAACCATTCCCGCATGCGGCTGTAACCGAAGGCCCCGCCGACGATGAGGTCCGCTCTGAAGCCCTCGGCAGCATAAAGCAGGGTCTCGGCCGTCCCGCCACCGTTCGGGACCTTCAGAAGTCCCGCGGCCTTGACGTCGTGCAGGCCGAGATAGGCGACGACGTCGTCCAACTCGGTCCGGTCGCCATCGTCCGCCACCCGGACGACTTGGACCTCGTCGGCGAGCTTAAGGAACGGCATCGCGTCCGAGATCGCCCGTCGGCTCTGCGGGGTGTTCTTCCAGGCGACGATCACGCGGGATGCCGACAAGCGTTCAACGCCGCGCGGCGCGACGAGCACTGGCCGGCCCACCGCCATCAGTGCGTCGCCGGGGTCGATGGCTGCCGCGAGGCGCGGCATGTCTTTCTTGCCCTGACGTCCGACGATGATGAGGTCGGCGGCCCGCGCTTGCTCTTCTAGGAAGGTGACCGTTTCCCTGAGTTCGGACCGCCACTCGACCCGCTCCGCAGGCTGGGCGGCCAGTTTGAAGACCTCCCCTGCCTGCCTCAGCTCATCAAGGGCTTTCCGGCGGATCTCCTCGACGCCGTATCCCGTCGGCACCGACGTCTCGCCGAAGCCCCGCGGGTAGTCCGGTTGCCATGCCGCGACGCCGATGAGCCGTGCATCGAGTTTTCGCGCCAGATGCGCGGCAAGCGTCACGCGTGGCGCCGCCTGCTCCCCGGGGTCAACGGCGACGATGATGCTGGCGTACGACATGGGGGCCTCCGACTGAGGAGGCTGACCGTGCCCCAACATCGAGGAGCCATCGTTGATCCAGCGCAAATCCATTCCGAGCATTGGGGTCGGCATGGCCTCATCCGGGAGAACAACGCGGAGAACGATTTCGCGGGCCGCTTTTGCGCCAGGTCAAAGCATGCGCCTAGCTCGACAGGCACCCTCCCTTTCCCTGGAACCGAATGAGCCGTGCCAACCATGACCCTCGCCAGCATCATGGTCTCCGTCGACCTCGCAGGCGATGCGGACGGACGGATCGAAGTCGCGGCCCATCTCGCGGATGCCCTCGGGGCCCGGACGATAGGCGTCGCCGCGCAGGCGCCCGATCATGTCACCGCCCAGGTCGGTCCGATGGGTGCCTCGGCCTTCCTGCCGGCCCTTTCGCAACGGGCCGTCTCGGACGGGCTGGCCAGCGCGCAGACGTTGTTCCGCGCGGCCGTAGGCACCCGGAGCCGGGTCTCATGGCGCTCCGCCCTCGAACCAGGGCTCGACTTCCTGGCCCGCCAAGCCCGGGTCGCCGACCTCGTCGTGGTCGGGCGGGGATGCCCGGACAGGGCGACCGGATGCCCCTTGCCGCTCGACGCCGCCTCCGTGGTGCTCGCGACGGGACGTCCGGTGCTCGTCGTGCCACCCGGCATCTACTACCTCGAAGTCCGACGTGTCATGGTGGCGTGGAAGGATACGCGGGAGGCCCGTCGCGCGGTGCTGGACGCGCTCCCGATCCTCCGCCTGGCGAGCCGGGTCGACGTCGTCGCGGTCACGCACGAGGAACGTGTTTCCGGCGCCGCCGACGTGGTCGCCTACCTCTCGACGCACGGCATCGCCGCAACCGCCTCCGAGCACCGGTCCGAGGGGACCGGCGACGCGGAAACCCTGCTCGACCTCGCATCCGAGCATGCATCGGACCTGATCGTCTTCGGGGCCTACGGGCACGCCCGTGTGCGGGAGATGATTCTTGGCGGTGTCACGCGGGATGTCCTGCGGTACTCCCCGGTCTGCAGCTTCCTGAGCCACTGATGAGCGACCGCCCCCCCGCGACCGGAACGATCTCCCCATCCGCCCCGGTAGTGCCCATCGACGCCGCAAAGCCGCCCGTCGACGGCGCGGTCACCAACCTCGCCCGCCAGTTGATGGAGGCCGGATTGGAGGGATTGTCCGAGCGCGAGCGGCGGGTGATCCTCCATGTCGCCAAGCGGTGCCACGTGTCCCGGGACGTGAACCGCGTCCTCGTCGAGCACCAGACGTTCGGCGAGCGCCTCGCGGATCGCGTGGCCCAGCTCGGCGGTTCGTGGGGCTTCATCCTGGTCTTCACGGGCATGCTCGTCGCGTGGGTGGTCGTGAACAGCGTCATCCTCGGCCACGTCGGCGGGTTCGACCCCTACCCGTACATCTTCCTGAACTTGATCCTGTCGATGGTGGCGGCGCTCCAGGCCCCGGTGATCCTGATGTCGCAGAACCGACAGGCGGCGCGTGACCGGCTGGCGGCTGGGCTCGACTACGAGATCAACCTGAAGGCAGAGGTCGAGATCATGGCTCTGCACGACAAGCTCGACCGCATCCGTATGGAGCGACTCGAAGGCATGCTGGCTTCGCAGGCAACGCAGATCGAGGCCATCGCCGCGGCGGTCGGCGTCGTTCCGGAAAAGCCGGTCACGACCCAAGGATGCGCCGTGGATCACCCTTCATCGATTTCTCCCGGTGCCCCCCACCGGGATTAGGTCAGCGTTCCAGGGACTTCATGTAGGCCAGCACGTCCGTGATCTGGTCGGGTTCAAGCTGGAACTGCGGCATGGTCGGATGCCCGGTGGTGATGCCCTCTGCCAGGGCCTCGCCAAGGTCCTCGACCGGATACTTCGTATGGAGGTCACGGAATGCCGGCGCGACGCCCAGCGGGCTCGCGCCGATCCGTCCGACGGCATGGCAAGCGGCGCAGTTCGCTCCGACGAAGGTCCTGCCGCGTTGGACCTGTCCGTCGGTGGCGGCCGCCGCGGTCACCATCAGTCCGGTGAGGAGAAGCATCGATAAGGCAAGGCGCATGGACACGGGAAGTCTCCGGGTTCGGTAGGTCGTGGATCCGGCAAGGGCCATTGGCACGTCCGGCCGGGCCACATGCGCGACCGAGCCTGCCTCCCTACCGACACCGGGAATGCGGCGACTAGGTTGGCTGGCCGTCCGGCCCGGTCTCGTATTCCACGACGTCCCTCATCATCCGCAGGTCGAACCCGGCGCCCGCGGCCGGCCTGCCGGCGGGAGTGAATGCATCCGTCCAAGCCCACTCGCGCACCTGCGGCAGGTCCTCCCCCGTGCGGCAGACGTGCTCGCGATGCAGCGCCAGCAAATCGCGGAGTTCCTCCTCGGCATGCTCCACATGCGGTCCGAGACTGGACGACCATTTCAGAGCCGCCAGGGCGAGGTGGTAGCGGTCAAGGCCGTTCAGCACCGCCATGTCGAAAGGGGTCGTGGTCGTCCCCTCCTCGACGAAGCCGTGGACGTGGATGTTCGCATGATTGGTGCGCCGGTAGGTCAGGCGGTGGATGAGCCAGGGATACCCGTGATAGGCGAGCACGACCGGCCGGTCGCCGGTGAAAAGGCTGTCGAAGGTGGTGTCGTCGAGCCCGTGCGGGTGCATGTCCGGCGAGGGCAGCGTCATCAGGTCGACGACATTCACGACCCTGATCCGGATCTTCGGGATGCGGTCGCGCAGCCATGCGACGGCCGCCAGGGTCTCCATGGTGGGCACGTCCCCGGCGCAGGCCATGACCACGTCCGGCATGCCATCGCCGTCGTTCGAGGCCCATTCCCACACGCCGATGCCGGTCGCGCAATGCCGGGCTGCCTCTTCCACTCCGAGCCACTGCAGGGCGGGCTGCTTGCCGGCGACGACGACGTTGATGCGGTCGTGGGTCCGCAGGCAGTGGTCCATCACCCAGAGCAGGCAGTTCGCGTCCGGCGGCAGGTAGACCCGCGCCGTGTCGCCCTTCTTGTTCGCGATGAAATCGATGAAGCCCGGGTCCTGATGGCTGAACCCGTTCTGGTCCTGGCGCCAGACATGCGAGGTCAACAGGATGTTGAGCGACGGCACGGGCTTGCGCCAGGCCAGGGCGCGGGATGCCTTGAGCCACTTCGCGTGCTGGTTCACCATAGAGTCGACGATGTGGATGAAGGCCTCGTAGCAGGCGAAGACGCCGTGCCGGCCGGTGAGCAGGTAGCCTTCGAGCCAGCCCTCGCAGAGGTGCTCGGATAGCACCTCCATCACCCGGCCCTGACGGGCGAGATTTTCGTCGGTGGGTAGGATGGCGTCGCGCCAGACTCGGTCGGTGACGTCGAAGACGGCGTCGAGCCGGTTGGACAGGGTCTCGTCCGGTCCCATCAGGCGGAAGTTGTGAGCCTCGGCGTTGAGGTCGAGCACGTCGCGGAGGTAGCGGCCGATCACCCGGGTCCCCTCGGCGATTGCCGTCCCGTGTGACTGCATCACGATGGCGTATTCGGTGAGATCGGGCAGGCGCAGGGGCCTTGGATCGCGTCCTCCATTGGTGTGGGGGTTGGCGCTCAGCCGCCGGTTGCCGCGTGGGTGGAGCGCGGCTAGCTCCGGCACCAGGCTGCCCGCATCATCGAAGAGTTCCTCCGGCCGGTAGGACCGCATCCAGCGCTCCAGGATCGCGAGGTGCTCCGGGTTCTCGCGCAGTGCGGCCACCGGTACCTGATGGGACCGCCACGTCCCCTCCACCGGCTTGCCGTCGACGACCTTCGGTCCGGTCCATCCCTTTGGGCTACGCAGCACGATCATCGGCCAGTTCGGCCGGCCGACATCGCGGTTCGAGGCGAGTTCCCGGATCTCGGCGATGCGGTCCAGGGCGTAATCTAGGGCCGTCGCCATGGCCTGATGCATCGGGCCGGGCTCGTCGCCCTCGACGAACAGCGGCTCGTAGCCGTAGCCGACGAGCAGGCTGCGCAGTTCCGCCGCCGGCATGCGCGCCAACAGGGTCGGGTTGGCTATCTTGTAGCCGTTGAGATGGAGGATCGGCAGGACGGTGCCGTCGCCGACGGGGTCGAGGAACTTGGATGCGTGCCAGGAGGCGGCGAGCGGTCCTGTCTCGGCCTCGCCGTCGCCGATAACGCAGGCGACGATCAGGCCCGGATTGTCGAGGGCGGCCCCGAACGCATGGATCAGGGAGTAGCCGAGCTCCCCGCCCTCGTGGATCGAGCCGGGCAGTTCCGGCGAGGCGTGGCTCGGGATGCCGCCCGGGAACGAGAACTGCCGGAATAGGCGGCGCATCCCGTCCGTGTCGGGACCGACGTCCGGGTAGACCTCGCCGTAGGTCCCTTCGAGCCAGGCGTTGGCCACAAGCCCCGGCGCGCCGTGCCCTGGACCCCACACCGCCATCATGTCGAGGTCGCGCAAGACGATGGTCCGGTTGAGGTGGGCGTAGACGAAGTTCAGCCCTGGCGTCGTTCCCCAATGGCCGAGCAGTCGCGGCTTCACGTTCGCGATGGACAGGGGTTCCCGCAGCAGCGGGTTGTCGAGCAGGTAGATCTGGCCGACCGAAAGGTAGTTCGCAGCCCGCCAATAGGCGTCGATGGCGTCTAGGCCGGTCGGGCCCAACGGCCCCGGCACGAAGTCGAGACCGGCCACCGTCATGCCGGTGTCCTGACTGCTTTCTCTCGGCGGGTTCGTGACAGGCATCTCTGGCTCCCGGGGTAGAACAGGAGAAGAGGCGCCTCCCGCCTACGTCGTCGCATCCCCGAAGCGCCGGCGCTTTGATCTGGATCACGCCGCTCCCCGCCGAGCCGTGCCAGTCAGGGCCTCGTCCGGAGATGCGTATGATCCTCGTCCTCAATGCCGGATCGTCCAGCTTGCGATGCGCCCTGTTCCGGGACGGCGAGGACGTCGCCGTCTGGCGCGTGCACGTTGCCGAGATAGGCGGTGCCGTGCACCTAACCGTCACGGGAGACCTCGACCTCGACGACGCGCCGCCCCCAGGCGACCTCATCGCCGTCGCCGGCTGGCTGCTGGCACGCCTGAGACGCCTGCCGGACCTCGACCTCCGGGCGGTCGGTCATCGCATCGTCCATGGCGGCGCCCGGCATGCCGGCCCCGCACTCGTAGACGGAGGCCTGATCGCGGAGTTGGAGGTGCTCGTTCCGTTCGCCCCGGACCACCAACCACAAGGGCTCGCCTGCATCGCCGCCGTCGGGAAGGCTTGGCCCGACCTGCCGCAGGTCGCTTGCTTCGACACCGCCTTCCACCGGACCCAGGACCGGTTGGCTCAGATCGAGGCGATCCCGCGCGAGCTGACCGAGGACGGCCTCCTGCGCTTCGGCTTTCACGGCCTATCCTATGCCTACATCGCCGGGGTGCTGCCCCGGCTCATCGGCGAGACGGCGAAGGGACGCGTCGTGGTCGCCCATCTCGGCCACGGCGCGAGCCTCTGCGCCATGGCGGAAGGGCGTAGCGTCGCCACCACGATGGGACTGACGACCCTCGGGGGAGTGATGATGGGGACCCGTTCCGGCACGGTCGATCCGGGCCTCGTACTACACTTGATCCAAGAGCGCGGCATGGTCGCGTCCGAGGTGGGAGAGCTTCTCAACCGGCGATCTGGCCTGCTCGGCGTCTCGGGCATTAGCGACGACGTTCGGGCCCTGGAGGAGAGTGACGCAGCCGAGGCCCGCGAAGCCCTCAACTTGTTCGCCTATCGCATCGTGCGCGAGACGGGCTCACTGGCAGCTGCCCTCGGCGGCCTCGACGCCTTCGTCTTCACCGGCGGCATCGGCGAGAACGCGGCGACTATCCGGGCCGATGTCTGTGAAAGGCTGGCGTTTCTCGGGCTGACCCTCGATCCCGGTCGCAACAAGGAAGGTTGCACGCGCATCGACCGGGGCGGTTCCTCCGTTGCAGTCCTGGTCATCCCGGCCGACGAGGAGCGAGAGATCGCCGACGAAGCCGGATGGCTCATCGGCGATTGATGAAAAAGGACGGTGGTTGGCGTCGTGTCACCAAGCGACTTGCCGACCGTGCCGGCCCATCTTGATCCTTGCGCTGGATCAAGGACCGAGCCGGTCCCGCTACCTACGTTCGCCGAATGCCGGGACGCGATTCTACGTGGACGCCGGAAATCCTCGCATCGGACTGGGACGCAAACCCTTCTCAGCATCGGCGATACCGGAACGCCCAAGGAAACTTTCATGTCTCACGACACCAGCTTGCAGCATCGTGTCACGGCCGAACTCATCTGGGACCCGGCTGTGACCTCATCGGAAATTGGCGTTACGGCCAAGGACGGCGTGGTCGCGCTCTCGGGTCAGGTCGACACCTACGACGAGAAGCTCGCCGCCGAGGCCGCCGCCTGCCGCGTCAGGGGCGTCATGGCCCTCGTCCAGGAGATTGAAGTCGCCGTGCCCTATGCCCGCGAGCAGTCGGACGTGGACATCGCTGCCACCGCCATCGCACGGCTCGCCTGGAACGTGGCGGTGCCGCCGGACCACGTCCTGGTGAAAGTTTCGAAGGGCACCGTCACCCTGACGGGCGAAGTCGACCATCGCTTCCAATCCGAGGTCGCCGAACGGGAGCTGAGGCAACTATCCGGCGTCGTCGCGGTGGACAACCGGATCGTGGTCAAACCCCAGGTCGACGTCGAGGCCGTCAGCGACAGCATCAGCGAGGCGCTGGATCGCTCGTGGCTGTTCGACCCAAAAACCGTGACCGTCAAGGCGGATGGTGGGACCGTCTACCTCGGCGGCACCGTTCGTTCGATGCAGGAGCGGCGCGAGGCAGTCGGCGCCGCGTGGGCTTCCCCCGGCACCACGGCGGTCGAGAATCGCATCAGCGTCGTCTGAGCGAGGCGACGCCCCTGCCGGTCTCCACGGCCCCGGCAGGGGTTTCGAAACTCGAAAAGGAAATCGACCATGACCAAACCCAACTACGAGCACGGCCGGTCCACGAACGGCGAGGATATCGGCGTCGATGACGGTCGCCGCATTGAGGGTGCCGCCGACGAGATTTTCTTGCGCGCGAGCGACGCCGTCAGCGACGTCGCCGAGCGGGCGACCCATCTGGCGCAGGACGCACTCGGACGTGGGCGGGCGGGCGTCAGGAAGGCGGAGCGGTCGAGCCGCGGCGGGCAACCGGGCCGGGGTGGTCGCGGCGGCACTTCGCCCTTCGCCACCGCGCTGGCCGTCGGCGCCATGGGTTACGCCATCGCCACCCTGATCCAGGGGAGCTTGCCGAAACGTCGTCCCACGTCGGCGGGTGTGGTGCCGGACAAGCCCCTGCCCGCGGCACCTGCCGCGTGACCGCCGCAGCCCGTTCCCATTGACCATAATCCTTACGGAAACAGCGCATGATCCCCGAGACGAGACCGACCGACGGTGAGGTCCGCGACCGCGCCTTCCACCTCTGGAAGCGCCGCGACCAACCGCATGGCCACGCGGACGAGTTCTGGCTCCAGGCCGAACGGGAACTCCACGCCGAAATGACCGGGCGGCCGGTGCTCCCCGACGGGGACTTCGTGAAGAGCGGGTCGGGGTCCGAGTGCTGCTGCTGACATCCGGCCCTCGAACGCCTGGACCAAGAAGAGTGTCCTCGTCGAGAGACCCTGACGCCAATGCCTCCATCCGTAAGGAAAACCATCTGATCGAGCGTTTCGCCACGAAGGTCCGCTTTTTCGGTTTTCGTGACCGAAAGCAGTCGGGCCGCTTTCGGCCAGACTACGCCACGGTGGAACGCCAGTCTGCGCAAAACCGGCCTTTCGGCTTTGCGCCCATCCCGGTCATTCAGGGAGCCTCGGCCGCTCACCAATAGCGGACATTCAGCGCGACGGCTGTTTCGCCGGGCGATTCGCATAAGGGCACGTTATCACTCGACACGTCGGTTCAATCGGACGTTCAACCGGATGAAACACCGCGGCGCGAGAGCGCCGGAGGCACACCGCGGCTTCCCTGCAGCCGCGCTCGTGCCTATCTCAGGATTATCCGCCGCGGACGCGGTTGGGAGTGCGCAAGGCCGGGCGAGCTGTGATGATATGGCCGCCTGGCAAACGACTATGCTCTGTCAGCCCGCTAACTCCGGCTTGACCCCCACGCTCTTGCGCACCGCGCAGCCACACTCCTCAGGTGACAACGCGCACGGCGGGCTTGGCGACCATGCTGTATCTATCAGATCAGCGGGGCCGGCCACGGTCTCCCAATAGGAGGAAATCATGGCAAAGATCATCTTGGCAGTTGCTATGCTGGGCGCCGTTGTTGTTTCAAATGCGGCTCGTGCTGACGGGTACCAGCCTGGCGGATACGTCAATACTGCAGGCGGGTTCACTACGAGCGAGTATGAAGATCGGTAAAATCGTTGTCATTGGGTATGAGAACGTCCGTCGCCTCCCAACCCGCTAATTTTGGTCATGTCCCGCGCTACAAGCAGAAGTGGACGGGGTAAGGGCCCCGGGGTAGCTCTCCGGCATGGCCAGCAACCCGACCGTGTCCGACCTCCTGAAATCGAAAGAGGTCACCGACGCGCAAGTGAGCGCTGCGGTCGACGCGGTGCTCGCCAACCCAAGGACCGGGCCGTTCGAGCTGGCTTTCGACTGGGTCCTGGACGTCACCGCGGCCGTTAAGGCGGACCGGCACGCGACGGCCACCCTGAAGGAGCCGACAGCCCGACCTGGCAGCAGGCGAGCGGCGGTCAAATCTGCGATCCTGCTGGCGCATCCGGTGAAGGCATGAGCGAACCAGTTGATCGGCTTGCGGTCGGGCAAATGATGCGGGGGCTCGATGGGTTCGCACGCGGCCTCGGCCTGGACGAGTCAACGACGCGCAAGATCGTCGAGAAGGTGATCGCCGACATGCCCGAGCATCTGCACGACGAGCGCCTTGCCGAGGCGCGCCGCCGGATGATCGTGGCATCCGCGTAGCCGCATCATGTTCGAGGACTCGGATCCGATCGTGGAGGCCGTGACGGTGATCACCTCCCGCGGCCACAACGTCGAACCAGACGATGATTTCGAGAACTGGCGCGTGGACGGTGGCGACTGGCTCACCGCCGGTGGCCTGCTGGCGCTGGCCATCCGCCTCGGCCTGAACGCTGGGGTCGGAAGGCTGCAGTAGCGATGCCCGTCGAACGCAACGGTGCGCAGCCACGCGAGGGGTGCCGCGGCGACGGGGCAGCACGAACATGAGGCCCACCGGCCCAACCCACACTTCCGGGGGTAAATCCGGATCGAACCGATGGGTGTCCCTCATCAGGACGGCCCATGATGCGGCGCCATGATCAGCCAGTCAAAGCGCAGGGATACAGCCGTTCGGTCGGCGCAGCACGGTTCAGGAAGGAGGAGGGGTTACTTTCCACTCACCGACGAGCGTGAGCGTCGCGGTGTAGATCTCCTCGCCGTTGTGGTCCCGGACGATCGCCCTGAATGTGCGGCGGTCGCCGTCAGGTAGCGTGTCCCTGGCCATATCTGGGAGCGCGGATAGCGCCATGCGACGGGCAGCCGAGAGACATGTTAGACCCTCGCCGTAGTCACCCTCGATAAGCAGATCATCGGCATCAGTATCGATCGTGTAGTGCGCCACACTGGCTCTCCTTCACAACGGTATGAAGATGCACAGTGTCAGTGGCGCGATCATTAACATGTGTCAGGCGGCGTGCTTGAACTGCTGCTCGGTCCAGTCTTGTGCCTCGTCGAGATCGGAAAACGTGGGCCGGGTTGGATTATCAAGCCGTCCAAAGCCCGCCTCCAAAAACCACATCCCAGCCATACCCTCGTGAAAATCCGAGAGTCTGACCAGCACTGCTGCGAGAAAGCCGTCAACAAAGACCAACTGCCCATCGATGTCGTAGCTACCCGTTGTGACTTGGACAGGCTGGAGGTGCAGGCTCATGCTGCGGCTTGATCTCCCAGATGCAGGTAGTTGGGCCGAAACTCCGCCAGCGACCGAAGGCGGGGCAGGTCGAGGATCTTGAGCCGTTTGCTTTTCAATTCAATCAGCCCTTGTTCCCGGAGTTCCTTGAGCATGCGGTTCACATGCACAGGCGTGAGCCCCGTGGTGTCGGCGAGGTCCATCTGGGTGACCGGCAGATCGTAGCTGTTGCCCGATGCCAATCCGACCGCTCGCATGCGCAACAGCAGCTCGCAGAACAGGTGCGCCAGCCGCTCGGCAGCGGAACGGCGGCCGACGTTGACCAGCCACTCGCGCAGGGTCGCCTCGTCGACGAGCTGGGCCTTGCGCAGCCCTCTGGCGATCTGCGGGTGGTTGGCCAGGAGGTCGGCCACAGTTTCAGGGGGCAGGCGCACGACCTCGCAGGCCGACGCGGTGGTGATGGTGTGATCCATCTCGCTCAGCAGGGCGACATCAAGGTCGCACAGGTCGCCCGACAGGAGGTAGGCCATGATCTGCCGGGCGCCGGTCGCCCGCAGCTTGTGGCGGATCGCCATGCCGCTCATCACCAAGAACACGCCGTCGGGGGCGTCGCCCTCGCGCACCAGGTCGGTACCGGGCATGACCTGGCGAGGCTCGGCGCTGATCCGCGCCAGCGTAGTCTGGTCCGCGTCCGACAGGAACGTGAAGGCGCCCAGCTTGCGGATCAGCGGATTATCCGTGGCCTCGGGCTTAGAGCGCCGTACAACGGCGGTCGCCGCTGGCGCTGACGCGGAGAGCTGGTTCAAAGAAATGACGATGTCTGCGGACAGCGCCGGCTTGCCGAGCCAGGGCGCACCCTACACGTCACGGGTCAGTTGACGGTCCTGCTGCCTGCCCGAGTGAACGAGGAACGGCACGTTGAGGCGGCGCAGGGTGTTTGCCAGCTCAGTACAGGGGCCATCTCTCAGGGCCACGTCGATGATGGCCACCGTCGGCTTCTCCTGCACGAGGAGGCGCAGCGCCTCAGTAACCGTGCCGGCTGGTCCCAGCACCCGGTAGCCAGCCTGGATCAAGGCGCACGGTGGATTCAGCTTGGTTCAGGAACCGGATGAGGCCGCGACGCCTGACATGCCCATAGCGGCGTTGAGGCGCGATCACCCAGAGGGTTGCCTGACAGCCGATCGTCTCGCAGAGCGGGTGGCTGCGCATTGCGCCAGCTTCTGAAGCGGATCGGCCTGCTCACTTGCCCCCCGCCTTCGCCTTGAACTCCCAGATCGGCGGGCCCCATTCCTGCCCCTGCCGGTTCCGGTAGCTCGACGTCCGCTCGTACAGAACCAGGGTCGCCTCGACGCCAATCGCCTTGTCGGGAGCGGTCATCAGTGCCCCCCAATAGTCGACCCGGAGCGTGCCGTGCTCGGGATGGACGCCGAATAGCTGCTCGGCCGTCCAGCCAAGCCGGTGTGCCTCGTCTCCGAACCGGGTGATGAAGTCCAAGCAGCTATCCCGTATTGGGCTCCACCGGCTCGTTGACATGTGCCGGCGGGGCGAGGCGTGCGGGGACATGTTCTCGATGGCGCCGTGCCAGATCGCGACGGCGTTCGGGATCAGGGTGGGGGCGAGACCGGCTGACATCCAGTCGCGCTACAGCAGGGCGTGGCTCTCGACCATGCGGCCAGAAGCGGGATTGCCCGACATTGCGTGAGAGCTTGGCTTTTTGGCTTATCGCCATTGATCGCTCTGGTTCCTTAACGCGGAGGTCTCTTCGGGAGAAGCACGGCAGTATTGCGCGCCTCGTCTGCGTCATGATCGCCCAGCATGCCAGTAATGCTGCAACGACGGCATGACTCGAATTGCTTTCGCCGTTCAAGTGCAGCATTGGGTGAGCTGTGAGTGGAACTGGAATGGACGAAGTGACAGAAAAAACCTTAGATCATGCTCTTGATGTGACTGGTCTGGCCGGCGAAGTCGTCGCGGCTTACGTCTCGAACAATCCCGTTCCAGTTTCTGAGCTGCCCACGCTGATCGCCCGCGTGCACGGCGCGATCGCAGGTCTCGCCTCCGGGACGAGCGCGGTCGCAGCCGGAGCCGAGGCGCCTGTGGCCATCGACAAGCCGAGCGCGGCCCAGATCCGCAAGTCGGTCCAGCATGACGGGATCGTCAGCTTCATCGACGGCAAGACCTACAAGACGCTCAAGCGGCACCTGACCGCCAACGGCCTCAGCCCGCAGAGCTACCGCGAGCGCTACAGCCTGCCCACGGACTATCCGATGGTCGCCTCAAGCTACGCCGAGCGGCGCTCCGCTCTCGCCAAGGCGATCGGCCTAGGTGTGCCGAGCGCGCGCCGGGCTGCGTAGGAAGTGCGGTACGGAACGGCGGCTCAGCATAGTCAGGCCGCCGTTCCGCCAGCTTCAGAATGATAGCAGCGGTACCAGGGCTCCGGCGAACTGAAGAAGCCGAGTCGGAATGATGCGCATCGGCCGACCGAAAGTGTCGGCCCAACTTAACCGAACGATCTGGGCGCTGGGTATGTCGATAGCGGCAACCTTGTTCGATCTTGGGTCGCGGAAGTTGGCGGCGCCAATCCAGCGCACGATCAAGTGCTCACGCCCGTGCCGCGAGGCCGGCGCTCTATCAGGCACGGACCACCGCTGCGCTGGGCGGATGTCGACGCGCTTGGATGGAGACATAGGCGATGCTCCCCTATCGGGGTGTCAGGTGCTGCCAATAGCGCTGCCGCAAGCTGGGCTTGCATCCCCCGATTAGATGAGGCTGAAAAATTTGGTTGCTTTGGGGCTGGCTCGGCCCCGCCGCCCATCGTTTCAGGGCCGGCGGGGCTTGATGCCGTTCTTCACGACGATGGGGCCTGGTAAGTGACACGGCCCAAGCTGCACAGTTGGCCGGGACGGTTATCGGAGGCAGAACGGCCGCGCTTGACGAGATCCCGGATTGGGAAAGCCAGTCCGGAATGGCAGTCGGTCCAGGCGTGGATTGGACGGACCGAGCGGCGCCATCTTTGATGGTACGGCTGCTTGAACGGCACCTGGTCCGGAGCGCTCACGAAGGGCTTATCGAGATCCTCGACGGGGAGCGACTGACTGAGGCACGCAACCGGATGATCGTTGCGTCGGCCTAAGCGGGCTCAGCCGCAGCCTGTACGAGGGCCAAGACGCGACACCGCTCCTCGGGATCGCTGATGCATCTGTAGGCGTCCAGCAGCGCCTTGCAATCCTGATCGAGGTCCCTGTCGGTAGCGTCTTGGCTATTGGCCTTTCGGACTAGTGTACTGGCGTTGGGCGAGTCGTACAGTGCGGCAGGCGATACCTGCAGCGCATCGGCGATGCGCTTCAGAAGACGGCTTGTTGCTCCACCGTTCGACGATAGAGAATGACCGTGGTCATCATCTTCGGCGGTGTCGTGCGGAGAGAGCACACCTTGGGGCTGCATCTTAGATCCCATCATTCCCCGTCCGGGCGTACGCGCGACGCCTCTTGGTTGAATTCATAATCCATTTTGCGCGCTAACGAATAGCGCTCAACACGTAGAAGTTGCGCCAACGTGTCGCCTCCCCTTGAAAATGTGGCGTGCGATCGTTCACAAAGGCGTGGGTCCAGTTCGGATGATGATGTGACGGTGCCGAAGTTCAAACCTCAGGTTCATGGTGTCCAGACCTGCCCGGTGGCGCTTCAGCGTGCACTGGATGCCGTAGACGTGGCTGGCACTTGGGACTGGGATATTGCTTCTGACTTGGTGCGTGCGGACACGTTCGTAGCGCTGCTGTTCAACGTCGATCCGGGGGAAGCCAGCGTGGGGCTTCCTCTGTCGGCCTACATCGACGGCATGCACCCGGACGACCGGGAGCACGTTCATGCCTTGATCCTTCGCAGCATCGAAGAAGACACCCCCTTCGTCGCCGAGTACCGAGTGCTTTCGGCCGATGGTGTCACGCGGTGGGTACTCGACCGCGGCTACACGATCCGAGACGCATGTGGGCGTCCTGTACGCGGGCGCGGCATCATCGTTGATATCACGCAGTCTCGAACGGGCAGGCTCACCTCCACAGCCGATGCGCCCGATTTTTTCCTGCCGCCCTTAGAGGAGGCTGTCGACCTGGCCATGGCCGCTCAGAAGGCGATCATCAAGTTGCAGGACCCAGCGCTGAAGGCCCAGGTGGACGCGCTTCTGCTGTCGCTGGGACGCAGGCTGGCCCAGCAGGAAGTCCAAGAGCGGCGCAGGCACATGAACTGAGCGCTGCTGCGCTCGACCGTACCGCCCGATCTAACCGTGAGATCGCGAAAGTGCGCCGTGATGGTACGGCCACCCGGCGGCTACCTGCAGCGTGAATGTGGAGCAGGCTGCCCTCCCCGATCATGAGGCAGCCTGCCGTCCAGCGCCCGCTCGAAGCCCACCAGCCCGATCCACGCTGAGGGGCGGTATAGGGACCAGGCCGGCAGGTGTCCTTGGGGGACATGCCTGTTTTAATGCGTCGGCATTGAAGTGGAACCCAGAGCGGCGTGTCGCCTATTGCAAAGCGATAGCGAAGGGATAGGTTCATCCAAAAGTAGTAACGGAGGAGCTCGCCATGAAGCTGGATGAAGCGCATCGCGTCGACACCGCGGCATCCTCCCTGGCGCATCCGATAGTGGTTCACCCACGGATGCAGGATCAGGATTATCAGCAGTTGATGCGCCGCCTACGCAACGCTCATGCGAGCCAGCGCGCCGTCCGCGACAACCGGCTCAACCGGAACTCGTAGGCATGATCCGCATCCGCGCCACCGATGACGGCACATACGTCGTCTACCGAGACCACGCCGCTCTGGTGACTGGCCTCACCAGAGACCAGGCTCATGCCATCGCGCAATCGCTTGGGGCGATCGTGGTCGAATAGATGTCGTGGATGCGATCGACGAGCTCGCGACCAGCGATCGCCAGCGGTTGCATCAGGAGAGCCTCCGGACGTCTGGGCCAGACCTGCCGCCGGGGAAGTGGAGCGACGTCGAGTAGGTGAGTTCGATCGCCTACCAGGAGAAGAACGAGTCGAGGCCGGGCAGCATAAATGCGAGCGTCGCCCCGGCTCCAATTACCCCTGCGATCATCACCACGAATTCCATCGCGGATCCTCCAAATGATTGTGCGCAATCAACTGGTATGCCTGGGGAAAGTTCAGTTGTGTCGGCTCACCATCTCCAGAACCGATCGAGGGCCGGCAGAGCCGCGACGGTAAGCGCGATGGCGCCTACGGCGGCGACCAGCATGACGATGTAAGGGAGAGACAAGGTTTCACGACTCCACGCCTGTTCGGGGATCAACAGGTCGAGGGTGAAATCTGTGCTGTGCGGCAGAATGACCGTATGGCCGATGTCCCCAGTCAGTCGTGGTGAACGCCTTTGTTTTATGGCCGGTCGAACCGGCACATCGAGCGGGCGCCGCCCTTCTGGTTGACGTAGCGGTTCTTCTCGCGCCGACCCTGCCACCCAATCTGATCACGGGCTGGCGGGGGAGGTCGTCTATCTCGCCTACGTTTAAAGCATCGTTCCGAAAAGTAGCCGCCGGCTCTTGGAAAAAGATGATGCGGATTAAGGAGATAGCGTGTCGTGCCGGTTGCGATATCCGGCACGACGCGCTAGGCATGATCTGGGGATGTTTGCGAACCGCGCCGCCTACAACAACCATTCAGGGTAGAGGCAGGGCTTCCTCGGTCGTCACATGAAACCCGGTGAGATTGTTCGCTCCGAAAGCGAGCGTCAGCGGTACATCCGCGGCATCTCGACCGTAGGAGATGAGGATCCGGCCAATCCGCGAGCTGTTGTTGCGTGGGTCGAAGGTGTGCCAGCGACCTCCGAGATAGACCTCCATCCAGGCAGCGAAATCACCCGGCGCATGCGGTAGAGGCAGGCCGATGTCGCTGACGTAGCCGTTGCAGTAGCGGGTCGGGATGTTGAGGCAGCGGCACAAGGTGATCGCCAGATGCGCATAGTCGCGGCAGACGCCGTGCTGCTCTTCGAAGACGTCGAAGGCTGTCCGGGTTGCGCGGGCATGTTCATACCCAAAGGTGATTCGATCATGCACGTAGTCGCAGATCGCCTGCACCCGGCCCCAGCCTGGCGGGATATGGCCAAATAAATTCCAGGCGATGGACGACAGGCGATCAGTTTCGCAATATCGGCTGCCGAGCAGAAACAGCACGGTATCAGAAGGCAGTTTCTCGACCGCGGTCTCTTGGGCATCAGCCTCCTGCGTATCGCCGCTACCGTGATCCCGCACAATCGTATCGGTCTTGAGCGTGAAGCGACCTGCAGGAGCGACCATACGGTTGCACCAGTTCCCGAAGCTGTCGCGGTAGCCATCCAGGGGGACTGCAGGTGTTGTGATGAGATAGTCGGGCCGTTCGAGATCGGAGAAGCGGGATGCGTGGACGTTGAGCGTCGCGATGACGGGGGTGGGCTGCGGAAACTCGTACGTCATCTCGCAGCCGACTAGAATGCGCATAGGCTCTGTCCTTGGGGCAACTATGAGATCAGCGTTAGTACCGCCGATACCGCAAGCTTTGGACCGCATCACGATGCGAGCCGGCCACGATCATAACGATGACACGCGGAGCGAAAGCATGCGCGTCGTCATCATGCAGGTTGGGCTTGAAGTGGTGTGCATGTAGGTGTCTTCGCATGCACGCCCGCTACGGCCAAGGCGGACTGCTGGGCTCCTCGGAAAGAGGCCTTTTAGGGGGCTGGAAAATGAGAGCTTCTCCCGAGTAGCACCCCTATTTTCGAATAAAAAAATGGGGCCCTTTTTATGGGACGCCCACGAGCGAGTGGGCAGGCTTGAGCTTGGCCACTTAGGACGGCCCAGCTCGACGTCACGGCTGGGGTATTTTTCGCCCGTCATCCCGCTAAAAGCCGTTCGGATCTTGCTGGCTCGCCCCACGAGGTGCCGGATCTGGATTAGCCCGCCCGGCTCGCCGGTGCGGCTTTTTCTTGGCCGGCGGCTGTCCCCGCCGACCTGTTCAAGGACGCGGTGCTGAGCCGCGGGATGGAGGGCATATCCCGGCACCGCGGTCAGTCAGGCACAACCTATGCTTCTATGATCGCGGGTCGGGACACCGTTAGCGAGTTTCCGAGATATGCCGCGATATCACTTCAACATCCGGGACGGGGATGTTCTGACCAGAGATCGCGACGGTAGCGACTTACCGAGCATGGAAGCAGCTCGCGCCGACGCGATCGCCTCAGCTCGCTACCTTCATACCGAGAAAATCAAGGCCGGTGATGTCATCGACGATCGCTGTTTCGAGATCGCGGATGCGGTGGGAAGGGTATTAGCCGTCCTGCCGTTCAAGGGCGGGATCCGATCCAGTTGAGCATCCGGGCGAGATAGACACTCGCTTCCTTCGGTGTGGCGGCGAACTACGGGTAGGCACATAGGTTATGCGAATGCCGGCCCCGGCAACCTGCTCACGGTATGGAAGCTGACGTGATGGCTCCTCAGGAACCAGCAATTTACCGTCTGCAGTGTGTCATTCATCGGGAAAGTGTCAGCGGTATCATCATCCAAGGCGAGCAGATCATCGAGCACACCGAGGAAGCAGCGGTCACGAAAGCTAAATCACGCTTCTCGCACTTGCTCGCCGGTCGTACCGGCTGTGCGGCCTTGAGGAACGATGCGGGACAGATCGTCTGGTCTACGCAGCAGGCCGAGGCGCCCGCGGTTCAGGCACCCTCTCTGGCATCTTCCTAAACTTCGCCCATAGTCACACAGGTAGCCTCGAAACCCGAGGATCACTTCCGCCCCCCCTCCGGTTTGCCGGCGCTGGCTTTTCGCGCGACAGGTCTAACCTCCGCCTCCGCCGCTACCACCTGTCCCAGGACCACCGAGGTTGCCGTCCTTGTTCGGCGTGTTCCAATGGATGATGCCGTCATCAGGTGGTCGCAACGTCGTGGTCGGCAGTCGCGAGTTGCCGAATTGCGGCGCTTCGATTGTCGGATGAGGAACTGCCCTATGGACACGACTGCGCTGCGCGATAGCTGCGGTGCTCACGATGCTCGTAACCGCCACCACGAACCACCTGCTCAGCGCGGTTCTCATGATCATTCCGCGTCTTGCAATGTGCGCTTCTTGGCGGCGAAAGCGTAGCACATGCCGGGAAGATAGCCGCTGGGTAGCGTGTGTCGAGGAAGCAGCTGGTCCTTCGTGATGACGCCGAGCTACGGGCAGAGGTGAAGGGCCGCCCGGACTAGACGCGCCATCCGGCCGATCGGAGCGGTGCCCCTACTTCTTCGATCCTGCAGCGGGCTTGGCGGCCACCAAGCCCTTCGTCGACGGCGCTGAGGCGTTAGTCTTCACCTTAGGAGCCTTGGGCTTCTTCGCCTCGCGATTGCCGCGCTTGTTGTCCGTGGCCATGGGCATCTTCCTGTAAGGGTCGGTCACCTAGTGGTTGAGCCCTGACGGTTGAGTCCGTGTGGGGTTTCGGTTTGAGGCCCATCCTGCGAGTCTAGCGGGATGCGCAGTGGTATATCTTTCACGCTCTCAACCTCGGATCGCCTTCGGCTCGAAGCACTCGTTGCGGATCGAAACACGTCGCAGAAGCACGTCTGGCGCGCCCGCATCGCGCTGCTGAGTGCCAATGGACTCGGGACGCACGCGATCATGCGTGAGGCAGGCGTGTCCAAGACGGTGGTCTGGCGCTGGCAGGACCGCTTCGCGCAGGAGGGCGTCGACGGACTCCTTCGGGACAAGACGCGGCCGGCGCGCATCCCGCCGCTGGGGCCGGAGGTGGCGGCGCGCGTAGTGGCTCTGACGCAAGGAGATCCGCCCGGCGAGACCACGCATTGGACGGCCGCCGCCATGAGCAAGGCCGCGGCCATCAGCGTCTCGTCGGTGCAGCGGATCTGGCGGGGGCACGGCCTACAGCCGCATCGGGTCCGGCAGTTCAAGCTCTCCACCGACCCAGCCTTCGCCGCCAAATTGGGCGACGTCGTCGGGCTCTACGTCGATCCGCCCGCTCATGCCGTCGTCCTCTCGGTCGACGAGAAGAGCCAGATCCAGGCGCTCGCCCGCACGCAGGCCCCGTTGCCGATGAAGCCGGGCTACCCGACGACGCGCACCCACGACTACAAGCGCCACGGGACGACGACCCTGTTTGCCGCTCTGGACGTGCTGGAGGGCAAGGTGATCGGCCGCTGCATGCAGCGCCACCGACATCAGGAGTTCATCCGCTTCCTCAACGCGGTCGAAGCGGCGGTTCCGGAGGGCAAGATCGTCCACGCGATCCTGGACAACTATGCCGTCCACAAGCACCAGAAGGTCCGTGCTTGGCTCGGCCGCCACCCGCGCTGGACCTTCCACTTCACCCCGACCTCAGCCTCGTGGCTCAATGCCGTCGAGGGCTTCTTCGCCAAGCTCGCAAAACGCCGGCTCCGACGCGGCGTGTTCGGATCGCTGATCGAGGTGCAGGCCGCCATCAAACGCTTCATCGCCGAGAGCAACGGCGACCCGAAGCCCTTCGTCTGGACCGCCGACCCGGATCGCATCATCCAGGCCGCGAAGCGCGGGCACCAAGTGTTAGACTCGCACCACTAGGTTGTGGGGGCTGAGCAATCAACAGGACAGGTCCTCGGCTCGGGACCAGTCGCCGGCCAAGGTCACTTCCGCTGTGGTAAGCTTGCTCCTAAATCTGCCTGCTTTCAGGACGACCACCCCCTGACAGCAGCGAGGACGGTGCCCGCAAGGTAGGGATGCGCGATCTATCGCCGATCGGGAAGCGTGAGTTCTGGGCGCGGGCCTATCGCAGCGCCGCCCGCAGACGCGTGCATTCGATAATTTTGAGATGCAGCAGATCCGCGGCCCTTATGGGTGCGGGGTTTCTCGGAGCCGCACTAACAATTTTCCCTTCGCAACCTGAACTTGGAGTGGCTGTTCCGTTCGCCGTTATTTCAGTGCCTACTCCGCGGCCACCCCGCCTCATCGCAGTCATGTCGGCCGAGGGCGCCATAGCCAATTTCGTCCGGACAAACCTGATAGCTATGAACGCAGCGGCAGCGATCCCCCAACTTGTCGGGACGCTCCAAGACACGTGGCTGAACGCCTTCTACGGTGATAAACAGCGCCTGAAGCAGTTCATCGAGCACACGGCCGATGCTAGCGGCCTGCCGGTCGATTTCTTCCTGCGGCTGCTCCAGCAGGAAAGTGGGCTTGATCATCGTGCCGTCAGCCGTGCGGGGGCTCAAGGCGTCGCGCAGTTCATGCCCGCGACGGCAGCCGAGCGGGGTTTGATAGATCCGTTCGATCCGTTCGAGGCGATACCCAAGGCCGCGGAGTTTTTGCGCGAGCAGCGTGCGGCCTTCGGCAGCCTGGGCATGGCAGCCGCCGCCTACAACGCCGGTCCGCAGCGTGTGAGAAATTGGCTCGCCGGGCGCTCATCACTGCCGCAGGAGACGAGGGCTTACGTCTCTAAAATCACAGGTCGTTCGGCTGAGGACTGGCGGCAGAGCGGTGACATGCTCGCCATCGCCGAGCCGGTTATTAGGGACGGATGGTGACCACTGTGGCCGCGCCACTTCCGCGGGGCGGCGGATGGGATCAGTGCTGAGTCCCGTCAGTAACAGCACCGAAAGACACAAGGCCACGCTCTTCTACCACCGCCCAGAAGGCAGCGTAGGCGTCTCGGTCCGTCGCGAAGCGCTCCTGCCATTCGGTGCTGCCGCTCGACATGTGAATGACCGCCAACTGCCAGAGGTCCTGCGCGCCGCACAGCAGGGACCGGATGAGACCGAGGAAGAGAGCACTTCCTATAAGGAGCTGCAGGAGCGTCGCCACGGCCTGACCGACGCCGCCGCCGACTTGCCGGCGACGCTGGAGAACATCGCTGTGGTGGCGTTCGCTGTAGCGAGCGAGTACCGCGCGGACCTTGCCGCGGCCGGCATGGGAGAGGGTCGATACGGCTTCGATCTCGGACTGGACGTGCGGCTGGCGCCAAGCGTGTCACACGTCGTCGAGGTGCGTCGCTTGGCAGACGGGGCTCTGGTGTGCGCCAAGCAGGTCAACGCAGCAGGGGCATGGACGGCGCTGCTGGCCGCGTGACCCACGTAGCCGCCCGTCGTACTACTCCCGAACGGGCTTGGGCTCTGGTTTGGCGGTCCGCACAAGGCTCTGGATTGCGCGCGGTGCTCGACCAGCTTTCTGGGCGATCTCGGCTTCTTGCTGCTCGATGAGATCGCGGGCCGGTTGATCGCCGTCCAGACCGCCCAGGATCTCCATCGGCACGCGCCGGTTCGAGGCGCGACTACCGTCCTCGAAGACGACATCGAACAGAATGTACCCCCGCTCCTGCGGGAGCTGCCGTGCACGTTTGGCCATGCCGGGGCTGATACCCGCGTAGGGTCGGCAGCACCAGATCGATGGACTGCGACGGCAAGCCCAAACGCCACTTTTGAATGCAGAAGGCCCGCCCTCGACAGATCGACGGGGGCGGGCCTTCACGCGACGATGCTGACGAGGCCGCATGGCACCGGGGGGATGGGCCACACTGCTCTACCGGCGTTCGGGCGTTGAGCCCGGTCGCTGAAGAAAACCTACATCTGAGTGGTCAATGAAGCGTTGCCCTCGCCGGCCGGTCTGGGACAGCTACGCTCAGTCGCCTATCAAAGCCTGGAGGTCGTCGCGCTTCATGAGCAGATCGCCAAGGTGCCGTCGATAGAGCTCGATGCTCGCGCGTTCTTGCCTCGCCCCTTCCGTGGACAGGTCCGGGTCTTCGAGTGCTCGCAATGAGGACCGGATGCTCTCCTCCAGGGTGGCGATCTCGCGCTCGACCTTCTCAAGCTCGGTCACAACGGCTCCTCAATTTGGTCAACCACACGACGCACCGGACGAGGACAGCCGAACCCATTCGAGGTGACTGGCCTTCGTCGCTCGGCTGTGCACGTCAGCGCCATAGCGGACGAACACGAAGAACCTGTCGAACGAGGTCACGACGCCCAGTTCGGGTTCCACCTCCGGGCGGTCACGATAAGCGACCCTGCGACCGATATCCGATGGGGTCGGCGCGATCATGCTCAATGGGACCCTGTTGCGCCACCGAGAATGCGCAGGCTGCCGACTCGGGTCCCAACGTTGACTTAACCGTGCCGCCCGGACGACATGGGATGTTCCGGCCGGGCCCGCCTTGGCGAGTCGAGAGCCGGCAATTCAGGAGACCGTCGCCGCGAGATAGACCCTGAAAAGCCAACAGCCCCTTCCCGGCAAGGAAGAGGCTGCTGAAAATCCTGAGGCCTGGTGGGGCCGCGTCGTTCCTCCCCACAAGCCATGAGACCCCCCGGGGTGTCAAGACGGAACTCGTTTCCGTCAACCCGAAGGCTTTGCCTGGACCCTAGCCGCGGCCCGTGAGGGACCGGGTTCGATGTTTCACGCCACCATGCGGTCGGCGATCGAGGGCGCGCGGACTCTGGCGCAGCTCGACGACCTGTCGCGCAAGATCTGGCAGGCTCACGTCGCCGAAACCGTCACCGACGCCGACGCTCAAGGCTTGGCCGAGACGCTGTATGCCCGCAGGAATGCGATACGGGGGGCCGTGGCGCCTGTCGGCATCCCGCTCGGCCGCGTTGACGCTGTTTCCAGTGAAGCGTCTCCAGCGGGCTCCTGAGCGGTCTGTGGCTATCGAGCGGCGTCGCCGACTTGCCTGCTCCGGCCCGATGGCGCCCGCGCTCGGATCCCGGTTCACCACCGGACAGCTTGCGGTCCTGCGGATCGTTGGGGAAGAGATGGCCCGGAGCGGCGCCTGTGGACTGTGCATCGACGCCATTGCGGCTCGGGCCAGTGTCTGCCGGCGACTCGCGCAGGCTGCGATCCGTCTCGCTGAGGGCGACGGGCTGCTGACCATCCAGGAGCGCCGCCACCAAGGCCGGAAGAACGAGTCGAACGTGGTCCGGATCATCAGCCGCGAGTGGTTGCAGTGGCTCCGCCGGGGAGGGTGGTCCGCTGCCCCGGCGCTGCTGGGCAGCATAGGGTGCAAAAGCGTGCGCCCCACGGATACGGGAGATCCACAGAAGCGAGTTGTGGATGCGGAACCGAAGAGAGGCTGCCGAGGGGCAGCGGTCGACCTCAACCGAGAGGCACGCTCTCGGGTCCGCGCGGGTGGTGGAGCGGGCCGAGCCATGCGGTGACGGTCTGAGAGCGTTCGGCAGACCGGACGAGAAAGCAGAGTTGAGAACGAAACGGTTCTTGCGGCCGACCCGTTGAGGGGGCCATGACCTGCATCGCGATTCTGCTCGAAACCCCACAGGGGGTACGCTTCCTCGCTGCCGCCACACCGCGGGAGGCTGCGCTGCAGGCCGAGTCCGTCATCGCCGCCATCCCGCAAACCTAGTTGCCCGTTCCAGCCTGGGTCGCGGGGGCTAACTCTGGGACGGCCGATCGCCTGATGAACTACCTGGCTGATCTCCAGATGGAGCGCGTGCTGGAGGAGGCATTCTGAGGCCGCTTATCTCCAGGGTGATCGTTGCGGGATTTTCCTACAGCACCGCTTCTTCCCGCCGGCGCGGCCGCGACGTTCGCGAACCCACATGGCCTGTAGTTTGAGCTGAGGCATGTGGTAGGCCCAGCCCAACAACATGCATTTCAACCTCACCCACTGCGCGTCGTGCGCCATGCCCGTCACCGTTATCACTCACGGAGCGTGTGTTGTCGTTCAGGTCGACCAGTCGCTCTGGCGAGCGAAATGCGCCCACAAGGACACAACCCCCGGCAATGGAATGTGCCGCAACCTGCACACAGCGATCGCCGACATCGACCTCGATACGGACGATGTCGGCCAAACCGGGCTACCTGAGATGGTTGGCTAGTGCGGAGAGGCTTGCGTGAACGATGATGTGACTGCCCTGCTCGTCGCCATCGCGCGCGAAAACGCTGACCTGCGCCAGCAGCTCGCGATCGCCCAGGACATGCTCATGGAGACGGCGATCGACGCCGGGAACATGTATGCCCTCGTCGATGCCATGCGGACGGAGCGTGATGCGTGGCGGGACGAGGCCGAGCGGTCGCGCTACCGGCCGGTGCCCACTATGACCGGGAGCCCAGCTGGCACCTGGTCGCATTTCCCACAGTGAAAACGCTGAGCGACCGCCAGAACCTCTTCCGCGCCTTTGGCCTGAAGCTGATCCCAGGTCCGCCACGTCATCGTTCGGCATGACGTGCATCTCGGGATGCGCAGGCCGCGGTATCCCTCATCCGTCCAGTCGTTCACCGTCCGCATGCGGGCCGAGACCACCATCGCAAACCATCTTGTGCTGGATCGCACCGGGGAGGGCGCAAACGAGAGTCTGCAAGAGGGGTGCCTGATCCCTCCCCCTGGCCCGACCGGCGGATGCCCTTCTCGAGCTTGGCGCCTTCCACGCCCCGCAGCGACACGTTTCGCCGCCGTTCGTAGCAAGTCGGGAGCGCCCGGGCTCTGTTCGTTGCAGTCAGCCAGATGGCAGTCTCGCAACGCAGCCCTCGCTGCCCGGGACGTCACGTGCATACGCCTCGGTCAGGATCTTTCCTCGAACGCAAGGGATCGATCGAGACATCCGATGGTTGTCATGTTGCACCGCAACAATCCCAGCGATCATCCGAGCAACTGCGCGTATCTCTCGCGGTCGCTCGGATCGCACGACCTGCCGCTAGGGCAGAGCGTGGGTCAATGGCCCGCGGTACAAAGGATCCTTCCATGCGCCTTGAACTCTCCCTGGCGGCTTCAGCACTCCTGCTCGGCCTCTCACAGCTTCCGGCTTGGGCCAGCTCCTGTGCCGAGCAGATTGGGACGATCGAACGCCGTCTCGACAGCGCCGGAGCTATTCACGTGGCGGGGCTCCAAGACGGGCATACGCTCCGCAGCAGCCACTCGCCGAAGGCTCTCGCAGCGGCTCCAACTGCCGAACCCAGCGACGCGGCGATGATCCCCACGCCGGCGCACGTCGCATATGCGAGACAGCTCCTCAACCGAGCGGTCGAGGAGGATCGCCATGGTCATCAGCGTGCCTGCGAAGACACGATGACCCAAGCCAAGGGCATGATCGGCGCGCTGCCGTAGGGCGACGCAACTGCTCTCGCCTCTATGTCCGTCCCGCACCGACCCGACAGCATGGCTTCAAGGCGATCCGGATGATCGACGAGCATTTTCCGTACTCGACCAGGATCACACGATGACACGCCATTCCTCTGCCGGCCGTTGGCTCGGACCGACGCTACTCGGGTCCGCCGCGGCGCTCGCTGCATCGGCGCTCTACGCTGCCTCGAAGACGCGTGAGGCCGAGCACCAGACCCCACCAATCGGCCAGTTCCTGATCGTCGATGGGGTGAGACTGCACTACGTCGAGCGGGGCCGCGGCGAGCCGCTGGTGCTGATCCACGGTAACGGCATGATGATCCAGGATTTTCTGGTCAGCGGCATCGTCGAGGATCTCGCCAAGCGCTACCGGGTCATCATCATCGACCGGCCCGGCTACGGCTACAGCGACCGCCCGCGTAGGCTCTGGACGCCACGCGCCCACGCCACGCTGTTCCAGAAAGCGCTTCAGAAGCTCGGCGTCACGCAGGCTGTCGTGCTTGGACACTCCTGGGGTGCGCTGGTCGCAGTTGCCCTCGCGCTTCAGGCCCCGCAGCTCGTCCGTAGCCTCGTCTTGGCCTCCGGGTACTACTACCCGACGCTGCGCGCCGACGTACTGCTCTCATCCCCGGCGGCGATCCCGGGTATCGGCGACCTGATGCGTCACACCGTGTCGCCCGTGATCGGTCGGATCCTGCAGCCCGCCATGATCAAGACGATGTTCGCGCCGGCCGCCGTCACAGAGCGCTTCGACCGCCAGTTCCCGAAGGCCATGATGCTGCGCCCGATGCAGCTGCGTGCGTCGACGGAAGACGCCGCTCTGATGACGCCGGTGACTGTCGAGCTTGAGAAGCACTACCGCGATCTGAAGCTCCCGCTCGTGATCATCGTCGGTGGGGACGATCAGATCGCCGACGTCGACCGCCAGTCGAAGCGCCTACACAACGAGCTACCCAACAGTGACCTCATCGTCGTGCCTGGCATGGGCCACATGATCCAACATCTGGCACCGACCGAGGTCATCGCCGCGATCGACCGCGCCTCAGAGCTGGTTCGCGAAGCTGCCTAACAAGCATGCGGGGCGGATCGGGGGGCAGCCGTAACGGCATCTCGCCATTACCAGTCGCGGCCAAGGCTTTTGGCGATCCGGCTTGGGCGTGCATCCGTCAATGCCACGGTGAGTTTCGCCAGGGCTTGGCGAGCTGCGTTCAATCGGGCTGGCTTCAGGTTCCGCCGCGGCACCTGCAACGGCGGGATCGCGGCTTCCGCCAGGCGGTCGCCAGCATTCACGAGGCGATCAACCGCTCGTAGGATGCGTGGGTCCGGCTCGGTCAACGCACAGATATCCGACAATCCACTGCGAAGCGCATGCAGTGCCTCGCGCTCGTCTGAACCGGCCGCTAGCCCAGCTACAGCCCGATCGATCCGGACGAGCAGGTCAACGAGTGGGCGCGCTGCACGAAGGTGCTGTTCATCTGACGTCTCCAGCCTCGCTGGATCGCGACCTTCGATGTCAGTCATGCCTCATTTGCGAAACTCGCCCTATCAATGGACTGCTTGAGCGATAAACTGCCAAGCATGACTGTTTAGCCCAACCGCTACAGCCACCTGATGTTCCGCAGGTGTCGAGCTGCTCCGGTGTTCAGTGCGCTGTTCGAGGCCGGGTTAATTCCGCGGGGCGCCGACCAAGTCACGAACGCCGAGGCGATCGAAGTGAGTGCGCTGCGCCGGGCACCAGGTCTCGGCGCCATCAGTCTCGAATTCGGTCGAGAATTCGCCCTCCGCCGCATTGATGGCTTGCTGCAGCTTCCGCTTGCCGAACCAATCAAGCCCTTTGTTGAACAGGGCCTGTTCGATGTCCTGCACTCTCGCGCGATCGACGGCATAAAACATCGGGCACTCGCGCCCGACGACATTGACGCGAACGATCGCGTGGGCGGTTTGGCGGAGATCGAGATGCTGCTCAGACGGGGCTACCCTTGATCGACTGCCTTGCGCCGCGGTGGCAGTCCCCGCCGTAGCCGCAATGGCGAGACTGATCAGGGCGACGGGTATCAGCTTGGAATAATGCTCTCGATGACGAGACATTGGGGAAGCACCTGGTGGTACCGCCGAGCGTAAATGCCGGCTTGGCACATACGGAAGGTGGCGTGTGTGTGGGCGTCGGGCCACGATGCACAATACCATACACCAGCAGATGATTGGGGAGCGGGTCGCAACTGAATTACCCGCTCCAGTCGTAAATCGTTGCCCACCAAGCTGTCGGGGAGCGGACCTTCGCTGGGTCTGCAAAGTATCGGTAGGGGCCCGTCCGCTTTTCCAGCCGACCTTCTCCGAAGCGGACGGGCCGCTTTCGGCCAGACCCGGTCATTCAAGGTTGCTGCATCAAGCTGCCCGGAAGCAGACATTTCCAAGTCCCGGAGGGGGGCGTTATCTAAAATGATCAGATCACAATTCGGATCAGCAATCGCTGGTCGTGCGTCGGTGCGCCAGCATGACTTTATGGACTGGACTCCACGTTCGAACGGAGCATTGCTGTCGGCGTGCACAGGCGTACGGCTCGTAGCCCCGCGCACCCCCGCTGGCCCTTGGCCATTCGCGGGGTCTGCTCAGTGACAGCACGCCGCTGCCGCCGAGATCAGGTCCCGTCATGCCCCGCACCGCCCGAACCGACACGCTCAGCCAGATCCAGCGCCTCATCGTCGAAGGTGCCACCCGTCATCCTGAGCGTCGCCTCACCCGACCCGAGACCGTCAAGCCCTCGACCTACCGGTCCGCCGTCCAAGCGCTGCGCCGCCGCGGCCTACTCGCGGAGGGACCCGAGACCAAGGGGACCAACCGCCCCGCGGGCTCGGTGCTCACGCAAGATGCTGTCGCTCTCCTCGGACTGAAGGTCCTCGCACCGATCGAGGAAGCGGCCGCGACCGAGCGTGTGGCTGCGCGAGTGCCGAGGCCAGGCACGAAGCAGGCGCTCGTCGTCACGATGCTCATGCGGGCGGATGGTGCCAACATCGCGGAACTCATCGCCGCCACCGGCTGGCTCCCGCATACGACCCGCGCCGCCCTGACCGTCCTGCGCAAGCGCGGCTTCGCCATCGAGACGGTTCGCGAGGCGGGAGCGGGGACGCTCTACCGCCTCGGCGATGCGCCCGTGATCAATCGCGATGGCGGGAGTGCCGCGACCTTAGCCACAGCAGCGCCGAATACGGCGAACGCGATCGCGGAGCTCGCGCGATGACCGGAGAGGCTTCGACCACTCTGGCCGAGCTGCCGGGCATGAGCACAGTCGAGCTTCGAGCAGAATGGCGCCGCCTGTTCCGGCAAACACCGCCTCTGCTCAGCAGAGACCTGCTCGTGCGCGCTCTGGCCTACCGCGTCCAGGAACTCGCCCATGGCGGGCTGACCCGCAGCATGCAGCGTCGCCTGCGGACCCTCGCGGACACGACCGCCGAGGCCGATCCGGGACGCGGTGAAGCCACGTCCGCGGCTGCACGGAAGGACGTGACGCTTTCCCCTGGTGCCCGGCTCGTGCGCGAGTGGGGCGGCCGCACCCACGTGATCAGCGTCACGGTGGATGGCTTCGAGCACGAGGGCAAGCGCTACCGCTCGCTCAGCCAGATCGCCGAGGCGATCACCGGCGCACACTGGTCAGGCCCGCGCTTCTTCGGCCTCACCGGAACCAGGAGGGCCGTCCGCCATGGCTAAACCGAAGCCTCCCGCCCCTCGTATCGGCCAGACCCGGCTGCGCTGCGCCGTGTACACGCGCAAGTCGAGCGAGGAGGGCTTGGAGCAAAGCTTCAACTCGCTCGACGCCCAGCGTGAGGCCTGCGCCGCCTACGTCGCCAGCCAGCGCCACGAAGGCTGGCAGCTCTTACCGACCTTCTACGACGATGGCGGCTTCTCCGGCGGCAGCATGGATCGGCCGGCCCTCACCCGCCTACTCGCCGACGTCCAGGCCGGGCGCATCGACGTGGTCGTGGTCTACAAGGTCGACCGCCTCACCCGCGCACTCTCGGATTTCGCCAAGATCGTCGAGGTGTTTGACCGCCGCCAGGTCTCATTCGTGTCGGTGACCCAGGCGTTCAACACCACCAGCAGCATGGGCCGGCTGACGCTGAACGTGCTGCTCTCGTTCGCCCAGTTCGAGCGCGAGGTCACCGGAGAGCGCATCCGCGACAAGATCGCCGCGAGTAAGCGCAAGGGGATGTGGATGGGCGGGCTACCCCCGCTCGGCTACGATGTCTCCGACAAGAAGCTCGTGGTCAACGCCGCCGAGGCCGAGACCGTGCGGCTGATCTTCCGGCGCTACTGCAGCTTGCGCTCAGTACGACTGCTGGCAGCCGAACTCGCGCAGGCGGGCATCCTGAGCAAGGCGCGGCGCGGGGCCGATGGCGGTGGCTACGGTGCCCAGCCGCTCGGGCGCGGGGCGCTGTACGCGATGCTGGCCAACCGGCTGTATCGCGGTGAGGTCGTGCACAAGAGCCAGAGCTACCCGGGCGAGCACGACGCGATCATCGATGCCGAGCTGTTCGCCGAGGCGCAGGCGATCCTGGCGCACAACCGGGTCGAGCGGGATGATGGGGTGCGGGCGGAGGCGCCGAGCCTGCTCGCGGGTCTGGTCTACGACGCGGCCGGGGAGCGGCTGACGCCGTCGCACACCAACAAGCGCGGGGTGCGCTACCGGTACTACGTCTCGCGGCGGCTGATCACGGGCGCGGCCGATGCCGCAGAGGCCAATCGACAGGCCACTAAGAACCGAAGCGTATCACCGGGTGATTCGTCTGGGACCGACGAAGCCAAGCCCAGCGGCCAACGCATTCCGGCGGCCAAACTCGAGGCCATCGTCACGGACCGCCTGCGTGCGCTGCTCGGCAGCGGCACTGCTATGCAGGATATCACCCGGGACCGTCCCGCCCCGGAGCAACGCGCGCTGGTCGCAGCCGCGGCACGGTTGGCGGTCGACTGGCCCGCGCTGCCACACCCGGTTCAACGTCAAATCGTCCAGGCCGTGATCGTTCGGATCGATGTCGGTGCGGACCAGATCGACATCGGCATCGATGGTGAGCGCCTGCTGCACCGAATTGGCGTCGGATCGGTACACGAAACAGCGGAGCACCCGACCGCGATCGCAACCGACGCCACGCTGCAGCTGACGCTACCGGTGGCTCTGAAGCGGGTTGGGATGGAGATGCGTCTGATGATGCCCGGCGAGGCGGCTGGGCCAGATCGGGATGAGAGCCTGGCCAGGCTGATCGCCCGTGCCCATCGCATCCGCGAGCGTCTGACCGGCGACACACCACTGTCGATCGACGAGGTAGCGAAGGCAGAGGCGCTAACTCGATCGTACGCGACGCGGCTTCTGCGGCTGAGCTACCTCGCTCCAGACATCACGGCGCGGCTGATCTCGGGCGAGCATCCACCAGAGTTGAACGCGACCCAGCTGATGCAGGATACGCGTCTGCCCATGGATTGGGCCGAGCAGCGCACGGCTCTCGCGATGGCCTGATCAGCCCGGTCCCCTAACGTCCGAGACCCCATCGGCGCAGCCCTGATGTACGAGACCCTACGGGGTCTCGTCTCGTTCGCACGGCAGCCCGTCTTCGAAGAATCACTATGCCCGTCAGAGACACGGCTGACGCAGCTTGGTCAGGGGGCAGGCTGAGACGGTGGTACTGGCAAAGAGCCAAAGCGAGACCGCGGGACAGAATCGGCGCCGATCTGCAATCGCCTTCGTCTCTGTGACCGGATGCGTGTTCGAAGCCGGCGCAAAGTCCCGGCACAACCGACGAAATTCGGTGACCGGTGGAAATTCCACCAAGCCACAAAGCAGAAACGCAAAAGTGGCGGAGAGGGGGGGATTCGAACCCCCGATGCCCTTGCAGGCATGCCGCATTTCGAGTGCGGTGCATTCAACCGCTCTGCCACCTCTCCGCGAGGTGCCTCAATGAGACGGGCGGTGCGTAGCACGCGGGGTCGGGCTTCACAAGCTGCGGCGTGGGCCGGTCAGACCACGATCGTGATCGCCTGCGCGGCCCGGGTGAGGCCGGTGTAGAGCCAGCGGGCGCGGTGCTCGCGGAAGGCGTAGGATTCGTCGAACAAGGTCACCCGGTCCCATTGCGAACCCTGCGCCTTGTGGACGGTCAGCGCGTAGCCGTAGGTGAACTCGTCGGTCTCGCGACGCAGGAACAGCGGGATCTCCTCGTCCGTGCCCGAGATCATCGCGCGCAGCACCTTGATGTCGGTGGCGCGGCGGCGCAGCGCCGGGTCGTCCTCGGGCACGACGTCGAGGCGGATCAGGTCCGGGCGCGGCGGGGCGCGCAGGGCCTGCACTGTCCAGGTCGAGCCGTTGAGCAGGCCCTTCACCCGGTCGTTGCGCAGGCAGACCAGCTTCTCGCCCACCGCCGGCATCGGGTCGGTGTGGCCGGCGAGCTCCCGGAGCCGGTTGTTGTAGAGGCGGCGGGTCTTGTTGAGGCCGACCAGGACCTGGTCGCATTCCAGCACCTCGGCCGGGTCCAGCGTGCGCCGGGAGACGATCCGGCTCTGCCCGTAGGTCCCGAGTTCCAGCCGCCCGCCCTCGCGCACGGTCATGGCCATACGGACGATCGGGTCGTCCTTGGCCTGCCGGTGCACCTCGGTGAGCATCACGTCGGGCTCGGCCTCCGTGAAGAAGCCGCCGCCGCGCACGGGGGGCAGTTGCGCCGGGTCGCCCAGCACCAGCACCGGCCGGTCGAAGGACAGCAGGTCGTTGCCGAGGTCGGAATCGACCATCGAGCACTCGTCGATGATGATCAGGTCGGCCTTCGCGGCCGGGCCGGACCGGTTCAGCGTGAAGGTGGGGCCGCCCTCCTCCGCCTCCTTGGTGCGGTAGATCAGCGAGTGGATCGTGGCGGCGTCGTAGCAGCCCTTCTGGCGCATCACCGAGGCCGCCTTGCCGGTGAAGGCGCCGTAGACCACGGTGCCGTCGACATCCTCGGCGATCCGGCGGGCGAGCGTGGTCTTGCCGGTGCCGGCATAGCCGAACAGCCGGAACACCTGGCTTCCGCCGGCCTTCCGCCAGGCGGCGATGGCCTTCAGCGCCGCATCCTGCTGGGGCGCGAAAGCCGCCGGCAACCCGGCGCTCAACGGAACACCCTCATGGCCAGCGCACGGTGGGCGGCAGGGACGACAGGATCGAGGCGACGTTGCCGCCGGTCTTCAGCCCGAAGATCGTGCCCCGGTCGTAGAGCAGGTTGAACTCGACGTAGCGCCCGCGCCGGACCTGCTGCTCCTCGCGATCAGCCTCGGTCCAGGCGGTGTGGGCGTTGTCGCGCACGATTTTCGGATACGCCTCAAGGAAGGCGCGCCCCACGTCGCGGGTGAAGGCCAGATCCGCCTGCGGATCTCCAGTCCAGCGATAGTCATAGAAGATACCGCCGATGCCGCGGGGCTCGTTGCGGTGCTTGAGATGGAAGTATTCGTCGCACCAAGCCTTGTAGGCCGCATGGTCGACGCCGTGGGCCGCGCAGGCGCGCTCCAGGCAGGCGTGGAAATGCCGGCTGTCAGGATCGTCCTGGCTGCGCCGCCGCACCAGAACGGGCGTGAGGTCGGCGCCGCCGCCGAACCACGCCTTCGTGGTCACCACGAAGCGGGTGTTCATGTGCACCGTCGGCACATGCGGGTTCCATGGATGCGCGATCAGCGAGATGCCGGTGGCGAAGAAGCGCGGATCCTCGGCGGCCCCGGGCATCTGGGCACGGAATTCCGGGGCGAACTCGCCGTGAACCGTGGAGATGTGGACGCCGGCCTTCTCGAACACCCGGCCCTTGAGCATCGCCATGACGCCGCCGCCGCCGGGCCGACCGGTATGGTCGGTGCGGCTCCAGGGCGTCTTCTCGAAGGTGCCGGGTCCCGTGGGGGCATCCGGATGGAACGGCCCCTCGACCTCGGCCTCCAGGGCCTCGAAGGCCGCCAGGATGTGGTCGCGCAGGGTCGCGAACCAAGCCGCGGCCTCGGATTTCATGGCCGTCACGTCGGCCTCGGACAGGGGGGCAGTCAGGGCTGCGCGGGCGGCGTCCGGCATGGTCATGCGGTAGGCTTTCCCACTGCGCCGATTGGGCGTCAATCGGTGGGCGTCAATTCGCCGAACCGGAACCGGCGTCAGCGCCGGGCGCCCTCGCCCACGGGCTTGAGCAGGCCGGTGGCGCTTGCCACCAGCTCGCCCTGCGCGTCGCGGATCTCGGCCTCGCAGAAGGTCACCGAGCGCCCGGCCCGGGTGACGCGCCCCTCCGCGATCAGGGTTCCGCGCCCCGGTGCGAGGAACCGGGTCTGCATGTCCAGGGTCACCACGGGCCGCCCGGCCTTCAGGCGGGCGGCGGTCCCGAGGGCGACATCGAGCAGCGTGCAGATCACGCCGCCATGGGCGATGCCGAGGTTGTTGGCGTGCTCGGGCCGCAGGACGAGGCGCAGCCGGGTGCGGCCCTCCCGCACGTCCAGGGCCTCGATCCCGCAATGGTCCACGAACGGGATGTGGGCGCCGAAGACCGTGCCCTGCTCCGATGGTTGATCCACGCCGCCATCCCCAGATCTGATTCCGCCGACATCGTCATCGGGCCGACAGTATACAATCCCGTGACCCGCTCACGCCCCGGATCCCGCCGCGTGCGACGTGTTTCCGGTTTGTTGCGAGACCGGGCAACGATTTTCTCAGACGAAGCCGCGGAATCGGCGCGTCCCAAAGGCGTAACGCCTGCAGACCGCAAGGACCGGATCTCGTTCAAGTGCGGCTCGCCGCTGTCGCGTTGCTCGGCCGACGATTTCAGCTGCACCGACGGCTTGAGTAATATGCGTGTTCATGGCCGACGCATTATGTAAGGAAACTCTCGACGACGACTTGATTTTGTTGCACAGACGATAGAACCGTGCCCCACCGTCGGATAGAGGGAGTCATCGATGGACGACATCGCCACAGATCAGCAGCAGACCTTTATCGAGCAGGCCTCGGACATCGTGTCCGCGTATGTCTCGAACAATTCCGTCCCGATCAGCGAATTGCCCGCGCTCCTGGCCGGCGTTCACGCGGCTCTGGCAAAGCTCTCCGCTCCGGCGGCTGCCGTCACCGAGACGGCCGACAAGCCCACGCCGGCCCAGATCCGCAAGTCGGTGACCCCGGACGCGCTGATCTCGTTCATCGACGGCAAGCCCTACAAGACGCTGAAGCGTCACCTGTCGCGCAACGGCCTGACCATCGAGCAGTATCGCGAGCGCTTCGGCCTGCCGCGGGACTACCCCTCGACGGCCGCCAGCTACTCGGCGCAGCGTTCCGAGCTCGCCCGCAGCCTCGGCCTCGGCCAGCAGCGCCGCAAGTCCGCGGCGCCCGTGCAGGAGCCCGAGGAGGAGCCGGCCGAGAAGCCGAAGAAGGCGAGCCGTCCGCGCAAGGCCAAGGAAACCGCCTGATCCAGCCGGTCGCCCGGTCTCGGGCGGCCCCGATCCCGCAGCCTCGATCCGACTGATGGTTCGGGCGGCGCACATCCCGTGCGCCGCCCGAACCATATCTGCGTTCCGGGGCCCGCCCCGCGCACCGTGGAAACCGATCAGGCGAAGTCGGCGAGATCGTCGGCCACATCCCCCGCGGCGCGCTCCGTCTCGGCTTTCTCGGCCTCGCTCTTCTCAGGCTTGTCGGCCTCTGGCTGACGGCCGGGCGCCGTCGACAGCCCATCCGCGTCCGGCGCATCAACGCCCTGCCCGTCCTTGGTTCGGTCCGGCATCCGGCTCGACATGCTGCGCACTCCCATGGCCCGTTCGGCTGGGGTGCAAAGCCCCCAACGACACACCCGTTCCGAACCCACCACTGCGCGTCCGGTGACGGACAGGCTCTGCGTGATCCCGTTCGAGGCGTGCCGGCGCGGCGGCGGACCGGATCTCGACCCCGCGGCTCACCGGCCTGCCCGGGGTCGGCCGCTCCGCAGACCGGGCGGAACGCACACCGTATCGTGACGGCGGCGAGCCGGCCCCACCCGGCTGGCGCCGGATCTGAGATGCACCGGATGCGACCGATCGCGAAGGCTCGCGTTGACCGCCCGGCAACACGGGACGGGAGCGTGGATTGGGCAATCGCTACGGGTTGGAGATCCGCGCCGCCGCAGGGTCCGACGCTCCAGGTCTCGCCGAACTCATGGGTGCGGCCGGTGTCGCGGTCGGCGCGGCGGATCTGACGGTCCGGCTCGACGCGCTCCAGGGCGGCGGCGGCACGGCCCTCGTGGCGGTGGAATGGGGGCCGCCGAGCGGCCTGATCGCGCTCAGTCCCGTCCGCACCCTGGAGGCGCCCAGGGCGACAGGCCTGATCACCACCCTGATCGTCGGGGCGGAGTCCCGGCGCCGGGGCATCGGCCGAGTGCTCCTGAAGGCGGCCGGGCGGGCGGCGCGCCAGGCCGGCTGCGACCGGCTGGTCCTGAGCGTCGGGCCCGGCCAGGACGACCTGCGCGCCTTCTGCGAGGCCGCCGGGTTCGTCGCCGACGGGCACAGCCTCGCGCGGCCCTTGCTGAAGCGCGGATCCGGCGAGACTTGAGATCCGCGACACCATGGGCGCAGCCGGCAGCGGATATCGGGCGTTGACCCGGAGATACTGGAGTTCCACCGATGCTGCTGAGATCCGAAACCCCGCCGTCACCCGGAAACCTTCAGGCCGATCCGCCGCCGGATTCGAATAACCCGACCTCGGCGCAGCTCAAGGGCGATATCGACAGCGGGCGAACCGGCGACAAGATTCCCCATGTCGATGTCGGCGCCGCCCCGCTCGGCACCTGCGAGGAGGCCGGAGGCGCACCGCCGACCTCCCAGGAAGTCCGCCTGGCGCGGCAGAACGAGCGCGCGCCCTCCGAGAAGGCGGCGGCCGGGATCATGCAGACGCGCACGCCCTGGATCACCCCGGCCTTCGCGGGCGCCATCGTGGCGATCGCGGTGGTGCTGACGGTGTCCCTCTGGCTGACGCATTAGGCCCGTTCCCGATCGCGTTGCGATCCGGAACGGCTCTCCGTCCTAGATCCGACGCGCTCGCTGAGGCCGAACCGGCATCTACGCCGGCGGCGAGCGCTCCGGGCCGGACCCCGCGGGGTCCCGGGATGATGCAAGACGACACGGCACCGCTGGAGGCGGCTTAAAGGTCGATTCACGTCGATGCGGTTAGCGTGAGCTTACTGCAGTCTTGCGTAAACCGATCCTCATGCCCCCATCCGTCGACGCTCCGCCGGACCTGTCCGGGCTCCTCGAATTGGCACGGATCGAGAATCTCGATCTCAAGCCGGTGATCCTCCGCGTGCAGACCGACTTGTTCGTTCGGGCACCCGGACGGGACCGGGCCGAGATCGAGATTTTCGAATCCCTCGCCTGCGGCCTGATCCCCACGGTGGACGAAGAGACCGCCGAGGTCGTCGCCCGCAAGCTCGCCCCCTTCCCCGAGACGCCACCCACCGTCCTGGAGGCGCTCGCCCTCCGCGGCGGCGCCGTCCGCGACACGGTGGTGACGCTCGCCCCGGTCCTGAGCCACAGCCTGATCGAGGCCGCCCTCGCCGACGGATCCGACATCGCCGCCCGCATCGCCACCCGGGTTGGGCTGAGCCGCGAGGCGGTCGACGGACTGTCCCGCGAGGACCGCCTCGAGATCGACGTGGCGCTCGCCGCCAATGTCGGCATCATCCTGCGCGGTGCGGCGCTCGCCCGCCTCGTGAGCCGCGGCCGCGGCGTCGCCGACCTCGCGCACCGGCTCCTGGCCCGGCCGGATGTCTCGGCCGCCGACCTCGTGCCGCTCTACCTGCACGCCGATCCGATTCGCCGCGAGGTGATCGGCCGGACCGTCGAGGCGACCGCCGCCCTGCGCCCCTGCCCGCCGCCGCCGCGCGGCCTGGGCGAGACCCTGACCGGCCTCTCGGCGGCCCAGGACGTCCCGCGCTTCATCGCGGCCCTGGCCGACAGCCTCGGAATTGCCCACGACTTCCTCGCCGTCGTCACCGATCCCGGGGCACGCTACGACTTGCTGACGCTCGGGTTGCGCGCCGCCGGCCTGCACGAGGAGGAGGCGGTCTTCATCTTCCTCACCCTCAACCAGGGCGTCGCGCGCTCGGCCGAGCGTGTCTCCGGCCTGGTGCGCCTGTTCCGGACCGTGAGCCGGCCGGCCTCCCGCGACCTGATCGCGGCGATCCTCGATACGCCGCTGGCCGAGCGCGGACGCAGTGAAGCCCACCAGCCGCTGCACGGCCCGGAGGCAACGCTGCGCCAGGGCCCCGAGCGCGCCGGGGCACAGCGCCCGCCCCTGCCGATGCGTGCCTTCCGGGCGACCGGCGGCGAGGCCGGCTGAGCCATCGCGGTCAGGGATTCAGAAGGGCTCGGCCCTTTGGAAACCCGATATCAGTGCGGATCCGACGGGCCCCGCCAGGCGGGCTGCCGGTCGGAGGCTTCCAGCGTGTCGTTCGAGGCCGGCTCGGGCTCGTCAACGCCGGCGCGTCGGCTCAGCTCCGCCATCAGGCCCCGGGCCAGCACCGCACGCACCGCCCGGTCCCGGGTCTCCGCAGGGATTGCGTCGAGGGCGGCCGGAACCGCATTCCGAGCGTTCGCGGCGGCCGCGCCCGTGAGCTTGCGGGTATCCGCGGCCGGATCCGCGCCGGTGCGCAGCAGGGCGCAGTACGAGAGCGCGCCGATCACCAGCGCGGCGCGCAGCAGGAAAGTCATCGGGCGGGCTCCGTGGCGGATGTCGCGCGCTATCGAACGCGAAAATCCGTCCGGTTTCGTGAACTCCGCCTCAACCGGTTCGGTTTTCACGCGCCATGGTGAACGAAGCCCGCGCGTAGAAGTCTGGTTACCTTACGGAAAGCATCCCGCGCATTCGGCCAAGTCGCGCAACACTCGTTTAAGCCGCCCCTGCGACTGTCCGGTAGTCGTTTTGAAGTCGAGCCGGAGGCGCGGGGAATGTCGATTGGCATTCACCGCGGCGCGTGTGAGCCTTGCCTGTTAAAAAAGCCCTGACGTCTCTGCTCGACGACCGTCTCGCGGGGCTCGTCCACGAATCCGTGGCGGACGATGCGAGCGTCCGGTTCCGGCATGAGCGCTTCCTGGTGTCTCGCCTCGCCACCGGCGTGGTGATGATGGCGGCCCTGCCGCCCTACCTGCTCTGGCGCGGGGTGCCGTCGGGCATCGAGGTGGTGGCGATCGCCAGCCTGCTGCTGCCGGTGCTGGCCGCCGTGCTGCTCGCCCGCACCGGGTGCCTCTGGATGGCGCACGCGATCTCGTCGGCCGGCCTGACCGGGCTGGTGGTCTGCCTCGCGGGCCTCACCGGCGGAGCCACCTCCCCGGCCGCGGTCTGGCTGGTGGCGATCCCGCTCGAGGCGCTGGTGTCCGGCTCGATGCGGGCCACCGCCGCAGCGGCATTCCTGGCCGTCCTCGGCGTCCTGGGGGTGGTCTTCCTGGGCTCCTGGGGCGGCGCCGTCCCGCTGGTGGACATCTCCGCCAGCGTCGCCCTTCCGGTCTTCGCGATCACCGCGATCGGCCACGTCGCCGCCCAGGCCCTGGAGCACATGCGCAACGAGGGCACCTGGCGCGAGCGGCTGCGCGACAACGAGGCCCGCGACCGGTTGCTGCTGTCGGCGATCGACGACCTCGTGACCTGGCACGACCGCAACGGCCGCGTGCTCGAGGCGTCGGTCTCGGCGAGCCGGATGGTCGGCAGCGACGCGGCGCAGCTGCGCGGCCACGGCCTGCTGGAGCGGGTCCACGTCGCCGACCGTCCCGCCTTCCTCAAGGCGGTGAGCGACGTCGCCGCCAGCGGGCGCCCGGCCACGCTGCCGCTGCGCCTCCACGTCGAGCCCGCCGCCGGCCGGCCCGACGGCGCCCGCCTGATCCATGCCGAGATGCGCGCCCACCGGATCGCGCATGGCCCCCATGACACGGCCATGACGGTGGTGGCGGTGACCCGCGACATGACCGAGCATCACCGCCACGCCGAGGAGCTGGAGCGCGCCCGCGCCGAGGCCGAGCGCGCCGACGCGATCAAGGGGCGGTTCCTGGCCAACGTCACGCACGAGCTGCGCACGCCGCTCAACGCGATCATCGGCTTCTCGGAAGTGCTTGCCGGTGAAGGCGCGGTCAGCCTCAGCCCGGACCAGGCCCGGGAATATGCCGGGATCATCGGCTCCTCCGGCCACCACCTCCTCGGCGTCGTCAACACGCTCCTCGACATGAGCCGGATCCAGAGCGGCAACTTCGACTACGCGCCGGAGACGTTCGATGCCGCTGCGCTGGTGCAGACCTGCTGCGACCTGATGCGTCTCAAGGCCGAGACCGCAGGGGTCACGCTGGCGGCCTCCGTGCCGGGCCCGATCGAGATCACGGCCGATCCCAGCGCGTGCCGACAGGTGCTGATCAACCTGATCTCGAACGCGGTGAAGTTCACCCCGCGGGGCGGACGGGTCGACCTGTCCCTGCGCCGTGGCCCGGATGGCCTGGAGATCGTCGTCGCCGATACCGGCGTCGGCGTCGGCGAGGGCGACTTGCCCAAGCTCGGCACGCCGTTCTTCCAGGCCGGCAGCGGCGGCTACAAGCGCCAGCACGAGGGAACCGGCCTCGGCCTCTCGGTGGTGCAGGGCCTCGTCGGCCTGCACGGCGGCGCGATGCTGATCGAGAGCGCCCCGAGTGCCGGGACCGCCGTCACCGTGACGCTGCCTTTCGTCTGCCGGGATCCCGCGGCCGCCGCCGGCCCCGCCCCGATCCGCACGGCCGTGCGCGGCGCGGCCGCCCCGCGCCGGGCGGTGGTGCGCCTGCCGCTCGGCCTGTTCGACGCGGAACCCGGCGCCGCGTCGGAGCCGGCCCTGCGCCGCGCCGGCTGAGCCAGCGATCCGCGAGAAGGAGACACGATGTCAGGCTACCGCGAGATCACCGTCCCGGGCGAGGCACGCTCCGCCCGCCGTCCCGTCCAGCGGCGCGCCGCCCCGAGCGACTGGCGCGGCGTGCTCGTGGGGGCCATGAAGGCCACGGGCGCCTCGTGCCGGAACAGCCCCGGCACGGTGGTCAGCAGCCTCGTGGCCGTGGGAGCGGCCGGCTTCATCTGCTTCAACGCCCTCGGCCATCAATCCGGCCGCCATCCGGCGCCGATCCTGCCCAAGGTCGCGGCTCAGAAGGTCCCTGCCCCGCGCGAGGCGGCGGCGGCCCCGAAGGAGGCGATCCGGGATGTCGCCAAGGAGCCGGTGCAACCCGAACGCGCCGCGGCCAAGCAGGCCGTCCGCGACCCGATCGCCGAGTTGATCCGCTCCGACGAGACGACCGCCTCGGTGACGCCCAGGGCCGTCCCGACCCGGTCTGCCGCGAAGCCGGCACCGAAGGAGACCGCCAAAGAGACCCCGAAGACGGCCAAATCCGAAAAGGACGCCGATCCGGTGTTGCGCGCGCAGAAGGCGCTGTCGAAGCTCGGCTATCCGGTCAAGCCGGACGGTGCGATGGGGCCGGGCACCCGGGCGGCGATCGAAAAGTTCGAGCGCGGCGCCAAGCTGCCGGTGACCGGCGAGGCCGCGGGCCGGACCCTGCGCGCATTGCTGTCCCACGCCGGACAGGGTTGAGGCGCTCGCCGGCGCGGCGAGGGCCTATAGGAGCCGGCGAGAACCGGGCGAGGCCCGGATCCGCCGGCTTGGCGCACTCAGTATTGCGTGCCGGTGAAGCGGCAGATCGTCTTGCAGCGCGGGCCGCCATTACCCTGCCAGGACTTCGCATGGCCGATCGACCCGGTCATGTCCTGGGTCGGATTTCCCCCGGATCGATGGACCACGATGTTGCAGGGGTCGCTCGCGGTCCGCTGATAGCGTGGGCAGGACCTCGACTCGCGGTTGCCCAGCAGATCCATCAGCGTTTCCGCCTTGACGTCGGCCGGTGCGCTGACCGCGCAGGCGGAGGACAGGATGAGTGCAGCAATCCAAGCGAATCTCGGCATGTAGATGCTCCTTTCCGCGCCGTCTCCTGCAAATCTGAGCGGCTTATGCTCAGTTAATCATCAGAATTCAGTGATTATGTGCGCAATAACACATCGATTGATCTTATTTTAATCCCGATCTTGACGGATTATTTTCTCGGATTACTCGGCCGACTTGATCGTTGTGCATCCGGTCGGGCGAAGGCCGGGTCTGGCGCGATGCGAGCGGTCCGATCCACGGTTGCTCCAGGGGCCGCTTTCGCGCATCCCGGGCGCTCGTCCGGGAGGCCCGACACGCATGCGCCTGCGCTCCGATTTCTGGGTCTCGGCCCACCTGCGCCGCCTCGGCATCGAGGGCATCCCGGCGGTCCAGCGGCGGCGCGGCTCTCCGGAGGCCGGCGCGATCTTCGTCAAGGTCGACCGCCTCGACGGCACCGCCGACCTCTACGGCCCTGCCCCCCAGGCCCTGTTCGAGGCTGAGGACAGCGGCGACCGCCGCTTCACCGCGCTCGTCACGGGCGGCACGCCGCTCGACGTCGAGGAGCGGTTGACCAAGGAGATCCGGTTCGATTCCGATCTCTGGATCATCGAGATCGACGATCGACAGGGACGGCATGTTTTGGAATTGGCGGAGTAGTTTAAACGCTCTCAGCCCGGGAGATCGCCAATAATAATGTGAATGATAATCGTATTATTCAGCTCAATACCGCCCCCGGATTCAGGGCGGGGCGGTGAGCCATCGCCCCGATCCTGTCGCTTCCCCTACCCCCACAATTCCGGCTCCGGCGGATGCACGATGCTGCCGTCGTAGTGCAGCGGCGGGGCGCGGTCGCGGGCGAGCAGCAGGGGGCCGTCGAGGTCGACGAAGTCGGCCTGGGACGCCAGCAGCGTGGCGGGCGCCATGCCGAGCGAGGTGCCGAGCATGCAGCCGACCATCACGGACAGGCCCCGGGCCCGGGCCTCGCGGGCGAGCAGTACCGCCTCGGTCAGGCCGCCGGTCTTGTCGAGCTTGATGTTGATCGCGTCGTAGCGGCCGGCCAGCCTGTCGAGGCCGGCGCGGTCGTGCAGGCTCTCGTCGGCGCAGACCGGGACCGGGTGCGGGATCTCGGCGAGCAGCGCGTCGGCGTCGGCCGGCAGGGGCTGCTCGATCAGCGCGACGCCCGCCGCCAGGCAGGCCGCGAGGTTGGCCTCGACGGTCTCCGGGCGCCACGCCTCGTTGGCGTCGACGATCAGCCGGGCTTGCGGGGCGCCCGCCCGCACCGCTGCAATGCGCTCGGGGTCGCCGACGCCGCCGAGCTTCACCTTGAGCAGCGGCCGGTGGGACGCCGTGCGGGCGGCCTCGCCCATGCTCTCGGGCGTGCCGAGGCTTAGCGTGTAGGCGGTGACGGCCGGCTGCGGCGCCGGCAGCCCGGCGATCTCCCAGGCCCGGCGGCCCTGGAGCTTGGCCTCCAGGTCGAACAGGGCCGAGTCGAGGGCGTTGCGCGCCGCCCCCGCCTTCATCCGTGCGGTCAGCTCGTCTCGGCCGATCCCGGCGGCGATCGCCTCCGCCTGCCCCTCGATCAGCGCGACGACGCTCTCGACGCTTTCGCCGTAGCGCGGATAAGGCACGCACTCGCCGCGCCCGATCCCGTTCGCATCCGTGATGGTCGCCACCACCACGGCGATCTCGGTGCGGCTGCCCCGGGAGATCGTGAACGCGCCGGCGATCGGGAAGCGCTCGACGGAGAGGGTCAGGCGGCGGGCCATGTCAGACCTCCGGGAAGTCGGCGACGATCCGGTCGACCAGCCCGGCGACGCCGAAGCGCACCGGGTCGGTGGCGGGCAGGCCGTGCTCGGCGGCGAGTTTGTCGAGAAGCGCCTTGGCCTCGCCCTCGCTAAGCGCCTGCGTGTTCACGGCAATGCCCACCGGGCGGATCGCCGGGTTGGTCAGGCTGCCGAGCTGCACGGTGAGGTCGATCACCTGCTGGAGGGTCGGCAACGGGTGTTTCACGCCCCGCATCGTGGTGCGGGTCGGCTCATGGCAGACCACGAAGGCGTCGGCCTGCGCACCGTGCAGGAGGCCCAGGCTGACCCCCGCGAAGGACGGGTGGAACAGCGAACCCTGCCCTTCCAGCAGGTCCCAGTGATTCGGGGCGGCCTCCGGCGAGATCGTCTCGACCGCACCGGAGATGAAGTCGGCCACCACCGCGTCGATGGCGACGCCCCGGCCGGAGATGAACACGCCGGTCTGTCCGGTGGCGCAGAAATCCGCGTCGAGGCCGCGCTCGCGCATGCCGCGCTCCAAGGCCAGCACGGTGTACTTCTTGCCGACCGAGCAGTCGGTGCCGACGGTGAGCAGGCGCCGGCCCGCGCGCTTGGTGCCCTTGCCGGTGGGGAAGCGCTCATCGGTGTGGCGGACGTCGTGGAGCTGGCGGCCGCGCCGGGCGGCGGCCTCCGCGATCGCCGGGACCGCACCGAGCTTGACATGCAGGCCGCTCGCCACGTCGAGACCGGCCTCGATCGCCGCCACGATCTCTTTGATCCAATGGTCCGGCAGCGTGCCGCCGGCGTTGACCACGCCGATCACCAGGGTCCGGCAGCCCTTGGCCAGGGCCTCCGGCAGGGTCATGTCGGGGATCCCCAGATCGGCCGCGCAGCCGGGGAGACGCATCTGGCCGACGCACCATTCCGGGCGCCAATCCTTGATGCCGTAGGCGGTCTTGGCCGCCAGCGTGTCGGGCACGTCACCCAGGAACATCAGATAGGGCGTGGCGATCTGCATCGGTCGAAAAGCCTTCTGGGGAAGCCGGCGGTCCGTCTATGCGGGATCGTGGCCGCCCGGCGCAATGCACGATGGCGGCCAGGGCGGTGGACGCCGCCCCTGTCCGGCGCATCGCCGGCATGTCCGGGCAGCGGTGGATTTCCCAGGCCGCTCCGTCCTTTCGGCCCGCGCGCCGGAACGGGCGGCATCCGCGCACGATTGCCGAGGGAGTCCCGCTCGCGATGGGCGGATTCTATCCGTCGAGCCGCCTTCCGCATCCGGAGGTCATCCGATGATCTTCATGACCGACGCTACAGGCGCCCTGACGTATGTCAGCTCCGAATGGCATGGCCTTACCGGGCAGGCCAGCCGCGACGCCGTCGGGCAGGGCTGGTTCGAGCGGCTCCACAGCGAGGACGGCGCAGTGCTGCGGGCGGTCATCAAGGAGGCCGCGGAGGCGCAGGCCGAGTTCACCGTCCAGTTCCGCCTGTCCAGCGAGGGCGGCGCGTCGATCTGGGCGATGGCCGGGGCGGTGCCTTCCTACGGGCCGCCCGGCCGAACCTTTCTGGGATTCCTGGGCTCGATCACCGAGATCACCCCCGGCAGCGAGGCCCTGCAGGCGCAGGGCGGCCTCGGGCGCTTCGTCCCGCCGCCGCCGAGTCCCTCCACGGCTCCGGTCTCGACCCTCGATCTCGTAGCCGACCATCTGCTGATCGCGCACGGCCTGATCGAAGAGGATGGCGGCAAGGCCGCGCTGGCGCCCCTGCAGGAGGCCCTGTTCCGGGTCGCGCAGGAGATCGCGCGGCTGATGGCGGTCTCGCCCGACGCATCCGGCGTCGGGGACGGCGAAACGGTTCACTGAGGCCGGCCCGGGCTCACCCGGACCGGCCGCGGCCATCAGGCGGCGCGTCGTCGCGCAACCACCGCCTCGTCCGCCACGGGCTCGACCGGGGCGAGGACGCCCGTCGGCCGGACCATGCCCGCGGCGCCCGCGAGCCCCCCCTTGCGGAGTTCCAGTCCGAGGAAGCGCGCGCGCTCGAACGGACCCGGCAGGGTCAGCCCTTCGGTAAGCGCCTGGTCGAAGCCGAAGCGCGCGTAGTAGGGCGCGTCGCCGACGAGCAGCACCGCGCCGTGACCCAGCGATTCCGCCCGCCCGAGGGCGGCCTGCATCATCACCGAGCCGAGCCCCTGGCCCTGGATCGCCGGATCGACCGCGAGCGGCCCCAGCAGCAGCGCCGCGCGGGCGAGGCCGGCCTCGACGTGCCACAACCGCAGGGTGCCGACGAGACGGCCGGCCCGGGTTGCCGCGAAGGCGAGGCCGCGGGCGGGACGCCGTCCCTCGCGCAGGCGCTCCGAGGTCCGGGCGCGTCGATTGCCGGCAAAACAGGCGTCCAGCAGGCGCTCGCGCGCCGGGACGTCGTGCAGGTGCTCCGCGCGGATCTCGATCATGGCAACGCCCTCCCCGGGCCGACAAGCGGGAGAAGCTATTTTTGGATGGCGGGCCGAACGCCCTCCATCCCTGCGGCTTTCGAGATCGACGTCCGGCGGCCGTGGGCCGCCGGAACGATCCGAAAAAAAATCAGATGACGATCTGCTGGAGGGGCGGGAAGCCGTTGAAGGCCACCGCCGCGTAGGTCGTGGTGTAGGCGCCGGTGCCCTCGATCAGGACCTTGTCGCCGATCGAGAGCGAGACCGGCAGCGGGTAGAGCTGCCGCTCGTAGAGCACGTCCACCGAATCGCAGGTCGGGCCGGCGATGACACACGGCTCGGTCCGGTCCCCGTCCCGGGTGGTGCGGATCGGATAGCGGATCGACTCGTCCATGGTCTCGGCGAGCCCGCCGAACTTGCCGATGTCGAGATAGACCCAGCGCACCTCGTCGGGATCGGCGGACTTCTTCGACACCAGCACGACTTCCGCCTCGATCAGGCCGGCATTGCCGACCATGCCGCGGCCTGGCTCGATGATCGTCTCCGGGATCTGGTTGCCGAAATGCTTGGTGAGGCCGCGGAAGATCGCCTCGCCGTAGCTCTCCACGCCCGGCACCGCCTTGAGGTACTTGGTCGGGAAACCGCCGCCGAGGTTGACCATCGACAGGCCGATGCCGCGCTCGGCGCATTCGCGGAAGATCGCCGCCGCGGAGCTCAGCGCGCCGTCCCAGGCCTCGGTGTTGCCCTGCTGCGAGCCGACGTGGAACGAGATGCCGTAGGCCTCCAGACCGTGCCGGTGGGCGTGCTCGAGCACGTCGGTCGCCATCTCGGGCACGCAGCCGAACTTGCGCGACAGCGGCCAGTCGGCGCCGGCGCCGTCGCACAGGATGCGGCAGAACACGCGCACGTCGGAGGCCGCGACCTCCACGGTCTCGGCGGCCCGGGCGATCTTGTCGACCTCGGCCTGGCAATCCACCGCGAACAGGCGGATGCCGAGCTTGAGCGCACGGCCGATGCAGCGCTCCTTCTTGATGGTGTTGCCGAAGGAGATCCGGTCCGGGGTGGCGCCGGCGGCCAGCGCCATCTCCATCTCGGCCACCGAGGCGGTGTCGAAGCAGGAGCCCATCTCGGCGAGAAGGCGCAGCACCTCGGGGGCCGGATTGGCCTTCACGGCGTAGAACACGCGGGTGTCCGGCAGGGAGCGCGCGAAGGCGGTGTAGTTGTCGCGCACGACATCGAGGTCGAGGACCATCACGGGTCCCTCGTCCTGACCGAGGTCACGGCGCACGCGCAGGAAATCACGGATGCGATCGGTCATGGTCGTCTCCCGGCACGGGTTCGCGAGCGCCCGACTTGCGGGCGCGCTGTCGATGTGACGGCCCAACGGGCCGTCGGCGTCAGGGGGCGATGCGTCGCGCGGACCCACGCGCTTTGGAGACGCGTCGATCCATGCGGGCGCAGAGCACCCGGAAGCTGCCGTGGATTGGAAGGGAGGACCCCCACCGCACGCCGGGCAAAGAGAAACAAGCCTCTTCGGTGCCGGCCTTTGGAGGGCCGACGAGACCAAAAAAGCCCGTTCGTCGTTGCTTTAAGCTGCGTCCCCCGTGGAGAGCGGGGTTCGCCGGTTTCGCCTCCGGCTGCCGGTTGTTGTCGGGGTCCGGTGTTGCCACCTGGATGCCGGCCGTAGGGATCCACCCTTGCGACCATCGATCCTTTAAGACCCCTGGCGGCTGTCCGGCAGTTGACCGGATGCCCACCAACCGGCACGCGGCCACAGGCACGTGCGAAATTGGGCACCGCGCATATACGGAGAACGACCCCCGACAACAAGGGGTTTCGGGCCCGATCGACCCGTATTCCCCCGCGAGATCCGCCCACGGCCGCCGCCGTTGCAAAAACGCCGCATCCTGGACCAGCGGCCGGGTCGCGCGGGCTTCCCAATCGGTCCGGAAGCGGGCATCTGACCGCCGGAGCGATGTCCTTAGTCGAGCGTGTGATGGCCGGGCCGAACAGATCGAGAGCGGTGCCGGATCGCCTCGCCATCGCGCCCGGCTCCGGCGCGGCGTCCTCATCATCCATCCGCACGGACCGAACCGGCTTCGGCGCCGGCACGACGGCCCGGGCGTGAGCGCCCCCGTGAACGCCCCCGTGAACGCCCCCCTGGGCATGAACGCGCGCGATCCTAGCGGAGACGGGCTCCCGGAGCCGGAGATCCGCACGGCCGGGCTCGCCGACCTCGACGCCCTCGTCGCCCTGGAACACGCCGCCTTCGCCACCGACCGGGCCGAGCGCCGGGCGATCCGCCACGCGATCCTGTCCCCGAGCATGGACGTCCTGGCGGCGCTGATCGCGGGGCCGGAGGGGGATGGCGATCCGGTCCTGGTCGGCGCGGCGGTGCTGGAGCGGCGACGCGGGAGCCGGATCGCCCGCCTCGCCTCGATCGCGGTGGCGCCCAACCGCGGCGGCCTCGGGCTCGGCGGCAAGCTCCTCGACGCCGCGGAGGCCCAGGCCCGCACCCATGGCTGCGACCGCCTGCGCCTCGAGGTCCGCGCGGACAACGGCGCCGGCATCCGTCTGTACCAGCGCCGGGGCTACACCCGCTTCGCCGTGCAGCCCGCCTATTACGAGGACGGGATGGAGGCCTGGCGCTACGAGCGCGGGCTGTAGGGAGCCGGTCGACGACGGGCGCAGGCCTGGGTTTGCGTTCGACCCGGCGATCGAGATGGACGCCCGCTCGAGCGCCGCGGCGACCCTGGCTTGGCGCCGCAGACCGACCCGCGACCCGTATGCGTCAAGCGACGGCGCGCGATGCGTCCCGCTCGGGGCCGGAGCCATTCAAGCCCGTCCGCTGGCTACGATCCATCGGCCCCTGCCGCAGCGCCAGCAAGAAGGCGCGGACCTGAGAATCGATCTGTACCGATTGCGACCGCATCGCGCGCGCGACCTCGAGGGCGCCGCCGGCCGCGCCCGCGGTTTCGCCGGCGACCGAGCGAACGCCCGAGATGCTTCCGGAGAGCTGGCTTGCCCCGTCCACGGCCTTCCGGACGTTGCGGGCGATCTCATGTGTCGCGGCATCCTGTTGCCCAATCGCCAAAGCCACGCTGGCGGCCGAGTCCAAGATGACGGCCATGACATCTGAGACCTGATCGTTGGCGACCACCGCACGGCGCGTACCGTCTTGGATCTCGGCGACGTGCGCGACGATGTCCTGCGTGGCCTTCGCCGTCTGGGCCGCGAGCGTCTTCACCTCGGCAGCCACCACGGCGAACCCCTTCCCCGCCTCGCCGGCGCGGGCCGCCTCGATGGTGGCGTTGAGCGCGAGCAGGTTCGTCTGTTCGGCGATCGCCTGCACCGAGGCCACGACCAGTCCGATACGCTCGCCCGTCGCGGCAAGGTCCCGCACTTGCCCGGCCGTTTCTCCGGCGGTGACGCTCCCCTGACGGACCGTTTGCGACATCCGGTCGATCTGCTGCGCGATCTCCTGGATCGACCCCGACAATTCCTGTGTGGCGGCGGATACGGCCGAGACATGCGCGGCGGTGTCGGTCGAGATCGTCGACGCGCTATCCGCCTCGCGGGCCGTCTGTGTCGAAATCGCCGTCAGCGCCTCCGCCATGTCGCCCATCTCGCGGGTGTTGCGGGCAACGGTCGTGACCACATCCTGCATGGCACCCTGGAAGCCGCTGAGCGTGTCCTCGAGCTGATCCAGGGTTCTGGCTTTCTCGACAGCGGCCATCTCGGCCTCCCGTTCGAGACGCTGGCGCGCCTGAGCGTCCATCTGCAGGATCTGCACGGCGCGCGCCATGGCGCCGACCTCGTCCCGACGCTGGGTGGCGGGGATGTCGCGGTCGAGATCCCCACGGCCGAGATCGATGAGGACATGGGTCAGTCTTCTAAGCGGCACCATCGCACGGTTTAGGACGCCCCAAAGAAGGGCGACGCTGACCAGGGTGATCGCGACACCGACGAGCACGGCGTGCTGCAACAACGCATCCAGGGTCGCCAGGAAGTCCGCCTTCTTCACGCCGACGTAGAGGATGCCGATCGTCTGGCCGCCGGCGTCCTGAATGGGCTCGTACCGGGTGAGATAGGCTGTGCCGAGAATATCCACCTCGCCGCGAAAGCCCCGGCCGTCACGCAGGACCGTGTCACGGGCGGCCCCGGCGGCGAGATGCGTTCCGATCGCGCGCCGGCCGTCCGGCGCCATCACATTGGTGGCGATCCGCGTATCGCCGAGGAACACGGTGGCGGTCCCTCCGAGAATGTCGCGGACACGATCGACCGCTGGATCGTCGGCGGCAATCGCGTGCCGCCCGATCACCAGCTGTCCGGCCGTGATCGCGAAGGCCGCCCCCGCCCCGCCCTCGTCGATGAGGGTTTGGCGAAGCAGGCGAAGATTGCTGTCGAGTGCCAGCTGGGCGCGATCCCGAAGTTCGCCACGCATCTCCGTCAGCATCAGGCCGGAAATGCTTGCGATCGACAATGCGATCAGCACGGTCACCAATATACCGACGCGAAAAGATATCGAATGTCTCGTATCTATCTCAAACATCGGTTATAAATATCCATATGACTGCCAATTTCTTGCAAGTAAATTTCACAGGCTCGAATTGATGTCAACATTTGAGTCATCTATACGGCTTACTGCCCGCAAAATGGCTTAATTTAATTCTCTACTCTGATGGATTTGATATTATTTACAGCTCGGTCATTCGACCATCAATCGACGATCGAGCTGCTGTTTGCCGTATTTTGTATATCGCGCCTCCGAGATGGCGCGCCCGCGTCGAAACTGCGCGGCAGGCGAGCGGCGGCTTGCGGCCTGCACGCGGCCCCTCGCCCTGTTCCCGCCCTGTTAGGAGAGTCTTACGGGTCCGACCCTAAGCCCTGGGGCACCTTATAAAACCTCGCCGCGCATGAGGCGCCGTCCATGGCCGTGATCGCCGCCTTCGTGATCAATGCGGGGCTCAACTTCGTCCTCGGGCTGCTGATCGCGCAGCTGCTCGGGCCCGCCGATTTCGGCCGGTTCGCGCTGGCGACCACCGGGGCGATCGTGCTCAACACGGTGCTGTTCGAATGGCTGCGGCTGTCGGCGACGCGGTTCTACTCGGGGCGCGTGCGGGTGGACGAGCCCTGGATCCGCCATGGGCTCGACCGGGCCTACCTGCGCATCGGCCTGGTGCTGCTCTGCGCCGCCGCCCTGTGCGGGGCGTTCGGCTTCGGCGGCGGCGCGAGCGGGCGGGAGGCGGTCCTGTGCGGCACCGCCCTGGCCGCGCTCGGCATCGGGGTGTTCGACTACCACGCGGCCCTGGCGCGGGCGCGGTTCGACGGGAAGCTCTATCTCGGTCTCGTGGCGGTCAAGAACGTCTTGGCCTTCATCCTGATGGCGGCGGCCGCCTGGTGGCTGCCACAACCGGCCTGGGTGCTGGCGGCGGCGGGGCTCAGCCAGTTCGTCGCCGTGGTCCTGCTGCGCCACCCGCTGCGCGACCCGCGGAGTGCGTTCGAGCGGCCGCGCCTGACCGCGACCTGGCGGGTCTTCGCCCGCTACGGCCTGCCGCTGATCGCCGCCAACACCGCCTACCAATGCCTCGCCTTCGTGAACCGAGGCGCGATCGCCGGCCATGCGGGCTTCGCCGAGGCCGGCTACTTCGCGCTCGCCGCCGACGTGACCTCCCGCTCGCTGATGACGCTGGGCACCGCGCTGGACTTGCTGCTGTTCCAGTTCGCCGTGCAGGCCGAGGAGCAGCACGGCCGCGCGGCGGCCGAGGCGCAGGTGGCCGAGAATGCCGGAACCGTGTTCGCCCTGCTGGCACCCTGCGCGGTCGGCTTCTGGGCGGTGCTGCCGGCGCTCCAGGGGCTGGTGGTGCCCGATGCCTATCGCGGCCCGTTCGAGAGCTACAGCGTCGCGCTGATGCCCGGCCTGTTCTGCCTGGCGATGATGTTCTACGCCCTCAACCCGGTCTTCCAGATCCGCCGCCGGACCTTTCCGGTGATCGCGGCGGCCCTGGTCGGGCTCGCGGTCAACGGGGCCGGCCTCCTGCTCCTGCCCGACCGGATGGGCGGGATGGGCGTCGCCCTGGCCCAGACGCTGGGCCTCGCCGCCGCCGCGCTCTGGCTCGGCTGGCGGGCGCTGACCGGCCCGGAGCGGATCGTGCTGCCCTGGGGCCAGATCGGTGCGGCGACCCTCGCCTGCGGGGCGATGGGCCTGGCGCTCGCGCCGTTCCGGCACCTGCCGCCCGCCGCCGCCCTGGCGGTTCTGGTCCCGGCCGGGGCGGTCCTGTACGGGGCGCTGGTCTGGATCTTCGACATCGCCGGCCTGCGCCGGCAGGTCGCGTCGCGCCTGCGCCCGGACCGGACGATCGCGGCGGAGTAGCCGCCCCCGATGTTCAACGTTCACGCTTCGGCAAGCCCGCGACGCCACCTCCGCTTGAATCCGCCGCGCGTTCCGGCGAAACCGGGCCTGGAACGAGTCCAAAAAGAACCGGGGCGGAGACGATGGGCGGCTACGAGCCCGGCAGCGAGGCGGAAGCAGAGGACATCGTGCGCGCGGCCGCCGGGCGCGGCGAGCGCCTGCGGCTCGCCGGTGGCGGCACCGCGTCGGAGCTCGGCCGCCCGGCGCAGGACAATGCGACGCTCTCGGCCCGGAAGCTCGACGGCGTCACGCTCTATGAGCCCGCCGAGATGGTGGTGTCGGCGCGCGCGGGCACACCGCTCGCGGAGGTCGAGGCGCTGCTGGCCTCCCGGGGCCAGATGCTGCCGTTCGAGCCGATGGACTTTCGCACTCTCTACGGCACCGGCGGTGAGCCGACCCTGGGCGCGGTCGCCGCGACCAACAATGCCGGCCCCCGCCGGATCAATGCCGGGGCGGCCCGCGACAGCCTGATCGGCGTGCGCTTCGTCAACGGGCGTGGCGAGGCGATCAAGTCGGGCGGCCGGGTGATGAAGAACGTCACCGGGCTCGACCTGGTGAAGCTGATGGCCGGCGCCCACGGCACGCTCGGGCTGCTCACCGAAGTCACCTTCAAGGTGCTGCCGGCCTGCGAGCGCGTCGCCACCCTGGTGTTTCCCGGCCTGGACGATGCCCGCGCGGTCGCGGCCCTGGCGGCGGCCCTCGGCTCGCCGTTCGAGCTCACCGGCGCGGCGCACCTGCCGGCCGGGATCGGCGCCTCGGCGGCGCGGACGCTGATGCGCCTCGAAGGATTCGCGGAGTCGATCGACTACCGGACCGGCGAGTTGCGCCGCCTGCTCAAGCGCTTCGGAACGCCCGAGCTGGTGGAGGGCGAGGCCGGCACCGCCCTGTGGCAGGCGGTGCGGGATGCCGCCCCGCTCGCCGAGCCCCGGGAGGCCGCCCTGTGGCGGATCTCGACCGCGCCCAGTCAGGGCCCGGCCCTGGTGGCGGCGATCGCGGCCGAGCGCGCGGCACGCTGGTTCTACGATTGGGGCGGCGGCCTGATCTGGCTCGCCACGGAATCGGCCGGCGATGCCGGCGCCGCCGTCGTGCGCGCGGCCGTGCGGGCCCAGGGCGGCCATGCGACGCTGGTGCGCGCCCCCGATGCGGTCCGGGCCGCCGTGCCGGTGTTCCAGCCCCTGGCGGAGCCGCTGATGCGGATCACCGCCGGGATCAAGACGGCGCACGATCCCGCCGGGGTGCTGAACCCGGGCCGGATGTACGCGGGCGTGTGAGTCCGGTCCCCTCTCCGCCCGGAGAGGAGAGCAGCAGGAAGGCATCGTGCAGACCAATTTCAATCTCGCCCAGCTCGCCGATCCCGCCATGGCGGCGTCGGAAAAGATCCTGCGGACCTGCGTGCATTGCGGCTTCTGCACGGCGACCTGCCCGACCTACCTGCTGCTGGGTGACGAGCTCGATTCACCGCGCGGCCGGATCTACCTGATCAAGGATATGCTGGAGGGCGGGAAGCCTGCCTCGCAGGAGGTGGTGAAGCACATCGACCGCTGCCTTTCCTGCCTGTCCTGCATGACCACCTGCCCGTCCGGAGTGCATTACATGCACCTCGTCGACCACGCCCGGGCGCATATCGAGACGACCTTCGCGCGCCCGACGGACGATCGGTTCCTGCGCGCGCTGCTGGCGCAGGTCCTGCCCTATCCGAACCGGTTCCGGCTGGCGCTGGTCGCCGCCAAGCTCGGCGCGCCGTTCCGGGGGCTGGTGGCGCGGCTGCCGCGGGTGGGCAACCGGCTCGCCGCGATGCTCGACCTCGCCCCGGCGCGGCTGCCCGGACGCGAGCCGACCAACCGGGTCGGGCGCTTCCCGCCGGCGGGCGGCCAGGCGACGAGGCGCGTCGCCCTGCTGCGCGGCTGCGCCCAGAGCGTGCTGCGGCCGGACTTCAACGCGGCGGCGATCCGGCTGCTCAACCGGCACGGAGTCGAGGTCGTCCATGCCGAGGAGGGCTGCTGCGGGGCGCTGACCCACCACATGGGCAAGGAGGCCTCGTCCCACGCCCACGCCAAGCGGACGATCGATATCTGGGACGCGGAGATCGCCAAGGGTCTCGACGCGATCCTGGTCACGGCCTCGGGCTGCGGCACGACGATCAAGGATTACGGCTTCATGTTCCGCGACGACCCGGCCTACGCCGAGAAGGCGAAGCGGGTCTCGAGCCTCGCGAAGGACGTGACCGAGTACGTGGCGCAGCTCGATCTGGCGGCGACCGCGGAGAGCGACCTCGTGGTGGCCTACCACTCGGCCTGCTCGATGCAGCACGGCCAGGGCATCCGGACCGAGCCGAAGACGCTGCTCAAGCGCGCGGGCTTCACCGTGAAGGACGTGCCGGAGGGCCATATCTGCTGCGGCTCGGCCGGGACCTACAACATCCTGCAGCCCGAGCTCGCCGCCAAGCTGCGCGCCCGCAAGGTCGCCAACATCGAGCGCATCCGCCCCGACGTGATCGCCACCGGCAACATCGGCTGCGCCACGCAGATCGGCAAAGGCACCGGCATCCCGATCGTGCACACGGTGGAGTTGCTCGATTGGGCGACCGGCGGCCCGAGGCCGGCCGCGCTCGACGGCGTCACGCCGCGGCTGGAGGCGGCGGAGTAGGATTGCGGCCGGATGCGGGCGCCTGCCCTCCCCTGCTGCGGGCTATCGGATTCACGGAACGCGATCCGGATGGTTCTCGACTGCAAAAGGGGAGCGACGGTGCAGAACAGGGCTTTGCCCGTCATGCCGGTCGCGCCCTCTGCTGAACCCGGGCTCCCCTCTCCCGACCCGGCCTGACGGCCGGCCCACCCTCCCCTGCAGAGGGGGGAGGGAGACGCGTGCCAGGGCCCCGGCCGTTGCCCTCATTCCGTCAGCGATGGGCGAGGAGAGTGCGGCGTATCGAGCGTCCGCTGTCGGACCCAATGAAGAATCCCCCCGACCGGTCCGAAGCACCGCGACCCACCGCCGTGACGATACCGTGACATCGTCCCGCGCTTGACCCTTGCCAAATCCCCGTGCCCGTCTGTAATGATACTGACCCTTCTCCGGTCCCGCCGGCCGTCGTAACGGCTTGCGGACGCGGCCGAATTCCTTCGAGAAAACGGACGCGGCGTCGCGGCGGGCCTGTTTGCCCGCCTGGCGGCGACGGGTGTTTTCCCGATCGGGCAGGTGTCGCACGACGCGGTGGAGCTGTTCCGCCGCATCCAGATTTCACGGCCGGTCCCATCCGGCCGAGATTGTTTCGCGAGGTCGGAACCAGGATGAACGGACGCACGGCTCAGCATGGCGCTGCGCGTGCCCCGGAGGCGCAGGATCTGCGTCGCACCGGCCCGTTCAGCCTACCGGCCAAGTTCAACCCCAGGCGCCCAGGGCGCCGAACGGCGGTTGACGGCAATTTCCCCTCGAACCCAGCCGCCTCGGCGACGAGGCCGGCTCCATGCGCGACCGTTCTGAGGTCGTGCGAGGCGCCGCCGGGACCACGGGCACGGAGAACGACGTCGGCCGCCATGCCGAGAGTCCGACATGGCCAACAAAATGCTGATCGACGCGATGCACCCGGAGGAGACCCGGGTCGTCACGGTCCACGGATCTAGGGTCGAGGAGTTCGACTTCGAAGCCGCCAACCGGCGCCAGCTGCGCGGCAACATCTACCTCGCCAAGGTCACCCGGGTGGAGCCGTCGCTCCAGGCGGCCTTCGTCGAGTACGGCGGCAACCGCCACGGATTCCTCGCCTTCAACGAGATCCACCCCGACTATTACCAGATCCCGCTGGCCGACCGGCAGGCGCTGCTGGAGGACGAGGCGCGCGATGCCGAGGAGCACCGCGAGCGCGAGGAGCGCCGTCGCCGGTCGCCCCGCCGCTCCCGCGGACGCCGCGCCGAGGCGCGCTCGCGCGCCGACGAGACGGTGAGCGCCGAGGACGCGTCCGAGGCCCCGCTGGGCCTGGACGCCCAGCAGGATTCGGGCTTCCAGCCGGCTGCCGAGACCGCGCACGCGGACGCTTCGCAGGGCGAGGATCACACTGCGGCGCACGAGGCCGGGTCCGCCCCGGACGGGACGCCCGACACCCTCGCCGAGAACCCGGAAGCCGTGCAGGAGGCGATCACCTCCGAGACCGCCGCCGGCGGTATCCCCGAGCATTCTGCCGCGGCGGCGCCGGCCGTCGAGGTCCACGCCGAGGCGGGCGAGCGGCAGACGGCCGACCATGACGGCACTGTCGAGCCCGAGACCGTGGTCGCCGTGGCCGAGGCCCTGACCGTCGCCGACGTGCCGGCCGAGACGATCGCCGAGGATGCCGTCGAGCCGTCCGGCCGCGGCGCGTCCGCGACGGGCGAGGCCGACGACGAGGCCGAGCTTGAGACCGACCTTGAGACCGACTTGGAGGACGAGGAGTCCGAGGACGACGAAGACGATTCGGACGAGGACGACTCGGACGACGAGGACGAGGACGAGTCCGACGAGGAATCGGATGAGGGGTCGGACGAGGATTCCGACGACCCCGATGCCGAGCCCCGGATCGCGCAGGTCGGCGGCAACGGCGACGCGCTCGCCGAGATCCCCGAGCGGCCGCGTCACTACCGCCGCCACTACAAGATCCAGGAGGTGATCAAGCGCCGCCAGATCATCCTGGTGCAGGTGGTCAAGGAGGAGCGCGGCACGAAGGGCGCGGCGCTCACCACCTACCTGTCGCTCGCCGGACGCTACTCGGTCCTGATGCCCAACACCGGCCGTGGCGGCGGCATCTCCCGCAAGATCACCTCGGCCGCCGACCGCAAGCGCCTCAAGGAGGTCGTGGCCGACCTGGAGGTGCCGGACGGCATGGGCGTGATCCTGCGCACCGCCGGCGCCTCGCGCTCCAAGCCCGAGATCGCCCGCGACTTCGAGTACCTGATGCGGCTCTGGGAATCGGTCCGCGAGCTGACCCTGACCTCGATGGCGCCTGCCCTGGTCTACGAGGAGGGATCGCTGATCAAGCGGGCCATCCGCGACCTCTACAACAAGGACCTGGACGAGGTTCTGGTCTCCGGCGAGGAGGCCTATGCCGAGGCCAAGGACTTCATGCGGATGCTGATGCCCGGCCAGTCCAAGGTCGTGAAGCCCTACCGCGACCCGACGCCGATCTTCGCCCGCTACGGCGTCGAGCAGCAGCTCGACGCGATGTTCTCGACCCACGTCTCGCTGAAGTCCGGCGGCTACCTGGTCATCAACCCGACCGAGGCGCTGGTCTCGATCGACGTGAACTCGGGCCGCTCGACCCGCGAGCACGACATCGAGGACACCGCGCTGCGGACGAACTTGGAGGCGGCCGAGGAGGTCGCCCGCCAACTGCGCCTGCGCGACCTCGCGGGCCTGATCGTCATCGACTTCATCGACATGGAGGAGAAGCGCAACAACCGCGCGGTCGAGAAGAAGCTCAACGACTGCCTGAAGAACGACCGCGCCCGCATCCAGGTCGGCCGGATCTCGCCCTTCGGCCTGATGGAGATGAGCCGGCAGCGCATCCGCACCGGCGTGCTCGAATCGTCCTCGATCCCCTGCGTGCATTGCGGCGGCTCGGGCTACGTGCGGGCCACCGCCTCCGTGGCGCTGCACATCCTGCGCTCCATCGAGGAGGCGCTGCTCAAGTCGGCCTCCCACAACCTGATCCTGCGCACCAAGACCGAGGTGGCGCTGTACATCCTCAACCAGAAGCGCGGGCACCTGCGCGAGCTGGAAATACGCTTCGGCGTCACGCTCACGATCGCGGCCGACGAGCGGCTGCCGGTGACCACCGCGTTCCAGCTCGACCGCGGCGAGCCGGCCCAGCGGGCGGAGGGTCCGGTGACGGGCGTACGCGCGCAGGCGATCTCGCCCGCCATGGAGTTCGAGGACGAGGACGACGTCGAGGAGACCGACCTGGCCGAGGCTGAGTCCGAGGGTGACGCCGAAGAGGTGCGGACCGAGGCTCGCGAGGACGGCTCATCGCGCGAGGACGGCGCCCGCGAGGACGAGACCCGCGACGAAGGCGACGGCCGTCGCCGCCGCCGTCGGCGTCGTCGGCGCGGCGGTCGCCAGGACGGTCGGTCCGAGGAGGGCCAGGCCGACGGCGAGCGTCAGGATTCCGACGACCCGGACGAGGAGCGCGGCACCGAGGACCCGTCCGATTCCGACGAGGCCGCCGAGGCCCCGATCGCGGCCGTGGCCGCCGAGGGAGCGGGGTCCGACGAGACCGTGGCCGTCGCGGACGAGTCCACCCGGTCCGAGGAGGACGGCACGCGCCGCCGTCGCCGCGGACGGCGGGGCGGTCGTGGTCGCGCCGAGGGTCGCACCCGCGAGGGTGGCGACGCGGAGGGTTCCGCGGAGGTGGATTCCGACGCGGTCGCCCTGTCGGCCGAGGAGCCGGTGAGCGCCGAGGCGGTGGCCGAGGCAGTCGAGGCCGCGCCGTCCCCCGTCCACGACGAGGTCGCCGTCGAGTTGCCGGTTGCGGCCGCTCCGGAGTCCGCGGAACGGTTCGAGAGGCAGGCTGCGGAGCGGTTCGAGACGCAGGCCGCGGAAGCCCCGCCCGAGGCGGCGCCGACGGAGGCCGCCCCGCCGCCGGAGCCGGTTGCGGTGGTGCTGACCCAGCCCAGCGATCCGGACCGGCCCAAGCGCGCCGGCTGGTGGTCCCGCACCAAGGCCGCCCTGACCGGCGAGTGAGATATGACGGCGCCCCCGGACGGTTTTCGTCCGGGGGCGCCGTCCGGGAAACGGGCGGCTTCGCCCAATTCCAATAAGGGCGGGTTATCCTTCATCTTCGGTTGAAGGTTCCGTGCAAATATGGCTCCCGAATCGACGTTCGCAGGAGCCCTCGCATGTTGAGTTTGCGCCGCAAGCGCCCGGCCCCGGAGCTGGCCGGGACCGCGGTGACGGCCGACGCCCAGACGTCCGCGCCCGTGTCGACGACCGTCCTGGAAAGCGTCCCGCAGGCTGCTGCCGCGCCCGACCGCGAATTGTTGGCGCTCCTGGCGCGCCTGTCGGCCGCGGCCTCGGATGCCGGCACCTCGATCGGCTGGATGACGCACGACGCATCCGGCACCGCCGAGCAGGCCCGGCTGATCGCCGCCGCCAGCGAGGAACTCGCCGCCAGCACCAGCGAGATCGCGGCGCGCTCCTCCTCGGCGGCCGAGACCGCCGAGACCGCCCGCGCCGGCATCGCCACCTGCGTCGACGACCTCCAGCGCGCCAGCGACGGCATGCGCGGGATCGAGCAGGGCACCGACGAGATCGGCAGCCGGCTCGACAGCTTCTCGGCCGCCGCCCTGCGAATCGAGGAGATGGCCGGGACCATCGCGGCGATCTCGGCCCAGACCAACCTGCTGGCGCTCAACGCCACCATCGAGGCCGCCCGGGCCGGCGAGGCCGGCCGAGGCTTCGCGGTCGTGGCCGCGGAAGTGAAGATGCTCTCCGCGCAGACCGCGAAGGCGACGGACGAGATCCGCGCCCGGCTCGGCGGACTTCGTGAAGAAATGGCGGCGATGCAGGCGGCGGTCACGCGCAGCCGCAGCGCCGTGGAGACCGGCGCAGCCGCCATGGTGCGGGCCAACGTCCGGGTCGAGGCGGAGAGCGGCGCCGTCGCCACGGTGGCGGCCCAGATGCGCGAGGCCTCCGAGATCATGGGCCAGCAGATCCAGGCCACCGGTGAGATCGCCCGGAGCGTCGGCCGGATCGCGGAGGGCACCGACAAGGGCCGCCGGGAGATCGGCGACGCGCTCGGCCAGCTCGACCGGATCGAGGATCTCGGCCGCACCCTGCTCGACCGGCAGGCCGGGAGCGACACGGCGATGCGGCTCGCCCGCATCCCGGCGGATTGCGCGGCCTGGCGCCGGGCCATGGCGGCGACCCTGGTGGGGATGCGCCCGGCCGACACGCCGCCGGTCGGCATCCCCGCCGATCCGGCCCGACCGGCCGCCGTGGAATCGGCCCTCACCCGGGCCCGGGAGCTCGCCGCGGCCTTGGGCCGCCACGTCCGGGCCCACGCCTGGGACGAGGCCACAACGGCCTTCACCGGATTCGAGGCGGCCCTGGTCGAAGCGAAGGCGGCGGCCGAGGCTTGAGCCGGGTCAGGCCGAGACCAGCCCGTCGAGGCGCATGCGCGTGATCAGGGCGACCTCCTCGAGGGCGATCGCCTCCTCGGCGGCCGGCTCCCGGGACAGGCGCGCCTCGAAGGCGGACAGGATCTCGGCCCGCCCGCGCCCGCGCACCGCGATGATGAACGGGAAGCCGAACCGGGCGCGATAGGCCGCGTTCAGGCGATCGAAGGCCGCGCCCTCCTGTGCATCCATGCGGTCGAGGCCGGCGCTACCCTGCTCGCGCGTCGAATCCTCCGTGAGGCGGCGTGCCCGGGCCTCCGGGCCGGCCAGCTCCGGGTGGTTGTTGAGGAAGGCGCGGCGGTGTTCCGTCGGCGCGGCACGGACCGCCTGCATCATCGCGTCGTGCAAAGCGGCGCGGCTCGCGAAGGGCCGATGCGGCCAGGCGGCCTGCGCGACCCAGGGCGCGTGCTCGAACACGCCCCCGAGAAGCGCCACGAAGGCCTCTTCGTCCAGCCGGTTGATCGCCGCCAGATCTGGCATGGCGTCAGCTGCCGCGGTAGGTGGTGAAGCTCGCCGGCGCGCACAGCATCGGCACATGGTAGTGCTGCCCGGCATCGAAGATCGCGAAGCGCACCACCGGGTCGTCGATGAAGACGTCGCCCGGGTCGGTGCCCGGACGGTCCCGGAAATAATCCGCGACATGGAACGCCAGCTCGTACTGCCCGGTCCGGGCCTCGCCGGCCGGCAGGATCGGCGCGTCGGTGCGCCCATCCGCGTTGGTGACGACGCTCTTCACCAGCCGCCACGTCCCGTCCTCCAGGACCGAGAAGTCGATCCGCACGCCCGCGGCCGGGCGGCCGCGATCGGTATCGAGGACATGCGTCGAGATGCCGGCCATGGATGGGGGTCCCGTAAGGTTGGGCTCAGCTGCCCCGATAGTAGGAATAACCCCAGGGCGTGAACAGCACCGGCAGGTGGTAGCGCTGGCGCGCGTCGCGGATCTGGAAGCGGATCGGCACGAGGCTCAGGAAATTCGGGCTCGGCAGCGTCACCCCGAGGGCCGCGAAATATGCCCCGACATGCAGCAGCAGCTCGTAGCGGCCGGCCTTCAGCGCGTCGTTGACGAGGAGCGGTTCGGCCGGCCGGCCGTTGGCCGCCGTGGTGACCGTCTTGATCGGCCGGTAGACGTCGTCCTCGCGGATCGAGAGGTCGCAAACCAGTCCGGCCGCCGGGGTTCCATGGGCATTGTCGAGCGCGTGCAGGGTCAGCCGCGGCCCGAGCCCCGCCTGTGAGGTCGGGGCCACGGTGAGCGCCCCGGGCCGCCGCCCCCCGTCGCCCGGAGGGGCTGGCCCCGCCTGGGATCCGCCCGCGGCAGCCGCCATGGCCGCGCCACCGAGGCCGAGTTCAGCGAAGGCCCGGCGAGTCACGGTGCCCACATGCAGCTCCGGGCATCGCTCTGTCCCTGACGTCCCGGAACGGCGAGGCATGCCGTCCACGGAGGACGGCAAGGCCGGTCTGGCAGGTTTGCCGGTTCCATTCCGTCCCCTCGACATCGCCGGTTGCCGCTGAAGGCTGTCGCGGCGACCTGTCGCAAGGCCTGCGCCATCTGGCAAACCTGCGCCAGCCGTCGAGGGGCTCAAGACGACGGATCGGTCCAAGCAGGCGCAGGGACCGCGTCGGCCTACTTGCGGCTGCGCTCCTTGCGCAGTTCCCGCTCCGCCAGCAGCCAGAACTCGATCTCGAAGCCCTCTGGCCGGTGGTTGCGCTCCCACAACTCGTAGGCGCGCTCCCGGATCTCCTCGAACGGGATCGCGTCCGGCGCGGATTTGTCTTCGGTCCGTGACGGGGGCGGCCGCGGTCCGCTCTCCGGGACCGCCGGCTCCGGGGCAGCGGGGTCCGGAGCAGGCCGTGCGTCGCGACCGGGTTCCGACGACTCGGCTTTCATCACGAGGCCGGCTTGTCGAGATAGGCGGCGACGCTGGTGATCCGGCTCCCCACCATGGTCACGGCCTTGCGCAACCGCTCCTCGCTGACACCGAAGCGCTGCGCCCATTCTTCGCGCATGACCCGGTCGTAGATGTCGATATGCGTCTTGCCTCTGAATTCGATGGACATGGTTCGCATGCTCTGGATTGCCGCCCAGCCGTGCGAGGCCGAGCCGTCTGGAGAGACAACCGGACTCGGCGGGATCGGTTGCCAGGCCTCGTCCGATCGACGGCGGCTTGTGGATGGCGGAACGCGCGGGCGTCAGATGCAGTGGGAACGCCGCGTTCCGTCCCGGCCCGGCTCCTCCGGGCGGTCGGCCCCGAGCGCAACCGCCTCGCAGGCGAAGGGCGACGGCGGGGCCTCGACGCCGCGCCAGCGGGCATAGGCCCAGGGGCGGTACCAGACGCTCCCGCCGGGTAGCCGCTCCGGTACGAGATCGATGCCGTGGGTCCCGAACGGGCCGCAGCGGCAGATCCGCGCGAAGCCCATCCAGGCGCCTGGCCAGAAGCCGTGCCGGGTGATGGCCTGGTCGGCGTATTCGGAGCAGCTCGGCCAGTGGCGGCACTGGCGGCCGATCAATCCCGACAGGGTCAGCTGGTAGGTGTGAATCGCCCAATGCGCGGCGCGGCGAACCATCGGACCCTACGCGTCGGCCGTCGCCGCGGTGGCCTGCTGCCCGGTGCCCTGTTCTCCGCCGGATCGGCGCTTGGCAGCGATCTGGTCGAGGGCGTCCACCACCGCGTCGAAGGTCAGCAGGGTCGAGGCGTGGCGCGCCTTGAACTCCCGCACCGGCTCCAGGACCGCGAGGTCCGCCCAGGCCCCGCCGGGCGCGGGGCCGTTGGCCTTGAGCATCGCCCGCATGGCCTCGCGGACGCCGCGCAGCTCGTTCTCGGTGGCGCCGACCACGTGGCGGCCCATCAGCGACGAGGAGGCCTGCCCCAGGGCGCAGGCGCGGACCTCCTGCGCGAAATCGGCCACGCGGCCGTCCGCGCCGAGGACGACGTCGACCGTGACCGTCGAACCGCACAGGCGGGAATGCGCGGTGGCGCTGGCATCGGGCCGCTCCAGGCGCCCCAGATGCGGGATGTCGGCGGCCAGTTCGAGGATACGGCGGTTGTAGATGTCGTCGAGCATCGGGGCCTCGGGCGGGTGCGTCATCCGATCGAGCTATTGCCCATCGGGATTCTGCCGCGCGACCCGTGCATTGCGTGTTGCCGCGCGAACAATGATATAGGCCCCCTACGGTCGCTTCGCGAGGAGGCGGTTCGTCGACCAGGGTCGCGCCCACGGCCAAGGTAGTTCCCACGGCTCTAGTCCAACCGGGGCGCCGGCTCGAATTCGTTTCGAGCCCGGGATCTCCCTCACAAGCCCGACGCGATCCGACGATGTATGCCAAGCCTGACAGCACCACGATGAAGTCCCGTGTGGCGCGGGCCGGAGATGCCATGGATGCCGCGCTTAAATCATTGTCCTATCGAGGCGAAGGACACGGTCTGGACCGGGGCGGCATCGATGGGCGGGATCTGGGACAGAGTCTGACCGGCATGCGCAACGACAACCGACCGGTCGATGACGGCCGCCCCGCAGCGGTCGAGATCGCGCCGCAGCCCGCCTCCGCAACCCGTGTGCCCGAGGGGATCGAGACCGGCCGCCCGAGCCGCGCCGAGGCCGAGGCCGCGGTGCGCACGCTCCTGCGCTGGGCCGGCGACGATCCGACCCGCGAGGGCCTGCGCGACACGCCGGCCCGGGTCACCAAGGCCTTCGGGCAGCTGTTCGGCGGCTACGAGATGGACGCCGAGGCCTTGCTGGCCCGCGTCTTCGAGGAGGTCGAGGGCTATTCGGACATCGTGCTGGTGCGCGACATCCCGTTCTACTCCCACTGCGAGCACCACATGGTACCGTTCATGGGGCTCGCCCACATCGCCTATTACCCGACCCGCGGCGTCGTCGGACTCTCGAAGCTCGCCCGCGTGGTCGATACCTTCGCGCGCCGCCTGCAGACGCAGGAGACGATGACCGCGCAGATCGCCGACGTGATCGAGAGCATCCTCAAGCCCCGGGGCGTCGCCGTGATGGTGGAGGCCGAGCACCTCTGCATGGCGATGCGCGGCGTGCAGAAGGCCGGCGTCTCGACGATCACCAGCCAGTTCCGCGGCGTCTTCAAGGACGATGCCAGCGAGCAGGTGCGCTTCCTCACCCTGGTGCGTGGCGGAACCAAGTAACCGCAGGCCGGATGGCCCGATCAGGCGGCCACCGTCATGCGGTCTTCATCGATCGGGCTACACCCAATAGCCTCGACTCAAGCTTCACCGGACTCGCTTCTGCCGCCATGACCGCAAGCGACATCGCTTTCGATCCCCCCGGCACCCGGGCCGAGGTCGAGGAAGGCGCGGCCTTCACCCCGCGCTTCGACCGGGACGGCCTGGTCGCCTGCATCGCGGTCGACGCGCAGGACGGGCGTGTGCTGATGCTCGCCTACATGAACGCCGAATCGCTGGCCCGGACCGTCGCGACCGGGGAAGCCTGGTACTGGTCGCGGTCCCGGCAGGAACTCTGGCACAAGGGCGCGACCAGCGGGCAGATCCAGCGCGTCGTCGAGATGCGGGTCGATTGCGACCAGGACGCGCTGCTGATCCGCGTGGAGGTCGGTGGCGACGGCGGCTGCTGCCACACCGGCCGCCGCGCCTGCTTCTATCGCCGGGTCGTCCGCGGGCCGGATGGCGCCGTCACCCTGGAGGCCGCCGGGGCATGAGCGCGTCCCTTGCCTTGCAATGGCAAGAATGTCCGGCCGTCCCCTATTTCCTCCCCGGAACCGTCGAGCCGATCCGGCCCCTGCCCGCTGCCGGCCCCCGCATCGGCCTGGCGCTCGGCGGTGGTTCGGCCCGGGGCTGGGCCCATATCGGGGTGATCCGCGCCCTCGAGGAGGGCGGCATCCATCCCACCGTGGTGGCGGGCTGCTCGATCGGCGCCGTGGTCGGCGCCTGCTACGCCGCCGGGCGCCTCGACCGCCTGGAGAGCTTCGCGCGGGAACTCACCCGGCACCGGGTAGTCCGGCTGATCGACCCGCGCTTTCCCGGTTCCGGGCTGATCGCCGGCAACCGCCTCCGTCGGCGGCTGTTCGCCGATCTCGGCACGCGCCGGATCGAGAGCCTGCCGATCCGCTTCGGCTGCGTCGCCACCGAGTTCGGCAGCGGCCTGGAGGTGAACCTGACCGAAGGGCCGACCGTCGATGCGGTGCGCGCCTCCTACGCGATCCCCGGCCTGTTCCCGCCCGTGACCCACGAGGGGCGCGTGCTGATGGACGGGACCCTGGTCAACCCCGTCCCGGTGGCGCTCGCCCGCGCGCTCGGGGCCGATCTCGTGATCTGCGTGAACCTCAACGGCGATACCGGTGGCCCGGTGGTGCACGAGGTGCCGGCGCCGGCCGCGCGCCGGAGCTTCCTCCAGCTGATCCGCGCGCGCCTGCCGGGCTTCGAGCCCCAGGAAGCCGAGATCCCGGTCCCGGGCATCGCCCGGGTCGTGCTCGGCGCCTTCAACATCACCCAGGACCGGATCTCCCGGGCGCGGCTGGAGCGCGACCCGCCGGACGTGGCCATCGGCCCGGATGTCGCCGCCTTCGGCCTGTTCGACTTCCACAAGGCCGCCGAGGGGATCGATATCGGCTACCGGGCGGCCCGGGCGGCCCTGCCCCGGATCCGCGCTGTCGTGAACGGCGCCGCCGCGCGGGCCTAGAGCATCGTTCCGAAGGGGCCCGCGGGCTTTCGGAAAAAGGCGATGCGGATCAAGGAGCGCGCATCGTGTTGACGGCTTTCGCGCGAAGGATCGTCACGCGGTTGTAACGACCGGTTGCGATGGCCCCTCATCGAATGAGAGGGCTTCCAATGCATACGAGCCGCCGCCAGATCCTCCTGTCCGGAGGCGCAAGCCTCGTCGGGATCGCCACCGGCGTGGCCCGCCCCGGCCTGAGCCGGGCCGCCGACCGGCCGCTCCTCAGCCACGGCCTCCAGTCCGGCGATGTCGGGACCGATTCCGCGGTGGTCTGGGCCCGCTCCGACCGCCCGGCCCGGGCGATCATCGAGTGGGCCACCACCGAGAGCTTCTCCGAGATCCGCGGCGGCGTCTTCGCGGATGCACTGCCCGAGAGCGACGGCACCGTGAAGGTGGCGCTGGCCGGCCTGCCGCCGGGGCAGGACGTGTTCTACCGGGTCCGCCTGCAGGACGTCGCGGCGCCGACCATCGTCGGACCCGCGCAGGTCGGGCGGTTCCGCACCGCGCCGGCGGACAAGCGCTCGGTCTCGTTCTGCTGGTCGGGCGACACGGTCGGCCAGGGCTGGGGCATCGACGAGGCCCGCGGCGGCATGACGATCTACGCGGCGATCCTCAAGAACCGGCCGGACTTCTTCATCCATTCCGGCGACACGATCTATGCCGACGGGCCGATCCAGGCCGAGGTGAAGCTCCCGGACGGCAGCCTCTGGCGCAACCGCGTCACTGAGGAGGTCGCCAAGCCCGCCGAGACGCTCGCCGAGTTCCGCGGCCGCCACAAGTACAACCTCACCGACCGGAACGTGCTGGCGATGAACGCCGCCGTGCCGATCCTGGCGCAGTGGGACGACCACGAGGTCACCAACAATTGGTGGCCGGGCGAGCCGTTGACCCGGGCCGAGCACCTCAAGAAGAAGTACACGGACCCGAACGTGCTCGCGATGCAGCTGCGCGCGGCGCGCGCCTTCCACGAGTACATGCCGATGCGCTTCGAGCCGGCCGAGCCCGGCCGGGTCTACCGCAAAATCGCCTACGGCCCGCTGGTCGACGTGTTCATGCTCGACATGCGCTCCTACCGGGGCCCGAACGGCGAGAACCGGCAGAAGGAATACGGCCCCGACGCGTATTTCCTGGGGCCGCAACAGATCGCGTGGCTGAAGCGGGCGCTCACGGCATCCCGCGCGACCTGGAAGGTGATCGCCGCCGACATGCCGCTCGGCCTCGTGGTGACCTACGACGTGGACCGCAATTTCGGCTCGGAGGCGGTGGCGCAGGGTGACGGGCCGCCGCTCGGGCGCGAGCTGGAGATCGCCGACCTGCTGCGGTTCATCAAGCAGGCCAAGATCCGCAACACGGTCTGGCTGACCGCGGACGTGCACTACACGGCCGCCCACTACTACGACCCGAACAAGGCGCAGTTCCAGGATTTCGACCCGTTCTGGGAGTTCGTCTCGGGCCCGCTCCACGCCGGCACCTTCGGGCCCAACGCGCTCGACAACACGTTCGGCCCGCAACTGCGCTACGTGAAGGCGCCCGACAAGGGCCAGGTGAACCTGTCACCGGCCGCGGGCTACCAGTTCTTCGGCCACGTCGCGGTGGATGGTGACACCGAGCAGATGACCGTGACCCTCAAGGACGCGGCCGACACCGACCTCTGGCACGTCACCCTCGACCCCGCGAAGGCGTAGGCGCAGGCAACGTCGCCGCCCGCCGGACTCCGCGTCCGGCCGGCGCGCGATCTCACGCCATGGTGATGTAATCGCGCAGGGCCTGGTGCTCGGCCTCGACCGTGGCGATGCGGCGCGCCACCACGTCGCCGATGGAGATCAGGCCGACGAGTCGGCCGTCCTCGCAAACCGGGACGTGGCGGAACCGCCCTTCCGTCATCAAGCCCATCACTTCCTCGATGGTGGAGCTTCGGCCGCAGGTGGTGACCGTGCCGGTCATGTGGTCCGAGACCGGCGCGTCGAAGGTCGCGCCGCCGTGGCGGGCGAGCGCCCGCATGATGTCCCGCTCCGAGATGATCCCGGCCACCGACCCGTCGGCATGGGCGACCACCAGTGCGCCGATCCGCTTGTCGGCAAGGATCTGGATCACCTCCTCGAGGGTCTTGTCGGGGCTCACGGTGACGACGGAGCTGCCCTTCTCGGCAAGGATGCGTGCGACGGTCATGGCTCTCTCCCTGTGACGCGGTGCGTGCGCCGTCAGCCGCGGCGCCTCCGTTACGCTGTCGTCCGGGTTGGCCCCGGCTCGTTCACATTATGGCGAGTGTGTGACCGATCCGGCGCGTTGGCAAGATGCCGGGATTTCGTCTCAGGGCCGGGTCGCCTCGCGTCGATCGAGCAGCGGGAACAGCAGGAAGCCCGCGATGAAGCCGCCGAGATGCGCGTCCCACGCGATGGCGGCGTTCTCGCCCACGAGCGGCACGCTGACGAGCCCGAACAGCAGATTGGTGATGAGCCAGATCGCCAGAAAGGCCACCGCGGTCCGGTTGCGCAGGAGTTCGGGAACCGTCTCGGCCGGCCGGTGCGGCGGCAATTGCCAGGACGGGCCGGCATACCCGGAGGCGGGCGGCTGGAACACGAAGCGGGCCGCCGCCGCCATCAGGGCCGAGATTCCCGCCGAGGCGCCGACCAGCGGTCCCGCGCTCAGGGGGTCGATCATCACATGCAGCAGGCCGCCGGCCACGGTTCCGGCCAGCGCAATCAGGAAGTAGCGCCAAGCGCCGCAGCGCCGGGCCACGGGCGACCCGAAGGCGGCCAGCCAGACGCTGTTGAAGATCACGTGCATCCAGGAGCCGTGCAGCAGGGCGTAGGTCGCCAGCGTCCAGGGCAGCAGCGCGTGCTCGGAGGTGATGTAGCGGGCGAACGCCTCGCGGGCGGCCTCCATGTCGGGGTCGCCGAGGCCGGCGGCCGCCTGGATCACGTCGGCGGCCTTCCCGGGATCGAACCACACCGTCCAGCGGGCGGGCACCAGGGCGAGGTCGAGGACGACCCGGATGTCGAGCGTGTCCGGCAGCACGAACTCGCGCAGGGCCTGGATCGCCATCAGCAATCCGATCGAGAGCGTCACCACCCCCGGCATGTTGAACACGGGCACGCGGCTCTGGCGCGGGAATTCGGGGGAGGCATCCATCCTGGCACCATGTCGGGGCTGCGGGGTGTCGGGCAAGTCCCGGCGACGTATTGAAGCCTTTTCGGGTGATGTTTGGCTGCTAGGGGGTTCGAAAGAACGAATGCCGGCCGGCTCGATCGAACCGATGGCGGCGGCGTGCGCGCCGCCTACGACGAGATCCGGACCGTGATCAGCCTCATGCCGGCAGCCTCGGTCTGTCCTGCTCTCGATCCCAGGAAGCGTCCCGCGCCGGGCGGCACGGCGTATGCGCCGGACGATCCAGATCGCCCCGGATCACCGGCCCGTCCCACGCGGATGTGCCAGGATGATCCAGGGACGGACACCAGGCGTATCGATCCGGGACTCCGATGAAACATCCCACGAGCCGCATGCTCCATGCCTATTGGGAGCGCCTGCGCGGTGAGCGCGCCGCGCCCGAGCGCGCCGAGATCGAGCCGGGCGAGATCCGGCATCTGCTGGCCGACAGCCTGATCCTGGAACTCGACATGGCGACGCGCGCGGCCACAATCCGGCTCGCCGGCACGCGGGTCTGCGCCCTCTACGGCCGCGAGTTGAAGGGCGAGACCTTCGCCGGCCTGTGGGGCGCGGAGGCCCCCGATCCCTGGCGCATCGTCGAGATCGTGGCCAGCGATACCCTGGGCGTGGTCGCGGGCCTGCGCGGCCTGAACACGGCCGGCGAGGCGGTGGATCTGGAGCTCCTGCTCCTGCCGCTGCGCCATCGCGGACGGATGCAGGTCCGGGCGCTCGGCACCCTGAGCGTCGAGAGCACGCCCCACTGGATCGGCCTGCGCCCGCTGGTCCAAGCCGAGACCACCTCCCTGCGCATCCTCCCCGGCCGCAGGATGGAGGCCGCGCCGCCGGCGCGACCGGCCTTGCGCGGTCCTGCCGGCTTTCCCGGCCCGGTGCGCCGGGGGCATCTCCTCGTTCATGCCGGCGGACGGGCGTAAAACCGCGCGCCGAGAACTGCATTTGGAATATTAGACATCGATTTTTCGACCGAAGATCGCGTCCGATCGGGACGAACTGGCAACTGTACAGGCCAGACCGGCCCTGGCGCTCGGTCAGGACAGAAAAATCTACGGCACGGCGGATATTGTCGAATCGGAAAAAAGGCTTTCGTAACAGTCCCGGTCTAGCTTGCGATGACGATTGTCGCGGCGTGGAGCCCATCTCGGTATGATCGCGGTCGACGCCACCGCCGGGACGGACGTGAGCCGCGCGGCCAGCCGGGGGCGCGACGCGGCCGACCAGCGACGCCACCAGCGCGTCCGGGTCGCCGTGCTGGGCCGCTACATGCTGGCCGACCGCCGCGAATATCCCTGCCAGACCGTGGACATGTCGCCGGGCGGCGTCCGGCTGACCTGCGCTGTGGTGGGCGAGGTCGGCGAGCGCGTGGTGCTCTACCTCGAGCATATCGGCCGGATCGAGGGCGTCATCGCCCGCCACAGCGAGGGCGGCTTCGCGGTCCAGCTCAACGCCACGCCACGCAAGCGGGACAAGATCGCGTCCCAGCTGACCTGGCTCGCCAACCGGGAGATCCTGGGCCTGCCCGAGGGGCGCTCCCACGAGCGGCTCGTGCCGACCCACACGGCGGTGACCCTGCGCGTCGAGAGCGGCCGGGAGATCAAGGCCCGGCTGATCGACATCTCGATTTCCGGCGTGGCGATCTCCAGCACGGCCACGCTGCCCCTCGGGGCGGCCGTCACGGTGGGCAGCACGCCCGGGCGGCTGGTGCGCTACTTCGAGGGGGGCTTCGGCGTGCAGTTCCTGCTGCCGCTCTCCCCCGACCGCTTCCATGCCGGGATGACGCTCTAGAGCCGTCCCGACCGCGTTGGGATCGTCTCGTCAGATCTTGTTGTCAGATCTTCTTGGACAGCTGCGCCGCGGTCTCCTCGGCCGGGCGGGAGAGGTCGAGGGCGCCGAGGAAGCGGTTCTGCGCGTCCATCACGTAGACGATCGCCGTGTGCTCCATCGTGTAGTCCCCGTCCTTACCGGGGACCTTGCGGGCATAGGCCCGATACGCCTTCTCGGTGGCCACGATCTGCTCGGGGCTGCCGGTGAGACCGGTGATGCGCGGATCGAAGCTCGACAGGTAGGTCTTCAGGCTCGCCGGGTCGTCGCGCTCAGGATCGACGGTGACGAACGCGACACGCATCCGCTCGGCCTTCGGCCCGAGGGCGGCGAGCACGTCCGAAACCTGCTGGAGCGTCGTCGGGCACACGTCCGGGCAGTGGGTGAAGCCGAAGAACACGAGGTGCGGCGCGCCGGCGAAATCGCGCTCGGTGACCGTGCGCCCGTTCTGGTCGACCAGCGTGAACGGGCCGCCGACCCCGGACACGCCCACAGGCGCCCGGTCCGGCATGAAGGCGAACACCGCTGCCCCGGTCAGGCCGACGAGACCCAGGCAGAAGGCCAGAAGCGGGATCAGGGCGCGGCGCATCTTCATCGGACTCCGACCTCCGTGCAGCGGCTGGCACAGCACGGAACGGCGCGCGAAGGCAAGCCAGCGTTATGCCGCCGGCTCGCCTCGGACCCGATGTCAGGGCTTGGCGGCGGGCTCTCCGGCGGCCGGGGCGGCGGCCGCGCCCTTCGGCGGCTCCTTGCCGAGGTAGATGTATTCCGGCGCGGCCTTCAGCTGATCCTTGGTCGTGTCGATGCGGGCCTGGAGCGTCTTGTCGTCGGTCCGGTCGAGCTTCATCACCGACGGGTCGACGGCCACGTACTTGGATCCGATCCCGAGGAAGCCGCCGACGCCGATGACCCAGGACTTCACGCTGCCCTTCTGGTCGAGGACGAAGTCCGCGATCTGCCCGATCGTGTCGTTGGCCTCGTTGGTGACGTTGGCCCCGATCAGCTTGCTGGCGACCATGTCGTCCGGGGACTGGGCCACGAAGGTCGGGCGCAGGTTGTCGGCCATGGTGGCCGGCTGACCGGCCACCGGCGCGGCCGGCGCTCCGGCATTCGGGGTGGCATTCTGCGCCGCGGCGGTTGCGAGACCGGCCAACAGAAGGGCCGAGGCCAGGAGCGGAGTGCGCATCGGGTGAGGACTTTCGGACAGCGTTCGCAAACGAAGGTGGCGCCGCCTTAAACCTTTGGCGCAGCGTAAGTTCCGCCGATTTTCTTCGGGCGCCCCGGATTGCGCGCCCCTTTGCCGGCTGTGGGTCCGACGCCCGGCGCTTTGACGGCACGGCGCCGGCCCATCACAAGCCTGGCCCCATGCTGCGCCTCGTCCTCTACCAACCCGACATCCCCCAGAACACCGGCACGATGCTGCGGATGGCCGCCTGCCTCGGGCTCGCGGTCGAGATCGTGGAGCCCGCGGGCTTCGACGTCTCGGACCGGCACCTGCGCCGCTCGGGGCTCGATTACCTCGACCACGTGGCGATCACCCGGCACCGCTCGTTTTCGGCCTTCGAGGCGTGGCGGGCCGAGGCCGGCCTGCGGCTTGTCCTCGCCACAACGGCGGGCGCCCGGCCCCATACGGATTTCGCGTTCGGCCCGGACGATTGCATCATGGTCGGGCGCGAATCGGCCGGCGTACCCGATTCCGTCCATGCGGCCGCCGACGCCCGGGTCGTGGTGCCGATCCGGCCGGGCCTGCGCTCGCTCAACGTCGCGGTCGCGGCCGCGATGATCGCCGGCGAGGCCCTGCGCCGGACCGGCGGGTTCGAACCGGATCGCGGCCCACCGGCTTGATAGGGGCGGGGCATCATGGGGGCGGGTCCTCGGCAGCACCCGCGCCGCCAGCCCGGGAGACGCGCCGCGTGACCGAACCCAGACCCTACCGGCCGTCCCGGCGCCACGCCGATCTTGGATCCGCCTTCTACGATCCCGTGGCGGCCGCGCGCGTCCCGGCCACGATCCTGCGCTACCGCAACCAGGCCTGGGCCGCGCGCGTTGGCCTCTCCGGCTTGTCGGATGAGGACTGGATCGCCCATTTTGGCCGGTTCGCGCCGCTGCCTGGTAGCTTCGAGACGCCCCTGGCGCTGCGCTATCACGGCCACCAGTTCCGCTCGTACAATCCGGAACTGGGCGACGGCCGCGGCTTCCTGTTCGCGCAGCTGCACGACCTGGAGGACGGGCGGCTGCTCGATCTCGGCACCAAGGGCAGCGGCACGACGCCGTGGTCCCGCGGGGCCGACGGGCGGCTCACCCTCAAGGGCGGCGTGCGCGAGGTGCTGGCCACGGCGCTGCTGGAGGCGCAGGGCGTCTACACGTCGAAGAGCTTCAGCCTGATCGAGACCGGCGAGGATCTGGTGCGCGGCGACGAGCCTTCCCCGGCCCGGTCCAGCGTGCTGGTGCGGCTCTCGCACGGGCATATTCGCGTCGGCAGCTTCCAGCGCTTCCTGGCGCTGGGCGAGCCGGACAACATCGCCCGGCTGCTCGACCACACCATCGAGACCCACCGGCCGGACCTCTGGCGCGAAACCCTGGAGGACCGGGGCGTCGCCTTCCTGGAGGATGTGGTCGCCCGGGTCGCCCGGCTCGGCGCGCAATGGGCGGCCGCGGGCTTCGTCCACGGAGTGCTCAACTCCGACAACATCAACGTCACCGGCGAGAGCTTCGATTACGGCCCCTGGCGCGTCCTGCCGCATTACGACCCGGACTTCACCGCCGCGTATTTCGACGAGACCGGGCTCTACAGCTTCGGCCGCCAGCCCGAGGCGCTGTTCTGGAACCTGGCCCGGCTGGCCGATTGCCTGCTGACGCTCAGCCCGCAGGCGCGCCTGGAAGCGGCCCTGTCCGGCTTCGGCCCCGCCCTGCAGGACGGGTTTGCGCAGGCGCTGTTCGGCCGGCTCGGGTTGGCTGAGGCGCCCCGGCCCGAGACCGACCGGCTGGTCTCGGCGGTCTGGCGGTTCCTGGCCGAGACCCGCGCGCCGTTCGAGCGCTTCTTCTTCGACTGGTACGGCGGCCCGGCGAGCGCCGGCCGGGCGGAGGCCGGCCCGAGCGCCGGTCATTACCGATCGGAGGCCTTCGCGCCGGTGCGGGCGGCGCTCGACGCGCTCACCCCGGCTCCGGGCGCGCGGCTCGACCATCCCTATTTCGCGGGGGAGCCCTGCACGATGCTGATCGAGGAGGTCGAGGCGCTCTGGGCCCCGATCGCTGCGGCCGACGACTGGTCGCTGTTTGCGGCCAAGCTCGCCGCGGTGGCGCAGATGGCCGAGGCCTGCGGCACCGCGCCCTCGGCCGCCTGAGCCTCCTCTTCGGCCAGCCGCCGCTGCTCCTCGGCGTAGCCGCCCGCGATCGCCATGTCGACGAGGCGCCGGGTCAGCCGGAAGGCCAGCCAGAACAGGACGAGGCAGACGGCAGTCGCGGCGGCAGCCTTGAGCGGGTCCACGGGACTCCTCGAACAATCTCCCCTATGTCGGGGCGGGCCCCTCTTAGAGCCGCCCCGGATCGCGTTGCAATCGGACTTGGCTCCGAGGCCGTCTCCCGGGACGGTTTTCACCCCGCGCCGAACCGGGCCCGCTCCGGCGGCGGGCGCTCACGATCAGGCAGGTGCCGTTGCGCGAGACGTTCCATATCGAAGTCCTCGGTCCGGAATCCGGCGAGGTCCAGACGCGGATCTCGGTGCGCGTCGGCAGCCTGGAGACCGCCCAGGAGCGGGCCCTGCGCCTGTTCGCCCGCGCCCGGGTGCCGCAGCGGTCCGGCGAGCCGGCCGAGGCCGTGCGGGTCATCGACGGCGCCGGCCGCGAGGTGTTCTTCCGCAGCCGCTTCGACGCGGCGGATTGAGGGGCCGATGCGCGCCGCCCTGATCCTGCCCGGGCTCGTCCTGCTGAGCTGCGGCCTGTTCCTGCGCAGCTACACCCTGGCGCCCGCCCCCGACCGGCGCGGCGGCACGACGCTCCAGCTGACCTGGCCCAACCGCCCGGCGTTCGGAAGCCCGCGGGCCGACTGCCTCGGAACGCCTGCGGACGAGCCGGTCGTCCCCTGCCTGATCGCCTCGGTCGCGCGCGCGCGGAGCGAGGGCATCCCGGTGATCCAGTTGCCGTTCTGCGCGACCTGCTACGGTCTGTCCGAGCGGATCGCACGCATCGGCCGCGACGACGCGGCGGTGCAGGCCCGGCTCACGCAGATCGCCCGCTTCGGCTGGTGAGGCGCGCCCGCGCCACGCGCTCGCGGGCGCGCTCCAGAGTGCGGGCCAGGGGGAACAGCGGGTCGCGGCCGGCCTCAACCAGCAGGTGGGCGATCGGGCGCCGTTCCGTCCAGAATGTCGAGCCGAGGGCGAAATCCGGCGGGGCGCAAGAATCGATCCGATCGATCCGGTCGATGCCCTCGCGGGCCAGCACCGTCTCGGTCAGGCGGTGGACGAGTTGCACCCCGGGGGCGGCCTCCGGGTCCGCCTCGTCGTGGGCGATCTTGAGGACCCAGGCCTCGGCGCCGGTGATCGGCAGGATCGCGGAGGCCAGGACGCGGCCGTCCCGGCGCAGCCGCGCCACGCGTAGCCGCCCCTCGGATCCGAGATCGGCCAGCACGGCGCGCAGGAACGCCACCTCGTCGGGCCGCTCCCCCAGGCCGGTGCCGGCCCGGCCCTTCCAGCCCGCCGCCTCGAGGGCGACGTGGTCGTCCAGGGCGCGGTCGAGCGCCGCGGGGGCGTCCAGGATCTCGAGCGCGACCGGCCCCGCGGCCTCCAGGCGCTGCCGGGCGAGGCGCAGCTTGCGCCGCCGCTTGCCGGATAGGTGGTCGAGATACGTCGCCCGTGCCTGCATCGACCGGCCGGTCACGTCGAGCAACCCCCGTTCGTGCGGCCAGTAGGCGACCCGCCGCACCCCGCACGCGGACAGCAGGTCGGCCAGGGGGCCGGTTGCGGGCGCGTTCGGCAGCAGCAGCCGCGGCGGCAGGCCGAGCGCCCGCGGCGCGGCGAGCAGTCCCGCGAGCGCGGCCCCCGGGTCGGCGGCGTCGAGCAGCGGCGCGCCGAACGGGCCGTATCCGTGGGTCCAGCCCATCAGCACGGGCAGCGGCAGGCCCCAACGGCGCCACAGCCGGCGGAACGGCCAGGCGGCCAGGATCCGCGCGCCCGGCGCCTCGGGGGGACGGTCGGCCACGATCAGGAGCCGCACGCCGTCGCCGAAGGGGGCTCGGGCCGCCAGCGCGTAGCCGGCCTCGTAGAACGGGTTGCGGACCGCGGCGCCCGCACCGAGCGCCCGCCAGGCCGGGATCCAGGCGGCGGCCGGATCGAGGGGACGGACCGCCGCCACGAGGCCGCCGGCAAGGGTCGCAGTGTCCGGCATGGCGCGCCCCTCAGGCCGCGAGCCGGTGGCGGATCGCCCCGGCGAACCCGAGCACGTCGTAGCGCCACGCGGTCGCCCCGGCCACGGTGAGGAGCAGGACCAGCCGCAGGGCCTGGCCGGGCGGCATCAGGCCACCCGGGATCAGGCCGATCCCGGCCATCACCGCGCCGCAGACCAGGGCCGCGCCGGCGATCCCCGTCATGTCGGCGAGCGGCAGCGGCATCGTGGTGCCGGCCCGATAGGCGCCGAGCACCAGCACCAGGCAGGCCGCAGCCTGCCCGCCCGCGAAGGCCAAAGCCGCCCCGGCGGCGCCGAGCGTCGGGATCAGCAGCAGGGAGAGTGCCGCCACCGCCGCCAGGGTGGCGAAGGCCGCCCCCGCCTCGAGCCGGCTGGTGCGGGTGAAGTAGATCACCTGCCCGAAATAATAGGCGCGGAACATCATCAGGATGCTGGCCAGGATCAGCACCGGGGCGAGCGCGCGGGCCTCCGCCCGGTAGGCCGGCCCGAGCAGCACCGCGACGACGAGGTCGTCGAAGCAGAGGAAGAACACCGCCCCGAAGGCGGCGATCAGGGTCATCGCCCGGGCGGCGTCGCTCAGCACCCCGGAGGCCGCCGCGATGCCACCGACCCGCGCCTCGCGCTTGGCGATGGAGATCAGCGACAGGGCGATCGCCTCGCCGAACACGATGAAGCTCTGCTTCAGGAAGTCGGCCAGCGCCCCGTAGGCGCCCAGCCCCGCGGGCCCCACGGTCTTGGCGATGATCAGCCGGTCGAGGCTCTGGGCCAGGGCCGCCGTCCCGAAGGACAGCACCAGCGGCCAGCCATAGGCGAACAGCCGCAGAGCCTCGGCGCGGCTGCCGCGGCCGGGCATCATCGGGGCGATGGTGATCGCGGCCGGCAGCGCCGCCAGGGCGTTGGCGGCGGCCACGGCAAAAGCGAGGTGCAGCGGATCGGTCGACAGGTGCAGCGCCAGGCTGCCCAGTGCGAGCATCAGCACGGCCCGGCTCATCACCGAGGCCGCCACCGCACCGGCCTTCAGGCGCGTGCGGGCGATCTCGGTGGAGCCCTCGAACAGGGTGGTGCCGAAGGCGAGCGCCAGGATCGCGGCCGCCATATCGGCCGGGACCAGCCCGAGCCCGGCCGCGAGCGCGCTGCCGAGCCCGGCGAGCAGCAGCGTGCCGCCCAGGATCCGCACCACGGTGCCGACCTGCGCCGGCTCACGGGCCTCGTCGTAGAGGGCGAAGAACGCGAATTTCGGCCACTGGCAGGTCGCCCCGTAGAGCACCAGCGCCCAGGACAGGACGTACAGGTAGATCCCGTAGCTCTCCACCGGCGCGAGGCGCGTGAACACGGCCACGGAGGCCATGTTCAGGGCGGCGGCGAAGCCGCGCGAGCCGACATAGATCAGGCTGTGCCGCGCAATCATGTCCTACGCATCATGCGCCATCCGGGTCGCCGCTTCGGCGATATCCCTTATGCGGGCGCAAGCGTTAGGGCATCGTTCCGGCGGGTGCCGTGTGGTCGGCCCGCTCAGCGGCGGATCAGCGACCGCCCGGTCATCTCGGCAGGCTGTTCGAGGCCCATCAGGTCGAGGAGGGTCGGCGCGACGTCGGCCAGGCGGCCGTCGGCGAGCGTCACGCCATCGACGCCGACCAGCATCGCCGGCACCGGGTTGAGGGTGTGGGCGGTGTGCGGCTCGCCGGTCTCCGGATCGCGCATCATCTCGCAATTGCCGTGGTCGGCGGTGACGAGCAGCGCGCCCCCGCTGGACCTGATCGCGTCGACCACCCGGCCGAGGCAGGCATCCACCGTCTCCACCGCCTTCACGGCGGCGGCGAGGCTGCCGGTATGGCCGACCATGTCGGGATTGGCGAAGTTCAGCAGGATCATGTCGTAGCGGCCGGAGCCGATCGCCTCCACGGCGCGGTCGGTCAATTCCGCGGCCGACATCTCCGGCTGCAGGTCGTAGGTCGCCACCTTCGGGGACGGCACCAGGATCGCGTCCTGGCCCTCGAACGGCGCCTCGCGGCCGCCGTTCATGAAATAGGTGACGTGCGGATACTTTTCGGTCTCGGCCATGCGCAGCTGGGTGCGCCCGGCCCGGGCCACGGTCTCGCCGAGGCCGTTCGGCAGGTCGAGGGGGCCGAACAGGGTGTCGGCGAAGGCGTCGATCTCGACGCTGTACTGGACGATGCCGAGGGCTGCGGCGAACCGGACCGTCCGGGTCCGCGCGAAGCCCGCGAAGGCCGGATCGAGCAGGGCCTCGAGGATCTGCCGGGTCCGGTCGGCGCGGAAATTGAAGCTCAGCACGCCGTCGCCGTCCTGCATGCCGGCATAGTCGCCGATGATGGCCGGCCGCAGGAACTCGTCCGACAGGTCGAGCACATAGGAGGCGGCGATCGCCTCCAGGGCGCTCGCGAACCGGGCGCCGCGCGCCGCGGTCATCGCGTCGTAGGCGATCGAGACCCGCTCCCAGCGCCGGTCGCGGTCCATCGCGTAGTAGCGGCCGCACAAGGTGGCGATGCGGGCGCCGTCGGGGAGTGCGGCCTCGACGGCCTCCAGGCAGCCGGCCGCGGAGCGCGGCGGCATATCGCGCCCGTCCGTGAAGGCGTGGAGGCGGACCGGCACGCCGGCCTCGACCAGCACCCGCGCCAGCGCCACCGCGTGGTCCTGGTGCGCGTGGACGCCCCCGGGCGACAGCAGGCCGACGAGGTGGCAGGTCCCGCCGCTCGCCCGCAGCGCGTCGATGAACCGGGTCAGGGCCGGGTTGCTGGCGAGCGAGCCGTCCGCGACGGCGGTATCGATGCGTGGCAGGTCCTGCATGACCACCCGGCCCGCGCCGATGTTCAGGTGCCCGACCTCGGAATTGCCCATCTGCCCCTCGGGCAGGCCGACATCGGCCCCGAAGGTCTGCAGCCGCGCCCGGGGACCCTCGCGCATCAGGCCGTCGAAGACGGGCGTGCGGGCCTGGTGGACGGCATTGTCGGCGACCGCGTCCCGGAGTCCCCAGCCGTCGAGGATCACGAGCATCACGGGGCGCGGGGTCCTGTCGGGCACGGTCACAACACTCCAAGGCCTGCACGGCACGGCGCATCTCTCCGGACCCTCGAGGTCCGGAGAGATGCGCGTGTCGATAATCGGCTTGGCCGCGCGAGACTACAGCCCAGGGTAGGAATTGGCGACGGAAGGGGAACGGCGTCCGGTATCTGACACGGGATTCGCGGGGCCCGTTCGCAGAATCCCGGTCAGTTGACGCTCGCCGGATCCGATCCGGGTGCGACGCCGAGCAGGGGCGGCTTCCGGCGCAAGGCGGTCCGCAACAGGGTCCGGCGATAACCACGATGCGACAGGAAGCCGGCGGCCCAGGCCAGGTGCATCGCGATCGCCGCCGGGCCGCTCATGACCAGGCCCGGCTCCCGCGCCTTCAGGGCCAGCGCGAGGCCGCTGAGGCCGCAGCCCCCCACATAGACCGCCAGCAGGATCAGCAGCATCGGGGCAACCGTGACGAGGGCCAGGGCGGCAACGCCGTAGAGCAGGACCAGGGGCGGCAGCATCTGGCGCATCCGCGGCAGGCTGGCGTGCTTCTCCAGGGTTCGGGCGCAGCCACGGCCGTACAGGAAATATTGCCGGGTCAGGCTGAACAGGGTCGCGCGGGGGTAGTAGGTCACGACGAGGTCGGCCGCGAGATAGATCTTGCCGCCGGCCGCGCAGAGCCGGCGGTCGAGTTCGGCGTCCTCGTTGTGCGAGAAACTCTCGTCGTATCCACCGACCCGCAGGAACTCGCGCCGGTCGAAGATGGCGTGGTGGCCGTGGGCGACGTAGCCCGAGATCCCGCCCAGGCGGTGCGCCGAGCCGCCGTTGCCGAGCCGGCTGTTCTGGGCGGCTGCGATGGCACGCTGCAGCGGCGTCACCCCGATGGTCCGCAGGGGCACGACCACCGAGACGGCGTCCCACTGGCGAATCGTCCGCATCAGGTCCTGCACCCAGTTCTCGGGATAGGCCGCGTGGCAATCGGCGCGCACGAGATAGGTCGAGCCCGGATGTGCGAGGCGGGCCGCTAGGTTGAGCGCCGAGGCCTGGATGCGGCGGGCATTGTGGATCAGCTGGATTCGCGGATCCTTGTCGCTGAGCGCCTGGACGATGGCGCAGGTCGCGTCGCTGCTGCCGCCGTCCATCACCAGCAATTCACACGCGAGCGACCCTGGGGCCGGCATCACCGAGCGGATCGCCTCGGCGATGTGCTGGGCCTCGTTCAGGGCCGGCATGGCGATCGTCACCAACGGGATGCCCGCGCCGTCCGGGCCGTCGACCGAAGCGTCCTTCATGGCGGTTCTCCTGAGACCCGAGCCCGATCTTGCGCCGGCCCCGCGGTGGCCCCGTTCCGGAGGAAGCCCAGCGCCTCGGTGAGGACGGCCCGTTCGCCCGGCACGCGTGTCCGGGCCGGCCGAGCCGGCATCGACAGAGACGACGTCCCGCGCCCGGGGTCTCTTCTGTCCTCATAAGCAATCAATACGGTGGTCAACGACAACCACCTCTTCAGTCGGGAGGCTCGGTACGACGAAAGATGTAATTCGTGCCGGATGACCGCGGTGATAGCCCGGCTCAGTGGGATCGCCGATCCGGCAGCTGATGCCGCGAACGGATCCAGCAAGCACCGATCGTCGTGCGGGATCGCTTCGAATGATGGACTCTTTGGACGCGCTTGCGCTCGATGCGCCGAAACATGGCCTTGGCGGGCCCAGATCGGAACCGACCGCGATGCCGGTCACCGAAATCCTTCCCGACAATCAACTCGTCGCCTTCGATGCCGCGGGGGTCTGGCAGTATCGCGGGTTGCTGTGGGTCCTGATCCTGCGCGACCTGAAGGTGCTCTATCGCCAGACCGCCCTGGGCGCCTGCTGGGCGATCGCGCAGCCGCTTTTCACGGTGGCGATCTTCACCGTCATCTTCGGCCATTTCGCCAAGATCCCCACCGACGGGGCGCCCTATGCGCTGTTCGCCGGCAGCGCGATCATCCTGTGGACCTACTTCGCCGAGTCGGTACGCCGGAGCGCCACCGGCCTCGTCACCGAGGCGGAGCTCATCCGCAAGATCTACTTCCCGCGCCTGGTGATCCCGCTCGCCACCGTGGTGTCGCCGATGGTGGACTTCGCCATCGCCCTCGCGGTGATGCTGGTGCTGATGCTTTGCTACGGGGTGATGCCGAGCTGGCACATCGTCCTCGCGGTGCCGACGCTCGCGGTCACCGCGATGCTGGCGCTCGGGGTGAGCCTGTGGCTCGGGCCGGTCAACGTCCGCTTCCGGGACGTCAAGCACACGCTGCCGTTCCTCATCCAGATCTGGATGTACGCCTCGCCGATCGTCTACGCGGCGAGCATCGTCCCCGACTCGGTGCGCTGGCTCTACGCGCTCAACCCGATGGTCGGGCTGATCGAGGCGTTCCGGTTCGCGATCCTCGGCGGAACCACGCCCGACCTGTTCGCCCTCGCGGTCTCGGTCACGGTGTCGTCGCTGCTGCTGTTCACCGGACTGATCTTCTTCCAGCGCATGGAGCGCTCTTTCGCGGATATAATCTGATGTCGATGGCGATCAGCGTACAGGATATCGGCAAGCAATACTGGCGTGCCCCGCGGGCCACGCACGACAACTCCCTGCGCGAGGCGCTCATCGACGGCGCGCGGGGCCTGCTGACGCGCCGGTCCCAGGCACGCCCGACCAAGGAGGGGTTCTGGGCGCTGAAGGATGTCAGCTTCGGCATCAAGCACGGCGAGAACGTCGGCATCATCGGGATGAACGGGGCGGGCAAGAGCACCCTGCTCAAGCTGATCTCGCGGATCGCCGCCCCGACCACCGGCAGCATCCGGCTGGTCGGCCGGGTCGGCGCCCTGCTCGAAGTCGGCACGGGCTTCCACCGGGAGCTCACCGGCCGCGAGAACATCTTCCTCTACGGCTCGATCCTGGGCATGCACCGCCACGAGATCGCCGAGAAGTTCGACGCGATCGTCGAGTTCTCGGAGATCGGCGACTTCATCGACATGCCGGTGAAGCGCTATTCCAGCGGCATGTATGTCCGGCTGGCCTTCTCGGTCGCCGCCCATCTCGAGCCCGACATCCTGCTCCTCGACGAGGTCCTGGCGGTCGGCGACTACACCTTCCAGAAGAAGTGCATCGACTTCGCCCGCCGCCTCCAGAGCAAGGGCTCGACGATCCTGCTCGTCTCGCACAACATGTTCAGCGTGAAGACCATGTGCGAGCGGGTGATCTACATCAAAAACGGCCGCGTCGCCTTCGACGGCCCCACCGACGAGGGGCTGCACCACTACGAGCGCGACAGCTACCTGGCCGACGCACCCTGGTTCCGGCCCGAGGGCGGCCACCACCCGGTGGAGATCCAGGACGTCACGGTCGCCGACGAATCGGGCGCTCCGAAGACGCTGTTCCGGCACGGCGAGCGGATGCGGATCACGGCGCGCTACACCGCCTCGGAGCCGATCACCGACCCGCATGTGCTGTTCTCGATCACGCGATCGGACGAGCTGCTCTGCTGCAACTTCAGCACGATGACGGATCGCGCCAAGCTGCAGACCCTGTCGGGCGACGGCACGATCGAGCTGCTGACGCCGCCGCTGACCCTCACCGCGGACACCTACAAGGTCTCCGTGGTGGTCCGGCAGCGGGGCTTCGAGCGCCTGCTCGCCGCGCGGATCGGCGCCCGCTTCCACGTGGAGCACCCGGTCTTCGCCCCCGACGTGTTCGGTGTCTTCCACACTCCCGGCACCTGGACGGCGGATCCCGCACCGCATCGCTGAAGCCCGGAGGGCACGATGGCCATTGTTGCGTCAGAGCTCCGCCATGACGGACGCCGAGACATCGACGACGAGACCGCCCGGCGCGCCGGGCGAATCCAGGCGAATTTCTCGGCCTTCGATGCCCGGGTGCGGGAGGCCGAGCGCCGGGCGGCTGCGGGCGACCTCGAAGGCGCCGCCGTCGAAGCCGCCATTGCGGCGACGATGGCGGCCCATCGCCATTGCGGCGTCTTCGCGAGCCCGCGCCTGGAGCGTCTGACCGCCGAAATCGGCCGGCGGCTCGAGCCGGAGGCCGGCCCTCGCACGGCCCCGGAGCCGGCCCCGTTCCGGCGCGTCCTCCACGTCTGCACGCAGCTCGCCCCGGTGGGCGGCCTCACCAAGATGCTGGCGTTGTGGATCGGCGCCGACGCCCACCGGACCAACAGCCTCGCCCTGACCCAGCATCGCGGCCCGGTCGATGGGCGGATCGCCGAGGCGGTCCGCGCCAGCGGCGGCGCGATCCACCACCTGAACCACCGCCAGGGCGGCAAGCTCGCCTGGGCGCGGGAGCTGCGCCGGGTCGCGCGGGATTACGACGTCGTCGTCCTCCACATCCATTGCGAGGACGTGGTCCCGCTGATCGCCTTCGCGGATCCGGGCAAGCACCCGCCGGTCCTCCTCCTGAACCACGCGGATCACCTGTTCTGGATCGGGACCCGGATCAGCCACGCGGTGATCAACCTGCGCGAGGCCGCCCGCCGGCTCGCGATCACGCGGCGCGGCGTCGATCCGGCCCGGAGCTTCCTGCTCCCGACCCTGATCACGCTGCCCGAGCGCCAGCGGAGCCGCGCGGCGGCCAAGCGCGCCCTCGGGATCGCGGACGACGAGGTCCTGCTGGTCTCCGTGGCGCGCGGCGCCAAGTACCGCAACGTCGGCGACGTCACCTACGCCGACCGCCACGTCGATCTCCTGGCAGCGCATCCGAAGGCCCGCCTGATCGTGGTCGGCGCGGGCGAGCGCGCGGACTGGGCCCGGGCGCAGGCCGCCACGGGCGGGCGGATCGTGGCCTATGCCGAGCAGTCGGATCCGCGGGCCTTCTTCGAGGCGGCGGACATCTACGTCGATTCCTACCCGTTCGTCTCGTCGACCTCGATGCTCGAAGCCGCCGCCTACGGGCTGCCGCTGGTGACGCGCTTCGAGGCGCCCGCGGCGGCCGAGATCGTCGCAATCAACCATCCGGGGCTCGACACCACGGCTCGGGTCGCCCGCGACCAAGCGGAATACGAGGCTCACCTCACCGCGCTGATCACCGACGCGGAGGACCGCCGGACCACGGGGGCCGAGATCAGCGCCGCCATCGCGCGCCTCTACGCGCCGGCGAGCTGGGCCGCCGGGCTCGACGCGGTCTACGCGCAGGCCCAGGCGCTGCCCCGGCTCGCGCCGGGTGCCGGGCCGGTGACGGTCGAGGCGCCTCATCTGGGCGAACCGGACCTGCGCCATCAGGACATGTTCGGCTCGGACTTCCCGATCTCCGGCATGACCAAGAACTACATCGGCATGCTGCCGCTCCGGCAACGCGTCGCCTCCTGGGCGGCCCTGCGCCGCGCCGGCGACTTCTCCAGCCCCTGGGAGCGGGTGCGCCTGCTGCTGCCGGAATGGCTGGTGCGCAACGTGAAGGACCGGCCGGGGCTTCTGCGGGCCGGTTGAGAAGGCGTATCCATCGGATCACGCAAAAACAGGCCCGGGAAACCCTGCGGTTTCCCGGGCCTGTTTTCTTGTCCGTTCCAATGCCCTCGTCAGGTCAGGAACCCACAGCGGCGCCCGGAATCACGGGTTGGATGCCTGGACGTCCCTGCGACGGGCAAGCCCGATCCGTCAGCGCGTCCCCGGCCCGGCCGCCGCGAGGGGGCGGCTTGCCTGGGCGACGGCCACCAGGGCCGCGCGCAGATGGGTCGGCCGGATCGCGTCCTTGACCGCCCGGTGCGGCATCAGCCGGAAGGCGGAGAGCAGCGCGCCGGCGGCGGCGCGCCGGTCGCCCCGGGCCGCATGGGCCTGGGCGCCGTCCAGGAAGGCGTCGTAATACCCCTGCACGGTCGCGAAATAGAGGCTCAGGGCCTGAAGGCGCGAAACGCCGAGGGCCGGCGCGTGCCGCCGGAAGACCAGCCGCGTGAAGCGGATCCGGCGGGCGATCAGGCTGTCGAAGGTCCCGGCCGGCCGTTGCCGGAAATGGACACCGGGCACGGCCACGAAGGCGGCCCCGTGCCGGCGCACCGCCCGAATCTGCCAATCCCAATCCTGGTCGCCGAGCAGCGCCTCGTCGAACAGGCCGACGCTGTCGACCAGGCTCCGGCGCACCACGGTCGCGCCGACCTGCGGGAAGTAGCCGCTCAACATCCGGCGCAGCAGCGCGGCCCCGTCGGCCGGGAGCTCCGCCGGCCAGGGACCGTAGACCGGCTCCAGTTCCGGGGAGGTGGTGATCACCTGCCCGAAGACGATGCCGAGACCGGGCTCCGCTTCGAGCCGTCGGAGATGGGGGCGGATGTGGCCCGGCAGCCAGACATCGTCGTCGTCGAGGAACGCCACGTAGGGTGCGCTAGCCCGCAGCAGCGCCGCGTTGCGGGCGGCCCCCGCTCCGGCACGCGCGACCGGCACGTGGATGGCGCCGAACGCGGCGGCGACCTCGGCGGCCGGACCCGCCTGACCGTTGTCGCCCACGATGATCTCGAAGGCGAGATCGGGCGCCTCCAGGGCGCGGATGCTCGCCAGGGCCTCGCGCAGCAGGGCGGGCCGGTTGCAGGTGGGGACCACCACGGAAACCGTGGCGCGGGGCGCGGGCTGCATCATGTCCATTCTTCCCAGGCGTCGTAGACGCCGTTCAGGAGGGCCCCGAAGACCAGGTCGTTGTCGAAATGCGTGACGAAGCTGCGCCCGATGGTCCCGAGCGGCCGCGTCTCCACGGCCTGCGCGTAGACGATCCGGTAGCCGGCCTGCTGGGCGGCGCGGGCGGCAGCCGGTGTCCAGTTCGCCGACTGCCCCAGCGGGATCGCGAAGCTGTCGGGCCGGATGCCGAGCCGGGCTGCGATCGCCCGGCGCGAGCCGTCGAGCTCCTCGGCCGCCCGCTCGGCGCTGAGGCCCCCGAAATTCGGATGGGTGATGGAATGGCTGCCGATCTCGGCGCCGGCCGAGGCCAGGGCCTCGACCTCGCGCCAGCCCAGGATCCCGCGCGGGCCGGTCCCCGGCCGGTCGAGCCACCCGGAGACAACGAACAGCGTCCACGGAATCCCGTGATCCCGCAGGATCGGCTCCGCGGCGTCCATCACGCTGCGCCAGCCGTCGTCGAAGGTGATCGCGAGGTCACAGGGCTCGCCGTTTCCCTCCGCGATGGCGGCGGCCGGCACGAAGCGGTAGCCGAGGCGCAGGGCCAGCTCGATCTGGTGCCGGAAGCGCTCGGGCGTGACGTCGTTGACGCCGCATTCGGGCTGCCCGAGCGAGTGGTAGCAGAGGATGCGCCCGCCCGGCCGCTCACGGCGCGTCCCGGCAACCGCCAGGGTGGTGCGTTCGTAGGCCATCCGGGCGGCCGCGAACCGCGGACGGGTGAGCCCCACGGTGCGGGCGAGGCTCTTGACCGGTCCGGGGATCATCGCAGGGCGTCGCGCAGGCCGGCGACGACCTGGTCCTGCATCGCGTCGTCCATGCCGGCGTAGAGCGGCAGCAGGATCGCGTGGTCGCGCGCCCGCTCCGATTCCGCCAGGGCGAAAAGCCGGGGCGCCTCGGCGTAGGGCGGCTCCAGGTGGGCGCACATGATGCCCCGGCGGGTGGCGATGCCCTGATCGAGCATCGCCTGCATCACGGCGCCCTGGTCGGCCGTCTCCGGCAGGCGGATGCAGAAGCTCTGCCAGTTGCTGCGCGAGCCCATCGGCTCGGGCGGCGGCGTCACCTCCGGCAGGTCCGCGAGCCGCGCCCGGTAACCGTCCGCGAGGGCGCGCCGACGGGCGATCAGGCCGGGCAGCCGGGTGAGCTGCGCACGGCCGATGGCCGCCTGCACGTCCGTCATCCGGTAATTGAAGCCCGCGACCGTGTATTCCTCGGCCACCACCCGGGCGCTGCCGTGGCGCGCCACGTCGGACACGCTCATCCCGTGCTGGCGCCACAGCCTGAACTTGCGGTCCCATTCGGGATTGGCCGTCGTGATCATGCCGCCGTCGCCGGTGGTCAGGACCTTGCGCGGGTGGAACGAGAAGCAGGCGACGTCGCCTGCGGGTCCGCCGATCGGCCGCCAGACGTCGCCCTGGAGCCGCTCGGAGCCGATCGCGCAGGCCGCGTCCTCGATCACCGGGATGCCGGACCGGCGCCCGAGCGCCACGATGGCCTCGAGGTCGCAGGGCATGCCCATCTGGTGGACGCAGACGATCGCCCTGGTCCGCTCGGTCACCGCCGCGGCGGCGGCCTCCGGGGCCATGTTGAAGGTCGCCGGGTCGATGTCGACGAAGATCGGCGTCGCCCCGCACTGGGCGATGGCGTTGGCGGTGGCGATGAAGCTGTGGCTCACCGTCACCACCTCGTCGCCGGGTCCGACCCCGGCGGCGAGGAGCGCGAGATGCAGCGCGGTGGTGCAGTTCGAGACCGCGCAGGCATGGGGCGCGCCGACGATCGCGGCGAACTCCGCCTCGAAGGCCGCGACCTGCGGCCCCTGGGTCAGCCAGCCGGACCGGACGACGGCGGCGGCGGCCTCCGCTTCCCGCTCGCCGACATCGGGTTTCGCGATCGGGATCATGCCAGCGCCCGCCTCAGGTGATCCGAACCGGCCTCGTCGCTCCACCAGGACACCAGGTCGGCGAGGCCCTCGGCCGCCCCGATCTCGGCCTCGAAGCCGATCAGATCCCGGGCGAGGCTGGTGTCGCACAGGCGCCGGGGCACCGGGTTCACGGCGCGCTCGGCCTCATGGATCAGCGGGGTGCCGTCCCGGCCCATGATCCGGGTGAGATGGCCGGCGAGATCGACCAGGGAGGTCTCCACGCCGGTGCCGACATTCAGCACCACGTCGGTGGCCGGTGCGGTCGCCGACAGGATGTTGGCCCGGGCGATGTCGCGGACATGGACGAGGTCCATGGTCTGCAGGCCGTCACCGAACACGATGGGGGACTGACCCTCGGCCAGGCGCTGCATCCAGCGCACCATCACCTCGGTGTAGCGGCCGGTCAGGTCCATGCGCGGCCCGTAGGCGTTGAAGTAGCGCAGGGCGACGTAGTCCAGGCCGTACATGTCGTTGAACGAGCGCAGCAGGCCCTCGCCGAACGACTTGGCCGCCCCGTAGAGGGTGCGGTTGTCGTATGGGTGGTGCTTCTCCGTGGTCGGGAAGCTCTCGGCCATGCCGTAGACCGACGCGGACGAGGCCATCACCACCTTGGCGACGCCGGCCTCGACGCAGCGCTCCAGCAGGTCGAAGGTCGCGGTCGCCATCACCTCGAAGGCCTGACGCGGCTCGGCGGCGCATTGGGTGATCCGGAGGGCCGCCTGGTGGAACACCACGTCGGTGCCCTTGACCAGGCCGTCCATCAGGGCCCGGTCGCGGATGTCGCCCTGCACCAGCCGGACACGGCCCGAGCCGAGGGCGTCCTTCAGGTTCTCGGGCCGCCCGCGGACCATGTTGTCGACGGCCACGATCTCGTCGCAGCCGGCCTCGACCAGCAGGTCGATGATGTGGGATCCGATGAAGCCGGATCCGCCGGTGACGAGGATCCGGGTCCCGCGCAGGTCGCCGGCGAAGCGGCGTCCCTTGCTGACATCACGCAGCTTTTGCATCGGCGACCTCGCAGTAGCTCGAGACGGCCCGGCAGACGCTGTCGATCTGGCTGGACGTCAGTTCCGGGAACATCGGCAGGGACAGGGTCCGGGCGGCCAGGCGCTCGGTGACCGGCAGGCGGCCGGTCCCGTCGTCGAGGTGGCGGTAGGCGGGCTGCCTGTGGACCGGGACGGGGTAGTGGATCCCGGTGGCGACGCCGGCCTCGGCCAGGTGCTGGCGCAGGCCCTCGCGGTCGGGGGTGCTGACCGCGTAGACGTGGAAGGCGTGGTCGCGTCCGGCCGCGCCCGGCAGGTCGAGCCCGAGGCCTGCGAGCCGCGCGCCGTACTCGGCCGCCACCGCCTGCCGGGCCCGGGTCCAGCCCTCCAGGTAGGGGAGCTTGGTGCCCAGGACCGCGCCCTGGACCCCGTCCATGCGCAGGTTGAAGCCGTGCCGGACGTGGTTGTACTTGCCCTGCTGGCCCCAATCGCGCAGGCACCGCGCCGCCTCGGCGAGGTCGTCCCGGTCGGTGACGATGGCACCGCCCTCGCCGTACGCGCCCAGGTTCTTGCCGGGATAGAAGCTGAAGCAGCCGATATCCCCGATCGTGCCGGCCTTCCGGCCGCCGCGCTCGGCGAGATGCGCCTGCGCGGCGTCCTCCACCAGGGCGAGGCCGTGGCGCCGGGCGATGGCCCCGAGCGCGTCCAGATCGGCCATGCGGCCGTGGAGGTGCACCGGCAGGATCGCCTTGGTGCGGGGCGTGATCGCCGCCTCGACCAGGGCCGGATCCATGGTCCAGGTCACCGGGTCGATGTCGACGAGGACCGGCGTCGCGCCGGCGTAGAGCACCGCCGCGACGGTGGCCACGAAGGTGGCCGAGACCGTGATCACCTCGTCGCCCGGGCCGATATCCAGGGCCAGCAGCGCGAGATGGAGCGCCGCGGTGCCGCTGCTGACGGCGACCGCGTGCTTGGCGCCGCAGGCCTCGGCGAAGGCCGCCTCGAACGCGGTGACCGCCGGTCCGAGGACGAAGTCGCCGCTGCGCAGGACGTTGAGGACGGCGGTCTCGACGTCGCCGCCGATGGCCGCGTATTGCGCCTTGAGGTCGAGAAACGGGATCACGAGGCCCTCGCAAGTGGCATGAGGTCGATCGGGTGGCCGTTCTGGCGCAGGGAGCGCATCGCGGCCTCGAGGAGTTCGACCACGCGCAAGCCGCTGTGGCCGTCGGTCTTCGGCGCCTTGCCGGTCTCGATGCAGTCGACGAAGTGCTCGATCTCGACGACGAGCGCCTCGCGGAAGGAGAGGTGCGGCGACCACATGTCCCCGGTCCGGTAGGAGACCATCAGCTCGGTGATGTCCCCGGAGCCGTCGCCGACGGTGACGCCGCGGTCGTAGACCTTGACCTTCTCGATCGGGTCCAGGTCGTTGTAGACGATCATCTTCTTGCTGCCGCCGATCAGCGTCTGCCGGACCTTCACGGGGGCCAGCCAGTTGACGTTGATCTGCGCGACGACGCCGCGCGGGTAGAAGATCGTCAGGTGGGCCATGTTCTCGGGGCGGCCGCTGAAATGGCCGGTGCCGCTCGCCGAGATCGCCACCGGGGCGAGGTCCAGGACATGGTCGAGGATCGCGAGATCATGGACCGCGAGATCCCAGATCACGTTCACGTCGCGCTGGAACAGGCCGAGGTTCACCCGGGTCGAGTCGTAGTAGAAGACCTCGCCGAGCGCGCCGTCCTTGATCAGGTCGTTGATCTTCTCGACCGCGCCCGTGTAGACGAAGGTGTGGTCGACCATGAGGGTCAGGTTGCGCTTGGCCGCCTCCTCGATCAGCAGCCGCGCCTCGAAGGCCGAGGAGGTGATCGGCTTCTCGATGAAGACGTGCTTGCCGGCCCGGAGCGCGTTGATGGCGATCTCGAAATGCGAGCTCACCGGGGTCGCCACCATGACGGCGTCGATCTCGGGATCCGCGACGAGGTCGCGCCAATCCTGGTGAAGCTGAGCGGCGGGATACCGCTTGCCCGCCCGGGCGAGCGCCGCGCCCGACTGGTCGGCGATGGCCGCGAGCCGGCACTGCTCGGTCTCCGAAGTGCAGCGGGCCAGGTTCGGCCCCCAGTAGCCGTAGCCGACGATTCCGATGGCGATCATGTGCGTGTGTCCCCTCAAGCGATCTGCAGAGGCTCGGCCGCCGCCGGCCGGGACGGCCGCTGGGACCGCGCGCGCTTCTGGCGCGTGTCGCCGATGACCCGGGCGGGGCATCCGGCGACGATGGCGTAGGGTGGGACGTCGCGGGTCACGACCGCGCCTGCGCCGACGAGGGCGCCCTCCCCGATGGTGATGCCGGCCACGATGGTGGCGTTGGAGCCGATCGAGGCGCGATCCCCGACCAGGGTCTCGACGAGCTCCCAGTCGCCGTCGCGCTTCAGGCTGCCGTCCGCGTTCGTGGCCTCCGGATAGCGCTCGTTGGTGAAGACCACGCCGTGCCCGACGAAGACTTCCGCGCCGATCGACACGCCTTCGCAGATGAAGGTGTGCGAGGAGATCTTGCAGCGGGGGCCGATGGTGCTGTTGCGCTGGATCTCGACGAAGGGCCCGATGCGCGACCCGGTCTTTATTGCACATCCGTAAATATTAACGAGATCTGGGTAAAAGATACCCACGTCTCGCTCAATATCCGCATCGGTAATCGGCATCCCCGCAACTCCTTCTGCCGAACTTCTGTGCGGCAAAACTGCGCGGACCTGCGGACGATCGGGAACCCAGGCTTTCGATACCCGTCCCTCCCCCGAAAGGTGCACCGCCCTTCCCCGGGGCGGCGCGGCCCCCGGGGGCCTACCTCGAAAGGCGCAAGGCGCCGCGCCGGAGCGGAACGCCGGCCTCCTTTTGGACGAGTCCCGGCGAACTGCGCCGCTGCGCATCATGCCGGCTGAGCTGTGCCCGAGCATGAAGGGACGACGCGTTGAACACCTGGTCCCATCCGGCCTGCCCCAAAGTCTTCGCGGCCAGTGCGCTTGCCGCCGAAGCGGATACCGGTTCGACGACAGTGCGCGCGTCGAATCACAGACCCAGAGCCGTCCGCAGGGGGGCGTCGCTGCGAAGTGTCTTCGCAACGGGCGCGGCGATCCTGCTGACGCTGGCCGCGCAACCGGCCTTCGCCGAATACCGGATCGCGGCGGGCGATTCCCTCGAGGTGACGGCGCTCAGCATTCCCGGGTTCAAGCAGGAGGCCACGGTCGGGATCGACGGCACCGTCATGGTGCCGCTGCTCGGCGAGGTGCCGGCGGTCGGGCTGACGGTGTCGGAGTTCCGCAAGACCCTGCAGAAGGCGCTGCCGGCCAAGGCGGTGCGGCAGCGCAACGCGGAGGGCAAGGAATCGATCGCCGTGATCGAGCCCGACGAGATCGGGGTGCGGATCGCGAAGTACCAGCCGGTCTACCTGAGCGGCGACGTGACCAAGCAGGGCGAGCACCCGTTCCATCCCGGCATGACCGTCCGGCAGGCGGTGGCGCTGGCGGGCGGCTACAACCTCCTGCGCTTCCGGATGGAGAACCCGGTCGTCGAGAGCGCCAACCTGCGCGCCGAGTACGACAGCGTCTGGGCGAGCATCGCCCGGGAGAGCGCCAACGTCTGGCGGCTCAAGGCGGTCATCGCGGCGGCGCGGGCCGACAAGGCGGCGCCGGCCGGGGCGGACCCGAACGTCCCGCCGGTCCGGGCGAGCGTCGCGCAGAAGCTCGCCGAGCAGCAGCTGCGCGTGCAGATGTCCGACGTCGCCAAGGAGAAGGAGTACCTGCAGCGCTCCCTCACCCGCTCCCAGAACCAGCTGGTCAGCCTGACCGAGCAGCAGGCCAAGGAGAAGGAAGGCGTCACCGCCGACGCGGACGATTACGACGCGGTGCGGGCACTGTTCCAGCGCGGCGCCGTCGTGACGACGCGGCTGACGGATGCCCGGCGGGCGGTACTGCTGTCCTCGACCCGGGCGCTCCAGACCACCGTCCAGGTGGCGCAGCTGGAGCGCGACAAGGGTGAGCTGACCCGCAAGCTCGAACGGGTCGACGACCAGCAGGCCATGGATGCCATGGAGAAGCTGCAGGTTTCGGAAGACAACCTGACCGCGCTCCGCTCGCGCCTGAACAGCATCAACGACAAGCTGGTCTATACCGGCGCGCTGCGCAGCCAGCTCCTGTCCGGCAGCCGCGCCCGGGCGTCGATCGCCGTCTTCCGCCCCAACAGCACCACCCCGAGCGCGGTCGACGCCGCCGAGGACATGGAGCTCCAGCCGGGCGACGTCGTGGAGGTGGTGCTCAAGCCGGACCCCGCCATGCGGGGGATCGGCGACGGCGCCGGCCAGAACTGACGCCACCGGATGCCCATCGCGCCGGACGGCGACCGCCGGCCTTCGGGAAAAAATATTCCAGAACAAACGCTTAGCCCGTCGTTCAGGATCCGGGATCCGAGACGATGCGCAAACCCCGCCCCGGTGAGGGACACGCCATGAACAGACACTCGACCAGCGCGGCCTTCCTGCGGGCCGACCCCGTGGGCACCGGCGCCGGCAGGCCGTGGCGGGACGCGCCGCGGACGCCCGATCCCGATTCCCAGGTCGCGATCCTGACGATCATGCGGCGGAACTGGCGGTCGATCCTGGCGCTTAGCGGCGTCGGGCTGATCGCCGCGATCATCTACGTCGCCACCGCGCCGTCGATCTACACCGCCAGGGCGCGGGTCTACATCGAGAGCCGGTCGAGCCCGGTCACGGCCCGCGACACGCCCGGCGCCGCGACCCCCCTGGAGATCCCCGAGGTCGAGAGCCAGGTCGAGTACATCCGCTCCGAGAAGATCGCCCTGGCCGCGGTGCACCGGCTCGGCCTGGCGCCGACGCAGGACCTGTCGGTGCCGCCGCACCCGCTGGTGGCACGGGTCCGGGAGGGCATCGGCGCGGTCAAGCTGTTCGTCGCCGGCCTGATCGGCCTCTCCCCCGCTCCCAAGCCGGGCGTCGCGGTGGGCCCGGACGAGCGCCAGGCCGCGACCGTGCGGGAGAACCTGGAAGCCGCCCGCATCGGCGCGGCCTACGTCATCGAGGTCGGCTACAGCCTCGACAACCCCACGACCGCGGCCGCCGTCGCCAACGCGGTGGCGGACGCCTACGTGGCCACGCAGTTGGAGAACCGGTCGCAGATCTGGAAGGTCGCCGGCGAGTGGATCCTGCCGCGGCTGAAGGAGATGCAGCAGCGCGCCAGCGCGGCCTCCCGCGAGGCCCAGACCTACAAGGCCGAGCACGCCATCATCGATCTCGGCAAGCGCGGCCTGGTGGGCGAGCAGCAGCTGGAGGAACTCAACACCGCGGTCGCCTCCGCCCGATCCAGGACCGTGGACGCCCGCTCGACCCGCGACCAGATCCGCGCGCTGCTGGCCTCCGATATCGCCGATCCCGGCATCACCGAGGCCTTCAAGGACACGGTGATCATCCAGCTGCGCAAGCAGTACGTCGACCTTGTGCAGCGCGCCGACGACCTGAAGCGCCGCCTCGGCCCCGACCACGACGCGGTCACGGCGATCCAGAAGGACGTGCTGGCGGCCAAGCAATCCCTGCGGGCCGAGCTGGAGCGCCTCGCCGCCTCCCTGGACCGGGACTACGAGGTCGCCAAGGCCCGCGAGGACAGCATGTCGGCGTCCTTCGACGCGCTGATCTCGAAGACGCTCGTGACCAGCGAGGCGCGGGTGAAGGCGAAGGAGCTCGACCGGGCGGCCGAGACCTACGACCAGATCTACACGAACCTGCTCAGCCGCTACATCGACGCGGTCAACCAGCAATCCTACCCGCAGCCCTCCGCGCACGTGATCACCCCGGCGAGCGTCCCCGAGCGCCCGAGCGCGCCGCGCGGCGGCCTGATCGTGATGCTCGGCATGCTGGTCGGGGCCGGCCTCGGCGTCAGCGGCGCCTTCGCGCGGCACTGGTTCGACCGGACCCTGCGGTCGCCCGGGCAGATCACCGGCCAGGGCCTGTCCTGCCTGGCCGCCCTCCCCGAGCTGCGGCGCGAGCCGGCCTACCGGGCCGCCCTGGCGCTGGCGCAGAGCCACGCCGACGAGGCCCTGCGGCCGGCCAGCGTCGAGGCGTTCAAGGCCGGCGCGGTGCGGTACATGCCGCAATCGATCTTCGTGGAGCGGCTGCACAGCCTGAAGTCGCACCTGATCGGCAACGACCGCCGCGGCCCGGTCTTCGCCATCGGGGTGACCTCGGTCGGGGCCGGCACCGGCAAGACCACCTTCGCGAGCAACTTCAGCCAGTTGCTGGCCCGGTCGCGCGCAGCCTCCGCGAGCCGGATCCTGCTGATCGACGCCGACGTGCGGCAGGCGACCCTGTCGCGGCTCAGCCAGGCCTCGGACCAGCGCGGGCTCCTCGACGTCCTCGCCGGCCGCTGCTGCGCCGAGGAGGCCGTCCGGCCCCAGCCCGGGGACGTCCGCCTGCTCGCCTGCGGCAGCCTCCACCCGGGCGACCCGCATTTCAGCGACCTGATGACCCCGGAGGCGATCGCCAGCCTGGTCCGCGACGAGCGCACCAACCTCGACCGCATCGTGGTGGACCTGCCCCCAGCCGACGATCTGCCGACCCTGCGGCCGCTCCTCGATATGCTGGACGGGGTGATCCTCGTGGCCGAGGCGGGCAAGACCAACATCGACGACGTGATCGCGGCCGTCCAGGACCTGGAATCGAGCGGCTGCACCGTCCTGGGCGTCGTGCTCAACAAGACGAACGCCACGCCGGCGGTCCGGCGCGGCACCCTGGTGGACGCCCTGGTCCGCCGCGCCGCGGCGATGCGGCCGTCCGCCCAGCCCCGGGTCGCCCGGTCCTGGCGCCGCCGCCCGGGCGCCGAGGCGACGGATGCAGGAGCCTCCGTGTGACGGCGTTTCGCGCAGCGTCGGGTTCGCGGTCGCAAGGAAGGTTGAATGGGCCGCGCGCCATGACGCCGATTGCGCCGGATGCCGCGTTGCCCGGCGCCGGGCCGGTGGGCCGTGTCGCCTTCTTCGGCCACGACCGGATCGAGCCGACGATCCGGAAGCGGGTCGGCGCCATCCGGGAGACCGGCTGGTCGGTGGTCGAGTACATGTTCGTGCGGGCGCGGGTCGGCCTCGCCGATCCCGGGACCGCCGGCGACGTCGTGCCGCTCGGGCAGACCGTGGATCGGCAGTACGGACGGCGGCTCCCGATGCTGGCGCTCGGGATCGTCCGGGCGCTGGCACGGTGGCGGGACCTGCGCGCCGCGGACGTGGTCTACGTGCGCAACCTCGACATGGCGCTGGTGGCCTGGGCCTCGACCCGGCTCGCGGGCAGCCGGGCGCCTCTGGTCTACGAGGTGCTCGACATCCAGCGCCTGATGGTGCGGCCGGACCGGGTCGGACGGGTCGCCCGGGCGGTGGAGCGCTGGATCCTGGGCCGCAGCGCGCTGCTGGTCGTTAGCGCGCCGGACTTCGTGGGCCGCTACTTCGGGCCGGTCCAGGGTTTTTCGGGCCCCTGGCACCTCCTCGAGAACAAGGTCATGGCGCACCGCCTCGCCGAGGTGGCGCACCGGATCGACCGCGACCGCAGCGCCGGGCCGCCCTGGGTCATCGGCTGGTTCGGCACGCTGCGCTGCCTCCGGAGCCTGACCATCCTGGCGGCGGTGGCGCAGGCGCTGGGCGACGCGGTGCGGGTCGTGATCGCCGGCCGGCTCTCCGAGGAGGATATCGACCCGCAGGCCTTCGCGGAGACGCTGCGCCGGCATCCGAACATGTCGTTCCGCGGCCCCTACGCCAATCCGGAGGAGCTGCCCGACATCTACGGCGGCGTCCACTTCAGCTGGGCGGTCGATTACTTGGATGACGGCCTCAACTCGGACTGGCTGCTGCCGAACCGGCTCTACGAGGGCGGCCTGTGCGGGGCGCTGACGCTCGCGCGCGCCGAGACCGCCACGGGCCGCTACGCGGTGGCCGAGCAGCTCGGGTGGGCCTTCCCGGAACCGCTCGAGGACGCCGTCATCGCGTTCCTGCGCGGCCTCGACGGGGCGACCTACGCGGCGATGCACGGCGGGCTCGCTACCCGGGCGATCACGGACTTCGTCGACGTCCACGGCATGCGCGACCTGCTGGCCCGGGTCGCCTGATTGGTTTTCTCGCGCGCCGCGGCGATTTACGCCGCGCCGCCGGACGCGGGCTGGGGCCGGATTCGGGCGCATCGTCTCCGCCCCGCGACCGGGCGCTGACGGACTCACACATCCGGTGGTGCGCGACGGCCGCACGAGGAAGCGCGGATCCTCGCCCGTTGCGGGAAATGGGGCCTGTCGCGCTCTGAAAGCGAGACTGCCTCGAGCCTGTGGGGCCCGCAGCGGACGGGCACGCCCGGATCGGGGGGCGCCGGTTACGTAGTTCCGACGGGCGCCCCGCGCGGGGGCGAATCGATCGGCTCAGGATGCGGCGTGCCGGCCACCGAAAGCCCTGATTCGGGGGTGATTCGCCATCGGACCGGCGGTTCGAGCCTCCAAACCGTCATCATATCTACAAAATCAGTCCATCAACTCAGTTTCAGCGGCGAAAACTGGATTCGCCACCGTGCTGGAGCGCGAGATAGGCGGGGCAATTAGACATCAGTCGAATAGGCTAAACAATTTGGCCAAGGCCGCATCCGGTGACGGAATCCGATCCCCGAACCGGCAGGCCGCCGAGGCGGAAATAGCCGCCGCGACATTTCAATTCTTTGGTTGCCAAAAACTTGCGATCGACCGCCTGGATACGGTCGATCGACCGCAATGAACCGGGCCAGACACCAGAAGATCGCACGGATGCAGGACGAGATCTACGATCCGGATCGGCGGCCACTGCACCAGTAGCTACGTACGTAGTTTGTGACTGTTTTGATATGCGTAGAAATTTAATCAACCCGGAGCAGATAGGGTATTTACAGCCGATTTTACGAAAGTTAGCATTATATCCACGGTCATCGAGAGCCTTTCAATAAGGCGCCGAACAGACCGCCATCCGCTAGTGTCATGTCGACGGCGAGTTCGTGGGTTTCCACGCCCTCGCCTGACAACGGGCTTCCTGCGAAAGGAGGTAATTTCCTATGGCCAGTCTTGGTACTCGAGACGAGCGCGTCATCGTCGAGCGGGATAGTCCCAGGAGCCGCAGCGGCTTTCCGGGAGCGCAGGGCGGTGACGGTTCGGACGTCATCGAGCGGCGGGACCCGACCCTGGCCCGCACGAACCGCATCGTGATCATCGATCGCCGGCAACTCGTCGGTCGGTGCCTGGCCGCATCCCTCCGGGAGGCCGACAAGGACACCGTGTTCGAGGTGTTCCCGGACATCGAGTCGTGGAAGCGCCAGACCCCGTTCGCGGCCGCCAACGTGGTCGTGCTGTGCCGGCCGGACGGCAACCTGTCGGAGACCGAGTGGGCCGAGGTCTCCCGGGAGCTGGCCCTGCTGCAGGGCGAGGTCGACGCGCCCCCGGTCGCGGTCATCTCGGACGGGGAAAACCTCGACCAGATCGTGCGGACCATCAAGCTCGGGGTGAAGGGCTACATTCCGACGACGACCTCGGTCGACATCGCCCTGCAGGCGCTCCAGCTCGTCCAGGCGGGCGGCGTCTACATCCCGGCGGAATGCCTGTTCCCGCTTCTCGCCAGCATCAAGGTCGAGGAGCCGGTCGAGCCCGGCGAGGACGAGATCTTCTCACCGCGCCAGCTCTGCGTCGCCCGGGCCCTGCGCAAGGGCACGCCGAACAAGATCATCGCCTACGAGCTGAACATGTGCGAGAGCACTGTGAAGGTTCACGTCCGCAACATCATGAAGAAGTTGAAGGCGAAGAACCGCACCGAGGTCGCGTACCTGACCAACAAGTACTTCCTGCGCGAGGATTCGAGCCTGGCCGCCGTGAAGGCCCCGGCGGCCTGAACGCCGCCCGGCCGCGCCGGCCCCGACAGAGCGCCGTGCCCGATCCATCCGCGATCGGGCACGGCGCTCTGTTTTGAGCCGGACCGCCCCGCAGGGCGGCCGCCTCAGCCGACGGCCAGCAGCGGCCGGGCCGCGGGCTCGACCCGGGGCGCGGCAGGCTCCTCGGCGCGGCCGACGCTGGTATAGGCGAACCCGTGCAGCCGGGCCTCCTCGGGCCGGTAGACGTTGCGCAGATCGACCAGGACCGGAATGCGCATCGTGGCGTGGAGCCGCGGCAGGTCCAGCGCCCGGAACGCGTTCCACTCGGTGACGATCACCAGGGCGTCCGCACCCTCCGCGCACGCGTAGGCATCCTGCGCGAAGTCCACGCCCGGCAGGAGCGGCCGGGCCTGCTCCATGCCCTCCGGGTCGTAGGCGCGGACATGGGCGCCGGCATCCTGCAGGCCGGCCACGATCGCGAGAGCGGGCGCATCGCGCATGTCGTCGGTGTTCGGCTTGAAGGTCAGCCCCAGCACCGCGATCGTCTTGCCGCGGACCCCGCCGCACGCCTTGATGACCTTGCGGGCCATGCCGCGCTTCCTCTGGTCGTTGACCGCGACCACGGTCTCGACCAGCCGCAGCGGCGTCCCCGCATCCTGGGCGGTCTTGACCAGAGCCAGCGTATCCTTGGGGAAGCACGAGCCGCCGTAGCCCGGCCCCGCATGCAGGAACTTGCCGCCGATCCGGTTGTCGAGGCCCATGCCGCGGGCGACCTGCTGCACGTCGGCGCCGACCTGCTCGCACAGGTCGGCGATCTCGTTGATGAAGGTGATCTTGGCGGCCAGGAACGCGTTGGCGGCGTATTTTGTCAGCTCGGCGGTGCGCCGCGACGTCACCAGGATCGGCGCCTCGTTGAGGTAGAGCGGCCGGTAGACCTCGCGCATCACGGCCTCGGCCCGGGGATCCTCGGTGCCGACGACGATCCGGTCCGGGCGCTTGAAGTCGGAGATCGCCGCGCCCTCGCGCAGGAATTCCGGGTTCGACACCACGGCGAAGTCGGCGTCCGGCCGCAATTCGCGGATGATGCGCTCGACCTCGTCGCCGGTGCCCACCGGGACCGTCGACTTCGTCACCACCACGGTGAAGCGGGTCAGCGCCCGGGCGATGCTGCGGGCCGCCTGGTACACGAAAGAGAGGTCGGCGAAGCCGTCGCCGCGTCGCGAGGGGGTCCCCACCGCGATGAACACCGCGTCGGCCTCCGCGACGGCGAGCTCCAGGTCGGCGACGAAGGACAGCCGGCCCTGGCGGACGTTCTCCGCCACGAGGGCACCGAGCTCGGGCTCGTAGATCGGGATCTGCCCGGCATTCAGTGCATCGATCCGGTCGCGGTTGGTGTCGACGCACACGACGCTGTGGCCGAAATCGGCCAGGCACGCCCCGGAGACCAGCCCGACATAGCCCGACCCGACCATCGTGATGTTCATGCTCGCCTCGTCGCACCGCGCGCCCTGTGAGTCCGGTCTACGGCGGCGGCGGCGGGGCGGCACCTCATGACTTAGGCGTAGGGCCGGTCGGCGGGACGGGGTACGGGCGCGGTCGCGGGGCTGCCCGGCCCCAAGGCCGGCCGGATACCTCGCTAGGCTTAGGTCCGGCCGCTCCCGCGGTGTTCCCCGGCCACGCAAGAGACCAGGCAGCCTAAAAGCTAAGTCTTTTTCCCTTCTATTAGGCCGGATCTCATGGGGTTTAGACGGAGACGATCGCAGGGACGAACTCTCTCGGGGATTTTCGCAGGGGGAGAGCCCGTTTGGCCGCACGCTTCTACTTCGAGCTTGCCAACGCCGAGATCACGCTCCACGACCCGACGGGCGTCGAGGCCACCGACCTCGAGGAAGCCCTGTTCGAAGCGCGCAGCGTCATCGCCGAGATGGCCGACGAGATCGCCGACGCGCATCCGGGGCCGCCCTGGACCCTGCTGGTGCGGGACGAGGCCGGATGGCTGGTCGGGCGCTTTCCGATCCGCAAATGACCGGACGCGCGGCCTTTACCGGTTGTTAACCCTTCGTTCGGAGGATCGAGACGCCTTCGATCAGGGACAACCATGGCCAGACCGACGTCCTCGCCCGATCCGCGCGTCGCCGCGCTGGCCGACGCCACCGCCGCCGGCCTGGCGCAAGCCGCACAGGCCCTGGCGGAGCGCGGCGATCCCGAGACCGCCGAGACCCTGCGCGCGATGGCGCGGCACAACCGGGTCGCGGCGCTCAAGCTGCGGACGATGCGGGGCGTGGCGCAGGACCGGATGGGCCTGGCGCGTACCGCCTGAACCCGGGCGATCCGATCGTCCGGACGACTGCTCTCCCGCACTCCCGCACGACGGATCGGGCCGGACGCCCCTCCCTGCGGGGAAGGGCGTCCCGGCGGGCGATGGGTGAGGGACAGCGTCGGCGGCCTGCGGCGCTCGAACCGGCGGGAGCCGTCACGCTGCGCGCATGGTGGCCAGCAAGCGGGCGACCTCGGCGGTGAGACGCTCGGACTGGCGTGACAGACCGGTCGCGGCCGAGAGCACCTTGCCGGCGGCTTCCCCGGTCTGCTCGGAAGCACCCGCGACACCGACGATGTTGCCGGTGACCTCCCGGGTCCCGGCGGTGGCCTGGGCGATGTTGCGCACGATCTCCTGGGTCGCCGCGCCCTGCTGCTCGACCGCGGCGGCGATCGAGCTCGCCACCCCGTTCAACTCACGGATCCGGTTGGTGATCGTGCCGATCGCGCCGACGGCCTCGCCGGTGACGCCCTGGATCCGGCCGATCTGGCTGGCGATCTCCTCGGTCGCCTTGGCGGTCTGGCCGGCCAGCTCCTTCACCTCGGAGGCCACGACGGCGAAGCCACGGCCCGCCTCGCCGGCGCGGGCAGCCTCGATCGTGGCGTTGAGCGCCAGCAGGTTGGTCTGGCTGGCGATCGCCGAGATCGTCTGCACCACGTCGCCGATCCGCGTGGCCGCCGCACTCAGCTCGGCAACCAGGGCGGCGGTCTGGTCGGCCTCGCCGACGGCCCGCTGGGCCAGATCGGTGGACCCCTGCACCTGCCGGCCGATCTCCTGGATGGAACCACCGAGTTCCTTGGTGGCGGCCGCGACCGTGTTGACGTTGGCGGCCGCTTCCTCGGCCGCCAACGCCACCGCGCCGGATTGGGTGCCGGCCTCCTGGGCGATGTCCGTCATCGCCCGGGCGGTGACTTGCAGCTCCGTGGCCGAGGACGCGACCTGATCGACGATGCCGGCGACCGCCTGCTCGAAGCCCTGGGCCAGGTCCAGCCGGGCGCGCCGGCGCGCCGCGGAGGCCGCGGCATCGGCGGCCAGCTTGTGCTCGGCTTCCTCGGCCGCGCTGCGGGCGACGCTCTCCTTGATGCGCTCGACCGCGCGCCCGACCGCACCGATCTCGTCGCCACGGCGCGCCTCCGCGATGACCGCGTCGATCTCGCCTTTCGCCATCCGCTGCAGGACGGCCACGAGGCTGCCGAGGGGCCGGGTCACACCGAACACGATGATGGCGCCCGAGAGGGCCAGGGCGGCGAGCAGCCCCGCCGCGGCCGAGCCGATCAGGACCAGCCGCGCCTGCTTGGCCGCGGCCTCGGTGGCGTTCTTCCCGTCGGAGAGGCGGGCATCGACCCGCCCCTCGTAGACCCGCGCGGTCCGGTCGAACCGCTTCGCGACCTGCTGGCTCGTCCCCATGGCCAGCTGCGTGGCGGCGGCCTGATCGTTCTTCAGCGCGAGCGCGTTGGATCTGTCGAGGACATCGTAATACTCGCGCGTGATCGTACCGATCTCGAGCAGCAGGTCCCGCACCTCCTTCTTCAGCGCGCCCTCGGCGAGCGTCGCGATATCGTCCGCCGTGCCCTTCACCGCATCGCGATACGCCTTCTCGAAGTCGGACATCTCGTTCTGCGGCTGACCGATGATGATCGCGCGGTTCATGAGGCCGGCGGTCTGCACGTTCTGCCGGACCCGCGCGAACGCCTCCAACCGCGCGACGTAATAATCCACCAACACGTGGTTACGCTCGGTGATATCCCCCAACATACTGAGCGTATAATAGATCGTTCCAACGCTCACGAGCGCCATGATTAAGATCGGCACAAACATCTTGTGCAGTATTCTTAAGCGTTCGAAGATTTTCATATGGAAAGATTCTCTAACCCGGCATTGTGCCGACCTTAAAAACGTGCCCTGAAATTAATCAAGTGGGTTGACATGATCATTTGTTACGTATCAGTATGTAAAAAAATTTACCGGCAGATCTGAATCATATAACTTTACACAAGAACGTCCATCGTTTCGGATCATAACTTCTAATAGTGCGGGTGATCGAACCATATTTCGTGCTGGCTGAGAAATTGAGGTGTTAAATCTTATGATGACGGTCCAGCCACTTGGCACACACGCACAAGGCGGCTGCGCATCGCGCATACTTGGGCCCGACGTCATCCAGCGGCCACACGAGGAACAGTATCCGGCCGGCTTGCAAGCGATCAACAGCTAAAAATTCAATAAAAGCACCCGCACAAGTGTTTTTGCTGATTGTTTACACCCGAACAGCCTGGTAGATTTGCAAGATAGAGCTTGACAAGGAACTCACGCGCCGTGCCCCCGACAGACAGCGAGATGAGCGCCGGCCTCGCGCTCGACATGGTCGGTCGCGCCTATCTCGCCCTGGCCCTCCTCTACGAGACAGCGCACCCGGGCGAGTTCGATGGCGTCCAGCAGAAGATTCGCGCGTTCGTCGAAGACAATTTCCGTATCATCCAGGAGACCAGCGGCCGCGAGACCCTGGCGGCGGGAACGGTCGAAGGCGCGGCTCACCTTGTGAACGGCGTCCTGCTCGAGGTCGAAAGCAAGATCGCGACGATGATCCGGCCGACCCGATACATGCGTGGCTGAGCCGCGCGCGGGACACGACGGGGTGCCATCGAATCGTACCGGGCCGATCGACCGCGCCCGCTGAGGCCTGCCTTCGGGTGTGGACAGAGCCATACAGAATGGGGACGATCCCGCGCCCCTCCCCGCACGCGGACGCCTCGAAGAAGCCCTCCGGCCGGCTGCGCGAACGCAAAGGCCTGCGCTTCGCTCCCTCACCCCCGGATGACGGGAGTGGGGTGGAACCGCGCCAACCCGGACCAGGCGAGCCTCCGCTCTGTACCGCGCACGGGGTATCCGAAGGCCGAATACCGGACTGTTGCAGTTGAGCCATGAGGCCGCGCTAAATCTCTCACCACGCTAGGGCGGCGACACTGGCCCTAGCTTGAAGCATCGACAGTGTTAACGGAGCATGTTAGTCCCCAACTAGGGATGGAAACAAGATTATCGGCGCGATGAAGATCAGCGATGATTGTGACCAGGGCTCACGTAGTGCGGATGTTGCACTCGAGGTTTTGGCGCGAGCCTATCATGCCCTGGCAGTCGTCTATGAACTCTCGAACCCCGGCGCCTACCTGGCACTTCATGGAAAGATGATGCCGTACCTGCTGGACAGTTTCCGGAACGCCGAGGCGGCGCGGACCGGCGATCCGCACACCACCGCGTTGTTCAGCGCCGCGCTGGAGCGGGTCCGCTGCGCGCTGGACGACGTCCAGTGCGACGTGTCGGCCGTCCGGCCCCGGAGCGGCGAGCGCGATCACTGACGAAGCCGGGGGCGGCGCGTTCTCAGGGCGCCGGCCGCAGGCGCTCGCTCGGCCCGAGCAGCAGGCGCGGAGCCGTATCCCCGGTCGCGGCACGGTTCGGGATCAGCCGGGCCAGCTTGGCCTCCAGGGTCTCGGACGCGATGTGCCGCCAGGCCCGCGGGGCGTACAGCAGTTCGCGCAGGGCCGCCGCGTAGCCGTGCGAGCGCCGGCGGTCGAGGACGCGCCGGTGCTGCCATTTCCGCATCGTGGCGTCGCGATGGGACCGCAGGGCCTTGCGGGCGCCCGGCGCGAGGTCCGGACGGGCCAGCATCGTCTCGTCGAACGCGATGATCGCCGCGAGGTCCTCGGTCCGGTGCTGCGTACTCAACGAATCCGCGCGCTCGACCGCCACGTAGCCGCATGGCGCCGTGACGGCGAACACGGCGCCCGCCGCCAGGGCCTCGACGTAGAGGGCGTAATCCTCTCCGAGGCGCAGCCGGGCGTCGTAGCGCAGGCCGTGGCGCTGCAGGAACGAGCGCCGCATGATCGGCTTGAGGAACCCGAGTTCCCGCCGGTGCTCGCCCGCGCGTCCGATGTTGCCGGAGACGAACCCCGCGAGCGACAGCAATTGTGGCCGGCCGGGCCCCGTCACGAGGCTCCCGGCCGCGGCCGCCGCGCTCCCCCGGACCAGGATGATGTCGTCGGCGATCAGGTCCCAGCTGCGGGGGGCCGACAGCAGGCGGCCCAGGCGCCCGTCCAGGAAAGTGTCGTCGGCATCGAGGACGCAGAGCAGCCGCGCGGTCGCCACCGCCAGCGCCGCGTTGCGGGCAGCGGCCGGTCCGGCGTTGCGCGTCAGCCGGAGCAGCTTCAGCCGGCCGGTCCCGTCACCGGCGGCCTCGGCGGCCGCGCTGGTCCGGTCCGTCGAGGCATCGTCGACGACGATGACCTCGGCGACCTCCGGCTGGCGCAACGCCGAGGCGACCGCGGTCGCGATGGTGGCCTCGGCGTTGCGCGCCGCGATGATGACGCAGACATCCGCTCCGTCGCTCTGGGCCTGGACGCTTCGCACCGGACGACTCCGAAGACTCCCCGCCCGGCAGGGGCCGGACGGCCATCCCGCACCGTAGGCGGCCCGCGCGCGGCACGCGACATCGTCCAAAAGGAGGGCGCGGGCGCCGGATCCGCTCGTCCGAAAGATCACCGCCGCCGCGGCCGGACGCGCCGATACTGCGCCGGAATCCGTGAACCGGCCAACGCGAGACGATGAGCATGACGAGACCGCGCCGCCCGATCCGCACCGGCTGCCTGGCCGCGGCCCTGTTGCTGCCGGTCCTGCCGGTCGCGGCCGGGGACGATCCCGCCCCGGCTTCCGGCGACGCGCCGGCGTTACGGGGCGGCGGCTCCTTCGTGGAGACCTTCGCGACCCTCGGCGATCGACGCTGGTACGTGGCCGACGGCTGGGTCAACGGCGACTTCCAGAAGTGCACGTGGTCGCGCCAGCGCGTGCAGATCCCCAGCCCCGGGGCGCTGACCCTCACCCTGGCCGACAGCCCCTACAAGGAGCGCGCCTTCAGCTGCGCGGAGATCCAGACCAAGGAGCGCTACGGCTACGGCACCTACGAGGTCCGGATGCGGCCAGGCGCGGCCTCCGGCCTGGTCTCGGCGTTCTTCACCTATAACGGCCCGGACGACGGCGACCGCCGGACGAACGACGAGATCGATTTCGAATTCTTGGGCAAGGACACGAAGGGCGTCCAGCTCAACTACTTCACCGGCGGTACCGGCCAGCACGAGAGCGTCGAGGCGCTGGGCTTCGACGCCGCGACGACCATGGCCGACTACGCGCTCGAATGGCTACCCGACCGGATCCGCTGGTCGGTCAACGGCCGGCTGCTGCGTGAAGTGCGGGCCGCGCCCGACCGGCCGATCCCGTCGCATCCCGGCAAGATCATGCTCAGCATCTGGACGGGCCAGGGCCGCGACTTCGAGTCGTGGCTCGGGCCGGCCACCTACCCGGGACAGCCGGTCTCGGCCGCCTTCGAGCGCGTCGCCTTCACCAAGCTGGGCGACCCGTGCGGCTTCAAGGGCTCGATCGTCTGCCGGTAGGGCGGCACGACGCCGCCGGCTTATCGCGGAACCCTAACGAAACATTAACCTTGTCCCCCGCACGTTCACGATTGCGGTCACTGCGGGGCCAAGTTTGATGTCCGGGTTCAGCCTTCTCATCGCTGTGTATGCGGTCGGCTTCGTGGAGTTCTGGCGCCTCTGCGTCGTGGCGCCCCTGGACCAGGACGACCCGGCCTGAGGGCCTGCCCGACCCGACGCAGCCCACACCCGACGCCGAGAGCCGTCCCGGATCGCGTTGCAATCGCCAACAGCTCTCAGCCCTTGATGCAACGCGCTCGCTGACGCCAAACCGGGATCCACCTCGGCGGCGAGCGCTCTCGCGGCGTCCCGTCGTCGGCTCGCGGCGCTACTTGCTGCCGCGCTGGGCCAGCACCGCCGGAATGGTGCGCAGCATGATCGCGAGATCCCGGCGCAGGCTCCAGCGGCTGGCGTAGTCCAGGTCGAGGGCGACGCGCTCGGCGTAGCTGGTGTCGGAGCGGCCCGAGACCTGCCACAGACCGGTGACCCCGGGCGGCACGGAGAAGCAGAGCGTGAACGCCGTCCCGTAGCGGACGACCTCCCCCTGCACGATCGGGCGCGGGCCGACCAGGCTCATCTCGCCGCGCAGCACGTTCCAGAGCTGCGGCAGTTCGTCGAGCGAGGTCTTGCGCAGCACCTGGCCCAGGGTGGTCACCCGGGGATCCCGGGTAAGCTTGTGGGTCGCCTCCCACTCGGCCCGGGCCTCGGGATGCGCCGCCAGGTGCGCGGCCAGGACCGCGTCGCCGTTCGCGATCATGGACCGGAACTTCAGGCACCCGAACGGACGCCCGTTCCGGCCGAGCCGCCGATGCCGGAAGATCGGCGCGTGGCCGTCGCTGGCCCAGATCAACAGGGCGATGAACAGGAGCAGCGGCAGCAGCAGACACAGGGCCGTCAACGCCACCCCGGTATCGAGCGTGCGCTTGGTGGCCCAGCCGAGCCGGAGCCCGAAGCGCGCTGGAGAAGCCGTCGGCAGCGTCATGACCAACGCTTCGTTGATCGTCTCGACCATATGGTGCGGCGACGACGGGGTGATGGAGGTCGGGGTCCCAACCGGACGCAGCATGGCGGCGGCTCCTCACTCGGTGCGAAAGGTGGATGCGACAGTGCGAGATGCGATCGAAACCCGCGGGCCGGTGCGGCCGGGACGGGGACAATATTTGACACGCGAAAGTCTTGAGCCGTTGGCACAGCGGAAAACTTGCGGGATAAAGCCGGGGCAGGACCACCGAATCACCAGTGGAGATAAGTAATTGCTGGTCCTTCTGGTCTTTGCTGCGCTGATCGGGGGCGCGATCGGTTTCGCGGTGGGCCTGCTGCAGGGCTGGCTGGTCGCGTTGCTGGCGGCCCAGGCCGGAGCCGCGATCGGCGTGGGCCTCGTGGTCCTGCTCGGGATGCGTCGGTGAGCGCCCCGGCCGGGCGGAGCCCCGAATCCGCGCCGCGTGCGGCGGGCCCCCGGGACGGCCTGTGGCATGGCGTGGCGCGAGACATCGCGCTGCACGGCATCGCGTCGTCTGCAAACCGGTGCGTGTGAGCGATGACCGTTCACATCAGTGTTCCACCCGGAATCGGACGGGCCATCGCGACCATACCCCACTTCGATATTGTTAAACAACCCTAAACACGAAGGGTCTAAGGCCGAATACAGCAATGCGGCAGATGTTCAGGCGACCCGGCCTACGCCGATCGAGGTAGGCCGCCCCCCGCGTCCGGCCGGCCTAGACCGGGCGCTCGATCCGCTTCGACCGCGCCCGCGCGGCGGGACGGGCTCCGGCATCGGACGAGGCGTGCATGGTCCCAGCAGAGCGCCGCATCATCGGGTTCGACGGCCTGCGGGCGGTGGCCTTCCTGATGGTCTTCGCCAGTCACAAGGCGCCGAGCCCGCGCACCGAGGCGCTGGGCAGCGCCGGGGTCTGGCTGTTCTTCGTGCTGAGCGGCTTCCTGATCGTCCGCATCCTGGCGGCGGCCCGCGGGCGCATCGAGGCCGGCGCGGCGACGCCGATGGACAGCCTGCTTGCGTTCTACCGGAACCGGCTCGCCCGCATCGTGCCAGTGTATTACGTCTTCCTGTTCGTGCTCTACACCACCCGACTGGGCGGCCCGCTGAACCTCGGCGACGACGCGTTCAAGCTTTCGACGTGGCTGTACCTGACCAACGTCTATATCGAGCGGAACGGCTGGGGGACGGAGCTGGGCCATCTCTGGAGCCTGGCCGTCGAGCAGCAGTTCTACCTGCTGTTCGCGCCGGCGGCCCTGTTCCTGCCCCGGCGCCGTCTCGGGGCGCTGTGCGGCGCGCTCGTGGGCGCCAGCGTGCTGATGCACGTCGCCCTGTGGTCGGCCGGCGCCTGGCCGGTGAGCTTCGACGTCGACACGGTGGCCAATCTCGGGCTGATCGCCCTGGGGGGTCTGGCCGGCCTGCGCACGCAGCCCCTGCCGGGCTGGCTCCGGGGCGACGCCGCCCTGCTCGGCGCGCTCGCCCTGTTCCTGGCCCTGCCGCTGCTCGCCGGGGAGACCGGCCGGTGGCTGATCCTCGGGCGGCTCAGCGGGATCCTGGCGGCGCTCGTCCTGCTCCAGATCGTCCAATCCCCGGGCAACCGCATCGTCGCGCTGCTGGACACGGCCTGGCTGCGCCGGATCGGCGTCATCAGCTACGCCGCCTACCTGTTCCACGTGCCCCTGCACGCGGAGCAGGTGCTGGCAGCCGTCGGCCTGCATCTCGCCGGGCCGCGCTCGGTCACCCTCGCGCTCGACCTGGCACTGACCCTGCTCCTGGCGGAAGCGTCGTGGCGGCTCCTCGAATCCCCGGCCCGCCGGATCCTGCGGAGCCCGCCCCGGGCGGCCCGGCGTCCCGCGTTGATCCATCCGCTGTAGACGTCACGGATTCAAAAGGTCCTCGACCTTTTGCGGGTGCAGGGCGGAGCCCTGCGGTCGTGCGAAGCCGCGCTCCAGCGGGACGCTGTCCCGAACCCTGCCAAAGGGCTCGCCCTGTGGGATCCGGCGCCTTTCCATGAGACGGCCGACCAGGGCCGCAGCGACCGGGGCGAGGCGCTTTCGCGCGCGCAAGGCCGGGCTCTCGATGCCGTGCCACGACGCGGCGGCGGCGAGGAGCGTCGGGCCGATGGCCAGCAGGACCAGCGGGGCCGTCGAATCGATCCCGGGGACCAGGGAATAGACCGCGTTGAGGATCGGGCAGTGAGACAGGTACAGCCCGTACGAGTAGTCGACCTTGTACGGCCCGAGCCACCCGCCGAAATCGCTGACGCCGATCGCGACGGCGATATAGGCCAAGCAGAGCCCCGACAGGGCCGGATCGGCCAGGTGCCACCGGTCCGGGCCGAGCCCGTAGACGAGGCCGCACCCGGCCACCGCCGCCGCGAACAGCCGGCCATCGAGCGGCACGGCGTGTCGCCAGACATACAGCAGGCAGCCGCTCAGGAAGGTGGAGAACAGGATCGCGCCGCGGCCGAGGAAGAACAGGCGGAACAGCCCGTTCCGCTCGAACAGGGGCAGCCCCCCGCACGCGGCCAGCAGGGCGGGCGTGACCGCCAAGGCGACGAGTACGGCCAGGAGCACCCCGGGCCGCCGCAACAGCCCCGCCACGATCAGGGCCGCCGCCAGCCCGTAGCAGGCGAGTTCGTACGCGAGCGTCCAGAGCGCGGCGTTAACGATGCCGGGCTGCCCGTTCTGGGTGAACACCCCGGGCAGCTGCGCGCGGAACAGGCCGATGCTGTTCGCGCAATACTGCCAGACCCCCGCCTGCGCGAAGTAGGCCGCCGGAGCATCGGTGGAAAACACCGGGCCGATCACGAAGGCCGTGACCAGGGTCACGGTGGTGAGGGCGGGCAGGATCCGCACGGCGCGGTTGATCAGGAACGGTCCGGCCGGGAGCCGCGACGCGCTGCCCGCGACCAGGAAACCGCTGACGCCGAAGAACAGCGGCACGAGGCTGCCGGTCAGCGGCGACAGCGTATCGGTCCAGAGCGTGCTGCCCACCGTGGCGCCGGCATGGAACAGCATCACCAGCAGCGCGAGCACCAGGCGCAGGGTATCGAAGCCGGCGCCGTAGCCGCCGCCGGCCGCGAGCGCACCTCCGATCGTCCGCCCGCGACGGGGCATCTGTTGACGCATGAGAGAGCCTCGCACGGACACGCAGCGGGGCGCGGCGCCTCCGATCCATGCCACCGGTTGGCCCGAGGCGAGGGACGGCCGCAGCCGCGCAAAAGGAGGGATCCCGCGCCAGATCCGCCGCCTGGGGTGCGGCTGCCGTCCACCCTTGGCGGGGCGGGCCTCCTCCGAAGGGCGTAGCCGGACGGGATTTTGCCCGGACGAGCGACCGCGTGGCGCAATCGGCTTGCAGGCGCCCCTGTTCCAATCGGGGCCACACCCGATGGCGCCGGGCATCGGCCCTGCATATGAATAGAAAATACACAGCCGGGACACAGGCATGAGGCGGCACAACCCTCAGCAACGCCCAAGATCTGTCAGGACGCACAGCCGAAAAAGCCAAATCTCGATCTGGACGACATCTTTTTCTTGACTCGCGAAAGCTTCGCACCCCCTATGGACGTCAGCGAGGTACGGAGCCGCAAGCCGGCTCGTCCTGGATCATGATGATCCTGAGCGCGGCGTTGACGCGGGATCTCCCCTCCCCTCCCCGACCGTGGTCCTGACCTGCCGCGCCCAGTCGCGGCGGTTTGGCCGCCAAAGCGGGCGCATGGGCATGCGGGAGGGATCGATAGATCCGTCGATCTGACGCGTCGTCGATCGAGATCGCACCATCGCGCGGTCTCGGAGACGGGAACGTCCCCGCCTCTGTGTCGCGGGTCGATGGACCGATGACGGCGTCCGAGGACCGCCCGCATGTCTTTCACGACGAGAAGGGCACGGTCTCCGTGCCGGAGCGGAACCGTTCGGAGGCGGGGCGATGACAGCGGTCGGGTCTGTGACGTCCTATCCATCCACCGCGCTGACGCTGTTGCAGGTGGACACGTCCCTGAAGCCTCGCTCGGCACAGGAGGAGGTGGAGACCGATCCGGTCTCGTTGTCAGCTGCGACGGCGCTCCACGTGCTGGACCCGCGCTCCGCCCTGACCCTGTCGACGCAGGCCAGCGATGCGATCCTGTCGGTGCGGCACAAGCATCCGCGGCACGCGGGCAACGTCCACCTGGTCGGCGGGATCGACGAGAGCGCGATGCTCACGGACGAGGTTTTCGCCCAGACGATCGCGGATACGCCTGCGCACTACACAGAGGTCATGAAAGGCTTGGGGGCGACGCGCTGGGTCTGGCGCCCCGAAAGCCACCTCACGGGCATCGACTTCTTCAAGGGCCTTTCCGGGGCCATTCCGCGCGACTACAAGAATCCCGATTCGATGTCCTATGCCCTGTTCGTGAACAAGGCCGCGAAAATCGTGGATGCGATCGACACGCCGAGCGCCAAGATCGTGTCGGGGTATTACGACATGTACAATGACAAGAACGAATACATCGGAACGGTCCGGCGGACCGAGTGCGATCCCGCCTATCTCGAAGCCTTCAAAGCCGAGAACCCCACCTTGCACATCGCGCCCGTCTTTTTCGGCAACGATGCCGTTCTCGTCATCTGGCCCGAAGCGTCCGCCGGCGTGAGCGGCCTCGAATCGCTCAGGCGTCTGAGGCAGCGCTCCGGCTGATCGGCAGCCGCGCCACCACAATCCCGGTGGCGTCCCGCACCACGAGCGTCCAGCCGCCGCCGAGGTCGTGGGCGCAGACCTCGTCGGCCATCTCCCGGATGACGCTGCGCGCCTCGGCCAGGGCCTCGGTGAGATCGGCGGCGTCCACGCCCTCGTGGTCGCGGATCGTCTCCCTGCCGTTCTCGACGTCGAAGTAGAACCGGATGGGCAAAGACGATCCCCCGTGATTGATGCCCTCGGAGGGCCGTCCCGTCCTGGATGCGCGGCCCGACGCGCCCGACGGAAATCATCTGGAGACATAAAGTTTAATAAATATCAAAGCTGATTTCGCCTGGTCCGTTGCAATAATGTCTGATTTTTCCTGCACTCGAACAATATAGGTATCGATCATTACCCATTTGATCATGGTGGTGTGGCGAAAGGCGGTACCGCGCTGCGCCCGCCCTGGCCCCCCGGTCAGCCACGGGGATCCCGGCCGGGGCGCATAAATCCGCCGCCCTGGGACGGTGCGGCGCGCGCCTACGCCCTTTGAGTGTCGTGCGCCGGGCGCGCTTCACGCCATGGTCGGCCTGGGCCCGGGAGACCGCGAATCCCGGGGGCGGCGGCAGGACGAGCGATGGCGAAGCAGATCGAGGCCGATGCGCGGACGGCGCCCGTGGACATCTCGTTCCTCATGGCCGCCCACAATGCCGCCCCGTGGATCGAGACCGCGATCCGCTCGGCCCTCGATCAGGCCGGCGTCGCGGTCGAGGTGCTGGTGGTGGACGACGGGTCTACGGACGGGACCGCTTCCGTGCTGGCGCGGCTGGCGGCGGCCGACCCGCGTATCCGCCCGATCCCCCTCGACGCCGCACACACGCACGCGCCGCGGGGCCCGTCGGCCGCCCGGAACGCCGCCCTGGCCGCCGCACGGGGACGCTGGGTGGCGATCCTCGACGCGGACGACCTCATCGTCCCGGACCGGAGCCGCACGCTCCTGGATCTCGCCGCCGCCACGGATGCCGACCTCATCGCCGACAACCCGATCCCCTTCACCGGGGCCTTCGATCCGGGCGGGGCCGGCATGCTGGACCGCGGCCGCGAGCCCTACCTGTTCACGGTCGAACTCGCGCAGTACCTGACCTGCAACCGGATGCTCACCCCGGGGGTGAAGCTCGGTTATCTCAAGCCGATGCTGCGGGCCGATGTCGTGCGCCGGCACGGCCTGCGCTACGTCGATACGGTCCGGGTCGGCGAGGACTTCCTGTTCTGCGTGGCGGCCCTCGCGGAAGGCGCCCGCTTCGTCGTGAGTTCCTATGCGGGCTACGGGTATCGGCGGGGGCCGGCCTCGCTGTCCCACCGGCTGCGGCTCGCCGACATCGAGCACCTCGACGCGGCCTTCGCGGCCTATGCCGAGGGCGGCGCCCTGGCCGGGCACCGGGCGCGCTCCGCCGGGATCCGGCAGGCCAGCCGCGCCTATCGCGACAGCCTCGCCACCGCGCAGGTCATCGCCCGGGTGGTGGAGGCCGCGGAGGGCGGCCGGTGGCTCCGGGGCGCTGCCCTGGCGCTGGCCCGGCCCCGGGCCTGGCGGTTCCTGACCAGCTCGCTGATGGCCGCGGCGGGCAAGCGCGCCGGCCGTCGCCTGCGCCCCGCGATGCCGGACGCCCTTCCGGCCGGACCACGGTGAGCCCCATGCGCCTGTGCCTCTGCATCTGCACCTGCGAGCGTCCGGCGGGCCTGGCGCTGCTGCTCAAGGCCATCGACCGGCAGCGGCTCGGCGACCTCGCCGAATCCGCCCTGCGGATCCTGGTGGTCGATAACGGCCGCAGCGACGCCGCCATCCCGGTGGTGGAGGCCTACCGCACCGCCGGCCGCTTCCCGATCACCTACGCCCGCGAGGCGGTCCGGGGCCTGGCGGCGGTGCGCAACCGCAGCCTCACGGCGGCCGCCACGCTCGGCGCCGACTGGATCGCCCTGATCGACGATGACGAGGTTCCGGACCGCGACTGGCTGCGCAGCCTGCTCGACACGGCGCGGCGGACCGGCGCCCCGGCCTGCGTCGGCCCGGTGGTGCCGCTGTTCGACCGGGTCCCCCCGGCGTGGGCGACGACCGGGGGCTTCTTCGCCAAGACCCTGCCGGTCCGCGATGGACTAGTGGCGGACGCCTACACGGCCAACGCGCTCTTGGACCTCCGGGTGGTGACGGCTTTGGGCCTGTCCTTCGACATGCGCTTCAACACCCTGGGCGGCGAGGACACCATCTTCTTCCGGTCCCTGCTGCTTGCCGGGCACAGGATCGCCTGGGCGCCCAGCGCGATCGTGTACGACAGCATCCCGGCGCACCGGATGCGGGTGCGCTGGCTGCTGGCGCGCTGGTACCGCAGCGGCAGCGTCGAGGCCTATCTCGGCCGCCTCCGGCCGGAGACGGTGAGCGGGCGGCTCAGCAACGCGGCCCGGGGCCTGGCCCGCCTCGCCGGGGGCGCGCTCCGTCTCGGGATCGCCGGGCTGTCGCTCCGGCCCGCCACCCTGGTCGGCGGCTTCTACACCCTGTGCCGGGGCGCCGGGCTGCTCGCCGCCGTGCTCGGCCTGAGCTACCGGGAATACCATCCCTCCCGGCACCGGTAAGTACGGGCTTCCAAGGGGTTCGGCCCTTTGGCGGGGTGATGGGGCGGCACGTTGAAGGCGCGCGCGGCGGTGTCGAACGCCGACGCGGCCGATCCCGCCTGCATCATGCCCGCCTGCGCCATGTCCCCTCGCGTCATGCCCGCGCGCAATCGTTCCGCAATGCAGCGTGTTTGATTGCACCGCACGCACCCCGCCGAACCGGCATCATCGTTGCAGATGGTTCGCAGGGCCTCACCCGAGGCCCGCCGCACGATGAAAGGGGTGCACGCTATGGTCCTGAAGGGTTTCTCTTACGCGATGATCGGCGCCTTCGCGGGCGGTCTCGCCATGACGGTGGCCGGTTCGGCCGGAGTTCTGTTCGGCCTGTAAGCCCGCACGGGCGGCCGGCCACGACGCAACGGATCCGCGGCGGGGTGAGAGCCCCGCCGTTTCCATGAGCGGAGGCAGGATGAGGCGCGCCTGCCGAAGCGGTCCGCGTTGCGGCTCACGGATGGATCGGCCCGCTGTGCTCAACGACGATGGGTATCGCAGCGCAGGAGCCGTTGTCGAACAGCGCGAAGACGCCACATTGCGAGCCAAAGATTTGAGAACTGTGGTGGCCGACGCCCGGCACCTCCAACAAGGATTGCCGCAGCGCCCCGGCCGCAGCCATCGTCTTCACAAACGCGATCCCGCGTTGGAGCCGGCTCAGACCTTGCGCTTCAGCCGCACAGCTTCGGTCGAGTTGAGGATGATTTTGATCGTTGTCGTCTGTTCCAAGCAGATAAACGATGTCTTTGGCTAGATATTCCGTCCATAAAGACTCTGGATCTGACAACTGAGTCGCGTAGCGCGGCAAGCCAGTGTCCAGTCCGTATGCCCAGCGGTTGACGGCGCTGCATCCTGGCGCGGGTGCGAAGGGCCGCGCGGCATCAAAATAAAGGTAGTCGGAAGGATTGGCGACGACGTAGCGGATGTGGACACCGGCTGTCCGCAGTGGGGCCTGCCCATGCCCGACGGCCGCGTAACGTTGAACGAACCTGCCACCGGCCGAATGACCGGCGACGACGACCTTTCGCAAGTTCGGGAAAGTCTGCCGATCTGCGAGCCGGTCGAGGATCGCATCGAGAACATCGAACGAACTGATCGAGGCCGGTGCCGCGGCGTCCCGTCCGATCGCCCAGTCATTGGGCCCCCAACGCAGGGTCGTGTCCGGGAGATGGTGGGCTGCGATATCGGCCTGGATCAGGAACTGTGGCGTGATGACGAGTGCATCGTCAGCAGCCATCCCGGCTCGAGCGACAGCATACTCCCCCGAGCGCAGGTCGCGACGTGGCCACCCATGGATGACGATCACTGCGCGCCGGATGCCGGGCTGCGACACGGTCCAGTCTTGCGTCACATGCAGCGGGACCACTCCAACGCCCTGCCGCGCCCTGACTTCCAGCCGAGCATCTTGCACGACTGGCACAGGCGTCAGAACTTCCGGGTCCATCTCGGCCTGGGCCGATTGTAGGGCACTCATCACCCCCACAATCAGCATCAAGGGCGTGAGCAGACAGCGAGGTGAGCGCATGGGCATCGCCAAGTGAGCCTTGTCCTGGACCGAGTCCTGCTCCGACCGCCCACTACCTGTAAATGTCCGGCGACGCAGTCCTGCTGCTGAAGGCCGAGATCTTGCGAAAACTCCAGCGTTCTGCACCGAGGCAAAACAGCCATCTATGGCGGCGCATTGAAGATTCACCTCGGGCCTGAAACGGCTCCAGAGTGGTTAAACTGAGGCGTATACGGACGCGATATTTTAATTCAACCGTCTCTACGGCAAATCAGCTTGCATGCATTCCAACTTTCCTCGGGAATATCTTGAAATATCTCCAGATCACCCGATCGCGAATCAGTTTTGTTGCCAACCTGCAACAGTCCGGTGCGGCAGGATGAACGGCTGGTCCGGGCCGGGGATTTTTCCGACCGGCCAGCGCACCCCGAACACCCGGGCGATCAGGTCGTCGCGGAGCACGTCCGCGGGCCGCCCGGTGGCGACCAGCCGGCCGGCTTCGAGCACCAGCAGCGTATCGGCGTAGGCAGCCGCGAGGTTGAGGTCGTGCAGGATCGCCACCACGGCGACGCCCGAGGCCGCCAGCGCCGCGGCGGCCTCGAGGAGAGCGCCCTGGTGGTTCAGGTCGAGGCTGGCGGTGGGCTCATCGAGGAACAGCACTTGGCCGTCCGCGACCGTGCGGCCGGCCTCCATCTGGCACAGCACCCGGGCGAACTGCACCCGGGCCTGCTCGCCGCCCGACAAAGTCGGGTAGGCCCGGGTCGCGAGATGGGCGACGTCGGCCCGGTCGAGGGCCCGGGCCAGGATCGCGTCACGGTCGCGGGCCTTGAGGCCCCGCCCGATGCCGTCGAGGCCGATCCGGGCCACGTCCGCCGCGGCGAACGGGAAGGCGAGGCGCGCGGCCTGCGGCAGCACCGCCCGCATCGCGGCGAGCCGCCAGGCCGGGATCCGCTCCACCGCCTCGCCGCCGTAGGCGACCTGCCCGCTCGTCGGGCGCAGCTCGCCGCAGAGCAGGCGCAGCAGGGTCGACTTGCCGGCGCCGTTCGGGCCGACGATCACCTGCAGGGAGCCGGCCGCCACGGACAGGGACACGTCGCGCACGAGGTCGCGGCCGGCCACCGTGACGGTGAGGTCGCGGGCACGGAGCAGGGTCGGCTCAGGCATCGGCGGCGACCCGCGCCCGGCCGAGCAGCAGCCACAGGAACACCGGTGCGCCGACCAGAGCGGTGACGATCCCGATCGGGAGCTCGGCCGGTGCCGCGACCAGCCGGGCGACGACGTCGGCCAGCACCAGGAACGCGCCGCCGAGCAGCGCCGAGGCCGGCAGCAGCAGGCGGTGCTCGGGGCCGATCGCCAACCGCAAGGCGTGCGGCACCACGAGGCCGACGAAGCCGATCACCCCGGCCCCCGCCACGCTGGCGCCGACCGCGATGGCGACCAGAACGATGCAGGTGCGCTTCAGACGCTCCACCGGGATCCCGAGATGGAACGCCTCCGCCTCCCCGAGCACCAGCGCGTTGAGGCCGCGGCCCAGGAACGGAACGGCGAGCAGCACCGGCAGGATCAGCGGTGCCGAGGCCGCGACCTTGCCCCAGGTGGCACCACCCAGGCTGCCCAACGACCAGAACGTGAGATCGCGGAGTTGCCGGTCGTCGCTGGCATAGGTCAGCAGGCCGGTGAGCGCGCCGCTCAGCGCCCCCAGGGCGATGCCGGCGAGCAGCATCGTCGCCACCGCGGTGCGCCCGGACCGCGTCGCCAGCCCGTACAGGATCAGGGTCGCGCCCAAGCCCCCCACGAAGGCCCCGGCCGGCAGGACCAGGTAGGGCAGCGGCCCCGGCAGGCCGAAATGGGCGAGCAGCCGGTCGCCCAGCACGATGATGCAGGCGGCGGCCAATCCCGCCCCCGACGAGACCCCGACGAGCGCCGGGTCGGCCAGGGGGTTGCGGAACAGCCCCTGCATCAGCGCCCCCGAGACCGCGAGCCCCGCGCCGATCATCAGCCCCAGCAGGGTCCGGGGCAGCCGGATGTTGAGCACCACCAGGGCGTCGCGCGCCAGCGCCGGATCGCTCCCGCCCCCGGTCAGCACCGCCAAGACCCGCTCTGGCGGGATCCGGATCGCTCCGAGGCTCACCGACAGCAGCGCGATTGCCAGCATCAGCCCGGCGAGCGCCGCCAACACCCACGGCAGGGCGGCGCGGCGGCTCAGCATCCCAGCGGCCCGCTCACGACTCGGGACGCCTTGCGGGACATCCGCTCCGCTCTCTCAGGCAAAACAAGCGCGGCCCCCTCACTCACCCGGCAGGCCCGGGTAGATCGCGCGCATCAGCTCGGTGGCGGCCTGCGGGGTGCGCGGGCCGAAGCCGAGGAGATAGAGGCCGTCCATGGCGATCAGCCGGCCCTGTGCGGCGGCCGGGGTCCGGCCCAGGGCCGAATCGGGGGCGAACACGGTCTCGGGCTTGGGCGGCTCCGGGCCGTTCTGCATCATCACCACGGCGTCGGGGGCGGCGGCCACGATGGCCTCGTCGGTCATCGGCTTGAACCCGGCGACGCCCGCGGCCGCGTTGGTGATGCCGGCGAGCGCCAGCATGCCGTCGGCCGTGGACCCGGTGCCGCCCACGACCGTGCGGCCGCCCTGGAGGGAGAGGACGAGGATCGCCCGGGCCGGCGTCTCGATCCGCGCGCGCCTTTTCGCGACCTCGGCGAAGCGGGCGCGGACCTCGGCGGCGAGGGATCCGGCCTCCCGGTCCAGGCCGGCCAGACGCCCGATGACGGCGATCTTGTCGAGGACGCCCTCGGGGTTCGGCGGCTCGGTCACGGTCTCGACGCGCAGGCCGGCCTCGCGCAGCTGCGCCAGCACCGCGGGCGGGCCGGCGCCCTCGGCAGCGATCACGAGGTCGGGTCCGCAGGCGAGCAGCCCCTCGGCGGAGAGCGCCCGCAGGTAGCCGACATTCGGCTTCTCGCGCAGGGCCTCGGGCGGATACAGGCTGGTGGTGTCGACCGCGACGATCCGCGGGCCGGCGCCGAGGCGATACAGGATCTCGGTGACGGCGCCCCCGAGGGCGGCGATGCGGCCGGCCGGCGCCGGATCGGCTTTGGCGGCGCCCCCGCGCGGGGCGAGCGCGGTCGCGGCGGCGGCGGCCAGGAGGAAGCGGCGCGACCAGGCGGGGGATGGCGTCATTTGGTCAGGATCAGCTTGTCGTTGGCGGTGATGCGGAGCCGGTACCGCTGGCCGGCGTGGCGGATGACGAGCTCGCGGCGCCCCTGCAGGAGGCTCGCCGGGGCGATCTCGCCGTCCCGGTCCAAAGCCAACGCTTCAAAGGCCAACGCTCCCGTGGCCAACGCCCGAACCCCGGTCCGCGGAACCCCGCGGCCCGGGACGCGTGCGCCCAGATTGTCATCCCCGTCCGGACCGGACATCTTTGGAAGGCCTCGGCTTCGTTCTTTGTAACACTTCAAAATACAAATAGACATGGCAGAGATCGAACCATAGGGGCGATCAGCGGCAGATACCAGAGCCTTTCCGGCCAGGATAAGCTTGCGCGGATATGAGTCTCATCTCTCCGATCTTCGCGGCGATCATCGCGGCACGTCCGGGCCGGAACGGCTCAAGACTGGACCACGCGCCGCGAAGCGCGTCCCGTGGTCGGTCGATACGGCGATGCCGGCGTCGAGGACCGCCGCGGTTTTTCCGGCGCACGCGGCCCATCAGGGCGCGGCGCAAGCGGGCTCGACAGAGATTCGCGGCCGCAGGTGCCGGGGCGGCGCCGGGACGCTGACGGACCGAGCGGCGCCGCCTCAGCCGAACAGGGGCAGGCCCGCGCCGATGATGACGAGCCCGAGCACGATCAGGCTGCCGCCCGCACTCTCCAGGGCCGCCTGCTGCACGGAGCGCTTCGGGGCGATGCCCGCGAGGGTCGCACCGGTCACCAGGCAGATCACGCTCAGGATGGTCATGACAGCTGCCCCGGCGGTCGAATTGGACACGCGCAACGGTTTCGGTGCCGATATGGATGCAGAGCCGACGTTAACGAATGGCCTACACCGGCTCCCGGGTGCGGGGCGACGGCCCGGTCCGAGGGCCGGCATAGCGCCTCGATCCGGCGGGCGGTTTTGCGGGCGGATGCGGCTAGAGCCGGTCCCCACTTCGGCGGCGCGCGCCCTAAGCTGACGGGAAGCGCCCGGGATCGACCTCGATGGCGACGCGGTCGGCGCCGAGCGCGGAGAACTGGATGCCGGCGCCCTCGAAGGCCTGGCGCACGGCCTGGCGGATCTTCGGACGCGGGCCCTCGCCGAACTCCTCCATCCGCCGGACGCTGGAGCCCGAGACCCCCGAGGCCGCGGCGAGGTCCTGGATCGACCAGCCGAGGACCGCCCGCCCCCCCCGGATCAGCGGCCCGATCGCGGCATCCGGCACCGCGTCGCGCGCGTCGTCCGGCACGGCGAGCACGAGGCCGAACCATTCACGCACCGCTCCGTCGGGCCCGGCCTGCGCCGCGCCGCGGCTGCTGAACCGGCGATACGTCCCGTCCGCACCGCGGACGCGGTACTCCGCGCGGTAGGGCGCGCCGGTGGTCCGGGCGGCCTGCCAGGCGGCCAGGGCGACGCGGCGGTCGTCGGGATGGAGCGCGTTGAGCCAGCCGAACCCCGCCATCTCGGTGGCCGTCTGCCCGGTCAGGCGCTCCCAGCCGGCCGCCATCTCGATCTCCCCGGCGGGATGGGCCGACCAGGTCGCGGCGGTGATCGCGCGCAGGACGCCTGTCTGGCGCCCCTGCATCCAGGCCGCGATCTGCCGGGCTTCGTGGGTGGCCGTGGTGTCGAGCAGGACGCCGTCCGTGCGGGCGGGCAGCGCATCCGGTCCGAGCACCACGCCGGTCTTCAGGGCGACCCACCGGACCGTCTGGTCGGGCCGGATGATCCGGAATTCCCGGTCGACCACGTGGCCGAGCTGGATCAGGTCCCAAAGGTCCGCCTGGGCGGCCTGGTCGTCGGGATGGATCAGCCGGCGGAACAGGCCGCGCAGGTCGTCCGTGGCCGGAAGCCCGGTCACCCGGTGGAAGCCGGGGGAGCCCCACAGCCCCCGGGTCGCGATCTCGAGCGACCAGAAGCCGACCCCGCCGCGCTCCTCGACCAGCTTCAGCATCTGGTAGGACGACAGAGGAATTCCCTCGATGATATTGTCGTTATCGAACGCAGAAACAGGATCATGCTTCATCTAAAATAACTCAAACTCAGCATTTAACGATCAGATCAGGCCGTATAAAGATCTATATTTAGTGCGCAGCGATGTCCGCCGAACAGTATTTCGTCCCTGGATCTAGTAACGCAGCCACGACCGTCTCCGCTAGCGCAAGCTGAGCAGTGCTTCGCTGCGGTGCCGGCATGCCCCCGGGTGCCCCATCCCATGAGGTCCGGGCGGGTGGCTCGGCCGAGGCCGGCCGACGGGCCGTCTACTTAAAGTTCCCGATCGCGTCCAGGCCGCAGCAATCTCCACCAGTGATCCGGAGCGGTCACGTGTGCCGTTGGCTAAGTGAGCCGATTCTGATCAATCTCAAGGGGGGACCAACATTTTTATGAACCGTCTGAGCAGATTTCAATCAGAAAAAAACTTGTGACTCAGCGCATTCTGGATAAAGATTATGAGGTCATTAGTTTATGCGTGTCACATTATATTCACGTAACCGTAATTCTCGACAATATGTATTATGTACCGGTAAATATAGCTTCAGAACCAGCCGAAAACTCGCACACCCGTCACGCGTCTACTTGAATACCAGCACACCCGCTTCTTCCGAGGAGCGGGAAACCCTCTGACCCCGATACCAAGGCGTCGACACATGGCTCTCGCGAAGAAATCCGCCATCCACTCCTTCCCGGCCGCGACTGCCCCGCGGGAGAACGTGCCGGCCTCCGCGGGTCGATCGCACCTCGTCGCCGAGGCGGAGAAGCGCAAGGCCCGGACCTTCGCGCGCCAGCAGAAGGCCGCCGAGCGGATCGCCTCGGCCACCGCCGAGCTGTCCAGCGGGATCGCCGAGGCGGCGGCCGCCGCCGAGGAGCTGCGCAAGGCCTCCGAGCAGATCGGCGTCGGCGCCGAGGAGGCCGCGGGCGCCGCCCAGGAGACCATGAAGGCGGTGAGCCAGGGCGGGGCCCTGATCCAGGCCGCCAAGGAGAACGCCACCAACTCCCTGCGCAAGACCGAGGCCCTGTCCGGTCTTGTCGTCGAGACCGCCGCGCAGATCGGCGCGTCGGTCGCGGCCATCGTCAAGGCGTCCGAGCGCCAGGAGGCATCGGTGAAGCTGGTCGAGGAGCTCGACCGGCAGGCCAGCGCCATCGGCGAGATCGTGAAGGCCGTGGCCCGGATCGCCGACCAGACCAACCTGCTGGCGCTGAACGCCGCCATCGAGGCGGCTCGGGCCGGCCAGCACGGCAAGGGCTTCGCGGTGGTCGCCGACGAGGTGCGCACCCTGGCCGAGACCAGCGAGAAGTCCGCCCGCGACATCCAGGCGCTCGTGGCGCAGATCCAGGCCGACGTGAAGGTCGCGGCCGACGGGATCAGCCAGTCGGCGAGCTCGGCCCGCTCTCAGGTCGAGACCGGCCGGGCGGTCAGCGGGCAGCTCGCGCGGGTCCGCACCGACATGGCCGAGATCATCGAGGGCTGCAACGAGCTGGCCCGGGCCGCCGAGGAATCGGCCACCGCCGCCACCGAGGCGCAGAAGGGCGCGGAGATCATCGCGGCCGCCGCCGAGGAGCAGAGCGCGGCCTGCCAGGAGGCCGGCAAGATGGTCGAGCAGCAGACCACGGCGCTGTCGCAGAGCGAGGATGCCGCCCAGGAGCTGTCCGGCCTCGCCGAGGAGCTGAAGAACAGCACCAATATCGGCAAGAGCGCCGAGGAGGTCGCCTCCGCGGCGGAAGAGCTGTCCAGCGCCGTCGAGGTGATCAACCGCGCCGCCGGACAGGTCACGATCGCCCTCGACGAGATCACCAAGGGCGCGCAGCAGCAATCGGCCGCGACCCAGCAATCCTCGGCGGCGATCGCACAGATCGAGCGGCGCGCCCAGGTGACCCAGACCCTGGCGGCCGCCGCCGTGGAGAAGGCGCAGGTGATCTCGGAGTCGCTGGCCGAGAACAAAAACCTGGTCGACGCGATGATGGAGGGCCTGCAGCAATCCGTCGAGGCGGGCCGCGTCAGCCGCGATCAGGTCGCCGCGCTGGAGCAGGTCAGCCGGCGCATCGACAAGATCGTCGACGCGATCACCACGGTCTCGATCCAGACCAACATGCTGGCGGTCAACGGCTCGGTCGAGGCGGCCCGCGCGGGTGAGTTCGGCAAGGGCTTCGCCGTCGTCTCGACGGACATCCGAAACCTCGCCCGGGATTCCGCCGAGAACGCCGAGCGGATCAAGGACACGGTCAAGGCCATCCAGGACACGATCGTGTTCGTGCGCGGCGATATCCAGGAGATCGCCGACGGCGCCGCCAGCGAGGTCGAGAAGAGCGGCGCCATCTCCCGCAACTTCGACACTGTGATCAAGGACATGGCCGAGGTGCTGGGCGGCAACCGGGAGATCCTGAGCGGCGCCGACGGCATCACCCGCATGGTCCGGGAAGTCCAGACCGCGATCGAGCAGGTCGCCGCCGCGGCCCAGCAGGCCGCCCGCACCTCCGCGGAGGCCGGGATCGCCGCCAGCGAGCAGGGCAAGGGCGCCGAGCAGCTCGCCGCCGCGATCGAGGAGATCGCCTCGCTCGCCGACGAGCTCCAGGCCGCCTGAGCCGAACCGCCCGGGGAGCGAGAGACCGACCATGGCAAACGCAGCAGCTCAGGCGGTGCAGGCGCCGGATTCCGGGTTCACGCCCGATCCGGGGGAGGCCGCCGCGCAGCCGGACCACGCGGACGGCCGCAGCGAGGCCCGCCAGTTCGTGATCTTCCACGTCGAGACGGAGATGTTCGCCGTCGCGCTGGCCGACGTGCAGGAGATCATCCGGATCCCCGAGGTGGTGCGGGTGCCGTTCAGCCCCGCCTCGCTGCTGGGGCTGGCCAACCTGCGCGGCACGGTCCTGCCGGTGCTCAACCTGCGGGACGTGTTCGCCTTCCCGCCGGTGCTCAACGACGACGCCACCCGGGTGGTGGTGCTCGACCAGGGCAATCCGATCGGCCTCGTGGTCGACCGGATGGCGAACGTGGTCACGGTCGATCCCGAGCGGATCGAGCCGACCTCGGCGATCGAGGGCAGCGTCGACACCTGCCTCCTGACCGGGATGATCAAGGGCGAGGACGGCCGGTCCATGGTGATGATCCTGGACGCGGCCCAGCTGGTGAGCCGCGAGTTCAGCCAGATCGCCACCAAGGTCCGCCGGGCCGCCGGCCAGGTGCAGGGCGCCGACCCGGCTTCGTCCGCCCGGGCCGAGGTCGAGGCGGACGAGGACCAGCTCGTGAGCTTCGAGGTGGCGGGGCAGGAATACGCCTTCCCGATCGAGCGGGTGCAGGAGATCGTGCAGCTGCCCGAGCGCCTCACCCACGTCCCGAACGCGCCCTCCCACGTGCTCGGGGTGATCACCCTGCGCAACCGCCTGCTGCCGCTCGTGTCCCTGCGCGAGATGTTCGGCCTCCCGGCCAAGGAATTCACCGAGACCAACAAGGTCGTGGTGGTGTCGCTGGGCGAGGGCGGGACCCTGTCGGTCGGCGTCGTGATGGACAGCGTCAAGGAGGTGCTGCGGGTCAGCCGCAACCTCGTCGAGGCGATGCCGGCCCTGCTGTCTCAGGACGGCGGCATGGACGAGATCCAGGCGATCTGCCGGCTGCAGGAGGGTCGGCGGCTGGTCTCCGTCCTGTCGGTCGAGAAGATGTTCGACACCACCGAGCTGCGCAAGCTGGCTGCCACGGAGAACGAGGGCATGAGCGCCGACGGACGACAGGACGGAGACGAGCGCCAGGACGCCGCCGACGAGGAGCAGTTCGTGGTGTTCCGCCTGATGGGCGAGGAATACGGCGTGCCGATCGAGGCCGTGCAGGAGATCGTCCGCGTGCCGGACGAGCTGACCCGGATCCCGAAGGCGCCGGCCTTCGTGGAGGGGGTGATCAACCTGCGCGGCATCGTGCTGCCGGTGGTGGACCAGCGCCGCCGCTTCAACCTCGCCGAGGCGGAGCGCAACGACCGCCAGCGGATCATGGTCTTCACCGTCCGCGGCGTCCAGACCGGCTTCATCGTCGATTCGGTCTCGGAGGTGATGCGGATCTCGGCCAAGGCGATCGGCGACGCGCCCAACCTCTCGGACACGCAGACGCGCCTGATCCGCCGGGTCGCCAACCTGGAGAGCCAGAAGCGCATGGTGCTGCTGCTCGACACGATGCAGCTCCTGGACACCCAGGAAGCCGCCGCCGTCCGGCTCAGCACCCATTGAGCGCGGGTCCGGGCCCCGGCTCGGCCCGACGCCCCCTCATCCCGTCACCCTGGCGAGACCCCGCATGATCCGAGCCCTCGTGGCCGATGATTCCGCGTTGATGCGCAGGCACCTCACGCAGCTCCTCGAGTCGGCGGGCGGCTTCACGGTTCAGACGGCCCGCAACGGCCTCGAGGTCCTGGAGGCGCTGCGGACCTTCGATCCGCACGTGATCACCCTCGACGTCAACATGCCCGAGATGGACGGGATCACCTGCCTGTCGCGGATCATGAGCGAGGATCCGCGGCCGGTGGTGATGGTCTCGTCGCTGACCGAGCAAGGTGCCGAGACGACCCTGCAGGCGCTGAGCCTCGGGGCGGTGGACTTCGTGCAGAAGCCCGGCGGCACGATCTCCCTGTCGATCGACCGGATCCACCGCGAACTCCTGATGAAAATCCGCAGCGCCGCGACCACCCGGGTCCGCCGCAGCACCGGCCTGCGCGGGCGCCTGGCCGCCCAGCGCCGGCGCGCCACACCGGAGCCGCCGCCCCGGGTCTCCTTCGCGCGCGGGGGGCCGACCGGGTTGGTGCTGGTGGGCGTGTCCACGGGGGGGCCCGGAGTGCTGGAGGAGATCCTGCCCCGCCTGCCGAAGGATTTCCCCTGGCCGGTCCTGGTCGCGCAACACATGCCGAGCAGCTTCACCGGCGTCTTCGCCCGCCGGCTGAACGACCTCTGCGCCGTCTCGGTGGTGGAGGTCGCCCGGCAGATGCCGATCGAGCCCGGCACGGTCTACATCGCCAAGGGGGATGCCGACCTCGTCGTCACCCGCCGGGGCACCGGCTACTCGGCGACGCCGCTGCCGCAGAGCAACGAGCATATCTGGCATCCCAGCGTCGCCCGCATGGTCGAGAGCGCGCTCGCGCATCTCCCGGCCAACCGGCTGATCGCCGTGCAGCTCACCGGCATGGGCGACGACGGCGCCGAGGCCATGGCCCGGGTGCGGGCCGGCGGCGGCATGACCATCGCGCAGGACGAGGACACCAGCATCGTCTTCGGCATGCCGCACGAACTCATCAAGCGCGGCGGGGCCAGCCTGGTCCTGCCGAGCGACGCGATCGCAGAGCAGCTCGTCGGGTGGCTCCGTGCCCCGGAAGCCGGCGCTCGAGCCGGGGAACGCCGCCGTGGCCCTTAAGAAACCGATCCTGCCGAAGCCCGACGCCGAGGCGCCGCCGCACGCGGATCTCGACGCGCTCACGGCCGCCCTCGCCTCGCCGGAAAGCGGCGAGCGGCGAGCGGCGCCGGGCCGCCCGCGAACTCGGCGCCTTCCCGGAGGCCGGGCCGCTGCTGTGCGCGCATCTCGGCCGCGAGCCCGCCGCCAGCGTCCGCGCCGTGATCCTGACGACGCTGATCCGCCTCAAGTCCCCCGCGGTGGTGGAGGGCCTGCTGCCCTTGCTCCGCAGCGAGGACAGCGGGCTGCGCAACGCCGCGATCGAGGTGCTCCAGGAGATGCCCGCCGAGGTCGAGCCGCACGTCGCCGACCTGCTGGCCGATCCCGACAGCGACGTCCGCATCCTGACGGTCAACATGCTGAGCCTGCTGCCGCACCCGAAGGCGCCGGACTGGCTGGCCGAGGTCGTGGCGCACGATCCCCACATCAACGTCTGCGCGGCGGCGGTGGACGGCCTCGCGGAGATCGGCAACGAGGCCGCCGTCGCGCCGCTCCAGGCCCTGGCCGCGCGCTTCCCGGAGGTGCCGTTCATCCGCTTCGCGGCCGCCGCGGCGATCCGCCGGATCGGAGGCGCATGATGCAATCCTCCCGTTCCCTCGGGCAGACCGCCTCGGCGATCCAGATCAGCGAGGACGAGTACGAGAAGTTCTACGAGTATTTCTATCGCCGCACGGGCATCTCGTTCAGCGGCAAGAAGGAGTATTTCGTCGAGAAGCGACTCCTGGAGCGGATCGCCAAGACCGGCAGCGACAGCTTCAAGGCCTACTTCACCCTGCTGCGCTTCCAGGCGTCGGGGGAGGAGCTGCAGCATCTCGTCAACCTGATGACGGTCAACGAGACCTACTTCTTCCGCGAGGACTATCAGTTCGATGCCCTGGTTCGGGGCATCCTGCCCGAGATCACCCGGACGCGCCGGCCCGGCGCGACGCTGCGGATCTGGTCGATGCCCTGCTCGACCGGGGAGGAGCCCTACTCGATCGCGATCCAGATCCTCGAACACTGGTCGCGGGCGGACGAGTTCGCCATCGAGATCACCGGGTCGGACATCGATTCCCGGGTGCTGGCCGATGCCCGCAAGGGGATCTACGGCAACCGCTCCCTGCAGCGGTTGTCGCCGGAGCTGCGCAAGAAGTATTTCCGCCGTCTCGGCGACGACCAGTTCGAGATCCACGAGGAGCTGCGCAGCTCCATCGAGTTCTCGATCGCCAACCTGTCCGACCCGATCCACATGCACCGCTATCGCGCGATGGACGTGATCTTCTGTCGGAACCTGCTGATCTACTTCGACGACACGTCCCGACGCGCCGCGGTCGAGGCGCTCTACGAATGCCTGATCCCGGGCGGGTTCATCTGCCTGGGCCATTCGGAGAGCATGAGCCGCATGTCGTCGATGTTCCTGCCGCGCAAGTTCGGCGACACGATCGTCTACCAAAGACCGATCGAACAGGATTGAGACGGGCATGTCCGGGAAACGAATACTTGTCGTCGAAGACGGCATCACGATGCGGATGTTCTACCAGGACGTGCTCGGCCGGGCCGGGTTCGTGGTCGAGGAGGCCACCAACGGGGTCGAGGGCCTGGAGAAGGCGCTGCTCGGCGGCTACGACCTGATGATCGTCGACATCAACATGCCCAAGATGGACGGCTACGAGCTGGTGTCCCGGATCCGGCGCGAGCCGTCGCTCCAGGCGACCCCGGTGGTCACGATCAGCACCGAGGCCCAGGACGCGGATGCGAGCCGGGCCTACGAGGTCGGCGCCAACTTCTACATCGTCAAGCCGGCCGATCCCGTGCTGCTGGTCGAGACCGCGCGCCTGCTGACGGGCGCGCAGCCATGACCAACCCCCTGCTGGCTCGGTTCATCCCGGAGGCGCGCGAGCTGCTGCAGGTCTCGGCCAGCGGTCTGCTGAAGCTGGAGCGGAACCCGACGGACGAGACCGCGATCAACGAGGTGTTCCGGGCGGTCCATACGATCAAGGGTTCGTCCGGCCTGTTCGACGCCATGGCCCTGACCCGGCTGGTCCACGCCGCCGAGGATCTCCTCGGGGAGGTCCGGTCCGACGCGCTCCAGATCGACTCCGCGCTGATCGACATGCTGCTCGACAGCCTGGACCAGGTCGGCCAGTGGATCGACTCGCTCGAGCGGCGCGCGGCCTTGCCGGCGGATGCCGACGGGGTGGCGCACCGGATGGCGACGCAGCTGCGTCAGCGCCTGGGATCGCAGGACGACGCGGGGGCGCCGGCGGCGGACGCGCGGCAGGAGGCCGATCCGGCACCCGCCGGAGCGGTCGCGACGGTGCCGCCGGCGCTTCTCGCCCGCCTGCCGGCCGCCGCCTGCCTGGACGCGTTCCGCCGCGCCTGCGGCGGCCAGGCCGTGCATCTGGTCCGCTACACGCCGGAGCCGGGCTGCTTCTTCAACGGCACCGACCCCCTGCTGACGATCCAGCAGGTGCCGGACGCGCTCGCCCTCGACATCGCGGCGACCGAGCCGTGGGGTCCGCTGGAAGATCTCGACCCCTACCAGTGCAACCTGCACTTCGCCCTGCTGAGTACGGCGCCCCGGCCCGAGATCGAGCAGGCGCTGCGCTACGAGCTGGACCAGGTCACCATCGCGGCCGTGCGGCCCCGGGACCTGGTGCGGATCGACGGCGCGGCCAGCGACGGTCCGATCTGGGACGACTTTCGCGAGGCGGCCTCGGGGTTCCTGGCCGCCGGGCGCCACGACGACCTGCGCAAGGCCGTGGGGGCGCTGCGCAGCGTCGCCGGGCCGATGCTGTGGCGGCGGCAGGCGCTGGACTGGCTCGACGCCGCCCTGTCGGCGGGATCGCCCGATGCGGGTCTCGTGGCGGCCCTCGTGGCGGCCGCCGGCTCGGGCCGGCTCGATCCGGCTCCGGCCCTCCCCGCGCCGGCCGCGCCGGCGCCCGAGCCGACGCCAAAGCCGGCCGCGCAAGCCGCCGATCCACGGCAAGACCTCGCCCGCTCCGTCCTGGCGAGCCAGCATCGGATCCTGGAGCGCACCGGCTACGACGCGGAACGCCTCGCCTCGGTCGGCACCGTGGTGGGGAACGTGCTCCTGAGCCTCGGCCGCGACGCCGACCGCGCCGCGGTCCAGGCGGCCCTGGCGGAGGCCCGGGCGTCCCGCTCGGTCGCGCCCGTGCTCGACGCCCTCTCGGCTGTGCTGGCCGGCGCCCCGCTCCAGCGCGCCGAGGCCGCGCCGGACCTTGCCGGGACGCTGCCGCAGACCTTCGCCGAGGAGGCCGCGCCGGTCGCAGCCGCCGCCGGCAAGGAGCCCGAGGGGCGCATCGCCGCGAAATCCCTGAAGGTCGATCAGGCCAAGATCGACCTGCTGATGAACCTGATCGGCGAACTCGTCGTCTCGAAGAACGCCCTGCCGTTCCTCGCCAAGCGGGCGGAGGAGACCTACGCCTCGCGCGAGATGTCCCGCGAGATCAAGGAGCAGTACGCGGTCATCGACCGGCTCGCCCAGGAGATGCAGGGCGCGATCATGCAGGTCCGCATGCTGCCGGTGGCCGAGATCTTCGACCGCTTCCCCCGGCTGGTGCGGGACCTCGCGCGCAAGCTCGGCAAGCGGATCGACCTCGTCCTCGAAGGCGAGGACACGGCCGCCGACAAGACCATCGTCGAGGCGCTGGGCGACCCGCTGCTGCACATCGTCCGCAACTCCCTCGATCACGGTATCGAAACCCCGGACGAGCGCCGGGCGGCGGGCAAGTCGGCGACCGCCCGGATCCTGCTCAAGGCCCGCCAGGAGGCCGACAGCGTCGTCATCGAGGTCCAGGACAACGGCCGCGGCATCGATCCGGCGCGGATCCGCAGCGCCGCCGTCGCCAAGGGCGTGGTCGGCCAGGAGGAGGCGGACCGCCTGTCCGACCAGGAGGCGATCAACCTGATCTACCGCCCGGGCTTCTCGACGGCGGCGGAGATCTCGGACCTGTCCGGCCGCGGGGTCGGCATGGACGTGGTGCTGACCACCGTGGAGAAGCTCGGCGTTCAGGTCTCGGTGAGTTCCCGCCTCGGCGAGGGGACGGCGACGCGCCTGGCCCTGCCGCTCAGCATGGCGGTCACCCGGATCATGATCGTGGAGGCCGCCGGCAGCCTCTACGGCGTGCCGATGGACATGATCGTCGAGACCGTGCGGGTGCCGCGCGCGCGCATCCGCAGGATCAAGAAGGCCGAGACCTTCGTGCTGCGCGAGACGATCATCCCCCTGCTGCAGCTGTCGCGCCTGCTGCACCTGCCCGAGCAACAGCAGCAGCAATCCCAGGGTGAGGACGACGCCGCCGTCCTGGTCTGCCACGTCAGCGGCCGACGGGTCGGGCTGATCATCGACAACTTCCGGGAGGGGATGGACGTGATCCTGAAGCCCCTGGAGGGCGTCCTGGCCGGCATCGGCGGCTATGCCGGCACCACGCTGCTGGGGGACGGCCGGGTCCTCCTGGTCCTCGATCTCAGGGAGTTGCTGTGATGGGCATCCGGATCGCCCGCAAGATCGTCCATCTCGAAGGGCACTGCACCGTCGAGGAGGCCCTGCCGCTGCTGGAGGCCCTGCGCAAGCCGGGCCCCCACAAGGTCGTGCTGACCAAGTGCCTCGGGCTCCACGCCGCGATCCTGCAGGTCCTGGCCGCAGCGCGGCCGGCCGCCCTCACGCCGCCCGCCGACCCGGCGCTGGCCGGGGTCGTGATGCCGTTCCTACAAGGGGCCGCGGAGGCCGCCCCGCCTGCGCCCGGAGCGGCCGCTTGACCAGGATCCTGGCCATCTCGAACCGGAAGGGCGGCAGCGGCAAGTCGACGACCTCGGTCAACCTGGCCGCGGAATGCGGCGCCCGCGGCCGGCGTACCCTGCTGGTCGACCTCGACACCCAGGGCCATGCCGGCCTCGGCTTCGGCATCGTGCCGGAGCGCGATGCCCCGACCGCCCACCACATCTTCACGGACCCGGCCTTCGACCTGCAGGATGCCATCCGGCCGACCGCCTTCGCGGGCGTGTCGGTCGCCCCCGCCGACCAGCTGTTCGACGGCACCACGGCCGTGGACCGCAGCGTCTCGGCCCTGCAGCGCTGCCTGCGCGCGCCGGAGATCGGGGCGCGCTTCGACCTCGTGATCGTCGACACGCCGCCCTCGCTGGACATGATCCTGGTCAACGCCCTGGCGGCGGCCGACGGCGTGCTCGTCCCGATGATTCCGCACGCCCTGTCGGCCGAGGGGGTGCGGCAGCTGGCGCGGCTGTTCTTCCGCATCGCCACCACGGTGAACAGTGACCTGACGGTGGTCGGCCTGCTGCCGGTGATGCTGAACGTGCACACCAATCACCACCGCGAGACCATGCAGGAGATCGCCCGGGAATTCGGAATCGAGCGCGTGCTCACCGGGATCCGGACTGACATCCGCCTGGCGGAGGCGTTCGCCGTCCGCAAACCGATCCGGGACTACGCCCCGTCCAGCCGCGGCGCGGCCGATTACAGCGTGCTGGCCGACGAGCTGACCGCATTCTGGCAGGCCGAGGCGGCGCCCGCACCCCACGCAGCACCCTAGGAGACCGTGTTGGCTACGACGATCATGATTGTTGACGATTCCCCCACGATGCTGATGAGCATCGAGGGCATCCTGGGCAAGGCCGGGCTCGGCGTCGTGAAGGCTGCCAGCGGCGAACAGGCCCTGGAGACCCTGCAGGCGGGCACCAAGCCGAACCTGCTGATCACCGACCTGAACATGGGGGCGATGAACGGCATCGACCTCATCCGCCGGGTGCGCAAGCTCCCGGGCCTGCAGTTCATCCCGATCCTGATGCTGACCACCGAGTCCCAGCAGGACAAGCGCAACGAGGCCAAGTCGGCGGGCGCCACGGGCTGGATCGTCAAGCCGGTGGATCCGGAAGCCCTGCTCAAGGTGATCCGCCAGCTCGTCCCCGGAGCCTGACCATGGCCTGTGCGATGCCGCCGCGCGCGATCCGATGGCTCGGCCCGCTCTGCGCGGTGCTGGCCGCCGTGGCGCTCGCCGCCGTCGGCACGGCCGCGTTCGGCCCCGTGCCGGGCGTCGCCGCCATCGCGGCGGTCGGCTTCGCGGCGACATGGGCAGCCAGTTGGGCAGCCAGCTGGGCAGCCAGTTGGGGAACCGGTTGGGCCGCGGCCCGGGCCGAGGCTGCGGCACGCCCGCCGGCCGGCCCGGAGGCGCACGGGTCTCAGTAGACCATGCCGGCGGCGGCGGCGGCGCCCCCGGAGGATCGGCGGGATGGGCCCGCCGGGCGGGACGGGGCGGACCCCGCGGAGATCCAGGCCACCCTGGCCGAACACCTCGCGGTCTACGACCGCCTGTTCGAACGCGCCGCCACCGACACCGCCTCGGTCACCGTCGAGACCGAGGCCGCCGCCTACGACATCATGACCAGCCTGCGGGAGGTCGACGGCGCGATGACCGAGCTGCTGTCCTTCCTCGACCTGTCCGGCTCCAACGCCCGGGTGATCGAGATCGTGGACCAGACCGACCAGCAGCTCACCACGAACCGCCAGCTGATCGGCGACTTCCTGGTCCGGCGCGATCAGGACATGGCGGAGTGCCGGCAGCGGCTCGACGAGCTCGACGTCGCCACCGCGCAGCTGACCCGGGCCACCGACGGCGTGCAGTCCATCGCCCGCCAGACCAACCTGCTCGCCCTGAACGCCACCATCGAGGCGGCCCGGGCCGAGGCGGCCGGCGCGGGCTTCGCCGTGGTCGCCAGGGAGGTCAAGGAACTCTCGAGCGCCTCGGCCGACACCGCGACCCGGATCGCCCGGGACCTCGCCTCCTTACGCGAATCCATCCGGGAGAATTTCTCCACCCTGGTGACGGACCGCGTCGAGGACGAGCGCGGGGAATTGATGAAGATCGCCGCGGCGATCGCCAGCCTGACCGAGAACATGGAGCGCCTGGTCGCCCATCAGCGCGACACGCTGGTGAAGGTCCAGGAGGAGAGCACCCGCATCGCGCAGCCGATCGTGCGGCTGATCGGCTCGATTCAGTTTCAGGACGTCACGCGGCAGCGTCTTCAGCATCTCGAAGGTATTTTTGCCGCGGCGCGCACGCATCTCCAGGCGCTGGATCTATCGAATCCCTTGACGAAATCTTGGCCCGACGTTAAGTCTTTTGCAGACATCGCGCTCTCAGAAGGACCATCTCCTCCCAAAAGAGACGTCAATGCGATGAACGATATCGAATTGTTTTAGGAATTAGTGACATCCCAATATTACTAACGCGCATACGTCCTGTAATCAGGTCTTTCGATGCGCAATTCCCACAGACACGCCAGGAGGATTGATCGATGGCATCGATCCTCCTGACGGATGACGTTCCGGTCGTCAGGATGACGGTCCGGCGGTTTCTCGAGCGCGGTCAGCACCGGGTCGAGGAATGCAGCTCCGCCGCCGAGGCGGAGACGCTGCTGGCCGGCCGGCCGTTCGACCTCCTCGTCACCGACCTGTGGATGCCCGGCCGGGACGGCCTGACGCTGATCGGCTGGGTCAAGGCGAACCGGCCCGGCCTGCCGATCATCGCGATCACCGGCGGCGCCCCGCGGGCGCCGCAGCTCTTCTCGATGGAGGAGGCCGCGCGCGTCGGAGCCGACCGCGTGCTCATGAAGTCGGTGGGCATGCGGGAGCTCCTGGCCGCCGTCTCCGCCCTCGCGCCATCGGCCGCCAAGGAGTGACCGAACTTATGTACGGCGTCGGACAAATCCTCCTCCAGAATCGGGCAGGCGTGCTGGACGCGTGGCTCGCGCACCTGCGCGACGCCGCCCCGGCGGCCCAGCCGGCCTCGCTGCAGCTGCTCAAGCTCGAACTGGGCACACTGGTCGAGAAGCTCACGGCCTACTTCCTCGCCAGCGAGGGCGAGGGCGCCGGAGCAGCCTTCAGAACCGTCGAGCAACAGGCCGCCACCATCAGCGCGGCCTGCGCCCGGGACGGCCTGACGCCGATGGAGACCGCCGAGCTGATCCTGGCGCTGAAGACGATCGCGGGCGCGCTGCTCAACCGCCAGGCCGGCGACGGGATCGCCGAGCCGGACCAGGCGCGCGCCGCCTTGGACGCGGCGGTGGACAAGCTGGCCCTCATCACCTTCGCGACCTTCGTCGAGACCCGCGAGGAGATCATCAAGCGCCAGGGCCGGGCCCTCCTCGACCTGGCGACCCCGGCCCTGCCGATCTGGCGCCACATCATCCTGATGCCGCTCGTCGGGATCATCGACACGCAGCGGGCCCGGCAGGTGATGGAGTGGCTGCTGGAGGCGCTCGCCCGCGAGGAGGCGCATATCGCGATCCTCGACGTGACCGGCGTGCCGCTGATCGACAGCCGCGTCGCCCTGCACCTGACCAAGACCGTCGAGGCCGCGCGCCTGCTCGGCTCCCGGGTGATCGTCACCGGCATCAGTCCGGACGCGGCGCAGACCCTCGTGAAGCTCGACGTGGACCTGTCGAGCATGATCACCCGGGGGACCCTGCGGGCCGGCCTGGCCGAAGCCTTCCGGCTCCTCGGCGAGAATGCCAAGGGCCCGATCGAGACGATGCTCTGATGCGCGTCCCCATTCTCCGGCTCGGCCGCGTCCTCCTGACTTCCCTGCCGGCCGACCTGACGGACCAGCAGGTGATGGACCTCCAGATCGACGCCCTCGCGCTGATCCAGGCCGGGAAGGCCGACGGTCTCGTCATCGACATCACGGCCGCGGACGTGGTGGATTCCTACATGGCCCGGATCCTGTCGGAGACGGCCAAGATGGTGAAGATCATGGGCGGGGTCGCGGTCCTGGCCGGGATGCAGCCCGCCGTGGCCCTGACCCTCGTGGAGATGGGCCGGGGCATGATCGACATGGAGACCGCCTTCGATCTCGAGGGCGGCGTGGCCAAGGTCGGTCGGATGGTGGCGTCCCGCGGAGGTCGCCATGACGAAGTCCCGGCCGCCTGATCGCGACGGACCGGAGCCGGAGGTGTCCGGCACCGCGACGTGCGCGGTCGTCGACATCCGGGGCCAGGACGACATCCTGCGGGCCCGCCAGGCGAGCCGCGCGGCCGCGGCGGCGATCGGGTTCGGCACCGTCGACCAGACCCGCCTGGCCACGGTCGTCTCCGAACTCACCCGCAACACCCTGACGTATGCCGGCGGCGGCGCGTGCCGCGTGCTGACCCGGGTGACCGCCCACGAGCGGAGCATCGTGATCGAGGTCGAGGATCAGGGCCCCGGGATCGCCGACATCACCGGCGCGATGACGCGCGGATACTCCACCGGGGGCGGCCTCGGGCTCGGCCTCGCCGCCGTGCACAAGCTGATGGACGACATGACGATCGAGACCCGTCCGGGCCGCACGCTGGTCCGGACCGGGATGACGAGGCGCCGATGAGTCCGGAGCCGGACGTGGTGACCGTCAGGGTGACGAGCGAGATCGACGCCGCCGAAGCGCGGCAGGAGGCCCGCCGGCTCGCGCTGCGGCACGGCTTCACCACCGTGCGGGCGCACGGCCTGGCGACGGCGGTCTCCGAACTCGCGATGAACCTCGTCCTCCACACCGACCGCGGCGGCCTGATCCGGCTGACCGCGCAGGATGCGACCGGGGCGGCCGTGATCGAGCTGGTCGCCGAGGATGACGGCCCGGGGATCCGCGACCTGACGCTGGCCATGGAGGACGGCTACTCGACCCGCGGCGGCCTGGGCTGCGGCCTCCCGGGGACGCGCCGCCTGGTTGACGCCTTCGCCATCACGTCGCATGTCGGGGAAGGAACCCGGATCGTCTGCCTGGTGCGGCGGCCATGAGCGCGCGTCCGCAGATCCCGACCCCCGTGATCGCCGCGGTGACCCGGACCTATCCCGGCGAGACTGCGTGCGGCGACATGGTCGCGTGGTGGCAGGAGGGGGACGCCACGCTGGCCTGCATCGTCGACGGCCTGGGCCACGGGCCGGACGCCCACCATGCCGCCCGGAGCCTGCTCGCCCTGGTCGAGGGACAGGTGGGCGTCGAGCCGACGCAGCGGCTCGCCACCGCCGACCGCGCCATGCGCCACACCCGCGGCGCCGCCGCGGCCTTGGTGCGGATCGACCCCGCCGCCGGGACCATCACGACGGCGGCGGTCGGCAACATCCAGGGCGCCCTGTTCGCCAAGCGGACGCTCCGGTTCGACGGCATGCCGGGGATCGTCGGGGCTGGCCTGCGCCCGCTCAAACCCCTCGTCGTGCCGTTCGTCCCCGCCGACATCCTGGTTCTGTGGACCGACGGCCTCCGGCCAGTGGACCTGGAGGCCGATCCGCCCTCCCTGCGCGGCGATCCGGAGCGGCTCGCCGCGGACCTGATGGCCAGCCACGGACGCGCGAGCGACGATTGCGGCGTCCTGTGCGTCGCCTTCCGGGGGTGAGGCCGGATGGAACACCTCCTGCGGCGCTACACCGACGGCATGGCGCGCTACGTCGCCACGGCCGCCGAGGCCCCGCTCCTCGACATCGAGGAACTCGGCCGCCTGGCGATCACCGACGACATATCCCTCGACGAGATCGCCGGCCTGCATGAGGGCGCGGCGCTGGCGCTGTCCGACCGGGGCGTGCCGATCAACCAGCCGGAGATCATCCGGCGCATGTCGGCCTGCCTGAGCGCCTTGATGGTCTCGGCCGCGGTGGCGTACCGGACCAAGATCGACCTGCTCGAGCAGCATCGGCAGCAGGAGCGCGATCGGACCGAGCGGGACCGGCAGCGGCTGGAGACGCTCGGCCAGTTCGTCGGGTCGGTGGCGCACGAGCTGAACAACCTGCTCCAGCCGGTGCGCGGGATGACCGAGCTCATGCTGGCCGACCTGACCGAGGGGCGGCCGCCCGAGCGCGCCGACCTCGAGACCGTCGAGGCCTGCGCGATCCAGGCGGTCGGCGTCATCCAGGGCATCCTGGGCTATGTCCGGCGGGAGACGATCGCGCCCCAGAGCCTCGCCTTCGGGGCCGCCGTGGCGACGTCCTGCACCTTCATCCGGCCGATGCTGCGCGAGCCGTTCGCGGTCGTGATCCGGGACCGCGACACCGAAGTCTTGGCCCTCCAGGGCGAGTTGACCCAGATCCTGCTGAACCTGCTCCAGAACGCCGTGCAGGCCGGCGCGACGGACATGCGGGTCGCGGTCGATCGGGTCGAAGTCGACCGGGTCGGCGGCGACTGGGCCGGCGCCGGATCGCGGCCGCGGATGCGGCTCCGGGTGATCGACGACGGGCACGGGATGTCGGCCGACGTCGCGGCGCGCGCGCTGGACCCGTATTTCACCACCAAGGCGAGCGGCCAGGGCACCGGCCTCGGGCTCGCGATCGTCCGAAGCATGGTGCTCGGCTGGTCGGGCGACCTGCAGCTCCAGTCCGAGCCCGGGCGCGGAACCACCGTCACCCTGCTGCTGCCGATCTCGGCCGGCTGAGCCGCCCGGGGGCGGACGCCGTAAGGCCGCGCCGCGGCTGGACTTTCCGGCATCGATCAACAGCCCTCCACCGCAATCGCCGGCGGGGCGCGCGAAAGAGTTGAACCGCCGCGGTTTCCGCGCTTTGTTCGCTATATGTTCTCAACAGGACGGATTGGCGATGCACACGAACCCGCACGAACCGCCGGTGGAGATTCGGCTGAGCGAGGCCGAGGCGATCGCGCTGGCCTATCATCGTGCCGCCCGGGGTGACGCCTGGACCGCTCTGGTCGCGGCGATCACGGACGCCCTGACCGATCTCGGCGAGGCCGAACGACGGGCGGTTCTCCAGGGCCGGCTGATCTCCCGGGGCTATGCCCGCTGCCGGACGGGGGCCGCCTGAGCGCGCGCAGTGGGCCGCAGGGGAGCGCGGACCAAGCCGCCATGGCATCGGTGCCTTGCAACCGGATGCAATTTCTGGTAATATTTCCTGCGTTATGAATATAAACATGGATTCGCCCGCACGGGAGCCGGCCATGGGCGACATCAACGATGAACGGCGCCGCCTGTCGGCGACGTGGCTCAACACCATCGCGTCCGGCGTCGTCTCGGCCGGCTCCTGCGGCTCGCTGCTGGCCTACAGCTTCGGCCCGCGGCCCGGCATCAGCGGCCTTCAGGTGCTGGTGGTCTCGACCTGCGCGCTCGGCCTCGGGGCGACCCTGCACCTCCTCGCGCGCGCGCTCCTGAACAACCGGTGACGGGACCGCGCGGGACAGGACCGCCGGCAGGATCTAAGACACCGACGAACCTGCCGATCCGGGACCCATCATGACGCCGGCTGAGCGCGACCGCTTCGAGAAGTGCCTCGCCCTGGCGGCCCGGGGCGCGACCGCGGGCGAGCGGGAGGCGGCGCGGTCCGCCGCCGAGCGCATCGCGGCCGGCGCCGGCCTGACGCTGGCCGAGGCGACCGCGGCCTTGCGCGGGTCCCAGCCCTCGGCCGCCCGGGAGCCGCCGCACCGGCCGCCGCCCTCCCCGCGGCGGCCCTTCGCGTGGACGCAGCCGAAGGAGCCGGTCAAGCCGATCACGGTCGAGGAATTGCGGCGCCAGAAGGCCGAGACGGACGCGTGGAAGAAGCGGGCGGCCGCCTCGGCCGAACTCAAGCGGAAACGGGAACGGGCCGAGCAGGAGGCCTACGCCGCCCTTCAACGCGCCGAGCAGGCCGAGCGCGACCGGGAATGGGCCGCCGCACGGGCCCGCCGGACTGCGCCCTGAAGTCCGCAATCGCCCGGCGGATCACGACGTGCCGGGGCCGGAGGCCAGGGTCTGGCAAGTGAGGGGTTGGCCTGCGAGGTCGGTGGCGTCGTCCGCGTGGCGGCCGGCCGCGAGGGCGCGCTTGACCGTGGAGCGGGCCGCGTCGATCGCGATGGCCGCCGCCGACAGGGTCCTGGCCTCGGTCGGCCGCTCCAGGGCGTGCTTGGCGATGTCGCCGGCGAGGTCGTCGATCTCGCGGGCCAGAGCGGCGAGGCGCTCGGGCTCGGTACGGCCGCCCCCCTCCGTGTCCTGGACCTCCTGCCGGATCGCCAGGAGCCGGTCGGTCGCCTCCTCGATCCGCTCGCGCCGCAGGCGGGACAGGCGCTGCCCGACCCACGCGAAGGCCGAGCCGATGCCGCCGCCCAGGAAGGCGACGAGGTAGATCCAGGTCTCGTAGCGCTCCACGAAGCTCTGCTGCTCGCGCTCGAAATAGTCGACCGCGCCCGGATGGATCGGCAGCCGCGCGCTGGTGGCCCCGGCCGTGCTCTCGTAGGCGGGGGCCTGGACGTAGTCGGCCGCCGGCGCGACGTTCGCCATGCCGCTGCGCAGCTCGAACAGGTGCTGGGTCACGTCCGCCGCCACGGAGCGGGGCAGGCTGGAGCGCGCCATGAGCCGGTAGGACGCCCCGACCGTGTGGATGTCCGCCTCCGGCACCTTGGGACTGCCCCCGAAGGTCTCGGCCGGCATGCTGACCATCTGGAGGCGCGGCATCCGGGCCACGATGGCGTCGGCATTCTCCACGTCCACGAACGCGACCTTGCGGCTGCGGCTCGCCGCCTGGACGCGCTCCACGATGCGCTGCGCCGTCGGGGCGGTGGGGGCGATCACCGAGACGACGGCATCGACCTGCTTACCGGTCAGGGCGTTGGTGAGGTCGGCCTCGCCGACTTCCACGAGGGCGACCTGTCGGGGCGGAAGCGGCCCAGTGATGTCCCGGCCGGCCAGGGTCAGGCCGTAATGCGCCAGCATCGACCGGATCAGCGTCTCGTCGGCGTCCCGGTGGGCCAGGATGGCGAGGCGCTTGCGGTCGAGGTCGGGGAACTTGGTGATGCCGGACGCCTCGGGCGACGCGATGATCATGGCCTGATCGCGCAGGATCGCGAGCGTCAGGCCGTTATCCGGCAGCGCGACATCGGGACGGACCACCGCCAGGTCGGCGCGACCGTCGCGAAGCGCCTCGGCGCTGTCGCGCACGTCGTCGAAGGGCAGGATCGTGAGGCGAATTTCCTTGTGCCGCTTCGCCAGGGCCTCCGCGTAGGCCTGGATCACCGCCGGCTCGGTGCCGTCGCGCGGGGCGACCGCGACCGTCAGAACTGTGGCGCGCGAGGCCCAGTAGGCGACGGCGGCGGCAAGCCCGAGCCCGATGGCGAGCGCCAGGAAGACGATCTCCGGACGCAGGAGAAGTTTTCCGAACCGCCTCATCGGCCGCGCCCTCCCGGGGCCTCAACAGGACGGCGCCCGGCCCCCCGGGGAGGCCGGGCGATGTCGGTCGCCGATGCTCTACGACCGCCCGACGGTTGCGGAAAGACGCGTCCGACGTGTCCGGATCGGACGCGCGATCAGCGGCCGCGGCGGGTGAGCCAGCCGGCCGCGAAGGCCAGGGCGGCGAGGCCGAGCAACGTGCTGGTGCGGTTGCCGTCGGCGTAGCGGACCGCCTGGCGGCCGTAGACTTCACCGCGGCGGCGGGCTTCGCGGGCGAGATGACGGCCGTCGTCGATCAGGCCGTCGGCCCGCTCGTAGGCGGCGTGGGCCAGGTCGCGGCCGTCCTCGGCGAGATCCTCGGCGCGGTCGCGGGCGCGGCCGTAGGCGTATTGCGCCCCGCCGGCCACCTGGTTCACGGCGCCGCGGACCTGGCGGGCCGGATCGCCGGTGAGGCCGCCGAGGGTGGACTGGGCCCGGCCCTTCACGTGCCGGGACGCGCCACGGATCTGGTCGCGGTTCATGCTGCTCTCCTGGTTTCGCGGTTGATCGGGGCGGGACCGGGCTGGCCGGCCCCGCCGCTCGGGCTCAATGCTTGCCGGTGATCTTGTCGGCGAGGTTCTTGGCGCCGTCCTTGGCGTCGCCGACGGTCTTCTGCGCTTCGCCCTTGAGCTCCTGGGCCTTGCCCTCGGCCACGAGCTTGTCGTTGCCGGTGACGTTGCCGGCGGCCTGCTTGACGTTGCCGACGGCCTCGTTGGCCAGGCCCTTGATCTTGTCGGTGGTGCTGCTCATCGAAGGTCTCCTTGCGGGGTGCTGCGGGTGGCCGGCTCGTGCCGGTCGGGCGAGGTCCCCGCCGGGAGGGCGGGGACCGAGGGGGATCAGGCGCGGCGGGCGTCGTAGGCGCCGACCAGGGTCTCGGCCTTCGGGGCGCCGAGGCGACCGCCGAAGAAGGCGGCCAGCGCGCCGAGGATCAGCGCCAGGGCGGCGTAGAAGGCGCCCTGCGTGGCGGCGGACTTGGCCGCCACGGCCGCCGCCTCGGCCTTCTGCTTGGCGGTGGCGACCGCCTGGTCGTACTGCTTCTCGTAATCCTGGATCTGCTGCTTGGCCTGGTCGACCGGGATGTTCTGGGCCTTGGCCAGGGCGTCGGCCGCGCGGGCCTCGGCCTGGGCCTTCTGGCTCGGATCGCCGGTGAACAGCGCCTTCACGGCGGCGACGGCGGCGTCACGGGCGGCCTGCGGGTCCTGGCCGGCGGCCTGCTGGCGGACCGTGCTCTCGATCCCGTCGAGCGGGTTCGTGATCTTGGACAGCGACGGCGCGGCGGCCTGAGCGGCCGTCTGCACGGTGCCGCCGACGAGCGAGCCGGCCCCGCCCAGGGTGCTGGTCACGCCGCTGAACGCGCCGCCGACGATGCCGCCGACCGCCGAGGTCAGCAGGTACAGCACCACCAGGGTGGTCACCGCCCAGGACACCAGGCCGTGCAGGCCCGCCGTCCCCGCGAGCGGCCTGCCGGACAGGCGCCCGGCGATGGCGCCGCCGATCAGCGAGGCGACGATGCCCGAGGCGACGAACCAGACGCCCGCGCCGATCGAGGCGGTCGAGGCGGCCGGGTTGTCGGCGGCCACGGGGCCGAAGGACGAGAGCCCCACGCCGGCGCCGACCAGGTTGAGGATCACCTGGGTGACCAGGGCCGTGGTGGCGCCGGCGAAGATCGCGCCCCAGGAGACCTGGTTGAGCAGGACGGCGCGGGTATCGGCCTGTGCCTGGCTGGCGAGGGGTGGAACGGTGGTCTGGATCGTGGTCACGCTGCTACTCCGGGTCGTCGGTCGTCGTTGAAGTGAGATCTGCGGTTCAGTCGCGGCTGGCGCTGACGAGGAGGCCGAGGCCGAAGCCGACCAGGCCGGCGACCAGCAGGGAGGCGAGCGGGTACTCGGCGACCTGATGGCTCACCTCGCGGGTTCCCCGGCGCAGGTAGTGGCCGCCGCGCTCGTAGGCGTCCTCGGCGTAGTCGGCGGCGTCGTCGACGTAGGTGGAGGCTTGGCCGGCAGCCTGTCGCACCGTGTCCTTGGCCTGGCCGTAGAGGTTCTCGGCCTGCCCGCTCGCTTCGCGGAACCGGCCTTCGACCGAGTCGCTCTTCGAGCCGGTGAGGTCGCCGACCGCGCTCTGCACCTTGCCGCCGAGATCCTTGGCGGCGCCCGTGATCCTGTCGATGTCGACCATGTCGTTCTCCGGTGATGGGTTGGTGTGTTTCGGGGGATGGCGCCCGCGAGGAGCGCCGGTTGGAAACCTGTGTCAGTCGGTGCCCGGCTCGGCCTGTTTCGGAGGCCGGGCCGCACGCTTCTGCCGGCGGCCCTCTGCCTCGACCTGGGTATCGCCGGTGAGCTTGCCGATGGCCTCCTTGACCGAGGCCTTGAGATGGTCGGGGGACAGTATCTTCGCTCGGTTGGCCATGGGCGCCCTGCTGCGTTCGAGATGACCCGGGACCAACCACCAGATGCGCTTCGTAATGGCGCAATCAATGGTATAAATATACTGCTCCTGCGAAAGTATTCCCTCTGATTTTTGCGGTGTCCGGTCGAGCCGGCACTACGAAATGGCGCGTCAGCACGATCGGTTGACCGGCGATGCCTGTTGCGCGATCCGTTCCGCTCCCGCATGGTCTCCCTGCCCTATCGGCAGCGGGGCACAAACGGGTTGCGCACAAGCAGGTTCCCTCACCTGCGTTGTTTTCACTGGTATGCCTGCATCACTGACGCAGTTGTTATCGACCAGGGCCAATGTCCGGCGTGCTGCAGTCCGATGCATCGGATCGGCTCCGAGGCCGGCCCGATCCCCCGATGGGGGGTGCCGCGGCCCTCCGCTGCCGGACGTCACCGCCGGGCCCGAACAGGCCGGACCACCCCGGGCGGTGCATAAAGCCACAGGGGCGGACCCATCCGGCGGGCGGCCTGTTGCTAACCGCCGGCCGCATCGGCGGGTCAACGAGGTTCAGAAATGGCAGAACAACTCTCCGGTCAGGACGGCCGGCAGGGCAAGCGCGGCAAACCTGCGCTGTATGTCTTGATCGTCAGCGTGGCGCTCATGGCCGCGGCGCTCGCCGGGCTGATGACCTGGCAGGGCGCCAGTTCCCCGCCCGATTACGCCAGCAAGAGCCAGGACGCCTCGCGCAAGCAGATCACCGGCAGCGAGAACGGCACGGGCGGCACGGCCTCGCCGTCCAACAGCAGCGCGGTTCCGGGCGGCAACCCGTCCTATCCCCAGCCGGCGACCCGCAGCGCCAATCCGTGACCCGGCACGACCACCGGTGCGCGGCGGAGATCTGCCGCGAGCAGGGTTGGGGCGTCGGGACCTGCCTGATCGGCGACGCCGGCTACGGCCCGACGGTGATCCGGATCACGGCGTTGGGCGACACGGTCATGCTGGCCAAGATCGTCAGCCACGGCCGCATGGCCGTGGCCTACCACGAGGCACAGGCGTGGTCCCTGTCACTGCGCGACTGGCGGGCGGTCGGCTGATCCCGGTCCGGTGTGGTAAGAAGCGCGCCGGGACGGGAGCGGTATCGCACCGGCGGCGGCGACGCGAACCCCGCTGGACGATGCGCGCCGGGGCCTTTGGCCGCGAGCCCCGGTCCGCGACCGTCGGCTGTGCCAAACGACGAGGTGAACGATGACATCGCTGCTCGATCAACTCCGCACCATGACCGTGGTGGTCGCCGATACCGGCGACATCGGCGCCATCGAGACGCTCAAGCCGATCGATTGCACCACCAACCCGTCGCTGTTGCTGAAGGCCGCCGGCATGGAGGGCCTCGCCCCGATCGTCGACGAGGCGGTGGCCTGGGGCAAGGCGCAGGGCGGCGAGACCGAGGATGTCGTCCAAGCGGTGGCCGACCGGCTCGCCGTATCGGTGGGCGTCGCGTTGACCAAGCTGGTGCCGGGGCGCGTCTCCACCGAGGTCGACGCCAACCTCTCGTTCAACACCGAGCGGACGCTGGAGAAGGCCCGGGCGATCATCCGCGCCTACGACGAGCGCGGCGTCTCGCGCGACCGGGTGCTGATCAAGATCGCCTCGACCTGGGAGGGGATCCAGGCGGCCCGCGTGCTCCAGCGCGAGGGCGTCGACTGCAACCTGACCCTGCTGTTCTCGCTGGTCCAGGCCATGGCCTGCGCGGATGCCGGCGTGTTCCTGATCTCGCCCTTCGTCGGGCGGATCACCGATTGGTACGCCAAGGCCGAGGCGAAGACCTTCACGGCCGCGGAGGATCCGGGCGTCCAGTCGGTGCGGGCGATCTACGCCGCCTACAAGGCGCGCGGGATCAAGACCGTCGTGATGGGTGCCTCGTTCCGCACCATCGGCCAGATCCAGGCGCTCGCGGGCTGCGACCGGCTGACCATTTCGCCGAAGCTGCTGGAGGAGCTGGCCGCGACGGAGGGCGATCTCCCCCGCGCCCTGTCGCCCGAATCCTACGGCGAGCCGCCCGAGGTGCCGGCGACGGACGAATTCTCGTTCCGCTGGGAGATGAACGAGAGCGCCATGGCCACGGAAAAGCTCGCCGAGGGCATCCGGCAGTTCGGCAACGACCTGCGCGCGCTCCACACCCTCATCCGCGAACGGCTGGCGCGGGGGTGATCTGAACGCGGATCCAACATGGTGCGGTGCGGCCCGGCCCGTAACGCGGGTCGGACCCGCGTCCCGCCGGTGGATCGTTCAAGGTGACAGCCGAGTTTAGTCCCCGCCGCATCGGTCGCGGTTCGGAGTGAGCCGTGTACAATCCTTTCTTCTCGTGGATGATGCTGGCGATCGAAGCCCAGCGCGTGGTCGAACTGCGCCTCGTCCGCCTCGCCTGGGGCGGCAGCGAGGGGATGGCCGAGGCACACTCCATGGTGACCGAGAAGGTGGAGGCCGCAGGCGAGGCCATGACGACGCTCATGCTCGGCGGCTCGCCCGAGACGGTCATCGCACGCTACCGCGAGCACGTCGCCTCGAACACCAAGCGTCTGACCGCGGCCTGACGGTCCGGCGACCGCCGGCACTGCCCCATGCGGGCTGGGCGGCAGGCCCCGATCGGGGTACCTCTTCTCTCGCCGAGGCGCGATATCGCCCCCGGCGACGGTCGCCTGACGTGCGGCCCAGGACGGATCTGAACGCCTGCCATGATCGAGCCGAACCAAACCGCCTTCATCGTGAAGGTCGCCCGCCGGGACGAGGACACCCCGGACTGCCTGCTGACGGTGTTCTACGCCGTGATCGCGGACGATCCCGACAGCGGGGTCAAGATCGTGCGGGAGGCCGTGAAGGATGGGGCCGAGGTCACGCTGACCGAGGTGCGCCTTTCGCAGGCGACCGCACAGGCCATCGACCTGCGCCCGGGCTACGCGCGCGCGCTCTGACCGGAATTCGGCTTCCACGCCCATCCGTGTTGAGGGGCGAAATCGGATGGGCGTGGAAGGCCAGCAATCGGCTGGTGCAATGGGCGTAGAGCGACAGGGTTAACGGTTCCTTACCGCCGCGCCCGCTCAGGAATGCGGTGCGATCCAGCCGAGGACCGACGCGCAGCGCTCGGCCTGGAGGCGGGTTAACCCGGAGGCGACCGCCGCGCCGTTGCGGTAGACCACGAAGGTGCCGTCGTCGGTCGCGCGGATCTTGATCGACGCCATCACGCGTCTCCGCCGACGAACGCCTGAAGCTGCGTCAACCCGCTCGCGGTGATCTGCCAGGTCGCGAGCCCGTCGCCGACCGCGATCCGCTCCAGGTGGCCGACACTCTCGAGGGCCGTGAGCCGGCTGTGATCGCCGGGCCAGGATGCGTTCGGCTTTCGCTCAATGGAGATCCGAGAGTTGCCGGAACCGGCGGCCTTATTGAGCAGGCGGCGCTCGTGATTGACCAGCATTGGCACTCCTGGGCAGTTCCAATCGGGACGCATTACTTACGTACAAGCTGGCCTATATGGCCAAGCTTGGCAACCCCATGCCCTGAAAAGCCCATGCTCTGAAGACCCCATGCATCGGTCCATTTCGTCGCCCTGGATCAGGATGCCAGCGCCAGGTCCGCCCCGGCAAAGCCCAGCCCGGCCAGGAACAGGCAGCCGCCCATCCTTTCGAGCAAGGCCCGGTATCGCGGCGCCCACAGGGACGCGGCGACCAAGCCCGTGCCGGCCGCCACGCAGAACACGCCCAATCCCATCATGCCGGCCTCCCGGTCGAACCGCGCCGCGGAGACGACCGCTCCCGAACCCGAAAGGTTGCGGCCCCTATGGGTTGTCGACAGGCAAATCTTGCGTCGCCGGCGGAGGGGCCGGCCCTGCGGACGGCCCTTTCGGAAAGCCGCGACCCGTTCGCGGCCGGCTTCGTACCGGCGCGACCTCACGCGAACATGTCGGGCTGCGTCGCGGCGATGTGGCTGTAGAGGGTCTGGAAGTGCAGCCAGCCGATATAGTCGCTGCCGACATGCTCGCGGCTGTAGCGGGCGGTCTTCTCCGACAGGAGCTGTGGCTTGATCCCGGTCGCCTCGATCAGGAGTTGCTGCTTGCAGACCCGCTCCAGGGCGATGAACCAGAACGCCGCGTCGTCGATGCTGTGGCGGCTGCAGGTGAGCAGGCCGTGGTTCTGGTGCAGCACCCCACGGTTGCGGCCGATCTGCTGGGCCACCGAGAGGCCGCTCGCCTTCTCGACCGCGACCGCCCCGGCCGAGGCGCCGATCACCGCGTGGCTGTCGTAGAAGGCAGCCGCATCCTGGCTGATCATGTCCAGCGGCCGGCCCGTGGCGCACCAGGCGGTGCCGTAGGTCGTGTGCGCGTGGCACATCGCCATCACGTCGGGGTGCTCGTCGTGCACGGCGGCGTGGAGCACGAAGCCGGCGCGGTTGATCGCGTAGCGTCCTTCGACCACGTCGCCCTTGTGGTCGGCCAGGATCAGGTTCGACATCCGCACCTGCGAGAAGTGCACGCACATCGGGTTGGTCCAGTACAAGTCCGGGCGCTCGGGATCGCGGATCGTGAGGTGCCCGGCGAAGCCGTAATCGAACCCGTGCATCGCGAAGGCCCGGCAGGCCGCCACGAGGTGCTGCTTGCGGTATTCCCGTGCCTCGGCGTGGTTGGCGAACCGGGGGATCTCCGGGAAGATCAGGCCTGCCTGCTCGGGCTGGTAGATCGAGGTCCGCTTGCGGCCGGCGCTGTCGGGGGGCAGGTCGATGGCGACATCGCTGTCGTGGGCGTGGTCGTCGAGCATGGCGTGTCCTCTCGTCGGGTGAAGCGGGAATGCGGACCGTCCGCGTCCGGCCCGGGGCCATGCCGAACGGCGGGGTATCCCCGGCCGCCCCGGCGCGTCTGGCTGTCGTCCCGGCCGTCTTCGCAGCCCGATCGGCACTATCGTGCCACCATCCGTCGTTGACAAACGACGATTTTTCACGATTTCCGTGAATCCATTTCACGGATTGCAGCATGCGGCAGATCCCGAGCTTTCCGGCGCTGCGGGCCTTCGAGGCGGCCGCGCGTCTCGGCAGCTTCGCCCGGGCGAGCGAGGAACTGCACCTGACGCCCTCGGCGGTGAGCCATCAGGTCCGCGCACTGGAGCGCATTCTCGGACGCGCCCTGTTCCGGCGCGCCAACCGCCGGGCCATCCTGACCGCCGACGGCGAGCGCCTGTGTGCCGGCCTCGCGCGGGCCTTCGACTCCATCGAGGCGCTCTGCGCCGAGCTGAGCCCGCCGTCGCCCTCGTCGCTGGCGGTGCATTGCACGCCGAGCTTCGCGGCGAAGTGGCTCGGGCCCCGGCTGCCCTCCTTCGTGGCGGCGCATCCCGGCATCGGCATCCGCCTCTCCAGCGGCGCCGAGCCGGTCGATCTCGCCCGACACGAAGAGATCGACATCCTGATCGCCTATGGCAGCCCCCCGACCGGCCCGGGATTGACGGTCGAGGCGCTCGGCCGGGAAGAGATCGCGGCCCTGTGCACGCCGGATCTCGCCCGGGCGCTCGGTCCGGTCGAGGCCGCCACGGCCGCGCGCATCCCCCGGCTGGACTCGTCGTTCAGCCCGGTGCGCTGGCCGGACTGGTTCGCCCTCAACGGCCTGCCGGCGCCGGCCTCGGCGCCCGGGGCGGCGTTCGATCGCGGCGCCCTGGTGATCTCCGCCGCGGTCCAGGGGCTCGGGGTGGCGCTGGAGAGCCTGCGGTTCGCCCAGGCCGAACTCGGCGCCGCGCAGCTGGTACGGCTCGGCGAAGGCCGCCTGAAGAGCCTGTACCGGGACCTCCACTTCATCTGCACCCGTGCCCGGGACCGGGATCTGGAGAAGATCCGGGCGTTCCGCCGATGGCTCCTCGAGCGGGAGCAGGAGAGCCGCGTCGCCGGCTAGGCTGTGCCACCTGGCGGCAACGTCCCTTCGTCGCCGCATGGGCCAGGGTCGCCGCATGGGCAGGTGCACCGCATGGGCAGGTGCGGAAGCGCATGATAATGCCGAACCGGCAAGACGCCACAAACGCGGCGGGCACGGGCGGAGAGGTCCGACCGACCGCGAAACGCCGGGAGAGCGCCATGTCCCTGTTCGCCAAGCTGCAGCGTCGCGCCGACGAGGGTCGCCCCGTCCGCGTCGGCCTGATCGGCGCCGGCAAGTTCGGCTCGATGTACCTGTCCCAGGCGCCCCGGACGCCCGGCATCCACCTGATCGCCGTGGCCGACCTGTCGCCGGACAGGGCGCGCCAGGCCCTGCACCGGGTGGGCTGGGACGAGGCCCGCTTCGCGGCCCCGACCCTGGAGGAGGCCGCGCGGACCGGGGCGACCTGCGTCGGCGACGACGCCGACGCCCTGATCGCCAGCCCGTTCCTGGACATCGTGATCGACGCCACCGGCAGCCCGGCCGCCGGCATCCGCCACGCCCTTAAGGCCTGCGAACACCGCAAGCACATCGTGATGGTCAACGTCGAGGCCGACGTGCTCGCCGGCCCGCTCCTGGCCCGCCGCGCCGCGGAGGCCGGTGTGATCTACTCCATGGCCTCGGGGGACCAGCCGGCGCTCATCGCCGAGCTGGTCGACTGGGCGCGCACGATCGGCCTGGAGGTGGTCTGCGCCGGCAAGGGCACGAAGTACCTGCCGGCCTACCACGCCTCCACCCCCGACACGGTCTGGGGGCATTACGGCTTCAGCGCCGAGCAGGTCGCCGGCGGCGATTTCAACGCGCAGATGTTCAACGCCTTCCTGGACGGGACCAAGTCGGCCCTGGAGATGGCCGCGGTGGCCAATGCCTGCGGGCTGACCCCGCCGCGCGACGGCCTGGCCTTCCCGGCCTGCGGGGTCGACGACCTGCCCACGCTCCTGCGTCCGGTGGCCGATGGCGGGATCCTGACCGAGCGCGGCACCGTCGAGGTGGTGTCGTCGCTGGAGCGCGATGGGCGCCCGGTGTTCCGCGACCTGCGCCGGGGCGTCTTCGCGGTGTTCGAGGCGCCGAGCCGCTACGTGCAGGAATGCTTCGCGCAATACGGGCTGAAGACCGACGCCAGCGGCCGCTACGCCGCCACCTACAAGCCCTACCACCTGATCGGCCTGGAACTCGGGATCTCGGTGGCGTCCATCGCGGTGCGCGGCGAAGCCACCGGCGCCACCGGGGCCTGGCGCGGGGACGTGGCGGCCATCGCCAAGCGCGCCCTGAAGGCCGGCGAGCGCCTCGACGGCGAGGGCGGCTTCACGGTCTACGGCACGCTGATGCCGACGGCCGATTCCCTACGGGAGGACGCCCTGCCGATCGGTCTGGCGCACAACCTCGTCCTGACCAACGACATCCCGGCCGGCCATCCGGTCCGCTGGAGCGACGTGGCCTACGATGCGAGCCATCAGGCCATCCGCATCCGGCGCGAGATGGAAGCCGTGTTCCGCGCCGAGCTGGGTCTGGCGTCACCCGCACAACAGGTCGCTTGACCGACAGATAGGCCCGGCCGCTCCGGCGCGGCTGGGCGTCTGAGGATCGCACGGACACGGGATCGCGCTGACGTTCCCTGTCAGGCACTACGCCAGATCCTGAGGGTGGTTGGTTGTCTGCGACGGGAAAGGGCTAGGCCCTGCATCCGTCCTGTACTTCGTAGGAATGGCGCGCCCGAAAGGATTCGAACCTCTGACCCCCAGATTCGTAGTCTGGTGCTCTATCCAGCTGAGCTACGGGCGCCTGTCACGGCGGCGGGGGCTTGGCCCGCCGGCGTGAAGGGGCTTCTAGAGGCTCGGATCGGGCTTGGCAAGACCGTTTGGCAAGACCGTTTGGCGACACCGTTCAACGCGACCGATCTGCCGAATGCGGAACGGCCGGCGCTACGGGACGCTGGCGCTCGCCCGGACGCGCTCCTCGGCGGCGCGGATCGCGTCCGGGGTGCCGACATGGAGCCACTGGCCGTCGAGGCGCATGCCGGACAGGCGTCCTGCCGCGATCGCGCGGTCGAACAGCAGGTTGAGCGAGAAGGCGCCCTCGGGGGTGTCGGCGAAGAGACCGGGCTGCAGGATCGCCACGCCCGCGTAGATGAACGGGGCGACCGCGCGCGCGCCGCGGCGCTCCAGGCGGTCGTCCGCGTCCATGACGAAATCCCCGGCGCCGTCGTAGCCCAGGCTGGTGGCGGTGGGGGCGACCAGCAGCAGGGCATCCATGCGCTGCGGGTCCCAGGCGTCGATCAGGCGGCGGAGGTTGGGCGCCGGACCCTCGAGCCAGAACGAATCCGAGTTCAGCACCACGAACGGCGCGGCGCCCAGCAGCGGCAGCGCCTTGCGGATCCCGCCGCCGGTCTCCAGCAGCGCGGCGCGCTCGTCCGAGACCTGGATGGCGGGCCCTTGGGTGCGCCGGGCGAGGTGCCCCTCGATCAGGTCGGGCAGGTAGTGGACGTTGACGATCGCGGTCTCGATCCCGGCCTCGGCGGCGCGGTCGAGGGCGTGGTCGAGGAGCGCCTTGCCGGCCACCGCCACCAGGGGTTTCGGGACCGTGGCGGTGACCGGCCGCATGCGCTTGCCCAGGCCCGCGGCCAGCACGAACGCACGGGTGACGGCGGGGGCGGGCTCGCTCATGCGGGGATCCGGATCAGGCGTTGCAAGTCATGGTTTCAAAAGGCATGGCTTCAAAAGGTCTTGGACCTTTTGCGGGTGCGGGGCGGAGCCCTGCGGGCTCAGGCCTCCTCCTCGGATGGGACCAGGCCTGGCAGGTGCGCCGCGTGCCAGGCCCGCAGCTCGGCGAGCGCCGGGTGGGCGAGGTTGCGGGTGAGATAGCCCTCGATCCGCGGCAGGTGGGCGAGGTAGCCGGGCTTGCCGTCGCGCCGGTCGAGCCGGGCGAAGATCCCGAGGATCTTGGTGGCGCGCTGGGCGGCCAGCAGCGCGTACGCCGTGGCGAAGGCCCCGACATCGAAGGCCGGGTCGCGGCCCCGGCGCTCGCGGGCGTAGAGACCCAGAAGCCGCAGCTCGAACTCGGCGCTGGTGTCGACCCGGGCATCCTGCAGCAGCGAGGCGACGTCGTAGGCCGGATGGCCCATCACGGCGTCCTGGAAGTCGATCAGCCCGACCCGCTCCAGCCCATCGCGCTCGGGCAGCCAGATCAGGTTCGGCGAGTGGTAGTCGCGCAGGGTCCAGGTGGCGCGGTCGGGTCGCGCGTTCTGCAGGGCCGCGCGCCACAGGGCCACGAACTCGGCCCGGGCGTCCTCCGAGAGCGCGGCGTTCCGGATCGCCGGGACGTACCATTCGGGCATCAGCTCCGCCTCGAACAGCAGGGCCGCCTCGTCGTAGGACGGCAGGACGTGCTCGATGCCGTCCGCCACCGGCAGCACCGCCGGCAGCGGCGTGGCGTGGAGCTTGGCGAGCAGGCGCACCGCCTCGGCGTAGCGCTCGGGCCGCGGCGCCCCGGCCTCGACCACCGGCTCGCTGCCGAGATCCTCGAGGATCAGCAGGCCCTCGGCCAGGTCCTCGCCGTAGATCTTGGGCGCCGAGAAGCCCAGGGCCCGCAAGCCCCGGTCGAGGGCCACGAAGGCGTGGACGCTCTCGGCCAGGTGCACGATCGCGCTGTAGGGTTTTCCGTCGCGCACCGCGGGGCCGTCGGGACGGGGCGGGGCGATCATCAGCACGGCGCTGGTGCCGTCGGGCTTGGTCAGGCGCTCGTAGGCGCGGGACGAGGCGTCGCCCTGCATCAGGGTGCGCTCGGCCAGGTCCCAGCCGCTGCGGTCGAGGAGCCGGCGCACCGCCCGGGCCCGGTCGAGCCGGGCGCGCATGCCGCCGCTGCCGTCGATCCGGGCCAGGCGGGCCTCGGGCCCGAACTCGGCCCGGAGCGACAGGTCGACGGTGAGCACCGGCCCGTCGCGGGGGGGCATCCGGTCGGGCCACTCGACCAGCGTGATGGCGTCCTCGGCCATCTCGTCGAAGCCGAGCTCCACCAGCTCGTCGGGGTCACGCAGGCGGTAGAGGTCGGCGTGGACGATCGCCCGGCCGTCGCGGGCGGCGTAGGGCTGGATCAGCGTGAAGGTCGGGCTCGGCACCTCCAGGCGCGGGTCGCCGGCGAGCTCGCGGATCACCGCCCGGGCCAGGGTGGTCTTGCCGCCGCCCAGGCCGCCCGAGAGCGCCACGACGTCGCCAGGGCACAACAGCTCGGACAGGAACAGGCCGAGATCCTCCGTGGCCGTCTCCTCCGGCAGCACGAATTCCCAGGGGGCCGGCGGCGCCGATGCGCCCGCCGTCTGTCCGTCCCGATCGTCCCCGTCCAAAGCCCGCCTCCGAGACCCAAGGGCGCATGGTCCGAAAACAGGCCGCGGATGCAAGCGTTTCCGGCTCCCGTGGCGCGCTTCCGGCCTGGCCGGTGCATCGAAACCACGCTTGCCCGACGCGTCGCGTCCCGGCGATCCGGCGCGCCGCGCTGTGCGGTATCCGCGAAGAATTGGCTGGCGCATGTCTTGCTATTGCGCGGGTTCCGCAGCGTTCAGGCCCAGCCGAAGCCGCGGACCGCGTCCCGCGTCCGACCCCGACCGAATCCCCCCTCATCGGTTCCGGGTTGGGTACGCACCCCGCTTGGGGTGGGGTGAGGCCGCACTTCACCGGCGGCCTCACCCGGACCAGCCAAACGCATGAACACGGAGCCGACATGAAGCGCGCCGACCTGACCGAGAAGCTCCTCGACATCAAACGCGAGAAGGGCTGGAGCTGGGCCCATATCCACGAGGCGATCGGCGGCCTCTCGCCGTTCCTGATCACGGCGGCCTGCATGGGCCAGATGAAGCTGCCCAAGGCCCAGGCCAAGCGGGCGGCCGAGCTGTTCGGCCTGACGGTCGCCGAGGAGCGGATGCTCAACGAAGCGCCCTACCGGGGCTCGATCCCGGCGATGCCGCCCACCGACCCGCTGATCTACCGCTTCTACGAGCTGGTGATGGTCTACGGCACGACCTTCAAGGAGCTGATCCAGGAGGAGTTCGGCGACGGCATCATGTCGGCGATCGACTTCAACATGGAGATGGCCCGGGAGGCCAACAACAAGGGCGACCGGGTGAAGCTGACGATGTCGGGCAAGTTCCTGCCGTACAAGTATTACGGCAACGACGACGACACGCCGGAATACGGGTTCAAGGAGGGCTGAGCGGCGCCCCTCCCGAAGATCGCCACATCCCGGAGCCGTTCCCGATCACGGTGCGATCGGGAACGGCTCTCGGTCCGTGATCCAGCGCGCTCGCCGCCGAACCGGTCTCCACGTCGGCGGCGAGCGCTCTCAGGCAACGGAGCGCGCGCACCGGCCGCCAAGCACGGAGACCGCCCGCCGGTCAGGCCCCGTACCGTGCGACGGCGGCCGGGTGCTCTCCCACGGCGTCGAAGCGGGCGCCGACATGGTCGAGGTGCAGGTAGTTCGGGTTGAACAGCGCGGCCTTCTCCAGGGTCGGCAGGTCCGGGATGGTCAGGCGACGGCTCTTCAGCTCGACCAGCCTCTGCCGGCGCAGCATCTGCAACACGCGGTTGACGTGCACCGGCGTCATGCCGATCAGGTCGGCGAGGTCGGTCTGCGTCAGGGGCATGTCGCAGGTGGTGCCCTGGGTCAGCCCGATGCCGCGCAGGCGGTAGAACACCTCGCAGAACACGTGGGCCAGCCGCTCGCCGGCGCTGCGGCGGCCGAGGTTCAGCATCCACTCGCGCTGTACCGCGGCGCTCACCAGCCCTTCCCACCACAGCGCCCGCGTCACGCGCGGATGCTCGGCCATCAACGTCTCGAAGGTCGCGGGCTGGATCTCGACCAGGGTCACGGCACTGAGCGCGCCGATGGAATGATCCATCTCGGACAGCACGAAGACGGTGTGGTCGCACAGGTCGCCGGGCAGGAACAGCGCCACCACCTGGCGGCGCCCGTCCGGCAACTGCTTGTAGCGGTAGGCCCAGCCGGCCAGGACGAGGCGCACGACCTTCGGGTCGTCACCCTCGGACACGATGTCGGTGCCCGGCCGGTAGCAGCGTAACGGTTCGGCGACCAGGTTCTGCAGCCCCGCCCGGTCGATGTCCGACAGGTGCGTGAACTGCTCGAGCTTTGCGATGAGAGGGTTGAGCATCGGCAGCCTCCGCATCACAGGTCAACCCGCGCCAATGGACGCAGTTCAAATCGCTCTTAACGCATGTGAGACCGGATTGTATCGTCCGGCGTTATGAACGCGATGGTCCACCCGAACGGCGCGGCCGCATTCGTGAGGCGCCCGTGCCCCTGTTCTACTTTCATTTGCGTACGCCCACCGGCCTCGACCCGGACGAAGACGGGCTGACGATGCCGAATATCGAGACCGCCTATCTCGAAGCCTGCGCGTCGATTCCCGACATGGCGATCGACCTCATCCGCGAGGGCTTGAGCCCGATGCCGTATGCGTTCGTAATCACGAACGAGGCCGGCGAGATCCTGATGGAGATCCCCTTCGCCGAGCGGCTGCGCGACCCGCAGCGGCAGATCAGGCCGAAGCAGACCACCCGGGCGCGCCGGCTGTCGCAGGAAATCGCGGACGCGATCGGCGCGGCGCGGGCGACCACGCAGCGGTCCCGCGAGATCCTGGCCCGCGCGCGCGGGACATCGTGAGGCGGGACATCATGGGCGCGGCTTGACCCGGTGACGGACGCGGGCCACGACATTTCTCCGTGAGACCCCGTTCCCGCCGCCCCGGACCATGCCGACGCCGTCCGCAGCGCCGACGGGCTCCACTCCCCGGTCCCGTGGATCCTGCCGATGGCTGACGACGCAGCGCCCTTCCCCATCGTCGGCATCGGCGCCTCCGCGGGGGGCATCGAGGCCCTCGACACGCTGTTCGCCGGCCTCGGTCTCGACGGCGGCCTCGCCTACGTCGTCGTCACCCATATCAGTGCGGACCGCGAGAGCCTGCTGCACGAGGTGCTGGCCCGCCTGACGCCGATGCCGGTGATGGTGGCGGCACATGGGATGCGGGTCGAGCCCGGGCATATCTACGTGCTGCCCGCCCGCGCCATCCTCGGGCTCCAGGATGGATGCCTGACGATCCGCGAGCAGGATCCGGTCCGGCGCGAGCGCAACCCGATCGACCTGTTCTTCAGCGACCTCGCCAAGGCGTGCGGCGAGTACGCGATCGGCATCATCCTGTCGGGCGGGGGCACCGACGGCACGCTCGGTATCAAGGCGATCAAGGAGCGTGGCGGCCTGACCTTCGCCCAGGTCGCCGACGGCACCGCCCCGCGCCACCCCGACATGCCGGCCAGCGCCATCGCCACCGGCCTGATCGACTTCGCGCTCCCGGCCGACGAGATCGCGGCCAAGCTCCTCGAGTATGCCCGCAGCTTCGGCGTGATCGAGGATCTGCAGGGGGCGGCCGCCAAGGCGGCGACCGCGGAGATCTACGGGCTGCTGCGCGAGCAGATCGGCCACGACTTCTCCGGCTACAAGCCCCGGACCTTCATCCGGAGGGTGCAGCGGCGCATGCAGATCGCCCGCCTCGCGCGGGTCGAGGACTATGTCGAGCGCCTGCGCCAGGACGGCGACGAGGTCACGGCCCTGTTCCGCGACCTGCTGATCAACGTCACCAACTTCTTCCGCGATTCCAGCGCGTTCGAGGTGCTCAAGGCCCAGGTGCTGCCGCGCCTGTTCGAGGGCCGCGGAGCTGGCGATACCATCCGGGCCTGGGTGCCCGGCTGCGCCACCGGCGAGGAGGTCTATTCCCTCGCCATGCTGATGCGCGAGCTCATGGATGGGATGCGCTCCGTGCCCCGGGTGCAGATCTTCGCCACCGACATCGACGACCTGGCCCTGGGCGTGGCCCGAGCCGGCCGCTACCCGGAGGCGCTGCTCGACACCGTCTCCCCCGAGCGGCGCAAGCGCTTCTTCACGAGCGACGGCGGCTCCTACGTGATCACCAAGGAGGTGCGCGAACTGTGCGTGTTCTCGCCCCACAGCGTGATCCGCGACCCGCCATTTTCCCGGATCGACCTCGTCTCGTGCCGCAACCTGCTGATCTATTTCGGCCAGGCCGTGCAGGCGCAGGTCATCCCGATCTTCCACTACGCCCTGCGCCCGCGCGGCTACCTGTTCCTGGGCACGGCGGAGAACATCAGCCAGTTCACCGACCTGTTCACGACGGTCGAACGGAAGCACCGCATCTTCCAGGCCCGGGAGACCGACGGGTACGCCGCGCGGCTGCCGCTGACCGTCACCGGCACGCAGCCGGCCCCGTTCGGCCGCACCGCCGCGTTCAACCGCGGCCTCCGGTCGGCCTCGCCGATGCACCAGGCCGGGCCGCCCCTGCGCCAGCTGGTCGAGAGCCACGTCATCGAGCGCTTCGCGTCGCCGCACGTGGTGGTCGACCGGGACGGCGACATCGTCCACTACTCGCCGCGGACCGGCAAGTACCTGGAGGCCCCGGTCGGGCTGCCGAGCCGTCAGCTTCTGACGCTGGCGCGGCGGGGGCTGCGCCTGGATCTGCGCTCGGCCCTGCGCGAGGCGATCGAGACGCGCCGGCCGGCCCGGCGCGACAACCTCGCGATCGAGGGCGAGGAGGGGCGCGTGCAGCTGGCCTCCGTCACGGTGGAGCCGCTGATGCAGGGCGACGGCGCCGAGCCGCTGCTGCTCGTGCTGTTCCACGACCAGGGCCCATCCCTCAGCCGGGCGGCGGACGAGGCGCGCGACACGCAGCTGCGACCGGATACGGACGTGCTGCAACTGGAGCGCGAGCTGCGCGACACCCGCGAGCGGCTGCAGACCATGATCGAGGAATACGAGACCGCGCTGGAGGAGCTGAAATCGTCCAACGAGGAGCTGATCTCGGTGAACGAGGAGCTGCAATCGACCAACGAGGAGCTCGAAGCGTCCAAGGAGGAGCTGCAGTCGCTCAACGAGGAGCTGCAGACGGTCAACAGCGAGCTGAGCGGCAAGATCGACGACCTCGACCGGGCGAACGGCGACCTGCGCAACCTGTTCAACGCCAGCGGCCTGGCCACCGTGTTCCTCGACCGCAACCTCGTCATCCGGACGTTCACGCCGGCGGTGGCGCAGTTCGTCCCGATCCAGGAGGGCGACCGCGGCCGGCCGCTCACCGACTTCGCCCTGCGACCGGCCTATCCGGACCTCGCCGAGGACCTGCGGAGCGTGCTGTCCGCCGGGCAGGACATCGAGCGCCGGATCGAGCCCTCCGGCGAGACGCCGAGCCAGCACCACCTCGTGCGGATCGTGCCCTACCGGGTCCAGACGGGCGCGATCGCGGGCGTGGTGGTCACCTTCGTGGCCGTCCCGCCGGCCGGGTGAGGGGCGGCGCCCGGATCCGGTGCGCGCCGGACCGGGTGACCCGGGACGAAAGTCGCATGCGTCCGTCCCCCATTCGGGGGAAACGGAACGGGCCGTTCTTACGTAGGTGTTCGGGCGCGATTCCTCCCGAGCCCGGACATGGCCGACGAAGACCTCAAGAAGCTCGACGAGACGATCGCCGCGCTGAACGCCCTCATCGCAAGGACCGGTTCGCCACAGCTGCGCGCCCTCATGGAGCAGCTGCGGCGCAGGCTCGCCAAGGAGTTTCCCGGCCGACGCGGGTGAGGCACGCTGCGGGAAGGCCTGGAATCGCGGGTATAAATCGCGGGCTCGGGATCGCAGGGCCGAGACGCGCCCGAGGCGGCGGCGGATAACAAGATCCCTCAGGCCGCCTGCGCGCCCTCCGCCCCCAGATAATCCTGAACCGGCTGCGCGGGCCCGCTGCGCAGCAGCACGTAGAGGAACGGCACCAGCAGCAGGGTCGCCGGGGTGGCGAAGGCGATGCCGCCCATCACGGCGCGGGCGAGCGCGGCGTTCTGCTCGCCGCCCTCGCCGGTGCCAAGCGCCATCGGGATGAGGCCGAAGAACATCGCCGAGGCGGTCATCAGCACGGGCCTGAGCCGGGTCTCGCCGGCCGTGATCGCCGCCTCGAGGGCGCTGCAGCCGGTGGCTTCCCGGTGCTCCTTGGCGAAGGTGACGAGCAGGATCGAGTTCGCCGAGGCGATGCCCACCGACATGATCGCCCCGAAGATCGACGGGATCGAGAAGGTCGTGCCGGTGATGAACAGCGCGAAGGTGATGCCGCAGAACGCCATCGGCAGGGCTGCGATCACCACGAACGGGTCGCCCCAGCTCTGGTAGTTCACCGCCATCAGCAGGTAGACGGCGATCAGCGCGATCCCGAGCCCGATCTCCAGGCGGAAGAACGCGCTGCGCATGTTCTCGATCTGGCCGCGCACCGCGATCTTGTCGGGCGCCTGAAGGTTCTTCTGCTCGTCCTGGACGATCGCGTCGATCTCGCGGGCGACCGAGCCGAGGTCGCGGTCCTGGACCGAGGCGAAGACGTCGAAGGTCGGCTGGATGTTGACGTGGTTGATCACCGTCTGGGTCGGCACCCGGCGCAGCTCGGCGAGGCTCGACAGCAGGGTCAGCACGCCGGGGCCGGTGCCCGCGGTCGCGGCCGCGCGCACGAACATCGGCGTGTTGCGCAGGTCGGCCAGCGACGCGTTGCGGTATTCCGGCGTCTGCACCCAGAGCTGGTAGGGGATGCCGGTCTTGGGATCGGGCCAGAAGTTCGGCGTCACCTGGTAGCTGCCCGACAGCGAGATGTTCATGTTCTGCGCCACCTGCTGCTCGGTGAGCCCGAGTTCGGAGGCGAGGCGCCGGTCGACGTCCACGTAGAATTGCGGCTCGTTGACGATCTGCTGCAGGTGGACGTCGACCAGGCCCTTGGTGTGCTTGAGCCGCTGGACGATGCGCTGGGCGACCTCCAGGTCCTTCTCCTTGTTCCGGCCGGAGACCTGCACGTCGATCGGCGTGATGACGCCGAAGTTCAGGATCTGGGTGATCATGTCGGCGGGCTGGAAATAGGCGATCAGGTCGGGGAAACGCTGCATCAGCACCGCGCGCAGGCGCTTCATGTAGCCGGCGACCGAGCCGTGGCCCTCCTTCAGGCTGATCAGCATCTGGCCATCGTTGTAGGAGACGAACGAGCCGTCCGAGAAAGCGAAGTTGTAGTTGGTCGAGGGCAGGCCGATGTTGTCGAGGATCTGCTCGATCTCGCCCGGCGGGATCACCTCCCGGACCGTGTCCTCAACCTCCGCGAAGACCTGCTGGGTGGTCTCGATGCGCATACCCGTGCGGGTGCGCAGGTGCAGGGTCATCTGGCTCGCCTCGATCTGCGGGAAGTAATCCTGCCCGACGAAGACGAACAGCACGCCGGTCGTCCCGAACACGAGCCCAACCACGGCCAACGTGGCGATCCGGCGGGCCAGCACCGCGTGCAGCAGCCCGATATAGCCCCGGTGGAACCGGCTGAAGCCGCGCTCGAACGCCCCGTGGGCGCGCCCGGCGAGGCGGAACACGGGTCCCGAGACGAGGCCGAACGCCCGGGCGATCCGGCCCCGGCGGGGCGGATCGGCCGCGTTCCGGTCTTTGGCGTGCTTCTGGGCGTATTCCGGCGCCACGATCACGTCGATCAGCAGCGGCACCAGGGTGCGCGACAGCAGGTAGGAGGTCAGCATCGCGAACACGACCGCGAGTGCCTGCGGGGTGAACAGGTATTTCGGCGTGTCGGCAAGCGCGAACACCGCCGTGAACGCTGCGCAGATCGACAGCGTCGAGATCAGCGCCGGCTTGGCGATGCCGGCGGCGCCGTGGACCACGCTCTCGCGGAACTCCTCGCCCTCCTCGAACAGCCGGTAGGTGTTCTCGATCGCCACCGTGGCGTCGTCCACCAGGATGCCGACCGCGAGCGCGAGGCCGCCCAGGGTCATCACGTTGATGGTCTCGCCGAGTGCGGCCAGCACGGCCAGCGAGGTCATCACGCAGAGCGGGATCGAGATCAGCACGATCAGGGTCGAGCGCCAGGAGCCCAGGAACAGCAGGATCGCCAGCCCCGTGAGCGCCGCCGCGATGGCGGCCTCGTGCAGCACGCCCTCGATGGCGTTCGAGACGAACACCGACTGGTCGAACAGCGGCTTGATCGTCAGCCCCTCGGGAGCGGCGGCCCGGATCGTCGGCATCGCCGCCTTGACGTTGTTGACGACGTTCAGCGTCGAGGCGGTGCCGTTCTTGATCACCTGCATCAGCACGGCCTGGCCGCCATCGGCCCGGACCACGTTGATCTGCGGCGGCCCGCCGTCGCGGACATAGGCGACGTCGCGCATCAGCACCGGCTGGCCGGCCACCACCTTGATCGGCGCGAGGTTGAGGGTCTCGATCGAGGGCGGCGTGGCGTTGAGCTGGATCGGGTATTGCTGCTCGCCGATCTTGGCGAGGCCGGACGGCACCGTCAGGTTCTGGGCCGTCATGGCGTTGGTGACGTCGAGCGGCGTCAGGCCGAGCGCCTGGAGGGCGTTGAGGTCGAGATCGACCATGATCTGCCGGGGCGCCCCGCCGAACGGCGCCGGCAGGGTCGAGCCCGGCACCTGCGCCAGGGTCTGCCGGATCCGGTACTGGGCGTAGTCGTAGACCTGGTTGAGGCTGTCCTTGGCGGAGGTCAGCGCCAGCTGGATCACCGGCACCGAGGAGGCCGAGTAGCGCACGATGATCGGCGGCTGGGTGCCGGCCGGCATCGCGGCCCGGATCGAGTTGGTGGAGGACACGACCTGGGCGATGGCCAGGTCGATGCTGACCGCGGGATCGAAGTAGATCCGCTGCACCGCCGTGCCCTGCAGCGTGGTCGACTCCATCCGGCGGATGTTGTTGACGTTGTTGGAGATGCCGTACTCGGCATAGGTCGTGATGCGCTGTTCCATCTCCGGCGTGGACAGGCCGGTATAGGTCCAGACCACGACGACGACCGGGATGTCGACGACCGGCAGCACGTCCTTGGGCGTGACGATCAGCGCGCCGACGCCGCCGAGCATCATCAGCACGGCGAGCACGTAGGTCGTGATCCGGAACTTGAGCGCGTAGAGGACGAGTCCCATGCGGTCTCCGCCGGCCGGCGCAGGGCCGGCCTGTTCACGTCGCGTGTTGGCGTACCAAATACCCGTTCGGTTTCGCTAACATGTCCGGGCAGGCAAGAGGCAGGCCGCGACGCCGCAGGGCGGGTCGCTCCGGACGGCGATGACTCTTCGGCATCGACGGATGGGCGGCCGAACCGGCACGGCCTTCCCCCCTTCGCGGGAGGGAAGGTTTGGCGTCCGCCTCAGCGCAGCAGCGCCGACTTGTCCACGTGGAGCGCCGCGCCGATCTCGTCGAGCGCCTTGTGCTCGACTTCGCTGATGCCGCCGAAATCGGCCACGTCGGCGCCGATCAGGAAGACGTCCTGGCGCTGGTCGATCGGCCGTTCCGCAATGGCGCCCATCAGGCGCAGGTTCTCCTGGCGGCCGGCCCGGGTCTTGGCTCGGGCGATGGCCTCGTAGAGCTCCTGCTCGACCCGCAGCGTGTCGTAGGACTTCTCGAGGATCGGGTTGGCGCGGATGCCGGCGATCGCCGACTCGATCTCCTCCTCGGCGACGTCGCCGTCGGCCACGATGACGTTGGCCGCGGCCGACACCGCCGCCTGGAGGAAGACGGCATCGCCCGCATACGACATGATCGTGCGGCCGAACCGAAGGATGGCGTCCTGGAAAATGCTCATGCCGAGCTCCCGTGCGGTCGGAGATGGCGGATATTGTGGCGGCCGAGTCAAGATCCGGCCGCGCTTGCACCGGGGACCGATCTCGCGCGCACGGATTATGGTTTCACGGGCGGGCGCGGCGCAGGCGCCGAATCCGGTCTCCGAGGGCAGGCGCGCACCCGCCGTCGTACGGTGCGGGACGACGAGCCCCGCACCGTACGACGGCATCGCCCCCGCTCAGCAGCAGCGGAACCCCGAGGTGTTGCCCACGCCGAACCGGGCGTTCTCGCGGTTGCGGAAGAACTCCAGCTCGGTCATCGGGGCCTGGTCGGGATGGGTGCGGCGGATATGCGCGGCGTAGGCCGTGTAATCCCCCTGCCCCACCATCAGCCGGGCGCCGTCGCAGACGCATTTGGACAGCACCTGGAGGCGGCGGCGCAGGCTCTGCTGTGGTTCCATGACGGTCCCTACTCCGCCGGCGCCAGGTGCGGCTCGGTCTCGAGGGCGGTCCAGCGGTCGGCCCGCCAGGCCTTCAGGCAGGCGGCGATGCCGAAGCCCGCGATGGCGACCACGAGGCCGATGAACAGGGCCGCCAGCACGGCGTCGATCCGGTCGTTGAGGATGATCTGCGCCATCTGGTCGGCGTTCTTGGCCGGCGCCAGGAGCTTGCCCTCGGCGGCCGCCGTCGCGTAGCGCTCGGCATGGGCCAGGAACCCGATCTTCGGGTCGGCGGAGAACAGCTTCTGCCAGCCGGCCGTGAGGGTGCACAGGCACAGCCACGCGGTCGGGATGATGGTCACGAACGCGTAGCGCTCGCGCTTCATCTTGAAGATCACCACCGTGCAGAGCGTCAGCGCCACCGCGGCCAGCATCTGGTTGGAGATGCCGAACAGCGGCCACAGGGTGTTGATGCCGCCGAGCGGGTCGGTCACGCCCTGGTACAGGAAGTAGCCCCAGGCGCCGACCGCGATGGCGGTGGCCGCGATGCTCGGCCCCCAGGACGTGGTGTTCCGGAACGACGGCACCGCCAGCCCGACGAGGTCCTGCACCATGAACCGGCAGGCCCGGGTGCCCGCGTCCACGGCCGTGAGGATGAACAGGGCCTCGAACAGGATCGCGAAATGGTACCAGAAGGCCATCATCGCCTTGCCGCCGATGGCCGAGGAGATGATGTGGGCCATGCCGACCGCGAGCGTCGGGGCGCCGCCGGCGCGCGAGATGATCGTGTGCTCGCCGACATCCGCGGCAGTCTGGGTGATCACCTCGGGGGTGGTCGCGAAGCCGAGCTTGGTCACGGCCGCGGCGGCGGTCTCGGGCGTGGTGCCGACGAGCGCCGCGGGCGAGTTCATGGTGAAGTAGACGCCCGGGTCGATCACGCAGGCCGAGACCAGCGCCATGATCGCCACGAACGATTCCATGAGCATGCCGCCGTAGCCGATGAAGCGGGCATCCGCCTCGCTGGCGATGAGCTTGGGCGTGGTGCCCGACGAGATCAGGGCGTGGAAGCCGGAGACCGCGCCGCACGCGATGGTGATGAACAGGAACGGGAACAGGCTGCCCGCCCAGACCGGGCCGGTCCCGTCCACGAACTTCGTCACCGCCGGCATCTGGACGTGCGGGGCGACGACCGCGATGCCGAGCGCCAGCCCGACGATGGTGCCGATCTTGAGGAAGGTCGAGAGGTAGTCCCGCGGCGCCAGCAGCAGCCAGACCGGCAGGATCGAGGCCACGAAGCCGTAGCCGATCAGCATCCAGCACAGTTGCGGGCCCGTGAAGGTGAAGGCCGGGCCCCAGACCGGGCTGGCGGCCACCGAGCCGCCGCCCAGGATCGCCAGCATCAGCAGGACGAAGCCGAGGATCGAGACCTCGCCGATCCGGCCCGGGCGGATGTAGCGCGCGTAGACGCCCATCAGCATGGCGATCGGGATCGTCGACATCACCGTGAAGGTGCCCCACGGGCTCTCGGCCAGGGCCTTGACCACGATCAGCGCCAGCACGGCCAGCAGGATCACCATGATCAGGAAGGTGCCGAACAGCGCGATGATGCCCGGCACCGTGCCGAGCTCGGCCCGGATCAGCTCGCCGAGCGACCGGCCGTCCCGGCGCATCGACACGAACAGGACCATGAAGTCCTGCACCGCGCCCGCCAGCACCACGCCGGCCAGGATCCACAGCATGCCGGGCAGGTAGCCCATCTGGGCGGCGAGCACCGGGCCGACCAGCGGGCCCGCCCCCGCGATCGCCGCGAAATGGTGGCCGAACAGGACGCTGCGGTTGGTGGGGACGTAGTCGAGCCCGTCATTGTGCCGGACCGCGGGCGTGAGGCGCTTCGGATCGAGGCGCATCACCTTCTCGGAGATGAATTTCGAGTAGTAGCGGTAGGCGATCAGGTAGACGCAGACCGCCGCGACCACGATCCAGAGGGCGTTGATCGTCTCGCCGCGCTGGGTGGCCACGATCGCCAGCGCCGCGGCGCCGAGCGCTCCCACGAGGGCCCAGGGCCCGTGGTCGCGAACCTGCCTGCCGATCGCCGTACCCATCCGTCCCGCTCCCTGACCGACCGCCTCGCGCTCGGGGCCGCGGGGGCCGCCGGCTGGGACTCGCGGGTCCCGGGCTACAGGGGCGGTTTATCCTATTCGTCCGCCGTTGACGCAAGCGATCCGAGCTGTGATGCAGCTTTGGCGGCGGCACGACGCCCAATCTGTCACATCGGGACTTCGGCACGGCGACAGCGCCTTCACGGGCCGGCTGCCGAACCCCGTCCCCGCCTGCCGTGAGCGAAGGAAGGGCGCCGGCGCGATCCGGCCCCGCGAGGAGCGGACAACAATGGCGAAGGTCGCATTCCTGGGTCTCGGCGTGATGGGCGGCCCGATGGCCGGACACCTCGCCAAGAAGGGCCACGACGTCACCGTCTACAACCGGACCACCCCCAAGGCCGAGGCCTGGGTGAAGGCCCATGGCGGCGCCTTCGCGGCGACGCCCCGGGAGGCCGTCGCGGGCGCCGAGATCGTGTTCGCCTGCGTGGGCAACGACGACGACCTGCGCAGCGTCGTGCTGGGCGACGACGGCGCGCTCGCCGGCATGGCGTCCGGTGCGGTGTTCGTCGACCACACCACCGCGTCGGCCGAGGTCGCCCGGGAACTCGCCGAGGTCGCCCAGGCCAAGGGGCTCGGCTTCATCGACGCGCCGGTCTCCGGCGGCCAGGCCGGCGCCGAGAACGGCGTGCTCACCGTGATGTGCGGCGGCGAGCCGGCGACCTACGCCAAGGTCGAGGCGGCGATCGGGTCCTTCGCCCGCGCCTGCCGGCTGATGGGCCCGGTGGGTTCCGGCCAGCTCACCAAGATGGTCAACCAGATCTGCATCGCCGGCCTGGTCCAGGGGCTGTCCGAGGGCGTCCACTTCGCCAAGCGCGCCGGCCTCGACGTGGAGGCCGTGCTCGACGTGATCTCCAAGGGCGCCGCCGGCTCCTGGCAGATGGAGAACCGCGGCAAGACCATGAACCAGGGCCAGTTCGAGTTCGGCTTCGCGGTCGACTGGATGCGCAAGGACCTGGGCATCCTGCTGGACGAGGCCCGCCGCAACGGCGCCAAGCTCCCGGTCTCGGCCCTGGTCGACCAGTTCTACGCCGAGGTGCAGTCCATGGGCGGCAACCGCTGGGACACGTCGAGCCTGGTGGCGCGCCTGGAGCGCTGAGGCTCGGCCCGCCGCGACACGATCCGGCGGCCCCGCACGGCGCAGGATCGTGTCGCGGATCCCCGGCCTGGGCGGGGCCCGGGGTCGGCGCGCGTCAGATCCCCCAGTAGGGCGCGGCGTCGTAATACCGGTGGATCTGCTCCTCCCAGGCGCCGTCCTCGGCCGGGTCGGTGCCCTCCGGGGTACGGGCGGGGGCGGCGCGCAGCTGCTCCTCGGTGATGTCGAGCATGTAGGCGTCCTGCTCGGGCGCGAAGCGCAGCACCGTCCAGGGCAGCGTGTAGAAATCCTCGCCGAGGCCCAGGAAGCCGCCGAAGCTCATCACCGCGTAGGCGACCCGGCCGGAGACCTTGTCGAGCATCAGCCGCTCGATCCGGCCGACCTTGCTGCCGTCCGGCCGGCGCACGTCGGTGCCGATGACCCGATCGCTGGCGATCAGGCTGCGGGGATGCCGCCGCGCGGGGTGGGGCTGCCGCTCCGCGGGGTGGGGATGGTCCGCCATGGTCGCCTCCGGGATCGCGCGTCGCGTTTCGGTCGTTGCCTGAAAAAATGCGTTGCCTGAAAAACGCCCGGCCCGTGCGCGACGTTCCGGTCCGGGCCTGCGCCCGCCCCCTCCGACGGACGAACAGCTCCCGCATGCAGAACCCGTTCACCGCCCCAGGTTTCGGCCCTCGCTTGGGCTTCGGCCTGAAGCCCGGCCTCGCGCTCGCCGCCCTGGTCCTGTCCGTGACCGGCGGGCACGCCCAGGACCGCGGCAGCGTCAACCCGAAGCCGCTGCCGCCGCTCGAGCATCCGGACGCGCCCTCGACCCCGGCCAAGGCCCTGTTCGGCCGCGTCACCCGGGCCTCCGGCGGGCCGGCCCACATCTACGGGTTCTACGCCAAGGGCTGCTTCGCCGGCGGCGAGGCGCTGGCGATGGACGGGCCGAACTGGCAGGTGATGCGTCCGTCCCGCAACCGGATGTGGGGCACGCCGGTCCTGATCGATTTCGTCGAGCGCCTGTCGCAGAAGGCCGCCCGGGTCGGCTGGCCGGGGCTGCTCGTCGGCGACATGGCCCAGCCCCGCGGCGGCCCAATGATCACCGGCCACGCCTCGCACCAGATCGGCATCGACGCCGACATCTGGCTGACCCCGATGCCCGACCACCGCATGAGCCGGGCGGAGCGCGAGGAGACCTCGGCCACCGACATGGTCCGCCGGGACCGCCTCGACATCGACCCCGAGGTCTGGACCCCGACGCACCTGCAGCTGATCAAGCTCACCGCCGAGCAGCCGGAGGTGGAGCGCATCTTCGTCAACGCGGCGATCAAGAAGGCCCTGTGCCGGGACGCCGCGGGCAGCCGCTGGATGTCGAAGGTGCGCCCGATGTACGGGCACAATTACCACTACCATATCCGGCTCTCCTGCCCGGCCGGCCAGGACGATTGCCAGCCCCAGGGGGCGCCCCCGGCCGGGGATGGCTGCGACGACCTGAGCTACTGGTTCTCGGACGCGGTGCTGCATCCGAAGCCGCCCAAGGTGCCGCCGAAGGCCAAGCCCGCCATGACCATGGCGGCCCTGCCGTCCGCCTGCCGGGCGGTGCTCAAGGCGCCGTAGCCTCGCCGGGACCGGGATCGCGGCGGCTCAGTCCAGGCAGCGCGCGAAGTAGAGCTGCCGGATCCGCTCCATGGCCTGATACGCCTCCCCCGGCCTGAAGGTCATGAGCTCCGGGCCGTCGGGGACGCGGCCGAAGAACGACCGGGGGAGATCGACCACGAAGCCGCGCTCGCCCGTGTACAGCCCGTCCCGGTTCTTCACGTTGACCGAGCCGCAGATGATCGACCCGCCGCTGCGGCGCAGCACGGTGACCTTCGCGTCCGGGCTGTTCAGGTGCCGCCCGATCAGGTCGAGGACCGCGCGGGTGTCCGCCGGTCCCAGGGCGGCGCCGGAGCCGTCGTCCACCGTCTGGGCGCGGGCTCCCGACGCGGCGGCGGCCATCGCGAGGCAGAGCAGGGCGGATACGGCTCGGATCATGCGGTGCTGCCTGCGCTCCTCGCGCATCGTCTTCTTCCGAGAGCCGGCGGCCGACATTCGGGACGAGGCTCCAGACGCGCCACGCTACGGGGTGCGAGGCCAGCGGGAAAGCGTGCGATCCGGATTTCGAAGCCACTCCGGACCGATTGCAGCACTATCCATGACGTCATCGCCCACCGACAGAGCCTCACGGGAGGTTTCGGCAGGCTATAACGGCGCCGGTCAATAATAATATGCGCCTTCTATGAGGCCGGAGTCTTATTTTTTCCTGTCGGCTGACGGCTCACTTGTTTCCCGGGACGAACCCGTATGGAACGGGCGGCGTGCCCGTGCGGGCGCGGACGAGGAGATCGCAGCGTGACCCGATGGCTGACGGCCGTGATGATCTCCACCACGCTGATGAGCGCGCCGGCGTGGGCGCGCCTCGGGGTGGACGACAAGGCGTCGCTCTGGCCGCGCGCCTCCAGGGCCGACAAGGTCGATTTCACCGACCGGATGGGCAAGGCGATGCGCACGCTCTCGCCCGATCTCGACAGCCGCTACTTCATGCACTGCCTGGAGGAGACGGCGAATATCGGCGACACCAAGGACCTGACGCTGAACGACATGGTGCGCACCTGCCTGTCGCTGCACGCCCGGGACGCGAAGGATCCGGAATGAGCGCCCGGTGCCGGGCGTGATCCGCCGGGCCGGCAGGGGAATCGCCGGCGCGGCGCTCGGCCTCACCCTGCTCGCAGCCGCGGCGACCGGCGGCCCGGCCCAGGGCCTGCCCGACCGCCCCGGCGCGGCGATCGGTCCGGACGACGCGCAGGCGGTGCTCGCCCTCATCGAACGGGACCTGCGAAGCACAGACGCCCGGCTGGCCGGCCTCCGGCGGGGCCGCGCCGGGGGGATCTGCGGGACGGTCGAGGTCAGGAACCGCATGGGAACCTACACGGGCCCGCGCCCCTTCGTGGCCGATCTCGGTGCCGGGTTCGCCGGGCGGCTGCCGGAGGGCGCCGAACTGCGCAATCCCGGGAGCGCGGCCGACTTCACGAGACTGGAGCGCGCGCGGGCGATGTTCGTGGAGAACTGTATCGACCGGTGATATCCAGGCCCGATCCCAGATCCGCGCCGGACGCGCCCGCCGGATCGGCTGTCGGGATCGCCACACGGCACCGGCGTCCCTGATGGAGTGTTCCCGCATGCGAATCCGCAGCCTGTTGCCGACGACGCTCGTGTTGGCCGTCCTCGCGGCGCCGGCCCTGGGCCAGGCGCCGAAAGAGCCGCCGGCAGAACCGCCGGCCAACGCCCTGAAGGCCGCAAAGCTCGCCGGGCTGGCCGGCTTCGTGAACGTCCATTGCCAGGCGCTGCGGACCGACGGCGACCGCTTCAAGAGCGTGGTCCAGGCGATGGGCGTCGATCCGGCGGACCTCGAGCGCGACACCCTGCTGCTGCAGGCGCGCGCCTACCTCGCCGTCTACGAGAAGGACGTGCCGGCCAGCTGTGCCCGCGCGGACGAGATGTTCGGCCGCACCGGCAAGGTCGTCCCGGGCGTGTTCGTGCCGCGCTGATCGCCGAACCCGGCGCGACGTGCTAGGGCCACCAAATGCCCCGCTGGCTTTTCCTCATCCTCGTCACCGCCCTCGCCCTCTCGGTCGTGGGCGGGGTGCTTATCGTGCTGCGCAGCCCGCGGAGCACCCCCCAGCCCGAAGCGGGCGCCGTCACCGCGCCGGCGGTGCCGGTGCCGGCTGCGCCGACGCGGCCGGGCGGCAACCCGTAACGGCTCAGGCGGCGATCCCGGTCCCCACCGGGCAGCTCACGCCGGTGCCGCCGAGCCCGCAATAGCCCGCCGGGTTCTTGGCGAGGTATTGCTGGTGGTAGCCTTCCGCGAAGTAGAAGTGCTGCAGCGGCACGATCTCGGTGGTGATGTCGGGGAAGTCGCGCGCCCGCAGGGCCTCGGCGTAGGCCGCGCGCACGGCCTTGGCGGTCGCCTCCTGCTCCGGGCCGGTGGTGTAGATGCCCGAGCGGTACTGCGTGCCGACATCGTTGCCCTGGCGCATGCCCTGCGTCGGGTTGTGGCTCTCGAAGAACGTCCGCAGCAGGGCGTCGCGGGGCAGAACCGCGGGATCGAAGGCCACCAGCACGACCTCGTTGTGACCGGTCTTGCCGGTGCAGACCTCCTCGTAGGTCGGGTTCGGGGTGTAGCCCCCGGCATAGCCGACCGCCGTGACGAACACGCCCTTCGGCAGCTGCCAGAACCGGCGCTCGGCCCCCCAGAAGCAGCCGAGCCCGAGCACGATCGTCTCGATCCCCGGGGGATAGGGGCCCTTGAGCGGGTTGCCGTTGACGAAATGGGTCTCGGTGGTCGGGACGGGATTCGGGCGGCCCGGCAGAGCCGCGGCGGGGCTCGGCATCTCGGGGCGCTTGCGGAACAGGAACATCGTCTCTCGCCTTCCGGGGCTCAGGGCTCGATCGGAATATGGGGCCGGCCCGGACGCCAAAGAAGCGGGCGGGAAAGCAGCCGAGACGCTGGGCATGACAGCTTTGGCCGTCTGCAAGAGCGTACAGCCTGCTGGAAACCCGTGCGTCCGTGGCTAATCCCGACCGGAGGACTGGACCGGGCCTGCGAATTCCGGCTTGTAGGCGCAAGGGAGCCGCCCGCACAGGTCGCGGCGTGAGGGGCTGAAGCCGGATGGAGACGGGCTGGACCGCCACGAGCCACGTGCTGGACAATCTCAGGGCGGAATCGAACCGGGGCGACCCGTTCGCCGCGGCCGTGCGGGCGACCCGGATGCCGATGATCGTCACCGATCCCCGGCAACACGACAACCCGATCGTGTTCGCGAACGACGCCTTCCTGACGCTCACCGGTTATTCGCGGCTGGAGGTGACCGGGCGCAATTGCCGCTTCCTGCAGGGGCCGGAGACCGACCCGGCCGCGATCGACCGCCTGCGCGCCGCGGTCCGGCGGGAGGACGACATCAAGATCGACCTCCTGAACTACCGCAAGGACGGCTCGGTCTTCCAGAACGCGCTGTATGTCGGGCCGGTGCGGGATGCGGCCGGGACGGTCGTCTACTATTTCGCGTCCCAGATCGACGTGAGCGAGCACTACGCGCTCACCGCCGAGATCGCGCGGCTGACGGAGGAGCTCGCCGCGGCGCGGGCCCAGCTCGCGGGGCGGTAGGACCGCCGATCAGGGCTTCGTCAGGAACCCGATCGGCTCCCGGCCCGGCTGGCCGAGCCAGAGCAGCACCGCGCCGAGCCCCAGGCCGATCAGCGAGGCCGGGGCCAGGGTGAGCGGCAGGCCCAGGAGGTGCCAGAGCCAGGGCGCCGCCCCCTCGATGCTGCCCTGCAGGGTGCCGGCCTTGTCCTTGGACAGGGTCGCGATCACGTCCGAGAGCGGCGTCACCCGCAGGCCGTTGTTGGCGATCGAGCGGGCGCCGTCATAGACCAGGGCGACGAAGCCGCCGGCCATCAGCAGGAAGCCCAGGACGCGGGCCAGGAAGCGGAACATCGCGGGGTCTTCTGAGCCATGTCTGGCGCCGGGAGGGACGCCCGCCCCGGGAGTATGGGGCCGGGCCGCCGGGTGCAAGCGGCGGCATGCTGCGCGCGGCCTGCGAGCGGTTGCCGGCCCCGGGGGGCCATGCCACAGGGTCGCCCGGCGGGGGCTTGCCGTGAGGATTTCCCCCGGAGGACCGGTCGACCTTGGATGCGCGCGTGAACACACTCGGCCTGGTGATCTTCGATTGCGACGGCGTCCTCGTGGACAGCGAGCCCCTGAGCCTCGCCTGCCTCACCGCCGGCCTGAACCGGATCGGGGTCGCGATCACCTTCGAGACGGTGCGGGCGCGCTTCACCGGCACCTCCATGGTGTCGATCATGGACCACGTCGCGCGCGATTACGGCGTCACCGCGCCCCCGGGCTTCGTGGAGGCGGTCAAGGCCGAGACGCTGGCGCTGTTCGATGCCGAGCTGCGAGCGATGCGGGGCGTCGCCGAGGCGGTCGCGGCCCTGGGCCTGCCGTCCTGTGTCGCGTCGAGCAGCGACCCGGTGCGGCTGCGCCATTCTCTCAGCCTGACCGGGCTCCTGCCGCTGTTCGGCGAGCGCGTCTTCTCCTCGGCGCAGGTCGCCCGGGGCAAGCCCTTCCCGGACCTGTTCCTGTTCGCGGCCGCCCGCATGGGCGCGGGGCCGGACGCCTGCCTGGTGATCGAGGACAGCGTGCCCGGGGTCACGGCGGCCCGAAGCGCCGGCATGCGGGTCGCCGGCTTCACCGGCGGCGGCCATTGGGGGCACGACCCCGCGGGCGCGGACCTGATGACGGCCGGCGCCGACCAGGTCTTCTCGGATTTCTCCGACCTCGCCGCGGTGATCGCCGCCGCCTGACCGATCGCATCTCCCGGAGGCCCGAACCGGACCGGCTTCCTGCCAGGCCGGCCCCGAAAATCGGAACCCCATTCCGTTGACGGACCGGCGGCCGGCGCCCATCTTGATCGTCGCCGAACCGGACGTTTCGCGACCTCCGACGGCCGCGGTGATTTGAGAAGCGTAGCTTGCGCCGCGTCATCAAACGCTAAAGCACTGCGACGGCGCCCGCGCCGCGCGGTCCTTCAGTCTGGAGGACAGTCGATGTCGATCCGAACCGTCTCCCTTCGACGCCCGCTCCGTTCCGTATCCGGCGCCCCGGCCCATCGGTGGCGCTGTCGATGCCGCGTGGGTCTCACGGCAAAACCCGGGATGCGCGCCCGAGCCTGAACCGACCGAGCGTCGGTCCGGCGGCAGCGCATCCGTCACATCGGGGGCGCAAGAGACGCGCGCGCGCCGATCGGCGAGCCCCGAGCCCTTCGACGATCCAAACCATCACCCGCATTCCGGCACGGCCCTGGCGCCGGCCATCGCAGGATTCCGTCCCATGCCCAGTCTCGACATCGCGTTCACGCCGACAGACCGTCCCGACCTCCCCGACACGCTTCCACCTGACGGCACCTTTGCGCCTGACGATCTGGCCCGCCCGGAGCGGACCGAGCCGCCGCGGGTGATCGAGATCGGCGAGATCACCGCCGGCATCGCCGTGCCGGAGGGGCGCGGCGTGCGGTTCTTCTCGTCGGCGCGGGATTTCGACGGGCTCGACGGCGCGGTGTTCCGCAACGCCGAGCAGGCGGCCCGTGCCGCCCGCGAGCGGATTGCAGGCCGCCGCTCAGCCGCCCGTGGCGGTGAGGCTGCGGCTGCGGAGCTCCGGCGCCGCCGGGCCTGACGGGGCGCGCTCTACCGCGCGCACTCGTCCCGGGTGCGCTTCATCGCCTCCGCGAACCCGGCGAGCGCATATTCGTCGCTCGTCGGGTTGCCGCGCAGCGAGGTGGTCTTGATCACCAGCTTCGGGTTGCGCGCGCTCATCTCGGAGACCACCCGGGCCTCCTCGGCGGGGTTCTGCAGCCAGGCATTCCCGTCCTTCACGACGAGGCCGTAGCGGCCGGCGCCGAGGTTGAGGCTCGGGTCCGTCGGGGCCGCGGCGGAGCCCGGCTTGACCTGGGAGGCCGCGGGCTTCGACGGGAAGCCCAACATCACCGCGACCTCGTTCTGGACGTTCTCGCCCTTGCGCACGCTCACGAACAGGTAGGCGGTGTCGCGCTTCAGGGTCTTGGGCGAGCGGGCCTGCGGCTGCGCGATGGCGTAGCAGAGCTTGGCGCGGCCATCGCCGTTCACGAACACGTTCCAGTCGCCGAAGATCGCCACCGGGGTGGCCTGCTGCATCCCGGGTGGGGTCGCGGCCTTCTTCTCGGCCCGCGGCGTCCGCTCCCGGCGCGAGCGGCGCCCGCGCCGGGCGGGGGCGGCATCCGTGAAGCCGTCCGGCTGCGCCTCCTGGGCCTGGGCGACCGACGCGGACAGGCCGACGCTCCCGACAACGGCGCCGACGAGGCCGGTGACGAGACCGGATGCGAGCAGGGCGAGGGCTCCGACCGGGAGCAGGCGGGGGACGCGGACCATCTTCACTTCCTGACGACGGGCGGCCCCATGCGCGGGGCCGGACCGGGGATCGGGAATAGTGAAGCTCGCGTAAGAAGTCGGCAAGATGGCGGCCAAGGTCTTCATCGCGGCCGGGATCTTCGGTCACCGCGATTCGCGGTCGGCCGAAGCGATGGCGGCCCGGCGCGCGGCGGACCGGCTCAGACGGCCCGCACCTCGGCGGCCAGCGCCGCGATCACCGCCGCGGGCACTGGCACGGTCGCGGCCGGCTCGGCCTGTGCGGCGGCGGGCGTGACGGCGTTCGGCTGAGCCGGCGCGGCGCGCTTGCGGGGCGGATCGTTGTAGGGGGTGTTGTAGCCCTTGCGGACGGCCGACCAGTAGGTTTCCCGGGTCAGGCCCGAGCCCGTCAGGGCGGCATCGATCATGGCGGTGGCCCGTGCCGCGAGGTCTGGCACCTCGTCCGGCTTCAGCCAACTCTCGACAGGCATCATGCGATCTCCGATCCACACAGCCGAGCTTCTAACGGACCACACTTAGCCAGAGGGTGAACGCGCGGGCCGGCGGAAGGTTGCGATGCACAAATTTCCGCCGGGCCTGTGGGTTGGTGTGGAGCATCGCCCCCGCCGGGTCGGAGCGGGCGGAGGGAGGCGCAGGGACCGATACCCGGCGCAGCCAATCCTGCCTCGCGGCCGAGGCTGTGTCCGCGTAGGTCGCGCGCGAGGTTGCGATCATCGACGGCATCAAGCCCGGCATGGCCGACGCGCAGCACGGTCGCGTCGTAGCCCACGACGGCGCGCCGGCCGAGGCTGGGCAACGCAGAGACGAAGCGTCCCGGGCGCACGAGCGGGACTTCTGAGAAGTCCCTGATCCGGGTGCCGTATATCATCCCGGATAGGCCGGAGCCGACCGCGGGCCGGACAGCGCGGTGATCCGGCGCAGCGTTCACAGGGCGCGGGATCGGAGGCTCAATGAAGGGCCGACCGGATGATCCCCCGGCTGTCGTGCGACCGCTCCGGAGCCAGCGGCGCCACGCCTCGCGTTCGAGCTCACGGGCGATGGACGACCAGGTCGAAGCCCTCGTCCTGGGTCGGCGCCACGAAGTATTGTGTAAACAGCGCGAATTGCGCGTCGGTAACGGTGAACTCATGCGTGCCGGCCGCATTCCGCGTCCGCAGGCGCGCCCTGCACACGTCATCGGCCACATCGAGATAGTGGAGCCGGTGGGCTGCGCCGGCTTCCTCGAACAGGGTGCGCATCCAGTCCCGGCTGGCGCGCGTGTTGGCGGGGAAATCCAGCACCACCGAGAGCCCGGCCCGGAGCAGGTCGACCACGTGCGGGCCCATCACGCCGCGCAGACGGGTCGAATGGCGGACATAATCGGCCGGGGTGGCCTGTTCGTCGGGATACAGCCGGGCGAGCCAGCGATCCTCGGCCACCACGATGGTGCCGGGCGCCGCGCCGAGGCGGGCGGTGAGCGTCGATTTGCCGGCGGCGATCTTACCGCAGACGAGATGCAGCGTCGCTTGTTGGGCAGGCATGACGGTCGACCTTGGGCACGGCGCACCGGGCGCCAGAGTGTTCACGGGCGGGCAGACCCGGCCTGACGGATCAGGCCGGGCCGTTAATGCGGCTGCGGATCGCAGCGGCCGCGCGGTGAATCGATAAGGTCATGGGCGGCATCTGATAGATCCCGGCGGGCGAGACCAGGGGGCGCCGGGGATGTCAGATCCGAGGTCCCTGAGCCCGAGCGTTTCGGTTTTTGCCAGCATCCCCCGACGAGAGGTAATAAGACCTCACTCTGTTTGTTATGATGACCATCGAGGCTAAAATAGATCTCTGCAAAAGATTTGTTTTAGACGAAACCTGTAAAATCAGCGTCGCGTTTGCAAAATCCTCAAACAAATCGCACATGATGTGGGCCGGCATGACTTGAGTCCGCCGGCGCACGACAGTTCCGCAGGGCAGGATGGCCATGGTTGGATCTGTGAACAGGGTGGCGGCGCCCGAACGGGCACAATGGCCGGGGACGCACAGGGCGGAGCATCCGGGCCTCGTCGGGAATCCCGGCGATGCCGCGCCGGCGACCGGTCCCGGGCCGGAGCCCCAGGCGGGGTCGCCGCTGGCCGCCGCGGAACGGCTGGGCTACGCCAAGCTGTCCCAGATCAGCGGCGTCCTCCTGTCCCTGGCGTCGGCCCGGACCAGCGGACGGGACGTCGCCGCCTCCGCGCTTCAGGCGGCCGGCCAGAAGCTCCGGCGGCTCAAGGCGGAGGCCCTGGCGGCCGCGGCCTCCGGGGACACCAAGGCGGCGGCCCGCATCGCCGAGGCGTTGACCGAGGTGGCCCGGGAGGTCGCCGATGCCGCCCGGGACTACGCCGCCGCCGGCGGGGACGGGGCCCTCACACAGGCGACGCTCGCCGAGGCTGCGGCGGCGATCGATGTCGGCGCGGCGCCCGAGTGGGACGCAGGAAGCTCCGACATGCCGCGGGCTGCGGCGGGCCTTTTCGCGGACGTGTTGAACTCGGCGATGGGCCTGAACGCCGCGGCGGCGGACGATCCGGGCGCGGCCTCCCCGCATCCGGCCGCCGCCGACACGTCCGATCTGCCGCGATCCCCGCTGGAGGACGCACCTTATCCCGGCGCGTTGCTCCGGCACGAATCGGACGATCGGATCGACGACGGCGGCGTCCAGGCCGACGCGCACGCGATGCTGGACGAGGCCCTGGCGCTGAAGCGGACGATGCGGCGGGTCATGGCCCGCCAATCGGCCGCGCCCGCGCGGATCGATCCCGCGATCCAGACCGATATCGCCGCCTCGGGCGCCCGCCCGAGCGGCATCTGGCCTCGCGTCTTCTGACGCGCGCACCGAAACCACAGGATCTCTCGCCATGGACAAGGTCAACGCGACGACAGCCCGGCCCGCCGAGCAGCACGCCGCAGAAGCGCACCGCGCGCAGCAATCCAGCGCGACCGACAGGATCGACAAGCAGGCGGCCGAGAACAAGGTCCGGGACGCCAAGCTGGAGCGCGACGAGCAGGCCAGAAAGGCAATCGACAGCCGGCCGTCGCAGGCGCACCTGAACTTTCAGGCCTCGCTGCATGCGAACCGGAGCGAGGCCGAACTCAAGACCTCATCGTCCTGAGGCCCCCTGGCCGATCCGGCCGAGCCGGCGGGACACCGGCCCAGAGCGCTCGCCGCCGAAGTGGATACCGGTTCGGCGGCGGAGCCCCGATCTCCCGCCCCCGCTGCGGGTGCGCCGTCAGCCGAGCCGTTCGATCCAGCCCTGCGCCTGCGTCCGGACGTTGTCCGGCGCGGTGCCGCCGTAGCTGGTCCGGCTGGCCACCGAGTTCTCGACCCCGAGCACGGCGTAGACCGCGTCGGTGATGCGCGGCTCGGCCTCCTGCATCTCGGGCAGCGACAGGTCCTCCAGTCCCACCCCCTTGGCCGAGGCGGCGCCGACCAGGCGGCCGGTGACGTGATGGGCCTGGCGGAACGGCAGGCCGAGCTCGCGCACCAGCCAGTCGGCGAGATCGGTGGCGGTGGCGTAGCCGGAACCGGCGGCTCGGGCGAGCACCGCGGCGTTGGGCTCCAGGTCCTTCACCATGCCGGTCATGGCGGCCAGGCACAGGGAGAGCGCCTGGAGGGCGTCGAACGTGCCCTCCTTGTCCTCCTGCATGTCCTTCGAATAGGCGAGCGGCAGGCCCTTCATCACGACCAGCAGGCCGGTGAGCGCGCCGATGATCCGGCCGGACTTGGCCCGCACCAGCTCGGCCGCGTCGGGGTTGCGCTTCTGCGGCATGATCGACGAGCCGGTGGTGTAGCCGTCCGACAGCTTGACGAAGTTGAACTGCGCCGAGGTCCAGATCACCAGCTCCTCGGCGAAGCGCGAGAGATGCACGGCGCAGATCGAGGCGGCGGCGAGCGATTCCAGGGCGAAGTCGCGGTCGGCGACCGAATCCAGGGAGTTGGCGGTGGGCCGGTCGAATCCCAACGCGGACGCGGTGGCGTGCCGGTCGATCGGGAAGGACGTGCCGGCGAGCGCCGCGGCGCCGAGCGGGCACTCGTTGAGCCGTGCCCGCGCGTCGCGGAACCGGCCGCGGTCCCGGGCCAGCATCTCGACATAGGCCAGGCAATGATGGCCGAAGGTGACCGGCTGGGCCGACTGGAGATGGGTGAAGCCCGGCATCACCGTGCCGGCGTGCTTGAGCGCCGTGTCCGCCAGCGCCCGCTGCAGGTCGGCGGCCTGCTGGTCGAGGGAGTCGAGGGTGTCGCGCACCCACAGCTTCATGTCGGTGGCGACCTGGTCGTTGCGCGAGCGCGCGGTGTGCAGGCGCCCGGCGGCCGGGCCGACGATCTCGGTGAGCCGGCTCTCCACCGACATGTGGATGTCCTCGAGCTCGCGCTTGAACACGAACCGGCCCGCCTCGATCTCGTCGCGGACGGACTTGAGCCCGGCCTCGATCGCGGCCACATCGTCTGCCGGGAGGATGCCGGCCGCGCCGAGCATCGCCACATGCGCCAGCGAGCCGCGGATATCCTGGGGCGCGAGGCGCTTGTCGAATCCGATGGAGGCGTTGATCTCCTCCATGATCTCCGCCGGGCCGCTGGCAAAGCGGCCGCCCCACATCCGGTTGCTCATGTCGATCCTTCCGCGCCCTGAACGTCCCGAGGGCCGAGCCTGATGCCCGGCCGCACATCCATCCTGGCCGGCGCGGGCCTCGCTGCGCTCGCCGTCCTTGGGACCGCCCTATACGGGAGCGGTCTCCTGCCCGGCAACATGGCCGGGGCGCCCCAGCCCTGCGCGGGGGCAACACAAGCGGTCGCCCGGGTCGATGCGTCCGCCAAGGGCGAGGTCGCCGGCATGCAGGCCGTGACGCAGGCGCGGCCCGCGCCGGAGATCCGGTTCAAGGGGCCGGACGGCGCCGAGACCGCGCTGTCCGACCTCAAGGGCCGGCTGCTGCTGGTCAACCTCTGGGCGACCTGGTGCGCCCCCTGCAAGGCCGAGATGCCGGCGCTCGACCGCCTCCAGGCGGAACTCGGCGGCCCCGATTTCACGGTCGTGGCGATCAACGTCGACACCCGCAACCTCGACAAGCCGCCGGAATGGTTGAAGCAGGCTGGCATCCACGCCCTCGCCTTCTACGCCGACCCGGGCGGGCGCGTGCTGCCCACGATCCAGCGCGACACGCAATCCCCGGGCCTGCCGACCACGATGCTGATCGACCCGCAGGGCTGCACCATCGGGGTGATGAAGGGCCCCGCCGCCTGGTCGAGCCCGGACGGGCTGGGGTTGATCCGCGCGGTTTTGGGGCGGACGTCCTGAAGCATCGTTCCGAAAGGTGGCCGCCAGCTTTCGGAACGATGCGCTCGAGGGTTCAGGTGCGCTCGTAAGTGAGGAACCGCCCCTCCGGCGCCAGTTGCTGGATGAGATCGAAATCCTCGCGATTGGCCGTCAGAACGGGAAGGCCAGCCCGCGCGGCGGTCAGGAAGATGAGCGCATCGGCGAGGCAGGCCGTGCGCTGATGCCTCTGGTAGCTCTGGAGGCGCGCGAGGGTGCCGGCGACAAGTCCGGCATCCGCGAAGGTCTGTGCGTCGGGCGCCAGCAGGCGCGTCTCCGGTATGCGGCTGAAGAGTTCGGCATAGTGATCGCGCAGCGCCGCCCAGTTCGGTCCGTGCGGATCGGCGGCGGCCACCCCGACCGACAGTTCGGCGAGAGCGACGGCACAGTGAAACAGCAGCGCCCGCTCGATGAGCCGGTGCAGCGCCTCGGGCAGCCTGCCGGCAGCGCTATGGATATAGACACCCGTGTCCAGGACGAGGGCCACAGGCGTCGCCGCGTCGAAGGTCGTCCAATCCGGGCGTTCGCTCTACGGACGCGGAACGAGGCGGACGCTTCGCTTGTCCGGCTTGCGCCGCCGAAGCGCGCCACGCAGGTCCACGCTCAATGGGAGCCGGTGTCGAGATCGTGGTCTGCCCCGAGCCGTCCCGCCGTGCGACCGAGAAAATCCGCGACGGGATCGGATTGAGCCAGGAGCGCCAGGGCGACCATGCCGAGTTCGGTTGTCGACGTGATCCCAGCCTCCCGCTTGGCGGCATCCACCAGGGCGGGCGGCACACGGAAGCTCACGTGCTCGGACGTCTCTCCATCGAGCAGCCCGGCTTGCCGCGCTTCCTCCAGCACGGTGGCATGGATTCGCGCGGATGGCCGCGGCGCCCGCTTCCGCTGCACGGATGTGGTTTTCGGTACAGCCATTCCCTGCACCTCTCCCTCTCGAACGGCGGCAGGATAGCGCAAGGACCGATACACGGACAGATGGCGGCCCGCCCCGCCTCTTGCCGTCACCTCTTGCCCCCGCTCGCAAACCACGCCAAGCCTGCCCGCGATGAAGCCGCCTCCGAATCCCGGCCGTGCCCCATCGGCCCGCGGTCCGCGCCCGCTCTCGGCCATCCGCACCATGCTCGCGAGCGAGGCCGCGGGTGGGCTGATCCTGATGGCCGCGGCGGCGCTGGCCCTCGTGGTCGCCAACGGCCCGTTCGCTGCCGCTTACGCGCACGGGCTCCACGCCGCCCTCGGGCCGATGAGCGTGCAGCACTGGATCAACGACGGCCTGATGGCCGGGTTCTTCCTGCTGGTCGGGCTGGAGATCAAGCGCGAGGCGCTCGACGGGCGGCTGCGCACCTGGCCGGACCGGGTGCTGCCCGGCATCGCGGCGTTCGGTGGCATGGCGATGCCGGCCCTGGTCTACGCGGCGGCCAATCTCGGCGCCGGGACCCTGCGCGGCTGGGCGATCCCGGCGGCGACCGACATCGCCTTCGCGCTCGGCGTCCTGGCGCTGCTCGGCAAGCGGGTGCCGGTCTCGCTCAAGATCTTCCTGAGCGCCGTGGCCATCGTCGACGACCTCGGCGCCGTGGTGGTGATCGCGCTGTTCTACGGCTCCGGGCTCGATGCCGGGATGCTGGGGCTCGCCGCCCTCGTGCTCGCCGGCCTCTACGGCCTCAACCGGGTGGGCGTGACCTGGCTGCCGGTCTACCTGCTGCTCGGCCTGGTGCTGTGGGTGCTGGTGCTGCGCTCCGGGATCCACGCCACCGTGGCCGGCGTGCTGCTGGCGCTCACGATCCCGATCCGGGTGAGCCCCGGCCGGCCGGAGGACGTCAGTTCGCCGCTGCACCGCCTGGAGCACGCCCTGGCGCCCTGGATCACCTACCTGGTGGTCCCGGTCTTCGGCTTCGCCAATGCCGGCGTCGACCTGACCGGCCTGACGCTCGACGCCCTGCTCCAGCCGGTGACGCTCGGCATCGCCGCCGGGCTGTTCCTGGGCAAGCAGGCCGGCGTGTTCGCCAGCCTGCGGCTCGCGGTCGCGCTCGGATGGGCGCAGCGCCCGGCCGGGGCCGGCTGGGGCCAGGTCTACGGCGTCGCGGTCCTGTGCGGGATCGGCTTCACCATGAGCCTGTTCATCGGCGGCCTGGCCTTCGCGGATCCGCAGCACGAGACCGCGGTGAAGCTCGGCGTGCTCGCGGGCTCGGCCCTGTCGGGACTCGCCGGGGCGGCGATCCTCCTGCTGGTGCCTCGCCCCGCGGCCATCCGGTAGCGGCCGCCCCCGGGCTCCGTTGCGCGCGAAAATGCGCTACCCGCCTATCCATGCGGTTCTATCTCGGCCTCGCCACGACCTTCCACGATCCAGCGCTCGCCCTCGTCGGGCCCGATGGCGCCGTGCTGTTCGCCGAGGCCACGGAGCGCTTCCTCCAGTACAAGCGCGCCCCGAACTGCGAGCCGGACATCCCGGCCCGGGTGACCGGCCTCGTGCAGGCCTACATGCCGGCCGGATCGGAGATCGTGGTCGCCTCGTCCTGGGGGGCCCAGTTCGCCGACTTCCTGCGCGGGCAGGCGGGGGCCGGCGCCTTCGACCTGATGGCGCTGTCCGCCCACACCACGGCGCTCAACCGCTCCTTCGTACCCGAGCAGGCCGAGCGGGTGTTCATCGCCGACCTCCACGCCGCGCAGGCGCGGGCCGGCCACGGCACCCTGCTGGCCCTCAACCAGGAGGCGCGGATCACCGGGACGCCGCGCGCGACGATCGCCGGGCAGCGGCGCTACCCGCACCATCTCTGCCACGCCGCCTACGGGCTGTGGGGCAGCCCGTTCGCGGAGGCCACCGCCCTGGTGGTCGACGGCATGGGCGAAACCGGCGCGGTCGCGATCTACCGGTTGCGGGACGGCCGGCTCACGGAGCTGCGCCGCCACCGCGGACGCGGCTCGCTCGGCTTCCTGTACGGGCTCGTCACCGATCTCGCCGGCTTCGACCAGGTGAAGGGCGAGGAATGGAAGATCATGGGGCTCGCCCCCTACGGACGCCCCGACCCGGAGCTGGCCGCCCTGCTGGCCCGCCTCTGCACGGTCGAGGCCGGGCGCCTGCGCTTCGCCGAGGCCGCGACGATCCAGGCGGTCGCCGCCGAACTCCGCGCGCGCCGCCCCGCGGACGCCCGGGAGCAGGGCTGGGCCGACCTCGCCCGCTGCGGCCAGGATTTTTTTGGGACTTTGATGGATGTGCTGGTGGCCGAGGCGGCGGCCCTCGGCCCCTCCGAGAACCTCGTGATCGCCGGGGGCTGCGGGCTCAACTCGTCGTATAACGGCCGGGTGCTCGGCCGCTCCGGCTTCACCCGGCTGCACGTCCCCTCGGCGCCAGCCGACGACGGCAACGCCGTGGGCGCCGCGTGGCTCGCCTACGCGGAGGACCATCCGGACTGGGCCGGCCCGCCCGCGGCCTCGCGCCCGCTGACGCCCTATCTCGGCTCCCGGGTCTCCACCGCCCCGATGGAGCGGCTGGCCGAGCAGGAGCCGCGGGCCCGGCGCGTCGGCCACGCGGAGGCGACCCGGGCCGCCGCCGAAATCCTCGCCGCGGGCGGCCTCGTCGGCTGGGTGCAGGGCCGGGCGGAGTTCGGCCCCCGGGCGCTCGGCAACCGCTCGATCCTGGCCGATCCGCGGCCGGAGGGCGCCAAGGACGCGCTGAACGCCAAGGTGAAGTACCGCGAGGCGTTCCGGCCGTTCGCGCCCTCGATTCTGGCGGAGGCCGGGCCGGACTGGTTCGAGGATTACGCCGACAGCCCCTACATGGAGCGCACGCTGGTCTGGCGCGCGCCGGTCCGCGCCCGCGTGCCGGCGGTGGTCCACCAGGACGGCACCGGCCGGCTCCAGAGCGTCACGCCGGAGCGCAACCCCGCCTACGCGGCGCTGATCCGCGCCTTCGCGGACATTACCGGGGTGCCGATCCTGCTCAACACCAGCTTCAACGTGATGGGCAAGCCGATCCTCGACAGCGCGGAGGACGCCATCCTGATGTTCTACACCACCGGCCTCGACGCCCTCGTGGTCGAGGATTGGCTGGTGGTGAAATAGGACGCGCCGCGCCCCGGGGGACGCGGCGCGGACGCGACGACGGGAAAGAGAATTACTCGCAGACTTCAACGCGGCGGTAGGTGAACTCGCCGTCGCCGAGCCATTCCTTGCGGCGCTCGTAGTGGCAGATCGGGCCGCGGCGCTCGCGCACCACGACGGTCTCGGGCTCCTCGACCAGCACCCGGCGCGGGCGGTACTCCGGCGGGGGCGGCGGGGGCTGGTTGGCGCCGTTGACCAGGGCGCCGCCGACCACACCGCCGACCACGCCGGCCGCGAGGCCGCCGAGGATCGCGCCGGTCTGGTCGCGGGCGGTGGCCGGGGCGACGGCCCCGAGCACCAGGGAAGCGGCGAGGGCTGCGGCCCCGGCGCGGATCGTCATGAAGGAACCGTTCGTGGCCACGCGCTAAGTCTCCCGTCCGTGTTGAGGATGATCCAACACCGGGACGATTAAAAATCTCCGAAGCTGCGCAATTCGATCGCGTACCCGTTGTGCCGCCGGCGGGCGGGCGGCGGCAGCGGAGCGCCTCCGCCCGCTGCCGCCGCGACCTTACCGCACCGTCACTGCGCCTTGGCGGCGATGCCCTTCAGCCCGGACTCGTACACGCCCGCGATGGCCTCCTGCGCCTTGGGATCGGGGGCGCCCTTGGCCTTGAACGTGCCCGTCCAGGTCACCTTGGAGCCGTTGCCGGCCTTCGCGACCATGAGGGTCGAATGATAATCCGTGACGGGCAGCGGCCCCTCCAGGATCGTGTAGGTGTAGGCCATCTTCGCGTCGTCGCGGGATTCCTGCTCCTCGACGATGGTGCCGCCGCCCTTCAGGCTGAGGGTGCGGACATCCTTGGCGCCCTTCTTGGACGGGACGCATTTCTCGATCGCGGGATGCCAGTCGCCGATCCCGCAGAACCCGCCGATGGTCTTCCATACCGCCTCGGGCGACGCGGCGACGTCGACCGACTTGGTCACGTCCAGGGCCCAGGCCGGGCCCGCCACGCCGACGCAGCATGCGGCTGCCAACACTATGCGCTTCATCAGACGTTCCCTCGCGCTCGACGCTCACAAGGCTGGCGTCCGAGTCAGGGGCGAACCGAGTGCGCGGGCGGCACGTTGCAAGCGCGACTTTAGTCCAACATGCAGGGGCTTGAGACGCAGGGGCCCAAGATGCAGGGCCCAAGGTGCAGGGCCCAACATGCAGGCCCCCCAAGATGCAGGGCCCCGGGGCGCGGCGAGGCGCCCCGGGCGGCTCTGCTCAGAGCAGCCCGTCGAGCGAACCGATCACGCCCGTGGGCGCGAGATCCGCGTACTCGTCGGGCAGCCCCCGGCGGTTCACCCAGGCGGTCCGGAACCCGAACGCGTTGGCGCCCGCCACATCCCAGCGGTTGGACGAGCAGAACAGCACGTCCGCCTCCCCGACCGCGAGCCGGACCAGCGCGATCCGGTAGGCGTCCGGGTGGGTCTTGAACACCTGCGCGTCGTCCACCGAGAGCACCGCGTCGAGATGGTCGGCGAGCCCCGCCGAGGCCACGGCGCGGTCGACCATCGCGGCGTTGCCGTTGGTCAGGACCGCCGTGCGGAGGCCGCGCTTGCGCAAGGCCGCCAGCACGCCCGGCACCTCGGGATAGGCATCGAGGTCCCGGTAGGCGTCGAGGAGCTTCTCGCGCAATCCGGGATCCACCCCCGGATGGACCGCCAGCGCGTAGTCGAGGGCGCGCACCGTGAGGTCCCAGAAGGCGGCGTAGCGGCCCATCAGCGACAGCGTCCAGCTGTATTCGAGCTGCTTGTTGCGCCAGACCTCGGAGAGGTGCTCGGCATCCGGCCCGACCGCGTCGGCGTAGCGCTGGACCGCGGCGCTCACGTCGAACAGCGTGCCGTAGGCGTCGAACAGGACGGCCTTCACGCCCGCGAGCAGGTCCTTGGCGTCGGTCATGGCGTTCCTCACTGGCCCCTACGGGCGATCTGGGACTCGAAGGCGCGGCGGCGAGCCCGGCTCGCCCGGCCGATCGTTCTCGGATTTCGTCCGAACACGGATATCCGGACGATGGTCTACAGCATCGTCCCGAAAGGGGCCGCCGGCTTTCGGAACGATGCCCTAGGCCCGGCGCAGGCGCAGGCCGAACAGGTGCAGCAGCCCCGCCAGCAGGCCGCCGTAGACGAGAGCCCCGGCCAGCCCGAGCAGGGCCAGGACAGCGATCTCGCGCCCATGCGCCAGGGCCGGCACCAGCGCCTCGGCCAGCCCCTGGCCGTAGACGGCCACCCCCGCCAGCGCCAGGCAGGCGAGCCCCACGCCCAGCACCGTGAGGCCGAGGGTGCGGCCGGGCGCCGTCCAGCCGCGGCGGCGGGCCAGGACGACCAGCAGCAGCAGGTTCACCCACTGGCTGACCGCGGTGGCGAGCGCCAGGCCGGTGACGCCGTAGGGCCCGGTGAGCCAGAGCTTGAGCGCGACGTTGACCCCGATCGCCGTCAGCGACGCCCAGAGCGGGGTCCTGGTGTCCTGGCGGGCGTAGAAGCTCGCCACCGCGCTGCGCACCAGCACCACGGCGGGCAGGGCGAGCCCGTAGGCGGCCAGCACCGAGGCGGCCCGGGCGGCATCCTCGGCCCCGAAGGCGCCACGCTGGAACAGCGCCGCCATGATCAGGCCCGGGATGGTCAGGAACGCGACCATGAACGGCGCCGACAGGGCCAGGGAGAACCCCGCCGCCCGGTTCTGCGCCGCATGCGCGCCGGCGACGTCGCCGGAAGCGATCCGCCGGCTCATCTCCGGCAGCAGCACCGTGCCGGCCGCGATCGCGATCACCCCGAACGGCAGCTGGTAGAGCCGGTCGGCGTAGTACAGGGCCGAGACCGCACCTGTGGGCAGCCAGCTGGCGATGATCGTGTCGGCGAAGGTCGCGATCTGGAAGCCCGCCGCCCCGATCACGGCGGGCCCGAGCACCACGAAGAACCGCTTCAGCGCCGGGTCGGAGCGCGGCACGGCCAGATCCGGCATCACCCGGGCGCGGCGGCAGCCCCACCACAGCAGGCCGAACTGCAGCACCCCCGAGACCGCGACGCCCCAGGCGGCCGCGTAGGCGGCGTTGGGGAACAGGAAGCTGAGCGACAGGGCCGCCAGCATCGTGAGGTTGAGCAGCACCGGGGCGCCTGCCGCCACGGCGAAGCGCCGGTGGGCGTTGAGGATGCCCGACAGCAGCGTCACCAGCGTCATGAACAGCAGGTACGGGAAGGTGATCCGGGTCAGCGCCACCGCGAGCTGGAAGCGCTCGCCGTCCTCGGCGAAGCCCGGCGCCAGGGCGTGCACCACCCAGGGCATCGCCGGCAGGGCGAGGTTGAGCAGCACGAGCTGCACGATCAGCATCAGGGTGAAGACGCGGTCGGCGAAGTGATGCGCCTCGCCGGAGCTGCCCGCCTCGGCGAGCCCGGCATAGGCCGGCACGAAGGCGGTGTTGAACGCCCCCTCGCCGAAGATCGCGCGGAAATGGTTCGGCAGCCGGAACGCGACCACGAAGGCGTCGGCCATCGGCCCCGCGCCCATCACGGCGGCCATCACCACGTCCCGGGCAAAGCCGGTGACGCGCGAGACCAGGGTCCAGCCGCCCACCGAGAGGATGGAGCGGATCATGGACGAGACCCCACCCTCACCCCCCTGCGGGGGAGGGTAGCCCCCGGAGAGGGTCGGGAGAGGGGAGCAGCGCGCCTTGAAGGAGCGCGACGGGAGCCACATCCCCCATCGTCGCGCGCCCCCCCGTGCGGGACTTCGGCACGATCCGGCCCGGCCTGACGGCCGGCCCACCCTCCCCCGCGGAGTGGGGACGGTGAGGACGCACAAATCGTCGAGGTCGTCCTGCGGCGCGATGCGGTCCTACGGACTGGGCTGGAAATGACCTGTTACCCCGGTACAGCCCGGGTCAGCCCGGGAGCCGCATCAAGAGCCGCTTTTGTCCGCCATCTCAAGGGCGCCGCGGACACGATCGGCCCGCGGCGCCGGCTCATCCGAAGGGGCTCAGGCGGTCGCCTCGCCGTACATCTTCTCGACGTGCTCCCAGTTCACCAGGTTCTCGATGAACGCCTTGAGATAGTCGGGGCGGCGGTTGCGGTAGTCGATGTAGTAGGAGTGCTCCCACACGTCGACGCCGAGGATCGGCTTGGCGCCGTGGACCAGCGGGTTCTCGCCGTTGGGGGTCTTCAGGATCGCGAGCTTGCCGTCCTTGACGGCGAGCCAGGCCCAACCCGAGCCGAACTGGCTGACGCCCGCCTGGATGAAGTCCGCCTTGAACTTCTCGGCCCCGCCCAGATCCTCGTCGATCTTCTTGGCGATCGCACCGGGGATCGCGCCGCCGCCATTGGGCTTCATCCACTGCCAGAAGTGGATGTGGTTGTAGTGCTGGCCGGCATTGTTGAAGAGCGGCTGATTCGTGTTGTAGGCGGCCTTGACGATCTCCTCGACGCTCTTGCCCTGGAGATCCGTGCCCTCTAGCAGCTTGTTGCCGGTATCGACGTAGGCCTTGTGGTGCTTGTCGTGGTGAAACTCGAGGGTTTCCTTCGACATGTACGGCCCGAGCGCGTCGTAGGCGTAGGGCAGTTCCGGCAGCGTAAAGGTCATAGGGTCTGTCTCCGCTTGAGGCACGATGCGGAAGAGCCGGGTCCGGCGTTCCGCGCTCACCGTGCGATAACAAGGAGCTGGAGCCGGCTGTGTTTCACGGGAAACAGCAGCCCGCGCCAGCCATGGGCGGCCTCGTCCCCGGCGGGGGCTTCCGGGTCACGACTCGCTAGGTAAGTCGGTGCCCGCGCGACGGCAACGCCGTTGCGGCCAGGCTTGGCGCGAAGTTCCGGCGGATGCGTGCCCCACCGCTTCGGACGTCCGGCCCGACACGCGCCGAAAACCGGTATTCCCGGGCAATCTCGCCACCGGGTTTTGCAATATGACCGCAAGGCCTTACTGTGCGCCACGCCGTAAGCGTCGGCGGTAAGCCGGCCCGTTTCTCGAGAGTAACATGATCGCTGCGCTGTTTGCGCTCGCCGCCGCCATGGCCATCGGGGGCTGCGCCGCCGTGATCCAGGGCTTTCCCTATGTGCGTCTGGAGAGCGGCCTCGCGATGGTGATCGCGGGATCGGTCGCGGCCTCGTCGGGCGCGGTGCTGTTCGGGATCGGCGTGCTCGCCCTGGTGTTCCGGCGGCTGGAGCGGACGATCGGAATGCGGCCGGCCCTGAGTTCGGCCCCCTCCGGCGCCGCCGTGGAGAGCGCCCCGCGGCTGCCGCCGGTGCTGCCGGCCGCCCCCGCCTTCATCGTGCCGCCGATCGTCGAGCCGGCCTTCGATCCCGAGCGGCCGCGGATCGAGCCCAGCCTGCGCCTGTCCGGGGACATGCCGCCCGCGCCGGCCGAAGCTCCCAGAATCGCGGAGCCGCAGAGGCCGGCCGCGGTCGAGTCGGATTTCCCGATCCAGGCCTTCCCCACCCTTCCGGTGACGGATCCGGAGCCGCCCCACCGGCCCGCCCCGGACCCGATCGCGGCCGCGATGGCCGAGCGCAGCCCGGAGGACGACCTGTTCGCGGCGCCGGAAGCGCCGCCGCAACAGCCGGTGCCGGCCCCGGAGCCCCCGGCCCTGCGCCCGGGCCTCGACGCGGCGCCGGATCCCGAGCCCGACGCGAAGCCCGAGACCCGCACCGTCGTGGGGCGCTACGCCTCGGGCGGGAACACCTACGTGATGTTCGAGGACGGCTCGATCGAGGCGGAGACGCCGCAGGGCCGCTTCACCTTCGCGTCGCTGGACGAGTTGAAGGCCTTCGTGGACGGCGGCGGCGAATCCGGCGCGCGCGGCGCCGCCTGATGGGTCGCACCCGTCAGGCCAGCGGGTTGAGGCTGTCGTTGCGCGGTGGGATCGGGGCCCGCATGGTCAGGCTGAAGCCCTCCGGGTCGTAGTCGGTCTCGACCTCGGCCTGGACCTGGGTGATCAGCACCCGCTGCAGCAGGCGCGAACCGAAACCCTGGCGGCTCGGTGGCTGGACCGGCGGCCCGCCGGTCTCCCGCCAGTGGAACAGCAGGATCCCGGCCGGCCCCCCGGGCTCCAGGGTCCAGGTCACCGCGACCCGCCCGGTGCGGTTCGAGAGCGCCCCGTACTTGGCCGCGTTGGTGGTGAGCTCGTGGATCGCCATGCCGATCGGCACCGCGATCTCGGAGGGCAGGTCGATCGCCGGGCCGTCGAGGCTGATCCGCCCCTCGGCCCCGCCGTCGGGCGTCACCTCCGCGTAGGGCTTCAGCTCGCTGAGCAGCAGGTTCGTGAGCGAGGCGGTCTGCCAGGTATCCTCGGTGAGCACCGCATGGGTGTGGGCGAGCGATTTGATCCGCCCGACGAAGGCCTCGTAGAAGCTCTCGATGCTCGAGGCCGTGCGCGCCGTGGAGCCCACGATGGCCTGCACGGTGGCGAGCGTGTTCTTCACCCGGTGGTGCAACTCGCGGATCAGCAGGCTCTGGCGTTCCTCGGCGATCCGCCGGTCGGTCACGTCGGCGACCACGCCGATCAGGCGCCGCGGCAGGCGCTCGGGGGCGTCCCGCTCGAACCGGCCGGCCATGTCGATGGTGCGCCACGCCCCGTCGGATTTCCGCCGGATCCGGCCGCCGATCTGCAGGATCCCGTCCTCGCGCAGCGCCTTCGAGATCGCGTGCCGGACCCGAGCCCGGTCGTCCGGGTGGAGGATGTCGCTCAGGAACTCGTTCTTGCCGATGGTCCCATCCTCGGGCGCGTGCCCGAAGATCTCGTACATGTGCTCGTTCTCCCAGATCGCCTGGTCCTCGAGCATGTGCCACTCGAAGATGCCGAGCTTGGCGATCGTGGTCGCCACCCGCAGGCGCTGGTCGCGCGACAGGATCTCGTCCCGGGCCTCGACCCGGGTGGTGATGTCCTGGACGACGCCGACCATGCCGGACCAGGTCTCGAGCGCGTCGCGATCGGGACCCGCGCCAGATCCGTGAGGGGCCGCGCCGTCGCGTCCCGGCACGGTCTGCCCCCGCACCCGCAGGATCACGGTGCGCCCGGCCACGGTCACCGGCGTATCGAAATGGTAGGATTCACCGGCCCGGCACGCCTCCGAGACGGTGGCGCGCAGGCGCGCCAGCTCCGGATCGGACAGGCCACTCTTGAGTTCGTCCCACGGCACGGACCGCCCCGGCTGGCGCCCCAGGATCCGGGCGGCCCGGCGCGACAGGGTCAGCAGGCCTGTCGCCCGGTCCCAGCGCCATTCGCCGAGGCCGGCGGTCGCCAGCGCCTCGCGGTTCGCCTCGGAATGCGCGGCCGCGTCCGCGTCCGCGGCCTCGACCACGAGGGTCCGGCCGGAGCGCCGCACCCGCACGTCGATCGCGGTCCCGTCCGCCCGGCGCCAGCCCTGGATGCCGTCATCCAGACCCTCGGGCCCGTCCTCCGCGAGCAGATCCGCGGTGGCGCGGCCGGCCAGGCTGCCCGGCGGCCAGCCGAGCAGGTCATGCAGAACCCGGTTGGCCGCGTCGATCGCCGCCGCGTCCACTGAGAGCACGACGAGGCCGATCGCGGCATCGTCGAAGCCCGCGCGATACGGGTCGTCCGTCGCCGGGTCCTGCCCCACGCTCTCGCCCACTCGGAAAAACCCTCGAACGCGCCGCGGCGCGCTCCCGCACGAGATGCCCCCCTGCCGCGGTCCCGACCGCGAAGGCGCCGCAGGATGGCGTCCGAGCGTGGCCGTGGCAAGGCGTCCCGCTTCAGCTGCGGCGACCCGTCCGCTCAGCGCGGCCCGCGGGAGAACTCCAGATAGGTCGGGCGCCGCCCCGCCGCCAGCGCCTTCGCCTCGTAGCGGGTCCCGGGCCAGCCCGGGAACGGCCGGGTCCAGTCGCGCGCGTCCGATGCCGTCCAGGTCAGGACCGGGCAGCGGGCGGCCCGGACCAGGGTCCAGCCGGCGTAGTCGTCGATGTCGCTGGCGAAGCGGAACAGGCCGCCATCCTTCAGGACGCGGCCGATCTCCGCCAGGGAGGCGTCCGAGACGAAGCGGCGCTTGCGCTGGCGGCGCTTCGGCCAGGGATCGGGATAGAGCAGGTAGACCCGGTCCAGGCAGGCGTCCGGCAGGCCCGCCAGCAGGGCGGTGACGTCCTCGTCGCGGATGCGCACGTTGCGCAAGGACCGCGCCTCGATCGCGGCCAGCAGCTTGACCACGCCGTTGACGAACGGCTCCGCGCCGATGATCCCGATCCCGGGATGCGCCTCGGCCTGGGCGGCGAGGTGCTCGCCGCCGCCGAAGCCGATCTCGAGCCAGACCGCCTCCGGCGCGCCGCCGAGGGTCGGGAACAGCGTGCGCGGATCGAGCGGGCCGTCGTCCGCCGGGAGATCGACGCGGAGCGCCGGCAGAAGCTCGGCGAGGCGCCGCTCCTGCAGGCCGCGCAGGCGCTTGCCCTTGCGCCGCCCGAAGAAGGCGCGCTCCGGCTCGTCGGCCTCATGGCCGGGCCGTCCGTTGAGGTCAGACATCGATTACCAACGCGTCGTCCGCGCACCGGGCGGGGACGGGGTTCCAGGGGCTCACGACCCCGAAGCAGGGCTCTGCCCTGGACCCGCGAAAGGTCCAAGACCTTTCGAAACCGGGACTCACGAAAGCGCCAGCGCGCCGTCCCGGATGGAGGACGACGCGCTGGCGGGTAGTTCGGCGCTGGAGCGCGGGCTGCCTTACGACAGCGCCGACTTCAGCTTCTGAGCGAGGTCGGTGCGCTCCCAGGAGAAGCCGCCATCGGCCTCGGGGGCGCGGCCGAAATGGCCGTAGGCCGCGGTGCGGGCGTAGATCGGCTTGTTCAGGCCGAGCGCCGTGCGGATGCCGCGGGGCGACAGGTCCATGGCGTCCATCAGGACGGATTCGAGCTTGGCCTCGTCGACCTGGCCGGTGCCGTGCAGGTCGACGTAGATCGACAGCGGCTTGGAGACGCCGATCGCGTAGGCGAGCTGGATCGTGGCGCGCCGCGCCAGCCCGGCCGCGACCACGTTCTTGGCGAGGTAGCGGGCCGCGTAGGCCGCCGAGCGGTCGACCTTGGTCGGATCCTTGCCCGAGAAGGCGCCGCCGCCGTGCGGAGCCGCGCCGCCGTAGGTGTCGACGATGATCTTGCGGCCGGTGAGGCCGCAATCGCCGTCCGGGCCGCCAATCACGAACTTGCCGGTCGGGTTGACGTGCCAGACGGTGCCCTCGTTGACCCAGCCCTGCGGCAGGGCCGCCCGGATGTAGGGCTCGACGATGGCGCGCACGTCGGCCGAGTCCAGGGACTCGTCGAGATGCTGGGTGGAGAGCACGATCTGAGTCGCCTCGACCGGGCGGCCGTTCTCGTAGCGGACCGTGACCTGGCTCTTGGCGTCGGGCCCGAGCTTGGCGGCATCGCCCTCGCCCTTCTTGCGGGCGTCGGCGAGGTCCTTGAGGATCTTGTGGGCGTAGAACAGCGGCGCCGGCATCAGCTCCGGGGTCTCGTCGGCGGCGTAGCCGAACATGATGCCCTGGTCGCCCGCGCCCTCGTCCTTGTTGCCGGCCGCGTCGACGCCCTGGGCGATGTCGGCGGACTGGGCGTGGAGGTAGATCGCGACCTCGTTGTGCTTCCAGTGGAAGCCGTCCTGCTCGTAGCCGATGTCCTTCACGGCCTGGCGGGTCAGCTCCTCGAGGTTCTCGAAGGTCACCGAATCCGGGCCGCGCACCTCGCCCGCGATGACGACGCGGTTCGTGGTGGTCATGGTCTCGACCCCGAGCCGGGCCTCCGGCATCGCCGCGATGTAGGCGTCCACCACCGTATCGGAGATGCGGTCGCTGACCTTGTCGGGATGGCCCTCGGAGACCGACTCACTGGTGAACAGGTAGTTGGAACGCGGCATCTGGACGGATCCCGATCACGGGTACGCCGTCGCGATCGCGGCGTTCGACCCTTATGGGGTCGGGGTTCTCGCACCCGGTCGGAGGACGGTCAAGGCGGATCGCCGAACAGATCCGCTATAACGCACGAAACGGGTGAAAAAACGCCCGTCCGCGGCGCGCCTCAGCAATCAGCCGTTGAGCTTATTGTCCAGCGCGCGGATCGCGGCGGCGACGTCCCGGCGGGCTTCCTCGGTGAAATGCTCGGTGATGTGACGCCCGACGATCTCGGCCAGGCCCTGCAAGCCGCCGCCCTCGCTCAAGGGGGCCTGCTCCGGCTCCGCGAAGCCCGGCGCCGTGAAGTCGTCGTTCCGCGGCATGCCCTTGAAGAAGTAATCCATCGGCACCCCGGTCATCCGGGAGAAGATATCGAGATGGACGGCGCTGATCCGGTTGGTGCCCTTCTCGTACTTCTGCAACTGTGCTGCCGACATCCCGAAACTCTGCGCGACGCGGCGCTGCGTCAGCGACGCCTTCCGGCGCTGCTCGGCGATGCGTTGACCGACATACACGTCGCGCTGATCGGTTTTCTGACCCGCCATGTAGAACTTGCCTACCCCTGCCGCGAATTTCGGGCGGCGAAGCTTAACCGCATCGCGAGTCCGTGTCACCGGCGGGCCATCATCGCGGTAAACGTTTCCGCGCAGCGCCGGACACACGTCCGCGACCTGGATTCTGGTGTCCCCGGCAGGGCTCGAACCTGCGACCCCAGGTTTCATACCACTTCGGCTTTCGCCGCCGCGCCCCCGGAGAGCCGCGTTCGTGGCCTGGACTATCCCTTCACCGTGGGCCGGCGCTCGCGCCCGGCCGTTAGGTGCCGCCCGTCTAGTCTCTACACCTTCCCGCCGACGCGTTCGCGCCGGGCGGGCTTGGCTCGGGATCGGCAGGACGCCGGTGTCCCGGCGCCGGAAGCTTTCCCCGACTTTGAGCGGATCCGTCGCGTGGTTTCCCGGCGCGACGCCCAATTGTGACCGTTTAGGAAACCTGTGCTCTGTCCAGCTGAGCTACGGAGACGACCGCGATTTCCATAGCATCAACGTCCGGACAGGCCAACCGCGCGGTGCGTGCGCCGGCGTTCCGGGGCATGATCGATCCGGGAGCATGGTCGATCCGGGAGGCGGTCGATGATCCGGACGACGGCAGGGTGGCGGCTGTGCCGCGCGGCGGCGCTGGTGCTGGCGGCCTGCGGCCTTGCCGGGCCGGCCGGAGCCGCGGGCTCGGAATCCGGAGACTGCCGCCAGGGACCGGCCCGCTCCGAGACCCTCGACGGGATCGGGTTGCGGGGCGAGATCCGCCTCGGCTCCGGTGCCCGGGCGGTGCTCGATTCCCTGCGCTGGCCGGACGCCCCGGACGCCGCGGAGGCGGCGCGCGCCTGGCTGGACGCCCGGCGGGGGCTGCGCCTGATCGTGGTCCCGCGCGGGCCGCCCGACCGCTGGGGCCGGGAGCGGGCCGACATCCAGGTCGCGGATGGCCAAGTCGCGGATGGCGACATCGATCTCGCGGGCGGCCTGATCGGTGCCGGGCTCGCCGTCGCGGACGCGAACGAGCGCGACGGCCTGTGCCGCCCGGCCCTGCGCGCGGTGGAGGCCGTGGCCCGGGACAGCAAGCGCGGCTTGTGGCGCGACCCGGTCCTGCAAGCCGCGGACGGCCCGGCGCTCCGGGCGCTGGCCGGGCGCTTCGCCGTGGTGGAGGGCCAGATCGGCCATGTCGGCGAGCGCAGCGCCCGCACCTATCTCGACTTCGTGGCCCGCGGCGCGGACGGCCTCACGGTCATGGTACCGAAACGCACTTGGCGAATGATGCGTGCCCGTGGTTTGAGTGCGGCATCGCTCGAAGGCCGGCGCGTGCGGGTCCGCGGCATCCTGGAGGTCTGGCGCGGCCCGACCCTGGAGGCTACCGCCGACGCCATCGAGGTTCTGGGCGAACCGGACCGGCGCGAGGCCGAGCCGGTGGGGGAACGGGAGCTGCGGCGCTGATCGCGATGGGCGGGATCACGGAGCGATTTCGGGTGGCGGGGCAGCGCCTGCGCGGCGTTGTGACGGCCTGTGCCGGCTTGGCGACGGCGTGCGCCGGGGTGGCGGTGCTGGCCGCCCTCGGCGCCTGCGTGGCCGACCAGGCCGCCGGCCCGGTGGTGCCGGCCGTAGTCCGGGTGCCCGCCGAGGCCCCGCGCACCACCGGGCGCGAGCGCGCCGCCGACGCGGATCACCTCAAGCTCGTGGCCTCGTTCGGAGGCGAGGTGCGCGCACCCAACGTGATGCGGATGCTCACCGAGGTCACGGACCGTCTCGTGAAGGCGAGCGAGCGGCCGGACCAGACCTACGCGGTGACGCTGCTCGATTCGCCCGTGGTCAACGCCTTCGCGCTGCCGAACGGGCGGCTCTACGTCACCCGCGGGCTGGTGGCGCTGGCGAGCGACACCTCCGAGGCGGCGGCCGTGCTGGCCCACGAGATGGCGCACGTGACCCTCAACCACGCGACCGCCCGGAGCGAGTTGGAGCTGCGCTCGGCGCTGGTCAGCCGGGTGGTGGCCGACGTCCTGAACGATCCCGATACCGGCGCGCAGCTGCAGCACCAGTCCCGCTTCGCGCTCGCCCGCTTCTCCCGCGAGCAGGAACTGGAGGCGGACGCCACCGGGGTGCGCACGCTGGCCAAGGCCGGCTACGATCCGTTCGCGGCCGGCCGCTTCCTCACCGCGCTCAACCGCTCCACCGCCCTGAAGGCCGGCGCCGGCCCCGGGGGCGAACCCGACATGCTGGCGACCCACCCGGGCACCGCCGAGCGCATCGCCCAGGTCACCCGGGCGGCGCGCCGGATCGGGGCCCCGGGGATCGGGGCCGACGACCGCGCAGCCTACCTCGCCGCCCTGGACGGGCTTCCGTACGGCGACAACCCGCGCGATGGCGCGGTGCGCGGCCACCGCTTCGTCCATCCGGGGCTCGGCATCGCATTCGACGTGCCGGCGGGGTTCGTCCTGGAGAACACCCGCTCGGCGGTGCTCGGCACGACGCCGGACGGCAACCGGCGCCTGCTGTTCGACCAGATCGAGGCGAAGGACGGCCAGGCCCTCGACGCGGCCCTGAAGGGCAGCTGGAACGACGCGCTCGACCCGGCCGGGTTCGAGACCCTCGAGGTCGGCGGCCACCCGGCGGCCCTGGCGCTGTCGCGGGGCAAGGACTGGACCTTCCGGCTGGCGGCGATCCGGATCGGCGACACCACCGTCCGGATGATCATGGCCGCCAAGGGCGCCACCGACCCGGATCCCGCCTTCCGGCCCTGGATCGCCAGCCTCGCGGCGGTCCCCCCCGAGGAGGCGGTGCTGCGTCCCCTGCGGCTGCAGGTGGTCCAGGCCGGCTCGACCAGCGCGGAGGAGCTCGCCCGCCGCATGGCGGTGCCGGACCGGCCGCTCGACCGGTTCCTGGTCCTCAACGGCCTGGAGCGCGGCGCCGCCCTGGTGCCCGGCCGGAGCTACAAGATCGTGGCGGAATAGCCGCCCCGCATCGCCGCAGCTTGCGCCGGCCCCGCTCCCGGACGACCGTCGCGCGTCCGTCGCGCCGGATCGGGTATCCCGAAGGGGCGAGCGGCGGTTTTGGTTGGCATCGCCGTGTTCCGAGGGCCGCCGACGGCCGTTCGGGACGCTGCGTCAGGGAGAGCGCCGTGATTCGATTCTTCTACAATCTCAGCCCCAACCCGATGAAGGTCGCCCTCTGCCTGGAGGAGCTGGGCCTGCCCTACGAGCCGGTGCCGGTGGATACGCGCAAGGGCGAGCAGTTCGAACCCGCCTACGCGGCGCTCAACCCGAACGGCAAGGTGCCGACCATCGTCGACGGCGACGTGACGGTGTTCGATTCGAACGCGATCCTGCTCTATCTCTCGGGCAAGACCGGGCGGTTCCTGCCCGAGGGCGAGCCGGATGGGGGCGAGATGCTGTCCTGGCTGATGTTCGTGGCCACCGGCATCGGGCCGTTCTCCGGCCAGTGCGTCCACTTCCGCCACTTCGCCCCCGATGGCGGCGCCTACGCCACCGAGCGCTACGCCTTCGAGGCGCGCCGCCACTGGGAGATCCTGAACCAGCGCCTCGCGGACCGCACCTACGTGCTGGGCGAAACCTACACGATCGTCGACATGGCGGTGTGGGGCTGGGCCCGCATGGTGCCGTTCGTGCTGGGCGACGACGCCTTCGCGGGCCTGCCCCACGTCAAGCGGCACCTCGACGCGATCAGCGCCCGCCCGGCCGCCGTGGCCGCACAGGGGCTGAAGGACAGGCACACCTTCAAGGCCGAGATGGACGACACGGCGCGCGGCTTCATGTTCCGCGCGACCCGGAGTGCCGCGTAACAGCGCCCGGATCAGGGGCCCGCGAGGGTCACGGAGACCATCGGCAGGGTGACGGCGAAGCCGTCGCCCGGCATCGGCGTGGTGCCGAGCGTCAGGCAGGCGGCGAGGCCGAGACAGAGGGCGAGACCGAGCAGCGAGGTCTCGAAGCCGCGATAGACCGATTCCATGGGAGGTCTCCTTCGCAAGAGACCGGCAGGATGCGCCCGACGGGTAAACGGATCGGTGCGCTGGCGCTCATCGACCGCGTGACGATCACCAGCCCGAGGCGACCAGGGCAGCCCCGGCGGCGATCAGCCCGACCCCGGCCCAGGCCGCGAGGCTCAGGGTCTCGCCCAGCAGGCTGGCGCCCAGGATCGCGACCAGCACGACGCTGAGCTTGTCCAGCGGCGCGACCCGGGCGGCATCGCCCAGCGACAGCGCCCGAAAGTAGCACAGCCACGACGCCCCGGTGGCGAGCCCCGATAGGACCAGGAAGACCAGGCTGCGGCCGGAGATCTGCACGAGCCCCCCGGTCTGGCCGGAGCCGACCACGATCGCGCCCGCGAAGGCGACGATCACCAAGGTGCGCACGAAGGTCGCGACATCCGACTGCACGCCCGCGACCCCGACCTTGGCGAGGATCGCGGTCAGCGCCGCGAATCCGGCGGCGGCAAGGGCCCAGAAGCGCCAGGATTGCAGAAGATGGTTCATGGGGTCCTCGCGCGCAGTCGGGCCTAGAGATCCTCGGGCTATCCGAAGGACGCGACCACGGTCTCGATCGGTAGGAACAGGGTGCGGCTGTCCTCGGGATAGGCGACGAACTCCGCGCAGCGCAGATAGAAGCGCTTGGCCGCCTCGTCCTTGGCGTGAACCATCAGGGCGCCGATCCCGATGCTGCGCGAGGCCAGCGCGATCCGCCGCAGCGCGTCGGCCAGCAGATCGGTGCCGAGCTCCCGACCGGCATGATCACGGCTGACGGCAAGCCGGCCGATCACCGAGACCGGAACCACATCCGGCGCGTTTCGGCGAAGCCTGCCCGGAGCGGCCACGCGTTCCACGGAGCCCGCAGCGATGCCGACATAGGCCACGACCTGTTTGCCCCGACAGACGACGTAGGTGCGGGAGAACCGACTCTCGTTCTTCAAGGCCCGATGGCGCAGCCAGTCGTTCAACGCGGGCTCGCCGCAATCGAAGCCCGACACGTCGTGCCCTGTCGCCAGAGGCTCGGGCGGCGACAAGATCGGCTCGGCACCCTTCGGCGTGCCCGTCACCTCCGCCAGACCGGAACGCGCCGCATCAGCGCCGTCAGCTTCGGACCCGGGGGCGGTGGCTGGTCGAGCGCGTGCAAGAAGGCGTCGTGGCCCGCGGGTTCGAGCGCGTACAGCCGCCGGTCCAGCAGGACGTCGACTGCCTGTCGCCGGGCGCTCTCGACCATGAACTCCGTGCGCGTCTTGCCCAGGATCGCCGCCGCATCATCGATGAGTTGGCGGGTCCCGGCCTCGATCCGCAGATTGATGCTGCCCTTGGTCTCACGCGAAGCCACAGCCATCGGCAGAGCATCGGAGGTTTCGGCGATGGTCGCGCGGACTTTCGACATACGCGAAAGGTGCGAGCGCGCACCTACGTTGTCAATACGACGTAAACGTCGGGCACCGCGGACGGTCGCCTCGGTGACGCTCGGAATGCCAAGAGGTACCGCAAAGCTGCAGGCATAGAAAAGGCCGGCCGCGCAGCGTATGCGGCCGGCCTCCTGGTTAAAAAAGCAGCCGATGTTTCACGGGAAACATCGGCTGTCCCCAGTCACAGCAGCTTGTCGATCGTGATCGGCAGGTCGCGCACGCGCTTGCCGGTGGCGTGGAACACCGCGTTGGTGATCGCCGCCGCGGTGCCGACGATGCCGATCTCCCCCAGCCCCTTCACGCCGAGCGGGTTGGCCTTGTCCTCCTCGTCCACGAAGATCACGTCGATATCCTGGATGTCGGCGTGGACCGGCACGTGATACTCGCCGAGATTGTGGTTCATGAACCGGCCGAGGCGGTGGTCGAGCATCGACTCCTCCTCGAGGGCCGAGCCGATCCCCATCACCACGCCGCCCAGGATCTGGCTGCGCGCGGTCTTGGGGTTGAGGATCTTGCCGGCCGCAATCGCCGACACCACCCGGGTGAGCCGGATCTGGCCCAGCTCCTCGTCGACCTTGACCTCCACGAAGATCGCCGAGTGGGTGTAGGCCTGGTAGGTGTCGTTGAAGTCCTTGTCGGGGCCCGCCTCCTCGACCGCCTCGACCTTGTCGATGCCGGCGGCCCGCATCACGTCGACCATCGAGACGCTGCGGCCGGGATCGCCCGCCACCGAGATGCGGCCGTCCGAGAACACGGCGCGGTCGAAGTCGACATTGGCGAGCGGCGAGTTCTCCAGCCCGCGGGCCAGCTTGAACACCTGCTCGCCGACGTTGCGGCAGGCCTTCATCACGGCGGTGCCGGAGGAGGCCGCCGTCCAGGAGCCGCCAGCGACCGGCGCCTCGGGCAGGCGCGTGTCGCCGAGCTTGGTGGTGACCGATTCCATGGGCAGGCCCAGGGTGTCGGCGGCGATCTGGGTCAGGATCGTGTAGGTGCCGGTGCCGATGTCGCCGGTGGAGTTGCCCACCGTCAGCCGGCCGTCGGCGGTCAGGGTCGCGATGGCGTTCGACTGCATCATCATCGATTCCCAGACGCCCGTGGCGACGCCCCAGCCGACGAGTTCGCGGCCCTCGCGCATGGAGCGCGGCTCCGGGCTGCGCCTGGACCAGCCGAAGCGCTCGGCGCCTTGCGTGAAGCAGGCCTTCAGCTCCTTCGAGCCGAACGGCTTGCCCTCGGCGGTGGCGTCCGAGACCGCGTAGTTCTTCAACCGCAACGCGATCGGGTCCATCCCGGTCGCGTAGGCGAGCTCGTCCATGGCGGTCTCGATGGCGAAGACGCCCGTGACGGCGCCGGGCGCGCGCATGTCACCCGGGGTGGCAGTGTCGAGCTTCGCGATCCGATAGGTCAGGGCGACGTTATCGCAGCGGTAGAGCACGCCCGACCAGTTGACGACGACCTCCTGGTAATCCTCGAAGTGCGACGTGCCCTGCACGGCATCGTGCCGGAGCGCCGTCAGGGTGCCGTCGCGCTCGGCGCCGAGGGAGACGGTCTGCAGCGCCTCGCTCCGGTAGGTGAAGGACCACATCTGGTCGCGGGTCAGGGTCACCCGGACAGAGCGCTTCAACTCCTGGGCGGCCAGCATCGCCAGGAAGGCCTGGTATTGCGGGCGCAGGCCCGAGCCGAAGCCGCCGCCAAGATAGGGGTTGAGCACCCGGACCTGATCGGGCTTCAGGCCGAACACGTTGGCGAGATACTGGTGGCTGTTCGAGACGCCCTGGATCTTGTCGTAGACCGTGTAGGTCCCGTCCTCCTCGACCACCACCGTGGTGGCGTGCGGCTCCATCGGGTTGTGGTGCTCGTTGGCGAGCGTGTAGCCGCCCTGCACGCGGATCGGCGCGCGGCCGAACGCCTGGTCGGCATCGCCCCACGGCTCCGGCGGCGGCTTGATGCCCTCGCGCTTGTAGGGCGGCTCGTAGGCGTCGCCGCGCGCGGCCGTGATGTCGGTGACGGGCTCCTGGGCCTCGTAGCGGACCTGGATCAGCGAGGCCGCGTAGCGGGCGGTCTCGAAATCCTCGGCCACCACCAGGGCGACCGGCTGCCCGCTGAACACGATCAGGTCGTCGTAGAGGGCGCGGAACGGCGAGCCGGGGGGCGCCACCGCATCCTGGAAGTTCTTGTCGCGCCAGGCGGTGCGCGGCCGGTTCTCGTGGGTGATCACCTTGAGGACGCCCGGCACCGCCTCGGCCTCGGCGGAGTCGATCGCCACGATCCGGCCCTTGGCGATGGCGCTCGACACGACCGTGCCGTAGGCGAGGTCCGGGGCGGCGAACTCGCCGGCGTATTTGGCGAGGCCGGTGACCTTGGCGGGTCCGTCGATGCGGCTGCGCGGGCTGCCGACGAAGGTGTCGCGGCCGGTGGAGCTGAAGGTCTGGGTCATCTGCGGGTGCCTACTGGATGCGCTTGTCGCTGAGCGACTGGGGCGTGCCGGCAGCGGCCTGTTCGAGGCCGCGCACGATGGCCCGCCGGGCGAGTTCGATCTTGAAGCCGTTGGCCGATTGCGGCTTGGCCTCGGAGACGATGAGGTCGGCCGCCTGCTGGAAGCTCTCGCGGGTGGCGGGTTTGCCCTTGAGCAGGGCCTCGGCCTCGCGGTTGCGCCAAGGCTTGTGGGCGACGCCGCCGAGCGCCAGCCGGGCGGTCTTGACCGTGTCGCCGTCGAGTTCGACGCCCGCCGCCACGGAGACCAGCGCGAAGGCGTAGGACAGCCGGTCGCGCAGCTTCAGGTAGGTGTAGTGCTGCGGGAACTTGCTGGCGGGCAGGTCGACCGAGACGACGATCTCGCCGGGGGTGAGGTTGGTGTCGATCTCCGGGCTATCGCCGGGCAGCCGGTGGAAGTCCGCGAACGGGATCGTACGCTCGCCCTGCGGCCCGCTGACCCGGACCGTCGCCTCGAGCGCCGCGAGGGCGACGCACATGTCGGACGGGTGGGTGGCGATGCAGGATTCGCTGGCCCCGAAGATCGCGTGGATGCGGTTGACGCCGCCGATCGCCGGGCAGCCGGAGCCGGGCTCGCGCTTGTTGCAGGGCGTGGCCGTGTCGTAAAAATAGTAGCAGCGGGTCCGCTGCAGCAGGTTGCCGCCCGTGGAGGCGGCGTTGCGCAGCTGCGCCGAGGCGCCGGCCAGGATGGCGTTGCGCAGCAGCGGATACTGCGCCGTGACCCGCTCGTCGTAGGCCACCTTGGCGTTGGTGGCGAGCGCGCCGAGCCGCAGGCCGTTTTCGTGGGCCTCGATGGCGTCCAGCGGCAGCCGGGTGATGTCGATCAGCCGGCCCGGCTTCTCGACGTCGTACTTCATCAGGTCGATCAGGTTGGTGCCGCCCGCGATGAACCGCGCGCCCGCCCCGTAGGCCTGGACCGCCTCCGCCACCGTGCCGGCGCGGACATAATCGAAGCGGTTCATCGGCCGGCTCCCTGCATCACGTCCTCGATGGCGTCGACGATGTTGGTGTAGGCGCCGCAGCGGCAGAGATTACCGCTCATCGCCTCGCGGATTTCCTCACGCGACGTCGCATGGCCCTCGTTCATCATCCCGACCGAGGAGCAAAGCTGGCCGGGGGTGCAGTAGCCGCACTGGAAGGCGTCGTGCTCGATGAACGCCTCCTGGATCGGGTGCAGCGCGTTGCTGCCGCCGCGGTCGCCGAGCCCGGCGAGACCCTCGACCGTGGTGATCTCGGCGCCGTCCTTCATCACCGCCAGCGTCAGGCAGGCATTCACCCGGGTGCCGTTGACCAGCACCGTGCAGGCGCCGCACTGGCCATGGTCGCAGCCCTTCTTGGTGCCGGTGAGGTCGAGTTTCTCGCGCAGCAGATCGAGAAGGGTGGTCCAGGGCGCGACCTGGAGTTCCCGGCGCTGCCCGTTGATCGTCAGGGTGATGTCGAGGCCGGTATCGGCCCGCACCGGCGGACTGTGTTCGAGAAGCATGCTGTCGTCCACGATCTGGGCCGGCCGCGGGGCCGGGCGGGAAACGGATCGGTCAGGGCGGCAACGGGCGGCGGCGGGCAAGTGCTGCCAGGATGCCGCCAGAATGCCGAGTCGCCGGTCCTGTCGATAACCATTCCAATCTGCTCCCGTTCCGCCGACGAACGGTCTCAGTCTCGGGCGATCCAGGCGTTGCGGCGCCCGCCTCGCCTCGGGTAACCCTCGACGGGCAGAGTCCCCGCCGCACCCCGGAGCCCCCGATGGCCGCGCTCGACGCGATCCTCAACGACATCGACACGGACCTGGAGAACGCCCTCGAGCGGCTGTTCGCCTTCCTGCGCATCCCGTCGATCTCGACCGACCCCGCCTATGCCGGCGATTGCCGCGCCGCCGCCGCGTGGCTCGCCCAGGACCTCACGGCGCTCGGCTTCGAGACCTCCGTGGAGGACACCTCGCTGCACCCGGTGGTGCTCGCGACCAAGCCGAAGCCCGGTGCGCCGCACGTGCTGTTCTACGGCCATTACGACGTGCAGCCGGTCGATCCGCTCGACCTGTGGAAGACGCCGCCCTTCGAGCCGCACATCGCGAACGACGGCCAGGGCGGTAAGAAGATCGTCGGGCGCGGCGCCTCCGACGACAAGGGTCAGGTCATGACCTTCGTGGAGGCGTGCCGGGCCTACATCGCCATGAGCGGCGAGCTGCCCTGCGGCGTCACGATCCTGATCGAGGGGGCGGAAGAAAGCGGCTCGCAAGGGCTTCCCGAATGGGTCGCTCAGAATCGCGAGAAGCTCGGCTGCGACGTGGTGCTGGTCTGCGACACCGGCATGTGGGACCGGTCCACGCCGGCGATCACCTCGTCGCTCCGCGGGCTCGCGTATTTCGAGGTGAAGGTCACCTGCGCCGACCGCGACCTGCATTCGGGCTTCTTCGGCGGGGCCGCGCGCAACCCGATCCACGTGCTCGCCAAGATCATCGCGGACCTGCACGATTCCGATGGGCGGGTGACGATCCCGGGCTTCTACGACGGCGTGCACGAGCGGCCGCCCGAGGTGCTGGAGCAGTGGCGCGGCCTCGGCCTGACGCCCGAGGCCCTGCTCGGGCCGATCGGCCTGAAGGAGCCGGCCGGGGAGCGCGGGCGGATGCCGATTGAGCTGGTGCAGTCGCGCCCGTCCTGCGACGCCAACGGCATCATCGGCGGTTATACCGGCGAGGGCACCAAGACCGTGATCGCCTCGACCGCCTCGGCCAAGATCTCGTTCCGCCTCGTGGACGACCAGGATCCGAAGGTTCTGGCCGAACGGTTCGAGGCCTTCGTGCGTGCGCGGGTGCCGGCGGACTGCACGGTCGAGGTCATCACCTACAAGGGCTCGCGGGCGATCAGCCTGCCCTTCGACATGCCGCAGCTCGGGGCCGCCAAGGCGGCGCTGGCCGAGGAATGGGGCGTGCCGGCCGTGACCGTGGGGGCCGGCGGCTCGATCCCGATCGTCGGCGACTTCAAGCGGCTGCTCGATCGCGACACGCTGCTGATCGGCTTCGGCCTGGACGACGACCGGATCCACTCGCCCAACGAGAAGTACGACCTGACGAGCTTCCACAAGGGCACGCGCTCCTGGGCGCGGATCCTCGCGGCGCTCGCTCAGGGCTGAGCACGGGGGCCGGGCGCCTGCATCTTGGCGTCGATCCAGGCCCACAGGGCCCGGATCTCCTCGGCGGCGGGGCTCGCGGGGGCGTATTCCGTGACGCCGAGCCCGGTCGCCAGGGCGTCCTGATGGTCGACCCGGTGGATGATGCCGGGCTCGGCCAGCACGCCCAGCGCCCGCAACTGCGCGGCATAGGCGCTGGTGCGGGGCGAGGGCGGCGGCGGGCACTGGTTCAGCACCAGGGCGAACCGGCCGCGCAGGCCGAGCGCCATCAGGGCCTGGAGCGTCGGGCGCGCGGCCACGATGTCGAGGCGCGAGGGCCGCACCGGCATCAGCACGAAATCCGCGCCCTTCAGGGCCGGCGCCAGTCCGGCCGCGCTGCCGGCGGTGTCGAGGACCACGAGGGTGGTGCCCTGCTGGGCGAGGATGTCCAGGATCTCCGGGAGCTGGGCGATCTCCCAGGGCTGGATCCGGTCGACCGCGACGGCGTCGCTGTCGCGCAGCGCTCCCCAGCCGGCCAGCGAGCCCTGCGGATCGAGATCGAGGGCGGTCACGCGCTCGCCCGCCTGCGCCGCCGCGACGGCCAGAGAGGCCGCCAGCGTGGTCTTGCCGGTGCCGCCCTTCTGCACCGCCACCGCGAGGATGCGCGGCTGGGCGCTCCGGCGCGGTGCGGTCTCCGATCCCTGTAGGGAGCCTGGGGAATCGATGACTGTCGGATCCATTCCCGGGGGGTCCATTCCTTGGGGATCCATTCCTTGGGGATCCATTCCTTGGGGATCCATGCGTCTCCTGCCTGTCGATCTCGGGCCCGGTCCCCGCGACGATCGTCGCAGCGCCGGACGATGGCCGTCCCGACCCGTGTTGCGCGTGAGGCCCCGTCGCGCGGGCCCGGCCCGGCAGGGCACCGCCGCAGCGGCGACCGTACTCCAGCTATCCAGCTATCATGACGTTGAGATCATGAACACCGGAGGTCCGCGGGCGGCTCATCCGGAACAAACCAGAACCCTCGGCAGCAGAGCCGAGTTTTCTACGGCTGAACGCAGCCTACGGACTCACTCTGATCTGCGACTACACCGCGTTTCTGACGATATAGTACGCAGAATCTTGGGCAGCGCATGACGGCTTCAGTGCGGTTCATAGCGTAACTGCCGTAGAAGTGTCAATAATTTTATTGATGATCAAGCAAGACACTAAAATCGACTGAAAACAGAAGGTCTCTAGCAAGAACAGCGCCGATACCGAAGAGATCGACGAACACGAAATAGTTCCGGCATCATCGGCGCCCGGTCTGCGGGACGAAGTCCAGTACGGCCCCCGCTCCAGCCGCGCCGTCGGCTCCGGATGCCCGCCGGGCCGGGCCCCGGGCGGGATCGCCCGCCCGTCGCGGCGCGTTGGGCCGGTATGCCCGGTCCCGCGGGCCGCGAGGCCGCTGGGTCCGCCGGCCGCGGGACGCCGCCCCGCCAACCCGCCCCCAGGAACCGCATGTCCCTCGACCGCCGCCGCCTGATCGGATCGGGCCTCGTCGCCCTCGCGGCCGGATCGGCTCAAGCCGCATCGCCCGCCGCGCCATCGCCCGCCCCAGCGTCCGCCACGCCCCCCGCAGGCCGCGAGCCCCCCACCAGCCGCCCCGCCGGGGTGCTGGAGCTGGCGATGGCGGCCAACGCCCCGTCCACGCCCACCGGCCTGGCGATCGCCCGGGGCGGCCGGATCTTCGTGATGATGCCGCGCTTCACCGGCTCGGAGCCGGTCACCCTCGGCGAGGTGCTCCCCGACGGCTCGGTGAAGCCCTACCCCGACGCGCGGGCCAACAAGCCGGACCCGAAGGACCCGCAGGCGACCCTGTTCCACGTCCCCAACGGGGTGTTCGACCGCAACGATGCGTTCTGGATCCTCGATTCCGGCCTGACCGAGGGCAAGAGCAAGCCGGTGCCGGGGGCCGCCAAGCTCCTCGAGATCGACATCACCCAGGACAAGATCCGCCGGGTGATCCCGCTCGATGCCGGCGTGGTGGCCGAGTCGTCCCTGAACGACCTGCGGGTCGACGTGCGCGACGGCCGGGCGCTCGCCTACATCACCGACCAGGGCCAGGGCGGCCAGGGCGCGATCCTGGCGGTGGACCTCGCCAGCGGGCGGGTGAGCCGGCGCCTGGCCGACCACCCGAGCACGGCCACCCAGGAGGGGCTGGTCAAGTTCGTGGAGCTGCGGCCGGTGATGGAGCAGAAGGGGGATGCCCCGGCCAAAAACCCCACGGGCGGCGCCAACGGCATCGCGATCAGCCCGGACGGCCGCCGCCTGTACTACGCGCCGCTGATGAGCCGGCGCCTCTACGCGGTGGAGACTGCGGCGCTCCTCGACCCGAACGTATCGGACGCGGCCCTGGCCGCCACGGTGCAGGATCTCGGCGAGAAGGGCATGACCGGCGGCCTGACCACCGATTCGCAGGACCGGGTCTATCTCAGCCTGCAGGAGCACAACGCCGTCGGCCGGCGCCTGCCGGACGGCACCGTGGAGGTGCTGGCCGCCGACCCGCGCCTGATCTGGGCCGACACGTTCTGGATCACCCCGGACCGGTGGCTCTACATCTCGAGCGCCCAGGTCAACCGCCGGCCGGAATTCAACCGCGGCCAGGACCTGCAGCAGCCGCCCTACGCGATCCTGCGCATGCGCATCGACGCGGACCCGGTCCTGTAGTGGGATTCGGCACACCGCGGCAGGCCCGGCACGCGGTATGCGCCGGATCCTCGATGGCGCATCAGCTTCCGGATTGCCGTGATGGACCTCTCGCTCGATCCCGACTTCTTCGCCGTCCTCACCGGCAGCTACCGGCGGCGCCTCGGCGCGGCCTTGGTGCCGGAGGGGGCGGACGCGGCCTGGCTGTACGGGCAGGCACCCTTCGTGGTGCTGGCCCATGACGGCGGCGCCGACCCGCGCTTCGTCTACGCCAACCGGGCCGCCCAGGCCTGCTTCGGATACCGTCGCGAGGAACTCGTCGGCCTGCCCTCGCGGCTCTCGGCCGAGGCCCCCGAGCGCGCCGAGCGGCAGCGCCTCCTCGACGCCGTCGCCCGGGACGGCTTCACCCGCGGCTACCGCGGCCTGCGCATCGCCAAGGGCGGCCGGCGCTTCTGGATCGAGCAGGCGATCGTCTGGCAGCTCGACCGCGACGGCGTGAGCGTGGGCCAGGCGGCGACGTTTTCGGAATGGCGCGACGCGTGAGGTGGGGTCAAGCGCACCCTCTCGCGGATGGGGGGTGGGTGACCTTCGACGCGCGCTGGGTTCCGCTTGCGGCCTGCCCCAGCCTCATGATCTGCCGTTAGCGTTTCTCTGAAGCAGCCGCTCGTCAGCCCTCCGGCAACTTCGGCTCGGGGTTGGAGCGGCACTTGGACGCTCGGCGAGAACCGGACACTCCTCCCACGGCCCGAGCCGGTCGCTTCTCGTCCGTCTGGATAAAACAAAAGCACACAGGAACAGGATCGCAATCAGACCCTACAAGAACTCAGCGAATGCTTGATTTGAATAAAATATATACTTCTATTTATTATCTGTATCTTATCATATGTAAAATTAACTAACAAACACTTGGCAGGGTAGGCGAATTATCAAGATCTAAATCCGATTTTGTCATGCGCTCTATTGTTTCCCGAGCAAGAACATAAAGCATCAGACGCGCCAACGCCCGCATTTCGGCCGATCCGGAGGCTAATACTGCCTGACAAGCATTGATACAGAGATCCGATATGACATCAAAATCTTCATCGTCGCTGCCTGTCATTTGAGTACCTTAATGTAAAGCTCTCAACTTGTTGAGTTTCAGCAATCAGAGCCGTTTCACAAAGATTATCTTCGCCCACCATTCAAAGCTGCACCGCGTGATCTGCGGCGTTCGATATTGAGAGCGGCCCTTTGAAACCTCTTTAAAATCTATATAAGGGCGGACCTCCCGGATGCCGGATATCGGCAGCTAATGCCGCGATTCGGCAAAAAATAAGACAGACTCCAACACGCCAATCCCCATCGAAGGCTTCACTCTTTTCGACCCACGATGCACCTAGCAGGCAGCCAATGCTCCGCGACGCACTTATCGTAGATGCTCAGGGCAATGCTATCCGCCAGCATCATAAAATATACTCGGAGAGCTGGGAGGAAATCGAAGACTGGTCCAACAAAGTCTATATGCCTTATAGCGTAGTCCCTACAGGAAAAATTGTAGCACCCCGTTCTTTAATGCATTCTGCTCAAGTAGGGCGCATCACTATTACTCGATTTGCTTACGGAATTCCTGTCAATATCACCGGCCATCTGGACAAAATGGCGAACATTATTGTGCTTACGACACTGGAAGGTAAATCACGACATCATATTAATAAATCTGAGTCCGTAGAAATATTTAACAATAATAGTTTCATATTAGATTGCAGTAATGTTGACTATGATTTGGATTTTGACGACGATCACCTTCAATTGAATATTACCATACCGCCAGATCTGATGGCTCAAGTTTGCCAGGATTGGTTTGGTTTTATCCCGGGCGATACTCTATGGCGTCATAAATGTGCTATTGGCGGCGCCGAGTCCAGTTGGTTGCGCTTAATAGAGTACGTTGTGAGCTGCATTGCGGAAGCACCGAACCAACTTGCTTATGGCCGGGCCGGGCGCCATCTCGAACAGATGATTTGTGTGCACTTGCTAAACGAATGGGCTTCACGTGCCGGATTGAACCTGAACGATCCATCGAACCGTTTGGCGCCGCGCGTTGTCCGTGGGGCAGAGCAATATATGGCCGATCATGCGGCCGAATTGCCGACGATGACGGAAGTCGCCCGCGCGGTCGGATGCAGCCTTCGAACATTGACTGAGGCGTTCCGCCGGTTCCGGGGCTACCCGCCCAGTCAATTTCTCAAAGAACGCCGTTTGCAAGGAACCCGGCGTGATCTTCTGAATGATCAATGCCCCAACGCAGTAGCAGATATAGCCGCAGCCTGGGGATTTATCAGCATGAGTGAATTCGCCAAAATCTACCGCATGCGGTTCCACGAGAAACCATCCGAAACGCTCCGAAAAAGATGAGACTGAATTTTTCCTGTTGTAGGCGGTGATTTCATTTTTTGATATTTGGATGCTTCACATGGCTGACTCAGGCAAGGACCATAAAAAAAGAATAGCTTCGTTACATAAAATCGCCAAGTTGCTCAACAAGCCTATAGAAGACCTATATCAGAGCGACAATCTCATCGACCAATTTCGCATCATGATCCAGCTCTGGGACGCCCTCCCGTCTGAAAATGATCGTAGTGCGATAATCTGCATTATGGCAGAGCGGATAAAAAGGAATACGTAAATATTCACAAGCCGAAATAGTTGCGGTGCATCGGGTGCTATGCAGGCTCAAGCTATCATAATCAAATAATATCTTATGTTCTCTAGGTGGGGTCACTTGGTCGGCTCGTCACCACGCGGCACGCGGCGCAAACGCGATTTGAGTTCCCAAGTCTGATTTTAGGATGCCGCTGCGGATCATTTGAGGGAACAGAGTAATCGCGAACCGCCATACGTCCCCATCCAAGCGGACGTCCGGTTTCTCCGGGTTAGCTCCCGAAAGCTGACCAGCAGCAAAGCATCCAACCCGAACGTCGGTCCTCGACCAACAAGCTGCCTCTGAGCGGACCGTCCGACTTTCTGCAACGGGTCGTGAGCGGGCTCGGCGACGATGTCCGTTTCCATGCATCGCAGCCCCAAAGCGAAAAGCGAGCAATCCCCCCCGCGGCGAACGGCAGCGCGCATCCGACCCCGCCCGCGCCGGCCCCCTCAGGCCCGCCCCTCCTGCACGGCGTGGCAGGCGACGCCGTCCAGCAGGGCCGGGACCTCGGTGCGGCAGCGGTCGTTGGCGAGCGGGCAGCGGGGGTTGAAGGTGCAGCCGGGGGGCGGGTCGATCGGGTTCGGGATCTCGCCGGAGACCGGCACCCGGGCGCGGCCGACATGGGCGAGGTCGGGCACCGCGTCGAGCAGCATCCGCGTGTACGGGTGGCGGGGCCGCGCGAACAGATCCTTTGCGGCCGCAACCTCGACCAGGCGGCCGAGATACATCACCCCCACCCGGGTCGCCATGTGGCGGACCACGGCGAGGTTGTGGGAGATGAACAGGTAGGTCAGCCCGAGCCGGTCCTGCAGGTCGCGCATCAGGTTGAGGATCTGCGCCTGCACCGAGACGTCGAGCGCCGAGGTCGGCTCGTCGCCGACCAGGAACTCCGCCTGGCTGGCGAGCGCCCGGGCGATGGCGACGCGCTGGCGCTGGCCGCCGGAGAATTCGTGCGGGTATTTCTTGGAATCGTCCGGGTGGAGGCCGACCAGGCCGAGCAGCTCGCCGACCCGGGCGCGGATCGCCCCCTCCCCCTGGATCAGGTTGAAGGCGCGGATCGGCTCCGCGATGATCTTGCCCACGCGCCAGCGCGGGTTCATCGACGCGTAGGGGTCCTGGAAGATCATCTGGATGCGCGAGCGCAGCCGCCGCCGCGCCGCCGCCTCCCGGGGATCGGTCATCGAGACCCCGGTGATCCGCACCTCGCCGGCGGAGGGCGGCAGCAGGCCGACCACCATCCGGGCCACGGTCGACTTGCCCGAACCGGATTCGCCGACGATCGCGAAGGTCTCACCCTTGGCGATGGTGAAGCCGACCCGGTCCACCGCCGTGAGGAACCGGCGGGGCTCGCGCTCGATCACCCGGTTCAGCCAGGGTTTCGAGACATCGAACAGGCGGCGCAGGTCGGTGACCTCGACATAGGCGCTCACGCCGCCTTCTCCGTGACGTCGTACAGGTGGCAGGCGACGCGGCTTTCGCCCACCAGGATCGGCTCCGGCCGCTCGACGCGGCAGCGGGCAAACACCTTCGGGCAGCGCGGGTTGAAGGCGCAGCCCTGCGGGATGGCGGTGAGCCGCGGCATCGAGCCGGGGATCTGGCTGAGCCGGTCGGCCTCCTGCGACAGGGTCGGGATCGCCCCCATCAGGCCGACCGCGTAGGGGTGGTGCGGCTTTGCGATCACGGAGGCGACCGGGCCGATCTCGGCGACCCGCCCGGCATACATCACTGCGACCCGGTCGGCGGCCTCGGCGATCACGCCCATGTCGTGGGTCACCAGCATCACCGCGGTGCCGTGCTCGCGGCACAGGCGCTTGAGCAGGGTGATGATCTGCGCCTGGACCGAGACGTCGAGCGCCGTGGTCGGCTCGTCGGCGATGATCAGCTCCGGCTCGGCGGCGAGCGCCAGCGCGATCACCACGCGCTGGCGCATGCCGCCCGAGAATTCGTGCGGATAGCCGTCGATCCGCCGCTCGGGCGCCGGGATGCCGACCTCGGCGAGCAGGTCGATGGCCCGGGTGCGGGCCGCCCGGGCGGAGAGGTCGGTATGGGCCCGCAGGGTCTCGACGATCTGGTCGCCGACCCGGAACAACGGGTCCAGCGAGGTCAGCGGGTCCTGGAAGATCATGCCGATCCGCTTGCCCCGCACCCGCCGCATCGCCTCGGGGGGCAGGTTGTCGATGCGCGCGCCGCGCAACGTGATCGCGCCGCCGCTGATCCGGCCGGGCCGGTCGATCAGCCCGATCACCGCCGAGCCGGTGACCGACTTGCCGGCCCCGGATTCGCCGACGACCCCCAGGATCTCGCCCCGGCCGATGTCGAAAGAGACCCGGTCGATGGCGGTGAGCGGCCCGCGCCGCGTGTCGAACGTGACCGTGAGGTCGCGCACGGAGAGGATGGTTTCGGTCATTGCAGCTTCGGATTGAGCGCGTCGCGCAGCCAATCCCCCAGGAGGTTGATGGCGATGACGAGGCCGGCCAGCGCCAGGCCCGGGAAGGCGACGATCCACCACTCGCCGGAGAACAGGAACCGGTTGCCGGTGCGGATCAGGGTGCCGAGCGACGGCATGGTCTCGGGCAGGCCGGTGCCGAGGAACGACAGGGTCGCCTCGGTGATGATCGCCAGCGCCAGGTTGATCGTCGCGATGACGAAGACCGGCCCGGTGACGTTGGGCAGCACGTGGCGGACCAGGATCACCGGGGGCGTCAGGCCGATCAGCCGGGCGGCCTGGACGTAGTCCTTGCCCTTCTCGACCATCACGGAGGAGCGCACCGTGCGGGCGTACTGCACCCAGAACGACAGGCCGATCGAGATCACGATCAGCCCGATCAGCGGCCCGACATCCAGCGCGCCGCCAAAACTCGCCCGGGCGACGCCGTCCACCACCAGGGCGATCAGGATCGCCGGGAAGGTGAGCTGCACGTCGGCGACCCGCATGATCAGCGTGTCGAGGGCGCCGCCCGCATAGCCGGCGACCAAGCCCAGCGCGATGCCGAGCACGCCGGAGGTGATCACCCCAAGCACGCCCACGATCAGCGACAGGCGCAGGCCGTACAGCACCGCCGAGAGCACGTCCCGGCCCTGGTCGTCGGTGCCGAGGTAGAACGGCGCCTGGCCGTCCGCCTGCCAGATCGGCGGCAGGTTGGAGTTGATCAGGTCGAGCTGGGCCGGGTCGTAGGGGTTCTGGGGCGAGATCAGCGGGGCCGCCACCGCGAGCCCGACCATCAGCACCGTGGCGAGCAGCGCCACGATCGCGGTCTTCGAGCGCAGGAAGCTGGCGACCAGGTCGGAATCGCGCCAGCGCGCGAGCCGTCCGGGCGTGGCCGCCGCCAGCGGGACCGGCGCCGCGTTGCCGGCGTCGCTATCACGTCCGCTCATGCCGGCCTCACGCGGTCCGCGCGGACGACAGCCGCAGGCGCGGGTCGACCACGGTGTAGAGGATGTCGACCACGAGATTGATGGTCACGAAGATCAGCGCGACGAGCAGCAGGTAGGCGGACATGATCGGGATATCGACGTTCTGCACGGCCTGGACGAACAGCAGGCCCATGCCGGGCCACTGGAACACCGTCTCGGTGATGATCGAGAAGGCGATGACCGAGCCGAGCTGCAGCCCCGCGATGGTGATCACCGGCACGAGGGTGTTCTTGAGGGCGTGGCGCAGGTGGACCGCCCGGGTGGAGAGGCCCCGGGCGCGGGCGAAGCGGATGTAGTCGGTGCGCAGCACCTCCAGCATCTCGGCGCGCACCAGCCGCATGATCAGCGTCATCTGGAACAGGCCCAGCGTGACGGACGGCAGGATCAGCGCCTTCAGGCCCGACCAGGTGAGGAAGCCGGTGGTCCACCAGCCGAGCCGCACCGTGTCGCCGCGCCCGTAGGAGGGCAGCCAGCCGAGCGTCACCGAGAACAGGTAGATCAGCAGGATGCCGATCAGGAAGGTCGGCAGGCTGATGCCGATCAGCGAGACCGCCTGGAACAGCCCGGCGAGCCAGGAGTCCCGGCGCAGCGCGCAGTAGACCCCCATCAGGACGCCGACCACGAGCGCGAACACCGTGGCGCAGAAGGCGAGTTCCAGGGTCGCCGGCATGCGCTCGGCGAGCAGCTGCGAGACCGGCTGGCGGAACTGGTACGAGATCCCGAGCCGGCCCCGGACCACGTCGCCGGCGTAGCGGGCGAACTGCATCAGCACCGGATCGTCGAGGCCGAGGCTCTTGCGGATCTCGGCCCGCTCGGAGGCAGGCGTGTCGGGCCCGACGATCTGGTTCACGGGGTCGCCCGCGAACCGGAACATCGAGAACGCGATGAGCCCGACGACCGCGAGCACCGCGGCCGCCTGGATCACCCGGCGCAGCAGGAAGGCGAGCACGCCCGGGCCCTACTGCGGGTCTTTCGAGACCCAGTAAAGCAGGAGCAGGTTGTCGGCGCGCTGGGTCAGGTGGACCTTCTTGGAGACGCCCCAGGCCAGGGCCTGCTGGTGCAGCGGGATGTAGCCCCAGTCGGCGCTCAGGACGTCGAAGCCCTCCTTGATCAGGGCGTCGCGCTTGGTCTTGTCGGTCTCGCCCTCGACCTTGTCGGCGATGGTGTCGATCTTCGGGTCGCAGTAGCCCGCGAGGTTCCAGCTGCCGCGTCCCGACTTGTCGCCGGGCTTCCGGCAGCCGACGATCTCGTAGAGGATGTTGTGGCTGTCGAGCGACGACGGCGTCCAGCCGAGCAGGTAGAACGAGGTGTCGAAATTCGGGGCCAGCACCTTGGCGAAGTACTTCGCCTTCGGCTGAGCGTTAAGGTTCACCTTGACGTTGATGCGGGCGAGCATCGAGACCACCGCCTGGCAGATCGCCTCGTCGTTGACGTAGCGATCGTTGGGGCAATCCATGGTCAGCGAGAACCCGTCCGGGTAGCCGGCCTGGGCCATCAGCTCCTTGGCCTTCTTGAGGTCGGTGGCCGGGCGCTTGAACTCGGCCCCACGGTCGTAGAGGCTCGGAGCGATCATCAGGGCGGAGGGCACGGCCTGCCCGCGCATCACGCGCTTGGCGATCGTCTCCTCGTCGATGGCGAGGTAGAACGCCTCACGCACCTTGATGTCCTTGAACGGGTTCTTGCCCTTGACGCTCGAATCCTTGAGCTCGTCCCGGTCCTGATCCATGCCGAGGAAGATGGTGCGCAGCTCGGGGCCCGCCATCACGATGGCGGTGCCGCTGGCGTTCACCCGCTGCTGATCCTGCAACGGCACGGGATCGATCCAGTCGACCTCGCCCGAGAGCAGCGCGGCGACGCGGGTCGCCGGGTTGGCGATCGTGGTCAGCACCGCCTCGTCGAGGTTCGACTCGACCTTGCCCCAGTAGCCGGGAAACTTCTTGAACACCGTCTTCACGCCGGGCTGGTGCTCGGCGATCACGAACGGGCCGGTGCCGTTCTCGTGCAGGGTGGCGTAGCTCGGGCTGGTGGCGTTGGCCGGGGTCGGCTGGGCGGCGCCGTTCTTCTCCGACCAGCTCTTCGACATGATCAGCCAGGTCGGGAACTGGGCGAGCGCGATGGGGTTCGGCTTCTTCAGCACCATGTCGACGGTGTGGTCGTCGACCTTCACGAACTCGGCGTCGGCCGGGACGTTCGTGGTGAAGTTCGAGCCCGAGGCCCGGACGCGCTGGGCGGAGAAGAGCACGTCGTCGGCGGTGAACGGCGAGCCGTCGTGGAACGTGACGTTCTTGCGCAGGTGGAAGCGCCAGCGGGTCGGCTCCGGCGTCTCCCACGATTCGGCCAGACCGGGGGCGAATTTCAGGTTCTTGTCGAGGGTGACCAGCGACTCGTAGGCCGCCTGCTGCATGCCCTCGGTGAAGCTCTCCTTGAGGGAGTAGGGATCCAGCGACTTGAGATCGCCCTGGAACGCGAAGCGGAACACGTTGGCGGCCTGCGCGGGCAGCGCCGCCAGCGCGAAGGTCGCGACCGCGCCTGCGGCCACGCCGCGGGCGAGGATCTTCAGGGTCGAACGGGACAAGCGGATCTCCGAAACCGTGGAAGTTGATGGCAGGCCGCCACCACCAGCGCAGGGGTTGAGCCTAGGCCGAGAGAAGCGCGCGGGCAAACCGCGCCGGCCACACACCCGCAGCAAGGTTCGGACCATCCGCATACAAAATGCAGGGTGATGGTCGACGGTGTTCAGACATCGACGGGTGCAAGCCGACGGCTGCGCGCGTCAGGTGTCGGTGATCCGTGGCTCGCGGGAGGGCCGATCCGGAGGTGACATGCGCCGGCCCTCCCCTGCGGAGGGGAGGGAAAACGCGTCGCGGTTCAGGCGCCCGATCCCGCCCCTACTCGGCCGCCGCCGCGTGGTGGGGCCGCTGCGCCGCCGCCTCGCCCGCGCCCCGCTCGCCGTCGGCCACGGCCTTGCGCCGGAACAGGCGCATCACCACCACGAAGAACACCGGCACGAAGAACACCGCCAGCACGGTCGCGGTGATCATGCCGCCCATCACGCCGGTGCCGATCGCCTGCTGGCTCTTCGAGGCGGCGCCGGTGGCGATGGCCAGCGGCACCACGCCGAAGATGAAGGCGAGCGAGGTCATCACGATCGGCCGGAACCGGAGCGTCGAGGCCTCGATGGCGGACTGGATCACCGAGGTTCCGGGCTTCCAGAGGTCCTTGGCGAACTCCACGATCAGGATCGCGTTCTTGGCCGAGAGGCCGATGATCGTGATCAGGCCGATCTTGAAGTACACGTCGTTGGGCATGCCGCGCAGGTAGACGGCCGCCACCGCGCCGATCACGCCGAGCGGGATCACCAGCAGCACCGAGACCGGGATCGCCCAGCTCTCGTAGAGCGCGGCCAGGCACAGGAACACGATCAGCACCGAGAGCGCCAGCAGCAGGCTGGCCTGGCTGCCAGCCTGCTTCTCCTGGAACGACTGGCCGGTCCAGGCATAGCCGAAACCCTTGGGCAGCTGCAGCATCAGCCGCTCCATCTCGTTGATCGCGTCGCCCGAGGTGTAGCTGGGGTTCGGCTCGCCCGTGATGCGGACCGACTGGTAGCCGTTGAAGCCGACGATCTGGCTCGGCCCCATGCCCCATTTCAGCTCCGCGAAGGACGACATCGGCACCATCGTGCCGCCGGCGTTCTTCACCGCGTAGTTGAGGATGTCCGAGGCGTTCATGCGCTGGAGCTGCTCGGCCTGGACGTAGACGCGCTGCATCTTGCCCCGGTTGGGGAAGTCGTTGGTGTAGACCGAGCCGAGGTTGAGCTGGATCGTGGCGTTGATGTCCTCGAACTTGACGCCGAGCGCCGCCGCCTTCTCGCGGTCGACGATCAGCTCCGCCTGCGGGGTCGGCGGCAGGCCCTCGATCTTCACCTTCTGCAGGATCGGGCTGCCTTGGGCGAGCTTGAGCAGCTGGTCCTGGGCCGAGAGCAGGGCCGCGTAGCCGCGGTTCGCCCGGTCCTGGAGGCGGAACGAGAAGCCGGCGGCGTTGCCGAGGTTGTCCACCGGGGGCGGCTCCTGGGCGTCCACGGTGGCGTCGCGGTAGTTCGCCAGCGCCGCGTTGGTCCCGGCCACCAGGGCGGCGGCCGAGTTCTTCGCGTCGCGCTCGCTCCAGGGCTTCAGGGTCACGAAGGCCTGGCTGGTGCTCGGGGCCTGGCCCGAGAACGAAAAGCCGTTAAGCATGGTCACGGTGGCGACGCCGGGTTGCGCCAGCAGGTGCTCCTCGACCCGGCGGTTGGCCTCCTGGGTGCGGTTGTAGGAGGCGCCGGGGGGCGTCTGGATGTCCACCGTGAAGAAGCCCTGGTCCTCCACCGGCAGGAAGCCCTCCGGCAGGTTGACGAAGGCGTAGGCCGTGCCTGCCACCAGGGCGAGGTAGACCAGCATCACCCGGCCGGACTTGCGGATGAGGCCCGCCACGCCGCGGCCGTAGCGGGCGGTCTCGCGGTCGACGAAGCGGTTGAACATCCCGAACACGCCGCCCTTGGCGTGGCCGTGGCCCTTGACCACCGGCTTCAGGAAGGTCGCGCACAAGGCCGGCGTCAGCGACAGGGCCAGCAGCGCCGAGAACGCGATGGAGGTGACCATGGCGATCGAGAACTGCCGGTAGATGATGCCCACCGAGCCGGGGAAGAACGCCATCGGGATGAACACGGCCATCAGCACCAGGGTGATGCCGATGATCGCCCCGGTGATCTGCTCCATGGCCTTCTTGGTGGCCTCCTTGGGGGGCAGGCCCTCCTCGTTCATGATCCGCTCGACGTTCTCCACCACCACGATGGCGTCGTCGACCAGGATGCCGATGGCCAGCACCATGCCGAACATGGTGAGCACGTTCACCGAGAAGCCGGAGATCCACATCACCGTGACCGTGCCCATCAGGGCGATCGGCACCACGATGGTGGGGATCAGGGTGTAGCGGATGTTCTGCAGGAACAGGAACATCACCAGGAAGACCAGCACCACCGCCTCGACCAGGGTGTGCAGCACCTTCTCGATCGAGGCCTCGACCGCCGGGGTGATGTCGTACGGGATGTCCCACTTCAGGTCCGGCGGGAAGAACTGCGACAGCTCCACCATCTTGGCGCGGATCGCCTTGGCGGTCTCCAGCGCGTTGCCGTCGGGGGCCAGCGTCACCGAGATGCCGGCGGCCGGGCCGCCGTTGAGCCGGGTCGAGAACTGGTAGGCGTCGCCGCCGAGCTCGATCCGGGCGACGTCGCGCAGGCGCACGTTCGAGCCGTCCGAGTTGGCCCGCAGCACGATCGCGCCGAAATCCTCGATGGTGCCGAGCTGGCCCTTCACGATGATCGGCACCGTGACCGCCTGCTTGGTCGGGCTCGGCTGGGCGCCGACCGAGCCGGAGGCGACCTGGATGTTCTGGTTGCGGATCGCCTCGGTCACGTCCTCGGCGCTCAGCGACAGGCCGCGCAGCTTGTCCGGATCGACCCAGACCCGGAGCGAGCGCTCGGTGGAGTAGAGCGTGGCGCGCCCGACCCCGGGAATGCGCCGGATCTCGTTGATGACGTTGCGGATCAGGAAGTCGCCGAGGCCCACCTCGTCCATCGACCCGTCCTTGGAGATCAGGGTGATGATGTTGAGGGTCGCGGCCGAGGCCTCCTCCACCAGGATGCCCTGCTGGCGGACTTCCGCCGGCAGGCGGGCCTCCACGCGCTTCAACCGGTTCTGCACCTCCACGGAGGCGAGCGCCGGGTCGGTGCCGGGCAGGAAGGTCGCGGTGATGTTGACCGAGCCGAACGAGTCGGTGGTCGACTCGAAGTTCATGATGTCGGCCGCGCCGTTCAGCTCATCCTCGATGAGCCGGGTCGTGCCGACGTAGAGGCTGTCCACCGAGGCGCCGGGATAGGCCGTGGACAGGGCGATCTGCGGCGGGGCGATCACCGGGTACTGCGCGATCGGCAGGTTCGGGATCGCCAGGGCGCCGCCCAGGCAGATGAACAGGGCCACCACCCAGGCGAAGACCGGGCGGTCGATGAAGAAGCGTGCCATGGTCGAGGTCTCCCGGGCTCAGTGGCGGTTGACCGCGGCCGCGCGCGGGGCGACCTGCGCCTTATCCCCGGGCTTCTGGTCGCCAAGCTTCTGGTCGCCAAGCTTCTGGTCACTTGGCTTCTGGTCACTTGATTTCTGATCACTTGGCTTCTGGTCGCCGGCCGCGTCGGGGGCTTCGTCGGCGTCGTGCTTCGGGCTCTCCTCGCCGTGGAGCGGGGTCTGGTCCAGGGGCTTCACCTTCACGCCCGCGGTGATCTTCTGGACGCCGTCGACGATCACCCGCTCGCCGGCCTTGAGCCCGTCCCGGATCAGCCAGTTCTGCCCGACCACCGGCCCGACCTCGACCGGCTGGCGCATCACCGTGTCGTCGGCCCGGACCAGCCAGACCTCGGCGCGGCCGTCCTCGGTGCGCTGGATGGCCTGCTGGGGCACCGCGATGGCGTCGGAATCGATGCCCTGCTTGATCCGGGCGCGGACGTACATGCCCGGGAACAGCTCGTCGTGCGGGTTGGGGAACTGCACCCGCAGGGTCACCTGGCCGGTGCTCGGATCGGCGGTGACGTCCGAGAACAGCAGGCGGCCGGCCAGCGGGTAGAGGGAGTTGTCGTCCATGATCAGGTGGACGTTGGCGGTGTTGTCCTCCAGCCGGGCGAGCTCGCCGCTGGCCAGATCCCGGCGCAGGCGGTTCAGTTCGCCCACCGACTGGGTGATGTCGACGTAGATCGGGTCGAGCTGCTGGATCGTGGCGAGCGCTCCCGTCGAGCCCGGCTCGATCAGGGTTCCCTCGGTGAGCAGCGCCCGGCCGATCCGGCCGGTGATCGGCGCGCGCACGTCGGTCCAGCCCAGGTTGAGCTGCGCCCGGTCCCGGGCCGCCTTGGCGCCGGCGACCTCGGCTTCCGCCTGCTTCTTGCCCGCGAAGGCGGCGTCGTACTGCGCCTGGCTGGCGGTGGCCCGGGTCAGCAGGGTCTCGAGCCGGTCGGCCTGCTGCCGGGCCAGCACCAGGGCGGCCTCGTGGCGGGCCAGCACGGCCTCCGCGCTCGCCAGCTCGACCTCGAACGGGGCCGGGTCGATCTTGTAGAGGATGTCGCCTTCCTTGACCTGGCTGCCCTGCTCGAACAGGCGCTTGACCACGAGGCCGGAGACCCGCGACCGGACCTCGGCGATCCGCATCGGCGCCACCCGCCCGGGCAGGTCGCGCAGGTAGGGGATCGCCTGCGGGGTCACCGTGACGAAGCCGACCTCCGGCACCGGCGGCGTCGGCGCGGCCACCTGCCTCGGGTTGCAGGCCGCGAGGCCGAGCGCCAGCAGGGCGGACGCCCCCAGGACGGTCACGCGCGGCGTGGCGCGCCGGACGGGGGACGGGAATTGGGCGGACGAAGTGCGGGTCACGGGTTCCGACGCTCCTGGAATAACATGCGTCTGCAGAGGCCGGCGCGGCGCTGAAAGGGCCGCGCCTCGTCGAGGCGGATCGCGCATTCCCCCGAAAGGGGTTTTCCGGCTTCCGGACGGACGATGCTGCACGATCGAGAGTTTGGCCCGCCACGCCGGATCCGGGATCCGGCACGAGGGCCTCGCGCCGCTAGGGCGCAGATCGGGCGCCTGGCCGGCGGAACCGGCGGCGCGGATCAGGCCGCCCGGGGCGGCCGGTGCAGGGCTTCGTCCGGTCCGGACGCCGGCGCGACGGCCGGGGCATAACCGTAGGATGCGGCGGAGACGTGACGCGGCCGGGGCGCTTCCACGGGGCGGCGCGGGAGCCCGAGTTCGCCGACGACCTCGAGATCGGCCGGACACAGGTCGGTGCCGTCGAACAGCGCCCGGCGGGCCTCGGAGCCGGCCTTACGCGTCTCGATCTTGCGCGTCTCCACCCCGCGCGCATCCGACAGCACGGCCACGGCCTGGCTCGTCACCCAGCAGGCCGGGCCCGCCACGGGGGCGGCCCGGGCCGGCCGGGGCGCGGCCATCAGCGCAGCCGCCGCGACGACGAGCATCGCCAGCACGGCGAGGCTCCGGACGAGGCGGTCCGGCGGGCCCGCGACGCGGCGGGCCAGAAGGGCGACGGATCGGATCACGGTCTCGAGATAAGCATGGCCGTCCCCCGGCGCAATCACCCACGGCGTCGCGCCGGGCTGATGGCTTGCGGACGTGCAGGGCGCGCAGGCCACGTCACAGGGCTGTCGGTCGCGACGCTTTACACGGCGCGACGCGCCGAGCCCGCAATCCGGGATCTCGATCGCGTCGTGCGGCTCGACGAGGCGATGCCGGATGACGGCGACCCGATGCCGGCCGGCGCCGGGGGTACGGTCGTGCACGTCGCTCCGGGTATGCAGACCCGCATCGTGGAACTTGCCGAGGCCGACGGGGCGCGGGTGACCATCCCCGCCACGGCGGCGATTCCCGCCGACCGGCACCTCGGGTGACCACGCGGCGGCCGATCCCCGAGCATGTCGTCCGGGGCATCGCGCCCGGGACGATCGGCATAAACTTATTCGTCCATCCCAACGGACAGGTCGCGTCACTGAACCTGTATGACTTGGGCCCGGCCGTAAAATTGAATGTGAAGCTTGGCACCGTTCCCGTGAATTCTTAAGACTGCGCGCCCTGATATCGAAATGTCAGCGTCCTCGCGTGGCGCCACGTCGACCTCACCGCTCCCTGAGATACGGATCGTCGCGCGCTGCGTCTCAAGTCGGCCGAGATCCGCGCTTCCCCTGCCCGAGGCCCGAAGCCAGGTTTCTCTGACGTCGCCGTCCGCGGTGATCCGTCCGATGCCGTGCCTCGTGATTTTCAAGACATCCTGCCTGATGTTGTTCAGGTCGAGGTGCGCGGTGCCGTGGATGGTCCACTCCGCAACCGGGGGGCCGACGAGATGGACGACAAGGTCGGTGGGATAGCAGTCCTCGTAGTCTTTGCTATCCCATTCGAGCTGGCCATCGCGCAGGCGCACATGGCTCGCGAGATCTGCGTTGCCGGTCACTGTCGCTTCAGCTTTCGGACCCGGCCGATATTGAACCCGGGCCGGGATTCCGATGTCGATGGAGTCGCTTCCGCTCCACCCGAGGTCGACACTGGTGCGAGGGGCACTCGCGCTCGACTCCTTCATGGCGTCACACCAGGAGCGACGGCCATCGGTCCGCGCCGTCACGAAGGTCGGAGCAGCGATCGAGGAGCATACGACAAATAGAATCCGGGCGCAGGATGCGATTTTCATGAGACGGCCCCGCATCGCCCAGCCCCTATGTTGCACCCCGCCCGACCGAGAACGAATTGTCCGGGCCATTTTGACTTGATCGATGCGCCCTATAATCTTGCGTGATTCCTAGACCTCGTCAGGACACCATCAGACGCGGGCCTGTCACGTCCGTCAAGGTGGCATGAAATCGTTGGGCGCCCACCGCATACTCTTGACGAGACCCAGGCTGCGATGTGGGCCGAGGCGGCCGGAGATCTTTCGGAAAGGCGGCGGGATCCGCTCTCTGCGGAACGTTGCCCGCCGCGCTAAAATCCGCCGCCCCATCTGGGGACGCGACCCGCGATACGGAGACTTCTGCACGCCACGCGCGATGGCCGGGATCCCGACTTCGAGCCCCGACGGTGCAGCAGGCGTTTTGCGAAGGGCTCTTCGAGCGGCGCGTGGTTCTCGCGGGTGCAGGGTCCGTTCGCCAAACCCCAGCTCCACGCCGGGAGCAGAGTGTTGCGCCCACCACACATTCACGCCCGGAAATGCCCCCTCCCCCCGGTCGGCCTCAACCTCGCCGCGAAGTCCGGGCCGGTTCGCCCCAGGGATCGCGGCCCGGCCGCGACGGCCGACGCCGTCGGCAGAAACCGGCCAAGCGACCGGCCAAGCGACCGGCAAAAGTGAGAGGATGACAGACCATGTCGAGACGGATCGCGATGCTCGCGCTCGCAGGCGCCCTGCTGGGGAGCGCGCCCGCCTCCGCCGGCCCGATCGATAGCGGCCCGCTCGCGGATTTCCTGAACGTCTTCCGCAGCCAGGCGATCCCGCGCGAGACGATCGGCTGGAACAGCACCGAGAAGCCCGGCACCATCGTGATCTCCACCCGCCAGCGCCGGCTCTACTACATCCTCGGGAACAGCGAGGCGATCCGCTACGGCGTCGGCGTCGGCCGGCAGGGCTTCTCCTGGTCCGGCACCAAGACGGTGACGATGAAGAAGGAATGGCCGGCCTGGCGTCCGCCGCAGCAGATGCTGGCCCGCCGCCCGGACCTGCCGCGCTTCATGGCCGGCGGCCAGGACAACCCGCTGGGCGCCCGCGCCCTCTATCTCGGCTCGTCGCTCTACCGGATCCACGGCTCGAACGAGCCCGAGACGATGGGCGCCGCGGTGTCCTCGGGCTGCATCCGCATGACCAACAAGGACGTGGTCGATCTCTACGACCGGGTCCGGGTCGGCACCAAGGTGGTGGTGCGGGACTGACCGCGCCGCCGGTCGGCCCGGGCCGACAGCCGGGGTCCGGGATCCAGAGACGCCGACGTGTCAAGCTCTTGCACGCGCAGCATTTCTGGGTTCCGGGCCCGCCTGCTGCGCCCCGGAACGACGGCGCGGGTTATCGGCTATGGGGGACCAATCCTCGGGCGATGAATCGTCCAGCGCGTGTAATCCGTGGCCCTCATGGGTCGGGGATGGGGGTGGCGCCGGACGAGGCGCAGCGGCGCCCCCTGCCCCCTCGATCGATGCGTGAACGTCGTGGGCGCCCGGGACACGGAATGCGGGCCCCGGGCGCGGGCGCCGATTTCCGTTGTCGATTCGTCTCACGCCCGCCCGCGGCGCACCCCGCACGCCAGGGTATTGCGACCGCCGTGCGCACCGAACACCCAACCGAAAGCCCCGTTCCTCCACAGAGACCGGCCACCACTCTGTATTAGATTTACATGTCCAGTATTTACATTATCAATTAAGAACGTTCGATGCACTGCATTGACGGGCGCATAATCCCCATGCCTACTGGGCGACACGTCCAAGGTTCAGCTTAAAGTCGGCGTGGGCCGAGGCAGAAAGTCCGTTCGATGCTTCCGCCCGCGGCGACCGCGAACCCCAGACACCGCGAAGCCCGCGGCCGCCGCGAGCCGCCCGGCGTGGCCGGCCCGGACCGGCTGCGCCGGCGCGACCGCGGAGCACGCGCGGCGGGGCTGGTTGCGAAACCCGGGCGGGTGAAGCGGGCGGCCCTGCTGATCGCGGCGGCCCTGCTGGCCCCGGTCGGCGCGGTCGTTGTCGTCGGCACCGCCGCCCGGGCCGAGACGGTGGAGGATGCGGGCGCCGGCGGGCGGGCGGACGCTGCGCGCAAGCCAGCGAACCACCGGGCGGTGGCCGGGGTGCCGCTCGCCGCCGCGACCGCGATGGCCGCGCCGCCGCCCTCGTACTTCTCCTTCTCGGACACGGTGATCAGCTACCGGTTCCAGGGGCCCTCGGCGGAGCCCGGCCTCTCGGTGCGGCGGCCCGACGGGACGGCGAAGGGCCGGCTGGTGCCCCGCGAGGTGCCCAAGAACGTGGTCAACCTGTTCCACGCCAATTCCTGGGCCTACGGCACCAACCTGATCTCCCTCGACATCCTCCAGTCGGGCTCCCAGGACGCGGCGGGCGACAAGCTGGGCCAGAGGAAAAATTACGGCGCCACGGAGGTCTACCTGATCTACCGGGGCGTCCTGAGCCCGAACAAGATCTTCGACACCACCGCGTTCGCGATCCCGGGCCTGGTCAAGGATATCGGGCTGGCGTTCGGGGCCGACGTCAACACCAAGAACACGACGTTCGATTCCGAGAAGCGCGCCGGCACCTTCGGGCTCAACTTCGCCTTCGACGTGCCGGTCGGGTTCGTGAACCTGAAGGTCCAGGCCTACAAGGAATTCTCCCGCAACGGTTTCGCCGGGGACCCTCCGCGTCAGGAAAGCGGCATCCCGGCGATTCCGGGCTTCGATTATTCGCATTTCCGCAGCGTCGAGTTCAAGACGACGCCGGAATTCGAGCTGACCTACACGATCCCGCTGGCCTTCACCGGCCTGCCCCTGGCGCTGGCCGGGTTCAACACCATCGTGATGCCCAAGGGCCGCTACGGCGACGTCAACCAGTACCGGACCAAGACGGAGTTCGTCTCGCAGACCAACCTGGTGCTGGATATCGGGCAGCTGCTCGAGCACGCCCCCAACCGGGTCGAGGCGTTCGTCGGCTTCCAGTACTGGCACAACAAGTTCGGCGGCGATCCCCGGTCCACGATCAATACCGAGGAGAAGGCGCTGATCGCCGGCGTCGCCTATCACCTCAAGTAAGGGCGCCCGCAGCACCCATCCCGGGATCGCCCGTTCTGGCGCGCAGATCGCCGGGCGCGTGGTCGAAGCGGCGGCGGAAGGCACGGTTGAAGGTCGGCGCGTCGGTGAAGCCGCAGGCATACGCGATCGTGGCGATCTTCAGCCGGTCCTGACCCGGCGCGGTCAGGCGGCGGTGGGCGAGGTCGAGGCGCGCGTCGCGGATCGCCGCCGCGATGCCGTCGGTCCCCGCGAAGGCCCGGTACAGGTGGGCCCGGGACAGGCCGAGCGCCGCCTGGATCTCGGCCGGGCCAAGGCTCGGGTCGTGGAGCCGGCGCATGATGTGGGCGTGGGCGAGGGACACCACCGCCTCGCACGAGACCGGGGCGGCCGGGTTGCCGGGCTGGTCCCGGACGAGGGTGCGCAGCAGGTGCAGCACGCCTTCGAGCGCGACCTGCGCCTCGCCCTCGGTCATCCAGGCGGCCGACGCCGCGAACGTGCGGAACGCGGCCTTGAACGCCGCGTGCGCGGGGCGGTCGGCGATGCAGCGCCCCGCGAAGGCCTCGACGGTGCCGATCCAGGCCTCGAAGGTCGCGCGCGGCAGCGCCAGCCGGATCTCCGCGTAATCGCTCTGGGTGCCGGCCAGGAACGGCCGCTGGCGCGACAGGAAGCTGATGTCCCCGGCGCTCAGGCGCGCGCCGCGCAGGCCCTGCTCCTGGTATCCAATCCCGTCGAGGGCGAGGCCGATCACCATCGCGTCGGAGGGGTTCCGGCCGATATGGCGGGCCCCGACCGTCACACCGACCGGGCTGCTGACCGTATGGGTCAGGCCCCAATCCGCGCCCATGACGACGAGCCTCCGGGCCTGGAACGCCGCGCGGGGATGCATGCGGCCGACATCACCGTGCGGCGCCAGCGCGGTCGAGCACCAGAAGTCGAACGCCCGCTTGGGCTCGACATGACGGGTGGTCTCGATGGTGCTGGGGACGAGGGCCGGGAGGGACACGGGGCAAGCTCCGCTACGGACGGAACCGGCCGCCGCGCAGCGATTGCCGGCTGCATCGACAAAAGCAAGAGCTGAGCGACCCGGAAGACAACCAGGGGTAAACAGGCGGCCGGCGCGAGCGGCGTCCCGAAGGGCTGCTGCCGGCGTCCCGAGCGCCCCCCTGGGACGGCGAGCGCCCTACTGCCCGGTATAGGGCCGGGACGGCCCGCGCCGGAGGGGGCGCGTCCCGAGATCGACGCCGCGGGCGCCGGGTGGGACGCCGACCACGTCGCCGTCCCGGACGGCCTGGCGGAGGTTGTGGCGGGCGCCCCGCCCCTGCGTGCCGCCGGGCTGCGTGACCGCGGAATCGCCGGAGGGGGCCAGCACGGTCTGCGCCTGCGCCGAGCCCGCGAGGCCGATCAGCAGGAGGGCAGGCAGGATCCGTACGGAGGTCATGGCGGTCATCTTTCCCGGGCGACGGGGCCCGAAGGCGGTCCTGAATCCTTCCCGAGATAGGGTGCGGGCCGCCCTGCCGTTAGGGCGGAGCCGCGACAGGCGTCCCCGGCTTGCGCGGGACGACGATGCGTGATCGGGGACCGGCCGTCGGACCCGGAGGATCGGGCCGCCGGGCGGCGCCGCAGCCGCCCCGGCGCCGGGCGCCCTAGCGCGCCACCGGCCGTCCCGACCGGCCGCGCGGCCCGCGAAGCACCAGCACGCAGCTGGCGGCCAGGGTCGCGGTGATCACGGCGAACATGGCGTGGATCCCGTAGCCTTCGAGGATCGGCAGCAGGACGACCGGGGTCAGGGCTGCCGCGATCCGGCCGGTCGCCCAGGCGCAGGTGAGGGCCGAGGCCCGCAGGGCGGTCGACAGCAGCTCCGTCGCGTAGATGGCGAGGACGCCGCCGTAGATCGCGGCGGCGGTGTTGAACGCCAGGCCGACCAGGACCAGGACCGTGAAGGCCTCGGCGACGGCGAAGCTCGTGCCCAGGACCACCATCGCGACCGCCAGGACGACCAGGCAGGCGCGCCGCTCCAGGCGGTCGATCACCGTGGCGGTGAGCAGAGTTCCGAGCGGCGGCCCCAGCATCGACAGCCCGGCGAAGATCAGGGATTGATCGATCCGAAAGCCCTTGCCGATCATCACGACGGCGCTCAGCAGGGGAAAGCCCACCGTCGCCCAGGGGCTGAGCCCGTAGAGCGCGACGAACAGCACGGTCCGGCGCAGCTGCCGCGGCTCGGCCAGCAGCGCCCGCAGCCCCGCCCGCACCGGACCGGCCGCCGGCTCCGCGGCGGGCGCCCCGGCGGGTCCCTCCGGGGGCGCGAGGCCGGCCGCGTCCTCGAAGCGCCCGCAGGCCCGGTCGGCCGCCTCGGCCCGGCCGACCGAGGCGAGCCAGCGCGGGGATTCCGGCAGCAGGGCGAACAGGATGGTGCCGATCACGGCCAGCACCCCGCCCAGGATCAGCGCCCAGCGCCAGGGCGCGATCCCCAGCGGCGGGCTCGGGGCGAGGCCCTGGACCAGCAGGATCACCGCGGAGGCGCCCAGGAAGCCGATCCCGGCGCAGAGCATCAGCATCGCCCCGCGCCGCCGGGGCGGCATCACGTCGGCGAGATACGTCGCGGCCAGGGGCGGGAAGCCGCCGATCGCGAAGCCCGACACCACCCGGGCCCCGGTGAGCTGCGTGAGGCCCGAACTCGCCGCCGCGGCCAGCGACCCCACCGCCATCAGCGCGAGGGTGCCCTGGAGCGCCCGGCGGCGCCCGAACCGGTCGCCGACCAGGCCGAAGACCGGCGCCCCCACGGCGCCCCCGGCGAAGACCGAGGCCAGCAGCAGGGACAGGTCGCCCCGGGGCATGCTGTGGGGGGGCGCCAGGAAGATCGCCGCCAGGGCGTTACTGAGGGCGACCTCGGCCACGTCGGTGAACAGGCCGAGGGTGCACACCGCCAGGATCGCCAGATGGAGCCGCGTCAGCGGCAAGCCGTCGAGCCGCGCCGTGATCGCGGTCAGGGACCCGGGCGGATCGGATGGCGGGGCGCCGCGGGGGGCGGCAGGGCGTGCGGATGCGTCGTTCACCACAGGGGTCCCCGTTCGACCGACAGGCGATCGAGCCGGTGGGCGGTCCTGATAGCGGCGCGGGTTCCGGATTCAAAGTCCGATGCTGGCCGCGCCCGCGGTCGCCCCAACACGGAGACGTGATGGACTGCTTTAACGCTTCTCTAGGAATGAATACGTCTGATCGATCTATAGAAGCCTGAGCCGTGACGATGAGAACCGCCGCTGTTCTTGGTGCCGACACCGACGCACCGGATGGGCGGGCGATCCAGATCCTGAAGCTGTCGATGGCGGCGAGCGGACGGCTCCGGCAGCCGGTGCCGGGCGTTGCGATCGGCACGGCCACCTTCCTGGTCGCGCTCCTGCTGCGCTTCGCACTCCATCCCGTTCTGCCGCCGGGATTTCCGTTCTTCACGTTCTTCCCCGCGGTCATCCTGTCGACCTTCCTGTGCGGCGCGCGCGCCGGCACCGTCTGCGCGGTCCTGTCCGGCGTCGCGGCGTGGTACTTCTTCATCCCGCCCCTGGGCTCGTTCGTCCTCGACCGCACGGTCCTCACCGCGCTGGCCCTGTTCGCCCTCGTCGCCGGGATCGACATCCTCCTGATCGACGTGGTGCAGCGGGTGACCGCCGGGCTGATCGGCGCCGAGGCGGAGGCGCGGCACCTGCTCGCGCAGCAGCGCCGGCTCGTCGAGGATCTCCGGACGGAGACCGACAGCCGCGTGATGCACCAGACGCTCGCCGAGAAGTCCCTGCTGCTCGACCTCGCCCTGAAGGCCGCCCAGGCCGGGACGTGGCACTACCGGGTCGCCACCGGGCGGGTGCTCCTCTCGGCCGAGATGGCCCGGCAGCACGGGCTGGGCGAGGCCGAGATCGAGATCGACATCGCGCGGGACTGGCGGCCGCTGGTGCATCCCGACGATGCCGAGCGGACCCTGACCGCCCTCGACCGCGCCATCGCCACGCGCGGCACCTTCGAGACCGAGTTCCGCATCGGTCGCGCGAACGGCGAGACGCGCTGGGTCAGCGGAACCGGCCGGGTCGAGGTCGACGACCGGGGCGAGCCGGAATGGGTCGTCGGCCTGACCTTCGACATCACCGATCGCAAGCGCGCCGAGCAGCAGATCGCCCATCTCGCGCATCACGATCCCCTCACGGGGCTCGCCAACCGGACCCGGTTCCGGGAGCAGTTCCTCCGGGAGATCGCCCTGGTGAAGCGCGGCGGTGCCGGCTGCGCGCTGCTGTGCCTCGACCTCGACGGGTTCAAGGCCGTCAACGACACCCTCGGTCACGCCGCGGGCGACGCCGTGCTGCGCATCCTTGCGGACCGGATGCGGGCCATCGTGCGGATCGAGGACACGCTGGCGCGCCTGGGCGGCGACGAGTTCGTGGTCATCCAGACCGGCCTGGACCAGGCCGCCGACGCGGCCATCCTGGCCGAGCGCCTGACCCGGACCATCAGCGCCCCCTGCCGGATCGACGGCAGCGACGTGTCCGTGGGCGTCAGCATCGGCGTCGCCCTGATCCCGGCCGACGGGATCGAGCCCGACGCGATCTACCAGAGCGCCGACCGGGCCCTGTACCAGGCCAAGGCACAGGGCCGCGGCACCTACCGGTGGGCCGGGCGCCCGGACCGGGGCGCGCTTTCCTAGAGCGCTCACCGCCGACGTGGATACCGGTTCGGCGTAAGCGCGCGCGTCAGACCACGGCGTGAGAGCCGGCGGCCAGGAGGCGGTCCCCGAACCTGGGCGACCGGACATCACGCGCCGCGACCCCGAAGCGCCGACGGAACGCCCGGCTGAAGGCTGACGCATCGGTGAAGCCGCACCGGAGCATGATCGTCGCGATGCTGTCGTTCGCGTGCGCCGGGACGGAGAGGTAGCGGTGCGCGCGGTCCAGGCGCGCGTCGCGGATCGACGCCGCGACGCCGTCGCCGTCCGCGAAGGCGGTGTAGAGCCGGCTGCGGGACACGCACAGGCTTCGGCACAGGGCGTCCGAGCCGAATTCCGGATCGTGCAGGCGACGCTGGATGTGCACCGAGGCCAGGGACTTCAGCGCGTCGACCGAGATCGGATCCTCCGACACCCCCGTGAAACTGCGCAGCAGGTGCAGGCCCCCCTCGACCGCGATCCCGGCCTGGGCCTCGGACATCGTCGTGACCTGCCCGGCATAGGCCTGCATGTAGGACACGAAGAGGGTGTTGAGATGGCCCTTGCCGATCGTGTGCCCGGCGAAGGTCTCGGGCTCGCCGACATGGGCCCGGAACAGGGCCCGCGACGTGATCAGCCGGATCTCCTCGTAATCCTCGTAGCCGCCCGCGCGATAGGGACGGCTGGTGTCGACGATGCAGATGTCTCCGGGCACCATCCGGGCGCCGCGATTGCCCTGCTCGGCGTATCCGGTGCCCCGGACGAAAACCGCGATCGTCATGGCGTCGCGTCCGTCCCGCCGGATGTGCTGCGCCGGCCGGGCGATGTCGATGGTCCTGCTCTGCGTGTGCAGAAGGGTGCTGTGCGCGGTCTCGGCGACGAGGCGGCGGGCCGCGAAGGCGGGCGACCGGTCCAGCCCGCTGCTGACGACGCCGGTCATGGCCAGCGCGGTGTGGCGCCAGAACTCGAAGGCCCGCTCGGGTTCGACCTCGGCCGTGCTCTGGACGAGCGTTTTGACGGGGTCGGCGGACACGGGATGCTCACTCTACGGCCGGATACCCAGTCTCGGCCTCGGACCGGAAGGGAGAAGCCTATCTGTGGCGCAGAACGTCATTGTGTATGGCCCGAAGACTGTTGTTTTCGGGCCAAGCCCGGGCCGGCCGGCGGGCGGATCAGTGCGGCCCGGGGACGAGCCGCAACCGGTCGATCTTCCCGACGCGCGGACGGGATCGCGCGACCAGGTCGCCGAACACGTCCCGGGAGAACAGCCTCAGCAGGACGACGGAGAGGGTCAGCGAGATCGCGCTGGCCGCCAGGATGGGCGGTCGCTACTCCAAAAGCGGTATGCGCAGGCAGGCGTTGACGCGGGCCGCAGTCGCGGAATCGGCCGGTCGCGGGCCGGACCCCGGTGCGGGGCCTTCGAGCGCAGCCCTGGCGTCGGCCCCCGTAAGGCCGACTGCCCGATCCGCGGAAGGGCGGGATAACCTGCGACGGATCGTACCCGGACCTGTCCGTCCCGAAAAGGAACATATATAGAACATCCAACCACCGCCGCGCAGGATGAGGCAGGAGCCCCGATGGCCCGATACCGGTTCCACTGCACCAATGGCCTGGAATGCGTCTTCGACGCCCGCGGCGCGGAGATCCGCGCGGCCGGGCGCCTCACCGTGCGGGCCCGCCGGGTCGCCGCCGACGTGATGCGGTCGTTGTCCGACGAGACCGACTGGTCGGACTGGCAGGTGAGCGTGCACGACCTCACCGGCCGGCGCGTCCTGGTGCAGCCGTTCCGGCAGCCGATGGCGGAGCGGCCCCTCGCGGCCTGATCGGTTTCGCGTGCCGAGCGGTGGGCTACCATGCCGGCATGATTCGATCCGCCGGTCCCCGTCCGCGCCGATTCGCGGCCTGCCTCGTCCTCGGGGGCGCCCTGTTTCCGGCCGGCCCCGCCGCCGCCCAGGCGCTTCCGCCCCGGGCAGCGATGAGCCAAGCGGTGCTGTCCCAAGCGGTGCTGTCCCAAGCGGTGCCGCCCACCGTGGGCTTCGCGCCGGTGCCGTCCTTCGCCCTGGATCCGGCCGCGGATGCGGCGGGCCGCTGGACCGGCTCCTACGCCCGCCTGTCCACCGGCTACGCGGTCAGCACGTCCCGCCATCTCGGCAGCTACGCGGGGCCGACCTTCGGCTTCGAGGGCGGCCGGACGTGGCAGGCGGGGCCGATCCTCTATGGGATCGGCGGCGGCCTGGATTACCTTGCCGGCCTCGACGGCGCCCTCACCCCGGCTTCGGGCGCCTCGCCTACGGCCGCGACCTGGCCGGCGCGCTGGAGGTGACGGTCGGGACGCTGCTGAGCCCGGACGTGCTGGTCTACGCCAAGGCGGGGGCCGGCGCGGTGCACGACACCCTGCGGGTCGGGCCGACCCCGTTCACCCCGCCCCTCACCCGGGAGGGCATCGCGCTCCTGCCGAACGCCCGGGTCGGGGTCACGTGGGCGGTCACGGACCGCCTCTCCGTGGCGGTCGAGGCCGGCGTCGCCCGCAACGGCCTGCGCTGAGTTTTTTTGGTTTCGGCTCGATCCAGCGTGCGGCGGAGCGAATTCCGGTCAGCACCGACCCTGCGCTTGCCACCAGCGTCGCCATCGGCAGCAGAGACCGGCACCCGCGGGCCCCCAGCCCCGCAGAGCCTACGGCGTTCCCGCATCGGCCGTCATGGGGCGTGGCATCCCCCCGCCCGTGCCGGAGAGGGTTGGGGTGAGGGATGCGCCCGATCGGGAGAACCCGGGTCCTCCGGAGATGTGCGAAGCCCGACAGCCCCGGACGAAGGCGGGAAAGCGCGCCCGCTGTGCGGACCGCGCGCCCCGTGGAGCCCTATTTCGGCACGAACGCCCAGTAATCCAGGTCGAGGATCACGGCCGGGTCGTAGCCCTCGCCGGTGCGGTCCGGGAAGGCGCCGCAGGGCTGGTTCTTGGTGGCGACCGTGCGCAGGCGCAGGAGCCCGACATCGTCGCGCCCGACATCGGCCGCGGCCAGGACCTCGCTCCAGGCATAGACCGTGTCGCCGGCAAACAGCGGCGCCACGTGGCGGCCGGCATTGATGCCGGCGAGCGCGAATGCGTTGCCCAGGCCGTTGAAGCTGAGCGCCCGGGCCAGCGAGATCACGTGCCCGCCATAGATCAGCCGGCGGCCGAACCGGGTGTCCTTGGCGGCCAGGCCGTCAAAATGGACCTTGGCGGTGTTCTGGAACAGGCGCGTGGCGATCTGGTGCTCGGCCTCCTCGACGGTCATGCCGTCGACATGGTCGATCTTCTCCCCGACCGCGTAGTCGCCGAAGCGGTGCGGGCTGCCGGCGAGCTCCGAATCGTAGGCGGCGGCCGAGAGCTTCGGCAGGGCGCCCGCGAGATCCTGCGGGTCGACCACCTTGGCCAGGCTCGGCACGTGCTCCTCGGCGATGGCGGCCTCCGGGTCGCGCTTGCGCACCAGGACCCAGCGGCAATAGCTCAGCACGGTCTCGCCGGCCTCGTCGGAGCCCACCGAGCGCACGTAGACCACGCCGGTCTGCCGGTTCGAGCTCTCCTTGAGGCCGATCACCTCAGAGACGGTCGACACGGTCTCGCCCGGATAGACCGGCCGGCGGAACCCGCCCTCCGCGTAGCCGAGATTGGCCAGCGCGTTGAGGGAGACGTCCGGCACGGTCTTGCCGAACACCATGTGGAAGGTCAGCAGGTCGTCGAGCGGGCTCTTCGGGTAGCCGAAGGCGCGGGCGAAGGCGTCCGACGATTGTACGGCGAAGCGCGGGCCGTAGAGGCCGGTGTAGAGCGCCACGTCGCCCACCGTGATGGTGCGGGGCGTGGCGTGGCGGATGGTCTCACCGAGGCGGAAATCCTCGAAGAACCGGCCGGGGTTGGTTTTCACGGTCACTCGATCCTACTGCGCGTACATGTAAGCCTGGGGCACGGCATACTCGTGCAGAAGCTTGCTGATGAACAGCAGCAGCAGGATCAGGATGATCGGCGAGATGTCGACGCCGCCGAGATTGGGCAGCAGGTTGCGGATCGGCCGCAGCACCGGCTCGGTGATCCGGTAGAGCACCTCGCCGATCTGGGCGACGATCGGGTTGCGGACGTTCACCACGTTGAACGCCACCAGCCAGCTCAGGACCGCGCTGGCGATGAGGACGTAGATGAAGAGCTGGACGACCGTGTCGAAGAGCCAGATCAGGGCGTTCATGCGGGTCCGCGCGTATCCTAGGGGCGCCCGCGCGGCGTCACCGGGAGCGGTGTGCGGCGGGCGGCGGTGAAACAGGAATTGACAGGCTGAGCCGCCCGCGCCTACAAGGCCGGCGCCTCGACGGGGCTGTAGCTCAGATGGGAGAGCGCCGCAATCGCACTGCGGAGGTCAGGGGTTCGATTCCCCTCAGCTCCACCAGGCCTTCCTGGTGGTTATCGAGTGTCCTACTGGCTGCGGCGATAACGCTGCTGAGCCAGGGACTTAGCGGAGGCCCGCAGGGCCACTCGCCACCGTCCTGATCGGTTTGCCGGCACGCTTCGGGCGCGAACACGCCCTCGCTCCGGGCGTTGCGCCGACGTTTCCTCCCCTGCCCGGCTGCCGCATCCTCCGTGCCCGGTTCCTGTCCCGTCCGAGACGCGCGGCGTGAAATCGCGTCCCGTTGCGGTTTCACGCCGCGCGTGATGCGGATCGGCGGACGGCGGCAGCCAGCGCGTCCTCGATCGACGGCCTTCGCCGACGGCCCCGCCGTCGTGTCCGTGCCCGGCGCCGCGGCGCCGGCTTGGTCGCGGATGTCCCGATGCCCTCGCGCGGCGGCTTGATCGCGGCGCTTCCGGTCAGCACGATGCTGCGGTCCGGTCCGGTCGCGCACGGGCAACCGCACACCGTTCACGACCGCCCGCATGGCGAGGCCCCACGATGATCGAGCTGTATGCCTGGAACACGCCCAACGGACGCAAGATCAGCGTCGCCCTGGAGGAGATGAGCCTGCCCTATCGGGTCCGGACCGTCGACATCACGCAGGGCGAGCAGTTCGATCCGGCCTTCCTGGCGATCAGCCCGAACAACCGGATCCCCGCGATCGTCGATCCGGACGGGCCCGGCGGTTCGATCTCGGTGTTCGAATCGGGCGCGATCCTGCTCTACCTCGCCGAGAAGTCGGGCCGGTTCCTGCCGGCCGATCCGCGCCGGCGCATGGCCGTGCTGGAATGGCTGATGTGGCAGATGGGCGGGTTCGGACCGATGCCGGGGCAGGTCCACCATTTCCTCGGCGTCGCCGAGCAGGACCGGGCCTATGGATTGGAGCGCTATCTCAAGGAGACCCGCCGGCTCTACGGGGTGCTGGACCGGCGCCTGGCGGCGGCGGAGTTCGTCGCCGGCGCGCTGTCGATCGCGGATTTCGCCATTCTGGGCTGGGCGTGGCGGCACGAGCGCCATCAGGTCGACCTATCCGACTACCCGCAGGTGCGGCGCTGGTACGATACGATGATGGCCCGGCCGGCGGTGCGGCGCGGCTTCGACGTCGCCTTGAGCTGAGAGCGCGGGCGACGCGGGGGGCACCTTCGAAACGCGCGACGGCGCCGGGCGCGTCATGCGGCCGACGCGGCCCCACCGTCTCGCCCGTCCTGCGCGACCGAATGGCGGCAGGCCGGCCCTGCGTCCGCCCGCGCCCCAGCCGCTCGCCCCCCCCCCCCGGCCCGTCAGAGCACCTGCGAGAGGAACCGGCGGGTGCGCGCGTCCTGCGCGGAGGCGAAGAAGGTCGCCGGCGGCCCGTGCTCGACGATGACGCCGCGGTCGGTGAAGTAGATGTGGTCGGCGACGTCCCGGGCGAAGTTCATCTCGTGCGTGACCAGCATGCAGGTCATGCCCTCCTCGGCCAGCTCGCGGATCGTGACCAGCACCTCCTTGACCGTCTCGGGGTCCAGGGCGGCCGTGACCTCGTCGAACAGCATCACGTCGGGCCGCATCGCCAGCGAGCGGGCGATGGCCACGCGCTGCTGCTGACCGCCGGAGAGCTCGCCCGGATACGCCGCCTCCTTGCCGGCCAGCCGGACCTTGGCGAGCAGGGCGCGGGCCCGGGCCTCGACCTCGCGCCTTTCCTGCCCGAGGACGTGGATCGGCGCCATCATCACGTTCTGCAGCGCGGTCTTGTGCGGGAACAGGTTGTACTGCTGGAACACCATCCCGACCTTGCGGCGCAAGGCCAGCTTGTCGAGCCGCGGATCGGTGACCTCGATCCCCTCGACCCGGATCGAGCCCGCGGTGACCGGCACCAGCGCGTTGATGCAGCGGATCAGCGTCGACTTGCCCGAGCCCGAGGGCCCGATGATGCAGACCACCTCGCCCTTGCGCACGTCGAAGCTGATCCCCTTCAGGACCTCGAAGGTCCCGAAGGACTTGTGCACGTCGACGACGCGGACGATCGGCTGGTCGGGTGTCCAGGCCGGGGACGGGCTGCTGGCGACGGTCGCTTGCATCATGCTCAACGGGTCTCGAAGCGGCGTTCCAAGTGGGCGGTCAACCGGTCGATCGGGTAGCAGTAGAGGAAGAAGCAGAGCAGGGCGAAGCCGTAGAGCGGGGCGAACAGCTCGGGCCGTCCGCCCTCGGCGGCGTGCACCTGCGCGGTCAGCGTCAGCATCTCGGTGACCCCGACGATCGACGCCTGCACGGTGGCCATCGCGATCAGCGCGTAGACGTTCATCCAGGGCGGCAGCATGCGCTTCGCGCATTGCGGCAGGATGATCCGCCACAGGGTCTGCCGCCGGGTGAAGGCCAGGGATTCGGCGGCCTCCCACTGCGTGTTCGGCACCGAGCGCACCGCGCCGCGGACGATCTCGGCGACGTTGGCCATCACGGGCAGGCTGAAGCCGAAGGTCGCCTTCACCCAGTCGGGCAGCGGCACCCGGATCCCGAACACCGTGACCTGGAACGGGACCAGGAACATCACGAAGAACAGCAGCACCAGCCAGGGCACGTTGCGGAACACCTGCGTGGCCGACCACGCAATGCGCGGCAGCACCCGGCCCTCGCCCAGCATGGCCAGGCCGAGCCCGAGGCCCGCCGCCGTGCCGATCGCCATCGCCATCAGCGAGATCGCGACGTTGAAGGCGAAGCCCGTGAGCAGGAGCGGCGCCCACTTGATCACCACCTCCAGCGGGGACAGGGCGGCGGCCCCGCCCTGCGCCCAGGCCGGGAGGGCGACGATGGAGAGGCCGCACAGCAGCCAGCCGTGGATGGGGCGCAGGCGCGCCGCCGGGCGGCCCCGGGCGGGCGCGAACGGCAGCAGGACCGGCAGGTCCGTCGGACGACCCGCCGGGCGGCCGTCGTCGCGCCGGCCGGTCCGGTCCGGAGCGCTCATCGGCCGTATCCGGGGATGCGCAGGGCGCGCTCCCAGCGGTGCATGATCCACACGAGCAATCCGACGAGGACCGCGTAGGTCGCGAGCAGCACCAGCATCATCTCCAGGACGTTCTGCGACTCGGACCAGATCTGCTTGACCGCGTAGAGCGTCTCGGGGACCGCGATGGCGTAGGCGAGCGTCGTGGTCTTGAGCAGGTTGATCAGGTTGTTGTTGAGCGCCGGCAGGCAGACCCGGAGCGCGAGCGGCAGGACGACGTGGCGATAGGCCTTCAACCGGGTGTAGCCCAGCGCCTCGGCGGCCTCGACGGTGGTCTTGGGCACCGCCTCGATGCCGGAGCGGAAGATCTCGACGTTGAACGCGCCGGCAAACAGCGAGAGCGAGACGATCGCCCATTGCACGTTGTCGAGGATGGGAACGCGCAGGCCGTCCGCCGAGCGCACGGCCGGCAGGAGCGTGCCGAGGCCGAAGTAGAAGAAGAAGATCTGCACCAGCGGCGGCGTGTTGCGGAACACCACGACGAAGCCGTTGACCAGCCCCCGCAGCAGGCGCGAGGGCCCGCTCTGCAGCAGCGCCCCGACCGCGCCGATCACCAGGCTGGCCAGGATCGTGCTGATGCCGAGCAGCAGCGTCATCCGCAGCCCGGCGACGTAGCGGTTCCAGTCATACGGGTCGTAGAAGACCGTAAAATTGAAGCCCGTGGTCTCGTAGAGACCCTGGAACCAGGCCTGGATCGCCTCGATCATCGCGGCCGATCACCTGGGCTCGCTGCACGGGCGCGCATCAGTTGGTCGCGTTCTTGTACTTCTCGTGCATCGCCTTCGAGTAGGCGGTGGGCTCGATGCCCCACTTCCGCTCGCCGGCGACGACGAAGCCGGTCTTCATCCAGTCCTTGGTCGCGTCCTCGACCATCGTCTGGAGCGTGGTGTTGCCCAGGGCCACCGCCATCATCCACGGCGCGTCGAGGATGCCCTTGAGCGGCAGGGCGTAGCCGGCCTTCCAGTCGTCGTCGAGCAGCTTACCCTGCAGCATGCTCTGGTCGTAGACGTAGCCCAGGCAGTTGCCCTGCTTGAGCGCGAAGAGCGGCTTCTCGGAGCCGTCGAAGGCGACGATCTCCGCCCCGTAGGTGCGGGCGACGTCCTTGTTGTACCACGCCCCCGAGGTCGCGCAGAGCGGCTTGCCCTTCAGCTGCGCCCAGTCGGTGATGCCGGCGGTCTTGGGCAGCAGCACGTTGACGAAGTCGGAATAGTATTGCGGGTCGATCGCCTGCACGACGCGGCGGCGCTCCGGCTTGTCCGACAGCGTGGCGATCAGGAGATCGACCTTGCCCTGCTGCAGGAACTCGATCCGGTTGGCCGAGACCACCGGCACCAGCTCCAGCTTCACCCCGAGCCGCTTGGCGAGGTCGGCGGCGAGGTCGGGCTCCAGCCCGATGATCGCGCCGCTCGGATCGCGGAAGCCGAAGGGTTTGTAATCCGCCTTCACGCCGACGATCAGCGTCCCGCGCGCCTTGATCGCGTCGACGCCGTCCGCTGCCGAGGCCCGGCCGGGCCATGCCAGCGCCGGGATCGCCGCGAGGGCGGCCAGCGCGGCATTCGTCAGGAGGCGTCGGGACATGGGGCGCATCGGGTCGGTCCTGCTCGGGCGAACGGATCTTGGCATGGTTTCTAGCAATCCACGAGCCATCGGCCTTCGGATCAACCGAAGCGTGCGAGGGCGAACGGCGTGAGGTCGGGTCGCCCGGCGCCTCCGGCCAGGTCGGCGGCGACCGCCTCGCCGATGCCCGCCGAATGCTTGAAGCCGTGCCCCGAGCAGGCCGAGACGACGTGCACCCGGTCCATCCCGGGATGCCGGTCGATGATGAAGCCGCGGTCGGGGGTCACCGTGTAGACGCAGGCCGCGGCCCGGACGACCTCCGGAGTGGCGCCGGCCAGCCGGCCCGCGACGCGCAAGCGGTACATTGCGTCGGATTCCGCGGGGTCGACGCGCCGCGCGACGGCGTCGGCCGTGGTGGCGGTGCTGTACTGCTCGGTCGCGACCTTGATGGCGCGCTCCCCCGCCAGGGGCGGGAAGCCGTAGAGGTAATCCGTGTCGGTGGTCCCGTACATCCAGATGAACACGGGCGCGCGCGGCCCGTACGCGGATTCGTTCTCCAGGGCGTACCAGTGCAGGAGCTGGCGCCGGACCGTCAGCAGCCCGTCGAACGGGGCGCCGAGCAGCGGGGCGGTCCAGGCGCCGGCCGCAACCACGGCGCGATCGGCCAGGATCACGCCGTCGGAGGTCTCGATCCGGATGCCGGCCGCGTCCTGATCCAGCGCCAGGACTTCGCAGCCGGTCCGGATCTCGGCCCCCAGGGCGGTCGCGCGGGCGAGCTGCGCCGCGATGCAGCGCTCCGGGAAGACGTAGCCGCCGCCGGGCTCGTAATAGGCCTTCTCGTCGCCCGCGAGGTTCAGGAATTGCGGGAAGCGGCGGGCGACCGCGGCCCCGTCGAGCACCTCGTGCGGGATCCCGGCCCCCTGCGCGGCGCTGATCGAGCGGCCGACGAAGTCCGGCTTGCCGTGATGGGACGAGACCCCGCGGCCGGGCGCCATGACGAGGGCGCCGCAGACGTTCAGCAGCGTCTCGCCGGTGGCCGCCTCCAGCTCCCGCCAGATGCGATGCGAGGCGACGACGAAGGGCACGTAGTCGCGCCCTTCCCCGACGGCCTGGCGGGTGATCCGCGTCTCGCCGTGGCTCGACCCGAGGGCGTGCGGCGGCGCGTAGCGGTCGAGCCCGACCACCGCGGCCCCGCGCTTGGCCAGCTGGTAGAGGATCGCGCTCCCCATTGCGCCGAGCCCCAGGACCGCGACGTCGAACCGGCGCGTCATCGGGCCTGCCCCTGCGTGGGGGTGTGGCCGCAACGGGTATGTCCGTGACGACACGGGCGCGGAGCTGCGAGGCCGGGCATGCGATCGGGATCTCGGTCGAACGGGAAGTCGACCGTGAGCATGACGCGCTCGGGCGGTTGCGCATGACCGGGAGAGACGCTTTCTTGCACGGATGAGCCAAACCAGCGACGCGATGCCGGATCCGGGCGGCCCGGCCCCGGGGGATCGGCCGCAGGAGATCGGCTTCCTGCTGGTCCCGGGCTTCGGGTTGCTGTCGTTCGCCTCGGCCTGCGAGCCCTTCCGGGCGGCCAACGATCTCGCCGGCCGGGTCCTCTACCGGCTGCGCTACTTCGGCGAGGCCGGAGGCCGGGTCGCCTCGTCCTCGGGGGCGGAGGTCCCGACCGAGGAGCTGCCGCGGGAGCGCGGGCGCCTGGACACGATCTTCGTCTGCGCGGGCGGCGACCCGACCGAGTGGGACAGGCCGGCGATCCATGCCGGGTTGCGGCGCATGGCCCGGTTCGGCGTCCGCGTCGGCGGTATATCGGGCGGCCCCTACCTGATGGCCGCGGCGGGGCTGCTGGCGGAGCGCGCCTTCACGATTCACTGGGAATACGCCGGCGCCACGGTCGAGGCGTTTCCGGACGCGCGCCTCACGCGGGCGCGCTTCGTCGCCAATGCCGACCGCCTGACCTGCGGCGGCGGGGTCGCCCCCCTCGACATGGCGCACACGCTGATCGCCGCGCGCCTGGGAGCGGCCTTCGCGCGCCGCATCTCGGACTGGTTCCTACACATTGCGGTGGGCGCCGCCGACGACCCGCAGCGCGCCTCCGCGGCGGAGCGGTACGGCATCCACCACCCGGCCCTGCTCGCCGTCCTCGAAACGATGGAGACGACCGTCGAAGCGCCGCTCACCCGCCGGGCCATGGCCCGCCTCGCCGCCGTCAGCGCGCGCCACCTCGACCGCCTCTTCCGCGAGAAGTGCGGCCTGAGCTTCTCGGCCCAGTACCGCGCCATCCGCCTCGCCCACGGCCGGCGGCTGCTGCGCCAGAGCCCGCTTGCGATCGGGGAGATCGCGACCGCCTGCGGCTTCTCGAGCGCCGCCCACTTTTCCCGCAGCTACCGGGCCCAGTTCGGGTGCAGCCCGTCCTCGGACCGACGCACGGCGCCCGAGCGCGCGGCCTGAGCCCGGGCGGCGCGCCGAGCGCACCTTACAAAACGCCCGATCACCGGGCGTCCCCCTCTGCACGAGACAGCGCAGAGGGCGTTTTGCGCGGGGCTCTCAGTTCGCGCGCGCGACCTCGACGAGGTTGTCCGAGAACGACGGGGCGTGGCCCATGTCGGTGAAGGCCCCCGACGCGATGCTGTTGACCGTGCCCTCGTTGAGCTGGCGCCAGTAGCCCAGCGTCGCGACCACGATCCCGGCCCTCACGTCGTCGGTGATGCGCGCCACGCCCTTGAAGGCGCCGCGGTCGTTGCCGACCTGCACGCGGTCGCCGTCCCGGATGCCACGCGCGTCGGCATCGTGCTGGCTGATCATCACGAACTGCTCGCCCTGGCCCTTCTGCTTGTCCTCCATGTTGGCGTAGCAGGAGTTCAGGAAGTAGTGGCTCTTGGGCGAGACGATGTTCAGCGGGAAGCGCTTGGCCAGCTCCGGGTCGTTGGTGTGGGACTCGCGCGGGCCGAGGTAGTCCGGCAGCGGGTCGAGCGCCTCGCCGGGCTGGAAGCCCTCGTACATCTGCCGGAACGGCGGCGCGACGAAGTTCGTGGCGCCCTCGACCTTGAGCATGCACTTGCCGGTCGGCGTCGGGAAGTTGCCCTCCCGGTGGGGCGCCCGGTCGTCCGGCGTCCCGACCTTGAGGCGGGCGAAGCCGTGCTCGCGCATGTAGGCGAGGTCGATGCCCTCGCAGGCCGGCGACGACCAGTCGACGTAGTGCTCCAGGCACTCGCTGTCCGACCACTTGAAGTTCTCGTCCTCGTAGCCGAGGCGGGCGGCGAGCTGGCGGAAGATCTCGTTGTTCGGGATCGCCTCGCCGGGCGCGTCGGCGCACTTGGTGTTGTAGGTGAGATAAAGGTGACCCCAGGAGAGGATCATGTCCTCCATCTCGGCGCCCATCGTCGCCGGGAGAACGATGTCGGCGTAGGAGGCGGTGTCCGAGAGGAAGTGCTCGGCCGAGACCATGAACAGGTCCTCGCGCATCAGCCCCTCGACGATCTTGTCGGTCTCGGGCGCCTGCGTGACCGGGTTCGAGTTCCAGCACATCATTGACATGATCGGCGGGTCGAGCTGCATCTCGCCGGTGAGCGCGCGCCCGATCTGCAGGTTCGAGACCACGCGGGTGCCCTCGGGGATCAGATCAGGGCGGCACATCACGTCGAACTTGTAGGGGTGCTCCCAGACGCCGAACTGGGTGACGCCGCCGCCAACGTGGCGCCACGCGCCGGTGAGCGCCGGGATGCAGGTCACCGCCCGGATGGTCTGGCCGCCGCCGTAATGCCGCTCCAGCGCCACGCCCATGCGGATGCCGACGGGCTGCTCGGTGGCCATCTCGTAGGCGAGCTTGCGGATGTCCTCGGCCGGGACGCCGGTGATCTCGGCAGCCCATTCCGGCGTGCGGGTGCTGGCCCGCTCCTTCAGCTCCTCGAAGCCGACCGTGTAATTGTCGACGTAATCCTGATCGACGAGGCCCTGCGCGATGATCGCATTGATCAGCGCCATGGCCAGCGCCCCGTCGGTGCCGGGCTTGGGCGCGATATGCCAGTCGGCCGCCTTGGCGGTGCGCGACGCGTAGGTGTCGATCACGACGACCTTGGCGCCCTTCTTCTGCGCGTCCTTGACGATGGCCCAGTGGTGCAGGTTCGTCGAGACCGAGTTGCAGGCCCAGATCACGATGTACTTGGAGTGGATGTAGCTGTCCGGGTCGAGGCCAGCGGTCGGCCCGACCGTGAGCAGCCACGCGGTACACGAGCCCTCGCCGCAGAAGGTGCGCTCGGTCACGGTGGCGCCCATGCGGTTGAAGAACGCGTCGCCGCCATTCAAGCCATGCACGAGGCCCTGGTTGCCGAGGTAGCTGTAGGGCGCGATGGCCTCCGGCCCGTACTGGTCGATGATCGCCTTCCAGCGGGTGACGATGGTGTCGAGGGCCTCGTCCCAGGTGATGCGCGCGAACTGCTTCGAGCCCTTCGGGCCGACCCGCTTCATCGGGTAGAGCAGCCGGTCCGGATGGTAGTGGCGCCTCTCGTAGTCCTTCAGCTTCACGCAGAGACCGCCGCGGGTCATCGGATGGTCCGGGTTGCCGCGCACGCCGAGCAGTTCCCCGTCCTTAACCTCGAAGATCATCGAGCAGGTGTCCGGGCAATCGTGGGGGCAGCCGCCGAAGAAGGTCTGGGTCAGGCTCTCCGCCTTGGCGACGAGCAGGGAGTCGGGCTTGACGATCTCGTTCATGGTTCCTCCACGGCCGAGCGTTTCGCTTTATTGTTCTAGCGAGCCGGCTCAGCGCAGAGGCAGGATGCACTGGAGTGCGAATAATTCCAAATTCTAGTCCCTGGTGAGGGCGCATCGGCGTGCGTTCGTCGTGTGGACCACGGTGTCGCGGCGCGGGCGTGCGGGGGTCGGTCGCGGAACGTCTGCTCCGGGGCGAAAAGCCGGGGGCCACTTGCCACCCCTGGCCGAGATCGCGGTGGGAACCGAGCCTCCGACTTCGACCACGCGGCTGCGGCGCCGCGCGGGCAACGACGGGGGCGGGACCGTCGGCCGCTTAAAACCCCCGCCCCCGCGCCCTCAATGCAGCGTGTCGTCCACGCAGGTTTCGCCCCCGACGTCGCGGGCCAGCGCCCGGCCGACATGCTCCACCAGCGGGCGCAGGGCGGCCAGGAGACCCGGGTCGCCGATCTCCTCGGCGGCCCGCCACATCTGGATCGCGTGGTGGCCCAGGCGCACGATCGCCGGGTCCTCGCCCTCGCGCCCGCAGGCCTCGTCCAGGATGTCCGAGATGCTCATGCGTGCAGCCTCCGCTCGGCGGGCACGGACGGGCGGATCGCCTGCGTGCGGGGGGCGTGCGGGGGCGCGGCGTCGAGGTTGAAGAACCGGTGCGACTCCGCGACCGTGTCGGGCGTCAGCCGGGCGTAGACCGCCAGGATGGAATGGCCCTGATAGGTCGTCGGCAGCCCGAGGGGCTCCACGTCCCAGCCGCAGGACATCAGCCGATTGACCAGGATCGGGTGCGTCTGCGCCAGCAAGCCGTCGAGGCCGCGCGCCCGCGCCACCTCGGCCGCCGCGATGAAGATCCCGGCGGTGGCCGGGTCGATGCGGCTGGTGCGGCCCTCGCGCCGGGACGGCAGCGTCCCGCACCGGGTCCACTCGTACACCGCCGCGCCCCGGGGCGCCGGGCCGCGCTCGGCGAGGTGCGGGTAGACCTCCGTGAGCAGATGCGGCCGGGTCGTCGGCAGCAGCCGCGTGTAGGCGGTCACGGCCGCGCCCTCCAGGTAGGCCAGGTGGATGCAGCCGGGGCCGTCGAACTGGTCGATCTCGCGGCCGTCGGGCCGGCGGCAGGCCTCCCAGTTCAGCCGCTCCACGAACAGGGCGTGCCGGAACCGGTAGATCTTGTCCATCAGATCGCCGTGCCGGGAAATATTGTCGTCGTCGATCACAACAACCATGGATCACTTCCCCCTTTGGGGGCGTGATGCCGGGTGGCGGGTCCGAAAGAGCCTCGTAAATTTACGAGGTCGGCGGCCGCCCCGGGGTCAGGCTATGATGCCCTGCCGCATGGCCTCGGCGACGCATTGGACGCGGTTGACCGCGTCGAGCTTGCGGGCGGCGTTCTTGAGGTGGAACTCCACGGTCCGCTGCGACGTGCTCAGGATCTCGGAGGCCTCCCAGCTGGTCTTGCCGGCCGCGGTCCAGCGCAGGCACTCGACCTCCCGCGCGGTGAGCCGGGGCGCCTTGCGCGCCGGGCTGCGGCCGCCCTCGCGGATCAGGGTCTCGGCCCGCTGGTAGGCGTAGATCGACACGAGGTGCAGCGCCGCCTTGGCGTCGTCCGACAGGTCGAGCCGGTCCGCCCCGAAGCTGACGCCGCCCCCCGGGCCGGACAGGTGATGGATCGGGACGCAGAACCCCTGCGTCAGCCCGAACTCGGTCGCCTCGCCCATCACCCGGGCGGCCCCGGCCTCGTCGGCCCGGTAGGGCGCCTCCCGCCACAGGAACGGCTCGGTGGTGCGCCGGACATGGTTCGCCACCGGGTCGATCCGCAGGTAGTCCCGGTCGAAATAGCGCTTCCGCCAGCCCTCCGGCCAGGCCGGCACCAGGGCGCAGCCCTGCGTGGAGATCGCGTGCTCCGCCGGCAGGTTGGTGATGATGAAGGCGTCGTAGCCGAAATACGCGCCGGCCGACCGCATCTCGCGCAGGATGTCCGGGATCCGCGCGGCCTGCTTGAGACGGCCGACGATCTCGAAGGCCTTGTGGCTATCCTGGCTCACGGAACGTCCGAATGCTTGCAGAGTAAAATTTATCCGACCTGTAGTTGTAGCAATGTCAGTCTCCCGCGAAGAAACCTATACATGAGGTTGCGCTACCGGCCAAGCGTACGGGGGCGGCCGCGACGGTCCGTGCGGTTCCACCGGGGCCGCCGGGTCTCAGGCCGGCGGCGCGCTCCCCGCGGTCCGCCGCGCCGGCCGGCTGACGAACCGGGATCCGGCGAGCAAAAAGCGCCAGGGCGTCTCGGCGCCGCGGGTGATCCCGATGCGGCGGTCCGCCGCGACCGCGACGGCCTGCGCCCGGGGCTCGAACCGGAACGGCGCCTCCGCCACCGGCAGGCCATCCAGCGCGCCGGTGACCCCGAGGGCCTGGCACAGCCGGCCGGGTCCGGCGCAGAGCAGAAGCGGATCGTCCGTGCCGCGCCGGGCCGCCATGGCGTCCTGGCCCTCGGTCGGCTCGATCGCCCGCAGCAGCACCGCGCTGCCCGGCTCGCAGACCAGGTTCAGGCACCAGTGCAGCCCATAGGACCGGTAGACGTAGACGTGCCCGGGCGGCCCGAACATGCTGGCGTTGCGGCGGGTCGGGCCCGCGAAGCTGTGGGAGGCCGGGTCGGTCCGGTCGTAGGCTTCCGTCTCGACGATGCGCCCGCCCGCCGCGCCGACCCAGAGCCGCGCGCCGATCAGCTCCGCCGCCACCGCGGCGGCGTTCCGGGCGAAGAACAAGGCGGGCGTCGGATCGACGGGGGTCATGCTGGGCGTGTCATGCCGGAAGTGTCATCTGGATGGTGTCAGCCAGCCGGGCAAGGCCGGGCGGTCCGTTGGGTTGACGTTCGGCCGGCATCCGGGTCCGGCCCCGCAGACTTCGTGGACGTGGCGGATGGGCCGCGCACTTCTTCGTCGATCCCCGGCCGACGGCAATGCCTTTTTCGTTCGCTTCGAAGGGACCGCGAAGTCTGTCGGGCGGCCTCCGCTCCGGTCCCGACCCGAAATTCGCCCGCACGTAGAAAGACAGCGGAGGCCGCGGACGCGGTTTGCTGGTACGACAGGCCGGCCAGACCGGGCCCGCTGCCGATCTCGTCGGACCTCCCAGCATGACGCGCACCTCGTCGATCGCGACGCTCCGAACCCCCGCCGGGGGTTTGCCGGCCGCCCCGATCCCGCTGCGCGCCCGGGTCCGGCCCGTCCTCGGCGTCCGCCGCCTGCGCCTCGGCAGCGGTCTGGTGCTGTTCGCCTACATCCTGACCCACCTGACCAACCATGCCCTCGGCAACGTCTCCCTCGACGCCATGGAGGACGGCCTCGATATCGCTTCCGCCCTGTGGCTCAACCCGCTGGGCCTGGCGCTGCTCTACGGCGCCCTGCTGATCCACCTGCTGCTCGGGCTCCAGGGCCTCTACGTGGCCCGCTACTTCCGCTGGCGGCCCGGCGAGGTGGTCCAGATGGTCTCCGGCCTGCTGATCCCGCCGCTGCTCATCAGCCACGTCGCGGGCACCCGGATCGCCTTCGCCACCGAGGGCCTCGACAAGGGCTACGCGCAGGAACTCTACGCCTTCTGGGTCGCCGCGCCGCAGCAGGGCGCGATGCAGGCGGCGATGCTGGTCATCGCCTGGATCCACGGCTGCTCCGGCCTGTATTTCTGGCTCCGTCTGAAGCCCGCCTTCGGGCGCGCCGCCCCCTGGCTGCTGGCGGTGGCGGTGCTGGTGCCGGTCCTCGCCCTGCTCGGCTTCGCGCAGGGCGGCCGGACGATCGCCGCGCTCGCCCAGGACCCGGCCTGGCGCGCCGTGGCGCTCCAGCCGGTCCATGTCGGACTGCCCGACCAGGTGGCGCGGCTCGCCGCCATCCGGAACGGGATGCTGCTGACCTATGCCGGCCTGGTGGCCGCCGTGATCGCGGCCCGCGGGGTCCGGACCCTGGCGGAGATCAAGCGCGGGACGATCCGGCTGCGCTATCCCGGCGGCCGCGTGGTCCGGGTCCCCCACGGCACCAGCGTGCTGGAGGCGAGCCGGCGCAACCGGATCCCGCATGCCAGCGTCTGCGGCGGCCGGGGCCGGTGTTCCACCTGCCGAATCCGCGTGCTCGACGGCAGCGACCGCACGCCCCCCGCGGGCCGGGCCGAGCGCGCCGTGCTGGAGCGGATCGCCGCCGGGCCGGGGGTGCGCCTCGCCTGCCAGTTCCGGCCCGAGGCCGACCTCGCCGTGGTGCCGCTGTTCCCGCTGCCGCCGCCGGTGCGGCAGGCGGATCTGCTCGACCGGGCGCAATCCGGCGAGGAGCGCTTCATCGTGGCGATGTTCGTCGACCTGCGCGGCTCGACCCGGCTCGCCGAGGAGCGGCTGCCCTACGACACGGTGTTCATCATCAACCGCTTCCTGGGCGCGGTCGGCGACGCGGTGCGGGAGGCCGGCGGCTCGACCAACCAGTTCCTGGGCGACGGCCTGCTGGCCCTGTTCGGCCTCGAGACCGAACCCGAGCCGGCGGCGCGCGACGCGCTCCGGGCGGTGGAGCTCGTGGCCGAGCACGTCGCCACCCTGAACGAGCTCCTGGCCGCGGACCTGGAGCACACCCTCCGGTACGGGATCGGCGTGCATGCCGGCCTGGCGATCGTCGGCGAGATGGGCGACGCCACCGACGCCCGCTTCACCGCGCTCGGCGACACCGTCAACGTCGCCTCGCGCCTGCAGGGCCTGACCAAGGTTTTAGGCTGCATCGCTGTGGTCTCGGAGGCGGTCTACCGCGCCGCCAAGGCCACGCCGACGGCGATCCGGGAGATCCCGGTGGAGGGCCGCTCCGAGCCGGTCCGGGTGAGCACGCTCGGGGTGCTCTGAGCCGCCGGGGTGTTCACGGATCGGTGCCATCTGGCACGGTGAGAAACCCCATCAGCACCGCTGGGCCGCCCTCCCCCCGGCCAGATGGCGCGACAGGGCCAGCATGAGCGGCACCACGGCGAGCGCCGTCACGGCAGCCGCCACCGCGGCCCAATGGGGGCCGGCCGCGTCCCCGAGCCGGCCATAGAGCAGCGGGGCCGCCAGCGCGCTGCCCCCGAGCGTGCAGGTGTAGAACACCGCGAACGCCCGCTCGACCCGGCCGCCCGGGGCGAGTTCCGGCACCGTGCCGTACAGGACCGACGAGGTGCCGTTCAGCATCACCCCGAGCAGCGGCAGCAGGATCAGCGCGGGCACGAGCGGTAAGGCGATCACCGCCAGGATCGCGGCCGCGGTCCCGGTCTCGGTCAGCAGCACGGTCCGGGTCACGCCGAAGCGCTCCCCGAGCCGGCCGCAGACGGCCTTGCCGAGCGCGCCGCCGATGAACACCAGCGAGAGCGCGAGCCCCACGGTGGTCAGGGCCGCGCCCTTCTCCTGCAGCAGGAACGGCAGGTAGAGCAGGAAGGCGGGGCGCGCGGCGTTGTCGAGGGTGCCGATGGCGACGAGCAGCCCGAAGCCGGGCCGCGCCTCCGTCCCGTCGCCCCCCCGCGCGGGACCCGGGGCGGTCCGGGATGGCGCGCCGCGTGAGGCGGGATCACGCGGCAGCCAGCGGCCGACGCCGAGCGCGACCGCGACGCCCAGCCCGGCGATCACCCAGAGCGCCGTGCGCCAGCCCGACAGGGTCAGCAGGAAGCCGACCAGCGGCGGCACGGCCGCCTTCCCGAGGTCGCCGGCGAAGTTGTAGGTGCCGAGCGGCCCCCGCGCGGCGGCCCCGTAGGCCCGGGCGATCACCGTCGAGGCGAGCGGATGCTGCGTGCTGCTGCCCGCGCCGCCGAGCAGCAGGCCGGCGCAGAGGCCGATCAGGCCCCCCGACGCCCCGGCGAGCGCGTAGCCGCCGGCGCTGAGCAGCGTGCCGAGGACCAGGACGGTGCGGGCACCGAGCGCTTGGGCGAGCCGGCTCGCCGGCATCTGCAGGGCGGCGAGCGCGCCGTTATAGAGCGAGCGCAGCAGCGCCAGCGCGACGTAATCGAGGCCGAACTCCGCCTGCCAGACCGGCAGCAGCACGTAGATCAGGTCGGTGTAGCCGTCGTGGAGGGCGTGGTTGACCCCGGTGACCACGAGGGTGCGCTTGTCCTTGATGCGCTTGTCCTCGATGCGCTTGGCCGTCCGGTCCGGGGCGTCGTCCAGCGAGGCGGTGAGCTCCGATACGCGGGCCATCCGGCTTCCCTTGCCTGCTTCCCTTGGTGGTTCCCCAGAATGCGGCCGTCGTGCCCGGCCGACAAACGACTTATGTTGACGCTCGCGTGAGGAAATCTGACAGACATGCATCGCCGCCTGCCGCCGCTCAACGCCCTCAAGGCCTTCGAGGCGGCGGCCCGTCACGCGAGCTTCACCCGCGCCGCCGAGGAGCTGCGCGTGACCCACGGAGCCGTGAGCCGGCACGTGCAGATGCTTGAAGGCTGGCTCGGCGTGCCGCTGTTCGAGCGTCACAACCGGCGCGTGGTGCTCACCGAGGCCGGGCAGAGCTACGCCGCCGAGATCGGCGCCGCCCTCGACCGCGTCGCCCTGGCCACCGCCCGCCAGGTCGAGCGCGGCCGGCCGCGCCTGCTGCACGTCAACGCGCTGGCCACCTTCACCCTGCGCTGGCTGATCCCGCGCCTGTCCGGCTTCCAGGTCGCCCACCCCGCCGTGGAAGTCCGGCTGACCACCTCCAACGTGCCCCTGGCCCACCTGGTGGACCCGTTCGACGTGGCGATCCGGGGCGGGCCGGATACGCGTCCCGGCCATATCGGGCAGCCGTTCCTGTCCGAGCGGCGCCTGCCGGTGTGCAGCCCGGCCCTGCTGCGGCGCCTGCCGCTCCACGAACCGGAACACCTGCGCCACCATACCCTCCTGCACGCGGCGACGCTCCCGGAGGTCTGGCCGCACTGGCTGCGGGCCGCCGGGGTGCCGGACCTGACGCCGCAGGCCTCGGTGACCCTGGAGCACTTCTACCTGACGCTGCAGGCCGCCCTCGACGGCCTCGGCGTCGCGATGGGCCCGGAGCGCCTGATCGCCGACGACGTGGCCGCCGGCCGCCTGACCCGCCCGTTCGCGGGCCCGTCGCTGCCGGCGCGGAGCTACTACACCTACGTACCCGAGACCCGGGCGGACGACCCGACCGTGCGCGCCTTCTGCGCCTGGCTGACCGAGGCGGCGCACGACGCCTGAACACGGGACAGGAAGCGGGATGGCATCCGGAGCTATCCTGGCGCAAGAATGCTTGTCAGGCATAGATGTTTGTCAGGCATAGATGCTTGTTAGGAATGCGTTCGACGGCGTCAGCGCCGACCGGCGGACGCCGCTGCCGAAGGTGAGTTCATGGCGCGCAAGCGTCTCCGCCCCACGATCGCGTATCTGTCCGAAGCCGTGGCGCGGCTCGGGCTCGCCCCGGATTCCGTTGATCTGGAAACCCTGCGCGCCGATCTCGAGCTGCCTGATTTCGGTGCCGAGGTGGAGGACGAGCGGGTCGCCCAGGCGTTGCGCGCCCGGCAGCGGGCCCGGGCCTTCGCCGAGACGGGGGTCCCGGCGGTCCGGAAGGCCATCCCCACCCTGAAGGCCGCGATCACCCGGGACCATCGGGTGATCTGGACTATCCGGATCGAGATCCCGCTGCTCGACAACGGCCGCATGGACCTTCGGATCGACATCGCCCCGGACCCGGCCGCCGCCGAGATCCTGTCGCGCATGGCGGCCCGGAACGATCCCGCCCACCGGGTCGAGGCGCTGCGGGCGGCCGTGGCGGAGCGGGCAGCCGAGGCCGTCCGCAGCTTGAGCAAGCCGGTCGAGCGCCTGCGTGCGCAGATCATCCAGGACCTGCGCGAGGTCGGGGCCGATGCGGCCGCCTACATCGCCCACATGGACCGGTCGCTGCGGTCCCGGGTGTTCGCCTACGGGCCGAAGCTGGCACGCGCCCTGGTCGACGCGCTCACCCCCGTGCGCCGCCACGCCAAGGCGGTGGCGAGCGAGGGCTCGCGCCTGCGCCGCCTGCGCGATCAGGTCGGCTTCGGTGCCTATATCGAGCGCTTCGCCGCCGCCCGCCGGCTGAACCGGCGGATCCTGTTCCACATGGGCCCGACCAATTCCGGCAAGACCTACGCGGCCCTGCAGATGCTGACGGCGGCGCCGACGGGCACCTATCTGGCGCCGCTGCGGCTGCTCGCCCTGGAGAATTACGAGGCCCTGCGCGAGCGTGGGCTCCGGGCCGGGATGGTCACCGGCGAGGAGGTCTTGGGCGAGCCCGAGCCGACCCACACCGCCCGCACCATCGAGACCGCCGACCTGACCCGCCCCATCGATGTCGCGGTGATCGACGAGATCCAGATGCTGTCGGATCCCGACCGCGGCTGGGCCTGGACCAACGCCCTGTTCGGCGTGGCCGCCCGGACCGTGGTCGTGTGCGGTTCCGACGACGCCTTGGCCTATGTCCGCCGCGCCGCCGAGGCCGCGGGCGAGTCGCTGGAGGTGATCCCGTTCACCCGCAAGTCGCCGCTCCTGCTGCTCGACGAGGCGGTGCCCCTGGAGAAGGTCGAGCCGGGGGACGCGGTCGTGGCGTTCTCGCGCCGAGCCGTGCACGAGAACCGGGAGATCCTGGTCGCCCGCGGGCACCGGGTGGCGACGATCTACGGCGCCCTGTCGCCGGAGGTGCGCCGGGCCGAGGCCACCCGCTTCCGCACCGGCGAGGCCAACGTCCTGGTCACCACCGACGCGATCGGCATGGGGCTCAATCTCGGGCCGCTCCGGCGGATCGTGTTCTCGACCGTGCGCAAGTGGGACGGCGTGAAGGAGCGCGGGCTGACCAATTCCGAGATCCGCCAGATCGCCGGGCGGGCGGGCCGCTACGGGCACCAGGAGGTCGGCTACGTGGCGGCGACGGACGCGATCGCCGTCGAGCCGATCCGGGTCGCGTTGTCGGGCGCTCCCACGGCGCCGGCAGCGGACTCGCGCTTCTTCGTCCGGCCGGATCTCGGCGCGATCCGCTCCGTCGCCGCGGAGATGCAGACCCACAGCCTCCACGAGGTGCTGACGCACTTCGCCCGGGCGACCTTCTATGCCGGCTCGCCGTTCCAGCCCTCGGCTCTGGAGGAGATCCTGGAGGTCGCGCGGGTGGTCGACCGGGCGCGGTTGCCGATCGAGGAAAAGTTCGCCTTCTCGGTCTGCCCGATCAACCGGCGCGACGAGATCGCCATGGGCATGCTCGAACGCTGGAGCCAGGCTCGTGCGGCCGGCACCACGGTCCCGGCCCTGCGGGCGAACCTGACCGGGGAACTCGACTACCAGGAGCGGAGCGTCCGCCTGGCCAGCGCCTATCTATGGCTGTCACGCCGCTTCCCCGACACCTTCGACGACGTCGAGGCGATCCGCCACATGCGCAGCCGCGCCAACGACGCCATCGAGCAGCACCTGCGCGAGACCGCGACCCGCAAGGCCGAGCGCCGCACCCGCCGGGCGGGCACGCGCTAATCCGACCAGCGGTAACCGAGGCTGGCGATGACGGTCCGGCCGTTGCCGTAGAAGCAGCCCCCCGCCGCGAAGCAAGACGCGACACTGGTCCGGTCGAACAGGTTGGCGGCGTTCATCGAGACCTGCCAGCCCGCAGCTCCGGATCGGCGGCGCCGAGTTCGTGGCGGACACCGATGTCCACCAGGGTCACGGGCGGCACCGAGAAGCTGTTGGCCGGGTCGCCGGCGCTCCGGCCAGTGGCGCGGATCCCGCTGGCGAGACCCGGGCCACGATCCCAGGGACCGGATCCGTTCCCGTCATCCCGCGTCGCGTCACCGTAAGCACGGGCAGCGCGATCTCCGTGTCCGTGTCGCTTCGCGGAACCGCCGTGTTCGCCGATCGACCCGACGCGCGCATCGACCGCGCCCGGATCAATGGCGCAGAGCCGGAATGACCCTGCCCGTCCGCCCGGCTACGCCTCCGTCTGGTGCCGGGAAATGAACGCGTTGCTCGCAGGCGGCGACCCCTTCGTGCCGATCTATGACGGGCGCCGGCACGACGAAGCGCAGGACGACCGGGTCGTGCGCGGCCTCTAGCTGAAACGGAACAAGAAAGCCCTGGGCGGGCGCTGCCGCGCATTGATCGTCGTCGAGCCAGACCCGGAGGGCCGCCACGCCCTTTTCCAGCGTGATCCGCGCGTTCGGCACGCGCTAGGCCGCATGCGCCAACGATCGCGAAGCCGTCGCACTGGCTAGGCAGACCCTGGACGCGGTGGGCTGATCGGAGCCGCAGCGCGCTCAGGCCCCGGCGGTCTTGATACGCCCGAGCGCATCGAGGATCGGGCCGACGATCGCCCGGGCCGCCTCCGCAGCACCCGCTTCGTCCCCTTCCCGGATCGCGTCGACCACCCGGCGATGGGCGGCGAGGTCGGGCTCGGGCAAGGCCCTGTCGGCGAGCGCCGTGCCGGTACTGCCGTGCGACGACAGGGCGAAATAGCGGTAGAGTTCCGCGAGCGCGGCGTTGTCGCCGCATTGCGCAACCGCGACATGGAAGGCGATGTCGCGCTCGATGAAGGCAGCGAGGTCCCCATCCTGGGGACGGTCTCCGCGTGCTTCCAGCAAGGTTTCGAGCCGCGCCACGTCATCGTCGTTCCGTCGCGCCGCCGCCCGGCGGGCCGCCTCGGTCTCGAGAAGCGCACGCAACTCGAAATGGTCGCGCAGACTCGCATGGGCGACCCGGCGCATGACCTCCGCCGGATCGACGTTGAGGCGGACATAGGTTCCGTCCCCCTGACGCACCTCCAGCACCTGGGCATGAGAGAGAACCCGCACGGCCTCCCGCACCGTATTCCGCCCGACCTGCAGCATCGCGGCGAGTTCCGCCTCCTTCGGGATGCGCGCCCCGACCTTCCAGCGGCCGGTCTCGTTCTGCGTGCGGATGAGATCGATCGCCGAATCGACCAGCGAGCGGCGGGCGGCCTGAGGCAGATTCGAGGTTGAGGGCATGCGCTCAGCTTCATGCCGGGATGCGGGATCATCCGACTTCTGGACCCACTCTTCGACCACTCCGCTTACCAAGCGAAGCCCCGAGCACGAAACAGCCGGTCCGCGTGAGCGGACCGGCTGTTTGGCTGGATCGTGGTGATCGTGTCTGTGTGTGTGTTTGGTTGCGGGGACAGGATTTGAACCTGTGACCTTCAGGTTATGAGCCTGACGAGCTACCGGGCTGCTCCACCCCGCGCCAAGTGTGTGCGGCTGATCCGGGCTGGCTGGCGCCGCTGGGCGCGCTCCGGGGCCGTCGTGGTGTGCGTGTCGAGGGATGTGTTTGCGATGTGCGGGTCTGGCGGCGACCGACTCTCCCGTGCCTTGAGACACAGTACCATGGGCGCTGGCGTGTTTAACGGCCGAGTTCGAGATGGGATCGGGTTCTGGGCACGCCGCTCGAGCCACCAGACCGGCGCATCGCAATGTTTTTGGGACTGGCCGCGCAGGGTGCTGCGACGGCGGGGTCCTCGTTCGGCAAGCATGCGGCAGCTGTCTAGGCTGCTGGTCTGGTTGTGCACGTGGTTGGCGTGGTCGTCATCCGCTTTGCAGCGGCTGCCGATCACGCACGGACACGGATCACGGGAGCGATCAAGTCAATCGGGCGATTAGTACCGGTCGGCTCAACGCGTCACCGCGCTTGCACCCCCGGCCTATCGACGTGGTCGTCTTCCACGGCCCTCAAGGGAGGTCTCGTTTTAAGGGGGGTTTCCCGCTTAGATGCCTTCAGCGGTTATCCCGTCCGTACGTAGCTATGCTGCACTGCCGCTGGCGCGACAACAGCTCCACCAGAGGTACGTTCATCCCGGTCCTCTCGTACTAGGGACAAAGCCTCTCAAACCTCCTACACCCACGGCAGATAGGGACCGAACTGTCTCACGACGTTCTGAACCCAGCTCACGTACCACTTTAATCGGCGAACAGCCGAACCCTTGGGACCTTCTCCAGCCCCAGGATGTGATGAGCCGACATCGAGGTGCCAAACGACCCCGTCGATATGGACTCTTGGGGGTCATCAGCCTGTTATCCCCGGCGTACCTTTTATCCGTTGAGCGATGGCCCACCCACGCGGGACCACCGGATCACTATGACCGACTTTCGTCTCTGCTCGACCTGTCCGTCTCGCAGTCAAGCGGGCTTATGCCATTGCACGCGACGAGCGATTTCCGACCGCTCTGAGCCCACCTTCGTACGCCTCCGTTACGCTTTGGGAGGCGACCGCCCCAGTCAAACTGCCTGCCATGCGCGGTCCCGGACCCTGATCAAGGGTCGCGGTTAGACCACCATATCGCCAAGGGTGGTATTTCAAGGTTGGCTCCACCAAGGCTGACGCCCCGGCTTCAAAGCCTACCACCTATCCTACACATGCCGACACGAAGGCCAGCGCAAAGCTACAGTAAAGGTGCACGGGGTCTTTCCGTCTGACCGCAGGAACCCCGCATCTTCACGGGGAATTCAATTTCACTGAGCCGATGCTGGAGACAGCGGGGAGATCGTTACGCCATTCGTGCAGGTCGGAACTTACCCGACAAGGAATTTCGCTACCTTAGGACCGTTATAGTTACGGCCGCCGTTTACCGGGGCTTCGATTCAAAGCTCTCACCTCTCCTCTTAACCTTCCGGCACCGGGCAGGCGTCAGGCCCTATACGTCGTCTTACAGACTTCGCAGAGCCCTGTGTTTTAGATAAACAGTCGCCACCCCCTGGTCTGTGCCCCTCTGCCCTACTTGCGTAAGACAGAGGCCTCCTTATCCCGAAGTTACGGAGGCAAATTGCCGAGTTCCTTCAGCATCGTTCTCTCAAGCGCCTTGGTATACTCTACCAGTCCACCTGTGTCGGTTTCGGGTACGGTCTTACGCGGAGGCTATTTCCTGGGACCCCTTCACCGCCTGACCAATCCGATAAGGTCAAACGATACACGGCATCCGTCACCATCCGCTGGCCGGGGAATGTTCGCCCCGTTCCCATCGACTACGCCTTTCGGCCTCGCCTTAGGGGCCGGCTAACCCTGCGCAGATTAACTTTACGCAGGAACCCTTGGACTTTCGGCGAGAGTGTCTTTCACACTCTTTGTCGTTACTCATGTCAGCATTCGCACTTCCCATACCTCCACGGCCCCTCACAGGTGCCGCTTCACAGGCCTAGGGAACGCTCCGCTACCACGCACCCCCGAAGGAGTGCATCCGAAGCTTCGGCTCGTGGCTTGAGCCCC
>NZ_JBTXKY010000001.1:602500-3610000 GCF_054818005.1 Methylobacterium sp. CM6246
CGACGGTGCTGCTGCTCGCCGCGCTGTGGCGTACCTACATGCTCGCGCCCTGGACGCGCGACGGGCGAGTCAGCGCCGAGATGGTGCGGGTCACCCCCGAGGTCTCGGGTACGGTCGTCGACGTGCGCGCCGTCGACAACCAGTTCGTCCATCGGGGCGACATCCTCTACGTCATCGATCCGCACCGCTTCCGGCTGGCGCTCGACAGCGCACAAGCCGTGGTCCTGGCCTGGCGCGAGGACGCGGCGCTGAAAACCGCAGCGGCACGCCGGCGCAACCAGCTGAGCCCGGGTGTCGTGGCCTCCGAAGCGGTCGAGCAGGCCAACGGTATGGCGGCGATCGCGCGTGCGGATCACGACGCCGCGGTCGCCGCCGCCCAGGTCGCCGAGGTCAACCTCGACCGCACCACGATCAGGGCACCTGTGGACGGCTACGTCACCAACCTCCGGCTGCGGCCGGGAGATTATGCGACGACCGGCACGACCCGCGTCTCGGTGATCGATGCGGAGGGATTCTGGATCAACGCGTATTTCGAGGAGACCAAGCTGTCCCGGATCGCGATCGGCGCGCGCGCCGAGATCCGCCTGATGGGTTTCGAGCCGCCCCTCTCCGGGCACGTGGAGAGCATCGGGCACGGCATTGCCGATGCCAACGAGAGCCGCGACCATCTCGGCCTGCCGACCGTCAACCCGGTCTTCCCCTGGGTGCGGCTGGCGCAACGCATTCCCGTCCGGATCCATATCGACGCGGTGCCGCCGGGGGTGACGCTCGCGGCGGGCATGACCTGCAGCGTGGCCGTCGGCGAAGCCGTGGGCGGCAACCGGCTGCTGTCCCGGCTGGAATTCCTGCCGTGACGGCGCCACGGCTCCGCGCCACCGGGTATCGGCAAACCGGAGACGCGCCGGAGACGGAGCGGCCTCCTGCCCGGCCCCGGATATGTTCGCTCGGGTGGCGCGCGGCTCGTTCTCTTGAAAGCCTATTCCGTTCGGCATAAAGAACGCGCTGACGACCCGCCGGCCATGCGCGCCGGTCCGAATTTCGGCGCAGGAAAGACAAGCCGATGCCAGAGGGACTCGATGCCCGCACGATCGCGGCGACCAACGGGGTGGCCCAGGATACGTCCTTCGGCGCCGTGATCGCGCCGATCCACCTCTCGACGACCTTCAAGTTTCCCGCCTTCGAGCAACCCGGGCCCTACGATTACTCGCGGCTCGGCAACCCCACCCGCGACCAGCTCGCCGACACCATCGCCAAGCTCGAAGGCGGCGCCAGGGCCGTCATGGTGTCGAGCGGCATGGCGGCCATCGATCTCGCCCTGTCGAGCCTGTGTCCCGGCGACCTGCTGGTCGCGCCGCATGATTGCTACGGCGGGACGCACCGGCTGCTCAGCCTCCGCGCCGCCCGCGGGCAGTACCGGGTGCTGTTCGTCGACCAGACCGACCCGGACGCCCTGGCCGCAGCGCTGGCTCAGACACCCAAGGTCGTGCTGATCGAGACCCCGAGCAATCCGCTGATGCGGGTCGTGGATGTCCGCCGCGTCACCCATGCGGCCAAGGCGGTCGGCGCCCTGGCCGTGGTCGACAACACCTTCCTGTCGCCGGCGCTGCAGCGGCCGATCGCCCTCGGGGCGGATCTCGTCGTCCACTCCACGACCAAGTTCCTCAACGGCCATTCGGACGTGATCGGCGGGGCCGTGATCGCCGCCGAGGCCTCGGTCGGCGACGACCTCGCGGCCTGGGCGAACACGATCGGGGTCACCGGCTCGCCGCTCGACGCCTACCTGACCCTGCGCGGCATCCGCACCCTGTTCGTCCGGGTGGAGCGCCAGCAACAGAACGCCGCCCAGCTCGCGGCCTTCCTGGATGCGCATCCGGCCGTGAGCCGTGTCCATTACCCGGGCTTGGCGTCCCACCCGGGCCACGCCATCGCCAAGGCGCAGCAGGCCGGGTTCGGCGCCATGCTGAGTTTCGAGCTCGTCGATGGCCGCGCTGCGGTGAAGACCCTGGTGGACACCCTGCGGGTGTTCACGCTGGCCGAATCGCTGGGTGGGGTCGAGAGCCTGATCGCGCACCCGCCGACCATGACGCATGCGGCGATGGATCCCGAGGCGCGTGCCATCGCGGGCATCACCGACGGGCTGCTGCGCCTCTCGATCGGCCTGGAAGCCGTGGACGACCTGCTGGCCGACCTGTCCCACGGCCTGGAGGCGGTGACGCGCGGCTGAGCCGGCGGCTCACTCCTCCTCGATCACGCTGAACCCGGACTCGTCCTCGACGACCCGGTACCGGGAGAGGCGCAGGGTCTGCGAGCGCTCGGCCGCCTCGTCCCGGCATTTCAGGACGTGGGCGGTCCGGTTGACGACCTGCAGGTTCGGCGCGCCCCAGTAGCCGAGCAGCTCCGGCCAGGGCGCGTCGCGGTGCTCGCGCCAGACCCGGTAGAGCGGCACGGCGTGGTCCACCTCCGCGGTGCGCAGCAGCCGCTTACCGGAGGCCTTGCAGCGATGCCCCTGATGGCGCTTCAGGACGCGGACCTGCTCGTGCGGCGCGATCCAGAACTTCCAGGCGGCGACACAGGCGGTGTGCCAGGCGGCCTTACCGTTGGGCACGCCCTGCCCCCAGAGGTCGCGGTGCCAGCCGAACCGGTAGACCGGCTGGCCGCAGATGCAGCAGGCGCCGCGGCCGCGGGCGAAGGCCGGCTCGCGGAACGGGGCGGGCGGGATCCGGAAGCTCGCCGGGCGGCCGCCGGCGCCGCCCTCGCCGAGCTGCCAGGTCCAGCCCTCCGGCGTCCCCGAGCGCGCGGCCAGGGCCCGGGCCAGCCGGTCGGCCCGCAGGATGTGGTTGCGCCAGTAGCTCTCCACCGCCAGGCGCGGAGTCGGCGGGATCAGCGGCCGCGTCAGCGCATGGTGCAGGATTGGCGGCGGGAAGATCGCGGGCAGGGCCCGCTCCAGTCGGGCCTGGGCCTTGGCGTTCTTCTGGTCACGCCAAGTGGATGTCGTGTTCGATGCCGTCATGCCCGGCCGTGCTAGCGCGCGACGCACGGGAAGGCGACGGCATCCGGGCCACAGGTTCGGGCCGGCAGACTTAAGACAGTGTTTCCCGTGAAACATCGCCGCCGGGGCAGGAGGTCGCGCCCTCGGATGCCTACAGGTCGACCGACATCGACAGCAGGGAGGTGCGCGGGCCGCCCTGGAAGACGGTGTCGAATGCAGCGACCCCGGTCCAGTACCGCGTCCCGGTGGCGTTCAGCACATTGGCCCGGAACGTCGTCCGGCGACCGTCGAGCACCGTGGCGTGGTGCAGGCCGAGATCGAGCCGTGCCCAGTCCGGCAGCCCGGGCGTTCCGCATGAAAAAGAAGTGTTCATGCCTTTCCGGCCAGCGTTCCGCGGTCCGGCCGCGCATCCGCGCCGGCGTGATTCGCCTCCGGGGAGACCGCGATGCCCTCGAATCCCTTCACCGTGGCCGGCTCGTCCGGGATCCTTGCCCTCGCCGCGCTCTGCACCTGCGTGCTCCCCTTCGCGAGCGCCCGGGCCGACCAGCCTTCGGCCAAGCTGTGCCGGGCCGCGACCTCGACGCCAGAGACCCAAACCTGCCTGCACAAGGCCCTCGAGGCGGCCGACGCGAAGCTCAACGCCGCCTACAAGAAGGCCCTGTCGGTCATCGAACAGGACGACCGCCCGCTGGACGCCAAGGCGACCTGGAAGGCCCAGTTCACGGCGGCCCAGCGCGCCTGGATCGCCTTCCGGGACGCCGATTGCGGCGATCTCACTTTCAGCGAGTGGAACAACGGCAGCGGCACCACCGGGGCGCTGTATGCCTGCAGGTACGACAAGACCGTCCAGCGGACCGAGGACATCCTGAGCCGGTACCCGCTTCAGTAGAGAGGTGGCTCCCGCCTCGGAGGCGGCGGCGGGCAACTGGTCCGACCCTTGAATGCGCGCAACCGCTGCGCACGCGAGGGACCTCGATGATCGTCGACCTGAACTGCGACATGGGCGAGGGTTTCGGCGTCTACCGCCTCGGCGACGATGCCGGGATGCTGGCGATCGCCAGTTCGGCCAACATCGCCTGCGGGTTCCACGCCGGCGACCCGCTGGTCATGCACGAGACCCTGACGCTCGCCGCCCGCGCCGGGGTCCAGGCCGGGGCGCATCCGGGCTTCCTCGATCTCTGGGGCTTCGGCCGGCGCCCGATCCACGGCGAGCGCCCGGCCGATGTCGAGAAGGTCGTGCTCTATCAGGTCGGCGCCCTCCTGGCGCTGGCCCAGGATGCCGGCTGCCCGGTGCGGCACGTGAAGACCCACGGGGCGCTGGGCAACATCGCCAACGCGGACGCGGATCTCGCCCTGGCGGTGGCCCGGGCGATCCGGACGCTGGACCGCGACCTGATCTTCGTGGTCATGCCCGGCCTCGAGACCGAGCGGGCCGGCGAGCGGCTCGGTTTGCCGCTGGCGCGCGAGATCTACGCCGACCGGGCTTACGCCGAGACCGGCAACCTGGTCTCGCGCACGCACCCGGGCGCGGTCCTGCACGATCCGGCCGAGGCGGCGGAGCGCGTGGTGCGGATGATTGAGGACCGCGCCATCACGTGCCTGTCCGGGCGACGCATCCCGGCCCGAATCGACAGCATCTGCGTCCACGGCGACACACCGGGCGCGGTCGCGATGGCCGCGCGGGTGCGGTCCGACCTGGCCGCCCTGGGGATCGCCATCAGGCCGATGGCCCAGGTGATCGGTAGCGCGATCGGCGCCTGAGTTCGCCGATTCCGTCCGGTTTCAGCCGCGATCCGCCTCACCGTCATGCAAACGTCGCAGATGGGCCAGAAAGCCACTCGCTGCTTACGAGGCTTTGAGAGGCCCTATGGATTTCCACCGTCGCTTCACGGTTCTGATGTGCGCCCCCGCCTTCGATCCGGACGACCTGGAGGGCGCGCGCGTCGCCCAGATCGTGGCGGCGGTGGAGAATCGCGGCTTCGAGGTGGTGCGGGCCCGGCGGGTCGAGGACGCGGCGATCGCCGTGCAGACCGATGCCGCCATCGGCTGCATGGTGGTCGACTGGGGCAAGCGCGGTCTCGACGGCAAGGCCGCCGCGCTCATTGACATGATGCGCAAGCGCGGCCTGGAGATGCCGATCGTCATCATGGTCCGCCGCAAGCGGCTGGAGGACATCCCGGTCGAGCTCCTGGACTTCATCGACGGCTACATCTTCCTGGCGGAAGAGACGCCGGAATTCATCGCCCGCGGCCTGGTCAGCCGGGTGACGCAATATGCCGAGACCCTGAAGACGCCGTTCTTCGGCGCGCTCGTGGACTATGCCGAGAAGGGCAACCAGCTCTGGACCTGCCCGGGGCACAACGGCGGCATCTTCTACAACCGCTCACCCATCGGCCGGATCTTCGTGGAGCACCTCGGCGAGGCGATCTTTCGCGACGACCTCGACAATTCGGTGCTCGACCTCGGCGACCTGCTGACCCACGAAGGGCCCGCGCTCAAGGCCCAGAAGGAGGCCGCCAAGATCTTCGGGGCGGAGAAGACCTACTTCGTCCTCAACGGCACCTCGGCCTCCAACAAGATCGTCCTGTCCTCGCTGGTGGCCGAGGACGACCTCGTTCTGTTCGACCGCAACAACCACAAGGCGGCCCATCACGGCGCCCTGTTCCTGGGCGGCGGCATCCCGATCTTCCTGGAGACGGACCGGAACGCCTTCGGCTTGATCGGTCCGATCTATCACGAGGCCCTGGACGAGACCCGGATCCGGGAAAAGATCCGCGCCAACCCGCTGGTCACCGACCCTGAGGCCTGGCGCCGGGAGCGGCCGTTCCGGGTCGCGGTGATCGAGCAATGCACCTATGACGGCACGATCTACGACGCGCAGGAGATCCTGGAGCGGATCGGCCACCTCTGCGACTACATCCTGTTCGACGAGGCCTGGGCGGGCTTCATGAAGTTCCACCCGCTCTTCGCGCGCCGCTTCGCCATGGGACTCACCGGCCTCGACGAGACTTCGCCGGGCATCGTCGCCACGCAATCGACCCACAAGCAGCTGGCGAGCTTCTCACAGGCCTCGCAGATCCACACCCGCGACGGCCATATCCGCGGCCAGACCCGGCGCGTGGAGCACAAGCGCCTCAACGAGAGCTTCCTGGTCCACGCCTCGACCTCGCCGTTCTACCCGCTCTTCGCCTCCCTCGATGTCGGCGCCCAGATGATGAAGGGCCGCTCGGGCATGATCCTGTGGGACGACACGATCCGGCTCGGGATCGAATGGCGCAAGAAGGTCCGGGCGATCCGTCGGGAGTTCGAGGAGAACGAGGCCGATCCACTGCGGCGCTGGTTCTTCGACCCGTTCGTGCCGGACGTGACCACCAACGCCGACGGGGCCGAGGTGCCGTGGGAGAAGGTGCCCACCGACGAGCTCGCCGCCGACCCGCGGCACTGGGAACTGAAGCCCGGTGCCCGCTGGCACGGGTTCACCCATGTGGCGCCGGGCTACGCGATCACCGACCCGAACAAGCTCACGGTGCTCACCCCGGGCTTCGACCGACGGACCGGGGCCTATGCCGACCACGGCGTGCCGGCCCCGATCGTCGCGCAGTACCTGCGCGAGAACCGGATCGTGGCCGAGAAGAACGACCTGAACTCGCTGCTCTTCCTGCTGACGCCGGGCGTCGAGTCGTCCAAGGCCGGAACCCTGATCTCCGGCCTCGTCGCGTTCAAGCGGCACCACGACGACAACGTGCCGCTCGAGGATGCGATGCCGGAATTCGTCAACCGCCGGCCCAACCGCTACCGGGGCGTGCGCCTGCGCGACCTCTGCGCCGAGTTCCACGCCTTCCACCGGGAGGCCAACACCTCCATGCTCCAGCGTCGGCAATTCGCCCCCGAACACCTGCCCGAGATGGTGATGCCGCCCAAGCGCGCCGCCCAGATGCTGACCCGCAACAAGGTCGATTACGTGCCGATCGCCGAGGCCGAGGGGCGCATCGCCTCGACCCTGATGCTGGTCTACCCGCCGGGCATCGGCACCGTCCTGCCGGGCGAGCGCCTGGACGACAGGGCCAAGCCGATGCTCGACTATTTCAAGATGTTCGAGGCCTCGGCCAACCTGTTCCCCGGCTTCGAGGCCGAGATCCAGGGGGTCTACCGCGAGGTCGAGCCGGACGGGCGGATCCGCTTCCACACCTACGTCGTGCGGGACGGCGCCTGATGGAGATCGAGCCCGAAGAGGGCGCCCCGATCCCGGCGCGGCCGAGCCCGGACATCATCATCCGCGCCTCCTCGGACGCGGATGTCGAGGCGATGGTGGCGATCTACGAGCACCATATCGGCAAGGGCGTCGGCAACGTCGCCGAATTCGACGACGAAGCGCGCCTGCTGCCCGACGACCTGAAGCGCCGGCGCAAGACCATGCGCAAGAAGCGCCTGCCCCACCTCGTCGCCGAGCGCGGCGGCCAGGTGGCGGGCTACGCCTACGCGGTGCCGTTCCGGAAGCGTCCGGCTTATCGCTACACGCTCAAGCACTCGATCTACGTGCATCCCGACCACCTCCATGCCGGGATCGGGCGCCGCCTCCTGCCGGCCCTGATCGAGGCCTGCGCGGCCGGCGGCTACCGCCAGATGATCGGCTACATCGACGCGCAGAACGCCGCGTCCCTCCGCCTTCACGAGACCTGCGGCTTCGTCCAGGTCGGCTACCTGAAGGCGGTGGGCTTCAAATACGGCCGCTGGTCGGACAGCGTGATGGTGCAGCGGGCGCTGGGCACCGGTTCCGAGGACCAGCCGGGGACGTAGGCAGCGACGGGACCGGTCAGTGCCCGTCGGCCCCAGCGGCGGGCTTTGCCGTGGCGACCAGCTCGATATCGACCCCGACGGCGAGGGCGACCCATTGTCCGGAGGCCCAGGCGCCCTGGCCGACGCCGAAATCGGTGCGGACGAGGCCGGCATGCCCGGTCGCATGCGCTTGGTCCCCTTCGAGCGCCAGGTGGAAAGGCAGAGTCAGCGGACGCGTCATGCCCCGGATGGTCAGGTCGCCGACCGCCTCGTAGTCGCCCCGGCCCTTGTCGACGAAGCGGGTGGCCTCGAAGCGCGCGTGGCTGGCGCTGGTCACGTCGAACCAGTCCCTCTGCGGCAGAGCCGCGTCGCGCTGGGCATCGCCGGTCCGGGCGCTGCCGAGATCGACCAGCACTGTGGCGCGGCCGGCCTCGGGCTTGGCAGGGTCGAACGCCACCCGGGCGTCGAAGCGCTCGAAGCGTCCCGAGAACGGGGTCCCGACCTGCACCCCCGAGAACCGGATCGCACTCTTGGCCGGATCCACCGCCCACTCGGCGGAGGCGGCCGGCCGCACGGCCCCCGGGAGGGCGGCCGACAGGCACAGGGCGAGGCACGCGAGACGCAGCGTCATCGGGTCGAGTCCAGGGTTTCGGGAGGCAGCGCGGCGGCGCGGCCCGGCAGCATCCGTGCCAGTACGCCGTCCCGCAGGATGAGATGGTGGCGCAGCGCGGCCGCCACGTGCAGCACGAGCAACGCCGTCAGGAACCACGCCCCGTAGGCGTGCAGCAGCTTGACGGCCCCCTCCGCCCCCGCCGGGTCGGTCAGCAGCGGGGCCAGCGGCAGGTGCGGCCAGGGTACGAGCCCGTACAGCACCGTCGGGATGTTGAACGGCGAGAGCGAGACCACCGCCCAGCCGGTGAGCGGCAGCCCGATCAGGAGCCCGTACAGGATGGCATGGGCCGCTCCCGCCGCCCGGCGCTCGCGGGCCGGCATGCCCGCCGGGTGCGGGGGCGGCCGGTGGAACAGCCGCCAGGCGAGGCGCAGGCCGGTCAGGACCAGCACGGTGATCCCGACCGACTTGTGCCACTGGTAGAGCGGGAACAGGCGCATCGGCGCCAGCCCGGCATGCGTCATGGTCAGGCCCATGCCGATCAGGGCGAGCACGCCCAGCGCGCTCGCCCAGTGCAGCAGGATGGCCACCGCGGAGTAGCGCCGCGCCGATGCGACCCATGCCATCGCCATCCTCCCGTCCCGTCGGTCCGGGTCAGTCCTGACGCTCGAAGGCGCCCGCGATGGTCAGGTGCAGGTCGTCGCCGATGAGCGGCAGGTAGGTCTTCACCCCGAACTCGGAGCGCTTGACCGTGCCGGTGGCGTCGAACCCGACCGTGACCTTCTTGCTCAGCGGGTTCACGCCGGCCCCGACCAGGGTGACGTCCAGCGTCACCGGCTTGGTCACGCCGTGCAGCGTGAGGTTGCCTGCCACCTTCGCCTTGTCCTTGCCCTCGGGCGTGACCTTGGTGGACACGAAGGTCATCTCGGGGAACTTGCCCGCGTCGAGCCACTGGTCGCCCTTCAGCTCGTCCGTGAGCTTGGCGCTGGTCGTGGTCACCGAGGCGACCGGGATCTTGATCGACAGCTTCGCGGCCGCCGGGTTCTTGGGCTGCAGATCGAGGGTCCCGGACACGTCCGAGAAGCCGCCGGCATAGTTCGAGAAGCCCATATGGGAGACCCGCCAGCCGACCTGGGTGTGGTTGGGATCGACCGCGTAGGTGCCGGCCTGGATCTGGGCCGGGTCACGGGTCGGCGGGGTCTGGGCCAGGACCGGGGTGGCGACCAGGACCGGAGTGGCGACCAGGACCGGGGTGGCGACCAGGACGGCTAGAAGGCCGGAGGCGAGAATCGACTTCAAGGGTGTCTCCTACAGGCGACGATCATGCGCGATTCGGTGCGCCGCAGCAGCGCTGTAGACCCGTTCACGGCCGCGGTTGAGCCTGCTATCCGGAACCCCATGGTTGCGAGAACGGAAACCTTCCAGGGCGGACTCGACGACGTGCGCGCCTTCTGCACGGTCGTCGATCTCGGCACCGTCACGGCCGCGGCCGCGAGCCTGCGGGAAACCAAGGGCAGCGTCAGCCGTCGCCTCTCCCGGCTGGAACGGGCGCTCGGCACCCGGCTGATGGCCCGAACCTCCCGGGCGGTCTCGCCCACCGCGGAGGGCCTGGCGTTCTACGCCAAGGCCCACGAGAGCCTGGCCCTGCTCGACGAGGCCGCCGAGACCGCCCGCGACGCCCGGACGGTGCCGGCCGGGCACCTGCGGATGACCACCTCCATCGATTTCGGGATCGAGGTGATGCCCGAGATCGTCGCGAGCTTCCGGGCGGCCTATCCGCAGATCACGGTCGAGATGCTGAACACCGATGCCCGCCTCGACCTGGCGGCCAACCGGATCGACCTCGCCCTGCGGCTGGGCGGCGCGGAGGAGACCGGCTACCGGGCGGTCGTCCTGGCGACCCTGGCGGTCGGCCTCTACGCCGCGCCCGCCTACCTGCTGCGCCGCCCCGCGCCGGCCGACCTGGCCGGGCTGCACGGCCACGACCTGATCCTGTCCCGGGAGCGGCTGGGCTCGGGGGCCCTGCCCCTCACCGATGGGCGCGGCCAGTCCGAGCAGGTCGTCATGAGCCCGGCCATCCGGGTCAGCGACTTCGCGACCGTCCACCGCCTGACCCTGGCAGGGGCCGGGATCGGCCATATCCCGAGCCTCGTGGCCGCCCGGGCTGTCGCGGCGGGCCAGCTCGTGCGCGTGCTGGCCCCCTGGGCCAGCCGCGGCGGGGTCCTGCGCGCCGTGACGCTGGCCGGGCGCGACCTGCCGGCACGGGTCCAGGTCTTCCGGGACCATGTACGCGAGGCGCTGACGGCCTGCGGTCCAGATGCTGGGGAGACGCACTCTAGCGATCAATACAATCAAGACTTGTAGAGACTAAATATCGGCGCCTTATTGACTGAACGATCGGGACAATCTTACGGTCTGGCTTAGCGGGGTGTTCAGGACCTCGGCGCACCATGGCGCTTCGCGGCAGCCCGGGCCGCTCGGCGGTCGATCCCGCCTCAATCCCCTGCCCGGGCGTATCCAGTACCCAGCGGACACCCAACATGCCCCTTCGCAACCGGCGCCTCCGGCCCTTGCTCCTCGTCGGAACGCTGGTTCTGGCGGGTCTGTGCGCCGCACCGCCCGCGGCCTGGGCGATGCTGTCGAGCACGACCCGCGTCGTGCTGCAGAAGGGACGCCATTACGTGCCGACCGACCTGTTCCTGCGGCGCGGCGATACGATCACCCTGCGCAACGAGGATTCCAGCCAGACACACCACGCCTTCATCGAGGCGGACCGGTTCTCGTTCGATGCGGGCGATCAGGAACCCGGCACCGAGACCCGGCTGGTCCTGGCGGAAGCGGGGGATTTCGTCATCCAGTGCGGCATCCACCCGAAGATGAAGCTGACCATCCACGTCCAGTAGGGCGCGGGGCGGTCAGCCCTCGCGGCCAAGGCCGAGGCCGCGGATCAGATCGCCGATCGGATCGATTTTCCTGGGCGCCGGCGCGGGCGCCGATGGTGCGGTCATCGGCTCGACGGCTGCCGTGCGGGCCAGGCCGGCGTTGCGCAGGCGGGCCGTCCGGCGGGGGCTGCGATCCGCCACCTTCGACCGGTGTGCCACCACCGTCTTCCGAGCTTTTTCGGCGGGGGCGACCATCTCGCTCGGCAGCGCCGGAGCCGCGATGGCACCCGGCGGCAATGCGGCGGCCAATCGCGGCGCCAGCAGGTCGGGGGCGGGCGCACGACCGTTCTCCGCTGCGGGGAGGTCGGACTTGCCGGGGCTGGCCAGCCGGGCCGGCGGATCCGCCCAACCCGATGGAGCAGCCTGCGCTGCGACAGTCCGGACCGGGCGCTGCTGCGCCTCGTAATTGCCCGGATGAAGAGTATGGGCCGCCACGACCAAGCCGAATACGGCGATCGCAGTCGTCGCAAGGGTGGATCTATAGTGTTCCATGACGGCAAAACGAACAGCCAAGGTCATGGTTCCGCTTGGCCGAAACCTCCGGCCGGAGCTTCAAAGTCCGGATCGCTGTCCGCCGCCACGGGGACGGGACTGAAAAAGAGGATACAGGACAGAAAAAAAGGCCACTCCCGAAGGAGCGGCCCGAAGTCTAGGGAGGAAACGCCCAAGAAGGGCAGCGGGATCGCGACGCCATCGCCATCCCGCACTGCACAGATAGGCTACCGCATTGCGGCATGCAACCGACCGGGAGCCGTTTGCTTATGCATGAGCGACACCCGACCGATCCACAAGCATGCACTCAGATCATGACGAGACGCTGATCAGCCGTCGTTCTGAGGCTCGTCGTGCCCGATCAGCCGCTCGACCTCGGCCAGGGCGACTGCGCGGGCCACACCCTCGGAGGCGTGCGGGCGGTACGATCCCCGAACCAGCTTGCCGCGGTCCCGGATCGCCCACGTGAAACGGCCCGGGTCGTGCCGGCTCGGCCTGACCTCAACCGTGTAGAGATGCCCGCCATTCGCACCCATGCCTCGCATGTGCGAACTCCCCTGCGCCGGCCCAGGGGGTGCGACCGTGGGCGGCAGCCGGACTCTTACCGGGCCATCTTCTCGCGACCGGCCTCGGACCGGGACGGCTCGGCCGGGGCGTCGGTGCGGGTGCCGAGCCAGACCACGTGCTTGGGCCCACTGCCGCGGCCGCTGGCATGGACCCGGGCCTCCTCGACCGCGAAGCCGGAGCGCTGCAGGCGGGCCTTGAACTTCCGGTCCGGAGCGCCGGACCAGACGGCCAGGATGCCGCCCGGCCGCAACGCCCAGCGGGCCCGCTTGAGGCCCCAATTGTCGTAGAGCCGGTCGTTCGAGCGGCGCATCAGCCCTTCCGGGCCGTTGTCGACATCGAGCAGGATGGCGTCGTACTGGCCCGGCCCCGCCTGGATCAGGCGGTTCACGTCGGCTTCCTGCACGTCGACCCGGGGGTCGTCCAGGCAATCGGCGAAGACGTGGGCGAGCGGGCCGCGGGCCCAGGCGATCACGGCCGGCACCAGCTCGGCGACCACGACCCGCGCATCCGGGCCGAGGCCCTCCAGGGCCGCCCGCAGGGTGAAGCCCATGCCGAGGCCGCCGATCAGCATCCGGGGCCGGGGCCGGTCCTTCAGCCGCTCGCAGGTCATCGCGGCGAGCGCCGCCTCGGAGCCGCTGCGGCGGTTGTTCATCAGCTCGATGGTGTCGGCCAGGATCGAGAATTCGTCGCCGCGCTGCATCAGGCGCAGGTCGGTACCGCCCCCCGGGACGGCTCCGGTGTCGAGATGAACCCAGGGTATCACGGACGTTTCCTCGATTGGCGGTGCGGTCGGTCGGGGACCGTCGGCACGAAAGATCACGGCGAGAGCGGGGCCGCGGGCAGGTTCGGCGCTGCGCGCGGCGCAACCCCCTGCGCGCCGGTGCCCCCTGCCGCGCGGGATCGCGGTGGCGTATCAGCACCTATGGCTAAGCGCATCAAGTCGAGACCCCAGGAACGGGGCTTCATTCTGTTCGACGTCGTCTTCGAGGACGGCTCCCGAGCTTCGAACCGCCGTGTGCCGGCCGAGATCCTCGGCGGCCTGGACGGCGACGAGCCGGCCCGGCAGATCATCGCCGAGCAGGAAGAGGAGATTGCCCTTAAGGCCGGACGGCCCGGCCGCGAGATCCAGAGCCTGACGCGCTCGCCGATCATCAAGCCCAAGCCGGTCGTCTGACCGTCCCGCCGCGCGGGCTTCCGGTTCAGACCGCGCCCTCGACCACCTCCAGCGCCCGCAGGATCGCGAAGCCGATCCGCTCCGCCTCGCCCTCCGCATCGCCGGCGGCCGGCAGCAGCGCCACCGTCTCGACGGCGTGCTCGTCCTCCGGGCCGACCACGATCCGGAACACGTCGCCTTCCTGAGCGGCCGGATCGCGGATCAGGCCGACCCGGTGGCCCGCGGCCGCGCCGAACAGGCGTAGCGGCGGCTGATCGGGCTCGGGCTCCGTCCGCTCCGGCGGTGCGGGGCGAGGCGCGCCGAAGGTCGGGCGGATGACGTTGTCGTCGTCGGGCATGCCGAACCAGCCTCCTCAGGAACGCGCGATGCCGGCCGTGGCCAGCACGGCGTCGGCCAGCACCTCCATGCCGGCCCGGGCCCAATCCGGCGTGATGCTCTCGGCCTCATTGTGGCTGATGCCGCCGTGGCACGGGCAGAACACCAGGGCCGCCGGCACCGTCCGGGCGCAATAGACGGCGTCGTGATAGATCGCGGTCGGCATCCGGGTCCAGGCATGGCCCCGCGCCTCGGCCGCGGCCTGGACGCGGTCCACCAGGACCGGGTCGAACGGGGTGAGCGGCGCGCGCCAGAACTCCTCCACCCGGATCGCGACGCCCCGCTCGGCGGCGAGCGCGTCGGCCCGGGCCAGAATCCGCTCCCGCATCGCCTCCAGCTGACCGGAGTCGCCGTGGCGGGTGTCGAGGCTGAACCAGACCCGGCCCGGGGTGATGTTGCGGCTCGCGGGCTCGGCTTTCAGGACCCCCACGGTGGCGCGGCCGCGCTCGCCCTCGGGGCCGACCGCGTCCCGGGCGATCGCCTCGAGCGAGCCGATCAGCGCGGCGGCGGCCATCATGGCGTCCCGCCGGCCGGCCATGGGGCTGCCGGCATGGGCCTCCTCGCCCAGCACGGTCAGCTCGTACCAGATCTGGGCGAGCGCCCGGTCGACCACGCCGATGGTGAGGCCGGCATCCTCCAGGCGCTTGCCCTGCTCGATGTGCAGTTCGAAATACGCGCCGAGCCCGCGAAGATCCGCCGGATCCGCGTCCCCCTGCCAGCCGATCCGGCGCAGCTCTTCACCGAACACGTGGCCGGCGAGATCCCGGGTCGCCATAACGTCGGCCTCGGAGACGATCCCCATGGCGACGCCGCTGCCGCTCATGGGCGGCGCGAAGCGCGAGCCCTCCTCGTTGCACCAGTTGATCAGCAGGAGCGGCGCCTCGGTCTCGATCCCGGCCTCGTGCAGGGCGCGCATGATCTCCAGCCCGGCGAGCACGCCCAGCGGACCGTCGAACTTGCCGCCGGTGGGCTGGGTGTCGAGATGGCTGCCGATGGCGACGGGCTTCCGGCCCGGGTCCCGCCCCGGCCGGTGGAAGACCATGTTGCCGATCCGGTCCACCGTCAGGGTCAGCCCGACCGCCTCGCCCCAGCGCCGGAACAGGGTGCGCCCCTCGGCGTCCCGATCGGTCAGGGTCTGCCGGTCGTTGCCGCCGTTGGGAAGCGCGCCGATCCGGGCGAGCGCCATCAGGTTGTCCCAGAGGCGGTCCTGCGAGAGCGGGAGGTTGGTGCGATCCATAGCGATGCGGTCCCGCGCGCGCCCCGGCCGACCCCGTACCGGCGTCCGCGACGTTAGGCCGTGATCCCGCCCGGCACCAGCAGGGTCGGGGGACATCCCCCCGGCTCCGGTCTCCGTCGCCGACCGGTCCTCAGAGGCTCGGATCCGGGAAATCCTGGGCGTGCAGGCTCCAGATCGCCCGTCCGTCCGCGGCCGAGACGTAGACCGCGTTGGCGCCGAGCGCGGCCAGATCGAGATCGATCCGCTTGGCCGCCGCCACCGCGCCCGCGTCGTCGGCGGCCTCGAAGGTCTGCCGGTACAGGTCCGGGCCAAGCATCCCGTCCGGGTCCCGGCGTATCGCTCTGAAAATGTATCTGCGCATCGAAAGTCCTGGGCCGACACGGTATCCGCGCCGTCGGCACGCTCATCGCAGCAATGCCCGCGCGTTCGGTGACGGACAGACTGCGCCATGAAAAGCTTTACGCCGGGTTTGTGCACTGCGAATGCAGCTTCAGGCGCTCAGGCTTGATCCCCGCCGCTGTCGAGCCGGGGCCGGAGACCCGTGACGACATGTCAGGGCGCGGGGCATGGACGATTTGGATCGATCCGTTGCCTAAGTGCTTGTCGGTTGCAAGTGTCGCACGCGGCTGCCGGCTGTCCCGGGGATGGGCGGGCCGCAACCAGGTTTGGGGGATGGAATGGCATTGGCGTCCATGGCGGCCTCCGCCCTGCAGGATGCGGGTTTCGTCGGTACCTGGGATACGGATGTCTCCGCCGGCCGATCGGTCCTCGACGCGGGCGCGGCCGCATTGCTGTCCGGGAACGAGGGCTTTGCCGGCAAGCCTTTGCCGCTCGACGTCGCCCTGGGACGTGTCCATCCCGAGGATCGCGGCTGGGTCTTCGACGAGATCCGCAAGGTGCGCCGGACCGGCGGCCCGGTCTCGCTGGAGTTTCGCGTCCTGAGCCAGACCGGCGACGTCCGCTGGATCCTCACCCGCGGCCGGCTGGCCCCCGACACCACGGGGGCGCTGCGTGGGCGCGGCGCCTACATCGACGTCACGGACCTGTACGGCGGCACCCCGCCGGGGCGGGACGGCAACCCGATCCAGGTCAAGCCTCCGATCGAGGTCAAGCACCTGGAGGCGGCCGCCGACAACTGCATCCGGGTCCACTCGGCGCTGGAGCGCTACGGCAACCCGCAGCTCCGGCTGATCTCGAGCATGCTGCTGCTCGGGATCGGCCGGGCGCTCGCGCAGCGGGAGCCGTAGGGCGGGTTCAGGTGCGCCAGGGATGGGCGGGAAGCTCGGTCCGGCCGATCGCCTTGGCGCCGGCCTCCGCCACGGCGTGATCGTTCTCCACCGTCGACCCGCTGACGCCGATCGCGCCCGACATGACACCGTCAGCATCGACGATCGGGATCCCACCCGGGAAGGTGATCAGCCCGTCGTTGGAATGCTCGATGCCGTAGAGCGGACCGCCCGGCTGGGACAGCTGGCCGATCTGGCCGGTCATCATGCCGAAGAACACCGAGGTCTTGGCCTTCTTGTGGGCGATGTCGATCGAGCCGACCCAGGCGTCGTCCATGCGATGGAACGCCTTCAGGTTGCCGCCGGAATCGACCACCGCGATGCACATCTGGGTGTCCAGCTCCTTCGCCTTCGCCCGCGCCGCGGCGATTGCCCGCTCGGCCTGCTCAATCGTGACGTGCATGGTGCCTCCCTTGATCGGCCCGGGCCGGCGCAGAGTCGCGGAGAAATTCCAGCGGACTCGGGGCGCCTCCCGTTCTGCGCGAGAAGGCCCGACCGGACGGCGCCGGTCAACTCCGGATCACGCCGATTGCCCCGCCGGACATCGGCGGACGACAGGCCGGGCACCCGCCTTGCACGGGGTCATGGGCGCCCGGCCGTGCGGCCGTACCGGAGACGAAAGGGCAAGAGACCCCGGTACAACGTCGGGACCCGACCGGGCCGGCGCACCACCGGGTGGCACGGGGCGCTCGGTCGGAGTGTAGCCCGCCGCAGATGGGCACCGGCAGCCCTGCTGTCACTGATACGATTGTACCGGTCCGGTCCGGGCAGCCCTCACAAACGCGTGAGCGCAGCCCGGGCGTGGACCAGGCTCAAGCGGCCCGCTCCCGGGCGGCCCGGATGCGGTCGAGGAGGTCGGCCGCCAACGCGGCCCGCGCCTGCGCGTCGGCACAGGCGTGCCGCCAGACCACGCGGCCCTGGCGCAGGATGATCCCGTCCTCGGCCGGCATCGGCGGCAATGGCCGGTCGGACCGGATGTCGGCCGCGACACCCTGGGGACCGCCGCTGAGCCGGGCCACGCCCAGCCCGCAACAGGCGGCGCGCAGCCGCGCCAGGGTGAACAGGGCCAGGACCGGCGCCGGGGCTGCGCCGAAGCGATCCTCGACCTCGCCGGACAAGGCCTCGATCGCCTCGCCGTCGCGCAGGCGCAGCAGCCGGGTGTAGAGGCTCAGGCGGATCTCGGGCTCGGGCACGTAATCCGCCGGGATCCGGCTCGGCAGCCCGATCTCGATCTCCGGGCTCCAATCCTCGGCCGGCTCACCCTTGGCGGCGGTCAGCGCCAGCTGCAGCAGGTGCTGATAGAGGCCGAGCCCGACGAGCTTGGCGTGGCCGGCCTGATCCTCGCCGACGAGATCGCCGGCCCCGCGGAGGTCGAGGTCGCGGGCGCTGACCGCGAAGCCGGCACCCAGCCGGTCCAGGGCCTCCAGGGCGCGCAGGCGCTGGAGGGCAGCGGGCGCCGGCGGCGCGGCCGGATCGCTGAGCAGGTGGACGACCCCGCGCCGCTGGCCGCGGCCGACCCGGCCGCGCAACTGGTGGAGCTGCGCCAAGCCGAACCGGGCGGCCTCCCAGACCAGCATGGTGTTGGCCCGGGGCACGTCGAGCCCGCTCTCCACGATGGCGGTGGCGAGCAGGACGTCACCGTCCCCGTCGGCGAAGCGGACCATGACCTCGTCCATCGCCGACGGCTTCAGGTCCCCGTGCGCCACCAGCACGTTCAGGCCCGGCACGAGGCCGCGCAGGCGCTCGGCCATGGGGCCGATATCCTCGATGCGCGGGCAGACGACGAAGCTCTGGCCGCCGCGGCGATGCTCGCGGATCAGGGCCTCGCGCACCGCGTCGGCATCGAAGGGCGCCACCACGGTCCGGACCGGCTGGCGCATCACCGGGGGCGTGGCGATCACGCTGAGGCTCTGCAGGCCGACGAGCGCCGCCTGGAGCGTGCGCGGGATCGGGGTGGCGGTGAGCGTCAGCACGTGCCCGCCCTCGGCGAGGCGGCGCAGGTCCGCCTTCATCTTGGCGCCGAAACGCTGCTCCTCGTCGATCACCGTCAGGCCGAGATCGGCGAAGCCCACGCCGCGGGCGGCCAGCGCCTGCGTTCCGACCACGAGCCGGATCGAACCGTCCGCGAGACCGGCCTTCACCCGCTTGGCCTCGGCCGGGGAGACCAGGCGCGAGAGCTGCGCGACCTCGATGCCGAACCGTCCGAACCGGCGGCGCAGGGTCTCGACGTGCTGGCGGGCCAGGACCGTAGTGGGGGCGATGAGCGCCGCCTGTTTGCCGGCAAAAACCGTCGCCGCCAGGGCCCGCAGCGCGACCTCGGTCTTGCCGAAGCCGACATCGCCGCAGACCAGCCGATCCATCGGACGCCCGGAGGCGAGGTCGGCCATCAGCGCGTCCACCGCGGCGGCCTGATCGGGGGTCGGGGCGAAGCCGAAGCCGGCGGCGAAGCGCTCCATGTCGCGGGACGGCGGCGCCAGGACGGGGCCCTCGGTATCCCGGCGGGCGCGGGCGGCCTCCAGCATCACCCGGGCGGTCCGGGCCATGGTGGCCTCGGCCTGGAGGCGGCGGCGGGCCCAGGTCCCGCCGTCGAGCTTGTCGAGGGTGACCGCGTCGGGCTCCGGGCCGTAACGCCAGATCCGGTCGGCCTGGGTGACCGGCACCATCAGGATCGCGTCGCCGGCAAAGCGCAGCCGCAAGGCCTCGGAGGGCTCGTCCTCCGCGCCGACGCCCAGCGGGTTCGACACGGGCTCCAGCCCCTCGAACACGCACAGGCCGTGGTCGCGGTCGACCGCGACGTCGCCGGGGCGCAGGTCGACCTCGCCCATCGGCAGGATCGCCCGGGCGGTGCCGGACACCGCGGCGTCCGGCCCGAACAGGTCGGCGGCGGCGAACACCGTCGCGCCCCGCCCCTGGACCTTGAAACCGGCGCCGATCGGCGCCTCCAGGGCGAGAATGTCGCCCGGCGCCGCGTCGGAGAGGTCGGACCAGCCGTCGATCAGCCGGACCGGGCGCTCGGCGATCTTGCCGGCCTGGCGCACGAGGCGCCGGAGCGGCTGGCGCGAGCCCGCCAGCACGACGACGTCGCCCGCCTTCAGCCGCTCGCGCATCGCCTTGGCGAAGGCCGCCTCGGGCCGCCGCTCCCGGGCGAAGACCGGGACCCCGAGCGGCTCACCCGCCGCGTCGGTGGCCACCGCCCGGGTCAGCTCGGCCACGACGGCCCGCCACGCCTTCGGCGCGAGGTAGAGACCGTCGCCGCCCTCGGCGCGGCCGCCGCGGGGCGCCCGGCGGGCGCCGGCTTCCTCCATCTGCTCGTAGAAGGCGTCGACCCGGGCCTGCGTCCCGTCCTCGACGACCAGGCGGGCCCCCGGCACGTAATCGAGCAGGGTGACGAGACGCGGATAGTAGCGTTCCAGGCGGTGCTCCTGCCCGGTGAAGGGCTCGAAGCTCTGGCCGGAATCCGGGGCGAGGACGATCTCGGTGGCCGGGTCGATCACCAGATCCGCGACTTCGGCGACGGAGCGCTGCGAGATCGGATCGTAGGAGCGGATCGCGGTGACGCGCCCGTCCGCGTGCTCGATCCGGCAGGGCCGCGGGGCGGCCGCCGGAAACACCTCGACGGTGCGACCCCGGACGGCGATCTCGCCGGGCTCGTCGACCCGCTCGTCGAGGATGTAGCCGAGGCGCTTGAGGCCGGCCATCACGGCGGCGACGTCGAGTGGGTCGCCGACCCGGAACGTCACCCGGGCGTCGGCCCAGGTCTCCGGCGGAGGCACCCGCTGGATCAGTGCCGGAGCCGTGGTCAGCACGAAGTCCGGCAGGGCGTCGCGGTCGGTCAGCCAGCGCATCACGGCAGCCCGGGCGCCCATCGTGGCCCGCGACGGCGAGGCGTGGTCGAGCGGCAGGCAATCCCATTCCGGGTAGACGGCGACCCGGATGTCGGGATCGAGGGCCTTGAGCGTCGCGGCCAGCTCCTCCAGCCGCCGGGCATCCCGGGCCACGTGGACCAGCGGGGCCGCGTCCTCGGCCAGATCCAGCAGTGCCACCGCCAGCGCCCCCGTGGGCATCAGCGGCGCGTCCTCGGTCTCCTGGTGGGCGACCGTCTTCGTCCTGCGCTTGGCCATGCTGATCCGAACCTGTCCCGGATGCTGCAAACGCTGGCTGGCCGTGAGGGCTCCCGGCTGCCGGCCCCGGATTCACAGACGCGATGCCGCATTTGAAAACGCTTGCGTCTCGAATCCGGGCGTTCCGGGTTCAGGCCTCGCCCGACCAGAGGTCGCCACTCGCCCGCGCGTCGCGCAGCACGTGGCGGGCGCCCTCGGTCAGCGCCCGGTCGGGGCCGGGCTGGCGCAGGTAGGTCGCGAGATCCCGGGTCAAGCGCTCCAGCGGGTGGTCGCGCAGGAAGCCCTGCAGCCCGACCGAGCGCTGCGCCCGTTCCAGCAGGTCGAGCCCGGCGCGTTCCACCGCGAGGCGGGCGAGGTTCACGTAGGCGATGATCCCGTCCGGATCGCCCTCCTCGCCCACGATCGCGGCGGCCCGCGCCACCCAGAGGCGCGCGGTCTCGGCCGCGATCACGCCCTCGCCGAGGCGGGCGAGCTGGTGCGGGTCCTCGCCGCGGCCGGTGGCGACGAGATGGCCGCGCCACGCGTCGAGCAGCGCCTCCAGGCCGCCGAGCTGCACCGCGAGGAAGCGCCAGGCCCCCCCCGAGAAATGCGGCTGCACCTGATAGTCGTCGGGCGCGCCCACGGGCGTGAAGCGGTCGGCGCCGAGCCCGGTGAAATCCACGGTGCCGGTCGCCGAGGCCCGCATCCCCTGCGCGCGCCAAGCCGACAGATCCGCCCGCTCGCCGGGCTCGAGGGCGACGACGATCATCTGCGACCCGGGCGCGTCGGGCTGCGCGGTCACGAGGGCGCGGGTCACGAACCCCGCCCCCGACGCGAAGGTCTTCACGCCCCGCAAGGTCGGGGCGCCTCCGGTGGCGTCGATCTTGAGGCCTTCGCCCGGCGGCTCGGTGTTCCAGACCCCGAACAGATGGCCCTGGACGGCATCGGCCAGCAAGGCGCTGCGCGCCTCGCCGTCGGCATAGCGGGCGACGAGCTGCACCGCGTTGACATGGCCCTCGTACACGCGCCCCAGCGCGAGGCTGCCGGACCCGACATGGGTGAGCACGGCCTGGAGAATCGCCCCGTCCGGCTCCTCGCCGAGACCGGCGCCGCCCGCGCGATGGGGCACCGGCGCGGCCAGCAGCCCCACCCGGGCGAGTTCCGCGACATCCTCGGCCGGAAAGCCGCCGTCGTGGTCGTGGCGTCCCGCCCGACGCGCCGCATCGGCCGCGACCGCGCGGGCCGCCGCAACCGGATCGCCGCGCGTGCCCCAGGCGATATCGTTGAGTCTGAGGTCCACACCTGCTCCGGTCATGACGAGCCCAGCGCGTCGTCCCGCACCCGATCGCCGGGGCGGCGCGCCAGGTCTTTTAAGCTTCGCGACATCGTGTTCAGAAGGGAGGGAACCATCTTTCGGTGCGATGATCTGACGAAGCAACTCGCTGCCTCCGCCATCGATACGCCGTGCGACGATACTGCGCATCGCAAACCATCGGTCCGCGGCCACGGCGCCCAGCACCCGGCGACGCGGCGATCTGCATCGGTCGGACCTGCCTCAAACCCGAAGCTACGCGTTGTAGGAAGGGCCGGCTCACCAAGCCGTCAAGCTGTGGTTGATCGATCCGATTTGGGAGGGTCGTTGCCGTGGGATATGACGCAGCCGTGTCGCGGAACGAGACCATGTCCTGCCCGTCCGGCTTCGAACGCCATCATCCCCAGCGCCTCGCGGCTCTGCGCGGCTATGCCATCCTCGACACCGCGCCCGAGCCCGCCTTCGACGAGATCGCGCAGATCGCGGCTGCGTCCTGCGGCACCACGATGGCGCGGATCACCTTCGCGGATGCCGACCGGCACTGGACCAAGGCCGCGTTCGGCCACGACGCGCCGGACCGGCCCATCGAGACCGGCCTCGGCCTCGAGACCCTGAGCCGGGACGGCGCGCTGGTGCTGACGGATTGCGGGCCGATCGCGGGCGAACCGGGCCTGCGCTTCTTCGCCGGCGTCCGGCTCGTGACCCCGGACGGCTGGCCGATCGGCACGCTCAGCGTCCTCGACCGCGAACCGCGCAGCCTGACCGGGCCGCAGGTCTTCGTCCTCGAGGCCCTCGCCCGGACCCTCATGGACCTGCTGGAGGCCCGGGCCGCCGCGATGGCCCGGCACCGGGACGAGGCGCTGCTGCAGTCCCGCGCCGAGCGCCTGGAGGCGCAGGTCGCCGCCCAGACCCGGGACCGCGACCGGGTCTGGACCCTGTCGCCGGTCCTGAAGATCGTCTCGGACAAGGACGGGCAGGTCCAGTCGGTCAATCCGTCCTGGAGCCGGGCGCTCGGCTGGTCCGAGGACGAGACGCTGGGCCGGACCGCCCTGGATTTCATCGCCCTCACGGACCGCGAGGCGGCGCGCGAGGCGCTGAAGCCCCTCTGCGAGGACCAGCGGGTGGAGGATGTGGAACTGGCCTGCACGACCCGCGACGGCGACCGGCGGCGGGTGCTCTGGACCGTCGTCCCGGAGGACGGGCTGTTCTACGGCTTCGGGCGCGACATCACGGAGCAGCGCCAGGCCGAGGAAGCCTTGCGGCAATCGCAGAAGCTGGAGGCGATCGGCCAGCTTACCGGCGGCGTCGCCCACGACTTCAACAACCTGCTGACCATCATCCGCTCGTCGGTCGAGTTCCTGCGCCGGCCGGAACTCGCCGAGGAGCGCAGGCGCCGCTACCTCGACGCGGTCTCGGACACGGTCGACCGGGCGGCCAAGCTCACCGGGCAGCTCCTGGCCTTCGCCCGGCGCCAGGCGCTCAAGCCCCAGGTGTTCGACATCTGCGCCCGGCTGCGCAGCATCTCCGACATGCTCGATTCGGTCACGGGCGCGCGCATCCGCGTGGAGACCGAGCTGCCGGGCACGCCCTGCTTCGTGCGGGCGGACGAGAGCCAGTTCGAGACCGCGCTGATCAACATGGCGGTGAATGCCCGCGACGCGATGGACGGGGAAGGCAGCCTGACCCTGCACCTCGAGAGCGGCCGCCCGATGCCGCCGATCCGCGGCCATGCCGGCGCCCGGGGACCGTTCGTGGCCGTGATGGTGGTCGATACCGGCACCGGCATTCCGGCACCGGATCTCGGCCGGATCTTCGAGCCGTTCTTCACCACCAAGGAGATCGGCAAGGGGACCGGGCTGGGGCTCAGCCAGGTCATCGGATTCGCCAAGCAGTCGGGCGGCGATATCGACGTGGCGAGCCTGCCCGGGAGCGGCACGCGCTTCACCCTGTACCTGCCGCAGGTCGACGCCCCCGTGGAGGTGGCCGATCCGGGCCGCGACGACCGCCGCGAGCCGGAGCCGCAGCGGAGCCTGTGCATCCTCGTCGTGGAGGACAATCTCGGGGTCGGGCGCTTCTGCACCCAGATCCTGGAGGATCTCGGCCACGCGCCGATCTGGGCGAAATCCGCCGAGGAGGCCCTCGCCGAGCTGCAGCGGACGCCGGATCGCTTCGATGCGGTGTTCTCGGACGTGGTCATGCCCGGGATGGGCGGCGTCGCCCTCGCCCGGGCCCTACAGGTCACCCGCCCGGAGCTGCCGGTGGTCCTGACCTCGGGCTACAGCCACGTCCTGGCCACCGACGACGCGCACGGATTCACGCTGGTGCGGAAGCCCTATTCGGCCGAGCAGCTCGCCCAGGTGCTCCACGAGGCGACCCAGCGCCGGGACGGGCGGGGAACAAGGTCCCCGCTCTCCGGTTGACGCGATGCAGCACGGCGATGGCGTCGCCGCGCTGCTGCCCCTCGTGGGCGTTTCCTCCCAAGACTTCGGACCGCTCTTTCGGGGGCGGTCCTTTTTTGTGCGTCGCGCGTGCAGCCGGCGAGGAACAACGCCGCCTGCGGCAAAAGGTTCTCAAAAACCTCTCATCTTTGCAGCCGTTTCCGATCGCCTCGCCGAGGGGAGCGGCTCTCGGTCCATGATTCAGCACGCTCGCGGACGCCGAACCGGCATCCGCTGCGGCGGCAGGTGCCCTAAGCCGCGAGCTGGCCGGATTGCGTCTCGGTGTCCAGTGCCAGCAGCGCGAAGGACGCGAGCCAGTGCTCGCCCATGTAGTCGCCGGTCACGTGCGGGAGGCCGGCCTCCAGATGCGCCTCCGCGGCGGCCTGGAGCCGCGGGCGGCGGGGATCGTCCCCGCCCAGGGCGGCGGCGAGCGACCGGAAGCACCAGGCGCGGCTGAGGTTCAGCCCGTCGAGATGGGCGATCTTGCCGTCGCTGCGGTCGGTCACGCGGGCGGGCCGGAACAGGGTCGCGGGCCGCCCCGCGGCGAGGTCCGGCAGGAACCGGTCGAACCAGGGCCGGAACCGCTCCGGCGGCAGGAGGCGGCGCAGGCATTCCGCCTCGATCAGCGCCGATGACAGAAAGTCGTCGCCCCCCGGTTCGCCCCAGGCGGGGCAATCCACGTCGGCCCCGTACCAGCGCTCGGCGGTGGCTCGCAGCAGACCGGACAGGGCCGCGTCCTGCGCCCCGTCGGCGTAGTCGGCCGCCAGCCGCAGCGCGAAGGCTGTGTTGAAATGTGTGCCGACCCGCACCGGATAGGGGGCGATCGGCAGGAAGTCCCGGACGCGCTGCGCGATCAGGCCGGTGAGCGGCGCCAGGGCCTCGGCCCAGCGGCGCTCGGGCAGGCGGGACAGCGCGTCGGCGAGCTTCAGGAGCCAGGCCCAGCCGTAGGGCCGCTCGACCCCCCGGGCGGCCGGCGCGGCGAAATACGCGCATTCCCCGGCGACCTTCTCGGGCACTAGCTGGGCATCGAGATGCGCGCGGATCGCCCCGGCCTGCGCGCCGTCCGGGAACAGCCGCAGCACCCGGGCCAGCAGCCAGGTGCCGTGGACGCAGGAATGCCAATCGTAGCTGCCGTGGAAGACCGGATGCAGCGCGGCGGGCGTGCGCGCGTCCTCCGGGCCCGCCAGGACGTGCCCGGGCGAGTTGGGATATTCGCGGGTGAGATGGCCGAGGGCGACGGCGGCGAAGCGGGCGCCGATCTCCGGGGTGAGCGCAGTCGGCATCACGGGCTCCCATTGGGGCGTCGGACGCTTTGCCGGCGCAGTCCCGGATCGGTTATCGCAAGCGCGGCGAACCGGGCAGCCCCGGAGGTGCGCCGTCACTGGGATGTTCCATGCGCCGTGCGCCGATCACCGCCCTCCTCGTCGTGCTCGCGATGCCGGCCGCGGCGGCGCCCGATCCCAGCCGGGACGTCCTGTGGGCCGCGCTGAAGACCTGCGTGCTCGCCAAGCGGCTCGCCGACCGGACCTTCCCGTGCCTCTCGGTGGATCTCGGCGACAAGGACCGCCCCGGCACGGCGGTTCTGCGCGCGCCCGGCGAGCCGACCCACATCGTGGTGATGCCAACCGACACCACCGCCGGCCTGGAGGCCCCGGTCCTGCGCGGGAAGCGGGGTGCCGCCTATTGGCGGGCGGCGCTGGCCGCGCGCCCGTTCGTGTCGGACGCCCTCAAGGGCAAGCTGCCGCCCGAGGCCGTGGGGCTGGCGGTCAATTCGGCCCGGGGGCGGAGCCAGGACCAGCTCCACATCCACCTCGACTGCCTGAAGCCCAGCGTGCTGGCCGCCGTGAAGGCGCATGGCCGCCAGATCCGCGGGACCTGGACTCGCTTCCCGGTGCCGCTCGCCGGGGACCGCTACCACGCGATGCGGGTGCCGGAAGCCGAGGCCGAGCGCTTCAACCCGTTCGCGGCCCTGCGCACCCTGCCGGGTCCCCGGCCGGACCTGCACCGGACGAGCTTCGCGGCACTCGCCACGCCGCCGGGCGATCCCGAGCCGGGTTTTCTGCTCCTGGCCTACCGGGCGCCGAGCGCCAGCGCGGAGGACGTGATGGACCATAGCTGCGCCATCGCGTCGGGCCGCGGCGGCGCCTGACGCGGCGGCCTCGAGCGTTCTCCGACGAAGTGGAGACCGGTTCGACTCAAGAGAACGCGGCAAAACAAGAACTTAGAGCCGTGCTTGATTGCAACGCGATCGGGCACGGCTCTAAGCAGAACCTGCCGGCGGCGGCAGCGCGTCCAGGAGCTGGCGCAAAAAGCCCCGCACCGCCCGGGGCAGACGCCGGTCGCGCATCGCCTGGATCTGGATGTTCCGCGAGAGGCTCGCCTGGGCGCGGATCGGCAGGCTGACCAGGGCGTTCAGGTCCAGCGGCGTGCGCATCGAGAGCGCCGACATCAGCGCGAGACCGCGGGATCTGCGCACGAACGGCAGTTGGGTGGCCAGGTTGTTGGCGGTCAGGACCGGCTCGATCACGATGCCCTCCTGCAGGCAGGCGGCGTCGAACACCTGCCGCAGGGTCGTGTCCCGGGTCGGCAGGGCGATGGGATAGTTCGGCAACTCGGACAGCTGCACCACCTTCGCCCGCGCCAGGGGATGGTCCGGGGCGGCGAGCACCAGCATGTCGACCTGTTCGTCATACAGCACCTCGACCTGGGTGGACGGCGCGAGTGCGAAGGTGATGCCGAGGTCGGCCTCGCCGGCGGCCACGATCTGGGTCACCTGGGCGGGGGGCAGCACGGTCACCTCGAAGCGCAGGCCCGGATGCGCCGCGTGGAAGGACGCCACGGTGCTCGGCACGATGTCGAGCGAAAACCCCTCGGAACTCGCCACCCGGATCAGGCCGCGGGCGAGGCCTTCCAGCTCCCGGATCTCGGTGACGACCTGCTCGGACCGGATCAGCATCTGGTGCGCGTGCTGGGCCAGGAGCTCGCCCGCCGGGCTCGGCACCATGCCGCGCGGGCGCCGCTCGAACAGCACGCAGTCGAGTTCGGCCTCCAGGTTGCCGATCTGCCGGCTGATCGCCGAGGCGGCGACGTTCAGCTGGGCCGAGGCCGCCGCGATCGAGCCGGTGCGGGCCACGGCCAGGAAGTAGCGCAGCCCTGTCGTCTGCATTATCCTGCCTCGATATCACTTATGGCGCATATCCGTTGCCCAGATGGCAACGCACCGCTCGCCAAATTCTACTTGTTGCGATCCCAGATGCACAACATCATCGCAGGGTGAAAAAGGCGGCAGTCGCGGAGATCCTCCCCGACATCCTGCCCGTCGTCGTCGGAGACGGAATCGACATGCCGGTACGGACGATCACCCTCACCGCGTCGCTGGCGGCTTCCCTGATCGCACTGGTCGCGGCGAGCCCGGCCCTGGCCGGCAAGGCCGACGACACCCTGGTCTACGCCTCCGACAGCGAGCCCGAGAACGTCAGCCCCTATCACAACAGCGCCCGCGAGGGCGTCATCCTGGCCCGCAACTGCTGGGACACGCTGCTGTGGCGCGACCCCGCGGACGGCACCTACAAGCCGATGCTCGCCACCGCCTGGACCTGGGCCGACGACACCACCCTGGACCTGACGATCCGCGAGGGCGTGACCTTCCACAACGGCGACCCGCTCGGGCCCGAGGACGTCGCCTTCACGTTCAACTTCATGCTGACGCCCGAGGCCCGCACGGTCACCCGCCAGAACGTCGACTGGATGAAGTCGGTGGAGGTCACCGGCCCGCACAGCGCCCGGATCCACCTCAAGGCGCCGTTCCCGGCGGCACTGGAATACCTCGCCGGGCCCATGCCGATCTTCCCGGCCTCCTACTTCAAGAAGGTCGGCCTCGACGGCTTCGCCAAGGCGCCGATCGGCAGCGGCCCGTACAGGATCACCAAGGTCGATAGCGGGCGCGGCGTCTCCATGGAGCGCTTCGCCAAGTATTGGTCGGGCAGCCCGCTCGGGACGCCGAAGATCGGCAAGCTGCAGTTCCGGGTCATCCCGGACGGCGAGAGCCGGATGGCCGAGCTGATGACCGGGGGTGTCGACTGGATCTGGCGGGTGCCGAGCGACCAGGCCGAACAGCTGCGCGCCGCGCCCAACGTCACCGTGCTCAACTCCGAGACCATGCGGGTCGGCTTCCTGCAGTTCGACACGCTCGGCCGCGCCAAGGAGAACTCGCCGCTCAAGGACGTGCGGGTCCGGCAGGCGATCTCCTACGCCATCGACCGCAAGGCGATGGTCGATAACCTCGTGCGCGGCGCCTCGCGGGTGATGAACGCGCTGTGCTTCGTCGATCAGTTCGGCTGCAACGACCAGGGGGTGATGCGCTACCCCTACGACCCGGCCAAGGCCAAGGCCCTGCTCAAGGAAGCGGGCTACGCGAACGGGTTCGAGATCGACCTCGGCGCCTATCGCGAGCGGGACTACGCCGAGGCGGTGATCGGCTATCTCGGGGCGGTCGGCATCAAGGTCCGGCTCAACTACCTGCGCTACGCCGCGTTCCGGGATGCCCTGCGGAGCGGCAAGGTCTCGATCGGCTATCAGACCTGGGGCTCGTTCTCGGTCTACGACGTCTCGGCCTTCGACGGGGTCTTCTTCCGCGGCGGCGAGGAGGACCTGACCAAGGATCCGCAGGTGATCGCCGACCTGCAGGAGGGTGACGGCTCCACCGACCCGGACAAGCGCAAGGCCGCCTACGCCAAGGCGCTCCAGCGGATCGCCGCCCAGGCCTACGCCCTGCCGATGTTCTCGTACGCCACCAACTACGCCTTCACGTCGGACCTGAACTTCACCGCCCAGCCGGATGAGGTGCCGCGCTTCTACGCGGCGTCCTGGAAGTAGGCCGCTCGCGTGCTGGCCTTCACGCTCCGGCGCATCCTGGTCGCCCTGGCGGTGGCCTTCACGGTCTCGGTGGCGAGCTTCATGCTGCTCCACCTCTCCGGCGACCTCGCCACGGCGATTGGCGGGCCGGAGGCCACCGGGCCCCAGATCGTGCAGATCCGCAAGGATTACGGCCTGGACCAGCCTCTGCTGACCCAGTTCCTCGCCTGGGGTTGGCGGGCGCTGCACCTCGATTTCGGCAATTCCTTCTACTTCCGCGAGCGGGTGATCGACTTGCTCGCCGCCCGCCTGCCGATCACGCTCTATCTCGGGATCATCGCGCTCGCGGTGGCCCTGTTCGTGGCGGTGCCGCTCGGGGTGATCGCCGCCGTCCGCCGCGATACCTGGATCGACCGGCTCGCCCTGTCGGTCTCGGTGCTGGGCCAGGCGATGCCGAGTTTCTGGTTCGGGCTGACCCTGATCCTGATCTTCTCGGTCAACCTCCGCTGGCTGCCGGTCTCGGGCAACACCGGCTGGAAGAACTTCGTCCTGCCCGCGGTGGCGCTCGGCTACTACGCCATGCCGGCGGTGATGCGGCTCACCCGCAACGGCATGCTGGAGGTGCTGGCCTCGGATTACGTCCGGACCGCCCGGGCCAAGGGGCTGCCGACGCGCAAGATCCTGGTCCGGCATGCGCTGCGCAACGCCGTGATCCCGGTGATCGCCCTGGCGGCGGTGCAGTTCGGCTTCATGCTCGGCGGTTCGATCGTGATCGAGGCGGTGTTCTCGCTCCAGGGGCTCGGCCAGCTCGCCTGGGAATCGATCGCCCGCAACGACTTCCCGGTGGTCCAGGCGATCGTGCTGGTTCTGGCGATGATCTACATCGCCCTGACGCTCGCGGCCGACCTGCTGAACGCCTTCCTCGATCCGCGCCTGCGCCAATCGTGAGGACGCTCGCCCCATGAGCCTGCCCCCCGACACGGCGGCGCTCGCCGCCCCCGCCTTCCCCCAAGACGTCGGGGTGCCGGCCGCCCTGGCGCCGGTGCGCTCGCCGACCGGCCTCGTGCTCCGGCGCGGCCTGCATCACGCCGGCTTCCTGATCGGGGCCGGCATCCTCGGGGTGATCGTGCTGGCCGCGCTGGCCGCACCGCTGATCGCCCCGCACGACCCTTATGCGCAGGACGTCTCGCGCCGCCTGATCCCGCCGATCTGGCAGGCCAAGGGGACCTGGGACCACGCGCTCGGCACCGACAAGCTCGGGCGCGACTACCTCAGCCGCCTACTCTACGGCGGCCAGATCTCCCTGTTGATCGGGATCTCGGCGGCGCTGATCTCCGGGCTGATCGGCACGGTGCTGGGCCTCTGCGCCGGCTATTTCGGCGGCTGGGTCGATTCGGTGGTGAGCTACATCGTGACCACGCGTCTGGCGATGCCCGTGGTGCTGGTGGCGCTGGCCATGGCGTCGCTGGTCGGCGGCTCGCTCAAGGTCGTGGTGCTGGTGCTGGGCTTCCTGCTCTGGGACCGCTTCGCCGTGGTGACCCGGGCCGCCACCCAGCAGATCCGCAACCAGGATTTCGTCTCGGCCGCCCGCGCTTCGGGCCTCACCGACCTGCGCATCATCCTGCAGGAGATCCTGCCCAACATCCTCAACGCGCTGATCGTCGTGGCGACCCTGGAGATGGCGCACGCGATCCTGCTCGAGGCCGCCCTGTCGTTCCTGGGGCTCGGGGTGCAGCCGCCGCTGCCGTCCTGGGGCCTGATGATCGCGGAGGGCAAGCAGTACATGTTCTTCCAGCCCTGGGTGATCACCATCCCGGGCGTGGCGCTCCTCTTCCTCGTGCTGGCGATCAATCTCCTGGGCGACGGCCTGCGCGACATCACCGCCCCCGAAGCCCGGCACTGACCAGACGTCCGGAAGTGCCCCGGGCCGGCCGACAGGCTCGGGCAGCGCGGGATCCATTCCGGCCAGAACCGCAATGTTTCACGGGAAACACACCATGACGCGAGACGACGCCATCGCGCGCGCAACCGACACCTTCGACGCCGGGGCGTTCCTCGCACTCCTGCGGGAGGCGGTCGCCTACCCGACCGAGAGCCAGGCGCCGGGCCAGGAGGCGGCCCTGCACGCCTATCTCGACACCTTCATCACCCCTCTCGTCACCCGCCTCGGCTTCGAGACACCCAAAAAACACGACAATCCGGACGGGGTGCACGGCCCGTTCCTGATCGCCGAGCGGCACGAGGGACCGGACCTCCCCACCGTGCTGATCTACGGCCACGGCGACACGGTGCGGGGCTATCCCGAGCAGTGGCGCACGGGGCTGGGCCCCTGGGAGATCGTGGTCGAGGGCGACCGCTGGTACGGGCGCGGCACCGCCGACAACAAGGGCCAGCACGTCCTCAACCTCGCGGCCCTGGAGCAGGTGATCGCGGCGCGCGACGGCCGCCTCGGCTTCAACGTGAAGCTGCTGATCGAGATGGGCGAGGAATCCGGCTCGCCGGGCCTGCGTCCGTTCTGCCGCGCGCACGCGGAGGCCCTGCGCGCCGACGTGCTGATCGCCTCGGACGGGCCGCGGCTCAGCGCCGAGCGCCCGACCCTGTTCCTGGGCTCCCGCGGCGCCTACAATTTCGAACTGAGCCTGAACCTGCGCGAGGGTCCGCACCATTCCGGCAATTGGGGCGGCCTGCTGCGCAACCCCGGCACGGTGCTGGCCTCGGCGATCGCCTCGATGGTCGATGCCCGCGGCAGCATCCTGGTCGAGGCCCTGCGGCCGCCGCCCATCCCCGAGGGCGTGCGCACGGCGCTCCGCGACATCCGGGTCGGCGAGGATCCGACCGCCCCGACGATCGATTCCGATTGGGGCGAGCCGGGGCTCACCCCGGCCGAGCGGGTCTTCGCCTGGAACACCCTGGAAGTCCTCGCCTTCAAGACCGGCGATCCGGAGGGACCGCTCAACGCGGTGCCGCCCCACGCCAAGGCGACCCTGCAGCTGCGCTTCGTGGTCGGCACCGACTGGAAGAACCTGATCCAGAACGTGCGCGCGCATCTCGACGCCAACGGTTTTCCGATGATCGAGGTCCGGCCGGCCCGGGCTTCGGAGGTTTTTCAAGCGACCCGGCTGCCGGTGGAAGACCCCTGGGTGGAATGGGCGCTTCTCTCGATCGAGGCGAGCGCCGGAAAAAAACCGGCCCTGCTGCCCAATCTCGGCGGTTCGCTGCCGAACGACGCCTTCTCGGAGATCCTCGGGCTGCCGACCCTGTGGGTGCCGCATTCCTACCCGGCCTGCCGCCAGCACGGGCCGGACGAGCACATGCTCGCCTCCAGCACCCGCGAGGGCCTCGCGATCATGGCCGGGCTGTTCTGGGATCTCGGCGAGGCCGGGCCGGACATCCTGCGCCGCCGCGCCGCGAGGAGCTGAACCATGAGCGAGCCGGTCGTCCGCATCCGTGACCTGACGATCGCGCTCCCCAAGGGCGCCGACCGTCCCTACGCCGTCGAGGGCCTGAACCTCGACCTGGAGCCCGGCAAAATCCTCTGCGTGGTCGGGGAATCGGGCTCCGGCAAGTCGATGAGCGCCTACGCGCTCACCGGCCTCCTGCCCCGGGCGCTCAAGCCCGAGGGCGGTTCGATCCTGTTCGAGGGACGGGACCTGCTGAGCCTGGACGAGCCGGCCTGGCGCGCCCTGCGCGGCCGGCGGATCGCCATGGTGTTCCAGGAGCCGATGACCGCGCTCAACCCGGTGATGCGCATCAGCGACCAGATCGCCGAGATGTTCGAGGCGCATAACCTGCTCACCCGGGCCGAGCGGCGGGCCCGGGCGGTGGCCTTGGCGACCGAGGTCGGGCTGTCCAACCCCGAGGAGGCGGTGCGGGCCTATCCGCACCAGCTCTCCGGCGGCCAGCGGCAGCGCGCGATGATCGCCATGGCGCTCGCCCTGGAGCCGTCGGTCCTGGTCGCCGACGAGCCGACCACGGCGCTCGACGTCACCACCCAGGCCCAGATCCTGAAGCTGATCCGCGAGTTGCAGCGCAAGCGCGGGATGAGCGTCCTGTTCATCACCCACGATTTCGGCGTGGTCGCGGAGATCGCCGACCACGTGGCGGTGCTCCAGCGCGGCCGGCTGGTGGAATCGGGCAGCGCCGAGGCGGTGCTGCGCGATCCCCAGGCCCCCTACACGAAGGCGTTGCTCGCCGCGGTGCCGAGCCTGACCCCGCCGGTGCGGGCCAGCGTGCAGGCCTCCCCCGTGGCCCTGTCGGTGATCGGGCTGTCCAAGACCTACACCACCAAGGCCGGCCTGTTCGGCAACCCCCGGGTGGTCGCGGCGGTCAAGGAGGTCGCCTTCGACGTGCGGCGCGGCGAGACCCTGGGGCTGGTCGGCGAATCCGGCTCCGGCAAGTCGACCACGGCGCGGCTCGCGATCCGGCTGATCGAGCCCGACGGCGGCACCGTCCGGCTCGGCAGCCTCGACTACACCGCGCTCCGGCGTGCGGACCTGCGCGCTCAGCGCAGCCGCATCCAGATGATCTTCCAGGACCCGTTCGCCTCGCTGAATCCGCGCCGCACCGTGGAGCAGATCATCATGGCGGGCCCGGTCGCCCACGGCGTTCCGGCCGCGGAGGCGCGGGAGCGCACCCGGAGCCTCCTCGACCTCGTCGGCCTCGACCCGAAGGCGGCCGCCCGCTACCCGAACGCCTTCTCGGGCGGCCAGCGCCAGCGCATCGGCATCGCCCGGGCGCTCGCCATGGAACCGGACGTGCTGGTGGCCGACGAGGCGGTCTCCGCGCTCGACGTCTCGGTCCAGCGCCAGGTGCTGGACCTGCTGGAGGACCTGAAGCAGCGGCTGTCGCTGGCGATGCTGTTCATCACCCACGACCTGCGGGTGGCGGCCACGATCTGCGACCGGATCGCCGTGATGCATCGCGGCGCCATCGTGGAGATGCGCACCACCGCCGACCTGTTCGCGGCCCCGGAGCACGCCTACACCCGCAGCCTCCTGGCCGCGGTGCCGGGCGCCCGCGCTTCGTAGCGGCGCTTCGTGGGTTGAGGGAGGGGGCGTCCACCGCCCTCCGCTTATCCGCGGCCCATCGAGGCGCCGCGTCGGGCCCGCATCGCAGGGCGGCGCCCGAGGCCCGTCCCGTCGCCTTTCGATGGATGCCGCGGGATGCCGTGGGACACAGAGACAAGTTTTTTGGACGAAGTCGGTCTGTCGTGCTTCGGGCCATCCGGTAGAATGGCCACGTTGTCGAGGGTCGAGCGCCCCGGCGGACCTACGGCCGACCGAACCGTCCGTCTCCGCTCGCGCCTCGAACGCGGACGGGGACTATTTGACGTGTCGTTCTCAGCCAAGCCCGATAAGCCCCAGTCCCCGCGCAGGCGGTCCCTGCCGGACGGGCAACCGTCCCGGCGCCAGGGATCGGCGCAACGGGCCGCGCGCGGGCCGGCAACCGGCGAACGCCACGTCCCCCCCGCGCCGGAGGTGGCCGCCGTGGCCGTCGGCGCCCGCATCATCTACCTGAGCTGGGCCCAGACCTTTGGCCGCCCGCCCAGCGCCCGCCTGCCCGGAATGACCGCACGCGTGCTGCCGTTCCGCAGGCGCTGACGCGCACCCTGGTCAACGCCGGCGATCAGCCGTTCGTGCCGGTCCGGCGCTGCTCGGCGCGGGCGCCCGGAACACCGAGGCCGATCGCCTTGGCGAGGGCGGAGCGCTGCGCGGCGTAGCCCGGCGCCGTCATCGGGTAATCCGTCGGCAGGCTATAGCGCTCGCGATACCGCTCCGGCGTCAGGCCGTGGGCGGTGAGATGCCGCTTGAGCGTCTTGTACGACCGCCCGTCGATGAAGCTGACGATCCCGTCCTGCTGGACCGACTTGCGGATCTGCGCCGCGGTCGGCGGCTCGATCACGGGTGCGACCTCGACGGGCACCTTGCGGTCGAGGTTGATCAGCGCGCCGTGCACGCTGGCGATCAACGCCGGCAGGGACGTGGGTGGGACGGGGTTGTTCGAGACGTAAGCCGCGACGACGTCGCCGACCAGCACGGCGAGTTCGGTGCTGCTCTCAGGATGCGTTTCGGGCACGGCGCGAGTTCCGATCTAAGCTTTCGTGGATGACCCATTGGTTCCAAAGCAAAAACCATCGCAGTGTCAAGATGGTCTGTTCAGCCGATTGCCCGAAACGGCAGCATTTTAATGCCGACACTCTAGACAACGCTGTCTGGACAGAGTGTTTCCACTCAGACGCCCGGCGGCTTTGTTGCGGGACCCAAGCTTAGATTCGGCAGGAATTCGAAATACAAGACTCAGAACACAATTTTAAGCTTGTCCACGCCCTCAACCGATCCCCAGGCCGCGGATCAGGCCGAGGCTGACCGCGACGAGGACGGCCAGCGACGCGGTCACGGCCAGGGTGACCCGGCCTCCGACCCGGGCGAGCACCCGCACATCGACGCCGAGGCCGAGGGCCGCCATGGACAGCACCGTGAGCACGCCCGCGAGCTGCGTCAGCGGTTTGACGGCCGCATCCGGGATCAGCCCTATGGAGCGGGACGTCGCCAGGACCAGGAAGCCGAGGATGAACCACGGCACCAGCTTGGTCAGGCCGGGCCGGCCCTTCGCGCGGGTCGATTCCGCCTCGGCGTCCTGCCCGGCCTCCCGCGGCAGGCGCGGGGCGATCAGTGAGAACGCCACCACCACCGGTCCCAGCATCAGCACGCGCACGAGCTTGACCAGGGTGCCGACCTGGGTGGAGAGCAGGCTCACCGGGACGGTCGCGGCCAGCACCTGCGGGACCGCGTAGACGGTGAGCCCGGCCAGCACGCCGTACTGGTTGTCGCTCAGGCCCGCGAGCGGCACGAACAGCGGCAAGCCGAGCACCATCAGCACGCCGAGCACCGCGGTGAACGCGATGGCGGCCGCGATGTCCTTGGGCTGCGCCCCGATCACCGGCGCCACCGCGGCGATGGCCGAGTTGCCGCAGATCGCGTTGCCGCACGCCACCAGGATCGCCATCCTGGGCGGCAGGCCGAGCGCCCGGCAGATCCCCACGCTGGCGCCGATCCCGATCACAACGGTGCCGACGATGCCGGCCAGCAGCGCCGGACCGGAGGCCAGGATCGCCCCGAGGCTCAGCGAGGCGCCCAGCAGCACGACGGCCACCTCCAGGAGTTGCTTCGCCGAGAACGCGATGCCGGTGCGAAACCGGGCATCCGGCGTCCAGGCGGTGCGGATCGCGATCCCAATCAGGATCGCCAGCACCAGGGCCTCGACATAGGGATGGCCGGCAACCCGCTCCTCGAGCGCCTGCGCGGCCATGGCCAGGGCGGTGATCGCCGCGCACAGGCCGATGCCCGGCAGTACGGAGGTGGTCGCCCCGTCCCGCACGGTGGTCCCGGTTTCACCCGTCCGGGCCGATGATCTGGGGCTCACGCCGGTCGCTCCACGGTCGACATCCGAGCAAAGGGAAGAAAACGTTTGTCGCGAGCGCACAAGAGAGAAGGACGCTCTCCGGCGCGAGAAAACTTCGGAAGTCCCGTCCATTGCGGCGCGGGGTCCCGAGCGCGACATTCACCGTCATGCGCACCACCCCGGATACTCGGTCGACGACGATGGCGTTCGACCCCTTTGGCGAGCCCGTCGCCGCGGGCATGGCCGAGGCGTGCCCGACCGCTTCGGGCGACCGGACCGCGCGCAGGGTCGGTGGTGCCGTGTTCTGGGCCCTCGCCCTGACGATCCTGGCCGGCCGCATCTACGCCTACGACCTGCCGGTGGTGCAGAGCGTCGCGTCCTACGCCGCGCAGGCCGTGACGCTGCGCTGAGGCGCGGCCGTCGCTCAATACGTGTCCGCCAGGTAGGCCGCGATCGCGTGGCCGTCCGCCTCGTCGATCGGGGCGTGGTAGACCTTGATCATCTTGGTCACCTCCGACTCCCAGAACGCCTTCCCCCGCCCCGGGGGCTGGGTGGCGATGTAATCGACGGAGTGGCAGGTCTGGCAATTGGCCTGCGCTGCGGCGAAGCCCTGCGCCTGGCCACCCGACGCACCGTCCTTCGGGGCCCGCAACTCGGCCGTGGGATCCGGCACCGTGTAGCGGCGCGGGGCCGAGAGGGCTGTGCCGGCGAGAAGGCCGGCGATCATCGATCCGATCAAAAGCGCGCGCATCCCGTTCCCCCTCACGCCGCCCGGACCCGGGTGATCTCGACGCCGTTGCGCATGTACCCGGACGGGTTCCAGAGCGAGTCCATCGGCTGCGTGCTGCCGTCGTTGGCAATGGCCCGGACCCGGACGCTGTGCGCGCCCGCGGCCAGGTCGAGGGTGAGCGACCAGGGCCGGAACGCGTAGGGACCCGAATCCTGGCCCAGGGCGGCCTGCGTCCAGGTCCGGCCCTCGTCGGTGGACACCGCGACCGTCTTGATCCCGGAGCCGCCGTCGAACGCGATGCCGCGCACGTGCACCGGACCGGCCTTGATGTCCGCCCCGTCGGCGAGACTGGTCAGGAACGACCGCACGTTGAGCCGGCCGATCGGCACCGTGGCTTTGGCGGCCTGGCCCGGCTCCGTGCAGGCGCAGGCATTGTCCGGGATGCGGTAGGCGCTCTTCATGAAGAAGCCGTCGAACGGCGTGTCGCGCACCGTGATCGCGTTCAGGTGCTTGACCCAGTAGGTGCCGTAGAAGCCCGGCACCACGAGGCGCAGCGGAAACCCGTTGAGCCAGGGCAGGTCTTCGCCGTTCATGCCCCAGGCCAGCATCACTTGGCCGTCGCGGGCGTGGTCGAGGCCGAGCGCCTTCACAAAGTCCGGAGTCTCGGGCAGGACGGGCCCGTCCATCCCGTCGAACGCGACCTGCACGGCGCCCGCCTTCACCCCGGCGCGGTCGAGCACGCTCTTCAGCGGCACGCCGGTCCAGCGCGCGCAGCCCATGGCGCCGTTGGCGAGCTGACCGCCGGCCATGCGCGGCTCGAAGAAGCCGCGCGAGTTCCCCGAGCATTGGTTGACCGCCACGATCTCGCTCCGCCCCGGCAGCGCCTTGATCTCCGCGAGCGACAGCGAGAGCGGCCGGTCGACGTGGCCGGCGACGCCGAGCCGGAACGTGTCCGGGTCGATCTCCAGGGGAATGTCGGCCAGGTGATAGCGGACGAAGAAGGCGTCGTTGGGGGTGATCGCCCCCTCGTCGAACACCGCGAACGGCGTCTCCAGCTGGGGCGGCCGGGCCGTGGTCTGCAGAAGCGGGCGCTTGCCCGGATAGGCGACCAGCGGGCGCGTGCCGTTGCCGAAGGGAAGCACGACCTCCTCAGCCCGGGCGCGCAAGGGCGTCGCCGCAACAGCCAGCGCGCCGAGGCCGCCCTGGAGAACGCGGCGCCTGTCGAGATGAGCCATCGTCGCGTCCTTCATCCGCCGTCCCGGCATACCGAGCGATCCTGCGCGGACGCCCCGCGATCCGGCCGTCTCGAGCGCCCCTGCCGTGGCGGTGTATCAGACTTTCCCTTGCCCGAACCGCTTCGCCCCGCAGCGTGCGTGTTTCACGGGAAACACCGCATCGCCGTCACCCCAACGCTTCGATCTCGGCCGCGAGGGTGTCCGGAACCGTCAGCCCGTCCCGCGCGGCGCGGACCCGCAGGTCGAGGCGCCGGCTTCCCGGCAGGCGAGCGCCGTCCTGCGCCTCGATCGAAGCCGCCAGGACGGCGAAGCGCTCCGGGGCGTCGGGGCCGAGGGCCGTGGCGTCGATCGCCAGGATCAGCTGTCCGGTGCCGGGCGGGTCGCCCGCCGCGTCGAGGAACGAGCTGGCCTCGGCGGCGAAGCGGGCACCGGTGAGCCCGGCCGCCAGGAGTTCCACCATCAAGGCGAGCGCCGTCCCCTTGGCGTCGCCGAGCGGCGCCATCGTGCCGTCGAGGGCGGCGGCGGGATCGGTGGTCGGGCGTCCCTCGGCATCGAGCGCCGAGCCCTCCGGGATCGCCTCGCCGCGCTGCTTCGCGCCGACGATGCTGGCCCGGGCGACCTTCGACAGGGCGAGGTCGATCACGATGGGCGCCCGACCGGGCAACGGGCAGCCGAAGGCCAGCGGGTTGGTGCCGAACACCGCCCGGCTGCCGCCCCAGGGCGCCATGGCGGCGGGGGTGTTGGCGAACAGGATCGCGACGCACCCGGCCTCGGCCAGCGCCTCGACGGGCAGGCCGGCCGCCCCGCAATGATGCGAGCGGCGGATCCCGGCCGCCGCGATCCCCTGACGGCGTGCCAGATCCGGCAGCTCGGCCAGGGCCGCGTCGAGCGCCGGGTAGGCGAAGCCGTTGCCGGCATCGATCGCCAGGAGTCCCGGCCGGGGCCGGCTCATCACCACGCGGGCATCGCCCACGACCTTGCCGGTGCGCAGCTGCGCGGCGTAGCCCGGCACCCGCGACAGGCCATGGCCCTTCAGGCCGTCCGCCTCCGCGGCGACCAGCGCGCGGGCGGTGCTGTCGGCGGCGGCAGGGGCGGCGCCACAGCGGCGGAAGGCGCCGGCCGCGAGCGCGTGGGCCTCCGCGAGGGACAGGGTCGGCATGGTGGTCGAGGCTCCGGGTCACCGCGAAGGATCCGCGGGGCATACCCGAAGCCGCGCCGCTTGAGGATCAGGCGTCAGGGGATCAGGCGTCAGGGGATCAGGCGTCAGGGGATCAGGCCTGCATGCCCCAGCGCTGGATGGTCCGCCGCTCGATCGTCTGGAAGATCAGGTTCTCCACCACGAGGCCGATCAGGATCACGGTGAGCAGCCCGGCGAACACGTTCGGGATGTCGAGCATGTTCTTGTTCTCGAAGATGAACCAGCCGAGCCCGCCCGCCCCGGAGCTGACGCCGAACACCAGCTCGGCCGCGATCAGCGTGCGCCACGCGAAGGCCCAGCCGACCTTCAGGCCGGTGAGGATCGACGGGAACGCGGCCGGGATCAGGATCTTGCCGATCAGCCGCGGGCCCGACAGCCCGTAATTGCGCCCGACCATCGTGAGCGTCCGGCTCACCGACAGGAAGCCCGAATGGGTGTTGAGCGCGATCGCCCAGGTCACCGAGTGGACCAGGACGAAGATCAGGCTGCCGTTGCCGAGCCCGAACCAGATCAGCGCCAGCGGCAGCAGCGCGATCGCCGGCAGCGGGTTGAACATCGACGTCAGGGTCTCGAGGAGGTCGGTCCCGATCCGCGACGCGATGGCGATGCCGGTGAGCAGGGTCGCCAGGAGGACGCCGGCGGCGTAGCCCATCAGCAGCACCTTCAGCGAGCTCCAGGCCCGGGCCGGCAGCGTCCCGTCGGCGACCGCCCGGAAGAACGCCTCCATGGTGGCCGAGAAGGTCGGGAACAGGAGGTCGTTGTCGAGGTAGCGCCCGTAGGCCTCCCAGATCCCCGCCAGCAGGACGAGGATCAGGATCTTGCGCAGCCAGGCTTGGTTGTAGAGGCGCTCGAACGCCGAGAGCGGCTTCTCCACAACCGGGGCGCCGTGGGCGTGGCCGGTCTCCCGCACGATCTCGGGGCGGGCCGGATCCGTGGCGGCGGGGCGCGGCGGCACCGTCAGGGGAGCGCCGGTCAACACGCGCGCGCTAGACATTCTCCGCCTCCTGGATCTCTTCCGAAAAGAGCATCTGCTGGATGCGGTTCTCGAGCCGCAGCGCCGCCTCCGGGGTTGCCGCGCTGTTGAGCTCGGCCTTGACCTCGCCCGGATGGGGCGAGAGCAGCAGGATGCGCGAGCCGACCTTGATCGCCTCGGGGATCGAGTGCGTCACGAACAGCACCGTGAAGCGCGTCTCCTCCCAGAGCATCAGCAGCTCGTCCTGCATGCGCCGCCGGGTGAGCGCGTCGAGCGCCGCGAACGGCTCGTCCATCAGCAGGATGTCGGGCTCCATCGCCATGCCGCGGGCGATGGCGACGCGCTGCTTCATGCCGCCCGACAGGGTGTGCGGGTAGCTGTCGGCGAACTTCGTCAGGTTGACCTTGTCGATGTAGAGGTTCGCCCGCTCCAGCGCCTCCCGTCCCTTCAGCCGGCCCGAGGCTTCGAGGGCGAAGACCACGTTCTGCCGGACCGTCTTCCACGGCAGCAGCTGGTCGAATTCCTGGAACACCATCATCCGGTCGGGGCCGGGCTCGATCACCGGGCGGCCTTTCAGCCGGATCTCTCCCTCGGTGGGGGCCATGTAGCCGCCCACCGCCTTGAGCAGGGTCGACTTCCCGCACCCGGAGGGTCCGAGCAGGACGAACCGGTCCCCGGGCCAGATCCGGAAGCTCACCCGGTAGGTGGCCGTGACGAGGTGCTCGGGCGTCTTGTAGCGGAGCGTGACGCCGTCGACCTCCAGCAGAGGCTGACCCGTATCCATCCATCCTCCCTGGCGCCGCGGCTTGAGCCGCGTGTCGCTGATCGTCCGGCGATGGTCCGGACCTCACGGGAAAGTGTAGGATCGATGCGGCGAGGCTGTAAAGCGGTGCATTCTTAATAAACTAGGATTGCTGTCCGGTTGAACCCGCTCGTTGCGTCGGTCTTGAGCGACTGCGCGGGTGTGGAATCGGCCGCTTATGCCGGTTCGGACGCGGCGCTGGAGGTTCTGTTTCGTACGGCTCCCAGGCGCGCTCGATCGATGGTCCTCCGCTCCCAAGGACGGCGGCCTGCGAGCCCTTCGGCGGAAAACCGCATCGTCCCCATCTCAAACCGGGTGCCACCATCGACCCCGCAGCACCACGCCCTCCGACACGATCCGCTGGGCGCCGGTCATGTGCTCGCCCCGCGTGTCCACGTAGTCGAACGCGCCGTCCCGGACCGACAGTACGGTGGCATCGCCGAGCGCCCCGACCTTCAGGGTCCCGTATTCCATGCGCTTGAGCGCCACCGCGGCGTTGACCGTGGAGGCGGCGACGACGTCGCGCAGACTCATGCCGAGGCAGAGCATCTTGGACATGGTGGTGACCTGATCGAAGGCCGGCCCGTCGATGCAGAGCTGGTGCACGTCGGACGAGATCGTGTCCGGCAGGAAGCCCCCCGCCAGCATGGCGCGGGCGGTCTTGAACGCGAACGAGCCTTTGCCGTGGCCGATATCGAACAGCACGCCGCGCGCCCGGGCCTCCCGCAGGGCGGGCTTCACGGCGCCCTGGGCGGTGATCGGGGAATTCGGGAACGGCCGGAAGGCGTGGGTCAGCACGTCGCCGGGGCGCAGCATGGCCAGCACCGCCTCGTAGCTCGGCGGCGGCTCGTCGATATGGGCCATCAGCGGCAGGCCGGTCTCCTCCGCGACCTGCAGGGCGATGTCGAGGGGCGCGGTGCCCTGGTCGCCGGAGGCGTGGCGCCCGACCCGGACCTTGATGCCGACGATGACGTCCCGGTTGGCCTCGACCACCTCCACGGCCTCGCGGGGCGCCATCAGCCGCGGATCCTCGCTCTCGCCGACCATGATGGTCTTCGAGAAGCCGAAGATGCCGGCGAAGGAGACGTGCAGGTAGGCCAGGATCCGCGCCTCCGAGCGGTCGATGACGTGGGTGCGAAATCCGGAAAAGTTGCCGGGCCCGGCACTGCCGGTATCGACCGAGGTCGTCACCCCGGAGGTCCGGCAGAACGCGTCGGCGTCGATGCCCAGCGAGGTACCGCCCCAGTAGACGTGGGTGTGCAGGTCGATCAGCCCGGGCGTGACGATCGCGCCCGCCATCGCGCGCACCTGCGTGCCCGGGCCCGCGACGAGATCGCGGCCGAAGCCCGAGACCCGGCCCTGCGCGAAGGCGACGTCGCCGATCCCGTCGTGGTTCTGGGACGGGTCGATGATCCGCGCACCCTTGAGGATGAGGTCGTGCGGCACGGCTGTCTCCGGGATCGTGTCAGGCCGCGACCGCCGGTGCGGACGCGTCGTCGTTGAGGTGGCAGGCGGCCAAGTGGCCGGCGCCCACCGGATCGAGGCGGGGCTCCTCGACCCGGCAGCGTTCGAAGGCCTGCGGGCAGCGGGTGTGGAAGCGGCAGCCGGCGGGCGGATTGATCGGGCTCGGGACGTCGCCCTTGAGCACGATGCGGGTGCGCCCGGCCCCGGGCTCGGGGATCGGCACCGCCGAGAGCAGGGCCTGGGTGTAGGGGTGCTTCGGGGCCAGGAACAGCGCCCGCCGCGGGCCGATCTCGACGATCTTGCCGAGATACATCACCGCCACCCGGTGGGTCATGTGCTCCACGATGGCGAGGTCGTGCGAGATGAACAGCATCGCGAGGTCGAGCTCGCGCTGCAGGTCGCGCAGCAGGTTGACGATCTGGGCCTTCACCGAGACGTCGAGCGCCGAGACCGCCTCGTCGCAGATGATCAGGTCCGGCTCGGCGGCGAGCGCCCGGGCGATGCCGATGCGCTGGCGCTGGCCGCCGGAGAACTCGTGGGGCCAGCGCCCCAACGCCTCGCGCGGCAGGCCGACCCGCTCCATCAGGGCCGCGAGCTTCGCCTCGATGTCGGCCGAGCCCTTGGCCAGCCCGAAATTGCGGATCGGCTCGGCCAGGATCGCCCGCACCCGCATCCGCGGGTTGAGGGACGAGAACGGGTCCTGGAACACCATCTGCATCCGCCGGCGCAGGGGCCGCAGGGTGCCGGCCGAGAGGTCGTCGATGCGCCGGCCGGCCAGCACCACCTGCCCGGCGGTCGGCGTGTAGAGGCGCATCAGCGCCTTGGCGACCGTGGACTTGCCGCAGCCGGATTCGCCGACCAGCGACAGGGTCTCGCCCCGGTCCACCGTGAAGGACAGGCCGTCCACCGCCTTGAGCACCCGGGTCGACCGGCCGAACAGGCCGCCGCCGAGGGAAAAGTGTTTCTTGAGGTCATTGACCTCCAGCAGGGTGCGGGATGTGGGCGCGGGGGTGACGCTCATGCCGCGAGGGCGTCCTTGGGCGCGTAGTGACAGGCGGCGAGATGCGCGGGGGCCTTCGGCTCCAGGGCCGGGGCGTAGGCGCGGCACAGGTCGGTCACGTCCGGGCAGCGTCCGGCGAAGACACAGCCCTCGATCCGCTGCTTCAGGCTCGGGACCATGCCGGGAATCTCGGCGAGCCGCTCGGTGGCGCCGTGCTCGACAGCGCCGAGCTTGGGCACGGCCCCCATCAGGCCGCGGGTGTAGGGATGGCGCGGCGCCCGGAACAGGTCACGGACCGAGGCCTCCTCGACCTTCCGGCCGGCATACATCACCACCACCCGGTCGGCGACCTCGGCGACCACGCCGAGATCGTGGGTGATCAGCATGATCGCGGCGCCGACGCGATGCTTCAGGTCGCGCATCAGGTCGAGGATCTGGGCCTGGATGGTCACGTCGAGCGCCGTGGTCGGCTCGTCGGCGATCAGGAGCTTGGGCGAGCAGGCGAGCGCGATGGCGATCATCACCCGCTGGCGCATGCCGCCCGAGAGCTGGTGCGGGTATTCCCGCACCCGGCGCCCGGGCTCGGGGATGCCGACCAGCGTCAGCATCTCCACGGCCCGGGCCTCGGCCTCGCGCCGGCTCAGGCCCTGGTGCAGCCGCAGGGTCTCGCCGATCTGGCGGCCCACCGTCAGCACCGGGTTCAGGCTGGTCATCGGCTCCTGGAAGATGACGCTGATGTCGTTGCCGCGGATCTTGCGCATCGCGCGGGTCGGCAGATCGAGGAGATTCGTCCCCTCGAACCGGATGGCGCCGGCGATGCTGGCCGGCGGCTCGGGCAGGAGGCGCAGGATCGACATCGCGGTGACCGACTTGCCGCAGCCGGATTCGCCGACGATCGCCAGGGTCTCACCCGCCTGAATGGCGAAGGACACGCCGTCCACCGCCCGGTTCACCCCGTCGGGGGTGCGGAAGTGGACCTGCAGGCTCTCGATCGACAGGAGGGGGGTGCCGCTCACGCTGCTGGTCCTCACGCGTCTTTGGCCATGCGGGGGTCGAGGGCGTCGCGCAGGCCGTCGCCGACGAGGTTCACCGCGAGCACCGTCATGGACAGGAAGATCGCCGGGAACAGGATGATGTAGAACTTCACCTGCCAGAGGGCCCGGCCCTCGGCCATGATGTTGCCCCAGGACGGCGTCGACGGCGGCACGCCCGCGCCGATGAACGACAGGATCGCCTCGGTGATCATCGCGGAGGCGCAGATGTAGGTCGCCTGCACGGTCATGGGCGCCAGGGTGTTGGGCAGGATGTGGCGCCAGATGATCGCCGGCATGCGCGTGCCCGTGGTCACGGCGGCCTCGACATAGGGCTGCTCGCGCAAGGACAGCACGACGCCCCGGACCAACCGGGCGACCCGGGGGATCTCCGCGATGGTGATCGCCACGATCACGTTCTGGACCGAGCCGCGGGTGAGCGCCATCAGGGTGATGGCCAGTAGGATCGGCGGGATCGACATCATGCCGTCCACGATCCGCATGACGATGCCGTCGAGCCAGCGCACCATCCCGGAGACGAGTCCGACCGCGAGCCCCGCCACCGAGGCGAGGAGCGCCACGGAAAAGCCGACCAGCAGCGAGACCCGGGCGCCGTAGACCACCCGCGAATAGATGTCCCGGCCGAGCATGTCGGTGCCGAACCAGTACTGGGCCGAGGGCACGCGGGTGCGCTTGGCCGGCGCCAGGGCGGTGGGATCGACGGTGCCGAGATAGGGCGCGAGCACCGCCATCAGGAACACGACGAGGAGCAGGCCCCCGCCGGCCACGATGGTCGGGTTGCGGCGCACATAGGTCCAGACCCGGCCCCGGCGCTTGCGGGCCGGGATCACGTCCGGCAGCGGCGTGGCGACGGCGAGCCCCGCGGGGGGCGGCCCCTTGTGCGGCGGGCCCTTGAGCGACGGGTCCGCGGCGCGCGACGGACCGGAGAGAGGCGCGACGGTCGCGGTCAATAGCGGATCCTCGGGTCGAGCAAGGTGTAGAACAGGTCGATGGCGAGGTTCACCAGCACGTAGACGAAGCTGAACAGCAGGACGACGCCCTGGATGACCGGGTAATCGCGCCGCAGGATCGCATCGACCGTGAGGCGGCCGAGGCCGGGAATCGCGAACACCGTCTCGGTGACGACGGCGCCGCCGATCAGCAGCGCGATGCCGATGCCGATCACGGTGACGATCGGCACCGCGGCGTTCTTGAGGGCATGGATGAACAGCACCGGCCCCTGCGCCAGCCCCTTGGCCCGGGCGGTGCGCACGTAATCCTGCTGCAGCACGTCCAGCATGGTCGCCCGCGTCACCCGGGCGATCAGCGCGATGTAGACGAGGCCCAGCGTCACCGCGGGCAGGATCAGGTTCGCGAACCACGGCCACAGGCCCTGCTCGATCGGCGTGTAGCCCTGCACCGGCAGCCAGCCGAGTTCGAGGGCGAACACGTAGGCCAGCACGTAGCCGACCACGAAGACCGGCACCGAGAAGCCCATCACGGCGAGCCCCATGACCAGGCGGTCGATCAGGCTGCCGGCCTTCCAGGCCGCCACGACGCCGAGCGGCACCGCGACCACGACGGCCAGGATCAGGGTGACGAGCATCAGCGAGACGGTCGGCTGCACCCGCTGCCCGATCATCGTGGTGACCGGCAGGTTGGTGAAGATCGAGGTGCCGAGGTCCCCGTGCAGGATCTGCCAGGACCATTCGCCGAACCGGACCAGGAACGGCCGGTCGAGGCCGAGCGAGGCGCGGATGCGCGCGACGTCGTCCGGTGTCGCCTGATCGCCCGCGATGATCGCGGCCGGATCGCCGGGGGCGAAGTAGAGGAGGCTGAAGACGAACAAGCCGACCACCGCCATCACCGGGATGGTGGCCAGGATGCGCCTGCCGATATAGCCGAGCATGGGACGCCTCCTGGCCTCAGGCCTTCGACACGCCCCAGGTGAACGGGATCGGCCCCTTCACGATGCCCGAGACGTTCTTGCGCCAGGCCTGGTAGCCGAGGAAGAACCCGGTCGGCACGTAGACCACGCCCTCGCAGGCGGCGGCGTTGACCTTGTCGATGGCGGCCTTCTCGGCGGCCGGATCGGCCGCGTCGAACCACTCGGCGATGGCGGCCTCCACGGGCGGGACGTTGGGCCAGCCGAACCAGGCCTTGTCGCCGCTGGCCCGGACCGCGGGATAGCCCGCCGGATTGATGCAGTCGGCGCCCGCGTGCCAGGTGTGGAACATGTTCCAGCCGCCCTGGGACGGCGGCGCCTTGGACGCCCGGCGGGTGCCGGTGGTGCCCCAGTCGGTGGCGACGAAGTCGACGTTGAAGCCCATCTGCTTCAGCAGGTCGGCGGTGATGTCGCCCTGCGCCTTGGTGATCCCCTGGTCCTGCGCCACCACGCAGACGACGGGCTCGCCCTTGTAGCCGGCTTCCTTCAGCAGCTTCTGGCCGAGCTTGATGTCACCCTTTCCGACGCTGCCCCCGCCCGCCTCGGTGTAGAGCGGCGTGCCCGGCGTGAAGAAGCCCGGCAGCGTCTTCCATAAGGTGTCGTCGTCGCCGACGATCGCCCGCATGTAATCCTCCTGGCTCATGGCGGTCATGACGGCCTGGCGGATCTTCGGGTTGTCGAAGGGCGGATGCAGGTGGTTCATCCGGAACGACCCGACATTGCCCAGCGGGTCGGCGATGTCGACGTTGAGGTTGGCGTTCTTGCGCAGGAGCGGCACGAGGTCGGAGATGGGGTTCTCCCACCAGTCGACCTCGCCCTTCTGCAGGGCCGCCGAGGCGGTGGCCGCGTCCGGCATGATCACCCATTCGACCCGGTCGACCAGGATGTGCTTGCCGCCCGCCAGCCACGAATTCGGCTCCTCGCGGGGCTTGTAGCCGGCGAATTTCTGGAACACGGCCCGCGCGCCCGGCACCCATTCGTTGCGCACGAAGGTCATCGGGCCGGAGCCGACATACTCGGTGATCTGCGTGAACGGGTCGGTCTTGGCGATCCGCTCCGGCATGATCAGGGCCATCGGGGCGTTGGTCTTGCCGAGCGCGTAGAGGAGCTTCGGAAACGGCTTCTTCAGGCGCCAGCGGAACGTCCGGTCGTCGACCGCGGCGAGGTCGTCCTGGATGCCCCGGATCATCAGGCCGATCGGGTCCCGGGCCATCCAGCGTCCGAGGCTCGCCACCACGTCCTTGGCCAGCACCGGCTCGCCGTCGTGGAAGGTCTGGCCGGGCCGCAGCCGGAAGGTCCAGGTCAGCTGATCGCCGGAGACCTCCTCGGATTCGACCATCTGGCGCTGCGGCTTCAGCTGCGCGTCGACGCCGTACAGCATGTCCCACACGAGGGTGCCGGCATTGCGCACCACGTATTGCGTGCCCCAGATCGGATCGAAATTGGCGAGGTTCGCCTGGGGCACGAAGCGCAGCACCTTGGCGCCCTGCGCCACGGCCGGCATCGCGACCTGCGGGGCGGCCAGCCCGAGTGCGGCCGAGCCCTTGAGGAACGTCCTGCGGTCCATCGTGATCTCCCTGGCCGGCGGGATCTCGATCCCGGCCACCGGCCCGCACTCCGGGTGCGTCTGTGAATCGGTCGACGGAAGGACCCGGCCGTGTATCGCGGCCGGGGGAAGCTGGATTTTCACACGATCAGCAACATGCGCCAGTTCCCTGCTACCGCAAGACGGTTTTGGGGGATCGAATTCCAGTTATCCGCATCCTGTTCGCGCACGGCCTCATCCAGCTGGATGGAGTCCGGCCGGGGACGCGGAGGGGCGGTGGAGGATCGGCGGTCATCGTGCTCACGCCGACGACCTCGCAAGCCTCGCGCCACCGTGGGTGGAAGAGAATTCAAAATGCAGCGCGCGCCGGCCATGCACGGCGGGATCGCGGGATCGGAAGCGGGATTTCAGTGGGCTCGCCGCCTTCCGGCGGAGGCCCCGGGAAACCGGCTCCGCCCTGGACCCGCGAACGGTCTCGGACCTTTCGAGATCGGACCTTTCGTCAGCCCACCTGGCGCAGATGCAATCCGCGCGTCCGGGCTTCCGCCTGCTGGGCGCGGATGAAGGCGGCGATCCGCGGTGCGATGACGGTGCGGTAGCGGGAGCCGTTGAACACCCCGTAATGCCCGACGCCGGCCTGGAGATGGTACGCCTTGCGGGATTCGGGCAGGTTCGGCGTCAGGTCGAGGGCCGCCTTGGTCTGGCCGACCCCGGAGATGTCGTCGTTCTCGCCCTCCACCGCCAGGATGGCGCAGCGGCGGATCGCCCCGAGATCGACCGGGGTGCCGCGGTGACGCATCCGGCCCGTCGGCAGGTCATGGTCGACGAAGACCGTCTGAACGGTCTGCAGGTAGTATTCCGCGGTCAGGTCCATCACTGCGAGGTACTCGTCGTAGAAGTCCCGGTGCTTCTCGGCCGAGTCGCCGTCGCCCTTCACCAGGTGGTCGAACATGTCGGAATGGGCGGTGACGTGGCGGTCGAGGTTCATCGCCATGAAGCCCGACAGCTGCAGGAAGCCGGGATAGACCCGGCGCCAGGCCCCCGGGAAGATCGGCGGCACCAGGCTGATCGTGTTGCGCTCGAACCAGGTCTGGCCGCGCTCCTGGGCGAGGCAGTTCACCGCCGTGGGCGAGCGGCGGGTGTCGATCGGGCCGCCCATCAGGGTCATGGAAGCCGGCACCGCCGGGTCGCCCTCCCCTTGGCCGTCCTTGCTCTCCATCAGCGCCACCGCAGCCAGGACCGGCACCGCCGGCTGGCACACCGCCATGATGTGCAGGTCCGGCCCGAGCAGCGCGAACATCTCCTGCAGGTAGTCGATGTAGGTGTCGAGATCGAAGCGCCCCGCCGCGAGCGGCACCATCCGGGCATCGTTCCAGTCGGTGATGTAGACCCGGTGGTTCGGCAGCATCGCCTCCACGGTGCCGCGCAGCAGCGTGGCGTAGTGCCCCGACATCGGCGCGACGATGAGCAGCTTCGGCTCCGGCTCGGCGGGCGGGGTCAGGAAGGCCCGCTCGAACGCCACCAGCCGGCAGAACGGCCGCTCCCAGACGACCCGCTCGCTGACCGGGACCGCTGCGCCGTCGATCAGCGTCTCGGTGAACCCGAAGGCCGGCTTGCCGTAGCGGCGGGTGGCGCGCTCGAACATCTCGCAGCCCGCGCTGACCGCCCGGGCATAGGGTCCGTAGGCCAGGGGATTGCCGGGCATCTGGAGCGCGTGGCGGGTCAGGTCGGCGGCGAGCCGGGCCGGCGCCATCATGGCGCGGGCGCCCTCGAACATCGCGTAAGCCAGAAGCATCGCCACCTCGCGTCCCGGGACTGCCGGCGGAGCGCCGACGGGCGAAAAGCCTGACGCAACCCGCGGTGACAGCCTAAGGTTCCACCCTGAACGATCGCGGAACATCCGCGCCCCGGGGCGACTTGCCCGTCACGACCCCGTCGGCTCGACGGGGCCGCACGTCTGCCCAAGCTCTGCGTCGGTGAGGATTCACCCGGCGCTGCATCGATGCACGCATGCCCGACAGCAATCTCAACGGCCTCGTCCGCAACGCCCGGCACCTCCGGCTGGACACCTTCGTCCGCCTGCGCTGGCTCGCCATCACCGGCCAGAGCGCCGCCGTGGTCGGGGCGCAGTTCGGCCTGGGCCTGGCGCTGCCGTTCGGCTGGTGCTTCCTGGTGATCGCCACCTCGTCCTGGCTGAACCTGGCCCTGCGCATCCGCTTCCCGGCGAGCTACCGACTGAGCGACGATTCCGCAGCCCTGCTGCTGGCCTTCGACATCGTGCAGCTCGCAGCGCTGCTGTTCCTCACCGGCGGCCTGCAGAACCCGTTCTCGCTGCTGTTCCTCGCCCCCGTGCTGATCTCCGCGACGGCGCTGCCGCCGGAGCGGACCCTGGCGCTCGGCCTGCTCGCCGTGGGGCTGGCGACGCTGCTCGCCCTGGTGCACCGGCCCCTGCCCTGGTTCTCGGACGGGCGGATCGAGTTGCCGTTCCTGTACGTCTCGGGGGTCTGGACCGCGATCCTGCTCGGGACCGCCTTCACGGGCGTCTACGCGTGGCGGGTCGCCGAGGAGACGCGGCTCCTCGCCCAGGCCCTGGCGGCCACCGAACTTGTGCTGGCCCGGGAGCAGCACCTGTCGCAGCTCGACGGTCTCGCGGCGGCGGCTGCCCACGAATTGGGCACGCCCCTCGGGACGATCATGCTGGTGACCAAGGAGCTGATCCGCCAGCTCGGGCCGACCGCCTCGCCGGCGGTGGCCGAGGATTTGAACCTGCTGCGCGAGCAGGTCGACCGCTGCCGAGGCATCCTGGGCAAGCTCACGTCCCTCGACGGCGACGGCGTCGGCTTCCTGGAGACGGTGACGTTCAGCCATCTCGTCGAGGAGCTGGTGGCGCCCCAGCGCGCGCTTGGCGCCGTGCTCGACATCTCCAGCCTGGGCGAAGGCCCGGAGCCCGCCTGCCGCCGCAACCCCGGGGTGATGTTCGGCTTGGCCAACATCCTCGACAATGCGGTCGACTTCGCCGATTCGCGCGTCACCGTGGAAGGCCGCTGGACCCAGGAGCGCGTCTGGATCGAGATCCGCGACGACGGTCCGGGTTTTTCCAGCGAGGTCCTGCTGCGGGCGGGCGAGCCCTACGTAACCACCCGCAGCGCCGACCGCGCGCAGACCGGCGGGACCGTCGGGGCCGGCCTCGGCCTCGGTTTGTTCATCGCCAAGACCCTGATCGAGCGCTCGGGCGCCCAGATCGCGCTGATGAACGTCTCGGCACCTGAGGCCCATGGGGCGATCGTGCGCGTCTCCTGGGCCCGCCACATCTTCGAGCGGGGGGCAGCCCCGCGTCATTCGCCGGAACTCAATATCCACGCGCCCCTGCCCCCGGGCGATGTCGTCCCTATATGAGGATCAGACCAAGAACTGACCGAATAACGCCCTCACGAAAACCCGAAAGGAGTACCGGATGCTGACGCAGCCCGGGACCACGACAGCGATCGATCCTGCCGTGATCAACGAAGCCGATCCCCTCGCCGCCTTCACCGATCGCAGCCTGCTGATCGTGGACGACGACAAGCCGTTCTCGACGCGGCTCGCCCGGGCCATGGAAAGCCGCGGCTACCACGTCCAGGTCGCCGACAGCGTGGCCGACGGCGTCTCAGCCGTCGAGGCTCGCCCCCCCGCCTTCGCGGTGATCGACATGCGGCTCGGCGACGGCAACGGCCTCGACGTGATCGCCCGCCTCAAGGAGCGCCGCCCCGAGGCGCGGGGCGTGATCCTGACCGGCTACGGCAACATCGCGACCGCCGTCACGGCGGTGAAGCTCGGCGCGTTCGACTACCTCGCCAAGCCCGCCGACGCCGACGAGATCCACGGCACGCTGATGGCGCAGCCGGGCGAGCGGGCGGACCCGCCCGAGAACCCGATGTCGGCGGACCGTGTCCGCTGGGAGCACATCCAGCGGGTCTACGAACTGTGCAGCCGCAACGTCAGCGAGACCGCCCGGCGCCTGAACATGCACCGCCGGACCCTGCAGCGGATCCTGGCCAAGCGCGCGCCGCGCTGACGTCAGGGACCGGACGATCCCGGCTCCCGCGGTTGCATAGCCCCTCGCCTCTGGGCTAGCTGCGCGGGTCCCGGGATCATTTCGTTTCGGGGCCTCGCAATCGACCGGGAGACGGGTCTCGTGAACGGGCGCAACGCCATCACCATCGTGAGCATGATGGTCCTCGTCGGCACCGAGGTGTTCGCCGTCGCCATCGCGGCCGGCTGGGCGCTCGCCGGCCTGTTCGACCTGGGCGACCGGGTCGGCCACGTGCTGATGGGTCTGTTCAGCCTGTTCGCCGCCTGGATCATGCTCCAGCTCTGGCGCCGGGCGACCAGCATCGAGCCGATCCGCACCCGGGCCACGCCCCGCTAGCCGCCCCGTCCGTCCGACACGGCGTTCGACAGGCCGGCGGCCTTCCTGCTAGGGAACGCGCGATGGCCGCCCGTGTAACGACGCCGCGGGTCGCGCCCACGTTTTCGGCTGCGCGTGAGACCGGAAGATCCATGAAAGCCCGTATCATCGTCACCCTGAAGACCGGTGTGCTGGACCCGCAGGGCAAGGCGATCGAGGCCGCGCTCCGGTCGCTGGGCGTCGAAGGCGTCGACAGCGTCCGGCAGGGCAAGGTGTTCGACCTCGAGGTCTCCGCCGCCGACGGCGCGGCCGCCGAGGCCACCCTGCGGACGGCCTGCGAGAAGCTGCTCGCCAACACCGTCGTCGAGAACTACGCGATCGAGATCCTCTGATGCACGCTGCGGTCGTCGTCTTTCCGGGTTCGAATCGCGAGAGCGACGTCGCCCGGGCGCTGCGCCTGTCGGGCGCACGGGTCAGCATGGTCTGGCACGCCGATCCGGATCTGCCGGCCGGGACCGACCTCGCCGTCCTGCCGGGCGGCTTCTCGTACGGCGACTACCTGCGCTGCGGCGCGATCGCGGGACGCGCGGCCGCCATGGACGCGGTGCGGGCGCATGCGGCCCGGGGCGGCCTCGTGCTCGGCATCTGCAACGGCTTCCAGATCCTGTGCGAGTCCGGCCTCCTGCCGGGGGTCCTGATGCGCAACGTCAACCGGCGCTTCATCTGCCACCGCCAGACGCTGCGGGTCGAGCGCACCGACACGCGCTTCACCAGCGCCTACAAACAGGGGCAGGTCATCGACGTCTGCGTCGCGCATGGCGAGGGCAATTACTTCGCCGACCCCGACACACTGGCGCGGATCGAGGGCGAGGGCCGCGTGGCCTTCCGGTACTGCGACGCCGCCGGCACGATCACGGTCGAGGCCAACCGCAACGGCTCCCTCAACGCCATCGCGGGCGTCTACTCGGAGGGCGGCAACGTCCTCGGGATGATGCCGCACCCGGAGAACTTCGTCGAAGGCCTGATCGGCGGCACCGACGGACGCGGTCTCTTCGACAGTCTCGCCGCCTGAGTTTCGGGCGCAAGACCGATCTTTAACCGGCGATTAAGGTTCACGGGGCATAAAGAGACATCCAGAGTTCTGGATATCGAGTTGGACGGTTCCGTCCGCTCTGTTTGATGCCTCCCTGATGACTCTCCCAAGCCGCCCCCAACCGGGCGGCTTTTTTCTGTCTTGGAGGGATCAGCAGCCGGCACCGCACCCGAGTTTGGGATCCCGGGGCCGCGAAGCGGAACCCGGGATCCATAACCGCCGACAGATCAAGACCTCGCACCGTCGGCGGTTATGGGTTCCGGGTTCGCCTGCGGCACCCCGGAATGACCCGGTGGGTCAGATCCCGCTTCCGGCCCTCAGTAGAGCCCGCCGGCCTGGGCGGCCCGGTCGGGGTCCGCCGGGACCGAAGCGGGGGCAGCGCTCTGGGCCGGGGCGACGTAGGAATCGGGCGGCGCGGTGCCCGGCTTGAAGGCCTCCAGGATCGTGCCGGCGCCCTCCCCCGAGCCGGCGCGGGTGCCGGAGCCGAGGTTCACGCGTATCAGCTTGATCCCCGGGGGCACGCGGAACGGGGTCGGCGGCTTGTCCTTGAGGGCGACCTTCAGGAACTCGAGGGCGATCGGGGCCGCCAAGCCGCCGCCGGTGGCACGGTCACCGAGCGAGCGCGGCTTGTCGAAGCCGATATAGATGCCGACCGCGAGATCCGGCGAGAAGCCCACGAACCACGCGTCCTTGGCGTCGTTGGTGGTGCCGGTCTTGCCGGCGAGCGGCTTGCCGATCTGCTTCAGCAGGGTCGCGGTGCCGCGCTGGACGACGCCCTCCATGATCGAGACCATCTGGTAGGCGGTGAGCGGGTCGAGCACCTGCTCGGAATCGTCCACCAGCTTCGGCTCGTCCTGGCCCGACCATTTCTCGGCGTCGCAGCCGATGCACTTGCGGTTGTCGTGCCGGTAGATGGTCTCGCCGATGCGGTCCTGGATGCGGTCGATCAGGGTCGGCCGGATGCGGCGCCCGCCATTGGCGAGCATCGAGTAGGCCGTGACCATGCGCATGACCGTGGTCTCGCCGGCGCCGAGCGACATCGGCAGAACCGGCAGCAGGTCGTCGTAGACGCCGAAGCGGCGGGCGTACTCGGCGATGAGCGGCATGCCGACATCCTTGGCGAGCCGGACCGTCATCAGGTTCTTCGAATGCTCGATCCCGTACCGCAGGGTGTGCGGGCCGCCGGACTTGCCGTCGTAGTTCGAGGGCGTCCAGGCTTCCTGGCCGGGGCCGCCCTCGATGGTGATCGGCGTGTCCTGCACGATCGAGGCGGGCGTGTAGCCGTTGTCGAGCGCCGCCGAGTAGACGATCGGCTTGAACGAGGAGCCGGGCTGGCGCATCGCCTGGGTGGCCCGGTTGAACTCGGATTCGTCGTACGAGAAGCCGCCGACCATCGCGTGGACGCGGCCGGTATTCGGGTCCATCGCCACGATGGCGCCGGACACCTCGGGCTTCTGGCGCAGGCGGTACTGCCCGCGCCCGCCGTCGATCGCCTCGACATAGACCATGTCGCCGGGCTGGAGGTTGGGGCGGCCGGCCCAGCGCATGCCGTCCGGGGTGATCACGCCGGTCTCGCGGTCCTTGCCGACCTGGCCCGAAGCCTCGCGCCGGGGCTGGAGGCCGACCTGCACGCCGCCGCCGCCGTTGCCGAGCACCACGGCGAGCCGCCACGGCGCCACGTCGCCGAGCGCCGGCACCTCGGCGGCAGCCATGCCCCAGTCGCGTCCGGTCAGGTCGACCTTGGTGACGGCGCCGCGCCAGCCATGGGCCTGGTCGTAGCGCACCAGGCCGTCGACCAGGGCCTTGCGGGCCCAGGCCTGCATCTTCGGGTCGAGGGTGGCGCGCACCGAGAGGCCGCCCTCGTAGAGCTTCTTCTCGCCGTAGCGCTCGGAGATCTCGCGCCGGACCTCCTCGGTGAAGTAGTTGGCGTTGGCGGCGTTCGGGAAGGCAACCCGCGGGTTGACCCCGAGCGGCATCTTCTTGGCGGAATCCGCCTCTTCCTTGGTGATGTAGCTGTTCTCCGCCATCAGGCGGATGATCTCGTTGCGGCGGTCCAGGGCCGCCTGGGTCTTGCGGTAGGGGTGGTAGTTGTTCGGGCCCTTCGGCAGCGCGGCGAGGTAGGCGGCCTCGTTGATGGTCAATTCGTGGACCGACTTGCCGAAGTAATCCAGCGCGGCCGCCGCCACGCCGTGCAGGTTGCGGCCGGGCACGATGGTGCCCAAAAAGATCTCGTTCAGATACAGCTCAAGGATCTTGTCCTTGGAGTAGGCCGCCTCGATCCGCAGGGCGAGCAGCGCCTCGCGGATCTTGCGGTCGTAGGTCTGCTCGGACGACAGCAGGAAATTCTTGGCGACCTGCTGGGTGATGGTCGAGGCGCCCTGGCGCTTGCCCGACTTGGCGTTGGTCAGGAACGCGCGCACGATCCCCTCGGGATCGATGCCGCCGTGCTTGTAGAAGTTCTTGTCCTCGGCCGACAGGAAGGCCGCGACCACGATCTTCGGCATCGCCTGGATCGGCAGGTACAGCCGGCGCTCGCGGGCATACTCGGCGAGCAGCGAGCCGTCCGACGCGTGAATGCGGGTCATCACCGGCGGCTCGTAATTGGCGAGCGCGGCGTGGTCGGGCAGGTCCTGGCTGTACTTCCAATAGAAGTACCCGCCGGCCGCGGCGCCGACCACGAACAGCACCGCGGCGGCGCTGAACAGGATCCCGAAGAAACGAAGGATCAGACGCATCCGGTGTTCCGCTCGTCGCTGGCCCGGCCGCCTGCCGGGTTCGGCTCATCCGGCACGGGCGTCGATTCTCGACGCGGTCGGCTCCCGGACGCTCCCGTGAAGCCCCCTCGGATTACCGGTTCAACGGCGGTGCGACGGGGCGTTCGGACGTCCCGTATCGACACTTACTCTATGGTAAAACTGGGGCGACGGCGGCCGACCGTCGCGTGATCAGCGCGGGCCTGAGCGTCGCGCGGTTGCCGAAGAACTGGTCGATCGCCTTGGCCATGGAGCCGGTGACGCCCGCCCGCCACTCGGGCGATTGCAGCATCTCCAGGTCGCGCTTGCTCGACAGATAGCCGAGTTCCACCAGCACGCTCGGAACGTCCGGGGAGCGCAGCACCATGAAGCGTGCCTCCCGGTGGGGCTTGGCGCTCATCTCCATGACCGGGGCGAGCTGGCCCATCAGCGTGCGGGCGAAGCCCGACGAGAAGCCGCGGGTCTCGCGCAGGGTCAGCTCCTGCAGGATGTCGGCGATGTCCGGGGGCGCCTCGGCGGCGTCGGCGCCGGCCGCCGCGTCGGCCCGGTTCTCGCGCTCGGCGAGCTTGGCGGATTCGATGTCGGTGGCCTTCTCGGCGTTGGTGTAGATCGTGGCGCCCCGCACCTGCGGGGCCGCCGAAATCGAATCCGCGTGGATCGACACGAACAGGTCGGCCTTGGCCTCGCGGGCGATGCGCACGCGTTCGGCGAGCGGCACGAACACGTCCCGGTCGCGGGTCATCCGGACCCGGTAGCGGCCCCCGGCTTCGAGCTTCCCGACCAGCGCCTGCGCGAAGCCGAACACGATGTCCTTCTCGAACACCCCGCCCACCGCGATCGCCCCGGGATCGGTGCCGCCATGCCCGGCATCGACCATGATCAGCGGGCGCTGGTCGGCGGGCTCGGGCGGGGCGCTGCGTGCCTGGGCGGGGGCCGGATCGCTGGCGGCGGCGGCCTTGCGGAAGGCCTCGCGCTCGACCCGCTGGAGCGGGATCGTCAGCAGCACCGCACCGTCCCGGGCCCGGGTCACGGTCTCGATCCGCCCGATCGCGGCCGGGGCGGCCAGATCGATCACGACCCGGGAGCGGCCGGGGGCGAACAACCCGTAGCGGAACGATTGGACCACGCCCTCGCGGCGGCGCCCGGCCCCGGAATCGAGCTGGAAGTTGACCTCGGGCAGATCGATCACCGCCCGGTCGGGCCGCTCCATCACGAAGCCGCGCGCCTCCACGGCCCGCGACAGCGTCAGGGTGAGCCGCGTGGTGCCGGCCTGGCTGGCGAGATCCGCCCCGATGGCGACCGCGGGCGCCGGCCCGGTGGGCGGATTGGTCGGCTTGTCGCCGTTCTGGGCCACGACCGGCGTCGCCGCCAGCGTCGCGGCGAGGCAGAGGCGGTACAAGGCGGAACGGATCAGGTGCGCACAGCTCGGCATCGGTCCGGATTCATCTCCCGTGCCCTCCACCCAGGCATAGGATGATCGTGGTTAATCGATGGTTGCGGGTGCGACCTGGCGGGTTGCCGCGATGGACAACCCGAATGTGGCGGTCCTGGGTTCAGCGCCGGATCACGGGGTGACATCGATCAATGACCCGGATGGGGGTCGGTCGGGCCCCGGATCGTCGTCCCACCGCGTAGCCGGGTCGAACGGATCCACCAGCGGCACCGACGAGGCCTTGAAGTCCGAACGATTGCGCGTCGCGATCCCGTAGCGATGGACGAGCGCCGAAGCCAGGATCGCCTTGTCCCCATCACGGATGGAGGGAAACCGGACCGAGACGTCGGCCCAACGTTCGGCCACGTCGGCGTCGATCGAAACGATGCGGTCGGCGAAGCGGGATCGCAAATGTCCGTACCAGTCCGCCTTGATGTCGAGGACGGCTTGGTCGCGTCGTCGGGCCCGCGGGTCTTTCAAGCGCTCGATCCGCAAGGTCTCCAACGCGAGCCCACGGCGAATCTCCGCGATGGTCACGGCGCTGATCCGGATCGGATGGGCGTTGCGCCGGATCCAGCGCGAGGCCGGCGGATCCGGATCGTCCTTCGTCGCGGACGGTCGCGAGATCACGTTCGTGTCTACGATCCAGCCGGCCGGCGGCTCAGTCACCGGACAGGCTCAGGCCGACGTCCTTGTCGAAATCCGCCTCTTCGAGCGGCGACGCGAGCAGGAAGTCCGCGAACGCGGCGTCGGCTTGGGTCCCCAGGCGCTCGTGATGCTCCATCGACGGCACGACCCCCACGGGCTCGGCATGCCGGAGCAGCAACTGGGGGCCGTCCTTGGCCGCATCGACCAGCCGACCGAAGTCCTGCTTGGCGTCGGCTGCCTGCCAGGCTCGCAGGACCTTACCTCGGGAAGGGACGGATTGGACATCATGTCCATTCAGGTCCTTCGGCGAGGTGGGCGGGGCCGGAGCGGTCGCCGCCCAAGCGATCTCGGTTCGGTGTGAGCGAGCGCCTCGTATCGACGCTGTCGCCGGCCTGATCGCATCAAGCCCGCACCCGTGCCGTCAGCGGAACGCGACGAGGCGGCTCGCCTGGCGGAACACGGCGCTCCAGCAGGTCAGGGAGGCGTCGGCGGCGCGCTGGACCTCGCCCATCTGGAGGCGGATCAGCTCGGTCGGTGAGCCGGCTTGCGACAGCGCGCGGATATGCGCCAGTGCGGCCTCGCCCTCGCCCTGCATGTACTGGGCGATCGTCGTGCCGATGCCGTCGCTCCCTGGACGATAGGACGTGCCCTTGGCCGGAGGCTCCGCGGCGCCGGTCGGAGCGGGCTCGACCGTGACGGGCGGGACGAAGGCGGCCACCGGCAACGCGGCCGGCGCGCTCGGCTCGGCGGCCTCCCGGCTCGGAGAGACACCGGTCTCCGTGGCCTTGGACACGGCATCCGCCGGGATGGCCGTATCGGTCGCAGGTGCGGCCGTACCCGGCTCGACGCCGAGCTGCGGGTTCCAGGTGAAGCGGGGCCTCCTGGGTCGACGCGGCTTGCCCATGGCGGATCGTCTCCTCGTTTGCGTCGGGCCCCCTGACGGAGCGCCGGCCGGGAGGGGAGGACCGCCTGGGTCTGATGGGCTCGGGTCTGGACGATCCAGCGGTGCCCGCCCTGTCGGACCTGGCACCGCCGCGCTCCGTCCGCCGGAGCGGACGGAGCCGTGTCTGAGAGCAACGCGCTCGCTTACGCCGAACCGGTATCCACTCCGGCGGCAAGCGCTTTAGCGGGCGACGTTCTGCTGCGCGAGGGCGCCGAAATCCTTGGCCTGGGCCTGAAGGGCGGCGAACTGGCTGCGGACGAACTCGGACTGCAGCTCGAACGCCTCGCGCAGGTCCTTGGTGCGGGCCAACTTCTGGGCGAAGTCGAAGGTCGCGTTGGCGTTGTTCTGCGCGTGCTCGAAACCCTTCGAGACCGCCGCCGTCATGGTCGACTGGAGGGTCTGGCCCGAGACCTGGGCCTGCTCGGCCGCCTTCATGGCGTTCGACATCAGGGTCCCGACGGCGTTGCGCGCCTGGTCGACACTCTTCTCGGCGAAGTCGCGCATCTCGGTCGGGATCTCGAAGTTCGGGGTCTGCATCGAAGTCTCCAGCACACGCTGTCTCGGGGTGGGACGCCGATCTGCGTCCGCGGTGACGCGCTTCTATATGTTGCACTGCAACAAGAAGTCAACTGCCGATCTGCGGTTCCGGGCCGGGACGGAAACGTCGATAAAGTGCAGACTGGCGGCCAAACGGCAGTGTTCGGATCGCTGCGCCGGCAACGCGTCGGTCAATGACAAAGCTCGGCGGCTCCGCCGTTCGTTACCGAGCGTTTCGTCATGATCGGCTCGGCGCGATGCCTCTCTATATCAAAGCTGTCCGCTGTCTATAGCCGCAGCGCCCGGGGCAGAGACTGATCGAGGGGTCGTCGATCCGGCACGGCCGGCCGCTAGGCGGACCGTGCGGCTCCACCGGCATGGTGCAGCGCACCCGCGCCGCTTCCCACGAGGCCGGCGTAGAGCGCGCGCAGCGCGGCGGCGTGGGTTGCGAGGGTCATCGGCTCGGCCCGGAACCGGGCCCAGGCGTTGTCCCCGAGGGTCCGGGCGCGGGTATCGTCCCGCAGGGCCGAGAACGCCGCCGTCAGGGGCTCGATCTCGGGGGCGACCACGAAGCCGGTCCGCCCGTCCCGGACCTTCTCGGCGGCCCCGGACCGGTCGGAGGCGACCACCGGGATGCCGGCCGCCAGGGCCTCGTAGACGGTGAGCGGCCCGGTCTCGTACCAGCGCGACGGGGCGGCGAGCGCCCGGGCGCGTCCGCGCAGCAGGGCCCAGACGGCATCGGGCGCCTGCCATCCGACCACCTCGACGCCGGGCCGGGCGCGCAGTTCCGCCTCCAGGGGGCCGGCGCCGACGAACAGGGCGGTCAGCCCCGCCGCCCGGGCGGCGTCCGCCACGAGGTCGGCCCCCTTCTCCCGAGTCAGGCGGCCGACATACGCGATGGCGTCGCCCCGGGCGGGGTCGGCCGGCGGCCCGTCCGCGACCCGGACCGGGTTGTCGACGCGGTGATGGGTGAGCGCGTAGCCGCCGAGCAGGTCGCCGAGCCGCCGCCGGCTGGCGTCGCAGACGTGGACGACGTGGATCGGACGCCCGTGCAGCGCCTGCCGGAGCGCCCCCGCGCGGGCGACGCGCACGAGCTTGTGAACCCGGCTGCGGGGGTCGCAGGGCGCGGCGAGGCACGCCGGCGACAGCGGCGCCAGCCCGCAGGGCTCGGCCCGGTCGAACCGGTAATAGACCCCGTTCGGGCAGGCCATGGCGTAATCGTGCAGGGTGACGACCACCGGCACGCCGAGCCGGGACAGGACCGGGAAGATCGCCGGCGACATGGTGCGGGTCCACTGATGCAGGTGGAGGCAATCCGGCGCCGCCGGCAGGTGCCGGAACGCCGCCTCCAGGGCGCGCGCCGCGGCCGCATGCCAGATCCCGGTGGCCGCCGCCCGGACGCCGCCCAGGGTCCAGATGTCGGGCAGGCCGAGCTCGATCCGGTCAATGCCCGGATGGTCCAGCAGGGGATCGACCGGACCTCGGATCGCCTGGATGTAGGTCACCGCCAAGCCGGCCTCGGCGAGCCCGCGGGCGGATTCCAGGGCGACCTTCTCCGCCCCGCCGCTGGCGGTCGCGAACTCGGCGAGGATCACGACATGCATGCATTGTCTCGGCAGGGCCTGCCGCAATGATAAGTCCAAGCCGGTTTACGGAGGATCAACCGCCGCTCGTTACAGACTTACGCTCCGAAAAGAGAGCGGCAGAGTTCCTGACGTGCACGTCGTCCTCGTCGCCGATCACGCCGCGATCAACGGCGGCCAAGCCAAGGTCGCGATCGAATCCGCCCTCGGTCTCGCCGCCCGGGGTTTCCGCGTCAGCCTGTTCGCGGCCGTGGGCCCGATCGATCCGCGGCTGGAGCGCGCCGGAATCCGGGTGGTTTGCCTGGAACAGGACGACGTCACCACGGCGCGGAGCAAATTGGCCTTCGCGGCCCAGGCGATCTGGAACGGGGCGGCGGCCCGGGCGCTGGCGGCCGAGCTCGCCGCCTGCGATCCGCGCGACACGCTGGTCCATGTCCACGCCTTCGCCAAGGCACTGTCGCCCGCCATCGGCCCGGCCCTGCGGGCCTCCGGGCTGCCCTGCCTCTACACGATGCACGAGTTCTTCCTGGTCTGCCCGACCGGGGGGTTCTACGCCTATCCGGAGCAGAAGATCTGCCACCGGGTGCCGATGTCGGCCTCCTGCATCCTGGCGAACTGCGACGCCCGCAGCTACCCGCGCAAGGTCGCCCGGATGGTCCGCCATGCCGGGCTCGCGCATGTCGCCCGGTTGCCCGAGCTGTTCGCCCACGTGATCACGATCAGCGACCTGCAGGAGAGCGTGGTCCGGCCGCTGCTGCCCGCCGGCACCCGGTTCCACCGGGTCGACAACCCGATCGCCGTGGACCAGGCGCTGGTCCAGGCGGGGCCGCCGGGGGACTTCCTGTTCGTCGGCCGGATCTCCACCGAGAAGGGCGCGCCGATCTTCGCGGAGGCCGCCCGGCGGGCCGGGGTGCGGGCGGTGTTCGTGGGCGACGGCTCCGAGCGGGCCGACCTCGCCGCCCGCTATCCCGAGGCGGTGATGCTGGGCTGGCGCGACTCCGCCGCCGTGCAGGCGCTGATGCGGCAGGCGCGGGCGCTGGTCTTCCCGAGCGTCTGGTACGAGGGCCAACCGCTCACCGTCTACGAGGCCCTGGCCTGCGGCACGCCGGTGGTCGTCAGCGATGCCTGCGCGGGCCGGGAAGCGGTGGTCGACGGGGAGACCGGCTTCTGGTTCCGCTCGGGCGATCCCGACGCGCTTGCCGCCCACCTGCGCCGCCTGTCCGACGACGACCTCGCCGCCCGGATGGGCCGGGCCGCGCATGGCCGCTACTGGACCGCGCCGCTGACCCCGGACGTCCATCTGGATCGGCTGACCAGCGTCTACGAAACGGTGATGCGGGAGGCCGTCGCGCCGGGCCGGATCGCGCGCCGGCAGCCGGGCCGCGCGGTCGCCACCGCCTGATCCGGGGACGCCCGGGTCGAATGCGGCCGCCGCCGGGGGAAAGATCGGAAACACCGGGGGCCCGTCGCGTTGATGCGCACAGGCACCCAGCGTGCACTCCTCACCGACGAGCGACAGACATGGCCGACGACCAGACGCTGAAGAACGAGACCAAGCCGGGCTTCCAGCAGGGCAGCGCCAAGCCGGGCGACAAGGCCAATCCCGAGAACAAGCAGGAGAAGCTGGACGAGCGCCTCGACGACGCCCTCGAGGAGACGTTCCCGTCGAGCGACCCGGTCTCGGTGAAGATCACCAAGTAGCGGGTTCCCGAGGGTTTCAGCCCTCGGGGCGGGGCTATCGGGGCAGACCCCCGATGCACTCGGGCTGTGCCAGGCCCCCGCACACGGTCCCGGACCGTGTGCGGGGGCCGCAATCTTTACGCGGCCTCGAGCAGCCGCCGGGCGATGACCTGGGCCTGGATCTCGGCCGCGCCCTCGAAGATCGACAGGATGCGGGCGTCGCACAGGATCCGGCTGACCGGGTATTCCAGCGCGAAGCCGTTGCCGCCGTGGATCTGGAGCGCGTTGTCGGCGGCCGCCCAGGCGACCCGGGCGCCCAGCAGCTTGGCCATCCCGGCCTCCAGGTCACAGCGCTTGCCGGCATCCTTCTCGCGAGCCGAGAAGTAGGTGAGCTGGCGGGCGATGTTGATCTCCACCGCCATCATGGCGAGCTTGTCGGCGACCCGCGGGAAGCTGACCAGCGCCTTGCCGAACTGGACCCGGTCCTCGGCGTAGCGCAGGGCCACGTCGAGGGCCGACTGGGCAACGCCGATGGCCCGGGCCGCGGTCTGGATCCGGGCCGACTCGAAGGTCTGCATCAGCTGGGCGAAGCCCTTGCCCTCGACCTCGCCGAGCAGGTTCGCGGCCGGAACCTCCAGTTCCTCGAAGGCCAGCTCGTACTCCTTCATGCCGCGGTAGCCGAGCACCTCGATCTCGCCGCCGGACAGGCCCTGGAGCGGGAACGGCTCTTCGTCCGTGCCCCGGGGCTTCTCGGCGATCAGCATCGAGAGGCCGCGATGGCCCTTCTCCTCGGGCTTGGTCCGCACCAGCACGGTCATGATGTCGGCCCGGACCGGGTGGGTGATCCAGGTCTTGTTGCCGGTTATCTTCCAGACCTCGCCCTCCTTCACCGCCTTGGTGCGAAGCGAGGCAAGGTCCGAGCCGGTATTCGGCTCGGTGAACACGGCGGTCGGCAAAATATCGCCCGAGGCGATCTTGGGCAGGAAGCGGTGCTTCTGCTCCTCGGTGCCGCCGCACAGGATCAGTTCGGCGGCGATCTCCGAGCGGGTGCCGAGCGAGCCGACGCCGATATAGGCCCGGGACAGCTCCTCCGAGACCACGCACATCGCGGTCTTGGGCAGGCCCATGCCGCCGTATTCCTCCGGGATGGTCAGGCCGAACACGCCCAGCTCGGCCATCTTGGTGACGACCTCCATGGGGATGTATTCGTTCTTCAGGTGCCACTCATGCGCCTGCTCGACCACCTCGGCCTTGCCGAAGCGGCGCATCTCGGAGCGGATCGCCTCCATGTCCTCGTCGAGGCCCGAGGCACCCACCGTGGCGGAGCCGCCGCCCTCACGCATCAGCGCCACCAGGGCGGCGCGGTGCTCCAGGGTGTTGCCCTCGGCGATCAGGGTCTCGACCGCGTCGGTGCGGTACTGCGCGACTTCCTTGGCCGACAGGCCCAGCGAGCCGACCGGGCGGACCATCTCGCCCTGGCTCATCGGGATGCCGGAGAACAGCTGGTCGAGGTACTCGCCCGCGCCGATCCGCACGAGCAGCGTCTCGGTCTCGCCGAACCGGCCCTCGGCCTGGAGACGCTCGGCATAGCCGCCGAGTTCGGCCACCGCCTCCGCGTAGGTCGCGAGCCACGCGAGCCCGTGGGCGGCATGCTGCTGCGCCTCGAGCTTGCCGGCATCGATCCGCCCGTCCGTCCCGAGGATGCGCGTGCGGACCCGGCGCGTGGCTTCCGACAGGAGGGCCTTCGCGCTCTCGCCGGCTGCCTTGACGAGGCTGACGACGTCCTGCGGCTCGGTCTGGATAACGGGGGATGCGGACATGGTTTTGGCTCGCGTGGCGTTTTATTGGATCATGACTTCTAACCCGTCCGGCGCCGGGGCCGAAGCAGATTTCATTTGCCGCGTCTTGAACTCAAGTTGAAGACGGCGGTGGACCGCTCGACGCGCAGCCCTTCGCAGTTCAAGCCGGCCCGGCCCGAGACGGGGCCCCGCGCTGGAGACTGATCATCCGCGGGCCTGTCCGTCGGGAACGCGTCCGGTTCAGTGCTTCTGTTCGCAGCGGGTCTTCACATAGGCGCCGTCCTCGCCCTTGAAACCGGCATTGGCCGCCAGCACGGGTCCCTGGATCAGGCATTCTTGAAGCGTGTGGGCCGGGCCGGTGATCACGTCCAAGGCGGTCTCGCGCGAACAATCCGGAGTCTGGACGGAGGCGGCACAGATCAGGGCCACGACGACGATGGAATTCATGATGCCTCCCAGGATGGCCCAGCTTCTCGGACGGCGGGCGGCGTTCTACCGAAAGATGGAGCCGCCGGAACTGGTTCCGTCCGCGTGACGGCGACCTGATCTGGTATCGCTACGCCAAGCGGCCTCGCCCGTCCTGGGTCTCTTCGACGCGCGTCCCCCGAGGGCCCGCGGCGAAACAAGCATCACGCCAGGGCGGGGAGATCCGCGCCGGCCTCAATCGCTTCCGGGCTCGGCACGCGGTCCTCGCCGAGCAGGTGCAGGAACGCCGTGAAGGCCGGGTTGCGCCCGATGCTGCAGGCTGCCACCGCCCGGTTCTCGCGGACATAGTAGGCGATGAAGTCCAGCGCCGCCGGATCGCCCTGCAGGATGACCCGGTCGAAATCCGGCGCGTAGCCGCCGTAATCCAGGCGCTTGTCCCCTTGATTGCTCCAGAAGAACGGCGTGCCGGAGAACGCATCCGTCGCTCCGAGGATCGCCCTCGCCACGTGGGTGCCGTGCTGCTGCGCGAGCCGCCAGTGCTCGATGCGGGCGGTGAGCCGGCTGCCATGCTCTGGGAAGGCCGCGATGTCGCCCGCGACCCAGACCCCGTCGGCGAGCTTGAGGTCGGTGCCGACGGCGAGGCCCCCCTGCGCGTCCGGCTCCGCTCCGGCGACGATCGCGGTCTCCGGCGCAGCGCCGGCGCCGATCACCACGAGATCGGCGGGCAGCCGTGTGCCGTCCTCGATCTCGACCGCCGCGACGGATTCATCGCCGACGATCCGCGCGACGCATCCCGTCACGAAGGTCACGCCGTTGCCGGCATGGTAGCGTTTCAGCGCTGTCCCCACCGCCTCGCCGAAGCGCTTGGCGAAGGGGATCTCCTCACGCGACAGGACGGTGACGGACAGGCCGCGCTTGGTCAGGAAGGCCGCCGCCTCCAGGCCGATGAAGCCCGCCCCGATCACCACCACGCGCCTGGCCTGCTCCGCCGCGTCGCTGAGCCGCACCGCGTCGTCGAGGCTGCGGAGCGTCATGACCCCGTCGCGGTCAACCCCCTCGAAATCCGGCCTCACCGCGCGGCTGCCCGTGGCGATCAACAGCGCGTCGCCGGTGAGAACCCGACCATCCGCCAGGGTGACGCTCCGGGTCGCCGGGTCGATCCGGGTTGCCTCGGCCGCGATCCGCTCGACCCGATGTGCGGCGGCGAAATCCGGCTCCAGCAGCATCGCCTCGGGGGGCGTCGGCTTCGCCAGGAACTGCTTGGAGAGCTTGGTCCGGTCGTAGGGCTCCTGGACCTCGTGGCCGATCATGGTGATCGTGCCGGAAAAGCCCTCGCGCCGGAGCGTGGTGACGCAGGCGACCGCCGCCGCACCGGTCCCGACGATCAGGACCGCCCCGACGGTCGTCCCGGCGCGCTTGGCCGGGGCGGGCTCGGGGGTCAGCGTCGCCACCGCCTCGCCGCCCTCGATCCGGACGGGGTAGCGGGTGAGCGATTCGAGGGCCGGCGGTTCCTCGACGCTGCCGTCGGCGATCGCGAAGGCCGCCTTGTGCCACGGGCAGTAGAGTCGGCTGCCGCAGATCTCGCCCTTGGCGAGCGGAGCTCCGAGATGCGGGCACTTGGCCTGGAAGGCGCGCACGCCATCCGCGTCGCGCACGAACAGCACCGCGTCCTCACCCGCCTTGCCCTCGGCCTTGCCGCCGAGGGGGATCGCATCGAGGGCGAGGCGGATCTCGCGGGGCTTGTCCTGGTTCATTCTCGCCTCGCACGGTGCGGGGCCGGAACGGCCCGCGCATCAAGCCGCGAGGCCGTGAAGGGTTTCCGGGCCTTCGGTCGCAGGTCGGACGATTCAGGCCCGGCTCGCCACCGCGACGCCCACCGCCGCCACCGCCATCCCGGCGCCCTGCACGGCGGTGAGCACCTCGCCGAACAGCAGGTAGCCCAGCACAGCCGCCACCGGCGGTACCAGGAAGAACAGGGCCGCGACGCCCGCCACCGCGCCCTGCCGGATCAGCGCCAGCAGCAGCAGGATCCCGGCCACCGAGTTGACCAGGATCGCCCAGGCGAGCCCGAGCCAGAGCGGCGCCACGGGGTCGATCGTCGCATGGCCGAAGGCGAGCGCCAGCGGGATCGCGCAGGCCATCCCGCCCACGAATTGCAGCGTCGCGTTGGCCAGGAGGTCGCCGCCGCCGCCGGTGCGCTTCTGCCAGAGGGTGCCCAGCGTCAGGGCCAGGACCGCCACGAGGCTGACCGCAAGGGCCACCGGCGGGATCCCGGACGGGTCGGCGGCGCCGAGCTTCGGCGCGAGCACCAGGCCGGCACCGGCAAAGCCCAGCAGGATCCCGAGCGCCCGCCGGCCGCCGACCCGCTCGCCGAGCAGCGGACCCGCCAGCAGCGCGGTCAGCAGCGGCTGCAGGCTGCCGACCAGGGCGGCGATCCCGGCCGGCAGCCCCCGGCTCACCGCCCAGAACACCCCCGACAGGTAGATCCCCTGCATCAGGAAGCCGGCCACCATCGGATCGCGCCAGCCCGCCCGGGTCCCGGGCCAGCGCGCCCGGGACGCCACGGCGATCAGCGCCAGCACCAGGGCGACCCCGGTGAACCGGACCGCCGTGAAGCCCAGCGGATCGGCGTGCGGGATCACCGCCCGGGCGGAGATAAAGCCGGTCGCCCAGATCGGAACGAACAGGACCGGCAGGGCTCCGGCGGCGAGCGCCGGACGTGGAGCGGACGTAAGCATGGCTGTATCAAGGCGCATCGGGTAAGCGAGTCGCAACAGAAATCGGGCCCGCCGGCTCCCGCGATCCGATCGGCCCGCACGGGTGGCCCCGAGACCCGCATGTCCGGGCCGCGCAAGGGACCGCGCAAGGGACCGCGCAAGGGGTCTGGAACGGGGCCTGGAACGGGCCCAGGGATGGGGCCGGCAGTGGGACTGCGAACGGGACCGGTCGGGCGGCGTTGACGGGCCGGCCCGGGCGTCCTTCATCGGCGGCCCGGCCACGAGGATCGTTGGACACCCGTGAACGCACTCCGCAACGGATTTCAGGTCTCGGGCCTCGCGGCACAGCGCTTCGTCTCCCATGACGGGTGGGCGATCGCCAGCCACATCGCGCTCTCGACCCTGACCTCCCTGTTCCCGTTCCTGATCCTGCTCGCGGCGCTGGCCGGCCTGTTCGGCACGCAGTCGCTCGCCGACGAGGCCGGCGTCCTGATCTTCGACGCCTGGCCCCGGGAGATCGCCAAGCCGATCGTCGGCGAGGTCCACCGGGTGCTCACCGAGCAGCGCAGCGGCGTGCTGACGCTGGGCGCCCTGTTCGCCCTGTACTTCTCGTCCTCCGGTGTCGAGAGCCTGCGGGTCGGCCTCAACCGCGCCTACGGGTTGCGGGAGAGCCGGCCGTGGTGGCTGACCAGGCTCGAATCGATCGGCTACGTGATCTGCGGCGCCTTCGCGATGCTGGCCTTCGCGCTGCTGGTGGTGCTGGGTCCGCTGATCTGGCGCAACGTCGTGCTGGTCGCGCCCGGGCTGGAGCCCTTGAGCCTCACGGTGGCGATCGGGCGGATCGCCGTCACGGCACTGCTGCTCGCGGTGGTGCTGATCATCGCCCACAAGTTCGTGGCCGCCGGCCGGCGCTCGATCCTGTCGGTGCTGCCGGGGATCGCGGTGACGCTGGTCCTGTGGTTCTTCGCCGGCCTCGGCTTCGGCTATTATCTCGACCGCTTCTCGAACGCCTACGCGTCGACCTACGGGGGCCTGGCCACCGCGATGGTGTTCCTGGTGTTCCTGTACTGGCTGGCCGCGATGTTCCTGTTCGGCGGCGAGATCAACGGCACGGTGATCGCCGCCCGGCGCAGCCGCCTGCAGGCGAAGATGCTGGCGCGCCGGGCCGTGATGGAGGGACGATGGACGGCATCGAGCACCTGACGATCCGGGTAAACGGCGCGGACCTGCATGTCGCGCGCTGCGGCACGGGCACGCCGCTGCTTCTGCTCCACGGCTGGCCGGAATTCTGGCTGACCTGGGAGCCCGTGATGGCGCGGCTCAGGGCGCGCCACACCCTGATCGCCCCGGACCTGCGCGGCTTCGGCGACAGCGACAAGCCCGGGGGCGCCTTCGGACCACCCGAGCAGGCCGCCGACATGGCGGCGCTGCTGGACGCGCTCGGCCTCGAACGCGCCGGCATCGTCGGCCACGATGTCGGCGGGGCCGTGATCCAGGCGCTCGCCCGCGCCCACCCGGAACGATGCGCCGGCCTGTTCCTGTTCGACTTCGTCTATCCCGGGATCGGGCCCCGCCTCGGGGAGCCGGACCGGCTCAGCGAGATCTGGTACCAGTCCTTCAACCAGATGGACCTGGCCTTGGCGCTGGTCGGCGCGAGCCGCGAGAGCTGCGCTGCCTATATCGGCCACTTCCTGCGGCACTGGTCGCACCGCAAGGACGCGTTCGATCCCGTGCTGGACGCCTTCACGGACACGTTCTGGAAGCCCGGAAACCTCGCGGGCGGCTTCGCGCATTACCGGGCGGCCCATGCCGGTCGGATCGCGATGCTGAAGGGCGAGGCCCCGCCCCTGCCGCCGATCGCCGTGCCGACCTGCGTGCGCTGGGCGGAGCACGACCCGATCTTCCCCTATGCCTGGACCGACCACCTCGGTGAGACGTTCTCGAACCTCGATTTGGCGCCGTTCCCGGATGTCGGCCACTTCCCCCACCGGGAGGATCCCGACCGGGCCGCGGCCGAGATCGCGGGGTTTTTCGCGCGGATCGGGTGGGTGTGAGACCGACGGCCGGAAGCCTCGACTCGTCACGGCCCTCGGTCGCCGACGCCCGGGGCCCGGGGCCCAGGAGGCGTCAGCCTCATGGGCGATGGGTAGGACAGAATGGTCAGCGGGACTGGTTGCGGTACACGCAGTCGCGCCCGCGATCCTCGTACCCGCCCGGGCAGGCGGTGACGCAGGCGCCGGCCGCGAGTTTCTTCGGCGGCGGGCAGGCACCGCCATAGTACGCCTGGGCCGGACCGGCCGCGAGCAGCGGCAGGATCAGCGCCGCGACGAGGATCCTGGACGCGACGGCGCGGGCTCCTGCGGCCTCACCGATCTGTTCGAGACACCGCATCGTCGTCCATCCCGCGTCCGGATCATCGACCGGGAGATATGCCGTCGCGGGGCCGTGTCACCGGTGGGCCGGGTGTCCCGACGCACCGCGCTCCGTCAGCGCGGCCACGATCCGGGCCACCTCGGCCTCGGCGGCGGGAAAGCCCCGGCTGGTGTCGATGACGAAATCGGCCCGGGCCCGCTTCTCGGCGTCGGGCATCTGCTTGGCGCGGATCGCCTCGAAGGCGTCGGCGGTCATGCCGGGACGGGCCAGCACCCGGGCGCGCTGCACCTCGGGGGGGGCGCTGACCACCGCGACCGCGTCGCAGCGGCCCTCGCCCCCGGTCTCGTAGAGCAGCGGGATGTCGAGGACGACCAGCGGCGCGGCCGCGTGCCGGGCCAGGAACGCCGTGCTGGCCGCCCGGACCAGCGGATGGACGAGGCGTTCGAGCGCCGCCATCCGGTCGGCGTTGCCGAGCACCGCGTCGCGCAGGCGGGCACGGTCGACGCCGCCCTGCGGGTCGAGCACGCCGGGAAAGGCGGCCCCTATCGCCGCGGCGGCCTCGCCGCCCGGGCCGTAGAGGGCATGGACGGCGGCGTCGGCATCGTGGACCGGCACGCCGAGCGCCGAAAACATCGTGGCGGTGGCCGACTTGCCCATGCCGATCGAGCCGGTCAGGCCGAGGATGACGGGACGGCTGGCGGGGCGCCCCTGCGTCATCCGGCGAGATCCGCCACGATCCGGTCGCGCAGGCCCGGGGTGACGGCCGGGCGCAGGCCGAACCAGGCCTCGAAGCCCGGCACCGCCTGGTGCAGCAGCATGCCGAGACCGTCGACCGCGGCCAGCCCGCGCCGCCGCGCCGCCGCGAGCAGGTCCGTCTCCAGCGGGGCATAGACGATGTCGGCCACCGCGGCGGTTGCCGGCAGCGGGGTGAGGTCGAGGTCGAGGGGTGGCTGCCCCTTCATGCCGAGCGAGGTGGTGTTGACCACGAGCCCCGCCCCGGCCAGCGCGTCGGGCAGGTCGTTCCAGTCGAGCGCCGCGCCCACCCCTGGTGCCAGGGCCGCCAGGGTCTCGGCGCGGGTGCGGGTGCGGTTGGCAATCAGGATCCGGCGGACACCGTTCTCGGCGAGGCCGACCACGATCGCCCGGGCCGCGCCGCCGGCGCCCAGCACCACGGCCGTGCCGCCGGCCCGCTCCGGCCATCCGGCCCCGAGGCTGTGGTCGAGATGGGCGCAGAAGCCCGGCGCATCGGTGTTGTCGCCGCGGATCCGACCGTCGGGCTCGACCACCAAGGTGTTCACCGCGCCGATCGTTTTCGCCCGCGGCGTCAGGGTGTCGGCCAGCGCGAAGGCCGCCTCCTTGTGGGGGATCGTGACGTTGCCGCCCCGGAAACCGGAATCCGGCAGCGCCCGGAGGAAGTCCGGGAACGCCGCCGGGGCGACGTCCAGGCGCTCGTAGGAGCCCGGGATGCCGTGCTGGCCGAGCCAGTAGCCGTGGATCAGCGGCGAGCGCGAATGCGCGATCGGGTGGCCGACCACGAAGGCCCGGGGGATCGGGGCCGCGCTCACGCGGCGCACGCCTCGGCGAGCCGGCAGGCCGGGCCGCCGGCCGCCTCGATCTGCATCGTGACGTGGCCGATGCCGAAGCGCGTCCGCAGGCCCTCGGTGGTCTCCGCCAGGAAGCCGTTGCCGGGCATCCGGTGCGCCGGGTGATCCTCGGCGATCACCAGGTGGACCGTCAGGGCGACGCTGGTGGTGCTCATCGGCCAGATGTGCAGGTCGTGGAGGTCGACCACGCCGGGACGCTCGCGCAGGAAGCCGGTCACCGCCTCCGGGGAGATCTCCGGCGGCACCGCGTCCAGCGACATCGCCACGCTGTCGCGCAGGAGCCCCCAGGTCGCCCAGACCACGAGGCCCGCGATGGCGAGGCTGACCGCGGGATCGAGCCAACTGAGCCCGGTGAGCTGGATCACCAGGCCGGCGACCACGACCCCGGCCGAGATCGCGGCGTCGGCCGCCATGTGCAGGAAGGCGCCGCGGATGTTGATGTCGCCCTTGGCGCCGCTGGCGAACAGCCAGGCGGTGACGCCGTTGATCAGGATCCCGATGGCGGCCACCACCATCACGATGGTCCCGGCCACCGGCTCCGGATGGACCAGCCGGACCAGGGCCTCCCAGATCACCGCCCCCATGGCGATCAGCAGGAACACCGCGTTGAACAGGGCCGCCAGGATCGACGAGCCGCGATAGCCGTAGGTGAAGCGGGCGCTGGCCCGGCGGCGCACCAGGATGGCGGCGATCCAGGCGGCGCCCAGGCCCAGCACGTCCGAGAGGTTGTGGCCGGCATCGGCCATCAGGGACATCGAGTTGCTGAGATAGCCGTAGGCCGCCTCGACCACCACGAAACCGGTGTTGAGCACGATCCCGATCGCGAAGGCCGGCCCGAAATTCTTCGGCGCGTGAGCGTGGCCGCCATGGCCCCCGTGGCCGCCGTGGGAATGGGATCCGTGGGAATGATCGTGCCCGGCCAAGACGGTGCTCCGTTGGATCATGGTTTCAAAAGGTCCGGGGCCTTTTGCGGGTTCCGGGGCGGTGCCCCGCAAGGCTCCGGGCTCCGCCCCGGAACCCTGCCAAAGGGCTGAGCCCTTTGGAAACCCAGCCTGGCCCGGCGCATCGACTTTTTCCGAAAGGCGGCCGCCTTTCGGAACGATGCTCTAGAAATCCAGGTAACCGGCGTCACGCAAGCGCGTGAGCAGCGGCAGCAGCGGCAGGCCCAACACGGTGCTGTGGTCGCCGGCGACCGATTCGAACAGGTGGATGCCCGGTCCTTCGAGCTGGTAGCCGCCGACGCTGGCGCGGACCCTGTCCTCGCCGGCACACGCCACATAGGCCGCGATCGCCCGGGCATCGAGGGGGCGGATCGTCAGCCGGGCGGTCTCCACGAAGCCGTCGTCGAGGGCGCCGGCCAGCGCCACCGCGGAATGCAGGGCGTGGGTGCGGCCGGCCAGGCGGGCGAGCTGGGCCCGGGCCTCGTCGGCATCCCGGGGCTTGTGGAAGACCGTGCCGTCGAGCTCGAGCACCTGGTCGGCGCCGAGGACGACCCGACCGGGATGGCGGGCGGCCACCGCGTCGGCCTTGGCGCGGGCGAGGCGCAGCGCGAGGTCGGGCGGCGACAGGTCCTGGCTCGACGCCTCGACCGCGCGCTCGTCGACATCGGGGGCGGCGGTCTCGACCGGCAGGGCCGCGCTCTCCAGCAGGAGGCGTCGGGTCGGGCTGGTGGAGGCGAGGAGGAGCGGGTCCGGACGGAGCCAGGGCGAGCGGGGCATCGCGCCAGTGTCACGGATCGCGCTTGCGAAGCAAGGCTGCGACGAGCCCCGCCGCCGGGATGAACCGGCCGGCGGGGCTGTCGCGGAGCCGATACGCAACCTGGCTCCCAGGGCCGACCATGGCAGCGGCCGGTTAGGAGAAGGTCAACGCCGACCTTTCGTTTCCAAAGGGCCGAGCCCTTTGGTGGGATTCAGGACCGGAGCCCTCGAGACAGGGTCCGGGACCCGATCAGGTGTTCATCGAGTCGAAGAAGTCGCCGTTGCTCTTGGTCTGGCGCAGCTTGTCCATGAGGAACTCGATCGCGTCGGTGACGCCCATCGGGTTCAGGATGCGGCGCAGCACGTAGGTCTTCTTGAGGGCGTCCGGCGGGACCAGCAGCTCCTCCTTGCGGGTGCCGGAGCGGGTGATGTCGATCGCCGGGAAGATGCGCTTGTCCGAGACCTTGCGGTCCAGGATGATCTCCGAGTTGCCGGTGCCCTTGAACTCCTCGAAGATCACCTCGTCCATGCGCGAGCCGGTGTCGATCAGCGCGGTGGCGATGATCGAGAGCGAGCCGCCCTCCTCGATGTTGCGGGCGGCACCGAAGAAGCGCTTGGGCCGCTGCAGGGCGTTGGCGTCGACGCCGCCGGTCAGCACCTTGCCGGAGGACGGCACCACGGTGTTGTAGGCGCGGCCGAGCCGGGTGATCGAGTCGAGCAGGATGACGACGTCGCGGCCGTGCTCCACCAGGCGCTTGGCCTTCTCGATCACCATCTCGGCGACCTGCACGTGGCGGGTGGCCGGCTCGTCGAAGGTCGAGGCGATGACCTCGCCCTTCACCGAGCGGATCATGTCGGTGACCTCCTCGGGGCGCTCGTCGATGAGCAGCACGATGAGGTAGCATTCCGGGTGGTTGAGGGTGATCGACTGCGCGATGTTCTGCATCAGCACGGTCTTGCCGGTGCGCGGCGGCGCCACGATCAGGGCGCGCTGGCCCTTTCCGATCGGCGCGACGATGTCGATGATCCGGGGCGAGAAATCCTTCTTGGTCGGATTCTCGAGCTCCAGCTTGAACCGCTTGGTCGGGAACAGCGGCGTCAGGTTGTCGAAGTGGACCTTGTGCTTGATCTTCTCCGGGTTCTCGAAGTTGATCGTGTTGACCTTCAGGAGCGCGAAGTAGCGCTCGCCGTCCTTGGGGCCGCGGATCGGGCCCTCGACGGTGTCGCCGGTGCGCAGGCCGAAGCGCCGGATCTGGGTCGGCGAGATGTAGATGTCGTCCGGGCCCGGCAGGTAGTTCGAGTCGTTCGAGCGCAGGAAGCCGAAGCCGTCCTGCAGCACCTCGACGGTGCCGGCGCCGATGATCTCGACCTCCTTGGCAGCGAGCTGCTTCAGGATGGCGAACATCAGCTCCTGCTTGCGCATGGTCGAGGCGTTCTCGACCTCGACCTCCTCGGCGAACGCAATCAGGTCGGTCGGCGTCTTGGCCTTGAGATCGAACAGCTTGACCTCGCGCACGCCCTCGAGGGCGGCGACGGTCCCCGGGGTGGCGGGCGCGTCGGCCGCATCCGCGGTCTCGGGATCGGCCAGGGGGTCGGCGAAGGCGTCGGGATGTGGCGTCATGGGGTGTCTTGCAACCGACGAAGAAGGTGGGAGGGCCGGTTCTGCGCCAAGCAACCCGGGGGATGGGCGCCGGAGAGCGGGCCGCGCTGGAACAGCGAGGGGCCCGAAGATCGTCTTGGCTGGACCGTGTACGGCAGGACCCTCGCGGCTCACGGGCGCGCTGCGGCGCTGACCTTGTGATGAGGGCAAAGCAAAAGTAACGCGTTTTTCCACTGCACTCAAGGGGCTGATGGATCGGGATTGGTCCGGGGCGCGCGAGATCGGTGACGACGGGCCCGCCTCGCCGCGGGACGGGGCTGCTGCACCCGCACCGCTCTCCCCCGCAGGAACCACCGGATTCACGTCGCCCCGGATGCGGCGCGGCGCTGAAGCCCAAAGCGTCGTTCCGACCGGTGGCCTCCGGCTTTGGGAAAAAGACACTCTTGCTCGAGGTTAGAGCGCATCGCGCCGGTTCCGGTACCCGGCACGATGCGCTGGACCGTCGTCGTTCGGGAGGCCGGATTCCGATGGCCCGAACCCACCCGCCACGATCAGTTGAACACCGCCTCCGCACGCCGGACCTCGCGAAACCGGCACGGCGGCGCTAATGCGCTCTGCACGGAACCGCGTTCCCGTGGGGCCGTTCCCCGTCCCGGCGCCGCAGCGCAGCAAACCGTCAACCCGAGAGCCCGGCCCCATAGACATGCGCGACGACGCTACCGGACGCACCATCACCGCGCACGAGCCGCGCCGGATCCCGTGGCTCGACCTCGTCTTCGGCTTCGGCCCGATGGTGCCGATCGCGGTCGGCGCCGCCGCGACCTGGTGGCTGAACGGCCAACCCCTCGATTACCTCGTGGCCCTGTTCACCCTGCTGTACGCCGCCTCGATCCTGCTGTTCCTGGCCGGCGTCCACCGGGGCGTCAGCTTCCGCACCGAGGGCGGCCCGCATCTCGCGCAGATCGTGACGATGCTGATCCTGTACGGGCTCGGCCTGTTCAGCCTGTTCTCGGCCGTGATGGGCAAGGCGGTGCCGGCGCTGGCCATGCTGATCCTGGGCTACGCCGCGATCGGGATCCTGGATCCGATCGCGGCGCGCGCCGGGCAGGTGCCGCTCGCCCATGCCCGCCTGCGCCCCCTGCAGATGCCGATCGCCGTCATCAGCCTGGCGGTCCTGCTCTGGATCAAGCTGACGGCGCCGTACTGAATTCTTCGACGGTTTGACGGGCGTTCCCACCCGCCCCCTCACCCGGGCGTGGCGACGCGCAGGAGCGCCCTCGAAGGCGGGAGCCGGCGGCCACCTTTCGGAACGATGCTCCAGGGCGGCTCGGCACGAGCGGCCGAGCGAGCCGGCCGGAAACCGAATTCCCCTTTCGCCCGTCATGCTCTAGAGCCCGGCCCCAGGATCCCCGCCGCGCCGGGGACGACTCACACCGGACCCGGGCTCCGGGTCCGCGGGAAGCGAACGCGTTCACATGTCCAAGCCCGAAACCGCGAAGGCCGAGAGCCGGGCCGAAATCCTGAAACCCCGCCTGCCCCGCGGCTTCGTCGACCGCCGCGCCGACGAGATCGCCGCGCAGGGGCGGATGCTGGAGACGATCCGCAAGAGCTTCGAGCTCTACGGCTTCGAGGCCCTGGAGACGCCGTTCGTCGAGTACACCGAGGCGCTGGGCAAGTTCCTGCCCGACCTCGACCGGCCGAATGCCGGCGTGTTCTCGTTCCAGGACGACGACGAGGCCTGGCTCAGCCTACGCTACGACCTGACCGCGCCGCTGGCCCGGTTTGTGGCCGAGAACTACGACGCGCTGCCGAAACCCTACCGCAGCTACCGCGCCGGCTTCGTGTTCCGCAACGAGAAGCCGGGCCCCGGCCGCTTCCGCCAGTTCATGCAGTTCGACGCCGACATCGTCGGCGCCGGCAGCGTCGCGGCCGATGCCGAGACCTGCATGCTGATGGCCGACACGCTGGACCGGCTCGGGCTCGGCGGCCAGTACGTGGTCAAGGTCAACAACCGCAAGGTGCTCGACGGCGTCATGGAGGCGATCGGGCTCGCCGGCCCCGACAAGGCCGGCCAGCGCCTGACCGTCCTGCGGGCGATCGACAAGCTCGACCGGCTCGGCGTCGACGGCGTGCGCGACCTCCTGGGCGCGGGCCGCAAGGACGAGAGCGGCGACTTCACCAAGGGCGCGGGCCTCGACGCCGATGCGGTGTCCCGGATCCTGGCCTACGTGTCGTTCCAGGCCGATGCCGGCGACGGCGCCGACCGGATGGCCTTCTGGGAGAAGTTCTTCGCCGGCTGGCACGAGGCGGTGGGCGGGTCCGAGACCGGCCGCGAGGGCATCGCCGAATTGCACGCGATCATGCGGCTCTGCGCCGCCGCCGGTTACGGCCACGACGTGATCCGCGCCGATCCGAGCGTGGTGCGCGGGCTCGAATACTACACCGGCCCGGTCTACGAGGCCGAGTTGACCTTCCCGGTCACCAACGAGGACGGCCAGACCGTGCGCTTCGGCTCGGTGGCCGGCGGCGGCCGCTACGACGGCCTGGTCGGGCGGTTCCGGGCCGAGCCGGTGCCGGCCACCGGCTTCTCCATCGGCGTCTCGCGGCTGTTCTCGGCGTTGCAGCTGGTGAAGAGCCCGCTGCTCGCCGGCACCGAGACCCCCGGCCCGGTGGTGGTGCTGGTCCTCGACCGCGAGAACATGGCCGATTACCAGCGGCTGGTCGCGCTGCTGCGGGCCGACGGCATCCGGGCCGAGCTCTATCTCGGCTCCGCCGGCATGAAGGCGCAGATGAAGTATGCCGACCGGCGCCGCGCCCCGGCGGCGATCATCCAGGGCTCGAACGAGCGCCTGGCCGGCGAGGTCCAGATCAAGGATCTGATCGAGGGTGCGCGGGCGGCCGAGAGCATCGGCAGCAACGCCGAGTGGAAGGCCGCGCGCCCGGCGCAGGTCTCCTGCCCCGAGGCCGACATGGTGGCGCAGGTCCGCGCCGTGCTGGCCCGGCACTTTCCGGCCGTTTAGGGCCGTTCCCCGGTTCAGCGCGCCCGCTTGCGCCGAACCGGTATGCGCGTCGACGGCGCGCGCTGAGGCTGGTCCGCTCGCGGCATCGAACGCGGCGGGTCCGGCCGCGTTGTCCCCGGTCGGACCCGCGACGGGACCGGCTGGGAGACCCGGGGATGCTGGCCAAGACCCTGATCCTGTCGGCCGCGCTGATGCTCGCCGCGCCGGCCTCGGCCTGGGCGGGCCGCTCGGTGCCCGACCGGCTGCCGAGCGCCACCGCGGTCGCCACCCCGGGGACCGGCAGCACTCCGGTGCTCAGCGCCGGGATCGCGGGTGCCCCCGCCATGGCCACGCTGACCCGCCGCAAGTCCGGACGACGCCCGCGGGGCGCCCGGCTCGGCAGCGCCCGGCCGCTCTGAGGAAACGCACCCCGCCCCGTCCGGGCAGGCCTGCGTACACCGTCGCGCCGGTCGGGTGCGCGTGTGTGTCGCCAAGCGCGATTGCGGTTGCTACAGAGCGCCCGCGAGGATGGACACCATGACACGACCGGAGGCCGGTGAGACGGGGGCGGGCGACGCGGCGCGGACGCGCCTGCTCGCGCATCTGAGTGCGGCCGGCTACCACCCGGTGACGCCGCCGGTTCTGCAGCCGGTGGAGCCGTTCCTGGAACTGTCCGGCGAGGACATCCGCCGGCGCATCTTCGTCACCCAGGACGCGGCCGGGACCGAGCTGTGCCTGCGGCCGGAATTCACGATCCCCGTCTGCCGCCTGCACCGGGCCCAGGCCGATGGCCGGGCGGCCGATTACAGCTATTGCGGCCCGGTCTTCCGGTTGGCCGCCGACGAGCCGGACGAGTTCTTCCAGGCCGGCATCGAATCGATTGGCCGCACCGACACCCCGGCCGCCGATGCCGAGGTGCTGGGGCTGGCGCTCGAAGGCCTCGCGCTGTTCGGCCGGACCGACCCCGCGGTGCGGCTCGGCGATATGGGTCTGACCGTGGCTCTGCTCGACGGGCTGGCGGTGCCGCCGGCGGCCAAGCGCCGGACCCTGCGGGCGCTCGCCGCCGGGCGATCCCTCGACGACGTCACCAATGGCGGCGAGGGCGCCCGGCCCGAGGATCCCCATGCCGGCCTGCTCGCCGCGATCCAGGGCCAGGACCCGCGGGGCGTGCGCGCCTTCGTGGAGGACGTGCTCGCCATCGCGGGCATCTCGGCGGTGGGTGGGCGCAGCGCCGGCGAGATCGCCGAGCGTTTCCTCGGCAAGGCGGCCGCGCAGGCCAATGGCGGGGCCGGGCTCAACCCCGAGAACCGCGCCGTGCTCGACCGCTACCGGGCCATCGCCGGCCATCCGGACGCCGCCGCACGCGACCTGCGGGCGCTGGTCGCCGATGCGGGCCTGCGCCACGACGCGCTCTCGGCCGCCCTCGACCTGTTCGAGGAGCGTACCGGCTTCATCGCGGCGCGCGGCCTGCCGATCGAGCGGTTCCGCTTCCAGGGCGGCTTCGCCCGCAACCTCGACTACTACACCGGCTTCATCTTCGAGGTGAACGAGGGCGACGGCCCGATGCTGGTCGGCGGCGGCCGCTACGACGGCCTGCTCGGGCATCTCGGCAGCCCGGCGCCCCTGCCCGCGGTGGGCTGCACCTTCTGGGTCGAGCGCGTGGCGGGAGCCGGCCGATGACCCCCTCGGAACCGGGCGCCATGCCGCTGATCCTCGCCGTCCCGTCCAAGGGACGCCTCCAGGAGAACGCCAGCGCGTTCTTCGGCCGCGCCGGCCTGCGGCTCGCCCAGGGTGCCGGCGCCCGCGACTACCGCGGCAAGCTCGTCGGCGTGCCGGGGGTCGAGGTCCGCTACCTCTCGGCCTCGGAGATCGCGGCGCAGCTCGCCTCAGGCGCCGCCCATCTCGGGGTGACCGGCGAAGACCTGATCCGCGAGACCCTGCCGGACGTGCGCGGCCAGGTCGAACTCCTGACCCCGCTCGGCTTCGGCAACGCCACCGTGGTGGTGGCGGTGCCCCAGGCCTGGATCGACGTGCGGGCGATGTCCGACCTCGACGAGGTCGCGGCGCTGATGCGCACCCGCCACGGCCGCCGCCTGCGGGTTGCGACCAAGTACGTGAACCTGACCCGCCGGTTCTTCGCCGAGAAGGGCGTGGCCGATTACCGGATCGTCGAGAGCCTGGGGGCCACCGAGGGTGCGCCGGCCGCCGGCTCCGCCGAGATCGTGGTCGACATCACCACCACGGGCGCGACGCTCAGCGCCAACGCCCTGAAGGTGCTAGACGACGGCATCATCCTGCGCTCCGAGGCCAACCTGGTCGCCTCGCTGAAGGCGCCCTGGGGCGAGGACCAGCGGACGGCTTTGCGCACCGTGCTCGGCCGCATCGCCGCCGAGGAGCGCGCCCGCACCACCCGGGAGGTCCGGGCGGCCCTGCCGGAGAGCGGCGCGATCGACCTCGCCACGATCGCGGGCCTGCACGAGGCCGAATTGCCCTACGGTGCCCCGCGCGGGGGCGACGGCGAGATCGTGATGCGCTGCCCCGAGGGCGCGGTGTTCGCGCTCGCGGGCGCCCTGGTCGAGGCCGGCGCCCGGGCCGTGACGGTCCGGCGGGTCGACTACGCCTTCGCGGCCGAGAACCCGCTGGCGGAGCGGCTGCTGGCCCGGCTCTAGAACGCCCTCCATGGTGCCGACCGGCTCGCGGACGTCCTGACTCTCGCCTGCACCGGCCGTGTCTCCCGCTCGGCGGCGGATCACCCCGCCGAGCGACCGCAAAACCGACCCGCCACCCCGACGCCGGAGAGGATTTTCCCGCCCGCGGACGAGACCCTGGGTCGGGCGGCGATGAGTTCACGCACGCGCATGAACGCCGGGATCGATCGGCCCTGCGGTGCGAGGATCGTCAAACCGGCGACACAACGTCTGCTGCGGCCCCTGCTTCTATTGCGGTCCCTGCTTGGCGAATTCCGCCAGCACTCCGCGCAGCACCTTCAACCGGGTCTCGTAGAGGCCGCGCAGGCAGGCGAGGTCGGCGCCGCAGGCGTGGCGCTCCTTGAGCCAGTCCTCCTGGTCGTCGCGCAGCTTGGTCTGGCCGCCCATCGGCAGGACATCCTTCAGGATGGCGAACCGGGTCGCCATCTCGACATCCATGTCGTTAAGCGGGAGATGCCCGCAGATCGCCCTCTCGTCGGGGGTCTCGGCCTTGTCGCAGGCGAAGCTCGCGGCCCGGGCGGGGGCGGCGGCGAGGAGCGCCATCGGCAGCAGGAGGGCGAATAGCTTGGTCATGGCCCCCAACGGCCCGGCCGGTGAAAGGCTCCGGCCCCGACGGCGCAACGGACCCCGGATCACAGGATCCCGGGATCAGAAGCCCGGCTTGACCACCGCCAGGATGACGATGCCGATCAGCAGGAGGGTCGGCACCTCGTTGAGCACCCGGTAGAACCTGTGCCCGCGGGTGTTCCGGTCGGCGGCGAAATCCTTGACCATCCGGCCGAGCCAGCCGTGGATGCCCGACATCGCCAGCACCAGCACAAACTTCGCCTGAAGCCAGGGGCTCGCGTAGAAGCCGCTCATCCAGGCCAGCACCAGCCCGAACGCCCAGGTGGCGATCAGGGCCGGGTTCATGATCGCCTTGAGCAGGCGCCGCTCCATCACCTTGAAGGTCGCGGATTGCGCCTCCGAGCCCGGCGGCAGGCTCGCGTGGTAGACGAACAGCCGGGGCAGGTAGAGCATGCCCGCCATCCAGGCGATCAGGCTGATGACGTGCCCGGCCTTGATCCATTCGTACAGCACGGGCTCTACCGGCGCAGCCGCGCGAGCATGCGCTCGACATGGGCGACCGGCGTCTGCGGGGTGATGCCGTGGCCGAGGTTGAAGATGTGCGGCAGGCCGGCGGTGGCCTCCAGCACCGCGTCGACCCCGGCATCGAGGGCGTCGCCGCCGGCGATCAGCGTATCGGGATGCAGGTTGCCCTGGGTCACCATCGTGGCCGGCACGTGCCGGCGCAGGGCCTTCAGGTCCACCGCCCAATCCACGCCCACGGCGTCGGCGCCGGTCTCCGGCACCACCCGGGCATGGCCGTCGAGGCCCGAGCCGCGGGCGAACACGATGATCTTGGCGTGCGGGACCCGTGCACGGACGCCCGCGATCATCCGGGCGATCGGACGGAGCGACCAGCGCGTCAGGGCGTCCACGGCCGCGTCGTCCGGCAGGGCGCTCTCGGTCACGTCGCCCACCGGCTCCACGATATTCTCGGAGGCCGGCACGGCGCGCGGCAGGGTGCCGGCATGGGATTCGAAGATCTGCACCGCGTCGGCGCCGGCCTCGAGCTGGCGGACGAGATACTCGGTCTGCACCGTCACGAGGCGGTCGATCAGGGTGTCGACCAAGGCGGTGTCGCCCTCGGCCAGCGCCCGGGCGGGGGCGAGGTCCGGGGTGCCGCGCCCGCCGATCATGTAGCTCGCCACCGTCCAGGGCGCGCCGCAGAAGCCGAGCAGGGTGGTCTCGCCGGGCAGTTCGGCACGCAGCCGCCTCACCGTCTCGAAGACCGGGGCTAGGTGCGAAAAAATCGCCGGATCGCCGGCCTCGCGCAGCCGCCCGAAGGCGTCGCGGCCGTCTAGGGGATCGAGGCGCGGGCCCTCGCCCTCGACGAAGCGCACGTCCTGGCCCAGCGCGTGGGGGACGACCAGGATGTCCGAGAACAGGATCGCCGCGTCGAAGCCGAACCGGCGGATCGGCTGCAGGGTCACCTCGACGGCGAAGTCCGGGCTGTAGCAGAGGTCGAGGAAGGACCCGGCCTCGGCCCGGCTCGCCCGGTATTCCGGCAGGTAGCGGCCGGCCTGGCGCATCATCCAGGCGGGGGGCGGCCCGATCGCCTCGCCCTCGAGGACGCGCAGCACCGCCCGCTCGGACTTGCCTCCGGACCCGCGCTCCGTCCCCGTCATCGTCGCTCCCATTCCGTCCCCGTCATTCCGCATGCCCGTCAGCGGCCGTCCTGTCGAGTCGAGGCGCGCCGGATCCCCACACAGGCCCCTCTCGAAAAGAAAAGAGAGATTCTAGGACTCTGTTTTTTCTATTGGGGGGCCTCAACACGATGGTGCAATCGGATCCACAGGCCGTCCCCGCCGCCGCGCCGTTAACGAGGCTTTAAAGGATTCGCTCCATGTTGCGAGAACGGCCAAGTCCAACAGCGGCTTGCGAACGCCGAGTCCGGTACGCGCCCCTGTTGCGTCCCGGATTCTCCCAGGCGCCCGGATTCCGCGCGCCTCGACGGCGTACCTGTGAACGGCGGAGTCGATAAGGCGCGGCCCCTTCGCCCTGGACCTGCCCGAAGCCGCATCCTATCCACACTCATCGACTCCCTAGCGGCCGGCAGTGGATAACGCCCCCGGCGAGACGAAGGCGACCCGATGGGCCGGAGCTACTTCCACCTTCACCTCGTGTCCGACTCCACCGGTGAGACGCTGATCAACGTCGGCCGGGCGGCGGCCGCGCAGTACGAGGGCGTCTCGGCGATCGAGCACGTCTATCCGCTGGTGCGCTCGGCGGCGCAGCTCGACCGGGTGATCTCGGAGATCCGGGCGGCGCCGGGCCTGGTGCTCTACACCCTGGTGGGCGGCGACCTGGGCGAGCGGCTCGAAGAGGTCGCCCGCGAGACCAGCTCCCCCTGCCTGTCGGTGCTGCGGCCGGTCCACGACCTGCTGCGCGCCTATCTCGGGGCCGAGACCACGGCCCGGCCGGGCGCCCAGCACATGCTCAACGCGGAGTATTTCAAGCGCATCGACGCGATGAACTTCACGCTGGCCCACGACGACGGCAACCTGCCGGAGGACCTGGAGGATGCCGACGTGATCCTGCTTGGGGTCAGCCGGACCTCGAAGACACCGACCTCGATCTACCTCGCCAACCGCGGGCTCAAGACCACGAACCTGCCGCTGGTGCCCGGCATGCCGCTGCCGCCGGCGATCGAGCGGGCGCGCAAGCCCCTGGTGGTCGGCCTGTTCGCCTCGCCCGAGCGGATCGTGCAGATCCGTCAGAACCGACTGTCGAGCCTCAACGCCGACGAATCCTCGATGTATGTCGACCGCTCGGCGGTGGCCGACGAGATCACCATGTCGCGCCGGCTGTTCACCAAGAACCGCTGGCCGACCATCGACGTGACCCGTCGCTCGATCGAGGAGACCGCCGCGGCGATCGTCGACCTCTACCGCGACCACCGCCTGAAGTTCATCGCCGACTGAGGCAAGTCCGGGGTTCCGAAGGGCTCAGCCCTTTGGCGGGGATTGGGGCGCAGCCCCGGGATACCAGAGCTCTGCCCTGGACCCGGAAAAAGGTCGTAGACCTTTCGAAACCATGACCATTTTCAGCCACCGCTGAGAACCGTCCGCATCAGGGCGATGCCGGCCAGCAGGCCGAGCAGACCGGCCGCCACCGAGACCGTCACGTAGAGGGCCGCGGCGGCCAGATGGCCGCGCTCGTATAGGCTGATCGCGTCCAGCGAGAAGGTCGAGAAGGTGGTGAAGCCGCCCAGCACCCCGGTGGTCAGGAACAGCCGCGCCGGGTGTCCGGCCGCCCCGCGCAGGGCGAAGCTCTCGGCCAGCACGCCCATCAGGAACGAGCCGAGCACGTTGATGACGATCGTGGCGAGGGGAAACCCGAAGCCCGGCAGCAGACGGGTGACCGCGACGTTGACCCCGTGGCGGGCCCCGCCGCCGAGCCCGGCCCCGAGGATGACGATGAGGGTGTTGATCATGCCGGCCCTTCCTGTTCGGTCGGGCGATGCCGTCACGTCCGCTTCGCGGCGTCGGGCGCGCGGCCCCACCGCGGACGTCCGGAGCCGCCCGTGCGGTAGGAGCCATCAGCCCGGCCTGGCGACGGCCGGGCGGTTATCGGGGAGCCCCATCCCCATCCCGGGCAGGATTAGCCGAGGACGGGGCCGAGGGGAATCCGGCTCCCCGCCGCACGATCAGCGGTCGCGTTACTGCACGGCGGCGAAGTGGCTGCGCTGCTCGATCTGGGCCGCGTAGAAATCCTCGACGACTTCGCGGACCACCTCGGCCAGGTCGGTCCCGCGATGCTCGTCCAGGTGGATGTCGCTGCCGACGCTGCGGCCGAGGGCGGCGCCGGTCGCGCCCGGGACCAGGCGCTCGTTGTAGCGCTGATTGAGGCCCGAGACCGAGATGGTGTTGCTGCCGCCGAGCTCGGGGCCGTACTTGATCTTGATCTTCTGCTCGGTGTCGGTCCCGCGCAGCTTGGCGCACAGGCTGATGAAGTTGTCCTGGTCGATCTTGGCCTCGAGGCCGGTGATGCTGCCGTGGACGTTGTCCTCCTCGTTGAGCACTTCCGCCATCAGGCTCAGGACGCCGACCACCGGCTCGAGGGCGCGGTTGCCCTCCTCCAGCAGCTTCCGGCGGAAGTCGTTGCTGCGGGCGTCGGCATCCTGCAGCCGGGCGCGGAACCGGTCCTTGACGTCATTGGCGCGTGTCATGGCGTCCTCCCTGTTGTTTCGAATCAAGTCTTTGTTGTTGGGATAGCAAAGACTACGAAGCGAAATCAGGTCCCGCAAGACGGTGCAAAACATTGATGCGTGCTCAGAACTTGAGCCGTTGCACAAGAAGCGTACCTGCCCGGACGCTATGCAGGGGCCGCCGAAGCCCGGATCAGGCCGCCGGCCCGTCGAGCGGGGCCAACCGGTCCGGACCGGGCGCGCCCGCCGAGAATTCGGGCCGCGACAGCGCCCGGGCCAGGGCCGGCAGGTCCGGGACGGGGGCGCCCGCGGTGCCGAACACCGCCCGGTCGAGGGCGGCGAGCCGCGCCGCGAGATCGGGCCGGGCCTGCCAGGTCCGGGCGAGTTCCGGCGACTCCCGGCGGGCGGCCTCCAGGGCTGCGCGGAACCCGGTCGGATCGCCCGCGCGGGCGGCCCGGTTCAGGGCCCGGCGGGCGGTACCGGACAGGCGCAGGCGCGGCCGGCCCGCGCCGTACCCGATCAGGGCCAGCCCCAGGCCGAAGGCCGCGAGCGCCGCGGCGGCCGCGACCAGCGGGGACGGCACCGGGGGCGGCGCCCGGTCGCCCTCCCGGTCGGGCAGGCCGCCGCCGATCTGCCGGGCCGGGATCTCGGCCTCGCGCATGGTGCGGGTGTTGGTGTCGAACCACGGGATCGCGATGGCGTCGAGGGGGATCACCTCGGGCACGCCGGGCCGCACGTCCCACTGGTAGGTCGCCCGGGCCACCGGCCCGGAGGGCGTCAGCAGGGTCTCGCGGGTGACCGGGCCGGCGAAGGTGAGGATGCCCCGGGTGCGCATCACCGGCCGGGGCGGCAGGCCCTCGGCGACCATGCCCTGGACCTCCAAGGTGACGATCCGCCGGGTGGTCTCGCCGAGCTTCACGGTCTCGGGGTCCGGGCTCCAGGAATCGGTGACCGCCACGTCGCGGGCGGGCAGCCACCAGGGTTCCTTGACGTCCGGGCCGCCTCCGGCGGCGGTCCAGGCCGCCACCGGGAACGGGATCGGCTTCGAGCGCACCTCGACGATCCGCCGCTCTCCGAAGTCGTTGACCGTCAGCTTATGGGTGAAGGGCTCGAGGATGAAGTCGCCCGCGTGGTGCGGGAACACCGCCACGGTGCGGTCGAACGCGATGGCGCTCTGGCCGTCCGGAAGCTTTGTCTTGCTCCAATGGTCGCGGCCGAGCTGCGTCCAGGAGAAGTTGGCGAGGGTGGGCTGGACGACCTCCTCCAGCAGGATCGGCTGCTTGTAGACCCCATGGATCTTCAACAGCACCATCTCGCGGGCGAAGGGCGGGCTGTTGCCGTTGAACTCCGCGGTGACCGTGAGGGTCAGGTCGCCGGGCTCGATCTCGGCCTGCGCCGGAAGGGGGGCGAGGAGCGCGAGCGCCAGGAGCAGGAGGCGGCTCTGTCGCTTCCGGCTGCCGGCTGCTGCACGCTCACATCGCGTTGCGCAGGCCACGACGAGCTCCCTCTTCCGTACGGGAGAGGGGACCCGCTCCGCATCCGGTAACGTGGCCATCCGGCAGCGCGCCAGGGGAGTCAGACGCGGGCGGAAAAAGTCCCAAAACACTACCACGGATTGCTCCCGGCCGGGATGGCGGTGCCGGCTTCGACCCGGCGGGTCTGCTCGGCGCGCAGGCGCAGCTTGAGGAAGCGGCCGGGATCGTCCGGCAGGGTCTGGAGCCAGAGCCGGTCGGGGCGGATCTCGTGGGCCTCGAAGCTCTTGGTCACCCGGCGGACCTCGCGCTCGGGCGCCTCCGCGACCATGGCCGCACCGCCGCCGGTGCGGCCGCGCCCGGCCGCGTCGCCGGCCGAGCCCCGGGCCTGGCCCTTGCCGGCGTCGATCGATTGCTGCTCGGCCTTGCCGCGGCGGGCGACCTTGCTGTTGCCGGGCAGGGACGCGCTGGCGTTTGACTCCTTGTTGCCGGCCAGGCCCTCGCCGCTGGAGGCGGCGTTGATGTCGTTGTTCTGGTCCTGGTTGGCGGTGTTGTTGTAGCGGGCGCCGTATTGCGCGGTGCCGTTGGCGATGCCGCCGCCGGGGCCGCGGTCGATCACCTCGGCGACCATCCGGGCGACCAGGGAGCGGTTGGCCTGCGCGTCGGCGTCGCGCGGGTCGAAGCGCAGGGCCTCGTCGTAGGCGGCGAGCGCGCCCTCGAAATCGCCCGCTCGCGCCAGGGCGTTGCCGAGGTTGTAGCGGGCCCGTTTTCCGCCGTTGCGGAACAGCGCGATCGCCTCGCCGTAGCGGCCGGCCTGGTACAGGGCGGCGGCGCGCCAGGCCGGATCGACGATCAGGTCGGCGGCGAGCCCGGGCAGGCCGAGCGCCATCAGCAGCCGCCCGAACCCGGTGCGGGGCTGCGAGACGGCGAGCAGAGCCACGAGCCCGAGGCCGGCCAGCGCCAGCCCGGCCATCCGGGCGAACCGCCGCCAGCCCGGGGGAAGGCCGGCGCGGATCGGGACTGCGAGACCGGTCCTGGACAAGAACCGCTCCATCACGCGCTCCTGCGGAACAGGACCAGGGCCGGCAGGGCTGCGAGCAGCAGCAGCCAGCGGCCGAGATCCGCGTAGGCGAGCACGCCGTAGCCACCGGCCGCGAGGTGCTGGGCGGTCCCCGCCCCGACCGCGTCGAGCACCGGGCCGGGCTCGGTGATGTCGGCGACGCCCCCGCCGCCGGCCCGGACCAGCGCGTCGAGGGCGGCCCGGTCGGGCTTCGGGGCACCCGGCGGCAGCGGCTTGTCGGCGGGGACGAACAGGGCCTGGAGGCGCCAGCCGCGATCGGCCAGAGCGCGGGCTTCCCGGTTGGCGGCCTCGCCGATGCCGTCGCCGTCGCTGATCAGCACCACGTCCGCCGCGACGACGTCGGCCTCCGCCAGCGTCCGGCGGGCCAGCGCCAGCCCGCGCTCGGGATGGCTGCCGCGGTCCGGCACGGTGTCGGCATCGAGGGCGAACAGGGTCGTGCCGAAGCTGTCCCGATCGGTGGTCGGCGAGGCGGCGAGATAGGCGTCGCCGGCATAGACGACGAGCGACACGGCCCGGGTGCCGGCGGCCTCGGCGATCGCGGCGGCGGCCTGGCGGACGCCCTGGAGGTTCCCACCCTCGGTGACCGAGCGGGAGAGGTCCAGGACGATCACGGTCGCGTCGAGATTGCGGAAGGTCGCCGTATCGGCGCGCTCCACCGCGGGGCCGGTCAGCGCCAGCGCGATCGCCCCGGCGGCCAGGGCGGCGGCCCGGTTCGCCTGCCGCCGTCCGCCGATCACGGCTCCGGCGCGGGCGAGATGGGCCATGAGGGCCGGATCGACCGCCCGCCCCCAATCGCCGAGCGGCGCCGCCCGCCAGGCGGCGCGGAGCGCCAGCAGCGCCACGACCGGGATCGCCAGGAACCACCAGGGGCGCAGGAACGCGAAGGCGCCGAGGGCGCTCATGCGGGCTGTCCTGCCGCCCACATCCTCATCCTGAGGTGCCGAAGCGCAGCGGAGGCCTCGAAGGAGGTTTCCAGGGATCGTGCGGCTGGCTGGAGCCCTCCTTCGAGGCCGCCGACGCGGCACCTCAGGAAGAGGGTGTGGGTTGGGGAGGCCGTATTCGGACGCATCATACGCCCCTCCGGGTCGCCAGCAGGGCCGCGGCGGCGGCGAGCGCCAGGGCCGCCGGCCAGGGCCAAAAATCCCGGCGCAGCGGCAGGGGGGGCGCGAGGGCGCGGCCGCCCTCCAGCCTGTCGATCGCGTCGGCGACCCGGACGAGATCCTCGGTGGTGCGGACCCGGAACGCTTCGCCGCCGCTGGCCTGGGCCATGTCGCGCAGGGTCTCGGTGTCGACCACGTCCTGCTCGCCGTCGGCATCGGCCATGTCCCGGGGGCCGAGCGCGATCGTGTAGACCCTGATGCCCAGCTCCTTGGCCAGGGCGGCCACGTCCTTGGGGGCGGTCTGGCCGGCATTGTTGGCGCCGTCCGAGAGCAGGATCACGGCCTTCGCGGAGGGCGCCGCCAGGCCGTCGGCACGCGGCCCGGGGTCCTTCGGGTCGAGCCGGCGCAGGGCCAGTCCGAGGCCGTCGCCGATGCCGGTGGAACGGCCGCTGATGCCGATGGTCGCCTCGTCGAGGGCGCGGGCGACCGCCGCGGTGTCGAAGCTCGGGGCGGCGGCGACGTAGGCCTGGTCGGCGAAGATCACGAGGCCGATCCGGTCCCCGGCCCGGCGCCGGATGAAGTCGGTGCCGACGCGCTTGACCGCGGTGAGCCGGTTCACGGTCTCGCCGTCCAGCGTGAAATCGCGGCGCTCCATCGAGCCGGACAGGTCCATGGCGATCATGATCTCACGGCCGGAAGCCGGCAGGGCCGCGGCCGGCATCACCAGGCGGGGCCCGGAGAGCGCCACCACCAGGGCGGCCCAGAGGGTCCAGACCAGGGCGGCCCGGCGGCGGCCGCGGGCGGCGAGGTCGGCGCCGGAGCGGGCGGTGCCGACCAGGGTCCCGGGCACCAGCAGGGCGCCGCTGCCGCCCTCCGTCTCGGCCGGGAGCAGGCGGGCGGCCAGCAGCGGTAGCGGCAAGGCGAACAGGATCCAGGGCGCCGCGAGGTCGAAGGCCGAGAGCTGCGCCGTGAGCCAGGCGGGGAGGAGGCCGCTCATGTCCGCAACCGTCCGATCAGGCGTCCCAGCTCGGCGTCGAGCCCGTCGAGGTCGGGTTCCTGGCGCCGGTACAGCCCGTCGGCCAGGACCCGGCCGGATCCGCGCGTGAAGAAGTCGGTGGCCAGGAGCGTGTCGAGGCGGGCGGCCCAGGCCGCGCCGGTCTCCCGGGCGGCGGCGTCCCCCGCGAGCGTCCGGGCGAGGCGGCGCAGCAGGCGCGCCTGCGCCACGAGACGGGAAGCCGGATCGAGGCCGCGGGTGCCGGCGAGCTCGGCGAGCGCCGCCCGGCGCAGGCTCGCCCGGGCCCGTCCGCGCAGGTAGCGGACGAGCCCGACCAGCAGGGCGGCGAGGAAGCCCAAGGCCGCCGCCGCGACGACCTCCCCCTGCACCGCCCCGGCGGCGCCCCCCGGCAGGTGCAGGCCGCGGAGCTGGTCGAGGCTCGGGGCGATCTCGACGGGGTTCATCGCGCCGGGCCCGGATGTGGGAGACGCGGCGACGCGGCAGGGTTTCGTCTGCGCCTCGTCTCGGTCCGCAAGCCGGCACCCATCTGTCGGGACGAGCCCCGAGCCTCACAGCACCGCATCGAGGCGCTCCATCAGCGGCGCGTAGGCCTCCGGGCCGGCCTCGACGTCGAGGCGCACCCCCGCGATGCCCCGGCGGGCATAATCGGCCAGCCGCGCCTCGGCGGTCTCACCCGGCAGCGCCGTCGGGAGCGCGGTGCCGCGCCGGCCATCCGCCAACGCGAAGGGATAGAAGCCCGGCGGGCGGGCGCGCTCGAAGGCGTCGCTCACCAGGATCAGCCGGATCGCGACCCGCTCGGCCAGCAGGGTCAGCGTCTCGTCGAAGCCCGGGCCGGGGGCGTCGAGGGCGCTGGCGACGACCAGGTGTCCGCCGGCGGGCAGCAGGCTGCGGGCGAGCCCGAGGGTCGGCTCCAGGGGTGCGTCGGACCCGGCGGCGCCGGCCGCCGCGAGGGCGTCCGCATGCGCCTGGGCCAGGGCGCCGGTCACCGCGATCATGGCGCGCTCGCCGCCGGCCGGGCGCAGCACCGTCTGCCCCCCCGAGGCCGCCACCGCGAGGCCGACCCGGCCGCCATCGGCCGCCACCCGCCAGCCGAGCAGCGCCAGGGCCTCGGCGGCGGCCACCGAGCGCAGGGCCCGGCGGGTGCCGAACAGCATCGAGGGCCGGAAATCGGCGAGCAGCACCACGGCGCGGTCGCGCTCGTCGTGATGGGTGCGCACGTGCAGCTGCCCGGTGCGCGCGGTGGCGTTGCGGTCGATGAACCGGCGGTCGTCGCCCTCGGACCAGAGCCGCACGTCCTCCGGCTCGGAACCGCGCCCGCGCCGCTTGGTGACGATGCCGCCGGGCAGGCCGGCGAGCGTCCGGGTCGCCGGCGCCGCGCCCCGCCGGGCCAAGTGGCGCAGGCCCATCAGGGCCTCACCCGAGAGATGGACGCCGTTTTCTCGGGACTCGGCCATGCGGACGGAACCCACACCTGTCCCGTCCCCGCTTGCGGGGGACGGGCTCGGGCGCCGCGCGTTCAGAAACCCGAACACCCTCAGAGCGCCCGGACCCGCTGCACCAGCTCGCCGACCAGGCCGCGGGCGGTCTTGCCTTCGGCGGCCGCGCGCCAGGTCAGGCCGATGCGGTGGGAGAGCGCGTCCCGGGCGAGTTCGGTGACGTCCTCCGGGGTGACGTGGTCCCGGCCGCGCAGCCAGGCCCGGGCCTTGCCCGCCATCATCAGCGCGAGCGTGCCGCGCGGCGAGGCCGGGTGCTCGATCATCGCCCGCAGGTCCGGCGCCGCCGCATCGGTGCGGGTCGCCGCCACCAGGCGGACCAGGTAATCCTTGAGCGCCGGCGACACGTAGGTGGCCAGAGCCGCCTCCCGGGCGGCGCGCACGTCGGCCAGCGACAGGCGCACCGGCATGGCCTCGACATGGTGGGTCATCTCGCCCTCCACGAGGTCGAGGATCGCCCGCTCGGTGGCCTCGTCGGGCATCTCGACCACGACGTGCAGCAGGAAGCGGTCGAGCTGCGCCTCCGGAAGCGGGAAGGTGCCGGCATGCTCGATCGGGTTCTGGGTCGCCACGACCATGAACGGGTCGGCGAGCGGGTGGGTCTGCCCGGAGACCGTGATCTGCCCCTCGGCCATCGCCTCGAGCAGGGCCGACTGCACCTTGGGCGGCGCCCGGTTGACCTCGTCCACCAGCACGAGGGCGTGGAACAGGGGTCCCTGCAGGAACTCGAAGCTGCTGCTGTCCTGGCGCCAGACGGTGGTGCCGGTGAGGTCGGCCGGCATCAGGTCCGGGGTGCACTGGATGCGTGCGAACGAGCCGTCGAGCCCGTCGGCCAGCCGCTTGACCGCGCGGGTCTTGGCGAGGCCCGGCGCGCCCTCGATCAGGAGGTGGCCGCCGGTGAGCAGACCGATCAGCAGGCGCTCGACCAGGCCGGCGCTGCCGATCAGGCCGCGTTCCAACCCGTCGCGCAGGGCCAGGACCCGCCCGTGCAGGGCCGCGTCCGGTTCGGCTCCGGGACGGCGTTCGGCGAGGGCGTCACTCATGCGAAGAACGCTCGGGCGCGGAGAAATACACCCGCCACGGGGGCCGTGTCCTGCATCCTGCACGTCTCCTCGGCCCGGGTCCCGTATTCATGAGGGATCCTCAGGTTGAGGCCGGTGTGCCCGCTGCCCGGTGGGGCCGTCAATCCCGGCCGGTTCCGCCTTCGGTCCGTGCCGAGCGTCATCCCGGGGGCCGGTTGCCGGATTCCGGGAAAAGGTGATGCAAAACCAAGGGCCTGGTGCGCCGTCCCGGATCCGCTATCCCGGACGGCGCGCCGAGCCGGCCATGATGTCACGGTTTCGTCACCTCTCGCCTCGCAAGAGACCGCCATGACCAGCTACGCCGCCATCCCCGAGGAATTCAAATCCGCCATCGGCCTGATCGTCGCCTTCGTGCTCGGCACGGCGATCGGGGCCGAGCGGCAGTACCGGCAGCGCACCGCCGGCCTGCGCACCGCGGTGCTGGTGGCGATCGGCGCCTCGGCCTTCGTCGATCTCGGCATGCGGCTGACCGGCCCGGACGGCGGGGTCCGCACGGTGGCCTACGTGATCTCCGGCATCGGCTTCCTGGGCGCCGGCGTGATCATGAAGGAGGGGATGAACGTGCGCGGCCTCAACACGGCCGCCACCCTGTGGTGCTCCGCCGCCGTGGGGGCGTTCTGCGGCGCCGACCTGCCGCTGGAGGCGGTGTTCGTCACCGTCACGGTGCTGACCTGCAACACGGCGCTCCGGCCCCTGGTGAACGCCATCAACCGCGCCCCGATCCGCGAATCCTCCACCGAGGCGACCTACGAGGTCCAGGTGACCACCGCGCCCGGCGAGGCCGGCCCCGCCCAGGACCTGCTGGTCGAGCGCCTGGAGGCGGCGAACTATCCGGTCAGCAACGTCGAGGTCGAGGAGCGCGGCGGGGGCGCGGTCGACGTGGTCGCGACGCTGACGGCCAGCGCCGTCAAGGCGAGCGAGCTGGATGCGGTCACGGCCGATCTCGCCAAGGCGCCGGGCATCCGCCACGCCACCTGGTCGGTCCAGACCGCAGATTGATGGTCGGGGACTTTGCGTCGCGCGGGGCTGAAGCCGCCGCGCCGACGCCCGCACGGTGGGGTGGCGCCGGCCCTGTCAGCGCGGCGGGGCAAGCGGACGGGTGCGGCGCTCGATCACCACGGTCGGGCGGGTGCGACGCTCGACCACCACGGTGCGGGGCGCCCGGCTGGGGCTGGCATGGGTCAGGATCCGCTCCGGCATCCGCTCCGGCTTGGCCTTCTTGGCCGCCAGGACGTGCGGGCGGACCTCGTCGACCGGAAGCCCGATCAGGCCCGCGGCGATCTCGACCTGCTGCTCGACATCGTCGGCCAGGTCCTGGGCGGCGGCGACCGCCTCGTTCACCGTGGGCGGCTCGCGGCGCACGCGGATCGGCGGCAGGTCGGCGAAGCTCTTCTGCGTCTTCTTCACGGGGCGACTCGCGGTCATCATCGAACAGACATAGCGCCTTCCGCGCCGGTTGTGCAGTGCATCATAATCGGCGGCTGCCCGTCCGGGGAACATGTCTTGGGCTGGAATACCGCATACGGCACGCCGTTACCCCCGCTCCACAGGGCGAACATCATCCGCGCGCCGGTCGGCGCTGCGCTGCGGCATAATAACGCGGGCCCGCGCGGGGTGCCAAGGGGGGATCGCGATCCCCGTCCCGGACCGGGCGGAGACCGTCCGGAGCCTCGTGCCGACGGGTGGGCCGAACCTCCGGGATGAGCGGAAACCCGAGGCCGCGCGCATCGGCCGGGATCCGGTCCCCCGGACGATGCGCTAGGCTCGCGCGCCATGGCCGAATCACTCGATCCCCGCCTCACCCCGGCCCGTCCGGACATCGCCGACATCCGGTTGCGCGGCCTGGTCACGGCGGAGCGCTTCGTCGCCGCCGCCCCGCGGCGGGTCGTGGCGCCGGCGGCGCCGTTGCGCCGGGCGCCGTCGGCGGAGGCCGGGCTCGACACCGAGGCGCTGCTCGGCGACGCCGTGGACCTCTACGCCGAACAGGATGGGTTCGCCTTCGTGCAACTCGTCCGGGACGGCTATGTCGGCTACCTGCCGGCCGATTGCCTCGGCCCCGCCGCACCCGAGCCGACCCACAGGGTCACGGCGGTGCGCACCTTCCTGTATCCCGAGCCCGACCTGAAGCGGCCGGTGCGCGCCCATCTCAGCCTCGGCGCGCGCCTCGTCGTCACCGGCGAGGCCGGGGCCTATTTCGAGACCCCCGGCGGCTACGTCTTCGCGCGCCACTGCGCCCCGCTGGCGCAGCACGAGCCCGACTACGCGGCCACGGCCGAGCGGCTCGCAGGGATTCCCTATCTCTGGGGCGGCCGTACCAGCCTGGGGCTCGATTGCTCGGGTCTCGTGCAGTTCTGCCTCGACGCCGCCGGCCTCCCCTGCCCGCGCGACGCCGACATGCAGGAGCGGGCCCTGGGCCGGGCGCTGCCGCTCGCCCTCGACGGATTGCGCCGGGGCGACTTCGTGTTCTGGCGCGGCCATGTCGGGCTGATGCGCGACTCCGAGACGCTGATCCACGCCAACGGCCACCACATGGCGGTGGCGGCGGAGCCGCTGGCCGGCGCGGTGGCCCGGATCCGGGAGAACAGTTTCGGGGCGGTGACCGGGATCCGCCGGCTCTAGGTCGAGGATCCGGGCACCCCGGGTCCAAAACGCGCGGCAAACGTGCTACAGGGACGCTCCGCGGTCGTCTTCCTGCCCGGTTCGCAGTCCAGGACCGTTGACAGGACAGCCCCGCCCTCGCCACATCGACACCATGACCGCAGACCTCGCGTCCCTCGCGCCCGCTCAGGGCACCACCGGCAAGCCGCCGCTGGAGATCCTGCTCTGTGCCCCACGCGGCTTCTGCGCCGGCGTGGTGCGGGCCATCGACGTGGTCGAGCGGGCTCTCGCCCTCTACGGGCCGCCCGTCTACGTCCGCCATGAGATCGTCCACAACAAGTACGTGGTCGAGAGCCTGAAGCGGAAGGGCGCGGTGTTCGTCCGCGAACTCGACGAGGTACCCGACAGCGGCGCCCCGGTGATCTTCTCCGCCCACGGCGTGGCCAAGACCGTGCCGGCCAACGCCGATTCCCGCGGGCTCACGACCATCGACGCCACCTGTCCGCTGGTCACCAAGGTCCACCGCGAGGCCGAGATCCACCACAAGCGCGGCCGCCACGTGCTGCTGGTCGGCCATTCCGGCCATCCCGAGGTGGTGGGCACCATGGGCCAGCTGCCCAAGGGCTCGATCACCCTGGTGGAGGATCTGGACCAGATCCAGGCCCTGACGCCCGAGAATCCCAACAACCTCGCCTGGGTCACCCAGACGACCCTGTCGGTCGACGACACCCGCCACATCGTCGAAGCGCTCAAGAAGAAGTTCCCGAACATCACCGGGCCGCACAAGGACGACATCTGCTACGCCACCACCAACCGCCAGGAGGCGGTGAAGCAGGTGGCCCCGCTGGTGGACGCCCTGATCGTGGTCGGCTCCTCGAACTCCTCGAACTCCCAGCGCCTGCGCGAGGTCGCCGAGCGCGTCGGCTGCCCGATCACCCGCCTCGTGCTGCGCGCCGAGGAGATCGACTGGCCGGCCTTCGAGGGCATCCGCAAGCTCGGCCTCACCGCCGGCGCCTCGGCCCCCGAGGTGCTGGTCGAGGAGATCATCGAGGCCTTCGCCGCGCGCTACGACGTGATCGTCGACACCGTCTCGACCGTGGTCGAGGACATGGTCTTCCCGCTGCCGCGCGAGCTGCGCAGCGAAGCGGCCGAGTAGGCCGCGCCAGGATCCCGCCCCCGACCCAGGAGGGGGCCTATCCCGTCCAACCCCTTCATCCCGAGGTGATGGGGTGTACCGGAGGGCTCGAAGGAGACCTCCAGGGATCGTGCGGCCGTCTGGAGCGCTCCTTCGAAGCCGCTCCGCAGCACCTCAGGATGAGGCAGCGGGTCGGAAAACCGGGTCCGTCGGGTCGCTGTGCGATCCTTCGACGATCCTGAAACGCCCAAGAAGAAACCCGAGCGCGAACACGTGGCCGTCTACACCGAGGTATCCGACGCGGCGCTCTCCGAGTTCCTGTCCGCCTATTCCATCGGCAGCCTGCTCTCCTTCAAGGGCATCGCCGAGGGTGTCGAGAATTCCAATTTCTTCCTGCAGACCACCCAGGGCTGCTACATCCTGACCCTCTACGAGAAGCGGGTGCGGGCGGGGGACCTGCCGTTCTTCATCGGGCTGATGGAGCACCTCTCCGCGCGCGGCCTCGCCTGTCCGCAGCCTGTGCGGGACCGAGCCGGCACGGCGCTCGGGGAGCTCTGCGGTCGGCCGGCCGCCATCGTCAGCTTCCTCGAGGGTGTCTCGGTCAAGACACCCGGCGTCGGGCATTGCCGGGAACTCGGCCGGGCCCTCGCCGAGCTGCACGCGGCCGGCGCCGATTTCGCGATGGTGCGCGAGAACAGCCTGTCGGTGGCGTCCTGGCGTCCGCTCTTCGCGCAGGCCGAGGCCCAGGCCGATTCGGTGGCGCCGGGCCTGGCGGAGCGCACCCGCGCCGACCTCGCACGGCTGGAAGCCGCCTGGCCCCAGAACCTGCCGGGCGGGGTGATCCACGCGGATCTGTTCACCGACAACGTATTCTTCATCGGCGACAGCCTCTCCGGGCTGATCGACTTCTACTTCGCCTGCACGGACGCGTTCGCGTACGACCTCGCGGTCTGCCTCAACGCCTGGTGCTTCGAGGCCGACGGTACCTTCCACCGGGACATGGCCGCGGCGTTGATTGCCGGCTACGAAGCGGTGCGGCCGCTGGAATCCGCCGAGGTCGCGGCGCTGCCGATCCTGTGCCGGGGCGCCGCGCTCCGCTTCATGCTGACCCGTCTGGTCGATTGGCTGAACGTGCCGCCCGGCGCCCTGGTGAAGCCCAAGGACCCGCGGGAGTTCGATCGTCGGCTCACCTTCCATCGCCAGGCGCGGGACGCGCGGGATTACGGGCGGCAGGCCTGAGGGACGGATGAGCACCGAGACGACCGAGACCGCAACCGAGCCCATGCGGGTGAAGATCTACACGGACGGCGCCTGCTCGGGGAATCCAGGCCCGGGCGGCTGGGGCGCGATCCTGATCTTCGGCGATACCCAGAAGGAGCTCTCGGGCGGCGAGGCGCACACCACCAACAACCGCATGGAGATCCTGGCGGCGATCGAGTCCCTGGAGGCGCTCAAGCGCCCCTGCCGGGTCGACCTGTTCACGGACTCGCAGTACCTGCGCCAGGGCATCACCAGCTGGATCCACAACTGGAAGGCCCGGGGCTGGCGCACCGCCGACAAGAAGCCGGTGAAGAACGAGGATCTCTGGCGCCGGATCGACACGGCCAACGCCCGCCACGAGGTGGCGTGGCATTGGGTCAAGGGCCATGCCAGCGACCCGCTGAACAACCGGGTCGACGCGCTCGCCGTGGCCGCGATGCTGCCGTTCAAGCGACGCTGAGATCGCTTCGGATATCGGCTTCGGTCTCGGACGCTCAACGCGACCGAGGCGGCCCTTGCAGAGCGGCGTGCAAGACCCGGAGCATTCGAACGGAAACATCTTCGACGTCGTAGACGATGATGTACCGGCGATGACGATCAGATCGCGTGTGCCGGCGACACGGCCCGGACGCCCGAGAGCGGGACGATCCACCAAGCGGGCGGTCGTCTCGGCGAACCGCTCATCGGGCGCGATGGCAGCCGCTGGTCTTGGAATCGAGCCGTTGCCGTGTGGCTGCCCGCCCGGCAGCTAACCGCGCTTCCACGCCCTCGGCGGGGATCACACGGCCCCTATTGGCAGAATCCAGTCCAATCTGAACCTGCCGGCGCAACCAAGCGTCATGCTCGATCTCGTCCCGCTGCGGCCTGACGTATGCCTGCATGACGTCACGCAGGAGCTTCGCGCCATTATGGTCGCGATCTGTGCGACCTGGGAGAATTCATTCGTCAGGGTTTATCGACCGGAAAGGTGAATGTCGCCGCGCCCAAAGTCGCCGCCCCTTTGTTCGACGGAACATCTCCATGACGGTCGGAGGGCGACACGTCGCGGCCAACTCGAAAACGACCGGATCCGATGACGTGGCCGTCGGATCCGGCATGGCTGTGCGGTCCTCAATCCGTCTTGCCGTCGAGACCCAGCCAGTGGCGGCCGTCCCGGGCCAGGAGGTCGTCCGCCTCCTTGGGCCCGGTGCTGCCGGCCGGATAGGGCTTCACGTCCGCCTGCGGCCAGCCCTGGAGCAGCGGATCCACCGCCGACCAGCCGGCCTCGATGTTGTCGGCCCGCTGGAACAGGGTCGCGTCGCCGATCATGCAATCGTACAGCAGGGTCTCGTAGCCGACATTCGGCTGGTCGGCGAAGAAGTCCTTGTAGCGGAACGCGGCGCTCACCCGGCCGATCTTCATCTCCGGGCCCGGGACCTTCACGTTGAACTCGGTGCCGACCCCATGGTCCGGGTCGATCATGATCCGCATCACCGTGGGTCCGAGGTCGGCGTTCGGGGTGTCCTCGAACATCTTGAACGGGGCCGGCTTGAACAACACGGCGATCTCGGTGCGCCGCCCGGTCATGCGCTTTCCGGTGCGGACGTAGAACGGCACGCCGGCCCAGCGCCAGTTCTCGATGTTGAGCTTGAGGGCGATGTAGGTCTCGGTGACCGAGTCCTTGGCGACGTGCGGCTCGTCGCGGTAGCCCGGCACGTCGCGCCCCTCGGAGGTGCCCGCCGTGTACTGGCCGCGCACCGCGTCCTCCGGGGGGATCGGCTGGACGGCCTGGGCGAGCTTGGCTTTCTCCGAGCGCACCGCCTCGGCGCCGAACGAGTTCGGCGGCTCCATGGCGACCATGCAGAGCAGCTGGAACATGTGGTTGGGCACCATGTCCCGGAGCGCCCCGGTCGGCTCGTAGAAGCCGCCGCGCTCCTCGACGCCCACGGTCTCGGCCGCGGTGATCTGGATGCTGTCGATGTATTCCCGCCGCCAGACCGGCTCGAGGAGGCCGTTGGCGAAGCGGAACGCCATGATCGACTGGACCGTCTCCTTACCCAGGAAGTGGTCGATGCGGTAGAACTGGCTCTCGTCGGCCTGCTTCAGGATCCGGGCGTTGAGTTCCCGGGCCGAGGCGAGATCCGAGCCGAACGGCTTCTCGATCACCACCCGGCGGAAGTCGCCGTCCTCCTGCTTGAGCAGGCCGGCCTGGCCGAGGCCGTCCACGATCGTGCCGAAGAACCGGGCCGCCACCGCGCAGTAGAACACCGCGCTGCCCTTCACCTTGTCTTTGACCGCCGCGAAGGTCTCGGGCTTCTCGAAATCGCCCTTCAGGTAGTGCAGCCGGTCGCGGATGAAGCCCCAGCTCTTGGGGTCGATGTGGTCGGCGTGGAACTCCGAGGTCGGATCCTTGCTGAACGCCTCCAGGGTCTGGGTGAGATTGTCCCGGAGGGACTCGTCGGTGCCGTCGGAATGATCGACGCCCAGGATGGAGAAACCCTCCGGCAGGAGCCCGGCCCCGGCGAGGTTGTAGAGCGAGGGCATCAGGAGGCGCTTGGTCAGGTCGCCGCCGGCCCCGAAGATCACCAGCGTGCAGGGCGGCGCCGGCTTGGTGCCGCTGGCCGCATCGTCCTTGAGGGCTATCGTCTGCTCGGCCATGCCTGGCTCCTTTCGGGCTGCACTGCAGCAAATCGGCGTGACAACCCACCGGTAGCAATGCCCGTTCCGGCAGCGTCTCTCTATGCTGCTGCGATCGGACAGCGGTGGAGAATCGCGCATGCATACCCACTCCCTCGAACCCTGGAGCCACGGCCACGTGTTCCTGGGAGACCGTCATGACCGGCACGCGCGCCGGACCTGGGCGGTGGTGGCGCTGACCGCGGCCACGATGGTGGTCGAGATCGTCGGCGGCACCTGGTACGGCTCGATGGCGCTGGTCGCCGACGGCTGGCACATGTCGACCCATGCGGCGGCGCTCGGCATCGCGGCCCTGGCCTACCGCTTCGCCCGGCGCCACGCAGAGGATCCGCGATTCAGCTTCGGCACCGGCAAGTTCGGGGATCTGGCGGCCTTCGCCAGCGCGGTCATCCTGGGCCTGATCGCCCTGCTGATCGGCGCCGAGAGCCTCGTCCGGCTGCTCCACCCGGCGCCGATCGGCTTCGGGTCGGCCATCCCGATCGCCGTCCTCGGCCTCGTGGTGAACCTCGCCAGCGTCTGGCTCCTGCACGACGACCACGACGATCACGGGGATCACGGCCACGCCCAGGGCGGCCACAGCCATGGCGGTCATGGTCATGGCGGTCATGGTCATGGCGGCCACGACACCAACTTCCGTGCCGCCTACATCCACGTGATGGCCGATGCGCTGACCTCGGTCCTGGCGATCGCCGCCCTGCTGGGCGGGCGCTATCTCGGCCTCGCCTGGCTCGATCCGGCCATGGGCCTGGTCGGCACGGTGGTGATCCTGGCCTGGTCCTGGACCCTCCTGCGCACGGCGGGCCTCGTGCTGCTCGATGCCCGGCCGTCCCCGGCCGCAACGGCCGACATCCGCGCCCGCCTGGAGACGGAGGGCGACCGGGTGAGCGACCTGCACCTCTGGCAGGTCGGTCCGGGCCACCGCGCCGCGGTGATCGCGCTCGTCAGCGACAACCCGCAGCCGCCCGCGCACTACAAGGCCCGGCTCGCCGGGGTGCGCGGTTTGAGCCACGTCACGGTGGAGGTGCAGCCCTGCCCGGGACACGCGGAACACGGCTGATCCGGGATCCCGAAGGGCTCAGCCCTTCGGCGGTGCACGGGCGCGGAGCCCCTGATACCTGGGCAAAGCCCCACATCAGGGTCCGGGATCGTGCGCCTCACTCGTCCGGGCGGACGGCCTGGCCGCCCCGGTCGATCGGCAGGGTCGGACCCTTCAGTTCGGCATCGCTCGGCAGGGCGCGGACGTCCCAGCCGCCGCCCAGCGCCCGGATCAGCGTGACCGCCGCGGTGAAGCGGTTGAGCCGGACCTGGAGGGCGTTGATCTCGTTGCTCACGAGCAGGCCCTGCGCGGTCACCACCGTGGTGAAGTTCTGCGTGCCGGCCCGGTACTCGTTGAGGGTGATCTCCACGGCCCTGCGGGACGATTCGACCGCCGCGTCCTGGGCACTCTGCTGCAGGCCGAGGATGCGCAGGGCCGCCATCTGGTTCTCGACCTCCGCCAGGGCGGCGAGCACCACCTGCCGGTAATTGGCCACCGCCGCGTCGTAGCCGGCTTCGGCCGAGCGCACCGCCGCCGTGCGGGCGCCGCCGTCGAACAGGACCTCGGTCCCCGCGGCGGTCGCCGACCAGACCTGGTTGGCGGCCGAGAACAGGCCGTTGCGGGTCAGACCCGAGATGCCGCCCTGGGCCGAGATCGTCACCGTGGGGTAGAAAGCGGCGACCGCGACGCCGATCCGCTCGCTCTGGCCCTGAACCAGGCGCTCGGCCTGGGCAACATCCGGCCGCCGCTCGAGCAGGTCGGACGGGATCCCGACCGGCACGGTGGGCGGGTTGCGGCCGATGCCGGCCACCGGGATCGACACTTCCGAGGGCGGTCGCCCGATCAGGGTCGCGATGGCGTTGACGTACTGTACCCGGGTCAGCCGGATCGCGATGGCCTGGGCCTCGATGGTCTGGACCTGGGTCTGCGCCGTGATCACGTCCGAGCGGGCCGCGACCCCGGCCGCGTACTGGTTCTCGGTGATGCCGAGCGTCTTCTTGAAGTTCGCGACGTTCTCGTCGAGCACCCTCTGGAGGGCGTCGGCGTAGCGCACGGTCAGGTAGTCGGCCGCGACCTCGGCCTGGATGGTCAGCCGGGTCGCGGCGATCGTGGCGGCGTCGGCTTGGGCCAGCGCCGCCTCGCTCTCGATGTTCCGGCGGGTGCCGCCGAACAGGTCGAGTTCCCAACTCGCCTGTCCGAGCAGCGCGGCGCTGGTGCGCGCGGTGTTGCCGCTGCCGGTCCGGGTGATGCTCGGGGCGCCGACAACGGTCGGGTACAGGGCGGCCTGGGCCGAGGCGACCAGGGCCCGGGCTTGCCGGTAATTCGCCACCGCCTGCCGGAGGGACTGGTTGTCGACATCCACGAGGCGGATCAGGCGGTCGAGGGTCGGGTCCTTGAACACCCGCCACCAGTCGCCGCGCTCCGCCGCGTCGTTGGGCCGGGCCTCGCGCCAGCCCTTCTTGCGCGCCGCCACGACAGCCGCGCTGTCCTCCCGCTTGCCGCCCTCCCGGTAGGCGAGCGGGGTCTCGACCGAGGGCCGGGCATAGTCGGGGCCGACGACGCAGCCCGCCAGAGCCGGGATGAGAGGAAGGAGAAGGATATGGCGCAGCCCGAGGCTACGGGCGCGTCTCCCTCCCCCCTCTGCGTAAGGAAGACGCTCTTCCGTCAGCAGCGAGCGGGCCACAGCGGTCCCCCCCTCCCGTGCGGGAAAGGGGACCTGCCCCTCACCGGTCGACGACGCGTGAGGGGAGCCCGCAGAACCCGAAGACATAGGCGCGCGCGTGGGGGCCGCCGGTGTTTCACGTGAAAACGAACGCATCACTCTCCGGCCGGCAATGCCGCTGCGCCGCCGGGCCCGGCGCCGCGGCGGCGGGCGAGCACCCGGTGCCGGAGGCGGTCGAGGGTCAGGTAGACGACGGGGGTGGTGTACAGGGTCAGGATCTGGCTCACGATCAATCCGCCCACGATGGCGATGCCCAGGGGCCGGCGCAGCTCGGCCCCCTCGCCGGTGGCCAGGATCAGCGGCACGGCCCCCAGCATGGCGGCGAGCGTGGTCATCATGATCGGCCGGAAGCGCACGAGACAGGCCTCGCGGATCGCATCCACGGGATTCGCCCCCCGGGTCCGCTCGGCGTCCAGCGCCACGTCGATCATCATGATCGCGTTCTTCTTCACGATGCCGATGAGCAGGAACACCGCGATCAGCGCGATGATGGTGAATTCGGTGCCGGTCACCAGCAGGGCCAGCACCGCGCCGACGCCGGCCGACGGCAGGGTCGAGAGGATCGTCAGCGGGTGCACGAAGCTCTCGTACAGGATGCCCAGCACCGCGTAGACCGCCAGGATCGCGGCCAGGATCAGCAGCGGCTGGCGCGAGGCCGAAGCCACGTAGTTCTTGGCCGCGCCGGCATACTCGCCGTGGATCGTCGCCGGCAGCCGCAGGGACGCCATCGCCCGGTCGATCGCCGCGGTGGCGTCCGACAGGCTCTTGCCCGGTGCGAGGTTGAACGAGATCGTCGTGGCGACGAACAGGCCCTGGTGGCTCACCTGGACGGGGGCGCTGCCCGGCTCGATCCGGGCGAAGGCCGAGAGCGGCACCATGGTCTCCTTGGCGGCCGAGACCGGCGCGCTCGAGGAGGCACCGCCCTTGCTCGCCGCGATGGCGTTGGAGGAGGCGTTGCGGGCGGAGTCGGAGGCGATCGCGGCGGCGTTCGAAGCGGCATCGGCCGTGCTGGTGGCGGCCGCGGCGGCTCCGGTGGACGCGCCGCCGACCGCCCCCGTGGCGGTCGTGGCCCCCGTGGAGGACGCGGCGCCGCTGCCCGGGCTGCTGGTGCCGGTGGCCGCGTTGGTGTTGACGCCGCCCGCCGCCGCGACGGTGCCGGCCACCGCGTTGGTGATGGCCGCGCCCGGCGCGTTGCCCCCGGAGGTCGAGACGAAGATCTGCTTCAGCGTCTCGGGGGATTCCAGGTAGCGCGGGGCGATCTCCATCACGACGTGGTACTGGTTCAGGGGGTTGTAGATGGTCGAGACCTGGCGTTGGCCGAAGGCGTCGTACAGGGTGTTGTCGATCTTATTCGGGGTGATGCCGTACCGGAACGCGGTGGCGCGGTCGATCACCACCCGGGTCTCCAGCCCGCCCTCCTGCTGGTCGGAGGTGACGTCCGCGAAGGTCGGGTCCTTCTGGAGGGCGGCGACCAGCTTCGGGGCGGCGGCGAACAGCTCCTCGGCGGTGTCGCCCTGGAGGGTGTACTGGTACTGGGCGAAGCTCTGGCGGCCGCCCATCTGCAGGTCCTGGCGCGGGAAGACGTAGAGGCGCGCGCCCGCGACCTGGGCGAGCTTCGGCCGGAGCCGCGCCATGACGGCCGAGATCGGCGCCCGCTCGCCGATGGGCTTGAGCCCGATGAACACGTTGGCCGAGTTGGTGCCGCGGCCGCCCGTGAATCCGACGACGCTCTCCACCGCCGGATCCGCGCCCACGATGGTGGTGGCCTGCCGGAGCTTGGTCTCCATGGACTGGAACGAGATGCGCTGGTCGGCCTGGACGCCGCCCATCATCTGGCCGGTATCCTGCTCGGGGAAGAACCCCTTCGGCACGATGATGTAGAGGTAGACGTTGAGCCCCACGGTGGCGAGCAGGCTCAGCAGCACCAGCCGCGGATGGGCGAGCGCCACCGACAGAGTCCGGGCATAGGCGTCGAGCAGCCAGGAGAAGCCGCCCTCCAAGCCGCGGATCAGGATGTTCGGCCGGCGTCCCGCCGCGCGCCCGTGCCCCTCGGCCCGCAAAAGGCGGGCGCACATCATCGGCGTCGTGGTCAGTGAAAGGACCAAGGAAATCAGGATCGACAGCGACAGGGTGACGGAGAATTCCTGGAAGATCCGTCCGATCAGGCCGCCCATCAGCAGGATCGGCAGGAACACCGCGATGAGCGACAGGCTCATCGAGATCACCGTGAAGCCGACCTCCCGGGCGCCGATCAGTGCCGCCTGCAACCGGGACTTGCCGTCCTCGATGTGGCGCTGGACGTTCTCCAGCACCACGATGGCGTCGTCGACCACGAAGCCGGTGCCGATGATCAGGGCCGTGAGCGACAGGATGTTGAGCGAGTAGCCGAGCAGGTACATCGCCGAGAAGGTGCCGATGATCGAGATCGGCACCGCCACCGCGGGGATCAGGGTCGCCCGGCCGGAGCGCAGGAAGGCGAACACCACCAGGATCACGAGGCCGACCGCAACCAGCAGGGTCTCCTCGGTGGCCGCGAGCGATGCCCGGATCGTGGCGCTGCGGTCGCCGGTGAGCTTGATGTCGATGCCGCCGGGCAGCGCCGCGGTGAGCTGCGGCAGCGCCTTCTTCACCGCGTCGATGGTCTCGACCACGTTGGCGCCGGGCTGCTTGTAGACGAACAGCAGCACGCCGGCCTTGCCGTTGACGATGCCGAGGTTGCGCTTGTCCTCGACGCCGTCGAGCACTTCGCCCACATCCGTGAGCTTCACCGCGGCGCCGTTGCGGTAGGCCACGATGATGTCGCGGTAATCCTCGGCCTTGCGGCCCTGGTCGTTGGCGTAGAGCTGGTAGCGCCGGCCGCCGGCGTCGATCTCGCCCTTGGGCGAGTTGGCGTTGGCCGAGGCGAGCGCCGCCCGGATGCCCTCCAGGCCGATGCCGTAGTTGAACAGGGCGGTGGGATCGAGCTCCACCCGTACCGCCGGCAGGGACGAGCCGCCGATATCGACGTTGCCGACGCCGGGCAGCTGCGACAGCTTCTGCTGCACCACGGTGGCGGCCGAATCGTAGACCTGGCCGCGGGTCAGCGTGTCCGAGGTCATGCCGAGAATGATGATCGGCGTGTCGGCGGGGTTGAACTTCCGGTAGGTCGGGTTCTGCCGGAGCGAGGCCGGCAGGTCGGCGCGCGCCGCGTTGATCGCCGCCTGGACGTCGCGCGCCGCGCCGTCGATGTCCCGGTTCAGGCCGAACAGCAGCACGATCCGGGTGGAGCCGAGCGAGTTCGTGGACGTCATCTCGTTGACGTCCGCGATGGCGCCGAGCCGCCGCTCCAGGGGGGCCGCCACGGTGGTCGCCATGGTCTCGGGCGAGCCGCCCGGCATCTGGGCCTGGACCAGGATGACCGGGAAGTCGATCTGCGGCAGCGGCGCCACCGGCAGCTTCAGGAACGCGAACAGGCCGGCGAGCAGCACGCCGATCGTGAGCAGCGTGGTCGCGACCGGCCGGCGGATGAACGGCTCGGAGATGTTCACGGGCGGTGCCTCCCGTGGTGGTCCTGGCGGAGCGCTGCGTGCTTGTCGGAAGAGGCGCAACCGGCTCCGCGCATCTCCCTCCCCCCGCTGCGGGGGAGGGTGGCCCCTGCGTCAGCAGGGGTCGGGAGAGGGGACGCGGCTTCAGGATGGGTCGCAGCCTTTATGAAGGCCATAGCCGGATCCTGCACCGTTGCTCCCCTCTCCCGACCGCCTTCGGGGGCCACCCTCCCCCGCAGAGGGGGGAGGGATAGGGCGCGCGCCTCGACGGCCTCGCCGACCCTGTCGAGGACCAGACCGAGATTGCTGAGCACGAGATCGTTCGGGAAGCGCAGGACCTCGAAGCCCCGGCTTTTCAGCCACGCATCGCGCTGCGCGTCACGGCGACGACGCGCGTCGGTCTCGTGCGGTTCACCGTCCAGCTCGACGATCAATCGTGCGGAAGCACAGAGGAAATCGGCGATATAGGGCGGGATCGGAACTTGCGGTCTGAACTTGAGTCCGTGAAAGCGCCCGGCACGCACCTGCTGCCAGAAGAGATCCTCCGCACGGGTCCGCTCGCGGCGCTGGCCTTTCGCGAAGGTGCGCAGGCGGGGCGAGATCGCTTCGAAGCGGCGCCCGTCGGCACGGAGTGAGCCACATCCTGCACCGTCGCTCCCCTCTCCCGACCCCCTTCGGGGGCCACCCTCCCCCGCAGAGGGGGGGGGGAGAGGCGCGGAATCGTCCCGGCCCCTCATGGTACCGCCTCGCCGCTTTCGAGGGCGGGCCCCCGCCGCCCGGCGATCCGGCGCTCCAGCCGATCGAAGGCCAGATAGATCACCGGGGTCGTGAACAGGGTCAGCACCTGGCTGACGATCAGGCCGCCGGCGATACAGATGCCGAGCGGCTGGCGCAGCTCCGAGCCGACGCCGGTGCCGAGGATCAGCGGCACCGCCGCGAACAGGGCGGCCAGCGTCGTCATCAGGATCGGGCGGAAGCGCAGCAGGCAGGCCTGGAAGATCGCCTCCCGGGGATCGAGCCCGTCCTCGCGCTCGGCCTGCAGCGCGAAGTCGATCATCATGATCGCGTTCTTCTTCACGATGCCGATCAAGAGCACGATGCCGATCACCGCGATGATGTCGAGGGACAGGCCGAACAGCATCAGGCCGAGCAGCGCCCCGATCCCGGCCGACGGCAGGGTCGACAGGATCGTGATCGGGTGGATGAAGCTCTCGTAGAGCACGCCCAGCACGATGTAGACGGTGATGATCGCCGCGAGCACCAGGAACAGCTCGTTGCTGAGCGCCGACTGGAACGCGAAGACCGAGCCCTGCGGCACCACCCGGAACGAGGGCGGCAGGTCGATCGCGGCCTTGGCCTGCTCGATCGCCTCCACGGCCTGCCCGAGGGCCGCGCCGGGGGCGAGGTTGAACGACACCGTGGTGGCCGGGAACTGACCGAGATGCGAGATCAGCAGGGGCGCCCGCCGCTCGCTGATCCGCGCCACCGCGGAGAGCGGCACCTGGCCGTTGGTGGCCGTCGAGGACGGCAGGTAGATCGTGTCGAGGCTGCGCAGGGTGGTGTGCAGGTTCGGGTCGGCCTCCAGGATCACCCGGTACTGGTTGGACTGGGTGAAGATGGTCGAGATGATCCGTTGGCCGAAGGCGTCGTAGAGGGCGTTGTCGATGGTCGCCGGGGTGATGCCGTAGCGGCCGGCGGTGGGACGGTCGATGGTGACGTAGGCGGCGAGCCCCTGCGCCTGGTGGTCGCTCGCGACGTCGGCCACCACCGGGGATTTCGCCAGGGCTTCGGTGAAGCGCGGAACCCAGGTCTCGAAATCGTTGAGGTTCGGGGTCTCCAGGATGAGCTGGTACTGGGTCGCCGAGACCGCGGTGTCGATGGTCAGGTCCTGGACCGGCTGCATGTACAGGCGCATGCCGGGCTCGGCCCGGGCCGCCTCCGTGATCCGTCGGATGATCGCGCCGGCCGAGTCCGTCCGCTGGTCGCGCGGCTTGAGGTTGATCAGCATCCGGCCGGAATTGAGCGTGACGTTCTGGCCGTCGACCCCGATGAACGAGGACAGGCTGGCGACGTCCGGGTCCTTCAGGATCAGCGCGGCCATCCGCTGCTGGCGCTCGGCCATGGCCGCGTAGGAGACGGACTGGTCCGCCTGCGTGATGCCCTGGATCACCCCGGTATCCTGGACCGGGAAGAAGCCCTTGGGGATAACCACGAACAGGTAGACGGTCAGCACTAGGGTGCCCAGCGCCACCAGCAGGGTCAGGCCCTGATGGTTCAGCACCACCCGGAGCGCCCGGCCGTAGGCGGCGATCGTACCGTCGGTGGCGCGCCGCCCGGCGCGCGCGAACACGCCCTCGCGGCGGCGGATTTTGGCCTCGGGCGCGTGCTTGAGCAGGCGCGCGCACAGCATCGGCACCAGGGTCAGCGACACGACCGCGGAGATCACGATGGTTGCGGCCAGCGTGATGGCGAATTCGTGGAACAGGCGCCCGACCACGTCGCCCATGAACAGCAGCGGGATCAGCACCGCGATCAGCGAGACGGTGAGCGAGATGATGGTGAAGCCGATCTCGCGCGACCCCTTCAGGGACGCCTCCAGGGGCGAATCGCCGGCCTCCACGTGGCGGGCGATGTTCTCGATCACCACGATGGCGTCGTCGACCACGAAGCCGGTCGCGATGGTCAGGGCCATCAGCGACAGGTTGTCGAGGGAGAAGCCGTACAGGTCCATCACCGACAGGGCGCCGATCAGCGACAGGGGCACCGACAGGCTCGGGATCAGCGTCGCCGACAGGCTGCGCAGGAACAGGAAGATCACCAGCACGACCAGCGCGATCGCAAGCCCCAGCTCGAACTGCACGTCCTCCACGGAGGCCCGGATCGTGGTGGTGCGGTCGGTGAGCGGCGCCACCGCGACGGAGGTCGGCAGGCTCGCCTGCATCTGCGGCAGCAGCGCCTTGATCTTGTCGACCGTGGCGATGACGTTGGCGCCCGGCTGGCGCTGGATGTTCAGGATGACCGCGGGCGTGGTGTCGGCCCAGGCGCCGAGCTTGGTGTTCTCCGGCCCCTCGACCACGTCGGCGACCTCCGAGAGCATCACCGGGGCGCCGTTGCGATACGCGATGATCGCCGCGTTGTAGGCCTTCGGGTCGCGGATCTGGTCGTTGGCGTTGATCGCGTAGGATTGCTTCGGCCCGTCGATCGAGCCCTTGGGGGTGTTGACGTTGAGGTTGGTGATGGTGGTGCGCAGGTCGTCGATGTTCAGCCCGTAGGCGGCGAGCGCCCGGGCGTTGAACCGCACCCGGATCGCCGGACGCTGGCCTCCCGAGATGCTGACCAGGCCGACGCCGGCCACCTGGCTGATCTTTTGGGCGAGCCGCGATTCCGCGAGGTCGCGCACCTGGGTCAGCGGCAGGGTCTTCGACGTGAGGGCCAGGGTCAGCACCGGGGCGTCGGCCGGGTTGACCTTGGCGTAGATCGGCGGCGCCGGCAGGTCCGAGGGGAGCAGGTTGCCGGCGGCGTTGATCGCCGCCTGGACCTGCTGCTCGGCGATGTCGAGGGGCAGGTCGAGGTTGAACTGCAGCGTGATGACCGAGGCGCCCGCCGAGGATTGCGAGGTCATCTGGTTGAGGTTGGCGAGCTGGCCGAACTGCCGCTCCAGCGGCGCCGTGACCGAGGAGGTCATCACCTCGGGGCTCGCGCCCGGATAGAAGGTCTGGACCTGGATCGTCGGGTAATCGACGGCCGGCAGCGCCGAGACCGGCAGGTTCAGGTACGAGACGCCGCCGACGATCAGGATCGCCAGCATCAGCAGCGTCGTGGCGACCGGACGAAGGATGAAGAGGCGGGACGGGTTCATGGCAGGCGCGCCCTGGCCGGGCTCACTGCGCCGACCGGCGCCCGTGCCGGCGGCCGCCCTCCGGCGCTGCCGGAGGGGCGGCCTCGGCCGCCCCGCCCGGTCCGGCGGCCGGCTTTCCGCCGGGCTTGTCGCCCGCCCCGGTGACCGCGCCGGTCGCGCCCGCCGCCTGCGCGCCGTCCGTGATCCGGACCTCGGCGCCGTCCTTGAGCCGGTCGGTGCCGTCGGTGACGATCCGGTCGCCCGGCTTCAGGCCCGAGACCACGACGGTGTTGGTCCCGTCGGTCTCTCCGGTCTTGATCGGCCGGACCGTGACCTTGCTGTCCCCATCCATCAGGTAGACGTAGGTGCCGGGCGTGCCCTGCAGCAGGCCGGAATTCGGCACCAGCGTCGCGGCCCGCACCGTGTCGACGGTGAGCTTGGCGTTGACGAACTGGTTCGGGAACAGCTCCTCGTCGGCGTTGTCGAACTGCGCCCGCAGCTTCACCGTGCCGGTGGTCGTGTCGATCTGGTTGTCGACGGTGTCGAGGGTGCCGATCGCGATCTGGTGGGCGTCGCCCCGGTCGTAGGCGCGCACCGCGAGCTTGGCTCCCGCCCGCACCTGGCGCATCACCCGGGCCACGTCGTCCTCCGGCAGGGTGAAGATCACCGAGATCGGGTGGAGCTGGGTCACCACCACGATCGCCGTGGAGGCGGCCGAGATGTAGTTGCCCTGATCGACCTGCCGCAGGCCGACCCGCCCGTCCACCGGCGCGGTGATGTGGGTGTAGGCGATGTTGAGCTTCTGCTGGTCGACCAGCGCCTGGTCGGCCGCCACGGTGCCCTCGTTCTGCTTGACCAGGGCGGCTTGCGTGTCGACGTTCTGCTTCGAGATCGAATCCTGCCGGTTCAGCGTCTGGTAGCGCTGCAGATCGAGCTTCGAGTTCTGCAGCAGCGCCTGGTCGCGGGCGAGCTGGCCCTGATACTGGGCGAGCAGCGCCTCGTAGGGCCGGGAATCGACCAGGGCGAGCTCGTCGCCGGCCTTGACGGTCTGGCCCTCGCGGAACTTCACCGCCATCAGGTAGCCGCTGATCTGCGACTTCACCGTCACGGTGGCGAGCGGCGTCACGGTGCCGAGGCCCTGGAGCACCACCGGCATGTCGCCGGTCGTCACGGGGGCGACGCCCACCGCCTGCGCCATGTCGCCGCCGCCATGCCGCCCGCCGCGGCCGCCGCCCTTGTGGGCCGTGGCCGGCTCGGCGGCCTTCTCGGTGCGCGCCTCGTACCAGCGGTGAACGATCGCCCCCGCGCCCGCCAGCAGGGCCAGGATCACGAGCCAGCGGATCGGTCGGAAGCGCCGCGTGCGGACGTCGCGCGCCGGCGCCTCGCCCGGCTGGTAGGCGCGCGCCGTGTCGGTGCGGATCGGTGAACTCTCGTTCATGCCTGACTAGAGCACATGCCGGACGCCTGCGCGACCGACGGCACCCTATCCCTCGCTGTGCACGCCCCCATGGCGCATGTTCCGGCCGCCTACGCTTCGGCGGCCCGGACGGTGGCATCGGCCTACGCGGCTATCCAGGCCGGACGGTGTCCGGCGGCTGCGGCATATTCCATCGCCGGGGCCTATCGGATGCCCGGCCAATGTGCCGTCACTAGGGCGCGGAGGTTTCAGCCGTGTTGCTGGGCGCCGCGGCGGACGGGTCCGGCGCCGCATAGGCCTTCAGCACCGCGCGGAACGGCGCGTCCACGGGCGCCACCGGCAGGTCGAGCCGGAGGACGAGGCCCAGGCCGGCGATCAGCAGGGCGAGGCGTAGGGCGTGCGTCGTCCGCATGGTCGCATCCGGTGGGCCCGGCACGCTACCAGATCGCGCGACCGATCACATGCCGAAAGGGCCACCGATCCGGAGATCGATGGCCCTCGAAGAGGACCGGAGCGGCGTCTCGCTGACGGAGCGAGGGGGCAAAGCCCCGCCGGCGAGAGCGCCGCTCCAGCCGTGAGACGAACCTACGTTACGACTGATGAATGTCAACATTCGTCAGCCCCGCCGTTCGCCCGGATGGATGGGTCTGTGCGGGTGCGCACATTCCGCACGCTGCCGACCCCATGCTACATCCCGCCGATGTCCAGCCTGTCTGCTGCGCCCCAAGCGGCGTCCCGCACCGCATGAATCCGGTCTTTGCCGCCCTGCCGACCACGGTGTTCGAGACCATGTCGCGGCTCGCCCGGGCCCACGACGCGGTCAATCTCGGGCAGGGCTTCCCGGACGATCCCGGCCCCGCGGACGTGCGCGAGCACGGCGCCCGGGCGCTCCTCGACGGCTGGAACCAGTATCCGCCGATGATGGGAGTGCCGGCCCTGCGCGAGGCCGTGGCCGCGCATTACGCCCGGCACCAGGACCTCGCCCTCGACCCCGAGACCGAGGTGATGGTGACCTCCGGGGCGACCGAGGCGCTCGCCGGGGCCCTGCTGGCGCTGATCGAGCCCGGCGACGAGGTCGTGCTGTTCGCGCCGATGTACGACGCCTACCTGCCGCTGGTGCAGCGGGCGGGCGGCGTTCCGCGGATCGTGGCCCTGCAGCCGCCGGCCTTCCGGCTCGACGAGGCGGCGCTGGCCGCCGCGTTCGGCCCGCGCACGAAGGTTGTGGTGCTCAATAATCCGCTGAACCCCAGCGCGACCCTGTTCGACCCGGACGACCTGGCGCTGCTCGCCCGGTACTGCACGCGGTTCGACGTCACCGCGATCTGCGACGAGGTCTGGGAGCACGTGGTCTTCGACGGCGCCCGCCACCGGCCGCTGATGGCGCTGCCCGGGATGCGCGAGCGGACGGTCAAGATCGGCTCGGCGGGAAAGATCTTCTCGCTCACCGGCTGGAAGGTCGGCTTCGTGATGGCCGATGCCCGGCTGATGCCGGTCCTGGCCAAGGCGCACCAGTTCCTCACCTTCACCACGCCCCCCAACCTGCAGGAGGCGGTGGCGTACGGCCTCGGCAAGCCCGAGCCGTGGTTCGAGGCCATGCGGGCCGGCTACGCGGCCTCGCGCGACCGGCTGGCCTCCGGCCTGCGCGACCTCGGCTTCCGGGTCCTGCCGGCGCAGGCCACATGGTTCCTCAACATCGACATCACCGGGCTCGGCTACGCCGACGACGTCGCCTTCTGCGAGGCTCTGGTCACCCGCCACGGCGTCGCCGCGATCCCGGTGAGCGCGTTCTACCCGGACGGCTCGGTGCGCAGCCTCGTGCGCCTGTGCTTCGCCAAGGCCGACGCCACCCTGGACACCGCCCTCGCGCGGATGCGCGGCGTGGCCGGGGGTGCGGCATGATGGTCGCAGGCGCTTTGCTTGCGGGGATCCCCCGGGGGGGCCACCTCGTTGACGGTGATGGCTCTCCGACGGATCCCCACGATGGATTTCTCCCAGGCTTCCCGGACCGGCCCCTCCGCCGGCGCCAAGACCTTTCCCGGCAGCACCTTTCCCGGCAGCGCGTCGTCGCGCCTGCCGCCGTTCCTGTCGGCCGATCTCGACCGCGAGGCCAGCCTCGCCCGGCTGGAGACGCTGGCGCATTTCATGGACACGGCCTTCGTGATCCCGGGGATCAACCGGCGGGTCGGGTTCGACGCGTTGATCGGGCTCGTGCCAGTGATCGGCGACGTGGCCGGCATGGTGATCTCCTCGTTCATCGTCTACGAGGCCAAGCGCCTGGGCGCCCCCCGCTGGCTGGTGGCCCGGATGGGGCTGAACGTCGCCTTCGACGGTCTGCTCGGCGTCGTCCCCCTGGCGGGCGACCTGTTCGACGCCGCCTTCAAGGCCAACCGCCGCAATGTCCGCCTGCTGCGCCGCTGGATGGAGCGGTCCGGCGGCGTCCGCCCGAACGAGATCGAGGGCACCGCGACCCGCCTCGACGCCTGAGTGGTGTCCGGGGTTTACGAGGGTCGAAGGGTCGTAGCCCCCGTTCCGTGACCGTCTCGCTGTCCGATCTGCGGTTTTTACGCGTCGGCTCGTTCCGGCTGCGCCGTGCCCCCTCGCCCGCACGGGGGACGAGACCGGCGCCTTGCCCGGTCTCGTCTGGATCCGGCACCTTGCTCTGCCACAGCAAGGCTCTTCCGGTCCTCAAGAATCTTCTGGTTCCACAGGGTCCGCGGCCATGAACGAGACCGCGCGCGCCGGTGAGAGCGAGGTCGTCACGGTGCCGTTGCCGGGCGCCCAGCCGACCGTCCTGCGGCCCGATGAGGCCGTTCCCGCGCCGGCCCCTGTTTCGGGCGGGCGCGGCTGGCTGTCGCCGCTCAACCGGCGCCGGCTCGACACCTTCCGCCGCAACCGCCTCGGTTCCTGGTCGTTCCTGATCTTCGCGGCGCTGTTCGTCCTCAGCCTGTTCGCCGAGTTCATCGCCAACGACCGCCCGATCGTCCTGTCCTACAAGGGCGAGTGGCTGGTCCCGGTGCTGGTGGACTACCCCGAGGAGACGTTCGGCGGCTTCCTGGCGGTCACGGATTTCCGGTCGCCCGAGATCCGCAAGGAGATCGCCGAGCACGGCTGGGCGCTCTGGCCGCCGATCCGGTTCTCCTACGACACGATCAACGAGGATTTGCCGACACCCTCGCCGTCGCCGCCGACCTGGATGCTCTCGGACGCCCAGTGCAAGCCGGTGGCGGAAAAACTCGGCGGGGCGACCTGCGCCGACATCCCGTGGCACTGGCTCGGCACCGACAACACCACCCGGGACGTGCTGGCGCGGGTGATCTACGGGTTCCGCATCTCGGTGCTGTTCGGGCTGATCCTGGCCGCGGTCTCCTCGGCGATCGGGGTCGTGGCCGGGGCCGTGCAGGGCTATTTCGGCGGCTGGGTCGATCTCGCGTTCCAGCGGTTCATCGAGGTCTGGGGCGGGATACCGACCCTCTACCTGATCATCATCATCTCGGCCTTCATCGCCCCCGGCTTCTTCGTCCTGCTCGGGATCATGCTGCTGTTCTCGTGGGTGGCGCTGGTCAGCGTCGTGCGCGCGGAGTTCCTGCGGGCGCGGAACTTCGAATACGTCCGGGCCGCGCGGGCGCTCGGCCTGTCGAACCTGCGCATCATGACGGTCCACCTGCTGCCCAACGCCATGGTGGCGACGCTGACCTTCCTGCCCTTCATCCTGAACGGCTCGATCACCACGCTGACCTCCCTCGACTTCCTGGGCTTCGGCCTGCCGCCGGGCTCGCCCTCCCTGGGGGAGCTGCTGGCACAGGGTAAGGACAACCTGACCGCGCCGTGGCTCGGTCTCACCGGATTCCTGGTCATCGCCGTGATGCTGAGCCTCCTGGTCTTTGCCGGCGAAGCAGTGCGCGACGCGTTCGACCCCCGCAAGTCCTTCGCCTGAGCCCGGATCCCGCCCTCAACGGTGCCGGAACCCACAGGCGATCGGCGATCCTGCAAAAATATTTTGCGGCGCGGCGGCAAGACCGGTCAACGGCCGGGAAAGTCGCGCCAAGACCCCCCGCGGGAACTGCTGACCTTGGCCGTAACGGTCTCTCCCACCAACGAAAACCTCGCTTCCAGCCAGTGCCAGCATTCGTCGCGCAGGCCAGGATATAGCGCCGCGCAAGTGCCTGGATAATGGCGCCAATGCAACTTCAACCTGTAACCTTGGCCGGCCGATGTAGACCTGAACTTTCAATCGATCACATGGAATTGTATGGATCACCTTGCTTTTTCCTGCGGCTGTCTTAACTCGCAGTAAGCCGCCATTCCCACACACATCCAACTCAAGGAAAGCAAGAATGTCCGAAGAAGCGTCCGCATCCCAAGCGCACTATATCGAACGGACCGTGGACGTCGTTGCGGCCTATGTCGCCAACAATTCCCTGCCCCCGACCGAATTGCCCGCGCTGATCGCGAGCATCCATGAGGCGCTGAATTCGATCGGCTCCGGGCCTTCCACCGCGGCGGAAGACACTGTCGAGCGGCCGACCCCGGCGCAGGTCCGCAAGTCGATCCGCCCGGATGGTCTCGTCAGCTTCATCGACGGCAAGTCGTACAAGACCCTGAAGCGCCACCTGACCAAGCACGGCCTCGATCCGCAGGGCTACCGCGAGCGGTACGGCCTGCCGGCGGATTACCCGACCACCTCGGCGAACTACTCGGCGCAACGCTCGGCGCTGGCCAAGAGCCTCGGTCTCGGCCAGCCCGGCCGCACCCAGCCATCCGAGAAGGAGCCGGACGTCGAGTCTGCCGCGGCGCCCGCGCCGGCCCGCGGCGGCCGCCGCAAGGCCGAGAAGGCCGAGTCCGCCCCCGCCAAGGGCCGCAGCACCAGCCGCAAGTCCGTCGAGGCCGCCTGAGCGCCAGCCCCGGTCTCCCTCCGCGCCGCTCGGCGCAGAGGGAGGCTTTCGCGCAGCCGGCCCGCAGCAATCGGACCGGAAACAAACTGGATCGCCGCGCCACGGGCCGGCCGGATACTGGCTCTCGACCGGAGACGGCCGGGAGCCATGTCATGGATACCAGCATGCGGCCCTGCTTCTACGGCCGGGCTGGTGATCACCGTAGATCGACAACCGCTGATTTAAACCTACGATAAGATTCGCTGTTTACAGTCGTGTCCTGCAGCGCCCATTAGGGTCGAGCTGAAGGGCCGGGAGCGAAATCGGTGTCGGCAGCGACCACGTCGGACTGCGTCCTGGCCGAGCAGGAGACCCTGCGTCTTCACGCCCTGGGCACGTTCCAGATCGCCGGGACCGCCCCCGAGGAGCGGTTCGACGCCATCGCCCAGCTGGCGGCACGGCTGTTCCGCGCGCCGATCGCCTACGTCTCGCTGATCGATCAGCACCATCAATGGATCAAGGCGCAAGTCGGTCTCGATCAGGTGGGCCTCGATCAGGTCGGTCTCGATCCCGCGCCGACGGCCCGCGGCGCCTCGTTCTGCACCCACACGATCCGGTCCGACGATCTCCTGGTCATCCCGGATACGCGGCGCGATCCGCGCTTCTCCGACAATCCCCTCGCCGTGGGACCGCCCTTCGTCCGCTTCTACGCCGGCGCCCCGCTGATCACCGCGGACGGCTTCCGGCTGGGGGCGCTGTGCGTGGCCGATACGGTGCCGCGCCGCCACTTCCCGGCCCGGGACCGCCGGGCGCTCGCCGACCTCGCCGCCCTGGTGGTCCAGCAGATGACCCTGCGGCGCAGCGAGCTGGCCCGGGTGTCCATGATGGGCTTCGCCAACGCCACCGAGCTGGCGCTGCTGGCGATCAGCCGCGAGGGCCGGATCCGGTTCGCCAACCAGGCCGCCGCCGCGCTGTTCGGCTACACCCACGACGAGATGCTGGGGGAGCCCTTCGATCTGATCGTGCCCGAGCGCATGCGTGCGGCCCACACGGCCGGATTGAAACGGATCTTCGCGGGCGACGCGGCCAAGGTCGCCGGCCGCACCATCGAGGTGATGGTCCGGCGCAAGGACGGTGCGGAATGCCCGGCCGAGATCGCCCTGTCGGTCTGGCACGACGAGGGCGGGCCGAATCTCGGCGCCATCATCCGGGACATCTCGGAGCGGCGCCGGCGTGAGGCCGGCCTGCTCCGCCTCGCCCACCAGGATGCCCTGACCGGCCTGACCAACCGCCGCCGGTTCGAAACCCTGCTGAACGACCTCTACCGGCGCGGCCAGCCGGCCGCGGTGCTGCTGGTCGATCTCGACGGGTTCAAGGCGATCAACGACAGCCTCGGCCACGCGGTCGGCGATGCGCTCCTGCAGGCGCTCGCGGTGCGGATCCCGGCGGTGCTGCCGCGCCGGGCCGTGATGGCGCGCCTGGGCGGCGACGAGTTCGTGGTGCTGCTGCCCGGCACCGGCGACCCCCTGGCGGCGCGCGCCTGCGCCACCGCGGTCCTGGCCGCGCTGGCCGACCCGGTCGTGGTCGAGACGCACGTGCTGCGGGCCGGCGCGAGCATCGGCTTCGCCCTCGCCCCCGAGCACGGCCGCGACGGCGAGGAGCTGCTGGCCAGCGCCGATTTCGCGCTGTACCGGGCCAAGCAGGAGGGCGGCGGCTCCGCCCGGATGTTCGCCTCCGAGATGCGCCATGCCGCGACGGCCTTGCGCAACACCCAGGACGCGCTGCTGCGCGCCCTGCACGGCGACGAGCTGGTGCTGCATTACCAGCCGCAGATCTGCCTCACGAGCGGCCGGCTCGTCGGCGCCGAGGCCCTGCTCCGCTGGCAGCACCCGGAGCGCGGCCTGCTCCTGCCCGGCACGTTCCTCCCGGCCATCAAGATGAGCCCGCTGGCGCTCCCGGTCGGCGCCTGGGTGCTGGATGCCGCCTGCCGGCAGATCGCGGCCTGGCGGGACCAGGGGCTGCCACCGTTCCGGGTTGGGGCGAACCTGTTCTCCGCCCAGTTCAAGACCGGAAACCTCGTCCGCGAGGTCTCCGACGCGCTGGCCCGCCACCGGGTCCCCCCGGAGGCGCTGGAGCTGGAGATCACCGAGCGGGTCGTGCTGCAGAACGACGACCGCACCCTCGGGACGATCCGGGACCTGCGCGCCCTGGGCGTTCGGATCGCGTTCGACGATTTCGGCACCGGCTACGCCTCGCTGAGCAGCCTCAAGCGCTTCCCGCTGACGACCCTGAAGATCGATCGCACCTTCGTGAGCGACCTGCTCACCGAGGCCAACGATGCCGCGATCACCCGTGCGATCATCCGGATGAGCAACGACCTCGGCCTCGACACGGTCGCCGAGGGCATCGAGACCGAGGGCCAGGAGGTCGTCCTGCGGGCGCTGGGCTGCAAGGTCGGCCAGGGCTTCCACTACGGACGGGCGATGCCGGCCGCCGCCCTGACGCGCCTCATGGCGGAGCGCCCGGAGACCGGCGCATGGCTGACGACGGTCCCGGTCCTGCGCGCGGCCGGGTGAGGCGCCCGCTTCCGACTTCCCGCTGCGCGCCCTCCTGTTCGCGGACGCGGGCGGCCATCCATCGAGAAGGATGTATGGCAGGATTGTCCTCTGGTTTACGCTTTCGGCACAACAACTCATTAACGGGGGCAATATAGCCCTGTTATAGAGCGTAGTCCGAGCGTGTTCTGGTGGGTTATAAGTCAATCTTCCCGTTTTTCGCTCGGGCGGCCCGGCATGTGCGCCTGCGGCGGTGGCGGCAGGCCCGCGATCTGCGCGCCTGGACGGCCATCGGCCTCGGGCTGGTGATCACGGCCGCGGCCGCGCTGTTCATCGCCCACCTGGAGACGCGCGCGGTCGACGACAACGAGCGCAGCCTCGGCGGCCTCGCCACGGTCCTGGCCGACCAGGCGGACCGGGCGCTGCAGGCGATCGAGCTCGTCCAGGACGCCGTGCTGGCCGAATTCCGCCAGGCGGGGATCGCCGATGGCGCGCATTATGCCGAGGCGGCGTCCCGTCCCTCCATGCACACGGCGCTGAAGACCTGGATCGCGGCGCTGCCGCAGGCCAACGCCATCACCCTGGTGGACCGGACCGGACAGCTGCTGAACTTCAGCCGCTACTGGCCGATCCCGTCCGTCAACATCGCCGACCGGGACTACTTCAAGGCGCTGTCCGCCGACCCGACCCTGCAGCGCTACGTCGGCCGCCCGGTCCCGAACCGGGGGGACGGCGCCTGGACGATCTACATCGCCCGGAAGGTCGCGGCCCCGGACGGCACGTTCCTGGGCTTGATCCTGGGCGCGGTCGAGCTGAGCTATTTCGAGAGCCTGTACGATCAGATCGCGCCCGCGGACGACGCCGTGGTGTCGTTGTTCCGCAACGACGGCATGCTGCTGGTCCGGCACCCGCACCGCGAGGGGACGATCGGCCGGATCTTCCCCAGCGCCGGCGCATCCCTGATCACCGCCCGGGCCGCGCAGGGCGGCGTCCTGCGAACCGTCAGCCCGATCGACGGCCAGGATCGGCTCATCGCCGCCCACGCCCTGAAGAACTACCCGCTGGTCCTCAGCATCAGCCGCACCGCGGAGGCCTGCCTGGCGGCCGCGCACCAGCAGGCGACCATCGTGGGGGTGGCGGCGTTCCTGCTCGATCTCGGCCTGCTCGCGCTGGTGCTGCTCGGCCGCCGGCAGGCCCGCGCGCAGGATCAGCTCGCCCAGGCCGAGGCGGCCCGGGCCGCGGCCGAGGCGCGCGAGCGCGGCGAGCGGGCGCTGCGGCTCCAGGACGCCCGGTTCGGCATCGCCCTCGACAACATGGTCCAGGGCCTGTGCCTGTTCGACCGGGACGACGCCCTCATCGTCATGAACGCCCGCTACGCGCGGATGTACGCGGTCCCGGAGGAGCTGCGCCGGCCCGGGACCGCCCTCCCGGCCCTCCTCGGCCACCTGAGCGACCCGCGCAACGGCCTCGGATCCGCGGCCGCGGGGGCGCTAGTGGCGGCCTGCGAGCGCACCGCCGCGCAGGGCCACGCGGTGTCGCTGACCTGCGACTTCGCCGACGGCCGGGCGGTCGACGTGGTCCACGCCCCGATCCCCGGCGGCGGCTGGCTCTGCACCCACGAGGACGTCACCGAGCGGCGCCGGAGCGAGGCCCGGGTCGCCCACATGGCCCGGCACGACGCGCTCACGGGCCTTCCGAACCGCCTCGTCCTGAAGGAGCGCATGGACGCGGCCCTGGCCAGCTGCGACGCCCGCGCGCCGGCGACCGTGCTGTGCCTCGACCTCGACGGCTTCAAGGTCGTGAACGACACCTACGGGCATCCGGTCGGCGACGCGCTGCTCTGCGCGGTGGCGGCCCGGTTCGCCGCCACGGTGGCGGTCGGTGACCTCGTGGCCCGGCTCGGCGGCGACGAGTTCGCCATCGTCCTCGGCACGGCGCCCCTGCCCGCCGACGCCGCGCGCCTGGCACGGCGCCTCGTGGCGGCCCTCGAGACGCCGGTCGCGGTGAACGGCCACACCCTGGTGATCGGCACCAGCATCGGCATCGCCATCGCCGAAGATCCGTCCGGCACCGCCGCCACGCTGCTGCGGCAGGCCGACATCGCCCTGTACCAGGCCAAGGCCGCCGGGCGGGGTACGTGGCGCTTCTTCGACCCGGCCATGGATGTCGAGATCCAGCGCCGCCGGCAACTCGGGGGCGATTTGCGCGGGGCGCTGGCCGGGGGCCAGTTCGTGCTGCACTATCAGCCGATCGTCGGGGCGCACGGCCAGGCCCTGCACGGCTTCGAGGCCCTGCCGCGCTGGCACCATCCCGAGCACGGCGAGGTCGGCCCGGCGGAGTTCATCCCGCTGGCCGAGGAGGTCGGGCTGCTCGGGCCGCTGGGCGCCTGGATCCTCGCCACGGCCTGCCGGGCCGCCGCGTCCTGGCCGGACCCGGTCAAGGTCGCGGTCAACCTGTCCCCGCTGCAATGCGCCGGCCTCGGCCTCGAAGCGGATGTCCGGGCGGCGCTCGCCGACAGCGGGCTCAGGCCGGACCGCCTGGAACTCGAGATCACCGAAGCGGTGCTGCTGCAGGACAACGCCGCGAACCTGTCGCTCCTGCGGGCGTTCCGCGCCGCGGGCGTGCGGATCGCCATGGACGAGTTCGGGACCGGCTATTCGAGCCTCGGCACCCTGCACCGGTTCCCGTTCGACAAGCTCAAGATCGACCCGGGCTTCGTGCGCAGCCTCGCGCGGGACGGCGGCAGCGTCGAGATCCTGCGGGCCATGATCTGGCTCGGGCGCGCCCTGAAGATCGACGTCCTGGCCGAGGGCGTCGAGACTCCCGAGCAGGCGCGGATCCTGCGGGAGGAAGGCTGCCAGGAGCTGCAGGGCAATTTGTTCGGCCCGCCCGCCCCGGTGGCCGACCTCGCCGCGATCCTGGCCCGGACCGCCGGCAGCCTGCGCCGGCCCGAGGCCGGGCCGACCCGCGGCGGCGTGGCGGCCTGACCGGGAGGCCGGGGCTCCATCAGGGCTCCGCCCTGACGACCCGCCCAGGGGCTGAGCCCCTTGGAAGCCCGGGACTGCGCGGGCGCTCTATCAAGGGCTCTAGGCCGCCTTGCTGTCCAGGCGTCCGTCCAGTGGGAACACCTTGGCGGGGTTGAGCATCCAGTCGGGGTCGAACACCGCCTTCACCCGCATCTGCTGCTCCAGATCGACCTGCGCGTACTGGAACCGCATCAGGTCGCGCTTCTCGATCCCGACGCCGTGCTCGCCGGTGAGGCAGCCGCCGACCTCGACGCAGAGCTTCAGGATCGCGTCGCCCGCGGCCTCGGCCTTCTGCAATTCGCCCGGCGTGTTGATGTCGAACAGGATCAGCGGGTGCAGGTTGCCGTCGCCCGCGTGGAACACGTTGGCCACCCGCAGGCCGTGGCCGGCGCAGATCGCCCCGATCCGCTCCAGCACCGGGCCGAGCTGGCCGGTCGGGATGGTGCCGTCCATGCAGATGTAGTCGGAGATGCGCCCCGTCGCCCCGAAGGCCGACTTGCGGCCCTTCCAGATCGCGGCGGATTCGGCTTCCGAGCGGGACACCCGCACGCTGGTCGGCCTGAAGTCCTTGGCGATCGCCTCGATGCGCCCCAGCATCGCGTCGCACTCGGCATCCGAGCCTTCGACCTCGATGATCAGCATCGCCTCGGCGTCGCGCGGGTAGCCGGCCTGGGCGAAGTCCTCGGTGATCAGGATCGCCTCGCGGTCCATGTACTCGATCGCCACCGGGATGATGCCGGCCGCGATGATCGCGGCGACGCAATCGCCCGCATCCTCGACCTTCGAGAAGCCGACCAGCACCGGCCGCGCGCCCTCGGCGGCGCGCAGGATCCGCACGGTCGCCTCGGTGACGATGCCGAGCTGCCCCTCCGACCCGCAGATGAGGCCCAGGAGATCGTAGCCGGGGCTGTCGAGGTGCTGGCCGCCCACCTCCACCACGGTGCCGTCGTTGAGCACCAGGGTGACGCCCAGCAGGTTGTTGGTGGTCACGCCGTATTTCAGGCAGTGCGCCCCGCCGGAATTCATCGCGATGTTGCCTGCGATCGTGCAGGCGAGCTGGCTCGACGGGTCGGGGGCGTAGAAGAAGCCCTCGTAAGCGACCGCGCCCGAGATTGCCAGGTTGGTCAGCCCGCTCTGTACCCGGGCGGTGCGGTTCTCGAAGTCGAGGTCGAGCACCTGGGTCATCTTGCCGACGCCGAGGATGATCGCGTCGCCCTGCGCGATCGCCCCACCGGCGAGCGACGTGCCGGCGCCCCGCGGCACCACCCGCACGCCCGCGGCGTGGCAATAGGCCATCACGGCCGCCACCTCCCGCGTGGTCGAGGGCAGCACCACGGCCAGCGGCATCTGCCGGTAGGCGGTGAGCCCGTCGGTCTCGAAGGCCCGGCGCTCGTCCTCGCTCACCACCAGCGCCTCCGGGGCGACCAGGGGCGCGAGGCCCGCCAGGATCTCCCCCCGCCGGGCGAGGATGTTCGGGTCGGGATCGGGGAAGCGGATGGTCATGGGGCTCGGGCCCTTTTTGGCTGGCGTATGCGGAGCATGGACCCGCCGGAGCGGGCCTTCAACCGCCGGGCGGACAGAGAGGGGCGGCATGTCGTCCCGGCGTCACATTTCAACCATGACGGCTCCCTAGCGTCGAAAACCTCGCTTCGCTTCGCCTTCGCGGCGCCGGACCCTGCTCGACGGGTCCAGAACGGAACCGATGACCGCTCCCGCTTCCAGCGCCCTGCGCGACGACCCCTACGACGCGCCCTCGCCGCATCTCGCGGGCACCCGCGATATCGGGATCCGCAGCCTGCAACTGGGCATCGCCGCCCTGCAGGAGACCAGCGCGGCGTTCCAGGGCAGCCTCGGCGTCGCGTTCGAGGAGGCGGTGCAGACCATCCTGCAGAGCAAGGGCCGGGTCATCGTCAGCGGCATCGGCAAGAGCGGGCATATCGGCCGCAAGATCGCCGCGACGCTGGCCTCCACGGGCACCCACGCGTTCTTCGTCCACCCCACCGAGGCGAGCCACGGCGACCTCGGCATGATCGCCCGCGACGACGTGATCATCGCCCTGTCCTGGTCCGGGGAGACCGCGGAGCTCTCCGACCTCGTCGGCTTCAGCCGGCGCTTCTCGATCCCGCTGGTGGCCATCACCCGCAACGGCGCCAGCACGCTGGGCAAGGCCGCCGACGTGCTGCTGGAATTGCCGCGGGTGCGCGAGGCCTGCCCGCACGACCTCGCCCCGACCTCCTCCAGCCTGATCCAGCTGGCGCTCGGCGACGCCCTGGCGGTGGCGCTGCTGGAGCGGCGCGGCTTCACCTCGGCCCGCTTCCACACCCTCCATCCCGGCGGCACGCTGGCGGCCCGCCTCAAGACCGTGCAGCAGGTGATGCACGGCCCCCAAGACATGCCGCTGGTCCACGAGACCGCGCTGATGTCCGAGGTGCTGATCGAGATCGCGGCGCGGCGCTACGGCTGCGTCGGCGTCACGGACGGCGCCGGGCGCCTCGTCGGCATCATCACGGACGGCGACCTGCGCCGCCACATGGGCCCCGAGATCCTCGACACCCCGGTCTCGGCGATCATGACCCGCGAGCCGATCACAGTGGAGCCGCACAAGCTCGCCCAGGCCGCCCTCGAGCTCATGAACCGCCGGCTGATCACCGCGGTCTTCGCGGTGACCGACGGCCGGCCCGTCGGCATCGTGCACGTCCACGATCTGCTGCGCGCCGGCATCGCCTGACCGGGTCGGTATCCGGACGGCTGACAACCTAGGACACGCCCCTCCGCCTCCCTTCAGGACGAGGGCGCAGGTGGGCGTGTCGGGAGCGCCAAGACTCAGAGCCGCGCCAGCAGTTCCGCCTTCTTGTCCGAGAATTCCGCCGCGCTGAGCACGCCCCGGGCGTGCAGCTCCGCCAGGCGCTCGATCGTGGCCAGCACGTCGCCCGAGGTGGCCGGCACCGGCGCGGGCGCGCTCGGCTGGGCAGGGGGCGCGCTCGGTTGGACAGGCGGCGGTTCGGCCGGATCGGCCTGCCGGGGGGCCGCCGTCTCCGCCTCGATGCGGCGCAGGCGGTCGAGGGCGACGACGCCCCGGGGGCCGGTGAAATCGAGGCTGCCGTTTGCCTGCGACACCCCGGAGATGTGGTGCTCGCCGGTATCGTAGAGCGCGATGCCGGTGCCCGATTCGATCGCGAGCCGCCGCGTGTCGGGGAAATAGGCGTAGCGCAGGCCGTCCTGCGCGCCGGTGCTCGCCGGAGCCCCGAGGCCGGCGGGCCACCACTCACCGCCGCCGCGCTGCGACGCAGGCCCGACCTCCGTGAAGCCGCCCGCCGGCAACGCCGCGGCGAGTTCGGTGCAAAGGGCGTCGACCCGGGCCTTGAGGCCGTCGTCGAACATCCGGCCGACCATCACCATGCCGCCGGAAAACCACTGGCCCATCCCGCCGAGGTCGGGATGGTTGAACTGCGCCATCGTGCCGTGCCCGCGTTCCAGCGCCTGGACCAGGTGGCGCACCGCATCGAGGCTCACCCCGTGGCGGTCGGCCACGGTCTGGAGGCCGGAGGCATGGTCGAACCCACCCGCGTCGAGGAACGGATCAGGCACGGCGCTGCCGCCGGGCGGGACCGAGGCTTTCGGGTCCATGGGCAGGCTCCGATCGTGGCGGGGCGGGAGAAGGCGGGGCGCGGGCCGGCGCCGTTGCGCTGCCGACACAATCCTTGGTCGTAGACTCCGGTTCCGGACCGCCTCAGGTGCCGGAGGGCGGGAACGCGCCGGCGATGACGAAGTCGGTGATCGGGCGGCGGCCGTTCGGGGCCTCCCGCGGACGCTGCTCCTCGGTGAGGTCGGCCTCCGCGACCTTGCGGCCCACCGCGAAGGCGGCCTCGATCCGGTGGTTCTCGGGCAGGCGCAGCACCTCGGGCGCGCGGACATGGTCGAACCCGACCATGCCGTGGGCGTGCCAGCCCTGGTGGATCGCCTGGAGCTGGAAGGCGAGCGAGGCGGTGCCGGCGTCGAAGGAGTGGCTGTAGGACGGCTTCAGTTCGTCGCCGACCTTCATGAGTCCGTTCGAGACCAGGAACAGGATCGCGCCGGTGCCCGAGACCCATTTCTGGTTGCCGGGCACGAGCAGGCCGAAGAACGTCTCCCAGTTCGCGTCCCCGCGCAGCGCGTAGAGGAAGCGCCACGGCTGCGAATTGTAGGCCGACGGCGACCAGCGCGCCGCCTCGATCATCCGCATCAGCTCGGCTTCGGGCAGCGCCTCGCCCGTGAAGGCGCGGGGCGAGTGCCGCGCCACGAAGACCGGGTCGATCGCGTGGTCGGGCTGGCGGGGCGGGGGCAGGCTCAAGGGGATCGACTCCGGACGGGCGCGAGCGCCCAGGCTGCTGAGCTTGCCCGAAACACCTGCCCGGAGGCAAATCCCCCGCCGCTCACGCCACGCTGCGCTCGATCTCCTCCTCGTCGCAGATCACGCCGGCATTGCCCTCGAACTCGGCCGCGAGGTCCACGGGGGCGTGGGTCGGGGCCGCGGCGGCGCGGTCGCGCGCGAAGGTCGACAGGAACAGCCGCATGACGTGGCGCACGCCCGCGTCGTTGATGGTGCGCTGGTCCTCGTTGTAGTAGCGCCCGGCATTCACGTTGCTGGTGACGATGTCGTAGGCCGGGAAGTACACCGCCCGCGGATCGCCCCGGCCGACCACCTCGCCGGCCGCCACCCGCAGCACCGACTTGGAGTAGCTGTTCGACTCCATCACGTGCCGGTCCATGTAGGTGGCGATCATCGGCACGGGCGAGACCGTGAAGATCACCCGGGCCTTCGGGTTCACGCTCCAGAGCCGGTCCAGGAAGCCGTTGAGGTCGCCCAGCACCTCGCCGGCGCCGGCGTTGACGCACTCGTAGAGTTCGGGATCGAAGGTGCCGCCCGCGACCCCGGGGGCGAGGGGCAGCGCCGCGCCGTCGCCCCGCCAGCGCCAGCCCTCGGTGAGGCCCAGCGTCAGCACGAACACGTCGAGGGTCTCGAACAGGCGGCGCACCTCGGCCAGATGCGCGTCGCGGGCGGCGACCACCTCGGCCTCGCTGGCGAAACCCGTCGGCTCGACGGTGGGGCGGAACGGGTCGACGTAGCGGCCGTCGTCGCGCAGCCACGCCTTCAGCTCGGGCTCGAACCGGCCATAGGCCCGGTCGAACAGCTGCACGAACTGGCGCGTGTAATAGAGATTGCCGTAGCGGGCCGAGAAGGTGCCGAACTGGCGGGCATTGGCCTCCTCGGCGCTCATGCCGGGGGGCGGCGGCTCGGTCAGGTAGTAGTTGAAGCCGGCGCCGCGCACCGCCTCGGCCACCCGCTGCGCGAAGCACGAGCCGCCGGTGGCGACCTTGTCGGTCGGCCCGATCGCGAACGTGTCCTTCGGGTGCGGATTGACCGCGAAGGGCGGCACGTTCGTCACGACCTTGCGCCAGAATCGCTCGGCCGGTAGACCCGTATACGGATTCAACGCCATCTTCGAACCCTCTTCTTCACGACGGCAACTGCCCTCGGGGCTGCTGATCCGTCCGCTGACCCCGGCACGCGACGTGGCCCTGAACGATCTGCCCCGGCGCGCCCGCAGCGCGTTGTCCCTGTCGACACCCAGTTGGGCGCCCACCTGGGCGACACCATGGCGAAACCGCGCGCGCGCCGCCACGACCCGTGACGGGCCGGCCATCGCGGTGCTCGGCAATTGCCAGGCCCGGGGCATCGCGCAGGCGATGCGCCTGCTCGCCCCGCGCAGCCCCGTGCGCTACATACCGATGGGTTACCTCAAGCGCGACCACGGCCATATCGACGGTCTGGTCCGGACGCTCCGCTCCCACGATCACGTCTTCTCGCAGACCTTCCCGGCCGGGCTGATCCCGGGCGGCGACGTCGCCACTCTGCGGGCGGCCGACCCACGGCTCAAGCTGTTCCCGGCGATCGTGTTCTCGGCCTTCCACCCGGACATGGTCTATGCCGGCCAGGCCTCGGACCTCGCCGCCCTGAAGCTCGCGCCCTCGCCGACGGGGCAGTACCACTCGGCGATCGCCCTCTGCGCCCACCGGCTCGGCCTCGATGCCGGCCGCACCGCAGGCCTGTTCCGCGAGGCCGTGTTCCGGCGCCTGGGCTACCTCGACCACTGGGACCCGGCCGTGCGCGAGCTGGTCGGAGCCGCCGCCGCCCTGGGCTTCGGCCTGGACCGGGAGGTGACCCGCTGGGCGCGGCGCGGCGCCTTCATGCACCTGATGAACCACCCCAAGGCCTTCGTCATCGGCGACATCGCCCGGCGCCTGCTTCAGGAGAGCGGGTTCACGCCGGAGCCCGTGGAGATCGAGGATTACCTCGGCGACGAGCTGGTCCAGGACGTGGTCTGGCCGCTCTACCCGCCGATTGCCGAGCATTTCGGCCTCATCGGCTCGTACCTCTTCAAGACCAAGCCCCGGGGCGACGACTTCCCGAGGCTCTACGACCTGCCGGGCTTCATCGCGGCGAGCTTTTCCCTCTACGACGCCCTGCCGGCCGGCGACCTCGCGTGCCAGCGGGTCGAGACCTGGCTCGCCACCCCCGAGATCGTCGCGCTGTTCCGGGCCGGGTAACCGGGGCGCGCTCAGCCCACCGCGCAGAGCGGGGCGTCGCTCAGGCCGTCGCCCATCATCCGGACCAGCCGGTTGACCGCCTCCACCTGGAACGGCTTGCGCAGGAACAGGCTGCCGGCCACGCCCCGGCCGCCGCTCGCATCGGTCGAGGTGTAGACCACCGGCCGGTCGGCATGGAGCGCCCGGAACGCGTGGGCCACGGTCCAGCCGTCGATCAGGCCGGGCAGGTGGATGTCGGTGAACAGCCAGTCGATCTCGTGGCCCCGCGCCCGCAGGAGCGTCAGCGCCGCCTCCCCGGTGGAGGCCTCGATCACCCGGATGCCCTGCGTCTCGCACAGGCTCGCGATGATCTCGAGGAGCAGGTAGCTGTCCTCAACGATGAGGACGCACTGGGCGGGGCGCATTGGGGGTCCGGGAATCGCGCGGCGTCTTTGGATCGGAAAGCGCTCGCGTGTGCCGAACCGGTAGCCGCGTCGACGGCGAGCGCTCCGGGCGAATCAAGGCCCGACAGGGTTGAGAATGTCTTAAAACGCTCCCGGATGCGGTATCCGGCCCTGTTGCATCGCGGCAACTCGCGGGGCGGAAACGGCTCGGCTTGATCGATCGCCCGGCCCGATCGCCCCGGCGGTGCCGCAATCCGGGCGCGTCAGCATGGCCGTGCGTGCGGCAGCGCACGCCGCCGACCGAAGCGGGCCCGCAGGACGTTGCGCGGCGCCCGCCGGAACCGTCGCTTAACCATCCGCGCCTATCACCGGCGCTCAGGACGACGCGGACCCGCCTCGAAGACCCGCAGCCGGCCTTCGGCCCCGCTCGAGGAGTTGAACGATCATGCCCCAGCGTTTCCGCGCACTCGCCCTCGGCCTCGCGCTCTGCGCCGGCCTCGGACTCGGCGCCTGCAGCAACGACAAGGACCTCGCCGACGCCTCCGCGTTCGGCGCCGGCGCCGCGACCCCGGGCAGCGCACAGGACTTCGTCGTCAATATCGGCGACCGGGTCTTCTTCGAATCGGATTCCACCGATCTGACCCCCACCGCCACCGCGACCCTCGACAAGCAGGCCGCCTGGTTGCAGCGCTACCCGCGCTACACCTTCATCATCGAGGGCCATGCCGACGAGCGCGGCACCCGCGAATACAACTTCTCGCTGGGCGCCCGCCGGGCCCAGGCGGTCAACGACTACATGGCCACCCGGGGCATCGGGGCGAGTCGGATGCGCACGGTCTCGTACGGCAAGGAGCGGCCGGTGGCGGTGTGCAACGACATCTCGTGCTGGTCGCAGAACCGCCGCGCGGTGATCGTGCTCGACCGCGGCGCCGGGGCGTAATCTTCGCAGAGACGGCCAAGAGGTCCGTCCGCCTGCCGATTCTTCACAGAGTCGGCAGGCTTTTCTGCGAAGACAGCGTCGGCCCCGGGTTCGACCGGACCGCGCCGCAGTTTTGCCGCGGAACGGCGCATCTGATAGGGCCTCGCGCTTCCATCGGACCGCAGCCCATCATGCCCGCCCGCCTTCGCACCCGCCTCGCGCTCACCACGATCCTCGGGGCCCTGCTCCTCGGCCATCCGGCCGCCGCGCAGGATGCCTCGGAACTGGTGGTGCGCCTGGGTCGCATCGAGAACCAGTCCCGGATCATGTCCGGGCAGATCGAGACCCTCCAATACGAGAACCGGCAGCTGAAAGAGCAGCTGCGCAAGTTCCAGGAGGATGTCGAGTTTCGCCTGAACGAGGGTAAGGGCGGCGGCAGATCCAGCCCGTCGGCGCCCTCGGCGGCCCCCGCCCCGTCCGGTACGGTCAACGGTGGAAATCCGGGCTCCGGCCGCCCCGGCAAGCGCGGCGACGCCTTCGACCCGTCCCAGGCCCCTGGCGCACCCGGAGCGCCGATGCCGCTCGGCAGCACGCCGGCCTCCCCGCCGCTGCCGGCCCGGGAGGCCGCCGAGGCGGCCCCTGTGCGGCCGCAGGCGGTGCCCCGGGCCGCGATCGACGACGAGGATCCGGACGCCGAGGGCGCCGCCCCCGGCTACGACGAGCCCGTGGACCTGCGCCCGCCCGCCCGCACCGGCGCGATCCCGGTCCCGGCGGCCCGCCCCGCCGAGAGCGTGGCCGCCACCCGGACCGGAGATCCGTCCGCCGATTACGAGACCGCGGTCGAGCTCTACCGTTCCAAGCAGTACGAGCAGGCCGAGATGGGCCTGCGCCAGTTCATCCAGTCGCATCCCCGCGACAACCGGGTCGCCGGCGCGACCTACTGGCTCGGCGAGAGCTACCTGGCCCGCGGCCGCAACCGCGAGGCGGCCGAGCAGTTCCTGAAGGTCTCCACCGATTACGCCCGCTCGTCCCAGGCGCCGGACGCGATGCTGAAGCTCGGCGTCACGCTCAACGCGCTGGGCGCCCGCGAGCAGGCCTGCGCGACGCTCGCCGAGCTGGACCGGAAATTCCCCAATGCCGGCTCCGGCGTCCGCCAGGGCGTCGCCCGGGAGCAGAAGCGCGCCCGCTGCGCGGCCTGATCGGGGATCCCAAAGGGCGTGCCCTTTGGCGGGGTTCGGGGGCGGAGCCCACGAGATACCAGGGCTCTGCCCTGGACCCGCAAAAGGTCGGGGACCTTTTGAATCCATGACTGGACCGTCGGACGATCCGGTCCTCCGCGCCCTCGCGCCCTGGCTTGGTCGGCCCGAGCGCGGCGTGCTGCTCGCCGTCTCGGGGGGGCCCGATTCGAGCGCGCTGATGCACGCCGCCGCCGCGCTTGGGGCAACTGTGCGGGTCGCCACCGTCGATCACGGCCTGCGCCCGGATTCAGGCCCGGAAGCCGAGGGCGTCGGCCGGGCGGCCCGGGCGCTCGGCCTGCCGCACGCGGTCCTCGCCTGGGCTGGCTCGAAGCCCGGCACCGGCCTGCAGGACGCGGCCCGGGCTGCCCGCTACCGGCTGCTGGCCGCCCATGCCGAGGCGGTCGGCGCCGGCCTTGTGCTCACCGGCCATACCCGGGACGACCAGGCCGAGACCGTGCTGATGCGGCTTGCCGCGGGCAGCGGACCGGCCGGGCTCGCCGGCATGCGGGCCGAGCGCCCGCTCGCCCCCGGCATCACCCTCGGTCGGCCGTTCCTGGCCCTGCCGAAGGCGACCCTGACGGCGTGGTGCGAGACCCGCGGCATCCCGCATGTCCGCGATCCGGCCAATGCCGATCCGCGCTTCGCCCGCGCCCGCCTGCGCGCCGCCTGGACGGCCCTGGCGGCCGAGGGCCTGAGCCCGGCACGGCTCGCCCGCCTGGCCGAGCGGGCCGCCCGGGACGACGCCGCCCTCCGGGTCATGGCCGCACACGCCCTCGCGGCGGCTGTGCTCCCGGCAAAGAATACCGATGCCGCCGCGCTGCGCCTCGACGGCGCCGTGCTGGCGACCCTGCCGGAGGCCACGGCCCTGCGCTGTCTCGACGCCGCCCTCACCCGGGCCGGGGCCGCGCCGCGCCGCCTCGAGCGCCTGGAATCCCTGGTCCTCGGGGCGCTGCTGCCGGCCCTGCGCCGCCGGGAGCCGATCCGGCGGACCCTGGCCGGGATCCTGATCGCCGCGGATGCCGCCGGCACGGTCAGCCTGGCGGCCGCGCCGCCCCGCCGGCACAAGACCGCCGATTGACGGATAGATGCTGCCCTCGCCGCAGGGGGGAGCGGCTTACTTGGCAACGCAGCCCCCCCCGCCTACATTGGCGAGGTGTGCACGGATGGACCGGCAAAGCCGCGCGAGGTGTCCGTCTAGGGGGCCGCACGCACCAAGGATCGATCGATGAACCCGAATTTTCGCAACTTTGCCTTGTGGGTCGTCATCTTCCTGCTGGTGCTGGCCCTCGTCACGCTGTTCCAGAACCCGGGTCACCGGGGCGGCGGCAGCGAGATCGCCTATAGCCAGCTGCTCAACGATGCCGATGCCGGCAAGATCCAGTCGGTGGTGATCTCCGGGCAGGACGTGTCCGGCACCTATGTCGGGGGCGGCAACTTCACCAGCTACGCGCCCAACGACCCGAGCTTGGTCTCCAAGCTCCAGGGTAAGGGCGTGACGATCACGGCCCGCCCGCCGTCCGACAACACCCCCTGGTTCATCCAGCTGCTCGTGAGCTGGCTGCCGATCCTCGTCTTCATCGGCGCTTGGATCTTCCTCAGCCGCCAGATGCAGTCCGGCGCCGGCCGCGCCATGGGCTTCGGCAAGTCCAAGGCCAAGCTCCTGAACGAAGCGCACGGCCGCGTGTCGTTCGACGACGTCGCGGGCGTCGAGGAGGCCAAGGAAGACCTCCAGGAGATCGTGGAATTCCTCCGCGACCCGCAAAAGTTCCAGCGGCTCGGCGGCCGGATCCCGCGCGGCGTGCTGCTCGTCGGCCCGCCCGGCACCGGTAAGACGTTGATCGCCCGGGCGGTCGCGGGCGAGGCCAACGTGCCGTTCTTCACCATCTCGGGCTCCGACTTCGTCGAGATGTTCGTGGGCGTCGGTGCCAGCCGCGTGCGCGACATGTTCGAGCAGGCCAAGAAGAACGCGCCCTGCATCATCTTCATCGACGAGATTGACGCGGTCGGCCGCCATCGCGGCGCCGGCCTCGGCGGCGGCAACGACGAGCGCGAGCAGACCCTGAACCAGCTCCTCGTGGAGATGGACGGGTTCGAGGCCAACGAAGGCGTCATCATCATCGCGGCGACCAACCGCCCCGACGTGCTCGACCCGGCGCTGCTGCGCCCGGGCCGGTTCGACCGCCAGATCATGGTGCCGAACCCGGACGTCACCGGCCGCGAGCGCATCCTGCGGGTCCATGTCCGCAAGGTGCCGCTGGCCCCCGATGTCGACCTCAAGGTGATCGCCCGCGGCACCCCCGGCTTCTCGGGTGCCGACCTGATGAACCTCGTCAACGAGTCGGCGCTGCTGGCGGCCCGTCGCGGCAAGCGCATCGTCACGATGCACGAGTTCGAGGACGCCAAGGACAAGGTCATGATGGGCGCCGAGCGGCGCACCCTGGTGATGACCGAGGACGAGAAGCGGCTCACCGCCTATCACGAGGGCGGCCACGCCATCGTGGCGTTCAATGTCCCGGCCACCGACCCGGTGCACAAGGCGACCATCATCCCGCGCGGCCGGGCGCTCGGCATGGTCATGCAGCTGCCCGAGCGCGACAAGCTCTCCATGAGCTTCGAGCAGATGACCTCGCGGCTGGCGATTATGATGGGCGGCCGCATCGCCGAGGAGATGACCTTCGGCCGGGACAAGGTCACGTCGGGCGCCCAGTCGGACATCGAGCAGGCGACCCGTCTCGCCAAGATGATGGTGACCCGCTGGGGCTTCTCGCCTGAGCTCGGCACCGTGGCGTACGGCGAGAATAACGACGAGGTCTTCCTCGGCATGTCGATGGGCCGGCAGCAATCGGTGTCGGAATCGACCGCCCAGAAGATCGACGCCGAAGTCCGCCGCCTGGTCGAGACCGGCCTGGAGGAGGCCCGGCGCATCCTGGCCGAGCACAAGGACGACCTGGAGGCGCTCGCTCAAGGGCTGCTCGAATACGAGACCCTCTCGGGCGACGAGATCCGCAACCTGCTGAAGGGCCAGCCCCCGCTCCGCGACGGCGGCGACGTGCCCCCGACCCCGGCCCGGGGCTCCTCGGTCCCCTCCGCGGGCCGTGGCCGCCCGAAGGAGAGCGACGGTAGCCTGGAGCCGCAGCCGCAGGCCTGATCCCGGTCGACGACGATACGAGAAGGGCGCCGCGAGGCGCCCTTTTTCGTTGGGTTTTCCGCGTCAAGCGGTCTCCGGCCGTGAACGCTGTGGCGCGGGTCCCCTCTCCCGTTAGCGAGAGGGACAGGGTTGAGGGGACGGGTTCTTCCGGAGAGGGCGTATCCTTCACCCCTGCCTCTCTCGCACGGGAGACGGGGCACGTCGCGATCAACGCCGACCGATATGTGAACCCCCCGGATCGCCGCGCAGCGAGGGCGCGTCTCGGTTCCGGACCGGAGCCTCCAGCCCCCCCTGACAATCCGCCCCGGCTGTCCGCGAACACCCCCCGCAAGCTCGGCCGGAGGCTCGGATCCGGTGGGCGAATCGGAAAGACCGGGAGCGGGATCTTTCCGAGCCGCGTACCCGATGGCGTTGTCCGTTTATCTCGTCGTCGGCTTCGGGGCCGCGGTCGCCGGGTTCGTGCAGGGGCTGTCGGGCTTCGCCTTCGGGCTCGTGGCCCTGTCGTTCTGGGCCTGGGTGATCGATCCGCAACTGGCCGCCGTCCTGGCGGTGGCCGGATCCCTGACCGGCCAGATCGTGGCCGCCGTGACGGTCCGGCGCGGCTTCGACCGGGCCCGCCTCGCCCCGTTCGTGCTGGGCGGGCTGGCCGGGATTCCGCTGGGCGTGCTCCTGCTGCCGCACCTCAATGCCGACTGGTTCAAGCTGGTGCTCGGCACCCTGCTGGTCGTGTGGTGCCCGGCGATGCTGCTCGCCAAGGACCTGCCGCGGATCACCGTGGGCGGGCGGCTGGCGGATGCCGTCGTCGGCCTGGGCGGCGGCCTGCTCGGCGGGCTCGGCGGCTTCACCGGCACGCTGCCGACCCTGTGGTGCGTCCTGCGCGGCTACGAGCGCGACGTCCAGCGCACGATCATCCAGAACTTCAACCTGACGATGCTGGCGGTCACGATGCTGGTTTATCTCGGCTCCGGACTCGTCACCCGGACGGCGCTGCCGATGCTGGCCGTGGTGCTGCCCGCCATGCTGATCCCGGTCTTCCTCGGCACACGGGTCTATGTCGGCCTGAGCGAGACGGCGTTCCGCCGGGTGGTGCTCGGCCTCCTGACGGTCTCCGGCGTGACGCTGCTCACGGCGGCGCTCCCGCGGGTGCTGTAGCGCCCCGCGCCGGGGCACGCCGCATTTCGACCGTCTTTGTCGGGGAGCACCCGGGGCAATCCAATCTGCTAAGTTCTGTCGCGCTACTCTGTCGCCGCGTTGGCCGGACGAGAGGCCCGGCACCGGAGATCGTGATGGCGCGCAAGTATTTCGGAACCGACGGCATCCGGGGCCGGGCCAACGGGGTGATCACCCCGGAACTCGCCCTGAAGGTCGGCCAGGCGGCGGGTCTGGTGTTCCAGCGCGGCGACCACCGCCACCGGGTGGTGATCGGCAAGGACACCCGCCTGTCGGGCTACATGATCGAGACCGCCCTGGTGGCGGGCTTCACCTCGGTCGGCATGGACGTGCTGCTGCTCGGCCCGGTGCCGACCCCCGCGGTGGCGATGCTGACCCGCTCGATGCGGGCCGATATCGGGGTGATGATCTCGGCCTCGCACAACGCCTTCGAGGATAACGGCATCAAGCTGTTCGGGCCCGACGGGTTCAAGCTCAACGACGCGATCGAGCGTGAGATCGAGGAGCTGATCGACGCCGAGCTGCACACCAAGCTGGCCGGCTCCGCCGACCTCGGCCGGGCCAAGCGGATCGAGAGTGTGCACGCCCGCTACATCGAGTTCGCCAAGCGCACCCTGCCCCGGCACGTGACCCTCGACGGCCTGCGGGTGGTGGTCGATTGCGCCAACGGCGCCGCCTACCGGGTCGCCCCCGAGACCCTGTGGGAGCTCGGCGCCGAGGTGATCGCCATCGGCACCGAGCCGGACGGGTTCAACATCAACCGGGATGTCGGCTCCACCGCCCCGGCCGCCCTGGTCGCCAAGGTGCGCGAGCGCCGGGCCGATATCGGCATCGCGCTGGACGGCGACGCCGACCGGGTGCTGATCGTCGACGAGAAGGGCCACGTGGTCGACGGCGACCAGCTGATGGCCGTGGTCGCGCGCTCCTGGCAGGAGGACGAGCGGCTGACCCAGCCGGGGCTGGTGGCCACCATCATGTCCAATCTCGGCCTGGAGCGGTATCTCGGCGGCCTCGGCCTGTCGCTGGCCCGCACCGCGGTCGGCGACCGCTACGTGCTCGAGCACATGCGCGAGCACGGCTACAACCTCGGCGGCGAGCAATCCGGCCACATCATCATGTCGGACTACACCACCACGGGTGACGGCCTGGTGGCGGCCCTGCAGATCCTGAGCGTGGTCCAGCGCCAGGGCCGGCCGGTGAGCGAGGTCTGCCACTGCTTCGACCCGCTGCCGCAGATCCTCAAGAACGTCCGCTACCGGGCCGGCGAGCCGCTCAGCCAGGACAGCGTGGTCAGCGCCATCGCCCAGGCCCGCGCCCGGCTGGGCAATGGCGGCCGCCTGGTGATCCGCCCCTCCGGAACCGAGCCGGTGATCCGCGTGATGGCGGAGGGCGACGACCGCGGCCTCGTCAACGAAGTGGTCGACGAGGTCGTCGAGGCCGTCACCAAAGTCGCGGCCTAAGATCCGGGATCCCAAAGGGCCTGCGGCCCTTTGGCAGGGTTCGGGGGCGGAGCCCCTGAGGGCTCGGTGCTCACGCGTAGGCGGCGCGCAGCACGGCCGGTGCGGTGGTCCGCCAAGCCGCCAGCAGGGCGGCGCGCAGGGATTCCTCCTCGCAGAGATCGAGGTCGAGATTGGTCCAGCCGCGCCGGCCCCAGGCGCCGTCGAGCGGCGTGAACAGGTCCGGCTCGGCCTCGCACAGTTCGGCCTGGTCCACGGGGGCCAAGCGCAGCACCACCCGGGCCTCCTCCACCCACAGGGTCGCGAACACCCGGCCGCCGACGCGGAAATCCGGGTTGCCGCGGTGGGCGCCCGCCACCGTCTCCGGCAGCATCAGCGCCAGGATGCGCACGTCCTCGGGCAACACCGGCTCAGCCCGATCCGCCGGCGGGCGTCGTCGTCGTCCTGACGGTGCGGGATGGTGCGGGCAAGACTAGCAAATCCTTCCCTGGGGTGCAGGTTTGCGGACCGTAAGCAGCCGGCAAGGCTAACATTTAACGTTAAGCCGGATTTAAGACGTTCGATCCATCCTTCGCCTCGTCAACAGAGCCGGCATGCCAAGCCTCCGGCACACGAGTCTAGTGAAGGAATCTCCATGGCCCGCTCCAAGCTGAACGCTTTGGTGCGCAGCCTGACGCTCGCGGCGAGCGTCGGCGCGCCCTGCCTGGCCGCTGCCGCGGACCTGTTGCCCCCGCCTCCGCCGCCGCCCCCTCCGCCCCCGATCGAGGTCGGCGGCGGCTGGTACCTGCGCGGCGACGTCGGCGCGAGCGTCTACACGCGGCCGCGATACAGCGAGGCCTACGATTACACCGGCTATCCGGATGCCAACCGCTCGTTCGGCAACGAGATCGGCGGCGGCGGGTTCGCGGGCGTCGGCGTCGGCTATCAGTTCACCCCGTTCCTGCGCGGCGACGTGACCGGCGAGTATCGTTACTCCACCGGCCTGCGCGGCAGTGAGTATTACAAGGGCCCCGAGTTCGACAACGGCCTCGGCTCCTACGGGGTCAACAAGTCGTCCAGCAACTTCGATTCCGCGGTGGTGCTGGCCAACGCGTATTTCGACCTCGGCACGTGGTACGGCATCACGCCGTTCATCGGCGGCGGTGTCGGCTACGCCTTCAACCACGTCTCGGGCTACTCGACGAACCAGCAGTTCACCAGCCCGACCTACGCCTACGATTACGGCAACCCGATCTACGACTGCAAGTGTGGGCAGGCGTACTACAACTACGCGCCAGTCTACGACAGCAACGGCAATCCGGTATACAACACCAACAGCGGCAGCAAGTTCTACAAGAGCAAGACCAGCGGCAGCTTCGCCTGGGCGCTGCATGCCGGTCTCGCCTATGACGTCAGCGACGCCCTGAAGATCGAGGTGGCGTACCGCTACCTCAACCTCGGCAAGGCCGAGACCGGCCCGGGCTTCGTGCCGTGCTGCACCGGCAGCCTGCAGGCGATCAAGGTGAAGGACATTGAGGCGCACGACGTGAAGATCGGCCTGCGCTATTACCTCGGCGGCCTCGTCGCGGCGCCCCTGCCGCCGCTGATGCCGGAGCCGATCCCCGGACCGCTGGTCCGCAAGTACTGATTTTTTTCTCAACGCTCTGACGGCCGACGGCGCGGATGTCCTCCGCGCCGTTTTTCGTTTTGCGACCGGGCTTCGGCGGAACGGGAGGAGTGGGAGACCAGAATCGGGCTGCCGGATAGTTTGATCCAAGTCGCAATGATCGAAACGGGACGCGCGAAGAGCTCTGAAATAACGGACGCTTAAGGTTACCCAACTATCTCTGCATCGAGGCCCGATCTGCCGTCCGTCTCGCAGTTCCAGGACGATCCCGATGCGCACCGTCACCCTGCCGCTGCTGGCGATCCTCGGCCTCTGCGGCGCGAGCACCGCCCGGGCCGCCGACCTGGATTACGATTACCTGCGCGGCGCCGATTACGACCCGGTCCCGGCTCCGGTGCTCGACTGGAGCGGCGTGTATGTCGGCGGCCATGGCGGGTATACGTCGGGCGGCCTGGCGCAGCGCGATGCCCTGCAATCGACCCTCGCGCAAGACTTCAGCTACAGCGCGGTCGAGAGCGAGTTCGGCGTCTCGAAGTTTCTGTCGCTGCCCGGGACCCGCGTGAAGAGCGCCAGCTTCGGTGCGTTTGCCGGCTACAACATCCAGTTCGACGAGATCGTCCTGGGTATCGAGGCCGACTACACGCACGCGGACATGAACAGCTGGTCGACCAACGGCATCAGCCGGATCATGACGACGGCCGCGGGCAATTCCGAATCGGTCAATCTCTCGGGTACGTCGAACACGCGGATCGACGATTACGGCAGCATCCGCGCCCGGGCCGGCTACGCCTTCGGCAACCTGCTGCCCTACGTGACCGGAGGCCTTGCGGTCGGCCGGGTGACGATCGACGACACCGTCGCGGTCCAGAATTACGGCTACGGCGCTACGACCTATGCGGCCAACCAAGCCCTGACCACGGGCCTGCCGGCGGCCGTCTACAATCACGGCTATGCCAGCTTCAACCAAAACTTCCCGCTGAACCGGTCGACCCCGGCCGGACAGGGCGCCCAGACCATTCCGTACGGCCCGAGCACGCTGGTGGCCAACGCCAAGACCAAGACGATCGGCGGCGTCGCCCTAGGATTCGGTCTCGAATACGCGATCACGCCCAACATCCTGCTGCGGGGCGAGTACCAGTACGTGCTGTTCCAGAGCTTCAACGGGCACCGTGCCGAGCTGAACACCATCCGTGGCGGCGCGGCCCTCAAGTTCTGATCGCCCCGATGCCGGCCGGAGACCGACCATGACAGCGCCCTGCTCCGCCCGACTGCCGATGCGCGCGCGGGCCATGCTCGCGACCATCCTGCTCGCCGCCCTCGCTCCCGCCCCGGCCTCCGCCTGGCCCGAGGATCGCGGCTTCGATCCGCCCCGCCTCCGGCGCGTCGTCCGCGTGCGGCCCGACCTGGCGGCCGTGCCGCCGCCCGTGATCGTCCGGGGCTACCTGCCCCGCAACCACAACGTCCCGATGTACAACGAGCCGCCCCGCCGCGGGCCGGCTTGGTGAATCAGTCTCAGCTCTCCAGTTCGCTGTCCCAGTACAGGTAGTCGAGCCAGGTGTGGTGATACTGGCGGTGGTCGAACTCGGGCTGCCGGTGGTGCAGCTCGTAGCGGGTCGGCCGGCGCGGCTCGGTGGCGAGGGGCATGTCGGCCTCCTGCGGGGTGCGGTTGGCCTTGCGCAGGTTGCAGGGCGAGCAGGCCGCCACCACGTTCTCCCAGCTCGACAGGCCGCCCCGGGAGCGCGGCACCACGTGGTCGAAGGTCAGGCCGCCCGAGGGCAGCCGCAACCCGCAATACTGACAGCTGAAGCCGTCGCGCAGGTAGATGTTGTAGCGGGTGAAGGCCGGGCTGCGGGCCAGCGTCACGTAGTTCTTCAGCGCCACCACGCTCGGCACCCGCAGCGCTCGCGAGGGCGAGCGCGCCTCGACGTCGTAGCTCGCCACCAAGGTGACGCGATCGAGGAACAGGGCCGTGAAGGCGTCCTTCCACGACCAGAGCGAGAGCGGATTGTACGAGAGCGGCCGATAATCCGCGTTCAGGACGAGGGTTTGGAGATCCATCATCGGCGCGACTCTTCAGACTATCTCTGACGCGTGTAACGCGCGGGAACGCGCCGTCGCCCCACCGGCCCGTCCGACGCAGCCGGGGGCCGGTGCAGGACGGGCCGGCGGACGGGGCGTCGGCTCGGCGGGAGAGGCGGAAGGAGCAACAGGGCGGCGGGCCGGCGCGCGAAGGCGCCAGTCGGTGCGGTAGCAACCGGAACGCGGCCGGGCCGGACCGGCTTCGGAGCCGGCCGAACCCTTTCGCGTGACGACGAAAAGGCCCTGTCCATAAGGTGTTCATCTAATCCCACCGTGACACCCTTGTGAAGCTTTTCCCGCCGGGTCCCGGGGACGCACCCACAGCCGGCCCCCAAGCCAGTCCCGAAGCCGGCCCCCAAGCCAGTCCCGAAGCCTGTCCCAAAGCCTGTCCCAAAGCCGGTCCCCAAACCTGTCCCGAAGCCGGTCCCAAAGCCGGTCCCCAAACCTGTCCCGAAGCCGGTCCTGAAGCCTGTCCCGGAGCTCGCCGCGGGAACGGGCGATCGGCCCGAGGGTGGGCAGGGGCACGGTTTGGCCCTATTGCTCGCCCACAGCGCTCGGCCGCGCGAATCGGGCCCGGCCGCGCCGCCGGCGGTCCCGATTCGCGCGGCTTCGATATCCCGTGCTCGCCGACGCCGAACCGATGTCCCCTCCGGCGGCGGGCGCTCCAAGAGGCCCGCAGGCGGCCCGCGCGGTTCCCGACGACCGCCGGTCCGCCGATGCCGGGCCCCGAACGCGCGCCTGCCGCGCCCGACGAGAGGTAGCCCATGATCCGCACGCTGGTGCGCTCCCGGAAGCCGAACGCCGCGCCGCGCGCCCCCGTCGTGCTGGCCGTCCTGGCCGCTCTGATGCTGGGGATCCCGGCGGCCGTGCCGCCGGCCTCGGCGCAGGGCGGGAGCCCGGCCGGACAGGCCGCGGAGGGCAAGCCTGCCGATGCCAAGCCTTCTGATGCCAAGCCTTCTGATGCCAAATCTTCCGACGCCAAAGGGGCTGACGGGAAGCCGGCCGCGCCGAAGCCCGCCGCGCCCCAGCCCGAGATGTCCGAGCCGCTCAAGGCGGTCCGGGCCCAGCTCGACGCCGCCAAGGCCGAGCTCGAGGCCCGCGAGAAGCAGCTCGGGCATCCCGACCTGACCCCGACGGACCTGGCGTCGATTCGCGACAGCGCCGCCACCGTCACGGAGGAGATCCGCGCGCTGATCACCCGGCTCGACACGCCGCTCGAGGCGGCGCGCGAGCGGCTGACCCAGCTCGGCCCGAAGCCCAAGGACACCCAGGAGAGCCCCGACGTCGCCGAGCAGCGGGTGGAGCGCGATGCCGCCGTCGCCCGCATCGACGAGACCCAGCGCCTCGCCCGCTCCCTGCAGGTGCAGGGCGACCAGATCATCGACCGGGTTTCGAACCGCCGCCGCGAATCGTTCACCCGCGACCTGTTCCAGCGCTCGCAGCCCCTGGTCGGGCCGGGCCTTTGGACCAAGGTCATGGCCGACGTGCCGCGGGATACCCGCTCCCTGCAGAGCGCCGTGTCGGATATCGGGCTGCTGTTCTCCCGCAACGGCAGCATCGGCAACCTGCTGTTCCTGGGGCTCGCCTTCGGGATCTCGATCGCGCTGTATTTCGGGCGGCGCAACATCGCCCCCCGGGCCGCCCGGCGGGATGCCGCCACCGCCGAGCCGTCGCGGCGCGCGACCCTGCTGGCCGCCTGGCGGGTGATCCTGCTCGGCACCGTGCCGGCGGTGGCGGGCTCCTACGCGGTCTACTACGCGCTCGACGCCACCAACCTGCTGCCCTCCCGGCTGCTTCCGGTGGCCGCCGCGATCCTGGGCGGCCTCGCCTTCATCGCCTTCGTGGAGGCCCTGTGCGACGGGCTGCTCAGCCCCGACAAGCCGGCCTGGCGCCCCGCCCCGGTCGGCGACGCGGCGGCCACCCGGCTGACCCGGCTGGCGGTCGGCATCGCCACGGTGCTCACCGTGGTGAAATCCGTGGAGGCCTTGAATTCCGGGATCTCGGCGGCCCTGCCGATCTCGATCGCGACCCGGGGCCTCGGCGCCGTGGCCACGGCGCTGATCCTGGCGGTCGGCCTGCACCGGTTCGCCGACACCGATCAGGAGGAGGAGGCCTGCTTCGGCCCCTACGTGCCGACCAAGACCACCACGGGCATCGGCGGCCCGGCCCGGCTGCTCGGCTGGGCCGCCGTGGGGCTGATCGGGCTCGGCGCGCTGGTGGGCTACGTCGCCTTCGCAGCCTTCCTGATCGATCAGCTGATCTGGGCCGCGAGCGTCCTGGTCCTGCTCTACCTGCTGGTCCAGAGCGTCGACACGTTCATCGGCCGCGCGCTCACCGACGAGACCCGGCTGGCCACCACGCTCCAGGCCAATACCGGCCTGCGCAAGCGCTCGCTGAACCAGATCTCGGTGCTGGCGACCGGGGCCGCCCGGGTGGTGCTGATCCTGGTGGCGGCGCTGCTGGTGCTGGCGCCCTGGGGGCTCGATTCCACCGACATCGTCTCGTCGATCCGGCAGGCCTTCTTCGGCTTCAAGGTCGGCGACGTCACGATCTCGCTCTCGAGCATCGCGTTCGGCATCGGCATCCTGGTGCTCGGCGTGTTCGTCACCCGGGCGGTGCAGCGCTGGCTCGAACTGACCTACCTGCCGGCCACCGACCTGGACGCCGGCCTGCGCAACTCGATCACCACGATCGCGGGCTATTGCGGCTTCCTGCTCGCCCTGGCGCTCGCCTTCTCGTATCTGGGCCTGAGCCTGGAGAAGCTCACCATCGTGGCCGGCGCCCTGTCGGTCGGTATCGGTTTCGGCCTGCAATCGATCGTCAACAACTTCGTCTCCGGCCTGCTGCTGCTCTGGGAGCGCCCGATCCGGGTCGGCGACCAGGTGGTGATCGGCGATTCGGAGGGCATCGTGAAGCGCATCTCGGTGCGCTCCACCGAGATCCAGACCTTCGACCGCTCGTCCGTGATCGTACCGAACTCGAACCTGATCTCCGGGGTGGTCAAGAACCGGGTGCGCGGCGACCGCTCCGGCCGGGTCAGCATCACGGTCAGCGTCCTGCGCAACCAGGATCCGGTGCGGGCCGCCGAGATGATCGTCGGCTGCGCGCAGGGCCATGCCGACGTGCTGAAGGACCCGGCGCCCCGGGTGGTGTTCAAGAAGATCGGCGACCCGTTCCTGGAATTCGAGCTGCTGGTCTGGATCGTCGATGTCAGCCTCGGCCAGAAGGTCCAGACCGACCTGAACTACGCGGTGTTCGCGACCCTCTCGGGGGCGGGCTTCATCCCACCGCTCGGCCCCGGCGCCAGCATCGTGACCGTGCAGGGCTTCGAGGCGATGCAGGCCGCCATGGGCGAGATCGCGAGCCGGTTCGGGCAGGGTGCGTCAGTCTCCGACCCTCAAGAGGCGAAGGAGGCCGGGGCATTGCCGGCCCAACAGCAGCGCGACCGTGGGCTCCGCAGCGCCGGAGGCTGAGGACGGGCGGCCCGGGCGGCGGAGCCGGTCGCGCAATCGCCCCGCGCTCCCTATATCGCTCGGGCGTCCAAGCCGGATGCGCAGAGCATGGACCTTCGAACGTGGGCGGACGCAACCTGAGACGCGGCTTCCGGGCGGCGGCCTGTATCCCGGCGCTGGCGCTGCTCGGTGCCTGTGCCGCCCAGGTGCCGACCACGACGGCGCTGCCGAGCATCTACCTGCCGCTGGCCAGCCAGACCGCCCATGTCGACACCGACGCCGCCCGGGACATGATCTCGTCCTATCGCCGCAACCGCGGCGCCGGCCCGCTGACGGTGGATCCCGAACTGCAGCGGCTGGCCGAGGCGGAGGTGGCCGCCATGGCGCTCGCCGACCGGCCGAGCCGGGCGCAGACCGTGAAGTCCGCGGTCGGACGGCTCGGCTTCTCCGACGTGAACGCCAACCTGTCGGCCGGCTACCACACCCTGGCCGAAGCCTTCTCGGGCTGGCGCGAGAGCCCCCCGCACGACGCCACCATGCTCGACCCCCGGGCGACCCGGATGGGGATCGCCACCGCGTACGCGCCGGGCTCGAAGTACAAGGTCTACTGGGCGCTGCTCACCGCCAAGTAGGACGCGACACCAGCGGAAAGACGGTTTCGAAGGGCTCTGCCCTGCACCCGCAAGAGGGCGCGGACCTCTCGAAACCCCGACCGTCGGCGGTGGGTCGCCCTACGGCAGTCCCTTCACGTTCGGCACCGGCGGCGCCTCCGTCAGCAGCGTCACGGTCACCCGCCGGTTGGCCGCCAGGTCGGGGGTGTCGGGGATGCCGTCGATGATCAGCGAGCGCGAGACGTCCGCCTCCTCGAGCTTCACGGGCAGCTTGTCGGCGAGCGGCAGGGTGATCAGGTTGGCGATCCCGGCGCCGTAGAGCGTGGCCAGCGGCGCGGTCGCCATGGCGGGCCCGAGCTTCGAGGGGGCGGACATGTTGGCGAACATCGCCACCGGGCCGAGGATCGGGCCGATCAGGCCCCAGGCCGGGGCGCAGTCGCCGTAGGCCCGGCAGACCTTCGAGCCCTCATCGGGATGCGTGAGGACGTTGTCGCGGTCGCGCTCCATCGTGTCGCGGATGAAGTCCCGGTCGTAGCCGTCGGCGATGCCGCGCGCGCCCTGGGCGAGGAACGGGTCGGAGATCTCCATGTTCTCCAGCGCCATCGGGCCGGACTCGCGGACCACGTCGGCGATCTTGGTGATCTCCTCAGATCGGCGCCTGCGGCATCACCGAGCGCATCACGAAGGCGTAGCGCAGGCCCATCGGCAGGCCGTGCACGATCACCGGGAACGGGACGCGGATCATCGTGGCCGCGGTGGCGTCCCCGAACACCACCCCCGCCGCGTACTCCGACGCGGAGGCACCGATATGGCCGCCGTCGAGGAGGATCAGCCCGACCACGACGCCGAGGCTTGAGAGGAGGCCGAGTGCGGTTGCGCGATCCACGGCCCTGGGCGCCCGATGCAAATCGTCAACGAGTCGCCCCCCGCTGTGGCTTGCGGCCGGGTTATTCGCAGCGTTAGGAAATCTTGCTGAACGAACCGTAAAGGCGGACGCTTCGACCCTGTATAGGGCCGTCATCGCCCGTTCAGGCGGGCCCGGGCATAAGCCGTGTGGTGCGAGGGGTTTGGCGGCGGAATCGGCGGTGGCCGCCCGTCGCACGGACCTTAAGAAGTGGCGCGAGACCCGGATACACGGGCCGCGCCGGGGGTGGCGGAGCGGTGGCGATGGTTCGTCTGTACGGGCGGGTCCTGGGTTTCCTGAAGGCGGATCGGCGGCTGGCCATCGGCTTGGCGGCCACCAACGTCGTGCTGGCGGTGGCGGCCTTCGCCGAACCGCTGCTGATGGGCCGGATCATCGATCAGCTGACCCACCTCAAGCGCGGCGGCAACGCCATGGCCACGATGCTGCCCCTGCTGGCGGCCTGGGTGGCGTTCGGCTTCTTCACCATCGCGGCGGGCGTGTTCATCGCGCTCCACGCCGACCGGCTGGCCCACCGCAACCGCCTGTCCTCGATGGCGAGTTACTTCGAGCACGTCCTCGACCTGCCGCTGGCCTTCCACTCGGCCAACCATTCCGGCCGGGTCCTGAAGGCGATGCTGGAGGGCACCAACGGCATGGCCTGGCTGTGGCTCGGCTTCTTCCGCGACCACCTCGTCGCCCTGGTCTCGCTGGTCGTGCTCCTGCCGATGACCCTGTTCATCAACTGGCAGCTCGGCTCGATCCTGGTGGTGCTGGTGGTGGCCTTCACGGCGCTGACCACCTTCGTGATGCGCCGGACCGAGACGCTCCAGGGCCAGGTCGAGGAATTCAATTCCGGCCTCGCCGCCCACGCCTCGGACGCGCTGGGCAACGTCGCGGTGATCCAGTCCTTCACCCGCGCCAAGGCCGAGAAGGACGCGATGCGCGGCATCATCACCAACCTGCTCGCCGCGCAGATCCCGGTCTTGTCCTGGTGGGCGCTCGCCAACGTGGCGACCCGCGCCTCGGCGACCATCACCATGACGGCGATCTTCGTCACCGGCATCTGGCTGTACCAGGCCGGCACCACCACGGTGGGCGAGGTCGTGGCCTTCATGAGCCTGGCCACCGCCTTCGTGGCGCGGCTCGACCATGTGGTCGGCTTCGTTAACGGATTGTTCCAGCAGGCGCCCAAGATCGCCGAGTTCTTCGAAATCTACGACACCGTGCCGGCCGTGGCCGACCGTCCCCATGCCCGGCAGGTCGCCCGCTTCGAGGGCGAGGTCACCTTCGACGACGTCGCCTTCTCGTATGACGGCCGGCGCAAGGCGCTGGACGGCGTCTCGTTCTCGGCCCGCCCGGGCGAGACCGTGGCGCTGGTCGGCACCACCGGCTCGGGCAAGTCGACGACGCTGGGCCTCCTGCACCGCAGCTTCGATCCGTCCTCCGGGGCGATCCGCATCGACGGCCTCGACGTGCGCGACATCGGCCTGTCGTCCCTGCGCCACAACATCGGCGTGGTGTTCCAGGAGCCGATGCTGTTCGCCCGCTCGATCCGCGAGAACCTGCAGGTCGGCTGCCCCGACGCCACCGATGCCGAGATGCTCGACGCCCTCGATCGGGCCCAGGCCGGCGCCTTCATGGCGCGCCAGCAGGACGGGCTCGACACGGTGATCGGCGAGCGCGGCCGGTCGCTCTCGGGGGGCGAGCGCCAGCGGCTCTCGATCGCCCGGGCGCTCCTGAAGAACCCGCCGATCCTGATCCTCGACGAGGCGACCTCGGCGCTGGACGCCGCCACCGAGCGCAAGCTCCAGGGCGCCCTGGAGGCCGTCATGGAGGGGCGCACCACCTTCGTGATCGCCCACCGGCTCGCCACGATCCGGGACGCCGACCGCATCCTGGTCTTCCACGAGGGCCGGATCGTCGAGGCCGGCACGTTCGACGCGCTGGTCGCCCAGAACGGCCGCTTCGCCGAACTCGCCCGGGCCCAGTTCATGGCGGCCGAGGCCGACGAGGACGAGGGGCGGCTGGCCCTGGCGGCCTGAGGCGCTCGCCGCCAGGCACACGGGCGCCGGTCCGCCGGCGTCCAAGGAAGTGTCAACCTTTCGGGCGACAGAGTCCTCCGCAAGCGGTCACCCGCCCCGGAGCCCCATCGCCGATCGGGCGCGTGATCCTGACCCCTGAGTCGCAAAAATGCTGCGTGAGATCGTCCTCGACACCGAGACCACCGGCACCGAGGCGCGGAACGGCGACCGGCTGATCGAGATCGGCGCGCTCGAGCTGTTCAACCACATCCCCACGGGCCGGACCTTCCACCGCTACTGCAACCCGCAGCGGGCGGTCTCCGAGGGGGCGTTCAACGTCCACGGGCTGTCGGACGCGTTCCTGTCGGACAAGCCGCTCTTCGCCGACATCGTCGGCGAGCTGCAGGCCTTCCTGGCCGACGGGCGCCTGGTCATCCACAACGCGCCCTTCGACGTCGGCTTCCTCAACATGGAATATGCCCGGCTCGGGGCGAACGCGCCGCCGCCGATTCAGCTGGACGACGTGGTCGACACCCTGCCCATGGCCCGGCGCAAGCACCCGGGCGCGGCCAACAACCTCGACGCCCTGTGCAACCGCTACGGCATCGACACCAGCCGACGCACCAAACACGGGGCGCTCCTCGACGCGCAGATCCTGGCGGAGGTCTATGTCGAGCTGCTCGGCGGCAAGCAGACCAGCCTTGGGCTCCTGGACGCCCAGTCCGGCCCGGCGGTCCGGACCGTCGTCCAGGCGGCTCCGGCGGCCCCTCGGCCATATCGGAGCCGCCTTACGGATGAGGAGCGGGCGCGGCACGACAGCTTCCGCGCGAGCCTCGGTGCGGCACCGATCTGGGCCGAGTATATCGGCGCCGACGACCCGTCCTGACCGGCCTTGCCGCATCGCACATCGGCCTCTATTGCATCGCACCATATGCCGACCCGCGGGCCATCCCGGCCGCGACACGGACGCTGATGTGACCAAGCGCGCACCCATCATGGATCCCTTCGGCAAGCTGAAGGCTATGCAGGACGGTGCCCGCGACCGGGCCACGCATTCGCCCTTCGCCGACATGATCGAGGCCACACGCCTGACCAGCCTGGGCCGCCTGGACGAGGCGACCACCCTGATCCAGCGCAGCTTCGGCGGCTACGCGGCCCCGCCGCCGCCGGAGACCGCCGAGACCCCGCAGCAGCCCCAGGTGCAGCTCCAGGCGCAGCCCCAGGTGCAACGCCCGGATGCGCCGAGCGCGGCCCCCGGGCATGCCGGGACGGAGGCTCCGGCACCGGCGCGGCGCGCGGCGCGCATCGAGCCCGCCCGCAACCCGATCTCCGATCCGGCGCTGCGGGTCCGCAACGCGGTCGGCAAGGTCGTGCGCGGGCTCGCGCCGGTGCTCAAGGGGTTCGGGCAACCGCGGCGCGGACCCGCGCGGCCGCCGGCGCCCGGCAAGCCGGCATCCCGCAAGCCGCCGGCCGAGAGCCGGTTCGTCGGCCTCAGCCACGCCGAGCCGGCCGGCAGCCGCGACTACAAGCTGTTCATCCCGGGGAATCCGGCCGAGCCGGCGCCGCTGATCGTGATGCTGCACGGCTGCATGCAGAACCCGGACGATTTCGCCGCCGGCACCGGCATGAACGTGCTGGCCGAGCGCGCCGGCATCTTCGTCGCCTATCCGGGCCAGAGCCGGCAGGCCCATGTCCAGCGCTGCTGGAACTGGTACGATCCGCGCGACCAGCGCCGGGAATCCGGCGAGGCCGCGATCATCGCGGGGCTCACCCGGGCCGTGATGGCGGCCCACGCGATCGACCCGGCCCGGGTCTACATCGCCGGCATGTCGGCGGGCGGCGCGGCCGCGTTGAACATCGCCCGAGCCTATCCGGACCTCTACGCCGCCGTGGGGGTCCATTCGGGCCTCGCCGCCGGCTGCGCCCGCGACCTCGGCTCTGCGCTGATGGCCATGCAGGTCGGCGCGCCCGGCCTCGGCACCGCGGCGTCGTTCGGGGCGGCCCCGGCCGGGCAGCGCATCCCCACCATCGTGTTCCACGGCGAGGACGACGGCACCGTCAGCGTGCGCAACGCCGACCAGGTGCTGGCCCAGGCCAACGTCGCCGGCCTGACCGCCCGGTCCGAGACCTTCGAGGACCGCGGCCATCCCTTCACCCGCACGCGCTTCCGGGACGAGGCCGGCCGGGTCGTGGTCGAGGATTGGCGGATCCGGGGCGCCGGCCATGCCTGGTCCGGCGGCCGCCCCGAGGGCAGCTACACCGATACCGACGGGCCCGACGCGTCGCGGGCCATGCTCGATTTCTTCACCGAGCAAAAGCTCGGGCCGCGGTAGAACAGCGCCCGACCGCGCTGCAAGCGGGAACGGCTCCCAGGCCTTGGTTCGACGCCCGCGCTCACGCCGGACCGGTCCCCGGTCGGGCGGCGAGCGCTCTAAGCCTTGGGGTCGCGCGAGCCCGGAGGCTTGCAGCGCGCCGCCCTGCACCCGCAAAAGGTCCCGGACCTTTTGAAACCGTGACCGGATCCCTCCATGACCGCACCGATCCCGACCCTCGACGGCCTCGCGCAGGTGGCGGAGCGCTACGACCTGCTCCTCTGCGACGTCTGGGGCGTGCTGCATGACGGCCAGAAGGCCCATGTCCCGGCCGGCGAGGCGCTGATCCGGTACCGCGGCCTGCCGGGCGCGCGGCCGCGCCGGGTGATCCTGGTCTCGAACGCGCCGCGGCCCGGGGACGGCGTCGGCCGGATCCTCGACCGGTTCGGCGTGCCCCGGGAGGCCTACGACGCGATCCTGACCTCGGGGGACCTCACCCGCGGGCTGATCGCCGAGCGCCCGGGCGCCCGGATCCGGCATCTCGGGCCCGAGCGCGACCTCGGCATCTTCCAGGGCCTCGACCTCAGCCTCGTCCCGGAGGTGGAGGCCGACCTGGTGGTCTGCACCGGCCTGTTCGACGACCGCAGCGAGACCGCCGACGATTACCGCGACGAACTCATGCGCCTGGCAGCCCGGGGGCTGACCCTGATCTGCGCCAATCCCGACCTCGTGGTCGAGAGCGGCAACCGGCTGATCCCCTGCGCGGGCCTGCTCGCGGCGGCCTATGCCGAACTCGGCGGCGCCGTGATCTACGCCGGCAAGCCCCACCGCCCGGTCTACGAGGCGGCGCTCGCCAAGGCTGCCGACCTCGCGGGCGCGCCGGTGGACCCGGGCCGCGTGATGGCGATCGGCGACGCGATCCGCACCGACATCGCCGGCGCCCGCGGCTTCGGCATCGCCAGCCTCTTGGTGGCCCGCGGCATCCACGCGGAGGAACTCGGCGTCTCGGCCGAGCACCACCGCCTCGGCGACGTCGCCGAATGGCTCGGGCGCCAGGCCGTCCACCCGGACGCGGTGATCGAACGGCTGGTCTGGTAGCGCATCCCCGCCGGCCGCCATGCTACAGGTCCGGGGATGAGCGATCCCGTCCCCGCCGCCACCCATGCCCGCACCATCCTGGCGGCTCACGAGCATCGCCGCCAGATCCCGCCCCTGAGCGGCTGGGATGCCGGCCTGGACCTGCCCGCCGCCTACCGGGTCGCCGAGGCGGTCCGGTGCCTGCGCGCGGCGCGGGGCGAGCGGCCGGTGGGCCGCAAGATCGGCTTCACCAACACGACGCTCTGGGACGCCTACGGGGTCCGCGCCCCGATCTGGGGCCACGTCTACGACACGACCCTGCGGGCGCGCGCCGACCTGACCGGGCCGGTGCCGCTCGCCGCCCTGGTCGAGCCGCGGATCGAGCCGGAGATCGTGTTCGGGCTGGCCCGGGCGCCCGAGCCCGGCATGGACCCGGCCGCCCTGATCGGGTGCCTCGACTGGGTGGCCCAGGGTTTCGAACTCGTGCAGTCGCTGTTTCCCGGCTGGCGCTTCGCCGCCCCCGACACCGTGGCGGCGTTCGGGCTGCACGGCCTGCTGGTGCTGGGCGAGCGGGTGCCGCTCATACCGGCTTCGACGCCCGCCTGGATCGATGCGCTGGCGAGTTTCTCGGTCGACCTGCTGTGCGACGGCGCGGTCGCCGACCGGGGCCGCGCCCGCAACGTGCTCGGCGGCGGCCCCCTTTCGGCCCTCGGCCATCTCGTTGATGTTCTGGCTAACGATCCTGCGAGCCCGCCGCTCGCGCCTGGTGAGATCGTCACGACCGGGACGCTCACCGACGCCCTGCCGGTGGCGCCCGGCCAAGTCTGGAGCACCCGGCTCGCGGGGCTCCCGCTGCCGGGCCTCGACCTCGTTCTGGCCGGACGCGCCGACGGCCCCCCCGGAACGCCCGTGATCGCGCGTCTTCGACACAAAGCCGCAGAGTATTCGCGCGAAATCCGTCGCGGGTGCCGCCGGATGGGGTAAGGCGAGATGGGGCGGCCGATCGCGGCACGCGATTCGCCCTGTGCCGCACATCCGCGTTCTCCATCCCGGCCCTTCCGGGAGGTGGGGCGTTGGTGATGATTAGCCGACATGCCACATGCTGAGACATGCCTGGACGCGCCCGGAGCCGCCACACGACCTTCCTGGTGTCCGTGACCGCGGAGCGATCCGGCGGCCGCGGCCGGTCGGGTTCCAAACCCGCTCCCCTGGTCTACGCCGTGATGAAGCCGAACGCCGAGGCCGCCCTGGCGGCGGTCCGTGCGCTGGCCGAGGGGCCGGTCGCCGTCGCCGTCGTGGGCAGCCTCTCCACCCGGGTGTCCAAGGGGCTGAAGCTGAAGCCGGGCGAGCCGCGGGTGGTGTAGCGGGCCCGGATCAGTCCACCGCGAGCCGGTAGCCGACGCCCCGCACCGTCTGCAGGAAGACCGGGTTGGCGGGGTCGACCTCGGTCTTGCGGCGCAGGCGGTTGATCTGCACGTCGACCGTGCGCTCCGCGGCGGCGCCCCCGGGGCCGGCGAGCTGCTCGCGCTCGACGTTGGCGCCCCCGGCCGTGGCCAGGATCGTCAGGATCTCGCGCTCCCGGTCCGTGATCCGGATCAGCGCGTCGTCCCGGCGCAATTCACCCCGGTCGATGCGGAACGCGAACGGCCCGAAGGTCACCGACTCCGCCGCCGCCTCGCGCGGGTGGTCGCTGCGCTTGATGATGTTGCTGAGCCGGAGCGTCAGCTCCCGGGGCTCGAACGGCTTGGGCAGGTAGTCGTCGGCGCCGATCTCCAGGCCCATCACCCGGTCGTTCGGGTTGGAGCGGGCGGTGAGCATCAGGATCGGCACCCGGGAGGTCTCGCGGACGCTGCGGGCGTAGTCGAAGCCGTTCTCGCCGGGCATCATCACGTCGAGCACCATCGCGTCGAACACGACGCTCTGGGCCCGGGCCCGGGCCTCGGCGGCGCTGGCCGCCACGGTGACGCGAAACCCCTGGTCGGTCAGGTAGCGGGCCAGCAGTTCGCGCAGGCGGCGGTCGTCGTCGACCACGAGGACGTGCGGCGCCGCGTCGGGCAAGTCGGCCCGGGGGGCGGCCGTCACGCGCCGCCACCGCCGGTCGGCCCGCGCCGGGCCATCAGGCGCCGGACCGCAGGCCGGTCCTCCGGCTCGATCATCGCCATCAGAAAATCCTCCGGGGAGCCCAGCGCGTCCGGCGCGGCGAGCGCCCGGGCCAGGCGTCGGGCCTGGACGCGGGTGAGGTCGGCGGCCAGCTCGGCACCGGACGGCGTGCAGTACAGCAGGCGCTGGCGCCGGTCGCTCGGCCCGGTCTTCTGGGTGACGTAGCTCTGCCCGATCAGGTCCTTCAGCACCCGGTTGAGGCTCTGCTTGGTGATCCGCAGGATGTCGAGCAGCTCCGCGATGGTCAGCCCCGGATAGCGGTCGACGAAGTGCAGCACCCGGTGATGCGCACGGCCGAAGCCGTAGGCGGCCAGGATCCGGTCCGGGTCGCCGACGAAATCCCGGTAGGCGAAGAACAGCAGCTCGATCAGGTCGTCGCTGCCGAGGGCGTGCGCGGCGGTCGCGGCCACGCCGTCCGGCCGACGGGGCGCCGCGGCAGGCAGCCCGGAGACGCGCAGGCCGTCGCGCTGAACCGATGACGTCACGGGGGGCAGACCGTCACTTTAAGCAGACCGGATGATAAGAAGGTCAGTCCCGCTGACATGTCTCAGCGCCGCCCGGGAGCGTCAAGCCCGGGGGCGCCGGCCCGCGAGACAGCCGCCCCTGACCCGTCCGGGGCTTGCCGGCCGCCGCGCCGGGTCCGATACCGGTCCGGTGCGAGGTCGGGACCCGAGGGGAACAGCATGCGCGACGCCGAGATACGGGGCCGCCGGGTCTGGATCCGCGATCCGCTGGCCATCCTGGCCGAGGGGGCCGGGGGCGGCGTCGTGGTGGAGGGCAGCCGGATCGTCGAATGCGTGCCGGCGGGCGCCCGGCCGGCCGCCCCGGTGGACGAGACCTTCGACGCCGCGCGCCACGTGATCGTCCCGGGGCTGATCAACACCCACCACCACGCCTTCCAGACGCTCACCCGGGCGCACCCGCTGGCGATCAACAAGCCGCTCTTCCCGTGGCTGAAGGCGCTCTACACGGTCTGGGGCCGGATCACCCCGGAGGCGTTCCGGCTCGCCACCCGGGTGGCCTATACCGAATTGCTGCTCTCGGGCTGCACCACGGCGGGCGATCACCATTACCTGTTCCCGGAGGGACTCGAGGACTCGGTGGACGTCCAGGTCGAGGAGGCCCGGAGCCTCGGAATCCGCGCCGCCGTGACCCGTGGGTCGATGAGCCTGTCCGACCGGGAGGGCGGCCTGCCCCCCAAGACGCTGACGCAGGACGACGACACGATCCTGGCCGATTGCGAGCGGGTGCTGAACCTGTTCCACGACCCCGCCCCCGGGGCGATGGTGCAGATCGGCCTGGCGCCGTGCTCGCCCTTCGCGGTGACCGAGCGGCTGATGCGCGAGAGCGCGGAGCTGGCCGCCCGGCACGGCTGCCGCCTGCACACCCATCTCGGCGAGACGCTGGACGAGGACGGCTACTGCCAGTCGATGTTCGGCTGCCGACCGGTGGACTACCTGGAACGGGTCGGCTGGATGACCGACCGGGTCTGGCTCGCCCACGGCATCCACTTCAACGACGCCGAGGTCGCCCGGCTCGGCAAGGCCGGGGTCGGCGTGTGCCATTGCCCAACCTCAAACATGACCCTGGCGTCGGGCCGCTGCCGCACCTGCGAACTGGAGGCGGCGGGCTCGCCCGTGGGCCTCGGGGTCGACGGATCGGCCTCCAACGACAGCTCCAACCTCATGGAGGGGGTGCGGCACGCGCTGATGCTGAGCCGGCTCACCTACGGGGCGGAGGCCGTGACCCATCGCGATGCCCTGCGCTGGGCCACGCAGGGCTCGGCCGCCTGCCTGGGACGCGCCGATATCGGCCGGATCGCGCCGGGCCTGGAGGCCGACCTCGCCCTGTTCACCCTGGACGAGCTGCGCTTCTCCGGCGCCCACGATCCGCTGGCCGCCCTGGTCCTGTGCGGCGCGACCCGGGCCGACCGGGTGATGGTGGCCGGCCGCTGGCGGGTGATCGACGGTGAGCCGCTGGGTGTGGATACGGGCCGCCTGCGCGAGGACCATTCGCGGCTGGCGGTGGCGCTGTTCGGGGCGGGATGAGCCTCGAAGGCGGCCGGGTTTCCGCCGCGTCGCGGACGAGGGCCAAGGGCGGTGCCGATGCTGCGCCCTCCCCCATCTGTGGGGGCGGGAGGGCGCAGCATCGGCAGGGGGCGGCAAAGGGGAACCCGGCTTCTGGATGAAGCCGAGCGGGCATGACGGCCGCAGCCATAGGCTGCACGTTGCGCCCCTCGCACGGGCCTTCGTCCCGTCCCGGCCCGGCTTCGGGTGCCACCTTCCCCCGCAGGGGCGGGAGATGCGCGTGCGTCCAGCCGTCAGCCTGATTCAGCAGCGACGTCTGACTGACTTTGCCTGCAGAGGCGCAGCCCGAGCGACCCCGCTTAGAACAGCCCGTCGATCTGCCCGTCGGCATCGAGGCGGATCGTGTCGGCGGCGGGGACCCGGGGCAGGCCCGGCATGGTCATGATCTCCCCGCAGATCGCCACCACGAAGCCGGCACCGGCCGAGAGCCGGACGTCGCGCACCCCGACGACGTGGCCCTCGGGGGCGCCCATCAGGCTCGGGTCGGTGGAGAACGAGTACTGGGTCTTGGCCATGCAGATCGGCAGGTGGCCGTAGCCGTCCTTCTCGAAGGTGGCGAGCTTGCCCGCGGCCTTGGTCTCGATCTGGATGTGGGCGGCGCCGTACAGCTTGGTGGCGATCGCCCGGATTTTTTCCGAAAGCGGCGCCTCGGTTTCGTAGGCGTAGCGGATCGGGGCCGGCTCCTTGGCGGCGAGCCGCACCACCGCGTGCGCCAGCTCCTCGGCGCCGGCGCCGCCCTCGGCCCAGTGGCGGCAGGTGATCGCCTCGACGTCGAGGCGTTCCCGGCACAGCTCCTTCAGCCGGGCGTGCTCGGCGTCGGTGTCGGCGTGGAAGTGGTTGACCGCGACCACAACGGGCAGGCCGAAGCCGCGCAGGTTGGTCACGTGCCGGGCGAGGTTGGCGAACCCCGTCTCGAGGGCGCCGATGTTCTCGGCCCCGAGGCTCTTCTTATCGACGCCGCCGTGCATCTTGAGCGCGCGGATCGTGGCCACCACCACGACCGCCGAGGGGCTCAGGCCGGCCTGCCGGCACTTGATGTCCAGGAACTTCTCCGCGCCCAGATCGGCGCCGAACCCGGCCTCGGTCACGGTGTAGTCGGCCAGCCGCAGGCCGGCCCGGGTGGCGATCACCGAGTTGCAGCCATGGGCGATGTTGGCGAACGGGCCGCCGTGGATCAGCGCGGGGTTGCCCTCGAGCGTCTGCACGAGGTTCGGCTGCAGGGCGTCCTTGAGCAGCACCGTCATGGCGCCCGTGGCCTTCACGTCCTTGAGCGTGACGAGCTTGCGGTCGCGGGTCTCGGCGATGACGATCCGGCCCAGGCGCTCCTCGAGGTCGGCGAGGTCCTTGGCGAGGCAGAACACCGCCATCACCTCGGAGGCGACCGTGATGTCGAACCCGTCCTCCCGGGGGAAGCCGTTGGCGACGCCGCCGAGCGACTGGGTGATCTGGCGCAGGGCCCGGTCGTTCATGTCGACGACCCGGCGCCAGTGGATCCGGCGCACGTCGATGTTGAGCTCGTTCGCCCAGTAGACGTGGTTGTCGATCAGGGCGGCCGCCAGGCTGTGGGCCGACGTGATGGCGTGGAAGTCGCCCGTGAAGTGCAGGTTGATCTGCTCCATCGGCACGACCTGGGCCTTGCCGCCGCCGGCCGCCCCGCCCTTCATGCCGAAGCAGGGGCCGAGCGAGGGCTCGCGCAGGCAGATCATGGTCTTCTGGCCGATGCGGTTCAGCGCGTCGCCGAGGCCCACCGTGGTGGTGGTCTTGCCCTCGCCCGCGGGCGTCGGCGAGATCGCCGTCACCAGCACGAGCTTGCCCGGCGCCTTGCCCTCGAGCCCGGCGATGTAGCCGTGGTCGAGCTTGGCGATGTGCTTGCCGTAATTGTGCAGCGCCTCGTCCGGGATGCCGAGCTTCTCGGCAACCTGTGCGATCGGCTTCAGGGTCGCGGCGCGGGCGATCTCGATATCTGACGGCATGGGCGTTCTCCCTGGCTCCGCGGGCCCGGCGCCCGCCCACCCGCCGACTGTTATCGTACGGGGATCTTGCCTCGCGATGATGTGCAGCGCCGGTCGCTCGGATGCGCGGACGCAGCCCGGGACGCGGCGAGGCCGCCCGAGGGCAGCCGCGGCACTGTGCGTCAAACCGACCGGAAAAGCGCGTCGATTTTTATGAGCCGACGGACAAATTAGTCTTGCCGGCCCGGAGAGTATGCGCGCCCCGGAGGAGGCAGCTTTTAACCCCCCGACTTCTTGGCCTTGTCGGCGGCGCCCGGGGCCTCGTGCGGCTGCGGGGCGCCCTTGGGCAGTTCCGGATTCTCGGCGTTGTGCGGGGCCGCCACCGGGGCCGGCACGGTCTCGGCCGTCGCGGTGGGCTTCTCGATCTCCGGCAGGCCGTCCTTCAGCTTGTCGTTGATCTGCGCGAGGTCGTCCGGCTCGGGGTTCAGGTCCTTGGCGTGCTGCCACTGGAACTTGCCCTCGAGGCGCCGGCCCGAACGCCAGTAGGCGTCGCCGAGGTGGTCGTTGATGGTCGGGTCACCGGGCTTCAGCTCGACCGCCTTCTCCAGCTCGCGCACAGCGTCGTCCCAGCGGCCGAGGCGGTAATAGGCCCAGCCCAGGCTGTCGACGATCATGCCGTCCCGGGGGCTCGCGTCGGCGGCCTGCTGCAGCAGCTTGAACGCCTCGTCGATGTTGATCTTCTGGTCGACCCAGGAATAGCCGAGATAGTTCATCACCTGGGCCTTGGCGGCCGGCTGGCTCGCCGGCACCAGGGACAGGGCCTTCTTCAGGTCGGCCTCGGCCTTGGGCCATTGCTTGGCGCGCTCGTAGGCGGTGCCGCGGAAGTAGAAGGTCGTCCAGTAATTCGCCAGCGGCCGGTCGCCGATCAGGTCGATGGCGCGGGTATAGGTGGCGGCCGCCTCCTCGTACTTCTTGCGCGCCCGCTGGACGTTGCCCAGCGCGGTGATCACGTCGATGTCGTCCGGATGCGCCTTCATGGCGGCGTCGAGATGGGCCAGCGCCTCGTCGCCCTTGCCCATCTGCTCCAGGTTGAGGCCGACCTGGATGTCGGCGTTGAGCTTGAGCGGCGAGGTCGCGGGGATCTGCGCGTAGGCCTCGTTGGCCCGCTCGGTCTGCTTCATCCGGTCCAGGGTGTCGGCGAGCGTCAGCCGGGCCAGCGCGTGGTCGGGGGCGAGGTAGAGCGCGAGCCGCAGGTAGATCACCGCGGGCAGCTCGTCGCCCTGCGTCGAGCCCGCCGAGCCCAGCCCGTACAGCACCTCGGCGGCGCCCTCCTGGGCGTTGCCGATCAGGCGGGCCAGCGGCTTGCCGTCCTTGAGCTTGTCCAGGGCGTCGCGCACCAGCGGGTGCCGGGGCGAGAGCTGGTCGAAGTCGGAATAGGCCTGGATCGCCAGGTCGGTGCGGCCGAGGCTGGCCTCCAGCCGGGCGTAGGCATCGACGATCCGCAGGGTGTTGCGGTCGGCCTCGTAGGCGGCCTTGAGCCGCCGCTCGGCCTCGGCGTTGTCGCCGATCACCGAGGCGATCAGGCCGGCATGGTAGTCGCGGAAGGTGTTGTAGTAGCGCTCGCCCCGGAGCTTGTTGACCGTCTCCAGCGCCTTCTTGCCGTCACCCGCGCCGGCATAGGACCAAGCGGTCAGCAGCGTCGCGGTCAGGTCGGTGGCCGCGCCCCGGCCGCTCCTCGAAAAATTCTGGCGGGCGGCGGCCCACTGGCCGGCCTTGATCTGGCGCACCCCGAGGGAGAGGTTGGCGAGCCCGTTGGTGGGATCGCGTGCGATCAGCTTCTCGCCGGCCCGGAACGCGTCCGGCAGGGCGCCGTCGGCGAGCAGCGAGATGAAGGCGCGCTCGACCAGCTCGGCGTTGCGCGGGTCGGCCTTGACCGCCTCGCGGTAGAAGGTCGCCGCCGCCGCCGTGTCCCGGGAGGCGCCCGCGATGTAGGCGGACAGGAAGTTGCCCTCCAGGGATTCCGCGGGCTCGTATTCGAGCAGCGGGGCCGACTCGCGCGGCTGGGCGGCCAGAACGGTCTGAGGCAGGCCGGCGGCGAGCATCAGGGCGAGCGCCGAGACGCTCCGGCGGGCGCGTGTTGTCATCATGAACCGGTCGCGGCTCCTGGGCGCCGGCCTACGGGGGCCGGGCGCGAGAATGGCGGGGCATCCCCGAAAATCGCTGGGGACACTGAACGCATCCCGCCAGCCCCGCAAGGCGAAAGGATGGCGCGGGGGCTTACGGATTCAGGCCGGCGCGGTAGCCGGCGTCCTCGGACTCGCGCACCTCTGTCAGGCTTGCACCCGCGCGGGCCCTCGTCGCTAGCTGCGACAACGTTGCCGCCCGCGGCGAACAGATTGGCCGGAGGTTTGCTCGGAAGCATCGCCGGAAGCGTGTTCGTCGAGGGGCGAGGCACGCTCACAGGGATAGCGAGACCGGCACTCCGGCACGCGGCTACCCCAGGCCAGAGGTCCGGACGGGTCGAGGCAGCCGGGTCGAGATCGCGCAACGGCGCGAGGAAGGTCTTCGGCTCGAGGAAGGTCTTCGGGGCGAGGAAGGTCTTCGGGGCGAGGAAGGTCTTCGGGGCGAGGAAGGTCTTCGGGGCGAGGAAGCCGCCCCGATGCTTTGTCACGATTGCCACAGCGCGCGCCCTGACGTCGCGCTCAACACCCGGACGGTCGGACGAAACGTATTTCTCTAATGAAACGGGGGCAACCGGAGCGCCATCCCGTGGGAGGCGCCGGGGCTCGGCGACCCAAACCCGCTGCCGGCTGATCGCAAACATATGGGTACGCCCGCCTGTCCGACGAACGGCGAACGCGTCAGACGGCCGATATGTATCGGCCGTCCCTCACATGTTCGGATAGTTCGGTCCGCCCGGGCCCTCCGGCGTCACCCAATCGATGTTCTGGTTCGGGTCCTTGATATCGCAGGTCTTGCAGTGGACGCAGTTCTGCGCGTTGATCTGGTAGCGCACGCCGTCGCTGGCGGCTGCGTCCTCCACCCACTCGTAGACGCCGGCCGGGCAGTAGCGGGACGAGGGGCCGCCGTAGACGTCGTGCTCCGAGCGCTTCTGCAGCTCCAGATCGCGGACCTTGAGGTGGGGCGGCTGGTCCTCCTCGTGGTTGGTGTTCGAGAGGTAGACCGAGGAGAGCCGGTCGAAGGTCAGCTTGCCGTCCGGCTTCGGGTAGGTGATCGGCGTCACCTCCGAGAGCGGCTTGAGGCAGGCATGGTCCGGCTTGCCGTGCTTGAGCGTGCCGAACGGCGAGGCGCCGAGCAGGCTGGTCGCCCACATGTCGACCCCGCCGAGCCCCACCCCCACCAGGGTGCCGTAGCGCGACCAGAGCGGCTTGACGTTGCGCACGGCCTTGAGGTCCTGCCCGATCGGGCTGTCGCGCCAGCCGGCATCGTAGGCGGCGAGCTCGTCTCCGGCCCGGCCGGCCTTCAGGGCGTCCGCGATGGCGTCGGCCGCCTGCATCCCGGACAGGATCGCGTTGTGCGAGCCCTTGATCCGCGGCACGTTGACGAAGCCCGCCGAGCAGCCGACCAGGCAGCCGCCCGGGAAGACCAGTTTGGGCACCGATTGCCAGCCGCCCTCCATGATGGCGCGCGCGCCGTAGCCGATGCGCTTGGCGCCCGCGAAGGTGTCGGCGATCATCGGGTGGGTCTTGAAGCGCTGGAACTCCTCGAACGGCGACAGGGTCGGGTTCTCGTAGTTCAGGTGCGTCACGAAGCCGACCGACAGCAGGTTGTCGTCGAAATGGTACAGCCAGGAGCCGCCGCCGGCCCGGTTCGGCAGGGGCCAGCCCATCGTGTGGCGCACCAGCCCCGGCTCGAAGGTGGAATCCGGCAGCTGCCACAGCTCCTTGACGCCGAGCCCGTACTTGAAGTGGTCGCTGTGGCGATTGAGCGAGAACCGCTGGATCAGCCCCTTGGTCAGGTTGCCCCGGGCGCCCTCGCCGAACACCGTGTACTTGCCGCGCAGCTCCATGCCGCGGGTGTAGTCCTCGCGCGGATCACCCGAACGGCCGATCCCGAGGTCGCCCGTGGCGATGCCCGCCACCGCGCCGGCCTCGTCGAACAGCACCTCGGAGGCCGGGAAGCCCGGATAGATCTCGACGCCGAGCGCCTCCGCCTGGGCGCCCAGATACTTGCAGGTGTTCGACAGCGAGCCGACGAAGTTGCCGTGGTTCGACATGAGCTTGGGGAAGAACACGTTCGGCAGGGTCACGCCGCTGTTCTTGGTCAGCATCATGAACTCGTCACGCCGGACCTCGGTCTTGAGCGGCCGCTCCGGATCGGTGCGCCAGTCCGGGAGCAGCCGGTCGAGGCCGATCGGGTCGATCACCGCGCCCGACAGGATGTGGGCGCCGACCTCGGAGCCTTTTTCCACCACGACGACGGAGATCTCCTCTCCGATCTCGGCCGCGCGCTGCTTCAGGCGGATCGCGGCGGCGAGCCCGGCCGGCCCGGCGCCGACCACGACCACGTCGAAATCCATGCTTTCGCGTTCGGGCAGCGCCATCGTCGAGCCTCCTGTTTTCTTGTCGCTATGCCCGATCCGTTGCCGGATCGGCAGTACGTGTCGCCGTCTCAAGCGATTCCAGACTGGAAAGGCAAGCGGCCGGAGCCCGGACTTGAGCGAAAGCTCTCCTATGCCGCATGGGGGGAATACGGACGGGCTCGGGGCGACCCGGCGGTCACCGTCGCGTGCGGCAGGGCGCCGAGGGCCGCGCCGTTCGGTCACGCAAGTCCTTGCCGTCGAGCGGGTTTCAAGAGTTGTCCACAGGCATCGAGCGCCCCACATGCTGACCAGCATGCCGAGCCCCACCGACGCGCAAGCCGACCTCATCGCCTATCTCGATTTCCACGTGGAGGCCGGCGCCGACGCGGTCCTCGACGAGCGGCCGCACGACCACTTCGGCGAGGCCGACACGCCGGCCCCGACCCTGCGGGCGCCCCGGCGCCCGGCGGCTTCGCCCCGGCCCGCCGCCCCGTCCCACAGCCTCGTGCCGCCCCCGGGCTCACCCCCCTCCCCGGCCCCGGCCCCGGCCCGCACCTTCGGGCGTGCGGCGAGCGCCCAGCCGGAGGAGGCGGCGAGCGATGCCCGCGCCCGGGCGCGCGAGGCCAAGAGCCTCGACGAGCTGGAAAAGATCCTGGCGGATTTCGACGCCTGCCCGCTGCGCTTCACAGCCAAGAACCTGGTCTTCGCCGACGGCAATCCCGAGGCGCGGGTGATGTTTCTCGGGGAGGCCCCGGGCGCCGACGAGGACCGGATCGGCAAGCCGTTCATGGGCCGCTCGGGCCAGCTCCTCGACAAGATGATGGCGGCGATCGGCCTCGATCGGACCAGCGCCTATATCGGCAACATCGTCCCGTGGCGGCCCCCGGGCAACCGCAACCCGACACCCCAGGAGGTGGCGGTGTGCCGGCCCTTCGTGGAGCGCCAGATCGAGCTGGTCGATCCGGAGGTGATCGTCTGCCTCGGCGCCCCCGCGACCCAGACGCTGACCGGCACCAAGGACGGGATCCTGCGGACCCGCGGCCGGCTGTTCCCGTACAAGCTGCCGACCGGCGAGGCGAAGCTCCTGGCCACCCTCCACCCGGCCTTCCTGCTGCGACAGCCGGTGCAGAAGCGCCTCGCATGGCGGGATTTTCGCGCCTTGCGCGCCCTGCTCGACGGGAAAGCTTGACCGGAGCCGCGGAACCGGGCGTTCCCTCCCGTCATTAGAGTTTCGTCCCGAACGGTGTCTGCCGGCTTTCGGACATAGGCGATGCACAGTTAGGACCGCACCCTGCCCGGCGGCAGGCGCGGCATCAGGGCGGGACCATGCGCTGGGACGATCTACGCAGCTCCGACAACGTCGAGGATCGCCGCGGTGAGGGCGGTGGCGGCGGCGGCATGGGCTTCCCGGGCGGCGGCGCGGGCGGCCTCGGGATCGGCACCATCGTGGTGCTGATGATCATCGGCTACTTCACCGGCATCAACCCGGCGATCCTGATCGGTGGCGCCCAGCAGATCGGCCGCGGCGGCGGCCAGCAGGAGCAGACGGCCGACCCGCAAACCCAGTCCCGGCGCCGCCAGGCCCCGACGGACGAGAGCGGCCGGTTCGCCTCGAAGATCCTGGGCAACACCGAGGACGTGTGGAGCCAGATCCTGCCGCAGCAGACCGGCAAGCAATACACCCCGACGACCCTGGTGCTCTACACCGGCGGCACCCGCTCGGGCTGCGGCTCGGCCCAGGCCGCCATGGGCCCGTTCTACTGCCCGCTCGACAAGAAGGTCTACCTGGACACCGGCTTCTTCAAGGAGATGGCGAGCAAGTTCGGCGTGAAGGGCGACTTCGCCTACGCGTACGTCATCGCCCACGAGGTCGGCCACCACGTCCAGGACGTTCTTGGCATCCTCGGCAAGGTCCAGGCCCGCCAGCAGCAGGCCTCCAGCAAGACCGAGGCGAATGCCCTGTCGGTGCGGATCGAGCTGATGGCCGATTGCCTGGCCGGCGTCTGGGCCAAGAACTCGAACGACAAGTACGCGGAGCTGGAGCAGGGCGACATCGACGAGGCCCTGAACGCCGCCGCCCAGATCGGCGACGATTCGCTGCAGAAGCGCTCGCAGGGCTACGTGGTGCCGGATTCCTTCACGCACGGCTCCTCGGCCCAGCGCCAGCGCTGGTTCACCGCCGGCTACAAGAGCGGGCAGACCAAGGCCTGCGACACGTTCCGGACGGCGAACAACTGAGGCTCGGTCAGGGCTCCGGGGATACGGCGAGCAGGCCCTGTCTATGCGAGCGTAGCGACGCAACCCTGCGGCGCTACGCTCCCTGACCGGACGCTTCCCCAGGTCGCTTCGCTGCGCTCGTTCCGTGACGGGCATCGACCCCGCTCTCTCGCGCGCGCCGGCATCCCGGCGACGTGGATGGCGACAGGCGTACGCCCTGTCCCAGTCCGATCCATCCATTCCGATCCATGCAGATCGCGATGGCGTCCCTCGCCGTGGCTGCGAAAGGACAGGGCGCCCTGAGACGGGACCTGCTGCAACATCTCGGCCTCTCGCCGGAGGAGCGGGTCGACCTGCGAGACGTGGCCAAGTGGTGCGCTGCGCGGGCGGCCCGGCCATCCGGCACCATCGCCGATGTCGTCCAAGCCTTCGACGCAGACGTGACGCGGCATGCGCCTCGGACGATCGAGGCGATGAACGCCCGGGCGGAGGCGGGCTTGGGCTGGTGCGCCGGACGACGCACGAACATGTCCCTTGACACCGCCGTGTTGGCTCGGACTCAGGCCGCGAGAGGCCGGTGGCGACTTCGCCGACGGCGTCCTGGCGTAGGAAGGCCGGCGGCTCGCCGGTGAGATCGTCGTCTCCTTCGACCAGGAGGCTGTGACGTCGCGGGCCCGGCACGGGGAGGCCGCGCAGCGCCTGTGCGGAACGCGGCTCCGGTCGCGATGCGTCCCGGGCCGGGCTTCTCAGCGCTGGCTCAACCGCAGGGCGTTGGCCTGGACCTTCCGGCGGTAGCTGCGGATCACCTTGCCGTTCGAGGCGCCCGAGGCGACCATCAGGGCCGCTTCGCTGGCCGCCATGATCTTCTCCGTCACCATGCGCTGCGCCTCGATCTGCGCGGCCGGGCCGCCCACCGCGAACATCGCCATGCGCTGTGCGATCACCCCCTGGGCCTCCAGGCCCAGCATGGCCATGTCCAGGCTCGTCTTCCACCAACCGAACAGCATCGCGTTCCTTGTGTCTCGCGCGGGGCAACGGCCCTGCCTGTGCTTGGCTCCCGGCGCCGATCCCACGGTTGCGTGAGCGGCAAGCGGCCCCCCGACCCCGGCTTCGTCTTTGCGCCGTCTCGATCCATGCCGTAAGCGGCCCGAAGCATTTCCCCCGGACACGGCAACCGCCCTTCATGATACGCCTGGACAAAATCACCAAGCAGAACGGGCGGCAGCTCGTCTTCATCGAGGCCTCGGCCGCGCTCCAGCGGGGCGAGAAGATCGGGCTCGTGGGTCCGAACGGGGCCGGCAAGACCACCCTGTTCCGGATGATCATCGGCCAGGAGCAGCCCGACGAGGGCCAGGTCGCGGCCGACCGGGGCATCACCATCGGGTATTTCAGCCAGGATGTCGGCGAGATGGCCGGGCGCAGCGTCGTCACCGAGGTGATGGACGGCGCCGGTCCGGTGAGCACGGTGGCGGCCGAATTGGCGGAGCTCGGCGCCGCGCTCGCCGACCCGGACCGGGCCGACGAGATGGACGCCCTGGTGGAGCGCTACGGCGAGGTCCAGGCCCGGTTCGAGGAACTCGACGGCTACGCCCTGGAGGGGCGCGCCCGGGAGGTGCTCGACGGCCTCAGCTTCAGCCAGGAGATGATGGACGGCGATGTCGGCGCCCTCTCGGGGGGCTGGAAGATGCGGGTCGCGCTCGCCCGCATCCTGCTGATGCGCCCGGACGTGATGCTGCTGGACGAGCCGTCCAACCACCTTGATCTCGAGAGCCTGATCTGGCTCGAATCGTTCCTGAAGGCCTATGACGGCGCCCTGCTGATGACCTCGCACGACCGCGAGTTCATGAACCGGATCGTCACCAAGGTGATCGAGATCGACGGCGGCGCGCTGACCACCTTCTCGGGCGACTACGCCTTCTACGAGGGCCAGCGGAAGCTGAATGAGGCGCAGCAGCAGGCGCAGTTCGAGCGCCAGCAGGCGATGCTGGCCAAGGAGATCGCCTTCATCGAGCGGTTCAAGGCTCGGGCCTCCCACGCCGCCCAGGTCCAGAGCCGGGTGAAGAAGCTCGATAAGATCGAGCGGGTCGAGCCGCCCCGGCGGCGGCAATCGGTGGCGTTCGAGTTCCAGCCGGCGCCGCGCTCGGGCGACGACGTCGTGATGCTGAAGGGCGTCCACAAGCGCTACGGCAGCCGCACGATCTACGAGGGGCTGGACTTCTCGGTGCGGCGCCGGGAGCGCTGGTGCGTGATGGGGATCAACGGCGCCGGCAAGTCGACGCTGCTGAAGCTCGTCACCGGCACCACCGCGCCGGACGACGGCTCGGTCATGGTCGGCGGCAGCGTCAAGCTCGGCTACTTCGCCCAGCACGCCATGGACCTGCTCGACGGCGACCGCACCGTGTTCCAGACCCTGGAGGACGCGTTCCCGCAGGCCGGGCAGGGCTCGCTGCGGGCGCTGGCCGGCTGCTTCGGCTTCTCGGGCGACGACGTCGAGAAGCGCTGCCGGGTGCTCTCGGGCGGCGAGAAGGCCCGGCTGGTGATGGCCCTGATGCTGTACGACCCGCCGAACTTCCTGGTGCTCGACGAGCCGACCAACCACCTCGACATGGGCACCAAGGAGATGCTGATCACCGCGCTTGCCAACTACGAGGGCACGATGCTGTTCGTCTCCCACGATCGGCATTTCCTGGCGGCGCTGTCGAACCGGGTGCTGGAGGTGACGCCCGAGGGCATCCACCAGTACGGCGGCGGCTACACCGAGTACGTGGCCCGCACCGGCCAGGAGGCGCCAGGCCTGCGCAGCTAAACCAAGCCTGCGCAGCGGAACGAAGCCTGCGCAGCCAAAGGAAGCCTGCACAGGTGAACGAGGCCTGCGCAGCTCACAGGGGCCTGCACGATTGACGGGGGTGGGCCGCGACCTTCGGGCCCGCTCCCGCGCCGGGTTTCCGGCGCTAAGCTCGTGGCGACCGGGCCGGGGGCCAGATGCCGTGCGACGCCTGCTGAAATTCCTCCACACGATGGGGTCGGCCGGGTTGCTGGGGGCGATGGCGTCCCTGGTGGTCCTCCTGGCGCTGGTTCCCGCGCCGGCCGCCCTGCCCGGCTACGCGGCGATCCGGGGCGCCATGGGGGCCGTCGCCACCTGGGTGTTCCTGCCGTCGCTCGCCGCGACCCTGCTGTCCGGCCTGCTCGCGATGGCGCTCAACCGGGCCTACCTCAACGCCGGCTGGGCCTGGGTGAAGCTCGCCACCGGGGTCCTGATGTTCGAGGGCGGCCTGGTCTACGTGCAGGGGCCGATGAACCGCGAGGCCGAGCGCAGCGCCCGGGCGCTCGCCGGCCTGCTGGATCCCGCCGCCCTGGCCGCCTCGCTGGAGGGCGAGCGCGGCACGCTCTGGGTGCTGCTGGCGGTGTCGGCCGCCAACGTGGCCCTGGGGATCTGGCGCCCGCGGATCCTGCGGATCCCACAATAGCCCCAATGGCCGGCCTGGCGGACTCGGGGACCTGTTCGTCCGCACGCGGAAAAGGCCGCGGTTCGAGGGCGGCGGTCGGCAGGATAAACGCGATTGCCGAGCCCGGCGCGACCGCCAGATCCCTCGAAATACGCCGGCTAACAAACTACTTTCCGATGCAGAAACCGGAAAACAGCCGGTCCAGCACATCCTCGACGCCGACATGCCCGCCGACCTCGCCCAGCGACCTCACTGCGAGCCGGAGATCTTCTGCAGCGAGTTCGGGCAGCGCGCCCGCCCCGGCGAGAAGCCGGTCGAGATGTGCCACGCAGGCCTCCAGCGCCGCCCGGTGGCGGGCCCGCGTAACCAGCGCGTCGCCGGTGCCGAGCCCGGCTTCCGCCGCGATCTGAATCGCGTCCAGCAGCGCGTCCAGCCCGGCCCCGGTCCGGGCCGAGACCGCCAGTGCTCCGGGCGCCACGGTGTTTGTTAAGCCGGCAAAAAGATCGATCTTGGTGCGCACCGGGAGAACGGGAAGGTCGGCCGCACCGAGATCCGGCCCGCTCCCGTCCGGGGGGACGAGGGCCAAGACGAGGTCGGCCGTGCCGATGCGGGCGCGGCTGCGCCGGATGCCCTCGGCCTCCACCGGCTCGGCGGTCTCGCGCAAGCCGGCGGTGTCGACCAGGAAAACCGGCAGGCCGCCGAGATCGAGGCGGATCTCGATGGCGTCCCGGGTGGTGCCGGGCACATCCGACACGATCGCGACGTCCCGCCGGCTGAGCGCATTCAGCAACGTCGATTTTCCGGCATTGGGCGCACCGGCCAGCACCACGACAAACCCCTCGCGCAGGCGCTCGCCCCGGCGGCCATCGTGCAGGGCGGTCGCGATAGCGTGGCGCAGGCCGGACACGCGGCCGAACAGTGCGGCGTCGAGGCTGGCATCATCGACGTCACCCTCATCGGCGAAATCGAGCGCCGCCTCGGCCGCCGCCAGGCAATCGATCGCCTCCGCCCGCCATGCCGCGACCTGGCGGCTCAGCGCCCCGTCGAGTTGGCGCAGGGCCTGCCTGCGCTGCCCTTCGGTCTCGGCGTCGATCAGGTCGGCCACCGCCTCGGCTTCGGCGAGGTCCATGCGGCCGTTGAGCACCGCCCGGCGGGTGAACGCCCCGGGGCCGGCCGCCCGGCAGCCTGGGATCCGGGCCAGCGCCGTGAGCACACCCATCCGCACCGCCGTCCCGCCATGCAGGTGCAGCTCGGCCATGTCCTCGCCGCTATAGGTGTCGGGCCCCGGAAACCACGCGACCAGGGCGCGGTCGAGTTCGGTGCCGTCCGCGGGATCCCGCAGGGTACGCAGCGACAGGCGCCGGGGAGATGGCAGAGGTCCGGCAAGGGCGCCCAGCACCGCCCGGGCGCCTGGCCCGCTCACCCGGATCACTGAGACGGCGGCGCGGCCGAAACCGGTGGCCGGTGCGAAGAGGGTATCGGACTCGGTCATGCTGGTGTCACTGGCGGTGGTGCGCGGCCGCTTGGAATCCGACGCGTTTCACGTGAAACACGCGCTCCAGCCCGTGTATCACTCCGATGCGGCGAGTCGCGCCCCTGGCGTCATCGATCGGTCACGCCGACGCTTAAGATCGGCGGGACGATCCACCGAGAGAGCGAGACGCCGTGACGTCCTGGACCCGCCGTACCGTTTGCCTCGGCGTCCTCGCCGCACCGTTAATCCTGAGCCAGGGGACCGTCCGGGCCGATGAGACGGCCCCGACCCTGGCGGAGATCGAACGGCGTCTCGGCGGCCGTCTCGGGGTCTTGGCCGGGACACGGGACCGCGTGCTCCTGAGCCACCGGGCGGACGAGCTGTTCCCGATGTGCAGCACATTCAAGGCGGTCGCCGTCGCGGCCATCCTGGCGCGGGTCGATGCGGGATCGGAATCCCTGGACCGGGTCGTCGACTTCGGACCCGACATCCTCCTGAGCTATGCACCCGTGACCCGGAAGGTCGTGGAGGCCGGCGGCGGCACCGGGCGGATGTCGATCTCCGACCTCTGCGCCGCCGCGATCGTGTGGAGCGACAACAGCGCGGCCTACCTGCTGCTGACCGCGCTGGGCGGACCCAAAGCGTTGACCGTCTGGCTGCGCGGCACCGGCGATACCCGCACCCGCCTCGACCGGGACGAGCCGGCCTTGAACACCGCGTTGCCGGGCGATCCGCGCGACACCACCAGCCCGGAGGCGATGCGCCAGACCCTCGGGCGCGTGCTGCTCGGTCCGGTCCTGTCGGCGGCCTCGCGCGGGCGATTGGAGGCCTGGATGATCGCGTGCCAGACGGGGGCCAAGCGCCTGCGCGCGGGGCTGCCACCGGATTGGATCGTCGGCGACAAGACCGGCAGCGGCGACAACGGCACGTTCAACGATGTGGCGATCCTTCGGCCGCCGGGCTCCCCGTCCGGACCTGCGCCGGTCCTCGCCTGCGTGTACGTCACCGGAGCCACGGCCCCCGCGCCGGCTGTCGAGTCGGCCTACGCCGAGATCGGCCGGCTCATCGCCGCCAGGGTGGGCGCCACCTGATCCGAGACTGCAGTGGCGCAGCAGGCCGGGTATCGGAGCCGGTCCGATACGCGCGCCTTTTTTGGTCCGCCGCGTCTTCTCACGAATTTCGGCCGCCACCTCTCGAGACGATGCTCCATGGCCAAAACGCCTGCCACCAAAACGCCTGCCACCAAAACCACCCGGGCGACCCTGGCCCTCGACAAGGCCGGGATCCGTTACAGTCTCCACGCCTACGCCTACGATCCGGACGCCCCGCGCATCGGCCTCCAGGCCGCGGAAGCGCTGAGCGTCGAGCCCGGCCGTGTGCTGAAGACCCTGATGGCGGCGGTGGATGGGCGGACGGTCTGCCTCCTGGTGGCCTCCGACAAGGAGGTCTCGATGAAGCGGGTGGCGGCGGCCTTCTCCGGCAAGGCGGCGGCGATGCTCAAGCCCGCGGATGCCGAGCGCCTCACCGGCTACCATGTCGGCGGTATCAGCCCGCTCGGGCCGAAGCGGGTTTTTCCCACCGCGATCGATGCCGGCTCGCTGTCGGATCCGGCGGCCGAGATTCACGTGAACGGCGGCGGGCGCGGCCTGCAGATCCGTCTCACCGAGGGGGACCTCGCGGCCGTGCTGACGGCCCTGGTGGTGCCGCTGACCTGATCGGCCCCGAGGAACGCTCCAAGGAACGCTCCAAAAATCGTTCCAGGGATCGCGACAAGCGATCACTTCGAGCGATCACCTCAAGGGCACACCCCGACGGTAAGCCGCCGTTTACCCCGGTGCAGCACCCTGGCCCGGGATGCGGGACGGGTTCGGCATGCGGGTGACGGCACGGCAGCGACGCGGGGCATGCGGGACCCGGCCGCACGGGATCGGGACGGTGCTCGGCCTCACCCTCCTGGCCATGTGTGCCGGCGCCCGGGCGGCCGACCTGGACGTCCGCGGTGGCCTCGACGGGCGCGGGAGCTACGAGACCGTCACCCGGAGCGGCCCGCGCTTCTTCCCGCGCAACGATGGAATCGAGCGGCGCCCGGTCTACGCCCTCCGCACCCGGGCGATCCCCGTGGGTTGCACGCCCCGCCGGGTGCCGGTGCCGACCAACGCGCCCGACGATCCGAGCTATGTCGGCTCGGAATACGGCCTGTCGCATCCGAGCTACTACGGCTTCACGCCGCCACTCGGTGTCGACGACCCGTTCGGCCGGTCGCTCCTGCCTTACTGCCCCTGAACCGGCATCGGTGGGGTCCCGGCGCCCGGAGCAGGCTCCGGAGCATCGTCCCGAACGGTGGCGGCCGGCGTTCAGCCATACGCCGGGGCACATCGGCGTTCGCCCGCCGGGTGCCGGTTCCGATATCCGGCCCGATGCGCTAGATCGGCGCCCCGCCGCGGAGCCGGACCCGTGCCCGAATCGAATCCCCTGCGTTTCAGCGATCTCGCTCCCCTGCGCCAGAGCGTGGGCGCCTGGCGGCGTGCGGGCGAGCGCGTCGTCCTGGTCCCGACCATGGGGGCCCTGCATGTGGGCCACCTCGCGCTGGTGGCCGAGGCCCGGCGGATCGGCCGTCGGGTGGTGGCGAGCATCTTCGTCAACCCGACCCAGTTCGGCCCGAACGAAGATTTCTCGCGCTACCCACGGGACGCCGAGGCCGACCTCGCCCTGCTCGGCCAAGCCGGCGCCGACGCGGCCTGGACGCCCGCGGTGGAGACCATGTACCCGCCGGGCTTCGCGACCCGGATCGATGTCGCCGGCTTGACGGACGGGCTGTGCGGCCCGTTCCGGCCCGGCCACTTCTCCGGGGTCGCCACGGTGGTGACCAAGCTGCTGAACCAGGTCGGGCCCGACGTCGCCCTGTTCGGCGAGAAGGATTTCCAGCAGCTCCGGGTGATCCAGCAGGCGGTGGCCGACCTCGACCTCGCGGTCGAGATCCGGGGTGTCCCGACCGTGCGCGAGGCGGACGGCCTCGCCCTGTCGTCGCGCAACCGCTACCTCACGCCCGAGGAACGCGCGGTGGCGCCGCGCCTGCACGCGGTCCTGGCCGGCATCGCCGCGGCAGCCCAGGGCGGCAGCCCCGTGGCGGGCCCTGTCGCCGACGGGCGTGCCGCGTTGGAGGCCGCGGGTTTCGAGGTCCAGTACCTCGCGGTCTGCGACACCCTGACCCTGGCCCAGGTCGAGCGGGTCGAGGCCCCGGCGCGGGTCCTGGCGGCCGCGTTCCTGGGCCGGACCCGGCTGATCGACAACGTGGCGGTCTAACGCTCGTCCGACGCCCGGGCGCGCCGGCCAAAACGCGAGGTTTCGAAAGGCCCGCGACCTTTTGCAGGTGCGGGGCAGAGCCCTGCGAGGTGGCGCGCCGATCACAATCCCCGTTGCATTGGGTTGCGGATCCCGATCATCTTGGCCAATCACGCGGTTCCGGCCATCGTGACTGTATTCAACCGTGCCGGGATCCGACGATGCCGAGTCCTTCCGTCGACGCGAGCGAGATCGCCGTCATCCGTGCACGCCTCGCGGCCAGTCCTCGCCTGGCCGACCTCGCGGCCCGGCGCGCCCGGGTCGATGCGCTGGGGGCGGGATATGGCCTGCCGGACGATGTCGCGGTCCAGCCGGCGAAGCTCCGGGACGTGCCCGCGGAATGGACCGCCACGCCCGCCGCGGACCGCGACCGGGTGATCCTGTTCCTGCACGGGGGCGGCTACGTCTCCGGGTCGCTGGAGAGTCACCGCCACGCCGTGGCCCAGGCGGGCCGGGAAGCGGGGACGCGCACCCTCGCCCTCGCGTACCGGCTCGCGCCGGAGCACCCGTTCCCGACCGCGCTGGGCGACGCCCTGGCCGGCTACCGGTTCCTGCTCGAATCCGGGTTCGCCCCTGGCCGGATCGCCCTGGCCGGCGAGAGCGCGGGCGGCGGCCTCGCTTTGGCCGTGGCCCTGACCCTGCGCGCGCGCGGCCTGCCCCTGCCCGCCTGCCTCTGGCTCAGCTCGCCCTGGACTGACCTCGCGCTCACCGGGGTGAGCCTGGACACCAAGGCTGCGGTCGATCCGCTGCTCAGCCGGGTCTACCTCGCCGAACTCGCCGCCGCCTACCTCAACGGTGCCGATCCCGGCGACCCATTGGTCTCGCCGATCCGCGCCGATCTCGCCGGGCTGCCCCCGATGCTGATCCAGGTCGGTTCCGCGGAGACGCTTCTCGACGACGCCCTGCGGCTCGCCGGGGTGGCGGCGGCCGCGGACGTGGCGGTCGAGTTGCAGGTCTGGCCGCACATGATCCATGCCTGGCACCTGTTCTACCCGGAGGTCGCGGCCGGCCGGCGGTCCCTGGCGAGCGCGGGGCGCTACATCCGGACGCATCTCGACGGGGCCGCCGGAGGCTGATCGGCCGTCGGTCCGGGATCCGCTCCGCACGGACTGGGACCGCGGGGCCACGCTCCCGATCATTCGGGCGATTCTTGCTCTACGTCATTGGCGCCCCGCCCGATCCATGGCCCGGTGATGGGCATGCGCCCCGTCCCTGCCCTCGTGGTCCTGACCCTGGCCGCCTCGCCCGCCGGGGCGGCCGAGGATGCGATCGAGGGTATGGCCGGCCCCGCCGGCGAGCGCCTGCGCTACGACGCGAAGGGCCTGACCTTCACCGTGCCCGAGCCGGAGATGAAGCTCCAGATCGGTGGCCGCCTCCACCTGGATGCTGGCGCGGCCAGCTTCAGCCGGCCGGGCCTCGCCGCGGCCTTCCCCGACAGCGTCGCGGTGCGCCGCTCCTGGATCGAGCCGACGCTCACCATCGGGAAGGATTGGGTGGTCGCCTTCCAGTACGATTTCAGCGACCCGGTCCTGCCGATCAACGACGCCTTCGTCGCCTGGACCGGGCTGCCGGACACGATCCTGACGCTCGGCAACATGAAGGTGCCCCTGAGCCTCGAATGGCTGCAGAGCAACAACGACACCCTGTTCGCCGAGCGCTCCCTCGCCAACGCGTTCGTGCCGGATCGCCGCTTCGGCTTCGCTATCGGGCATCACGGGCAGGCCTGGACCGCCGTGGCGAGCGTGTTCGGCGACGCCGCCAGCAACGGGATCACCGGGGACGGGGTGGCGGCGGCGGGCCGCGCCACCGTGGCGCCGATCCTGGAAGAGCGCGAGACCCTGCATTTCGGCCTCGCCGGCGTCTTTCAGAGCCGGAGCCGGGCCGACGGTGCGTTCGGCTTCTCCACCGCGCCTGAGACGTTCCTGTTCACGCGCCCCTTCGTCGACACCGGCGACCTGCCGGACGTGGCGCGCGTGTCCCGGGTCGGCGCCGAGTTCGCCTATCGCAACGGCCCCGTCCTGGTGCAGGCCGAGTATATCCACGCCGCGATCGACCGGTTCGGCGGCCCGGGCGGGGCCGTCCCTGGCCTCAATTTTCAAGGCGGGTATGTCGAGGCCGGCTGGGTGCTGAACGGCGCCGGCCGCGCCTACGCGCTGGCCCCCAATGGCGGAACGACCTACGCGATTTTCAGGGGCGTCCAGCCCCGGGACGACCAGCGGGTCTCCCGGGGCGGGATCGGCGTGTTCGAGCTGTCCGCCCGCTACAGCGCCATCGAGCTGAACGCCCGGGGCTTTCGCGGCGGCGCCGAGCGGGACGTGAGCCTGGGCCTGAGCTGGTATCCCGAGCCGAACCTGCGCCTGATCGCGAACGTCATCCACGGCCGCGTTCAGCCCGGCGCGGCCCAGTCGGACGCGCGGGGCACCGCGCCGTTCTCGGTCGACACCGTTCTGGGACGGCTTCAGATCTATTGGTGAGCCGCACGGCTCGGACCGCCGGTCAGACGGCTCTGCGCAGGACCGAGCGGAACGGCCGCCGCTCGGGCTCGGGCTCGGCCGGCGCGGGCGGCGGCTCCGGCGGCGGCGCGGCCAAAACCTCGGCGCGCACCGGCCGTGGCGCCGCGAAGGCGGCACCCTGGGCGTACGGGATGTCGAGGTCGATCAGGTCCGGCACGTCCGCCTCGTCGGCGACGCCGGTGGCGATCAGGCGGATGCCGGCCCGGGCCAGGGCCGGGGCGAGATCCTCGATGGCGATGTCCGACAGGCGCCGTCGCTCCGGCCCCGGCCGCAGCAGCAGCTCGGCCGGAACCTTGACCTGGCCGACCCCGAGCCCCGCGAGCTGGGCCACGTCGAAGCGCAGGTCGTCCGCCCGGTCGAGGCTGAACCCGATCCGGCCCCGCAGCGACAGGAGCAGGCCGCGCTGCCCGCCATCGAGACCCTGCCAGCTCGCCTGCGGCAGCGCGATCGCCAGCCCGGCCAGGGCCGGATCGTCCGCGACCGTGCGGGCCAGCTCGCGCAGCAGCCCGGGCTCGAACAGCGAGAGCGGCGACAGGCCGTAGGTCAGCATGGTCTCGCTGCCCCGGCGGGCGAGGTGGCGGACCACGATGGCGGCCCGCTGCAGCATGCGCCGGTCGAGCTCGGTGGTGCGGCCGTAGCGCTCCAGCACCGGGAGGAACGCCTCCGGCTCGGTCAGCTGGCCATCGACCCGCAGGCGGGCCAGCGCCTCGTAGGCCGTGACCTTGCGCTGGGGCAGGCTCACCGTCGGCTGCAGGTGGATCTCGAGGGCATCCGCCTCGAAAGCCCGGACGATCTCGGCCTCGTGGTCGGCCTGAGGCGTGGCGGTCAGAGGCGTGGCGGACCAAGGCGCGGCGGCTCGGGGGGCGGGACGGGGCGGGATCGGGCGCGGCACCGGCGGTGCCTCCGGAGTGCGCGTCCCGGCGACGGGCTGCGGCGCGGGCTGGGCCGCCCGCGGCGGGCTCGCGGGAATTGCCGTGTCAGGCTCGGCGCCGGGGGCCGCCGGGATGCGCACCGGCTCGGCCGGCGGCAGCGCGGCTGGCGGGGGCTCCGGGCGCGGCTCGGGCCGGGCCTTGAGGCTGGCGATCTCGGTATCCTGGGTGCTGACCACCGTGGTCAGGTCGCGGACGATGCCGCTGAGCAGCCCCAGCTCCACGGTCAGCTCCTGGACCTCGGCCCGCAGTGCGGGATCGCCGGCCTCCGGCCGCGGCGGCACGACGGCGGTCTCGGCCTTCAGCAGCCGCCGGGACAGCAGATCGACCTCGCCGGACAGCTTCTCGCAGCGCGCCTTCAGGGCGGTGGTACGCGCCTGGGCGAGGCCGGCCGCCACGGCGGCGAGCGCACCGAGCGCCAGGGCGCTCATGAGCGGCGCGAACACCGCCAGCGGCCCGAGCACGACCAGCGCCAGGAGCCCGGCCGCCAACAGCCCCGCGTACCGGCCGAGGACCGGGACCATCTTCAAAAACACCTACCCGGGTCACGCACCGGCCGCCGGGAGAAGTCCCGGGATTGATTCGGCGGGCGAAGACCGATTCGGAGATCTTTGTCGCCGCGCGGCCCCGGCGGCAAGGCGAGCGGACGCGATTTCCGCCCGGTGTGGTGCCGGAGCCAGCCGGAACGTTGCGGAATCGTCACGGACAGGCGGTTTGCGAGTGCTCGGAAGACGATTGCGCGGGTCGCTCATGTGGATGGAAAGAAAAGGCGGCATAAAGCGCGGCTATGACCACAGTGTCTTCAAGCGTTCCGAAGTGCGTTCCGATGCTCCGTTCTCTCCGTCGTGTCGGCTCGTCCGTCGGCGCCCTCGTTCTGGTCCTCGCCGCCGCCCCGAGCCGCGCGGCAGATCTTGAGGCGGCGCCCGCGCGCCGGGGGCCGGTCTTCACGCAGCTCGAACCGGGCGACGTCGATCCGAGCACCTGGATCGTCACGGTCAGCGCCTCGCTCCAGGCAATCCCGCGCTATCCCGGCGCATCGGACTACACCGCGGTCGGCTATCCCTCGATCGACATCCGCAAGGCCGGCGAGCCGCGCCGCTTCTCGACCTCGGATGACGGCTTCAGCGTCTCGTTCTACGACGATCCGGTGTTCCGGATCGGCCCGACCGCCCGGATCGTGCCCGGCCGCTATTACGGTGACGACCGGCGCCACCTGTTCGGATTCCGGGATGCGCGCATCGCCCTGGAGCCCGGCGTGTTCGCCGAGTTCTACCCCGCCCCGTCCATCCGCACCCGTGTGGAAATCCGCCAGGGCGTCTACGGGCATCACGGCACGGTCGGCTCCTTGGCCGCCGACTACCTGATGCCGACGGGTGCGTTCCTGTTCTCGATCGGCCCGCGCCTCAACGTCGGCGATGCCAGCTACGCCCGGAAGTATTTTGGCGTGTCGCCGGCCGAGGCCGCGCTCAACGGCCGTGTGACCCCGTACAATCCCGGCGGCTTCTATTCGGCGGGGGTGCTCGGCGCCGTGACCTACACCCAGAGCGAGACCTGGGCCTACACGGCCTATGCCGGCTACGCCCGCATCCTGGGCGCGTCCGGCGACAGCCCGCTGGTGCGCCGGCCGTTCGGCAATCCCGACCAGTTCCAGTTCGGCCTGAAGGTCGACTACGCGTTCCGCATGCCCGCTCAATTCTGAGGCGTCTTGCGCCGGCTGCGCCGCGCTCCGACATGCCCGTCATAGTAATGCCGGTGACACGGTTGATGGAGGCCCGGATGGACGAGACGCGCGCCGACCTGCTGATGCAGGTGGAGGGCATGACCTGCGACGGCTGCGCCGCCGCGGTGACCCGCACGGTCAACCGGATCGACCCGGGGGCCGAGGTCGAGGTGGACCGGGAATCCGGGCGTGTCGCGATCCGCACCGACGCCCAGGCCCTGGTGATCGCCGACGCCCTCACCAAGGCCGGCTACACCGCCACGGCCATGACCGGGTGAGGGGAAGCCCGGTCGGCATCTCCCGTCCGCGCTCGGCTCGCGTCGGATGAGGTCGCGCCGCGGGGTGGGGCGGGGAACAGCTACCCCCAGATTTCGACCGCCACGCCCGCCTATGACCGGCTGAGGAACATCCCGGTCAGCAGCAGCCCGAAGGCCGCCAGGCCGAACAGGCCTTCCTTGCGGTGGGTGTGATCGAGGAAGTGGGCGGCGGCGCCGGCCGCGCAGCAGGCGGCACCCAGGCTGATGGTCAGCGACGACATCGCAATCCCTCCGCATCGCGCGCCGCCCGCCGACGCTGCGAAACAGTCCCGGTCCCGGGGCCTGTCGGACGCCGTTGTCCGTTCAGGATTTCATCTCGTGTACAGGCTGGCACGACGCGAAAGCACTGGCAAGCGTGCGCGAGAGCTTGTCTGTCTGCGCGCCGCTTGGAATTTCCGAAGTTCTGCCGGCAAGAATTCGTGCTGCGCTCGCCCGGACGGCCTCGAATACTGCGCCGTGTTCATGGCGCCCTGCCCCGCCATGCGCTGGACACAGCCTTCGCAGGCGTCGATTCCCCGGGCTGATCCCAAGGTCCCGCGGCCGGGTGCGTTGACCGTCCCGGCCGCGCCCGCGTAATCACCCGCATGCGCACCCCATCATCCGATCGGTTCGACGTCGTGGTCGTCGGCGGCGGCCATGCCGGCGTCGAGGCGGCTGCCGCCGCCGCCCGCTGCGCCGCCCGCACGGCCCTGGTCACCCACGACCCCGCCACGATCGGGGCGATGTCGTGCAATCCCGCCATCGGGGGGCTCGGCAAGGGCCATCTCGTCCGGGAGGTCGACGCCCTCGACGGCCTCATGGGCCGGGTCGCGGATGCGGCCGGCATCCAGTTCCGGCTGCTCAACCGCCGCAAGGGGCCGGCCGTGCGCGGACCCCGCACCCAGGCCGACCGCAAGCTCTACGCCGCCGCCATGCAGGCGGCCGTCGCGGAAACGGACGGCCTCACGGTGGTTGCGGGCGCCTGCGAGGATCTCGTCCTCGATCCCGAGGGGCGCCTCCGCGGTCTCGTGCTGGCCGATGGCCGCACCATCGCCTGCGGGGCCCTGGTGCTCACCACCGGCACGTTCCTGCGCGGGCTGATCCATATCGGCGAGCGCCAGATCCCGGCCGGCCGGGTCGGGGAGGCGCCGGCGATCGGGCTGGCCCAGACCCTCGACCGGCTCGACCTGCGACTGGGTCGTCTGAAGACCGGCACCCCGCCCCGCCTCGACGGACGCACCATCGACTGGTCCGGTCTGGAGATGCAGGACGCGGATGCCGACCCGGTGCCGTTCTCGACGCTCACGGACAAGATCACCACGCCGCAGATCCGCTGCGGCATCACCCGGACCAACCAGGCGGTCCACGACCTGATTCGGGCGAACCTCCACCGCTCGCCGATGTATTCCGGCGGCATCGCCAGCCGCGGCCCGCGCTACTGCCCGTCGATCGAGGACAAGGTGGTGCGCTTCGGCGACCGGGAGGGGCACCAGATCTTCCTCGAGCCGGAGGGGCTGGACGATCCGACGATCTACCCGAACGGCATCTCCACGGCCCTGCCCGAAGCGGTGCAGAACGACCTCATCCGGCTGATCCCCGGGCTCGAGCGCGCCGCCATCCTGCGGCCGGGCTACGCCATCGAGTACGATTACGTCGATCCGCGCGAGCTCGATGCCGGGCTGCAGGTCAAGCGCCTGCCCGGCCTGTTCCTGGCCGGCCAGATCAACGGCACCACCGGCTACGAGGAGGCGGCCGGCCAAGGGCTCGTGGCTGGGCTCAACGCGGCCCGGCGCGCCGGCGGCCTCGACGCCGCGACCTTCGATCGGGCCGAATCCTATCTCGGGGTGATGATCGACGACCTCGTCACCCACGGGGTCAGCGAGCCGTACCGGATGTTCACCTCGCGCTCCGAGTATCGCCTGTCGCTGCGGGTCGACAATGCCGACGAGCGCCTGACCCCGCGCGGCCTCGCGCTGGGCTGCATCGGGCCGGGCCGTGCGGCTCATTTCGCGTCCTCCCAGCAGCAGCTCCAGGCGGCGCGGGCCCGCCTCGATGCCGTCAGCCTCACCCCCAGCCAGGCCGCCACCCACGGGATCGTGCTGAACCGCGACGGCATCCGCCGCAGCGCGTTCCAGCTGCTGGCCTATCCCGAGATCGCCTGGGGGCAGCTCGCCGCGATCTGGCCGGAACTGGCCGGGACGTCGCCGCGGGTGGCGGACCGGCTCAAGACCGACGCGACCTACGCGGTCTATCTCGATCGGCAGAACGCCGACATCGCCGCCTTCCGGCGCGACGAGGCCGTGCGGCTGCCGCCGAGCCTCGACTATGCCGGGATCAGCGGCCTTTCGAACGAGATGCGGGTCAAGCTTGAGACCGTCCGGCCGGGCACCCTCGGCCAGGCGGCCCGGATCGAGGGCGTCACGCCGGCTGCCCTCACCCTCCTGGCCGCCCATGCCAGACGGGCCGTGCCGGACGCCGGCCGGCGCGCGTCATGAGCGACTCGGACCGCACCCGGATCCTGGCGGCCTCCGGTGTTTCACGTGAAACAGCCGCGCTGCTCGATCTCTACGTCGCGCAGCTCCGGCGCTGGCAGCCGATCAAGAACCTCGTCGGCCCGGCCACCCTGGCGGAGGTCTGGAGCCGGCACATCGACGACGCGCTGCAACTCCTGGACCTCGCCCCCGAGGCCCAGACCTGGCTGGACCTCGGTTCCGGCGCCGGGATACCGGGCTTGATCCTCGCCATCGCGGGTCGGTCACGCGGCATCCAGGTCGATCTGGTGGAGAGCAACGCACGCAAATGCGCCTTCCTCACCGAGACGGCGCGGCTGACCGGTGCCCCGGCGCGGGTGCGCAACGCGCGGATCGAGGCGGTGATCGGCGAGTTCGCTGGCGTCGACGTGGTCTGCGCCCGTGCTCTGGCGCCGATGACGCAGCTCCTCGCCTGGACCGAGCCGCTGTTGAAAACGGGCACCACCGGCCTGTTTCCGAAAGGGCGCGACGTGCAAGCTGAATTGACCCAGGCCGCCGCGCAGTGGAGAGTCGTTAACGACCTCGTGCCGAGCCGGACTGATTCCGAAGCCCGGATCGTGCGCGTCACTGCCCTCGCCGCCCCGAGCCATCGATGACCGAAGCGATCCTCGGCGACTCCGCCGACCGGTCCATGGATCCTTCCCGCGATCCTGTCCGTGATCCCGCCCGTAGCTCCACCCCAGGCCCGTCCGTGCGGCATCCCCTGCGCATCCTCGCGCTCGCCAACCAGAAGGGCGGCGTCGGCAAGACCACGACCGCGATCAACCTCGGCACCGCGCTGGCGGCGATCGGCGAGGACGTGCTGGTGCTCGATCTCGATCCGCAGGGCAACGCCTCCACGGGGCTGGGCATCGACCGGGCACGCCGTCACGTCTCGACCTACGACGTCATGATCGGCGAGGCGACGCTGGCCGAGGCGGTGATCCCCACGGCGGTGCCGCGGCTGTCGATCGCGCCCTCCACCATGGATCTGCTCGGCCTGGAGATGGAGCTGGCGACCCTGCCCGACCGGGCGCACCGGCTGCGCGCCGTGCTCAAGGACATCGCCCAGGCGCAGAGCCTGAACCGGATCAGCTACGTGCTGATCGATTGCCCGCCCTCGCTCAACCTGCTGACCATCAACGCGCTCGCCGCCGCCGACGCGGTGCTGGTGCCGCTGCAATGCGAGTTCTTCGCCCTGGAGGGCCTGAGCCAGCTGCTGCGCACCGTCGAGCAGGTCCGGGGCGCCCTGAACCCGAAGCTGACCATCCAGGGCATCGTGCTGACGATGTTCGACCCGCGCAACAACCTCTCCGCCCAGGTGGTGGCGGATGTGCGCGGTTTCATGGGCGACAAGGTCTACGAGACCGTGATCCCCCGGAACGTCCGCATCTCCGAGGCGCCGTCCCACGGCAAGCCGGCTTTGCTCTACGATTTGAAATGTGCCGGCAGCCAAGCGTATCTGCGCCTCGCCTCCGAGGTGATCCAGCGTGAAGGCCGGGTGCCGGCGGCGGCGTGATTGTGTGATCCCCAGAAGCCGGGGATCGAGTGCGGAGCGTGACACGGGTGACAAGGATGGCGGAGGAGGGGGCACGACCCCGTCTCGGGCGCGGGCTCGCGGCGCTGATCGGCGATTTCGGCGACGCCGGACAGGCGGCCAAGCTCGACGGAAAGATCGAGCCGCAGCGCAAGGTCCCGGTGGAATTCCTGCGCCCGAACCCGCGCAACCCGCGCCGCAGCTTCGGCGAGGCGGAACTCGCCGAGCTCGCGACATCGATCAGCCAGCGCGGCATCATCCAGCCGATCGTGGTCCGGCCGCTCGGCGATGTGCCGGGGGCTTTCGAGATCGTGGCGGGCGAGCGGCGCTGGCGCGCGGCCCAGAAGGGCGGCCTCGACGAGGTGCCGGTGGTGATCGTCGAGATCGACGACCGCGCCTCCCTGGAATTCGCCATCCTGGAGAACGTCCAGCGGGCCGACCTCAACCCGATCGAGGAGGCTTCGGGCTACGAGCGCCTGATGCAGGATTTCGCCTATACCCAGAAGGAGTTGGCCGAGATCCTCGGCAAGAGCCGCAGCCATCTCGCCAACACCCTGCGGCTGCTCAACCTGCCGCCCGCCGTGCAGGACCGGGTCACCGCCGGGGAACTCACCGCCGGCCATGCCCGGGCGCTCCTGGCCGTGCGCGATCCCGAGGGCGTGGCCCGCCGGGTCGTGGCCGAAGGCCTGTCGGTGCGCGAGGTCGAGGCGGTGGCGGCGTCGGAGGCCGCCGAGGCCGCGAAGCCCGACACCCCCCGCCCCGGCCGTCCGCGGCTCTCCGCCGAGCGCCCTGCCCCGGTGCGCGACCTGGAATTGCGCATCCGCCGGGCCCTGGGCGTCGAGGTGACGTACAAGCCCAAGGACGCGGAATCCGGCGAGATTCGCATCCGCTACGAGACCCAGGACGAGCTGGAAGGTTTGCTCAACCGCTTCAAGGTGTCGGAGCCGGAGGAGGGCTGAGGACGCGTTTCGCGGTCTCCCAGCGCTTCAACGACCTCCGAGATCCCGCCTTCGATCGGAGGTGTCGCGGCCATAGGATGAATCGCCTTGTCGTTCCGGGGCGCCGCAGGCGAGCCCGGAATCCGGATCCGCCGACGGCGCCGGACCTTGATCTTTCGGCGTCTATGGATCCCGGGCTGCGCTGCGCGGCCCTGAGATGACGAGGTGGAGGATCGCGCGCTGCGAGAAGTCCCGACCGTGCGAAGACTCAAATCCCCCGTGAGGGGAACGCACGCCATTGCAGGCCTGCACGTCCTATCGAGCCAGCATCACCTCTAACGCCGCCGCCTTGCCCCCGCCTCCGCCACCCGCAGCAGCGCCGCCGAAGCGAGAGCGTGGGCCAGTTCCGGCTCGGCCCGTCGGCAGGCCAGGACGGCCTCCTGCAGGGCCTTGGCGGCCTGCCGGAGGGTGCCGGCCGGCCACGTGGCGAGCTGGCCCTCGATGCTGGCCTTGCGCTTGAAATGCAGGCCCCGCCAGGCCGCCGCCATCAGGGCCGGGGTCTTGTCCGGATTGTCGAGGCGAGTCGCCAGCAGGGTCAGGGCGTGCCGCAGGGCCGAGCCCAGCACCACGCCGGGATCCAGCCCCTCGTGCCGGAAGCGCCGGTAGTCGCGCTCCACCGCCTCGCGGCGTCCGTCGAAGGCGGCGTCGATCAGGGTGTTGAGCACGCTGGCGGCGACGTCGCTGGTCACGGCCTCGACATGGTCGAGGGTCACGGTCCCCTCCCCGGCCGCGTAGAGCGCCAGCTTCTCGATCTCCATTAGGCTCGCCCGTCGGTCGCCGCCCAGGCTGCGGACCAGGACTTCCCGGGCGGCCCGGTCGATCCGCAGGCTGCGCTCCTGAAGGGTGCGGTCGATCAGGTCGCCGAGCGTGCGCTCGTCGTCGGCGTAGCAGGGAATCGCCAGCGCCCGGGGCGAGCGCTCGCAGAGGACGCGCATCGGGTTGTTCTTGGCGAGGTCGCCGCCCTCCACGACGACGCGCGCGTCGGCGATCTCGGCGGCCAGCACCGCCTCGACGGCGGGCGCGTAGTTGCGGCTGCCGGGCCGGACCCAGATCGACCGGCGGCCGCCGAACAGCCCCATCGTGCCGGCCTCGTCGCACAGCCGGCCCGGGTCGGAGGCGAGGGTGTCGCCGTCGATCCGCACCAGCGCGAAGGGATCGCCGGGGTCGGTGACGAAATCCTCGGCGAGCTTGCGGGCGCGCTCTGTGACCAGGCCGGTATCGGGCCCGTAGACTAGGATCACCGGGATGCGCGGATCGGGCCCGCGCCGGATCAGCCCCTCGATCTCGCCCGCCTTGACGGCCGTCAAAGCCGGCTCACGGCTTGGTCGACAGCACGGCCGCGAGGCGGGTCTTGATCTGGTCCGCCAGCACGCTGGCCAGGCGGATCTCGGCGTCGCGCGCCGCCCGCTGGCTGGCGAAGCGCTGGACCGAGCGGTCGTAGGTCGCGGTCGAGGTGGCCACGCCCTCGGAGTAGACCTTGGCGCCGGCCATGTCCTCCAGGCTGTACTTGATGTTGGCGACCAGCGTACCGGCCTCGGCGCGGCCGGTGGTGGAGGAGACGATCGGGGTCTGCACGATCTCGGAGCCCGAGAGCTTCAGCCGATAGCGCTTGCTCGACGGCTGGCCCGACCCGTCGAGCTCGAACACCAGTTCGCTGCGCAGGTAATGCCCGAGCCGCTCCTGCCCTTGCGCCATCGCCACGTCGTCGACCTGCACGGAGGCCAGCAGGGCCTGCACGGTCTCGCCGGAGGCGGTCGGCCCGTACAACGGACGGAAGCAGGCCGACAGGCTCAGCGCCAGGCCGGCGACGCAGGCGAGGCGGCCGACCCGGCCCGCAACCGATACTTCCGAACGCACCATCACGTCGCCGTTCCGCCCCGCGTCATCGCCGCCACTCTTAGCCCGGACCGGGCGGGCCGCGCCATGAGGCTACGCGGCAACCGTTACGATTCCTCTGCGGCGGGAGCGTGGTCGCGGTGTTTCAGACCGTTGCCAGATAGCCCGACACCGTGACGATCGACAGGATCGTCGAGACCAGCACCACCCGGGCGGTCAGGTCGGCCTCCCGGCGGTAGAATTCCGCCAGCATGAACGGGCCGGTGCCGGTGGGGAGGGCCGCCATCAGCACCGCGACGTGCAGCAGCAGCGGCGGCAGGTCGAACAGGAAGCGGCCGAGCCCGTAGGCCAGCAGCGGCTGCCCAGCGAGCTTGAGGCCGACCAGAAGGGCGGCCGCCCGGGTCTGCGCGCCGCCGGGCCGGCGCTTCTGGGCCAGGAACAAGCCGAGCGCCACCAGGGCGCAGGGCGAGGCCGCGCCCCCGAGGAGCTTCAGGAAGGTCTCGGCCGACACCGGCAGGGTGAGGCCGGCGGTCGGTACCAGGGCGCCCAGCGCCGGCGCCACCAGGAGCGGGTTGCGGATCAGCGACCGGCCGACCGTGCGCCAGACCGGGACGCCGGACCCGCCCGCGCCGCCATCGCCGGTCTCCCGCCGCAGGCCGGTCTCGATCAGCACGATCGCCACCGCGAACACCCCGCAGACCGTGAGGATCGCAGCCACGGTTGTCGGGGCCAGCGCCTCCGGGCCGAACGCGACCAGCCCGAGCGGAAAGCCCATGAAGCCGGTATTGGGATAGCCGGCGTTGAGCCCGTCCACGGCGGCGTCGGAGAGCGGTCGCCCCTCCCCGCGCCGGATCAGCACCGTCACGGCGAACACCGCGAGGCTGCTCAGCCCGAAGGCGCCGATGAAGCCGGGTTTCCAGATCGCGCTCCAATGCGCGTGCGCGGTCACGTCGAACAGCAGCGCCGGCAGGGCCAGGAACACCACGAACCGGTTGAGCTCGGTGGTCGCCGCAGTGCCGAGCACGCCGATCCGCCGCGCCAGCCAGCCGGCGAAGATCAGCGCGAAGATCGGCAGCACGACCAGCAGGGTCGAGAGCATGGGCGGCCCGGGTGGGAGGACGAGGCTCCGGCCTTAGGACAGGAGCCGCATCGACCTCCAGTGCCGGGGACGGGAACCTGCCATGCTCCCCTGCCCCGCGGGAGCCGCTACCAGCGATAGATCAGGCTGCCGATCACCGTGGCGGGGGCGCCGCGATAGCAGAAGCCCGCCTCGCAGGTCGTGGAGCTGCGGTCGAAGAGGTTGAGCGCGTTGATCGGTGCACGAAACCCTTTGTCTTTCGGATCGAGCGCCGCAACGTCGTAGGCGACCAGGGCGTCGGACAGGGTGACGGTCGGCGGTGAAGCCCGAGGGGCCGCCGCCCCCGCCGCCGTTGGCCGCGCTGTTGCCGTTGCCGCCGCTCACGTTGGCGCCGCCGAAGCCGGCCCCGGCCGGGAGAACCGAGGTCGGGCGGGCGGCCTCGACCGAGATCTCGTTGAGCTGCACGTCTGCGCCCTTGACGTCCGTGCCCCGCGCGACGGCGGCGTTCGTCAGGGCGGTGGCGGTAAGCAGAAGCCCGAGGCGGGCGGAACGCGGCGGCACGATGGATCCCGGGATGCGCCACGCATCGGCGCTTCGACCCCAAGATCATCCCGTCGCGGGCGATCGATCAGCCCGAAAGCGTGTCGTCAGTCGGACACTTGGAGGTGTTCGCATCTGGACTCGTTCGAGGCTCAGAACTCCAGCGGTGGCTCCCGGAGGGCGTCGGCCTCGCGGGTGCAGATGGCCTGGTCGGGGGCCGCGCCGCCGCCGGACAGGGCGCCCCGGAGCTCGGCCCGCGCCTTCTCCAGGTCGCCCCGGAAGCCCGGATCGCCCATCAGCGTGGCGAGGACCGAGGAGCCGGTGATCCGCCCGGCCGCCACGTCGCTCAGCCAGTGCACCCCGCACACGACCCGGCTCTCGCCGTAGGCCCGGCCACGCGCCAGGATCGCGGTCGCCTTCTCGGGCACCAGGGAGGCCAGGATCAGCGCGTAGGCCCAGCCCTGCGTGGCATGGCCGGACGGGTAGCTGAAGCTGTCGGTGAGCGCCTGGGTCCGCTGGACGCAGATCGGCGCCTCGTTGCCCACGAAGGGCCGCAGCCGCCGGTAATGGACCTTCGGGCCGCGGGTCGCCCGGGCGAGGTCGAGGCGCGTGCGCTCGAGGAGGTTCATCACCGCCGGCACCCGGGTCTGGTCGATGCGGATGCCGAGCACGCAGGCGAAGTTCTCGAGGACCGCGGAGGCCCCCTCCGACACGTCGTTCGCGGCGATCTCCCAGCGGGCACTGCCCTTCAGCGCGCGGGTGCTGTTGAAGGCCGCCCGGTCGGCCTTGTCGAGCGGCGCGTCGTGGGCCGGCGGCGCCGGCAGGATCTGGACGGCATCGGGACCCGCGGTCTCGGCCAGGTAGGGCTTGATCGCCGGCTTGCCCGGCTTGAGCGTGTCGGCCCCGAGCGACGGCGCCGCCGGCGGGTTCGCCGGGGCTGGCTGGGGCATATCCTCGGCGCGCACCGGGGTCGCGGCCGCCAGCAGAGCGAGGATCGGCAAGGTCAGGGTGCGGCGCATCGGATCCTTGGCGGTGTCGGCGAAGGGGCGGGAGCGGAGGCGGGCCGGTCCCGCAGACAAACGACCGACTTGCAAACGAACGACTTGGCGGGACGGTTCAGTCCGCACACAGGGCTCTCATTCTGTCCAGGGGCGAACCCGGTGGTTCGTCGAGCGGGCGGGGCGGTTGACCCGAAGCCGCGTTCACGCGAACGCTGCACCATCCCCGCTCCGGCTTTCCGACCTCATGGCTCAGCCGCTCGACCGCGCCCGCCTCCTCGAGGCTTTCGAGGCACTCGGTGCCGACCTCGCCGAGTACGGACGGTTCGTCGAGATCGCCGTCTACGGTGGCGGCGCGTTGATGCTGCAATTCGCCTGGCGGCGCGGCACCGAGGATGTCGATGCGGTCGTGCGACCCGGCTACGACGAGGCAGCCCTGGCACCCTCGGTGGCCCGGGTCGCCGCGCGGATGGGACTGGAGTCGGATTGGCTCAACGACGCCGTCGGCATATTCACCCCGCTCGACGAGGATGAGACGCTGTTCGCCCTGTCCGGCACGTTCCCGGCTGATGGGACGCCGGGACTTCGGACGGTTGTGGCCAAACCCACCTACCTCCTGGCGATGAAACTCCATGCCCTGCAGAGCCTGGATCGCGGCGACCGTGACCTGAACGACGCCCGTGCCCTGGCCGCTCACTTGGGCCTGCGTGATGTGGAAGCCCTGGAACAGCTGTACCGCGCGATCTACGGCGAAGACCCATCACCGGAGGCCCGCAGTCGATTCTCGGCCGTCTTCGCGGGGACGCCATGAGGCCGCGTTCCCTGGCCGCCGTGGTCGAGCGCGCGCGCGGCGACGGCGACTGGGAGCATCACCTGCGCGACTTCCTCGACGCCTTCTACGCGGCCGATGGCGACGTTGCCCGGCAGGCCGCCTTCGTGGCCGACGAGCCCGGCCTGCTGGGGCGGCCGGAGGCGGACGCGTTCCTGGGTGGGGCCGGTGAGCATCTGGCCCGGCGCTGGGGCCTGCCCATCCCCGGTTGGGTCCGGGCCGAGGAGCGGTATCTGGCGACGGCCCTGTTCGTCCCTGGCGACAAGGCCCTGCGGGGCTACCTGATCTGCGTCAGCCCGGTCTCGTTCCGGACGCGGCTGATCTTCACCGGCCCAGATCCGCTCCAGCGCGCCCGCTTCCCGTACCATCGCGGTGTCATCACGATGCCACCGGAACATGGGTTTCCAAAGGGCTGAGCCCGGTGATCGGGGCTGAGCCCTGATGATGCCAGGGCTCAGCCCTGGACCCGCAAAAGGTCCCGGACCTTTTTGAATCCGTAAATTTGCCGGCTAATTCGCTCGGATCGCGGTTGCGACCGCGGCCGGAAACTCCTCGTGCGGGCTGAGCGCGCCGGGGATCGCGGTGCTGGCGACCCGGCCGTGGGCGATCAGCGCGTCCATCTCGGCGCCGGAGCGGCGCGGAGCGTTCTCCGGCCGCAGCACCAGGGTCGGCGGCAGGCCGTCCCCGAACAGGTCCAGGAAGGCCGCGCGGTCGCCCACCGGGTCGAGGCCGCCGGTGACGAAGGCGGCGGTGCCGAAGCGGCCGTTGCGCTGCCGGGTGATGGCGTGCTTGGCGCGAATCAGAGCCGGTGTGACGTGAGCCGCGTCCGCGTAGACGTGGGCGCGCATCATCCGGCCGATGATCGGCGGGCTGATGTTGAGCCGGTAGAGCGCCTCGCCGAGGATCGGCGCCTCGACGGCCCGGCGGATCCGCGGGAACCAGTGCGCCCGGCTCGGCATCGCGGTGGGCAGCGGCCCGCGCCAGGTCGGCGCCACCAGAACCAGGCGCGCGAACGCTGCCGGGTGCCTGCGCGCCGCGGCGACGAGATAGCCTGCGGCGTGGCCCGCCGCGATCCCGACCGCGTAGGGGCCGGGCGCGGCGGCGAGCAGCGCGTCCAGGAAGGCGTGCAGGGTGTCGGGACCGAGCGGCAGCCGGGTGCGCGGCCGGGCGCCGAAGCCCGGCCAGTCCGGCACCAGGCAGCGGTACTCGGAGCCGATGGCGTGGGCGAGGGCGTGCATCTCGGACCGGTCCGAGATCGTGGACAGGGCCGGCAGCAGCAGCGCGTCGGGCCCCGCACCGATCACGGCGCACGGGGTCGGCACCGGCCGGCCCGCCACGATCAGGTCCAGGGTCCGCGTCGTCTCCACAGGGCCGCCCTCAAGTCCCAAAAGAATCAGGTGCGCAGCAGCTCGTTGATCGCGGTCTTGGAGCGGGTGCCGGCATCGACGCGCTTGACGATCACCGCGCAGTACAGGCCCGGGCCCGGGGTGCCGTCCGGCAGAGCCTTTCCGGGCATCGTGCCCGAGACCACCACGGAGTAGGGCGGCACGCGGCCGTACATGACCTCGCCGGTGCTGCGGTCGACGATCTTGGTCGAGGCGCCGATATAGACGCCCATGGACAGCACGCTGCCCTGGCCGACGATGACGCCCTCGGCCACCTCGGCGCGGGCGCCGATGAAGCAATCGTCCTCGATGATCACCGGGTTGGCCTGGAGCGGCTCGAGCACGCCGGCGATGCCGGCGCCGCCGGAGATGTGGCAGTTCTTCCCCACCTGCGCGCAGGAGCCGATCGTCACCCAGGTGTCGACCATGGTGCCTTCGCCGACATAGGCGCCCAGGTTGACGAAGCTCGGCATCAGCACGGCGCCCGGCGCGATGTAGGAGCCGCGGCGCACGAAGCAGCCCGGCACGGCACGCAAGCCCGCGGCGCGGAACTCCGCCTCGCCCCAGCCCGCGAACTTGGACGCGACCTTGTCCCACCACGGCGCGCCGCCGGGGCCGCCATCGATCGTCGCCATGTCGTTGAGCCGGAAGGACAGCAGCACCGCCTTCTTCAGCCACTGATTGACGACCCAATCCTGGTTGCCGCTCTTCTCGGCGACCCGGGCCTTGCCGGAATCGAGCAGGTTCAACGCCTCCTCGACGGCCTCGCGGACGGCGCCCTGGGTCGAGGTCGAGATGCCGGCGCGCTCTTCCCAGGCCGTCTCGATGGTCTTGGCGAGGTCGGAGGTGGACATGGGCGCACGATGCTCTCGATGGCGGGAGCCCGTGCTTACTCGCGGGCACCGGGGCTGTCACCCGGGGAGCCGGCGCAATCCGCCCGGATCAATCCTCGAGCAGCACCCGCACCCGGTCGAGATCGGTCACGAGGTCCACGAGGTCGATCGCCAGGGTGTCGTAGACGGATTGCGCGGCCGCGGGGAATTCCTCCAGCACGCGCCGCATCAGCGTCGGGGTGATGCGCATCACCTCGGCGGCGCCCTCGGCCCGGGCTTCGGTCGGCCGGGTGCCGCGCACGAACAGGGCGAGCTGCCCGATCAGCGCCGAGCGCCCGGCACGGACCGGCTCGGCATCCGGCACCCGGGGCGCGAGCCGGATCGTGCCCGACATCACCACGAAGCCGCCATCGGCCGGGTCGCCGCGGGCGAACAGCAGGTCGCCGTCCGCCAGCTCGCGCCGCTCGGCCGCGAAGGTCAGCAGGCGCAGCGCGTCCCGGTCGAGGAAGCCGAACAGCGGCGCGTCGGCGAGGATCGCGATGTCGTCGTCGAGCCCCAAGGAACCGCCTCACCGCCTGCGTGCAAACGAGCCTGCGCCTCGCGTACACGCAAATCCCTAAAGCCGTTCCCAACCGCGTTGCAATCGCACCCGGCTCCGCGTGCGCCCTGCGACGGGCGCGATTCGATCAGGGCAGCAGCTTGTAGCCGCCGCCCTCGGTGACGAGGATCGCCGCGGTGGCGGGGTTCGGCTCGATCTTCTGGCGCAGCCGGTAGATATGCGTCTCCAGCGTGTGCGTGGTGACGTGGGCGTTGTAGCCCCAGACCTCGGCGAGCAGCGTGTCGCGGTTCACCACGGCCCGGCCGGCCCGGTACAGGAAGCGCAGGATCGCGGTCTCCTTCTCGGTGAGCTTCAGCTTCGAGCCGCGCTCGCCGACCAGCAGCTTGGCGCCGGGCCGGAACGTGTACGGGCCGATCTGGAACACCGCGTCCTCGGACGCCTCGTGGCTGCGCAGATGCGCGCGGATCCGGGCGAGCAGGATGCCGAACTTGAACGGCTTGGTGACGTAGTCGTTGGCGCCCGCCTCAAGCCCCTCGACGTGGTCCGCCTCCGAGTCCTGCGCGGTCAGCATGATCACCGGGCCGCGGAAGCCGCCGGCCCGCATCCGGCGCACGGCCTCGCGTCCGTCGAGGTCGGGCAGGCCGACATCCATCACGGCGAGATCGATGCGCTCGGCCCCGACCCGCCGGACCGCGTCCGCGGCGTTCGCCTCGGTGACCACGGTGAATTCTTCGCAGAGGTCGAGCTGCTCGGTGAGCGTGTCGCGCAGGATGGCGTCGTCGTCACAGATCAGCAGGCGATAGACATTCGACATCGTCCGGGGCCCTGGAGCACGCTGCGGGACCGGGAGACCCGGTGTTCGGAGACAGTGCGCGATGACAAGGATCTGGAGCACGCCGCCCGTCGCGTGACAACACGGCCGGCTCCAGGAAAGCGGGGCCGGCGCGCTGGAATCCAAGGGCGCTCGGTCCCCCCGTCGCAGGGCGGTGGGCTGATTCGCTCCCGAATCCCGGCTTCGACGGCCTAGGTTCCACCGCAAGGATAGAGCTTCGTTTGTGGCCGGAAATTGCCTTGTGCGCAATTTTTCACGGTTTCGGTATTGGATACCGGGCATAACCCCTGCCGATCCGCCCCTGGCGCCGCATCACCGCGGGCCGGACCGGGGCGCGTGCGACCGGCAGGGGAGGGGTGTTGTGCGGGGACATCGGCGCGAGCGGCCCGGACCGGTCCGCATGACCGTGAGCGAGATCCGGGTCCGCGCACTGGTCGGCGACCGCTGCCGGGGCCAGCTCCTGGTCGGCAAGGCGGTGATCCCCTGCGCCCTCGGGGCGGGCGGCATCGTCTCCGACAAGCGCGAGGGCGACGGCGGCTCGCCGCGCGGTCGCTTCCGCCTGCGGGGCGGCGCGTACCGCCCGGACCATCTCGGCCTGCGCCCGCGCTCGGCGCTGCCCCTGCGGGCGACCCGGCCGGGCGACGGCTGGTGCGACGACCGCCGGGACCGCCGCTACAACCGGCCGATCCGCCTGCCGGCCCCGGGCATCAGTGCCGAATCGATGTGGCGCGACGACGGGCTCTACGACGTGGTGATCGACCTCGACTACAACCGCGCGCCGATCCGGAAGGGACGGGGCTCCGCGATCTTCCTGCACATCGCCCGGGACGGCTACCGACCCACCGAGGGCTGCGTCGCCCTGGCCCGGTCGGACCTGCTGCGCCTGCTCGGGCGCCTCGGCCCACGCACGCATCTTCGGATCGGGTGAGGCTCACGCCTTCCGGGGCCTGGCCCCGAAGATGGCGGTCCCGACGCGGACATGGGTGGCGCCTTGCTGGATCGCCGCCGGAAAATCCGCGCTCATGCCCATCGAGAGGATCGGCAGGTTGTGCTCCCGCGCCAGGCGGGCGAGCAGGGCGAAATGGGCCGAGGGCGGGTCCTCCGCGGGCGGGATGCACATCAGGCCCTGGATCGCGAGCCCGTGGGTGTCGCGGCACTCGGCCAGCAGCGTGGCGAGCTGATCCGGGAGGACCCCGGCCTTCTGCGGTTCCGCGCCGGTGTTGACCTGGATCAGCAGCTTCGGGGTCCGACCCGCGCGGTTGATTTCCTTGGCGAGCGCCGCCGCGAGCGACAGCCGGTCGAGGGCGTGGATCACGTCGAACAGGGCCACCGCCTCGCGGGCCTTGTTGGATTGCAGCGGGCCCACGAGGTGCAGCTCGACATCCGGGTAGCGGGCCCGCAGGTCCGGCCATTTCGCGGCGGATTCCTGGACGTAGTTCTCTCCGAACACCCGGTGCCCCGCCTCCAGGGCCGGAACGATGCCCTCCGCCGGCACGGTCTTGGAGATGGCCACGAGCTGGACCTCCGCGGGGTCGCGCTCCGAATCCTCGGCCGCCTGCGCGACGGCGGCTCGCACCTCGGCGAGGCCGGCGGCGACGTCGGCCTCGCCGACCGGGGGTTTGGCGGTCGGCTGCCCCATCCCGTCGGTGGCGGGAGCGGTCTGCCCGGTGATCGCGTCGTCCATCGCGTGCCTATCCTGATGGGACATCGGTCCCTTGCCCCGCCGACCTATGCCGTTGCGCGCCTCGCGCAAGCCCGGATCCCTGCATCCGTTGACCGGCTCCGGCGCAGATATGCTACTGGGCCGCAACCGTGCCGCGGCTCTCCCCGATCAGCCGCCGAGCCTCTGACCCAGCCGGACCCATGACCAGCACCGCCCCCCAGCCCGTCGAGCGCTACAACGCCAAGGATGCCGAGCCGCGCTGGCAGGCCGCCTGGGCCGAGCAACGCCTGTTCGAGACCGACAATTCTGACGGGCGCCCGAAATACTACGTGCTGGAGATGTTCCCGTACCCGTCGGGGCGCATCCACATGGGCCACGTGCGCAACTACGCGATGGGCGACGTGGTCGCCCGGTACAAGCGCGCCCGGGGCTTCAACGTGCTCCACCCGATGGGCTGGGACGCGTTCGGCCTGCCGGCCGAGAACGCCGCCATGGAGCGCAAGGTCAACCCGCGGGACTGGACCTACGCCAACATCGCGTCGATGCGCGACCAGCTGAAGGCCATGGGCCTGTCGCTCGACTGGAGCCGGGAGATCGCCACCTGCGACCCCGATTACTACAAGCACCAGCAGCGGATGTTCCTCGACTTCCTGGACAAGGGCCTGGTGACCCGGCGCACCGCCAAGGTGAACTGGGACCCGGTGGACCACACCGTGCTGGCCAACGAGCAGGTGATCGACGGGCGCGGCTGGCGCTCCGGCGCCCTGGTCGAGCAGCGCGAGCTGACCCAGTGGTTCTTCAAGATCACCGACTTCGCCGAGGATCTGCTCACAGCCCTCGACGGGCTGGACCGCTGGCCGGAAAAAGTCCGGCTGATGCAGAAGAACTGGATTGGCCGCTCCGAGGGACTGGAAGTCCGGTTCGCCCTTACCCAGCCTCCGGCCGGTGCTGCCGAGTCGGTGACGGTCTACACCACCCGGCCCGACACCCTGTTCGGCGCCCGGTTCCTGGCGATCGCGGCCGACCATCCCCTGGCGGCAGCAGTTGCCGCGAACAACCCGGATCTCCAGGCCTTCATCGAAGAATGCCGGCGCACCGGCACCGCCCAGGCGGCGATCGACACCGCTGAAAAACTCGGCTTCGACACCGGCCTGACCGTCCGACACCCCCTCGACCCGGCCTGGACGCTGCCGGTCTACGTCGCGAACTTCGTGCTGATGGACTACGGCACCGGAGCGGTGTTCGGCTGCCCGGCGCACGACCAGCGCGACCTCGACTTTTCCAACAAGTACGGGCTCGGCAACGTCCCGGTGGTCTGCCCCGAGGGGCAGGACCCGGAGGCGTTCCTGATCACCACCACCGCCTATGTCGAGGACGGGCGGATGATCCATTCGCGCTTCCTCGACGGCATGACCACCGGGGAGGCCTTCGAGGCGGTGGCGCGCCGGCTGGAGCGGGAGGGCGTGGCCAAGCGCAAGGTCCAGTTCCGCCTGCGCGACTGGGGCGTCTCGCGCCAGCGCTACTGGGGCTGCCCGATCCCGATCATCCACTGCGAGTCCTGCGGCCCGGTGCCGGTGCCGGTCTCCGACCTGCCGGTGAAGCTGCCCGAGGAGGTCTCGTTCGACCAGCCCGGCAACCCGCTGGAGCGCGACCAGGCCTGGCGGACGGTACCGTGCCCGCAATGCGGCGCACCGGCCCGGCGCGAGACCGACACGATGGACACGTTCGTCGATTCGTCCTGGTACTACGCGCGCTTCACCGCGCCCTGGCTCACCGACGCCCCCACCGACCGCGCCACGGTCGATCGCTGGCTGGCGGTGGACCAGTATATCGGCGGTATCGAGCACGCGATCCTGCACCTGCTCTACGCCCGGTTCTTCATGCGGGCGATGCGCGAGACCGGCTGGGCCGGCGTCTCCGAGCCGTTTGCCGGGTTGTTCACCCAGGGCATGGTCGTCCACGAGACCTACAAGGACGCGGCCGGCGCCTGGGTGCCGCCGGCCGAGATCCGCTTCTCCACCGAGGAGGGCGAGCGCCGCGCGTTTCACGTGAAAACTCAGGCGCCGATCGCGATCGGTTCGATCGAGAAGATGTCGAAGTCCAAGAAGAACGTGGTCGATCCGGACGACATCATCGCGAGCTACGGGGCCGATACGGCGCGCTGGTTCGTCCTCTCCGATTCGCCGCCCGAGCGCGACGTGATCTGGAGCGAGGAGGGCGTGCAGGGCGCTGCCCGGTTCGTCCAGAAGGTCTGGCGGCTGACCCATGCCGCGCTGGCCGCGAGCGGGGATGGCGCCGCCGACCTCACCCTGCGTAAGGCCGCCCACCGGGCGCTCGCCGCCGTGCAGGACGATATCGAGCGCCTGCGGTTCAACCGCTGCGTCGCCCACATCTACACCCTGGCCAACGCCCTCGAGGACGGGCTGCGCGGGCCGGTCTCGCGCGCGGTGGCGACGGAGGCGGCGGGCATCCTGGTGCAGCTCATCGCCCCGATGATGCCGCACCTCGCCGAGGAATGCTGGACCGCGCTCGGCCGCCCCGGCCTCGCCGCCCAGGCCCCCTGGCCGGAGGCCGAGGCGGGGCTCCTGGTCGAGGACGAGATCACCCTGCCGGTCCAGATCAACGGCAAGAAGCGCGCGGACGTGACCGTGCCGCGCGACGCCGACGCCAAGGCTGTCGAAGCCGCGACCCTGGCCCTGGAGACGGTCCAGAAGATCCTGGAGGGCAAGCCGCCGCGCAAGGTGATCGTCGTGCCGGGGCGGATCGTCAATCTGGTGGTGTAACGAGGGCGGGGCTGCCGATCCCGCGCACCGGCCTGCGAGGTCCGGCGATCGAGGATCGCTGGGCCTCGCAGGAGGGCTCCAGGGATCGCGCGAACACACCGATCGAAGCGCCTGACATGGCGGCACGGGCCGACCCGCTGCTTGCAGCGTCGCCGCGCGGCCCGGCCTTGCGCGCCCGCGTGGCGACCTGATGCGCGGGAAGCGCGACACGTTCTCGCTGGACGCCCGCGTCGATATCGCCAGCGCGGCTCACCCTGCGCTGCGAATCGCGCTGATCGAGGCGGCATGATGCACTCGGCTTGGATCAGGGTGCCGCCAGCCCGGGATCCTGCCCGCCGGCCGCGAGGCTGCGTGCGATCATCCCGTCCGCCTTCGCCTGGGCGAGGAAGTCGGCCAGATACGCCGCCCCCGCGTCCCGGCCCACCGGCAGACCCATCGCCTGCGGGATCTCCATGAAGTGCCCCGGCAGCAGCCGCACCTCCGGGTGCGCGGCCGCGTAGGCGGCGAGCGGCTGGTGGACCCCGGCGGCCACGTCGAGCCCGTCCCGGGCGAAGGCCGTGACCGCCTCCGCCGAGGTCGGCGCCCGCACCAGGGTCGCGTGGCGCAGCGTACGGGTCAGGAACAGGTCGTAGGCGCTGCCATGCCCCACCGAGATCCGGATCCCGTCGCGGTCGACGTCGGGTAGGCTCCGGATCGGCGCGTCGGCCGGGACGAGGTAGCTGCCGGCGATCAGCACGTAGGGGGCCGTGAAGGCGATGCCTTCGGCGCGCTTCGGGTCGATCGCCAGGAAGCAGATGTCCCAGGTCCCGGACCCGGCCGAGCCCGAGACGGCCCCCGCGCCGGGAAACGTCACGAACGCCACCGGCACGCCGAGCCGCTGCGCCAGCGCCCGGGCGAGATCCACCGACACGCCGGCCGGGCCGTCCGCCCCGGACCGGGCGAGCACCGGATTGCCGAGATTGATCGCCGCCCGGAGGGTGCCGGTAGGGGCGAGGTCGTGCCGGGCCGCAGGGGAGGGGGGCATCGGGACCGTCTCCGCGCCGGCGGGGCTGGCGGTCAGCAGGGCGCACAGGAGGGCCGCGATCCGCATGGGTGTCTCCAGCGCCGTGTCGCCGCTTGCGCCGGAGGCCGGCGGGACGGGACCGCTCAGCGCGGGCTCCGCTCCGTGCCGGCGGCGGCCGCCCGCTTGCGTCCGCGGGCCAGCATGTTGAGGCCTTCGACGCCGGCCGAGAACGCCATGGCGGTGTAGATATAACCCTTCGGCACGTGCGCCCCAAAGCCTTCCGCGATCAGCGTCATGCCGATCATGATCAGGAAGCCCAAAGCCAGCATCACCACGGTGGGGTTGCGGGCGATGAACGCCGAGAGCGGCTCGGCCGCGACCAGCATGACGATCACCGCCACGACCACGGCCACCATCATCACCGGCACGTGCTCGGTCATGCCCACCGCGGTGATGATCGAGTCGATCGAGAACACGAGGTCGAGGAGCAGGATCTGGCCGATCGCCGCGCCGAACCCGATCGTGCCGCCGGATTTCCCGGTGTCGGCCGGGTCGTCGGGGTCGACGCTGTGATGGATTTCCTTGGTGGCCTTCCAGAGCAGGAACAGGCCGCCGCCGATCAGGATCAGGTCACGCCAGGAGAAGTCCTGTCCGAGCACCGAGAAGACCGGCTCGGTCAGGTGCACGATGAACGCGACCGTGCCCAGCAGACCGAGCCGCAGGATCAAGGCCAGGCCGATGCCGATCCGCCGCGCCCGCGTCTGCTGGTCGGCCGGCAGCTTGTTGGTCAGGATCGAGATGAAGATCAGGTTGTCGACGCCGAGCACCACCTCCATCACGATGAGGGTCGCCAGGGCGACCCAGATCGCGGGCTGGCTCGCAAGCTGGATCAGGTCGGTCACGGGTCGTGCGTCTCGCTGGTCGGGAAGAGGCGGCTGCCGAGGGCGGCCAGATCGAACGGACCGGCACTGTCCGCCGGATCGGGAGCGTACACCCGGAGGATCTTCGGGAAGACCTTGAAGTGGGCGGGCGTATGCGTGGTCAGCTCGCCGTCAGTATTCACCGGCCGGGGCTTGCGCGTCGCGATCTTGATCTCCCGGGTCTGGAAGGCGCGCACGTCGGCCGCGCGTCCATGGGTGCCCCGGCGCAGGGCCGGCAGCAGCGCGATCAGCCGCCACCAATGGGCGACTTCCAGGCTGTAGAAATCGAGCTTGCCGTCATCGACCGTGGCGGCCTCCTCCACGGTCATACCGCCGCCGTAATGGCGCCCGTTGCCGACCGAGACCTGGATGGTCGTCACCCGCTCGACCGTGCCGTCGTGCTCGATCGTCACCGTAAACGGCCGCACCCGGCGCAGCACCCGGATGGCCGCCACCGCGTAGCCGAGCACACCCCAGGTCTTCTTCGATTCGGCCGTGAGTTCGCCCGCGAGCTCGGCCGAGAAGCCGATGCTGGCGACGTTGAAGTAGTAGTGGCCGTTGACCCAGCCGAGATCGACCGGCCGCGTCGCGGCATTCGGGATGAACCGCGCCGCGGCGATCGGATCCAGCGGCAGGTCCAGGGAGCGGGCGAGGTCGTTGGCGGTGCCCAGCGGCAGGATAGCGAGGGGCAGCCCGCTCTCCACCAGGGCGGGTGCGGCCATGTTCATGGTGCCGTCGCCGCCGCCCAGGATCACGAGGTCGACATCCTTGGCGTGCGCCCGGATCACTTCTCGGCAATCGGCGTCCGGCGGCGGCTCCACCGGCTCGATGCCGCCCGCCCGCAGGATGCTCCGCACCTCGTCGAGGTCGAGGCCGCCGTTGCGCGCCTTCGCGTTGCAGATCAGCAGCGCCCGGCGTTGGTCGGCACTCATCACGGGCTCCGATGCATCTGCGAGGTCACCGCGGTCTCGTGTCGGGACACAGGAACCTCGATGCTCAGGGCGGCGAAAGGGGGGATGACAGCCCGAAACGCGCGACAGCCAAGATTGTCCCCGACTTGGTGGTGAAAAGATCGAGCGCAACCCCGTCATCCACGCAATCCCGGGCTGGTGTGGGCCCGGCACATCGTCAGAGTCACGGGTGCGCCCGGGGAAACCGTGGAACCGCTTCGGCATGCGGGCGCGTTCTCCCCACGTACGCTCCGGCCGCCAGGAAGGCACCGATGCCCGCCACCATTCCCACCCGCTCTGCCCTCGCCCTCGGCGTGATCCTGCCGCTGGCCCTCGTCGGCGGCGCCTCGGCCCAGCAGCAGGGGGCGGGGTCCCAGAGTTCCTGGGTCGATCCGCCGGCCCGCAGCGCGCCGTCCGCGGCAGCCAAGTCGAATCCGGCCGACCAGGCGAAGCGGGCCGTCCCGGAGACGGAGCCGGTCCGGCAGGCTGCCAAGCCGGAGCCCGCCGACGACGGCCTGCCCAAGAGCGCCACGACCAAGAGCGCCACGACCAAGAGCGCCGCAACCGGGAGCGCCGCGACCCAGGACGCCGTGACCCGGGCCGCGGGCCCGAAGCGGGCGGCCGCCCTGGAGCGTCCGCACGCCCGCCAGGCCTCGCCGCGGCATGCTGCGCATCCGCGCCGGCTCGCCGACACGCCGGCGGCCGTGGCGCCGGCTTCGGCCGCCTCGGGGCAGCGGGCCGCCGTGGCCCGGGCCCTGGCGGCGAACTACCTCGCCACCGTCTCCAGCTCGGGCGACACGATGGTCGGCGCCGCACCGCATTTCTACGGGTCGCGGGTGCGCTTCTACGGGCACCCGGTCACCCTGGCGGGGCTGGTCGCCGAGAAGCGCAGCTTCGTGCAGCGCTGGCCCGAGCGGCGCTACGAGCCGCGGACCATCCGCACTGCCTGCGACGCTGAGACCTGCACGATCCGCACGATCGTGGATTTCCGCACTGCGAACCCGGATCGCGGCGCCGTCTCCACCGGGGCGGCCGAGCTGGTCCTGGAGGTGAGCTTCGCGGGCACGCGCCCGGTGATCGTCGGCGAGTCCGGACGGGTCCTGCACCGGAGCGTCCAGGCCGGCACCCTGGCCCCCTCGCCCGGCAAGGCGTAAAGCGGCTTCCGTGCGGCGCGCGGTGATGCCGGGATCGGGTTTATGACGTCTTCAACGGTGGTGGCGGAACAGGAATCGAGGCCGGCGCGTCCGGCGCTCGACGATCCGGAGCGCGCCGCCCTCCGCGAGGCGATCCAGGCGGCGATCGCCCGGGCGCGCCCGCGCCCGGTGGCGGTGCGGACCCTCGGGCTCATGGCCGAGGCCGCGATCGTGCGCGGAGACGCGGGCTACCGGGTGCTCGACCGGCACGGCGTCGTGCGCACGCGGCCCGGCACCGGCGAGCCGCTGACGCTCGCCGACTTCGTGGCGGAGCTCCAGGCGCGGCATCCGGCCCTGTTCCTGCCGCCGGAGGTGGCACCGGAGCCCGAGGCCGAGCCCGAAGATCCGAAGGATTCCCCGATCCTGACCGGCGCCTACGAGATGAAGGCCGCGACCGCGCGCTTCGTCGAGACCCAGTCCGAGCGGGCCCGGTCGCTCGCCGAGCGCTCCTCCGTCCAGGGACGGGCGCTGGCGCAGACCGCGGCCGGCCGCTTCGCCACCCTGCGGACGGGCCTGCAGGCCCGGCTCACCCGCCGTTCCGACGTCGCGGCGTCCGGCGCGGATCCGGTCACGGCGTGGAACGACGGCCCGGGCCGGCTCGGCGAGTCGGTGCGTGACAGCCTGCCCCGTCTGCGCGAACGGCTCGGTCTCGCCGGCGGCGACGAGGGCAGCCGCCGGCATCGGCGCTGGCTCGCGGGCGCGAGCGCGGCCGCCCTGGTGGCGGTGGTCGCTGCGGGCCTCGTCCTGGCCGGCCGCGAGCCCGAAGCCACGCGCTCCACGACCACCTCGCCCCAGACCGGCGACGCGCCCGCGAGTGTCCAGACCGCCGCACCGCAAGCGGGATCGCAAGCCGGATCTCAAGCCACTGGGCCGTCGGCGGCGTCTCCCGCGGCCCCCGATACGGTCACGCCCCCGCCCGAGACCGGCGGCGATCCGGAGCCCGATACGCCGCCGCCCGCGGCCAACGCCATCACCGGACCGGCCCAGGTGATCGACACCGCGACCCTGAAGGTCGCCGGCAAGGTCGTGCGCCTGTTCGGCGTCGAGTGGGTGCGCGGCGGCCAGGCCGACGAGCTGACCCGCTACATCGGCGGCCGCCCGGTGACCTGCCAGCCGGCGCCGGGCAGCGACACGATGAACTGCCTGGTGAACGGGCGGGACCTCTCGGAGGTGGTGCTGTTCAACGGCGGCGGCCGCGCCTCCCCGGAGGCCAGCCCCGAACTGGTCGCCGCCGAGGACCACGCGCGCACCGAGCGGCTCGGCGTCTGGAAGCGCTGAGCGGGGATCGCAGCATGGCGGGCGAGATCTTCGGGCGCACCGCGGACGGTCAAATCGTCACCCGGCACCGACTGGCCCGGGGGAGCCTGCGCGTCCACGTCATCGATTTCGGCGCGGTGATCACGGCGATCGAGGTGCCCGACCGCGTGGGCCGCAGCGCCAACGTCGTCCTCGGGCTCGACACGCTCGCGGGCTACGAGACCGTGAGCCCGAGCTTCGGCGCGGTGGTCGGGCGCTACGCCAACCGCATCGCCGGCGGGCGCTTCAACCTCGACGGCCGCACCTATCGGCTGCCGGTGAACGAGGGACCCAACACCCTGCACGGCGGCGACCGGAATTTCGGCACACGCCTCTGGCAGGCGGAGGCGGCGGACGCCACCAGCCTCACCCTGGCCCGCCGCTCCCCGGACGGCGAGGAGGGGTTCCCCGGCAACCTCGACGTCCGCGTGCGCTACAGCCTGCCGGAGGACGGGCTGCTGCACATCGCCTACGAGGCCCTGACCGACCGGCCCACGGTCCTGAACCTCACCAACCACAGCTACTTCAACCTGGCCGGGGAGGGGACGGGCAGCGTGCTCGACCACGTCGTCCAGATCGAGGCCGACGCGTTCACGCCCACGGATGCGACGCAGGTCCCCACCGGCACGGTCCAGCCGGTCGCCGGCACCCCGTTCGATTTCCGGACACCGCACCGGTTGGGCGCGCGCATCCGCGAGGGCGACCCGCAACTCGCCTACGCCAAGGGCTACGACCACACCTTCGTGCTGCGCGGCCCCGCCGGGACCCTGCGCCCGGCCGCCGCCTGCATCGATCCGGGCAGCGGCCGGCGGCTCGACGTGGCGACCACGCAGCCGGCCCTGCAGCTCTACACCGGCAACAACCTGGACGGCACGCTGATCGGCCCCTCCGGCCGGATCTACCGCTCCGGGGACGGCGTCTGCTTCGAGACGCAGGGCTTTCCGGACGCCCCGAACCAGCCGGACTTCCCGTCCGCGACCCTGCGCCCGGGTGAGGTCTTTCGGGCGGCCACCACGTTCCGGTTCTCGGTGGCGTGAGGCGCCACGCCTTCGAGACACCGGTCTCCGCAGGCGATCGATGATCAGCCCCTTCCCCTGCCCAATGGTGGGTTCCCGTGACCGGGGCCCGCATCCGAACTGCGACCCGCCGAGAGCCGCCAGCCCAGCGCCGCTGTCAGAGACGCGGCCACGATGATCCAAAGGGCGACGGGCAGGGCGCCGTCGAAGCTGGCCAGTGCCGTAAGCAACGCGCCGAAGATGGCGACACCCAAGGCCGCGCCCGTTTGCCGGGCCGATTGCAGGGTCGCGGCCGCGACGCCCGCATGATGCGCCGCCACGGTACCGAGGGCTCGCCCTCGGCGGCCGCCACCGCTTTCAGGGACGCGTCCCGGGCCCGGAGCCGGTCCCCACGGTGCAATCGGGACCGGCGCTCGAGCCTTGATTCGACGCGCTCGGCCGAACCGCGAGACCCTCAGCCCGCCGCCTCCTCCAACAGGATCTCGCGCTTGCCGGCGTGGTTGGCCGGACCGACGATGCCCTCGGTCTCCATCCGCTCCATCAGGGAGGCGGCGCGGTTGTAGCCGATCTGGAGCCGGCGCTGGATGTAGCTGGTCGAGGCCTTCTGGTCGCGCAGAACCACCTGCACGGCCTGGTCGTAGAGGTCGCCGCCGGTCTCGCCGAACGAGCCCTGGTCGAACACGGCGCCGTCGAGTTCCAGCTCGGCCGCGCCGGCCTTGCCCTTGGTCCCCTTCTCGGGGGCGCCGTCCTCGTCGTCGGCCGTGACGGCGTCGAGGTAGCTCGGGCGGCCCTGGCGCTTGAGGTGGGCGACCACGCTCTCGACCTCGCTGTCCGAGCAGAACGGCCCGTGCACCCGGGTCGTGCGCCCGCCGCCGGCCATGAACAGCATGTCGCCCTGGCCGAGCAGCTGCTCGGCGCCCATCTCGCCCAGGATCGTGCGGCTGTCGATCTTGCTGGTGACCTGGAAGGAGATCCGGGTCGGGAAGTTCGCCTTGATCGTGCCCGTGATCACGTCCACCGACGGGCGCTGCGTCGCCATGATCAGGTGGATGCCGGCCGCGCGCGCCATCTGGGCGAGCCGCTGGATCGCCCCCTCGATGTCCTTGCCCGCCACCATCATCAGGTCGGCCATCTCGTCGACCACGATCACGATGTAGGGGAGGGGGGCGAGGTCCATGGCCTCGTCCTCGTAGATCGCCTCGCCGGTCTGCCGGTCGAAGCCGGTCTGGACGGTCCGGGTCAACACCTCGCCGCGGGCGGCGGCCTCCGAGACGCGGGCGTTGTAGCCGTCGATGTTGCGGACCGCGATCTTGGACATCTTCTTGTAGCGCTCCTCCATCTCGCGCACGGCCCATTTGAGGGCGATCACCGCCTTCTTGGGGTCGGTCACGACCGGGGAGAGCAGGTGCGGGATGCCGTCGTAGACCGACAGCTCCAGCATCTTGGGATCGACCATGATCAGCCGGCACTCCTCCGGCTTCAGCCGGTAGAGCAGCGACAGGATCATGGTGTTGATCGCCACCGACTTGCCCGAGCCGGTGGTGCCGGCCACCAGCAGGTGCGGCATCCGGGCGAGGTCGGCGATGATCGGCTCGCCGCCGATGTTCTTGCCGAGGCACAAAGCCAGCTTGTGCTTGCTCTCGGCGAAGTCCGTGGAGGCCAGAAGCTCGCGCAGGAACACCGTCTCGCGCTTGGCGTTCGGCAGTTCGATGCCGATGGCGTTGCGGCCGGGGACGACCGCCACCCGGGCCGAGACCGCCGACATCGAGCGGGCGATGTCGTCGGCGAGCGCGATCACGCGGCTGGACTTGGTGCCGGGTGCGGGCTCCAGCTCGTAGAGCGTGACGACCGGGCCGGGGCGCACCGCCAGGATGTCGCCGCGCACGCCGAAATCGCCGAGCGTCGCCTCGAGCAGGGTCGCGTTCTGCTCCAGGGCGTCGGCCGAGACCTGGCTTGCCGGGGAGGGGCCGCGCGGGGCCGCCAGCAGATCGAGGGCCGGCAGGGCGTAATCCTCGGGCCGGACCTGCGGCGCGGGCGCCCGGCGGGCCGGCACCGGCGCGGCGGCCGGCGCCGCGACCCGCGAGGCGGTCGGCTCCGGACGGGCGGCGGCCGGCCGCGGCGGGGCCTCCTCGTACGCGTCCGGCTCGTCCTCTTCCGGGGGCAGCGGGACCGGTGCCCGGCGGGCGGTCGCCCCCGCAGGAGCCGACGCGTCCCGGCTCGGATCCTGACCGTCGAACGGGGCCTCGAAAACCGGCTCGCGCCGCGCCTGGCCCGGCTGGGCGGCCTCCGGCAGGTGCTCGGCCCAGGGCAGGTCCGCATCCGTGAAGGCGCGCCGCGCCGCGAGCGCCGGGGAGGCGCTGTCGAACGGCTCGACCCGGCCGGTCCGCCACGCCTCGATCCGCCGCGCCAGGGCGACGCGCATCCGCATCAGGCCCTGGGCGAGGGCGCCGATGCCCACGAGGCCGAGGCTCGGCTCGTCGGCATCCTCGCGCTCGTCGCGACCCCGCACGGACGGATGCCGGGCGGGATAGGGCTCGTCGTGGAAGGACTCCTCCTCGGCGGCCCCGAACCGGCAGGCGCCGGTCAGGCTGAGGATCGCCACCGCGGCGTAGACGAAGCCGACGAGGTGGGCCGCCGCCGACGACACCGCCCCGACGATCACCCGGGCCATGGACAGCAGGCCGTCTCCGGCGACGCCGCCGAGCCCGGTGGGCAGGGGCCAGCGCGCGGTGGGCGGCAGGGCGCTCGCCACCGCGCTCGCGGCGCAGAAGCCGATGATCCAGAGCGCCAGGCGCATGCCGCCCTGGGGCAGGTCGCGCTCGCGCATCAGCCGGACGCCCCAGAGCACGGGCGGCAGCACGAACGCGAGGGCACCCAGACCGAGGATCTGCATGGCGAGGTCGGCCACGACGGCGCCCGGCTGGCCGAGCACGTTGTGGGCCGGGTGGTCGGTGGCGTGGTTGAGGCTCGGGTCGTCGATCGACCACGTGGCGAGCGCCACGGTGAGCGCGACCGCGCCGGTGAACAGGACGAGCCCTCCGAGCTCCGTCAGGCGCTTGCCCAAGAAGGGGCGAACGCTGTCGACGTAAGTGTCGTAGGGCGACGCGGGACGGCGAAGCGAGCGCATGCGGGACCGGACGCGAACGGGGACTCTGACCCGAAGGCTAGTCATGCCGGCCTTAACGACCTGCTAAGGTTGAGGAAGCCTGACCCCCCGTACCCGGGCCCGCGCGGGATCCGGAGCGGGCGTGTCCGGGCCTGGGGTGGTGCAAAAACCGCCCCGCTATGGCACAGAAACCGCCATGAACATCGACGGTCAGCCCTATCGCACGATCTTCCCGGACCCGGACGGCGTCAGCGTCCAGGTGATCGACCAGACACGCCTGCCCTTCGCGTTCGAGCTGAGGCGCCTCGCCACGCTGGACGACGCGGCGGTGGCGATCCGCACCATGATCGTGCGCGGCGCGCCGCTGATCGGCGTCACCGCGGCCTACGGGCTGGCGCTCGCCATGCGGGCGGATCCGTCGATGGACGGGATCGACCGGGCGGTGGCGACGCTCGCCGCGACGCGCCCGACGGCGATCAACCTGCGCTGGGCGCTCGACCGGGTCGCCGGCAACCTGCGGCAGATCCAGCCGGCCGAGCGCTTCGCCCACGCCTTCGCGGAAGCCGGCCGCGTCGCCGAGGAGGATGTCGCCAGCTGCCGCTCGATCGGCGCCCATGGCGGCCAGATCATCGCCGACCTGCACAAGGCGAACGGCGGGCGGCCGGTCACGGTGCTGACCCATTGCAACGCCGGCTGGCTCGCCACGGTGGATTGGGGCACCGCGCTGGCGCCGATCTACGCCGCCCACGAGCGGGGCGTGCCGGTGCACGTGCTGGTGGACGAAACCCGGCCGCGCAGCCAGGGCGCGGCGCTCACCGCCTTCGAGCTGAACGGCCACGGCGTGCCCCACACGGTGATCGCCGACAATGCCGGCGGCCACCTGATGCAGCATGGCGGCGTCGACCTGTGCATCGTCGGCTCGGACCGCACCACGGCGTCGGGCGACGTCTGCAACAAGATCGGCACTTACCTGAAGGCGCTGGCCGCCCACGACAACCGCGTGCCGTTCTACGCCGCCCTGCCGTTCTCGACGATCGACTGGACGCTCCACGACGGCGTCAAGGAGATCCCGATCGAGGAGCGCGACGGCCGCGAGGTCACCCACATGACCGGCCGCCTGGCCGAGGGCGGCTTCGCCACGATCGAGGTGGTCTCCCCGGGCAGCCCCGTGGCCAACCCGGCCTTCGACGTGACCCCGGCCCGCCTCGTGACCGGGATCATCACCGAGCGCGGCATCTGCGCGGCGAGCGAAGAGGGGCTGTGCGGGCTCTACCCGGAGCGCCGGAAGGCGGCGTGAGCCGCCTCAGCGCACGCCGGGCCGGCCGGATTCGGCGAGCTGCTGCGCCCGTGCGTTCTGACGCTCGAACATCCAACCCGGGTATTCGGGCGGCAGGACGCTCACCGCGTCGAGGGCATCGAGTTCCGCGTCGGTGAGGCTCAGCCGCGTGGCCGCGATGTTGTCCTCGAGTTGGTCGAGGCGCTTGGCGCCGACGATGACGCTGGTCACCGCCCGGCGGTGCAGCAGCCAGGCGAGCGCCACCTGAGCCACCGAGACGCCGCGGCTCTCCGCCACCGGGCGCATCGCGGCGATGCAGGCTTCGCCGCGCGGGCCGTCGACCGGCGGAAAGTCGAAGCTCGCCCGCCGACCCTCCCCGGAACCGCCGGAATACTTGCCGCTGAGCAGGCCGCCGGCGAGGGGGCTCCAGACCAGGAGTCCGAGACCCTCGGACCGCAGCATCGGGACGATGTCCCGTTCGAGGTCGCGCCCGGCGATCGAGTAATACGCCTGCAGGGTCTCGAACCGCGCGAGGTTGGCCCGCTCGGCGATGCCCTGCGCCTTGACGATCTGCCACGCCGCCCAGTTCGAGACCCCGACGTAACGCACGTGGCCGTGCTGCACGAGGATGTCGAGGGCCCGCATCGTCTCCTCCATCGGCGTCGCCGGGTCGAAGCCGTGGATCTGGTAGAGGTCGATGTGGTCGAGCTTGAGCCGCTTCAGGCTCGCCTTGCAGGCGTCGATCAGGTGCAAGCGCGAGGCGCCCCGCGCGTTGGCGCCTGGACCCATCGGCCCGTAGCCCTTGGTGGCGACGACGACGCTGTCACGCGGGACCTTGAGATCGCGCAAGGCCTGTCCGGTGATCTCCTCGGAGAGCCCCTCGGCGTAGACATCCGCCGTGTCGATGAAGTTGATGCCGGCGTCGATCGCCCGCCCGACGAGCCGCCCCGCCTCGGCTTGGTCGAGGGCGCCGATCTGGCGCCACATCCCGGCTCCGCCTCCGAAGGTCATCGTCCCGAGGCAGAGTTCCGAAACGAACAGCCCCGTGTTGCCGAGCTTCTTCTGGTACATGTATCCGGTATCCCGTCCGTCTCCGTCGCGACAACGCACGGGGACCGGAACCGCTGCGCCTCACGGCTCCCAGCGATGGAACACCGCGCTGTCGAACGAAAAAACCGGCTCGCCGCGCTGGTTCACCCCGGTGTTGCGCGCAAACGCCAGGCCCCAGCCGGGGCGGGACGCGGAGGCGCGCTTGTCGGTGAGCTTCGTGCTGAACCGGACCGTGTCGCCGGCGTAGACCGGCTTGAGCCAGCGCAGGTTCTTGAAGCCCGGGGAGGGGCCCGATTCCGGAACTGGGCCGCGGCTCGCCGTGTAGGCGGCGTCCCGGGCGCGGGTGGTGAGCAGCCGGTTCATGTAGGCTGAGGCGGTGTGCCAGCCGGAGGCGCAGAGACCGCCGAAATGGCTGCGCTTGGCGGCCGCGTGGTCGAGGTGGAACGCCTGCGGGTCGTAGGCCTCGGCGAAGGCCACGATCGCGGCGGCGCTGAACGGGTAGGCCCCGAGGTCGCGGACCAAGCCGATTTCGGCGTCCCGCAGGAACGGCAGGATCTCGGCATCCTCCGGCTCCTCGACCGGGCCCGGCTCGCCGATCTCGACGGGGCGGGGCGGCAGGGGATCGGTGCCGCGGCGGGCCAGCATGAAGGTGAAGCGCTGGGTCAGCACCGTCTCGCCGCGCGGGTTGCCCAACGCGACCTCCGCGGTGACGAAGCCGAGCCCCGGCTTCGAGGCCGAGTCCCGCATCCCCACGACCCGGAAGGTCAGCGTCAGCGCATCGCCGGGCAGGACCGGCGCCAGCCAGCGCAACTCGTCGATCCCGGGCGCGCCCAACGACGAGCCGCCCTGGAACGGACCCCGCTGCAGCAGCCGCATGCCGAGCGCGGCCGTGTGCCAGCCCGACGCGATCAGACGGCCCACGAAGGTCGGCTCCGCCGCCGCCTCGTCGAGGTGGAATGGCTGGAAGTCGAACGCCCGCGCGAACCCCACGATGGCGTCGCGGGTGACCGTCAGGGGCTCGCCGGCGATGACGTCGCCGACGGAAAAATCCTCGACCGCGGGGTCCGGCATGGCAGCCTCGTCCAGTGCGTCAGGGGAGGGGGGCTCAGTTGGCGAAGCGGAAATGCAGCACGTCGCCGTCCTGCACCACGTACTCCTTGCCCTCGAGTCGCAGCTTGCCGGCGTCCCGGGCACCGGATTCGCCGCCCAGCGTGGTGTAGTCCTTGAACGCGATGGTCTCGGCGCGGATGAAGCCCTTCTCGAAATCCGAGTGGATCACCCCGGCGGCGCCGGGCGCGCGGGTGCCCTTGGTGATCGTCCAGGCACGGGCCTCCTTGGGGCCGACCGTGAAGTAGGTCACGAGGCCCAGGAGGTCGTAGCCGGCGCGGATCACCCGGTTGAGGCCGGGCTCGGTCAGACCCACGGCCTCCAGGAACTCGGCCTGGTCGCCCTCCGGCATCACGGCGATCTCGCTCTCGATCTTGGCCGAGACCACCACCGCGATGGCACCCTCGGCCTTGGCGCGGGCGAAGACCGAATCCGAGTAGGCGTTGCCCTTGTCGGCATCACCCTCGTCGACGTTGCAGACGTAGAGCACCGGCTTGGCGGTCATGAGGCCCAGGGACTGGAACAGCTTCTCCTCGTCCGGCTTGCGCTCGACCAGCCGCGCCGGCTTGCCCTCGCGCAGCAGCGGCAGGGCGCGGTTGACGAGATCGAGGCTCTCCTTGGCCTCCTTGTCGGCACCCTTGGCCTTCTTCTCCAGGGCGATGGCCCGGCGCTCCAGGCTGTCGAGGTCGGCCAGCATCAGCTCGGTCTCGATGGTTTCGATGTCGGCGGCCGGATCGACCTTGCCCTCGACATGGGTGACGTCGCCGTCGGTGAAGCAGCGGACCACGTGCGCGATGGCGTCGACCTCACGGATGTTGGCCAGGAACTGGTTGCCCAGGCCCTCGCCCTTGGAGGCGCCGCGCACCAGCCCGGCGATGTCCACGAAGGTCAGCCGCGTCGGGATTTTCTCTTTCGAACTCGCGATCCGGACGAGGTCGTCCAGGCGCGGATCCGGCACCGCCACCTCGCCGACATTCGGCTCGATGGTGCAGAACGGATAGTTCGCCGCCTGCGCGGCCGCCGTCTGCGTCAGCGCGTTGAACAGGGTCGACTTGCCGACGTTCGGCAGGCCGACGATGCCGCATTTGAAGCCCATGGACTCAGTTCCGTTGAAGCACGTCGCCGGGCGACGCGCGGAAAGGGTTGATGAGGGTCAGGCCCTCGAACACGGTGCCGTGTGCCATATCCTCGGTCAGGAAGTATCGGCATCCGGCGAGCTGGGCCGCGGCTACCAGGAGGCAATCGAACCACTGATAGCCCAGCTTGTCCCGCACCGCCCAGGCGACCTCGAGTTCCTCCTCGTCCAAGGGCTTGTCGCCCCAGACCTTAAGCGCCTCGATCTCCTGCTGGATGTCGGCGAGGGGACGCCTCGGCTCGTTCCTCAGGATCCAGCGTGTCAACTCGTTGAGGACCTGCATGTTGATGCGCGCGGCGCCCTGTGCGCCGAGGCTTCGCACCCATTCCTGGGCGGTCGCCTTTTTGTCGCTCTGCTTGGCGTCGCGCCCATAAATCAGCACGTTGGTATCGACGAAGACCTGGTCAGTCATCGTACAGCTGGTCGCGTGTCGGGGCGCGTCCGTTCTCGTCGGTCAGGTTCATTGGGGGGCCGGCCAGGAACCGCTCGATCGCTTCGAGCTGCGTCAGCGGCCGGCCGACGCGCTGCTCGACGGCCTCGGCGACGAACCGCGACAGGCTCTTGCCGTCGCGCGCGGCGGCGACACGCGCCCGCTGCAGCAGGGCCTCGCTCATCGTCACGGTGACGTTCTTCATCGCAGCCTCCGCCGGCTATATCGTGTCCTCGTGTTTCCGTGTCAATTTTTCGCGCCCAGCGTCTTCACCGTGTCCCAGCCTCGGCCGGCCATGGCGAGGTGGACCTTGTTCTGGAAGCTCGCATCCTCGCCCACCGCCAGCAGGGCGACGTGGTCGGCGACCGCGTGACAGAGATCCTCGACCCAGGGCAGCTCGGCCTTGCCGAAATCGTTGAGCACGTAGGCGTGCACCTGTGCCTTGTCGCCGGGATGGCCGATGCCGAGCCGCACCCGGCGGTAGTCGTTGCCACATTGGGCGGTGATCGAGCGCAGGCCGTTATGGCCGGCATTGCCGCCGCCCAGCTTCACCCGGAGCTTGGCCGGGGCGAGGTCGAGTTCGTCGTGCAGCACGATCACGTCGCTCAAGGGGATCTTGTAGAAGCGCTGCGCCTCCGAGACCGAGCGCCCGGACTCGTTCATGAAGGTCGAGGGCTTGAGCAGGATCGCCCGCTCGGTGCCCAGCACGACCTCGGCAGCCTCGCCCTGGAAGCGGTGCCGGAACGGGCTCGCCCGGTGCTGGCGGGCGATCGCGTCGATGGCCAGGAAACCGATATTGTGCCGGTTGTTCGCGTAGCGCGAACCCGGGTTTCCGAGGCCGACGATCAACCGCATGGCAGAGTTCCTGGCGCGATCCGGTTCATGCCCGTTCACCGGGCATCCTTTTCGCGGCGGTCTGTGGCACGCTTCCCCGCGCGACGCATCCCCGCGCCGGCCGCGAGACCCGCACCGCCGCGCCTGCCGTTCCGGCCTCACCGGATCCTGCATCGGGCCTTCGGAGCCGCACGGTCGCCGACCTTGCGCCGACCGTGCGCCACCGCACGGCATCGGTCGAACCGCCGGCAGAGTATCGCGGTTGAGAGGTCACATTCGGCCAAGCAAAGCCCGAGCGATCAAGACCGCCGCACCGACGATCTTCCTCACCCGACACGGTTGACCGGATCACTTCCCGTCGCAGTCAGACGCAGACACGAGGAGATCGCCATGAATAGTCGCATGCTCGCCGCCGCCGCCCTGTTCGCCGCCGCGGCCACGCCGGCCCTGGCGCAGGGGCTGGACTCGAAGCATTCGCCATACCCGGCCTCGGCCTATTCGGGCTGGGTCGGGAATGCCGGCGTCCTGCAGCAGGATCGGACCCCGTCCGCGCGGGCCTCCGCCTATCGCTATGCCGGCCCGCATGCCGGCGGCCCGGCCAACGCCCTGCCGCGGTACTGACGCCGGGGGGCGCCGCCCGTCAGCGTACCGGGACGGCCCGCTCGTCCCGCACGCCGATGCCGGCTTCCGGCCCCACGCCATCGATCGCCCGCAACTCGCCCGGCCGCAGGGTCCCGCTCAGGAGATCGACCTGGCTCACGAGGCGGGCGAGCGACTGCCCCCGGTCGAGGACCGGCCGCTCGGGCAGCGGCCGGTCCTCACCGAGCGCCGCCAAGGTGGCGGCGATCCAGGCCCGCCAGGCCTCCGCCTCGGGGGCGCCGGCCTCGGGCGCGTGGCGCAGTACCGACAGCCGGGCGCTGATCCGGCGCAGGGTCGCGTCCGCCACCATGGCGGCCTCCACCTCCGGGTGGCTCCCCGCCCGGGGCTGTTGCAGGGCCCGCGACAGGGCGGCTTCCAGGTCGTTGAGGGCGAGGCCGGCCGTGCGGGCCCGGGCCAGCACGACGGCATCGCGCGCCTCGCCGGGGACGGCGAGCAGCACCGCCTCGGCGAAGCCGGCATGGGCCTTGAGCGCCCGCCGCAACTCCTGTCGGACCTGGTCCGGCTCCCAGATCGGCCAGAGCAGGAGACAGCTCGCCACTGCGATCAGCCCGCCCAGCACGGTGAAGCCGGCGCGCATGCCGACGATCTCCCAGGAGCTGTGGCCGGGCTCCAGCAACTCGACCAGCAGCACCACCAGCGGGGTCAGACAGGTGACGAAGAAGCCGTAGGAGATCTGGCGCGCGGCGAACCCGACGACGCTGAGCACGAGGATCAGCCCGGCCTCCACCAGCGGGGTCGTGGCGTAGTAGGCCAGCACCGCGCCCGCGAGGCCGCCCAGCACGGTGCCGCCGATCCGCTCCAGTGCCCGCTGCCATGTCGCGGCGTAGAACGGCTGCATGGTCAGCACCACGGTCATCACCAGCCAATGCGTGAACGCGCCGGCATAGGTCAGGGTCGCGGCCAGCGCAGGCGCCGCGACCGCGGTGGCCCGCAGGGCGTGCCGGAGGTTCGGCGAGGCCGGGGTGAAGTTCTGCCGCAGCGGCTCCCAATAGCGGGTCCAGCGGTCGAGGCTGCGGCCGTCCGTGAGGGTGCCGCCGGGCCGATAGCCCTCCGGGGTCGAGAGCTTGGCGCCCATGCGGACGCGCCCGACGATCCGGTCGGCCAGCCGCGCCAGGGTCGGATCCTCCGACAGGTCCTCGGCCGCCCGGGCGATGGAGCGCTCCAGCCGGGCGAGATCGAGGCTGGCATCGTCGCGGATCGCCCGGGCGATGGTGACCAGGAGCGGGCGCAGGCGCCGCAGGAAGGTCTTGGCCAGGGTCCGGCGGCGGGCATCGGGCCGGCTGTCGATCAGCTCCGAAACGGCGATCAGGGCGGAAAAAATCTGCTCGGCGCTCTCAAGGCGCAGGAGCGCCTGGGCGGTGCGCTCGGAGACGCGCTCCCGGGATCGGGCGAGGTCGAGGATCATGGTGCGGGCGGCCTCGATGCTCGCGCGCACGCCCCGCCGGTGGCCGCGCGCATGCCCGTCGAACGCGTCCGCGTCGGGAGCGGGCAGGGCGACGAGCCGCTCGAGGTCGCCGCAGAGCCGCGCCAGGCCGTGCCAGACCTCGGCCACCGCCCGGTGCGCCGGCCGGTACGGGTGCAGGCGCCAGATCACCAGGGCGAGCAGCGTCGCCCAGAGCCCGCCGGCCGCGAACATCAGCGCCACGATCCCGGCCTGCTCCAGGGTCAGCGGCCGGTCGAGCGCGATGCACAGCACCACCACCAGCACGTTCCCGGCCGATTGCGCCTGCACGCTCCAGACCCGGACGTAGGAGCACGCGAAGATCAGCGCACAGGAGACCGGCACCACCACCAGCAGCCCCAGGGGCTGCAGCAGGCCGAGGCCCGCCCAGAGCAGGCCGCCGAGCAGCGAGAACGCGGTCAGCACGCGCAGGCGCACCCGCATCGGGCCGCCATTGTCGCAGAAGCACGCGAGGTTGGCGGCCAGCGCCATGGTCAGCAGCGGCGGCCATTGCACCCAGATGTTGATCAGGATCACGACGCCGAACGCGAAGGCCGCACGCACGCCTTCGACCAGCCGCACGTTGCGCAGATCCAGGCCCGTGGGCAGGCGCCGCAGATCCGCCCCGGGCCGGCCGAGGCTGCCCCGGCCCTCAGCCCGGCGGCGCGGAGCCGGCCTGGGCGCCCCTTTCGGCGCCGGGTTGGGCGCCGGGTTGGGCGACGATGCGGGGGGACTCGGGGGCGACAAGCTCGGACTCCTGTGCGGGCGCTCCTGCGGGCGCTGGGCCCCGGCATGAACCGCGCCCCGACCTGTCCGGATCCACCCCGGGCCGCAACCCTGCCTTGCCGCGCCGGGGCGACGGAACGCGCTCGCTGCCACGCCGACCGGCTGCCCCATCGGGGCGCCCCGGACCGGCCGCAGACGCTTGACCCTCGGCCAAGCCCGTGGCTTCTGGGCCTGCTGGCACCCCAGACTCCGTAGCTCAGCTGGATAGAGCAGCCGCCTTCTAAGCGGCAGGTCGTTGGTTCGAGCCCAACCGGGGTCGCCAGCAATTCACCCGCCCAGTCAATGACTTGGCGGGTTTTTCTTGGCCTGTATACGGCATTCTAAGCGCGCAACACGCCGCAACACCGATCGTTATTTTACAATGGCTTACGACGCGAGCCGAGGCGCTTGCGGGTGCTCCACGCAACACGGATGCAACACGAAAGGCGTGTCTGTATGCCTCAGCGTGAGCCTCTACGAGTGGCGGACCGCAGGTCCCAAGCCTGAGCGTTATGCCTTGCAGCCGCCGTCATCACCGCTAGCTGGCGGAGCGACCGGCACAGTCCGGTGGCCGAAGCCGGAGAGTCCGATGCGTGTTCTGATGGTTGGCTATGAACCTGACTCGGTCGATTTCTCGGACCCAGCTCTCCCGCACGGACTAAATGCCGAGAAGATCCACCATGGGATCGAGGTGGCGCTTAAGGATATGCGCGACCGCGGCTGGGCGGCTGAGCAGTGCTTCATACAACCGGACGATCAAGCCGGCCTGATCCTGCGGCAGATGCTCACTTCCGGCTCCTACGACTGCCTCGTGATCGGCGCTGGCGTGCGTTCCTGGCCGCGGCACCTGGCGGTATTCGAAGTCCTTATCAACGTAGCTCGGGAGGCTGCGCCGACAGTTCCGATCGCCTTCAACACGCGGCCTGAGGATAGCGGTAATGCCGTCGAGCGGGTGTGCAGCAGCCATCGGATCTGACCGTACGCCGCCGCCCATACTTCACCGCCGCCCGACCGGCACGACAGTGTCAAAAAACGCGAAGGTTATAGCCATCATAACAACAGACCTCATGATCAAAAGGGATCTGCTGGATCTTCTCTGACGCTTGGCGGACTATGCTGGAGCACGACGGCTCGCTGAGACGAGTCCGCGCGTTTGGAGGAACTTCGATGGGCGTGCTCAAAACCGGCCAGACCGTGGCGCTGGCTGTCGTCGCGGCCTCAGGCGGCTGGCTGTTTGCCCAGACTTCCTGGGGAGCATCCGACCACCCACCGCGGTTCCCGCAGTTAACCCTCGAGCAGCTTACGCCTGCTCAGCGTCCGGTTGGCGAGAAGATCATGAAGGTATCGAGCGTCGGACTTGCCGGCCCGTACAATCCGATGATCCGAAGCCCCGAGATGGCTCAGCGGATGTACGACCTGCTCGACTACCTGCGCTGGCACACCTCCGTGCCGACGCGATTGAATGAGTTCGCGATCCTGATCCAGGGACGCCTCTGGCGCTCGCAGGTCGAGTGGTACGCCCATTACCCGCTGGCGATCAAAGCGGGACTCTCCGAGCAGGTGGCGGCGGATCTTAAAGCTAACAAGCGGCCGGAGGGCATGAAGCCCGACGAGGCGGCCGTTTACGACTTCTGCATGGAGCTTTCCACGCAGCATGCAGTCTCGGACGAGACCTTTGATCGTGCCAAGCAGGTGCTGGGCGAGCAAGGCGTAGTGGACCTGACGACACTCACCGGCACCTATGTGACGGTGGCCATGCTACTGAGCATGGCCGAGGAAGGCGTGCCGCCAGGCAAGGAACCCCCGTTTAAGCCGGGCGAACGGTAGCGAGCGGCAGGCGGTCTTGGCGGATTGTTGTCGGGACCCGCTGGATCCTCGGCGCGGCGGACATCCGCCCGCGCACGCTGCAACGCATGTCGGAGCGCTCGGTTCGTAGTCGAACGCCAGGTTTGCCCGCACGTCCTCCACGGTCGCGGGGCGACATCGTTCCAAGATTGACGCTCGGCGCGGTTGACGGTTCACGGATCGCCGCCCGAGCAGACGAGAATACAATCCTCTATCGGGCCTTCCGCGTGCTCAGGGCGACGCCAAGCAAGACGGCGGCGCCGACACCGGCCCAAACGATCCCGGCGCTTATCGTCCCCGCCGACGGTACACCCTTGCGCGCCCGCCAGCCGCCGTCAGCGCTCGTTCCTTGTGAGATCGGTTTCCGCAGCGCCCCATGGGTCCTTGGTCCTGGATCGGCCCGGTCCAATGCGAAGCGGAATCCTACGCCCATCACACGCTCGGTCAGCGAGGGCGCAAGCGCGTAGCCGGCTTGGGCGAGGCGGGCCGGCCAGCCGACCGCCGTCTCGTGTCGGGGATGCCGAACCAAGCGCAGGTAGGCCTCGGCCACATCCTCGGGCGCGTAGTAGACGTGGCCTGGGTTGAGCGTCTTGCCCGTGACGTTGGCCCCGTGCTCCAGACCGGGGGTGTCGACAATTGCCGGGAACACGCCACAGACGTGGATGTGCTTATGCCGGGCAAGTTCCTGGCGCAGACTGGCCGAGAAGCCGCGCAAGCCGAACTTGCTCGCGGTGTACGCTGCCGCGAACGGCGTCGGGGCCCAGCCGCCCATCGAGACCGTGTTGATCAGCGTGCCGTGTCCCTGGCGCAAGAAATGTGGCAGCACGGCATAGGCACCGTGAATCGCACCCATCAGGTTGATCTCGATCGTCTGCCTGTGCAGGTCGAGCGGAGCGTCGAGGAGCGGCCCGAATACCCCCGCACCTGCATTGTTGATCCAGACATCGATGCCACCGAACGCCCTCGCCGCGCCTTCCGCCAGCGCGAAGACGGCGTCGGTGTCGGTCACGTCGGTTGGGATCGCGATCGCCGCGCCACCACCGTCCCGGATCTCGCGCACAACGTTGTCGAGAACATCGGAACGCCGGGCAGCGAGAACGACGCAGGCCCCCCTGGCAGCAAAGGCATAAGCCGCGGCACGCCCGATGCCGCTCGACGCGCCCGTGATCACGACCGTAGATCCACGCACTTGCGCCATGTCTCGCACTCCCGCTCGTTGATCTCGATCAGCGAACCAGAGTAGGATTGTCGTGTTCCTGCGGCAGAGAGACCGTGGGTCGTCAGGTGTAGCGGATAACCTGGTGGACTCGCGAGCGGGGCGACGCGTCGCCATTGTGCCTTCATCAGGCTTGGCCGATCTTCTCGTAGTCGCTGCCTGTCTGCTCCGAGATTTCGAGCCAGTATCGGTTTGAAGCGTCAGCGAACGGTGCCTGGACGTATCCCATGACTGAGAGAGGGCGACCGCGGCAGTTTGAACGCGGTCAGCCCGTCGAGGCGCTGGCAGGCACCATCGAGCGCGTCACCTTCCACAGCCCCGAGACCGGCTTCTGCGTGCTCAAGGTCCAGGCTCGGGGCAAGCGCGATCTCGTCCCGGTGATCGGGCATGCCCCCGCCATCGCGGCCGGCGAGTGGATCACCGCCACCGGCATCTGGCACACGGATCGCCAGCACGGCGTGCAGTTCAAGGCCGACACCCTCAAGGTCACGCCACCCACCGGGGTCGAGGGCATCGAGAAATACCTCGCCTCCGGCCACATGCGCGGCATCGGCCCGGCCATGGCTAAGCGCATCGTCGCGGCATTCGGCGAGGGCACGTTTGAGATCATTGAAGCCGAGCCGCAGCGGCTGCCCGAGGTCGCCGGCATCGGCCCGAAGCGCGCCGCCCGCATCATCGCCGGCTGGGCCGAGCAGAAGGCGGTGCGCGAGATCATGCTGTTCCTGCACGCCCACGGCGTCGGCACAGCGCGGGCGGTGCGGATCTTCAAGACCTATGGGCACGACGCCATCGCGGTCATGACCGAGGACCCGTACCGGCTGGCCAAGGACATCCGCGGCATCGGCTTCAAGACCGCCGACGCCATCGCGATGAAGCTCGGGCTGACCCCGGAGGCACCGCAGCGGCTGCGCGCGGGCATCTCGTTTGCCCTGCAGACGGCGACCGACGGCGGACACTGCGCGCTCCCTGTGGTGGAACTGATCAAGCTCGCGAGCGACCTCCTCGGCGTCGACGCGGCGCTGATCCGCTCGGCGTTGCTCGACGTGCTGGAGACCGGCGAGGTCGTGCAGGACATCCTCGGCGACAAGGCGTGCATCTTCCTGGCCGGGCTGCACGCCGCCGAGCGAATGATCGCCGAGCGGCTGCTCCGCCGAACGAAGGGCACACCGCCCTGGCCCGAGATCGACCTCGCCCGGGCTCTGCCCTGGGTCCAGGACAAAACCGGCAAGACGCTCTCGCCCTCGCAAGGGGAAGCCGTGCGGCGGGTGCTCGGCGCCAAGCTCGCGGTGATCACCGGCGGTCCGGGCGTGGGCAAGACCTCGACCCTCGACACGATCCTGCGGATCCTGCGGGCGAAGGGCGTGCAGGTGCTGCTTGCCGCCCCGACCGGCCGGGCGGCCAAGCGCATGACCGAGCAGACCGGGCTCGAGGCCAAGACGATCCACCGCCTGCTGGAGATCGACCCGAAGCACGGCGGCTTCTCGCGCAACGAGGACAATCCGCTCGCCTGCGACCTGCTGGTGATCGACGAGACCTCGATGGTCGACGTGCCGCTGATGAATGCCCTGACCAAGGCGGTGCCGGAGCACGCCGCACTGCTCCTCGTCGGCGATGTTGACCAACTGCCCTCGGTCGGGCCCGGTCAGGTGTTGGCCGACATCATCGCTTCGGGGGCTATTCCGGTGGCGCGGCTGACCGAAGTGTTCCGGCAGGCGGCCGAGAGCCGGATCGTCGTGAATGCGCACCGGATCAACGCCGGCAAGATGCCCGAGCCAGCTGCTCGGGGCGCGGACAGCGACTTCCATCTGATCGAGATCGACGAGCCCGAGCCGGCGATGGCGACATCGATCGAGGTGGTGACCAGACGCATCCCGGCGCGCTTCGGCCTCGATCCCGTCCGGGACGTGCAGGTGCTCACCCCGATGCAGCGCGGCGTGCTTGGCGCGCGCAACCTCAACCACGAGCTCCAGGCGGTGCTGAACCCGAACCCCGCCATCTCGGTGGAGCGGTTCGGCTGGCGCTTCTCACCCGGCGACCGAGTGATGGAGAGCCAGAACGACTACGACCGGGAGGTGTTCAACGGCGATCTCGGCACGGTGGTGCGCATCGACGAGGACGAGGGCGCGGTGATCGTCGATTTCGACGGCCGCGAGGTAGTCTACCCGTACGGCGAGCTCGACACGCTGGTGCCGGCCTACGCCACGACCATCCACAAGTCGCAGGGCTCGGAGTACCCGGCGGTGGTGATCCCATTGGCCATGCAGCACTGGACGATGTTGGCGAGGAACCTCCTGTACACGGGGGTCACTCGCGGAAAGCGGTTGGTTGTACTGCTCGGGCAGCGCAAAGCACTGGGCATCACGGTCCGCGGCGGTAATACTAAGCCCCGCTGGACTAAACTGCGCGAGTGGCTGGCGCGGGGAACTTGATCTTTATGGAGATAGAGACAAGAGATTGAGACGGGACAATCGTTCCGAAGCAAGGGGGGCCATTGAAGCGGACAGAGTCCCCGCCGAAGCAATGCGGACGTGGAATAGCAAACTACGGAACTTCGAGGGTAGACCGCGTACTTTTTTAAGTAAGCCGCCATTGAGGTGCCGGTATCTAAGGCGACAAGACAGCCCCTTAGTGTGGTGTCCGTCAGTATATATGAAGCGTAACATAAATGCCCAATTTGTCCAATTTTATGCTATAGAACTAATCCGATTTATTAAGATATGAAACGGAACGGCTGATATTTATATGATAAAATGATTAAATTTGCTGTTTTAATCGCTTGAATAACAAGGGGGAGCAGCGCATTGAGTAAAAGATCAGTTGTCTAAGTCGCTGCGAACCAGTTTAAGGAAGGACAGGGCGGCGGCTGATAGCGGGCGCCCAGGGCTTCCCAGTACAGTGACCGAGAACGTCACAGTCGGCTGCAATCTTCGCACGACAACCTGTCCCTTTAGGGCCCTCACAGTGACAGCCTCCGCTACAGCGAAGCCGAGGCCAGCGGCGACCATGGCACAGGCGGCTGTCGCGTTCTGCGTCTCCGCGACAAGGCGAGGCACGACACCGTTGACAGTGAAGAGTTCGTCAACCTGATCGCGAAGGCGGTACTGCCGACCGAGTGAGATGTAGGGTTCGTCATGCAGCTCAGAAAGCGGAATCGCCTTGTTCCGCGTGAGGCGATGCCCGGGTGGCAGGACAACAAGTCCGGGCAGGTCGATCGGTGGTGCTGCGACGAGGGCGCTTCGGCCGACCGGCAGGGCAAACCCGAGGTCGGCATTGCCGGCCTGCACCAGATCATGGACCTCACGCGAACTCGCCACCACGAGCGATATCCGCACCGGCTGCACCTCCCGGGCGAACTTAGCTAGCAGCCGCGGAATAAGCGACAGACCCATCAGTGGCATGGCGGCGACGCGCAACTCTCCGCTTCCGACCCCCCGCATATCGTCGATGGTGCGATCCAGGTGGTCGGCGGCCGCAAACAAGGTCGCGACGTCGCTTTCCAGCTTCACGGCTTCCGGCGTCGGCTGAAGATGGCGGCGCGAGCGATCGAAGAGCGGCAATCCGGTCTCGTCCTCCAGGCCGCGCAGCAGCTTCGTGACGGCCGGCTGTGAGAGGAACATCCGCTGCGCCGCGCGGCTGACCGAGCCGCTCTGCATGACTGCGCGGAATGCTTCTAGCTGGCGAAGCCGGCTCGGGGTCATCCAAAATCCTGCAACTCGCTACTGAAAGGAATGAAACGACAAAAATTATGAATTTGCGTCCCTCGTCAAGAGATCGCACGCTGTGAAGCATTCGGGGCTGGAAATTCGCGGAGATGCTCAGGCCGGAAGCGACGTGCTCGTTTTATGCCCATGAATAGCTTTCCGATTGCTCACGGAGGCAAGCAATGTTGCGGTCGACACTAGGTCTCTTTACTGCGACGGCCACCGTGCTCAGCATGGCGGCCTCCTCGGCCGTGGCCGAACAGCGCCTGACCGTTGCCGGCTACGGTGGCAGCTATGAGCAGGTCATGCGCTCCAGCGTGATCCCGACTTTCGAACGTGAGAACAATGTCCGGATCGACTACCTGACCGGCAACTCGTCCGACAATCTCGCCCGCATGCAGGCGCAGCGCGGCAATCAGACCATCGGCGTCGCCGTGCTGGACGACGGTCCGATGGTCCAGGCGGCCGGGCTCGGCCTCTGCCGCCCGCTGCCGGAGACCACCCGGGACGCCGTGTACCCGATCGCCCGCCTTGCGAGCGATCAGGCCGTCGGCACCGGCTTCGGCTTCACCGGCATCGCCTACAACAAGGATGTCTTCGCGCAGAAGAACCTGCCGGTCCCAACGTCTTGGATGGACCTCGCCCGGCCTGAATACCGGCAGCACATCGCCATCCCGGGCATCGACAATACGTACGGCGTCCACACCCTGGCGATGGTCTCGCGCATCAACGGCGGCAGCGATTCCGACATTGCGCCGGGCCTCAAGGTGCTGCGCCAGCAGATCAACCCGAACGTCCTCGCCTACGAGAGCAGCCCGGGCAAAATGAGCGAGATGTTCCAGTCCGGCGAGATCTGGCTCGCAGTCTGGGGCTCCTCGCGGGTCGCAGCGATGCAGCAGGCGGGTTTCCCCCTGGCAATCGTGCGGCCAAAGGAGGGATCCGTGGTCTTGATGACGGCGGGATGCGCCGTCACCGGCAGCCCGGAGCCCGCCCTGGCCGACAAGTTCCTGGCCTATATGATCTCGCCGACCGTGCAGCTGGCCTTTGCCACCCAGTACGGCGCCGGACCGACCAACCCGGCGACCAAGCTGCCCCCCGAGGTTGCTAACCGGGTGATCTATGGGGAGGATCAGGTGAAGAGCCTCATCGGCCTCGATTGGGATGTGGTGAACCGCAACCGCGCTGACTGGACCCGCCGCTGGCAGCGCGAGGTCGAGCGCTGATGGCCGCCCCGCATTTCCTCACCCTCGACCAAATCGGCAAGGATTACGGGGCTTTCACGGCAATCCGTGAGGTCAGCTTCTCGGTAGCCCCGGGGGAGTTCCTTGGCCTGCTCGGCCCTTCCGGCTGCGGCAAGACCACCACGCTGCAGATGATAGCCGGTTTCGAGGCCCCGAGCCGCGGCCGCATCACGATGGATGGGCGCGATCTGACCACGGTGCCGGCGGCCAAGCGCGGCATCGGGCTGGTATTCCAATCTTACGCCCTGTTCCCGCACCTGACCGCGGCCGAGAATGTGGCGTTCGGCCTGGAGATGCGTCGGGTGTCGAAGGCTGAGCGCATAAAGCGCGTCGCTGAGGCGCTTGATTTGGTCCACCTCGCCCATCTCGCCGACCGCTTCCCGCGGCAGATGTCGGGCGGCCAGCAGCAGCGGGTCGCACTAGCGCGCGCCCTAGTGATCGAGCCACGCCTGCTTCTCCTCGACGAGCCGCTCTCGAACCTCGACGCGAAGCTGCGCGAGGAGATGCAGGTCGAGCTGCGCGAACTCCAGCGCAGGATCGGCGTCACCACGATCTTGGTCACGCACGACCAGTCGGAGGCGATGGCCCTGTGCGACCGCGTTGCGATCATGCAGGGCGGCCGCATCGTTCAGATCGACGCACCGTGGCGGGCCTACGACGCCCCGGCGGATGATTTCGTCGCCGATTTTCTGGGACGCAGCAACCGCCTGCCTGCCTGCGCGGGGGGCGGCCAGGCGGAAGCTGGGGGGCATCGCTTCGCCCTGCCGCCGGACCTGGCCGATCGCCAGGGCGACATCCTGCTCACCATCCGGCCGGAGCGCCTGCGCATCGGCAATGATGGGGCCGCAGGGCTCGGCGGGCGGGTGCAGTCGCGCCTCTTCCTCGGGGGCTTCTGGCTCTACGCCGTCGAGACGGCCCTTGGGAGCTTCGCCGTGATGCTGCAGAACACCGGCACCGTGCCGCACGACGAGGGTGCCCCGGTGACGCTGGACTGGGATGCCCACAGCCTGCGCCGGCTCGAACGCGCATGAACGGCCGGAGTAATCTGACGCCTGCGCTTCTCGCAGCGCCCTCCCTCGTCGTCTATGCCGGCGCGCTGCTGCTGCCGCTCGGTGGCGTGCTGCTCCTCAGCCTGCATGGGTTCGACTTCGAGAAGGGCATCCTGCCCGGCTGGGGCCTGGAGAATTACCGAGACCTGCTGACCGATAGCCTGTTCGCGGAATCGCTGCTGCGGACTCTGCGTATCGCACTCTGGACCACGGCGATCTGCCTGCTGGTTGGCGTGCCCGAAGCCTGGATCATCTACCGCATGGCTCCGCACTGGCGCGGTGCGATGCTGCTGATCGTGGTCGGGCCGTTGCTCGTGTCGGTGGTCGTGCGCAATTTCGGCTGGATGGTACTGCTCGGCACGACCGGGCTCGTGAACCAGGTACTGACGATCCTCGGCGTGCCAGGCGCGCCCTTCCGCCTGATGTTCACCGAACTCGCCGTGGTGATCGGCCTGGTGCACGTGATGGTGCCCTTGGTGGTTCTGTCCGTGTGGGCGAGTCTCGGTCGGCTCGATCCGGTGCTGGAGCGCGCGGCCTTCAGCCTTGGGGCGAGCCGTCTGACGGTGTTCCGCCGCGTCGTCCTCCCGAACGTCATGCCGGGCATCATGGCCGGTGCCTTGATGGTGTTCTGCCTGTCGGCCTCGGCTTTCGCGACCCCGGCCATGCTCGGGGGAAAGCGCCTCAAGGTCGTGTCGAGCATGACTTACAACGAGTTCCTGAACACGCTGAACTGGCCGCTCGGCGCTGCGCTCGCGACGCTGCTGATGGTGGCGATCCTCACCGCCACGCTGATCTGGACACGCTTCGTCGAGACGCGGGCCATGCGCCGCCTGGGCGAAGTGGCGGTAGGTGGCAAGGGAGGAAGCCGGGCATGAGCCGCAACGGTCCCCTGGCGCTGGCCTTCCACGCGCTGTTCCTCACCTTCATCCTGGCACCGCTGCTCGTGGTGATCGGCGTATCTTTCACCGGGGAGGGTTACCTCGCCCTGCCGCTCAACGGGCTCTCCCTGCGCTGGTGGCGCGCGATCGGCGACAATCCGCGCTTCCTGGAGAGCTTCTGGTTCAGCTTGCGACTTGGCGTGACGGCCGCCACGCTATCCGCGCTGATCGCGGTGCCGGCAGCTCTGGCGATCGCCCGGTGGCGCTTCCCCGGCCGCGGGGCTCTGGTGGCGATCCTAGCCTCGCCGCTGATGATCCCGCACGTGGTGCTGGGCGTTGCGCTGCTGCGATTCTTCTCCGGCTTTGGCCTCTCGGGTAGCTTCGAGGGCTTGGTCACCGCGCATGTCATCGTGATTACCCCCTACATGCTGCGCCTCGTCGGAGCCGGCCTGTCGGGTCTCGATCCGCGCATCGAGCGCGCTGCGGAGAGCCTCGGAGCCTCGCGCTTGACCGTATTTCGTCGGGTGACCCTGCCGCTGATCGCCCCGGGCGTCGCCGGAGGGTGGATCCTGGCCTTCGTCACGAGCTTCGACGAGCTGACGGTTAGCCTGTTCCTGGCTTCCCCGTCCGCCAACCCGCTGCCCGTGCAGCTGTTCAACTACATCGACCAGATGACCGACCCGCTGGTCGCGTCCGTTTCGGCGGCCCTGATCCTTGGCACCGCCCTGGTCCTCCTGGTGCTCGATCGCTTTTACCCGATCGACCGCCTCCTCACCGGGGAGCGCCGCGCATGATCTCGGCAACACAGACGCTGCAGGGTGAGACGCGCGACGCCATCGTGGTTGGTGGCGGACTCGTGGGCGCAGCGATCGCGTACGGGCTGCAGCGGCAAGGCCTGTCCACGCTGATGCTTGACGAGGGCGACATCGCACACCGGGCCAGCAGGGGCAATTTCGGGTTGATCTGGGTCCAGTCGAAAGGCCTAGGCGCACCCCATTACCAGCACTGGACCCATGGCTCAGCGCAGGCCTGGCCGGGGCTCGCCGAGGATCTGTCCGAGGCCACCGGCATCGGCGTCGGACTGCACCAGCCGGGCGGCCTGCATTTCTGCTTCTCGGACGCGGAGATGGCGCAGCGCGACGCGCTGATGGGTCAGCTCCGCAGAGAGGCCGGCAATGCCGGCTACGAATACCGCATGCTGAGTGTCGCGGACCTGCGCGACATGGTCCCGGGCCTCGGGCCCAAGGTCGTGGGCGCCTCCTGGACCCCCTACGATGGGCATGCGAGCCCGCTGCATCTCCTGCGCGCGCTCCATGCGGGGTTCCAGCGGGCGGGCGGCCATTACCGGCCGAATGCACGGGTCGAGGCCGTCACGGCGGCGCCCCACGATTTTTCCGTCAGCCTCGGCACGGCGATCGTGCGGGCGCCCCGGCTCGTGCTGGCCTCAGGGTTGGGCAACGCCGACCTTGCACCGCTCGTCGGCCTCGCCGCTCCGCTGCGCCCCGAGCGCGGCCAGATCCTCGTCACGGAACGCACCCGCGAGGTGCTCGCTCTGCCGACCCACGTCGTCCGCCAGACCGACGAGGGCTCGCTCCTCCTCGGAGACAGCAAGGAGGACATGGGCTTCGACACCCTGAGCCAGACCCCCACGATCATGCGGGCCATCGCCCAACGGGCGGTGCAGACCTTCCCGTGGATCGCTGAACTGAACATCGTCCGGGCCTGGGCGGCCCTGCGGGTTATGTCGCCCGATGGGAAGCCGATCTACGACGAGTCCGAGCGCTGCCCCGGGGCGTTCCTGGCCAATTGCCATTCGGGCGTGACCCTGGCGGGGGCGCATGCGCACCTGCTCGCCCCGATGATCGCGGCCGGCGCGCTGGCGCCGGAGATGTCCCCCTTCAGCGCGAGACGGTTCGATGTTCAGAAGGCGGCCTGAAGCCCGCCCCGCCCCGGGGGACCGGCTGGTGGACGTGTACGTAGCCGGCGCGGTGGTCCGCGTCCCCGAGGGTGCTTCCGCCGCCGCCGCGGTGCTGCTCTCCGGCGCCCCGGCGATCCGCACAACGCCGGTAAGCGGAGCTCCGCGCCTGCCCTATTGCATGATCGGCATCTGCTTCGATTGCCTCGCTGAGATCGACGGCGTCGCCAACCGCCAGGCCTGCCTGGTCCCGGTGGCGCCGGGCATGCGCATCGAGCCGCAGCAGGGACCGCGCGCGGCCCGGCCCCACCATAATGCCCCGGAGGCCGCATGAGCTACGATCTCGCCATCGTGGGCGCCGGCCCGGCCGGCATGGCCGCCGCCATTGAGGCCACCGCGCTGGGGCTCTCGGTCACCGTGCTCGACGAGCAGGCTGCCCCGGGCGGGCAGGTGTTCCGCGCGGTGGAATCTGCCTCCGGCGACCCGGCCCTCGCGGGCGAGTACCTGGACGCCGGCGGTGCGCTCACCGCGTCGTTCCGGAGCGTCACGACGATCGCCTATCGGCCTTCCTCGACGCTGTGGCATCTCGCGCCCGACACGGGAGCGCTCTCGGTGAAAGCCGGTGGGGCGTCGTCGGAACTCGCGGCCCGGCGCGTGCTGCTGGCCACCGGCGCTCAGGAACGACCGGTGCCGATCCCTGGCTGGACCCTCCCCGGCGTGATGAGCGCCGGCGCCGCCCAGATCCTGCTGAAAACCGCCGGCGCCGTCCCGCAGGGCGCCGTGGTGATCGCCGGCCAGGGACCTTTGTGCTGGCTGCTGGCGGTCCAGCTTCTGCGTGCCGGGGTCGGGCCGCTGACGTTGCTTGAGACCGGTGCCGGCGGCGCACTTTGGGATGCGTTCCGCGCCGGCGGCCTTTGGACCGGCCGCCGGCTCCTCGGAAAGGGCGTTGCGCTCGTCCGGGAGGCTAAGCGACGCGGCCTGCAGGTCGTGCGGGGCGTACGCGACTTGAGGGCGGAGGGCGACGCGCATGTCCAGGCGGTGCACTGGCATGGAGGTTCGTTGCCTTGCGACACACTGCTCCTGCACGAGGGCGTGATCCCGTCGACGCACATCACCCGGGCCCTCGGCCTCGACCACGATTGGGACGCGCAGCAGCTGTGCTGGCGGCCCCGCCTCGACCCCTGGGGCGCCACTAGCCACCCGAACGTGGCAGTCGCGGGCGATGGCGGTGGCATCGGTGGCTGGGAGGCGGCGGTTGCCAGCGGCCGGCTGGCGGCTATCGATGCGGCCCACCGCCTGGGGAAGCTCGATGCCGCGGCCCGTGATGCGCGCGCGGCGGCCCCACGCATCTCCCTGCGTTCCGCGCTGTCGCTGCGACCCTTCCTCGACCGGCTTTACGCCCCCGCACCGACTGTGCTGGCGCCTGCAGACGACACCATCGTGTGTCGCTGCGAAGAGATCACCGGCGGCCAGATCAGAGAGGCCGCGCGGCTCGGCGCCACCGGGCCGAACCAGGTCAAGGCGTTCCTGCGCGCCGGCATGGGCCCCTGCCAGGGCCGCATGTGTGGGACCGTGGTCGCCGGCCTGATCGCTGAAACCCGCGGGGCCTCGATGGAGGAGGTCGGCGCGCTCCGGCCGCGGGCGCCGTTCAAGCCGATGACCGTCGGCGAGCTGGCGCGGGAACCGCAGGACGCGGCCGCGTGAGCGCGCCCGTGGCGCTCCGGATCTGCGTGCTAGGCGGCGGTCCGGCTGGGAAGTCAGCCCTGGCCCGGCTGCCTGGGGCCGTGCTTATCGCGCGCCCGCAGGCGACTGGCTGGCATGCCGAGCCCGGGATCCTCTGGATCGAGAGCGCGGGCCACGTCCGGCCGGAGCCCTTCGACCGCCTGCTGGTCTGCGCCAACGAGCCCCTGCTGCTGGCAAGCCTCGGCTGCGCTTTCACGGAAGGCCACCTCGTTATCGACGAGGCGGGACGCACCACCGTTCCGGGCATATCGGCCGCTGGCCGGGTGGCCGGCGCGGACTCGGTGGACGCCGCGGTTAGGCAGGGGGCTGCCGCCGCCGAGGCGCTGATGGCGGGGCCTGCCGCAGCCCCGGTCCCGGCGTCGCTTCCGGGGTCTATCGGGACGGCGTGGCTGGATCCGTTCGACCTCGCGGCGCTTCTGGAGCGTCCCGCCGATCCGGCCCGCGATGCGCAGTTACGCGCGCATAGCATCTTCGCGGGTCCGGTCCGCCCGGCCCGGCCCGTCAGCCTCGCGGCGCTTGCGAATTTCGTCGCGGAGGCGCCGGAGCCGCATCCGCCGCAGCTGGACGGTGGAGAGCTCGCATGAGGGAGTCCGACGTCCTCGTGGTCGGCGGTGGGCTTCACGGCCTATCCGCAGCCCTGCATCTCGCCCGGCGCGGCATCCGGGTCCGCGTACTGGAGGCGCAACAGGTCGGCGCGCACGCGTCGGGCTACTCGGCCGGCGGCGTGCGCACCTTGGGCCGCCACGTCGCCGAGGTGCCGCTCGCGCTGGAAGCCCTCGACCGATGGCATCGCATCGCCACCCTGGTGGGCGAGACCTGCGGCTTCCGCAGCGTCGGGCAGGTGCGGGTGGCCGAGACCGGGGCCGAACTTGCCCGCCTCGCGGAACGCGCGGCGCAGATGCGCGCGCTGGGCTTCCGCCACGAAGAGGTCGTGGATGCCGACACCCTGCGCGGCCTGCTGCCGGCCGTCGCCGGCCACGTGGTCGGCGGCCTGATCGCGCGGCGCGATGGCTACGCGGTCCCGCTCCGGACCACGCAGGCCTTCGGCCGCGCAGCGACAGCCGCCGGCGCGGAGATCCTGGAGGGCGTGCGCGTCTCCGACGCCGAGCGGCGGGACGGACGCTGGATCCTGAAGAGCCGGGACGCGGACACCTATGCGGCCCCGTATCTCGTCAATGCGGCCGGTGCCTGGGGCGGGCGCCTTGCCAGGGCGGTGGGCGAAGCGATCCCGCTTGGCTTCAACGCGTTCCAGATGCTCCTCACCGACAGTCTGCCGCCGTTCCTAACACCCGTGGTCGGCGCAACCGGGCGGCCGCTCTCCTTCAAGCAATCCGAGAGCGGGCACGTTATGATCGGCGGCGGCCACAAGGGCCTGGCGGATCTCGACACCGGTCAGGTGCGCCTCGACGTCCCGCGTCTCGCCTATTCAGCCCGCACGGCTCTCGACCTGTTCCCGATCCTTCGCGACGCGCGCATCGTGCACGCCTGGGCCGGCATCGAGGGCGTCACGCCGGACGAATTGCCGGTGATCGGCCGCTCGGCGGTCGCGGACGGGCTCGTGCACGCCTTCGGCTTCTCCGGCCACGGCTTTGCCCTGGCACCGGTGATCGGCGACATCGTCGCCGACCTCCTCCTCGATGGACGAACCCGCTTCCCCATCGAGCCCTTCGCGGCTGACCGCTTCGGCCGCGTCCCCCTCAGCTCAAGCCTCCGGCCCGCCCTGCCGCAGCCGGCAGGCTGAGTTCACCATCCGCAGAGAGGACCTCACCTGTGATCCAACGTCATATCCGCACGCCCATCATGCATCGCGTCGTCGAGCATAGTGGGGTGCTATATTTGGGCGGAATCGTCGCTGAAGACCGTTCGGCCTCGATGAAGGGGCAGACAGAGCAGGTTCTGGCTCGCGTCGATGCGTTGCTCAGCGAGACGGGGAGCGACAAGAGCAAGATCCTGACAGCCACGCTCTACATCACCGACATGAATCTGAAGGACGAGATGAACGAGGCCTGGACCGCATGGTTGGCTCCAGAAATTCTGCCAAGCCGATCGACCATCGGCGTTGCTGAGCTCGGTCCTAAAGTGTTGATCGAGGCCGTGATCACAGCTGCGAAGTAGCGCGTGAATCGAATGGTGTCTTTCATATGCATTCCCTACCGATCTGAAATCTAGGTTCTTGTCTAAGGCAGGAGTGACGGACGGTGGAGCAGACGGCATGTTCTGCCCACCGATGTCGAAAGACTTAAAATCAGTCAATTGTCTCTTTGAATACGTACTAATTCGTAACTTATAAACTAGATCAGGACGCAGACATCTGATTTGGCAATTTTAATTCATAACTGGTAGCATTCTGAGATAATTGATTAGCAATTTATGTCTGTAACATAAAATGCAATAAATCAATATCCGTTTTAATGCCTGCGATCGTCTGACGAATTTGGAAATATTATTATAAAATAAAAGGTACGTTAGCCAGCGCTGCTAGTAATACCCAACCGAACGATTGGTCAGACTGCTTCCCGATTGAGCCGAAGAACAAGCTGATCGGCAAATTTCGCTGCGGCTACCGATAGGGATCGCCCGCGCAGCTGCGCGAGAACCAGCGTCATCGGCGTCAGATCGCGCGTGTCGATAGGACGACTGCGCAGACGCGGATCCTGGGGGATGCCACTGGGGATCTGAAGGCTGATCACGTCCTCGCGTAGCGTCAGATTGCGCAAGAATTCCAGCGATCCTGACTCGACCGCCGGCCGCAGTTCGACGCCGCGCCGAGCCAGCGCGTGCTCTATGTGGTGGCGGATGGCCAACGAATGGTCGGGCAGTGCCAGAGCGTGAGCCAGGCAATCACGCAGCCGCACCGGCCCGGTCTCCGCCGCCAGCGCGTGGCCCTTGCGCATCAATGCGCAGAGCGTCTGCTGGCCGGAATAGAGCGGATGTAGCTCCGCCGAAGGCGGCGGCTGCAGGATCAGGGCGAGATCCGCCTCAAAGGCCGCCAGGGCGCTCACTCCCTGCGCGTGGTCGCGGACCTGCACCGTGAAGCCGACCTGCGGGAAGCGAGCACGATAGGCCTCCACCTCTTCCGGCACCACCTGCGTGACGAAGGCCTGGCTGCAGGCTAGGGCCACGTGCCCTCGCCGCACCCCTGACAGGTCGGCGATCTGCGAGCGCACCCGCTCAAGATCCGCGGCCTGGTCGCGGATGTGGCGGACGAAGAGCTCGCCGGCCGCGTTGAGCCGCATTCCCTGTGGCAGGCGCTCGAAGATCGGCGTGCCGAGCTCGTATTCAAGGTCCTGTATCTGCCGCGTCAGGGCCGAGGGCGTGAGATTCAGACGTTCCGCCGCGCGTCGAATCGAGCCGGCCCGGGCGACTTCGGCGACATAAGTTACCGTGCGCAGGTATTTCATGCCTCCATCATGCTTGCCGTTGCCTGCGAAGCAACGGCACGATCATCAAATAGCACTTCCTTGCAACAGGGGAGACTCATAGCGTTCGCGGCATCGGGACTCTGAAGGAGCCGTTCGATGATCTGCCGCCGCACCCTTATGGCCGGTCTCGGGGCCGGCCTCGCTCTTGGCCCCCTGGCTGGCGCGCGCGCCCAGGGCACGCCCGTCACGATCCGGATGGGATCGCTCAAGCTGATCCACTCGATCGCGCCGAGTTTCTACGAGCGCTTCACTCCCGCGGGCGTGACGGTGGAGGTGGTGCCCTTCGAGAGCCCGACGGAATGCAAGAACGCCGTCGTCACCAAGTCGGTGGATTTCGGCACCTTCGGCATCGCCGCCGCGACGCTGGGAGCCGCCGCGGGCGAGCCGCTCGTGGTGATCGCCTCCACCTGCAACCGCGGGATGGCGGTGATCGCTAAGAAGGATTCGGACATCCGCGCCATCAAGGACCTGCGGGGCAAGCGGGTCGCGATCTGGCCCGGCAGCACCCAGGAGGTCTTCGTCCTCGAACGGATGCGCATGGAGGGACTGTCCGTGAAGGACATCACCCCCGTGCGGATCTCGTTCTCGGAGATGCACATCGCGTTGGCCCGCGGCGACATCGACGCCTATGTTGGCGCCGAGCCAGGTCCCGGCGTCAGCCTCGCCTCGGGCATCGGCCAGCTCGTCGAGTATCCTTACGGCACCGAGATGGGGGCGCTGAACATGGTGTTCGGCGCCCACCGCGACACATTGGCCGAGCGCCCGGACCTCGTCCGGACCATGCTGGAGATCCACCGCAAGGCCACGGATTTCGCCGCCGGCGACCGCAACGCGATGATCGCCATGGCCGTGGCCAAGCTCGGGCAGAAGCGCGAGGCGCTGGAGCTCTCAGCCCCGAACGTGGAGCTGACCTGGCGCCTCGGTCCGGACGAAGTCCGACAGGCCGGGGCCTACGCCCAGCACATGCTGGCGCTCAAGCAGATCAAGCGCCTGCCGGGGCCCGGCTTCATCGACACCCGCTTCGTTGACGCGATGGGGCGAGCGTGAGCACCGGGATCGAGGCCGGCGCCCTGCCGGCGTCGCCGGTCGGATCGACATCCAGGCCCGCGGCCAGGACCGGGGCCGGGCTCGCACGCCTGCGCCGGTTGGGACTGGCCAGCGTGGTGCCGGCTTTGCTCGTCGCCGTCTGGCAGGTGGCCACCGCAGGCCGGCCCTATAGCCTGATCCCGCCGCCCGCCGATGTCTGGGCGGAGATGCAGGATCTCGCGATCGGCGGCGTCAACGACGACGCCTTCAGCGGCACACTGTGGACGCACCTCGCGGCGTCGCTCGGCCGCGTCTACGGCGGCTTCGCGCTGGCCGCCGCCGCAGCCCTACCGCTCGGCCTGCTGATCGGGCGCGTCCCGCTTGTCCGGGCGCTCCTCGATCCAGTCCTGCAAGTCCTGCGGCCCGTCCCGGTCACCGCGTGGCTGCCGCTGGCGATGATCCTGTTTGGCCTTGGTCCGCGCTCGGCCTTCTTTCTCGTCTTCCTCGGAGCGTTCTATCCGATCCTGGTCAACACCGTGTTCGGGGTGCGCTCGGTGGAGCCGCGCCTGTTCGAGGCGGCCGCAATGCTGGGCTGCACCGGGCCGGCGCAGTTCGCCCGGGTGGTTCTGCCGGCCGCCCTGCCGTCGATCTTCACCGGTCTCCGGCTGGGCCTGGGCTTCGCCTGGGTGGTGATCGTGGTTGGCGAGATGACCGGCGTTCAGACCGGCCTCGGCGCGATCATCATGGAGGCGCGCCAGCTGTCGCGCACCGAGATCGTAATCTGCGGCATGGCGGTGATCGGAGTCGCGGGCTTCGTCTCCGATTGGCTGGTCATGCAGCTCGGCCGTCGGCTGCTCGCATGGAGCCCCAACCATGGCTGATCCCTCGATCCCGATCCTCGACCTGCGCGCGGTATCGAAGACTTACACGGCGGGCGGTCGCCGGACCGAGGCCCTGCGCGAGGCGAACCTCACCGTCGCTCGGGGCGAGTTCGTCTGCCTGCTCGGCGCTTCGGGCTGTGGGAAGTCGACGCTGCTGCGGGTCGCCGCCGGCTTCGAGGCGCCGAGTTCCGGGCAGGCCCTAATGTGGGGCAAGCCGATCGCGGGGCCGGGGCCGAGCCGCGGCATAGTCTTCCAGGATTATGGCCTGTTTCCGTGGCTCACCGTGCGCGACAACATCGGCTTCGGCCCGAAGGCGCGCGGGCGGCCCGCAGCCGAAGTGCGCGACGTCGCTGAGCGGTACATCTCGCTCGTTGGTCTCCAGGCCTTCGCCGACGCCTATCCGCACCAGCTCTCGGGTGGGATGAAGCAGCGGGTCGCCATCGCCCGGGTGCTCGCCAACGAGGCGGAGGTGGTGCTGATGGACGAGCCCTTCGGGGCGCTGGACGCCATGACCCGCGAGCGGTTGCAGGACGAGCTGCTCGACCTCTGGTCGCGCACCGGGCTGACGATCCTGTTCGTCACCCATGCCATCGAGGAGGCGATCTTCCTGGCCGACCGCATCGTGATGATGTCGCCCGGTCCCGGCCGGATCGAGGCGGTGCACGCGATCGACCTGAAGCGGCGGCGCGATGTGTCGAGCCCGGCCTTCAACGACCTGCGCCGAATGCTGGCCGCGCAGCTTCATAGTCACCACGCGCCGCGGGCGGCTGCCTGATGGACATCACGTTCGACGACCCTCGCAGGCCCGAGAACCGTCTGGCCTACCGCGCCGCCGTCGACCGCCCTCGGCTCACCTTGCCCGAAGGCAAGCACGTCGCCGTGTGGCCGGTGGTCAATGTCGAGCACTGGCTGATCGACCATCCGATGCCGCGCCAGATCCTGGTGCCGCCGACCGCCGCGAGCCTGCTGCCCGACCTGCCGAACTGGGCGTGGCACGAGTACGGGATGCGGGTCGGCTTCTGGCGCTTCCTCGAGGCTTTTTCCAGCCGTGGCATCCGCCCGACCCTGTCGATCAACGGTTCGGTCTGCAGAGCCTATCCCCGCATCGCCGAAGCCGCCCATGCGGCGGGCTGGGAGTTCATGGCCCACGGCTTCCATCAGGTCCCGACCCACCGGGTCGAGGACCAGCCCGAGATGATTGCGCGCACGGTCGCGGCGATCGCGGAGGTCACCGGGCGTCCGCCGCGCGGCTGGCTCGGCCCGGGCCTCACCGAGACCCTCGATACGCCCGATCATCTGCACGCGGCCGGCATCGAATACGTCGGCGATTTCGTGGTCGACGATCGCCCCTGTCGCGTGGCGACGCGCACCGGGTCCCTCGTAGCGCTGCCCTACTCCGTCGAGTTGAACGACATTCCGCTGCTAGCCATCCAGCACCACCGGGCCGACGAGTTCGTAGATCGGGCGCTGGCCAACCTCGACCGCCTCGCAACCGAGGCCGCAGGTCCCGGTCCGCTCGGCGGCGCCAAGGTGATGAGCTTCGCGATCCATCCCTACATCACCGGCGTTCCACACCGCATCGGCCTGCTGGAACGGCTGCTGGACGCCCTGGTCGCGCGCAGCGACGCGGTCTTCATGCAGGGGACCGAGATCCTCGACTGGTATCTCGGATCTGGCGACGAATCCTGAACCCCCGAGCCGGCCAGAGACGAGGAGAGCCGCAGTGCCCCCCTTCCCGACGATCCCGCTCCTGCACGCAGCTTATGCGGCGGGCCTGGACCCGCGCGAAGTCGTGGCCGAGTGCTACCGGCGACTCGTGACAGTCGATGATCCCGGTATCTTCCTCGCGCTGGTGCCGGAGGCGGAGGCTCAAGCCGAAGCGGCCGCGCTCCCACCCTTCGACCCCGCGGCAATGCCGCTCTGGGGCGTGCCCTTCGCCGTGAAGGACAACATCGACGTGGCCGGCCTGCCGACCACCGCGGCCTGCCCGGATTTCGCCTACACCCCCACCGAGACCGCGCACGCTGTTGTACGGCTCCGCGCTGCCGGGGCGATCCTGATCGGCAAGACTAACCTCGACCAGTTCGCCACCGGGCTCGTCGGCCTGCGCACGCCCCATCCTGCCCCGCGCAATGCCATCGACCCGGCCTATGTGCCCGGAGGCTCCAGCAGTGGCTCGGCGGTGGCGGTCGCCCACGGGATCGTGACGTTCGCCCTCGGGACCGACACGGCGGGTTCGGGTCGGGTGCCGGCGGCGCTCAACAACGTTGTAGGGCTGAAGCCGTCCCTTGGCGCGATCTCGAGCCGCGGGATGCTCCCAGCTTGCCGCACCCTCGATACGCTCTCGGTCTTCGCCGGTACTGTCGCCGACGCCGATGCAGCCTTCCGCGCCATGTTGGGTTCCGACGGGCTGGATCCCTGGTCGCGGGCGCTGCCCGTGGCTCCCGCCCCAGCGGGTCTCCCGCCGGGCCTGCGCCTCGGGCTCCCGGACGGGGCAAGTCTGCGCTTCGGCGGCGACAGCCTTTCAGAGGCGGCCTTCGCCGCTTCCGTGGCCGAGCTTGAAGCGCTTGCCGGCGCAGCGGCGCGGGTCGACCTGAGCCCGATGTTCGCCGTGGCGGCGCTGCTCTACGACGGACCGTGGGTCGCCGAGCGTTACGCGGCGATCCGCCCGGTGATGGAAACGCGCCCTGGGATCCTGCACCCGACCACACGGGCGGTGATCAGCGCCGCTGAACGCTACAGCGCTGCGGACGCCTTCGCGGGCCTCTACCGCTTGGCGGAGCTGCGCCGGAATGCTGACGTGGTCTGGGAGCGCGTCGACGTGCTAGCGGTGCCGACCTATCCGCGTCCGCAGACCTGCGCGGCCGTGGCGGCCGACCCGATCGGCCCGAACAGCGAGCTCGGAACCTACACCAACTTCGTCAACCTGCTCGACTGGTGCGCCCTCGCGATCCCAGGCCGGTCCCGGGCCGACGGCTTTCCCGCTGGGATCACCCTGCTGGCGCCGCGCGGGTCGGACGGGCTCCTCGCAGCGCTCGGGGCGCGCCTGCACGCGGCCTCCGCCGGGCGGATCGGCGCCGGCACGATGCCGGTGCCGGCGGTGGAGCCGGGCCCGGTCCGGGCCGGCCCGGGCGAGATCGAGCTGGCGGTTGTCGGCGCGCATCTCTCCGGCCTGCCCCTGAACCGCGAGCTGATTGAGCGCGGCGCCCGCTACTTGCGCGCGGTGACGACTGGGCCGGATTACCGCCTCTACGCCCTGCCGGGCGGGCCGCCGCAGCGCCCGGGCCTGCTCCGGGTGGCTAATGGCGAAGGCGGTCGCATCGAGACGGAGGTCTGGGCGTTGCCGCCCGCCGCCTTCGGCGAGTTCGTGGCAGCCATCCCGACGCCCCTCGGTATCGGCACCCTGCAGCTGGCCGACGGGACGGCGCCGAAGGGCTTTCTCGTCGAGGTGGCTGGCGTCGCAGATGCGGACGACATCACGCAGTTCGGCGGCTGGCGCAGCTACGTGGCCGGTGGTGCCGCGGCCTAATAGACCTGCGGCTTCTAAGAAGCCTCTGGACTCAAAGGATCGGCCACGCACCTTGCTATGCCAAGGCCGACGATCCCAATTGATCTGAATAGCCTGTCTTGGCTACCTCACGCGATCAGATCGCGGTGCGCGCGGTGCCTATGCAGCCAAGTCCTGGCGTAGCCGCACAAGGGTACAATCCGCTCACCGCTTGCCCGGGCCTGTGCCACCACGCCTTCCATGAGCCGTCCAGCAGCTCCGGTGCCTCGCAAGACAGGTGGTGCGTAGACGTAGCTGATGATGAGGCAGCCTGCTTCGCGCCGATAATCTGCGAACACAACTGCATCGCCGGCCCCCAGCTCGAAACGGCTTTGGTCGACGTTGTTGCGCACCGAGTCCGTCATGCTCTTCCCTTGCCTCACATCAATCGGGGAGCGTTTTGCCCCCTTCAGCCGGATTGAAACATCTAAAGGTCGTCGGTGTCCGGCTTATCACTCCATCTCAATGCCAAGATAACCGTCCTGGATTTGCATGCTGTGGAGATTGTCGGGCTGGAAACCCCAGTCGCCGGCTTGGGCGGCGGGCCCTCGATCTTGATCATCTAACAGCGCGACGATCCGCTCTACGACATCGAGCGCGAGCTCCGCGAGCTGCTCGAACTCCTCTCGCGGAATGGCTCTGGCCATCACCCGACGGCCGGTGGGAAACGGAACGACATTGCTCATGATCAGCCCCAGGCCTTCACGGCTTTCATGAGGAGATCGCGATCCCGGATCGCCCCCTCGCATAAGATCTCGTCCTTGATGCGCAGGCTTAGGGCTTCGTCGCGCTGCCAGTCGTCCTGCGGCCTTCGCAGACGCGCCTCATCGGCGATGCGGTCACGGATCAGGGCCGCACGCGAGGCTTCCTGCTCAGCAAGATCGCCAGCTGCATTCGGACGCACGCCGACGATTGGGTCATGGCTCTTTGCGAACGGCTGACAGCCTACCGCGAGCCACTGGTGGTGGATTGCCTCGAACACGTCGAAGAGGTTGCTGAGCTGAGAGATGTTGAGGCCGCTCAGTTCCACCGCGTCAGCCTGCATCTTAGCCAACGGCATGGATTGAGACGCCGCCGGCTCCTTGGCTTTCCGTCTCAGAACGCGGGCGGCCGAGGCACCTACGTCGGCAGCCCGCTCGCGCAGAGAGGGGCGCGGGCCAGCCGGTGCCTTCCTGGAGGAGGATTTGCTCATGCCCCCCCCTCACGCGAGAGGGAGGTAGCCGTAGGCGAACACGCCCCCGGCGATGATGAAGGTAGCGGCCAGCGCCTCGCCAGCGAGATCTAGGAAGCGCCAGGCCCGGACGTGCGCTGTGTCGGGGCGAACAGGAGCCACGGCCTCCCACGGCTCAATGGTGCCAGGCATCGGCTCGTTCGGCAGGATTGGGGAACGGCGTTCGCTTGGAAGCTCGCGGACTGTGCCGATCACGTCCGGCCGGCGAATTGGGACTGGCTGGCTGAAGTCTGGGATGTTGGCGAAAAGCCGAGAAGGCGAGCGCGGGCGTTCACCGGCGGGAGCCGGTGCTGTAGGATTATCGGCAGCCATGTGACGGTCTTTCCGGACGGCGTTGCAGGGTCAGGGCCGAGCAAGAGCACCACCTCTTGTTCGGTCCGGCAGTTTCTGACATTATCAACCTACGAGGGGTTGTCAATGTCAGAAACTGGTAAAAACAAAGGCGGCCGCCCTCGTGTCGATGCCACCCCGATCACCGTGCGGGTGCCACCCGGTCAGCTCGACAGTCTAGATGCATGGATCGCGGATCATCCAGAGCCCAAGCCCAGTCGGCCCGAAGCCATTCGAGAGGCAGTTTCGGAGCACCTGAAGGCGAAGGGCTACGGAAAATGAAGGGCTCTCACACTGAGCCCGACAAGCTGGTTGAGGTCGCCAGGCTCGCGACAGCGATCGCCGACCGCATTCTTGAGCAGCATGCCGCCGGGACGACGATCCCGCCGGAGCAATTCATCATGCTGGTCCGAGCCGCCCGGATGCTTCAGGACAATCGGGCTCCCTGGCCGCCGTCGGTGGAGCAAGTTCTGATGGAAGTCGCTAAGCGCGCCGAGCAAGCCGAGGAGACACCCGACGCTTCCCAAGCCGCGTCTGTCGGCGACGAGGTCGTGGGGAACCTGTCGCAGTTCCTCGGCGCCGTTAAGCGTCGCGTCGGGGCCAGCAGATGAACACGGCATCGCTCGCCGTCACCGACGGGCCCATCAGCCGGGGATATGTGCAGCACCGCGAGGATCTGGAGGGCGCTACTTGATACGCATAGCGACCACATCCGCAGATCCACGTCCCGAAACCGAAGAAGTCGATCCACCGATGGCAAATGACGACACTCTCGCGAAGGCCCTGGCCAGCGTGAGGCATCAGCGCGAAACCCTTGAGGTTGAATACGAGCGAGTGAGCGGCGAGCTGACGAAGCTCCGCATGGCCGAGCGGTCGCTCGCATCGATCGTTGAAGGCACGGCGATGGACGAGCCGGCCGATGATCAGCCGAAGCGCCGCCGCGCTCCCGCGGAAGACGGTCAACCTCGTGGCACTCGTGGTCCCCGTGGCCCCCGGGCCAACTCTGCCAAGGGACGCTTGAAAGCGCTCCTGGAGGAAGCCGGGTCCGAGGGGCTGACGCACGCTCAAATCACCGAGCGCCTGACGGACGTGGCGGCCAACACCTTGGCCACGTACCTCAGCGTGATGACGACCAGCGGCGAGCTGGTCCGTCATGGCGACTTCTATCGTGCAGGCGCCCCAACCGCGACGCCTGAGAGCGATGATCCCGAGACCGAAGACGACGAGGGCGTAGAACCCGATCCGACCGAAGTTGAGCTTGCCAAAGCCGCCGAATAGCGGGGCAGCCGAAGACGGCGAAGCGCTCGTGAGAGGACAGGCATATGCGTATGGGACGATCGAAGCGTAGGCTGCCCGACAGCCTGACCCAGCACCTGTCGGATCCGAAGATCGTAGCCTTTCGGCCCCGGAACCGCCGGCGTGGCGTTCTTCAGGGGTCCGAGGCGGCAAAGAAAATCGGGATCTCAGCCGTGACCCTCATCGTCGTCGTGCTGGCAGGTGGGTACCTGCTGCGCCTGTGGTAGACCGACCGCTACGCACGCACAGACTGGCTCACCGGTCAGGGCTACGTGCGGCACCGCGAGGATCCTGAGGGCGCAAACTAAGGAATCCAGTTTGCCTGAAAATCATAGCAAAGAGCGGAAGCAGGCCGAGGCTGCGTTCGCCAAGATACAAGATCATCCTGGCGACAAAACCTCCGTCGCGCCGGGTATCCGCGATGCGGATCAGAACACGGCTCGGCTGAAGGCTGCGCGGTTGGAACGGGATGGGTCCGCGGGCGAGCTGAAGAAGCTCTGACACACAGTGCGTGCATCTCAACCACTCCCAATCATCGCGGAGGGCTAGTGTCTCACTTCCGGATTATACGCTCCAACGACCACACAAGCCTGCACCTGAAGGCTGAGACCCGCGAGACGAACTCCGCCGAGGTCTGGGTTGAAATCGAGGAAAAGCGTCAGGTCGTTGAGGAGCGGACAGCGCGTCTGAGAGCAATGAGACTGGCGCGCGAGAGTGTCGGATCCTGAGAGCATGAGCTGACGCGCCTAACCGAGCACCTGAAGGCGAAGGGCTATCTGAAGTGAAGTCACCCCGGGCCGCGATAATCCTGGGTGTCGTGGGCCTTTCGGCGGGAGCGGTGAACATCCTCAACGGCTTTGGCTATGAGCATCCTCAGTTCATGGTTCTTGCAGCAGGCCTGTTTGCCAGCGGCGTGATCGCCTTCTTGAGGTAGGCGAGAACGATCAGGATCGCTGAAAGCGCTCGCCGATGTTTTCGTTGCACGCATCGGTGGCTAGCGGCGTGACCTCACGAGCAATCTGCTCGCCGACTAGTTGGAGAAGGACGCGAGCGGCCAACTGCATCTCGCTCGTGCCGTGCTTTTTCACCGCCTCATAGGCGGTGATACAGGCGTCCAGCATCGCCTCAGGACCTGGATCCTCGGTCATCGCTTCCGTCATCAGTACGTCTATTGAGCGTCTATTACGGCCCCGCAATGATTGTACAACCGGTGGTTTTAGGGGGGTGCCATGCGGTTGAAGATTGCATAGCCGGGTTGCGCCCTGTCGCATGGCCTGCAATCCAGGCGTGCAATAGACCTCACCGGTTGTGTGGCTGATGGAGAGCGGGCAAATGCCGAACGACCCTCGGCCAACGGCCAATGCGGAGCGCACCGGGCAACTGCTGCAGCGGTTAGCTCAGGTGCTCGACGAGCCGGTTGAGGCCTTTCTCGGGGAAGCGCCCTACAAGTCCGACGCCGCCGAAGCGGCCGAACTATTCCGTCTCTGGCAAGCGATCCGAGATCCTGAAAATCGGCGGAGCCTGTTGCTTGCCGCCCGCGGGTTCGTCACGCGAGAGGCTGATGCGTGCTTGGCCGCAGAATAGGACGGCTACAGGCGAAGCAGATGGCGTAGGCAAACAGCGACGGAAGGCCTGAAACTCCTCACCGATGACGCGGCAGCACGGCGTCCTAGTTCTCTCGCCCTCAGGTTGAGAGGAGCGACGATGTCCGAGAACCCAAGCCACGTTCAAGGCTATCGCGAGACCAAGGCTGCCAGAGCCGCGGAGATGCACGACCGAGCCAATCAGGTCTGGGCCGAGGTCCAGAGGGAGAGGCAGGCTGTCGACGAGCGCACAACGAAGCTGCGGGCGATGCGGCTGGCGCGGGACAACGCCGGATCCTGATCGGTCCACCGGCCAGGACCACGTGCGGCACCGCGAGGATCCCAAGAGGGCGAACTAGCATCCTCACCCGGCGTTGCGGTGGTAATGTCGCACGGTGCGTCCAATCTGGAGAGTCGATGACCTACACCCTTCAACGCCTCGCCCCGGGCAGCTTCGACCTTATCCTCGACGGCAAGGTCGTCGGCAGCCTCGTTAGGGACGTGTCTGACGACGGTCATGAGGGCGATTGGGTGGCCGAGACCCTCGTCGAGAGTCCGCCCTTCCCACCACCGTTCGAGCGGGGAAAGCACGCATTCCCGACGCTGTTAGGGGCTGCGGAATGGCTCGACGCCACTGTGCCCGATCTCTGATCCGGGCTGCACCCGCTGCGACGGCGAAGTCGCGCGTGCACGGCATCGCTCTAAGCTCGAAGCCACCGGGATCATCTCCATCGCGGGCGCTGGATCCAGGGTGGAACGATCGCGCCGGCGATCCGCTTTCCTCGTCAATCCGAAGAACCTGGGAGAGCGCCGTGGACGATGATCGCGTGTGGTCGTTCGAGAAGAGCCTGTGGACCTGCGACGCCGAGCACTACCGTGAGCTCGTCGACGAGGAATGCCTCATGGTCCTGCCACAGCCGCCGTTCGTCCTCAGCGGGACCCAGGCCATCGAGGCAGTCGCGTCCACACCGCGGTGGACTGAGATCGATATCTCGGACGAGCGGATCAGTCGTCCGCAGGAAGGCCTCATCGTGATCGCCTACCGTGCCAAGGCGAGCCGCGACGGCGAGACGTACGAGGCGCACTGCACATCAACCTACCGGCGGCTGGAGTACGAGGTCTGGCGCGTAGTGCAGCACCAGCAGACGCCTCCGCTCGTGACACCCGCGGCGAAGGTCAGCGGCTGATCGGCAGGGACGGGGCGGCTCTAACGGGTCGCCCACGAAGCGGCCGGCGTCATCTTCATCCAACAGAACGGCCGGGGGCCGCAGGCTTGCGGCGGGTGCGATGCTTGGTTCTCGGCGGCCAAGCGCCAACATCATCCAACTGTTCCAGAATGTATGAGTCGGGATTGCGGCCCATCATGTGCTGCCTTGCCCGCCAGTCGCGTTGCTGCGGCGAGAGCAGGTGGATCCAAGGCGGCGGTCCGTTTGGGTCGACGACCCGGTCCTGATCGTCATGCATCGGGGTCTGCCTCGGGTTCTCGGGTGACAGAGACTACACGAGATCGGTGTGGCCTGGGTCTGGACGCGAGCTCAGAGAGCGCCTGGGCGCGTGAGGCCAGCCACACGGACCTCTTATGCCGCCTCGACGACCGTTGCCCTCTCGCGGTAGGGGCAATCATGGCTTCCACCCTGACCGTCTCCGACCTTTATAAATCGAAGGAGGTCACGGATGCGCAAGTGAATGCTGCGGTCGACGCGGTGCTTGCCAATCCAAACACCGGACCGTTCGAGCTGGCTTCCGGCTGGATCCTGGACGTCACCGCGGCCGTTAAGGCGGACCGGCATGCGACGGCCACTCTGAAGGAGCCGACAGCAAGACCGGGCAGCAGACGAGCTGCGGTCAGATCTGCGATCCTGCTCGCACAACCGGTGAAGTCATGAGCGACGATACGCCGGAAGCCGGAAACGAATGGAAGGTCCGCCTCGTGGCCTTTCTGCTGCCGCACCTGCGGGGCGACGATGCCGAGCGCGAGATTGCCCTCAACGCTGTGCTGACGGCGTTGGACACTGCGCATGCAGAGGGGCTGCGGCGCGCGGCTCGCTTCTGCCGGACCGTGGCAGCCGGCGCAGTGGAGCACGGCGAGGCCGCTGACGCTCTGGCCAGCAGCATCGAGCTGATTGCCGCGCAGGAGGATGCTGAGACGCTCGAACGCGCCCGACAATCGCAGGACCAACCGCGGTAGCTCGAACGGATGCCTCAGACCCTCGCCGGCTGGATCCTGATCGCAGCAATTCTCCTGTCGGGAATTAGCGCCAGTTCGACCGCCGCCGGGCTGCTCGATTGCGGGTTAGGTGCCGGCCTTATAGCGCGGCGAGAAGTCGTTGCATGCCTGCTGCTGTTTGCGCTGATGGTGGCTGCAGGCCTGCTGATCTGGCTCGTCTAGGGTCGCTGACGCTATGTCGATCGTCACCCCCGCGGTCGCCAAGCGGCGCCTCGACGCATTTCGAGCCTGTGCTGCGAACTCGCAGGGTCTCACGTGCAATGCCTATCCAAGCGTCATACCGAACTTGGAAGCACAGAAACTTTTGATGCGACGAACTGGAGGGAAGGAGGGGCGGGCCGCGTACTGGTTACTACTGCCGGGCGCGAAATTGTCGCCAAGGTTAGATTGACGAGTCAAGAGTTCTTTATTGACCGAAATCTGGCTCGCGGTACTACCTGCAACCTCCTCAACGGGTGGAGAGCGGACAATAGCTCTTGGCGAGGAACAGAGATTGCGGCTCCGGTTCAACCCTGCCTTTCCGAATGCTCGCTGCTCAGATCAAAAGACTCGTTCAGGTATTACGTTCTATTGCGACACAAACGCATTGAAATAAGAGGAAAACCTCATTCCTTTAGGCGCTAAAATAATTAACCCCAATTTCCGACGCGTTGATTAATTTATTCGTCTGATTGATGCTTGATTTTCTCTACGACAGCGGTAATGCCACTGTGTTTGCTTTCTCTCTCAATTTTTTTCTAAGTCTTCCCAAGACAACTAAGTACGGTCTTTCTAAGTACCGTTCTAAAATATAAGATATAGCAAAAATTAATACCATACAGACTGTTAAGATAGACAATATATTAAAATAACTAGGTTCGGCCATTACATAACCCTTTGCAAAGAAAGTATATATAATCGGAACATGGATCAAATATAGAGGAAACGACACTGAACCAAGAAAGCGCCCCAAGCTTCCTGACAAAAAACGAACGAGAGACGCTGAGCGCATGCACCCGTAGACAACGAATGTCGCTGCGATCGGGTATAGGAGTCCTCCCTTTCCGCTCGGCTTCAGGGCGCTCGGCAACCATCCTAGACCAATAATGCTTGCGGCGTCACCGCTTTGAGATCCAATAATAAGGCCTATGAGTAGCACCGGAATTGGAAATGCAGACGGCAATCGATCGGAAACCCAAGCTTCACGAATATAGATGCCAAAAACGAAGCACTCATATTCAAAATGACTACTTACTAGTGCCACAATACCAAAGATAGTGGCCGCGATCAAGCGAATTATATTATTATTGAAGAAGCATATTAAAAAACAGATTATTGATCCAATTAGCTCGGGTCGCATTGTCCACAATACATTGTTAAAATACGACCCCCCGGTAACGAAAATACCGATCAACCCGTTATAGGCGGCAGCTAGTAAACTTGGGATTTCTCCCTGATAGGTCCATTGAAGCCACCGACTGCCCGTGATCTGGTATAGTTCTGTTGCGGCATTGGGAAGCGCACTCAATAGTGCCCAGCCTACGAACGCGCTCAAAGTTGCAGGGACTGCCAGACGTAGATAGCGAATGATAAGATCAATCCACAAGGGATCAGATTTTTGTATCGTCGCATTCGTGACAACAAAGCCACTGAGCACAAAGAATACAGATACCGCGAAGGTCCCATTCCACAAAACAGCGATAGGACTGTAGGCAATCCAGGCAGCACCGTTTTGCTGATCAGGAACGAGCCAAGGAACCACCGCTGACATTAAGTGAAACACAACAACGACAACTGCGGCTAACCCGCGAAGGCCATCAAGATGATCCAATCGCTTTTTCAAGATCACTCCGTATCGTTATTCAGTGAGGTCGTGCGAGCTCATATGCATTTATCGCGGCCTTGACGAGCGTGTCCTAAGAAAAGATTAGCTGATCGCGCGTTTCGGCATTGTGGGCCGCCCTCGCCAAGATAGAGAGCGGCCATTAGGTCATGCATTTGCACCGCTGCGCTTGATCCGAGCCGTGACGCTCCGTGTCGGCTAGGTTGCACGGCTAAGTCAACGCTGAGGCAGCCCCATACCCTCAAGCGTGTGGATCCCATAGCAAGACGCCTCGGCCGTCTCGGCGCTCATCTCTGCAGCATTGCTGCAAAAGCGGCCCATCGCACTTGCGTCCGTCGGCCGTGCTAAAGGCGTCCGCAAAGCCGCGTTCAACTGCACGAACAGCGGCAGCTTAGGGCCGCTAAGCAGGGCACCTATCGCCTAATGCGTCGTGAGCTATCGCCTCGCGGCCTCAAATTCAGTCACAGATGTAGACCCCGTGCAATACGATCTGGTTCAAAGAACTCGTTATCTAACTCGTCTTGAAGGTCAGTGGCACCGTCCACTCTGCCGAACGGGCCAAACGAGTTGTCCGGAATCGGCTTCTTTGAGGCCGGGAAGCCAATTATTTCAAACCCAACTCCCTCCGCCATAGGTCTGTGCGTCAGCCAGTCGCCTTCGAGCGGATATCCACTGCTTTTGAAAAGGGCCGAAAGCTGCCGTGGCGAGGAATTCGAAGCCTTGGGTTGGTACCGTTAGCTCTCCTGCGCCACAAACTCGCGGATCAGCGGGCCCCATTCCGGGCAGGGAACATCAGGCCGTTAGTTTTAGGTCGGAGTGACCTGATACGTAAAAGGAGGTTTCTGATTGAGCGTTGGCCCAAACTCCCAAACAGGAACTCCAGGCAATTGAGTAAATTTGTTCATTGACGACGAGCTAATGGTGAACCTAACCTTGTGAAGCTCAAGGAGATATGCTGGTCTACCATCCACCATCAGTGCGCCACAGCGCTTGATCCCCCCAGTACCATATTGCGGATCAACGCCGAATAATTCGCATGTAGTCCAGCCCAGATGATGTGCCTCCTCACCGAAGCGTTTTATAAAGTCTAGGGCGCTTTCTCGCACTTGCGCCCAGCGTTCTACTGTCAGAAACCGACATGGCGATATTTGTGGTGACATCACTTCAATGTTACTGCTCCAAAGTTCAACCGGACTCTTGAGGTTAAACCTATATAGATCTCTAGACATATTTAAAACTCGCGTCGCGATTCGATGTTAACCCTATTTATAGACAACAACTGGCCGTCTGTGCATTAGAAATTTTTCCGCCAGAGCCATTGGTATTTGATTTTTTTACCGACGGCCGCAACTCTCGTAGTGATCAGAAAACCTGAAGGTTTCTCAAGGTTCTAGTAACAGCCCACTGCTAGCTGTTGAGATGACAATCTAACTTATTCAAATTAAGTCAGAATTCAGCGCTTTTCGGACGAGGCGGGGGGGTAAATCACAGGTTTAGATTTTGGGACTGCACTCGGCCCAATAGAAAGACGAGAGCATGGTTTTGAACCTATCTGCAAAATCGATGGCCGATTCCCGCATCGTCGCCCACTGCGTCGGCGTGAGGTAGCGGCACGGGGAGGCTCGCTCGGAGATGCGTTCGATCTGGTCGCGCCAGGTGGCGACGGCGGGCGGGAGGTCTAGCATGGCGACCGGCGGTAGAGGCTGGCAATTAAGAAGCGGTATCAAGCCGGGCGCAGCTTCGTGCATGCCTGCGCGCTAGCGTGCGTCTGCAATCCGCATATGATGCAGGCTGAAAAGTTCGAGCTTCCTGTGGTAGCGGCAAAGCGGAAGTTTGGGAGCGCACCAATGTCGGAACGAGAAAAAACAGGACCCCCGGGCCAAACAGACGGCGCAGAAACAAAGCCGTTCGAGGAGAAGATCTTAGATGCCGTCCGACAAAACCAAGAACGATCAGCCGAAATCAGAAAAGACGCTGACGAACGAAGAAGAAGATTACGAAGCGCACTCAGGGGCCCTACCAAGCACTTCCGTCTATGACTTTCTCTACCAAGACGTTCGGCGTGTCGGATCCTTCCTCGCTCAATTCGATGAGTACGGCGTCCGACAGTCTGTGAAGGCTACAGAGAGCGTCGGACAGACCCAAACCTTAAAGGAGCCGCTGTCGGAACGATCGGGCTGCCCGCCGTACTTGGTGCGTCAGCAAACGTAGATACAGCTACCGCGGACGAAACAAAGGACATAGCTGAGTACACATTCGATCCGCTATGGGCTAATTCGCGTCGGTTTTTGGATTATCTTTACGAACATGATTTGATAGAACAAGATTTGTGGGCAGCTGCACTGGGCCGTTTCGTCCTGATCGAGGGGTCCGTCTCGATTGTGGACGGGAACACCATAACTCCGGTTCTGAAAAACCCGGAATTATTCGAAGTAATGGTGCTTAAGGGGTGCGAAGAGAGTGGTGTGAGTATCGATTCGCCGGCTGGTAAGGAGTTAAGACAAAGTCTCGGCATGATAACAGACATGCCGAAGGCAATACATCTTTATATCTACAAGGATGGAACTAACGCTTGGGCAACCATTATGCCCGAGTCTTTGGTTGCAGCGGCGCACGATTTGGCTTTTAAGCACGGCGCGCTGGTTCGCGGACACTGGAGAGTTCTTGGCATAATAGATGCCTGGCCAGACCTGAGGAACGATCCAACCGAGGAAGAGCCGGATCCGAAGACATTGGACGAATTAGGAGCAAACGCTATACCGGACGGCTTAGTAAGAATTGCTGCCAACTTGGCAAATATATCTAGAAATTTATTGGGCCGGCCCCGGACGCACTTCGGGATAACACCTATTCTTATATTCCGCGAGGTTTCTGGCCAAAATTCTTAGCCAACCCATGGAAAAAGCCCGCGCCGGCGAACCGGGCGGGCGAAGGTCAAGGAGTCCCCTGGTGCGTTACGCCAGGCAACGAGTCGACCGTATCAGCATTGCAGGCGCAGGAGAGCCCGCTGCGATGACAGATCGGGCGGGCTCTCAGCCTCGGACAAAGGTGTCACCGCGGAGTTCGAGGCTGGCGTTCACGTATCATGTGGCGGGCCACCAAGATGGAAGCCCGCGGTGGCTGAACTGCGCAGCCTGTGCCGTTCAACCGCCGCCACCGTTGCCGGTACCACCGCCGCTGCCACCCGTCGAACGTGACCCGCGAGAAGGCTGACCTGCATTGCCAGCAGCGGCCGAGCTCGACGAGCCACGCCCGCCGGTGTTGTTCGTGATGGGGATGCCCGTCCGCTTAACCGACTTCATGTGACGTGAGCGCGCATCAGCTGGCGCTGTCGTCTGTGACAGGACGAAAGACGACAAGGCTAGGGCGCACACGCCTAGTAGGAGCTTCTTCAAAACGGTTCTCCGATTCAGCCGATAACGAGTAACCCGTTGCGGAAGCATAGTATCCGCACCGCCATTCGATCGTCCGTCCTTCGCTCGGCATCGCGCTCTCGAACCGGTTGCCGGAAGCCGCGGATCGGCTATCGCTTCGGGATGCGCCACACCCTCCTCGCACTCCTGCTGCTGAGCGGCCCCGCTCTGGCTGCCGAGCCCATCACCGGTCGCGCCTCCGTCACGGACGGCGACACCGTGGTGATCCACGGAACCCGCATTCGCTTGTTCGGCATTGACGCGCCGGAGAGCGCTCAACTCTGCCAGGACGCGGCGGGCAAGGACTATCGCTGCGGCCAGCGGGCGGCGCTGGCGCTGGCCGACCGGATCGGCGAGGCTCCCATCTCCTGCGAGCCGCGCGACACGGACCGCTACGGGCGCACCGTCGCGGTGTGCCGGAAGGGCACGGAGGATCTGAACGCCTGGATGGTCCAGCAGGGCCTCGCCACAGCCTACCAGCGGTATTCCCGCGATTACGTTCCGGCCGAGACGACTGCGAGAGCTGCGAAGCGCGGGCTCTGGGCTGGCACCTTCGACCCACCGTCGGACTGGCGGCGCGCCAAGCGTGCGGGTGGCGTCGAGACTAGGCCGGAGATGGAGAAGCCCCCGGCAGCCGCGCCGGCGCCAGCGCCGGTCACCTGCGCGATCAAGGGCAACATCTCGCGGAAGGGCGACAAGATCTATTACCTGCCCGGGACCCGGGACTACGAGCGCACCGTGATCAACGCCGGCTCCGGTGAGAGGATGTTCTGCAGCGAGGACGAGGCGAAGGCGGCCGGCTGGCGGGCGGCACGCGGGTGATCGGACTTCCAGCCGCGCTCACAACTGCCCGATTATGCGATCCCACCGATTACGATGTGGGGTCATCCGCTCCAAGACCGCAGCGCCGGGGTTCGTTACCGCGTAGACCCCGTTCTCGGCCCAGGACTTGGACGCGCTGAACGTGGCGCCGAGCGCCTCCTCAATCCTCGCCAACGAGTCGAAGACGTAGAACTCGGGCGTGGCTTCGAGCCGCCACACGAGCACGAGGTTGGTCGACTTCCTGAGCCAGCTCTTGTGGAAGTTGAAGGCAACGTTCGAAGCTGATTTGACCTGGACCGGAACGATGCGACTCGGCACGGTCGAGCCCGGCTCCAGGCGATAGGCCAGCAGGTCGACGCCTACATCGGAATGGGGCTGGGCGACCTCGACGCCACGGCGCATCAGTTCGGCCGCCACCATCATCTCGCCGGCCTTCCCGATCAACGCCGAGTGGGCTGCCATCGCCGATCGCTCCATTGGCGCCCAGACCCGAAGGCTTCGCCAGTCAGACGCTACGTCGGGTCTGGAAGGGCGACAAGGCGCTTTGGGTGTGCAGGCCCGGGCATGCTCCTCTCACCCTCGATCACCCGCCATCCGGTCTGCGCGGCCCGAGGCTACCCACGGTCAGAGCCAGTCGGCCATGTCGTCCTTGGTCCCGGGCTCAGAGATCCCGCGATCGTCCGTCATGCCGCTGCGGCCCCGCACCCTAAGCGCCGTCGCCCGCCGCCGGTGACCGCGAGGCTGATCTGGCCGTGGAAAACCATGTCGCCCAGCCGGTCGACATGCTTGCCGAACGCATCGACGTGCTGCCCGATGCGCCCCGAGCGCCGACACTGCCGACGCCGCCGGCAGGGCTTCCGGGACGATCGACCGGATCGACCCATCCGGCATCCGCATGGTGCCGTTGCCGAGGTCGAGCCGCTCACTGCCGTCAACGCCTATGGGAGAGCATAGGCCATGAAAAAGCCCGCGCCGGCGAACCGGGCGGGCGAAGGTTGTGACCTCGAACTCGGGGGAGTCGGAAATCGCGCGGACCATACCCCAAATACCGGTATAGGAAAGCCCGCCACGATGCTGAATCGGGCGGGCTTTCAGCCTCGGACAAAGGTGTCACCGCGGTGCCCGAGGCTCTGATGGCGCCAGCTGTTGAGACGGGCGCCGGGCAATTGTAGTGCTGCGGCGCAACAGGACCACCCGCAGTGCACCACGTCAGGCGACGCGGGCTATGTAGCAGGGACAACATCGGCCGGTCGGATCCGCCTCTCAGCTGGGTCCTGGAACACCCCGGACCACAGACCCAGATGCTGCCCCCACGCCCGCTCGGCGGCCTTCGTGTAGTCCAGCCCATGGGTCCGATCTGGCACGGCGTAGCCACGCCCGACCATCCAGGCGCCAAGATCCTCGTCACCGACCCGGCAAATCGCTTCGACCGCACCCCCGGCCGTACCGCTGCGTGGTTCACAGGCGATGATAGCGCCGCCGATATGGTCTTTGAGCGCTCGGGCCGCCGTTCGACCGCATGCATAGGGCCGATCCTGCGTGTCTGAGCAGGTTTGGTCAGCATCCGGCGCTACGATGCCGTAGAGGCTGATGCGGCTGACGCCGACCACAACGGTCTCGCCGTCGAGCACCCTGGCTGGGCCGCGTAGAGTCTCGCCTGCTTGGGCGGGGGCATGCCATGCGAGCCCGCCTGCGAGTAACGCCGCCAGCAAAGGCAGCCGCGAGCGGCGGCCGGTCTCATCGGGGCACAGGATGGTACCGGCGAGGCCGGCGGCGCAGGCGAGGAGGGCACCGAGGATCAGGGACATGGGTCGTCTCCGGAAGAGGTCTGGTCCCCTTCTGCTTGAGAGCCGCCTCGCAACCCTGACGGCCCTTGTCAGCCTGCCGTCAGGCAACCGGAGCTATGCCTGTGCGGTCACGGGATGATTTCGGGCGACCGGACCCCACCTCTCCCCGTCATGGCCGAGCCCGAGCCCGTATGATCCAGCTCCCGTCCCGACGCGCCGCGCTCATGCTGTTCGCTTGCGTGGCTTGGCCGGCGCACGCCTCCGAGGATGCCGATCGCGCCCGTCGCGCCCTGGAGAAGGGCGAGATCCGCCCGCTCGACGAGATCCTGCGCGCCGCCCGCGAGGCGGTGCCGGGAGACGTGGTGGCGGTCGATCTCAAGCGCGACGATGGGCAGTGGCTGTACAAGCTGCGCATTCTCGGCACCGACGGAAAGCGCCGCTCCGTAAAGGTCGATGCTGGCTCGCTCAAGATCCTGGACGAAGACGACGATGATTGAGCGCGGGAGCAGGTCGTGCGCGTCCTAGTGGTCGAGGACGAACCGCGCATCGCCGCGGACGTGAAGCACGGGCTCGAGCATGCCGGCTACGTCGTCGACGTGGTCGCGGACGGCGAGGCGGCGTGGTTCCGCGCCGAGACCGAGCCCTACGATGCGATGGTGCTCGATCTCGGCCTGCCGCGCCTCGACGGGCTCGGCGTGCTGCGGCGGCTGCGGGCGGCCGAGGTGGCGCTGCCCGTGCTGATCCTCACGGCCCGGGATGGCTGGCGCGAACGGGTCGAGGGCATCGATGCCGGCGCCGACGACTATCTGGTCAAGCCGTTCCGCATGGAGGAGCTGAACGCACGCCTACGAGCGATCCTCCGGCGCACGGCCGGCCACGCCTCGCCGGTGCTCCGGGCCGGAGACGTAGAACTCGACACCCGCACTCGAGCGGTGAGTGTCGCAGGCCGACCGACCGAACTGACCGCCCTCGAATACCGGCTCCTGGCCTTCCTGCTGCACCGGCAGGGACAGGTCGTCCCGGCAGGCGAGCTCCTGGACCACCTCCACGGCGTCGGCACCGAGCGCGAGACCAACGCACTCGAAGCGCTTCTGACCCGCCTGCGTCGCAAGCTCGGGTCCGGGGTAATCGAGACCCGCCGCGGCCAGGGCTACCGCATCCCGGACGCATCGTGAGGCGCGCCTCCCTGCAACTGCGGCTGGGGCTGGCGGCGGCGGGGCTGATCGGGCTCGCCCTGCTGCTAGCCGGCGTCGGCCTAACGGTGATCCTCGACCGGGTGCTCGACGTCCGCACCGCCGACGAGCTCGACCGGACCGCCAAGCTCATCGCCGGCCGAGTCAACCTCGCCGCGGATGGGAGCCCGACCGTCTCCCGAGAGCCGCCGGACCCGCGCTTCGCCACGCCTTATGGCGGACTGTACTGGCAGGTTGAGGCTGGGAGCCAGGTCCTGCGCTCGCGCTCGCTCTGGGACAAGCGCCTGGACCTGGGACCCACTACCGGCGACGCCCCAGCGACCGTGGAGGCCACCGGGCCGGATGGCGGCCGGCTGATCGCCATCGTCCGCCCCCTGGAGATCGGCCCGCGCGGTGCCGAGACCGGCTTGCGGGTGGTCGTGGCGGAGGACCGTCGCGACCTGGCGGCGAGCCGCGTCACGTTCCTGCGCCTACTGGTCCCTGGGCTGGCGGCCCTGTTTGGGGTGCTCACCCTCGCCCTGTGGCTGTTCGTGCACCGGGCGCTGGCGCCGTTCCGCGTGCTGCAGCAGGATCTCAGCGCGGTCCATGCCGGGACCCGGACGCGGTTGCCGGATCATTTTCCCGACGAGGTTCTGCCGCTGGTAGCCGACCTCAACCGGCTGCTCGACGCTCAGGAGCGCGCCCTGATCCGAGCCCGGGCCGCGGCCGCCGACATGGCCCACGGCCTGAAGACGCCACTCGCCGTGCTCGACGCCTTGGCGCGCCGGACCGGGCCGACCAATGCCGGCTTGTCGGAGGAGATCGCCGAGCAGGCCCGGGCGATGGCGGGCCAGGTCGAGCGCGCGCTCGCCCGAGCGCGGATCGCTGCAGCCGGCGACCTGCGGCGCCGGACTTGCCGGGTCGCCCCGGTGGCCGAGCGCCTGATTGCGACCATGCGCCGGCTGCCAGAGGGTGATTCGCTCGCTTGGGACATCGCCGTGCCGGACGGGCTCGCCTATCCGGGCGAAGAGGGCGAGCTGATGGAGGTGCTGGGCAACCTGCTCGACAATGCTCGTAAATGGGCGCACCGCCGCGTCCGAGTGGCTGGGGCAGTAGATGGTGGGGGCCTGCAGCTCACCATCGAGGACGACGGCCCTGGCATGAGCGAAGCCGCGATCTCCGGCATCGGTCGCGGCCAACGCTGGGACGAAAGCCGCCCGGGTACGGGCTTCGGTATCGCCATTGCCCGAGATATCTCCGAAGCCGCGGGCGTGAGGATGCGCTTCAATCGATCGGAGATGGGTGGTTTGCTGATCGAGCTGAGATGGCGTGGCTCGAGCGACGGTCTCAGACCCAGTCACATCTGAATGCCGCGCGCGTTCGTCGCTGCCGAACTAACATCACCTTGGCTACCCTCCCCCGGAGAAGGAGGAGGGCCCGAAGGCCCTCCGATCAGATCGCCCGGGCCTTGTACCGGACGATCCCGCAGGAGTTCAGCAGATTCACCCGCTTGTGAGCCTCGTGCTGGTTGATCTTGGTGAGGAAGATGTTGTTGAGCTTGGTGTCGATGATCTCGAAGGTCTTGGTTATTTGCTGAGTTCCTCGCTGCCGATGACTATGTAACACTTGCGAATGCTTTCGTCGTCAACAGTAATTCGCAAGAAAAGCGCAGATCAGGCGAAGTTTTTGCGCGATCCGATGAATGTCAGCCGGATGTTGATCCTGATGTCCGTAGAGAACCCGACCGGCGTGAAGTTGGAGCAGCGTCGCCGATGAATGATCTGACGCTGCTGCTAGCTGTGGCGCCTGCCGCGCACTGCAAATCGCCAAGGTTAAAAGAAGCTCAGCATCCGACGCAGCAGAGCGAACAAGCCTAGGAATGGAAAATGGATCTTCGGGAGGCCAATTGAGAAAATGCCTGAATAAGGCTGTTTTTCGACAAGGCGCTGCGCTCCAATCTATTGACTTTCGGGGTGGTTCGGATTGTTCGTGTTGCTAAGCATGAAAGGATCATGAAATGTCCGAGAACACACCCACCCCGCAGAATAACCATATCGAACTGAGCGCCGATATCGTGGCGGCATACGTGTCGAACAACAGCGTTCCTGTGACCGAACTGCCGGGCCTGCTTTCCGGGGTCTACTCGGCCCTCTCCGGGCTCGGCCAGGGTGGCGCGCCGGAGGCGTCTGCGGTCGAGAAGCCCACCCCTGCACAGATCCGCAAGTCCGTCAGAGACGACGCGCTGGTGAGCTTCATCGACGGCAAGCCGTATAAGACGCTGAAGCGTCACCTCAGCGGCAACGGCATGACGATTGAGCAGTACCGCGAGCGCTTCGGCCTGCCGAGGGATTATCCCTCGACGGCCGCGAGCTACTCGGCGCAGCGCTCGGCGCTCGCCAAGAGCCTCGGGCTGGGTCAGCAGCGGCGGAAGGCGGCGGCGAAGACCGCCCAGACCGACGAGACCATCACCGAGACGCCAAAGAAGGCCGGCCGATCGAAGAAGGCTGCGGAGCCCGCAGCGAAGCCCACCAAGGGCCGCAAGAAGGCTTCAGCGGCCGTCGCGGCCGAGTGAGAGTGTTCGGCGCCGACAGCCTATCGATCCTGGCTGTAGGCGGATCCAGGACGTGGGCGGCGAGCGAATGCTGCCCATGCTTCGGCCCGGTCTGGGATCGATGGGTTATCGGATCCGGCTCCGCCTCAATGAGCGGCCGTATCGGTTCGTTAAGTACCGTATGCTCAGCCTGCCGCGGTAGCCGACATAGATCGGCATGACAGTCTCGGATCCCTATGCGCAGAGATTCACGTCGCTCATTCACCGTCGAGATCAAGTCTACCGATCGTCGGCATGCGACCATCATCCCTCGGCGCTCGGCCCCACCAGCAGTTGTCTCGCCGTGGTTCAGCACGGTCGTCTCTCCTGAACCGCTAGCACCGGTCCCAGAGCAGCGTCGCGTCCTGCCCAGCATCATCGTGCCCGAGGCGGCCGAGATCGAAGTCGAGATAATTCTGGCTGCTGATGAAGTCCGCGTGAAGCGTCCGCGCGGCAGGCCTCGCAAAACTGCTCCTGCCCCGTGCGCGTCAATTGAATATCCTGTCGACGCCGCGCCTGCACCGACGCCTGCGGTCGCCCCTGCGCCGCATGTGGATGAAGATCACGCTTCGGAAGCTCTCGCGCCGGCGCTACGCCCTCTCAAGATCAAGACAGGGCCGAACCTCGCACCTGGCGAACGTTGGAAGCGGCGTCTCGGTCGCTGGGCTCGCTAAAATCAGGGGCGCGTGATCTGCCATCCATGAGGTCCGCCCTAGATCTATCACAAGCCGGCCTCACCGGCATTCGCTCAGACCGGATCGATAAGATGCTCCATGGCGAGGACGTCCCGATCCATCTGCAGAGCAGCCTCTACATCTGGCAACAGGAACCCAGGGCAATGGCGCTCGCCCGCCAATGGGCGGACGAGCATGCGCATGATGTGCGCGATGAAGGAGAAGGCGACCGGCGCTAAGCGAGAACGAGCTCTTCCGCCAATCGCCCGAGGCCTTTCGGCGTCACACGTACCTGAGTTCGAATCCGGTCGTGCCCGTCATCGTGTGGCACCGCCGTAACCTTGTGAATCAGCAAGCCGGTGATAATCCGAGACTGGTACGCGATCCACTCCTGGCAACCTGGGCGCTGATAGATCCAACGATTGCTGATCAGATAGCTCTTCAGATCAATGGGTCGCACCTGAAGGCTCTTAGCCGCGTCGCGCATGCAGAGCGATCCATCCGATTCGGCAAGGCGATCGTACGCTTCGACCTTAGGCGCCTGTTCGGCAATGCGTCCGGCCTGACGTTCGATCTCAGCAGCTTGGTCAGCAGCCAATCGCAAAGCCTCAGCAAACGTCTTTGGTAGGGATGGGGCTTAAGCAGCTTCTAATTCCTGCCAGCGGTCGATGATGCGGGCGCGCAACTCGATGCTGTAGCCGGAAACGAGGATCAGGCACTCGCGCTGCGGGAGGTCGAAGCAGGGGAGGTCTCGCCCGTTGCCTCCCCGATACGAGCCCTGGAAACTCAGGGCTGCTCCTTCACCTAGCTCTTCAAGCATGTTGCGGATGTCAGCCATCACATTGTCGTGGCGCTTCCCCGTTCGCTCGGCGATTTCCAAGCTGGACATCGTGAGGGGCATGGCGCCGAGGGTCGCGGCGTTTACGTTTCCAGTGCTATGGGTTTGGTTGATCATTTCGATGGCCCTCCATCGGGTGGTCAGGAGGCGGCGGGGTCGCGCTTGCAGGCTTGGGCCCCGCCGCCGATTTCCGGCAATTTCTTAACCGGCCAGTAACGTTTACTCGGGACCGGCTAATGTTTGCTTAACTCGTTTGGTACGAGGTGATTCGCGCCTCCATGGTCTCGATTGATCGCGGTCGCTCGGAGAGCCCATAGAACCGGGCAACCCCATCAACGGCCCGCAGAAACAGCACAGCAAGCTCGCGCTCCCCGCCCATGCCCATGTCGCGCATGGCGGTGAACGTCCTTCTCTCGAACACCCGGTGAAAGAGCAGAGCCTGAGCTTCCTCGCCGATCCTTGAGGACAGGCGCTGCATCTCTGCCAGCCCATCGCAGCGATCATCCGGGACGCCCGGGAGCCCCTTAGAAACGTCCACGCCCCGCTCAAACTTCGGGTTCGGGAAGAGGCCGGCGTAGGCGCGGTGGCAGAGCTCGTCCAATCGTTGCATGGCCAGGATCCGCGGTCCGATCCGGAGCCGAGCGGATCAGGGATCAGTATTCAGCGAGCATGGCGCACTTCTCGGTGGCGCCACGGCCGTTTGGCTCCGTCCTGTTCTAGCACCGGCTGAAGCCGAGCCTTTAGCGATCCGCCGGAGCTTGCGCGGACGGTCGCCAGCTCATCCCATAGTCGGGGCGGGCCTCGGCACGAGAGATCGCCGGCCCCTGGGCATCGAGCCGGGTAAGCCCGCCGATCAATGCCAGCATCCCGAGCCCAGTAGCGACCGCGACCAGGATCACGGTGGTCTGGCCCGCGTATTGACCCGCCCGGGTGATCGCGAAGCCGCCCAGCGTGAACACCGCGGCGATGCTCGCCGCTGTAGCGAGGGCATGAAGCATCGGACACCTCCTGCGCAGCCCCGGCCGCCGTGTCGGGCAGCGACCAGGGCTAACACGCGCCGTCGTCGGCCGGCGCGCCTCGTTAGACGTCCGCTGCGGGCGGCTCGCCTGTTCCATGTATCTGTCCGATGCCGCGGCTCGGATGCTCTGCAGCTCGCCGAACCCGGTCCGCCCAGGGCATGCCGGCCGAGCGACGCCGTTGTGGCAGCGCTCCGAAGTCTTCCGGCCTGAGTCGGCGGTGTTGCGGTGGCGGAGCAGCTAGGACGTTCACCGGCAGCGCGGCGCGCAGGGCGTCCATCCCGTCGGCGACGGTTCTGCCGTAGGCGGCCAGAGCGATGAGCGCCTTCGCGGCAGGCTCGTGCTCGGATAGCGCGGCGAGGAAGTCGTTACGCGCGCTTCGGCATGCGGCCTGGTAGGCAAGCCGGCACATGAGGCGCTCGTCGTCGTCGAGGCGCTGGGCCTTCGGTGCGGTAGCGTTGTGCCAGTCTGCGTCCGCGGACGTGACCGCGATCGCCTGGTCAATTTCTTCGGCCGTCAACCCCCAAGCACCTGTGTGCATCCTCGGGACAAAGCTCTCGATAACGGCTTCGATCTGCCCCTGCACGAAGGCTTGCAGGTCCGGCCGCTCAGCCAACAGGCGATTGAAGGTGGCGTGCTCAGCCCCGTCAGCGAAGGCAAGAAGCACCGAGCGCTCAGCGGGCATGGGCGTGCGCCTTCTTCGCCTGCGCCTGGGCTGCACGACGCTGCTTTCGCGTCATGTTCGCTGCCGGCGCGTGCGCGGCCTTGAGCGCTGCCATCTTCTCGTCGTCGATCTCGAACGTCTCATTGTCCAGCGCACCGCTCTTCAGCGCGTTGAGGAACATCTCGTAAGACCAAGGCAGGCCCAACGGCACCGCCTCCGGCCACCGACTCTCATCGAATGGGGCTGGCTGAATCGGCTCGCCGGCCACGTCCGGCCATTCGTGGATGGCGCCGAGGCGTGCGCCGTCGCGGTCCACCACCGTCAGCCACAGCTCGCCGCCGATCACGTGCCTGCCGGCGAACTCGGTCCAGGCCGCGGCACCTTTCCGGCGTTGCTCTTCCGCGAGGGGAATGCCGTGCGTGATCGCCTCGAAGGTCTCAGGCGTCCAATCAACATCCGGTTCGGCACCTTGCCGGTGCAGCCGGCTCAGCGCCATAAGATCGAAATCGTCGTGCCACGCCCCTTCGATCTCGACCCAGGTATAGGGCGGGGTATCGTCGCCGTGGACGCCGGGCGAGCGCAGGACAAAGGCGCGGGCGCGGTCCTCTCGCTCCGACCAGCCAGCGACGTGAATTTCGACGATGGTCTGGCCGAGTAGGCGGCCACCAGCGAGCGCGCTCTTATGCTCTCGCTCAAATTCTGCGGCGCTCAGGCTCAAGAACTCGTCGAAGCTGCCGTATTTCTCTGCAAGATCAAGTCCTGCACCAATACCCCAGATGTTGCCTCTGAAGGTCAAGGCGCCCGTCCAGGAGGAGACCGGATAGCTCTTTTGATCTAAGCCAAAGATCCGGCACGACGCATCGTAGAGCGTTGTATCGGTGAGGACGACGACCCTACGCGAAGTCGCGAAGACGTTGACGAGCGACATGCCGCCGATCCTTCTTGCTGGAGGGAATGCTGCCGATCGCGCCGGCGCCTGCGCCAGCGACCGCCAGAATTGGGTTGCCACTGGCCAGACCCGCTAGGAGACCGCCACCAGCCCCCATTAGCGGCGACTGCGACGAGTAGCCGATCGAGGCACCGGCACCGACTGCGGCAAAGCCCTGGCCGAGCTGCGAAGACATGATGCCCCCGCCCGCCTTCTGCGGCTTGAGCGCCTCGCTGAGTGCCTTGCCGATCCCGGACTCAGCCCCGAGCCCGAGGGCCGAGGTGATCTTGTCGCCGTCAAAAAGGCCACCGAGACTGATCTTGCCGCCCAGCAGGCCGCCGAGATCACCGCTTTTCTCACCGGCAGTCCCGAACAGGCCCGAGAGCCCACCCTGGCCGGTCAGGAGCGCCTTGAGGCTGCTGCTGCCGAAGGTCTTAGCCAGGCTGGCGAAGGCGTCGCCGATCTTCTGGCCGCCAAGGATCACGTCATCTGCGAAGCTGGCGAAGTCGTCAGCCATCTGGCGCTGCGCATCTCGGGTCAGCTCCATGCCCCGCTTGGCGTGCGCGAGCGCATCCGTGCTGGCTGCGAGCGTCGTGCCGAGCTTGTCCCATTCGGCCCGCATATCAGCAGTGACTTCGGTCCCGGATTTCTGCGCCGCCCGCTCCAGGTCGTGTGCAAGCTTCAGCTTGATCACGGCGTCGCTGTTCAGGCCAACGCTGCGCGTCTCTAAGTCGAGCTCTTCGATGCGGTCTTTCGTCCGCTGGATCAGGCTGTCGTAGGACGAGATGGCCTCTTGAGCCGCCTGTTGGGCCTGCTTGGCTCCCTTCGCCCCCTGCTGCGCGCGCCCGTCGACGACGGTGCTGACGTAGCCCAAATCGCGGCCGGTTATCTTCTGAGGTGCAGGGCCTGCGGCCTCGGGCGGTCCGGCAACTTCCTGCTTCACCTGCTCTGCCTGCTTGGAAATGGTGCCGAGCTGAGCCAACACACCAGAGATCTGACCAGCAACCGCACTGAAAGCGCCGCCGACCGCCGACGTTATGGTCGCACCGAACGCCACCACGCCATCAATCGCGCTGTTTATCGCCAGCACAATCGATAAAACAATCTGCAGGATCCTGAGCCAGATACCGTCAAGGAGTGTAGCTGCGGCGCTGAAATCCAAGTTGACCGCCCAGGCATCGGCAATTTCCTGCTTGGTGTCTGCGATGTTCTTGTTGAGCTGTAGCGCCCGATCGACCTGTTCCTGCTTCAACACCTCCTTTTCGGCGGCGGCCTGCAACGCGGCGGAAAGCTGCTCCGCGCTTGTGCCGGTGATGCGCATCCGCTCGACGGTCTCGGGGCCGAGCACCTTCTCGCCGACCTGGATGCTGGCGAGATGTAGGCCGAGGGCTTCGAGCTCCTTCATCGCGGCGAGGCCGGCCTTTAGGCGTTCCTCCAGGGTCGTGGCGGTGTCGGCAAGCGCGGTGGACTGCAGGCCGTTGGCGCCGGCTGCCCCTGTGGCGCTGATGCTGTTGAGCATCTTGGACAGGTTGTTGTTGTCCTGTCCCCAGCTGTCCTTCAGGAAACCTGAAGCTTTGGACAGAGCCTGATCCATTTGCTCGTTGGTCGCGCCGATCACCTTTCCGAGCGACTCGAAGCTCTTTAGGAAAGGTGCTCCGACGTCGAGGCTCTGTGCCTTCTGACCGAGGTCGATGAGCTTCTGCAGGTCGTCATAGGCCTTCCCGATGACCGCCGAGGCAACCTGGAAAACGGCGAAAGCGGCGGCGATCGGCAGGAGCGCGTTCGGGATGAGCCTCAGCGCGCCGACCAGGAGGCCAACGACGCTCGTGGCGCCCTCCACTTTCGTGGCATAAGCGGCCAGGCCGCCGGCCACCACCGTCGCCGCCTCTCCCGCCACCGCAAGGCCACGGGCTGCCAGCGTGCCGCCAGCCGCCACCGCGCCGCCCATTGCGGTGCTGCCCTCCGCGAATGCCGCTGTGGCCGCCGACGCGGTGCCGAGATAACCGGCCGCCGACGTAGCGAGGCCTCCAAGCGCCCGCGCCGCCGCAACGCTGGCGGCCAGCACCAGGATCGGATGTGCCGCGGCCGCTTTTCCGACCTCAGCATAGACGGAGCTTTGTTTGCCGAGGGCGGCTGAATTATCGTTGGCAGCCTTCTGCACGGAAGCCGCGGAGGATGCCGCCCGCTCCTGCGCGGCCGTAAGGCCACCGGCTGATGCGGCGGCGGCGTCCTGCACCATTTGCACCTGCGCAAGGGCGCGGGCCTCCATGTCCAGCTGCCGCTGCGCCTTGGCTGCCGCCGCCTCCCGCATGGCCGTGGCCCGAGCCGCCCGATCGCTGGAGGCGGCCCCCTTGTCGTTGCTCGCCGCGGACCGGTCCTGCGTGGCCGTCAGCTTGTCGAGTGATGTGCCAAGGGCGTCGACCTTCGCTTTCGTCTGATCCACGCCCTCCGTCGTGTAGCGGAAGACGTATTCGTCGACGTGCTGTTCGATCGCGGCCATCAGAAGCCTCCAACCAGGATCATCGAATCGAGATTGAAGGCGCGGGCCAGGGCTATTTCACCGCGGAATTTTTTTCGGATCGCGTCTCGGAAAAAGGCTTCCCATGCGGTTGCCGCTCCCTCGATTGGATTCCTTAATCGAGGCCCCCTATCCCTTCCGGCATTCGGGCGATCGGCGATGGCTTCATGCGGCATGAGCGCGGCCTCCAATGTCCGAGGCGGCAATTGGAATACTGATGCGCTGGACCAATGCGTCGAGATCGGCTCGGGCATCGGGATGGCGACGGGCGATGGCTTCGAGACCGGTCGCCACTTCGCGCCATCGGGTATCGTCCAGATTGGACACCGCGGCGGAGAGCGCCATTCGGTATTCGGAGGCAAGGCTATTCCAATGCCGATGGATGGCCATGATTCCGACGTTGAATCGAATGGCCACCCTGCGAAGGCTGATACCGGCAGCACAGGCGGCTTCGATCGCTTCACGCTGCGGGTGCGTGGCGATGGTGCTCTTGCGACCGGGCTTCTGTCTGATTGCGGTCTCGGGCGACATGCGGGCGGGCTCCACCGGTTGATCCGGATCGAGGGGCCCGCGGCCAACCCTGTCTCGGGTGGCCCTATGGCATGTCGCAGCGTCGGCTTAGGCCGATGGCGACACGAGAACGTATCGTGAAACCGTGTCTCGGATCAAGCGGCGTCTTTCGAGCTCGGAGGCCAGGAGTCCAATAGGTCTGAACCGGCACGCATTTCGACGCGGTGGGCGTGCGCATCGTCCCGCGTCTTGCAGAGGTCGATCGCCGAAGCGAAGCGGGTACGCGCGGCGATGTCGGTCTCCACATCCTCCGCCAGGACCTGCTGGCCGTCACGGTAAGTGAACACGCAGAACGGCGGGTTCTTCATGTCGCTGACTTCCATGATCGATCTCACGCTGCCTTGGAACATCAGCAACGCCGCTCACGACGATCCAGGCTCGCCCAGGCTGAAAGGACGCGGCCGCTCGGACCGCAGGACCGTCGTGGTGTCTCCGGATCCGCTCGTTCCTGATCGCGTATTCAGCTGTCCCACTGCATAGTGCTCGCGTCGGCGATCGAGACCGCGATGGCATCGCAACAGCTGGCACCTGACAGGAAGCTCGATGAACTCATCCGCTGGCGCTGTCTCGACACCAGCTGCCGCTGAGCATCCCGTCCGACCCGCATTGCTCCTGGGTGCACTCGGTGTGGTCTTCGGCGACATCGGCACGAGCCCGATCTACGCCTTTCGAGAGTCGCTCAAGGCCGCCGGCGAAACCGCCACCGAGGCGACCGTGTTCGGCGTCCTCTCGATGGTGTTCTGGGCCGTCATCCTGATCGTCGCCCTCAAGTACGTCGTCTTCGTCATGCGGGCTGACAACCAGGGCGAGGGCGGCACCATGGCTCTCTTATCGCTGGCGCTGCCGGTCGCCGGAAAGCTGCGGCCTGTTCTCGCCGTCATCGGGCTGGCGGGCGCATCGCTGTTCTTCGGTGACGCGATGATCACCCCGGCAATCTCGGTCCTCAGCGCAATCGAGGGCCTCCAACTCGTGACCCCGGTCGTCACCCCTTATGTCGTGCCCATCGCCGCTGTCGTCCTGATCGGGCTATTCGCGATTCAGAGCCGAGGCAGCGGCAGCGTCGGATTCCTGTTCGGCCCAGTGATGGCTGCCTGGTTTCTGACGCTGGCCCTGTTCGGGCTGTACCACCTGCTGCAGCAGCCACGTGTTCTGCTCGCCTTCGATCCCCGATACGCGCTGGCCTACGTCGGTCACGCGGGGGCGGGGGTCACCTTCGCGGTTCTTGGATCGGTCTTCCTAGCGCTCACCGGCGGTGAGGCGCTCTACGCCGACATGGGCCATTTCGGCCGCGGCGCCATTCGAATCAACTGGTTCGCCTTCGTGCTGCCCGCCCTCCTGCTCAACTACCTCGGACAGGGCGCACTCGTGCTCACCGATCCCGCCGCGGCAGCCAATCCGTTCTTCCTGCTGTTTCCGAGTTGGTCGCTGGCTCCCTTCGTCGGGCTCACGACATTGGCCACTGTAATCGCCAGTCAGGCGGTGCTGTCGGGTGCCTTCGCCCTCGTGCAGCAGGCCATCCAACTCGGCGCAATCCCTCGCCTTGAGATCCGGCAGACGTCGGAGGAGTCGATTGGGCAGGTGTACGTGCCTCAGCTGAATTGGCTGCTCGCTGCGGTGGTGCTCGGCCTGGTGTTCGGCTTCCGCTCGTCGGATGCGCTCGCCAACGCCTACGGCATTGCGGTTGCAGGCGACATGATGGTGACCACGCTCCTCGTCACCACCGTCGCCTACGGTCTATGGCGCTGGCCGCCCTACCTAGTCTTCCCGGTCGCCGGTCTGTTCCTGGTGCTCGACCTGACCTTCGTTGGAGCCAACATCCATAAGATCCCGGCAGGGGGCTGGTTTCCGCTCCTGGTCGGGAGCATTGCGCTGACGCTGATGCTCACATGGAGAAAGGGCCGGGCTGTCGCCTTCGACCGTCGGGATAAGGACTTCGCCACGATGACGGACTTCATCGCCGGCCTCGATCGGCCGGACGCGCCGATCCGAATGCGTGGCACCGCCATCTATCTCACGAAGCAGACCGAGATCGTCCCTGCGGCGCTTGCGCTGAACGTTCGACACAATGGGGTGGTGCACGAGCGCGTGGTGATGCTGAAGGTGACGACGGAACGGGCTCCCCGCGTCCCTGAGACAGAGCGCGTCAAGATCGAGCCGCTGCCGGCCGGTTTCAGCTTGGTCTGGCTGACCTTTGGGTTCGCCGAGAAACCCGATGTTATGGCGGCGCTGCGGCTGCATCGGAATGAGGTCGGGGTCGATCCGGACACCGCCTCGTTCTTCATCGGGCGGGAGAAACCAGTCCCGTCGCTGCGCCCAGAGCTGAGCTCATGGGAAGAGCCGCTCTACGCCTTCATGGCCCGCAATGCTGTGCGGTCGCCGGACTACTACCGGATTCCGCCGCCTCGGGTCGTCGAACTCGGGACCCAGGTTGAGATGTAGGCGCTCATGATACCGGGCCCGCCTCTCCCGGGTGGCGACCAGATCTGAACCTAAATGCGACGGTGGGCTTATTGATCGATCGAGCCTGCCAATCGCTGAACTTCCTGCAGTGCCTCGATCACATCAGCGAGGCGAGCCAACGGTATCCTGATACCCTTTGGCGTCTCGCGCATTGGCCCGTGGCCGATGGTGGTGGCCACGCGCAGATCGCAACCAAGGGTGCCGCCCTTCTCTCGCAGGCTCACCCTGATGCTCTCGCGAGCGCTCTTCGGGATCTCGCCGACAATCCGGTCCGGCATGGATGGGGCTCCTCCGGTTACGGCCGTGTCACCGCGGCATAGCTGGTCAGGACGTTCCGCCGGTCCTTGGCGGCCAGGGCGTCGATCTCGCTGAGCACATCGGACAGGCGGCCCATCGTGCGGTGCTGCTCGGCGGCCCGGATGGAGCCCTGAAGATTGAGACCGCGGGGGCCCAGCAACAGGTGGGCGATGGCTCGTAGGATGCGCAGACGAGCCACGCGCTCCCCTGGTTCGAGGTCGGGCGCGAACGGCCCCCAGCTATCGGCCGACCGGATCACCGGACGCTCCATCCCGCTCTCTGGGAAATGATTCGACGGCGGATGGACGGCGACCGTCGTCATCATACGGCTCCTCCATGCTGGGCCTGTGCTAGGGCGGCATTGGCGAGGAAGGCGCACGAGACCGGGTCGGCCAGCGCGTGAGCCAAGGCACGCCTCTGGACATCGGTGAGGCCGCCCGGTGCGACCTCCATGTCATCCCGATTGAGCAAGACGCCGTACCGGTGAGCGAGGGCTTGCACTTTCCTCAGCGATCGCTCGGCGCGAGACAGAGCAGCTTTTCGGCCTGCGCTTAAGTCCGGCCCATAGGCGAGCGCGGCATCTCGTCTGGCTCCGTAGCGGACTGCGAGACTGCGCAAGAACGGCCCACGGTCGCCAGGTGGCATCCGTTCGATGTCGACGGCCTGTCTTGGCGTCATGCTGCCACCTGCCTATTCGCTAGCGCCGCAGCTGCAGCATCAATGTCGACGAAGGACCCGATGGGGATGCCCTCGAAATCGTAGGCGTACACACAGCGTGTCCCTCCGCGGACCACACTGCCGATCAACACCCCGTCGCTGAACAGTTGGAGACGCATCTCGCATCGCTCCTATCGATAGACATCGTATATCATATTGACATGGTCGATAGATAGCGCACGGGCTCGGTGGAGCGGGTTCCGCCAATTGATGCGGTGTCGGCTGTTGAAGCTTACGACTCTGGCCGAGTCGGGCATCCTCACGCAGAAGAGCTTTATCGCCTCCAGCCTCTCGCTTTGGTCCGATGGTTGCAAAGCTTGCGCATCCCACGCGGAGGCTGACGATGAAGCGACGCACGTTCCTCGCCGCGGGCGCCTCCACCTTGGCAGCGCCGATCGTCGGTCGAGCCCAAGGTTCGCGGGTGCTCCGCATGGTGCCCCAAGCGAACGTGACGTCGATCGACCCGATCTGGACGACTGCGATCGTGACGCGCAACCACGCCTACGTCGTCTACGATACGCTCTTCGGCCTCGATGCCGACCTGCAGCCCCAGCCCCAGATGGCGGCCGGCTACCGGGTCGAGCAGGATGGGCGGAAAGTGACGATCGCCCTCCGCGAGGGGCTGCGCTTTCATGACGGGACCCCCGTCCTCGCGCGCGATTGCGTCGCCAGCATCAGGCGCTGGGCCGCGCGGAACGGCTTCGGCCAGACCTTGATGGCCGCAACAGACGAGCTCAGCCACGACGGCGATACAACCATCGTGTTTCGGCTCAAGGCGCCGTTTCCGCTGTTGCCGAATGCTCTAGCGAGCGTCAGCCAACCCGCCTTCATCATGCCCGAGCGGATCGCGCAGACTGATCCGTTCAAGCAGATCACGGATGCCACCGGCTCCGGGCCGTTCCGCTGGAAGGCGGACGAGTTCAACTCGGGCAGTCTGATGGTCTACGAGCGGCACAGCGGATACGTGCCCGCCCCCGGTGCCTCGAGCCTGACCGCCGGCGGTAAAATCGCACACTTCGACCGGGTCGAATGGCAGATCATCGCTGACGGTGCCACCGCGGCGGCCGCGCTGCAGAACGGCGAGATCGACTGGTACGAGCAACCGCCGCCCGAGCTTCAGCAACTGCTCGCACGCAATCGGAACATCGTGGTCGAAGGCCTCGACCGCTTCACCAACCCAGCCATTCTGCGCATGAACCACCTGCAGCCACCGTTCGACAATGTCGAGGTGCGCCGAGCGGTGCTGCCGGCCATCATGCAGAGCGACTTCATGGCAGCTGTGGCCGGTGATGATCCCGCCAACTATGACGATCGGTGTGGGATCTTCACGCCGGGAACGCCGATGGCGACGGATGCCGGCATGGAGGTGCTCACGGGGCCGCGTAGCGTCGAGAAGGCGCGGGCGGCGCTGAAAGCCGCGGGCTATAGCGGCGCGAAGGTTCGGCTAATCGGTCCGACAGACATCCTGGCGCCCTCGGCGATCACCCAGGTCGCGGCCGATCTGCTGCCCCGTATCGGCTTCAATGTGGATCTGGCCCTGAGCGACTGGGGTACGGTCATCCAACGCCGCGTCTCACGCGAGCCCGTTGATAAGGGCGGCTGGTCCGTGCTGCTGACTACGTTCTCGTCGTTCGACAATGCTGATCCGGCGGCGCTTCAACCGCTCAGAGCCAACGGCGCGGGTGCCTGGTTCGGCTGGCCGTCGATTCCGAAACTGGAGGAACTTCGAACCGCTTGGTTTGCTGCTCCCGATGTAGATGCTCGGAAGGCAGTCTGTGCGGAAATGCAACGCGTTGCACTGGACGAGGTGGTCTATGTGCCAGTTGGTTCCTACCGATCGATGACCTCTTACAGACGCAATCTCACCGGCCGCGTTTTGGGGTTTCCAATATTGTGGAACCTTCGCAAAGACTAGGGTGTGCCCTCAGCGCCTTTTGAGATGCCGCGGAGGATCCGGCCGCTACCGTCAGGCGACGGATGAGCACGGCAGCGGCAGCGTCCAAGTCCGTGAAGGTTTCTGCATCGATCCTATCGATAGACGCCGTATATCACATCGACGATATCGATAGATATGTTCCGCATGTGTAGACGTCACCAGGGCACAGTTTGCCCTGCGTAATCGAGGAACGTGCAGCCTCGCTGCCCAAGCTGGGCTTCCAGTACCTCCACCATTCCCTGCGCGCTGGTTTCGACATCCAGCGTCGCTCGCCGTCCGCCGAGATCAGTTTTCACCCAGCCAGGGTGCATCAACACCACGCCCCAATCTGCTCCTGAGTGCTGGCCCATGAACGAGCGCGCGAGGGTGTTAAGCGCCGCCTTGCTCGCTCGATAGCTGCTCCAGCCGCCACCACGGTTCAGGGCGACCGAGCCGAGCTTCGACGTCATCAGCACAATGAGCCCGCCAAGCCTGACACGCCGGTGAAACGTCTCGGCAAAGCGGATCGCGCTCAGGGCGTTCGTCTGGAAGATTGCCGTCGCGATCTCGCGGGGCAACAAAGCGGCTGGGGTGCCGGCTTGGGTAGCCACACCGGCGACCACGAACACGAGGTCGAAATCAGGCACCTCGGCGAGCGCTGTGCGAAGCCGTAGCACCGCTGCATCGTCGTCGATGTCGACGTCTTCCTCGATCCGCAGAGGACCGGTAGCGCTGAGCTCAGCGAGCGCCTCGGATGGACGCCGCACCGTCGCTGTGACGTCCCATCCGCATTCGAGGAACCGTCTGACGAGCCCGAGACCAAGCCCACGCGACGCCCCGACGATCAACGCGCGGCGCTGGCTCATGAGACCAAGGCCTCAGGGCCGAAGCCCAGGCCTGACGCAAATCGATTCCAGGTCTCCACCCGGACTTGGCCGCCGGTGGCGCGGCGATGCCCCTGAGCGAACTGATCATCAGCACCGAGCTCAGGTGCACGCTCTTGCAGGAATGAGATCAGGTCCGGGACGGTGGCGCTGCGCGTGGCGAAATGGACGTAACCAGATCGGAAGCCTGCGTTTGCGCCGATCACCACCTGCCGGCGCAGGCGGTGGGTCCAGGACTGCGCGACGAGCGGATGGATCTGGCAGGGCGAGTCGGCTCGGATCAACGCCACCGGCCCGGCGAAAAGCGGTGGTACCGCACGGGCAGCATCAAGCGCGGCCTTCACCTCGGCTCGGGCGGCATGCAGAGCCTCAGCGTCCGGATCTGCGGCGGACAAAATGTCGGCGGGCCCGGCAGCCCGCAGGAGCAACCGCAAGGCGGGACCGGCATCGCCGGAGGCTGAGCGTCGGGGTGCGTTGACGAGGCTCACCACCTCTCGCAGGGCCTTGGCCGTGTGCGCCTTCTTGATAGGCGCCATCACATCGGGGAAATCAGCACTCGCTCCCCGTTCCCCGAGATCGCCGACGAGCCCAATCCCGGCCAGCCAAGCCAAATCGTCCGCCTCCCCAAGTGAGGACGCGCAGGAATAGGCCAACAGGCTTGAGGTCGGGATCGGCGCATCCGCATGACCGCTGATCACCGCGGCCTCAGCTTCGCCGGGCATTGAGCGGGGCACGTGGTGATCCACCAGGATCGTGGGCACGCTGGGCAGGATGGCGCCGGCCTGCACGCCGAGATCGGTCACCACGATGCCACCAGGGGCGAGCGGTGCGAGCTCATCGTGGATCGCCGTCGACCAAGCAGACTCTCCACGACCGATCACTCGGACATGGGTGGGGCCGCGGCCAGCCCTTTCAAAAGCTCTCACCAGGATGGCGCCCGCGGACAAGCCATCGGCATCGTCATGGCAGAGGATCGCCGGAGCTCCCGATCCGAAACTCGAGACGGCCTTGGCGAAGGTTGCCCCGTGGGCGGCAAGATCGGCCATGGCCGTCATCTCCTGGATAGCTGCCTCAGGCTTCTTCCGCCTTGCGCCGCCCGCGGCCGTGCTGCTCCTTCGTCATCGCCGCATCCTCAGCCGCCGCCAGCTTCTCGGCCTTGCCGGCGGTGGCGGACGAAGTGCCGGCCTCCGGGGAGTTGTCGGTAGCCGCGGTGGAAGCCGCCTGCTTCGGATGCCCTTTGCTATTGGTCGGCGATTCAGCCTTGCCGCCCTCGGGCACCTCGGAATGACCGGCCCCGGCCTCTGCACTTCCGGCCGCCTGCACTTCTTCGGCCTTATGCGCCTTGGCCGACTGGTTGTGGCTGTTCTCGGACATGCGGTTTTCCTCAGGGTGGCACCGGGCAACCGCGTCAGGAGGGCAGAGTTGCCGAATCGCTTGACGCAGGCGTCAGCCTCCAGGCGAACGAGTGATCGGACGGCGGATGTCGTCGGAAGCTGAATCCAGCTCGGCCGCCTCAATGGCCGATCGGATCGCCGCCATCATCGCATCGGCGCCAGCTACCGTGAGTTCAATCCGATCAGTAGCCTTCGATGACTCACCGGCGCCTGCCCGGAGGCGGAGGCGGACCTGAGGCCTGCCATTCACCATCATGGTGCTGACGATTGCGCGGTGATCACGCTCACCTGCAATTCCTACCTTTCGGGTGATGCGAACGCCGCTCATCTGTCCGACCTCCATGATGCGATATGGCGGCCGCCCAAACCGAACCGGCATGGGCGATTTGATTCAGGATCCACGAACAGCGCAGATTGCTCGGCCGAGACGGCATTCAGCGCGCTCCAGATGGGCGATCTCCGCGTCCCTATCGGCACGGGCCTCCGCATGACCGGCAGCGCGGCGGTCCCAGCGAGTGAGCACCTCCAGCCACCAGGGCCATAGGCGACGCCGAGCCCACAGCATGGGCAGCGCGACGGTGAGCAGGATTGAGAGTCGCCACATCATCGGCGTCCCTTCATCGACCAAAGACCAATCAGATGAGCATCCCGCTGCGTTGGTCGCGCTGATGGATAAGATATCGGCCGCTCGAACATGCCGGTCGGCGGAATGGCGGCGCCAATCAGAACCGTTCGACGTCTTTTCGGCGCATCATCTCCGGATTGTGCAGGCTCTGTGGTACAGGCTGATTCAGTCATCGAATTTCGTTCCTGGGGTTCGTGATCAGGCTGAGGGGCCCTGGCAGGGGCTTCCTCGGCCGTTTTGGTTCCAATGGACCACAAATACGCAGCACACGCCGTCGGAGCGGATGGTCTCGGGATTTTTGGTAGACTCGGCAGTCGGCGTGCATCGGGAACGCTCAGGCGATCCCTCCGGGGACTGGTAGACTATACAGTGTACCTGCAGCCGAACCGTGGACGTAAGTTTTCAGCTCTGACGGTTCGGCCTCAGGTACCGTGAGCCACCTTTTGTAGGTGTACGGTTCGCCTACAGGTACCGTTTGGTTCGCCAGGGAGGACCGAGTGTACCTGAGGGCGAACTGTGAAATTGCTTCCGGGTTGCCACCTCATGAACAGCTTGGACGGCAACTCCCCCGTCGAGTCGCATACATATTCAGTTAGCCGCCATTCCGTGGCACGTCGGTCCTTGCGGGAGAATGTGCCCCGGATCACCACCTCGATGAAGCCACGCTCTTGGAGTTCCACGAACCAACCATGAGCGGTGCTCTTCCCAACATGAAACTCGTCAGCCACCTCACGAATGGAAAGCGGGATGCTTCCGTTGTTGCTGCCGGGACCAGCGTACCTGCGCTGGAGCATGAGGTAGACGGCACGAGCACCCGCCGAAAGCGAATGCCAAGCACAGCTGTCGTACAGCCAATGCCGTAGCGCGATGTACCTACCCTCACCCTTAGAGCGGCCAGTCTTGTTGGACTTGCTCACGCTGCACCTCCTTGGCTGATTAGGAGGCGCCAGAGATGTGCACGAATTGCACCCTCGTATGATCCGACCTCGGCCCGGATGAGTGGCTCAGCAACCCCCTTCTTGCGGAGCCCCTCTTCGAGACGCCGGAGCTGTTCGCGAAGGTGGCCTTCTGCATGATTGGCAGGGACCGTTGCCATGTAGGCCGCCGTTTTTCTGATCTGCGGCAGACGGCGGGCGTACCGAAAGGGAAGGACGATCGCCGTCATGATCCACCTCCGGGGCAAAATGGCCGATCGAGAGCGGCAGCAGCAGCCTTCTCATTCGGAAAGGTGCCGATGATCCTGCCATCGGCATCGAAGGCCATGACGCCGCCTGTGGTGCTGCGAGTAGTTCCGAGGAGGGACCTGCCAGCGTAGATGCTGCGATCTCCGCGGACTGTACCGGCGGCCTTCATGCGGCATTCTCCTGCCGTTCGATCCAGCTCAAGATCGTTGAACGCCGGGCGCACAGAGTGCCGCCGATCTTGAAGCAGGGCAGCCCAAGCTTGTCGGCCGCGTGGTAGACCTTCCGACGGTTTGCCTCGGCGTCATCGCCGAACATGAACTGTGCGATGGCACCGGCCCCGGACATCAGATCCTGGGCAAGAGGCAAGCCGGTATCGTTCGCGCCAGAGTGGCGCGTTGCAGCCGTTGTCATACCTGGAGTCTCCTAGTTGCGTACGGTCTTTCCGACGGCAGATAATGTCACTTCGGTTATGGTAGTCGCGTCGGTTCTGTCGCCGAAAACTTTATCCTGTTCTTCGATTCGTTTTTGCGAATTGAATTGAAGGATGCAGGTCGGCTCATCTGGTTCTTCATCGTTATTCGACTGCCATCCAAGCCAGAGGTAAAGACCTGGGCGGGGCTGTCTGAATGTCACTGTTAGATTGTGCCCTGCTATCAAACCGCGATCCTCATCTGACCCGGCATAGAGTTCGAGTATAGAACGCAGGCACGATATAGCATTTTTAGGCTTATGAAGGGCCAGGCTCAGATTATCTCCGTCATCAAAGATTGGGTAAACTTCTTCGACGTCGCATAGTTCTGAAAACGATCGCACCACATTCGGCGCCTCCTTCGCCAGAGGAGATGCATTTACGCCAATGAGTAGGTGTACTGCATCTTCGATGGTCATCTGCGCTGCGGCTCGCCCGCGGCCGTGTTTGGAGATCAGGCCGGCATCGCGAAGATACTGGCCAACGCCTGTCACGGTCATCTCGCTGATGCCTTCGGCTTCAGCGATTGTCCTGATTAGGTCACGAAAGAGCGCCATCGCACAAACCGACAATAAGGATCATTCCGATAGAGCGTCAAGCGCTATCTGGAAAATTCTGAAAGAAGCGTGATACGCTTGCCGCGGCCGATATGACATCGACGCAGGAGGCATGGAATGGCTTCAATCCGAAAGCGAACGCTCCCCAGCGGGAAAGCCGTCTGGTTGGCTGGATATATCGACAGCGGCGGAAAGCGCCGGTTCAAGCAATTCGACCGCAAACGCGATGCGGACGCCTTCCTCACCCGTGCGAAGGCTGAGGTTGCCGCTGGCACCCACGTTCCGGATCGCCAAGCAAGCACGGTGAATGACGCCTATGCGCTGCTCCTCTCGGCGTTGGAGGCGGACAAGGCTGCGGGTGCTACGCTGCACAATTACCGTGTCTATTACGGTGGCCACGTGAAGCCGTACCTGGGCTCGCGGCTGCTTCCGAAGCTACACCCGGCGGACATCGGCGACTGGCTCGAGCGGCTTAAGGCCGAGGGGCGGACCGACGATACGTGCCGGCGTGCCAGGATCGTGCTGGGTGCTGTCTTCGATGAGGCGATCCGCCGGCGTCTCGCCCACACCAATCCGGTTCGATCGCTTCGCAGCCGGCGGAAGACCCGGCGCGCGGAGATCCGTGAGGTCGAGGAGACGATCCGAATCCCAGAGCGTGAGGTCGTCAGGGCAATGCTTGCCGCGGCCGCGGACACCGAAGCGCTATTTCTGATCGCTCGCGAACGACAAGGGGAGGGAGCTCGTATTGTCGAGGTTCAGCGCATCTCGGCTGAGCATCCGATAAGGGAGGCGCGTGCCTTCCGCGTGCGGCACCCGGAGATGGTGGTTCAGACCTTCCGCCCTACGCCGTGGCTGCGGCCGCTTCTTGCCACGATGGCCCTCGCCGGTCTGCGGATTGGTGAGGCACGCGGGTTATCCTGGACGAGCGTTGAGTCAGAGCACCTGCAGGTCCGCGAGGGAGTCGACCGCTACAACGTTCGGGACACAGTGAAGACGGCGGCTGCGCTGCGCAGCGTGCCAATCGGCCCCCAACTCGCAACGATCCTAGCGAACTGGCGGGCAAGGACGGCAGGGGAGGGTGGTCTCGTGTTCCCCTCGGAGACCGGGACACCAATTGGCTACCCGAACATCGTCAATCGGCAGCTCGGGCCCCTACAGATCGTCCTCGGCATCGTGGCGGCCGATGGGTCTCCACGATGGACGGCGCACAGCTTCCGCCACTTTGCCGTGTCCCTGTGGATCGATGAAGGTGCGAAGATCGGGCAGGTGTCGGAATGGGCTGGGCACGAGTCTTCCGAGTTCACCCAGCGCGTCTATGGGCACCTGTTCAGGGCTGGGCGAATGGACCGCCGGGCAGTCACTGCGGGCGAGCTTTCTGTGCTTGGTGCAATCGAGCCAGCAACACCAACGCAACACGGCAACGACAACGCGATAAAAAAGAACACGCCGGCAACGGCTTAGGTGGCCGCAACAGCCGCCTTCTAAGCGGCAGGTCGTTGGTTCGAGCCCAACCGGGGTCGCCAGGCGTTTTCTGGAGGCGGTCGAGCGTCGCCTGCGCCAGTTCACGCAGCGTACGAGCCCGGCGCCCCGGGGCGGAGGTCGTCCCCGTCGTTGCCGGCCCTGGCGTGTCCGAACGATTCGCCGGCCGCACCCTGGCTCAGCATCCTGCCTGCTGAGCTCGTCGGAGCGTCGGCCCGACGTGTCTGTGCGGGTGAGGGTGAACGCGCTCCGACAACTGCCACCGTCGCACCGGCGCTCCGGCATGGGCGCAACGGCGATCGTCGGATCACGGCGCCGCTTCGGCGCGCGGGTTGGGTGGAACGTGAAGCGGTTCGACCCTTCGTCGGGCTCGTAAGCCGCTGATCTGGCCCTGTGAAAGGCTTTCGGTTCCGGCGCGTCGACCGAGCTGCGGCGGGCGCGCCTTCGGTGCGAAGACGGCTCAGGCGTGCGCCTCGAACCCAGGTCCCCAGAGCGGGCCGGCCCCCAGGACGATGCCGTCCCGGAGGCGCCGTATGTCCTCGTCTTCAGCCCCGCGGAAGCGGAACAGGAAGCGCCGCCGTCAGATCGAGGCGGCGCGATGGATGCGGTGGTATCGCGCTGCGCGCTGGCTGGCGCGCGCATTGTGCAGACGGCGCATCCGGTCCTGATGAACCTCATCCTCGTACGATGGATTGACTGTCATCGCGGCGTGGATCGGCAGTGCAGGAAGCCTCTCGTTCTGCGGGTGTACGGTTTTCATGGCGATGCCCCTCGTCACTACTTACGCATTCGAGCTTAACCGCTCATTTGCGATTTGCAAGCGGGCGGCGGGACCCCGTCACCATGGGATTGGCCACCGCGTCCGGCGATCCGCCCGATCCGCATGAGCCCCCCGCTTCCGGACGCAGGACCTGCCGGCAAGATCCGGCGGAACGCGGCCGGGTGTCGGTCGGCTCTCAACGCCCCCTCCGTTCGAACACGTGCGCGCGGACCGAACACGTGCGCACGGCCCGGCGCCTGCCCGCAGCGCGGCAGCTCCCGACCGCATGCCGCGGCGCGCCGATGAGCGCCCAGGCCTGCGCCCGGGGGCTCGAACGCGGATCAGTTCCGCAGCGGCTTGGCGTCGATCTGCATCCGATAGATCGTCGTCGGGAATTTCACCGCCGAGGCCTCGCCACCGTTCATCGCCGGCGTGCGGTTCATCTGCGCGGCCGGAATCCACAGGCCGCCCTGCTCGTCGATCCACATCGCGTCGACCCAGACCAGGCGCGGATCCTCCACGAGCGTGCTCATGCGCCCATCCGGGGCGATTTTGAGGATACGCAGCCCGTCCGTATCGCTGGCGTAGATCGTCCCGTCCGCGTCGATCGCGGTCCCGCCCGTGGCTACGGTGGCGGCGAACAGCGTCACGTGTTTGGCCCGCTCGGCGTCGGCCAGGCCGGCATCGTCCAGATAGCGGGTCTCGATGCTGTAGAGCGGGCCAGTGCAGGCCTGGTAATACAGGGTCTTGCCGTCGGGAGAGACTTCGAGCTGGTCGGCGTGGATGAACAGGAGCTTGCCTGTGTCGTCCCGCAAGGTGCGGCCCTGGCCGGTCAGCGGCCGCTGCGCGATGGTGGACCAGTGCCCGTCGAGCGCACGCCGCAAGGCGCCTGTATCGAGATCGAGCACGATCAGCCCAGGCTGGCCGGCATCCGTCAGGTAGACGTTGCGGCCGTTGAACCGGAAATCGTCGATGAAGCTCCGGTCGGTGGTTGCGGCTTGCAGCGGATAGACCCGGCGCACGGCGTTGGTGGCCAGGTCGATCTGCACGAGCTTCGGGCCGCCCGGGAGTGGCACCTCGCCCATGCCGGGTGCGCCCTTGTCGACCACCCAGAGGTCGCCGTCCGGTCCGATCCGGATCGCGTTGACCGCCACGAAGGCCTTGGCCGGGTCGTCACCGGGCTTCCACGCGTTCCAGCCCGCGTCGGGGAATGCCACCGGCTGACCGTCCCGCCATTCGCCGAGTTCAATGCCCTTGCCCTTCGACTGGCGCTGGAACGGCGAGAACAATCGGCCATCCTTCGACCGCGTGAACCCGTTGAAGACCAAGCTATCGGATTGCAGCATCGGCTTGAGCGTGTCGGACCCGTGCTGCGCGTCGGCGGCACGGCCGGGCAAGATCAGGCCTCCGACAATCAGAAGGGCGACGATCGAGGAGCGGATCATGCGGAGTCGGGCCTGATGTGCGGTAGCCGGGTCTCCTGCTGCAAGGCGCGAGGCGCCGCGGGTGTTCCTCGGCGGCGGCCGGAAACGGCAGCTTCCCCCGCCCGCACCAACCGGGCGGCCCTCTCATGACGACCTGCCCGGCCTCTCGCTTATCCAGAGGCGTGCGGCCGTCTTCCCATCGACGTTGATCCTCAGGGTTGCAGCGGGCACAGTGAGCGTAGATCAACGGGGCTTGAGACCGTGATAGGATCGGAGGCGCTCCATGAAGCGCCGCACCGTGTACCGGAAGGCGAAGGGCTGAACTGACGTGATCGCTCAATCTCTGCTTGCAGCCGCAGGTGTCTGCCTGGTCGCGGGGACAAGCCAGGCTGGCAGCGCCGGCGTCCGGGTCGCGCTGGCGAACCCCTCGTCCGTGAACTGCGCTAAACAGGGCGGTACGACGGAGATCCGGGACGGCGTCGGCGGCCAGATCGGATATTGTCGCTTTTCGGACGGTCGCATCTGCGAGGAATGGGCCCTGTTCCGGGACAACCTATGCAAGCCGCCGGCATGAGACCGGCACGCAATCGAGTCGGCGGCCCCTGGGCTCGTGAGACAACGGGATTCCCGACGTGACCGGCTCCCACACTGAACCCGACAAGGTGGCCGAGGTGGCCAGGCTCGCGACGGCGATCGCCGACCGCATCCTCGAGCAGAACGCGGCCGGGATCACGATCCCGCCGGAGCAGTTCACCATGCTGGTCAGGGCCGCCCGGATGCTTCTCGACAACGGGACGCCCTGGCCGCCGCCTGTGGAGCATGTGTTGATGGAGGTGGCCAAGCGTGTCGCGGAGGCTGAGGTTGCAGCCGACCTCGGCTCGACCGCGTCCGAGGGCGATGACGTCGTGGCGCACCTGACGCAAGCTCTCGATGCGACGAAGCGGCGTTAGGGAGGCGACCATGCGTATGGGGCGATCCAAGCATCGGCGACCCGAGCGTTCGACCCAGCCGCTCTCCGATCCGAAGGTCGTGGTCCTGAGGCCCCGAAGCCGTCGTCGTGGCGTCGATCTGGGATCGGAGGCGGCCAGGAAATTTGCGGTCTCGGCCGTGACCCTCACCATCATCGTGCTGGCCGGCGGGTACCTGCTGCGCGTGTGGCAACCGTAGCGGGGAATGCGGCGCCGAGGGTTCAGCGATCCTTAGCGTTGGCTGCGTAGCCAGATCTATCTCGGCGCGTGAAAATATTCGCCGAACCGTTGCGTTTCCAATCCATGATAAAGCGTGCGGCCAATGCGGCTATAGCCTGCTTCGTGGATGGGGATCCCAACCATGGCCGATGACCGCTCGGATCACCTCGACAATGCGAAGGATCGGTCTGTCATTCGCATCATCGCCATGATGCTGGCGATAGAGATGGCGTTCCTGCTTGCATCGCTCATGGTTCTGGATTGATCAGGAGCCTCCCCGCCACCCCGGGGCAAACGCCCGGGCGCGGGGCATCAAAAAGCCCGCACCGGCGAACCGGGCGGGCTGAAGATTGCTGATCCAGGACCATGGACCACAACGAATGTCGATTATCATAGTTAAAAAAGTCTAAACGCCAGATAAGGACAGTCTATTCGGCGAGTCTGGTCAAAGCGATCCACGACCCGCCGCGCCCATGATCTGGTTCCCTCGTCGCGTCGCTTTCGAGTGCGCGCGGTGGGCGGCGGGGGCCGCGGCGCGGAGCCGGTTCCGATCGCAAGACAACCGGGCTCGCCCTTCCGGCACCCGTGGGCACGTCGGATGTCGCGGGCGGGGTCGCTGACGCGTGGGGGCGCGGCCCGAGCGGGTCGCGTGGGATCTGGCACCATGCGAAGTGAAACGAGAGCCCCAGATGCTCGAAGCTTGGCTATAATCTTAACTGCATGTTTTATCTGTGATTGAGTGCTATTAACCACAATAAATAATTGCCAATGACCCCTCTGAAGGTCAATGTATTTACGTTGCGTAACTTGAGTATTGGCAATGGACTACGTAGGGATATGCTACTTTACTGAGGTCGGACGTTGCCTGTGCGCTCATGCGGCGGGCGGCGGCGGCAATTCCGGCGTGGCCGATCAGAACCCCGGTTTGTCCGCCGGCATTCTCCGCTTGCTTCCCGCCATTGCCCCGGTGACCGGTGCAGATCCGTCCTCCACGTCGCCCCCGGGCGCCGGGGGAAGCAGGACGATGTCCTTCACCGCCGCGCTCCGCGGTTCCGAAGACCCCGTCTTCGCGTTCAGCGCCGTCAGCGGGGCAGGGGCGGGTTGGGGAGCTGGAGGCGCCTCCGGCGGAGCGCCGTCGCCGGAGGTGAATGCCGGGCTCAGCGTGATCCTGGCCGCGGGGGCTGTGGCGTTCCTTCGCCGACGGCGTGCGCGGGCCTGAAACGCCGGCGACGAATGCTCTCGTCGTGCGTTGACGGCATCATCCAGCCTTGCTCATCCTCGAGCCTTGGCCATCCTCGAGCCTTGGCCATCCTCGAGCCTTGGCCATCCTCGAGCCTTGCCGGAGTGTCCGATGCTCATCCGATCCGCATTGCTTTTCGTGGCCCTGACGTCGGGCGCGCACGCCGCGGCGTTCGATGACGTGAAGGGGTATCTGGCGTCCTGCCTCAGGTTCGAGATGAAGGGCGCCGAGGCGCAACGCGGCGTGAACCCGGCCTCCAAAATCCGCCCTGCGCTGGAGCGGTGCGGTCCGGAGTTCGATCGCGTTGAGCGGGCGGACGGGCGGCGCCTACGCAGCGATGGCGGGATCAGCCCCTCGACCAAGGAGGTCATCCAGAGCGTCATCGGCCGAAGCGGAAACGGTTTCTCCAACGTCCGGTACTGACGATCCGGCCGGTTCCACGGTGGCCGGTGGGCTGGATCCGGCCACCGGGAATCCGGCGTCCCGCCCGGTCACGTTCGCCGCTGCGTGTCCGTTTTCGCCGTGTCGAACGCTTCATGCCCGGCGCGCTCGACCGGCGAGCGTGTGTCGCCCTGCTCGGCCACCCGCTTCGCCTCGTCGTTTCGCGGCGCACCGATGTCCCCGGGCTCGGAGGCGCCGAGGGAGCGTGGGCCTTGCGAGGTCCCGCGGACCGGCAGGTTCTCGTAGCCACGCTCCCCCGGCTCTGCCTGGGCGGGATCGGTCTCTGGGCGCTTCGGGTCGATCATGGTCGCGGCGCTCTTCGTATCGGCCTTCGGACGGGGTTGGGCGGCCGAGATCAGGTCGGCTGCACCTCGGTGTCCTTCACCTCGGGGTCGTCCTCTTCGGGCACGGTGGGCTTGGACGGCTCGATCTCGTCGAGGCGGGACGGATCCTCGATCAACGCGCCCGGATCCTCGCCGGGCATCGGGGTATCAGCCTGAATCATGGTGCGCGCCTCCGTTCTCGTAGCGCTACGCTCCATGAGCCCAGGCGTTCCCAGTTCGCATCAAGGGGGTACAAGCTGCATGTCGACGTTCGCCGAGCGAAAGGCACGCCTGATCGTTCACGGGGATGCGCCCTACAACGCGGAGCCACCGCTGGTCCGGCTGCGCGCCGCCTACCGTACGCCGGCGGATGCGTTCTACGTGCGCTCCCACGGAGATCTGCCGGCGATCGTCGGGGATGAGGCCCGCATCAGCGTCGACGGTGCGGTCCCGACGCCCCTCGATCTGTCGCTGCACGACGTGCAGTCGCACTTTCCGCACGTCGTCGTCACCGCGACGATGCAATGCGCGGGCAATCGCCGCGCCGACATGGGGGCGGTCGCACCGGTGTCCGGTGATCCGTGGGACGGCGGCGCCATCGGAACGGCCGACTGGACCGGAATCCGATTGGGGGATGTGCTGCGCGCGGCCGGGATCCAAGAGGGCGCGGCCCTGCATGTCGCGTTCGAGAGCCACGACATGGTCGAGGGGCATCCCTACGGCGTCTCGATTCCGCTCGCGAAGGCGCTGGCGCCGGAAACCCTGCTGGCCTTCGCCATGAACGGCGAGACGCTCCTGCCGGAGCACGGCTTCCCGCTGCGGGCCGTGGTGCCGGGTTACGCCGGGGTGCGGAGCCCGAAATGGCTCAAGCGCATCACGGTTCAGGACCACCCCTCCGACAACCCGATCCAGGCGAGCGATTACAAGCTGTTCCCGGCCGATGTGACCGCGGAGACGGCCGACCCGGCGAAGGGCCACACCATCAACACCATGCCGCTGAACGCGGTGATCTGCGAGCCGCTGCGCGGCGCCGCGTTGAGGGCCGGAACGACCAGAATCCGCGGCTACGCGGTGTCGGGTGACCGCGCCGTGGTGCGTGTCGACGTCTCCGGCGATGGTGGGCGATCCTGGGCCCAGGCCTCGCTCGAGCATGACGCCGCGTCGCCCTTCGCCTGGACGTTCTGGATCATCGACCTCGACCTGCCCTCCGGTGAGCGCACGTTGGTGGTACGGGCGTGGGACGAGGCTGGGCAGACACAGCCTGCCGACCCCGACGTGACCTGGAACTACAAGGGCTATCTCGGCACGGCATGGCACCGCGTGCCGGTGAGCGTCGCCTGAGGGCTGCCTGGCAGAGCGGTCGCCCGGGCATTCGGTGCGGGCGCGCCGGCCGTGCGTGAACGGGTGCGGCACGACGACTGGCGTGCTCGCAAGCGGGAGCCCGGTCAGGCTCGACCGCCGCGATCTGTGAGGAGATCAGGATCGCCGGAGGGGGCGGGCAGATCCCTGCCCGGCCTCAGGCCTCCTGGGTCTTCCGCGGCCGCCCGGCACGCTTCGGCTTCTCCGCAGCTGTCGGTGTGAGGTCCTCGGCCTTCGGGGCCGCCTTCTTGCGCTGCTGGCCGAGACCGAGGCTCCTCGCGAGGGCCGAGCGCTGTTCGGAGTAGCTCGCGGCCGTCGAGGGGTAGTCCCGCGGCAGGCCGTAGCGCTCCCGGTACTGCTCGATCGTCATCCCGTTGCCGTTGAGATGCCGCTTCAGCGTCTTGTACGGCTTGCCGTCGACGAAGCTGATCAGTGCATCGGGGGTGATCGACTTCCGGATTTGGGATGGGGTCGGCCTGTCGGCCGCCGGTGCCTCGGGGGCGCCGCTATGGGCAAGCCCCGCGAGCGCGGCGTGCGTGTTGGCGATCAAGCTGGCAATCTCGCCCGGCTGCAGGTGGTTGTTCGAGACGTAGGCGGAAACGAGACCCGCCGTCAGTTCGATGTAGTCGGGAGCCCCACGCTCGATCGTTTCGACGGTTTCGTCCACGGTGTGCACCTGTGCTTGAAGAATCGGCACAATGTGCTGTCGAACGTCACAAGGCAATGCGATAACGATTGTGCTGATTGTTTCTACAAGCATTCGCGGTGGATACGCTGCACGGCTCCGAAATCGGCGCCCTCCCGCTGTCGTCATCGCGCATGACGGTGAAACCGGGAGCCGGTTCGCGCGGATTGGAGGCCGCGCGCTGCGGGGCCCGCGCGGTGCGGGGCATTCCAAGCCCTATTGCCAAGCCCTGTTGCCGCTCGGGCCGACCGGCTCCGGTGACGGGGCGGCGTTGTCTTCGTGCCGGCTGGAGTTGCGCCCTTTCGCCGAACCGGTATCCACTGCGCGGGCGAGCGCTCTAACCAGCGCGACGCGCGCAACGGACGTAGGTCGAGGTGCCCATGGCGCTCGTCCAGGTCAGGCGATCGCCGTTCACCGCGATGCGGACCTGCGAGGACCAGCGGCGGTCGCGGGCGCCGCAATCGGCCGCCATGGCCCAGGCATTGCCGGTTCGATGAGCGCCGCGAAAGCTGCAGATGGTGTCGCCGGCCTGGGCCCGATCGGGCGTGAACGTCGCCGGGACGTAGCCCTTGCGGCGCGCGGGGGCGCTGCAGGCATCTGGAGTGGGCCCCCAGGTCCCGACATAGGCGAACCCGGCCGAGGCCGAACGGGGCGTCGCCGGCGGTGCGACCGGTTGCGTTGCGATGATCGGCGATGCGAGGGGCGCCCCGGCATCGGGTGCCGCAACGGCCCCGGCCGGCTCGGGTGCCGCAAGCGCCATCACAGGCCGGGACAGGTCATCGGGCTGAGCGATGAGCGGTTCCCCGACGGACTGAACCGATGACGTCTGGAGCGGGAGATCCGTGTCCAGATAGGCGCCGCAATAGGCGAACAGCCCGGCCCAACCGAGACCGAGCAGGATGTGCAGCACTGTACTCCGACGGCTCTCGGCGCTGGGGCCGGCGAGCGGTGCCGCCATAATGATCGCCCCCATGTCTCCCTCCCGCTCCGCTCTTCCCCAGGTTGCCTATGCCTCGGGGCGACATCTGCCGCTCTTCAGGAAGCGCGATTTCGCGTCCTGGACAGGCATGTGTCCGGTGTCGAAACGGCGGCGGTTCATTAACATTAATTAAATCGTTAATATTTCGTTAATGTACCAATATTGATTAGCCGCCACGGCTCCGTTGCCCGGAGCGGCGGTCGGCACCAGACCGCGCCCGCATGGATGCGGCGCGGCAAGCATCCGCCGGGTTACCGGGAATAGGGCTGTCGCATCAGGATGTGCCGCGGTCGTCGCCCTCGGGGCGGTGCATGATCCGGGCGGCCGGCCGCCAGAGGATTGCAGCGCCGATCGACCTGCCGGCGATCGCTTCGACATGCCGATCGGACGCGCCCTGCGCGCCGTTCTCCTTCACCGCGACACGCATCCGCTCCATCGTCTCAGGGTTTGATCGGTCGATCGCCGGCGCGCGCGCCGGATCGGCAGGGCACATCGTATGCCGATCGGGGTCCGGCCCATCTCTGGATGAGCATGCCGCAAAGAATCCGCGGATATGCTGTTTTCATATCCTATCGACGGCATGGTGCACCGGATATATGCCAGATTGAAGAAATCGATAAAATCGAATTCTTGGTGTTGCGAATTGGATACATCACGTTTGGTTTTTATTGATTACGTTCCTGCCCGTTCGGGGTATTTCGAGGGGCAAGAAGGGTCATGAAAAAGATTTCGGTCATTCTGACCGCGCTTACGGCGCTCACGGCAACAGCATCGGCAGCGGATCTACCGCGCCGAGCGGCCCCGCCCCCGGTCTTCACACCGGTGCCGGTGTTCACCTGGACGGGGGCGTATTTCGGTATCAATGCTGGGTATGGCTTCGATGCCAGCAGCCGGCAGGATAATCTCGGCGTCGGCATCGCCCCCGGGGCCAGCCCGCTGTTCCCGGCTGCCGGTGGCACGCTCATTGGCTTTTCGGGCCAGCGGTCCCAGGAAGGTTTCACCGGCGGCGGCCAGGTCGGCTACAACTATCAATTCACGCCGGGGTCGGGTGTCGTGATCGGCTTCGAGGCTGACGCCCAGTACGTCGACTTCGGCCGGGACCGGAACCGCAACTGCGTCTCCACCCCCGCGACCGGCACCTGCGGTGGCGGCGCCGCGCCCGGGACCCTGATCTTCAACCCGTCCGGTCTGGCGAGCCTGGACTTCTTCGGCACCGTGCGCGGCCGCCTGGGTTATGCCTTCGACCGGGTGCTCGTGTACGGCACCGGCGGGTTCGCCTACGGCGCGGGCGGCGGCCGTGATTTCGGCCTGCCGAACAGCAGCCGCGACGACTTCAAGACGGGTTGGACCGTCGGTGGCGGCTTCGAATACGCGCTGCCCACCGACTCGTTCCTGAACTTCTTCCGTTCGAGTGCCGTGACCTTCAAAGTCGAAGGTCTGTACGTCAACCTCGATCGCGGCAATCAGAACAACGGGATCTTCGCATCGAACGGGGTGACTTCACTGAGCGTCTTCAGCCCTGGCGTCGCCCTGGGCAACAGCGTCACCTTCGTGCCTGTCTCTCCGACCGTGCTGCGCCGTGACACGGAGTTTGCCGTCGTCCGCGCTGGCCTGAACTACAAGTTCGGCTCCTTCTAGAGCCATCGCCGCCGACGCGGATACCGGTTCGGCGTGAGCGAGCGCGTCGAATCCAAGACTCAGAGCCGCTGAACTCATCCCCCGGCGTGCGCGCCGGGAAACTCGGTGGGCGGAGCCTCGCTCTTCGCCCTGTGATTCGCCCACTCACCAGGGAGGCCCCGGACGTCACTCGACCTCGAGTCCCCAGTCCTATCAGCATGGTCGCGAGGTCGGCAGCGCCCCGGAAGCAACCGCTTCCGGGGCGTTCGCCATTGCGGCGGAGCGGTTCCTCGCCGCGACGGCGGTGGTGCGGGATACGCCGGCCGATTGTCGGGCTGGGCCGCCCGCCCCGTCTCGCTGGTCCGCATCGCGTGGCGGTTTGTCTCATCGCTCTTCCTGCGGGAAACTTGGGCTGAGCCGTCCGGTTCGCGGGATGGCACCTCAAGCGACCTCTGGCGCCTCGGTGTCCTCTCTCACGACCCGGAGCCTTCTCATGATGCACCGTCGCGAAGTCCTCACCACGATGCTGGGCGCCACGGCCGCCCTCGCAATCACGCGTACCGCTGTCGCCCAAGTCACCCCGTCCGGCGCGATCCCGTCGGGCGTCTACCTCCAGATGGCGACCACCGGCGGCCTGTTCTTGGAGAACACGGCCCGCGACGCGCACGAGAAGACCCGAAACCCGGCGCTCAAGAAGTTCTCCCGCGCCGAGGTGGTCGAACAGGTGAACCTGGCCCGCAAGATCAACGCCTACACCGGCGGCGTGGCGCCGGCGCCGAGCGCCGGTGCGCCGGTGGGTCCCGGCGGCCTCCTCGGCGGCCTCGTCGCTGCCCCGGTCGCCGTAGCAGGGGCGGCGGTCGGTACGGCCACGGGCGCGGCCGGCGGCCTGCTCGGGGTCGCCCCGCCACCGCAGGGGATGACGACCGACGCGCAGAAGGCGCAGATCCTGTCCCAGCTCACCGCGATGCCGCCGGGCCCGCAATACGACGCCACCTTCGTGGCGAACGCGCTGCAGGGCCACCGGGAAGCGCTCAACATTCACGGCTCCTACGCGCAGTCGGGTGAGGATCCCGGCCTGCGCCGCATCGCCCGCGGCGCGCTGCCTCTGATCAACCTGCACATCGCGCAGCTGACGCAGATGCAGGGCAGGATGAGCAATACCCAAGGCTGACGACCCGGATCCGAGCCTGCTCTCGCGGCCTTCGCCCACCGAGCGGGCAAACCGGCTCGCCCGGTGGGCGAAGGCGGCGGGAACGGTGTCGGCGCCCCTCGGTTTCCTTCCTATCCAGGGAGAAGCCGATGGGTGAGCCAGACCCCGTGAAACCCGGCGACGAGGCACCCCCCGACGCCCCCGGCACCGGCGAGAACCTGTGCCGCGAATGCAGCGGTTCCGGCAAGGTCGCGGGTGAGGCCTGCCCGGCTTGTGCGGGGACCGGTAAGGTCAGGACGGGTATCGGCGGCGGCTGAGAACGGCGCGGCCCACGCAGCGACGCCTCCGGCAGTCTGAGGACCGCCCGCCGCAGACCCGGCTACGCAGCGCGAACCGACCAGGGGCCGCCGCCCTGGCGGTCCGTGCGCCTGAGGGAAGACCCGTCGTCTGGGCAGGGCGGACCGGGTCTACGCGTGCCGCGCCTCATCGCCCCGTGTACCCGAGTGCGGCCGCGGCCTCCTTCAGGCGCCCGAACGCCGTCGCGTAGCGTTCTCGCAGAAAGGTGGCGTTCGGCAGGGTCCGGGAGGGGCAGAGATTGTCCTCGTTGTCGGACATCTTGATCAGGATCGCCGGAAGACTGCCCGCCGCGATCACCTGCGTGATCCGCTCGGAATAAGCCGTCCGTTCCTTCGGTTTCGTGAGGATCCCAACGGCCTCGATCACCTCCGGCGTGAACCCGGCCGCCCGCAGGTCCGCGGTGGAGCGCGGCGTATCCTCGAGCACGTCGTGAAGCAGGGCGGCCTGCATCACCACCATGGGGTCGATGTCGAGACCGTCCACCAGCCGGGCATGACCGGCCCGGGCCAGCGCAGCGTTGGCGACCCGCTCCAGGTGCCGCATGTAGGGCTGGCCACCCTTGTCGATCTGACCTGCGTGAGCCGTGAGCGCGAAGGTGTGGGCGTCGAAGATCGTCGGCACGCTATCTCCCCCAACGGATCCACCGGCACGCGTGCCGGATAGCGCATGGCGCGCGCCCGCACCGGCCCGTCGGTGGAGAACGACCCGAGCGGCGGTGGCGTTCGGGTCGTCGCGTGTCAGAGTTGGCCGCCGAAGCTGAGCAGGCCTCCGATCGCCGTGGTGCCCAGCGCCGTCGTCCGCACGGAGGCGGTCGCCGACACGGAGAGGCTGTTGCCGAGGCCGAACGCCAGGCCGGTACGCGCCTCGCCTCGGGTGCGGCGCAGGTCGGCCTTGTAGCCGAAGTCGCCGATGTAGTCGGCATGGGCCGTGAACCGCATCGTCGGCTTGCGGACAGCCTGCTCGATCTCGACCCCCGAGATCCAGCTGAGGCCCGTCGTCAGCGGCACCGAAACATCCGCGCCGAGAAAGGCGAGCGTGCTGCGGTAGACGATCCCGTCGTACTGTACGGGAAAGCTGACATTGGCTTCCGTGTAGCCCTGACGGGTGACGCGGCTGGTCCTGACCCCGCCATGCCAGCCCAGCACCAAATCCCCGAAGACCGGAAGGGACTGCCCGATCTCCAGCGTGCCCGCGAGGCCGCCGATCCGGGCGTTGCCGGTGCCGGCCTCCGTGGCGGTGGATTGCAGGCGGCGGACATCGGCGTGGTACTGGCTGGCCGCCAACGCGGTGCGCAGGTACCACGCACCCCCCGCGTAGGGTTGGCTCCAGTTGAGGAAGGCCCCCGCGCCGACAGCGTTGCGGTTGTCGTTGAACGCCGGTGACGGCAGGGCCCGGTAGGGCGCGTAGCTGAGATGGCCGCCGACCGTCAGGGTGTCGGTCAGGCCGTAACTCAGGGGTAGCGTCGAGAGCGTATCGGTGCTGCTGCCGTCGGAGACGATCCCCGCGCTGGCCGACCAGCAGAGACTCCCGCGGCTGCAGGACCAGGTCTGCTGCAGATAGGAGAGCGACTGGCGCTGGATCTCCAGAACCGAGAACGTGTCGTACCGCAGCCGGGCGATCGACCGGCGCGTGTTCGTGACATCGACGAGTTGAGTCCGAACGTCCGTGGACGGCGCGGAGGTCGTCGCGGTCTGGGCCGGGGCCGGAGCCTGGGCGGATGAGACCGTTGGAGCCGGTTCCGGGGTCGGTGCGGCGGGCTGCCCCTGAGCCGACGGGGTCGTCGGGGCGGCGACCTGCCCCGACGCCTGGGTGGAAACCTGCCCCGACGCCGGGGCGGAGGCCTGCCCCGACGCCGGGGTGGACGCCTGGACGGCTGCCCGGGCCTGGGGCTGGGTCTGCGGGGTCGAGGGCCCGCTGGCGGGCGTCCCCGGATAGGTGATCTTCCACAGGACGGCGTGGGGATCGCCCGAGTCGGTCTCGGAATAACCCGCCGCAACCCGGCCGTCGGCGGAAAGCGCCTGGACCTCGGACACGCCACCGCCATCGGACCTCAGGGTGCCGAGATCGGTCCTGCTGCGCCAGCCGTCGCCGAACCAGACGACGCCGTGCGCGAACCCCGAACTGGTGCTCGCCATGCCGCCGGCGACCCGCCCGTCGGCGGACAGGGCCCGCACCCAGGACGAGCCGCTGTTGTCGGCCCGGAGCGTGCCGAGATCGCGCTTCTCCGACCAGCGCGATCCGGACCAGAGCGCCGCATGGGTGTAGCCGGAATCGGTCGTGCCGCTGCCCGCCGCCACGGTGCCGTCGGCCGAGAGCGCCCGCACCACCGAGGTGCCCCGGTTGTCGGATTTCAACGTGCCGAGATCGGTCTTGGTCGTCCAGTTGGCGCCGGACCACAGGGTGGCGTGCGAATAGACGTCCACGCTGCGATCGGGAGCCGCATAGCCGCCGACCACGGACCCGTCCTTCGACAGGGCGTAGGCCCAGGACGTCCCGGTATTGTCGGACCGCAGGGTGCCGAGATCGGTCTTGGTCGTCCAGGTCCGCCCCGACCACAGCGCCGCATGGGTCGTCCCGGAATCGACGCTCGACTCGCCGGCTGCGACGCGCCCGTCATTGGACAGGGCGTAGACGCCGGATGTGCCCGACTGGTTCGACGTCAGGGTGCCCAGATCGGTCTTGGTCGCCCAATTGGTCCCCGACCATACGATGGCGTGCAGCCTCTGGTCGGCGTTCTCCGCGATGCCCGCGATGACGCCACCGTCCTTGGACACGGCATAGGCCTTCGCGGCGCCGGTGTTGTCGGCCCTCAAGGTGCCGAGATCCCGCTTCTGCGAGAGGTCCGAGCCCGACCAGGCCGCGGCGCGCATGTCGGCGCCCCGGTCGTCGGTATAGGCATCCCCGACGGCGACATGTCCGGTTGCGGAGAGGCCCCAGATCTCCGAAGCCCAGCCATTGTCGGCTTTGAGCGTGCCGAGATCCCTCTTCTCGCTGCTTCCGACCGTGGGGGCGGCCTGAACCTGCCTGCCCGTGCCGGTGGCAGGCACCGCGTTCTCGACGGTGATATGGGTGTCGTTGTCGAGTACGCGGTGGAGTTCGTCGGACGTCAGAGAAATGATACCAGCGTGTCGCGGCGAGAGCTGGTTGACGTCGGAGCCCGAGACGGGCGTGAAGGTCTTGAAATCTGTGGTCTTCACCAGCTGGAAGCCGCCATTCAGGTAATTGTCGTACATGACGATGTACCCGCTGCCATCGTTCAGGCGGTAAGCCTGCGGCCCTTCGACGGCGTTGCCGGTTCTCTGCACTTCATCCTGCGAGGGCATGATATAGCCCCAGGTCAGATGGTCGGACACGGCATGCTTGATGACCCGGAGCCGGGCCGTACTTCCCTGAGGCGATGACTCCGCCTTCATCAGCATATGATATTTGCCGTCTTGTTCGTTGATGTCGTAGTCGATGTAGCCGATCCCGTCCCGAGCATAGAAAAGCTGCCGCGGCGTCTCTGTCAGGGCTGTGAAATCTCGGTTGGTGTGGGCGTAATAGGCCTTGTAGGGATCGTTTGATCCGACGGTCAGATAGACCATGTTCCGGTCGGTCAACGGATTGTAGGCGACCTGCGGCGCCCAGGCGGCGTGGAGGCCGGGGAACAGATTTGGATACTGCTTTTCAAAATTGACGGTGGCGGATTTCCAATGAATGAGATCTGGAGATTGCATCAGGACGATGCCCCGGTTGCTTCCCCAACCCTTCCAGCTCTGCATATCGGTCGCGGTCATGATGAAATTGCCGTCCTGCCCACGGTAGATGTAGGGGTCGCGGAGGCCGCCCATCTCGCTGTGACTTGCGTCAATGACGGAATTGCCGTTGTTCAGTCTGTTGAAACGGCGGCCGTCCAGGCTGTAGGAGAACTTCAACGTCTCCTCCCAGGGCCGATTGCCGGTAAAATAGGTCAATAAATATCCGTCGTACGGCGGATACTCACCCGCCGCAAAGCTATGGCTGGGTGTGATCTGAAATAATATGGCCGTGGCAGCGATTTTTATTGGGTTTTTCATTGTGTATCCCCCCTATTTTTGTATTTTTATCAGTTCTTATTATTGATACGGCCTCCTGCCCGTCTCGCGGTTCCTGATGCGCGACGCGATCGGGTTGTCCGATAAGACGTTGGGTCAGATCACGGTGTGTCCGGTGATTGTTGGGCCAGACACCAAAGTTAATGCTGATATTTCTTGTGCAAGCCGCGCTCTTCGCGCAGTGTATTGTAAGAATTCACCAATAATGTAGAATAAGACGATGCCTCACGATGCAAGCATGGTGTTGATAGTCCGATGCGAAGCATGGGACGCATTAAATTTCCAACGCAACAACAAAGTGAACGTTTATCGCCAGCAGTATCAAGATGTTTGAGTTTTTGCGATATACATCAATTTGGATCTAAGACCGATCCAGCGCACATCACGACTTGCACTCGATCCCGATAGAAAAGATCAGACGTCTCCGCTCCGTGTGGCGAGCCTGCAAGCGACGGCGTGAAGGCGATCCCCCTGTTGCCGGTTTGTGACAGCGCTCCGGTGAGGACCACCGGTATGTCGACAAAACCTCCCGCGCCGGGGGCGCATGATCCCGACGATGTCCGGCTGATCGGCGTTGATGTCCGACGATCACCAGCCGCTTCCGAATGACCGCCCGCTCACCCCGCGCCGTTTCGCCTGCGGAATTCGGCAGGCGTGATGCCGACGTGGCGCACGAAGGCCCGGCGCAGGGTGTCGGCATTGGCGAAGCCCGTCAGGGCGGCGACCTGCTTGGGCGGAAGGCCCTCCGCCTCCAGCCAGCGCCGCGCCGCCGCGACGCGCGCCGCCTCGACCCAGTCGGCCGGCGTCACCCCGACCTCGCTCCGGAACAGGCGGGCGAAGTGCCGGGGGCTGAGGCCGGCCCGTCCGGCCAACAGGGCCACGCTGTGATCCTCGGCGGGCGCGGCCGCGATCCAGCGCTGGATTTCCTGGAGGATGGCCCGGCCTGACGGCTCGGTCGCGCCGCGACGGCTGAACTGCAACTGGCCGCCGGGGCGTTTGAAGAACATCACGAGCTGCGCTGCGACGCGCTTGGCGACGTCCCGGCCGAGATCCTCCTCGACGAGGGCGACGGCCAGGTCGAGGCCGGCGGTCACCCCGGCGGCGGTGCAGACCGGGCCGTCCCGGACCTGGATCGCGTCGGGCTCGACCCGGATCGCGGGGTAGCGCCGGGCCAGGGCGTCGGCGGCCGCCCAATGCGTGGTGATCCGGCGCCCGTCCAGCAGGCCGGCCTCGGCGAGGGCGAAGGCTCCGGTGCAGACCGACCCATAGCGCCGGGCCGCGGGTGCCGTGCGCCGCAGCCAGTCGAGAAAGGCGGCGGCCGGACGGCGATGGGGCGCGTCCGGCGATCCCGCCACCAGCAGCGTATCGAGGGTGCCGGCATCGGCCTCGAAGATAGTCCGATCCGCCAGCAGTCGCGCGCCCGACGAGGCCCGGATGACGGCGGTGTCGGTCGAGACGATCTCGGTGCGGTAGACACACCGCCCGGCCTGGACGTTCGCCTCCGCGAAGACGTCCAGCGGACCGGAGACGTCGAGCATCTGCACGCCCGGTCCCGCGGCGATCACCAGCCTCCGCTCCATAATGCCCCCCCGCGCGTCCGTCGCGGGCGTGATTTGTCCGTTTGGAACGTGTGCCGTCAACTTCGGACGCGAAGGGCGTGATCTAGTCTTTCCCAGTCAGCAAGGAGTGATGGCCATGGACCAACCCATCCGCGACGTCGCGATTCCCGACAGCACGCTTGCCCGGGCGGTGACCGAACGCGTCCGGGATACGGAATCGCCGCTGCTGTTCCACCATTCCAGCCGCGTCTATTACTTCGGCGCCCTGGCAGGGAAGCAGCGCGGCCTGCGCTACGATCCGGAGCTGCTCTATGTCGGGGCGATGTTCCACGACATGGGGCTGACCCCACAGCACAGCAGCGCGCAGGACCGCTTCGAGGTCGACGGCGCCAACGCGGCACGGGATTTTCTACGCGGGTACGGCATCGACCAGGCCGACATCGACACGGTGTGGACCGCCATCGCGCTGCACACCACGCCGGGCATCCCGCAGCACATGCACCCCGTGGTCGCGCTGGTCACCGCCGGGGTCGAGATGGACGTGCTCGGCCTGACCTACGCCGACTACAGCGACGCGGAGCGCTCGGCCGTGGTGCGGGCGCATCCGCGGACCCCGCATTTCAAGGAGGACATCATCCAGGCGTTCTACGAGGGGATCCGGCACAAGCCGGAGACGACCTTCGGCAACGTCAAGGCCGACGTCATTGCCGACAAGGAGCCGCATTTCCACGCCGGCAACTTTTGTCGCGTGATCCGCGAGTCGCCCTGGCGCGGATGAGGCTGCGGCTTGCCATCCAGCAAAACGGCAGAACCCCGGGCGCCAGGGGCACCCGGGGTTCTGCACGACCTGAGCGGCCGGTTTGATCGGGCTGGGCTGCCGAAGCGGCTCCCGGCCAAGACGACTTCCGGCCAAGACGGCTCCCGGCGTTGAGGCCGGGAGCGTCGCGGGTCCTAGTACGAGCCGAACTTGTAGTTCAGGCCGGCGCGGACGACGGCGAACTCGTCGTCGCGACGACCGATGGCGCTGTAGGCCACCGGGACGAGGTTGGCGGCGTTGACGACCAGGGCGCCCTGGTTGCGGTTGCCGCGCTCCAGGTTGACGTACAGACCTTCGATCTTGAACGTCACGGCCGAGGAGCGGAAGAAGTTCAGGAACGACTCGGTGGGGAGGGCGAACTCGACACCGCCGCCGACGGCGTAGCCGGTGCGGAAGCTGTCGTTGCCGGCGTAGCCGCCGAACGAGCGGTCGGCGCTGCCCGAGCCGTAGGCGAAGCCGCCGGTGCCGTACACGAGGGTGCGGTCGAAGGCGTAGCCGAGGCGGCCGCGCACGGTGCCGAAGTAGTCGAGGCTCGACAGGCCGCGCGGGTCGGTGACGTAGTAGCCCGGGGCGACGGCGCCGTTCACGAAGGCGTTGTTCCGGCTACGGCCGAAGTCGAGGTACTGGGCGTCGGCCTCGATGCCGACGACCACGCCCGAACCCGGGGTGAACTGGACGTTGTAGCCGATCTGCGCGCCGCCGGAGAAGCCGTCCTGGCTGCGGTTGCGGAAGGTGGCGGTGGTGCCGGGAACGGCGAACGGGGCCGGGACGCCGAAGGTGGAGTTGTTCGAGCGGCTGCTGGCGTCGAAGGCGTAGCCGGCGTTAAAACCCGCGTAGAAGCCGGTCCAGGTGAACACCGGTACCGGGGTGAACACGGGCGGCGGGGCGGCGCGGCGCGGCAGGTCGGCGGCCGAGGCGGCGCCGGTCAGGAGGGCCGTGGCGGCGCTCGCGAGAAGAAGCTTCTTGATCATCTGGTCCTCAATCTCCCGTTGATCGGGATGTGCCGGACGACAGGACGTGAGGACGGCCCGACGCGATAGTGCAGCTTTGCAACAGCGCCCGCCAAGGCTCCGAACCGGCGGTAGAAAACGTGCGCTGGCACACATCAAGGGCAGTCGAAGCCCCAGCATCTCGCATTATTGGGCCAGAGCTGCCGGCCGATAGAACTATTCCTCCACACTACGGAGGGCGGACGGTTGTTAACCTGCGGCAACATTCGCAGGTCGGCGCCCGGGGCCGCGTCCGCGGTCGCGTCGCCTGCAGATTGCACCGTGAAGCGGGCGGCGAGCACCCGGCCCCACGGATGGCCCCGCGCGGGGTCCGCCGGCGGTGCCCGTCACGCGCGGCGTGGACGATCCGGGTCGCGTCCCGTAGTTTCGAGGCATGTCAGAAGCCCATTTCCCGCCCGATCATGGGCTGGCGCGGGCAACCGACCGCCTGGCGGTTGCCCGTTCCATCGCGGACGTCGTGTCCATCCTGCGCGAGACGGCGCGGGACATCGTCGGCTCCGACGGGATCGCCGTTGTCCTGCGCGAGGGCGAGTTCTGCTTCTACGCCGCGGAGGACGCGATCGAGCCGCTCTGGTGTGGCCGCCGGTTCCCGCTCACCTCCTGCATCTCCGGCTGGGCGATGCTCAACGACCAGACCGCCGTGGTTCCGGATATCGAGGTCGATGCACGATTGCCGGCCGAGGCCTACCGCACCACGTCGATGCGCAGCCTCGTGATGGTGCCGATCGGATCACCCGAACCGAGCGCCGCGCTGGGTGCCTATTGGTGCGCCTCGGTGATCCCGGACGACGCGACGGTCTGTCGGATCGAGACGCTGGCTCAGCAGGCCGGGGCCGCGCTGGTCCGTCTGCGCGCGCCCTCGAATGCCGGGAGCCCGGTTTCCGCGCCGCCGCTCGCCCGCGAGGCGCGGCAGCCGCAGTGAGCCTCGGCCCGGGACGGGCCGCGCGGCGGCGTCGCAGCGCGGATCGATCGCCGGCCCCGCGCCGTTTCCCGCTGGTCTCAACTCGCCCGGACGCCGCAAGCCAGCCTCATGAAGCGCCTCATTCTCATCGGCATCTTCGTCGCCCTGTTCGCCGGGATCATCGCGATCGCCGGACGCTGGTCGATGGTCACGCCCATCAATCCTGCGGTGGCGCCCGACACCTCCGCGACCCCGAACCCCACCGGGCAGCGCAAATGATGTGGCGCTGACGCCCCGGCGGCGCCCTCACCGGCGCCCGCCCGCCTCCGCGCGGCCGCGGAGGGCGGCCAAAAGGCCGCCTTCGAAGAGCAGGGCGGAGCCGTAGTGGAACTCGATGTCGAACCGGCTGCGGGAATTCATCGCCAGGGATGCGCTTTGAAGCGCGATGAGGCGGCCAGCCTCGTCGAACAGGCCTGAGCCCGATCCGCCGTAGCCGTCGTTGCAATCATGGCGCGCGCGCCGGATCGCATCTTCGCTCGGCTGGTCGATCCGGCGGATCGCGCAGCGCTCCAGGCTGTTCGGGCCCCGATAATTGCCGTGGCCGGCCGGGGACACCATGGTCACCGGCAGGGCGATGTCCCCGATCGGCAGATCCGGCGGATCGGGCAGCGGCTGCGGGACGGCCTCGGCCGGCCGGGTCAGGCGCAGGATCGCCCAATCGTCGGTGATGTGCAGGCCGTCCGCCCCGGGGGCGGTTCCCAGCACCAGGCTGTCGGGCTCGAAATCGTAATTGCGGCCGCCGATCTGGAAGTAGCAATCCGCCACCGAGCGCGTGACCGCCAGGCGGCGGTCGCGGAAATTGTGGGCGTTCAGCACCACGGTCGACGGATCTCCAATCAGCCAGGCCGCCGCGGCCTTTTGCGGCACCCCGTCGCGGCTGCGGCACCACAGGATGCCGGCCCCCCTGAAGCGGTCGAAGTCGCCCCCGGTGAGGTCGCGGCGTCCGTCCTGCGGGTAGAGGGCTGCCAGCCGCCGAGACGGACCGGCCCGGTCCTGCAAACGGGGTCGCCTGCGGCTGTTCGGCCCGGGCCACACCGGCAAGCGCCAGTCCTGCCACGAGCAGCCCGATTCCGCACCGGCCCGGAGCCCGGCGGTCGGCCTTTCGGGCGACCGGCCTTTTGGCGGCAGACAGCGCTCTGGACCGTATCGAGCCCATCCGTCGGCCCCGAAAACTGGAGGCCGAGGGCAGGCCCGGCCGGGAACACTGTTGTGGGCAGGCACCGGGGCGCGGTCAAGCGGGCCGAACGTATTACGACCCTGCCCGGCGGCATTGCCAAATTATCCCGACAACAAATGTCAGCTTGCCTGAAGACATCATCGGGCATTGGCGCATAAAACTGAAAGGTGACAAGATCTTAATAAGCAGATCATAAAGGTCGAATGTCTCTAAGTCGCAAATAAAGCTGACTATCGATGCGACCGACCGCGATCGATCTTGCACTGCAACAATCAATAGCCGCGCAGCCTGACGGCGAGGCGGCCTGGCGAGGAGATGCATCCATGAGAAGGCTAGCGAGTTCCGTCTCGGCCCTGGCGATCCTGGCACTGGCGCCGGTCGGCCTTACGGGCGCGGCTTTCGCCAACGACAAGCTCATCGAGCAGTCGAAAAGCGGCGACAACTGGGTGATGCCCGGTAAGAACTACGACTCCGACAATTACAGCGACCTGACGCAGATCAACAAGACGAACGTCAAGCAGCTGAAGCCGGCCTGGACCTTCTCGACCGGCCTGCTCAACGGCCACGAGGGCGCGCCCCTGGTCGTCGACGGGAAGATGTACGTCCACACTTCGTTCCCCAACAACACCTTCGCGCTCGATCTCGACGATCCGGGCAAGATCCTGTGGCAGGACAAGCCGAAGCAGAACCCGGCCGCCCGGTCGGTCGCCTGCTGCGACCTCGTCAACCGCGGGCTGGCCTACTGGCCGGGCGACGGCAAGACGCCGGCGCTGATCCTGAAGACCCTGCTCGACGGCAACGTCATGGCGCTGAACGCGCAGACCGGCGAGACCGTCTGGAAGGTCGAGAACTCCGACATCAAGGTCGGCTCGACGCTGACGATCGCCCCCTACGTGGTGAAGGACAAGGTGATCATCGGCTCCTCGGGCGCCGAGCTCGGCGTGCGCGGCTACCTCACGGCCTACGACGTGAAGACAGGCGCCCAGGTCTGGCGGGCCTACGCGACCGGCCCGGACGAGGACCTGCTGCTCGCCAAGGACTTCAACATCAAGAACGCCCATTACGGCCAGAAGGGCCTGGGCACCTCCACCTGGGAGGGCGACGCCTGGAAGATCGGCGGCGGCACCAACTGGGGCTGGTACGCCTACGATCCGGGCACCAACATGATCTACTTCGGCACCGGCAACCCGGCGCCCTGGAACGAGACCATGCGTCCGGGCGACAACAAGTGGACGATGACGATCTTCGGCCGGGACGTGGACACCGGCGAGGCACATTTCGGCTACCAGAAGACGCCACACGACGAGTGGGACTATGCCGGCGTCAACGTGATGATGCTGTCCGAGCAGAAGGACAAGGACGGGAAGATGAGGAAGCTCCTCACCCACCCGGACCGCAACGGCATCGTCTACACCCTCGACCGCACGGACGGCTCGCTGGTCACGGCCAACAAGATCGACGACACCGTCAACGTGTTCAAGTCGGTGGACCTGAAGTCCGACACGCCGGTGCGCGACCCGGAATACGGCACCCGGATGGATCACCTCGCCAAGGACATCTGTCCCTCGGCGATGGGCTACCACAACCAGGGGCACGATTCCTACGACCCGAAGCGCCAAGCCTTCTACATGGGCATCAATCACATCTGCATGGATTGGGAGCCCTTCATGCTGCCCTACCGGGCCGGCCAGTTCTTCGTCGGCGCGACGCTGAACATGTATCCGGGTCCGAAGGGTGACCGGCAGAACTACGAAGGTCTTGGCCAGATCAAGAGCTACAACGCGATCACGGGCAAGTTCAACTGGGAGAAGATGGAGCGCTTCGCGGTCTGGGGCGGCACCACCGCCACCGCCGGGAGCCTCGTCCTGTACGGGACGCTCGACGGCTTCATCAAGGCCCGCGACTCCGACAACGGCGACCTGCTCTGGAAGTTCAAGCTGCCGTCCGGGGCGATCGGCTACCCGATCACCTACACCCACAAGGGCACCCAGTACGTCGCCATCTACTACGGCGTCGGCGGCTGGCCGGGCGTGGGCCTGGTGTTCGACCTGCAGGATCCGACCGCCGGCCTCGGCGCGGTCGGCGCCTTCAAGAAACTCGCCAACTACACCCAGATGGGCGGCGGCGTGGTGGTGTTCTCGCTGGACGGCAAGGGCCCCTACGACGACCCGAACGTCGGCGAGTACGCGCAGCACGCCGCAAAGTGAGCCGCGCCCCGTAGCGCGACCGCTCCGCCGCCCGCTCGGGGCGGCGGAGCCCCCGCCCGCCCAAGAGCGGCGGAGCCCCCGGCCCGCCCAAGACATGCATTGAGGGATCGAAACATGCCGCTCCTCGGCGGACTCCTTCGCGCGGCGACCTGCGCCGCGGCTCTGCTCGCCCTGGCGATCCCGGCCCAGAACGCCCGGGCTCAGGAATCCGAGGCCCAGGCCATCCAGTCCGCGCCCGGCAAGGCTCCGGTCGCGCCCAAGGCCGACCCGTCCATCCTGCGGATCTGCGCCTCCGAGAAGCAGCCGCCGCTGTCCCTGCGGGACGGCTCCGGGCTCGAGAACCGCGTCGCGGCCGCGGTGGCGGAGGCGATGGGGCGCAAGCCGGTGTTCGTCTGGCTCGACAAGCCGGCGATCTACCTGGTGCGCGACGGGCTGGAGAAGCGGACCTGCGACGTGGTGGTCGGGCTCGACAGCGACGACCCGCGGGTGCTGACCACCAAGCCCTATTACCGCAGCGGCTACGTCTTCATCACCCGCGCCGACAAGGACCTCGACGTAAAGTCATGGTCGGACCCGCGCCTCAAGACGGTCGACCACATGGTCGTCCCGCTGGGCTCGCCGGGCGAGGCGATGCTGAAGGATATCGGCCGCTACGAGGAGGACATGGCCTACCTCTACTCGCTGGTCGGCTTCCGGGCGCCGCGCAACCAGTACACGCAGATCGATCCGGCCCGCATCGTCAGCGAGGTCGCCAACGACAAGGCGGATGTGGGCGTCGCCTTCGCCCCCGACGTGGCCCGCTACGTCAAGGACTCGACCGTGCCCCTGCGCATGACGCTCGTGCCCAACGACACGGTGAGCAGCGACGGCCGCAAGATGCCGCAGAGCTTCGACCAGTCCATGGGCGTGCGCCGGGACGACACGGCGCTCCGCGACGCCCTCGACGCCGCCATCGTCGCGGCCAAGCCCCGGATCGACGCGATCCTGAAGCAGGACGGCGTGCCGGTGGCCACCAACTGACCCTCGCCGCGCGGCCGGCGAGCGAGCGCCGCGCGACCCAGTCCCCGTGAAGCGAATGTGAGATGACGAAGACTCCACGTATCCGGTTGATGATCCTGGCCGGCGCCGCCTCGGCGCTCTGCGCGGCCGCCGTGATGGCCCAGCCGCAATCGGGGCCGCAATCCGGCCTGATCTTCCGCAATACCATCACCGGGGAGCCGCTCGACCTCGCCGAGGGCAAGCCGGGCGGGCGCGATACCAAGGCGGTCCAGACCTTCTTCCAGAATGGGAAGAACCTGTACATCGACGACAAGGCGTGCCTGCGCAACGGCGAGAGCCTGTACCTGACCTCCTGCTCCGGCTGCCATGGCCATCTCGCCGAGGGCAAGGTCGGGCCCGGCCTCAACGACAATTACTGGACCTATCCCGCCAACACCGAAGATACCGGCCTGTTCGCGACGATCTGGGGCGGCGCCAACGGCATGATGGGCCCGCACAACGAGGACCTGAACCCCGACGAGGCGCTGCAGGTCATCGCGTGGATCCGGCATCTCTATACCGGCCCGGTCCAGGATGCCGCCTGGCTGACCGACGAGCAGAAGAAACACTACACGCCTTTCAAGGAAGGCGAGACTTTCGCAAAGGACGCCCCCGGCCAGTGCAAGCCGCTGGAGTGAGCGTCCGCGCGGAGCAGCGCCCGGCCGAGCCGGCGCCAAAGAACGGCCCATCGGGCCGCCCTGGGAGCGAACGCAAGGAGTCGACGATGCGCAACAGAATCATGATCACCGCCGCGATGGTGGCCGCGGGGGCGTTCAGTGCCCTGCCGGCGCTGGCCTATGACGGGCAGACCTGCAAGGCGCCGGGCAATTGCTGGGAGCCGAAGCCCGGCTTCCCCGAGAAGGTCGCGGGATCGAAGTACGACCCGAAGCACGACCCCAAGGAAATCGGCAAGCAGGCGGAATCCATCAAGCAGATGGATGAGCGCAACCGCAAGCGCATCGAGAACGCCAAGAAGACCGGCAAGTTCGAGTACGACGTCAGCAAGATCTTTGCGAACTGAGCCGCGACGATCCAAATCTATCCCTCATCCTGAGATGCCCGGCGATCGAAGATCGCCGGGTCACGAAGGAGGGCTCCGGAGATCGCAGCGGTTTCCGGAGGGCTCCCTCGTGGCCTTCGCTTCGGGAACGCATCCCAGGATGAGGTCGAGGGTGAAAAGCCGGAGGCCGACAGGCGTCCGGTCCTCGATCTCGCCGCGCGTGGCCGAGCCGGTTGCGCGCCTCACGCCGGTCTCTCCCTGAGGCCCACCACCCTGTCCCGGAACCAGCGCGATGAACACGCTCCATCCCGGCGACGCGACGCTGACCGACTGGCGGGCTTCGGCCGCCCGCTTCGAGGCGGAGGTCGCCAAGGCGGTGGTCGGCCAGGCGCGGGTCATCCGCCTCGTCACCACGGCGATCTTCGCCCGCGGCCACGTCATGCTGGAGGGCGATGTCGGCGTCGGCAAGACCACCCTGCTGCGGGCGGTGGCCCGGGCCCTCGGCGGCGCCTACGAGCGCGTCGAGGGCACGGTCGACATGATGCCGACCGACCTGATCTACCACACCTACCTTGCCGAAGACGGCCGTCCGCGGGTCGAGCCGGGGCCGGTCCTGCGGCAGGCCGAAGACCTGGCGGTGTTCTTCTTCAACGAGATCAACCGGGCGCGCCCGCAGGTCCATGCGCTGCTCCTGCGCATCATGGCGGAGCGCAGCGTCTCGGCCTTCGCCCGGGAGTACCGGTTCCCCAATCTCCAGGTCTTCGCTGACCGCAATCGGGTCGAGCGCGAGGAGACCTTCGAGCTGCCCGCCGCCGCCCGCGACCGCTTCCTGATGGAGATCGGGATGGACGCGCCCCGCGGCGCTGAGGCAAGGCGCGCGCTGGTGTTCGATCCGCGCTTCCACGACACCGACCGGCTGATCGGCGAGGTGGCCGAGGGCGTGCTCGACCAGGCCCGCCTCGGCGCCATCGCCAGCGCGATCCAGGTGGCGATCCAGGCATCCCCGGAGATCGAGACCTACGTGGTCGGGCTCTGGGACGCGCTCGTGCGCCCGGCAGAGGCCGGGATCCGGCTGTCCGGGATCGACATGACGCGCCTGGTCCAGGGTGGCGCCTCGCCGCGCGGCCTCGCCTTCCTGGTCCGGGCGGCCCGGGTGCGCGCTTGGCTGGAAGGGCGGGACTGGCTGGTGCCGGAGGATATCCGGGCGGTCTTCCCCGAGGTGATGGCGCACCGCATCTTCCTGGAGCCGGTCCACGAGATGCGCCGTGCCGAGATCGTCCCGGAGCTGTGCCGGGCGGTGTTCGAGACGGTGCCGGCACCATGACCGGGGCGCCCTCGGCCGACATCGTCTACCTGCCGCGCTGGCGCCCGAGGGGGCGCCGCTTCGGGGCGCATCGCGGCCAGGAGGCCGGCGGGCTGGGCACCTTCCGGGACCAGGTTCCGTTCCTCACCCTGCCGGATGCCCGCCGGATCGACCTGCGGGCGAGCCTGCGCGACCCGTTCGAGGGCGTGCATGTCCGGCGCTTCGAGATGCGCAACGCCGTCGAGGTCTGGGCACTGGTGGACCTTTCGGCCTCGATGCGCTTCTGCGGCGCCGGCGACCGCCTCCGTCTCGCGGGGGACCTCTGCGCCGGGCTCGCCGCCTCGACAACCCGGATCGGCGACGGGTTCGGGGTGATCGGGTGCGACCGCGCAATCCGGGCGGACCTCTACCTGCCGGCGACCCGTCGGCGCGGACCGGCCCTCGACATGGCCGGCCGGATCGCCGCGGCACGCTGCGACGCGGCCGGCGCGGAGGGCCTGCTGGAGGCCGCCCGCCTTCTGTTCGGCCGGCCGCGGCTGGTCTTCCTCGTCTCCGATTTCCGCTGGCCGCAGGCCCTGATCGAGCGGGTCTTCGCGTCGCTCGCCCTCCACGACACGGTCCCGGTCCTGCTCGCCGACAGCGCCGAGGATGCGGGCCTGCCGGATTGGGGGCTCGCCGAACTCGACGACCTCGAAGGCGCCGGCCGCCGCCTCGTGTTCCTGCGCCCGGCCCTGAAGCGACGCTGGATCGCCCGTGAGCAGGCCCGGCGCGAGGCGCTGCGCAGAACCGCCGCGGCGTCCTCGGCGCGGGTGCCGTTCCACCTGGTCGACCGCTTCGACGCCCAGGCGCTGACCCGCCACCTGCTGGCGACCTGAGATGGCTGGCTTTCACGTCGGACGTCCCGGTTTCAAAAGGTCCGAGACCGTTTGCGGGTGCGGGGCAGAGCCCTGCGATCGGGCGAGACCCAAGGCATCAGGGCTCCGCCCCGATACCCCGCCGAAGGGCTTCTCCCTTCGGAAACCCGTGATCTTGGCCTGCTGCGCACTGCTCCTCCTGCTTCGGGCCGGCGCCGCTGGGGCGCAGGTGCGCTCCGTCGAGGTGCGGGTGCCCCGCGCCTTCGGGTATTTCCTGGGCGACCTCGTCCGGGCTCAGGCCGACATCGCGGTCGATCCCGGCTTCACGCTGCAGCGCGCCTCCCTGCCGGCGCCGGGAGCCCTGACCTATTGGCTGGACCTGCGCGACATCACTGTCGAGGAGAGCCCCGGCCGGGTCCGGCTGCATCTCACCTACCAGAATTTCTATGCGGCGCTGGATGCCCGCCAGATCGCGATCCCGGGTTTTTCCGTCTCCCTGGAGAGCGCGGCCGCGGGCGGCACGACCTCCGCCAAGGCCGAGATCCCCGCCTGGTCGCTCGGGGTCTCGCCCCTGCGGGAGGTCCAGCCGGAGAAGCACGACGACCCGGCCGAGTATCTGCGGCCGGACGGGCGCGTCCCCCGGCTGGATCCGCTTCCGGACCTGTGGGCCGCCCTCGCGGCCCTCGGGGCAGCCGTGCTGGCGCTCGCCGCGCTCGGGTACGATCGGGGCTGGTTCGCCCGGCCCGGACGTCCCTTCGCCCGGGCCGTCCGTGCCCTGCGGCGCCGCGCCAGAACTGCCGACATGGCCGGTGACCGGGACGGCGGGTATCGCGAGGCCCTGCGCCTGGTCCATCGCGGCCTCGACGAGACCGACGGGCGCCGTGTGCTGGCCGACGATCTCCCGGCCTTCCTCGACCGGCATCCGGCCTTCCGCCGGGAGGAGCCCGCGCTGGCCCGGTTCTTCGACGCCTCCCGCCGGGCCTTCTTCGGCCGCGAACTCGAGGCGGCCCGGGCGCGCCTGCCCTGGGCCGAGGTCGAGGCCGGCCTGCGCCGGCTGGCCGCCGCCGAGCGGGAGGCCTGACGCGATGCCGTTCGGATCGCTTCCGCTCGGGGCCGTGTCGCCCGCTTGGCTGTGGCTGCTGCCGCTCGCGCTCGTGCCGCTCCTCGCCTCGGGGCGGCGGCGGGTTCCGGTTCCCGCGCTCGCGGCGGCGCCCGCCGATGCGCCATCCCGCTGGATCGCCCGGCTGCTGCGGGGCGCCGGCATGCTCGCCATCGCGAGCCTGGTCGTGGCGCTCGCCGGTCCCTACGGCGCCGGCGCGCCGGTGACCCGCATCGGCATCGGCGCCCAGATCTCGATGCTGATCGACCGCTCCGGCAGCATGAACGAGACCTTCGCGGGGCGGCAGCCCTCGGGCGCGGAGGAATCGAAGGCCGCCGCGTCCCGGCGCCTGCTGGCGGATTTCGTCGGCGCCCGGGCGCACGACCTGTTCGCCGTCACGGCCTTCTCGACCGCGCCGATGCTGGTGATGCCGATGACCGACCGGCACGCCGCCGTCCGTGCCGCCATCGCGGCGATCGACCGGCCCGGCCTCGAGTACACCAACGTCGCCCGCGGCCTCGCCATGGCGCTGTCGCAATTCGCTCCGGACAGCAGCGGCTCCCGCGTCCTGCTGTTCATCTCCGACGGCGCCGCGGTGATCGATCCGCGGGTGCAGGACGCCCTGCGGGCCGCCTTCACCAAGCTGCACCCGAACCTGTACTGGCTGTTCCTGCGCACCAAGGGATCTCCGTCGATCAACGACCGCCCCGCCGGGGAGGATACCCCCCAGGCCGCCCCGGAGCGCCATCTCGACCTGTTCTTCAGGAGCCTCGGCGTGCCCTACCGTGCCTTCGAGGCCGAGGGCGCCCCGACTGTCGCCGCCGCCATCGCGCAGATCGCCGCCCTGGAACGGAACCCGATCCCCTACATCGAGCCCCGGCCCCGCCGCGACCTGACCGGGATCGCCTACGCGCTCGCGGGGCTCGGGCTCCTCGTGCTGGTTCTGGCGGCCCTCGCCGAGGCAGACCTCCTCGCCGCACGCTCCCAGGCCCAAACCCGTGCCTCGCCGGAGCAGCGGGCGGATCTGGATCTGAGGAGGGCGGCGTGATGCGCCCGACCGGGACGGCGCAGCGGCTCTGGGGCCGGATCCGGCCGCGGCTCCTCGTGAGCCTGCCGGTGCTGCTCGGCCTCGCGGCGCTGGGCTTCGGCGGGTCCGCCTGGCGGGCGGATGCCGCCAACCGGAGCATCGCCGCCCTCGATGCCGGCAGGGATCTCGACCCCGGGACCGGGGCGCCGGAGCCGGTCCTGGTGTCGCGGATCGGCTACCTCGCGGGGCACGGGCGCCTGGCGGAAACCGAGCCGCTGGTCGCAGTGCTCGACCGGATGGGCGCGTCCGACGCGGCGTCCCGCGCGCGATACCGGGTCGCCAACGCCCGGATGCGGGAGGCTTTCACGCTCCTGACCCGCGGCGCCATCGACAAGGCCGGCCCGCAGGTGACCCTGGCCCGCCAGGATTACCGGCGGGCGCTGCGCGACCGGTCGGACTTCTGGGACGCGAAGTTCAACCTCGACGTCGCCTCCCGGCTGATCCGCGATTTCCCGGAGTTCGACCGCGCCAGCGGCGACGAGCTGCGCGCCGAGCCGAAACAGATCTGGACCGACATCCCGGGGCAGCCGAGGGGCGGACCATGAGCCGGGAGATAGAAAGCCGGCGAACCATCCTGGGAAACCTGCCGCTCGCCCGCAACCTGCGTGGGCGCCGCTTCCAGGCGCTGGCCCTCGCGCTCGCGCTGGTGATCGCCGCCCTGGTGGTGCCGGCGCTCCCGGTGACCCGCGCGGGCGTCGCGGTCCTGGCCGTGATGGACATCACCGGCTCGATGAACGTGCGCGACTACACGCGCAATGGCCGCCCGGAGAGCCGTCTGGACACCGCCAAGGCGGCCCTGCGCCGGATGGTGGCGGACCTGCCCTGCGGCTCGCGGGTGGCGCTGGCGCTGTTCACCGAGCGGCGGCCGTTCCTGCTGTTCACCCCCGTGGAGGTCTGCGCCGACTTCGCGCCGCTGGACGGCGCGCTGGCGGCCATCGACTGGCGGATGGCCTGGGAGGGGGACAGCCGCGTCGCGGCCGGCCTGTACCGGGCGGTCGAGATGGCCGCCGGCCTCGGCACGGATCTCCTGTTCGTCACCGACGGCCAGGAGACGCCGCCGCTCCCCGGCGGCCGCATCCCGCCCTTCGAGGGCAAGCCCGGTTTGGTGCGGGGCCTGATCGTCGGCGCGGGTGCCTACGGCCTGTCGCCGATCCCACGCTTCGACGAGCGCGGCCGCGAGCGCGGCTTCTACGCCGAGACCGACGTGCAGCAGGAGAACCGGTTCGGCCCCCCGCCGGCCGATGCCGAGTCCCGTGCCGGCTACAATCCGCGCAACGCCCCGTTCGGGGCCGCCGCCGCCGTGGGCAGCGAGCACCTGTCCTCCGTGCGCGAGGACCACCTGAAGCAACTCGCCGCGAGCACGGGCCTGGCCTACGCGCATCTCGACGCGGCGGGCGGGCTCGACCGCCCCCTGATCGCCGCCGGGACGCCGCGCCCGCTGCCGGGCCGCATCGATCCGCGCCCCGTCCTGGGCGGCCTCGCGCTCGCCCTCGTGCTCGGCACCCTGCTCGCGGCGCCGCTGCGCAGCCTCCTGCGCCGCGCCGCCGCGTCCCTCTCCACCACCAACCTCATGCGTTTCCGGAAAGCCTGACCATGCGTCGCGTCCTCGCCACCCTCGCCATCCTGTTCGCCGCCGGCACGGCCTCGGCCCACGGCCCAACCCCCCAAAAGGTCGATCAGACCATCACGATCCGGGCGACGCCGGACGCGGTCTGGAAGGTGGTCGGGCCGTTCGGCGGCATCGGCGCCTGGCATCCGGACGTGGCCAAGGTCGAGGCCACCGGGGGCGACGGTTCGGGCGGCATCCGCACGGTCACGCTGAAGCGCGGCGGCACCCTGGTCGAGGGCCTCGACGAGTGGAAGGGGGCCGAGCGCACCTATTCCTACCGCATGTCCGACCCCGATCTCGACGCGCTGCCGGTCTCGTCCTACTCGGCGACCGTGACGGTGACGCCGGAAGGCGATGGCGCCAAGGTCGAGTGGATGGGCCGGTTCTACCGGGGCGATACCGGCAACGAGCCGCCCGAGAATTTGAGTGATGCCGCCGGCAGGGAGGCGATGAACCGCTACTTCGCCGAGGGGCTCAAGGGCCTGAAGGCGAAGCTGGAGAGCGGGCCGCAGCGATGAGGCCGGTGCGGCGCCTGATCCTGCTCGCGGGCCTGTCGCTCGCCGCCGGGCCGGCGGCGGCGGACTCGGTCTGGGTCGCGAGCCAGCAGGGCGCCCGCGTCACCCGGGTCGCCGGTCCGGACGGTGCGCGGGTCGCCCCGGTGGCATCCGCGGTGGCGCCGTCGCCCGCCGCGGTCGCGGCCGGTCCCGGAGGGCAGCTCTATCTCAGCCATCCTGACGGCAAGGCTGTCACGGTGATCGCCCCGGATGGGGCGATGCGGCAATGGCCGGTCTCCGGCCAGGCCTTCGGACTCGCGGCGGACCCGGACGGGCGCAGCCTCTATGTCGGCGACTGGTCCGGCAACCGGGTGCTGCGCCTCTCGGCGCAGACCGGCGCGGTCGAGGCGGAGGTGGCGGTCGGGCACGATCCGGCCGGGCTCACCGTCGGTGGCGCAGGTCGGCTCTACGTGGCCGAGCGCGAGGGCCGGAGCGTCGGCGTGGTCGAGACCGCCGGGATGACCCGGATCGCCGGCATCCCGGTCGGCGACGGGCCCTTCGCCCTGGCCTACGACCCGGTCCGCGACCGGCTCTACGTCGCCAACGTGCGCAGCAACGACCTCAGCGTCATCGACGCCGCAACGCTCAAGCCCGTCGCCACGATACCGGTCGGGGCGAGCCCCTACGGCGTCGCCGTCAGCCCGGACGGGCGCCGGGTGGTCGTCACCAACCAGCATGCCGGCACCGTCTCGATCGTCGATGCCGACGTGCTGGCGGCGGTCGCCACGATTCCGGTGGGCCGCTATCCCGAAGGTGTGGCGATCCTCGGTGGACGCGCCTACGTGGCGAACTGGTTCTCCGACGACGTCTCCGTGGTGGACCTCGCGGCGCTGAAGGAGACCGACCGGATCCCGGTGGCCGAGGGGCCGCGCACCGTGGTGGCGCAGCGTCAGGGGCCTGTCGCCGCAGAGGCCGGCCGGTGAGGCGGGGGCTCGCCAGCCTGGTGGCCGCAAGCCTGGTGGTCGCCGGCCTCGTGCTCGCCGCCTGCGACCGGGCCCAGGAATCGGGATCGGAGGAGGGGCAGGCCGTGGTGGCACGGACCGCGGAGAGCGAGTTGCCGCCCTGGCTGTCCCCCACGGATGGGACGGACCCGGCGCGCTGGCTCGCCGGCCGGGAGGCCGGGCACCCGGTGCCGGCCGGGTCGGAGCCCGTCCGGGTGCTTCAGGATGCGCTGGCGGAAGCCCGGACCGCCTTCATCGAGGATCCGCGCATGATCGCCAACCGCACGGCCCAGCTTGGGCAGATGCTGGCCGAAATCGGCAAGACCGAGCGATACGCTCTGCTGCTGACCGGCTTCAGCGCAGTCGCGGCCCGGCGCGGCCGCCACAAGAGTCTCTACGGAGAGATGTGCCAGCACTACTTCAACACCCGGGCCCGGGGCGTCGACCACGCCGCCGCCCTGGCGCTGCTCGCCGACCGGTTCGCGCCGGGCCTCAATTCCGGGGCGGCGCCATGAGCGCCGCGCCGGGATTCGCTCAACACGCGGCGCGGCCCACCGCCCGGCCGCGCGATCTCCTGATCGTCGACGATCACCCGATCGTCCTCCAGGGCTTCCGGCTCCTGGCCGAGGAAGCCGGGATCGCGCGCGTTCACGAGGCCCGGGACATCGTGGCCGCCTACCGCACGTTCCACCGCCACCGGCCGGCCGTGGTGGTGACCGACCTGAGCTTTCGGGACGACGGGCTGTCCGGCCTGTCGCTGATCCGCCGGATCCGCGCGCTGGAGCCGGGTGCGCGCATCCTCGCGCTCAGCATGCACCGGGACCCGGTCATCGTGGCGCGGGTCCTGGAATGTGGGGCGCTGGGATTCGTCCTGAAGGATACGCCGGCCGCCTCCTTCCTCGATGCGCTGGAGGCGGTCGCCAACGGCCGCTCCTACCTGCCCCACGACATCGCCATCGAGATCGCGATGCTGAATGCCGGTGCGCGCGAGCTGCCGCTGGCGAACCTGACCAGCCGGGAGATGCAGATCCTGGTGCTGATCGGGAAGGGCAAGTCGTACGACGAGATCGCCGAGATCCTGACGCTCAACTACCGCAGCGTCGTGAACGCGACCGCGGCGCTGCGATGCAAGCTCGGCGTCGGCAGCATGGCCGAGCTCATGCGGATCGCCGCGTCGCAGGCTCGGACCCTGCCCTGAGGGCACCGGGCCGCGGCGCGCGCCCTTCGCTTCGCAGCATCGTTTCCCCGAAAGCCGGCGGCTGCCTCACCGGGTTCATTCTCCAGAGGTCGCGGCGTGCGCGGGATCGTGGCTGAAGTCCTGCCTGCTCGCGATATCCTACGTTGTTGATTGCGAGGCGCAGATACTTATCAAGGCGATCCGACGGATGTTCGGGAATGGGTTGGGATTGTTCTGCGATCAAAAGGATAAAAACGCGAACGATCGACCGGGTTCGTGGTGATGCCGGACATCTTACTCTTGTTGGCAGGGCCCACGGGCCGTGAATCATCTCAGGTCGGGCGCGGACTTGCGGACCGCGGCCTGAGTTGTTCCAGCCGGCCCGTTCGATGACGCACGGACAATATGACATCCAAAACCAGTGAGGTGAGATCTGTCATGCGCGTCAACGCGACGGTTGTTCCGAAGCATGCGTTCAGGACGGCGCTGGCCGCCGGGTTCGTGGGCGGAAACCTGTCGAGCTTCGTCAAATGGGGCTCGGAGATCCTGTTCCCGCCCCGAGAGGCCGGCCGTATCGCGCCGCCCTTCGCCATCCTCAAATGGCTCGGCCTCGGCGTCGAGGACATGACCTACACATTCACCGGGCACGTCATCAATTACGGCGTCGCGCTGATGCACCAGGGGTTCTCGATCGTCTTCGGCCTGTTCTACTGCCTCGCCGCCGTCAGCTGTCCGCTCGTGACCCTGGGGCAGGGCCTGGCCTTCGGCGCGATCGTCACCCTCCTGTTTCACGGCATCCTGTTGCCGCTGGGTGGGTGGGGGCCGCCGCTGTGGCAGATCTCCGGCCATGAGGCGTTCTCCGAGGTATTCGGCCACCTGCTCTGGGCTTGGACGATCGAGATCGTCCGGCGCGACAGGATGGGTTCGCGCCCCCGTGCCGCCCGGTCCTGATCCGGACAGGTCGCACAGCGCGAGCGGGGCGCGCCGGCGGATCGTCGCCGACGGCGCGCATCACGGGGAGGCGGGGTCCAGCATCACCCGCAGGCGGGCGACGAAGTAGCGGCGCGCCTCGGGGCTCGCCCGCAACAGGTAGCATCGGACGAGATCCAGGAGGGCTGCGGCGGCCGGATCTTCGTGCGCCCCCGGCGTCCCGGCGTCCGGCGCCGATGCGAAGAAGCTGGAGACCGGCACGCCCAGCACCCGCGCGATCTCGCCGAGGGAGCTTCCGTGCGGTTCGATGCGGTTCGGCGTACCGGACGGCTTGGAATCGTCACACATGAACGGTCCGGCCCGGTTCGGGCTCTGTCGAGCGAATGGAGCAATGGCTCCAGCTGTTCAACCAGCCTGCGACGCAAATGCATCCCGAGCCGATCATGAAATTTTCGACAGGTTCTCGGATGAAATGGTAATATCCCGCACCAGATTCTCCGGGTGCGGCGAAGCGGGATCAAGACGATGGGACAGCGTTCGAAGACGCCGGTCAACGCGATCGACGGCTTCAGTGAACCGCTCGACCGGCTCCGCGCCGCCCTCAAGGCGTCGTGCGTGGTTGGTGTCTGGGACTGGGACATCGTCCGCAGCACGGTGGTGTATGATGCCGGCGCCGCGCGGTTGCTGGCCGGCGATCCCGCCTTGGCGGATAAGGACCTCGACGGCCTCACCAGCATGGCCGCCGTGCATCCCGCCGATCACGCCTGGCTGCTCGATCACGTCCAGCAGGCGTCGAGGACCGGCGGCCTTGTGGTCGCCGAGTACCGGGTCGTCGCGCAGGACGGCACGGTGCGCTGGCTGCTCAGCCGGGGCCGCACGTTCAAGGACCCGAACGGGCGGGCGGTCCGCTCCCGGGGCATCATCATCGACATCACCGAGATGCATCAGGGCAGCGAGCGCTACGTCTTCAGCAACCTGTCGGCCCCGGTCGATTCGCTGGAGCGGGCGGCCGACCTGGCCATCGAGCTCAAGCGCACCCTCGTATCCGAGACCCCGCCCGAGATCAGGGCCGCCGCGGACGTGCTGCTGATGAGCCTCGGCCGCGCGATCGCGCGAAGCAGCGGGAACCGCTGAGCTGCGCCCATCCCGCCTGCCGCGCACGCGCGCTCGCGGGAACATGCGCCGGCCCTTCCGTCTTGGCCCTCCAGACCCACCTGGGAGGACCGCATGGGACAGGATGTCGAGGCCGCGCGCGAAGCGCTCGGAACGGTACCGCCGGCACGGAAGGCGGACACGGGCAAGGCACCCGACACGGCCGCCGGCGGAAACGGCCCGCACGCGCCGGGGCATCCCGAAGCCCCTGAAGGGGTGGCGCCGGAGAGCGGCGGCTACGACACGCGGCCGCCCGTGCCCCAGCCGGACAACCGCAAGGGCGGCTACGGCACCGGTTGACCGGCACCCCACCCGGTGGCGGCCCCGCTGGTCGCCGCCGGGCCGATGTTCCCTAAGCTGTGCCTTTGTTCAATGGATATTAAGCGACGATTTTTGGGAACAAAACGTGCTGAAGGTTTAAAAAGTAAAGCTTGGTCGGTAGATCCTCGAATAATGGAACGCATCACCTGCCGGGGGGATTGAAGGGGTCCGGAATGATCGACGGAGCCTATCATGCGTACCCCCCTCGCCGCCCTTCTCGTCGCCACGTTGTTCGGATCGAGCGCCCTCGCGCAGACCACCGTGACCGGCACCCCGGCCGCCCCTGACGCGAAGAGCAGCCAGCAATCCGGCGGCCAGGAGAGCGTCACCCGGCCGAACACCGACAAGATGACCCCCAATGGCGGGACTGCCGCCGCCCATGGCGCCGTCCAGCTCGAGAAGGGCGCCAACAGCTTCACCGAGGGTGAGGCTCGCTCGCGGCTCGAGAAGTCCGGCTTCAAGGACGCCAAGAACCTCATGAAGGACGGTGACGGCATCTGGCGCGGCACCGCCATGCATGACGGCAAGCAGGTCAACGTGGGCCTCGATTTCAAGGGCAACGTGTCGGCGCAGTGACGTCCTGACCCTCGCGACCCTCACGAAGGAGATTTTCCATGGCTCAGCAAACCATTACGGCCCTCTACGATCGCTACGAGGATGCCACCGCGGCTGTCGGCAAGCTTGAGGCGGGCGGTATCCCGCACAGCGACATCAGCATCGTCAGCAACAACGAAGGGGACCGCCACGCCGGCCGTACCGCGACCGACGGGACACACGTCAGCGACGACACCAAGGAGAAGGCCAAGGACGGAACGGGAACCGGAGCGACGCTCGGGACCGTGGTCGGCGGCGCAGCCGGCCTCCTGGCCGGTCTTGGGCTGATCGCGATCCCGGGTGTCGGTCCGGTCGTGGCCGCGGGTTGGCTCGTCGCCACCCTGACGGGGGCGGGCGTCGGTGCCGCCGCGGGCGGTCTGGCCGGCGGCCTGACCGGTGCGGGCGTCAGCGAGGCGGATGCCCATGCTTACGGCGAGGGTGTGCGCCGGGGCGGGACGCTCGTTACCGTCCGGGTCGACGAGGCGCGCTCCACCTCGGTGCCGATGGTCATGGATGTCCTGGAGCAGCACGGCTCGGTCGATCTCGACCAGAAGGCCAGCGCTTGGCGTGCCGAGGGCTGGGAGGCTCCGGCCGCCGGCTCGGCGGCAACCGGCGCGACCGACGGTCGGAACCGGGTCCGGTCCTACCCGGGCACGACGAGCCTCTGAGGGGTCCGCAAGCCCGACCCTTTGATCGATGACAGATGCTGGCGGCCGGGACGCATGTCCCGGCCGCTTTGCGTTCGGACCCAGGCCACCGGGCGGTGTCGCCGACAGGGCTGTTTGCCGGGGAGGCTTTCCCCGTCTCCCGCGGATGGACCGATACTGGAACGCGCCGTTTTTCTCGCAGCGCATGCCCCCGCAAACCGGCGCCCCCGCGAGCGCCAGGGCTGGACACCGGTCGCCGCACGGATTGGCGCGCATCCGGGAACGTCGGGATGGGACCGTGACAGGTCCGTGCGACATTGGAGCCCTCGCAGGACGGGGGAGGGCACGCCATGTCTGGAGGGGACATCCGGGTCCGCCGACGCCGAATCCAAGCCCGTTCGGGGCTTCGGCCGGCTGGTCTGAGGGCCGCCACAGCGCCTGTCATTGCCTAAATGTCCCGTGCCGGGGTGGCCAAAAAGCGGGCTGTGCCAGCAGAATAGCGTTGAAAGCCCGATTTCTTGTGTTGAATCCCAAGACCGCCCGAAACAACAAGATGGTGACGCAGGTTCAGAGGGGCTGAATATGAACGAGACATCCTATGGGAAATCGTCCAACTTCACCGAGTTGGCCGTTGATCTTGTCGCGGCCTATGTCGCGAACAACCCCGTCCCGACCAGCGAACTGCCGGCCTTGATCGCCCGGGTGTATGGGGCGATCGCCGCCCTGGCATCCGGCACCGTGCCAACCGAGGGCAGCACCGCTGCGCCGGCTGCCGTCGACAGGCCGAGCGCGGCCCAGATCCGCAAGTCGGTCCAGCATGACGGGATCGTCAGCTTCATCGACGGCAAGACCTACAAGACGCTCAAGCGGCACCTGTCCGCCAACGGCCTGAGCCCGCAGAGCTACCGCGAGCGCTACGGCCTCCCCACCGACTACCCGATGGTCGCCCCGAGCTATGCCGAGCAACGCTCCGCCCTCGCCAAGGCGATCGGTCTGGGCCAGCCGGGCTCGATGGCCAAGCGCAACGGCCAGGCCGCCTGATCGCGACCGGGCGTGCCTCGGACCGCGCGCGTCCCGGCGGTCAGGACGTCCGTTTGCGTGTGAAGACAAGGACGTTCAGGCATTCCGGCGGGTCTGCGGCGATGCCGAAGGTCAGTTCCCCGCCCCCGGACTCGATCGACACAGAGGTTCGCTCGCCGTACGAGCCGCGCGGCATGGCCGTGATCCGGGTGTCCGGGAAGGCTGTCCGGATCGCGTCGATGGTGAGGCAGGCGGCGGGTTCGAGGTCGAGAACCAGGAGCGGTCCGGCCGCCGGGTCCGCCTCGGCCGTCGGCTCCCGGTAATCGACGTCGCGAACCGGGATCCCAGCGAGCCGGAAGCCCGGTCCCGACCAGAACCTGAAGGGGCCCTCGCTCTCGAGCTTGAGCGTGATGCCGAGCGCGGCCTCGACGGCCGCGCGATGACGGATGGCGTGCACGGTCAGGCGCGCCGCGACCGTGCGGAGCGCCGTCAGGTCTCCCGTCTCGCCCCGCATGGGCGCGCCCCCGGCCCCACCAGGACGGCCGCCGGCGCCCCCACGAGACAGCGCCACCGCCGTGATCCGATGGCTTGCATCCGCTCGCCCATCCTGGTCCGCCATCATCCGGTTGAGACGAATTCACACAGGGAATTCGCACGGCCACGGGTGCATCACGACCCCGACGCAACTAGAACATATCATGAACTTCAGGCGATCGCGGGGGCGTCCGGCTGCGCCGGCGCCGCGGCTTCGAACTCTTCAGGAGGGCTGTCGATTGATCGAGGACAGGCCGATGCCGACGCGGCTGTATCGCTTCCATTGCACGGACGGGCATGAGCTGGTGATCGACCTGAAGGGCCGGCGCCTGCCGACGGCGGCTCAGATGCGCGTCCATGCCGAGCGGGTCGCGCTCGGGCTGATGGAGCGGATCGAGCGGTTCGACTGGTCGGCCTGGCAGGTCGAGGTCTACGACGCCAAAGGGCGGCGCGTCTGGATCCGGGCGTTCGTGGACGTGAACGTGGATGTCCAGGCCGCGTGAGGCGCGGGTGCCCAGTGCATCAGGCCGGATACCGGAGCCACCACGACGCGCTAGCTTTTTGATCCGCATCGTCTTTTCCCGACAGCCGGCGGCTGCTTCTCGGGACGATGCGCTAGGAATACAGGGAGACGGTCATATGGCATTCAAGCCGAAATCTGCCGCGGAGACCAAGGCGAAGGATCTGGCCCTCGCGCTCGCACGGATTGCCGAGGGCGATGGCACGCCCGCGCATATCGGAGTCGACCAGTTGCGGCGGGCGAGCCCGCGCCTGACCCCGCTGGCGATCGGCCAGATGGTCCGCAAGGAACGCGCGATCGTCGAGGAGACGCTCGCCGAGCGCGGCCTGGCCCTGGTCGACTATGCCGATCAGGGGCCGGGTCGCGGGATGGAATTCGTCATCGACGCGGCGGGATGATCCGGTCGGGCCGCCGATCAGGCGACCGCCGGACGACCCCGCAGCAGACGACCGGCCAGGCGGAACGGCAGGAGCGGCAGCTTGAACAGCGCCGTGACTGCCAGGACCGCGACAACGGTGAGGATCGCCAGGATAGAATTGAGCAAGCGGTGCGCGCTCCCATGAAGGGCTGCCCTCGCGGGCTGATGACGACAGCTGGCGCCCGGAACGCGGCGAGACTATGGACGCCCCGTCACCCGATGGCTGAATACATATCCGGCTCATCATCGCCCGGAACGCGGAAACAGGAGCCCGCGCAGGCGGTTTCCCCTCAGTCGGACACAGTGTGCCCGGTCCCGGCGACACACGGCCGCAACCGCGGATCACGACACAGCGAGACGGTGAGCGCGCGATGAGCAAGCACGGTACAGGCAAGGTCGGCCTCGTCCTTGCCGGGATGCTCTCGACGGCCGGGTCGGCCCTGCTGGCGGCCGGACCGGCCGCCGCCGAGGTGCAGGTCCGCTACGCCGCGCCTGAACGCTTCACCGACGCCGAGAACCGTTTCGCCTCCGGCCAGCCGCTCCGGGTAACCCTGGCGGAGTTGACCCGGATCCTGGTGGATCTCGGCAACACGCGGCTCCGGCCGGACGAACGCCTCGACATCACCGTCCTCGACGTCGATCTGGCCGGGTTCGACCGGTCCGGATTCGCCTCGCCGAGCGGCGTTCGCGTCGTCACCGACGCCACGCCGCCGCGCATCCGCCTCGCCTACGTGCTGCGCCGCGGCGGTCGCATCGTCGCGCAGGGGGAGGATACGGTCACGGACATCAACTTCCTGCTGACCTCCAATCCGCGCTTCTCCACCGGCGGGCTGTATTATGAGCGCCAGCTCCTGCGGAACTGGTTCGCGCGCCGCTTCCCCACGGGGCCCGAGCGCGGTTGACGGGCGGGCCCGAGCGGTCGCCGAACCCATCCATCCCGGCCCTCTATTCGGCGGCGGTCCCGCTGAAGGCCTGCCGGTTCGCGCCGCGCGCGCGCGACGACCGGGGGCCGTCGTAGCGGGCAGCCTTGCCGGCTGCGAACAACAGGAGGGCTGCGAGACCGAGCAGGACGAGATCGACCCCGACGAACAGCGGATCGACCGGATCGCCCGCGCCGTAGGCCCGCTGCATCCGCCAGCCATCGGCCACGGCGGCCGCCGCGTACAGGGCGGCGGCCGCACTCAGCACCGCGGGCCAGGCCAGACGCTGCGGCCGCAGCATTCCGACCAGCCCGATCAGCACCCAGACGCCGAAGAACCCGCGGATCTCCCAGAGCGCCCGGTCCGGCAGATCCACCGGCAGGATCCGGTTGGCGAGGAAATAGGCCGCGATCGCGGCCGGCAGCCCGGCGATCGTCGCGATGTTCAGACCCTGGACCAGGCGTAGGCCCGGATGCAGGGCGGTCCCGGCCATCTTGGGCAGGCGTGCCACCGACCACAGCATCAGCCCCGTGGCCACCATGGCGCTGCCGGCGAGCCCGCACAGGAAGAACAGGACGCGGAGGCCCGGGCCGGCGAAATGCGCCTCGTGCAGGCCGACCATGGTGGTGAAGGTCTTGGCCGCCGGCTTCAACCCGCCCGCCCGGACCTCCAGGACGGCGCCGGTGGTGCCGTCGAAGGCGACCTGCGGATGCTCGTGCGAGAGGCCGTGCGGCTCCTCGAACACGACCACCACGGTGGCGTTCGCGTCCTTCGGGTTGACGACCGAAATCCGCTCCAGGGGCTCGTGGACCGTCTCCAGCGCGCGCGCCACCATCGGCCCGACGGGCACGAGGGTACCGGGCCGGCCCGCGGCCGGGCGCGGCGCGGTGATCTGGCCGGCTTCGGCGAAGAAGCGCTGCGTGTCGCCGTGATAGACCGCGTTCATGCCCCACGGCATGTACATGAACGACAGGGTGACGAGCCCCGTATAGGTGATCATCAGGTGGAACGGCAGGGCGAGCACGCCCGTGACGTTGTGGGCGTCGAGCCAGCCGCGCTGGGCGGACTTGTCCCGCCGGAAGGTGAAGAAGTCGGCGAAGATCCGCCGATGGGTGACGATGCCCGAGATCAGCGCCATCAGCATGATCATCGCGCAGATGCCGACGACCCAGCGGCCCCAGAGGGGCGCCATGTTCAGCTCGAAGTGGAACCGGTAGAGGAAATCCCCGCCGCGGGTGTCGCGCAGGGCGGCCGGCGTCCCGGTCTCCGGATCGAGGAACACCCGCTTCGGCGGCTGCCCCGGCCCGGTGCGCCAGAGCACTTCGAGCAGGGGCAGGTCCGGGCGCGGTGGCGTGATGAACCACGCCCGCGCGCCGCCCGCCTCAGCCTGCAGGTAGGCGACGCCGCGCTGCACCGCTGCGGCCGTCGCGTCCGGGCCGATCACGGCATCGGCGCGGAGCTCGGGCCGCATCCAACGCGAGATCTCGGGCCGGTAATAGCTCGCGGTTCCGGTGACGAAGACCGCGAACAGCACCCAGCCGACGATCAGGCCGGACCAGGCGTGCAGCCACGCCATCGACTGCCGGAAGCTGTTGCGCATCGGTCGGCCCTCACCAGCGGTAGCGCAGGGTTCCATAGACCGTGCGCGGCAGACCGTAGAAGCAGGCCGAGTAGGACAGACAACTCGAGACGAAGCGCTCGTCCAGCAAGTTGTTGACGTTCAGCTCCGCCGTGAGGCCCGCCAGGCTCGGAGCGATGTGCCCCATATCGTAGGACGCGAGGGCATCGACGACCACGCTCTCCGGCACCTGGAAGGTGTTGGCCGGATCGCCCCAGGACGGGCCGAGGTAGCGCACGCCGCCGCCGATCGCGAGGCCCAGCAGGGGGCCGTCGGTAAAACGGTAATTCGCCAGCAGCGAGACCGTCGTGTCCGGCACCTGGACCGGGCGCCGCCCCTGGAGCGGCACCGACAGCCGCGTGAGGTCGTTCGCCGTGCTGCCGGCATCCCGCACGTTGCGGATGTCGAGGAGCGAGACGCCGCCGATCAGCGTCAGGCCTTCGGTCAGGTTGGCCCGCGCCTCGAACTCGAAACCCTGGGCGCCGACTTCCCCGGTCTGGACCACGAAGCCCTGGCGCAGGGGATCCGCGGAGGTCCGGTTCGACTGGCGGATGTCGAAGAATGCGGCGGTGAGCAGGATGTCGGTGCCCAGCGGCTGGTACTTGATGCCGGCCTCGTACTGGTCGCTGCGGATCGGGTCGGGCACGCGGCCCACCGACCCGAAGGCGCTGTCGAACACGCGCCCGCTCACGATCGGCTCGAAGGCCTGGCTGTAGGACACGTACGGCGCCACGCCGCTGTCGAAGTGGTACAGCAGGCTCGCACGATAGGTCAGGGCGTCGGACGGTGCGTCCTGGAGCGTCAGGGTGCTGGTGTTTCCGGAGAAGCTGCGGGTCGGGCCGGTCTGGCGGGCGACGTCGTAGCGGCCGCCGAGGGTCAGCACGAGGCGATCGAACTTCGCCTGGTCCTGGAAGTAAACGCCGGTCTGCTGCGCATCGACCCGCGAGGTGGTGTTGAAGGCCGGGAAGGCGATGTTCATGGCATAGTTCGGCGCCAGGATGTTGAGGTCCGGGGCGCTCGGGAACGGGGTGCCGCTGGTGCGGGTGCTGAAGGTCCGGTGATCGACGCCCAGCAGGGCCGTGTGTGCGATGAACCCGGTATCGAACTCGGCGATGAAGTTGTTGTCCATCGTGTAGGCTTCGGCGGCCACGTTGGTGCCGATGATCGACCGCGCCAGGAGCGGCCCCGTCGCGGTCGGCCCGTTCCGGTCGTTGAAGGCACCGTAGACGCTGCGGTAATCGCCCTGGGTGCGCAGGTAGCGCCCGGCCGAGTGGAACCGCAGGTTCTCGCCGATACGCTGGTCGAACAGGTACTCGATCGAGGCCTGGGTCCGGTCGGAGCGCTCGATGTTGCGATCGCCGTCGTAGAAATTCACCGGTAGCCGGCCGAACAGGCCGCTGCCGAAATTGCGTGCGAACACGGTGCCCACCGCCGGGAAGCCGCCGTAGAACCCCGAGAACGGATCGCGCTGGTAATTGCCGATCAGGGTGAGCGACGTGTCGGTGGACGGGCGCCAGGTGATGCTCGGCGTGATGAAGGCCCGCTCGACCTTGGTGGTCACGGCCGGCCCGTCGCCGTTCCAGCCGAGCCCGACCACCCGGTAGGCGAACTGGTCGGCCAGGCCCGGGATGTCGGACGCGATCGGGCCGCCGACGTCGAAGCCGCTCCGGACCTCGTTGAACCCGCCGCCCTGGATGAAGACCTCGCCGTGGCGGACGAACTGCGGCACCTTCGAGACCAGGTTGACGATGCCGCCCGGGCCGGACTGCCCGTACAGCACCGAGGCCGGCCCCTTGATGATGTCGATCCGCTCCAGACGGTAGACGTCGATCGACGTGTTGGCGTCGCGTCCGCCGATGATCGCCATCTGATCGAGGAAGACCGGGGCGGCGAAGCCACGGATGTTGAACAGCTCCAGGCGGGTCGAGCCGGCACCCCCACGCGATTCGGCGAAGACCCCCGGGGTGTAGCGCAGCGCCTGGGTGACGGTCAGCGCGTTCTGGTCCTGGATCTGCTGTCGGCCGACGACCGAGACCGATTGCGCCGTCTCCAGGATCGGCGTGTCGGTCTTCGTGCCGACCGTGCTCCGGCTGGCGACGTAGCCTGGAACCGGGCCGGTCGCGCCGCCGGCACCGTACAGGTCACCGTTGAGGGTCCGGCTGGGGGCCACGCCGGTCACGCTCAGTTCGGATAGCTCGATGTCGGTGGTCGGCGCGGTCTGCGCCCCGGCGGCACCCGGCGCGACCACGGCGCAAGTCGTTGAGAGCAACGCGAGATACAGGGATCCGGCCACGGACCGTTCAATCACGTTCCAGGTCGATGCAGCCCGGGACCGGTTCATCTTGATGCCTCTAATACAAGCACGGATCCGACCGTACTCTCTCAAAAACCGCGACTTCACGCCGCCGTGATCGTGTTGGCATCTCCTTATTGGTCAAAGCAACCGGAATATTATGGAAGGATTCTAAGATAACCTGGACTCATTCCAAGTTGAGCGGCTTACGGGAGGCCTCTCCCTTGGGTAATGATGATGTCGAGGCCGGCAATGCGCCTCCCGCTGAGCTGTGGGTATTCAGGTGCATCGAGACGCGCTGGCCGCGTGGCATCGGGCGCAGTGCCGACGCCGATGCCTCGATCGTGTCGTCACAAAGCGGCGCGCGGCGTATGCGAACGGGTGGCAGCAATCTGGAAACGTAATCCGGCTAAGAGCCTGTCCGCAGAGGTTTCTGTTCCGGATGGCAGGGTCGCCGCAGTCCCAGCCACCCTGGGGATCTCCGGTGGCAACCCGTGACGGGGCCGCGGAACGACGGGCCGGAGGGAGGAGCGTGGGAGTTCCGCTGAATACGCCTCACGCGTGTTCGATCGGATGCCGGCGTGGCAAAGTACGCATCGGATCGTGGGTGTGGCCCATCGCAGCCCGACGACGCGATGACACGGTGACACAGGGCATCGGATACAGCCAAGATATGCATCTCGCACAAGCGAGGGTTGCATGGTAGTGCGAAACTCAATCGTGCGCTATTCAGTTAGGCAGCCTGTGGAACGTGGCCGACCTCGGCTGCACGCCTTGAGAGACCGTGAGACCATGATGAGCGTCGTGACCAAGCCGAAGCTGGCGACCGAAGCCGACCGCGCGATCGGTAGCCGCATCGCGGCGCTCCGAGCCGCTCAAGGCCTCAGCCAGACGACTCTCGGTCATGCCATCGGGGTCAGCTTCCAGCAGGTCCAGAAATACGAGAAGGGCCGCAATCGCGTGGGTGCGAGCCGCCTGCAGATGATTGCCGACCTGCTCAAGGTCCCGGTGGAGACCTTCTTCGCCGACAAGGTGCCCGCTGAGGCTGGCACCGAATCCATCCAGGCCCTGTTCGACGACCCCGAAATCATGGATCTCGTGGCAGCATTCCGTTCGATCCCGGATCAGACCACGCGCAGCGGCGTCCTGTCGATCGTGAAAGCCGCCGCCGCCCTGCGGCAGGCCGCCGGCACCGGGAACTGATCCCACAACCACCCTGGCCGTCGATGCCGCGCCGTCACGCTCCTCACCCGAGCAGGCCGGCCACCTCGCGCTCGATGTGCTGCGCAATGTCGGGTGCGCCGGTCATCTCACCGAAGCTGCCGCGGGTCATCGGTCCGAACGCGTAAAGGCCCGGCTGCGGGCGGCCCGCTGGCCCGAGTACGCGGCTTCGGCGGTCGACGGCCAAGCCGAGACCGACCGTATCGAGGCAGGCCGTCCCATCGACCAGCAACGCGGCGACCAGCGGATTGCGCGCGACCTCACGTTCCGGGCCGGTGCACAGCACCACCGCGTCGAACCGCCGTCGCGTGATCGGGCCGTGTCGCGGGCGCAGCGTGGCTTCCAGACGCCCGTCCGCGTCACGATCGAGTCCGGCGAGGGCGGCTTGCTCCACGACGAGGCGCCCCTCGGCCCGCGCCCGTTCCAACGTCACTGCGATCTGTGGGGCGATGCGGAACCGGTGGACCTCCCAGAACGGCAGCAGGCGGCGGACGACGCGCCGCTTCTCGGCGGCCGGCAGCCCGCCCCAGAGATCGGGCAGCGCGGTGCGCAGGGAATCGACCACCGGGTGCCAGCCCAAGGCCGGATCGGCTTCCGCAATCTGCCGGCGGACCAGCTGCAGGAGGCCTAAAGCGGTGGTTGGCGGCGAGGCGCCGACTACGTCGAGATCCATCCGGAACAACCCGTGGGCCTTCGGCAGGAGGCCCCGTCGCGACACCGCGGTGATCGGCCCGCGATGACCCGCAGCGCCGAGGCTCGTCACCACGTCGGCCATGGTCAGCCCCGTGCCGACAACCAGCACGGAGGCGTCCGCGCCGATCCCCGCGAGCGTGTCGGCCCTCCAGGGATCGGCCACGAAGCCCGCGGATTCCGCGACACCCGGCCCAAGCCGGCAGGGCAGGGCGGGTACCGCGTGGCCGAAGCACAGCGCGACGCGGTCGGCCATGATCGTCTCGCCGGATTCGGTGACGACGCGCCAAGCATCCTCCGCCGCCGCCACCGAGGCGGCCTTGGTGCGCAGGTGGCGCAGGTGGACGCGCTCGGCGGCCGCCGCCAGCGTCTCGGCCAGGACATCCGCGATGTAGGCACCGTACGCGGCGCGCGGCACGTAGGCGCCGCCGGCCTCATCCTGACTTGCGGCGTCGGGCAGGAAGCCGTTGGCGTGCAGCCACGCGGTGACGGCACCAGGCGTTTCGGCTGCGATGTCGAGGCGGTCGCTCGGGACGTTGATGCGGTGGCTACGGTCGCGGGTGCTGTAGGCGACCCCGCGCCCGAGCTCGGCCCGGGGCTCCAGAATGACGAGGTCGAGCTGGACCGATGAGGCTCGCACGGCATGGATGGCGAGCACCGCGCCGGTGAAACCGCCGCCGACGATCGCGATGCGGAGCGGGCTTGATGTCGGTCGCGTCATCACGGCATGTCCCGGCGAAGTTCCGGGCACCTTCGATCAGGCGGGCGCCGTGTGTGCAACCCCGGCTTGATCGCTTACGAGTCCGGCCCGAACCGATAACGGTCGCGGCGACGTGGTCCGATATCGCCGGGATATGCCGTGCTGTTGCGCTGGGCGAACCTGCCGCCCTGTTCGCCAGGCCGGGGCTTCTTTTTCATCGGTTCGCCGCGCTCAGTTCGATGTTTCCCGTGAAACATCGGCAAGCCCTCCCTCGTCACCGATCCGGTATGCGGATCGGCTCCGGTCGCTCATGCGACCCCGGGTGCGAACTGGACGAAAGCCCCCGCGAAGGCCGCAACGCCTGATAACGCTCCGGCTGCCTGGTAGGCGAGTGCAGGTAGTCGACGCTGCGTCAGGACCGTGCCCAGGACGGGAAGCGCGATCAGGTTCATCGCAACACCGGCCAGAACTGCCGCGGCCATGGCCCCGAGTGGAAGGTAGAGTATGGCCGTCAGCAGGGTCTGCACGGTGCCGAGGTCAGCGATCACCCGGATTCCGCCGCCAGCCAGGAAGCCGATGGCCGCAGCCGCGGTGATCGCCTCCCTGAGCCGCTCAGTGCCCTGGTGTGCCGGGCTCTCGTTGGCGGTCGTCTCCATCACGGTTCTCTCCCGAGCGTCGACACCGAGCGTCGCCGATGGGAGTCTAATTTACAATCAGGAGTTGTACTTACAACCGAAGCACACGTGGCAGATGGAAAGGCGGTTAACCCCAGCAACGGCCCGACCCTCATCGTCGGAAGCGAAGCAGCCGTCCGCAGTGCCTGACACCGGCCTCGGACGGCTGGCCCGTCCCATCCGCGAACCCGCACGCCTGTACCAGCGAGCCGGCGGATCAGCGCATGATCCCTTCAATGGCCCGAACCCAACTCCCCTCCGCGCGCGAGCGCCGAGGGGTCCCGTGTGGCTTTCCGCTGTGCGTGCCGACCCAATAGATCAGGCGACAGATCGTGACCGCGGCTACCGGGCAGGGGCAGCGGTCAACGTTTGCACTACCAGGCCGCCTGCAACCCTGCGGAGAAGACCTGGGCGGTGGCGTTGGGGCGGACCTCGCCGGTGTAGCTCACCGACAAAGACATGCCCTGCGCAACCGGGCCGGACACGCTCACGCCTAGCACCGCCCCGTCCCGGGACAGCGCAGAGGTTCGGGTCGAGAACGGCACCCCGAACAGGCTCGAGCGCACCATCGCCGCGGTGTCGGCCAGCTCGTGCGCCCAGTACGCCCGGGCATCGAGGCGCAGCCCCGCGCCTGCATCCACCGCCACGCGGGCGATCCGGCCGCCCGCCAGGATCCGGGCACCGTCCAGCGTCGCCGTGGTGAAGGCCTGCTCGGCCAGACCGCCGCGCTCGGCGACCCGGCCGCGGCTCAGCCGGTCGTAGCTGAAGCCCAACTCGGGCACGACCTCGACCGGCAACCCGGTGCCGATCGCGTAGCCGGCGAACCCGGACAGGCTCACGTCGCCGCCCGCGGGTGCGCCGTGCGCCCGGGTCAGGTTCGAGCCGAGCGTCACCGTCCGGTCGACCCGGCCGTCGGCGTAGGCGCCCCCGGCCGTGCCGCGCAGGACGACGGCGCCGAGACGGGTGGTGCCGTACACCGTGCCGCCGTAGCTGTCGGCGCTGAACGAGCCGGGCGCGAAGCCGGCCCCGCCGCTCCGGGACGCCCCGGTCTCGCGCAGGTAGCTGAACGCGCCGCCCACCAGTGTGTCGCGCCCGACCTGGCGATCGACGCCCAGCAGCAGGCCGCCGGCATCGACGTTGGCCCCGCCGGCGGCGCGGTCGCCGCCGCGGCTGCCGAAGCCGTAGAGCGCGTCCGCCCAGATCCGGCCCTCGCCGGAGGCCAACGGCTGGTCGGAGGCGCCCGCCCCACCGCGCAGGTCGATCGCGGTGCGGTTGGGCCCGAGCCCGGCACCGCCGGCGCTGAAGCTGGCGCTGCCGCCGCCGAAGCTCATGTGCCGGTCGATCGTGGCGGTGACCAGCCGACGCGCCGTGAGGTCGGCCATCACGGCGTCGCCGTAGCTCTGGCCCGACAGGCTGGCAAGCCCGCCCGCCAGGGAGCCCGGCGCCGTCGCGTAGAGCGGATCGAAGAACCGCGCGCGCGCCGCGTCGGGCCGGGTGCCGGCGTCCGGCCGGGCCAGGTCGAGGGCCGCACCGACCGCCCGGGCATTGCCGGTCTGGGCCAGGCCCAGGGGCGCGAGGTTGCCGTAGGCGGTGGGCGTGACCACCAGGTCGAGGCCGGTTGCGCCATAGAGCGCATCGAAGCGCGTGGCCGCGGCCAAGCCGGCCGCCGGCTGGGCGAGCCCGCTGAACGACCCGCCGAGGCCCGCCTGCGCCACCAGCACCGAGAAGCGCTGGCCCAGCGCCGGCGTGAAGGCGTTGCCGGCATTGCCGGTGATCCCGCGCAAGCTCGGCACGAGGGTTCCGTTGGCCGCGACCGCCCCGCTCGGGCCGACCGCCAGCAGGCGGGAATAGTTGCCTGTGCCGGCGCCGGTGCCGAGGCCGTCGATGTCGATCCCGAACACGCTGCCGGGGGCGAAGCTCACCGGGCCGGCCACCGTCAGGGTGCCGGGCGAGTTGCCCGGCCGCAATGCGCCGGCCACCGCCACCGGGGCGGCGACCGTGCCGGTGCCGCGCAGGGTCCCGGCCGCCGCCACCGTGATCGGCGAGGTCCAAAAGCCGTTGAGCGACAGCGTGCCCGCCTGCACCGTGGTCGGTCCGGAGAAGCGGCCGGTGCCGGTGAGGTTGAGCGTGCCGGTGCCGACCTTGGTCAGGCTGGTCGGGCTGGTGCCATCCAGGATGGTGCCGGCATACGTGGACGAGGCGGGGCCGCCGACCGTGAGCCGGCCGTTGCCCAGGACGGCCGTGGCCGATCCGGACAGGGCGGCCACGGTGTAGGCGCCGCCACCGAGGTCGAGCGAGCCGGTGGTGGCGAGCGCGGTGATCCCGGTGATCGGGCCGGTGAAGACCAAGCTGCCGGTGTTGGTCAGGGCGCCGTTGATCTGTCCGGACAGGCGGGCGGTGCCGGTGTTCGACACGGGGCCGCTGAGGGCGCCGTCGCTGACGAGCAGGCCGTCATTGCCGATCTCGGCGGCCGAGAGGCTCGCCCCGGAGGCGACCGCGACCGTGCCGGCATTGCCAAGCGCACCGGCCAGCCCGTAGGCGCCGCCACCCGCCACCGACAGGGTGGCGCCCGCGGCGTTGGTGAAGGTGCCGTCGCTGGCGACCGTACCGGTGACCGCGAAGGTGCCGGCGGCGTTCCGGATCGCGCCGTCGACCCGCCCGGCGCTGGCGACCAGCGTGCCGGTGTTGGTCACGCCGCCTGAGACGGTGCCGCTGGTCGTGAGAATCCCGGCATTGGCGACGCCGCCGCCGATCGTGCCGGTGTTGGCCGTGTATCCGGCATTCGCCAGACCGCCCGAGAGACTGCCGCTGGTGATGAGGGTTCCGGCGTTGCTCACGCCGCCCGCGATGGTACCGGTGTTGGCGGTGTAGCCGGTATTGGACAGTCCGCCGGAGAGGCTGCCGCTAGAGGCCAGCGTCCCGGCGTTGCTCACGCCGCCGGCGATGGTGCCGCTGTTGAGGGCGTACCCGGCATTGGCCAGGCCGCCGGAGATCGCTCCGCTGCTGGCGAGGAGGCCGGCATTGATCACGCCGCCCGAGATGGTGCCGCTGTTTGACGTGTATCCGGCATTGGCGAGGCCCCCCGAGAGCGTGCCGCTGGTGGCCAGGATACCCGCATTGATCACGCCGCCCGCGAGGGTGCCGGTGTTGGCGGTGTAGCCGGCGTTGGCCAGTCCGCCCGAGGCGGTGCCGGCGTTCAGCAAGCTGCCGGCCGTGCCGACGGTGATCGGCGCGACGAGGCAGCCGGTCGCCGTCAGCGCCAGGGTGCCCGCAGCCACGAAGGTGCTGCCGGTATAGGTGTTGGCCGCCGACAGGCTGGCCGTGCCGGGGCCGGTCTTGACCAGGGAGCCTGGTCCCGTCCCGTCGGTCATCACCCCCGCAAAGCTCGAGGTCCCGGTATCGATCTGCAGCGTGCCGGTGCTGTTGAGCGTCACCGGCCGGGCGGTGGCGAAGCCGTCGGCCAGGACTTCGAGCGTGCCGCCGCCGAACGCGAGCCCGCCAGTCGCCGCACCGAGGTTGCGGTCGGCCAGGACGCCGAGCACACCGCCGTTGATCGCAGTGCCGCCGGCGTAGCTGTTGGTGCCGGTGAGATCGAGGATGCCGGCCCCGGTCTTGATCAGGCCGCCGACGCCGGAAATGTCGTTGGCGAAGCGGCCGTAATAGCCCTGGGTGTCCACCGTCCAGGTCGCGGTGAACTGGCCCGGCCCATCGATCGCCTTGCCGAGATTAAGCAGGCCCCAGCCGAACACGGCGTTCGGTACGTCGGCGGGACCGTTGCCGAGATGGGTGGCGGTGGTGAACATCGTCTGGGCGATCTGCGGCGCCGTCAGGAACGGAAAGGCCTGGCGCAGCACCGCGGCCGCCCCGGCGACGTGCGGGGTTGCCATCGAGGTGCCGCTGATCGTGTTGTAGCTTTTGTCCAGATTCTCGGGCCAGGTCGAGTAGATGCCGACCCCCGGCGCCGCGATGCACCAGGAGGCGGTGACGCCGCACCAGTTGCTGAACGAAGCGATCTTGTTGTTGCGGTCGGTGGCCACGACGGACACGATCGATCCGGCGACCCCGGAGAAGTCGATCCGGCTCTGGTCCATCGGGCGACCCGCATCGTCGTAGAACTGGTAGATCTCGCTGTCTGCGTTGCCGGGCCGGATATACGGGTAGAGCGCCGCCCCGCTCGGGTTCACGGAGATGACGGGCTGACTGATGCGGTCGTTGCCGGCCGCGAAGACGAGCAGCATGCCGCTGTCGGCCGCCCGCTTGATCGCGTCGTATTCTCGTTTCGTCTGACTGAATATATACTGCTGGAATTCCAGCTCGACATAGTCCGGATTGGGAATCACGTTCCCCTGGTTGTCCTTGATGTAGAGTTGCGGCAGCGCCGGCCCATAGCTGCCGTTCAAGACCCGCGCGCCCTGCTGGGTCGCATGGTCCATGGCCGCGGGACCATCGACCCGGAGATCCGGTATGGTCTTCCACGCGCTGGCCGGCGGCAGAGTGTAGAGGGTCAGGATCGTGCTGTCGTAGGCGACGCCCATGGACCCGACGCCGTCTCGGGCCGCCCCGATCGTGCCGGACACATGCGTGCCGTGGCCCTGCACATCCTGGACGAAGGTCGGGTCGAACACTACGCCGGGCGCCGAGAAGACGTTTTCCGAGGCCGAGGAGATGCGGCCCGTGAATTCCGGATGGGTCCGGTCGATGCCGGTGTCGTAGACCGCCACCAGCACGCCGAGGCCGGTGAAGCCACGGGCGTAAGCGGTTGCGGCGTTGATCTGGGCGAGGCCCCAATCGGCCCGGTACTCGGGCGTGTCAAAATCCGAAGCCGTCAGGCCCAGGTCCGAGGGCGGGCGTCGCGCGAGGTTCTGGGCCGTCGCCGGCCCCAGGGCCGCCATCAGCGCGAAGAGGGAGCAGCCCAGCATCAGGCCGCGCCGCGCCGGGCCGCGCCGACGGCCGGCCCGGTACGATCCCGGGGCAGGGGCGCTACGTTCGCCCACAGGCCCTATCGGGCCATGCTGGTCTGAGATGAAAAGCATCTGGTCCGTCTCGGAAGAGTCTAGGGTGTGAACCGCACCAAGCTCTTGCGAGCTTTGCGCTTTCGTGATTCAGGACCGCCGCGTGCAGCACGGAGGCGGCGATGGCGGAGCTGTTCTGGCTCTCGGATGCGCAGTGGGCGGTGATCGAACCGTTCATGCCGAAGGATCAGCCCGGACCGGCGCGCAAGGACGACCGGCAGATCATCTCCGGCATCCTGCACGTGCTCACCTCCGGCTGCCGCTGGCGCGACTGCCCGGCCGCGTATGGGCCTCGCACGACCGTCTACAACCGCTTCAACCGTTGGTCCCGGCGCGGCTTCTGGAAGGCCATGCTGGCGGCGATGGCCCAAGCCGGATGGTCGGGCGAGGCGACGGCCATCGACAGCACCTACGTGCGGGCGCACCGTTCGGCCCACGGCGGTAAAGGGGGGCGCGTGCGCAAGCCATCGGCCCGTCGCGCGGCGGCCAGACGACCAAGATCCACGCCCTCACCGACGTCCTCGGCCGGCCCGGCGTCCTCCTGCTGACGCCCGGCAACGCCAGCGATGTCACCACAGCTCCAGCCGTGCTGGCCCAGGCACCCGGCCGGATCCGGCGCCTGGCCGCCGACAAGGGCTACGACGCCGACTGGCTGCGCGCTGACCTGCGCGCGGAGGGCATCACGCCGATTATCCCGGGAAAGCGCAGTCGGAAGAAGAGGATCCGCCACGACAAGCGCCGCTACCGCGAACGCTGGCGGATCGAGGCGACCTTCAACCGCCTCAAGGACTCCCACCGCATCGCCACCCGCTACGACAAGCTCGCCCGCAACTACGCATCAGCCGTAGCCCTGGCCGCCGTCATCGCCTTCTGGTGCTGATCGAGTCCAGACCCTAGCCATCGCCCTTAAGCGGATGCCTATTTCACAGGCTATGACATCTCGGCCACAGAATGCTGCGCAGGAGCGATTTGGCACTTCCTTCACCCTTTTTGAGATATGTTGCATCCAACGGGACCATGTGATGCGCGAACGCGATCGGGATCGACCGGCGCGAGAGCCTGCTGGAATGGTCCCGGCGAGAAATTATGGCGATAATCGACAATCAGCAGTGATTTAATCCATCTTTTATCAGATACGGCGTCGGAATATTGACGTAAATGCGAGAAAATAGGAAACATTGCGGTTCTGATATTATAAAACATCGGGCCGTTGCGACGATCGGAGACGTGACCAGCCGACGGCAGGGCTCGGCCATCGCCGCGGAATCCGATGGCGGCGAACGGACATCCCGCGCAAGCGAATCGCCCGCAGCTCCGGCCCTCCGCTTCGCCCCGCCCGAGGATCCGGTCGCGCTGGGCCGGGCCTGGCAGGCGCATCTGGCGCCGGTCTTCGCGGTCAGCTTCGGACCCGAGACCGACCTCACCGTCCCGATCGCGATGCGCAGCTATCACCTCGGCGAGCTGCTGGTCGGCGACGTGATCGCGCCCGCGCACATCCTCGAACGGTCGCCGGAGATGATCCGCCAGCAGGGGCTCGACCACATCCTGCTGCAGTTCTACCGGCGTGGCCAAAGCCTCGTCGAGACGGACCACGACGCTGAGCCGGTCGGCGAGGTCCAGTGCATCGTGTTCGATCTGGCCCAGCCCGTGCGCATCGTCGCGGGCGCCGTCGACGCCACGAACGTCGTGATCCCGCGCGTCTTGCTCGAGAAGCAGGGCTGCCACCCCGACGCCCTGCACGGCCGGCCCCTGGACCACGACGGTGACCCGTTCGGGCGCCTGGTCCACAGCTTCGTCGCCAACGTCGTGGCCTGCGGCGACCGTCTGGACCAGCGCGAGGCCCTGGCGGCGGCCGCGGCGATCACCCAGCTCTGCGCGACCTGGCTGCGCGGCCGGGACGCGGGGAACCCTGTCCCGCACCAGGACGTGCGGATCCGGGTCCGCCGGTTCATCGAGGCCGAGCTCGGCAACCCGAAGCTCTCGCCGGCGCTGATCGCCGCGCGGCTCGGCCTGTCGCGCTCGACCCTGTACCGCGTGTTCGCGCCGAACGGCATCGTCAGCTACATCCGCGACCGCCGCCTGATGCACGCGATGCGGATGCTGGTCCGGGACGAGGCGCAGCCGGCGCGCGTCTCGCGGGTCGCCTTCGCGGTCGGCTTCTCGGACGAGCGCACCTTCCGGCGCGCCTTCAAGCGCCGGTTCGGCTTCATCCCGAGCGACGCCGCGCAGCGCCCGGGCCCCGGCCGGGGACCCGAACCCCTGTCGGTCCTGCAGAGCTGGATCGAGAGCCTCTGAAGGGGCCGGCCCGCGCGCGGAACGCCCGGTCCGATCATCGGCCGGTCAGGCCGAGGGTCTCACAGAGGGCGCGTTTCTGGCAGGTGCGGTCGGCAGCAGGCCGTGGAGCGCCATGCCGATGAGCATCGCGGCGACGAACACCAGGACCGGCACCGCTCCCGTGGACAGGGCCGCCACCGCCGGGCCGGGACAGAAGCCGGAGAGCCCCCAGCCGATCCCGAACAGGGCGGCGCCGAGGAGCAGGGGCGCATCGATCCTGCGCCGGCCCGGCAGGTCGAACCGGGCATCCAGCACCGGGCCAGGAAGGCGCCGGCTCACGGCATAGCCGAGCCCCGACACCGTGACGGCCCCTCCGAGCACGAGGACCAGACTGGGATCCCAGGCGCCCGCGACGTCGAGGAAGCCGCGCACGCGGGCCGGATCGAGCATGCCGGAGAGCGCCAGGCCGAGCCCGAAGGTGAGGCCGGCGGCCAGGGCCGCGAGGCTGCGCAGGGCCGCGCTCACGCCAGCACCCGGGTTGCGGCCACCGTCAGCATGCCGGTTGCGAGGAAGACCAGCACCGCCGCGAGCGAGCGCGGCGACAGACGGGCGAGGCCGCACACCCCGTGCCCGGATGTGCAACCGGAACCGAGCCGGGTCCCGAAGCCGACCAGCAGGCCGGCCAGGGCCAGGACCGGCAGGTTTGCTGCGATCCGCATCTCGGGCCAGCGCCCGGCCAGCAACGCGAAGGCCGGCGGCCCGAGGACCAGCCCGAGCAGGAAGGCGGCATCGGCGAGCCAGCGCGCGCGCCCGGGCCGGCCGAGGCCTGCGACCAGGCCGCTGATCCCGGCGATCCGGCCGTTCAGCAGCAGGAGCATCGCGGCGGAGAGGCCGATCAGCAGGCCGCCCGCGAGCGGCGGGAGATAGGTGCTCATGCAGGTCTCGCTTCGGGGTCTCGTGTCGCGACTCGAAGGCCGCCCCGGCAGCCCCCGACCATCGGGGTAGCGCCCGGGACGGCGCGGAACAAGCCTTGCCAAACGCCCTTGAACCGGCAATTATCGATTACTTTCAGGTACTTAATGAAGATCGTGCTCTTTCAGGAGCAATCCGCGAACGAAACCTTCTCCTCAACGGCCGGGCAGGCGGAAGAGCTTTCCTGGAACGAGCCGGGACCTCACCGGACCTGCTTCGGACTTCGAATCGGGCCGGCACGATCGGCTCCCGCAGCGACGACAGCGCGAAAGGTTCAGCGACGATGGCGCACGGTGATCAAGTGGTTTTCCAACGGCTCGACCTCGCGGAGATCCTGGGGATCTGGCGCCATGCGCGGGGGCGGATCGTCGGCATCCACCGGCAGCACGGCCATTCGGCCACGGTCGACGTGAAGTTCGAAGGGCACGAGACGCTGGAGCACTACCTCGCCGACCTGTTCCAGCTGGTGCATTGATGGCGCCCGTCATCCAGAACCCCTGTAGGATCCGCCGGACGTGACGGCCTCGGCCGCGATCCCGCCGCTGCGGGCCACCAGCCGCAGCAGCCTCGAGGGCGAGCTATGGGCGGAACTGCGCACCGAGGCGGAGGCCGTGCTCGTCGAGGAACCGCTTTATGCCGGGATCGTCCAGGCGACGATCCTGGATCAGCGCAGCCTCGCCCAGGCCTTGGCCTACCGGCTCGCCCACCGCCTGGGCGACGGCGACCTCGCGCGCCTGTCGATGCGCGACCTCTGCCTGTCCGCCTTCGAGGCCGACCCCCATGCCGGGGCCAACGCCGCGCGCGACCTGATCGCCATCCGCGAGCGCGATCCGACCTGCCGGCGCTACCTCGACCCGTTCCTGTTCTACAAGGGCCTGGCGGCGCTCGAAGCCTACCGGGTCGCCCACTGGCTCTGGCACCAGGGCCGCGCGACGCTCGGCCTGCATGTCCAGAGCCGCATCTCGGAGGTGTTCGGCTGCGATATCCACCCGGCCGCCCGGATCGGCTCGGGCGTATTCATCGACCACGCCACCGGGGTCGTGATCGGCGAGACCGCGGTGGTGGCCGACGACGTATCGATCCTCCAGTCGGTCACGCTGGGCGGCAACGGCAAGGAGAGCGGCGACCGGCACCCGAAGGTCGAGCGCGGGGTGCTGCTGAGCGTCGGGGCCAAGGTGCTCGGCAACATCCGCATCGGCGAGGGAGCCAAGGTCGCGGCCGCCGCGGTGGTGCTGCACGACGTGCCGCCACACACCACCGTGGCGGGCGTCCCGGCCCGGGTGGTGTCACGCCTTGCCGCGGGCGCCGAACAGCCGGCGCAGAGCATGGATCAGTCCTTCGGCTTCGGGGACGGAATCTGATCCCGGCCAGAAAAATTTTTCTCTCAGACGAGAATCGCCAATCCTGAAAGATTGGCGTTGCGATGAGAATATAATTCCATAATCTTGAGAATTTGCGCGCCCGTCATTCTACAATCGTAGCGCTACCGGGCGATTCATTCCACGAAGCGTCGGTAAATAAGAAAAATCGTTTCGTTGACCGCGTGTGGAATCAAAGCTTACCTTGGCTTTGCTGGCTCGCTGAAGCAAAGGGCAAGTGTCGCGCAGGCTGCTGACTGTGCGGATGCGCTAAAATGAGATCTTCTCAAAGGCGACACGGTCATCCGATCTTGTCGGAATCAACAAAACATTGTGCCCGACCTGCACGTCCTGCGCGGTAGCTCGCCAAGCCGTGGGTCGATGCGGCGCGCCTGCAATCGAGACGAAAGAGGACGAACGATGAGTGGACCGGGTCTGAGCGTGAGCGCCACGGCGGCACGCAATCTTGCGACAGCCACCGTCACGTCGGTCCAGAACGCGGCCAACACGCCGCGCTGGCTCCTCCGGCTCCTGCCCTTCGTGGATGTCGCGGGCGGCGTCTACCGCGTCAACCGGCGCGCCGTCGTGCTGGCCCAGCCCGGCCGCGTCGACCTCGTCACCGAGAACAAGGACCGGACGATCCGCTCCGCCTCGCTGCGGGCGGTGCCGCTGTTCAGCCGCCTGGGTGATGCCGAGCTGGCGAAGATCGCCGAGCGCTTCACCGAGAGCAAGCACAAGGCCGGCAAGATCATCCACGAGGAGGGCGCCGGCACCCGCACCCTGACCGTGGTGGCGGACGGCACGGTCGAGCTGACCTTCTCGGGCCCCTACAAGGGCCGCCTGCGCCAGGGTCTGGCGACCCGGGGCGATTATTTCGGTGACGGCGACCTCCTCGGCGCCGGCGCGCCCGCACCGGCCGTCAAGGCGCTCTCGGCGGTCACCCTGCTGACCCTGGATCCGGACGCCCTCGAGAGCGACGAGATCCGCGCCAAGATCGCGCAATACCGGGAGGAGCAGGAGCGGCTGAAGGGCCACACCAGCTCGCACGGCGAGCAGGGCATCGAGCTGCTGGCGGTCCAGACCGGCGAGCCGCGGCTGCCGACCACCTTCGTCGACTATGAATCGCATCCGCGCGAGTATCACCTGTCGACGATCCAGACGATCCTCAACACCCATACCCGCGTCACCGACCTCTACTCGAACGAGATCGATCAACTCCGCGAGCAGATCCGCCTCACCGTCGACGCGGTGAAGGAGCGCGAGGAGTGGGAGTTGCTCAACAACTCGCAGTTCGGCCTCCTGAACGAGGTCGGCCCGCGTCAGCGCATCCCCACCCGCGGCGGCCCGCCCACCCCGGACGATCTCGACGAACTCCTGACCCTGGTCTGGAAGAAGCCGGCCTTCTTCGTCGCGCATCCGCGCGCCATCGCGGCCTTCGGCCGGGAGGCCACCCGCCGCGGCGTGCCGCCGGTCGTCGTCCACCTGTTCGGCGCCCCGTTCATCACCTGGCGCGGCGTCCCGCTGGTGCCGAGCGACAAGCTGCCGATCGACATCGATCCGGTCACCGGCGCCGAGACCACATCGATCCTGCTGCTGCGCGTCGGCGAGGGCGAGCAGGGCGTGGTCGGCCTGCAGAAGTCGGGCGTGACCGGCGAGATCGAGCCCGGACTGTCGGTGCGCTACATGGGCACCAACGATCACTCGATCGCCTCGCACCTGGTGACCCGCTACTTCTCGGCCGCCGTGCTGGTCGAGGACTCGATCGCCCGCCTCGATAACGTCCTCCTCGGCAACTACCATGACTATGCCTGAGGGACTGGCCTTCGGTCGACCGGAGGCGAGCCCGGCCGAGCTCGCCCACAGCGATCTGATCGGGCGCCTCGCCCGTGAGATCTACCAGCAGGGGCAGGCCGCGAGCCGGCCCCTCGCCCCGACGCTGCCCGCGGGACCGCAGGTCCCGCAGGCCCTCGAAGGCCTGCCTCAGGGACCGGGCGCCGCCCCGGTGCCGAGCGCGGCCACGGGAATCCCCTCGGCTCCGGCCGGGGGGCAACCCTCCGGCCTGCAGCCGGATGCTTCCGCCCTCGGGGCCCGGTCGTTCGGCGGTCCCGCGCTCGGCGTGCCCGGTCTCACCGGCCCGATCGTGCCGAACCTGGCGCCGGCGAGCCCGGCCTTCTTCGACGTCGCCGCGATCCCGCCGGTCCATCCGGCGAGCCCGCGTCCGATCCTGCCGGATTTCGGGGGCCCGAGCGCGCCGGCGTCCTTCCCAACCGCGCCGGCGGCCTTCCCGGGCGGTCCCGACCTGTACCGGCAGGTCGCCGGGGATCATCCCCGGGCCAAGGCCTTCGCGCACGCGATCGCGCCGCAACTCGTGCCGGCCGACCCGGCGCGGCCGGGCGGCGACGTCGCCCAGGAGAGCTTCGCGCGAACCGGGCACCTGTCCCGGGCGCCCGAGGCGCCGCTGTCCGACTACTACTTCCTGAACGCCGGCCCGGGGCCAGCCCGCAAGGCGCCGGCGAGCCCGCGGGTGGAGCCCGCCCGCTATCCGGGGCCCGCCCCGCGGCTCACCGCGCAGGGGGCGAGCCCCGTGGCGGCACCGTTCGACGTGGAGCATGTCCGGCGGGACTTCCCGGCCCTGCACCAGAGCGTCAACGGCCACCCGCTGGTCTGGCTCGACAACGCCGCAACCACGCACAAGCCGCAGGCCGTGATCGACGCGACCTCGGAGTTCTACGGGCGGCACAACTCGAACATCCACCGGGCCGCCCACACCCTGGCGGCGCGCTCCACGGACCTGTTCGAGGGTGGCCGCGAGGCGGTGCGCCGCTTCCTCAACGCCCCCTCGAAGGACGACATCGTCTTCCTGCGCGGCACCACGGAGGCGATCAACCTCGTCGCCAACTCCTTCGGGCGGGCCAATATCGGCCCGGGCGACGAGATCATCGTCTCGACGATCGAGCACCACGCCAACATCGTGCCGTGGCAGCTCCTGTCCCAGGCGACCGGTGCGACGCTGCGGGTGATCCCGGTCAACGACCGGGGCGAAATCATCTTCGAGCAATACGCGGCCCTGCTCTCGGGCCGGACGAAGATCGTCTCGGTGACCCATGTCGCCAATGCGCTGGGTACCGTGAACCCGGTGCGGGAGATCATCGCGCTGGCCCACGCCTACGGGGTGCCGGTGCTGGTCGATGCGGCGCAATCCTCGCCGCACATGCCGCTCGACGTGCAGGCCCTCGACGCCGACTTCCTGGTCTTCTCCGGCCACAAGGTGTTCGGGCCGACGGGGGTGGGCGCACTCTACGGCAAGACGCAGCTGCTCGCCGCGATGCCGCCCTGGCAGGGTGGCGGCCACATGATCGAGGACGTCACCTTCACCCGGACCGTCTACAAGGGCGCCCCGGAGAAGTTCGAGGCGGGCACGCCGGACATCGCCGGCGCGGTCGGCCTGGGGGCAGCGCTCGATTATCTGGAGCGGATCGGCCTGCCGGCGATCGCCGCCTACGAGCACGACCTTCTGGACTACGCACAGGGCGGTCTCGCCGAAGTGAAGGGCCTGCGCCTGATCGGCACGGCCCGCGAGAAGGCGAGCGTGATGTCCTTCGTGATCGAGGGGCAGGAGAACGAGGCGGTGGCCCACCATCTCGACGCGCACGGCATCGCGGTGCGCTCGGGCCATCACTGCGCCCTCCCGGCCCTGCGCCGGTTCGGGGTCGACCAGTCGGTGCGGGCCTCCCTGGCCTTCTACAACACCAAGTCGGACGTCGACGTGTTCCTGAAGGCGCTGCACAGCCTGCCGCGGCACTGAGTGTTGTCCCGGACCGAAGGCCGGCCGGACCCCGACAGGTCCGGCCGGCCTTTTTTTGGGGGGGCGGCGCGTGGGGTCGGATTCAGCACGGCCTGCCACCGGCATGAGCCGACGTGGGATGCGGCTGCGCGGCTTTAACCAGGAAACGCCTTCGATCCACGCGTCGGCGGTAAGCTCTTTCTCGATATCGGCTGGTCGAGGCGAAGACCCGTCCTGCCGCCGCGCAATATTCGAAAAACCCTTTCGTTGACCCGTCGCGGTGCCGGGCGGACGATGGCGGCCCGCTTCGCAGCCCCCCTCGCCTGCATGACCCTCGCCGTCCCGCTTCCCGACATCGTCCGTAGCCTGGCCGAGACCTTCGCGGACCGTGCGGCCGGGCATGACCGCGCCGGCACGTTCCCGCATGACAACATCGCGGCGCTGCGCGCGGCCGGGCTGCTGGCGCTCACCGTGCCGCGGCGGCTGGGCGGCGGCGGCGCCGGACTGGAGCGGGCCGCCGCATCGGTCCGCACCATCGCGGCCGGCGATCCGGCGACCGCCCTGGTGCTGGCGATGCACTGTCTGCAGCACGGGATCATCCATCGGGCGGATTCGGCTTGGCCACGCGCCGTCGCCGAGGCGGTCGGCAGGGCCGCCGTCGAGACCGGGGCGCTAATCAACGCCCTGCGGGTCGAGCCGGAACTGGGCACGCCGGCCCGGGGCGGGGTGCCCGAGACGATCGCCCGGCGCGATGGCAAGGTTTGGCGGATCACCGGGCGGAAGATCTACGCTACCGGCGCGCCGGGGCTCGCCTACGGGGTCGTCTTCGTCCGAACCGACGAAGACGTTCCGCGGATCGGCAACGTGCTGGTGCCGTTCGCAGCGAAGGGCCTTCGCGTCGCGGAGACCTGGGACCATCTCGGCCTGCGGTCTTCGGCGAGCCACGACGTGTTCTTCGAAGATGTGCCGGTCCCGGACGATCACGCGGTCGACCTGCGGCCGCCGGAGGGCTGGCAGCGGCCGGACCCGGCCCAGCAGGCCTGGAGCTGCGGCCTCCTGGCGGCGCTCTACGACGGGGTAGCCGGGGCCGCACAGAATTGGTTCGTCGGCTACCTGCTTGCGCGCAAGCCCGGCAGTCTCAGGGCGCCGCTGGCCAGCGTGCCGCGCGTCCAGGAGGCGGTCGGCGAGAACGCACAGTTGCTTGCCATCAATGCCCGCCTCGTCGCCGGGCTGGCGGCCGAGGTCGATGCCGGCCGGCCGCCGCCGCCGCACGAGGCCGGCTTCGTGAAGCTCACCGTCACCGAGAACGCGATCGCCGTGGTCCAGCGCGCCGTCGAGTTCTGCGGCAACGCCGCCCTGGCGCGGGCGAACCCGCTGGAGCGGCACCTGCGCGACGTCCTGTGCGCGCGCATCCACTGGCCCCAGGCCGACGCGGTACGGGTCGCCGCCGGCAAGGCCGCCCTCGACGTCCGATAACCCGACACGGAGATCTTCCATGAGTCTGCTGCCCCCGGAGGCCGTCGAGTTCATCGGCTTCGTCGCCCCCCGCCACACCTCCGAGATCCACCCGGCCCAAGGTCCGGCGATCGACCGGGACTACCTGAAGCTGCTGGCCCAGGCGCATGAATGGGGCGGGTTCGACCGGGTGCTGATGGCGTTCCATGCGACGGCGCCGGACGCCCTGCTGCTCGCCGGACACGTCGCTGCCGTGACGGAGCGCCTGGGATTGATGATCGCCCACCGGACCGGCTTCACGGCGCCGACCGTGGCGGCCCGGCAATTCGCGACCCTCGACCAGCTCACCGGCGGCCGGGTCGCGATCCACGTGATCAGCGGCGGCGACGACCGGGAGCTGGCCCAGGACGGCGACCACCTCACCAAGGACGAGCGCTACGCCCGCACGGCCGAGTTCCTGGACATCGCCCGACAGAGCTGGACCGCCACCGCGCCGTTCGACTACGCGGGTACGTTCTACCGGGTGGAGCGGGGCTTCTCCGAGGTGAAGCCGGTCGACGCCATTCCGGTCTATTTCGGCGGCGCCTCGCCGGCGGCCTTGGCGGTGGCCGGCCGGCACGCCGACACCTACGCCCTGTGGGGCGAGACCCAGGCCCAGGTCCGGGACCTGATCGGGCGCGTCCGGGAGGCCGCCGCGCCGCACGGGCGCCACCCGCGCTTCAGCCTGTCGGTCCGGCCGATCCTGGCCGAGACCGAGGCGCGCGCCTGGGCCCGGGCGGAGGACATCCTGGCCCGGACCCGCGCCGCCCGGGCGGCCAGGGGAGTCGGCCCCGCCGCCGCGCCGCAGAACGAGGGCTCGCGCCGGCTGCTCGCGGCGGCGGCCGCTGGTGCGCGCCTCGACACGCGGCTGTTCACCGCCATCGCGGCCGAGACCGGGGCGGCGGGCAATTCCACCGCCCTGGTCGGCACGCCCGAGCAGGTCGCCGAGGCGCTGCTCGCTTATCACGACCTCGGAATCCGCACCTTCCTGATCCGCGGCTTCGATCCCCTGGAGGACGCGATCCAGTACGGCCGGGACCTGCTGCCGGCGTTCAAGGCGGCGCTGGCAGCCCGCGGCAGCGCCGCCGAGGCCGCCTGATGCGCGCCGCGTTGTCTTCGGGGCTCGCCCTCCTGCTTCTGGCCCTCCTGCTTCTGGCCCACTTGGTCGTTACGCCGGCCCGGGCGGAGGACGTGCTGCGGGTGGGCGACCAGCGCGGCAACGCCCGCGCCCTGATGGAGGCGGCCGGCGTGCTCGACGGCCTGCCCTACAGGCTGGAATGGAGCGAGTTCCCGGCCGCCGCGCCCCTGCTGGAGGCGCTCAACGCCGGGGCGATCGATGCCGGCGGCGTCGGCGACGCGCCCTTCACCTTCGCGGCCGCCGCCGGGGCGCCCGTGAAGGCGTTCATGGCGTTCCGCAACCGGCAGGACGGGCTGGCGATCCTGGTGGCGCGGGATTCGCCGATCCGCACCGTGGCGGATCTCAAGGGCAAGCGCATCGCCACCAACCGCGGCTCGATCGGCCACCAGGTCGTCCTGGCGGCCCTGGAGGAGGCGGGGCTGCCGTTCGACGGCGTCGTGTTCAGCTTCCTGCCACCGGCCGACGCCAAGATCGCCCTCGCGTCCGGGTCCGTGGATGCCTGGGCGACCTGGGAGCCCTACACCTCGGCGGCCGAACTCGCCGGCCTGGCCCGGGTGGTCCGGGATGGCAACGGCATCACCCCGGGCCTGACCTTCACGGTGGCGCGCGACAGCGCCCTGGCGGCCAAGCGGCCGCTGCTCGCCGACTTCGCCGCGCGCCTCGCGAAGGCCCGGGCCTGGGCGCTCGAGGACCCGGCGCCCTACGCGGCGGTGTGGTCGAAGCTGATCGGCCTGCCGGAGGCGGTGCCTTTGCGCTGGTTCAGCCGGGCCGGCTACCGGACCGTGCCGATCGATGCCGACGTGATCGCCGACGAGCAGCGCACCATCGAGCTCTACGTCCGCGCCGGCCTGATCCCGAAGGCCCGCGCGCCACGGGCGGCGGCGATCTTCGACACGGGGTTTTCCCAAGCCCCATCCCAGGGTCTCACCCCAGGCCTGTCGAAAGTCCCGGTCGCGGTGCAATGATGAGGGGCTGTTCCCCGGATCAGAGGTCCTGACGATGCACGACACCGGCGACGACCACACCCACAGCCATGCCCACGAGGACGGCCAAAATCACGGCCAAAATCACAACCATGATCACGATCATCCCGCAGGGGAGGGGGCGGCGCGCTGGAAGCATGACGGCGTGCGCGTGATCCCGGGCGACCAGCTCGACAGCAACACGGCGCAGACCCCCGGCATGTTCCGGCAGGCGGCGGTCAACGCCGCCCGGGTCGGCGCCCAGAAGATCTGGGCCGGCACGGTGGCGATCCAGCCCGACGCCAAGACCGGCGTGCACCATCACGGCGCCCTGGAAAGCGTGATCTACGTGGTCTCCGGCCGCGCCCGGATGCGCTGGGGCGAGCGGCTCGAATACGTGGCCGAGGCCGGGCCGGGGGACTTCATCTTCGTGCCGCCTTTCGTGCCGCACCAGGAGATCAACGCCTCCACGGACGAGCCCCTGCACTGCGTGCTGGTGCGCTCGGACAACGAGGCCGTGGTGGTCAACATCCCGGATGTCGAGCCGGTGGAGCGGCCCGAATCCGTCCACTGGGTCGATCCGATCCACAAGCACCCGTGAGCCGCCGCGGAGCGCAGCCGTGAGTGCAGCGCAGACATGAGTCGAGGCCGCCAGCTGCATCTCGGCGCGTTCATGCGCCCGGTGGGGATCCACACGGCGTGGTGGCGCTATCCGGGCGGCTACCCGGACGCGAACTTCAACTTCGAGCATCTGGCGCACTTCGCCCGGCGGCTGGAGGCGGCGAAGTTCGACGCCTTCTTCATGGCCGACCACCTGGCGGTGATGAACATGCCGATGGCGGCCCTGCGCCGCTCGGCCACCGTGACCTCGTTCGATCCGCTGACGCTGCTGCCGGCCTTGGCCGTCCTCACGTCGCGGATCGGCCTGATCGCCACGGCCTCGACCACCTACAACGAGCCCTATCATGTGGCCCGGAAGTTCGCCTCGCTCGACCACATCTCCAAGGGCCGCGGGGGCTGGAACCTCGTCACCTCGGGCAACCCGGACGAGGCGCTGAATTTCGGCCGCGACGCGCATCTCGACCATGCCGTGCGCTACGCCCGGGCGCGCGAGTTCTACGACGTGGTCACCGGCCTGTGGGATTCCTGGGCCGACGACGCCTTCCGGATGGATCCGGAGAGCGGCCTGTTCTTCGATGCCGACAAGCTGCACGTCCTCGACCACCGGGGCGCGTTCCTGACGGTGAAGGGCCCGCTCAACGTCGCCCGGCCGGTCCAGGGCTGGCCGGTGATCGTTCAGGCCGGCGCCTCGGAGGCGGGACGGCAGATCGCGGCCGAGACCGCCGAGATGGTGTTCGGCGCGAGCCCGACCCTGGAGGCCGCGCAGGCCTACTACGCCGACGTGAAGGGCCGGATGCCGGCGCTCGGGCGCGATCCCGACCACCTGAAGATCCTGCCCGGCGCCCTGGTGGTCCTGGGCGAGACCGAGGCCGAGGCGCAGGCCAAGCGGGCGCGCCTCGACGACCTCGTCCATCCCGACAGCGGGCTCGCCAACCTGTCGGTGCGGCTCGGGGTCGACGCCTCCGGGTTCGATCTCGACGCGCCCCTGCCCGAGATCCCCGCGACCAACGCCAGCAAGACCAGCCAGGCCCAGATTCTCGATGAGGCCCGCCGGACCGGCGCCACCGTGCGCGACCTCGCCCGCAAGGTCGGCGCCTATGCCGGGCTTCAGTTCGTCGGGACGCCCGCGCAGGTCGCGGACCGGATGGAGGAATGGCTGGAGAGCCGCGGGTGCGACGGCTTCAACGTCATGTTCCCGTTCGTGCCCGAGGGGCTCGACGACGTGGTCGACCGGCTCGTGCCGGAACTGCAACGGCGCGGCCTGTTCCGGCGCGACTACGCCGGCACGACCCTGCGCGACCATCTCGGCCTGCCGCGCCCGCCGAACCGGTTCTTCGCGTCGGACGAGACGAGGAGCGCGTGACTGAGAAGGGTGGGCCGGTTTGCGAACGGTTCGAGATCTGCGCGCCTACCCAAGGCGCCACTCCGTCATTCCGGGCTCCGCGTCGCGGCCCCGGAATGACACGGTGATTCCGGGGGAAAGCCTGGACAGACGGCTTTCGCAGGAAGCGATGCGTTACCGCTTCACCTTGGCCTTGCGGGCGGCGAAGCGGGCATCGCGGGTCGCCTTCTGCTCGGCGGCGAGGGCGGCCTGGCGCTCGACCTTCTCGGCGGCCTGACGGACGATCTCGGCCGCTGCGCGCTCCTGTTCGGCAAGGGCTTCGGCGGCGCGGACCGCCTCGGCGGCGGCGCGGGCGGCCTCCCGCTCGCTCACCCGCACTTCGCGGGCCTCGACGACGGCCTGGCGCTCGGCTTGCCGGGCGAGGACGGCCGGATCGTCCGCCGCGGGCCGTGCACGGAACTGGGCCAGCCGCTCTTCCTTGGCTTTCGCGCCGGCCTCGAGACGATCGGACAGCTGCGTTTCTTTGAATTGACCCACGGATACTCCTCGCGCGCTTCGCAGCGCCGGTGGCGAGAGCATCATCCCGAAAGCGTATCGGAGACCGATGATGCCCGATCAAGAGCCCGAAACGGCATCACGGATGCCGGTCCAGAAACAGAAGAAGCCGCTCCACACAGGGAACGGCTTCGAAACGCGTCCTCTGGTGAGGCGCTCGGTTCAGGCGGCCTGGAGGCTGCCGGCGGACTGCTTGCCGCTGCGACGGTCGGTTTCCAGCTCGAAGGAGAGCTTCTGGCCCTCGATCAGGTTGCGCATGCCGGCGCGCTCGACAGCCGAGATGTGAACGAACACGTCCTTGCCGCCGTCGTCAGGCTGGATGAAGCCGAAGCCCTTGGTCTCGTTGAACCACTTAACGGTGCCGATGGTCATAAATATTCCAACTGCTTTAGAGCATGATGCGATCGACCAGCATTCCGGCCGACCAAAATCATCATACGGTAACAAAGATCCAGTGTTTGCTGCTGATGCGCTGCACGGGCAGCGAACGCTGGACGATCGAATGGGTCGAGCGCACGCCGTGCATGCGCTCATCCGCGAGTCGTCGAAAATGGGAGAGATGCAGAGCGCTCGCCCTGTTGTGGCGAGACGGCCGAATATCTGGCCTCAAATCGATCCGTGATCTCTAGCGCATCGCCGGGATAATCACAATCCCGAAATAGGCCGCGGAGAAAAACCGTCTGGCGTGCCGGCGAAATCGCGGCTTCTTGCGATGTTGTTTTGGTGTGCGACTTTCAATATTCCAGGCCGCCCGTGCAGGCTCAGCCGCTTCGGAGGGCCGCGATCGAGCCCGGCGGCTTCGAAGCGCGTTAGCACTCTCGCCGATTGAGTGCTAAGAGATCCACACCCGGCGCGGATGATTCGGTCCGCCGCCGCCTTTCCCGTCCGGGCTCCGTCATGCCGACGCGAGACCCGCAGGCGGGACGACCAGGATGCCACACATGAAGTTTCGCCCGCTGCACGACCGCGTGGTGCTACGCCGCATCGAGGGCGAGGAGAAGACCAAGGGCGGGATCATCATCCCCGACACCGTCAAGGAGAAGCCCCAGGAGGGCGAGGTCGTCGCCGTCGGACCCGGTGCCCGGGACGAGGCCGGCAAGATCAATCCCCTGGAAGTGAAGCCCGGTGATCGCGTGCTGTTCGGCAAGTGGTCCGGCACCGAGGTCAAGATCGACGGCCAGGACCTTCTGATCATGAAGGAATCCGACATCATGGGCGTCGTCGCCTAGCGTCGTACCGGATCGCGCCGTCCCTGATCGCACTGCAATCGGGTACGGCACTCAGTCCTTGATTCGACGCGCCCGCGAACGCCGAACCGGTACCCGTTTCGGCAGCCGGCGCTCTGAGGGCGTCCGCTCCCGCAGATGCTGCCCAAGCCCTTCGAGGCGCCCGCTCCGGCGCGCCTCGGGGCCGAACGACAACAGACGAGATTGTCCATGTCAGCCAAAGACGTTCGTTTTTCCGTCGACGCCCGCGAGAAGATGCTGCGCGGCGTCGAGCTGCTCGCCAGCGCGGTGAAGGTGACGCTCGGCCCGAAGGGCCGGAACGTCGTGATCGAGAAGAGCTTCGGCGCCCCGCGCATCACCAAGGACGGCGTCACCGTCGCCAAGGAGATCGAACTCGCCGACAAGTTCGAGAACATGGGCGCCCAGATGGTGCGCGAAGTGGCCTCGAAGTCGAGCGACATCGCGGGTGACGGCACCACCACCGCCACCGTGCTGGCCGCCTCCATCGTCCGCGAGGGCGTGAAGTACGTCGCCGCCGGCATGAACCCGATGGACCTGAAGCGCGGCATCGACCTCGCGGTCGCCGCGGTCGTGAAGGACATCAGCGAGCGCTCCCGCAAGGTCGCCTCCTCGGAGGAGATCGCCCAGGTCGGCACGATCTCCGCCAACGGCGACAAGGAGATCGGCGAGATGATCGCCCACGCCATGCAGAAGGTGGGCAACGAGGGCGTGATCACGGTCGAGGAGGCCAAGACGGCCGAGACCGAGCTCGACGTCGTCGAGGGCATGCAGTTCGACCGCGGCTACCTGTCCCCGTACTTCATCACGAACGCGGAGAAGATGGTCGCCGAGCTCGAGGATCCCTACATCCTGATCCACGAGAAGAAGCTGTCGTCGCTGCAGGCGATGCTGCCGGTGCTCGAGGCCGTGGTGCAGACCGGCAAGCCGCTGCTGATCATCGCCGAGGACATCGAGGGCGAGGCGCTGGCCACCCTGGTGGTGAACAAGCTGCGCGGTGGCCTGAAGGTCGCGGCCGTGAAGGCGCCGGGCTTCGGTGACCGCCGCAAGGCGATGCTCGAGGACATCGCGATCCTGACCAAGGGCCAGATGATCGCCGAGGACCTCGGCATCAAGCTCGAGAACGTGACGCTCGACATGCTCGGCCGCGCCAAGCGGGTGCGCATCGAGAAGGAGACCACCACGATCATCGACGGGTCCGGCGAGAAGACCGACATCGAGGGCCGGATCTCGCAGATCAAGGCGCAGATCGAGGAGACCACCTCGGACTACGATCGCGAGAAGCTGCAGGAGCGCCTGGCCAAGCTCGCGGGCGGCGTCGCGGTGATCCGCGTCGGCGGTTCGACCGAGGTCGAGGTCAAGGAGAAGAAGGACCGCGTCGACGACGCCCTCCACGCCACCCGCGCGGCTGTCGAGGAAGGCATCGTCCCGGGCGGCGGCACCGCGCTGCTGCGCGCCAAGAAGGCCGCCCAGGGCCTCACCAGCGACAACCCCGACGTCCAGGCCGGCATCAAGATCGTGCTGAAGGCGCTCGAGGCCCCGATCCGTCAGATCGCTTCGAACTCGGGCGTCGAAGGCTCGATCGTCGTCGGCAAGATCCTGGCCAACGCCTCGGAGACCTACGGCTTCAACGCCCAGACCGAGGAGTATGTCGACATGCTCCAGGCCGGCATCGTCGATCCGTCCAAGGTCGTCCGGGCGGCGCTCCAGGGTGCGGCTTCCGTGGCCGGCCTGCTGGTCACCACCGAGGCGATGATCTCCGAGCTGCCGCGCAAGGAAGCCCCGGCCATGCCGGGCGGCGGCGGCATGGGCGGCATGGGCGGCATGGACTTCTAAGCCGGCTCCAGACCTCGACACGACGACCCGGCGCGGGCGCCTTTCGCGGCCGCGCCGGGTCGTCATCTGTAAGCCGGCCCGGATCATCGATCCGGGCCGGCGCCGTCCGCAACGGCGACCCCGTCCACACCGCACCAAGCGGGCCGATGCGGGTTGTCCCTGATGCCGGTCGGGAGATTTCGATGCGCGTGCAGACCCATCGGGACGGGATCGTCCTGGCCCTCCGCCCGCCGCTCGCCCCCTGCGTCGTCATCCTGGCGCTGGTGACGACTGTCCTCCTCGCGGCGCCCGCCCCGGCCCGGGCCTGGGGCGTTCCCGGTTGCAGCAACCTTCCCGAATACAATCGCGCGCTCGGCGCTCTCCAGGGCATGACCAGCGCCTGCGACATGAGCGTCGCGCGTGCGCGCGAAGTCATCGCGGAGCATGACGGCGTCCCGGTGGTCGTGCCGCAGGCAGCGCCGCCGCCCCGGGTCCAGGTCCGGCGCCACTCGGCCCGGCCCCATCACAGGATACCGCGCAAGCGCCGCAATACGGCCCGCGCCTCCTGAGCCGCACCGTCGTCGTCCCGAAAACCCGGCGCCCCCTTCGGGATGATGCTCCGGCTGCGCCAAAGTCCGACGGCGGCGTCGTTGGCAGCCGGCTCTGTCCGGCTTTCCGTGGGGATGAAGGATACGCTCCGTGCGGCTCGATCTCGGTCACAAAGGCGATTGGATCGTCGATCCCCGCGAACTCGCGTCGCGTCTGGGCGTCACCATGGCCGTGCTCAAGCAGCAGGAACGCCTCGGCCAGGTCGAGGCCCGCATCAAGCCCGGTTCGGGCGCGGAGGCGGATCAGACCCGCGTGACGGTTCGCCTGCTCGACAAGGGCTGGCGGGGCATCTTCGATGGGAGCGGGGCGCTCATCGCCGAGGAGCGATGGTGACGGGCCGCCCGGAGCGGTTCGTGGCCGGGCAAACGGTCATCGCGGCCAAGAAAGCCGCGGCGCCGGGACAATGCGTGGTACAGACCTGAAGAGATTCCGCCGCTGCTCTCGCCGAGGACCGACATGAACGCCTTCAGATGGCTTATGGCCAAGGTTATCGGCTTCCTGTTCTCGCAGACGATCGACCACAAGAACCGCAAAGCTGCTGCCGACAAGGAGGGCGGGACCTACGATGCGGCCCCGGCTTATCAGTCATCCGGGTTCGAAAGTGATTATCATGCAGCGACCAACCTGCTGAAACAGCGGATGGACAAGAACTTTCCCGATAATTTTCACGCCCGGCTGGGGTCGCAGGCCAACAGCATGTACGATTACGGCGAGGACCGTGCGGAGGCCGTCGACACGGCCTCGACCGCCATCGCGATGGCGCTCCGGAACGGTGCGACCGTCAGCCAGGCCGCGGAGGCCGGCGCAGCCAGCGTCGGCATCTGAGGACGTCCGGACGGCTGCGCGCCGCCCGATACCGTCTGCAAGAGGGTCGTAACCGGGGGAGAGACGCCGCGGGGCTTTCGGGGCTCCGCGGCGTTACCGCGGGGCGGCCCCGGATCCCATCACCAGAGATTGCGCGGCAACCGTCGCTTCCAGCGCTCGCCGGCCTTGAGGGTGTCGCCCTGCCGGGAAAGCCGGATCGGGCGCGTCGGCATCGCGGCCGGCTGGCTCACGACAGCGACCGGCGGCGGGGCGAGAACAGGGCGCGCCACCGCGACGACCGGCGTCTGCGCCCGCTTGGACGGCACCTTCGAAGCCGGCTTCGAAACGGCCTTGGCACGGCGCACCCGTGGCAGGCGCTCGACCGATGGGGCTTCGTCCGCCGCGTCGGCCTCGGGCTCGCTCGCCGTCGCGAACATCGGCACGAGGCTCGGCAGCACCCGGCGGGCCGGGGTCTCGGCCGGCACCGGCTCGACAGGAACGGCGGGCGCGAATGCGGCCTCGGCCGGCTTGTCGGCGGTGTCCGGCGGAATGTCCCACCACTGGTCGGGATTGTCGCGGTGCCGCGTCGTCGTATCGACCAGCGCGACGCGGGAGGTGCGGGTATGCTTGACTTCGACCGTGAACGGCCGCGCGCTCCGGCGCTTCATGTGTGCGGAATTCCTGAGACTAACGTGCCCGGCGGCGCAAAATGTGCCGGCAACGTTCAAGCATCATACGGGACTGAACCGCGCGTTGTCGAGCGCGGAGATCAACAATCCTGTTCGTGCAGCATAGGCTTTTGGGATGACCTCAAGTGCCGCGGCTCCATAGCACAGTCGAAGTACTGCCTTCTGCGCTTCACGGTTGTGGCGGCGGTGCCGATTTGGGCCGATCGGGTTCGCGCGTCGCCAACCCGGGACCGGCGGCCGAGCCGGCGTCGAAACCGGGCCGTTCAAGGCTGGGGCGTCTCTCGCGCCGCGCGCCTGCGCCTCTGGACGGCCTCGCGGACATGCGTGACCAGCAGGGCGACGAGGCGCATCTCGACGCTCTCCGTCCGCCCGTGCGCCTCCGACCGGATCGCCTCGGCGGCGAGCGCGTCGGCCTCCCGCTCCAGCCGTTCGAGTTCGGCGGGCTCGGCGCCCGACACGGACAGCCAGATCTCCAGGAGGCGCATGACCCGGGTCGGCGGCCGCCGCGGCCGGAAGCGGCGATACAGGCCGATGCCCGCCGCGCTCAGCGAGGCCGCCGCGCTGATCATCAGCCCGAGCCAGTAGGCCCCGTTCTGGGCCTGATCCGCCAGGCTCGGCTGGTTTCCGGTCAGGTAGGAAGCGGCACCCGGATGGATGGGGAGCGCCTGGACCTTGTCGTCGGTGTCGGGCGCCTCGATGCCGGCCAGGTCGTCGTCGAGCGCCACGAGCCGCGGCTTGCCGGTCAGGACCTCGCGGGTGATCTCGCCGGCGAGCCAGTCGGGCATCGCGCCCCTGGCGACGAGCCGGTGGCTGACCGACAGGGTGGTGATGTCGTCGCCCGGCGCCGGCAGGGAGCCCAGGAAGGCGCCCTTCGGCACGTCGATCGTGTCGAGTACGGAATGCTCCTTGGCGATCGCCGCCGCCTCGTCGACCTCGAACAGCTTCACCGCCCCGGAGCCTTTGCGCAGCGCCGTGAACAGCGGCAGCCACAGCGCGCTGCCGACCGGGGCCACGACGAACATCGAACCGATCTGCCGGGTGCGGGCGGCCTCGGCCAGCTGGTCCAGGCTCAGGATCCTGCGATGCACGCTGCCCAGCGGCACGCCGAAATGGGTCAGGATCAGGTCGAGCAGCCGCGGATCGAGCTTTCGCCCGTCGAGGAGCCCGACCGTGCTGCCGCGCAGCTTGGCCACGCTGTCGACGGCGCTGCCGCCGGGCGCGACGAACACCACGGCGTCTCGGCGCAGGATGACCAGGGTCTGTCCGTCCTTCGGGGCGGCATCGCTGCGCACCAGGGCGAGCTGGGTCTTGCCCCGGTCCAGGGCCTCCGCTGCCCCGAGGCGGTCCGGCTCGAAGATCGTCCGGATGCGGACCCGCGGATGCCGGGTCTCGAAGAGCTGAGTCAGCGCCTGGGCCGCCTCTCGATCCTCCGTGCTGGTCTTCGCGACCGCGATGTCGAGGGCGAGCAGGCCGAGCAGCAGGTGGACCAGCACGGCAACGATCGCGGCGCACGCGATGACGCTCAGGGCGATGAGTGTCGTCTTGGACCGCCCGATCATCCGTGCCGCGCTGCCTGCCGAGCCGACAGCATAACGTGAGAGGGCGGCTCAGGGTCCGGGCCGACCGCTCGCCGTCCGACGGCGACCCTTCCGCGTCGCATGGGTCCGTGAACCGGAGGGCGGCTCACGGACTTCTCCATCCGCCGGGGCGATCCGTTCGTGCCGCGGCAGGAGGAATCCCGATGCGCATCCCCTCTCTCGCAGCGCTGGCCGGTGTCGGCCTCGTCATCCTGTGCCTGCCTGCGGCGGCCGTCCCTGCCGGTCCCGGCGCCGGATTGGCCACGCCGTCCGCCCTGCTCACCCAGGTCCGGATGCGGCGCCACCACATGCGCCGGGGCAGCATGGCGCGGACGCAGCGGAAATATCCGGGTGCGAGCTTCGTGCGGAACACCACGCGGGGCGCGCCGGCCGGCAGCAGCGGCGGCAACGGCACGACCGGCAGCTACGCCGCCCCGAGCGGACGCTAGATCTGGTCCCGATCACGGTGCGATCGGGGTCATCGCTCAGGCCTCGAAATAACGCGCTCGCTTGCGCCGAACCGGCCTACACGTCGCCGGCGAGCAGGCTGGCGCGTCATGCCGGATACCGGCACCGGAGCGATGCACGCGCTCCGTGATCCGCATCGTTCCTTCCGCGTGTCTTCCGAAAGCCGGCGGCCATCTTTCGGAATGACGCTTCAGCCTCCGGCCCCGTCGCGGCGGGCTTCTCGACCGGCGCTTCGGCTCCGGCATCCCTCCGACGCCCCTGCCGTCCTGGAGCGCCCGGTTCGATCCCGTGGGCTGCCGGAAGGAAACTCCGGCTCCCGCGGTACGTTTTGGCTCGAAGACCGTGTGCAACGCGCACCCTGCAACCAGGATGTCGAGGAGCCCATGATGCGTCAGGCCGTCTTTACTGTTCTTGCCCTCATTGCAGCCGCGCCGGCCCTTGCCCAGACCCATACCGGTCCGGCGCCGATCAAGCAGCCTGGACCGCCCCGGCAGGTGGCCCCCGGCACGCCGCCGGGAACGGTCGTCGTCCCGGACGGCGCCAAGAACGGCGGCCCCGGCACGACGGCCGTCATCGCGCCCACCGGCACGGGCGCGGCGACGATCACGACCGACACGGCCGCGGGCGGCAACGCCAGCCAGCCCGAGCGCGGTGTTCCCCAGACCGGCGGGGGCGGGAGCGGCGACAACGGCGGCGGCTGAACGATCCGCGTTCGCGCATCGTCGTGTTCAGAAAGCCGGCGGCCATCTTCCGAGGCGATGCCTCAACCGCCGCCACCGCCGCCGCCACCCGTTCCGGGACCGCCGAGATTGCCGTCCTTGTTGGGGGTGTTCCAATGGATGATGCCGTCGTCGGCCGGGCGCAGCGTCGTCGCCGGCGGCGGGGGGACGCCGAAGCGCAGCCGCTCGATCGTGCCGCGCCGATGCGGCCGGTCGGCCCCGCGATGCTGGGCGGCGGCGGGGTCCGAGGCGAAGCCGGCGAGCGCGATCACGAGCCCCATCACCGTCGCGCGTCTCATCGGGCAACCCCACATCCTGCCGAGCGGTCTTCCAGCGCGTGATCGATACACCGACGCGAGGGCCGCGTCCGTCCTGTCCGATCGGCAACGAGCCGCGACGCGTGCGGGTTTCCGCACCCTTCGCGGCCGCGTCCGCGGGCACCCGCGAGCGGACGAGTCCCGCGGTGGGAACGCTCGGCCGACCGGCCCGCAGGATCCGCTAACCGCGCTCCGGCATACCCAGTCGCGAGCCGCGTTGCGTATGGGCTCGACCGCTGGTGAGATCGGACGCTCCCCCGCCCCGTGAGCAGATCGGGGCGGGGCCGAGCGGCCAGAACCCCGGCGCTTGCGCCGACGCTGCGTCCGTGGCCGCAAAACGGCCGCACCTCCGCTGCCAGGATTCCCGCATGCGCACGATCTTCGCCGCCGCCCTCCTCGTCTGCTGCGCCACGGCCGCCTCGGCCGGGGAACCGCTCCTGGACGGTCCGGTGGCGGCTGGCGGCTTCGGCATGAGCGGCTCGGACTATTACGGCGACATCCGCAGCCGGATGCCGTTCACCCGCGAGGGCCCGCCGCGGCCGGTCGGCGTCGCCGACCTCGAGCGTGCACGGGCCGCGCGGATGCGTGCGGCGACCGCGTCCCGGCAGGTGGAGGCGCGGTCCTCGGCCCGGCGGCGCACGCCCCACGGCTGAGCCGGCCGGCCCCGACGCCCCGAGATGTGTTCGTTTGGCGCCCGGCACGGCCCCTGGAGCCTGCGCGGGACCCGGATCCCCGGGCCCGCGGCTTCCGCGGTTCAGGCCGATGCCCTGATGAGCTGGACCAGGCGCGGCAGCGCCGCGTCGGTCTGGTCGGGATGGCTGAGCCGGTCCGCGTAGTCGCCGATCGGGCGCGGCTTCCCGAACAGGTAGCCCTGCATCTCCCCACACGCCTCGTCGGCCAGGAACCGCCTCTGCGCGGGCGTCTCGACGCCCTCGGCGACGACCCCCATCCGGAGGCTCCGGCCCAGGCTCAGCACGGCCCGCACGATCACGGCCGCCTGCGGATCGACGCCGAGCTGCGCCACGAACGAGCGGTCGATCTTCATCTTATCGAACGGGAAGGCCTGCAGGGTCGCCAGCGACGCGTAGCCGGTGCCGAAATCGTCCATGCTGATCCGGACGCCGAAGCTCTTCAGGCGCCGCAGGATGTTGATCGCCCGGGCCATGTCGTTGATGATGACGCTCTCGGTGACCTCCAATTCCAGCCGGTCCGGCGACAGGCCGGTCTGGGCCAGCACGGCCAGCACCGTCTCGGGCAGGTCCGGCTTCTGGAACTGCCGCGGCGACAGGTTCACCGCGACCTTGAGCGACGGCGCCCAGGTCGCGGCCTCGCGGCACGCCTCGCGCAGCACCCAGTCGCCGAGCGCGATGATCAGCCCGGTCTCTTCGGCCAGGGGGACGAACACGCCGGGCGGAATCTGGCCGCGCACGGGATGGGTCCAGCGCACCAGCGCCTCGAAACCCACCAGCGCGCCGGAGGCGCCGTCCACCTGGGGCTGGTAGTGCAGGCTCAGCGCGTCGTCCGCTAGCGCCTGCCTCAGGTCGCTCTCCAGCACCCGGCGCTCCTCCGCCTCCTCGTCCATGTCGGCCCCGAACACCCTGAAGGTGCCCCGGCCCTCCGCCTTGGCCCGATAGAGTGCGAGGTCGGCCCGCCGGTACAGGCATTCCGCGCTCACCCCGTGCTCCGGCGCCAGGGCGATGCCGACGCTCAGGCCGACGCCGATCCGCTGCCCGCCCACCTGGAGCGGTGCCGCGAACAGGCCGGTCAGGCGCTCGGCGACCGCGACGGCCTCCTCGGGACCGCCGGTGAGCAGGACGGCGAACTCGTCGCCGCCCAGGCGGGCCACGACGCCATCCCCCACCGACGACCGCAACCGGTCCGCCACGCTGCGCAGCAGGTCGTCGCCGGCCTGGTGGCCGAGCGTGTCGTTCACGCCCTTGAAGCCGTCGAGGTCGAGGTACAGGACCGAAGCGGTGCCGCCCCGGACGGCGATCTCTGCGAGGCACCCGTCGAGATGCTCCCGGAACAGGCCGCGGTTCGGCAGGCCCGTCAGGATGTCGTGGCGCGCCAGCCGCGCCACCTCGGCCTCCGCGGCCTTGCGCTGGGTTATGTCCGTAAAGGTCCGCACGAAGCCACCGTCCGGCAGCGGCACGGTCCGGATCTCCAGCACCAGGCCGTTCGGGCGCACGCGCTCGTGGACATGCGCCTGCTCCGGGCCGCCGCGCTCGATCCAGTCCCGGTACGACCGATCGGTGCGGTTGTGCTCGCGGTGGCGCAGCTGATGGCGCAGGACGGCCTTGTAGCTCGGGGCTCCCAGCATCATCGCGCGCGGCAGGTCCAGGAGCGCCAGGGCCCGCTCGTTGCACACCTGAACCGTGCCGCGGCCGTCCACCCGGATCAGCCCCTGGTCCATGCTGTCCAGGGTCATGTCGAGCAGCAGGGTCTTCTCGCGCAGGGCGAGGCCCTGGCGGGCCAACGCCGCGTTGATGGTGCGCAGGTGGTCCAGCATCAGCGCCAGCGCCGCGAAGGCCAGGATCACCGCCATCATCACCGCGATGCCGCCCGCCACCGCGCCGCGGGCGAGGCCGAGATCCAGGGTCTCCTGCGCCGGGTCCGGGACCACGCGCGCCGCCGCCATGGCCAGGAAGTGCAGCCCGGCGATGGCCGCCGTCAGGATCGTGGCGGCGGCCACCCGGGTCCTGGCGTCGCCGCCGCGTCCGTGGACCATCAGGGCAGCGCCTGAGAGGCCGCAGCCGATCGTCGCCGCCACGACGGCCAGGGTCCGATCCCAATCGAAATGTCCGGGCAGCACCACGCCGGCGATGCCCAGGAAGTGCATGCAGGCGATGCCGCCGCCCAGGACCACGCCGGCGACGGCCCCCGCCCAGGGCGAGCCCTGATGCGCGGCGCGCAGGAGCGTGAAGGCGACGAGGGCGGCCGCGATGGCGACGATCAGGGACAGCAGCGTGGTGGCGACCTCGTAGCCGACGACGACACCGGGATCGTAGCCGAGCATCCCGATGAAGTGGGTGCTCCAGATGCCGGCGCCGGCCGAGAAGCTGGCGGCCAGAAGCCAGCTCGGCGCCCAGGCGCCACCCTTGCGCACGCGCTGCTCGAGCAGCAGGGCGACGTAGCACGAGATCCAGCAGACACAGGCTGCCAGGGGAACCACCCAAGGGGTGTGCTCGTCGGTCAGGCAGGCCAAAGCGCGGTACATGGGAGCCTCGCCACGCGGCAATACGGGCGCACGATAGCGCGGCCAATACTAATCAGAAGTTGCATTTCGGGATAAGAATTCACCCCTCGGGAGGGTTGTTCCGGGTCATCGCGTCGTCTCTTGCGCGGCATGACCAGACAGTCCCGGCTCGAACTCCGATGCGGGCCTGCCGGATCTTCGCGCCCGGCCCACCCATCCGGCACGGAGAATCGCCGTCGATAAGCGCGAAAGGCCCCGAAGATTGCTCTTGGGGACGGTTCTCAAGCCTGCCAGCGTGGCGGTTACATGCCGCCAGCGCGCGTCGGCCATGCCTCATGACCGGTGGCCCGGCCGTCGGACGCGCGGTAGGTGACGGCTCCTCCCAAGACGACCCCTTCGGGCCCGCTCGGCACAAGCCGCGGCGGGCTCTTTTTCGTTAAGCGTTTCCCCATACCCCTCTTCTGTATCCACGATCCGACGCCGGCCCGGCTCTCCGCCCGCCGCCGACGGATCGTTCGACGGCTTCCTTTGGCATCCCGCATGAAAAACCGCTTCGCGTTCCTGGCCTTGATGATCGTATGCGCGGGCCCGGCCCTCGCCCGGGGCGACCGGTCCGGGCCGGGCTGCGACGACCCGCAGACGACCGGCTCTCTGCCCACCGGGATGCGGGACCTGGACGCCCTGGCCGTCGAGTCCGACAGGGTCGCCGTGATCCCGCCCGAGGACAGCTGGCAGGAGCAGGCGCAGCAGAACGCGGAACGCCGCAGGCGGGAGCGTGCGGAAGGATGCGGGGTCGATTGACGGTCGCGGCATCGGGCGGGCCCACGCGCGACTCGCCCGGGCGGCCGCAAGCCGAACAGGAGGCGGGACAGCCCGCCACTTGTCGTTGATCCCCCGAGCAATCACCGCCACTGTACGCACGAATATGCCGACGCTGCCGGCAACCATCCGCGGGCGTGGACTTGAACGCGAAGGGCGATCCGACATGAGGCTTCTGGCTCTCGGTGCCGTCATGGCCCTCACGGCAGCACCGGAGGCGCTGGCGCAGAGCATGCAGGACGTCCCGGTCCAGCGCGACCTCAGGCGGATGGACCGGCTCGACAGGCGCCTCGACCGCGACGGCATCCGGCCGGTCGACCCGAACGTGACGCCGGACAATCCCGACGGCGTCGTCGGCTTCGACGGCGTGCCCGACAATTACGGCGACCGCGGCGTCATCGATGACGGCCCCCTGCCGCCTGGCTCGCCGGCCGATACCGACGACGACTGAGCGGCTGCCGCGCGGCGGGCGCGGTGCCGATCGCAGTGCAACCCAGTTCGCCGCTCGGGCTTTGATGTCACGCGCGCTGGCGCCCAGCCGGTCTCCGCTTCGGAGGTCCGCACGCTGCAGGCGATCGGGAGACGGACAGATGGCTGACGACACACCGGACGCCGACCGCGTCGCCCGGAGGATTGCCGAGAACGTCTACGCCGCGTTCTGCCGGCAGGCGACGATGCCGGCCCACCCGCTCGAAGAGCAGACGATCCTGGCACGGCTCGTCGAGGCGATCCGCCCCGAGGTCGGGACCGGTTCGCCCGGAGCGCTGGTCGAGGCCGCCAACGCGGCCCTGTCCGCATGGGAGCAGCGGGACCCCGAGATCCGCGGGCTGCGCGTCGTCGCGGTGAACCCGATCGATGGTGCCGTGACCGTCGGATAGGGCATCGTCCCGAAGGCCGGTCTCCGGCGTTCGGCGGGACGACGGGCCGCATTCGAATGGGAGCGCACCGTTCCAATTCCGCTGTCCGGCGCGATGGGCCGGCCGCGCGGGAGCGGTGACGAAGGGGGAGCGGTTTTGAGCAGGGGTGCGCATGCGCAAGGGTCGGTCCAGGTCTGGCGTATCGAAGCGGGCTTTGCCCGAGAGCCTGACGCAGCATCTCTCGGATCCGAAGATCCGGGTCCTCAAGACGCCGGATGGCCGACGCCGTTCCTTTCGCGCGGCCGGCGCTGTCCGGAAGGTCCTCGTCTCGCTCGTGACCCTCGCCGTGCTCGTGCTGGCCGGGGGGCACCTCGTGAACGCGTGGTAGGAAAACCGCGGCGGGATCGGCCCTACCTGAAACGGCCAGGCTGCCTATGTCTCCGCTGCAAGGAGCCGTTCAATCCATGATCATGATCATCATCTGCTTCCTCGCGCCATGGCTCGCCATGTTCCTGCGCGGGAAGGTTCTGCAGGGCATCCTCTGCATCATCCTCCACATCACGATCATCGGCTGGATCCCGGCGACGATCTGGGCCCTGGTGGTCACCCGCAGGGAAGCCGCCTGATACGCCGCCGGCGCTGACGAGGAGGTCCGCATGCCGCCCAAGCTCACCAAGACGATCATCGGGGCCGTGGTCGCCGTCGCGCTCGCGGCGGCGGTGTCCTACGGGGTCATCAGCCAGCAGACCGCCGATCAGATCCAGACCAAGGCCAACCAGACGCTGCAGACCGACCAGACCGCGCCGGGCCCGGCTCCGCAGCAGCAGACCCCGCCGCCGCCCCAGACTCCCAACCCGCAGTCTTCGAACCCGCAGTCTTCGAACCCGCAGTCTCCGAGCGATCCGACGGCGTCGCCGCAGGCGCCCGCGGCCCGTCCGTAGGGAGCCGCGTCCCTCGCTCCGCGACGCCGACGGGTCCCTGGGCCTGCGCCTTACTGGAGCGAGCCCGGACCCGGCGACATCGAGCGCCCGGCCTCGAGCAAGGCACGGATCTTCGCGGTGGCGTGGGCGAGGATGTCGGGGCGCGCCTCGTCGTAGGACGTTTCCGTGACGAAGCTCTGGAGCGCCTCCTCGATCCGGTCCTCGATCTCCTCCATGACCGTCAGGGCTTGCGGGCCCTCCCGGCGCAGGTAGGCATCCGCCAGGGCCAGGTAGGCCGCGCTGGCGAGTAGAAACGCGACCCCGTTGGCTTCCTGCGCCATCTCGGAGCCCGGCTCCGGGCTGCCGGCTTGGTCGTCCGAGAACTCATCGATCATAAAGTCATGCTCTGCACGGAATCCCTGCCAGAGCATGTCCCAGTTATTGCGGCGCACACAGCTGCAAAGACTGCGTATCAGCTTGACCGTAAGGCGCCGAATACTACTTTTGCGTCGATGATCTCAAATAATTGCACCCTGTGGTTGCAATTGCGCGCAAGGCTCCATCGATCCGTGTCGTCGCCGAGGGCGGGCCTTACGTCCTACACGATACCGCTGCCGTCGTACGGCCACGGCCGGCCGAGATGGGCCGCGACGGTGGCCGGATCGTCGCCGACCGCCCGCACGGCGGCCGTCACAGTCTCGACGGGCACCTGAAGGCGCCGCGCCCAGTACGCAGCCGAACTCGGGTCCTCGACGTTCACGCGCTTCGGCTCTTGGGACACATCGGACATGGCAACCTCCGCCGGGAGAACCGCCCGGGAGCCCGGACGGTTCAGACGCTGGGTACGGGGCGGGACGAGCCCCGGTCCGTACGGACTACCAGCCGCCGTAGAACCGGCGCGGGCCGTTGTAGCCCCCGGGGCCACGCTCGTAACCACCCCCGTGGCCGTACCCATATCCCGGACGGCCGCCATAGGGGCCCCGCGGGCCGCCATAGCCCCATCCGCGATCGTTGGGACGGCAATGACCCCACGGGTTCGGATGGAAGCCCGGACCGCAGCCGCCGGCCACGTGCTCGATCAGCCCGGCGCTGTCGGGCGGGGCGTACCCGAACGGGGCCGCCTGCGCCGCCGTGCCGGTGGCAAGTCCTGCCGCGACGATCGCGGCGATACCGAGCATCCTGGAACGCACCATGACCCGATCTCCTGAACCCGTCGGCCCGCATCTGCCGGACCGGATGACCAGAGGATGTGGCCGGCGGCCTGAACCGGTTCCGGTCGGATCGTTCATCAATCCGACGGGGACTGGATTGATCGATCGCAGGGCGGCCTTCCGGAATGACGCATCAAGACAGCGTGTTCGCCAGTCTGGCGCGCTGCGAAGACCCGTGCGGACGCGCACGGCGCCGGATCGCCGGCAGGCGTAGCAGTGTGGGTGCCGGATCCGGAACGCGGTGCGCCGCCAGGGTCCGGTCCGCCGCTTTCGACGCTCTCACCAGTATGCCCATCCGTCTGTACCGTGACAGGCTGAACCAGCTTCATTTTGGAACGGGCCGGCGGCCAAATTGTTGAAACGCCATATTCACCAGAACAGGACAACCCGGATGCGCAAGCTTGCACTCGCTTCGACGGCACTGCTCGGACTAGGCCTGCTGGCGTCGGCACCTGCCGAGGCACGCGGCTGGGGTTATGGCGGCGGCTACGGTCATGGCGGCTACGGATACCGGGGCGTCGGGTTCCGCGGCGGTTACGGCGGCTATCGTGGCTACGGCGGTTACGGCCGCGGCTACGGCTACCGTCGCGGCATCGGCCCGGGCGCAGCCATCGGCCTCGGCATCGCCGGCCTGGCCGCGGGCGCGATCGTGGCCAACAGCTACGGCGGCTACGGTGGCTACGGCTACGGACGCCCGGTCGGTTATTACGGCGGTGGCTACGGCTACGCGCCGGCCTACGGCTACGCCCCCGCTTACGGCTACGGCGGCGGCTACGGTTACCCGGCTTACGGCTACGGCTACTGAGCCTTCCACCACCTGACTCTGGCGTTTGTCGGGGCACTCGGATTCGATCCGGGTGCCCCTTTTCGCAGGTGGAATGCGCCGCACCCGAAGGCCTGAGGCCGCCTGGCCGTCGCTCCGGGCGGCGTCGTTCAGGTCAGGGTCGGATCATCGGCGGTGATGCCAACCGCCGTGCCGGCCGCCTCAGGGTGGGTGGAATCCGACGGGGCGATCGCTGCCCCAGCGGTGCCAGCGGGGGCCGTACCCGCCGACCCTGCGGTCGCCGTGGAACGTCGCTCGGACCACGACGGGTCGGGCAGCCGTTCGGTCGACGGGGACGGGACGACCGCCTCTCGGCTCGTCCCGGCCTGCATCGGAGGCGGTTTTTTATCGATCGCGCAGGCTTCCTCGCGTGAGAGCCGCTGGGGCGAGGGATCGGTCATGTGATGGGTGCGTCTGTCCATCGGGACAACTCCCGGTTTGGCTGCGCTTTCAGCGGAGCAAGACGCGCAGGTCGACCAGGGTGGTGATCAGGCCGATCGCAGCCAGGATGAGCATCAGCGCCAGGAACCCCACGATGATCCGGTCGAGCCAGCGATCCTCGTGGCTGCAGAACAGCGGTGGCTCTTCATCCAGCGGAGACCGTGCTTCGTCCCGGCTGCGGGGCGTGTGCTCGCGTTGCTTCCTATCCGCCATGTGAATCGTCGTGGTATCGGTCATGACGGCGCAAGATCAGGCCCACGGTCACGACCCTGACTGCTCCGACACGTAGCCGAGGGCGCTCCCGGCCGAGCCGCTGCTGTAGAGCGTCGAGAGATCGCCGAGCGACACGATGCCGACGAGCCGCTTGTCCCGGTCCAGCACCGGCAGGCGTCGGATCTGGAGTTCGCCCATGGTCTGCGCGCCCGCAGCACAATCCTCGTCGGCGTAGCAGTACCGGACCTCGGTGGTCATCGCCTCGCGTATGGGCGTATCCGGCCCCTTGCCCGCGGCGACCGCACGCACCGTGATATCGCGGTCCGTCAGCATGCCGACCAGCCGGTCGTTCTCGCCGACGGGAACGACACCCGCGTCCAGATCCGCCATCAAGCGCGCGGCGTCCCGGATGCTCTGGTCTGATCGTACGACGGATACGTCCGCGGTCATCACGTCACTGATCGGCATGGCATTCTCCCAAATGACGGCAACGGGGCTCGTGATCGCCAAACGCGGCGGATCAGCAAGATCTACAACCGATCAAAGCAAGACCATCGACAGTGTTCCGATCAACAAAGACGGACAGCAAAGATATTTCAGGCATCTTTGTTGATGTGGTCGATGTCAAAAGAGATCATTCCGGCTGCGGGGTGGCGCCGACCTTGGCCTCCCGCCCAAGCCGTAAGATCAAGGTGTTACGGACGATCCGGTTCAGGCCGCCGGGACGTTCCGCGCCGGTCCGGCCGACCGCATCAGCTGTCCCAGCGACAGGCAGGCGGCCATGACGAAGATGGAGCAGCCCGGCACCCACATCAGGACGCCGCCGAGTTGCTGATCCTCCAGTGGCGTGTAGCCCCAGATCGGGGCCGTCAGCAGGTGGTCGGCGAAGAGCGGCCGGCCCGCGAAGGTCAGGATCGCTCCCAGAAAGCCCATCTGGATCGACGTGCCGATGCCGACGCCCAGGGCGATCAGCGCGTCCCGCCCGTCGGCCAGCAGGGCCTGCCACACCATCAGGGCGCTGCCGAACAGGGTGATGTGCATCAGCCAGTAGACACGGTCGCTCGCGAAGGTGGCCGCGTACGGGGCGGGGCTGTGCCACAACCAGAGCGCCATCGCGAAGACCAGCCCCGCGACGACGGGGCCTGGGCGTCGCGTGCCCGCCGCCTGCCGGCCGATCAGCGCTCCGAACGCCAGGACCGGGCGTCCCAGGATGACGAGGGGCGCACCGATGAGGGAGATCACCATGTGCTGGCCGACCCGGGCGGAGAAGAGCGCCACGGAGAGGGCGCAGAGCGGCGACACCAGGGCCAGGCCGGTGATACCCCAGCCGGCGAGGAACGAAGCGCGCTCCCCGCGGCTCAGCCGGGCACGGGTGCTGCCCACTCCGTACAACCCCGCGATCACCAGGAGGACCGCGATCAGGACCGGGTCGAGGTTCCAGTGCGCCATCAGCGTGCCCGGATCGGGCGGGCTGCCACAATAGGGGATCTGCGCCGGCATCGTGCGCCTCCTCTCTTGGAAAACGATCGGCTGGAGCACGCGCCGCCGAGGCGGATACCGGTCCGGCGCAGGCGAGCACGTCGAATCGAGGATTGGGAACGGCTCTAGAGGGTAGCGACGCCCGCTTCGGCCACGGCTTGGTCCTGCTTCGAGAACCCGCCGCTGACACCGACGGCGCCGATCACCGTCCCGTCGCGCTTGAGCGGGATGCCACCGGCGAAAATGACGACCCGGGCGTGGTTGCTCGTATGGATGCCGAAGAACTGTTCGTCGGGCTGCGACAGCTCCGCCAGCGCTTTGGTCGAGATATCGAAAGCGCGGGCGGTGAACGCCTTGTTGATGGCGATGTCGATGCTGCCGAGCCATGCCCCGGGCTGCCGGGCGAAGGCCAGGAGGTGGCCGCCCGCATCGACCACGGCGATGATCCGCTTGGCGTCGTCGAGCGTGAGCATGGGCAATCTCCTTCGGGCCTCGGGAACCGGGCGAACGGTCAGAGCGGCGGGGCGATGCCGCCGGGCTTGCTCAGCGACTTCACGTAGGCCGCGATCTGCCACATCTGCTCGTCGGGGATCTTGCCGCGCCACGCGGGCATGCCCTTGGGGCGGCCCTCGTAGAGGGTGTCCACGATGTTCGGCAGGGAGCCGCCGTAGATCCAGTTGTCGTCCGACAGGGCCGGCCCGAAACCGCCGCCCCCGCCGGCGTGGCAGCCGTTGCAGTTGAAGGCGGCGTAGAGGGCCTTGCCCTGCTCGATCGCGGCCGGGTCGTTCTCATACTTCTTGGCCTTCTCCGCGCCGGTCGTCGGGACCGCGGCGCCACCGACGCCCTGGGGCGTCAGCACCACTTGAGGCTGCTGGTTGCCCGCGGGGTCCTGGGCGAGCGCACGGTGCAGCATGGGCCCGGACACCAGGGCGACGAGACCGGCGAGGAGGGCATGGCGGCGCATCATCGTTGCGAATCCTGGCGTGAGGGCGTTGGGTTCGGAGCGTCCTGGGTCTCCGGCGTGTCGAGGCGCGGCACGCCATAATCGACCAGGATGGCGTCGATCTCGGCTCGGTGCCGCCGCAACGCTCCGCCGATCTCCTGGGCGAAGGCGCCCCCGTCCTCCTCGCGGCGCACGGCGAAGCCGATGTCGAAGGCGAGCGGCAGACGGGCCCCGTCGAAGGGCGGCCGCACGAGGTGGACCTGAAGCGGCGGATCCTGCCGGGCGGCGAAGTAGCCCGCCAACGGCCCCCAGACGACGGCGACGTCGACCTCGCCCTTCGCGACCGCCTCGACGATCCGCGAGGGCGGGTGCGGCGTGCCGTAATCGCCGTAGAGATCGTAACCGCGCACGTTCGCCACGATTCCCCGTCGGGACAGGGCGTGGGCCGGGGGCGTGTTGTAGCCGTCGTCCCCGACCATCTGCACGCCGATGCGCAGGTCTTTCAGGCGCGGATCGTCGAGGGCGGTGATGGGTACGGCATCCGCCTTCTGCACGAAGGCGTAGCCGGACCGGTAGACCGGCGCGGTCGGTCGAGCCATCTCCACGCCGACCGGCAGGCCCGGCACCACGTCGCACAGGCCGGCATTGAGCGTGTTGCGGAGGAACCCGCGCCGCTGCGCCCACCACGTATAGGTGAGCTGGGCGCCGAGGTCCTTCGCGACGATTTCGGCGATCCTGTTCTCGAAGCCTCCCCCGGCCTTGTCGGAGAAGGGCAGATTGTTCGGGTCGGCGCAGACCCGCAGGTCGCGTGCCGCGGCCGGCTTCAGGGTCGCGGTCGCCAGCAGGGGCAGCGCAGCCGCCAGCGCAACGAGACGCGCGGCCATGCTAGGCCGGGTTCTTGGCCAGCTTGAAGACATACAGCGTGCCTCCGGCCGTGGTGTATTGCGGGAGGTCGCGCATGGCCGCCACGAAACCGAGCGCCGCGGTACCCTCCTTCGGGTCGAGCCCGGCCGACACCAGTGCCCCGGACCAGCCGCCGACACCGTCGATAATCGAGACGTATTGGTGTCCGTCCGGCCCCTTCCACGTGGTGGGCTGGCCGATGATCCCGGAGCCGGTCTTGAACTTCCAAAGCTCCTTGCCGGTATGCGCGTCGACCGCTTTGAACCAGCCGTCCATGGTCCCGTAGAAGACGAGGCCGCCGGCCGTCGCCACCGCCCCGCCCCAGACCGGGAACTTCTCCTTGATCGTCCAGGCCTCCGAGCCGTCGGTGACGTTCCAGGCGGTGAACTCGCCGCGGTGGCCGCCGGGGCCCGGCTTCATGTTCACGTCGGCCCCGACATAGGGCGTGCCCTCGATGTACCCGACCTCGGACAGGCGCTCGTCCATGCAGAGGTTGTTGTGCGGCAGGTAGAGGAAGCCGGTCTGGGGCGAATAGCTCGACGGGCTCCAATCCTTGGCGCCGGGCGGGCTCGGGCAGATGTCGCGCACCACGGTGTCGACCTTCGGTGCCTTCTCGGTGTTGTGTTTCAGCTTGCCGGTCTTCAGGTCCACGCCGAAATTGGTGTTGGTGTAGTGGTAGGTGCCGGCCGAGAGGACTTCGCCGTTCGTGCGGTCCATCAGGTAGACGTGGCCGTTCCGGTCCGGATGGACGAGGGCCTTGCGCGGCTTGCCCTTCCACTCGATGTCGAGCAGCACGTTCTCGTTGACGCCGTCGTGGTCGTAATAGTCGTGCGGGCTGAACTGGTAATACCACCGCGCGTTGCCCGTATCGACGTCGCGGGCGAAGATCCCGGCAGTGAACTTGTTGTCGCCCGGTCGCTGCTCATGGTTCCACGGCCCGGGATTCGACGTGCCGTAATAGACGAGCCGGAGATCCGGGTCGTAGCTGACCCAGCCCCAGACCGAGCCGCCGCCATGCCGCCACATGTCGGAGGGCCAGGACTTGACCCCGAGGTCCTTGCCCTTCTCCTGGTCGTAGAAGGGCTTGTAATCCGCCCCGATCTTCACGTCGGTATCCGGGCCCGTCGTGTAGGCGCGCCAGATCTCCTTGCCGGAGCCGAGATCCAGGGCCTTCGACCAGCCGCGTACGCCGAGTTCCCCGCCGGAATTGCCGACGATGACCTTGTCCCCCGCCACCAGCGGGGCCATCGTCATCGTCTCGCCCTGGTTGATGTCGCCGTTCTTGTGCCGCCAGACCTCCTTGCCGGTCCTGGCGTCCACGGCCACCGTGACGTTGTCGAGGGTGTTGTAGAGGACCTTGCCGCCCGCATAGGTCGGCCCGCGGTTGACCGTGTCGCAGCACGCGACCCCCTGCGAGGCGATCTCCGATTTCGGGTCATAGGACCACTTCATCGGGAAACCGGGCTTGGTCAGGTCGAGCGCGTAGAGGATGTTGGGGAAGGCGGAGACCAGGTAGAGCGTGTCGCCGACCACGATCGGTGCACTCTCCTGGCCGCGGTTCGTCCCGACCGAGAACGTCGAGGCCACCTGCATGCTCTGGACGTTGTCTTTGGTGATCTCGTCGAGGTCGCTGTAGCGGGTGAGCGCCGTGTTGCGCCCGGGGCTCGGCCATTGACCGGCGTTGTCCGTGTCGGCCTTCGCGGCGAAGGCCGGTAGCGTCGCCTTCGAGGCGCTTTCCGTGACGGGGTTGACGGTCGGCATGAGGACCTGAGGGTTCTTCGCCAGTTCGTCCCCGGGGGGCGGCGTCTTGCCTGAGGGCCCCTCCGTTCCGGTCCCCTTGCCCGTCGCAGGGCTCCTGTCCCGGCCCGCATCCTGAGCGAACGCGACGCTGCCCCAGACAAGTGCGATAACAGATACCGAGGTGACGGTCAGTCGCATGATCGCTCCGTCGCAGCAGACCGGGCCAAGTCGATGCTCGCCCCCTGTCGAGCCAACCGCGATCTTCCATTCGGGTTCTCAAAGTAAGGGTTTTTATTGCGAAAAGAATTCCGCCGGGATTTATGATCTATGTTGTTTCGGTAGGTCGGTGGGAGATGAACGATAGACTTCAAGATAGAGTGTGCGGGGCCGGCCCCCCTGGACGGGTTCATCGCTTCATGAGGTAGCGCTTGCGCGAGGACAGCAGGTCAGGGCATCGCGATGGCCGGGACTTCCTGCTTGCCGGCGCGACGCTCGGCGTAGCTTTACTGTGTGACCCCGCCTGCGCGGCGGCGGCCCCGCTCGGGTACATGACCGCGTTCGGCACGCGGGCCGACGGCATCCTGCCGCTGACCTACGGCACGATGGCGATCTCCTGCCTCGTCTCGGTGCTGATCGCGGCCCTGTTGGCCTGGGCCCTCCTCCGCCACCGGGGAACCGACCGTTCGGGCAATCCCCGAGCGCTGGCCGTGGCTCGTTCGGGCGGCGGCCTGCCGTGGATCTATGTCGGCGTCGGCGTCTCGACCCTCGTGCTGTTCGGCGCGGCGGCCTGGACGATGGTGGTGCTCTCCACCGTGGCCCGGCCCGCGACCAAGCCCAGGCTCACGATCGAGATCACCGCCCGGCAATGGTGGTGGGGTGTGCGCTACCTCAGCCCCGATCACGCGCGCACCTTCACCACCGCCAACGAGATCCACATTCCCGTCGGCGAGCCTGTGGCGTTCAAGCTCGCGAGCGAGGACGTGATCCACTCGTTCTGGGTGCCGGCGCTGCACGGCAAGACGGACGTCATCCCCGGCCAGACCAACACGACCTGGCTTCAGGCGCGGGTGCCCGGCACGTATCGCGGGCAATGCACGGAGTATTGCGGGCAGCAGCACGCGCATATGGGCTTCGTCGTCATCGCGCAGGAGCCTGAGGCGTTCGAGACGTGGTATCGGCATCAGCTGGCGCCGACACCGCCGCCGACCGGCGACCTCGCTGAGGCGCAGACGACCTTCGCGGCCAAATGCGGCCTGTGCCACGCCGTGCGCGGAACGCCGGTGGGCGGCAGGCTCGGACCGGACCTCACCCATCTGAAGTCGCGCACGACCCTCGCTGCCGGGACCGTGCCCAACAACCCCGGTTATCGCGGCGCCTGGATCGCCGATCCGCAGCACATCAAGCCGGGGTCGAAAATGCCTCGTCTCGACATCTCGGGCCCGGAGCTCGCCCGGGTCCAGGCTTATCTCGATACGCTGGATTAGCGTCCGGACCCATAACGGTGGCGCGGACGGCTCGGGTGTGATTCACGGCTCCCATGGGAGGGGCCGATGGATCAGTTCTGGCTGACGGACGAGCAGTTTGCGAAGATCGCACCGCATTTGCCGAACGATACGCGCGGCAAGGAACGCGTGGACGACCGGCGGGTGATCAGCGGTATCGTCCATGTGCTGAAGTCCGGCGGCCGCTGGACGGACGCACCGCGCGAGGTCTACGGGCCGAAGAAGACGCTCTACAACCGCTTCGTGCGCTGGGCGGCCAAGGGCGTCTGGGTCGCGCTGTTCGAGACGCTCGCGCAGGCTGGCGGCCCGCCGTCCCAGGTGCTGATCGATTCCACCGCCGTGAAAGCGCACCGCTGCGCGGCGGGAGGAAAAGGGGGGAGCAAAACCAAGCGATCGGCCGCTCGCGGGGCGGTCGCACGACCAAGATCCATGCGCTCACGGACCGCTTCTGTCGCCCGCTCGCCTTCCTCCTGACCGGCGGGCAGGTCGCCGATTGCAAGGCCGGCGCGCTGCTGCTCGAACGCCTGCCCGCCTGCCGCATCGTGCTGGCCGACAAGGGCTACGACAGCGACGCCATCCGCCGGCAGATCGAGGCCACGGGGGCCGCACCCAACATCCCGCCCAAGGTCAATCGCCTCTGGAAACCGTGCTTCTCGCCCGTGCTCTATCGCGGACGCAACGCCATCGAGCGCATGTTCGGCCGCCTCAAGGACTTCCGGCGTATCGCCACACGCTACGACCGCCTGGCAACCAACTACCTCGCCGCTGTCTGTCTCGCCGCCACCCTCAGCTACTGGTTATGAGTCCGGACGCTAGGAGACCGCCATGGCGCATTCACCGGCGGCCTCCCCCGCGCGCATCCCCGAGGCGATCGAGCGGCCCGGCCAGGACGTGCTCGACCGGCTGGAGCGGATCTGGCGGACCGAGCCCGGCCTCCTCGGGGTGGTGGGCACCGTCGATCACAAGATCATCGGCATCCGCTACCTCGTCACCGCCTTCGCCTTCCTCATCGCGGGTGGCCTGGAGGCCCTTGTGATCCGCCTGCAGCTCGCCGGCCCCGACCGGGCGCTGATCTCGCCGCAGGCCTACAATCAGCTCTTCACGATGCACGGCGTGACGATGATGTTCCTCTACGCCTTCCCCGTGCTCTCCGGCTTCTCGAACTACCTCTGGCCGCTGCTGCTGGGCTCGCGCGACATGGCCTTCCCCCGGCTCAATGCCTTGTCCTACTGGATCTTCCTGGCCTCGGGGCTCTTCCTCTACGCGAGCTTCTTCATCGGGCAGGCGCCGGACGACGGCTGGTTCAACTACGTCCCCTACGCGTCGAAGGTCTACAATGCCGGCCCCAACATCGACTGGTATCTGCTGGGCCTGATCTTCCTGGGCATTTCCACGACCGTCGGTTCGGTGAACTTCGTCGTGACGTTGATGCGCACCCGCGCGCCGGGCATGTCGATCAACCGCCTGCCGATCCTGGTCTGGGGCACGATGACCGCCTCGGTCGCCAACCTGTTCGCGGTGCCGGCGGTCAGCCTCGCCTGCCTGCTCCTGTGGCTCGACCGGCAGTTCGGCACGACGTTCTTCGATCCGCGGGACGGCGGCTCGCCGCTGCTGTGGCAGCACCTGTTCTGGATGTTCGGCCACCCATGGGTCTACGCCCTGGTGCTGCCGGCCATGGGCATCGTCTCGGACGCCCTGCCCACCTTCTGCCGCCGGCCGCTGGTCGGCTACACCCTGGTGGCGCTCGGCACCGTCGCCACCATGATCTTCGGCTTCGGCGTGTGGGTGCACCACATGTTCGCCACCGGCATCCCCGACCTCGCGCTCTCCTTCCTCTCGGCGGCTTCGATCGTGATCGCGGTGCCGAGCGCGGTGGCGGTCTTCGCCTGGATCGCCACGATCTGGGGCGGGCGACCTGTCGTCACCACGGCGTTCCTGTTCTTCGTGGGCTTCGTCCTGCTGTTCGTGATCGGCGGCGTCTCCGGCTTCATGACCGGCTCGGTACCGGTCGACTGGCAGTTGACGGACACGTACTTCGTGGTGGCGCACATCCACTACGTTCTGGTCGGCATCAACGTCTTCCCGGTGATCGGCGGAATCTATTACTGGTTCCCGAAATTCACCGGCCGGATGATGAACGAGCGCCTCGGCCGGTGGAACGTCTGGACGATGTTCGTGGGCTTCAACCTCGGCTTCTTCCCGATGCACATCACCGGCCTGATGGGGATGCCCCGGCGCATCTACACCTACGGCCCGGAGATGGGCTGGACCAACCTCAACCTCGTCACCACGATCGGGTCCTTCCTGTTCGCGCTCGGCGTGCTCCTGTTCCTCGTCAACGTCGCGATCAGCCTGCGGGGCGGAGCGGTGGCGGGCGACAATCCCTGGGACGCGCCGACCCTCGAATGGGCGACCCCGTCACCGCCGCCGCCCTACAACTTCGCGGTGATCCCCACCGTGGCGAGCCGCCATCCGCTCTGGGAGGACCGCCTCGATGCCGACGAGCGCACCGACCGCTCGCAGATCGACCGGGGTCTCCTCCTCGACCACGGCCGGGAAACCATCGCGACGACGGTGCTGGATGCCGAGCCCGACGTGATCCTGAAGATGCCCGGCGACAGCCAAGCGCCGTTCTGGCTGACGGTCGCCCTGGCCCTGCTGTTCGTGGCGCTGCTCCTCCACGCGTGGTGGCTCGCGGGGGCGGCGATGATCGGCACCGGCCTCGCCATTTTGGCCTGGCTCTGGCCGGAACGCGGCCTCGGGCAGCGGCTTGCCGCAGCGACGGGAGCCCCCGCCCATGGCTGATTCAGCAACGCTCGCACCGCCGGCGGACAGGACCCTGGAGCCCGCCGAGCGGGCCCTGCCGGTCGGCACGGTGAGCGACGTCCGCTCCTCCGGCATGCTCGGGATGCTGTTCCTGATCCTGACCGAGGCGACGATCTTTGGCTACCTGATCTTCGGATACTTCTACACGGCCGCCTCCGCGCAGGGCGCATGGCCACCGCAGGGGTCGCCCGGCCTCGGCTACGCCCTCACCAACCTCGTCCTCGCCGTCATCAGCGCCGGGGCGGTATGGTGGGCGGATCGCGCCATTCGCGTCGACCAGCCGCGCCCCGCCGCAGCCGGTCTGGCTGCGGCGTTCCTCCTGGGCCTCGTCTTCCTGGGCATCCAGGGGCTCGATTGGCGCGCCCATGCGAGCCTCACGGCCGGGGCCTACCGTTCCCTGTACCTGACGATCACCGGGGTCCACGTCGCGCATCTCGTCGTCGGACTCGGAATCCTGGCGGCCCTGAGCGGCTGGACGCTGCGCGGCTATTTCGGCGCCGCGCGGTCGGCGCCGGTGCGGATCGGGGCCGCCTACTGGTACTTCGTCGTCGCTGCCGAGGTCGCGGTCTTCGCGACCCTGTCCCTGTCGCCACACCTGAGTTAGCGCGATGGCACCGGACCTCGCCGCCGGGCATCCGGCACCTCAGCGCCACCGGGTCGGCCTCGTTCAGGTCGCCTTCGGACTTGCGGGCGCACCACTCGCCTGGGTCGGTCTGAGCCTCGTCAATTACGGCCTCGCGAGCCAGTCCTGCGCCACGGATGCGGCGGGCGCGACCTGGGCAATCCTCGGCGTGGCCGACATCCTGGGCCTCGGGATTTCCCTGGCCGCCCTCTGGTACGCGCACGCCGCGTGGCGACGCACCGGGACCGAGCAGGCGGGCGGCCAGCAGCGGACGCTGGAGATCGGGGAAGGCCGCACGCGCTTCCTGGCCCTATGCGGGATCGTGACGAGCCTCGGCTTCGCGATCGGAATCCTGTTCGCGTTCCTTCCCATCCTGCTGGTCTCGACATGCTGATCGATCGCCGTCGTCCCCGGCCGAGGGGGCCGCTCGCCCTCGCCGCGCTCGCCTGCGCTCTCTCGACCGCCGGCTGCGACGGTCAGGCCACCGCCGGCGATCGGACCGATGCCCATGGCGCGGTGCACCTCATCCGGAGTTACGGCTGCGGAGGCTGCCACGAGATCCCCGGCGTCGAGGGAGCGACCGGTCGGGTCGGCCCGCCCCTCAACGGGATCGGCCGGCGGGTCTTCCTCGCAGGGATGCTGCGGAACGAACCGCAATCCATGATCCGCTGGCTCCGGGATCCGCAATCCGTGGTACCCGGCAATGCCATGCCGAACATGGGGATCACCGAGGACGACGCCCGGACCATCGCGGCTTATCTCGCGACCCTCCGCTGAACGGATTCCGACGCCGATCGGACGACGATGCAAGATTGGTTCGGCGACGCGAGATTTCTGGACGGACTCTGATCCAGGTCGATTCGGGACCGGCGCCGCCGATGTAGATCGGGTCACCGGACATGCTCCGGTCGGCTCCGCCGGTTCTGACACGCCCCCGATCCTGGCCGGCGGAGCCGCCTCTCGTTCACACGCCGCCATGAGGATGGATCATGCCCCACACCGCCGCGACGCCTGACGGCTTTTGGGACACGGTCGCGGACCATGTCACCGCGAAGGTCCGGCCCGTCCTTCGACAGCGCCGGAGCGCGCGGGGTCCGGTCATCGCCTATCTCCGTGATCTGGAGACCGTCGCGCGCCGGGAATGCGAAAGCCGGGCGGCCATTCAGGTCATCGCCTCGGGTCGGCACGTGCTCGGAGACCGCAGCGAGATCGGCCCAACGGACGGCCCGTTCTCCCGGACCTGACGATGGCTCAGGAGCGCGATCGAGCGGGATGCCCGCCCTTCACGCCAAAGCAGCTCGACCGCAGAGGGCTGCCCGTGGATGCGACGGACCCGACAGCAGATGACAACCGATCCTCGCCGGAGGACGAAACAGCGGCCATCGATCCGGGCCGACGAGGTGAGCGAACTGAACCCGAACCGGATCAGCGAACGCTGAGCGCCCGATAAAAACCGGCCGCGTAAGGACTGCTCAGACTCGTAGCTCCATGCGCGAATGGCCCGATCCGCTCGGGCGTTTGGAGGCGGAGCGCCGGAAGCGAGGCCGCAGCCCGCCACCGAAGACTACCCGGGGTGATCGCCTGCGCGGTGCTCTCGACGGCCGTGATGGACACAAGGTCGAACGGCCGGTTCTGCGCCCATCGGCGATCCGGCATGGCATCGTCCGGCCGAAAGCTGACCGGCTGCGTCAGGGGTATGGCCCATCAAGCGGACGGCGCTACCGGCGCGGGACAGCGCCCGGCGAACAAGTCGGCCTTTCAGGAGACATCCGAGGGCGGCACTCGTTCACGCAGCGTGCGTCGCGCCACCAGCCCGAGCGTCGAGCCCTGCACGATGATGGTGAACAGCACCACCGCGTAGGTCGATGCCAGGATCGCGGGCTTGGCGTCGCTCTCCGGTATCGAAAGCGCCAGTGCCACGGAGATGCCGCCCCGAACGCCGGCCCAGGTCAGGAACGGCACGTTGCGGGGCGAGAGGTTGCCGCCCCAGCGGAAGGCGAGGAGCGGCGTCGTGACGGCCACCAACCGGGCGACGAGGACGATGGGAACCGCACAGGCGGCCAGTGCCAGGCCGCCGAGCTCGAATCGCAGCACCAGCACCTCCAGCCCGATCAGCAGGAACAGCACCGAGTTCAGCACCTCGTCGATCAGGGTCCACAGCGCCGAGACGTAGCCTTGCGTCTCCTCGCTCATGGCGTCGCGCGGGGCCCGGTCGCCGACAAGGAGCCCGGCGGCGACCACCGCGAGGGGGCCGCTGAAATGCAGCTTCTGGGCGAGGGCGTAGGTGCCCGCGACCAGCGCCAGTGTGATCAGCACCTCGACGGGGAAGTCGTCGATGGCGCGCATGGCCCGGTAGGCGACGTAGCCGGTCGCGATCCCCAGGACGAGACCGCCGCCGGCCTCCTGCAGGAGCAGCGTGGCGATGCCGCCAGCGCTCGTGGCCTCCCCGCCGGAGCCCGCCGCGAAGGCCACGAGCACGGTGAACAGCACGATGCCGATGCCGTCGTTGAACAGGGCCTCGCCCTGCATCTCGACCTCGAGAGTTTCCGGCACCTTGACGTTCTTCAGGGTCGCCAGCACCGCGACCGGATCGGTCGGGCTGATGAGGGCGCCGAAGACGAGGGCCCAGGAGAGCGGGACCGGCCGCCCGACGAGGTCGGCCGCCAGCCAGAACGCGCCGCCCACGATGGCCGTGGAGATCAGGGTGCCGAAAAGCGCCAGCGTGGCGACAGGCCAGGCCCGGTCGCGAAGCATGCGCAGGTCGAGGCTCATGGCGCCGGCGAAGAGGAGGAAGGCCAGCATGCCATTCATCACCACCTCGGTGAAGTCGACCTGCCTCAGCACCCTGGTCAGGTCCTCGTAGAGGTGCTGGCCCGGGAAGGCGAGGTCGAGACCGACGAGGGTGAGCGAGGCAAGCAGCCCCATCACCAGGAGGCCGATGGTATGCGGCATGCGCAGGAAGCGGCGATTCAGCCAGCCGAACAGGGCCGAGAGGGTCAGCAGCAGTGCGGCGAGGTCGAAGATCGAGATCATGGGACTCTCCCGCCCGCGCCGGAGCGGGCTGCGATGGGTTTGCCGGACTGGAGGCTCATCGCGGCTGGAGGCGTTCGGTCGCCCCGGCGGCGGCGAGCACCGCGTTGGCGGCGGCGACATCGTCGGCGTCCCGCTGCGGCGTCATCCTCCCCCGTTCCCCGGTCTGCCGGCACAGACGGACGAGAAGGGGGACGTGGTCCGAGCCGAAGGCGTCGAGGCGCTCGACGTCCAGCGTCGCGAACCCGCCTTCGTGGAAGACGTGGTCGAGGGGCCAGCGGATCCAGGACGAATGGGCGTTCCAGGTCGCGACGTAGCCGTAGCCGCGGCGCGGGTCGATCAATCCGGAGAGCCTGGCCATCCGCTCCACGGCGATCTCCCACGGCGTGGCGTTGAGGTCGCCGGCGAGGACGCCCGGCTCGACCCGGTCGCGCAGCACCGCGGCCGCCGCGTAGAGTTGGGCGTCCCGTCCGCGGGCGGATTGCCAGGGCTGCGGCGGCTTCGGGTGGAGGCCGACGAAATCGATGACCTCCCCGCTGCGCAGGGTGACGCCGGTCACGACCGCCGGCGTGTCCTGCCCGGCGAGATGACGGATGCCGCCGTTCACCAGGGGCAGACGCGAGAAGAAGTGGATGCCGTAATACGACCCCGTGATCCGCTGCAGGGCGTGGGGCATCGCGGCGAGCACGGGCTTCAAGGCCTCGTCCCACCACGTGTCGGTCTCCATGGCGAGGAACAGGTCGGGTTCCTCCCGCCCGACGGCCTCGACCAAGGGCGCGGCGTTCCGGTTCCCGAGTTGCACGTTCGCGATCAGCACGGAGAGCCTGCGCTCCACGGGGCATTCTTCGACCCGCATGCCGCCCGTCGGCCGATATGGCCACAGGATCCAGGCGTTGACCGCCAGTGCGAGGGTCACCAGCGCAAGAGCCGGAAGGGTCGACCTGGGAGCTCCCCGAAGGAAGGGAAACAGGGCCAGACCGACCGCCAGCAGGCCTCCGGCGAAAGGCAGGCGCGGAAAGTCGAGCAGCCGCACCGCCCACCACTCGGTCGGGATCAAGGGCACGAAGCTCGCGGCGGCCAGGATGGCGGCAAGCAGGATGAGCGCGTAGCGGGCGAGGGCCTTCACGGGCGGCGCCCGGCAGGTTGGCTCACCGCCAGCCGAGAAACGCCGGTCGGGCTGTCCCCGCAATCGGGGCAGGCGGAGCTCAGCGCATGTCCTTGGGCAGGTGCTTGATCGGGTCGGTCCGGCCGCCCTGGGTCTTGCTCTGGACCGAACCCTCGGACTGCATGACGTCGGTCGAGGACTGGATCGCGCTCGGCGGTGCGACCTGCCCGTTGCCCTCGTGGCGCGCGTTTCCGGCGCCCTTCACCGTCGAGGTTCCCGAGGGCAGCGTCCCAGCGGTCGGCTGGTCGATAGAGCTGGCCGCGGACTGCGCGCTCGCGGGGCTGGCAAACGCCACGCCGACGGCAAACAGGAGTGGGCCGACGATGCGCGTGGCGGCGCGACCGGACGCGGCCCGGGCGAGGTGGAGCGAATTCATGCAAACGGTCCTGTCGGATGGACGGCGATCGGGGGTGTCGATCTGAAACCCCGCCGGCCCCTTTGGTTCCTCGTCGGGCGCAGGGCCGCCGAGGCGCGACGATCCGTTTCCCGGGTGGTCCGTCCGTACGTCGAACGCGAAGCCGGGCCCGGCACGCTGCCGGGACGGCGATGTCGCCGTGGTCGAACCCGTCCCGTGACACACGGGGCGGGCCGTCCGAGGTGTCGGCTTACTTCGGCATCAGGACGCTATCGATGACGTGCACGACGCCGTTCGACTGGTTCACGTCGGCCTGCTCCACGAAGGCGCCGCCGCCCTTCTGATCGATCAGCGCCAGTCGGTCGCCGTCCATCTTCACCGTCAGGACCTGACCCTCGACCGTCTTCAGGTTGGCGTCGGCGCCGCCCATCTTGGCCTTGGCCATCAGTTCCTTGGCGTCGAGCTTGCCCGGAACGACGTGGTAGGTGAGCACGGCCGTCAGCGTCTTCTTCATGTCCGGCTTCAGGAGCGCGTCGACCGTGCCGGCCGGCAGCTTCTTGAAGGCGTCGTTGGTCGGCGCGAACACCGTGAACGGGCCCTTGCCATTCAGGGTGTCGGCGAGCCCGGCGGCCTTCACGGCGGCGACGAGGGTCGTCAGGTTGCTGGCCTTGGACGCGTTCTCCACGATGGTCTTGATGGGCATCATCGGCGCGCCGCCGACCATGGGGGCGGTCTCGGCGAAGGCCGGCGCCGCGAAGGCCAGGCCGGAGGCGAGAAGGGCGGCAGGCAGAATCGTACGCATCATAAAGGGTCCTGTAGGCGTCATCACGGCTCGATCGTCGAGGCTCGTCACGGCGTTACGGGATGATGAGCGTTCGGGTTTCACAGCCTAGATCACAAGAAATTCATCGCCCCTGCGTAAATGACGCGGGCTTAGTTTTTCTTCATGCCAGTTTGCTCGACCTTATGCTGACGCTTAATTGTCAGCGGCACGGTTCCCGGGCCCTTTGTTCGGTCCCTGACGAGCGGGAAACTAGCCAAATAGTCACACGCGGGCCGTCGTTTTTTCTGAACGTTTCCTGAACGCGAACGTTGGGGCTCCGAACTGTGCAGCCGGAACGGGGACGAGTCCGGTCCCGTCAGGGGCGATCCGAGCGGCACCTTCGAACCAACACTCGGGAGATCTTCTTGCTCTATCGCACGTTCGCCGCCGCCGTCGCGCTCGCCTGCCTGTCGGCCCCGGCCCCGGCCCTGGCCCAGACGACGCCCGCGGCCCCGGTTCCCGGCACCGCCATGCCCGCGTCCTCCGACATGACATCCTCCGGCCGGGGGATGACGATGGCCGACACCGCGACGGTCAAGCTGAAGTACGTGACCGTGAAGCCCGCGGACGTGATGTCGTCCAAGCTCATCGGCACGACCGTCTACAACAACAAGAACGAGACCGTCGGCGAGATCGAGGATCTCGCGATCGAGAACGGCAAGACGCTGACCGGCGTCGTCGTCAGCGTCGGCGGCTTCCTCGGCATCGGCGAGAGCTACGTCGTGCTCGATCCCGCGACGCTCGCCATCAGCGACAAGGACGGCACGTGGGCGGCGCACGCCGACACCGACAAGGACACCCTCAAGAACGCGCCGAAGTTCACCTACTCGAAGAAGAAGAGCTGATCGGCCCCACGGAAGGAGAGACGACCATGAAGCACACCATCCTCGCCTCGGCGCTCCTGGCCGGTCTCGGCCTCGGTGCCTCCACGATGCCGTCGACGGCCCTGCCGATGACCATGACGGGCGTCGCTCCGGCCGCGAACGCCGACCTCGTGCAGGTGCGCATGCACCGGCGCCACCGCATGCGGCAGGGCTCGGCGAGCCGCGGCAACGCCGCCATGCCCTCACGGGGAGCCCGCGGCCAACAATATGGTGGAACCACCGGCGGCCCGCGTCGCTGATCCGGCTGAGATATGATCCGCGGGGGCCTGCCGCCCTCGCGGACCGAAGATGAAGCGCCGCCGGCTGGCACATCCGCCACCGGCGGCTTTCCCATGAATCGGGATCCCGCATGATCTTTTCGGAAGCGCTGGGACGCCTCGAAGGGCTCGGCCGCTCGGCCGCCGCCCTCGTGCCGGGGCTCGTCATCGCCCTCGTCCTGTTCGGCGTCGGATTGCTGATCGCCCGCGGCGTCCGGGCCGCCGTCCGCCGGGCCGCCGAATTGCGGCAGGCCTCGCCCGGCTCGGCTTCGGTCCTCGGCCGCATCGCCGGCGGCATGACGATCCTGGTGTCGTTCCTGGTCGCGGCCTCGGTGGCCTTCCCCTCCGTCTCCGCGGCCGACCTGTTCAACCTCCTCGGAATCGGCGGCGTGGCCATCGGCTTCGCCTTCCGGGACGTGCTCCAGAACCTGCTGGCCGGGATCCTCATCCTGCTGACCCGTCCGTTCGTGATCGGCGACCAGATCCGGGCGGGCTCGCACGAGGGCACGGTGGAGGACGTGTGGGTGCGGGCCACGGTGCTGCGCACCTACGACAATCAGCGGGTCCTGATCCCGAACGCGACGCTGTTCGTCGACAAGATCACGGTGATCACCGCGCACGACAAGCGCCGGCTCGCCTTCCCGCTCACCATCGGCAACGGCGACGATATGAAGGAGGCCCGCCGCGTCATCGTCGAGGCCCTGCGCGGGACCGGGGGCGTGCTCGCCGACCCGGCGCCGGAGGCGCTGGTCACCGGGCTCGGCGCCGCCGGCGTCGACATGACGGCGCGGTTCTGGATCGACCCGCCACGCCGCCGCGACGCGGTGGATGCGCTGGACCACGCGATCTCGAACGTGAAGGACGCGCTGACCGCCGCCGGCATCGACCTGCCGTACCCCACGAGCCAGGTGCTTCTGCACGACCAGACCGAGGCGTCGGACGGCGACCGCACCCGCCAGCGCGAGGGCTGGCCCGCCGGCAAGACTCCGCCGCGAGCGCGCTGGCAGGTGCTCCGCGCCGATCGTGACGACCGCGAACGCGAGGACGCCGAAGGCGGTCGTTCCGAGAGAAAGCAGGAGCCGGCATGAAGGCGCGCCTCCAGGCCTGGATCGAGTTCCTGGGCGACCTGTTCTGGCTCAGGCCCGCCCTGATCGTTCTCGGCTGCCTCGGGCTGGCCCAGCTCGGGGTCTGGTTGGAGACGGCCCACATCGCCAGCTACGACGCGTCCTCGCCGAACCAGAACTGGGGCTATTCCGGAGGCGCCGAGGGGGCGCGGGCACTCCTGAGTGCGGTGGCGTCCTCGACCATCGGGGTCGCCGGCACCACCTTCTCCATCACCATCGCGGCCCTGACGCTGGCCTCCGGCCAGATGGGCCCGCGGCTGCTGCGCAATTTCACCCGTGACGCCCGCAACCAGGTCGTCCTGGGCATCTTCCTCGGCACCTTCGCGTACGCGCTGATGGTCCTGCGGACGGTGCGCACGGTGCAGGAGAGCCCGTTCGTCCCGCACCTCGCGATCACCGGGGCCATCGCGCTGGCGCTGCTGTCACTGGCCACCCTGGTCTGGTTCGTCCACCACATCGCCGTCAGCATCAACGTCGAGACGGTTGTCGACGCCGTGCACCGCGACCTGTGCGCTGCCGTCGAGGCCCGGACTTGCGAGACGGCCGGTATGACGCTCCCGGCCCGGCTGCCGACCGGTGGCGGGGTCCGCATCGAGGGCAGCGGTTATCTCCAGGCCGTGGATGAGGACGGGTTGGCCGACTGGGCTCACGCGCATGGCGCGACCGTTGCCCTGCGCGTGCGACCGGGGGATTACGTCCCGAGGGGATTCCCGGTCGCGTTCCTCTCCGCTGGGATCGAGGACGTCGAGGTGGCGCTCAACCGGGCGCTGACCTTCGGACGCCGCCCGGCCGCCCTCCAGGATCTGGAATACTCGATCCGGCAGCTCGTCGAGATTGCAGTCCGCGCGCTGTCGCCGGGCATCAACGACCCGTTCACGGCCGGAAGCGTCGTCGACCATCTCGGGGACGCCCTCTGCCGCGTTGCGTGGCGCCACCTGCCGTCCGGAACGGTCGTGCGCGACGGCCGGGTCGTGCTCGTCGTTCCGGTCACCGACTATGACGGCTTGTGCGATGCCATGTTTCACATGATCCGCCAGAACGCCGCCGGCTCGGTGCACGTGCTGGCCCGGATGCTCGACGTGCTCACCCGCGTCGCCGAAGTCGAGCGTCTGACGGACCGGACCGCCGAACTCGCCCGCCATGCGGACCTCGTCCTCGCCGCGGCCCGGCGCGACGTCGCGGATCCGCACGACCTTGCCGACCTGGAGGCACGGCATGTCCGTTTCACGGTGACACGCATGGGCGGCGATCCCGCGTGAGCGTGCACGGCAATCCCGGACGCCATCGCCAAGGGCCATCGTCACGTCGTCCATCAGGCCGACCACCGACTGACCGGCTACGCGCTCCTGCTCCGCATCGCAGCATCCCCCTCGCTCGCGCCCGCTTCGGAACGACGCAAGGACGGCGTCACAAGGACAGGCCGACCTGCGACCAGAAGAGATAGTAGGCCGCGACCATCAGCGCCGCGTAGGCGGGCGCCAGGAGCGCCCCCAGCCTGAGCAGGTCCCTCGCCGTCCAGGCCGGTCGCTCGGTGCCCTGAAAGATCAGCAGCGCCTTCGAGGAGACCGGCAGGGTGAGGCAGTAATCCATCCCGACATTCGCCAGGAACGCGACCGCGACCGGGTTGAGGCCGAGCCTGTCCGCCAGGAGCAGCAGCGGTGGCAGCAACGCGACCACCCGTGCGGTGTGTGACACCATGTAGAGGTGCGCCGACAGGCTGAGCGCCGACAATCCGAGCAGGATCAGGAGCGTCGGGCTGTCGCCGTCCAGGCCGCTCGCCGACAACGCCGAGCCGATCAGCCATTTCGCGGCCCCCGTGGAGATGAGGGCCCGGCCGAGCACCAGGGAGGCGGCGATGAACAGTACCAGCCCCCAGTTCACGGCCTTCACGCCATCGTCCCAGTCGAGCACGCCGACGACCGGCATCGTCAGGACCACCGCACCCACGACCGCCACGGTGGCGATGCCGAACGGGTGATACCCCTCCGTCAGCCAGAGCCCCAGCATGGCGAGCACGACCGCGCCCGTCCGCCATTCCCGGGCGGAGAGAGGACCGGACGGGGCCTCGATCTCCGCCACCCGCCGCGCCAGCGTCTGCCGGTCGAGGAACAGGCGGCCGATCAGGAAGGTCGTGATCAGGCAGGCGGCCATGCCGAACGGCAGGCCCCAGAGCATCCATTGCCCGAAGCCGATGCTCTGACCGGAAAGCCGTTCCAGCAGGTCGACGGTGACGAGGTGCGAGCCGGCGCCCGTGAGGCTGCAGATCGTCGAGATGACGACGAGGGCGGGGATCAGCAGCCCGACGGCCTTGGCGAGACGCGGGTCGTCATCCGCCTCGGTCAGGCTGCGATGGAGCGGCAGGAGCACGGTCGCCCGCCCGGAGGTCGAGGGGATCAGGAAGGCCAGGGGGACGATGCCGAGCGTCAGTCGCCACATCAGGCCGCCGACCGTGGTCCCGCGCCCGGCGATCACGGCGGTGAGCCGGTCGGCGAGCCCGCTCTTCTCGACCGCCGCACCGAGGACGAAGGTGCCGATCACGAGCCACACCACCTTCGAGCCGAGGCCCTCGATCAGCGCCCGCTGCTCGACGGCCCGGACCGCGACGAGGAAGACGGCGGCGGCCACAGCGACGTAGGCCGCGCTCAGGTCGGTCAGTATCCAGAGGATCGCGGCTCCGCCGAAGGCCAACAGCGCGGCCCGCGCCGGCCAATCGAGCCCGTCGGGAAACCACACCGCCGCGGCAAGTGCTGCGAGGGCCGCCGCAACCACCCGCTCCCGCGCATGAATCGCCATCAGGTTTGGTCGGTGCGGCTCGGGGGACTGATAGACCCGCGGCGATCGGATGCCGGGGCGAGGTACGTCCCGCTATCAGGGACGGCGACAGAAACGGGCGTGCGCATGGAGATCCTTCCGCTGCCGTCGTCGCCGGATGACAGCGTAGATGACCATGAAAATGGCCCGCCGCGGCGATCCGCGGCGGGCCCTGTGACGATGGCTTAATACGTGGCCTGGCTCAGCAATCGTCGCCCTTGCCGGCCTTGTCACCGAGCTGCTGGTTGGCTCCCGCGTTGTTCATGGCGCCGACCGTGCCCGGCGAGGCCGGCTGCTGGCCGCCAGCGAGGTTCTTGCTGGACGTGCCGACGCCGGCGCCCTGGTCGGTCTTCGCCTCGGATCCCGGCTTCTGGCCGACCATCTGGTTGGCACCTGCGGCGTTCATCGCGCCGACCGTGCCGGGCGAGGCGGGCTGCTGGCCGCCAGCCAGGTTCTGGCTCGACTTGTCGACGTCCGAACTCTTCGGGTTCACCTGACCCGGGGTGGGGTCCTTCGCCTTCGTCGTCCCGGTGTTGCACGGGGCGGCGAGGGCCGGCACGGCCAGGGCGAGGGTGGCCACGACGGCGATGGCAACGGATTTCATAAGCGTATCCTCAGAAGTCTTTGATTGTCGCTGACAAGACTTTGGACAGCCCCAGGTTCCAGGCGAAGACGGTCGCACGCGCGCAGGTGGAATTCAGCGACCCTGCCGCGCCCGCGGCCCGATCCGGCGACGCTGCGGACGCGTGCTGCGCTACCGGAGGGTGAGCGCGTCCAGCCAGCCCTGGGCTGCGGCGTAGCGGATGATCTCCGCCCTGGATCTCAGGCCGAGCTTCTCGGCGGCCCGGGCCTTGTAGGTCTCGACAGACTTCACGCTGACGTCGATGCGCCGCGCGATCTCCTTGTTGCTGAAGCCCTGCGCGATCAGGCGCAACGTCTCCGTCTCCCGCGGGCTGAGCGCTTCGCCGGTCTCGGCCGGCTTGGACCCCGCCGCCGTCGCGGTGCCGTCCCCCACGGCGTGTCCGGCGACGGACGGATCGAGGTACACGCCGCCCGCCGCGACGGCGTGGACCGCCCGCAGGAGGTCCTCGGCCGCCGAGCGCTTCAGCAGATAGCCCCGGGCGCCGGCCTTCAGCAGCGGCTGGACGTAGGCGGCATCCTCGTGGACCGTCAGCACAAGCACCTTGGTCTCCGGACACTCGCCGGTGACGCGCTCCGTCAGTTCGAGACCGTTGAGGCCGGGCATCGACACGTCGAGCACGGCGACATCGGGTGCCACGGACCGGATCAGCGGCAGCGCCTCGCCGCCGTTCGTGGCCTCGCCGACCAGTTCAACCTGGGCATCGGCGTTCATGAGCGCACGGATGCCCGCGAGGACGATGGGATGGTCGTCGGCGAGGACGACGCGGATGCGGCCCATGGATCGGTCCTTCATGCGCAGGGCGCTGGCGGAACGGGGATGGCGATGAACAACGTCGTGCCGACGCCCGGGGAACTCTCAAGCGTGAGCCCGCCGCCCAGGAGGGACAGGCGCTCGCGGATACCGGACAGGCCGAGGCGCGGCTTGGCCGGCGCGCGGTCCTCTGGAGATTGGGAAACGGCCTCGGGATCGAAACCGACGCCGTCATCCTCGACGATCACCCGCACCTCCCCGGCGCGGTGCTCGACCGAGACGCTGACGGTGTCGGCCCGGGCATGCTTGAGGACGTTGGTGAGCGCTTCCTGCACGATCCGGTAGACCGCGCTCTCGGCGGAGGGCGGCAGGCGCACGGGCTCGCCGAGGATTTCCAGGTCGGCGCGGACGCCGTGGCGCTGGCCCCACTCGCGCAACTGCGTGGCGAGGGCCTCTTGCAGGCCGAGGTCGTCGAGGGCGGTCGGGCGCAGGTCGACGGCGGCGCGGTGGATGTCGCGCCCGATCTCGCCGGCGAGGGCCTGCAGCCACTGGACCTGACGCCCCGCCTCGAGGGTCGCGCCCCCGGCTGCGAGGAGCCGCTCCAGGCCCTTCAGGCCAAGTGAGAGCCCGGTCACGGTCTGGCCGACCTGGTCGTGGAGCTCGCGCGCGATCCGGCGCTGCTCGTTCTCCTGCGCCTCGCCGAGGCGGCGGAGCAGTTCGAGCCGTTCCGCTTCGGCCCGCTTGCGCGGCTCGATGTCGGACACCACGCCGTAGATCAGGCCGGCCGCGGCGGCGCCGTGCAGCCGCGGAGCTCGGCCGGCCAGGCGGACCCAGCGCGGCGCGGGGGGCGAGCCCGCGACCCGGAACTCGACGTCGAGCGCGCCCCCGTCCGCAAGGCTCCTGTGCAGGTCGTCGGCGAGCCGGGCGCGGTCGTCCGGATGCACCATCCCGATCACCCTGCCGGCATCGGCCTCCGTCTCGCCGGACTCAGGGATGCCGGTCTGCCATCCCAGGAGATGGGCCGCGCGCGGCGACCCGGTCACCGTGTCCCGAACCATATCCCATCGCAGCGTTCCGAGTTCGGCGGCCTCGGCGGCGACGGCGCCCTGCTCCTCGCTCGACTTGAGCGCCAGGGAGAACCGCGCGCGCTCGCCGGCCCGCCTCTGCGCCATGTCGCGGCCCACCAGGCCGACCAGCGCCAGCGCGAGGCCGATGCTGAGGACACTGCCGCCGGCCAGGACGAGGTAGGCGCGCAGGACCGGGGCGTTCAGCGTCGCGGCCGGCATCCCGAAATGCACCGACCAGCGCCCGGTATCCGCCAACGTCCGGTAGACGACCTCGACGTTCGAGCCCTCCAACGTGGAGCCCGAGTAGAAGCCGTTGGGCGCGTGCCGGATCGCCGCCTGGAGTGCGGCGTCGGCCGGTTGCCCGAGTTCCTCCGCCTCGGCGCGGGTGCGGGCGATGGTGTTTCCGTCGGCATCGACGATGGTCCCCACCCAGCCGTCCGGCGCGCCGGCGTCGCGCAGGATCGAGCTGACCGCATCGTTGGCGAGACCGACCGAGAGGACGTAGCGGAGGCCGCCTCCCCGGATGACAGGCACCCGCAGGGCGACGAGGCGCTTGCCCGAGACCGGGCCGACCGGGCCGATGCCGCCGACCACGGGACGCCGCGTCCCGACCACCGTATCGAAGCTCCCGCGGTCGGCGGTGGGGCCCAGCTCGTCGTCGAGGGAGCGGAGCAGGTTGACGACCTGGCGGCCGTCCGGATCGGCCAGTTCCACGGTCTCCCAGAGGGGACGCCCCGCCTTCAGCCGCTCGGCCTCGGCGTAGAAGGCGGCGAGGTCGGGCTTGTCGAGGGTGGCGGATGCAGCCTCCGCTTCGAGGACGCCGATCTGCGCGGCGATGTCGGAGGCGACGCGCTCAGCGACGCGTGTCGCGCTCGCCACCGCGGCGCTGCGGGTCAGGTCCCGCTGTTGCTGCGCCATCAGCGTGGCCACGCAGGCGCTGAGGAGGAGCACGGGGATTGCGGCGGCGAGCGCGAGCGCGACGAAGGTGCGGCCGTTGCCCCGGCTCAGTTCGGGCCGGTCGCCGCGGCCGTCGACGTCGTCTCTCCGAAGGGGCATACGCGGGCACTCGAAGGAGAACGTCCGTGGTGAGCGCCGCAGCCTGCACGGTCCGCAGGCCTCTGAATCTCGCCCCGTCCGACAGCCGACGCGCGCGTCAAGGCTCCGAGTGACCTAGGGTAGCGCCTCCCCCGGGTCGATGCGCGCGGCATCGTCCGACGAGACCGGTTCGATCCGGTCGCCCAGAAGGCGACGGCCGGACGCGATGACTTGCAGGACCTGCCGGTCGCCGCCCGATGCCAACACCCCGTGCTCGAGGTGCCGCAGACGTTCGATCAGGTTCGGCGGTGCGGCGTCGCGGTGCTGAAGCCCTGCCTCCACCAGAGTGGTCACCACCCGTTCCAGCCGGCCGAAGGTCCGGCCCTCGAGGGATGGCCGGTGTTTCGACTGCGTCCTCGTCCAACCTGCCCCTGGGTCGAACCGAAGCGGCACCGCCGGGGCGGTGCCATGCGGGCCGGAGGGCCGCCGGTGAAAGCTTGGCATGTACCGATGGCCTCAGATCCGGGACACCACCGGGCTCACGGCGGCCGCGGTCTCCACCGTCGCGGTGCCCGCCCGGTGTGCCGCGGCCGGATGGGGCACGCGCGTGCCAAGATCCCATGCCGAATTCCATGCCGCGCCGTCATAGCCCTCGTACCAGGCCCGACGCTCGCGGGAATCCCCCGGGTAGGGGCAGGCATCCCTGGGTCGGCCGAAGGTACGGGCGCGCGCGCCCTGCTTGATGACTTCCATGATCATTGGCGCCTGTCTTCCCGCCCCCACGAAGCTTTCGTGACGGCGTCGAGTAGCGCGCGGATCGCCGGTCCCGACAAGCGTGTTCGCTCCCGGCCGCCGTTCTCACCGACACACGTCAGGATAATCCCGACGTCCCGGTGCCCGGATTACGCTTGACCGTTGTCGTGCCGCCTATCTGGAGAAAACAGGGCGGGGCGAACGGGCGACGTGACCTGGCCGCTCAGCGCCTGGCGGTCGGGAATTCTTCTTGTCCGTCCGTGAGGCGCCGTCATCGCACCGGTCTTGTCGCCGCCAAACCTCCGCACAGTCCCGTTCTGCTCGAGCGCCGGACCGGCAAGGACCGCGCTGGCCACAAGCGCGGCATGGGCCGCCGATGGGCGGCCCATGCTCTCTCCTCGCGTGCGGAGACTAGTAGCCGCAGCCGGGATACGGGCGGCCGTAACCGTAGCGGACCGGGGCGTAGCCGTATCCATAGCCATAGCCGTAGGGGCGGCCGAAGCCGGCACCGTAATAGGCTGGCCGCACCGTCGCGGCGGCGAGCCCGAGGCCCAGGCCCGTCGCGAGACCGAGGCCGCGATAACCGCGACGGTAACCGTAGCGTCCGTAGTGGCGTCCATACCCGTAGCGGGCATGGCGCAAGCCGAACCCGCGATAGCGGCCGAACCCGCGATGATGCGCGCGGAAACCGATCCCATGGAAACCGCGATGCCCTCGGAAGCCTCCGCGGTGACCGTGGGAACCGCCGTGATGTCCGTGGAAGCCATGCCCCCTGCCGAAGGGCCTCGCCTCGCTCGACGGGGCGAACAGGACGAGGCTCGATACCGCCGCGAGGGCGAGTGCGATGCGTTTCATGGAGCGACTCCGAATGGGCCATGCGTGGCCGCGCGGCGGGAGGAAAGGTTCGGCCGACAGGCCGACCCGGGTGAGCGCCCCGGTCGGATGTGGCGCAACCTCACCGGCTCACACGGTCATCTGTGTCGCCGGACGCGCTCCTTTCAGTCAGAGAAGCCCGCAACCGCGTCGGGATAAACCTGACGGCCGCCTGCAGCCCCTCCGGGCGCGGCTTGCGTTCGATGCGGAGCCATACGACGACCCCAGCCTGGTTCCGGGCGCGGTCGTGACTCCGCCAATCCGGGGTTCCCTCCGCCAGGCGGCAAGGAGTGCCATGAGGCAAGCGTTGGATCGAACGGCACGGCTGGTCCGCGCGCTCCGGAGACGGCCGGGCCTCGCCTCGCCGCCGGGTGGTTCCGGCACCGGACCGGCGACCTCGATCGAACGTGCCATCGAGGATTGCGCCCGGTACGGCGGAGGACTCGCAGTGTCCGACCCCGCCCCTGACTGGGGCCGCATCCGATATCCCGCCCATGACATGTCGACGTGAGCCGGGTTCGGATACCGGAGGCTCCCGGCGTCAGGCCCCCTCCGCTTGCCACAGGTGGCGACGTTGGCCCCGCGCGCTTCCGGAACCGGCCAACGACAACGGCGCCGATGCGTCGGCGCGTGGTATCCACACGCTCGGCCTCGTCATCCTCGGATGCGTCGTTGTGGTGTGCTTTCTTTTAGCCCTGATGACTTGACTGGGCGTGCCGATAAACCGCTCAATCTTGAATCGGGAACCAATCCACTCCCGAGTTTCGCGATAAGTCTATGAATGCAAGGCCGTCGTGCGGGTCGGCGAGATGTTTGATCCCAGGGTTTGATGGTGCACCCTTCATGTCCGCGTGAAGGGACGCGCTATTGGGTAGGTTCTTCACGACAGCGCCACGACGACGGAGGCGATCTGTCGCGCGATCCAGCAGAGTCAAGCGAGCCTGAAGACGCTCTCGAAGCGCTACAGGATCAACCCGAAGACGGTCGCCGGCCAGCGCACGGCGCCGAGTACCATGAACCGGGCAGCTTCCGTGGCGCGGATGCTGATGCAGTCACCGGGGCGGAATACCAACAGTTGCCCGGGCCCAAAGCCGTCGCCGGCGATCTCGATAGCGCCCGAGACCGTGTAGATTGCCCGCTCGTCGTAGGTCGGATCAAGGGGGAGCACAGCGCCCACCTCCAGCGCCACGTCGGCGTAGACCATTGGACTTGAGGTCCGCACCGGCGAGCGCGCCCCAAAGGCCTCGCCCGCGATCAGCCGGACAGTCTTGCCCTCGCCGGTCAGGACCGGTAGCGACGGCGCGTCGTAGTGCTCAAAGGCTGGCGCCGTCTCCTCGTCCTTTGAACTCAGGGCAACCCAGCTCTGGATCCCGAAAAGTTTCGAGCCGGTCTGCCGAAGGGTCGGTGCGGTGCGCTCGGAGTGGGTGATGCCGCGTCCGGCGGTCATCCAGTTCAACTCGCCCGGCCGGATCGGCAGCGCGGTACCGAGGCTGTCGCGATGCATGATCTCGCCGTCGAACAGGTAGGTGACGGTCGAGGAGGGTCACAAGGACAAGGCGGAACTGCCGACCCGGGTCTACCGGCTCGATCCCTCGACCGGGCAGGCCAAGGTCACGGCTGAGGGCATCGATCGGCCCAACGGCCTCGCCTTTTCACCCGACGAGAAGATCCTCTACGTCGTTGATTCAGGCATCACCCATGGTGGGCGGGCCAATATCCGCGCCTTCACGGTCGAGGGCGACCGGCTCATCGGCGACCGCGTCTTCGCCGAAGGCTTCGCGCCGGGCTTCACAGACGGAGTCCGCACCGATGTCGACGGCAATGTCTGGTGCTCGATGGGCTGGGCCGACCCGAAGGAGGACGGAGTGCGCTGCTACATGCCGTCGGGCGACCTGATTGGCAAAATCAACCTGCCCGAGACCTGCGCAAATCTCTGCTTCGGGGGGCCGAAGAAGAACCGGCTGTTCATGGCGGCGAGCACCTCGATCTACGCGGTCTATGTCGAGACGCAGGGAGCAATGGTGCCGTAGGGTACCTCGGCCGCCCCACAACGACTGCCGCGCGTGAACTCTCAACCCTTGCGCAGGAGAGGCTCGGTCGCCTGTGGGCATGACGGCAGCGTCTAATTCGACGAGTTTTCGCTCGGAAGTGGACAGGCGGGTTCCACCCATCTGAGACATTCATGCGAGCGATGCGACGCGGCTGATGCTGGCCGATTGCGGTCTGTCCGCTTCGGGGCAAGGCTGCCGGGAAAGCAAACGATCTCCTACCGACCCGATCTTGCCGTTCAGACCATTCCACTGCCTGCCGAGAAAGGAAATGTTGGATCAGGGCCACGCGTCATCTTTCGCCGCCGTACAGGGTTCGCCCAAAGAGCGCGAGCATTGCGCTCCAGCCACGCTCGGCAGCGGCATGATCGTAGACTGGAAAGTCCGGCATCATCCAACCGTGCGCGGCTGGATACGTTTGCGATGTATAGCGTACGCAGGCCTCCGTCAGAGATCGCTGCAGCCGCTCGGCCATCGCAGGCGGGTAGCTGCCGTCGTTCTCGGCAGCGCCAATATAGACCTCCGCCCTCAGCTTCGGCGCGAACAGGTGGGGGCTCGTGGGCGCATCGGTCGCGAGATTGCCCCCGTGAAAGCTTGCGGCTGCAGCGAACCGCTCGGGGTAGGTTCCCGCTGTGGCTAAGGCCATGCCGCCGCCCATGCAGAAGCCCACCACCCCGACCGCCCGACCTCTGACGTCGTCGCGCGTGTCGAGATAAGCGAGCATGGCCTCTGCATCTTCCGCGGCCTTGAGGGGACTGGTTGTAGCCATGAGCGGCCCGAGGACGGCGCGAAAGTCACCTGCGAACACCTCCTTGGGCACGAATGGCCCGTAGGGTCCGTAGCGGTAGAAGAGATCCGGCAGCAGGACGATGTAGCCAGAGGCAGCGAGTTGCTGTGCCATGTCGAGCATCGCCGGCCGGATACCGCCGGCGTCCATGTAGACGATCACCGCGGGCCATGGTCCGCCGCTGGCGGGGATCACCACGTGCGAAGGGCAATCGCCATCGCGTGTCCGGATCGTGACTTGTTCGATTGGCATGAGGGGCTCCTCGGCGGGACGTCTGCGATGTCCGCTTTGAACCACTGGCGACCGTCAGCCAATGGACCACAAACCATTTGATCCACTTACCCTTCTATGACCTACAATCTGTGGTTGGATAATAAATAGGGTTTAGACATAATATACCATAAGACACATCCCGTTCAAGATTAACGATCTAAAAACGCGTACATGCCAAGGATAGTATCATTATACCTGCTTGGTTACATCGCATGCTTAAGGTTATTGGCTGTTTCTCGGACTCACATGATTTTTGGCTCGTCGGTCTGGCGGCTGTCATGTGTGCGCTCGCTGCGATCACATGCGTCGAGCTGCTGCGCCACGCTGGCAAAGCAAGCCCGCGGATGCGCGCGATCTGGCTCGGCGTCGCGGCCGTGGCCGGTGGCTCCGGCATCTGGGCGACACACTTCATCGCTATGCTTGCGTTTGAGCCAGGCCTGCCGAGCGCCTATCACGTCGGCCTGACCAGCCTCTCGCTCGTCTACGCCATCGCCATGACCGGGCTTGGCCTTACCATCGCGCTCGCTCGCGCCATCCCGTTCGCAGCCACGCTCGGCGGCGCGATCCTGGGGCTCGGCATTGCGGCCATGCACTACACCGGGATGGCCGCGTTCGAGATCGCTGGTCACATCATATGGGACCCCGCCCTCGTGGCGGCTTCATTGATCCTCGGCGGTGTGCTTGGCAGCGTTGCCCTCCCGGTCGCCCTCGTAGGCGAGAGCCTGCGCGGGCGCACGACTGGCGCGCTGTTGCTCCTGCTCGCGATCTGCAGCCACCACTTCATCGCCATGGGTGCGGTCACGATCGTTCCTGATGCGAGCGTCCTGATCTCAGAGAGTGCCATCCCGGCCCGCTGGCTTGCGGTCGGCATCGCCCTGGCGAGCCTCGCCATCCTGTTCCTCGCAAGTGCGGCGCTGGCCCTCGACATCCGCGACCGGCGCCACGTGGCGCTGGAACGGGATCGCCTACACAGCCTCGCCAACGCGGCCGTCGAAGGACTGGTCGTGTGCCGGGGTGACCTCATCATCAGCGCTAACGACAGCTTCGGCAAACTCGTTGGCCTCGCTGCGACTGAACTCACCGGGGCTGCGCTGTCGCGGTTCCTGCCCGAAGCTGCAACCCGCCTCGCGCTGACTGAACCGTCGGATCAGCTGATCGATGCCGAGCTGACGCGCGCGGACGATGGCAAGATCCCCGTCGAGTTGATCATGCGTCCGGTCACCTACGGCAACCAGCCGCACTACGCGGTCGCCGTGCGCGACCTGCGCGCTCGGCGACGGGCCGAGGGACAGATCGAGTTCCTCGCCCATCACGACGCGCTCACCGGGCTCGCCAATCGCGCGAGCTTCAATCAACGCCTCGACCAGGAGCTGAAGGTCGCCGAAGCGACCGGCCGAAAGCTCGCGGTTCTCTGCCTCGACCTCGATCGGTTCAAAGAGGTCAACGATCTCTTCGGTCACGCGGCCGGTGACACCATGCTGGTCACCGTCGCCCGCTCCGTCACGACACTCCTCGACGAGACGCAGTTGATGGCCCGTCTTGGCGGCGACGAGTTCGCGATCCTGATCCCCTGCGAGCAAGCGGTCGCAGCCGGGCGCCTGGCCGAGCAGGTCCTAGAAGCGCTGCGCAGCAGCAGCGCCGATGCCACCGGTCCGATGATCGCCACCAGCATCGGTATCGCGCTCTACCCGGACGACGCGGATGAGCGCGCGCTGCTCCTGAGCTACGCCGACACGGCGCTCTACAAAGCCAAGGCCGAGGGTCGAGGCACTTACCGCTTCTTTGAAGCCAAGCTGGGTACGCAGGTTCGAGAGCGGCGCCTCCTCGAACACGACATGCGCCACGCCGTGGCCTGCGGCGAGATGCACCTCGTCTACCAGCCTCAGACCGACGTGCAGACCGGTACCGTACTCGGCTTCGAGGTGCTGCTGCGTTGGCAGCATCCCCAGCGCGGTCCAGTTTCGCCTGGCGTGTTCATCCCGATCGCGGAGGAGAGCAGCGCGATCCTGCAGATCGGCGAGTGGGTGTTGCGGGAAGCTTGTCGTGAGGCGACGAGCTGGCCGAACCCACTCACGATTGCCGTCAACGTCTCCGCCGTGCAGCTACACGCGCCGCACTTCGCCCAGCTCGTTCACGAAGTCCTGTTCCAGACTGGGCTCAAGCCCAATCGCTTGGAGATCGAGATCACCGAGACGGCACTCATCCGTGATCCTGGTCGGGCCCAGTCCACCCTGCGCCAGCTGAAGGCTCTCGGAGTCCGCATCGCAATGGACGATTTCGGGACCGGTTACTCGTCCCTGTCGAACTTGCGCGCCTACCCGTTCGACAAGATCAAGATCGACGGCTCTTTCATCCGGGCGGTCGATCTCAACGAGCAGACGGCCGCGATCGTGCGGTCGGTTCTCGGGCTCGGCCGCGGTCTGGGACTTCCGGTTCTCGCCGAGGGAGTCGAGACGCAGGCGGAGTTGAGCTTCCTGGCAGGCGAGAACTGCCAATCGGCACAGGGCTACCTGATGGGCCGACCCGCTGCGATCAAGACTTTCACTGAGCACACGCATGGTGCTCGATCTGATAGCGACCGTCACGCCTTGGTAGCCTAGCGCAGTTTCAAATGCTTCGCGGCGGGGAGCGGCACGAGGCCGTCGGTTCTAACCGTGTGAGCTAGAACTCAGAAAGTCGATGTATGGTGAGCCATCTCGCGCTGATCACGGATGCCCCGCGTCGTGGCGAGTGCCCTGTACGCGCCCTCAGCGCGGTCGACGCCTGCCGTATGCACGACCTCGACCAGGCGATAGCTTCGATCTGGAAGGTTTATGCAGCGCTGATCGACCGGCAGCCCTACCGGCAGCTCATGTCTGCGAAAGCACTGGCAATCTTGAACGATATGGTAGGTCCAATCGCCGGCTCGCTCGGGGGTGCTTACTGTCCTGTCGCTGCGGCGATCGACGCATGAGCGAGCGTCGAGCCGCCGCTCGGCACCCCGTCGTCGTCCCCGCTCTGTGCCTTCGCAGCGACGGATCCGAGTTCCACGCGGTCACTGTGGACATCTCGTCTGAAGGGTTGAGACTGCGATCAGCAACGCTGCCGGTGGTCGACGAGCGTTTGATCTGCAACATCCGTGACATTGGATCCATTCAGGTTCGTGTCGTGTGGGCGGGGAGCTGCGACTTTGCCGTGCGCGTCATCGGCACGACTCCTTCACCCGGCGACGTGGCGCGACGCTTCATCGAGCTGGCTCGCCGGCAAGCGAAGTTGTCCGAGGTCGTGCGGGTTCACCGACGGATCGTTCCAGAGCGCACGGCCGTAGAGGTCGAACTGGCGGATGGTCGGCGCGTGCCGGCGCAGATCCTGAACCTGTCGGCCTCGGGCGTGGCGCTCTCATTGGATACTGCTCCAGCGCTGGGCGAAATAATTCGAGTTGGGCGCCGTCAGGCGACAGTCGCGCGTCGAATTGAGCGAGGCGTCGGCGTGGCCTTTCTCGAACCGCTCGAGGACGCGGCGGTCGGCGAGCACACTGTGCTTTGAGGCGCGGTGTTTAGGCTGTCGCGTACATATCAGCGACTGTGATCCATGACGTCAATGATCAAGATTAAATCCGAGCTTCGCGGGTACTGAAAGTCGCTCTTATGTGAATGGCTCGGCGTAAAGGCCGTGACGCGCAATGTCTGCTTTGAGGGAGCTGCCAAGACCGCTTGAATGACTGGGATGGGCGCAGAGCCGAACGACCGCTTTGGCGCGGGTCGGCGATCCGGCATGGCGTAGTCTGGCCGAACGCAGAACGGCTGCTTTAGAGCGCCTGGAATCAACAACCGGACATGCCGCAGCCGCGGCGCAAATCCAGGCGCTTACAAAAAATGTCCGCAGTCTCGTGCGAAGCAAAACACAGAGCTGGACGCTGGCTGCGCGAGGCGGTGTCTGCCAAGCGGGTGCGCCGATGCTGGCACCTGTAAAAACTTCGGAACCGAGGCGTCGAAGCCGGTCCGCTTCTTGCTCCTCCTGCGCTCGCTGGATGCACTCATGGCTGCCGAATCCGGAGATTCCGCATGCGTCGATCCCTGCACACGGATCAGGAAATCGCCTTCCTGCTGGACGAGGCCGCGCGGGGCATCCCCATCGCCGACATCTGCGCGAGCGCCCATGTCTCGCTCGGCACCTTCTACCGCTGGCGTCGTCGGCTCGGCGGGCTGATGCCTGCGGGCCTGGTCCGGCTCGATCAGGTCGAGCGGGAGAATGCCGGCCTCCGGGCCGAGGTGCAGCGACTCCGCGCTGCCCTGCTCATGCAGCCGTTGCGCGCGGAGCCAACGCAACCGACATCGACGGAGCGCGTGGCCCTGCATCAAGGCCCGCGCTACCGCGGCGCCCACGCCTGTGTCGGCAGGTTTGCCTTCGTTCGAAGCGCCAACTGAACGCCGGAATCCCGTAGTCAGGGTCGGCGTGTCGCGGTCCCGTGTTTCCAGCCTCAGACCAATCCGGATGGCGCCGACTCGAGGGCCGATTTGGGCATCATCATGTGCACGCCCTTGTTGCCGTCGACAGTCTGGGTGATCCGCAGGTTCCCGGCGAGCGAGCAAAGCATATAGGCCTGGTTGCGGGTGAGGCGCGTACGCGCGCAGACGAGGCGGACCATCTCCCGCACGGCTTGGCGCATGGCCTCGTCGAGGCTCTCGTGCAGGCCGATCGACATCAGGTCGGCGGGCGTCTCGGCGAAGGGCCACGCGCCCGGAAGGTCCTTGCGCACAGTGAGCCGGAAGGTGCCGCTTAGCCCCGTCTCCAGGGCGGTGATGCAGACCTCGCCGTCGCCCTGCACGCCGTGGCCGTCGCCCGCGTAGAAGCCGCCGCCGGGGTTGAACACCGGGAGGTAGAGGCTCGTACCGACCCGCATCTCCTTGTTATCCATGTTGCCGCCGAACGCGCGGGGCACCGGCGTCCCGACCCGACCCCAGGCGGCAGGTGGGGCGGTCCCCATGATGCCGAAGAACGGGTCGAGGGGCAGTTCCGTGCCCCAGGGCAGGCGGCACACACCGCGCGCCGTGTCGATGTCGGCGTGGACTGTCTCGTAGTCGGTGAACTCGTCCGGCAAGGTGCCGAGCAGCGGCAGGATCGCCACGAAGCCCCAGTCGAGGCGGAACTTCAGGTCGAGGATGTCGATCTGCAGCATGTCTCCGGGCTCGGCGCCCAGCACGTGGACCGGGCCGGTGACGAAGTGCGGGCCGGGGCCGCGCTCCAGCGTGTCGAGGGCGTGCAGCAGGTCTGGCGGCACGCGGGCCGGGTCGGGGTGGAGCGACTCACGTCCACCCGCCGGATGCGAGTGCAGCGTGACGGTGTCGCCCGAGGCGACCGTCAGCACGGGCGGCAAGGCGGCGTCGAAGTAGCCGAGCACCATCGTTTCGGGCGTGGCGGGGATCTCGTGATGGGCGGACACGGCGTCTCCTGGGTTGTCCGTCAGATGGCGATGTGACGGGTAAGGATCTCGTGGTTCAGCGTGGCGGGGTCACCGCGCACGACGACGCTACCCCGGGACAACACCACCACGGCGTCGCCGACCCGAAGGGCGAAATCGAGATACTGCTCCACGAGCAGCACGGTGATCCGCCCTTTGAGCCCGGCGATCACCGCCTCGATGGCGGCGACGATCGAGGGCTGGATGCCTTCCGTCGGCTCGTCGAGCAGCAAGGCGCGGGGCCGTGTGGCGAGCGCTCGGGCAATGGCGAGCTGCTGCTGCTGGCCACCCGATAGGTTGCCCCCCGGACGGTGCCAGAGGTCGCGAAGCGCCGGGAACAGGGTGACCGCCTCGTCCACCGCGTCGGTCCGCCCGAGGCCGTGGGCCCGGGCCGCGACCCGCATGTTCTCGGCGACGGTCAGGTCGGGGAAGATCTCGCGCCCCTGCGGCACGTAGGCGAGGCCTGTCCGGGCGCGCCTGTCCGAGGACAGGCGCGTCAGTTCGGTCCCGTCGAGGGCGATCCGGCCTTGGCTCGCCGGGATCAGGCCGGTGAGGCAGCGCAGAAGCGTGGTCTTGCCGGCGCCGTTGCGGCCGAGAACGGCAAGGCAGCGCCCCGGCTCGACCGCGAAGCCGACCCCGCGCAGCACCTGCGCGCTGCCGTAATGCTGATCGAGCCCCTCGACGGCGAGGCGTGCGGGTGCATGCGTCATCGGCCGAGGAAGACCTCGATCACGCGGGCATCGCCGCGGGCACCCTGCATGCTGCCCTCGTAGAGCGTGCGGCCCTCGTGCAGCACCGTCACCCGGTCGGCGATGGCCTCGACGAAGGCCATGTCGTGCTCGATCACCAGGATCGCGCGGTCCGGCCGGCGCAGGTCCCGGATCAGCGCGGCGGTCTGGGCTGTCTCGGCGTCGGAGAGGCCGGCCACGGGCTCGTCGAGGAGGAGGAGCGCGGGCTCGGCGGCGAGCACCATGCCGATTTCCAACCACTGCTTCTCGCCATGCGCGAGGGCGCCGGCCTGCACGGCGGCCCGTGGGGCAAGGCTGATCTCGTCGAGAACGGCGGCCACGCGGGCGACGCGGGCGCGCGCCTTCAAGGCGGGTCCGCAGCCCATCTCGATGTTCTCGCGTACGGTGAGTGCCGGGAAGACGCTGGGCTTCTGGAACTTCCGCCGCACGCCGGCCCGGGCGATCTCGGCCTCCGAGCACTTCGTCAGGTCGATAGAATCGCCCAGCATCACCCGGCCGGAAACCGGTTTGGTGATCCCGGAAATCACATCGAGCAACGTGGTTTTGCCAGCGCCGTTCGGGCCGATCACAGCCCGCACCTCGCCCTGATCGACCGCGAGCGAGACGGCGTCGAGCGCCGTGAAGCGGCCGAAGGCGACGGTCAGGGCGTCGACCACGAGTGCGCTCATCGCCCCCTCCGCAACCAAATCGGGCGCGGGCGCAGGGCCGCCAGGTCGAGGAGGCCGTTCGGCAGGACCAGCACCACGAGGAGCACCAGCCCGGACAGGATGAAGGGCCACGCTTCCGGCATCGCTGCGCTGAGCCAGAACTTCAGGCCGTTGACGAGAACGGCGCCGATCACCGCCCCGCCGAGCCGCCCCAGCCCGCCAACCGCCACCCAGACGGCGATCTCGATGGAAAGGTCGGGGGCCAGAACGCGCGGGTTGATGATGCCGACCTGCGGCACGTACAGGATGCCCGCGAGCGCGGCGATCATGGCTGAGAGGCACCAGATCCCGAGCTTCAGCCGCGTGGTGCTGTAACCGAGGGTGCGCAGGCGGATCTCGTCGTCTCGGCAGGCGAGCATTCGCCGTCCGACGGCGCCGCCGACGAGAAGCCGCGTTCCGGCGAGCACCGCCGCCAGCGTCAGGAGGGCGGCGACGGCCAGCCCGGTGCCGACGCGCGGCGAGCCCATCGGCCAGCCGAACAGCAGCGGGAAGCCGGTCATGCCGTTGTTGCCGCCGAGCCCGGTATCGTTGCGGTACATCAACAGCATCGCGACGTAGACGAGAGCTTGGCTGATGATCGAGAAGTAGACGCCGTTGACCCGCGAGCGGAACGAGGCAAGCCCGAATACGAAGGCGACGAGGCCGGCGAGCGCAAGGGCGAGGACGAACGCGTAGGCGGCGAGGTCGAGGCCCGCCCAATAGGTCGGCAGGGTCTTCCAGCCCATGAACTGCACGAAGTCCGGCAGGACGCCGGTCACGGCTGCGCCGTGGGCCAGCAGGTGCATGGCGCAGACGTAGCCGCCGATGGCGAAGAACAACCCATGCCCAAGGCTCAGGATTCCGAGATAGCCCCAGACCAGGTCGAGGGACACGGCGAGGATCGCGAAGGCGGCGAGTTGGCCCAGAGCGTTGACGAGATACGGGTCGGGGGGCGCTGCGAGGAGCGCTGCGGCGGCCACGAGGCAGAGGACCACAAGCCCGGCCACCAGGGGATCGCGTACGGCGCGTAGCGCCGGTCCGGCGGGGCGCGCCCGGATGGTCTGCATCGCGCCGTTCATCGCCGTCGCCGGACGGCGAACAGGCCCTCGGGCCGTCGCTGCAGGAACAGGATGATGCCGACGAGCACGATCACCTTGGCGGCGACCGCACCGGAAATCGGTTCGATCAGCACGTTGGCGCCGCCGACCGCGACTGCCGCCACGAGGGTCCCGATGAGGCTTCCGACGCCGCCCAGCACCACGACCATGAAGCTGTCGACGATGAAGCCCGAACCCATACCGGGATTGACGCTGTAGATCGGGCAGAGTGCCACTCCGGCGAGCCCAGCCAGGCCCGAGCCGAGGCCGAAGGCAAGGCGGTCGATCCGGCGGGTCGGCAGGCCGAGGCAGGCGGCCATGTCGCGGTTCTGTGTCACGGCGCGGATGTCGAGCCCTAGCGGCGTGCGGCGCAGGATCAGCAGCGTCAGAATGAGGGTGGCCCCCGCAAAGCCGATCGCGAAGAGCCGGTTCCAGGTCATGACGAAGTCGGCATAGACCGGTACGCCACCGCTGACGTAGGCGGGCATCGAAAACTGAAGGTTCTGCGTGCCGACGGTGACGCGCACGAGGTTGACCATAAACAGGCTCACCGCCCAGGTTGCGAGCAGGCTCATCAGCGGTCGCCGGTAGAGGTGGCGTAGGACCAGCGCCTCGACGCCGATGCCCACCAGAGCGACCGCCACGAAAGCCAACGGGATTGCCGCCACGAGGTAGAGGTCAAGCAGTCCTGGGACAAACCGGCGGAAGGCCTCCTGAACGCCATAAGTGGTGTAGGCACCGAGCATGATGAACTCGCCCTGGGCGAGATTGATCACGCCCATGAGCCCGAAGATGATGGCGAGCCCGGCCGCCGCCATGAACAGGATGCTTGCGAAGCTCAGCCCGTTGTAGACGATTGCGAGACCATCGCCGATCGCGACCGCGCGCCGGACCTGGGCCAGACCCGCATCGAGGGCGACCCGGAAGGCCGGGTCGGCACGGTAGGCAGGGTCGCTCTTCAAAGCGTCAAGCCGCGCCGCGGCAGCCCCGGACGGGCTCGCGGCCACGGCGGCGATCGCCGCCCGGCGCCGGACCGGATCGGGCGAGGACAGGGCGGCCGCCTCGGCGAGGCTGGCGATCGTACCCTTCAGCGCAGCATCACTCTCCGCATCCCGTGCCCGGTCGAGCACCGCTGCCGGAACGATGGTGATGCGCCGTTCCAGGACGGCAAGACCGGCGGCGCGAGCGGCGGGCGTCCCCTCCGTGAGCAGGGCCACGACGCCGCGCGCCGTCTCGACGGCGGCACGTTGGCGTAGGCCGAGGACCGGCGCGCGCGCCTCCGCGGCCGGCCGGCGCGCGCCGGTCACGGCGTCCTGGCCCTCCGGCGCGTTCTGGCCCACGAGCAGCAAGGCACCGTCCGGCAAGCAGGCGAGGCGACGCTCGACGAGGGCGCCGAGGAGCCGCCCGGCGTAGGCGAGGTCGTCGGCCGGCAGATCGCCGCCGGCGCGGACGAGGCCCTCTGCCGCCCCAACCTGTGCCGCGCCATCCCCGCACAAGGCCCCGGCAAGTATCGCCCGGTCGAGCGGCGCTGCAAAGGCCGGCATTGCCGGGAGCGCCAGACACAAGAGCGCCAGGTACCAGAACGCCGGGTACCAGGGCGCCAGGTACCAGGGCGGCAGGCCTGCCTGGCGAGGACGCCCCCTCGGATCAGCCATAGGGGCTGAACGGGACCGGCTTCGGCGCGTCGGCAGATTGCCAGAGCACGTCGAAGCCGCGCTTCTCGTTGACCGAGCCGATGAAGACGCCGCGGGAGACGTAGTTGTTCTCGCCCGTCATGGTCAGCGTGTAGCCCGACGGATCGTCGAAGCTGAGGTTCGCGAAGGCTTGGCGCACCTCCGGTACTGCGAAGGAGCCCGCCTTGGCGGCGGCGAGCGCCCAGAGATGGACGCTGTCGTAGGCTGAGACCATCGGATCGATGACTGTGTCGGCGCTGAACGGGACGTTCTTGGCCTTCACGTAGGCGGCCCAGTCGCCAAGGAATTTCTTGTTCCGTTCGCCCTTGGCGGCCTGGAGATAGGCCCAGCAGTTCAGGTGGCCGACGAGCTTGGCGGTATCGAGCCCTTCGAGATCGGCCTCCACCATGTCGAGGCCGAGGATCGGCACGTCGGTGGCGGTGACGCCCTGGTTGGCGAATTCACGCAGGAAATCTGGGATCGAGGATCCGACGACGGTAAGCACCACAATCGCTTGGCCGCCGGGCTGGCTGGCGAAGCTGCGCACCTGGTTCACGAGCGTCTGGAAATTCGAGAAGCCGAATGGCACGTACTCCTCGCGCCACGCGGTCTCCGGGATGCCCTTGCTCTTCCAGTACCCCTTCAATTGCTTGTTGATCGTGCGCGGCCAGACGTAGTCCGAACCGATCATGAAGAAGCGCTTTGCGCCGACTCCTTCGGGGCCCATCAGGTAATCGACCGCCGGCAGCACGGAACTCGCGGGCGGCGAGTTCATGTAGACGACATTCTTTGAATTCTCGTCGCCCTCGAAGTGGAGCGGGTAGAACAGCAGCCCGTCGTTCTGCTCGACGACCGGCAGCACCGACTTGCGGGACACGGAGGTCCAGCAGCCGAACAGGGCCGCGACCTTCTCCTGTTGAAGCATTTGCCGGCCGACCTGGGCGTAGAGCGGCCAGTCCGAGGCGGGATCGGAAGTCAGGACCTCGATCTGGCGGCCGTTGACGCCGCCGCGTCCGTTGATCTCGTCGGCGGCCATGCGAACGACGTGGTTCAGCCGGCCCTCGAGATTGGCCATCGTGCCGGAGGACGAGAACAGGCACCCGAGCTTGACCGGGTCGGCTGCGAAGGATGGGCGGATGAGGGCTGGTGCCGCGAGCAGCGCCGCTGCGCCGACGAAGCTGCGCCGCGTGAGATGCGTCATCGATCCCGAAGCTCCCGTGGATTGGCCATCCGATTGTCGGCCGCCGTCCGGTCGACGGGAAGGGGAAAGAGGCCGCAGTCCGGCCAGGAATTTGCGCATATTAGCGGCACTTGCGCGCGTGGATGGCGGTATTCATCGGAGAACGTCAAAATTATCGTATTGAATACGAGCTTCTCCGCCGCCTGAACCGGGACGCGACGTCTTCAACATCACGACGGCGGGCGCATCCCGCCCCATCGCCGACGCGCAGGGATGTCTGGGTCTGCCGAAGCGCGTCTCATCGGACGTATTCGGTCGCGAATGGCACGCTTCTTGTGAGGAGTTCGCTAGCGCAGCGTCGCGTAGAGCGGCGACTACGGGTTGGCGTGCCGTCGATACTGAGAGCTGCCGGGTGACCGGATCTCCTCGACCGCTCTGCCCCCGTCACGACCTCGACATCGTCGCGCGTCCGGCCGGGAGCCGGCGCACCGCCTGAAAGACTCCGACATCCGCCTCCTGAGGAGAGCCGATATGTGCGACCGTCACGGCGATTATCGCGTTCCTGATTTCTCGCAGTTCAAACCCACCCGCAGACGCTTCCTCGGCGGAACCGCCGCGGCGCTCACGCTCGCCGTCGGGCCCGGCACGATCGGCCATGCGATGGCGGCCAACGGTATCCGAGCGACGCACGGGACCGGCTTCTGCAACCTGAACTTCTTCCTGGCCGAGGCGATGCAGCTCGCCAAGGACGACGGTCTCACCATCGACTTCGTGAACACGCCGACCTTCTCCGATCAGGTCACCTTCCTCGGGATGGGTCAGGTCGATGCCGGCGTGATGCCCTACACCAGCTTCATGGCACTCTACGATGCGGGTGCCCCGGTGAAGATCGTGGCGGGCGGCGGCATCGAGGGCTGCGTGCTCGTAGCCCAGCCGGGCCTCGACAGTCCGGAGAAGCTTAAGGGCAAGACGCTCGGCACCTTCCAGCTCGATACGCTCGAAGTGCTGCCCTACGACTGGCTGAAGAAGAATGGCGTCGCCTTCAAGGACATCACGGTCCGCTACATGGGCTCGACCCCGGAGGCCGTGGAGGCGTTCCGCGCCGGCGCCCTCGACATCATCTCTACGATCGAGCCCTACGGCACGGCGCTGTTGACCGACGTGAAGGGCGCCGTAAAGCTCTCCGACGGCACCGACATCTACGGCAAGGGCTATACTGACTGCGTGCTCGCCGTGCGCAATGAGCTGATCGCCAAGAACCCAGCGGCAGTCAAAGCCCTAATCAAAGGCATGATGAAGGCCCAGGCCGTGGCAGAGGGCGACCCCCAGACCGCCCTGAACAAGCTCGTCGGCTCCTACTACAAGACCTCGATGAGCAACGCCCAACTCGCCATGGGCCGGCAGCCCTCGGTGGTGGACGCCCGCAACCAGACGCAGTTCATCCTCGACCGGACCGATTCCGTCGCCGAGATGGGCTACATCAAGAAGAAGCCCGGCCGCGACGCGATCGACTGGACCCTGCTGGAACAGGTCATCGCCGAAAACCCGGAGCTCTACGGCAAGCTCAAGCTGAAGTCGGCCTGAGCGAATGGCCATCGATCTCGCCCGCGCCGCCGCCGTCCCGCACGGCCAGCCGCGTCTCCCGTTCGCACGGCGCCTGGCGCTGCCCGACGGGTTCGTCCCACTGCTGCAACGGATCGGCTGGATGCTGGTCTCGGTCGGATGCTTCGCCGGCCTCTGGGAGCTGCTCTGGGCGTTCGGCATCGCCGATGCCAAGCTGCTGCCGCCACCCCACATCTTCCTCGGCAACCTCGTCGAGCAGGCGCGTTTCTTCAATACCGCGCAGCGCTGGCAGATCGGCACCGGCATGAACGCCGGCCCGAGCCCCGCCATGGCGGTGTTGATCACCGTGCTCGCCTCCACCGGGCGGGTGTTGGCAGGGTTGTTCCTGGCCGCAACCCTGTCGATCCTGGTCGGCGTGGCGATCCGCTACGTCGTGCTGTTCGAGCGGTTGACCCTGCCGACCATCACGCTCCTGGCCCCGGTCTCGCCGATCGCGTGGCTGCCCGTGGCGATCTTCATGTTCGGGATCGGCAACGCTCCGGCGATCTTCATGGTGTTCATCGCCCTGTTCTTCACGATGGTCCTCTCGACCATCCATCAGATCGACGGGGTCAACCGGAACTACATCAACGTCGCCCGGACGATGGGTGCGTCGAAGCGCCAGATCTACGCGCGGGTGATCGTGCCGGCGATCCTGCCGGGGCTGCTCGCGGTGCTGCGCCTCAACCTGTTCGGGGCCTGGATGGTGGTGCTCGTCGCCGAGGCGACCGGCGTCGGCTACGGTCTCGGGCAGGTGATCATGCTGGCGCGCAACACCTTCAACCCGTCGCTGGTCTTCTTCACCATTACGCTGATCGGCTTCCTCGGCTTCGCCTTCGACCTGATGTTCCGGCTGGTTCAGCGGCGGATGCTCTATTGGCTGCCACGCGACGCGGGGTCTTCCCTTGGGCTCTGACCGTCTCTCCGTTGCCGATCGCCCGGCCGTGTCCGGCGAGAGCGACGCCGTGTCCTGCCGTGGCGTTTCCAAGGTCTGGGCCGCTGGCACCGCCCGCGCCCACGAGGCCCTGCGCGACATTGACCTCGACGTGCAGCCCGGCGAGTTCGTGGTGTTCCTCGGCCCGTCCGGCTGCGGGAAGAGCACGCTGCTCTACCTGATCGCCGGGCTCGAGGCCGCCACGGGGGGGCGGATCCAGTCCTTCGGCGAGCCGGTGGCTGGACCATCCCCCGAACGCAGCCTGATCTTTCAGGAGACCTCGCTCTTCCCTTGGCTCAGCGTCTGGCAGAACGTCAGCTTTGGCCTGTCGCTGAAGGGTGTGCCGGAATTGGAGCGCCGGAGCATCGCGCGGGCCGCACTCCAGCGGGTCGGCCTCGCCGAGGCGTTCGACAAGCGGCCCGACGAGTTGTCGGGCGGCATGCGTCAGCGCGTAGCGGTCGCCCGGGCGCTCGCCATGCGCCCCAAAGTCCTGCTGATGGACGAGCCCTTCGCGGCGCTCGACGTGCAGACCCGCCAGAAGATGCAGGACTTCCTGCTCGATGTCTGGCGCGACAGCGGCGCCTCGGTGCTGTTCGTGACCCACCACATCGACGAGGCGGTGGCGCTCGCCGATCGCGTGGTGGTGTTCACCGCTCGCCCGGGGCGGATCAAGACGATCGTGGTCAACACCCTGCCGCGCCCCCGCGACCCGTTCTCGCCCGACGCCGAAGCGATGCGGCGGCATCTCACCGAACTCCTGCGCGATGAGGTCGACAGGGCCTTCGCCGAGCAGGAAGCCCTCGCCTGACCAATTCCGACCATAACGGACCGAAGCATGGCCACATCGTTGATTCGCAGCCGGCAGATGATCACCCGCACCCTCGTCCGCGAGCGCTGGGAGGAGGTCGCCGACGGAGCTGTGCTCCAGAAGGACGGGGTAATCGAGGCGGTCGGCACCTACGCGGAGTTGCATGCGCGCTATCCCGACGCGCCCGTCATCGGCTCCGGCCGCGAGATCCTGCTGCCGGGCTTTGTCAACGGGCATCATCATGTCGGCCTGACGCCGGTCCAGCTCGGCTCCCCCGACATGCCGCTGGAGCTGTGGTTCGTCACCCGCATGGTGGCGCGCAACCTGAACCTCTACCTCGACACCCTGTACTCGGCCTTCGAGATGGTCGGCTCCGGGATCACCACGGTCCAGCACATCCACGGCTGGATGCCTGGAAGCCTGGAAGAGGTCGAAGCGCGCTCGAACGAGGTGCTGCGCGCCTATCGCGACATCGGCATGCGGGTCTCGTACTGCTTCGCAGTGCGCGACCAGAACCGACTCGTCTACCAGGCGGACATGGATTTCGTGGCGAGCCTGCCGACGTCGCTCCAGGACCCGATGAAGCGCTGGTTCGAACGCTTTCAAATGTCGCTGGAGGACAATTTCGCGCTGTTCCGTAGCTTGCACTCAGGCCAGGCCGGGGCTGCCCGGGCCAAGATCCAGCTTGCTCCCGCCAACCTCCACTGGTGCTCCGACGCGGCGCTCGAGGGCCTGTCCGGGCTCTCCGAATCCTACAATGTGCCGATGCACATGCATCTGGTCGAGACCGCCTACCAGAAGGCCTACGCGGAAAAGCGCAGCGGCGGGACGGCGGTGGAACATCTTGACCGGTTCGGCCTGCTCGGGCCGCGCATGACGCTCGGCCATGGCGTCTGGCTGAACGAGGCCGACATCGACCGCGTGGCCGCGACCGGAACCTGCATCTGCCACAACTGCTCCTCAAACTTCCGTCTGCGTTCGGGCGTGGCGGCGCTCAACCGCTTCGAGGCAAAGGGCATCAACACCGCGATTGGCCTCGACGAAGCAGGCATCAACGACGATCGCGACATGCTCCAGGAGATGCGGCTCGTGCTGCGCGCCCACCGGGTGCCCGGCATGGACGAGGCCGACGTGCCGGGCATGGCCCAGGTGCTGCGCATGGCGACTGTCGGGGGCGCCCGCACCACCGGCTTCGGCGACAGCCTCGGCACGATCGAGGTCGGCAAAGCCGCCGACCTCGTGCTGCTGGACTGGGACCAGATCGCATATCCCTACCTCGACGCCGAGACGCCGCTGCTCGACGCGGTGATCCAGCGCGCCAAGACCGGCGGCGTCACGACGGTGCTGTGCGACGGCGAGGTGCTCTACGCTGATGGCCGTTTCACCCGGGTCGACCGCGACGCCGCCCTGAAGGCCCTGCACGACGACTTGGCACGCGCCCTGTCGGACGATGAGGTCGAGCGTCGTCAGCTCTCAAAGGCCCTCCTTCCCCATGCCCGGCGCTTTTACGCAGACTATATCGACCCCGCTCGGCACGAGCCGTTCTACCGTCCGAGTTCGCGCGTCTGAGGCGTGCGAATCCTCCTCGTCAACCCGAACACCTCGGCGGCCATGACGGCCCGGATGGAGGCTGCCGCCGCCAGCGCGCTGGCCCCGGACGTGCAGCTCACTGCGCTGACGGCGGCGCACGGCCTCCCCTACATCGCGAGCCGAGCGGAGGCGCAGCTCGCCGGCGCAGCGGTGCTGGAGACTCTGGCCGAACATCAATCCGGCTTCGACGCCGCCGTGATCGCGGCTTTTGGCGATCCCGGCCTGATCGCAGCACGCGAGCTGTTCGACCTGCCCGTCGTTGGGATGGCCGAGGCGGCGATGCTCACCGCCTGCATGCTCGGCCAGCGCTTCGGTGTCGTGACGTTCTCGGGCACCCTGCTGCCCTGGTACGAGGATGCGGTGCTGCTGGCCGGACTCTCTGCCCGATGCGCCTGCGTCCGGTCTGTTGCGGCCGGCTTCCGGTCGGTCACGGAGGTGCAGCACGAACTTGAGGCCGAGATCATCGCCCTCGCGAACCGCGTTGTGACCGAGGATGGTGTCGACGCGGTGATCCTGGCTGGAGCGCCGCTGACTGGCCTGGCCGCTCGGATTGCCGAGGCGGTCCCGGTGCCGCTGATCGATCCGCTCTCTGCCGCGCTCGGGCAGGCGCAGGTCATGGTCCGGCTCGGCGTGAAGCCCCCGCGGGCGGGCCGCTTCGCGCGTCCGCCGGCCAAGCCGGCCACCGGCTTCGCGCCGTCCCTGCGGCGGTGGATCGAGCGCCGCAACGCCGAGGATGACGCCTGCTGAGGCAGGTCGCTCAGGCGGTCGCGAACACGTCGCCCCATCCAATGAGTGCCTCGGTGCCTGCGCCGGCAAGGTCTATCGCCTTCCACAGGCTGACCGCGACCGAATCGTAGACCGGGATGCCGAGTTCGGCCTCCAGGGCGGCGGCGATCGCGCCGCCCGCGAGGTTGGTGCAGACGATGGCCGCGGCCTGCGCGCCCTCGGCCGCGACGGCGCGCACCATCCCGGCGATCTCGCTTGTGCCGGCCAAAGCGAATTCGAAGTTCTCTGACAGACCGAGATGCCGCTCTGCCGAGCAGTCGAACCCGTCGGAGCGCCAATTCGCCTGGATCCGCGCCTGGACGTCCCCGGTATAGGGGGTCACCAGCCCAATGCGTTCGATGCCGCGTCGCCGAAACAGGTCGCGGAAAGCAAGCGCGGAGGTCGAGGCCGGCACGCCGGTTCGCTCGGTCACTGCCGCTGCGAGCGCCACGTCATTGTCGAAGCCAAGCCAGGCACCCGCAGTCCCGTTCCAAAGGATCGAGGCGACCCGCGCATCGGCGAGCAGATCGGCGGCCGCGAGCATCGGTTCCTGCGCGAATTGGCCCAGTGCGACGGCTGACAGGCCGATCTGGGTCACGCGCACGCGCGAGAAGTGGGCCGTGACCCCGTCCTGCCCGGCCAGCATGCGCGCCGTCATCGGTTCGAGCACGCTGTTCGACGAAGGGGTGAGCATCCCCAGCCTGATCGTCCGTCCGGATTCGCGCATTGTGACCAAGGGCTCCAAGCACGAGCCAGGGACGGCTCGGCCGCAGCTCATGGCAAGGTTCGTTCCGACGCGAACCTCCGGCATCCGGCATCCGGCCACCGAGATCAAGGTTTCCTCCCAGTCTGCTTTTATGCCGTATTCGAGGCTCGGCACAGATCACCCCCGATCAATCGACATGATACCGGGGTGAATCTACCAATCGGGTGGCACGACCGTTGCTGAGTCCCCCTACAGCTTCAGGGGTCCTTCGGCTTGTCTCGCACACCTCACGTGACTGATCTCTCTCGCCGCACCGTTCTGGCGCTCCCGCTCGGCCTCGCCGCGGCCTCGAACGGCGCAAGCGCCGCCGAACCGCGGCGGGGCGGCACGATGGTGATGATCGTGCATCCAGAGCCTTCGACCTTAGCGCATTACGCCGTATCGGCCGGCAACATCCCGCCGATCGCCACGCAGGTCTATGAAGGGCTGTGCACCTACGACTGGGATTTGAACCCACGGCCCAACCTGGCCAAGTCGTGGGATGTCGCAGCGGACGGAAAGACCATCACATTCACGCTCCAGGAGGGCGTGACTTTCCACAACGGCAAACCGTTCACCAGCGCGGATGTGCAATACTCCTTCATGGAGATCTTGAAGAAGTATAATCCGATCGCCCCAGTAATGCTCGCCGAACTGGTAGCCGTCGACACGCCCGATCTGATGACCGCGGTGCTGCGGCTCGCCAACCCGGCTCCGTACATCATGAAAGCGCTCTCTGGGCGCGACCTGCCGATCTTGTGCCGATCGGTGTTCGAGGGAACCGATGTCCTCCAGAACCCGACCGCCAACAAGCCGATCGGGACCGGCCCGTTCAAGTTCGTGAGCTGGGAGCGCGGTCAGTCCGTGCGGCTGGACCGCAACGAGAGTTACTGGAAGCCGGGGCTGCCGTACCTCAACCGTATCGTCGCCCGCTTCATCCCGGATGCCGCAACGCGTTCGGCCGCCATGGAGGCCGGGGAAGCCCATTTCGCCGGCTACAGCGCGGTGAACTATGCCGATCTCGCGCGGATGAAGACCAATCCAGTCCTCGACCTGACCACCAAGGGCTACGAGATGACGCCGGCTCAGAGCGTCCTGGAGCTGAACGGCCGCCATCCGCAGCTTCAGAAGAAGGCGGTGCGCCAAGCCATCGCCTACGCGATCGACCGCAACGTCATCCTCAGGGACGTGATGTTTGGCTACGGCCTGCCCGCCTCGGGTCCACTCAGCCGCAAATTCAAGACGGCCGGCCTCTACACCGACGACGTGCGCCAGTATGACGTGCCGGATCGGCTGGAAATCGCCAACCGGCTGCTCGATGAGGCCGGCGCACCCCGCGGCGCGGGCGGGATGCGCTTCGCCCTCCATCTGGAGGTGAACTCGTTCGGCGAACAGTGGCTGCGGCAGGCCGAATACTTGAAGCAGGCCCTCGCCGCGGTGGGCATCGACGTGACTCTGCGCTCAGAAGACACCGCCACCTGGCTGCGGCGCGTCTACACGAACTATGATTACGACATCAACGAACCGTTCCTGAGCCAGGGCGTCGATCCGGTCTACGGGTTGAACAAGCAGTTCCTGACCTCGCAGATCCGAAAAGGTGTCACCTTCGTCAACGACACGTTCTATTCGAACCCGGAAGTCGACCGCATGCTCGGCGAGGGCGCGCGCGAGCTGGATCCGGAAAAGCGCGGGGCGATCTATAAGAAGGTCCAGCAGATCCTGGCCGAAGACAGCCCGATGATCTGGCTGATCGACGTGCAATACGTGAGCGTCTTCAACCGGCGTCTCAAGGATCACACCACCGGACCGCTGGGCACACAACAGGCGTTCGAGCGAGCCTGGATGGACAAGTAATCCGGTGCGGCTCGCGCGCTTTCTCGGTCACCGGTTTTTGCTGGCGATCCCGGTGATCCTGGGTATCGTCGTGCTGAACTTCTTCCTGATTCACCTGGCGCCTGGCGACGCCGCGTCGGTTCTTGCTGGCGAAAGTGGCGCGGCCAGTCCGGAATACATGGAGCAGCTGCGCCGCAAGTTCGGCCTGGACCAACCGATGGCGACGCAATTCGGCGTCTACCTGCTCAACATGCTCCACCTCGATCTCGGCTACTCGTTCCGCAACGACAGCCCCGTGGCGAGCCTGATCCTCGACCGGTTGTGGCCGACGAGCCTGCTGATGCTGACCGCCTTCGGGACCGCCCTGGTGATCGGTACGCTCCTCGGCCTCGTAGCGGCCACCGGGCGCAACTCCTGGCGCGACGCGGTGATCTCGCTTGTGAGCCTGGTGGCCTATGCCACGCCGGGGTTCTGGCTCGGGCTGATGATGATCGTGATCTTCGCGATCCGGCTCGGCTGGCTTCCCACTAGTGGCTTCGACACGGTGGGGGCCGACAACGAGGGCTGGGACGAGGTCTGGGACGTCGGGCGTCACTTGGTCATGCCGGCCGTCGCCCTCTCGCTCTTCTACCTCGCGGTCTACGCCCGGGTGATGCGCGCTTCCGTGCTGGAACAGGTCGGCATGGACTACGTCACCACGGCCCGGGCCAAGGGCCAGACCGAGGCCCGGGTGATGACCGGCCACGTCCTGCGCAACGCCCTACTGCCGGTGGTCACCATGGCGGGGGTACAGGCCGGCAACCTGATCGGCGGCTCGATCGTGGTCGAGACGGTGTTCGGCTGGCCGGGGGTTGGCACCCTGGCCTTCAACGCGCTCCAGTCGCGCGACCTCAACCTCCTGCTTGGAATCTTTTTTGTCTCGGCCTGCCTCGTCGTCGTGATCAACCTCGCCGTGGACCTCGTCTACGTCTGCCTCGATCCTCGGATGGAGCTGTAGCGATGCGGGCCGCTCTGGCGCGTTTCGCGCGCAACCGTCTGGCGCTCCTCGGTGCAGCCGTACTGCTCGGGCTGCTCGCCCTGGTGATGCTGACGCCCCTGCTGTTTCCCGGCGACCCGTTCCGCCTGGTCGGGCCCGCGCTCCAGCCGCCGGGCGGCCGCTTCCTGCTTGGCACCGACACGCTCGGGCGGGATGTGGCCGCGGAGATCGCCTACGGCGCGCGCACTTCGCTGATGATCGGGCTCGGCGCGACGCTTGCCGCGATCCTGTTCGGAACCCTCGTCGGAGGGTTGGCCGGCTATTACCGGGGTGGCGTCGAGATCGCGCTGATGCGGCTCACGGAGTTCTTCCAGACGATCCCGGCCTTCGTGCTGGCGATCCTCATCGTGGCGATCCTGTCGCCATCGCTCACCAGTGAGATCGTGGCCATCGCGGCGGTGTCCTGGCCGGGGATCGCCCGTCTGGTGCGGGGTGAGTTCGTGGCGCTCGGCGGGCGCGAATTCGTGCTCGCCTGCGACGGCCTCGGGGCAGGCGACGCCCGCATCATCTTCCGCCACATGCTGCCGAACTGCACCTCGGCGATCATCGCCGTGGGGTCGCTGCTGATCGGGACAGCGATCCTGATCGAGGCGGGGCTCGCGTTCCTCGGGCTCGGCGACCCGAACGTGATGAGCTGGGGCCTGATCATCAGTGCAGGACGCGCGGTCCTTCGCTCGGCGTGGTGGATCTGCACCTTCCCGGGCATCGCGATCCTGCTCACCGTCCTTGGCATCAATCTCGTTGGCGATGGCTTGAACGAGGCACTGAACCCGAGGCTCCGCGAGCGATGAGCGACTCCGTCCTCGACATCGAGAAGCTGACGATCGCGTTGCCCCCGGGTGCGGACCGGCCGAACGCGGTCACCGACGTGGACCTCGTGCTGCGGCCGGGCGCCGTCACCTGCCTCATCGGCGAGAGCGGATCGGGCAAGTCGCTGGTAGCGCGGGCGATTCTCGGATTGCTGCCGGGGCCGCACGTGCGCGTCTCCGGCGGGCGCATCGACTTCGAGGGCGAGGACCTCGCGACGATCACGCCGAAGCGGATGCGCCGCATCCGGGGGGCGCGCATCGCGATGATCTTCCAGGAGCCGATGACGGCTCTCAACCCGCTTCACACGATCGGGCGCCAGCTCGACGAGGTCCTGCGCATCCATACGGCGCTCGGCCGCGCCGACCGGCGGGCCCGGGTCGTCGCGCTGCTCGACAGCGTCCACCTGCCTGAGCCCGCTCGGCTCCTGCGCTCCTATCCCCACCAGCTTTCCGGCGGCCAGCGCCAGCGCGCGATGATCGCCATGGCGCTGGCGCTGAACCCACGGCTTCTCATCGCCGACGAGCCGACCACCGCGCTGGACGTGACCACCCAGGCGCAGATCCTCCACCTGATCCGGGAATTGCAGCGCGAGCACGGGACCAGCGTCCTGTTCATCACCCACGATTTCGGCGTGGTCGCCGACATCGCGGACACGGTCGCGGTGCTGCAGAAAGGCACACTGGTCGAGCAGGGCCCCGCGGCTTCGGTTCTCGGCGCCCCGAAGCATCCCTATACACGCGCCCTGATCGCGGCGGTGCCCAGGCTGACGCCGCCGCCGCAACGACCGCCCAGCACGGCCCCTCGGGTGGTCGAAGCCCGGGCGGTCGAGAAAACCTACGGCGCGCGCGGCCTGTTCGGCGGGCGCGTCACCCGTGCGCTCGACGGCGTCGATCTGGAGCTGCGGCGGGGGGAGACCCTGGGGCTCGTTGGCGAGAGCGGCTCGGGCAAGAGCACCTTGGCGCGGGCGATCACCCGGCTGATGCCCGTCGATAGCGGCGAGATCCTTCTCTCCGGGCACAGCGTCGCCGCGCTGAGCCGCCGCCAGATGCGTCCGCACCGCAAGCGGGTGCAGATGGTGTTCCAGGACCCCTACGGATCCCTCGACCCGCGCCAGCGCGTCGTCGACATCGTGGCCGAGGGCCCGATCATACACGGCACCATGCCTGAGGTCGCCAAGGCCCAAGCCCGCGAGATGCTGGCGCTCGTCGGCCTCGACCCCGCGGCGGCGCAGCGCTTCCCACACGAATTCAGCGGCGGCCAGCGCCAGCGGATCGGGATCGCCCGAGCTCTGGCCATGCAGCCCGAGGTGCTGGTGGCCGACGAGCCGGTCTCAGCCCTGGACGTCTCCGTGCAGGCCCAAGTTCTGGCGCTGCTCGCCGACATCAAGGCGCGATTGCACCTCAGCATGGTGTTCGTGACCCACGATCTGCGCGTCGCCCTGCAGGTCTGCGATCGGATCGCCGTGATGCGGGCCGGCCAGGTGGTCGAGGTTGCGCCGACATCCGAGATCTTCTTCGCGCCGAAGCACCCCTACACCCGGGCGCTGTTCGCGGCCGTGCCCGGCGCCCAATGGCAGGAACCGATCTCCGCATGATGCAAGAGCAGCCCATCGTATCCACCGATCCATTCCTGCCGGGTCCGCGCACCCGCGTCGCCGGTTCCGCGACGGGGCCGCTCGCCGGGCTCGGTTTCGCCGTCAAGGACCTGATCGACGTCGCTGGGATCCCCACCGGTGGCGGCAACCCGGATTGGCCGCGCATCGACCCGACTCCGGCGCGACACGCCTGGGTGGTGCAGACGCTTCTCGACGCTGGTGCCTCAGTGGTGGGCAAGACCATCACCGACGAGGTCTCGCTGGGGATCCTCGGCGAGAATGCCCATGACGGCACCCCGCTGAATTCAGCCGCGCCGGACCGGGTGCCGGGGGGTTCATCCAGCGGCTCGGCATCAGCTGTCGCCTCAGGAGCCTGCGATTTCGCGCTGGGCACTGACAGCGGCGGCTCCGTGCGTGTGCCGGCGAGCTTCTGCGGTCTCTACGGGATCCGCCCGACCCACGGGCGCATCGATTTCTCCGGGATCTGCGTCCAGGCGCCGAGCGCCGACACCTGCGGCTGGTTCGCCCACGATGCGGCCACCTTTGCCCGGGTCGGGGAGGTCCTGTTCGGCGCGTCGATGCCGGACCGGCTGCCCGATACGCTGCTGGTGGCCGCGGACGCGCTCGGCTTCGCCGACGAGGCCGTGCAGCAAGCGCTTATGCCGCTCATCGATCGTCTAGCCGCGCTGATCGGCAACCGGCGTGACGTGACGATGGCGCCGCAGGGCCTGTCGGTGTGGCAGCGGGCCCAGCGCGTCCTGCAGAGCAGCGAGGCGTGGCAGACCTTCGAGCCCTGGCTCGACACCTGCAATCCGCGCCTCGCCTTCTCGGTCGCCCGAGCGCTCGTCCAGGGCTCGATGATGACAGAGGGCGAACGCAACGCCGCGATCCTGATGCGCATTGAGGCACGAGCCCGCCTCGCGCGGCTTCTGCCCCCCGGGACCATCCTGTGCCTTCCCACCACGCCGTTCCCGGCTCCCCTGCGCGGGCTGCCGCTCAGCACGCTCAACCCGCTGCGTGAGCGCATAGGCTGCTTGACGAGCCACGGAGGCCTCACCGGCGTCCCGCAGGTGAGTATCCCGGGCGGGCGGGTCGATGGCGCTCCGGTGGGCCTGTCTCTCATCGGCACGCGTGGATCCGACCTCGACCTGATCCGCACCGTTCTCGACTTGGAGGCCTGAATGGACACAACCCTGAACCGCCCCGAGGTCGTGGCTGAAGTCACCGCCCTGTTCGAACGCTACGAGCAGGCGCTGATCGACAAGGATGTCGGGGTGTTGGACGCAACATTCTGGGACAGCCCTCACACGATCCGCTACGCCGTGGGTGAGAATGGCTACGGCTTCGCGGCGATTCAAGCCGCGCGCATCGCCGCCGATCCACCGCCTGGAGGCACGAAGGAAGCACGCATCCGGTTGGAGGTCCTGACCGTCGGCTCGGACGTGGCCACCGTGAATCTTGAGTTCAAGCCGCGCGGCAAGACCGGTATCGGGCGCCAGAGCCAGACATGGATGCGCCTCCCCGATCTTGGTTGGAAGGTGATCTCTGCACACGTATCGATCATGGCCGCGCAGGCCTGATGACCCGACCACTGGGTCATGATGGCGAGCCCAACGGGACCGCGTGAAGGCCAGGGGCCATTGCGCGGTCAGGGAGAAACCCATTGGAACACGCAACCGTCACCGCCATTAGGGAGGCGGTCAGCGCACAGCGAGGCCGGATCGAGCACCTGCTGGCACAACTCGCCCGGTGCGGCCACGACGATCCCGGGTTTACCCGGCCTTCCTACAGCCCGGAGGAAACCGAAGCCCACGCGCGCGCGACGCACTGTGCGGCCGAGCTGGGTCTCCGGGTCCGCCGGGACGCGGCCGCCAACACATACATGACGCTGCCCGGCCGGGATCGGACCCGGCCGCCGATTTTGATCGGCTCCCATCTCGACACCGTGTCGCACGGCGGCAACTTCGACGGCGCCGCCGGGGTCGTCGCCGGGCTCGCAGCTGTCGCGGCGATCCAAAGCCTCGGACTGATCCCGGAGCGCGATATCACCGTCATGGCGGTGCGCGCCGAGGAGAGCGTCTGGTTCCAGGTGTCCTATCTCGGAAGCCGAGCGGCGCTCGGCACCCTGCCGGAGGGTGCGCTCGCCATGCCCCGGGCCGATACGGGGCGCGACCTCGCCGATCACATCGCGGCCTCCGGCGGCGATCCCGAGGCTTTACGCGGCGATGCGCCGCCGCTCGATCCGTCCGCGATCCACGCCTTCCTCGAGGTGCATATCGAGCAGGCGCCGAGCCTCGTCGAGGCCGGAATTCCGGTCGGTCTCTGCACCGGGATCCCGGGCAACTTCCGTTATCCGGATGCTCGAATCCTCGGCCGCTACGACCATGTCGGCACGCCCCGCCGGTTCCGGCGCGATGCGGCCATGGCGGGCGCGGAGATCGCCCTGGCGCTCGACCAGATCTGGCAGGCCAACGAGGAGGCCGGCCGCCCGATGGCCGTCACGTTCGGCCGGTTCCACACCGACGGTGCAGCCCACGGGCTGACTACAGTCCCGGGCGAGTTCCGGTTCAGCCTGGACGTGCGTGCCTACGCGGCGAACATGCTGGCGGAGATCGAGACGCAGTTCCTGAGGCACGTCGCGACAATCGTGGCACGCCGCAACGTCGAGATCGTGCTCGGCCCGCGCGCCGAGGTGGCGGTCGGAGATGTCTCGCCACGGATCCGCAGCGGTCTGGAGGCCGCGGCCACAGCCCTCGGCATCGCCACCATGCCTCTCGGCAGCCCGGCCTCGCACGATGCCGCGGCCTTCGCCAAAGCCGGTGTTCCAATGGCGATGCTGTTCGTGCGCAACGCCAACGGCAGCCATAACCCCGATGAGGCCATGGAGATCGACGACCTCATGGACGCCGTCGCGATCCTCACCACCTGGCTGGTGGCCGAAACCGGATGTGCTTGATCCGGGCGCCTCGGCTCAGCCGGAGAAGCGCGCCAGGCGCCCGACCGGATCGCCTAAGACCTCGTCATCACGCATGACGGATCTGCCCCGGACAACGGTGGCGACCGGCCATCCGGTCACGCGTAGTCCCGCAAACGGAGTCCAACCGCAGGGCGACGCGATCCAAGAGTCCTCGATTGTGCGACGCGCCTTCAGATCCACCAGGGTAAAATCCGCGTCGTATCCGACTGAGATTCTCCCCTTGCCGAGCAGGCCGTAGACACGAGCCGGACCGGCCGCCATCAGGTCCACGAGGCGCGCCAGCGACAGGCGCCCGGCTGCGACATGATCGAGCATGACCGGGACCAGGGTCTGAACCCCCGTGAGGCCGGCCGGACAATCGGGCCAGGGCTGCTCCTTGGCTGCCCGGGCATGAGGCGCGTGGTCGCTGCCGATCGTATCGACAGTCCCGTTGCGCACGGCAGCCCATGCGGCTGCTCGATGCCGCTCGCCGCGGATCGGTGGGTTCATCACCGCGAGCCCGCCAAGCGTATCGTAGCAGTCGGGCGCCACCTGGGTCAGGTGGTTGACCAGAACCTCGACGGTCGCGACGTCGCGGAAATCGCGCAGGTATTCGAGTTCCTCGGCGGTCGAGACGTGGAGGATGTGCGTCGCCCGGCCGGTCCTGCGGGCCAGGGCCATCAGGCGCTGGGTCCCTAGGAAGGCGCATTCCTCGTCGCGCCATTCCATGTGGGTCCGGTACGGCTGCCCCCGGGCGAATAACGGCTTGCGCGCCTGCAACCGGAACTCGTCCTCGCTGTGGAAGGCCATGCGCCGGTGGCCGGCTCGCATGGCCCGCTCGAGATGGGCGTCGTCCTCAATCATCAGCGCCGCCGTGGAGCTGCCCGCAAACACCTTCACGGCGCAGACCCCTGGCTCGCGTTCCAGCGCCGCCAACCTGTCGATGTTGGTCTTGGCGCCCGCCACGTACAGGCCGATATCGCACCAGCTACGACCCGCCACGTAGCCGCGCTTCCACGTCAAGCGCTCGGTATCGGCGATTGGCGGAACCGTGTTGGGCATGTCGAACAGGGTGGCGATCCCGCCGAGGATCGCGGCCCGCGTGCCGGTCTCGATCGTTTCCACGGCTGGGTCGCCGGGATCACGCAGGTGGACGTGGCTGTCGATCAGGCCGGGCAGGACGTGCAGGCCTACCGCGTCGATCACCGTATCCGCGGTCGCGCCGATCGGCGCACCGAGATCCGCGATCCGTCCGGCGCGGACGCCGAGATCGATCCCCTCGGTCCCCCAAGGCGTGACGCAGGTGCCGCCGCGGATCAGGAGGTCGTAGTGCATCGCCGGGTCCTTCCGAAAGAGGCGGTCTCGAGCAGAACGGCCCCGAGGGCTGCCGCCACCGCCTGCTGACAGGGCTCGACGACCGCGCACCCGACCGCGTCCTCGATTGCGCTCTGGTGCGGCGCCATGCCGGCGCAGCCGAGGACGATCACGTCGGCGCCGTCGCGCGCGATCAGCATGCGGGCCGCCGCGACCAGGCGGTCGCGGATCGCCTCGCCGGCCGTCTCGTCCGCCCGCGCCTCCACCGGCCGACTGCCGGCATAGCGTTCGCCGAGGCCCATCTGGCGGACCATCCGGCGCTGGCGCCGCACGCTGCCCTCCGATAGGGCGACGATGCCGAAGCGCTCGCCGAGGGTGAGCGACCGGAGGATGCCCCATTCGGCGATGCCCATCACGGGCCGGCCCTTGGCGACCTCGCGGGCCGTGTGCAGGCCCGGGTCGCTGAAGCAGGCGATCACGAAGGCGTCCGCCCCGTCCGCTGCGATGCGCCGGGCGAGCGGCATCACGACGGAATCGGCGTCCTGCTGGGACGCGATGCTCGCCGGCCCATTGGGCAGGTCCGTCACCGCGATGGCGGGGCCGCCGGCCAAGCGCAGCGGGTCGAGCGCCGCGTCGATGGCGGCGGTCACGGCCTGGGACGAGTTCGGGTTGATGACCAGGATCCGTGCGGGCTCGGTGGTATCGCGCTGGTGCATGCTGCCGTCCTTCCGAACACCGAATTTCACAGCGCATTCGGGCCTCGCCCCGTCGGCAACGGCGTTGCGCGGGCCAATCCCACTTCCAACCTCACCCTGAGAGGCTGTGAGTTGAACGGCCTCCTGGGGCTATGTGGGCGTCCTGAGGCCGCCTCGTGCTGGTGCGTACAGCTGCCCGGTAGACCGACACGCCGTTGTTCAAGACGGCCTAGCGAAACCCGGGCCGCAAACCCCTCGGTGCAACCGAATAGGCACCGATCTTGCCCGCCCCCTCGACCTGAGGAAGAGGTGATCGATGCACGACGATGCTGCGGACGGGGCTGTGGACGTCACCCTGGTGACGGGGGCCCGGTGGGTCGTCGCCTGGGACCCGGACAGCGGCGGTCACGTCTACCAGACCGGCGCTGATGTTGTCTTCGCGGACGGCGTCCTCACGCATGTCGGCCCGGGCTATACGGGGCCGCCGCCGGACCGAACCATCGACGCTTCCGGCTGCCTGGTTATGCCAGGGCTCGTCGACATCCACACGCACCTGTTCTCGGAGCCGATGAACAAGGGCATGTGGGACGAGGTCGGCAGCCAGCGCCTCTACAACACCTCGCTCTACGAGTATCTGCCGATCCTGCGGCCCGACGCGGAGGGGACGCGGGCCGCCTACGGGGTGGCGCTCGCCGAACTTGCCCTCTCCGGCGTCACCACCGTCTGCGATCTCGCCCTGCCGAGCGACGGCTGGCTCGACCTTCTCGGTGCCTCAGGCCTTCGGGTCTGCATCGCCCCGATGTTCCGGTCCGGCCGCTGGCTGACGAGGAACGGCCACAGCGTGGAGTACGAATGGGATGAGGCCGCGGGCTATCGCGGCCTGGAGCAGGCGCTCGCCGAGATCACCGCGGCGCAACGGCACGCGAGCGGGCGCCTGTTCGGCATGCTCTGTCCGGCTCAGGTCGACACCTGCACGGCGGCGCTGCTTCGAGATGCCCATGACGAGGCGGTCCGGCGCGACCTGCGTTTCCACACCCACGCGGCGCAGTCCCTGTCAGAGTTCCACGAGATCACCCGCCGCACCGGGATGACGCCTATCGAATGGCTCGACGATCTCGGCGTGCTGACTGAGCGCACCATCGTGGGCCACGGGATCTTTCTGGACGACCATCCCTGGACCCACTGGCACAGCCCCGGCACGGACCTGCGGCGCATGGCCCAGCGCGGTGCCACGGTCGCCCATTGTCCGACCGTCTTCGCCCGCCGCGGCATCGCGCTACACGATTTCGGCCGCTATCTGCAGGCCGGCGTCAACATGGGCATCGGCACCGACGTCTACCCGCACAACATGCTCGACGAGATGCGCCTCGTCTCGTATCTCGCCCGGGTCGTAGCCCAGAATCCGCGCGACACCCGGGCGGCAGACGTGTTCCACGCCGCAACCGTGGGAGGCGCCAAGGCGCTCGGACGCGGCGATATTGGCCGGCTCGCGCCGGGCTGCAAGGCCGATTTCGTGCTCGTCGATTGCGCGCATCCCGCCATGCGACCGTGCCGGGACCCCGTGCAGTCCCTGATGTACTCGGCCGGCGATCGCGCGGTCCGGCAGGTCTTTGTCGGCGGCCGCGAGATCGTCCGCGACGGTCGCGCCCTGTTGGTCGATTACGCAGCCTCCGCCGCCGCCCTGGAGGAGGCGCAGGTCCGGGCACTGGCGCAGATCCGGCAGCTCGACTGGGCGGGCCGTGGCGCCGATGCCATCGCGCCACCCACCTTCCCGGGGTTGTAAGGCGTAGCGGCCCGCCCCTCAGGCAGGCCGCACATTCCAGAATGTTGGGAACCCGTCGAGGATGCCGGTGAGGCTGGACCGGTAGGCAGTCGGCTGCAAGTACTGGCCCAGAGGGTAGTAGGGCACGTCCTGCATCGCTTGAAGCTGGATGTCCCGGCAGACCGCGGAGCGGGCCGCCTCGTCCGGTGCGGTGAACCATGCGTCACGCAGGGCCTCGATCCGCGGAGTCGTAGCCCAGCCGGCATAACCGGTCTCGCCGGTGCCGCGCAGGGCGATGTAGCCGGCGGGGTTCAGCCAATCCATCCCCGACCAGTTGGTCACGAAGGCGCTCCAGCCGCCCTCGGAGACCGGCCCCTTGCGGTTGCGCCGCTGTAGCATTGCATTGAACTCGACTGCGTAGACCTCGACATTCATGCCGACGCGCTGGAGCAGGTCGGCTGCGACTTGGCCGAGCGCCAGGAGAGGCGCCGAGTTCGACGGCACCATTAGCAACACGGTCTCTCCGGTATAGCCGGCAGCTTTGAGGTCGGCGCGCACCCTGTTCGGATCGCGTGGCTCCGTGAGCGGCCCGAGCCCGTCGGTCGAGGCCATCGGTGTGTCCGGACAGAAGAATCCGAGGGGTACGTGGAACAGGCTGGGATCATCCGCGCCCACAACCCCCTGCATGCAGGACGTCTGGTCGATCCCACCCCAGAGGGCCCGCCGGATGGCCGGATTGTTGAACGGCGGCTGCAGGTGGTTGACTCGCAACATCGTCACGAAGCCAGTCGAATCGAGGACGCGGGTGGTCACGCCCCTGGCCGCCTTCAAGAGACCCAGCTGATCGTGAGAGGCGTATTCCTGCCAGTCGGCCTCGCCGGCGATCAGCGCCGAGGTGGCCGTGGAGGTATCGCCGATCACGCGCCACTCAACTCGGTCATAATGGACGACTTTCGGCCCGGAGGTCCAAGTGGGCGCGCCGTCCTTGCGTGGCACGTAGCCCTCAAAGCGGGTGTAGACTGTGCGGTCGCCGGGCACACGCTCGTCCGCCTTGAAACGGAACGGCCCGGAGCCGATCAGCTCCGGCACCTGCTGGAACGGGTCGGTGACAGCAAGGCGCTCCGGCATCATGGCGCAGAGCGGCACGGAAGCCTTGCCCAGAGCGATCGGCAGAAGTGGAAAAGCGCGCTTGAGCCGAAACCGGATGGTCCGGTCATCGGCCGCCGACAGGTCGTCGGTGGCCTCCATGAGTGAGCCGCCGAACGGGTCGCGCTTGGCCCAGCGCCGCAGGGAGGCAACGCAGTCGCGAGCGAGAACGGAGGTCCCGTCGTGGAAGCGCAGGCCTTCGCGCAGTGTCAGGTCCCAGCGACGCCCATCCTGCTCGACGCGGTGGCCCTCAACCATTTGCGGCGTGGCGCGGTAGTTTCCGTCCATGCCGTAGAGGGTATCGAAGACCATGTAGCCGTGATTGCGGGTAATGTACGCGAAGGTCGTAACCGGATCGAGTGTGACGAGATCTTGCTGTGGGATGAAGCGTAGGGTCGTGGCGGCCTCGGCACGGACTAGGGCTGGCGCCCCGATCGCATTGGCCACGGAAGCCCCGGCTCCCTGCAACAGTGTACGCCTTTTCATCGGGCAACTCTCACTCTGCTCGGGCGGTCTTCGCTCGACTGCCAGCGCTGATCCGGAACGCACACCGAACCCGTCGCACCCCGGCTTGCAGGAACGAGGCCGCGGCCTAGTCGGGGGAGAAAGCCCTGCGGAGTTCGACTCATCTATCCGCTTCAGCGACCAGTGCCACTCTGCTGAACGACCGAGTTGGATCGGCACAACAAGTCCGCTTCCGGGAAAGAGCTACGATTTTGCGCATGACTGGGAAGGGCGCGAAGCGGCTGGCCAGATCTAGCTGATTTTACGCTGACTGCCTTTGAGCCGGCCGAGCGAGGAGCACCCTCGCGGGCGAGAGTCAGCGCAGACGCGTAGCGTCGATCACCAGGAAGTACTGGCACGCCTCCGCGCCCAAATTGGTGAAGGTGTGCCCGGCATCTGCCTCAAAATACAAACTGTCGCCCTCTTCGACCACGACCGAGCGGTCGCCGATCGTGGCGCGCAGGCGCCCCTTCAGTACGAAGATGTATTCCGACACGCCGCGGCGGTGGGCGACGAACTCTCCCGTGGTTGCGCCTGGCGGGAGCGTGTTGAGCACCCAATCGATCCCTCGCCCGGGCAGCACCGGAGAAAGGCAGCGGCGTAGGAAGCCCGAAGCTTCATCGCGCAGCACAGGCTGGCGGGACGCCGGGATCAGCAGCACCTCAACTTCGGTGGCGGGTGACATCAGCCTGGAGAAGGTTACACCCAGCGCCTCAGCGAGGCGTGAAAGCACCACTGTCGAAGGCGCGGCTTCTCCGCGCTCGATCTTGGAGATCATCGAGCGGCTTACCCCAGACAGGGACGCCAGTGCCTCGAGGGAGAGATCCCGCTCCCTGCGTCTGCGTCGGATCTCCTCAGCAAGCACCTGGATCTGGGAGCGAGCCTCTGCTTCGATCCGGACCCGCCGCACCTCTGTCGTCACCGTCATCTGTGTCTCGTCCTAGTCCCCCGGCCATTCCTCGTCCCTGAGCGCTGGGGGCTGATCGACCGGTGCTTAGCACAGGCGGCGTGGTCGCGCCCGGACCACCGCCCACCAGGATTGGCACGCGGCTTGTATTGCTATGAGTGGAAATTCATCTCTGAAAGTGGATGCCCACCCATGGTCGATGCCACGATGCCGTCGGATGCGATGCGGAACGCCGAGCCCGGCGTGGTCACGATCGCAGAACGGCGCCAAATCGTCTGGTCAAGCGTCATCGGCACCACCGTCGAGTGGTACGATTTCTTGATCTACGGCACAGCCAGCGCTCTCGTCTTTAACAAGCTGTTCTTCCCCAGCATCGACCCGGTAGTCGGCACGATCGCGGCGTTCGGCTCTTACGCCGTCGGGTTCCTAGCCCGTCCACTGGGCGGGGCCGTCTTCGGCCATTTCGGCGACAGGATCGGTCGCAAGGCCATGCTGTCGCTAACCCTGATGATCATGGGTCTCGGCACCTTTCTGATCGGGTGCCTGCCGACCTATGGGCAGATCGGCATCCTCGCGCCTATCCTCTTGGTAGCATTGCGCCTCGTCCAGGGCATCGGAATCGGCGGCGAGTGGGGCGGAGCCGTACTGATGGTGGTAGAAAGCGTGCCGGCGGAACGGCGCGGGTTCTTTGGGAGCATCGTCCAGCTCGGGTACCCGATCGGCGTGATCCTCTCGATCGGCGCGTTCGCGCTGACAGGGCTGATGCCCGAGGCAGCGTTCCTGTCTTGGGGCTGGCGTGTTCCGTTCCTGGCGAGCGCGCTCCTCGTGGGGGTCGGCCTGTTCATCCGCCTGCGGCTTCACGAGACGCCGGCGTTCAGGCGGATCAAAGCGCGCGCGGTGACGGCACGGTTGCCGGTTATGGAGATCCTTACCGAACATCCCGGCATGTTCCTGAAGGCCGTCGGCCTGAAGGTCTCAGAGATCGCGTATGTGAGCGTCGTGACGGTCTTTTCGATCTCGTACGTCACGGGCCAGCTCGGACTGTCACGGAGTGTGATCCTCAACGGCATCCTGGTCGCCGCCGTCATCGAACTCTTCACGATCCCCGTCTTCGGCTGGCTGTCCGACCGCTACGGACGCAAAACGTTGTTCATCGCGGCCTGCCTGTTCTCGGTCGCCTTCGCCTTCCCGATGTTCAAGCTCCTCGACACGCGCGACCCGACGATCATCACGCTGACCGTCGCGGTGGCGCTGAGCTTTGGACAGGGCATCATGTTCGGGACCGGGGCCGCGTGGATGTCCGAACTGTTCGATGCCCGCTTGCGCTACACCGGCGCCTCGCTTGGCTTCCAAGTCGGCGCGGCACTGAGCGGCGGCTTCACGCCACTTATCGCCGCAGCCCTGCTTGCCTGGAGCGGCGGGGCGACGTGGCCGATCTCGGTCTACCTCATCGTGCTCGCATGCATCACCCTCGTGGCGACGTTCGCAGCGCCAGAGACTGCCCGCCGGCAGATAGACTGAACGGCTCCGCGGCGCCTAAATTCAGACCAGGCAGTGGACGAATATCCACTGTGATGGAATAGTGATGAAAGCGATCACAAGACGGGGAGACGGACTTGGATAGGACCATCATCGCCACGAAGGATGCGGCCCCGGCCGTCGGCCCCTACGCGCAGGCGACCCGCGTCGGCGACCTCGTGTTCGCTTCCGGGCAGTTACCGATCGACCCGGCCACCGGGGCGTTCCCAGAAGGCATCGAAGCGCAAACTCGCCGCTCACTTTCGAACCTTGCGGCCGTGCTGGAGGCCGGGGGCGCCAGCCTCGGGAGCGTGGCAAAGACCACCGTCTTCCTGAAGGACATGAACGACTTTGCCGCGATGAATGCCGTCTACGCCGAGCACTTCCCCAGCGATGCACCAGCGCGTTCGACCGTCGAGGTTGCGCGTCTGCCCCGCGATGCGCTTGTCGAGGTCGAGGCGATCGCGCTGGCGACGGGACCGGCACGATGAGCGAGACTTCCGCCCCCCGCCACGTCGAGGCCTTCGTGCATGCGGCCGGCTCGTTAGCTATCGGCGTGCCCGGCGGCGCGACCGGTTGGCAGGGCACGCTGCTCAACATTCACATCGCGCCGGCAGCCAGCTACGAGATGGAGGAATTGGACGAGGCCCACTGCGTTGCCGGCCGCGGCATCGAAGGTGACCGCTACTTCCTCGGGACGGGTACCTACTCGCCCAAGCCGGATACCCGCGAGATCACCCTCATTGAGCAGGAGGTGCTCGAAGCCCTCGCGCGGAACGATCCGCCTCTCCAGGGCGGCCCGATCAACCTCGCGCCCATCGACCACCGTAGGAACCTCACGGTGCTTGGCGTACCGCTCAATCACCTTGTGGGACGTCGCTTCCAAGTGGGTGAGGTGATCCTGCGCGGCGGTCGTCTCAATTTTCCTTGCAAGTACCTGGAGGAACTACTCGGATCGCCGGTCTACCTGCCGCTCTACAACCGCTCGGGCCTGAACTGTGGGATCGAGCGTGGCGGGATCATCCGCCCGGGCGACCCGATCTCGCTGGTGGATTGAGCCGGTGTCCGCTCGCATCGTCATGAAGTTGAAGGTCGTAGAGGCAGTCGCCACCACACCGGAGGTGCTGCGCCTGACGCTCGTCCACCCTCAGCGTCCCGAACTTCCGTCATGGGAGCCCGGTGCGCATGTCGACCTGCGCCTACCGGATGGCCGCACGCGCCAGTATTCGCTCTGTGGCGATCCAGCCGACCGTGGCCGATACGTTCTGGCGATCAAGCGTGAGGATGCCGGTCGCGGCGGCTCGCTGTGGACGCATAACAACTTGGTTGCGGGCGCCGTCGCGCACGTCTCGCAGCCGCGCAACAACTTCGGGCTCGCCGCCGACGCGCAGCGTCATCTGCTGATCGGCGGCGGAATCGGCGTGACGCCGCTCGCCGCCATGGCCCGGCGCCTCGCTTCAACCGGTGCAGACTTCACCCTCCACTTTTGCGCACGCTCTGCCGAGCAAGCGCCACTGCTACCCGAGTTGCTGGCCCTCTGCGGCGACCGGCTCCGCTGCTGGTTCTCCGCGGAAGGCTCGCGCTTCGGGCCCGCAATACTCGGATCTCCGGATGAGCGCATCCACGTCTACGCCTGCGGGCCTCAGCGGCTCACCGACGCGGTGCAGACCGGACTGACTGCCGCCGGATGGCCGGCGGAGCGGGTGCATGTCGAGCACTTCGTGCCAATGGCAGACGAGAACTACAAACCCGAACCCTTCGACGCACTAATCGCCTCGACTGGAGCGGTCGTCCACGTCCCGGCCGATGTCTCACTGCTCGACGTGTTGCGCCAGCGCGGCTTCGCGATGCCCTCGTCCTGCGAGATGGGCGTGTGCGGGTCCTGCGAGTGCGGCTACCGGGACGGTACCGTCATCCACCGCGATGTGGTGCTGCCAGTCGCCAAACGTCAGGACCGGATGATGCCTTGCGTCTCCCGCGCCCGCACGAAGGTCACGCTCGAACTCTGACAGGCAGCTGAAGCTCAAGACTTTCCATGTCCGATGCTGGCCGAAAGCAGAATGGCTGCTTTGAAGCAAAGCCGCCGAAAAAGTGGACGGCTTCCTCCTTCGCTTGGGGGCGCCGGTCGTCGATATGGGTGTCGGTGCAGCCCCATTGGGTCACAGCCCCAGCCGCATCCCTGACCGTCTGCGGTTGCGCCAGAAACCAGCGATGGGCGTCATCGGCGCTACGAATGCCCAACTCGACCTCGTATTGCTCGCCGGTCGCGATGGAGCGGTCCCAGCTCATCCGCGCCGCTGCGGATCATCCAGGGCGGCGGGTCGCAGGCAACTTCCTCCGCCATTAAGGATGTGCACACGGTGCTCACCGACAACGGCACCCAGTTCACCACGCTCTGCAACGTCGCTCTGGCCAATTCCATCATCATGGCGGCGATCGCAGCCGCCGAGATATTCTGGGCCCATAGCTTCGAACTTGCCTGCGCTCGCAACGGTATCGACCGCGGCTGATCAAACAGCGCCTCGCCTCGACGAACGGTTAGGTAAAGCGGATGAACGGCCGATCGAGTGCTTGCCCTCGCGAAGGCGGGGGACGCAACGGTCAAGCGCTACAACGACGACCGCCACGGGCAACTCCGTGGGCACTTGGCCAACTTCGTCAGCGCCTACAACTTCGTACGCCGCCTGAAGACCTTGCGCGGCCTCCGCTGCCGCCACTTGGCCTAGAATCTTGCGTTGGCAGCGGGGATCTCCAGCCTCGGACCGACCGCCCGCCCGGCTCGGAGGCCGGACAGGCGACCGACGTGGCGACGAGCACAAGGTCCGCCGCCTGAGCTGGGCTAGAGCCGTCCCCGCTCGCGTTGCAATCGGGAATGGCTCTCAGTTCTTGATGCAACGCGCTCGCCGACGCCGAACCGGTCTCCAATTCGGCGGGCGAGCGCTCTACCGCGCGCCCGACGTCCCCTGCGCATCGCTGCCATTCTGGTCGCTTTGCGCATTGGACTTCGCGGAGTCGCCGGATCCCGCGGCGCTCGTTGCGGCAGAGCCCGCATTCCCAGCTTGGTTGAAGGAGCCGGTCGTCTGTGGGTTCGGATTGCCCGGCGCGTTCGCCTGGGCCGTCATGCCGCCCAGCAACTCGCCCCGCTGCCAGCGTGACATGCCGACCGAGGCTAGCAGGTTGGTGGTCAACGTGCCGGTCGGCTCGAGACCCTGCGCCTGCTGGAAGTGAGTCGCCGCGATCGTCGTGTCGTTGTTCCAGCTGCCGTCAAGATGACCGGCCGCATAGCCCCGCTGGTTCAGCACCTGCTGGATTTGGCGCACTGCGTCGGCATTCATCCAAAGCGGTTCGCCGGAGGTATCGGTGCGCTCCACGGCGATGCGCTGGTTGTCGACCTGCCGGTCGCCGCCCGACCCGCTCGCCTGCGTCGGCTGCGGTCGTGCCACGTTGGCAGCCTGCGGGCCTGTGCCATGCCCGGCCGAGAAGATCGGATCGGTTAGACCGAGTGCGGAGATCAGGCCAACCTCGAGCCGTCCCGACGGCTCGAGCCCATGCACCTGCTGGTAGCTGCGCGCGGCCTGCACGGTCGCGGGTCCCCAGCGTCCATCCACCTGTCCGGTATTCCACCCCTGCTGGTTCAGGGCCTGCTGGATCTGCCTGACGCCCGCGGGGCTGACATAGAGGGGCGTGCCGCGGCTATCCGCGCGCTCGACGACGACGCGCTGGTTGTCGGCCTGCTTCGTCCCCTGGTCGCGCGCTTGGTCCCCGGCCTTTCCGCCGCGATTGCCCGAGATGATGTCCTGCTCGAGACCAAGACCGTAGACCAGCGGGATGGTGAGCGTGCCGGTCGGCTCCATGTTCTGCGCCTGCTGGAAGCTGCGCGCCGCTGCCGCAGTCTGCGAGTTCCAACGGCCGTCCACGTTGCCCGTGCTGTAGCCCTTCTGGGTCAACGCCTGCTGGATCTGCCGCACGCCCGCCGAGCTGACGAAGATCTGAGTGCCTTGCCCGTCCGATTGGTCCTGGGTCACACGCTGGTTGCTGACAGCCGATTGCTGAGCCTGTGCGTAACCACCGGTCAATGCGACGAGCACCGTGCTCGCGAGGAAGATATGCCTCAGTTTCATGAACACCTCCTGTTGGTGACGTAGGGGCGAACCGGCACGGCCAGCACCCGTTTCCTACGGACGATCCCTCAGGACACCTCCTGGTTGCACGGTTTCCGAGGCGTGGAGAGGACTTGCCGCGCGGGCGGACAGGCACCGCGTCCAACCTACGGATATGCCCGGATCGCCCTGCGCGATGTGCGGGGCCATTTTCGCGCCCACGCGGGTGTCTCGGCTGCCCGCCGACCCGGAGTGCCGCCGTGACCGATGTTGTTCCGCAGGACGATCGATACGAACCAGACGACCCTGTCATCTGTGCGCGCGAAGCCATCGCGGTGATCGAAGCGGTGCTCGATCGCCGGGGTCCCGAGATGAGGATCGCGTTCTGGACCGCCGTCGACCGGCACTATCGGTTGGACACCCAGGCCGCCCACCGGACCGATCGAGCGGCGAGATCGGGCCTGGATGCGCGGCCATCCGTGGAGGAACGATAGGGATCGTCCTACGGACATATCGCAGGAACGGAGGCGGCAACCGCCGGTTCGCGCCGAGAGCGGTGCGAGCGGCGCCGGAAGCCACGTGGAAGCCTGCCCATGCTGTCCGCCCTCGAAGGCGCGTCCGGTGCCCTGGTCATGGGGATCGTCCTCTCCGACGTGTTCCTCACCGTCCTGTACGCGCGCATCGGGACCGGGCTGCTCGCCGAGCGTGCCGCGCATCTCACCTGGATTGCCTTCCGCCGCGCTGCTGAGGCAGCCGGCTCACGACGCGGTACGGTGCTGTCGTTCTGCGGACCAGTCATCCTTCTGCTCTACGTCCTGCTCTGGGCTGGCGGCCTGACCCTCGGCGCGGCGCTGATCATCCATCCAGGCCTCGGCACGGGCGTGCAGGCGAGCAACGGCCCCACACCCACGGATTTCCTCACCGCGCTCTATGCCGGGGGCAGCAGCATGGCGATCGTCGGTGCCAGCGACTTCAAGCCGACGAACGACGCCTACCGCGTCGTCTACCTGGCGAACTCGCTGATCGGGATGTCCGTGACCTCGCTGGTTCTGACCTACGTCATGCAGGTCTACGGCGCCCTCCTGCGGCGCAACGCACTCGGGCTGCAGCTCCACGTCCTCTCGGGGGAGACGTCCGACGCGGGTGAGTTGCTGGCGCGGCTTGGGCCTTGTGGGCAGTTCAGCGCTGGGTACAGCCATCTGGTCTCGCTGGGCGACGCGATGGCCGAGATGAAGGAAGCGCATCACTTCTACCCGGTGTTGTTCTACTTCCGATTCCAGCAGCCGTACTACTCGGTCTCGGCGCAGGCTCACCTCGCACTCGATACGGCGTCGCTGATCCGCAGCACACTTGCGGGCGAGGAGGCGGCGTTGCTGAGGGAGGCGGCGGCGGTCGAAGCACTCTGGCGGGTGGCTCACAGGCTGGTCGTCACGCTGGAAACGGCCTTCCTGGCGGGGGCTCCGCCGCGGGCGCTGGCGGCCGATCCCGAGGCGCGGCAGCGGTGGCGCGCCCATTGGGACAGAGCCGCATCCCGGCTCGCCGAGGCGGGGATCGCGGTCGTGCGGGATGACGCAGCCGTGCAAGCCTATCTCGACCTGCGCGCGCAATGGTCCCCGCACATCGCGCGGCTCGCCCCCGCGATGGCCTACCGGAGCGAAGATATCGCAGCGGGCGGACCGGAGGGCTCCTAAGGGACCAACCGGATGCCCGCACTCCGCGACGGCGGGAGAATGCGGCAACGATCCCGGAGGAAGCCCGATGGAGACACGCGCCCTGATCACCGTGACGGATGTTTCCGTCGCCGGGGCCGCTCGCGTGCCGCGGCTTTCGGCTCCGGCCCGGGAGGGGGGCGGCGCCGTCTGTGCGCTGGCCCGCAAGCTCGACAGCTTTGCGCCGCTGACGGAGGAGGATCGTGCGGCCCTTCAGGGCTGGACCGACTATGTCCGGCCGGTCGCGCGGCACACGGTTCTGGTGGAACAGGGACGCGTGGCCGACCACGCGCTGATCGTCCTTGCTGGGTTCGCCAACCGTCATAAGTGCCGGATGTCGGGTCGTCGCCAGATCCTGGCCTATCTGGTGCCCGGTGATCTTTGCGACCGCGGCGCCCTCCAGGGCTACCCGCTCGACCACGCGATCGAGGCGCTCACGCCCTGTCGGGTCGCCAAGGTCCCGCGCGTCCCCTACATGGACCTGCTCGGCCGGCATCCCCGCATCGCTCTGGCGCTACAGCGCGCAAGGCTCGCGGAGGAGGCGATGGCGCGCGCGTGGCTGGTCAACCTCGGCATGCGCTCGGGCCCTGAACGCATGGCCCATCTCCTGTGCGAGCTGCTGGAACGGCTGGGCGCGATCGGCCAGACCGCGGACGGGCAGTACGATCTGCCGCTGACACAGGCGGATCTCGCCGACGCGCTCGGCCTGTCGAGCGTGCACGTGAACCGCGTGTTGCAGACCCTGCGGCGCGACGGGTTCATCTCGCTGCGCAAACGCCGCCTGCGCATCCTCGCGCCGCGTCGGCTGCGTCAGCTCGCAGAGTTTGAGGCTGGGTACCTCTCGCGTTCGCCGGCCGTCTCCGGCGACCCCTATTAGAGGGCCGGGCGCCGGCGCCGCGGCCGAGCGCATCGTGCCGGATATCGGAACCGGCACGATGCGCGAGCCCCCTGATCCGCATCCCCTCTTTCCGAAAGCCGGCGGACACCTTTCGGAACGCTGTTCTAGACGCCGTCCTGAACGGCGGGACAGACGCCGGCCGCGGTCGCGATCAGGACCGCCTCCGGCAGGGTGCGAGCCCCGAGGGCTTCCATGACCCGGGCACGGTGGATCTCCACCGTCCGCGGACTTAGGCCCAGCGTGCGCGCGATGGTCTTGTTCGTGCCGCCCGCCAGCAATCCCTCCAGCACCGCACGCTCGCGTGCCGACAGGGCCGCGATCCGCCCGCGCGACTCGTCGCGCGCGCGTGTTTGCTCCGCGACGTCGCGGATCTCGGCCAGGGCAGTCTTGACGGCGAACAGCAGCGCTTCCGGCGTCCAGGGTTCTTCGAGGAAATCGACTGCGCCCGCCTTCATGACGCGGACCCCGAAGCCGACGTCGCCCCTGCTCGCACCGATTGCCACCACGGGCAGGTGCGTACGTGCCGCCTTCAGCTCGCTTGCGACGACCAGGTCGCCGGCCTCCTCGAATTCGAGCACGACGCAGCCCGGCATCAGCGAGCCCGCCACGGTGAGGAAGGCCCGTCCGCTCGCAAAGGCCTGCACTTCGTAACCGGCGGCCTCCAGGGCGCCGACGAGGCCACGCCTGGCGTCGTTTCCCGTCGCGATCACGTAGGCCCGCAGGTCGGTATCGGTGGTGACGTCCTGCGCGATCCCGCCGACCAATCGGATGTGCCCATCGAGCGCCGGGATCGGGAAGAAGGTGTCACGGATGCGGCGTACCGTGTGGTCCGCGGCGCGCAGGATCCGGTACTTCAGGACCAGGGTCTCGCCGCCGCCGACCCGCTCAAGCGCCCGCGATGCGGCGTCGCGGTCCTCCGGGTGGACGCTGGCGAGCCAGCCCGCGACATCCGGCATGTCCGCCGGGTCCATACCCCACACCTGCCGGAAGGCCGGGCTGAGGACATCGAGTTGTCCGCTCTCCAGGTCGGCGAGCCAGAGCACGTTCGTCGAATGCTCGGCGAAGCGACGGAAGCGCTCCTCGCTCTCCCGCAGGGCCGCCTCGGCCCGCTTCTCCCGATCGACGTCTTGCACCACCACGATGGCACCGTTGATCTCGCGGTCGACGTTGTGAAACGGGGCGGCACTCACGCGCGTCCAACACTCCCGACCGTCGGGATGGGTGAAAATGAAGTCGATGCCCGGGACGACCGTTTCGCCCCGGAGGGCCCGGGCCCCCGGATACTCGGCAGGGGGCAGCCGTCGCCCGTCTGGGGCGTACGCCTGCCAGCGCTGGTTCGACTGCGCCTCCAACGAGGGAATCCGTTCGAGTGCGTAGCGATTGAGCGCCGTGTTCGCCAGCGCGATGCTCCCGTTCGGGTCGGCCAGACCGACCCCGATCGGCAACTGGGCCAGCGTCGCCGAGAGACGATGCTCGCTCTCGCGCAACGCCGCCTCGGCACGCACCTGTGCGGTGATCTCCACGACGACGCCGACGAACGACGCCGGCCGCCCGTCCTCGAACCCGGTTCGGCCGTAGGTCGAGACCCAGCGCTCGATGCCGTCGCGGAGGCCGATCACGCGATACTTGATGTGGTAGACGCCGTCGCCGCTCGGGTCGGCGCAGCGCGCCGCCGCCGCCTCGACGCGCCGGCGGTCGTCCGGGTGGATGGCGGAGAGCCACACCTGTTTGTCGACGGGCGCGTCGGGGGGGAGGCCCCACAGGGCCTTCACACGCGCATCCCAATCCAGCGCGCCGGTTTGCGGATCCCAGGAGTAGGGTGACAGGCCGACTAGATCTACGGCGGCCTGCAGCCGGGCCTCGCTCGCGCGGAGCCGGGCCTCGGCGCGCTTGCGGGCCGAGATGTCGGTGCCGATCATCGCCGCGCCGATGAAGCTCTCGTCACCGTCGTAGAGCGCGAATGCGTGCCATCGGACCGTCATTCCGGAGCCGTGGCGGAAATGCCGGAACCGCAACTTGCCTTCCCAACGGCCGCCGCGCAGCAGCGCCGGCAGCGCCACGTCGCGGACGACGGCGCGATCGGCCGGGTGGAAGAAGTCCGAGACCGGGATGATCGCGATGTCGTCGTCGGGCTGAAGTCCGACCATCCTGCGGCCGGCCGCGTTCAGGAACAGGGGCCGGAGTTGCGAGTCAACGAGACCGATGAACATCTGGGCCTGACGGGCAAACGCCGCCAGGAGGGTCTCCAGCCCCGGCACCATCACCGCGTCGGAGCGGTCCCGGGACTCATTTACGGCCATCGCGTCCGAGGCCAACCTGCCGTGATCCCGAGGTGATGCATGATCCAGGGGTGATGTATCCCGGCGCATCGCCGCCTCGCGCTGCTTGGCCGACGACGGGGCGCTTTCCTTGAGAGCCGAACAGGCGCGATAGGACGTGCTGGGTGGCCCTCCGTCGCCCGGCGGCGCGATCCGTCTCCGACATCGGGGACAGGATGGATCGCCTCGGAAACCCGCGTGGCCTCAAGCGGCAGACGTCCGCTTCGAGACTGAAGCGAGGGGCGGCGTGTGCCGCAGGTCAGGCGGTGTCTTGAAGTCCCGGGCCGCACCGCGGGACGCCTGGACACCGCGCGGAAAGCCGCTGCGGTCCCGGTACGATCGCTTCCGGCCCGCCCCGCGGCTGTGCCGCATCGTGGTGGCCTGGGCGTCGATCAGGTCGACCGCCGTGATGCCGAGCAGCAGCGCCAATGCCACGACGGCGTTGTCGCGCTTCGGGTTGTCCGCCCGCAGCGCCGTCATCACGGTCGCGATGTCGAGACCGTCGCCGGCGACCCGGCTCCAGAGCCCGAGCTTCTTGTCGATCGACAGCGAGAGGATGCCGCTGCCGATCTCACGGGCCCCGTAGGCACGCACCAAGGCCTCCTTGCCCTCCATGCCGAGGGCCTGCGTGATGCGCCTCGGCGCCAGGAGTTCGGTGAGGCCCAGGCCGAGGCTGAACCACCCGAGCCCCTTGGCAAGGCTGTCCGGTATGCCGCGCGAACTCGGCCCGGTGCGAATGACCTTCGGATCGCCCTCGGATCGCGTGATGTTCGAGAGGCTCGCGATGCTCGACATGCTCCCTCCGCACTGTGTCAGGGTTTGAGAACGACTTTGATGCAGCTGTCCTGCTTGTCCCGGAACGTCCGGTACATCTCCGCCCCCTTGTCGAGCGGGACCTCGTGCGTGATGACGAAGGAGGGGTCGATCTGCTCCTCCTCGATCCGGCGCAGGAGATCGCCGGTCCAGCGCTGGACGTGGGTCTGCCCCATACGGAACGTCAGGCCTTTGTTCATCGCCGCGCCCATTGGGATCTTGTCGGCCAGGCCGCCGTAGACCCCCGGGATCGAGATCAGGCCTCCGGGGCGGCAGACATGGATCATCTCGCGCAGCACGTGCGGCCGGTCGCTCTCGGCCATGAAGATCTGCTTGGCCCGGTCGTAGACCGTATCCGGCATGGTGGGGCTGACGTGGCTCTCCATGCCGATGCAGTCGATGCACTTCTCGGGACCCTCGCCACCGGTCAGCTCGTTCAGCCGCTCGACGACGTTCTCGTCGTCGAAATTGATCGTGATGGCGCCCCCCGCCTCGGCCATCTCCAATCGTTCCGGCAGGTGATCGATAGCGATGACCTGCTCGGCGCCCAGGAGGACGGCGGAGCGGATCGTCATCTGGCCGACCGGGCCGCACCCCCAGATCGCCACGGTATCGGTGGGCTGGATGTCAGCCTGGACGGCCGCCTGCCAACCGGTCGGGAAGATGTCCGAGAGGAAGAGCAGCTTCTCGTCTGGGATACCCTTCGGCACCTTCTGGACGGTCGCATCGGCGAACGGCACGCGCAGGTACTCGGCTTGGCCGCCCGGGTAGCCGCCGGTGAGGTGGGAATACCCGAATAGGCCCGCGGTCGTGTGGCCGAAGACCTTGTCGGCGAGGTGTTTCTTGCGGTTGCTTTTCTGGCAGACGGAGAAGTAGCCGCGCTTGCACTGGTCGCACTCACCGCAGACGATGGTGAACGGCACCACGACCCGGTCGCCCTTCTTCAGCGTGCCGTTGAGCCCGCGCCCGGTCTCGACGACTTCGCCCATGGCCTCGTGGCCCATGATGTCGCCGGGCAGCATGGCGGGGATGAAGTTGTGGAACAGATGCAGGTCCGAGCCGCAGATCGCGCAGCTCGTGACCTTGACGATGACATCACGCCCGTCCTCGATCTCCGGATCGGTGACGGTATCGCAGCGGATATCTTCCTTCCCGTGCCAGACCAGGGCTCGCATGCCGTTCTCCCGCCGGTTGGTTGCAGAGGTTCATTGCAGTTCAGAAGGGTCTGGTTGATCTGCGGACTCTGCGGAGATGATGGCTCCGATTTAGATCAGTATGCTTCACGGCCAGAAATTTAGCCTGTCGAACGCGATATCAGTGTATCTGTATTTCTAACTGGATCGACGTCTTAGGGTTTCCTCGGGGCCGCGATTTTCCGTCAGGGAATGAACACGGAGCGAACGCAGCCGTCATTCTTGTGCTTGAACATGGCGTAGCCCCGCGGCGCATCCTCCAGCGAGAAGCGGTGCGTCGCCAGGAACGACGGATTTAGCTCACCCTTCTGGGCATGGTCGAGCAGGCGGCCCATGTAGGCCTGGCCGTGTTGCTGCGCCGTGCGCACGGTCAGGCCCTTGTTCATGATCGCGCCGATCGGGAATTTGTCCATCACGCCGTAGACGCCCAGGATCGATAGGGTGCCTCCCTTACGGCATGCCATGATCGCCTCGCGCAGCGCCTGGCCGCGATCGGTGTGCATGTACGCGAGCTGCTTGGCGCGGTCGTAGGCGTATTGCAGCCCGGTCCCGTGCGCCTCCATGCCGACCGCGTCGATGCAGGCGTCGGGGCCCCGACCGCCCGTCATCTCCCTGAGGACTTCGAGGACGCTGTCGACCTCCTCGTAGTTGATGGTCTCCGAGCCGACATGCGCGCGGGCCATCTGCAGGCGCTCCGGCAGGCGATCGATCCCGATCACCCGCTCGGCCCCCATTAGGAAGGCGCTCTTCTGGGCCATCAGGCCGACGCCGCCGCAACCCCACACGGCCACCACGTCGCCGCGCCGGATGTTGCAGAAATCCGCCCCCATGTAGCCGGTCGGCGCGGCGTCCGACAGAAACAGCACCTGCTCGTCCGGCAGGCCGTCCGGCGCCTTGAAGCAATCGTTGTCGGCGAACGGGACCCGCACATACTGGGCGTGCGCGCCGGCATAGCCGCCGAACGCGTGGGTGTAGCCGTAGATGCCTGCGGTCGGATACCCGAAGAGGGGTTCCTGCAGTTCGGGCTTGGGATGGGTGTTGTCGCAGAGCGAATGAAGCTTGTTCTTGCAGTACCAGCACTGGCCGCAGGTGATGAAGGACGGCACGACGACCCGGTCGCCCGCCTTGACCTTCTTCACTTCGGGCCCGACCTCCTCGACCACGCCCATGAACTCGTGGCCGATCACGTCGCCAGCCTTCATGGTCGGGATGTAGCCGTCGATGAAGTGCAGGTCGGAGCCACAGGTGGTCGACATTGTCACCCGCAGGATGCAGTCGTGCGGGTTGACGATCTCGGGATCCTTGACTGTTTCGACACGGAGGTCGTTGACGCCATTCCAGATGAGCGCACGCATAAAGAGCCTCCTCGTCAGCGCGGGTCGGGCCGAGCCGCCGGCTGGCGCTCGGTGGTGGGGATCTCTCCGGTCTGAACGAGAGCCTTGAAGTAGTGCAGCGACTTGCTCGCGAGGGCCGCCGGCACCGTATCGTTCAGCATCCGGGTCGCGACCCGGCCGAGCATGCCGCCGGGCGGATCGAGGCTGGCGCGCAGGACGACCACCGTGCCCCGGTTGCCCGCAGCGGAGCGGAAGCGGACGGACGCCTCCCGGATCAGGGCTCCCTCGTCCAGGGCCTCCCAGCGCATGAACGCGCCAGGCTCGTCGTCGGCCAAGCGCATGTCCCAGGAGCCGAGATCGTGGCCGGCGCTCCAGCGTGTCCGCCCGTCACCCGTGGGCTGGACATCCGCGAACGGCGCCATGATCCGCCGCAAGGTCTCTGGATCGCGCCAGCGACGATAGAGTTCGTCCTTAGGAATACCCTCGATCGTGATCGAGCGCTCGACCTCCGGCTCATGTCCCGCGGCCGACCGTCGGTTCGGCCCTCTTCCGGTTCGGCTACCCGTTGCGCTCATCTGAGCGCCGATCAGACCGATGGCGGCCACGCCGGCGGCGGCCAGGGCAAGCCCGACGAGGCTGGAACTTGGACGGATATCGGGGGCATCCTGCCGGTGCTGCCGGTGGTGGTCCGGCCGGGACCGTGCGTCTGCCGTTGTTTGCGTGAGACCCGGTCTATCGCGGCGATCGCGCGCGAGAATTTCACCGTCGTGTCCCGCCATGGCACACCTCAGAAGCGTCGAGGGCCATCCGAGCCTACCTGTGCGTGCGAGGGCCTCACACGATGGAGCGGCTCGGTGCTCTCAAGGGCTGCGAAATGTTGTGCTCGAGCTTTACTTTCGGAGAGCTGCCGGCACTCCGCCTTAGGAGATCCGATTGCGCTCGGTTTCTAACGTCGTTCACGCATCCAAAACAATAACATGCGTGAGACTTTTGACATTCGTTCGAATGGGTGGCCGCTCCAATGCTTCCTGCCTCAGATGCGATCGGGTCCGGTTGCCGACGAACACGGGTTGAACCCGATCGGGCGTCGCCTGCACGAGGGTCAGAACGCGGTGGTGCATCGCCCGGTGGCGGCGCTTGCAGGCGTTCAGTTGGGGCGCGACTTCCGTCGAGGCCGCCATCTGCGATCACGGCTCATGCATCCGTCCCGGACGGAGGGTCTCCTGAGGCGGGCGACGCGTCATGCCCCGCTGGCGGCACCCGCGATGCCTGGACGACGCGTTCTACGAGCCGCCTTCGCCCGGCTCGACCACGATCGGCCTGATCGGAGGCGGCATTCCGTCCCCCATCGATCCCCGTGCGGTCCCAGACGCCACTCTTGACGTCGTCATCGAACACCGATTGCAATTGGATCGGTGTCGATACACGTCGTAATTGCTGGAATGGTACTGCCTCTTTGAGTCGTGCTGCCCGCCGGGATACGTTTGTCGTCGACAATCGATTTTCGAGACAGCCGCAGGTAGCAGGTGCCGAAGCTAAAGACCTCCGATGACCGAATTGGTGCGACGGCGCTTCAGTACGCGCTGGATACCTTAGAGATTGCCGGGCCCTGGGATTGGGATATTGGTTCGGACGTGGTTCGTTCCAACACGTTTGTCGCGTTGCTGTTCGGCGTCGACCCTGATGAGGCCGCTGCCGGACTTCCGTTGTCCGCTTACATTCGCGGCGTGCATCGAGACGACCAGGAACACGTCCACACCCTGATTCGCCGCAGCGTCGACGAGGATGTGCCTTTCGTCGCCGAATACCGGGTGCATTCGGCCGATGGCGTCACACGCTGGGTGCTCGACCGAGGGTACATCATGCGCGACTCGTTGGGACGCCCTGCGCGCGGACGCGGCATCATCGTCGACCTGACGCGCTCGCGCACGGGCAAGTTCACCGCCACAGTAGATGATCCTGCACCTGTGGTGTCACCTCTGGAGCAGGCGGCAGACCACGCGGTGGCCGCGCAGCGCATCATCGCCGAACTCCAAGACCCGGACCTGAAGGCACGCGCAGACGCCCTGCTATTCGAAGTGGGGCGGCGGCTGGCTCAGCACGAAGTTCGAGCGCGACGCAGGTACATGAACTAAACGCGCGCTGCACTTCGGCCTACAAGCCAATCGTGTTGATCCGGAAGCGCTCTGAATTTTTATCTTAGGGCGGTTTAATTTAGGGCTTGCATGCGCCGCCCTTAATTGAATGGCGTGGCGACGCTGTGGTGACATTGAATGTCCGCTACGGAGGAGCGTTCCAGTCTGTTACAATGACCGGGAAGGGCGCAAAGCGGAACGACCGCTTCTGCGCCCATCGGCGATCCGGCATGGCTGAGGCTGGCCGATAGCAGCACGTCCGCTTTAAGCGTCTGAACCTAAGGAACCGGACGTTCCATGTGTCTGAGTCCAAAGACTCGGCGCGGTGTGTGCCAAATACTGATAGCTACCTTCTTGAAGACATCTTAAATTCTTAAACTTGAAACACGCTAGGCGTTGACGCAAATTCTTGTCCGAAGCAATCGAAAATGTTCCAAAACAAGCTATCAATATTGTTCCACCGGCGATTTGATATTCAATTTATGCAGGATATTATAAATTTGGAGCGTTGATTGTGTTTTAGCATCCAACGCTTTTCTGGAATGCGTAATAAAAATATCGGATGGCATGTTTCGGCGGGGCCGCCGCAGGGGTCGATCCCACCATATCAGCGGGGTGATCCCGTCAACATACTGGTCGTTTGCACGACGATGACGACAAGCATTGATAATGCCGCGACCACTACCGCATAGGTTACGGTCTTGGTGAACTTGGTCATGGTTGCATCTCCCTCAGCCGCGCTTCCCGTTCTGCACGGCATCGATGGCGTCCTCGCTCGGCAGCACGAAGACTTGGCCGGGATAGATCAGGTCCGGGTCGCGGATCTGATCCAGGTTCGCGTCGTAGATCGCCGTGTAACGGTCGCCTTCGCCATACGTCCGCCGGCTGATCGCCCAAAGGCTGTCGCCGCGCTCGATCCGGGCGGTCCTCACCTCCGGGACGAAGACGATGGCGGCCTCAGGCACGGATCCGAGTGGATCGCGCGCGGGCCCCGAGGATGTCAGCTCCTGGGGTGGGCCGGGGATGGCATTTCGCGGCCCGTCCGCGGCACCCGCGCCCTGGCTCTGGCTCAACGCCGTCGCCGGCGAGGGAGGTGTCGGATGCTGCGCGTTCGATGCCATCGTCCCGCCGTCCTCCTTGTCGGCGGCCGTCGCGGATGGTGCCACGCGCGAACCGTTCGTACCGGCGCTCCGAGCGACCTCCGGAACGGAGAAAGGCACCTCCACGCGGCTGCGGACCTTGCCCGACGCAGTATCGACCTGATCGAGACGGACCTTGTAGGCTCCCGGCTTGACGCCTCTGCCGATGGTGAAGGTCACGGTGCCGTCGCGGCCGACCCTGGCGGGGGCGATCAGGGTGTCGTTGAGGTAGAAGCGCACGGTCGCTCCGGCCCCGGCCTGACCGCTGACGTAAAGCCGTCCGCCTTCCTGCACATCGACGCTGACGATCTTGATCGCGGCATCCCCCGATCCTTCCGCGACCGCCTTCCCCGACGGCGGAGACACTGGTGTATCCGAGGAGGCGGGCTTGGCCCCGTCGGACGAGGCTTGCCCCGTGCCCCCCGAACCGGCATCGCCGCCGTCCCCCGTTCGGCTGGATCGGGAGGCATCCTTGGCGACGGCGGCGGTCGAAGCGCCAGCGGCCGAAGGGGCCTCGCGGGAGCCCAGGACGTGTGGGGACGCTGTGCCCGTCATCGTCCGTGGTGGGGACTTGGCGTCGGGAACCGCGCGGGTCGCCGCCTGCGACGAGCCTGGCTGCGACAGCACCACGGTCGGCTTGTCGGGCGATGTCAGGGCCACCAGCGGCTTGGCATCGTGCGACGGGGAAACCGCCACCGCGACGCTGTCCCGCGATTGGCGAACGAAGCCTCTTCCATCGGTCACCCGGATACCAATTTCGCTGTTGCCGGCCGGGAGCGCCGGGGGGACGACGGCAAACCAACCGTTCGCATCGGCGACCACCTTCGCCGTGGCCTTGCCATCGACCAGCAGTTCTATGGTGGTGTTCGTTGGCGCCTGTCCGGCTACGACGAGTTCCCCGTTGGGCTCGACGCGCACGGTGTCGAAGGTTGGCTCGCCCTGACCCGACGTTCCGGGATCCGTCGCGAAGCCCTGGCCAACGGAACCAACCGGAGCGCCCGCATCCGAAGTGTTTCCTCGGCCGATGCCGACATCCGTCGGCGAGAGGGCCGCCACCGGTCGCGGGCCCTCGCCGAGCGACGCCTGAAGCCGCGACACGATCCGCCTGAGGGCGCCGTCGCCATCGCTCACGGCCAGGACCAGCCCGATCCCGAGGACGAGGGCAAGGAGCGCGATCGCCGCTCCGCGACGTCGTACCGGCGGCATCGCCGGCTTCGTAGAAGCCGGAATGGGCGTCGTCGCGCTCGCTCGGGGCACGCCACGCCGACGGAACAGGGCGGCGAGCAGCCCCACGACGACCAAAAGGAGGGCGGGGAATACCCGAAGGAAGGCGCGGCTCAGGCGGGTCAGCATACCGTTCTCGTTTTCCTATGCCGCCGCGCCGCCTGTCCCGTTGTTCCGGGCATCGGGCCTTCGTTCGGTCGGAGCGGGTGCCCGGGCACCAGGTTCAGGCGCGAGGAAAACAGGCCTCGGCAACGCCGAAGCGCCCGTTTTCCTCGTCCCGTCGGTCAGTCGTCGGCCTCACCCGACGCCCCGCTCCGGGAGTGCTCGTAGGCGGCGATGGCCTGCGAACAGCCCTTCGACAGGTTCTGGCGATTGCGCTTGAAGCAGGCCTTCACCTCGGGGCCGCCCGGCTTCATGCCGGCGCACAGGCGCAGGTAGTCGCCCCCACAACTGGCTCGCATTGCCTCCATCTCAGGTCCGACCTGCGCCGCGGAGGGCCTGGAAACGACGACGGGGCCCGCGAGGGCGAGTGCCGTCAAGGCAAGGATACGGATGTTCATGATGCGATCTTTACGTGCGATGGCCCCGGGATGGTCGATCCACGCGGGTGGTTGCCCGCGTGGATCGCCGTCGTCTCAGCGAGCCGGCTGGCTCGGCGCCGCGGCCGGCGGGGTGGCGAGCTGCTGGCGGGTTTCTGCGAGCTTCGCCTGGGCGGCGGACAAGTCCTGCCGAGCCGCGGCCAGCCGCTCGTCGAGGGCTGCCGCCTCTTTGTTGCGGGTGGCCAGCGTCTCGCTCAGCGTGGCCAGCTCGGCCTGAGCGTCTGTCTGGCGCTCGCGCAGGGCGTCGAGGGCCGCCGTGTCGGCATCGCGGTCGGCGGAGAGCTTCTGTAGCGCCTGCTCTGCCTGGCCTCGCTCGGACACGACGCGGTCGCGCTGCGCCTGGGCCTCGGCGAGTTCCTTGCGGACGTTCGCCAGGGCGTCGCGGGCCTGCTGGGCATCGCGGTTCGCCTGCTCGACCTCGGCGGCGAGCTTGTCCTTGTTGGCGGTCAGGGCTGCGACGGCCTGCTCGGTGTCCGTGCGCTGCTTGGTGGCTTGTTCGGTCGCGGTCCGGGCATCGGCCAGTTCCTTCTGGGCGGCGGCGGCGGCCTCGCGGGCGTTCTGCTGGCGCTCCTCGGCCTTGGCGAGGTCGGCCGTCTTGGCCGTGGCCTCCTGGGTCATGGTCGCGAGATCGGCGCGCAGCTTGGCCTCCTGCACCCGGGCTTCCTCGAGGCGGCGTCCGACCTCGGCGAGATCTTGGGTCCGGTCGACGGCGGCCTTCTCGGCGGTGGCGATGGCCTCGCGCAACGGGGACAGCTTCCCCTCGGCTTGCGTGATCTGGGATTGTAGATCGGTAAGCTTCTGCGTCTCGGCCTCGGCCGCCTTCTTCGCCTCGCTCGCCTTGGCTTCGGCCGCCTGCTGCTCCTGGTTCAGGGTCGCGGCGCGGGACTTCGCCGCCTCGGCCGCCTTGCTCGCCTGTTGGTCCTGCTGTTGGGCGGTGGCGATCTTGGCCTGCAACGCGCTCAAAGTGCCGGCGGTCGAGATCTGCCGGTCCAAGTCGGTCCGGAGCGCCGTCTGTTGGCCCTGCAGGTCCTCGATGCGATGGTCGCGGGCGCTACGCTGGCGCGAGCCGGCGATAGACGCGACGATGAGCCAGATCAGCAGGACGGTGGCCACGACCGCGAGGCTGAACGGCAAGGGTCTGCGCAGTTCGGAGCGATAGTCGATGGCCATGGGGTTCTCGCAAGGTCGGGGATAGGCGGTGGATCGAACCCCGGCGCGGCGTCGCCCGGCGTCTCGTACGGCCGGCGCCCTGAGGCACCGGCCGCGTCGTGGCCTCAAGCCGGGCGGCGGCCGTCGGTGGCGTAGCGGTCGATGGCCGAGGGCAGCTCGCGCGAGAGGCGCGACAGGAGTGCGCTGCGGCTCAGGCCGGTCTGCTGGGTGAGGTGGTCGAGGGTGTCTGGGCCGATGGCGCGTTCGAGGTCGGCCTCGGGGATGTCGCGGTTGACACCCTGGTTGACCCACGAGTTCGCCGTCTCGCCGTGGCCACCCTTGGTGAAGTGGTCGACGAGTTCGCTCAAGCCGCTGGCGATCAGACCGCCGACGCCTGCCGTGCCCAGACCACCAAACAGGTTGCCAAGATTGCCGATGCCACCCGTGGCGCTGGTGTGGGATGCGGTGTTCGGGATCGGCGGGACAGTGCCGTGGCCCGGGTTGAGCGAGGGGGACAATGGGGCGTCAGGGGCCCTCAGCAGCTCGGCGAGCTTGTCGCGGTTCTGGTAGCCGGCCACGGCCAACAGGCCCAGCAGCGCGGTCATCGAGGGATAGCCTTTGCTCATCGGTTTTCCTTGTCGGTTAAGAGGATCGAACGGAGGTCCGCCCGCGGGGACTCCGCCACCGTGCCGGCGACCGGGATCTGACCCGGCTTGGGGCCAGGCTGGTTTGGGAGGGAGGGGCTAGAACTCGGTCGGCTTGATACCGGCCTTCTCCATCCGCTGTTCGGTCTCGCCTGCCAGCGCCTGCAGACCTTGCCGCTCGGGCATCTGGAGAACCGGATCGAGGGCGCGCATCGAGCCGTAGAGGCCGGCGGCTATGGTCGGCCGCGAGCACCGCGCTGCCGCAGCCGCAGAAGACAAGGACGAAGGTGCCGATGAACTCGGCAAGGTACGGGCGCATGGATGGCGAGCTTTCGGATCGAGGTCGGGGATGTCCGCGGGGTGTCGGCAACACGAGACATCCACGGATCCGCGCGGGCGTCCGGGAGCTATGCCGTCATGGACCCGGGCCCGCCGCGCTGGCGGACCCGGTGGTTCGGGTGATCACGGGCAGGGGTGACGGTCGCCATCGTTGCCAAGATAGGTGCCGCTGGCGGCATCGTAGGAGCGGAAGCGACGGGCGCAGGCGGCGACCGCTTCCGGATCGGGTCCGCCCTGCACCACCACCGGGGTGGCCTGAGCCTGCGAATTCGCGATGGCGCCACCGATAATGGCGCCGGCCGCCAGTCCGGCGACGCCGGCGCCGACGGCTGCGCCGACCCCGGGTCCGCGACGGTAGCCGTAGCCCCGACCATAGCCGTAGCCCCGCCCGTAGCCGCGCCCGCCACGCCAGCCGTGACGATGACCGATCCGCCTGTACTGGACGTAGTGGGTCGGCAGATCACCGCGAACCAGCGCTTCGACGGGCGCGGCGGAGGGCGGTGCCGCATAGGCCGGCAGGCCGACCAAGGTGGCGGCAACGGTGGCGGCGAGGGCGAGGGTCAGCTTCATCGTGGATGGTATCCTGGAGGGGGTTCGACAGCGACGGGAAGGTCAGTAGCCCCGACGATTCGTCGGCGCGGAGGACCAACGACCGAGCCGGCGGCTGACGTAGGCGATGACCTTCGGGAGCACGAAGGCGGTGATCAGCTTGCGGATCATGGGACGGGCTCCAGGATTGCGGGTTCAGCGCCGGCGACGGGACAGCCAACCGACCGCGAAGGCGACGGCGGCGAGGCCGAGCAGGGTGGAGGTGCGGTTGTCGTCGGCGTAGCGCACGGCCTGCCGGCCATAGGTGGTGCCGCGCTTACGGGCGTGGCGGGCGAGATCATGGCCGTCCGAGATGAGGTTGCCGGCCCGGTCGCGCGCGTCGTCGACGAGATGACGCCCGTCCTCGATCAGGTCACCGGCGCGATCCCGAACCTCATGCGCGATGTCACGTCCATCCTCGATGAGGTCCTCAGCCCGGTCGCGTGCGCGGCCGTAGGCATACTGCGCGCCGCCGGCGACTTGGTTCACGGCACCGCGCACCTGACGGGTCGGATCACCGGTGATGCCGCCGACGGCGGTCTGCGCGCGACCCTTGAGGTGTCGGGACGCGCCGCGGAACTGATCTCCGTTCATGGGATACTCCTGGATTCGAGGATGATCGAGGCGGCGGGACCTCGAGAGGAGTTCCCGCTGCCGTTTCGGTTCAGCGCTTGCCGGTGACCTTGTCGACGACCGAGGCGATGCCGTCCTTGGCCTCGCCGACGGTGCGCTGAGCCTCGCCCTTGAGCTCCTGGGCCTTGCCCTCGACGACCAGCTTATCGTTGCCCGTGACCTTGCCGGCGGCCTGCTTGACGTTCCCGGCAGCCTCGTTGGCGAGGCCCTTAAGCTTGTCCGTGGTACTGCTCATGGGATGGCTCCTTCGATGTGAGAGGGGGGATATTCAGGCTCGGGCCGGTCGTTGAGACCGGCCGGGGTGGTCGATTCAGACGCGACGGGCGTCGTAGCTGGCGGCGAGGGTGTGGAGCTTCGGGGCGCCGAGGCGGCCGCCGAAGAAGCCCGCCAGGGCGCCGAGGATCAGCGCGAGCGCACCGTAGAACGCGCCCTGGGTGGCGGCCGACTTGGCGACGACGGCGGCGGCCTCAGCCTTCTGCTTGGCCGTGGCGACGGCCTCAGTGTACTGCTTCTCGTAGGTCTGGATCTGGGTCTTGGCCTGATCGACCGGGATGCCCTGGGCCTTGGCCAGCGCGTCGGCGGCGCGGTTCTCGGCCTGTGCCTTCTGCGACGCGTCACCCGTGAAGATGGCGCGGATCGCGGCGACGGCAGCCTCCTTGGCGGCCTGCGGATCCTGGCCGGCGGCTTGGTTGCGAACCGACTGCTCGATGCCGTCGAAGGGATTAGAGATCTTCGACAGCGAGGGGGCCGCAGCCTGGGCCGCCGTCTGCACGGTGCCGCCCACGAGGGAGCCGGCGCCGCCGAGCGTGCTGGTCACGCCCGAGAAGGCACCGCCGATGAGGCCACCGGCCGCCGAGGTCAGCAGGTAGAGCACCACCAGGGTCGTTACCGCCCAAGACACCAGTCCGTGTAAGCCGGCAGCCCCGGTCACCGGCTTGCCCGACAGTCGTCCGGCGAGGAAACCGCCGGCCAGCGAGGCGACGATGCCGGAAGCTACGAACCAGATGCCGGCGCCCATGGACAGGGTCGACGCGGCCGGGTTGTCGGCGGCTGTGGTGCTAACGCTCGACAGGCCGACACCGACGCCGACCATGTTGAGGACGACCTGGGTCACCAGCGCAGTGACGGCTCCGGCGAAGATCGCGCCCCACGACACCTGGTTCAGCAGGACGGTGCGGGTGTCGGCCGAGGCCGCGAGCGCGGTCGAGGGAATGACGGGGGAAGTGGACACGTACAGGTACTCCGGGTCGTCGGTCGTCCGATAAGTTCGGTCGTTCGAGAGGGTGGGCGGGGGGGGGAACCATCAGGTTCGGCCGCGCAGTCCCCGCGCGACCGAACCGTCCGTTGCGGCGCGGAGGGGTCAGTCGCGGCCGTGGATGAGCAGGCCGAGGCCGTAGCCAAGCAGGCCAGCGACGAGCAGCGCGGCGACGGGGTGCTCGGCGATCTGGCTGGTGGCCTCACGGCCGCCCTGGCGCAGCGAGCGGCTGTCGTTCTCGTAGGCGTCCCCTGCGCGGTCGTAGACATCGCGACCGGCAATGCGGACGTAGCGTTCGCCGCGCTCGTAGGTGTCGCTCGCAGCACCCTGGGCGCGACGCGCGCGGTCCTCGACGTCGTCGGACCCGATCAGGCTGCCGACCGTGTCGCGGACCCTGCCGCCGAGGTCGCGTGCCGTGTCGGCTACTGTCTCCGCGGCGTCGCGCACGGTGTCCTTGGCCTGGCCGTACAGGTCCTCGGCGGCACCCTGAGCCTCGCGGGCGCGGCCCTCTACCGAGTCCCGCTTCGAACCGGTGAGGTCGCCCACCGTGCCCTGCACCTTGCCACCGAGCTCCTTGGCAGCGCCTGTGATCCGATCCGTATCAACCATAAGATGTGTCCTTTTCCAGTTCGAAGAGTGTTCGTCGGCTGCGACGCTTGACCGAGGCTAGGGCTTAGGGGTGGCCTCCGGTTTCACGGCGGACTTCGGTAATTTCTGCTGGGACTTGCCCTCAGCCTCGACTTTGGGGGCGCCGACCAACTTTCCAATGGCTTCCGCGATCGAGCCTCTGATCTTTTCTGAGCTGTCCGTCGTCTTCTGGGCGTTCACGGTGCTCTCCAAAGCCTGGACGATTGACGCAACCGTCAGGTGGCCCGCCGATCCCGCCGAACAATGATGCAGATGTACCAGTTGGCAGGTTTTTATTTGCCAGGGCCGGAGGCCGGAAAACCGTTGTCGCGGCCCCAGACGATCGCTTCGGAGCGCTTGTGGACGCCGAGTTTCCGGTAGAGCGACGCGGAGTGGTTCCGCACCGTGTTCCTGGAAAGGTGGAGCCGCCCGGCGATGGCGTCGTCTCCGAGCCCCTGGCAGATCAGGTCCAGGATCTGTCGTTCGCGCACCGTGACGTTCGGGACAATGCCGTCTTGGTGGTCGGCTCCGGGCCGGCGCAGGTTGGCGAGCTTCTCGATCAGCCCGCGGCTGAACCACGAGGTGTCGGCCATCACCGCTTCGATGGCTTCGAACAGCTCGCGCTCGCTGCGCTTGCGCTCGGTGATGTCCTGCAGGACCATGAGGGCGAAGGTCTCGGTGCCGATCTCCACGCGCTCGGCCGAGACCAGGCAATCGAAGTTGGTGCCGTCCTCGTGCCTGAGGCAGACCTCCAGGCCGAGGACGTAACCGGTGCGCGCCACCGCCGTCTCGAACTTGATCCGGGCGGCATCGTGGACCCAGAGGCCGAGATCCGCTGGCGAGCGCCCGGAAACCTTGTCCGTTCCGTAGCCGAATACCCGGGTGAAGGCCTCGTTGGTGCTCGTGACCGCGAAGCCGTCAGCGCGCGCCAGCAAGGTGGGCACGGGCGTCAGGCGGAACGCCTTGGCGAACCGTTCCTCGCTCTGGCGCAATGCCGTCTCCGCCTTCCGGCGCAGGTCCAGGTCGGCGAAGGTGAACAGCATGCATGGTTCGTCGCCCAACTCCATCGGCTGGCCGGCGACGATGACGTAGCGGGTGCCGCCGTCCGGCAGGTCGAGGCATGCCTCCATCTGCGGGATCGTGGCGCCCTGGTTAAGCCGGTTGATCGCCAGGTCCCGGCTCCGGGCGCCGGCCAGCACGTCGACCTCGTAGACGCTGCGCCCGATCACGGCGTCGCGGGTGTATCCGGTCATCTCCAGGAAGCCGAGGTTCACCTTGACGTGGCGCAGGTCCGAGAGCCGGCAGATCACCGCCGGGGCCGGGTTGGCGTTGAAGGTGGCCTCGAAGCGCTCCTCGGCCTCGAACTGGTCCGAGACGTCCTTCAGGATGAGCGCGAGACAGCTCGGATTGCCCTCATGGTCGGTCGCGACGAGGCTGCGCAGGGAATGGACGAAGTCGACGTCGGGCCGGTCGGTCCGCTTCACGTCGACGATGACGTCGTGGAAGCGCTCGCCGGAGACGACGCGCTCCATCGGATACTGGTTCGGGGTGTGGTTGTTGCGGTAGCGAAGCGCGAAACGCTCGCGGTAGGCGTCAACCGTCCCGCCAAGTTCGTCGATAGTCTCAGCGCCATGCATCGCGAGGGCAGCCTCGTTGGCGTAGGCAATGGACTGGTCGGGCTCGACCAGGATCACCCCTTCGGTGAGGCCGGCGATGATCTGCCGAAGCTCATGCCTGTCGACGCCAACCGTCACCTTCGACCACCCTCCCAATGCCTGAATCAAGCCAAGCCGTAACAGGCCACCGCACAGGAGGGTTCCAGTGCAGACTAGCGATCGATTGGTATATTTGGATCATTGACGTGAACGTGATCGATCAGTCAGAACCGTTTTTGTGATCTCCATCGTATAGGGGCTGATACAACCAGTAGTTGCCTGCATGAAGATCGAGTCCCCTGCATGTACTTAAGAACGATGTCTGACGAACCTTCGCCGATCGAGGGATTGCCCCGTCACGTCCAGGATGCAATCGGACGGCAACTGAATGAGCTCATCCCTGAAATAGATGCGGTCGAAGACGATACGCGGCTCGGCCAGGTTTTGCTTCGCCTCCGTGCCGCCTTACTCGACGCCGAGGCGGAACGACAGGTCACAAAATCGTTTGGCGACGAACTCATCGCCCTCGTGCCGCGCCTGCGCCGCTTCGCCCTGGTGCGGACGGCCGCCGCCGCCCAAGCGGACGACTTGGTCCAGGCGACTCTGCTCAAGGCCTGGGAACACCGGTTCCGGTTCGAGGACGGCACGAACCTCATCGCTTGGCTGTTCACGATCCTCCGCAACACGCATCTGAACCAAAGCCAGCGCATGCGGCGCGAGATCGAGGACGTTGACGGGGCCATCGCGGGTACGCTGTCATCGGCACCCGACCAAGAGCATCGGATCGCCCTCTCCGAGTTGCAGGGCGCGCTGGAGACCCTTCCCGAGGACCAACGCGAGACCTTGCTGCTGGTGACGGTGGACGGGCTCCGGCACGAGGAGGCGGCTGCCATCCTCGGCTGCCAGGTCGGCACAGTGAAAAGCCGGGTGAGCCGGGCGCGGGAGCGGCTCGCTACGGCCTTGGGTCTGTCTTGACCGCGCCGACACCCGATGCCGAGGAGGTCGGCCTACCGTTCGATCCCTCCCCCCTCGCCGCACAGGTCCGGGCTGCCCTGGACAGCTACCTGCGGGAACGCGCATCCCACCAGCGCCTGGCCTTCTGGAAGGCTGTCGCCCTCGGCTACGGCGGGGACTTCGAGGAACTCGCCGGATGCCCGGTCCGGGCACCCACCGAGTTCTAAGTCCTGGGCGGGTGCTGCAGGGGCAGGACACTCGGGCGTCGCCATCACGTTCGATTATACCAAATCGTTGCCCTTAAAAATGATGCATCTGCATCATTGAGCGCCGGCATGACGGATATATCTTTCCGCTATCGACGGACTCCCCGAGGCGAGCGGCGAGACGGCTTCGACGGTGTGCCGGGCCATAAGAATTTCCCCGATCAGGTCCGGCATGGCCGCAGGGCCGGGCGTCGTGCCGCTCCGGGCGCGCGTCTGGCCCGTAGGCGATCCATCACGAATGGCCCTGGAGGATCTCACGAATGGCCAATCCCGGTATGCCCGACCCCACTCCCGGAGGTGACATCTCTCCGGAGATGCCGTCGCGACCGGTTCCGGACGAGCGGCCGCTCGGGCCGGACGAGCCCTCCGTGCCCTATAAGGATACGCCCATTGAGGAGCGGGTCGAACCTGGGATCGACTCCGATCCTCTTCCGGGTGTGCCGACCGACCCGGGCCAACGCGCCTGGGCATATCCTTGGAGGCATACGAGGCGCTTGCCATCCAGGAAGCCGTCGAGTCCGGCATGGCACGTTCCGAACTCATGGCGACCCTCGGGGGTCTGCGCTTGACGGAACTCATCCCGCCCCATGCCGGCGAGCCGATAGCGGACTTCGTGGCCCGGGCCACGGGCGAACTCATGGTCCGCTATCTGTCCCTGGACGACGACGACATCGTGCCGCCCCTGACGGGCCGGTCCTGAGAAGGAGCCCATGTCACCCCACTGGAAGATCTCCGCGCTGGCTTTGACCATTGCGTGCGTCGCCCCAGCTCCAGTCGCTGCTCAGACCAAATTCGATGGGCGATGGTCGGTCTCCGCGACCGTCGATGGCGGCAGCTGCACTGGGCCGTACCGATATCCTATCGTTGGTCGTGACGGCGCCGTCGACGACCCGGGCGGCAGCATGACCAACGCCTCCGGACGGGCCGCGGACGACGGCCGCATCGTCGGTTCGATCAAGAGCGGGCTGGCCAGCATCGCCGTCAAGGGACGACTCCGAGCATCCGCCGGATCAGGGCGCTGGAACCTCGCCGGTCCTGTTTCCTGCAGCGGTCGCTGGACGGCAAGCAAGTTCGGCTGACGTGGCAGGCGCCTCGCCATTGACATTGCGAAACAAGAGGAGCGTCTCCCGACATAATAGGAAACAAAAATCTCAGAATACAATCGCAACCGCAAAGTAGATATGCTTATTTGGCATCTATCACAATAGAGGAGATGCCAATGCGGATGAAACTCGCTGGGGCGGCCGTTCTCGCTCTTGGTACGATTGCTGCGACCGCCGGGGCTGCCGAGGCACGGGACGGCTGCGGCATCGGAGGGCACCGCGGATTCTACGGATATTGCCGCCCGAACATAGTGTACCGCCCAGTCGTCTATCGTCCGGTCTTCTACGGCTACCGCCGGGTTGGCTGGTACGGCCCGCGCTGGCACCGATGGGGTGGGTATCGCCATGTAGGCCTCCATCGTCCCTGGGGATGGCACGGCGGCTACAGGCATATCGGCTGGCACGGCGGCGGCTGGCATCAGCGCTGGTGACTTGTGACGAGGCGCCCGGTTCGATCCGGGCGCCTTCCTGCGCTGAGAATCCGGATCCCCCCTTGCAGGCGTCGGTCCCCCGCCTTCTCCAGGGTTGGCACAGCGAGGCCCTCGTGAAGTTCGTTCGCGAGGAATGGACTGCGCGCCGGCGCATCGCACCCGCAATGCTTCCAGCCGAACTCAGGGTGTACAGTCCCGACGTGTGATGGTGCATCATGGACGCTGATGCGTCAGGCGGAGGTTGTACTCTGGCAGGAATTCTTCGTGGCAGGAATTTTTCACGGTAGCGCCCGAACGACGCCGCGTGCCTCCTCCTGAGCCGGCCTAAGGACGAGCTGAACTCCAAAGGTCGAAGGAAAGTAGCCGCGCCCTTGTCGTGGCGTATGACCTGACCCCGAAGACGGTCGCCTGTATGGTCCCGGGATGAGGTGTGACGGACCGAGTCTGAAGCGTTTGGGCTCGTTGGTCCAGACCTGAAAGATATGCTCGTAGGTCGTGAGGCCGCGCAGGGTCTTCAGCCGACGGGCGTGGTTGTAGGCGTCGACGAACAGCTGCAGGTGCGCCCGGAGCTGGTCGTGGGTGTCGTAGTGGTAGCGCTTGACCGTGGCGTCCTTGATGGTGCGGTTCATCCGCTCGACCTGTCCGTTTGTCGGCCGTTGGCCGGAAGACATTTCCAGCAGGACCACGAGCATCCGGGGCGACCGAGCCGCCATGCGGAAGGTCGACGGCGCCAGACCCCATGGCGGGACCGATGCCATCAGCGCCATGCCGGCGGCCCGCCCGCCACGTTGTACGAACTTCTGTACGACGGCATCTCCCAAGGAGTGGCCGACCAGGACGACCGAACCCTGTATGCGGCCTGTCGCCTCGCAGAGATCATCGACGTAGTCGGCCACAGTCCACTCGCGGATGCGTTCGGAGCCCCAACTCCGTCCGTGCCCACGAAGGCTCACCGCATGGGCGTCGAAACCGGCTTCGGCAAAATGATCGAGGAAGTGCCCGTCCCAAACCCAGGCGCCCACGTTGATGCCGAGGACGAACAGCACCGATACATGTCGGCGCTCACCGGTTGCGGGCCCGGATATGAGTTTGAGAGCCGTAGAGCCACCCATTGCCTCCAGCAGATCATCCCGCGTCGCCGCACTTCCATCTGACTTGTTGCGAAAGTCCGGTACGGATCGTCAAGATCCCGGGCGAAGCTCCCTCCCCATACCTGCGGCGCCACTGCGCTGCGGGTCGTCCGGCATAGAGAGGTGGATTGCCCGAACCGTAGGGCGTCTCGCAGTCAGAGCCTTGCCGGAAACATGGAGTCGCAGGTCCTGAAGGCACCCGAGAGCGGATCATGCGACGGGGTAGTGCGGCATACGACAGATCGCGTCGTAGAGCTGCTCCGGAGGGTAGCGTCCGTACTGCTCTCCTTCGGTGCGCGGGGCATGCCCCTGTATCGCGTCGAGGATGTCGGACGATATGCCGGATCGACGCCCGACGGTCTTGAACCGATGCCGCCACCCGTGATTCGGATCGACGCCCGTATCGACGACCCCCAACGAACGGACCCATGCCGCGAGGCGCTCGCCGATCTTCTTGTACAGAGGATGGGCGGAGGTCCAGCTTCGCGCCGCCGTCGGATCGTAGAAGATAGGACCATCTCCCCGTTCGCGCACGTAGGTCGGAAAACCTTGCTCGACGAGATGGGGATGCACCGGTACGTCGCGCCTCAAGCCGGTCTTCACCGAACCGGCTTCGGGGGTGATGCGGATGAGCGGAATTCCGTCAACGACCCGAAAGTCGCAACCTCGGAGCTGCGTCATCTCGTTGACGCGTGCCCCTCCGTACGCGCACAGCCACGGGATCCAGCGTCGGGCTGCAGCATGCTCTCTCGAAATCCGTCCGGTCGATGGGGAAATTGCGGCCGTGAGGATCACGAGCGCTTCGTCGTCGGTGAGATCGCGGTCGCGCAGGCGGATGGGCTTCGGCACCTTCAAGGACAGGCCTTCGACCGGGTTCGCTGAAATGCGCCTGTTCGCCACGGCCCAGTTCATCACGGCCTTGATGCCACCGAGATAGGCGTCGCGCACGGTCCCGGGCGCCAGACCCGATGCCAACAGCGCATCCTTCCAGTCGAACAGCTCCTCCCCCGTGACCCCCGCCAGATCGTCGCTTCCGAGGCGCTACTCGAGCGCGGCCATGACCCCCGACCGTCGCTTGACCGTCGACGGCGCCAACCTCGCCTCCGCGGCATAGGCCGCGAAGACCGGACGCCAGGGGACGATCCGCCGGGCGGGCTCGACTTGCCGTTCCGGCGGTCTTCCCACGGGGATGGTCGACTCCGGTTCGAAGGAATGGATCGGATATGACGGTTCCTTCGCGATTGCCGCGGTCCCGGCCTGTCCGGTCGATTGGACGAGGGCCGCCGCGCCTGCCCTGAGCCGCGCCCATCGCTCCTCAACCTCCCGGCACTTCTCGAGGTGCACCCGACGCGCCGTCGCGGGGTCCTTGGTGCGGAGGGAGGCCTTTTCCTCCGTACGTCCGAGAAGGAGCTGCAGGTCTTTCGGGACGCGTCTTCGGAACCAATACGTACCGGTCGCGGGGTGTCGCCAGGGACGAGGTATTGGGAGAATCATAGGTGGACCACCCGTGTGTACCACTCGGCGGCCCGTAGGTTCTTGAGAAACCTAAGGAACTTTGAACTCAAGGACTTGAGGAAGGAATGGCGGAGACGGAGGGATTCGAACCCTCGATACCCCTTTCGGGGTATGCTCATTTAGCAAACGAGTGCCTTCAGCCGCTCGGCCACGTCTCCGGCGCTCTGGCTCTAGAAGGTCGGATCGGGCGGGTCAACCCGATCCGGGCCGGTGGCGGTGCAGCGGCGGCGTTCGTAGTGCTTGGCGATGCGCAGATGCCGCGAGATGGCGTAGTTCATGGCCGTCAGGAAGCCGTAGGTGCCGCGCACGACGTGGCGTCGGCCGAGGTAGGCCTTGAGGAAATTGCCCGGCAACTCGACGAACACGCGCCAGGTGGGAATCACCACGCCCCGGGCCTCGAGGTCGTCCGCCTGCTGGTCGGAATAGCGGTTGAGCTTGTCCAGCTGATCGCCGAGCGAGCGCACCGAAAAATGGTGGATCACCCCGCGGAGGCGGCCGGGCTTCACCCCGGGCTCCAGGGCGACCCGGTCGTGCACCGGGGAGGCCGCGTAGCGCCCCCGGTCCTTGCGGTAGAGGCGCACCGGGGTGAGCCGGTAGGCCCAGGGATGGGGCCGGCCCTCGCCCGGAAAGACCTCCGCGATGCCGATCCGCCAGGCCGCCCGGCCGGGCTCGCCGGAGGCGAACAGGGTGCGGATCTCGGCCGCCAGCTCGGCGGGAACGACCTCGTCGGCGTCGAGGTTCAGCAGCCAGACGTGCCGGCACTGCTCCTCGGCGAAGCGCTTCTGCGGGCCGTAGCCGGGCCAGGGATTGTGGATCACCCGGGCGCCCAGCGTGGCCGCCAGGGCTTGGGTGCCGTCCGTGGAGCCCGAATCGACCACCACGAGGTCGTCGGTCAGGTCGCGCACCGCCCGGATGGTGGCGCCGATCCGGTCCGCCTCGTTCCGGGCGATCAGGAAGATCGACAGGGGCAGCGGTCCCGCCCCGGCCGCCCGCGAGCCCGCCGGCGCGCCGGTCACGCCAGCCAGTCCGGAACCCGGTCGAGGGCGACGAGGGCTTCGACGCTCACGCGCGGGCGCACCACGGCGGCCCGGTCGCCGCGCACCAGCACCTCCGGCACGAGGGCGCGGGTGTTGTAGGTGCAGGCCTGGACCGCCCCGTAGGCGCCCGCGCTCATCACGGCGATCAGGTCGCCCGCCTGCACCGCGGGCATCTCGCGGTTGAGGGCGAGATAGTCGCCGGTCTCGCAGACCGGGCCGACCACGTCGGCGACGATGCGGGGCGCGTCCGCGCCCGGCTCTGCGACGGGCCGCAGGCCGTGATAGGCCTCGTACAGGGTCGGCCGGATCAGGTCGTTCATCGCCGCGTCGACGATCACGAAGGTGCGCCCTTCGGACTGTTTCACGTACAGCACCCGGGTGACCAGGATCCCGGCATTGCCGGAAATCATCCGGCCGATCTCGAAGACCGGGCGCAGGCCGAGCGGCGCGAAATGCGGACGCAGGGTCGCGGCCAGGGCGGCGGGGTCGGGTGGCGGGGCGTTGTCGTCCCGGTACGGGATGCCGAGGCCGCCGCCGAAATCGATGTGGCGCAGGGGATGGCCGGCCGCCAGCAACTGTCGGGCGAGGTCGGCGAGCAGCCGTGCCGCGCTGGCGAACGGGGCCAAGTCGGTGATCTGGCTGCCGATATGCATGTCGACGCCGTGGATCGCGATCCCCGGCAGGGCGGCGGCCGCGGCATAGACCTCCGGGGCCCGGGTGATCGGGATGCCGAACTTGTTCTCGTACTTGCCGGTGGAGATTTTGGCGTGGGTGCCGGCATCGACATCCGGGTTGACCCGCACGGAGATGGGGGCGGTCAGGCCTAGGCCGACCGCCGTCTCCGACAGCTGGGCGAGTTCGGGCTCGCTCTCGACGTTGAAGCAGAAGATCCCCGCCCGGAGCGCCGCCACCATCTCGTCCCGGGTCTTGCCGACGCCGGAGAATACGATCTTGGCCGGGTCGACCCCGGCCGAGAGAGCCCGATGCAACTCGCCGCCCGAGACGATATCCATGCCCGCGCCCTGGGCGGCGAGCGTCCGCAGCACGGCCTGATTCGAATTCGACTTCATGGCGAAGCAGACCAGCGCGTCGTCGCCCGCGAAGGCCTCCGCGAAGACGCGGTAGTGCCGCTCCAGGGTGGCGCTGCTGTAACAGTAGAAGGGGGTGCCGACCTCCGCGGCAAGGCCCGTCAGATCGACGTCCTCGGCCTGCAGGCGACCGTCGCGATAGTGGAAGTGGTGCATCTCGGCCGTGTCTCTCCTGCGTGCCGGAGCGCGGGGTGTTTCCCGTGAAACATCCCGGCCGCCTGCCGGCGGGGCGCCCATCGACGAGGGGGACGACACGGCGTAGGCGCGGAGGCGGGCTCCGGCAAAAAGCCGTCTACAGCAGCGGATCGAGAATGAAAGGCTCCTTGGGGATCCGGTAGCCGCGCTTCGCGCCGCGGCCGGTCTCGATCGGGGCCCCGGTGCCGCCCGGCGGAACCGCCGCGATGGACAGTTCGTCCCCGGCCCGCACGGCCGCGGCCGTCGGCTCTTCCGCGCCGCCGCCGAGACCGACCGAGACCGGCAGGGTCCGGCGGCCGGCGACCGCATCGGAGCCCGCCTGCGCGGTCGGGGACGGGGCCGCGGTCTGCGGCGGCTCCAGGGAGCCGCGTCGGCCGCAGGCGGCGAGCGCCAGGGCGATGAGGCCGGAAGCGGCGAGGAGCTTCAGGGCGGGAGACGACAACATCGCGCGAGGGTCCGGCGGGCTCGGCGCCGGCGCTCGAGGGCCGGCGGGAGCCTTACCTTAGCGGTTGGCGGGCGGCGGCGCGAGCGCGGACCCGCCACAGCAAGCGGCTTCGCCTCAGCCCCGCTGCTCCTTGGTGCCGCGGGCGCCCTGCTTGCCCTTGGCCGGGGCGTCCTGCTGCTGCTGGGCCTCGTACGCGTCGATCGCCCGGCGGCAATTCTCGCTGAGCTTCTTCCAGTTCTTCTGGAAGCAGGCGTCGGTGGCCGGGTCGTCAGGGGCGAGGTTGCCGCAATAGGTCAGATAATCGCCGGTGCAGTATTTCTTCAGGGTCTCGTTGCCGCGCTTCGACTGCTGCGCCGCGGCCGGCAGCGTCAGGGCGGTAGCCGCCGCGACGGCGAGAAGGATTGGCTTCAGGCGCATGGGGATACGTACCATCTCTCGGAGGCAGGACTGTCGGGAAAAGTCCCGGTTGCGATGATGCCTTTGCATGGTCGAAACAAGGCAATCAGCGAACGTTTCTGAGCGGCGATCGGGCTTTGCGCTCCGATCAGACGCGCTCGGGCTGGGGGGCGGGAAAGGCCGCCCTGGGCATCCGGTCCTGGCCGGTGAGGGCGTCGGCGACCTCCGAGATCCGCCTGCGCAGGTCGGCGTTCTCCCGCTCGACGCCGCCCTGGCGATCCGTGAGCGTCTGGGCGAGGGCTTCCTCGGCGGCCTTCAGGCTGGCCCGCAGGTCGTCGCGCTCCACCGCCAGGGCGACGGGATTCGCGTCGGCATTGCCGGGCGGCGCCTGGTCGGCGTGCCGGCCCTGTCGGACCGCCAGGAGGCTGTCGAGCAGGTCCGCGTGCGCCTCCTCGAGGACGCGGAGCGTAGCGACGCTCGCAGTGCCGTCCTCGCGGGCGCTGGTGAGCTCGGTCTCGAGCTCCCGGGTCTTGGCCTGCGCCTGGGCGATCTCGCCGTCGCGGGCCGCCACGTCCCGGGCGAGGGCGGCCGCCCGCATGGCGCCGGCACCGATCGCCGCGAGATCCGCATGGCGCTTGGCCTGCACGGTCTCGACCCGGCGCTCCAGGCGCCGCTGCTGCACGGCGAACTGCGCGCGCAGGAAATCCCGCTCCGCGGCGATCTCGGCCGGCGACAGCGGCAGCCGCGCCTCCGCCCGCCGCCGCGCCAGGCGCGCGGCGCGCGCGTTGAGTGCCGGGAGCAGCAGAAGGCCGCACAGGCTCGCTGCCAGGAATCCCAGCGCGAAGATCATCACGGTTTCGATCACGAGGGGACGGCCCGCGCAGACGGCCGGAAGACCCGGCCCAGGATCAGTCTAACCCAGGTCGGTCGCCGGGGCGAAATCAAGCTCCACCCATCAATCAGAACGGGTTCCAGGTCGCCTCCCGGGTGAACTTCAGATAGCCGACATTGATCCCCAGCCGCGCGCCGACGCCACTGCGGATCGGCACCACGATGATACGGTCGCTCACGACCGCCGTCATGCCGAAGCCGCCTACCAGATAGGCCGAGCCGTCGACGCCGCCGAAGCGCCGGAACAGCTCGCGCACGTTCGGCAGGTTGTAGACCAGCATCATGGTGCGGGCGCCGTCGCCGCCGACGTCGAAGCCCACCGAGGGCCCCTGCCAGTAGACGCGGCGCTGGCCGGCGTTGCGGGTGTAGAGCGTGCCCTCGCCGTAGCGGACGCCGGCGACCACTGCACCTCCGCCCTCCTGCCCGAGGATGTAGCCGTTCGGCTCGCCCCAGCGCCGCCCCGCCTCCTCGACGGTGAGTGCGAGGCCGCGGGAGACCGACCCGAAGAAGCGATGGCCCGATTCCACGATCTCGCCGGGGCGGAACGTCTCGGGGGTGTCCAGGTCCTCGCCGCGGGCCAGCGCCGCGCCGACTCCGGAAAAACCCGCCAGCGGCGCGCCCAGCGCCAGGCCGAGGCCCGCGCGGAGCAGGTGGCGGCGGTGGGTGCCGCGCTCGTCTCGTGCCGTCATCGTTGCCTCCTCGCCCGGTTCGACGGCAGCATCGGATCCAGGCCGATGCCGCCGGTCTTGAGACTCCGCATCGTCCGAAAGCCGGTGACCATCGTTCGGGCGATGCTTTAACGGTTCCGCGGCGGATCCTGGCCGCCGCGGACATGAGCCGGTCTCGGCCGCACCCGCGACCGGGATCCGCTCGAGGACGGGCCCGCGATCCGGGGCGGCGCGGATCGATACGTCGGACCAGCTTCTGAGGAAAACCGCAAGATGTGGTTAACGTGCCCTGACGCCGCTCCCGCTCCGGCCTCGCTCCACGCGCCGCGTCCCGGGCGCCGGCGCCTCCACGCGGCACGCTCCGGCTTGGTGCCGGTCCTGGCGCTCGCCGCCGCCCTGATGGGCGGCGCGCCGACGGCGGCAGAGCCGGGAGACACGGCGGCGATCGAGTTGCTGGCGCTCCAAGGGTTCGACCCGGTCAGCTATTTCCTCAAGGACGGGCCGCGGGCCGGCGCCGCACGGTTCGAGCTGTCGTGGGGCGGCCAGGTCTGGCGCTTCGCCAACGGTGCCGACAGGACGGCCTTCCGGGACAACCCGGAGGTCTACGCCCCGCGGCTCGGCGGCTTCGACGCCGCCGGGATCCTGGATGGGCGCCTTGTCGATGCCGACCCGCTCGTCTTCGCCGTCATCGGCGAGCGCCTCTACCTGTTCCGGGATGCGGCCCGACGCGACCGGTTCCTGGCTGCGCCCGAACTGGTCCGCAAGGCGGAGGCGGCTTGGCCCGGCCTGCAGGACCAGCTGGACATGCCGACTCGGGACCCGCCGCTCAAGGCCCCGCCTCTCAAGGATGAACCGCTCAAGGATGCGCCGCGGTGAGGCGCGTCCGCACCGGCCGGGCGGGCCCGGGGGCCGGCAGCGCGAGGCCGGCGGCGAGGTCCGGGTCGCCCAGGGCCGCGAACGGCCCGTTGCGGTAGCCTTCGCGGTAGCAGCCGTACCGGATCGGGCCGCCACCGGGGACCACCACGCAGCCGCCGGCCGCCGCCAGGATGTGGTCGCCGGCGGCCGTGTCCCATTCCATGGTCGGCCCGCAGCGGACGTAGACATCCGCCTCGCCGGCCGCGATCAACCCGAACTTGAGCGCGGATCCGGTCTGGCGGGTCTCCGACACGGGCAGGGCGGCGAGACACGTCGCGGTCTCGGGATCGCCGTGCCGCCGGCTCCCCAGGGCGACGAGTCCGCTGCGCGGCGCCGGACGGGCCTGCACCGGACTGCCCGCGCCGGGGCGTCCGTCGATCACGGGGCCTTCGACGGTGGCCGCGCCGGCCCACCAGGCCCGCCCGAGGCCGGGGGCGACGAGGGCGGCCGCCACCGGGCGCTCGCCGGCGACCAGGGCGATGTTGACGGAGTAATCCGGCGTCCCGGCCAGGAAGTCGCGGGTGCCGTCCAGAGGATCGACCAGGAAGAAGTTCTGGGACGGCCGCACCGCGAGTTCGGATGCCGGGGTGCTCTCCTCGGCGACGACGGTTATCCCGGGGAAGCGGGCGGCCAGAGCCGCGACGATCAAGGCCTCGGCCTCGACGTCGGCGGCGCTCGACGGCGATCCGTCGGGCTTGAGGGCGTGGGGGCAGGGACCGCGATGATAGCGCCGCAGCACCTCACCGGCGGCGCAGGCGATCTCGGCGAGCACCGCGGCGATCCGCTCGCGCTCAGGCCCCGAAAACATCGCCGCGCCCGTCATGTCGCCTCCCGCCCCCGCCTGCATGCCCGAGCGGGTTGAGATTGTCGACGGTTCGGGCCGGCAAACGGTTCCGTTGCGTCGTCTTGATCGGGGGACGGCCGACGGCCAGCCCGGCCCGACCCGGCCCCACCCAGCCCTTCGCGGATGCCGGCGATTCGAGCGCGGGTCTTTCCCGGCGCGATCGGGACGCCCTGCGTCTCGCGATGGCGCGCAGAAGAAAGGCAGCCGTATCGTGACTTCTTAAGAAAAATCGAACTGAGATCTGATAGAGTCACGTAGAATCAGCCCCCAAACTTGCGCCTCCGACAGAGGTGTTGTTACGGCAGGCGACGGGATTTGGTCTGGATGCGATATGAGATCGATTATTATATTCGGTATTTCGATGGTTTTGCTAAAAATTATCGGATTTACGGGTTTGAATGCAGCAGAGCTGGATGTAATCAAAAGTCAATATAAGAGGCCGACGGCAATTGCGTTCCCGGAGGATGCGCTGTTCTCGCCGCAGGTCGCGACCCTCGGCAAGATGCTGTTCTTCGACCCGCGGTTGAGCGGGAAGCAGAATCTCAGCTGTGCGAGCTGCCACAATCCGTCATTCGGCTTCGAGGTTCCTGTCCCCGGGGCGATCGGGTCGGCCAACGCGCCGCTTGCCCGCAAGGCGCCGACCCTGCTGAACGCGGCCTGGATCCCGACGCTGTTCTGGGATGGGCGTGCTCCGAGCCTGGAGATGCAGGCGATGGGACCGATCACGGCCGAAGCCGAGATGGACGGCAAGTTCCCCGAGATCATCGCGACACTCGAGCGGATCCCGGAGTACCGGGCTTGGTTCGTCACGCAGTTCCCGCGAGACGGCATCACCCAGGACAATCTCCTGAGGGCGATCGCCACCTACGAACGGACTGTCGTGGCGGAATGGGCTCCGTTCGACCGCTGGATCGAGGGCGATGACGCCGCGATCTCGCCGGCGGCGCAGCGTGGCTTCGCCCTGTTCACCGGGAAGACCGGTTGCTCCGCCTGCCATACCGGCTGGAACTTCACCGACAACAAGTTCCACGATCTCGGCATCCCGACGACCGATATCGGCCGGGCGGCCGTCGAGCCCGACAACCCGCTGGCGCAGCACGCGTTCAAGACCCCGGGGCTGCGCAACCTGACCTACCGGGCACCCTTCGGGCATGCGGGCCAGTTCGCCAACCTCGAGGAGATCGTGGCGTTCTACGTGACCGGTGGTCTCGACCGGCCTTCGAAGTCGCCCCTGATGAAGCCGCTCAAGCTGAGCCAGGAAGAGCGTGCGGACGTGATCGCCTTCCTGCGTTCCCTGACCGCGGAGCAGACCCGGACCGCACTGCCGAACCTGCCCAACTAGGGCGCCCGCTGCCGCCGCAGCGGATATCGGTCCGGCGCCAGCGGGCGCGTCGCATCAAACAGGCTTGAGGCGAGCCCGCCCGCTTGCGGTTGGACTCTGCGCCAGAGCGCCGCCTCGATGCGTCGTCCTGGAATCGCGTTTCGACCATCGATCCAGATCTTCGCTCTCCATCGTCGCGATTCAAAAATCGGACGTCACACTGCGCGATGTTGTTCTGAGCGGGAAACCGGAAAGTCACCATGTCCATCCGCTACAAGATCCTGCTCCCGCTGCTTGCCTTCATGCTCCTCGCCGGACTCCTGGCCGGAATCACCGGTTTCGTCGGCCTCGGAGCGGTCGGCGACCTCTCGCGGCTCTCGGAACGCACCACCGAGGCGGCCGAGACCAGTCGCGCCGCCCGGGATCAGTTCCTGCGGGCCGAAAGCCTGGTCGCGCGGGTGAGCGCGATGACCGATTTCCTCGACATGGCGCCGATCCAGACGGAGTTCGCCGGGGCGAGCGCTCAGGTGGCGACCCTGCTCGGGCGCCTGAACGAGATCGCCCTGTCCGGACCGATGCAGGTCCTGGCCCGGAACGCGGAGGCGGATGCCCGCCAGTGGCGTGACGATGCCGAGCTTCTGCTCGGCATCCGGCAGGCCCGGGAGATCCCGGTTCACGAGCGCATGGTCCAGCAGAGCCGACGGCTGCGGACCCGGTTCGACGAAGCCGTGGCGCTCGCCGCCGCGGATACCCGGGCTCAGATGCAGGCGACCCGCGAGGCCACGGCGTGGAAGATCTGGGCGATGCTCGGGCTCAGCGGCGGCGCCGTCCTTCTCGGATCGCTCACGGCGTGGTGGCTCGCCGGGACTCTGGCGCGGCCGCTGGTGCGCCTGACCAGCGAGACGACCCGCCTGGCGGTGGGTGACACCAGCGTCGCCCTGGCGGCCGCGCAGCGCCGGGACGAGATCGGCGCCATCGCCCGCGCCGTCGTGGCGATCCGCGACACCTCCCGGGACGAGGCGGCACAGCAGCTCGAGGCCACCGAAGCCGCGCGCCTGCGCGAGGAGCAGGCGCGGCGCGCCATGCTGCACGACCTCGCCGACCGGTTCGAGCGCTCGGTCGGGGGTATCGTCGCCCACGTGGCCGAAGCCGTGGCCGGCCTGCAGGCCTCGTCCGGCACGATGCAGGCGGCCGTGGAGGGGACGGCGCTGCGCTCCACCAGCGCCGCGGACGCCGCGCAACGGACCGGCGGGAACGTCACCGCCGTGGCAGCCGCCGCCGATGCGTTGGGCTCGACCGTGCAGGAAATCGGCCAGCAGGTCGCGCATGCGGCCGGGCTGTCGTCCTCTGCCGTGCAGGCCGCCTCCCGCACCGACACGATCATGGCGGCGCTCTCCGCCGCCGCAACCCGGATCGGCGACGTGGTCGGCCTGGTCTCCACCATCGCGGGCCAGACCAATCTCCTGGCGCTCAACGCTACGATCGAGGCGGCCCGCGCCGGAGAAGCCGGACGGGGCTTCGCCATCGTGGCGGCCGAAGTGAAGGAGCTGGCCGGGCAGACCGCGAAGGCCACCGACGAGATCGGCCGTCAGATCGACGCCATCCAGTGCGCGACCAACAGTGCCGCCGAGGCGATTCAGGACATCACCGCTCAGATCCACGCGATGGGCGGCGTGACGACGCGCATCGCCGGCGCAATCGACGATCAGGGCGTCACCACGCAGGACATCGTGCGCAGCATGTCCGAAGCCTCGGGCGGGACCGACAAGGTGACCGCCGACATCTCCGAGGTCGCCCGCTCGGCGAGCGCGGCCGGTCACGCCGCGAAGGCCGTGGCGACCTCGGCCGACGATCTGGCCGTCCAGTCCCGCGCGCTGCACGCGGAGATCGATCAGTTCCTCAGGAACGTCCGGGCCGCCTGAGCGCGTCGGCGCCGGGCGAAGCCTTATCGCGGGGATGGGCCGATCGCCGTCCGCTTGATCCGGGCGAGCAGCGCGCAGGTCCGGCGCCGGTGGCGATGCAGCTCCGCCGCGAGGCTGCGGGCATCCGGCAGGCCCACTGCCTTCGCGATCTGCCGGGCGGCCCCGTCGGACGGGTCGGAGCCGGGATCGGCCATCACGAGCCGCTGCCATTGGTAGACCGCGTCGAGGAAGCCGTAGGTCTCGGCCAGGGGCTCGGTCAGGGCGGCGGGCAGGATCCCGCGCGCGCCGGCCTTCCGGAGCACAGTCTCCCCCGAGAGGCCAAGGCCGTCGGACTGGACCGGCGGGTGGCTCAGCACGATGGACTGGGCGAGGAAATCGAGGTCGAACAACCCGCCGGGGGCGAGCTTGAGGTCGTAGGGCCCGGCATGGCCGCGCTCCTCGGCGACGAGCCGGCGCATCTCTCCGGCCGCGGCGCAGACCTGGGCGGGATCGCGCGGCTGCGCGATCGTCTCGGCGATGGTCGCCATCACGGCCGCGCCGAGTTCGGGATCGCCCGCCACCACCCGGGCCCGGGTCAGCGCCATGTGCTCCCAAGGCTCGGCCGCCTCGCGCTGATAGGTCGCGAAGCCGTTCAGCTGCACGGCGGGCGGGCTGTGGCTGCCGTAGGGCCGCAGGCGCAGGTCGACCGCGTAGAGCCGACCGCGGCGTGTGGCGGTGGTCAGCGCCGCGTAGAGCCGCTGGGCCAGGCGGTTATAGGCCACAACCGCGTCCAGCGGGCGCGGGCCGTCGCTCATCCGGTTCTCCGGATCGAAATCGTACAGGAACACGAGGTCGAGGTCGGAGACCGCGCTGAGCTGCCGGGATCCGAGCCGGCCGAGCGCCAGCACGCAGCACCGGCCCTTCGGCACGGCGCCGTGGTCCTGGGCGAACCGGCGCTCCTCCGCCTCCAGGTTCAGCGTGACCGTCGCCTCCGCGATGGCCGAATAGGCCTCCCCGGCCTGGCGCGGCGTGATCAGGCCGGACAGGAGCCGCGCGCCCGTGACGAAGGCCATCTGCCGGGTGGCGTCCCGGCACCGGTCCAGAAGCTCCTCGTGACTCGCCGGCTGCCCGACCAGCGCCCGGTACTGGTCGCTGACCTGCTCGGGACCCGGCACCGGCGCCACGAAGTCGGGATCGAGCACGGTGTCGAGGACGTGGGGGCTGAGGCTGACCGTGTCGGCGAGGTGGGGCGAGGTCCCCAGGATGTCGGCGAACAGCAGGCGTAGACGCGCGTGCGAGCGCAGGATGGCGAGCAGCTCCGCCACCGCCGGCATCCGGGCGAAGGCCCGGTCGAGGGTGAGCAGGGCCGCGTCCGGATCGTTCGTGCCGCCGAGCGCCCGCAACAGGCTCGGCAGCAACTCCGTCAGGATCTCCCGCGCCCGGCCTGTCTGCAGTGCCGGACGGCGGCCCACATGCCAGCCCTGCACGGTCTCCCAGGCCGGCCGCGGATCGCGGAACCCGAACGCCGCCAGGGCCTCCAGGGTGGCGGGGTCGGCCTCGCTCTCGCCGAAGACCAGGGCGTCCTCCGGCGCCCCATCCCCGGGCGCCGCCTCGAACAGCAGGGCGTAATGGGCCTGGACGCGGCCGGCCTGGTGCAGCAGCGCCGCCTCGAACGCCGCCCGCGTGTCGAATCCCGCGAACAGGGCCAGGGCGTCGAGCGCCGCATCCCCGGTCGGCAGGCGCTGGGTCTGCTCGTCGCGGATCATCTGGATCCGGTGCTCGAGGGTGCGCAGGAACCCGTAGGCCTCCGTGAGCTCGTCCCGGGCTCGCGCGTCGATCCAGCCCTCCTCAACGAGGCGGGACAGCATCTCGACGGTCCGGCGCCCCCGCAGGGCGGGCTTGCGGCCGCCGAACACGAGCTGCTGGGTCTGGACGAAGAACTCGATCTCCCGGATGCCGCCGCGGCCGATTTTGATGTCGTGGCCCGCCACCGTGATCGTGTCGTGCCCGCGGACCAGGTGGATCTGCCGCTTCATCGCGTGGATCTCGGCGATGGCCGCGAAGTCGAAGTGCCGGCGCCAGATGAACGGCGCGAGGTCGGCCAGGAACGCCGCGCCGGCCGGGATGTCTCCGGCGATCGGCCGGGCCTTGATGAAGGCGGCGCGCTCCCAGTTCTGGCCCAGCGTCTGGTAGTAGTCGAAGGCGAAGCCGGTGGAGAGCGCCACCGCCGTCGAGCCCGGGTCCGGGCGCAGCCGGTAGTCGATCCGGTGGACGTATCCGTCGGCGGTGCGCTCGGACAGGAGCTTCACGAGGCCCTGCGCCAGCTTGACGAAGAACGCCTTGGGGTCGCCGCCGGTGGCGGCCGCGGCGGGCTCGGCCTCGTAGAAGACGACGAGGTCGATGTCGCTGGAATAGTTCAGCTCGGCCCCGCCATGCTTGCCGAGCGCCAGGATCACCAGCCCGGAGCCGACCTGCGGCGCCCCCGGGTCCTGCGGCCGGAACCGGGTGGCTGCCATCCCCTGCCGGAGCAGCGCGTCGGTGGCCGCGCTCACCGACGCGTCGGCGAAGTCGGACAGGGCCCGGACGACCGTGTCGAGGTCCCAGCAGCCCCCGAGATCGGCCAGCGCCACCAGGAGGGCGTGCGCCTCGCGGTTCCTGCGGAGCTGGCGGGCCACCTCCGCGAGGTCGGGGTTGGCCCCGCAGGCCCCGCCGACCGCGCGCTGCCGCTCGATGATCGCCCGGCTGGCGGCGCCCGGCGGCTGCGCCATCAGGGCGACGAGCCGCTCCGGCGCGCGGGTGACGGCCTGCCACAGGAACGGCGAATGGTCGGCGAGCCCGAGCAGCAGGGTGCGGCAGGTCGGGGTGAGGAAACCCTCCGGGAGGGCCGGCTCGATCTCGGCGAGCCGCGCGCGGGCGGTCTCGGGATCGGCGGGCCGAAGGCTGGGGCGCAGGCTGTCGCGCAGGGTCGGTTCGGGCTGCATCGGCCGGGCCGTCGTCAGCGCGGCCGTCCGGGCGCGTCCACCCGGATCGGCTCTGTGGGAATGCCGGCGCGCGCCTGGGCGATGGAGCTTCCGCTTCGACCGGTGGTCTCGCGTCTCACGCCGATCCTCCCTAAAGCGCTGGCCGCCGAAGCGGAGACCGGTTCGGCGTCAGCGAGCGCGTTGCACCAGTCGCGCGCTGCACCCGATCGCGTCTGGCTTCCGGGACGGCGCACGATCCGCGTCGCCCTCGGCACGATGGCCGGCATCCTAACCGATCCGGGCGCGGCCGGCACGGGGCTTTCCAAGCTGCCCGCCAAGCTACCCATGGAGCTGCCTGCCGAACCGCCCGGTAACGCTTTTCAAAGGCGACCGTGGCGTTTATCCGTGCGGACCGGTCCATCGCCCCCGGCCCGGCCGCCGGGCCGCGCGGCGTGTTTCGCGGGGACTCGACCGCCAACCGGGCGGCCAAGGATCGGCGGCTCCGACGCGACGGGCCGACCCGCAGATGATTCGCCCCCAGATCCGCCCGCCCGGAGCGCAGCATGTCCTCCCCGAACGCACCCCGCCTGACTCTCGACGGCCTCGACCTCGCCGCCCTGCTCTGCTCCCGCGTCTGCCACGACGTGATCAGCCCCGTCGGCGCGATCGTGAACGGGCTGGAAGTGCTGGAGGACGACGATGACGAATCGATGCGGGTCTTCGCCCTCGAACTGATCGGCAAGAGCGCACGGCAGGCCTCGGCCCGGCTGAAATTCGCCCGGATCGCCTTCGGGGCGGCCGGCTCCGCCGGCGCCTCGATCGACCTCGCCGACGCCGAGAGCGTGGCCAAGGGCATGTTCAGCGACGAGAAGACCAAGCTGGCCTGGAGCGCGCCGCAGGCCCTGTTCCCCAAGAACAAGGTCAAGCTGCTCCTGAACCTCGTGATGATCGCCACCTCGGCGATCCCGCGGGGCGGCCTGATCGACGTCACCGTCTCCGGCGACGGCGAGGCGCCGACCCTCGTGCTCACCGCCAAGGGCTCGCATGCCCGCATCCCGCCCCATGTCGAGGAGCTGATGGCCGGCAGCCCGGAGAGCGGCACCGTCGACGCCCACGCCATCCTGCCGTTCTACGCCGGCCTCGTGGCGCAGGCCGCCGCCATGGATGTGCGATTCGCCATCGAAGGTGATGAAGTGACGATCACGGCCTCGCCGACAGTGATCGCTGCGCCCGCGGAGGCCGGTGACGAAGATTCCGGCACCGCGCTCGCCTAAAAAACTGGAAAACCACGGGGTGGGGAGGGGATTGAAACGCTTCCCTAACCCCGCGCGAGTAAGTACGTTACGCGAGAGCCTCTTCGTGTAACGAGTATCGCCGATGGACGACCTGCTTCGTGAGTTCCTGACCGAGAGCGGGGAGCACCTCGACACGGTCGATGCTGAATTGGTTCGATTCGAGCAGGATCCGAATAACCAGACGATACTTCGGAATATCTTCCGACTCGTTCACACGATCAAAGGAACCTGCGGGTTCCTCGGCCTTCCGCGCCTCGAGGCCTTGGCGCACGCCGCCGAGACCTTGATGGGCCGCTTCCGGGACGGCCTGCCCGCCACCTCCGAATCGGTCACGGTGATTCTCTCGACCCTGGACCGGCTGAAGGCGATCCTAGCCGACCTGGAAGCCACCGGCACCGAGCCGGCGGGCTCCGACGACGACCTGATTTCCGAGCTGGAGCGCCTGGCCTCGGCCGAGCCCGAGCCCCAGGCGGCACCGGCCCCCGCGCCCGAGCCGGTGCTGCCGGATCCGGTCTCCCGCGAGCCGAAGCTGGGCGAGGTGACCCTGGACGAGTTGGAGGCGGCCTTCCTGGCAGCCCCGGGCCCGAGCGAGGCCGACTTCGCCGCGCCGGCCCCGGCTCCCGTCGAGGCGCCGAAGGTCGAGGCCGCCAAGCCCGCGGTCGCCAAGGCCACTGCGCCCAAGCCCGCCGCGGCCAAGCCCGAGTCGTCCGAGCCCGAGTCGGGCAGGGCAGAGCCGGCGGGTGACGCCGAGGCCGTGGTGGCCACCGAGACGACGGCGGCCGGGAAGATCCAGACGATCCGCGTGAATGTGGACACGCTCGAGCACCTGATGACCATGGTCTCGGAGCTGGTGCTGACCCGCAACCAGCTCCTCGAGATCGCCCGCCGGCACGAGGATTCGAGCTACAAGGTTCCGCTCCAGCGCCTGTCCCACGTCACCGCCGAGCTGCAGGAAGGCGTCATGAAGACGCGCATGCAGCCGATCGGCAGTGCCTGGCAGAAGCTGCCGCGGGTCGTGCGTGACCTCTCGGCCGAACTGGGCAAGCAGATCGACCTCGTGATGGTCGGCGCGGAGACCGAGCTGGACCGGCAGGTCCTCGAGGTGATCAAGGACCCGCTGACCCACATGGTCCGCAACTCGGCCGATCACGGCCTCGAGTCGACCGCCGGGCGCATCGCGGCGGGCAAGCCGGCGCGCGGCACGATCCGCCTCGCCGCCTACCACGAGGGCGGCACGATCACGATCGAGATCGCCGACGACGGCAAGGGCCTCGACCTCGCGGCGATCCGCAGGAAGGCGGTGGAGCGCGGACTGGCGGCCCAGGCCGATGTCGAGCGGATGACCGACGCGCAGGTCGCCAAGTTCATCTTCGACGCCGGGTTCTCGACCGCGGCGGCTGTGACCTCGGTGTCGGGCCGCGGCGTCGGGATGGACGTGGTCAAGACCAACATCGAGACCATCGGCGGCATCATCGACATCGCCACCACGGCGGGCCGCGGCACCACCTTCACCATCAAGATCCCGCTGACCCTGGCCATCGTGGCCGCCCTGATCGTGCGCGCCGGCGAGCATCGCTTCGCGCTGCCGCAGGTGGCCGTGCTCGAACTGGTGCGGGTCGATGCCGGGGCGCAGCGGGTCGAGCGCATCAACGGTTCGCCGGTGCTGCGCCTGCGCGAGCGGCTGCTGCCGATCGTGTCGCTCACCGGCCTGCTCGGACAATCGGCCGACACGAGCGAGGAGGCGACGCAGGCGGGCTTCGTGGTGGTGGCCCAGGTCGGGCGCGAGCGCTTCGGCATTCTGGTCGACGAGGTCTTCCACACGGAGGAGATCGTCGTGAAGCCGATGTCGGCCAAGCTGCGGCACATTCCGATGTTTGCCGGCAACACGATCCTCGGCGACGGCGCCGTGGTGCTGATCGTCGATCCCAACGGCGTGGCCCGGCAGGTCGCCCAGGGCGTCCAGGGCAGCAACAGCCATGCCGATCCCGACGCCGAGGCGGAGATGTCCGACGGCATCGACTCCAAGACCACGCTCCTGGTGTTCAAGGGCGGCCAGGGCAGCTTCAAGGCGGTGCCGCTCTCCCTGGTGACCCGCCTCGAAGAGATCGAGTGCGACAAGGTCGAGTGGCTGGGCGGCCGTCCGCTGATCCAGTACCGCGGCCGGCTGATGCCGCTGGTCCCGGCCGACTCGGCGATCACGATCCGCTCCGAAGGCACCCAGGCGCTGGTGGTGTTCTCCGACGGGGAGCGCGCCATGGGCCTCGTGGTCGACGAGATCGTCGACATCGTCGAGGAGCGCCTCGACATCGAGATCGCGGCCGACCGCTCGGACCTGATCGGCTCGGCGGTGCTGCGTGGCCGCGCCACCGACATCATCAACATCGCCCACTTCCTGCCGCTCGCCTACGACGACTGGGCGCGCGGCCCGAAGAAGTCGGAGCAGGTCTCGACGCTCCTGCTGGTCGACGACTCGGCCTTCTTCCGCGACATGCTGAGCCCGGTGCTGAAGGCCGCGGGCTATCAGGTCATCACCGCGGCGAGCGCCGAGGCCGCGTTGGCACTCCTCCAGTCGGAGACCCGGATCGAGATCGTGGTCACCGACCTCGAGATGCCGGGCCGCAGCGGCTTCGACCTCGTCGCCGCCATGCGGGCTTCCGAGCCGCGCCTCGCCGGCTTGCCGGTGATCGGCCTCACCGGGTCGGTGGGCGCCGAGGCGGTGGAGCGGGCCCGGGCGCTGGCGATCAGCGACCTGGTGGCCAAGTTCGACCGCAGCGGATTGATCGCGGCCCTGGCCGAGATCAGCGCCACGGATGTCTCTCAAGCCGCCTGATCCCGGCACCGCCCGCCATACGACGATCGAACCCGGAGAGTTCTGATGCAGGCTGCCAATGCCAACGGCGCCGAGACCGGCCCCACCGACGACTATGTCACCGTCTTCGTGGGCGACACCCTGTTCGGCCTGGCGATCGAGCGCGTCCACGACGTGTTCGTCCCCTCCGGCGTGACGCCGGTGCCGCTGGCGCCGTCCGAGATCGTCGGCCTGCTGAACCTGCGCGGCCGCGTGGTCACGGCCGTGTGCCTGCGCCGACGCCTGGGCCTGCCCGATGCCGTGGTGCAGGACGAGAAGGCCAATCCCAAGATGGCGATCGGCCTGGAGCAGGGCGGCGAGACCTTCGCGCTCGTGGTCGACGGCGTCGGCGAGGTGCTGAAGCTCGGCAGCGACAGCCGCGAGGCGGTGCCGATCAACCTGGATCCGCGCTGGCGCAACCTCGCCACCTGCGTCCACCGCCTCGACGGCCGCCTCCTGGTGATCCTCGACGTGGACGCGCTCCTCGGCTTCAGCGCTGCCGGCGCGAAGGCGGCGTGAAGGAGGGGCTATGAAAGCGCCACACGAGACGACCTGCCTGGTGGTCGACGATTCCGCGGTGATCCGGAAGGTCGCGCGGCGGATCATCGAGGCCCTCGGCATCAATGTGAGCGAGGCCGAGGACGGCAGCGCCGCACTCGAAGTCTGCGCGGCCAGCATGCCGGACGCGATCCTGCTCGATTGGAACATGCCGAACATGGACGGCTACACCTTCCTCCAGGCCCTGCGCCAGAGCGAGGGGGGGACGGTCCCGAAGGTCCTGTTCTGCACCACCGAGAACGATGTCGGGGCGATCGCCCGGGCACTCCGCGCCGGGGCAGACGAGTACATCATGAAGCCCTTCGACCGCGACATCCTGGCGGCCAAGCTCGAACAGGTCGGTCTCGTCGCAGACGCGGCCTGAATCGGCGCCGCCCCCAACCGCGACCCAGTACCCGAGGCAAACATCATGGCCCTGAGCCCCGCGGTCGTCCCGCTTCGCAGTCCGCCTGCGCAATCCACGACATCCACGGCGGCTCCGATCCGGGTGCTGATCGCCGACGATTCGGCCGTCGTGCGCGGGCTCGTCGCCCGCTGGATCGCCGAAGCGGGGTTCGAACTCGCCGGGACCGCCTCGAACGGCCGCATCGCCCTGGAGATGATGGCCAAGCACGACCCGGACGTCGTGCTGCTCGATATCGAGATGCCGGAGCTCGACGGCACGACGGCGCTGCCGCGCATGCTGGCGATGAGCCCGAACCTCCAAGTCGTGATGATGTCGACGCTGACCACGCGCAACGCCGACATCTCGCTGAAATGCCTCGCCCTCGGCGCCGTCGACTACATCGCCAAGCCCGAGAGCAACCGCGGCGTCACCACCTCGGAGACGTTCCGGGTGGAGCTGATCGAGCGCGTGCGGGTGTTCGGCGCTGCTCGGGCCAGGGCCCGGCGTCCCATGGGCGCCCCGGGTGCCGCTCCGACCCCCGCCCAGGCCGCGCCCGCGCTGGCGCCCGCCGCCGCCCCGGTGCCGCGCCCGGCCACCCCGTTCACCCTCCGGCCGAAGGTCCGCAACCGCACCCAGCCCCGCGCCCTGCTGATCGGCTCCTCCACCGGCGGACCGCGGGCGGTTGGCGAGATGCTGGAGGGGATCGGCGCCGCCGCCCTGCGGCGCGTGCCGGTGCTGATCGTGCAGCACATGCCCCCGATCTTCACGGCCGTCTTCGCCGAGCACCTCTCCACCCGCACGGGGCTGCGCGCGGCCGAGGGCAAGGCCGACGAGCGCTTAGAGGCGGGCCGGATCTACGTGGCACCGGGCGGGCGCCACATGGGGCTCGTGGCGGGACCCGGCGGTCCCACGATCCGGCTCACCGACGGGCCGCCGGTGAATTTCTGCCGTCCGGCGGTGGACGTGCTGTTCAAGGATGCGGCCGTGGTGTTCGGCGCCGCCACCGCGACGGTGATCCTCACCGGGATGGGCTCGGACGGTACCAACGGGGCGCGCGCGCTCACCGAGGCGGGCGGCCCGGTCCTGGCCCAGGACGAGGCGACCAGCACCGTCTGGGGCATGCCCGGCAGCGTCGCCCGAGCCGGCCTCGCCGAGGCCGTGCTGCCGCTCCCCGAACTCGCGACGGCGCTGCGCGCCCTGATCACGGGGCAGCTGTCATGACCGAACTCGAGTTCGAATACCTGCGCAGCTTCCTCAAACAGCGCTCCGGCCTCGCGCTGACCGCGGAGAAGCGCTACCTGGTCGAGAGCCGCCTGACCCCGGTCTGCCGGCGTTTCGGGCTCGCGACCCTCGGCGATCTCATCGGCGCGCTGAAGCTCGGGCAGGATGGGGCGACCGAGCGCGCCGTGGTCGAGGCGATGACCACGAACGAGACCTTCTTCTTCCGCGACCGCATCCCGTTCGACCTGTTCCGCGACACGATCCTGCCCGAGGCCCTGGCACGCAACGCCAGCCGGCGCCGGCTGCGGATCTGGTGCGCCGCGGCCTCGACCGGCCAGGAGCCCTATTCCCTGGCCATGCTGCTGCAGGAGGCAGCGCCCCGGCTCGCCGGATGGCAGGTGGAGATCGTCGCCACCGACCTGTCCACCGAGGTGATCGAGAAGGCCAAGCTCGGCCTTTACAGCCACTTCGAGGTTCAGCGTGGCCTGCCGGTGCAGTGGCTAATCAAGTACTTCACCCAGATCGGCGAGCAGTGGCAGATCGCCCAGAGCCTGCGCTCCATGGTGGATTACCGCCAGCTCAACCTGCTGCACAGCTTCGCGTCGCTCGGCCAGTTCGACGTGATCTACTGCCGCAATGTGCTGATCTACTTCGATGCACCGACCAAGTCGGATGTCCTTGCCCGGCTCGCGGCCCAGCTTGCACCGGGGGGCGCCCTGCTGCTCGGGGCGGCCGAGACCGTGATCGGCCTGACCGACCGGCTCAGTCCCAACCCGAAGCAGCGCGGCCTCTACGGCCATTCCGAACCGGTGGGCCGCACCCCCGAGATGGTACCGCCCCTGCGCGTGGCCGCCGGCGTCTGACGGCCCGGCGGCCGGTCCGGGCCCCGTTCTGCGCGTCGGGATCGTCGCGGCCGGCCCCGGTGCCATGCCCGGTGCCGGCGTCCTGACGGGCGCCCCGCCGCCGGGCGCATCGCCCGCCTGCGCCCGGACGGGGTCGACCCCGGCGTAGCGAGGCGGCATCAAGGGCCTGCGCAGCAGCCCGGGATCGGCGGACGGCCCGGCGGCCAGGAGACACGGCATGGCGGCAGGAATGGCGGCAGGACACGGGGCGGGATTGCCCAAGGTCGCGTTCATCGGCACGGGCGGGACGATCTCGTCGCTGGGACGCGACGCCCTCGACATCCTCGACTACACCGCCACCGACCGGCGCCTGGAAGCCGGCGCGATCCTGGATGCGGTCCCGGAACTGGCCACGGTCGCCACGGTGGTCCCGGTGCCGTTCCGGGCGGTTCCGAGCCCGGCGATCGGGTTCGCCGAGTGGCGCGACCTCGTCCTGCTGTGCGAGCGGACCGCCGGGGAGCATCCGGACCTCGCCGGCATCGTCATCGGGCACGGCACCGCCACCCTGGAGGAGACCGCCTACGCGCTGAGCCTCACGCTCACGATCGACCTGCCGGTGGTGCTGGTCGGCTCGCAGCGGCCGATGAGCGCGCTGTCCACCGATGCCAAGCTCAACCTCGTGGCGGCGGTCCGCACCGCCGCCAGCCCCGCCTCCCGGGGGCGCGGCGTACTGGTGGTGCTGAACGACGAGATCCAGGCGGCTCGCGAGGTCACCAAGACCTCGGTGGCTCGGCTGCAGACCTTCCGCACCCCGGATTTCGGCGTGCTCGGCCAGGTCGACGGCGATCATGTCCGCTACTACCGCCGCTCCGAGCGGGCGCACGCGCCGGGCACGCCCTTCGACATCCGGGCGCTGGCCGCGCTGCCGCGGGTCGACGTGTGCTACGGCTACGCCGACGCCGACGGCACCGCGGTGCGGGCGTTCCGGCAAGCAGGGGCGCGCGGCCTGGTCGCGGCCGGGCTCGCCCCGGGGATGATGCCGCCGGCCGAGGCCGACGCCCTGGAGGAGGCCGCCGCAGCGGGCATCCCGGTGGTGATGTCGACCCGGGCCGGCAGCGGGGTGGTGCCACTGACCACGCGGCTGCGCACCCGCGGCATCCTCAGCGCCGACAACCTGACGCCGCAGAAGGCCCGGATCCTGCTCGCCCTGGCGCTGACCGCGACCTCCGAGCCCGACGCGGTCGCGCGCCTCTTCGCGACCTATTGAGAACCGATGCCCCTGATCGATCCCGCCCGGACGCGCCTCCTGGTCATCGACATCCAGGTCCGGCTGATGCCGGCCATCGCGGACGGCGCCGGGGTGATCGCCAACACGGGCCGCCTCCTGGCTGCGGCCGGGATGCTCGACGTGCCGTCCCTGTTCACCGAACAGAATGCCGGCGGCCTCGGGCCGACCGTGCCGGATTTCGCCCCGGAACCCGGGGCGGCCTTCGCCAAGATGAGCTTCGGCGCCGCGCAGGCGCCGGGCTTCCTTGACCGGATCGGGGACCGCGACCTCGTCGTGACCGGCTGCGAGGCGCATATCTGCGTGCTGCAGACGGTCCTCGGCCTCCTGGAGGCCGGCCGGCGCGTCTGCGTGGTCGCCGACGCGGTCGGCTCGCGCCGGCCCGAGAACCGTGCGGCCGGCCTCGCCCGGATGGCGGCCCACGGAGCCGAGATCGTCACCACCGAGATGGTGGTGTTCGAATGGCTCGGCACCGCCCGGCACCCGCGCTTCCGCGAGGCCGTCAAGCTGATCAAGTGAGCGGGCTCAGCCGCCGTCCAGAGCCGCACGGGTGCGGGCGTCGGTACCGATATCGTCCAGGCCCTCGAGGCCCAGCACTTCGATCAGCCGCATGCGGGCGCGGCTGACCCGGCTCTTGATCGTCCCGACGGCGACGCCGCAGATCGCGGCCGCCTCCTCGTAGGTGAAGCTCTGGGCGCCCACCAGGACCAGGGCCTCGCGCTGGGCGTAGGGCAGGCGGTTCAGGGCGCTCTGGAACTGGGCCATCTCCACCCGGATCTCCTGCTCGGGCAGGGAGGTCAGCTTCCCCGCCAGCACGCCGTCGGCATCCTCGACCTCGCGCTTGCGCTTGCGCTGCTCCGAGTAGAACAGGTTGCGCAGGATCGTGAACAGCCAGGCCGTGAGGTTGGTCCCCCGCCGGAAGCTTCCGGCATTGACCCAGGCGCGCACCAGCGTGTCCTGCACGAGGTCGTCGGACCGGTCGATGTCGTAGGTCAGCGAGAACGCGAAGGCCCGCAGGGCCGGGATCGCCCCCAGCAGGAGGCCGCGCATCTCGGGATCGACCCCCTGGGATGGCGGCCCGGAATTGCTGCCGGCGGGAGCGGCTTGGGTCATCATCATCATTGCAGGGCCTCCGTGTCGGAGCATGCGGCGAGGTCGTCGATCAGCGTCCGGAGCCGCTCCGGGATCGGCAGGGCCAGGACGTCGGCGTAGTGCAGGCGCAGGCCGCGTCCGATCCGGTCGCGATCCGCCTCGCTCATCGGCCGTCGTCCGGGCATGGGGCGTGCGGCCGCGCCGTCGGGCGGGGGCGCAGCATCGTTCGCGGGCGTCAGCCCGGCGCCCTCCGCCTCCCCGGCGAGGCGCGTCACCACCCGCTCGTCCTTGCCCTGGATCATGATCACGCCCCGATCCTCGGCGATGCGGCCCCGGGGGGGCGGCACCCCCGCCGCCCCGGTCTGTCGACCGGATCCGGCGAAGACGCGCTCCATCGCCTTCCGACGGCGCTGGTAGGCGCGGCGGATTTAATCGGTTCTGAACTTCGTATTCATCAAATCTTAATGTCGGAATTTATGAGCTAGACGGTGATTGATTAGCAAATATTCCAGTTACAATTCAGAAATACTATTTATAGCTTGGCCATAAGCCAAGGTCGTCCACTGAGGCTGAACGGCGGCTGAGCATCCTGGCGACGTTCGGGACCTCGTGGGCGAAAGCGTCGAGGGTGCGCGACCGCGCTGACGTTCGGTGTGCGCAAGCCAGGCGCGTCCCGCAGGATGCGACAACCTGAAGATGCGGGGTCTGTAGCCAGGGCCGGGCAGCTGTGCTGAATAGGTCCGACGAACGGCTGCAGGACGCCTCGGCGCCGGCAGCAAGCGGGCAGCACGGTCGCAGTTTGCTATCGCCTCTCCATCCCGTCGCTGCGGTGAGGCCGCAGCTCACGCCAGACGACCTGGCGCGGAGGCTTGCCGGCCTGGGGCAGGGCGAGCGTCTGGTCGTCCTGGGCGTCGACAGCGCCGCCATGGGGACGCTGATCTCAGATGGCACAGACCGCAGCGCGCTGCTGGTCGCAAGCGGAGGCCGACGCACGGCCGCGGCGCTCATCGACCGGCTTCTCGACGATCTCGCCGAGCTGGCGCTGGAGAGCTGGCCGCATTGGTACGGCCGTGATGCGTCGCCCACCCCGGTCGTCGCCGATCCGTGGCTGAAGGCGGCCGCCAAGCGCGCCAGGCTCGGCCTGACGCCGCGCTTCCGCAAGATGGGGCGCGACCTCGAACTCCGCCGCCTGTCCCGGTTGATCGACCCCGCCGGCGTCATTTTGGTCTGGGAGGTCGATCCGGTGGCGGCGACGCGGGCGCGTCCGGCCATCGAGGCGCTGGAATGGTGCGTCCGGCACGGGGCCACGGTGGTGGCGGTGCTCGCCGCGGAGCCATCCGGCGCCGCGCCCTACGACCGCATCCTCTACGGCGCCCATGAACTCGCACGGAGGGAACGTGCGGCGGCCGAGCGCTTCATCGCGCCGGCCGGAGCACACCACGCGAGCGCCATCGAGCGGCACGTCGCGGAGACGCTGGCGCAGGACGCCGACCTCGGGGGCCTGTTCGTCTGCAATGCCCCCGTGCCCGTGGGGGCCTGGGGCGCACGACACCGCGTCGACCTGCTCTGCCGCGCATACCGCATCGTCGTCGAACTCGACGGCCCCGAGCACCGGGCCGAGCCCAAGTTCGGCAACGATCGTCACCGGGACTACGAGCTCCTCACGGCTGGCTACCTCGTGCTGCGCTTGACCAACGATCAGGTCGCGACCGACCTTCCCCTCGCGATCGAGAAGATTCGAGCCGTCGTCCGCCTGCGACGCGGTGCGCAGGAAGGGCGAATCGATGCGTGAGATGCCGACGCCGAAGCAGGCGCTGATCCTGTGGTGCCTCCTCGGCCGCTGTGGAAGCGCGCTGCAGAGCACACTCGCGCCGCGCATCGACAAAGCGGACCGGGAGGCCCTGATCGCGGGGCGCTACCTCGAGGCAGAGCGGCAGGGGCGCTCCCTGCGCCTGACCGTCACGGACAAGGGCTGGAACTGGGCGGGCGAGCACATGCGCGAGCCCCTGCCGCCAACCTTCCGGGTGCTGCAGGACTGGCTGGAGCGCATTCATGTCGATCTCGCCAGAACGGGTCGGCCCCTCGCCGACCTCGTCGGGAGCGCCCCCGACGAGCCGGCACCGGCGGCGCCTGCCCCACGTGCGAGTAGATCGACGGCCGAGGGGCCGAAGAAACGCGGACCTAAGAAGCTCGGACCCAAGCAGCTCGGACCCAAGCAGCTCCGGGCGCGCATCGACGCCGCCTACCTCGCGCTGACGGGCGGGGCGCGGGCCAAGGCCGTGCGCCTGAGTGCCCTGCGCGCCCATCTCGAGGACCTCGACCGCGCGACCGTCGATGCGGGCCTCGCGGCCATCCTGCGCAACGATCGGACGGCGCGGCTGAGCCAGTTCAGCGACCCCAAATCGCTGGATGCCGCCGAGCGCGAGGCGGCGTTCAGCCCGGCCGGCGAGCCGTTCCACATCCTCTGGATTCAATCATGATCGATGCCCTCGACGCCCTGCGCGCGATCGATTTCGACTGGGTGCGGACGCTCGACAGCATCTGGATCGATACGGCGCCGACCGGCGGCCCGAACGAGCGGCTCGTCCCGGAGATCGTCGCCGACCTGCACGGCAAGGCGCGCCAGCCGGCCGACCGGGCGCTGGGCCGGGTGCTCGTCGGCCAATCCGGAATCGGTAAGACCCACCTCATCGGGCAGGTCCGGCGCGAGGCCTGGCGCACGGGCGCGTGGTTCGTGCCCCTCGACGTCCTCGGGCTGACGGATTTCTGGCGCAGCGCGGCCCTGAGCTTCGTGACCGCCCTGCTGCAGACGATGCCGGACGGGCGGCGGCAGTCGGATGCCGTGCTCGCCGGCGTGGCACGCCGCTTCCGTGTCGAGGCGCAGGTCGAGGCCGCATTCAACACGCCGAACATGGATGCCCGCCGGATCGTCGACGTGCTGGTCCGGGCGCTGATGAGCGTCGATCCCGGTCGGGCGCTCAAGCACCTCGATGTCTTCCGCGCCTTGTGTCTCCTGCGGTCGCAGGATCTCGCCGTCGTCGGCCTCGCGCATGCCTGGCTGCAGGGCTACGATGCCGACCCGGCGGAGCGGGCGGCCCTGGGCTTCAAGACGCCGCCGCCGGCTCCCGTCGAGCTCGTGCGCGGCATGTGCTGGATCATGGCGCTGAGTGGGCCGACGCTCATCGCCGTCGACCAGATCGACGGGGTGATCGAGACCGGCCGTCTCGCGGCCGAGGATGGGATCGACGCGGAGGCGGGCTTGGCCGAGGTGCTCGCCGCGGGGCTCCTGGAGGTCCACATCGTCTGCGACCGCAGCATGACGGTGATGACCTGCCTCCAGGAATCCTGGGAGCGGCTGGAGGTACGCGGCCTGAAGCCCATGCGGGAGCGTTTCGCGGAGGCGACGGGGCTCGTGGGCATGAACGAGCGGGCTGCCGCCGCCGCTCTCGTGGCCGGTCGTCTCGAGCCGGCCTACGCGGAGGCCGGCTACGTGCCCCCGTTCCCGACCTGGCCGTTCAGCGAGCGCGCCCTCGCCGCCGCGGCGGCGGCCGGCATGATGCCCCGCACGCTGCTGATGCGCTGCGACGCCTTCCGACGCCGCTGCCTCGCGGAGGGCGCCGTCTCGGTCTGCGACAGTCTCGGAACGGCCGGTCCACCTCCGGAAGCCCCATCCGAGGAGGCCGGATTCGATCTCGCCGCCGCGTGCCGGGAGGCCGACATTGCGGGCATCCGCAGCGATGAGGATACCTGGCTCGGCCAGCTGCTGCGCGACACCTTCGACCTCTACGCCCTGGAAGACGATCCGGACGACACCCTCGACGTCGCCAGCAAAGGCGAGCCCGACCAGCGGATCCCGCCCCTGCACGGACGGCTGATCTACATCCATCGGGATGAGAACGACCGGGAGCGGCACGTCTGTTATCGGGCCCTCCAGCACCAGAACGCGATCGCGTTCCAGGCCCGTCTGCGGGCGGCGCTCACGGCCTCCGGCATCTCGGCGCGAATCCCCGACCGGGAATTGCTGCTGATCCGCCGCGGGCCCATGCCCGGCGGGGCCAAGACGAAGCAGCTCGTCGACGCGTTCACGGCAGCCGGGGGCATGTCGATCGACCCCTCGGACGCGGATCTGCGCGTCTTCGTCGCCCTGCGCGACCTCCACGCGCGGGCGCTGGAGGCGGGCGCGTCCGATCGGTTCGAGCGCTGGATCCGTGCCGAGCAGCCGCTCGTGAACACCGCGTTCTTCCGGGATGCGGGCCTCGCCCATGCGGCGAAGGCCGCTTCAGCTCCGGGACAAGCTCAAGCCGCCGGCGAGGGCGCCGCTGTCGCGAACGCACCCGCTGCGCCCCCGGCGGCTCACGCCCCGGCGGGACGGGGAGTTCGGCCGGATCGGCCCAATCCCGGACCGTCGGCGCCGGGTGCCGAAGCGGATGCGATATCGGTCGGGCACCGGCTCACGCCCGATGCGCCCGGCGTGAGCCTGCCGCTGCGCCTTCTGCCCCGGCATACCGCGATCATCGCGGGCTCCGGCTCCGGCAAGACCGTGCTCCTGCGCCGCCTCGTGGAGGAGGCCGCGCTTGCGGGGCTTCCGGCCATCGTCATCGACCCCAACAACGATCTCTCGCGCCTTGGCGATCGCTGGCCCGAGCGGCCGCATGGGTTCTCGCCGGACGACGATCGCAAGGCGGCGCTCTACGCCGAGCGGGTCGAGGTGGTGGTGTGGACGCCGGGCGTGCATGCCGGCAACCCGCTGTTCCTCTCCGTCCTGCCCGACTTCGCGGACCTGGGCGAGGATCGGGATGAGCGCCAACAGGCGATCGAGATGGCGGCCGAGACTCTGGGGCCTCTGGCCGGGGCCAAGACCAATCTCCAGCGCGGCGTGCTGGCGGATTCGCTGCGCCGCTTCGCGGAGCGCGGCGGCGGCAACCTCGCTGCCTTCATGGCCCTGCTCGCGGATTTACCCGACGGCATCAGCCAGATCGGCAACGCCGCCAAGCTCGGGCTCGGCATGGCGGACCAGCTCCACGCCGCCGTGGCGACGAACCCGCTCCTGAAGGTGGAGGGCACGGTGCTCGACCCGCGGCACCTGTTCTTCGGGCGCGACCCGGCGCGCACCCGCATCTCGGTGATCAACCTGTCGGGTCTCGCATCGGACGCGGCCCGCGAGGATTTCGTGAACCGGCTCCAGATGACGCTGTTCGGCTGGATCAAGAAGAACCCGTCCCCGCGCGGCATGCTCTACGTCGTCGACGAGGCGCAGACGTTCCTGCCGGCCCAGAGGGCGTCGCCCAGTCTCGGAAGCGGCATCAAGCTCGTGGCCCAGGGCCGCAAGTATGGGCTCGGGATGATCGTGGCGACACAGGTGCCGCGCGGCATCCACAACCAGGTCGTCTCCAACTGCACCACGCAGTTCTTCGGGCGACAGAGCGCGCCCGCGACGATCGCGGCCGCCCAGGAGATCCTGGCGGCGAACGGAGGCGCGGCCGCCGACATCGGCAAGCTGGGGGCCGGGGAGTTCTACTTCGCCACCGAGGGCTCTGGACGGCCGGCCAAGCTGCGCACACCCCTCTGCCTGTCCTACCATCCGGCCAACCCGCCGACGCCGGAGGAGGTCATCCGTCAGGCCAAGCGCTCGATCGAGGCGGGCACCCGGGCGCGCGCCTCCTGACGCCACAGGTCCCGAGCCGGCGTAGCTGCGACCGGGCTCGCCGAGAAGAAGGTTCACGATGACGGCGAGGTCTGATCTGCCGGGAGGTGCGTCCTGCGACCTGCGCCTGCTGCACGCCACGACGATCGCGGGCGGCCAGGTCACCATCGACATCCAGGGTGAGCGTGTGGCCGCGCTCCACGCCCCAGACCGACCCCTGCCGCCCGCAGGCCGGGAGATCGATCTTGGCGGCGCTCTGGTGCTGCCCGGCCTGTCGGACAGCCATGTGCATCTTGACAAGTGCATGCTCGGCCTGGACTGGCGGCCGCACCGGGCCCAGGGATCCGTCCGCGCGATCATCGAGGACGAGAAGGCCGTCCGCCGGGCCCGCCGGATCCCGCTGGCGAGTCAGGGCGCCGAGGCGCTCCTCGAACGCATGCTCCGCGGCGGCACCACCAGCTTGCGGACCCATGTCGACATCGACGACGTGACCCGGCTGGACCACCTCGCGCAGATCCTCGACCTGCGCGCGCGCTGGTCCGATCGCATGCAGATCCAGATCGTCGCGTTTCCGCAGAGCGGGATCCTCCGCTGCGCCCCGGTCGCCGGCTACCTGGACGAAGCCCTGCGGATGGGGGCCGACCTCGTCGGCGGCCTCGATCCCGTCGGCATCGACGGGGACCGGGACGGGCCGCTCGACACCGTCTTCGGACTGGCCGAGCGTCACGGCCGCGGCATCGACATCCATCTCCACGACGGCGGCGAGGCCGGCCTCGACGAGATCGACGCGATCGTCGCGCGCACGAAGGCCTCCGGGCTCGGCGGCCAGGTCACCATCAGCCACGCCTTCGCCCTGGCGGATGCCGACGACCTGCGGCTCGGCAGGATCGCGGAGGCGCTGCGCGAAGCCGGCGTCACCCTGGTGAGCAGCGTGCCCGGCACACGCAGGTGCCCGCCGATCCCGCGCCTGCGGGACCTCGGCGTCGCGGTCTGCTTCGGCACCGACAACGTACGCGACTGCTGGAACCCGTCCACGGTCACCGGCATGATCGACCGCGTCCTGCTCGCCGCGTACCGGTTCGATCTCAGGAGCGACGCGGACCTCACGGCTCTGCTCGATCCGGTCACCGCCGTGCCGGCGCGGTTGGCCGGGCTTGGCCCGGGGACGGTGGCCTCCGGCGTGCGGGCCGACCTCGTCGCGTTCGACGCCGCCTGCGCGCCGCAGATCATCGTCGAGCGCCAGGAACCGGTTCTGGTTTTGGCGAAGGGGGTGGTCGCCATCGACCGCCGTGGCCCGGTCGCCGGAACGACGCCGTCGCCGGCTTGACGGCGGGGGCGCCGCAGGCACGGTGTCGCCCATCAAGACCGCCGAGCCCTTCGCTACGTCCTCGCTGCCGTGCGCGCGGGTTCGGTCCGGTCCGCCGCCGAGATCCTGAACGCCGCCGCCTCGGCGGCGAGCCGGCAGGGCGACGGAGGAGACGGACCGCAGGCTTCCTCTCCGCGGCTCCGACGTCCTAACCTCCTTGCGTCCTAACCTCCTTGTAGGGCTGGATCCTCCCGCACCCGCATGCCGCCGTCGATGCGCTCGACCGTAACGCCCTCCGCCGACGAAGGAGTTCGGACCATGCCGACGCAGACCATCCTGGCCGCCACGACCGCCCTGGCCCTCGGGCAGGGCACGGCGCAACCGATTCCCTCAGTCTCGGCCACGACGACCTACCATCGGGTCGAGATCGACGGCGTCGGCATCTTCTACCGTGAGGCCGGGCCACGCGACGCGCCCACGGTCCTGTTGCTGCACGGCTATCCGTCGTCGTCCCGGCAGTGGGACCCGCTGCTGCCGCTCCTCGCCGACCGCTACCATCTGATCGCCCCGGACTACCCGGGCTTCGGACAGAGCGACGCGCCGTCGCCGGCCCGTTACACCTACACCTTCGACACTCTCGCCAAGACCATGGAAGGCTTGGTCGCCCGGCTCGGCATAGAGCGGTACACGCTGTTCCTGCAGGATTACGGCGGGCCGGTCGGCTTCCGCATGGCGCTGGCTCATCCCGAACGGGTCGACGCGCTCATCGTTCAGAACGCCAACGCCTATGCGGAGGGCCTCGGTGCCAAGTGGCAGGGCATCGCCCGGTACTGGGCTGATCCCGCCGCTCATCCCGAGCAGATCGACGCGTTCACGTCGCTCGAAGGGGCCAAGCAGCGCCACCTCGGCACCAGTCCCAACCCCGAGCGCTACAACCCGGACACCTGGGCCGACGAGTACGCCATCCTGGCGAGGCCGGGCGAGCGGGAGATCCAGGCGGCGCTGCTCGCCGACTACCGCACGAACGTCGCGTCCTACCCGGCCTGGCAGGCCTGGATGCGGGAGCATCGGCTGCCGATGCTCGTGCTGTGGGGCCGCTACGACCCATCCTTCATCGTGCCGGGCGCCGAGGCCTACCTGCGCGACGTGCCGAAGGCGGAACTGCACATCCTCGATGCCGGGCACTTCGCGCTGGACGAGGCGACGGACGAGATCGCCCGGCTCACCCGCGACTTCCTCGGCCGCGTCGAGACAACGCCTCTCCCGTCGTCGGCCCCACGTTGAGAGGAGGGCTCACGTCGAGAGGAGGGCCCACGCTGGACGTGGGCCATCTTCGGGCACCCCGAAGCGATGCCCGCGTCGGCAAGGCCACCGAGCTATCGACGATCAGCGTCTGACAAAGGCGAGAATGTCGGCATTGATGATATCCGCATGCACCGTCAGCATGCCGTGCGGGTATCCGGGATATGTCTTCAGTGTTCCGTTCTTCAGGAGCGTGATCGCCTTCAGCGCCGCGTCGGCGATCGGCACGATCTGGTCGTCCTCGCCATGGAGCACCAAGGTCGGTACGGTGATCGCCCTGAGATCTTCGGTCTGATCGGTCTCCGAGAAGGCTTTGATACCCTCATAATGGGCTTTGGCGCTGCCCATCATCCCCTGCCGCCACCAGTTCTGGATGACACCCGGAAGGGTTTTCGCACCGTCGCGGTTGAAACCGTAGAACGGACCGGCCGGGACATCGAGGAAGAACTGGGCGCGGTTTTCGGCGAGCGCCTTGCGGAATCCGTCGAACACGTCGCGGGGCAACCCCTCCGGATTGGCCTCGGTCCTGAGCATCAGTGGTGGGACGGCGCTCACCAGGACCGCCTTGGCGACCCGCTCCTGCGGCTGGCCGAACCTGGCGACATAGCGGGCGACCTCGCCGCCGCCCGTGGAATGGCCGATATGGATGGCGTTCCGGAGATCGAGATGCTCCACCACGGCGGCGGCATCGGCCGCGTAGTGGTCCATGTCATGGCCGTCCGAGACTTGCGCCGAGCGGCCGTGACCGCGGCGGTCATGGGCCACGACGCGATAGCCGTTCCCCACGAAGAACAGCATCTGCGCGTCCCAATCGTCCGACGAGAGCGGCCAGCCGTGATGGAACATGATCGGCTGGGCATCCTTCGGACCCCAATCCTTGTAGGCGATTTCGGTGCCGTCCCGGGTCGTAACCGTGGCCATGGTGTTCCCCGTACCTTTTCCAATTCCGTTCCGGCCGTTCCGCCGGACGGCCGAGCACGGTTCCTAGGGCGCCGCGCCCACGCCCGCTTGTACGAAAGCATCGCGCTTGTGCCGTCACGGCGCCGAACAGACCCGCGTCCCGACGGGCCGCGCGGGTTCGTGCCGAGCGTTGTCCCGGACGGCAGCGATGCCGAGCCGATCGGCCTCGGGCAAGCCCGGCGGCGCGCCCCTAACGTGACAGCGGGCGGGACCCGAGCACGGTGGTCAGGCAGCGCTCGAACTGGTCCGCCTCGAAAGGCTTGGCGTAATACGCGAAGGCTCCGAGCGCGAGCGCCCGCTCGCGGGTCGCCTCGCTCGGATAGGCCGTCATCACCATGACGGGAAGATGCGGCCGCTGGCCCGCCAGGATCCGGAGGAGATCGAGGCCGCTCAAGCCCGGCATCTGCACATCCGTCACCACGAACGCGATGTTGGCCTCGTCGAGGGTGGCGAGCAGCGGCTCCACGCCGTCGAACACGAGGGCCTCGTATCCCAGCGCGCGCGTCAGACGATCGAGGGCGGAGCGGATCGAGGGATCGTCGTCCACGATGGCGACGACGGGACTGCGCACGGAACGTTCAGCCATGGGCGAGCGGCAGCATGAAGTGGAAGGCGGCGCCCCCCGTCGGGGCGGCATCGACCCAGATGTCGCCCCCATGCGCGTCGATCAGGTTCCGGCAGATGGCCAGACCCATCCCCATGCCACCAACCTTGGTGGAGTGGAACGGTTCGAAGATCCGCGCACGCCGTTCGGGCTCGATGCCGGGACCCGTATCGACCACCTCGACCACCACGGAGGCGGCAACCCGGCGGATCGCGATGGTGATGTCCTTCCGGCCCGGGGCGTCCGCCATGGCCTGGGCCGCGTTGACCAGCAGGTTGACGAAGATCTGCTGGATCTGGATCAGATCCGCCGGGACGGGCGGGATCGCCTCCTCGGCGGCGAGATGGATCGTGGCGCCGTGGTTGCGGATCTCGCGCTCGACCAGGAGGTTCGCGTCCCGCGCGGCCTGGACCAGGTCGATCGGGGCGACGATCCGCGGCGCGTTGCTGAGATACGAGCGCGTCCGCGCCACGACATCGCGGGCGCGCGTCGCCTCGGCCACCACGTCGTCGAGGGCGAGGGAGGCCTCGATCACGTCGGGCTCGGAGCGGCGCAGCCAGCGCAGGGCCGCCTGGGCGTTGGCGACGATGGCTGCCAGGGGCGAGTTGACCTCGTGGGCGATGGAGGCGCTGAGCGCCCCGACCGTGGTGATCCGCGAGGTCCTGGCGAGTTCCGTGTCGGCCGCCGCGAGATGGGCCTGGGCGCGCTTGAACGCCGTGACGTCCAGCGACGTGACGATCACGTCGGCGAACGCCGCGCGCTCCTGCGGCAGCGTCGCCGTGAACAGCACGTCGCGTTCGCGCCCATCGGCGCCCAGGATGTGGGCTTCCGAGCGAAAGAAGCGGTCGCCCCGGCCGAATGCGACGAGCCACTGCACGAAGGTCTGGTCGGTGTCGGGCAGCAGGCGATCCAGGGAGCCGAGATAGGCGTCCTTGGCCGCCGCGCCGGTCTCCTCGAGGGTGAAGGCGTTCACATCCGTGATGATGACCTTCGCCCGCAGGGCACGGAGCTCATCGGGGTGACTGGCGAAATGGCACTCGATGTCGACGATTCCGTCCCGGCGCAGGGCCGCGACGGCGTCGGCCACGGCAGTCCAATCCTCGCGCCAGATCGAGATGCCCGAGCGCTCGTAGATGGCCTCGAAGGCACGGTCGGCGCTCCGCCGGCCTCGCCGCAGCGCCATCAGATGGGCCGCGGTGGCGGCCGCGGCGAGAAGCGCCAGGATCCCGCAGAGGATCGGCAGGACGCCGCTCGACGACGCGTCCGTCGAGCCCGCCAGGAAGGCCAGGGCGACCGGGATGCCGACCGACAGCCCCGCCGCGGCGAGGTCTCCCGCGCCGATGTGCGTGGGGCGGAATGGCTGTGCCCGCATCCAGGCCGGCAGGTCGTCATTGCCCGTGACCTGGTGGTGGGACGTCTGCGCCAGGCTCGGCCAGCGCGAGAAGACCTGCCGCATGCCACTCATCCAACCGGGTCCACCAGCTTAGGGAGATTGCACCAGCCCGTCTCCGATACGCCTGTATAATGGCGCAATTCGACCGTGGATTGCATGTTGCCGCTATGGACTTGTATCGGCACGGCATCATCAAGTTTCCGAACGCAGGTTTGCTCGCTTCGTCCCACGCGCGGGGTTGGACGGGCGTCGCGGCCGAGTTCCGCTCCCATCCGTCCGGAGACCTTCCGGCGATCGTGCCGACCCAGATGGAGATCACTCTGGCGACGCGGCGCAGTCCCGGTGCCCGGGTGAGCCGGAAGGGCGCGGGCGTGCGCCAGCAGACGCCCGTCGAGGCGGGGACGATCTGGCTGTGCCCGGTGGGTGTCGGTGAAGACGACATCAACATCTCGGCGCCACTCACCGAGATCCTGCACATCTACCTGCCGGTCGATCGCTTCAAAGCCCTGGCCGACCTGTACGGCGATGCCCGCATCCGGGCCGATACGGTGCGCTACCTCGCGGACGTCCAGGATCCGCTGATCCGCCAGATCGCCCTGTCGATCCTCGGTGAACTCGTGGCGGAGAGTTCGGCGGGCCGGATGATGGTGGAGACCGCCGCGCTGACCCTCACCGCGCGGATCGCCCAGGCCTACGGGCACGATCGCCCGGACGCGGCCGCCGCAACCTCGGAGGAGGGCGCCTGTCCCGACCGGATTCAGCGCGCGATCGCCTTCATTCGCGACAATCTCGAGCGCGATCTCTCGATCAACGAGCTCGCCGCCGTCGCGTGCCTGAGCCCGTTTCACTTCGCCCGGATGTTCAAGCGCGTGACGGGACAGACGCCCTACGGCTACGTCAGCGGGGAGCGATTGGCGTGTGCCTGCCGGCTCCTGGCCGACCGCAAGACCCCGATCCTCGACGTCGCGCTGCGCTCCGGGTTCTCGAGCCAGGCCGCCTTCGGAACGGCGTTCAAGCGCGTCAAAGGTCACACGCCGTCCGAATATCGGAGGCTCTTCAGCTAGGTGTCGGATTTCGAAAAGCAAGATCGAAGAAAAGTCCCGCAATCTCGATGAGTACTTTACAGTTTAAATAAAGATAGTGTTTTTCCTGCAGAAACAGGAGAGACTACGATGCTCGATACATCTCCCTCGCGCCCTGATCGATCGGAGACGCGCCTCGGCTTGTCCGCACTGCGCGCCTGGGAGCGGGCAATCACGCCGTCCCATTGTCCACCTCGGCGGCCCCGGGACTGGCCCGCGACGTGGTCGGACGGGGCCGACATCCTGGCCCACAGAGTGGAGGCATCGGATGTCCCCTCTTCCATCGCGCGTTGCGACGCCCTGCTCGTGCAGGTCTTGCCGACGGATCGGCCGGCCGCGGAGCGTGAACGGCCACAACCCGGGGATGTTCTACTCGTGGATCTGCGGCAACCCCACGCGATCGCTGTCCTGCCAGGAGCCGTTCATATCGCCCTCCACAGCACGCTGCTCGGGGAGATTGCCGCATGCTTTCGCTCCGGCCGGGCCAACCCCCTCGACGCGCTGACGGAGGCCTGCGGCCGGCGCCTGACCGATGCCACGATCCGCGATCTGGCACTGCGCGCCTGCGCAACGGTCGATCGAACGGATCGCGGGGCGACGGTGTTCCGCAACCAACTCGGCCGGGCGCTGGCGGCGCACCTGCTTTCAACCTACGCGGCCTTCGTAGACGCGGCGGAGCCGGCACGCGGCGGTCTCGCGCCCTGGCAACTCAAGCGCGCTCAGGATCGGATGCGCGATGCGCTCGCCCGATCGCTCAGCCTGCCGTCGGTCGCGGCGGCCTGCGGCCTGTCACCCAGCCATTTCGCCCGCGCCTTCCGCTGCTCCACGGGAGTCTCGCCCCATGCCTGGCTCGTGCGGCAACGCCTCGCCCGCGCCAAGGACCTGATGCGCGCGCAAGACCTGTCGTTGGCCGACATCGCCCTGGCCTGCGGCTTCGCCGATCAGAGTCATTTCACCCGCGTCTTCGCCCGTGAGGAGGCCATGAGCCCGGGCCGCTGGCGCCGGTCGATCGAACGGGACTCGGCCGCGTGCTGAGCCGCTCCGGTCCGCCCGCCCGCCGCGACGCCGCCGTCAGGTCGCGTGCTCGGCCGACGGGAGCACCGTGGCGACTCCCCCGAGGAGCGTCTGGATCTTGGCCTGGATGATGTCCTTGATGTTCCCGTCCGGCGGAAGGCGATAGATGAATTCCCGCACGCCGAGGTAGAATATCGAGGAATGGATGGACCAGACGATCTCGATCTCGATGTTCGATGCCGGCACATCCCTGATCGACGGCCGATCGAAGTGGGTCCGCAATTCCTCGACCACGCTCTCGAACACGCGGTCGCGCAGGAAATTCAGATAGCGGGCGTTGAAATCCAGGTTCTTCAAGCCCGCGAACATGAAGAGCCGGACCCACTCCGGCGTCAGGATGACGTTGGCGTAACTGATGTAGAACTTCGTCAGCCGCGTCTCCAAGGGGACGCTTCGATCCTTGATCGTCTCCTCCCAGAACGGGTCCCAGCGCCCCACGAAGACGTCCTGGTAGACGCGCTCGATCAGAGCCTCCTTGCTCGGGAAATAGCGGTAGAGCAGCGGCTGCGTGATCCCCAGGATCGTGGCGAGTTCGCGCGTCTGACCTTCGAAGCCGCGCTCGGCGAAGAACGCGACGGCTGCCGTGGCGATGCTCTTCTCACGGTCGATGGGCGAAAGCCGCCTGCGCGACCCGGTTTGGCCCCGCTCGGCAGGGTTCTGGGGGGGGCGGGAGGCGGTGAGCGGACCAGCAGGGCCGGATTTCGGCTTGGGCGAACGGGCCATGAGCCCTCGATACCATAGGGGCCGGAATGATCAAACGATAAACGAGGCGGATCCGTCCTCGCCGCTGTCAGAGCCTCCGCCGCGCACAATCAAAGTCAGCGCACCGCCACATTCTTTATCGAACGATAAACAACATTGACAGGCAGCCGAGGCTGTCTCATTATTGATCAAGCGATAATCAGCGACCGGGATTGGACGCGCCGCGCCGAGGGCCGGGCGGATCACCCAATCAGGGGAGGGGGCGTTATGGGAACGACCGGGAACGGGCGTCGCGGGAGGCGGCCCAACGCTGTCGTGATCGGCGGCTCCATGGCGGGTCTCTTCTCAGCCCTGCTCCTGCAGCGGGCCGGCTGGGAGGTCGACGTCTTCGAGCGCGCTGGCAGCGAGCTGTCCGGGCGCGGCGCCGGCATCGTCACCCACGCCGAGCTGTTCAGCATCCTCCAGGCCGCCGGGATCGATCGGCAGGCCGCCGAAGTCGGCGTGTCGGTGGTCGGGCGGCGGGTGCTGGCGCGGGACGGCTCGATCGTCGGCGCGCTGGCGCTTCCCCAGGTCTTGACCTCCTGGGGACATCTCTACGGGCTGCTCCGCGATGCGCTCCCCGCCGCGCGCTACCATCACGGCTGCACCCTCGCGCGGGTCGAGGAGGGCGTCAGGACCGTCACGGCCCATTTCGAGGACGGCTCCTCGGTCTCGGGGGACCTGCTGATCGGAGCGGACGGGATCTTCTCCGCGGTGCGCGCGCAGTTCTCACCGGAGATTGTCCCGAGCTACGTCGGCTACATCGCCTGGCGCGGCCTCGTGGATGAGGCCGCGGTGTCGCCGGAGACGCGTGAGGCGCTCCTCGACCACTTCGCCTTCGCGTTGCCGGACGGCGAGCAGATGCTGGGCTATCCGGTGGCGGGTGCCGACAATGCGATGGCGCGCGGCCGCCGCCGCTACAACTTCGTCTGGTATCGCCCGGCCGCGGCGGACACCGTCTTGCGCGACCTGCTGACCGATCGCGACGGCGTCGCCCATCCGCTGTCGATACCGCCGGGCCGGATCCGCCCCGAGATCGTCGCGGCGATGCGCTCGGACGCGCGCCGGCTCCTGGCGCCGCAATTCGCCGAGGTCGTCGAGAAGGCCGAGCAACCGTTCATCCAGGCGATCCAAGACCTCGAACCCCCCCGGATGCGGCTCGGCCGGCGGGTCGTCATCCTGGGCGATGCCGCCTTCGTCGCCCGGCCGCATGTGGGCATGGGCGTTACCAAGGCCGCCTCGGATGCGCAGAGCCTTGTTGATGCGCTGGCGGCGCATCCGGATGACCGCGACGCGGCGCTGGCGGCCTTCGAGGCGAGCCGCCTCCGCTACGGCGCCGCCGTGATCCGCCGGGCCCGGGAACTCGGCGCCTACATGCAGGCCCAGATCCTCACCCCGGAGGAGCGCGCCATGGCCGAGCGCCATCGCCGGCCGGAGGCCGTGATGGCCGAGACCGCCGTCGCCACCGGCATCGCGGCTTGATCCGAGGCTTCCGCAGAGGAGGACGCAGTGAACAGCGCACGCATCTCAAGCCACCCCACCTTCCGTCGGCTGTGCTTCGAGCGGAACTGCCTCGGCATCTCCCTGGCGGTGGTGATGGCGACAGCCTACTTCGCCTACATCCTCACGATCGCCTTCCGGCCCGACCTCCTCGGCACACCCATCCGGGACGAAGACGGCACGATCCTGACCTGGGGGCTTGTCGTCGGGGTGGCGCTCCTCGGTCTGGGGTTCGTGCTCACGCTCATCTACGTGCTCGTGGCCAACACGCGCCTCGACGGCCTCAGCCGGCGCCTGCGGGAGGATCTCCGATGACCGGCGCGCGCTTCCTGCCCGCCGCGGCGGCGATCCTTCTCGCCGACGTCGCCCACGCGGACGCCTTGGCGGGGCCGGTGACACGCCAGCCGCTGAATTCGATGGCGATCGCGATGTTCCTCGCCTTCGTCGCGATCACCCTCGCGATCACCGTCCGGGCTGCGCGCAGCGGGACCAAGACGGCGAGCGACTATTACGCGGCCGGCGGTGGGCTGAGCGGTTTCCAGAACGGGTTGGCCATCGCGGGCGACTACACCTCCGCGGCTACCTTCCTGGGTGTGACGGCGCTGATCTACACGTCGGGCTATGACGGGATGATCTACGCGGTCGGCTTCCTCGTCGGCTTTCCGATGATCCTGTTCCTGATCGCCGAGCCGCTGCGCAATCTCGGTCGCTTCACATTCGCCGACGTGGCGGCCTACAGGCTGTCTGAAGTTCCGGTGCGCCTCGTGGCAGGCGTGAATACCCTCGTCATCGTGCTGTTCTACCTGATCGCCCAGATGGTCGGGGCCGGCAAGCTGATCGAGCTGCTCTTCGGGCTGCCCTACATCGCCGCGGTGGTGCTCGTCGGCGTGCTGATGATGGCCTACGTCGTGTTCGGCGGCATGCGCGCGACGACCTGGGTCCAGATCATCAAGGCGGTCCTGCTGCTTTCGGGATCCGTCCTGATGTCGACGCTGATCCTGGCCCGCTTCGGTTTCAGCCTGGAGGCGCTGTTCGCCCGCGCGGTGGCCCTTCATCCGAAGAAGCTGGCCATCATGGCGCCGGGGGGGCTGGTCCGGGATCCGGTCTCGGCGATGTCGCTGGGGCTCGCGCTGATCTTCGGCACGGCCGGCCTGCCGCATATCCTGATGCGCTTCTTCACCGTGGCCGATGCCCGCCAGGCGCGGTTCTCGATCCTCGTCGCCACGGGGTTCATCACGGTCTTCTACACGCTGCTGTTCATCCTCGGCTTCGGCGCCATCGCGCTGGTGCGGGGCGATCCGGCTTACCTGGACGCGGCCGGCGGCGTCATCGGCGGCACCAACATGGTCGCCCTCCACCTGGCGGACAAGCTCGGCGGCTCCCTGCTGCTCGGGTTCATCTCGGCGGTGGCCTTCGCGACGATCCTGGCCGTGGTCTCGGGGCTGACGATCGCCGGGGCCTCGGCGGCAAGCCACGATCTCTACGCCCGCGCCCTGCGCCGGGGCCGCGCCACCGAGCAACGGGAGGTTCAGGTGTCGAAGGCCGCCGCGGTCGCCATCAGCCTGGTCGCGATGGGGCTCGGCATCCTCTTCGAGAATCAGAACATCGCCTTCCTGGTCGGGCTCGTCTTCGCCATCGCGGCGAGCGCGAACTTCCCCGTGATCCTCCTCTCCGTGGCGTGGCGGGACCTGACCACCCGCGGGGCGGTCACGGGGTCGCTTGCGGGCCTCGTCAGCTCTCTCGTTCTGGTCGCGCTGAGCCCCGGCGTCTGGACCGCGACGCTGAAGCTCGGCGCCGCCCCGTTCCCGTACGACAACCCCGCCCTGTTCTCGGTCCCGCTGGCCTTCCTGACCTCTTGGGCGGTGTCGCGGCTGGACCGGAGCGAGGCCGCCGCATCGGTCCGCACGGCCTACGCCGCACAGCACGTGACGGCCCATACCGGCTTCGACCGGGCCGCCGCACCGGCCGCCCACTGAACCGACAAGGAGAACGGCCATGACGCAGCAGACGACGTGGAACTGGCCGACGCCCCCGGGCGACTGGCCGCAGGACCTGCGCGCGGATTTCGCCGCCGGTTCGGGGCGCGGACAGGTCGGGAGCCGCCTCGTCTCGGAGACGGACCGCGTCCGGGTGTGGGCGCTCAGCCTGAAGCCGGGCGAGCGGATCGGCTTCCACACCCATGTGCTCGACTACTTCTGGACTGCCGTCACCGGAGGGCGCGCCCGCTCACACTATCCGGACGGCCGGATCAACGAAGTCGCCTACGAGCCGGGTGACACCCAGCACCACACCTTTCCGGCCGGCGCGTTCATGATCCACGATCTCGAGAATATCGGTCCGACCGAACTCACCTTCACGACCGTCGAGTTCCTCGACAGCGCGAACGCGCCGCTTCCCCTGACGGGGCGATGACGTCCGCCCCGGCCGTCCGGCCACGCGGCGGCGACGCCGGACCCGACCGGAGGCCGTCGCCACGCACGAACCTTGCTGTGAACGCCGGCGCGGCACGGCATCATGAGAACCTCCTGGGTCGCTCCCCCCGGATCGGACACGTTTGGCCTTGCGAGTGACATGCCGGAAGCAACCGTTCACATCGTCGACGACGATCCGGCTGTGCGCAGCGCGCTGACGCGTCTGTGCAGGTCGGCCGGTCTCGCGGCGGTCGCCCATCGGGATCCGACCACGCTGCCGATCGCCCGGACGCGCGAAGCGTCGGAATGCATCCTGCTGGACGTGCGCCTCACCGAGCAGAACGGTCTGACGGTCCAGGAGACCTTGCGCGATGCCGGCTGCACCGTGCCGATCATCTTCCTCACCGGATACGGGACCATCCCCATGACCGTGCGGGCGATGCGCGGAGGAGCGGTCGAGTTCCTGACCAAGCCGGTCGGCGACGGCGTGCTGCTCGAGGCCATCCATCGCGCGCTGGAGATGGACGCCGCCGCCCTGCGGGCCGGCCGCCTTCAAGACGCGTTGTCCAGGCGCCTCGCAGCGCTGACGGCGCGGGAAGGCGATGTGCTGCGATGTGCGATCGGCGGCTTGATGAACAAGCAGATCGCCGCCGAACTCGGGATCACGGAGATCACCGCCAAGGTCCACAAGCGCCGCATGATGGAGAAGATGCAGGCCCGCTCGCTCGCGGACCTCGTGCTGATGGCGCATCACCTCGGGATCGAGGCGACGCGGCAGCGTTGACCAAACCGATCGGTCCCGGCCTTCGCCGAATCCTGCACGGTGAGATCGCCGGACGGGCCGTTCGTCTCTGCCGGTGCCGGCCTGAGCCTCATCGGTTTCGCCCGGAAAGCCCGGCAAGCTGGAGGGCTGTCGCGGCGGCGGCGAGCGACACGCCCAGGCCCGAGACCGCAAGCCAGCCGCCCGCCTGCCAAGCGGCGGTGGCCCCCGCCGAGCCGGCCGCGCCGCCGAGGAACATGGCGCCCATCAGGATCGTGTTGAGACGGCCCCGGGCCTCGGGCCGGAGGGCGAAGATCAGGTGCTGGTTCGAGACGAGGGCACTCTGCATGCCGAAGTCGAGCAGGATCACGCCGATCACGATTCCCGCGAGCGCGTTCCAGGCCCCCAGCACGAGCCAGGAGATCAAGGTCACCGCTGCGCCGATCGCCACCACCGCGTGAGGGCCGCGCCGGTCCGCTACGCGGCCCGCGATCGGGGCCGCGAAGATGCCGACCGCGCCGACGATTCCGAACAGGCCCGCCACGTCGGCGCCGAGGCCGAAGCGCGGTTCCTGCAGGCGGAAGGCCAGGATCGTCCAGAACACCGTGAAGGCGGCGAAGATCAGCGCCTGGGTCACGGCTGCGAGACGAAGCGCCGGCAGCTCGCGCCAGAGGTGCGTGAGCGAGCGCATCAGCGCACCGTAGGGCAGGGCCTGGGCGGGTCGGCTCACCGGTAGGCTGACTGCCATCAGCCCTCCGGCTCCCAGGGCCATCGGCACGCCCAGCCAGAACATCGCCCGCCAACCGCCGTGGGTCGCCACGAACCCGGCCAGCGTTCGGCTCAGCAGGATCCCGGTGAGGATCCCGGACAGGACCGTGCCCACGACGGCACCGCGGCGCTCGGGTTCGGCGAGGTGGGCGGCGAGCGGGACGATCTGCTGCGCGACGGTGGCGGACAGGCCGACGAGCAGCGAGGCCACGACGACCAGCGCGGCGTTGGGCGCCAAGGCTGTGAGCAAGAGCGCGACGGCGAGCACCACGAACTGACCGACGATGAGTGCGCGGCGTTCGACGAGGTCGCCCAGCGGGACCAGCAGGAAAAGACCCAACGCGTAGCCGAACTGCGTCGCTGTGGGCACCAGCCCGGTGAGGCCGCCGGGCAGATCCGCCTCCATGATGCTCAGCATCGGCTGATTGTAGTAGATGTTGGCGACCGCGATGCCGGCTGCGCCGGCCATCGCGAACATGAGCCCGCGCCGGAGGAGAGCGGGCTCCCGGGTCTCCAGAGACTCCTGCGTGATCATCGCCATCTCCCATCAAGCCGGGCGCGGGCGCCACCGGGAGGCGGCAGCACGAGCGCACCGGCGGAACGCGTTACCGGGTGCTCAGGCCAAGTCTGGGTCGAGGAAGCGGTGGATCGCCTGGACCACGACAGATCCTTCCCCGACCCCGGACGCGACGCGCTTGACCGAGCCCGCGCGGACGTCCCCGACCGCGTAGATGCCGGGTGTCGTGGTGGCGAAGGGCGACGACAGAGCCTGCCCGGCGGCGTCCCGACCGGTCGATACGAAGCCGCCTGTGTCGAGCGGCAGGCAGCCGCACAACCATGCGGTGTTGGGCGCGGCGCCGATCATCACGAACAGAGCGCCGAGCGCGTGTGCCTGGACGTCACCGGTCTTGGTGTCGCGCCACGAGACACGACGCAGGAACGCGTCGCCGTCGAGGGCGGCCACCTCCGTGAACGGATGCACGGTGATCTTCGGCGACGTGCTGATCCGCCGGACGAGATAGTCCGACATCGTCGCCCGCAAGCCGGGTCCGCGCACCAGGATATGGACGTGGGCGGCGGTGGCGGACAAAAACATCGCCGCCTGCCCGGCGGAGTTGCCGCCGCCGACGACCGCGACCGCCTGCTGCTCGCACAACTGCGCCTCCGTCCCGGTCGCCGCGTAATAGATGCCCTGTCCCTCGAACCTCGCGTAATCCGGCAGGTCGAGCTTGCGGTAGCGCGCCCCCGTCGCGACGACGACCACCTGGGCGCGGACGGACCGCCCGTCCTCCAGGACGATGCTGTAGGGGCGATCCGTGCAGTCGAGACGGCAGGCCGCGCGGGAGATCGCGAGATGGGCGCCGAACTTCTGCGCCTGGATCTGGGCCCGTCCGGCCAGCGCCTGCCCCGAGATGCCGGTCGGGAAGCCTAGGTAATTCTCGATCTTGGAGGATGTGCCGGCCTGCCCCCGGGGGCCTCCTCCTCGATCACGATGGTCGAGAGGCCTTCCGAGGCCGCGTACACTGCGGCGGCCAAGCCGGCCGGCCCGGCACCCACGACCGCGACGTCGAAGATCCGGCCGTCGTCGAGGGGTTCGGTGAGGCCGATCCGGTCGGCCAGTTCCCAGGTGGAGGGATTCTGCAGAACGAGTGGGCCTGGCGCGACGACCGACGGGAGATCGGACTGCGTGAGTCCGAAGCGTCGCATCATCTCCGCCGCGTCGGCGTCGAGGTCGGTGGCGACGGTCCGATGCGGATAGGCGTTGCGCGTCATGAAGCGCTGGAGGCGCAACGTTTCCGCGCAGTGGCTCGGTCCGATCAGCACCACGCCGCCGTGCTGGTGCCGCACGAAGCCGAGGCGGCGCAGGATGAAGGCCCGCATCACGATCTCGGAGAGGTCCGGCTCGGCTGCCAGCATCCGCCGGAACTCCAGGCGCGGAACCCGGATCAGCCGGGTCTCCATCCGGGCCTGGCTGCTGACAAGGGATGCACGCCCGTTCAGGAAGTTCGTTTCGCCGGCGAACTGTCCTGGATGATGGACCGTGAAGACGTGACGCTCACGGTCCGGACCCTCGTCGAACGTCTCCACCTCGCCATCGAGCACCAAGAAGAAGTCCGCGGCGCGATCGCCCCGCCGGTAGAGGAACGAGCCAGCCGGCACCGTTTCCTCCGTTCCGTACCGGGCGATGCGCGCGATCATGCCCGCGTCGAGGCGCGGAAAGGTCTGGGCCTCCCGGAGGTAGGGATCCGTCTGATCGAGGGGGGAGGACATCGCGGCATCGCCGAGCGTCTGGACCATCGGAGATTTCTCCTCGTTCAGCGGGCTGGTTTCGGGATCGCCCCGTCGCCGGAAACGGAGGACGGACTCGGCGCCCCGGTCGCGACGCTCACGGTCGCGGTCAAGCCTGCGGCGAGCGTCACGTCATCCGGTACGGCGTCGATCGTGACGCGGACCGGGATCCGCTGGGCGAGCCGGACCCATGTGAAGACGGGATTGACCGCGGGCAGGCCGGCGACGCCGAGCGTCGCGTTCGGGTCCATGATGCCGCCGGCCACGCTCTGGACGCGTCCGTCCAGCACCCGGTCCGGGTAGCCCATCAGCACGATCCTGGCGGCGTCGCCGACCCGGATGCGGCGCAGCTGCGTTTCCTCGAAATAGCCCGCGACCCAGTAGCTGTCGGAATTGATGAGCGTCATCGCGGCTTGGCCCGCGATCGCGTACGTGCCGGCCTGCAGGAGGAGGTTGGTCACGGCGCCGTTGACGGGCGAGCGTACCTCCACGCGCGAGAGGTTGAGCTCGGCGTTCTCCAGATCGGCGACGGCACCCTGGTAGGCAGCCTCGGCCGCGTCCGCGTTGCTCTGGAACGTCTGGCGCACCTCGTCGCTGACCGCGAGGTCATCGAGCTTGTTGCGGCGGTCCGCCTCGGCCCGGGCGTTGGCGACCTGCGCAGCGGCCCGCGCCACGGCGGCCTGCGCGCGCTTGACCGCGATCCGGTAGTCGCGCGGATCGATCCTGAACAACACGTCGCCTTTGCGGACCGGCTGGTTGTCGGTGACGAGGACCTCGGTGACCTGTCCCGATATCTCGGCCGCGACCTGCGCAGTGTAGGCGCGCACGCTGCCGTCGCGGGTCCAGGGCGTGTCGACGTAGTAGGCCCAGGCGAGCCAGGCGAGGAACCCGGCTCCAGCCAGCACCGTCGCCACCGCGAAGAGGCCGAAGACCGACGGGACCGCGGGATGGGGAAGCGGCGTCGGAAGCGGGGTCGGCGGCTGCACCCGTGCCGGCGGTGCCCTGTCCTGTTGGAAACGTGGCATCATTCACAGACGCCCGAGCATGAGGACGAGCCCCGACAGCGTCACGGTGAAGCAAACGAGTTCGATGAGCGGCGCATGCGACCAACGCCGAGTCGCCCGGATCCGGCGCACGGCGATGACGACGCCGCCGGTCACGCACCCGGCGATCAGCACGCAGGGCGCGAAGGGCGCTACGAAAACCCCCAGGATATCGATCTCGCGCAGCGGCATCACGGGGCGGCCCTCCAGATCCGTCCGGGGAGCACCACCTCGAAAGCCGCGACCGCGAACGCAATGCCGACGAAGACCGCTAGGCTCTCGTTCAGCGAGCCGCCGAGATCGTATTGCATTGGGTTGGTCGGATCGACCGCAGTCAGGAATGACAGGTTGTAGCCGATCGCAGCTCCGGTCGTCCGCAGATCCGTGACCGCGACCGCACCGACGAAGAGGAAGGGGAACAGAACGACGGCGAGGATCTCGAAGGCGGCCGGCGTACCGAGGAGGTAATACTTCGCGCCGAGCCCTGCGATCTGTCCGACGCCGACGCCCCAGAGATAGGCGCGCGCGTGCCTGTCGGAATCGGGCATCGTCGCAAAGATGATCGACACGACGCCCGCGAAGGCGACGAAGAGGCCGCCGGTGGGCCAGGCGGTCGTGATCCAGATCGCCCAGGCGGCCCCCACGACCAGGAAGGTTCGAAGCGCATTGGCGGCGACCACGTCCGAACTCGGCATCGCGGCGGCTGCGATCGCGGGCGGTGCGCCCTGGCCGATCTCCGCAAGCGCGCTCGCCGCGTAGACGCAGCCGATCCCCAGCGAGATCTCCGCACCGCGCGCCAGGGCCGTCCCGAATACCGACAAGGGCGCATCCGAACTCAGGACGACGATCACGCCCGCCGTCAGGCCACCCAGAGCCGCGCCGTAGGAGGCAAGGCCCGGTAGGCTGCCCCCGATATAGGCGCTGAGCCCGAACCACAGGGCCAGATACACCCCCAAGCTGATCGGCGACTGACCGAAAGCCGCGATCCCGACCACGCCGGCGACGAGCCCCAGCACGGTCCCGATCATCCGCCATGCCCCTTTCCGGGCGACCAGCCCGCGGGTGGGCAAGGCCAGCGACATCACCGTCCAGGCGGCCCAGCGCGGCGTGTCGAGCTGAAGCCACATGGCCAGCCAGAGCGCCGCCAGAGCAGCCAGCGTCGTCCGGATCCCGAACGGTACGCCGGTCGCAGCGAGGCGCCGCAGAACGTGGGTCGCGTGGTCAATCAAGGAATCTGTCATCGTCGAGGGACGCTCCCCGCAGGACCGGCGTCCGGCCAGGCGGTGGGGCTTTCCGGGCCGCGCTGCCCGGCAGTGCGAGGATCAGGCTGCCGGGATCAGAAAGCCCCGCCGGCGCGTCAGCGCCTCGGCCACGGGACGCGGCACCCCCAGGTTGGTCGCCAGCACGTCCGGGGGGTTCGAGCCCAGCCAAGCCGAGAGATCGTTGGCCTGGTAACGCCCGTTGTTGAAGCCGATGAGCACCCGGAGGATGCCGGGCCCCGTGTTCCGGATGTAGTGTCCCGATCCCATCGGGGCGTAGCCGATATCGCCAGCTTCGAAGGTCTCGACGATGACATGGCCTTCAGCCAGGAACACGGCCATCTCGGCCGATCCGTCCAGGTAATATTGCCATTCGTCCGCGTTCGGGTGCCAGTGCAGCTCCCGCATCGCCCCCGGCTCGATCTCGAGCACCGATCCTGCCATCGTGATCGAGAGCGGGAATTCGTCGACCGTGACGGTGCGCTGGGTGCCGCCTCCCGGGACGCGCCGCGGTTCCTGTGCGTGGAGCGGGTACCGATGCCGCGACGTCAGCTCCGGCCGCGCCCGGGGCGCAGAATCCGGCGACCGGTCGTCCGGCACGGGCCCCAGGGCGAAGTACGCCTCGCCCCGGGGTAAGCCGGCGCAATCCGCGGGTGCGATGCCGAGGTTCTGCGCCAAGGCGGCCTCAGGCGTATGCGCCAGCCAATCCGTGACGCTGAAGGTGTGGTCTTCGGAGAAGTCGCCGCTGTCGAAGATGAGGATAAAGTGGCACTCCTCCGGTCCAAGCCCCTGGATCGAGTGCCCCCAGCCGCGCGGGAAATACCAGACGTCGCCGGGGCCGAACGTGTCGATCGCCGAGCCGCCGTCGGGGTTCAGGATCGTGGTGCGGCAGGACCCCGAGACGACGTAGGCCCATTCGGCAGCGTTGGCGTGCCAGTGCATCTCCCGCATCCCGCCGGGCGCGAGCCGCATGGATACGCCGGCAATGCCCTGACTTGCGGGAAACTGTTTCACCGAGGCGCCGCGGGTGACGCCTCCGGGTCCAAGGCGAGGTGGTTGCATCTCGAGGCGGTAGCGGAACGACAGATCCGTGCTGGTCACCGTACAACCCTCGTTGCAAGAGAAACGTGACGTCTCGCGGGGCGCTCCGGGCGATGCGCCGCGTCACATCCGGAAGCGGTGGAACGGTTGCGCGGTGCCGGGGGGAAACCCCACCCCACAGCGCCGCGCGCCAACGTTCCGGTTCGGAATCCGCTGATCGTGTTCCTGATCTGAAAGCGGTCGAACTCAGTAATACCTTGGGATCGGACCATCCTGAGGTGTGGTGTCACCGTCGAGATCGATCATAACCGCGTCGACATAACACCAGCCCCAACCTTCCGGAGGGTCGTATCCCTCGATGATGGGATGCGCGGTCGCGTGAAAATGGGCTGTCGCGTGACGCATGGGCGACTGATCACAGCAGCCCACATGACCGCAGGTTCGACAGATCCGCAGGTGAAACCACGCGCTGCCGATCCGGAGGCAGTCCTCACAGCCACGCGCACTCGGCGTCACCGTCTGAATGTCTGCACCGTGCCTGCAAACTGGCGCCACCCGGCTTCTCCATGCTTGACCGACGGCATCCGGATTGTGCGGGAGCAGCGCGACCCGGACGCAGCCTCACTCAAGAGACAGCGATCCCGCCCGAGCATCTTGTCGAAAGCTGCGGCCATTTGGACGATCGGATCGGTTCCACCGACATCGGCACGCGATCAGCCGGCCATGGCTGGCGGGCGCCGTGATACGAATGTTCCAAAAAGATAAGATCCATCAATATTCGTGAAGCTGCCTGCTCCATCCCTGCAGCATCCACCTGCACGTCGCCCCGGATTGCCTGCGGCGCCCAGGTGGCCCGAATCCGTCGCCGGGATACGGCGATCTTCAGGGATCATGGACGATGAAGTCACTTCTCCTCGGTGCCACCATGCTGGTCGGGCTGCTGATCGCCTCGGCCAATCCGAGCTTTGCGGCCGGTGACGGCTTGGATCGGGATGCGGCCGCGCAGGGCAACGGCCGTTTCGCCGGCATGCACCGCGGCGCTCGGATCACCTCACGGTACGGGGTGATGCGTCCGCGTCGCCATCATCGTCGCTGAGGCGTCCGGACAACTCAGCTCACCGCGCGGCGCGACCGGGGCCGGCGGCTTCCGGCCTCGGGTTCTGAGAGCTGGAGGCCGCGCGCCTGCGCATCGGACGCCGCGCGCCCCTGACCGCCGCCGCTCCGGATGCCCGTGAAGCCCACGCCCGTCTCCCGCCCGAGGACCCTGATGGCCAAAGTCAAGATCCGCGCCTACACCAATCCTGCCGGCGGCTGGGGCGCGCTGGAGGCGACCGGCAAGGCCCTTGTCGAGCAGGATATTCCGGTGCGGGGAGCGGCGACGCTGCTGCGCATGAACCAGCCGATGGGATTCGATTGCCCGGGCTGCGCCTGGCCCGATCCCAAGAAGCCGGGCCCGTTCGAGTTCTGCGAGAACGGCGCCAAGGCCATGGCCTGGGAAGCGACCGCCAAGCGGTGCACCCCGGACTTCTTCGCCGCCCACACGGTCTCCGAACTGGAGACGTGGAGCGACTACGATCTGGAGATGGTCGGTCGCATCACGCATCCGATGCGCTACGAGGCGGCCAGCGACAGGTATGTCCCGGTCGCCTGGGATGAGGCCTTCGCGCGGATCGGGACGATCCTGCGCGAGGATATCGAGCCGGATCAGGCCGAGTTCTACACATCGGGTCGCGCCTCCAACGAGGCCGCCTTCCTGTTCCAGCTCCTCGGCCGGGCTTACGGGACCAACAATTTCCCCGACTGCTCGAACATGTGCCACGAGGCGACGAGTGTCGGCCTCCCGCAGAGCATCGGCGTCGGCAAGGGCACGGTGCTGCTGGAGGATTTCGACCGCGCCGACGCCATCCTGATCTTCGGCCAGAATCCGGGCACCAACAGCCCGCGGATGATGACGAGCCTGCGCGACGCGGCGCGGCGCAACGCGGCCATCCTGAGCTTCAACCCGTTCCCGGAACGAGCCCTGGAGCGTTTTCAGGCGCCCCAGAACCCCGTCGAGATGGCATCGCTGACGTCCACGCCGATCTCGTCGCGCATCTTCCAGGTCCGGGTCGGAGGCGACGCGGCGGCCCTCAAGGGCATCATGAAGGCCTGCATCGCGATGGACGATGCCGCCACCGCCGCCGACGAGGGGCGCGTGCTCGATGTGGACTTCATCGCCGGCCACACGAACGGCTTCGAAGCCCTCGCGGCCGACCTCCGGTCCACATCCTGGGCGGCGATCGAGCGCCGCTCCGGTCTCACCCGCGCGGATCTCGAATCCGCGGCGCGGACCTACGTGGCGGCCGAGAACGCCATCCTGGTCTGGGGCATGGGGATCACCCAGCATCGGCGCGGCACCGAGAACGTCCGCCTGATCAGCAACCTCGCGCTCCTACGCGGCAATGTCGGGCGGCCGGGCGCCGGCCTGTGCCCGGTGCGCGGACATTCCAACGTCCAGGGCAACCGGACCGTCGGCATCACCGAGAAACCGACGCCGGAAATGCTCGACCGGATTCGGGACGCCTTCGGCTTCGAGCCGCCCCGGGCGCATGGCCACGACGTGGTCGCGGCGCTGGGCGCGATGGTGCAGGGCCAGGCGCGGGCCTTCATCGCGCTCGGCGGAAATTTCGCCGCCGCCGTCCCCGACACCGAAAGCGTCCAGCAGGCGATGCGCACGCTCGACCTGACGGTGGCGATCAACATCAAGCTCAACCGGGGACAACTCGTCCACGGCCGTGAAGCCTACATCCTCCCCTGCCTCGCCCGCAGCGAAGTCGACCATCAGGCGACGGGGCCCCAGTCGATCACCGTCGAAGACTCGATGTCGATGGTGCACGCCTCGGCCGGCCGCAACAGGCCCGCCTCCGAGCACCTGATGAGCGAGACCGCGATCGTGGCCGGCATCGCCCGGGCGACGCTCGGCCCGGGCTCGGCCGTTCCCTGGGAGGACTTCGCCGCGGATTACGACCGTATCCGCGACGCGATCGAGCGTGTGTTCCCGATCTTCCAGGGTTTCAACGCGCGGATCCGCGTGCCCGGCGGCTTCCATCTCACCTCGCTGGCGCGTGAGCGGATCTGGGCCACGCCGTCCGGCCGGGCCGAGTTCGCGGTCTTCGAGGGCCTCGAGGAGGATGCCCTCATGAGCGACCCCGGGGCGCTCTGGCTCACCACGATGCGCAGCCACGATCAGTACAACACGACACTCTACAGTCTGTCCGACCGGTATCGCGGCGTCTTCGGCGGCCGCATGGTGGTCTTCCTCAGCGAGTCCGAGATGGCCCGGCAGGGCGTCCGGGCCGGGGACCGGGTGGCGCTCGACACGATCGCTGACGACGGGGTCGCCCGCTCGGTGGAGAGCTTCCAGGTCGTGCCCTACCGGCTGCCCGACGGCTGCGTCGGCGCCTACTACCCCGAGGCCAACCCCCTGGTCCCGCTCGGCCTGCACGATCCGCAGAGCCACACCCCCTCCTTCAAGGCGATTCCCGTCCGGATGCGCCGCCTCGAGACGGGAGCCGCCTGACCATGGACGCCCTCACGCTCTCCCGGATCCAGTTCGCCTTCACGATCGGCTTCCACATCCTGTGGCCGGCCTTCACGATCGGCATCGCCTCGTTCGTCGCGTTCCTGAGCTTCCGGTGGTGGCGGACGGACAATCCGGTCTACGGCGCGCTGATGCGGTTCTGGATCCGCATCTTCGCGCTGGGTTTCGGCATGGGGGTCGTGACCGGGCTGGTGCTCTCCTACCAGATCGGGACCAACTGGAGCGGGTTCTCCCGGGCCGTCAGCAACGTGCTCGGTCCGTTCTTCATGTACGAGGTCATGACCGCCTTCTTCCTGGAGGCGGGCTTCATCGGCATCGTCATCTTCGGCGAGAACCGGGTCGGGCGCGGCGCGCATTTTTTCGCCTGCCTGATGGTCGCCACCGGGACCCTGTTCAGCGCCAGCTGGATCCTGGCCTCCAACAGCTGGATGCAGACCCCGGCCGGCTACACGCTCGATGCCGACGGCCTGTTCCACGTGGCCGACTGGTGGGCGGCGTTCTTCAACCCGTCCTTTCCCTATCGCTTCCTGCACATGGTCTGCGCCAGCTACATCACGGGCAGCTTCGTGGTCGCGGGTGTCTCGGCCTATCATCTCTGGCGGCGGCAGCATGTCGAGGTTGCCCGCAAGGGCTTCTCGCTGGCGATGGGCGCGGCCCTCGTGCTCGTCCCGCTTCAGCTCGTCATCGGCGATGCGCATGGACGCAACACGATGCGCCACCAGCCGACGAAGCTCGCCGCCATGGAGGGCCTCTGGGATTCCGGCTCGGGCGTGCCGGCGACGCTGATCGCGTGGCCCGACATGGCGGCTGAGCGCAACCGCTTCGAGATCGCCATCCCGCACGTCGCGAGCCTCTACCTGACGCATAGCTGGAACGGTTACGTGCAGGGCCTCAAGGCCGTCCCGGCCGCCGAGCGGCCCTATGTGCCGCTGGTGTTCTTCGCCTTCCGCATCATGGTCGGCATCGGCATCGTGCTGCTGATCCTGGCGATCATCGGCGGTGTGCTCCGCTGGCGCGGCCGCCTGTTCACCACCCGCTGGTTCCAGCTCGCGGCCATGGCGGCGACCCCGCTGGGCTTCATCGCGGTGATCGCCGGCTGGACCGTGACCGAGACCGGGCGGCAGCCCTATGTCGTCTACGGGCATCTGCGCACGGCCGACGCCGTGGCGCCGCTGGCGCCGGGCGCCGTACTGACCTCGCTGCTGATGTTCGCCCTGGTCTACAACCTGCTGCTCCTGGCCTTCTTCTGGTACGGCGCGCGCGTTGTCATCCGCGGACCGGCCGTGATCACGGGCATGCACCCGAACGCGGTGCGCCCCGGCCTCGAGCAGGCCGGAACGGCGGTCCTGGGCCGGGGGCGCGCCCTCACCACGCCGATCGCGGCCGGGGGATGACGATGGACCTGCCCCTGATCTTCGCGCTCGTCTCGGCCTTCGCCATCGCGATCTACGTTCTGGCCGACGGCTTCGACCTCGGCATCGGCATCCTGTTCCTGCTCGCTCCGCGCGATCGGCATCGGGACCTGATGATGCAGAGCATCGCGCCGATGTGGGACGGCAACGAAACCTGGCTCGTGCTCGGCGGCGCCCTTCTCTGGGCCGCCTTCCCGGTCGCCTATTACGTGCTGCTTCCAGCCTTCTACCTGCCGATCATGGCGATGCTGTTCGCCCTGATCCTGCGCGGCATCGCCTTCGAGTTCCGGTTCCAGGCGACGCGTTTCCGGCGCGTCTGGGACTTCGCGTTCGCGGGTGGCTCCCTCCTCGCCGCGCTGGCGCAGGGCATCGTCCTGGGCGGCTTCATCGGCGGCGTTCCGATGCACGATGGCGCCTTCTCGGGAACCGCCTTCAATGCTTTCAGCCTGCTGGGGCTGCTCTGCGGCGCGGGTCTCGTCGGCGGTTATGCGTTGCTCGGCGCCGGCTGGCTGATCTGGCGCACCGAGGGTGCGGTTCAGGTCTTCGGCCGGGAGGTCGGACGCGCCGCCCTGATCCTCACGGCCAGCATGATGACCCTCGTGAGTGCCTGGACGGCCCTCACGGTTCCCGAAGTCGCGCAGCGGTGGTTTGCAGGGCCGCAGGTGCTGCCGCTGGCGCTCTTTCCGCTGGCGGCCGCCGGCGTCTCGGTGCTGATCGGGCGCAGCCTGTGGAGCCGGCGCGAGACCCGCGTTTTTCAACTGACGATCGTGTTGTTCCTCCTCGGCTTCGCGGGTCTGGTGGTCAGCCTCTGGCCCTACGTCGTCCCGCGCCACGCCACGATCTGGAGCGCCGCGTCCGACGACGCGACCCTGCGCTTCGTCGGGGTCGGTGTGCTGATCGTCGTGCCGGTCATCATGGCCTATCTCGGCCACGCCTACTGGGTCTTCCGCGGGAAGACGGTGCTGGAGGCGCACGGGACCGAGGAGGCTCGGCCAGCGGCTCCGCCCGTAGGCCGACGCGCCACCGCGTCCGAGACCGCCCTGCACCTGTGCTGATGCTGGCCCCCGGCGCCGCCGCAGCCGAATCCTCACGGACCGCATCGCCCTGGCCCTCGCAGCTCCGATCGACGGCTCGGGCGGTGGAGGGCGATGCTCCGGTCCCGGGCGCCACGGCGGTCGAGAGCGCAGCCGCCGCAGCGCGGATTTCTGGCCGATATTGTTCGCGACCGGTGCCGGCGCAAAATTGCGCCAGCCGGCATAGGTGACGATGGTGCGAAGATTGATCGCTGCGCAGAGTTCCACACTCTATACGGCGCCCGCCATGTACATCTACATGAGTCGCCACGGCAGACCGCTGCGTCGCGGCAGCGTCGATAACCGGTTCGACCGCCCCGGCTCGATCGCGGCCATCGCACGGGTCTGACGTCAGGAGGTCGTAGCGACGACATGCAAGCGCCGCAGCTCATCGTTCAACCGGACCACGGCGTCGAGCCGGTCGTCGCGCTGATGCGGAGCGCCGAGCGGGAAATCCTGCTCAAGCAATTCACCTTCGACCATCCCCTGCTGATCGACGCGGTTCTGGCTCGCCACGCCGAGGGCGTAGCGGTGCGCGTCCTCCTCAACCCGGCCAAGGGCACCGGCGAACGCATCAACGACGGGACCTTCGCGCGCCTGGAGGAGGCCGGCATCCCCGTGCGTTGGACGTCGCCGCGCTTCCTTGTCACGCACGAGAAGTCCCTGGTCGTGGACGGCGCGCGCGCCATGGTGGCGACGTTCAACTTCATGGAGAAGTACTTCACCAAGACCCGGGATTACGCGGTCGTCCTGTCCGATCCCGGTCAGGTCGCCGGCATCCGGGCCTGCTTCGAGGGCGATTGGAGCGGCGAGGCGTTCGCGCCCGACGGCGGCTCCGACCTGTCCTGGAGCCCCGGGGGCGCCAGGGCGATCCTGTGCGACCTGCTCGACGGCGCCGAGCGCAGCATCGATCTCGCCCACCCGAAATTCGCCGAGCCGGTGATCTTCGAGCGGATCCACGCCGCCCTGAAGCGCGGGGTGCGTGTCCGCCTGTTGTGTGGCGGCAAGCACGGGCTGCACCAGCCCGACCTGATGTACTCTTTCGCCCTGTGGCGCCTGTACCGCGCGGCCGGCGGCCGGCTTCACAAGCAGCGGGGGCTGCGCAGCCACGGCAAGATCGCGATCATCGACGGGGCGCGGGTCTATCTCGGCACCCAGAACCTCGATCAGGCCGCCTTCGACCTGCGGCGCGAGCTCGGCGTCGTTGTCCGAGACGCCGCGACCGTCGGCGCGATCGCGGCGATCTTCGAGGCGGATTGGCGTGGCTCGCGGCGGTACGAGCCCCCCTATCCGATCGCCGCGGCCGACGCGGAGGAGAATGCGGAGTTCGAGCCGGATGCCGACCTCCGACACAGCTGAGCCCGTCCCGGTCCGAACCGCCGTGGCGCCCGGACTTCCGGAGCTGTTCTGGCTGTTCAACCGGCTGACGCTGGTCAGCTTCGGCGGCGGTCTCACGGCCTGGGCGCGCAAGCTGATCGTCGAGGACAAGCGCTGGCTCGACGACGCCGAGTTCCTCAGCGCCTACGCGCTGGCCCGGGTGCTGCCCGGGGCCAACCAGGCGAACTTCGCGATCTATGTCGGCCACCGCTTCCGCGGCGTGCCTGGAGCGGCGGCCGCCCTGCTCGGCCTGACGCTCGTGCCGTTCTGCATCGTCCTGGGCCTCGCCTGGGCCTACTTCCGGAGCGGCGCGGTCCCGGCGGTTCAGGATATCCTGCGCGGGGTCACCGCCGCCGCAGTCGGGCTCGCCCTGTCGGCAGGCCTGAAGGCCGGCGAGGGCTTCGCGCGGCGGCCCGCGGCGCTCGCCATCATCGCCCTGGCCTTCGTGGGCTCGATCGTTCTGCACCTCCCGCTCCTCGCCGTCCTGGCGATCCTGGCACCCCCGGCCTTCCTGGTGGCGTGGCGGCATCCGCGCCGGCGCGGAGACGCGGAGACCGAGCGGTGAGACCCGGCGCTCTCGTCGCGCTCGCGACCTTCTTCAGCACGATGTCGATCCTGTCGATCGGCGGCAGCAACAGCGTCGTGCCGGAGATGGCGCGTCATGCGGTCGGGGAGGCGCACTGGCTCACCGGCGGCGCGTTCTCCGACCTCTTCGCGATCTCGCAGGCCGCGCCCGGGCCGAGCAACCTGATCGTCGCGATGATCGGCTACAAGGTCGCGGGCCTCGCCGGGGCGGTCGTCGCCCAGGCCGCCATGATGCTTCCGGCCGCGGTGCTGATGATCGTCGTGGCGCGGATCTGGCAGGCGTCCTCGGGGGCCGCTTGGCATATCGCCCTGGAGGCGGCGCTCGGGCCGATCGCGGTCGGGCTGATCCTGGCAAGCGGGTGGACGGTCGCGGAGGGGGCCGGCTTCTCGTCTCGCGGGTACAGCGCCGCAGCGATCTTCACCCTGCTGTTCTGGCGCACCAATCTCAATCCGCTCCCCATCTTGGCCATCGCGGGCTTTCTGGGCTGGATGCGCGCGATCTGAGTCCTTTGGCCGGCGGCAGGCGGAGAACGGCGGATCAGTGGACGAGGTCTGCCGGGAGATGGGCGTGCCCGATCCGACGCTTTATCGCGGGACGAATCAGTTCGTCGGCATAGGCGTGCTGGCGATCCGCTGGCGCAAGCACTTTGAGGACGAGAACGGCAAGCTCAAGCGGCTGGTTGTTCCGTGGCATCTCATTGAAACCCACCGGAGGCGATCGGTCTTTCTGCTCCGCCTGCCACTGCGCGTACCCAATGGAAGCCGACGATATCACTCCCAGGGACGCGGCGCGAAGTGCATCCGGGTCGATGACAGGGACGGATGCATCGCTGGAAGCACGCCGGGTCCGGCGCAGCGTTACAATTTCGATGCTGGCCATGGGCGGGAGGCCGTGGCATGGCCAAGCCGGTGATTGATCATCCCGTCTGCCCCCCTCCCGCGCAGCCTGCCAGCCTGGGTTGGTCCAGCTTCTTCGAAGACCAGCGGGGGGACGACGAGGCCGATCTCGCCCCCATGCGGATCGCCACGGTCCACCGCTCCCGCATGACCGCCCTGGCTCTCACCGGACCGGTCAAGCTGACGCTTCCGGTTCATACGAACACCGGCGCCTTCGCGGTGGGCGATTGGGTGCTGGTCGATCCGCGGACCCAGACCCTGCACCGCCGCCTGGACCGCAGGTCGGTCCTGGAGCGACGCACCGAAGGCGGCAGGATTCCGCAGGTGGCCGCGGCCAACGTCGATACGCTGTTCATCGTCACATCCTGCAACGCGGATTTCAATCCTGCTCGGCTGGAGCGCTATCTGGCTCTCGCCAATCAGGGCGGTGCAAATCCGGTGATCCTGCTGACCAAGGCGGACACGGTGGCCGATGCGCAAACCTACCGGGACCAAGCCGCCGCGTTGCAGCGCGGTCTGGCGGTCGTGATCGTCGATTCCCGTCTCCCGGAGGCTGCAGGCGCCTTATCGCCGTGGTGCGGCGTCGGACAGACCGTTGCACTGGTCGGCTCCTCCGGTGTCGGCAAGTCGACCCTGGTGAACACCCTGACCGGCGTGAACGCGGAGGTCTCCCAGGAGACGGGCAGCATCCGCGAGCACGACGCGAAGGGGCGCCACACCACGACGTCGCGCTCGCTGCACGCCATCGCGGGCGGCGGCTGGGTCATCGACACGCCCGGGATGCGAACGCTTCAGGTCAGCGACGCTGCCGACGGCATCGCGACCTTGTTCGCCGAGATCACCGAACTGGCGCCTTCGTGCCGGTTCCGCGACTGCACGCATGCCCACGAACCCGGTTGCGCAGTGCGGGCCGCCGTCGCCAACGGCCAGCTGGATCCCGATAGGCTGACCCGATGGCGCAAGCTGCTCACCGAGAACCTCGACAACGCCAAGGTGTCCAGCGGGCCGCGCGGCCGTCAGAATACCGGCCGGTAGGCTGTCGGTCTGCGTCGAAGCGAGCGTCTGAAACAGAGACGGCGAACGCTTTGCCCGACCGATAGGACTTACGGTCCGGTCGGCGGCAGCACGGGCGCCGATCGTGGTACGGCCAGGTCATACGATCGCAGCGCATTGTGCGAGTCTGAAGCGCCTCACAGAATGGCACGATGAAGGCTGGCCGAATGGTGGACCGCTATTTCCGGGTCCTTCCACGGCCTGGCGGTTCGAAGAGTCGATGCGACATGCCGCTGTACGAGCGATGCGGTCGCCGAGGCCTGAAATCCGCTTAACCTACTGCTATCGTTAGACAAAAATCTGGTGCCGGTGGAGAGGATCGAACTCCCGACCTTCGGTTTACAAAACCGCTGCACTACCGCTGTGCTACACCGGCCCACAGTGAGAAACGACGTATCGAGGGATAACCAGGAAGCCTCGGTGTGTGAGAATTTTGTGTGATCGTCAACCCACCCGACTGTGGCCGAGAGGGGCTTAGGCTGGAAGCAAATTTCTATAGCTTGCTGCCTACTTTAGACAGGAACTTCCCCGGGAGCGGACGATCCAATCAGGTCACTGGCAAGCAGGACAGAAGGGCAATAGGCTCACTTGAGACCACCCTGTCCGTATGAGCCGTCGCATGACCCAGGACGAGGAAGAGGGTGCGGATTGGCGCTCGGAAGCCACTAGGGCTCCCGACGAGCCAACGATTAAGATCGCAGAGGCACTGGCACGTGAGCCGGGTCGTGGTCATTCTGCAGAGAGCCCCACCGATATCCCACCTGCCGGATGGAAGGATGTTCTTCAGCGGGTGTTTTGGGCGATCCCTAGGGACAGGGTGCTGTCCACCGCTGGTGGCGTCGCCTTCTTCAGCCTTTTGTCAACGTTCCCTGGCATTGCCACGGTCGTCTCGCTCTACAGCCTGTTTGCGGATCCAAGCGTCATTGGAGAGCACCTCAGCCTGCTGAGAGGCGTGCTACCAGATGGTGTTCTCAATCTGATTTCGGACCAGCTTCAACACGTGGCCAAGCAGGGAGCAGGGACCCTGGGCACAGCCTCACTGCTGAGTTTCCTGATCGCCTTTTGGAGTGCGAACTCAGGTGTAGCCGCCCTCTTTGATGCCCTGAACGTCATCTACAGGGAGAGAGAGAAGCGCACCCTGGTACAGGTCTATTTGACGACGTTGCTTTTTACGATCACCGGAGCCCTTGTAACCGTTGCGACGATCGCCGTGGTCGTAGGACTGCCCATCTTTCTAGGCCGAATCGGGATGGGCGAGCGGACGGATACGTTGCTACGGTTCATACGCTGGCCAGTTCTCGTCATTCTCGTGAGCGCCGGCCTCTCACTGGTTTACCGATACGGTCCGAGCCGGCGGGAAGCCAAATGGAGATGGGTGAGCTGGGGAAGCTCTGCCGCTGCCTTAGGATGGGTTGGCACTTCAGTCGTGTTCACCCTATATGTAGCGACCTTTGACAGCTACAATCGAATCTATGGTAGTTTAGGTGCCGGAATTGGATTCATGACGTGGATCTGGCTCTCGATTGTGATCGTCCTGCTCGGTGCAGAACTGAACTCCGAGATGGAACGACAGACAGCAAGAGACAGCACGATTGGAAGACCGAAACCCCTGGGGTCTCGAAAGGCTTTTGCCGCCGATACGGTTGGACATCCGTAAGCCGGCAGCCGGAGTGCAGGAGCAAATAGCAATACCGTCGAGCCTCATGATCGACGAAGCGGATTGAGGCTCCAAGCCGGACAGCATTGGACCATTTATCAAAACAGATTTGAGCTACCCGACTTGGTTGGTCTATGCAGCCTTTCATGTCTCCTCATAGTCAGTAGCAGGTCAACGTGGACCATCGGAAGTGGTTCAGCGCCCAAGCTAGCATACGTTGTTCTAATGCTCGCTGCGAAGGCCAAACGTGTTCCCTCGGACAGAGCGGAGGTAAGAGAGATCCCTGACTGCTGCATGGCTCGTTCCCCATTCGTTCCTGCCGTTGGATGGGAGAAAATGGTTAACGAATGATTAATGACCAGATTGACTCGATTGACCGTTAGGCCCTGTATGAACCCGGGCGGTACGTCGGTCGTATGACTAAAATGGTCGGACACAGAACCGGCGAGCTAATTGGTGATACGCACCGAAGCAAGGGCGGCACTGAATAGTTGCTGCATTGCCTGATTGATATCGCCGTTTGTCGCAACCGGAAAATAGAGCCCGTCAGTCGCGCAGCTTTTGAGCATCGGACCGATATTGTTTTCAAATGGCTTCACGTTTTGGTTATAGAAGTCATCGCTATACAACGGAAGATACTGTGTGTAAATAATCCCGATTTTAATGTTGCTATTTTTCATTGTCTGACAGGTAGACGGACTGATGGCGCTGATAAAGCGATTGCTATTGATTTTATATCCGGAACTCTGATTGCTCATCGTTCCGTCAATTGGGGTGTCTTGAACCCCATCAGTGACGAAGAACAAGAAGCGTATAGGAGTAGCGGCGGTAACGCCGTTGCCACTTGCAGGAATCTGACTCGTCATTTTGGAAATCGCACGCTCGTAGGCTGTTTGACTATCCCTCTGATCTTGATATGAATATGCCAAATCAATCTGGCTGGAGGCGGACTTCACTAGATCCAGAGATGGGGTCAGTGACATAAGCTTTGTTTGGAAGTCGCTAAAAGTCCACATCTCCATTCTGAACTGCTGAGTTAAGTTCATGCTGGACTTCGCGGAGTCTACTAAGTTAGAAACAGCATCACGTAGCACTTGTATTCTAAGCTTGACGTTGTTTCTTTTTGCAATATTGTAATTGTCGTTATTGTTTTCAGTTCCGTTGCTATTCAACAGATGGCATGCAAAAGCGCAGCCATTAGCGACTCTTTGCATGTTCGATATATCGGCTGCTGTGGCGGCAAGGCCCATAGAAGGCGAATTATCCAGAAGTAAGTAAAAATCGATATATTGCGCAACATTACGAACACTTCCGGACTGACCAGAGATGTTCATGGTCACGACATTCATCATACTACCTAATGTCGTTTTTACCGTCGCTGTATAATTTGCGGTGATACCAACCTGAGTTGCGCCCGGCAGCGGCGTTGGAGTAAATGAAGTTATTGTCACACCCGGCAGCTTGGCCGCATCCGCCATAAATTGAGTTCTTGCACTAGTTAACATGTCGCTCGTGAGCGTGTTTGTCTTTTGCGTTATGACGCCTAAAACAGCAGAGTCGACTGCGGCGTCAAGTTGAGCTTTCGCAGCGTTACGGCGTCCATAATCTATCGCTGCACCTGCTGCGAAAAGCATGGGCATACTGAGCAACGCAAAAAGGATTGCTATCTGACCGCTTTGATCCTGCTTGAAGTTGCGAAAAAAGTTGTCTTGAAGCAAATTGAATGCCCAGACAATAGATCGCCTAGGACGAGTTAATAAGTCGGACACTTAGAGCCTCCTGGCATGACCACTTCGCCCTTATCGAGACGTTGCGCCCATGAGATTTGCCGACTAAAAACAAGGCCCCTCGAGCCAAAAATCATTTGGTATAGTTTGGAGCCGATAATTGGGACGTAGGCTACAGTCACTTCAGCTAGAACATACCGAGCACCGTCATATTGAAATGTGGCTGGAGTATTTGGCAGTCCGCTGTTACCATTGATTGTGAGAACAGGGCGAGAATTTAGAGGGTAACTCGAGCAAACTCCACCAAACAGCGCACCGGATATCTTTTCGACGCCCATCGAATGAATGGCAATTTGCAAATTGATAGTCGGATAGGGGCGCATAATCGGACCAGCAGCGTTTACTATGGCATCCATGTCAGCTGTGCTGGGATTGCCGTTGGTGGCACGACCCGAAAGGTCTGCAATGGTTCGTGCATAGAGCGTGGTCTTGCGGCCAGTATCGATAGCGCGCACGAGTTCAATCAAGCCAAAATACAGCGTTATTAGCAGCGGAAGTATTAGAGCGAACTCTAAGGCTGCTACGCCGCCTTTGTCTTTTTCAAGTCGATGAATCTGATCTGCGATGATATTCATGGCGAGATAGTTCAAGAGCTAGATGAGCAGGCAGCGTTCGAGTTGAACGGCTCAACCTGGAAGACGGTGGCTGCTTGTAGGAGGCGACGACGATTCGGTAAGGTGGCGTAGGCTGCTCCGAGCAGTGGGAAATAGACAGGCACGTCTACTGCTGCTTGGACCACGATCACGTCGCTTGCTCGTGCACAGCTGTATGATGGGAAACTTGCGTTCCAGTCCGAGATACCAGTCTTAGGATTGGTCGAGGTTGCTTGCACCGGCGTTGCTGAACCAAAGCTCGCAGCCTTCGTGATGCTGATACGGACGTTAGAGCACGGGAACACCGTGATGCGTGCTCGACCTCCCGGGTAGCACATGGCGGTCCGGAAGTTGTTGAGCAGGGTCGTTGAGTCCGTGACGTTGGCGTTCGCCGTTTGAAACTGGCCTGTGTAAATCTGACGTCCAGCATCGACTACGGCTTGCTGAAGGATGCCCTGAGCAAAGTAGGTCACACCAGCCTCAAGAATCGCTCCTGAGAGAGCCAAAAAGGGAACGGCCACGAGGGCGAACTCGACCGCCGAGGATCCACCCCGGTTACGGGATAGCTCACGGGAAGCCCTACCAAACGGGTCTAGAACAGACCGAAGGGTGGTCAGTGCCACCCCATTGCCTATCCGTGTCGTGAGCCGGAGCCGTTTCCACATTCTGTGCACGTCATGTGAATTTCGATCCCCTCACCGGGAATCGCTTTTTCTAACGGCACCACATTGGCGGAATATGTATTGCTAATTGGTTGCTATTAATGCCAACGTTGTCTTTCTAGGAGGAAAAAACAGCGAAAAAATAGACGTTGAAATAAGTACCTACGCCTAAATAAGCGGTTTCTTTGGGTATTTATCAATGATTCACCTTACGCCACGTTCAGCCTCCATAGACGCTTGCGCCCACTGGGTAGGCTGTCTGAAGGCGCAAGGTGCTTTCACCACCCTCCCCACACGTTTCTCGAAGCGTCAGTTAGCGCTCAGGCTTGCGAGATGATGCGGACCATCGACGGATTGCGATAGCAGGCCGTCCACTTTCCAAGCCGCACCGAGCAGTTCGACAGCGAAACCGCCCACGGCCGGTTTGCCTTTCTGCTCCACGGAGCCATGGCGGAGTATTTCCTCGACCTCAACCGAGAGAGAACGATGGAAGGGCGCAAGGCGGCCCTTGCTCGTGGTCGTAAGGGAGGACGACCCAAGAAACTGTCCGCAGAGGACATCGAGGTCGGTCCGGCTTTACATTAGGCTGAGACAATAAGCATCGCTGAAATGGCCAAGCAGCTCGGCGTCAACCGAGACACGTTTTACATCTACTTCCGACGTGCTCGGACTAACAGCCACACTAGCAAATGACTAATGAACAACATATAGCAATCGAGTTATTTATATACCTGTGAGAAATTATCGACTTGCCGCACATTTCGATGCGGCGTTACGAACAAAATCGAGGCATCCTCTGCGCAAGGCCGAGTCCTGAATGTTGCAAAATGCATCGATAATTTCTGAAAGTTCAGTCATGGTAGAGATAATCAATCTCTCATGCGCTGAGCCGCCTCCAGGCAGAAATGCATCTTCAGACATCTCAAGCGTCCGTGCTATCAACTGAAATTTACTTCGACTGTCATACTCAGACATCAAAAATCTCCATATTTCTTGATGTAGATTAGATTTCTACGAATACGGTCCAAAAGAGAAGATTTCTCTTACAGCTCAATGGCCGGAGAAATGCAACTGTGGCAGCCGTCACCGAACCGCATTCGGTGATGCTGCACGACTCAGATAAAAAGGACGACTGAAACTATTCGTCCACCGAGCGAGTTCCTAGGTTGAACTCAAGGGTAGGGGGATAAATGAATTCATTATTAAGCGTAGAGCCAGCTCTAACAGCCGCTGGGTTTGTTGGTATCTGGAGCACCAACGTCACAGCCGGACGATCTTTGCTCGACGAAGGAGCGGCCGCTCTTTTGGCCGGAAATCCAAGCCTCGCCGGTGAACAGCTTCCTATGGAAGTTGCTCTTGGACGGATTCACGCTGACGACAAAGGGTGGGTGTTCGAACGCATCCGTCGTGTGAGGCAGACGGGAGGCTCGTTCTCGGCTGAGTTCAGAGTGGTGACCGAGAGGGGGGTTCGTTGGGTTCTAAACCGTGGAACTCTATTGCCGGATGAGTCCGGGAGGATGCAGGGCCAAGGTGCCTACATCGATACCACTGACGCCCACTCGGACGTTTTCATCTCGGCCAACTCACTCAACCAGGTGGTTGAAGATCCGCTGAACGCTGCTGCTGACCGCTGCCTTGAGATGCACTCGACCCTGAAGCGGGGTGATTACCCCGATCTCCGTCGTCTTACAGAGATGCTCTTGGTTGGATTTGGACGATCGCTAGCACTGCGTCGCTCCTGATGGTCGAACTCAAGATCCATCGGGGACCTCTCCCTGCCGGGCCACGACCGAGTTGATGAAATCGAGGCAGATGCGCCGGTCACTCGGATCTCTGATGCGATCGAACGACTCCAGAAGCTCTCGGATCTCCAGGACCTTGGATGGCAAGCCTTCATCGGTATAAAAGGCAGCTGGCTCCGTTCCAAGAGCATCAGCAATGCTTTTGAGGATACGGCTATTTTCGAAATCATTTCTACTCATCAGGATGCTCCACGTCGCACCGAAGATTGCAGAGCATCAATTCAGAATTGTTTCCGCTGCTTTTCCAGAGCGAGCGATGCCGATAGCGATATGGCTCAGGCCGCTGAAAAGCAAATTTTTTAGAACACCATCCTTGTAGATCTTGTTCAGTCGGTATGCTTTGAGCATAGCGTCTGAAATTTCCTCCAACGTTTGATCAATCGACGCATCTGCTTCAAGTGTTTGATTGCTTGTCGCAAGAAACTTTCGAACTTGCAGAAGAATTGTAGCTTGGCGACCCAGGGCTTTGAGAGCCTCGACTTGGTCGTAGGTGAGACCGTGAGGATGTGGTTTGGTATCAAGAACACAGAGCGTGCCTATGCCGTATGTTGAATCAAGGCGAAGAGGTACCCCAGCATAAAACCGCAACGATCGGGCTCCAGTAACAAGCGTATTATCTGAAGTTCGGACATCTTTAGTCAAATCGTTGATAATCAGTATGTTTTCTTCGTCGATGGTATGAGCACAAACAGATTGCTCTACCGGCGTTTCCAGCACATCGTTTCCAACGGCTGACTTAAACCACTGTCTGTCATCGGAGACTAAAGTTACGTTTGCGACTGGAGTGCCGCATATCAAGCGGGCTATGGCAGCTAAATCATCGTATGACTGCTCTGGCTTAGTATCGAGTATATTCAACGAGCTGAGTTCTTCGAGTCGATGTGGGTCTAGAATGATAGACCATGGAATTCCAGCCATATCGGGTCACGTTCCTCAATCAGTCGGGGAGCTTTGCGGCCCCTGTGACCAAACTTCTGGTTGAGAACAAGGCGATCCTGATGCAGGTGTAAATCGGTAGCGATTGCCGTCGCTGATGAAGAGAGCGAACTGCACACAGCTGACTTGCCAGGACGCTGATCCGGCTAGCTTGGCCGAAGGAACCTTCAATCAGTGAACCGTCCTGCCAATCCGTTCGCCTCGGCTTGGGTTTGTACTGGTCCGCAGACGGACGCCCAACCAGCCGGAACTTCGTAACGATCGTACCTAATCCGTCGCTTTCACGACTTGCATGTTCGATTTCCACCCAAAAAGAAACTCTAAGTTTCAGTATACGCAACCTGAGAGAGATAATCGTACTTGCCGGGGAAAGCCTTCCTTCTCCAAAGCACGAGAAGACAATGAGAAATTTCGTGCAGAGCGATCAGCCGCCTCCATAAAGAGATCGCTGAACCCGGCCCACCAAGCGTGAGGCTTGAGAGTTCCTTCTTGTCGGGCTGAAGGTAGCTTCAAGATCCGCCAGCGATCGTCGCCTACCGGGCTACGACCGTCTCAAACTTGGCAGTAAGCAGCTGCAAATCGGCATTTCTGGCTGGTCTGAACTGAGCAGGTCCAACGATGAAACGTTGCCCCGTAACCGGAGCCGGTTCGGAAGCACGGATCCTGGGTGACGAAAGCGGCGTAAAATCGTGAAGAAGAAAGAGATCTTCATCTTTCGAAGCTTTCAGAGGCAGAAATTCGTCCGGATATTCCACTCGAGTAGAAAATTCTCCACCTGGGGGAGAATTTCGACGATTTCTCGGCGGAAGAGCCTTCCTTATATGAAGAAAAGAAGAAGCAAAGAAACTAACCCGTATCACGAAACGCCCGGCGAACGTCTGTCGACTAGGTAATATTCAAGCATAAAGCATAAGAATGATTTTTGTCGAAGATTACATCTTTAGACGACAGATACTCACGCAATATCTCTGACGATTTTTTTTACTCATCCACATCAAGGCTGAGAACGGCAAGAAGTTCCCTCTACCGAGGGATCGTGCAGACTCATGAGCTTAGGAGATTTACATTGAAAAACCAGATTACCGACGAATTTGATTTCATCGACGGCGAAGATTACGTGAACGATGATCGCATGTTGGGCCTTAAATGGGACGTTGACCCATCACTATTGGAAAAACTCAACCTAACCAACGATAAGTATGGGGTCATGCGATCGATCATCGCAGAATTAATCGTAGCCTCCGAAACTGATCAAGCAATAGCTTACTCAAGACGAAGAACATTCTATAAGGATAGAAGACGATATCACGGCCGTGGCTTTACATATGCAAGAATTCGGAAAGCAATAGATATTCTTGCAAAATCTGACTATGTCATCAATTGGATTGCTCCGGCTCGTCGACCAACAAAAGGTCGTAAGGGCACTCAGTCAACGATCTATGGAATGCCAAAGCTGATCGACGCCTGCCAGGGCTTCATAGTCACACCTATTCAACACGAGTGTATCTGGCAGCGTTACATTGATGGAAACTGGATAGATTATACCGAAACCGAATTTACTTCTGAGATGCGATATGAAATTCAATCCATCAATGATGTAATGGGTAAGATCCAATACGATGTTGCTATGGACGGAGTTCGCAAAACAAGAAATCATATTATTATTCCTCATAAAAATAAGAAAGATCGAAAAGATGTAGAACTGGCTATACCTTACGGTAAACCTCAGCTTCGACGTGTATTTTGCCGTTCATCTTTTGACTGTGGCGGAAGACTTTATGGATCTTGGCAGAACCTAACAAAAGAAGCTAGAAAATGCTTGACCATCAATGGTGAACCGACAGCGGAGCCGGACTTCCCATCTCTACATCCGAAAATTGCTTACGCTTATGTAGGAGAATTTTTCGACAAAGATTACGACATCTATCAGGAAAGAGGGTTTCTCGATAAGGCAGAATACAAGCTTGCCTTACTAATAGGTATGAATGCTCGTAGCCCACAAGCGGCTATACATGCAATCAGGAAGAAACTGAAGTGCACAGTTCAAGCAGCTACGATTATCTACGACGAAGTTATTGACCGAAACTCTGCTATTAGAAAATTTATAGCGGCAGACAAAGGAGTTGAGTTTCAGAAAATAGATAGCGAACTAGCATTATACGTAATCAAGGCCTGTCAAAGGAGCAGTATCCCATGTCTTCCTGTGCACGACTCTTTTATTGTGCCAGAAAGATTTGAGGAAAAAACAAAGGAGTACATGAAAGAAGCATGGTCCAATTTCATTCAGAAGGAGCAACTCCGGAACATTTATAGCCGTTACAAATTCCCTCAAAAAGGTCCCACAGAGTAAAGGAGAGTACCGAAGAGATCACTGGCCGAGCCGTCCTCAACGGTCTCGGTCCCGTATCTTCTCTATCTGTCCTATTTGCATCTTTCTTACAATCCCTAATACAACCCCTTTCACAGATATAGACAACTAGCATGGCCTATCATACTATCGATATGTAATTACCCAGGGGGTATCCGGCGACTGCGGCTCGCATCGTGCGGGCGTTCCCCTCTTGCAGAGTTTGGATTTCGCTGATTCCTTCGTGGGATGGGGCGCAGCGATCTTGAGCGGTTGAGCCGCGAGGAGCTGATTGAGCTGGTGCTGCGGCTGCAGCGTCCGGACAAGACCTCGCGCACGTCCTCGAAGCCACCGTCGACCGACCGTAAGGAGCGCCGCGAGCAGTCCAAGCCCGGCGGGGCCAAGCCCGGGCACGAAGGCCACAGCCGCGTGATGAGCGAGGATCCCGACGCGGTCGTCGAGCATCGTCCCGACCGCTGCGCGTGCTGCAGTGGCGCCCTGCACGAGGATCTTTGCGCCGAGGTCGTCAGCGTCTCCGAGCGGATCGAGCTGCCGGCGGTGATGCCGGTCGTCACCCAGCATCGACGGCTGGCCGTGCAGTGCCCGACCTGCGGGGCGCGCGTGGTCGCGCCGGTTCCGGAGGCAGAGCGTGGCACCCCGTTCGGCCCGCGGCTGCATGCGGTGGCGACCTATCTCAAGACGTTTCAGGCGCTGTCCTACGAACGGCTCCAGGCGGCCTTGTCGGATCTGTTCGGTCTGACGCTCAGCCAGGGCGGGCTGATGAACCTGCTCCAGCGCGCGCAGGGCCGCTTCCGCTCCGGTCGCGAGAAGGCCGTGTCGACCCTACGCCGGGCCGCGGTGGTCGCGTCGGACGAGACCGGCGTGCGGATCGAGGGCAGCAACGCCTTCCATTGGGTGTTCCACGTGGCCGACGCGGTGGTGCACACGGCCTCGCCGACGCGCGGCGCTGTCGTAGTGCGGGAGATGATGGACGGCCACCGGCCCGCGGTGTGGATCTCGGATCGCTACACCGCCCAGCAAAGTCATGCCGCCGAACACCAGACCTGCCTCGCCCATCTCGCCCGCGACGTCGCCTACGTTGTCGAGGCGAGCGACGATCCGGTGCCCTGGCGCCTGCAGCTCTGGCTGCAATCCGTGTTCGCTGTGGCCGAGCGTGTCACCACCTTGGCCACCTCGACACTCGCCGCCAAGCGCCGGAGCCTGGATCGACAACTCGGGGCCATCCTCGCCACACCGAGCCGCTGCGACCTGACCCGCGATCTGCAGGCCAAGATCGGCCGGGCCCGCGGTCAGCTCCTGGTGTTCCTCGCCCACCCCGGCTCGGTCGAGCCGACCAACAACGGCTCGGAGAGGCTGCTGCGTCCCTCCGTCATCCAGCGCAAGATGACCAACGGCTACCGCGCGATGTGGGCTGCCGAGGGCGAGGCCGACATCCGCACCGTCGTCGATACCGCCCGCCTCACCGGGACCAGCCCGTTCGCCACCATCCTCAAAACCGTCAGCGCCTAAATCACGCCGCCACAGGGGTGGGTAATTACATCGATATTCATTCAAATCAATCTACGAGTTTAAATAGTGTTAGAAGTAAAGAATTCATACTAAAATATGGCCCTTATGCAGGAAGATCAGCTCACTGGATTATTCTTAAAGATCCAGCATACGTAGATTGTTATTGCAAGGACGGTAACAAGTCATCTATATTGTATATAGAGTTTTGTCGATTAAAGAATATTATGGACAATAAGAGTTTTTGTAGAGAGTGTCGATGTGGCTCACAAGCCACCAGGTTTTCATTTCACTCCAGTCATTCAATTCCCCAATTTTGGTGTAATTCATGCAATCCAGCAAGGTCTGGAATTGCTGTTGGAAGCTTGAGCATTGGCTCAACCTACAATGACCTATGTAATTCATTTAAAGGTAAGCCGAGTATGATCCGAAGATTGTTGAAAAAGGCGATTAAGGAAATCAGAGAATCTAAGGGTTACCAGGGTAATCTTACAATGAAAAAAACATATGAGTTCTTTGAGGGCACTTCCGCTCAAATGAACTGAATGTCTTAGATATCTCTGTAACGACGGTTTGTCGAAGTGCGGTTTCCTTACCATCTGGTGCCGCACTTCCACATCCTGCCCTTTCAGCCAGTCTCTCAGCCAGCAAGTAGCACAATTGCTGTAGGTTGCGATCGATCCAGGGGCTAATCAACAGCAGTCACTATCTGGAATTTATCCAATATCTGTCGAATTTATTTTTGGCCTCCTTGGGAATTTCATCGAACGTATCTTAGCAGCCTGGCGGCTGAAATCTGACGTTTGATACCTGCATCAAGCGACCGTTCTGCCCTTCAGCAGAGGCTCGTGATGCCTGCAGCTAAGCCTTCGTGCCTGATTTGACGAAAAGCATGATTGTCGACGTCATTGGAGACGCAGCACGAAGTATACCCCACTGAACTACGTGTTGACTCAAGGTATCAGGTTGGCCCAACTATCCGGGTATTCCGGGATGGTGGAGGATTGCCGTGGCCCAACTTTCTGCGATTGGGTCGGCGTTTCGGGCTGTACGCCTTAAACAAATGACACAGCTTCAACTTGCTGAAGTAGCTGGGATCGGGGTTGCAGCAGTGCATAACCTGGAACAGGGGCGGGGCACGCTTACGAGTTTATGGGCGGCGTTGGGAGCACTTGAGTACGAAGTACGAGGCCGCAATTTGGTCGTAGGTCCCCTAGGTCGCTCCCTGACTGCTTTACGGAAGCGGCGTGGAGTGAGTCGGCGGGCACTGGCTTGCATGCTTGGAGTATCACGTACCACTTTGGCCAGCCTGGAAGCTGGCGGGCCAGGTCGTTTGGAAACTCTTGAGATGTATGGGGCTGCAGTCGGGGCTGGACTGTACCTTGCTCCGGTAGATGCGATGGTTGGGTTCTTCATTGCAGCCGGCAATAGCTCAGTCCATCACGGCTGGGAGACCCCGCCGGAGCTTGTGGCCGCTCTGGAAAGCGTCTTCGGTCGGTTTGACCTAGATCCATGTGCAGCCTCAACGGTCGCCAACAGGGCACGGGTGAAAGCTCGAATCCGGCTTACCATTCATGACAACGGCTTGGCCGTGCCTTGGCGAGGGCGAGTGTTCGTGAACCCACCCTACGGGCGTCAGATTGGCTCCTGGATTGCCAAGTGTGCCGAGGAGGGAGCCAGCAACGCAGTGGTGGTCGGCCTGGTGCCTGCTCGTACCGATACCCGTTGGTGGCACCGGCATATTGCCGGGGCAGCTGACGTGTTCATGCTGCGGGGACGGTTGAAGTTTGGGGACGGGACAATGCCGGCACCGTTTCCATCAGCTGTGGTAGTGTGGGGAGCAAGTGCGATGCAGGTGGCTGAGCTGGGTACCGCCCTGTTAGGGGCGTGGCACGTTCCTGCAGCAAAAAACATACCCGGGTGATTGCTGCAGCTAAGCGTGACAGTAGTCCGAGGAACGTCAACGTCCTCGATGAACGACCGTGTTTCGGTTAGGGGCAGGGGTTCAATGTGTTTCGGTGGGAACTCGTTTGCTTTCGTGATTTTGCTAAGAAAATCAGAGAGCTAGTTCGGTTTCTACCAAGGGGGCTCCGTTTCAAAGCCGAGCTACGGTGGGGCTTCCCGGAGGATGCCATGATAGAGACATGTCGACGGGGCAATCAAGCGTCAGATCATCAATCAGGTTTCGTCAGTGGGCAAATCGGCTCTTTCCGTCAGCGCCATTCTGGCTGTTGTCGCAGTGGTTCTGACCAGCGTATGGGTCGGTTACGGTCCCCGTTCCCAATCTGGTGGAGAAAAGCAGGCTGCTACCGTTGTCCCGCTCTCTAAGCAGCAGCGAACGACGGATTCGAGTGGCCAGCCCATTCGCATCATCACTACTGGGCCATCCTCTAGCTCCGCTCAGCGCATCGCCCCTACGTCACTTAGCAGAGAGCCGTCAGGATCGGCTTCCTCAGCTGCAACCCCAGCTGTGCAATCACCCTCTACGGAAACGGTGAGTCCATCTGCATCGGCGGATATCCGATCACCCGCCAAATCGCCTGAGAATACATCGACTACTGGCTTAAGCGCCGGCACGACAACAAACGGTCCTGTCGATCAGTCTGTTGCCACAGCTAGCTGCGTCAATCTCAACTCGGCTTCTGTGGAGCAATTGAACGCCCTTGGGGCGGGAATGATCGGAAAGCGGATCATTGAGTTTCGCCCATACCTCTCAGTTGACGAACTTCTTGCTCGACGTGTTCTTAAGCGAAGCGACTACGAAGCGATTAAAGGGGCCGTGACGGTCAAATAGCTTGGGCAATTGAGGGTTAGATGGCCCTAAAACTTCACCTGGTTGACGCAGCTAATTTGAGCCTTTTGGAGGTTTCGTGAGACGGAAGTTGGCTGCCGCCTTGTCCGTTGCCGTCCTACTTGCTGTTCCCAAGTTCTTGAAGCCTGCATACGCTGAATGGACAGGACCAGCATCAAAGGCTCTCTTCGCCAACGAGGCCAACCCAAAGGGCTACAACTACGCCCCGAGCGTGATCACCGAGAATGGAACAACGGATTTTTGGTGGTGTGGTCAAGGTAAAACCGACGTTATCTTCCACCGGTCCTACAGCCCTCAGACGGGTTTCTCACCCGCACAAGTTGTTTTTCAACCCACATCTGGTTCTTGGAACCAACTGCATGTCTGTGATCCGAGCGTGATCAAAGGCAGTTTTGCCAATCCGGCAGATGGTCAGCGTTACACCTACGCCATGTATTATTCTGGCGTCGATAACGCGCCGGGGAACAACAATCAGACGGGGTTAGCTTTTTCAAACGACAAAATCAACTGGGCAAACTATCCCAAGCCTGTCATCTCACCGCTCAATCCAGCAGTTGCTTAAGGCAATTATGGTAACGGTCAGCCAGCAACGATCAACGTCGATGGCCGTTCGAGCTTGCTCGTCTTCACAACGGATCTGAGTGGTCCCCAGGGCATTGCTGGCTTTGGAGATCTTTACGTTCGCCACACTGCAGATGGAGTGAATTTTAACCCGCCGATACGGATACCGAACGAGGCAACTGATGGCACTACCGTCAACCCGAATTCGGATTTTGCCTACGACTCAGCCAAAGGTGATGTCTACGTCATTACCGGTCTACCAGGCCGGAACTGTCAGAAGGTGACCTGCAAGGACTCAGCTCGCAATCCGGACAGGGAGACCTACCAGCTTGGCCTCTTCAAGATGCCGCTGAAAGCCCTCCTAAGTGGGACACCAGCGAAGTGGTCCCCCGTCGGCTACTTGAATAGCGACGTCACGGGCTTCTACCTGAACCACAGCCCTGGCTTTCAACGTGATCCCTACGGCAATCTCACGTCATTCTTGCCAAACATCACCGTCTTCTTTTCAGGCGGTGATCCGTATCCAGGCACATGGCAGATCGCTACAGCTACCGAGACAAACACGTCAGAACGTGTCCCACTCAAGCGGACCCTCGGATCGAATGGTCATTGGGTTACTACGGGCTACACCGATCCCAGCTACGCCTTCGAAGCGAACGTCGGCTCTCTGTTCCTTCTGCCGAGATTCGGGACCTCCAAGCTCATGAGCTGCGTAGCAGGCTCCGACCATTTCCTAAGCCGTGATCTCAGCTGTGAGGGCCAGACACCCCTGGGCCAGACCGGCTACGTCTATGACAATCGACAGAGGGACACTCATCCGATCTATCGCTGCAACGCTGCCGCCCATGACCACTTTGTCTCGACCGACCCTACGTGTGAAGGCCAAACGTCCGAAGGGCTTTTGGGATTCGCTTTGAACTGACCTACCAATCGACGATTGAGTTGTCTGACCCATATGCGTTCACCCGATCGCACGGCCACGTAGTGCAAGGCGTTCGAATCAAGGTATCCGAGGCTTATGCTCAAGCTTGAACCTACTCCGAAGGTGATCACCTTTGATTGTTACGGCACTCTGGTCCAATGGCATCAAGCTGTAAGAGAAGCGGCCAAGGCGATCCTCTCAAATCACCTATCTGGAGATGGTCTTGAAAAGCAATCAGTCACTCTGGCAGACCAGTTGCGTAGCAGGGCAGTGCTCCATCAAGATCGTCCCCCGTTCCAGGACTACAAGGCGATCCTCCAACTGAGTCTGGATGAGGTTCTCGCCCAAGTTGGCTTTCAGGGCACTGAGGATGGCCACCAGACGCTGCTATCCATCCTCCGACGGATCGAGCCACATCCTGAGGTGCCGGCTGCACTCACCCGGCTACGTGATCGCTACAGGCTCGCCATCATCAGCAACACGGATGATGACCTAATCGCTGAGACGGTTCAGGCGATTGGGGTCCCGATAGATTTTGTTATCACAGCTCAGCAGGCTCGAGCCTACAAGCCGGATCGCCGTCTTTTCCAACATGCCTACAACACGTTGGGCGTCACCAAGGACGAGACCGTTCACGTAGGGATGGGCCAAGTCACAGACATGAAGGTCTGCCATGAACTTGGAATTCGATCCGTGTGGATAGATCGTGTCGGTGAGCCTCTCGATCCCCGCTGGCAACCCCATGCTGTCCTGAACGACCTCACTGATCTGCCGCAGCTCCTATCTGCCCCATGAGCCCTTCTTGTGAGGAGCAGAGCTACATCACAGGCGTTGGACAGGAGGCCACTCACGAGAAGTGACCGAGGAACGCCTGAGGGAACTTGCCATGCGGAAGACCGCTTTGATCGCAGCAGTAAGCTTGCTGTCGATGGGTACTGCCAGCTTAGCCGCTGAGAACCAGGGTGCCACCGGTGGCTCGGGTGCCACGCCTAAGATGCAGGGATCACCCAATGCCGCAGGCTTCGGTAAGGCGGAAACTACGGGCACAGCTGGTGGCCAAACGCCAGACTCCACGCCGAACCAAGACGGTCGAATGAAAGGGCCGCCAAACGCTGCTGGCTTCAAGCAGGATGGCTCGGGCTCAGGATCACCGACCAGCGGTGCTGCGTCGGGCCGTTAAATCTGTACGGCAGGGGGCAGTTCTACTGTGGCCCTGCCGACTTCGCTCATCCTAGCGGAACTTCATCGGTCCCAACCTGGCTTGCGGTTTTGTGCAGGAACCAACCAAGCTCAACTTCGATCCACTAACTGGAAGTCCTTATTCATCGGCAGTTATTGCACATGGCCTCTAAAGATTTCGGTTTTTGTTTGAGCTGCCGCCCTCGTAAAGGATCACTGGGTGGGGACCTGAAAAACCAACTCCGAGATCGAATTTTGCTGATCCACTCTTTCGAGTGCCCCGATTTGGGTTAGAAATAAAGAAATCAATTGTCGAGCGAGCTGCGCATTTCTGTAACGCATAGTTGCAGTCTATGCGCATAGTGCCTGGTCGGTGAACATAACGCCGGACTGGCCACTGTGAGATAGCTCTTCGCTTCTCCGCTTGTAGATCTGCTTGCGTGTAGGGCTTGCCATAAAACTGGACTGTTCGCCCATACATGTAAGGTACGCCTGCAACCGGACTCACGTTGCTCGATGACCAAATCTGTAGATAACGTTCTGCAATGAACGCTGTGCGGTCTTTCATTTCCCGGGGACTAATCGCACTTGCAGAGCCAATTGAAGCGACGGTTAAAGCGCCGACCGCCAACAAATGCTTTATGTCAATCATTCGACTGCCAATTTTTATCACTGATTCAACCAGCGCATAACGCCTGAAGGGGCGGTATTCGTAGATGCCTCTCTGTAGCCTCGACGGACTACTGGCGGAGTTGGATAATTTGAATTGACATGACGATCTCGGTTAGAGGGGTAGTAATGTTGTGAGGTGTCGCTGTACGCACTCTCCATTCCATCTGCGCTCTGCACCCGTTTTGATGTGGACGAAAGACGATTGCTTCGTTCGTCTTTTGTGAAATCGATCCGACCGTCGGAAGACTTTCGATTTGACTTGATTGCAGGCTCGATGGCCTTCGTTCGGTCGAGCGAATTCGCATCTGCCCGTCGTGACAGCAGGCTCCGATCTGTCGTCATAGGTCCAGCGGTAGCTGAACGATCTTCAGGTGTAGCAACAAGTGCCGAAATATCCGGCCGTTGAGGCGGTGAAACTTGAGCTACTATGGATTGACTGGCATCCGGTTGCCGGTTCGATTTGGCTCCATGTGAAGCCCGGTCAGATGCGCTTCCCTGCTTTTCTTCCAAGTTGAACACGAGGGGAGGTAAAGGCTGACGAGGTTGTGACGCCACAGCAGTCTGTTTCACTGGATCAACCCATCCGTTCGCAGCAGACGGATTATCGGGGGCCGCCAATGCCGGACTTTCCGTTGAACCTATCGGTGTAGGGGAAGCCGACTTCGTAGCGTCCGATGCAACGACGCTATCCAAAATCCCCCTGGTCTTCCCTACGTGGGTCGTCGCCCTTTCCGGCTTGCCACCCACATAGGCGGCAGTCACTCCGACCCCTGCGGCGAAGGCGATCCCAAGGGCGAACAGCGGCTTAACAGGCACACTCATTGGCCCTCGTTTCATGGGTGACAAGCGTCAGGTGTATCCGCAGAAACCTCGAGCTGTCCGAGGTGGTTCCGGCAACCAAGCCATCTGAGGGGTCCCAGCCGCATACCGGACCGACGCCCCCCCCCCCCCCCCCCCCCCCCCCCCGGCTGGGCAAGCATGACACTACTAGGTCCTGCTCCTCGCTTGGTCATGGCCGATGGCCGTGCCATGACTGATACATGAGCTATGGCGTCCGAATCCTCTTCCTGAACCAAAACGAGCCGCTTCCATCCAAACAGATGGAAAGCTCATTCGCTTATCTGCAGGAAGCTTGGGAGGCAGGAACGACCGAAGTTCTGGCCTACCAACTCCGTTCGATCGAGGCTGCCTTCCAGGTGCTCGATGCCAACGGTCAGATTGTGGAAGTCACTGCCAAGCAGGTCGACAGCTGATCGAATTCCAACAGGCTTCCTTGGCCAGCTTCGTAGCTGGAACCGCTTCCCACTGAGTTGTGCGAACTAGCTGAGCTGCCCCTGGGGCACAAGTTCCCTGGTGCAACTCACCGTAACCACCTGAGCACGGTAGGCGGCCTAACCGACTCCGTTTGCGGTCCGACTCACTTTTCCGGCAGTTGGTCGGCATACGGCGGAACGGACACCAGCGTTCCAATCAATCGAAGCAGGGCTTGCTGTTCAGGCTTTCCCGATCCGTCGCCTAGGAAAGCTCCAAGCTCAATATGGCTTCTTCGCCCCCCTGAAGGACCATTTGGCTGATGGATGATGAAGGCACTTCCGTCCCCCGGTTCCCTAGCTAGATACCAAACGTCACCGCTTGGGCTTTGGTAGAGTTCTCGGCGATCTGACATTCGGAACATCCCCCTGCCTCACCAGCGTAAGCCAGGGTAGAGGGACATGCGAGATCGCAAACGGAACGGCTAACCGGGCCGGCGACACAGACCGCCGGTGAACTTCGAAATTGCCCTGTGAAGCTCAAATTCTTGCATGTCAGCTAGTGGCATGAGATATTCACCCAAATGGTTGAGCATCCTCGAAGCGGCTTCGACGCCGTATTTCATGCGCTTTCGGATCCGACCCGTCGAGCGATGATCCAGCAGTTGATTTCTGCAAGCCACACGATCTCAGAGCTTGCTCGGCCTTACAGCATGTCTTTTGCCGCTGCTTCGAAACACGTAAAGGTCCTCGAAGAGGCAAACCTCATCCAGCGGGACGTCCGAGGCCGAGTGCACCATTGCAGTCTAAACTTAAGGGCGTTGGTGCCAGCCATGACATGGCTCAGATCGATCACAGCATTCAGGGACGAACAGCACGAAAGCCATGACGCCAGCTAAGGCTAAGTCTCACTATCTGAAGCGCCTGGCCAAATAATTCGTTGCTACTAACTAAGACAGCTAGAATCCTCGAAAGATTGCAACAACAATTAGCGTAAGCATAAGCGAAATGACGATTGAACCGAGGCAGCCAAGACGATTTGATAAGAAGAAAAACATGATTAATTGATGCTCTGTCTGTGTTATCTCACTTGATGTACTCTAGAGATAATTAAAAATACATAATTAGACCCGTTCCCACTCGTCAGCCAAATCCGATAGATAGTCTAGAATACGATTGGCCGCATGGCCGTCAAAGCACTCGACTTCGACCGTGACCGACTGCGTTTGCCCTCTGTATAGACGCAGAACAGCCTCCGCCGCATCTGCCGCTTTCCGTTCTGTCTCAGAATCGATCCTGGTGGTGCATCCAGGTGCAGCGATCACGACCCGGCAAAAGATCTGTTCCATGTCGGATAACCTCCATGGAGCGGTCTCGGTTCAGGCGCTTAGACGCCGCAGAAGCATGTGGGGCTTCGTTCGGCTCACCGGCTGTGAAAATTCGATGCTTCAACGATGGCCTTCACGTCCTTGGCTCGAACCGCCGTAGGGGCCTCCTCACCCTTGGCTGCGGGCCCACTCAGGTCAAAGCCAGCGTCTGCTTGCTGGCACAATCCTGGCAAACTAGGCCGTACCAGGTGAGGCAATGAGCCCCTCCCCAGGCTTGGCTGGTTAGCAAGCCGCTGATTACCCTCCGAAGGCTAACAGCTTGTTTTGAGGGAGCTTTCGGTCGGCGTCAGGCCTTACGAATGGATCACCTTGCCGTAGGCGTCGAGTACAATCTCGTCCTGATAGCGAGGAAATCGGCTCATGGCGTCTGCCAGCATCGCAAGCGTCGGTGTTTCGTATCGTCGGCCCACGGATTCAACACGATGACCGGTAATGGCATCCCGTAGGCGTTCTTCAATCCCCACTCCTAGAGCCCGTGTCTTCCAAGTGTGTCTCCAACCATGATTTGGATCGACACCGGGATCTAGCTTGACCGTTTCACGCACCCACTCGGCTACTGAGCGACTTCGTAATTCTGCCGGCGTGGCGGCCGACCCCACTCGGTGTTTCTTTGGATCGTAGAAGAGTGGGCCGGCCGGTAATGCCTCTACAAAGTCGAGGAAACCCTGCTCAATCAAATGAGCGTGTAAGGGCACCATCCTGGGTTCGCCCGTTTTTGTCACCCGTAGATGCATGATCGGAATTCCTGCCTCGATACGAATATCTCGCTGCTCAAGGCTTGTAAGCTCCCCGATCCGTGCTCCTGTATAAGCTGCCAGCCAAGGGCACCAGCGTCGAGCAGATGCCCTAGTTGGATTATGGCCATTTGGTTCTACACACGAAGCAGCTGACAGGATCGCTGCTATCTCGCTTTCTCGAAAAGTCCGCTCCCTTTGTGCGACGATCCTGGGCTCATCCAAAGACAAGCCTGCAGCTGGGTTCATTTCTATAAGCTTGCCACTTGCTCGGCTTGAGGCCCATCGGAACACAGAGCTGACGGCCACGAGATCGTTCTTGTTGATCGCCCTAGGGCTGATGCCTTCAACGTCCCGTCGACGTTCCGCCCAGGCGAACACATCGTCAGGGGTTAGATCCCGTGCGTCTCTTCCATTCGCAAAAGCTTCGAAGGATCGATAGCTGCCACGGTAACGCTTGATCGTGTTCGGGGCACGCTTGTCCGCCCGGTCGAGAGCCCATCGTTTGAATAGATCGGCCGCTGTGCAATGAGGCTCCCTTGCCTTGGCAGGGGAGGGGGCCGGCAAGGGCTTTAGCGGAATGAGATCTCCAGCAGGAACAGGACGCTGGCCCCATTCTTTGCGTGCGAAAAAGCCTCCCTGATCCGTAACTGATACAGATCTGCTCCGCTCAGCTTGCCAAAATTCTTTCAGAGCACCGTCAGCGGCTGAATGCCGGACTCGTGCTTCCTTCGGCTCTTTGGTCCGCAACGAAGCCTGAACGACAGATCCAACTTTGATCGATGCCCAAGCTGGACCAATGGGTAGAGCCACAGTCTGGCCTTTCACTCCTACGAGAAGGTCAGATGGGACACGTTGACGCAGATAGTAGACCCCGGTTTTTGGGTCTTTCCACGGCCGGGCGATTCGAAGGGACAATGTGTGAAACCGCTATGTGAGAGTAGCGGCTATCCTGCGATCATCGTCTGCCGAACTTGTTGAAATTGTTCGACAAAAATCTGGTGCCGGTGGAGGATCGAACTCCCGACCTTCGGTTTACAAAACCGCTGCACTACCGCTGTGCTACACCGGCCCACGACACGCTTGCTACCAGTCGCGGTGCCGCCGCTCAAGCGGGCCCCGGCGAGGATCCGGGGTCCGACCCGATCACCTGTGCCGAGGCGGGCGTCATTTCCGATGCCGGTGTGACAGGAAACGGCGCCAGATCCTTGGTGTGACGCGTTCAGGCCGAGCCGGCCTCCGTGTCGGCGGCGCGTGCTTTAGCGGCCGGAGCCGCGGACCAGGGCCTTGAGGCGCTGGTCCGCCCGGTCGATGCGCTCGGCAATGCCCCGGCGGATGCAGCGATCGACGGAATCGCCGGCGTAAAAGCCGGTTGTCTTGTCCTGGTGCCGGCAGGCCTGGATCGGCGGCCAGGCGACCACCGCCGCCACGACCAGCAGCACGATCAGGCTGTCGACGACGAGCCAGCCCTTCCAGCCGAGGCGGAAGCCGCCGCGGCCGGCGGCCCGCGGGTTCCGCGGGCGGCGCCGACTCGCTGGGTCGGAGCCGAGCCGCGCCATGCGGGCGCGGAACTGGGCCTCCTCAAGCGCGTCGTGCCCGTTCGCGGCGGAAGACGGGGGGAGGGGCTGGCTGGACATGCTGGGCTCGCGAAGATCGGTGTAACAGACGAGCCCGGTCGCGATGCAATCGGGTTCGCCTCTCAATGCTGGACGTGGCGCGCTCGCTGACGCCGAGCCGGTATCCGCTCCAGGGCGGCGGGCCGGATCTCGGGCCCGTCACGCGGCGGTCGCTTCTTCATTCCCATCGTCGTTGTCCCGAAGGCCGGCGACCGCCATTCGGAACGATGCTCTCGGGCGGATCCGGCACGCGTTCACCGGCCGGCCTCAATCGATCAGCCGCTTCAGCAGCGCGAAGTTGTCCTGGATCGAAAGGACGCTGCCGATCATCTCGCCGCGCGCACAGGCGCTCGCGCCGACGAGCCCCAGCCAGCTCCCCGGGGCGGGACGCGTGCTGCAATCGGCGACGCTGCCATAGAGGAGCATCGCCACCGGCAGGACGAAGACTGCGAGCTTGAGAAGGACGAACGTCCGTCCCAAGACGCTCCTGCGAGGACGCGGCGGCGCGTCCCAGTCGTCGTCCCAATCCGCCTCGGAGGCGTGCCTGTCTCGACGGTCCATCGCGCTGTCTTGCCCGGCCGGATCGGTATCCACCGCCGAAACTGACACGCTTTCGTGAAGCGCCACCTAAAACGGATGTTTAAAGGCGGATGAAATCGACGCCCGGCACGAGGACGCGCACCGTCAGGCGGCCAGCGCCCGTCTCACGGTGGCGCGCAAATCCGCCAGGGAGAACGGCTTCGTCAGCACGTCGGTGACGATCGCGTCGAGCCCGCGGGCCCGCTCCCGCTGATCGGCGAAGCCGGTCATCAGCAGGATGGTCAGGTCCGGGAAATCGCGCTTGGCCGCCAGGGCCAGCGCGATGCCGTCCATGAGCGGCATGCGGATATCGGTCAGCATCAGGTCGAAGCCGCCATCGGCCTCGTTGAGCCGATCCAGCCCGTCGCTGCCGTCATTGGCGGTCACGACGGCATGGCCGTCGATCTCCAGCCCCCGCTTGAGGAAGCCGCGGACGGTCTCTTCGTCATCCACGAGGAGGATGCGCGCCATGGGGTCCCGTAAACGTTCCTGATCCCGGGCCTGATTCCGAGGATGTCCCGCCAAGATGAGACTTCAGGCCTGCTCATGGATAACAGATCACGAACGGAACCGTTGCGCTGTCAAGGCACAACTCGGGAAAACAATCGCATCCCCGTCCGACGGGACGAAAATGCCGCGCCGTCCAGCGGGCCGGTCACGCCTCGTCGAACAGGTCCGGATCGCCGCTGCCGAAATCGACCACGCCCACGAAGGGCAGTTGCCGGTAGGCGTGGGCGGCATCCATTCCGTAGCCAACTACGAACACGTCCGGGCAGGTGAAGCCGACGAAATCGGCGTCGATCGTCACGGCGCGCTTACCCGGCTTCTCCAGGAGCACCGCGGTGAGCACCCGCTTGGCGCCCCGTGCCATGAGCAGGTCCTTGGCGAACACGACGGTCCGGCCGGATTCGAGGATGTCGTCCACCAGCAGCACGTCCCGCCCGCGCACCTCGCTCTGCACGTCGCGCAGGATCTCGACCTGCCCGGTGGAGACCGTGCCGGTGCGGTAGCTCGACAGGTGCACGAACTCGACCTGCGGCGACAGCCCGACCCGGTGCAGGGCCCGGAGCAGGTCGGCGGCGAACATGAAGCTGCCCTTGAGCACGGCGACGACCAGAAGGTCCTCCGGGTTGGTCGACAGGATCTCCTGCGCCAGCTCGGTGTTGCGCTTGGCGATCGCCGCCTCGTCGAACAGGGGGCGGACACGCCGCTCGGGGATGCTCATCGGACGGGTCCCGGGGGCTGGTTCTTCTTGTGGGGCGGGCTCGCCGCCGCGATCGGAGGACGGTCTTAGCGCCCCAAGCCCGCCGGGGGAACTCCGGATCGCGGCGGGCGCGGCGGCTTTCCGTCAGCCGTTGTCTCCGCGGATCGCCGCGATCACCGCGTCCGTGACCGCGCGGGTGGTGGCGGTGCCGCCGAGATCGGGGGTGTGCAGCCCGGGATCCGCGGTGACGCGCTCGACCGCGCGCATCAGCCGGGCGGCGGCCTGCGTCTCGCCGAGATGCTCGAGCATCTGGCAGGCGGTCCAGAAAGTCCCGACCGGGTTGGCGATGCCCTTGCCGGCGATGTCGAAGGCCGAGCCGTGGATCGGCTCGAACATCGAGGGAAACCGGCGCTCCGGGTTGATGTTGGCGGTGGGCGCGATGCCGAGCGATCCCGCCAGGGCCGCCGCGAGGTCCGACAGGATGTCGGCGTGCAGGTTGGTCGCCACGATCGTGTCGAGGGTCTGGGGCTTCATGGTCATCCGCATGGTCATGGCGTCGACCAGCATCTTGTCCCAGGTCACGTCCGGGAATTCGGCCGCGACCTCGGCGGCGATCTCGTCCCACATTACCATGGCGTGGCGCTGGGCGTTCGACTTCGTGACCACGGTGAGCAGCTTGCGCGGGCGTGCGCGTGCCAGCTCGAACGCGTAGCGGATGATGCGGTCGACACCCGAGCGGGTCATCATCGAGACGTCGGTGGCGACCTCGTTGGCATGGCCCTGATGGACCCGCCCGCCGACGCCGGCATACTCGCCCTCCGAGTTCTCGCGCACGATCACCCAGTCCAGTTCCGGCCCGGTGACGTGGCGCAGGGGGCTGGTGATGCCCGGCAGGATCCGGGTCGGCCGGACGTTGGCGTACTGGTCGAACGGCTGGCAGATGGCGAGCCGCAGGCCCCACAGGGTTATGTGGTCCGGCACGTCCGGCGCGCCGACCGCACCGAAGAAGATCGCGTCGTGGCCCGCGATCTGCGCCAGCCCGTCCGCGGGCATCATGGCGCCGTGGGCCTTGTAGTAGTCCGAGCCCCAGTCGAATTGGTCGAACGCGAATCCGAAGCTGCCGTCGCGCTCGGCGAGGGCGTCGAGCACGTCGATCCCGGCGGCGATGACCTCCTGGCCGATCCCATCCCCCGGGATGGCGGCGATGCGGTACTGCTTCATGGCGCGTCCTCCGTTTCTTGGACCGTACGCCATTCCGGACACGCCGGCGTCCCCCAGGTGGGCACAGGGCCGATGCGCCGCCGACAGCGATGCATCGGCGACCGTCTTGGCCCTGCGATTCAGCCAGAGGGCGGGCGCTGAAACAAGCGGATGCCAAAAGCGTGGAGGTCGACGCCGGCCGGAAGATCCTACCCGCGCGCCGCGAAGCATCCGCAACGCAAAAGGGGTCGGCGATCCGCCAACCCCTTGCGCTATCGTGCTGAATGGATGGTACCACCGCCCCGGCTCGAACGGGGGACCCCCAGATCCACAATCTGGTTAGGGAGCAAAACAAGCCCTAACATTCAGGTGGTTCGCTGGAGGTCAACGGCTTTGCCAGGACTAGCTAAAACTGCCATTGTGATGCTTTGTTAGTAACACGGGGTAACAGGGCATAACGCCCGGTTTCTGTTACCCCTGGTTACCCCGGAGGATCACCAGAGTGGCAGCGCGAGTCCTCACCGTGCAAGCCATAGAGCGCCTAAAGCCGGACGCAGCGCGCCGGCTCGAAATCCCGGATGCGACGCTGCCCGGGCTGTATTTCATCATCCAGCCGTCCGGCGCGAAAAGCTGGGCGGTCCGATACCGGCATGGCGGCCGGACCCGGAAGCTTACCCTCGGCGCATATCCGGCCCTCGACCTCCTGAAGGCTCGAACCGAGGGGAGGGCGGCACTTCAGTCCGTGTCGCTGGGTCAGGATCCAATCGCCGAACGCAAGGTGGCCGTGCCCTTGCCGACGCGTGACCTCATCGGCTCGGTGATCGACAGCTTCATTGAGCGTCACGTGAAGCCGCGGAACCGGCCCCGCACGGCCGAGGAGACGATCCGGATCCTGCGGACCAAGGTGCTGCCGGTTTGGGACGGGCGGAAGATCCAGGACATCGGCCGCCGCGATGTGATCGACCTTCTCGATGGGATCGTGGATGCCGGAACGCCGGTGGCAGCCAACCGCACGCTCGCGGCCCTGTCCAAGCTGTTCAACTGGGCTACGGACCGCGGTGTCATTGACGCGAACCCGTGCGTGCGGATCAAGGCGCCGGCCGCCGAGACGAGCCGCGACCGAGTCCTGAGCGACGACGAGCTGCGGCTGCTCTGGCGGGCATGCGCTAAGATTGGATGGCCCTTCGGTCCGTTCGTGCAGATCCTGTTGCTGACGGCTCAGCGCCGCGACGAAGTCGCGAAGATGCGGCGGGTCGAGCTGCGAGAGGGCGGCACGCTGTGGACCATACCGTCCGAGCGAGCGAAGAACGGTCAGGCTCACGACGTGCCGTTGAGCGGCGCGGCACAGGACGTCCTGGGCTCACTGCCGCGGGTGGCAGGGCGAGCCGGCTATCTCATCAGCACGACAGGCAACAGCGGCATTTCGGGTTACGCCAAGGCCAGGCGCGCCTCGACCCTGTGATGCTGGCCCTTGCACGCAACGACGCGATTGCCGCTGGGGGCGATCCTGAGAGCATCGCTATCGAACCCTGGCGGCTGCACGATCTACGCCGGACGGCTTCCACAGGTATGGGCCGCCTGAAGATTGAACCGCACGTGATTGAGGCCGTGCTGAACCATCGCTCCGGCGTCATCAGGGGCGTGGCGGCCATCTACAACCGCTACCAGTACCTCGACGAGAAGCGCGCGGCACTGGAGGCCTGGGCGGCGCACGTCGAGACTGTTGTCGATGCGAAGGCTCAATGAGCTGATGGTGACGCCAAAGACTGGAAGGCCACTAGGTCGCCCCCGCAAAAATTTTCTGGCCGACCCGGAAAGATATGCTGTCGCTCTGTCAGATGCGTTGCAGTTATTGGGCCTGACGGAAAAGTCATCATTTGATCTGGTTGCCGCTTTGGTTGTCGGTCGCGAAACTGCATCAAGCGTCATGCCTGATGGTCGGGTAAAGGTTCAGTACGAAAGTGCCCTTCCTGGCTCACCAAGTGTGACAATTCTAGGAAAATCAGACACAATTCGCGGAAAATCAAAATTGAGAACGCGAAATAAGTCTCCCAAGAAAAAACTATCTCTCGATGAGGCCATCTGGCGGACGAATATGGCGTTAGCTTTCGCGGCTTCATTTAGTGCGAAAGAATTCGAGGCGGGCGCAGATCTTATCAGCAAACTCACGTCTGAAATTGGCGAGGCGCAATATGCGGAAGCTATTTTGCTTCCCATGTTGAAAGCGAAATTCGATCCGCCCGCTTTTTCCCCACCAGACTGAGTGCCCTCCAATCTGCAATTCGTAGCGTGTCCTAACAAGGAGCCACGCAATGCCTTTTGCTGTTCCAAAATCCAACGAAGACTTGCTGCCGGCCACCGCCGCTCGCGCACGCTACGGCGTGTCGGACATGACGATCTTCCGGTGGCTGGCTGACCCGAAGCTTGGGTTTCCCCAGCCGATCCGCATCAATGGACGCCGCTACTGGCGGCTGGCCGACCTGCAGGCCTTTGAGGCCCGGCAGGCTTCGAAGGAGGCCGCATAGTATGCAAAAGAAAACCTGCGCTCAGCGCGGGCCGAGGCAGGTTTCCTTGATTGTCGCTTCGCAGGCCGACATTCACGGAAATACTCCCGCCCCCGCCTTTCGGCAAGATCTCTATCTCGCCGCACGCTTCGGTCTCTCGCCGGCCGTTGCCTCCGCCGTGGCCGAACTGGCTTTCACGGTGACTGATCGTTGGGGGCGCGCATGAGCACCCCCACCCTCAATCCCAACGACTACGCCTACGGCGATCCGGACAAGCTCCGGGCACATATCGCCGAGCTGATGGCTGGCGTCAGTATGCGGGCCAGCATGGTCGGCGACTATGCGTTCCTGCGCGACGATCCGGGGATGCGGTACGCGATGAAGTGCGCGGCGGCAGAATTCCGTGCTGCCCTCAACTTGCTCGGTGATCTGACCGAGCAGTTGGAACGCGAGCGCCAGCGGCAGCAGCCCGTGCCTGCCTCAAGACCCCACTCAAATCAGGAGGCGCGCGTATGAAGACGCAGCATTTCGCCGCCGAGGTGTCCCGCCTCGGCTCAGCCGCCGATGACCACCGTCACAGTTATCGCGCCAAACCTAACGGCGCCAACGGCACTATCGGCACAGGGGTGTCTAGTTCCTGGCCTGAGCCCGACCTGAGCCTGCTCGGCACCGGTCGGCGTTCGCCGCCGGCCTTCCCTCTCCACCTGCTCGGCCCCTGGGCCGGGTGGTGCGAGCGCAAGGCCAAGGGAGCGTCCGCACCCGTCGACTATGTGGCGGTGGCCTTACTCGCCAGCGTCGGTGCCACCATCGCCAACGTGCGCTGGCCCCAGGCCGGTACGGCGTGGTCGGAGCCGCCGATCTTGTGGTGCGCGGAGGTCGGGCCGCCGTCCTCGTCCAAATCGCCGAGCATGGACGCGGCCTTCAACCTCGTGCGCTTCGCCGAGGATCGGATGGCCGATGGCTTCGAGGCGGTTCAGCAGGAGCATGCTACCGTCAAGCAGGCGTGCGAGGCTCGGGTCGAGGCGTGGAAGATCGAGGTCCGAACCGCCGTTAAGAACGGCGACCCGCCGCCCGCGATGCCGGCTGACGCGCAGGAGCCGCCTGCGCCGGTTCGGCCGCGGATCCGGGTGGCGGATGCCACGGTCGAGGCGCTGGGCGCCCTGGCGGCTGGCCTACCGCGTGGCCTGCTGCTCGTGCGAGACGAACTGGCCGGCTGGCTCGGCGCCTTTGATAAATACGGCGGCGGCGGATCCGATCGGGCATTCGCGATCGAGATGTATGGCGGGCGTGCCTACGTCGTTGACCGGATGAAGAACCCGGAGCCGCTGCGGATCCGGCATCTCAGCATCGGCGTCCTCGGTGGTGTCCAGCCAGACAAGCTAGAGATGATCCTGAACGGCCCTGACGACGGGTTGGCCTCACGGCTGCTCTGGGCATGGCCGGAGACGAAGCCGGACTTCAACCTCGCCCGCGGCGCGCAGGACGATGGGCCGATGCAGCGCGCGTTCGCTCGCCTCACCGACCTGCTGCAACTCCATGACGAGTTCGGGCACCCGGAACCGGTGTCGGTGCCGCTCGCCCGCGACGCAGAGGACCGGCTCGAAGCATTCGCCAGGGATATCGTCGAGCGCTGCCACATGGCCAGCGGCCTGCTCGCTGGCACGCTCGGCAAGGCCCGCGGGCACGCCCTGCGCTTGTCCGCCGTGCTTGAGTTCCTGTGGTGGTGCGGCGGCTCTGATCAGGCCGAGCCGCAGGTCATCTCTCCGGAAGCAGTCACCGCGGCGGCCGACTTGTTGAACGCTTACTTCCTGCCGATGGCTGAGCGGGTGTTCGGCGACGCCACGATCCCGATGGTGGAGCGGCGCGGGATGCTATTGGCACAGCACCTCCGGCAGAACCGGTTGTCCGAGTTCAACGCCCGCGATGTCCGGCGCCAGGTCGGCGGCATGCTGCGGGACGCGGCGGACATGGAGGCGGCCTGCAAGCAGCTCGTAGGGTCTGGGCTAATCCGCCAGCGGTTTGCCCGGGCCGGCGAGGGCAAGGGGCGAAAGGCCCTAAACTATGAGGTGCATCCGGAGGTCACCGCCGACCGCCCTTTTGTCGGTAGCCCCCTTCCTGAAAAGATCTCCCCCCCTGTGCCGGCAGTGCCAATGGCGCCAATAGCCCCAAATTCGTTGCAAACGGCGCCAACGGCACTATCGGCACAGGGGGGTAAGATAAATTCGGACGGGCGTGAGATCGGTCGCGTCTTTGCGGAGATGATCAGCGATCTCGACCTCGACGGGATGATCCGGCTCGGCGAGGTGGCCGGGCTCAATGTCCGGCAGCGGTACGTCGAGATGGGCCCAGCGGAGCGCGCGCTGTTCCACAAGCGGCACGGCATCGGTGTGCTGGTCGGCGCGCGGCCGGAGCCGAAGCGCAAGGGTAAGAGCCGGGAGCTCGTGCCGTTAACTGACGACACTCGGCGTCGGCTGACCGATCACTACCGCGGCCTGCAGCACTCATCCGGCACGATGGAGGAGACCGCGTTGCTGAAGCACAACGTCCTGGCAATCTGGGCACAGTCCGGAATTCCGGATGCCTTCCTCGACGAGCTGCGGGCCATGTCGGATGCGGAGGCAGGCCTATGACGCCTGCCGAACGCGACCGCTTCGAGAAGTGCCTCGCCTTGGCCAAGCGGGGCGCCACAGCCGGCGAACGCGCAGCTGGTCTTGCCGCAGCCGAGCGTGTTGCTGCCTCTACCGGCATGACGCTGGTCGAAGCCAAGGCTGCCGTCGGCGGCTCTCGGCCAGCCCCACCAAGAATGGATTGGCCGTACCCACGGCCCCGCGCGGCACGTCGCACCCCGCCCAGGGCAAAACCGAAGCGGCCTGTGAAGCCGCCGACTTTGGAGGAGGTGCTTCGGCAGAGGGCTGAAGCCGATGCGGAACGGCGCCGGGCAGCCGTAGCGGCTGACCGCAGGCTAATGAAAGAGCTGGTTGAGCAGGCAGCCTACGAAGCCCGGCAGCGGGAGCGGCAAGCCGAACGTGATCAAGAGTGGGCGGCAACGCGTGCGGGGACGATGCCGTAACGTCGTGCCCTACCCCTGCATCTGCTGACGGTCCTGGTGATCGTCTCCGGCCTGCTGGTCCATCACTGATCTCCGTAGCCGACAGGTCTACCGATCACGACCAGATTGGGTCGCGCTCTTCCACAGGAGGCCGGCATGGTTAACGGAAGCTTGCGCCTGAAGCGGGGACGTCAGGATCCCGCACCTTTCGCCACCAGCCACTGCAGCCCGTCAGGAGGGTGCTCAGTGCCCTCGGGGCCTTCTGGAGGAGTAAAACGCAGGAAGTAACGTGCGGGGCGGCGATCTTTCTCAGCGATGAAATAGCGTAGACAGAGGCCGGCAGCATTGCGGGTGGCAGCAAAACCGAGGCGCCCAACTGGTTGACCGTTCCTCGCAGGCACATGACAGGGCATAAGCCGATGCATCACGCTCGATCCGAGTTAGCGGACGAGAACGATGAGCCCTTGGAGCGAACAAATGTCGTCGCCGAACAAAGAGACGCGGATTGTCAACACTCAGAGCCGCGCAAACAATCTGTGGGAAATAGAAATTAAATTCTATCAGAGTGAATTGGAAAAACTTAGAAACAAAGTAAACGATAGACTGAGCGATGCTGAGAATAAGCAGCTATATAAGAAGATCCACCACGCATCAGATTGCTTAGAATACTGTCAGTCGAAAGTTGAATAACTTATCCGCAGCTGCAATTGCGCGCAAGTCTAGGCGATGGCAGCCCTGACTTGCGCCTACGGCTCGATGTCTACAGAGCCTTTAAGCCGATGAGTTTTCGGCCCATGTTATACAGCCGCTTATCGTCCTCTTGCGCACATCGAGAAATGTTTGACAGCTTGTGATTGTCGCGCTGCCCCATTTTGTACGCCTCAATTGCGGACCCTACATATTTGGCGTCGTCCTTGTTGAAGGCTTCCTTCAGCTCAGCTCGGCCCTTCACATCCTCGCCGGTATTCAGGCTCCAATCCAGATCGTCTTTGACTAGCTTCCAGTTCGCGGACATTTATTCCTCCCGTGCCCTTATGTTTGGGCTAGCGTGAGGATACGCTTCTTTTCAACCTCGTCGAGAGAGAAGCATAGGCGGCCGGCGTGGCATTACAACCGGCCTGTGAATGCGAGCACCACCAAAACGATCGCGATCATCCCGCCGATCCCATAGCCGTAGCCACCGTAGGTTCGGCCGCCCAAAAAGCCGCCGCAGACGGCGAGGACGAGAAGCGCAATCAAGAAGATGCTAAGTAAGCTCATCGCCCTGCTTTGATGAAAGGGCCCAGCTTAGTTGGGCTGGCCCGCTATCCACCGCGACATGAACTTCAACGGACGGACGACGTTCGCAGCGCCGTCGTTCAACGCAGCCTCGTCTGGCAGCAGCGATGCGATCAGTTGCATCAGGCCTACCCTTTCCTGACCTCGGAAGAGGACGAGGAAGGATCCGAGATCTAGCTCGACCTCTGGCTCGTCCGTTGGGCGGTGCAGAACATAAGGCTGCCCCGTACTCAGATCTCGCATTAGGAACCAACGGTCACCGCCTGGGCCGACGTGGAACTCTCTCGCCGCTCGTGGTGCGTGCTCAATCATGGCCCCTCGACGCAAAACACCAACCTCGGGTGCGGCATATTGGCATGAATTTTTAGGCCCAAATATAACATAGCGCAACAGTGCACAACTAAGGACTGCGGGATGGCAGAGCCAATGGCTCAAGCATATCGATCAGTGACTTGCCGCATTGCAGTATGCGGCCCATCGTTTGGCTACGCATTGATTGAGGCGTAGCCACATCATGACCAATCCTCTCCGACGAGAAGCCCTGCTTCGGTTCAAGGTCGAAACAGACCTAGCCCGAGCGGTGGAAGCGACGGCCCGCCATCGCGGTCAGACCATGTATGAGTTCGTCCGCCAGGGCGTGCGCGCCCACCTCGCCCGTCACGGTGTTCGGCTCAGCCCAGACGACGGTCCCCGCACGCCTCCGGCCGCTCCCGCTCTCCGTCAGGCAGCTTGAGGATGGCCGGCATGCAGTACGTCAACATCCGCCACAACAATCACGACGGTAACGTCGCGCCGCACGTCAGCTTGGGCCGCAGCTACATTGACCGTCTGCCGGTGACGGTGCCGGTCGAGCCCCGGACTGCCGCACAGATCATAGCGGACCGTGACCTCGCTCAAGTCGAGCGCGAGTCCTTAGAGGCATCCCGTTCCGACGTGCTGGTGAACGGCTCGGTCGAGGATTTGCTCGCCCTCGACACCCGCATCGCGTTGGCGAAGGCGAAGCAGGATCAGGCAGAGGCGCAGCACGCCATCGCAGTGATCGCCGAGGCCGACGCGAAGGCCAAGAATGAGGCCGAGCAGGCCCGCCGCAAAGCTCTGCGCAAGGTCGGCCTGAAGGCCAGCGCCGAGGCCGGCAAGCTCGCGGACAGGTACGTGGCCATGGCTCAGGAGATGGCCGGGCTGCTCAGCCAGTTGCGCGGGCACGAGCGGGCAATCGCCGAGGCGAACCAGAACCTGCCTGACGGCGCCGAGCCTGTACCGCCCGGCGAGCCGTTCAATGGCACCGCAGGCATACCCACCCGCTACGAGACCTCACACAACCTCGTCTGGGTCGACAGCCGCGACGGCTCCCGCGCGAGCGCAATGGCCGGCGCCGACCTACGGCACCGTGCGGCGAAGCGGGTCGAGCAGGAAGTCTACGTGCCCGGCACGCCAGGCGAGCCGCACATCCCGCTGTCCCACCGCGTCACGCTGCCCGGTCTCGGCCGCGATGCTCCCCGCATCTGGGGCGGCATTCCCTCTCCCATCACTTCCAACACGGGACGCTGAGCATGAGCATTGATCGACAGAACCCCGGCGAGCACGCCGCCTTCTGGCGCCGTGTCCTCAACAAGCCTGAGCCGGTGACCGCTGAGCGCAAGCCGACCCAGGCTGAGCGCCTTGCGGCGTGGTCGGCGCAGAACCGCCAGAACGATGCCAAGGGCACGCAGACGCGCGCGGTCGTCGAGCAGACCCGGCGCGATGTCCACACTCCCGGTGCTGCCTACAAAGTCGGCGCCGAGCGCTTCGCCATGGACGGCACTCGCTGGAAGCGCGTGGCCTGAACGGAATTGCGTGGGCCAGACCCGAGAGGGCCTCCTTCACCCACGCCATTGAGGGCGATGCAGCCAGCCCAACAGCGACAAGCCAGCCTGTCCCTTGCCTCGAATGCCATGGACCCGGGGATACCAAGGCCGGCGCAACTGCGCCCCGTCGACCAAGCGACGGACTATCGGAGACCGCGGCGGTGTAGTGGCCTGCTGCGGTCTCCTCACCCGACAGTCTGGAGAGCCATCATGGCCAACACCCCGCCGAACCCGACCGACACTCAGATGCTCGCCGTCTACAACGACCTCGCCAACACGATGATGAGCAAGGACCCTGGGGACGCGCGTAGCGTTGGCATGGCCGGCTGGCCGAACGTTGGCGACACGAAGGTGATCGACGGTCACACCATGCGCTGGAGCGGCAACACCTGGTCGCGTGCGGATGCGGTGGCGTGACGGTGATCGGCTGGGATGCGGTGAGTGACCTTCCCGCGATGCCAGAGGGCGGGACCCAACTGGCACTCCCCAAAGGAGGGTGTCCGGTCATGCGAGTCCCTGGGTCCTTCCGGGAGGGGGTAGAGACCGAGGGTCCGCGCGAGTTTGGCTTCTGTCTAGGTGCAGCCCTTCAAAACCAATTAACCCTTCACAATTGGCAGCGGACTCATGGCCATCACAACTAAGGCTGCACTTGCTGCCGAGCTACGAATTTCTAAGTCGCGCGTCAGCCAATACGTGAAGGCGGGTTTGCCTGTACGTTCAGACGGTAAACTGAACCGCGATGATGCTCTCAACTGGATCAACCGGACTCAGTCAAGCCAGACCCAGGAAGACAGGGGCGTGGTTCGGGCGCGCAAGCTGGCGGAGACGCCGCTGCGCAAGCCCAGCCCGCCCGTCCTGGTCGATGGCTACGAGCCCGAACTGGCGATCGCCCGCAGCATAATCGGATCGGCCGAGGCGGTGGTAGCGCAGAGCGCAGTGGCGGCCGGCGCCTCGATCGAGCTGGCCTACGTCCTCAGCGTCATGGTCGCGAACGCCCTGGACGACGCCGCATCAGATGCACTCGCTCACCGCGGGTTTGAGGGCTTCGCCAAAGGCTACACCGTCGGTGAGTTGTGCGGCACGGCCGAGTTCCCGGGGCCCGACTGGGCTGCCTTGGCCGACCGTACCGACGCCACCTTCGACGAAGACGCCTGCGAGAGGTTCCTTAGCGAGGTCGAGGCTCGGGACGGCGCCTGCGTGAAGGTGTCGGCATGACCGACCAATCGCATCCTCAGTCCATCGCCTCGAACGACCCACCGCGCATCGGCGAGATCCGGGAGCTGTTCGGGATCAAGCTCCGGTGGAATGGCTCTCAGTGGCAGAAGGTGACCTGACATGCCCAAGCCGCAGGAAGTCGCCAGTATAAAGGTAAAGGGCAAGAACTACCTGAACTGGCAGACCGTGTCGGTCACCCGGTCCGGGGTCGAGCTGTTCCCGAAGTTCGCCTTCACCGCGGCCGCGCCGGCTGAGAGCGCTCCGGACTTCGCCTCCATGAAGCTCGGGATCGGCGACCCCTGCGAGGTGATCCTCGGTGGGCGTCAGGCCGTTTCTGAAGGCCGCATCACGGGCCGGCAGCCGGCCTACGATGCCAAGGAGCATGGGCTCCAGATCACCGGCACGACCCGTTCGCAGGTGATTGCCCGCGCGACGGTCGACCATGAGAAGCAAGGCGAGTTCAAAGGCTACTCGCTGAGCCAGATCGCAGGCGCCGTCCTCAAGCCCTACGGCATCAAGTTCAGCCTGAAGGGCGACACGGACGGGGCCGACAAACCGTTCTCGAAGATCAACGTCCAGGCCGGTGAGAGCGTCTTCGCCTTCATCGAGCGCCTGTGCCGGTTCCGGAACATCTACCTGCTGCCTGGGCAGGGCGCGGATATCGTCGGCTACCGACTGAAGGCCAAGTCGGGTGCGATCGCCGAGCTGGAGGAAGGCCGCAACATCCTCGCGGCCAATGCCGTGTTCGACTATGCGGACGCCTTTTCCGAGATCCAATCCATCGGCCAGCAGCCCGGCAACGATCAGACTTTCGGCGACGCCTCCCGGGACGTGACCGCGACCGTGAAGAACTCGGCGGTGACGGAACACGCGCCGTTCCACTTCATCGCCGAGCAGCCGGGCGACCAGGCCGATATGCGGATGCGAGCCCAGCACGAAAACGGGTTCAACCTCGCCAACCAGATCAGCGTGAACATCAAGGTCCAGGGCTGGTTCAAGGACCAGAACAGCCTCTGGCTCGAACACATCGGCGATGTCGTGTCGGTCTACTCGCCGATGCTGTTCACCAAGGACCGCATGCAGCTGGCGATCCAGGCCGTGACTGCGAGCCAAGGTCCACAGGGCACCACCACCGACATCAGCCTCGTCCTGCCGGAAGCCTTCAACGGTGGTGGCCAGACTCAATCCAGCGCCGGCCAGGGTGGCTCCGGCGGCACCCCGGCGGGCCTTTACACCTGAGCGCCGCCACAGACTCGATAGGAGGCCACCATGGCCGATGAAACCCTGAGGATGCAGGCGGAAGTGGTGGACCGGTTCAGCGGTCCGTTGAAGTCCCTGCGGGCCCAGCTGCTCGATGTGTCACGGCAGGGCGCCAGCCACGGCGAGACCTTGGCGAAGGGCATGGGCAAGGCCGAGGCCGCGATCCAGTCCACGGCGCGCTCGGCGACGACGATCCTGAACCCCGCGCTGGCGACCGTCGGCATCACCGGTCTGACGGCCGGTGCAGCAGTCGCCGGGGTCGCGATGTCGCTGAGCAAGCTCTCCAGCAACCTGTCGAGCCTGGGCGCACTGTCGCGTGAGACCGGCGTGGCGGCCGGCACGCTTCAGACCTTCGGTGCCGTCGCCCGCAAGTTCGGGCTGGAGCAGGACGCGGTCGCCGCCGGCACCAAGACCTTCGCCGGCAACATGCGGGAGTTCAGCCGGGGCATCGGCGAGACCTACCAGTGGATCAATCGGCAGGGCACGGACGCGGCCGGGCGGAAGGCCTTCCAGGATTTCGCCCAGGACATCCGTGGCACGACCGACGAGGGCGAGAAGCTCCGCAAGAGCCTCACCTTCATGGAGACGATCAAGAACCCGATCGAGCGGGGCATCTTCGCCCAGCACGTGTTCGGCAACGCCGACTTCGGGCGCATCGCCGATGGGCATCTCGGCAAGCTGGCCGACGTGTGGAACGCTCAGAAGCAGCGGCTGGGACCGCTCGACCCGAAGGCCATCCTCCAGGCCGAAAAGTTCGAGCAGGCCGTCGCCGATCTGCGAACCTCGATGCAGACCATCGGCACGACCATCGCCCGGCAGGTGCTGCCGTATGCGTCCGAATTCACGCAGTGGGTCGACGGCATTGCCAAGGATCAGCGCGGCGACTTCGTGAAGGGTCTCCGTACCGGCCTAGAGGACATCAGCCGTGAGCTGAACGCCATTGATTGGAAGGGTGCCGGCGCGTCCGCGAAGGAGATGCTGGTCTCGACAACCGCCTTGGTCCGACCGCTCGCCGAGAGCGTGAAGGAGATCGCGGCGGCGATCCAAAGCTTCAACAACGGCAAGGTGATTGAAGGCCTGCGCCACCTCGACGGCGGCCACGGCCCGCTCGCCCGTCGTCTCGCACCGCTGCCTGGGGACGAAAAGTTCGTGAACGAGGAAGCCGTCGGCAGCCTCCGCGGCAAGATCGGCACGGCCAAGGAGCAGGCCGTCCTGCAGTCGGACCTCCTGAAGGAATTGGACGAGCGCGGCGACAAGGATGGGGCCAAGCGCCTACGCGAGGCCATGGACGCCAACTCCAGGCACCTGAAGTCGCTGGAGGACGCGCTCCAGAAGCTACTGGACCAGGGCGCTACGGCTCAGAAATCCTCGGCTGAGGGCGACGGGCCCTTTGCTGGTGCCCGGATCCAGACGGCAGCCTTTTCGGGCGGTGGTGGCTTCCGGCGGCCCCAGGGACTCGGCAGCGGGGCCAGCCTGCCCGGCGGTGGGTCGGGCCCCGGCTACAGTGGTGAGGCCGGTCCTGCAGGATCGGGCGCGGGCCGCGCCGGCGGACGCCTCAACGGCCTCGGTAGCGGCACGTCGCGGCTGCCCGGGATCGGCGGCGGCTCGGCTCCTCGTGGTGATGGCGGTGGGAGTGCGGGCGCCGCACGTACCGGCCAGATGATGGCCTACGCGATGGATCAGCTCCGCCGTGAGGGCGTGCCAGAGGAAAAGCTACGGGAGTCGGCAGCCCATCTTGTCGGGCAGGCCACGATGGAGTCCGGCCTAGACCCGAACAAGGTTCACGACGGGGGCACCGGCTACGGCATCTACGGCGCCCGCGATCCGAAGGGATGGGGCACATATCCCGGGGCCCGGCGCAGCGACATGGTGCGGTGGCTGGAAAAGAATGGGTACGCTCGCAACTCCGCTGAGGGGCAGATGCGCGAGATGGCCCACAGCGCGATGTCGGGGCGCTACCCGCGGACCCGCAGCATCCTGATGGGTGGCGGTTCGGGTAACCTTGAGGCTGACACCAATCGGATCACAGGCGAGTTCGAGGCGCCTAAGATCATCAACCGGCGCTCTGGCGCGGTCAGCAACGCGTTGCGCACGGGCCCAGAAATCGCTGCAGCTCCGAGCCGCCTACCATCCATCGCAGGTGGTGACTTCCTCCCGAACGGTGCCCCGCGCGTGCTGAAGCCCAACAGCATGAAGGACGCGCCCGGCCTGACCATGGAGGAGTCGAACCGCCTTCGCGGCGGACAGGCCGATGGTGCAGGCTGGGCGGCCCGGGAGAAGGCTCGGAAAGCCTTCGAGGCGATGCAGCAGGGAGAAGGGCGCCTCGACGCCTCCGCTGGCCGTGCCGGCATCGTGGCCGGGCCCAAGGTCGAGAACAACGGCTCTGTGGTGGTCAACGTGCACAAGGCCGGCGCTGACGCCAGGGTCACGACCTCAACCGCGGGCAACCTCTTCCGCGACGTGGTGCAGAACCACGGGCGCCAGATGCAGAAGGTGTTGTAGACCTCTGCTTCCGGCCCCCTCTTCCGCGACATCGTGCCGAACCACGGGCGGCAGATGGCAAAGGCGGAGTGACCCCCAGTCACCGACGGTCTGTGTAGATGCGCAAGCGGCTTAGCCGCTTGCGAACGGTGGAGGGCAGGCCGTGATTACGGTAACGGCCCCAGCACGAGACAATCGCGTCGATACGTCCGGCCCGCTTTTGCGTCGGTCGCTAACAGCTTACATACTGGTGTTATGGGAAGCTAGCGGCGAGTGAGACACAACGTGTTCAGGCAGTGGCAAATTTATTACACAACGCACGATGGGTACGGCTTAGGCTGCTATTGACGCCGTCGCTAGCTGGAGAGCCAAGAGGCTTATGCTGAAGGATCACTCGACGGTATGAATTCTGCAAAAAAACAACGGATAGCCTCTCCGGCATCAGGCCTCACTGATCGCTGGCTCGCGGAGTCATTTCGCGTAACGCTCTTTCTGTTGTCTCCTGACCCGAAAGCTCTGGATCTATGGGAGAAGATCGCTGGATCTCCCCCAGACACGGTAACTGAGCGACCCTCTCAGGGCATGCGGCAATCCACCGGACCATTTGGGAACGGCGTATTATCCGTCAATCAGCTACCAGGAAGAGTCGATATCATTTATGGGCCGAAAGCTCCTAGTGAAACGGAACTGGCAAGTTCTCCTTTTGTTGAAATTGGCCCTTTTTTGGAGGCAGAACATCTTTTCAATAGCAGGGCGGCTGCCGAAGTAATCAATTTCGAGTCGGTTATACGTATTGGATATGCCCCGATCGCACTAATCATCGACGCAAATCAGCTAGCATCTAATCAAGTCATGGCCGCCTACATGCCGGAGCTAAATATAGATCCTGAGCGTGATAGCGATATAATACTCCAGATTAACAAACCAAAAATATTTCCTGAATTAGGTGGCGCAAAGATAAACAGAATTTTTAAATGGCAAGTAGCGGAAATGCAGTTGATGCACATTGTCGGTATTGCATCAGTTCCTTCTAAAGTAATTTCGCATTCAATGTGTCGGCTGGATTTGGATTTAAGTACTGACGCAAGGTCGCCATCTATTATAGAAAAAAACATGCTAGGCAAGATTATCGGCGAAATGCAACGAGAGGCGCATAAAATTATTACGACTGGAGAAAAGTAATGCCTATTGATAGCAGCAATACTACAAGAAATTTGATATCCAACGCAACGCAAGGCGCTTCGCTGCCCTTGGTAGCTCTCACCACGCCCGAATACCAAACCAAGTTAACGTCGAATTATCAAAGCGGATCTTTAGCAAAACATAATACTGATGTTTCTAATATTGCATCGAATACTTATACCCCATTGTGGACCCGACTGGATAGTTCGTCCGATTATCAAAAAGCTTTCAAAATCAATAAGAATGTTGGAAAATTCGAGTTTGGCATTGATGTTTATATGAACGGGAGATCGACCCGCAGCTTCGATATTACATGTATGTTGCTTGTTTCAGAAGTGGATCAATTTGCTTCGTGTGTGTACCCCCACCCCGGGGACGCACTAGTTCTCAGGCAGCCAAACGGTGCGCATTGGGTCAACACCGACGATACCAGCTTGAACCGAGTTCCGCTCGGCCTGGGCATCGTCGATCTGTTCAAGCGCTTAGTGCTTGATGCTGCTCAGATATCACCAACGCCTGCCACACATGCTTCGCTGATTGATGGCCCATCTCTAATGGCCGCCGTCGAAAAGCTGGAGAACATCCATATGAGGTGGGAAGAAGATCTTGAGACCCCTGAGAGCTTACCGGATGCACTAGATGATTTTCTGCAAAAACACCCAAATCCTTTTGCTATAAAAGAATTTATAAGAAAAACCAAAACAGATCCAGAATTCACGTCCGCTCTTTTTCTCGCCACTTCTAATGTGGCATCCAAGCTGTCGCGCGCTGATTTGAGGGGACTGCTGATAGATTATACCATGTCGCCAAAGTCGAGCGTTAGGTATGCGGCAATCGAAGCGCTGAGTTATCATATAGACAAGGACGTGAAGCAGATCCTGAATATTAGATTAAAAACTGAGAAGAACCGTACTGTGGCCGCGTTAATTGCTGCTTCGATAGATTAAGAGACATGCCCCTGCTCGCTCGCCGTATAGACAACGACAGTCCATGGGCCGATGCAGAGGATCAATGGGAGAATGGCGATTTTCCCTTTGAGATTTTGCATGAACTCAGGGATGGCAGATCAGGCAATGGCGGGCTTTCCTTTTATGAGTGCAAGGCGCGTGGCGACAATGTGCTAAAACGGTTGGCCGCAGCGTTTTATATGCAAGGCACTCAGACACAGGATCCGAAAAAGCTGCCGTTCCGCTTTGTGCATACGAATGACTTAGATAAGTACGGCATAACCTATGCGAAAACGCTGGGAGACATAGGGGATGTTGCCCTCAGAGGGCTCCATTATGACATAACTGAACTGGACGGACCAAAGGCTCTTACACTCGCAAAATTACTGCTAAAGCGACCGCCAATGGTCATCAAACAGGCAGATATTACAATAAATATCGCTAAAGGTCTAAGGCTAGGTTGGCATCCTTCTACCGCAGCGAAGGACAAGTGCTTGTCAATGCTAAATAAAAAATCCGCCGTGAAGTTTAGTGAGCGCGGACTTTAGACTTGACAACTCTTGAATGAGCCTAGCCGCTTAGAAAATGGCCACCGTTTTGCTCTATAAGCTGTTTCCACCAAACGGCGGCTGGGATCAGTGCAGCCGCCACACCCTCGGGTTCGTGGCGACGACGGCCAGGACGTAGAGGCCCACGCCGAGCGGCGTGCCGTAGGCGATCACGAGAACGCCGATCCCAATCCAGGCCGTCAGCAGCGCAGCCATGGCGGCAAGCACGTAGGGGTTCACGGTGGCTCCGTCAGTTCGCCCGCGTCCTACCCAACGCTGTGATGAGGCCGCCGACAAGCAGCCCGGCCAGCAGGATCATGACACCAGCGTGCTGGTAGCCCGCTTCATGGAGGAGCCGGACCGATGCTACCGCCACGACCATAACGCCCAGGCCTACCGCCAAGGGTTCGGGCCTCACTTCAGATAGCCCTTCGCCCTCAGGTGCTCGGCCAGCGCTTCGCGAATAGCTTCCGGTCGCGATGGCTGAGGATCGGGGTGAGCCGCAATCCAAGCATCAAGCGGCTGGAGGTGTTCGGGCTGTACCCTGACCCCGATGAATGTGCCGGTTTGCTTCGGACGAGGTTTGCGAGGCACGTTCATGTTATCACGAGTTGACCAGCTCATGATCTGGTGATAACACGAGTTCGGTCCGGCGGGAAGGTGGAAGCTCCCGCACCGGACCTAACCATCAACGTCGTGGATCTACGTCAATGGCTACTCACGCCCATAGCACACACACGCCCTTATTACCCCAGTCCGGCAACCCTCGGCCCTTATTAGGCCAGGGGTTCGGCCCGCAGCTGGGGCCCGTCACCCGGGCCATTCGAGCCTGCCGCGAAACCGACCCGGCCGATCTGGCCATCGCCGACATTCAGATCGGCCTGGCGAGCTTCTTCGCCGATGCCGACCGCCAGCGCGTCCGTGAGTTGCGCAGCCGGATCGCCGACCGGATCGAGGCGGACCTAGCCTTACTGGATGCCTTGGCCGGCGACGCTGACCACGAACCAGATCTGGATCGTGAGCCTGACGAGCAGGATGGCTGCGCCACCGAGTGGACCGGCCGTGGCGCTCACCGCTTCAATGTCGGGAGGGTGGCATGAGTCGCCGCGAGCACCGACGCGATAATCTCGCGGATCTCATTTGCGATATGGAGAGCGATGTAGCGGACCTGCTGGCTTGGGCCCTCGTGGTCTACGACCTTGGGTCCTCCGATAACTGTGAGGCCAAAGGCGTCCAGGTCGTCGGCTCGGCAATGGAAGCCGTAGCGAAGCGACTCCAGGCGGACTGGAACGCGGCGTTCCATCTTTCGCGTGATCTGAGGGAGGTGGCCCGATGAGCCGGCCTGCCACTCGGCTAGATCTGCAGACGCCCTTCCTCGACATGAGCGGTGCCATTCACGACTTGGCGGCGCTCTCGGCGATCAGCGTCACCGTGATGGACAATCACATTAAAAACATACCGGAGGCTTGGACAGCCGCCGGCATGAAACCGCAGGACGGCTACATCGTGGTCGTGCTGACGGAGGAGCAATACCGCAGCGTCCACTTCATCAGCGAGCATATCAGGAGCATCGCGCAGACAGCGTGCCAAAGCCTTGAGGCTGTCGAAAACCTGATCGCGGAGGCGGCCCGATGATAGCCTCCACCCGCCGTTCCGCGCTCGGCGCCATCCTAGCCGCCCCACTTACAGGTGGGGCCGTCATGGCCCTCCCTTCAATGTTGCCCCCAAATCTGGGGCGGTCCGACCTCGCCGAAGCCTGTCTCTGGGCCATGAGGCACGTCGACTACATCAACACCGCCGCCATCGCCGACGAATGGGATGACGACCGGATCGCTGAGGAAGGAGACAAGTCCGACGCGGTGATAGATCGGGCTATCGCGGAACCGTCGCGCTCCATGTCAGACTTGCAGGCCAAGGCGCAGCTCTGCCTCAAGGATTTTGAAAATCACGCGCTGCCGTTCAGGAACGACAAGGACGAAAGCCGCCTAGATGCGGGGCAAAAGCTGGTCCTCACCGTCCTGCGGGAGGTGATCAAGCTATGCGCGTGATCTACGCCTTCCTCGCGGTCCGGATGCTCCGGCTCGCCCGCTTCGACCTCGCCCGATCCGACATGCTGTACCGGGACGGTGATGCTGCGTTCGCTCGGTGCCGGGATCGAGTGCGGCGAGCTGAGGCTCTAGCCGCTCGGGCGGACCTGCCATCGCTGGCCTCGATGCAGAAAGGGGGTAGCAAATTGCGATCCCCCTGCATTCACGCCCGCCCACGCGATCCGGGGGGTATCACATAGCGGGCGTGAAGGCCGACGAACCGCCCCCTCAAAGCGTGCCGACGTCGTCACCCTACGCTGATGCCTGAAGAACGGAAATGATTTCCGTTTTGCCGAGCGGCCGATGGCTAAGTTAAACTTAGGCCGCCAGGCCTCTCAGGATCACGCCGACCGCAACGAACGCCCCGGCTGAGTAGGCAACCGTGAAGGCTAGCTCGAACATGATCGGCGGCCGCTTTCTGCGAAGGCGCTGCTGGCTGGTGGTGTTCCGCCGTAGGGCAGATCCGACCGACAACCCAGGGCTGAACAGTTTGTTTCCGGCACGCCCTAGGATTTATCAGCATCCACGCCCGCCCCTCGCTGGGGGGCTTTGCTCGGGGCGAGCGTGGAGATCGGAGACCAATCCGACCTCACGCTGAATGCAAAATACATGCGACGTCATTGGAAGCGGCGATCGCGCATTCAATCCGATCGGCTAACTGGGCAGGTAGACCAAGCCAAAGACCATCAGAACGAGGCCTGCCGTTTCCAGCACCGCCTGCAGCACGCGACGGTTCGGAGTGAAGCCAGTGAGCACACCGCCCAAGATAAGGCTGAGCAGGCTGAGGATGGCCACGGCAGGCGCCTCCGTGCCCGCGCGGCTCCATCACGCGAGCATCCACTGCTGGCTCAATGCCGGCAATGAACGGGTACTTTATACAGGTTGCCACCTCATGTCTGGCCTGAGCTGGCCCTCACGAACGCCGCTCGCGCATCCCGTACGGGCAAAAGAAAACCAGGGGTCGCTGTTACCCTCAGCGTTACCCCTGGTCCACTTTCGAGCTGTCTGAAACCAGCTAAGTCCTTGGTACCACCGCCCCGGCTCGAACGGGGGACCCCCAGATCCACAATCTGCGAGCGTATGCATTCAGGGATTGCTAGTGCGGGTCTAAGTCACTGATTTATTAAGAGACCCTCAAGTCTGAGGTAGCCAGAAGCGTTCAGAAAATGCCAGGAATGTCGCGCGCGTGCTTCCTGCCTGCTTCCTGGAGACGGCCCCGTGCGGTTCACCAAGACGTCGATCGATGCTTTGACCCTGCCGACTGGCAAGAGCGAGCACTACGAATGGGATGACACGCTGAAGGGCTTCGGCGTGAAGCTGAACGCGGGGGGATCACGAAACTACCTGATCCAGTATCGCAACAAGGAAGGGCGCACGCGCCGACTTGTCGTCGGCAAGGTTGGTACGCTCACGCTTGATGAAGCGCGGAGGCGCGCTCGCGATCTCCTGAGCGGTCTTCAAGTCGGCATTGACCCTCACGCCGAGAAGGCGGCCGCCAAAGTGCAGGCAGCGGTGACACTTAGAAGCGTCGCGGAGGCCTACCTGAAGCAGGCCGAGAGCAGGTTGAAGTCACGATCTTTTGAGCAGGTCGAACGGCATCTCAAGCGAGATTGGCAGCCGCTCGCAAGCATGCCGGTGACCCAGATAAAGCGGGCGAACGTCGCCGCCCAGCTCAATGTGATCGCCGTCGACGGCCACCGGGTCAAAGCTGCCCGCGCTCGTTCCGCGCTGTCAGCCATGTTCGCGTGGGCGATGGGGGAGGGGCTGGCAGAGAGCAACCCAGTCGTGGGTACCAACAAACCGGCCGACGAGAAGGCGCGAGACCGCGTGCTGAACGAGACGGAGTTGCGTGCCATTTGGCGTGCCTGCCGGGATGATACGTACGGCCGGATCGTCCGGCTACTCCTGCTCACTGGCCAGCGCCGCGACGAGGTTGGCTCGATGACGGAGATCGAGGTGGACTTGGCCGCGGCTGTTTGGACCATTCCAAGTGAGCGAACAAAGAATGGCCTCGTGCACGAGGTGCCCCTATCCCGTCCCGCGCTTGAGATCCTCGCCACTCAGCCGCGGACCGAAGGCCGAAGCCTTCTGTTCGGTCATGGTGTGGGAGCCTTCAGTGGGTGGTCGAACTCAAAGGAGCGCTTGGATAAGCGGATCGCCGCGTCCGGGGTTGTGATGCCACCTTGGCGGCTTCACGATCTACGAAGGACGGCAGCTACGGGGATGGCCAGCATCGGGGTGTTGCCACACGTCGTCGAAGCCGTTCTGAACCACGTATCGGGAGCAAAGGCGGGCGTCGCCGGCATTTACAACCGGGCAACCTACGCTCGTGAAAAGCGGGAGGCCCTAGATCTTTGGGCGGCGGACGTTCTTGGGTTGGTTAGTTCGACCTGCTCAAGAACGGAGCCCAATTCGGGCTAGATGCTGGCGGCTGAGGTGAGGTGCGTGCAGGACCACGAGGCCGTGGCTTAAAACCTTATGCTGCAACGCATTTTCGTTGGCCGAATGAAGGACCTGATTTCCCGCCAAAGCATCTCATTCGAGCTGCGCGTTCCCAACGAGGGCTTCCCGTTCGTGACCCTTTGATAATCGGCGCCTGGTCTTTCCAATTTTGAAAGTATCGACTATACGCCGATGCAGAACAGAGAGCCCACAAATGCTGCCAACAATTCTGGCTAATTCATTAATGGTCGCGGCAGTAACATTGTTTTTGATGAATTTTCTTAATGTGTTTCTTTCTGAAAAGCAAAAGAAATTGATTTCCGATAAATCGATTGAGTACTGGCTCCTGATCGATGCACTAAAAAATAGCGATAAAACCCTAATTCGGCTGAGGAGTTTTCCTTGGAGGATGGGCCTAACAATTCTATTTTCGGCGCCCGTTCTGTATCAATGTTATGTTGCTTATAGATTGAATGTGATACCGCTCTTATACTTATATCTCGCCATGTTTCTTGTGTGCTGTTTAATTGGACCATTTATTCTAAGAATTATACTAAGTCCCGCACCTTGGTATATTGCCATTTCAAAACTATTTGTCACATTAATATTGATGCAGCTATCTGTGTTTATGACTGCTTATATTTTTTTGAAATCTGCTGATTTGTTCACAGTGGATCAGGCCAGGGCCTATGTCTTGATATACACTGCATCTAGTGACATAGCGGAAGCATTCTTATTATTTGTGGCATCGCCGATTATTATTCTATTGATAATCAGCGGCGGCCTATATGCCTTGGAAATATCAATGCGTAGAGTTGCGGAATACCCGAAGGGTCCGCTATTGGCCTTAGCTGGTGCTTGCGGAGGAATTGGCGCGCTCGTGAAGATCTTTGTTCATTAGCAGCGCATGCACGCCACCTAGCCACTAGCAGATCGGTACGATACGTACCATCTTGGGGCCACGAACATGGCAGGGTTCTTGGGTCGGGAGTTCAAGCACAGGAAGCATGACTGTATCTCCCTAATGCGCGAGTTTTACGCGACGAACTTCGGCGTCCAAGTGCCCGATGTCGCTCGGCGGAACGCAAACGCCGTTCACTGCAATTCCTTTCGATTTCATAGGGGCCGGTGAAGACCTAAACGTCGGTTGTCTAACCGCTTCTCATTTGTCGGATCGTTCCCTCTCAGGAATACCAACGATTAAAGACCATTGCCTGCTAACCGACAGCGTCATCGAGGTCCTTCCCTTTAACTTTTTGGCATGAGCCACAAGCCCTTGTGGCCATGCTTGTCTCAGCAAGCACGCTGAAGCACGCAGATCGCTGGCGTCTTGCCGGTGACGGGCTCGCCGCCGTGTATGCAGCGGCGCTCCTTGAAAGACGGCCAGACCAGATCCTGGATCTGTTCAGGTCTAAGGACTGGCATCAATGCTCTTCCTTGGCTAAACGATCTCTTGACATTCTCGGGGGCGCCGAAGTGGCTGAAAAAAAGTACCAGATTTTTATCTCATCTACGTACCGCGATTTGATTGATGAGCGTAGAGCGATCGCGCGCGCAGTCCTCGATTTACAACATATACCCGCCGCCATGGAACATTTCCCCGCCATGGATGAGGAGCAGCTTGAATACATCAAGCAGGTTATAGATGAATGCGATTATTACGTACTCGTGACCGCCGGCAAGTACGGGAGCGTCGATAATCTTGGCGTATCATACACGCAGCGCGAATATGAATATGCAAAATTTATTGGGAAAACGGTGCTTGGCTTCCCGATTAAAGATATATCGAAATTACGGCGCGAACAAACTGAAACAGACCCCGCAGTACTAGCTAAACTTGATGCATTCAGAGCCGAGATTATGTCAGGTCGTCTTATCAACACCTGGGAAGACCAGAAAGATCTGGAACTCGCTGTCGTCAAATCCCTTTCCGCTGCGTTCAAGAGATATCCACAAGACGGCTGGGTGCGGACCCCAAAGAGCTCTACAGAAGATCTCTTAAAGGAAATAAATGAGATTAGAAAAGAGAACGACAATCTAAAGCAGCAGATAGGCCAAATTAATTCAAGTGCGGTACCGTTAATCGAAGGACTTGCGGATTTTAATGACGAGTACGGCGTCGATCTAAGCATTACATTCGGTAATGACGAAGTAGTATCAGCAAACTCTTGCACGTTTCAGTGGCGTGTAATATTTATCTCTCTGGTGGCCGCGATCAAAAATCAATCGCAAGCTCATCTTGTGCGACGTGCCTTCGCGGCGAATTTAATTACAAGCACTAAAACTCTGTCAAGCTCCTTAGGTCCTCACACCATTCCTCGAATTGGTGACTACGACTACAACGTCATCTGTACGCACTTCATTGCCATGAGCCTTTTGGAAGAAAAGCCGGGCCTGCTCTTTAGTCTGACCAAGGCTGGCGAACAAATCTACATCTCGTCCATGGCCGTCAGAAAACACTGACGCTCAACGTTTTAGGGCCGTCTCCTTATGAAGGCGTGGAGCTGGCTCCGGCCCTTCGCCGGCCAGTCGTGGTTCCAGTCGAGCCCCTCGGGGATGAGGAGCATGGCCCCAAGCAGCTTGAGCGGGCTCTGCAGAGGATGAGGTTGCGGGTGCGCGGCAGGCCGGCGAGCGTCTCCAGCTCAACTAGGTTGGCTGGGACCAAATCGGTCGGTTTGAACGGTGCAGCGTTGGTCAGGGTCAGCAGCGGCGTGCCGCTGCTGGAAGCAGGCGCTTCGGCGACCAATAAGGGCAAGGTTCGACCAGCAGGCCGAACACATCAGCATATGCACTGAGCCTTAGAGCTGCAAAACGCGTCGCACGTTTTGGGTCGAAGAGCGCAGTACAGTGTATTTAATCGTTAGCAGTCAATAATAGAGTGCCGCTTGTCTGAGATCGTAGGCCCAGATATTTGCTCAGAAGAAGTTGTGGTGTCAAAGGCGGCAATGTGCTTTGCCCACAACTCCAATGCCTCCCTCTTCTCGACGTCATACAGGTGGCGATTGTAAATGCCCGCCACGCCCGCCTTGGTGCCCGAAATGTGGTTAAGCACAGCCTCGATCACGTATGGTGGAACCCGCAATCGAGCAAGTTGGGTGGCGCAAGTACGGCGCAGGTCATGCAGCCGCCACGGTGTCCTTAGCGGGCAGCGCTCATCCAATGCGATCTTCGATTTCGAGAAGCCAGAAAAGCCCTTATTATCCCACATGCCGAAGATGTGAGTTCGACCTGTGATCCTTCGATCGTCACGCTGCCGCAAAATTTTAAGAGCGATTGGTGGAAGCGGAACTTCGTGAGGTAGGCCGTTCTTGGTCCGCTCGCCGGGAAGCGACCAAGTCGCGTCGACGAAATCGATCTCTTCCCATCGCATTCTGGCAACCTCGTCGCGTCGTTGGCCCAGAAGGATCAGTAAGCGCACGATCAGGCTGAAATCGTCATCCCCCGCGCAAGCGCCCCAAATGGCCTTGAGTTCGTCCCCCTTAAGTACCCGGTCTCGTCGCACTTGACGCCCGAGCTTATCAGTCCCGGCAACGGGGTTCTTTTCGGCAAGACCACTCGCGATGGCCCAATTATAAAATTTTGAGAGTGCAGCGCGTGCCTGATTGGCCGCTGTCGCACCACGCAGTGTTAATAGCCACGCTTTAACTTGAGCGCGCGTCAAATCTTCGAGAGGTATATGATGAAGCGGTTTCAAATTGACTTCTAAATACCGCTTCAAATCGCCGAGGTAACTCGTGCTGAGCTGCTGTGATCGCTCCTTCAGATATTCAGGGATGAGCGATCCGATTGTAACGACTTCGTTCATATCATCCTCATTCGTTCCGTAATGATGATTTCTGTCGTGCATGCATAGTAATTCAAGCATAAATCATCACATTAATTTTGTACTGAGATCGAAATTTCTAGCCCGATGGGCCGCTCGGTCTTATATCGGTTTGCTTATTGTCGAAAGTCTTGAATTTATTTTTCTTACATTTAAAGTCTGGAGATATACGACGCGTTTGTATTGTACGTTTCGTACCTCTGGTTTTCGCCACCAGGATGAAGAGCGGGGAAATAAGGAGGAAGCTATGGGCCATGCCAGAGCTTCGTGATGCCCGGCGGTCTCTGATGACCTTGCCTGACCGCTCAAGCCGGCCTATCTCGGCCTCAGTTCACAGTCACAGTTTGGGCTTGCACGGCTGGGTGCAGGTCAGATTAGAGGCCCATTTGCGACGCGCCCTGCGCGATACGCGGGCCGATACCCAGCTCCATTGAGAGCTGGAGATCCGTCATGCCCAGCATGACCGAGGGCACCGCGTGGGCGCCTTTCATCCCGCAACCGTACTCTGTCGTCCTTAGCTTTCGCAGTGCGTGCGAGGCAGCAAATTTGTCTGTCTCCACAATGAGGCGGCTGATCAAGGCGGGCCGCGGACCCCGCATCCTACAGCTCAGTGAACGGCGCTTAGGCGTTCGTCGATCCGACTTGGAAATGTGGCTGGCCGGGCGCTGATTTGATTGCGGGTTAGATGACGGGATTGTCCTTCAGGGCGTCTAGTCAGTAGTGACGTCCCTGCAAGATACGAAATATCCTTGCAGGATCCCGCATGGCTTCCCAAGTAACGTCAGGCACAACCCCGCTGAAGAAGTCTGATAACAGACAACTTCAGCCAGCCGTTCGAGGATGAGCCCTTTTTGTCGAGCGCCGTGCCGGCGTTCGGCGTGCTCTCACGGAGGCCAGCAGTGCTGAAGCCGTCCCATACCCCCCTCATGGTCAGTGTTCGAGACGCTGCCAAAATCCTCGGCGTGTGCCCGGCCACGGTGCGCAAGAACCTCCCCCTCCAGCGGCTGGGTGATCGAGCCTTGATCCGCCTCACGGACATCCGCGCGATCACCGAAGGGGAGGGTCGTCGTGATGCAGCGTGATCGCTTCCACTTCGGTGCGTACGTGACCGACACGCCTCAAGGGCGTGTGGTCGACCGGCTCGCGATCGCGCTGCAGCGACGGTTCGCCCGAGACGGGAAGTCAATCCTCCAGGTGATTGCGTGTCCCTACTGCGGGGAGCTTCACACGCATAGTGACGGCGCCGGTTTCCGGGTGCCGCATTGCCTTGGTAGGCTGCCGTTCTCAGGAGAATACTACATCATCGCCTGCGATGAGCCGCCATTACCAGCGAGCGCGCCGTACCCCAAGACATAGCTTTGGTCAAGAGACTGAGCTTAATCGTAAATAAAATGAAGGGGTCAGGTGCGACCAACACCTGACCCCGGATCTAAGACTAGCAGCGAATTACAGGATCGCTACAACCATGAATATGATCATCCCGCCTGCTTCCGGCAACCTCAATCCGGCCGAAGCAGCCAAGATTTACGTCGGTCTCGGCATGGAATTGCTGGTGGTTCACCCGCTGACCAAGCAGCCGGTGAACGCCGATTGGCCGAACCGTCCCGGTGTCACCGACCCGATCCATGCCGGCATCATGTTCCTGAACCCGGAGCAGAACATCGGCTTCAAACCCGGCGACCTGTTTGCGGCGATCGATATCGATACGAAGCACGGCGGCAAGGGGCGGGAGAGTTGGGCCGAGCTGAACGAACGTCTCGGGCCGTTCCCCGACACGGTAGAGGCTGTCACGGCCAGCGGTGGCGGTCTACGCATCTACAGCGTGCCGGCGGGCGCCAATCTGATGTTCCAGAAGAAGATGCTCGGCCTACCGGACCTAGAGTTCCGGGTTGGCGCCGTGAACTGTATCCTCCCGCCCTCGCGTGTCCAATACCCGGACGGCATGATCGGTCAGCATCGGTGGAAGGCGGACCGCGCGCCCGGGGAAATCAAGTTCGCTGAGCTGCCGTCTGTCGTAGTCGAGGCTCTTAGGGACTATGAGCTCAAGGTGCCGAAGGTGACCACCAAGGCGAAGGGCACGGTCGGCGGGGTCTCGGCCATGCTGAGGGACCAGGCGAAGAAGGCGGCCATCTCGAAGGCTAAGCCGGACAGCCTGGCGTCGGTTCTGGCCGGTTGCGCCTGGATGGAACACTGCGAGGCCGACGCCGCGAGCCTGTCGGAGCCGGAGTGGCATTCCATGCTCAGCATCTCCGCCCGCTGCGAGAACGGTCGGGAGCTGTCGCATAAGCTCTCCGAGCCCTACGCGGACTACAGCTCCCAGGAGACCGAAGACAAGATCGACCATGCCTTGAACGACGCTGGCCCGGTCACCTGCAAGAAGGTGGCGAACGAACTTGGGTTCGAGGGGTGCGCCCGATGCCCCTTCTCCATCACCAGTCCGATCAGCCTAGCCAACCAGCCGCGCGCTCTGGTGAAGGTTCAGCGCGGAACCGTCTTCATCCAGAAGGGCCGGGTCTATTATGTCCTGGCGAGCGGGGAGAAGCTGGATCCGCAGGAGTTCGCCGACGGGGTGCGAGCCAAGGTTGGCCCGCAGCCGCACGACAAGCTCGTGGGTTCACCGACGATGCCCATCGTGGCGCGCCGCGAGTACCTACCGGGCAACCCCAACCTGATCCTGCATCAGGAGGACGGCACCAAGGCCGTGAACATGTGGCAAGGCGCGGGCGTGATCCCGGTAGAGGGCGATGCCAGCCCGATCCTGGACTATTTCGACCGCCTCATCCCGATCCCGAGCGACCGCCAGTTCCTCATCCAGTACCTCGCCCACCTGTACCGTCACCCGGAGGTGAAGATCGAGTTCGGGGCCATCATCACGGGCGGTTTCGGCAGCGGCAAGAGCACCTTTCACCGCCTGGTGAAGGGCCTGTTCGGCCAGTCTAATGCCCGCAAACTGGAGGGTGCGGAGCTGGCGTCCACGTACAACGCTCGCTGGGTGGATTGCCAGGTTCTGATGGTCGAGGAGGCCCACCACGGTGAGCGCCTGGAGGTGTTCAAGAGCACCCTGGAGTTGCTGGTCGCGGAGCACATTCACGTCCACGACAAGTACGTCCGCCAGTTCCAGGGGCGTACCCCGCGCGGCATCACCCTGGTGTCGAACGATGAGGCCCCCATTGTCCTGCCGCCCGGCGATCGACGTTGGTTCGTCACCTCCACTTTGCCGACCCCGGAGACGGAGGAGGAAAAGCGGGAGCACCGCGCCTTCTTCAAGCGCTTGTATGAGGTCCTGGACCGGGACGACACCGCGCTGGCCGCTTTCGCATACCACATCATGCATGAGGTGGATCTGAAGGGTTTCGAGCCGAAGGGCACGCCGCTCATGACGGCGGCGAAGGAGACGGCAACAACAGCCAGCCGCACCCCGGTGGCGCAGGTGCTGGCCGAGTTGATCTCAACAGAGGCGGCCCCGTTCCACAAAGACATCCTGGAGGTGAAGGAGGTGGTCCACGCCCTGAAGATGTCTGACTACGCCAACACGCTGGAACGCATCAGCCCGCAGAAGATCGCCAACGTGATCCGTGCCGTGAGCGGCAAGCAGGTGAACATGGAGGACGGGAAGCACATGGAGCTGGTCATCGGCGGCGGGAAGAAGATCCGTCCCTGGGCCATCCGCAACACGGCCCGCTGGGCTACGGCGTCTCGTGAGGAGCTGAAGGCTGAGTTCCTGCGCCTCCCCGGTGATGCAGGGGCCAACGTGGCTGACATTCGGGAAGCCGCGTTCAAGCGGGCGATGGAGGAGGCGGCTCGGCGGACCGGCGGCTAATCGCACAGTCGCGGATCGCAGTACCCCTCGCAAACCTCTGGAGCATGCGACGTTACCAGGGAGGAGGGCCGGGGGTGCCAGGCACCCCGGCCCTCCTTTGGTACTCTGAAGGGTCTAGGAGTTTTTTTCATGTACTGCGATCTGCGATCTGAGACCCATCCCAAGGTTATTATGAGGAAGCCGACAGGTCGCCTCAAAGAGCTGCCGCTAGCCTCCGAGGTGAACTTTCCGGGCGTGTTCGCCTGGTCGGTGGTCTCCTCCCCCACCGTCACCGCCGCCCTCGGCGTTGATCCCGGAAGCTGGAACGTGTGGCGCAACCGCCGACTTACGCCGGCTCCGTTGCCGCGTGTCTGGTTCCGCCGGGCCACCGGCTCGCCGTTGATCTACCAGGTGAGCGATGTGCTAGTGTGGCTCGCGGCGAAGCGCGGGGAACAACTTGACCCCCTCACCACCTGGCGGCTCTCGCTCGCGCGGGACTTCGGCACCAAGACCGGCGATCCGCCCGAGATACGCCGCCTCGCGGTGATGTACGCTCGCGCGGTTGGCCCGGCGATAGGAGGTGTGCGTTTCACAACGGCTGGCTTCCAAACCTACCTCGCATCCCTGTTATCATCCTCGTAAAACTGAAATTTTCTAGAAGTATCAAGGGCGGATAGTGTTGCAAGTCGTCAAATTTTCCGGCGCTAAAAACCCCCACCCATCTTCTAAAATTTATGAACGGCTTGTTGCTCCTTCATGGCGGAGGCGAGGGCTTATTGCTGGGCTGCAACACCCGCCCATCAATCAACCTAAAGCTGTTCCTTCGGCTCGACATTGCTAGGCTGGTCGGTACACCCTGCTCGGAACAAGCCCCGTCGATAGGGGGTGGAGAGCGGTGGCTAAAGGCACCGCTGGCGCGTGGTAGGTGCTAGGGATGGATCTAACGCCGGGCGATTTCGTCGAGCTGCGCGGGCGTCCTTGGCTCGTCGAAGCCGTCGACACCGACACGCCGCTAAAGCCTGTACGCCTGTCCTGCATCGCTGACGACGCACAAGGCGAACCGCTCGAGGTGCTCTGGGACGCCGAGGTCGACGCCCGCGTACTCGATCGCGATGATTGGGCGCGTGTGGGCCAGGGTGGCCCCGACAGTGCCGAGGTGCTCGCCGCCTACCTGCGGGTGATGCAGTGGAACTCGGCGACTGCTGCAGAGCGGGACCTTCTGCAGGCGCCATTTCGAGCCGGGATAAAGCTCGACGCCTATCAGCTCCTTCCGCTTCGCAAAGCGATGCGATTGCCCCGAGTGAACCTCCTGATCGCCGACGACGTAGGCCTGGGCAAGACGATTGAAGCCGGGCTCATTGTGCGTGAGCTGCTTCTACGGCGACGGATCGACTACGTCGTAGTAGCTGCGCCCCCGGCAATGACCGAGCAGTGGCGCGACGAGCTCGCGGCGAAGTTCGGTTTGTCGTTCCAGATCATTGACCGTGAGCACTTAAACGAGTTGCGTCGCACGCGGGGCTTCGGGTCGAACCCATGGCGCACGGGATCGCGCTTTATTATCTCGCACCGCCTTCTCACGGACGAGGCCTACGCCGCCGACCTGCGCGACGCGCTGGGCACCTTCCGCGCCCGCGCGCTCCTAATTCTCGACGAGGCGCATCACGCGGCACCGGCCGCCAGCGCGCGCTATGCCGTCTCAAGCCAGTTCACGAAGGCCGTGCGCGACCTGGGCGACCGCTTCGAGCACCGCCTCTTCCTCTCGGCAACACCGCACAACGGCCACTCAAACAGCTTCTCGGCCCTCCTTGAGATGCTGGACCCCCAGAGGTTCACACGCGGCTTTCCCGTAAGCCCGAAGGAAATTGAGCCGGTCATGGTCCGGCGCTTAAAGAGTGACCTGCGTCGGATCAGCGGTGGCTTCCCGAACCGGGTCGTAGAGGCGATCCCTATTAGAGATCTCCCGGCGGGCGCTCCAGAACTTGTCCTGGCTGACCGGCTCGCAGCCTATGGTGAGTTACGTCTGCAACGCATCGCCGGGCTGCCGGCGGCGAAGGCGGCGATGGCCAAGCTCGCTTTCGTGGGTCTCCAGCAGCGGCTGCTGTCCTCAATCGCAGCTTTCGCTCGAACGCTTGCGGTTCACCGTCGCTCACTGCTGGCCGCAATCGAGGACGGCCCGACGGTCGAGGCAACCGTCAGCGACGCGAACGACGATCTCGGAGCACGGTTCGATCTTGGGCTCGACGGAGACGAAGCGGAGCAAGCGGCTCAGGCCGACGCTGATGCAGTAGCCGATAACGAGGCCCGAGCCGGTGTAGTCGAGGCCCCGCGCGCCGCTCTACAGGCCGAGCTTGCGGCTGTCGACGCGATGCTCGCGCTCGCCGACGCCGAAAAGGGGAGGGGCGACGCGCGAACGCGCTGGTTGGCCGACTGGATCCGCGCAGAGCTACTCGATGGCCGCCGCTGGCGTGACCGGCGGCTCATCATTTTTACAGAGTACGAAGACACTCGCCGCTGGTTGGAGCGGCGTTTGATGGAGATGATCGGCGATACCGAAGACGCGGAGGCACGCATCCTCGTATTTTCCGGTGCGACGCCGGCCGATCGTCGCGAGGACGTCAAGCGCGCCTTCAACGCTGATCCGCGTGAAGAACCTGTGCGGATCTTGTTGTGCACGGATGCCGCGCGCGAAGGTCTGAACCTGCAAAGCCACTGCGCCGACCTTTTGCACTTCGACCTGCCCTGGAACCCAGCCCGGCTTGAACAGCGCAACGGGCGCATCGACCGCAAGCTACAGCCAGCGCCAGAAATCCGCTGCCGCTACTTCCGGTACGAGCAGCGCGCTGCCGACATCGTTCTCGACGCACTGGTGCGCAAAACCGAGACGATCCGCGAACAGCTCGGCTCGGTTGGGCAGGTGATCGAGGGGCGCATCGCCAAGCGCTTGGCGGAGGAAGGTATCCGAGCGCGCGGCGAGACCGACCTTGCGCTCGCCATCGTAGCTGAAGACGATGCCGTGCTCCTCGCTCGTGCACGCGACGAGATGGATGATGCCGAGCACGCTCGTCACGAGCGCTTGTTGCGGGAGCAGGATGTGCTCCGCCGCGCCCTGGAGGCATCACGTGAGCGCGTCGGCGTTGACCCAGATGACCTGCGCCGGGTTGTGCGGGCTGCGCTCGCGCGGGTCGATTACAAACTCGACGAGGCGATTTCCGACCCTGTCGATCGCGTCGAGACCTTCCGCTTTGATAGCGAGCACCCGGCCTTCGCATCTGAGGGCGGCTGGTCGGACGCTTTTGACGATTTACGCGTCCGTCCGCGCCGCCGCGGCGAGCGGCTCAACGAGTGGCGCAGGGCTGCGCCCCCGCGGGCGGTGAGCTTCGAGACGCCGGAGCTCGCTGACGGGCGCCTCGCGGCGGGTGTCGTGCAAGTGCATCTCGAGCACCGCCTCGTGCGGCGGCTGCTCTCGCGCTTCATCAGCCAGGGGTTCCAGGCTGGCCTTTCGCGGGTCTCGGTGATCCGTGGACCCGGGGCGCAGCCGCGCGTCGTGCTGATTGGTCGGCTCTGCGTGTACGGGCCGGCGGCAGCGCGGTTGCATGAGGAGATTATCCCAATCACGGCGATCTGGACCGAGGCTGATAGAGGCGTGAAGCCGTTGCGTCCGCTGGGAGAGAGTGGCGGGGCGACAACGCTGCGCCAACTCGAGGACGCATTGCGCGTAGCGGTGCCAGCACCCGAAGGTGCCGTCGCCCGCGTGAAGCGCCTCGTCGCGCAGGACATCGCCGAGCTGCGCCCAGAACTGGAGCGGATCGCAGCCGAACGGCTTACCCGCGCCGAGGCGCTGCTCGCCCAACGCGCAGAAGAGGAGGCGAACGGTCTCGCCGCCCTGTTATCCAGCCAGCGCGCACGTATTATGCGGGAGCTCGGCGCGGCCGAGCGGGAAGCCACCCAGTTCGAGCTCGGGTTCCTTGCTGAGGAGCGCCGCGAACGCGACCGAGACCGTCGCCACTGGGGCGAGAAACTCGCAGCGTTAGAGCGTCAAGTCGAAACCGAGCCCGAGCGGGTACGCGCCGGATACCGAGTGAACGCGCACCGGCTCGAGCCCCTCGGCCTAGTCTATCTCTGGCCAGCAACCGGCTGAGGCCGAGGTCACTCTGTCCCGCTACCGTTTCTCATCGCGCCGCGGACCCGCATGCCCGAAATTCCCCTTAATCCGACCATCGACTGGTTGAAGTACCTCGAGCCGTTCAGCTCAGGCCTCGTCGTCGCGGCCTCCGTGCTGGTGGATCTCGGCATAGCACCAGAGCCGCAGGGGGCACATGAAACGGCCACTGCCGCCGCTGTCATCGCCTCGCCGGAGGAAGATGGGCCGGCGCTGCTAGACCCGTGGGCATTCTTCCGTGAGATCCTAGGGTGGGAGCCCGGCGTCGTTGCTGGCAGCCCCGGCGGACCACCGATCCCCGAAGCGCTGCACGTCCGCTTGCCTGAGCACGACACGACGCTAGCGCCGACATTCGCTGTGCGCGATCGCGCGATACGCGACAGCGAGGTGTGGCAGCTCCTTGTCCGTTTGGAACCCTCGGGCGTTGGACCGGACACACGGGGCGCGCTCGACGGTTGGGAAGCCACGCCGCAACAGCGTTTGGAGCGCCTACTGCGTGAGACAGGCGTGCCGGCTGGTCTGCTTGTCACAGACGGCGCGTTGCGTCTTGTGTACGCCCCGAAGGGCGAAACATCGGGATGGCTCGGCTTCCCTCTGCGCCCGCTCGCGACTGTAGCAGGCCGGCCGATGCTCGGCGGTCTCAAACGCGTACTTGGTCGCGCTGCCCTTTTTACGGACGGCGACACGCACCGCCTGCCAGCGATCTTACGGCGCTCGCGCGACGAACAGTCGAACGTCTCGACCGAGCTCGCCGGCCAAGTGCTTGGAGCTTTGCACGAGCTTCTGCGCGGCTTGGACGCGGCCGATGCAGCACTGATGCGGGGGCTCGCTGCCACCGCCGCCGGCCAGGGCCATCTCTACGAGGGGTTGCTCGCTGTGCTGATGCGCCTCGTCTTCATCCTCTACGCCGAGGACCGCGGCCTGCTGCCTTCGTCGGGCGAGGCTCGGGCACGCGAGATCTACGAAAGCAGTTATTCGCTCCGGGGCCTCTACGGCCGGCTCGCCGAGGATGCGGGGTTGCACCCCGACACGATGAACGAGCGCCGCGGTGGCTGGGGGCAGCTTGTTGCTTTGTTCCGCCTTGTCCACGGTGGCTACTCGGGCTTCGTGCGGCGCCGCGGCGGCAAACTGTTCGACCCCGCGGTCTACCCGTTCCTTGAAGGCCGCGCAGAGGCCGATGCGCCTGCCCGCGTGCTGCCGGTATCGGACGACTGCGTGCTGCGCGTGCTTGAAGGGTTAATGACCCTAAAAGGTCGCGGTGGAGCCCGTGAGCGGCTGTCCTATCGGACCCTCGACGTCGAGCAGATCGGATCGGTTTACGAGACAGTGATGGGCTTCACTGTGCTGCCTGCGAGTGGCCCGGCACTCGCGGTGAAGGGCGGCAAAAACAACCGTACGCCGATCTATCTTGATCTTGCCGAGATTGCGGGGCTGGAGGGCGAGGAACGGCCGAAGCGTATCAAGACTGCGGGCCGCGCGAGCCTCACCACAGCCCAGGACAAAGCGGTAAGGGCAGCAGTCACAGTGACCGACTTGGCTGCAGCGCTCGACGGGATCGTCGACGAGCGTGCTTGTCCCGGCCGGGCTGTACAGTCTGCTGGCACCCCTGTGCTCCAGCCTACTGACGAGCGCCGCCGTACTGGTTCGCATTACACGCCGCGCAGTCTCACGGAGCCGATCGTTCGTTACGCCTTGCAGCCGGCCTTCGAACGTCTCGGCGAGGAGGCAACCGCGGAGCAGGTACTGGATCTTAAAGTCTGTGATCCAGCCATGGGCTCAGGCGCCTTCCTGGTCGAGGCCTGCCGCCAGCTCGGCGCTCGCCTCGTCAGAGCGTGGGCCTATCATCAGGCAACACCGACGCTGCCACCGGACGAGGATGCCGACCTTCATGCTCGCCGCCTCGTGGCGCAGAACTGCCTCTACGGCGTCGACAAGAACCCTCGCGCAGTGGACCTAGCTAAGCTTTCGCTTTGGCTAGCGACGCTCGCTGCCGATCACGAGTTCACCTTCCTCGACCACGCACTGCGCGAAGGTGACAGCCTCGCGGGCCTGAACCGACCTCAAATCGCCGCCCTACATTGGGACGAAAGCAAACCGCCGACGCTCGCTGGCCACCTCGTCGCAAGCCATTTGCGCGAGGCAGAGGCTGAGCGCACCGCAATCCGAAGTGAGGCCGAGGGCGCCAGCGAGGCGGACCTACGTCCACGCCTGCAACGGGCTGACGCCAACTTAACGATGGCGCGCCTGATCGGCGATGGTGTGATCGCGGCCCATTTTGCTACCGACAAGACAAAGAAGCGCGTCGAAGCACTCGTCGCCTTGCAGAAGGCGGTGCAGGTCCATCTTGGTTCGCCCGCGTGGCATCAAGCAGTGGCGCCGCTCTCAGCTGCCCTTGCGAGCGAGCTACATCCGTTGCGACCGTTCCACTGGCCAATCGAGTTTCCGGAGGTGTTCTCACGCGTGAACCCGGGCTTCGATGCAATCCTCGGCAACCCGCCCTTCGCAGGTAAAAACACGATTATTGCCGGCAACCGCGATGGGTACCTGCCCTGGCTTCAGACCCTGCACTCAGGTGCGCACGGCAACGCCGACCTCGTCTCGCACTTTTTCCGACGCTCATTCACGCTTCTGCGTGACGGCGGTGCTTTTGGGCTCATCGCCACCAACACGATTGGTCAGGGAGATACCCGCGACACGGGCCTCGCAGCGATCATTGCTGCGGGCGGAGCAATCTTTCGCGCGACACGGCGTCTGCAGTGGCCGGGCGACGCGGCCGTAGTGATCAGCGTCATCCACATAAGCAAGCGCGTGGTTGTGGCGCCAATCCTTGATGGACGGCAGGTCCGACGCGTCTCCGCCTACCTCGTCGAGGGTGATCTTGATAGATCGCCAGCACGCCTCGTAGCTAACGCCCGAAAGGCATTTCAGGGCTCAATCGTGCTCGGAATGGGCTTCACATTCGACGACGCAGCGGCTGCAAAGCGTGAAGCCGAAAACCTCACTACTATGCATGCACTAATATCTCAAGATAGTCGAAATGCCGAGCGCATATTCCCCTATGTAGGTGGTGAGGAAATTACAAATCATCCGAGGCATTCCCACTTTCGATATATAATAGATTTTGAAGATTTTACACATCAGAAGTGCCATGATAACTGGCCATCGCTGATTTCTATCGTCGAAAAACGCGTCAAAAAAGATCGTATTAAGCAAAAAAGGAAAGATTTAAGAGATAGGTGGTGGCAATTCGCGTACAGAAAAAATTCTCTTTACGAAGGCGCGCGTCATATAAAAACGGTTTTTGCCATTAACTGTGGTGCCTCGCCGCATATGGCGATCGCTAGGTTGTGTTCTAAACAAATATTTGCGAATACATTGAACGTGTTTCTTTACGAGGAACTTGCATTCTTCGCATGTTGCCAGTCTCGTATTCATGAGGTTTGGACCCGTTTCTTCGCCTCCTCGATGAAGGACGATCTCCGCTACACCCCATCCGACTGCTTCGAAACCTTTCCGTTTCCGCGCAACTTTGAAAATATTGCTGCCCTCGAAGACACGGGCCGAATTTACCATGACAATCGCGCTGCCCTGATGATCGCCCGCGATGAGGGAATGACCAAGACCTACAACCGCTTTCATGACCACGCCGAGCAGGCGGAAGATATCGCACGCCTTCGCGACCTGCACGATGAGATGGACCGCGCCGTACTCGCGAGCTACGGCTGGGACGACCTTGCCGCTCGCGCAGGAGCTCAGTGGCTCGACGAAGAGAACGAGCCCGAGCACTCCTACCAAGGTCGCCTGTTTTGGCCCTCGGCCTTCCGTGATGAGGTGCTGGGTCGACTGCTCGCGGTGAATGCCGAGCGTGCGGCGGCAGAGCGCGCTGCGGGGCTAGTCGCAGCCTCGTCCGATGAGGCCGACAATGAAGCAGCCTGAACTTCAGGACGTTGTAATGCGCCGCGGGCTTGAGCTGTTTGAGAGGGGCCGATGAAAACCATCCGAGAGGCTCGCTCCGGTGAGGCTTGGTTGAGGCTGCTCCAGACCAAGGCAGGCTTCACGGGCGTCGTCTTCGTCGAGGACAAACTCCGCGCTACTGTCGAGGGTGACACGGCCGATGACGTTTGGCGGCGCCTACATGACGAGGCCGCCAAGCTCAGTCCAAGCTATTTCGGCTTTTCCGGCGCTCAAGCGCGCTTCCTACGCATGATGCCGAAGGGTTTCGCGGACCCTGTCTACCTGGCTGAGGAGCGCGCCTACAAATTGCGCGCGAAGGAGCGGCTGGATGCAGCCCTACCGCTTGACGCAGCGCTGACCTGGACCGGAGGCGGCGAAGCTGCGCTTGCCGCCTTCCGAGCAACCAACTTGCTCTCGCCATTTGAAAACACCCGGATTGGTGAGGCCCTGCGCTCAACAGCGGCCGCTCCATTCATTCGCGGCGCTGCGGCCTTCGCGGACGGCGCGGTTGAGGACGGGATCCTGGCCATGCAGGAAGCCCTAAAGCCCTTCGCAATCGCCAAGTGGACGGCGCTCACCTACCTGCCATTCCTCTGGCGGCCAGACACGCAGATGTTTCTAAAACCCGAGGTTACGCGCGAGTTCGCGGAGCGTGTCGGACACCCCTTCGCCCGCGCTTACGCGCCGGACCTTCACCCGGACGTCTACCACGCGCTCCGTGATCTTACCGCTACAACGCAGGCTGACATCGCAGACCTGCAGCCCGCTGACATGATCGACGTGCAAAGTTTCATCTGGGTGGTCGGCCGCTACACCGCCGCCGACGAAGCCGAGGCTCGCAGTGTCGCCACCGCACCAAAGCTGGGATCGCAATGACAGCCTCCGCAATAACGCCGCTCGCGGTCCGCAGCCAACTCATCGAAACGTTCCGCCGAGACCTCGTTGGTCCCTCGTCGGAGGACGCCGACATTGCTCGCGAGCGCCTAGGAGAAAGGCCCTCCCGCTGGTACCTGACTGGCTTCCTAGCGCCATCCGACGACACCGCCACGCTTGGTGGCGAGGCCGATGACAACGAGCCCAGCTTTGTTGAGGATGGCGATAACGAGGGTGAGACTACTGACCCGGTGGAAGCCGGTGGTGCGGCGACCGATCGACAGGAGCCCGAACCCCCTAATACGCGGCGGCGCTTTCTACCGTCAACGATTGGGCTCACCGTGCTGCTGCCACCCGACGTTCGGGAAGTTGAAGCAGTCATTACGTGGGGCGACTACGCTACAATTCCACCACTGCCCGACAGCGTCCTGCTTGGTGAGCCGGAGACCGACGAGGACGGCAAGCGCAAGAGACGTCGGCAGGAAGACAGCGACAGCACCGAGTGGGTTCGCGTACCCAAAGAGCGTCGGCTGCCCATCACTGTACCCGAGGGCGGCCGCGCACCCCATGCCCTCGTGGTCCCAGAGAGTTCGGCCGAACAAGCGGCTGTTGGCGGCCTTGAGCTCGATGCACACGCTCGTCTGTTCTCCTACGAGACGCCGGACGGTGGCCGTGAGGAAGTCCGCGCACTTACAGTCGTTTTGGTCAATCGGCGCCGCCCCGCTGGGCACTACTACGCCGACGTGGCCTTCGCCTTCCAGGCGCGCTTGCGCCTCGTTTGTCCGCAAGGTTTGCGCCCGCGGCGCGACCTTTCTGGCCTCAAGGCCGCTGATCCAGATCTGCGGCTTGCCGATCTGCACTACCGTGATGTCTGCGAGTGGGCGGTCGGTCGCAACACTGCCGCACGCTGGGAAGAGCCAACCGCGGGCTCAGTCACCTGGGCAGAGACCGACCCATTACCTTGTGCTGAAGTTGAGCGCGTGGCGCCGAACGAGGACGACGCGCTGAAGCAGGCCGTCACCTTCGGCATGGACGACCTCGCTGCGGCCACACAAGCTGGTGGTCCGACCTTGGCTCAGGCACTCGGCGCGCTACCGGGGCTCTATGATGCTTGGATCGCAGCAGCACAGCGCACTGAACTAGCCAATCTTCCTAACCGGCGGCGAGCGACTGCCGAAACACTTGTTGCCGAACAAGAGCACGCTCGAGACCGTATCGCCGAGGGCATTGCGCTGCTGACGGGCGATGGGGCGGAAAACCGTCACGCCCGCTCAGCTTTCCAGCTGATGAATGTGGCAGTTGCGGAGGCTGCCCGCCGGCGCAACGCAGCTTATGCGAAGCCGGCTTGGCGGCCGTTCCAGCTCGCGTTCATCTTACTTAATCTCGCAGGTCTCACCGAGAAGACCCACCCCGACCGCGCAGTCGCCGACCTACTGTTCTTTCCGACAGGCGGCGGTAAAACAGAAGCCTATCTAGGTCTCGCCGCCTATACGATTGCCCACCGCCGTGTAACTGGGTCTGGTCTGCTCGGAGCGGGCGTGGCGGTCATCATGCGCTATACCCTGCGCCTTCTGACCCTCGATCAGCTCGCCCGTGCCGCCGGCGTCGTCTGCGCTCTGGAGTTGATGCGAACAGATGGCCAGCACCTCGACGAAAAGGGCCAACCGCTACTTGGCGATTGGCCGATCGAGATCGGGCTTTGGGTAGGCTCCGATGCCTCACCCAATCGCCTTGGCGGTAAAGGCGACAAGGGCGACGATACTGCGGTTGGGCGCGTAGCAGACTACATCAAAGGTAAGGGTAAGGCACCGGCACCGCTGAAGGCCTGCCCGTGGTGCGGCACCTCGTTCACAAAGAATTCCTTCAAATGCGTACCTAATGACACTGCGCCTACAAACCTCGAGTTGCGCTGCGACAACCTCGACTGCGATTTCAACGGATCGAGAGCGCTGCCGGTACTCACCGTCGACGAGCCGATCTACCGGCGCCTTCCAGCCTTCCTCATCGCCACGGTCGACAAGTTCGCTAGCTTGCCTTGGGAGGGGCGCACCGGCGCATTCTTCGGTCACGTTGACCGCCATGACCCAACCGGCTTCTACGGCGCGGCTGAAACTCGGATGGGCAAGCGCCTCGACAACGGTTGGTCACTCGACCCGCCGGATCTCATCATTCAGGATGAGCTTCACCTAATCAGCGGTCCTCTGGGAACGGTGGCCGGCCTCTACGAGACGGCGATCGACGCGCTCGCGACGCGCGTGAAGGGCCAGATCCGCGTGCGCCCCAAGATAGTCGCCTCGACCGCGACTGTCCGTCGGGCGGGCGCGCAGATCAAAGCGTTGTTCGACCGGGACGAGACGCAGATCTTCCCCCCACCAGGGGTAAGCCGCACAGACAGCTTCTTTGCTCGTACCGTCCCAACGGACGTCAACCCAGCGCGCCTCTACCTGGGTCTGGCCGCACAGGGGCGAGGCCCGAAGCTTGTGTACCGGAGGGCTTTAAACACTCTCCTTGCAGCCGCACAGGCCTCTTACGAGGCAGCTGCGTCGGGCGTGCCAGAGGGTAAGCAGAACCCAGCCGACCCGTACATGACGGCACTATGCTACTTCAACGCGCTTCGAGAGCTTGGCGGGGCGCGGCGCATTGTCGAAGACGAAGTGCGCAAATACGCGACCGTCTACGGACGAGACCGCCGCCGAAAGGATCCGTCGGTCCAGCCGTTCGCAGATCGGGCGCTGCGCGAACCGATGGAGCTGACCTCGCGCGTTTCAACCGACGAGGTCGCAGCGGCCAAGCAGAGACTTGAGGCGGCGTTCGGGAGTGAGGAGGCTACCGTTGACGTGGCGCTCGCCACCAACATGATCTCGGTTGGCCTCGACATCACTCGGCTCGGTCTAATGCTGGTGCAAGGGCAGCCCAAAACGGCGGCCGAATACATTCAAGCCACGAGCCGCGTCGGGCGCGACCACGATCGGCCTGGCCTCGTTGTGGCGATCCTCAACTTGCATAAGCCACGCGATCGAATGCACTTCGAGCAGTTCGGCCACTTCCACCGCACCTTTTACCGCGCGGTGGAGGCCACCAGTGTAACCCCGTGGGCTGCTCGGGCGCTGGACCGAGCGCTCGCAGCCGTGGTCGTGGCGGTCGCCCGACACCTCGATCCGACGCTTTCGCCCAATGAGGCGGTTGTGATGCTAAAGGATCAGGCCGCAACCCGGACCGCAGTATGCGAAACTATCGTCGCCAGAGCGCCGGAGGCCGCAATCCCCGGCGGCCGAGCGGCGCTGAGGGCACAAGTCGAAAGCTTGATTGACGCTTGGATCGCTACGGTGGATGCGCAAACGGCGAGTGGCGTACCGTTCGCCTATGCACAGAAAAAGAGCCCGGGACGCCTCCTTCACATGCCACTTGAGCGCGAATTGGATGGCCTTGAACCAGCGCACAAACGGTTTCAGGCGGGTCGCTCTATGCGTGACGTCGAGCCGGCCGTGCTTCTGAAGGTGCGAGACCGCAACGGCTATACAATCTCCAACGCGGACGACGTCTGAGCATGAGCAAGAACGCCCAACGTTTATCGCAGCTAGTCTCGACCTTTGGTCCCGGCAGTATGGTCGACCTACCAACGCGCTCGGTTGTCGTCGGCGGCCTGGAACAATGGGACATGCGGCCTGGCACATTTCAGGTCATTAGTGAACCGCGCCTGGCCCAGCGCCTCGAGGTACTGTTGCACGAACGCGGCCAACTGGACGAGGGACAGCGCCTCAGTTTGCGCACCCCACCCGTCAGCGACGGAAACGGCGAGCCGAAAGGAGTAGCTGCGCCTATCTTCCCGAACTGGTTCGTCTGCGACCAAGTCGAGGCGAACGCCGAAGGCATCCCAACCCGCCGGCGCCGGCTGGTTCAGTGGCGCGACCTTGATCCCAAAGGCCGCCGCCGCTTCACGCCGGAGGGCGGCAAGCGCACGGAAGTCACTCCAATCCGCTTCGTATGCGCTTGCGACAAGGGCCATTTGCAGGACATCGAATGGCGCTGGGTCGTCCACGGCGCCACCCCGTGCCAGGAACCAATGTGGATCGAGGACCGCGGGACAAGCGCTGATCCAGCTGACACCTCGGTGGTCTGCGGCTGTGGCAAGCGGCTTTCGCTACAGGAGGCCTTCCAGCCCCGTCGCCTCGGCTTTTGCAGGGGCGAGCGACCCTGGCTGCTCGACCGAGATCCTGAGGGGTGCGGTGACGGCACCACTCCGCTCAAGCTGCTGACGCGCACCGCGACCAACACCTACTTCCCGCAAGTACTGACTGTGATATCGCTGCCGAGCGAGGAAGACGCGCTGACAAAGCTCGTCGCTGAAGTCGTCGGCGAGATGAACAAGGTTACCTCTGTCGAGCGGGTTGGCCTATTTCGGGAATTTAATGAAGCGGCAGCGGCCAGTCTAACAGGGTACTCAGATGACGAAATTTTTGAGCGCCTGACCCGCCTGCGCGAAGGCGCCACCGTAGATGCGGCGCGCTCGCCGAAGGTCGCTGAGTTCGATTTGTTCGCGAGTGGGCGACCCGAGATCGGGACCAACCACGCCGGTGCCAAACTCTATGCGCAGACTTTAGAGCGCAGCGACTGGACCGACGAAAGCTGGCTCAGTTTGAGCTTCGTTCGCGCATTGGTAGTTGTGCACCGCCTACGCGAGGTGTCCTGCTTATATGGCTTCACACGCTTTGAAGCGGCCCCAACGGAAGCTGACGGCGATATCGAAGATATCAGCCTCGCTGTCCACGGTGCGCCGATCGCCCGGGCAACCGACTGGCTACCAGCTTGCGAGCAGTTCGGCGAAGGATTGTTTGTTCACGTCGATAGCGACGCAATGGCGACTTGGCTTAAAAAAGTTGGTGCTCGCCATCAGCAGCTTGTTGGCGGTTACAATCGCTGGAAGGTCCGCTTCGGGTCCGCCGCCCCTAAGTACCCCACTACGCCCTACGTCCTGCTGCACAGCCTCGCCCACGCGCTGATGACCGAAATTGCCCTCGACTGCGGCTACCCGGCAAGCTCGTTAAAGGAGCGCATCTACGCTCTCGGAGCGAACGGGGCGGAGCGCTGCGGCATACTAATCTACACAGCAAGTGCGGGCGCACAGGGGACGCTCGGTGGGCTCGTCGGTACCGCACCACGCTTCGCCCAGATCCTAAATGCGGCGCTCGAGCGGATCGCCATCTGCTCGAACGATCCCGTGTGCTGCGACCACGACCCTGAGCATCAGACAGGCGACCGGGCGACGCATGGGGCAGCTTGTCATGGATGCTTGCTCATAGCCGAGACGAGCTGCGAGAGCCGCAACCTGTTCCTCGATCGCAGCCTGCTGGTGCCGACCATGTCGACACCGCGCTTCGCTTGCTTTGAGATCGACGGGTGAGATCGCTCACGGTCGCGATTGTGTGCGCAACACCGGAGCCTTGATCCTGCGCGGGGCGCGCTTTTCAAACTATCGACGCCTCGCTTCCTCGCACCGGCTCACGGGAGAGTGCAATCGGTGGCAGGGCCGACATCGAGCCAATCTGCGAAAGTTTGTCCATATATAGCCAGCGCAGGCTATAAGAAAACTACCTCGGAGGATTTTCTGCCGCTATGATCTATAACACATCAATTGCTGGCGCATACTTGCAGCATCCATACTTATCTAAAGCGGCAGAAGCCCAAGTTACGCTGCGGCACGATGCGGTGTGTGCAAATCTCTGGATAGCTCCACCGCCCGGAAGCCCACAGCTGCATACCGACCCCCATAAAGCTGCATTTTGGTCCAAAAAGCTGGTAGAAGTTCGATCTGAAAGATTTCGACGTTCGAACGCAGTTGGTCTTTACAAGGGATCGCCAGAGGCATTTATTGGGTTTGACGAGGTCCAACTGCTCTTAAATGCGGAGTTGGACACAAAAGTAGTAGGTGCGGTCCAAACCCTTGTTCTACCTACATCGCCGTTCTTGGTCCGTTTTACTGAAGCGAAATATGTTAAAGATGCTTTGGAGCATGGAAGATTTCGCATAGCTCCAGCTGGAGGCTATAACGATCCTTCGCTGAATGCGGCGCAAAAAGATGACGAGCTGTCACATGCGGCTGTACGAGGGGATCGCCGAATAGTTATGCAGATCAACGGGTATTTGCCTGGCGAGGATCCGAGCCAAGCTCGTCCGATGCCTGTCAACTGGGGCGAAATGTTCCAATACATGAATAGCGCAAATTTTTATGTGCTATGTCTCACTGATCAGTTTGACGCGAGGATGTTTAAAGATTTTGATAAAGATGCAGCGATTATCATTCGCGATCCCGTATCTTTCCTTAGGCGCCTGAGTGCAGCAACAGCAAGTAACTTTCCGCAGCTTCAATTTAAAGCTGGACCAGTCAAATACTACGATCCATATACGGTTGAGCGGCAGGAACTTGAGCCGGGGTTCTCAAAAAACTTTTCGTTTTCTTACCAGAGTGAATTTCGCCCGACGTGGTGGCCATGCGATCCAGAGACGCAGTTGTCAGCCTTTTTCATAGAAATTGGCGATTTAACCGACATCGCGGAGGCAGTTTACGTCAAATATTAAGGTGTTTTGTCTGGCGGTCATGTTGCCTTAATGTTTTCTCTAGGCAGTCAAGTCTGATGGTGGGTACTCATTTGCGAGGCTCGCAAATGGCGGGTCGGCATTAAGCTGCCGTCTGAAAGCCAACCTTTGCCTTTGCTCGTTTTATCCGCTCAGTCGATCTTTGCGGCTTGTCCGCGGTAGCCGTTGCTGAAGTTTCGGTTGTAGATCTCAGTTGCGCTGTTTCCGAATGTTCAACTGGAGAGGCTTCAATGACTGCTCGTTAACTAGACGCAGTCATTAGAAAGCCAATCGAAATCGGCGGATATGCAATTATGAAAATTCGAAGAAATCCGCGAGTATGCGAACGTTGCCGGGTTCCGCCGGATGACTGCTCCGGCGGGCATCGATAGTTATCACTTCGACATCGAGTGCTCTCAGCCCATCAACGTCGATAGTCGTCAAGCTACTCGGTGAATTGCCCCACTGATCCGGCGTCAGTTGTACGACCCGGATGCGTTCTGGCATGAATTCTTTAATTAAGCCGTCACAAATTTCGACGATCCCGGGCATATTTCTAAACGGTCGAGGCTGAACCGCGCAGGCGAAATTTACGCGCCAGAAGTGCCACCACGCAATCTCTGTGACCCGGTCTACCTTCCGATGAAACTCGGCAGGGGTCTCACCCATTTCATGAGGAGATGTGAAACGGACCGCCAGGCATCTCTCCCGCGACAAAGGTCTGGCCCGAATACGGGGGTGCACAGGAACCTCGCCGCCTAATCGCTCGTCGCCTAGCATCTGTCGGAGAAGACGGCTCTTCCCTGCGTTCTGGTTCCCACAGACGAGCAAAACGCGTTCCAGGTGGGCTCGCTTACGGTTCGCTTGTTCCAAGGGATCGCTCCGCTACGTAGACTGATTTTGTGCGACGAGGGTCGTAGCCAAGAGCTGCGCTTACAATGCAGAAATCAGAGCCATGCCATTATGACACTGATATTGCGGAAGGGTAGGTAGGGCTCCATCGCCAGCAATGGCCGAGCTTAAACGAGGCCTTTCTGTACATAGCCCCGCCAGCCTTAATCCCTTACCAGCGGTGTGCACCACAATTTTCTGAGGTCCATAGCCGCTGCAAATTAGTCTGCCGCTGGCCAACTCAGATCGTTTGCATGCGCTCATGCCAACGTGGAAGCGATTGGCCCCGTGCATGGGCTAGCCGCGCGTCAGCATCGGGACCGGGGCTGCCCGACCTGAGGCTGCTTCTGTGGAGCGCGCCTCTGGCGCTAAGAGCCGCACAAACCCGTGGAGCACTACGACGAAAGGTTGCATTGCGGTTGCTGGCCCTCGCTAAGCGAAACTACAGTTCGCCTTAGCCAAATCTGTCAGCACGTCCCTCGACACGGGACCGTGTGGGGAAGCAATGAGAGCACCTAATCACGATCGTCACATCCTGTTGAACCGCCTTGTAAGTCGCTCGGTAACACATGCAGGCAATCAGCATAAGGCGCCGTTACATGGCGCAACAGAGCTTTTGCGTATCATTGAAGAAAGGCGTGCGCTGGGCCATGCCATTGAATTTATTGGATCGACTGATAGTCAGGATGAAATAATACGAGCAAGTAACGGATATGGCCATGATTTTATTAGAATAAAAGATTGTAAATTCTTCGAGGGCGGCGATAGTGGCTATGCCGTGCTGTTCTTTGAGCACGCGGATTACGATGTTAAAAGCCTTTCAGTTATAGACACGAGAAAACTCATTGGGAGAGAACTATCCGGTGATCAGGATGAAGTGGGTGCATCGACCGCGCATGTCGTCGTTAAGTTGCCCAGGGCTGGTTCTTACGACGATGGTTCATATAGATGTGCGATCGAATACATTCATGGCGGTGTGAGCCGAAAGTACATTGCTGCCCTACTTCGCAGGCAGCTTAGAAGGCATGCGCAATCCGAGGGTTGGGAATTCGAGGCATTCTCCAAGGATAAGAAGGGGAAGCCTATTAGGAAGAACTACAGATACTGGCCTAAGCTTGATCTTCTGGCAGACGTCAGCCGTAGTCTTGATGCCGCTGTGGGCGTAGGCCGAGAGCTATCCCACCTCATCTTCACAAAGCGCTCAGAGAAACATGCGACAGGGCAAGCCACCACGGTGCTGCACGAAGAATTTCGGGCTGACGTAGAGATGCGGGTGAACGTCTCGCAAGGGCCTGGCGATCCGGCAGAGCGGCGCAACTGGGCTCAGCGGATCGTCGACGATTTCAAGCACCGAGGCTTTCAGTCGGAGGTCTTCTATCGGAGCACCGGCAACGCGACGATCGGCGGCAAGCTGCACGAGGAGGTCGAAGGGGTTACAGACCTGCTTTTATGTCCGAAGGAGGTTATATCTCTGAGTGCGCCTCCGCGGCGCTGGCGCCAGGATATCGACGACGAGGTGGTCGGAAAGCTGCGCGAACTGGTCGACAGGGACGAGCTATGGCGGCGCGCCGGGTAGGGTTGCAGGATGTTAGGCAGGGCGGAACACCGTCTCGCCTGCGCTTGCTCACGCCACTTCGCTACCTGTGGATCTATCACGCCGAGAAAGCCTTCTACGACATCAAACTGCCGCTCGTGATTGGTGTCCTTGGGTGGGCTGTCTACTCGCTGCTCACTCCTAAGATCCCTCTTTTCGGCGATGCCGGCCTCCTTCGCTTCGCCCGCGATCTACTAATCATGGCTGTCCCATTCATGATTGGAGCGCTCGCTTCAGTCTCGATGGGCTCACCTGGAGCTGCTTTCGATCGACGGCCAGCAGGAGCAGAGATCCTTCTCGATGGCGAGGTACTGACCCTGCGGCAGTTCCTCTGTTACCTGCTGGGATATCTTTCGTTTCTGGGTCTACTGACGCTCGGTGCGGTCGTCTTTGCCGGACTGCTGCACGACCCGGTTGTCGTTTGGACGAGGGCATATCCCGGCATCAAAGACGCAGTGCATCTGACGGGTGCCTTCCTGCTCTCCGTTTTGCTCTCGAGCCTAGCCGTTACGGTCTTTTGGGCCCTTTTTTTCCTGACTGACATCGTCAACAGGAAGGATGGAGTTGCGGGATCCTGATACAAACTGGCCGCACGCCTTGACGCTCGTACGAGAGCAGTGTGGGCACGCTGGCTAACAGCAGTATGAAATTGCGCATGCGTGCCAAGCTGCGCTGTGGCGGGTGATCGAACGGGCTGACGGGGGGCAAGCTCGCAGTTCGCGACCTCACCGAAGCTATCCACGCAGCTAAGACACGGTGATGAAGCGTTGCATCTGCGCCACAGGGTAGGCGAGCGCGCTGCCAGCAAAACGGAGCCGCACGCCACCTGTCCGAGGCTAGCTTCCCGAAATGCTTCCTATTCGCTTCCTGGTTGCCGTTTCCAGGAAGCATCCTTCAAACGAAGAAGGGGCCGGCGATAGGCCAACCCCTTCCCAACAGTCACAAATTCGATGGTACCACCGCCCCGGCTCGAACGGGGGACCCCCAGATCCACAATCTGGTGCTCTAACCAACTGAGCTACGGCGGCACTGGCGGGCGGTGTATCGTGGGCCGCGGCAGTTTTCAAGACGATGTGTGCAGGCTCATGCGGTCTCGGTGGACGCAGGGCGGATTCGCCTCATAAGTGCAACGACGAAACCGCGCGTCGGCCAGGGCGGATCGGGGGGTAGGGGCGAGCGTGAGCGCGCGAGAGCCAGCGTCGGGCGCGACCGGGAGCCGGGATCGGGGCCAGGCCGCCGAGACGGGGGCGGCGAACCGGGCGGCTGCCCGGCCGGGCCATAGCCCCCGCAGGCGCTGGACCCGCTCTCGGATCTTCCTGGCGCCCGGGCGGCTGCGCAGCCTGGTTCGGCGCAGCGAGGGCGGGCTCGTCCTGCTGGCGACCCTGGTCGGCTGCATCAGCGGGCTGGCGGTCTCGGCCATGACCTGGGTGACGCAGGCCCTGCGCGAGGCGCTCTACCACCTCCCGGCAGGGACCCGGCTCAGCGCCGCCCACGCGGTCGCACCGCCGCTCCTGCTCATCGGCCCGTGTCTCGGCGGCGTGCTGCTCGGGCTGCTGATCCTCGCAGCGAACTACCTGCGCGGGCCGCGCAAGCGCCCGGCCATCGACCCCATCGAGGCCAACGCCCTGCACGGCGGCCGGATGTCCCTGCGGGACAGCCTCTACCTTGCCCTGCAGAACGTGATCTCGAACGGCTCCGGGGCCTCCGTGGGGTTGGAGGCCGGCTACACGCAGCTCGCCTCCGGCCTCGCTTCGCGACTCGGTATCGCCTTCGAGGTACGCCGGGGCGACCTGCGGACCCTGGTCGGGTGCGGGGCGGCCGGGGCCATCGCGGCGGGGTTCGGGGCGCCGCTGGCCGGGGCGTTCTATGCCTTCGAGCTGATCATCGGCACCTACTCGATCGCCACCCTGGCGCCGGTGGTGGTCGCAGCGCTCTGCGGCAACCTCGTCTCCCGGGCGCTGATCCACACCCAGCCGCTGGTCGACCTCGGCGACATGCAGGCGGTCACGACCTCGCACATCACCAGCCTCGAGATCCTGCCGAGCCTCGCCCTCGGGCTGATCTGCGCGCTGTTCGGTATCCTGATCATGCGTGGCGTCACCCTGGTCGAGCGGCTGGTCCAGGCCTCCGGCCTGCCTCGGGCGGCCGGTCCCGCCTTCGGGGGGCTATGTGTCGGCGCGCTGGCGCTGATCGCGACGCCGCAGGTGCTCTCGGGGGGGCACGGGGCGCTGCACATGCACTTCGCCGCCGAGGGGCAGGGGCACGGAGCCGCGTTTCTGGCCGGCTTGTTCGCCGCCAAGGCGACGGCCACCGCGATCTCGATCGGCTCCGGGTTCCGGGGCGGCCTGTTCTTCGCGTCGCTGTTCCTCGGAGCGATCGCCGGCAAGCTGTTCGCCGCCCTGGCCCCGGAGCTCCTGCCCGCGATGGCAGTCTTCGGCCTCACGCCGCTGGCCTACGCGGTGATCGGCATGAGCGCGCTCGCCGTGGCGATCATCGGCGGCCCGTTGACCATGACGTTCCTGGCGCTGGAGATCACCGGCAGCCTGCCGATCACCGGGTTGGTGCTGGCGGCGGTGATCGCTTCCTCGCTGACCGTCCGGAAGATCTTCGGCTACTCCTTCGCCACCTGGCGCTTCCACCTGCGCGGCGAGACCATCCGCAGTCCCCACGATGTCGGCTGGATCCGCTCGCTGACCGTGGGCCGGCTGATGCGCCGGGACGTCGCCACCGTGGCGGTGGACACGCCGCTGCCGACCTTCCTGCGCGCGCATCCGCTGGGCTCCCCCTCCCGGGTGGTCGCCGTGGATGCGCAGGGCCGCTACGCCGGGATCGTGAACGTTCCAGAGGCTCATGCCGCCGCCCGCGACGCCGAGGCCGGCGCCCCGCCGGTCCTCGCCGACCTCCTGCTTCACCCCGACCGGTTCCTGACGCCGGAGATGAACGCCAGGGATGCGGCCGCAACCTTCGACCGTAGCGAGAGCGAGGCGCTCGCGGTGGTCCAGAATGCCGCGAGCCGCCAGGTCCTGGGCCTGCTCACCGAGAGCCACACGCTCAAGCGCTACAGCGAAGAACTGGACCGTCAGCGCCGAGCCATGGCAGGCGAATCTGCGTGATTGTCAGGCCGGGGTGTTGACCGCATGCGCGCGTGCAACACCCTGGCATCGTGCAACCCGGGGCTGGTACGCGGCCCCCGACGCGAGACCCGTGAGGATCCATGGCCGGTCAAGACAGCAGCTCCCAGCGCCGCTACCGCATCGCGGTGATCCCGGGCGACGGCATCGGCAAGGAGGTGGTGCCCGAGGGCGTGCGCGTGCTTGAGCAGGCGGCCAAGCGGCACGGCTTCGCGCTTCAGTTCGACTGGTTCGATTTCGCGAGCTGCGATTATTACGAGCAGCACGGCCGGATGATGCCGGAGGACTGGAAGCCGCAGATCGAGAAACACGACGCGATCTACTTCGGTGCCGTCGGCATGCCGGAACGCGTGCCCGACCACATCTCCCTGTGGGGCTCGCTGATCCTGTTCCGGCGCGAGTTCGACCAATACGCCAACCTGCGCCCGGTGCGCCTCATGCCCGGGGTGAAGTGCCCGCTGGCCGACCGCAAGCCCGGCGATATCGACTTCTGGGTAGTTCGCGAGAACACCGAGGGCGAGTACTCGAATGCGGGTGGCCGCATGTTCGCCGGCACCGACCGCGAGTTCGCCCTGCAGGAGACGATCATGACCCGCCACGGGGTAGATCGGATCCTCAAGTTCGCCTTCGCGCTGGCCCAGAGCCGGCCGAAGAAGCACCTGACCTCGGCTACGAAGTCGAACGGCATCTCGATCACCATGCCGTACTGGGACGAGCGCGTGAAGGCGATGGCCGAGGGCTACCCGGACGTGCGGTGGGACCAGTACCACATCGACATCCTGACCGCGCATTTCGTGCTCAATCCGGATCGGTTCGACGTGGTCGTGGCGTCGAACCTGTTCGGCGACATCCTGTCGGATCTCGGACCCGCCTGCACCGGCACGATCGGCATCGCGCCGTCCGGCAACATCAATCCGGAGCGGATTCACCCGTCGGTGTTCGAGCCGGTCCACGGCTCCGCCCCCGATATCGCCGGCCAGGGCATCGCCAACCCGATCGGCCAGATCTGGTCGGGCGCGATGATGCTGGAGCATCTCGGCGAGCACGAGGCCGCGCGGGAGATCGTAAGCGGGATCGAGCGGGTGCTGTCCGAGCGGACGTTGCGCACGCGCGACCTGGGCGGCAATGCCGACACGCAGGCCTGCGGGAAGGCCGTGGCGGACGCGTTGGGATAAATCCCCGTCTATCCTGAGGAGCCCTGCAGGATCGCGAGATCACTGAAGGGCTCCCCCGAGGGCTACACAGCCGTCAGGACAAGGTCTTTGGCTGGTTGGGCGCGCCGCTCGAAAAATCAGCGCGGGCGGCGGCGGACGCTCACCACGTTGCTCGCCTGCTCGACCTGGCCGGAGGATGCCGGCAGGGTCGCGAGCGCGGTTTTGACGATGGTTGCGGCGTCGAGGCCGGCCTCGGCGTACATCTTCTCCGGGCTGTCGTGGTCCTGGTACAGGTCCGGCAGCGTCAGGGTGCGCACCCGGACGCGCCCCGCATCCAGGGCGCCCCGCTCGGACAGCAGGTGCAGCACCATCGCCCCGAACCCGCCGCGCGAGCCCTCCTCGATCGTGATCAGCACCTCGTGGCTCTGCGCCAGGTCCAGGATCAGCGCCTCGTCCAGCGGCTTGGCAAAGCGCGCATCCGCCACCGTCACCGCCACGCCCTGCTCCGCCAGCGTGTCGGCCGCCTTCAGCGCCTCGGACAGCCGCGTGCCCAGCGACAGGATCGCCACCCGCGCCTCCGGGTCCTGGCGCACCATCCGGCCCTTGCCGATCGCCAGCGCCTCGCCCCGCTCCGGCAGCTCCACGCCGACGCCCTCGCCGCGCGGGTAGCGCAGCGCGATCGGGCCGCTGTCATGGGCGTGCGCGGTCGCCACCATGTGCACCAGCTCGGCCTCGTCGGAGGCCGCCATCACGGTCATGTTCGGCAGGCAGCACAGGTACGCCAGGTCGAACGCGCCGGCATGGGTCGCCCCGTCCGCGCCGACCAGACCGGCCCGGTCCAGGCAGAACCGCACGGGCAGGTTCTGCAGCGCCACGTCGTGCACGACCTGGTCGTAGGCCCGCTGCAGGAACGTCGAGTAGATCGCCACGAACGGCCGGTAGCCCTCCGTCGCCAGCCCGCCCGCGAACGTCACCGCGTGCTGCTCGGCGATGCCGACGTCGAAGGTCTTGTCCGGGTGCGCCTTGCCGAACAGGTCGATGCCGGTGCCGCCCGGCATCGCCGCCGTGATCGCCACGACCCGGTCGTCGGCGTCGGCCGCCTTGATCAGGCTCTCGCCGAACACCCGGGTGTAGGCCGGGGCGTTGGGCTTGGCCTTGGCCTGGACGCCCGAGACCACGTCGAACTTGACCACGCCGTGGTAGCGGTCGGCGCTGGCCTCGGCCGGCGCGTAGCCCTTGCCCTTGCGGGTGACGACGTGGAGCAGGATCGGGCCGTGCTCGGCGTCGCGGACGTTCTTCAGCACCGGCAGCAGCTGGTCGAGGTTGTGCCCGTCGACCGGGCCGACATAGTGGAAGCCCATCTCCTCGAACATCGTGCCGCCGCCCACCACCAGGGAGCGGGCGTACTCCTCCGCGGCCGCCGCGCGCTGGTAGAGCGCCTTGGGCAGGAGCTTGCCGAGCTGCTTGGCGGTCTCGCGCAGGGACTGGTAGGTGCCGCCCGACGCCAGCCGCGCCAGGTAGCCCGACATCGCGCCCACCGGCGGGGCGATCGACATGTCGTTGTCGTTGAGGATGACGATCAGGCGCGAGTGCAGGGCGCCGGCGTTGTTCATGGCCTCGTAGGCCATGCCGGCCGACATCGAGCCGTCGCCGATCACCGCGATGGCGTTGCGGCGCTTCGCGGTCCGGCCCTTGGCCTTGGCGGCCTCGGCGTCGAGGTCGCGGGCGACCGCCATGCCGAGCGCGGCCGAGATCGAGGTCGAGGAATGGGCGGCCCCGAACGGGTCGTAGGCGCTCTCGGAGCGCTTGGTGAAGCCGGACAGGCCGCCGCCCTGGCGCAGCGTCCGGATGCGGTCGCGGCGTCCGGTCAGGATCTTGTGCGGGTAGCACTGGTGGCCGACGTCCCAGACGATGCGGTCGTCGGGGGTGTCGAACACGTGGTGCAGGGCGACCGTGAGCTCGACCACGCCCAGCCCGGAGCCGAGATGGCCGCCGGTGATCGACACCGCGTCGATCATCTCGGCCCGCACCGCGTCCGCCACCGCCTGCAACTCGGATTCGGGAAGCTGCCGGAGCGCCGCAGGCTCCGGGATACGGTCGAGAAGTGCGCTCAGCTCGGGGGAAATCGCCACGGCATCAACCTCTATCGGACGGGATCGGTCTGACCGCCGAGCCTCAGGATATATCGAGCGGCGCCACGCCCTCGGGCCGCCCGTCGGCGCCGAGGGTGATCCTCTGGATCCGCGCCTCGGCCCGCTTCAGCAGCGCCTCGCAGTGCTTCTTCAGCACCTCGCCGCGCTCGTAGATCGCCACCGACTCGTCCAGCGGGACATCACCCCGCTCGAGCCTACGCACGATCTCTTCGAGTTGCTCCAGCGCCTTCTCGAAGGGCAGGTCGCCGGCGGCCGGGGCCACCTCGGGTCTGCTCGCGTTCATCCCACACACATCCTTTGGGTCAGTTCTAAGGCGGCAGCCGGTGCGGCCACAACCCACGCGAGGGCGAGGCCGGCCGGATAGGCCGCGTTTTGGCAGCATGCGGCGGCGTTTGCGCCACACTCTCCGCGCCTTGGGGCGCCCCTTAGCGAACCCGGCGTGGAACGCCTACCGGACGGTCGTGCGCGGCGGCGGGGGCGCCGACAACCGGAGGTTATCCGCCCGGCTGTCACGTCAGCGTCAGGCAGAACGGCGTCCCCTCGAACGCTTCGGCGCCGCGGCCGATCCGCGCGACCGCCGCGATCATCCGGCCGTCACGGTCGAGCATCCGGTCCGCGATCGCCACGAACAGCGGATTGGGCGTCGCGGACGGGGATGCCGCGCGCAAGGCGTCGGCGATGTCACCCTCGTCGCGGTCCGGTGCCAGCGCGCAGGCCGCGATGTAGGCGGCCGCGGTGGACCGGCTGATCCCGGCATAGCAGTGGATCACCAGCGGCTTGTCCCGGGGCCAGGCTCGGGCGAAGGCCAGGATGCCGGCCACGTGCTCGTCGGCCGGCAAGACGTGTCCATCCCGGGGCTCAGCGATGTCGCTGACCCCGATGACGGAGTGGTTCTCCGCATCGATCAGCGCCGGGCGCTCGAGCGGCGTGCCGACGTTGACGAGCGTGAGCACGTGGCTCGCCCCGGTGGCGGCGACGGTCTCGGGCAGGCGCGAGAGCGGACAGACGTGAAGGGTTGGCATGATGGCGGGCACCTGACGCGTGATCGTGACGGATCGAGGGCGACGCGGCGGCGGCCCGCAGCCTCGGCATGGCGCCTCATTCCGGATCGGGAGATGGGGCCCCGGAATCTTCCGCCAGGGTATGAAAGCGGTCGAGGAACCGCGCCTGCGCCTGCGCGGTCGGCCACGGTTCGGCGAGCGCGAGGATACCCGCCGGCAGGTCCGGGGCGCGCCCGAAATAGCGCTCGGCCTCATCCAGGGCGAAGCCGGCGAGTTCGACGGCCTCGATATGGGCCGCGATCCGGTCGGCCCGCTTCACCAGCCGTCCGATGGCGGGCACGGGAGCCGCGAGGCCGAACCGGCGGCGCACGGCCGCGAGCAGGCGCAATTCGACCCCGCGATAGGCGTCGCCGATCGCCGCCTTGAGCGGGGAGATGATGTCGCCGACGACATATTCCGGGGCGTCGTGCAGCAGTAGCTCAAGCCCGTCCCGATCGGTGCGGCCCGGGGCGATGTGGCGGCCGACCGCCTCCACCAGCAGGCTGTGCTGGGCGACCGAGAAGACGTGCGGCCCCCGGGTCTGGCCATTCCAGCGTGCCACCCGGGCGAGCCCGTGGGCGATGTCGGCGATCTCGATGTCCCGCGGCGCGGGATCGAGGAGGTCGAGGCGGCGGCCGGACAGCATCCGCTGCCAGGCCCGGGGTGCCGGGTCGCTCATGCCGGCTGGCCCAGCGCGGCGCAGGGTCCATGGCGGTGGCAGCCGACGAGATGGTCGTTCACCATGCCGACCGCCTGCATGAAGGCATGCACGATGGTCGGTCCACAAAACGAAAAGCCCTCCGCCTTGAGGGCCTTGCCGATCGCCCGGGAGACCGGCGTCTCGGTTTGGATCTCGGCGCGGCTCCGGGCGCTCCCCTGGATCGGTCGGCCGTCCACGAAGTCCCACAGGAACGGCGCGAAGCCCGGACCGCTCTCTTCGATCCGCAGCCAGGCCCGGGCCCCGGCGATCGTGCCGACGATCTTGGCGCGGTTCCGGATGATGCGGGCGTCGGCCATCAGCCGCGCCACGTCGGCCTCAGTGTAGCGGGCGATGGCCTCCGGGTCGAAGCCGGAGAACGCGTCGCGGAAGCCCTCGCGGCGGCGCAGGATCGTGATCCAGGACAGGCCCGCCTGGAAGCCGTCGAGGATCAGCTTCTCGTAGAGCGCCTGCCCGTCGCGCTCGGGCACGCCCCATTCGGTGTCGTGATAGGCGACGTAGAGCGGGTCGTGGCCGGCCCACCAGCAGCGGGGGCAACCGTCGGGATGGTCGATCAGGCCGGTCTCGGGCATCCCGGTGGTTTAGCGAGAACAGGAGCGGAACGCTATCGCCACGCCAACCACGTCACGTTACGCTGCGATCAGCGATCAGGCGGCCGGCGATGCAGAGGCCTCAGGCATCGAGAACGTCGCATAGGCCGGCTTCTCGAACGTCACCGGACGATCGCCGGCGAGAGGGGTTGCGCCGGCCGCGAGGGCGTCGGCCAGGCGGTCGAGCCGCACCAGCGCGAGGCCGTGCTCGCCCGCGGTACTGCCGGTGGTACCCAGTCCCTTGCCACCGGCGGCGATTTCGGTGCCGGGGGGAGGGGCCTCGCCCGTATAGCGAGCCGCCAGGATCCGGGTGCGGGCGGTGCCCCGGTGCTGCATGCGCGAAACCACCTCCTGGCCCACGTAGCAGCCCTTCTTGAAGTCCACGCCGCCGAGCTGGTCCAACAGCGCCTCATGGGGGAACGCATCACCGTAGACGTAATCGCGTCCGCCCTCGGGCACGGCGAGGCCGATGCGGCGCCGGTGGTATTCCGCCTCCGACGCGTCGGCCGAGAAGGCACCTTCGCCGGCGTAGATCCGGGCGCCGAGATCCACATGGCGGGCATCCGCCACGGTGTCCGACTCGGCCGCCGGCGAGGCCCCGGCCCAGGCCGCCGCCACCGCCACGGTTGGGTCGACCGCGATCGCCACCTGCGCGCGCAGCCGGTAAAGCGTGAGGCGTTTGGCCAAGTCGGCCGCCCGGTCGATCGCCGTGTCGAGCCGGAAACCGTCCGGGATCCGCGAGATCAGGAAGTCGAACAGAATCTTGCCCTGGGGCGCTAGGAGGGCGCCGAGGCGGGCCTCTCCGGCCTGCAGGGTCTCGACGTTGCAGGTCAGCACGCCCTGCAGCAGTGCGGTGGATTCAGGCCCTGTGACGGTGACGAGGGCGCGGTCCGGCAGCAGGGCGACGGGCATGGCAGTCAGATCCTCACGCGACAGGGGCAATCCGGAATTCCGGAGCGCAGGGCCGGGAGGTAGTCGCTGCGCACCCGTGCCTCAACCGTCCGGGCTCCGCGGCCGCCTCGTCAATGCTGGAGGGTCGTGGTGAAAGCACCCCCGCGGATGCGCTCGGGAAAGCCCTCGGCGTAGCGGGCGGTGGCTTCCTCGCCGTAGGTCATCACGAGTTCCTGGAAGGCCGCGAACAGGGCGGCCTGAGCCATGCAGTCGCCGTCGAGCCCGTCGAGACAGCCTTCCGCGAACGCCTCCGAGACATAACTCAGCGCGACGCGCTTCTCCTCGACATCGACCTCGATGGGGGCGGTCTGAGAGATGTGCTGCATGGACCCGATACTTCCGTTGCGCCGGGCACGGGACCCGGCGGACCAACGAATGATAGGTGGCTCCCCGCGGCTCGGCCAGCCGAGAATTTCAGATCGGTTAACGCGGACGCTCGAAGTTGATCCTTACGGGGGATGCGTCCCGCCTGTGTTGCCTCTGCATCACCCACCGAATCGCCCAGCCAAGGCGTGCGACAGCCTGTCACCCTCAGTGACATAGCGGGCGGCCGCCTCGTGCGCGGCCGGGGTGCAGACCCGGTAGGTCAACGCGTAGCCGCGATAGCCGCGATTGTAAGCGCCGGCCAGTCGATCACGCCGGGCCGGCGTCACGCCTTCGGACTCGATCAGCGCCTTCATGCGGGCCGGCCATTCCCCGGCGTCGGGTGCCGCGCAGAGGCCGCGCAGGAAGGCCAGCGCCCCGATGATCTCGGACATCCGCATCAGGTCGCGGTCGTAGGGAGCGGGCACGTCCGCCGGTGGGGACGCTTCCTTGGGCGCCTCCTTGACTGGCGCCGCGCGGCTGCCGCGTTGCTGCGCCAGGGCCGGCCCCGCGAGCGCCACGGCGAGGCAGAGCATGACCGGAAGCCTCACGGGCGCGCCTCTCCTCTGTCGCCGACCCGGTCGAACGCCTCCTGCAGGGTCCCGATCAGGCCCGGCGTCGTCGCGAGGCCGGCGATCTCGGCGAGCGTCGCCCACCGGACCCCGAGGGCCTCCGGGCCCGCCACGGGCTCGCCGCCGCACCAAAGGGCTGCGTGCGGGTGGACGACGTAGTGGTGCCGGACGCGGCCGGCCTCGTCCCGGACGATGATCTCGGTGGGTGAGAGCACGCCGACCACCTCGGCCGCCAGGCCGACCTCCTCGGACAATTCGCGCAGGGCCGCCTCGGCCAGGGCCTCGCCGGCCTCGACCAGGCCGCCCGGCAGGGTCCACACGCCGCGCATCGGCTCGTTCGCCCGGGCGGCCAGCAGGACGCGATCGCCGCGGATCACCGCGATCGACGCGCCCACGAAGGGCCGGGTCGGGAACAGGCGCCCGCCGCCATCGGCTTCGCCCGCCGTCACGGCTTGCCTCCGTCGGGGGCGACGATTGCGACCCGCCCGTCGGCGAGGCCGACCACCAGCCGCGTCGCGGCGCCTTCGCCGAGTGCCACGATGCCGATCGTGGCCGGTGCCGGCAGCGGGATGCGCAGGCGCTCGTGCAGCGCACCCTTCGCCTGAACGAGGGCGATCTCCGGCCGTCCGGCCACCGGCACCGCGAGCTCGGGTGGGCCTGCGGCCGGGGCCGTGACGGCGAGGTCCGCATCTCCCTCGCCCGCCGCGTAGCCCGGGGCCTCGCCAGCGGCCTCGATCCGGCCCGCCTGCAGGGTCCAGAGCTGCAGCAGGCCCCGTGCGCTGACCGTGGCGGCCTGCACGATGCCGGAACCCGCGAAATCCGCGATGCCGGCGATCTTCAGGGGCGGGCCGGGCTGCACCGGGGTGCGGGCCGTGACGCTCCAGGCCTCAGCACCGTCGGGGCGGCCGATCAGCACGAGGCCGCCCGAATCCAGTCCCGAGAGGGTCGCGGCCAGGAGGGCCGGGCGGCCGGCGAGGCGCAGCAGGCGCGGCCGGAGCGGCGCGAACGCCGCGTCGCCCCCCGCCGGTACCGTGACGGTGGCGACCGGGACCGGCTTCGGATCGGTGCTGACGGCCATCGGCTGGCGTTCGCGGATCGTCAGGACGGCGGCGGCCTCGCCGCCATCTGCGGCCCGGGTACGGCCGGTCAGGTAGGCGCTCAGGGGCCCGGCCAGGACCCGGCGCGAACCCGGCAGGGCGCCCCGCGGCGTCTCGGCGGCGGTCAGCCCCTCGACCGCCTCACGGCCGATCGGCCGCGCCGTAACGGTGCCGTCCGCGAGGCCGAGCACGGCACCGCCGTCGTCGCCCCAGACCACGGCGATCGGGGCGCTCTCCTCGTCGCCGGCCGGCTGGCTCGTCTTCGCACCGGCGATCGGCAGCAGGCCGGAGGTCGCCACCGAGATCGCGACCTCGCTGCGCGGCCCGCGCAGCGCCCTCACCTTGAACGGCAGGTCCAGGATCCGGAGGCCGGGTGGCTCGGCGCGGGCGGTGGCGAGCGGCGCCGCGCACAGGACCAATCCCATGAGGGCCGCGACGATCCGGCGTTGCCGGGGCGGGAAATAGCGCATGGCGGTCATGTCCGCCGCCCGGAGCGGCGGGTCAAACGTGCTGGCCGCCGTTGATGTGCAGCTCGGCCCCGTTCACGTAGGACGAGGCGTCGGTGCACAGGAAGTAGATCGCCTTTGCGACCTCGTCGGGGGTGCCGAGCCGCCGCTGCGGGATCTGCTCGACGAGCTTCTCCGTTCCGGGCGACAGGATCGAGGTGTCGATCTCGCCCGGCGAGATCGCGTTGACCCGCACCCCGAGGGGCCCGAAATCGGCGGCCATCTCGCGGGTCAGGCCGGCGAGGGCGGCCTTGGAGGTGCCGTAGGCGGCACCCGCAAACGGGTGGACCCGGGAGCCCGCGATCGAGGTCACGTTGACGATCGAGCCCCGGGCCCGGGCGAGTTCGTCGCGCAGGCCGCGGGCCAGCAGGATCGTGGCGAAGACGTTGACCTGGAACACCCGCTGCCACCCGTCGAACTCGGTGGCCAGCGCCCCCAGGCGCTCGCCCGCGGGGCCCTTCGGCGAGATGCCGGCATTGTTGACGAGCGCGTGCAGCACGCCGCCCTCGGCATCGAGCCGTCCCCGGACCTCCTCGATGGCCCGCATCGTGTCCTGGGCGTCCGCCAGATCGACCTGGAGGTGGTCCTCGGGACCCATCTCCCAGGGGCAGTTCTCGGGGAACGCGTGGCGCGAGCAGGTGATCACCCGCCAGCCGGCCGCCGAGAAGCGCTTGACGGTGGCGTGTCCGATGCCCCGGCTCGCGCCCGTGAGCAGCATGATGCGCCGGCGTTCGTTGACGGGGAGGGCCAAAGCCGTAAGCCTCGCTGGCGTGTGTTCGGATCGCGTCCGGCCCGGGCGCTCGTCGTGCCGGTGAGCCTGAACGGTCTAGGCTCACGGGGGCCGGAAATCCAGAGCGCGTGCCGCGCGCACGGTGCTAGTGAGGGCAGGAAGCCATGACGGGTACGGACCGCTTGCCGGAGATCCCCGCCGACCAGTTCTCGGACGTGCAGGCCGCAGCTGCCGAGGTGTTCCGCGCCGAGCGCGGGGTCCCGGTCTTCGGGCCGTTCGTGCCGCTGCTGCGAAGCCCCGAACTGATGCTATGCGCCAGCCGCATGGGGCTTTACCTGCGCTACGGCAGCGCCCTCCCGCTGCGGATCAGCGAGTTCGTCATCCTGATCGTCGCCCGGCTGTGGAGCCAGCAGGTCGAGTGGCAGATCCACCACCCGATCGCGCTCAAGGCCGGGGTCGCACCGGAGACCGCACAGGCCCTGGTAGAGGGCCGCCGCCCCGAGACCATGAGTGACGACGAGGCGCTGGCGTACGCCTTCTCGACCGAGCTGCAGCACAACCGTGCGGTGAGCGATGCGACCTACGCGTCCGTGGTGGGGCGCTTCGGCGAGCAGGGCGCGATCGATCTCACGGGAATCAACGGCTACTACGCGCTGCTGGCCATGACCATGAACGTGGCCCGCACGGCACTCCCGGAGGCGGGCGCGCCGCCGCTGCCGCCGCTGGTGCGGTAGCGTACCGCGGTGCTTGTCGCGCCGGCCGCTTCGGTCTAACCGTCCCTCTATCCCGAGGGCGCCCGAAGCGCGGCGCCCTCGCCAACCCCCGAAAAACCGACCGGACTCAGCCATGGTCGCCCATAACCGCGCCGCCACGGCGCCGATGCCCGCGGATCCGGCCCTTGCCGGCGCCCGGATCCTCGTCGTCGAGGCCCGCTACTACGAGGCGCTCGCCGACGAGCTGCTGGCCGGCGCCCTCGCGGTGATCGAGGCGTTCGCCGCGCACGCCACCGTGGTCACGGTGCCGGGCGCCCTTGAAATCCCCGCCGCCGTGGCGATCCTGGCGGATGACTACGACGCCGTGGTGGCGCTCGGCTGCGTGATCCGCGGTGAGACCGGGCATTACGACATCGTGGCCGGCGAGAGCGCCCGCGCCCTGATGGACCTCTCGGTCCAGCGCCGGCTGCCGCTCGGCAACGGCATCCTCACGGTCGAGACAGAGGCGCAGGCGCTGGAACGGGCCCGGGTCGCCGAGATGAACAAGGGCGGCGGCGCGGCTGAGGCGGCGCTCGGGGTGCTCGCCCTCAAGCGCGCAGCCGAGGCGGCGCGCCCGCGATAACGAGAACCGACATGACCGCGACGACCGAGACCAGGCCGGACGACACCGCCCAGGATGGCGCCGGAGGCGGTGCCCAGGAGACGGCTCACGATACGGCCCGGGCTATCAGCCCGCGCAGCGGCGCGCGCCTGTCCGTGGTGCAGGCGCTCTACGAGATGGACATCTCCGGCAAGGGCGTCCTCGACGCGCTCGCCGAGTTCGAGGCCTTCTGGATCGGCCAGGAGGTCGACGGGATAATGCATCCCAAGGCCGAGACCGCCTTCTTCCGTGACCTGCTGCGCGGCACGGTCGAGGAGCAGCGGGCGATCGACCAGAAGCTCGACCAGGCTTTGGCCCAGGGCTGGCCGCTCCGGCGCATCGAGATCGTGCTGCGGGCGATCCTGCGGGCGGGCGCCTACGAGCTGCTGTTCCGGCCCGACGTGCCGGCGCCGGCGGCGATCTCCGAATATGTCGACGTGGCCCACAGCTTCTACACCGCCGACGAGCCCGGCCTCGTCAACGCCGTCCTCGACCGGGTCGCCCGGGAGGTCCGGCCGGGTGAGATGAGCGCGCCCAAGGGCGGCAGCAACAAGGGCGGCAGCAACAAGGGGGGCGGCAAGCCGGGCTCCGGAAAGCCGCCCGCCAAGAAGGCCTGAGCCGTGTCCGGGCCGGGCCGCGCCTCCGAGGAGGGGCTGATCGCCCGCTACTTCGCCCCGCTGGCCGGGCCGGGAGCGGACGGGCTCCGGGACGATGCCGCGACCCTGACGCCCACCCCCGGGCATGATCTCGTCGTCACCGCCGACGCGGTGGTGGCCGGGATCCACTACTTTCCCGACGATCCCCCGGCCTCGATCGCCCGCAAGGCGCTCGGGGTGAACCTGTCCGACATCGCGGCCAAGGGGGCGGTGCCGCGTGGCTTCCTGCTGACCCTGGCACTTCCGGACGACTGGACGGAGGCGTGGCTCGCCGGCTTCTCCGGTGGACTCGGGGCGGCGGCGGCCGAGGTCGGCTGCCCGCTGCTCGGCGGCGACACGGTGCGTTCCGGCGGGCCGGCGCTGATCGGGGTGACGCTGTTCGGCGAGGTGCCGTCCGGCGGCATCGTCCGGCGCGGCACCGCCCGGGTCGGCGACCGGATCTGCGTCAGCGGCACGATCGGCGATGCGGCGCTCGGCCTGCGGCTGCGCCTGGAGCCGGACGCCGCCTGGGCGGCGGCCCTCGACCCGGCGCTGCTGGCGGTGCTGGCCGACCGGTACCTGCACCCGCGCCCGCGCCTCGCCCTGGCGACCGCGATCCGCCGCCATGCCTCGGCCGCGATGGATGTGTCGGACGGGCTCGCCGGCGACCTCGCCAAGATGCTGGGCGCGGGCCGCAGCGCCCGGATCGCGGTTGGATCCGTGCCGCTGTCGGAAGCCGCGGCCCGGGCGAGCGCCGCCGAGCCGGGCCTGATCGACCCGGTCCTAACCGGCGGCGATGATTACGAAATTCTCTGCACCGTAGCCCCCGAGGACCTCGACGCGCTCCGGGCCGAGGCGGCGGAAGCCGGGGTCCCGCTCACCGCCATCGGGACCGTCACTTCAGGCGACGGCCCGCCCCGCTTCGAAATGGGCGATGGCGCTGCGCGCGTGTTCGCGGCTGGGGCGTTCAGCCACTTCTGAGGCGGGGCCCGGATTGGTCCGGCCGAGGACGATGTGGGTCACCCCCTCGGGCTGGCGCCCGATCTGGCGGCGGACCTCGTCCATCATCCCGGCCGCCACGATCGGCATCCACAGGGCCAGGTCGCCGCTGGTCAGCGCGGCGCGGCCGGTGAGCGCCTCCTCCGGGCGGGGCGGCGTCGAGAAGGCGCGCTGCAGGATGTGCAGGAGGTCGCCCTGGACCGCCTCGGGTTGGGCCGAGACCCGCTCGGCGATCAAAAAGTGCACCGCCCCGGTCAACACCTCGATCGTCGCCGCCAGCTTGGCAACCTGGTCGCTGCTCATGTTCAGCCCCATCCGTTATACAACCGGAAGTAGAGATCCGTATGGTTAACCGCGGGTTAAGGCCCTGCGTAGCCGCGAAGAATTCGGCGGCCGGGGCGGCGCGGGGGCGGTCGGATCGGTCCAGACTTCGACGAACCGACACCTCGGACGCCGCTTCGCTGCGAAGAGCCTTCGCGGTCTGGGTCCGCATCCTGGCATGGCGCAATGCAGCATCGGCATGATGCAGTGCCCAAGCCGGAAAACGCGGCGTTTGCGCTCACCGGCGAAGTTTGGCAACTAGACTCCGCCCGATCACGCCATGCTCGGGCCGACTCTTATCCTTTGCTGAGACGGCTCACTGTCGCCGAACCGGTCTGCACTTCGGCGGCGGACGCGCTAAGACTTACCGACTGGGAAGGAATGCACTGATTCGCGCACAACGTCCCATGGTCGTCCTGCGACGGCCAAGCGCGACACCGATCACAAGCCCCCGCCAGGCACGATAAGAACAAGGACGGTAGAGCATGATCCCCTTGGCTTTGATCATCGTGGGCGGGCTCTGTGCCGTCGCCTACGGCATCGTCACGATCCTCGACGTGATGCGGCGGGACGCCGGCACCCAGCGCATGCAGGAGATCGCCGCCGCCATCGCGGAGGGCGCGCAGGCCTACCTGAAGCGGCAATACCTCACCATCGGCGTGGTCGGATTGGTGCTGTTCGTGCTGCTGGCGGTGTTCCTCGGGATCAAGGTGGCGGTCGGCTTCCTGATCGGCGCGGTCCTGTCGGGGGCCGCCGGCTTCATCGGCATGAACGTGTCGGTGCGGGCCAACGTCCGCACCGCCCAGGCCTCCTCGGCCTCGCTGGGGGCGGGCCTCGACATGGCGTTCAAGTCCGGGGCGGTGACCGGCATGCTGGTCGCCGGCCTCGCCCTGCTGGGGGTGGCCCTCTACTACCTCTACCTCACCCGCGGCGCCGGGCTCGACCCGTCGAGCCGCGAGGTGATCGACGCGCTGGTGGCGCTCGGCTTCGGCGCCTCGCTGATCTCGATCTTCGCCCGGCTCGGCGGCGGCATCTTCACCAAGGGCGCCGACGTCGGCGGCGACCTCGTCGGCAAGGTCGAGGCCGGGATCCCGGAGGACGACCCCCGCAACCCGGCCACCATCGCGGACAACGTCGGCGACAACGTCGGCGACTGCGCCGGCATGGCGGCCGACCTGTTCGAGACCTACGCGGTGACCATCGTGGCCACCATGGTGCTGGCCGCAATCTTCTTCTCCGGGCCCACCGGCAGCGGCCGGGCGGTGCTCGAGCCGATGATGCTCTATCCGCTGGCCATCGGGGCGGCCTGCATCGTCACCTCGATCGCCGGCACCTACGCGGTGCGGCTGTCCGCCAACCAGTCGATCATGGGGGCCCTGTACAAGGGCCTGATCACCGCGGGCGTGCTCTCCGTGGTGGCGATCGCGATCGTCAACCTGACCCTGCTGGGCGGCTTCTCGACGGCGTTCACCACCTCCACGGGCGTGACCTTCACGTCGGGCGGCCTGTTCGGCTGCGCGGTGATCGGGCTCGCCATCACGGCGCTGATCGTGGTGATCACCGAATACTACACCGGCACCAACTACCGCCCGGTGAAGTCCATCGCGGACGCCTCGGTGACCGGCCACGGCACCAACGTGATCCAGGGCCTCGCGATCTCGCTCGAATCGACCGCGCTGCCGGCCATCGTGATCGTGGCCGGCATCATCGCGACCCACGCCCTGGCCGGCCTGTTCGGCATCGCCATCGCGGTCACCGCGATGCTGGCGCTCGCGGGCTTCATCGTGGCGCTCGACGCGTTCGGGCCGGTCACCGACAATGCCGGCGGCATCGCCGAGATGGCCGGGCTACCGCCGGACGTGCGCAAGTCCACGGACGCGCTGGACGCGGTCGGCAACACCACGAAGGCGGTCACCAAGGGCTACGCGATCGGCTCGGCCGGCCTCGGCGCCCTGGTTCTGTTTGCCGCCTATACGTCCGACCTGAACTACTTCATCGCGAATGCCAGCCCGACGCAGTACCGGTTCTTCCAGGGCGTCAGCGTCGATTTCTCCCTGTCCAACCCGTACGTGGTGGTCGGGCTGCTGCTCGGCGGCCTGATCCCGTTCCTGTTCGCCGGCATCGCCATGACGGCGGTCGGCCGGGCGGCGAGCGCTGTGGTCGAGGAGGTCCGGCGCCAGTTCCGGGAGAAGCCCGGGATCATGCAGGGCACCGACCGGCCGGATTACGGCCGGGCGGTCGACATGCTGACCCGGGCGGCGATCAAGGAGATGATCGTCCCGTCGCTGCTCCCGGTGCTGTCGCCGATCGTGCTGTTCTTCGTGATCCAGGCGATCGCGGGCAAGAGCCAGGCCTTCGCCACGGTGGGGGCGAGCCTCCTCGGCGTGATCCTCACCGGCCTCTACGTCGCGATCTCGATGACTTCGGGCGGCGGCGCCTGGGACAACGCCAAGAAGTACATCGAGGACGGCCACCACGGCGGCAAGGGCTCCGACGCCCACAAGGCGGCGGTGACCGGCGATACGGTCGGCGACCCCTACAAGGACACGGCCGGCCCCGCGGTGAACCCGGCGATCAAGATCACCAACATCATCGCCCTGCTGCTGCTGGCGGTGCTGGCGCATTATTGAGGGGCGGGTCCGGCGCGGATCCGCGCCGGACTCGGCGCTCAGCGCGCCGCCCGTGAAGGTCGCGTGTCCCTGGGTTGCTTCGCTGCGCTCGCAATGACGGTAGGGCAGCGATAACGCCTCAGCGGCCATCCCAATCCCTCACCCCATCCTGAGGCGACGGAGCGAAGCGGAGGCCTCGAAGGAGGGCTCCAGCCTGGCGCGCGAGCCCTGGAGGGTGCCTTCAAGTGTGCCCTCGCGAACAACTCAACGCGGTGGAATGACGTGTCGCGGACTCCGGGGCACAGTCGGCGGCACCCGTACATGGCGGATCGTAGCTAAATCCGTGTCGTAGTCACCGAGATGGACATTGAGACCGTTCAGGATGCGTTCGCAGGCCCCGACGACCTTCGTGCGGTCTGTGATCGGATTGCTATGATAGAGTTCGTTGCGAGCTTCCTTGATGACCCGCATCGTATCCTCGAACATCTTTCTGTCGAGCTTGAAGCCGAGTTCTGCGTCCGAGCAGAACATTCCGCGTGTCATCGACCAGTCTGCACTGAGGATGTTCCACAGGTCGCCGAGGTTGAGGGTGTAGAAAAACTCATCGGTGCGACCCGGTCCGAGACGCTCTGCACGTGGAGCGGATTGGCAATGGTATCGAATGCCCGCCAGACCGCCTTTAAGAAGGCAGCGCTCACGGGGATCGTCCAAATGGTTGGGAGGGCTTGAGCCGTCTGGCCGCGTGCCCGGGCATCCCGGATCAAGGTCCACCAATGCACACCGTTGAACTTGATCGCTGACTGCTCTGCCAGGGCCGACCTGAGGCCGTTCTCCACCGCGAACAGGAACGGGTAGATCGCGGAGAATTCCTTGATCTTCCGGGTGTAGATCTGATGCACCAGGGATCGCTGTGCGTCAGGTGGTACCAACCGGAGCTTGCGTATTTCCGTGGCCTCGCGAATCGCGTCCCGGAGCAGCGTTGGGTTCAGCGTCCGCATGTCCTTATCGAGCAAGTCGACCTCATGCGAGCGAGGCGTGAACGTCAGGTACGCTCCGAGCAGTTCGCGAGTCGGGACATGGCGCTTCGAGACAGGCATCAGCACTTGTGATGGTCTGAGTCTCGCCTTATAACAAGCCTACTCGCTTGGTGGCGGCGCAATGGTGTCGCGAGCCCATGGGATTGCCATGGCACCTTGAGAGTCTAAACCAAAATTTTTGAAAGGCGTGGCTCTTAGGGGCCGCGCCTTTTTCTGCTTATAGACTGTCTCGAGCGTCAATTGCCGCGTGCGCTATACTGAGATGGGCGCACTTCTTTTCAGTGCCGAGCGATGCATTTGGCTCCCTACGATCGGCTGCGCCGACCGACCCCTGGAATCGTTCCACCCCCAAATCCAAAGAAAACCGGGATGATTCCACCCCCCTGGGACGTGCGCTCGCGCACGGACCGAGCCCCCATGCTGCGCTGCACCCTGGCATCACCGCGCCGCGACGCCACCTCGGCGTTTGAGTTTCGGACGCGGCGTCGCCGCACCAGCACGAGGTATCCATGCCGTCCCTGCACGACCCGATCCGCATCGGCGCCATCGAGGCGAAGAACCGGATCTTCATGGCCCCGCTCACCCGCGGCCGCGCCACCCGCGAGCACGTGCCGACCCCGATCATGGCCGAGTATTACACCCAGCGCGCCGGCGCCGGGCTGATCCTCACGGAGGCCACCGGCATCTCCCAGGAGGGCCTGGGCTGGCCGTTCGCGCCGGGGATCTGGTCCGACGCGCAGGTCGATGCCTGGCGGCCGATCGTGAAGGCCGTGCACGACCGCGGCGGCAAGATCGTCTGCCAGATCTGGCACATGGGCCGGCTGGTCCATCCGGACTTCCTCGGCGGCGAGAAGCCGGTCTCGGCCTCGCCCATCGTGGCCCCGGATCAGGCGCACACCTATTCCGGCAAGAAGCCCTACGCCGAGCCGCGCGCGCTGGAGGTCTCCGAGATCCCGCGTCTGCTGGCCGATTACGAGCGCGCCACCGCCAACGCCCTGGCGGCCGGCTTCGACGGGGTGCAGATCCACGCCGCGAACGGCTACCTGATCGACGAGTTCCTGCGCGACGGCAGCAACCATCGCACCGACGCGTACGGCGGCACGATCGCCAACCGCGTGCGGCTGCTGCGCGAGGTGACCGACGCGGTCGCGGGCGTCGCCGGGCCGGAGCGCACCGGGGTGCGCCTGTCGCCCAACGGCGCGATCCAGGGCACCAACGATTCGAACCCGGAGCCCCTGTTCGTGGCCGCCGCCCAGGCGCTCGCCGACAGCGGCATCGCCTTCCTGGAGATGCGTGAGCCCGGCCCGGACGGGACCTTCGGCAAGGCCGACCACCCGCCGATCGCCCCGGCGATGCGCAAGGTGTTCCGCAACCCGATGATCCTCAACGCCGATTACGACGGGGTCAGCGGCCAGAAGGTGCTGGACGCGGGCGACGCCGACGCGATCGCGTTCGGCCGGACCTACATCGCCAACCCGGACCTGGTCGAGCGTATCGCCAAGGGCGCCCCGCTCGCCAAGGACGAGGCCGCGACCTGGTACAGCCAGGGGCCGCAGGGCTACACCGACTACCCGACGCTCGGCGAAGCCCGCGCCGCCTGATCGACCGGCACGGCGCCGGGGCCCGCGCGGCGGGTCCCGGTGCCGGATGCCGTCTCGATCGACAGGCCAACGCCGGCCGCGTGGACCGCCTCGTCATTCCGGGGCGCCGCAGGCGAGCCCGGATTGCAGGGTCACCGACGGCGCAAGGCCTCGCGATGTCGGCGGATCCGGATCCCGGGCCCCGGCATGGCGCAGCGAACCGCGCGCGTCCCCGCGACGATCAAGCCGGCCGAAAACGGGCGCGGTCCATACGGAATGGTGCAGAGTCCGGGCGCCGCGCCGACGCCGGGTGGATCAGCCGCCCCAGGGCGGCGATGTCGCCGACCCGACTGCGCGGGCCGGTGAAGCGAATACCCCGCCGCGCACCCTGATACGGGGCCTTAATACGCGGCCATGCCTATGCAGCCGCCCGTCGCGCGCCTATGTGAGCGCCAGACCATGGATGTGCCGCCCCCCAATTCACGCGCGGACCGCGAACCGACCGACCGGCGCTGGAGCAGAGCGGACCGGCTGGCGGAACTGCACGACCTCGCCATCCTCGATAGCGCGCCCGAGCCGCTCTACGACGACCTCGTCCGCATCGCCGCCCATGTCTGCCGGGCGCCGGTGGCCCTGGTCAGCCTGGTCGATGCCGAGCGGCAATGGTTCAAGTCGGAATTCGGCCTCGGCCAGCGGGAATTGCCGATCAACTGCTCGGTCTGCGCCCACACGATCGAGGCCGGCGACTGCCTCATCATCCCGGATCTCGCCGACGACCCGCGCACCATCGACAACCCGCTGGTGACCGGCGGGGCGGGCTTCCGCTTCTACGCGGGGGCGGTGATCCGGGGCGCGCAGGGCATTCCGCTCGGGGCACTCTGCGTCCTCGACCGGACGCCCCGGCCCGAGGGGCTCGACGCCGACCAGGCCGCCACGCTGTCCGCCCTGGCGCGCCAGATCTCGACGCTGCTCGAGAACCGCCGGACCCACGCCCAGGTCGCCGCCCGGGAGGCCGAGATCGCCGCCAGCGCGCGCCGCTTCCGGGTGATGACGTCGGCGATGCCCCAGATGGTCTGGACCACCCTGCCGGACGGGTTCCACGATTATTTCAACGACCGCTGGTACGAGTTCACCGGCATGCCGTACGGCTCCACCGATGGCGAGGGCTGGAACGGCGTGTTCCATCCGGACGACCAGGAGCGGGCCTGGACCCGCTGGCGCCATTCCCTGAAGACCGGCGAGCCTTACGAGATCGAGTATCGCCTGCGCCATAAAGACGGCGCCTACCGGTGGACGCTGGGCCGGGCCATGCCGATCCGCGACGCGGAGGGGCGGATCGAGCGCTGGTTCGGGACCTGCACCGACATCGACGACCTGAAGCAGGCGGAGGCCGAGGCGCGCAAGCTCGCCGCCATCGTGGAGACCTCCAAGGACTTCATCGGCCTCTTCACCCTGGACGGCGCCGTCACCCATCTCAACGAGGCCGCGCTGGCGCTGGTCGGGCTGCCCGACCTCGCCGCCGCCCGCCGGCACCGGATGGAGGATTTCTTCGGCGACGACAGCCGCCGGGTGCTGACCGGGACGGTGATGCCGGCGGTTCGCCGGAGCGGTTACTGGGAGGGCGAACTGGCCTTCCGGCATTTCGGCACGGGCGAGCCGGTGGCCGTGCTGTACAACATCTTCCCGGTGCGCGACCCGACCGGGGCCGAGATCGGCTACGCCACCGTCACCCGGGACCTGCGCGAGGCCAAGCGCGCCGAGGAGGCCCGCGACCTGCTGATCCGCGAGCTGTCCCACCGGATCAAGAACATCTTCGCGGTGGTGGGCGGCCTGGCGGCCCTCACCGCCCGCAGCGACCCGGCGGCCAAGCCGTTCGCGGCGGCCTTCCGCGAGCGGCTCGGCGCGCTCGCCCGGGCCCACGAATACGTCCGCCCGCATTCCCCCGACAGCGCCCCCGAGGTCGAGGGCCAGACCGTGCTCGGGCTGATGCGCCTGATCATGGCCGCCTACGAGGAGGACGGCCGGGCGCGCGTCGCGATCTCCGGGGACGATGCCGCGATCGGCGAGCGCACCGCCACCGCGCTCGCGCTGATCATGCACGAGCAGGCCACCAACGCGATGAAGTATGGCGGGCTCTCCACCAAGGCGGGCGGCGTCACGCTGAGCGGGCTGCGCGACGGCGCCCGCTACACCCTGACCTGGGCCGAGTCCGGCGGGCCCCCGGTCACGCAAAAGCCCTCCCGGAAGGGATTCGGCACCGTGCTGGCCGAGCGCAGCGTCGCGGGGCAGCTCGACGGCGTGCTGGAGCACGATTGGGCGCCGGGCGGGCTGCTGATGCGGCTCAGCATGCCGCTGGCCAACCTCCAGCACTGAGATGGCGCGCAGCCCCGGCGGGGCCGGGCCCGCGCTCGTGGTGCTCGATTTCGACGGCACCCTCGCGGACAGTTTCGGCTGGTTCTGCTCGGTCCTGAACGGCGTCGCCGACCGCTACCGCTTCCGCCGGGTCGAGGCCCACGAGGTCGAGGCGCTGCGGCTGCAGGGCGCGCGGGCGATCGTGGCCCATCTCGGCATCCCGCGCTGGAAGCTGCCCTTCATCGCCCGGCACATGCACGCGCTGGCCGCCCGCGACGCCGGTGCGATCGCGCTGTTTCCCGGGGTGCCGGAGATGCTGGCCGACCTCGCGGCGGCGGGGGTGCCCCTGGCGATCCTGTCGTCGAACCGCGCCGACACCGTCCGCCGGGTGCTCGGCCCCGAGAACGCGGCCCGGATCGACGCCTATGCCTGCGGCGCCTCGCTGTTCGGCAAGGCCCGGAGGCTGCGGGCGCTGCTGGCCCACCGGAAGGTCGCGCCGGAGCGGGCCCTGTGCATCGGCGACGAGGTCCGCGACCTGGATGCGGCCCGGGCGCTCGGCTGCCCGTTCGGCGCGGTGGCCTGGGGCTACACCGATGCGGGCGCGCTGGCGGCGCTCGGGCCGGAATACCTGTTCGCCGAGCCGGCAGACATCGCCCAGCTGGTGCGGCGACGCGAATTGGTCTGAGACAAGTCAGGTTCAAAAGGTCTGCGACCTTTTGCGGGTGCAGGGCAGAGCCCTGCGGCAGAGCCCCGCTCTGGGTGCTCAGGGGCTCCGCCCCCGAACCCCGTCAAAGGGCTGAGCCCTTCGGAAACCCCTGACGCTCGTTCTTACAGGCCGCGGTTGGCGCCCGGGACGACGCTGGTGCCCTTGCCGGAGCCGAACGGCTCGTAGCGGGTCAGGCCGCGGAACAGCTGGCTGAGGAACGCCCGGTCGGCGCCGCTGGTCGGCGTGGTGCGCTCGATGAAGTCGAACACCCGGCCGTCTTGCAGGCCGTAGAGCGCCACCCGCTCGACCTTGAAGCCGGGGGTGAAGTAGACCGCCGTGACCTTCTGGTCCTCGACCTGCTCGCCCAGGAACATGATCGTCCGGCTGGTGTTCTGCGAGATGTAGTACCAGGACTTGTTGCCCACCGTAGAGACCGTCGACGGCGTGCCGAGGATCTGCAGCACCTGCTCGGGGGCCATGCCGGGCTTGATCGTGGCGAGCGCCGCCTGGTCGATCTGGTAGCCGTGGCGGAGCTCTTCGCCGACGCAGCCGGCGAGGCCGGCACCCGCGAGGCCGATCAGGGCGAGGCGCGCAAAGGACTGGACGAGACGGCGCCGCATCGGGCCCCCAAAGAGCGTGTTGACGGACGAGCGACGCAGGCCGCCGCCGGTCCATGTCTCCGACGGCGCTTGCGCCTTGGGCGTGGGTTGCCGTACCGCGGGGATATGGCTTTGACAAGGCAAGCTTGGCCACACGCCCCGGCCGCCCGATGCCGCCGCGGCCCGGCATCGCCCTTCTTTCGGAGGCATCCATGATCGCCGCGCTGTTCCGGCGCGATGGCGCGCGCCGCCGCGCCGTCGAGGGGCTGCACGCGGCCATCAGCCTGGCGGCGCGCCGGCCGGGCCTCTACACGGGGCTCGCCGTGCCCGACACCGTGGAGGGCCGGTTCGAGGCCCTGTGCCTGCACGTGATCCTGGTTCTGCGCCGGCTGAACCGGTTGCCGGCCCCGGCGGCCGACGTGGCGCAGGACTTGGTCAACGCGGTCTTCACCCAGCTCGACGCGGCTTTGCGCGAACTCGGCGTCGGCGATATGGGCGTCGGCAAGCGGATGAAAAAACTCGGTGCCGCCTTCTACGGCCGGGCCACGGGCTACGATGCTGCGCTCGACGCCCGCGACGACGCGGCCCTGCGGGTGGTGCTCGCCCGCAACGTGCTCGGCGGGGAGGGCGACCCGGCGGGCCTCGCCGCCTACGTGCTGGCGGCCGATGCGGCGCTGGCCGGGGCCGATCTCGACGGGCTGCTCGGTGCCGGGCCGCCCTTTCCGGAGCCGGACGCGTTCGCGCCGGCCCCGACCGGAGACAGGACATGAGACACCGTACGGGCCCGGAGAGCGGGCCGCTTTCCCGCTGGGTCAATGTCGAGCGCCTGCCGCAGGGGCGGGGCGCCGTCACCGTCGAGGCGAGCCAGGCCGAGTGCGACGCGCTCGCGGCCGACTTCAAGATCCCCGCCATCCGCGACCTGGTCGGCCGCTTCGACATCTCGGGCTCCACGAACCGGATGACCGTCACCGGCACGGTCGAGGCCGTGGTGACGCAGGTCTGCACCGTCAGCCTCGAGCCGTTCGAGGGCCCGGTCCGCGAGCCGGTGGAGGTCGTCTACACCGACACCGACCAGCTCGCCGGCACCGACGCCGAGGACGTCGAGGTGCCCGACCCGCTGGTCGGCGGCCGGATCGACTTCGGCGCGCTCACGGCCGAATTCCTGGCGCTGGGCCTCGATCCCTATCCGCGCAAGCCCGGCATCGCGTTCGAGCCCGTGGTGGCGGGCGAGGATGCCGGCCCCTTCGACGCGTTGCGCCGGCTCCGCGACGGGGAGGGCTGAGGCCGTCCGGCTCGGCGCTGTCAACAGTCGGGTCGCTGCGCGAGAGGGAAGAATCGGGCGTTCGGTTTCCACCAAGAGGAATCTCCAACCTACGCCCTCATCCTGAGGTGCCGGAGCGCAGCGGAGGCCTCGAAGGAGCCCTCCAGCCGGCCGCGCGATCCCTGGAGATCTCCTTCGAGGCTCGCTGCGCTCGCACCTCAGGATGAGGGGGGTGGACGGGATCGCTCGCAGAAGCAGAAGCCCCCCGCAGAGCCCCGCTCCGGCCCGCCCCGAAACAATTGCCTGACCCGTCCGGCCCGAATTCATTTGCCCGGCGGGCCTGTATCGCTATGGTCCGGCGCGCCCGGCGGGCGGCCCTCGTCCGTCCCGCCGCCGTTCCCGCCGCCGTTCCCCCTGCCGAGACCGCGACCCGCAAAGACATGTCCCAACGCGTGTGCATCTCGCTCGACGCCATGGGCGGCGACCACGGGCCCTCGACCGTCGTGCCCGGCGCCGCCCTGGCCCGCGAGCGCCATCCCGACATGACCTTCCTGCTGTTCGGCGACGAGGCGGTGATCGCCCCGCTGGTCGCCAAGGAGCCGCGGCTGAAGGACTGCGTCGAGATCCGCCACACCACCGTGGCCGTGGCCATGGACGACAAGCCCAGCCAGGCGGTGCGCCAGGGCCGCGGCAAGTCCTCGATGTGGCAGGCGATCCAGGCGGTGCGGGACGGGCAGGCCGATGCCTGCGTGTCGGCCGGCAACACCGGCGCCCTGATGGCGATGTCGAAGATCTGCCTCAAGACCATGTCGGGCATCGAGCGCCCGGCCATCGCGTGCCTGTGGCCCACCGTGCGCGGCGAGAGCGTCGTGCTCGACGTCGGCGCCACCATCGGCACCGATGCCGAGCACCTGGTCGAGATGGCCGTGATGGGCTCGGCCATGGCCCGCATCGTGTTCGATCTCGACAAGCCGACCGTGGGCCTGCTCAACGTCGGCACCGAGGAGATGAAGGGCAACGAGGCGGTCAAGGAAGCCGCGCGGCTGCTGCGCGAGATGGAGAGCACGCGGCTGACCTATCACGGCTTCGTCGAGGGCACGGATCTCGGGCGCGGCACCGTCGACGTGGTCGTGACGGAAGGTTTCACGGGAAACATCGCGCTCAAGACCGCCGAGGGCACCGCCAAGCAGATCGGCAGCTACCTGCGCTCGGCCATGACCCGGACCCTGTCGGCCAAGATCGGCGCGCTGTTCGCCCGGCAGGCGTTCAAGGCCCTGAAGGACAAGATGAATCCGAGCCGCGCCAACGGCGGCGTGTTCCTCGGGCTGGAGGGCATCGTGATCAAGAGCCACGGCTCGGAGAACGCGCAAGGTTTCGCCGCCGCGATCGATCTGGCGCACGACATGGCCCGCCACGATATGATCCGCACGATCCGCGAAATGCTCGACCAGACGGCGGTCCTGGCGCCGGCTTGATTCTCTGTCTTCGGCCGTGGCGTCTCCCACTACGCCCGAACCTCCTCCCCGTCATACCTGGCTCGCCCGGGAATGACGGTGTGATCGGTGCTCGCGAGGTTGCTCCTCCGGTCACCGAACGTGGCCGGGGCGGCCCTGGACGATCTGCGATCGTGCGTGCGGCCGGACCGCTGTCCACGCGCGTGCCGCGTTGGCCGGATCCCTATCTCGGCTCCGCGTGTTCAAACGGATGGAATTCGGACGTCCGGGGCGACACAACTGAGAATTGTGACGCCTGCGCCGTCCGGGAAGGAAAGCGATGTCAGCCCTCCGCACAGAGTCTCCGCAGGCGCCGCGCTCGGTGGTGGTCGGGACCGGGTCGAGCCTGCCCGCGCAGGTCGTCACCAACGCCGCCCTGACTGAGCGGGTCGACACCTCGGACGAATGGATCGTCCAGCGCACCGGCATCCGCCAGCGCCACATCGCCGACGCGAGCGAGACCACCTCGGTGCTCGGCGCCCGGGCCGCGCAGGCCGCCCTCGACGATGCCGGGCTCACCGCCGACGACATCGACCTGGTGATCTGCGCGACCTCGACGCCGGACCACACCTTCCCGGCCACCGCCACCCAGATCCAGGCGGCGCTCGGCATCCACCGGGGGGCGGCCTTCGACCTGCAGGCGGTCTGCGCCGGCTTCGTGTTCGCGGTCTCCACGGCCGACAAGTTCCTCACCACCGGCTCGGCCCGCCGGGCCCTGGTGATCGGGGCGGAGACCTTCTCGCGCATCGTCGACTGGGAGGACCGCACCACCTGCGTGCTGTTCGGCGACGGGGCCGGGGCGGTGGTGCTGGAGGCGCGGGCCGATGCGGGCGAGCGCGGCGTCCTCTGCGCCAGCCTGCGCTCGGACGGGCGGCACCGGGACAAGCTCTACGTCGATGGCGGGCCCGGCTCCACCGGCACCACCGGGCGCCTGCGCATGGAGGGCCGCGAGGTGTTCCGGTTCGCGGTCGGGCAGGTCACCGACGTGATCGCGGACGCGTTCGCGCAGGCCGGGATCACGGCCGCCGACCTCGACTGGTTCGTGCCGCACCAAGCCAACCGCCGGATCATCGAGGCCTCGGCCGACAAGCTCGGGATCGCGCGGGAGAAGATCGTCCTGACGGTGGACCGCCACGGCAACACCTCGGCCGCGTCGATCCCCCTGGCCCTCGACGTGGCCCGGCGGGACGGCCGCATCCAGCCCGGCGACCTCGTGATGATCGAGGCGATCGGGGGCGGCTTCAGCTGGGGGGCGGCGCTGATCCGCTGGTGACGCGGCACGGCCTCAGGTAGGCCGCGCCCGGCGCCGAAGCCGGCGGCCGCCATCCGTCGGGAGGCGCGGGGCCAATTCGTCCGCCCCGCGCGGTTGACCGGGCGGCGGACGCAGATTAGCGTGCCGGATCATAGGGATACACCTTCAGCTCACGGTGCGGCGAGGTTCGTCGCGCCCGTGGGCTGCCGGATGAGAACAGCAGGCGAGGGGACACGGCATGGCAGGCAAGACGGTGACGCGCGCCGACTTGAGCGAGGCCGTCTACCACCAGGTGGGCCTGTCGCGGACCGAATCCGCCGCCCTGGTCGAGACCGTGCTGTCGGAGATCTGCGGCTGCCTGGCGGGGGGCGAGACGGTCAAGCTTTCCTCGTTCGGCTCGTTCGTGGTCCGCAGCAAGGGCAAGCGCGTCGGCCGCAACCCCAAGACCGGCGTCGAGGTCGCGATCGAGCCCCGCCAGGTGATGGTGTTCAAGCCCTCCAACGTCCTCAAGGCCAAGATCAACGGCCAGGCGCTCAACGGCGCCGACGGGTCGGACGACGACGATTGAGCGGGGACCGCCCTACCGCGCAGCGGGGGGCGGGCGACGCGCGCTAAGCGGATGTCGTTCCGGCGCGGCAAACTTTATCGCTTCAACCCTCGGTAAGGCTTGAGCCCGGCCCCGCGGACCGGCAAGATCGCCGTCGTCCCGCCGCATCAGATAACCATGCCCCCAGCCCTCGCCGCCGACGTGCCCCTCGAACCGATCGGCGCGAAGAGCGCCGGCGCCTTCCGGACCATCGGCGAGGTCTCCGAGGAGCTCGACGTGCCCCAGCACGTCCTGCGGTTCTGGGAGACGCGATTCGGCCAGATCCGCCCGGTGAAGCGGGCCGGCGGCCGGCGCTACTACCGGCCGCAGGACGTCGAGCTCGTGGCCGGCATCCGGCAGCTCCTGTACGTGCAGCGCTACACCATCGCGGGCGCGCAGCGGGTGCTCAAGGAGAACGGCATCCGCTTCGTCCAGGCGGTCGGCCGCGGCGAGGCCCGGGCGGCCGAGCCCCGGATCCAGGAGGTCGAGGACGCCCCCGAGGCGACCATGCAGGACCTCGCCGACACCCCCGACCGGGCGGCCCTGCGGGACGTGCTCGACGACCTGCAGGCCTGCCGGGCACTGCTCGACGCCCTGCGCCGGCCCTACGACCGCGACGTGTAGCGTTCCCGCGGCATCTCGCCGATTGGTTGAGGATGCCGCGCACGCATCTTGCGGCGCGGGCGGACCTTCCGGCCCCAAACCGCGTTGTTGCCCGCATGGCCGTGCCAAAACCCAAGCTGTCTCCCAGCCAGGAACTGATGGCCCGCATCATGCGGATCGTCCGCACCTGCCCGGAGGCCGCCTCCGAAGTCCTCGAACTGATGTTCCTGGTGAGCCAGATCGAGGCCGCCACCAACGTCGACCGGGAGTACCGGGACGCCAAGCGGGTGATCAGCCGCCTGCGCAACCCCCTGTGGGAGATGGGGCCGCCCGACCGGGAGAAGCTGCTCGCCGCCGCCGAGACGATCCGCCGGGTCTGCCGCCTGCCCGAGGACCAGATCCCGCCGGTGCCGATCGCCGATGCCGGCGAGCGCGCCCGGGTCGAGGCCCGGCTCGCTGCGGCCCTCGCCGGCGAGTTCGATGCCGCGCAGATCGCCCGGGTCACGGGCGTCGTCGCCGCGGTGCTGCAGGAATAGGACCGGTTCCGGAAAAGATTCGGTCCGACAGCCGGACCCGGAGCGGGGCATCGCTCGGAAAAACCCTCGACGGCCGTGCTCGGCGTCCCCACATGACTCCTCGACCGATGGCAGGGGAACCGGACATCCGGCCCCGGATCGGCACCGGAGTGACGCCGCCATGACCGCCCTACGTCCGCTCGCCGCGCTGCTCGCAGGCGGCCTGATCCTCGCCGGGACGGCGCAGGTCCCGGCCTTCGCCCAGACCACGGTGACCCGCTCCAAGACGGTGGCGCCCGGCAAGACCGTGCGGCTCGAGATCGCCCCGAACCTCAAGAAGGATTGCAGCCCCGGCCCGATGCCGGAGTTCAAGGTCTCGGGCGCGCCCAAGAACGGTTCCGTGATCACCAAGGTCGGCAAGCTGAAGACCCCGGCGAGCTACCGCTGCCCTAACAAGGAGGCCGCCGTGCAGGCGCTGTTCTACCAGCCCAACACCGGCTTTACCGGTTCGGACGAGGTGACGTTCGAGGTCAAGGGCGCCGACGGCCAAGTCCAGACTCACAATATCAAGATCACGGTCGGGGCCTCCGGATCAAAATCCGGCGACGATGCCAAGAAAGAAGGCACGGATCTCTAAGCAGAGGCAGGAAACCCTGGCGCGTGCATAGTTTTTCATCCTAAAATGCCCGCTCAAAGGAGATCGAAATCAACGTTCGACCACGTCGAGGCCAGGTTTTGGCCAGACGAGTGTTGCAAGCAATCGACAGGCCCGCGGCGCGTTCGCCGCGCTGCGACAAAAGCGGGCCTGTCGGTTGCATCCGAGCCAAGACAGGATGAAGCTGTCAGGGTCTGAGAGGGTTATCGAATGTCGATGCATGCGACGAACGACCTTTTCCAGAGCTTCGCCCGAGGGTACGAGGCGCGCCGCGATACGGAGATGACGCTCTCCGAGTATCTCGAAGCCTGCCGCGACGAGCCGCTGATGTATGCCTCGGCCGCCGAGCGTATCCTGGCGGCGATCGGTGAACCGGAATTCGTGGACACCGCCAAGGATTCGCGCCTCGGCCGGATCTTCATGAACCGGACGATCCGCACCTACCCGGCGTTCCGCGAATTCTACGGGATGGAGGAGACGATCGAGCGGATCGTCTCGTTCTTCCGCCACGCCGCGCAGGGGTTGGAGGAGCGCAAGCAGATCCTCTACCTGCTGGGCCCGGTCGGCGGCGGCAAGTCGTCCCTCGCCGAGCGCCTCAAGGCGCTGATGGAGGTCCACCCGGTCTACGTGCTCAAGGCCGGGGACGAGGTCTCCCCGGTGTTCGAGAGCCCGCTCGGGCTGTTCGATCCCGAGACGATGGGCGACGAGATCCAGAAGCGCTACGGCGTCCCGCGCCGGCGGCTCACCGGGCTGATGAGCCCCTGGGCGCTCAAGCGTCTCGACGAGTTCAACGGCGACATCTCGCGCTTCACGGTGATCAAGGTCCGGCCGTCGCGGTTGCGTCAGATCGCCATCGCCAAGACCGAGCCGGGCGACGAGAACAACCAGGACATCTCCTCGCTGGTCGGCAAGGTCGACATCCGCCGGCTGGAGACCCTGTCCCAGGCGGATCCCGATGCCTACTCCTACTCGGGCGGTTTGAACCGGGCGAACCAGGGCGTCCTCGAATTCGTCGAGATGTTCAAGGCGCCGATCAAGATGCTGCACCCCCTGCTCACCGCGACGCAGGAGGGCAACTACGTCGGCACCGAGAATATCGGCGCGATCCCGTTCACCGGCATCATCCTGGCGCACTCGAACGAATCCGAGTGGCAGACCTTCAAGGCCAACAAGAACAACGAGGCCTTCATCGATCGCATCTACGTGATCAAGGTCCCGTACTGCCTCCGGGTCGCGGAGGAGCAGCACATCTACGAGAAGCTGATCTCCGGCTCGGAACTCTCGGACGCGGCCTGCGCCCCCGGCACCCTGGAGATGCTGGCCCGGTTCTCGGTCCTGTCGCGCCTGCGCGAGCACGCCAATTCCAACGTGTTCTCGAAGATGCGGGTCTACGACGGCGAATCGCTCCGCGAGGTCGATCCGCGCGCCCGCTCGATGCAGGAATACAAGGACACCGCCGGCGTCGACGAGGGCATGGACGGGATCTCGACCCGCTTCGCCTTCAAGGTGCTGGCCGCCACCTTCAACCACGACACCACCGAGGTCTCGGCCGACCCGGTGCACCTGATGTACGTGCTGGAGCAGTCGCTGCGCCGCGAGCAGCTCCCGCCCGAAACCGAGAAGAAGTACCTGGAATTCATCAAGACCGAGCTGGCCCCGCGCTACGCGGAGTTCATCGGCCACGAGATCCAGAAGGCCTACCTCGAATCGTACCACGATTACGGCCAGAACCTGTTCGACCGCTACATCGACTACGCCGATGCCTGGATCGAGGATCAGGACTTCAAGGACGCCGAGACCGGCCAGCTGCTGAACCGCGAATTGCTGAACCAGGAACTGACCAAAATCGAAAAGCCCGCCGGGATCGCCAACCCGAAGGACTTCCGCAACGAGGTGGTGAAGTTCGCCTTGCGCTCGCGCGCCCAGCACGGGGGCCGCAACCCGAGCTGGACCAGCTACGAGAAGCTGCGCGAGGTCATCGAGCGGCGGATGTTCTCCCAGGTGGAGGAGCTGCTGCCGGTGATCTCCTTCGGCTCGAAGAAGGACGGCGACACCGAGAAGAAGCACGGCGAGTTCGTCGAGCGCATGGTGGCGCGCGGCTACACCGAGCGGCAGGTCCGCCGCCTGGTGGAATGGTACATGCGGGTGAAGCAGGCCGGCTGAGGGGCGGGGGCCCGGCGGAGGGGAATCCGACCGGGCCCGGTTTCGACCCTCCGCCGCCACAGTTTCGGACGACCGGCCGGCGAGGCTCTCGGGCCTGCTGCGAAAGAGGGATCCATCCCTCCCTGAACAGCATGGTACGACACGGGGCCCGACCCGGCCGGAACACGCGGACGAGGGTTTTCGCAGCGTATGCACATCGTCGACCGACGCCTGAATCCCGGGGGCAAGAGCCTCCCCAACCGGCAGCGCTTCCTGCGCCGCGTGAAGGACGTGGCCCAGCGCGCCGTGCGCGAATCCGCCCGCGAGAAGGACATCAAGGATCTCGGCAAGGACGGCCGGGTGACGGTGCCCGCCGACGGCGTGCGCGAGCCGCGGTTCTCCCGCCAGCCCGGCACCGGCCTGCAGGACCACATCCTGCCGGGCAACAAGACCTACGTGGAGGGCGACACGATCGAGCGGCCCCCGGGCGGCGGCGGCGGTCGCGGCTCCGGCGAGGGCGGGGACGGCGGCGAGAACAGCGAGGACGCGTTCCGCTTCGTGCTCACCCGCGAGGAGTTTCTGGAGCTCTTCCTCGAGGATCTGGAGCTTCCGGATCTGGCCAAGCGGCGCCTCGCGGTGGTCGAGACCGAGGGGCTGCGCCGGGCCGGCTACACGGTGACCGGCTCGCCCGCCAACCTCGCCCTGACCCGCACCCTGCGCAACTCGATGTCGCGGCGCATCGCCCTCAAGCGCCCCAAGCCCGAGGAGGTCGCGGCGCTGGAGGCCCAGCTCGCGGGGATGCGCGACTCGGACCCGGGCCGGCCGGACGTGGAACGCGCGCTGCTGAAGTTGCGCGAGCGCGCCAAGCGCATCCCGTATGTCGACCCGATCGACCTGCGCTTCCGCCGGTTCGAACCCTATCCGCGGCCGATCGCGCAGGCGGTGATGTTCTGCCTGATGGACGTGTCCGGCTCGATGACCGAGCACATGAAGGACCTGGCCAAGCGGTTCTACATCCTGCTCCACATCTTCCTGACCCGCCGCTACCGGCACGTGGAGATCGTGTTCATCCGCCACACCGACCGGGCCACCGAGGTGGACGAGGAGACCTTCTTCGGCTCCCGGGAGACCGGCGGCACGCTGGTGTCGTCGGCGCTGGTGGAGATGAAGCGGGTCATCGCCGAGCGCTACGACCCGAACGACTGGAACATCTACGCCGCACAGGCCTCGGACGGCGACAACGTCTCCTCCGACGGCCCGACCTCGACGGAGCTGCTGCGGGCCCACATCCTGCCGGCCTGCCAGCACTTCGCCTACCTGGAGGTCGGCGACGAGAACGGCCCCCGGGCCGGCTTCGTGGAGCACCGCACCACCCTGTGGCGGACCTACGAGGCGATCGCCAAGGCGGGCGGCCCGATCGCCATGCGCAAGGTCAACCACCGGCGGGAGATCTACCCGGTCTTCCGCGAGCTGTTCGGCCGCAAGGACGCACGGGCCGAGGCGGAGGCGTGACGGGACGCGCCGCCGCGTTTCCCTTCCTGCTCCATGGGGGGAGGGCGCCCGCGCCCCGCGGGCATACGAGACACGCTTCGGTCGATCGGGAGGCTGCATGACAAGCGTCAAGCCACGGACGCCCCAGACCATCTCCGGCGGCCAGAAACCCCTGTTCACCGGCAACGACTGGGACTTCGACACGATCCGGCGCATCCACGACGCCTGCGAGGGCATCGCCGGGCCGGAACTCGGGCTGTCCTGGTACCCGAACCAGATCGAGATCATCACGGCCGAGCAGATGCTCGACGCCTACGCGTCGATCGGCATGCCGCTGTTCTACAAGCACTGGTCGTTCGGCAAGCACTTCGCCCAGCACGAGGCCGGCTACCGGCGCGGCCTGATGGGGCTCGCCTACGAGATCGTCATCAACTCGGACCCGTGCATCTCCTACGTGATGGAGGAGAACACGGCGACGATGCAGACGCTGGTGATCGCGCACGCCGCCTTCGGCCATAACCACTTCTTCAAGAACAATTATTTGTTCCGGCAGTGGACCGACGCGGAAGGCATCCTGGATTATCTGGATTTCGCGAAAAGCTTCATCGCCCGCTGCGAGGAGCGCTACGGCCACCAGGCGGTGGAGCAGGTGCTCGACGCCGCCCACGCGCTGATGAGCCAGGGCGTCCACCGCTACCCGCGCAAGAAGCGGCCGGACCTCGCCTCCGAGCAGCGCCGCGAGCGCGAGCGGGTCGAGCACGGCGAGCAGATCTACAACGATCTGTGGCGTACCCTGCCGCAGAAGACCGGGGCCGTGCGCTCCGACGCGGCCGCCGAGCGGCGCAAGGCCCTGCTCGAACTGCCGCAGGAAAACATTCTGTACTTTTTGGAGAAGGTCGCGCCGCGGCTGCGCCCCTGGCAGCGCGAGATCCTGCGCATCGTCCGCCTGGTGGCGCAGTACTTCTATCCGCAGCGCCAGACCAAGGTGATGAACGAGGGCTGCGCGACCTACAGCCACTACCGGATCATGAATTCCCTGTCCGAGAAGGGGCTGATCACCGAGGCGGCCTACCTCGAATTCCTGCAATCGCACACCAACGTGATCCGGCAGCCGACCTACGACGACCGCTCCTATGGCGGCCACAACCCGTACGCGATCGGCTTCGCGATGATGCAGGACATCGCCCGCATCGTGGAGCAGCCGACCCAGGAGGACCGGGCGTGGTTCCCCGACATCGCCGGCACCGGCGACGCCATGGCGGTGCTGCGCGATTGCTGGGCGAATTACCGCGACGAGAGCTTCATCCAGCAGTTCCTGTCGCCCAAGCTGATGCGCGACCTGCGCCTGTTCCACGTGGTCGACGACCCCGACGAGCCGGAACTGCGCGTCGAGGCGATCCACGACGAGCGCGGCTACCGCAAGATGCGCCGCTCCTTCGCCCGCCAGTACGACGTCGCCTGGCTCGATCCCGATATCGAGGTGGTGGACGTGGACCTGGAGGGCGACCGCCGGCTGATCCTGCACCACAAGGCGCTCAACAAGATCACCCTGCAGAAGGACGACGCCAAGCGGGTGCTCCAGCACCTTGCCGACCTGTGGGGCTACGACGTGGTCCTCAAGGAGGTCGAGCCCGCCACCGGCACGGTGCTGGGCGAGATCAGCGCCAGCGCGCGGCCGATCTTTTTTTGACCAGTGGACCCGCTGCCATCGCGGGCATGCCTCTTGGCGGCACGGCAACGGTTGCTTGAAGAGTGATCGTCCAAAGGCCTACAGCTCGCACGGCCGGTTAAACATCCACTTTGTCATCCCGGGGCCGCGTAGCGGAACCCGGGATCCATAACCGCCGACAGTTCCAAGGTCCTGCCCCGACAGCGGATCTGGATTCCGGGCTCGCCTGCGGCGCCCCGGAATGACAAGGCGGTTCATTCTGAACTGTTTTACCAGACACGCTGAAGTAGATCGGGCTCGCCGCGACTTCAGGTGGATTTAGCGCCCTGACTGGATTGCCCCGGCCCCCACCCCATGCTGCAAGCAGGCATGAACGCCCCGATCCTCACCCTCGAAGAAACCAACACTTTCCTCGACCGCGAATTCCCTCAGATGCAGGCGGGCGGGCGCGCCTTCCATCTCGAGGCGGTGGGGCCGCTCACGGCGCGGATGCGGATGGAGGGGCAGGAACGCTTCCTGCGGCCGGGGGGCACGGTGTCGGGGCCGGCCATGATGGCGCTGGCCGATTACGCGCTCTACGCGGCGATCCTCGCCAATATCGGCCCGGTCGCCCTGGCGGTGACCACGAGCCTGACCTTCAACTTCCTGCGCAAGCCCGCCCCGGGAGACCTCGTGGCCGAATGCCGCCTGCTCAAGCTCGGGCGGCGGCTGGCGGTGGGCGAGGTCGGGATCACCGCGCCCGGCAGCGACGCCCTCGTCTGCCACGCCACCGGGACCTACGCGATCCCGCCGCGCTAGAGCATGATGACGCTGTCTTGGCAGGGCAGTCGGCGGAGCGGACTCAAACGCCGGTCCGGTCCTGATCAACGCCCGTCCAACTCTCACCCCTCATCCTGAGGTGGCGACGCGCAGCGGCGCCCTCGAAGGAGCCCTCCAGTCTGCTCGCGATCCCTGGAGGGCTCCTTCGAGGCTCGCTTCGCTCACACCTCAGGATGAGGGCGGTGGGCTGGATGAGCGTCGATCAAGATCAAGCCGGACCCTGTCATGTACCGTGCCCGCGGTTAGGCCCCCGGCTGCGCCTCGGTGAGCCGGGCGGCGTAGCGGGCGATCAGGTCGACCTCCAGGTTCAGCTTGTCGCCGGCGCGCCGCTCCCCCCAGGTGGTGACCTGGAGGGTGTGGGGGATCAGCAGCACCGAGAAGACGTCGCCGTCCACGCTGTTCACCGTGAGCGAGGTGCCGTCGAGGCAGACCGAGCCCTTCTCGGCGATGAAGCGCGACAGGCCCGCCGGGGCGCGCAGGGTGAAGCGGTCGCTCGGTCCCCAGGCGCCGGCCGTGACGCTCTCCCGCTCCAGGATTTCGGCGACGCCGTCGACATGGCCGGTGACCAGGTGGCCACCGAGCTCGTCGCCGATCTTGAGGGAGCGTTCCAGGTTGATGCGCGCCCCCGCCGTCCAGCGGCCGACCGTGGTGCGGGCCAGGGTCTCGGCGGCGGCATCCACCGCGAAGACGCAGCCGCCCGCATCCGGCTCCACCGAGACCGCCGTCAGGCACGGGCCCGAGCACGCGATCGAGGCGCCGAGCGCGATGGTGGACGGGTCGTAGGAGGCGCGGATCGCGATCCGGCGCAGGTCGCCTTCGCCCGCGATCGAGACGATGGTGCCGACGTCGCTGACGAGACCGGTGAACATTGTTTTACGACATCCTCTCGTAGGTGGCGGCCTCGTCGGGGCCGAGCTGCAGCCGCTCGGCCAGCGTGAATCTCTCGCTCGCCAAAGCGTCGCTCAGATCCGGGCCGAGCGCCTTCAGGCCGCCCGCCGGGCCGAGTTCGTCCGGTCCCGTGACCAGCGTGCAGGCCTCGATCAGATCGGCCCGCGCCAGGGCATCGGCAAGGCGTGGGCCGCCCTCGCTGCACAGGCGCGTCAAACCGCGCTCCCCGAGATGCGCCAGCGCGGTCGGCAACTCGACGCGGCCCGTGACATCCGCGGGCAGGATGGCGATCTCGACGCCCAGTGCCTCCAGGGCCCGGCGGGCATGGGCGGGGGCCGAGCGGGTGGTGAGGACCAGCGTGGCGGTGTCCCGGGCGGTCCGGGCCAGCACGCTGGCGGGCGAGAGCATCAGGTGCGAATCGATCACGATCCGCAGGGGCGAGCGGGTGCCCAGGCCCGGCAGCCGCACCGTGAGGGACGGGTCGTCCGCCCGGGCGGTGCCGATGCCGATCAGGATCGCGTCGGCATGCGCCCGCCAGAGATGCACCGCGCCGTCGGCCACCGGGCCGGTGATCCGCAGCCGCTCCGGGCCGGCGCTCGCGCAGAAGCCGTCGCGGGTGCGGGCGAGCTTCAGGTGCACCGCCGGCCGGCCGCGGGTCACCCGGGTGATGTGGCCGATATGATCGCGGGCCGCGAGATCCCGCATCAGCCCGGTCTCGACCGCGACGCCGGCGGCTCGCAGGAGCGCGTGGCCGCGCCCGGCCACCCGGGCATCCGGGTCCTCGACGGCACTGACCACCCGGGCGATCCCGGCGGCCAGGATCGCGTCGGTGCAGGGCGGCGTGCGGCCGTGATGGGAGCACGGCTCCAGGGTGACGTAGAGGGTCGCGCCCCGGGCGGCGGCGCCGGCCTCGACGAGCGCCAGGGGCTCGCCGTGCGGCCGGCCGCCGGGCGCGGTCGCCCCGGTGCCGAGGATCCTGCCGGTGCCGGGCTCGACCACGACGGCGCCCACCGACGGGTTCGGCCAGGTGGTGCCGAGCCCGCGCCGGCCGAGCGCCAGGGCGAGGCGCATGAAGGTCGCGTCGTCGCTCATGGCCGGGCAGTCCGGCGGCGGGGCGGTGAATCGGGCTCTTCGGGGTCCTCCGGGGCGGGACCCGGCCCGGCGCCCACGGTGAGCAGGCCGTCGCCCAGGGTCCCGAGCAGGTCCTCGAAATCCTTGGCCTCGCGAAAATTCTTGTAGACCGAGGCGAAGCGCACGTAGGCGACGTCGTCGAGACCTTTGAGCCCCGCCATCACCAGTTCGCCGATCGCCTCAGAGGTGACCTCCGGCTCGCCGGCGCTCTCGAGCTGCCGGGTGATGCCGCTGACCAGCCGCTCGATCCGGTCGGGCTCGACCGCGCGCTTGCGCAGGGCCACGTCGATCGAGCGCTGGAGCTTGTCCCGGTCGAACGGCACGCGCTTGCCCGAGCGCTTGAGCACCACGACCTCGCGCAGCTGCACCCGCTCGAAGGTGGTGAAGCGGCCGGCGCAATCCGGGCAGACCCGGCGGCGCCGGATCGCGGCGCCGTCCTCGGAGGGCCGCGAATCCTTCACCTGCGTCTCGGAGCCGCCGCAATAGGGACACCGCATGGGATCTGCACTCGACGCATGGAAACGGCCGCGGACCGGTCGGGTCCGCGGCCGTTTCCTAGACTACACGCGGACGGGCCGGAAGGCCGCCGCGCACCGGCCTCAGCCGTAGATCGGGAACCGGTCGGTCAGGGCGTGGACGCGGCTCTTCACCGAGGCCTCGACCTCCGGATCGCCGGCCTCGCCCTTGGCCACCATGCCGTCCAGCACCTCGACGATGAAGCCGCCGATCTGCTTGAACTCGGCGACGCCGAAGCCGCGCGAGGTGCCGGCCGGGGTGCCGAGCCGGATGCCCGACGTGATCGTCGGCTTCTGGGTGTCGAACGGCACGCCGTTCTTGTTGCAGGTGATGTCGGCCCGCGACAGGGCGGCCTCGGCGGCCTTGCCGGTGAGGCCCTTCCGCTGCAGGTCCACCAGCATCAGGTGGTTGTCGGTGCCGCCCGAGGTGATGTCGTAGCCCCCCGACATCAGGGTGTCGGCGAGCGCCTTGGCGTTCTCCACCACCTGGCGGGCGTAGATCTTGAACTCGGGCCGGAGCGCCTCGCCGAAGGCCACCGCCTTGCCGGCGATGACGTGCATCAGCGGGCCGCCCTGGAGGCCGGGGAAGATCGCCGAGTTGAACTTCTTGGCGAGCGCCTCGTCGTTCGTGAGGATCATGCCGCCGCGGGGGCCGCGGAGCGTCTTGTGCGTGGTGGTGGTGACCACGTGGGCGTGCGGGAACGGCGACGGATGCACGCCGGCCGCGATCAGGCCGGCGAAGTGGGCCGCGTCGACCATGAAGTAGGCGCCGACGGAATCGGCGATCTCGCGGAACTTGGCGAAGTCCCAGTGGCGCGGGTAGCCCGAGCCGCCGGCGATGATCACCTTCGGCTTGTGCTCCTCGGCGAGGGCGGCGACCTGCTCCATGTCGATGCGCTGGTCATCGCGGCGCACCGTGTAGGAGACCGGCTTGAACCACTTGCCCGAGACGTTGGGCGGGGCGCCGTGAGTGAGGTGGCCGCCGGCCGCGAGGTCGAGGCCCAGGAAGGTGTCGCCGGGCTGCATCAGGGCCAGGAACACGCCCTGGTTGGCCTGCGAGCCGGAATTCGGCTGCACGTTGGCGAAGCCGCAATCGAACAGGCGCTTGGCGCGATCGATGGCGAGGTTCTCGGCGATGTCCACGAACTGGCAGCCGCCGTAGTAGCGCCGGCCCGGATAGCCTTCCGCGTACTTGTTGGTCAGCACCGAGCCCTGCGCTTCCAGCACGGCGCGGGAGACGATGTTCTCCGAGGCGATCAGCTCGATCTCGTGCTGCTGGCGTCCGAGTTCCTTCGACACCGCCTCGGCGATCTCGGGATCGGCCTCGGTCAGCGGGGCCGCGAAGAAGCTGTTCGAGAAGTGCTTGTCGGCGGCGGTACCGGCGCTCATGGTCTGCCTCTGTTCTGGAAGGGGCGGGGCCCGGCCTTTCGTCGGCGTGCACGGGCGGGCATTCGTGCGGGATTCCTACACGGGCCGGCCCGTGCCGCCAAGCACAGGCATTTTGGATCGGCGCAAAGAATAATTTGCCGCAGGTGAGATGCTTCGCGCAGGTGAGATGTTTGGCGCTGTCGGCCCGCAGTGGGCGCGCGATCCTAGAAGCGCCCAGAATCGCTTGACATCAGGAAAATAATCATGGAATAAAACAAGAACGAACGTGATGGGCAGCAGCGCCATGTGAAGTCATGACCAGGATCCGACCTTAGCGTATGCCATCGCAGAACTTCGTCTCAGTCTGGCTTTCATTGCCCTTCGCCTTCTAGACATCAAAGCCGGATTCAGACCCGATCAGCCGCGCGACTGCAATGGCCGATGGTGCGGAGGGAACGGCTCGCTGACCGTCGTTCGAAGGGACCGAACGGGCGATGCTCGGATCGACGCGAAGACGGATGAGCTTCTCGATGTTCTCAAGGACGTCGTCGAGAGCACGGAGCCTGGAGAGGGGTTTTTATACGGTCTTCAGATCCATGCGAAGCTGGCAGCGCGGCTGCGTGAATTGGATCTTCCCGGTATTGGCCGGGACGGTGTCGAGCAGAGTTTCGTCGCCGGTGACGTCGTTCGGCACGGTTTTTCAGGAAGCATACGCACGGATGTGCTTCTCCGGGATGGTCGAACCAGCGCCGCGCCAATCAGGGCAATCTGGGACATCAAGACCGGTGAAGAAGGACTATCGCCAAATCGCGTTCGCGCATTGAGAACGGGTGCGGGCGTCGACGAAAGCATTCCGGTTATCGAGATTCATCTTCTTCGGGGTATTTCAGTGAAAAGCCATTTCTCGGTTGCTGTTCGGGTCGGAGTTGGTGACGCATGAGTATGGAAGCGTATGCGCTATGCCCGCGACCGCTCACCAGCAGATCGGAGTGGCAGGCTGCCATTGACGCGCTTGGCTTTGATCTGCGGCTGGGCTCAGAAAAGATCCCCCCTGCTTCGTCGGGACATCTGCCGGCGATGCGGAAAGGTCGGGAGACGGGCTTCGAATGCTCAGTCATCCCGTTGTCGGATCTGACCGAAACCTATGCAGAGATTGATTTCGGTGGCTCTTGGCCTTGCGTGTATGCCTTCAGCTTCGGTGCCATCTCAGAATCGATCGGTGCACTGATTGCGATCGCGGCCTGCGTGAAGCTGGTCGGAGGGCTCGCCTTCTATCCGCAGGAGGGCCGATTGCTGACCGCCGATCAGGCGGTCGAGTACGCGCGCGACACGGTGCCCGCCGCCGAGGATCTGGAGAAGCGGCTTAACGGGGGAGCAGGATGATCCAGAACAGAACCGTGCCCTGACGGAGACCTGTTCTCGAGCGCGTCGCCTGACCGGCCGTGCCTTGGATGGGATTCCCGAAACGTATTCCTCTCAGCCCTGCGCTGAAAGATTCGTCTCCACCAGCACGGTCTCGGTCTCGAACGCGGCGGCATGCCACGTCCCGGCGGGGAAATGGAACACGCTGCCGGCGGCGAACGGCGTGCGGCCCTGCTCGGTCTCGAGGAATCCGGAGCCGGAGATCACCTGCACGAACTGCTCGTGATCGTGGCTGTGGCGCCCCGCCGAGACGCCCGCGGGCACCACGACCCGCACGAGGCTCGCCCCGGCACCCGGGATCGTGCGCTTGGCGACGCCGTTGGCGGCGACGGTCTCTGCGCGGGCGTCCCAGGCGGTCAGGTGGTCGGTCATCGGGGCATCTCCTTCGCCGCGGGAGATGCGTCCCGGCCGCACCGGGTCAACCGGCGCCGTATCGCCGACCGCGCGTCAACCGGTCCCGCCCTCGGGGCCGCGGCCGCGCCGGGGCTTCGGCGGGCTCGGCTCGGGCTTCGGCGGGGCCGGAGCCGCGGGTTGTCCCGACGACGGCCAGAAGGTCTCGAACAGCTCCTGCATCGCCCGGATGTTGTTGCCCTGCACCTCGGCGCCGGTGCGCATCATCTGCTCGATCATCGCGGAGCCCGCCTCGCCGGCCTTTTCCCCGGCCGACTTGGGGGCGGGCTTCGGCGGCGGGGCCGGGGCCGCGGTGGCGCCGGGCATGAACGCCTTGGCCATCTCGCCCCAGGCCGGGCCAAACGGGAACGGCACGGGGGGCGGGGGCGCGGCCGGCCGGGCCTGCGCGGGCTCGGCCTGCGGCGGGTTGAGCATGACGTGGACGATGCTCGTCACCACGGCGCCGGCCATCATCGGCAGCATCTGGCGCAGCACCTGGGCGCCGACGCCGCTGGTGGCGGAGGCTTGGCGCAGCACCGCCTGCATCAGCGGGGCCGAGCCGAACATCTGGGTGAGGGCTTCGAGGCCCTGGGGCGCGGCGGCGCGGGCGGCTTCGGGCATCCCGAACATCCGGGCGAAGCTGCTCGGGTCGAGGCCGGCGCCGCGCTGGAGCCCGAGGGTCAGGGCCGGCATCAAGGCCTCGAAGGCGCGGGCGGTCTGCTCGGGGCTCAGGCCGAATTGCTGGGCCATCGCCTGGATCCCGGCCTCGCCCTGGGCCTGGAACATCTCGAGCGGGTTGAACATGACGCCTCGTCCCCGTCCCGGTCGAACCGGCCGAGACGGGGCATGGTGACCGGTTGCGCGGCGAAATACCAGTTCCCGCGAGAGGAACTTGTGCTCAGATCGGCCCGCCCCGGACGATCGGGCGGTATTCCGCGCCGGACCGGGCGCCTCCGGGCTCAGCTCACCGGCCCGGGATGGGGGTGGCCGGCCGGCAGCGGCGGGGCGTTCTGCGCCGGCTGCGGCTGCGGCACGCGCCCGCCCCGCGCCTCCAGCCGGTCGACGGTGCGGCGGGCGAGCAGGATGCCGAGGATGCCGAAGACCAGCGAGCCGAGGCCCATCCCGGCGACCACCCCGCGCGGGCCGTAGAGCGCGGCGCCGAGCATCGCGGGCGGCACGGTGCCCAGCGTCGCCCGGCCCCAGTTCAGCAGGGTCGAGCGGACCGGGAAGCCGAGGTTGTTGAACGCGGCGTTGCCGAGGAACAGCAGCCCGTTGAAGAACCAGATCGCCCCGCCGGCGAGGCAGAAGAAGCCGAACAGGTCGCGCGCCACGCCCTGCAGCCCGAACAGGGACGCCAGGGGCTCGCGGGCGAGCGCCAGCAGCAGCCAGACCACGGCCACGTAGACCAGCGTCACCCGGACCGCCTCGCGCAGCACCCCGCGCATCCGGTCGAACCGGCCCGCGCCCCAGTTCTGCGCCAGGATCGGGCCGATCGCCCCCGACAGGGCGAACAGGCCCCCGAAGGCCACCGGGGTCAGCCGGTCGATCACGGCGGCGGCCGCCACCGCGTCTGCCCCGTAGCCGGCAAAGAGCCGGGCCAGGAAGGCGCTCGCCACCGAGGGCGCGAGGTTGGTCAGCACCGCCGGCCCGGCGACCGCCGCCAGCACGGGCGCATCGGCGACCATGTCGGCCACCCGCGGCAGGCCGAGCAGATGGTGCCGCATGACCCCGCGCAGGCCCACCGCCACGAAGGTCGCCCGCGCCACGCAGACCGTGATCGCCGCGCCCTCGACGCCGAGGCCGGCGCCGAAGATCAGCAGCGGATCGAGCGCCGCGGTGACGATGGCGCCCGCCAGCGTCACCAGCATGGCCTGCCGGGCCGCGCCGACCGCCCGGAGCAGGCCGGTGAACAGCATGCCGGCGGCGAGCAGCAGGTTCGACGGGAGCGTGATGGCCAGGAACAGCCCCGCCACCCGCAGCGCCTCGCCGCGCGCGCCGATCAGGCTCAGCAGCGGGTCCGACAGGGCGAAGATCAGCGCCGCGATGACGGCCGCGGCCAGGCTCCCCAACCCCAGCGCCGAGCTCGACAGGCGCCGTGCCGCCGCCCGGTCGCCCGCGCCCACCGCCTTGCCCACCAGCGCGCCGGCGGCGATCATCAGGCCGATATTCACCGCGGTGGCAAAGAACTGCACGATCGCCGCGAAGCCGATCGCCGCGGTGAGGTTCGGGTCGCCGAGCTTCGAGACGTAGAACAGCGACAGCAGGTCGACCACGAAGATCGCCATCAGCCCCACGGAGCCGGTGGCGGCCATCACGACCACGTGCCGGAGGATCGAGCCGCTGACGAACCGGCCCGCCGGGGCCGGGGGCAGGCCGTCAGGCATCGGGACGCTCATGCATCCCGGGCGCTGCCTTCCGATTCCAGCTCGGATTCCGGCTCGCCCTCGGCCTCACCCTCGCCGTCGGCTCCGGGCGCGTCGGGCTCCTGCGGGGCGAGGGCGGGCTTGTCCAGGACCCGCTCGGCCGCCTCGCGCCGGTCGTTGCCGATCAGGTCGCGGGTCTCGGTGCTCAAGGCGCGCGCCGGGCGGACCGGCTCGGTCAGCGGCTCGGGCTTCAGCCCCGCGGCGGCGCCGCGCATCCAGCCGGCGCCGTCCGGCAGGGCGCCCGCCTGCTGCAGCACCAGGCGGGCGATGTCGCGCTTGCGCACGTCCTCGGCCCGGGCCGCGGCCACCTCCGGGGACAGGCCGAGCCCCTCCAGCGCCGCCCGCCCGAACGCGAGGGCGGATTCCGCGGTCTCGCGGATCTGGAAGTCGACGTCCCGGTTCATCAGCTCGACGGCGTGCAGGCGGTCGTAGGCCCGCACGAAGGTGCGCACGCTGGCGAATTCCTCGTGCACGATGTCGACGATCTTGAGCGCCCCGGCGCGGTCGTCGACGCAGATGCAGACCAGCTCGACCCGGCCGATCCCGGCGGCGCGCAGCACGTCGAGCCGTGTGCCGTCGCCGTAATAGATCCGGAAGCCGAAGCGCGAGGCCGCGCGCAGCTGCTCCACGTCCTTGTCGATCACGGTGACCGGGATGCCCTCGGCGAGCAGCACCTGGGTCAGCACCTGACCGAACCGGCCGAAGCCGATCACCAGCACCCGGGCCTCGCCGCTCTCGGCCAGCTCCGCGGAGGGCTCCGACACGTCGGGCTGCCCGCGGGCGGTGCGGCGCTCGATCAGCTTGTCGAGGCCCTTGGCGGCGATCGGCCCGATCAGCATGGTGAGCGCGGCCAGCGCCACCGCGAAGCGCGTCGCCGTCGGGCCGGTGAGCCCGAGATCCTCCGCCTGCGGCAGCAGCACGAACGCGAACTCGCCCGCCGGCGCCAGCACAGCCGCACCGCGCAGCGCCCCGAGCGTGTCCGAGCCGAACAGCCGGAACAGGCCGGCGACCAGCGCGACCTTGACCAGGATCGCCCCCAGCGTCGCCCCGAACAGGGCCGGCCAGACCTCCCGCACCAGGCTGCCGTCGATCGACATGCCGACGCTCATGAAGAACAGGCCGAGCAGCATGCCGCGGAACGGCTCGATCTCGGCCTCGAGCTGGTGGCGGAAGTTCGATTCGGCGAGCAGGATGCCGGCCAGGAACGCGCCCATCGCCATCGACAGGCCGACCTGCTCCATCAGCAGCGCGGTGCCGAGCACCACGAGCAGCGCCGCCGCGGTCAGCACCTCGCGGGCGCCGCTGGCCGCCAGCAGCCGGAAGAACGGGTTCAGGCCGTAGCGGCCGACCAGCACCACCGCCAGGATCGCCGCCACCGCCTTGCCAGTGGACATCGCCGCCGCCCCGAGCCAGGGACCGCCGGCCCCGCCGCCGGCCGTGGCCAAGAGCGGCATCAGCGCCAGGATGCCGACCACCGAGAGGTCCTGGAACAGCAGCACCGCGAAGGCGCGGCCGCCATAGGCGCTGCCGAGGTCGCCCCGCTCCTCCAGGAGCTGCAGCGCCACCGCGGTGGCCGACAGGGCCAGCGCGATGCCGATCACCGTGGCCGCCCCGAGGCTGAGCCCGGCGGCCAGCCCGACGCCGCCGAGCACCAGCGCGCAGGCCACGAGCTGCGCCGCGCCGAGGCCGAAGATGTCCCGCCGCATCGAGACCAGCTGCGACAGGTGCAGCTCCAGCCCGACGATGAACAGCAGCAGCACCACGCCGATCTCGGCGACGCTCGCCGCGGTTTCGGGCTCGGCGATCAGCGACAGGCCGGACGGGCCGATCAGCACGCCGGCGACTAGGTATCCGAGCACCGCGCTCTGGCCGATCAGCCGGAACACCGGCACGCCGATCACCGCGGCCGCCAGGAAGGTCAGGACCGGCGGCAGGAAGCTCGCATGTTCGACGGGACTCGCCATGCAGGTCTTCTCGGCGGATGGCTTCGGGTTCGTGGGCGCAGGCCCGGCTTAGCGTGCGCGGCGCCGCGATGCGAGATGCGCGGGGGTGCCAATCGGCACAAGCGGGCTTTTCGGTCGGCGGGGATGCGGGCTCATGAGGGGCCGTCCGGTACCCTGCGCGTCCGATACCAAAATATGGTATCCTCTGGTATCAGGGGGCTGCCATGGCGAAGAACACATCCGTCTCGCTCGGGGACCATTTTGCCGGGTTCATCGATCGTCAGGTCACCGACGGGCGCTACGGATCGGCCAGTGAGGTCGTTCGCGCGGGTCTGCGCCTGCTCGAAGAGCATGAGATGAAGGTCACCGCGCTTCGAGCAGCCCTTGTCGCCGGGGAACGGTCCGGTCCCGCGGAGGAACTGGACAGTCCCGCGTTCCTGCAGGCGATGCCGGCCGAGTATGGCCGCTAGCCCCGGCGCCCGGTTCACCCCCCCTGGCACGTGCCGACCGGGAAGAGATCTGGCGCTACGCGTTCGGGCTGTGGTCACCAGACCAAGCCGATCGCTACCATCGGAGGATCGTGGACGTGGCCGGCGAACTTGCCACCGGCGCGAAGGTCGGCTGCACCGTCGAGATCCGCGCCGGCTATCTCGATACGCGGTCGGATCGCATGTCATAGTCTACCGGCAGACAGGTGCCGTGATCGATGTCATCCGCATCCTGCATCGGCGCATGGATGTGCCGTCCGGCCTATCCTGACGCGGCTTGATCGCGACCAGCTGAGAGTTTCGACCTTCGTCAGTCGAGGGCGCGCACGGCGTTCAGTCGCTGTGTTCAAGAGCGTCATCGCGGGCCAGCGCGTGGCTCTGCTGGAAGCGTTGCTCGGGTCCGGCAGCGCGCGGTCGATCCGGGCGCTGGCGACGTGGCCCTGATCACCCCAGCAGCCGCGCCCGGGCCCGGCGCGAGCCGTCGATGAACTCGAAGCCGCCGGCCGCGCTCAGCATGTGCAGGCGCGAGCCGGGCCAGGCCGCCCCGGGGCCGAGGCGCGTCTCCACGCGCTGCTCGTAGCCGTCCCCGTCGAGGCGCAGGATCCGGGCGAGGCCGAGCGCCGCGCCGTAGCCCTGGCGGCAATCCTGCACCGGCCGGATCAGGGCGCCGTCGCGGGCCACGATCGGTCCCGCCGCCCGGGCCGAGCCGACATCGATCAGCACGGGGTTGCGCGGGTGCGGCGTCCAGGGGCCGCGGAAATGCGGCGCGTGCCAGAGGTGGAGGGTGTCGGAATAGCTACCCCCGCCCGCCCGGACCGTGGCGAACATCCACCAGCGCCCCTCGTGGTGCAGCAGCGTGGCGTCGCCCGCCACCACGTGGTCGACCAGCACCGCCTCGTGCACCCAGCCCCCCGGGAAGGCGGTCGCCCGATAGAGGTCGATCGTGCCCGAGGCGTGGGATTCCGGGATCATCCAGACCGCCCCGTCCGCCTCGAACACGAACGGGTAGGACAGGTGGGTGTCGAGCTCCAGAACCGGCTCCGGACGGCCGCGCGGCCCGGACGCGTCGAAGCTCAGGGCCGAGATCACGCCCTTGCCGCGGCGATAGTCGAATTCCTCGACGAACAGGGTGACCGACCCGCCATGCGCGATCGCGAACGGGTCGGCGTAGAAGCGCCGCCCGTCGTCGGGCAGGTCGGTCCAGCCGCCCTCGGGGTGGCGGCGCAGATCGATCAGGTCCGGGCCGACGACGCGGCGCCAGCCGACCCGCCATTGCGGGCGGTGGAAGCAGAGCGCGTAGAGCCGGCGGGCGACCTGCCGGGCCAGGCCGCCGGCGGCGCGCCGGCTGACGCCGAGGCCGTCGAGGTCGAAGCGCGACGCCGGTTGCAGCGCCGCCCCGGACCCGTCCGGCAGGTGCGTCGAGGCGGCGCCGTCCAGGGCGGCGGCGATCAGCGTGATGGTCCGGGCGAGGTAATCCTCGAACGCGGCCAGCATCACCGTGTGGGATTCCGCGCCGAGGCGCCCGACCGCCACCGGGGCACCGTCCGAACCGCGCAGGGCCGCCACCGGCGCGTTGCCGGCGAACAGGGCGGCGAGCAGCCCGGCCTCGCCCGGCATCCCGTCGAAATCGAGCCGCCAGACCGGGGGGGCGGTGACGGCGGGATCGTCCGTCCCGCCCGACAGGTCGAGGACGAGGTCGGCGTCCTCCGCCGGAGCGTCCGCCCCGTAGGCGGCCAGCGCCACCGGCTCGGCCGGCGTGGCCAGGCCCGGCCGGGGCAGGCCGTGGATCGCCGCCTCCAGGCGGAACAGCAACTCGGCATTGGGCGGCAGCCCCTGCGCGCCCGCGACCCAGGCGACCCGGACGCGCCGGCCAAGACCCTGTCCGAGCTGGTCGAGGAGGCGGATGTGCCAGCCGCGCAGGGTCCGGCGGTCGAGCCGCACGGCGATCCGCAGCAGGACCGGGCGCGGGGCGGCCGCCCGGGGCTCCGGCCAGACCGGCCCGCGGCCGACCCCGGGGGCCGGCCCGTCGGCGCCTCCGATCGCCCGCTCCATCAGACGCACCCGCGCGGCGTGTCGAATCCCGTAGCGACGCTCACCGCGAATCCAGTTCCCGAACAAGCGCGAAGACAGCCGACGATACGGTTGTCGCACGCACGAATGCTATCGCTCCGTAGCACGATCAAACAAGTCTCGTCGCAGGTTCTCCGCGCTAAGCGGTTAATCCGCGCGGAGTCTGTTGATGAACGCGGGAGCCTGCCTCGACCGCATCGCGATAACCCACCGTTACGCAGCCGTGATACCATGCCGCGCGGTGATCCCCGGGGCCGTTCGGGAACTCGCGGATCGGCTGAACGGTTCGCCCGTTGGATGTGATGCGGAGACACGACATGACGCGCAAGACGCTGACGATGCCGCTGGCGGCGGCTCTGCTCATCGGCCTCCCGAGCGCGGCCTTCGCCTGGGGCGGCGGTGGTGGTGGCGGTGGCGACAGCGGCAGCGGCCTCTCGCCCTATGCGGCGCTGAGCGGCAACGACCGCTCCGCCGGGGTCAACAACGGCAATTACCGCGACCCCGCCCTGGACCCGTATATCCGCGCCTACGATCCGGAGGCCGCGGCCCGCGCCGCCACCCCGCCGGCCGCCCAGCCGCGCCTGCGCATGCGGCCGTATTACGGCTACCCGTACTGAGGACGGGTTCGGCCCACGGGCCGATCGAGCCGTTTTCGGCGATCGTACGGGTCTGTAGCGCCTCCCCAGGCCGCGACGGGCCCATTCTCCGGTGGGGTAGTCCTGCGCCCGTGCAGGAGAGGGGCTTCGCAGACCTTGGACGAAGCGCGGGCTCCCTTCTCCCCGCGCACCTCCCCGCGCACCGAGCGAGGGGATGCGTATTGGCGCCCGCTCGCTGAAAGCGTCGCTCTTCCGTGTACGGACGCCCCGAACGCGATGCGGGGATGCGGGAACGTCAAAGCCCGCGCGGGACATGCGGGATCGACGCTGCCGGTTGCACGGCCCCGCTCCCGTCCGACGTCAGGAGCGACGCGCGCGCGTCAGGATCGCTCCGATGCGGCGGACCGGACCCGCTTGAGCGTCCAATGGCCGCCAGACGGCTTGCAGCCGGTGCCGCGCACGAAGCGGCTGCGGCCCGGGCCGATGACCGAGGCCAGGAAGTTGCGGCAGATCAGGTCGTCGGCCACGTAAGGCAAGCCGGTCGGGTTGACCGCGCCGTGCAGCCCGGTCTCCGGGTTGTCCCACTTCACCGGCCGGCCGTTACCCTGCGGATCGAGGGCGACCGACAGCGCCGCCCGGGCGCGCCGCCAATCCTCCTCGCCGAGATCGCTGCCGAAGCTCGCGGGCCGTTTCTCGATGCTGCCGGTGACCACGGGCTCCTCGGCCACGGGCGGGTTCGCCGCAGCGGGCTCGCCGCGGAACACCAGCAGCGGCTGACTGCAGCTGCACAGGAGCATCGCCAGCGACACGGCCGTCATCGCCACAGGGGCGCGCAACCGTCGGCTTGGCTCTTTACACGCGCATCGCCGCATTACACCTGACTCACGACGGGCTATCCGCTCGACCGAACATGCCGATGTCGGTGGCCCCCTCAGGCCCTGGACGCGGCAGGCAGGAGTCTTGCCGTGGATCAGTTAAGGACCGATGACCCGAGCGCCGGCGCGGTTGCCCCGACCTCGGACTTTACCCTCAGCGACGACCCCGTCGCGCTGTTCGACGCCTGGATGCGCGAGGCCCAGGCCGCCGAGCCGGAGGATCCGAACGCCATGGCGCTGGCTACCGCGGGGTCGGACGGGCTTCCCGACGTGCGCATGGTGCTGCTGAAGGGCTTCGATGCGCACGGTTTCGTGTTCTACACCAATCTCCAATCCGCCAAGGGCGAGGAGCTGGCGCAGAACCCGCAGGCTGCCCTGGTCCTGCACTGGAAGAGCCTGCGCCGGCAGGTCCGCGCCCGGGGGCCGGTCTCGCCGGTGACGCCGGAGGAGGCCGATGCCTATTTCGAGAGCCGCCGCCGGGAGAGCCGTCTCGGCGCCATCGCCAGCCGGCAATCGCGCCCGCTCGTCGACCGCGCCACGCTGATGGCCGAGGTGCAGGATCTCGCCGCCCGCTACGAGGACGGTCCGATCCCCCGGCCCGAGCACTGGACCGGCTTCCGCATCGCCCCGGTGTCGCTCGAGTTCTGGCAGAACGGCGATTACCGCCTGCACGACCGGGTCCGCTTCACCCGGACCGGCGACGGCTGGAGCCGGTCGCGGCTGTATCCGTAGAAAAAGTCCTGGTTTCAAAAGGTCGAGACCCTTTGCGGGCCCAGGGGAGAGCCCTGGCATCTCGAGGGCTCCGCCCCCGAACTCCGCCCCCGAACTCCGCCCAAAGGGTCGACCCCTTCGGGAACCCTGGATTTGGCGGTGAGCTTCCCCGGAAACGAAGAGAGCCCCGGCGGAGACCGGGGCTCTCGACGCGACGCGGGATGCGACGAGGCTCAGGCCTCCTCGCCGTCCTTCTTCTCTTCGTCCTCGGCAGCGGCCTCTTCGGCCTTCTCCTCGGCGGCCTCGGCCGACTGCGCCTCGGCGATCGCGGCCTCCTCGGCCTCGACCTCGGCGCCCAGCACGGTCGGCGGCACGATGTTGGCGACCGGATCGGTCGGCTCGCCGGTATGCGTGCCGGCCGGGATCTTGACGTCGGAGACGTGGATCACGTCGCCGATCTGGCGGCCGGTCAGGTCGACCTCGATCGCGTCCGGGATCTGGTCGGCGGCGACCTCGAGGGTCAGGGTGTGGGCGACGATGTTGAGGGTGCCGCCGAGCTTCTTGATGCCGGGGGCCGCGTCCTCGTTGACGAAGTGCACCGGCACCTCGACGGTCACGGTCTGACCGGAGACGACGCGCAGGAAGTCGACGTGCAGCGGGACGCCGGAGACCGGGTCGAGCTGGAAGTCGCGCGGGATCGCCCGGACGGTCTTGCCGCCGGCCTTGATCTCGAACAGCGTGGTCTTGAACCCGCCGGCATAGATCAGGGTCCGCGCGCGGACGAGGTCGATGGCGATGGATTGCGGCGGCTGGCCGCCTCCGTACACGACGGCGGGAACTTGACCCTGGCGACGAACGGCCCGGGCGGCCCCCTTGCCGACCCGGTCGCGTGCCACGGCCTCAAGCGTCTTGACTGCGCTCATGGCGTGATCCTTCAAATGATGGCTGGACCCGGAAAACGAAAAAGCCGCCCGACGCGGACGGCTGTGACCTTCCCGGTGCGCCCCTGCCTCCAAGGGTGTCGGAGGGCGCGCGGTGCGCATACACGGATGGGGGCGGATTGGCAATGTTCGGTGCGCTGTCGCTCGCACCTTGGCAGCATCGCGGGTCGACATGCCCGAGGCCGATTGGCGGCCCGGCCGGCGATTCCTGCCGTTGAAGTCTTCGCCGCGTTGCGCGCCCACCACGCCGAGCGGATGAACGCTGCCAAGCTTGACGCGTGATGGTCGCAGATTCCGGCTCCACGGAAACTGACTCGCAGAGCGTTGCCATGCGGGCGTCGCCCCTTGTCCCGAGCGCATGCGGCGTCAGCGGAATGGGACCCAGCACAGGACGACGCGAGGCGTCCCTTCGCGGCAACGCCGCGTCTCGATGGTGCCGCTTGCGCGGCGCACGGCCTGCGAGGTCCCGGATCGCCGTCCACTGACGTTCCAGGCGTCCGGGCCAGGCGTCCGGGAAAGGGCCGCGCTTCAACCGGCAACAGACCGCCCGTCCAACCGACCCCCTTACGGCCGCAGCCCTGCGAGCGCCCGCCGGGCCCGGCGCCGCTGCAGCCACACGGTCAAACCGAGCGCGGTGCCGATCACCAGGGCGGAGAACGCCGTCGTGGTGGTGCCGAGCGCGTAGATCTCCGGGGTCGTCACCGTGGTGGTGAGGCCCTGCAGCTCCAGCGGCAGGGTGTTGCGGCCGCCGATCGCCTGGCTGGTGCGGGCGAGCTCGTCGAACGACAGGGTGAAGCCGAACAGCGCGACGCCGACCAGGGCCGGGGCCAGGATCGGCACCACCACGTGCCGCAGGGTCTGCGCCCCGGTGGCGCCGAGGTCGCGGGCGGCCTCCTCGTAGGCGGGGCTGAACCGGTTGAACACCGCGAACATGATCAGCAGCCCGAAAGGCAGCGTCCAGGTCAGGTGCGCCCCCAGTGCCGACGTGAAGAGGCCCATGAACGTGCCGTGGTCCTGCAGGAATCCCCAGCCCGTGGCCTCGGCCAGCGCCTTGACCGCGTCGTCCAGCAGCCGGAACTCCAGACCGATCCCGAGGGAGACCACGATCGAGGGCACGATCAGGCTCGACACCGCCAGGGCGAAGACCAGGCCGGCGCCGGCGAACCCCTTGCGGAAGGCGAGGCCGGCGTAGAACGCGAGGGTGACGGTGAGCGCCATCACCACCAGCCCGAGTATCAGCGAGCGCCGCAGCGCCGCCCAGATGTCGACGACGCCGACCCCCTCCCACAGCTTGGCGAACCAGTGGGTCGAGACCCCGTTCATCGGGAAGGTCAGGCCGCCGGACGGGCCCTGGAAGCTCAGGGTGAGGATCGTCAGGGTCGGCCCGTACAGGAACAGAACGTAGAGGCAGAAAATCCCGGCGAGCCCGTAGAAGGCGAAGCCGCGCGGCCGGTCCATCCTACAGCTCCATCCTCAGAGTTCCCTGCGCAGGTCGATCATCCGGGTGAGCCCGAGGATCATCAGCAGCACGGCGGCGAGCAGCACCACCGCGTTGGCGGCGGCGGCCGGGAATTGCAGGTAGGCCATCTGCACCTGGATCACCTTGCCGACGCTGGCGATCTGCTGGCCGCCCATCATGCCGACCGTGACGAAGTCGCCCATCACGAGCGTGACCACGAAGATCGACCCGATGGCGATGCCGGGCTTGGTCAGCGGCAGCACCACGTTCCAGAGGGTCTGGAACCCGGACGCGCCACAATCCCGCGCCGCCTCGATCAGCGACCGGTCGATCCGGGCCAGGCTGTTGAAGATCGGCACGATCATGAACACCGTGTCGAGGTGCACGAAGGCCAGCACCACCGCGAAATCGGAATAGAGCAGGCCCTCGATCGGCGCCCTGATCAGCCCGAGGCTGCGGAGCGTGTCGTTGACCAGGCCGTTGCGCCCGAGCAGCGGGATCCACGAGATCATGCGGATCACGTTCGAGGTCCAGAACGGGATCGTGCAGAGCAGGAACAGGCCCATCCGCACCGTGTCCGAGCGGACGTGGAAGGCCAGGAAGTAGGCGATGGAGAAGCCCAGCGGCAGGGTGATCGCCAGCGTCAGGGCGACGAATTTCAGCGTCGAGAGATAGGTCCGGATCGTGGTGCAGAGGTCGGCCGACAGGCAGCCGTCGAACAGGTCGGCGTAGTTCTGCAGGGTCAGCGCCGGGGTGATCGCGTACTCGTTGTACTCCCAGAACGACACCACGGCGGTGAGCAGCAGCGGCACCACCAGGAAGACCAGGAACACCAGGCCCAGCGGCGCCGCCTGGAGGTAGGCGAGGCTGCGGCGCCGGGCCCGGGGGGCGGCCGCGACCGGTGCGGCGACGGTTTCGGCGGGGCGGGGGAGGGTGAGGTCGTTCACCGGACGGCCTCCGACCCGCGCGCCTCTCCCTCCCCCCTCCGCGGGGGAGGGTACCCTGCGCAGCAGGGGGGGAGAGGGGCGGCGCGACGGTTCTGGGTTTCACGCCCGTCGCGACTTTTCCGGATACGGCGCTCCCCTCTCCCGACCCGCTTCGCGGGCCACCCTCCCCCGCAGAGGGGGGAGGGGGCCAGCTCTCGGGCAAGCCCGAGAGCCGGGGCGGAGAAGGGGCCAGGCACGGCGCTCACGCGGCGATGAACTCGTTCCACTTGCGCACCATGTAGGTGTTCTCGTCCATCACGGCGTTCCAGCAGGCGACCGAGCCCATGCGCTGGTCGAAGGAGCCGCCGTCGCGGGTGGCGCCGGCCTTCTCGATCAGGGTGCCGTCCGGGCCCAGGATGTCCTTCTCGGCGGGCTTGCCCTCCATCCAGAACGCCCACTCGTAGGGCTGCATGTTCGCCTGCGCGGTCTCGAGCACCGCGGAATAATAGCCCTGGCGGTTGAGGTAGGCCCCGGCCCAGCCGGAGAGGAACCAGTTGATGAACGCGTAGGCGGCGTCGAGCTTGCGGCCGCTCAGGGTCTTCGGGATGCCGAAGCCCTGGGCCCAGGCGCGGTAGCCTTCCTTGAGCGGCTGGTAGGTGCAGGGCACCCCTTGCGCCCGCACCTTGGTCACGGCGGGCGACCACATCGACTGGATCACCGTCTCGCCGGACGCCATCAGGTTCACGGATTCGTTGAAGTCCTGCCAGAAGGCCCGGAACTGGCCGGCGCGCTTGGCCTCGATCAGCACCTTGATGGTGCGGTCGATCTCGGGCTTCGTCATGTTGCCCTTGTCGCCGTAGGTGTAGTCGCCGGTGGCCTCCACCACCATGGCGGCGTCCATGATGCCGATGGACGGGATGTTCAGGATCGACGCCTTACCCTTGAACTCGGGGTTGAGCAGATCCTTCCAGCTCTCCACCGGCCGCTTGATCAGGTCGGGCCGGATGCCCAGCGTGTCGGCGTTGTAGGTGGTCGGGATCAGGGTCAGCCACTCGGTCGGCGCGGACGCGAAGGTCTTGGCGGCCTGACCCTCGAGGTAGAACACCTTCTTGGGCGCGGTGCCCTGGTCGCCGATCCGCTTGCCGGCCACCTCGCCCTTGGTGAACACCGAAGAGATCTTGTCGGCGAGCGCGATCCGCCTGGCGTCCAGGCCGCCCAGGTTGCCCGACGGGATGATCTTCTTGAGGCTGAAATACTCGGTGTCGACCAGGTCGAACGAGTTCGGCTGGGTGACCACCCGCTTGGTCACCTCGTCGGTCACCACCGGGATGTACTCGAGGGTGATACCCAGATCCTCCTTCACCTTCCGGGCGATGTCCGCCGACTGGCTCACCGCGGTGCCGAGGTAGCGCAGAGTCACGGGCTCGGCCGCGTGCACGGCCGGGAAGCCGGTCACCGGCGTCGCCGCCAGGGCCGCGGCGCCTTTCAGGAGCGTGCGCCGGCTCGGCTTCGAGAACGGATCCATGGTCGTCTCCAAAGGTCTACGCGTCGAGGCGGTGGGCTGCGGCTTCGTCCCAGCCGACCGGGACCGTGTCGCCCGGCCGGAGCGGGCGGGCCGCGAAGGCGGCATCGCTGAGCACGGCGGTCAGGGCGGCCGAGTTGTCGGGCGCCCGCTCCAGCCCGTCCGCGTCGAGCCCGACATGGACGCTGGTGCCCTGGTACTCGACCGCGACCACCCGGGCCGGCAGGGCCTCCGGGCCGGCCTCGGCGCCCAGCCGCATCCGGTCGGCCCGCACGGCGATCATCCCGTCCGGCAGGCGGATCACGTTGTGGCCGCCGATGAACCGGGCCACGAAGGCGGTGGCCGGCCGCTCGAACACGGCGCGCGGGTCAGCGGCCTGCTCGATCCGGCCGGCATTCATCACCACCACAAGGTCGGAGAGCGCCATCGCCTCCTCCTGGCTGTGGGTGACGTGGATGAAGGTGAGCCCGAGCTCCGTCTGGATCCGCTTCAGCTCGACCCGCATCCGCACCCGCAGGAACGGGTCCAGCGCCGAGAGCGGCTCGTCCAGCAGCAGCACCTTCGGGCCGGTGACGAGCGCGCGGGCGAGCGCCACGCGCTGCTGCTGCCCCCCCGAGAGCTGGGCCGGCAGGCGCCCGGCGAGGTGGCCCATCTGCACGAGGTCGAGCATCGCCATCGCCTTGGCCCGGCGCTCGGCCTTGCTGACGCCGCGCATGCGCAGGCTGAAGGCGACGTTGTCCCGCGCGTCGAGATGCGGGAACAGGGCGTAGCTCTGGAACATCATGGCGGTGCCGCGCTCGGCCGGCGTCGCGTCGCCCACGGCTTTCGGGCCGATCACCACGTCGCCGGCGCTCGCGCGCTCGTGGCCGCCGATCATCCGCAGCGTCGTGGTCTTGCCGCAGCCGGAGGGCCCGAGCAGGCAGCAATAGGCCCCGGACGGCACCTTCAGGTCGATGGCGTCGACCGCGGTGGCCGCGCCGTAGCGCTTGGTCAGGCCGATCAGCTCGACATTCATGCGAAGCTCCCCCGGAGACGGCACGCAAGCGGCGGGCCAGCGTCGCCGTCACGCACCCCGCCGCTCGGCCGGATCGACCGCCCGGTCGAGCACCCGGCCGCGGCCCGGCTCGGACAGGACCTTGCCGTCCTCGGCGATCACCTGGCCGCCCGCGATCGTCATCACCGGCCAGCCCGTGACCGCAAAGCCCTCCCAGGGGGTGTAGTCGGAGCCGTGGTGCAGGATCTCCTGGCGGATCGTCTCGCGCTTGTTCGGGTCCCACAGGGTGAGGTCCGCGTCGAAGCCCGGGGCGATCGAGCCCTTGCGCGGATACAGGCCGTACAGCTTGGCGTGGTTCGTGGCGGTGAGCGCGACGAACTGGTTGAGGCTGATCCGCCCCTTCGAGACGCCTTCGGAGAAGAACACCGGCAGCCGGGTCTCGACCCCCGGGATGCCGTTCGGGATCCAGCGGAACGAGGATCTGCCGCGCGGGTTCAGCTTGCCCTGTGGATCGTCGTAGCGGAACGGCGAGTGGTCCGAGGAGACCACGTCGAAGATCCCGCGCCGGATGCCGGACCAGACCGCCTCCTGGCTGGCGTCGTCCCGGGGCGGCGGCGAGCAGACGTATTTCGCGCCCGCCATCGGGTCGTCGAGCCCGAGCCCCTTCATGTGCTCGGCCGTCAGCGTCAGGTATTGCGGGCAGGTCTCGGCCCGGATCTTCAGCCCGCGCGCCTGCGCCCAGGCGATCTGCTCGGTGGCCTCGCGGCCGGAGACGTGGACGATCACGATCGGCAGGTCGATCAGCTCGGCATGACTGATCGCCCGGTGCGCCGCCTCGCGCTCGACCACCTCGGGCCGGGACAGGGCGTGGCCGTAGGGCGCCGTCTCGCCCGCCCGCTCCAGCCGGTCGCTGAGATAGCGGATCGCGTCGTAGCCCTCGGCGTGGACCATCACCCGGGCGCCCTGCCGCCGCGCGACGTGGAACACGTCCAGCAGCTGGCGGTCGTTCAGGACTAGGTCGTCGTAGGTCATGAACACCTTGAACGAGGTGTAGCCGTCGGCCACCAGCGCCGGCAGCTCCTGGCCGAGCACCGCCTCGCTCGGGTCCGAGACGATCATGTGGATCGCCACATCGACGTGGCACTGGCCCTCGGCCTTGGCCCGGTAGGCATCCACCGCGCCGCGCAGCGATCCGCCCCGGGGCTGGACCGCGAACGGCATCACGCAGGTGTTGCCCCCGGCCGCCGCCGCCCGGGTCGCGCTGGCGAAATCGTCCGCCATGACGATGCCGGGGCCGGGATCCTGGGCGATGTGGACGTGGCTGTCGATGCCGCCGGGCAGGACCAGCAGCCCGGAGGCGTCGATCACCCGGGCGGCGTCGGCAATGCCCTCGGCCACAGCCACGATCCGCCCGCCGCGCACGCCGACATCCGCCCGCACCGTGTCGCTCGCCGTGACCACGGTGCCGCCGCGGATCGCCAGGTCGAATTCGGGCATGACGCGCTCTCCTCCGCGCCCGCAGGCGCCTGTCGGGACGGGCGGATGCATCGTCCGCGCCGATTCGGGCGACGCGAGGAGGGCACAGCCGTCCGGCGGGGTCCAGAGTGCCCAAGTCATGGGTTCCCGAAGGGCGCAGCCCTTCGGCAGGGGTTCGGGGGCGGAGCCCCTGAGGCACCCAGGGCTCCGCCCTGGACCCGCGAAAGGTCACGGACCTTTCGAAACCGGGATTTTGGCTCTGAGGCTCGAGGGGGCGGCCGCGTGGAACCGGCCCCACACCCGCCGCATATGCCGGGCGGAGCCGAAGCCCACGCGGTCGGCGACCTGCTCCAGGGCGAGGTCGGTCTGGGCGATCAGGTCCCGGGCCAGCGCGATCCGGGCGCGGTTGACAGCGTCGGTCACCGTCATGCCGGCATGGAGCCGGAACAGCCGGGCGAGGTTGCGCGGGCTCGCCCCGGCGAGGCGGCCCAAGATCTCGGGGGACCAGTCGCGCGCCGGCTCGGCCGCGATCGCGTCCTGGGCGCGGTGCACCACCGGATGCAGATGGCTGCGGCCTTCCAGCCAGGGCGAGAGCTGTGGGTCGTCGGGCCCGCGCCGCATGTAGACGACCAGGGTCCGGGCCGCCGCCAGCGCGGCGGCAGGGCCGGCCCAGTCGGCGACGAGTCGGAGCATCAGGTCGACGCCCGCCGTGACGCCGGCGCTGCTGAACCGATCCCGGTCCTGCACGAACAGCCGGTTCTCCAGCACCCGCGCCCGGGGCGCCAGGGCGGCGAGCCGGGCGCAGCTCGCGTGATGGGTGGTGCAGGCATAGCCGTCGAACAGCCCGGCGCGGGCGGCCATCAGCGTGCCCTCGCACACCGTGACCAGGGTGTGGCCCGGCCGGACCGCGCCGCGCAGCCAGTCGACGATCCGGGCTTCGGCCGCCGCGTCGTCCGGGTCGGCCTCGCAGCCGAGCACCCGGGACGACGCGCCGGGCAGGAGCACCACGGTGCCGGGCGCGACCGCCTCCGGCAGCGGCTCGGCGCCGCTCAGGGCCAGCCCGATTGAGCAGCGGGTGTACGGATCCGGCGCCACGTAGCGGACCGCGAAGGCGACCCGCTCCTGCACCGCCCCGGCGATCCGCAGCACCTCGACCGGGCCGGCGAGATCGAGCAGCAGGGTGCGCGGCGGCAGGACCACCAAGACCGGGATGCTGCGCCGCGCCGCCTCGCTCATGCGGCGACCGGCAGGTCCCGGCCGGCGAGCGCCTGCGCCACCGTGGCGATGCGGGCGAAGCGGTCGACCAGGACCAGCTCGGTGCGGGCCTTGATGTCGTCCGGGCTGAAGCTGCGGCCGTCAGGATGGGTCATCGCGAAGGTCAGCGTCGCCTCGGTGACGTAGTCCACCTGCCAGCCGCTGTCGGAGGCGTGGCGGGTGGTGGTCTCGCAGCATTGCTCGGTGCGGATCCCGGACACGATCAGGCGGCGGATGCCGCGCTGCGTCAGCCAGCCCGCGAGACCCGTATCGACCAGCGCGCTGTGCCGGCGCTTGTGGAACATGGCCGCCGGCGCGATCACGATGGGCTCGAGGGTGCGGACATGGCCGGACTCGACCGCAAACGGACCCGTCTCCGCGACGTGGAACACCTGCAGCACCGGAATGCGGCGCGCCGCCGCGCCGTCGATCAACGCCTGGAGGCGTTCGGTGAACAGCGGCACGTCCGCCTCGCTCCAGAACGGCCGGTGACGGAAGGATTCCTGGACGTCGATGACCAGCAACGCAACATCGGACATTTCGTGTCTCCCACGCGGTGAAGCGAGCGGCAGGATCGCCCTCTTGCGAAACCCGCGAAAGAAACCGCGCAGCCAACCTGCGGACCGATCCGGCCATTCCCTGGAGCACGCCGCATGAGCGCCCCCAGAAACATCTTCGTGCTGACCGGGGCGGGCGTGTCGGCCGAGAGCGGACTCGGCACGTTCCGCGACCGCGGCGGGATCTGGGCGCGGTTCGACCCGATGAAGCTCGCCACCCCGGAGGCCTACGCCGCCGATCCCGATGCGGTGCTCGACTTCTACGACCATCGCCGCCGCGGCGTCGTGAGGGCGGAGCCCAACGCCGCGCATGTCGCCCTGGCTCGGGCCGAGGCGCGGCTCGCCAAGCGAGGCGGACGCCTGTTCCTGTGCACGCAGAACGTCGACGACCTGCACGAGCGGGCGGGTTCGCGCGCGGTAATCCACATGCACGGCGAGCTGCTCAAGGCCCGCTGCACCGCGTGCGGGGCGGTCACGCCCTGGCGCGACGACCTGAACCGGGCGTCGTCCTGCCCGGCCTGCGGGACGGCGGGCCGGATGCGGCCGGACATCGTCTGGTTCGGCGAGATGCCGATGCACCGCGACGCGATCGAGGCGGCCTTGGCCGCGGCCGACCTGTTCGTGGCCGTGGGCACCTCGGGGGCGGTCTACCCGGCGGCCGGGTACGTGCGGCAGGCCCGGGCGCTGACGATTCCGACCTGCGAAATCAACCTGGACCCCTCTGACAACGCCGACGCGTTCGACGACGCGCGCTACGGGCCGGCGAGCACGGTCCTGCCACGCTACCTGGCCGATCTCGGCCTGTGACCGCCCCGGCGGCCGCAACGCGTTGCCGGCGAACGGATTTTCTATTCGCGGCCGGGTTTCCGGGGCGAGGACCAAATTCTTAAATGATGCGAATCACATCCGCGCGAGCTGTCAAGAACTGTTCGGGTCGTTGCCCACCGGTTACAACGGTCAAGCTCGGGTTCGGCGTCGCGGCCCGCCCGGGCGTTCGTTGAAGCCACAAGGGGAAGACGAAGACCCATGCAGCACTTCACCGTAACCGACCGCGAGCGTGACACCGTCCTGGCGGCTTTGCGCTATTACCAATTCTACCGGATGCAGGGACATCCGTTCGACCCCCGCCAGGACGACCTGATCGACACCATCGCGGGCCGGGCCGGGGACGCCCTCGACCTCGCCGAGATCGACGATCTCTGCGCCGGCCTGAACGGCAACCCCCACGCGCTCGCCGCCGCGGCCGCCTGAGGCCGCATCGCGGGGCGGACGTTGCGCCGCCCCGACCGCCCGCCGCCGGGGACCGACCCCTCCGAGACGAGCGAAACCGCCGCCGGAGCGGGCACGATCCCCATCTGCGTTTCGCGGCGTCCGCCCGGGCGGCGACGCCGCGCCGGACGCGGAAGCTCGGTTTCAGTCCCCCGACCGGAGGAATGATCCGAGCCGCCCCGCCCGGTCATCCCGGGGCCGCCTCCGGCGCCCCGGAACGACGGTGCAGACCATCGCTCGGACTAACGGATCCGGGAACGACGGGTCCGCCGAAAGCTGCAACTCGGAACGATGGGTTGGCGCGGTCGCGGGGTCGGGCCCGCGTGATCGCCGGCCCGGTACCGCGACCGACGCCTCAGGGCGCCTTCTTCAGCTGGCTTTCGGCCCGGGCCACGCCGGCCTCGCAGCCCTTCGCGTCGCCCTTGGAATCGGCGGTGCGCGCCTCGTCCAACGCGACTTTGGCCTGCTGGGCGGCATCCGCGCCCTCGCCGGCCTGGGCCGACTTCTCCGGGGGGGCCTGCGGGGATTCGTTGGCGCGCTGGCCCTCAGTGCCGGTCACGCCCTCGCCGCCGCGCTTGGCGGCGTTGCCCTGGCCGCTGGTGGAGGCCGAGATCGAGGCGGTCGCCTCCGCGGTGACACGCTTCGACAGGGCGTCGATCTTGTCCGAGCAGGGCGAGGCGAGGACCGGGGCCGCCATCAGGACCAGGGCCAGCGGCACCGTGACGGAAACCGTGAAGATGGCGGGACGCATCATCGTGTCGAACTCTCTCATGGCGGGGGGCCGGGGATCAGGTCCCCGGTCCCCCAACGCGTCGCGGTGGAATGCGGTTCAGGCGCTGAGCTGGTCGCGGATCGGCAATTGCCGCACGCGCCGGCCGGTGGCGGCGAAGACCGCGTTGGCGATGGCGGGCGCCACCGGCGGCACGCCGGGTTCGCCGACGCCGCCGAGCGGGCCGTCATAGGAGCCGGTCGGCACTAGGTGCACGCGGACCACCTTCGGGGCGGCGTCGATCCGGATGATCTCGTAGCCGTCGAAGTTGTTCTGCACGGCCCGGCCCTGCTTGAAGGTGATCTCGGAGGTGAGGGCGAGCCCCATCCCCATGACCACCGCGCCTTCCATCTGCGACCGGATGCGCTCCGGGTTCACCTGCGGACCGCAATCGACCGCGATGTCGATGGCGTGCACCTTCACCTGGCCCTTGTCGTCGACCTCCACCTCAGCCGCCACCGACGTGTAGGTGACGAAGCTGTAGTGGCCGGCGATGCCGAGGCCGCGGCCTTTGGGCATCTGCCGCCCCCAGCCGGCGCCCTTGGCGGCAGCCTCGATCACGCCGCGCAGGCGGCCGGTGTCGATTGGGTAGAGCTTCGGGTCCTCGCCGTGGTTCCAGACGTCGCCGATCGAGGTCGGGTCGATTGTCCGGGCCGGGCCGATCAGGTCCAGCAGGTACTCCTTCGGGTCGCGGCCGGCGGCATGCGCCAGCTCCGACACGAAGGACTGGATCGCGAAGGCGTGCGGGATGTTCGAGACCGAGCGGAACCAGCCGATCCGGACGTGGGCGGCGGCCTCCGGGTTTTCCATTCGGGCGTTGGGCAGGTTGAACGGGGTGTTCACCAGACCCATCCCGAGCTCGAACGGCAGCTCGTGCTTTGGATCGGGCGCGAAGATCGAGCCGATCGTCGGCGCCACCGAGCGGTGCAGCCAGGCCACCGGCATGCCCTTGTCGTCGAGGCCGGCCTCCAGGCGCTCCACCGAGATGGTGTGGTAGTAGCCGTGGTGGATGTCGTCCTCGCGGGTCCAGGCGAGCTTGACCGGCGCGCCGTCCACCGCCTGCGAGCACAGGGCGGCCTCGACCACGTAATCCGGCTTGGACTTGCGCCCGAAGCCGCCGCCGAGCAGCGTGACGTTCACCTTGACCTTGTCGTCGGGCAGCTTGAGCGCCTTCATCAGGCGGTCGTTGGCGGCCTGCGGACCCTGCGTGCACGCCCAGGCCTCGCAGAAGCCGTCCTTCACCCGGGCCACGGCGGCCGGGGGCTCCATCGGGGCCTGGACCAGGTGGGGCACGAAATACTCGGCCTCGAGCTTAGTCTTGGCCTTGGCCATCGCGCCGTCGACGTCGCCCTGGTTGCGCACCACCTTGCCGGGCTTGCGCGCGGCGGCCTCGAGCTCCTTGCGGAACACGTCGGTGTCGTAGCCGGCGTTCGGGCCGTCATCCCAGGTGATCTTCAGCGCGTCGCGCGCCTTCATGGCGGCCCAGGTGTTCTTGGCGACCACCGCGACGCCGCCGAGCGGCATGAACTCGCTCGGGATCTCGCCGCCGTCGATCTTGAAGATCTTGACGACGCCCGGGACTTTCTTGGCCTCGCTGTCGTCGTAGGACGTGACCTTGCCGCCGTAGACCGCCGGCCGGGCGACAACGGCGTACAGCATCCCGTCGAGCTTGGTGTCGAGGCCGTAGATGGCCCGGCCCGTGGTGATGTCGAAATTGTCGATCAGCCCGATCTTGCCGGTGCCGATGTACCGGAAATCCTTCGGGTTCTTCAGCGTGACGTTCGTGGGCACCGGCAGCTCGGAGGCCGCCTGCGCCACGGCGCCGTAGCCGAGGCTGCGCTTCGACTTGGCGTGCGTGAGTGTGTGGTTGGACGCCGTCACCTCGGAGGCCGGCACGCCCCACTGCTTGGCCGCGGCCTCGATCAGCATCAGCCGCGCGGCGGCGCCGGCATGGCGGAAATGCTGGAAGAAGTGGCGCAGCGAGCGCGAGCCGTCGGTGTCCTGGTTGCCGAAGCGCTGCTCGTCGCCCCAGGCCTGGACCACCTTCACCTTCGGCCAGTCGGCCTCAAGCTCGTCGGCGACCGTGAGCGCCACCGAGGTGCGCACGCCCTGGCCCATGTCGGAGCGGTGGTTGGTCACCGTGACGGTGCCGTCCGGGGCGATCGCCACGAAGATTTTTGGGTCGTCGCGCCAGCCGTGCGGCATGCCGTCGGCGCCGAACTTCTGGGCCTTCTGCTCGGCGGTCTGGCCCTCGTCGGCGCGGGCGTCGCGCAGGGACAGGGCGAGCACCAGCGCGCCGGCGCCCCCGAGGATGCCGCGGCGGCTGACATTGGCCAAGACGGGCTTGGCGGTCGGCTTGGCGTTGGCCAGTTCGGCCATCATCTGTGCGTCGTGAATCACAGGCGCTCTCCCTTGCCGGCGGGGGCCGTCTGGCCGGCGGCCTGATGGATCGCCGCGCGGATGCGCGGATAGGTGCCGCAACGGCAGATGTTGCCGCTCATCGTGTCGTCGATGTCCTGCTCGGACGGCTTGGGTGTGTCCTTGAGCAGGGCTGCGGCCTGCATGATCTGGCCGCACTGGCAGTAGCCGCACTGGGAGACGTTGAGGTCGCGCCAGGCCACCTGCACCGGATGATTGCCGTCGGGCGACAGCCCCTCGATGGTCACGACCTCCTGGCCGGCGGCGGCCGAGACCGGGGTGATGCAGGCGCGGGTCGCCGCGCCGCCGAGATGGATCGTGCAGGCGCCGCACAGCGACACGCCACAGCCGAACTTGGTGCCGGTGAGGCCCAACTCGTCGCGCAGGTACCACAGCAGCGGCATGTCGGGGTCGCCGTCGAAGCTGCGCGCAGCCCCGTTCACGGTGAGTTTGATCATCGATGCGTCCTGTCTGGCAGCGCCTGAGCGGCGTCCCGTCGGGTCAGAGCCGGAGGCGCCGACCGATGCTCGGTCCGCGCGTCCGCCCATGCCGGCTAACCCGGTGAACGGGCTTCTGGGTTCGGAAGTGGAAGAATTCTAATCCACCCCGGGAGCCTTGTGCAACGCAAGGTGGATGCGGCACGCCGCCGGAGGCCCGCGCCGGGGACATGCCGCGTGCGGCGGCGCACATGCCGGCGTCGTGGAAGACAACGCCTTCGAACGTGTGAGAGGGAAGAGGTCCGTACTGCGACGCTGCACTGCGTCGACAACGATCAGCGTCGGCATCCGAACGCTTGTTCGGCTCGGACCTAACGGCCTTGCCGCTGCGCCGCGCTCGCCATGGCCGGGCGGCGCCTGCATTCCCAACGCGAACATCGGTCCGTTGAGTGTTTGACGGTGGATCGATCCATCACCGGACCGTCAGCGAACAGTCTCCAGATCGGTCCTGCGAAACTCGTCCGCCCTGGCAAGGATCGGCACGTTGAAGAACCGGGCCGCGGCGTAGTGGAGGCAGTCCCCGAGGTTGAGACCGTGCCGGCCTGCCCGGTATCGATGCGCCGCCGACAGGGCGAGCGCCGTCGTCTCGCTGGCGGGCGGGAGATCGCAGATCTCGATGCTTCGGGCTGCGAGGAATTCGAGGACGATCGGCCCGACGGCCTCGATTGTCATGTCGAACTTGTCGGGCCGCGCCAGGGCCAGCGCCGTTTCCAGGATCGCGACGGGCGAGGTCATGCACCGGTCGGCTGAGGCGAGGGCGCCGGAGATCCGGCCGGCCTCCGGCTCGTCCGCCAGCAGGGCGACGAGCGCGGAGGCGTCCACGAACATCAGCGGCCCTCCCACATCGCGTCGTAGACATCCCGCGGGAGGGGCGTCCGGGCAGCCTCGCTGAGGGTGATTCCATGCTTCTCGCGCAACCGTGCGGCGGTGGCCTGCGGCGTCTCCCCCGGGTGCCTGCGCGCGATCGCCTCCCGCATGGCGATGACGATCGCCTCGGTGATGCCGACCCCCGCCAGGGCGGCGAACCGGCGTGTCAGCGCATCGGCTTCGGGATTGTTGACGTTGATCGGCACGGCCGTTCGCCCTCGATAGATCGATGTAGATAATCGCTTGCGCGGATCTACACCAGCGGCGCGATCCTCACACCGTCACCTGCGTCCCGACCTCGACCACGCGCCCGGTGGGGATCTGGAAGAAGTCCGTGGCGTCGTTCGCGTTCTTGGCGAGGGTAATGAAGATGCGGTCCTGCCAGAGCGGCATGCCCGAATGGGTGGCCGGGCGGATCGAGCGGCGGGACAGGAAGAACGACGTCGCCATGATGTCGAACTTGAAGCCCTGGCGGCGCAGCAGCACCAGGGTCTTGGGGATGTTCGGGGTCTCCATGTAGCCGAACTTCATCACCACCTTGAAGAAGTGCGGCCCCACCGGCTCGATCCGGACCTTGTCGGTCTCCTTCGAGCGCGGGGTGTCCACCGTCTCCACCGTGAGGATCACGTTCTTCTCGTGCAGCACCTTGTTGTGCTTCAGGTTGTGCAGCAGGGCGGCCGGGGCGATCTCGGGGTCGCTCGTCAGGAACACCGCGGTTCCGCGCACGTGGTGGGGCGGGCTCTTCTCCAGCATGCCGACCAGCTCGACCAGCGGCACGTCGGTCTTGCGGGTCTTGTTGAACAGGATCGTGACCCCGCGCACCCAGGTCCACATCAGGATGACGAGGCCGCCGGCCAGGATCAGGGGCACGTAGCCGCCCTCGACCACCTTGATCAGGTTGGAGAGCAGGAACAGGAACTCGACCACGATGAAGGGCAGCATCACCAGGGCGGCGGCCACCGGAGACCAGCCCCACATCCGCCAGATCACCAGGAAGGTCATCGAGGCGGTGAGCAGCATCGTGCCGGTCACCGCGATGCCGTAGGCCGAGGCGAGCGACGAGGAGGTCTTGAACAGCACCGCCAGCAGCACGACGCCGACCATCAGCAGCCCGTTGATCTGCGGCAGGTAGATCTGACCGGCATGCGATTCGGAGGTGTGGCGGATCTCGAGGCGCGGCAGCAGACCGAGCTGGATCGCCTGCCGGGAGAGGGAGAAGGCGCCGGTGATCACCGCCTGGCTCGCCACCACGGTGGCCAGCGTCGCCAGCACCACCATCGGCAGCAGGCCCCAGGCCGGGACGAGCTGGAAGAACGGGTCGGCGGTGTCGGGCTTCTCCAGCACCAGGGCCGCCTGGCCCAGGTAGTTGAGGGCGAGCGCCGGGAAGACCAGGCAGACCCACGCCACCTGGATCGGCTTGCGGCCGAAATGCCCGAGATCGGCGAACAGGGCCTCGGCGCCGGTCACCGCCAGGAACACCGCGCCGAGCGCCACCAGCGCCCCGGTGCCGTGGCCGAGCAGGTAATGCACCGCGTACCAGGGGTTGACCGCACGGAACACCTCCGTGTGCAGGCCGATATGCGGCAGGGCGGCGAGCGCCATGGCGACGAACCACACAACGGTCATCGGCCCGAAGAACGCCGCGACCTTGGCGGTGCCGCGGTTCTGCACCAGGAACAGGGCGACGATGATCGTCACCGTGATCGGCAGCACGTAGTCGTTCAGGGCCGGGGTGACGAGCTTCAGCCCCTCCACGGCGGAGAGCACCGAGATCGCCGGGGTGATCACCGCGTCGCCGTAGAACAGGGAGGCGCCGAGCAGGCCGAGCATGAACACGATGCGGGATCCGCCGAGCGCCTTCCGGGCCAGTGCCATCAGCGAGAGGATGCCGCCCTCGCCGTTGTTGTCCATGCGCAGCAGGATCGCGACGTACTTGACCGTCACGATCAGGAACAGCGCCCAGAGGATCAGCGAGACGGTGCCGATCACCTCCTCGGGCAGCAGGATGCCGTCGGTGCGGGCCGGGACCAGCGCCTCGCGGAAGGCGTAGAGCGGGCTGGTGCCGATGTCGCCGTAGACGACCCCGACCGAGCCGACCAGCAGGGTCCAGAAGCCGGCATGGCCGTGCTGGGTCTCGGCCTTCTCGGGGGAATCCAGGGCGCCGGCCGGGGCCGGCCCCTGCTCGGGGGGCGGAGCGCCGGCCTCGGCCCCCGAAGTGGGCACAGGGGCGGACACCGGGGCAGGCACCGGGGCTGACGGGGGCGCGGCGTCAGACGCCGCGGGCGCGGGCTGGGCTGCTACGCCGGGTGCGAAGGTCTGGCTCATGCGGATTGTCGGAGGCTCGGGCGTGGCCGGCGTTTCGCGGGTCGGCTCATGGGGGCCCGGAGGGCCGGGCAGGAGGACGCGAAAACTCCGCCGAACCACGCGGGCCGGCCACCAGGCCGACCACTCACGGGATCGTGCGGCCTTGCTATCACGGCCTCAGGCGGCCGGGAACCGGGGGGCCGTGCGAAGATCAGGCTGCGGGTGGGAGCGGGGAGCGGCGGTAGGGGGAACGTTCGCTTCGGGAGCGCCCTCACGCGACCGGTCGCCCGCCTCGTCATTCCGGGGCGCCGCGGGCGGGCCCGGAACCCAGAGCCGCCGACGGGGCCGGATTCGGCCCTGCTGCGGTTCCGGAGCCCGGGCTCCGCTGCACGGCCCCCGGACGACAGGGTGATTCGTCCGGCGCCGTTCCGCGACCCGGCCTATTCGGCCGCGGTGCGGGTATCGCCGCCCTGCTGGCCGAACCGGCGCTCGATGTAGTCGATCACGACCGTCTCGAAATCCTTGGCCAGCGTGGCGCCGCGCAGCGTCATCGCCTTCTTGCCGTCGATGAACACCGGCGCGGTCGGGGTCTCCCCGGTGCCGGGAAGCGAGATGCCGATATCGGCGTGCTTCGATTCGCCCGGACCGTTGACGATGCAGCCCATCACGGCGACGTTCAGGCCCTCGACTCCCGGATAGGTCTTCTTCCATTCCGGCATGGAGGTGACGATCCAGTTCTGGATGTCGCGGGCCAGCTCCTGGAAGGTGGTCGAGGTGGTGCGGCCGCAGCCCGGGCAGGCCGCAACCATCGGCACGAAGGTGCGGAAGCCCATGGTCTGCAGCAATTCCTGGCTCGCCTTGACCTCCACGCTCCGGTCGCCGCCGGGCTCCGGGGTGAGCGAGTAGCGGATCGTGTCGCCGATCCCCTCCTGGAGCAGCACGCCGATCGCCGCCGAGGCCGCGACCAGGCCCTTGGAGCCCATGCCGGCCTCGGTGAGGCCCAGGTGGATCGCGTAATCCGAGCGGCGCGCCACCTCGCGGTAGACCGCGATCAGGTCCTGCACCGCCGAGACCTTGGCCGACAGGATGATCTTGTTCTGCGGCAGGCCGAGTTCCACCGCCCGGTCGGCCGAGCCAATCGCCGAGCGCACCATCGCCTCCCGCATCACCGCGCGGGCATCGATCGGCCGCGGCAGCTTGGCGTTCTCGTCCATCAGGTGGGTGAGCAGCTCGCCGTCGAGCGAGCCCCAGTTGGCGCCGATCCGGACGGTCTTGCCGTACTTGATCGCCTGCTCGATGATCGATGAGAACTGGGTGTCCTTCTTATCCTTGAACCCGACGTTGCCGGGGTTGATCCGGTACTTCGCCAGGGCCTCGGCGCAGGCCGGATGGTCGGCCAGAAGCTTGTGGCCGATGTAGTGGAAGTCGCCGATCAGCGGCACGTGGACGCCGATCCGGTCGAGCCGCTCACGGATCTTCGGCACCGCGGCCGCCGCCTCGTCCCGGTCGACGGTGATGCGGACCAGCTCCGAGCCGACCCGGGCGAGCTGGGCGACCTGCGCCACCGTGCCGTCGATGTCGGCGGTGTCGGTGTTGGTCATCGACTGCACGACGATCGGGGCGCCGCCGCCGACCGTGACCGCGCCTTCGCCCGTGCCGACCGTGACGCCCACCGTGCGGTGGCGCGGCGCGGGGCCGGCGATCTCCGGACCCCCGCTGGCCAGGGCGGTCTCGGCGGGATTTTCGGAGCGGATGGCTTCCATGACTTCCATCGTGGACCTTCGCGTGCGCGCACTGTGCGGAGCGCCGGAGCCTTGAACGGGCTGGCCGGGCATCTCGCGGCGCGCGCCTCGCCGGAGCTTCGGGGCTGCGGGCCGACCGCGGTTAGCTGCGGACGACGCCGCGCGGCGTCAAGCAGACGCCACGCATGACAGCATCGCGGCTGTCATGTCGTATCCGGATGCGGATGTCGAGTTTGCCGCGCGGCCGACACCGGTTTTCGTCCGCCCCTGTTGCCGGAATCGCGCGCCGCGCGCCGTCCGGCGCCGCGCCGCCAGCCCCGGGCATGGTTGATGTTGCACTGCACCATCCCATGTAGGAAGCCCTGATTGGAGGCCGACATGCGCGAGCATCCCCACGGCGGTGAGCCGCACAACCCGGTGACTGCCGTCCCGGAAACCGTGCCGGACATGTTGCCCGACCGTTCGTCCGGAATCCCTGTCTCGGACGGGATCGAGCCCACACCCGCCCACCCGCCGAACCGGATCCTGGCGGGGCCCCGGGCCGAGAAGCCGGTCGCCCTGGCCCTGCAGGGCGGCGGCGCCCACGGGGCCTTCACCTGGGGCGTGCTCGATGCCCTGATCGAGGACGGCCGCCTGGCCTTCGAGGCGCTGACCGGGGCGAGCGCCGGGGCGATGAACGCCGTCGTGATGGTCGACGGCTGGCTGAAGGGCGGCCCGGACGGCGCCCGGGAGGGGCTCGAGCGGTTCTGGCGCGAGGTCAGCCTCGACGGTGACCTCGGCCCGGCCCAGCGCAACGTCGTCAGCGGGCTGTTCAGCCTGTGGAAGGGCAACCCGGTGGCCGAGTTCTGGTCGAAGATGCTCTCGCCGAGCCCCTACGTGTCGAACCCGCTCAACATCAACCCGCTGCGCAAGGCGCTGGCCGCGCAGGTGGATTTCGAGCGCCTGCGGGAGTCCGAGACCGCCGGCCTGTTCGTCTCGGCCACCAATGTCTGGACCGGCAAGCTCGCGGTGTTCGAGCGCGAGCGCCTGACCGTCGACCACCTGATGGCCTCGGCCTGCCTGCCGACGGTCTTCCAGGCGGTCCAGATCGACGGCGTGCCCTATTGGGACGGCGGCTATCTCGGCAACCCGCCGCTCTACCCGCTGCACCGGGGCGCCCGGACCCGCGACATCGTGCTGGTCCAGATCAACCCTGTCGAGCGGCGCGAGACCCCGCGCACGGAGCGTGAGATCCGCGACCGGCTCAACGAGATCACCTTCAACGCCAACCTGATGCGGGAATTGCGGGCGATCGACTTCCTCGACGGCCTGATCGAGGACGGCACCCTGGGCCAGGGCGGCTACCAGCGGGTCCTGGTGCACCGGATCGACGGCACCGATGCGCTCGAGGATTACAACGCCGCCTCCAAGCTCGACGCGCGCTGGACCGTGTTCAAGCGCCTGCGCGACAAGGGCCGCGGCGCCGCCCGGGCCTGGCTCGCCGAGACCTACGGAACCATCGGCCACGCCTGCACCCTGAACCTGCGGGACGCGTATCAATAGACGGGGCAAGATTGGTCGAGCGCGGCAAGAGGGAGGCGAGAGGGAGGCAAGACCCGTACAGCGCACAATCGTTTGCGTAGTCATATCGACACGATTGAACGTGGTTTCATGGAATACGTTTCAATTTGTAGAGTATAGTATCCGGCTAAGTGTCGATTCTTAAAAAAATTTGTGCGGCGTAAGAGATATTTCACGGAGATGTAGTATCCCGGCGCGTCGACCGCAGGCCGAGTGGGCCCGGTGATTCTGCCCTGAAGGACGGCCCATGGGTTTTCGCCTGATCGATCTCAGGACCGGCGTGAAGATCGCGCTGGTCATGGCCCTGATGCTGGCGATCACCGTCGCCGTCTCGGTGGTCTCGCTCCGCAATATCGGGTTGATCGAGGAGACCGAGGCCTGGACCGTCCACACCCATGAGGTGCTGGCCGAGGTCGACCGGATGGTGGTCGCGATGGTCGACCGGGAGACCGCCCTGCGGGGCTACCTGATCTCCGCCGAGCCGCGCTTCCTCGAACCCGAGCAGGCCGGGCGGAAGGCGTTCGCGGCCTCCTGGGACGCGGCGCGCAAGCTCACCGCCAACAATCCCACGCAGCCCGGACGCCTCCTGGAGCTGAAAGCCCTGACCGAGCGCTGGAGCGGCGCGGTGGCGGACCGCGAACTCAGCTTGATGACGGACCCGGCGACCCGCGAGGACGCGCGCCGGCTCGAAGGTTCGGGCGTCGGCAAGGCCACGATGGACGCCGTGCGCGCCAAGGCGGCCGAGATCGCGCAGGTCGAGCAGGATCTGCTGAAGGACCGGAGCGCCGCCTCGGCCGCGGCCGTCTCGGCGTCGCGGATGGCCAACCTGATCGGCCTCGGCGCGGTGGTGATCACCGCCCTGGTCGGGTCGCTGCTCCTGAATCACGGCATCGGCAAGCCGATCAACCGGATGACCCAGACCATGACCCGGCTCGCCGCCGACGACCTCACCGTGGAGATCCCCGGCGTCGGCCGCCGCGACGAGATCGGCGCGATGGCCGGCGCCGTGCAGGTGTTCCGCGACGGGCTCGCCCGCACGAAGGTGCTGGAGGCGGAGGCCGCCCAGGCCCGGATCGGCCAGGAGGCACAGCGCAAGACGGCGATGCGCGATCTGGCCGCCAGCTTCGAGGGCGCCGTCGGCGGCATCATCCGCGCGGTCGCCACCGCCGCGGCGAACCTGAAATCCACCGCCGAGCACATGAGCGCCGTGGCGGCCGAGACCGCCAGCCAGTCGACCACCGTGGCGACGGCGGCCGAGCAGGCGGCCTCCAACGTCAACACCGTGGCGGCGGCGGCCGAGGAACTCGGGGTCTCCGTCAACGAAATCGGCCGGCAGGTGCAGGCCTCGGCCGACCTCGCCGACGCCGCCGTGCTGGAAGCCGGGAAATCCGCGGACCTCGTGCGCAACCTGCGCGACGGGGCCGTGAAGATCGGCGCCGTGGTCGACCTGATCAGCGGCATCGCCGGCCAGACCAACCTGCTGGCGCTCAACGCCACGATCGAGGCCGCGCGGGCCGGCGAGGCGGGGCGCGGCTTCGCAGTGGTCGCCACGGAGGTGAAGGAGCTGGCCGGCCAGACCGCCAGGGCCACCGGCGAGATCGCCCGGCAGGTCGGCGAGATCCAGTCCTGGACCGGGGAGACCGTGGACGCGATCGGGATCATCGTCGGCCGCATCACCGAGATGAGCGGGCTGTCCACCGGCATCGCCGCGGCGATCGAGGAGCAGGGCTCGGCCACACAGGAGATCGTCCGGAACGTCGGCCAGGCCGCGACCGGGGCCGGCGAGGTCACGGCCAACATCGCCGGGGTCGCCAGTGCCGCCGAGGGCGCCGGAGCCGCCGCCGTGCAGGTGCTCGGCTCGGCCTCCGAACTGTCGGTCCAGGCGGAGCGGCTGGACGCCGAGGTCCACCGCTTCCTCGACACGGTGCGGGCCGCGTAGGCGAAGCGCGGGGCTGCGCGCCCCGAGCCCCGCCAAAGGGCCGCAGGCCCTTCGGGATCCCGGTCGTTGGGATCTGCCCGACGCGCGCTAGGTTCCGTGTGGGCGTGCGAGTGCCCGTGACCGTGCGAGGCCGCCATGACGATGTTGCGCCGCGAGGCCCTGATCCTGCTGGGCGCCGGGTTTGCCGGTGCCGCCCGGGCCGCGCCGTCCGGCCGGGCGGGCGACTTCGCCTTCGAGCATCCGGAGGGCGGCGCCATGCCGCTCTCGGCCTATGCCGGCCGGCCGATCCTGGTGGTCAACACCGCCACGGCCTGCGGCTATGCCGGCCAGCTCGCCGGGCTCCAGACCCTGTGGACCCGCTTCGGCGACCGGGGCCTCACGGTGATCGGCGTGCCGTCGCCGGATTTCGGGAACCAGGAGCCGCTCGACGGCCCGGCCATCGCGGAGGCCGCGCGGAAGAATCACGGCGTCACCTTCCCGCTGACCGCCAAGACCCGGGTGAAGATGCCGGGCGCCCACCCGTTCTATCAATGGGCGGCGGCGGAGCGGCCGGGCGAGACCCCGCGCTGGAACTTCCACAAGTACCTGATCGCCCGCGACGGATCCCTGGCTGCCGCCTTCGCCACCCAGGTTGAGCCCACCGACCCGCGCCTCGTCTCGGGCATCGCCGCCACCCTCGATCAGGCCTGATCGGCGCCGGGGATTAGACACCCGGGATTAAACGCCCGGGGCCCCGCGTTCACACCCTATGGCGTCAGACAAGCTCAAGCATCCGGACATCGTCGACCTGCTGGTGCCCCTGCGGCGCTACGCCCGTTCGCTGACCCGCGACGCGCTGCGGGCGGACGACCTCGTGCACGATACCCTGGTGCGCGCCCTGGAGATGCAGGGGTCCCTGCGCCCCAACACCAACCTGCGCACCTGGATGATGACGGTGCTGCACAACGCCTTCATCGACGAGCAGCGCCGCCGTCAGGTCGAGGCGCGGCACGCCGACGCACTCGTGCGGATGAGCGAGGACATGGCGCCCCCCGCCCAGGAGGGCCGCGTCCGCCTGGCCCAGATCCGGCAGGCCTTCCTGACCCTGCCGGAGGAGCAGCGCGCCGCCCTCCACCTCGTGACCCTGGAGGGCATGGCCTATGCCGATGCCGCCGCGGTGCTGGGGATCCCGATCGGCACGCTGATGTCCCGCCTCGGCCGCGGCCGGGCGGCGTTGCGTGCCTTCGAGGATGGCGGCCGGAGCGCGACCGAGGCCGAGCCCGAATCCGACAGGCCGGATGTCCGGCGCGGCACCTTCCCGGGCCTGCGCCTCGTCGCCTCCGACGGGGCCCGGGACCGGCCGCCCATGAAGCGCGCCGCCGGGGATGCCTGAGGCATTCGACCCGGACCGCGGCAGGGCCGGAACAGAGATGATGACGACCGGCGGATCCGCCCCGGCGGCACGCTGGAACCGAGGACTTCACCGATGATGGATCCGATAACAGACGACGATCTCATCGCTTTCGTCGACGGGCAGATCGACCCGATGCGCCGTCTCGACGTCGAGGGGCATCTGGCTGCCCATCCCGGGGCCGCCGCCCAGGTGATGGCCGACCTGCACGACCGCGACGCCCTCCGGGCCGCCTTCGCGCGCATGCCCGGGCCGGGGCCCGACCGCACCCTCGTCCTGGCGCGCCGTTTCGACCGCAACCAGCGCTGGCGCCGGGTCGGCGCGCGGCTCAAGCGCGCCGCAGCCATCGTGGTCCTGGTCGGCGCGGGCTGGCTGGCCCACGACGAGATCGGCCGGTTCGGCGTGCCCGACACCCTGGCCGCGACCCCCGATCCGGCCCTGATCGCCGATGCCCGCCAGGCCCGCGCCGTGGCGCAGCTCCGCAAGAGCATCTCCAGCCAGGGCGAGCACCCGGTCTACGATCGCACCCGCCTCCAATCGGTCACCGGCATCGACCTGCCGCCGCTCCCGGCCGGCTGGCAGGTGCGCGACATCCAGATCTTCCCCGGCCGCCACGGCACCGGGATCGAGATCGCCTTCGAGGCCGGCCCGATGGGTGAGGCCTCGCTGTTCGCCACGCGCGGCCTGCGCGGCGGCCCGGCGGCGCTCACCGGCTCCGACGACGGCACGCTCCTGTCCTGGAATGCCGGCGACACCGCCTACGCGCTGAGTGGCCCGCAGGACGACGCGGTCCTGCGGCAGGCCGCCGGGATGCTGGGGGCCGGCGCGGCGGCGCACTGAGGCGAGCGGAACGGGGTTTGGCGGACAGCTGCCCCTTTCTCCGGCGCATGCAGCGCCGGCGGAAGGCGACCCGGGTCCTTTGCGGGACGACGTGCAGCGCTGTCTCGGCTGGGTCCGCGATTACTGCCCACTGAGGTTCCCGGTATGCGGGAACGGGCGGGGCAGCCGGCCGGGCGTGATCTGGGCCGGGAGCGACGCACCGGCACAGGGCGCGTCGCGAAGACGACGATCCGATCCACGTGGGCGCGCGCCACCCCTCGACAGCCCGCCCCGCCGGGTGCCAAAGATCGGCCATGCAGGCCGCCGATTCAGCGCAACGGGATGAGGGGCTGACAGCCCTGTTCGAGGCCGCCCGGGCGGTGCGCGAGCGGGCGCATGCGCCCTATTCCCGGTTCCGGGTCGGGGCGGCGCTTCGGGACGAGCGCGGGGCGATCCATGCCGGCTGCAACGTCGAGAACGCGGCCTATCCGGTCGGGACCTGCGCGGAGGCCGGGGCGATCGCCGCGATGATCGCGGGCGGCGGCCGGCGCATCGCCGCGATCCTGGTCTGCGGCGACGGTGCGGGCCTGGTGACGCCCTGCGGCGCCTGCCGCCAGCGCATCCGCGAATTCGCCGGGCCGGACACGCAGATCCATGCGGCCGGGCCGGAGCGCGTCGCGAGAACCTTCACGCTGGCGGAGTTGCTGCCCGAATCGTTCGGGCCGGAGACGCTGGGTGACTGAGGCCGCCGCACTCGCCGCGCTGCGGGCCGCCGGCTTCGGCGGCGGCTATGCCTGCGCGATCGTCACCGGCACCGGACTCGGCGGGATCGCGGCTGACCTGGAAGACGTGCATGCGCTGGATTACGCGGCGGTCCCGGGTTTCCCCGGGGCCGGCGTCAGCGGCCATGGCGGCCGGCTGCATCGCGGGCGCCTGGCCGGGCGCCCCGTGCTGGTGTTCGAGGGCCGGGCCCATGCCTACGAGCGGGGCGACGCGGCGGCGATGCGGGTGCCGCTCGCCTGCGCGGCCGGCCTCGGGGCGCGGCGCCTGCTGCTGACCAACGCCTCCGGGTCCCTGCGGCCGGAGACCGGCCCCGGCAGCCTGGTCCTGCTCCAGGACCACATCAACCTGTCGGGCATGAACCCGCTGATCGGCGAGGCGAGCGACGCCCGCTTCGTGCCGATGACCGACGCCTACGATCTCGACCTGCGCGTGCGCCTCCGGGCCGCGGCGGGGGCCTGCGGCGTGCCCCTCGGTGAGGGCGTCTACGCGTGGTTCTCCGGCCCGAGCTTCGAGACCCCGGCCGAGGTCCGGATGGCCGGCATCCTCGGGGCCGACCTCGTGGGCATGTCCACCGTGCCCGAGGTGATCCTCGCCCGCTTCCTCGGCCTGCCGGTGGCGGCCGTGTCGGTGGTGACCAACCTCGCCGCCGGGATCGCCGGGGGCGCGCCTCATCACGCCGAGACCAAGGCGGTGGCGGCCCGGGCCGCCGAGGATCTCGGCCGCCTGGTCCGGGCCTTCGCCGCAGGCCTGCCGGCTCAGGAGACCGACCATGGATGACCCGGATGCCGGTGCGGTCGCCCGCCGGGCGCTGCCGCTCCTCGACCTCACGGACCTGACCGAGACCTGCACCGAGCCGAAGATCGACGCGCTCTGCCGGGATGCGCGCCGCGGCGGCGTCGCGGCGATCTGCGTCTGGCCGCATTTCGTGGCGCAGGGCGCGCGGGCGCTCAAGGGCAGCGGCATCCGGGTCGCCACGGTGATCAACTTCCCGGCCGGCGGCGAGGATTGCGCCCGGGCGACCGACGACACCGCCGTGGCCCTGCGCGACGGCGCCGACGAGATCGACCTCGTCCTGCCCTACCGCGCCGTCCTGCGCGGCGACGCCGCCACCGCCCGCGACATGGTCGAGGCTGTGCGCGACACCTGCGGGGCCGCCGTGCTGAAGGTGATCCTCGAGACCGGCGAGATTGCCGAGCCCGAGGCGATCCGGCGCGCCGGGCGGCTGGCGCTGGAGGCGGGCGCCGACTTCCTCAAGACCTCCACGGGCAAGAGCCCGGTCTCGGCGACCCCGGAGGCCGCCGAGGCGATGCTGGCCGAGATCCGAGCCAGGGGCCGGGATGGCGGCCATACGGCGGGCCTCAAGATCTCCGGCGGACTGCGCAGCGTCGCCGATGCCAGCGCCTATCTGGCCCTCGCCGACCGGATCATGGGGCCGGACTGGGTGAGCCCGAAGACCTTCAGGCTCGGGGCGAGCAGTCTGTTCGGGGCGCTGATCCAGGCGCGGGACTCGTGAAACCGATGCGCCTGCCGCAAGAAACCATCCGGGCCAAGCGGGACGGCCTGGCCCTCGATCCGGAGGAGATCGCGGGCTTCGTCCGGGGCCTCACCGACGGCGCCGTCGGCGAGGGGCAGGCGGCGGCCTTCGCCATGGCGGTGTTCTTCCGCGGCCTGGCGCTGCCGGAGCGGGTGGCGTTGACCCGGGCGATGGCCGGATCCGGCCAGGTGCTCGCCTGGGACCTGCCGGGTCCGGTGCTCGACAAGCACTCCACCGGTGGCATCGGCGACACGGTGAGCCTGGCCCTCGCCCCGATGGTGGCGGCCTGCGGCGGCTACGTGCCGATGATCTCGGGCCGCGGCCTCGGCCATACCGGCGGAACGCTGGACAAACTCGCCAGCATCCCGGACTACGACGCCACGCCGGGGCTCGACACCTTCCGCCGGGTGGTCGGCCGGGTCGGCTGCGCGATCATCGGCCAGACCGCCGAGCTGGCCCCGGCCGACCGGCGCCTCTACGCGATCCGCGACGTCACCGGCACGGTGGAATCCCTCGACCTGATCACCGCCTCGATCCTGTCGAAGAAGCTCGCCGCCGGGCTCGACGGGCTGGTGATGGACGTCAAGCAGGGCTCCGGCGCCTTCATGACGGGCTTGGACGAAGCCCGGGCCCTGGCCGAGAGCATCGTCACGGTGGCCGAGGGCGCCGGATTGCGCACCGCCGCGCTGATCACCGACATGGACGCGCCGCTCGCCAGCGCCGCCGGCAACGCCGTCGAGGTCGCCTACGCGATCGACTACCTGACGGGCGCGCGCCGCGAGCCGCGCTTCCACGCGGTCACGTTGGCGCTCGGGGCCGAGATGCTGGTGATCGGCGGTCTCGCGCCGGACCGGGACGCGGCGGCCGGGCGCCTGGAGGCGGTGCTGGCCTCCGGCCGGGCAGCCGAGATCTTTTGTGACATGGTCGCCGCGCTCGGCGGCCCCGGCGATCTGCTGAAGGCCCCGGCGCGACACCTGCCGGCCGCGCCGGTGCAGCGGGCGGTCCGCCAGGACGGGGCCGTCGCCGCCATCGATACCCGGGCGATCGGTCTGGCGGTGATCGGGCTCGGCGGTGGGCGGACCCGGCCCGAGGACGCGATCGACCCGCGGGTCGGCTTCACCGACCTCGCAGGTCCCGGCGACGCGACCGGCCTGCTGGGGATCGTGCACGCGGCCGACGCGGCCGCCGCCGACCGCGCCGAGGCGGCCCTGCGGGCGGCCTACCGGATCGGCGCGGCGCCCCCCGGCCGGCCGGCGATCATCGAGCGGGTCGGGGCCGGATAGGCTCCGGCCCCGCCGGCCTCACTAGCGGCCGTGGCCGTGACGGTGGCCCCAGCCGCCGTGGCGGTGATGACCGTAGCCGCCGCGATGGCCCCAGCCGCGATGGTGGCCGCGCCCCCAGCCGTGGTGGTGGTGGCCGCGGAAGCCCGGTCCGAAGCCGTGACGCGGGCCGAAGCCGTGGCGATGGCCGTACCCGTAGCCGTATTGGACATCCACGATGTCGCCGGCGCCCTGGTGCAGGCCGGTATCGAGGCCGAGCGGCGCGGCCATCGCGGGGGCTCCGAGGGCGATCCCCCCGAGTGCCAGTGCGGCGGCCGCCAAGCGTAGGCGTGCGGTCTTGGTGAACATCGATGTCCTCCTGTGCCTCGCCGGCCGCGATGCCGCGACCGGCCGTGCCTCAGGTGTGACGCTTATAAGTTGACGGAGACGTGACTTCGTCCCTCAGGCGTTGTTCAGGTCCGGGCGGTTTCCGTAGGCTGGCGGCACGTGTCCGGATCCCCGGGCCCAAGCCGCCACCGCAAGAGCCGCCAAGCGACCCGGGGCTCAGCGCGGCGCAGCGTCCCCCCTCGATCGAACCGGCGTGGGGGATGCAACGACCGGCGCATCCGCGCGCCCCGGAACGAATGTTCAGGACGCTTCTGGGTCCGTTCGCGCGCGACAGCGCCCTGCGTCGCGGAGCCCCGGGTCGTTTCGCTGCGTCCGCAACGACGGTGGCGATCACTCCGCCATGGACCGCTTGAACGCTTCCGAGAAATCTGGATGCCAGCGCGAGAGCGCCGGCCGGTTCTCGATGATGTCGCCGGCCGCCCAGGCGATGCGCTTCTCGTCCTGTGCCCTCGTGGTCTCGTTGTCGGGGCAGAGGATGTAGAAATCGCCCGCCTCCAGCCGCTCCAGCATGAAGGCGACGGTCTCCTCCGGCGTCCAGGCGCCGGGCGGCTTCTCGGCGACGCCGCGGGCCTTGGTTAGGCCGGTATAGACGAAGCCCGGGATCAGCAGGTGCGCGGTGGTTCGGCACCCCTCGCGGGTGCGCAGCTCGTGGGCCAGCGCCTCGGTGGCCGCCTTCACGGCCGCCTTGGAGACGTTGTAGGGCGCGTTGCCGGGCGGCGTGGTGATGCCCTGCTTGGAGCCGGTGACGATCACCGCACCGGGCTGGCCGCCCGCGATCATGCCGGGCGCGAAGGCGTGGATGCCGTTGACCACGCCCCCGAGGTTGGTGGCGAGGATCCGGGTCCAGGTTTCGGCGTCGGAGAACAGCGTTCCGCCGGCCTCGATCCCGGCGTTCAGCATCACCACGGCCGGGGGGGCGGCCTTGGCGACATGGGCCGCCAGGGCCTCCACGGCCTCCCGGTCCGAGACGTCGGTGGGCAAGGCCCGGACCTCGACGGCGGCGAGTTCGGCCACGGCGCGGCGGGCGTCGTCGAGGGCTTGGCCGGGCAGGTCGGCGAGCCAGACGTTCATGCCGGCCCGAGCGAAGGCTTTGGCCGCCGCGAGCCCGATGCCGCTCGCCGCCCCGGTGACGACCGCGCTGCGCCCTGGGCTGATGGCGGGATGCTGGCTCATGGGTCGGTCCTCGGCTGGATGGCGCCCCGAAGATGGGGCGAGTCGGGCCCGAAGGCGAGTTGGAAAAGGTGCGATCGGTCCGTTGCCGGCGCCCTTGCCGACCAGGGCGATCGGATGAAGAGATGTTATTCCTCCGGGCGTTGATAACGCCCGCGGCGCAGGCTCACCCACCGTGTCATTCCGGGCTCGCCTGCGGCGCCCCGACTGACGGGGTGTCGTACCCCCCAACCGAGAACCCGGCATGACCCCACCCTCCGGCCCGCCGAGCCGCCGCGCGCTCCTTGCGGGGTCCGCCTGCGCCGGCCTCGCCACAATGGCGCGGGCCGCGCCGTCCGGTTTCGGGCCCCTCGGCAGGCCGTCCTGGTCGGCCGACAGCCTCCAGGCCGCCGCCGCCGCCAAGGGGCTGACGTATGGCTGCGAGGTGCCGTTCCACCGGTTCGAATCGACCCCGGCGTACCGGCAGGCGGTTGCCCGGGAATGCGGGATCCTGGTCTGCGGCACCGAGATGAAGATGGAGGAGGTGCTGCCCGCACCCGGGCGCACCGATTTTTCCCGGGGCGACGCGATCCTGCGCTTCGCGCGGGCCAACGGCCAGCGGATGCGCGGGCACACCCTGGTCTGGCACGCGGCCCTGCCCCCCTGGGTCGCGCCGTTGCTCGGCCGGGCGAGCCCCGTCCAGGCCGAGGATTTCATGCGGCGCTGGATCGAGACCGTGGCCGGCCATTACCGGGGGCAGATCGTCGCCTGGGACGTGGTCAACGAGATCCTGGGCAACGAGGCCGACCCCGACCGGGGCGGGGGCCTGCGCGAGTCCCCCTGGCTCGCCGCGATGGGGCCCGGCTACGTGGACCGCGCCTTCCGGATCCTGCATGAGACCGACCCGGCCGCGGCCGGCACCTGGAACGAGGACGCGGTCGAGCAGGGCGCGCCCTCGATGGAGGCCAAGCGCACCAAGGTGCTGCGCCAGCTCGAGGCGATGCGGTCGCGCGGCGTGCCGATCCGGCGGTTCGGCCTGCAATCGCACCTCACCAGCACGGTCCCGATCGACCAGGGCCAGCTGCGGCGCTTCCTGCACGAGATCGGCCAGATGGGATTGGGGATCGCGGTCACCGAGCTCGACATCGACGATAGGGCGTTCCCGTCCGACGTGGCGACCCGCGACCGCAGGGTGGCGGATTTCGCCCGCCGCTACCTCGACGTGGTCCTGGCCGAGCCCGCCCTGCTCGACGTGCTCACCTGGGACATCTACGACCCCGACACGTGGCTGAACGACCACCCCAACCGCAAGCGGCCGGACGGCCTGCCCCAGCGGGCGCTGCCGCTCGACGCGCAGTTCCGGCGCAAGCCGCTCTGGCACGCGATGCTGGACAGCTTCCAGGCCGCCCCGGACCATGCCGCCGCGCGCGACAGACTCAGGCGGGGGTGACGCGAGTGCGACGCCCGCCCTCCGACAGGGTCGGCTCCGGCGGGCGATCAGCCAGAAGCCTTCGGCGCAGGCGGGCGCAGGGGCGCTCGACCAGCCCGTACATCGCCCAGCACCAGAGCAGCGTCGGCGGGAAGGCCGCCAGCATCAGCCAGAACCCGTGCAGGGCCGGCGCCTGGTGCAGCACCCCCGCCACCACGGCCATGTGGGCCAGGTAGAAACTGTAGGACCACAGGCCGAGCTGGCGCATCGGCCGGGCCGCGAGCCACCGCACCGCCCGGCCCTCGCCGTGCAGCAGGTAGGCGAACGGCACGAATAGCGCCGCGCTCTGGAGGGTGTAGCGCAGGGTCTCGCGAAAGGCGGGATCGCGCACGGCCAGGGTCAGCAGGATCATCCCGAGGCTCGCGGCGACGTGCCAGGCCTGAGGCCGCCAGGCGCGGTCCCCCGGGATCACCGGGTTGTTCCACAGGCCGAGGCAGCAGCCGAACAGGATCGCGTCGATGCGGGTGTGGGTCCAGGAATAGTTCAGGCTGTAATCGGGCAGCCGCCAGACGTTGACGCAGCGGATCGCCAGCACCGCCGCGCAGAGCCCCAGGCAGGCCAGCGCCGCCCGGCGCGGTTGCAGGCGCCCGAGCCACAGGGCGTAGGCCAGGGGGAAGACCAGATAGAAATGCTCCTCGATGGCGAGGCTCCAGAGCGGCACCGGCAGCACCGCCTCGGTGCCGAACAGGCCGGGATAGTTGGTCAGGAACAGCACCTGGCCGAGCACGGCCGCCGGCGCGACCGGCATCCAGTCGAGGAGCTCCGCCGCGTAGAGCGCCCCGGCGGCGAGCAGGGTCAGGTAGAGCGGCGGCAGGATCCGCAGGCTGCGCCGGAGGTAGAAGGCCGACAGCGACACCCCGCCGGCGCGCGCGCGCTCGATCCGCAGCAGCGTCGTGATCAGGTAGCCGCTGAGGAAGAAGAACACCGTGACGCCGAAGCCCCCCGGCACCACGTGGCTGTAGCCGCAATGGGCCGCGAACACGATCAGGATCGCGAGCGCCCGCACCCCGTCGAGCTGGGGCAGGTAGGGCATCGTGCTCGGGACATCCCCGGTGCGCTGGGATCCGGACTCCGGCATGGCGGCGGCTGATCGTCCTTCACGGCACGGCCCGGCAGGGTGCGCCTTTTCCGCGCGAATCGATATCCGCCCCCGGGTCCGGAAGCGATCCCCCTCGGGGGATGGTGAACGGGCCCCGCCGCCAGGGGCGATTCACCGGAGGAGATTGGTAACCGTACCGCTCCATCATCCCGCCCGACCGCGCCGTCCCGGGCGCCGTCGGGAGTGTTGCGTATGGTCCCGACCCGTTTCCGCCTTCCCGCTCGCCTCGGCACCGGTCTCTCGGTGCTGGCGCTGCTCGGCGGCCCCGTGGCCGCGCTGGCGCAGGGCGCCCCGGCCCCGGCCGGACCCGCGGCGGCGGCGGCCCCCCCGCCGCTCGCCGTCCCGGTCGCCGTGCCGCCGGCCCCGGAACCCGTGAAGAGTCCGGAGCCCAGGGCCCAAGGCGCGAAGGCCGAAGTGAAGGCCGAAGTGAAGGCCGACGCGAAGACCGAAGTGAAGACGCCCGAGAGCCGGCCGGTCGAGGCCAAAAGTTCCGAGGTCAAGCCGCCGGAATCCCCAAAGAAACCGCGCGAGCCGGGGCCGCTGGTCTACGCCAAGGTCTCCACCGACCCGACCCCGACGCTCACCGCCCGCACCTTCCTGGACACGCTGAAGGTGGCCGACCGCTACGCCGCCTTCGCGGAGGCCGGCGGCTGGGAGCGGCTGCCCGACGACCTGATCCGGCTGAAGCCCGGGGAGCGCAGCCCGGCGATCCCGTCGCTGCGCCACCACCTGACGCTCACCGGCGACCTGCCCGTGGACGCGCCGCCGAGCGACCGCCTCGACCCGCCGCTGGTGGCCGCGATCGCGGCGTTCCAGGGCCGCCACGGCCTGCCCGACAGCGGCATCCTGGGCCGGCTCACGATCAACGCCCTGAACGTGCCGGCCGCCACCCGGCAGCGCCAGCTCGCGGCTTCGGCGGCCCGGCTGATGGGTTCGAAATTCCCGTTCGGCGAGCGCTACGTCGTGGTCAACGTGCCCTCGGCCATCGTCGAGGCGGTGGAGAACGGCGTGGTGGCACGCCGCTACGTCGCGGTGGTCGGCTCCCCCGACAAGGCGACACCGACGGTGGAGACCCGGATCACCGACATCAACTTCAACCCGACCTGGACCGTGCCGGCCTCGGTGGTGAAGAACGAGATCATCCCGCAGATGCGCAAGAACCCGGGCTACCTCGCCCGGAACCACATCCGCATGCTCGGCCCCGCCGGCGAGGTCGACCCGACCCGGATCGACTGGGCCGGCAACAAGGCGGCGGCCTACACGCTGCGCCAGGATTCCGGCTTCGACAATTCGCTCGGCCAGGTGCGGATCGACATGCCGAACCGCTTTGCCGTCTACATGCACGACACGCCGGCCAAGTCCCTGTTCGCCGCCAACGTGCGCTTCCACAGCCATGGCTGCGTCCGGGTCGGGCAGGTGAAGGAGCTGGTCGGCTGGCTGCTGCAGGGCACCGACGGCCCCAACGGGCCCGGCACGAGCTGGGGGCCGATCGAGATCGAGACCGGCATCGCCGACGGGGAGCGCCGCGACATCAAGCTGGTCAAGCCGGTGCCGGTGACCTTCGTGTACCTGACGGGCTACGCCACACCGGACGGGACGGCGCATTTTCGCGATGACATCTACAACCTCGACACGCCGGCCACCGAGCCCGCCTCAACCGGGGCGATCGCGCCGGCCGCCGCTGTGCCGCCTGTAGCGACGCCGAAGCCAGCCGCGGCAACGCCTCCGAAGCCGGCGGTGTCCAAGCCGGTGGGAGCCAAGTCAGCGACGGCGAAGCCCGTCGCCGCCAAGCCGTCGGTCAGCAAGGCGACGGTTGTGAAGCCGGCAACGGAGGGCGGCAATCCGGACGCGCTGCAGCCGCCCCGCTGAAGCTGATCCGGTCGGTCGTCCGCAACATCCGAGCGACGACGATTCGTGACCGGGCGCGCTTGATGGCCCGCCCCGTCATCCCGGGGCCGCGAAGCGGAGCCCGGGATCCATAACCGCTGACAGCTCAAGCATTTGCACCGTCGGCGTCCCTGGGTTCCGGGCTCGCCTTCGGCGCCCCGGAACGACGCAGGTGTTTCGTCCTGCGAGCACCTTTTCCGAAATCGGCATCCTTCTCGGATGCCGCCTCCTACCCCACCCCAAGCTCCAGCTTCACCTGCACCAGGCCCGGATCCTCCGGGTCCCGCCCCTGGCTGAACCCGAGGCGGCGGCAGACCGCCAGCATCGGGCGGTTCTCGGCCAGCACCATGCCCTCGACCCGGCCGACGCCCTCGGAGCGGGCCCAGTCGATCATCAGGCGCATCAACGCGAAGGCGAGGCCGGTGCCCCGCGCGTCGCGGCCGACCGCGATGGCGTATTCGCCGCTCTCGTGGTTGGCGTCGGCGTGCAGCCGGACGGCGCCGAGCATGCGCTCGCCGCCCTGCGGATCGACCTCGGTGGCCACGAACGCGATGGCCCGGGCGTAGTCGAGCTGGGTCAGCCGGGCGAGGAACGCGTGGCTGAACTCGCGCACTGGCCCGAAGAAGCGCAGCCGCAGGTCCTCCGGGTCGAGGCCCTTGAAGAAGGCCAGGAACAGGCCCTCGTCCTCGGGGCGCACCGGGCGCACCCGGATCGTGCGGTCCTTGAGGTTGAGGGTGCGGACCCATTCCGCCGGATAGGGCCGGATCGCGAAGCGCGGGTGGCCGCGGCCCTGGCATCCCCGCTCCGCGCGGCCGATCCGGACCCGGGCGTCCAGCGCCAGCACGCCGGTCTCGTCGGCCAAGAGCGGGTTGATGTCGAGCTCGCGCACCTGCGGCAGGTCGGCGGCGAGCTGGGACAGCTTCACCAGGGTCAGGGCGATCGCCCCGAGGTCGGCGGCCGGCACGTCGCGGTAGCCTTCGAGGCGCCGGGCGACCCGGGTGCGGCCGATCAGATCGCGGGCGAGCGCGAGGTCGAGGGGCGGCAGACCGAGCGCGCGGTCGTCGATCACCTCCACCGCCGTGCCGCCTCGGCCGAACACCACCACGGGCCCGAACACCGCGTCCTCGGCGAGCCCGGCGATCAGCTCCCGGCGCTGGCCCCGCCGGACCATCGGCTGCACCGCGAAGCCGGTGACCCGGGCGTCCGGCCGCTCCCGCCGGGCGCGCGCGAGGATGCTGCGCGCGGCATCGCGGACGTCGGCCTCGCTGGTGAGATCGAGCCGGACGCCGCCGATATCGGATTTGTGCACCACGTCGGGCGAGACGACCTTGAGCGCCACCGTGCCGCCGGCCGCGATGATCGGCCAGGCCGCGGTCGCGGCGGAATCCTGGTCGGGGGCGAGGGTGATCGGCACGGTCGGGATGCCGTAGGCCTCGAGCAGCCCGTTCACGGCGACCGGGTCGAGCCAGGCCGCCCCCTGGCGCAGGGCGGCGGCCACGATCGAGCGGGCCCGGGCCGTGTCGGGGGAGAAATCCCGCGGCAGCGAATCCGGCGTGCGCATCAGGTCGTCCTGCGCCTCGCGATAGCGCACGAGGTGCAAAAACCCCTCGATCGCCTCAGAATCGGTGGCGAAATGCGGGATCCCGGCCCCCGCGAAGGCGGCGCGCGCCACCTCGGCATCGCCCAGCGACACCGCGAAGACCGGCTTCTTTCGGGTCTGGCCGGCGCGGGCGCGGGTGACCGTCTCGGCGATCGCCCCGGCCACCGCGCCGGCATCCGACCGGACCGTGGGGACGTGGATCGCCAGCACCGCGTCGCTGCTCCGGTCGGCCAGCAGCGGCGCCAGGGCGGCCGAGAAGGCCGGGCCGCCGGCATCGATGCCGAGATCGATCGGATTGCCGGCCGGCCGGCCCTCGGCCTCGGGGACCTCCGCCAGGATGCCCGCGCGGTCGGTCAGCCGGTCGGCGGCGAGCAGCCCGATGCCGCGGCCGTTGGTGAGGATCGCCAGGCGGTCCCCCGGGAACGGGCGCTGGCGCCCCAGGGCCTCGACCGCCGAGAACATCGCGTCGAGATCCGGCACGGCGAGCAGGCCGGCCCGGCGGAAGGCCGCGGCATAGACCGCGTCGGGCCGGGCGAGCGCGCCGGTATGGGTCACGGCCGCCCGCGTGTCCGGCCGGTGCCGGCCGGCGCGGAGCACCACCACGGGCTTGGCGCGGGCGGCGGCCCGGGCCGCGGACATGAAGCGCCGGGCGTCGGCCACGCGGTCGAGGCAGAGCAGGATCGCCCGGGTGCGGTAGTCGGCGGCGAAATGGTCCAGGCAGTCGGCGACGCCGATATCGAGCACGCTGCCGAGCGACAGGACCGCGGAGAAGCCGGTCCCGTGCCGGGCGGCCCATTCGACGATGGCGGCCGCCACCGTGCCGGATTGCGAGACCAGCGCCAGGTCCCCCGCCGCCGGGGCGTGGGCGAACAGGCTGGCATCGAGCTTGGCGGCGGGCACCGCGAGGCCGGCGCTGTCGGGGCCGAGCAGGCGCAGGCCCCCCGCGCGGGCGATCCGGTGCGCCACCGGCCCGGGATCGTCCGGCCCGCGGCCGAGCCGGGCGGTGAGGATCACGGCCGCCCCGGCACCGATTGCGGCGGCCTGGGCGACCACTTCGGGCACGCTCGCGGGCGGTACCGCGATCAGCACAAGGTCCGGCACCACGGTGAGGTCGGCGACCCGCGGCACGCAGGGCAGGCCGTCCACGGATTCGTGCTCCGGCTGGACCGGCAGGATCGCGCCGGGAAACCCCGCCCGGCGCAGGCTGTCGAGCACGCTGCGCCCGAGGGAGCCCTCGCGGGCCACGGCGCCGACCAGCGCGACCGAGCGCGGCGCCAGGAGCTTGTCGAAGCGGTAGGTGCTCACGGCGCCGCAGGCCCGAATCTGTGCGCGCGCATGGGGGCCCTCGCCTGGGTGACGCGCTTGGGCAAGGCGTGCCACGGCGCGCCCGCCACCCTACCAGATGGCACAATCTCCCGCAGCTGCAACGCCCGGATGCACCGATGCCGCGCAGGATCCGCGCCGGCCGCCACGGGATGAGCCGGCTTTGTACAGTATCCGACAATGCAGGCTGCTATCACGATGGCTGTTGTGATCGCTTATAAATTGGTCTTGCCCTTATATTGATCACATCATAGTACCTGCCGCTTTATAGGCCTGTATCAGCCTCGATAGACACAGATTCTGGCCGGCACACGCCGAACGATGGCGGCCGAGACGAAGCGACGGGAGGTTTCGGGATGGACGCCACGGTCGGAGAGGACCTGGATTATCTGACGCTGTCCGTCGGCATCGTGTCGGCCTTCGTGAGCAACAACCCGGTGCCGGTGCCGGAGCTGCCCGGGCTGATCGCCGCGGTCCACGCCACCCTGCACGGGCTGAGCCAGCCGCCGGCGCCGCCGGTGGAGGAGCTCCGGCCGGCGGTCTCGGTGCGGCGCTCGATCCAGCCCGACTACCTGGTGTGCCTGGAGGACGGGAAGAGGTTCAAGTCGCTCAAGCGGCACCTGCGCACCCGGTACGACCTGACGCCCGAAGCCTACCGGGAGAAGTGGGGGCTCGCCCCCGACTACCCGATGGTGGCACCGAACTACGCCGCCGCGCGCTCGAGCCTTGCCAAGAGCATGGGGCTCGGCCACCAGCGCCGGAAGGGCCAGACGGGCTAGGCCCGCGGGCCGGCGTCCACAGCTTTCCCGCCGGGATTCAGCATCGGGCAAGGGGCGCTTGCCAGGGTCGGCGGGCTCATCCGCGACCCGAGATCCGATGCCCGGCAAGCCCAACCCCGTCGCCCGCCTGTTCTGGACGGCCGTGATCGGCTGCCCGCTCGGGCTCTGGTACGGACCGCCGGCCTTCGCGGCCACGGGGCTCGCCCTCGTGCTGGTCCTCGGGCGCCACCTCGGACGGCCCCGCCGGTTCCGGGCCCGGGTGCGCCGGATCGCCCGGGCCCACGGCGAGACTCTGGCGCTGCGACGGCGGCAGGAGAGCTTTTCCGACGCCTACGGCAACCGGATCGAGGATGGCTGGCTGCGGGAGCGGGCGTACTTCCTCGACCGCACCGTCCTGCCGCAGGTCGGGCCGCGGTTTGCCGACCTCGCCGAGTCGGAGCGCGCCCGGATGCTGGCGATCGTGGAGGCGGAGGCCGCCGCCATCGCGCTGCCCGAGGAGGACGAGGCGCCGGGCGACGGGATCGATTACGAGCGCTACTGCGCCGACCGCCTGGCCCGGGCGGGCTGGCGGGCGCACCGGACCCCGCCGAGCGGCGACCAGGGCGCCGACATCGTGGCCGTGCGCGACGGGCTCCGGCTGATCGTGCAGTGCAAGCGGTTGGCCAAGCCCGTCGGCAACGCCGCCGTGCAGGAGGCGGCGGCCGCCCTGCGCTACTGGGCCGGCGACCGGGCGGCGGTGGTGTCGAATGCCGGCTTCACCCCGGCGGCGCGCCGCCTGGCGGCGGCGACCGGCGTGCTGCTCCTGCACCACGACGCGCTGGACGACATCGACCTCGCCGGCGCGCACCGGGCGTAGCGGGGGCGGGTTCCGAGATCCAGAAGGGCCGAGGCCCTTCGGCGAGGTATCGGGGCGCGAAGCCCCGATGGCCTCAGAGGACCTTGAGCAGCGCCTCGGCGCCGGACGCCTCGGCCTTCGAGGGGGTCTCCTCGACGTTGAGGATCTTCACCACGCCGTCCTCGACCAGCATCGAATAGCGCTTGGAGCGGATCCCGAGGCCGAAGCCGGTGCCGTCCATCTCCAGGCCGATGGCCTTGGCGAAGTCGGCGTTGCCGTCGGCCAGGAATTCCAGGCCCTCGGCATCGCTGGCCTTCGACCATGCGTCCATCACGAACACGTCGTTGACGCTGGTGACCGCGATGGCGTCGACGCCGCGGGCCGTGATCTCGTCCTTCTTCGAGACGAAGCCGGGCAGGTGGTTGCGGTGGCAGCTCGGCGTGAAGGCGCCCGGCACGCCGATCAGCACCACGCGGCGGCCCTTGAACACGTCGTCTGTGGTGCGGGCGAGCGGGCCCTCGGGGCCAGTCACCCGGAAGGTGGTCTGGGGCAGGTGATCGCCGACCTGAATCATCGCGGGTCCCTCGTTGCTGCGCGCTCCGATCGCGCGCTGAACAATCGCGGCTGACCTAGCGTGATGGACCGCGCCTGTCGAGGACGGTCGGGCGCCGACGCGCTCAAGGCCCCAGGGGCTTGATGAAGGCGGCGCCGGCGCCGAAGAAGGCCGCGCCGGCAGCCATGCCCGAGAGCGCGACCTGCCAGGGTGCCAGCGCCCGGTCGCGGCTGAGCTTGGCCGCCTCGGCCGACATCTTGAGCTGCTCTGTGGCCAGCTTGGCTGCCTCGGCCATCAGCTTGCGCTGCTCGGCGACGAACTTGCCCGTCTCCTCCTGCGCCCGCTGGATCTGGGCGCGCTGTGCCTCGATGTCGAAGGCAGCCGGGGATGCAGCGTCCGTCATGGGACGCCTCCTTCTCGCGGCCAGATCAGGCCTGTGCAAATTCCAATGCCCGGGGGCGAGGATATATAGCGATCCGCCCGCAGATTCGACAGCGCCTTTCCAGCCGGGTAGGGCCGGGGCGGCGCGCGCTTTGTCCGCTGGACAAGGCGAGGGGGCCGCGTAGCATACGCGCATGTCGAACCCAGCCTCGCCCGCGCAATCCGCGCTCACCGGCTCGAGCTTCCTCGACGGCCAGTTCCTCGTGGCGATGCCCGGGATGGCCGACGATCGCTTCGCCCGCTCGGTGATCTACGTCTGCGCCCATTCGGCCGACGGCGCGATGGGCATCATCGTCAACAAGGCGGCCACCGACATCAGCATGCCGGACCTGCTGGTCCAGCTCGACGTCGCCCCGGAGGCGGACGCGATCCGGCTGCGCGAGCGGGTCGGGCACATGCCGGTGCTGATGGGCGGCCCGGTGGAGGGGCGGCGCGGCTTCGTGCTGCACACCGACGACTTCCACATCCAGCAATCGACGCTGATCATCGACGACGGCATCTGCCTGACCGCCACGGTCGAGATCCTGCGCGCCATCGCGAGCGGCGAGGGCCCGGCCAGCGCCGTGCTGGCCCTGGGCTATGCCGGCTGGCAGGCGGGGCAGCTCGAGAGCGAGATCATGGCCAACGGCTGGCTCAACTGCCCGGCCGACCCGGCGCTGATCTTCGACACCGACCTCGACGCCAAGTACGAATTGGCCCTGCGCGCCATCGGCATCGACCCCGCCATGCTGTCGATGACCGCCGGGCGGGCCTGACTCGTCGGCCCGAACGGCGGCTGCCGGCTTTCGGAACACGACGGTGCGAGAACACGGATCTGGTGCGTCGTGCAGGTTCCGATGTCCGGGACGATGCTCCCGGGTTCAGACCCAATCGGCTTGACCGTGCGCCGATCCGTTGAGGGTGGATTTCCGCCGATCTGCTTCTGAGCGGCAGGGCTTGGAAGCGGCCCTTCTCTTCGTGCAGGCTTTCGATCAGTTCGGCAGGAGTCCCGCCTCTTGATAGCTCCTCACCAACGAGTCGAACAGATTTACGTCCGAACGGCTTCGAGCGATGATCTGAGCTCTGGCCACAGCAGCATAGATGGCACGGGCTCTCGTCTCCCCGTCCTTTGGCTCAACGAGTTTCGAGGCAACCAGCTGCTCGCGTAGCCAGGCCGTATTGACGTCTGCAAAAGACTGGACCTCCTTCAGGACCTGCTCAGGCAACGCGTCATACTCTGTCGCCATGAAGCTGCTGAGGCACATGCGATTGTTGCGTTCCAGAGAGAGGCGAAAAATGCCGGGATATTGCCGCAGCGCGTCCATCGGGCTTTGCGCATCTGTTGAAATAGCTTCAAGAGCGCGGGCAATGTCTTCCCAATAGCGGCGCGCGACTGCCTCGCCGAGGATGGCCTTATTGGCGAAGTAGTAGTTGATGCTGGCGGCCTTGATGCCAACGGCCTCCGCGAGGTCGCGGAAATTGATACCGCCGTATCCATAGGCCATCGCTGCTTCCCTCGCGGCCACGAGGATCGCCTCACGCACATCCCTCTTCAACGTCGCTGCCATTCTCAACCTCCACCTGTCATATGGCAGACAGGGGTTGACGGCACAAGACGCCGGTCTTAGCTTGCAATCTGTCATCTGACAGACAGGCAAGCTCTTCAGGAAGGCGCGACGACGATGCCCGACAAGCTCAAGCTCTTCACCTCACCCTCGGCCTTCCCGAACCCGCAGCGTCTGCGGATCTTCATGCACGAGAAGGGCATCGCCGATCACTTCGACGAGACGGTCTACGACATGTCACCGGTCGGCGAGCAGCGCGGTTGGAAGCACCTGAAGATGAACGCTTGGGGCGAGACACCGACCCTCGCGCTCGCCGACGGCTCTTACTTGAGCGAGACCTCCGCCATCGCCCGCTACCTCGACGACACGTTCGAAGGCCGCAAGATCATGGGAGAGACGGCGCACGAGCGCGGCCTCGATCAGATGTGGGACAACCGGGTGTGGGTGCACATCCTCTATCCCATCGTCGCCGCATTCCATGTCCTGCATCAGGGCCTGGGCCCGAAGCTCGAACTGACCAGCAATCCGGCCTGGGGCGAGCATTCCCGCAAGGTGGCACTGGCGCATGCCGGTCTCGTCGATCGGCATCTCGCCGACGGCCGTGCGTGGCTGCTGGGAGGCGATCAACCGACGTTCTCGGACATCACGCTGGCGACGGCGATCGCGTTCTCCAAGTTCCCGGTGAACGCCACTCCGCTCGATGAGCGCTTCGAGCATCTCGATGCCTTCTGGCGGCGCTGGCAGTCTCGGCCGACCTTCATCGCTGCCTATGCGGACAGGAGCAGCGGTGTGCCGGAGATCGACAACCGGACGTGAGCGCTCAGCGGTCGGTCCCGGCCGGGGTCCGACCGCAATCCTGCCCGAGGCGGTCATCATGCCTTTTGCACGTATCGATTTGATCGCGGGGAAAAGCCCCGAGTACCGCGCTGCCGTGGCGGACATCGTCGATCAAGGCATCGTCGACATCCTCGAAGCGCCTGATGGCGACCGCTTCGTAGTTATCGGCGAGCACAAAGCCGATAATATTGTCTATGATCCGCAATGTGTTGGCTTCGGTCGGTCTTCGAACTCCATTTTGATCCAGGTGACGAGCACTGCCGGCAACAAGAACGACACCAAGTTCGCCTTCTAACGCTTCGTTGCCGGCGACCTGAAATCGAAATAGGGGGTCCGACCTGACGACATCATGATCAACATGGTCTTTGTCGAGAAGGAGGACTGGTCGTTCGGTGATGGTCAGCCGTGGTAACGACTTCCGATATCACCGCGGCCCACAACTGAAGGGCCGCGGATTGATGACCGCTTTGGGGAAGCGCCGACGGCGGTTCGGGCGGCTGCGTTGGGTCGCAAGCAGCCCTTCGCACGGCCGGGCCCGACCGGATCTTGACCCTATTCCGGCGGCATCTCGCCGGCGGTGTCCGGGTTCACCCCGTCGACGGCCGGCTCCGCGGCGGGCCTGGGCCGGGACCGGCGCGGGGCCGCCGCGGCGGTCGGAACCGCCGTGTTGGCGCCCAGGCGGGTGGCGAGCGCCAGGGCCCGGTTCTCGGTGACCCGCAGGTGGCAGAAGCCGTGCGTGCCCTCGCGGGCGTAGTTGCGGCAGAGCTGCTCCCGGTCGGCCGAGAAGGCCGCCTGCTCGCTCACAATCGGGCGCACGTCCTCGCGCCGGGCGCGCTGGGTCATCAACTTGTAATTGTCGCGTACCGCCTTGTCGGCGACGCCCCGGCCGGTGTCGAACTCCCCGGCCCGGGGGATCAGGCTAGCGCCCGCCGGCCCCCACAGCCCCACGGGGGTGGTCGCGCAATCGGCATTCGAGAAGGTGCAGATCGGTCCCTGGCCCAGCGACGTGACTAGGATCCCGCCTTCGACCACGTCGAAGCGCAGCGGGCACTCGGCCCCGGCAGCCTCGAAGCGCGGCGCGCCTTCGGGCTTGCCCTCGGAGGACAGGGTAATGGGGTTGCCGTTGGCGAGCGGCACCGTGCAGGATTCCGCCGGCTGCGAGATCTTGGTGCCGGGCAGCTTGATCCGCGCCGTGACGGCGGTGCCGGCCCGCTCCAGCTTCAGGGTGCCGGACATGCCGTTGAGCTGGAGCTCCGGCCCGATCACCCCGTCCTCGGAGGGGGCCTTCAGCACCACCGGGCGGGCGGGGGCCGGAGCGGGCCGGCTCGCCTCGGGGGGCGACGATGGGGCGGGGCCGGGCTCCCCCGGGGCGGGGGCCGCGGGCGGACCCTCGGGCACGCCGCGGGGCGGCACCGGCGGCCGTTCGGGCTTGATCCCGAACAGGCGCTCGAAGAAGTTCTGGGCCTGCGCCGGCGGGGCGCCGAGCAGCGCGGGAACCGCGATCGCGGCCGCCAGGACGGGGAGCAGGCGGGGGAGCAGGGGGCTGCGGGTCCGAGGCATCTGGCTCTGACGAGAGGACGAGGTGGCGGGGCCACGCTCAACCCCTTGTCGAACCGTTAACACGCCATCGATGGCCTTGACGTGGCAGCAGAGCAACAAAATGCATCGACGCCATTCGGGCAGGGCCGGCGTCACGGCAGGATTTTTCAGGAGCGCCAACGCGTTGGCAGAAAATCCGATCGCCGGGGCCAACGGGCCGGCTTTGCCTTGCGAGCCCGTCCGGGGGTTCTTATATCGCCCTCGACGCGGGATTACGCGCTGGATTTCAGCCGTTCACGGCCCTTGATCCGGCCCGGGTCCCATACTCACATCACATGCACATCCGCCATGGGCCGAGCTGCTTCGGGGCTCGGCGGTCTGCTTGAACGCGACAGAAGAGGGATCCCACCATGGGTAAAGTTATCGGTATCGATCTGGGCACCACCAATTCGTGCGTGGCCGTCATGGAAGGCACGCAGCCCCGGGTCATCGAGAATTCTGAAGGCGCCCGCACCACGCCGTCGATCGTCGCCTTCACGGACGACGGCGAGCGGCTCGTCGGCCAGCCGGCCAAGCGTCAGGCGGTCACGAACCCCGAGCGCACGTTCTTCGCCATCAAGCGGCTCGTCGGGCGCACCTTCGACGACCCGATGACCCAGAAGGACAAGGGCCTCGTCCCCTACACGATCGTCCGCGGCGACAACGGCGACGCCTGGGTCGAGGCCGACGGCAAGAAGTATTCGCCCTCGCAGATCTCCGCCTTCACGCTCCAGAAGATGAAGGAGACCGCGGAGTCGCATCTCGGTCAGCCGGTCACGCAGGCGGTCATCACGGTCCCGGCCTACTTCAACGACGCCCAGCGCCAGGCGACCAAGGACGCCGGCAAGATCGCGGGCCTCGAGGTGCTGCGCATCATCAACGAGCCGACCGCGGCCGCCCTCGCGTACGGTCTCGACAAGAAGAAGGCCGGCACCATCGCGGTCTACGACCTCGGCGGCGGCACCTTCGACGTGTCGATCCTCGAAATCGGCGACGGCGTGTTCGAGGTGAAGTCCACCAACGGCGACACCTTCCTGGGCGGCGAGGACTTCGACAACCGCGTGGTCGAGTACCTGACCGCCGAGTTCAAGAAGGAGCAGGGCATCGACCTGACCAAGGACAAGCTCGCCCTCCAGCGCCTCAAGGAGGCCGCCGAGAAGGCGAAGATCGAGCTGTCCTCGGCCACCCAGACCGAGATCAACCTGCCCTACATCACCGCCGACCAGACCGGCCCGAAGCACCTCGCGCTGAAGCTCAGCCGGGCGAAGTTCGAGTCGCTGGTGGACGACCTGGTGCAGCGCACGATCGAGCCCTGCCGCAAGGCGCTCAAGGATGCCGGCGTGTCGGCCTCCGAGATCGACGAGGTGGTGCTGGTCGGCGGCATGATCCGGATGCCCAAGATCCAGGAGGTGGTGAAGTCCTTCTTCGGCAAGGAGCCGCACAAGGGCGTCAACCCCGATGAGGTCGTGGCGATCGGCGCCGCCGTGCAGGCGGGCGTGCTCCAGGGCGACGTCAAGGACGTGCTGCTGCTCGACGTGACCCCGCTGTCGCTGGGCATCGAGACGCTGGGCGGCGTGTTCACCCGGCTCATCGACCGCAACACCACGATCCCGACCAAGAAGTCCCAGACCTTCTCGACGGCGGAGGACAACCAGAACGCCGTCACGATCCGGGTCTTCCAGGGCGAGCGCGAGATGGCGGCCGACAACAAGCTGCTCGGCCAGTTCGACCTCGTCGGCATCCCGCCGGCACCCCGCGGCATGCCGCAGATCGAGGTGACCTTCGACATCGACGCCAACGGCATCGTCAACGTGACGGCCAAGGACAAGGCGACGAACAAGGAGCACCAGATCCGCATCCAGGCCTCGGGCGGCCTCTCGGACGCCGACATCGACCGGATGGTGAAGGACGCCGAGGCCAACGCCGAGGCGGACAAGAAGCGCCGCGAGCTGGTCGAGGTGAAGAACCAGGGCGAGAGCCTGGTCCACGCCACCGAGAAGTCGGTCGCGGAGTACGGCGACAAGGTCCCGGCCGCCGACAAGGGCGCGATCGAGACCGCGATGACCGCGCTCAAGACCGCGCTCGAGGGCGAGGACGTCGAGACCATCAAGGCCCGGACCACGGACCTGATGCAGGCCTCGATGAAGCTCGGCGAGGCGATGTACAGCGCCAACCAGCAGGGTGCCGGCCCCGAGGCCGGTGCCGAGGCGGGCGCCTCCGAGAAGAAGGACGACGTCATCGACGCCGACTTCCAGGAGGTCGACGAGAAGGACCAGAAGAAGCGCGCCTGAGGCGTCGTTTCGACAGGACCGTGCGGGGCCGGAGCGATCCGGCCCCGCCTCTGCTTGTGAGACGCGCTGTTGCGCGGGCGCCGCAGGACCCGGATATCGTCCGAATTCAACCTCGGACCGGCCGGCTCATGCTAGAGCGCCGGGGTCGCCACGATCGCGGCGATGCCTCGGCCCGCTCACCCTGCTCGAGACCGCCCCCTGAACGGCCCGCCCCGGCGGGTCCTGGGGACAGGTCCAGGGAACACAGCGCCTTCTGAGTGTCCGGAGACTGGGTGGGATGTCGAAGCGGGACTATTACGAGATCCTGGGATGCGCCAAGACCGCGACGGAAGGTGAGCTGAAGGTCGCCTTCCGCAAGCTCGCGATGACCTTTCATCCCGACCGCAATCCCGGCGACAAGGAAGCCGAGATCAAGTTCAAGGAATTGAACGAGGCCTATCAGTGCCTCTCGGACGGGCAGAAGCGCGCGGCCTACGACAAGTTCGGCCACGCCGCCTTCAGCCAGGGTGCGGGCGGCCCCGGATTCGGCAACGAGTTCGGCGACTTCATGTCGGACATCTTCGACAACTTCTTCGGCGACGGCCGGGGCGGCGCCCAGCGCGGCCGTGGCGGCGGGACGCCGGGCCGCGAGCGCGGCTCAGACCTGCGCTACAACCTCGAGATCACCCTCGAAGAGGCCTTCATCGGCAAGGCCGAGACGATCCGGATCCCGACCTCGGTGACCTGCGAGGCCTGCGACGGCTCGGGCGCCAAGCCGGGCTCGAAGCCGCGCGCCTGCCCGACCTGCGCGGGCTACGGCCGGGTGCGGGCCGCGCAGGGTTTCTTCGCCATCGAGCGGACCTGCCCGAACTGCCACGGCCGCGGCGAGATCGTCGACGACCCCTGCGCCACCTGCCAGGGCGCCGGCCGGGTCAACCGCGAGCGCACGCTCTCGATCAACGTGCCGGCGGGCGTCGATGACGGCCTGCGCATCCGGCTGGCCGGCGAGGGCGAGAGCGGGCTGCGCGGCGGCCCGCCCGGGGACCTCTACGTGTTCCTGTCGATCAAGCAGCACGAGTTCTTCCAGCGCGACGGCGCCGACCTGTTCTGCCGGGTGCCGATCTCGATGGTCACGGCGGCGCTCGCGGGCGAGATCACCGTGCCGGTGATCGACGGCTCGCAGACCCAGGTGCGGATCCCGGCCGGGACGCAGACCGCCAAGCAGTTCCGGATCAAGGGCAAGGGCATGCCGGTGCTCCGCTCCCGGGAGGTCGGCGACCTCTACATCCAGGTCTTCGTCGAGACCCCGCAGAACCTGACCAAGCGCCAGCGCGAGCTGCTGCAGGAGTTCGACCAATCGGCCTTGCCGGAGAATCACCCGGAATCAGCGGGCTTCTTCGCCAAGGTGCGGGATTTCTTCGGCAGCGCCGTTCGACCCTAGGAACGCCGATCCGACGCGCTCGCCGGGGTCGAATCGGCATCCCGGTCGGCGGCGGGCGCGTCGGGCCGGATCCGAACCGGTGCACGCCCGTTATGCATCCGGCGAGCGTGGCATGCTTACCCTAGGCGCCGGCCCGGCTTGACTGTAAGACGGCGCGTTGCCTTAGCCTTCCATTCCCATCGGCTTCGAGGAATCCAGGACTTGCCGCCGCTCCGCCGTCCCAGTGCGAAGGCCCCTGCCGCCAGGGGGGACAATCTTGGGCCGCGGCGCGACCCCCTGGAGGACGAAGCCCGCTTCCTCCGTTCCTGGTTCGAGCGGCCGCTCGTGACCGGCGCCGTAACTCCGTCCGGCAAGATGCTGGCCCGGACCATGGCGTCCTACGTCGATCCGCGCCGCGAAGGCCCGGTGGTCGAGCTCGGCCCCGGCACCGGCCCGGTCACGGAGGCGCTGATCCGCCGGGGCATCGCGCCCTCGCGGCTGATCCTGGTGGAGTTCAACCCGGATTTCTGCCGCCTGCTGACCCGGCGCTTCCCGGGTGTGACCGTGATCCGCGGCGATGCCTACGACATGCGCGCGACCCTCAAGACGGCGCTGGCCCAGCCCGCCGCCGCGACCATCTCGAGCCTGCCGCTGTTCACCAAGCCGCTGGAGCAGCGCCTCGACCTGCTCAACGCCGCCCACGACCTGATGCAGCCGGGCGCGCCGTTCGTGCAGTTCACCTACGCGGTGGTGCCGCCGATCCCGGCCCGCTGTGAGGCCGGCAGCTACACGGCGGACCGCTCGAACCGGGTCTGGCTGAACCTGCCGCCCGCGCGGGTCTGGGTGTATCGCCGGCCGTAGGACACCTCTTGTTGCCACCAACTGTCCCATCGAGCGGAACGCCGCGCCGCGCGGAGCCCTCGGTTGCTTCGCTGAGCTGCGCTGACAGGCCTGCATCGGACCGAGCCGGCGTTCAGCTCTTCATCCGGAGGCATGCGCCGCGGACCTTGCTGACGGTCCCCCCTCGTCTGGCGAAGCGTTTGCACCCAGGTTAGGTCAGTGCGGCGCGCCCGCCGCGCTGCACCCGCGCACGACACCAGGGAGCCGCTCTTTTGGCCACGATCATCCCCGTTGCCTCGTTCGACTGCGTCGTGTTCGGCGCCACCGGCGATCTCACGGCGCGCAAGCTGCTGCCGGCGCTGTTCTACCGGTTCCGGGACGGGCAGATCCCGCAGACCAGCCGAATCATCGGCGCCTCGCGCTCGGAGCTGTCCACCGACGCGTTCCGGGAGCATGCGAGGGACGCGCTCAAGCGCTTCGTGCCCGCCTCGGACCTCGCCGAGGATGCGCTCCACGCCTTCCTCGACCACGTGGATTACGTCGCGGTGGACGGGGCCGGCGAGAGCGGCTGGGCCGACCTCGTGGCCAAGCTCGACGAGCGGCCCGACCAGGTCCGGCCCTATTATCTCGCCACCTCGCCCGACCTCTACGGCTCGATCTGCCGCAACCTCGCCGCGCACGGGCTCGTGGGCGAGAAGTCGCGGGTCGTGCTGGAGAAGCCGATCGGCAAGGATCTGAAATCGGCCCGTGCGATCAACGACGCGGTCGGCGAGGTCTTCCCCGAATCGCAGATCTTCCGGATCGACCACTACCTCGGCAAGGAGACGGTGCAGAACCTGCTGTCCCTGCGGTTCGCCAACACGATCTTCGAGCGGCTCTGGACCTCGGACGTGATCGACCACGTCCAGATCACCGTGGCCGAGACGGTCGGGGTCGAGGGCCGGGCCGGCTACTACGACACCTCGGGCGCGATGCGCGACATGCTGCAGAACCACATCCTGCAGCTCCTGTGCCTCACCGCCATGGAGAGCCCGCTCAACCTCGAGGCCAACTCGGTGCGCGACGAGAAGCTGAAGGTGCTGCGCGCCCTCAAGCCGATCACCGCCCACGACATCCAGTTCGCCACGGTCCGCGGCCAGTATGTGGCGGGCGCCGTCGACGGCAAGCCGGTGGAGGGCTACCTCGCCGAGCTCGGCCACGAGAGCCGGACCGAGACCTTCGTGGCCATGAAGGTCGAGATCCAGTCCGGGCGCTGGGCCGGGGTGCCGTTCTACCTGCGCACCGGCAAGCGCCTGCCGCAGAAGCTGTCGGAGATCGTGGTCCAGTTCCGGGCCTCGCCGTTCTCGATCTTCCCCGAGGAGGCGTTCGGGCGCGAGCCCAACCGCCTCGTGATCCGCCTGCAGCCGCAGGAGGGCATGAAGCTCGAGGTGATGACCAAGGATCCGGGCCCCGGTGGCCTGCGGCTGCGCCCGACCGACCTCGACATCTCTTTCGAGGAGACCTTCAAGCAGCGCTACCCGGACGCCTACGAGCGCCTGCTGATGGACGTGGTCCGGGGCAACGCCACCTTGTTCATGCGCCGCGATGAGGTCGAGGCTGCCTGGGCCTGGGCCGACGGCGTGCTCAAGGCCTGGGCCGACCGTCCGGAGGCGCCGCGGCCCTACCCGGCCGGGAGCTGGGGGCCCACCGCCGCCATCGCGCTGATCGAGCGCGACGGGCGGACCTGGCACGAGGAGCTGCGGTAACGGCGCGGCGGCTTACGGCCAAGCTGCCTTGATGCGGTCAAGCCGGATGACGAGATTGGTCCCCGCCGCCGGTCACCGCCCCGCGAGAGGGCGGGCCCGGCCTCGCACGAGGGATCATCGCATGCTGAACACGGATCCAGGCATGGCCGGCTCGGCCGAACGCCGGCTGGAGCGCTCGGTCGACGCCGCCCTGCGGGTCATCGCGGCCGCCCATGTCGAGCGGCAGGCGCCGCCGATCTCCGCCGCCCGCCGCCGCCTGAGCGAGGTCTACGGCGCCACCCGCCTCGCAAAACGCCTGGAGCGCGAGCGGCGCAGCGCCTGAGCGGGGATCATCAGACCACCGCGTCCCAAGTCTCGCTGAGCGGCTCGCTGAGCGGCGTGGTTTTGCGGATCAGCCGCACCCGCAGCACGATGTCCCCCGCCGGCATCGGCTGGGGCGGCCGCCACTCCACGTAGACGCGCCAGCCGCCGGTCTGCGGCACGAAGTTGGCCACCGGCTCGTGCAGCGTGCCGGCGCTGGCCGAGACCTCCGCGGCGACCGCCTCGTCCGGACCCTTCGGCAGTGACGGACCCTCGAAATCGATCATGCAGAGGCGCCGCTCCGGCCTCGGCGGGACGGTCGGGCGCAGGCGTTCGGCCGAACCGAACCGGGTCTCGGTGACCCGGGCGAGCGCGGGTTGTGGGATCGCGTCCGCGGGCTCCGCCCCCACGGTGGTCAGGCCGTAGGCGAGACGCAGGGCCGTGCCCGGCTGCACCGGATCGGCCGGCGCGAAGGCCGCCACGATGTTGTCCATGTACTCTTCGTCCGAGGGGATCTCGTAGAGCTGCACGGCGCCCTCCGCGAAGGCACGCCCTTGGTCGGGCGACACCCACAGGCCGGGCCGGGCCTCCTGGCGCGCCTCCACGTCCAGATAGGCGGCAAAGCTCCGCTCCCGCTGCAGCAGCCCGAACCCGGTGAGCGGCTTCGCCCCGAAGGCCGAGATCTGCGGCTGCCGACGTCCGTTGACCAGCGGCCGCCACAGCCGGTCGCCCGGGGTGGCGACGCACAGCCCATCGGAATCGTGCACCTGCGGGCGGAAGTCGTCGAACGGCTTGGCGCCCCGGGCGCCGGGCCCGTTCTGGCCGTACAGGAACATGCTGGTGAGCGGCGCCAGCCCGAGCCGCGGGATCGCGGTGCGCGGGTGGAGCGACGCGGTGACGGCGATCCGCGCCGGGGCCCCGGGGGTGATCACGAACCGATAGGCGCCGGAGACGCTCGGGCTGTCGAGGAGCGACAGCACCGTGAGGGTGCGCGCCTCCGGCTCCGGCTCGCACAGCCAGTGGGCGACGAAGTCGGGAAACTCCTCGCCCTCCGGCGCACCGGTGCCGATGGCGAGCCCCCGGGCCGAGAGCCCGTATTCCTGGCCGGCGGCGCGCAGCCGGAAATAGGAGGCGCCGAGAAATACCAGAAACTCCTCCTGGAAGCCCTTGGCCCGCCAGGCCGGCGTGTCCGGGAAGGCGTAGTGCAGGCGGAAGCCCGCGAAGCCGAGATCGGCCGGAAAACCCTGGCCGGCGAGCCGCCCGCCGAGGTCGAACATCCGGCTCTCGTACGGGATCGGCCGGGCTGGGCCGGTGCGCGGCTGGAGGTAGAGCGCCACGCGCTTGCGCTGCAGGAAGCCGCGGTGGAACAGCTGCGCGCTGAAATGGCGGCCCAGCGGCACCCCCTCGGATGGCCGGAAGACGATGCTCCGGTAGCCGTCGTAATCCAGCCCGGTCAGCGCGGGCGGCAGCTCGCTGGGCGGGGCCGCGTAGGGGGCGGCCGCCAGGCGCTCGGCCTGCGCCACCAGGGTCTCGAAGGTCATCGGGGCGTCCTCGGAAGCCCCGGAGACCGGTCCCTGCGGCTGAAGCGCCGGTCCGGCCCATGTTCGGGCGCCATTCAGATCTATAGCGCTAGGTAGAATACTGCCGGCAGCCGCGGTCAGGGCCGTCCTGAGAACGCGGCGTCGGGAGGGGGGATCGATCCGTTCGGCCTCCGGCTGCCTGTGCGGCCGGGTCGGCTGCGTGTCCTCGCCCCGCATATCGGTGTCCACGCTCATCGGTTCCCGCCCGCCCGCGGCGAGGCAGCCGGCAGGCTTCCACGGTCGAGTTCCTCGCGCCATGTCCTCACGCGTCCCCTCCTCACGCGTCACCGCCTCCGCCGAGCGGCCGCACCGGAACGCCTGTCCGGGCATTCCCGATCCCCAGCCTGTACGGACCGGCGCGGTTCCGCCCGAACCCGAGGCCTGGGCCGGCCGCCGCCGGGCCCTGCTGGCCCGGCGCCTCGCCCTGGCGGTCCCGAGCCTCGCCACCGCGGGCGGTCTCGCATGGCTGGCGGCCACCGCCTACCCGGCCGGCGGCAGCCCGCTGGCCTGGACCCTCCTTGTCCTGTTCGGCCTGCTGATGGGCTGGCAGGCGTTTGTCGCCTGCCAATACGTCTACGGGCTCGTGGCCACGCTCCTGGGCGACCGGGCGAAGTCGGTGCTGGAGCGCCGGGCGGAGGCCGCCGAAGCGCCCGCCGCGGGCTCCGGCCGGACCGCCGCCGTGGTGGCGATCCACGCCGAGGACGCGGTGGCGGTGTTCGCCAGGCTCCGGGTGATGGCCCGCTCGCTGGCGCGCGAGCAGGCGAAGGGCTCGGGGAAAGCCATCGACATCTTCGTCCTGTCGGACACCCGGGACGGCGCGATCGCGGCCGTCGAGGAACACGAATTCGCCCGCATCCTGGCCTGGGCGGAGGCCGACCCGGCCCTGCCGCGGATCCGCTACCGCCGCCGGACCGAGAACACCGGCCGCAAGGCCGGCAACATCGGCGCGTTCTGCCGCAGCCACGGCGCGGACTACGCCTACATGATCGTGCTCGACGCCGACAGCCTGATGACCGGCGCCGCCATGACCCGGCTCGTGGGCCTGATGGACGAGAGCCCCCGCACCGGCCTGATCCAGACCGTCTCGTACGCGGCGGGCCGGGACACGCTGTTCGCCCGGATCCAGCAATTCGCCGTGCGCCTCTACGCGCCGCTGGCCCTGCGCTGCCTGGAGACCTGGCAGGGCCCGGAGGGCAGCTACTGGGGCCACAACGCGATCCTGCGGATCGAGGCCTTCGCGCAGAACGCACAGCTGCCTGTCCTGCCCGGCCGGGCGCCGCTCGGCGGCGAGATCCTGTGCCACGACATCGTCGAGGGCGCCCTGATGGTCCGGGCCGGCTGGGAGGTTCGCCTGCTGCCCGAGATGGGCGGGACCTGGGAGGAGATGCCCACGAACCTCGTCGACCTGCTCGGCCGCGAGCGCCGCTGGTGCCAGGGCAACCTGCAGCACCTGCGCGTCCTGCCCTGGGCCGGGCTGCACGCGGCCAGCCGCTGGCACCTCGCGGTCGGCATCCTGGCCTACGGCATGCTGCCGCTCTGGATCGCCTTCCTGGGTCTGGCCTCCTGGCAGGCGGCCCGCACCGGCGACCTCGGCCTGCTCGCCTACGGGCTGACCGGCCACGGCGCTGCCGCCCACGCGCTCGCGGCCCTCAGCCTCGCCGTGCTGGCGCTGCCCAAGGTCCTGAGCCTCGGCCACGTCCTCGCCTCGCCCGGGCGCCGGGCGGCGTTCGGCGGCACCCGGGCGCTGCTGGCGAGTGCCGCCCTGGAGCAGGCCGTGTGGGTGATCCTGTGGCCGGTGCTGACCCTGTTCACCGCCGGCGCCGTGGTCTCGACCTTCCTGGGCCGGGTGGTGCGCTGGGAGACCCAGGACCGCGACGACCGGCAGGTCTCCTGGTCGGAGGCGTTCCGGCTGCAGGCCGACGCCGTGGTGGTCGGGGCGCTGATCGTCTTCGCCCTGGTCTGGGCCGGCGATGCCTGGCTCGGCCTGTGGCTGGCGCCCCTGGCGCTCGCGCTGCTCACGAGCCCGGCGCAGAGCGTCTGGACCAGCCGGGCCGATCTCGGCCGCGCCGCCCGGGCCCGGGGCCTGTTCCTCACCGCCGACGACACCGCGCAGGCGCCCGAGCTGGCCGAGCTGAGCCAGATCCGCGGCCTCCCGGCCGCCGCGCCGGCCCTCGTCCGCGCGGCGGCCCTGGAGCCCACGATCTGGCTCGCCGCCGACGAGGCGTGAGCGTCGGCGCCGGACCGGGGCGGATACGCGTAAACGCCCCGGTCCATCCCGCGCTTATGGCCAAGCTGCCACAGTGTTGCCATCGAGTCACGGAGGAGCGGAACCGGCCGAGCGGGGCGGTTTGAGACTTGGTTTTGGGACGCGAGCGTTTACCCCTTGGCGAGGATCGGCACGGCATCGTGCCCCAGTAATTCGCTGCGTTCCCACTCCATTTCGCGCCTGCCCCGAGAGGCTTTGATGCGTCGTTTCCTTCCCGCCCTCGTAGGGCTCTTCGGCGCGGTCGCCTGCACCGCGCCGGCGTTCGCCTACGAGATCGACCCGCTGACCCGTCAGCCTCTGAACGATGCACTGTCCGTGCGGGTGCGTCCGCAGGCCGTCGAGACCGTGGCGGTGCCGGTGGCCAACGCCTCCCTCAACCCGGCCGACCCCATGGACGCGGCGGTGCCGCAGATGTCGGCGATCCCGCGCGAGACCGTGGCGTATAGCGGCCCCTACGGCGCCGGCACGATCGTGGTCTCCACGGCCGAGCGGCGGCTCTATTACGTGATGGGCGGCGGTCAGGCCCTGCGCTACGGCGTCGGCGTCGGCCGTCCAGGCTTCACCTGGGGCGGCGTGCAGACCATCACGATGAAGCGCGAGTGGCCGGATTGGCGTCCGCCGTCGACCATGCTGCGCCGCCGGCCCGACCTGCCGCGCTACATGAAGGGCGGGATCGAGAACCCCCTCGGCGCCCGCGCCATGTATCTCGGCGGCTCGATCTACCGGATCCACGGCTCGAACGAGCCGGAGACCATCGGCACCGCCGTCTCCTCGGGCTGCATCCGCATGACGAACGACGACGTCACCGACCTCTACACCCGCGCCAAGGTCGGCACGAAGGTCATCGTCCAGCGCTGATGTTTTGGGACTTTTTGGATGGGGCCGGCCGCGAGGCCGGCCCTTTTGCGTTCAGGCCTCGGGCAATGTCACCAGCGCGTCGGGGCGCTTCACCTCGATCTCGATGAACGCGATCGGGTGCTCCGACCCGTTCATCACGTCGTGCCGGATTCCGGCCGGGCGCATGTAGGATTGCCCGGCCGCCAGCAGGGTCTCGCTGACCGCCGCCCCGTCATGGACGCGCAGCACGCCCTCGACCAGCATCACCACGAAATACGGCCAGCCGTGCTCGTGCCAGCCGGTCACCGCCCCGGGCGAGAAATCCCAGCGGGTGATGCGGACCGTGGCATCGTCCTGCTGGATCGTGGGCACTGCGGGGATCGTGCAGGTGAAGGCCATGGTGGCTCCGGGGCTGGCGGGACGTCCGGCTCGCACCGAACGTCCAAAGATGAGGATGCGATCGCCGGCCGAAGAGCCGGTCAGATCTGAACGCCCGATCGGCCCGACCGCGCGTCACGGCGCTCCCGGCATCGAGGAGGGGGCACGGGCACCATGGCGGATTCCGATGATGACGACTTCGTCTTCGGAAGCCTCGTAGAAAATGAAATACGGGTGGGTCGCACTGCGATGCGCCGGAGATTTTTTAGGCTCGTCAACCGGCCGCTTCTCGGCTGATCCAGAAGGAAATCGAGGACAATCTGGATCCGGCCCTGAACGCGTCGTGCCCCTTGAGGCGATGCCTGCGCGATCTCCGAGAGCACACGCTGAAGTTCCGCCGCCGCATCCGCGGTAAAGCGCAGTCTCAAAGCCCGTGCTTCGCCCAGATCGCCCGGATCTGCTCATCCGAAGCGAAATCACGCCGCGCCGCCTGGGCGCGCGAGTTCACGAAAGACGCTTCTTCCTCCGGGCTGATCCGGTAGACAGGCTCGTCCTCGCCGGCGAGGCGCAGGAGGACGCCGGCCAGCTCGTCCTGGGTTTCGGAGGGCAGCATGCGCACGCGCGCGATGGCTCGGTCGAGAAGCTCCGTCATGCCGTCATCGTGCGTCAGAATCATTGCCGAGAGAAGTCGTCTTGGCGCAGAAGCTGCCGGCTTTCTGACCAGTCGACCTCAATGGCAGCCGCACGAGCCCGAGCCGCAGCCCCCGGTCTGCTTCACCGGGGCGGTGCGCGCGGTCTCGCGGTCAAGCCCGCGCTCGGCCAGTTCGGTGAGGTAGGTCTGCCACCGGGATTCGTATTCGCGGCCGAGGATGTGGAGGTATTCCCAGCCGTAGATCCCGGTGTCGTGCATGTCGTCGAAGCCGAGCTTGACCGCGTAGTTGCCGATCGGGTCCACGGCCAGGATCGCCACGGCGCGCTTGCCGCCGATCACCTTGCGCTCCAGGGGCGAATGTCCCTGCACCTCGGCCGACGGGCTCGACACCCGCAGGTACTCGGCCGGCAGGGCGAAGCGCGCTCCGTCCTCGAAGGCGACGTTCAGCACCCGCCGGTCGGCCGACAGGCGGATCTCGGTCGGCCACAGATCCTCGTTCACGGGTCACACTCCTCAAGCATTCCGGGGCCGCGGCCCGGGGTCGGCTTGCCCACGACCGTATCGGGCATCATATGCTCAATCATGCTCGATGACATCTCCAGCACGCCGCAGGGGTTTTCGGCCGCGGCGCCCCGCGCGCCGAACCCCGCACCGCTGATCGACCCGTTCCAGCGGGCGATCTCGTACCTGCGCATCTCCGTGACGGATCGCTGCGATTTGCGCTGCGCCTACTGCATGTCGGAGACCATGCAGTTCCTGCCCAAGCGCGACCTTCTGACCCTGGAGGAGCTGGACCGGCTCTGCGGCGTGTTCATCGCCCGGGGCGTGCGCAAGTTGCGGATCACCGGCGGCGAGCCGCTGGTCCGCCGCGACATCATGCACCTGTTCCGCCGCCTGTCGCGCCACCTCGATTCCGGCGCGCTCGAGGAGCTGACGCTCACCACCAACGGCACACAGCTCACGCGCTACGCCGCCGAGCTGGCGAGCCTCGGGGTGCGCCGGATCAACGTGTCCCTGGATACGCTGGATCCCCAGAAGTTCCGGGCGATCACCCGGCGGGGCGACCTGCCGGTGGTGCTCGACGGCATCGCGGCCGCGCGGGCGGCCGGCATGAAGGTCAAGATCAACGCGGTGGCCCTGCGCGACGTCAACGCCGACGAAATCCCCGACATGATCACCTGGGCCCACGGTCTGGGCATGGACATGACGCTGATCGAAGTCATGCCGCTGGGCGAGATCGAGGCCGACCGCACGGACCAGTTCCTGCCGCTCTCGGTGGCGCGGCAGCGCCTGGAGAGCCGCTTCACCCTGACCCCGCTCTCCGACCGCACCGGCGGCCCGGCGCGCTACGTCCGGGTCGAGGAGACCGGCGGCAAGCTCGGCTTCATCACGCCGCTGACCCACAATTTCTGCGAGAGCTGCAACCGGGTGCGCCTGACCTGCACCGGCCAGCTTTACCTGTGCCTCGGCCAGGAGGATTCCGCGGATCTGCGTGCCGTGCTGCGCGCCTCCCCGGATGATGCCGTGCTGGCGGCGGCGGTGGTCGAGGCGATCACGCGCAAGCCGAAGGGCCACGACTTCGTCATCGAGCGCCAGCGCCCGGCCGCGGTGCCGCGCCACATGAGCGTGACGGGCGGGTAGCGCGCGTCACATCTCCTCGTCGGCGTAGCGCGACTGCGCTCGTCCGCGCTGTCCGGATCCCCTCCGCGGCGCCCCGGCGCTGATTCCCGCCACCAGGTCGGCGATGTGGCGCAGCGTCTCCACCGCCAGAGCCTTGTCGCCCTCGCCGCGGCCCTGGGGGATCAGCGCCTTGGCGAAGCCGAGCTTCTGGGCCTCCTTCAGCCGGGCGCCCGCCTGCGCCACCGGGCGGATCGCCCCGGACAGGCCGATCTCGCCGAAATAGACGGTCTCCGGCGGCAGCACCGCCCCCGACAGGGACGAGACCAGGGCGGCCGCCACCGCGAGGTCGGCGGCCGGTTCGGTGATGCGCAGGCCGCCGGCGACATTCAGGTAAACGTCGTGGGTGCCGAGCCGGATGCCGCCATGGGCCTCCAGCACGGCCAGCACCATGGACAGCCGGTTCGGGTCCCAGCCGACCACGGCCCGGCGGGGCATGCCGAGCGAGGACGGCGCCACCAGCGCCTGGATCTCCACCAGCAGGGGCCGCGTGCCCTCCATCCCGGCGAAGACCGCGGTGCCGGCGGCCTGGTGGTCGCGCCCGGCCAGGAACAGGGCCGAAGGGTTGGGCACCTCGGCGAGCCCCGCATCGGTCATCTCGAACACCCCGATCTCGTCGGTGGGGCCGAAGCGGTTCTTCACGGCGCGCAGGATGCGGAAATGGTGGCCCTGGTCGCCCTCGAACGAGGCCACCGCGTCGACCATGTGCTCCACCACCCGGGGGCCGGCGATCTGTCCGTCCTTGGTGACGTGGCCGACCAGGATCACCGCGGTGCCGGTGGTCTTGGCGAAGCGGATCAGCGCCTGGGCCGAGGAGCGCACCTGCGTGACCGTGCCGGGGGCCGATTCGACGGTCTCGGTCCACATGGTCTGGATCGAATCGATGATCGCGAGCGCCGGCGGGCGGCCCTGGCTGAGGGTCTCGATGATGTCCTCGACATTGGTCTCGGCGGCCAGATCCACCGGACGGGAACTCAAGCCCAGCCGCTCGGCCCGCAGGCGCACCTGCCCCACCGCCTCCTCGCCGGAGATGTAGGCGACCCGCTCGCCGGTCCCCGCCATGGCGGCGGAGGCCTGCATCAGCAGGGTGGACTTGCCGATGCCGGGATCGCCGCCGAGCAGGATCACCGAGCCGCGCACGAAGCCGCCGCCGGTGACCCGGTCGAGCTCGCCGATCCCCGAGGGGATGCGCGGCGCCTCCTTGGTCTCGCCTGTCAGGCCCTCGAGCGGAAACACCCGGCCGCGGGCGCGGGACGGCCGCGTCGCGACCGGCCCGGACTGGCCGGGCGCCGCAGCGGCCTCCTCGACGATCGTGTTCCAGCCGTTGCAGGCCTCGCAGCGCCCGCGCCAGCGGTTGTAGACCGCCCCGCAGGACTGGCAGACGAAGGTCTGGTGGATCTTGGCCATTCGGGTCCGCGCGCCGCCGGTCCGGCATTCGTAAGGTGGGTTCGGATCACCCTACATAAGTTCGAACATAACGCGAACCCAGCCCCGTCAGGATCTCGTAGCCGATCGTGCCGGCGGCGCGGCCGACGGTGTCGACGTCCAGGCTGTCGCCGATCAGCACCGCGGTGGCGCCGCGCCGGGCGGCGGGGGCCGCGGTGACGTCGAGGATGATCAGGTCCATGGAGACGAGGCCCAGGATCGGGCAGGGCACGCCCCCGACCAGCGCCTGGCCGCGCCCGCTGATCGCCCGGGGGAAGCCGTCCGCGTAGCCGAGCGACAGGGTGGCGAGCCGGCTCGGGGCCGGGGCCGTCCAGCGGCCGTTATAGCCGACGCTGGTTCCGGCCTCGACGTCCCGCACCTGCGCGATCAGGGCCTCCAGCCGCACCACCGGGCGCATCGGGTTGGCGGATCCGGGCGTCGGGTTGCCGCCGAACAGGGCATAGCCCGGGCGCAGCAGGTCGTACCGGGCGCCGTCGAGGAAGACGCCGGATGAATTGGCGAGCGACGCAAGCAGGCCCGGGTAGGCGGCCCGGACCCGGGCGAAGTCGGCGATCTGCCGGGCGTTGACCGGGTCGGCCGGTTTCTCGGCGCTGACGAAGTGGCTCATCAGCAGGTCGATCCCGCAGGCCGCGATGCACGGGTCGCCCGCGAGCGCCAGCGCCTCCGGCACCGGCAGCCCCAGGCGGTTCATCCCGGTATCGACGTGGAGCGCCGCCGGCAGGCGCCCGCCCGAGACCGCCGCCCACTCCGTCATCTCCTCGCGGCTGCCGAGCACCGGGCGCAGGCCGTGGGCCGCGAAGGTCGCGCCGGCACCGGGCGGCAGCCCGTTCAGGACGTAGAGCGCGGCCTCCGGCAGGGCGGCCCGGGCCGCGATGGCCTCGGACAGGTGGGCGACGAAGAAGGTCCGGCACCCGGCCGCCCACAGGGCCGGCCCGACCCGGGCGACGCCGCAGCCATAGGCGTCTGCTTTCACCACGGCGGCGCAATCCGCGCCCCGGGCGGCCAGCGATCGCCAATTCGCGGCGATCGCCCCGAGATCGATGGTCAGCCGGGCGCCGTGGGCGCCGTCAATCGTTTGGGATTTGGTCATCTACCGGACGCCTACGGTCCAATCGGTCCCGAGCGGACATGCAAGATGCATAATGGATTTCCGAGACGGATGTTTGTCCGCGGTTCATAGCAAAACAGTCGTCTGCAGAAAAGAAATTGTCCGACGTTTGAACGGCGGGAGTCCGCCGGAGTAACGCTCGTTGCATGTCGACGGTTGGCACAGGGCGTCATTCGGCGTGCAATCTGTTGACAGCGCCGGTGCCACGGGGCCGGCAAACGGATGCTCTACTAATAGGCTGCTTAAAAATAGGAATTTATTCAGACAGGGATGCCCTGATTAAGAAGCCTGTACATGCGAAACGACTCAAAAGTCGCCTGTGCGGTCGCTAGCAGACAGATAGAGTTATGCCGTCTTGAAATAAGGAGGGTACTCATCGAAAAAGAAATTACCTCTAAGGAATACAATCCAAATCATCCTCGCATCCCTGCAAGGCATACAGGCGGTGGGCGATAGACAGACGGCGGAACAACCAACTTACCCCCGCGCCCAAAGATCGTAAATGCTCGCAAGGTACCCCTGTACTCTCTTGTTACATCTCAACAAGACTGAGACGAGCAGTATCGCCGCGACTTGATTGTTGCAAATTTACTGATCTACGCGCATGTTGTGCCCAAGCTATGGTTAGACTTGTTGCATGCGAGCGTGGGCATTCGATTCCGCCCCTAAACCTCTGAGGACGCTGCCATGATCATCGCAAAAAGAAATCTAGCGGTGCGTTCGCCGTCCGGTGATAACCGAGTGGAGATATCTATTCATGCTCCACAATTGCAAGATGGAGTCTTGATGTGTCGATATCAAATTGGGTGGCCAAATCAAAACAGGGCGAGTTTTGCTGCGGGAGCCGACTCGATTCAGGCCCTTCATCTAGCCTTACAGAAGATAGGTATGGAATTGTATGTCAGTCCCTATCACCTGTCCGACGACTTAAGGTGGGAAAAAACCGGGGACGGGTATGGCTTCCCGGTGCCCAAGAATGGGCGCGATATGCTCGTCGGTGCAGATAAGTCGTTCGCGGGCTGACGATGGGTGTGTGATTCTCTGCGTTGCGTGGGCGTCGAACGGTCGCGCCCAACGGGGTGACCTGCAAAACGCCGCGGTGCCCCAGTCTGGCATTCGGCCACCCTGCTGCCCCGACCCGGTCTGATGCACGGACGGCACAGGCCGCCGGGAGGTCGGTGGCCGAGGGTGACGGCCGAGGTTCGGCTTGGTATACCTCCCCCGCGGTCCTGGGGAGCCGCATGGACGCCGCGGCATCCCCACTGGTGCCTAAAGTTCACAGATGCCGTTTACCGTCCTGGATCTCGTCGTGCTCGGCATCGTCGCGGTCTCCGCGCTGCTCGCGGCCGTGCGTGGCGTCACCCGCGAGGTGCTGGCCATCATCGCCTGGGTGGCCGCCGCCGCCGTCGCGTGGTCGTTCTATCCGATGCTGCTTCCGCTCGTGAAGCAGCACGTCAACAGCGATACCGTGGCGCTGGTCGCCTCGATCGCGACGATCTTCCTGGGCACGCTGATCGTCGTCTCGATCATCACCGTGAAGATCTCCGACGTGGTGCTCGATTCGCGCATCGGCGCGGTCGACCGCTCCTTGGGCTTCCTGTTCGGGGCAGGCCGCGGCTTCCTGATCTGCGTGATCGGCTGGGTGTTCCTGTCCTGGCTGGTGCAGGGCAAGGTGCCGGACTGGGCGGCTCAGGCGCGCACGCGTTCGATGCTGGAGAAGTCCGGCGACGCCCTGGTGGCCCAGCTCCCTGAGAATCCGGAGGGCTTCCTGAAGCAGTTCAAGAAGCCGAAGGTCGTCACGCCGCCCAACGAGGCGGCCGACGCCCCCGCCGAGACCGACCCGGCGCCCCAGCGCCGCACTGAGACCGCGCCGAGCCCGACGCGACGCTGACCTGCGGCATTCGCCGTTGGTCGGTCTGCGTGGAGCGCCTAGATAGCGGTTCCGGAGACGATCGGATGATATCCGCGACGACCGGCGCGCCGGCCCGTCGCCGCCGGGACCCGTGAAGTGATCGATCGCACCATGTCCCAATCCGACGCTTATGCCGCCGATTTCGACCTCGACGGCGATACGCTGCGCGAGGAGTGCGGCGTCTTCGGCATCTTCGGGCACCCGGAGGCCTCGGCCATCGTCGCGCTGGGCCTGCACGCCCTGCAGCACCGCGGCCAGGAGGCGGCCGGCATCGTCTCGTTCGACGGGTCGGTGTTCCATTCCGAGCGCCGCCCCGGCCTCGTGGGCGATTCGTTCTCGGACGGCGACACCATCGCCCGGCTGAAAGGTCGCGCCGCCATCGGGCACGTGCGCTACTCGACCACCGGCGGGACGATCCTGCGCAACGTGCAGCCGCTCTTCGCCGAGCTGGCCAGCGGCGGCCTCGCGGTCGCCCACAACGGCAACCTCACCAACGCCCTGTCGATCCGCCGCGACCTCGTGCGCGACGGCGCGATCACCCAGTCGACCTCCGACACCGAGGTGATCCTCCACCTCGCGGCCCGCTCGCGGAAGCCCCGGATCGTCGAGCGCTTCATCGACGCCCTGCAGGCGATCCAGGGCGCCTACGCGATCGTGGCGCTTACCAACAAGAAGCTGATCGGCGCCCGCGACCCGCTGGGCATCCGCCCGCTGGTGCTCGGCGAACTCGACGGCCGCTACATGCTGGCCTCCGAGACCTGCGCCCTCGACATCATCGGCGCCCGCTACGTCCGCGACATCGAGAACGGCGAGGTGGTGGTGATCTCCGAGGAGGGCGTCGAGTCGATCCGCTTCGCCGACGCCGTGCCGATGCGCCCGTGCATCTTCGAGTACATCTACTTCGCGCGGCCTGACTCGGTCGTGAACGGCAAGAGCGTCTACGCGGTGCGCAAGGCCATCGGCCGCGAGCTCGCCCGCGAGGCCGCCGCCCCCGCCGACATCGTGGTGCCGGTGCCGGATTCCGGCGTGCCTGCGGCGCTGGGCTTCGCGCAGGAGACGGGCATCCCGTTCGAGATGGGCATCATCCGCAACCACTATGTCGGGCGGACCTTCATCCAGCCGACGCAGTCGGTGCGCGAGCTCGGCGTGCGGATGAAGCATTCGGCCAACCGCGCCGCGATCGAGGGCAAGAGCATCGTTCTGGTCGATGACAGCCTGGTGCGGGGCACGACCTCGGTGAAGATCGTCCGGATGATGCGCGAGGCTGGCGCCGCCGAGGTGCATTTCCGGATCGCCTCGCCGCCGATCACCTACCCGGACTTCTACGGGATCGACACGCCGGAGCGGGAGAAGCTGCTCGCCGCGACCCACGATCTCGAGGCCATGCGCAAGTATATCGGCGCGGATTCGCTCGCCTTCCTGTCGATCCCCGGCCTGTACCGGGCGATGGGCGAGGAGGAGCGGAACGCCGCCTGCCCGCAATACACCGACCATTGCTTCACGGGCGAATACCCGACCGGCCTGACCGACCTCTCCATCGCCGGCCCGAAGCGCTTCGCGATGCTCGCCGAAGCGGACTGACACCGGGGTTCCCAAAGGGCGAGCCCTTTGGCGGGGTCCAGGGGCGGCGCCCCTGGGTCCTTGCAGGGCTCTGCCCTGCACCCGCAAAAGGTCACGGACCTTTTGAATCCGGTCTTTTTTCGATCCACCTGGCGCGGAAATGCGTTAGCTGCTGGCTATGGCTGATCCTCAACGAAAGCTCGAAGGCCGCGTGGCGGTCGTCACCGGGGCGTCCCGCGGCATCGGGCGCGCCGCCGCCCTCGCGCTGGCCGGGGCCGGAGCCCACGTGGTCGCGGTGGCCCGCACGGTCGGCGCCCTCGAGGAGCTGGACGACGCCATCCGGGCGGCCGGGTCCAGCGCCACGCTGGTGCCCTTCGACCTCGCCGATTACGACGCGATCGACCGGCTGGGCGCGGCGATCAACGATCGCTGGAAGCGCCTCGACATCCTGGTCGGCAATGCCGGCATCCTTGGCGCCCTCATGCCGATCGGCCACATCACCCCGAAGGTCTGGGACCAGGTGATGCAGGTCAACGTCACCGCCAACTGGCGCCTGATCCGCTCGCTGGACCCGCTGCTGCGCATGTCCGATGCCGGCCGGGCGATCTTCGTCTCGTCGGGCGCGGCCTCGAAATGCCGGGCCTATTGGGGGCCGTATTCGGTCTCGAAGGCGGCCCTCGAAGCGCTGGTGCGGACCTACGCGGCCGAGAACGAGACCACCGCCATCCGGGCGATGCTGCTCAACCCCGGCCCGCTGCGCACCGGCATGCGCCGCTCGGCCATGCCGGGCGAGGATCCCGAGACCCTCAAGACCCCCGAGGATCTCGCCCCTCATTTCGTGCGGCTCGCCGCACCGGACTGGACCGAGACCGGCAAGCTCTACGATTTTCCCACCGACCGGGTGATGCAGTTCCGCGCGCCCGAGTAGAGGGGTCCGGGGCCTGCGGCCCCGGCGGGTTGCGGGCGGAGCCCGCAGGGTTTGGGATTTACGATGATCGACGTCCGCTGCATCTGTGCGATCGGCCAACGTGGCCAGCTCGGCCTCAACGGCCACCTGCCCTGGGAGGGCAACACCGATCCGCTGTTCGTAGAGGACGTGACGCGCTTCTTCGCGCTCACCATGGGCCACGTGCTGATCGCCGGCCCGAAGACCGTGGCCTCGGTGCCGGATTTCGCCTTCAAGGACCGCACCATCGATGTGATCCGCAGCCACGAGGATCCGGAGCAGGTGCTCAAGCGCTACCCCGGCCGGCGGATCTTCGTCGGCGGCGGCATCGCGGTGTGGAACGTCTACGCCAAGTACATCCAGAACTGGGACATCACCCGCCTGCCCTACGACGGCGAGGCCGACCGCTGGTTCGACCCGGCCTGGCTGGTCGGCGGGGCGCTGCGGCCCTGAGGAGCGGCATCTTCGGGCAGCCCGGCGCGTTAGCGTGCGAGTTGCGTGTCCGGAGACGCAGATGAGCGCCCACAGCTACCGCTTTGGCATCGAGGAAGAGTATTTCCTCGCCGATGCCGAGACCCGCGGCACGCCCCGGGGCGACCTGGCCGGCTTCCATGCCCGGGTGCAGGCGGAGCTGCCCGAGACGGGGCGGGAACTCGTCGCCGCGCAGGTCGAGGTCTGCACGCCGCCGCTGGACGACGCGCAGGCGGCGCGAGAAAACCTCGGCGGCCAGCGGGCGCAGCTCGCCGGCATCGCGGCCGAGAACGGCTTGAGCGTGCTCGCCTGCGGCACCCATCCGCTCGCGCGCTGGTCCCGGCAGACCGCCACGGACGGCGCGCGCTACAAGGGCATCCTCTCGGATGTCGGCATCGCGGCGCGGCGGGCGCTGATCTGCGGCATGCACGTCCATGTCGAAGTGCCGGACCCGGACGCCCGCGTCGATCTGATGAACCGGTTGCTGCCGTTCCAGCCGCTGCTGCTGGCGCTCTCGGCCTCCTCTCCGTTCTGGCAGGGCGAAGCGACTGGGCTGATGGCCTACCGGCTCAGCGTGTTCGGCGAGCTGCCCCGCACCGGCCTGCCCGAGATCTTCTCGGATTCGGCCGCGCATGCCCGGTTCGTGGAGATCATGACCCGCTCCGGCGCCATCGCGGATGCGAGCTTCCTGTGGTGGTCGCTGCGGCCCTCCATCAAGTTCCCGACCCTGGAGCTGCGCATCGCCGACGCCTGCACCCGGCTCGATGATTCGTTCTGCATCGCCGCCCTGTATCGCTGCCTGGTGCGCCTGTGCGTGCGGCGGCCGGAGCTGAATGCCGGCCTCGACGGCGTCTCGCGGGCCCTGGCCTCCGAGAACCTGTGGCGCGCCCAGCACAGCGGCGTGCGCGCGACGCTGATCGACGAGGCGCAGGGTGAGGCGGTGCCGTTCGCCGAGGCGCTGGAGGCGGTCCTCGTCCTGGTGGCGGAGGATGCGGACGCGCTCGGCTGCACGGCGGACGTCGCCCGCGCCCGGGCGATCGTCGCGGACGGCACCAGCGCCGACGGGCAGGTTCGGGCCTTCGAGGCGGCTTTAGCTGCGGACAAGGACGAGCGCGCCGCGCTGTCGGCCGCCGTGGACTGGATCGCCGAGGCGTCGCGCTGACGGGTCGCCTCAGCCCTTGTCGAACGGGTTCTGCGAGGTCCGCAAGCTCAGCCGGATCGGCGTGCCCGGCAGCTCGAATGCCTCGCGCAGGCCGTTCACGAGGTAGCGAGTGTAGGATTTCGGCAGGGCGTTGAGCTGGTTGCCGAACAGCGCGAAATGCGGCGGCCGGCTCTTCACCTGGGTGGCGTAGCGGATCTTGATCCGCCGGCCCGACACCGCCGGGGGCGGGTTGCGCGAGGTCGCCTCGTTCAGCCAGTCGTTGATGCGCGAGGTCGAGATCCGCTTGTCCCAGACCTCCGAGGCCTGCACCACCGCCTGCATCAGCTTGTCGAGGCCGTCGCCGGCAAGCCCCGAGAGCGGCACCACCGCGACGCCGCGCACCTGCGGCAGCAGGCGGGTGCAATCCTCGCGCAGCTGCTTGAGCAGGCCCGGCTGGTCGGCCACGAGGTCCCACTTGTTCAGGCCGATCACCACGGCCCGGCCCTCGCTCTCGACCAGGTCGATGATGGTCAAGTCCTGCTTCTCGAACGGGATCGTGGCGTCGAGCAGCACGACCACCACCTCGGCGAAGCGCACGGCGCGCAACCCGTCCGAGACCGCGAGCTTTTCCAATTTGTCGTCGATCCGGGCGCGGCGGCGCATCCCGGCCGTGTCGTGCAGCTTGATTTTCCGCCCGCGCCATTCCCAGTCCAAGGAAATCGAATCGCGGGTGATGCCGGCTTCGGGGCCGACCAGCAGCCGGTCCTCGCCGAGCATGCGGTTGATCAGCGTGGACTTGCCGGCATTCGGGCGGCCCACGATGGCGACCTTCAGGGAGCGGCCGCCGGGGGCGTCCTCATCCTCGTCGTCCTCGTCGTGTTTGGGCAGGACTCCCTTGAGCGTCTCGTGCAGCTCGCCCAGGCCCTCGCCATGCTCGGCCGAGAACGGAATCGGGTCGCCGAGACCGAGGGTGAAGGCCTCGTAGGCCCCGGCCAGCCCGGTGCCGCCCTCGGCCTTGTTGGCGATCAGGATGACCGGGCAGCCGGCCCGACGCACCAGCTCGGCGAAGGGCTGGTCGGCCGGCAGCACGCCGGCGCGAGCGTCGATCACGAACAGCACCACGTCGGCGGCGAGGATCGCCGCCTCGGTCTGCATCCGCATCCGGCCGGTCAGGGTGGCGGCGTCCGATTCCTCAAGCCCGGCGGTGTCGATCACCCGGAAGTGGAGTCCGCCGAACGCGACATCGCCCTCGCGCCGGTCGCGGGTCACGCCCGGCCGGTCGTCCACGAGCGCGAGCTTCTTGCCCACGAGGCGGTTGAACAGGGTCGACTTGCCGACGTTCGGCCTCCCGACGATCGCGACGGTCGGCATATCCATGGTCTGTCTCGAAATGGTCGACGAAAAAAAATCAGCGCGTGATCGGCGGGGGCGGGGCGGCGACCTCGGGCTTGGCCTCGGTCACTGTGACCGGGCCGCCCGCTACGAGCGCCGCGTAGACCTCGATCCGCTCACGCAGATTCCGGGGTGTCTCGGGATCGGCCGAGAGCTGGTCGAACCAGCGGCCGGCTTCCTCGAAATCGCCCTTCTTCAGGGCTGCGAGACCGAGCATCTCACGGGCGGTGTGGCGGAACGGCGTGCCGGCCGCGAGCCCCTGGAGGTTGGCCAGAGCCGGGTCCGGGTTCGGGCTGTCGAGGCGCAGCAGCGCCGCGCGCAGCCGCGCGAGGTCGCGCAGGCCGTCGCCGAGGCCGCTGTCACCGGCCAGCGTATCGAAGTCCTTCGCGCCCGCCTCCGGGTCGCGCTTGGCGGTTTCCGCGGCCGAGCGGAACCGGGCGAGCAGGCGGTAGCCGGCCGGGCCCTGCTGCTCCAGCGCGTCGAAGACCGTGTCGGCTTCCGCGACCTTGCCGTCCCGGGCGAGGCGGTTGGCCTCGTCGAACTGCACCGAGGCGGTCTCAGCGGCCACGCGCTGCTGATTCTGCCAGTAGCGCCAGCCGGCCACGCCCACCACCAGGAGCACGGCGAGCGCGATGATCACGCCGCTGTAGCGCTTCCAGATCTGGAGGATCCGGTCGCGGCGATAATCCTCGTCGACCTCGCGGATGAACTCGTTGCTCTCGGCCATCATTTCCCGGCCCGCGCTTGTCCGCCGGCCACCTTGCACAACACTCGAACCCCGCGCCTAACACACGGGCGCCGGGTTGGCGACAGCGGGTGTGGTCGGCGATGCCCTCAGGCCGTGCCGGGCCAGACCGAGACGCCGATCAGCGGGTAGTGCAGGTAGCGGGAGAACACGAACCACGCCGCCGTCCCGATCACCACGGCCAGGATGTCGTTGCGCCAGCCATGCGGGGCCGCGACGGCGCCGCCGTGCTGGGCGACGACCGCCCCCGGGGCGAGCGCCCGACGCTTGGCGCTGATCCGCGCCGCCACCGCCCAGGCCAGGAAGCCGCCGAACAGCAGGATCGAGCCGAGATCGCCGTTGGCGAGCAGGTGGGCGGTCGCCCAGATCTTCACCGCGAGCAGCATCGGGTGCTTGGCCTTCGCCCGGATGTGGCCGGGCAGGTAGGCGGCGGCGAGGCACACGAAGGCGAGCCAGACGAGCGTCAGGGCGAGGTGGCGCGTCCAGACCGGCGGATCCCAGACCGCGATGTAGCCACTGAGTCGGTAATCGTGAAAGCCGACCCCGATCAGCACCAGCCCGAGCAGCGACAGGGCGGTGTAGCCGAGCTTGTACCGGCCCTCGCCGACCCGTCCGACGATCGCGGCCCGCTGGGAGCGCACCATGGAGAAGGCATGCGTGCCGAGGAACAGCACGAGCCCGAGGATCAGGAGAAGCATGAAGGACTTTCGGGCGACAGCCGGTCGGCAAGTACTCTGTAACCGTTCTCAAGCGAATCTGGCGTGCTTTGTCCAGGCGTGGCCGGGACGCACCCGGATTTCGTCCATGGGCTCGGCGTACAGGATGGCTGGAGCGGGGGGCGGTGCGGCGCCGCGTCTTCCACTCCCCGCAGAGGCGGGAGGGAAGGGGTCGCGCGTCGGACGTGCGGCCGTGATGCTGGCGCTCGCCCTCCTCACCCCCCGGCCGGCCCTGGCCGCCGCCGAGCCGCCCCTGTCCGCCCTGACCCTGGTCGGGCCGCCCGCCGTGGTGTTCAAGGCCGGCCGCGATGCCTGCGACGGCGCCGACGTCCCGGACGCGCCGGCCCGGGCGTTCCGCGACGCCGCCGGGGCGGTGGCGGTGTTCGGGATGCATTACCGCAACCGCGCCCTGCGCGGGCCGGACCTCGACCACCTCAAACTCGACTGCACCGTCGTGCTCGATTCGGGCGAGAAGGCCGACCCGGCGGCCTATGACGACAGGTCCTGGATCACCGCCACCTGGACCGAGGACGGCAGCCGCGTCGCCGCGCTGCTGCACCACGAGTACCAGGCCAACGAGCATCCCGGCCGCTGCCCGGCGGGGTCCTACATGGCGTGCTGGTACAACACGATCACGGCCGGCGCCTCGACGGATGGCGGGCGCAGCATCCTGCGGCGGAGCCCGCCCGCCGTGGTGGCCGGCGCGCCGTTCCGGCAGGAGGTCGACCAGGGCCGGCACCGGGGCTTCTTCAACCCGTCGAACATCGTGGCGGACGGGCGCTGGCGCTACTTCCTGGCCTCGACCACGGGCTGGGACCGGCCCGGCAGCGACCAAGCGGCCGGCGTCTGCCTGTTCCGCAGCGACGATCCGGCCGATCCGACCCGGTGGCGCGCCTGGACCGGCGCCGGCTTCACCGCCGCCTTCCCGGACCCGTACCGCGCCTCCGTCACGCCGCCGGCCACCTGCCGGCCCGTTGGGCCGTTCCCGGGGCCGGTCGGCGCGGTGGTCCGGCACCGGGCCACGGGGGCCTGGATCGCGGTGTTCATGGCCAAGGCCGGCGGCACCTTCGCACGTTCCGGCTTCTACTGGACGACCTCGCGCGACCTGCTCGGCTGGGACGCGCCGCGCCTGCTCCTCGAAGGCGCGACCCTGTACGACGATCCCTGCACGGCGACCGCGCCGCTGATCGCCTACCCGTCGCTCCTCGATCCGGGGTCGCGGGGGCGCAACTTCGACGATGTCGGCGACGGGGCGCTGCTGACCTACGCGACCCTGCGCGTCGCGGGCTGCACGATCACCTCCGACCGGGACCTTCTGCGCCGCCCGGTGGCGATCCGGGTCTGGCCGTGAGGGGCGCGGCCTCGTCGGGAAAGCCCCGGGCGATCGTGCGAGACGATGCTGCCACCTGAAGGCCAAGCGCGAATCGCGCCGGGCCCGGCCCGCTACCACGAGGATCTCATGGACGCCGAAACCCGGGAGCCGTCGACGATCCTGGAGGCTCCGGCGCTGCGCGCGCAGTTCGGCGCGGTCGGACCGCTGGCCGCCGGCAAGGTGCTCGACCACCTCGACGATTACGCACGCCGGTTCATCGCCCTCGCGCCGTTCCTGGTGCTGGCGAGCGCGGACGCGGCCGGCCAGGCCGACGCGAGCCCCCGGGGCGACGCGCCGGGCTTCGTGGCCGTTCCCGATGCCCGAACCCTGGTGATCCCGGATCGACGCGGCAACAACCGGATCGACAGCTTCCGCAACGTCATCGAGAACCCCGGCGTCGGGGTGATCTTCTTCGTGCCGGGCATCGACGAGACCCTTCGGGTGAACGGCACCGCCGCGGTGACGCAGGACCACGCCCTGCTCGAGCCGCTGGCCGCCCAAGGCACGGTGCCGACAATCGGGCTGATCGTGCGGGTGCGCGAGGCGTTCTTCCATTGCGGCAAGGCGCTGATGCGCGCGCAGCTCTGGGATCCGGCGCGCCACGTCGCCCGCGATACCTTTCCAAGCCTCGGGCGCATCCTGGCCGAGCAGACCGCGGCCTCGGGGGTCGCGGACGCCGAGGCGCAGATCGCGGATTCCTACCGCACGCGGCTCTACTGACGGGGGCGCCTCGTCTCGGGGGCGCCGCACGCGCTCCGGCCTTGCCGTGCTCCGGAGGGAGGGCGATACCTCAGTGCCTGCCGCCAGAGGATCCCGGATGCCCGAGGAGATGACGCACCGCCCGGCCGAAGCCGGAGCTGCCCGGTCCCGCGACCCGGCCGCGCCCGGGGCAGGGGCCGTTGGAGCGGGAGCCGTTGGAGCGGGAGCCGTTGGAGCCTTCGCGGTGGGGGCTTTGGCGTTGGGGGCGGTGGCGCTCGGCGCGTTCGCGATCGGCCGCCTGTCGGTCGGCCGTGCCCGGGTCGGGGCCCTGGAGGTGGGATCCTTGAAGGTGGAATCGTTGACGGTGCGATCCCTGGAGATCGATACGCTGACAGTTCGGACGCTGCGCCTCCCGGACGCGGAGCGCTGACGCATCATCCTCCGGGTGATCGCCCGCGCCCGAGGCTGGCCCGCGGGCTCCCGATCGCGTAGCGTTTCATCCGTCATATCGGACATGCCCGCGAGGTCAGGCCGCGATGAACGACAGGACCAAGCCCTTCCGACCTGGCGACGCCATCGACGTCCTCGGCGAGATGGAGGGCGATTTCGTCCTGCCGCTCTGCCTGCCGAAGCCCAGCCTGCTCGTGGGCGAGGACCTCGCCATGGTCGTCCTCGATACGATCCTCGGTCAGCGGGTCGGGCTTCCCCTCAGCCTGCAGGGCGCGGCCGACCTGCACGCGGTGCTGGGCGAGGCCCTGCGGCTGCTGCAGACGCCGGACGGCGGCTCGATCCAGTGATTGGAACGCCGCCGCCCGCGGTCACGCCTCGGGCTCGGCATCCGGCGCGGCGCCGTCCGAGCGCTCGCCCCGGGCCACCTCGCGCAGGGCCGAATCCGGCAACGGGCGCTGCAGCTTGAGCGCCTCGGCGGTGGGAGCCTCCAGCCAGGCCGCCCATTCCTCCGGCTCGGTGAGGACGACCGGCATCGCTTTCGGGTGGACCGGGCCGACGACCCCGTTCGCCTCCGTGGTCAGGAAGGAGAACAGGCGGTGCTCCTCGGGGACGCGGTCCGGGTTCTCCCGCTTGGTCCCGCGCACGCCGGTCCAGGACCGCCAGATCCCCGCGAAGGCGAACAGCGGACGGTCCTCGTCGCGGGCGAACCAGACCGGGATCTTGCGCGGCTTCGTGTCGGCGTACTCGCTGAAGGCGTTGGCCGGCACCAGGCAGCGATGGGCCGGGCCCAGCCAGGGCCGCCAGTGCGGGCTCGCGGCGTTGCGGACGTTGGTGACGGGATGCTCGCCGAAGGCCTTGGGGCCGGGAATGCCCCAGCGCATCAGGGCGAGTTCCCGGCCCTCCGCGCCGTTCCAGACCACCGGGGCCATCTGGTCGGGGAAGATCGCGGGCAGCGGCGGCAGGTTGCCGGTGCGGTCGCTGGTGGTTTCGAAGGCGCGGCGCAACCCGGCGGGGCCGGTGCGCAGGCTGTAGAGGTTGCACATGAGGGCTGGCTGGGGCTCTGGGAGATCTCGGCCGGTTCGGACGGCGGTGAAATGATCGGCGCAGCTTCGTGACGGACCCTGTCGCCAGCTGGGTGTGAGCAAATACAGGAACCGGACCACGTGAGCGAAAACTGATATGGATCAGGATCGTTCGCTGAGCGATTGTTCGGCGGTACATTGCGCAGCCGGAACCGCGGGCCCATTCCGCGGAACGTACCATGCCGCAACTGCCGGATCTGCCGCCAGATGCGCCCACGCAGACCAGGCGCGTGGTCGGACGGACACCCCTGTAGGCGGCACAGGCGGGTCTCTGGCGCTACGCGGGCTATCGCCTGCGGTATTCCCGTCGGGCCGCCCGCATCCTGGGCCTTCCCGCCGTGGGGTGTGCCGCAGGTCTGCCGCTCGCGCAGGGCGCCGCGTTCGGGCATCCGGAGGATCGCACGGCCTTCATCGAGCCGATCCAGGGGCTTCACCGGGAGGACGGCCCCGTGCACACGATGTTCCGGACGGCGCCGGTCGGCGGTGCGTGCCGGATCGTCCTGGTGCAAGGGCGGTTCGAGCGACGATGGCCGCCCGTCGGGCCCTGCAGACGGCGCCTACGCTATCGACGACGCTGATTCTGGCCTTGGATTCACGCCTGATGGCGCGGGGCGGGAGGTCGCGACCAAGCTGTCGGGCCGCACGACCGCCTAGACTGCCGTCCCGAACGGCGGCTGCCGGCTTGCGGGGCAGGACGACCTTGATCGGCTTGCCGCGTCGGTCGAGGATCGGATTGTAGGTCGCCTGCAGCCAGATCTCGCGACCGTCCTTGCCGATGCGCTTGAACTCGCCAGCCTGGAACTCGCCGCGCCTGAGCGCCGCCCAGAACGCGCGGTAGGCCTCGGTCTCCCGGAAGGCCGGGGCGACCAGCATCGCGTGGGACTGGCCGCGAACTTCGTCGAGCCGGTAGCCGACTGCGTCGAGGAAGTTCGTGTTGGCCGCCAGGATCGTGCCGTCGAGCGCGAACTCGATGACGGCCTGAGACCGGTCCAAGGCCTCTACTTTCGAGCGGAGATCCTTATCGAACAGTACGGCCCTTGCACGCATCGTCCCTGTTACGAGATCTCGACGGCTGTGATACGATTCGGAAAATTCCGAACAAGGAAATAGGTCGATTAGGTATGTAATATTTCATGAACGGAGCGTTAATATCAGATTTTAATCCTGAGGCAATTGATTTTTTGTGCTCTTATGGCTGATAAAATCAGTCTTGTTTCACAAGATGAAAACAATTTTTATCTTGAATAGATGGACCGCCGAAATTCGACCATCGATGATTTTATAAGCGACGGCCCCGCGCGGCATGCCGAGGCGCGCAGGTTTATGCTGACGGGTCTGTTTCTGGTGTGTGGATCATGCCCCGGACGGACCGGCAATTCGGCGCGATCGGTCCTTTCTTGCTTTGGGTGATGCGCTTGCTGGCCGGCGCCGAAAGGCGTCGGGACCTCCGGCCGGTTGCGTCAGCCGGAGGTGTCAGACGCGTTGCCGACTCAGCGCGGGGACGCCGTCGGCTTGAAGCTCCACAACTCCGTCGGTAGCGCGATCGGGGCGCCCTCCTTGTAGAAGGCGGAATCCTGGATGTGCGAGGTCGTGACGTAGACCGTCCCGTCCGGTCCCTGACTGAACGTGTCCGGCCAGCGCAGGCGCGGATCCTGGATCAGCGTGGTCACCCCGGACGCCTTGGACGCGAGGTCGCGGACCTTGATGGAATCGTCCTGCGGCGACGTCACGTACATGCGGCTGCCGTCGCGATCGATCAGCAGACCGTCGGCCGGCCCGTTCTCCCCCACGGTGACGACCTTGCCGGCGAGGGTCTTGTCGGCCAGCATCTCCGGCACCAGCGATGCCGTAACCCAGCCGGTCAGCGCGTCGGTCGGCAGGCTGTACAGGGTCTTGCCCTTGATCGCCTGCCAGTACAGCGTCTTGCCGTCCGGTGAGAGGGCGATGCCGTCGGCCGAGAACTCGACGCCGCGCCCGTCCGGCCGCCGCAGGGGCTTGCCGTCATACGTCACGGTCACGGCCGGATCGGGCATGGTCGCGGACACGCCCGCGAGCAGCCGCTTGGCCTTCCCGGAGTCGATGTCGACCACCACCAGGGCGCCCTCGGCACCGGAATCGGTGAGGTAGGCGGTCTTGCCGTCGGGCGAGATCCGCACGTCGTTCAGGTAGGAGCCCTGCGGGGCCACCGTCTCGTCGAACGCGATCGTCTTGGCGACCGTGTTGGTCTTCAGGTCGATCGCCACGAGCTTCGGGCCATCCTTGACCACGGCCGCCATCGCGGGGGCGGCGGCATCGACGACCCAGAGCCGGCCCTGCCGGTCGGCGACCACGCTCTGCACGCAGACGAAGTGGGTTTTCGGGTCGATCTCGCCCTTGCGGGCGTTGCGCCATGAATTCCACGCCTCATCGGGATACGGGACGGGCTTGCCGTCCTTGATCTCCGCCACCGAGACCGGCGAATCCTCGGTCCAGCGCGGGAAGTTCACGAAGATCCGGCCGTCCTGCGCCACCGTCACGCCGGTGACCTGATGCTGGAAGTGCGCGACCTGCGTCAGCGCGGTCGAGCCGGCCGGCGGCGGCGAGGTGGCGGCCACGGGCTCCTGCGCCAGGGCCGGGCCGGCGAGGGTGCAGAGAAGGAGGGGCAGAAGGGTGTGGGCGGCCGGCATCGTCATACGGGATCGGTCCTGAGAAGCATCGGCAGTCGAAGCCCCGGTCCCTGAAGACCGGGGCCGTCTCGATGGCGGGGAACGCGCCGCGCGCGGGTCAGTTCGGGTGGAACACCACCTTCACGCAGCCGTCCTTCTTGTCGCGGAAGGTCTTGTACAGGTCCGGGCCGTCGGCGAGGTTCGTGGACCGGTGGGTGATCATCGACGTCATGTCGAACTTGCCCTCTTGGATCAGCTTGGTCAGCGTCTCCAAGTAGCGCTTCACGTGGGTCTGGCCGCTCTTGAGGGTCAGGCCCTTCTGCACGATCGAGCCCATATTGACCGGCACCGGCCCGCCGTAGACGCCCGGCACCGAGACGATGCCGCAGGGGCGCACCGCCTTGATCGCCTCGGCCAGCGCGTAGGGCCGCTCCGTGGAGGTCAGCTTTTCCTGGAGGGTCGAGAGCACGCCGGTGAGGCCGCCATGGCCCGCGCTCGCCTCCATGCCGACGCAGTCGATGACGCCGTCCGCGCCCTGACCCTTGCTGATCTCCTGGATCCGCTCGAACACGTCCTCGTTCATGAAGTCGATGACGTCGGTGGCGCCGGATTTCTTCGCGAGGGCGAGGCGCTCGGGCACCGTGTCGATGGCGATGATGCGCCCGGCCCCCATGATCTTGGCCGACTGGATCGCGAACAGGCCGACCGGCCCCGCGCCCCAGATCGCGATGGTCTCGCCGCCCTGGATCTCGCAATGCTCGGCGCCCTGCCAGCCGGTGGGCAGGATGTCGGTGAGGAACAGGACCGACTCGTCGTCCATGCCGTCCGGCACCTTCATGGGCGCCACGTCCGCCATGGGCACGCGCACGTACTCGGCCTGCCCGCCGGCATAGCCGCCGGTGAGGTGCGAGTATCCGAACAGGCCCGCGGTCGGGTAGCCGAACTGCGCGGCCGCCATCTCGCCGTTGCGGTTCGAGCGTTCGCAGACCGACCAGTTGCCGAGCTTGCACTGGCGGCAGGCGCCGCAATTGATGTTGAACGGCACGACGATGCGGTCGCCCTTCCTGAACTTAATGAAGCCCTGGCCGACCTCGACGACCTCGCCCATGAACTCGTGGCCCAGCACGTCGCCGGACTTCATGGTCGGCATCTGGCCGTCCATCAGGTGGAGATCCGAGCCGCAGATCGCGCAGCTCGTCACCTTGATGATGACGTCGCGGGCATCCTCGATCACCGGGTCCGGCACCGTGTCGCAGCGGATATCGTTCTTGCCGTGCCAGCAGAGTGCCTTCATCGGGACGGTTCTCCAGATCGGGGAAATACGGCCGCGCTGTGCGGCCTCGCCAGGGCAAGCGCCCGGCCGTACGGTCAAGTTCCGCTGCGGTGACGCGCAGGGCCGTGCCGCCAGCGAGCGCGAGGCGGCCTCCGGAATCCGGTTCCCGAAGCATCCCATGCCGCCGACCCGCGATCGCGGCCGATTCGATCGATCCTGGTGCGACCGTGGAACCCCGGACGGGCCTCGACGGGTTATCGGCCATCCCTTCCGAGCCTGGGCGAGCCGTTCCGGCCATCGTCCTTGCGCGATGCCGTGTGCGAGGCCCCATGCCGAACAGCCCGATCCTTCAACCCGTCACCATCGGCGACCTGACGCTCAAGAACCGGGTGGTGATGGCACCGCTGACCCGCAGCCGCTCCAACAACGAGGGCGTGCCGCCGGATTTTGCCGCCGATTATTACGGGCAGCGCGCGAATGCCGGGCTGATCATCTCCGAGGCGACCAACATCTCACCGCAGGGCGTCGGCTACGCCTACACGCCGGGGATCTGGTCCGACGCGCAGGTCGAGAGCTGGTCGCGGATCGTAAGGACGATCCACGCCAATGACGGGCGGATCTTCCTGCAGCTTTGGCACACCGGCCGGATCTCCCATCCCGACCTGCAGCCGGGCGGCGCATTGCCGGTCTCGGCCTCCGCGATCAAGCCCGAGGGGACCGCGTTCACCGAGGACGGCATGAAGCCCCACGAGACGCCGCGGGCGCTGGAGACCGACGAGATCCCCGGGATCGTCGCCGATTACCGACGGGCCGCGGAGAACGCCAAGCGGGCCGGCTTCGACGGCGTCGAGATCCACTCGGCCAACAATTACCTGCTGGAGCAGTTCGTCCGCGATTCCACCAACAAGCGGACCGACCGGTACGGCGGGTCGATCGAGCACCGCCTGCGCTTTCCCCTGGAGGTGGTCCGGGCGGTCACCGAGGTCTGGGGCGGCGGCGCCCGCGTCGGCATCCGGCTCTCGCCCGCCACCACGCAGCCCGGCGAGACGCCGCTCGATTCCGATCCGCATGCCACCTACGGCGCCTATGTCGACGCGCTGAACGGCTTCGGGCTGCTCTACGTCCACACGATCGAGGGCGTGACCCAGCAGACCCGCGATGTTCCGGACGGGATCGACTTCCTCGACCTCCGCCGCCGGTTCAAGGGCGCCTATATCGGCAACAACCAGCTGACCCTCGATCTCGCGGAGACCGAGTTGGCCGAAGGCCGGGCCGACCTGTTCAGCTTCGGCCGGCCCTACATCGCGAACCCCGACCTCGTCGATCGCCTCGCCAGCGGCGCACCCCTGGCCGAGGCGCCCAAGGCCTACTGGTACGGCGGTGGCACCAACGGCTACTCCGACTGGCCCGGCATGAACGGTCCGGTCCCGGTGCGGCGCTGATCGCACGGGATCGACGGCTCCTCCGTCCGGGCGCCGATCGGGTGTGGAGCCTGTGAATGTTTCACGGGAAACATTCCGGCGTTTCCCGTTTCGTAACCCATTCGCGATCCAGCCGCGGCGACGGGCGCTCAAATGATCCCGTCGATCCCGATCCCGAGCTGCTCCGGCCCGCGCAGCGACGCGCCAGGCCGGTAGGGCGGCGGGTCGCGCAGCAGGCGGGGTGCCACGAGGCGGCGGCTCAACGCCACCAGGGCGATCTCGGCCTCGATCCGGGCGAGCGGCGCGCCGATGCAGTAGTGCAGGCCGCCGCCGAAGCCGAAATGTTGAATGTCCGCTCGGTCCGAATCGAACCGGTCGGGGTCGGAGAACCGTTCCGGGTCGCGGTTCCCCGCGGCGAACAGCAGGATCACCGGGGCCCCCTTCGGGATCGTCTCGCCGGCGATCGTGATCGAACCCAACGCCTTGCGGGTTCGAAAATGCACCGGCGGCTCGTAGCGGAGCACCTCCTCGATCACCTGCGGCGCCCGCTCCGGGTCGGCGCGCAGGCGTTCGAGTTCCCCCGGGTGGCGCAGCAGGGTGAGCATCGCGTTGGTGATGAGGTTCACGGTGGTCTCGTGGCCCGCGACCAGGAGCAGGACCGCGGTGGCGATCAGGTCGAAGTCGCTGAGCTGCTTCCGGCCATCCGGACCGGGGGCGGCCAGCCCGCTGAGCATGTCGTCGGCCGGACGTCGGCGCTTCTCGCGGATGAGGGCGCGCATGTAGGCGGCGATCGCGTCGAAGGCCCCGACGATCTGACGGCGGGTTTCCGCATCGTGGTGGGCATCCGGCTCCACCGCGGTGGCGAGCTGCGTCGCCCAGACCTGGAAGCGCGGCTCGTCCGCCGCGGGGACGCCGAGGAGTTCGCAGATCACCGTGACGGGCAACGGGTACGACAGGTCGCTCACCAGGCAGATCTCGGAGCGCCCCCGGCAGGCGTCGATGAGCTGATCGACCTCGCGGGCGATCCGGTCGCGCAGGCCGAGCACCCGGGTGATGGAGAACTCGCGCATGACCAGACTGCGGAGGCGGTCGTGGTCCGGCGGGTCGCGGAAGATCAGCGGCCGGTGGGTGGCGGTGATGCGGTTCTTGATCGGGTTGAGGATGAGGTCCTTGAGCGGGTTGCCGGTGCGCGGCCGGCGGGGTGGCGGCAGGTCCTCCGAGCTGAGGCGCGGATCGAAGATCAGCCCGCGGATCGCCGCGTGGCCGGTCACCACATAGCTGCCGTCTGGCTGGCGCCAGACCGGGCGCTGCCGCAGCCGCGCATAGAGCGGGTAGGGATCGGCCCGGTTGGCCGGGTCCGTCACGGCGGCGAACAGGGCCTCGTCGGACATCGGGTCAGCCATGGGCGGCCTCGGCGGAAGGACGCGCCGGCGGGAAGCCCGGCGCTGCGGTCTCGATCCGGGGCTGGTCCGTGGCGTCGAGGATCGGGGGGAAGGCGGCGCCCGCCTCGATCGCCTCGGCATAGGCGGGCAGCCACCGGGCCTGGTCGAACGAGACCGCCGCGATGCTGCGCCCGGCCCGGCCGTAGACCGCGAGGAAGCGCCGGGACGCGCGCGTTCCCTGCACCACCGCGACGGCGTCGGCGCCCTCGGTGAGACCCACGGCCTTGATGTTGATCCCGAACTGGCTGGACCAATAGGCCGGAAGATGCACGTAGGCGCGCTGGTCGTCCGGGGCGGCCAGCATGTTGCGGGCGGCGTGGGCCGCCTGCTCGACGGCGTTGCCCCAATGCTCCACCGAGACCAGCCGGTCGCCGTAGAGCCGGATCGGCCAACGGGCTACGTCACCGGCCGCGTAGATGTCGGGGCAGGGCACTCCGTCCGTGTCCAGGACCCGGCAGGCCGCGTCGCAGGTGACGCCGCCGGGATCCGCCGTCAGGCCGGCGCCCCGGAGCCAGCCGGTGGCGCGGGTCGCGCCCAGAGCGGCGATCACGAGGTCGGCCTCCACGGTGCCGCCGTCCGCGAGGCGGGCCCGGGCGACCCGGCCGGCCGCGTCGCCCTCGAATCGCAGTACCTGGGCGCCGGGGCGGAACACCGCACCGGACTCGCGCAGGCGCGCGGCGATCACGCCGCCGACCCAGGTTCCGAGAGACCGGGCCAACGGGGCGGGGTTGGGATCGACCAGGGTCACCGGCAGGCCGAGGTCGCGCAGGCAGGAGGCCGCCTCGCAGCCGATCAGCCCGCCCCCGACGATGAGGACTCGGCGGGGCCCGGCCAGGAGGTCCGCCCGGAGGGACGCGGCGTCGTCACGGCCGCGCAGGGTGTGGATGCCGGCGAGCCCGCCGCCGGTCTCGACCGGCCAGGGACGGGAATCGGCCCCGGTGGCGATCAGCAATTTTTGATAAGCCAGCTCCGTACCGTCCGCGAGGCGGAGCGTGCGGGCCTTCCGATCGAGGGACACGGCCGCGTTCCCCAGCCGCCAGCGGGCGCGCAGGCGCGTGCGCTCCGGCAGCCGGGTCGCCTCCGGCCTCAGCTCTCCGGCGAGCACGTGCTTCGACAGGGGCGGACGATCGTAGGGCCGATACGGCTCGGCTCCCACCAGGGTCAGCGGCCCGTCATAGGAGCCGTGCCGCAGGGCCTCGGCGGCGCGCAGGCCCGCCAGCGAGGCGCCGATCACCACGATACCGGCGGGCTCGGCGGTCACGGCAGATCTCCGTCATCCGGCCCGGCTTGCAGGCTGATGGCGCGAACCGGGCAGGCCTGGACGGCGCGCTCGATCGCGCCACGCCGCTCGGCCGGCGGGGCCGGATCGTAGAACAGGATCTCGTGGCCCCGGATCGCGAAGGCGTCCGGGGCCGCGTAGCAGCATTGGGCGTAGCCCTGGCAACGGTTGAGGTCGACCACGACCCGCAGCGCCGGATGATCGGTCGCCGGCTTCACGCCGACCTCGCCATCGGGACAGCCGTGCCGCTGTTGTGTGCCGGGCCGGTGCGGACCAGCGCGTCGATCGCCCCCAGGATGCCGGCCATGGCGTCCCGCGCCGCGAAGGCTTCCTGCAGGGCCATGGCCCGCTGCCGGAAGCCCGGCTCGCCGAGCACCCGCGCCACGGCGTCCCGCAGGGCTTCGACCCCCGGCGTGTTGGTGGCGAGGTTGAGGCCGACGCCCGACCAGCCGATCCGGGCGTTCACCTCCGCCTTGTCCTCGGTCAGGCCGGCCGAGACGATCGGCACGCCATTCGAGAGCGCCTGCGAGACGCTGCCGTAGCCGCCATTCGTGACGAGCACGCTCACCCGCGGCAGCAGCTCCCGGAACGGCAGGAACCGCGCGACCCGCGTGTTGGCCGGGATCGGCCCGCGCAGCGCCTCGACCGGGCGGCCGCCCGTGGTGGCGAGGACCAGAAGGTCGTCCCGGTCGGCGAGGGCGGCCAGGGTCGGCTCGACCAGCGCGCCGAAATCGGCGTTGGCGAGGGTGCCCTGGGTGACCAGCACCACGGGCTTGCCGTCGGCGTTGGCCCGTTCCAGCTCCGGCCACCAATCCGGCAGGGGCGCCGGCGGGGCCGGGGGCTGGAGCAGGCCGATGAAGCGGACGCCCGGCGGCAGCGTGCCGTAATCGTACTCGAAGCCCGGCACGGTCGGCTGGAGGAACAGGTCGGGCAGGACCACCACCGCGTGCGGCAGGGACGCCGGCAGCGGCGCCGCGCCCAGCCGCGCGAGCTGCGCGTCCGCGTAGGCCCGGACCGGATTGGCGAAGGCGGCATCCATGCCCGCCTTCAGGGCGGCGTAGCGGGCGAGTTCGGACGGGTCGCGGGCGGGCGGCAGGCCCAGGCCGATCGGAGCGTGGTCGGGCCGCTCGAGGAACAGGAAACTGATGTTGGCGGTGACGATCGGCGGGCGCGGCGCCCTGTCGAGGAGCAGCGGCAGCACGCCGAGGAACATGCTGCCGGCTACGATCACGTCCGGCGCATCCTCGGCGATCAGGGCCCGCAGGGCGGCCGTCTGGACCGGCATGGGATCGATGAAGCGCCGCTGGAATTCGCTCCGGAACCGCTCCGGACCGGCGGGCAGCGTCGTCTCCAGGAAGCTGGCGGAATCGTTGTCCGCGTAGGGCGCGAAGCCCAGGCCTGCCGCCTCGACCTTCGCCCGGAAGGCCGGGTCGGTCAGCACCCGCACGGTGTCGCCCCGGGCGGCGGCGGCGCGGCCGATGGCGAGCAGCGGGTTCACGTGGCCGGTGAGCGGCGTGGCGGCAATCAGGATCTTCATCACGGCCTCCTCGGGCGACGCCGGCCATGCCCGCGCGCCCTGTCGATCTCGGCGTCCCACGTGCGGACGCCGAAGGCGCGGCTCGGCCCGCTCCCTCTGTCAGGGAGAATCGTCGACGGACGGGCCGAGTTACCGGTACAGATCCGGGTTCGTGCGGCAACGCACAAATCCTGCCACCGTGAAATTTCGCGAAGACTGTCACTGCCTCCGGGCGGAGCTTGCGAAGGTCGTATTCACGCAATTGCCTGCGCCGGTTCAAGCCGCGCATCCGCCGACACTGTTCGCAGGCACGCCCTCGAAAGTAGTAGTGGCTATTGCGGGCTTAATAAGTAGATAGCCACCCTTGACCGCGCTCGTTTGCGCCAGTCATATCATCAAATACTGATATAACAAAATATTGGTTAATACCCTAAGGTTCGTTATTCATTTCGATGGCGAGGCGACGGGGCTGATGCCAGCTGAGGGGAGCGGCAGATGAGGAAGAGCCTTTCACGTGTCGTCGCTGTGATGGCCCTGGCCATGGCGGCGCAGGCCTTGCCGGCGCGGGCGCAAACGATCGATCTCGCCCTCGGTGCGGGGTACCAATCTTTCGATTTCGGCGGTCAGGGCTCGGGGCTGCCGACGTTCTCCTTCAGCCTGGCCGGGCCGGGAACGTTCTCGATCGTGGATTCCTATCTCAGCGGTGATCAGTTCCGGATCAACGTGACATCATCAACGGGCGTGACGATCTTCTCAGGGCTCACATCCACGCCCGCGCTCGGGAGTTACGCGGGCTCGGCTTTAGACGCGTTGCAGAATCCCGCCTTCAGCTCGGCGCAGATCCACCTGAGCGCCGGCACCTACACGGCCGGCGGGTTTGCCGAGGCGAGCCCCTACGGAGCCGGCGGGGCGTTTGCCGGCCTGTTCGAATCCAGCGCCGCTGCCGGTGCCGGTGGCGCGTCCGGTGGCGCGCCCTCGCCCGAGATCAACGCGATCCTGGGTCTCGCGCTCGCCGGCGGCACCGTGACCTTCCTGCGTCGCAGGCGTCGCGAACAGTCCGGGCCGGCCGCCGCCTGAGAGCGCCGCCGTGGCCGACATCCTGGCCGGGCCGGGTATGGCCCTCGCGCGCCCGTCGAGCCCGCCGGTCCACGCCGCGCGCTGGAGCCTGCTGGTCTTTGCCTGCGGCACCTCCCTGTCGGCCGCCCTGCAGCGCCTGCTGCTCGAGCCCGATCCGGGCCTTCAGCGCCTCGTCGAACTCAAGTTCGGCGAGGTGTTCGCAGCGCTGGCGACGGCGGTCCTCCTGTTCACCGCCCGTGAGGTCCGCCCAGCGCTGACGCGGTCCGACCTCGGTATCCTGGTCGCCGGTGCGCTCACGTGGTTCCTGCCCGAGCCCCACGCAGTCTACGCCGGCATGACGCTCGTCGCGGCGTGGTTCCTCGTCCGGCGCTCGGAAGACCGTCTGCTCGCCGATATCGGTCAGATCTGGCTGGCGCTGTCGGTGTGCGAATTGTGGAGCAAGCTCGTCTTCAAGCTGTTCTACCACGCCATCGAGCCGTTCGAGGTGGCCGTGATGGCCTGGGTCGGGCGCCTCGCGTTTCCCGGCCTGCACGCCACCGGCGTCTATCTCAGCACCCGCCCGGACTGGTCGATCGTGATGCTGGAGGGCTGCTCGGCGTTCCACAACCTGTCGCTGGCGGCCCTGATCTGGCTGTGCGTGCTCAAGATCGCCGGGCGACCGATCGGCCGCGGGGCGCTGGGAGCCCTGGCGGCGAGCGCAATCCTGGTCGTCGCGATCAACATCGCCCGGATCCTGGCGATGCTGCCGTCGGCCGAGGCCTATCATCACTGGCACGACGGGGCCGGCTCGGTGACCGTGGCGCTGGTCTCGGTGGCGGCCTCGCTGCTGCCGATCATCATCCATGTCGAGAGGTCGCCGTGCCCGGTCGCGCGTCCCGTTTGACCAGAGCCGACCGCGCGGGCCTGGGCGCCCTGTGCCTGCTGCTCGCCCTGTCGGTCTCGATGCGGGTCCAGGCCTACGGGACCGGCGCGCCCACCCCGGAACCGGCCGCCGCCGTCGCGGCGGTCGATCTCGGCGCGGGCGTGGTCCTGACCCGGGCCGAGGCCGTGCGCCGGGTGATCTGGACCGCCGCGTGCCCGCGCCCGGTGGTGGCCGACTTCGTCGAGCCCTCGCCCCATGGCACGGACACGTCCCTCGCCGCGCCGCGCGATCCGAACGACCGCGTCGTCTACGTCTACCGGGGCTGGACTCTCGACGGTCCCCGGGCCGCGATGGCGCTGGGCGTCCTGCATTTTGTGCACCGGGCCGGCGCCGTCCTGCGGATGCGTTCGGCCTCGGCGCGGACCGCGCTGGCCGTGAAGCTGGTCGTGCCGGCGGGATGCGACACCGCGCCGGACGAGGCCATGGCCGCATTGCGGCGGGTGCGGGGCTAGCGCATCGTACTGGATGTCGGGACCGGTGCGATGCACGAACTCCTTGGTTCGCATCATCTTTTTTTCTGGAAAGCCGGCCGCAACCCTTCCGGACGATGCCCTCGACCCGGGCTTCGGCGGAGACATGCGCCGCCCGGCATGTCCGCTCGCGCGGGGCCTGTTCCGGGATCGCCTTCCCTGACGGTCCGGGTGTCCGGGAAAGGGTCGCGCATCATCCGCGAGGGGGACGCCCTAATCCGCGACGATCACTCGGTTCGGCAATTCGTCCGGATCGTGGGGGCCGGCCGGGAGGTGCTGCACCAGGCAGGCGCCGATGCGCTCCACCGCCACGGTCAAGCCGCCCTCGATCTCGCCGCGCGCCAGCGCCCCGCCGAGTTCGGCCAGGATGCCGTCCCAGGCTTGCGCCGGGATGCGCCCGAGCACGCCGAGATCCGTGACGATCTCGGCGTGGCGCTCGGCCAGGGACAGGTAGAGCAGCACGCCGGTGCGGGACCGGGTCCGGCTCAGGCCCCGGGACCAGAACGCCCGCTGCCCGGCCTCCCGGGCCCGGGCGCTGCGCAGGCGGCGCGGCACCAGGGCGAGGCGCAGCCGCTCGATCTGGCTCAGGCCCAGGATCGCGGCGACCAGGGCCGCCTGCGCCAGCAGGATCGTGACCGCACTCCAGCCGGTCAGCGCGATCAGCGGCCAGGGCAGGATCAGCCCGGCGATCAGGGCGGCGAGCAGCACCACGGAGCGGTAGGCGCCCGCGCGCCGGCCGACCATCACGACGATCTCGCCGGACGTGCCGGCTTCGGCCCGGGACACCGCCTGGGCGAGGCGTGCGCGCGCCCCCGGGGGGAGAACGTCCGCGATCCTACCAGTCACCCGAGGCTCCCCCGCCGCCGGAGGAGCCGCCCCCGCCGGAAAATCCGCCGCCGAAGCCGCCGGACGAACCGCCGTCCGAGTAGCCGCCGCTCCATCCGCCCGAGCCCGGGCCGGGCAGGAACACGATGCCGCCGCCCCGCCCGGCCCGTCCGCCCCGGTTCATGCGCCAGGCCACGAACAGGACGATCAGGAACAGGGCGATGAAGATCGCGACCTGCCCGGGATCGACCTCGTCGCTGCGGACCTGCGGCTTGCGTTGCCACTCCTGCGCATCCCCCGACAGGATCCCCAGGATCCCGTCGACGCCGGCATCGATCCCGCCGTAATAGTCGCCGGTCTTGAAGCGCGGCGTGATCGCGCTGGCGATGATCACCCGGGACAGCGCGTCCGTCAGTGCGCCCTCGAGCCCGTACCCGACCTCGATCCGAACCTTGCGCTCGCTCGGCGCCACCAGCAGCAGGGCGCCGTTGTTGGTCTTGGCCTGCCCGAGCTTCCAGTCCCGGAACAGGCGGTTGGCGTAATCCTCGACGGTCGTGCCCTGCAGGTTGGGCACGGTCGCCACCACGACCTGGTCCGAGGTCTTGTCCTCGTGCGCCTTCAGCTTGGCCTCGAGCGTCCCGCGCTGGTCCGGCGTGAGGATGCCGGCCGCGTCGACCACGCGGCCGGTCAGCGGCGGGAAGGTCAGGTCGGCTGCCAGCGCGCCGACCGCGTAGACGGCCAGGCACCCGAACAGCACGACCAGCGCGAGGAGGAGCCGCACCACCGTGGTGAGGCTCAAGCCCATGAGCCGCATCGATCTATCCGCGCTGTCTCTAGAACTTCACGTTCGGCGGACGGTCGGAGTTGGGCGTGGCCGAGAACGTCTCCATCGGCTTGGACTCCGGATACATGATCGCGGCGATCCAGCGGCCCGGGATGGTGCGCAGCTCGGTGTTGTAGGCCTGGACCGCCCCAATATAGTCGCGCCGCGCCACGGCGATGCGGTTCTCGGTGCCTTCGAGCTGTGATTGCAGAGCCAGGAAGTTCTGGTTCGACTTCAGGTCGGGGTACTTTTCCACCGTAACCAGCAGGCGCCCGAGGGCCCCGGACAGCTGGTTCTGCGCGTCCTGGAATTCCTTGAACTTCTGCGGGTCGCTCACCGTCGAGGCGTCGACCTTCACGCTCGACGCCTTTGCGCGGGCCTCGGTCACGCCGATCAGCACGTCCTTCTCCTGCTGGGCGTAGCCCTTTACGGTCTCGACGAGGTTGGGGATCAGGTCGGCCCGGCGCTGGTACTGATTCTGCACCTCGCTCCAGGACGACTTCGCCTGCTCCTCCAGGGTCGGCACGCGGTTGATCGCGCCGCAGCCCGAGAGGCCGGTGGCAACCAGCAGGACCGTGAGCGCGCTCAGCAGGCGCGCCGCCGCGGAGGAGGGGCGCAGGGCGCCGGCATTCAGCATCGAAACCATTCCGGGGAACTCCCTTCCGGGCGAGGCCCGGTACACCGATCACAGTTCCGAGAGATAAGGCCGCGCCTTGTCAAGGTCAGGGCCGCGCCGGATTCCGGCTTGAGGGCCCCGGGGGCGACCCGGTAAGGGCCTCGGCAACGGCCGCGACCGGCGCGCGTTCGAGACAGCATGGGCGAGACCGCACGGGGACCCGGGATGGATGCAGAACTCGCCGACCACGTCAGGGCCGCGGCGGCGGCGGCGAGGCGCCACGCGCTGGCCTTCCGTGCGCCTGTGGACAAGGATGCGCTGCCCTGGTCGGTGATCGAGGCCTTCGACGCCCGGGTCCGCGGCCATGTCGAGCGCGATCGGCGGATCGAGGAGGAGCGCGACCGGGTGTTGATCGCCGCCGTGAACCTCGCCGAGACCCCGGGCGAGGAGGGGGAGGACGCGGTCGCGGCCGCCCGCGCCGATCTCGTGGACGCCATCGACTACCTGGAGCAGGCGGTTCTGCGCTTCGGCGTGGTCAACCGGCAGGGCGCGAAGCTCGGTCACGGCGCGTATGGCCAGCCGGTCGGCGCGCGGGACTGGCGCGGCCCCCCGGGGGCCGCCAAGACGAGGCCGTAGGCATTCGCGAGACGCGTCCGACCGCGGCGACCGTGAGCCGCCTCGACCTCAAGACGCTGCGCCTGTTCGCGGCGATCTGCGAGGCCGGGACGCTCAACGGCGCGGCAAGGCGGGCGGCGATCGCCCCCTCGGCGGTGAGCAAGCGCCTGGCCGAGCTGGAGCGCGCGCTGGGCTGCGCCCTCCTCACCCGCGAGCCCCGGGGGATGCGCCCGACGCCGGCCGGCGAGACGCTGCTGCACCACACCCGCCGGATGCTGGCGAGCGCCGAGCAGATGGCGCTCGAACTGGCCGAGCACGCGCACGGCGTGCGCGGCTTCGTCCGGATGCTCGCCAACCTGTCGGCGATCGTGCAGTTCCTGCCCGAGGACCTCCAGGCCTTCCTGGCTGCGCAGGAGCAGATCCGCGTCGATCTGGCGGAGCGGCCGAGCGGCGGCGTGGTGCTGGGCGTCGAGGAGGGCGCGGCCGATCTCGGGATCTGCGCCGGCGGCACCGACACCCGTTCGCTCACCGCCTACCCGTATCGCGGCGACCGCCTGGTCCTGGTGATGCCGGCCGACCATCCGCTGAGCGGGCACGCCGCCGTCGCCCTCGCCGACACCCTCGACTACGACCATGTCGGCCTGCACGTGGAGAGCTCGATCTACGCCGCCCTGCGGGACGAGGCCCGGCGCCTCGGGCGGCCCCTGCGCCTGCGGATCCACGTTCCCAGCTTCGACGGGATCTGCCGGATGGCGCAGGCCGGGATGGGCCTCGGCACGATCCCCGAGGGGGTCTTCGCCCTGCTCGGGCCGCAGCTGAACCTCGCCGCGGTGCCGCTGACCGACCCCTGGGCGACGCGGACGCTCACCCTGGTGGTCCGCCCCGGCGCCCTGCCGCCCGCCGCCGCCCTGCTGCTGGATCACCTGCGCACGGCCGGGGGATAGGAGGCGCCTCCGTTCGCGTGCGGAGAACGCAGGCTCGCGCATGGCGTTTGGACATCGCCCGGAAGCCGGTCGTATCCTCCGAGCAAAGACAGGGAGAGAACGACGGTGTCAGGTCCGCTCAGCGGGATCCGTGTGCTGGAACTCGGCCAGCTCATCGCCGCGCCCTTCGCCACCAAGCTCCTCGCCGAGTTCGGTGCCGAGGTGATCAAGGTGGAGGCGCCCGACGGCGGTGACCCCCTGCGCACCTGGCGCAAGATGCACGGCGACACCTCGCTGTGGTGGTATCTCCAGTCGCGCAACAAGAAGTCGATCGCGGTCAACCTGAAGACCCCGGAGGGGCTCGACATCGTCAAGCGCCTCGCTGCCAGCGCCGACGTGGTGGTCGAGAACTTCCGGCCCGGCGGCCTGGAGAAGCTGGGGCTGGGTTGGGACGTGCTCTCGGCCCTCAACCCGTCGCTCACGATGGTGCGCATCTCCGGCTATGGCCAGACCGGGCCGTACCGTGACCGGCCGGGCTTCGGCGCCATCGGCGAGGCCATGGGCGGGCTGCGCTACACCACCGGTTCCCCGGACAGCCCGCCGGCCCGGGTCGGCGTCAGCATCGGCGACACCCTGGCCTCGCTCCACGGCGTGATCGGCGCGCTGATGTCGATCCTGAACGTCAAGGTCAACGGCGGCGCCGGGCAGGTGGTGGACGTCTCGCTGGTCGAGAGCGTGTTCAACGTCATGGAGAGCTTGGTCCCCGAATACGACCTGCTGGGCGAGATCCGCACCCGCACCGGCGGCGCGCTGCCCGGCATCACCCCGTCCAACACCTACCCGACCCAGGATGGCGGCTACGTCGTGATCGCCGGCAACAGCGACCCGATCTTCCGCCGACTGATGCAGGCCATCGGCCGCCCCGACCTCGCCGAGGACCCGCGGATGCGCTCCAACGAGGGCCGCTCGCAGCACGCCGCGATGCTCGACGGCGTGATCGGAGACTGGTCGAAGGCAAGGAGCGTCGCGGACGCGCTGGCCGCCCTGGACGCCGCGGACGTGCCGGCGGGCCGGATCTACTCGGTGGCCGACATCGTCGCCGACCCGCACTACCAGGCCCGCGACATGATCCTTCAGGCCGAGCTGCCCGGCGGCACCCAGGTGAAGATGCCCGGCATCGTGCCGAAGCTGTCCGGCACCCCCGGGGCGGTGCGCTGGCCGGGGCCGGCGCTCGGCGCCCACACCGACGCGGTCCTGGCCGATCTCGGCCTGGACGCGGTCGCGATCCAGACGCTGCGCGATGCGGGAGCCGTGAAATGAGCGAGGCCACGATGCTGGTCCAGGAGGTCGCGCCCCGCGACGGCCTGCAGATCGAGGCGGCCTGGGTCGAGACCGCCGACAAGATCGCCCTGGTGGACGCGCTCTCGGATGCGGGCTTCTCCCGCATCGAGGTCTCGTCCTTCGTTTCTCCCAGGGCGGTACCGGCCCTGCGCGACGCCGCCGAGGTCTTCGCCGGGATCCGCCGCCGGCCCGGCACGGTCTACGTGGCGCTCGTCCCGAACCCGAAGGGCGCCGAGCGGGCGCTGGCCGCCGGGGTCGGCGAGATCAATCTCGTCGCCTCGGTGAGCGAGACCCACAACCGCGCCAACATGGGCATGAGCCCGGACGACTCGATCGCGGGCTTCTCCCGCATCATGGCGACCGTGACGGGCTCGGCCGTCCTGACCAATGCGACGGTCGCCACGGCCTTCGGCTGCCCGTTCGAGGGCGACCAGCCGGCCGACGCGGTCGTCGCGCAGGTGGAGCGCTATCGTGCGCTCGGCATCACCGGCGTGACGCTCGCCGACACCACCGGCATGGCCAACCCGCGCCAGGTCGAGCGCCTCGTCGCCCGCGTCCTGCAGATCGTCCCGGCCGAGCATCTGACGCTGCATTTCCACAACACCCGCGGGGTCGGCCTCGCCAACGTGCTGGCGGCCTGGCAGGCGGGCGCGCGCCGCTTCGATGCGGCGCTCGGCGGCCTGGGCGGCTGCCCGTTCGCCCCGGGCGCCACCGGCAACATCTGCACCGAGGATCTGGTCAGCATGGCCCACGAGATGGGGATCCCGACCGGCCTCGACCTGCCGGCCCTGATCGCCCTGTCCCGGGACCTGCCCCGGCTGGTCGGCCACCCGGTGCCCGGTCAGGTCGCCCAGGCGGGCCGGCCCTGCGACCTGCACCCGGTCCCACGGGCCGCCTGACACCGACGATCACAGCGCGAAAAAGCCGCTCACCGAAGGCGGCCCCGCGCATCCGGCTCGTCCGCGACGGGGCAGCCGGACTTCTCCAGGGAGGAACACGATGGCCATCGCGGTGACCGGCGCCCCCGCGCGCCCAGAGGATGTGACCGAGGCCGGCATCGTCCGGAAGGTGGCGTGGCGGCTGATGCCGCTGATCATGGTCTGCTACCTGTTCGCGTTCTTCGACCGGATCAACATCAGCTTCGCCAAGTTCCAGCTGCAGAGCGACCTCGGCTTCAGCAACGTCGCCTACGGGCTCGGCGCCAGCATGTTCGTCGTCGGCTACGTCATCTTCGAGGTGCCGTCGAACCTGTTCCTGTACCGGGTCGGCGCGCGCCGCTGGATCGCCCGGATCATGATCTCGTGGGGGATCGCCACCGCGCTGATGATCTTCATCCGCACGGAATGGCACTTCTACACCCTGCGTTTCATCATCGGCGCCATGGAGGCCGGCTTCGCGCCCGGCATCCTGTACTATCTGACCCTGTGGTTCCCGGCCTCGCATCGCGGGCGGATCACCTCGTTCCTGTTCGTGGCCTCGGCGTTCTCGGGCATCCTCGGGGCCCCGGTGGCCGGCCTGATCCTCGGGGGCCTCAACGGCGTCGCCGGGCTCGCCGGCTGGCAATGGCTGTTCCTGGCCGGCGGCCTGCCCTGCCTCGTGCTCGGCGCCCTGGTGCTGATGCGCCTCGACGACCGGATCTCCGATGCGCGCTGGCTGTCGCAGCCGGAGAAGGACCTGCTGTCCGCCCGGATCGCCCACCACAACCGCGAGATCGGCGACCATTCGCTCCTCGGCGCCCTCCGCCAGCCCGGCTTCCTGATGATCGGGCTGGTCTACTTCCTCCTCCAGATCGGCTCATACGGACTGAATTTCTGGGGGCCGGACCTGATCAAGACCGCCAGCGGCAGCAGCGCCGCCTATGTCGGCCTCCTCACGGCGGTCCCGTACATCTGCGGCGCGATCAGCATGGTGGTGGTCGGGCGCCTGTCAGACGCCTCCGGCGAGCGGCCGAAATTCGTCGCCGCGCTGGCGATCGCCGCGGCCATCGGGTTCTTCACCGCCGGCCTGTTCGACCGCCAGATCGTGCCGCTGATGATCGCGCTGGCGCTGCTCGGATCCGGCATCGTCGCCTCGATCCCGACCTTCTGGACCCTACCGGCCAAGCTCGTCACCGGCGTCGGCGCGGCCGGCGGCATCGCGCTGATCAACACGCTCGGCCAGTTCGGCGGCATCGTCAGCCCGGTGATGGTCGGCTGGGTCAAGGACCTGACCGGATCGACCACGCCGGCCCTCTACGTCATCGGGTCGCTCTGCCTGGTGGCGGCCGGCCTCCTGCTGTTCGCCATGCCGGCGAGCCTGCGCCGGAGCGACCGCGGCCCCTGAACGGCTTGCCGAGCCGCTACTCCGGGCTCAGCCCGACGGCGTAGCGGAAATCGCTGGGCGTCAGGCCGAAGCGGTTCTTGAAGCGGCGCGTGAAGTAGACCCGGCTGGTGAAGCCGCAGCCGGCGGCCAGGGTCGCGATCGTCAGGTTGGTGAAGGCCGGGTCGGTCAGGCGGTCGGCCGCGACCTCGAGCCGGCGTTGCCAGATCCAGTCGGAAACGTGCTGGCCGCGCTCGTGGAACAGTTCCTCGAGCCGGCGCAGCGACACGCCGACCGCGGCCGCCAGCTGCGGCGGGTCGAGGGTCGGATCGCCGAGGTTCGCCTCGACATGCGCCTTGGCCCGCTGGACCAGCACGTTGCCGCTCAGCGGCTGCGGCAGGTCCAGCGCCATCCGCTCGGCGATGCTCGCGACGATCAGGTCCACGCCGATCGACCCCATGCGGGCGGCCGCGACCGGGTCGAGCTGGTGATGCATGCGGCTCAACTCCACGAAGTAGCCCGTCGCCAGGTTCGCGGTGGCCAGGTCCGCGCCGACGGTCCGGGCCGCGTAGCGGTGTGCCGGCCCGAGCACGTCCTCCAGCCTTTCGCGCGGCATCTTCAGGTACAAGGATTGATTGCCCGGGCTCGTCGTCATCACCGTCGGCTGATGCTCGATCACCACCAGGTCGCCCGGCCGCTGCGTCGAGACCCGATCCCGCTGCTCGACCGTCGTGGTGCCGGCGAGCGTGAGGCCCACGCTGATGCAGCCCGCGTCACCCAGGCGGCGGATCTTGCCGGGTGTCGCCTCGCTGCGCAGTGGACCCTCCGAGACCCGGGTCAAGGTGAGCGGGCCCAGCGTGGCGATCTCCAGCCGGGCCTCGAAGGGCGCGGCGTCGAGCTGCTGCTGTTCAAGGGGTAGGCGCTGCTCTTCCAGGGTCTCCAGCCAGCGTTTGAAACGCGCATCGATAGGAATATTATCGGTCGAAAACAATAATTTCATAGGTAAAATTCCGTTCTCGACGATGGTACACGCTGAACAACGGCGCCACGGATCTCCAAAGTATTTGAGCCGAGCCTTGATCTATGATCGAAATTTATCCTGCTGGATTTAATACTTGTCAGACTTATGAGGCTACGAGAAAGGTGTTGCAGCAATGTATACAAAAAATTTCATTGCGTATGCAAGCACGGCGCAGCATGGCCGATGCGGATTCACGTCGCGCGGGCGGGACAATCCCTGACCCGTCTCACGCTGCTTGGAACAGAAGCAGGACGGCGTGTCGCGACGGCGATGCGATCGCGCGCGAGCCTTGCCTTCGTTGCGATGGACCGGTGGGCCGCTACAGGGTGCCGATAAGGGCCGCGATCCGGTATTCCCGCGGCGACAGGCCGTGGCATTCCTTGAACCGGCGGGCGAAATGGGCCTGGTTGGCGAAGCCGCAGCCGAAGGCCACGGCGCCGATCTGCAGGTGGGCGCAGCTCGGGTCGGCCAGGCGCTTGGCGGCCGCCGCGAGACGACGCTGCCAGATCCAGTCGGAGATCTGCTGGCCGCGCTCGTGGAACAGCTCCTGCAGCCGGCGCAGCGACACGCCCACCGCCGCCGCGAGCTGGGGCGGGTCGAGGGTGGGGTCGCCGAGGTTGGCCTCGACGAACGCTTTGGCGCGCTGGACCACGACGGTCCCGTGCAGCGGCTGCGGCACCTCCTTGGCCATCCGCTCGGCGATGCAGGCCACGATCAGGTCCAGTCCGATCGTCGACATCCGCTCGGCCGAGTCCGGATCGAGCCGGTGGCGTATCTGGATCAGCTCGCGGAAGAACGTCGATGCCAAGCTGGTCGTGGCCAGTTCCGCCCCCATGGACAGCGCGGTGTAGAGCCGGGTCGGCCCGAGCACGCTCTCGAGGCGTTCGCGCGGCAATTCCAGGAACACGGCTTGGCTGCCCGGGCTCGTCGTCACCACGGACGGCCGATGATCGAGCACCACGATGTCGCCGGGCTTCTGGACCGAGTCCCGGCCGTCCTGAAGGCAGGTCGACGTGCCGGAGAGCTTGAACAGCACGACGGCCATGCCGGCCCGCTCGTGCTGGCGCGCGGCGTTGGGGGTCGTCTCGTTGCGCAGCGCGCCCTGCGTGACCCGCGTCATTCGCAGGGTGCCGACGTTGGCGAACTCCATCTTGCCGGCGAACGGGCTGTCGTCGAGGCGCGCGATCTCGATCGGCACCAGCCGCTCGAACAGCGTCTCCCGCCAGATCTTGAAGCGGTCCTTCGCGTGGAGGTTGTCGGTCGTGAATACGGGCTGCACGGGTGCTGTCCCCTGGCGATGCCGGGCGATGCGGTGGTCTACGGGGTGCCCACGAAGGCCGCGTGGCGATACTCCCGGGGAGCCATGCCGTAGCGTTCCTTGAAGCGGCGGGAGAAGTGGGCCTGGTTGGCGAAGCCGCAGCCGAAGGCCAGGGATCCGATCGGCATTTGGGCGCAGCCCGGGTCTGCGAGGCGCTTGGCCGACGCCTCCAGGCGGCGCTGCCAGATCCAGTCGGAAATGTGCTGGCCGCGCGCCTGGAACAGTTCCTAGAGCCGGCGCAGCGACACGCCCACCGCCGCCGCGAGCTGGGGCGGGTCGAGGGTCGAGTCGCCGAGATGGGCCTCGACATGGGCCTTGGCGCGCTGGACCACGACGGTGCCGTGCAGGGGCTGGGACACGTCGAGCGTCAGGCGCTCGGCGATGCTGGCGACGATCAGGTCCACGCCGACCGACGCCATCCGGGTGGCCGAGTCAGGGTCGAGCCGGTCGCGCAACCGGACAAGCTCTTGGAAGAACGTGACCGTCAGCCCCGTCGAGACGACGTCGGCGCCCATCGTCAGGGATGTGTAGCGCCGGGTGGACCCGAGCACGCTCTCCAGGCGCTCCCGGGGCAGCTCCAGGAACAGGGACTGGCTGTCCGTGCTCGACTCGTGCGCGGCCGGACGATGATCGATCACCACGACCTCGCCGGGGCGCTGCACCGAACTACGGCCATCCTGGCTGCGCTTCGACGTGCCGGCGACCTTGAAGATCACCACGACGGTGCCGTCCTTGCCGTTGCGCCGGATCAGCCCGCGCGTCGCCTCGCTGCGCATGGCGCCGTGCGTGACGCGGGTCAGCACCAGCGGGCCGACGCTCGCGGCTTCGAGCTTGGCCCGGAAGGGACGGTCGTCGAGGCGCGTCTGCTCGAGGGGGACACCCCGGCTGACAAGCGCCTCCCGCCAGCGCCGAAAGCTGTGCAGGGGGTTAAGACCCTCGGTCGAAAACAATGCTTCCATAAGTAAATTTTTCGATCGACCGGCATTTCGCGCGGCCGGAACAAGGGATCCGCGTCGCCGGACAAGCGCCGTCCGATACATATTGTATATTATTTTCAGCCTCAAGGGATGCATTTGAGCAACCTGAGGTGAAATTGGCAACTCACCGCCGGTGGGGGCCTTCGCGGATGTCGATCACTGGGGCGGACCTTCGGGCCGTCGTTCGACAGAGGCGGGGTTTTGATAACGCGAGATTGAACAGCAGATCCTGACATGATCAACGAACCCGAAGCCCGCTCTTCCTTCCTGCTCGAGAAAGTCGGCGCGATCGTCGCCGCTTACGTGTCGCGAAACCCTGTGGGGGCAGGGGATCTGCCGGTGCTGATCGATCAGGTCCATGCCGCGATCTCGGTGCTCCAGCGCAATCCCGCCGGCTCCGCCCGGTCCTGGACCGGCCCGGCCGCCGCGGAGGTCGAGGCCTCGATCGGCGAGAACGGCCTGATCAGCTTCATCGACGGCCGGTCGTACAAGACGCTGAAGCGCCACCTCACCGCCAACGGTCTCACCCCGGAGCGCTACCGCGCCAAGTTCGGCCTGCCGGCCAACTACCCGATGGTGGCTCCCGGCTACGCCAAGCGGCGTTCGGAGATCGCCCGGGCGATCCAGCTCGGTAACCAGGCGGCCTGAACGATGGCCTGCGCCATGACCCATCCGGTTCACGGGCTGCCCGAGGCGGATCGCTCCGTGGAGATCCTCGAGCGGATCGCCGGAACGCTCCGCATGCCGGTCGCCGCCTTCCTGCCGGACGAGCCCGAGCCGCGCGAGGCCGTGGCTCAGGCGGCGGATCTCGTGACGGCCTTCATGGCGATCGAGACCGTCGCCGCGCGCCGCACCTGCCTCGCCTTCGTGCGTGCCATGGCGCGCCCTTGAGGCCTCGGGAAACCGGGGCCGGAACGGACAGGGCCGTTTCCGCGGGGTGCGGAAACGGCCCTGTCCGTCGTCATGCTTGTCCGTGGATTGCGGGGCTCGGCCCCGCCGATACCCGCGGCGTCAGAACACGTGGCGCAGCAGGAAGAACAAGGTCGCGGCCAGCGTGATGGCGGCCGGCAGGGTCAGGATCCAGGCGAGGGCCATGTTGCGCACCGTGGCCATCTGCAGGCCCGAGCCGTTGGCCGCCATCGTCCCGGCGACGCCCGAGGACAGGATGTGCGTGGTCGAGACCGGAAGGCCGTAGAGTTCGGCAAGCCCGATCGTCCCCGCGGCGACCATCTCGGCCGACGCGCCCTGGGCGTAGGTGAGGTGGGTCTTGCCGATCTTCTCGCCCACCGTGACGACGATGCGCTTCCAGCCGACCATGGTGCCGAGGCCGAGCGCCAGGGCGACGCAGACCTTCACCCAGCCCGGGATGTAGCGGGTGCCGTTGTTGAGCAGCCCGGTGTAGCTCTTCAGGGTCGACTTCTCGGCCTCGGACAGATCAGCCCCGGCGTTGGGCAGCAGCCGCACCGCGTCGGCGGTGAGGTACATGGCGTTGCGCAGGTTCTCGGTCTGGGCGGCCGGGACGGTGCGGATCGCGCCGTAATTCTTCACGCTGGCGGCGATGTCGGTCGCGAGCGCGGAGAGCGCGGCGTAGACCGGCGGCCGGTTCAGGTCCTTGGACTTGAGGGCGTCCGTCACCGTCCGGCGCGCCTGCGCCGTCTCCGGCTGGGGAGCGCCGGGGGCCCGGGCGGAGAACACTTGGCTCGCCGCCGCCGAGGTTTGGATGAAGGCCGGGGTCGTGTCGTCCGACATGGTGCGGTTCAGCGCGTAGGCGGTGGGCGCCGCGCCGATCAGGATCAGCATGATCAGGCCCATGCCCTTCTGGCCGTCGTTGCCGCCGTGGAAGAACGACACCAGCGTGCAGGTCAGGATCAGGAGGCTGCGGATCCACAGCGGCGGCGGCGCCTCGCCCTTGGGGGCCTCGTAGAGGTCCTTGCGGCGCACCGCGAATTTCAGGGCCAGCAGCAGCAGCGCCGCGAGGGCGAAGCCGCACAGGGGCGAGAACAGCAGCGCCTTGAACACATTGAACGCCTGGTTCCAGTCGACGCCGGCGGTGCCGTCGCCGCCGCCCATCAGCTGGTTGGCGAGGCCGACGCCCAGCACCGAGCCGATCAGCGCATGCGACGAGGAGTTCGGCAGGCCGAAGGCCCAGGTCCCGAGGTTCCAGATGATGGCGGCGAGCAGCAGCGCGAAGATCATCGCGTAGCCGGCTCCCGAGCCGACATGCAGGATCAGCTCTACCGGCAGCAGGGTGACGATGGCGTAGGCCACCGCGCCCGAGGACAGCATCACCCCCAGGAAGTTGAAGAAGCCCGACCAGACCACCGCCACCAGCGGCGGCATCGAGTGGGTGTAGATGACGGTGGCCACCGCGTTGGCGGTGTCGTGGAACCCGTTCACGAATTCGAAGGCGAGGGCGATCAGCAGCGCGAGCCCGAGCAGCGCGAAGGCCCCGTAGGCCAGCGGCGCCTCGCCAACGGCGTTCATGTCGGCGATGAGGCTCACCACCGCGTAGCCGAGCCCGGCCACCAGAACCGCCAGGAAGGCGACGACGCCCCCCAGATGGATCCCGTGCTCGAGGCGCGGACCGCCCGCGGGCCTGTTCCCCACCCCGTGTTGCGGAATGACGGCGGAATCGGACATGGGCCCTCGCGTTGAATCGTCTTCGGAAGCGAAGCGGGATTAAGATTGTGGGATGACGTTTCAGTGACGTTTTACCGAAGGTATTCAGCGAAGCATTATATTCGTGCGCCTACCGCCGACGATCCGAAAATATCAATCTGCACGAAGTCTATTCCGCCCACTTCGAGGTCTGGGCCGGGGTGTTTACTGATACGACCGCGCCCGGTTCCGGTACCGGACATCCGTCCGGCGATGGCCCGCACCGATCGACGGGGAGGCGTCCGGCCTGGAGTGCCGCGTGACGCGTTTGCGGAGCCGCGGCCGCGGCGCTGGAAGCAAAGCGCAAGATGAACATGGCCCTGGATTTGCGCCGGCTAAGATGTCTGGCTGTTGCTGACAGGATACACGCGATGATTCAGGGCTTTGTGAATGGATTATGACGCATTCGCGTTCGCGGAAGTGGCTAAATCTCCCGCCGCAGGCCGAAGGGCCGCAGGCTTGGGGGCCAGGAATGAGCGTTCGCTATGGGGTCTCGATCGCGGCCTTGATGGTCGCCGCGTGCGGGTCGGGGGTGCAGGCGCAGACCGTCAACACCACGGCCTCCGACGTCAACGTGCTCAACCTGCTGGCGCCGTACCTGGCGCTCAACGCAACGGCGGCCGGGCAGGCGACGCTGAGCCTGAACCTGGCGCAGACGATCGCCCTCAACACCGGCGCGGACCTCGCCCGGCAGCAGGTGGCGATCAGCGACAAGAACCTGCTCAGCGCGGCGAGCAACGCCCTGTCGTCCTCGGGGCTCGGCAGCTACGGCGTCGCGGCCAACATCGCCGGCGGCCTGCCCGGACAGACGCCGATCAACGGCATCGTCCCGCAGCAACGGGTCGGCGGCCTCGGTGCGCAGCTCGGCCCGATCTACCAGCGCGGGACCGCCCAGGGCGTGAACGGCGCCCTCGGCGGCGTGGTCAACCTGCTGGTCAACGCCAACACGTTCACGGGCAACAACCTCGGCGTCGCGAAGAACTACTTCGCCAACGGCGCGGCCAACAACCCGAGCGTGACACCCGCCAACTACGTGGCGGTGCCGGCCGTGGCGCCCGCGGGCTACGGGCTGCCGACGTATGACGGCCTGCCCAACACCACCAACAGCGTCTACGACCGCGCCTACGGGGTCACCAACACCCAGCCGGGCCAGGACGTCTACGGCTCGTCGCGCCCGGTCCAGGTCGCGCCCGGCCGCATCAACCCGTTCGATCCGACGGCGCTGACCGGCCTCGCGACCAACGCCTCCTTCCCCAGCGGGCACACCACCTACGCGTTCACCAGCGGCTACCTGCTGGCGATGCTGGTGCCGCAGCAATACCAGAACGTGCTGCTGCGGGCCTCCGAGTACGGCGAGAGCCGGATCGTGCTCGGCGTCCACTACCCCCTCGACGTGATCGGCAGCCGGGCGCTGGCGGCCTACGACCTGGCCCAGGCGTTCACGAACCCGGCCTACGTCAACAACGCCGCGGTGACCGGCGTGGCGATCAACCTGCCGAACCAGTTCGTGCAGGCGCAGGGGCAGCTTCAGGCCTATCTCGCCGCCCAATGCGGCAACACCGTCGCGGCCTGCGCGAGCGGCGCCGCCAACAGCGCCGGAAACCCCTATCTCCCGTCGGCCGCCAACCAGGCCGCCTACCAGCAGCGCCTGACCTACGGCCTGCCGACCCTGACCTTCGCCCAGGCCCCGCGCGAGGCGGCCCCCGCTGGCGGACCCGACGCCGCGATCCTGCTGGCGCCGCTCTACGGCGGATCGACCGCCGCCGCCCGCACGCTCGCCCCGCAGGGCGGCCTCTACGGCCAGCTCTCGACCGCCACGATCAACCAGATCGTCGTCAACACGCAGACCAACGCGCTCGCGGCCTTCTACGGCAGCCCGCTCAGCTACTGGAGCCGCATCGACCTCTATTCCGCCGCCGGCTATTTCGGAGCCGTCACCGGCACCCTGCGGATGGACACGAGCGACCGCCTCGGCATCGATGTCGGCGTCGGCAACGGCGGCGTGCTCTACGCCAACGGCACCATCGCGGGCACCGTCTCGGTCGGGGCCGGCGGCCTGCTCGGCGGCTCGGGCACGCTCGGCGGCCTCAACGCCCTCTCGGGCGGCACCGTGGCGCCGGGGAACTCGATCGGCACCCTCAACGTCGCCGGCGCGGTCGCCTTCGCGCCGGGCTCGGTCTACCGGGTCGAGGCCAACGCCGCCGGACAAGCCGACAAGATCGCGGCCGGCGGCGCCGTGACGCTCGGCGGCGGCACCGTGCAGGTCGTGGCTGCCTCCGGGGCCTATGGCCCGCGCACAACCTACGCGATCTTGAGCGCGGCCGGCGGCGTCTCGGGACGGTTCGACGGGGTCACGACGAACCTCGCCTTCCTCAGCCCCGGCCTGCGCTACCTGCCCAACGACGTCGCCCTGACGCTGACCCGCAACGACGTCCCGCTGGCCGCCGGCGCCACCGGGCGCAACGGCGTCGCGTCCGCCAACGCGCTCCAGGCGGCCGGGTCCGGCCGGGCCTACGACGCCGCCCTGGCGTTCACCACCGCGGAGGCCGCCGACGGCTTCCGGGCGCTCGCCGGCGACATCCACGTCAGCACGGTGTCGACCGCCTACGAGACGGCGTTCTTCGTGCGCGAGGCGGTGCTCGACCGGCTGCGCTGGGGCGGGTCGGCCCCGAGCCTCGACGACGGCCGCGTGCCGGCGGCCTACAGCGCCGACCTGCCGGGCCGGACGCCCGTGGTGGCGAGCGTGCCGACGCGGATCCTCGACCCGCGGGTGTTCGGGCTCTGGGGCCAGGGCTTCGGCGCGTTCGGCACGGCCGGCGGGGGCGGCAACGCCTTCGACCTCGACCGGCAGATCGCCGGCTTCGCGCTCGGCGCCGACATCCGGCTGCCGAGCGGGGTCCGGTTCGGCCTGGTCGGCGGCTACACCGAGGCCAACCTCGACAGCGTCGGCCGGCAGGGCGGGCGCGCGCGGCTGGGCGCCGCCAGCCCATCCGAGAGCGCGACGCTCAAGAGCGGCTTCGGCGGCGTCTACGGCGGCACCGCGTTCGGCCCGATCGAAGTGCGGCTGGGCGCCCTCTACGCCGACACCGACACCCGCACCCGGCGCAGCGTCCTGTACGGCCTGTCGGACAGCCCGACCGGGCATGGCGGCGGCCACACCGTCCAGGGCTTCGGCGAGATCGGCTACCGGTTCACGCTGAGCGTGCCGTCGGCCCCGGCGTCGCGGGACGGACGGGCGGCGGCCTCCTACATCGAGCCGTTCGTGGGCGCGGCCTATGTCGGCATCCGGCGCGACGGGTTCGCCGAGACCGGCGGCGCAGCGGCGCTGGTCAGCTACGGGCGCGGCTACGACCTCGGCGCGGCGACCGTCGGCGTGCGGGGGCAGACGGGCTTCGATCTCGGCTTCGGTGTTCCGGTGACGGCGCACGGCCTGCTCGGCTACCGGCGGGCGTTCGGCGACGTCGTGCCGGCGGCCCTGCTGAGCTTCGGCACCGGCCCCGCCTTCCTGAGCGCGGGGGTGCCGATCGACCGGGACGCGCTGGTGGCCGGCGCCGGGCTCGACCTGGCGGTGGCGCCGAACGCGACGCTCGGCGTGGCCTATACCGGCCAAGTCGGCGCCCGGGCCCAGGACCAGGCCGTGAAGGGCAACCTGACCCTTCGGTTCTGAGGGGCCTCTGTCACACGGCTGACGCGGTCCGGCCGTTAGAGCCGCGCCCGACCGGGTGCGGCTCGAAATCCTTGATGCCACGCGCACTCGCCGACGATCCGGGCCGATCACGAGCGTGAACGAGGGATCCGCATGATTGACCCCACGGTGTCGGCCCTGTCCCTCGGTGCGCTGTTGGCCCTGATCCAGATCGCCAGCATCGCGATCGCGGGCCGGCGCATCGGGACGGTCCACGGCGCATCCACCTTCCCGGCCGGTGCCCCGGTCTCCCTGGTCCGGCCGCTCCACGGGGTCGAGGCGTTCAGCGACGAGATGCTGGTCCGCAGCTTCCGCCTCGCCTATCCGGCCTACGAGTTGATCTTCTGCGTGGCCGACCCGGCCGATCCGATCGTCCCGCGGGTGCAGCGCTTGATCGCCGACCACCCGCAGGTGCCGGCCCGGCTGATCCTCGGTGACGAGCGCGTGAGCGACAATCCCAAGCTGAACAATTGCGTCCGCGGCTGGCGCGCCGCCGCGCATGACTGGATCGTGCTCGCCGATTCCAACGTCGCGATGCCGCCGGATTATCTTCAGCGGCTGCAGGCGGCCTGGCGGTCCGACACCGGCCTGGTCTGCTCGACCCCGGCGGGCGCCCGGCCGGGCAGCTTCATGGCCGAGGTGGAATGCGCCTTCCTCAACACCCTGCAGGCCCGCTGGCAATACGCGGCCGAGGCGTTCGGCCTGGGCTTCGCGCAGGGCAAGAGCATGCTCTGGCACAAGCCGTTCCTGGAGGCCCGGGGCGGCCTTCAGGCGCTGGCCTCCGAGATCGCCGAGGATGCAGCCGCCACCAAGCTGGTGCGCGCCGCCGGCAAGCGCGTCCACCTCGTTTCGAGCCCGTTCGAGCAGCCGCTGGGACGGCGCGGCTTCCGCGATGTCTGGGCGCGGCAGCTGCGCTGGGCGCGCCTGCGCCGGGTGACCTTCGCGCTGTTCTTCATCCCGGAGATCGGCAGCGGGGTCCTGTTGCCGGCGCTGCTTGTGGCGCTCTGGGCCGGCAGCCCGGCCGGCCTCGCGGGCGCTGCCGGCCTCATCGGGCTGTGCTATGGGGCCGAGTACCGGCTCGCGGTCCGCGCGGGCTGGCAACGCGGGCCGCGCATGCTGGCGGCGTTCCTGGTGCGCGACGCGCTGATCCCGGCCCTGTGGCTCGCCGCCTGGGTGCAGAGCGCCATCGTCTGGCGCGGCAACGCCATGGATGTGCGCCCGCGCCGCGCCAGCGTCGACCGCGCCTGCGCGCCGACGGCGTGACCGCGCGGAGGCCGGAGGTCATCACATGACGCGCCGCTACGCTCTCTATTGGCTCCCCCCGCCCGGCTCGGGCCTGGCCGCCTTCGGTAACGCCGTGCTCGGCTACGACAACGCCGCCGGCGCGCCGGTGCCGCATCCGCAGGCCCTCGGCGACCTCGCCGCCGTCACGGCGGGCGCCCGGGTCTACGGGTTCCATGCGACCCTGAAGGCGCCGATGCGCCTCGCCCCGGGCACCGAGGAGGCGGACCTCGTCGCGGCGGTGCGGGACCTCGCAATCGGGCACCCGCCGGTGGCGCTCGGGCCGCTGGCCGTCGCGGCGCTCGGGCCGTTCCTGGCGCTGGTCCCCGCGGCTCCGCCGCCGGAGCTCGGGTTGCTCGCCGCCGAATGCGTCGCCGCCCTGGACCCGTGGCGGGCGCCGCTGTCGGAGAGCGAGCGCGCCAAGCGCCGCCCGGAGCGCCTCGATCCGCGCGGCCGCACCCTGCTCGCCCGCTGGGGCTATCCGTATGTCTTCGAGGCTTTCCAGTTCCACATGACGCTGACCGACGCGCTGCCGGATCCCGACCGCGCCGCCTGGCTGCGCCGCCTGTCCGACGCCTACGCGGCCACGCGACCTGAGCCCGTGGTGATCGACGCCCTGAGCGTGCTCGTGCAGGACGGGGCCGAGCCGTTCCGGCTGCTGGCGCGCCTGCCTTTCGGAGACGCGCATGGCTGACCAGCATCTCGGCCTGGCGGCCGTCGACCCCAGCGCCCGGATCGTCGACTGCCATCTCGGCCGCTACACGCAAATCGGCGCCCGCACGCGCCTGACCGAGACCGTCCTCGACGATTATTCCTACATCGCCCAGGACGGGGAGGTGATCTACACCACCATCGGCAAGTTCTGCTCGATCGCCGCCGCGGTGCGGATCAACCCGGGCAACCACCCGATGGAACGCGCGAGCCAGGCGCATTTCACCTATCGGGCTCAGGCCTACTGGCCCGAGGAGGCGGACGAGGACGCGTTCTTCGCGCGCCGCCGGGCAAGCCCGGTGACCATCGGCCACGACGTCTGGATCGGCCATGGGGTGGTGGTGCTGCCCGGCCGCAGCATCGGCACCGGCGCCGTGGTCGGGGCGGGCGCGATCGTCACGCGGGACGTCCCGGCCTACACGATCGTCGTCGGCAACCCGGCTCGACCGGTGCGCCGCCGCTTCCCCGAGCCGGTCGCCGAGCGGCTGGAGCGCCTCGCCTGGTGGGATTGGGACCACGACCGCCTGCGCAAGGCGCTTCCGGATTTCCGCGCGCTGCCGATCGAAGACTTCCTGGAGCGGTACACCAGTCGGTCGGGCACGTAGGGAGACGCCGGGGCGCGCAACATCGGATTTGGTGCGCCGACTAAAGAAATCATTTTGTATTCGTCATTCAACCGTCGTGGAAGAGGCGTTTAGCTGCCTCCACCCCGCAGCGGATGGATGTTTATGCTCGTCGTAGAGGATCTCACGCGTCAGTACGGCGGCCGTCGAGCCGTGGACGAAGTCTCGCTGCGGATCGAGCGCGGCAGCTTCGTCGGTGTGATCGGCCGATCAGGAGCCGGCAAATCAACGCTCCTGCGGTTGATCAACCGACTCGCCGATCCGAGTTCCGGGCGCATCCTCTATGACGGCCGCGACATCACCGGCCTGAGCGGTCGGCCGCTCCGCGAATGGCGCACCCGCTGCGCCATGATCTTCCAGCAGTTCAATCTGGTCGGCCGCCTCGACGTGATGACCAACGTGCTGATGGGCCGGCTGAGCCATGTGCCGACCCACCGCTCCCTGCTCCGGCTGTGGTCGGACGAGGATCGGGCCATGGCCCTCGCCGCCCTGGAGAGCTTCGACATGGGCGAGTTCGCCGGCCAGCGGGCCGACGGCCTGTCGGGCGGCCAGCAGCAGCGCGTCGCCATCGCCCGGGCGCTGGTGCAGGAGCCCGAGATCCTGCTCGCCGACGAGCCCGTGGCGTCCCTGGACCCGCGCAACACCCGGCTGGTGATGGATGCCCTGGCGGCCGTGAACCGGCGCTACGGCATCACGGTCCTGTGCAACCTGCATTCCCTCGATCTCGCCCGGGCCTATTGCGACCGCCTCGTTGGGCTCGCCGCAGGCCGGGTGGTGTTCGAGGGCGGCCCGTTCGACCTCACCGAGGACGTGGCGCGCCGGCTCTACGGCCTGGAGGCGGGCGAGGTGCTGGACGATTCCCCGGAGCGCGAGGCCGAGCAGCGGGCGGCCCTGCCGGGGCTGCCCGGCCTCGTCCCGGCCCAGCCCATCCGCGAGGCCGCCATCGGCGCCTGAGCTGGGGCGCCGGTCGCCGGCGCACCGGGCTCGAGGCCTCCAACAACGACGGATGGAAACGCCCGACCGGACGCGCCGACCGCGCGGCCGGCCAATCCAGCGCTTGAACAGACCCGAGGACCACCCGATGATCACCCGACGCACCCTTGCCGCCGCCGCGGCGTCGTTCGCCCTCTTCAGCCTTCCGGCCGCCGCCCAGGAGTGGAAGGCCAAGTATCCCGAGCTGACCCTCGCGGTCATCCCGATGGAGAATGCCAGCGGCACCAACGACCGCTACGCGCCCCTGGCCGACTACCTGACCAAGACGATCGGCGTGCCGGTCAAGCTGCGGGTCGCCAGCGACTACGCCGCGGTGATCGAGGGCCAGCGGGCCGGCAACATCCAGATCGCGTTCTACGGCGCCGCTTCGTTCGGCCGGGCCGTGATGACCGGCGTGAAGATCGAGCCGCTCGTGAACCCGCAGCACGAGACCGGCGCCTCGGGCTATTACTCGGTGCTCTACGTGCTGGCTTCCAGCCCGTACAAGACGGTGGCGGATTTGAAGGGCAAGAACCTCGCCCTGGTCGACCCGAACTCCACCTCCGGCAACCAGGCGCCGCGCTTCTTCCTCAAGCGGGCCGGCTACGACGTGGACCGGTATTTCGGCAAGGCTGTCTTCGCCGGCAGCCACGAGAACGCGGTCCTGGCGCTGACCCAGGGCACCGTCGAGGCCGCCGCCAACCTGTGGAACTCCGAGACCGACACGATGGTGACCCGCATGGTCGCCAAGGGCGTCCTGAAGAACCCGGACGGCACGCCGATGAAGCAGTCGGACTTCCGGGTGGTGTTCAAGTCTGATTTCCTGCCGGAGGGCCCCTACGCCGTGCTGGCGAGCCTTCCGGACGACCTGAAGGCCAAGATCCGCCAGGCCTTCCTCGACCTGCCGAAGGCCGACAAGGCGGCGTTCGACCGGCTGTCCGACGGCAAGGATCTCAGCCTCACCCCGGTGACGCTCAAGGATTACCAGCCGGTCATCGACATGCTGAAATTCAACGACGAGCAGCGCAAGAAGTCCTGATCGCGTTGCTGAGGAGGCGCCGGCCTTGCGCGGCCTGACACCCCTGCCGCCGGAGCGGGTCGCCGCCCTCTCCGGCCTGTACGCGGCGGCGAGCGGCTCCGCCCGCCGCCGCACCCTCGCGAGCTTCGCCGTCCTGGCGGTGCTGGCGCTCCTGGCCGGGCTCGTCGCCGAGGTCCGGCCGCTGGTCCTCGTCGCGAACATCGGCAAGTTCACCGCCTATATCGAGCAGATCTGGCCGCCGATCGGCCTCGATCACCCAATGGCGGACATGCGCGCCTGGTACTGGGGCCTGCCGGGCTGGCTCGCCCTGCTCGGCGAGACGCTGCTGATGGCGTATCTCGGAACCCTGCTCGGGGCGGTTGCGGGCTTCGCCCTCAGCTTCGTCGCGGCCGCCAACCTGGTCCCGTCGGCCCCGGTGCGCTTCCTCGCCAAGCGCGTCTTGGAGGTGTGCCGCACGATTCCCGACGTGGTGTTCGCGCTGCTGTTCGTGATCGCCTTCGGCCTCGGCCCGATGGTCGGCGTGCTGGCCCTGGCGATCCACACCACGGGGGCGCTCGGCAAGCTGTTCTCCGAGGTCGTCGAGAATATCGACATGCGCCCGGTGGAGGGCCTGTCCGCCTCGGGCGCCAGCTGGCTCGAGACCGTGCGCTTCGCGGTGCTGCCGCAGGTGCTGTCGAACTTCGTCTCCTATGCGCTGCTGCGCTTCGAGATCAACGTGCGCGGGGCCGCGGTGCTGGGCTTCGTCGGCGCCGGCGGCATCGGGCAGGAGTTCCTGGCCGCGATCCGCAACTTCTACTACGCGGATGTCAGCGCGATCCTGGGGCTGATCATCCTGACCGTCGTCGGCATCGACCTCGCCACCGAGCAGGTCCGGCACCGGCTGACCGGCCTGGAGGAGGCCCGATGAGCGGCGGCGGAACCGAAACCCTGCGGGCGGCCGCCCGGGCCGATCTCGCGCGCCTGCGGGCCCGCTATCCCGCGCAGTTCCGGACCGATCGGGCCGCGCGGCTGCGCCGGCTGGCGGTTCTCGCGGGCCTGGCCGGACTGGCCGGCTTCGGCGCCTGGCAGTTCGAGATGTCGCCGGCCCGGATCCTCTACGGGCTCGGCCGGCTCGGCACCTTCGCGGTGCTGATGCTGCCGCCCTCGCCGGAGGGGCATCTCGGCACCTTCGTCCACGCGCTGGGCGAGACCCTGGGCATCGCCTTCCTGGGCACCCTGACGGCGGCGATCCTGGCCTTCCCGGTGGCGCTGCTGGCCGCCCGCAACGTCGTGCCCAATCCGTTCGCGCATTTCGCCGTGCGCCGGGGCCTCGACGTGATGCGCTCCGTGGACGTGCTGATCTGGGCGCTGATCTGGATCAACGTCGTCGGCCTCGGCCCCTTCGCGGGCATGCTCGCCATCGCGTGCTCGGATTTCGGGGCGTTCGGCAAGCTGTTCTCCGAGGCGATCGAAACCTGCGACCGGAAACCCGGTGAGGGGGTCGTCGCCTCGGGGGGCTCGGCCCTGCACCGCATCCGCTTCGGGCTGATCCCGGGGGTGCTGCCCGTGCTGGCGAGCCAGGTGCTGTACTTCTTCGAATCGAACACCCGCTCGGCGACGATCATCGGCATCGTCGGGGCGGGTGGCATCGGCCAGTACCTCACCGAGCTGATCCGCATGCTGGAGCTGAAGCAGGTCGCCTTCCTGGTTCTGATGATCCTCGCCACCGTGGCGGCGATCGACTGGGTCTCGACCCGCCTGCGCCGGGCGATCATCGGGCCGGCGGCGCGCTGACCGGCTCCAACTCGGCGGCGCGCGCTTTAGCCGCCGATCACCAACTCGACCCGGTCGGCGGCGAACAGGGTGCGGTTCGCCTGGATCGGCACGCCAGCGGAGTCGATGTTGACGCTCGACACCACCATGACGACCCGCCCGGGGGCGATATCGAGGCGCTCTGCCTCCTGGGCATCGGCCGGCCGGGCGCGGATCCGCGTCGAGAGCCGGGTGTAGTCGTGGACGCCGCAGGCCGCGAAGGCCCGGGTGATCGAGCCGCGCTCCGCGTAAGCCGCGGCGAAGTCCGCGAATCGCGGCAGGGGCAGCCAGGTCTGCGCGGTCGAGATCGGGGCGGCGTCCGCCCGGTGGGTCGTCAGCAGTTCCAGGATCGGCGCGCCGGGCTCGATCGCCAGGGCCGCCGCCTGCCTGGACCCGGCCGGAACGGTGGCGGCGGCGAGCAGGTCGCCCCAGGCCTCGCGCCCCGCCCCGGTGACGATCTCCGAGAAGCGGGTGCGTGGGCCGATCGGATAGGCCAGCGGCGCCTCCTCCACGAAGGTGCCGCGCCCCTGGCTGGCGCGCACGAGGCCGCCCTCCGCCAGGGCGGCCAGCGCCCGCCGCACCGTGTGGCGGTTGACGGCGAAGCGCGCGGCCAGCGCCGCCTCGGTCGGCATCTGCTGGCCCGGCGCGTAACGCCCGGCCGCGATGTCGGCGCTCAGCGCGTCGGCGATCTGCCGCCACGCCGTCAGCCCCTCTCCCCGGACGAGGCCGGGCGCCCGCTCCTGTGCATCCATGCTGTCATCCAAACTTCATTTGCGCCCGGCGCGCTAGTTGTCTACACGACTAGACAACAGCTCGACAAAGGGATTCGCTATGGCGACGAGCCCGCACCACTCGGGACCAGACGATATCGCGGCCCGGCAGGCCGTCATGGCGCTCTGCGCCGAGGCCAGCCGGGACGACCTCGACGCCGCCTTGCGGGCGCTCGAAGCCCCGGCCCCCGAGGACCTGCGCCCCCCGGAGACCGGCCTCGTCATGGCGACGGGCCGGATCGGCGGCGACGGGCGGCCGTTCAACCTCGGTGAGGTGAGCGTGACCCGGGCGGCGATCCGGCTCCCGGATGGCGCCACGGGCTTCGCCTATCATCTCGGCCGCGACCGGACGAAGGCGCGCCTCGCGGCCACGCTGGACGCGCTCTGGCAGGATCCGGCCCGACGCGCCGGGGTCGAGGCCGCCCTGCGGCCCGCCGCGCAACGGGCCGAGGCCGCGGGCCGACAGGCGGCCCGACGCAGCGCCGCCACCCGGGTCGATTTCCTGACGCTGGTCCGCGGGGAGGATTGAGCATGCTCGCACCCGGCTTCGCCGATCCGGTCCACGACGCGCAGGGCACGTTCCGCGCGGTGATGGACGCGCTCGCCCGCCCCGGCCTGCCCCGGCGGCTCGACATCCGGCTCGCGCCGCCCGCGCCGCTGACCCCGGAACTCGCCGCGGTCGCGCTGGCGCTGACCGACGCCGACACGCCGGTCTGGCTCGATCCAGGCCTCGCCGCCGCACCCGAGGTCGCCGCCTACCTGCGCTTCCACACCGGCGCGCCGCTCACGGACGACCCGGCCCGGGCGGCCTTCGCGCTGATGTGCGATCCGGCCCGCTGCCCGCCGCTCGACCGGTTCGCGCAAGGCACGCCGGCCTATCCCGACACCGCGACCACACTGGTCCTCGCCCTCGACCGGATCGCGGCCGGGGAGGGGCTTCGCCTGACCGGGCCCGGAATCAGGGGTGCGACCCGCATCGCCCTGGCGCCCATGCCGGACGGATTCGTGGCGCAGCTCGCGGCGAACCGCGCGGGCTTCCCCCTCGGGATCGACCTGATCCTCACCGCGCCCGGCCTCGTCGCCGGTCTGCCGCGCTCCACCGCCGTCACGGAGAGCTGACCGATGTACGTGGCCGTGAAGGGCGGCGAAGCCGCCATCGATAACGCCCACCGGCTCCTGGCCGAGGCCCGCCGCGGCGACCCGGCCGTGCCGGAACTCTCCGTGGCGCAGATCCGGGAGCAGATGGCGCTCCTGGTCGACCGGGTTATGGCCGAGGGCTCGCTCTACGATCCCGACCTCGCCGCGCTGGCCCTCAAGCAGGCCCGCGGCGACGTGGTCGAGGCGGTGTTCCTGGTCCGGGCGTACCGGACGACTCTGCCGCGCTACGGCGCTTCCAAACCCATCGATACCGGCGCCATGGCGGTGGCCCGCCGCGTCTCGGCGACCTTCAAGGACCTGCCCGGCGGCCAGGTTCTGGGGCCGACCTTCGACTACACGCACCGGCTGATCGACTTCGCGCTGGCCGCCGAGGGCGCGGTCGAGCCCGCCGCCGAGGCCGAGCCGCGCGGGGATGCCGGCACCTGCCCCAGGGTCACCGACGTCCTGGCCCAGGACGGCCTGATCGAGCCCTCGCCCCCGGACGACGGCGCCCCCGTGGGCGACCTCACCCGGGAGCCGGTGGACTACCCCGCCGACCGGGCCCTGCGCCTCCAGGCCCTGGCCCGGGGGGACGAGGGCTTCGTGCTCGGCCTCGGCTACTCGACCCAGCGGGGCTACGGCCGCACCCACCCGTTCGTGGGCGAGATCCGGGTCGGCGACGTGGCGGTGGCGTTCGTGCCGGAGGAACTCGGCTTCCCGGTGCCGCTCGGCCGGATCCGGCTCACCGAGTGCCAGATGGTCACCCAGTTCAAGGGCTCGGGGACGACGCCTCCCCAGTTCACCCGCGGCTACGGGCTCAGCTTCGGCCAGAGCGAGCGCAAGGCGATGGCGATGTCCCTGGTCGACCGGGCGCTGCGGGCGGAGGAACTCGGCGAGCCGGTGGCGAGCCCCGCCCAGGACCAGGAATTCGTCCTCGCCCATTGCGACAGCCTGCAGGCGACCGGCTTCGTCGAGCACCTGAAGCTGCCCCACTACGTCGATTTCCAGGCGGAGCTGGAGCTGGTCCGGCGCCTGCGCGCCGAGTTCTTCCGAGACTCAGACAGCATGCAGGAGGCGGCCGAATGAGCGCGACAGCGATGCCCGAACCGAGCCGATCGGACGCCGGCTACAACTTCGCCTACCTGGACGAGGGCACGAAGCGGATGATCCGCCGGGCCATCCTCAAGGCCATCGCGGTGCCGGGCTACCAGGTGCCGTTCGCCTCGCGCGAGATGCCGATGCCCTATGGCTGGGGCACCGGCGGCGTACAGGTCACGGCCGCGATCCTGGGGCGGGCCGACGTGCTCAAGGTGATCGACCAGGGCGCCGACGACACCACCAACGCCGTCTCGATCCGGCGTTTCTTCGCACGGACCTCGGGAGTCGCCACCACCACGCGCACCACCGAGGCGACGATCATCCAGACCCGCCACCGCATTCCGGAGACGCCGCTCTCCGAGGGGCAGACGCTGGTCTACCAAGTGCCGATCCCCGAGCCCCTGCGCTTCCTCGAACCGCGCGAGACCGAGACGCGCCAGCTCCACGCCCTCGCCGAGTACGGGGCCATGCACGTCAAGCTCTACGAGGACATCAGCCGCCACGGCCACATCGCCACCACCTACGCCTACCCGGTGGAGGTGGCCGGCCGCTACGTGATGGACCCCTCGCCGACGCCGAAATTCGACAACCCCAAGATGGACGATTGCCCGGCGCTCCAGCTGTTCGGGGCGGGGCGCGAGCGGCGCATCTACGCGGTGCCGCCCTACACCGCGGTGCGCAGCCTCGACTTCGAGGACCATCCGTTCCGGATCCAGGAATTCACCGAGCCCTGCGCGCTGTGCGGCGCCCGCGGCCACTACCTCGACGAGGTGGTCACCGACGACACGGGGGGGCGGATGTACGTCTGCTCGGACACCGACATCTGCGAGACCCGCGTCGCGGAGGCCGCCCGATGAGCACGCCGCTGCTTTCCGCCCACGGCCTGACCAAGGCCTACGGGGCGCGGCTCGCCTGCGCGGGGGTCGATCTCGACGTCACCGAGGGCGAGGTGCTCGCCATCGTGGGCGAATCCGGCTCCGGAAAGTCGACGCTCCTGTCCCTGCTGGCGGGCGAGCTGGCGCCGGATTCCGGCTGCGTCCGCTACCGGATGCGCGACGGGCAGAGCCGTACCCTCGCCGACCTCGGCCCCGCCGAACTGCGCCGGCTGATGCGCACCGACTGGGGCTTCGTCCGGCAGGACGCCCGCCAGGGCCTGCGCATGGCGGTCTCGGCCGGCGGCAATGTCGGCGAGCGGCTGATGGGCATGGGCGAGCGCCATTACGGCCGGATCCGCGGCCAGGCGCTCGACTGGCTCGGCCGCGTCGAGATCGAGGCGGCCCGCGTGGACGACCCGCCGAGCCAGTTCTCCGGGGGCATGCGCCAGCGCCTGCAGATCGCCCGCAACCTCGTCACCGGCCCCCGGCTGGTGCTGATGGACGAGCCGACCTCGGGGCTCGACGTCTCGGTCCAGGCCCGGCTCCTCGACCTGATCCGGCGGCTCTCGGCCGAGCTCGGTCTGGCGGTGATCATCGTCACCCACGATCTCGCGGTGGCGCGCCTGCTCTCCCACCGGATCGCCGTGATGCGGGCCGGCCGGGTGATCGAGACCGGGTTGACCGACCGCGTGCTCGACGACCCCGAGCACGCCTACACCCAGCTCCTCGTCTCCTCGGTGCTCGCCGCATGACCGCGCTTCTGACCTTCCAGGACGTCGCCAAGAGCTTCACCCTGCACCTGCGCGGCGGCGTGGTGCTCCCGGTGGTGGGCGGCGTGAGCCTCGCGGTGGCGCCGGGCGAGTGCGTGGTGCTCGGCGGACCCTCGGGCGCCGGCAAGTCCTCGCTCCTGAAGATGGCCTACGGCAATTACCGCTGCGATGCCGGCACGATCCTGGTCCGCGACGGCGGCGCCGCGATCGACGTGGTCCGGGCCGACCCGCGCACCATCCTGTCGCTGCGTGCCCGGGTCATCGCGTACGTGTCGCAGTTCTTGCGGGTGATCCCGCGGGTCTCGGCCCTCGACGTGGTCGAGGCCGCCGGCCGCGAGGGCGGATTGTCCGAGGACGAAGCCCGCGCGCGGGCCAAGACCCTGCTCGCCCGGCTGAACCTGCCCGACCGGCTGTGGGGCCTGCCGCCCGCAACCTTCTCGGGGGGCGAGCAGCAGCGCGTCAACATCGCCCGGGGGCTGATCGCCGACCGGCCGCTGCTGCTGCTCGACGAGCCCACCGCGTCCCTCGACGCCAGCAACCGCGCCGTGGTCGCCGAGCTGGTCCGCGAGAAGCTGGCCGCGGGGGCCGGCGTGCTCGGCATCTTCCACGACGGCGAGATGCGTGATGCCGTGGCGACGCGAATCGTCGACGTGACCCGCTTCGCGCAAGCCCGGGCGGCCTGAGGAGACCCGATGAGCGACCTGATTCTCGAGAACGCGCGCCTGGTCCTGCCGGACCGCGTCGAGCACGGCTGGCTCGCCGTGGCCGACGGCCGGATCGCGGAGATCGGCACCGGGCGCGCGCCCGAGCGCGGCCTCGACCTCGGCGGCGACCACCTGATCCCCGGGCTGATCGAGCTGCACACAGACCACCTCGAGAGCCACTTCGCGCCCCGGCCCAAGGTCCGCTGGCATCCGCTCGGTGCGGTGCTGGCCTACGACGCGCAGATCACCGCCTCGGGCATCACCACGGTGTTCGATTCCCTGCGCGCCGGCAGCGACCCCGACGGCAGCGGCCTCGGCTCCGAGCTGAAACAGCTGGCCGCCGCGATCGAGACCGCGCGGGCCGGCAACCTGTTCCGGGCCGAGCACTTCACGCATCTGCGCTGCGAGCTGCCCTCGGCGGACGTCCTCGACACGGTGGCCGAGTTCAAGGCGCAGTACACGATCGGCCTGATCTCGCTGATGGACCACACCCCGGGCCAGCGCCAGTTCCGCGACATGGAGAAGTACTACACCTACGCCACGCGGGGCGGCCGGACCCTGGAGGAGATCCGGCTCAACACCGAGCGCAAGATCCGGGAGGGCAAGGCCCTCAACGGCCGCAACCGCCCAGCCCTGGTCCAGTTCGCGAAAGACATGGGCATACCCCTGGCGAGCCACGACGACACGACCCTGGCCGATGTGGAACTCGCGGCCGGGGAGGGGGTGGCGCTCGCCGAGTTCCCCACCACCCTGGAGGCGGCCGAGGCCGCGCACGGGCGGGGGATCACCGTGATGATGGGCGCGCCGAACCTGATCCGCGGCGGGTCGCATTCCGGCAACGTCGCCGCCCTGGCGCTGGCCGAGGCCGGCCACCTCGACATCCTGTCGTCGGATTACGTGCCCGCGAGCCTGCTGATGGCCGCGTTCCTGCTGCCCGAGCAGGCATCCGGGATCTCGCTGCCGCAGGCGCTGGCCACCGTCACGGCCAACCCAGCCCGCGCCACCGGCTTGACCGACCGCGGCGCCCTGACGCCCGGCCTGCGGGCCGACCTCGTGCGGGTCCAGCGCGCCGAAGGGGTTCCAGTGGTCCGCGAGGTCTGGCGCACCGGCCGGCGGGTCGCCTGATGGCGGGCTGCCTGGTCCTGGTGGTCGGCCCGAGCGGGGCCGGCAAGGATACGCTGATCCGGCTCGCCCGGGCGGAGTTGGCGGGCGACCCGCGCTACGTCTTCCCGCGCCGCCTGGTGACCCGGCCGCCGTCGGGCGACGAGGACAACGACGAGATCGACGAGGCCGCCTTCGCACGGGGCTGTGCGGCTGGCGTGTTCACGCTGCACTGGCGGGCGCACGGCCTGGGCTACGCGATCCCGGCGCAGGCCGCCGAATGCGCGCGCGGCGATCGCGTGGTGGTCTGCAACGTCTCCCGCCGGATCGTCGAGGAGGCCCGGGGCAGCGGCCTGCCGGTCAGCGTGGTCGAGGTCACGGCGCCTGCCGAGGTCCTGGCACGCCGGATCGCGGCCCGGGGCCGGCCGGAGGACGGGGACGTCGCCGCGCGCCTGGCCCGCGAGGTCCGGGTCTCGGCCGACCTCTCCATCCTCAACACGGGCGCGCCGCAAGAGGCGGCGGCCCGGCTGATCGCGCATCTGCGCGCCCGCTAAAGCGCTCTTCGACGAAGTGGCTCCGGTTCGTCGGAGAGCGCGTCAAACCAAGAGCCGAGAGCCGTGCCCGACCCAACGCGGTCGGGCACGGCTCTCGCGTACTCAGCAAGCAACCGACCACAACACAACGAAAAAGGGCGCGCACCGGTCCCGGCACGCGCCCTCGAAGGATGGCCCGGGAGGATCGCTCCCGGGCCGGTGTCTGTGGCGAAGTCCTAGAAGCCGCCGAACTTGTAGTTGAAGCCGGCGCGGACGATGCTGCCCTCGGTCCGGAAGCGCGAGATGTACGAGCCGGTGCCGACGCCCGGGATGGCGCCGACGAGCACGCTCTGGCTGCCGAGATCGTAGTGCAGGTACTCGGCCTTGATGGTCACGGCGTCGTACTTGATGCCGAAGTACTTGCCGACCGCGAAGGTGTTCAGGAAGCTGTCGGTCGGGATGGCGAACTCGATGCCGCCGCCGTAGGCGAAGCCGGTCTTGAAGTCGTCGTAGCGGCCGGCGAACTGCAGGGCGCCGCCCGGGGTGTAGAAGTTCGCATCGTGGAACACGTTGCCGTAGGCGAGACCGCCCATGCCGTAGACCATGACCCGGTCGAACGCGTAGCCGACGCGGCCCGTGAGGGTGCCGAGCCAGTCGAGGCTCTGGCGGAACTGGCTGATGTTCGGCGGGCCGCCCGCGACGTTGCCGGTGCCGAGGACGACACGGTTCTTGGTGATGTCGGTCCAGTCGATGCTGTTGGCGACACCGACGACGATGCCGGAGCCCGGCGTGAACTGATAGTTGTAGCCGGCGGTGCCGCCGATGTTGGCGAAGCCGTCCTGCGAGGTCGAGGTCAGGAGCGGCCGGCGGCCGAGCGCCACGTTGTTGGCGTTGCCCGGCAGGACGCCGACGGTGGTGATGCGCTGGTTGTCGGTGAAGGTGTAGGCGGACTCGAGACCCGCGTAGAAGCCCGTCCAGGTGAAGACCGGCACCGGGGTGAAGACCGGCGGCGGCGCGGCGCGGCGCGGCAGGTCGGCAGCGACGGCGGCCGTCGAGACCAGGGCCGTGGCAGCGCTGGCGAGGAGGAGCTTCTTCATCATGTTCGCGGAACCCGGGTGACCAGTGGTTGTCCCCACTTAAGCTCGGCTGCTCCAGGTCCGCTATGCCCTGCGGGCCACACTGTGTCTCGAAAGTGTCCACCGGAAGTGGTGGGCATCAATATTCAGGCCGCCCAATGTGGCGGTTCGGCGCTTGACAGACGCCGTCGTCCCGAGGGTCCCGTGCGCGCCGGACCTTGATCGCAAGCGGCCGACCCTCTAAGCGAACCGCGTTTTTCGCCCCGCTTCCGCGTTCGGGGCGGCCGTCCAGGATCCGGGGAACAGCGTGGTCCCCGCCGCAGGAATGGGAATCATGGGCAAGGAAAAGTTCGCTCGCACCAAGCCGCACTGCAACATCGGCACGATCGGTCACGTCGACCACGGCAAGACGTCGCTGACGGCGGCGATCACGAAGGTCCTGGCTGAGACGGGCGGTGCGACGTTCACGGCCTACGACCAAATCGACAAGGCGCCGGAGGAGAAGGCGCGCGGGATCACGATCTCGACCGCGCACGTGGAGTACGAGACGGCCAACCGTCACTACGCGCACGTCGACTGCCCCGGCCACGCCGACTACGTGAAGAACATGATCACGGGTGCCGCCCAGATGGACGGCGCGATCCTGGTGGTGTCGGCGGCCGACGGCCCGATGCCGCAGACCCGCGAGCACATCCTGCTCGCCCGCCAGGTCGGCGTGCCGGCGCTGGTGGTGTTCCTGAACAAGGTCGACATGGTCGACGACGAGGAACTCCTGGAGCTGGTCGAGCTGGAGGTGCGCGAGCTTCTGTCGAAGTACGACTTCCCGGGCGACGACATCCCGATCACCAAGGGCTCGGCGCTGATGGCGCTGGAGGACAAGGAGCCCAAGATCGGCAAGGAGGCGGTGCTGGCGCTGATGGCGACGGTGGATGCCTACATCCCGCAGCCGGAGCGTCCGATCGACCTGCCGTTCCTGATGCCGATCGAGGACGTGTTCTCGATCTCGGGCCGCGGCACGGTGGTGACGGGTCGCGTCGAGCGCGGGATCGTCAAGGTCGGCGAGACGGTGGAGATCGTCGGCATCCGGGCGACCACGACCACGACGGTGACCGGCGTGGAGATGTTCCGCAAGCTGCTCGACCAGGGCCAGGCGGGCGACAACGTCGGCGTGCTGCTGCGCGGCACCAAGCGCGAGGACGTGGAGCGCGGCCAGGTCGTGTGCAAGCCGGGTTCGGTGAAGCCGCACACCAAGTTCAAGGCCGAGGCGTACATCCTGACCAAGGAGGAGGGCGGCCGCCACACGCCGTTCTTCACCAACTACCGGCCGCAATTCTACTTCCGGACCACGGACGTGACCGGGGTGTGCGAGCTGCCGGAGGGCACCGAGATGGTGATGCCGGGCGACAACGTGACCATGGACGTCACGCTGATCGTGCCGGTGGCCATGGAGGAGAAGCTTCGCTTCGCCATCCGCGAGGGCGGCCGCACCGTCGGTGCCGGCGTCGTCGCCGCCATCAACGACTGAGACCCCGGGCTGAGATCCCGTTCGGCCCGGCCCGTCATCGGGCCGCTGTCGCGCGTGATCGGATCGGCGCCGGCCTCCGTCCCCACGGAGGCCGGCGCCGCCATGTCGGGCTCCCGCAGGCCCGAACCCACCCGCGACGCCGCTTTCGGGCTGCAGCCCCCTGAAAGTCCTCAGGAACCGGCCGCAAACCTCTTGCAAGCGACGCCGCGATCGGGCATTTGGCGGAACGCTAGGAGTGTAGCTCAACTGGTCAGAGCGCCGGTCTCCAAAACCGGAGGTTGCGGGTTCGAGTCCCTCCACTCCTGCCAGACATCTCACCCAACCCCGCGCGGTCGCCCGGTCGACAAGCCGGCGGAGTTGCGCTAGAGCGGGCGCAATCCGAGATCTGAAGCGACCGTCGGTGCGGGCCTGCCCAGGCTCTCGGCGCCGGATGTTCGCGTTCCCGGAAGCAGGCCCTGCCTCGGGCCCGCGCTCGCAAAAAACACTGGCGCCATGGCATCGAACGAAGCGACCAAGAAGGTGGATGTGGCGCGCGGCGCGGCTCGCGGTCCCGCGAACACGCCGCCGGCCCGCCCGGCCACGCCCGCCAAGGTGCCGCAGAAGCGCGCGACGCCCGGCGAGTTCTTCTCCCAGGTCCGCGACGAGGCCCGCAAGGTCACCTGGCCGTCCCGCCGGGAAACCACGATCACCACCATCATGGTGTTCGTGATGGTCGTGGTCACCAGCCTGTTCTTCACGGTGGTCGACCAGGCCCTGCGCTTCGTGGTCGGCCTCGTGCTCGGCCTCTGAGGGGCAATATCGATCGGGGGAGACCTCGCGGACGTGTCGGAGTTGAACGGAACCGTGTCGAAGCGCTGGTACATCGTCCACGCCTACTCGAACTTCGAGAACAAGGTCGCGCAGTCCATCAAGGACCAGGCGGCCCAGCGCGGGCTGACCGAGCTGTTCGACGAGGTGATGGTCCCGACCGAGAAGGTCGTCGAGGTGCGCCGCGGCCGGAAGGTCGATGCCGAGCGCAAGTTCTTCCCCGGCTACGTGCTGGTGAAGTGCGACCTGACCGACGAGGTCTACCACCTCATCAAGAACACCCCGAAGGTCACGGGCTTCCTCGGGGCCGACAAGTCGAAGCCGGTTCCGATTCCTGACGCCGAGGCCGAGCGGATCAAGGGCCAGGTTGCCGAGGGCGTCGATCGGCCCAAGCCGTCGATCGCGTTCGAGATCGGCGAGACCGTTCGGGTCGCCGACGGTCCGTTCGCGAGCTTCAACGGCACCGTCGAAGAGATTGACGAGGCCCGCTCCCGCCTCAAGGTGGCCGTGTCGATCTTCGGCCGCGCCACGCCGGTGGAGCTGGAATACGCCCAGGTCGAGAAAGCCTGAGGCACGCACGTTTTCGGCGGCCGGTTTTCGGCCGTCCCTCCTCTTCCGGCCGGCGTTCCGCCTCGGCCGTGAAGCGGCCGTACCCTCCAAAAGGGGCGGTCTCACCCGCGGAAGATCCGCCCGGCCTCGCCTCCGGGATCCACGGATCGCACCGCGACCTGTCATCGTCCGACCCGCCCGCGCCTAGGCAGCCCGGCGGCGGACGCAGTTTGGGAGGTATCCCATGGCGAAGAAGATCACGGGCTACGTGAAGCTTCAGGTCCCGGCCGGCGCGGCGAACCCGTCGCCCCCGATCGGTCCCGCGCTCGGTCAGCGCGGCCTCAACATCATGGAGTTCTGCAAGGCCTTCAATGCGAAGACCGCGCAGATGGAGAAGGGCACCCCGATCCCGGTGATCATCACCGCGTATCAGGACCGCTCCTTCACCTTCGAGATGAAGCAGCCGCCGGTCACCTTCTTCCTCAAGAAGGCCGTCGGCCTGAAGATCGGCAAGAAGCCGGCTTCCGGCTCGAAGACCCCCGGTAAGGGCCCGGTTGTCGGCAAGATCTCCGAGGCGCAGCTGCGCGAGATCGCCGAGAAGAAGATGCCCGACCTCAATTGCGACTCGGTCGAAGCGGCCGTCGCCATGATCCGCGGCTCTGCCCGGGCCATGGGCCTCGAAATCACGGCCTGAGGGAGGACATCATGGCACGCGAAGGAAAGCGCATCCGCGCGGCCCGCGAGGGCATCGAGGTGACCAAGCTCTACCCGCTCGACGAGGCGATCAAGCTGGTCAAGGAGCGGGCGACCGCGAAGTTCGACGAGACCGTCGAGGTCTCGATGAATCTCGGCGTCGATCCGCGCCACGCCGACCAGATGGTCCGCGGCGTCTGCAACCTGCCGAACGGCTCCGGCCGGACGGTCCGCGTGGCGGTCTTCGCCCGCGGCGCCAAGGCGGACGACGCCAAGGCGGCGGGGGCCGACATCGTCGGCGCCGAGGATCTCCTGGAGATCGTCCAGAGCGGCAAGATCGAGTTCGATCGCTGCATCGCCACCCCGGACATGATGCCGCTGGTCGGTCGTCTCGGTAAGGTGCTGGGCCCGCGCGGCCTGATGCCGAACCCCAAGGTCGGCACCGTCACCATGGACGTGAAGAGCGCCGTGGCCGGCGCCAAGGGCGGCTCGGTGGAGTTCCGCGTCGAGAAGGCCGGCATCGTCCATGCCGGCGTGGGCAAGGTCTCGTTCGATGCCGACAAGCTCGTCGAGAACATCAAGGCCTTCGCCGACGCGGTCGCCAAGGCCAAGCCGGCGGGCGCCAAGGGCACCTACGTCCAGCGCATCGCCGTCACCTCGACGATGGGCCCGGGCGTAAAGGTCGAGCCGAACACGGTCCTGACCGCCTGAGGCTGAGCCTCAAACCAACCGCTCCAGAAGCGCCCGGCCGGAAACGGCCGGGCGTTTTGCGTTGCATGCCCCGGCACCCAGCCCCGGGCTGGAGAAAACGCGCCCCTGTCCCGGGTCGGTGGAGCGCGGCGGAGCTTGGCCTGGGATCCAGCATGGGACCTGCCGCGCAGCGGCTTTTTCGCACTGTCCTTCACGTCATTCTCAACATGGAAGGGGGCGCCATCCCGCGCGGCTGTGCTAGATAGGCCCCATGCGCAGCACAGTCTCCGTCACGACCCGCCGACGCATCCTCTGCGTCTTTCCCGCCTACACGCCCTCGTTCGGCACATTCTCGCACGCCTACCCGCTGATGGGGGGCGTCAAGGCGTTCATGCCCCCGCAGGGCCTCCTGGTGATCGCGGCCTACATGCCCGAGAGCTGGGAGTACCGCTTCATCGACGAGAACATCCGGCGCGCCTCCGCCCAGGACTTCGCCTGGGCCGACGCGGTGTTCGTCTCGGGGATGCACATCCAGGAGGGCCAGATTCACGACATCGGCCGGCGCGCCCACGCCGCCGGCAAGGTCGCGGCGCTTGGCGGCCCCTCGGTGTCCGGTGCCCGGGAGAAATATCCGGACTTCGATTATCTCCATGTCGGCGAGATCGGCGACGCCACCGACCGGCTGATCGAGCGGCTCGACGTCGACGTCGCCCGTCCGACCCAGCAGGTTGTGTTCGAGACCGGTGAACGGCTCGCACTGTCGGACTTCCCGGCCCCGGCCTACGAGGCGGCGCCGCTCAAGCGCTACCTGATCGGCTCGCTGCAATTCTCGTCCGGCTGCCCGTATCGCTGCGAGTTCTGCGACATCCCGCAGCTCTACGGCCGCCAGCCCCGGCTGAAGACCCCGGAGCAGATGTGCGCAGAGCTGGACGCGATCATCAGCCAGCCCGGGCACCCGGCGGTGGTCTACTTCGTGGACGACAACTTCATCGCCAACCGCAAGGCGACCCGCGAGATGCTGCCCCATCTCGTGGCGTGGCAGAAGAAGAACGACTACCCGCTGCAATTCGCCTGCGAGGCGACGCTGAACATGGCCAAGCAGCCCGAGATCCTCGAGCTGATGCGCCAGGCCAACTTCATGACCGTGTTCGTCGGGATCGAGACGCCCGAGGCGGACGCGCTCAAGGGGATCGACAAGACCCACAACGCCGCCGTGCCGATGTACGAGGCGATCGAGACGCTCAACTCCTACGGGCTCGAAGTCACCTCGGGCATCATCCTGGGGCTCGATACCGACAGCGACAAGTCCGAGCAGAACCTGATCGACTTCATCGACAAGTCGGCGATTCCCGTCCTGACCATCAACCTGCTCCAGGCCCTGCCCAAGACCCCGCTGTGGGATCGGCTGGAGCGCGAGGGGCGTCTGGTCCACGATGCGGCGCTGGAATCGAACGTCCTGTTCAAGCGCCCGCACGACACCGTCGTGTCGAGCTGGCGCCGGGCGATCGCCCACGCCTACGAGCCGGATCAGCTCTTCTCCCGGTTCAAGCACCAGTGCCAGACCACCTACCCGAACCGGATCAAGACTCCGGCCAAGGGCAAGCTGACCTTCACGAACCTGCGCCGCGGCCTCATCCTCGGGTTCAACATCATCACGCGGGTCGGTCTGCTCTCGGATTACCGAAGGCCGTTCTGGAGCGCCGCCGGCTACGCGCTCAAGCGCGGGCAGATCGAGGCGGTGTTCAACATGGGCTTCGTTGCCCATCACCTGATCCGCTTCACCCGCGAGGCCCTGCGGGGCGAGCACAACGCCTCGTTCTACGCGGCCAAAGCCGCGGAGGCCGAGGATGCGCGGCGGCGCTCGTGGTGGGAGAATGCCCGGCGCAAGCTGGCACCGGAGCGGGAGGCGGCCTAGCCCGCAAACGGCGCCGCCCGCGGCATGTGCGCCGGCTAAGGGCGGCCGTGAGTCTTGGGGGGCGCGCTGCAGGCGGGGCGTTAGCCGGCTCTGATGCGCTCTGCGACCCGATCGGGCCGGACGGCCCCGGACGGTCGATCGGGTTCGTCCGCCGGTTCCGCGTGCCTTGCGAACGGTTTTCCGCAATGACGAATATTGGGCGGGCTCGCGACGGCCTGAGACGCAGCCTTCGGCTCATCGCCTTTGACCGGCGTCTCGTGATCGTCGATGCGGTGCGACGCGATCGAATCGGCACCCTGCGGATCATCGATCGAGGGCGGGACGTCGGGCCCCCTCTCAAGAATGCCGCGGGCCGGGATCGACGGATGCACGGCGTCGCGAGCGAATTCTCCGCTCCGGCCCTTGCCTGCGGCGGAAAAGTCGCGCTTCAGCCCTTGGCAGGTGGCTTGCTAGCCTCTATACACCGCGCCTTACGCATTTCATCCTCACGGAAGGAGACGGCCAATCGGCCGGTTTCCGCATGAAATGTCGCCCGGGCAACCGGGTGGCAATAGCCGGCAGGATCCTGAGGGCGATGAGCCCCGCGGAGCCTTGTCCGGCTATGTCCTGTCCGAGACTGCAGGTGCCGGTTCGCCGGCTTAATCCACGCCCAACCTGCACAGACGGGGAAGACCGAACTTAGGAAAAGCCTCGCTTCGGCATATGCCGCGGAGGGGTGTCGGTTTGAACCAACTCACCCGAAACGGCCCTCACGGGCACGTGCGGGGACAGGGCCGCGAAGCGTCGTTCGGACGTTCCCGGTCTCTTGAAGGCCGAGACGACGTCCGGGCGGCATGTGCAACCGGCGGACCCGATTTCGGGTTCCGCCAACCGGAGAGAGCCCAGTGGACCGGACAGCTAAAGCTGACCTCGTCTCGACGCTCAACGGCGTGTTCAATCAGAGCGCCGTCGTCGTCGTGGCCCACTACAAGGGCCTCACGGTCGCCGACATGCAGAAGCTGCGTTCGCAGATGAAGCAGGCCGGCGCCACCGTGAAGGTCGCCAAGAACAGCCTCGCCGGCATCGCACTCGATGGTACGGACGTCGCCTCCATCAAGCCGCTACTGAAGGGCCCGACCCTGCTCGCCTATTCCGGCGACCCGGTCGCAGCCGCGAAGGTCGCGGTCGATTTCGCCAAGACGAACGACAAGCTCGTGATCCTTGGCGGCGCGATGGGGAAGACAACCCTGAACCCGGACGGCGTGAAGGCCCTCGCCTCGCTCCCGTCCCTCGACGAACTGCGCGCCAAGATCGTGGGCCTGGTACAGGCGCCCGCGACCAAGATCGCTCAGGTCGTCAATGCGCCGGCGGCCAAACTCGCCCGCGTGTTCGGGGCCTATGCCACCAAGGACGAGGCCGCTTGAGGCCCTTCAAAAACCCATCGTTCGAACCGATATCTGAGAGGAATTGATAATGGCTGATCTTGCCAAGCTCGTCGACGACCTGTCCTCGCTGACCGTTCTCGAGGCCGCCGACCTGGCCAAGATGCTCGAAGAGAAGTGGGGCGTCTCGGCTGCCGCCGCCGTCGCCGTCGCTGCCGGCCCGGCCGCCGGTGGCGCCGCTGCCGCCGTCGAGGAGCAGACCGAGTTCACGGTCGTGCTCGCCGCCGCTGGCGACAAGAAGATCGAGGTCATCAAGGAGGTCCGCGCGATCACCGGCCTCGGCCTCAAGGAGGCCAAGGACCTCGTCGAGGGCGCTCCGAAGCCGGTCAAGGAGAGCGTCACCAAGGACGAGGCCGAGAAGCTCAAGGCCCAGCTCGAGAAGGCCGGCGCCAAGGTCGAGCTCAAGTAAGTCGACGATGGGCCATATCCGGCCCATCACCCCACGGGGGTCCGTCCTGGGCCTATCGTGACTGGAGCCCGCGGGTGCAGCACCCGCGGGCTTTAGGCCGCTTCGGCGGAGGGCCCTGAAACGGGCCAGAGAGATTCGGTTCGGTGGCGCGGTCCGGCGGGGCGCGCGTTACGGCCCGGCGCGGGAGGTCCCTTTCGGGAACGCTTCCCCGGGCGCGAGGCACGCGGGATGGAGCGAGTTCACATGGCCAACACGCTGGTCGGTCGCAAGCGCATTCGGAAGTTCTTCGGCAAGATCAAGGAAGTCGCCGAGATGCCGAACCTCATCGAGGTTCAGAAGGCATCCTACGACCAGTTCCTCATGGTCGACGAGCCGGAGGGCGGCCGCGGTGACGAGGGCCTCCAGAGCGTGTTCAAGTCGGTGTTCCCGATCTCGGACTTCGCCGCGACGGCCCTGCTCGAGTTCGTGCGCTACACCTTCGAGCAGCCGAAATACGACGTCGACGAGTGCCGCCAGCGCGGCATCACCTTCGCGGCCCCGCTGAAGGTGACCCTGCGGCTGATCGTGTTCGATGTCGATCCGGACACCCAGGCCAAGTCGGTCAAGGACATCAAGGAGCAGGACGTCTACATGGGCGACATGCCCCTGATGACGGAGAACGGCACCTTCATCGTCAACGGCACCGAGCGCGTCATCGTCTCGCAGATGCACCGCTCGCCGGGCGTGTTCTTCGACCACGACAAGGGGAAGACCCACTCGTCGGGCAAGCTCCTGTTCGCCGCCCGCATCATCCCGTATCGCGGCTCCTGGCTCGACGTCGAGTTCGACGCCAAGGACATCGTGCACGTCCGTATCGACCGGAAGCGTAAGCTGCCGGCGACGTCGCTGCTCTACGCGCTCGGACTGGACGGCGAAGAGATCCTCTCGACCTTCTACAACCGCGTGGTCTACGACCGCGACGGCGCCGAGTGGCGCGTGCCGTTCGACCCCGAGCGGATGAAGGGCATGAAGGCCACGGTCGACCTGATCGACGCCGATTCCGGCGAGGTCGTGCTCGAGGCCGGCAAGAAGCTCAACGCCCGCAACGCCCGACAGATCACCGACAAGGGCACCAAGTACCTCAAGGCGACCGACGAGGATCTGGTCGGCCAGTACATCGCCGAGGACCTGGTCAACACCGAGACCGGTGAGATCTGGGCCGAGGCCGGCGAGGAGATCTCCGAGAAGCTCCTGAAGAGCCTCGACGAGGTCGGCATCATCGAGCTGCCGGTGCTCGACATCGACCACGTCAATGTCGGCCCCTACATCCGAAACACGCTGGCGGTGGACAAGAACTCCAACCGCGAAGGCGCGCTGTTCGACATCTACCGGGTCATGCGCCCGGGCGAGCCGCCGACGCTCGACACCGCCGAGGCGATGTTCCACTCGCTGTTCTTCGATTCCGAGCGCTACGACCTCTCCGCGGTCGGCCGCGTGAAGATGAACATGCGTCTCGACCTCGACGCTGCCGACACCGTCCGCACCCTCCGCAAGGAGGACATGCTGGCGGTCGTCAAGGCGCTGGTCGAGCTGCGCGACGGCAAGGGCGAGATCGACGACATCGATCACCTCGGCAACCGCCGGGTGCGCTCGGTCGGCGAGCTGATGGAGAACCAGTACCGCCTCGGGCTGCTCCGCATGGAGCGCGCGATCCGCGAGCGCATGAGCCAGGTCGATATCGACACGGTGATGCCGCAGGACTTGATCAACGCCAAGCCGGCGGCCGCGGCGGTGCGCGAATTCTTCGGCTCGTCGCAGCTCTCGCAGTTCATGGATCAGACCAACCCGCTCTCCGAGGTGACGCACAAGCGCCGCCTGTCGGCGCTCGGCCCAGGCGGTCTGACCCGCGAGCGCGCCGGCTTCGAGGTGCGCGACGTGCACCCGACGCATTACGGCCGCATCTGCCCGATCGAGACGCCGGAAGGCCCGAACATCGGTCTGATCAACTCGCTGGCGACCTTCGCTCGGGTGAACAAGTACGGCTTCATCGAGACCCCGTTCCGCCGCGTGCGCGACGGCGTGGTCACCAATGAGGTCGCCTACCTCTCGGCCATGGAGGAGGCGAAGTACTACGTCGCCCAGGCCAACGCCCAGATGGACGAGAACAAGAAGCTGACGGAGGACCTCGTGGTCTGCCGCCGCGCCGGCGACGTGATCGTCGTCGGTCCCGAGCGCGTCGACCTTATGGACGTCTCGCCCAAGCAGCTCGTCTCGGTGGCCGCGGCGCTGATCCCGTTCCTCGAGAACGACGACGCCAACCGCGCCCTCATGGGCTCGAACATGCAGCGGCAGGCCGTGCCGCTGGTCCGTGCCGACGCGCCGTTCGTCGGCACCGGCATGGAGGCGGTGGTCGCCCGCGATTCCGGTGCCGCCATCGCGGCGCGCCGCTCCGGCATCGTCGATCAGGTGGACGCCACCCGTATCGTCATCCGGGCCACCGAGGAGGCCGACGCCACGAAGCCGGGCGTCGACATCTACCGCCTGCAGAAGTTCCAGCGCTCCAACCAGTCGACCTGCATCACGCAGAAGCCGCTGGTCCGCGTCGGCGAGCCGGTGAAGAAGGGCGAGATCATCGCCGACGGTCCCTCGACCGAGTTCGGCGAGCTGGCGCTCGGCCGGAACGTGCTCGTCGCGTTCATGCCGTGGAACGGCTACAACTTCGAAGACTCGATCCTGCTCTCCGAGCGGATCGTGAAGGATGACGTGTTCACCTCGATCCACATCGAGGAGTTCGAGGTGATGGCCCGCGACACCAAGCTCGGGCCGGAGGAAATCACCCGCGACATCCCGAACGTCTCCGAGGAGGCGCTGAAGAACCTCGACGAGGCCGGCATCGTCTACATCGGTGCCGAGGTGAATGCCGGCGACATCCTGGTCGGCAAGATCACCCCGAAGGGTGAAAGCCCGATGACGCCGGAGGAGAAGCTCCTGCGCGCCATCTTCGGCGAGAAGGCCTCGGACGTGCGCGACACTTCCCTGCGGGTGCCGCCGGGCGTCACGGGCACGATCGTCGAGGTCCGTGTGTTCAACCGCCACGGCGTCGACAAGGACGAGCGCGCCCAGGCGATCGAGCGCGAGGAGATCGAGCGGCTCGCCAAGGACCGCGACGACGAGCAGGCGATCCTCGACCGCAACACCTACGCCCGCCTGGCGGACGTGCTGATCGGTCAGGCGCCGGTGGCCGGCCCGAAGGGCTTCAAGAAGGACACCACGCTCACCCGTGAGCTGATCAACGACTACCCGCGCTCGCAATGGTGGCAGTTCGCCGTCATCGAGGACCGTCTCATGACCGAGATGGAGGCGATGCAGAAGCAGTACGACGAGTCGAAGAAGCGTCTCGAGCAGCGCTTCCTCGACAAGGTCGAGAAGCTGCAGCGCGGCGACGAGCTGCCCCCCGGCGTCATGAAGATGGTCAAGGTCTTCGTGGCGGTGAAGCGCAAGATCCAGCCGGGCGACAAGATGGCCGGCCGGCACGGCAACAAGGGTGTCGTGTCGCGGATCGTGCCGATCGAGGACATGCCGTTCCTGGAGGACGGGACCCATGCCGACATCGTGCTCAACCCGCTGGGCGTGCCCTCGCGCATGAACGTCGGCCAGATCCTGGAGACGCACCTGGGCTGGGCGGCTGCGGGCCTGGGTCGCAAGGTCTCCAAGGCGGTGGATGCCTATCTGAAGTCGCATGACATCGCGCCGCTGCGTCAGGAGATGGAGGCGATCTACTCCCCGGGCGAACTCGACGGCCTGACCGACGAGGAGCTGGCGGAGGCCGGCAACAACGTCCGTCGCGGCGTGCCGATGGCCACTCCGGTGTTCAACGGCGCCAAGGAGGCCGACATCGAGCAGATGCTCGAGATGGCCGGCCTCGACCGCTCGGCTCAGTCGACGCTCTACGACGGGCGGTCCGGCGAGCCCTTCGACCGCAAGGTGACGATGGGCTACATCTACATGCTGAAGCTGCACCACCTGGTGGACGACAAGATCCACGCCCGGTCGATCGGCCCGTACTCGCTCGTCACCCAGCAGCCGCTGGGCGGCAAGGCGCAGTTCGGCGGTCAGCGCTTCGGCGAGATGGAGGTCTGGGCGCTGGAGGCCTACGGCGCGGCCTACACGCTGCAGGAGATGCTCACGGTGAAGTCGGACGACGTGGCCGGCCGCACCAAGGTCTACGAGGCGATCGTCCGCGGCGACGACACCTTCGAGGCCGGCATCCCCGAATCGTTCAACGTGCTCGTCAAGGAGATGCGCTCGCTCGGCCTCAACGTCGAGCTGACGTCCTCCAAGAAGGCCGCGAACGACCAGCTCGAGCCGCCGGCCGACGCCGCCGAGTAGCGGCGGTCGCACGACAACCTCCCGTGGCGGCGTCGGGCCGCCACGGTCGAGCGGGGAGGGGCGGGGCCTCCCATGACGACGGCCAGCGGCGCTCGAACGGGGCGCGGCGCCGGATCTTTTTCAGGACACGATGGCCCGGCGCGGGGCGATCGGCGTCAACAAGGAGCGGATCATGAACCAAGAGGTCATGAACCTTTTCAACCAGCAGGCCACACCGGTCAGCTTCGATCAGATCAAGATTTCGATCTCGTCGCCGGAGAAGATCCTCTCCTGGTCGTACGGTGAGATCAAGAAGCCCGAGACCATCAACTACCGGACCTTCAAGCCCGAGCGCGACGGCCTGTTCTGCGCGCGCATCTTCGGGCCGATCAAGGATTACGAGTGCTTGTGCGGCAAGTACAAGCGCATGAAGTACAAGGGCGTCATCTGTGAGAAGTGCGGCGTCGAGGTGACGCTGGCGCGCGTCCGGCGCGACCGCATGGGCCATATCGAGCTGGCCGCCCCGGTCGCCCATATCTGGTTCCTGAAGTCGCTGCCCTCGCGCATCGGCCTCCTGCTCGACATGGCCCTCAAGGACCTCGAGCGGATCCTGTACTTCGAGTCCTACTGCGTCATCGAGCCGGGCCTCACCCCCCTCAAGGAGCGTCAGCTCCTGTCGGAGGAGGAGTACCTGCGCGCCCAGGAGGAGTACGGCGAGGACAGCTTCACCGCCATGATCGGCGCCGAGGCCATCCGCCGGATCCTCCAGGAACTCGACCTCGACAAGATCGCCAACGATCTGCGCGAGGAGATCGCGGTCACCACCTCGGAGCTGAAGCCGAAGAAGCTCCTGAAGCGCCTCAAGATCATCGAGGCGTTCCAGATGTCCGGCAACAAGCCGGAGTGGATGATCCTCACCGTCGTCCCGGTGATCCCGCCGGACCTGCGCCCGCTGGTCCCGCTGGATGGCGGCCGCTTCGCCACCTCCGACCTGAACGACCTCTACCGCCGCGTCATCAACCGCAACAACCGCCTGAAGCGGCTGATCGAACTGCGCGCCCCCGACATCATCATCCGCAACGAGAAGCGGATGCTGCAGGAGGCGGTGGACGCGCTGTTCGACAACGGCCGCCGCGGCCGGGTCATCACGGGTGCCAACAAGCGCCCGCTGAAGTCGCTCGCCGACATGCTGAAGGGCAAGCAGGGCCGGTTCCGCCAGAACCTGCTCGGCAAGCGCGTCGATTACTCGGGTCGTTCGGTCATCGTGGTCGGCCCCGAGCTGAAGCTGCACCAGTGCGGCCTGCCGAAGAAGATGGCGCTCGAGCTGTTCAAGCCGTTCATCTACGCGCGGCTGGACGCCAAGGGCTTCTCCGCAACGGTGAAGCAGGCGAAGAAGCTGGTCGAGAAGGAGAAGCCGGAGGTCTGGGACATCCTCGATGAGGTGATCCGCGAGCACCCGGTGATGCTGAACCGCGCGCCGACCCTGCACCGCCTCGGCATCCAGGCCTTCGAGCCGAAGCTAATCGAGGGCAAGGCGATCCAGCTGCACCCGCTGGTCTGCGCCGCGTTCAACGCCGACTTCGACGGCGACCAGATGGCCGTGCACGTTCCGCTGTCGCTCGAGGCGCAGCTGGAAGCCCGCGTCCTGATGATGTCGACCAACAACATCCTGCACCCGGCCAACGGTCAGCCGATCATCGTGCCGTCGCAGGATATCGTGCTCGGCCTCTACTACCTGTCGATCGTGGCCGAGGGCTCGAAGGGGGCGTTCAATCCGGACAATCCCAAGAACCCGATGCAGGGCGTCTTCGGGGACATGGGCGAGCTGGAGCATGCGCTCGCGGCCAAGACCGTGTCGCTGCACACCAAGATCAAGTGGCGCTGGACCGGTATCGGCCCGGACGGCGAGCCGCTGACCAAGACCTACGACACCACGCCCGGCCGGGTGATCCTGTCCGGCGCGCTGCCGAAGCACGCCAAGGTTCCCTACGACGTCGTCAACAAGCTGATGACCAAGAAGGAGATCTCGGCGATGATCGACACCGTCTACCGCCACTGCGGTCAGAAGGAGTCGGTGATCTTCTGTGATCGGATCATGGGCCTCGGCTTCAACCACGCGTTCAAGGCCGGCATCTCGTTCGGCAAGGACGACATGGTCGTGCCGGACAACAAGTGGTCGATCGTCGACACCACGCGCACGCTCGTGAAGGACTACGAGCAGCAGTACAACGACGGCCTGATCACCCAGGGCGAGAAGTACAACAAGGTCGTGGATGCCTGGGCCAAGTGCTCGGACAAGCTGGCCGCCGAGATGATGAACCGCATCTCGAGCGTCCAGAAGGACGAGAACGGCGCCGACAAGCAGGTCAACTCGATCTACATGATGAGCCACTCGGGCGCCCGTGGTTCGCCCGCCCAGATGAAGCAGCTCGCCGCCATGCGCGGCCTGATGGCCAAGCCGTCGGGCGAGATCATCGAGACGCCGATCATCTCGAACTTCAAGGAAGGTCTGGACGTGCTGGAGTACTTCAACTCCACGCACGGTGCCCGTAAGGGCCTCGCCGACACCGCCCTGAAGACCGCCAACTCCGGCTACCTGACCCGCCGCCTCGTCGACGTGGCTCAGGACGCGGTCATCCGCGAGGTCGATTGCGGCACGACCAACGGCATCAAGATGCGCGCCATCGTGGATGCCGGTCAGGTCGTGGCGACGCTGGCGACCCGCATCCTCGGCCGCGCCACGGCCGAAGATCTGGTCTCGGCCGACGGCACGGTGATCGTGAAGACCGGCGAGACCATCGAGGAGCGGCACCTGCCGGCCATCCAGGCTGCGGGCATCCAGGAGGTGAAGATCCGCTCCGTGCTGGTCTGCGCCACACGGAGCGGCGTCTGCGCCACCTGCTACGGGCGCGATCTCGCCCGCGGCACGCCCGTCAACATGGGCGAGGCAGTCGGGGTCATCGCGGCGCAGTCGATCGGCGAGCCGGGCACCCAGCTCACCATGCGCACCTTCCACATCGGTGGTGCGGCGCAGATCGCCGACTCGTCGTTCATCGAGTCGAGCTTCGAGGGCACGATCAAGATCCGCAACCGCGCGATTGCCAAGAACACCGATGGCGACTTGATCGCCACCGGCCGGAACGTGGCGGTCGTGATCGTCGGGTCGGACGGGGTCGAGCGGGCGGTCCACCGCCTGCAATACGGCGCCAAGCTCCGGGTCGACGAGGGCGACAAGATCAAGCGCGGCCAGCGGATCGCCGAGTGGGACCCCTACACCCGTCCGATCCTCACCGAGGTCGACGGCATCGTGGCCTACGAGGATCTGGTCGATGGCCAGTCCATGACCGAGACAACCGACGAATCGACCGGCATCGCCAAGCGCGTCGTCGTCGACTGGCGCGGTTCTGCCCGGACCTCGGACTTGAAGCCCGCCATGGTGGTGGTGGACCGGGACGGAAAGCCCGTGAAGCTGCCGCGCGGCTCGGATGCCCGCTACTTCCTGCCCGTCGACGCCATCATCGGCTTCGATCCGGGCGGCAAGGTGCAGGCCGGCGACATCCTGGCCCGCGTCTCGACCGACTCGGCCAAGACCCGCGACATCACCGGCGGTCTGCCGCGGGTGGCGGAGCTGTTCGAGGCACGGCGCCCGAAGGACGCGGCGATCATCGCCGAGAAGTCGGGCACCATCGCGTTCGGCCGCGACTACAAGAACAAGCGCCGGCTCACGCTGACGCCGCATGACGGCTCGGAGGCGGTGGAATACTTGATCCCGAAGGGCAAGCACATCCACCTGCAGGACGGCGACGTGGTGGAGCTCGGCGACTACATCGTCGACGGAAACCCGGCGCCGCACGACATCCTGGCGATCAAGGGCGTGGAGGAACTCGCGGCCTACCTCGTCAACGAGATCCAGGAGGTCTACCGGCTTCAGGGCGTGTCGATCAACGACAAGCACATCGAGGTGATCGTCCGGCAGATGCTGCAGAAGGTCGAAGTGACCGACGGCGGCGACTCGGACATCCTGGCGGGCGACCAGATCGACCGCACGGAGCTGACCGAGTTCAACGAGAAGCTGCTCGCCGAGGGCAAGAAGCCGATCCAGGGCGTCCCCGTCCTGCTCGGCATCACCAAGGCGTCCCTGCAGACGAAGTCGTTCATCTCGGCGGCCTCGTTCCAGGAGACGACCCGGGTGCTCACCGAGGCGGCGGTCAACGGCAAGGTCGACCATCTGGAAGGCCTCAAGGAGAACGTCATCGTCGGCTCGCTCATCCCGGCGGGCACGGGCTCGATGGTGGCCGACATCCGCGCTGTGGCGCGCCGTCGCGACGCGATGATCCTGCAGCAGAAGCAGGCCGGCAGCGCCGCGGATCCGATGGAAGGCCTGCCGCCCGCCGCCGAGTGATCGGTACGGGAGCGCAGACGCAAGAAGGGGCGGCCGAGAGGCCGCCCCTTCTTTTGCCGGCTTTGATCAGCCGGCCACGAAGACCAGCACGGACGCCACCTGCGCGCCGTTTCCCCGCAAGCGATGGGGCAGGCTGCCATCGTAGGTGCGCAATCGCCCGCCCCGAGCGCGATGAGGCGGTCGGCCACCGCCAAGTCGGCGGCGGCGGCCGATTCCCCGAACAGTTCCGCCATCTGGGCACCGAGCGCCTGGGCGATCGCCTCCAGCGTCCCGACCGAGGGCGCTTTCTCGCCGCGCTCGATCCGGGACGGGTGCCCCTTGTGGGTGCCGGCGGCGGCCGCGAACGCTTCGAGGGTCAGACCGCGGCGGTGGCGGAAGGCGCGACGGCGACGAGCAAGCAGACCGGCGCCATCACGGCGGTCCCGAGAAGGCCGTGCACCGGTACGCGTTCGATCGTTACGCCGGCTTGCGGTTGGAACTACCGGAGGTGGAGCCGTCGCTCCTCGCGCCGCCCGGAGCCTTCGGCGAGAACCTGTCGACGTCCGGCCTGACCGAACGCCACATCTGCGTCGGCGACCTGTGGCGCGCCGGTTCGACCCTGCTGCAAGTCAGCCAGGCCCTGCAGCCCTGCTGGAAGCTCAATCACCGCTTCGCCATCGCCGACATGGCCCGCCGGGTCCAGGCGAGCGGGCGGACCGGCTGGTACTCCCGCATCGCCGAGCCGGGGATGATTGTGCCGGGTGATCGCCTGCGCCTGATCGAACGTCCGCATCCGGTCTGGCCGCTCGCCCGGCTTCTGCGCGTCTTCTACGTGGACCGGCTGGATCGCGATGCCCTCGCGGGCATCGCCGATCTCGCTGCGCTGTCGCCGTCCTGGCGGGAGCTGGCCCGGCGGCGTCTCGACAGCGGCAGGGCCGAGGATTGGACGGGGTGGATCGAAACGCCCCGCGGTTGAGGGGGCGCGGGTCGGAATGCCGTCCCCATTCGGGTGTGCGTCCAAAGTCGCGCTTAACCCGACCTCAACCATGCCGGCGGATAAATCCCGGACCGCACCGGAACCGCCGTCATCGGTGGGCGGGATCGCGGATGGGGTTGAGTAAGACGGGTCTGTAGCCGTGGGCGTGAGACGAGGACGACGGGAATCGAGCCTGCGCTGGCTCTCGGCCGCCCTGACGCCCTGGATGGCGGGGCTCGGCCTGCTGGTCTCGTTCACGGCCGATGCCGGAACCGAGAACGCCATCGGCTCGAGCCGGCTCGGGGCGATCGACGCCTTCACGGTGCCGGCCCTGCCGCCCGGCACCGCGCTGATCGGGTCCGCCCTGCGGCGCAGCGCCGACGAGCCACTCCAGGGCGTGTTCAAGACCGGCGCCCACGTCTTCCCGGTTGTGCAGCGCCAGACCAAGGGTGACCCGTTCCGGCCGCCGGCCGCGAGTTTCGCCAGCCGCGCCGCCGCCTTGCGCGAGACCGGGGCCGCCCTGGTGTTCGGCGACGTGACCGGCAGCGTCAGCGGCGTGCTGAGCGCGGGTTCGGCGGTCTGGGACCCGGAGGCCGAGCCGGAGGCCGGCTTCGTGCCGGTGCCCGATCTCGGCTTGACCACGGGGTCCGGCAGCGCCGCCTCCACGGGCGAGAGCAGCGCCGACCTGACCGGGGATGGCGAAACCGAGCGCCGCTACGACGGCTCGACCCCGCCGGTACCCCGGGCGGTCGCCCTGTCGTCGACCACACCTGCGCCCGCGGACGCGATCCCGATCGAGGTGGCGGCCGCAAGCCTGGCGCTGCCCGACTTCGCGATCCGCCCCGAGCGACCCGGGATCCTCCAGTCGGTCCCGGAGGATGCCAGCCGGCGCTACGCCGACCTGATCGACCCGGAATCCCTTGACAAGGAGCAGCGCTGCCTGTCGGAGGCGGTCTATTTCGAGGCCCGAAGCGAATCAGAGGCCGGCCGGGCCGCCGTGGCTCAGGTGGTGTTGAACCGCGTGAAGAGCGGCCTCTATCCGAGCAGCGTCTGCGGCGTCGTCTACCAGAACCGGCACCACTACATGGGCTGCCAGTTCTCCTTCGCCTGCGAGGGCAAGTCCCTGCGCATCACCGACGCGGGCGCATGGGAATCCGCCACCCGGATCGCCCGCTCGGTGATCGAGGGCCGGACCTACCTCGCCGAGGTCGGGGCGGCGACCCACTATCACGCCGACTACGTGCGGCCGGGCTGGGCGCGCCGCCTGCGCAAGATGGACGTCATCGGGCGGCACATTTTTTACCAGCTCAAGCCTGGGCAGACGTGAGGGTCTGTCGGCCGGATTGCCGGTCCTCGCCCCCATACTGAGGCGCAATGGGCTGGTGGAGCGCTGATCAGGCTCGGGGCGAGCCGCTGCCGGACCCCGTGGCGCCGCTTCTGGGGCAGCGTTAAGGATTAGCACCGATCTTCGATCGCATCTTACCTAGGTAGTGGATCGCTAAGCAGTCCAAACCGAGGGTTAATTTTACCTTCATTCCGAACTCTGCTTGCGAGTCGGGCAACGACTCTGGCCTGTAGTGCGTCGAGACCAGCGCCGCCTTTGCGCAGCATCTCGCCCGTACCGCGTACCAGAGGACTTCCATGACCGCGCCGGTCGCACGCTCCAACCTTCTCGCCGCCGCCTTCGGCGGCCTGCTGTTCGCAGCCCCCGCGCAGGCCGGCGGCTGCTACGGCTCCGCATGCTACCGCCACGTCACGACCCCGCCGGTCTTCGATACCGTGCAGGAGAACGTGCTGGTCCGGCCGCCACGCACGGTCTATCGCACCACGCCGCCGGTCTACGACACCGTGTCCGAGCGCGTGATGGTCGCCCCCGGCGGCCGCGTCTGGCAGACGAGCCGCGGCCCCGGCGGCGAGCTGATCGGCTGCTGGATCGATACGCCGCCGCGCTTCGCCGTGCGCAGCCGGACCGTCCTCGTGCGGCCCGCGCAGTCGATCCCCGAGACCATCCCGCCGGAATACGCCACCGTCAGCCGGCGCGTCCTGGTGGCGCCGGCCCGTTCCGGCTGGGTGCCGGCCGGCGGCGGGTACGGCGGTTATGCGGGCGGCTACCGCTCAGCCGCCTATGGCGGTCCCTTGGTCGGCTCGATCCCGGATGCCGTCGGCATCACCGGTGCGAGCTCCGCCGATATCGGCGTCGGCCTCGGCTTCTCCACGGGCAGCCGCTACGACGGCTACTGATCGGTCGATCGACGTCCTCGTCCTGGAGCGCGCCCCCGGGACGAGGCCTCGGCGTTTGACGGGGCTGCCTTGATTCCGGGCATCCCGGCGACACCTCTCCGTGGATAGACGGGAGGTGACGATGGGGACGTTCAAGGCCTGGGTGGTCGACAAGGGCGAGGCTGGGCAGAGCCTCGCGTTCCGCGATGTCGACGAGTCCGAGCTGATGGACGGTGACGTCACCGTCCGGGTGACCCACTCGACCCTCAACTACAAGGACGGGCTCGCCCTCACCGGGACATCGCCGGTGGTGCGCCGCTTTCCCATGATCCCGGGGATCGATTTCTCCGGGGTGGTCGAGACCTCGGATCACCCGGAGTACAAGCCCGGCGACGCCGTGGTCCTCACCGGCTGGGGTGTCGGCGAGACGCATCTCGGCGCCTATGCGCAGCGTGCCCGGGTCAAGGGCGACTGGCTGGTGCCGCTGCCCGAGGGGCTCAGCCCCGAACAGGCCATGGCGATCGGTACGGCCGGTTACACCGCGATGCTGGCCCGGATGGCCCTCGACGCCCACGGGCTGACGCCGGCGCACGGGCCGGCGATCGTCACCGGGGCGTCGGGCGGTGTCGGATCGGTGGCGGTGGCGCTCCTGGCGCGGGCCGGCTGGCACGTGATCGCCTCCACGGGGCGGGACGGCGAGGCCGATTACCTCAAGGGCCTCGGCGCCGCCGAGATCCTCGACCGCACGGAACTGTCCAAGCCCGGCAAGCCGCTGGGCAAGGAGCGGTGGGCGGCCGGCATCGACGCGGTCGGCTCCACCACCCTGGCCAACGTGCTGGCCCAGACCCGCTCCGACGGCGCGGTCGCGGCCTGCGGGCTGGCCCAGGGCATGGACCTGCCGACCTCCGTGGCGCCGTTCATCCTGCGCGGCGTCTCGCTCCTCGGGATCAACAGCGTCACCACCCCGCAGGCGAAGCGCCGCGCGGCCTGGGCGCGCCTGGCCCGGGACCTCGATCTCGACAAGCTCGCCAGCATGACGCGCCGGGTCAGCCTGGAGGAGGTCGGCCGGCTCGGGCCGGAGATCCTGGCCGGCCGGATCCGCGGGCGGACCGTGGTGGAGGTCGGCTGAAGCTTCGCCTGGAACCCTTGCCGTTCCCGCCGCATTGCATCTCTTATGAGCGTAGCATTCGTCAAAGAGCCCGAGGGCGGGGAAGCCTTCGAGAATCTTCCCGACCGTCCCATCTCGCCGCACACGAACTTCGTCACGCCGGACGGCCTGACGCAGATCGAGGCCGAGGTCGCGCGTCTGGAGCGGGAACTCGGCACCCTGGATCACGCCGACAAGGCGGAGGATTCCCGGATTGGGCGGGATCTGCGATACTGGCTCGCCCGCAAGAACACCGCGCAGGTGGTCGAGCCGATTGACGGCCAGACGGTGCATTTCGGTGCCACCGTCACGATCCTGCGCGAGGACGAATCCGGGAAAGAGACGAAGCAGACCTTCCGTATTGTCGGCGAGGACGAGGCCGACCCGCACAAGGGCTCGATCTCCTACGTGGCCCCGCTCGCTCAGGCGATCACCGGCAAGAGCGTGGGTGACGTGGTCGAGGTCAACGGCAGCGAAGTCGAGGTCGTCGAGATCCGCGCCTGAACCTTAACGGCCCTCGAAGCGGGCACGGAGCGGCAGGATCGCCTCGGCGAGATGCTCCATGAAGGCCCGGACCCGTCCGGCATGGCGCAGGTCGGGGTGGGTCAGAACCCAGAGGTCCGCCCCGATCTCCGGGTGTGGGCCGGAGAGCCGGCGCAGGGCGGGATCGGTATCCGCCTCGAAACACGGCAGCGGCCCGATCCCCAGTCCGGTCGTCACCGCCTCCTTCAGCCCCGTCACCGTGTTGATCCGCAGGCGAACTTTCTCCGGCGGTGCCCGCGTCTGGAGGAAGGATGCGAACAGGCCGCCCCCCACCGTCGACCCTGGAACCACCCAGGCTTCGTCGGTGAGATCGCCATAGGTCTGCCCGGCGCGTCCGTAGATGGCCCAGGCGAGACCGGTGAGACGGCGCCCGACTAGGGACTCGCTCGGGCTCCGGCTCGCGCGGATCGCCACGTCGGCGTCCCGGCGCGATAGGTTCAGCGCTTCCTCGGCCAGGATCAGGTCGATACGGATCTCCGGGTAGCGTGCGCAAAACGACGCCAGGATCGGCATCAGGATCCCGGTCGCGAAGTTCACCGGCGCCGTCACGCGCAACTCCCCGGAGGGCGTCTGCCCTTGGCCGGCGACCGTTCGGGAGAACCGGGTCACGTCGGTCTCGATCCGGCCGGCCGCCTCGATCATCGCCACGCCGGCCGGGGTCGGCACGTAGCCGGTGCGCAGGCGCTCGAACAGGCGCACGTCGAGCCGGGCCTCGATCGAACCGAGGCGCCGGAACGCCGTGGAATGATTGATCCCGAGCTGCGTCGCGGCCGCGGTCAGGCCGCCCCGGTCGGCGACGGCTTTCACGAAGCGGAACTCGTCCCAGTCGAGCGACACGCCCGCCTCCTTGCATCCCTGCAAGGGCGTTCTTGCGTGGCGGGGCATTTTTGCAAAGCACAAAACGCGCGATGGAGATGCCACCGCGCCGCCCGGAGGATCTCGGCGGCGCTCCGCAACCCGAGACGGGAGATCGTTCGATGGCCAAGGTCCTGGTGCTGTACTACTCGACCTACGGACACGTGGAGCAGATGGCGTATGCCGTCGCCGAGGGCGCCCGGGAGGCCGGCGCCGAGGCGGTTGTGAAGCGCGTGCCGGAGCTGGTGCCCGAGGAGGTCGCCCGGCAGAACCACTTCAAGCTCGATCAGACCGCGCCGATCGCCACCGTGGATGAGCTGCCTCAGTACGATGCGATCATCTTCGGGACGCCGACCCGCTACGGCAACATGGCCGCGCAGATGAAACAGTTCATCGACCAGACCGGCGGCCTGTGGATGAAGGGTGCGCTGGTCGGCAAGGTCGGCTCGGTCTTCACCTCCACGGCCTCGCAGCACGGCGGCCAGGAGACGACGCTGACGAGCTTCCACACCGTGCTGTTCCACCACGGCATGGTGGTGGTCGGCCTGCCCTACGCGTTCCCGGGCCAGGTGGGCGTCGAGGCGGTCAAGGGCAACACGCCCTACGGCGCCAGCACGATCGCGGACGGCGACGGCTCGCGCCAGCCGAGCGCGGTGGAGCTGGACGGGGCCCGGTTCCAGGGCCGCCACGTGGCCGGGATCGCGGCCAAGCTGGCCTGACAGGACAGCGCAAGAAAAAAGGCTCGGATTGCTCCGAGCCTTGAAGGAAAAAGGCCATTTGGGGGCTGAGAAGGCCTTCGTGAGCAGTGAACGGGTCGCGGCGTCATCCGTTCCACGGCGCCGATAAAAATAACCGTCGCCCTCAACGGGGTGCGGCGGCGCGGGCAAGGCGGTCGCGGATCGCCTCGCCCAGGCCGTCCGGGGGGATCGGCACCACCGCGATGGTGGCGGCCCCGGAGGTATCGAGCGTGCGCAGCGCCCCGAAGAGGCGGGACGCCGCCTCCGCCGGATCGCCTGCCGGGCTCAGGTTCAGGCTCACGCGGGCCTCCGCGTGACCCTCGGGCCGCCCGGCCCCGAACAGCAGCAGGGCCTCACCCGGTTCCACGCGCGTCACGTCGAGGCGCACCCGCGCCCGGGGCGCGTAATGCGAGGCGAGCATGCCGGGGCCCGCCGGCCGCTCGGCATCGTCCATCACGGGACCCACCGGCTCGAAGCCCAGCACGGCGCGCAGCGCCGCCCGGGTGATCCCGCCCGGGCGCAGCAGGCGCGGGATGCCGTCGAGACACGCCACGACCGTCGATTCGACGCCCACCTGCGTGTCCCCGCCATCGAGCAGGGCGGCGATCCGCCCGGCGAGGTCGTCGAGCACGTGATCGGCCCGGGTCGGGCTGACGCGGCCCGAGCGGTTGGCCGAGGGCGCCGCCACCGGACGGCCGACGGCCTCCAGCAGGGCGCGGGCGGTCGGATGTCCGGGGACCCGCAGGGCGACGCTGGACAGGCCGGCCCGGGCGAGGTCGCAGACCCGCGTACCCGGTCCGGCCGGAACCACGAGGGTCAGGGGCCCCGGCCAGAACGCCGCGGCGAGGCGCTGCGCGGATCCGTCGAAGCGGCCCTCGGCGAGCGCCGCATCGATGTCGGCCAGGTGGGCGATCAACGGGTTGAAGCGCGGCCGCTCCTTGGCGGCGAAGATCCGCGCCACCGCGGCGGCGTCGGTGGCGTCGGCGCCGAGCCCGTAGACCGTCTCGGTGGGGAAGGCCACGAGCTCGCCCGCCCGCAGCAGCGCCGCGGCCTGGGCGAGGCCGGCGGTGTCGGGGTCGAGCCGCCGGGTCGCGGCCGGGACCGTTGCCCCGGGATCGTTCATGCGGGAAGCCGTCGCGAAGTGATGGCGGCGCGCCCGTCGCGCGCCTATCCTGGGGCCGCCGTAGCCCCGGTGCCCGGGCGCGGTCAAACCCGCCCCGGGATATCAAGCGGGCGGGCCGAGAGGAGCGACGACCCGATGAGCTACCGCGCCCCCGTTCCCGAGATGCTGTTCACCCTCCGGCACGTGGCCGGGCTGGACGGATTCGACCCGGCCGACGCCGAGGCGATCCTCACCGAGGCGGGGCGGATCGCCGGACAGGTGCTGGCGCCGCTGAACCGGGTCGGCGATCGGCACGGCACCCCGTTTGCCGACGGATCCGTCACCACGCCCCCCGGCTGGCGCGCGGCCTACCGCACCTTCACGGACGGGGGCTGGAACGGCCTCTCGGCCGAGGCCGACCATGGCGGCCAGGGCCTGCCGAAGCTGGTCGAGGCCGCCTGCACCGAGATGTGGAACGGCGCCAACCTCGCCTTCGGCCTCTGCCCGCTGCTGACCCAGGGCGGCATCGAGGCACTCGCGGCCCACGGCTCCGAGGACCTGAAGGCGCGCTACCTGGAAAAGCTCATCACCGGCGAATGGCCCGCCACCATGAACCTGACCGAGCCGCAGGCGGGCTCGGACCTCGCCCTGCTGCGCACCCGGGCCGAGCGCGCCGGCGACGGCACCTACCGGATCACCGGAGCCAAGATCTACATCACCTACGGCGAGCACGACCTGGCGGACAACATCGTCCACCTCGTGCTGGCCCGCCTGCCCGACGCGCCGGCCGGCACCCGCGGCATCTCGCTGTTCCTTGTGCCCAAGGTGCTGCCGGACGGGTCCGTCAACGACCTGCGCTGCTCCGGCGTCGAGCACAAGCTCGGCATCCACGCCTCGCCGACCTGCTCGATGGCGTTCGGCGATCACGGCGGCGCGGTCGGCTGGCTGATCGGGCAGGAGAACAAGGGGCTGGCCTGCATGTTCACGATGATGAACGCGGCCCGGCTCAATGTCGGCCTGCAGGGCGTCGGCGTCGCCGAGGCCGCGACCCAGCGGGCGCTCGCCTACGCGCAGGAGCGCCGGCAGGGCCGGGCGGTGGGCGCGGCCGAGCCGACGAGCCCGATCGTCGCGCATCCGGACGTGCAGCGGATGCTGCTGACCATGAAGGCCTATACGGCGGCGGCGCGCGGGATCTGCTACCTCACGGCCGCCGCGCTCGACGCTTCCCGGGGCCCGGAGGGGCAGGCCGCCCTCGACCGGGCCTCCCTGCTGACCCCGGTGGCCAAGGCCTTCTCGACGGATCTCGCCAACGAGGTGACCTCGCTCGGCGTGCAGGTCCATGGCGGCATGGGCTTCGTCGAGGAGACCGGCGCGGCCCAGCTGATGCGCGACGCCCGCATCCTCGGCATCTACGAGGGCACCAACGGTATCCAGGCCATCGACCTCACCGCCCGCAAGCTGCCGCTGAACGGCGGCGCGACAGTCCGGTCGCAGATTGCCTGGATGCGGCGGGCCGCGGAGGGGCTGCTCAAGGCGGGCGATCCCGCCTTCGGCCACATGGCGGCGCGGCTGCGCGACGGGATCGGCAGCCTCGACCGGGCGACCAGCCACCAGCTCGCGGCGCTGACCTCCAACCGCCCGAACGCGGCGCTCGCCGGCGCGACCCCGTATCTGCGCCTGTTCGGCCTCGCCCTCGGCGGCGCCTGCCTCGCCCGCAGCGCGCTCGCGGCCGCCGCCGACCTGAAGGCCGGCGAGACGGACCCGGCCCTGGCCGCCCGGATCGCGCTGGCCCGGTTCTACGCCGAGAATCTTCTGGTAGCCTCGGGTGGGCTTGAGCAGAGCGTCGTCGAAGGCGGGACCTTCACCGACGATGCCGCGCTGGCGCTGGCGGTTTGAGGGGGCGGACATGGCCGACACCATCGCGATCACCGACCTCGAAGGCGGCGTCCGCCTGATCACCCTGAACCGGCCGGAGAAGAAGAACGCCCTCACGGGGGCGATGTACGACGCGATGCGCGCGGCCCTGGCGGAGGCGGATGCGTCCGAGGGCATCGGCGCCGTGGTCTTCGCCGGGCAACCCGGGATGTTCAGCGCCGGCAACGACCTTGCCGACTTCATGGGCAGCGCCGCGGGCGGTTTCAGCGCCTCGCCGGCCCTGGCCTTCATCCGCCAGCTCGCCCGCACCCGCACGCCGATGGTGGCGGCGATCGACGGGATTGCGGTCGGCATCGGGGCGACGCTCAGCCTGCATTGCGACCTCGTCTATGCCAGCCCGGCGGCGCGGCTGCGCATGCCGTTCGTGGAACTCGGCCTCGTGCCGGAGGCGGCCTCGAGCTACCTGCTGCCCCGGCGGGTCGGGCGCCTCAAGGCGACGGAGCTGCTGCTCCTGTCCAGCCCGCTCGACGCCGACGAGGCGCTGGCACTGGGCCTCGTCAACGCGGTGCTGCCGGCCGACATGCTTCTGGAGCAGGCCATCGCCCAGGCGGCCAAGCTCGCGGCCCTGCCGCGCGGCGCGCTGGCGGCGTCCCGGGCGCTGATCCGCGGTGACCAGGCGCAGGTCGAAGCGGCCCTGGAGGCGGAGGCGCGGGCCTTCGACGCGCAGCTGCGCTCGCCCGAATCCCAGGAGCGGCTCGCGGCCTTCCTGACGCGTGCCAAGCCCGCCGCGTCGGCGTGAGCACGCCCCCCGATCTGTCCCACAAGATCTGCCTGGTCGCCGGTGCCTCCCGGGGCGTCGGGCGGGGCCTGGCCCGGGCCCTCGGCGAGGCCGGGGCCACCGTGATCGTCACCGCCCGCTCCAGCGAGACCGGCCCGCGCACCGAGATGCGGCCGGAATCGATCGAGGACACCGCCCGCCTGGTCGATGCAGCCGGCGGGCGCGGCCATCACTACCTCTGCGACCACCGCTCGGAGCGGGCCACGGATGAGCTGATTCATTGGGCGCTGCGCCGGTTCGGGCGGATCGATGTCGCGGCCTGCAGCGTCTGGGGCGGCAACGAGGGCTACGACGGCGAGCGCTACCCGGACGGGGCCGGCTGGGGCACGCCGTTCTGGCGCCGGTCGGCAGAACCGTATCTGGGGTTCCTCCAGGCCGGGCCGCTGCCGGCGCTGCTGCTCGCCCGGGCGGTCGCCCCGTCCATGGTGGCGGCGCGGTCCGGCTTGATCGCGCTGGTCTCGTTCGGGACCGAGGATTACCTCGGCGACGTGTTCTACGATTCCGCCAAGGCCGCCACCAACCGGCTGGCGCTCGCCTTCGGGCAGGACCTCGCGCCCTACGGCGTGACCGCGCTCGGCCTCTCGCCGGGCTTCGTCGCCACCGAGCGGGCCCGGGATCTCGGGCAGGACGAGCGGGCCACCGAGGGGCCGCTCTATGCCGGCCGGGCGCTCGCCGCCTTGGCCGCCGACCCAGACGTCGCCACCCGGGCCGGAGCCGTGCTGCACGCGGGCGACCTCGCCCGGATCTACGGCTTCAGCGATGCCGACGGCACCCAGCCGGAGCGCTTCCGCGTCGGGCCCTGACCGCCCCGCCGAAACCGGTTCGACCCGCCGCGGGAGCGAAAAACGGCCTTAATTCTCCGGCACGCTCGTCCGTAATTGGCCGCTTCGGCACTTCGGTGTTTGAGCCGGCTCACTTCGGTGCGACGAGGAAAACAAGCATGTCGGATGCGAATACAGCCCCGCGCGTGCTGATGGTATTCCCCAAGTTCTACGAAAACTCGATGTGGAACTTCAAGGAGGCCATGGAGCTGCAGGGGGCCCGCGCACCCGCGCCGCCGCTGGGCCTGATCACACTGGCCGCGATGCTGCCGCCGGCCTGGCAGGTGAGCTTGGTCAACCGCAATTGCGAGGACCTCACCGACGCGCAGATCCTGGCGGCCGACCTGGTGATGACCGGCGGCATGCTCCCCCAGGAGCCGGACTGCCTCGTCGTGATCGACAAATGCGCGGCGCTCGGCGTCCCGGTCTGCGTCGGCGGCCCGGCCCCGACCTCGACCCCGGAGATCTACGACAAGGCCGACTTCCTGGTGCTGGGCGAGGCCGAAGGCATCCTCGCCACCTTCGTGGAGGCCTGGGAATCCGGCGCCCGCCGCGGCCGGTTCACCGCGGAGAAGTTCAAGGCGGACGTCACGACCAGCCCGATCCCGCGCTTCGACCTCCTGAATTTCAGCCACTACCTGTATATCGGTGTCCAGTTCTCGCGCGGCTGCCCGTTCACCTGCGAGTTCTGCGACATCATCGAGTTGTACGGTCGCTCGCCGCGCACCAAGACCACGCCGCAGATGCTGGCGGAACTCGACCGGCTCCACAGCCTCGGCCATCGCGGCCATGTCGACTTCGTGGACGACAACCTGATCGGCAACAAGAAGGCGATCAAGCTGTTCCTGCCGCACCTCATCAAATGGCAGGAGGCGCACGGCTACCCGTTCAAGTTCTCCACCGAGGCCTCGCTGAACCTCGCGGACGACGACGAGCTGCTCGGGATGATGCGGGACGCGAACTTCTTCGCCCTGTTCACCGGGATCGAGACGCCCGACGAGGCGACGCTAATCCAGACCCAGAAGAAGCAGAACACCAAGCGGTCGATCGCCGACAGCGTGCACAAGCTCTACGAGCACGGCATGTTCGTCACCGCCGGATTCATCGTCGGCTTCGACACCGAGAAGGACAGCATCAGCAAGGCGATGTCGCTGTGCATCAGCCAGACCGGCATCCCGATCGCGATGGTCGGCCTCCTCTACGCGATGCCGAACACCCAGCTCTCGCGCCGCTTGCGCAAGGAAGGCCGCCTGTTCGAGAACTTCGCCTACACCACCGCCGAGCAAGGCGACCACTGCACGCAAGGGCTCAACTTCGTGACCCTGCGCCCGCAGCAGGACGTGCTCGCCGATTACCGGGACGTGCTGGCTGAGATCTACGACCCGCCGAACTTCTTCGCGCGCGTCCGCGAGATCTCCCGCCGGGTGAAGCGGCCCAAATTCGCGGCCCACAAGCTCGACTGGCGCCACGTCGCGCGCGATCTGGGGTCGCTGCTGCGGATCTGCTGGCGGATGACCGTGCGACGGCCCGAGCTGGCCAAGCACTTCTGGGGCGTGTTCCTGCAGACCGCCCGCCACAATCCGGCGGCCCTGGAGGCGGTGGTCACCAACATGGTGATCTACCTCCACGTCTACCCGTTCTCGCGCTACGTGATCCGCGAGATCAACGGCCGGATCGCCGAACTCGAAGCCGGCCGCTGGGTGTCGCCCCCGATCCTGGCCCCCGAAAAAGACAGCGGCGCCAAGGCCGCCCCGGTCGGCAAGGTGGTCGCCCGCGCCGAGGTCAAGCACCTCGCCGCGGTGGCCTGACCGGCCGCGCCGGCGTTACGCCGCGCGCACCGTCTGCAGGAAGGCGCCGATCTCCCGGCGCAAGGCCTCGGATTGCGCCGACAGGCTCTCGGCCGAGGCGAGCATCCGGGTGGCGGCCGTGCCGGTCTCGTCGGCGGCGCGGGCGACCGCGTCGATCGTGCCGGTGACCGAACCGGTCCCGGCGGCCGCGTCGGCGATGCTGCGGGCGATTTCCTGGGTCGCCGCGCCCTGCTGCTCGACCGCCGCCGCGATGGACGTCGCCACCCCGTCGATCTCGCGGATCCGGCCGGTGATGCCGTCGATGGCGTCCACGGTCTGGCCGGTCGCGCCTTGGATCCGGCCGACCTGCGCGGTGATCTCGTCGGTCGCCTTGGCGGTCTGCGCGGCCAGCGCCTTCACCTCGGACGCCACGACCGCGAAGCCGCGCCCGGCCTCGCCGGCCCGGGCTGCCTCGATCGTGGCGTTCAGGGCCAGCAAGTTGGTCTGGCCGGCGATGTCGGAGATCAGCCGCACCACGTCGCCGATCCGGCCCGCGGCCTCCCTCAGCTCCTGAACCAGGCCGGCGGTCCGGCCGGCCTGACCGACCGCGCCCCGGGCCAGGTCGGCGGAGCCGTCGACCTGGCGGCCGATCTCCTGCACCGAGGCGCCGAGCTCCTCGGCCGCTACCGCCACCGTGCCGACATGGGCGGTCGCCTCCTGTGCGGCGCTCGCCACCGTGGCCGAGCGCTCGGCCGTGCGGGTCGCCGTGCTGGTCATGGCCTCGGCATTGGAGCGGAGATCGAGCGCCGCCTCCGTCACCGCCGCCAGGACACCACCGATCGCGGCCTCGAAGCCATCGGCCATCTCCTGGACGGCCCGCCGCCGCTGCGCCTCGGCGCCGGCCCGGGCGAGCGCCGTCTCCTGCTCGAGGGCGCGGGTGTGAATCAGGTTGTCCTTGAACACCTGGACGGCCGCCGCCATCGCGCCGATCTCGTCCCGGCGGCCGGTGCCGGGGATCGCCACGGCGGCGTCGCCCTCGGCCAGGCGGCCCATGGCGCCGGTCATCCGCTGGATCGGGCGGGCGATGCCGAACAGGGCGAACAGCATCGCCGCCGCCGCGACCGCCAGCGCCACCGCGGTCGCGACCAGGGCGGTGAGCTTGGCCGAGGTCGCATTGTCGGCGGTGGCGGCGACGTTCCCGTCGGTCTGCGACCGGGCCAGCGCGATCGCCTCGGTGAGGCTGCCGACCGCCGCATCGTTCTGGGCGCCCGTCTCCGGGTCGAGGACGAGCTTGAGGGCGCCGTCCCGGTCGCCGGCGATCATCAGCTCGACAACCTGGAGCTGGATGTTCTGGTAGGCGTTCCAGGCGCCGGTGAACCGCTCGTAGGTCTCGCGCGCCTTCGGAGTCGCGAGGCGGCCCTGGTAGGCCTGGCGCAGTTCGGACAACGCCCCGAGGCCGTCGGTCAGCGCCGTCTGGTTCTTGTCGAGGGTCGCGAAGTCCGGCGATCCCGCGACCAGCCGGTACAGCTTCAGCCGCACGTCGCGCACCGCCATGCCGATGGCCTCGGCCTCGTTCTGGGCCGGAAGCCAGACCTGCGAGACCTCCTTGGCGTCCTGTTCGATCTCGGACAGGCGGACGACGCTGACGACCCCCTGGCCCGCAGCCGCGAGGGCCAGCAGGCCGATGGCTCCGCAAAGGACGGTCTTCAGAGAGAATCGCATCGGGGCTTCCGTCGTCGCGGCCAGCCGCGCTTCCGGGTGCAAGGATCTCCGGGATATATCTTAACGTTTTATCTGCGGCCGGAAACTATTCGCGACTAAAGCCACTTCTTCCAGCGAAAGAAAACGTAGGGCAGGATCGCGGCAACGAACATCATCACCACGGCCATGGGGTAGCCGAACGGCAGTTCCAGTTCCGGCATGGACTTGAAGTTCATGCCGTAGATCGAGGCGATCAGCGTCGGCGGCATGAATACGACGGCCATGACCGAGAACAGCTTGATGATGTTATTCTGCTCGAGGTTGACTAGGCCGAGCGTCGCATCAAGCAGGAATTGAATTTTCGTGGACAGGAAGGTGGCGTGCTCTTCCAGCGATTGAAGATCGCGCAGGGTCGAGCGGACATCCTCCCGAAGGTCGCGGGGTGCCTTGTTGGTCCGATAGGTCGCCGACAGCGAAAGCAGGATCCGCTCCATCGAGACCAGGCTCTCGCGCTGCTTCGAGATCAGGTCACCATGGCGTCCGAGCGCCCGCAGGGTATCCTGAAGGGCGGTGTTGCGGGCGGACGGGTCGTCCTGCACTTCGAAGATCTTGCCCGACAGCCGATCGATCCGCTCGCCCTGGAGCTGGAGCACGTCCGCGGCCCGGTCGATCACCGCCTCGATCAGCCCGGCCAGGATGGCCTCGCCGGAGACCGCGGAGGCGCTGCCGTTGCCGGTCGTGCGGCCGGCCCGCTGGGTGTACATCCGGAAGGCCTGGGGTTCCTCGTGGCGCACGGTCACGAGGCGGCTGCCGCGCAGGATGAAGGTGATGCCGGCCAGCCCGGGCTCCTCGGCATCGCTGACCTTCGAGAGCACCCGCCCGGTCATGTAGCGGGCACCCTCCTCGACGTAGAGCAGCTCCGAGGGCTCGATGTCCTTCATCTCCTCGCGGGTCGGCACCTCGATGCCGGCGAAGGCCTCGACCTTGAGTTCCTCCTCGCGGCTCGGGCGAATCAGGTCGAGCCAGACGGTGTCCTCGGGGATCGTGTCCTGGAGATCGACGATTCGGCGCTCAAGCAGCGAGGATCCGGCGCCGGTTGAGGGCTGGTGGATGAAAATCACGACGGTGTCTCGGGTGCAAAACGGTCACTGGGCGGCGCCGGGTCCGATCCGCATCCGGCACGGCGGCTCCAAGCGCAAGCTGTGCCGTGGGTGTGGCGTTGTTTTCTGACGCTTCCGTGACATCGCGGCCCGCATCGACGAAGCGGTGCCGTCAGGCCCGACGTTCAGTTGCAGCCTTCGCAGACGCTGTCCTCGATCTTGTCGGTCAGGGCGCGCTCGCGCCGCTGCTCCCGCCGCGACGGAACCTCGCCCGCGCCCAGCGACGTACCGGGCGGCATCGTCACGCCGAGGCTGTTGGTGTTCGGCGCCGTGATCGTCGATTGCGGCCCTCCGCCGATGCCGGTCTCATCGGCGGCGCGCGGCTGAGCCGCCAGCGTGGCCGGCAAGGCGAGGCTCAGCGCGGGGAGGCTCAGCACGACGAGGGCGAACAGGCGGATCGAGGCTGTGGTCATGACACCTCCAGTCATCGTGAGAAGGTCAGAATCTACAGCAAGTTGCAAGCCTGCAATCCGCAATCCTTCCCGCCGCAAGCTTCTCAATCTTGTGAGCCTCTCGATCTTGCTCGCCTCAGCGACGGCGCGGGGCCTCGCGCCGGAACACGCCGACCATCTCGACATGGTCCGAATGCCGGAACTGGTCGACCGGCGTCACCGATTCGAGCTGGAACCCGCCGGCCGTGAGCGTCGCCGCGTCCCTCGCGAAGGTGCCGGTATCGCAAGACACGCCGATCGCCACCGGCACCCGCGACGCGGCGATCTGCCGGGCCTGGGCCTCGGCGCCGGCGCGGGGCGGGTCGAACACGACCGCGTCGAACCCGTCGAGTTCCGTGGGCAGCAGCGGCCGGCGGAACAGGTCCCGGCGCTCGGTGGTGATCTGGCGCAGGCCCGTCGCGGCCCGGGCCGACCGGTCGAGCCCGCCGAGCGCCGCCGCATCCGCCTCGACGGCGTGGACCGCGGCTGTCCGCGCCATCGCCAGGGCGAGGGGTCCGCAGCCCGAGAACAGGTCGGCGACCCGCCGCGGACGGCGCCCCAAGGCCGCCACGCTCAGCGCGGTGAGGATGGCCTGCCCGGCCGCAGTCGCCTGCAGGAAGCCCCCGGGCGCCGGATAGAGGCGGCTTTCGGCATCCGTGACCGAGACCGGCTCGGCCTCCATAAGGCGCTCGCCGTGGAGCGACAGCCGGGCCAAGCCCAGCTCGCCCGCGATCCGAACCAGCGCGGAGGCAACACCGCCGGTCACCGGGCCGTGTCCACGCAGGTCGATGTCGAGGCCCTGGTCGGTGGCGGTCACGGCGACGTCCAGGGGCTTGCGGCCGTGGCCCAGCGGCCCGGCGAGCCGGCGCGCCACCGCGGGGGCCGGATGCAGGGCCGGCACCGTGATCGGACAATGGTCGATCGGCACGAGCGCGTGGCTGCGCGCCGCCATCAGGCCGGCCTCGCCCTGTCCGTCGATCTCCCGGACGTGCAACGTGATGCGGCGGCGCCCGGCCCCGTGCGCGTCGATCGCGGCCCCCGGCTCGACGCCGAGACGGGCCTGTGACAGGGCCTGCGCGACGAGGCCGCGCTTCCAGGACAGCTCCGCGGCGGGCGCGAGATGCTGCGTCCGGCAGCCGCCGCAGCGCATGTAATAGGGGCAGAACGGCTCGACCCGGTCGGGGGAGGGCTGCACGATGCCGACCAGTTCGGCTCGCTTTCCCTCCCGGCGGATCGTCACACGCTCGCCGGGCAGCGTGTAGGGGACGAGGATCCCGTCCTCCGCGATGCCGTCGCCACGGGCACCGAGCTCCCGGATCGTGACCGTTTCGCTCATGACAGGTTTGCGCCGATCAAAAATTCGGAATTGCCGTCGCCACCCGGCACGGGCGAATCGATCAGGCCCAGGATCGTCGCGCCGAGCCCCTCCAGCACGAAGCGGACGGCATCGCAGACCTCCGCGTGGACGGCCGGATCGCGCACGAGGCCGCCGCGCCCGACGCGCTCGCGCCCGGCCTCGAATTGCGGCTTGACCAGCGCGACGATCGCGGCGCCGGGAGCGAGCAGCGCCGGCAGGGCCGGCAGCACCAGCCGCAGGCCGATGAAGCTCACGTCGACGCTCGCCATTGCGGGCCGCGGCACGAGCCGCGCCGGATCGAGGGCGCGGATATCGGTGCCCTCCAGGCTGGTGACGCGGGAGTCCGCGGCCAGCCGCGGATGCAGCTGCCCGCGGCCGACATCGACCGCGTGGACATGGGCGGCGCCACGGGCGAGCAGCACGTCCGTGAAGCCGCCGGTCGAGGCGCCGACGTCGAGGCAGACGAGGCCCGCGGGATCCAGCCGGAACGCGTCCAGCGCCGCCGCGAGCTTCAGCCCGCCCCGGGAAGCGTAAGGGTGCTCGGGGGCGGCCTCGATCCGCGCCCCCGGGGGGATCGCCTCCGAGGGCCGTGCCAGCGGCCGGCCGTCCACCCGCACCAGCCCGGCCCGGATCGCGGCCTGCGCCCGCGCGCGGCTCTCGAAATGGCCGTGCTCCACCAGGAACAGGTCGGCCCGCTTTGGCGCAGGCGCGCGGTGCGCGGGCGCTCCGCCTGCCGGTATGGGCCGTTCTCCGGTCATCAGGGCTTTACAGGCTCGCGTCAGGGCTACGGCAAAGGTTTCGGGGGCCGGCCCTGTCGAAGGGGCGGCGTGCCCCCTACCTAGACCGGGCTGGAGAGGAGAGCCACCGTATGACACGCATCCTGCCGCTGCTCGCGCTGCTGGGACCCTTCGCGGCGAGCGGTGCCTTCGCCCAGGAGCCGGCAGCCCCCAAGCCGACCGAGACGTTCCAGGCGCCGGTCAAGAACGCCAAGGGCGACCCGATCGGCACGATCGCGATCCGCGACGGCGCCAACAGCCTCGTGTTGCGCGTCGCCATCCAGCCCGGCGGATTGCCGCCCGGCTGGCACGGCATGCATTTCCACGCGGTCGGCGATTGCTCGGATCCGAAATTCCTGAATTCGAAGGCCCACGTGAACCACGACCAGAGCAAGCACGGCCTGCTCAATCCGGATGGACCCGACGAGGGCGACCTGCCGAACCTCTACGTGGCGCAGGACGGCTCGGGGAATGCCGAGGTGACCAGCGAGACGCCGCTCACCGGCGAGGGCGGCCTCAAGGACGGCGACGGCTCGGCGCTGATCATCCACGCCAACGAGGACGACCACACGACCCAGCCGATCGGCGGCGCCGGCGACCGGGTCGCCTGCGCGGTGATCAAGTAGGGCCTCGTCCAGAACGGCGGATTTCGGCTTTCGGGACGCGGCGATGCGCGAGCGCCGGTCAGGCGGCGTTCGGCGAGGGCACTAGGGGCGGGATCGGGCGCGGGCGCCCGGCCTCGTCGATCGCCACGAAGGTGAGGGTGGCCTGCGTCACCCGCTCGCGGACCTGGGTGCAGAACCGGCGCGCCCAGGCCTCGACCTCGATCTTCATCGAGGTGCGGCCGACATGCGAGACCCGGGTGTAGACGCACAGCACGTCGCCGACCCGTACCGGGCGGATGAAGGTCATCGCGTCGAGGGCCACGGTGACGACCCGGCCCTGGGCCCGGTCCACGCCGGCGATGCCGCCCGCCTGATCCATCTGGGTCAGCACCCAGCCGCCGAAGATGTCGCCGTTGGCGTTGGTGTCGGCCGGCATCGCGATGGTCCGGACCGTCAGGTCCCCCCGCGGCAGGTCCGCGTTGGGGGGCGGCGCCTGCTCACCCTCGAGGTTCGCGCGTGCGACGTGCTGCATGCCGTCCATCCGCCTGTCTCGCGCGCCGTCAGGAAAGGATGCCGGCGAGCTTGAGCCCGGCCGCCAGCAAGATGGCGGCTGCGCCCAGGATGCATTCGAACGGGATCGATTGCCAGAGGTCCGGCGTCGCGGCCGTGGGCTCGGCGCGCTGCGCGATATCGTTCATCGGGTTTCCTCCCGGGCAGGCCGATCTGTCGCCGGCGCGTCCCGTTCCTGCATTATACGGCATGGAGACCGGCTACGCATCTCGAATCAGCGCATGGAAAAGCCCGGCGGCTCGTGGGAGCCGCCGGGCCTGTCAGCGTCGTGGACCGCTCAGTAGAAGAACCGGCGACGGTAATAGGGGCGACGGTAGAACGGGCGCGGGCCGTAATAGAACCGGCGGCGGTAGTACGGACGGCGGTAGAACGGGCGCGGGCCATAGAACCGACGGCGGTAGTAGTACTGGGCCTTCTGGGCTACGGCCGGCGCGGCGTCGGCGGGCAGGGCGATGCCCGGACCGACCGGCGCGGCCGATGCGCCCTGCGGCGCCGCGGCCGCAAAGCCCAGCACCAGCAGGGCCGCGAGCAGGAATTTCCTCAGCACGTCTCGACTCCCTTCGCGTGATTGCGTCTTCGACGACGAACCGCACGCGGGACGAGAGCCCGGTCGGCGGTCCGAAACGCTGCAACGCACGGGCGATGGGAAGCGTTGCAGCGTAACCGCTACGGAGATTCGGACAGGGTTTATTTTTATCCCGGCCCCGTAGGCGGCACGCTGCGCCGGGACGCAGCGTGCCGCGCCGACCCCGCGATCAGGCGATCTTGGTGGTCATGTCCTCGATGCGGGCCTCTGTGCTCTGGCGGACGAGGGCGATGCCGTGCTCGCAATCCTCGCGGCGAAGGTAGCCCTCTCCGGAATCCGCGATCACCTCGCCGTTGCGCGCGCGCAGGCGCCAGCGCCACTCGCCCTTGGCATCCCGATAGAGTTCGAACCGCATGGTGCAGCCTCTCGTCCGACGTGTCGGTGAGATGGGACGCCCCGCGCAAAAAAGAAGCCGCCCCGGGAGGTTCCCCGAGGCGGCGTCCGTACCGGTCTAGACGAATCCCGGTCTCAAAAGGTCGAGACCTTTCGCGGGAGCAGGGCAGAGCCCTGCGGATCTCTCAGTGGTTCCGGCGTGGAACCCTGTCGTCAGGAGCGGGGCGACCGCTCCAGCCAGCCGATGGTGCGGCCTTCGCCGTTGCCGCCGCCGGCGCTGCGCGGGCGGGCATCGGCCCGCTGGGGCCGGCTGTCCCGCGCCGGGCGCGCCTGCTGCTGGGCCGGGCGCTCGCCCTGCGGACGGGCGGGCCGGTCCGAACGGGCCTCGCGTCCCTGCGGGGCGGGACCGCGACCGTCGCCGCGGCCGCCTTCCGGACGGCCCTGGCGCGGCGCACCCTGACCCTGGCCGCCGCCGCCGAAGCCGCGGCCGCCTTCCGGACGGCCCTGCTGGGGACGGCCCTGCTGCGGACGGGACCGCTGACCCGGACGGCCACCGGCCGGACGCTGCTGCTGGCGCTCGGGCCGACGCTCCTCCTCGCGGGCGATCTCGGCCGCTTCCTGACGGGACGGCGGCGAGAAGCCCTCGGGGAAGCCGGCGACCGGCACGCTCTGGCGGGTCAGCCGCTCGATGTCGCGCAGGTAGGCCCGCTCCTCGTCGTTGCAGAACGAGATCGCCAGACCGGTCGCCCCGGCGCGCGCGGTGCGGCCGATGCGGTGGACGTAGCTCTCCGGCACGTTCGGCAGATCGAAGTTGATTACGTGGCTGACGCCGTCGACATCGATGCCGCGGGCCGCGATGTCGGTGGCCACCAGAACCCGGCAATCGCCGTCCCGGAAGGCCTGAAGCGCCCGCTCGCGCTGCGGCTGGCTCTTGTTGCCGTGGATCGCGGCGCCGGCGATGCCGGCCTTGTCGAGGCCGCGCACGACCCGATCCGCGCCATGCTTGGTGCGGGTGAAGACCAGGACGCGGTCGATGGCCGGATCCCGTAGGATGTGGGCGAGCAGCGCCTGCTTCGCGCCGGTATGGGCGAAGATGACCGTCTGCTCGACGCGCTCGGCCGTGGTGGCGACCGGGGTCACGGCGACCTGCACCGGATCCTTCAGGTATTGGCTGGCGAGCCCGGCGATGTTCTTCGGCATGGTCGCCGAGAAGAACAGGCTCTGGCGCTGGGCCGGCAGCAGCTTCACGATGCGCTTGAGGGCGTGGATGAAGCCGAGGTCGAGCATCTGGTCGGCCTCGTCGAGGACCAGGATCTCGACGCCCTCGAGGGTCAGGGAGCGGCGCTCGATCAGGTCGATCAGGCGGCCCGGGGTGGCGACCAGGATGTCGACGCCCGGAGCCAGCGCCCGCTCCTGGCGGCTGATGGTGACGCCGCCGAACACCACCGTGGTGGTGTAGGACAGGTGGCGCCCGTAATCCGAGAAGGACTCGGCGATCTGGTTGGCGAGCTCGCGGGTCGGCGAGAGCACCAGCACCCGGCAGCCGCGGCGCGGGGCCCGGCGGTCCGAGAGCGAGAGGCGGTGCAGGATCGGCAGCGCGAAGGCCGCGGTCTTGCCGGTGCCGGTCTGGGCGATGCCGCAGAGGTCGCGGCCCTCCATGGCCGGCGGGATCGCCTGGGCCTGGATCGGGGTCGGCGTGACGTAGCCAGCCTCGCCGAGCGCCCGCAGCACGGGCTGGGCAAGGCCGAAATCGGTGAATTGGGTCAAAGAAATATCCGATGCAGCAGGGCCGGCCGGGCGCTTCGCGTTCGGTGCGAGCAGCGCAGAAATCTGGTCGGTCCGTTGGCAGGGGGCAGCCCGCGTGATGGGGCGGCCCGGGTGCATGCACGTTATGAAGAGGGGGGCCGGATCACGCCGGAAGGCGCCCGATCCGTCACGCAGCCCCCTCAAGCGGGCCATGACGGCCGCTGACGCTGCACCGCCGATATGCGGGTGTGCGCCTGCGAAGTCAATGCATCGCTTGGCGCGGGATGACATGGCACCGATCGCCTGGGTGCACGGCTCGGCGCCGCCGCTAGGCCTGTCCGAGGTGGATCGCTCGCGCGATCGCTGCCGGATCCCGCAATGCCGGGCAGGCTCAGGCCGCTTTGCGCCGCGTCTGATGGTAGAGGCCCACCGTCAGACCCGCGAACAGCACCAGGCCGCCGATCAGCGCGGGGCCCGCGAACCCATCGCCCGCCAGCGCCAGGACGGCATCGTTGCCCGCGATGTAGACGATCAGCGCGAAGGCGACGCCCCACAGGCTCTCGCCGACGATCAGGCCGGTCGCCGTCAGGATGCCCAGCCGGACCGCCCGCTCCGGATCGGCCCGGCGGCGCGCCCAGCGCTCGTAGACCGTGCCGATCACCGCGCCGGCCACCAGGGGCACGACCAGCGTCATGGGCAGGTAGATCCCGAAGGCGGTGGCCAGCGGGGGCAGGCGGAGACGCTTCAGCCGGCCGAGGGTCTCGTCCAGCGCGACCAGCCCCAGGCCGGCGGCCGCGCCCCAGCCCAGCATGCGCCAGTTGCCCTCGCCCGATAGCACGCCCTTGGCCAGGGTCGAGATCAGGCCGGCCTGCGGCGCGGCCAGCGCGTTCGGCCCGGCCCCGGGCGTCCCTACGAAGCCGAAACTCGTCGCCAGCACGTTGAGTACCGGCGGGATGATCGCCGACCCGAACACCACCCCGACGACCAGCGCCGCCTGCTGCTTCCACGGCGTGGCCCCGACCAATTGGCCGGTCTTGAGATCCTGCAGGTTGTCGTTCGCGATGGCGCAGATGCTGAACACGATGCCGGTGACGGTCAGCACGTAGGCGACGAGCGCCCCGCCGCTCTGCGCATCCCCGTCGCGGCCGAGCAGCCCCAGCAGCATCGCCGAGCTCGCCAGCGCGGCCAGGATGCCGATCCCCGAGAGGGGCGAGTTGGACGAGCCGATCAGCCCGGCCATGTAGCCGGTCACGGCGGCCACCACGAGCCCGATCACCAGGACGAACAGCAGGCCGCCCGCGACTAGCAGGACGCCATAGCGCTCCAGGCTCGTGCCGGCGAGGACGTCCCACAGCAGCCAGCCGATCGGCAGCAGAAGGCTCGCCGAGACCACGAGGACGACCGCGATCGGCAGGTCGCGCTCCTCGAGCGCCAGCGTCGCGCCGGCGTGGCGCGCCCGCCCGGTCGCGAAGGCCGAGCGGATGCCGCCCAGCACCGGGCGCGCGATCCGGATCAGCGTCCAGAGCGCGGCCACGCCCATCACGCCGGCGCCGAAGAACCGCACCTCCTGCCGGAACGCCGCGCCGACCCAGGCCTCGATACTGACGTCCGGCATCGGCTGCTGCGCGGTCAGGATCGGGACCAGCACGGCCCAGCCGATCGCCAGCCCGAGCGCCATCGCGGCCCCCACCGACAGGCCGACCAAATGGCCGACGCCCAGCAGCGCGAGGGACAGGTTGCCGGCGATCCCGGTCGCGCCCGCGCCGACGCGGAACCAGAGCGCGGCGCTGTCGAGCACCAGCCGGGTCTGCGCCAGCGCCGCGAAGCCGGCCGAGGCCAGGCTGTTCCAGACCAGGATGCGCAGGCCCAGCGCGCTGTCCGCCTGCCCGGCGGCGCCCTGGGTGCCGAGCGCCAGCACCTCCGCGGCGGCCCGCCCCTCGGGGTAGGGGAGGTCCGAATCGACCACGAGGGCGCGGCGCAGCGGCACGGACAGCATCACGCCCAGGATCCCGCCCGTGGCGGTGATCCCCGCAGTGGTGAGCCACGGGAACCCGTGCCACAAGCCGATCATCACCAGGCCCGGCAGCACGAAGATGATGCACGAGAGCGTGCCGGCCGCCGAGGCGACAGTCTGGACGATGTTGTTCTCCAGCACCGTCGCGCCGGGCAGGTGCCGCAGCACCGCCATGGAGATGACCGCGGCCGGGATCGATGTGGCGAAGGTGAGCCCGATTTTGAGGCCGAGATAGACGTTGGCGGCGGTGAACAGCAGCGTCAGCGCGCCGCCGAGCAGGAGGCCGCGCCAGGTCAGTTCGGCCGGTTGAGCGCCGCTGGACATGCGAATCGGGTTCCGGAAGCCAAGGTCCCGATTTTATCGATAGGCGGCTGAGAGATGCAACCGTCCTTCCCGTGTCCGTGTAAGCATTTATCCGATATCGATGTGATTATTTATATCAGCAACATCAAAAAATACGCCGGAAGACAAAAATTATGGTTCCGATATTGGACGATCAATGTTTTATGCGATCGAACATCTAGCCTCGCACGAACGCCCCGCACCGTGGGCGTGGTCGGAGCGTCGAGACTGCCGGGCGATGACGAGCGCCTTGCCGAGGCGGTGTCCGCCCGTCTGTGGTTGACGTTCCACCACGGATGCCGGGCCAGGAAAGGGTTCGACTGTGAGTCGCTCTGCCGCCTGCACGCGAAGGGGCCGAGCGCCGATCCGGTCGGCCGGGCCAAGTCCGTGGTGCTGGCGTGGTTCTGACTGGGGAAGGCCTGCGCCGATCCGAAGCGCTGTTCACCCGCAACGATTGAACGGTTCGCCCCTGCGGCCGAGCGCAGGGCTGCTGGCCGCAAAACGAAGGTCCGACACAATCAACGGCTGAAGCCGTGAACCCGACGGAGCGCCGAGCGATCGGAGAAAAAACACTACAACAAACGTGTGGTGCGGCCAAGAGGACTCGAACCTCCACCCCTCGCGGGACTAGCACCTCAAGCTAGCGCGTCTACCAATTCCGCCATGGCCGCATCGGACGCGAAGATCCGCCCGTTCGCCCGACCGATGCGACCTCCGGGGAAACCCTCGGGCCGCCGTCATGTCGGGCGGCGCAGCGGATAACAGATCGATCCGCCGCCGACAAGCGCCGCGCTCAAACGGACGCGTAGTTGTCGTCCAGGAACGGCGTCGCGCTGTCGCCGATCGTGGTGCCGGGCTCGATGATCGCCGCCGCTTTGCGGATCAGCTCGGTCACCTCGACGGAGATGCGGTCGCCGGTGACCACGATCTGGCCGCGGGCGATCGGGTGGTCGTTGGCCAGGATCTCGACCATGTCGCTGTCGCTGGATTCCAGCTCGATCACCGCGCCGCGGCCCATGCGCAGGAGCATGTGCAGCGGCATCCGGGCCCGGCCCAGCACCACCGTCAGATCGACCTTCAGGGTCTCGAAGACCGCCACCGCTCGCCCATCCCGTCTCGCCGCCGACCTGGTGCACCCAAAGCTTGCAACCGCCGGCCGCGGATGTTGAAGGCTTCGACCATCGACGCAGGATGGTGAACCCTTGGTAAACGCGCCCCGTCTCACGGTCTCGCCCCATGCCTTCCCGACGCGGCCCGGCTCGGATCCGGTGGGCTGGCGCGTGAGCGACGCGCCCGTGGGCTACGCGGACGCGGTGGCCTGGATGGAGGCGCGCGTCGAGCGGATCGCCCGGGGCGCGGCGCCCGAATGCGTCTGGCTGCTCGAGCACCCGCCGCTTTACACGGCGGGCACCTCGGCGCGGTCCGAGGACCTCGTGGCGCCCGATCGGTTCCCGGTCCACGCCACGGGCCGGGGCGGCCAGTACACCTATCACGGCCCGGGTCAGCGGGTCGCCTACGTGATGCTGGACCTCGACCGCCGGAGCCGGGACCTGCGCGCCTACGTGGCGAGCCTGGAGGGCTGGCTGATCGAGACGCTGGCGGCCTTCAACGTCCGGGCCGAGCGCCGGGAGGACCGGGTCGGCGTCTGGGTGCGCCGCCCCGAGAAGGGGCCGGGGGTGGAGGACAAGATCGCGGCCATCGGCATCCGGGTGCGCCGCTGGGTCAGCTTCCACGGGATCAGCCTGAACGTCGAGCCGGACCTGTCGCACTTCGCCGGCATCGTGCCGTGCGGCGTGCGCGAGCACGGGGTGACGAGCTTGGTCGATCTCGGCCTGCCCGTGAGCCTGGCGGAGGTGGACATGCAGCTGCGCGCCGCGTTCGAAGGGATTTTTGGGGCCACGGTGAGCGAGGCGGCGGAGTAGCTACCGGCGATCAGAAATCCGCGTGCAATCGCGACGCGAAGAAGTGCGCCGGCCCGCGGTCGCGGTTGTAGCCGGGGTTGTTCACGAACTGGTAGTCGAAGGTCAGGGTCACGAACTTGGTCAGGTTCAGGGCGTAGTAGGTCTCCAGCGCCCGCTCGCTGCCGTAGTTGAGCCGCCCGTCCCCGACCAGCAGGCCGTAATAGCCGGCCGCGAAGGCGGCGCGGTGAGAGGGCGAGAGCCGGTTCATCGCCGTGCCGATGGCGACCGTGTCGTCCGGCCGGTCCCAGGCCTTGCCCTTCAGCGACAGGCCGCCGGAGAAGCTCTGGTCGATGTCGGTGAAGGAGATGTTCTCCGTGCGCCCGTCGTTCAGGCTGGCCCGGGCGAACAGGCCGAGTTCGGGCGTCAGCGCCTGCTCGAGGTTGATGTAGCCGCCGGTCTTCCGGCGCGGCTTGCGGGTCGCGAGGGCGGCATCGCTGCCGTTGTCGAACAGGCCGAGTTGCGTGAGGGTGACGAGCTCGCGGTTGTTGGCCGAAACCCCGACATTCGAGAACAGGCCGATGCGGATCTTGCCGGGCTGCTCGAGCCACGGGAGCACGTGGCGCTCCTCGAACTCGGCGTTCAGGCCGGCGCGCCGGAACACCCGCGGATCGAGCACGTCGCTCGACGGCTCCTTGGGCACCTGCGTGTAGGCGGCGCGGATCGCGAACTCCGGCCGGTTGTATTCGGCGTAGACCCCTTGCGTGAAACCCGGGAGGTTGGCCGGGAAGTCCCAGGCCGAAGCCCCCCACAGCGACCAGTTGAAGAAGTCGACCCGCGGGTCGTGGGCGTAGACGTTGCCGTCGAAGAAGTCGCCCAGGGCGAACTTGCCGGCGATCAGGGTGATCCGCTCCGCATCGTACCGGGTGGCGACCTGGTTCGGCCCGTCCGGCACCTCCACGGTCTCGCCGCCGAGGCCGATCGTCTGCTTCACGTAATAGCGGTTCGAGCGCAGCTTCGGGAACGGGGCGCCGGCCTTCTGCGCCTCTCCGTTGACGAAGCCCGCGACGCCCAGCGTCCGCGACAGGCCGAAGCCCTGGCTGAACTCGGGGTTGTAGTAGAGCTCGGTGCTGTCGGTGAGCTTGAGCCCGAGGAAGATGGTGGCCGTGGTGGTCTGCCGGGCCTGGTGCGGGATCAGGCTCTGCGCACCCTCGTAGGGCGAGCGGAAGCCCGGCACCCCCTGGGCGATCAGCGTCGTCTGCCCGTGCAGCGAGAAGCGCCCGGTCTCGCCGTTGTCGGGATCGTGCGGTGCGGTCTCGTCCGGATCGGGCGGAGCCTTCAGGCCGCCCGGGAACCACATCAGCCGCGCGAACAGCTGGTTCGAGGTGAAGCGCGCCCGGGACGTGACCGGACCGCCGTCGTCCCCCGGTACGCTGCCCAGCGAGAAGCGCCGGCTGCCGCCGAGGTCGATGTAGCGGTAGTCGATCCCCAGGGCGAGCGAATCGCTGATCGCGTACTGGATGCCCGCGCCCAGGGTGAAGCCGAGATAGCCGAGTTCGCGACGCGCCGTGTTCTGGCCGCCCGCGTCGAGATCCGGGTAGTTCGCCAGGAACCGCGCGTTGGCGCCGGCGAGCCCGAACGACCCGTAGACGAGGTACCGGTCGAAGCTGTAGCCGATCCGGGCCCGGAGGGTGCCGTACAGGTCGGTCTTGGCGCGCACGATGTTGAAGGGCTGGTCGGCGTCCTCGTACCCGAAGCACGTGATGGTCGAGGGCACCGGCCGCTTCAGGTTCGCCACGTCGAGGGTCGCCTCGGCTCCGTAGACCCAGGGGCCGGCCTGCCAGTTCCAGCCGCCGAACAGGCCCCCGACCGCCGTGGTGGCGTTGCGGCCCTGGTCGCTGCGGCCGGTGGAATCGCCGCTCTTGAACGCCGGGACCGCACGGTTCCCGATCGCCGTCGGCCCGAAATTATAGGCTCCGTAGGACCCGCCCGCGCTGCCCTGGAGGCCGATATAGCCCCCCGACCAGTCGGTATAGGCGGGCAGGTCGGGCGCCGGGCGGCGCCCGGCGAGGTCGGCCGCGGCCGCCGGAACGGACGCGATCAGGGGCGCGGCCAAGACGAGGGCGGCGGCACGGAGGAGGGGCGCGGGACGGGGCGACATCGGACTCGCAGACAAGATATAGCACTTGCTATAATGAGGTTCGCGGACATGCAAGCCGTTTCGGGTCGCCTCGACCACAGGCCACATCGTTTCTCGTCCCGCGTCGTATTGTCGATGCCGTGCATGGCAGTGCCGTGACGATCTCCACATCTCTCCGGCGGTCAAGATACGCGCGGACACAGCCGGCGGAATAACTTCGCTCCACGCGCAGAAACTTGATACGTCTACAGGTAAAGACCAAGAACTATCACTCGTCAGCGCTGTAATGGCGTCAGATTAGAATTGTTATCATTTGATCTGTGCCGGTTTGCCTCTTTGAAATGCCTCGTGGGAGCGTTATGTGCATCGGCATGCGCGCTCCGACTCTCTTCCCGATTCTCCGCGGCCTGGCTGCGGGTGCCCTCCTGGCGACGGCGGGGGCCGCCGCGGCCAAGGAGGTGCCGATCGGTCCGCACGTGACCAAGAACGGCCTCGAGGTCGCGGCCGTCTACCTGCAGCCGATCGAGATGGACCCGCCCGGCATGATGCGCCAAGCCGCGCAGTCGGACCTGCATCTCGAGACCGACATCCGCGCCGCCAAGGACAACCGGAACGGTTTCGCGGAGGGCGATTGGGTGCCGGCCCTCGACGTCCGGTTCGAGGCGGTGAAGCTCGACGGCGACAAGCCCACGGACCAGAAGGTCGCGGGCCAGCTGATGCCGATGGTCGCCAACGACGGCCCGCATTACGGCGACAACGTCAAGCTGTTCGGTCCCGGCCGCTACCGCCTGACGGTCACGGTGGCCCCCCCCGGCAAGGACAGTCACTTCGGCCGCCACGTCGACAAGGAGACCGGGGTCGGCCCCTGGTTCGAGCCCTTCGACGTGACCCAGGACTTCACCTTCGCCGGCGTCGGCAAGAAGGGCGCCTACTGACAAGGCGGGCGCCTCCTGAACCGTAAGGATATCCGTGTCACGCTCGTCGCGCCCCGTCCGCTTCGCCGCCGCGTTCCTCGCCGTCTCCTGCGCGGCTCTCCCCGTGCGCGCCGAGGACATGCCGGTCATCAAGGTGGAGATGCGCGACGGCGTGATCCTGCCGGCGACCATCGAGGTTCCGGCCAACACCCGGTTCAAGCTGGAGATCTCGAATACCGGGCAGTCGCCGGTGGAGTTCGAGAGCACGGAGCTCAAGCGCGAGAAGGCTCTGGCCGCCGGCTCGACCTCGTCGATCGTGTTCCGCACCCTCGATCCCGGCACCTACCAGGTGTTCGACGACTTCCATCCCGAGGCGAAGGCCACCCTGGTGGCCAAGTGAGCGGGTCCCGATGGTGACTGCCCCGACCCTCCTCGCGGAGGCGCCCTCGCGCCGGGACCTGCTCGACGAGCGGCTCGCCCGCTTCGGCGACTGGCTGCGGCAGCACGGTTGGATGATCCGGGCCGTGCAGTGGGTGATCGTCGGCGTCTACGGGGTGCTGGTGATCGTGCCCGCGCTGCTGCCGCTGCCCGACAACACCGCGCATATCTGGACCAACCTGACGCTGGCCGCGCAGTTCGCGTTCTGGGGCATCTGGTGGCCGTTCGTGCTCCTGAGCATGGTGCTGGTCGGCCGGGCCTGGTGCGGCGTGCTCTGCCCCGAGGGCGCCCTGAGCGAGTTCGCCAGCCGCTGGAGCCGGGGCTACGCCGTGCCGCGCTGGATCACGTGGCAGGGCTGGCCGTTCCTGGCGTTCGCCGGCACCACGGTCTACGGGCAGATGACCAGCGTCTACGGCTATCCGAAGCCGGTGCTGGCCGTGCTCGGCGGCTCGACCGTCGCGGCGATCGTCGTGGGCCTGCTCTACGGCCGCAACAAGCGGGTCTGGTGCCGCTACCTCTGCCCGGTCAACGGCGTCTTCGCCGTGCTCTCGAAGCTGGCGCCGGTGAGCTTCCAGGTCGACCGCGCCGCCTGGGCCGCCTCGCCCAAGCCCGCACAGGGCGCCGAGACGTTCAACTGCGCCCCGCTGGTTCCGGTCAAGGTCATGCGCGGCGCGGGCTCCTGCCACATGTGCGGCCGCTGCAGCGGCCATCGCGGCGCGGTGCGCTTGGCCCTGCGTTCGCCCAACCACGAGATCGTCCACGTCGCCGGGAGCGAGCCGAGCCTGGAACAGACCGTGCTGATCCTGTTCGGCATGCTGGCCCTCGCGGTGGGCGCGTTCCAATGGTCGTCGAGCCCGTGGTTCGTCGAGGCCAAGCAGCTGGCCGCCACCTGGCTGATCGAGCACGGGACGACATGGCCGCTGGAGATGTCCGCGCCGTGGTTCATCCTGACGAACTACCCCGACCACAGCGACGTGATGACCCTCCTCGACGGCGGGTTGCTCCTGGCCTACATCGGCGCCGCGACCGTGTTTCTCGGCCTTGCGGTGTCGGGGATCGTGGCGCTCGCGACCGTGGCGCTCGGTGGATGGTCGCTCCGGCGCTTCCATCACCTGACGCAGACGCTGATCCCGGTGGCGGGCTGCGGCGTCTTCCTGGGCCTCTCGGCGCTGACCGTCACGTTCCTGCGCGGCGACGGCATCGTGATCCCGTACGTGTCGGAAATCCGGGCCGCCATGCTGATCGGGGCCGGCCTCTGGAGCGTGTGGCTGGCCTGGCGGGTCGCCGGCCTCGGGGCGGGTGGCCTTCAGCGGGCCGCGGCCACGGCCTGCATCGCCTCCGCGGTGACCCTCTCGGTCGCCAACTGGGTGCTTCTGTTCTGGGTCTGGTAGCGCGGTCCGCGTTCAACTGAGGAGAACGCCATGATCGGCGCGTTCATCATCGCCTTCCGCGAAGTCATCGAGGCGGGCCTGATCATCTCGATCGTGCTGGCGGCCACGCGGGGCATCCCCGGGCGGATGCGCTGGGTCCTGCTGGGCGTCGTCGGCGGCCTCGCCGGGGCCGGCCTCGTGGCGCTGTTCGCGGAAAAGATCTCCGACGCCTTCGAGGGCAGCGGCCAGGACATCCTCAACGCCGCGGTGCTGATCGTCGCGGTGCTGCTGCTGATCTGGCACAACACCTGGATGAGCAAGCACGGGAAGGAGCTCGCGGGCGAATTGCGGGCGGCCGGCGCTGCGGTGCGCTCGGGCGAGCGCGAGGCGGCCGCGCTCTCGATCGTCGTCGGCGCCGCGATCCTGCGCGAGGGCGCCGAACTCGTGCTGTTCCTCTACGGCCTCGTGGCGTCGGGCACCTCGGGCGCGGACATCCAGTTCGGCGCCTTCGCCGGCATCGGCGCCGGGATCCTCCTCTCCGCGGTGACCTATCTCGGCCTCGCCGCGATCCCGAGCCGCTACGTGTTCTCGATCACCAGCGTGCTGATCATCTTCCTCGCCGCAGGGCTCGCCGCGCAGGCGGCCCAGTTCCTGGCCAATGCCGGTGTGGTGGATGTCCTCGGCCAGACCCTGTGGAACAGCTCCGGGGTGATCGCGGAGAATTCCTGGCCGGGCCGGGTGCTGCACGCCCTGGTCGGCTACACCGACCGGCCGACCGCCCTGCAGGGGCTGGTCTATCTCGGCACCATCGCGGTGATGGTCGGGCTGATGCAGTGGAGTTCCGCCGACAAGCGCCGGACGGTGCGCACCGCCTGATGTCCGGGTTCCCAAAGGGCTCAGCCCTTTGGCGGGTCGTCAGGGCAGAGCCCTGTTGATAGACCAGGGCTCCGCCCTCGACCCGCAAAAGGTCCCGACCTTTCGAAACCGCGATCAGGCGCCCGTCGCTACCGGGCGTGCCGTGTCGGCGCCCCATTCGGACCAGGAGCCGTCGTAGAGGCCCCGGGCGGGCTGGCCCAGGGTCTCCAGTGCCAGTGCGATGATCGCCGCGGTCACGCCGGAACCGCAGGTGGTCACGATCGGCCGGTCGGGATCGATGCCGGCCTCTGCGAACACGTTCTCCAATTCCTCCGGGCTCTTCAGCCGGCCGTCCCGTTGAAGCGACGCGTAGTGCAGGTTGTGCGCGCCGGGCATGTGCCCGGGCCGTACGCCCGGCCGCGGTTCCGGCTCCTCGCCGCGGAAGCGGGTGGCCGAGCGGGCGTCGACCACCTGGGCCGAGCCGGTCTCCAGGGCCCGGGCGACGTCGTTGGCGTCCGCCACGGCGCCGTGGTCGAGCCGGGCGGTGAAGTGGCGCCGCTCGCGCGGGGCCGGGTCGCCGTCCTCGGGGGCGTAGCCCGCGGCGATCCAGGCCGGCAGGCCGCCATCCAGCACCAGCGCGTCGCGCACCCCGTAGGTCTTGAGCATCCACCAGACCCGCGGCGCCGAGAACAGGCCCTGGCCGTCATAGACGACGATCTGCATGCCGTCGCCGACGCCCAGCGCCCGCATCCGCGAGGCGAACACGTCGGAGCGCGGCAGCATGTGCGGCAGGCTGGATTCGGTGTCGCTCATGGCGTCGAGGTCGAAGCGCAGAGCCCCCGGGATGTGCGCGGCCCGATACTCGGCCGCGGCGTCGCGACCGGCGGCGGGCAGGTACCACGAGGCGTCGAGCACCACGATGTCGGGCGCCGCGAGGCGCTCGTGCAGCCATTCGGGGGTGACGAGGGGCGGGTGGGCCATAATCCGTTATCCGGCTCTGTTCGCGCGAGGGGCCACCAAACCACAGGCCGGAGCCTGTTGCACGCCCGGTCGCCGGCCGGAGACTTCGCGGTCGGACGGTTTCGTCAGGCCCCCGGGGGGACCGGCGCGGGGCCGCAATCCCGCGGCCAGCTACGCACCCGGCACCGTGGTCCGATGCAGCGAATGCACGCTGGTCTTGTTTTCAATCGTTGTAACCCCAGTTACGACAACACGATGACGCTCACCGCGCCAGCCGTCGAGGCCGGCTCGGGCGGGTCGCCCCCGATGCCGTTCCGCGAGACGCCAGTCCCGGACACGCGAGACGGGGCCGCCGCCTGAAGGAGGAGCGTTCGATCCTCCCTCTCTGCCGAGGCGCCCGCGCCGACCGTGCAGCCTGCTTATTGAGCCGATCACCCCCATGAATCAACTCGTCCGCATGTCTCAGATCGGTGATGCCGAGGGCGTCCAGGAGCCGTCGGCGGACCTGCGCGTGCCCTTCGCGCAATCCGGTGCCTTCGTGTGCAAGTACATCATCGGCGAGCCGAACGACCGCGCCGTCTGCTGCGGCGCGCCGGTCTCAGACGGCAAGAGCTGGTGCGCGTTCCACCGGCGCATCGTGTTCGAGCCGACCCGTCCCGGCCGTATCCGCTGAGCGTCTGATCGATCAGGTTCCGCGCTGGCCGTCACTGCGTCCGCATGACCTGGATGACGGCGGGCGTGATGATGACGACGAACAGCACCGGCAGGAAGAACAGGATCATCGGCACAGTCAGCTTGGGTGGCAGGCTGGCCGCCTTCTTCTCCGCGTCGTTCATGCGCTGGTCGCGGCTCTCCTGGCTCAGCACTCGGAGCGCCTGGCCGATCGGCGTGCCGTAGCGCTCGGCCTGGATCAGGGCGGTCGCGACCGACTTGACCGGCTCCAGCCCGGTGCGCAGCGACAGGTTCTCGTAGGCCTGCCGCCTGTCGGGCAGGAACGACATCTCGGCCGTCATCAGGGCGAGTTCCTCGGCCAGCACCACCGAGGACGTGGCGATCTCGGTGCTGACCTTCCGGAACGCGTTCTCGACCGCCATCCCCGATTCGACGCAGATCAGCGTCAGGTCGAGGGCATCCGGCCAGGCCCGCTTGATCTCGGCCTGCCGCTTCTTGGCGGTGTTGACCAGGAACAGCTCCGGCGCCTTGATGCCGATATAGGCCGCGCCGATCACCATCCCGATCCGCATCAGGTAGGTGGCGTCGATCGCCTCGAGCACGAACAGGTAGAATACGGCCGCGATCACCGAGGCCACCGGGACGATCAGGCGGAAGAACAGGAACGTCGTCTCGGCGCCCTGGCCGCGATAGCCCGCCATCATCAGCTTGCGCTTGGCGGTATCGGTGCCGAGCCAGCGGTGCAGCTGATACCGGTCGACGATGGACTTCATGTAGGCCTTGGGCGCCACGCGCAGGGTCGCCCGGTCGTTCGGCCGGGCCCGGTCCGCCTGGCGCTCCCGCCGCCGGATGAGCTCGCGCTCGTCGCTGACGATCTTCATCCGCTTGGCGAGCTTGTCCGACTCGAAGAAGGGCTGTGCCACCGCGAAGGCGGTCGCGCCCGCCGCGACGGCGGTCAGCAGCGTGCCCATGAAGCGGGGATCGAACAGCTTCTCCGCGATGGCGTCGATCATGGGACGGGATCCGGATCCAACGGGGCTCAGAAGTCGAAGGCGATCATCTTCTTGATCGTGAAGACGCCGATCGACATCCAGATCGCCGCCCCCACCAGCGCGATCGTGCCGACATCCGTCGTCCAGAGCAGCGAGATGTAATCCGGGCTGGTGAGCGTGGTGATGCCCGCCACGCCGAAGGGCAGGCACGCGATGATCGAGGCCGAGGCCTTGGCTTCCATGCTCATCGCCTGGACCTTGCCGCGCATCTTGGCCCGGTCGCGCAGCACCACCGAGAGGTTGTTCAACGCCTCCGACAGGTTGCCGCCCGATTGCTGCTGGATGTTGATCACGATCGCGAAGAAGTTGACCTCGGCGGTCGGCACCCGCTCGAACAGGCGCGAGACCGCCTCGCCGAGCGAGAGACCCATCGCCTGGGTCTCGATCACCGTCCGGAACTCGCTGCGCACTGGCTCCTCGGCCTCGCGCGAGACCATGCGGAAGCAGTCGCCGACGGGGATGCCGGTGCGGATGCCGCGCACCACCACGTCCACCGCGTTGGGCAACTCCTTGTTGAACTTCGCGATGCGCCGGAGCCGCAGGTGGCGCAGCAGCCAGGCGGGGACGCCGAAGCCCCCCGCGAAGGCAGCGCCGGCCGCCGCCACCGGGCTGTCCGTGACGATGAACAGCAGCAGGCCGAGGATCGCGGCGCAGCCCCCCGAGACCGTGTAGAAGGTCCGCTTGGTCCAGCTCAGGCCGGCGCGGGCGAGCTTCAGCTCCAGCGTCGCCGTGTTGGCGTTCTTGGCCTTCGCCTCGATCTCGCTCAGCGTCTTGGCGACCTGCTCCCGCCGGTTGACCGCGACCCCGCGCACCGCCGCCCCGGAGGCCGTGACGCCGATCGACTTCAACCGCTTGCTCGCCCGGCGCTGACCGCCGAGCAGCGGCAGCACCGCCACGTAGGCCACGGCGGCCACGGCGATGCCGATCAGGCCGGCGGCGAGCGGGAGCTGGGACGAATCCGCCATGGTCACGCCCCGTCGACGATCTCGGCGGCGTCGAGCGCCTCACCGAGCCGGCGGTCGAGGCCGTAGTAGCGGGCGCGCTCCCAGAATTTCGGCCGGCCGACGCCGGTGGAGCGATGGCGCCCGATCAGCTTGCCGTTCGGGTCCTCGCCGACGATGTCGTAGAGGAAGATGTCCTGCGTGGTGATGACGTCGCCCTCCATCCCCAGCACCTCGGTGATGTGGGTGATGCGGCGGGAGCCGTCGCGCAGGCGCATGGCCTGGATTACCACGTCGATCGAGCCGCAGATCATCTCGCGCAGGGTCTTCGACGGCAGCGTGAACCCGCCCATCGAGATCATCGACTCGATGCGCGACAGGCATTCGCGCGGGCTGTTGGCGTGGAGCGTGCCCATCGAGCCGTCATGGCCGGTGTTCATCGCCTGCAGCAGGTCGAAGGCCTCGGGGCCGCGGACCTCGCCGACGATGATCCGCTCGGGCCGCATGCGCAGGCAGTTCTTGACGAGGTCGCGCATGGTGACCTGTCCCTGGCCCTCCATGTTGGGCGGGCGCGTCTCCAGGCGGACGACGTGGGGCTGCTGGAGCTGCAGCTCCGCCGCGTCCTCGCAGGTGATGACCCGCTCGTCGTGCTCGATGAAGGCCGTGAGGCAGTTCAGCAGCGTGGTCTTGCCCGAGCCGGTGCCACCCGAGATGACCACGTTGCAGCGCGACTGGCCGATGATCTTCAGGACCTCGGCACCCTCCGGGGAGATCGCCCCGAAGCGCACGAGCTGTTCGAGGGTCAGCTTGTCCTTCTTGAACTTGCGGATCGTGAGCGCCGGTCCGTCGATGGACAGCGGCGGTGCGATGACGTTGACGCGGGAGCCGTCCGGCAGGCGCGCGTCGCAGATCGGCGAGGCGTCGTCGACCCGGCGGCCGACTTGGCTGACGATCCGCTGGCAGATGTTCATCAGCTGCTGGTTGTCGCGGAAGCGGACATTGGTCAGCTGGATCTTGCCGTCGACCTCGATGAAGGTCCGGTTGGCGCCGTTGACCATGATGTCGGCGATATCGTCGCGGGCGAGCAGCGGCTCCAGCGGGCCGTAGCCGAGCACGTCGTTGCAGATGTCGTCGAGCAACTCTTCCTGCTCGGCGATCGACAGGACGATGTTCTTGAGCCCGATGATCTCCGTGACGATGTCGCGGATCTCCTCACGGGCGGTCTCGGCGTCGAGGCGCGAGAGCTGCGTGAGGTCGATCGCCTCGATCAGGGCGCCGAAGATCAGGCTCTTGGTCCGGTAATAATCCTCGGAGCGCGGGTTCTCGACCGCCACCGGGGCGGCGGGCTTGGGCGGCGGCTTGGGCGGCGGGGCGGAGTCGCGCAGCACCGGCGCCGTCGGCACGGCGGCCCGCGCGTGCGGGACCGGTGCGGGCGCCGTCGGGGCGGCTCCGGATTGTCGCCTACCAAACATGGGTCAGCTCCAAGGCGCCCGCGCGTGGCATCGTCCCGGCGACGGTCTCGCGCATCACGAGGCCTTGCGGCCGGCGAGCTTGGCCAGCAGCGGCTCCAGCAGGCTCGACTTGCTGCGCCGGGTCTCCGGGCGCCCGAGGGTGACCGCCGCCAGGTCGTTGAACAGCTCCGCCACCTTCGAGCCGGCCTGGATCTCGGCGATCATCTGGCCGTTGTTGGCAGCGGTGCCGAACAGGGTCGGCTCAAACGGGATCGTGGCCGCGATCGGCGCGTCCAGGGCCTTGGCGAACTCGGCCGTGCCGATCTCCGGCCGCTTGGCCATGCCGACGCCGTTGAGCAGGATCCGGGGCGGCTGGTCGTTCGGGCGACCGTGCTTGAGCGCCCCGAGCAGGTTCTTGGCGTTGCGCAGGCAGGCGAGGTCGGGCCCGGCGACGATCAGGATCTCGTCGGCCGCGGTGAGCACGCGCTTCGACCACGCGTTCCACTGGTGCGGGATGTCGAGGACGACGCAGGGCACGCTGGCGCGCAGGTACTCGATCAGGGAATCGAAGGCCGGCTCGGACAGGTCGATGGTCCGGTCGAGGCTCGCCGGGGCCGAGAGCAGGCTCAGGTTGTCGCTGCACTTCGACAGCAGCCGCTCGACCAGGGCTGAATCCAGGCGCTCGGGGGCGAATACCGCCTCGGCGATGCCCTGCGGCGGGTCCTGGTTGAAGTTGAGCGAGGCGGTGCCGAAGGCGATGTCGAGGTCGGCGATTACGGTCTGGACGCCCTGGTTGCGGGCGACCGACCAGGCGAAGTTGTGCGCCACCGTGGAGGCCCCGATGCCGCCCTTGACGCCGTAGACCGCCACGGTGCGGCCCACCGGTTTGACGCCCGGCGCCGTGAACAGGTCGGAGATCGCCGCGATCAGGGTCAGCGGATCCACCGGCGCCATCAGGTAGTCGGAGACGCCGCGCTGGATCAGCTGCCGGTACAGGGTCACGTCGTTGACGTGGCCGATCACCAGGACGCGGGTGCCCTCGTCGCAGACTTCGGCCAGGGCATCGAGGCACTCGACCGGCTTCGAGCGCACGCCCTGCGTCTCGATGACGACGACGTTGGGGGTCGGCGCGTGCCGGTAGGCCTCGATCGCGGCGGCACCGCCGCCCATGCGGACCTTGACCTGGGCCTTCTGCATGCGCCGGTCGAGGGCTGCGCCCTCGATCATCGCGGCGGTCTCGCCGGTCTCGCAGAAGGCCTGGATCGTGATCCGGGGCACCGGGGCGATCGTGCGCTCGGATGTCTCGGACGGGTCCGCCATGACGGCACTTTCGGGTTCGTGGTCGAGTCGCGGCGTCGGGGACCAGGGGGCGCGCACCGTTCGTCCTAGTTGGTGACTTGGGACTTGACGGCGTTGGTCCCATCTTGCCGCCATGTGGTTGACGGATCCTTGCCTTCCCGCAACTGGCCGATGTCCCGGACGCGCTTGACCGTGTCGATCCGGCCCTCCGGCCGGCCGCGCACCAAGTCGACGGGATCGGCCACCTGGGCGGCGAGCGTGGCCTGGGTGGCGCAACCGAGATTCCAGCTCGGGCGGTTGCCGTAATCGGACGCGAAGTTCGAGGTGCCGAGATCCTGGGGCCATAATCCGCACTGGTCGGCGACCTTGGCCTGCATGCGCTGGAAGCTTAGGCGGATCGGCGCGGCGAGGCCGGGGGCCGCGACCGGATAGGCCGACAGGGTGACCTCGCGGGCGCCGACGCCGTCCTCGGTGCCGCGCCGGCTCAAGGCCGCGGCCGTGCGCTCCACGGCGGCGGCCTGCGCCGGCGGCAGGCCCCGGGGCACCTCCATCAGGATCCCGCCGCGGCCGTAGCGGCGGTATTCCAGCATGAAGGCGTCGATGTCGCCGGCCTGGCGCGGGTCGAGATGGCCCGGCCCGGTGGCGAACACGTCGAGACTGCGGGTGCCGTCGGCCAGGACGATCGGGTGGCGCGCCCGGTAATCCGACAGGTCGATACCCCCGGTGGTGGCGGGCTCGCCCTTGCAGGCGGCGGCCAGCAATCCGAGCGCGCAGGCGGCCAGGAGGTTGGACTGGGCGGGCAGGGAACGTCGGGGCAGGGAACGTCGGGTCATGGATCCGGTCCTGGAAGCGGGGCGCTACTCGACGATGAAGCCGACGCGGCCACGATAGGTGCGCCCGAGAGGGGCGGCGCCGACCTTGCCGTAGAGGCGGTTGACCTGCCCGAGCAGCACCGCCTGCCCGTCGGTGGCGTCGACGAAGTTGTCGTCGGGCCGGGTCACCTGCTTGGGCTCCATCGCTCGGGCGATGAACGGGGTGCACATGATCATCAGCTCGGTCTCCATGCGCTGGTAGTCCCGGGACCGGAACAGCGCGCCGAGGATCGGCAAGTTCACCAGGCCGGGCAGGCCGGTGATCGCCTGCTTGTTGACCTGCTGGATCAGGCCGGCGGTCATCATCACGCCGCCCGACGGCAGCTCGACCGTGGTCTCGGAGCGGCGCACCCGGGTGCCCGGGATGGCGGTGGTGACGCCGTCGTTCGTGTAGTTGAAGCTGTTCTGTGGATCGATCTCGGTCACATCGGTGGCGACGCGGATCGATATGCGGTTGTCGGCCAGAACAACGGGGGTGAAGCTCAACGCCACACCGTAGGGCTTGAAGGTGATCCCCGGCGCAGAACAGATGCCGCCGACACAGCTCGATGCCGCGGAGGGTACCGGAAACTCGCCGCCGGCCAAGAACTTCGCCGCCTCACCGGAGATCGCGGTCAGCGTGGGCTCCGCCAGAACCCGTGAGACACCGGCCTGCTCGAAGGCCTTGAGGGTTGCCTGCAGCGAGAAGCCGGCGCCTTGGACCGAGGCCTGGATCTGGTTGCCGGTGGGTGTCGTTCCGCCCGTGATCGGGAATGGCAGGTTGTTGGTCAGGGCCGGCGACGCCGCCGAGCCGAGCGGATTCAACGCCGACCAATTGCCGGTCATGTTGATCCCGAACTGCTTCAGTACGGTGCGGGACACCTCGACCACGGTGACGCGCAGCATCACCTGGTCCTTGTTGCGGATCGTCAGGTTGTTGATCACCGCGCCCCGCGCCCCGGCCGAGACGCCGCCGCTCGGCGCACCGGTGGCGGCCGCGGCCCCGCCCAGGCCGACGAAGGCGTTGGCGATGTCGATCGCCTGCTGGGCGTCCGAGGAGGAGTTGACCGAGCCCGACAGCAGCACCGAGGCGCCCGACGAGCGCACGTCGAAGCGACCGCCCGGGATGCTCTGGCCGAGCAGTTCGCGCAAAGTCCCGAGGTTCAGGTCCCGGGCCACGGTCACGTCGAGGGCGGCGATCTGGCGGCCCTCGACGTCGAGGATGAAGATCGAGGTCGCGCCGTCGGCCATGCCGATCACGAACACCTTCCGGGTCGAGCGGACCACCGCGTTGGCCACCGCCGGGTTGGCGACGAACACCTCCTTGGCGTCCCGCGGCAGGTCGACGATCACCGAGCGGCCCGCGGTCAGCTCGACCCGGCGGGACGAGGCGGCCTCCGCCGACCCGACGGTGAGCACCGGCGCGGGCCCGAGCGTCGGCCGCCCCTGCCCGAGGGCGGGGCCCCCGGCCACCAGGGCGAGCAGCGCGAGGACGCGCGCCGGGCGGAGGAGGGTCGGCAGGTCGGTCATGGGGGTCACGGCGTCTGCTGCCGCGCGACGCCGAAGCGCACGACGGTCAATCCGGGTTCGGGCGTCTGCGCCATCGCGGCCTCGCCCGGATGGGCTTCGACCGGCTGGGCCTCGGGGGGGCGTCCCGCATCCGCGAGGCTGCGCAGCGACAGCGACAGCGTGCCGACCTTCTGGGCGAGCGTCAGCGTCTCGGCCTGGGCGGGGGTGACGGCGAGCGTGGCGGTCTCGCCGGTGACGACGTTGGTGCCGTTCTTCTCCTGGATCAGCTGACCGATCGCGAGGACGCGGATATCGGTCAGGATCGTCTGGGAGAGCTGCACCTCGCTGTTGTTGGCGCGCGAGTTCGCGTCGTCGCGAAAGGTGCGGATCACGTCGATGCGGTCGTTGGGCAGGATGAAGCCGCCGGCGGAGTTGGTGCCGCGGCTGTCGGTGACGATGGCGACCGCGCGCATCCCGGAGGGCAGGATCGCGGCCATGAACCCGCTGTCGGGCCGGACCAGCTTCTGCGCCCGGATCGGCTCGCCGGCGAGGAAGCCCGAACGCACGGAGGCGCCGACCGTCTCGTCCAGCGCCTTCGCGTTGTCCTTGCGGCTGATGTAGCCGGTCGTCATGGCGGCATCCGGCCAGGGCTGCCAGCGCAGGTCCGCGGCCCGCAGCACCTGGCCCATGGGCATGTCGGCGGCGGCCACCAGCACCTCGGTCGTCGGGGCCGGCGGCGGTTGCTCGGCCTTCGGGGCCGGCGGCGGCGGAGGCGGGTCGCCGCCGCTCATCAGGAAGGCCGCCCCGCTGCCCGCTGCGAGGGCGATGCCGAGGACGGCGAGACGGGCTGGATTCATCGCATCGCCACGCGCCGGAGACGGCCGAATTGCCGTCCATCCCCGGACCCTGGGGGGCCATTCGTGTACTTATGGTTAAGGTATTATAACTGCGCCGGTCGGATACGGTCCGGAAACGGGGCGGTTGCCGGGCCTGTCACAACCGGCGCGATCTCTCACCTGCGGCCCAATCCTGGCCGTGGCGCAGCATCCGCGGCTGCAATAGTCTTCGCCCGAACCCGCGTCAGAATCGGGTGCTCGGATCATCCGGGCAAAACATGCCGGGGAGTGACATGATCAGGACATTTGGCGGTGCGGTGCTGGTCACCGCCCTGGCTCTGGGCTCGGGCCCGGCGGCCGCCCAGGGTGCCGCGGCCGGCGCCTTCTCGGGCAACGCGCTGCGCATCGGCGTGCTCAACGATCAGTCCGGCCTCTATGCCCAGTTCGGCGGCCAGGGCTCCGTGGAGGCCGCCCGCATGGCGGTGGAGGATTTCGGCGGCAAGATCGACGGCGTGCCGATCGAGATCCTCGCGGCCGACCACCAGAACAAGCCGGACATCGCCTCGGGCATCGCCCGGCAATGGTACGACCGCGACGGCGTCGACGCGATCATGGAATTGACCACCTCGTCGGTGGCGCTGGCGGTCCAGGGCCTGTCCCGCGAGAAGAAGAAGATCACGATCACCACCGGGGCGGCCTCCAGCGACCTCACCGGCAAGGCGTGCACGCCCTACGGCTACCACTGGGCCTACGACACCCGGGCGCTGGCGGTCGGCACAGGCGGCGCGCTGACCCGGGCCGGCGGCGACACCTGGTTCTTCCTCACCGCCGACTACGCCTTCGGCTCGGCTCTGGAGGCCGATACCAGCCGCGTCGTGCTGGCCAACAACGGCAAGGTGCTAGGCAGCGTCCGCCACCCGCTCTCGAACCAGGACTTCTCCTCGTTCCTGCTTCAGGCGCAGGGCTCGAAGGCCAAGGTGATCGGGCTCGCCAATGCCGGGCTGGACACCTCCAACGCGATCAAGCAGGCGGCCGAGTACGGCATCGTCGAGGGCGGCCAGAAGCTCGCGGCCCTGCTGTTCACCCTCTCGGAGGTGGAGGGGCTCGGCCTCAAGGTCGCGCAGGGCCTGACCCTGACCGAGGGCTGGTACTGGGATGCCAACGACGAGACCCGCGCCTTCGGCCAGCGCTACATGAAGCGCACCGGCCGGATGCCCAACATGATCCAGGCCGGCACCTACTCGGCCGTGCTGTCCTACCTGAAGGCCGTCAAGGCCGCCGGCACCGACGAGACCGAGGCGGTCAACGCCAAGCTCAAGGCGCTCCCGGTGGACGACGTGTTCGCCCACGGCGGCACGGTGCAGCCGAACGGCCGCATGGTGCACGACATGTACCTGTTCGAGGTCAAGAAGCCGGCCGAGTCGAAGGGCCCGTGGGACCTCTACAAGCAACTCGCGACCATCCCGGGCAAGGAAGCCTACGCGAGCCCGGCCGAGAGCGGCTGCCCGCTGACGGCGGCGGCAAAGTAATAGGCGCTCTTATCGTGAGGCGAGGGCCGTCAAGGATTTGAAGGCCCTTGCTCTTGCAGAACGCGACGCGCTCCCTTCCCCGCACGGGCTACGATATTCTCACATCGCTGCCGGATTTGGGCCAAGGCTAACCCCAGACGCGTCTCCCTCCCCCCTCTGCGGGGGAGGGTGGGCCGGCCGTCAGGCCGGGTCGGGAGAGGGGAACCCGGCTTCCGGAAGAAGGCCGCGCAGGGGTGAAGGCCGGCGCTTTCTCCTGCACCGTCGCTCCCCTCTCCCGACCCCCTTCGGGGGCCACCCTCCCCCGCAAAGGGGGAGGGGGAGCCGCGGTGTCTCCCGTGTGTTCTGCCGACCCGATGTGTGAATCCACAAGCTCGTACGGGCGAGGAGACCAGCGCTTTTCACCAGCGACGATTAGGCCGCCCAGACCCGCCGGTACAGCGCCTGGATCTCCTCCGCGCTCGGCTCGACCGGGTTGTTGGCGGGGGACCCGGAGGCGAGCGCCTGCGCGGCCATGGTCGGGATCAGGGCCTCCCAGCGGGCCGGGTCGATCCCGTATTCCCGGGGTCCGGGCACGTCGAGGTCGTCGTTAAGGGCTTCGAGTTCCGCCACCAGGGCGTTGACGGCGGCCCGGTCGTCGCCGTCGAGGCCGGGGATGCCCATGGCCCGGGCGCAGGCGGCGTAGCGCGCCACCGCGGCGGGGGCCGAGAAGGCCGTCACCACCGGCAGCAGCATCGCGTTCGAGAGCCCGTGGGCCACGTGGAAATGTGCGCCGATCGGCCGGCTCATGCCGTGGACCAGCGCCACCGACGCGTTCGAGAAGGCGATGCCGGCCTGGGTCGCGCCGAGCATCATCGCCTCCCGGGCCGCCCGGTCGCTGGGGTCGGTCCAGACCCGGCGCAGGTTCGGCGCGATCAGGCGCATCGCCTGGAGCGCGAGCCCGTCCGAGAACAGGTTGGATTTGCGCGAGACGTAGGCCTCGATGGCGTGGGTCAGCGCATCGATGCCGGTGTCGGCGGAGAGGCGCTTGGGCTTGGTCAGGGTCAGTTCGTAGTCGACCAGCGCGGCCACCGGCAGGTAGGCCAGCCCGATGCAGAGCATCTTCTCGTCCGAGGTCTCGTCGGTGACGATGGTGAAGCGGGTCGCCTCCGAGCCGGTGCCGGCCGTGGTGGGGATCGCCACGATCGGCAGGCCGGGCTCATCCTGCAGGCGGGGCGCCTTGTAGTCGCGCATGTGGCCCCCATGGCGGGCGAGCACCGCCACCGCCTTCGCGGTGTCCATCGGGCTGCCGCCGCCGAAGCCGACCACGCAGTCGAAGTCGCCGGCCTTGAGCGCGGCGAGCGCCGCCTCCACGGAAGCCACGGTCGGGTCCGGCACGGTCTCGGAGAAGATCGTTCCGCGGGCACCCGCGCTGGCGAGCCGTTCGAGCAGCGTGTCGGTGCGGCCGCTGCTGACGAGATAGGGGTCGGTGACCACGAAGGGGCGGGACAGGCCGAGCTGGCCCAGGATCTCCGGCAGCAGCCGCGAGGCGCCGGCGCCGATGCGCATCAGCCGCGGCAGGGCGATCGAGGCAACCATGTTATTGATCCTTGGCTTAGAGACGGTTCGGGCCTTCCGGTAACTGTCGATCTTAGGACTTGGGCCGCCGCCGCGAAACCGCCGGCGCTTACACGGACGGCCCGGCGAACAGCGCGCCCGCCGCCTCGACCTCGCCGGCGATGAAGCCCGCCACCGCCCGGATATGGGCCGCCTTCCGGTGGTCCTCGTGGATGTGCATGTGGAACGAGCGGGTCAGCGACACCGCCCCGGGCAGGACCGGCGCCAGCCCGGGATGGGCCGCCGCGATGAAGGCCGGCAGGATGCACAAGCCGGCGCCGTTCAGCGTCGCGTGGACCTGGGCGAGCAGGTTGGTCGAGCGCAGCCGCGCCGAGACCGCCGTCTCGAGCGCGCCGAGATAGTTCAGCTCGCGCGCGAACAGCATGTCCTCGATATAGCCGACGAACGGATGCGCCGTGAGGTCCGGGATGCCGGCGATCGCGGGCGCTGCCGTGAGGTAAGCCTCGGATCCGTAGACGAACAGCCGGTAATCGGTGAGGCGGCGCGCCACCACCCGGGCCTGCTGCGGGGTCGACAGCCCGATGACGATGTCGGCCTCGCGCTTCGACAGGCTGAAGATCCGGGCTGTGGCCATGATCTCGACCTCCAGCCCCGGGTGACGCTCGGTCAGCCGGTGCATCCGCGAGGCCAGGAACACGCTGCCGAACCCGTCCGGGGCCCCGATCCGCACGGTGCCGGAGACGGATTGCGCGCCGGCCTCCGTGGCGGCGCTGGCGGACAGGAAGGCGCTCTCCATGGCCTCGGCCACGGCCATCAGGTTGGCGCCGTCCTCGGTGAGCGCGTAGCCGACGTTGCTGCGGTGGAACAGGCGGGCGCCGAGGCCTTCCTCCAGCGCGCGGATCCGACGCCCCACGGTGGTGTGCTCGGTGCCGGTCCGGGTCGCGGCGGCGCTCAGGGTGCCGGTGCGCGCCACCGCCAGGAAGAAGCGCAGATCGTCCCAGTTGCGTCCGGCCCGGCTCATGGTCGCAAACCCGCTGTGCATCGATGCACGACGGATGTAAGCGCATCCGGCTTTATCGTTCAAGCGATCCTGCTAGGCTGCGCCAAAACCAAACCCAACACGACATCAGGGAGGCGCGCATGCGCAAGATCGGGCACTTCATCGGCGGCCGTACCGTGGGCGGCGAGAGCGGGCGATTCGCCGACGTGTTCCACCCCTCGACCGGGGAGGTCCAGGCCCAGGTCGCGCTGGCCAGCAAGGCCGAGATGCGGGCCGCCATCGAGAACGCCGCGGCGGCTCAGCCGGCCTGGGCGGCCACCAACCCGCAGAAGCGCGCCCGGGTGATGATGCGCTTCCTGGAGCTGATCCGCGGCGAGCACGACGCGCTGGCGGAGCTGCTCGCCTCCGAGCACGGCAAGACCGTCCCCGACGCCAAGGGCGACATCCAGCGCGGTGTCGAGGTGGTCGAGTTCGCCTGCGGCATCCCGCACCTGCTCAAGGGCGAGTACACCGAGGGCGCCGGCCCGGGCATCGACGTCTACTCCCTGCGCCAGCCGCTCGGCGTCGTGGCCGGCATCACGCCGTTCAACTTCCCGGCGATGATCCCGCTGTGGAAATGCGCCCCCGCCATCGCGTGCGGCAACGCCTTCATCCTGAAGCCGTCCGAGCGCGACCCGAGCGTGCCGCTGCGCATCGCCGAGATCTTCCTGGAGGCCGGGCTGCCGCCGGGCATCCTCAACGTCGTCAACGGCGACAAGGAAGCGGTCGACGCGATCCTCGACGACGAGGACATCCGCGCGGTGGGCTTCGTCGGCTCCTCGCAGATCGCCGAGTACATCTACGTCCGCTCCGCCCAGACGGGGAAGCGCGCCCAGTGCTTCGGCGGCGCCAAGAACCACATGATCATCATGCCGGACGCCGACATGGGCCAGGCGGTCGATGCGCTGATCGGCGCCGGCTACGGCTCGGCCGGCGAGCGCTGCATGGCGATCTCGGTGGCGGTGCCGGTGGGCGAGGCCACCGCCGACCGCCTGATGGAGAAGCTGATCCCGCGGGTCGAGTCACTCAAGATCGGCCCGTCGCATGACGGCTCGGCCGATTACGGCCCGCTGGTCACAGCCGAGGCGGTCCGGAAGGTCGCGGGATACATCGACCAGGGCGTCGCCGAGGGCGCGCATCTGGCCGTCGACGGCCGCGGCTTCAAGCTCCAGGGCTACGAGAACGGCTTCTACATGGGCGGCTCGCTGTTCGACCGCGTCACCCCCGACATGACGATCTACAAGGAGGAGATCTTCGGTCCGGTCCTCTCGGTGGTGCGGGCGCAGAACTACGAGGAGGCGCTGGCGCTGCCCTCGACCCACCAGTACGGCAACGGCGTCGCGATCTTCACCCAGGACGGCGACGCGGCGCGCGACTTCACCGCCCGGGTGAACGTCGGCATGGTCGGCGTCAACGTGCCGATCCCGGTCCCGATCGCCTACCACACCTTCGGCGGCTGGAAGCGCTCGGGCTTCGGCGACCTGAACCAGCATGGGCCGGACTCGATCCGCTTCTACACCAAAACCAAGACCGTCACGCAGCGCTGGCCGAGCGGCATCAAGAGCGGGGCAGAGTTCTCCATCCCGACGATGCGGTAGGGGCATTTCAACCCTCCCCCCTCTGCGGGGGAGGGTGCCGCGCGGAGGCGCGGCGGGAGAGGGGCAACGCGACGGTGCAGGATCTCGCGCCCGTCGCGACCTGTCCGGAAACGTCGCTCCCCTCTTGCGGGACTTCGTCCCGACCCCTGCTGACGCAGGGGCCATCTTCCCCCGCAGAGGGGGAGGGAAGCGTCCGTTCTGACCTATTGGAGTGATGCCCATGAGTTTCGGGCTCGATGAGGACCGGACCGCGATCCGCGAGATGGCGCTCGGCTTCGCGGCCGAGCACATCGCGCCGCATGCCCTGGACTGGGACAGGGACAAGACCTTCCCGGTCGAGACCCTGCGGGCCGCCGCGGCGCTCGGCATGGCCGGCATCTACGTCCGCGAGGATGTCGGCGGCTCGGGCCTGTCGCGGCTCGACGCCGCCCTGATCTTCGAGGCGCTGAGCACCGGCTGCCCGACCGTGGCGGCGTTCCTGTCGATCCACAACATGTGCGCCTGGATGATCGACGCCTACGGCGACGCGGACCAGCGCCGGCGCTGGATCCCGGGCCTGATGGGCATGGAGACGATCGCCAGCTACTGCCTGACCGAGCCGGGCTCGGGCTCGGACGCGGCGGCGCTGCGCACCCGCGCCGAGCGGGACGGCGACGATTACGTGCTGACCGGCGAGAAGCAGTTCATCTCGGGCGCCGGCGTCAGCGACCTCTACGTCTGCATGGTCCGCACCGGCGAGGCGGGGCCGAAGGGCATCTCGGCAATCGTGGTCGAGAAGGGGATGCCCGGCCTCTCCTTCGGCGCGGAGGAGCGCAAGATGGGCTGGAACGCCCAGCCGACCCGGGCCGTGCGGTTCGACGGCTGCCGGGTCCCGGTCGCCAACCGCCTGGGCGCGGAGGGCCAGGGCTTCCGGATCGCCATGAGCGGCCTCGACGGCGGCCGGCTCAACATCGCCGCCTGCGCCCTGGGCGGCGCCCAGTCGGCCCTCGACAAGAGCCTGGCCTACATGGCCGACCGGCGCGCCTTCGGGGCGAAGCTCACGGATTTCCAGGCGCTCCAGTTCCTGCTGGCCGACATGGCCACGTCCCTGGAGGTGTCGCGCACCTTCCTGCGCCACGCCGCCGCGGCGCTCGACGCCAAGGATCCGGCCGCCACGCAGCTCTGCGCCATGGCCAAGCGCCACGTCACCGACGCCGCCTTCGAGGTCGCGAACCAGGCCCTGCAGCTCCACGGCGGTTACGGCTATCTCGCCGAGTACGGCATCGAGAAGATCGTCCGCGACCTGCGGGTGCACCAGATCCTCGAAGGCACCAACGAGATCATGCGGGTGATCATCGCCCGCGCGCTGACCGGGGGACGCTGATGAGCGATGTGATCGTCGAGCGCGTCGGCGCGCTGGGGCGCCTGCGCCTCGACCGGCCGAAGGCCCTGAACGCCCTGACCCACGGCATGGTCCTGGAGATCGACGCCGCCATGAACCAGTTCTCCGCCGATCCCGGCATCGCCGCGGTGCTGCTCACCGGCGAGGGCGAGCGCGGTCTGTGTGCCGGCGGCGACCTGCGCGGCCTCTACGATAACGCCGGCACCGCCTTCGCCGAAGCCTTCTGGCGGGACGAGTACCGGCTGGATTCCCGCATCGCCGCCTATGAAAAACCGTTCGTGGCGGTGATGGACGGCATCACCATGGGCGGCGGCGTCGGCCTCGCGGGGCATGCCGCCCACCGGATCGTCACCGAGCGCTCGCGCGTGGCCATGCCGGAGACCGGCATCGGCTACCTGCCGGATGTCGGCGGCACTTGGCTGCTGCCCCGGGCGCCCGGACAGGTCGGCACCTATCTCGGCCTGACCGGAGAGCCGGTCGGCGCCGCCGATACGATTTACTGCGGGCTCGCCGACCTGCTGGTGCCCGTGCAGGCGCTGCCCGACCTGATCGACGCGCTGTCGGCTCTGCAGCCCGAGGCCGGCGACGCGGGCGTGCGCGACGTGCTCGGCCGGTTGGCGCGCGACCCCGGCGAACCGCCCCTGGCGCAGCATCGCGCACTCATCGACCGGTGCTTCGCCTTCGACATGGTCGACGAGATCCTGTCTGCCCTGGCGGCGGACGGCTCGTATTTCGCGGCGGCGGCCCGGAAGACCCTGCTGGCCAAGTCCCCGTCGAGCCTGGTCCTGACGCTCTGCCTGCTGCGCCTCGGCCGGCGCTCGCCCAACCTCGAAGCCTGTCTGGAGCGCGAGTTCCACGCCTCGCTGGCGCTGCTGGAGGAGGGCGATTTCCGCGAGGGCATCCGCGCCGCGGTGATCGACAAGGACAAGTCTCCACGCTGGAACCCGCCGCGCCTCGACGCGGTCGATCCGGCCTGCATCGCCCGCTGGCTGGAGACGCGGGCGGACCCGGTTTTTCCGGGCTCGCGCACGGGGCCGGTGTGATGTGAGCGCGGCCTCTGCCACCACCCACCTCACCCTTAAGGTGCCCAGCGATCCATAGGATCGCCGGGCCTCGAAGGAGCCCTCCAGTCGCCGCGCGATCCCTGGAGCCCTCCTTCGAGGCGGCTTCGCCGCACCTCAGGATGAGGGGATGGTTGGGGGGGCAGTAACAAGCGAACGGGAGGGGTATGATGGCACAGACCATCGGGTTCATCGGTCTCGGCAACATGGGCGGCCCCATGGCGGCCAACCTCGTGAAGGCGGGGCACGCGGTGCGCGGGTTCGACCTCGCGCCGGCCTCCCTGGAGGCGGCCCGTGCCGCGGGGGTCGCGGTGGCGGGCTCGGCCCTGGAGGCCGCCGAGGGCGCGGAGGTGGTGGTCACCATGCTGCCCGCCGGGCGTCACGTGGTCGAGGTCTGGACCCAGCTCGCCGACGCCCTGCCGGCCGGCACCCTGCTGATCGATTCCTCGACCGTGGACGTCGAGAGTTCGCGCAAGGCCCACGGCCTCGCCGAGGCGCGCGGCTGCCTCTCCGTGGATGCGCCGGTCTCCGGCGGCACCGGGGGCGCCAAGGCCGGGACGCTGACCTTCATGGCCGGCGGCAGCGAGGACGCCTTCGGACGTGCCGAGCCGCTGCTCAAGGCCATGGGCAAGAACGTGTTCCATTGCGGCGCGGCCGGCGCCGGGCAGGCGGCCAAGATCTGCAACAACATGATCCTCGGGATCTCGATGATCGGCGTCAGCGAGGCTTTCGCGCTGGGCGAGAAGCTCGGGCTGTCGCATCAGGCGCTCTACGACGTCGCCTCGGTCTCCTCCGGCCAGTGCTGGTCGCTGACCACCTATTGCCCGGTCCCGGGCCCGGTGCCGACCTCGCCGGCGAATTCCGGCTACAAGCCGGGCTTCGCCGCCGCGCTGATGCTCAAGGATCTCCGGCTGGCGCAGGCCGCCGCCCTCGCGTCGGGGGCCGCGACGCCGCTGGGGGCGGAGGCCGCGCAGATCTACGGGCTGTTCGAGGGCCTGGGCCACGGGGGAGAGGACTTTTCCGCGATCATCCGTATGCTTCGCGGATCGGGGAGTGAGTCGTGATGGACGCGTACGAGACGATCCTGACGGAGACGCGCGGGCGGGTCCTGCTCATCACCCTCAACCGCCCGAAGGCGCTCAACGCCATCAACGCGCAGCTCACCCGTGAGGTGATCCGGGCCGCGACCGAGGCGGATGCCGATCCGGGCGTCGGCTGCATCGTCATCACCGGATCGGCCAAGGCCTTCGCGGCGGGGGCCGACATCAAGGAGATGCAGCACGCGACCTACGCCGAGATGTATGCGCAGGACCGCTTCGCCGACTGGGAGCGGTTCACGTCCGTGCGCACGCCGATCGTCGCCGCGGTGGCGGGCTACGCGCTCGGCGGCGGCTGCGAACTCGCCATGATGTGCGACTTCATCCTGGCCGCCGACACGGCGCAGTTCGGCCAGCCCGAGATCAAGCTCGGCGTCATGCCGGGGATCGGCGGCAGCCAGCGGCTCACGCGGTTCGTCGGCAAGTCGAAGGCCATGGAGATGTGCCTGACCGGCCGGATGATGGATGCCGCCGAGGCCGAGCGCGCCGGCCTGGTCTCGCGGGTGGTCCCGGCGGACCGGCTGCTCGACGAGGCGCTCAAGGCGGCCGAGATCATCGCGTCCATGTCGCTGCCGATCGCCATGATGACCAAGGAGGCGGTCAACCGCTCGTACGAGACCACGCTGACCGAGGGCGTGCGCTTCGAGCGCCGGGTCTTCCACGCGATGTTCGCCACCCAGGACCAGAAGGAGGGCATGGCTGCCTTCGTGGAGAAGCGGCCGGCCCGGTTCGAGAACACCTGAGCGAGGATGGGCGATGGACGTCCTGGACCGCGATAGCGAAGCGCGCTTCGAGATGGCGTTCCCACGCGCGATCGTTGCCCAGAAGGTGCGCGGGCGCGAGGAGACCATCAACGAGCATCTCGTGAAGCTGTTGGCCTTCGACGTGGCTCCGGAGACCCGGGCGGTCTGGCGCAAGGAGCTGGTCCGGCACTTCCGGTTCCTGGCGGCGCTGCGGGTCAAGCCCGGCGCGAGCCTCGTCCCGGCGCGGGACTGGTGGACCTGGCTCTATGCCGACCCGTTCGAGAACAACGAGACCGGCTACACGGCCGGCCTGATCGGGCTCAACGCCGACGACTTTCCCCGCAACGGCCGCGCGGTGGAGGCGATCGCCGAGGAGATCCGCCATTTCCACGCCGGCATGGTGCAGCGCCTCGCGCGCGGCCAGGCCGGCGAGGACCTGATTCCCGCCTGAGGGCGGGATGCGGCCGGATCTGCCGGCCGAACAAGAACGACGGGGGGAACGACCATGCCCAGCTTCCGGGAGGCCCGCGATCTGTTGCTGGCCCATCGCACCGACTACGCGGCGGCGGTTTCGGCCTTCGCCTGGCCGGACCCGGTGCCGTTCAACTGGGCGCTCGACTGGTTCGACGCCGAGCTCGCAGCCCCCGAGAGCCGCGACCGCAGCGCGCTCCACATCGTCGAGGCCGCCGGCGGCGCCGAGCAGAGCCTGACCTTCGGGCAGATGGCGCGCCGGTCCAACCAGGTCGCCAACCACCTGCGCGGGCTCGGGCTCAAGCGCGGCGACCACCTGCTCCTGCTGCTCGGCAACGTCCCGGCCCTGTGGGAGACCATGCTGGCCGCGATGAAGCTCGGGGCCGTGGTCATCCCGGCCACCACCCTGCTCACGGCGGACGAACTCGCCGACCGCCTGGCCCGCGGCCGGCCCCGGGCGATCGTGGCCGGGCCGGAGCAGCTCGGGCGCTTCGCCGGGCTGGAGACCGGCGAGGCGATCCGCATCGTCACCGGCGCGGCGACGGCGGGCTGGAGCGCCTTCGACGACGCGTCCGGCGCACCCGAGACCTTCACGCCCGACGGGCCCACCGCGGCCGACGACCCGCTGCTGCTCTACTTCACCTCCGGCACTACCGCGAAGCCGAAGCTGGTCCGCCACAGTCACCGCTCCTATCCGGTCGGAGCGCTCTCGACGATGTACTGGCTCGGGCTCAAGCCCGGGGACGTGCATTGCAACGTGTCCTCGCCCGGCTGGGCCAAGCACGCGTGGTCGTCGTTCTTCGCACCGTGGAATGCCGGCGCGACCATCCTGGTGATCAACCAGGCCCCGTTCAACGCCTCCGCCCTGCTCGCGCAGCTGGAGCGCACCGGCGCCACCACGCTCTGCGCGCCGCCCACCGTCTGGCGGATGATCATCCAGGAGGACCTGACCGGCCGGACGCTGGCTTTGCGCGAGGTCTGCGCCGCCGGCGAGCCGCTGAACCCCGAGGTGATCGAGCGGGTGAAGGACGCCTGGGGCGTCACGATCCGCGACGGCTACGGCCAGACCGAGACCACGGCCCTGATGGCCAACACCCCCGGCCAGCCGGTGGTGCCAGGCGCCCTCGGCCGGCCGCTGCCCGGCTATCGCGTGCGTGTGCTCGACGCCGACGGCGCGCCGGCCAGCGAAGGCGAGGTCTGCCTCGAACTCGGGACGCACCGCCCCGCCGGCCTGATGCAGGGCTACGACGACGGCACCGGCACCCTGTCGGGGGCCGAGGGCGCGCTCTACCGCACCGGCGACGTCGCCTTCGTGGACGACCAGGGCTGCTACACGTTCGTGGGCCGGGCCGACGACGTGTTCAAGTCGTCGGGGTACCGCATCAGCCCGTTCGAGCTGGAGAGCGTGCTGATCGAGCATCCGGCCGTGGCCGAGGCCGCGGTGGTGCCGATCCCTGATCCGATGCGCCACACGATCCCGAAGGCCTACGTCTCGCTGGTGGCGGGCGCCTCGGCCGGCCCGGAGACGGCGCTGGACATCTTCCGCTTCACCAATGCCCGGCTGGCGACGTTCAAGCGCCTGCGCGGTCTCGAATTCGTCACCGAGCTGCCGAAGACCATCTCGGGCAAGATCCGCCGGGTTCAGCTGCGCCGGCTGGAGCATGACGGCGTCACCGAGGACCCGCACCGGGGCCGGGCCTATACGCAGGCGGATTTTCCCGAGCTGAAGGGCGAGACGGAACGCAAGCTCGACCAGACGGCGGGGTGATTCGGGGGTGCCGGGGCCGTAAGGGGCCCTCAAGGTTTCCGGTTTCCGAACCGGAAGCCACGGATTTGCCGATGTTCCCAAGTCCCCCGTCGACGTTGTCGCGCTAGAGCCCGCCGCGGCGGGCGAATCGATAAAATTGCGCGGATCCGCTTCAGCCCCGCGGAGGCTCTGCGGCGCAATCCTGTCTTCAACAACGAGGACGGGTTCGATGGGCGCGGGGCTTCTCAAGACGGTTCGGGTGACGCTCGCCGGCGCGCTGGTGCTGCTCGGCCTCGCGGCCACCGCGGAGGCCCAGACCCTGGCGAGCCTCCCGGTGGAATCCGGCGCGAAGGTGCTCAGCGACGCGCGGCCGATCGCGGCCTGGGTGACGTTCTGCCAGTCCTACGCGGCGGAATGCGCCGTGGACCGGAGCGAGCCGGCGCGCATCACCCTGACCCCGGCGGTCTGGGCCACCATCGTCTCGGTCAACCGCCGGGTGAACAGGACGGTCGAGCCGATGACCGACATGGATCATCTCCATGTCGCCGACCGCTGGGACCTGGCCGAGGACGGCATCGGCGACTGCGAAGACTTCCAGCTGCTCAAGCGCCACCTGCTGGCCGAGGCCGGGCTGCCCCGCCGGGCGATGCGCATGACCGTGGTGATCGACGAGAAGGGTGAGGGCCACGCCGTCCTGACCCTGATCACCGACCGCGGCGACCTGATCCTCGACAACAAGACCAGCGTGATCGAGGCCTGGCACAAGACCGGCTACGTGTTCATCAAGCGCGAGAGCCAGGATGCGACGGCGTGGGTCTCGCTCGGCGGCGTCACCTCGCCGGTCACCACCGCCAACCGCTGATCGGGATTTCGATCTCCAGCCGGTCGCGGTTGCCCAGAAGGCTCGGCCCTGTGGCGAGGTTCAGGGGCGGCGACGCGGGATCGGGAAACGCGTGGCAATGCGACCGTCCCGCCACGGCTGCCCGACGTCCAAGGCAGAAACAGCACTCCGTCATCCCGCGGCGTCGGAGGCGAGCCTAGGATTTAGAGCCGCCGACGGCGAAAAATCCGGATGTTACGGCGGGTCTGGGTCCCGGGCTCCGCTTCGCGGCCCCGGGATGACGGAATTGTATCGAGGGCCTGCATGCACCGGCTACGCGCCGTAAGGCGTGTCCGACAGTGCGCTGCCCGCCCTCGGGACCCGGAACACCCGAGCCCCGGACCTCGAAACCTAGATTCGAAAGAGCCCGTTCAGGCGGCGCGGCTCAGCGACGGCTGAGCAAGGGTGGCCACGAAGGTCTCGACCCGGCCGATGAAGCCGGCGAGGTGCGGGGCGATGCCCCGAAGGCTGGCGAGGTCGCGGACCAGGATGTCGCGCGACAGGGCACGGTCGCCCTCGGTGGGCGAGCCGGCCAGGTAGGCTTCCACGGCGTGCTCGGCGATGCCGATGGCACCGGCCCGACCATCCTCGGCGAGCGCTCTGATCACCTGCTGGATGGCGGGCTGCATCGTGAAATCCTTCTCTGGCATGGGGCGATCCCATTGGGGGATGGCTGGGTTCTTGCGAGGTGATCGATCCGCCCGCGAATCTCGCCGCGGGCCACCCCTGTCTCAAGCCGGCAAAGCTCGGTCGAATCAAGGCTTTCCAGAGGGGAGCAGGGCGGCCATTCCGCCAGCGCATGCTCCGGGCTGCAGCAACGCGGATGCTACACAGCCCTCAATGGGAACCGATCCGAAGGCTCGCGCGTTTATCGCCTCGTCTTTAACCATTGTGCGTTGCACGCCCGCGTGTCACCCTCCCGTCATCATCGGGCGATGGGGCGTGATCCATGCGGCACGCGGATGGTGGGATTCCGGCTCTCGCGTTCCTGGCGCCCCACTGGCGCGGATGGTCCGCTCCGCTGCGCCGAGCCCGGCAGGCCGCGAGCCTCGCTCTGGTGGGCACGATCCTGATGCTCGGGGGCGCCAACACCCGCGCCCATGCCCGCTTGAACCTCCCCGATGGCACTCCGGCTCCCGAAGCCAGCGGCCCGGTCGGTGCGATCGCGGGCTGGACGGAGTTCTGCCGGCGCCTGCCGGAGGAATGTACCCTCGATGTCGCGCAGCCCGCCGCAATCCCGCTCACCGTGGCGGTGTGGCGGACCCTCCGGAGCGTCAACCGCCGGGTCAACGCGCGCATCCGGCCGATCACCGATCAGGCGCATTGGGGCGTCGTCGATCGCTGGGACTTCCCGGACGACGGCTTCGGCGACTGCGAGGATTACCAGCTGTTGAAGCGCCGGATGCTGGCCGAGCGCGGCCTCTCGCGGCGGGCCCTGCTGATGACCGTCGTGATCGACGAGACCAATGCCGGCCACGCGGTGCTGACGGTGCGCACCGACCACGGCGACTTCATCCTCGACAACAAGACCGACGCGATCCGCCCGTGGCGGCGCACCGGCTACAGCTTCATCAAGCGCGCGGGCCAGGACGGTCAGGCCTGGGTCTCGCTGGAGGGCAAGGAGGGCGCCGCCCAGGTGGCCACCGCGGAGCCGTGAACCGCGCGCTCGCCGAGGCGGAGGGCAGTCCACCCCAGCGAGTCGACCCGACCCATCGGGAAAACCGCCGGACATGGGGGCCGACCCCGGCGCGTCAGGGCGGCAGCCAGGCGTCGTCGCGAGCCTCGCGCAGGGCCTGCCGGATGGCGGCGGCGAGATCGTCGACGCGCGGGCTGGCTCCCCGGTCGGACCGGCGGAGCATGAGGCCCAGGGACGGCGAGGATGGAAGACCATGCCCGGCGGCCTCGAGCATGGCGACCGAGGAGGGCAGGCCGATCGGGGTCCGCACAGCGATTCCCAGGCCGGCCACCGTGGCCGCCCAGAGGCCTCCGAGGCTCGGACTGACGAAGGCGATACGCCAGCTCAATCCGTGCCTGTCCAGGTGCTCGCAGGCGAGCGTGCGCAGCAGGCAGGGTGCCTCGAGGGCGATGAGCGGCAGCGGCTCGCCTCCGGCTCCGTTCCACAGGGGCCCGCCATCGGACGCGTCCGGGCTTTCAAGCGGCTGGACGCCCGCGTGCGGCCCCGGTCTGCCGCGGTCTCACGCCCCGACCAGCATCGCCGCCAGATCGAGGGCGACCCGGCCCGAGAGCAGGCCCCAGCCGCAGGCGATCACGGTCGCCAGCATCACGAACGGCATCGGGCGGCCCTCGATCCTCCGGCCGCGCACGGTGTTGCGCAGGATGATGAAGGGGGCCGAGAAGGCTAGCATCGGCAGGGCCGCCACCGCGGGCAGGCCGCCCCGCTCCAGCAGGCTGAAACTCGCCCGCCGCGCCGCGAACAACTCGAAGGCGCTGGCGATCAGCCCGGACAGCGCCAGGCCGATGCACAGCGTCCGGATCGACTCCAGGGCGGCGGGCGTGAGGACCATTATTCGCGCTCCTAAACAGGTTGCGCGGAGTTTAGCCATACGATTTACCGGATGTTAAGCAATCGCCCGGGTTAGCGTTAACCTGTGTACAGGCGCGGGCCGGTGGAACCCGGCCCGCGGGCCGTGCCTCAGGCCTCGTCCTCGAGATCGATGTCGAGGATCGCCATGCGGAAGACGAAGGAATCGTCGCCGTCCTCCTTGTCGTCGGCGATCACGCCGATCGACTCCTCGCCGATGAACACCTCGGCGGTATCGCCCGTCTTCATCGCGGTCAGGCGGATGTTGTTGTTGGCGAACTTGCGGCGCAGGTAATCCTGCAGCTTCGCGGTCTCGGCTTTGGTCACGCTGTCTTGCCTCCCCTGTCGGCGTTGGCGCCCCGGATCGGCGGAGGGCTTGCCACGCCCGCGGCGGAGCAGCAAGCGCATCGGCCGAGCGCGGCGACGGTGGGTCAGATGCCGTCGCCCACGTGGATGAACTGATCGAGGGCGACCAGCTGGTCCATGGCCCGGGCCGGATCGTCGCAGCCGGCGGTGCCGACGACGCGGGCCGGCACACCCACCACCGTGGTGTTGGCCGGGACCGGCCGCAGGACCACGGAGCCGGCCGCGACCCGGGCGCAGGCGCCGACCTCGATATTGCCCAGGATCTTGGCGCCGGCGCCGATCATCACGCCGCGGCGGATCTTGGGGTGGCGGTCGCCGCGCTGCTTGCCGGTGCCGCCCAGCGTCACCCCGTGGAGGATCGAGACGTCGTCCTCGACCACCGCGGTCGAGCCGACCACGAGGCCGGTGGCGTGGTCGAGGAACACGCCCCGGCCGATGCGGGCGGCCGGGTGGATGTCGCACTGGAACACCTCGGAGACCCGGCTCTGCAGGTAGAGCGCGAGGTCGCGCCGCCCCCGGGTCCAGACGTGGTGGGCGAGGCGGTAGGCCTGGAGCGCGTGGAAGCCCTTGAAGTACAGGACGGGCTCCAGGGCCCGCAGCGTCGCGGGATCCCGGTCGATCACGGCCCCGATATCGGCGCGAAACGCGTCTCCGATGGTCGGGTCGGCCGCGATCGCCTCGTGGAACGCGTGCGCGACCAGTTCGGCGGGCAGCGACGGGTGCCCGAGCCGGGCCGCGACCCGGTGGCCGACCGCGCCCTCCAAGGTGGCGTGATTCAGGATGGTCGCGACGATGAACGAGGCGAGCTGCGGCTCCGTGCGCAAGACGTCCTCGGCCTCGGCGCGCAGCCGCGACCAGACCGGATCGCAGACGGCGAGGTCCCCTGCGTCGCGGCCGAAGGCTGGGCTGAGGGCTGGACTGGCACTCATGAACGGTGGCTCGCGATCGAGGTGTCTGGTGCGCGCTTCGCTGCCGCGGATCCGGCCTCATGGCCGGGTGGAGCCGGGCGCTGCGGCGAAGCTCCGGCATCCCGGCCGACGCGGTGAACGACCGCGCCGTTGCGGGTCATCCTAGCACGTCGTCCTACAGGGTGAGCTATGCGCGGGGCGCTTGGTCTGGGGCATCGTGCGTTCCGGCAAGTGGCCGCCCGTGACGGCGCCTACCATAGCGTGGTGCGCCGCAGCGCAGCGATCAAGGGTGGCAGGCGTGCGGGAGAGGCCGCGCCTTTGTCGCTGTCAGCGGTTCCGTCGCGGGCGCGGGCTTGTTTCAGCCGGCGACGGCCACTTCGCCGAACCGCGCCTCGATCGTCGAAACGAGGCGGTCGACCATGGTCTGGAGCGGGATGTCGGAGGTGTCGACCGTGGCCGAGGCCCGGGCGTAGAGCGGCTCCCGGCTCGCCAGCACCGCCCGCAGCTCCTGCATCGCCGAGGCATGGTCGCCGGTGGTGGCGAGGTGCCCCTGCTCGCGCACGCGGCTCATGTGCTCCTCCGGCCGGGCGCGGAGCCAGACCGTGTAGAACGCCTGGAGCAGCAGGTCGTAGGTCAGCGGCTCGGCCACGATGCCGCCGCTCGTCGCCAGGATCAGCGGGCCGGGATGCTCGGTGAGGCGGCGCAGGGCCGCCTGCTCCAGGCGGCGGTAGCCCTCCTGGCCGTAGATCGCGAAGATCTCCTGCACCGAGAGCGCGTTCTCCCGCTCGATCTCGGCGTTCAACTCCACGAAAGTCCAGCCCAGGCGCTCGGCCGCGAGCTTGCCGAGCGTCGACTTGCCGGCGCCGCGCAGTCCGATCACCGCGACGCGCAGGCGCCCGCTCGATTCGGAGCGGCTGCCGCCGGAGAGCGCCTCCTTGGCGGCGGCGATCTGGGCCGGATTCGCCTGGCCGAGCAGGTCGCGCACCACGGGCCAGTCGGGCAGGCCGTCATTGCCGGTGATCAAATCGTCGAGGCGCACGCCCATGGCGTTGGCGACCCGCCGCAGCAGGATGATCGAGACGTTGCCCTGTCCGCCCTCGAGCTGCGCGATGTAGCGCTCGGAGAGGCCCGAGGTCTGGGACAGCACCTTGCGCGACAAGCCACGCACGGTGCGCGCGTGCCTGACGCGGCGCCCGAGATCCGTGAGAAAGAGCGATTCCTGTTCCAACACGCCGCTCATGGCGTCGTCCGCTTTCCTGCCAGCCCGAAAGCAGAGTGCTTGCCCTGCATGTCTGCCACTTCAAGATGCATTGTGATTCGCAACCTAGGATCGAGCGGGTGCTTGCTCGACCGTTCGTGCGAAGCCTGGCGTACCCTACCCTGAAGTCTGTATTGCGCCGCCTGTATCCGGCCGCTTCGACCGGTCCACGGGCCATGGCCGCACCGGCCCGACCCTGTTGCTGGCGTATCGTCTATGTGTTGCGGATCGGCCCAGTGGTCAAGCCTTGAGCAGGATCCTCGTGTGGGCAGATTTTGGACAAGCAGTGGTTGTCCGGCCCCGATCGGACCGGCTCCGCCTCACTCGACCGGGATGGCCGTGGCCTCGCGGACGGGTGCCGCCGCGGGCGGCGCGCGGCGCGGCGTGGCGGCGGCCAGCAGCTGGATCGACGGGCGGCGCGGCGGCAGCGGCACGTCGACGGTCTCGGTCACCCCGCTGGTCGCCGCCGCTTGCGTCATCGCGGCGCCCTGGAACGCTCCGGCCGGCTCGGCCTGCGGTGAGAGGCGCAATTCGGCGAGCTGGGCCGGCGCGGCCTCCGCGCTGCCAAGGCCTGCCGGGCGGCGCGGCGGAAGCGGAACCTCCACGGTCTCGACCGCGGCCACCTGCACGGCGGCGGCCGGCGCGGCACCCGCGGCGGCGGGCTCGACGGACAGGCTTGCATACGTGACGGAGCCGCTGAGGGCGTCCGGACGCCGGGGCGGGAGCGGGACCTCGACCGTCTCGCTCGGCACCGCCGCGACGGCGGCCGCGGTGGGGGCGTAGGCCAGGGCCCCCGAGGCGGCGCCGGGATCCGTGACGCCGCCGCCGAACAGGCTCGCCAACGCGCTGGCCGAGGCCGCGACGGGGGCCACCACCGCGGCGACCTCGGTGGAGATGCCCTGGCGCTTGGCCGCGTAGTAATAGCCGCGGTTGTAGTACTGGTAGGCTTGGCTGACGTTGCCTTGGGCGGTGCGATAGGCGCCCGCCAGGTAGGCGACGCCGTAGCGCAGGTTGGTCGCCGGATCGTAGAGGCCCGCCGCGTCGCCGGTGTAGCCGAGGCTGCGCGCCGTCGCGTGCTTGATCTGCATCAGCCCGAGGGCGCTGCCGCCCTTGGCCTTCGGGTTGTAATTGCTCTCGCGCTTCACCACCGCGTGGACGAAGCTCGCCGGGACGCCGTTCGCCTTGGCCTGCTGCTCGATCAGCGCATCGATGTTGTCGCGCGCGCCCTGCCCGAAGGCGGCCACGGGCACGACCGCGAGAGCGGCAGCCAGGAAGAGGCGATGCATTCCGAGACCCGGTCCTGCTTGTTCTGTGGTCAAGCTAGGTCGCGGGGAAATGAGGCCGTAAAGGGGCCCGGATCCGGCAGCCTGTGGGCGCGTGGAGTGTCGGGCACCCCTGTGCCTTGTCGGTCACAGGGCGGCGCCGTCGGTTAACCATCCCGGTTATCCACAGCGTGCGGGCCTGGACAGTCAGGGCAAAATGAAGCGCGCGACCCCGTGGGCGAACCCGTCCGCGCCGTTGCCGTCCGTCACGGCGCTGGCGGCCGCCTTCACACCCGGGTCGGCATTGCCCATCGCCACCGAGAATCCGCTGCGGGCGAACATCGGCTGGTCGTTCCCGGCATCCCCGAAGGTGGCGATCCGCTCGGGCGGGATGCGCAGATGCGCGCTCATCCAGGCCACGAACTGCCCCTTGTCGAGCCCGGGCGGCGTCACGTCGAGATAGTAGGCCTGGGAGCGGTGCACCGTGGCGCGCCCGGCCAGCGCGGTCCCGATCCGGGTCTCGCAATCGGCCAGGTGCGCGTGGTCCCGGCTGACCCCGACGATCTTCGAGGCTGCCCCCATCAGGCTGCCGAGATCGGCCACCACGCGCGGCTCGGCGCCGATCGTCCGGCGCTCGAGATCCGTGTAGGGGCCCTCCGGGTCGCGCAGGCACCAGGCCCCCTCGGCGAAGACCCAGACGTCGAGACCCTCGGCCTGAAGGCGTTCCAGCGCCGCCCGCGCGGCGGCTTCCGGGATCAGCCGCTCCGCGAGGGTCGAGAGATCGGGCCGGACCACGCTGGCGCCATTGAACGCCCCCATCGGTAGGTCGAGGCCGAGGGCGTCGACGAGGCCCCGCAGGCCCAAAGGCGGCCGGGCCGACGCGATGCTGAATCCGATCCCGGCCGCGCGCAGGCGCTTCACCGCCGCGATCGTCGAGGGGGCGAGCTGCTTGTCGTCGGTCACCAGCGTGCCGTCGACATCGGAGATCACCAGGGCGATGCCGCTCGCCTTGGGTGCGTCGGACGCCATCGCTCAGGTCCTTCCGGCGGGGAGGGGGGCCTCCGCGGCGAGCTGCGCCACGACACGGTCGGCGACGGTCACCGGCGCCGCGTCGATCCCCACGATGATCGGCTGCTCGTCGGGGCCGGGGATTTCCAGGGTGGCGAACTGGCTGTCCAGCAGCCGGGGCGACATGAAGTGGCCATGGCGCTCGGCGAGGCGCTCGGACACGAGGGCCCTGTCGCCGTCCAGGTAGACGATCCGGACGCGCCGGCTCCCGCGGGTGAGCACGTCCCGGTACGCCCGGCGCAGGGCCGAGCAGACCACCACGCCGGATTCGCCGGCCTCCAGCCGATGCTGGATCCAGACCGCGATCCGGGCGAGCCACGGCGCGCGGTCCTCGTCGTCCAGCGCGTGGCCCGCATGCATCTTGGCCACGTGCTCGGGGGTGTGGAAGCTGTCGCCGTCCACGAAGATCCAGCCGAGCCGCTCGGCGATCAGCGCGCCGACGGTGCTCTTGCCCGAGCCCGAGACACCCATGACCACCAGGACCTGCGCCGCCCGCGCGGCCGCTCCGGCTTCGTTCTGCATCCGCCCATCCGAGCTCATCCGGACCATGCCGCTCCGGGGCGCAACCCTGCGCCGTGGGCTTCATCAATAGGCTCGGCGGGCGGGAAGGAAAGGTTTCTGGGGAACAGGGGGCAATGCGCCGACATCCCGTGGAACCCCGGATGGGGCGGCACGTTCTCCCCGGCGACGGCAGAACATTTCAGGAACGAGGGTCCCATGGCCAAGGCAGCCGACAAGCACGACGCGACCCAGGAAAACCCGAAGACCGATCCGAAGGACGTCTCGAACCAGATCAAGGATCCGGATCAGTGGACCACCGGCGGTGAGCCGATGACCGGGGCGCAGGCTTCGTATCTCAAGACCTTGTCGGAAGAGGCCAAGGAGCCGGAGGCCTTCGACTCGGACATCGACAAGGCCGAGGCGTCCAAGCGGATCGACGACCTGCGCCACAAGGCCGGCCACGCCTGAGCGACCCGGGCACACCGCGTCCTGGACCAAGCCGGGCCGCGTCATCGGACATGTCGAAAGGTCGGTGCCGTCACGGGCGCCGGCCTTTCGGCGTTCGGACCCACGTCTCGAAGGCGATGTTTCGAAGACACTATTAAGCCGGCGGCAATGGGAGCCCGGTTAGACGTTCCCATCGCGCCGGGCGACGAGAGCGCTCAACGTCGGCGCGGATACCGGTGGATGCGTGCGCAAGCGCGTCGAACCAGGGGCCTGGAGGCGGGCCCGATCGCGATACGATCGGGTGCGGTTCCGGGCGCAGCGGAAGTCGGAGTCACGGATGGCGGAGCCGAGCTGCGAGGGATCGAGGGCGGCTTCCGGACGATCCCGCCTCCGTGGGGCCGACCTCGCCCGGCAGGCGTTGTCGCGCTTTGCCGCGAACGCGCGCGGGTCCACCGCCATGGAGTACGCCCTGATCGGCGCGCTGATCTTCATCGTCGCGGCCGGCAGCATCCGGTATTACGGCTCCCGGATGACCCCGATCTACGAGCGCATCAGCACGACGGTGAGCCAGGCCAATTGAGGGGCGCCGTTCCGGCCCCGGCCGTAAAGTTTTCGTCCGTCTGCCCCGAAAAAGCTGTGCTTAGTGAGGATGAAACCGCCCGCTCGGCCGTCGCGGGCGCAGTGTGGCCCACCCGCTACGGACACCCCGGCCGCTATGGGCTAGGCACGGGCTCGGCAAAACCGATGGGCAACATCTGGATGCGCAAACTTTCCCTCGCTCTGCTCGCCGCGACGGCGATGTCGGGCTGCTCGTATCTGCCTTCGGCGGGTCCGACGGCGAGCGCGATCCAGGCCGGCGCGGAAGTCGCCACCGCCGACGGCGGCGTGCTCGCCCGCTACGAAATCATCGACGTCACCCCATCCGTGGTCGAGGCCCTGCGCGGCCGGCCCCTCGACAGCCTGCTCGCCTCCTTCGGTGACCACCGCCCCTCCACCGAGCCGGTGATCGGCATCGGCGACATGGTCTCGGTCTCGGTCTGGGAGGCCGGTTCCGGCGGCCTGTTCTCCGGCCCGCTGGTGGCCGACCGCTTCTCCGCCGGCTCCAAGTCCGCCCTCATCCCCGAGCAGCCGGTCGGCCGCGACGGCGCGATCTCGGTGCCCTATGCCGGGCGCATCAAGGTCGCCGGCCGCCGGCCCCAGGACGTCCAGGGCCTGATCGAGAACGAGCTCGCCGGCAAGGCGATCCAGCCGCAGGTGCTGGTCTCGGTCACCCGGCCGATCAGCCAGGCGGTGACCGTCACCGGCGAGGGCGCCGCCGGCGCGCGCCTGCCGCTGTCGGGCCACGGCGACCGCATCCTCGACGTCATCGCGTCGGCGGGCGGCAACCGCTCGCCGGTCTCGGAGACCTTCGTGCGCCTGTCGCGCGGGCCGGTCACCGCCACGGTGCCGCTGACCACGGTGGTGTCGAACCCCAAGGAGAACATCTACCTGCGGCCCAACGACGTGCTGACCCTGGTGCGCGATCCGCAGACCTTCCTGGCGGTGGGCGCGCTCGGCCAGGCGACCGAGCTGCCGTTCCAGGCCGACGGGATCACCCTGGCCCAGGCGCTCGCCAAGGCGCGCGGCCTGTCGGACTTCGCCGCCGACCCGGCCGGCACCTTCATCTTCCGGTTCGAGCCCGCCAGCGTGGTGCGCCGCCTCAACCCGGCCACCAAGCTCACCGGCACCCCGCTGGTGCCGGTGGTGTACCGGATCAACATGCGCGACCCCAACAGCCTGTTCACCACCCAGGCGTTCCGCATGCGCAACCGCGACCTGATCTACGTCTCGAACGCCCCGTTCACCGAGGTCTCGAAGGTGCTGTCGGTCTTCACCTCCGTTACCGGCCCGGTCTCCTCGGTGGCGACCGCTTACTATTACGCGAAGTAAGCGCGGGACGACTTTCACGCGTCGGCGGAAAACAATCGCGTTCCGCCGCGTCCTCGCGTATGGGCTTCCCGTGCGGTTTGGTGCGGCGCGGGAGCGCCCGGACGAAGCCGCGACCCACCCGCGCCGGTGGCTGCCTCGCGCAAGGATGCCTAGAAGAGCCCGATGAAGATCGGACGCGTCGTCTCCGCCCGCGGGCTGTTCCGGCCCACGCTGTTCCCCTTGAGCCTGTGTCTCGCGCTCCTGTCGGCCGGGCCGGCGGCGGCCGATGTCGTGGTCGGCGTCGCGGTTCCGCGCTCGGGCCCCTACGTGGCGGTGGGCGAGCAGGTGCTGCGCGGCGTCGAGGCCTCGGCCCGGGATGCCAACGCCATGGGCGGGCTCGACGGGCAGCCCGTCACCCTCGACGTGCAGGACGATGCCTGCGACTCGAACACCGCCACCGCGGTCGCCAACCACTTCGTGCGCTCCAACGTGCGCCTCGTGGTCGGCCATGTCTGCTCGAACGCCTCGATCGCGGCCTCCGACATCTACGCCCAGAACGGCATTGTGATGATCAGCGCGGCCTCAGTCTCGGCCCGGCTCACGGACCGGGGCCTGCCGAACGTCTTCCGGGTCTGCGGGCGCGACGACGACCAGGCCCGGCTCTCCGCCGCGGTGCTCGCCGAGCGGTTCCGCGACCGTAAGATCGCGCTGATCCAGGACCAGACCCCGGCCTCCCGGACGCTGGCGGCCGCCACCAAGGACAACCTCAACCGGATCGGCATCAACGAGGCCCTGTCCCTGTCGTTCGCGCCGAGCGACGCCGACGACGCCGCCCTGGTGGACCGGCTCAAGGGCGCGGGGATCGAGGTGGTGTATTACGGCGGCGACGCCGCCGAGATGGGCCGCCTCGTGAAGGTCGCCGCCGATCGCGGCTACCGCCCGCAATGGTTCGGCACCTCGGCGATCGCGACGCCGGACTTCGCCAAGGTCGCGGGCTCGGCCAGCAACGGCGTGCTGATGACCTTCTACCTCGACCCGAGCCGCCAGCCCGCCGCCGCCGCCGTCGTGAAGGCGTTCAAGGCCGAGGGCGTCGATCCCACCGGCTCGACCGTCTACGGCTACGCGGCCCTGCAGGCGCTGGTCGCGGCCGGCAACTTCGCCCATTCGGTCGAGCCGAGGCCGATCGCCCAGGCGCTCCACACGGAGCGGTTCGACGTCGTGCTCGGCACGGTCGGGTTCGATTCCAAGGGCGACGTCACCGCCCAGGGCTATGTCCTCTACGTCTGGAAGGACGGCAGCTTCACGCCCGCCGGGAAGTGAGTTCTCGCTCTCAAGCCCCGGCCGATAGCCGCGCCTTCGCGGCTTGAGCCAGAAAGGCGGATCGGCTCTCGCCGGTCGCCTCGGCGGCCCGGTCGATCCGTCGGAGGAGGCCTTCCTCCATTGAGATGTTGACGCGCACGGCCCGGCCTGGAAGCTCGACCTGCATGAGCGCGACCATCGCGTCGGCGCTGTCCTCGCAAAAGCCCGGGTCGCCGCGCAATTCCTCCAGTGCCCGCAAGCGCGGGATCTCTTCACCGTCCTCCGCCATTCCGGCGACGTGGAAGGCCAACATCTCGGCGGCCTTCCGATAGAGCGTGTCGAGATCGCCCGCGACCGTCGTCGCTCCCGGGAAGTCCGGGAAGGAGGCGCCGAACCGGCCGTCCTCCTGGTGCACCAGCATGACAACGTGAGCCATTTCCGCCATCTCGGTCGCTATCACCATCGAGGGATCAGGCCGCAGGTCCCGAGAGGTCGCGGCCTGATCTGTCACCAAGTCCATCCAGCCTGCCGATAGATACTACGTAGGGTTCCAGTCGGTATTTCCGGCTCGCCGGTATCGACTGTGACTTTTCCAGGCTTTCTCGGATGCTTGAACTGGACGTGATCGCCGGGTCCCTTCCGAGCGACGAACCAACCGTCCCTCTGAAGCGCCGCGATCACCCCGCGTGTTGTGCGGTCACGCACCTTCTTCGACATGCCTGGAACACTCTCCGCCCCTCCCGCCGCGCTTGCTGCGACAGGAGGGGACTCTCATAGTTCCGACAGGCACAAGATTACACAACGCACCGCGCAGCGCAACAGACGTGTGTATGTGTGCGCAACGAGTTTGAGCCGTTCTGGCTGAACGTGACGATAGCGATTGGCATCAGCCTGCGATCAATCCGAGGTGGGGAGCCTCCTACCCCCGCTCGGCGGCATCGACCTCCGCACCGCGCCCGAGCCCGCGCAGAAGCTCGGCCAGGTGCGGCCGCACCCGCAGCTGCAGCGCGTGGAGCTGGCGGACCGCCTCGCTGAGCCGGCCCTCGCGGCCGAGCCTCTCATCCGCGAAGCCAATCATCCGGGCGTTGGGCCAGGCCGGCTCGCGCAGGGCGTGCAGGCGGGCGACCAGGGCCTCGGCGGAAACGTCGGGTTCGGCCTGGGCGAACAGCATCAGCAGCGCCGCGGTGGAGCGCGACAGGCCGTAATGGCAATGGACCAGGAGGTGGCCGGCACCGTCGAGGTCGCGCCCGAAGCCGAGGATCGCCGCGATATGTTCGGGCTCGGGCGGCACGAGGCCGTCGCCGGGGCCGAGGCAATCGTGGAAGTGCAGGGTCGTGCGGGCATGGGCGCCGTAGGCGGCGAACGCCTCCGGCTCGGGCGTGCCGGGATCGAGCAGCGACAGGACGTGGCTGACCCCGCTCGCGCCGTGCCCGGCCAGCTCCTCCAGGCCGCACACGGTGTGCAGGGTGACGTCGGGGAGGGGCATATCGGGGAGTGGCATGTCGGGATCGGCTCGCATGGTCGGGCGCCTATCACGGGGGCGGTGCGGTTTCGAGGCGCCATGGCGCCACGGCGGCAGCTCCGCATGCCGCGGGTGCTTTCGAGAACGGCCGCGGACGTGCTACCTGCGCGCCGACCTTCCGCCGGCCGGATTGGACACGCTGAGACGAGATGCCGTTGGACGAGCCCCATGATGCGCCCTCCCGTACCGCCGGAACCCGCCGCGCGGTCCTGACCGCCGGCCTCGGCGCGGCGATCGCCGCGCCGCTGGCGGCGCCGGCCCTGGCCCAGGGCGCTCCCGAGCTGCGCTGGCGCCTGTCCTCGGCCTACGCCAAGAGCCTCGACATCCTGTTCGGCGCCCCCGAGGCGCTCAGCCGGATCGTCGCCGAGGCCACCGACGGGCGGTTCCAGATCCAGGTGCTCGGCCCCGGCGAGCCGGTCCCGGCCGAGACCCTGCTCGATGCCGTGTCGGCCGGCACGGTCGAGATGGGCCACGGACCGGCGACCCTCGGCCAGGCCAAGGACCCGACCTTCGCGCTCGCCACCGCGATTCCATTCGGCCTCAACGCACGGGGCGCCGCCGCCTGGTGGCTGGCGGGGGGCGCGGCGGAGCTGTTCGCCGAGGTCTTCGCGAAGTCCGGCCTGGTCTGCCTGCCCGGCGGCAATACCGGCGCGCAGATGGGCGGCTGGTTCCGGCGCGAGATCAAGAGCGTGGCCGACCTCCAGGGCCTCAAGTTCCGCATCGGCGGCATGGGTGGGCAGGTGCTGACGAAGTTCGGCGTCCAGCCGCAGGCGATCCCCGGCCCCGAGATCTACCAGGCCCTCGAGACCAAGAAGCTCGACGCCGCCGAGTGGATCGGCCCCTACGACGACGAACGGCTCGGACTGCAGAAGGTCGCCCCGGTCTACCATTATCCCGGCTTCTGGGAGGGCGGTGCGATGCTGCACTTCTGGTTCAATGCCGAGAAGTGGAAGGCCCTGCCGAAAGCCTATCAGGCGATCCTGCGCTCCGCCGCCGCCGAGGTCGGGGCCGAGGTCCAGGCCAAGTACGATGCGCGCAACCCGCAGGCCCTGCGCCGGCTGGTCGCCGGCGGCGCGCAGCTGCGGCCGTTCCCGCAGGACGTGATGGAGGGCGCGCTCAAGAACGCCAACGACGTCTATGCCGAGATCGCCGCCAAGAACGCCGATTTCCGCCGGGTCTACGAGGCGATGCGGACCTTCCGGAACGAAGAATATCTCTGGTTCCAGGTCGCCGAATACACCTACGATAACTTCATGATTCGGGCCCGGGCCCGAGGATAGCGAAATCTCGGTTTCAAAAGGTCGTCGACCTTTTGCGGGCGAAGGGCGCAGCCCTTCCTTCTTCGGGGCTCCGCCCCAAACCCTGCCAAAGGGCTGAGCCCTTTGGAAACCCGGCCTTTGCTGTTGCTATCCGGGCGCGCCGACCAGGGGAGGAGACGGCATGATGGGGACCTTGAGACTCGGCCTGGCGCTGCTCGGAGCAGCGCTGCCGCTCCCGGCGCTGGCGCAATCGCCCGCCAACCTCACCGCCCTGCGCGGGCTGGCCCCGGTGGCCCGGCTTCAGGGGAGCCCGGCCGGCAAGGCGGCGCTCGACGCCAACCTGCGGGTGACCGGGGACATCCAGACTGGTGCCCTCAAGCAGCCGACCCTGCTGCCGTTCCCCGAGCAGCAGCAACTGGCGCTGCGGGACTGCTTCATCACCGACGGCAACGCCTCGGGCCTCGCCGACGGCCTCGGCACGGCGCTCGCCACCGCCTATCAGGGCCGGGCGCGCTACAGCGACTCCAAGACCTTCACCAGCGTCGCGCAGCCGGTGGCCGACCTGATCGGCTACACCAACAACGTCACCAAGTCGGACTCGAATTCCGGCAAGTACTTCTTCGCCAACGGCACGATCCACGGCACGCACGCGGTCTCGGCCGAGGCCGCCGCGCTGCTCACGGACGGCACCGTCACCGACGTGTTCGGCAAGGCCTACGGCCGGCCGGCGGGCAGCCCGGGGGCCGACCGGTTCGGCAATTCGCGCCCGTTCCAGACCCTGCCGCATCTCCAGGCCTATCGCGCCGCGGATTATTTCGGCGCGGCGTCCCACTCGTTCGACTGGCTGCGCGGTCCCAAGCAGGATCTCGTCGACAGCCCGTCCTATCCCAGCGGGCACACGACCTACGGTTACACCGAGTCGCTGATCCTCGCCCTGCTGGTGCCGGAGCGCTACCAGCAGATGGTCGCCCGCGCGGCCGAATACGGCAACGACCGGATCATCGTCGGCGCGCATTACGCCATGGACGTGATCGGCGGGCGCACGACCTCGCTGCACGCGGTGGCGCATCTGCTCGCCAACGATCCGGCCTATGTCGGCCAGATCCGCAGGAACCCGGCGGTGATCGACGCGAACGCGGCCGACGCGGACAAGCGCGTCGGCGTCACCGATTACCGGGCGCTCCTGACGGAGGCGCGCGCCGCGATGACCGAAGCCCTCGCGGCCGGCTGCGGCGGCACGGTGGCGGCCTGCGCGGCGCAGGATACCGGCCGGTTCAAGGACCCGGCCGCCAACGCGGCCTTCTACGAGGCGACGCAGACCTACGGGTTGCCGGTCGTGCACGACGCCACCGCCAACGCCCGGGAGGATGTCGGCACGATCGCCCCGGAGGCCGGCCACCTGCTGACCGCGGCCTTCCCGACGCTCACGCTCGCGGAGGCGAACGCGATCCTGACCGAGACGCAGGGCCCCGGCGGCGGCTTCCTCGACGACGGCTCGGAGTTCGGGGTCTATTCGCGGATCAACCTCTACGCGGCTTCCGGCAAGGCGGCGGCGCTGGCGGCGAGCCGGGCGGGGGCGAGCGCTACGCGCTGACGGGGTGCGACTGAGGGGCGTCAGAACACGGCGTGGTCGCCGCGCTCGGCCACGGCCTCGCCCCGGACCAGACGCCCATAGTAGGCGAACAGGGTTTCCGACCCCGTCGACGGCGTGGCCTGCGCATCGTAGCGGCCCGTGGCCGGATCCAGGACGAGCATCGACTCCGTGGCGTAGTAGCGCCCGATGCGGGCGAGCTCGGCCTTGGCGGCGAGCGCCGGGACCGAGCGCCCGAGCGTGGCCAGGACGGCGATGATCGCGTCCAGCAGCGCCACCGGCACGTGCCGGAAGCGTGGCTCGCGCCCGAGCAGCGCGAACAGGTGCTCGCCCTGCGCCCTGGGGGTGATCGCCGAGCCCGGCCCCCCAATCGGGAGCACGCGGTTGCGCCGGCCTTCGTCGTCGATGCAGTCGGCGAGGTACTGGCCGAGATCGTCGTCGCTGATCGGCTTGCAGGCGGTCAGCAGGCCGTCGCCGAAGACCAGGAACGGCTTGCCGCGCCTCACGCGGTCGATCTGCCCCGAGAGCGATTTGAAGAAGGCGGTCGGCCGCACGATCGTGTATGCGAGGCCCGACCCGATCAGCGCCTGCTCGAACGCCAGCTTGGCATGCTGGAACGCGAGGACCGGCTTCTGGACGCAGATCGCCGAGAGCAGGACGACCTGCGTGATGCCGGCCGCCTTTGCGGCCTCCAGCGCGTTCAGCTGCGCCTGATAGTCGATCGCCCAGGCATCGTCGGGCAATCCGGTGCGCGAGGCGAGGCACGAGACCAGGACGTCGAACGTCTCGCCCCGGATGCCGTCGCGGGCGAGCGCGGCCGGGTCGGTCACGTCCGCGACCCGGGCGGTGGCGCCCGCGGGCAACGGGGCGGGCCGCCTGACCAGGCAGACGACGACCGCGTGCCCGCGCGACACCAACGCCCGAACCGTCGCGCGGCCGATCGTGCCGGTGCCGCCGAGGACGAGGACGCGCCGCGGGACCGGGCCGTTCGGCCGATCCGCCGTCACGGCACCCGCTTGAGCAGCACGAAATTCCCCACCGCCAGGAATTTCTGCGCCCGCTTGCCGGTGTCGACCTCGGTGGTGAACACGTTGCCCTTGGAATCGACCGCGAGGTTGTGGACCCAGTGGAACTGGCCCGCCATGCGGCCGTTCCGGCCGAAGGCGCCCACCGTCGCGCCGGTGGCGCGGTCGAGGGTGCGGACCTCGTTGTTGGCGCCGTCGGCGTTGAGCAAAAAGGTCTCGTCGGCGTCAGGCCACAGGGCCAGCTCCCAGACTGAGCCGTTGGCCCGGGTGTTCTTCTCGACGACGAACTCCTTCACGAAGCTGCCGTCCTTCCGGAACACCTGGATGCGGTTGTTGGTGCGGTCGCAGACGTAGACCAGCCCGTCCCGGGCGATGCGCACGCAATGGACCGGGTTGGCGAATTGCTGGCGCGGGGCGGCGGCCGGGTCATAGGGGCCGAGCTTGTCGTCGGTGGGCGGCTTGCCGTAGGCGCCCCACATCCGCTTGAACGCCCCGGTCTCCCGGTCGAACACGATGATGCGGTGGTTGTAGTAGCCGTCCGCCACGTAGACCTCGTTGGCTGCCATGTCGAAATCGACGTTGGCGGGCTTGCCCAGGCGGCTGGTGTCCTGGCTGTCAGTCTGCGGCCCGGACTTGCCGATCTGCAGGACGAACTTGCCGTCGGCCGTGAACTTGAGGAGCTGGCCGTCCTGGTCGCCGTTGCCGGCGATCCAGACGAAGCCCTGGCCGTCGATCTGGATGCCGTGCTCGTTGGTCGGCCAGTCGTAGCCCTCGCCGGGGCCGCCCCAGCTGCGCAGCAGGGTTCCGTCCTGCGAAAATTCCAGCACCGGCGGGGCCGGCTTGCAGCACTTGCTGCGCGGCGGATCGAGGCTTGCGGCCTTCTCGTCGTCGGTGAGGGTGCGGGGCCGCTGGACCACCCAGACATGGTCCTGCGCGTCGACCGCGACGCCCGCGGCCTGGCCCAGGATCCAGTCGTTCGGCAGCGGCTTCGGCCAGGACGGGTCGACCTGGAACTGCGGCGCCTCGGCCGCCGCGGCCGCCCCGGCCCCTGCGAGGGCGAGCAGGCAGGCCAAAGCCGGCAGCGCGGTGGAAAGCATCCTCATGGCGTGTCCTCCGGCGCCTGTCCCGGCGCTCGCAGGCAGCATGGCGTCCCGCGCGGCCGGGGGCCAGCGCTCCCGCCCCGGTTCGGTGACACCGGGGACCGAACAGAAAAAAGGCCACTCCCGAAGGAGCGGCCCGAAGTCTAGGGAGGAAACGCCCAAGAAGGGCAGCGGGATCGCGACGCCATCGCCATCCCGCGCTGCACAATCTGCTCGCGCCGCGAAAAATTACAAGCCCGTCGGGGCGGAAAGGCTGGCCTTTCGTGCGGCCGCACACGCATCGCGATCCGGCTGTGTCGAAAATGTCGCATTCGCATCGGGGCCCGGCGGGACAGACTTCCCGCGGTGCCGGACGGCAAAGCGCACCGTAAACCGTTGAGAAACACGGATTTCGCCGCGCGGAACCGCGGCCCCGCGATCCCGTTCCACTGCGGCAATTCATGACGGCCGCGTGAAGGGACGAATTCGTTACCCGCGCTAGCTGTCCGGCCAAGTCTCCGTTGGGACGGACAAAGAAGGACTGCGAGCGGGTATGGCGATCCAGGACGAGCGGATCCGGGTTCTCAACGACGTGGAGCCGGCCAAGGACGGGCGTTATGTCCTGTATCTCCTCCAGCAGGCCAACCGCGCCCAGTTCAACCCGGCCCTGGAACTCGCCATCGAGGAGGCGAACCGCCTGGGCCTGCCGGTGGTCGCCTGCTTCGGCCTGCTCGACGGCGCCAGCGGTTTCCCGGAGGCCAACGCCCGGCACTACGCCTTCCTGCTCCAGGGTCTCGCGGATGCGAAGGCCGGGCTGGAGAAGCGCGGCATCGGGTTCGTGATGCGCAAGTGCTCGCCCGCCAGGATCGCCATCGACCTGGCCGCCGAGGCCGCGCTGCTGGTGCTGGACCGGGGTTACCTTGCGATCCAGAAGGGCTGGTACCGGGAGATCGCGAAAGCGGTGAAGACCCGGATCGTCCAGGTCGAAGGCGACGTGGTCGTCCCCGTCGAGACGGCGTCGAACAAGCACGAATTCGCCGCCCGCACGCTCCGGCCGAAGCTGAACCGGCTCTGGGACCCGTTCATCGCCGACCTGAAGCCGCGCAAGCCCAAGCATGCGGCCAAAGGCGCGACGCCCGACGGTGAGATCGACGTCTCGGATCCGGAGGCGGTGCTCGCCGGCATGAGCCTCGACCGGGAGGTCGGCCCGGTGAAGCGCTTCGTCGGCGGCGAGACCGAGGCGCGCAAGCGGCTCAAGGCGTTCCTGAAGGACGGGTTCGAAGGCTACGGCGCCGGGCGCAACATGCCGGAGGCGGCGGCCGCCTCGCACATGAGCCCGTTCCTGCATTTCGGCCAGATCTCGCCCGTGGAGATCGCCCTGGCGGTGCGGGAGGCCAAGGCCGGCGACGACGACGACCGCGGCGCCTACCTGGAGGAGCTGATCGTCCGGCGCGAGCTCGCGATGAACCACGTGTTCTTCACGGAGGGCTACGACGACTACGACACGGCGGTGCCGGACTGGGCGCGCAAGACGCTCTCCGAGCAGGCCGAGGACGAGCGACCGAACCTCTATTCGGAGGACCAGCTCGCGGCCGGCGAGACCCACGACCTCTATTGGAACGCCGCGATGCGCGAGATGCGCGAGACCGGTTACATGCACAACCAGCTGCGCATGTACTGGGGCAAGAAGATCCTGGAATGGTCGCCCTCGCCGAAGGAGGGTTTTGCCCGGACGCTGCGGCTCAACAACCGTTATTTCTTGGACGGGCGCGACGCGAACTCCTTCACCAACGTCGCCTGGGTGTACGGCCTCCATGACCGCCCCTGGCAGCGCCGCCCGATCTTCGGCACGGTCCGCTACCAGAGCGAGAACTCGCTGAAGAAGTTCGACGCGAAGGCCTACGTGAAGGCGGTCGAGCGGCTGTGCGAGGCCGAGGGGTGAGGGGCCTGCTCGCTCCGGTGCAGTCCCATCCTCTGCCTCATCCTGAGGTCTGAGCGAGGCTGATACGCAGCACCTCGGGATGAGGGGGCGATTTGGACATCTGCCGATCGACTGTGTCTGCTCGGCGATCCCCCATTCCCCGCAAGCCACGCTATACCGCAGGCTCCGGCTGCGCGGACGAAGTGCCTTTTCATGACCGAGATGCGGGACGCACCGACGACCAGGGAGCCGGCCGCGTCGGGCCCGAAACGCTCCCGCTACCGCCGCTCGATCACGCGCCTGCGCTCGGCGTCGCGGGAGGCTTATCCGCTCTGGCGGGGGCGGCTGCTGTTCCTCGCGGGCGGCATCTGCGTCGGCCTGGCCGCGGTGCTGATGGCCAAGGGCGCCGACCTCGCGCAGGACGGGTTCCGGCGGCTCACCGCGCCCTCGCCGCTGATCGCGCTGGTGCTCACGCCGGCGGGCTTCGCGCTCGCGGCCCTGCTCGCCCGGACGGTGTTCCCGAACTCCCAAGGCTCGGGCATCCCGCAGGTGATCGCGGCCCGGCACGCCCGGGACGCGCGCTTCCGGTTCTCGCTGATCTCCCCCCGGGTGGCGTGCGGAAAGGTGCTGGTCCTGTTCCTGGGCCTCCTCTGCGGCGCCTCCGCGGGCCGCGAGGGGCCGACCGTGCAGGTCGGCGCCGCGATCATGGCCGCCTTCGGCCGCCTGACGCCGGACCGCCTGCCGGGGCTGTTGCTCGCGGGCGGCGCGGCCGGGGTCGCGGCGGCGTTCAACACGCCGCTCGCCGGCATCGTGTTCGGCATCGAGGAGCTGGGCCGGGCCTACGAGGCCCGCTCGTCCGGCCTGATCGTCGCCGGGATCGTGGCCGCGGGCCTCACCTCCCTCTGGCTGCTCGGCAACTACACGTATTTCGGCACCAGCCAGGCGGATCTGCCCCTGGCGGCCAGCTGGATCGTGCCGCTGCTGGCCGCGTTGGGCGGCTTCGCGGGCGGGGTGTTCAGCCGGTTGATCATCCTGTTCGCCCGCGGCCTGCCGGGGGCGGCCGGGCGCCTGATCGGGGCGCGGCCGGTGGTCTTCGCGGCGCTCTGCGGCCTGTGCGTCGCCCTGTGCGGGCTGGCCTCGAACGGCACGGCGTACGGCACCGGCTACGAGGAGGCCCGGGCGTTCCTGCACGGCGATGCGGCCACGTCCTGGACCTACGCGCCGCTGAAATTCGCCGCCACGGTGCTCAGCTCGATCAGCGGCATCCCGGGCGGCCTGTTCGCGCCCTCGCTTGCGGTCGGGGCCGGGATCGGCGGAACGGTGCACGGCCTTCTGCCGGACATGCCGGTGGGCGCCCTCGTGCTGATCGGGATGGTCGCCTACCTGACCGGCGTGCTTCAGGCGCCGATCACCAGCTTCGTCATCGTCACCGAGATGACCCAGAACCACACGATGATGATCCCGCTGATGATCGCGGCCGTCATCGCCGACGCCGCCTCGAAGGCGATCTGCCGGGGCGGGCTCTATCACACGCTGGCCGAGATGATGCTGGAGCGTGCCGACGTACCGGCCCAGCCGGTGGCCAAGACTGCGTGAGGCTGAAAAAGCCTGAGACTAAAAGGCTGTCGGAATCGCGCGCGCGCGGAACGGTCTCGCTTGCGGCCGGTTGAGGGATCGATTGTAGTTCGCCCGTGTCTCGGGCGCATCCGGAGTGACGCGATGACCTTGCTGAAATGGGCCCTCATCTGCTTCGTGATCTCGCTGATCGCGGGCGGCCTCGGCTTTACCGGCATCGCCTCGGGCGCCGGCTCGCTGGCGCGCATCCTGTTCGGCCTGTTCCTGCTGGTCGCCATCGTGATCGTAGTCATCGCCTTCGCGGTCGGCCAAGCGGTGTTCTAAGCCGCATGGCGGACGCGATGCGGGACAGGGTCTGCCTCGTCACCGGGGCGACCAACGGCATCGGCTACGAGACGGCCCTGGGGCTCGCGCGCGATGGCGCCCGGGTCGCCATCGTCGGCCGCGATGCCGACAAGACGCGGGCCTGCGCGGAGCGGATCCGTTCGGCGGTCCCGGGCGCCGTCGTGGACCCGCACGTCGCGGACCTGTCCAGCCAGGGGGAGATCCGGCGGCTCGCCGAGTCCCTTCGCGCGACGTATCCCCGCCTCGACGTGCTGGTGAACAATGCCGGTGCGATCTTCGACCGGCGCGTCCTCACGGTCGACGGCATCGAGCGCACCTGGGCGCTCGACCATCTCGGCTACGTGCTGCTAACGGTGGAACTCCTCGACACCCTGAAGGCCTCGGCGTCCGCCGGGGCTGGCCCGCGCATCGTCAACGTCGCCTCGGCGGCCCATGAACGCGGGCATGTCGACTTCGCCGACATCGAGGGCGCCCGGCGCTACGGCGCGATGCGGGCCTATTCCCAGGCCAAGCTTGGCAACGTGCTGTTCACCTACGCGCTGGCCCGGCGGGTGCGGGCCGACGGCATCACGGTCAACGCCCTGCATCCCGGGGTGATCGACACCGGCTTCGCCAAGAACACCGGCGGCCTGTTCGGCACCGCGTGGTCGCTGATGCGCCCGTTCCTAGCCAGGCCCGAAAAGGGCGCCGAGACCTCGCTCCACGTGGCGACCGCCCCCGAACTCGACGGCGTCACCGGCCGCTACTTTTCACGGTCCCGGCCAAAGACCTCGTCGGCCGAGAGCCGCGACGAAGCCGTTCAGGAGCGCGTCTGGGCGCTGAGCCTCGCGCAGGTCGGGCGGGGCGGCTGAGCAGCCTTCGAGGCGCCGGCCGGGGGCGTGCTCCGCTCTGCAGGGTCAGGCCGGCCGCCTCGGTCGTGGCCAAGGTCAAAATGGCGGGACGGCGCGCGGCGGGGGATCCGGGGGTTCGCGCTCCGGTGCTGCACATGGCCCGGCGCCGCATCGTCGGGATGCGCGGTTCCGACGGGCGTCCCTCACATCAGCTGCGGCTCAACGTGCAGGTAGTGCGCATCGAACTCCGCGAAGACCTTCAAGCGCCCCCAGTCCAGGATCGTCAGCGTGCGCTGTCGATGCTGGATCATCTTCTCGGCACGCAGGTCCCTCAGGATTCGGTTGACGTGCACGGGGGTGAGGCCCAGCGCGTCGGCCATGACCGTCTGGGTGATCGGGAGGGGGCAGCGTCCTTCCTCCTTGACCAGGCCCGCCGCCTTCTGCCGGACGTACAGTTCGCAGAACAGGTGCGCCAAGCGCCTGGGACCGGACCGGCGGCCGAGCCCGATCATCCACTCGTTGGTGATCGAGGCGGTCACCAGCACCTCGCGCCAGAGCGCCGCCGTGACATCTGGGTAGTGCACCATCAGGTCGTGGAGGGCGCCGTGCGGGATCAGGGCGACGGTCACCTGTGTGAAGGCGCCGATGCCCAGGTCGGCGGTGGGCAGATGCAGGCTCTGCAGGTCGGGGATGTCGCCCGCGATGTGGAACGCCAGGAACTGACGCTCCCCTTTCTGCAGCAGCTTGAAGCGCCCCATCCAGCCGCTCAGGACGAAGCAGCAGCTCGCCGAGCGATCACCGGGATGGATCAGGTCGGTGTTCGGCTCCAGCGCCTGCACGGAGACCGGCAGCGCCATGATGGCGCGCTGCGCCTCATCGGAGATCGGCATGTCCCGGGACAGCCGCGCCACGAGCGTCGCAAGCGGATGGGTCGTCGTAAGCTGCATCTCGCCCCGTCACGTCTGCTCGACGGAAGCGCACGCCTCTGCCAGTCATCGAGGTCTGAGCTTGAGCGGAAGCTTCGGGAGAGAAATTCACATAGATCAACTCGACCCCGTGAAAGCGATTTTTGCGCACGGGCTTGGAGCGCCCGACGCCGATACCGGGTCGGCGCCAGCCAGTGCCCGAGAACGGGGACCGCTTCGGCGGAGCAGCCACAGGCCAGTCCAGTTCAAGGTGGCGGTGTAGATCGGCTTGCCGTCCTCGTCCGTCACGACCACCGAGAACGCGCGGCGGTCGCCGTCGTCCGGCACCTCGTGGCGCGCGATGTCCGGCAGCAGGCGCAAGACGTGCTGGCGGACGGCCGGGAGGTCCTCGAGCGCGGTGCCTTCGTCATCGCGGCCATAATGCGCGGGCCAAACCGCCATTATAGATGTCGAAGAAGTAGCGAGGCCTGTAAACGTTTTGCTGGTGGGCGAATTTACCCGCAACAACGCACGTTAGAGCCGCCATCACCGAAGGAGATGCCGGGACGGCGCCAATGAACGCGTCGACTCGCGGGCTCGGTCCCGACGGCGAGGCGGGTCGGTTGGGCGGTCACGCCCGCGTCACGCCGCCGCCCGCACCGCGTGGTCGGCCTGGGGCTGGATCTCGATGAACACCCGCGTGACCTGCGGGTTGCGCTGCTTCAGCGCTTTGTCGAGGCGGGTGACGAGGCCCTCGACCTCCCCGGCGCTGAGGTCGTCGGCCATGTCGATGCTGACATTCACCAGGATGTCGGTCGGCCCGAGATGCTGGGTCAGCACCTCGTTGAGGTGGAGCACGCCGGGCTCGGCGCGCACGAGGTCCGAGATCGCCGCCACTACGGCGGGGTCGGCGGCCTCGCCGATCAGCAGGCCGTGGGTCTCGATCATCAGAAACACCGCCATCCCGACCAGTACCAGGCCGATCCCCACCGAGGCCCAGCCGTCGAGGCTCGGCCTATCGAGCCAATGGGCCAGGACGACGCCCGCCAGGGCGATCAGCAGGCCGATCAGCGCCGCGGTGTCCTCGGCCAGGATCGTGAACAGGGTCGGATCCTTGCTGCGGCGGATCGCCCGCATCGCCGAGTGCTTGCCCTTCTCGGCCCAGAACTGGCGCATCGCCACGAACCACGAGATCCCCTCGGCCACGATGGCGAAGCCGAGGATCGCGACGTTCACCCAGATCCCCGGCAGGGTGTAGCCGAACAGGTGCGCGTCCGCGTCCGGCGAGGGGTGGCGGATCCGCTCGACACCCTCGTAGACCGCGAAGACGCCGCCACCGAGAAAGATCATCAGCGCGACCACGAAGGCGTAGAAATAGATCTCGCGCCCGTAGCCGAACGGGTGCCGGGCATCGGCCGGCCGCTTGGCCCGCTTCATCCCGACGAGCAGCAGCACCTGGTTGGCCGTGTCGACCACCGAGTGCACGCCCTCGGCGAGCATCGCGGTCGAGCCGGTGAGCGCGCCGCCGACGAACTTCGCCGCCGCGATGGCGAGGTTCGCCCCCGCCGCCGCGTAGATCGCTCCCGTGCTCTCGTGCGCCATCCCGGCCTCCGTGTCCGCCGCCCAAGCCTCGCCGCCCAAGCCTCGCCCCCCAAGCGTTGCCGTGCGGCACCGGTTCCCGTGTGGACGCGTGGTGGTGCCCCGTGCAAGCTGAGATCGATCAGGACGCCTTGGAGCACGCATGGCCGACGCGCAGTACGATCCCGACAACATTTTCGCCAAGATCCTGCGGGGCGAGATCCCGTGCCACCGCGTCCACGAGGATGCGGACACGCTGGCCTTCATGGACGTGATGCCCCAGGGCGAGGGGCACACCCTGGTGATCCCCAAGGCGCCGTCCCGCGGGTTGCTCGATGCCGACCCGGCCGCCCTGGCGACCCTGATGGCGAGCGTCCAGACGGTGGCCCGGGCCGTGAAGGCGGCGTTCGAGGCGGACGGCCTGACGGTGTTCCAGTTCAACGAGCCGGCGGGCGGGCAGACCGTGTTCCACCTGCACGTCCACGTCATCCCCCGGTTCGAGGGCGTTCCGCTGAAGCGCCACGAGGGCGGGATGGCCGACAACGCGGTGCTGGCCGAGCACGCCGCGCGCATCCGGACGGCGTTGCAGGCCGGTCGCTGAGATTGCCGGGTTCGACAGGTCCGTGACCTCTCGCGGGTGCAGGGTGGCGCCCTTCGGGAACCCGGTTCAGGCCGCGCTGGCGATGAGCCGGCGCAGGGCGGCGTTCTCGGCCTCGAGTTCGCTGATCCGCTGCCGCAGGGCGGCCTCGGTATCGAGGGCGGACGGGGCCGCCCGGGCCGGCTCCTCGAACACGACGCCGATTCCGTCCTCCCGGCGCCAGCACAGGCTGGCCCGGTAGGTCCGGTCCCGCTGCGGGATGTAGAGGTCGAACACCTGCGGCAGGGTCGTGGCGTCGCTCAGGACCAGCCGGGCGCCCGAGGCCGAGAGGTCGCGCACCAGGCAGTCGAAGCTCGACGAGCCGTTGTTGAAGACGATGCGCCCCTTGAGGAAGACCCGCTGGCGCGTCTCTTTGCGATGATCCGTCATGCGGGCCAGTCTGCCGGCCAGCCCTTAAGGATTCCTGGCTGCAATACGGTCTTGGCGCCTATTCCCGAGGATCACGCGATGAAGCGCCGGTCCACCGTCTGGAACAGGTAGAAGCCGTTGAAGCGCACGGCGGTGTCGGCGGCCCGGTCGTCGAAATCCAGGGGCGGCCGGCTGGCGCCGTCGAGCTTGCCTCCGAAGGTCCAGCGGCCGGCACCGATGAACGGCGGCACGGTGCTGGCCTCCGGCACCGCGCAGCACAGGCCCTCGACGGCCTTTAGCTGGAACAGGTTGTAGCTTCGCATCGGAGTCCCTCCGCTTGGCCGCCCCGCCTGCCGAATGCATCCAATACCAGATCGAAGACTGGATAGATTCGGCTTGACCGTGCTCATAATGGCACAATCGGTCGAGTTTGTGACGGTCAAGTTTCAGGGACGTTTCGCTCCAGCTCCGCGATCCAGATCCGCGCCGAGCCATCGGACGGCGCACGCCAGTCGCCCCGGGGCGACAGCGAGCCCCCCGCCGACACCTTCGGGCCGTTGGGCAGGGCCGAGCGCTTGAACTGGCTGAAGCCGAAGAACCGCTTCAGGAACACCCCGAGCCAGCGCCGGATCTCGGGCAGGTCGTAGGCGACCCGCTTGGTCTCGGGGAAGTCCGGCGCCCAGTGGCCGCGCGCCTTGTCGCCCCAGGCGTGCAGCGCCAGGAAGGCGATCTTCGACGGCCGGAACCCGTAGCGCAGCGTGTAGAACAGGTTGAAGTCCTGGAGCGCGTAGGGGCCGATCGTGGCCTCGGTGCTCTGCGGGCTGTCGTCCTGGTCCACCGGCACCAGCTCGGGGGAGATCTCGGTGTCGAGGATCGCCTGGAGGGTGTGGCTCGCCCCGGGATCGACCTCGCCGTTGCCGATCACCCAGCGGATCAGGTGCTGGATCAGGGTCTTGGGCACGCCGGTGTTGACCGCGTAGTGGCTCATCTGGTCGCCGACGCCGTAGGTGCACCAGCCGAGCGCCAGCTCCGAGAGGTCGCCGGTGCCGATCACCAGCCCGCCCGCCTGGTTGGCGAGACGGAACAGGTAATCGGTGCGCAAGCCCGCCTGCACGTTCTCGAAGGTCACGTCGTAGACCGCCTCGCCCCGGGCGAACGGGTGGCCCATGTCGGCGAGCATCTGCTTGGCCGCCGGCCGGATGTCGATCTCGGCCGCGGTGCAGCCGAGCGCCTTCATCAGCGCGTGGGCGTTGGTCTTGGTGGCGTTCGAGGTGGCGAAGCCCGGCAGCGTGTAGGCCAGGATGTCCGAGCGGGGATAGCCCAGGCGGTCGAACGCCTTGGCGATCACGATCAGCGCGTGGGTCGAATCGAGGCCGCCGGAGACGCCGATCACCGCCTTGCGGGTGCCGGTGGCCTCCAGCCGCTGGGCGAGCCCGGCGACCTGGATATTGTAGGCCTCGTAGCAATCCTGGGCGAGGCGGGACGGGTCGGCGGGCACGAACGGGAAGCGCTCGATCCGCCGGATCAAGCCGAGATCGTCGGCCGGCGGATCGAGCCGGAAACCGATCCGCCGGTAGGGGAGGGGGCTGCCCGGCACGTTGTCGTCGAAGCTGCCGGCCTGGAGACGGTCCTGCGCGATCAGGTCGAGGTCGATGTCGGCGAGCGTCGCCACCGGGCCGGTGGGGAAGCGCTGGCCCTCGGCCAGCCGCACCCCCAGCTCGTCCACGCTGGTCTGGCCGTCCCAGGACAGGTCGGTGGTCGATTCGCCCTGGCCGGCGGCGGCGTACACGTAGGCGCAGGCGCCCCGCATCGAGGCCGCGCGGGACAGCAGCGCCCGCGACTCGGCCCGGCCCACGGTGATCGGGCTGCCCGAGAGGTTGGCCAGCACCGTGGCGCCCGCGAGCGCGGCCCGCATGCCGGGGGATTCCGGCACCCACAGGTCCTCGCAGATCTCGACCCCGACCACGAGGCCGGGCAGGTCCTCGGCCGGGAACAGCAGGTCGGTGCCGAACGGCGCGTCGTGGCCCGCGACCCGGATGGTCTCCCCTACGATCCCGGCGCCGGAGGCGAAGTGGCGCTTCTCGTAGAACTCCCGGTAGTTCGGCAGGAACGTCTTCGGGATCACGCCGAGCAGCCGGCCGCCCTGGATCGCCAGCGCGCAATTGTAGATCCGGTGGCGCCAGCGCAGGGGCGCGCCGACCAGCAGCAGCGGGCGTAAGGCGGCCGATCCGGCGACCACCCGGGCGGCGGCGGCCTCGACCGCGTCGAGCAGGGTCTGCTGCAGCAGCAGGTCCTCGATCGCGTAGGCCGAAAGCCCGAGCTCGGTGAAGACCGCGAGCGCCGCCCCGGCCTCGTGGCAGGTCCGGGCGAGGTCGAGCACCGTGTCGGCGTTGCGGGGGGGATCGCCGGGATGGCTGCGCCCGGTGCAGGCCGCCACCCGGGCGAAGCCGTGGCGGTACAGGGACCGGAAGCGCGCCGTCGGATCGGTGGGGGAGGCGGAAGTCGGCTGGGTCACGGGCGCCTGTCCGGGTGAGGGGTGGCTGCCGGTATCATATGGAGCGCGGCCACGCCCCGGCGACGCGCATCCCTCCACTGCAATGCCGCATTCGCTCGCCCCGCGCCACAGGCCGAAAATCCCATCGTGGTGTCCGGCCCGAGGGGGGCCGACAAGCCTCCGTTAACGACAATTGGCCTAACTCGGGGCAGCCCGCCGGCCACCGGCGGATCCCTGTTTCGAGTATCGTTCGAGAACCCATGCGCGCATCGGGACGGCCTCCGTACTCTCACCGTGACCCTGCCCGCCCCGTCCGCGGCGGCGACCGTTCGGGCCTGTCGCTCGGCGCCCTGGCGCACCGGCTGATGGCTTTGCGGGCGAGCCTCGCCCGCCGCCTGTCCGGCACTCCGGCCGGGCTGCCCGCCCGCCCGGCCTACGGTATCCCCGGCCGCCGCGCGGAGCCGAGCTGGCTGACCGCCCCGGCCGCCATGGTCGGACGGGACGGCTTCGAGCGCGGCCCGCGCGCCGGCGCCTCGGCGCCCCCCGAGCACGTCTGGCCGGACCAGGTCTTCGACGACCGGGCGAGCCTCGACGCGCTCGACGAGCCGCGCTTCGAGAGCCGGATCGACCGCAGCGCCTCGACCCCGGGCGTGCTGGTGCGCCAGCCGCGCCGGCCCGCCTCGATCGCCCCGGAGGATTCGCACCCCGCGTCTCCGGTCCAGGCCGCCGCCGCCCCGGCGGCGCGCTGGACCCGGACGCCCGATTCGGTGCTGCAGGAGCGTCGCCAGCGGGCCCTGGAGGCCGAGCGGGTCGCCCTGGAGCGTGCCCGCGCCGAGGCCCATGCGGCCGCGCAGGCCGTCGAGACCGAGCGCAAAGCCCGCGAGCAGGAGGCCCGGGATCTGGCCGAGCGGGAGCAGGCCGAGCGGGAGCAGGCCGAGCAGGCGCGGGTCGCGACCCTTTCCGCCATGCCCGAGATCGTGCCGACCGAGTTCGCCGAGGATGGCGGTGTGGTGCCGCTGTGGCGCCAGCCCTTCGTGGCGCCCCCGGGCGTCCGCTATTTCCGTACCCCCGACCGGCGCCCGGTTCGGCCGAGCGTCGAGCTGTCCACCTCGACGGCGGCGATCGCCCCCGTCCTGGAACCCATGCCGGTCCAGGGCCCAGTCCCGGTCCAGGCTCTTGTGCCGGAGCCGGCCATGCCCGAGGTTGCCGCCGAGGCGCCGGCGCGCGACTGGTCCGACCTGCCGGACTGGTCCGAGGTCCAGCCCTGGTTCGACGGCAGCGATTGGAATGCCGGCGACGGGTCGTCCGTGGAGGCCTGGGCCGCGCTGGCGACCCAGCCCATGGCGGCCGGCCTGGAGGCGGCGGTCGCGGCCGTTCCGGTGATCGCGGCGGTCAACGCGGTGCCCGACCTGCCGGTGGCCGAGCCGCTGTACGAGGCCGCGCACCCGCAGCCGCCGCGCCCGGTCTACGTTCTCGACCGGCTGGTGCGGTTCGATCAGCCCCCGCGTCCGGCGGACGGCCAGGACAACGGGCGCGAGGGCACGCAGGACACCGTTCGGGATCACGATCGGCCGGCCGACCCGCAGAATGCGGAGACGGCGGCGATCCGGGACGCGTTCCTGCCGGCCAAGCCCGCCCTCGCGCTGGTGTTCGGTCCCGGCAGCGCCGCCACCGAGGCGCCCCGCCGCGCCCCCGCGCTCTGCGCCATGGCGGCCCGGGCGGCGATCCGCGCCGCCGGCCAACCGGTCGTGGCTGCCCCTGTGGCCAAGCCCGAGGATCTGCCCGAGCATCTGCCCGAGCACCGGCCGGTCTCGGACACGATGACGCCTGCGTCCGCCGATCCGGTCCGGGTTCCCTCGGACGCCGACCGGGTGGTGATCCCGATGACCCCGCGCACCGTGCTGCTGCGCGGCAAGATGGCGCCGCAGCCCGAGCCAGCCGCCGAGCCCGTTGCCGCCGAGCCCGAGCCGGTTCACGCCGAGCCCGTCTCTGCCGAAGCTGCCCCGGAGCCGGTCGAGGCGCCGGCCGCCCAGCTGGCCGCAGTGCCCGCCGCCCCCGCCCTGCCGCTGGTCGCGCCCCGGGCGCACCTGATCCCGGCCGGCCGTCACCTGGAGATCGCCAGCGTCGAGAACGCCGATTACGAGCTGCCCTCGCTCGGCCTGCTCGCCCTGCCGGACGAGAGCGGCGCCGAGGAAGTCGACGCCGACGTGCTGGAGCAGAACGCGCTCAACCTCCAGCAGACGGTGCAGGATTTCGGTGTGCGCGGCGACATCCTGGCGGTGCGCCCCGGCCCGGTCGTCACGCTCTACGAGCTGGAGCCCGCACCCGGCACCAAGTCCAGCCGCGTCATCGGCCTGTCGGACGACATCGCCCGCTCGATGTCGGCGGTCTCGGCCCGGGTGGCGGTGGTCCCCGGCCGCAACGTGATCGGTATCGAACTGCCGAACGAGACCCGCGAGACGGTCTATCTCCGGGAGCTGCTCTCGGTGCCGGATTTCTATGAGAGCAAGCACAAGCTCGCCCTCTGCCTCGGCAAGAACATCGGCGGCGAGCCGATCATCGCCGACCTCGCCCGGATGCCGCACCTGCTCGTTGCCGGCACCACCGGCTCGGGCAAGTCGGTGGCGATCAACACCATGATCCTGTCGCTGCTCTACCGGCTGAAGCCGGAGGAGTGCCGGCTGATCATGGTCGATCCCAAGATGCTGGAGCTGTCGGTCTACGACGGCATCCCGCACCTGCTCTCCCCGGTCGTGACCGACCCCAAGAAGGCGGTGATCGCCCTCAAATGGGCCGTGCGCGAGATGGAGGAGCGCTACAAGAAGATGTCCAAGATCGCGGTCCGCAACATCGACGGCTACAACGCCCGGATGAAGGAGGCCCGCGAGCGCGGCGAGGTCATCACCCGCACGGTCCAGACCGGGTTCAACCGCGAGACCGGCGAGGCGGTGTTCGAGCAGGAGGCGATGGACCTGTCGGCGCTCCCCTACATCGTGATCGTGGTCGACGAGATGGCCGATCTGATGATGGTGGCGGGCAAGGACATCGAGGGGGCGATCCAGCGGCTGGCCCAGATGGCGCGCGCGGCCGGCATCCACCTGATCATGGCGACGCAGCGCCCGTCGGTGGACGTGATCACCGGCACGATCAAGGCGAACTTCCCGACCCGGATCTCCTTCCAGGTCACCAGCAAGATCGACAGCCGCACGATCCTGGGCGAGATGGGCGCCGAGCAGCTGCTCGGCCAGGGCGACATGCTGTTCATGGCCGGCGGCGGGCGCACGACCCGGGTGCACGGGCCGTTCTGCTCGGACAGCGAGGTCGAGAGCGTGGTCGCCCACCTCAAGCGCCAGGGCCGCCCGAGCTACCTCGACGCCGTCACCACCGACGACTCGCCGGAGGAGCCGGCCAAGGAGGGCAAGTCCGGTCGCGGCGCCAAAGCCGAGAAGGTCGAGCGCTCCGAGGATTCCGACGAGGAGGCTCCGGTCTTCGACATCGGCGCCTTCGCGGCGGCGACCGGCGGCGAGTCGGACGACCTGTACAAGCAGGCGATCGAGGTGGTGCTGCGGGACCAGAAGGCCTCGACCAGCTACATCCAGCGCCGGCTGCAGATCGGCTACAACCGCGCCGCCTCGATCATGGAGCGGATGGAGATCGAGGGCATCGTCGGCCCGGCCAACCATGCCGGCAAGCGCGATATCCTGGTCGCCGGGGCGCCCCACGCCTCGAGCGGGATGTACGACGACGAGTGAGGCCGCCGCAGGGCCGCGATCCGATCGGTCGCGGCCCTCTCGCGTCGCATCTTCGCCACAGGGCGGAGGTCTAAAGCGCGCGCCGCCGAATTGGACGCCGGTTCGGCGTCAGCGCGCGCGTCACATCGCGGGCCGGATCCCGGGCCCGCCCATCCCGTTTCTGCCGGATCGCCCGCCCGGGCGCCCAGGAGGTTCTGCCGATGATCGGCCGCCGCACCCGCACAGCCGGCTCCCTGATCGCCGCCGGGCTGTGGCTCGCCCCCGCCGCCCCGGCGCAGGCACAGGTCGGCGCGTTCATCGACAGCCTGTTCGGCCGCAAGGAGGAGCCCGCACCCGCCCCCGAAGCCGCCCCGGCGGCGCCTGCGCCCGCGCCCCGGAAGCCGGCGGCCAAGCCCGCCAAGGAGTCCGCGGCCAAGGAGGCGCCGAAGGCCGGCAGCCCCAAGGCCGGCACCAAGACGTCCGACAAGGCGGACCACAAGGCCGCCGAGCCCAAGGTCGCCGCGGTGGGCACGCCCACGGCGCTCGCCCCGTCCGAGCCGGCCGACGCCGCGACGGTGCTGGCCCAAGCCAACGCCTACTTCAACGCCATGAACACCCTGACGGGCAGCTTCATGCAGATCGGCGCCGACGGGCGCCGGATCGGCGGCAAGCTGACGCTGGCAAAGCCCGGCCGCCTGCGCTTCGACTACGATCAGCCCTCGCCGCTGGAGGTGGTGGCCGACGGCACCTCCGTGGCGGTGCGCGACCGCAAGCTCGCCACCCAGGACCTCTACTTCATCGCCCAGACGCCCCTGAAATTCCTGCTGCGCGAGAAGATCGACCTCGCCCGCGACCTCTCGGTCACCGACGTCGCCAACGATCCGGGCGGCGTGCGCATCAGCATGGAGGACCGGGCGACCTTGGGTGGCACCTCGAAGATCCAGCTGTTCTTCGATGCCGAGATGAAGACCCTGTCGCAATGGCGGATCACCGACCCGCAGGGCTACATCACCACGGTGCAGCTCTCGAACCTGCAGCGGCCCAAGAGTGTCGATGCGAGCCTGTTCTTCATCAATTACGGGCGCGCCGAGGACAAGGCGATGCAGCAGCAGATCCAGCAATCGCAGCCCAACTGATCGAACACGTAACCCGAGACCTCGCCCGTGCGCCTGTCCGTCACCACCTGGAACATCAACTCGGTGCGGCTGCGCATCGACCTGGTCCTGCGCTTCCTGTCCGAGCACAAGCCGGACGTGCTCTGCCTCCAGGAGACCAAGTGCCCGGACGACGCGTTTCCGCTCAAGGCCCTGCGCGGCTCAGGGTACGAGCACGTGATGTTCGCCGGCCAGAAGGGCTATAACGGCGTCGCGATCCTGTCGCGCTTCCCCCTGCACACCCGCGGCGTGATGGGCTTCTGCGAGAAGCCGGATGCCCGGCACATCTCGGCGGTGCTCGGGCCGGAGGCGGGGGCCGCCGCCGGCATCGTGCTGCACGATTTCTACGTCCCGGCCGGCGGCGACGTGCCCGACCGCGCGCTGAATCCGAAGTTCGCCCACAAGCTCGATTTCCTGGGTGAGCTGCGTGCCTGGGGCGGCAAGCGCGTCTCCGGCCCGGCGATCCTGGTCGGCGACCTCAATGTGGCGCCGCTGGAGCACGATGTCTGGTCGCACAAGCAACTCCTCGACGTGGTGAGCCATACCCCCGTGGAGACCGAGGCGCTGGAACTGCTGCGCGGCGAGGCCGGCTGGATCGATGCGGCGCGGCATCTCACCCCCGAGCCGGAGAAGATCTACACCTGGTGGAGCTACCGCTCCCCGGACTGGTCGGGGGCCAACAAGGGCCGGCGCCTCGACCATGCCTGGGTCTCGCCGGAGCTGGCCGGCACGGTCCGCTCGGTGGAGGTCCTGCGCGACGCCCGCGGCTGGGAGCGGCCCTCCGACCACGCCCCGGTGACCCTGACCCTGGAGCTGTGACGGCGCGTCACGGAACTGCGGTGACCACGGCGCATTGGCGGATCACGAACCTGCGATGCGAGCCCGCCCGATGCGCAAGATCCTGATCGCCCTTCTGCTTCCCAAGGTCGTCTCCTTCCTGCGCCGCCGCTACGGCGGCCCGCACACCGCCCGCGACCGGGCGTTCTGACGTCCCGCACGACCATCCTTCGAATCCACGCGCACCGACCTCTCCCCTCATCCGGCTCGGATCAGGGCGAGGGGCGGTTGTTCTGCGTGCGCTCGCGACGGCGCTGCGCAGCCCGCCCGGCGGCCATGGCCGAGCGGAGCGCGCATGAGATCCCCCGCCCTTCAGGATTCCGCGCCCGATGACCGACGATCCCCGCGAGGCAGGTCCCCGGCCGCCCTTTCCCGGCAACCAGCAACAGGAGCGGCCCGGCCTCACCTCGAAGATGACGCCGCGCCCCGACCATGGCGAGGAGAGCTACGTCGGCAAGGGCCTGCTCACCGGGCAGGCGGCGCTGATCACCGGCGGCGATTCCGGCATCGGCCGGGCCGTGGCGATCGCGTATGCCCGTGAGGGCGCCGACGTGGCGATCTCCTACCTGGAGGTCGAGCAGTCGGACGCGGAGGACACCAAGGCCTGGGTCGAGAAGGCCGGCCGCCGCTGCCTGCTCCTGCCGGGCGACATCCGCGACGAGGCCCAGTGCCGGGCGCTGGTGGACCGGACGATGGCGGCGTTCGGGCGGCTCGACATCCTGGTCAACAACGCCGCCGCCCAGGTGGTGAACGCGGGGCTCGACGACCTCAAGGCCGCCGACATCGAGGGCTCGTTCCGGGCCAACGTGTTCGCGATGTACTACCTCGCCCAGGCCGCGGTGCCGCACATGAAGCCGGGCGGCGCAATCGTGAACAGCACCAGCGTCCAGGCCAAGGTCGCGGGCGCGAACATGCTGATCTACGCCGCCACCAAGGGGGCCATCGCCAGCCTGACCATCGGCCTGTCGAACCTGCTCGCGCCCCAGGGCATCCGGGTGAATTGCGTGGCGCCCGGCCCGGTCTGGACCCCGATTCAGCCGATCGTGAAGAGCCCCGAGGAGCTGGAAGAGCTCGGCACCCAGACCCCGCTGGGCCGCGCCGGCCAGCCCGCGGAACTCGCCGGCGCCTACGTCCTGCTCGCCTCGCGCGAGGGCAGCTTCATGTCGGGCGCCCTCGTGCCGGTGACCGGCGGCATCCCGATGCTGTGAGGGCGGGGCCTCACTCGACGTAGACGCCCGCGCCCACCAGCGCCGGGACGTCCTCGACCGTCGTGGCGCAGACGTAGCTCCACTTCACCTCGGGCGTGCTGCGCCGGGGCCGCGGGAACATGTAGTCGACCCAGCCGGACCCGGACTCCCGCACGATCCCGATGAAGTCCTTGTGGAACTGCTTGCCGGCCGCGTCGTGCTCCTGGAGCAGGTCGCGGCCCTCGCGGTTCGGATGGGCGGCGTTGAACAGCACGGTCCCGTGCATGTCGACGACGAACAGGTAGACGTCGCCGTAGCGCCACGGGCTGTTCTTGCGCCGGAACGCCGTGAAGGCGGTGCGGCCCTCGCCCTCGATCAGGTCGGCCGCTTTGTTGACGAGGGCCTCGATCTCCGCCGCCTGGTGGACCGGGCCGCGCTGATCCCGCCCGGCCACCCGCCGCAGCGGCAGGACCACGAACAGGACCAGGATCGGCAGGCTGACGATCAGCGCTCGCTTGGGCATGGTCGCCCCCCTGACGGTCCCCCTTCGGTTCGGTGATCGCGGTCCCGGTCGGGGGCGTCGATCACCGGAGCATCAGCCGGCGCGGCGCCGGAAGAAACCGGTCTCGATCGCCATCCGCGGCACCGGCCACCAGCGCGGCCGCTTCGGCCCGGCCAGGATGGCGGCCGGAAGCGGGGCATCGTCCGCCGCCTCCGCGGGATGGTGGGTTTCGATCATGCGCTTCAGCCGCTGCAGCGCGGTGAGATACATGCAAGCCCGCAGGCGCCGGCCCTCGCTCGACCGCATCGCTTCGAGGTCAGCCAGCAGTGCTTCCGCATGTCGGATGTGGTGTTCGGCCTCGGTGATGAAATCTTCGATCGCACAGAGATCTGACATCTTCCGGCTCCCGGATACGATGGAGATATCGACGCTGGCAGGCTTAGACATCGGGCATCGACGGGTCTCCCCGCGCGGTTCTTTTTGCGTCGCAGGTACCTCTCCGAGAGCGAGGACCTGTCCGGACCCAGGTTTAATCCCGGTGTCGTCGATTTTGCAATCGATAGGCCGGATAATATTCAATATTCATGCGAAAAAAATAGCGCGAACGCCGCCGAACGTCGCTGAGTGGACGGATATACCATGTAGCCGACAGTAGATCCATGTCGCATGCCGCGGTCGATGGAATTCGTCGCGCTGCCAAGCGCGCGCCGCCCGGGCGGGCCTTCCGGCAGGGGCTGGCCTGGCTGGAGGATGGGGGCGACCCCGATGCCGGCCCGCGCCCGGTCGTCCTGACGGTCGGCGGGACCGGCGGCGTGTCGCTGCGGCGGAAGCTCCCGGGAGGGCAGGGGCCGCGGCGCCGGTCACAGGCGGCGCGCCGATACGGGGAGCGGCGTAGATCGCCATCAGTCGGCCGCTCACCCGACATTGCGAGCACAGCGAAGCGACCCAAGGCGGCGTGCGATCTCGGGACGAGGCGTTTCCCTGGTTGGCTTCGATTGGATGGGTCGGGGGCGTGTGGAGAACCTGATGCAATCCAGAGCAAGCAACCGTGCGTCGGTTTGCAAACTACACAATCACGCAGAAAAAACCCGCCGCGGTGAGCGGCGGGTCTAAGAAATCCCGAAAACCCTAGAACGGGATATCGTCGTCCAGGTCGTACCCGCCGCGGGCGCCACCGCCGCCGCCACCGCTGCCGGATGAAGCCGGGGCCGGACGTCCGCCGCCGCCGCCCTGGGCGCGGCCGCCGCCGAAATCACCGCCGCGGTCGCCACCCCGGCCGCCGCCGGACTCGCCGCCGCGGCTGATCTGGCCGCCGCCCTCGTCCTCGCCCGCGAAGTCGCCGCCGCCGCCGCCGCTGCGGCCGTCGAGGATCGTCATCTCGCCGCGGAAGCGCTGGAGCACCACCTCGGTGGTGTACTTCTCGACGCCGGAATTGTCGGTCCACTTCCGGGTCTGGAGCTGGCCCTCGATGTAGACCTTCGAGCCCTTGCGCAGGTACTGCTCGGCCACCCGGGCGAGGTTGTCGTTGTAGATCACGACCGAGTGCCACTCGGTCTTCTCCTTGCGCTCGCCGGAGGCCTTGTCTTTCCACGACTCGGACGTCGCCAGCCGCAGGTTGCAGACCGGGTCGCCCGAGCCCAGGCGGCGCATCTCCGGGTCGCGCCCGAGGTTGCCCACCAGAATCACCTTGTTGACGCTGCCCGCCATCGCTCTCTCCTTACCGTACGGATCTCACTGGGCTCATCACCCGGCGGCCGGGGACTCATGCGCCCGGGCCGTCGAGGCGGCAACCTGCGGTGCGGGCTTGTGCCCGCTATCCGCATGCTGTCGAACCTCAATGTTCTATCTCTGTTCCAATCCGGCGGCAAGCCGCGCTCACGGGATATGCACGACCAGCTTGCCGAAATTCCGACCTTTCAGCAGGCCGATGAACGCGTCGGGTGCGTTCTCGAGGCCCTCGACCACGTCCTCCCGGTAGCGGACCTTGCCCTCCCGGATCCATGCCCCGACCTCGGTCCGGAAGGTCTCGGCCTGGTCGGCGAAATCCCAGACGATGAAGCCCTGGATGTGCAGGCGGTTGGTGAGCACCGAGCGCATCAGGCCGGGCAGCCGGTCCGGCCCGGCGGGCGCCTCGGTGGCGTTGTAGGCGGAGACCAGGCCGCAGACCGGGATCCGGGCAAACGGGTTGAGCAGCGGCATCACGGCCGAAAAAACCGCGCCGCCGACATTCTCGAAGTACACGTCGATGCCCTTGGGGCAGGCCTCGGCCAGCGCCCCCGGCAGGTCGGCCCCGCGATGGTCCACCGCCGCGTCGAAGCCGAGCTCCTCGGTGAGGTAGCGGCACTTGTCCGGCCCGCCCGCGATCCCGACAGCGCGGGCCCCCTTCAGCCTGGCGATCTGCCCGACCAGCGAGCCCACCGGCCCGGCGGCGGCGGCCACCACCACGGTCTCGCCGGGCTTGGGCCGGCCGATGTTGAGCAGGCCGGTATAGGCGGTCATGCCGGGCATCCCGAGGACGCCGACCGCCGTCGAGGGCGGGGCGGCGTCGGGATCGACCCGGCGGGTGCCCTTGCCGTCGCTGGCGAAGTATTCCTGCCAGCCCGCGAAGGCCGTTCGCAGCTCCCCGACCGGGATGTCCGGATGCTTCGACGCGACGACCTCGCCGACCACCTCGGCGGTGATCGGCTCGCCGATCTGCACTGGGGTCGCGTAGGATTTCGCGTCGCTCATCCGGCCGCGCATGTACGGGTCGAGCGACAGCCAGCGCGTGCGCAGCAGGATCTGGCCCGGCCCGATCTCCGGCACCGGCCCCTCCTCCAGGCGGAAGTTTTCGGGTTTCGGCTCCCCGTGCGGGCGCGACGCCAGGACGATGCGGCGGTTCACGGCGTTCATGAAAGGCTCCCGGGTGTTCTGCCTGCGACCCCCGATCTGGGGCGCGAGGCGGCGGCGGCCAATGGGGCGCCCCGCGCGTTGACCGGGATCGGCGGGCAAGGAGGCTCGATGCGCGCGACCCTGATCGGCTTAGGCTTGGCCGCCCTGACGGCGGGCGCCGCGACGGCCGGACCGCTCGACGCCTATCGCTGGCGCTCCCGGGTGCTGGTGCTGTCGGCCCCCGATCCGGACGACGCGGCCCTGCGGGCGCAACGGGCGGCGCTCGGCCCGATGCGGGGCGGGGCGGCCGAGCGCGACCTCGTGGTGCTGGAGGCGGTCGGGGACGGCGCCGCGGCCCGGGCCTTGCGCGCGCACCTGTCCCTGCCGGCGGGCGAATTCCGGGCGGTCCTGGTCGGCAAGGACGGCGGCGCCAAGCTTACGGAGGCGGCGCCGATCCCGCCCCAAAAACTGTTCGCCACGATCGACGCGATGCCGATGCGGCGGGGCGAGATCCGAGGCCGCTGACGGGCTGCGGCGGACCCGGTTTCCGGGGATGGCGGGGCCTCCGGACACCAACGGTTAAGCCTACCGGCCTATCACCGGGCGGTGTCGGCGGCCGTGGTCCGGCCGTCCGTTGTGGCCCGCCAGGACGCGCGAACGAGACCCTCGCATCGATGACCCGAGAACAAGTCGCCACTGCCATCCGCCGCGTCGTCAGCCTCCAGGTCGAGGATATCGAGCGCGCGGTCCGCGACGGTCACAAGACCATCGCGCTGAACGAGCTGGCGGATCTGAACCGCCAGCTCAAGGCCTTCGCGGCCGCCCTCAAGAAGGCCCCGGCCCGGATCTGATCCGGGTCGCCGCCCTACCAGCGGGGCCCGCCCCAGCGGCGGGGCGGAACGTCCTCCGGCGGGGGCGGGGGCGGCCCGCGGTCGAAGGCGGGCTCGTCGCAAACCCGGACCCGGCGCAGCACCGGCGCGCCGTCCGGATCGAACCGGCGCCGGACGAACTCTCGGCACGCCTCGGGCGGCGCCGCCGAGAAGCGGGGCCTGCGGAACTCCGGTTCCGGCGGCGGGGGCGGAGGCGGGGGCCGCCGGTCGCGCTGCTCGTAGCCCTCGGCCGGGCCGCCATAGCCGTGCGGTGGAGGCGGGCCGTCGAAGTCGGCGGCCAGCGCCGGTCCGGCGGCGAACAGCAGGGCGCAGAATCCGGCGCGCCCGATGGTATGACGGAAGGGCACTGGTCGGCCTCGGCAGGAAGCGGCGGCGGGGATCGCAGCCATCGATGCCGGAGACTGCGCCGCGCAGGCTGAACCTCCGCCGCGCCCCCCGTTGGCCGCCGTTCAGCCGGCTCCGTTCCGCAGCGCGCGTCAGTTCTGCATCGCGTTGATCTCGCACTGCGCGTAATCCGCGCTCGCCTTGACGTAGGCGTTGAGCTTCTGCGCGTAGGACTCGGCGATCGGCCGGAACGCCTGCGCCTGCAGATTGTAGGCCTTCACCGCGTCGTTGAAGCTGTAGGCCTCCCAGCCGGGGCAGCCGTCCTTGGCGTCGAGGCAGGCCGGCTTCTCGGGGAGCACGGGCTTGGTCGGGCGCAAAGCCGCCGGCGGCGCCTCCGGGGGCTTGCAGGCGGTGACCGTCGGGCCGGCGGCGGCCGGCGCGGCCTTGTCCGGGGTCGGCTTGGCGGGTGCGGGCTTGGCGGGCGCCGCCAGGGCGACGGCCGGGGCGAGCAGACCCGCGATGAGGAGAAGCGTGCCGCGCATAGCCCAGGTCACTCCGCTGCGGCGAGATCCGCCGGCCGCGGGTTCTGCGGCATCAGGCGGGCGGCGACAAGGGTTGCGCGGCACCCGCACGGGGGCCCGTCCCGCGCGGCGCGGCCACGCGGTCCCGGCCGGCCCCCGGTTTGGCGGCTCTGCCGGCGGTGCGCCCGCCGCGCAGGAGCGCGATCGCAGGCATCAGCAGCCCGGTCGCCACGACCCACCAGGCGGGCCGGATCGGGCCGGAGAAATCCAGGTTGGCCGCCAGCACGAGGTTCGCCGGGACGCCGCTGACCAGTCCGTACCACGCCGCTTCAAGGCCCGCGGTGGCGAGGCCGCCGAGGATCGCCAGCAGCAGCAGCGACCACGGCCGCTCCGGCAGCTTGAACCGCCGCATCGCCCGCCAGCCCATCAGCAGCAGGAACAGCCCGGCCGAGAAGACCGGATCGCTGACGTCGATCTTCGATTGCAGAAAATAGTGGACGAGCGCCAGCACCGCGATCGTGTAGACGAGCCGGTGCAACCGGTGCCAGTTCGGGCCGAGGTTGCGGATCGCCGCGTCCGTGGAGGTCAGCCCCAGGGCGATCAGGCCGATCAGCGCCACGAAGCCGATCGTGAGGTAGAGCCGCAGGGCGATCTCGCTGACGACCTTGGTCAGAATCAGGTTCTGGTCGACCGCGTAGAGGGTGAGGTGCGCCACCGCGTAGGCCATCACGGTGACCCCGAGCATGCGCCGGACCACCAGCACCTTCGCCCAGTCGGCGATCCGGCGCAGCGGCGAGATCGCGAGCGAGAACAGCAGGAAGCGCACCGCCCACTCGCCGGTGGCGTGGATCAGCGCGGTGATCGGCTTGGCGCCCAGCGCGTCGAGCCGGTAGGCGCCCGCCAGGTACAGGGCCGGCGCGATGCAGGCCAGGAACACCGTGAGCTTCAGCCACGAGAGGCGTCCGGCCCGGTCGAGCCAGGGGAGGGGGATACCGAGGGGAACAGCCAGGCGGTCGATCATTCTTTCGGACTCGGCGTTCTGAATATCGGAACCGGCGTGGCCCTCGGGCCAGGGTCTCAGGGTGCGAAACCGGCGCTCGTGGGGATCGCTCCCCGCGCGGGTCGGTTCGTCGCGGATGTCTCCGGTGTTACGCCGGCACGGTTGACCTCGCCGCCCAAGCGCCGAAATTGCGGGCGGACGGACACCGGATGGATCCCATGCAGTACCGCAATCTCGGCCGCTCCGGCCTCAAGGTCTCGCCGATCTGCCTCGGCACGATGATGTTCGGCGGCCCCACCGACGAGGCCACGGCCGGCCGCATCGTCGGCAGCGCCCGGGAGGCGGGCATCAACTTCATCGACACGGCCAACGTCTATACCGACGGCCGCTCGGAGGAGATCACCGGGCGGGCGATCAAGGGCGAGCGCGACGCCTGGATCCTGGCCACCAAGGTCGCCAACCCGACCGGCCCCGGCGTCAACGACCGCGGCCTGTCGCGGGTCCACGTGATGAAGGCCGCCGAGGACAGCCTGCGCCGGCTCGGGACGCCGTTCATCGACATCTACTACCTGCACAAGGAGGACCACGACACGCCGCTCGCGGAGACCGTGCGGGCGATGGCCGACCTGGTGCGGGCGGGCAAGATTCGCCATTTCGGCGTCTCGAACCATCGCTCCTGGCGGGTCGCCGAGATCTGCCGGCTCTGCGACGAGGCCGGCATCGACCGGCCGGTGGTGAGCCAGCCCTATTACAACGCCTTCAACCGGATGCCCGAGACCGAGCACCTGCCGGCCTGCGCCCATTACGGGCTCGGCGTCGTCCCGTATTCGCCGCTCGCCCGCGGCGTGCTGACCGGCAAGTACGACCCGGACGCCCCGCCGCCGGCCGAATCCCGCGCCGGCCGCCAGGACACCCGGATGATGCAGACCGAGTGGCGCCCGGAATCCCTGCGCATCGCCCGCACCTTGAGGGAGCATGCCGAGGCCCGCGGCATCACGGCCGGGCAATTCGCCACCGCCTGGGTTCTGAACAACCGCCTGATCACCGGCGTCATCGCCGGGCCGCGCACCGAGGCGCAGTGGCAGGAATATCTCGGCGCCCTCGACTACGCCTTCACCCCGGAGGACGAGGCGCTGGTGGACGGCTTCGTGGCGGCCGGGCATCCGACCACCCCGGGCTACAACGACCCGGCCTATCCGCTGGAGGGACGGGTGCCGCGCGGCCGTTGATTCCCGACTGGGGCTGAGGCTTCCACCCCGTCATCCCGGGCCCACCTGCGGCGCCCCGGAATGACGGGATGGGCGGAAGGACTTCAATCTGGATCCGTGGTCGTGCTGCCACGCCCACGACGAACGGGCCCACCTCGGAGGCCGGCGTCCCGTAACAGATGTGCCGACACGACAAGCCCCGATCCACCTTGCGCTCACGACCGACCGCGGCTATCTATCCAACCAACAGTTCTGATGGCAGTCGCAAGGCTGCGGTTCGGGAGTGGGCCCCACCGGGTCCGCTCTTTTTTTTCGCCGCATCGGGTTCGATGCGCGAGGCCGCAGGCCGGGACGTGCCACCCGGGACGCCGCGAAGGTATTACGCCCCCATCCATGTCGTCCGAGATCGAAGCGGATCTGTCCGAGAAGCGCCTGGTCCGAGAGACCGGGGTCGCCGCGCGCGTGGTGCAGGTGATCGAGGGGCCGGTCCAGGGCCTCGGGTTCCGGCTGGTCCGGGTCAAGGTCACCAACACCAACGGCTGCACCGTCCAGATCATGGCGGAGCGGCCCGACGGCACCTTCTCGATCGACGATTGCGAGGCGGTCAGCCGCGCGATCTCGCCGGTCCTCGACGTCGATGATCCGGTCGGCACCGCCTACAACCTGGAGATCTCCTCCCCGGGGATCGACCGGCCGCTGGTGCGGGTCTCGGATTTCGCCCGCTGGATCGGCTACGAGGTCAAGGTCGAACTGAGCCCGCCGCTCGATGGCCGCAAGCGGTTTCGCGGGATCCTCGGCGCTCCGGACCCGGAGGCGCTGACCGTCCCGATCGATCTGCCCGACGTGAAGGAAGGCCTGCCGAGCCGGGTCGACCTGCCGCTGCGGGATCTGGCCGAGGCGCATCTCGTCCTCACCGACGAGCTGATTCGCGAATCCCTCCGCCGCGGCGGCCCGCCCGCCGACGACGCGGAGGCCCTGGATGAGGACGACGCGGCTGAGGACGAGGACGAGGACGAGGACGCGGACGACGCGCCGGCGGTCCCGGCCCGGCCGGCGCCCCGGCCGCAGGGTCCGAAGGCCAAGGCCGTCAAGGCCGCCAAGGTCGGCGGCAAGCCGGCCCCGAAGGCCGCGAAAGACAAGAAACCGCCGCGCACCGGTCCCAAGAAGCCGGTCGTGTCCAAGGCGTCCCGGCTCAAGAGCCGCGACGACCTGCATTGACGTGAATTGAGGTTTGGGCCGGCCGCCTCCGGGCGCCCGGCACCAGGACTTGACGGAAGAGAAGGACCGACACCGATGGCCGTCGTCAGCGCCAACAGGCTCGAACTCCTCCAGATCGCCGACGCGGTCGCCCGCGAGAAGGTGATCGATCGCTCCATCGTGATCGACGCGATGGAGGAGGCGATCGCCAAGGCGGCCCGCTCCCGCTACGGCGCGGAGACGGACGTGCACGCCGAGATCGACAACAAGACCGGGGCGCTGCGCCTGTCGCGGCACCTCCTGGTGGTCGATCAGGTCGAGAACGATGCCCGCGAGATCACCCTGGACCAGGCCCGCCGCTACAATCCCGGCGCGCTCGTGGGCGACGTGATCTCCGACACCCTGCCGCCGTTCGATTTCGGTCGCGTCGCCGCCCAGTCGGCCAAGCAGGTCATCGTCCAGAAGGTGCGCGACGCCGAGCGCGCCCGGCAGTTCGACGAGTACAAGGACCGCATCGGCGAGATCCTCAACGGCATCGTCAAGCGGGTCGAGTACGGCAACGTCATCGTCGATCTGGGCCGGGGCGAGGGCATCGTGCGCCGGGACGAGATGATCCCGCGCGAGACCTTCCGGCCGGGCGACCGGATCCGCTCCTACCTGTTCGACGTGCGCTCGGAAGTGCGCGGGCCGCAGATCTTCCTGTCGCGCTCGCACCCGCAATTCATGGCCAAGCTGTTCGGCCAGGAAGTCCCCGAGATCTATGACGGCATCGTCGAGGTGAAGGCCGTGGCCCGCGATCCGGGCTCGCGCGCCAAGATCGCCGTGATCTCCCGCGACGGCAGCATCGACCCGGTCGGCGCCTGCGTCGGCATGCGCGGCTCGCGCGTCCAGGCGGTGGTCGGCGAGCTCCAGGGCGAGAAGATCGACATCATCCCGTGGTCCGAGGACGAGGCGACGTTCATCGTCAACGCGCTCCAGCCGGCCGAGGTCGTGAAGGTCGTGCTCGACGAGGAGGCCGACCGCATCGAGGTGGTGGTGCCCGACGACCAGCTGTCGCTGGCCATCGGCCGCCGCGGCCAGAACGTGCGGCTCGCCTCGCAGCTCACCGGCTGGGACATCGACATCCTGACCGAGGCCGAGGAATCCGAGCGGCGCCAGAAGGAGTTCGCCGAGCGGACCCAGGTGTTCATGGAAGCCCTCGACGTCGACGAGACCGTCGGACAGCTGCTGGCGGCCGAAGGCTTCCGCAACGTCGAGGAGATCGCCTACGTCGACATCCAGGAGCTGTCCGGCATCCAGGGGCTCGACGACGAGACCGGCGCCGAGATCCAGGCCCGCGCCCAGGATCACCTCGCCCGGATCGAGCAGGAGCACGACACCCGCCGCACCGAACTCGGCGTCGCCGACGAGCTGCGCGAGATCGAGGGCATCACCACGCCCATGATGGTCGCGCTCGGCGAGAACGACGTGAAAACCGTCGAGGACCTGGCCGGCTGCGCCACCGACGATCTGGTCGGCTACACCGAGGGCCGCGGCCCCGACGCCGTGCGCCACGCAGGCTATCTCGACGGCTTCGAGCTGTCCCGCACCGAGGCCGAGGGCCTGATCATGGCCGCCCGCCTGAAGGCCGGCTGGATCGAGGCGCTGCCCGAGCCGGAGGCCGAGGAGGGTGCAGAGGCCGCCGAGGGCGACGAGGCGCCCGAGCCGGCCGCCGCCACCCCGGCCGAGGCCTGAGCGGAGGCCGCGGCGGACGCGCTCATGGCCGAGGTCGGCGAGACTCTGCCCGACGAGGGGCCGCAGGACGCGCTGGAAGCCGGGGGGCTCGACAGTGGCCCCGGCCGGCGCGTGCCGCAGCGGACCTGCATCGTCACGCGCGTCGTCCAGCCGCCCGAGGCGATGATCCGGTTCGTGCGCGGCCCGGATGGCGCCGTGGTGCCGGACCTGCGGGCCAAGCTCCCCGGGCGCGGCGCCTGGATCAGCGCGAAGCGGGATGCCGTCGCGACGGCGGTCCGCAAGAACCTGTTCGCGCGGGCGTTCAAGGGACCGGCCCAGGCCGGCCCCGACCTCCCGGACCGGATCGTCACAGGCCTGCGCGAGGATCTGCGGCAGGCGATCGCCATGGCCAACAAGGCGGGCTGCGTGGTCGCGGGCTTCTCGAAGGTCGAGGCGGCGATCGGCGGCCAGCCCGGCGCGGTGGCGCTGATCCACGCCGCGGAAGCCAGTCCGGACGGCCGGCGCAAGATCGCCGCGGCCTTGTACCGACGGCACGGCGAGGCCATGTCAAGGATACCGATCATCGACGACCTGTCCGAAGATGAATTGGACATGGCCTTAGGTCGGGATCATGTGATACACGCTGCGCTCGTCGCAGGAGCCGGAGCTGCCGGCTGCCTGTCGCGTTGGCGTCGGCTACGCTCCTTCGAGGGCGCCGCCGCGGCGACCGAGGAGCCCGGTCCAGCCCGAATCGGCGGGATCGACGAAGCCTCACGTTGACGACGCACCAGGACGAATTTGGCTGGCGCCACCGGGCGTCGGTTCACGGGACGATGGAAACCCTCAGGGTTCAGGCTGAATGAGCGACACGAACAACCCGGGCGACAAGACTCTGAACAGGACTTCTCCGAAGCCGCTCTCCCTCAAGCGGCCGATCGAGGCGGGTACCGTACGGCAGAGCTTCTCCCATGGCCGCTCCAAGCAGGTCGTGGTCGAGACGGTCAAGCGCCGTGGCGTCATCGGCGCGGCGCCGGCCGCCCCTGCCCGTGAGCCTGCGCCCGCCCCGCGCCCGGCCCCTGCTGCCACCACCACCCCGCCGCCGCGCCCGGCCCAGCGCTCGGCATCGGGTGTGGTGCTGCGCACGCTGAGCGAGCAGGAGAGCGCGGCCCGCGCCGCCGCCCTGGCCGACGCGAAGCGCCGCGAGGCCGAAGCCCGCCAGAAGGTCGAGGCCGAAGCCGAGGCGCGCCGCAAGGAAGCCGAGGAGCAGGTCCGCCGCGAGCGCGAGGAGGCCGAGGCCCGCCGTCGTGAGGAGGAGGCCCGCAAGGCCGCCGCCGCCGAGGCCGCCCGCGCCGCCGAGGAGGCCGCCAAGGCCGCCGCCGCCGCGAACGCCGCTGCCGCCGCCGAGGCTCCGGCCGCCGCGCCGGATGCCCCCGCCGCCGCTGCTGCGCCCACGGCCGCCGCTCCGGCTGCCGCCCCCGCCCGTCCGGCCGGGGCGACGCGTCCGATGCCGGCACGTCCGACCACCGTTTCAGGCCGTCAGCCCGAGGGTGCCCGTCCGGCGGCAGCCCCCGCGCGTCCGGCCGCCTCGGCGCCGGCCGCCCCCGCGGCGCGTCCGCCGCTGACCGCCCGTCCCGCCACCGGCGAGCCGCGCAAGACCATCACGGCGGATTCGCGCAAGCCCCGCGACCTCAACTTCATGGCGCGGCCCGCCCCGGCGCCCGAGCCCGAGAAGAGCGCGACGCCGACCACGGCCGCCCGCCCCGCCGGTGCGACCGCTGCAGCGCGTCCCGCCGGCCGCGGTGCCCAGACCAACGAGGACGAGTCCGAGACCAAGCGGGTCATCCGCCGTCCCGGCATGCCGCTCAAGATCATCGCGCCCCCGAAGACGCCGAAGTCGCCGGGCGGTGACCGCAACCGCGGCCGCCTCACCATCGCGACGGCGACGTCCGGTGAGGACGAGCGGACCCGCTCGGTGGCCTCGTTCCGCCGCCGCCAGCAGCGCATGAGCGGCCGCGGGCAGGTCGAGCAGAAGGAGAAGCTGTCCCGCGAGGTGACGATCCCCGAGACGATCACCATCCAGGAACTCGCCAACCGCATGTCGGAGCGGGCCGTGGACGTGATCCGCCTGCTGATGAAGCAGGGCGAGATCCACAAGATCACCGACGTGATCGATTCGGACACCGCCCAGCTCATCGCCGAGGAGCTCGGCCACACCGTGCGCCGCGTCGCCGAGTCCGACGTGGAAGAGGGCCTGTCCTCCGACGAGCCGGATCTGGAGGAGGATCTCGATCCCCGTCCGCCGGTGGTCACCATCATGGGCCACGTCGATCACGGCAAGACCTCGCTGCTCGACGCGATCCGCAAGGCGAACGTGGTGGAGGGCGAAGCCGGCGGCATCACCCAGCACATCGGCGCCTATCAGGTCGCCTCGCCGTCCGGCGAGATGATCACCTTCATCGATACCCCGGGCCACGCGGCGTTCACGTCGATGCGCGCCCGCGGCGCCAAGGTCACCGACATCGTGGTGGTCGTGGTGGCGGCCGACGACGGCGTGATGCCGCAGACCATCGAGGCGATCCAGCACGCCAAGGCGGCGGGCGTCCCGATGATCATCGCGGTCAACAAGATCGACAAGCCGGACGCGAACCCCCAGCGGGTCCGCACGGAGCTGCTGCAGCACGACATCCAGGTCGAGTCGATGGGCGGCGAGACCCTGGAGTTCGAGGTTTCGGCCAAGACCGGCGACGGTCTGCCCGAGCTGCTGGAGGGCATCCAGATCCAGGCCGAGATCATGAACCTGCGCGCCAACGAGAAGCGCGACGGCGAGGGTACGGTCATCGAGGCCCAGCTCGACCGCGGCCGCGGCCCGGTGGCGACCGTGCTGGTCCAGCGCGGCACCCTGTTCACCGGCGACATCGTCGTGGCCGGCGCCGAGTGGGGCCGCGTGCGCGCCCTGGTCGACGACCTCGGCGAGAACGTGCAGTACGCCGGCCCGTCGGTGCCCGTGGAGGTCCTCGGCTTCAACGGCACCCCCGATGCCGGCGACCGCGTGACCGTGGTGCCGAGCGAAGCCCGGGCCCGCGAGGTCACCGAGTATCGCGCCCGCCAGAAGCGGGAGCGCCAGAATGCCCGCGCCGGCGGTGCCAACCGCTCGCTGGTCGACATGATGCGCGACCTCAAGGAAGGCGCCGGCCGCAAGGAGCTGCCGGTCGTCATCAAGGGCGACGTGCAGGGTTCGGTCGAGGCGATCTCGGGCGCCCTCGAGAAGCTCGGCAACGGCGAGGTCGCGGCCCGCATCCTCCTGTCGGGCGTCGGCGGCATCACCGAGTCGGACATCACCCTGGCTCAGGCGTCGAAGGCGGTGGTGATCGGCTTCAACGTGCGCGCCCTCAAGGAGGCCCGCGAGGCCGCCGAGCGGGCGGGGATCGATATCCGCTACTACAACATCATCTACGACCTCGTGGACGACATCAAAGCCACGCTGTCGGGGATGCTGCCGCCCACCCTGCGGGAGGAGCGCCTCGGCGAGGCGACCATCCAGGAGGTCTTCGAGGTCTCGAAGGTCGGCAAGGTCGCGGGTTGCCGCGTGCAGGACGGCATCGTGGAGCGTGGCGCGCATGTCCGCCTCATCCGCGACAGCGTCGTGATCCACGAGGGCAAGCTCAAGACCCTGAAGCGGTTCAAGGACGACGCGAAGGAAGTCACCTCCGGCCAGGAGTGCGGCATGGCCTTCGAGAACTTCGAGAACATGCGCGCAGGCGATGTGATCGAGTGCTACCGGGTCGAAGAGATCCGCCGCACGCTCTGAGAGCCCGGACCCGATCCGGACAGGGCGGTCGCGGCGTCAGCCGCGGCCGTCTTTTCGTTTCGCGCGTCGTTTCGCGCACCGCGCCCCTCTTGGACGTGATCCCTCTTGGACGTGAACCGGCCGCCCTGCGCCGCCGGCCCGAGACAGAATGGCCCAGAAACCAACCTCCAGCGGCCCCTCGCAGCGCCAGCAGCGCGTGGCCGAACTCGTGCGCCACGCCCTCGCGGAGGTGCTCCAGCGCGGCGACATCCAGGATCCGGTGCTCAACACGCATGTCGTGACCGTGCCGGAGGTGCGGATGTCTCCGGACCTGAAGCTCGCCACCGCCTACGTGATGCCGCTCGGCGGTGTCGACGAGGCGCCGGTGATCGCCGCCCTGGACCGCCACCGCAAGGTGCTGCGCCAGGAGGTGGCGCGCCGAGTGAACCTGAAATTCGCGCCCGAGCTGCGCTTCCTCCGCGACGAGACCTTCGACGAGGCGGCACGCATCGACAAGCTGCTCCGCGACGAGCGGGTGCAGCGCGACCTCGTCCCGGAGCGGGACGGCGACGGGCATGAGGACGACGAACCGGAGACCGGTCGGGGGCATTGATCCCCGACGGCACACGGACAGGAACGGGGCAACGACCCCGGGGGACACGAGGCTATGACCGTTTCCATCGAAGATCATCCGCCGGCCGAGCGCGCGGTACCCGGTCCCGGCGCCGAGCGCCGGGGCCCGGAGGAGCGCCGCCCGCAGCGCGGGCCGCGTCCCGACCGGCCCAAGCGCCGGGACGTGTCGGGCTGGGTCATCCTCGACAAGCCCGTCGGCATGACCTCGACCCACGCCGTCGCGGTGGTGAAGCGCGCCTTCAACGCCAAGAAGGCCGGCCATGCCGGGACCCTCGATCCGCTGGCGTCGGGCATCCTGCCGATCGCCCTCGGTGAAGCGACCAAGACCGTCCCGTTCGTCATGGACGGTCGCAAGGCCTACCGGTTCACCGTGCAGTGGGGTGTCGAGACCGACACCGATGACGCCGAGGGCCGGGCCGTGGCGACCAGCGAGGCCCGCCCGGAGCGCGCCGCCGTGGAGGCGGCCTTGCCGACCTTCGTGGGGGCGATCGAGCAGGTCCCGCCGCGCTATTCCGCGATCAAGATCCAGGGCGAGCGCGCCTACGACCTGGCCCGCGAGGGCGAGATCGTGGAACTGGTGGCCCGGCCGGTGCAGATCGACCGCCTCGCGGTGGTGGAGCATGACGGCGAGCGCACCGTGATCGAGGCCGAGTGCGGCAAGGGCACCTATGTCCGTGCCCTGGCCCGCGACCTCGGCCGTATGCTCGGCTGCTACGGCCATGTCTCGGCCCTGCGCCGCACCCGCGTCGGGCCGTTCTCGGAAGCCGAATCGTGCTCCGCCGCCGGCTTGACCGAGGGCGGCCCGGAAGCCGCACTCGCGCATCTCCGGCCGGTCGAGACCGCGCTGGACGCGATCCCCGAGGTGACGGTCTCGCGCGACCTGGGCCTGCGCCTGATGCGCGGCCAGTCTGTCATCCTGCGCGGCCGCGACGCCCCCGTGGAGGGCAAGGCCTTCGCGACCTGCGGCGGCATCCTGGTCGCGGTGGGCGACGTCGAGCGCGGCGAACTGGTGCCGCACCGGGTGTTCCACCTCGGCGGCACGGCGCCGGGGCGCAACGCCGGGTAACGGCCGTCCTACCTTCACCGACGTGGGCTGCCGGATCGACGGTTCGGGTTTTTCAGCGCAAGTCTTTCGAACACAACGCGTTTCTCCTCCCCCTCGTGGTTTGGATGTTCACGCATCGGCGCTCACAGGGCGCGACGAACCCCCTCTCCCGTACCGAAGAGGGGACCCGCGCCGTCATCCCGGGGCGCCGCAGGCGAGCCCGGGATGACGGCGGGTGGCTTTTTCGACGGAGCCTCAAGGCGGAAAAGACTGAGCCTTCCGCCCTGAACAGCGATCAAAATTCCAACCTGTCCGACCCGGTGTCACAAGGGTAGGAGAGCGCCTCGTGCCCCCGCGCGGACGACGGCGTGTGACCGTCGTCATCCGCGCGGGGGCGGCGACCTGCGGCGCATTCGGAAACAAGGGGGGGGCGGCGGTTGCCGGCCGCATCCCAGCCGGATCTCCTTCGCACCCATCCCGTCCAAACCCGCCAGCCCTACACCTGAGGCGCGTCCGCGCAGGCGGAACGAACCGGGGCGGGCGGACTTTGGCCCCGGCAACCGGCCTGGGAATACGATGAACGAACACGCGTGCGATGTGGCGGTGATCGGGGCCGGGACCGCCGGCATCGCCGCCTATCGGGCCGCCACCGACGCCGGGGCCAGCGCCGTGCTGATCGAGCGCGGCCCGGGGGGGACGACCTGCGCCCGGGTCGGCTGCATGCCCTCGAAGCTGCTGATCGCGGCAGCCAAGGCCGCCCACGCGGCCCGGAGCGCCGATCCGTTCGGCATCCGGGTGTCCGGCGTCGCGGTGGATGGGCGCGCGGTGCTCGAACGCGTCCGTGCCGAGCGGGACCGGTTCGTCGACAGTGTTCTCGACGGTCTCGACGGGCTGCCCGAGAGCGCGCGCATCGCCGGCACCGCCCGGTTTGAGGATGGCCGCAGCCTGACGGTCGATGCCCACACGCGCATCGCCTTCAAGGCCGCCGTGATCGCCACGGGATCGAGCCCGAACATCCCGAAGCCGCTCCACGGGCTCGGCGACCGGCTTCTCACCACCGACACCCTGTTCGAGATCCCCGATCTCCCGGGCTCTCTCGCCGTGCTCGGCGCCGGCGCGGTGGGGATCGAGATCGCCCAGGCGATGACGCGCCTCGGCGTCCGGGTCACGGTGCTCGATACGGGCGACACGGTCGCCGGGCTGTCCCAGCCGGACCTCGCCCGACAGGCCGCCGCGATCTTCGGGGCGGAGCTGGACCTGCATCTCGGCGCGACGCTCGAATCGGCGACGCGCGACGGCGACGGCGTGCGCCTCGCCTGGACAGACCGGCACGGGCACGCGCAGGTGACGCGGGCCGAGCGGGTGCTCGCCGCCACCGGCCGCGCGCCGAACCTCGACGGACTCGGGCTGGACGCCGCAGGCCTGCGCCTCGGCGACGACGGCGTGCCGGATTTCGACCGGCGCAGTCTCGTTTGTGCGGGCGCCCCGATCCTGATCGCCGGTGACGCCGATGGCTGGCGGCCTGTGCTGCACGAGGCCAGCCGCCAGGGCGGGATCGCCGGCGCCAACGCGGCGGCGCTGGCTGCGTCCTGCGCCGTGGCGAAGCCGGAACCCTGGACCAGCCTCGCCATGGTGTTCACCGATCCGCAGGTCGCGGTGGTCGGCGCGCCCTACGAGGCCGACGCCCCCGGCCGCGTGACCGGCACCGTCGAGTTCGCCGACCAGGGCCGCGCCCGGGTCGACGGCGCGAATCGCGGCGGCCTGCGGATCTGGGCCGACCGGGACGGTACGCTCCTGGGGAGCGAAATGATCGGACCCGCGGTCGAGCATCTGGCGCATCTGCTGACCCACGCGATCGCGGACGGAAAGACCGCCGCAACTGTCCTGAACCAGCCCATATACCACCCTACAGTTGAGGAGGGATTTTCGACGGCATTGTCTGAAATCACACACACGATCTGCCGGTCTTAGTCTGCGTTCAACGGCATCGTGATTCCGGTTTCATCTTGGTGTCTGAGGAAGCATTGCACTTCACTGCGCCCCCGGTCATATCAGACCGGATGAGCGGGGTGCTTTCCTGATGCCGCCGAAACAGGCCCCCCAAGGCGGCCCCGACCTGGATACGCTCGCGTCCGACGCGCTGGACCGCCTCGACGAGGGCGTGATCGGCCTCGACGCGGACGGCACGGTCGTGGTCTTCAGCGAGGGCGCGAGCACCCTCTCGGGCCTCTCGCGCGAATCAGTTCTGGGCCGCAACTATTTCCGCGAGGTGATGCCGGGCACGAACGTGCCGAGTTTCCGCGGCCGCTTCCTCTCCGGAACCCGCAGGGGCGCCCTGGACGAGAGCTTCGACTACGTGTTCGGCCGGCTGCCCCAGCCCCTGCGCGCGCGGGTCCACATGCGCCACGGCAAGGCCGCGGAGGCCGGGCCGGTCACGTGGCTGACCATCGATCCGCTGGAGAGCCTCGGCGCCGGCCTGTCCCGTGAGGCCGTCATGGCGGCGATCGGCCGGCGGGCCCGGGCCGAGCCGGTGGATGCCAGCCACTGCGAGCGCGAGCCGATCCACATCCCGGGCTCGATCCAGCCCAACGCGGTCATGATCGCGGCCGACGCCGGGACCCTCCAGGTCCTGGCCTACTCGGCCAATGTCGACGAGATCGTGGATCCCGTGGATCCGCCGCTCGCCGGCCGTCCCCTGGAGGAGGTGCTGCCCCGGGACTTCGTCGCGGCGGTCCGCGCGCGGCTTTCGGCCGGCACCCTGTCGGACGGCCTGTCCGTCCGCCGCCGGCTGACCCTGACCGGCCGCGCCGCACCCTATTACGTGGTCGCCCACGCCCATGCCGGCCGGGTGATCGTCGAGCTGGAGCTCGAGCCCGAATCCGCCGACGACTTCCCCACCGCCAGCCAGGTCGACACCGAGCTCGCGGTCGGGCGCCTGCGCGAGGCCGACACCCTGGCCGAGGCCGCCCGCATCGCCGCCCTGGAGATCCGGGCGTTCACCGGCTTCGAGGCCGTGCTGGTCTACCGGTTCGACGCGGACTGGAACGGCGAGGCGGTGGCCGAGGACAAGGTTCCGAACTGGTCACGCAGCCTGCTCGGCCTGCGCTTCCCGGCTTCCGACATCCCCGCGCAGGCCCGCGCCCTCTACACCCGGGCCAAGAACCGTTTCGTGATCGACCGGGACAGCGTGCCGGTCGGCCTGGTCGCGGCCCCCGGCGCCGGCAACGGCCCGATCGACCTGACCTTCGCGCAGCACCGCACGCTGTCGCCGATCCACCTGGAGTACCAGCGCAACCTGGGCGTGAACGGCTCCATGTCGATCTCGATCATGGTCGAGGGCCGGCTCTGGGGCCTGATGATCGGCCATCACCGCCGCCCGCACTATGTCACGCCCGAGACGCGCTCGGCCGCTACCGTGCTCACCGACGCCTTCGCCATGCGGGTGCAGGAGATCGAGTCGCGCCGGCTCTGGGAGGAGCGGCAGACCCATCTCGACGTCGAGGGCCGCCTGGTCCGCGGCCTGACCCGGTCCGACGACTTCGTGGCCGCGCTCACCGGCGGCACCACGACCCTGCTCGACCTGTTCAGCGCCACCGGCGCCGGCATCGTGGCGGGCGAGCGGGTCACCCTCATCGGGCAGGCGCCGCCCCCCGCGGTGGTCGCCCGGATCGCCCGCTGGCTGCGGACCGGGCTGCAACCGGGCGAAACCGACTACAGCAGCAGCAGCTTCACCGCGGAATACCTGGAGGCGGCCCCGTACCGGGAGATCGCCAGCGGCGTGCTCGCCGCCTTCGTGGACGAGTCGCGCGAGACCCTGCTGATCTGGTTCCGGCCTGAGGTGCCCAGCACGGTGACCTGGGGCGGCGACCCGCGCAAACCGGTGCTCGCCGGCAGCGGTCCGGTGGCCCTCCTGCCGCGTCGCTCGTTCGAGCGCTGGGTCGAGGAGCGCACCGGCTACGCCACGGCCTGGGCCGCGTGGCAGGTCCATCTCTCCCGCTCGCTCGCCGAGGCGGTCGAGGGCGTGGTGCTGCGCCAACGCCGCAAGATCGACGAGCTGACCAGCCTGCTCGCCGAGAAGGAGCGCCTGCTCGAGCAGAAGGACCTGCTGACCCGGGAGATCGACCACCGGGTGAAGAACTCCCTGCAGATCGTCTCGGCCTTCCTGCAGATGCAGCGCCGGCAGATCGCCGACCCCGACGCCCGCCAGGCCTTCGCGGACACCTCCGCCCGGGTGATGAGCGTCGCCCGCGTGCACGACAGCCTGTACCAGGCCGAGCGCTTCGACGAGGTCGATCTCGGTCAGACCATCGAGAACCTGTGCAACGATTTGGCGGGGCTGGCCGGCGAGGGCCACGCCGTGGACCTCTCGGCCGAGCCCGGCCTGATGGTGCCCTACCGCAAGGCGGTGGCGCTCTCGCTGATCGCCACCGAACTCGTCACCAACGCCTTCAAGTACGCCGCCAACCCCGCCGGCGGCGGCCGCGTCGAGGTCAGCGTCTCGGCCTCCGGCCCCGGCGAGGTCCAGCTCCGGGTCTGCGACGACGGCTCCGGCCTGCCCGACGACTGGGCCGACGCCAAGGTGCGCGGCAGGGGCACGGGCCTCGGGATGAAGCTGATCCGGGCGATGCTCGACCAGATCAACGCCCGGCTCGACGTGGCCAACAACCCGGGCGCGTGCTTCACGATCACGGCGTGAGCGGTATCGCCACCGCCATCGCGATCCCTCAGGCGTCCGCCTCCGCCAGCAGCCCGTCCACGAACTGCGCCAGACCCGTCCGGCGCGCCCGCTTCAACCGCTCGGCGGACAGGATGCCCTGGAGCGCCCGGAAGGCGTCCTGCAGGTCCTCGTTGACGATGACGTAGTCGTACTCGCTCCAGCGCTGGATCTCGGTCCGGGCGTTGGCCAGGCGCTTCTCGATCGTCTCGGCCGAATCCTCGGCGCGGCGCTCCAGGCGCTGGCGCAGCTCGGCCATGCTTGGCGGCAGGATGAACACCGTCACGACGTCCTGGGCCAGCTTGGCCCGGACCTGGCGGGTGCCCTGGTAGTCGATGTCGAAGATCATGTCCTGGCCCGAACCCAGGACCTTCTCCACCGGCCGGCGGGGCGTGCCGTAATAGTTGCCGTGGACCTCGGCCCATTCGAGCAGGTCGTCCCGGCTGCGCAGGTCCTCGAACGCCTCCCGGTCGATGAAGTGGTAGTGCCGCCCGTCGATCTCGGAGGGGCGGCGCGACCGGGTGGTGACCGAGATCGACAGGTCGAGCGCCCAGGCCGGGTCCTGCGCGACCGCCCGCGTCAGCGTGGTCTTGCCCGCCCCGGAGGGCGACGACAGGATCAGGATCAAGCCCCGCCGCGCGATCGTGTCGGAGACGTTGTTGGCCGGTCCGCTCATCCGCGTGGCTCCGTCGCGATATCCATCCGCATCCCTCAGGTCCCGAAAACTCATTCGATGTTCTGCACCTGCTCGCGGAACTGCTCGACCACGGCCTTGAGGTCGAGGCCGATCCGCGACAGGCTGATGTCGTTGGCCTTGGCGCCCAGGGTATTGGCCTCGCGGCCGAACTCCTGGGCCAGGAAATCCAGCCGCCGGCCGATCGCGCCGCCCGCCGCGAGCAGCTCCCGGGCGCTGGCCACGTGGGCGTGCAGCCGGTCCAGCTCCTCGCGCACATCCGCCTTGCCGGCGAGCAGCATCGCCTCCTGGTGCAGGCGGTCGGGATCGAGGCCGGCCCCGCCCAGAGCCGCGATGGAGGCCGCCAGCCGGGCCCGCACCGCCTCGGGCTTGCGCGCCGGGTTGTCCTCGGCGGCCTGGGTCAGCGCCGCGATCCGGTCGACCTGCGCGGTGACGATGTCGGCGAGCTGGCGCCCTTCGGCCCGGCGAGCCTCGACCAGGTCGGCGACCACCTGGACCACGCCCTCGGCGAGGTCCCGGGCGACCGCCTCCGTCTCCGGCGATGCCGCCTCGTCGTCGCTCTCGATCACCCCGCGCACGCCGAGCAGCCCGTCCAGGGTCGCGGGCGCCACGCCATCGGGCCGCGGCACCCGGGCGACCGCCTGCGCGAGGCTCGCCAACAGGGCTTCGTTGATCCGCACGCGGGCCGTCGTGTCCGGCTTGGTCAGCGTCAGGGTAAGCTGGCACTGCCCCCGGGACAGGGTCTTCTGCAGGGCCGCGCGCGCGGTCTCGCCGAGCCCGTCATAGCCGGCTGGCACCCGGACGCGCACGTCGAGCCCGCGCCCGTTGACGCTGCGGACCTCCCAGGCCCATTGCACCGCCCCGGTGGTGCCCGCCGCCCGGGCGAACCCGGTCATGCTCGCGATCTGGGCCAAGCCGACCCCCCGTCCTCAAGAAGATCGGGGCCTGTAGCACGGATCGCTTCGGGGGGAAGGGGCGGACGGGCAGGGGGGATGCCGGATCGGGGTTCATTTCGGACGGCCCCGAGGTTTCGGGGCTGCTGATCCGCGGCGTCCTTGCTGCGGGGTCCTTGCTGCGACGTCCTTGCCGCGGCGCCCTCGTGCACGCAGCGCCGCGACCCGGCGATCCGTGACGGCCCGGGATCCCGCAGCCCACGTGATGACGCCGGTCGGGTGGTCCTCAGCCGAACAGTCCGGGAAGGCTGGCAGGCGGACCCTGACCCTTCCCCCTGGAGCGGACGTTCCTGCCCCAACCCAACCTGCTCGCCCGGCTTACCATGGAGGCATCCCGTAGGCGGTCATCCGTCGACCGTCCGGCAAATTCGGCTCGGGGTGGAGGTAGGACCCTGGCCCTTCGTCCTGAAGCGGACATTCCGCCCTCGAACCAAATGCATCATCCGGCGACGTCTACGGATTCGCCACCCATGGCCTCCCGGCGGGCGAAGGCCCAGTCGATCAGTGCCTCGATGGATGGCCCGAGCGCGACGCCCATCTCGCTGAGCGCATACTCAACCTTCGGCGGCACCTGGGGGTAGACCGTCCGGGTGACGATGCCGTCCTTCTCCAACTCCTTGAGCTGCTGGATCAGCATCTTCTGGTTCACGCCCTCGATCCGCTTCTCCAGCTCCGAGAACCGTAGCGGCACCTTCGCGGCGAAGAGCTGGACGATGATGACGATCTTCCACTTGCCCTCCAGCACCCGAAGGGTCTCGCTGGTCGCCGCCGCCCAAACGAGCTGCTGCTTTGGGTCTTCGCAGAACCAATCGCGCCCCTGACCCATACTTACCTCCAGGTAAGCTACCCACCTTTTGGTAGGTTCTTGCTGATACTTCTAGCTACCCATATTTCCCGCTGCATCGCAACTGACGGGGTTGGGGAACAGGGCATGAAAATCGGCATCATCGGCACCGGGCACATCGGCAAGTCCCTGGCCACGAAGCTCAGCGCGGCCGGTCACGATGTGAAGGTTGCCAACTCTCGCGGTCCTGAAACCATCGGGGCCGACGTGCTGTCGTGGGGCGCCCGCGCCGTCACGGCACAGGATGCGGCCTCGAATGTCGACGTCGTCATCCTCTCCATCCCGCCGACCGGCATTCAGAAGATCGCCCCTCTGATCCGGGCGATCTCCGAGAAGACCATCGTCATCGACACCTCGAACTACTACCCGATGCGCGACGGGACAATCGACGCCATCGAGGCCGGTCAGGTCGAGAGCCTGTGGGTCTCCGAGCAACTGGGCCGGCCCATCGTCAAGGCCTGGAACGCCATCGGTTCGGGCTCGCTGGCCGAGAAGGGTTCACCATCCGGTAAGCCGGGACGCATCGCCATTCCGATTGCGGCCGATCGCGAGGAGGATCGTCGCGTGGGCATGCGTTTGGTTGAAGATACCGGCTTCGACGCCTTCGATGCGGGGTCTCTCGCTGAGTCGTGGCGCCAACAACCCGGTGCGCCGGGCTACTGCACGGATCTGACGCGCGAGGAGATGCCGGGCGCACTCGCGGCAGCCGACAGGGCCCGCCTGCCCAAGCGGCGCGACCTCGTGGTCGCGGTGGTGCAGGAGCGCGTCGGCGACGGCAAGACCAATCCGGACGCCGAGTTCGGCGTTCGCGTCGCGCGTACGATCTGCCTTTGACGCCTGACCTCGGCACTCACGAAAGGAAACGACCGATGACCCGCGTTGTCCGCTTTCACGAATACGGCTCCGCAGATGTGCTGCGCATCGAGGACATCGAGGTTCCCGGGCCTGCCGCCGATGAAGTGCAGATTGCGGTTCGAGCAATCGGCCTCAACCGTGCGGAGGTGATGTTCCGCAAGGGCGCTTACCTGCAGGAAGCGAACTTCCCCTCGCAGCTCGGCTACGAAGCAGCCGGTACGGTCAAGGCGACGGGCCGCGATGTGTCCGGGTTCGCCAAGGGCGACGCCGTCAGCGTCATCCCGACGCTCGATATGTCGCGTTGGCCCACCTATGGCGAGGTCATCAACATTCCCGTCCGCTCCGTCGTGAAGCATCCGGCCGCCCTTTCGTTCGAGAAGGCAGCCGCATCCTGGATGCAGTACGTCACCGCCTGGGGGGCTCTGATCGACCAGGCCAAACTCACCGCCAACGATTTCGTCATCGTGTCGGCCGCGTCGAGCAGCGTCGGCATCGCTGCGTTCCAGATCGCCCGCAGCGTCGGGGCGACGGTGATCGCAACCACCCGCACGAACGCCAAGGCGCAGGCGCTGATCGATGCCGGTGCGCATCACGTGATCGCCACGGACGAGGGCGACCTGGCGGCGCGCGTGAAGAACATCACCGGGGGCAAGGGGGCCCGCGTCGTGTTCGATCCAATCGGTGGCCCTGCCATCGCGCAGTTTGCCGAAGTCATGGCCGTGGGCGGCATTCTCCTGGAGTATGGCGCCCTCAGCCCGGACGAGGGGCCATTCCCGCAGTTCGCCGTGCTCGGCAAGAGCCTGACCCTGAAGGGATACCTCTACACCGAGATCGTCAGCGATGATGAGGCGCTTGCCCGTGCGAAGGCATTCATCATCGAGGGACTGGAAAGCGGCAAGCTCAATCCACTGGTGTCGCGGACCTTCCCGTTCGACCAGATCCGGGAAGCGACCCAATTCCTTGAGTCCAACGAGCAGATCGGCAAGATCGTCCTTACGCTCGATTGATGGTGAGGATGCTGGGCTCTCCAGGGTCCGGCATGACATCACCTGACAGCGTTCCGCTGGCGCACCGTCTGCTTGCGGAACGATCTGCCCGGCAGCGTACGTTCCCGGCTTCTGTAATGAGCCGAGAACGGGCGGAACAGCGATGTCCGCTTCGATACCTGCGCCGCCTGGAACCGGACCGGCGGAAATCCACCCAACCCAGTCGGAGGTCATCCTCCGCCATGCTGCTGCGAAGCGGACATTCCGAAGGTCCGTAGGGTCGGAAGCGGACCCACGGCACGCGTTCCACCCGTCGGATTCTCACCGCCAGGCTCGCTGCACGCGCCATGACGGAGAGCCGTCGGCGACGCAGCGGACAGAAGGCCCACGCACCGCGTGGATTTGCAGTGGATCCGTTCTGGTTCTGGAAAGCGCCGCGCTTCAGCGGAGCCCGGCGCCTCCCAGCCTACCGCCGCCCGCGCGGGGCCGGCGTCGGGTCGGCCAGCGCCGGGACGGTCTTGGGCGAGCCGAGATCGTAGCTGCGGTTCTTCAGCGGATCGAGGCGGGTGCCCTCGGAGGCGTCGAAGGCGCGGGTGCCCGGCGTGCCGGAATCGAGGGCGAAGGCCGCGTTGGTGTTCGGGGCGTTGCCCGGTGCGAAGGCCGAGGCCCGGCCGGGGACGCTCGGGTCGGGGCCCGGCTCGACCTTGTCGACCGCGTCCGGCGGCGCCTGGCGGCTCTTCTCGACCGCGCGCCAGCGGGCGACGTTGCGCTGGTGGCCTTCGAGCGAGTCGGCGAAGGCGTGGCCGCCGCTGCCGTCCGCCACGAAGTACAGGTCCTTGGTGCGGGACGGGTTGGCCACCGCCTCCAGGGCGGCGCGGCCGGGATTGGCGATCGGCCCCGGGGGCAGGCCCTCGATCGCGTAGGTGTTATAGGGCGTCGCCCGGTCGATCTCGGAGCGCAGGATGCCGCGCCCGAGGGTGCCGCGCCCGCCCACCAGCCCGTACACGATGGTCGGGTCCGATTGCAGCTTCATCCGCTTGTTGAGGCGGTTGATGAACACGCCGGCGACCCGCGGCCGCTCGTCGGCCCGGCCGGTCTCCTTCTCGACGATCGAGGCCAGGGTGACCATCTCAGCCGGCGTCCGCACCGGCACGTCGGCGCTGCGGCGGAGCCAGATCTGGTTCAGCACCTCGCGCTGCTTGGCCCGCATCAGGTTCACGATCTGCTGGCGGGTGGCGCCGCGCTCGAACTTGTAGGTGTCGGGCAGGAGTGAGCCCTCCGGGGGAATCTCGTTGATCTCGCCCGAGAGGATGTCGTTGTCGTTGAGCCGCGTGACGATCTGCTCGGAGGTGAGACCCTCGGGGAACGTGATCGCGTGCTGGACCTGCCGGCCGGTGGTCACCGTGTCGAGGGCGTCGGCGATGCTCGCATGCGCCTTGAAGATGTACTCGCCGGCCCGGAGCGCCGGCCGTCCGCCGAAGCGGGCGGCGAACTCGAACAGGCCGGTATGGTCGATCACGCCCTCGCGCTTGAGGGTCTCGGCGATCTCGCCCGTGCCGCTGTGGGTCGGGATCACCACGACCTTGTCGGCGACGAGCGGCCCCGGCTCGCGCACCTGGCGCTGGAACAGGGTGATCCCGATCATCGCCGCGATGGCGATCACCACCGCGAAGGTGAGGGCGCCGCTGATGATGCCGACGAGACCGCTGCGCTCGCGCACCGGCTTCTCCGGCGGCGGCGGCGCGGCGGTCGGCTTGATCGCCTCGCCCGGCGAGCGCGGCGACAGCCGCTGCGGCAGCGCGGGGCCCTCCGTCGGATCCTGCGCGATGGTCTCGGGCGCGGGCGTCTTTGAGCGGCGGAAGAACATCGCGTTCCTGTCACGAGCATCATCCCGAACGCCGGCACGCGGCCTTCGGGACGACGAGGATGCAAAACCAGCGGCCTGACGCGTCGTCCCGGATCCGACTTCCGGGACGACGCGTCAGGCCCGCGCGACCGATCCCGCGCCGCGGGCCGGGACCGGCAGCCCGCAACCCGGTGTGCGCGTCGAGATCCGCGACCCTAGTCGGGTTTGTGGCGAAAATGCCGTTTCGCGCCGCGAGAGCGGGCCGATCGGGGCGATGGGTCAGACCGGCGGCTGGCAGGTCGCGCAGAAGAAGGTCGAGCGGTTGGCCTGCACGATCCGGGTGACCGAGCCGCGGCAGCCCGGGTGGCGGCACGGCTCGCCGACCCGGTCGTAGACCCGGAAGGCGTGCTGGAAGGCGCCCGCGCTGCCGTCGGTGTGGGCGTAGTCGCGCAGGGTCGAGCCGCCGGCCTTCACGGCCTCCTGCAGCACCTGCACGATCGCCTTGGCGAGCGCGTTGGCCTTGGGCGTCGGGCGCCCGTCGGGCTTGATCAGCAGGCCGGCGGGGGTCTCCGGGTGGAGGCGGGCCCGGTGCAGGGCCTCGCAGACGTAGATGTTGCCCAGGCCCGCGATCAGGCTCTGGTCGAGCAGCGCGGCCTTCAGCGGCGTGATCTTGTGCCGGAACAGGCCGGCGATCACCGCCCCGGTCAGCCCGTCGAGCGGTTCGATCCCCATCCGGGCGAAGTGGCGGCTGGTCGCGAGGGTCTCGCTCGGGACGAGGTCCATGAAGCCGAAGCGGCGGGCGTCGTTGTAGGTGATCGTGGCCCCGGTGCTCATCGCCATCACGACGTGGTCGTGCTTCGGCGTGCCCTGCGCCCCCTCCAGGTAGAAATCCCCGGGGGAGAGGTTGCTCCCGTCGGGGAGGGCCACGTCGAACCGGCCGCTCATGCCGAGATGCATGATCAGGGTCTCGCCCGAATCGAGCCCGGCGGTGAGGTACTTCGCCCGGCGGGTGAGGTCGGTCACGGTCCGACCCTCCAGCCGCGCCGCGAATCGCTCCGGGAACGGAAAGCGCAGGTTCGGCCGGCGCAGGGTGACGCGGCTGAACCGGGCGCCGACCATCGCGGGCACCAGGCCGCGCCGCACCGTCTCGACCTCGGGAAGCTCCGGCATTGTTTTCGGACTTTTCGTTCGACCACGCGAGCGCGCGTTGAGGATATCGAGTTCTTCGAAGAAGTCGGCAACGGCGCGGTTTGCCGCCCTGGCCCGCGAAGAGCGCGCGAAGGCTGGCGCTCAGCGACGGCGAAGTCTGACGTAGAGCGCGCCGCCGCCGCCATGGTGCCGCGACGCTTCCTCGAAGCCCAGCACGATGCCGCGCAGCTCGGCGCCGCGCAGCCAGTGCGGCACGCTGCGCCGGAGCACCCCCCGCTCCGCGAAGGCATCGGGATAGGACGAGCCTCCTCTCTCCTGGCCCCCTTTGCCGGTCACCACCAGTACGTAGGCATGCCCGGCGGCCCGGCACCGCAGAAGGAATCCTGTCAGCGCAGCATGGGCTTGCGCCTGCACCATCCCGTGCAGGTCGATCCGCGCCTCCACGGCCAGACGCCCCCGGCGCAGCCCGACCTTGGCCTGCCGCTCCAGCCCCGACGGGGCAGCGTGGCTCTGGAGCGGCGCCTGATAGGGCGCAGCGGTGACCTTCTGGGGCAGGGCGGCAGCCGGCTTGGGCGGCGGTTTCAGGCGCGCTTTCTTGGCCACCGGAGGCGCGGTCGGCTTCAGGATCGGCGCCGTCAGCGGCGGCATGGTGGCGGTCGGCGGCGCCGGCGCGACCTCGGGCTGCGGCAGCGTCGCCCGGCCGGTCAGCGGTGTCACGAGCTTGGCGATCTCACCCCAGAGCCGGGCCTCCCCGGCGCTCAGCCGGCGCGTGCGGCGCGGCGGCCTCACGGCGCGACCCCGCGGGCGGGCTTGGGCAGCAGCACGACGAAGCCTATGGAATCGCGTAGGTTTCCGGCCGCGACCCCGGCCTGCGCCCCGGTCCCGACGAACAAATCGCCCCGGGCCGGGCCGACGATTGCCGACCCCGTGTCGGCGGCGATGACCAGGCGTCCGGTGTCGCCCGGCACGCCGCCCGGCAACGGCCCGTCCAGCCAGAACGGCAGGCCGTAACGCCACAGTCCGCTATCCACCGCGAGGCTACGCCCCGGCGTCAGCGGCGCATTGGCGGCACCCGGCGGACCGAGCGCCGGATTCTCCACCGGGGCCAGGCGGAAGAAGATGTAGGAGGCATTGGTGCGGATCAGCCGTCGCGCACTCTCGGGATGGGCGCGCAGCCAGGTCGTCCAACGGGCCAGCGTGAGGCCTTCCAAAGGCAGGTGGCCCTCCTGCACGATCAGCTTGGCCACGGCCGTGTAGGGCCGGCCGTTGCGGCCGTCATACAACACTCGGACGGCCCGGCCGTCGGGCAGGCGGACGCGTCCGGAGCCCTGGACTTGCAGGACCAGGAGATCGACCCCGTCGCGCAGCCATAGGATCGGCCGCGCCTGGGCGCCCAGCGCCCCGTCCTCGATCGCCGCTCGGTCCGGATAGGGTCCGAACCCATCCGCGGTGGCGCGGGCGGCGCGCAGGACCGGGTCGAGACCGGGGCGGGTCTCGCCAGGGGCCAGCGAGACGAGGTCGTCAGGTCGGGCGAGAACCGGCGTCGGGAAGTCCGGACCCTGCGTGAGAGAGCCGTCCAGCTCCGGCTCGAAGTAGCCCGTCAGGAAGCCCGGGCGCTCTGCATCTGGCCGCACCACCCGGTAGGCCTCGAACCGATCCTGAAAGAACGTGGCTGCCGCCTCGCGCGTCACCCCCACCGCAGCCGCGCAAGCCGCCGACAGGTCCGCCGGATCGCCAGCGACCCCCGCCGGCTGTGGCGTAGCGGGCTGGGGCGCGGCGCAGACCCTCCGGAACGCGTCGAGTGAAGCGGCCGGATCGGGGCCGGGAAAGCCCGGCAGTGCTGCGAACGCCACGGGTGTCAGGACCGCCCCGCCGACCTCGGCGGAGGCGGCCATGGACGAGCCGGCTAGGAACGTCGCGTAGAGGGCGGGGATGAGGACGGTCGGGATACCTCCGGACCAGGCACGCAAGTTTGGCACGGCAACGGGGTCACGAAATCAGGCGCCGGCCTCGGTGGCCACGAGCTGCCAGTTCGGGTCCCGCGAGCCGAGGGTGCGCGCGAAAGTCCAGACGTCCGGCACCTCGACAACCGTCTCGGCGCTGCCGTCGACGACCTTGCCCTCGGCGTTGCGGGTGGCGGTGATCAGGTTCGACAGGAACCGCACGGTGATCTGCGCGACACGGTTACGCACCTCGATGGCGACGATCTCGGCCTTGTCGATCGACACGAAGGTGGTTTCCAAGGTCTGTCGGTTGCGCTCACGCTCGACGATGGCCCGCTCGAAAGCTTCGCCGACCTCTTTCGACAGGAGCCCCCGCAGGGTTTTCCGGTCGCCCTTTGCGAAGGCGATCATGATCGTCTCGTAGGCCGACTTGGCCCCCTCGATGAACGTGCGAGGGTCGAAACTCGGCTCCGCCTGAACGGCCGCTTCGAGCCCGCGGGCGATCTCGGAGCCGGGCTCCGCGATGCCGCGCCAGTCACGTACCGCCGCAGACGCTGTGGCCGACGCGGGCTGAACCCGGTCGGCACCGGGCAACCGAACGACGTTGTCGCCCTCAGATCGGGCCTGCGGCTCGGTACGGCTTCGATCCACCGGCTTGAACGGCGAGCGCTCGGCACCGGTCTTCTGGCCGAGCACCGAGCGCAGGCGCCAGATCACGAAGACTGCGAGTGCGAGGAAGATGATCGTCGTAATGTCGAAACTGTCCTGCATCACCGATCCGATGGTGGCCGCGGCGGGACCTCGTGCCCCGTGCCGAGGTCGTGCGCGGTGCGGCGCCGGCAAAGCGCTCGCGGGTCTAGGCGACTCATAACTGACCAACGCGCAAGGAGCGAGCCGGTTATACCGATGCGGAACGCCGCGATCCCCATGCGTCAACCGATATGGGTCTCGAACACCGCTGCCGCCAGCGCCACGCCAGCCCGCTGCTTGTCCGTCTCCGACGCGCGTGTTAGCGGCGCTGCCTTCCGGGCCGCATCGCGGTGCCGTTCCGCGGCTCGCGCCGCGACAACCCGGGCCGGCCCTGCCGGCCGATCGAGAAGGATGATCCGCATGGCCGACTCTCCGGCAGCCAACGGCAACGGCGGCGGCATGCCGCAGGGCGACGCGCCGACCATCAATGCGCTGGCTCAGTACACGAAGGACCTCTCCTTCGAGAACCCGAACGCGCCACGCTCTCTCCAGCCCAAGGAAGGTCAGGGTCCGCAGATCAACATTCAGGTGAATGTCAGCGCGCAGCAGCTCTCCGACACCGATTTCGAGGTCGAGCTGACCCTGGAGGGCGACGCCAAGATCCAGGCCGAAGTGCTGTTCGCCTTCGACGTGAAGTACGCGGGCGTCTTCCGCATGGTCAACATCCCGGCCGACCAGCTTCATCCCGCGGTGATGATCGAGTGCCCGCGCCTGCTGTTCCCGTTCGCTCGGCAGATCGTGGCCGAGGCGGTGCGCAACGGCGGCTTCCCGCCCCTGTACATCGATCCGATCGATTTCGTTGCGCTCTACCGCCAGAAGGCGATGGAGGCCCAGGGCGCCAGCGGTCCGCTCGCTTCCTGAGGCGCTGAACCGTCCCGGCGGTCAGTGGCCGCCGGGACCGCGATAGGCCGCAGCCAGCGTTCGCAGCGCTTCTACAGGGCGCCCGCTCAGTCGCCGCCAGGACGTTGCAGGGCCCCGATTAGCTGGACAGACGGAACGGCTCGCCCGCTGGTGGGATCGGGAAGTCCGGGGCTAGGAACCAGCGCAGGCTCTCCTCTATCAGCACGATCTCGTCCCGCCCATGCATCTTCGAAATCCGTAGCTCGGCGAACTCCCACTTCGGGGCTGACCATCTCGACAGCCATCGCGGTGGTGGGCTGGTCATCATCCAGATCACCTGCAACGCCACACGGACCACGGCACAAAAGCAGTCGCCGACATAGCCCTCGGGCGCGAGCCGGGGGTGACGCCAGCAGACGTGTTCGTGAACTCGGTCGAGGTCGCGCCAGAGAACGGGTCGTTCGGCGACGGGCTCACGCCGTACGGCCCGCCCGGCCGGCGCGGCCGCAGGGGGCGGACGCTCGCTGCCGGGCTTGACCGTACGAGGGACGGCGTTCAGGTCCGGGGCCCATTGCCAGACCTGGATCGCATGAGCCCCACCGCACACCTTGCCCTGATCAACCTGTTCACCGGAGACATCCAGGGTGGCCTCGGCCCCTTCCTGGGGACGTGGCTGGCGCAGGCTGCGTCCTGGAGTCCGGCGCGGGTGGGCTTTGTCATCACCCTAGTGGGCATCGCGACGCTATTCTTGAGCGGCCCGTTCGGGGCCATGGTCGACCGCTTTACACGTCCGCGTCTCCTGGTGGCGCTCGCCTGCGCGGCGATCCTGGCGGGCACGCTCCTGCTTCTCCCGGCGCGCAGCTTCCCGGCGGTCCTGGTGGCGCAGCTGCTCGCCGCGGCGGGAGGTACCCTGTTGCTGCCGGCGGTCGCCGCGCTGACCCTCGGGATCGTCGGGAAGGACGGGTTCCCTAAACAACAGGGCCGCAACCAGGCGTTCAACCATGTTGGCATCCTGATCGCCGCCGGCGGCATCAGCCTCGGCACTGGAACATTCGGTCCGGCGATCGCCTTCTGGGTGCTGGGCGGTATGGCGGTCGCCGCGATCGTCGCGACGCTAACGACCCCGGCCGGCGCCTGGAGTCGACGTCGCGCGGTCGGTTGGGAGGAGGACGCGGACGACGAGCCGCAGCGCAGCGGCATTCGTCAGGTCCTCGGCAACCGGCGTCTGCTGGTGCTCACCGTGGCGCTGACGCTGTTCAACCTTGGCAATGGCGGCATGCTGTCCCTGCTCGGACAGAAACTGGTGGCCACCGCCGCCGACGCGACGACATGGACGGCCCGCTACGTGATGGTGGCACAGCTCGTGATGGTGCCAGTGGCCCTGTTCGCCGGCTCCCTGGCGGATCGGCGCGGACGACGCCAGCTCCTGATGGTGGCGTTCGCGGTACTGCCGGTGCGGGCCGTCCTGTCGGGTCTGATTGACGATCCGGTCTGGCTCATCACGGCGGAAGTCCTGGACGGTGTCGCCTCCGGCATCGTCGGCGTGGCCGTGCCGGTGATCGTGGCGGACCTGACCTGGGGGTCCGGGCGTACCCAGACAGCGCTCGGCAGCGTCAACGCCGTGCAGGGCGTCGGCGGCGCCCTGTCGGGCTGGTATGGTGGCTTGTCCTACGGATTGTTCGGCTGGACCGGCGCGTTCCTCGCCCTCGGCGTACCGGCCCTTATCGCCCTGGTGCTGGTGATATGGCTCGACGCGACGCCGGAGCCCGGTCGGCGCAGGCGTGGGAGGGAGCGGCGACGCACGGCGGGCCAGGGAGCGTAAAAACTCTTGCCTATCAGGTTCGGGACCCCCTGCGGGAAACGCAAAAAGCCCGGCCGAGAGGCCGGGCTTGTTCAAAAGATCGGTTGCTCCTGTCGGAAGGATCAGCCGATATGCGGGCTCCCGGTCGCGGCCGGGAACCTGTCAGCCAGGGCGCGACGGAGTTTTTCCAGGGCGCGGTTCTCGATCTGGCGGACCCGCTCCTTCGAGATGCCTAGGCGCTGACCCAGGGCTTCGAGGGTCGCCTGATCCTCAGCGAGGCGCCGCTCACGCAGGATGCGCAGCTCGCGCTCGGACAGGACCGTCAGGGCCTGTTGCAGCCAGCTGAGGCGCCGTTCGCCGTCGACCGTCGCGCTCACGGTCTCGTCCGGAAGCGCCGCACCGTCGACCAAAAAGTCCATGCGCTCGGAGGAGGCGTCGTTGTCCTCGCCGACGGGGGCGTTCAGCGACATGTCGGGACCTGAAAGGCGGGCATCCATCAGAGCCACGTCGTCGCGCGAGACGCCGATGGCGGTCGCGATGCGGCGATGGATCTCGTCGCCGACATGCTCCTCAGTGGATTGCATCAACCGGGCACGCAGCCGGCGCAGGTTGAAGAACAGCGCTTTCTGAGCCGAGGACGTTCCCCCGCGCACAATCGACCAGTTGCGCAGGATATAGTCCTGGATCGATGCGCGGATCCACCACGTCGCGTAAGTCGAGAACCTGACGTCCCTCTCCGGCTCGAACCGCGCCGCGGCCTCCATGAGGCCGACATGTCCCTCCTGCACCAGGTCTGCCATCGGCAGCCCGTAGTGACGAAAACGCCCCGCCAGGGCGATGACGAGGCGCATATGGGCTGAAATCAGACGGTGCAGCGCCCGCTCGTCGCGGTTGTCCTTCCAGCGGACGGCGAGGCCGCGCTCTTCCTCCCGGGCCAGGAAGGGCGCCTCCATGGCAGTCCGAATGAACTGCCGTCGAATTCCAGCGATATCAGCCATCCCGCCTGCCTCTTGTTGCCGAGTGCTGTCGCGGCGCCGAACGGAGCGTCCAACCCGCAGGGCGTCACCGAACGGCGGCGCCAGGCAACCGACAACGGAAGGCCAATCACGAAAGTTCCGCCACGTGCCTTCGCAGTGCGACAGGCCGATGGCCACGATTTCGTGTTTCACTAAGAAACATGGGATCTAACGTCGCGCCGTCCAGTCCCCTGTCTTCCGAGCTGCCGTGGAAAAGCGGGAGACGCGACCGATCCGGCGTGCCGGCACGAAAAAGCCCGACCCCAAGGGGCCGGGCTTTTTCTCATCGAAGAAACAGGGGCGCTTCAGGCAGCGACTTCCTGGATGTCATCGCCCTCACCTTCGGCCTCCGCCTCCGGCTCGGCCTCGCTCTTGGCGCGGCGTGGGGACTTGGCCAGGCTCTGTTCGATCAGCTTCAGCGCCTCGGTCTCGGTGATGCGGTTGACCGAGGAAATCTCACGCACGATCCGGTCCAGGGCAGCCTCGTAGAGCTGGCGCTCCGAGTAGGACTGCTCGGGCTGCGCCTCGGAGCGGAACAGGTCGCGCACCACCTCGGTGACGGCCAGCAGGTCGCCAGAGTTGATCTTGGCCTCGTATTCCTGAGCCCGACGCGACCACATGGTGCGCTTGATCCGAGCGCGGCCGGTCAGCACGTCTAGCGCCTTCTTTACCAGGTCCGGCTCGGCGAGCTTGCGCATGCCGACGGAGTTGGCCTTCGCGGTCGGGACGCGCAGAACCATCTTGTCCTTCTCGAACGAGACGACGAACAGCTCAAGTTTGTAGCCCGCGATCTCTTGCTCTTCGATCGCGGTGATGCGACCGACGCCGTGGGCCGGATATACGACGGCCTCACCGGTCTTGAAGCCTTGCCGGCCAACGGTCGTCGTCTTCTTGGCTGTGGTCATGCGAGAAGGGCCTCCACTGGCGCGCGATGCTCCGCACCGCGCAAAACCGTGTTCTTCCGGGCGGGATACCCGGTTTGCCTCGCCGTTCCCGGGATCCGTGCCCACCAGGCACAGATCCGGGCGTTCCCCGGCGCGGCCGTGCAAACACCGGAACACCCGCCGAAGTCACCCTCGGCGGTCGTTCGCGTGCCACTCCTCTAATTCACGAAAGCGAAAGGCATTTCGGCCTGAGGGAGCACGTCTGGCGCAAGCGACGGCAGGCGGATTGTGTATCACAATCCGGCGCACAGATCAAAGCATCCCTGAAGAAGCGCGCGCCATCCGGACGCAGCCTCGAAAGAGTTCTACACCGGCCAAGCCGGAGAGGAATGACCTGATCGCGGCTCAGGGCTTCGCTTGACGCAGGTCAAATGCGGTTTCGGCCATGATCCACAAGCGCCGAACGGGCCGAGGCTGGATCGCAACATCGTGAGGCGATCCGTGATCCTAGTTCTGCCCGCCCGTGTCCGCGTTTCGATCCGCCCTGGTCCTGGGCGACCTCCGCAGGGCATCAGGCTCTAGTCGCCCGAGCCAGGGTTGTTGGAGAAATGCGCCTCGAGCTTACCCGAGACGCCATCCCACTCCTTCGCGTCCGACGGCGCGTCCTTCTTCTGGGTGATGTTCGGCCAGCTCTTGGCGTAGTCGGCGTTCAGCTTCAACCACGTCTCGAGGTTCGACTCGGTATCAGGCTTGATCGCTTCAGCCGGGCACTCGGGCTCGCAGACGCCGCAATCGATGCACTCGTCCGGATGGATGACGAGCATGTTCTCGCCCTCGTAGAAGCAGTCCACCGGACACACCTCGACGCAGTCCATGTACTTGCACTTGATGCAGTTGTCAGTGACGACGTAGGTCATCGGCTGTCTTCGTCCTAAAAATTCTGTTCAGCCCGGGCGGAGCCTGGAAGGCCCGCACGCCCAGGCGGCGCTTCGATGGTGCGCCGCAAAACCTCGCGTCGAACCAAGTCTTTCGGAAGCCAAGGGCTCTAGACCCTGCCTTCCAGGCTGACAAGCGCACGGGTGTCCCAGGGGCCTGCGACCCGATCCGCGACGCACGGCTGTGGCGCCAGCTCATCACTCGGGTGGCTCGATCACCGTCTGTACGCCAGCCAAGTCCTCGTAAAGAGCCCGCGCCTCCGGGGCAGGTCCCCGCCGCTCACCGAGGGCGAGTACGCGCACGGCCAGGGTCGCGTGGGGAGCGGCCACAGTCACCACGTCGCCGATCACGATGCCCTTGGCCGGGTTCTCGGCTCGGGTTCCGTTCACCCGCACGAAGCCGTCTTCGGACAGGCGCGCAGCCAGGGAGCGGGTCCGCGCGAACCGCGCGAACCACAGCCATTTGTCGAGCCGCTGCCGACCCTCCCGCATCCGCGGGCGTCAGCGCTTCCCGCCGTCGCCGGCTTCGAGTTGCGCCTTGAGCGCCGCCAGCTTGGCGAAGGGCGAATCCGGATCCGGAGCCCGTTCGCGCCGCGGCGGACGCTGGTCGGGCCGCGGCGCCGCGTGGCGTTGCTCGGCGCTGCGCTGGTCGTCCCGGCGCTCGGGCCGGCCGCCCTCGAAGCGATCACGGCGAGGGCCGCGGTCGCGTCCGGTGCGGGGACCGCCCTCGTTGCCGGGGCGCTCGCCGCCTTCGGCCCGCCGGTGTTCGGGACGCCCGCCCTCCGGGCGGCCCGGACCCTGATGCTGACCCGGCTGCCCCGGCTGAGCGCCATCGCGTCCACGCCCCGCGCCCCGCGGGCGGTTCTGCGGCCGAGGATTGGCCGGCCGCTGATGGCGCTGCAGGCGCCACACCTCGATCAGCACCGGCTCCGCCGGGGTCTCACCCTCCACAGCCGCGGATTCATTCCCGGCGGTCTCGGATACGGTCTCGTTCGCTTCCACCACCTCGTGAGTCTCGGTGGTCGGACGGGTCTCGGATTCGGGTGCCTCGGCGGCCTGCGCGCCTTCGGCTGGGATCGCTTCCACCTCGGATTGCGGTGCGTCAGCCGCTTCCGGCAAGGTGTCGGCAGCAGCCTCGACGGGCTCAGCCTCCGCCATGGCTTCGGGAGCGGCTTCGGCTTCGGCTTCCGTTCCGGTCTCTGGAGCGGCGTCAGACTCAGCGTTTTCGGAGAGCGAAGTCTCCGCGACGGAGGTCTCCGCGGTCGCAGCCTGCGCGGCGGCGTCGGCCTCGTCTCCGGTCGCCTCGCCGAGGGAGCCGGGATCGGTTTCGCCGGTCTCGCTTGCCGGTGCAGTTTCAGATGGTGGGGTCACGACGACCGGCGCAGTCGCGGCCGCTGGTACCAGCGGCACCGTGATCGCGGGTCCGGGGCGGGCCTCCAGCGAGTAACCCAGAGACTTCAGGATCGAGGCGAAATCCTCGCCCGAACAGCCGACCAGCGAGGTCATTCCGACCGTGGCCACGAAGGCATCACCGTCGGCCGTACCCTCCGGCGCCGCGCCCGGTGTGGTACCGGGGCGATAGGCGATCGCCGGCCGAATCAGGTCGGCCAGACGCTCGAGGATGTCGACCCGCACCGCCCGCTCACCGCTGACACGGAAGCCGGCCGCCCGGTAGAGGCCCTTGGCGATCTCGCGATCGACCTTGATCGAGGTCCGGCCCGAGCCCGCGAGATGCGCGATCTCGTCCAGGCCGCGCTGGTCGAGGCCACCGTTACGGAGGGCCCACAGCTGTGCCGCAAGCGTCCGCGGCGCCGGCTTCAGCAGGGCCGGCAGGAAGATGTGGTAGGCGCCGAATCGCACGCCGTGCCGGCGGAGCGCCCCGCGCCCCTCCTGGTCCAGGCTGCGCATCTCCTGGGCGACCTTGGAGCGTTCCAACACGCCCAGAGCCTCGACCACCTGATAGCCAATACCCTTGGCGAGGCCGGTGAGGTCGCCGGCGGTCTCGAGTTCCATCAGCGGGCCGAGCAGGCGCACGATCATGGCCTTGAGCCAGGCATCGAGGCGCGCCTCGACCTTCTCGCGGTGCGCGCCAGTCAGGCTGTCGTCGGCCAGCAGCCGAATCTGCGGCGCGAACAGCTTCTCGCCGGGGGTCAGCTTCGCCACCGGGGCACCGGTCCAGCGAATCATCCCGTCATGCGCGAGCACGAGGGTGGAATCGGCTGTCGCCGCGAAGCGGTCGGCCCGGGCCTCGATCTCCCCGGAGAGCGCCTTCTCGGCGGCACTCCTCAGAGTTTTGGCCTCGTGCCCCTCTGCGCTGGCATCCGGAACGAATAAAAATCCATGCAGGTGACCGACATGCTGACCCTCGACGGTGACGTCACCGTCGGCGGAAATTTGGGCTTCGAGCATCGTGTTCTCTCTCAGGCGCCGCATCAGGACGCTTGTGCGCCGGTCGACGAAGCGGCTCGCGAGGCGTTCGTGCAGGGCGTCTGACAGCCTGTCCTCTACCCGACGTGTCTCGCCCTGCCAATGTTCAGGGTCGCGCAGCCAATCGGGGCGGTTGGCCACGAACGTCCAGGTGCGTCCCTGGGCGATCCGCCGGGACAGCGTATCGATGTCGCCGTCGGTGCGATCGATCATCGCCATCTGCTCGGCGAACCACGTGTCGGGGATGCGTCCGGCCATGCCCTTCATGAGAAAACGGTAGAGCTGGGCCACCAGGTCGGCATGCACCTGCGGGTGGACCTTGCGGTAATCCGGAACGCCGCAGACGTCCCAGAGCCGCCGCACGGTGGAAGCGCTCCGCGCCATGTCGCGGATATCGTCCTCGCGCATCAGGATCTCGAGGGCCTGCTGGTCCTGGCCCATCGGCGCCCGGGTCAGACCTGACTCGCGCGGATGCTCGTCGAGGCTCGCCTGGAGCGCCTCCAGGGTGCCGAAGCTGAGGTCAGGGTTGCGCCATTGCATGATGCGCAGCGGGTCGAAATCGTGATTCTCCAACCGCTCGACCATCTCGGGCTCAAAGGGCGGGCAGCGCCCCGTGGAGCCGAAGGTCCCGTCCGAGAGATGGCGTCCTGCGCGGCCGGCGATCTGGCCCATCTCGGCGGGCGTCAGCTTGCGAAACCGGGTGCCGTCGTATTTCCAGTTCGCCGCGAAGGCGACGTGGTCGACATCGAGGTTGAGCCCCATCCCGACCGCGTCGGTGGCCACGAGGTAGTCGACGTCCCCGGCCTGGTACATCTCGACCTGGGCATTGCGGGTCCTGGGCGACAACGCCCCAAGCACCACCGCGGCACCCCCGCGCTGGCGTCGGATCAGCTCTGCGATGGCGTAGACCTCCTCGGCCGAGAAGGCGACGATCGCGGTGCGCCGGGGCAGGCGCGACAGCCGCTTCTCCCCCGCGAAGGTGAGCTTCGATAGCCGCGGCCGAGTCGTGGTGTGGACGTTCGGAATCAGTGCCTGGACCAGCGGCAGCATGGTCGAGGAGCCGATCAGCAGCGTCTCCTCACGGCCGCGCACGTAGAGCAGGCGGTCGGTGAAGACGTGGCCGCGATCCATGTCGGCTGCGAGCTGGATCTCGTCGATGGCGACGTAGGCCACGTCGAGGTCGCGCGGCATCGCCTCGATCGTGCAGATCCAGTAGCGCGGCCGGTCTGGCTTGATCTTCTCTTCTCCGGTCACGAGGGCGACCTTCTCGGGGCCGACCTTGGCGACCACGCGCAGGTACACCTCCCGGGCGAGCAGCCGCAGGGGCAACCCGATCATGCCGGTCGGGTGCGCAAGCATCCGCTCGATCGCGAGATGCGTCTTGCCGGTGTTGGTCGGTCCGAGGACCGCCGTCACGCCGCGGGCACGGGCGTCGCGCGGCAGGGACCGGCGGGGGAGGGGGCGGAGCGGCGCGTCGATGGTCGGCGGTTCCTTCGGACGGGAAGGCCGGCGCGGCGCCGTCATGGCGCGGGCTGGAGGTCTCGTACGGCCGGTCGCGTCATGGACGATAGGGCCGCCTCGGTCCTCCCCCATATGGGATATCACCTGGGTCGCTGCCAACCTGCGGCATAATCAGCGGATCGACCACGATCTGCATGGCTGGCGATCCAGGCTGGGGCGCGACATCCGCGCAGAGGGTGTCGGGGACCGAGACCAACGGGCCATGCCGCGGCGGCCGGTGCTTGATCACCTGCGCCGACGAGAAGGCATCGCCGCCGCAGCCGGGATCGCCTGATCCGGCGCTCAGGGGCTGGGCCGCCGCCGGTCCGACGAGGGCCACGGCCCCGACAATCAGGGTGACTTGAAAGCGGTGTAGGGCCATGGGCCGATCATCGTGGGAACATCAAAACAATTCGTGTGCGGCGGCCAGCCGGTTAGCAGGCCGCACAATCCCACCCATCCTGGAACGCCCTCGAAACGCCAGACCACAATCCTCAGCCGCGTTTCGAAGGCTGCAACTGATTCACTCGGGGACGGGAACTCACGGATTCCAGACCGGACACGCCAGGTCGCCCAGCCAAAGCGCGGGCAGGTTCGAGACGCCCGGCAAGGAACAGCCAAGCCGTCAAAGCCATAGGGGCTAACCGGAAATGCACCAGCCACTACGATCAAATGATCAGGTCCAAGCAGGCTGATTTTATCGATAAAGATTTTCAAATTTATAATTATAGTCCCGATATATGCAGGTATGAAGTGTGATATGAGTTCTCAATAGCGCCATCTGAGCTGTGACTTTACGATGAAATTTCATCCTATTCGGCTTCGCGCGCCGATGTCGATAAACGGGGCACTATTCGAAATGGGAACGATCCGTGCGTAAATCGTGAATGCCGCGGCTGACATTTCCGCGCCTTGATCGAACCGCGGAAAAGAGTGGCGCGCCCTTCCGACATGCATAGATTATCGATTGAATAGTTGCCGCCGAGCGGCCAATGGTGAGCATAGGGCTCATTATACAAATACGACAGAATTTTATCCGCCATTTGTTCGAATGAAGGCCTGCCAGAGCCACCGGAGCGCGCAAGCGCTGCCGGAATTATACGCGCTTCCGCTTTCGACGGGCGTGCTCTATTAATGAAACGCTATATTTCTCGCTCTGTGGCGAGTGTGCTGGGTTCATAGGTGGATCGAGCTTTGAATTCTAAAATCTAAGATGTCGAGGCCGGCGGGAATGAGTACTGCAGGGAAAACTGTTTCGGTCGTTATAGCCACCTATAACGGCTCGGCGTTTATCCGCGAGCAGCTTGAAAGCGTCATCAATCAAACCATCAAGCCGATTGAGATTATCGTCGCCGATGACGGGTCGAGCGACGAAACGCTAGACATCGTCAGGTCGATTGCGGCTCGTTCGGCGGTGGCCATCAAAATCAAGATCAACGACAGCAATCTCGGATTTCGCGACAATTTTCTGATGGCGGCTTTGTCCGCCAAAGGGGACTTCGTAGCCTTCTGTGACCAGGATGATATTTGGGATCTGGAGAAACTTGCTTGCGCAGCGCACCATTTTGACAACAAGAATATTTCGTTGATCGTTCACGCCGCTTCAAGTCTCGATCAAGCAACTGGTAAGCTGGTAAAATTTACTCAGGGCATCGAGCGCACGGGAGTGAAGCCGCCGCTGAGTTACGATCCCTGGTTGACATTCTTCGGCTTCTCGATCGTGTTTCGTCGGGAATTGTTGAGCCTAGCCAATATCGAGGGCCGATTCCGCGACTTCATAGTCCCCAAAGAAAAGATTGCACACGACAGATGGATCGTTTTTCTCGGCCAAGTCGTGGGCGAGACTGCCGAGTTCGATAAGCCGCTCGTGACGTACCGCCAACATTCGACAAATCTATTTGGCGATGGCCGACGCAGTCAAAAAACGAGAGGCTACGACCCAATCAAAGAATTCGACGTTTATATCTCTGCGACCGCCGATATGGTCGAAGTGATCCGCAATCTCCCAACTGAGACCGAGGTCACCTTTCCGCTTTTCGACCGCAGGAAAGCGATCGATTTTTTCCAACGGGCACTTCATCAGCTCGAGCAGCGCAAGCGGGTTTACATCTCGCGCAACAGGCGCCGGGGTTTGTTGGCCGTGGTCGGTAACATCCGATCGGGGGTTTACCGGTCCGTCCACCGCGATGACATTCGATGGCGCTCGATCGCACGCGATCTCAAGTACTGCGCGATACGGTCGTAGGCGGCGCTGCCGGACCCGCGGGTTACGGCAGCACCGCGGGCAATCCTAAATAGCCGAACACCGCGCGCAGGACCCGATGTTCGAGCGCATCGCCGGCCTGCTCGCCCCGCTCCCCGGCGGCATCCACCATGCCCCGCACAAGCGCGAACAGGTCGCCCGCGGCAATCTCGATCGCGACGGGCGGGTCCGGGTTCGAGGCGTGCCAGCAGGGTCAGGAACGCGTCCGAGATCGCCCGGTGGACCGCGTCAAGGCTGTCGGCCGGCTGGAGCCGGTTCTCTTCGCGGTCGAGCAGCAACGCGAGACGTGGCAGGGACATCTGATGGGCGACGGCCGCCTGCACGATGCGCCGCAGTCCGAGTTCCGGCGTCGCCGCCTCGGCCGCGGCGTGCACCGCGGCGATCAGCAGGCCGGTCTCCCGCGCGACCAGGGCCGCGGTCAGCGCGTCCTTGCCGGGGAAGTACTGGTAGACCGACCCGACCGAGACGCCGGCCCGCTCGGCCACGGCATTGGTCGTGTAGCCGGCCAGCCCGCGCTCCTCCAGAACGCGAGCCGCGCCTTCGAGGATCGTCCGCACCGTCTCGGCAGACCGCGATTGTTCCGGGTTTTTCCGGGGCTTGAGCAGCGGCCCGCGCGCCGTCCGGGCGGTCATGAACGCGAGTTCGCCGCTGAGCCGCCCGGGGGCATCATCGCCGCGTCCCAACCGACCCGCGGAATGAAAGAACGCATGTCCCACCAGACCTTCAACCCCAAACTCACCGTCTTCATGCTGGTGAAGACCTCGCCCGAATGGCTCGCGATGTCGATCGACGATCGCTTCGCCCGGTTGCGCGAGGTGTTCGAGCCGATCCTGCGCCGCCACGCGGATTCCGTGACGCTGCGCTTCTACGACGCCGAATTCTACACGGCTCGCGTCACCGACCTCTGGGTCTGGGAGGCCAGCGAGCATCATGCCTACGAAAGCGTCGTCGAAGCCTTGCGCGAGACGCCGTTCTGGGACCGGTGGTTCACGATCGTCGAGATCATCCCGGCGGTGGAGAACGCCTATGCGACCCATTACGACCGGGCGCCCCTGGCCGCGTGAGCGGGCAGCTTCAGTCGGCACCTTCGACAAGCACGACCTCGCCGATACCGGCGGGCAGGCGTTTCGCCTTGGCCGCCTGGTATTCCGGCGAGAAATAATAGGCCCGCGCGGCGTCGTAGGAATCGAATTCCAGCACGACGTTGCGCGGCCGGGCCTCGCCCTCCAGCGCCTCGCTACGTCCGCCCCGCACCAGGGGCCTGGCGCCGTGAAGCCGCATTGCCGCGGAGGCCATCTCGGCATACGCCGCGTAGGTCTCCGGATCGGTGACCGTCATCCGGACGATGATGTAGCCCTTCGCCATGGTTCTGCATCCTCTCTGCCGCGGGCGCACGGGGTGCCCGGAAAGAGGCCGCCGGTCAAAGATGGATCGCGGTGTTTGGCGCTATTGCCCGGGCAAACTCGCCTGCGCGACGCTGGCCCCGGCCGTCCCGGCGGCAGCGCCCTGGGTCCAGCGCGTCGCCTCGATGATGTTGGTACCGATGGTGGTGAGCACCGAGATGCGCAGCGGGACGAGCGCCCGCGTGCCTTCGACCGGGGCGAGCCAGACCGACATCTCGCGGTTGTCCTCCATGAACTTCACCCCGGGTCGATCCGGCCTGTGGCCGGCCACCGCCTGATAGCGGGCCGTGCAAACCAGAACCGGGCCGGCATAACCAGGTTTCTGCACCGCGCGGGTCTCGGCGTAGCTCAGCACCACGTTGAACCGGGTCGCACCGTCGAACACCGGCAGGCTACGATTGCAATTGGCTGGATCGAGCAACTCGCCCCGGCCCTGTGCTGGCATCAGCAGAGCGCTCACCGGATCCATGATGCCGCGCTTGTGGTCGGCCGTGATCGGCACCCGGTCCTGCATGTCGACGAGGGGGGGCGTGATCTCGGCCTGCACGACGTTGCCGTGCGCCAGCGCCATGCGCACCGCGATCCCGGAACTCGCCGTGTGCGTGGCGATCGAGAACGCGCCGGGCTGCGGCGCCGCCGAGAAGGTGCCTGACGCCCGGGCCGAGCCCCTGCCGCCGGTGATCGCCCCGACCAGCCCGGTCAGCGTCGCGGAGACATCCATCAGGTAATGGTCGCGCTCGAAGCTGCCGGCGAGCCGGGCGGTGCCGATCGGCAGGCCCGCGAGGTTGATGCTGTAATCGACCGTCACCGTGGCGGGGGCGGCTGCGGCGTTCCGCTTCGCGCGCCGGGCGGCTTCGGCCGGGGCACCGAGCGTCGCGACGGCGAGCACGGTCCCGAGAATGCGCATCGTCAGCGGCTTGATCGTCCGACGGACAGGCGTGGCGCTCATGATCCGGATCGCATCCCAGGGGAACTTGGGCCAAGGGTGCCGCGCGGGACGATCCCGTACGACAGGCTCTCGACGCTCGGTGCAGGCGAGGCGCTGGCCTTCTTCGAGCAGATGCCTGTTATATCCCGGCCTCGTGGTTAACAGACCGTTGGGCGGCCGCCCCGGACATGTCCAGGCGGTACGGAGCTTGACGCAACGGGTGCAGGTCGCCTATAGGCTCGCGCCTTCAACGGGACTCCGCTGGACCTGGAATACGTATCGGGCGACGCCCGCTGCGACGATGATCGCGCCGCTTGCGATCGGGTCTTCTCAGGCGGAACGAGACGGGAATTTTAGTCATCATGGCGCGCCGCTGCGAACTCACCGGCAAGGCCGTTCAGGTCGGCCACCTCGTGAGCCACTCGAACCACAAGACCAAGTGCCGGTTCCTGCCGAACCTGTGCAATGTCACGCTCCAGTCGGACGCGCTCGGCAAGCGGGTGCGCCTGCGCATCACCGCGCACGCTCTGCGCTCGGTGGAGCACCGCGGAGGCCTCGACGCCTTCCTGGTTAAGGCCGGCGAGGGCGACCTGTCGCAGACCGCCCGCCTGCTGAAGCGCGAGATCCACAAGAAGCTCGCCGAGACCACGGCCGTCGCGGCCTGATTTCGGGCGCGCTGCGCCTTTCACCGATCGGACGACATAAACCGCCGCGGCAGGCCATGCCGCGGCGGTTTATGCTTGCCTGCGCGGGGGCGTCATCGCCTATCCGGGTGCACGCGCAATTCGTGTCAGCCATTGGCGGATCTCCGTCTGCTGCGTGGGCGTAAGGTCGTTCAGCATCTCGGCCTCCAGCGCGTAGACGTGCCGCTTGGCGGCTTCGAGCATCGCCTCACCGGCCGCGGTCAGCGTCAGGGTCTGGATGCGGCCGTGGACCCGGTGCCGCTCCCGTACGACGAGGCCGGCCTTCAGCAGATTCGCAACGATGACGCTCATGGTCTGCGGCGTCACGAGTGCGAGGCGGGCGAGATCCGCGCTGCTATGGCCTGGATAAGCAGCCAAGATCGTCAGGACTGAAAACTGCGGCAGCGTCAGGCAGATGCCGCTCAACCGCTGCTCGACACGCTGCCTGTGTGCGTGGGCCGCCTGCCGCAAGAGGTAGCCGAGATGCCCATCAAGGCCGCGCTTGCCTTCGCCTGCCCGCGGCAGCTCACCCATGACCCAGCCTCTTGGCGCTTATCAGAGTTCTGATATGTTGTTCGTGCTCTGATTTTAGCGCGAATGGTGGGAGGGCGCACGATGTCCGATGTCGAACCGTCTGACGACGCGGGCTTTTCGTACGACCTGTTCAGGACCGGGTTACCGGCGGCTCACGCCGCGCTTCTCGCCCTCGGCAAGGCCGTCGATGAGGCGGGTCTCGACAAGCGCCTCAGCGAGATCGTGAAGATCCGCGTGTCGCAGATTAATGGATGCGCGTTCTGCGTCGGCTTCCATCTCGACACGGCCCGCCGGCTCGGCCTTGCCGAGCACACCCTCGATCTGGTTGCGGTCTGGCGCGACAGTCCGGTCTTCTCTCCGCGTGAGCGCGCCGCCCTGGCCTGGGCCGAGCATCTCACACGCATGGCCGATGGGGCGGCACCCATGGCCGAACAATCGCCGTTGTTCAGCCGGGACGAGATGCTGCTCCTGACCGTCGCGATCGCCAACATCAACGCCTGGAACCGCATCGCGGGGGGCCTGCATTTCGCGCCGCTCGCCCGTTCGATGAGCTGAGGGCCATGCCGATTCGCCTTGCTCCCGAACAGCTGACGTATTTTGCGGCCACACCTCTGTCCGGACCCGACGACCTCGTCGCGCGCTGACGACGCCAGACCCAAGACTCTATCGCCACGGCCTCGTCGCCGGCGCGCTCCGCGCCAACATCGCTGTTACCGATCGAACCTACCGGACCCCGTGGCGCCGGTCGGAAGCCGAAAGTCCGTTACCCCGTCCCGGAATCCAAACACGGCCAGACGAGATGGCTGTGGAGTCGGGGCCTTACCCCGACGCCCTCCCGTCAGCGCCGTCCGCCGGCCGCACGCAGGGCGCGGCCTACCGGGGCCGGCGATCCGTTCTCCTCGAACAGCTCGGCGAGCTTCTCGGTCATGGCGCCGCCCAGCTCCTCGGCGTCGATGATCGTCACGGCCCGACGATAGTAGCGGGTCACGTCGTGGCCGATACCGATGGCCAGAAGCTCCACCGGCGAACGGGTCTCGATCTCCTCGATCATCCAGCGCAGGTGCCGCTCCAGGTAGTTGCCGGCATTGACCGACAGGGTCGAGTCGTCGACCGGCGCGCCGTCCGAAATCACCATCAGTATCTTGCGCTGCTCGGGGCGGCCGAGCAGGCGCTTATGCGCCCAGTCCAGGGCCTCGCCGTCGATGTTCTCCTTCAGGAGACCCTCGCGCATCATCAGCCCGAGATTCTTGCGGGCCCGACGCCACGGCGCGTCCGCGGACTTGTAGACGATGTGGCGCAGGTCGTTCAGGCGGCCGGCGTTCGGCGGCTTGCCGGCGGCGAGCCAGGCCTCGCGGCTTTGGCCACCCTTCCAGGCCCGGGTCGTGAAGCCCAGGATCTCGACCTTGACGCCGCAGCGCTCCAGCGTCCGCGCCAGGATGTCGGCGCAGGTTGCAGCCACGGTGATCGGACGCCCGCGCATCGACCCCGAATTGTCGAGGAGGAGCGTGACCACGGTGTCGCGGAAGTTGGTGTCCTTCTCCTGCTTGAAGGAGAGCGGCTGGTAGGGATCGATGACGACGCGGACGAGCCGCGCCGGATCCAGCTGGCCCTCCTCGAGGTCGAAGTCCCAGGCCCGGTTCTGCTGCGCCAGGAGGCGGCGTTGCAGCCGGTTGGCGAGGCGGCCGACGACGCCCTGCAGGTGCGAGAGCTGCTTGTCGAGGTAGCTGCGCAGACGCGACAGCTCCTCGGCGTCGCACAGCTCCTCGGCGTGAATGATCTCGTCGAAGCGGGGGTTGAACACGCGGTATTCCGGCCCGCGGGCCTCGTTACCCTGGCGCTGGGGCGGCTTCGATGCCTCCGAGGCTTCCTCGGATTCCGCATCCTCGGCCTCGTCGGGTAATTCGCCGGACGGCGCGTCGGCGGATTCCTGAGCGCCCTCCTCGATCTCGTCGGAGGCTTCCTCCGAGGTCTCGATCTCGGCACGCTCGCCCTGGCTCTTCTCCTCGGAATCGCCCTCGCTCGGGTTCTGCTCGTCGTCCTGGGCGTCGTTCTCGTCGTCGTTCTCGTCATCCTCGGAGTCGAACGGCGTCTCGTCCGACATGTCGAGGGAGGTCAGCAGGTCACGCACCGAACGGGCGAACTTGCGCTGGTCCTCGATCGACCCGATCAGGCCATCGAGGTTGGGGCCGGCCTTGGCCTCGATATGCGAACGCCACAGCTCGACGATCTTGGCGGCCGCCTCGGGGGGCTGCTGCCCGGTGAGGCGCTCGCGCACCATCAGGGCGACGGCGTCCTCCATCGGCGCGTCGGCCCTGTCCGTGATGGTCTCGTACTTGCCGCCGCGATGGTAGCGGTCCTCCAGCATCGCGGTGAGGTTGCTGGCGACACCGGTCATCCGCCGTGACCCGATCGCCTCGACGCGGGCCTGCTCGACCGCGTCGTAGACCGCGCGGGCGGCGGCGTTCTCGGGAGCGAGCCTGCGGTGCACGGCGATGTCGTGGCAGCCGAGCCGCAGCGCCATGGCGTCGGCATTGCCGCGTAGCACCGCCACGTCCTGCGCCGAGAGCTTGCGGGGTGGCTCTGGCAGGCGGGCCTTGTCACCGGTGAGCGCCGGCCGGTCGGTGGCGTAGGTGACCTCGACTTCCGACCGGCGGGCGATGGCGCGCAGGCACCCGGCCACCGAGCGCTTCAGGGGCTCGGCCACGGATTCGCGGCGCTCGCCGGGCTTGCGGTTAGAGATGGACATGCGGGGCTACCGGTCGGCCTCGAATTCGAAGGGGCGATTCACGATGGCGTCCCCGTTGTAGGGACACTCCGCGGGCAGTGTTTCGAGCGAGCGCTTCATCGTGCGCGCGGCCCGGAGCTGACCAAGCCGATAGCGATCAGCGACAGCCTCGACGATGCGCGACTCAAGGCCCGAGTTCCTGTGCAACTGCGTGTTGATCCGCATCCGCTGCTCGGCGATCGTGCGCGACCAACTCAAGCTGCGCTTTTCGGGTCCATGGCCCCATTTGGGCACGTGGGCCAACGATACCTCGATCGCGCTCTCGAGCTTATCGGATTGTTCCAAGCCAACCTCACGCAACGCCTCGGCGACGTCGTCGAGGTCGAGTACGTCCACTTGGCGGGAACGGAGCAGTGCGACCCGCCCCTGAAACCAGATGAAGACATCGTCCGCATGGCACGCCCGACCCTTGGCATGCGAAGCCGCCGAAGCGTCTTCGCGTGTCCATGCCGGATGCGCCATCGTGTCCCCCATGCGGTTCAGCTCAAGGCGACGTTCATCGCGCTCTCGGGCAGCTCCTTGCCGAAGGCCCGCTGGTAGAACTCGGCCACGAGGGTCCGCTCCAGCTCGTCGCACTTGTTCAGGAAGGTCACCCGGAACGCGAAGCCCACATCCTTGAAGATGTCGGCGTTCTCGGCCCAGGTGATCACCGTGCGCGGGCTCATGACGGTCGAGAGGTCGCCGTTCATGAAGGCGTTGCGGGTCAGGTCCGCCACGCGCACCATCCGGTTAACGATGTCCCGGCCCTGGTCGCTGCGGTAGTGCAGCGCCTTCGAGAGCACGATGTCGACCTCGCGGTCGTGCGGCAGGTAGTTCAGCGTGGTCACGATGGACCAGCGATCCATTTGGCCCTGATTGATCTGCTGGGTGCCGTGATAGAGGCCCGAGGTGTCGCCGAGCCCGACCGTGTTGGCCGTGGCGAACAGCCGGAAGGCCGGGTGCGGGCGGATCACGCGCTTCTGGTCCAGCAGCGTCAGCCGGCCCGACAACTCCAGCACGCGCTGGATCACGAACATCACGTCCGGGCGGCCGGCATCGTACTCGTCGAACACCAGGGCGACGTTGTTCTGGAGCGCCCAGGGCAGGATGCCATCCTGGAAGGCGGTGACCTGCTTGCCGTCCTTGAGCACGATCGCGTCCTTGCCGACGAGGTCGATGCGCGAGACGTGGCTGTCGAGGTTGATCCGGATGCAGGGCCAATTCAGCCGGGCCGCGACCTGCTCGATATGGGTCGACTTGCCGGTGCCGTGGTAGCCCGTGACCATCACGCGGCGGTTGCGCGCGAAGCCGGCCAGGATAGCCAGCGTCGTCTCCCGGTCGAAGATGTAGTCCGGATCGAGATCGGGGACATGCTCCTCGGGCTCGGCATAGGCCGGGACCTTGAGGTCGAGGTCGATGCCGAAGACCTCGCGGACGGAGACGGTGCGATCGGGCAGCGCGGCGGGCGTGTCGTCAGAGAGCATTCGGAACCTCGTGAGGCGCGGCGGCTCCGGCCCGAAGGAAGGGAGCATCCGCGCGGAAGAACGTCGAGCCGGGCATCCGCCGCGGGGCGGACTCAATCCTTAAACGGCGGCGCGGTGCGGCGCCACCAACCGGCATGAACCCCATATAGGGTCCCGCCCGGCAATTTGCCTTATCCTAGAGCGATCACCGTCGAAGGGGATGCCTGTGGGGCCTCACGGCGCTCAGGATTGCATCGTTCGTGCCGCTGTCAGCAGAGTCCGGCGGCGCGCAAGACGTCATGGGCGCGAATGATGTCGCGCAGACGCTCCTCGAACGAGCGGTCGCCGCCATTGGCGTCAGGGTGGAAGCGCTTCACCAGCGCCTTGTACTGCGCCTTGATGGCCGGCCCGTCCGCCCCCTCCTCGAGGCCCATGACGTCGAGGGCGCGGCGTACCGTGGCTGTGCGGCGGGGTTTCTCCGGCTCCGGCTGGCTGTTGCGCCGACGTCCGTCGCCGACGCCCGCGCCGCGCAGGATGCCGAGCGGATCGACGTAGGCCCAGTCCCGGGTCGGCTCCTCGGCCGGCTTTCCCTGACCCGCGGGGTTCACGCCCATCGCCCAGGTCGGGCGGTGCCCGATGATCGCGTCCTTCTGGTAGGCTTGGACGGCGGCATCGTTCATGCCGTCGAAGTAGTTATAGCTCGCGTTGTAGGCGCGGACGTGATCGATGCAGAACCGCCAGTACTGGCCTTCCGCCTTCCGGCCCTTCGGGGCGCGGTGCGGGCCCGGCCGGGTGCAGCCCGGGCTCTCGCACAGGGCCTCGGCCGCGGGCTTCGGCTCGTCGCAAGACGGTTTCCTGATCCGGATGCTGTCGAACAGGCGCGAGTTGAGATCCATGACGGGCCGATTATGAGGGGGCAAACCGGAGACACAAGGGCACCGGGCCTGATGACGCATGCGTGGGATCGGGCTTGACGGATGCCGGCGACGTGAGGTGAGGGCAGGATGACTGACGGGACTGGTGAGGACGGCACCCTTCGGGGCTGGATGGAGGCGAAGCTGCGCGCGGAACTCGCGCCGGCGCACCTCGATGTAATCGACGAATCGCACCTGCATGCGGGCCATTCCGGCGCGCGGCCCGGGGGCGAGACCCATTACCGGCTCGACATCGTCGCATCGGCGTTCGAGGGCAAGAGCCGTGTGGAGCGGCACCGCTTGGTCAACGCGCTCATGGACGACGCCTTTAAGCGTGGGCTGCACGCCTTGGCCTTGCGCGTCCGGACCCCGGCCGAGGCCGGCTGAAGCCCGGTGTCGCCGGTCCGGCGCGGTCGATAAGACGGTACGAGGGATATGGCGACCGTGGTTCCGGTGCGCATCCGAGAGATCACCGGTTTCCCACGTGCGCGGGTGCGCTGGCACACAGGCCGCTGCCATATGCCAGCCTCGTACCGGAGTTCATCATGTCCCTGCGGGTGAACGCACGGATCGCCATCGCGGACGACGAGATCGAGCTGTCCTTCATGCGTGCCTCCGGGGCGGGCGGACAGAACGTCAACAAGGTCGAGACCGCGGTCCAGTTGCGCTGGTCGGTCCTGGCCTCCCCCTCGGTCGACGAGCGGGTCAAGGCGAACCTGTACAAGCTCGCCGGCCGGCGCCTGACCAAGGATGGCGTTTTGATCCTGTCCGGGCAGCGGCACAGGACCCAGGAGCGCAATCGGGCCGACGTGCTGCAACGGCTGGTCGATCTCGTGACCGAGGCGGCTAAGCCGCCGCCGCCCATCCGTCGCGCGACGAAGCCAACCAAGGGCTCGAAGGAGCGGCGCATCGGCGCCAAGAAGAGCCGTGCCGTGGTCAAGCAGGGGCGCGGCAGCTATCGGGATTCCGACGGCTGAGCCGGCCCGCTGCCGGTCAGGCTGAGCGGCTGGGGCGGCTTCACGTCCTTGACGTGCCGCGCTCGCTCACGCCGAGCGAGCCGCGGCCTCCGCGGCGAGCGATCTAGTGGATCGCGTCGATCACCTCCGCCTTCGGGCTCGCGTCGGGGGCGGGCGACGAGCCGGCGACCAGGGTGCTTCCCGGCTTGGCGATGGTGAGCGCGATCGCGATCAGCGCCAGGATGGCCGCGAGGCCGGCGGGGAACAGGAAGGCGGATTCGCCGTAGCGGAGATCGAGCAGGCCGCCCAGCACGGCGCCGGTGCTGAGACCGGCCCAGAGCGGCGCCTGGATCCAGAACGACGGGGCCACCGTGCCGAGGAGCAGGTTGGCGCAGCCCGTCCCGAACCGCACCACCGCGCCGGTCACGTAGGTCAGCGCCAGCGAGCGGCCGCCTTCATCCTGAAGCGTCGCGTTCTGCAGGCCCAGAGCCAGCACGATCGGGTAGGCGTGCAGCGGATAAGCGAAGGTGCCCCAGGGCATCAGCAGTCCGCCCGCGAGCAGCAGCGCCTGGAGCGTCAGCAGGACGGCCAGCCGCCAGCGCCCGACCCAGGCGGCGATCAGCGTGCCCAGGAAGGCGCCGAAGCAGAACAGGCTGATCGTGCTGGCGACGCGGGTGACGTTCTCCCAGTCGCCGTTGGAAACCGCCACGCCGAATCGGGTCGTGTTGCCCGACATGAACGACATGAACAGCTGCGAGAATTCCAGGAAGCCGATGGAATCGGCGCAACCCGCCAGCAACGCCAGCGCGATGGCGAAGGAGATGCGCGTCCGGGGATCCGCTGGGAAGGACCGGTCCGCTGGCAGGTCGGGCTTGCGCTCCGGTGCGCGCCCATCGTCCCTGCCGCCGAAATCCGCCATGCCAATCCCCGATCCCATCGCCGCAGGTCATGCGGCCGACAGACAATGGACGAACAGCCAAGCAGTTTCATGCCGGGGGAATCATCGGCGTGTGCGGTGCAGCACGACGACTCGGCCCTGCACCGGCCGGCCGCCTTCGCGCCGCACATCGGCTTCGTACAGCCGTAAGACCTCCAGGCCCGCACCGGAGGCCGCCGCGGTGACGTGGGCGTCGGCGTGGGCGTAGCGCCCGTCCGCCCCCAGGACGCCGTCGTCGCCGTCATGAGACTGCACCGTGAAGGCGGCCAGGCCCCCGGGCCGAAGGACGCGGGCGACCTGCTTCAACACAGGCGCGAGATCCGCCACGTAGATCAGCACGTCCGCCGCCAGGCAGAGGTCGGCGGATTCCGACGGCTCGGCCCCCAGGAAGGCGGCCAGGTCGCCCTCGGCCACGCGGTCGTAGAGCGGCTGGCCGTTCTGCATCTTGGTCCGCGCCAGCGCCAGCATGCCGGGCGAGAGATCGACCCCGGTGAGGTGCCCGACCCGGTCGCGGATCGCCGCGCCCATCAGGCCTGTGCCGCAGCCGAGGTCGAGCGCCACATCGAACCGCTCCGGCTCCGGCGGCAGGGCGTCGTGGACCAGTTGGGGGCCGATATAGCCCAGCCCGTCCACCAGGTGGCGCTCGAAACGCGGGGCGTAGCCGTCGAACAGGGCCCGGACATAGGCCGGCGACAGGGCCGGCAGGTCGCCGCCTTCCCCCAGGCGGACGAGGTGCGCCCGCACGCCGAGGGTATCGTCGGGGTCGATGTCGAGGGCACAGGCATAGGCCCGGGTCGCGGCCGCTCGCAGGGCCGGGTCGTCGCCCCGGACGGCCAGCCCCTCCCGGGCGCGGCCCAGCACCAGCCAGGCCGGCGCGTAGCGGGGTGCGATCTCCAGCGCCTGCTCGGCGAGGTCGGCCGCCCCGGCATGGTCGCCATCCGCCAGGCAGGCCTCGGCGTAGCGATAGCGGCGGTCGGCGAGGAGGTCACCGGAACTGTGTTGCGTGGCCATGCGTCTGCCGGGTCGGAGGCGCCTATATACCGGGGCCACCGGCGGACTCCACCGGCAGCAGCGGGCCCGATGCCGACACGCGCGAGCGATCTCCTCACCCTGACCCGCGAGGGCCTCTACTGTCCGCTCGGCGGCTTCCACGTCGATCCGACCTGGCCGGTCGAGCGCGCGCTGATCACCCACGGCCATGCCGACCATGCCCGGGCCGGCCACGGACACGTGCTGGCGACGCCCGAGACCTTGCGGATCATGGCGGTGCGCTACGGCGAGGATTTCTGCCGCCAGCGCCAGGAGGCCCGGCTCGGCGAGGCCCTGCGCGTCGGCGACGTCACGGTGCGCTACGCCCCCGCCGGCCACGTGCTCGGCTCGGCGCAGATCGCCATCGAACGGGACGGCGTCCGCGTCGTGGTTTCGGGCGACTACAAGCGGGCGCCGGACCCGACCTGCCTGCCGTTCGAGGTGGTGCCCTGCGACGTGTTCATCACCGAGGCGACCTTCGGCCTGCCGGTCTTCACGCATCCCGATACGCGGGACGAGGTCCGCAAGCTGATGGCTTCCGTGGCCCTGTTCCCGGAGCGCGCCCACATCGTCGGCGCCTACGCGCTCGGCAAGGCGCAGCGGGTGATGGCGCTGCTGCGCGAGGAGGGCTGGGACCGGCCGATCCACCTGCACGGCGCGATGGAGAAGCTGACCGAGCTGTACAAGCGCGAGGGCATCCCCCTGGGCGAGACCCCGAAAGTCGTGGCCGCCGACCGCAAGGATCTGCACGGGGCCATCGTGATCTGTCCGCCCAGCGCGATGCAGGACCTGTGGTCGCGCAAGTTTCCCGACCCGGTGACCTGCTTCGCGTCCGGCTGGATGCGGGTTCGCGCCCGCGCGCGCCAGAAGGGCGTCGAGCTGCCGCTGGTCATCTCCGACCATTCCGACTGGCCGGACCTGTGCCGCACGATCCGGGACACCGGCGCCGGGGAGGTCTGGGTCACTCACGGGCAGGAGGATGCGCTGGTCCATTGGTGCGGGACGCAAGGGATCAAGGCCAAGCCGCTGCACATGCTGGGCTACGGGGACGACGGTGAGGCGGAGCCGGTCCCCGCAGGCGTCGCCGAGCCGGAGGTGGCCGCGTGAACGACTTCGCCCACCTCCTCGACCGCCTCGCCTATGAGCCGCGCCGCAACGCCAAGCTGCGTCTGATCCAGGACTTCTTCGCCCGCACGCCCGACCCCGAGCGCGGCTACGCGCTCGGGGCCATGACCGGCACGCTGAATTTCCGCGAGGCCAAGCCGGCGCTGATCCGCGGCCTGGTGGAGGCGCGCATCGACCCGGTCCTGTTCCGGCTGTCGCACAACTACGTCGGCGATCTGGCCGAGACTACGGCGCTGATCTGGCCGGGGCCGGTGGCGCCGCATGAGCCCGGACTCGGACACAACAACCCACCGCCCCACGTTCCGACCCTCGCCGAGGTGGTTGAGACCCTGGCGACCATCCCGAAGAAAGACCTGCCCCGCCACCTTGCCGAGTGGCTCGACGCCCTCGACGAGACCGGGCGCTGGGCTCTCCTGAAGCTCGTCACCGGAAATCTGCGGGTCGGCGTCTCGGCCCGGCTCGCCAAGACCGCGGTGGGCGCATTGGGTGGCCATGAGGCGGATGCGGTTGAGGAGGTCTGGCATGGCCTCACGCCGCCGTTCGAGAGCCTGTTCGCCTGGGTCGAGGGCCGGGCCGAGCGCCCCGAGACCTTGAACCCGGCCCCGTTCCGGCCGCCGATGCTGTCGCATCCGATCGAGGAGGAGAGCGATTTCGAGAAGCTCGAGCCGGAAGCGTTCTCGGCCGAGTGGAAGTGGGACGGCATCCGCGTCCAACTCGTTGGCGGGCGCGACCAGGCGGGCGTGCAGGTCGCGAAGGTCTATTCCCGCACCGGCGAGGACATCACCGGTGCGTTCCCCGACCTCGCCGAGGCGATCGGCTTCACGGGGACGGTCGACGGCGAGCTGCTGATCCTGCGCGAGCGCCGGGTCCAGAGCTTCAACGTCCTGCAGCAGCGCCTGAACCGCAAGGCCGTCACGGCCAAGCTCCTGGAGGAGTTCCCCGCCCATGTCCGGGCCTACGACCTCCTGACGCTGGACGGCGAGGATCTGCGGGCCGAGCCGTTCGCGACCCGGCGGGAGAAGCTGGAGGCCCTGGTCACACGCCTCGACCACGCGCGGATCGACATCTCGCCCCTGGTGCCGTTCGCGGATTGGGAGGCCCTCGCCGCTGCCCGGGCCGATCCGGCCGCGGTGGGAGCCGGCGAGGACGCGGACGCGATCGAGGGCGTGATGCTCAAGCGCCTGAACAGCCCCTACCTGCCGGGCCGCCCGAAAGGCCCTTGGTGGAAGTGGAAGCGCGAGCCCCATGTCGTCGATGCCGTGATGATGTACGCACAGCGCGGCCACGGGAAGCGTTCGTCGTTCTACTCGGACTACACGTTCGGGGTCTGGCGGGAGGCCCCCGAGGGCGGGGACGAGCTGGTGCCGGTGGGCAAGGCCTATCACGGCTTCACGGACGCGGAACTCGCCAAGCTCGACCGCTACGTCCGCAACAACACCACCAAGCGGTTCGGCCCGGTTCGCGAGGTCACCCACGGGCATGAGGCCGGGCTCGTGCTGGAAATCGCCTTCGAGGGCGTGCAGCGCTCGACCCGGCACAAGTCCGGGGTGGCGATGCGCTTCCCCCGGGTCAGCCGGATCCGGTGGGACAAGCCCGCCGCGGAGGCCGACCGGATCGACGTGCTGGAGCGGATCCTGGCCCGCGGCGAGCGCGAGATCGCGCCCGGGGCAGCGTTGATGGAGTCGGGGACATGAGACAGGGGACAATCGGTCCGGTGGAGCCGCTGGCCTCCGGCGCGGTGGAGCGCCATGCGAGCGGCCGCCTGACCATCGCGACCCCGGGGCAGGGGTTCACGGATTTCACCGGCGCGGTCGCGGAGTTCGTGCGCGGCAGCGGGATCCGGGACGGGCTCGTCACGGTCTTCTGCCGGCACACCTCCGCTTCTCTCACCATTCAGGAGAATGCCGACCCGGACGTGCAGACCGACCTGATGACGGCCCTCGACGGCTTCGCGCCGCGCGGCGTCCCCTACGTCCACGGTTCCGAGGGACCGGACGACATGCCGGCCCATATCCGCACGCTGGTCACCGATTCGGCCTTGAGCATCCCGCTGGTCGAGGGCCGTCTGGCCCTGGGCACCTGGCAGGGGATCTACCTGATCGAGCACCGTGACCGGCCGCATCGGCGGGAGATCGTCGTGAGCGTGATCGGCGCGTGAATCGGGGCGCTTGGCCCGGTGCAGGCAGCAACATTCGCTGACACACGGCGGCTTAACCATGCCGGGGGCAAGAACGCCCTGGGATCCGCTTCTGCGCCGGTCTCGCGAAGGGGGACCCCGATGGGCTTGTTCGACGCGCTCTCGAATTCGGTGTCCGGCGCCTCGGCGCAGTCCCTGGCGCTCAACAACATCTCCGGGAACATCGCCAACACCCAGACTGCGGGATACAAGACCACTGAGACGAGTTTCGCCGACATGCTGGCCCAGACCACCGCCAAGGCGCAGTCGAGCGGCGGCGTCGCGACCAGTACGCGCGACACCCTGGGGCTCCAGGGCACGATCCAGTCCACCGGGGTCACGACCAACCTCGCCATCTCGGGCAACGGCTATTTCGTGGTCCGGTCGAACACCGGCACGCCGCAGAGTCCGAGCTTCACCGGCGAGACCGGCTTTACCCGCCGCGGCGATTTCGATCCGGATGCGAACGGCTACCTCGTCAACGGCGCGGGCTATTACCTGTTCGCCGGCCCGTCCGCGACCGCGCCCGTGCAGGTTCCGACCGGGACCGACACCCTGGCGAGCCTGACGGTCTCGCCCGCGGGCACCCTCACCGGTACCGGCGCGGACGGCGGCACGGTGCCGCTCGGGTCGCTGACGCTGGCGCAGTTCGGGGGCCAGGACACTCTGACCTCGCTCGACGGCGGCACCTACGTGGCCAGCGGCCAGTCCGGCGCGCCGAGCTTCGGGTTCGCGGGCGCGACCATCGCGGCCGGGTCGGTGGAGCAGTCGAATGCCGGCATCTCGGACCAGTTCTCGAAGATGATCGAGACCCAGCAGGCCTACACGGCCAACACGAAGGTCATGAGCGCCGCCGACCAGATGCTGCAGGACGCCATCGCGATGGATGTGTGAGGCTCGAGGGCGCGCATCACAGGAACTTCAGCGGGTCGGTCTCGGGCGGGGGCGGGGCCACGTCGTTGCGGTTCCACCAGCCGCCGCCGAGCGCCACGAACAACGCCGCGCTGTCGCCGTACTGGGTGGCGCGGGCGGCCGCCGAGGTGACCAGCGCCGAGAGGTAGCCCTGCTGGGCGATCAGCACCTGGGTCGAGGTGACGGCGCCGGCCGTGTATTGCTTGCGGATCAGCCCGAGGCTCTGGTTGGTCGCGCTGACCGCGGCATCGGCGGCGGCCACCGCCTTGGCGTCGGACTGGAGCGCCCGCAGGGCGTCGGCGACGTTCTGGAACGCGGTGATCACCGTCGCCTTGTACTGCGCCTGGGCCTGGGTCAGCGTCTCCTCGGCTGCCCTCTGGCGGCGGAACAGGGTGCCGGCGTCGAAGATCGGCGCCGTCGCCTGGCCGATGATCGTGAAGAACGCCGCCCCGGGATTGGCGACCTGCGCCAGCCGCACCGCGCTGGACCCGCCGGTGGCGGTCAGAGTGAATTGCGGCAGGCGGTTGGCCACGGCGACGCCGACGCTCGCGCTCGCCTGCTGCACCAAGGCCTCGGCCGCCTTCACGTCGGGGCGCTGCTGCACGAGGCGTGAGGGCAGGCTGACCGGGAGCCTTGTCGGGAGCCGCAGGGCCGAGAGCTGGAAGGTCTCCGCGATCTCGTTGGAGGGCAGGCGCCCGGCCAGCGCCGTGAGGAGGTTTCGCTGCTGCGCCAGCTGCTTCTCCAGCGGCGGCAGCAATTGCTGCGACAGGGCCAGGGCGGCCTGCTGCTGGACCACGTCGGCTCCGGCGATCTGGCCCAGCGAGAGCTGCTTGTTGAACAGCTGCAGCACCTCGGTCTGTGCCTGGATAACCTTGCGGGTGGCGTCGATCTGCGCCCGCAGCGCCGCCTCCTGGATGGCGGCGGCGACGACGTTGCCGGTGAGGCTGAGATAGGCCGCCTCCAGCTGGAAGCGCTGGTTCTCGGTGGTCGCCTCAAGCGATTCGATCTGCCGGCGGTTCCCGCCGAACACGTCGGGATTGTACGAGACCACGGCCTGCGGCGTGTACAGGCTGTAGAGGTACCGGCTCTCGTTGTTGAGCGGCGATTGCAGGTCGAGGCCCGGTGCCAGGACGCCTTGGGCCTGCGGGGTCGCGGACAGGCTCGGATAGAGCGTGCCCTTCTGGGCCAGCACGTTCTGCTGCGCGATCCGCAGCGACGCCTGCGCGGCTTCCAAGTTGGGGTTGTTCGCCAGCGCCTGTTCGACCAGCTGGTTCAGCGCCTTGGAGTGGAACAGGGTCCACCACTGGCCCGGGATGTCGGCGCCGGAGACGAAGCTCTGGTCCGCCGATCCGCCCTGCCGGGTGCGGATGTTGTCGGCAGCCGAGGGATTCTGGAGCGGCTCCTTGGTGTAGCGGCCCACCGGGGGCGCCTCGGGCGGCACGAAGTTCGGGCCGACCGCACAAGCCGACAGGGACAAAGCCGATAGGGACACGGCCGCCGCCAGCATGATGGCCGCACGACCGCACCGATTCGGCGCCAACGCCACCATCATGCCCCCGAAACCCCTCCCTCGGTAGAGCGTCCCGGCGGACGACCAAGTCAATCCGACGGTGCCGCGATCCTGTGCGCCGGAGCCGCGCTGTGGCGCCCGGGCCACGTGACGATGCCCGGCACGCGTCGCTCTCGCCCGGCTCATGCCGCCACCCGGTGCCCGGTCACGGCCCGCCCGTTCGGATTCGGGTGCCGCCGCGAGAACAGCGAGATCAGCACCGGCACCACCACCAGGATCAGGTTGGGCGCCAGGATGATGCCGCCGACCACCACCAGGGCCAGGGGCTTCTGCACCTGCGAGCCGATGCCCGTGGAGATCGCCGCCGGCAGCAGGCCGACGCAGGCGGCCACGCAGGTCATCATCACCGGGCGCATCCGCACGATCGCAGCGTTCCACACCGCGTCCTTGCGCTGCCAGCCCTCGTCGAGCAGCTGGTTGTAGTAGGCCAGGAGGATCACGCCCTCCATGGTCGAGATGCCGAACAGCGCGATGAAGCCGATCGCCGCCGAGATCGAGAACGGCGTGCCGGTCAGTGACAGCGCGAAGATGCCGCCGATCATCGCCATCGGGATCACCGACAGGGTCAGCAGCATGTCCGCCACGGACGAGAAGTTGATGAACAGCAGCAGCGCGATCAGCACCAGGGTGACCGGCACGACCAGGCTGAGGCGGGTCGCGGCGTCCTTCAGGTTGGTGAACTGCCCGACCCACTCCATCCGGTAGCCCGGCGGCAGGTCCACCGCCTCGGCGACCTTGCGCTGCGCCTCGATCACCGCGCTGCCGAGGTCGCGCCCGCGCACCGAGAACTTCACCGGGATGTAGCGCTCCTGGTCCTCGCGGTAGATGAACGAGGCGCCCGAGACGAGGTCGACATCGGCGATCTCGGAGAGCGGCACCTGGATCACACCGCCGTTGGGATTCTGGGCGCCCACCGCGATGTTGCGGATCCCGGCCAGCGACGAGCGGTATTCCTTGGCCAGCCGCACCCGCATGGAGAAGTGCCGGTCGGAGCCGTACTCGTAGAGGTCGCCCGCGGTCTGGCCGCCGATCGCCGCCTGGATCGTGGTGTTCACGTCGCCGATCGACAGGCCGTAGCGGGCGGCCTTGTGGCGGTCGACGTCGATCCGCACGGTCGGCTGGCCGAGCGATTCGAACACCGCCAGGTCGGTGATGCCGGGCACGGTGGCCAGTGCCGCCTTGACCGCGTTGGCGGTCTTGGTGAGCTGGGCGAGGTCGCTGCCATAGATCTTGACCGAGTTCTCGCCTTTCACGCCCGAGGCCGCCTCCTGGACGTTGTCCTCAATATATTGCGAGAAGTTGAACTCGATCCCCGGAAACTCGGCGTCGAGCTTCTTGCTCAGGTCGTGGATCAGGCTGTCCTTTTCGAGGCCCTTGCGCCATTGGTCGATCGGCTTGAGCGGCGCCAGGATCTCGACGTTGAAGAACCCGGTGGCGTCGGTGCCGTCGTTGGGCCGGCCCTGGTGCGAGATCACCGTGACGACCTCCGGGACCTCCTGGAAGATCTTGCGCAGGCGCTGGACGTAGTCGTTGCCGGCCTCCAGCGAGATCGAGGACGGCATGGTGCCGCGCACGTAGAGGTTGCCCTCTTCGAGGCGGGGCAGGAATTCCAGGCCGAGGTTCCGGGCGGCCAGCCCCGAGGCCAGCAGCACCACCAGCATCACCGAGAGCGCCAGCACCCGGTTCTTGAGGCCGAAGGCCAGGATGCGCTCGTGCCCGGCCCGCAGGACCCGCACGATCAGGGTGTCGCGCTCCTCGAGCTTCTTCGGCAGGATGAGCGCCGAGAGGGCCGGCGAGACCGTGAACGTCGCCAGCAGGCCGCCGACCAGCGCGTAGGCGTAGGTCTTGGCCATCGGCCCGAAGATGTGGCCCTCGACCCCGCTCATCGTGAACAGCGGCAGGAAGCCGACGATGATGATGATCGCCGAGAAGAAGATCGCCCGGTTCACCTCGACACCGGCGATCGCGATGATGCCGAGCCGGCCTTCGAGCTCCCCGGGCGCCTTCTGACCCTCGGAATGCTCGGGCTCGGCGAGGTGCCGGAACACGTTCTCGACCATGATCACCGTCGCGTCGACGATCAGGCCGAAATCGATCGCGCCGAGCGACAGGAGGTTGGCCGAATCGCCCCGCACCACCAGGATCAGGATCGCGAAGCCCAGGGCGAACGGGATCGTGGCCGCCACGATGATCGCGCTGGTGAGCGACCCGAGGAACAACCACTGCACGATGAACACCAGCACGACCCCGAAGACGAGGTTGTGCATCACCGTATGGGTCGTGGTGTGGATCAAGCCCGACCGGTCGTAGATCCGCTCGATCTTCACGTCGGGCGGCAGGATCGTCGAGGTGTTGATCTTGTCGATCTCGGCCTCGACCCGCTGCAGCGTCGGCAGGCTCTGGCCGCCGCGGCTCATCAGCACGATGCCCTCGACCACGTCGGACTGGTCGTCGTGGCCGACGATGCCGAGCCGCGGCGCGTTCGACACGCGCACCTCCGCCACGTCCCGCACCAGCACCGGCGTGCCGTTGACGAGGCTGATCATCGTGTCCCGGATGTCGTCCATGTCGCGGATCAGGCCGATGCCGCGCACCACCGCGGATTGCTGGCCGACATTCAGCGTCTGGCCGCCGACGTTGATCGAGGCGTTGTTCAGCGCCGTGGTCAGCTGGACCAGGGTCAGGCCCTGGGCCTGGAGGCGGTTCAGGTCGACCGCGACCTCGTATTCCTTGGCCTTGCCGCCGAACGCGGTCACGTCGGTGACGCCCGGGATCGCCTTGAACCGCCGCTGCAGCACCCAGTCCTGCAGGGTCTTCATGTCCATGGGCGAGTAGCCCGCCGGGCCGACCAGCTTGTAGCGCATGATCTCGCCCACCGGGCTCGTCGGCGAGATCTGCGGCGTGGCGCCGTTGGGCAGGGGCGGGGCCTGCGACAGGCGATTGAGCACCCGCTGCAGCGCCTGTTCGTACGTGTACTCGTAGTTGAACTGGACCTTCACGTCGGACAGGCCGAACAGCGAGATCGTCCGCACCACCTGGGCGTTGGGGATGCCGGCGAGCGCCACCTCCAGGGGAATGGTGATGTAGCGCTCGATCTCATCGGCGGATTGGCCCGGGTTCTGGGTGATCACGTCGACCAGCGGCGGCACCGGGTCGGGATAGGCCTCGATGTTGAGCTGCGTATAGGCGCCGTAGCCGATGCCGAGCATCACCACGAACAGCAGCACGACCAGCACGCGCTGGCGCAGCGAGAAGACGATCAGGCTGTTCATCGCCCGGGTTCCCGCTCAGGACGCCTTGTCGCCGGAGGCCGCCCGGTCGATGAACAGGGCCCCCCGGGTCACGATCTGATCGCCCGCATGCAGGCCGTCGACGACCTGCGCGTTGTCGCCGTTGATCACGCCGAGCTTGATGTCGCGCGCCTCCACGGCGCCGTCCTGGCGGGCCACCCACACATGGGTACGGTCGCCCTCGTACACGATCGCGGCGACCGGCACGCTCGGGCTCGGCTCACCCTTGCCGGTGATGATCGTGTAGGTTGCGAACATCTCCGGGCGCAGCACCCGGTCGGGATTGTCGACCTCGCTGCGGACCGCGAGCCGCCGCGTGGCCGGGTCCAGGCTCGCGGCCATGTAGTTGACCCGCGCCTTGAACACCCGCGCCCCGAAGCCCGCCACCTTCGCCTCGACCTCCTGGCCGATGCGGATCTTCGGGATCTCGCTCTCGCGCACGTTGGCGACGAGCCACACCGTGGACAGGTCGCCGATCACGAAGACCGGGTCGCTGGAGGCGGAGAGGAACTGCCCGGTGCCGACCTTGCGCTGGACGATCGTGCCGGCGATCGGCGCCCGGATCTGGGTCTCGGGGCTGAGCCGGCCGTTCTTCTCGTAGGCGACGATCTCGGCGTCGGACTTGCCCAAAAGCCGCAGCCGGTTCCGCACGGCGTCGAGGGACGCCTCCGCGGTCTTCAGGTCGCTCTGCGCGGCGATGACGTCGTTCTGCGCCGACTGGTAGTCCTTCAGCGCCACCGCGTGGGCCTGGAACAGTTCCTGCTGGCGGGCCGCGATGGTCTGGTCGAGCTTCAGCAGGGCCTGCTGCTTCTGGAGATTGTTCAGGGCGGCCTGATAGTCGTTCTGCGCTTGGACCATGTCGGTGGCCTCCAGCGTCAGCAACACGTCGCCGGCCTTCACGTCGTCGCCAGCCCGGGCCAGCACCTTAGTCACCCGACCCGCGTAGGGCGAGACCACCGGCACGTTGTCATCGTCGTTGAGCGCGATGCGCCCCTCCGCGGAGCCCTCCGGGCGGAACATCTGAGTCGCCACAGGCAGGATCTCGAACGCGGCGCGCTGTTCCTTGCTCGGCCGGAACACCCGCTCCACCGTCCCGGCCTTCTCGGCCTCGATCCCCGCATCCGGGTTGCCCGATCCGAACAGCCCGGCGACGACGCCCGAGACGGCCTCGCGGGCGCGGTCCGAGACGGCCAGCGCCAGGCCGCCCGCGACCGCGATCAGCACGAGGACGATCAGGGGCCAGGGCGTGCGGCGCCGGCGCGCGGATGCGGCGCGGGCCTCATCCTGGTCCAGAGGATTGCGGGCGTCCATAAGGTTGGTCTTCTGGGTCCGGGCGAGGGACCGGGATGGCAGATGAGGACAGGCTTCAGCCCAGACCCCGGCCGTTTCATGGTGATCGGAGTCGCTTGTCGAGGCGTGCCATCCGGGCTGAGGTCCCGGACGGCACCACGTGCCTAGAGCAAAGCTTGGCTGATCCGCAATCGATCGGGGGGCCAGGTCGCGAAACCGTGTGGCTCCGTCTTCCTTCGCCGGGATTTGTTACAATATGACAACGCTCCCGGGCCAGAAGCCCGATCCGTCCCGCAGATCCGATCGAAGAATCCGCCATGACCGACATGAGTTCTGCTTCCGCCCCATCCGGTTCGACCGCCGGCAAGATCCCGGTCACCGTGCTCACCGGCTATCTCGGCGCTGGCAAGACCACGCTGCTCAACCGGATCCTTACGGAAAACCATGGCAAGCGTTACGCCGTGATCGTCAATGAGTTCGGCGAGATCGGTATCGACAACGACCTCGTCGTCGGCGCGGACGAGGAAGTGTTCGAGATGAACAACGGCTGCGTCTGCTGCACCGTGCGCGGCGACCTGATCCGGATCATGGACGGCCTGGTCAAGCGGCGGGGCAAGTTCGACGCAATCATCGTCGAGACCACCGGGCTGGCCGACCCAGCCCCGGTCGCCCAGACCTTCTTCGTCGACCAGGATGTCGGCGACGCCGCCCGCCTCGACGCCGTGGTGACGGTGGCGGACGCCAAGTGGCTGTCCGACCGCCTCAAGGACGCCCCGGAGGCGAAGAACCAGATCGCTTTCGCGGACGTGATCCTGCTCAACAAGAGCGACCTCGTCTCGCCGGAAGATCTGGACCGGGTCGAGGCCGAGATCCGCGGCATCAACCCGCTGGCCAAGCTCCACCGCACGCAGAACTGCGCCGTGCCCCTGGAGGCCGTGCTGGAGCGCAACGCGTTCGACCTCGACCGAATCCTCGAGGTGGAGCCGGAATTCCTGGAGTCGGGCCACCATCACCATCACGATTCCGAGATCCAGTCGGTCTCGGCCAAGATCGACGGCGAGGTCGATCCGGAGAAGTTCATGCCCTGGATCTCGAACCTGACCCAGGTTCAGGGACGGGACATCCTGCGCTGCAAGGGCATCGTGGCCTTCCCCAACGAGCCGAAGCGCTTCGTCTTCCAGGGCGTGCACATGATCCTCGACGGCGACGTCCAGGGGGATTGGCGCCCGGACGAGAAGCGGGTCTCCCGGGTGGTGTTCATCGGCCGCAACCTCGATCCGGTGGCGATCCGCCAGGAATTCGAAGCCTGCCGGGCCTGATCGAATGCCGCCCGGCTGGTCCCGGGCGGCATTCGCCGGCGTGTCGCGGTTCCGCGCCGTCGGCGGCCGCGGGGTGACGGCGCAGCGCTCACAAGCACTTGTATAGCGACCGATTGTCGGAGCGAATGTCCTCGATATAGCGTATCGATACGGATCGATATCGACGCGGGGGGATTTCGCCATGGTACGTCTACTTCTGACCGCCGCCATACTTGCTGGCAGCACCGGATTGCTCGTCACGCCGGCGGCGGCCCTGTCCGCCAAGGATTGCTCGACCAAGTATCAGGCCGCCAAGCAGGCCGGGACGCTCAACGGCCAGAAGTGGAACGACTTCCGCAAGGCGGAATGCGGGGCCGAGGCGTCGAACACGACGGCCAACACGGTCCCGAATCCCGTGGCACCCGGTGCGACGAAGTCCGCGGCCCCGGCTCCCGCGCCGCAAGCCCCGGCCGCGAGACCGACGGCGGCCCCGGCCGGGACGGCCGCCTATCCGTCCGCCGTCGATCCGAAATATGCGAGCGAATCCGCCGGGAAGGCGCGGATGCATACCTGCCTCGACAGCTACAACGCGGCCAAGGCCGCCGGGACGCTGGGCGACGCGAAATGGATCCAGAAGGGCGGCGGCTTCTACTCGGTCTGCAACAAGCGGCTGAAGGGCTGACGCCACCCGCCGAGAGGAACGGGTCCGCCCGGAGGCGCAGCCGATTCTCAACCATTGGATGTCATGGCTACCGGATGTGCGGGCCCGCGTAACCGGCCCGCGGAGTCCGCGTATCCATGGCTCAGACCGCAGCGCCCGCAATCCCGGTCCCGTCGGGATTGCCCGCCGGGATCCCGCTCCTCGGGGTCATCCGGGGGCTGGCCATGGCGCTGTTTGCCGCCTTCATCTTCTTCGCCTGCTTCGCGTTCTCGGAAACCTCGCCCTACGACGCGGTGGCGATCCCCACGATCCTGCTGTGGCTCTGCCTCGGCGTGCGCCTGCACCGTGGGGCGGTGCCGCTGCTCGCGCTGCTGCTGCTCTACCTGGTGGCGATCGTCACGGCGCTGTTCCCGTACCTGAACGAGGAGTTCCCGGTCACCTGGACGATCCAGCTGATCTACCTCGTGATCACCTGCGTGTTCTTCGCGATGTTCTTCTCGGAGGACACGCACGCCCGCATGGAGCTGGCGCTGAAGGCCTACACGGTGAGCTGCGTGTTCTCCGCGGCGCTCGGCATCGTCGGCTACCTGCAATGGCTCGGCATCGAGGACCTGTTCTACAAGTACGACCGGGCCTCCGGCACCTTTCAGGACCCGAACGTGTTCGGCTCGTTCCTGACGCTCGGCGCCCTGTACCTGATGCACGGCCTGCTCACCGGCAGCGCCCGGCGCCCACTGGTAGCGCTGGCCGGGCTGCTGATCATTTTGGCCGGCATCTTCCTGTCGTTCTCGCGCGGCTCCTGGGGCGGCAGCGTCGTCGCCGTGCTGCTGATGGTCGGCTCGGTCTACGCCGGCAGCGGCTCCGTCCGGCTGCGCCGCCGCATCGTGCTCCTGACGCTCGCCACATTGGTGCTCGCCACGATCGCCGTGATCGGCCTCCTGTCGGTCGAGCACGTGCACAAGATGTTCGAGACCCGGGCGGCCCTGACCCAGGATTACGACCAGGGCGAGACCGGCCGTTTCGGCAACCAGGTCCGTGGGTTGGCGATGCTGCTGGAGCGCCCGTTCGGGATGGGGCCGATGCACTGGCGGTTGGTCTTCGGTCTCGAGCCCCACAACTCCTATATCGGCTCGTTCGCCAACGGCGGCTGGCTCGGCGGGGTGGTGTTCATCGGTCTAGTCCTGGCAACCAGCTTCGTGGGCTTCCGCCTGCTGGTGCGGCCATCGCCCGTCCGGGCGCATGCCCAGATCGTCTGGCCGGCCCTGCTGATGTTCTTTCTCCAGGCGTTCCAGATCGACATCGAGAAGTGGCGCCACGTCTACATGATGCTCGGGATGGTCTGGGCGCTGGAGGCGGCCCGGCTGCGCACCCCCTGGATCGGCGGAACCGGCCGCCCGTGAGGGCGACGTGATCGTGCGCGACCCCAGACCAGCTTGAAACGCGTCCGCAGTCGCGGCAACGCTCCCGCTCGGCCCGAACAGGCGCTGAGGAATGCCCGACGGCGATTTGGCCCCGGAGACGGTCGGTGAGAGTACATCCGGATGATGAGGCGGCGCGGCTCGCGGCCCTGGACGCCCTCGGCATCGTCGGCACCCCACCCGAGCCGCATTTCGACGCCGTCTGCCGGATCGCCTGCCGCCTGTTCGGCGTGCGCAGCGCGTTCGTGGGATTCATCGATGACACGCAGCTCTGGCTGAAGACCCCCTGCATCGACGTGCCGGGATCGATGCCGCGGGAGCTGGGCCTGTGCGAGCACACGATTCGCAGCGACGCCATGCTGGTCGTGCCCGACACGCGGGCCGATCCCCGGTTTCGCGATCTGCCCGGGGTCGCCGCCCCGGGCGGCTTCCGGTTCTACGCGGGCATCCCCCTGAGCCTGTCGCCGGGCGTCAGGATCGGCACCTTCTGCCTGATCGACCCGGCGCCTCGGGACCGGCTCTCCGAGGCCGACGCAGTGGCGTTCCGCGACCTCGCCGAGATCGTGATCGCCCATCTGCGGCTCTCGGAGGCCGATGGCCGGCGCAGACAGGAGATGGCGCAGGCGGTGATCCGCGAGGCCCTGATCCGGGAGCAGCATCGCGAGATCAACGCCCGCTCCGAGGCGCAGGCGGCGGCGAACCACCAGCTGACCATGGCCGAGCAACTCGCCAGCGTGGGCAACTGGCGGGTGGACCTCGCCGACGGGCAGCCGGTCTGGTCGGAGAGCCTGTACGCCATCGCCGGCCGCGATCCGCGGAAGCCGGCGCCGCCGCTCTCCGCCTTCTCACAGATCTACCACCCCGACGACCGCGAGCGGCTGGAGGGCATCGTCGCGGATGCCATCGCCCGGGGCGCGAGCTTCGACTTCGAGGCGCGGCTGCTTCGGCCCAACGGCGATGTCCGCGACGTGGTCGTGCGCGGCGTCTGCCGGGGCGATCGACCGGTGACCGGCCTGATCGGCGTGCTCATCGACGTGACCGAGCGGCGCCGCGCCGAGGACGATGTCCGCCGCAGCGAGCTGCGCTACCGCGGTCTCGCCGAGACCCTGCCGCTGCTGATCTGGACCATGCGGGTCGGCGACGGGCAGGCGACCTACGCCAACGCACAGTTCCACGCCTATTACGGGCCGATCGGGCTGGAGCGCGTGGATCGCCTCGCCCGCAACCACCCGGAGGACGCCGCCGGCATGGAGGCGGCCTGGCAGCAGGCGATCGAGACCGGGATCGGCTACGGCGGCCAATGGCGGATCCGGCGGCACGACGGCGCCTACCGGTGGCACAAGATCTCTCTGATCCCGATCTACCTCGATCCCGACGACGGCAAGGTCGTGGAGTGGCTCGGCACCGCGCTCGACGTCGACGACATCGTCACGGCGCGGCTTGCCGTCGAGGAGGCGCGCGGGCTCCTGGGGATCGCCCTCGACGCGGCCGATGCCGGTACCTGGGACTGGGACATGCGCACGGGGTTCGCCACCCTGAGCCCCGAGAGCGCGCGCATGCACGGCCTGCCCGATACCGGCCGAGCGCACACGATGGCCGCGGCCGACTGGACCGCCCTGGTCCACGCCGAGGACGTCGGCGACGTCTGGAACGAGATTCGCCGCGCCGTGGAATCGTCCTCCGCCTACGTCGCCGAGTTCCGGGCGGGCGAGCGCTGGATCTACGCGCGCGGGCGCACGCTGTTCGGTCCCGAGGGCCAGCCGCAGCGCATGGTCGGGCTCCACCTCGACATCTCAGAGCGCAAGGCCGCCGAGGCCGCGCTGCGGGAAGCCACGCGGGACGCGGAGGCCGCGCGGGCCGATGCCGAGCGGGCGAGCGCGGCCAAGAGCGAGTTTTTGGCCGCGATGAGCCACGAGATCCGCACGCCGCTCAACGGCATCCTGGGCTACGCCGACCTGCTCCTCGACGAGAGCGCGATCCGGGACGAGGATCGGCGGCGGCTGGAGCTGATCCACAGCTCCGGGGCAGCCCTCCTCACCGTGGTCAACGACATCCTCGACTTCTCGAAGATCGAGGCCGGCGAACTGACCCTCGACCCGGTCGGCTTCCCGCTGGCAGCGCTCGTGGACAGCACGGTCTCGATCGTGCGCGGCAGCGCGCTCCGGAGCGGGTTGCGGATCGAGGCCGAGATCGACCCGGCGCTTCCGAGCGTCGTGGTCGGCGATCCCGGCCGCCTGCGGCAGGTGCTGCTCAACCTGCTCAACAACGCCGTGAAATTCACCCCCGAGGGCTCGGTGATCGTGACCGTGCGCCGGGAGGGCGAGGGCATCGCGCCCGAGGGCGGCCCCGGCGACGTGGTCCGGTTCGCCGTCACCGATACCGGCATCGGCATCGCACCATCGCAGCAGGAGCGCTTGTTCAAGCGGTTCAGCCAGGTCGACGGCTCGATCAGCCGCCGCTTCGGCGGCACCGGACTCGGTCTGGCGATCTCCCGGCATCTCGTCACCCTGATGGGCGGCGAGATCGGCATGGACAGCCGGGAGGGGGTGGGTTCGACCTTCTGGTTCCGCCTGGTCCTGCCGCGCAGCAGCGAGGCCGTGGACGCGCTTCGCCTTGGGACGGCGCCGTCGCCGCCGCGTCCGGCCGGCGGATCCCGGCCGCCGCCGGATGGGCCGTCGCTGCGCCTGCTCCTGGTCGAGGATGTACCGCTCAACCAGGAGCTCGCCTGCGCCGTCCTCGAATCGCAAGGCTACACCGTCGAGGTCGCCGGGGATGGCGGCGAGGCGATCACGGCCGTCGGCCTGTCGGTGGCCGAGGGGCGCCCGTACGACCTCGTCCTGATGGACGTGCAGATGCCTGGCGTCGACGGACTCACCGCCACGCGGCGGATCCGCGCCCTGGCGCCGCCGGCCTGCGACGTCCCGATCGTGGCGATGACCGCCAACGTCCTGCCGGAGCAGGTCGCGGAGCTGCGCGAGGCCGGGATGGACGACCATGTCGGCAAACCGTTTCGCCGGGCGGACCTGTTCGCCACGATCAGCCGCTGGACCGCCCCCGGAGCCCGCCGCCGGGCCCGGCAGGAGACGCCGCGGCGCAAAGTTGCGGTCGATCCCGCGGTGCTCGACGCCGCGGTGCTCGCCGACATGGAGACGAGTTTCGGTACGGATCAGGTGGGCGGGCTGCTGGATCTGCTCTCCAACGAGCTGTCCGAGCGCTTCCGCCCGAGCGAGACCGACCGCCTGCAGATCGCCCACGACGCCCACGCCATGGTGGCGGCGGCCGGGCTCCTCGGTTTCGTCGGGCTGTCGAGCCTGTGCCGGGAGGTCGAGGCCGCCGCCCATGCAGGCGCCGACCTCGTGCCGCTGATCCGGCGCCTGGAGGTGCAACGGGCCACGACCCTCCGGGCGATCCGCCAGCTGCGGGCGGCGTGAACCGGTTCTAGGGCTCCTCAACCTCCGAAAGCGGATCGCCGGTCCAGGTGGTCGCGAAGGCGGCGAGCTGCCGGGCATCCGCGAAGGTGGCCACGCTCACGTCGCGCTCGGCCGGCACCGCCCCCGGATAGGGGGCGAGCAGGACCCGCACCCGGGCGAGGCGACCGCCCGGGGCGTTCGCGTCGATCCAGGCCTGCGCCTCGGGGGTGAGGCGATCCGGGCCATCGAGGGCGCGGGCGTCGGCGCGCAGCACGACCACGTAGGTGCCGAGGCTCGGATCGGCCTGCTGCACCGCCTTGACGATATCGATCACGGGCTCTCCGCAAAGTCGTTGATCTGCACCTGGGCCTGCGCCGCGGTGAAGTTCGGGATGTCGGCGAAGATCTCCTCGCCGTGGGCCGCCACGGCCTTCTTGAACGCGTCGGCCGATTCGAAGGTCAGCAGCGCCATCACCTGGAACGGGGCCGGGCCGCCGTCGGGGGTGCCGGCACCCTTGACCACCTTCGCTTCGTGGAGGCCCAGCGCCGACCAGCGCTCACGCACCAGCGGCATGTGGTGCCCGAGATAGTAGCCCATGTCGAAGTTCGGGCCGGTCGGATACATCACGCTCACGAGGATCATAGGGCGTCCTTCCTGTTGCGGCCCCCGTGTCGCCGGGGTGCCGGTGGATCCGGGCGCATCATTCCGAGCGGGCGATGCCGGCTGTCGGAAAACGATGATGCCGTGTTGACGGCTTAGAGCATGTTCCGACGACGTTGGCGCCGGTTCGGCTGAGAAAATGCGGTCCCCTCGAGCACCCGGGCGAAATTCATCTGCCCGTGAACGGCTTTTGCTCCGAGAGCGACCGGATCATAAGCACGGTGCTATGATGCCGGCGAGGGCTTCGTACAAAGCGGTTGTCCCAAACGTCACGCCCGCTGCTGCATGGCCCGCGGTAAGTCCGGTCGCGACAGGCGCCCGGGCGAACGCGTCGAGCGTGAAGACAGGCCGGATCGCTGGCCCCCTTTTACACTGTTCAGGGATCGATCACGCCGCCACGGCGAGGCGCACACCCAAGGCTTTCAGGACGCGCAGCAAGGTGTCCAGCGTCGGATTGCCATTGTCGCTGAAGGCTTTGTACAGCGCCTCGCGACTGATACCCGTCTCGCGGGCCAGCGCAGACATGCCGTGCGAGCGGGCAATCGTGTTCAACGCGCCCAGCAATTCCTCCGGAGTCCCGTCCTCGAGATAGGCATCGAGATAGGCTGCGATGTCGGCCGGGGTTCTCAGGACTTCGGCCGCATCCCAGGGCTTGGTCTCTATCGCCATTGTCAAACCTCCCGCGCCATAGTCTTGGCCCGTTCGATGTCCTGCGTCTGCGAGCCCTTGTCGCCACCGCACAGCAGGATCACGACGACATCACCGCGCAGAGTGTAATAAACTCGGTATCCCGGCCCGAAAGAGAACCGCAATTCGCTGACGCCATCGCCAACGGACTTGGCATCGCCGAGGTTGCCCTGAGCGATACGGTCGATCCGCTTGGTGATCCGCGCCCGCGCCTGGACATCCCGCAAAGCGTTCAGCCAAGCGATGAATTCGCCGGTGCGGCGCACTTGGAACATGTTAGGTCTCGTAACCCAGAAAGCGGCAAAATGTCAACTATAATTCACATTCCGCCTCCTAGGACGCGTTCGAGATCCACGCGATTCCAGCGACCGTTCGTCCTTCCTGTTGCGGCCCCCGTGTCGCCGGGGTGCCTGTGGGACATCAATGCAGCTTTACCCGTGATTCGGTACGGCGGGTGAGCGCCCGGGCCAGGGCGTCGAGCGCCGTCTTGACGCTGCCGTGCAGGGCACGCTCGTGCATCTTGTAGAGCGAGCGGTACATCATCCGGGCGAACAGCCCGGCGATCAGCATGTTCTTGCCCCGGACGAAGCCCATCAGGCTGCCCACCGTCGAGTATTCGCCGAGAGAGACCAGCGAGCCGAAATCCTTGTACTTGAACGGCTTCAGGGGCTTGCCGTCGATCTTGGCCTGGATCTGGCCGATCAGGTGGCTGGCCTGCTGATGGGCCGCCTGCGCCCGGGGCGGCACCGGCGTGTCCGAACCGGCCTCGACCAGGTAGGCGCAGTCGCCCATCGCGAAGATGTCAGGGTCGCGGGTGGTCTGCAGGGTCGGGGCGACCACCAGCTGGTTGGTCCGGGTGGTCTCGAGCCCGCCGATGCCCTGCAGGAACGGTGGCGCCTTCACGCCGGCCGCCCAGACCACCAGCTCCGACGGGATGAAGGTGCCGTCGGCGAGCTGTACGCCGTCCGCGCGCACCTCGGTCACCCGCGCCTTCACGCGAACGTCCACCCCGATCTTGTGGAGGAGCTGCATCACCTCCACCGAAAGGCGCTGCGGCACCGCCGGCAGGATCCGTTCGGCCGCTTCGACCAGGGTGATCCGGATGTCCTTGCCTGGGTCGATCCGGTCGAGGCCGGTGGCGACCACGTGGCGGAAGGTCCGGTGCAACTCGGCGGCGAGTTCGGTGCCGGTGGCCCCGGCCCCGATCACCGTGACATGGAGCTGGCCGGGCCGGACGGGGCCGGCCTGGGTGTGGGCCCGCAGGGACGCGTTGACCAGGCGCTGGTGGAAGCGCACCGCCTGGTCCTGGGTGTCCAGCGCGATGGCGTGCTCGGCGACGCCCGGCGTCCCGAAATCGTTGGTGGTCGAGCCCACCGCCATCACCAGCGTGTCGTAGGGCACCGACCGCTCCGGCGTGACCTCGCGGCCCTCGGGATCGTGGCTCGCGGCGAGCCGGATCGTGCGCGCCTCCCGGTCGAGCCCGGTCATGCTGCCGATCCGGTATCGGAACCCGTGCTTGTGGGCGTGGTGCAGGTAATCGACCGCATGGTGGCCGATATCGAGGCTGCCGGCCGCGACCTCGTGGAGCAGTGGCTTCCAGATATGCGTGCGGGCGCGGTCGACCAGGGTGACGTGCGCACGCTTGCCGCGTCCCAGCTTGTCGCCGAGCTTCGTCACCAACTGGAGCCCGGCGGCCCCGCCGCCGACCACGACGACGCGATGCAGGCCGGACTCGTTCTCGTCGGGTACCATCGACACCCTTTCTCCCCACGGGTCGGGATTGACGCCCCGGCCGGATTAAACGCCTCGGAGGTCCGCTTGCCACATCTGCCGGCCGAGCGCACGCGTGACCAGAGCACGCGCGGGCGTCGCCGGTCAGGCGGCGGGGGCGCCGGGCTGGCGCAGGGGATGCGCCTCGACGACCGCCGGCAGGGCGAGGCAGGCCTCGGCGATCCGGGCGACCGTCGGGTAGGCGGCCGTGTCGATCCCGAAAATGCCGGTCCCGACCCAGAGGCTGACGAGGCACAGGTCGGCATGGCTCACCGCGTCGCCCTGGCAGAAGCGGCCGGTGCCAGGCTCGGTGGAGAGCCGGGTTTCGAGGGTCGTCAGGCCGGTCTCGAACGCGTTGCGCAGGAAGGCCAGCATCCGCTCCCGGGGCAGCCCGTACTCCTCCATCAGGAACGTGCGGACGCGGGGCACGTAAAGCGGGTGGGTGTCGCAGGCCACGACCTGGGCGAGGGAGCGTGCCCGGGCCCGCGCCCGCGGCTCGTCCGGCAGCAGCCGAACGCCGCCCCGCGTCTCCTCCAGGTAATCGAGGATCGCCAGGGACTGGGTCAGCGGCGGCCCGTCGCCGTCGAACAGGGCCGGCACCGCACCTTGCGGGTTGATCCTGCGGAACTCGGGCTTGTGCTGGTCGCCGGCATCGAGGTCGATGAAGGTCTCCTCGTAGGCGAGGCCCTTCAGCTTCAGGGCGATCCGGACCCGGAAGGCGGCGGCGGAGCGCCAGTTGCCGTACATGTGCATGGGATGGGTTCCGAAGCGCGGTGTCCTCGCCGCGCAAGACACGCGAAGACACCGCGATTCGTTGCCAACGGCAAGTCGCGACGACCGGGACGGGTCGACGCCGCGTCGTTACAGCACCGATCGCACGGCGCTAGACCCCCTCGGCGGCAGGGCTTCCGCTACGTACGCGGATCCTGCTGTCCACCGACCGATGCGAGCAGCGATGCGGCAGCCTTTCGCTTGCCTTTGCCTTTGCCCTTGACCTTGTGCGGATAAGGCAAGCTGTCGCGATAGGGCAGCGTGACGGGAATTTTTGACGTGTCGTCGGCGGCCACGTCGCGCGATCCCACCGGAGCGGGCCGCATCTCGTCGTGTCGTGGCAGTGCCGGACGCACGATGTCATGTCCGGCGACACACCACCTAGCCGCCGCCGCGGCGTGGATCCGGGCGGTGTGCAGGACCGGCACCGCGTTCGGCTTGTTGAAGGCCAGGTCGATCTCCGGCGAGGCGACGACGATTCCATCGACGTTCTGCGCTTCGAAGTCAGCGATGATCTGGTTGTAGGTTTCGAGTTCGAGCGCGGTGCACTCGCCGTTGTAGATCCGATTGCAGACTGAATAGTCGATGTTGACCCACAGTTTTTGGCTCGGGAGCACCACATCCACGCTGTGCGATCCGTCGATCAGAGCCCCGTAGTAGGATTGGCTCATCGTCACCGAGGTCCCGATGAAGCCGACTTTCTTCAGGGACATGCGCCGGATCTCCTCGACCAAGGCGTCCCGCCTGTGCAGCACAGGAACGCCAAGATGAATCGCTTCCCGTTCGAGAACGCAGTGAAGGGTGTCGCTGGTGATCATCAACCCATCGACGCTCTCCAGAAGAAGATAGGTGACCGCCTCCTCGACCTGATGCGCGATTGCGGGCCAGCCGTCCTGTGAGAGGAGATGAACGATCGTATCCGGATCGAGACTCCACGTGAAAAGATTTGCGGCGGAGCGATTGCGAGTCAGATCCAGAACTTCACGATTGACGAGATTGTGATGTCTGAGCGTCGAATGGCGGCTCAATCCACCGAGGATACCCAATTTTCGAGAGACGGAAATCATCTTGCGCTCCACGATTCCGCGTCATGACGATGTGTCCGCCATCCAGGAAATCTTCTGCCTGGATGCGCTGGAACATGTGCGGAGCATCGCCTGTTCTGTGCTGAGTTTCGGGCGATGCCGATGATTTGCAAAAGAGCGCCTGGACGCGAAGAGAATCGATGTCCGCACCTGGACGCAGTCCGTACAGGCTCGATGAATCGGATTGCGGAACGGAAGCCTCGATTCGATTCGCGCGCAAACTCCTTCTCGAAATGTCGTTGCGAAGCCGGGATGGGATCTCGGCTCCTGTGTCGGCGCGCGAAAGACTGCCTATCGTGTCAGCCCGCGACAAGCCGTAACGAACTTTAACGCTCCGGCTTGACCACAGTGGTCTTGATGGAAGAAAAGTCAAAGGATTTGTGGCCCTTATTTCATTTATTTATAATGATACAAAGATAAGTTGCATCGAAGGTGGCATGTCGCTTGTATAGGTGGTGCGGTGGCGAGACAGTTTTGAGTCTATTCCGGCGCATCAGTCTAAGACGTTCGTCATCGAAATCTGCGATCCCGGTGCCTCTCAAGATTCTGTGATTGAAGCTGTGCCCCTCACTTGGCTAGAATAGTTTCGTTCTAATCAGATCATCCCGTGACCTGGCGATCCTTGGTTGAGGTGCTGGGGTGCGCGCGATCCGTTTGCCGCGGGGGCGCCTGTCGAGGCGCACGCGACGAAACAGCCGGGTCGAGCGGCGCGAGCGGGCCTGCCATGCCGGGCGTGGTTTCCGCTCCAGGCGGGCTCGGCTGGAGCGGCAGCCCGAGGGGGGCGACAATTCCGGGCCGGCAGCCCATATCGGATGCCCATCCCGGAGAGCCCTCACGATGGCCGATCAGTCCGACTCACGCCGCTTCATCCCGTTGGGGATCGCGGTGCTCACCGTCTCGGATACCCGCCGGATCGCCGACGATCGCTCGGGCGACACGCTGAGCCAGCGCCTCACGGAGGCCGGGCACCGGCTCGCCGCCCGGGCCATCGTACCGGACGAGATCCCGGCGATCCGCGCGCAGGTGGAGGCTTGGCTGCGCGAGCCGGCGGTCGACGTGGTGATCACCACCGGCGGCACCGGTTTCACCGGGCGCGACGTGACCCCGGAGGCCCTGGAGCCGCTGTTCGAGAAGCGGATGGACGGTTTTTCCGCGGTGTTCCACCGGATCTCGTACGACAAGATCGGCACCTCGACCCTGCAATCCCGGGCCACCGCCGGAGTCGCGCAGGCGACCTACCTGTTCGTGCTGCCGGGCTCGCCCGGGGCCTGCCGCGACGCCTGGGACGGCATCCTGGCGCAGCAGCTCGATTACCGGCACCGCCCCTGCAACTTCGTCGAGATCATGCCGCGGCTCGACGAGCACCTGCGGCGGGGCGCCAGCATCACGGCGTGACCGCGGTGCCTTCCTTGCGGCGCAGGACCGAGTGCCTGCGGCCGTAGAAGAAGTAGACCACGAGCCCGATCCCCATCCAGATCACCAGGCGCAGCCAGGTGTCCAGGGGCAGCCCGGCCATCAGCAGCAGACAGAACAGGATGCCGAGGATCGGCACCACCGGCACGGCGGGGGCCCGGAACGGCCGCTTCATGTGCCGGTCGGTCCGCCGCAGGTAGATCACCGATCCGCAGACCAGGATGAAGGCGGCCAGCGTCCCGATGCTGACCATCTCGCCGAGGATGTTGATCGGCACCAGCGCCGCCACGAGGGCGACCACGGCTCCGATCAGCGCCTGGCTGCGATACGGGGTCTGGTAGGTCGGGTGGACGTGGGCGAACAGCTTCGGTAGCAACCCGTCATTGGCCATCGTAAAGAAGATCCGGCTCTGGCCGTAGAGCAGCACCAGGATCACCGTGGTCAGGCCGGTGAGCGCCCCGAGCTTGATCAGCAGGGCGAACCAGCCGATGCCGATCACGTCGACGCCCTTGGCGATCGGGTCGGGGACGTTCAGCTCCTTGTAGGGCACCAGCCCGGTGAGGACCGCGGCCACCAGCACGTACAGGATCGTGCAGACGATCAGCGAGCCGAGGATGCCGATCGGCATGTCCTTCTGCGGCTTGCGCGCCTCCTGGGCGGCCGTGGACACCGCGTCGAAGCCGATGAAGGCGAAGAACACCACGCCCGCGCCGCGCAGGATGCCGCTGTAGCCGTACTCCCCGAAGGTACCCGCGTTGGGCGGGATCAGCGGGCTCCAGTGGGCGGTGTCGACATGGCCCCAGCCGAGCGCGATGAAGGCCACCACCACGGTGAGCTTCACGGCCACCATGATGTTGTTGAACCGCGCCGATTCCTTGGTGCCGCGCATCAGCAGGATCGTGATCAGCGCCACGATCACCACCGCCGGCAGGTTGAACAGGGCGGTGCCGCCGCCGTCGATCGCCGTGCCAGGCGCGTGCGCGAACCGGGCCGGGATCACGAGGCCGACGTCCTTCAGGAGGCTCGTGACGTAGCCCGACCAGCCCACCGCCACCGTGGCCGCGCCCATGGCGTATTCGAGGATCAGGTCCCAGCCGATCAGCCAGGCGAAGAACTCGCCGAGCGTGGCGTAGGTGTAGGTGTAGCTCGATCCCGCCACCGGGATCAGCGCGGCCATCTCGGAGTAGCACAGGCCGACGAACGCGCAGGCGATGCCGCCGAGCACGAAGGACAGCATGATGCCCGGCCCGGCATATTGGGCCGCCGCCGTGCCGGTGAGCACGAAGATGCCGGCGCCGATGATCGCGCCGATGCCCATCGCGGTGATCGACAGCGCCCCGAGCGATTTCGAGAGCTGCTGCTCGCCCTCGCCGCTCTCCAGGATGTCGTCGACGGACTTCCGCCCCATCAGGCCCGAGGAGTCCATCTTCGCATCCCTCCCGGCGGCGCGAAGTGGATCCGGATGCGCCGGCAAACACTTATTCAGCAAGTTTTCTGCTGTCGCGCCAGGAGTTTTCCAAAACTTTCCGCCAATATCGATAAGTCGAGCTGCGACATTCTGTCGATCAGGGCCTATCGATGCGAGCGATGAGCGGCCGGACCTTGAGGCGGGGGGCGAATGCCGCGCCGGCCCGCAGCGCCTCGCGCCGCACCACGTCGCCGGCCCGGGCCTGCCGGGCGCCCATGAGCGCGTCGAGCCGGCCGACGACCCGGCCCGTCCAACCCGAGGCGGGGCGGTGGAGGCGGCCGAGGCCGGTCTCCGGCCGGGCGGTGCCGATGAAGCGGTCGAGGGTGCGGATCCAGCCTTCGGCCGGAACGTCCCCGGCTTCCAGGCACAGCACCCAATCCCGTCGCGCCTGCGCGGCCCCGGCCCCATAGGGATCCCTGCCCCGGTGGAGCACCAGGGCTGCCCCGGTCGCGTCCGCGATGGCTTCCGCCGCGTCGCTCTCCCGGCCGGTCACGATCACGGCGTCGCCGACCAGACCGCCGGCCACGCCCGACACCAACACGCTGAGCGTGTCGGCGAGGCGATCGATCGCGTCCGGATCGGCCGGGTCGGCCAGGTAGGTCACCGCGGAGAGCATCTGCGCGCCCATAGACGATTCTGCGCGGCGGTAAACCGGGCGGCGGCGTCTCGCCCGGGCGCCGGGGCGTTTGCCTGAAATTAAGGCGTCGGCGTCGCGTTGTTCGCGCTATGTTCCACGTGAAACACGGGGCGGCACGCATGTCTACGATTCCGAACGGCTCGACACCCGTCGCACCGGTGCGACTGGGATCGAGCACGCTGCCCCCGGAGGCCCGACGCGGCCGCGGTGCCACGGCGAACCCGACAGGCCGGTACGAGACGGCGATGCGCGAGGTCTTCCAGGACCCCGATTGGGAGCCCGGTGAACCCGCCACCCTGCGCACGCAGGTGACCCTGGAGCGGGCCGCGCGGATCATCGCCCGCAATACCTCGCCGGACATCCCGTTCGATCGCTCGGTGAACCCGTATCGCGGCTGTGAGCACGGCTGCATCTACTGTTACGCGCGCCCGACCCATGCCTGGCTCGGCCTTTCGCCCGGCCTCGATTTCGAATCCCGGATCTTCGTCAAGCCCGATGCCGCCAAGCTGCTCGCGCGCGAGATCGCCGCGCCCGGCTATCAGCCGGAGACGATCGCGCTGGGGACCGCCACCGATCCCTACCAGCCGGTGGAGCGGGAGCACCGGATCACCCGGGCGGTGCTGGAGGTGCTGCAGGCCGCGCGCCACCCTGTCGGAATCACCACGAAGTCCGACCTCGTTCTGCGCGACCTCGATATCCTGGCCGAGATGGCGTCGGACAACCTCGTGCTCGTGGCGGTGTCGCTGCCGACGCTGGAGCCGCGCCTTGCCCGCCTGCTCGACCCCAGAGCGCCGCGGCCGGAGAAGCGGCTGGCCGCGATGCGGCGCCTGTCCGAGGCCGGCGTGCCCGTCATGGTCAACGTCTCGCCGATCATCCCGGGCCTGACCGACCACGAGATCGAGGCGATCCTCGCCAGAGCCCGCGATCATGGCGCCAGCCGCATCGGCCATGCCCTGCTGCGCCTGCCCGGTGAGGTCGCCGACCTCGTCTCCGACTGGTTCTCCGAGCATTACCCCGAGCGCCGGGCCCGGGCCTTCGCGCTGCTGGCGCAGGCCCGGGGGGGCCGCGAGAACGATCCCCGCTTCGGCCACAGATTCCGCGGGGAGGGGGCCTATGCCGAGATGATCGGCCGGCGGGTCCGTCTCGCGGGCGGGCGGTTCGGCTTCGCGTTCGGGCGCATGGCGCTGAACACGGCGGCGTTCCGCAAGCCCGGGGCGCAACTTGCCCTGTTCTGAAGCTCGGAGGCTCCGCGATCGCCGTACCGATGCGGGCGGCTCGAAACGGGGCCTTCGTTTATGACTTCGGCCTGCCGCTGGCTTCAGGCTTCGGAGAGCCGGACTCGGCCGACAGCCGCGTCATCGTCGGGCGTCGGTCGAGATGTATTTGAAAGTCGTGACGAACAATGATCCTGAACCAGGCACGCGGGCTGATGACGTGTGTCATGAAACCGAGATGAAAACGTCATGTTCTGGATCCAGAGAGGCTATTACGCCGTAAGATCTCTGGATTTGTTCCAGATCGAGATCGAAATTCGCCCGGCGCCGCATCAACACCGTGATGGAATCGACGCCGATGTCTCGTGGGCAACCCTTAACATTTGCCGGGTTCGAACTCACAACCCTCACGATCGGCAAGATCCTGTGCGCGACCTTGTTCTCATTGAGCGCCATGCTGATCGCCTCGGAGGTGTCCACCCTTCGCGAAGCCCAGGTGCAGGCGGATCGGAGCCACCGTGTGGTGGCTTTGACCGAGGCGAGCCGGACGCTTCTCAAGGATCTCCTGGCCATCCGCATGGAGCGGGGCCGCACGCTCCAGGCCCTGAAGGCCGCCGACCCCATTCCCGCGAAGGACGTGGCGCTGATCGCCACACAGCGCACCACCATCGCGGGCGGTCTCGAGCGGCTCGCGACGCTCGCCCGGGCGGTGGATGCGCCCTCGCTGGTGGCGAAGGTCGCGCCGCTGCAGCGAGCCTACGAGGCCACGCTCAAGCTCCGCCCGCAGGTCGATGCCGCCCTAGCGGTCCCGGCGGGGCAGCGACCCCCCGGCACGCTGCCCGCCATCGCGGAGGCCTCCCAGGCGCTGCTCGACGCGTTCCTGGCCACCAACGACGCGGTCGACACTGCCATCCCCCGCGGCGACGCCACCCTCGCGCATTACCTCGACCTCAAGCGCGCGGCCTGGGCCTCGCGGGCCCTGATCGGCGGCGTGGTCGTCCGGATCGAAGCCGCCATCGCCGCCGGCACCCCGTGGACCCAGGCCGACATCGTCGCCGCGGCCGAGGAGCGCGGGCGGTTGGCCGCCGCCTGGGCCGACGTCGTCGCGGTCGCGGCCGACGAACCCTCGGACGCGGTCCGGGCCGCCTTCCGCAAGGCCAAGGCCGACAATTTCGAGGGTGAGGCCGAGGCGCACCGCAAGGCCGCCACGGAGGCACTCACGCAGGGCCGGCCGACCGGCCTTTCCATCGACGCGCTGCGCATCCGCCACACCGCCGAGGTCAACACGATCGCCGACCTGGCGGGCACGGCCCTCGACGCGCTGGTGGACCGAGCCCCGGCGTTGACCGACGAGGCGCGCGCCGCCCTGCTGCGGACCGCGCTGTTCCTGCTCGCCGCTCTCCTGCTGACCGGCGTCGGCACGCTGGTCGTGGTCCGACGCGTGCTGCTGCCGATCCGCAGGATGACCGATGACATGCGGGCGCTGGCCGCGGGCGATGCATCCGTCATGGTCCCGGCTCGGAAGCACCAAGACGAGATCGGCGCCATGGCCGCCGCCGTGCAGGTGTTCAAGGACAACCTCATCCGGGCCCGCCAGCTCGAGGGCGAGGCGGACGAGGCTCGCCGCGCCGCCGAAGACCAGCGCCGCGCGGACATGTCCCGCATGGCCGAGACCTTCGAGGCGGCTGTCTCCGGCATCGTCACCCAGGTCTCGTCCGCCGCGACCGAACTGCAAGCCACGGCCTCCCAGATGACTGCGAGCGCGCAGGAGACCGCGAGCCAGTCCGGCGCGGTGGCGGCGGCGGCGGAGCAATCGGCCTCCAACGTCAGCACCGTGGCGAGTGCCGCCGAGCAACTCGGCAGCAGCGTCGCGGAGATCGGCCGCCATGTGCAGGGCTCGACCGTCCTGGCCCAGCGGGCGGTCGGCGAATCGGACCAGACCGCCACCCTCGTGTCCGAGCTGAGCGCCGCCGCCGCCCGGGTCGGCGACGTCGTCCAGCTGATCGCCTCGATTGCCGCGCAGACCAATCTGCTGGCGCTCAACGCCACGATCGAGGCGGCCCGTGCCGGTGCAACCGGACGCGGCTTCGCCGTCGTGGCGGCCGAGGTGAAGGAACTCGCCGGCCAGACCGCCAAGGCGACCGAGGAGATCGCCAGCCAGATCGGCCGGATCCAGGGCGTCACCGGCGAGGCGGTCAGGGCGATCGAGACGATCACCGGTCGGATCCGGGAGATCGACACGGTCGCGACGACGATCGCGGCGGCGGTGGAGCAGCAGGGCGCGGCGACCCGGGAGATCGTCCGCAACGTCACCCAGGCGACCGCGGGCACGCAGGAGGTCACGGGCAACATCGCCGGGGTGGCGCAGGCCGCCGAGCAGACCGGCGCCGCGGCCGAGCAGGTCCTGGCCTCCGCCACCGGGTTGTCGCGCCAGTCTGAGCAACTCGCGGCCGAGGTGGCTCGCTTCCTGGCCGATGTCCGAGCCGCCTGACTGCTGACGGGCCGCCGTCGCGACACGCCGAAGTCTTTGTCTCGGGCTTGGACACAGGTTGCGAGACCTGATCCGACCGGCGTGTTCAGCGCGGCGACGTAAAGCGGACATTGATCCGCTGCGGTCGAGTCAATGGTTCGTTTGTCGGTTCGCTGATTTACTTCGGCAAGAAGATAAATAGCCGCCGTCCTGCAGAATTCTTCATCGTAAAATAATCGTTGACCGACGCAAGACTCAAGATAAATAAGCAAAAAGATCGCGGGATTGAGTATTTTAGATGCGTCTACCAAAAAACCTGTCCGATGTGGTGCTGGTCATGCTTGGATTGATCATAGTCTTGATCGGTCTGTTTTTGGCTGGCGGAGGTGCATACTTGGTATGGCTCGGCGGCAGCTGGTACTTCGTGGCCATGGGCGCCGCGATGCTCGTCTCCGGCGTTCTGGTTGCTCGACGTCGGCGTGCCGGGGCGCTGCTTTACGGCGGGGCGTTCATCCTGACCGGGATCTGGGCGGTCTGGGAGGTCGGGTTCGCGTTCTGGCCGCTGGTCTCGCGCCTGTTCGCCCTCGCCGTCCTCGCCTGCGTCGTCGCCCTGTTCGCACCGCTGCTCGATCGATCCGGCAGCGGCGTGTGGCGCCGGGCATCCCTGGGCCTCGCCACCGCACTGGTGCTGGCCCTGGTGGCAGCCACGCTACGCGCCTTTCAGCCGGTGCCGATCATCACCGCGACCGAGATCCCGGACGTGCCCCCGGCCACGCAGGCGGGGCCGCAGGTCGACTGGACGGCCTGGGGCAACACAAACGGCGGCACCCGCTTCGCCGGGCTGACGCAGATCGACGCCACCAACGTCGCCAAGCTGCGGCCGGCCTGGACCGTCCGCACCGGCGACATCGCCGTCAGCAACGGCTTCGGGGCGGAGGACCAGACCACGCCGCTCCAGATCGGCGACACCGTCTACGTCTGCACGCCGAACGACATCGTCGTCGCCCTCGACGCCGACACCGGCACGCAGCGCTGGCGCTACGACCCGAAGGCGAGTGCGCCGCAATGGCAGCGGTGCCGCGGGCTCGGCTATCACGACGCCGGCGCAGGCGAGGGTGGGAAGGTCTGCCCCCGCCGCCTGCTGCTCGCCACGATCGATGCGCGCCTGATCGCCCTCGACGCCGCCACCGGCCAGCCCTGCCCCGATTTCGGCGCGGACGGGACCGTCGACCTCAAGACCGACATGGGTGAGGTCAAGTCCGGCTTCTACACGCAGACCGCGGCACCGCTGATCGCCGGCGACCTCGTGGTGGTCGGCGGCCGGGTCGCCGACAACATCGAGACCGGGGAGCCCGGCGGCGTGGTCCGCGCCTACGCTGTCGGGAGCGGCGCGCTGCGCTGGGCCTGGGATCCGGGCAACCCGGCGACCACGCGCCTGCCACCCCCCGGTGAGACCTATACGCGGGGCACGCCGAACGTCTGGACCAGCATGGCCTACGATTCGGCCCTGGGCCTGATCTACGCGCCCACCGGCAACGCGACGCCCGACTTCTTCGGCGGCCACCGGACAGCCCAGGACGATGCCACCAACTCGTCGATCTTCGCCCTCGACGCGGCGACCGGGCGGCCGCGCTGGCACGTCCAGCTCGTGCACAAGGATCTGTGGGACTTCGACGTCCCGGCCCAGCCTGCCCTGTACGACCTGCCGGACGGGAAGGGTGGCACCGTGCCGGGGCTGATCGCGGCGACCAAGCACGGCCAGATCTTCCTGCTGAACCGCGAGACGGGCGCCCCGATCGCGCCGATCACCGAGCGGCCGGTGCCGCAGGGCAGCGTGCCCGGCGAGCGCTATGCGCCGACGCAGCCCCACTCGGACATGCCGTCGATCGGCGCCGAGACCCTGACGGAAGCCGACATGTGGGGGGCGACGCCCTTCGATCAGCTCCTGTGCCGGATCCAGTTCAAGGGCATGCGCCACGCGGGGACCTTCACCCCGCCGGGCTTCGACACCGCCCTCCAGATGCCGGGCTCGCTCGGCGGCATGAACTGGGGCAGCACCGCCATCGACATGACGCGGGACTACCTGATCGTGAACGACATGCGGCTGGGCCTGTGGAACCGGCTGATCCCCAGGGAGCAGGTCGAGACCGGCAAGGCCGCCGGCACCGAGATGGGCCTGTCGTCCATGCGCGGCACGCCCTACGTCTCCCTCCGGAACCGCTTCGTGTCGGCGCTGAACATCCCGTGCCAGAAGCCGCCGTTCGGCACGCTGACGGCCATCGACCTGAAGGCCCGCCGCATCGCCTGGCAGGTCCCGCTCGGCACGGTGGAGGATACCGGGCCGCTGGGGATCAAGATGCACCTGCCGATCCCGATCGGCCTGCCCTCGCTCGGCGGTTCGCTGGTGACCGGCTCGGGCCTGATCTTCTTCGCCGGGACGCAGGATTATTACCTGCGGGCGTTCGAGGCCGGGACCGGCCGCGAGGTCTGGAAGGGCCGCCTGCCGGTGGGCAGCCAGGGCGCGCCGATGACCTACCGGTCCCCGAAGACGGGCCGCCAATACGTCGTGATCACGGCCGGCGGTGCCCGCCAGTCGCCCGACCGCGGCGATTACGTGGTCGCCTACGCGCTGCCGGCCGAAGCCGGATCGAAGTGATCCGGTCCGCCCTGGGGCACGACGGGGTTTCCAAAGGGCTCAGTCCTTTGGCTGGGTTCGGGGGCGGAGCCCCCGAGGCCCGCAAGGTTCCACCCTGCACCCGCACAAGGTCTCGACCTTTTGAACCCTAGCCGAACCCGCGGGTGAAGCTGAGGCGGTGGTGCGGGCTTCGGCCCAACGCCGTCAGGCCAGCCCGGTGCAGGGCCGTGCCGTAGCCGACGTTGCGCTCCCAGCCGTAGCCCGGGTGGCGCTCGGCCAGCCGGCGCATCAGGTCGTCTCGGAAGACCTTGGCGACGATCGAGGCGGCAGCGATCTGCGGCACGAGGCCGTCGCCACCGATGACGGCCCGGCCCGGCAGGCCCGGCAGGGCGTCCCGGCCATCGACTAGGACCGGCGCCGCGACCCCGAGGCGCGCCACCGCCCGCGCCATGGCGTCGAGGGTTGCGGCGCGGATGTTGATGCGGTCGATCAGGGCCCGGGAGCCCGCCGCCACGGCGACCCGGGCATGGGTCCGGATCAGCGGCGCCAGATGCGCGCGGACTGGTTCGGGCACGCGCTTGCTGTCGTCGAGGGCTGCCAGCAGGGCCGGTGGGATCGCCGCGGGGTCGAACCAGACCGCCGCCACCACCACGGGGCCGCACAGCGCGCCGCGCCCGACCTCGTCACAGCCGATCACCGCGGGGTAATCCGCGGCCCGGGCCGGATCGAACGGTGGGGTGAGGGCGGGTTGTGTTCGTTTCGCGGACGGCTGTTTCTGAACGGGCATGATGGCGCCGTCCTGCCATCTGGCGCCGCCGCCGTCACGGCTCAGGCGGCGTTCCGGGTGCTCCGCTCGCCGCCATGCGCCTCGATGATGTTGCCGAAGAACTGGTCGGCGCTGACGTCCCAGCCGCGGCGCAGCGCCTCCTGCCTGCACTCGGCCCGGGACAGGCGCAGCGCCGCGAGGGCCGCCGCACGCAGGTCCTGGTCCAGGATGCCGACCCGGGTCCCGCTCAGCACGTCGTTGGGGCCGGGCACCGGGAAGGCCGCGATCGGCAGGCCGCTGGCCATCGCTTCCAGCAGCACGATGCCGAACGTGTCGGTGAGGCTCGGGAACACGAAGGTGTCGCAGGCGGCGTAGACGGACGCGAGCGCTGCCCCGGTCCGGGTGCCGAGGAAGCGCGCCTCCGGGGCCAGGGCCTGCAGGCGCGCCCGGTCCGGCCCGTCCCCGACCACGACCTTCGTGCCGGGCAGGTCGAGGCTCAGGAAGGCCGCGAGGTTCTTCTCCACGGCAAGCCGGCCGACATACAGGAACAGCGGGCGGGGCAGGCCGGCGAGGTCCGCCGGCGGCGGCTCGCCCGGGGCGGCCGGCCGGAACCGCTCGGTGTCGACCCCGCGGGTCCAGCGCATCAGCTGGGAGAAGCCTCTCGCCTCCAGATCCGCCTGCAGAGAGACGGTGCTGACCATGGTCCCGCGGGCCGCCCCGTGGAAGCGGCGCAGATAAGCGTAGGACCACGCCTTCGGCACCGGGAGGCGGGCGGCGAGGTATTCCGGAAACCGGGTGTGATAGCTCGTGGTGAACGGCAGGCCGTTGGCCAGGCAGTGCCGCCGGGCCGCGAAGCCGATGGGTCCCTCGGTGGCGATGTGGACGTGGCTCGGGCGTTCGGCCGCCCAGCGCTCCGCCACCCGGTCCCGCCCGGCCAAGGCGAGGCGGATCTCCGGGTAGCCCGGCAGGGGCAGGGAGCGGAAATCGGCCACCGAGAGCAGGGCCGTCTCGAAGCCGTGCTCGGGCGCCCGGCGGACCATCTGCTCCAGGGAGCGGACCACGCCGTTGACCTGCGGATGCCAGGCGTCGCTGGCGATGAGGAGCTTCACGCGTGGGGTCCTCACGCCACCGCGCGCCGGCCGTCCACCGGCCGCGGCGCAGCTTCGGCCTCGCGGGCCCGCAGGATGCTGGGATAATGCAGCACCTCGATCCGGCCGTCGTAATGCTCGATCAGGCCGGTGCAGGATTCGACCCAGTCGCCGGTGTTCAGGTACCGCAGGTCGCCAATCGCCCGGTCGGCGGCGTGGTGTATGTGCCCGCAGATCACCCCGTTCGCGCCCTGGCGGCGTGCCTCCTCGGCCAGGATGGTCTCGAACCGGCCAATGAAGCTGACGGCGTTCTTCACCCGCAGCTTCGCCCAGGCCGACAGCGACCAATAGGACAGGCCGGCCCGCCGCCGGATCCGGTTGATCACGGTGTTGAGAGTCAGCGCCAGGGTGTAGGCGCCGTCGCCCAGATGGGCGAGCCAGGGCGAGTGCCGCACCACCATGTCGAACTGGTCGCCGTGGATGACCAGGTAGCGCCGCCCGTCGGCCGCCTCGTGGATCGCGGTCTCGGCGATCTCGATGCCGCCGAAATTCGTGCCCACGTAGTCCCGCAGGAACTCGTCGTGGTTGCCCGGCAGGTAGACGATCCTGGTGCCCTTGCGGACCTTGCGCAGAAGCTTCTGGACGACGTCGTTGTGCGCCTGCGGCCAGTACCAGCCGGAGCGCAGCTGCCAGCCGTCCACGATGTCCCCGACCAGGTAGACCGTGTCGGCGTCGTAATCCCTCAGGAACGACAGAAGGAGGCCGGCCTGGCAGCCGCGCGTCCCGAGATGCAGGTCGGACAGGAACAGCGTCCGGACCCGGACCGGCATCTCCTCATCCTCGGCCACGTCACCCTCCCGGCGGTCGAACGGTGCCGGGATCCAGAGCGCGATCACGTCTCAGTTTGATGACGCGGTACTGAATCGCTGTGGGGTGCCTTGGTGCGCCGCAACGGAAGTTCTCAAGTTCCGATAGCTGACGTTGCGATGCACAAAAAATTTTTTTACCGAGATCCCGAAGTTTTTCCGGTTTTGCTTCCCAGCTTCGCCGCCTCATAATACCAGACGACCGGTGGATCGGCGTGAGCCGGGCCGGACGCGTATAGGAAGGCGGCGAGGGCGGCCAGGGTGCCTTGAGACGAGGCGCCGTAGACCGGGACGGCATTTCGGAGGCGACCGGCGCGGGGGCGCGCCGCGACGCGAGCGGCAAGACGCCGCCTGCCGCTCCGCTGAGCCCCCCGATCCACGGATGACACGGATGGCGTTCGGGGGAGTTGCGGCCCGTGCCGCGCCCGCCGGCACCGCGTGCAGGAAGCTCGAGAAGGCCGCCGAAGGCGCCGAGAACGTTTGAACAAACCAGCGCGGGTCCGCCCGGGCGCAACAGAGTTTTTGGAGGAAACACCATGGCCGCAACCCGGCGCCCCGGTCGCAACCATCTCTTCATCCCGGGCCCCACGAACATCCCGGATCGCGTCCTGCGCGCGATGCACGTGCCGTCCGAGGATCACCGCTCGCCGAGCTTTCCCGAGCTGGTGAAGCCGCTGCTGCAGGATTCCAAGATGGTGTTCGGCTCGACCGCCGGAACCGTCATCCTGTTCCCGTCCTCGGGCACCGGCATCTGGGAATCGGCGCTGTCCAATACCCTGTGCCGCGGCGACAAGGTGCTCACCTCCCGCTACGGCCAGTTCAGCCACCTCTGGGTCGACATGGCCCAGCGCCTCGGCCTCGACGTGATCGTCCAGGACGAGGACTGGGGCGCCGGCGCTGATCCGCAGAAGATCGGGGAGGCCCTGCGCGCCGACAAGGATCACGCCATCAAGGCCGTGATGGTGGTCCACAACGAGACCGCAACGGGCGTCACCAGCGATATCGGCGCGGTGCGCAAGGCGATCGACGCCGCCGGCCACCCGGCGCTGCTGTTCGTGGACGGCATTTCGTCGATCGGCTCGCTGCCGTTCAAGATGGACGAATGGGGCGTCGACTGCGCCATCGCGGGCTCGCAGAAGGGTTTCATGCTCCCGGCCGGCCTCGGCCTGATCTGCATCAGCCCGAAGGCGCTTAAGATCGCCGAGGGCGGCACCGGCCGGAACGACCGGCTCGGCCACGCCTACTTCGCCTGGAAGGACCAGCTGGCCGCCAACGCCACCGGCTACTTCCCCTACACCCCCGTCCTGCCGCTGCTCTACGGCCTGCGCGAGGCCCTGGCGATCGTGAAGGAGGAGGGGCTGGAGAACGTCTACCACCGCCATCACGTGCTCGCCGAGGCGACTCGTCAGGCGGTGGCGGCATGGGGCCTCAAGACCTGCGCCAAGGAGCCGAAGTGGAACTCCGACACGGTCACGGCGATCGTGGTCCCGGAGGGCGCCGACGCCGCCAAGGTGATCAGCCACGCCTACGAGCGCTACAACCTCTCGCTGGGTGCCGGCCTGTCGAAAGTCGCCGGCAAGGTGTTCCGTATCGGCCACCTGGGCGACCTGAACGAGCTGTCGCTGCTGGGTGCCATCGCGGGCGCCGAGATGGCCATGATCGATTGCGGCATCAAGGTCACGCCGGGCTCCGGCGTCGCCGCCGCCTCCAGCTACCTGCGCGAGAATCCGCTTCACAAGGCGTGATTGATGCACGCTGCCGGGGCGGGGCCGGGTTGCCGGCCCCGCCCCGGCGCGCAAGTAAGAACAAGAATCCCGAGGAAGTCGCCCGTTGCCCGAGAGGGGATCTATGACCAAGAAGATCGTGTTCCTGGACCGTGAGTCCCTCGACGCGACGGTCCGACCGTTCAACTTCCCGCACGATTACGTCGAGCACGAATCGACCTGGACGCCGGAGGACACGGTGTCCCGCCTCCAGGGCGCCGAGATCGCGCTGATCAACAAGGTCCCGATGCGGGCCGAGACCCTGAAGCAGCTCCCCGACCTGAAGCTCATCGCGGTGGCCGCCACCGGCACCGACGTGGTCGACAAGGCCCAGGCCAAGGCCCAGGGCATCACGGTCGTCAACATCCGCAACTACGCGTTCAACACTGTGCCCGAGCACGTAGTCGGGCTGATGTTCGCGCTCCGCCGGGCGATCGTGCCCTACGCCAACTCGGTTCGGCGCGGCGACTGGGCGAAGTCCACGCAGTTCTGCTACTTCGACTACCCGATCTACGACATCGCCGGTTCGACGCTCGGCATCGTCGGCTACGGAGCGCTCGGCAAGTCGATCGGCAAGCGCGCCGAGGCGCTGGGCATGAAGGTCCTGGCCTACGACGTGTTCCCGCAGGACGGCCTGGTCGATTTCGAGACGATCCTGACGCAGTCCGACGTGATCACGCTGCATGTTCCGCTCACCCCCGACACCAAGGGGATGATCGGCGCCGCCGAACTCAAGCGGATGAAGAAGAGCGCCATCCTGATCAACACCGCCCGGGGCGGTCTGGTGGACGAGGCCGCGCTGCTGGCCGCGCTGAAGGACGGCACCATCGCGGGCGCGGGCTTCGACGTGGTCGCGCAGGAGCCGCCGAAAGACGGCAACATCCTGTGCGAGGCTGACCTGCCGAACCTGATCGTGACCCCGCACGTCGCCTGGGCCAGCAAGGAGGCGATGCAGATCCTCGCCGATCAGCTCGTCGACAACGTCGAGGCGTTCGTCGCCGGCAAGCCGCAGAACGTGGTCGAGGCTTGAGGCGCGGCGGCTGACGTCACGGCCCGTCATTCCGGGGCGCCGCAGGCGTGCCCGGGATCCAGATCCGCCGACGACGCTAGACCTCGCTCAACCTGCGGTTCTCGGTCCCGGGCTTTGCCGCGCGGCCCCGGGATGACAGGGCGAGTGCATTGAACACGTGATGCCCGCGAACCGGGCAGAGGAATGAAAACATGAAGAAGCTGCTGTTCCTGTTCGACACCGATGCGATGCCGAACGTGTTCGACACGGTGGTCGGCTACGACGGCGGTGCCGACCACATCACCGGCTACGGCGGCGTGACCCCGGAGAATGTCGGCGCCCTGGTCGACGGCACGATCTACACCCGCGGCGGCTCCGAGAAGAAGTCGACGGCGATCTTCGTCGGCGGCGGCAGCATGGCGGCCGGCGAGGAACTGTTCACCGCCGTCAAGAAGCGCTTCTTCGGCCCGTTCCGGGTCTCGTGCATGCTCGATTCGAACGGCTCCAACACCACGGCCGCCGCGGGCGTCGCCCTGGTGGCCAAGGCCGCCGGCTCGCTCCAGGGCAAGACGGCCGTCGTCCTGGCCGGCACCGGCCCGGTGGGCATGCGCTCCGCCGCGCTTCTGGCCGGCGAGGGCGCGGACGTGACCATCGCGGGCCGCGCGCTGGACAAGACCCAGGCCGCCGCCGAGCAGATCAACAAGCGCTTCAAGGTCAACGTGAAGGCCGCCGCGACCCCCGACGAGGCCTCGCGCATCGCGCTCGTGAAGGGCAAGAACCTCGTGTTCACCGCCGGCGCCATCGGCGTCGAGCTGCTGCCGGAGGCCGCCTGGGCGCAGGACTCGGCGATCGAGTTCGTGGCCGACTACAACGCGCAGCCCCCGACCGGCGTCGGCGGCATCGACGTGATGGACAAGGGCAAGGATCGCAACGGCAAGAAGGCGTTCGGCGCCCTCGGCATCGGCGGCCTGAAGCTCAAGCTGCACCGGGCCTGCGTGGGCCAGCTCTTCGAGAGCACCGAGCAGGTGCTCGATGCCGAGGAGATCTACGCGCTCGCCAAGAAGATGGCCTGACGGGAGGGACGCCCATGTCGGACACGCAGCAGGCGCCCGAGACGGCGACCATCCAGACCTTCCTGACGGAACTCGCGAGCGCCGCTCCGACCCCTGGTGGCGGCGGTGCGGCCGCGATCTCCGGCGCCATGGGGGCAGCCCTGGTGTCGATGGTCTGCAACCTGACCATCGGCAAGAAGAAGTATGTCGAGGTCGAGGCCGAACTGAAGGACGTGCTCGCCCGGTCCGAGGGCCTGCGGGTCGTCCTGACCGGCATGATCGGCGAGGACGTCCAGGCGTTTGATGCCGTCATGGGGGCCTACGGCCTGCCCAAGGGCACCGACGACGAGAAGGCGGCGCGCGCCGCGGCGATCCAGTCCGCGCTCCGCACGGCCACCGACGTGCCGCTCGCCTGCTGCCGGGCCTGCCGCGCGGTCATCGATCTCGCCGCGATCACCGCCGAGAAGGGCAATCTCAACGTCGTCTCGGACGCCGGCGTGGCGGTCCTGTCGGCCTATGCCGGCCTGCGCAGCGCGGCGCTCAACGTCTACGTCAACGCCAAGGGGCTCGAGGACCGGGAGTTCGCGGACGAGCGGCTCCGGGAACTCGAAGGCCTGCTCGGCGAGGCGGGAGCGCTGAGCGAGAAGGTCTACGAGGTGGTGAAGGCCAAGGTGAACTGAAACGCGCTTCATCCGCCGCCGCGGACGCAAGTGGTTCGACAGTCGAGGCCGGGTGCATCACGCGCCCGGCCTCGCTGATTTTCTGCGATGCTGCATTGCAATAGTGGATGCGATTCCTACCGCATCCGCGAAAAAGCCGGCCTGAACCCGCGGCTCAAAAAATTTGACGGGCGTAATCTTCCCACTCAACTAAAGTAGACAGCGTCAAACGGCGGCAACGACCGCGGAGGAGGCGCCGAATGGACGTCCACGAGTACCAAGCCAAGGAGCTGCTCGCGAGCTTCGGTGTGGCGGTCCCGAAGGGCGCCATCGCGTTCAGCCCGGATCAAGCGGTCTATGCCGCCACCGAACTCGGCGGCTCGTTCTGGGCCGTGAAGGCCCAGATCCACGCCGGCGCACGCGGCAAGGCCGGCGGAATCAAGCTGTGCCGGACCTACAACGAGGTCCGCGACGCAGCCAAGGAGCTTCTGGGCAAGCGCCTCGTCACGCTCCAGACCGGACCCGAGGGCAAGCCTGTCCAGCGCGTCTATGTCGAGACCGCCGATCCGTTCGAGCGCGAACTCTACCTCGGCTACGTGCTGGACCGGAAGGCCGAGCGCGTACGCGTCATCGCCAGCCAGCGCGGCGGCATGGACATCGAGGAGATCGCCGCCAACGAGCCGGAGGCGCTGATCCAGGTCGTCGTCGAGCCGGCGGTGGGCCTGCAGCAGTTCCAGGCCCGGGAGATCGCCTTCCAGCTCGGCCTGAACATCAAGCAGGTCTCGGCCGCGGTGAAGACCATCATGAACGCCTACCGGGCGTTCCGCGACTGCGACGGCACCATGCTCGAGATCAACCCGCTGGTCGTCACCAAGGACGACCGGGTGCTGGCCCTCGATGCCAAGATGTCCTTCGACGACAACGCGATGTTCCGCCGGCCGGGCATCGCCGACATGCACGACCCGTCGCAGGGCGATCCCCGCGAGGCGCAGGCCGCCGAGCACAACCTCAGCTATATCGGGCTGGAGGGTGAGATCGGTTGCATCGTCAACGGCGCCGGTCTCGCCATGGCGACCATGGACATGATCAAGCACGCGGGCGGTGAGCCGGCGAACTTCCTGGATGTCGGCGGCGGCGCCTCCCCGGAGCGGGTCGCCACGGCGTTCCGGCTGGTGCTCTCGGACCGCAACGTCAAGGCGATCCTGGTCAACATTTTCGCCGGCATCAACCGCTGCGACTGGGTCGCCGAGGGCGTCATCCAGGCCGCCCGGGAGGTCAAGATCGATGTACCGCTGGTGGTGCGGCTCGCCGGCACGAACGTCGAGGCGGGCAAGAAGATCCTGGCCGACAGCGGCCTCGACCTGATCACCGCCGACACCCTGTCGGACGCGGCCCGCAAGGCGGTCGACGCCTGCGACGCCGCCAAGAAGAACCGCTGAGGGGACACCACGCCATGAGCATCCTCATCGACGAGACCACCCCGATCATCGTCCAGGGCATCACGGGCGACAAGGGCACCTTCCACGCCAAGGAGATGCTCGAATACGGCACGAACGTCGTCGGCGGCGTCACGCCCGGCAAGGGCGGCCGAACCCATCTCGGCCTACCGGTGTTCAACACCGTCAAGGAGGCGGTCGCCGCCACCGGCGCCACCACGTCGATCACCTTCGTGGCGCCGCCCTTCGCGGCCGACGCCATCATGGAGGCGGCCGATGCCGGTCTGCGGCTGGTCTGCTCGATCACCGACGGCATCCCGGCCCAGGACATGATGCGGGTGAAGCGCTACCTGATGCGCTACCCGCGGGATCGCCGCACCATGGTGGTCGGCCCGAACTGCGCCGGCATCATCTCGCCCGGTAAGGCGATGCTCGGGATCATGCCCGGCCACATCTACCTCAAGGGCAATGTCGGCGTGATCTCCCGCTCGGGGACGCTCGGCTACGAGGCTGCCTCCCAGCTGAAGGAGCTGGGGCTGGGGATCTCGACCTCGGTGGGCATCGGCGGCGACCCGATCAACGGCTCGTCGTTCCTCGACCACCTCGCCCTGTTCGAGACCGACCCGGATACGGACGCGGTGCTGATGATCGGCGAGATCGGCGGCCCGCAGGAGGCCGAGGCCTCGGCCTGGATCCGGGACAACATGTCGAAGCCCGTGATCGGCTTCGTGGCGGGCCTGACGGCGCCGAAGGGCCGCCGCATGGGCCATGCCGGGGCGATCATCTCGGCGGCCGGCGACAGCGCCGCCGAGAAGGCCGAGATCATGCGCTCCTACGGCCTAACCGTGGCGCCCGATCCCGGCTCCTTCGGCCAGACCGTAGCCGACGTGCTCGCCCGGGCGGCGTGACGCCGCGCCCGATGCAAAGCGCGACGTCCTCCCTCTCCCCTCTGCGGGAGAGGGTGGGCCGGCCGTCAGGCCGGGTCGGGAGAGGGGCAGCGCGACGGTAGCGGGTTTCGCGCCCGTCACGCGCTGTCCAGAAGCGTCGCTCCCCTCTCCCGACCCGCTTCGCGGGCCACCCTCCCCCGCAGAGGGGGGAGGGAGTGCGTCGCGCCGACCTTTGAAAAAACGTGCGCCACGAGGTGGCTCCATGACCCGTACCCTCCACGCATCGCCCGGCCTCGCCGAGGCCAGCGCCTTCGCGCCTCCGGTGATCACCGGCACCGCGGCCGAGCAGGCCCTCGACATCCTGTTCCAGGCCCTGCTCGACGTCGCCCGTCGGCACGACCCCGATCTCGAGGCGGTGCTGCACGGCACGGCCGACATCTCTCGGTTCTCGCCGGAGATGCTGGCGCGCGCGCTTCAGGTGCAGGGAATCTGGTTCCACCTGATCTCGATCGCCGAGCAGAACACCGCGATGCGCCGACGCCGCCACGTCGAGCGGACGGAGGGGCGGGCCTCGCTGAGCGGCTCCTTTGCCAAGGTCTTTTCGGACGCCCGCGCCCAGGGCATCCCACCGGAAAAGATCCAGGCGCTGCTCAGCGACCTGCGCATCCGGCCGACGCTCACCGCGCACCCGACCGAGGGCAAGCGGGTGACCGTGCTGGAGAAGTTCCGGCGGATCTACCTGGTGCTGCGCGAGCTGGAGATGCCGCGCTGGACGGACCGCGAGCGCAACGGGCTGATGAACGAGCTGCGGGATCAGATCGAGCTGGTCTGGATGACCGGCGAGCTGCACCTGGAGAAGGCCACCGTCGAGCGGGAGGTCGCCTGGGGACTGCACTTCTTCGACGAGACCCTGTTCGAGATGCTGCCCGAGACCATGGACACCCTCGAGGAGTCCCTGGCCGAGGCCTATCCCGGCACCCAGTTCCGGGTCCCGCCGTTCTTCCAGTTCGGCTCGTGGATCGGCGGCGACCGGGACGGCAATCCCTACGTCACCGCAGCGGTCACCCGGCAGGCCCTGCACCGCAACGCGCTGGCCTCGCTGAACCGCTACCGCGACGGCGTGCACGAGCTCGGCCGGACGCTCTCGCTCACTGAGCGCGCGCTGCCGCTGCCCGAGACGTTCCGCCGGGAGCTCGACCGGCAGCTCGCCGAGAGCGGGCAGGCCCGTGCCATCGCCCGGCGTAATCCCGGCGAGCCGTATCGCCAGTATCTCACCTGCGTCCTGCGCAAGCTCGACGCCACCATCGCCCGCAACGAGGGCCAGCACCCGTCCGGCCCCGATTACGCCAGCGCCGACGGCCTGATCGAGGACCTGCGCACCCTGGAGCGCGGGCTGGACGACGCGAAGTGCGGGGCGCTCGGCCGCGATCTGGTCCGGCCGGTCCGCCGCATGGTCGAGATCTTCCGCTTCTCCACGGTCCGGCTCGACCTGCGCGAGAACACCACCCGGACCACCGACACGCTCCAGGCGCTCTGGCGCCAGCGCAACGGCGACGGCGAGCCTCCGGCGCTCGGCACCGCGGCGTGGCGGCAGTGGCTCGACGCCGAACTGGTGCGGCCCCGGGATCCCGAGCGCTCCTTCGAGAACCTGCCCGACGCCGCCCGTGAGACGCTGGCGACCTTCGCGCTGGTCGCCGAAATGCGCGAAACCCTCGACCGAGAGGCGTTCGGCGCCTTCGTCCTGTCGATGACCCGCTCCGTGGAGGACGTGCTCGGCGCCTACCTGCTGGCCAAGGAGGCCGGCGTGTTCCTCGATGCCGCCGGCCCGGAGATCCGCCCGGAGATCTGCCCGCTCGCGATCGTGCCGCTGTTCGAGACCATCGACGACCTGCGCGCTGCCCCTGCGATCATGCGCGAACTCCTGACCGTTCCGGTGGTGCGCCGCTCGACCCGCTGGCAGGGCGGCGTCCAAGAGGTGATGATCGGCTATTCCGACTCCAACAAGGATGGCGGCTTCGTCGCCGCCAACTGGGAGCTGTACAAGGCGCAGAGCAAGCTCACCCGCCTCGGCCAGGAACTCGGCGTCGGCATCGCGTTCTTCCACGGCCGCGGCGGCTCGGTGAGCCGGGGCGGTGTGCCGACCCACCGGGGCATCATGGCCCAGCCGCCGGGCTCGATCCGCGGCCGGTTCCGCACCACCGAGCAGGGCGAGGTCGTCTCGTTCAAGTATGCCAACCGCGGCACCGCCGCCTACCAGATGGAGCTGCTCGCCGCCTCGGTGTTCGAGCACGCCCTGGCGGGCGACGGCGAGCGGGCGAGTGTCGGCCACGACGACGCCCTTGAGGCGTTGGCCGGCGCCTCGCGGGCGGCCTATGTCCGGCTCCTCCAGACCGACGGGCTGGTCGACTACTTCCAGTCGGCGAGCCCGCTCGACGAGATCGCGCTCCTGAATATCGGCTCGCGCCCGGCACGCCGGTTCGGCGCCCGCTCGCTCTCGGATCTCCGGGCGATCCCCTGGGTGTTCGCCTGGTCGCAGAACCGGCACGTGATCACGGGCTGGTACGGCGTCGGCTCGGGGCTCGCGAGCTTCCTCGAGGTGCGCGGCCCGGACGGCGAGGCGACCCTGAAGCGCCTGTTCCAGGAATCCCGCGTGTTCCGCCTCGTCCTCGACGAGGTCGAGAAGACCCTGATGATGGTCGATCTCGACATCGCCCGGGCCTATGCGGGCCTCGTCCAGGATGCGGGGGTCCGGGACCGGATCTTCTCGATGATCGAGGCCGAGTACGCGCTCACCCGCGAGATGGTGCTGCGGGTGAGCGGCGGAACCGAGCTGGCCGAGCGCTTCCCGCTGTTCCGCGACCGGCTGAAGGGCCGGCTGCCGACCATCAACCAGGTCGGCCGCGAGCAGGTCGAGCTGCTGGCCCGCTACCGGGCCGAGACCGACGAGGACCGGCGCGAGGCGGTGAAATCCGCCCTGCTCCTGTCGATCAACTGCATCGCGGTCGGCTTCGGCTCGACCGGGTGAGGTGGGGTGCACTGTCTGAGCCCGACACCTGACCCATCTTGTTCCCGGAGGGCGATCCCTACGCACCCCGGCGGCACCAGAACCGTCACCAGGAGAGAGAAACACCCATGAGCTTCACGCTGATCCAGCAGGCCAAGCCGCGCCTGCATCGCTCCGAACTCGCCGTCCCGGGCTCGAACCCGACCTTCATGGAGAAGTCGGCCCAGTCGACCGCCGACGTGATCTTTCTCGACCTCGAGGATGCGGTCGCCCCCGACGACAAGGAGAAGGCCCGCACCAACATCATCCAGGCTCTGAACGACCTGGATTGGGGCACCAAGACCATGATGATCCGCATCAACGGTCTCGACACCCACTACATGTACCGCGACGTGGTCGATATCGTCGAAGCCTGCCCGCGCCTCGACATGGTGCTGATCCCCAAGGTCGGCGTGCCGGCCGACGTCTACGCCATCGATGTGCTGGTCACCCAGATCGAGCAGGCCAAGAAGCGCGAGAAGCAGATCGGCTTCGAGGTGCTGATCGAGACCGCGCTCGGCATGGCCAACGTCGAGGCGATCGCCCAGTCGTCGAAGCGCCTCGAGGCGATGTCCTTCGGCGTGGCCGACTACGCCGCCTCGACGCGCGCCCGCTCCACGGTGATCGGCGGCGTCAACGCCGACTTCTCGGTGCTCACCGACAAGGACGAGGCCGGCAACCGCCAGACCCATTGGCAGGACCCGTGGCTGTTCGCCCAGAACCGCATGCTGGTGGCCTGCCGCGCCTACGGCCTGCGCCCGATTGACGGCCCGTTCGGCGATTTCTCCGATCCGGACGGCTACAAGTCGGCGGCCAAGCGCTGCGCCGCGCTGGGCTTCGAGGGCAAGTGGGCGATCCATCCCTCTCAGATCGACCTCGCCAACGAAGTGTTCACGCCGTCCGAGGCCGAGGTCACCAAAGCCCGCCGTATCCTGGAGGCCATGCAGGAGGCCGCCAAGGCCGGCCGCGGCGCCGTCTCCCTCGACGGCCGCCTGATCGACATCGCGTCGATCCGCATGGCCGAGGCGCTGATCGAGAAGGCGAACGCCATGAAGGCGTGAGGCCGCCTTTGCCCTTCCCCACGGGGAGGGGCGATTTGCCCTGCGTCGCGGCCGGCATGATCGGTCGCGACGCAAGACGTTCACGACACCCTCAGAACGGCTGCGTGTCCGGCAGCCGTGCCGCCGCCATCTCCGACGGGGTCGGATCGCGGTAGACCACGATCCCGTTCGACCGGTCGGCCGCGATCAGGCCGAGGCGACTGAACCCGTCGAGCCAGCCGTCCATCGGCCAGAAGCCGTGGCGGGTGTGGAAGCGGCCGGCGTTGGCGACGATGTCGCGGAAGTGCTGCAGCGGCGGATCGTAGCTCGCGTGGTGCTGGTGGTAGGCCCGCGGGCCGCCGAGGAACAGGATTGGCACCCCGGCCGCATCGGCCCGGAATGCCAGGTCGGTATCCTCGGCCCCGTAGCCGGAGAACGACTCGTCGAAGCCCCCGATCCGGTCGTAGGTCACGGCACGCACCGCGAAGGCCAGGGACCAGAACAGGCCGGGCTGCGGTGCCGGTGCCACGAGGCCGGCCCCCGGGAAGGCGCGCACCGGGTGAGGATGGCCGAGCCGATGGAGGTCCCCCTCCCGCCAGCCATCAGTGACCGCGCCGGCCGGCAGGTAGCCGATCTCGCAGCAGATCAGGGCGTCATGCTCGGCCACTGCGTCCGACAGGCCGGCGACCACGCCGTGCGACGGGATGCAATCGACGTCGAGGAAGATCAGCGTGTCGGTGCGGGCTGCCCGGCGCCCGACGTTGCGCGCAGCCGCAAGCGGCAGGCCGTCCCGTCGGAATGGGACGCGCGCGATGGGAAACGGCAGGTCCGGCAAGGGCGAGTCGTCGCCGCCGATCTCGACCACGATGCAGGCGTCGGGCGGGGTGCCGCGCCCGAGGCCTTCGAGCAGACGGGCGAGATGCGCCCCCCGGCCTTTGTTCAGGGTGATGACCGTGGTGCTCACGCCGCGTCTCCGGCGCGCAGCACGTCGAGCCGGTACTTGTCGGTCCGGGCCTGATGCAGCAGCTCTGCGAACGGCGCGGCTTGCGCAATGAAGCTCTCGGCGGCCTCGTCGCCCGATTGCGGATAGTCCGTCTCGCCGATCCAGTGGACCAGCATCAGGTCGCCGCCGGGCTCGATCGCGTCGCCGGCACGCCGGACCAGCGCGGCGAGGTCGGGCGGGGCGAGGAAGTACAGGAACTCGGCCAGCACGATCAGGTCGAACCGGCCCTCCGGCCAGTCCGCCGGGAGCGCGCCCTGGCGGATCTCCACGCTCGGCCGGTCGGCACAGCGCGCGCGGGCCGCCTCGACAGCGGCGAGGATCGGATCGGCCGCGAGCAGCCGTTCGCAGTGTTCGGACAGGGCGCGGGTGAACACCCCGATCGCGCAGGCCGGCTCGAAGGCGGAGCGGTAGCGCGGCCTCGGCAGTGCCGCCAGCGTCGCGGCGTACTTGTCCCGCTCGTAGGCCGAACTCGTGAACTTCCACGGATCCGGATCGCTGGCATAGATGCCGGCAAAGTAATCCTCCGGGAGGGTCTCGGTTCGCCGGCTCATGCGGGGATCCTGACGAAGCGCTCGTAGGGGCCGCAGAGCCGCGCGATCATGGCGGGCTCGAGGCGGAACCCCTGGGGATCGTCCGAGATCAGGTCGGTGGTCTGCGACGCGTGCGCCGCCACCGCCCGGGTCTTGGTCTCGCGATGGGCCGAGACGTCCAGGCGCAGGCCATCCGGAGGCGGGCCGACCTCGGTCTCCGGCGGCAGGGTCCAGCCCCAGACCGGGTATTCGTAGACCACGACGCCCGGCATCTGCCGCCGGGCCAGTCCGACGATGGCGGCGGCCGCCTTGTGGTCGCAATGGGGATCGTGTCGCCAGGTCACGAAGACGGCGCCGGCACCGCACCGGGCCGCGGCCTGCACCACCGCGTGCGCCGCGGCTTCAGCCTCGGGGCCGTCGCTCGGCACATGCGCGTCGGGCAGGCGCAGAAAGGTCACGTCCGCCGCCGCGAGGCCGAGGATCGACACCGCCCGGAGCGTCTCCGCCTCGCGCAGGGTGCGCAGCGCCTCCGGCGGGTACAGGCGGGAATGGGTGTGCGAGCCGCACCCGTCGCTCACGACCACGAGATGCACCGGCCGTCCCGCCGCGCGGGCCGCCGCGATCAGGCCGCCGCAGCCCAGGCTCTCGTCATCGGGATGGGGCGCGACCACGACAAGGCCGCCCCGCTCCACCAAGGTGGAGAGATCCGCCACCGGCAGCGCGTCGGAGGCGGTCAGGAAGACGTCGGCCCGCATCAGCGTGTCCCCGTCGCGGAGGCGCCCGGGGCGCCGTTGCGGATCGTGGGGCTGGCGTGAACGGTCACGGATCGCTCCTGGGACGGCGAGCAGGTCTTGCCCTCCGGCTATCGGCCCCGGCGGCTGAACGCGCCATGAGCGGCGCCGTCCGCGGCGGGCTCTACCGATCGTTCTCCGTGGTGAGCGCGCCGAGCCGGACGCCCTCGTCGGCCTTGGCCTGGGCCGCCAGATGGACACCGGGATTCGGCACGTCGTCGAACACCGCGCCCGCCGTGCAGAGCGCGCTGCGCAGGGCTTCGATCTGCCCGCTCGGCGGGTCGCCGTAGCCGCTCTCGAAATCGCGCACGAACCGCTCGTCGAGGCCGACCTTGGCGGCGAGTTCCGCCTCGGACCATCCGAGCAGCCCCCGGGCCGCCCGCGACTGCGCCGGGCTCATCGCCAGCGTGCTCGCCCCGGCTTGGCCGCCCTCGTCCGATCCTGCCACGTCGTCCTCCACCCGTCGTTGGTCCCCTTCGGGATGATCGACAACGATATCGGTCGCCGATCGTTTCCGGGCACCGCGCGATGCGCCGCGACCATAATTGTGCTGAAATTCCGTCGCATGCGCGGGGCTGTATGGATTCGGGGCGACCGCGCCGTGCGACTCAGGGGGGAGTCGGGCGGCTGTCGCGTCCCCCGGATGGACGATGGACTGGGCGCCGTGCGCGCACGATGAGGGCGGAACGATGAGAGCGGTGCTGATCGCTACCCTGGCCTGTGCCGTGATGGCCGTGGACCTGACTGCCGCCACGCAGGCCCAAGCCCAGATGGGCGGCGGAGCGCCCACGGGCTTCGGCCGAGGCAACCGCCGCCCCGGCGGCGAGGAAGAGAAGAAGCCGCAATACGTGCCCGGCACGAAGGCGAGCGAGAAGATCTTCCCGCTCGACTCGACCTGGACGGCGGTGAGCCTCAACGGCAAGCCCTTCACCGGTGGCGACCGTCCGAGCTTCATCATCGACAAGCAGTACCGCGCCCGCGGCTACGGCGGTTGCAACACCTTCGCGGCGACCGCCTTCCCGCTCAAAGATCAGCACCTCGCGGTCGGTCCCCTCGCCCTCACCAAGAAGAGCTGCGACAAGGGTCTCGCGGCCACCGAGCAGGCGTTCTTCGTCGCCCTGCGCACCGCGGCGGTGTGGGACCTCGTCGGCTCCCAGCTGGTGCTGAAGAGCCCGAACGGCGAGCTGAAATTCGACCGGGCGCTCTGACCGCCCAATCTGCCCGGTCACTGGTCGTTTGAGCGGCAGGACGGTTCCCGCCGTCTCCGCTCCTGGGGTTTTCGCCGACTCGGGCAACGCGGAATAGGGCGGGCCACGTCGGCCGGCTTAAGGCCGAATTCACCACGCTGCACGAACGCCGCCCACGATTCAGACGCCCTTGAGGGCGATCGGGATTTTCTCCTCGGGTATCGAGGAGACGGCGCATGGCAGTCGGTATCGGGTTGAGGGATCGGGTGCCGCTGCGCCCTGGCGTCTCGAGGCCTCTTCGCTTCACCGCGCCGCCCGCGATCCATTCCGGGGCGCTCTGGCTTGCTGCCGCTGCACCGATCCTGGCGACGGTGCTGCTGATCGCGCGGCTCGCCGCGTGACGGTCGGGAGCCGTGGCGCCCGCATTACCGGCACGTCGCGCTCACTCCGTGTCGCGCGTCTCCCGATCCTCGTCGCCGTCTGACGGCGCGGTCAGGTCGGCCGAGTCCCGGCCGTGCAACAGCACCGGCGGAAACAGGGCGGCCAATCCGGCCGCAACCCCGTACAGAATGGGATCCGCGTTCAGACCGGCATGCGGCGGGTTGAGATCGTCGTTGATCATGCTGTTTGCTTCCGGTCTCGCGCTTGCGCGAGTAACGGTCCGCGTTGTCGAGGTGACTCGTGAGCTGTTTGAGCACGGTCAATGCCGGGTTCCGCGTTTCGTTGCCGCAGGCCGACGTTTTTTTTCTCGGCGATGACTTCTGATCCTTCGTCTTGCCCGGATCGGATCATGCCGACATCTCAGCCGCGGCTTCGGAGAATCGGTCCGGATGTAGTGCCAGGGATCCGGCAGGCGGCTGGCACGACGCTGAGGATCACCGCGCTCGGGCAGCGCGCCCGGCAGGTCTCGGCGGCATCGATCTGATCGCCCCCGCAGGCATCCGCGAAGCAGAACGTCGCGAGGTCCTCGCAGGTGGCACGAAAGCCGCCCCGTCGGACGCTATCGTGCCAGTCCGCCGCGTCGGCCGATTGCGCGAGCAGCAGGCCGGCGAGCCCGATCGATGCCGTGATCCGCTTCAAGCCCGCGCCTCGCCCCGGTTGCAGCGCCAGTCTAGCACTGGCAGGCGACCCGGACCTGTGCCATTCCGGCGACAGGCGATGCCCATCGTCGGCCGCGTCGCTCCCGAGACATCAGCACCGCGACGGAAGCCAACCATGCCGCTCTACGCCCTCGACGACCACGCCCCAGAGCTGGCTGATCCCGCCCGGGTCTGGATCGCGCCGGACGCTCAGGTGATCGGCCGGGTCCATCTCGGGCTCGATGTCGGCATCTGGTTCGGTGCGGCTCTGCGCGGCGACAACGAGCCGATCCGCATCGGCGACCGCACCAACGTGCAGGAGGGCGTGATCATGCACGTTGATCCCGGTTTCCCGCTGACGATCGGAACGGATGTCACGGTTGGCCACGGTGCCATCGTCCACGGCTGCACGATCGGCGACGGCAGCCTCATCGGCATGGGCGCGACGGTGCTGAACGGCGCCAGGATCGGCCGGGGCTGCCTCGTCGGGGCCAACGCGCTGGTGACCGAGGGCAAGGAATTTCCGGACAACAGCCTGATCGTCGGGTCGCCGGCCAAGGCCGTGCGCACCCTCGATCCCGAGGCCGTGGAGGGTCTGCGGCAGGCGGCCCTGCGCTACGTCGAGAATGCCCGGCGCTACAAGGCCGGCCTGCGCCGCATCGACGGGTGAAGGCGGTGCGCCGGCTTACCGATCGGGTTTGTCAGTAAGCGCCTGAAATACGCCGCTCCCTTCCCTCTGCGCGGGGGAGGGTGGGCCAGCCGTCAGGGCGGGTCGCGCCGAAGTTCTGTAAGAAGGGCAACGCGACGGCGCAGGATTTCACGCCTGCCGCGACCTCTCCTCTCCGGGAGCCACCCTCCCCCGCAGAGGGGGAGGGCCTAGTCTGCCTGTCGTGGGAAAAATTACTTCTTGTTCTTCGCCCGCTCGATCGCTTCCTCGATCAGCCGGTGGGCCTCTTCCTTGTCGCCCCAGCGGACGAACTTCACCCACTTGCCGGGCTCCAGATCCTTGTAGTGCTCGAAGAAGTGCTGGATCTGCTGGATCGTGATGTCGGGCAGGTCGGTGTAGTTCTCGACGCGGTCGTAGCGCTTGGTCAGGTGGCGGGATGGTACCGCGATGACCTTCTCGTCCTCGCCGCCCTCGTCCTGCATCACCATCACGCCGACCGGGCGGGCGCTGATGATCGCGCCCGGCAGCACCGCGCGGGTGTTGGCCACGAGCACGTCGCAGGGATCGCCGTCGCCCGACAGGGTGTGGGGGATGAAGCCGTAGTTCCCGGGGTAGAACATCGGCGTATAGAGGAACCGGTCGACCACCAGCGCGCCGGACTCTTTGTCCATCTCGTACTTGATCGGCTCGCCGCCGAGCGGCACCTCGATGATGACGTTGACGTCGTGCGGGGGCTTCTTGCCGAGCGGGATGGCGTCGATGTTCATGGCGTATCGCTTCCGGGATGCGGTCTGCACCGCTTCCCGGACCTCTTAGATGCCTGGCCCCGCGATGCAAATCAGTATCGGTGCGGGGCCGGCGACGAGTCCCAGGAAACGTTAGCTGAACAGGTATCCGACTTTGGGCAGGGCGACGCCCGCGACCCGGTCCATCACCCGCGGCCCGGCCCGGCCCCCGAGACCCTCGTAGAAGGCGCCGGCCCGGTCGTTGTCCTCCAGGCTCCACACGCCCAGCTGGGTCAGCCCGTGATCGACGAGATCGTTGCGCACCGCCTTGAACAGGCGGCGTCCGAGGCCGATGCCCTGGTATTCCGGCAGCAGGTAGAGCTCGTCGATTTCGGCTTCCGTGCCGAGCGCCCGGCTGCGGGTGCGCCCGTAGGCGGCGTAGCCGACCACCCGCTCGCCGGTCTCGACCAGCGCGATCGGGCGGCCCCGGCGTAGTGCGCTGCGCCACCACGGCCGGTCGCGCCCGGCGATCAGTCGCTCGAGCGCCACGCCGGGTATGATGCCGCGATAGGCCTCGCGCCACGACGCATCGAACACCGTCGACAGGCTGCCGAGGTCGGCCTCGCGAGCCCGGCGGATGCTCGTGGTGCGCGTGCTCATGGGCTTCCGGCCTTCCCCCTTGCGACCTGCGGATAACCCGCGCGGTCCGCCCAGGTTCGATCCCGATCCGGGCAGAGTGAAGGCAAGATCGACGCCGTTTTTTCGGAACTTTCCGGTGGGGGTGGGGAAAGGCCGCGATCGGGCGGTCGGACGGATGAATTGCCGGGCTTCCGGGGGGCTGGTAGAGCCGGCTCCCGATTCCGCGGCAGCCTCATCGTGTTCAACCGCTTCCTCAAGCCCGAGACGCGCTACGCGCGCCGCATGGCCCGGATCGCTCGCTTCGAGCGGCCGATTGCCGGCCCCGGCGACCGGCTGAAGGCCTGGGCGAACATGCTGCTGATCGATCACGGCGTGTTCCGGCTGGCCTATCTCAACCGACACCGGGTGGGCACGGGCCGGATCTGGCGCTCAGCCCAGCCCGGCCCGCACCAGCTCGCCCGCTTCCGGGCCGAGGGCGTCCGCACGATCATCTCCCTGCGCGGCGGGCGCGAGCACGGCTCGTGGCCGCTGCAGCGCGAGGCGTGCGAGCGGCATGGGCTCACGCTGGTGGAGTTCGTCCTGCGCTCCCGCGAGGCACCCGACCGGGACACCCTGCTCCGCGCGAAGGCCTTCTTCGCCGACATCCAGTACCCGGCGGTGATGCACTGCAAGTCGGGCGCCGACCGGGCCGGGCTCGCCTCGGCGCTCTACCTGATCCTGCACGAGGGCCGCCCGGTGGCCGAGGCCGCCCGCCAGCTCTCGGCCCGCTACGGCCATCTCCGCTTTGCCAAGACCGGCATCCTCGACGCATTCTTCGCCCGGTACCTGGTGGAGGGTGAGGCGAGGGGCATCGATTTCTTGACCTGGGTCGAGACGATCTACGATCCGGAGGCGCTCAAGCGCGACTTTCGGCCGGGGTTCTGGTCGGACCTCGCCGCGGATACGGTGCTGCGGCGGGAGTGAGGCCGCCCTAACGTCGTTTGTCCTGCGCCCTGACGTAGCTTTTGAGCACCGCGTTGATCCGCGATTGGTAGCCCTTTCCGGCGCTCCGGAAATGCCGCAGCACATCCGAGTCGAGGCGTAGCGTGATTTGCTCCTTCGTCTCGACGGTCGACGGTGAAGCCTCGTCCCAGAAGCCCGGCGGAATTAATCCGACATCGGGGTCGGCTGCGGCTCGCCGCTCGATCTCCGCGTCATCCAAGACGTTGAACGCCGGGCTGAGCGGCTCTGCCGCGGGCATGTCGGTATAGTCGTCAAACCGGACGGTCGCCGCCCGCTCTGGTACGCGCCTCTGCGTAGACTTGCCTGTCATGGCGGCTCGCCTTCCATGCCGAGATGATGCGGATGTCGCCCGCCCGCTGAACGTAGACCACCCGCAGCACAGCATCATCGTACAGACCCAGTGCGATGAACCGACGCTCGCCATAGTCGCGGCGCGTGTCTTCGCGGGTCAGCCTAAAACCGCGAAAGATCTCGGCCGCTTGGCGGAATCCGATGAGATGCTTGGCTTGGTTCGCCGCATCCTTCTCGGGCTCCCACTGAAAGCCCATGGTGTAGCGTAGTTACGGATTGTCGTTACTGCAAGACCCGTCCCGCAGACGCCCTCCAGATGCCTTTACTCCGCCGCCGGCCGCGCGGCCTCGCGGAACGGGTGGGCCGGGTAGGTGCCGACCACCCGCAATTCGCGGGAGAAATAGCCGAGTTCGTCGAGCGCCCGGGCGAGGCCCGGATCCTCGGGGTGGCCGTCCACCTCCGCGTAGAACTGCGTGGCGGTGAACTCGCCGTCCATCATGTAGCTCTCGAGCTTCGACATGTTGACGCCGTTGGTCGCAAACCCGCCCAGTGCCTTGTAGAGCGCGGCCGGGATGTTGCGGACGCGGAACACGAAGCTCGTCACGCACGGGCCGGCCCCGGCCGCGGCCGGCTCGGGATCGGGGGAGAACACCACGAAGCGGGTGGTGTTGTGCGCCTCGTCCTCGACGTCGCGCTCCAGGATGTCGAGGCCGTAGACCTCGGCGGCGAGCGCGGGTGCCAGGGCGGCCCGGCTCGGGTCCCCGATCTCCGCGACCTCGCGGGCCGCGCCCGCCGTGTCGCCGGCGACCACGGCCTTCACGCCGAGCCGCCGGACGATCCGTCGGCACTGGCCGAGCGCGTGGACATGGCTGTGCACGGTCCGCACCGCCTCCAGCGCCGTGCCCGGCAGGACCATCAGCTGAAAGTGGATCGGCAGGAAGTGCTCGGCCACGATGTGCAGCGGCGAGGTCGGGATCAGGTGATGGATGTCGGCCACCCGGCCGGCGATCGAGTTCTCGATCGGGATCATGGCCCGCTGGGCCCGGCCCTCCGTGACCGCCGCGAAGGCGTCCTCGAAGGTGGGGCAGGGCAACGGCGTCCAGTCCGGAAAGGCCTGCGCACAGATGATGTGCGAATTGGCCCCGGGCTCGCCCTGGTAGGCGATGGTGCGGTCGGTGATGGGCGTCGGTGCGTTGGTCATGCGTTCAGTTCAGGCGTCGGGCCTGGAGCAGGGCGCGGGCGCGCTTCAGGTCGGCTGGGGTGTCGACGCCGAGCGGCAGGTCGTCGACGATGACGGCATCGATGCGCATACCGGCTTCCAGCGCCCGCAATTGCTCCAGCTTCTCCCGCGTCTCCAGCTCGCCGGGGGGGAGGGCGACGAAGCGGGTCAGCGCGGAGCGGCGATAGGCGTAGAGGCCGATATGATGCCAGAGCGGGCCGTCGCCCCAGGGGGCGCGGGCGCGGGTGAAGTAGAGCGCGCGCAGCCGCCCTGGGCCGACCTGATGGCCCACGAGCTTGACCACGTTGGGGTTCTCCGCATCGTGCGGATCGGTGATCGGTGCGCAGAGCGTGACGATGTCCACCGTGCGGTCGGAAAGCGGGCCGATCGAGGCCCCGATGATCGCCGGGTCGATGGTCGGCAGGTCGCCCTGCACGTTGACCACCACGTCATGGTGCCCCGCCGGATCGACGCTCTCCAGCGCCTCGGCGAGGCGGTCCGAGCCGGATGGGTGGTCGGCCCGGGTCATCACCGCGATGCCGCCGGCCGCCTCGACGGCGTGGGCGATCGCGGCCGTGTCGGTCGCCACCACCACCGGACCGATCCCGGCCTCCATGGCCCGCCGCCAGACATGGACGATCATCGCCTCGCCGGCGATCTCGGCCAGCGGCTTGTTCGGCAGGCGCGTCGCGGCGAGGCGGGCCGGGATCAGCACGAGGGGATCGGACATGAAGGGCTCGGACCTGAGGCTGAGGCGTCCGCCAGCGAAGCGCGGGTGCTTAGCAGGCCTGCTCCGGGTTGTCGTCCCTTGCGGGACCGGGGCGCCGGGCCACACGATCCGGCAAAATGATGCCGCCGGGTAACAAGCTCGGCGATTTGGAACGCGCGTTTCGCCCCGCGACGGAACGTATCCCCCCACCGGCATTGTCAAGATCGTGCCGGAACGGCTAAGCACCCTTGAAATCTTCCAAGGTCCTGTGTCCCGGCGTGCCTGCCTGTGACGGGCATGGGCAGATCGAGAGAAGAGCATGAACTCGTTCGAGGTGAACAAGGTTCTCGGCGCCGTCCTCGGCGCCTTATTGTTCGCGGCCGGATCGGGTTTCGTCGCCGAGCTGATCTACCATCCGAAGCCGGTTGGCAAAGCCGGCTACGACCTGCCCGAGCCTGAGCCGCAGACCGCCGCGGCGGCACCGGAGGCCAAGGTCGAGCCAATCGCCGTCCGGCTCGCCAGCGCCAACGTCGAGAAGGGCGAGGCCGGCACCAAGGCCTGCCATGCCTGCCACAACTTCGAGAAGGGCGGCCCCAACAAGGTCGGCCCGGATCTGTACGGCGTGGTCGAGCGCCCGAAGGGGGGGCATGCCGGCTTCGAGTACTCGGCGGCCCTGAAGGAGAAGGGCGGCACCTGGACCTACGACGACCTGGACGCGTTCCTTACCAACCCGAAGGCCTACGCCAAGGGCACCAAGATGGCCTTCGCCGGCATCGCGTCGCCGCAGGACCGGGCCAACGTCATCGCCTACCTGCGCAACAACGCCGACAGCCCCAAGCCTCTGCCCGCCGTCGAGAAGACCGAGGCGAAGCCCGAGGCCGCTCCGGCCGCCGCCAAGCCCGAGGACAAGCCCGCACCCGCGCCGGCGTCCGAGGAGAAGCCTTCGGCTGCCAAGCCCGCGGCCGGAAAGGGCTCCGAGGGCAAGGACAGCCCGGCCAAGCCCGCCGACACCAGCACGGCCAAGCCGGTCGAGGAGAAGTCCGCCGGCAGCCCCCGGGCGCCGAGCGAGTCGAGCGACCGCAACGCCCCGGCTCCGCCGGCCGGTGCTCATGACGGCGACCAGCACGGCACGCCGTCGAGCCTGATCCCGGCCGAGCCGACGGCGCCGTCCGCCCCGGCCGCTAAGGAGCCGCCGGCTCAGGCCAACCCCGAGGCGGTGGATCGCGCCAAGGACCTGGAGGTCGACGGCCCGACCAAGGACCAGAACGCGCCCCTGCCGACGCCGAAGAACTAGCGGCGACCCGGCCGGGCGTTCAGGCCCGGCCTTTGCCTTGAGGCGTCCGCGACCCGATCTCCGTTCGGGTCAGACACCGATAAGGATTCCGCTTGCCCGATCGAAGTCCGGAACCGGCAGCGCGCCGGGCGCCCCTGCCGCTGCTGGTCGGCGTGACCATGACCGGCACGGTGGCGCTGCACATCTTTGTGCCCGCGCTCGCCTCCGCCGCTGCCGACCTCGGCATCACGACGGCCGCCGCGCAACTCACCATCACGGTCTACCTGATCGGGCTCGCGGGCGGCCAGCTGCTGTACGGGCCGCTCTCCGACCGGTTCGGGCGGCGTCCGATCCTGATCGGCGGGCTCGGCCTCTACCTCGCCGGGCTGCTGCTGGCGATCCCGGCTCAGAGCATCGGCGTGCTCCTGGTGGCGCGTGTGCTGCAATCGCTCGGGGCCTGCGGCTCCCTGGTGATCGGCCGGGCCATGGTGCGGGACGTCTCGACCCGGGAGGACGCGGCCCGGAAGCTCGCGATCCTCACCACCGCCATGACGCTGACCCCCGCCCTGGCCCCGGCGATCGGCGGGGTGGTGAACGAGGCCTTCGGCTGGCGCGCCGTGTTCGTGGTGCTCGCCGGGATCGTCGCGGTGCTCGGCGCCCTCGTGGTGTTCACCCTGCCGGAGACCAATCGGCACAAGGTGGCTCTGCCGGGACTCGTGGCGATCCTGGCGGGCTACCTGCGGCTGGTGAAGGTACCCGTGTTCCGCGCCTATCTGGTCGCCGGGGCCTGCGGCGGCACCAGCCTCTACGCGTTCCTGGCGGTGGCGCCGTTCCTGTTGGTGGACCGGCTCGGGCGCTCCTCGCAGGAGGTCGGGTTCGACTGCCTGATCGTCGTGTTCGGCATGGTCGGCGGCGCCGTGCTGGCGAGCCGGCTCGCGACCCGGGTGCCGATCCGCAAGGCGGCTCGCAGTGGCAACCTGCTCTGCATCGCGGCGGCGCTGGCGCTGCTGCTGGTCGACCGGAGCGGGATGCTCGGCGTCGTGACCCTGATCGTGCCGCTCTTCGCCTACGCGGTCGGGGTCGGCCTGCTCAGCCCCAACGCGGTGGCCGGGCTGATGAACGTCGATCCGCACGCGGCGGGCTCGGCCTCCAGCCTCTACGGCTTCACCCAGATGACCTTCGGGGCCCTGTTCACAGCCGCGGCCTCGGCCTGGCCCGCGACCTCGGCGACCCCCGTGGCCCTGGCGCTGCTCACCGCCGGGCTGATCGCGGCCCTGGCGTTGCGGCGGGCGTGACCGCAACCGCGCCGCGAAGCGACAAGAAAGCTCAAGACCGGGACTCTTCCGGGCGCAACGCTTCCACGGCGCCCGATATGCCCTGGCGAAAACCGTCGGCCAGTTCCAGCCATAGGACGCGGGCCGGGTCCACGGGGCCTGGCAGGGTCAGGCGGCCCGGCGGCACAGGGGTGAAGCCGAAGCGGCTGTAATAGGGTGCGTCGCCCACCAGGATCACCAGACCCTCGCCGGCCTGCCGCGCCGCCTCGATCGCCGCGCGGGTCAGGGTGCCGCCGATGCCGCGGCCCTCGAAACTCGGGTCGACCGCCAGGGGACCGAGCATGACGAAGCGCGAAGACCCGGTGCGCACCGGGCCCATCCGCGCCGAGCCCACCAGGAAGCTGCCGACCGAGGCGGTGACGCCGAGGTCCATCCGCTCGGCCGCCTTCTCGCGCAGGCGATAGGCGGTGCGGGCGAACCGTCCGGGACCGAAGGCCCGAGCCTGGAGGCGATCGATCGCGGGGGCGTCCTCCGGCCGCTCGGGCCTGATGACGAGGGAGAGTGTGGTCAAGGGCGGGCTCGCGGCTCGGAACCGCCGCCGCGTAGCAGCGCCGGCCCGGGCTCGCAAACCGTCATCCCTACTCCGCCGCCGCCAGGGCGGGGCGCGGCTCGCCCTGCGTCAGCTTCAGGAAGCCGAGCGCCGCGAGCCAGATCACCGCGCCGCAGGTGGCCGCGATGCCGAGCACCAGCGCGAAGCCGCCGCGGTCGTGCAGCACCGCGATCGCCGGAACCACGAAGCCGCTGGCGGTGAAGCCGACGAAGTAACGCACGCTGTAGGCCCGGGCCCGGTAAGCCGGGGGCACGTAGCGGGCGATCATCGCGTCGTTGATCACCACCTGGCCGTAGATCGCCGTCATGGCCAGCATCAGCCCGGCGAGCAGCGGCAGGCCGGTACTCAGCGCCGCGAGCGCCAGCCCCAGCGGCTGCAGCACCGAGAGGGTGACGAACAAGGACGGCAGGCTGAAGCGGTCGATCAGCCGGCCCATGGCGAGCTGCATCAGCGCCCCGACCAGGAAAACCACGGTGGCGAGCGAGCCGATCAGCGCCAGCGGCAGCGCCTGGCCGACGCCCTCGTCGATCACCTTGGGCAGGCTGATCGTCGTCAGGTTGAAGGTGACGCCGCCCGCGAAGATCGCGACCCCATACAGCGCCATCAGCGCCCAGGGTCGGCTCACTGCGATCGCGGCCGCGCCCCCGGCCTTCTTGCCGCCGGCCTCGCCGTCGCCCGGCACCATCGCCTGGAAGGCGGCACCGCAGGCGAGGCAGACGAGGCCCGGGACCACGAAGGCGGCCCGCCAGCCGACGCTGGCGGCCAGCAGCGCGGTGACGCCCGAGGCCGAGGCCGCGCCGAGATTGCCCCAGACGCCGTTGATGCCGAGGTCGCGGCCGAGTCGGCGCGCATGGGTCACCAGCATGGTCGAGCCGACCGGGTGGTAGATCGCCGAGGCGAGGCCGAGCACGCATAGCCAGAGCGCGAAGCTCAGCGGCGTGGTGGCGCTCGCCACCCCGAGGCAGGACAGGCCGTAGCCGAGGAAGAACACCGCCAGCAGGTTGCGCCGGCCGAACCGATCCGCGAGCCAGCCCATCGGCAGTGAGCACAACCCGAAGGCCACGAAGGCGCCGGTCGCCAACCCGATCAGCTCGCCGTAGCTCAGGCCGGTCTGGGCCGCGATGGCGATCACCGCGGTCGGGTAGATTAGCAGCACGTAGTGGTCGAGGGCGTGCGCGACGTTGACGAAGCGCAGCGTGCGGCGGGACAGGGTTTCGGCATCCATCGCGGCGTATCCTCCGGGATCGACCGCTGATACCCTGGCCCGATGGCGGTGTCGGGCCGGATATGGATGCGAACGGGCCAAAATCGCCGGTGGTGCCGCGATCGACCGCCGCTGCCGACTACGAACATGTGCCGCGGCCGGTCGCGGTCGTCCGCAAGCCGCTTCCGGCCGGGAGCGGCACCGGCCTGCATGCACACATCCGGGCGCAGCTCCTTTACGCAACGGCAGGGCTGATGAGCGCCGCGGCCGAGGACGGCACGTGGGTCGTGCCGGAGGGGCACGCCCTCTGGATCCCGCCGGGCTTGCCCCACGCCACGGTCACCCACGGACCCGTGGCCTTGTGCACGGCCTATCTCGACCCCGCCGCCGTGGACGCGTTTCCGACGATCTGCCGGGTGATCGCGGTCTCCGCGCTCCTGGCTTCCGCCCTGACCGCCCTTGCGGAGGAACCGGTCCTGTACGACGAGGCCGGCCGCGGCGGTCACCTCGCCGCCCTGGTGCTCGACGAGATCGGCCGGGCGCCCGAGACGCCGCTGACCCTGCCGCTGCCGCGGGATGCCCGCCTGCGCCGGGTCTGCCTCGGCCTGATCGAGGATCCCGCCGCGGCCGACGACCTCGACGCCTGGGCCGACCGCGCCGGGGCGAGCCGACGCACCCTGACCCGTCGGTTCCGCACCGAAACTGGGCTCAGCTTCGGCGATTGGCGGGCGCGGGCCCGAGTGATCCGGGCGCTCGCGCTGACCGCCGAGGGCCGCCCACCGGGCATGGTCGCAGCCGCGGTGGGCTATCGCAGCGCGCAGGCCCTGCGGAGCACGGTGGCGCGGGTGCTGGGCGGCGGTGGAACGCCGTAGGCCGCCCGCGCCTCCATCACCCGAACCGGATCAGCCGATCACTTCGGCTTGGCTTGCCCGCCCGGGCCCCAGCCGTGGTCCTGGACCGCCTTGACGATCTTGCCCTGCATCTCGGGCGCCACCGCCTGCATCCATTGCTGCATGCCGGCCAGCTGGATCTGGGCGAGCTGCGGCTGGGCGGCCGCGAGGCGCTTGCCGGTGGGCGTGGCGTAGAAGGCCGCGATCGCCTGCAGGTCGTCCTTGCCGAGGATCGTGGCGAAGCCGCGAGCCTGGATATCGAGGAGTTCGTCGTAATGCGCGGACAGGGTCGGCATCACGACCTCCTGCACGAGCACCTGCGCCTTGTCGGCTTCCTTGATGCCGATCTGCTGCATCATGCCGACCATCGGGGCGGCCATCGAGCTGAGCGTGGCGGCGCGATCGCCCTGCATCTGCGCGACCGTTTCCCGGGCGACCTTCAGCAAGGCCGGATCCGGCGCCGCGGCCGAAGCGGGTTTCTGCGCCGTCTGCGCCAGCACCGTGCCGGGCAGCGCGGTTCCGAGACAGAGGCCGACGAGAAGGGTCGAGAGGCGCATGGTTGCTCCGGTCACGATCGCCGTACGATCCAACGTTGCACGGCCCGGGCACTGCTATCGTAATTGTGATCCGGATCAATGCACCTGGGCGATCGCGATGACAAATAACTGGAGCGGATCCACTTGGGCCGCCTTCAGAAATTGCCCGATCCCGACAGCGGATGCAGATCCGGATGGATTGGATCGTCAGCTTGTCCAGCGGCTCAACGTCTTGGCGGCGACCACCCCGATGACGACGCGGAACGATCGGCCGCGCGCCCGAGCCCTCACGTCGCCCGGGCGGAAAAATCGATGCGCGGGTCGATCCAGACGTAGATCAGGTCCGAGAGCAGGTTCACCGCCAGCCCGAGCAGGGAGAAGATGTAGAGGGTCGCGAACACCACCGGGTAGTCGCGGCCGACGATCGCCCGGAACGACAGCTCGCCCAGGCCGTCGAGGGAAAAGATCGTCTCGATCAGCAGCGAGCCGGTGAAGAAGGCCGAGATGAACGCGCCCGGGAAACCGGCGATCACGATCAGCATGGCGTTGCGGAAGACGTGGCCGTAGAGCACGCGCCGCTCGGACAGGCCCTTCATCCTGGCGGTCAGGACGTATTGCTTGCGGATCTCGTCGAGAAACGAGTTCTTGGTCAGCAGGGTCGAGGTCGCGAAGGCGCCGATCACCAGGGCGGTGAGCGGGAGCGCCAGGTGCCAGGCGTAGTCGGTGAACTTGTGCCAGGCGGAGAAGCTCTCCCAGCCCTCGCTGGTCAGGCCCCGTAGGGGGAACCATTGATAGAATGAGCCGCCCGCGAACAGGATGATCAGCATCAGCCCGAACATGAAGCCCGGGATCGCGTAGCCGATGATCACCACGAAGGACGTCCAGCGGTCGAACCGCTCGCCGTCCTTCACGGCCTTGCGGATGCCGAGCGGGATCGAGATCGCGTACGACAAGAGCGTCATCCAAAGCCCCAGCGAAATCGAGACCGGCAGCCGCTCGTTGATCAGCTGGATCACCGTCACGTCGCGAAAATAGCTGCGGCCGAAATCGAACCGGACGTAGTCCCACAGCATCTTGGCGAAACGCTCCGGGGCCGGCTTGTCGAAGCCGAACTGCTGCTCCAGCTTGGCGATGAAGTCCGGGCTCAACCCCTGCGCGCCCCGATAGCGGGAGTTGCCCTCTCCGCCCCCTGCCGGACGACCGCCGCCGCCGAGGTCGCCGCCTCCGCCGGTGACCCGCGACAGGGTGCCGTCGCCCTGGCCCTTCATCTGCGACAGAACCCGCTCCACCGGGCCGCCCGGGGCGAATTGCACGATGGTGAAGGTGATCAGCATGATCCCGAACAGGGTCGGGATCATCAGGCCGATGCGGCGCAGGATGTAGCCGAGCATGGTCTCAGTCCCGCCCGATCCGCTTGGCCTTGGCGGCGTCGAACCACCAGGTACCGGGGGCGCCGAGATCGTATTTCGGCGGATTCGCCGGGCGCCCGTAGACGTCCCAAAGGGCGAGGCGGTGGGCGCCGGAATACCACATCGGCACCCAGAGACGCTGGGCCCGCAGCACGCGGTCGAGGGCTTTGCACGCGGTGCTCAGCGTGGCGCGGGACTTGGCATCCGCGATGGCCGTGAGCAGCGCGTCGACCGCCGGGTCCGCGATCCCCGACAGGTTGTTGGAGCCTTTGGTGGCCGCCGCTCGGGAGCCGTAGAGCTCGCGCAATTCCGTGCCCGGCGTAACACCACCGGAGAAGCGACGGGACGTGACGTCGAAGTCGAAATCGTTGACGCGGGCCTGATACTGCGATGGGTCTACGGTGCGGTGCGTCGCCTTCACGCCGAGCAGGCCGAGGTTGCGGATGAACGGCTGGGTCACTGCCTGGAAGACGGGATCGTCGTCCAGGAACTCGATCGCCAGGGGCTGACCGCCCGGCAGCAGCAGGCCGCCGCCCTGGCGGGTGCAGCCGGCCTCGCGCAGAAGCGCGTCGGCCCGCTTGAGCAGCGCCCGGTCCTGCCCGGACCCGTCCGAGACCGGCGGCGTCCAGGCCTCGGCGAACACCTCCGGGGGCAGATCCTTGATCGGCTCCAGCAGGGCCAGCTCCTCGGCCGAGGGCTTGCCCGTGGCCTTGAGGTCGGAATTCTCGAAGAACGAGGCGGTGCGCGTGTAGGCGCCGTACATCAGGTTGCGGTTCGACCATTCGAAGTCGAAGCACAGGCCGATCGCCTCGCGGATGCGCGGGTCGCGGAACGGCTCGCGGCGGGTGTTGATCCACCAGCCCTGCGTCCCGCTCGGCCGCGCATCCGGCACGGTCTGTCGGATCACCCGCCCCTCACCGGCGGCCGGGAAGTCGTAGCCGGTGGCCCAGACCCGGGCGGTGAACTCCTCCCGGAACGTGAAGGCGCCGCTCTTGAACGCCTCGAACGCCACGGTGCGATCCCGGAAATACTCGTAGCGGATCGTGTCGAAGTTGTTCTGCCCGGCCGCCACGGCGAGGTCCGCCGCCCAGTAATCCGGAACCCGGTCCAGCCCGATGGAGCGGCCGGGATCGACGGTGCCGACGCGGTAGGGGCCGGAGCCCAGCGGAGCCTCCAGGCTCGAGGCCTCGAAGTCGCGCCCGCCGTAATAGGCCGCCGAGAAGATCGGCAGCTGGACCACGAACAACGGTAGGTCCCGGGCGCGGCCCTCGGCGAAGGTGACGACGAGCGTCTCGTCGCCCTCGGCCCGGGCTTCGGTCATCGGACGGATCACCTCGGAGATCGAGGGATGACCCTTGTCGCGCAGGAGCGTGAGGCTGAAGGCGGCGTCCCGGGCGGTCAGCCGCGAGCCGTCGTGGAACCGCGCCTGCGGGCGCAGCGCGAACCGGTAGGTCAGCCCGTCCGGGCTCACCGTCACGGCGCGCGCCACCAGCCCGTAGACGGCGTCCGGCTCGTCGAGCGCGCGGACCATCAGGCTGTCGAAGGTCTGGTCCAGCCCGGCCGCACCGTCGCCGCGCAGCACGTAGATGTTGAGCGTGTTGAAGGTGTTGAGCGACTGGTTGCCGATGGTGCCGGCGAGCTGTGTCGAGAACCGGCCGCCCTTGGGGGCGATCGGGTTCACGTAGTCGAAATGCTCGAAGCCGGGGCCGTATTTCAGCTCGCCGAAGCTCGACAGGCCGTGGCGCTCCTCGCCGTCGGCCCAGGCGGGACGGATCGCGGCGAGCGCGCCGGCGCCGAGGATGAGGCCGCGCCGGCTCGGCCGCCAGGACCGGCCCGTCACCGCGGGGCCCCGGTCTTGGCGGCGCGCGCCTCGTCGTACCACCAGGTCGTCGGGAAGCCGGAGCCGGCGTAGCGCGGCAGGACGGCGGGGTGGCTGAACCGGTTCCAGCGCAGGGTCCGCTGCTCGCTCGCCGACCATTGCGGCACGACGTAATCGTGGGCCAGCAGCACCCGGTCGAGGGCCTTGGTCGCGGCGATCACCCCGGCCCGATCCTTGGCATAGATGACCTTCTCGATCAGCGCGTCGATCCCGGGATCCTTGATCCCGATCAGGTTGCGCGAGCCCGACTTGTCGGCCGCCGCCGAGCCCCAGAACTCGCGCTGCTCGTTGCCCGGCGACAGCGACTCGCCCCAGGCGTTGGTGGTGATGTCGAAGTCGAAGTCGCGGATCCGGTTCTGGTACTGCGCGGCGTCGATCACCCGCATCGTCGCATCGATGCCGATCAGCTTCAGCTGCGCCGCGAAGGGCAGGATCACCCGCTCGAACGCGTTCTGGAACTCCAGGAACTCGACGGTCAGCGCTTCGCCGGTCGTCTTGTTGACCATCTTGCCGCCGCGCAGCTCGTAGCCGGCCTCGCGCAACAGCCCCACGGCCTCACGCAGGTTCTTCCGCACGGCCTCCGGGTTCTCGTTGACCGGGTTGGCATAGGACGCGGTGAAGACCGAAGCCGGGATCTTGTCCTTGACGCTCTCCAGGATCTCTCTCTCCTGCCCCTCGGGCAGGCCCGAGGACGCTAGTTCCGAGCCGAAGAAGTAGGAGTTGATCCGCTTGTAGAGGCCATAGAACAGGTTCTTGTTCATCTCCTCGAAGTTGAGTGCCAGGTTGAACGCCCGGCGGACCCGGGGATCCTTGAACTTGTCCCGTCGCGTGTTGAACGCGAAGGCCTGCATGATGCCCATGCCGCGTTCTGGGAACGCCTCCTTGATCAGGCGCCCTTCCTTGACGGCCGGGAAATCGTCGTAGGCGGTCGCCCAATTGCGGGCGATGTTCTCGGCCCGGAAGTCGTAGAGGTCGCCCTTCAGGGCCTCGACCAGAACGGTACCGTCGCGAAAGTACTCGTGGCGCTCGGTGTCGAAATTGTACCGCCCGACATTCACGGGCAGGTCCTTGCCCCAGTAATCCGGCACGCGGGCGTAGGTGACGCTGCGGCCCGGCTCGAACTTGGCGAGCCGATAGGGGCCGGAGCCGAGCGGCGGCTCCAGGGTGGTCTCGGTCGGGCTGCGCGGCTTGCCGTTGGCGTCCTTGCCCGTCCACCAGTGCTTGGGCAGCACCCGCAACTGGCCGATCACCTGCGGCAATTCGCGATTGCCCGTCTCGGTGAACGTGAAGGTCACCTCGTGCGGCCCGGTCGCCTCGGCCTTGGCGACCGTCTGATAATAGGCGGCGTAGAATGGGCTGTTGGCCTTCAGCACGCCGTAGGACCAGACCACGTCCTCGGGGGTGATCGGCTGGCCGTCATGCCAGCGGGCGTCGTCGCGCAGGCGGTACGAGACCGATCCGAGATCGGGGGCGACCCGGACCGCCTCGGCCAGCAGGCCGTAGGACGTGAACGGCTCGTCCGAGGATTCGGTCATCAGCGTATCGTAGATCTGCAGCACGCCGCCTTCGAGGTCGCCCTTCAGGCCCGAGACGATCATGTTGAAGTTGTCGAACCCGCCCTGCATGCCGAGGCGCACCATGCCGCCCTTGGGCGCGGCCGGGTCGGCGTAGTCGAAATGCTTGAAGCCGGGGCCGTATTTGGGCTCGCCCATCAGCGTGATCGCGTGGGTCCACTGGCCGGTAGCAGCCGGGATCGCCGCCTCCGTGGCGGCCGCGCTCGCCGCCGGTTCCTGCGCGCGGGCGGGGGCGAACTGGAGACAGGCGATGCAGAGCGTGGCGGCAAGGAGGCGTCCAGTCACGGGCAGGCTATCTCCATGTCATCGCACCAGGCGGTGCGGGAATTCGGGCTTCCGAAGGGTCTTAGGCCGGGTGCGGCCCGGGCGTCGAGGCCGCTTCTTTGCCGGTCGGTGCGCGACCGTGACGTCACCTGCGGCGTGGGGCTTCTTGAGGCGGGCTGGATCCGCGCCACGCCCTCCCCCCTCCGCGGGGGAGGGTGGCCCGCGAAGCGGGTCGGGAGAGGGGAGCAACGTTTCTGGAAAGGGCGCAACGGTTGCTTCATCCTGAACCGTCGCGCTGCCCCTCTCCCGACCCCTGCTGACGCAGGGCCCACCCTCCCCCGCAGAGGGGGGAGGGAAAGCGTCGCGGTTGGGGAGGCGGTGGCGAGACGCCGAGTCACAAAAACTTAAACCGCACGCCCGCGGCGGCCCTCGACCAGCCACATCGCGAGCACGGCGGCGGCGAGCGCTGCGAGGGCGGCGAGGCCCAGCGCCAGCGGGTAGACCTCGACACCGCGGATGTTGGCGCTGTCGCTGGGGCGGAAGCCGATCCAGTCTCCGCCGGCCAGGCGGCCGCTGCGCACGGTGGCGAGCCGCGGCACCTGGGTGGTGCCGCCGGCATCCGCGACCCGGCGGATCGAGCCGCCGGAGCCTTCGGCCACCGCCTTCAGCCGCTCGGTATCGCTGAACACGTCGGCGAGCTCGCGCGGGTTCGCCGGGCCGACGCTGACGAAGGCCACGAGGTTGCCCGAGCGCAGGGTGTGCAGCCCCAGGGTCTCCGCGTCGAAGGTGGCGGTGAACAGGCCGGGCTCGCCGGGCTTGAGGGTCAGCGTCGTGACCTTGCCGGTCGGCCCGGTGACGGTGACCGGCTCGACCTGCTCGGCCATGGTCTGGCGCTCGACCCGCACCTCGCGGCCGCGGCCGGTGGTCTGTGCCCGAAGGGCCTCCTCTTCGAGGGCCGGCTCCTTCATCAGCCAGTGCGCCAGGCGGCGCAGCAGATCCAGATAGGGGCCGCCCTCCTGGTAGCCCCGCGCCCAGAGCCAGGCATGGTCGGACAGCAGCAGCGCGACGCGGCCCTTGTCCTCGCGCGACAGGGCGAGCAGGGGCAGCCCCTCGGCGCCGGACAGGATCGGCTGAATGCCGGGCCGGGTGCGGGCCTGGACGATGCGCAGCCAGTCGCCCCAGGCGGGCGGGTTCGCGTCGGAGCCCGGCAGGTCGCGGGTGACCGGGTGGCGCTGGCCGACTTGCGTCGGGGTCGCCTTGTAGGGGCGCTCGACCACGCGCCCGTCCGGATCGCCCGGCAGGATGCCGGCGAGCCGCGTGCGGGCCAGGCTCGCCGGCCCGGCATATTCGGGGCCGGCGGCGACGAGCAGCGCGCCGCCTTCGCGGACGTAGCGGACGATGTTGTCGAAATAGGCCTGCGGCAGCACGCTCTGGTTGGCGTAGCGGTCGAAGATGATCAGATCGAAATCCTTGATCTTCTGAACGAACAGCTCGCGGGTCGGGAACGCGATCAGGGACAATTCGGAGATCGGCGTCCCGTCCTGCTTCTCCGGCGGGCGCAGGATGGTGAAGTGCACGAGGTCGACGTTAGCGTCTGATTTCAGCAGGTTGCGCCAGGTCCGCTCACCCTGGTGCGGCTCGCCGGAGACCAGCAGTACCCGGAGCTTCTCCCGGATGCCCTCGATCGGCAGGACCGCGCGGTTGTTGACCGTGGTGAGTTCGCCCGGGAGTGGCTCGACCTCGATCTCGACCACGTTCGGGCCGCCATGCTCGATCCGGGTGGTCAGAACGAACGGCTTGTCGGTGGGTACGTCCCGCCGGCCGATCTCCTCGCCGTCGCGGCGGATCGTGACGACCGCATGGCCGGTGCCGCCGCGCTCCATCACCTCGGCGCGGATCGTGAGATCCTTGCCGACGATGCCGAAGCGCGGCGCCTCCAGAAGCTTGATCTGGCGGTCGCGCTCGTCCGGATGGCCGGTGACGAGGACGTGGAGCGGCGCCTTGATGCCGATTTGCGCCATCGAGGATGGGATGTCGTGGACCACGCCGTCGGTGAGCATCACGATGCCGGCCAGCCGCTCGGGCGGCACGTCGGCCAACGCCTGGCCCAGCGCCGTGAACAGCTTGGTGCCGTCGTCGCCGTCCTTTGCGTCGGGCACATCGATGAAGCGGGGCTCGATGTTGGTGAGCGCGCCGAAGCGGCGCTGCAACTCGGCCCGGACCGCATCGGTCATCTGCGGCCGGTCGCCGAGCGCCTGCGATCCGGAGCGGTCGACCACGATCGCCGCGATGTCCTTCACCGGCTCGCGGTCTTCCCGCACCAGGGCGGGGTTGGCGAGGGCGGCCAGCACCAGGGCGAGCACCAGCGCGCGCAGCAGGGCGGTCCGGCCCCGCGCCACGAAGGCGAGCAGAGCCAGGACGACGACGACGAGCCCGAGGGCGGCGAGGACCGGCCACGGGAGGAGGGGGGTGAAGCTGAGGCTCAGCATGGGGCGGAGCGCTCCGGTTTCGTGATGCGGGGGCTTCTTCCATCCGCAAAGTTACGGGCTTCGCAGGTTGCAACCGCCGCCGTCGTCGTGGCGTGAGCGCGGAAAACGCAGGTTCCGTCTCCCGTACGGGAGAGGGAGCGCGTCGCGGCCTGCATCAGCACCCGCGCATCGAGCTCGTGCCGCTCGTTACCTGCAGAGGGGGGAGGGCCTTCGGCGCTTCGCTGGTTGTCCAAGGAAATCACTGCCCCAGCCGCTCCAGCAGCGCGGGCACGTGGACCTGATCCGCCTTGTAGTTACCGGTGAGCGTGTAGATCACGATGTTCACGCCGCCCCGGAAGGCCATCTCGCGCTGGCGCTGGTCGCCGCCGACCACCGGGTAGAGCGGTTCGCCGCGGCGGCCCACCGCCCAGGCGGCGGCGAGGTCGTTGCCGGTGATGATGATCGGGCTGACGCCGTCGCCGGCCCGGGCCGGGCGGCGCTCGGCGCCTTCGGCGGCGGGGGGCAGCGCCTCGACCCAGGTCTGGCCGGTGGCGTAGCGGCCGGGAAAGCTGTCGACCAGGTAGAACGCCTTGGTCAACACGTGGTCGAGGGGCACCGGCTCCAGCTCCGGCACCTCCAGGGTCGCCAGCATCTTGCGGAGGTAGGCTCCCTCCGGGGAGGGCGGTCCGCCCGGGCGGGCGGTGAGCGCGTCCCGGGTGTCGAACAGGACCGTGCCGCCGTTGCGCATGAACGCGTCGATCTTGCGGATCGCCGTCTCCGAGGGCTGGGGCCGCGAAGGTGCGATCGGCCAGTAGATCAGCGGGTAGAAGGCGAGCTCGTCCTTGGCCGGATCGATCCCGGCGGGCTCACCCGGCTCCAGGGCGGTGCGCGAGGCGAGCATCTGGGTCAGGCCGGACAGGCCGGTCCGGCTTGCCTCATCGACGGCGGCGTCCCCGGTGATCACGTAGGCCAGCCGGGTGACGAGGGCGGATTCGATGCCGTTCGGCCGGTTGGCCGCCGGTTCCTCGGCGCGCAGCGGCTGTGCCGGGAGGGCGGCGAACAGCACGAGGCCCGCGACGGCCAACGCCGCCGGGCGTCCGCGCAGACGGCTCGCCCAGGCGGAGCGGCGCAGGAAGCCGCCGAGCCACAGGCCCGCAAGCGTGTCGAGGGCGAGCAGCAGCAGCGCCATGGTGAACAGGGTCGGGCGCAGGTCCAGGGTCTCGGCTCCGGCGAGGGTTCCGATCCGGGCGCCGTCGAGCGCTGCGGTGTCGAGGGGTTTCAGGCGGTCGTCGGGCTTCAGGGCGTTGACGCTGATGCCGCCGTCGGCCGGTCCGTAGAAGCCCGGCGGGTGCTCGGTGTTCCCCCGGTCGGCGTAATCGGCCGCCACCGCGGTGGCCGAAGCGGGTGGCGAGCCGAGCGCGCCGAACCCGTCCAGTGTCACCCGAGGGGCGAGCACCACGGCGGATGCGCGACTGGCTTCGCCCGCGGGGGGCGCTGCCGTGCCGGCCAAGCCGACCACGCGCCGGAGCATGTCGATGAACAGCCCCGAGAGCGGCAGGTTCGACCAGGTCGTGTCGGCGGTGACGTGGAACAGCACCAACGTGCCCTGGCCGCGCTTCTGCGCGGTGACGATCGGCGTGCCATCCTGCAGGGAGGCCCAGGTCCGGTTCGGCAGGTCGCCGTCCGGCTCGGCCAGGATCTGGCGGCGCACGCCGATATCGGCCGGCGGCGTCAGGCCCGCGAAGGGGCTCTCGGGCGGGAACGGCGCCAGGGTCTTGGGGCTGTCCCAGGAGAGGGTGCCGCCGAGCGTCCGGTTTCCCCGGCGCAGGCGGACTGGCACGAGCGGGTCGTTGCCGGCCGCGAGCCGCGGGCCGGCGAAGCGCAGCAGCATGCCGCCGGCCTTCACGAAGCTCTCGACCCGGGCCGTGGTCTTCTCGTCGAGCGCGCCGACATCGGCGAGCACCAGCACCGAGACCTGGTTGTCGAGGAGCTGGTTGATCGATTCCGCCGTACCCTTGGCGCCGCGCGCCTCCTGCACGTCCGCGAAGGGTTGGAGCGCCCGGGCGAGGTAGTAGGTCGGCGCCAGAAGCGGCTGGGCCTGGTCGAGGGTGCCGCCGAACACCAGGCCGACCCGGCGGCGCTTGCCGCGCTCGTCCTGCAGCACCACGGCCCCGGCCGAGCGCTCACCGGCGATCTCCAGGCGGCTGATGCTGTTGCGCAGTTCCACCGGCATCTCGAACGTCGCCGTCGCCTCGGTGGCGTCGGCCGCGAAGGCGATGTCGCGCTCGGCGAGCGGCAAGCCCTTCTGGTCGAGCGCCCGGATCACGCCGGCGTCGCGCCCGTTCGGGGCTGCGCGCAGGGCCCGGACGGTGAGGGTGCCGCCGGTCTCCGCGGCGGTGAGGGCCAGGGCCGGAGGCCTGTCGGCGCGCAACACCGTCAGGGCGGCGCCGCTGCCGCCCACGAGGTCGGCCAAGCCCTTGGCGAAGCGCTCGTCGCTCGCTCCGGCGACGCCATCGCTGATCCAGACGAGCCCTGCGCCGCGGTTCTTCTCCAGGAACGTCCCGATGCTGGTCAGATGCGCGTCGCGGGTCGGCAGGATCGGGCGGGGCGCCAGGGCACGCAGGCGTTCCAGGGCCGCGGCCGGGGTCTTGGCCTCGAAGGCCGCGGGCGGCTCGGCCAGGCCGATCACCGCCACCGGCCGGCCGTCCCGGGCCGCACCCTCCACGGCGTCTGTGGCGACCCGCAACCGGTCGCGCCAATCGTGGGCGGCGGCGAAGCCGTTGTCGAGTAGCACGAGGAGCGCGCTGCGGCCGCCACCGGCTCCGACGCCACCAGGATTCCAGACCGGGCCTGCCACCGCGAGGATCAACGCGGCGGCGATCAGCAGGCGCAGGAGCAGCAGCCAGGGCGGTGTGCGTGCCGGCGTCTGCCGCTGCGGGATCAGGTCGGCGACGAGCTTGAGCGGCGGGAAGTCGATCCGCCGGGGCCGCGGCGGCGTCACCCGCAGCAGGAACCACAGGGCCGGCAGGCCGATCAGGGCGGCGAGCGCCAGGGGCGCCGCGAAGGTCAGACCGAGCATGGCGGCCTCACTCCGGGCCGCGCGCGGCGATCAGCGTGGCGAGCCGCAGGGCCGCCTCGCTCGCCGGGCGGTCGGTGCGGTGAAGGGTGAGTGTCCAACCCTGCTGGCGGGCGATCGCCTGCAGGGCGGCGCGATGCTCCGCGATTCGGGCGCGGTAGCGGACGCCCCAGGAATCGGCGTCGCCGATATCGAGGCTGAGCCCGCCTTCGAGGTCGTGCAGCACGGCCTGGCCCGAGAACGGGAAGGTCTCCTCGATCGGGTCCACGACCATCAGCAGGTGGCCGCGGCTGCCCCGTCCGGCCAGGGCCTGGACCGCGGTCGCGATCCGGGCGGGATCGGTGAGGAAGTCGCCGATTAGAACGACCTCGTCGAAGCGCGCCGGGCTCGCCCGGGGCGGTAGGTCCTGCTCCAGGCCCGCCTTGTCGGCGACCAGCGCCTGGATCATCCGCTCGACGATGCCCCGCGATGCCGTCGCCCGGGTCAACCCCAGGAGCCCGACACGCTCGCCGCCCTCCACGAAGGCGTCGCCCAGCGCCAGCCCGAGGACCAGGGCCCGCTCGATCTTGGACGCCGAGGCCAGGTCGGACGAAAACCCCATCGACGCGGAGCGGTCCATCCACAGCCAGATGTTGTGGGCCGCCTCCCATTCCCGCTCGCGTACGTAGAGCCGGTCGTCCCGGGCCGAGCGGCGCCAGTCGACCCGCGCGGCGGCCTCACCGGTGACGAAGGGGCGGAACTGCCAGAAGCTCTCGCCCGGCCCGGCCCGGCGGCGACCATGCAGGCCGTGGGCCAGCAGGCTCGATACCCGCCGCGCCTCCAGCACGAGGCGGGGCATCCTTTCGGAGAGGGCCGTCGCGCCCTCACTCTCGCGCCGGCCGGGGCTGCGCCTGCCTGCGTCGAGGGCGTGGGTGGCGACCAAGATCAGAGTTTCTCCGCGAGCTTGCCGATCAGGCCCTCGATCGTCTCGCCGTCGGCGCGGGCGGTGTAGCTGAGCGCCATCCGGTGCTTGAGCACCGGCTCCGCCAGGGCCTTCACGTCGGCCACCGAGGGCGCGACCCGGCCCTCGATCAGGGCGCGGGCGCGGGCGGCCAGCGTCAACGCCTGGCTGGCGCGGGGGCCGGGCCCCCAGAGCAGCTTGTCCTTCACCAGCGGATCGCCTCCGTCGGGCCGGGCGGCGCGCACGAGGTCGAGGATCGCCTCCACCACGGCTTCGCCCACGGGGAGCCGGCGCACCAGGCGCTGGGCGGTGAGCAACTGGTCGGTGGACATCATAGCGTGCGGGCGCACCTCGTCGATGCCGGTGGTCTCGATCAGGATGCGGCGCTCGGCGGCGCGGTCGGGATAGCCGACATCGATCTCCAGCAGGAAGCGGTCGAGCTGCGCCTCGGGCAGCGGGTAGGTGCCCTCCTGCTCGATCGGGTTCTGGGTGGCGAGCACGTGGAACGGCCGCGGCAGGTCGTGGCGGACGCCGGCCACCGAGACGTGGCCCTCCTGCATCGCCTGGAGCAGGGCCGATTGCGTGCGTGGGCTCGCCCGGTTGATCTCGTCGGCCATCAGGAGCTGGGTGAAGACCGGCCCCTGCACGAACCGGAACGCCCTGCGGCGCTCGGCATCCTCCTCCAGGATCTCGGTGCCGAGGATGTCGGACGGCATCAGGTCCGGGGTGAACTGCACGCGCCGCGCATCGAGGCCGAGCACGGTGCCCAGCGTCTCGACCAGCTTGGTCTTGGCGAGCCCCGGCAGGCCGACGAGCAGGCCGTGGCCGCCGGCCAGGATCGTCACGAGGGCGAGATCGACGACCTTCTCCTGGCCGAAGATCACCCCGTGGATCGCGTCCCGCGCCTGACCCACGGCGGCGAGGCAGCTCTCCGCGGTGGCCACGATGCCGTCGTCGAGGCTGGTGGCCGGGCTGATCGCCTGCGTCATGCCGTTGTCCGTCTCCTGTGCGAGGTACCCAAGGTGCCCCGCCGGTCATCCGGTCAATGTGGGGCCGTTCGCACCGGGCTGGCAAGGTCGGGATCGCCGCACGCCGGTTCGCGGTGGGATCCGCGCGGCAATGCAACGTCGGGTACCAGCTTCGGGGGCGCCCCCTCCAGGAAGCCGCACACCCTTACATTTTGCGCTGGCCGATGCCCGGGAGCGAAGTCGTTTGGTCCGCCACCGCTTCCCGGGACTGTTTGTTTAGCGCGCGGGTCAGATCTTACCTTCGAGACCCATCGTGTAATACTTGTGCACGATCTTGTCCTGGTTCTCGAGCAGCCAGTCGATCGACGGCTCGTTGGTCATGGCCTTGCGGATCGCCTCGGTCATGCCCTTGCGCTGGATCTCGAACAGCGCCTTGTGGTCCACCGTCTCGGCCTGGATCACGCCGGGGCTCAGCCAGACCGAGCAGATGATGCCGAGGTCGTTGGCCTTCTCCTTGGGGATGTAGCCGGCCCGCACGGCGTCGAGCACGCCGTTGGCGATGGCGAACTGCACCGTGCCCATCAGGATCGAGGTGTACTTGCTCTCGGTCACGCTGACCTTGGAGACGCAGAGCGTTACCGGCCGAACCATGATGTCGGTGTTGAGGAGCGCGAAGACGCGGCTGTGGCCGACCACCTGGTCGCCCGTCAGCGTCGCGATCGCGGTGCCGACGGGGCCGTCCAGCTCGCCGATGATGACCTCCGGCTCGGACGCGGTGTTCGGCGGGCCGCCCGCCACGAGCGCCTCGCCGGCGCGGAGGATGATGCGTTCACTCATAAGGGTAGGCTCCATAGGTTGCGGCACGGGGCGGGGCGGCCGCTGCGGCGGTGCCGGCTGGATCGACGGCGCCCCCTCTAGCACGCGCTCCGGCATCCGTCGGCCCCGCCGCGATGCCGCTGCCGTCTGCGTGAACCTGCCTCGGTCCGATCTGTCCGGGCCCAACCTGCCCCGGCCCAAACTACCCCGGCCCAAACTACCCCGGCCCTTGGCTCGGGCGAGCCGGACCAGTAGGAAGGCCCGCGAGGCCGGGGCGACCGGCTGAACACCCTGATGTCTCTCGCGGATTGCGGCGTAGGCAGCACAGCGGGCCTCCCGCGTATCCGGTACTCACCATGCGCCTTCGAGATGTGTTCGTCGCCGGGCCCGCGCGGTCCCTCACGCGCCCTCTGGCCCGGCGCCTGAAGCGGCGGCGGACGAGCGAGCCCCGGCAAGCGGATCTCGTGGCGGCCGTGAAGGCCTCGGGCCTGTTCGATCCGGCCTGGTACGGGCGGCGCTATCCCGACGTGGTCGGCGAGGGGATCGACCCGCTCGTGCACTACGCGGTCCATGGCGGGCGGGAGGGGCGCTGGCCGTCGCCGTTGTTCCACGGCGACCGCTACCTCGACGCCGTCCCGGGCCTGCGCGCCGAGGGCGTGAACCCGCTCATCCACTACGTCGAGCGCGGCGCCGATGCCGGCATCGCCCCCAACCCGCTGTTCGACCCGGACTGGTACGCGCAGCGCTATCTCGGCGGCGCCGACGCCCGCGCCCGGGCGTTCTTCCACTTCCTGAAAAGCCCCGACACCGACCCGTCGCCACTGTTCGATTCCGCCTGGTACCGGTCGCGCTACCCCGATGCCCGGGAGGCGGGCGGCATCGCGCTCAGTCACTATTTCGAGACCGGGCGGAAGCAGGGCTATCTGCGCACCCCCGAGGAATTCGCCGGGCTGTCGCGGCACGTCGACCTGATCCGCCGCTCCGGGATCTTCGACGCGGAGTTCTACCGCGGGCGCTGCCCTGAGGCCGAGACCAGCGGGCTCGAGCCGCTGGAGCATTACGTGATGGCGGGCGGCTACCGCCGCTACGCCCCGCATCCCCTGTTCGACCCCGACTGGTACGCCGCCCAATCGGCGGCGGTGCGCGCCGACAGCCTCAACCCGCTGGTGCACTTCCTGGAGCACGGCGCCCGGGAGGGGCTCGATCCCGGCCCCTGGTTCGATACGCGCTGGTACACCGAAACCTATCTCGCCGACGACGAGACGGATGCCAATCCGCTTGCGCACTTCCTGGCCGACAACGGCCGGCGCACGAGCCCGTCCCCGCGCTTCGACGCGCCCTGGTACCTCGCCCGCTACCCCCGGGTCGCGGCGCTCGGGCTCAACCCCCTGGTCGACTACGTCATCACCGGGCTCGAGGCGGGGCGGCTGACCCGCCGGGTCGCCGGCACCGCCGTTCCGGAGGCCGCCGACGCCCGGCTGTCCTGCCTGAAGCGGGAGCCGCGCCGGCACGGCCGCACGGCCTTGTTCATCACCCACGCGCCGGAGGGGCGCATCCGCGGCCATGTCGAGCCCTACCTGCGGGCGTTTGCCGAGAACGGCATCGACATCGTGCTCATCATCGCGGCCGACCAGCACAAGACCGCGGTGCCGGAGGCGATCCTGAAGCTCTGCGCCTCGGCCTACCTGCGCGAAAACACCGGCTTCGATTTCGCCGCCTGGGCCCATGTCCTCCTTGAGGACGACGACCTGCTCGATTCCGAGACCCTGTATCTCGCCAACGACAGCTTGGTCGGCCCCCTCGACAGCGGCGACTTCGCGGGGATGCTGGCGAAGATCGATGCCTACCCGGAGGCGGTGATCGGACTCGCCGACAACTTCTACTACAGCCACCACCTGCAAAGCTTCTTCCTGGCCCTGAAGAAGCGCTGCGTGTCCTCCTACGCGTTCAACCACTTCATCCAGTCGGTGGCAAACTGGCCGGACAAGAACACAGTCATCACCGAGTACGAGTTGACCTTCTCAGGACGGATGCGGGCCGCGGGGCTCGGCATGCGCAGCCTGTTCTCGGCCCAGAACAAGCACATGACGCTCGTCAACGACCCGCGCAACAACCGCACCCTGTTCGACTGGGAGAACATGCTGACCCAGGGCTTCCCGTTCGTGAAGCGCTCGCTCCTGGGCGAGCACGCCGCGATCGGCGGCGCGGCGGTGCGCGAGGCCATCGGCGAGCGCGGCTTCGACCTCGACCGGCTCGACCAGACCTTCACGTATCCCGGCCCCAAGGTCTGGGCCGACCTGCGCAGGCCGAAGGCGCCGGAGCGGCCCTTGCGCGTCTCCTACGTCTCGCCGATGAACTACGCCAACGGGCTCGGCGTCGCGGCGCGCAGCTACGTGCGGGCGCTGCACCGGGCGCCGTTCGCCCTGAACGTGCATCCGATGGAGCGGTCGTTCCACGTCCATGCCCGGGTCGGGCCGGGCTGGCAGGCCCGGACCTTCTCGGGCGCGCCGGACGTCGCCCTGGTCCATTTCAACGGCGACAGCTGGCACTCCCTGATGAGCAAGCGCCAGCTCGACATCGCCGCGAGCGCCCGGCTCAAGATCGGGCTGTTCGTCTGGGAGACCTCGCACGTGCCCGGGGGCTGGCTGCCCACCGTGGACGGCCTCGACGCGATCTGGGCGCCCACGGAGTTCTGCGCCGCGATCTTCCGCCAGATCACCGACATCCCGGTCGATGTCGTGCCCTACGTGGTCGAGAACGAGCCCGGCGAGCCGGCGAGCGCCGCCGCCAAGGCCAACCTGCGCAAGGCGTTCTCCATCGACCCGGCCAAAAAGGTCATCCTCTACGCCTTCGACGGGTCGAGCTACCTCGCCCGCAAGAATCCGCACGCGCTGATCCGCGCGTTCCGGGCGGCGGGGCTGGCGCAATCCGGCTGGCAGCTCGTGCTCAAGACCAAGCACGTGTTCGACCTGCCCGACGAGGGCAAGAAGCTGCTCGACCTCGTCGGCAAGGCCGGAGACGTGGTGGTGATCGACCAGCCGCTGTCCCAGAACGAGCTCGGCGCCCTGTTCGAGCTCTGCGCGGTCTATGCCTCGTCGCATTCCTCGGAAGGCTTCGGCCTGACGATCGCCGAGGCGATGGAGATGGGCAAGGTCGTGGTCGCCACCGATTACGGCGGCAGCCGCGACTTCCTCGACGCCACCTGCGGCTTCCCGGTGAAGGCCGAGATCGCCGCCCTGGACCAGACCTACGGGCCGTATCTGCGCGGCGCCGAATGGGGGCAGGTGGACGAGGCCGACCTCGCCCGCGCGCTCACCGACGCCGCCCGGGCGGTGGCGAGCGGCGATGCCGCGCGGATCGGTGCCGCCGCCCGCGCCCGGATCCGCGAGCGCCTGTCGATCGGCGCGGTGGCCGCCGCCATGGAGGCGAGCCTGTCCCGCCTCCTCGAGCATCATCCCGAAAGGTGGTCGCCGGCTTTCGAAAAAAAGATGATGCCCAATCGAGTCGAACGTACCTGACGCCCGGGAGACGCGATCCGTGTTGAACAAGAAGCCGGTCCCGGCCCCGTCGGCCTCCTGGAGCGCGCGCGCCTGGCCGGACGCGATCCTGCCGCTGCCCCTCGACGAGCGCTTCCACCCGGTCGACGACCGCAAGCTCGGCCAAGTCGCCGCCGGCCAGCTGCCCGCCTGCCGGGTCGTGTTCGTGGCCCCGGCGGCGTGCGATCTGCATCCGGAGCTGTTCGCATCGATCCTCGCCGCGATGGCCGAGCGGCCGGATATCGGCATCTTCTACGGCGACGACGCCGTGATGGACGGCGCGGGCCAGGTCCGCAGCGTCCATTGCAAGCCGGCCTTCAACCCGGCGCTCCTCATGGCCGACGACTATATCGGCTTCCCGCTGGTGATCCGCGTCTCGGCCCTGGCAGGCCTGACCCCGGATTTCGGCCGGCGTACCGGCAACGCCGCCTGGTTCCGGCTGCTGCTCGACGCGCTCTCGGCGGGCATCGGCATCGACCGGATCCCGCAGACGCTGATCGCCTCGCCGCTCGTCCGTCCGAAGGCGAAGCGCGCCGCCCGCGCCGACGTGCTCGACCGCTGGTTCCAGGGCTCGGGCGCGCCCCTGCGCACCGCCCCGGGCCTGACCCCGGACACGCTGGAGATCCGCCGCAGCCTCGATGCGCGCCCGCTCGTGACCCTGGTGGTGCCCACCGCCCAGACCCGGCCCCGGAACGAGGACGGGAGCCCGATCGCGGGCGCCAAGCCGCACGTCATCACCCTCCTCGACAGCCTCGCCCGCAGCAGCTACCCGGCCGACCGGATCCGGGTGCTGATCGGCGACGACAAGGCCGACGACGCGATCTATCGCGGCCGGTCCGACCGGTTCGCGGTGACCCGCCTGCTCACCACCCGGCCCGAGGGCGCGCCCTTCAACTACGCGGCCAAGATGAACACCCTCTGGCGCGCCGCCGAGACCGACCTCGTCATCCTGATGAACGACGACCTCGTTGTGCGCCGCCCCGGCTGGATCGAGGCGCTGCTGACCTTCGCGCTCGACCGCGGCGTCGGCGGCGTCGGCGGGCGGCTGCTGTTCCCGAGCGGCAAGATCCAGCACGCCGGCATGTTCGGCGGCATCTTCGACGTCTGCGCCCACCCCTGGTACAACCGCGACGCGGCCGAGCCGACCTACGGCGACTGGGCGCTGGCGCAGCGCGACTGCTCGTCGGTGACCGGCGCGCTGTTCGCCACCCGCAAGGCGGTGCTGGAAGCGGTCGACGGCTTCGACGAGAGTTTTGCGCTCGACTTCAACGACGTCGATCTGTGCTTCAAGCTGCGGATGCTCGGCTACCGGATCGTCTACACGCCGTTCGCCGAGATGGCGCACCACGAGAGCGCCTCGCGGCAGACCAGCTTCGCCCCGGGCTCCCAGATCTCCCGTTTCCTGCGCCGCTGGCACGACGTGCTGACCGACGACCCGGCCTACAGCCCGCAGCTGCGCACCGACACCGATGTGGTCGCCCCCCGGGCCGACGCGGCCCGCTGGGTGAGCGAGCGCCGGCCCGCCTGACTCTACAGCGCCTCGCCGCGCATCAGCCGGGGCCGCGTGCCCCGTGAGGCCGCGGCCTCGCCGATGAAGAACCGCTTGAGACCGGGCAGGCGGTCGACGATCCCGAGGCCGAGGTCGCGCGCGAGCCGCAGCGGCAGGGCGTCGTTGGAGAACAGCCGGTTCAGCCCGTCGGTGGCTGCCGCCATGGCGAAGCTGTCGAACCGGCGGGCGCGCTCATAGGCCTGCAGCACGTCCGGGCTGCCGGGATCGAGCCCGAGCCGCAGGGCGCCGGTCACCGCCTCGGCCAAAGCCGCGGCGTCCGCCAGGCCGAGATTGAGGCCCTGGCCGGCAATCGGGTGGATGACGTGGGCGGAATCGCCGAGCAGCGCCAGCCGGTCGGCCCGGAACGCCCGGGCGATGCCGAAGGCCAGCGGGTGCCGGCTCGGGCTGTGCTCCAGGGCCAGCATTCCAAGATCCAGGGTGAACCGCCGCTCGATCTCGGCCAGCACCTCGTCGGGCTCGCCCGAGAGCAGCGCGTCGGCCTCGTCGGCCCGCTCGGTCCAGACGATCGAGGAGCGGTGGCCCAGCGTGCCGCCGTCCCGCAGGGGCAGGATCGCGAAGGGGCCGGCGGGCAAAAAGTGCTCGAAGGCTCGGCCCTGGTGCGGCCGGGTATGCCCGATCGTGGCCACGATCCCGACCTGCGGATAGGACCAGCCCACCCAGCCGATCCGCGCAGCCTCCCGCAGGCGGGAACGCGCGCCGTCGGCGGCCACCAGCAGGTCGGCCCGGAGGCTCTCGCCCGTGGTTAGCTCCGTCCGGATCGCCACGCCATCAGGCAGCGCCCGCACCACGCCCCCTGTGACGATCGCGACGCCCCCGTCCAGGCAGGCCTCGGACAGCGCGCGCGCCAGGGGCTCGGCCTCGACCATGTGGGCGAAAGGCTCGCCCACCGCCCGGTCGGCCTGGTCCTCCTCCTCCCGCCCGAAGGTCAGGAACACCGGCCGCACCGGGTCGGCCAATCGGCTGTCGGAGATCACCATCTCGGCGATCGGCTCGGCGGAGGCCGCGATTCGCTCCCACAGCCCGAGCTGCGTCAGCATCCGCCGCCCACCCGCTGCCAGCGCGTAGGCGCGGCCGCGGTGCCGTGCGGGGTCGGCGCCGTGCGGGTCGATCACGGTCACGGCCAGAGCCGGCCCGTGGGCCTGCTTGAGTGCGAAGGCCAGGGCGAGGCTGGCGAGGCCGCCTCCGGCGATCAGGAGGCTGCGGCTGCCGGGGCGGGGCGTCTGGGCCGTCATCGTCACGGATCTCCGATCTGGGGGCCGAGCGCGTGGATCGCTCTGCCCGAAAGGCCTATGTCGCGTTTGGACGACGAACGGAAACCCCGCGACTCATGACCGACGCCACCACCGACGCGATGACCGACGCGGTCGCCGAGCTCATCGCCATCCTCGACCTCGAACGCCTCGAGGTCGACCTGTTCCGCGGCCAGAACCCGAAGACCGGCTGGCGCCGGGTGTTTGGGGGCCAGGTGGTGGCGCAGGCCCTCGTGGCCGCCACCCGCACGGTGCCGGACGACCGGCCGGCCCATTCGCTCCACGCCTATTTTATGCTGCCGGGCGATCCCCGCGCGCCGATCGTCTACGAGGTCGAGCGCATCCGCGACGGGCGCAGCTTCACCACCCGGCGGGTCAAGGCGATCCAGCACGGGCGGGCGATCTTCGCCACCACGATCTCCTACCAGGTCTCCGAGGGCGGGTTCGAGCACCAGCCGACCATGCCGGACGTGGCCGGGCCGGACGGCCTCCTCGACGGCAAGGCGCTGGCGGCCGCCGGTGCCGCCGGCATGCCGGAGGCTGTCGCCGCCTATTTCGGCCGCGAGCGCCCGATTGAGCTGCGCCCGGTCGATCTCGACCGCTACATTGCCCGACGCAAGGATGGGTCGCGCCCCGAGCCGGTCTTCAATGTCTGGTTGCGGGCGGCCTCGGCGCTGCCGGACGACCCCGCCCTGCACCGTGCGGTGTTGGCCTACGCCTCTGACATGACCTTGCTCGACGTGTCTCTGATCCCGCATGCCAGCTCGGTGTTCGACCCCGACATCCAGGCAGCCAGCCTCGACCACGCCTTGTGGTTCCACCGCCCGGTCCGGATCGACGACTGGCTGCTCTATGCTCAGGACAGCCCCGCCGCCGGCGGCGCGCGCGGCTTCGCCCGCGGCCAGATCTTCGACCGCGCCGGCAACCTCGTCGCGTCCGTTGCGCAGGAAGGTCTCATTCGACCCCACGGGGGATGAGGTCACAGCGCGGCACATCTTCGCGTCCGATCCGCGCGGCGGCGCCGGCCGGCTGAACTGCGCCGTCATCTCGGCGCGCTGAAGCCGCGCCTGGGATTCGGATCCGCGGCCGATTCCACGACTTACGCCACCTGCGTGTCTGGGCTTCGGGCTTCGCTCTGCGGCGCCGGACTGAGCGACGGGCGCGCGAGGCGATAGGGTTCTAACAGGGGCCCATAAGCGATCGAATCGTCCCTCGCCCGAGGATTAAGACGCCTTCGCCAACGTGCGTTGCAGAATTGCACCGCTGCCATGTGCCCATTTATCAATCGTTTGCACGTGTTCTAGGCAACCATCCGGCGCGGCCTGCCCACAGCTTCGCCTGATAGGTCTATTTGCTGGGCATAACCGCGCCCGCCTGAAAAGTTCCCTGCCAAGCTCGGGTGGCATAGTCCTTGAATAGCCCCGCTCAACCGCGGGCCAGCCCGGCTCGGCGGGCGGCTCGGATCGGGCCGCTGCGTGGATCGGGCGATGGCATCGGTTCCCAGGGACTCGGTTAGGGGGCGCCGCCCATGAAGATCGTGATGGCCATCATCAAGCCGTTCAAGCTGGAGGAGGTGCGCGACGCGCTCACCGGAATCGGCGTCCACGGCCTGACGGTGACGGAAGTGAAGGGCTACGGCCGCCAGAAAGGCCACACCGAGATCTACCGCGGCGCGGAATACGCGGTGAGCTTCCTGCCCAAGCTCAAGATTGAGGTCGCGGTCGCCTCCGACCTGACCGCCAGCGTCATCGACGCCATCGCGGCGGCGGCCCGCACCGGCCAGATCGGCGACGGCAAGATCTTCGTGCTGCCCCTCGAGAAGGCGGTGCGCATCCGGACCGGCGAGACCGACGCCGACGCGCTCTGAGCCGGCCCGCCGACAGCCTCAACCTTTACGCAACGCGCAACGCATCGTGACCGGAGCCACCTGTCCATGAAAGTCCGTAACGCCTTGATGCTCGGCTTGGGAGGCGCGGCGCTCGCCGCCCTCCTGATCGAGCCATCCCTCGCGCAGACCCCGGTTCCGGAAGCCGCCTCCGCGGCGCCGGCCGCCGCGGCCGTGCCGCTGCCCAACAAGGGCGACACCGCCTGGATGATGATCTCCGCGGCCCTCGTGCTGCTGATGAGCGTGCCGGGCCTGGCGCTGTTCTACGGCGGCCTCGTGCGCACCAAGAACATGCTGTCGGTGCTGACCCAGGTGTTCGCGATCGTGTCGATCGTCGGCCTGCTGTGGGTGTTCTACGGCTACAGCCTCGCCTTCACCAACGGCGGCGGCATCAACGACTTCGTCGGCGGCCTGTCGAAGGCGTTCCTGAAGGGCATCGACGCCAACTCGACGGTGGCGACCTTCTCCAACGGCGTCGTGATCCCCGAATACGCCTATCTGTGCTTCCAGATGACGTTCGCGATGATCACCCCGGCGCTGATCGTCGGCGCCTTCGCGGAGCGGATGAAGTTCTCCGCCCTGGTGGTGTTCACGATCCTCTGGGTCACACTCATCTACTTCCCGATGGCCCACATGGTCTGGTACTGGGCCGGCCCGGATGCCGTCGGCAACGCCGCCAAAGCGCTGGCCGCCGCCACCGACGACGCCTCGAAGGCGACCGCCCAGGCGGCGCTCGACGCGGTCAACAAGGATGCGGGCTTCCTCTTCCAGAAGGGTGCCCTCGACTTCGCCGGCGGCACCGTGGTGCACATCAACGCGGGCATCGCCGGCTTCGTCGGCTGCCTGATCATGGGCAAGCGCATCGGTTACGGCCGCGACCTGCTCGCCCCGCACTCGCTGACCATGACCATGATCGGCGCCTCGCTGCTGTGGGTCGGCTGGTTCGGCTTCAACGCCGGCTCGAACCTCGAGGCCAACGGCACCGCCGCGCTGGCGATGCTCAACACCTTCGTGGCGACCTGCGGCGCCGCGGTGGCGTGGCTGTTCGCCGAGTGGGCGCTCAAGGGCAAGCCGTCGCTGCTCGGCATGCTCTCGGGCGCGGTAGCCGGCCTCGTGGCCGTCACCCCGGCCTCGGGCTTTGCCGGCCCGATGGGCTCGATCGTGCTCGGCCTCGTGGCCGGCGTGGTCTGCTTCGTGATGTGCTCCACCGTGAAGAACGCGTTGGGCTACGACGACTCCCTCGACGTGTTCGGTGTGCATTGCATCGGCGGCATCCTGGGCGCCCTGGCGACCGGCATCCTGGTCGATCCGAACCTCGGTGGCGTCGGCATCCCCGACTACACCTCCAAGCCGGGCGAACTGGCAGTCGGCGCCTACGACATGGTGAGCCAGCTCATCATCCAGGCGGAGGCGGTCGGCCTGACCCTGCTGTGGTCCGGCATCGGCTCGGCGATCCTCTACAAGCTTGTCGACCTGACGATCGGCCTGCGTGTGACCCAGGAAGAGGAGCGCGAGGGCCTCGACATCGCCGACCACGGCGAGCGCGCCTACAACTACTGAGAATGAACGGCGCGGCCCTCCGGGGTCGCGCCGCTGACATGAAAACCCCGGCTCCGCGAGGGCCGGGGTTTTTTGTCTTCATGTTGTGCCGTCGACCGACGCGCCGAAGCACGCCCGACGTAGATCCGGTCCACACCGTCAGTGCGCAGCGACGCAACCCGGTGATACGCCGCATCCGGAGATTGCACGCCGCGCCGAATTGCTGCGCGGAGCTCGCGAGGACGGCGGACTGACGCGGGGGAGGGCGGAATCCGATGGCGGCATCGACGGCGACCTTCCGGCCAGCCTGCGCATGCCGCCCGGTCTCATGATCACCGTATCCGCTTCGAAAGAAGCAGTCGCCATTGTCGTGCAGAGGCTTCGCGAGGGGCGGCGTGAAATCGGTCACGCAGCGTCTACGCGTAGCGGACGGCGGCGCGGCGCGTCCTGGTGGGCCTCGTCGCACGACGATACGCGTCGCGCGAAGCGGTCGGCGCGACGAGTCGGCGGCGAGTGCGCTACGCCGCCTGGGCCAGTGCCGCCTTCTCCTCCGCGAACGCCCAGTCCAGCCACGGCGTCAGCGCTTCGAGGTCGGCCGTCTCCACCGTCGCGCCGCACCAGATCCGCAGGCCGGCCGGGGCGTCGCGGTAGGCGCCGATGTCGAGGGCGACGTCCTCGCGGTCCAGGCGCTCGACGATACCCGATGCGAGCGCCGCCACCGCCGCGTCGCCGCGGGCGAGCACGTCCGGGTCGGCGATCACCAGGCAGACGCCGGTGTTCGAGTAGGTCGCGGGGTCGACCGCCAGCGGCGCGATCCACGGGGTCCGGGCGACCCAGTCGTAGATCGCCTTGGCGTTGGCGTCGGCCCGGGCGTGGAGCGCCGGCAGGCCCCCGATCCGCACGGCCCAGTCGAGGGTGTCGAGGTAGTCCTCCACCGCCAGCATCGAGGGCGTGTTGATCGTGTCGCCCTTGAAGATGCCCTCGATCAGCTTGCCGTCCTTGGTGAGCCGAAACACCTTCGGCAGCGGCCAGGCCGGGACGTGGCTCTCCAGCCTCTCGACCGCCCGGGGCGAGAGCACCAGCATGCCGTGCGCGGCTTCGCCGCCCATCACCTTCTGCCAGGAGAAGGTCACGACATCGAGCTTGTCCCAGGACAGCGGCTGCGCGAAGGCCGCCGAGGTGGCGTCGCAGATGGTCAGGCCCGCGCGGTCGGCGGCGATCCAGTCGCCGTTCGGGACCTTCACGCCGGCGGCGGTGCCGTTCCAGGTGAAGACCACGTCGTTATTCCTGGTGTCGATCGCCGACAGGTCCGGAAGCACGCCGTAGGGCGTCTGGTGGATCCTGGGCGCGATCTTGAGCTGCTTGAGCGCGTCGGTGACCCACTCCTTGCCGAAGGCCTCCCAGGCGGCGACCTCCACGGGCTTGGGCCCGAGCAGCGTCCACATCGCCATCTCGACGGCGCCGGTATCGGAGGCCGGCACGATGCCGATGCGGTAATCGGCGGGCACCTGCAGCACCGAGCGGGTCAGGTCGATCGCCCGGCCGAGCTTGGCCTTGCCGATGCTGGAGCGGTGCGAGCGGCCGAGCGCGGCACCGTCCAGGGCGGCCGGGCTCCAGCCCGGACGCTTGGCGCAGGGGCCGGACGAGAAATGGGGAACGCGCGGGCGCCTGTCGGGTCGGCTCATCGTCGGATCCATCCTTGCAGATGGGCGCTCCTCGGCGGGGAGGAGTGTCCCGGAACCGCGCATGCGCCCAATCCGGGCCTCTGGCAAGCGCTTGTCCGGGTTGCAGTCTTCGGTGCGTGCCCCTGCCCGGGACAGGCTGTTCGGGCCTACGGAACCGTCGATTAATCTTGGGTCGTTAGCCTTAATGGCGTGCCGTGTTGCGTTCGAGGTACGCTGATGTCTTTCCACAGTGCTGCGATATTATCGGCCTGGTCGGTTTTACTTATGGTTATCGGCGCGTTAGCGACCCGCCTCGCCCTCGCGGGCCGGCTCCGGTCCTCCACCGTACAGCCCTTGCAGCTCGATCCGCTGGACTACGAGTGCGACGGGCCCGTGATCGATCTGGAACCCGCCTGAAGGTCCGGGCGCCGCTCGGCGGTGATGCGTTCGGCCTCCGCCCGCCGCCACCGGGCGATGGCTCCGTGATTGCCGCCCGACAGCACCTCCGGGATCGGCCGGCCTTCCCAATCGCGGGGCCTCGTGTAGTGCGGGTATTCCAGGAGCCCGCCCTCGAAGCTTTCCTCGACGCCCGATTGCGCCTTGCCCATCACACCGGGCAGGAGCCGGACGCAGGCGTCGAGCACCACAAGGGCGGCGATCTCGCCCCCGGACAGCACGTAATCGCCGATGGAGACCTCCTCCAGGCCGCGGCCGGCGATGACCCGCTCGTCGACGCCCTCGAACCGGCCGCAGACGATCAGCGCCCCGGGGCCGGCGGCGAGGTCCCGCACCCGGGCCTGGCTGAGCGGCCGGCCGCGGGGCGACATCAGCAGCCGGGGCCGCGAATCGTCCGCCCCGGTCGCGGCGTCGATGGCGGCGGCGAGCACGTCGCAGCGCAGCACCATCCCGGCGCCGCCGCCGGCCGGCGTGTCGTCCACCGAGCGGTGGCGGCCGAGCCCGTGCTCACGGATGTTGCGCGCCTCCAGGCTCCAGTCGCCCCGGGCGAGCGCGTCGCCGGACAGCGACACGCCGAGCGGGCCCGGGAACATCTCCGGGTAGAGAGTGAGGATCGTGGCCCGCCAGGGCGTTTCCGCGCGCGTCATGGCGCTTGATCGCGCGCCGGGTGCGGCACGGTCAACGGCCCGGGCACCGTTTGGTCCCCGGCGGGTTGTCGGCGATGATCCGGCGCACCCTTCTCCTCACGGCCCTCTTGGCGGGACCTGCCCTCCTGGCGGGACCGGCCCTCGCGGCCGGGCCCCTGGCGCCCCCGGGCGCCCCCGCCGGGGCGTTCCCCAAGCCCGACCGGCCCGTGGCCGAGATCGTGGCGCCGCAATGGTCGGCGGAGGCCGCGCGCGACAAGGCAGGCGAGTTCGAGGCTGTCGCCCGTGGGATGGGCATCGCCTCAGGCGAGACGGTGGCCGATATCGGCGCCGGCAGCGGCTATTACGTGGTGCGCCTGAGCCCGCGGGTCGGGCCCGGCGGCAAGGTCTTGGCCGAGGACGTGACCCCCGCCTATCTGGCGAGCCTCGAAAAGCGCGTGACGGCGCTCGACAACGTCACCGTCGTGCGCGGCGAGCCCCACGACCCGCGGCTGCCGCCCAACTCGGTCGATGCCGCCATCCTCGTGCACATGTACCACGAGATCGCCCAGCCCTTCGGCCTGCTGCACAACCTCGCCCCGGCGATGCGCCCGGGCGGCCGGGTCGGCATCGTGGACGCCGACGACATCCCGTCGCGGCACGGCACCCCGCCGGCGCTCCTGCGCTGCGAACTCGCCGCCGCCGGTTACCGCGAGACGGGGTTTCACCCCCTGAACGGCGGTGCCTACCTGGCGGTGTTCGCGGCCCCTGCGCCGGATGAGAGGCCGCGCCCGGAGACGATCCGCCCGTGCCGGGATGCCGCGACGCCGCGCTGAGCGGTCCGGATCGTGCGGTCAGGGCGTGTCGGCGGTGCCCGGCAGCGCCGTATCGAGGTGGGCCGCGAAACCGGTGAGATGCGGGACCAGGTCGGGCCGCAACTCCATGGAGGGGATCGCGTAAGCGCCGCCGTTCTGCCGTCGGAACGGGATGGGATCCGTGCTGAACAGCGCGCGCATCCGGGCCCGAAGGCTCTCCGCGGAGGCCGCGAAGCCGCTCTCGCTCATGCTGTCGGCCCGATACACGACGAAATGCGGGAGCACGGCGTAGCCCGGGTAGAACAGCACGCCGTGCTGGATCGGGAACAGCAGGTCATCGATCGGCCCGTTGATCCCCCGGGGGCCGTAATGCGTCTCCCAGCCGCCGGCCGTCACCACCAGCATCGCGCGCTTGCCGGCGAGGGTGCCCTCGCCGTAACGGTCGCCCCAGCGGGTCTCGCTGTGCTCGCCCACCCCGTAGGCGAACCCATAGGCGTAGACCCGGTCGATCCATCCCTTCAGGATCGCCGGCATCGAAAACCACCAGAGCGGGAACGCCAGGATCAGCGCATCCGCCCAGAGCAGCTTGGCCTGTTCGGTGGTTACGTCGTCGGTCAGGGTCCCGGTGAGGAACGCCGCGCTGGATGCGGCCGGGACCCGCAGGCGCGCCGCGTCCGGCAGGATCGGGAAGTCGGCCCGATCGATGGCACTCTTCCAGCCCTCTGCGTAGAGGTCGGTGACGCGGACTTCGTGTCCGTCCGACTCCAGTTGGTCCACCGCCGCGCGGCGCAACGCGTTCGTCAGCGATGCCGGATCCGGATGGGCTGAGACGACGAGAATCTTCATGAGGCGGGCTCGCTGGGGAGGAAGAGCCGCGAAGCTAGAAGGCCGCCAGGCCATCCGGTAGACGGAACGGCGGGATAGGATCGTTCCGCGCAATGGATCAATCGAGCGTCACGCTGGAGCGGATGCGGAGCTTCGTCCGCGTGGTCGAGCGTGGCAGCCTATCGGCCGTGGCGCGCGAGCAGGGCGTCGGTCAATCGACCGTCAGCCGGCACGTGGCCGAACTCGAAGCCGCCCTGGGCGCCAGCTTGCTGAACCGGACCACGCGGCGGGTCACCCTGACCGACGAGGGCACGCGTTTCCACACCGAGGCGCGCACCATCCTGCGGATGGTCGAGGAGGCCGCGGACGGCGTCCGGAACGCGGGGGGCGGCCTGACCGGCACGGTGCGCGTGTCATGCACGGCGGCCCTGGGCGTTCGACACGTCTGCCGGGCGCTGTTCGCAGTCCAGGATCACTATCCGGGACTCAGCGTCGATCTCGGTTTGACCGACGAGCGGATCGACCTCGTGCGCGAGGCGACGGATGTCGCGATCCGGCTCGGCCCGCTGGCGGAGAGCAGCCTGCAGCGCAAGGCCGTCGGTTGCTCGCGCCGGATCCTGGTGGCGTCCCGGCGCTATCTCGCAGATCACGGCCGGCCCGAGAAACCGGACGACCTGGTGCGGCATTCAATCATCCGCATGAGCAACGTTGCCGGCAGCGACACGCTGTGCCTGTACGGGCCGGACGGCGCGACATCCCGCGTCCCAGTGGGCGGCCGCTTGCTGGTCGACCACGGCTTGGCCGCCCGCGAGGCCCTGGCGCAGGGGCGTGGCATCGCGGCCGCCCATATCTGGCTCGTGGACGATCTGCTGGCGGCGGGGGCGATCGAGCACGTCCTGCCGGACTACGCGCCCGCGCCGGTCCAACTCTCGATCCTGATCGTGCCGGGCCGCATCCGCATCCGGCGTATCCGTCTGGTGGTCGATGCCCTGGCGGCCGCGCTTGCCGAGCTTCCCGGAATCGACAGGCCCTAAGCGGTTGGCCGATCACGCACCGGCCCCAGCCTGAGCCTGTCAAAACACTCAGCCCGGATCGTCGGCCGGCTTCTCGCCCACCGGCGCGAAGAAATCCTCGGGTAGCACCACGGTCACCCGCCGCTGCGCGAGGTCGAGGACCGGCACGAACGCCTTGGTGAAGGGCAGCAGCGCCGTGGCGCCGCCCGCGGCGGGCTTGAGCTCGAGCAGGTCGCCGCCACCGTAATTCGGAACCGCGACGACCGTGCCGACGACGTTGCCGGCCTCGTCCACCGCCGTGGTCCCCACGAGGTCGGCTGCATAGACCTCGTCGTCGTCGTCGGGCTCCGCGAGGCGGTCGCGGGGGATGAACAGGGCGACGCGGTTGAGCGTCTCGGCAGCGCTGCGGCTGCCGATATCCTTGACCCGGGCGATCAGGATGTCGGGGGAGGATCCCGGGGCGGTGCGCACGGCCGACAGGGTCAGCGTGCGATTGTCGGAGGTCATCAGCGGGCCGTAGCCGGCGATCGCCAACGGATCGCCGGTGTAGGATTTCAGGCGGATCTCGCCGTTGAGCCCGTGCGCGCGGCCGAACTCGCCCAGGAGGACGAGGTTCGGGTCGGGCGGCACGGGCGGGGCCACCGGCTTGGGGGCCGGTGCCTTGGGCGAGGTCGCGGCCTCGGGCGCGATTGCGCCGATAGCCGTGCCAGCGCGGCCACGGCGACCGCCGTCGCGGGAGGATGGACCAGCGGGGCGGCGTGCCATGGCCTCGAGCCTCAGGCCGCGGCGTCCTCGGCGGGCGCGGCGGCCTTCTCGGCGCGCTTGGTCGCGCGCTCCTTGGCCTTCTCGCCGGGCTCGGCCTTCTGCGGGTTGTTGCGCGTCGGGCGCTTGGCGAGGCCGGCTTGGTCGAGGAAGCGCAGGACCCGGTCGGTCGGCTGCGCGCCCTTGGCGAGCCAGCCCTGGATCTTCTCGGCGTCGAGCTGGATCCGGGCCGGATCGTCCTTGGCCTTCATCGGGTCGTAGGCGCCGACCTTGTCGATGAAGCGGCCATCGCGGGGGGCGCGGGCGTCGGCGACGACGATGCGGTAGTACGGACGCTTCTTGGCGCCACCGCGCGTGAGACGGATCTTCAGGGCCATTGTCTTAGGACTTTCTCTGTTCGTCGACCGACGGCGCATGGTTGGCCGCGATCGTCTGGTGGTGCCGGATGACCTCCTTGACCACGAAGGCCAGGAACTTCTCGGCGAAGTCGGGGTCGAGCTTGGCTTCGACCGCGAGTGTGCGGAGCCGGGCGACCTGACGCGCCTCCCGGTCCGGATCGGAAGGGGGGATCCCCTTTCGGGCCTTGAGCTCGCCGACCCGCTGCGTGCAGCGGAAGCGCTCGGCGAGCAGATGGATCAGCGCCGCATCGAAATTGTCGATGCTGTCGCGCAGGCGGGCGAGTTCGGGATCGACCGCTTGGGCAGCGAGGACGCTCATTTCTTCTTCCCCGGCATGAAGCCGCCGAGACCGGGCAGCTTCGGGCCGCCGAGGCCGGGAAGCCCCGGCATCTTCGGCATTCCACCCAGGCCGCCGCCCAGTCCGCCTCCGCCCAGGCCCGGCGGCATCGGCGGCAGCTTGCCGCCGAATTGCTTCTCGATCTGCGCGATCTGCTCGGGCGTCGGCTCGGGCATGCCCGGCGGAAGGCCTCCCGGCATGCCGCCGCCCATGCCACCGCCGCCGAGACCGAACATCGAGCCGAGGGCCTGCCCGATGCCGCGCTTGCCCGAGCCCATCGCCTTCATCATGTCGGCCATGGTCCGGTGCATCTTCAGGAGCTTGTTGATCTCCGAGACATCGACGCCGGAGCCCGCCGCGATGCGCTTCTTGCGGGAGTTCTTCAGCAGATCGGGGTTCTTCCGCTCGTGCGGGGTCATCGACGAGATGATCGCCCGCTGGCGCTTGAACATCTTCTCGTCGAGGTTGGCGCCCTCGACCTGCTTCTTCATGGCGCCCATGCCGGGCAGCATGCCCATCAGGCCGCCGATGCCGCCCATCTTCTCCATCTGGGCGAGTTGCATGGAGAGGTCCTCCAGGTCGAACTTGCCCTTGCGCATCTTCTCCGCGGTGCGGAGCGCCTGCTCGTGGTCGATGGTCTCGGCGGCCTTCTCGACCAGGGAGACGATGTCGCCCATGCCGAGGATGCGGTTGGCAACGCGGGCCGGGTGGAACTCCTCGAGCGCGTCGACCTTCTCGCCGGTGCCGACGAGCTTGATCGGCTTGCCGGTGACGGCGCGCATCGAGAGCGCCGCGCCGCCGCGGGAATCGCCGTCCATGCGGGTGAGCACGATGCCGGTGACGCCGAGCCGTTCGTCGAAGGCGCGGGCGGTGTTGACCGCGTCCTGGCCGGTCAGCGCGTCGGCGACCAGCAGCACCTCGTGGGGCCGCGTCGCGGCCTTCACCTCGGCCGCCTCGACCATCAGGGCCTCGTCGACCGTGGTGCGGCCGGCGGTGTCCAGCATCACCACGTCGAAGCCACCGAGGCGGGCCGCCTCCATGGCGCGCTTGGCGATCTGCACCGCCGACTGGCCGGCCACGATCGGCAGGCTCTCGACGCCGACCTGCTTGGCCAGCACCGCGAGCTGCTCCATGGCGGCCGGGCGGCGGGTATCGAGGGAGGCCAGCAGGACGCGGCGCTTCTCGCGTTCGGACAGGCGCCGGGCGATCTTGGCGGTGGTGGTGGTCTTGCCCGAGCCCTGGAGGCCGACCATCAGGATCGGCACCGGCGCGGGGGCGTTGAGGTCGATCACCTCGGCATCCGTGCCGAGCATCGCCACCAGCTCGTCGTTGACGATCTTGACGACCATCTGGCCGGGGGTGACCGACTTGAGCACGACGGCGCCGACCGCCTTCTCCTTCACCCGGTCGGTGAAGCCGCGCACGACCTCCAGAGCCACGTCGGCTTCCAACAGGGCGCGGCGGACCTCGCGCATCGCCGCGGTGACGTCGGCTTCGGTCAGGGCGCCCCGGCGGGTGAGCCCCGAGAGGATGCTGGACAGGCGGTCGGACAGGCCTTCGAACATGGTTTTTCCGACCCGCGCTTACTGTTCGAGACCGGCGCGCTCGACGCGGCGCGCCTGGAGGGCGGCCTCGAAGCTGCGCACGGCGCTCGCGAACTTGTCCCGGCACTCCGGATTGCAGAACCCGACCACCGCGCCGTTGTAGAGCGTCAGCGAGTCGGCCGAGATCGGCTTGCCCGACCACGGGCAGGTCTCGTTGATCGCATCCGCGATATTCAATGCGGCTGGGGTCACGGCGACTTGGGTCATGCGATAAGCCTCGACCGGCGGAGCCCGGCGAAGCGGATCGGCCCAACACAGATCGCGCCCGAGGGCGCGAACGCGCTGTCGGGCGTTGACCTCCGGCCTCAGGGGCCGGTCGGCTTCGTGTCGTGACGATCTGCTACGGATCGGAAGCGCGGGGTAGCGGCAGCCACCGCAAAAGTCAATTTTCGGTATCCCGCCCGCGAACCATCTCACGGTTGAAAGGACCAAGTGCCATTAACTTTTACGGATCGTTAAGCATGTTGCGACTCTGATCGGGCAGCACCCGTTCAGGACGACCGCCGATGTCGGAACCCGCCCGCACCCTGCCGCCGCACGAGACCGGCAGCCGCATCGCCCCCGGCCCCCTGCGGGACTGGCTGGCGACGATGAAGACCCACAGCCCCGCCGAGCAGCATGGCGACGACCGCCCGTATGAGGCTGAACCGGATACCAAGGCCCCCCGGGCCGCCGAGGCGGCCTGGTCGCCGCGGCTCGTGGCGCAGCCCGAGGCGCCCGGCGCGGTCGCGGAGGATGCGGACGTGTCCGAGTTGATGGCCGAGAACATGATGCTCAAGGCCAAGCTGAAGCTCGAGGCCGACCGCCAGACCGAGCTGCAGGCGATCCTGGCCGAGGAGATCCGGGCGCTGCGGGACCATATCCGCGAGGAAATCGGCTCGATCGAGGACCTGCGCGCCGAGCAGGAGGAGGTTCGCGCCGAGCGGGAGGAGTTCCGGAGCGAGCGCGAGCGGTTCCGTCAGGAGCGGGAACACATGCGGGCCGAGCGCGACCGCGCGGTCACGGAACGAGACGGGCTGCGGGCCGAGCGTCACGCGATGGCGGCCGAGCGCGACGCCCTGCGCGAGGAGCGCGACCTGTGGCGCGCCCGGACCGAGGCCCTGGCCCAGCCGCTGTTCCAGGCCCCGAAGCGCTGAAGACACCTCCTGAAAAGCCGAAGGGCCACCCGTGAGGGTGGCCCTTCCATTGCCGAACCGTCATGTCCGGCGGAACTGTCCCGAAATCGGGGCTCAGACGCGTCTTAGAGCGACTCGCCGGAGGCGACGGTCCAGGTCCGGTAAGCCGAGACTGACGGCTGATGACAATGAGACACTGGATCACCTCCTTTCGTTCGTTGCGGGTGATGCGAAGGTAGGTGGCCGGACCCGGCTTGTGAAGCCCCGTGGCTGCGCCCGTTTGTCCTCCCCGTGCGCCCGCTTTCCCGCTCCGGCTGCCGGGCGTATGACGAGCCCACCGAGGTCAGCCCGAACCGCCGTTGAACGCGCCCGTCACGCCCCTGCCGCGTCCGCCCGAGGATGCAGCCCTCGATCCCGAGGCCATGCGTCAGCCGCTCGGCAACGCGTGGTACTGCGTTGGCCAGTCCCGCAGCCTCGGCCGCACCGGGCTCCGCGCCGTGGAGCTGAACGGCGAGCAGATCGTGCTCGGCCGGGCCCCTGACGGGACCCCGTTCGCGCTGCGCGACCGCTGCCCGCATCGCGGCATGGCCCTGTCGAAGGGCCGCTTCGACGGCGACACCCTGATGTGCCCGTTCCACGGCTGGCGCTTCGGCACGGACGGGCGCTGCCGGGACGTCCCGACCCTGTCCGAGCACGACGCCGCCGATTTCTCCCGCATCCAGGTCCAGCGCTTCCCGGTACGGGAGAGCGCCGGGTTCCTGTGGGTGAACCCGCATCTCGGGCCCGCCTCCGGCGACGTGCCCGCGGTGCCGGAGCTGGATTTCGAGCCGGCCGGCTCCCTGGTCGTGGAGCTCGTGGTCGAGGCGTCCTACGATCTCACCACGCTGAGTCTGGTCGATCCCGGCCATGTCGCCTTCGTGCACGACAGCTGGTGGTTCCGGCCCTCGAAGCAGCTGCGCGAGAAGGTCAAGACGTTCCAGCCGGTGCCGCACGGCTTCGTCATGACGAGCCACGCCACCACGACGAGCTCACCAGTCTACCGCCTGCTCGGCGGCGTGCCCGAGGTCGAGATCGAGTTCCGGCTGCCCGGGGTCCGGTTGGAGCGCATCCGCGCGGGTGACAAGCGGGTGGCCAACTACACCTTCGCCACGCCGCTCACGCCGGACCGGACGATGCTGACCAACGTCCTGGTGTGGAGCATGCCGGCGCTGAACCTGCTCAAGCCCATCGCGCGGCCGCTGATGCGGCAGTTCCTCACGCAGGACCAGGAGGTGCTTCAGCACGCGCAGGACGGCCTGGACCGTAAGCCGACCATGGTGCTGTTCGGACAGGGCGACCTGCCCTCGCAATGGTATTTCCGGCTCAAGCGCGAAGCCCTGGACTCGGCTCGCACCGGGCGCCCGTTCGAGAATCCCCTGGAACGGCGCGAGCTGCGCTGGCGGTCCTGATTTATAGGGCAGTTATTGGGCTCTATTCAGGGCGAGTAACGCTCTATTAACCACACTTTGCGCAATGATTTCCTAGACCTATTCCTCTCGAGACGCTGCGCGCCGATGCCCCGTTTCTACATCGACCTCCATGACGGTTCCCAGCCGGTCCGCGACGAGGTCGGCTTCGACCTGCCGGACCTGCCGGCCGCCCGCGCCAAGGTCACCCGGATCATGTCGGCGATCGCCCGCGACATGCTACCCGACGTGGAGCGCCAGGATTACGTCGCCTGCGTCCGCGATACGGTCGGCAAGGTCGTGTTCCGCGCCCGCCTGTCGCTCGCCGCCGAGGCCGTGGAGTGAGGCAAAAGCGGGCCTGAGGCTCCCCGTCGCGGTGGCCGGAGCTTGACCACGGCGCCGGGCCGGCCATTTCCCAACCATGAAACGGCGCAGCCTGCTCACGGTCGCGAGTGCGGCCACGGTGATGACGCTCGGCGGCGTCGGCTATGCCGCCCACCGCCGGGGCAAGAACCCCTATTATCGCGGCCCGGAATCGGACCATTTCGACGGCCTGCGCTTCTTTTTGCCGGACCAGGCCACCGACAAGTCGTTGCCGGACGTGCTGCGCTGGCAGGCCAAGCGGCAGCGCGAGCCCTGGCCGAAGAGCTACGTGAGCCCGTTCCCCGCGGACCGTCCGCCCGAGCGCAGCGGATCCTTGCGCGTCGTGCTAATCGGGCACGCGAGCTACCTGGTGCAGGTCGCCGGCCGCAACATCCTGATCGATCCGGTCTTCGCCCGGCGCGCCAGCCCGGTCCGGTTCGCCGGACCGAAGCGGGTCAACCCGCCCGGGATCGCGTTCGCCGACCTGCCCCCGATCGATGCGGTGCTGATCACCCACAACCATTACGATCATCTCGACGGGCCGAACCTCGCCCGGATCTGGCAGGCCCACCAGCCGCTGATCGTCGCGCCGCTGGGCAACGACACGATCCTGCGCAACTTCGACGACACGATGCACGTCGAGACCCGCGACTGGGGTGAGTCGGTGGATCTCGGCGACGGTCTCGCCGTCCACCTGGTGCCGGCCAACCACTGGTCGGCCCGCGGCGTGCAGGACCGGCGCATGGCGCTGTGGTGCGCCTTCGTGATCACCTCGGCCCAGGGCGTCCATTACCATGTGGGCGATACCGGATTCGGCGACGGCGGGCTGTTCCGCGACATCCGCGCCCGGTTCGGGGCGCCCCGCCTCGCGACCCTGCCGATCGGTGCCTACGAGCCGCGCTGGTTCATGCAGGCGCAGCACGTAAACCCGGCCGAGGCCGTGGAGGCCTTCGCGCTGCTCGGGGCCGACCAGGCGCTCGGCCACCATTGGGGCACGTTCCAGCTCACCGACGAGGGCATCGAGCGGCCCGCAGAGGCTCTGGCGGCGGCCTTGGAGGCGCACGGCATCGCTCCCGAGCGCTTCCTGGCGCTGCGGCCCGGGCAGGTCTGGGGAGCCTGAGGCGCAGAATACCGACCGCCGCCGCGCTGGGCACGATGCATGCAGGATACCGTATGCAGCCTGCCTGCGGTGCGTCTCGATGACGGGGGCGACCGCCGGCCGGCCGCGCGTCCCCTTCTGCCGAGAGACCCGATGGACCCGATCAAGCCGACACGCCGCTCGCTCATGGCCGGGGGCGCCGCCCTGGCTGCGCTCGGCACCGCGGGCCGGGCCGGCGCGCAGGGCGCGGCCGCCGGCAGCCTGACCTACGGCATCTCGATGACCGACCTCCCGCTCACGACCGGCCAGCCGGATCGCGGCGCCGGCGGCTACCAGTTCACCGGCCTGACCCTGTACGATCCCCTCGTCGCCTGGGATCTGGGCATTGCCGACCGGCCGGGCCGGATGGTCCCCGGTCTCGCCACCTCCTGGGCGGTCGACGCGGCGGATCCGAAGGTTTGGGTCTTCCACCTGCGCGAGGGCGTGGCGTTCCATGACGGCTCGGCCTTCGACGCCGACGCGGTGATCTGGAACTTCGACAAGGTGCTCAACAAGGAGGCACCGCATTTCGACCAGCGGCAGGCCGCCCAGGTCCGCCCGCGGCTGCCGGGCGTCGCGAGCTACCGCAAGCTCGACGCGAAGACCGTCCAGGTGACGACCAAGAACCCCGACAGCCTGTTCCCCTACCAGATGCTGTGGTTCCTGATCTCCTCGCCCGCCCAGTACGAGGCGGTGGGGCGCGACTGGGCGAAGTTCGCGTTCCAGCCCTCGGGCACCGGCCCGTTCAAGATGGGCCAGCTGGTCCCGCGGGTCCGCCTCGAGCTCCTGCCGAACGCCGGCTACTGGAACCCGAAGCGGGTGCCCAAGCTCGCGAAGCTGACGCTGACCTGCGTGCCGGAGGACCTCGCCCGGGTGAACGCGCTGCTCTCCGGCAACGTCGACCTGATCGAGGCGCCGGCCCCCGACGCGGTGCCGCGCCTCAAGTCATCCGGCATGCGCGTCGTCGGCAACGACACGCCCCATGTCTGGAACTACCACCTGTCGATGCTGGAAGGCTCGCCCTGGCGGGACGTGCGCCTGCGCAAGGCCGCCAACCTCGCCATCGACCGCGACGGCGTGGTCCAGCTTCTGGGCGGCCTCGCCCAGCCGGCGGTGGGCCAGATGCAGACGTCGAGCCCGTGGTTCGGCAAGCCGAGCTTCCAGATCAGGACCGACGTCGAGGCGGCGCGCAAGCTCGTGGAGGAGGCCGGGTTCTCGGTGAAGAACCCGGCGAAGGCGACGATCATGATCCCCACCGGCGGGACGGGGCAGATGCTGTCCCTGCCGATCAACGAGTTCGTCCAGCAGAGCTGGGCCGAAGTCGGCATCCAGGTCGAGTTCAAGACCGTCGAGCTGGAGGTCGCCTACACGGCGTGGCGCCAGGGCGCGGCGGATCCGAGCCTCAAGGGCGTCACCGCCGGCAACATCGCCTACGTCACCTCGGATCCGTTCTACGCGATCCTGCGCTTCTACGATTCGAAGCAGATCGCCCCGAGCGGCGTGAACTGGAGCCACTACCGCAATCCCGAGGTCGACGCCCTCTGCGACAAGGTGAAGGCGAGCCTGGACCCCGAGGAGCAGAACAGGCTGCTGGCCCGCATCCACGAAATCGTCGTCGACGACGCGGTGCAGGTTTGGGTGGTGCACGATACCAACCCGCACGCTTTGTCACCGCGGGTGAAGAACTATGTTCAGGCGCAGCATTGGTTTCAGGACTTGTCGACGCTGGCCTGAGACAGCCGGGACCTCTGCGACGCCGCGGGAGATGCCTGGGCGAATCGGGAACGATCGTCGCGAGACTGTGTTGGGACCCCAACGCACGAAGGAGTGTCCCATGAAGACCCTGCTCGCCGGCGCCATCCTGGCCGCCTCCCTCGCGACTGTCGTCCCGGCTTCGGCCCAGCGCATCGATATCGGACCCGACGGTCCCAGCGTCGACCTGCGCTCGCGCGGTCAGCGGGAGCGGGATTTCCGCCGGGACGAATACCGCCGGGATCGTGACCGCGCCGATGACGACGACCGGATGTATCGTCGCCAGCGATTCGAGGACGACCGTCCGGCGGTTCGCCGCGGCTACGGTTACTGATTCGGGCTGTCCACAGCTTGCGTGACTGAATGCGTTTTGAGGGGTCGGCCCAGGCCGACCCCTTTTTCGCGTCGTTCGTCACCCGGAAGACGTGCGACTGGCCTGCCCTGCCAATTTCGCACTTGCAGCATTGTCTGGGCGAGACTAGGAAGATCCCGCATCGAGTTTCGGGAGAATTTGGCAATGACCCTTCGGTTCATCAGTGGTTTCGCGGCTTTTGCCTTCGCCGTTTCCGGCCTCGCCGTCCCGGCCGCCCTCGCCAAGCCGGTGACGGGCGCCAGCGCCGTCAAGATGATCGACACCGACAACGACGGGACCGTCGACCTCAAGGAAGTCGAGGCCGTCGCCTCCGCGACCTTCGACCGCCTGGAGAAGGATGCCGACGGCACCCTCGACGCCAAGGAGCTGAAGGGTCGCCTGAGCAAGGCCGGCCTGAAGCAGGCCGATCCGGACAACGACGGTACCGTCGACAAGAAGGAATACCTCGCGGCCGTCGGCGAGCGCTTCAAGATGGCCGACCCGGACAACGACGGCACCCTCGACGCCAAGGAGCTGAACTCCAAGGCCGGCAAGGCGCTGCTCGCCCTCGTCAAGTAACGTTGCGTTAATACTGATTGCGCGCATCGAAGATGCAGGCGCCCCCGTGGATCTCTCCGCGGGGGCGTTCTTGCGTTCGAACCGGGAATGCCATGTGGATGGCCGGCAAGCTGGCGTCACTGCTATTACATCCCTCGGTTGTAATCACCTTCTTCTTTGATGATGTCGGGATCGACCTTTCCGACGGCGTAGCCTGCGACAATCCCGCTTTGAAACCGTTATGCCTGCAAGATGGGCAGGGGGACGGTTGACTGATCGCAACCTGTAGGTGCAGTTTGGAGCCGGTTGGGGGACCGAACCATGCGTAAGGACACGCCAGACGACGTCACGAGCCTCGAATTGCTTGCAGAGATGCGGGCCATGATCGACGCCGCGCGCCAGGTCATCGAAGGCTCGCAGGTCACCCGTGTCGGGCCGGTGGGCGAATCGGCGGCCGCTCCGGTGCCGACACACGGGGCAGACGCGCCGCACGATCCCGCGGACCTGCTCGGCGACATCAGCGACAGCCTGCTCGACGCCTATCAGTTCGCGAAACACGACGGCGATCCGCTGACCATCGCGCTGATCGAGAAGGTCCTGTTTCATGTCGGGCGCCGGCTCGCGCGGGGCATGACGCCCGCCGAGGCCGGCATTCCCTGCCACTGACGCCTCGTTCAAGGCGATGGCCGGCTTGAGGGTCGCCGGTCCTCAGGCGCTGCCGGCCTCGATGCGATCGAGGAACGCCCGCAGGTAGCGTCCGGCGGCGTCGGCGCGCTCGACCGCCAGGAGGTGCGCCGCCCGCGGCAGTACCACGAGTTCGGCTTCGGCGATGCCGGCGCAGAGCGCCTCGGCCATGGCGGGGGGCGTCGATGGGTCGTCGCGCCCGGCCATCACCAGGGCCGGGGCCGCGATCGCGGACAGGGCGGGCCGAAGGTCCATCCGGCCGATGACGCCGCAGCATACCGCGTAGCCGACCGGATCGCAGGCGACGAAGCGCTCCCGCACGGCCCGCATGGCGCCGGGTGAGTGTTCGGCGAAGGCGGGGGTGAACCAGCGCGCCAGCGTCGCATCGACGAGCGCACCGGTCCCCTGCATCCGCGCCGTATCGGCACGCTCGTCCCAGCTCTGCGTGCTTGGAAGATGCGCGGCCGTCGCCATCAGGGTCGCGCTCGTGCAGCGTTCCGGATCGGCGCTGGCCAGCGCCTGCACGATCATGCCGCCGAGCGAGAGCCCGACCAGATGGGCGCGGGCGATCCCGAGCGCGTCGAGGAGCCCCGCGAGATCGCCGGCTAGGTCCGCGATCTCGGTCGGCCGGTCGCACGTCTCGGAGCCGCCATGCCCGCGGGTATCGTAGCGCAGGGTCCGGAAACGGCCGGCGAGCGCCGGCAGCAGGGCGTCCCACATGTCCAGGGTGGCACCGAGCGAGTTCGAGAACGCAACCACGGGGGCGTCCTCGGGCCCCTCCAGGAGATAGCGGAACGCGAGTCCCCGGACGGTGATCTTCGGCATCAGACGTCTCCGTGTACGGTTGCATCCGGACCGGTGCCTCCCACCGGCCGACGGCACGTCCCGCCGAGATAGGTCGTCCGCCGGCAGCGATCAGCGCCCGTCCGGATAATCCGGCCGCCCGGGAGAGCGCGCCCGGCGTTCCAGTTCTCGATCATGAAGCCGGTGAGCGTGTCGAGCATCCGGTGCTACTGGCGCGATCCCCCGGCCGCGCGTCGGCCGCACGCATCCGGGCGCCCGCTACCGGGTTGGTGTGGTGCAGCCCGGAGCCGGATCATGATGGCCGAACCCTACGATCTCGACCGTTTCGTCGCCGCCCAGGCGGGCGTCTACGACCGGGCCCTCGCGGAATTGCGGGCCGGGGAGAAGCGCAGCCATTGGATGTGGTTCATCTTCCCGCAGATCGCCGGCCTGGGCTCCAGCCCGATGGCGCAACGCTACGCGATCGGCACCCTGGACGAAGCGCGGGCCTACGGCGCGCATCCGGTGCTCGGCGCGCGGCTGCGCGCCTGCACGACGGCGGTGAACGGCGTCACCGGCCGCACGGCCCACGCGATCTTCGGCTCCCCGGACGACATGAAATTCCGCTCCAGCATGACCCTGTTCGCGCGCGCCGCGCCGGAGGAGCCGGGTTTCGACGCGGCTTTGACGCGGTATTTCGACGGCGAGCCCGACCCGCGGACGCTCGCTAAGCTCGGGCACCCTTAACCGATCACCGGCCCCATAGGCCGACGCGCTCCGCCCGGGCCTGCTCCTCGGCGCCGAGGAGGTCGGGGGGCGCATCGTCCGAGGCCCGGGCGCCGCCCGCGGTGAGGATCAGGGCGGCGAGGTCGTCGCCCTCGATCCGGCACCGGCCGGCGGCATCCTCGGACACGCTGCAGACCACCTCGCGGCGACGCAGGTACTTGGCGAGCTGCCGGGCGAGATGCCCGCGCTCGCCCACGACGCCGAGGAGGCGCACGGTCCGCCCACGCAGCGACAGGGTCCCGGTGTCGATCACCTCGGGCACGCCCCGGATCTCGCTGGACGCGACAGGGATCGGCTGAGGGGCCGGCTGCGGCGCCGACGCGACGGCCGGGGCCGGCTCGGCCCGTTCCGCCGACGGGCGCGGACGGTTCTTGGCGAGCTGGGCGGAGGCCCGCTGGATGAAATCGTGGAAGATCCCGGCCGGCATCTCGCCGCCGAACATCCGGTTCATCGGGCTGTCGTCGTCGTTGCCGATCCAGACCCCGACCACGAGGTCCGGGGTCATGCCGACGAACCAGGCGTCGCGGAAATCCTGGCTGGTGCCGGTCTTGCCGCCGATGATCTGGCCCGGCACCCGCGCCGCCCGGCCGGTCCCGGAATCGACCACCGCCTGGAGCGAATCGAGCATCATCTGGCGCGGCTCCTGCCCCAGGGTGGTGGCCGGCGCCGGCTCGGCCCGGACGTAGAGCGGCTGCGGGCCCGCCCCGCGAATCGCGTGGATGCCGAAGCTCGCGAGCGGCGCGCGGCCGGACAGCACCGAGCCGTAGGCGCGGGTCATCTCCAGCAGGCTGACGGTGCCGGAGCCGAGGACGAGGCTCGGCACGTTCGGCAGCTCGGACTGGATCCCCAGCTTGCGGGCGGTGGCGATCACCGCCGGGATGCCGACATCCTGCCCGAGCTGGGCCGCCACTGTGTTGATCGATAGCGCGAAGGCGGTCCGCAGCGGCACAGGGCCGCGATAGCGCCCGTCGTCGTTCTCGGGCTCCCAGTCGCCGATGCGCACTGGGCGGTCGTCCATCACGCTCTCGGGCGTCAGGCCCTGCTCGTAGGCGGTCAGATAGACCAGGAGCTTGAACAGCGAGCCCGGCTGGCGCTTGGCCTGGACCGCGCGGTTGAACTGGCTGTCCTCGTAGTCCCGGCCACCCACCATCGCGAGGATCGCGCCGGCCTTCGACAGCACCACCATGGCGGCCTGGCCGACCTTGCGCTTGGCGCCGTCCTTGTCGAGGCGCCGGGCGACGACGCCCTCCGCGAGGCTTTGCAGGTCGAGGTTGAGAGTGGAGCGCACGGTCATGTCGCCGTCGGTGCCGGCGAGCCGCTTCACGTCGCCGGCAATCATGTCGAGGAAGTAGTTGGTGCCGGGCGGCGCCTCGGGCGGAGACTTCAGGGTGACGCTCTGCTTGCGCGCGGCGTCGGCCTCCTTCTGCGTGATCGCCCCGGTCTCGACCATGGCCTGGAGCACCACGTCGGCGCGCTCCTTCGCGCCGCCGAGGTTGCGGGTCGGGGCGAGCTGCGAGGGCGCCCGCACCAGCCCGGCCAGCATGGCCGCCTCGGGCAGGGTCAGCGCCTTGGCGGGCTTGCCGAAATAGCGCCGGGCGGCCGCGTCCGCCCCGTAGGCGCCGGCCCCGAAATAGGCGGTGTCGAGGTAGCCGAGCAGGATCTCGTCCTTGCTCATGGTCGTCTCGACCCGCAGCGCGAGGAACGCCTCCTGGACCTTGCGCCAGAGCGTCTTCTCCTGGTTGAGCGAGGTCAGGCGGACATATTGCTGCGTGATCGTCGAGCCGCCCTCGCGCACCCCGCCACCCGCGGCGTTGCGCCAGGCGGCGCGGGCGAGCCCGCGCAGGTCGATGCCCCAATGGCTGTAGAACCGGCGATCCTCGATCGCGACGATCGCCTTGGCGAGGTTCGCGGGCAGGTCGGCGGCGGTGAGCTTCTGGCCGCGGAAGCTGCCCCGGGTGGCGAAGACCCGGCCGTCATCGGCCTCGACGGTGATCGCCCGTTGGCCGGTATCGACGATCGCCCCACCCAGCGGCGGAAGGGTCACCAGGGCGGCCAGCAGGTAGACCGCCAGCGCCAGGGCCGGCAGCAGGATCGCGGCCCCGGCGGCGAGCAGAACGGGCCGGCGCCGCAGGCGGGCGAAGCGGCGGGCGAAGCGGCCGTGACCTGCCGCGACGCGCGGTACCGTGTTCGCCGCAGCGGGCCGATCGGCCGCGACGGGCTGCGCGCGGTCACGTCGACGGGTCAGGGCGCCGGCGATGCCCGAGAAACCAGAACGCCCGGCTTGCAGGACGCCGCGTCCGGCGGCGGCGATCAGGATCCACAGGTGGCGGAAAAGGTCGCGCGCGGCGCGTCCGGCCTCGCGGGCCGCCCGGCGCGGGTCCGACGTGTCGGCCCCGGGATCCCGCGCGGGGCCCGGATCGGTCGGTGCGCGCTCCGGCGCGTCTGGCGTCATCGCGATGCGTGTTCCGGGACCGGACCGTCCGGTCGAGGCCGCGTTCTAAGCTGCATTCGGGTGCGTGTCCCGCCGACAAACGAACGAGGCCCGGTCGCGGCGACCGAGGCGCCGCGACCGTGTGCCCCGCGCAACGCAAACCGCTACCGCCCGGCGACCGGTCCGGCCATCCCGTGGCGGCTGCGCAGCTTCACCGCGAGGATCAGCAGGAGCACGCCGAACGCGAACGTGTAGGCGCCGATCCACCAAGTCAGGACCAGGGCGGACATGCCGGGCTCCAGGATCAGCGCGATGCCGAACAGGATCGAGACCAGGCCGCCGAGCCCCAGCCACCAGCGCCCGTAATGCAGGTGCAGCCTGAACGCGGCCGCGATCATCAGGCCGCCGGTCACGAGCGCCCAGGCGGCGAGGAGCAACACGAACGCCCAGACCGCGGCGGCCGGCACCAGCACGGCAGCCACGCCCACGACGACGTCGACGATGCCCTCGATCAACAGGAAGCCCCAGCGCTCGTGCCGCTGCGCCGCCCGCACCGCGCCGACGATGGCGAAGAGTCCGTCGACCAGCATGTAGGCGGCAAACAGGAACACCAGCGACAGCACGAAGGCCTGCGGCGCCGCGAAGGCGACGATCCCGAACAGGATCGCGACGACGCCGCGCAGGGCGATGAGCCACCAGTTCCGGGCGAGCACCGTGCTCATGGCGTCCAGCCGGGCGGTGCCGGTGAGGGGGATGCCCGAAGACGACGTCGCGGTCGAGCCGACGCCGGATCCCGGTGGTCTCGGGGACGGGGTGCTGGTCATGGCGGAACTCCGAAGCGCGTCGGGCGCATGCCCGGCCGACCCGCCCGCTGAACGCTGCACTGCGACAAGCGTTCCTGATCGCGGCCGCCGCCGGGCCGGAACCTTGCCGCGGCCGCCGGCTTTTGCTGACCGAGGCGGGCACGAACAGAGCCCGGCCGCCGCAGGGTGGCCGGCCGATCCCGTGGTGATGAGACGCCATGTTTGACGATCCGCGGCAGGCAGCCGAGTCCGCGTCCCATCCGCTGCCGGCCGACAGCCGGCCCGAGCCGCCCGCTCGCGACATCCTGGACCTAGGCCGCAACGACACGCCCGAGACCGCGCGCAAGCCGTCCCAGGACGACGACCGCCGTGCGCCCGAGGCAGACGCCGACCAGGATGGCGACCAGGAGGACGGTGGCTCCGAGGACGGTGAGCAGGACGAAGACGAACGGCGCCCGAGCGTCCTGCGGCGTCATCCGGTGGCGTTCATCCTCGGAGGCCTCGCGGTGGTCGCGCTCGGCGTTGCCGTGTTCTTCTACTGGTTGCTGTACATGCACCCCTACGAGAGCACCGACGACGCGTTCGTCGATGCCCGCAGCATCTCGGTCCAGCCGAAGGTCGGCGGCTATCTCGTCGCGGTGCCGGTTACCGACAACCAGCACGTCGATGCCGGGCAGATGCTGTTCCAGATCGACCAGCGCGACTACCAGATCGCCCTCGAGCAGGCCAAGGCGCAGGTCGTGGCCGACGAGGCGGCGATCAAGAACATCGATGCCCAGGTTCAGGCCCAGTACGCCAACATCGACGTGTCGAAGGCTCAGGTCGCCACCGCCGAGGCGGCGCTGAAGTTCGCTCAGGAGGATGCGGCCCGGTACAAGGATCTGGCGGAGCGCGGATCGGGCTCGGTCCAACAATCCCAGTCGGCCACCTCGACGCTGCAACAGCGCCAGGCCTCCGTGCAGAGCGCCAATGCGAGCGTCGTCGCGGCGCAGAAGCAGATCGGCTCGCTCCAGGCCCAGAAGGCCTCGACGGAGGCGCAGCTCGCCCGCGACAAGGCGCAGGTCGAGCAGGCCGAGCTGAACCTCGGCTACACGACGATCCAGGCCGTTCAGCCCGGGCGCGTGGTCCGTCTGACGGGCGGCATCGGAGCCTACGCGCAGGCCGGCCAGAGCCTGTCGATGTTCGTGCCGGACGACATCTGGGTGACGGCGAACTACAAAGAGACGCAGATCGCCGACATGCGTCCCGGCCAGCCGGTGGACCTCGCGATCGACGCCTATCCGAGCCGCAAGATCCACGGCACAGTGGCCTCCGTCCAGCCGGGTTCGGGCACTGCCTTCAGCCTGCTGCCAGCCCAGAACGCCACCGGCAACTACGTGAAGGTCACGCAGCGCATCCCGGTGAAGATCGTGGTGAAAGACTGGCCGACGGACGTGTCGATCGGTCCGGGGATGTCGGTCGTGCCCACCGTCACGGTCCGGTGACCGCGATGGCCGGAACCGGCCGGTCCTCCGGAGGCAGATCGCCTGCCGGCAAACCATCAGCGGGAAAGATGTCCGCGGGGAAGGCATCCGCTGCAAAGGCGCCCGGCGGCCACAATCCCTGGCTGATCGCCGGCGTGGTGGCGCTGGCGACGTTCATGGAGGTGCTCGACACCACCATCGCCAACGTCGCCCTGCGCTACATCTCAGGCGGCCTCGCGGTCGGGCCCGACGAGGCGGCCTGGGTTGTGACGAGCTACCTGGTGGCCAACGCGATCACGCTGACGGCGTCGAGCTTTCTGGCCAAGCGCTACGGCCGCAAGGCGTTCTTCATGTGGTCGGTGGCCCTGTTCACCATCGCGTCGATCCTGTGCGGATTCGCCTGGAGCCTCGAATCGCTGCTGCTGTTCCGGGTGCTGCAGGGACTGGGTGGCGGCGGCATGGCGCCGCTGGCGCAGTCGATCCTCGCCGATTCGTTCCCGCCCGAGAAGCGCGGGCAGGCCTTCGCCCTCTACGGCGTGGCCATCGTGGTCGCGCCCGTGATCGGCCCGACGCTGGGCGGCTGGCTGTCGGACAACGCCTCCTGGCACTGGTGCTTCCTGATCAACGGGCCGATCGGCATGATCGCGCTCGGGCTGATGTACTGGCTGATCGAGGACAGCGAGGCGGCCAAGAAGGAGCGCCGCGCCCTGGTGCGCAAGGGCATCCGGTTCGACCTCGTCGGCTTCCTGCTGGTGGCCGTGTTCCTCGGCTCGCTCGAGGTCATCCTCGACGAGGGGCAGCGGAAGGACTGGTTCGGCACCTCGACGCTGATGAACGTCTCCGGCGTCCTCATGGTCGTCTCGTTCGTCGCCATGATCCCGTGGCTCCTGAAACACAAGAACCCGGCGGTGGACCTGCGCCTGATCGGCAACCGCCAGTTCGGCTCCTGCTTCCTGGTGATGATGTTCACCGGGGCGATCCTGATCTCGACCACGCAGTTCATCCCGCAGATCACGCAGGAATATTACGGCTACACCGCCACCCTGTCGGGCCTCGTCCTCGGCCCGGGCGGCATGGTCACGGTGGTGATGATGTTCCTCACCGGCCGGGCCTCGGCCTACGTGCAGCCGAAATGGCTGATCGCCGCTGGCATGACCATCGTGGCGCTGGGAATGTACGACCTGACGCGCCTCAACGGCACGACCACCTTCTCGTTCTTCGCGTGGTCGCGGGTCTATATCGGCATCGGCCTGCCGATGGTGTTCCTGTCGATCACCTCGGCCTCCTACGAGGGCCTGCGCAAGGACCAGACCGACCAGGCCTCGGCCCTGATCAACGTCGCCCGGAACGTCGGCGGCTCCATGGGCGTCTCGCTCGCCCAGAACGTGCTGGCCTACCGCAGCCAGTTCCACCAGAGCCGGCTGGTCGAGAGCGTCAACCCGACGGCGCCGGGCTACCAGGAGACCATGCGGCAGGCGACGCAGTACTTCTCCGAGCACGGCTATGCCGGCGTCGAGGCCCAGAGCCAGGCGACAGCCTGGATCGGCACCGTGCTCCAGACCGAAGTCGCCTACTGGGCCTATATCGACGTGTTCTGGGTGCTGGGCCTGGTCGCCGCCTGCGCGGTGCCCCTCGCGCTGAGCCTGAAATCGGTCAAGCTCGGCGGTGGCGCGGCGGCGGGCGGGCACTGACCGTCGCTGGCGTCAGACGCCGTCCGGCGGCAGCGCCTCCGTGACCTCGACGCGGCGGTTGTCCGGCGACGGGCCGGCCTCGTTGGCGGCGGTCTCGGTCTGGGCCGGCGCCCTGTCGACGGCCCCCGCCACCGCGGCGACGCCCTGGTAGCGGGTCAGGCGGCGGTCGATCATGTCGTCGATCCGGCCGTGCAGCTCCGCGACCGTCAGGCTGCGGCGCTTGCCGCCGGACTTCTCGGTGAACAGGCTGCGGTTGGCCCGGGCGGCGCTGCGGAACTCGCGTCCCGCCACCTCGTCGGGCTTCTCCGAGGAGAGCGACAGGAAGCGCCCGGCGCTGGCGCTGCCCAGGAAGTGGGCGAGGTACAGCTCCGTGGTGGTGAGTGCCCGGCCGACCCGCGCCTCGATCCGCTCGCGGTCGCGCTTGATCAGCTCGGCCGCCATCAGGGCGGCGATCCGGGGATCGTTGCGCAGGCCGAGCACCCGGGCCCGCATGGGGCTCGTGACGGTGATCGCGGAGCCGCGGCCCTTCACGGCGGCGGCCTCTTCGTCGAGACCGTAGCGGGCGCCGTAATCGCGGATCATCTCCAGCCAGGTGCGGGCGACGAACTGGAACAGGCCCTGCGCCGAGGAGGTCCCGGCCTTGGCCTCCGTGTCGAAGCTCGATTCCTTGTCGGCGAGGGCCATCATGTAGACCGGGTCGACCCCGGCCTCGTCGGAGGCCTTCACGATCGTGTCGACCACCTTGCGCGGCACGCTGCGCTCGCCGAACCGGACGGAATCCTCGCCCTGCTCCTGGATGACCCGTGGCAGGCTCGCGAGGTCGTCCTGGATCAGCGCGGCGGTCGCCGGCTCCTGGTCCTCGACGGGGAGCCCGGTCCAGGCGGCCACGCCCTCGGCCGGCGCCGCGTCCGGGAATCCGGCCCGCAGGCCCTCGTCCGGCGCACCGTCCCGCATCCAGCCGGTGCGGCCGTCGGCGGCGAGCGTCTGGGCGGTGCGCGGGCTAATATCGATCCGGTCATGGGCCTGCGCGGCGGGCGCGAAGAAGGCCGGCGCGAAGGCCGCCTGCGGCAGGCCGAACCCGGAAACGACGCCCAGAGCCAGGGTCCCGGTGAAGCGCCGGAGGCCGTTGCGGCCCATGCGGCGAAGTGCCCGGTGCTGGGTCCCATCCTGCTGCCGCGGCAGCCAGGCCACGGTCTCATCCTCAAAACAGCTCGTGCAGTCGGACGTATTCGGCACGAGTCGGCTCACGTCGTCGGCGCAACGCGCCGGCTCCGGGAAAACCCCCATCACTGGTCCTCTTCCAGATTGTCCCTTGCGTCGGCCCGGCGTCTGGCGGCCGGGCTCTTCGAAGCGGCGGCCCTATCGGCGCCTGCCGTGACCAGAATGGGACGGCTCCGTGATTCAAGCGTGGCACGGTCAACGAAGGGTTAACCCTGCTTTTTCAGGCCGCCTTAACGCCGTGATCCGGCCGTGCTTGGCGATCTCGAGGCGCAAAGTTGTCGCATTCGACTTGGAACGGGCCACGGTCGAGCCAGTTAAATATCGCCCCGGGGGGCTCAACTACTCATTCCCCAGACGCGACGCGCGTCCCCACAAGGACACTATTTCCCGATGAGCATGCAGACCGGTCGCCGCGTCGGCGTCGCGTTCGTTGGCATGGGTGGCGCCGTTGCCACCACTGCCATCGCCGGCATCGAAATGATCAAATCCGGATCGAACCGGCTTGACGGGCTGCCGCTCGCCGGCCTCTCCGTCGCGGGCATGGTGGACTACAAGGACCTCGTGTTCGCCGGCTGGGACCTGAACGGCGACGACCTCGCTTCGGCTGCGACCGGTCACGGCGTGCTGTCGAAGGACGACATCGAGAACGGCGCCCAGGTCCTGAAGGGCATCACGCCCTGGCCGGCGGTGGGCAGTGCGAAGTTCTGCAAGAACATCGACGGGCAGAACCGCATCGTCGCCAAGGACCATCGCGAGGCGGTCTCGGTGATCGCCAACGACCTGCGCCGCTTCCAGAAAGAGAGCAACCTCGACGAGGTGGTCGTCGTGAACCTCGCCTCCACGGAGCGCTGGCCGGACCTCAACGACCCGACCCTGAACTCCACCGCCGCCTTCGAGAAGGGCCTGGATTCGAGCGACGAGGCGATCTCGCCGGCGATGCTCTACGCCTACGCGGCGATCAAGAGCGGGATCCCGTACGCCAACTTTACCCCGAGCATCGCGGCTGACGTGCCGGCCCTGCTCGGATTGGCTACGGAGATGAACGTCCCGGTGGCCGGCAAGGACGGCAAGACCGGCCAGACCATGATGAAGACGGTGCTGGCTCCCGCCTTCAAGGCGCGCGCCCTCCACGTCGACGGCTGGTTCTCGACCAACATCCTGGGCAACCGCGACGGCCTCGCCCTGAACGACCCGAACTCGCTGCAGTCGAAGCTCAACACCAAGGGTACGGTGCTCGACTCAATCCTCGGCTACCCGGTCGAGGACCACCTCGTGCACATCCACTACTATCGCCCCCGCGGCGACGACAAGGAAGCCTGGGACAACATCGACGTCACCGGCTTCATGGGCCAGCGGATGCAGATCAAGGTCAACTTCCTCTGTAAGGACTCGATCCTGGCGGCGCCGCTCGTGATCGAGATTGCCCGTGTGCTCGATTTGGCGAAGAAGCGCGGCGACGGCGGCGTGCAGGAGCAACTCTCGACCTTCTTCAAGGCCCCGATGGTGAAGAACGGCCGCGGGCCGGAGCATGCCTTCGGCAAGCAGGAAGCGATGCTTCTCGACTGGCTCGGCGTCCACTAATGTCCGGTGCGGAGGCGCCGGCCGCGCTGCGCGAACTCTTCGTCGAGATGAACGACCTCAAGCGCGTCCGCTCCGCGGGCCGCGAGGGGTCGATCGCGGAGCGGTTGTTCGCACAGGGGTGGGGCCTTCTCACGGGTGGGGCCTCGCCCGACGATGTCGCCCTCGACATCACCGCGACGACGCTCGCCGCGACGCGGCTCTGCGACCTCGACGCCGCCTTCCTGTCGGCGGCGGGTCTCTCCGATGCGGCGGCCTCCGCGGTGCTGGTCGCGGGCTTCGACGCCGTGACCGGCGACCTCGATCCCGACCTGCGGGATCGGCTGCGCAGCCGGCTCACGCCGCGCCCGCCGGGCCGGCCTGGGCCTTTGCCGTCCTTCGTGGCGGCCTTGGCCCGCCAGCCGCGGGCGGGTGTGACCTGCCCCGGCCGCGCCCGGATCCTGCTGGAACCGCCGGAGAACCACGCCGAGCATTGCCTGATCGTGGCCGTCTACGGCGTCTGCCTCAGCCCGTTCTACCGGGCCGATCCCGGTACCGTGTTCCTCGCCGCGATGGCACACCACTTCCACAACGCCGCGATGCCGGATGCCGGCTTCACCGGCGAGGTGCTGCTCGGCGACCATCTCGGCCCGATCATGGCCGTGACCACCGGCTGGGCGATGTCCGAGTTCGACGGGTCCCTGCGGGGGCATGTCGAGCGGGCGCGCGCGGTCCTGCCGGACGACGCCACCGCGGAGGGCCGTGCCTTCCATGCGGCCGACTGCGTCGACCGGGTGCTCCAGATCGCCCAGCATCTGCGGGGTGCCTCGACCACGATGGCGGCGGTGCTCGATGAGTGGGAGCTCGTCCATGCCGGGCCGGTGAAGGGGTTCCACGATCGTGTCCTGCGCGACATGTGCATCCCATAGGACCGATCTCGCGTTGTCCGTCAGACCCGGTCGCCCATCTGACGGGGCGGTCTCGAGAGCCCATGATCCCGTTCGAACTCCGATCGCCGCAGACCGGCAACCCCCTGAAGTCCGATGTGGCGCACGCCCTGCGCGACGCCGGCACCGGCGCGCGCTGGCCCGTCATCGACGGCATCCCGTACCTGCGGGTCGGCCGCGAGGCGCTTGTCGAGCGTGTCCTGGCCCATCTCGACGCGGGCGAGCCCGACGAAGCCCTGGCCGCCCTGCTGGTCGATCAGGACGATTGGTGGAACGGCCCTCCCGCCGACCCGGCCGGGATCATCCGGCTGATCAAGGGCCGGCGCGACGCGACCCTCCGGGACGCGGTCGACTGGCTCGGCTGGGGCCGGGTCGGCGACTATTTCCTGCATCGCTGGACCGACCCGACCTTCCTGGCCGGCCTGACGCTGCTCGAAGCCCATTGGAACGAGCCGCGCTGCGTCTTCGAATTCGCCTGCGGCATCGGCCATTACCTGCGGGAACTCGAGCGCCGCGGCTGCAAGACCGCCGGCGCCGACGTGGTCTTCGCCAAGCTCTGGGTCGCACGCCATTGGGTCGTGGGGCCGAAGGCGCAACTCGTCTGCTTCGACGCCGGCTCGCCGCACTGGCCGATTCCCGGCGCGCCGGTCGATCTCGTGGCCTGCAACGACGCCTTCTACTTCCTCGACGATAAGGCGGCCTTGCTCGAGAACCTGCGGCTGAATGCCGGGGACGACGGCTGGCTGGCGCTCAGTCACATCCACAACAGCGACTGCCCGGGCTTCTCCGCCGGCCGGGCCGTCACCGCCGAAGAGATCGCCGAGCTGTTCCCGGACGCCCTCGTGTACGACGATGCCGAGTTGACCCGCGCCCTGGTCGAGGCCCGGGCGCCGGTTCCCCAGGAGCCCGCGGCATTGCGGAGCTGCGAGGCGTTCTCGGTGGTGGCCGGCCCCGGTATGCGTCCGGCTCCGCGCGCGGTGGTGGACGGTCTGACGCTGCCGAAGGCCGGCACCGTCACGCGGCTCAACCCGCTGTATCGGCCGGACGGGGACGGCTACGCGATCCGCTGGCCCTCCGAGCGCTACGAGGCGGAATACGCCCCCCGCGCCACCTACCCGATGCGATCGCCGGGCCCCGCGCAGATCACCTTCGACGGCCGCATCGACGGGCCCGAGACGCAGCGCGTCCGCGCCCGCGAATTCGTCGATCTGCCGGAGCGCTGGTGATGGACGGGGTCGGCTGGGGCATCGTCGGCTACGGCTGGGTCGCCCGCGACTACATGGCCCCGGGTATCCGGGCCGCCGGGCACCGGCTCGTGGCCGTGTGCGATCCCGATCCGCTGAGTCGTGCAGCGGCCGAGCGCGCGGGTGCCCGCTCCCATTCCGATCTGGCTGGCCTCCTGGCCGAGCCTGAGGTCGAGGCGGTCTACGTGGCGACACCGAACCACCTGCATCGCGGTGCCGTCGAGGCACTGGCCGCCGCCGGCAAGGCGATCCTGTGCGAGAAGCCCATGGCGGCGACGCTCGACGACGCGGACGCCATCGTGCGGGCGGTCGGGGACCAAGGAATCTTCTACGGGACGGCGTTCGACCAGCGGCACCATCCGGCCCACCGGGCGATTCGTGCTCAGGTCGAGGCCGGGCGACTTGGCACCGTCACGACGGTGCGGATCGTCTACGCCTGCTGGCTCGGGCGCGACTGGTCGGAGGCCGGCCAGCCGAACTGGCGGATCGACGCCGCCCAGGCCGGCGGCGGTGCGCTCATGGACCTCGCGCCCCACGGGCTCGACCTCGTGGATTTCCTGCTCGGCGAGCCGATCGCGGATCTCGCGGCCCTGACCCAGACCCGCGCCCAGGACTATTCGGTCGATGACGGTGCCCTGCTGATCGGCCGCACCGCCGGCGGCGCGCTGGCGAGCCTGCACGTGGCCTACAATTGCCCCGACGCGCTCCCGCGCCGGCGCCTGGAGATCGTCGGCACCAAGGGCATGCTCGTTGCCGAGAACACGATGGGCCAGACGGCGGGCGGCACGCTGCTGTTCATCGACGGCGTGACCGGGTGTTCCGAACCGCAGGCCTTCGATGCCGACACCTCGCCCTTCGCCGAACAGGTCCGCGCCTTCGGCTCGGCGCTGCGCCGGCCCGAGGAGCGGACTGCATGGTCGGCTCCGCGCGATCTCCACACGATGCGGCTCGTCGCCCGCGCCTATGGGCAGGGGTAGGCGCGCACCTTGAGGATGAGCAACCGCTGAGCCGAAGCCCGGATGTCCCACCCGGCCCCTTATCCTTCGAGGCCGCCTCGCGCCACGTCGGGATGAGGGGAGGGGACACGCGGTACGAGGCGATCCGAGACGACCAGACGGGAACACGACTTGACCAACCCAGACGCCATCCACGACCAGGACGACCGCGCCCGCCACGACCGGATCAAGGCGCCGCGGCCCTACCGTTTCGGGGCCAAGAGGCCGATCGAGGGGCTGCCCGCGGCCCTGCCCGACCCGGTCAAGGCCTATCTGGACGTCCTGCCTGAGGGCCGCGTGGTCGGCTTCCCCCTGGCGCCGCTGGATCGCACCGGCGTCCCGGTCTGGTTCGTCGCCCTGTTCCTCGACGACCCGTTCTTCGTCGGCGCGATGCCGTCCGGCATCGGCTACGGCGCCACCGACGAGGAAGCGCTGATCGGGGCCGTCGCCGAGATTGCCGAGAACCTGATGCCGTCGCTGGCGGTGCTGCCGCGGGCCAAGGAGCGGGCGAGCTACACCGACCTCGCCCGCGTCTACGGCGCCGCCTCGGTGGCCGACCCGCTGACCCTCTGCCTGCCCGCGGGCTCCCCGGTCGGCCGCGACACGGTGCTCGAATGGACGCCGACGGTCCGGCACGCCACCGGCGAGATCGTGCTGATGCCGCTCGATGTGGCCGCCACCGATTATTTCGAGCTGTCCGAGGGCTACAAGCCTTTCACGAATCTGATCACCAACGGCCTCGGCGCCGGACCCGACGTGCCCTTCGCGCTGGGTCACGGCGTCCTGGAGCTGCTCCAGCGCGACGGCAACGGCCTGTTGTTCCGGGCGCTCGACCAGGGCGTGATGCTCGACCTCGACGGGATCGGGCCGGAGAACGCCGCGATGCTGGCCCGCCTCAAGGAGCTGGGCATCCGGGCGCTGCCGAAATTCGCCACGGACCAGTTCGGCCTCACCAACCTCTACGTCGTCGGTTACGACGAGGATCCGGCCCGCACCCCGGCGCCGATCGCGCTCTCGGCCTGCGGCGAGGCCTGCGATCCGGACCGGGAGCGGGCGCTGCGCAAGGCCTTGCTGGAGTTCCAAGCGGCGCGGGTGCGCAAGACCTTCGGGCATGGCCCCCTCGAAATGGCCACCACCGTGACCCCGCCCGGCTACGTCGATGCGTTCATCCAGAAGGCGCTGCCGAGCCTCGATCTCGAGGAGAGCCGCGCCCTTCAGGCGATGCTCGAATGGATCGAGATGCCGGCCGCCGGCCTCCGGGACGTGCTGGCCGACACCGTCTACAGCCAGCGGGGCACCAAGCGGTTCGCGGATCTGCCCTCCACCCCGGCCCCGGACGGCCATGCCCGGGGCAAGATCGCCTGCGACCGGCTGCTGAAGGCGGGGTTCGACGTGCTCTACGTCGATTGCTCGCCGCTCGGCGGCAGCGTCGGCGTGGTCAAGGCGATCGTGCCGGGGCTCGAAGTCGAGACCATGAGCTACTACCGCATCGGCGAGCGCAACACGCGCAAGCTGATCGAGCGCGACCACCCGCTGATCCGGTTCGGCACCGAGAGCGAGACCCTGCGCCCGGTGCGCCTGACCCCGGAGGCGTTGGAGCGGTTCGGCGGCCAGCCGCTGTTCGATACCGCCCTCGCCGAGCAGATCGTCGGCCGGCACTATCCGCTTTACCGCGAACCGGAATCGCACCACGCGCCGTTCCGGCTCGCCCAGAAGACCGGGAGAGCGGCGTGACCCTGCGCTTCGCCTACAACACCAACGGCGCCGCCAACCATCGCCTCGACGACGCGCTGCACCTGATTAAGGCCGCGGGCTACGACGGCGTGGCCCTGACGCTGGACATCCACCACCTCGATCCGTTCGCCGAGACCTGGGCCGCGGAGGCCGGCCGGGTCGCGAGCCTGCTGGAACGGCTGGAGCTGGCCTGCGTCATCGAGACCGGCGCCCGCTTTCTGCTCGACCCCAATGCCAAGCACGAGCCGACCCTGGTGACCGCCGACGCCGCCGGGCGCGCCCGGCGGGTCGGCTTCCTCAAGCGCGCGGTGGAGATCGGTGCGATCCTGTCCGCCGAGGCGGTCTCGTTCTGGGCGGGCGTGCCCAAGCCCGGCGTGGAGCACGGAGAAGCCCGGCGCTGGCTGACGGAGGGGCTGCACGAGGTCGCGGCCTTCGCCACCGAGGCCGGGATCGTGCCGTGCCTGGAGCCCGAGCCCGGCATGTTGATCGAGACGCTGGACGATTACGCGGCCCTCGACGTCCCCGGGCTTAAGCTCGCCCTGGACACCGGCCACTGCCTCGTCACCGGCGAGCGCGAGCCGGCCGCGGCCGTCCGCGAGTTCGCCGACCGCACCGGCACCGTGGCGATCGAGGACATGAAGCGCGGCAGCCACATCCACCTGCCCTTCGGCGAGGGCGATATGGACGTGCCCAGCGTGCTGGAGGCGCTGGAGGCGGTCGGCTTCGGCAAGCTGATCTGCGTCGAGCTCTCTCGGGAGAGCCACCGGGCCGACGTGATGATCCCGCAAGCGCTGGACTACCTCCGCGCCTGCCGGCGGCCTGGCCCGGTCCTCGCCAGCGAACAAGAGACCCGCCGGCAATGGCCGTGACCGGACGAGCGCACCTCTCCTCCCAAATGCGGGGAGGAGCTGGAGGTGGGGGTCGCGCAGGATGGAGCGCCACGGTGCCGACTGCGCCACTCCCACCCCTACCCCTCCCCGCACGGGGAAGGGGACCCTCGCCCTTCGGTGTCGCCCGATGAAAATCCTCTTCCTCAGCCGCCGCTACTTCCCGGCGATTTCGGGCATGAGCGTCTACGCGCAGAACCTGCTGCGCGAGCTGGTCGGCGCCGGCCACGACGTGACGATGATCTCGCAATACCGGGGCGATGCCTTCGGAACCCGCGTCTATGGCGGCGGCCCGCCGCCACCCGTGCCGGGGGTGCGGGTGATCGGCCTGGAGCAGCTCGGCGAGCAGCAGGCGGGCGATTTCGAGCGCGACATCGCCACCATGGTCGAGGCGATCGAGCGGGAGCATGCGCGTACGCCCTTCGATGTGCTGCACGCGCAGTACGGCTATCCCACCGGCTGGGCGGTCCTGCTCGCCGCCCGAAAGCTCGGGGTGCCGAGCGTGGTCTCGATCCAGGGCGGCGACGGCCACTGGGTCGGCTCCTGCTGCGAGACCCACCGGGTGGCGATGTGCGAGGTCCTGGCCCACGCCAACGCCCTGCTGATCGGCGGCGCGTCCTTCGTGGACGAGGTCTGCGAGCGCCTCGGCTCCGATCCGGCCCGGTTCACGATCGTGCCCGGCGCGGTCGACACCGACCGCTTCGCGCAAGGGACGCCCGACGGCCTGCCGGCGCCGCATGCCGGTCCGATCCGGCTGTTCTACCACGGCCGGGTCGACCGCCGGAAAGGCGTGCTCGACTTCATCAACGCCCTGGCGATCCTGCGCGCGCAGGGCACGCCGTTCGCCGCCACGATCTCGGGTATCGGGCCGGACGTGGATCCCGCCCAGGCGCTGGCCACGGACCTCGCCTTCGCGCCGCGGGACATCGCCTTCACCGGCTATGCCGAGTACGGCCACGTGCCGGACCTCTACCGCCGGGCCGACGTGTTCGTCTCGCCGACCTACGCCGAGGGGTTCTCCAACACGATCCTGGAGGCGATGGCGGCTGGGCTCGCGGTGGTCTCCTGCCACGCGGTCGGGGTCTCGGACTGCCTGCGCGACGGCGAGAACGGCCTGATGGTCGATCCGGGCGACGTTCAGGCGCTCGCCGCCGCACTGACCCGGGTCGTCACCGACGCCGAGCTGCGCCGCGGCCTGGCCACGGCCGGCCTCGAGGAATGCCGCCGGGTCTATTCCTGGAGCGCCGTCGGCCGGCAGATCATGGAGGTGTACGGACGCGTTCAACATGAGCGCCCGGCCACGGATTTCTCCATCGACCTGCCCGACGATCCCACCTGCCGCTTCCGCGCCGAGCCGCACCTCCTCTGACGCAGGAAGCCCCGCCGCGTGCCGATAGCCCTCGCCCTCTCGCCCCATCTCGACGATGCGGCCTTCTCCTGCGGCGGACTGCTCGCGAGCCTCGCCCGAGAGGGCTGGCACGTGGTAATGGCGACGCTGTTCACCGGCAGCGTCGCCGACCCGACGGGGTTCGCGCTGGCCTGCCAGCTGGACAAGGGCCTGTCGGCCGCCATCGACTACATGGCCCTGCGCCGGGCCGAGGACATCCAGGCCGCGGCCGCGCTCGGGATCGCGCCGCCCCGGCACCTGCCGTTCCGCGAGGCGCCGCACCGGGGCTACGGCTCCGCGCCGGAGCTGTTCTCCGAGACCCGCGTCGAGGACGCCATCGCGGCCGACCTGGCGCCGGCGCTGGCGGCGCTGATCGCCGCGGAACGGCCCGATCTCGTCCTCGCCCCGCAGGCTATCGGCGGCCATGTCGACCATGTCCAGGCCGTCCGTGCCCTGCGCGGCCTCGACGGGCTGCCCCCGATCCTGTGGTGGCGCGACTTCCCCTACACGGTCCGCGAGGCCGCACCCCGGGAGCCCCTGGCCGCGCTGTTCGCCGGGTTGCCGGCGCACCGGATGTCGCTCGATCCAGAGGCCCAGGCGCGCAAGCGCGCCGCCTGCGCGGCCTATGGCAGCCAGATCGGGTTCCAATTCGGCGGACCGGCCGGCCTCGACGCGCGGCTCGCCCGGGAGGAGGGGATCGAGCGCTTCCGCCTCACCGGCCGCCTCGCCTCGCCGATCCCCGGTCTCGATGCCGCCTGAGCCGCAGGCGCCGAAATCCCTCGCCGACCCGGCTGCGCTCGCGGCCCGCCGGGCCCTGATCGACGCGCCCCACATCGCCCCGATCCGCGCGCTGGCCGACCGGATCGTCGCCGAGCGGGGCGCGCCGGTCCCGGTGCCCGATCCGCTGGATGGCGGCGTCGCGGCCAGGATGTTGCTGCTCCTGGAAACGCCGGGGCCGGCCGTGCTGCGCACCGGCTTCGTCACCCGCGACAGCGCGAACGGCACCGCCGCCAACCTGTTCCGCTTCCTGCGGGAGGCCGGCATCGCGCGGGCGGACACCCTGATCTGGAACGCGGTGCCCTGGCTGATCCACGAGGCGGGCGCCCTCAACCGGGCTCCGCGCCGGGCGGAGGTCGCGGCGGCCGCGCCCTATCTGGCGCCGCTGTTGGACCTGCTGCCCGGGCTCGCCGTGGCGGTGCTGGCCGGGCGCACCGCCGGCGGGACGGCGCCGGCGATCGCGGCCCTGCGTCCGGGCCTGCCGCTGATCGCGGTCCCCCACCCGAGCCCGACCTATGTCTGCACCGCCCCGGAGGTGCCCGCGCGGATCCGGCGGGGCCTCTCCGAGGCCGCGGCGATCCTGTGCCGCGCCGCGCGGTGAGGATCGGATCCCCATCGGATCCCGGCCTTCCCTGGCCTTGGGCGCCGGTTCGGCCTACATGGCGAGGCAACGGGCCGCGGTCCGGGATCATCCGGTACGGGCGCAGGCCTTCGGCCGGGCCGCGCAGCCGGAAGGGCGGACGCCGAACGGCATGAACTTTCAGGGACAGCACCGGGGACCGGCAGAGCCGGTCGAGCCGGTCAAGCACGACGCTGTCGCGGACAAGCCGCGCAAGAGCTGGAGCAGCCGGTATGCCTGGATCGGCACGGCCGCCAGCATCGTGCTGTTCGCGGTCTCGCTGGGCGTGCTGTGGAAGCTCGTCCAGAGCGTGAGCTGGGCTGAGGTGCGGGCGGCGGTGACGGCGGCGACCGGCGAGCAGCTCGGCCTCGCCTTCCTGTTCGTCGGGATCAGCTACCTGTTCCTGACGGGCTACGACGCGCTGGCCCTGCGCCAGCTCCGAATCAAGGTGCCGTACCGGATCACCGCGCTCGCCTCTTTCACCAGCTACGCGGTGAGCTTCACCCTCGGCTTCCCGCTGCTGACCGCCGGCACGATCCGCTACTGGATCTACGCCCGGCAGGGCCTGTCCACAGCCAAGATCGCCGCGCTCACGGTCATCGCGGGCTTCACCTTCTGGCTCGGCATGGGCGTGGTGCTGGGCCTGAGCCTGATCATCGAGGCCGGGCAGCTCGCCGGGCTCGCCTTCACGTCGATTCGGATCAACCAGGGCGTCGGCCTCGTGGCCCTGGGCCTGGTACTGGGCTACCTAGCCTGGGTCTCGGCCAAGAAGCGCAGCATCACGGTCAAGCAGTGGCGGCTGGAACTGCCGGGCGCCTCGGTCTCGATCGGCCAGATGATCGTCGGGATCGGCGACGTCTGCGCGGCGGCGGCGGTGCTCTACGTGCTGCTGCCGCAGGGGATGACGCTGGGCTTCACCACGTTCCTGGCGATCTACGTGCTGGCCGCGATGCTGGGCATCGCCTCCAACGCCCCCGGGGGCATCGGGGTGTTCGAGGCCACCATTCTGCTCGCCCTGTCGAGCCTGCCGCGCAACGAGGTGTTGACCTCGCTGCTGCTGTTCCGGGGCTGCTACTACGTCGTGCCGTTCGTCGTCGCCCTGGCGATGCTCGGCCTCTACGAGATCGTGAAGCGGGCCGGCGGCGCGCGCGATCCGGGGCCGCCGGAAGGCACGGCCGGCCCGTCCGGCCGCCCCTGGCCCGACGACACCGAGTCCCGGTAATTCCACCGGACCGCCGTCGATCATGACCGACCGCCCGCGGAGTTCCCAGGCCTGGACGGGCGCCGCAATCGCGGCCGGCCTGTTCGCCGTCGCCCTGGCGCTGTCTGGCCGGCTCGACCTTCCGCTGATCCTGGCCGGCCTCGGCTCGGTCTGCCTGGGCGGCTGGCTCGGGGGGCGCGGCCCGGAAGCCCCGGTGCCGCGGCCGGCGGCGACGGCCCAGCGCCACGCGATCGCCGAGGCGCTGCTGGCCCACGTGCCCGATCCGGTCATCCTGGTGGACCGCCGCACCCTGGTGGTGGAGGCCAACCCGGCGGCCCGGGCGCTGCTGCCGGCCCTGCTCCAGGCCCGGCCCCTGTCCTTCGCGCTGCGCAGCCCGGAGGTCCTCGACGGGGTCGAGGCGGTGCTGAGTTCCGGCATGCCCCGCCGTGTCCCCCTGTCGACCCGGGTGCCCCTGGAGCGGACCTTCGAGGTCCAGATCGGCGCCCTGCCGATGCCCGATGGGTCGGGGGTCAGCGCGGTTCTGTTCCTGCGCGATCTCACCTCGGCCCGGCGCCTCGAGGCGATGCGGGTCGATTTCGTGGCCAATGCCAGCCACGAGCTGCGCACGCCGCTCGCCACCCTGATCGGGTTCATCGAGACCCTGCAGGGCCCGGCCCGCGAGGACACGCAGGCCCGCGAACGATTCCTCGAGATCATGCGCGTCCAGGCGCTGCGCATGACCCGGCTGATCGACGACCTGCTGTCGCTGTCGCGGATCGAGCTGCGCGAGCACGTGGCCCCTACCACCGTAGTCGATCTCGGGGCGTTGGCCCGGCAGATGGTCGACGCGCAGGGGCCGCCCGCCGAGGCGCGGGGCGCCACGGTGCGGTTCGCGGACGGCGACGGCCCCTATCCCGTGCCCGGTGATGCCGACGAGCTGGCCCGGGTGATCGAGAACCTGATCGAGAACGCCGTGAAGTACGGCGGCGGCCATGTCGGCGTCGCCCTGAGCCGCGAGGATGATACCCGGCTCGGCCGGCGGATCGTGCTGTCCGTGACGGATGACGGCCCGGGGATCCCGCCCGAGCACATCCCGCGCCTGACCGAGCGCTTCTACCGGGTCGACGTCGCCTCCAGCCGCGCCCGGGGCGGGACGGGGCTCGGCCTCGCCATCGTGAAGCACAGCCTCAACCGCCACCGCGGTCGCCTCGCCATCGACAGCACGGTCGGCCGGGGGACGGTCGTGCGCGTCAGCCTGCCGGAATACGGCGGCGACGCGGAGGTGGCCCGCGTCGCCGATCAGGCCGGGCCGGCATAGGGGCCGATCCCGAGCCCGGCCTCGACCCGCGGGATCCAGGCGCGGATGGCCGGGTAGGCGGCCAAGTCGAAGCCGCCCTCGTGGGCCATGCGGGTGTAGGCGACCAGCGCCACGTCGGCGAGCGTCAGCGCATCGCCGGCCATGAAGGCCGCGCGTTCGAGCGTCGCCTGCATCAGCCGAAGCGCGTCAGTGCCGCGTTCCGCGAGCTGCGGATCAAGCGCGTCCGGTGCGCGCTTCAGGTAATGAAGCTGATACCGGCGGACCGCGATGTAGGGCTCGTGGCTGTACTGCTCCCAGAACATCCATTGCAGCATGCGGGCGCGGTCGCGGGCCGCCCCGGGCACGAGCGCCGAGCCTTCCGCGAGGTAGACGATGATCGCGTTGGATTCCGATAGGGTCTCGCCATCGGGAAACACGACGAGCGGGACACGGCCGGCGGGGTTCAGCGCCAGGAACGCCGGATCGCGTGTGCCGCCACCCGGGACGTCGATGGTGCGCCAGATCGACGGGATGCCGAGACGATCGGCCACCCATTTGACCTTGAGGCAGTTGCCGGAACCCGGATCCCCGTAGAGCGTCAGCGGTTCGGTCATCGGCGGCCTCGCAGGGCTGGGTCAAATCGTTCGCAGAGCGCCGCGGGATGCGGGCAACGGCTGGACCCGGGCGCATCTCCCTCTCCCGCCGGTCGCAAACCGATGGCCGCACAGTGTCGGCCCGATCCCGATTCGGCAATGCGATCCAGGAGGCCCTTGACCTTCCCATGATGGGAAGCCCCATCTGAGGCGGCATGGATGCTTCGATCGGAACCGCCCCCGTGCCCGAACACGTCTCCCTGAGCTTCCCCGTCGATGGGATGTCCTGCGCGTCCTGCGTCGGGCGGGTCGAGCGCGCCCTGAAGGCGTTGCCCGGTGCCCGCGACGTGGCGGTCAATCTCGCCACCAACCGCGCCAGCCTCGTCCTCGGCGGCCGCGCGGGTCCGGCCGACGCCGCGGCCGCGCTGGCGGATGCCGGCTATCCGATCCCGGAGACCGAGAGCCGGATCGCCGTCTCGGGGATGTCCTGCGCGTCCTGCGTCGGACGGGTCGAGCGCGCACTCGCCGCCCTGCCGGGGGTGAGCGGCGCCAGCGTCAACCTGGTCACCGGCCAGGCCGCGATCCGCCATCCGGAGGGCGTGGTCTCCGTCGGCGACCTCGTCGCGGCCGTGGCCACGGCGGGCTACGAAGCCCGGCCCCTCGACGACGGGCCGCGAACCGATCCCGCGACCCGGCAGGAGGCCGAGGGCCGCGCGCTCCGCCGCGCCCTCACCGTGGCGGGGCTGCTGTCCGCCCCCGTGGTCGTCCTCGACATGTGCGGCCACGTCCTGCCCGGCTTCCATGCCAGCCCGGCCACGGCCCTGGTCCAGGCCGCCCTGGCGACCCTGGTGCTCGCCTGGCCCGGCCGCCGCTTCTTCCTGCGGGGCGTGCCGGGCCTGCTGCGCGGCCATCCCGACATGAACGCCCTGGTCGCCCTCGGGGCGGGGGCCGCCTACCTCTACTCCCTGGTCTCGGCCCTGACCCCAGGCCTGCTGCCCGCGGGCGCGGCGCATCTCTACTTCGAGGCCAGCGTGCTGATCGTCACGCTGATCCTGCTCGGGCGGACGCTGGAGGCCGGCGCCCGGGGCCGGACCGGTCAGGCGATCACGCGGCTGATGGATCTGGCGCCCAAGACCGCCCGGGTGATCCGCGACGGGTCGGAGGTCGAGGTGCCGCTCGGGGAACTCCGCATCGGCGCCGTGGTCCGCGTCAGACCCGGCGAGCGGGTCGCGGCCGACGGCGCGGTTGTTTCCGGCACGAGCCACGTCGACGAGAGCATGGTGACGGGGGAGCCCGTGCCCGTGCGGAAGGGGCCGGGGGACCGGATGGTCGGCGGAACCCTGAACGGGCGCGGCAGCCTCGACCTCCGGGTCGACGCGGTCGGCGGCGCCACCGTGCTGGCGCAGATCGCCGCCATGGTGGAGCGGGCCCAGGGCGGCAAGCTGCCGATCCAGGCGCTGGTCGATCGCGTCACCGGGCGCTTCGTGCCGGCGGTGATCGGGATCGCGCTCGCGACCTTCCTGGGCTGGCTGATCCTCGCCCCGGCCCCCGCCCTCGGGCCGGCCCTGGTCAACGCCGTCGCAGTGCTGATCATCGCCTGCCCCTGCGCCATGGGGCTGGCCACGCCCACCGCCATCATGGTCGGGACCGGGCGGGCGGCGGGCCGGGGCATCCTGTTCCGCGACGGCGCGGCGCTGCAACGGCTGCGCGACGTGCGCGTCGTCGCCCTGGACAAGACCGGCACCCTCACCGAGGGCCGCCCGCGGGTCACCGATCTTCTCGTGACCTCGGGTTTCGCGGAGGATGAGGCACTGGCCCTCGCGGCCGGCCTGGAGAGCCGGTCCGAGCATCCTCTGGCCGGCGCCGTGGTGGCGGCCGCCCGCGCCCGGGGCCTGGACGACAGGCGCGAGCCCGAGCGCTTCGAGGCGGTGGAGGGGTTCGGCGTGTCCGGACAGGTCGCGGGCCGAAGCGTGGCTCTCGGCGCGCCGCGCTACCTCGACCGGCTCGGCATCGCCCTGGACCCGGACCTCGCCGCCCGCGCCGGACAGCTGGCCGAGGACGGCAAGAGCCCAATCCACCTCGCCCTCGACGGCCGCCATGCCGGGCTGCTGGCCGTGGCCGACCCGGTGAAGCCGGGCGCCCGCGAGGCCGTGGCGGCGCTGACGGCGCAGGGGCTCGTCGTGGCGATGGTGACGGGCGACGACCCGCGCACAGCCGCCGGGGTCGCCAAAAGCCTCGGCATCGACGAGGTGGCCGCTGGGATCCTGCCCGGGGGCAAGGTCGAAACGGTCGAGAGATTGCGGGCGGCGCATGGGCCCGTAGCCTTCGTCGGCGACGGCATCAACGACGCCCCGGCGCTGGCCGAGGCCGATGTCGGCCTCGCCATCGGCACCGGTACCGACATCGCCGTCGAGAGCGCCGACGTGGTGCTGATGTCGGGGGAGCCGCAGGCGCTGGTGGAGGCGCTCGCCCTGTCCCGGGCGGTGATGGCCAATATCCGCCAGAACCTGTTCTGGGCCTTCGCCTACAACGCGGCCCTGATCCCCGTGGCCGCGGGCCTGCTGGTGCCGTTCGGCGGCCCGGCCTTGTCGCCGGTCCTGGCCGCGGGCGCGATGGCGTTCTCGAGCGTCTTCGTGCTCGGCAACGCCCTGCGGCTGCGCCGGGCCGGGGGCCGGGCCGCGCCCGCCGCCGAAGCATCCGCACCAGTGCCGAGGCCGGCATGAGCGCGGGACCCATCACCATCGGCGAGGCGGCCCGGCGCACCGGCGTCTCGGCCAAGATGATCCGCTGGTACGAGGCGACCGGCCTGCTGCCGCCCGCGACCCGCTCCGAGGCGGGCTACCGCCACTACGACGACGCGGACCTGCACACCCTGCGGTTCGTCCGCCGCGCCCGCGACCTCGGCTTCAGCGTCGAGGCCATCGCGGACCTGCTGGCGCTCTGGCGCGACCGCGCCCGGCCGAGCGCCGGCGTGAAGGCGATCGCCGAGGAGCAGATCGCCGACCTGCGCCGCCGGATCGGCGAGCTGGAGGGCATGGCCCGGACTCTGGAGCGCCTCGCCGAGAGCTGCTGCGGCGACGCGCGGCCCGATTGCCCGATCCTCGATGACCTCGCCACGGAGGATGGGCCGCGCTTAACTCGAACATCGAGTCGCGGTCTGGGGCAGCGGAGACCTGTGCGGAGGGTGTGAGAATGACGGGTTTGATACCGGAGGTGGACGCTCGGCGTAAGCTTGTCGCCAACGAGCAGGCGAAGCCGACGGCGACTTATATCAATGGCTTGTCCATCGCTGTCTTCGCTGTTGGCGGCCTCTCGCCCTTCATCACGGCCCTTGGTATCGTCACGGAGCAACATGGCTTCCTTGTCGGCGCTCTCATTCTGCTCGGCGTTTGCTCGTTGTCGAGTAGTACCCCACATCTGGTGGCACGATCCCGTCTCGGGAATCTGGACCCATGACGACATTTCAGTTCGTAAGTTTCCTCGCTGTTCCGCTTGCGGGGCTTGCCCTTGGATTTGGCATGTTGTGGCTGACCGGCAAGGCGCATTGAGCCGTCGAACAACGTCCAAAATCATCGATCCAAGGCGGTTCGGAGTTTCGCGCGACAAGCGCGGCCGTTGACGCCGCGTCTGGCCCCGGCTTTGCTGGAACGGCCGAGTCTCTCGCCGAGACCTCAAGGCCACGAAAGCCCCGGACCCATGCCCGCCCTCGAACGGATCCGCGCCTTCGCCGACACGATGACCGCGTGGCGGCACGATCTCCACGCCCACCCGGAGCTGCTCTACGACGTGGAGCGGACGGCGGGGTTCGTGGCGGACCAGCTCCGGGCCTTCGGCTGCGACACGGTGGAGACCGGCATCGGCCGGACCGGCGTGGTCGGGGTGATCCGCGGCAACGGCCGAAGCTCGAACCGCGCCATCGGGCTGCGCGCCGACATGGACGCCCTTCCGATCCAGGAGGTCCGGGACCTGCCGTACCGCTCCACGGTGCCGGGCACGATGCACGCCTGCGGCCATGACGGGCACACCACGATGCTGCTCGGGGCGGCCAAGTACCTCTCCGAGACCCGGGACTTCGACGGCGCCGCGGTGCTGATCTTCCAGCCGGCCGAGGAGGGCGGCGGCGGCGGCGAGGCGATGGTCGAGGACGGCCTGATGGAGCGGTTCGGGATCGAATCGGTCTACGGGATGCACAACATCCCCGGCATGGCGGTCGGCACTTTCGCGATCCGGCCGGGGCCGATCATGGCGTCCACCGACCGCTTCACCCTCACCATCGAGGGGCGGGGCGGCCACGCGGCGCTGCCGCAGAACGCCGTCGACAGCGTGCTGGTGGCGAGCCACGTGATCATCGCCCTGCAGAGCATTGTCGCGCGCAACCTCGATCCGCTCGAATCCGCCGTGGTCTCGGTCTGCGCGCTCGAGGCCGGCGAGGCGTTCAACGTGCTGCCGCAGAGCGTGACCATGCGGGGCACCCTGCGCACGCTGTCCCAGGCGGTGCGCAGCCAGGTCAAGGCACGGATCGAAACCCTGGTGACCGAGGTCTCCGGGGCCTTCGGCGCCACCGGCGTGGTCGAATACGGGTCGAGCTACCCGGTCACCGAGAACCACCCGGCCGAAACGGAGTTCATGGCCGGCGTGGCCGAGGCGCTGGTCGGCGCGGAGAATGTCGACCGGACCGTCGCGCCGATGATGACGGCGGAGGACTTCTCCTACATGCTCGGCCGCCGCCCCGGCGCCTACATGTTCATCGGTAACGGCGACAGTGCCTCGCTCCACCACCCGCACTACGATTTCAACGATTCCGCGACCCCGTACGGGGCGTCGCTGTGGGCGCGCCTGATCGAGACGGCGCTGCCCCGGACGGTTTGACCGGCGGCGTGACGGACGGTGCGGGCCCGGCGGGCCCGGACCCTATCCCGCTCCCGACCCTGCGGCAGGCCGTCCCGGTCTGGATGCGGGTGGCGGCCCTGTCGTTCGGCGGCCCCGCCGGGCAGATCGCCGTGATGCACCGCATCCTGGTGGACGAGCGGCGCTGGATCTCCGAGCGGCGCTTCCTGCACGGGCTCGGCTTCTGCACGCTCCTGCCCGGCCCGGAGGCGCAGCAACTCGCGACCTATATCGGCTGGCTGATGCACGGCCCCGCCGGCGGCCTCGTCGCGGGCGGGCTGTTCGTGCTGCCGGGACTGCTCGCCCTGATGGGCCTGAGCTGGCTCTACGTCCTGTACGGCGCGGTCGACCTCGTCGCCGGACTGTTCTTCGGGCTCAAGGCGGCGGTGCTCGCCATCGTGCTGCACGCGCTCTGGCGCCTCGGCGGCCGGGCTTTGCGCGGACGGGCGGATCGGCTCATCGCGGCGGCCGCCTTCGTGGCGATCTTCGTCCTGGCGGTGCCGTTCCCTCTGGTCGTGGTCGCGGCGGGCGCCCTCGGCCTCGTGCTGGGACGCAGGCCCGCGCCGGCCTCCGCCGAAACCGAGGCGGGCGATGAGGGCGGGTTCCTGATCGGCCAGGCGATGTTGTCGCGCGAGCGTGCGGGGCCGGAGGAATCCCTGCGCGTCGCCGCCCTGTGGCTGGCGATCTGGCTCCTGCCGGTGGCCGCCCTGCTGCTCCTGCCCGGGCCGCCCCCGGTCTTCGGGCAGGTGGCCGTATTCTTTGCCAAGATGGCGGTCGTGACCTTCGGGGGGGCCTACGCGGCGCTCGCCTACGTCGCCCAGCAGGCGGTGGAGCATTACGGCTGGCTGCGGCCCGGTGAGATGCTCGACGGGCTGGGGCTCGCCGAGACCACCCCGGGGCCGCTGATCATGGTGCTTCAGTTCGTCGGCTTCCTGGCCGGCTATCGGGCGCCCGGCACCCTGCCGCCGCTGCTGGCGGGAACGCTGGCCGGGCTGCTGACGACCTGGGTCACCTTCGCGCCATGCTTCCTCTGGATCTTCGCCGGGGCGCCGCTGATCGGGCGCCTGCGCGGCAGCCGCCTGCTGGCCGGCGCCCTGTCGGCGATCACCGCCGCGGTGGCGGGCGTGATCCTCAACCTCGCCGTCTGGTTCGGGCTGCGGACGCTGTTTTCCGAGGTCCGGTCGGTGCCGCTCGGGCCGCTGCGCCTCGACCTGCCCGTGCCCGCCAGCCTCGATCCCGCCGCCCTGGTGCTGACGCTGGCGGCGGTCCTGGCGGTGTTCCGGTTCGGCCTCGGGGCGCTGCCGACCCTGGCGCTGTGTGCCGGGGCCGGGATGCTGCTGCGGCTGTCGGGCTTGGCCTGACCGGCGCGGTCAAGCCCCGTAGCGGGCCTTGAGCAGCGCGTAGGTCAGCCGGGCGGTCTGGACCTCGCCGCCCTCCGGCCGTCCCGGCTTGGTGGAGGGGTTCCAGCCGTAGAGGTCGAAATGGCCGTGCGCCCTGGTCTTCGGGGCGAAGCGGCGCAGGAACAACGCCGCGGTGATCGCCCCGGCGAACGGGCCGCCAGAGACGTTGTTGAGGTCGGCCACCTTGGAATCGAGCAGGCTCGCGTAGGGGGCGTGGAGCGGCATCCGCCAGATCGGGTCGATCGCGCGCCGCCCCGCCTCCGAGACGGAGGCCGCCAGGGCCTCGTCCTCGGTGAAGAACGCCGGCAGATCCGGCCCGAGCGCCACCCGGGCGGCGCCCGTCAGGGTCGAGAAGTCGAGGATCAGCGCGGGCTCCTCGGCGTCGGCAAGGGCCAGCGCGTCGGCCAGGATCAGCCGCCCCTCCGCGTCGGTGTTGCCGATCTCGACGCTCAAGCCCGCCCGGCTGGGCAGCACGTCGCTGGGGCGGAAGGCGTTGCCCGAGACCGCGTTCTCCACCGCCGGGATCAGCACGCGCAGGCGGACCCGCAGACCCCCGCCCATGATCATATCGGCGGCCGCCAGCGCCACCGCGGCACCGCCCATGTCCTTCTTCATCAGCAGCATCGCGGCGGAGGGTTTTATGTCGAGCCCGCCGGTGTCGAAGGCGACGCCCTTGCCGATCAGGGTCACCCGCGGCGCGTCCGCCGGCCCCCAGGTCAGGTCGATCAGGCGTGGCGCCCGGGGCGAGGCGACCCCGACTGCGTGGATCAGGGGGAATTCCCGCGCGAGCGCCTCGCCTTGCGTCACGTCGATCGACGCCCCGTGGCGCTCGGCCAGCGACCGGGCGGCGGCCTCGATCTCGGCGGGTCCGAGATCGTTGGCGGGGGTGTTGATCAGGTCGCGGCCCATCGCCACCGCGGCGGCGACCCGCGCGACCTCGGCCCCGTCGATCCCGGCCGGCGCCGCCAGCCGCGCCTTCGTCCCCCCGGCAGTCCGGTACCGGCCGAAGCGGTAGCTGCCCATCAGCCAGGCCAACGCGGCCTCGGCCGGGTCGGGGGCGTTCTCCAGGCGAAACGTCCCGTCCGGAAGCAGGGCGGGCAGCTTGCCGGCGATCAGCCGGTCATAGGTGGCCGCCTCCGGATCGCCGAGGCCGAACAGCACCCGCGCGAGACCGCCGTCCGGGCCCGGCAGCAGCGCCAGGCTCCCGGCCTTCGGCTTGAAGCCGATTGTTTGCGCGAAACGCCTGTGCGCCGGTTCCAGGGCCGCTTCGGCCTCGCTCCAGGATGCCGTCGTCACCAGGATGACCGGAACGGACGGCGTGTCTGCGGGCAGCAGGGCGGCGTGCGTCGCGGGGATGTCGGCCTGGGTCATGTGCCTCTCGTGCGGCGGTCGGGCCGGCAGCGGCTTAACCGGTGGTTAGGGTTAACGCTCTATCACCGGCCGGCCGGGAGGGTGAAGCGTGGGTCGGAGCCCGCCCGGCCAGTGCCGGCGGAGCGCACCATGATGACGGCCCCGATCCGGGTCACCACGACCCTGGCTTCCACCCGCGGCCTCGCCGCCGCGGCCATCGTGGCGCTGGGCCTCGCCGGCTGCAACACCCGTTCCCCCGAGACCACCGGCTCGATTGGCGATGTCACCGGTCGGTCGGTCGCGCCGCGCCAGGAGGTCGCCTCACGCCAGGATCTCGACGGGCTGGCCGAACGCTTCAACGCCAATCCAGGCGACGGACGCGCGGCCCTTGCATATGCCCGCGCCCTCCGGTCGAACGACCAGGCGGCCCAGGCCTCCGCGGTGCTGCAGCAGGCGGCCCTGCGCAACCCGCGCGACACCTTCATCCTCGGCGCCTACGGCAAGTCGCTGGTGGAGGCCGGTCGCTACCGCGAGGCGATCGACGTCCTCGCCAACGCCCATTCCCCGGCGTCGCCCGACTGGCGCATCCTGTCGGCGCAGGGCTCGGCCTCCGCGCAACTCGGTGAGCAGGCCCGGGCCCAGAGCTTCTACGAGGCCGCGCTCAAGATCCGGCCGAACGAGCCGTCGCTGCTGTCGAATCTCGGCCTGTCCTACGCGCTGTCGCGCAACCTCGACCAGGCCGAGCAGACCCTGCGGCTCGCCGCCGACCAACCCGGAGCCGACGCCCGCGTCCGCGCGAACCTCGCCCTCGTGCTCGGCCTGAAAGGCCGATTCGCCGACGCCGAGACCGTCCTGCGCCGGGACATGGGTCCCGATGAGGCCGCCTCCAACGTGGCGTCCCTGCGCAAGCTCGCCGCTCAGCCGAATCGGTTCAAGGCGTTGTCGGGGGCTCCGACGCCGGAGCGGGGGTGACGGCTATCCCGCGACGGTGACCGTCCGGATCTGCCGCGCGCCTTCCGGATCCCGCTGCGGGCTATGATGTTTCCGGTTCGCCGACGCATGAGGGTATAGGCCGGGCCCAGGCGGGTTTCCCCCTCCCACAGAAGGGGAGGGGAGGTCCGTGCGGCTGCCGTCCCGCTTCCCGGCACGATGCGCGCCTTCCCCCGGGATGCTGCGGCACGGAACCCGCTCCGGCGCCCGACAGGGTAGCGCGGCTGTCATCGCAACCCGGTAGCGGCCAGATTCGAAAAGTTCTATATCGGGATCTGGCTGCGCCGCGCGGCTCCACGGGCGTCCAAATCGCCCCCGCGCATCGTCCTGCCCGGGCACTCCCGGGGCGGCGCGCGCCCGTCGGGCGCTACACAGGCCGAACACAGACTTCGTAGCGCAGGTCTTGCCTGCGCGTGTTCGACAACCCGCAGCGAGGATTGAACCAGCCGTGCCATCACTCGACAGCTACAAGGCCCGCCAGACGCTCGAAGCCGGCGGCAAGACCTACACCTACTACTCGATCCCCGAGGCCGAGAAGAACGGCCTCGCCTCCGCCACCGCGCTGCCCTTCTCCATGAAGGTGCTGCTGGAGAACCTGCTGCGCTTCGAGGATGACCGCTCCGTCCGCAAGGCCGACATCGCCGCGACGGTCGGCTGGCTCGCCGAGAAGGGCAAGGCCGAGGTCGAGATCGCCTTCCGGCCCGCCCGGGTGCTGATGCAGGACTTCACCGGCGTCCCGGCCGTGGTCGATCTGGCGGCCATGCGCGACGCCATGGTGGCGCTCGGCGGCGACCCGCAGAAGATCAACCCGCTGGTGCCGGTGGATCTGGTCATCGACCACTCGGTGATCGTCGACGAGTTCGGCACCCCCAAGGCGCTGGCCGACAACGTCGCGCTGGAATACTCGCGCAACGGCGAGCGCTACACCTTCCTGAAGTGGGGCCAATCGGCCTTCGACAACTTCTCCGTGGTCCCCCCGGGCACCGGCATCTGCCACCAGGTGAACCTGGAATACCTGGCCCAGACCGTCTGGACGAAGTCCGAGGACGGGGCCGAGATCGCCTATCCCGATTCGCTGGTCGGCACCGATTCGCACACCACCATGGTCAACGGCATGGCGGTGCTGGGCTGGGGCGTCGGCGGCATCGAGGCCGAGGCGGCCATGCTCGGCCAGCCGCTCTCGATGCTGATCCCCGAGGTCGTGGGCTTCAAGCTGTCGGGCAAGCTGCCCGAGGGCACCACCGCCACCGACCTGGTGCTCACCGTCACCCAGATGCTGCGCAAGAAGGGCGTGGTCGGCAAGTTCGTGGAGTTCTACGGCCCCGGCCTCGACGACATGGCGGTCGCCGACCGGGCCACGATCTCCAACATGGCCCCCGAATACGGCGCCACCTGCGGCTTCTTCCCGATCGACCAGCGCACCATCGACTTCCTGAAAGTCACCGGCCGCGCCGACGACCGGATCGCCCTGGTGGAGGCCTACGCCAAGGCGCAGGGCATGTGGCGCGACGCGAACACGCCCGACCCGGTCTTCACCGATTCGCTGCAGCTCGACATGGGCGAGGTCCGGCCTTCGCTGGCCGGCCCGAAGCGCCCGCAGGACCGGGTGCTGCTCGACGCCGCCAAGCCGGGCTTCGCGGCCTCGATGGAGACGGAGTTCAAGAAGGCCGCCGACCTCGCCAGCCGCTACGCGGTCGAGGGCACGAACTTCGACATCGGGCACGGCGACGTGGTGATCGCGGCGATCACCAGCTGCACCAACACGTCGAACCCCTCCGTGATGATCGGCGCGGGCCTGCTCGCCCGCAACGCCGTCGCCAAGGGCCTGCGCTCCAAGCCGTGGGTGAAGACCTCGCTCGCCCCCGGCTCGCAGGTCGTCGGCGAGTATCTCGAGAAATCCGGCCTGCAGGAGCCCCTCGACGCGCTGGGCTTCAACCTCGTCGGCTTCGGCTGCACCACCTGCATCGGCAATTCCGGGCCTTTGCCGGAGGCGATCTCCAAGGCGATCAACGACAACGACATCGTGGCCGCCGCGGTGCTCTCGGGCAACCGCAACTTCGAGGGCCGGGTGAACCCCGACGTGCGGGCGAACTACCTCGCCTCGCCGCCGCTCGTCGTCGCCTACGCGCTCGCCGGCTCGATGCAGATCGACATCACCACCGAGCCGCTGGGTCACGGTTCCGACGGCAAGCCGGTCTACCTGCGGGACATCTGGCCGTCGTCCGCGGAGGTGCAGCAGTTCATCGAGGAGAACATCACCTCGGAGCTGTTCAAGCGCCGCTACGCCGACGTGTTCGGTGGCGACCAGAACTGGAAGGACGTCGAGGTCACCGAGGCCGAGACCTTCGCGTGGAACCCCGGCTCCACCTACGTGCAGAACCCCCCGTACTTCGTCGGCATGGAGAAGACACCCAAGCCCGTGGAGGACATCGAGGACGCCCGCATCCTCGGGCTCTTCCTCGACTCGATCACCACCGACCACATCTCGCCCGCGGGCAACATCCGGGCGGCCTCGCCGGCCGGCGAGTACCTGCAGGCCCATCAGGTCCGCGTGCAGGACTTCAACCAGTACGGCACAAGACGCGGCAACCACGAGGTGATGATGCGGGGCACCTTCGCCAACATCCGCATCAAGAACCAGATGGTCCGGGATCCGTCCGGCACCGTGGTCGAGGGTGGCTGGACGCTGTTCCAGCCGTCCGGCGAGAAGATGTTCATCTACGACGCGGCGCAGAGATACGCCGAGAGCGGCACGCCGCTCGTCGTCTTCGCCGGCAAGGAGTACGGCACCGGCTCGTCGCGCGATTGGGCGGCCAAGGGCACGAAGCTGCTCGGCATCCGCGCCGTGGTGGCCGAGAGCTTCGAGCGCATCCACCGCTCGAACCTCGTCGGCATGGGCATCGTCCCGCTGGTGTTCCAGGGCGAGACCTCCTGGGCATCGCTCGGCCTGAAGGGCGACGAGACCGTCACCATCAAGGGCCTGTCGGGCGAGCTGAAGCCGCGCCAGACCCTGGTCGCGGCTATCACCGCGGCCGACGGGTCGAAGATGGAGGTGCCGCTCACCTGCCGGATCGATACGCTCGACGAGCTGGAATACTTCCGCAACGGCGGCATCCTGCCCTACGTGCTGCGCTCGCTCGCGGCCTGATCCACGACGGGCGGCGTCCGCGCCGCCCACTCGGTCTTTCAGAGGCGGCGCCCCCGGGGCGCCGCCTTCTTTTTGGCTTGGACGAGCACGTTTCGTTTGCGCACAACCTTGTTTGACGCGGCCAGCGCCCCATAACCCGGCTCCTGAAGCCAGGATGGGACCCCCGATGAAGCATCTCAACAAGACCCTCGCCGCCGCAGCCGGACTGACGGCGCTCCTGTCGAGCGCGGCCTTCGCCGCCCAGGTCGAGCGCGTCCGCGGCACCATCGACAAGGCCGAGGGCACCACCCTCACGATCAAGACCGAGGACGGCAAGTCCGAGACCGTGGATGTCGGCGGCGCGAAGTTCGCCTGGGTGGTCCCGTCGAGCCTCGACGCGATCAAGGACGGCGTCTTCATCGGCACCGCCACCAAGGGCGAGAACCCGATGACGGCGCTCGAAGTCGTGCTGTTCCCCGAGTCGATGCGCGGCACCGGCGAGGGCCATTACGGCTGGGACTCGATCACCGACCAGACCGGCGGCGCCGGCTCGAAGGTGAAGAGCGCCATGACCAACGGCACCGTGAAGGCCGAGACCGCCAACGCCCCCAAGGTGAAGAGCGCGATGACCAACGGCACCGTGAAGGCCGACAAGGCGGCGTCCGGCGGCGAGCGCACCCTGACGGTGAGCTACGGCAAGGACGGCTCCAAGGAGATCGTGGTGCCGGCCTCGGCGCCGATCGTCGCCTTCGAGCCGGCCGACAAGGCGATCCTGGCCCCCGGCTCCAAGGTTTTCGCGGTCGTCGCCAAGGACGGCGCCAAGGCCGAGGGCAAGCTCGTGGCGGTCGGCAAGGACGGCCTGACCCCGCCGATGTAAGGTTTGGGAGTCTCGCGCGCCGCGGTCGGCACGGCTGGCTGCGGCGCGCGGGTTGTTCATCCACGCGGGCGTTCTCTTGGTTCCCGGGGCATGGCCGGCCGCGCGGAGGGTACTGTGGCAACGCTCGCTGTCGCGGGACACCGGCGGCGATCGCACACATCGTCGGCACGAAGCGGCGTTGCGCACCAGCGAGGGATTTGTCGCCCACGCGCTGAGGCTGGCGACAGCTCAGAACCGCGCTGGATTTGTCGACAGCCGACGAAGAATAATATTATTAGGGTGTGGAACCGTTTTTCATAGAAAAATATGTGAGAACGGATTGGTGAGATCTACAAAATCTCTACTATGACGTCCGTATTTCCGCCGTCGTCTAGGCTATTTTGGCCGTTGATGTTTTCGCGATGATACGAGATATCCTGGATCGATTTTCCAAGATGCGGGATCGGCACGATGAAATTGTTGCGTGACGCAAAAATTCTCGTGAAATTTGCCATTCCGCTCGTCATCGTGGCTTTGGCCGCCGGAGGATTGATCGTCTACGCGCGTGCGAGCCTGATCGCCCAATCGGCCCAGACCCGGCAGATCGTCGATGTCCAGGCCAACCGCCTCGCGATGATCCTCGGCCTCCAGATCGATTTCGGTGAGATCGCCGTCCAGGCGCGCAACCTCGTCCTCGAAACGCGCGAGTCGCAGATGGCGGGGTACCAGACCCTCATCAAGCAGAACACGGCGCACGCGTTCAGCTTGCTCGATGCCCTGATGCAGATGGCCGACACGCCCGCGCGGCGCTCGGCCGGGGAGACATTGCGGCAGATCCTGACGGCGTTCGGCGCCGTGGTCGATCGGGTTGCCGCGAGCGCGGAGCGCGGGGAGGCCGAAGCCGCCAGCGCCATCCTGCTGGCCGAGGGCAATCCGCTCCGGGCCAAGCTGGTGGAGATGATACAGGCTCGGGTCGATGTTCTGAAGGGCGACCTTCAACGGGAGCGGGACGAGTCCGAGGGGGTGGCCTCCCGGGCGACCCTTCTCCTGGTCGCGGCGGCAACAATCGGCCTTGCCGTCGCCATCGGGGCGGGCGTCGCCGTGGTCGTTCTCGGCGTGACGGCCCCGCTCAAACGGCTGGTCCAGACCCTCGAGCGCATGGGGCGCGGAGAGGCCGACAGCGAGATCCTCGAGGCCGCCCGCGGCGACGAGATCGGTGCCGTCGGGCGCGCCGTGGAAGGGATCAAGCGCTTGGTCGCCGCGGAGGCTGCCGAGCAGGCCGAGATCCGGCGTCGCGCCGATCAGGCGGCCTCGTCCGAGCGCAGGCGTGCCCGTGCCGAGCTGGCCGACAGCTTCGAGCAGACCATGGTCGGCATCGTCGACACCGTCTCGACATCGGCGAGCGCGCTGCAGAAAGCCGCCCAGGACATGACCGACACCGCCAGCCTGGCGGCGATGCAGGCCGCCACCGTCGCCTCGGCGGCCGAGGAGGCGGCCGGGAACGTCCAGACGGTCGCGGCCGCCGCGGAACAGCTCGGAACCTCGGTGCAGGAGATCGGACGTCAGGTCACGGGCTCGGCTGGGCTCACCCGGATCGCGGCCTAGGAGGCCGGGCAGACCACCAAGCTGGTTCAGGCCCTGAGCCAGACCTCGGCGAAGATCGGCGAGATGGTCGGGCTGATCGCCGACATCGCCAACCGGACCAACCTGCTGGCGCTCAACGCCACCATCGAGGCGGCGCGCGCCGGCGAGGCGGGGCGGGGCTTCGCCGTGGTGGCGACGGAGGTCAAGGCGCTCGCCGGCCAGACCGCCCGGGTCACGGACGAGATCACCGGCCAGGTCGGCGCGATCCGGGCCGTGACCGAGAATGCCGTGGCGGCCATCGGTGGGATCACCAGCCGCATCGGCGAGATCGACGGCGTCACCGCCAGCATCGCGGCCGCGGTCGAGCAGCAGGGTGCCGCGACCCAGGAGATCGTCCGCAACGTCTCCGAGGCCGCGCTGGGGACCGGTGCGGTCACGAGCAACATCGTCGGCGTCGCGGATGCGTCCGAGCGGACCGGGGCGGCCGCGACCCAGGTCCTGGGGGCGGCCGCCACGCTCTCGGACCAGTCCGGGCGCCTGAACGCCGAGGTGTCCCGCTTCCTCGCTGGAATCCGGGCCTCCTGAGGCGGACCCGGTGTCTGGCAGCCGTCAGCCCGCGAGGGCGACGGTGTAGTCGGCTTCGGTCTTCGCGCGGATCTCGTCCTCGGTGACGCCGTCGGCGAGCTCGATCAGTTTCATGCCGCCGTCGCCCTTCTTGTCGATCTCGAACACCCCGAGATCGGTGATCACGAGGTCGACCACCTGGGTTCCGGTGAGCGGCAGGTCGCAGGCCTTGAGCAGCTTTGCGCTTTCGGTGCCGTCCTTGTTCTTGGCGACGTGCTCCATCACCACGATGACGCGCTTCACCCCGGCGACGAGGTCCATCGCGCCGCCCATCCCCTTCACCATCTTGCCGGGGATCATCCAGTTGGCGAGGTCGCCGTTGCCGGCCACCTGCATGGCGCCGAGGATCGACAGGTTGATGTGCCCGCCCCGGATCATCCCGAAGGAATCCGCCGACGAGAAGTAGCTCGTGGTCGGCAGCGCCGTGATCGTCTGCTTGCCGGCGTTGATCAGGTCCGGGTCTTCCTCGCCCTCGTACGGGAAGGGACCCATGCCGAGCATGCCGTTCTCGGATTGCAGCTGCACCGACATGCCGTCGGGGATGTAGTTCGACACCAGCGTGGGGATGCCGATGCCGAGGTTCACGTAGAAGCCGTCTTCCAGTTCCTTGGCGGCGCGCGCCGCCATCTGCTCGCGGGTCCAGGCCATCGTTCTATTCCCTTTCCCTCGACTAGTGGGTGCCGCCGCCGGCGGCGGCCGCCGGCGTGCTGTCGTCGCGCTTGCGCGTGGTGCGCTGCTCGATCCGCTTCTCGCGCGCGCCGACCTCGATGATCCGCTTCACGAAGATGCCGGGGGTGTGGATCGTGTCCGGGTCGATGGTGCCCGGCTGCACGAGGTGCTCCACCTGCGCCACCGTCATCGTGGCCGCCGTGGCCATCATCGGGTTGAAGTTGCGGGCGGTCATCCGGTAGCGGAGGTTGCCCTCGGTATCGCCGGTATGGGCGTGCACGATGGCGAGGTCCGCGAACAGCCCGCGCTCCATCACGTAGTGCTCGCCGTCGAACTCCCGCACCTCCTTGCCCTCGGCGACCTTGGTGCCGACGCCGGTCTTGGTGAAGAAGGCCGGAATGCCGGCGCCGCCCGCGCGGATGCGCTCGGCCAGGGTCCCCTGCGGGTTGAACTCGATCTCCAACTCGCCTCCGAGATACTGCCGGGCGAACTCCTTGTTCTCGCCGACATAGGACGAGATCATCTTGCGCACCTGCCGGGTGTCCAGGAGCTTGCCCAGGCCGACCCCGTCGATGCCGGCATTGTTCGACACGATGGTCAGGCCCTTGACGCCCGAGGCGCGCACCGCCTCGATCAGCTCGTCGGGGATGCCGCAGAGGCCGAACCCGCCGCACATGACCATCATGTCGTCGCGCAGCAGGCCGGCCAAGGCCGCGGTGGGATCCGTGTAGACCTTCTTCATCGAACCGTCCTTTTCTCGTCCGGTCTGGCCCGGTCGAAATCTTGGGAACTACGTTTCCTCGGCCCGCTGTCCCCGATTCCGCGGCCGAAATCCAGTGCCGGTGCACACGGCCCGCATGGTGTCCGGGGCGATCCGTAACCCGCGAGCCTGGGGAGAGCGGGGTCGCCGGGCGGGGCCCCCGCAGACAAGGCGTCCCGAGCGCGCTATGAGGTTAACGCAACGAGCAGACCCTACCGGGCCGCGACGGCTTGAGGGGGCTGGCGCCGCACCCGGCCCCTGGCCGCGCCTGCGGCTCGCCCATCCGGAGCATGATGTCGCCGCGCCGCCCCATCTTCGTTGCCGCCCTTGGATGCCTGGTCCTCGCAGGGCTCGGCCTGCAGGACTGGTCGGTCGACGGCGGCCGGGCGATGACCTTCGCGGGTCCCGCACTCGATGAGTACGGCCTCGCGCTGACCGCCGAGGGGCCCGCGCAGCTCACGCTCCTCCCGATGCCCCGCCTCAGCCTCGAGCGTGTCCGCCTCGCTGCCGGATCCGCCGGGCCGACGCTTGCGGAGGGCGGCCGCCTGACGATCGAGCTCGATCCGATCGGCCTGCTCGCCGGCCGCGCCGCCCTGGGCGGGTTGCGGCTCGACGCGGCGCGCCTGTCGCCGGATGTCGCCGCCTGGCGCGAGCCGATGGCGCGGCTGGCCGGACGGATGCGGGCGGGCGCGACCCAGCACCCGCGCCGGATCGCCCTCAACGGCGCCTGGGTCGGCGACGGCACGGACGCCCGGGACATCGACATCGATCTCGCCTGGCCGTTTTGGAGCGCGACCGCCGAGGCCCATGCCAGCATGACCTGGCGGGGCGTGCCGACACGGATCGCCCTGGCCCACATGCTGCCGGCCTATATCGCTCAGGGCCTGCGCACGCCGTTCACGGCGACGGTGACTTGGCCGGATGGCAGCCTGGCGGCCGAGGGGACGGCAGGACCGCCATCCGACGGCGGCGGCCTGCCGGTCCTGGCCGGGCGCGCCCGGTTCGAGAGCCGTGCGCTCCCCAGGACCCTGGCCTGGCTCGGGCGCGACGCACCGCTCGCCGCCCTCGCCGGCACCATCTCGCTCGACGGACGGTTCGAGACCGGGGACAGGTCGGTGTCGTGGCCGAGCCTGCGAGTGGGGCTCGGCGACGACGTCTTGGATGGGGCCGGCGCCGTGACTCTCGGGGCGGAGCCCGAGCCGCGCCTCTCGGTCCAGGCCACCCTGGCGGCCGAGACGCTCAACCTGTCGCCGCTTCTCGCCGACCTGATCCGGCTGTTCCAGGCCGAGCCGGCCTCCCTGGCGCTGGGACCACTGACCGGTGGCGATCTCGACCTGCGCCTCTCCGCGGCCGAGGGCCGCGTCGGGCCGGTCCTGGCACAGGACCTCGCCGCCAGCATCCTGGTGCGGGACGCGGCCGTGGAGGTCGCGGTGAACCGGGCGCGCGTGCAGGACGGCATGCTCAAGGGGCGCGTGACCCTGGCGAGCGCCGCGGATCCGGCCGAGACCGACGTGCGGATGCAGGGTAGCCTCGACCGGGTCGATATCGGTTCCCTGCTGGGCGAGATCGGCGCGGGACGCTGGCTGAGCGGCCCGCTGCAGGGCCAGTTCAGCCTGGAGGGTAGCGCCCGCGACAGCGGCTCCCTGCTCGCCAGCCTCGGCGGCCGCGCGACCCTCTCGGTCGATGGCGGTGCGATCACGGGGCTCGACCTGGCGGAGCTCGTCCACCGCAACGGTGCGGTGCCCACCGGGGCGCTGGCGCGCCGGAACGGCCGGACCGCCTTCGAGCGTGCCGCGATCACCCTGCGCTTCTCCGACGGGATCGGCGAGTTCGCCGAATCCGGCCTGCGGGGCCCGAGCGTCGGGGCGAGCCTTCAGGGTCAGGTGTCGCTGCCGGGCCGGCGGATCGCGGCCCGGGGCGACTTGGCGCTGCGACCGCTGGCCGACCTCCCGGGCCGCGGGCTGCTGTTCGAGGTGACGGGTCCGTTGGATGCCCCCACGGCGCAGATCGTGTCTCAAGGCGAGGCGATGCTGCCCGATCCCTTCAAGGTGCCGGCCGCCCTCGGGCTGAGCGGTGCCGCCCGCGCCTACGCACCCTGACCCCGATCTCCGCGCCTGCCGCCCGACCCTGAACTCCGGCCCCGAACCCCTCCGTGACCCCCATGCGCCGCCAGCTTATCGAGGATCCCGTCACCCGAGCCGGGCCGCTGTCGCGGCAGCTCGCAGTGTTCTCAATCCTCGCCACCGGTCTCGCCCTGATCCTGGTGCGGGACCCGCGCGCCGACACCGACGCGGCGCTGGTGGCGCTCGCGGCCGGGCTGTGCGTCGCCCTGGCCGCGGCGGTGGCGGCCGTCTTCGCGTTCGTGCATGTCTGGCGCGAGGGCGCGCGCGGCCTGGGCGCCGCGCTGGCCGGCCTGGTGCTGGCGATCCTCCTGCTGGGCTACCCGGCCTATCTGGGCGTGCGCGGCCTGCGCCTGCCGGTCCTGTCGGACATCACCACCGATATCGACAACCCGCCGGCCTTCTCGCGCTCGCGCGCCGCCTTCGCGGCCCGGGGTGGGCGCTACCCGGCCGATCCCGGCCCGGCAATCCGCGAGCGCCAGCGCGCCGCCTACCCGCAGATCGCCCCGCTGACCCTCGACATCGGCGCCGACGAGGCGTTCGAGTTGGCCCGCAAGGCGGCCCTCAACCGGCATTGGCAGATCGTCGAGGCGATCCGTCCCGGGGGACGCACCGGCAACGGGCGGATCGAGGCCGTGGCCCGGGGCCTCATCCTGAACCTGCCCGACGACGTGACCGTGCGGATCCGCCCCCGGGCCGACGGTGCCCGGATCGACGTGCGCTCGGCCTCTCGGCTCGGCGGGCGCGACTTCGGCACCAACGCCGACCGGATCCGCGCCTATCTCGACGACGTCGCCAACCTCGCGCTTGCGGTGAAGTAGGGTCAGGCGGGCACGTAGGTCGCATCGAGCCGCGGCGGCCCGTCGCAGGCGACCAGCCCGCGCCCGACCAGATCCTCGAGATGGGCGAACACCGACAGGGCGGCCGCGCCCCGCAGCCGCGGATCGAGCCCCTGGTAGATCGCCGCCACCACCTCCGGGATGCGCGTGTCCCCGGCGACCAGCCGGGCGCGGATCGCCGCCTCCCGCTGGCGACGGTGGCCGATCAGGCAGCGGACGAGCCGCACGGGCTCGCGGACCGGGCCGCCATGGCCGGGCCAGTAGATCGTCTCGCCGCGCCCGCGCAGCTTCTCCAGAGAGGCCATGTAGGCCCGCATCTCCCCGTCCGGGGGGGCGACGATCGTGGTGTTCCAGGCCATGACGTGGTCGCCCGAGAACAGGGCTTCCGCCTCGGGCAGCGCGAAGGCGAGGTGGTTCATCGTGTGGCCGGGGGTCTCCACGGCCACGAGGGTCCAGCCGGGACCGGATACGGCGTCGCCCTCCGCCAGGATGCGCGCCGGCGCGTGCGCCGCGTCCGAGCTGGCATCGAGCATCGGCGCCTCGCCCTCCGCCAAGGCGCGGGCGGCCCGGTGCGGGCCGCAGCCGACGATCGGCGCCCCGGTCCGGGCGGCCAGCAGGCGGGCGCCCGGCGAATGATCGCGATGGGTGTGGGTCACCACGATCGCCTCGACGCGCTCGGGGCCGAGGTCGTCCAGGAGCGCCGCGATGTGGCTGGGATCGTCAGGGCCGGGATCGATCACCGCCACGCGATCCTGGCCCACCACGTAGGTGCAGGTGCCGGTTGCCGTGAAGGGGCCGCCGTTCGGGGCGATCCGCCGCCGGATCAGCGGGGCTACGCGCTCCATGCGCCCGCTTTCGGGCAGGGAGCGCTCGACACGCGGCCCGCTCTCGTCTTCGACCGTCATCGCCACCCCGTCCCGTGCCGGCGGTGGTTCTACGGTTGCGCGCGATCGCCGCGCAATCGGGCGCAGCGGCCAGGGGGCTTTCCCTGAGGACAACGGTCTCGGAGGAAGCCGTACCTCAGGGCATGCGGGACGTCAGCCCGCGCGGTGCGAACGCCCGGACCGGACGCGAACGGGGACCGGTACGGGGGCCGGCGCCACGCCGAGGCCGAGGGCGGCCGCGCGCGCCGCGTCGGCGGCACCATCGACAATCTCGGTGACACGCGCCGCCAGGGCGGCGAGCTTGGATCGAACGGCTCTCTTTGCAGCTTGCAGCATCTCGGATCCCGGTTCGGACCTAGTGACCTAACAGCGAACGCGACCGTCTGACTCCCGTTCCGTCACCCAATCGTCGCGGGGCGGTTCGCCAGCGAGACGAAACCGGTGGGCTTTGTCAAGTGTGCGGAACCAGAACCAAACCTTGGCGTTTTGGAGTCCAGAACGACGCGGCCGCCCGCGCCGGACCTTTCAAAGGATACGCACAATGCTCGGTTGGGCCGTAACTTTCCTCGTCGTGGCTCTGGTCGCCGCTCTGCTCGGTTTCGGTGGTATTGCCGGTACCGCCATGGAAGCTGCCAAGCTTGTGTTCTTCGTGGCGATCGTCCTGTTCGCGATCTCGGCCGTTGTCGGCCTGATGCGTGGCCGTTCGCCGACGCTTTAAAGCCATCGTAGAGGCCGGCGCTGGCGCCGGGCTGACGATGGACTTGGGAAGAGCCGCCGTCCCAAACGGCGGCTTTTTCATCGCGGCGACATCAGGATCCACAGGGTCCACCGGTGCCGCCCGGGCCTTCCAATCTCAAGCCTTCCGTCGCTGAAGACTTCCACCGCTCAGGTTTTCTCGCGCTCACCGCCGTCCAGCTTGGCGATGAGTTCGGCAAACCGGTCGGGCACGGGCTGTAGGGCGACGGTATCGTACATCGCGCGCAACTGAGCGGCGATGCGGTTGCGGGTCTGGTCGCTCAGGCCGCTCCCGTCGGAGCGCGCACCAGCGGATGTCGCGATGCCCCGGGAAGCCCCGGATTGGCGCGCTTCGGACGGTGCCGTGGGTTCTGCGGCGGTGCCAGTATATGGATCGCCCGCATTGGGGGCTGCATCCTTACCCTGATCCGCCATCCACACGCCCCTTATTGCCGAAGTCCGCTGGGCCGCATTGTACTGCGGCTCGACATACGCCATGGCTGCGGCTGCAACGCCCGCCCGCCGGATCGGTTCCGCTGGGGGCCGGAACGGAGTGCGGGCCGCCGCGTTGGGCGGTAGGCTGCGCAGGATACAAGCCGGCCCCGGCACGGCCTCGGTCGCGGACCGAGGCATCGCGGCCGGGCAACACGGCGAGGCACAGGGGATCGAATGTCGACATCGCAACTCGTGGTACAGCACCTGCCGTACCTGCGCCGCTACGCTCGGGCGCTCACGGGGAGCCAAGTGGCGGGCGACGCCTATGTCGCGGCCACCCTGGAAACCCTCGTCAACGAGCCGGATACGCTCGGCCGCAGCACCAACATCAAGGCCGACCTGTTCCGGGTGTTCACCCGGATCTGGAACTCCCTGTCGGTGAACGGACGCAGCGAGCAGGTCCAGCACGACCTCCCCGCCGAAGTCCGCCTCGGCCAGATCACGCCGCTGCCGCGCCAGGCCTTCCTGCTCTCCTGCCTCGAAGGCTTCTCGGAAGAGGACGCCGCGATCATCCTGGCCGTGGACGTCTCCGAGGTCCGCGACCTGGTGGACGAGGCCGGCCGCGAGCTCGCCGCCGACATGGCCACCGAGATCCTCATCATCGAGGACGAGCCGCTGATCGCCATGGACCTCGAGGCCTTGGTGGAAGGCCTCGGCCACAACGTCATCGGTGTCGCCCGTACCCGCACCGAGGCGATCAAGATCGCCAGCGACGGCAAGCGTCCCGGCCTGATCCTGGCCGACATCCAGCTCGCCGACGGCTCCTCGGGCCTTGACGCGGTGAACGACCTGCTGAAAACCTTCGAAGTGCCGGTGATCTTCATCACCGCCTATCCGGAGCGCTTCCTTACGGGTGAGCGGCCCGAGCCGGCCTTCCTCATCGCCAAGCCGTTCCAGCCGGCGAACGTCTCCGCGGTGATCAGCCAGGCGCTGTTCTTCCAGCAGACGGCGCGCCGCCGGGAAGCCAAGTCGGCGTGACCACGAAAGTCGGTTCTCTGCAGTAACCGGGGGCGGTCCGCCGTCTCCGGGCTCGGCCCGCAGGACTGTCCCGAACAAGCCCCGGCGAAAGCCGGGGTTTTTGTTTGCGGTGTCCCTCGCGATGCCCCTGACCTGCGGCGCGCAAAAAAACGGGCTGGAGATGGCTCCAGCCCGTCGAAGAGGTTCCGGCCGATGCACAAGGGGAATGCGGGGAGGACCAGGTGGCCGGGTGTCGTGAGAACGAGCGCCGGGCCGGGAGGTTCCGGACAATGCGCTTTTTAAGCGAGCGTGACTTTTTCCGCACAGGGGACGGTTGTGGATGACGCCGGTGCGCCGTCGCACCAACGGCTTGAACGCGAACGAATACTCAGTGCCCACAGGGACGGGATAGTTGTGGAACCTGCAATTGCACGCCGCGTTGTGGAAACATCCTGTCAAGCTCTCATGATGAGGTCGGGGCGATGCTGCGGTCGGGTTTCATTCTGGGCGTGAGTGCTCCCGCGGCTCTTCTCACCGTGCTGATTCAGCCGGTGGTGCGTGAGACCGCCGACCGCTGGACGCCGCCGGTGCTGACCGCGGCGGCCGCCGTTCAGGCGCCGCTTCCCGGCATGCGCCCGGCCTCCCTGGCTCTCAGCCCGACTCGGGTCGCCGGGGTACAGCGCGTCGACAGCCGTTCGGGCCCGGTCGCCGAGGAGGGGCAGGAAATCGGCATCCGGCCGCTCCTGAAGCAGCCGCAGCAGCCGCGCCGTCTGGTCCGCGAGGGGTGCGAGACCGCGCTCAGCTCCCTGGTCGGACCCGAGGCCCGCCGCATGATTCCGGGTCGCTGCATTTCCTGATAGCCCGGCTGGTCCTCTTCCAGACACCAGAAAGCCCCGTCCGTCCGGCGGGGCTTTCTGGTGTCTGGGCCGCAGTGTGAGTTCCCGCGATGACGTGAGCCGGTCGGTCAAAAAAAGACGGCGCCGGTCCAGGGGACGCGGCGCCGTTACGCGACTCGTTCGGTCCGGTGCGTCACTCGGCGCGGCCGGTCCCCGTGGACTGCCCACCCTTGCGACCGGCCGTCGAGGCCAGTTCGCGGTCCTGCGAGAAGGAGCGCTTCTCGGCCGGCACGCTGCGTCCGCCCTTGCTGGCGATCTCGCGCTGCCGCGACAGGTCCATCGAGGCAAAGCCCCGCTTCGAGGTTGAATTTCCGGATGCCATCAGTTCCTCCTCAGGCTTCGCTTCACCCCGCAACAACCTTCAGCAATAACCAAGGTTCCTGTCATGAGACGTGGCCAAGTTTGGCAAAGCTAAGCTTGGCGGCAACCGCGGGCTGAGTGCGGCGTTGGTCCCCGGTTGATCTGCGCGTTTCTCCGCAGGCGCCCGCTGCCGAACGGCCCAAGGCCGGCCTACTCTCGCGCGGCCGCGCCCGGATCCCGCGATGCAGGCTCATGAAGAGAGGTTTCCGCCAGTGACGAACCGCAACATGGTCAAGGACGCGGCCGGATCCGAGCCGGCCGTGAAGCCGAATACGCCGCCGCTCCCGCCGATGCCGGCCCCTGAGGATTCGCCCACGCCGACCACCCGCGAGGAGCCGATCGATTCGCCGCACCTCAACGCCAGCCTGAAGCGTGAGGCGCCGGCACCGGGCGAGCAGGGGCTTTCGACGAAGCGCTGAGGCGCCGCCCGTCAGCCGGGCCCCGCCCGCGTCCTGCGAGACAGGCCGAACACCAGCAGGCCGATCCCCAGGATCGTGGCGAGGCCGGCCACGGTCAGGATGCGCTGGACCAGCGGCGTGTAGAGGCCGCGTGCGGCATCGTAGCCGTAGCACAGCAGCGCCAGACGGTCGGCCAGGCCGCCGACCCGCCCCTCGCCGGCCTCCGTCAGGGCGAGCCGGAGGTCCCGGCCGGTCAGCGCCAGGGGCGAGAGCACCCGCGCCACCCGGCCGTCGCCGGTCAGCAGCATCGCGGCGGCGGGATGGGCGAAGCTGTCGGTCCCGGGATCGTAAACGGCCGTGTAACCCAGTGCTCCGGTCAGCCGGACGAGGGCGGCATCGGTGACGAGCAAGGGCGTGACGCCGGCCCCACGCGGTCCGAGCGTCTCGTCCAGCATGCGACGCGCGGCCGCGGCGTCGTCGCGGGGATCGATCCCGACGAGCACCCACGCGTACTGGTCCGCGGGGAGGCCGGTGGCGGCCAGCGCGTCGGCGGCCATGGACAGCATCGGGTCGCAGACGTTCCCGCAGGTGTAATCCACCGGCAGCAGGAGGGTGGCGCGCCCGCCCAGCGCCTCTCCCAGCGTTGTGGTGCGCCCGGTCCGCGCGTCCGTCACCGGCACGGAGAGCGGCGCCTGGGCGCCGGGCGCAGGGGCAGCCGCCACCCGGGCGAGGTCCGCCTGAACCAGGCGCGCCTGGGCGGTCCCGGGATTCGCCAGGCCAGCGCATGCAATCGTCAGTAGGCTGACGATCAGGTACTGAACCGTGCGGATTGCGTCGGGCCTGGGACTGGACAAGGGCTTGATGAACCGCATGGATATGTCGTCGGCCGGTCCGGCCCTCTCAGTACCACCCATGCCCGCGAGGGCGTGACACCCGTCGCGGAGCCAGTGCATGACCCTCGACACCGAGGTTTCCTCCCTGCGGCAGGTGCCGCTGTTCCGCGAGGTGGAGCCGGCGCGCCTGAAGCTTCTGGCCTTCACCAGCGAGCGCGTGCATTTCGAGCCGGGCCAACGCTTCTTCGCTCGGGGCGACGTGGCCGATGCCGCCTACGTGATCCTCATGGGCAGCGCCGAGGTGAGCATCGACGGGCCGGCCGGCCCGGTCCGGCTGGCGCTGCTCGGGCAGGACGCCCTGGTCGGCGAGATGGGCATCCTGGCCGACCAGCCCCGCTCCGCCACGGTGACGGCGGAGACGGCGGTGACGGCGTTGCGGATCGACCGCGGCGTGTTCCTGGAGCTGCTGGCGCAGTTTCCCCAGATCAGCATCGCGCTGATGCGGGTGCTGGCGCTGCGGCTGGAGCAGACCAACCAGGCGCTCGCTGAGAGTCGGGGCTGACCTCACGCGGTCGGATAGGTGATGAATTCCAGGAGCGAGCCGTCCGGGTCGCGGAAGTAGACGCTGAGGCCGAGGCCTGCCGCGCCGTGACGCTCGACCGGGCCCAGCTCCACCGGCACGCCAGCCGCCTCGAGATGCGCCATCGCGGCCTCGATCGTGCCCGACCAGCGGAAGCACAGATCGCTGTTCCCCGGGAGCACGGGTTGCGCCGCCACCGGCTCCGCCTTCACGCCCGGCCCGTGGCAATTGAGCTGCACGCCGCCGAACCGGTAGGCGAAGCCGCTCCCGCGCTCGATCACCTCGGCGCCGACCACGTCGCGGTAGAAGGCGTTGGACCGCGACCAGTCGGTGACGTGGATCACGCAATGGTCGAGGTGGATGGCCGGGCGCAGAAGGTCCCCGGGGACGACCGCCGCGTCGGTCGCAAGCGTCTCGGTCTCGGCCATGTCGTGCCTCCGCGGATGCCGGATCTCAGGGGCGCCGTCGTCGCCCAGGAACCGGCAGCGACCGTTTGAAGGCCGTACCGGTCCGCGATCTTCCACGCCGAATTAGGGCGCAACCATGGCCGTGGCAGTGGGCGCTCGCGCGTCCGTGCGGCGCAAAAGCTACATCGTCGCAGACGGGGAGACGGTAGGCATAGCGCCCTGGACCGTATCCCGCATGTCAGGACCCATGATCGCATCCCACCTGTCGGCCTGGAGCCGAATTCGCCGGCTCCTGCTCTCGCGAATTCTGCTCGCCGTGGTGGCGATCGCGCCGCTGGCTGCCTGCCAGACCCGCCCGTCCCAGCTCGCACAGGACGATGAATCGGCCTGGTACATCGGGACGAAGGCCGACAAGCCGTTCGACATCCCGCTGGTCGACACCGCCCGCCTCGATCCGAAGTACCGCCGCCAGCAGGTGAGCTACAACGGTCCGGAGAAGCCCGGCACGATCCTGGTCGACATCGACCAGCGCCAGCTCCTCCTGGTCCAGGCCGACGGCACCGCGATGCAGTACGGCGTCGGCGTCGGCAAGGCCGGCTTCTCCTGGAAGGGTGAGGCGCGCGTCGGCCGCAAGGGCGTCTGGCCGGATTGGAGCCCGACCGTCACGATGGTCTCGCTCAACCCCGACCTGCCCCGCACCCGCAAGGGCGGCGTCGACAACCCGCTGGGCGCCCGGGCCCTGTACCTCTACCAGGGCAACCGCGACATCCTGTTCCGGATCCACGGAACCAACGAGCCCTGGAGCATCGGCGAGCAGATGTCGTCGGGCTGCGTCCGGATGCTCAACGAGGACATCGCCGACCTCTACGAGCGCGTCCCGGTCGGCACCCGGGTCCTGGTCAAGCGGAGCGGCAAGTACCGGACTTGACGTTCGGTTCGCCGGATTCCGGTCCCATACCGTCGCGGATGTCGGTGGATCGCCGGCTCGATGCCCGTCCCTGCGCGTGAAATGTGGAAGCTGAGGGGCAACGCTTTCGCAATCTCTTCGCGTAACGGTCGGTCGAGCGCGCTCCGCGGGACGCCCGGGTCTTCCCAAAGCGCATGGCTGAGCCAGCAAAAGCGCCACAATGGCCGGCGATTCCGGGCCCTTCGAGAAATCCTTGCCGGTCGTTCGTGGACAGCTTTCCAATGACAAGATCGATGCTCGCCCTCTTGCTCCTCTGTTCCCCCGCCGCCGCGGCCGGAACGATCAGCGGACCGGCGACGGTGATCGACGGCGACACGATCGAGGTGCACGGCACCCGCATCAACCTCTACGGGATCGACGCGCCGGAGACGGCGCAGAGCTGCCAGACCGTCACCGGCCGGGAATACCGCTGCGGTCGCGACGCCGCCCTGGCGCTGACCGCCCATATCGGCAGCGGCGTCGTCACCTGCGAGCGCCGCGACGGTACGCCCGTCAGCGGCATTGCGGGCGTCTGCCGCGCGCATGGCGAGGACCTCTCGGCCTGGATGGTCGCCCAGGGCCATGCCTTGGCCAGCCGCCAGGTCACGGTGGCCTACACCCCGCAGGAGGGCCACGCCTGGGCGACGCGGCGCGGCCTCTGGGCCGGGACCTTCGAGAAGCCCGCCGATTGGCGCCAGGACCGGCGTCGCATGGAAGCCTCGGCCGGTGCGAGCGCGGCTGATTAGGGCATCGTCCCGAACGGCGCCCGCACGCCTTCGAGACACGGCGACGCCCTAGACGCGATCACGCCGTCTTGTCGTGGCCCTCGGTGAATTCCCGCCAGAGCAGGACCAGCGCCGCCATGACGGCCGGGCCGACGAACAGGCCAAGCAGCCCGAAAGTCTCGACGCCACCCAGGATCCCGAGCAGCACCCACAGGAACGGCAGCTTCGTGGTGCCCCCGATCAGCGCCGGCCGAACGAAGTGGTCGGCCGCGAACGTGACCACGAATCCGGCCACGGCCACGACGACCGCGGCCTTCATCGAACCCGCCGCCACCAAGAGGAGCGCCGCGATCGCGATGGCGAGCGCCGCGCCGAACGGGATCATGGCGGCCACCGCCGTGAAGGCCCCGAGCAGCACCGGGTGCGGTACCCCGGCGAAGTAGTAGACCACCCCGAGGATGAAGCCCTCGCCGAGTCCGACCAGAACGAGGCCGTCGACGGTCCCGTGCACCGAAGCCACCATCTGCCGGGCGACGCGCTCGCCCCGGGGGCCGAACAGCCGGTCGCAGGCGGAGCGGGCCTGCTCGGTGATCGTGCGCCAGTCGCGGAACAGGAAGAACAAGGCGACCAGGCTGAAACCGAACAGCACGATCCGGTGCACCACCTCGCGTCCGAAGTTCCGTGAGGCGCCGACCACCGAGTGGTTGTCGAACCGGTGCAGCAGGTCGGATCCCGCCTGGGCGTGCCCGAGATTGTCGTTCCACCACGCGGTCGCCTGTGCGGCGCCGTAGGGCAGGTGCTGCAGGAATTCGGGGGCCGGGATGCCGCTCGCCTCGGCGTTGCGCACGAACTCGGCGACGTCGTGGGCCTCGCGTGCCGCCTGAACCCCCAGGATCGCCAGGGGCGCGAGGAACACCAGGGCCACCGCGGTGGTCATCAGGGTCGGCAGCAGCAGATTGTGCCGGCCCGGTGGGAAGCGGCGCTCCAGGCGGGCGTAGAGCGGCCACAGCGCGATCGCCAGCACCACCGCCCAGGCCAGCGCCGGCAGGAACCCGTGCAGGATCCAGAGCCCGAGCGCCGAGAGCGCCAGCACCAGCACGACCCGGGCCGCGCCCTGGGAGCGCGCCCGCTCCGGCGGCGGTGGGGGGCCGGGATGGGCCGGAGCCGTGACGGGCTGGACCGTGGGTAACATCCGTCTCGTCTCCTGACGCCGCGCAACCGATGCTGCGCACATAGGCCGAATTCGTCGCGGCGCAGGGGGCGTCCGCGCACACGATCCGGTGCACGACCCCGAACCAGCGCTGCAACGCACCGGGAACCGCCGCGGTTGCCGCCCCTGACCCCCTCGTGTAGAGGTCGCGGCCGTCCGACGGGCCCGTAGCGGGCCCCGTACGCGTATTGGTGGCCGCGCGGGGCGTGAGCGCCGGGTCGCCCGGCGTCGAGGGGGGCTCCCCGCCCGACCGATCCGGAAACCGAACAGCCCGCGAGAAGACATGTCCGACGAGCCCGCCCACGGCAGCGCCACCTTCCAGCGCGTGGCCGACATCATAGCCGAGACCGCCGACATCCCCCGGGACAGGATCACCCCGGAGAGCCACGCCATCGACGACCTCGGCATCGACAGCCTGGCGTTCCTCGACATCGCCTTCGCGGTGGACAAGGCTTTCGGGATCAAGCTGCCGCTCGAGCGCTGGACCCAGGAAGTCAACGAGGGCAAGGTCCCGGCCGAGCAGTATTTCGTCCTCAAGAACCTGTGCGCGCGCATCGACGGCCTGGTGGCCGAGAAGGCCGCCAAGGTCTGACGCGCCAGAGCCCGACGCCCCATGCGCCTCGAATATTTCGAGATGATCGATTCCGTCCGGCACCTCGATCGGGCCGCCGGCCGGATCGAGGCGCTGGCTCGGGTTCCGATGGAAAGCCCTGTCTTCGAGGGACACTTCCCCGGCCATCCGCTGGTCCCCGGGGTGCTGCTGACCGAGACCATGGCGCAGGCCTCCGGCTACCTCGTGCTCGCCCATCTCGATTTCACCCGGATGCCGTTCCTCACCGGCGTGGACAAGGCCCGGTTCCGGTCCTTCGTCGGGCCTGGCGCGGACCTGATCGTGACCGCGACGCTGGAGCATGACGGCTCGGGCTACGCCGTGACGAAGGCGGCGATCAGCCATGCCGGGACGGCGCTGTGCGACGCCGAACTGCGCTTCCGCACCATGCCGTTCCCGGATGGGCTCGACGTGCCGATGCGCGCGCGGGCCCAGGCAATCGGCCTGTTCGCGGACCCGGCGCAGCCATGAGCCGTCCGGTCGTCGTCACCGGCCTCGGCCTCGTCTCCTGCGCGGGCGAAGGGATCGACGCGCATCTCGCGGCCCTCGATGCCGGCGCGGCGCCCCGGACCGACACCGAGACGTTCGCCCCCTATTGCGTACATCCGGCACCGCCGATCACCTGGGACCAGCAGATCCCAAAGCGCAGCGACCAGCGGCAGATGGAGGCGTGGCAGCGTCTGGGTGTCTACGCCGCCGGCCTCGCCCTGGATTCCGCGGGCGTGAAGGACGATGCCGTCCTCAAGCAGGCGCTCCATCTCGTCGTCGCGGCGGGCGGGGGCGAGCGCGACTACGCCGTCGATGGCGCGATCCTGACGGGTCTGCGCGATGCCGCCGATCCGGGCGCCTATCTCAATGAGCGGCTGCAGAACGACCTGCGGCCGACGCTGTTCCTCGCCCAGCTCTCGAACCTGCTCGCCGGCAACATCGCCATCGTGCACGGGGTCACGGGGGCCTCGCGGACCTTCATGGGGGAGGAGGCGGCCGGCGTGGATGCGCTGCGGATCGCGCAGGCGCGAATCGCTTCGGGGCAGATCGACGCGATCCTGGTCGGCGGCTCCTACAGCGCGGAACGGCCGGACGTGCTCGTGGTCCATGAGATGGGCGGCTACCTCGCCCGCGCACCGTACCGTCCGGTTTTCGAGCGGGCTGCGTCGGCGTCCGGCTTCATCCTGGGGAGCTGCGCAGCCTTCCTGATGCTGGAATCGGAAGCACACGCGGCTGCTCGCGGGGCTCGGGCGCTCGCCCGGGTGGACCGTGTCGCGAGCGACCGCACGCGGCGCGTCCCCGGCAGCGTCGCCGCCAGCCTCGAAGCGCTCTGGCTGCAGGCCGGCCTCTCGGCCCCGGACCGCGTCCTGTCCGGAGCCTCGGGCGTCACCGTGATCACCGAGGAGGAGCGGGACGTGCTCACGCGGCTCGTGCCGGGTGCCGATATCCGGGCGCTCGGCGACGTGATCGGGCACGGTCTCGAGGTCGTCGCCCCGCTCGGGGCGGCTCTCGCGGCGGGTCTCGTCGCGGCAGGGTCGGCCCGCGAGGTGGCGGTAACGACGGTGGGCCATCGCCGTGGCGAAGGGGTCCTGCGCCTGCATACGGCCTGATCAGCCTGCGGAAACGGTCCGAAGTGCCTGGACGCCGGGCCACGCGGCCCTTCGACAGCGGCCGCCATCTGCCTGGAGGCGTGCATCTTCCAGCCGTCTCTCGGTTCACTGCCGGTCGAAACGAAGCCGGCCTCGTCGATCCTGATCCGCGCGGAAATAGTTCGGCGGACTTGCCAATGCGCGGGTGAGGGTCTATCTCAGCCGCATCGGCACGTGTCCGGATATCTTGGACCGTTACGTCTTCGCAGGGCGGTTCTGACTTTCCTATCGCTATCGGTCGATACCGGCATTTGCTTTTACGAGCGGATGCCATTTCTCACTACGCCTGCGAAGATCGAGGAATTCCATGAGCACCGGAACCGTCAAGTGGTTCAACGAGACCAAGGGCTACGGCTTCATCCAGCCGGATGACGGCGGCAAGGACGTGTTCGTTCACGTCTCGGCTGTCGAGCGCGCCGGCCTGCGTGGCCTGAACGAGGGCCAGAAGGTCTCTTACGAGCTGGAAACCGACCGCCGCAGCGGCAAGGAGTCGGCCGGCCAGCTTCAGACGGTCTGATCGCCGCTAGACGGCCCGTGTTGAAGCCGCTCCCGAGGGAGCGGCTTCTTCGTATCTGCATTCGATCCCGGGGTGACGGCGGCCCGCCGCGCCCAACTCAGGAGTGTCTGTGAGCTTTCCGAACAAGCAAGGCGTCGTCGATCGACTGGAGGCCGCTGCCAAGGCGCGGTCCGAGATGCTGGCCCGGTTCCGGGCTCGCCCGACTGCCGATGATCCGGCCGTCCTCGCCCGCCAGTCCGCGCGCCGCGCCGTGGTTGATGCCCGCGAGGCCCGCGCGTCCGAGCGCGCCGCCCAGCGCGAGGCAGACCTCGCGCGTGCCGCCGCCCAGGCCGAGGCCGAGCGTCAGGCCGAGGCCGAGCGCAAGGCTGCCGAGCAGCTCGCCGCCCAGGAGCGTGCCAAGGCCCTCCAGGCCGAGCAGAAGCTCCAGCGCGATGCACGCTACCTTGCCCGCAAGGCCAAGGCGGCCAAGAAGCGGTAAGGTCTCAACGCCGAAGCAGTTGCCGATCCGGCACGCGGGCGCGTGAGCATCAAGACATTGGGGACCGGTCCGATCGCGATGCGGTCGGCCGCCCTCGAGCGCCCCGTTCGAGACCCCGCCTCAGGAGCTTGGCATGACCCACAAATTCAAGATCGGCCAGCGCGTCTGCCGGGTGCAGCTTGGGCTACCGGGCGACAAGGGCGGCGGCGAGGTGTTCGAGATCCTTCGTCTCATGCCCGAGGATCAGACCGGCGAGCGTTCCTACCGGATCCGTACGGAAGCCGGCGAGCGGGCGATTCGCGAGAGCGAGCTGGTGGCTGTCTCGCGTCTCTGATCGGCTCGTCGTTCAAAGCTTGCGATACATCACCAGTGCGTCGACCAGGCCGAGACCCGGATGCCGGAATGCGTCCGGAAGTCGGCCGACGATGTCGAACCCGAGGCTCTGCCACAGTGCAACGGCCCGCAGGTTCGTCGAAATCACGAAGTTGAATTGCATTGCCGCGAAACCGCGCTCGCGCGCCCGATCGAGGGCGTGCAGGCCCATCGCCCTGCCGATGCCGAGACCGGTTGCAGCCGGGTCGGTCATGAAGCCGCAATTGGCGACATGGGCCCCGCCGCCCGCCTGATTGGCGCGCAGGTAATAGGTGCCGCGCACCGCCCCGTCCCGTTCGGCGACGAAAGTTTCGCGATCCGCGCCGGTCCAATAGGCGACGGCCTCGACCTCGCCGAGCCGAGGATCGAGCGCGTAGGTCTCACCCGCCCGTACCGTCGGCACGATGATCCGGGCGATCGCCCCGTGGTCCGAGGCGCGCGCCGGTCTGATCTCCGGGCTCAACCGAACTGCTCGCGCAGGATGCGCTCGTCGAGGCTGTGCCCGGGATCGTGCAGCAGCACGAGCTCTGTGGCGCGGTCCAGCGAGGTCTCTACCGTGCAGACGCGCCGGAACTCGGTGTGGTCGGCAACTGCGGCCACCGGGCGGTGTGGGGCGTCGAGAACGTCGATCCGGATCTTCGCGTAATCCGGCAGCAGGGCGCCGCGCCAGCGCCGGGGGCGGAACGCCGAGATCGGGGTCAGCGCCAGGAGCTTGGCGTCGAGCGGCAGGATCGGGCCGCCGACCGAGAGATTGTAGGCGGTCGAGCCGGCCGCGGTTGCGACCAGCACGCCGTCGGCGATCAGCAGGTCCAGCCGCACATGCCCGTCCACGGCGATCTTCAGCTTGGCCGTCTGGTGCGTCTGGCGCAGCAGATAGACCTCGTTGATCGCCCGGGCCCGGTGGCTGCGGCCCTCCGTGTCGGTCACGTCCATCACCAGCGGGTGGATCACGCTGCGCTGGGCGGCTTCCAGGTGCTCCAGGAGATCGTCATCCCGGAACTCGTTCATCAGGAAGCCGACCGTCCCGCGGTTCATCCCGTAGATCGGTTTCGGCCGATCCATGAAACGGTGCAGCACCTGCAGCATGAGCCCGTCGCCGCCGAGCGCGACCACGACATCCGCTTCCTCGGGAGAGACGTGATCGTAGCGCCGCATCAGGGCGGCGGCGGCCTCGCGGGCATACCCGGTGGGGCTCGCGACGAAAGAGATCTTCTTGGATGTCGGCATGGCGTCAGGCGATGCCGGGCAGGCGCGTCGAGGTCGCGTCGGGGGTCACGTCACGGCTCCAGTCTGATGAGCGAACCGCCCGGTTGACGTCGGTGCCCCGCATGCGTCTGACTCCTCGGGCACATGCGCGATCCTGGAGGCATAGCATGGAGCGTCCGCTCCTCGTCTACACCACCTTTCCCGACGCCGCCTCAGCGCTGAATATCGGCGAGGCCCTGGTCCGCGAGCGCCTCATCGCCTGCATCAACGTCCTGCCCGGGATGTTGTCGGTCTACAGCTGGAAGGGCGCGGTGGAACGGGGTGAAGAGGTCGCGGCGATCCTCAAGAGCCGTGAGGGCCTGGCCGATGTCCTGTCGGCCGCCCTGAAGGCGCGTCATCCCTACGAGACGCCGATCATCCTGCATTGGCCGATCGCGGGCGCCGATGCCGACACCGCCGCCTGGATCCTGTCCGAGACCGGAGCCGAAGGCACAGAGTAAGCTGGGCCGCCGCACCCGCACCAGGTCTCACGGCGAAGTATCCAGACATTCGCTGAATGCTGGTGCTCGGTGTCTGCAATATTTGTGCAATCAGAATTGACTTCCTAATCATTCAATGCTGCATTCGAAGGGAGGCGTGCCGCGTATGCGCCTCCACGACTTGCGGTGATTCGCGATGAGGGGATTGTTTGCAATCCTAGCGATCGGCGTCGGCCTGCCGGACGCGCATGCCCTGGAGGCCGACGAGGTGGTCGGAACCTGGCGGCTCGTCACCGCCACGCGCAAGATCGTCGAGACCGGAGAAGTCGTGGACGCCTATGGCGGCCCGAAGCCGAATGGCTGGATCACCTACGGCCGCGATGGACGGATGATGGTGGTCTGCGCCTTCGAAGGGCGCAACAGGCCCGCCGCCAACGAGGCGATGTCCGATGCGGATCGGGTCCACCTGCACAGGACGTTCTTCGCCTATGCGGGGACGTACCGTTTCGAGGCCGACCGCGTCACCCATAGCATTGATACGTCGTGGAACGAGGCCTGGACGGGGACCTCGCAGGTCCGGCAGGTCGAGCAACGGGGGCGGCAACTCGTCTACACAACCACGCCGTTCAAATTCAACGTCGACGGGAGGCTGAGCATCATCACGCTGGTTTGGGAGAAAGTTCCCTGATTTCCTGTTCGCAGCAGTCTTGGGAGGACATCATGCCACGCAATTACGTTCTGCCGGCCCTGGTTTTCGCTGCCGCCGCGATCCTGCCCGGCTTGTGCCTGGCGGATGCGCTGGAGGCCGATGCCCAGAGCGCGGCGACCAAGTGGGACGAAGCCTACAACCGCCACGACATGGAGACGCTGGGCAAGCTCTACGCGCCCGACGCCCTCGTGGTCACGAAGGGCGCAACCCAGACCCGCGACGGCATCCAGAAATTCTTCTCCGGCCTGAAGGCGAAGGGCTGGGACGACCACAAGACGACGGTGAAGAACGCGGTCGCGAAGGACAACCTGCTCATTGTTTCAGGACGCTGGGAGATGACCGGTCCGGTGGAAGGCGGCCCCAAGAAGAAGTTCGAGGGTAACTGGGTGAACGTCCTCGAACGGCAGAAGGATGGTTGGCGGACGGTGCTGCACACTTGGAACTGAGCGGCGCCTCAACCACCCTGGTCGGCCAAACCGAGGCGCGGCACCACGGCGTTCCGGTCTCGACACGCCAGCCAGCCAGCCGGAGCGCGATCGGCCGGTCCGGCGCCTCGTTGCGGTGATTGGCGATGATCGCGCCGGCCTCCAGGTTCAGGTTCGCGCCCAGGATACTGTCGCCGACGACGTTGAACTGTGCGGCGGCCGCCCCGGCGAACAGGAAGGCGGATTTCAGCTCCGCGCCTGGGCCGACGATGCTCTCCGCTTCCAGCCAGCAGCCCGCGCGCAGATCGGCGTCGGCCGCCACGAGGCAGCCCGGCCCGACGATGCCATGCGCCGATGACAGGGTTGCGGCTCAGGATCTGAGTTCGATGTTCCACGAAAAAATCAAGATGTATCACGAATCACTTGAGGATAAACTTCATATTCAAGCTGATATCTTGGGATTGAATTGGACGGTCTGCATATAGTACCGGCCCTTTGATTTGGTCTCTCCGATGGCCGCGACTATAGGGCGCGTGGCGTCGTCTTCGGCGCCGCGAACTCGGGACGTCGAGACCATGAAGGCATTCAAGACCGCCGGCCGCATCGCGATGGTGCTGCTGGCTTCCGGTGCGGGTGGGACGGCCGTGCTGGCGGCTGGCGGCAAGCCGAGCGAGCCGCTGATGACCATCGAGGCGGCCCCGTCGGGCCCGGCCGGGCTGACGGCGGCCAATCCGCCGGCGCTCCGCTACGGCACCCTCTACGCCGACGCCAAGGGCCAGAGCCACGTCCAGTATTGCGACCTCAAGAACTTCATCTTCAAGAGCTACGCGCCGCCCGCCGCGCCTCAGTATGTCGGCTTCCCGCCGGGCGAGGTTGCGTCGGTCAAGTACGCGATCCTGCCGGTCGGCTACGTCGGCACCTGGCACACCGCCCCCGGCCCGCAATGGGTGATCACCCTGTCGGGGCGCTGGTCGGTGGAGGCGACGGACGGGTCCGTGCTGGAGCAGGGGCCCGGTGAGGTGGAGTTCAACGCCGATACCGGATCCACCCCCCAGGGACCGGAGGGTCATGTCGGGCACCTGACCCGGCAGGTCGGCGACGTGCCGAACGTCCAGCTGATCGTGTCGCTGAAGCCTCGGAAGGGGAAGCGCTCGGTCGAGCCGTGCCAGCCGACCGCGCGGTGATCGTCGGGCTGACCTGACCGCCGACGGATGCGATCCGGCGGACACGCGCCGCCGGATCGTCAAAGCCATTCAGGCGCCGCTGACCGGGTAGGTGCGGCCCTTCCAGGTGGCGGCGCCGGCCCGGCCGCCCCGCAGCAGCACGTTCCACTGGATCGCCAGCGCCACCAGCACGGCCGCCGGGTGCAGCGGGATCGTCGCCAGCGGTGCCCGCACCGCCAGGGTGATCGCCGCCCGGGTTCCGAGCGACAGCGCACAGGCCGCGGCGGCCGCCGTCAGGGCCAGCGGCGGGATCAGCTCGAGCAGCCCGGCCAGCACCAAGAGCGGCGGCAGGATCTGGCCGCAGCCCAGGAGCAGGGTCCAGACCGGCAGGGCCCGGGGCGTGGCCATGCCCTCATGCGCGTTCTTCGAGAACCCGGCCCAGGCCTCCCCGAAGCCCCGATACATCCGACAGGTCGCGAGACCGGCGCCGGCCACGAGGTCGGTGCGGTAGCCGGCCGCGCGCAGGAGCCGGGGCAGGCGCACGCCGTCATGCAGGAAACCGCGGATCGCGCCGTGGCCGCCGATCGCCGCATAGGCCGCGCGCTCGAACAGGATGAGCTGCCCGCAGGCCGCGCCCAGGGCGGGATCCGGGCGGCGGCGCATCAACGGCACCGGCAGGAAGCCGATGAGCAGGAAGTCGATCATCGGAACGGTGAGCATCTCGCCCAGCGTCTCTGTGCGCTGCCGGGGAACGCCGCTGACCAGTGCCGCGCCGGCACGTCGTGCCTGGGCGACGAGCGACGCGGCGGCCTCGGGCTCCAGGCGGACATCCGCGTCGATGAACAGGAGGTGGCGGCCGTCGGCGAGCCCGGCGATTTGGGCGCAGGCGTGGTTCTTGCCGGTCCAGCCCTCGGGCAGCGGCGGCACCGGGACGACGCGCAGGCGCGCATCGCCGAGGCCGCGCACGATCTCGGCGGTCCCGTCCGTGGAATGGTCGTCGCCGACGATCACCTCGACGGGCACGGCAATGCTGGCGAGGGCGGCCTGCACAGTCCCGGCGATGTTGCCGGCCTCGTTGCGTGCCGGGATCAGGATCGAGACCAGGTCGCGGTCGGCCACCGGGGCGGGCCGGCGCAGGGCGAACAGGTTCACCGCCGTCAGGACTGCCGGTAGGGCAGCCGTGAACAGGCAGACGACGGCCAGCGCCGTGAGGATCGGGTCGATCATCGCCCGGGCTCCCCGTCGCGGGCCCGGTGGGCCGGATCGAAGCGGCGCCCGGCGAGCCGCGCGGCGAGGCGCCGCCAGAGATCGTAGACGCCGCCGACGCCCTTGCGGCCCGCGACCAGGGCCCGGAAGCGTTCCGGCTCGCGGCTGATCACGTCGCTGCTGAGCCGGTCGAGGGTCGCGGTCAGGTCGGCTTCCAGGCGGGCGAGCCGGTCCGTCCGCGACAGGGCCGCCAACTCCGCGCCCGAGATCCCCGGCCCGAAGGCCGCGAAGGCCTCTGCCCCGCGCTCATCCCAGAAGGCGTATTCGAGGGCGAGCGGCACGAACAGCGCGTTAGGGGCCATCTCGGCCAGCCGGGCCACCCCCGGGCGCAGGCCCAGGGGCCGGACGCGGGTATCGACGAAGCGCCCTTGCGCGGTGATCCAGAGGGCCGTGCCGGATCGCGTCAGGATCGCCCGCGCGGCGGCCAGGAACTGTGCGGCGCCCCGGGGACTGTCGAGGTCGACCCCGAAGGCCCCGATCCGCTCGAACACCCGGTAGCGCGCCAGCATGGCGGCGTCGAACGGCGCCCGGTTCTCGCGACCCGGGTACAGCCGGCCGGACAAGACGATGATCACCGCCGCATCCCACCAGGCAGGGTGGTTGGAATAGATCACCAGCGGGCCAGGATGGTCCTGGTCCGGTGGCAGGCTCCAGTGCGGCAGGCGTAGCGCGTCGAAGTGTCGGTGCAGGTAACGCGCGAACCACGCCTCCATGAAGCGGCGGATCGGGGGTGAGACCGGGCGCAGGGGCGCGGGCGGCGGACGGCGCCGCTGTTTCCCTCCCCCCTCTGCGGGGGAGGGTGGCCCGCGAAGCGGGTCGGGAGAGGGGAGCGAGGCTTCTGGAAAAGTCGCGACAATCGCCTCATCCCGTACCGTCGCGCTGCCCCTCTCCCGACCCTCGCTAACGCGAGGGCCGCCCTCCCCCGCAGAGGGGGGAGGGGAGGGTAGAGTGGACCTCACGCCGAGGCGCGCAGCGTTCCGCGCGCGTCCTGGTCATGCGCGTCGGCGGCGATCCAGCCCGACATCATCACCATCGGCATGCCCGGCCCCGGATGGGCGGCGCCGCCAGCGAGGTAGAGGCCGCGCACCTGTCGGGAGCGGTTGCCGGGCTTGAACGCCCCCATTACCCGGCCGTGCGAGGCCAGGCCGTAGATCGCGCCGTTGAGCACCCGGTAGCGCTCGTGGATGTCCTGCGGGGTCAGGTGGCGCTCGACGACGATGCGCTCCTCCAGGTCGGGCATTCCGGCGGTGCGCTTGAGCTTGTCCAGGATGGTCCGCCGGTAGTTCTGGAACAGGGGGCCGTCGGGACGCCAATCGTGGTGCGGGCGCAGGTAGGGCGTGTGCACCAGGACGTAGAGGGCCTCGCCGCCTTCCGGCGCGACGCTCGGGTCGGTGGAGGAGGGGGCTGCGAGGTAGGCAGTGGGGTCCGGGGCCGGCTCGCCCTTGTTGTAGATGAAGTCGAACTCCTCCTCGGGGTCGCGGGAGAAGACGAAGTCGTGGTGGTTCAGGTGCTCGTAGCGCTTGTTCAGGCCGAGATAGAGCACCACGCCCGAGCAGGCCGGCTCGGGGTTCTTCTTCTCGTAGGCCCTGCCGGCGGCGCCACCCACCAGCTCGCGGTAGGTGCGGACCGAATCCATGTTCGAGATCACGGCGTCGAAGGGCGTGACACCCTCCTGGGTGCGAATGCCGCGGACAGCACCGTTGGCGGTCTCGATCCCGGTGACCTCAGTGTCGGTCTTGCAGGTGGCCCCGAGCTCCTGCGCGAGCTTGGCCAGGCCCTCGGCCACCGCGCGGGTGCCGCCCATCGGGTACCAGACCCCGTCCGCCGTCTGCATGTGGGCGATGGCGCAGAGCACCGCGGGGGCGCCGTAGGGCGAGGAGCCGACGTATTGCACGAAGTGGTCGAGCATCTGCGCGAGGCGCGCATCCTTGACCTTGCCGCGGATCGTCGAGGCGACCGAGGCGTGCATCCGCAGGGACAGCACGTCGCGCAGGGTGCCGGGGTTCATGTTGGCCCGGATGTTGATCGTGTCGAACAGATCCTCGACCGGCTTCCAGAAGAAGAATTTTTCGGACACGCCGTGGAGATGTTCGGAAATGGAAAGAAACTTCTTGTAGCCGTCGCCGCTGCCCGGGGCGAAGCGATCCATGTCGCCGGCCATCCGCTCGATATCCTGCATCAGATCGATGCGGGAGCCGTCGTCGAAGAAGCAGCGCCATTGCGGGTCGAGGCGGCGCAGGTCCATGTAATCGTGGACCGAGCGGCCGGCCTCGGTGAAGATCCGTTCCAGCACCCGCGGCACCGTCAGGATGGTCGGGCCCATGTCGAAGCGGAAGCCGCCTTCGTGCAGCACCGCCGCCTTGCCACCGAGCCAGCCGTTCTTGTCGTAGACCGTGACGCGGTGGCCGCGCGCCGCAGCCACGCACGCGGCCGCGAGTCCGCCGAGCCCGCTGCCGATCACGGCGACCGTCGAATCCTGACTCATCCTGATAGGTTGCTCCCCGGGCCCGTCAGAGCGCTGCCCGCATTGCGAAGCTAGACGCGAGACCTCGTGGGTCAACGCGCCACCCGGTCGCGGTACTGGCCGGTCAGGCCTTGTTTGTGGACAGCTGGGCCAGGAAGTTACCGATCTCGCGACGGCGCAGGGGTGCGTCGAGCACCTCCGGGCCGAGGCCGTGGCGCCAGGCGAGGCGCCGCGCGGCCTCGAAATCCTCGCCCTGAAGGCCCGCGATTTCGTCGGCATAGGCCGCCACCGCGTCCGGATCCGCGGCGAAGCCGGCCTCGACGATCGCGGTATCGCAGAGGCGCAGCATCGCGGCGACCTCCTCGAGGTCGAGTTCGGGGTGGTACTGCGTGCCCCAGAACCAGCCGGCCCCGTGCCGGATCTCGATGGCCTGGACGCCCAGCACCCGGTTGCCGGCCAGAACCCGCGCACCCGGGGGCGGCTCCAGCACCGCGTCCGAGTGGATCGCGGGCGCGTCCCAGACCGCCGGACGGCCGGCCAGCAGCGGGTGGGTCCGGCCTTCCTGGGTCGGGGTGATCGCCCGGGCGAAGCCGTATTCCGGCCCACGCGGATTCTCGGCCGCGTGCCCGCCGGCCACGGTCGCGGCGACCTGCACGCCCCAGCAGGATCCGAACACCGCGAGCCCCGCCTCCAGGGCAGCCCGCATCAGATCGAGCTGGCGAGTCACCGCCGGCGTGCCCTCAGAGACCTTCAGGGTCGAGCCGGTGAAGATCAGCCCGTCGAAGTCCGACAGGTCCTGCGGCAGGTCCGCGTCAGCATCGGCCGGGTTGAGAAATCGACACGCCGTCTCGGGGGCGAAGTCGTGAACCACCACGGCGTAGGACTCGGCCGAGGTCCGGCCCGTCGCCGCGACATGCCGCTCGCGGGCGGCCCGATCGTTGCCGTCGGCGATGAGCAGGCGGAGCATGGCGTTCTCACTTTGTACGGGTGCGGACCCTGCCCGAACGGCCACGCCTTGTCCGGGGACGGCTGGTCGCAGGCGCCGCGCGGATCGTCGCGGCGCGGTGGTCCGATCAGACCGTCCGCCGTGCCACCAGGCCGAGCGCCAGGCCCAGCCCGCATAGGGTCAGCGCCAGCAGCACCGCGAAGGCCGGGGCGGCGGAGCCGAAGCCCTCGCCCAGCGCGTTCTGATAGGCCTCGATCGCCCAGGCGTTCGGGGTGAGCCAGCCGGCCTGTTGCAGCCACGGCGGCATCAGGAAGCGCGGCACCATCGAGCCGCCGACGGCGGAGAGCAGCAGTACCCCGAAGGTCGAGGCGAGGTGGGCCTGCTGGCGGGACGCGGCCAGCGCGCAGGCGGCGAGCGCCAGGCCCGCGGCCATGGCCGAGACCAGCAGGCAGGCGGTGAGGAAGGCCGTCCAGTGTGGGCCGATCTCGACGCCGTAGAGCAGCCCGGCGGCCAGGAAGATCAGCCCGGCCTGGACCATGCCCTGCAGCGTCAGAAATCCGAACTTGCCGAGCACCACCACCGGCAGGCCACCGGGTCCGGCCATCAGGCGCTCCGCGATACCGGTTTCCCGCTCCTCGACCAGGGAGAGCGCCCCCTGCATGGCGGCAAACAGCAGGAACACCGCGGTGATCGCGCCGGCGTAATAGCTGACCCGGGCATTGGCGGTGCCGGCGGCGGTGCTCCGGCGCTCGACCAGCGAGGCGAAGCTGAACGGCTCCTTCCTGGCGCGCTGCTCGGCGAAAGCCTCGTCGAGGAAGCGTCGCTCGTCCGGGCCGATCTTTCCGGTGCGCTCCACGTCGGCGACGATGCGCGAGAGCACGACGTCGGGCAGCGCCTCGTTCAGCACGCGCTGCAGCTGGCCCAGCGCGATGGGGGTGGCGAGCGCCTTTGCGGGGTTCTCGACCAGCACCACGGGCTGGTCCGCGGGGCCGGGCGGGGCATCCGCCGGGGTCGCGATCAGGTCGCCGCGGAGCACCAGGGCCACGTCGACCGCGCCGGATCGCACCGCCCGGGTCACCTCCGCCAGATCGGTTGCGGGCAGGCGGGTGACCCGCAGGGACGGGTCGGCCACCAGGGCGTCCGCGAGGCGCTGCGTGGCTGCTGTCCGGGCGATGTCGGCGAGCCCGAGATGGATGCGGATCCGGTCACCGATCGCCCCGGAGAAGATCGCCGCGAAGATCGAGAAGATCACGGTGGGCAGCACGAAGGCCATCACCAGCGCGGCGCGGTCGCGCAGGAGGCTCAACGCCATCACCCGGAACGCGGCGCCGATCATCCGGCGGCCCCCGCCCGGCGCGGCTCGGAGGCCGCGCGGTCCGCGACGTCCCGGGGCCGGATCGCATCGAGATACAGCGCCTCCAGCCGCGGGGCGCGGACCCGCACCTCGGCCACAGGAACCCCCTGCGCGCGTAGCGCCCCGAGCAGGGCGGCGCCGTCGAGGCCGGAGCGCTCGACCGAGCGCCAGACCAGGCCGTCCGGCTCGGCGGGCACGAACCCGCCGCGGCGCAGCACGGTCTCCGCGACCGCATCCGCCGGGAGGGCGAGGCTCAGCTCCCGTTCCGGCGCGCCGACCCGCAGCTGCGCCAGCAGGTCGGCGAGGCGCCCGGCGCGCACGATCCGACCCTGCGCCAGGAACGCGACCCGGGAGGCGAGGCGCTCGGCCTCGGCGAAATCGTGGGTGGCGATCAGGATCGCGGTACCGGCGGCCTTCAGCCGGTCCAGAACCGCGTGGATCGCCGCCCGGGCGGCGAGGTCGACGCCGCTCGTCGGCTCATCGAGCAGCACGAGGCTGGGCCGGTTCATCAGGCTCGCCGCGATGTTGACCCGGCGCCGGTAGCCGCCGGACAGCACCCCGACCGGGCGATGCGCGACGTCGGCGATGTCGGCCATCTCAAGGGCGGCCGCGACGGCCCCGCGCCGGTCGCGGCGGGGGACGCCCGCGAGCTGGCCGAAGACGCCGAGGTTCTCGGCGACCGTGAGGCGCGGGTAGAGGGCGATCTCCTGGGGAACCCAGCCGATGCTCCGGCGGGCGCTGCCCGCCCGGAACGGATCCGCGCCGGCCACCCGTACGGTCCCGGCGCTGGGCGCGAGGCGGCCCGCCACGAGACGCATCAGCGAGGACTTGCCGGCTCCGTTCGGCCCCAGCAGCGCCAGGGTCTCGGCCGCGTCGAGGTCGAGATCGACCTGTTCCAGCACCCGCCGTCCGCGCAGGTCGAGGCCGACGCCTGTGATCCTTACGAGGTTGCCGTCCACCCCGTCACCGCCGCGGCAGGGCGCGGGCGAGCCGGACCCTTATGGCGGCGCCGGGCTCCTGGAGTGCGAAAGCCGCATCGGAGAAGTCCGGCCGCCCCCGGCGCGCGACGGCGCCGGAGAAGCCGTAGGGCTCGAGCGGGAGGCCGAGCCCGGTCCGGTCGAGCCGGCCGTCGCCGTTGCCGTCCTGGAAGGCCGCCACCGCGTAGGTGCCCGGAGCCAGGTCCCGGAAGGCGAACAGCGCCCGGCCCCCGGCGACCGACGCTTCGTCGCCCCGGGTACAGAACGATTCGGACAACCCACCCTGACAAAGGGCCACCCGGACCGGGCCGCCGCCGGGCTCGATGCCGTCGACCTCCACCTGCAGGGTCGCGGCCATCGCAGCCGAGCCGGACAGCAGAGCGAGGGCGCACAGACCCGCCGTCAGCGTCACCCGGCCCGGCGCGCCGATCACGAGGCCTCGCCGGAGGTCGCCAGCGGCGCCGTGTCGGGGATGCCGGCCTGGGCGGCAGCGCGGGCCCCGGCCAACTCCTCGATCAGCAGACGCGCGGTGATGCGGGCGCCCTCGTAGATCACCGGCAGGCCGGAGCCTGGGTGGGTGCCGCCGCCGACGATGTAGAGCCCCGGCCCGAAGCGGTTGTGCGGCCGGAAATACAGCATCTGCATCAGGTCGTGGGCGAGGTTGAAGGTGGCGCCCTCGTGGACTGCGAAATCCTCTTCCCACTGGGTCGGGTCGATCACCCGCTCGTAGCGGATGCGGGATTCGATGTCTTCGAGACCCAGCCGCTTCAGGCGCTCCAGGATCAGGGCACGGTAGCTCTCCCGGGTCGCCGCCCAGTCGATCCCGGCCTTGAGGTTCGGCACCGGCACCAGGACGTAGAGGGCGGTGTGCCCCGCCGGCGCCATGCCGCCGTCGGTGTAGCCGGCATGCTGGACGTAGAGGGAGGGCTGCATCGGCAGCGTCCCCTCGGTGATCTCCCGGATGTTGCGCTCATAGCCGTCGGCCAGGAGGATCGTGTGGTGCCCCAGACTGTCCGGCACTTTCCCCTCGATGCCGAGATACAGCATGAAGGTTGAGCAGGAGAGCCGGGCCTTGTGGATCTTGGCGTCCCGCCAGCGCGGGCGGTGCCGCTCCGGGACGAGGGCACGCACCACCTTGGCGAAGTCGCCGTTGATCAGCACCGCGTCGGCGTTGAAGGTCTCGCCGTCCACCACCACGCCGCTGGCGCGCTTGCCGTCGAACACCACCCGCTCGACGTTGGCATTGAGCCGGAGGTCCACGCCCATGCGTCCGGCAAGGCCGGCCATCGCCTCGGAGACCGCACCGCAGCCGCCGACCGGGTGGTAGACCCCGTGCTCGTATTCGAGGAACGACAGGATCGTGAACAGGCTCGGGCAGCGGAACGGCGACATGCCGAGGTATTTGGTCTGGAACGAGAAGGCGAGGCGCACCCGCGGATCTGCGAAATAACGCTTCAGGTCGCGATCGACGCTGCGGCCGGGATGCAGGTGCGGCAGGGCGGCCAGCATCGCCGGGCTCACCATGCTGCGCAGGGTATGGAAGGCCTGCTGGAGGATCGGCTTGAAATATTCGAGCTTCGTCCGATTCTCGCTGAAGAAGGTTTTGACGTTCTTCGCATCGTCGGGCGCCAGGCGGGCGATCTCCGTCTCCATCCGGGCGATGTCGCCGGTGGCGCGGATCGTACCCGTGATCCCGTCCTCACCCTCGAACACGAGATGATACTGCGGATCGAGTCGCTCGAGCTTGACGTGGTCCTCGAGCCGCTCGCCGCAACTCGTGAAGATGTCCGCGAGAATCTGAGGATAGAGGAAGAAGGTCGGCCCGATATCGAACTTGTAGCCGCCCGGTGCGGTTACGGTCTTCGTGCGGCCGCCGACCTGCGCGTCCTTCTCGAACAACGTCACGTGGATCCCGGCACGTGCCAGGAGCAGGGCCGAGGCCAAGCCGCCGGGACCGGCGCCGACCACGGCCACGCGGCGTCCGGTCAGCGCTCGCAAACCATCCCCAGACTGAAGCAACGCCGACGACTCCCCTCGCAACCCCCGAACCTTATCGGCCAAGCTAGCCTCGCAACGCCCAACGGCAATTGCAGCCCTTTGTCGCGCGTTCGGAGCCGGACGCAAAGGGACGGCGCTAACCGGTTGTGACGAGCCGTCCTTGGCCGCGGGCGATCGCCTGGAGGGCGAGGCCCGCCGCGGTGGCGACGTTGAGCGAATCGAAGCCCGGGGCCATCGGGATCCGCACCGGGCGGGCCCGTCCGAGCGTGGCTACGTCGAGGCCTGGTCCCTCGGTCCCGAGGATCAGCAGAACGCGCGTGGGTGCGGGGATGGCGTCGAGCGATTCGGTCGCCCCCGGGCTGAGCGCCAGGGCTTCGAGGTCGAGGGCCTGGGCGAGCGCCAGCCAGTCCTGCCCGGGGGCGAGCCGCGCGAAGGGCTGGATTAGCGCAGCGCCGGCCGAGACCCGGATGCTCTTGCGGTAGAGCGGATCGCAGCTGGCGGCATCGAGCAGCACCGCGTCGGCCCCGAAGGCAGCGGCATTCCGGAAGGCGGCGCCGACATTGTCGTGGTTGGTGAGGCCCGCGAGCCCGAGCACCAGCGCCGGGGCGGGGGCCGGCGGCACGAGGTCGGCGGGGGCGGGCTCCGAGGCGCGCAGGCCCACCGCCAGCACGCCGCGATGGATTGGGAAGCCGGTCACCGTGCTCATCACCGCCTTGGCGGCGAGATAGACCGGCGGCCTGTCCGAGCAGGCGGCCACGTCCGGGGCGAGGCCCGGCCAGCGCTCCGGGAAGAGCAGGATCGATTCCGCCCGGAAGCGGGTCCGCGGGCCGAGCAGCAGCCGCAGGGTGACCTCGCCCTCGGCGATGAAGCGCCGGGAGCGGCCTACGAGGTCGCGCTCCCGCATCTTCGTGTAGGGTTCGAGGCGCGGGTCGTCCGGGTCCGCGATGGTCTCCGCGGCGACCGTCTCCCCGGCCCCGCCCATGTCAGCTCTGCTTGCGCTCGGCGCGGACGGCCAGCGGGTCTGCCTCGGCCTTGGTCGGCACCTTCACCAGCGCCTCGCCGTCGAGCACGGTCTCCCCGGCCACCGAGCAGCGGCAGGCGAGGCGGGCCCGGCGACGCTCCGGCATCAGCTCGGCGACCGTGACGGTGACGTCGACGATGTCGCCGATGCGCACCGGCGCCCGGAAGTTGAGGGTCTGCGAGATGTAGACCGCCCCCGGCCCCGGCAGGCGGGTTCCGAGCACCGCCGAGATCAACCCGGCTGTGTACAGGCCGTGAGCGATGCGGGTGCCGAACGGCGTGCGGGCGGCGAAGTGCTCGGACAGGTGGATCGGGTTGCGGTCGCCGGTGATCTCGGCGAATCCGACGACGTCGGAGGACGCGATGGTCTTCGAGAGGGTTTCCGACAACCCGACCTCGAGATCCTCGAAATAGAGCACGCGCAATTCGGGCAGCATGGCTCGGCAGACCTCCGGTTCCGGCCGGTCGCAACTCTGGCGCGGCCGGCTCAACAAGACCGCGTCGCACGATCGCGCCGCCGAATCCACCCGGACGACGGCGCAGGATCCTTGAACTTTCTTGAGGCGCGGCCAGGGTTTTCTCAACAGCGGCTCGACAGGCGCCCCGCACTCGGCGATGACGCGTCCCGTGACCGCTGAACCCGCCGCCCGTCCCGAGCCGCCCGCCCTGCGCCCGGTCGTCGCCCGCGTGGCGGCGCTCAACCTCGGCTATTTCGGCATCGAGATCGCGGTGGCGCTCGCCATCGGATCCGTGGCGCTCATCGCCGACAGCCTCGATTTCCTCGAAGACGCGGCGATCAACCTGCTGATCTTCGCCGGCCTGTCCTGGAGCGCGCGCAACCGTGCGCGCCTCGGCACCGCGATGGCGTTCATCCTGCTCGTGCCGGCCCTGGCGACCGCCTACGCCGCCTATGAAAAGTTTGCCGACTTCGTTCCTCCGGCGGCCCTGCCGCTGACGCTGACCGGCCTCGGCGCGCTCGCGGTGAACCTCACCTGCGCGCTGATGCTCGCCCGGCACCGGTCCGGCTCGGGCAGCCTGACCCGCGCGGCGTATCTCTCGGCCCGCAACGACGCCTACGCCAACCTGGCGATCATCGCGGCCGGGCTGGTCACCGCCCTCCATCCGAGCCCCTGGCCGGACCTCGTCGCGGCGGCCGGCATCGCGGTCCTCAACGCCGATTCCGCCGCCGACATCTTCCGGGCCGCCGCGGCCGAGCGTCGGGCCGCTGCGAAATAGGCACCCTCATGCGCATCTTCCCCATCTCCGATCTCCATCTGGAGCGGCGGCGGCTCGACCTGATCGCGCTGCCCAAGGAGCCGTTCGACCTGCTCGCCTGCCCGGGGGACCTCTACGAGGGGCATCCCGAGCGGGGGCTGGCGGCTCTGATCCACCTGGCGCAGGGCAAACCGATCATCCTGGTGCCGGGCAACCACGAGCGTTACGCGCCGACCGGCGACCCGCGCACCGCGCCGGAGCTCCTGGCCGATCTGGAGGCGGAGGTCGCCCGGGTGAACGCCCTCGGCGCGCGCATCCACCTGCTTCAGGGCGCCGAGGCTTGCGTGATCGACGGCGTGCGCTTCCTTGGCACGACCCTGTGGAGCGACTGGCGCCTCGCCGGCCGCTGGCTCGCCGCGGACGCACCCGGGCGCCCGGATGATCCGCTCGCCTTCGCGGCCGCGCGCATGACCGATCCGGTGACGGGCTCCCGCGAATATCTCGGATCGATCCGCAGGGCCGATGGCGCAGCCTGGCAGCCCTCCGACGCCATGGCGGCGCACACGCAGGAGCGGGCCGCCCTGCACGCCGCGCTCGCCCGGCCGCACGATGGCCCGACCGTGGTGGTCACCCATCACCCGGCGAGTCCCCTGGCGGCGGACCGGTACCGGGACCAGCCCGGCGTACCGTGGTGGGTGCCGGCCTTCTACGCCAGCACCGCACTCGACGATCTCCCCGATGCCGCCCGGCCGGAGGCGTGGATCTCCGGCCATTTCCACGCGGGGCATGACATGCGGATCGGCTGCTGCCGCTGGGTTTCCAATCCGGTCGAAGGGCAAAGCTACCGGGCGGATTTCTCCGTGACGGTGGGGACGGCGGACTAGCGTGACCGCGACAGCGGAAAACGGTCGCGGCTCACTTAGTCCCGGCCTCATGGCCGCGCATATCGAGTGCGTGTCGTTCCGCACGGCTTGGCCGTAGAGCCGGGATGCCGGCGGTTCGGCGGATCGTCCCACCCTGATCGGCCCCGCGTTCCGGGGCTCTAAATCGGGGTTCTGATGACCGGATTGAGCCTGGGATTACGTGGGATCGTGTCGGCTGCACTTGCTGTCTACAGCGTGGGGGCGGCGGCACCCGCACGCGCTGCTTCCGCGGCCCAGCCGGGGCAGACGATCGGCCTGCCCGTGGGCGCGCAGCTCCCCGTGGGCCTGTACTTCGTGAACCTGTCGAGCTTCGGCTCGCGGAGCGCGCGGCCGGGCGATACCGCGACGAACGTCAACCTGCCGACCTTCGCGTGGGCGACGCCGTGGGAGATCGCGGGCGGGCGCCTGCAGTTCTTCGTCACCCAGCCGGTGGTGGCCGCCACCCTCCAGGGTGCGCCCTATCAGAGCGGCATCGGCCAGCCGCTGCTGGCGGCCCAGCTCGCCTGGGATCTCGGCCACGATGTCGGCGTCAGCTACTTCTTCGGCGGCTACCTGCCGATCGAGACGCGCTTCCTGACCCAATCCGCGTCGCTGACCCACCGATTCGCGATCAGCTACACCGGCCAGGAGTGGAACCTGACCGCGAACCTGCTCCACGGCATCTTCCTCGAGACGCGCTCGCCCTTCGGCGCCTTCTACCCGGACTACCTGAACCTCGACCTGACGGCGACGAAGAGGTTCGGCAAGTGGCAGGTCGGTGCCGTCGCTTTCGGATCGAGCGACCTTCCGACCGGCGTGTCAAGCTACCGGCCGCAGGGGCAGATCGCCGTGGGCGGCCTGGTCGGGTACAATTTCGGGCCGGTGAACCTGCAGGCCTACCTCACCCGCGACGTGGCCCAGCGCAACTATCGCGGCCGCGAGACCCGCGGCTGGCTGCGGGTGATCGTACCGCTCTACCAGCAGGATGCGAGCGAGGTCGAACCGAACCGCACCCTGGTGACCCGCCGGCAGGCCGAGTAGCAGGGGCGAGGCTCAACCGTGCGTGGGCGAGGCCAGAGCGCGGCTGCCGGACGGGCTGAGTTCCCGCGTCAAGCGTGCGCGAAGGCCGGCCTGCTTGGCGCGCACCATGCCTGGGAGGAGGAACAGGTCGACGACGACCCAGATGAATCCGATCAGGATGCAGTTGAGGACGCTCTGAAGGATCGCAGAGCCTGTGCGCCCGAGATAAAACCGGTGCGCGGAGAAGACGCCCAAGAAAAACCAGAGCAGGTAGGCCAGGACGACGCTCGGCCCTTCGTTGGTCACGCGCTGCTCGATCAGGATCTTCTCATGCGTGGTCGATTCCATTTGCCCCGAGCCCCCCGTTGTTGCGGTTAAGCTTGGGGCAGCCGGTTGCCGAAAGTAGGATTGGGCCGGCGGGTTGATCCGCCGGCCCGGCCGTCGTCAGCCGTGCACCAGCACGTTGCGGAACTGCCAGGGATCGCTGGTGTCGATGTCCTCCGGGAACAGGCCCGGGCGGTCGGTGAGCGGGGTCCAGTCGGTGTAGACGCCCACGACCGGGCCGAGATACGGGGTCTGGACCTCCAGGCAGCGGCGGAAATCCATCTCGTCCGCCTCGACGATGCCGGCCTCCGGGTTCTCCAGGGCCCAAACCATGCCGGCGAGCACCGCCGAGGTCACCTGCAGGCCGGTGGCGTTCTGGTAGGGGGCGATCCGCCGGGTCTCCTCAATGGAGAGCTGCGAGCCGTACCAGTAGGCGTTCTTGGCGTGGCCGTAGACGAGCACACCCAGCTCGTCGATGCCGTCGACGATCTCGGTCTCGTCGAGGATGTGCTGCTGCTCCTGCACCTTGGCGGCCTTGCCGAACATCTCGTGGAGCGAGAGCACGGCGTCGTCGGCCGGGTGATAGGCGTAGTGGCAGGTCGGGCGGAAGACCGGCTTATCGCCCTCGCGCACCGTGTAGTAGTCGGCGATCGAGATCGCCTCGTTGTGGGTCACCAGGAAGCCGAACTGCGAGCCGGCGGTGGGTACCCAGCTCCGCACCCGCGTGTCGGCGCCCGGCTGCAGCAGGTAGATCGCGCAGCGCGAGCCCTTCTCCTGCTCGCGCGCATTGGCCGGCATCCAGGTCTCGTGCGTGCCCCAGCCGAGCTCGGCCGGCTGGTTGCCCTCCGAGACGAAGCCCTCGACCGACCAGGTGTTGACGAACACGCCCCGGGGCTTCGGGTTCTTGGCGCGCTGGGTGTCGCGCTCGGCGATGTGCACGCCCTTCACGCCCAGGGTCTTCATCAGGGCGGCCCAGTCGGCGCGGGACTTGGGCTCGGGCGTGGTGACGCCGGTATCCTTGGCGATGTTCAGGAGCGCCTGCTTGACGAACCACGAGACCATCCCGGGATTGGCGCCGCAGCAGGAGACCGCCGTGGTGCCGCCCGGCTTCTGGGTGCGGGCGTCGAGGATGTCCTGGCGCAGGGCGTAGTTGGTGCGGTCGCCCTGGCTGCGGTCCTTGTCGAAGTAGAAGCCCGGCCAGGGCTCAGCCACCGTGTCGATGTAGAGGGCGCCGAGCTCGCGGCACAGCTCCATGATGGCCCGCGACGAGGTGTCGACCGACAGGTTCACGCAGAAGCCCTGGCCGCCGCCCTCGGTCAGCAGAGGAGTGAGCACGTCGCGCAGGTTCTCCCGCGTCAGCGCCACCTTCTCGAAGCGCAGGCCGTGCGTCTCGGCGAGCGCCCGGTGGGTGTCGACCGGGTCGATCACGGTGAAGCGGGCGCGGTCGTATTCGAAGTGCCGCTCGATGAGGGGCAGGGTGCCCCGGCCGATCGAGCCGAAGCCGATCATCACGATGGGGCCGCTGATGCGGCCATGGATCGGGTGACGGGACGGCTGGTCGGTCATGCGGAAGGTCCTTGTCTGGCGGACGCCTGAGGTCCGCTCTTCGGCTCGCGAGCGGGTTATGGCGCGCGTGTGACAGTGGGGCGACAGGCACACGCCGCGCGGCCTGCATCGGCGCGTTCGTCGAATCGTGTCGTCGAGAAGGCCGCTCAATGGCCGTTCACCCGCTGGCGGTCAACCGCGCTGCACCATCGAGGGTTAAGGCGCCCTTGATCGAGCTGGGGCAACATCATGTTCGCAGTGCATGTGTCCTGCGCGCAATGGCCCGTGGCAGGTGTCGATCGCATGGCTCATATTGCGATGCAGCAAAGGCCTCCCGACAAGATCAATAGATCGAGGCCGAGGAAACGTCCGAGATCCTGATCTTCGGAGTCGTCATGCTCGCCATCATCGCCACACGCATCCCCGGCCCGGTCGCCGAGACCGCCGACCGCGATCCCGGCATCCTCACACTCGTCTTCTCCCTGGCCCGCGTCGTCCGCCACGGGGCCGAGGCCGCCTTCGCGCGCCGCTGCGCCCTCGCCGAGGCCGCGGGCGGACCGAACCCGCTCTGAGGACGTGGCGACAGCGCGGACCTGCGTCGCCGGGTGATTGCCTCGCCCAGATTGGGACGTTAGGCGGCTTTGCCGTCAATGGCCCTGGGGGATCGTGATTCCATGTCGACGTATCGAGCGGTCGTTCGCTTCAGTCTGACCGCGACGCTGCTGCTTGCCGTGCCGTTCGCGTCGCCGCGTGCCCAGGATGCCGAGCCCGAGGCACCCGCCGCTGCCAACGCGCCGGCCAAGGCCAAGCCTAAACCCAAGCCGAAACCGCCCGCCTCCAAGCCGGCCGCCAGGCCGGCTGCCGCGCCCGCGCCCGCGCCTGCCGCAGCGCACGCGGCCTGGCCCACCGGTGCCAGCACCGTCAGCGAGAGCTACGGCGACTGGACGATGACCTGCACGCGCCCGAGCGAGAAGGTCACCTGCATCGTCGCGCAATCCCAGGGTGATTCGCAGACCGGCCGACGCAAGTTCGGCCTAGAACTGCAATCTCCGAACGACGGCCGCTCGGAAGGCATCGTGCTGATGCCCTTCGGCCTGTCGATCGAGGCCGGTGTGAGTTTCAAGCTCGACGAGCAGGCCCTCGGCAAGGGCGCGCCCTACAGCATGTGCGTGAGCGACGGCTGTCTCGTGCCGATCAGCTTCCCCACCCTGGCGCTCGACGGCATGCGCAACGCCAAGACGTTGCTCGTGACCGGCCAGAAATCGAGCGGGAGCGAGCCCGCCACCATCACGGTGCCCCTCCAAGGCTTCCCGCAGGCCCTCGACCGCGCCGTGGCCCTCAGTGGCTGACATCGGGCGGATCGGATCTCGCCAATCCCCGGCTTACGGTTAAGCCAGCGTTAGCCGCCGTGCCGCAGGGTGGGTCCCAGTGTGGCGCCCGGCGCCGCGGCCCCGGTCGGGTCGCGCTCCGGGATCGGATCGGCGGGGCGATGGGCTCGGGGGGCAATCGATCCGGGATCTGCGGATATCTCGGCACGCGGCTGCTGCGCGTGTCGCTGCCCGTGCTCGCGCTCCTGGCGGCGATCGACCCGGCGCTCGCCGCGCGGCTGATCGCAGCCAAGGGCAGCGAGGCCGGTAGCGGACCCGGCGGCTACGGCCGGATCGTGCTCACCTTCGATAGGCCGGTCACCGTCAAGGCGAAGCTCGCCGGCGGCATCCTGCTGCTCGGCTACGGCGAGCGGGTAACCCCCGGTCCCGAGCGTATCGCCGAAGAGATGCCGGCCTTCGTGTCGATGGTCCGGCGCGACCCCGACGGGTCGGGCCTGCGGGTCGCCCTGCAGCGGCCGTACCAGGCCAACGTCCAGCTGGCCGGCGAGCGCGTCTTCGTCGACCTCCTGCCGGAGGGCTGGTCGGGCCTGCCGCCGCCGCTGCCCCCCGAGGTTGTGGCCGAGCTCGCCCGCCGGGCCCGCGTGGCCGAGGAAGCTCTGAAGGCGCGCATGCTCCCGCCGGCGCGCAAGGCCCTCGCGCTGGAACTCGCCCGGCTGCCGACCCTGACGCGCCTGTCGCTGCGCCTGCCCGACGAGGCGGTGGCGACCGTGAGCGCCGAGGGGCCGACGACGCGCCTGCGCGTCGCCGGTTCCTGGACGATCGATTCGAACGAGGCCCGGGGCCGTCCGCGGCCGGGTATCGCCAAGCTCGCCACCGAGTCGGACGAGAGTTCGGCCAGCATCCTGCTGACCCCCGCCGAGGGCTACACCGTCACGACGGAGCGGGAGGATGGGGCCTACACGATCGATGTCGTGAGCCGCACGCCACTCAAGGCCCCGGAATCGAAGGCGGCCGAGGTGCCGGGGCCGGCCGATGCGGGTGCCGCCAAACCTGTCGTGCCGGTCCCTCAGCCCACCCGAAAGGCCGAGGCTCCGGCCACCCCGGACGCCGCCCCCGAGACGCCTCCGACCCGCAAGGCCGGTTCCGGCCTGGTCTTCCCGTTCACGACCTTGCCGCCCGCCGCCCTGTTCGAGCGTGGCGGTGTCGCCACGCTGGTGTTCGAGACCGCCGAGCCCTTCACCGCCCCGGCGGGCAACCAGGGCCTCGCACCGGTCGGAGCGCCGACCCGGACCGGACCGGTCACGGTCCTGCGCTTCCGGGTGCCGCCGGGCCGGCTGGTCGATCTGGCCGCCGTCACGACCGGAACCGGATCGGCCTGGGAGCTGTCGGCCGGCGACACGCTGAGCCCGAGCGACACGCTCGATCCGGTCCGGAAGCCGGATCCGTCCGGCCGGATCACCGTGTCCCTGGCGCTGCCCCGGCCCGGATCGGCCACCTGGCTCGACCTCGACGGCGAGCGCATCGCGGTGGTCGCCTCGGCGGCGCAGCGCGCGATCGGCAATCCGAAGAGCCGGCGCTTCGTGGATTTCGAGATCCTGCCGAGCCGGCACGGGCTCGCGGTGCTGGCGAGCGCCGACGACCTCGCGGTGCGGCCCCAGCTCGACGGGGTCACGATCGGCCGGGAAGGCGGCCTTGCTGCCTCCACGGCCGCGCGCAAGCCCGATCCCGCCCTGGCCGAGGCCGGCACCCTCGCGGTTGCGCGCGAGCCCTGGGAGCAGGCGCGGATCGGGAACGTACGCGAGACCCTCCGGACGCTGGCCGGCACCGCCGCGATGGTGCCCCCGGCTGAGCGCGGGCCGGCACGCCTCGCGCTCGCCCGCGCCAACATCGCCAACGGGTTCGATCTCGAAGGCCTCGCAGCCCTGGAGGCGGCGGCAGCCGAGGATCCGCTGCTCGCCACCCAGCGCGACGTCGCGATCCTGCGCGGTTTGGCCCTCGTGCGCAGCGGCCGCAACGCCGAGGCCCTGAAGGCCATGTCGGGGCCGCGACTCGCGAGCGACCCGGAGGCCGCCCTGTGGCGCGCGATGGCGTCGGCCGGTCTCGGCGACTGGAAGGCGGCCGAGACCGGCTTCCCCAACGCATTGCCGGTCGCCGATGGCTACCCCACGGACCTCGCCCAGCAGATCCGGGCCCAGGCCGCGGAGGCGGCGATCGAGAACGGCGACGCCGAGACCGCCGCCGTCCGGGCGGAGGACGCGGCCCACCTGCCGCGCTGGATCCGCGACCGGCTCGCCCTGGTCCGAGCCCGCGTCTCGGAGGCGACCGGCCAGGCCGACGCGGCGCTCGATGCGTATGCCCGCTTGGAGCAAGTCGGCCAGCGGCCGGTGGCGGCCGAGGCGCAGCTGCGCGGCACCCTGCTCGCCCGGGCCGCCGGCAAGATCGAGCCGGATGCCGCGATCGAGCGGCTGGAACGGCTGGCGCTGACCTGGCATGGCGGCCCCACCGAGACCGGCATTGCGGTCGGATTGGCGCGGCTCTACCTCGACGCCGGTCGCTGGCGCGACGCGTTCGCGGCCCTGCGCCGGGCGAACGCTATCGCGCCGAACGACACGGCCACGCAGGCGCTTTCCCGCGAGGTGCGCACCGCCTTCGAGAACCTCTATCTCACCGACAAGGGTGACCGGCTCACCGGGATCGAGGCCGTGGCGCTCTACTTCGATTTCCGCGAGTTGGCGCCCATCGGGCGGCGCGGGGACGAGGTGGTGCGCCGGCTGGCCGACCGCCTGGTCGGGCTCGACCTCCTGGATTCGGCCGCCGACCTGCTCCAGTACCAGATCGACAACCGGCTCACCGGTCCCGCCCGCTCCGCGGTGGCGGCCCGGCTCGCCACGATCCGGCTGATGGACGACAAGCCGATGCGGGCGCTGCAAGCCCTCGACGCGACCAACCTGCCCGAGCTGCCCGGCGAGTTGAAGCGCGCCCGCGCCCTGGTCCGCGCCCGCGCCCTCTCGGACCTGACCCGCACCGATTTGGCCCTGGAAACGATCGAGGATGAGAGCGGCCCCGATATCGAGCGGCTGCGGGCCGACATCTACTGGGGCGCCCGCCGCTGGCGCGAGGCCGGCGAATCGCACGAATCGCTGCTCGGCGACGCCTGGCGCGCCGGCCGGCCCCTCGACGTGCAGGCCCGGGCCGACGCGGTGCGGGCCGCCATCGCGTACGACCTCGCCGGTGAGGCGATCGGTCTCGAGCGGCTGAAGGCGAAGTTCTCCGAGGCGATGGCCGAGAGCCCCGACGCGCGCACCTTCGCGCTGCTCACGGGCGCCAACCCGACGAAGACCCCGGAATTCCGCGCCATTGCGGCCCGCGCTACCAAGGCCGACACCCTGTCGGCCTTCCTGGCCGAGTACCGCAAGCGCTATCCCGAGACCGCTCTCCCCGAACGCGGCGCGGCCGCGGGCGAGCGCCAGACCAGCGCAGAAGCCCGCGGCGCGCCCCCGGGCTGAGAGCCGGATGACGCTGGTGATCGCGCTGGTGATCGATCCGGACCGGTTCCTCGAAACCGGATCCGGCCGCCTCTGAACGCCGGAGCGGAACGCCGAGGCTTGGCGACAGACCCATGCGGCGCTCGAGCAGGCGCTGGCGGGCGGCGGCGTCCGGCGTGTCGTGGTCGTCTGCGGCTTGCAGGGCGCGGGCAAGTCGACCTGGATCGCCGCGCAGGCCGACGATGTCGGTCCCGTCTATCTCGACGCGGCTCTCCCGGGCGTTCGGCACCGGGCGCCGATCATCGCCGTCGCGCGCCGTCACGGCGTCCCCGTGGAGGCCGTCTGGATCCGCGTTCCGCTCGACGTCGCGCTCGAACGGAACAGGCAGCGGCGCGCCGACGCGATCGTCCCCGAGGCGAGCATCCGCACGGTCGCCAGCCTGTTCGAGCCGCCGACCGTGGAGGAGGGGTTCTCGCGGGTGCGGATCGTCGAGGCCTGATCCGGGCGCCTATTGCGTCAGGCGTGCGACCTGAAGCGCTTTGTCGAACATCGCGTTGAGCGAGGTCGTGATGTCGTCTGGGCTGTTGGCCGTGTAGAAATATCCCGGTGACGCACAGCTTTGCACGGTCGCCGCCAGCGTCGGGTTCAATCCGTTGACCTTCTTGTTTTCTGCGGCGATGCCGCCGCCGTAATCCGTGAAGGCGATGCTGTTGTAGGGGATGTACAGGATCGAGACCGTCGCACCGGCCGATTTGAGCGCGGTGCAGAGTGACGGATCGATCTGCGCGGGAGACGAGCCGTCGAAGTCGCCGGCGGCGTAGCCCGGGAATTTCGAGGGGCTACCCGGGTAGTAGTATTTGCCGTTCTTGTTGATGGAATAGTGCTGGCCGTTCTGCATGCCGTCGGTGACCAGGAACACGAACGGTTTGCGGGCACCGCTGCTGGAGCCGTCCCCGAATCCGCCTGCATTGGTGATGGCGGCCTTCATTTGCGGCAGGACGACCTCGAAATGCGTTCCGCCGGCCCCCGTGCCGGTGCTCGGGTCCCCCCCCGTGGACAGCTGCGTCGTGCCGGTATCCAGAAGCTTGGTCAGGGCAAGCGGGTAGGGGTTCGTGTTGGCACAGTCGGAGACGGTGTTCAGGGTGGCGATGGAGCTGTTGATGTCGGCGAGCGTACCCATCTGGTTGATGAACGGGTACAGGCCGACGCGGTACTGGCTCGTCACCGACGGGTTGGCGGCCCGCTGGATCAACGAGCAGACCGCCGTGTTCAGTGCGTCCGAGCGCAGCTGTATCTTGCCGGCGGCAAGGGTCCAGCCGTTGTAGGTTTGGTAATGGCAGGCAAACTGGCAACCCTGCTTGTAGTCCGAACTCTTGTCGTTGTTCTGGCTCGCCAGCTTGCTCATGCCGGCGGTGGTCGCCGGCAGGCCCATCGAGCCCGACACGTCCAGCAGCAGGTAGAAATCGAGGTAGCTCGCGAGGTCGGCCGAGGCCGTGACCGTGTTGGAGAAGTTCGTGGTCGGGGTCCGGAAGATCTGCCCGAAATTGTTCTTCACCGTGGCGCTGTAGACGACCGTCGACACGAGCGTCTGGCTCTTGCGCGTGAGTTGCGGCGTCTGAAGCTGCACCTGCGCGAACGGCACGGTGCCGGCGTTGACCGTGAAGGCTTTCGACGCCTGCGCGATGCCGGCCGCGATGGCGTTGGCGGTGACGTTCGCCTGGCCCGGGTTGGCCGCGATGTAGGCCTTCGCGGTCGCCACCGCGGCGATGGCGGCCGCATCCGCGGCGGCGTCGAGCTTGGACTTGTCGGTGATCGCGACGCCGTAATCGATCCCGTAGCCGAGCAGGCCGACCATCGGCAGCAGGCTCAGGGCGAACAGGATCGTCACGTTGCCGGAGCGTGCGCCCGAGAGACCCGTCGCCCGGACGATGCGGCGCTGCACGCGGTTCAGAAGCCCGGGCATTTGGTGGCGATCCCATCGTTGCCCGCCGGGTCGAAATTGACCAGCGTGGCGTAGCGCGGCTGCACGTACATCGAGCGGGCGATCCGCACGGCGGGGATGAACCGCGCGCCGAAGGACGGCTTGAAGTTGAAGACGACGTCGATCGCCACGATCGATCCCGGCCCGAAGACCGAGCGGGGGAGCGTGGTGCGGTTCGGCGGGGCCGTGTCGGCGGCCGGAAGCTGCGGGACCGTGCAGGGCCGGTAGTTGCCCCCGCTGGTCCCCGAGCTCGTCCAGGCGACGGCGGCCGTATAGCAGGCGCTCAGGTCGCCGCCGGTGCAGTTTGCCGCCGTCTGGGTGAACGCGACGGCGGCGTAGGTGATGGCGATGTCCTGCCACCATTGCAGACCCTGCCGCGGCGCGTCCGTCATCAGGTACGGGAACAGGACCAGGGCGGAATCGAAGCTGAAATGCAGGTCGGTGGCGTTGACGGTCGCCACCGTCGAGCCCGCGGGCGGCATCGCCTGGGACATCATCTGGCTGATCGACTGGGCGACCAGCCCGACCTTGCGGCTGGCGTTGATATACGTGATCAGCTGGGTCCCGCCGAGCATCAGGATCAGCAGCACCGGCAGGATCAGGGCGAACTCGATCGCGGAGACCGCCCGCCTGTCGCGCAGGAAGCCCTTCGCCGATGGCGGCTCGACCTGAGCCGGTCGCGATCCCGCGACGCGGGCCATCCGGTTCGTCGGCGAGCGCCCGCGCATCAGAACAGCTCGTTGCGGAACGCCGCCGTCGACACCGCCAGGTAGGCCGGGGCGCCATTGAACACCGCGCCGCCGCCCAGCATCTTCGCGAAGGCGGAGGGCAGGAACGTGATCGGATAGATCACCAGGAGGTACTGGTACTGTCCGCGCGTGCCGAGACTGTACTGGCCGGACCCGGGGGTCAGCGCCGGTATCGCCAGGCCGCTGACATCGGATCTCACGTAGCTGTAGTAGCCGCTCGACCCGCTTCCGGGCGGCACCAGGTACAGGTTCACCACGATGTTGGCGCATGTCATCGAGGCCGGCAGGTTCCGGCACAGGGCGGTCTTGAAGCCGGCCTGATCGAGGGCGCTCGTCTGGGCGGCCCCTGTCAGGATCTGCCGTGCGGCGCGGGTCGTGGCATAGTCTAGCGATTGATTGATAAACAGGATCGTGGCTACGGTCATGATAAACAGAAGAGTCAGGATGAACAGCATCGCCACCAGGGCGAATTCGACCGCTGCGGCCCCTCTCTGATCACAAACATAGCGGCGCACGAGAAGCATGCGCTCTGTTAGCAAGAGATTGCTAAACCCGAGTTAAAACAGCCTTCGAGACTCTATACGTCTGCCTGGATGAATCTTGCGAGGTATCCGGCCTGACTGCAACGACCTAGCGCCGCGACGTCATTGTCCTGATCCACCTGCGTGCACTGAACCGGTGTCCACTTCGGCGGCGTGCGCTCTATCCGCCGTAGCTCTGGACCAGCGATCCGGCCACCAGGGTCCAGCCGTCGACCAGCACGAAGAAGATCAGCTTGAACGGCAGCGCGACGGTGGCGGGCGGCACCATCATCATGCCCACCGCCATCAGCACCGAGGCGACCACGAGGTCGATGATCAGGAACGGGATGAACAGCAGGAAGCCGATCTCGAAGGCGCGGCGCAGCTCCGAGATCATGAAGGCCGGGGTCACGATCTCGAGGCCGACATCCTCTGGCCCCTTCGGCACCGGCACCTTGGCGAGGTCGAGGAACAGCTTCAGGTCCTTCTCGCGGACGTTCTTCAGCATGAACGTCTTGAACGGCGCCGAGGCGCGCTCGAAGGCCTGAGCCTGCGTGATCCGCCCGGCGACCAGCGGCTCGATCCCGGCGCTGTAGGCCACGCGGCCGGTGGGCGCCATCACGAAGGCGGTGAGGAACAGCGCCAGGCTGACGATCACCGCGGTGGGCGGCGCGGTCTGGGTGCCGAGCGCCGAGCGCAGGATCGACAGCACCACGACGATCCGGGTGAACGCGGTCGCCATCACCAGCACGGACGGCGCCACCGCCAGGATCGTGATCAGCGCGACGAGCTGGAGCGCCCGCTCGGTGGTGCCGCCGGCGCCGAGATCGACGCTGAGGCTCTGGGCCAGGGCCGGTCCGGCGGCCAGCACGGCCCCGGCCAGCATGGCGAGGCCCAGCAGCGTGCGGCGGTTACGGGCCGGGCGGCCCTGAGTGTCGCGATGCGGCGTGTCGGTCATCGGGGTCACGGGCGGTCGCAGGTGGGCGTCGCCGGCCGGACCCCCGTGCGCCGCGCCTCGAGGTTCTGCCAGACCAGGAGGGCCGGCAGGCCGAGCACGACATCGGGAACGCGGCGGGCGAGCGAGAGGGCGATCGCCGTCCCGGCATCGATGCCGAACAGGCCGCAGACCAGCACGAGGCCGCCCTCCTGCACGCCGAGGCCGCTCGGCACCAGGAAGGCCGCCGCCTTGATCGCCTGGCTCAGCGCCTCGATCACCAGGATCTCCGACAGGGTGACCTGATCGACGCCGATGCAGGTCAGCACGACCGCGACCTCGGCGGCACCGAGCAGCCAGGCGAGCGCGTGAAGCGCGAACGACTGCACGAGGCGGCCGCGCCGTCCCGCCGCCCAGACCGTGTCGAGCGCTCCCTGGATCCGTGGGGCGGGTTCCGGACGCGCCTCCGTCTCGCGCACGAAGCGCCGGCCCAGGGCTGCGATACGGTCCTCGACCACGCGCACGATCCCGGTCCGCTGGAGCGCGAAGAACGCCCCGACCGCCAGTCCCGCCACCGCGAGGGTGCGCAGCGTCCAGTTCGCGAGCTCGGCGGCGGCCGGCCCCTCGACCTGGCTCAGCAGCCCGGCGCCGAGGCCTGCGAACAGCGCCAGCGTGCCCACCTGGAACAGCATGTCGGCCAGCACGGAGGCCGCAGCCAGCGAGCCGGCCACCCCCCAGAAGGTCAGGAGCCGCGCCCCGAGGACGTCGCCGCCGACCGAGGCCACCGGCAGCAACACGTTGATGCCCTCGCGCACGAAGCGCAGGATCAGGCAGGCCGAAGCCGGGGCGGGCGATAGGCCATCGAGGATGCGGGCCCAGGCGAAGCCGCAGATCAGGACCACGAGCGCGCGGACCAGCGTGACGCCGGCAAAGCCGACGAACCCGATTCGCCCGAACGCCGCCGCGACCGCGGACAGATCGTTGGTTGCCACCAACCAGACCGCGAGGCCCAGGCCGATCAGCGTGCCGATCAGCGGCAGCCGGCGCAGCACGGCCAAGCCGACGCGACGCGCCGGGGCGGCGCGGTCGCCGCTCACGGCCGGACCGTGGGGGATGTGCGCCGAGTGGCGGGCAAGGGCGAGGGCTCCAGGTTGTGCCGGCCGGGAACTGGGCGGCGATTTGGCAGGTGGCACCGCCGCTAGGGACGTATTGGGGCCGAATTCGGGGGGCGCGGCTGCGGTAGCACGGGGCGCAGTACCGCGGCGAGGGCCTCCTCGGGCTTGGAATCGGGATCGAGCAGCACGACGCGTCCGGCCGCCAGGCTCGCCCCCGTAGCCACCGCCACCGCCCGCTTCGGGCAGGGTCCGAGGCAGCCGGACTCGACGATGCAGAGCTTGGTCCGGTCGGCGAGCAGCCCGTCCTTGGCGGCCTGCTTGGCCGCGCCCTTCAGCAGCGCCCGCACCGCGCGCGGACGCAGGCCCTGGCGCTTGGCGCATTTGGCGCACACCACCACGACCTCGGTCAGCTTGGTCTTGGCGAGCTGGGTCTTGGCGACCTGCGTCTTGGCGAGCTGCGTCTCGGCGATCTGATTTTTGGCAAGCTTGGTCTTTTCGACCTTCGCCGCGGCCGGGTGGCCGGGAGAGACGCTGGGGTCTGTCATCATCGGGAGACTGTACGGTGCGATACCGGGCCCGGCTACCTTGCCCGTCGCCGCGGTGCGGCCCGCCGGGGCGGGGTGGGGGGCGGGTGCCTTAAAAAGGGCCGAAAAGAACGGGATTCCGGAGCCGCGCACGGGCCGCCCTCCGGCCGGTTTCGCGGTGGCGGATCCGGCGCAGACCCAGGAACAGTGAGCGGATGAGCTTCGACGACGTCAAGGACGACACGCGCGAAGGCGAACTCGTGACGTTCGCGCCATCGACGATGACCGAGCTGCGCCACGGTGCCGAGACGATCCGTCCGGTGCCGGAGAAGCGTGGCGCCCGGGCTCTGATGGAAGCGGCACGCGAGCGCCTCGACTGGACCCGGCTGCCCGGCCTGAGCCGGCGCCGGGAGGACACGTCGAGCTATGGCGCGCGGGTGATCCGCCGGGTCGGCCTGTTCGTGCTGCTGCCGACCCTGGTGGTCGGCCTGTACCTGTTCGGCTTCGCCTCCAACCAGTACGTCGCCGAGGCCCAGTTCGCGGTGCGCGGCAACGTCGAGCCGATGGAGAACATCTCGCTCGGCCAGTACACGAACCTGATTCAGAAGCACAACAGCCAGGACAGCTTCATCGTCCGCGACTACATCGAGAGCCAGACGCTGGTCGAGGCTCTGGAAAAAAGCATCGGCATCTCGAAGATGTTCTCCCGCCAAGAGGCGGATTTCTGGGCCCGGTTCGACCCGAAGGATCCGGTCGAGGACCTCACCAAATACTGGCGCAAGCACGTCGAGGCGCATATCGACTCGATCTCGGGCGTGATTCGCCTGTCGGTGCGGGCCTTCACCCCCCAGGACGCCCTGACCATCGCCAACGAGGTGGTGACCCGGGCCGAGGCGCTGATCAACGACATCTCGAAGCGCGCCCAGGCCGACATGGTCAAGCAGGCCCAGGCGGATGCGACGGTGGCGCAGGAGCGCCTGCGCAAGGCGCATCTCGGGCTCCAGAGCTTCCGCAACCAATGGGGCGTGATCGATCCGATCAAGACCGCCGAGGGGACGCTGACCACGCTCACGATCCTGCGCAAGGAGAAGCTCAAGCTCGAGACCGATCTGCAGGTCCTGCGCGGCTCGAACCTCGATGAGCGCTCGCGCTCGATCCAGACGCTGGCCTCCAACATCGCGGCGATCGAGCAGCAGATGAAGACGCTGCAGGACGAGCTGACCAATGCCGGCGCGGCCGCGGGCGGCGGCACCAACCTGACCGAGGCGCTGCTGCAGTACGAGGGCCTTCTGGTCGAGCGGACCATCGCCGAGAAGCTCGAGGAATCGGCGAACGTGCTGCTCGACCGGGCCCGCATCTCGGCCAGCAAGCAGCACATCTTCCTGGCGACCTTCGTGCCGCCGGTCCTGCCGACCGACAGCCTCTACCCCGAGCGGGGCCACAGTCTGATCGTGGCGTTCTTCTGCTTCTTCGTGCTCTGGAGCTCGTCCTCGCTCCTGATCGCTGGCATCCGCGATCAGCGGATGTGAGCCGACGCCGCGGGGTCTGGATCCCGCGGCGCGCGGTCTGTAGAGGGAGACGGCCCGGCCTCCCGGGCCTCCCCTGATCGATGAGCGAAGTCTAACGGTCCATGTCGGATTTCTCCGATCTCGTCGCGAAGGCGATCCAGCCCTCGATGAACCGGGCGGAGCGCGAGGCGGTCTACACGGTGGTGCGCCAGGCCGTGCTCCGCCTGCAGGAGCGCGAGGCGCTGCCCCCGGACGATCCGCGCGTCGCGCTGCAGCGCCACCTCGTCGAGGAGACGATCCGCGACGTGGAGGGCGACGTCGCCCGCTACGAATCCCTGCGCAAACTCGACGCGGCCTTCGCGGCCCAGACCGAGGCGCACAAGACGTCCCGCGGCGGACGCTGACGCGGTTCAGGGCGACGCGGGCGGCGTGATGTCGAACAGCGCGTGGAAATCGCGCCAGCCGGCGGACGTGACATCGAGCGCCCGCGAGCCCGCCTGCCGCCGCACCCAGCCCCGTTGCAGACTGTGCGCGCAGAGGGCTGCGCCGAGCCGACCGGCGAGATGCGGACGGCGTTCGCTCCAGTCCAGGCACGGCCGGCACAGGAGATTCGCTGGCCCGCCGGCCGCGACATCGAGTCCGAGGGCTGACAGACGATGCAGGCCCTCCGGCGTGACCACCGCTCCGTCGTCGGCGATCTCGACCCAGCTTCGCGTCACCAGCGCATCGGCGAGCCGGACGCCGAGCCAGCCAGCCATATGATCGTAGCAGGTTCGTGCGAGCCTCAGACGTGGATCCCGCGGTCCCGTCCGGGGCCGAACTGACGCGGCGTCGGAGGCGAGCCGCATGAGGCTTTCCAGCAACTGGGCAACCTCGGGGCTGGCGAGGCGGTGATACCGATGCCGCCCCTGCTTCGACATGGTCACGAGGGACGCCGCCGCCAACTGAGCGAGATGGCCGCTCGCAGTCTGCGGCGTGATCCCGGCGGCCTGCGCGAGTTCGGAGGCCGTCGATGCGCGACCGTCCATCAGGGCTTGCAGCATGGCCACGCGCGCCGGATCGCCCACCAGGGCGCCGACCTGCGCAACCGAGACAGTCGTCACCATCGCTCCACCTCGCACGCCGATCGTAGCGCGTTTCGGACAGCGACAGTTCGGTGTCCACCGAAGCAATCGGGCGGGTTCCTCCGGCATAGGCTTGGCTCGAGCCGGCGATCCCGATGGACGCCGAGGCCGAGCGCGGGGGCACCGGATCGGGCGGCGCTTCCCCTCGTCCAATCCATGTGCCCGTGCAGAGTTTCGAGCATGAACGCCGCATCGCAGTTCTATGGCTGGCGCGTCGTAGCGGCCGCCTTCATCGTCGCGGTGCTCGGCTGGGGCGTCGGATTCTATGGGCCGCCGGTCTATCTGGAAGTGGTCCGTCAGGCTCATGGTTGGCCGATCACCCTGATCTCCGGGGCCGTCACCCTGCATTTCCTGGTGGGCGTCGGCATCATCGCCAATCTGCCCGCGCTGCATCGACGTTTCGGCGTGCCCGCCATCACCTTTGCAGGCGCCGTGTTGCTGGCCCTCGGTGTCTTGGGATGGTCCTGGTCCGAAAGCCCCTGGCAGCTCTATGGCGCCGCGCTGCTGAGCGGCGCGGGCTGGCCGGCGCTCGGTCCCGCCGCCATCAATGCGATGATCGCCCCGTGGTTCGTCACGAAACGTCCGGCTGCGTTGAGCATGGCCTATAACGGCGCCAGCATCGGCGGGGTCGTGTTCTCTCCGCTCTGGGTTGCGCTGATCGGCTGGGTCGGCTTTCCGGCGGCAGCCTTGATCGTCGGCGCCGTCATGGTCGGCACCGTCGGGCTGCTCGCCTTGATCGTGTTCCCTCAGACCCCGGCTGCCAGGGGCCAAGGTCCCGATGGTGATGCGGGCACGGTCGAACGCACGGCTATCGACGACACGGCCCTGCACCTCACAGGACGTCTGACGCGCGACCGGGCCTTCCTGACGTTGAGTCTCGGCATGGCCTTGGCGCTGTTCGCGCAGATCGGCCTGATCGCCCAGTTCATCTCCGTACTCGTACCGGCCCTGGGCACCCAGGGGGCGGGCCTGGCGGCCGGGCTCTCCACCGCCGCGGCCATCGCTGGGCGGATGCTCGTCGGCTGGTGCATGCCCGCCGGTGCGGATCGCCGCGCCGTCGCCGCGCTCAACCTGCTGATCCAGGCGCTGGGCTGCGGTGTGCTGATCCTGTCCGGCAGCACCGACGTCGCCCTGCTCCTCGGCGGGATCGTCCTCGTCGGGTTCGGCATCGGCAACGCGACCTCGCTGCCGCCGCTCATCGCGCAGGTCGAGTTCGCACGGGCCGATGCGCCGCGGGTGGTCGCGCTGATCGTGGCGGTCTCGCAGGCCGCCTACGCCTTCGCCCCGGCCCTGTTCGGCTTGCTGAGGCAGCTCGGATCGGACAACGCGATCTTCTCGGCCGCCGCCGCCATCCAGCTCGCGGCAAGCGGTGCCTATCTTGGAGGTCGCCGCGCGTGCAAGCTGCGACCGGGCGCAATCCGGCCGCTTCCAAGCGCGTGATATGGCCGTCCGTTCGAGAGGAGGCTCAGCCGTAAGCCGCGCTCGCCCGGGCGGCGCCGGGCTCGGCCACGTCGAGGCCGGCCGAGACGTACTCGTTGAGCTTGTTGCGCAGGGTCCGGATCGAGATGCCGAGGATCTTGGCCGCATGGGTGCGGTTGCCGAGGCAATGGTCGAGGGTGTCAAGGATCAGGTCGCACTCGACCTGTGCCACGGTCCGGCCGACCAGGCCGCGGGTGGCGGCTTCCGCGGCCTGCACGGCGCGGCCGGCCGGGCCCGCCGTGGCGATCGCCTCGCCGTCCGGCGACAGGATCGCGTCGGGGCCGATCTCGGGCCCGGAGGCCAGAAGCACTGCCCGGTGCAGGGTGTTCTCGAGTTCGCGCACGTTCCCGCGCCAGGGGTTCTTCACCACCAGCGCCCGCGCCTCGGCGCTGAGGGCGCGGGCCGGGACGCCGTTCACCTCGGCGTATTTCCGGGCGAAATGGGCTGCGAGTTCCAGGATGTCGGCCGGCCGGTCGCGCAGGGCCGGCAGCTTCAGCGAGACGACGTTGAGGCGGTAGAACAGGTCCTCGCGGAACGTCCCCTTGCGGACCTCCTCCATCAGGTTGCGGTTCGAGGTCGCCAGCACGCGGATGTCGACCCGCACCGGGGCGGTGCCGCCGACCCGGTCGATCACCCGCTCCTGCAGGGCCCGCAGCAGCTTCGACTGCAGGCGCACATCCATCTCGGAGATCTCGTCGAGCAGCAGGGTGCCGCCGCTCGCCTCCTCGAACCGGCCGATCCGTCGGGCGACCGCCCCGGTGAACGCCCCCTTCTCGTGGCCGAACAGCTCGGATTCGAGCAGCGCCTCGGGGATCGCCGCGCAATTGACCGAGACGAACGGCTTGCCGGCCCGGTGCGACTTCAGGTGGACGTGGCGGGCCAGCACCTCCTTGCCGGTGCCGCTCTCGCCGGTGATCAGCACGGAAGCCTCGGAGGGGGCGACCTGCTCGGCGAGCTTGACCACCCGCTCCATCGCCGGATCGCGCCACACGAAGGCCGCGCGGTCGGAGGCGACCGCCTCCAGCACCGCGGCGATCAGCTCGGGATCGGGCGGCAGCGGGATGTATTCCTTGGCGCCTGCCCGGATCGCCGCGACGGCGGTCTGGGCGTCAGCCGAGACCCCGCAGGCCACGACCGGGGTGCGGATCCGCTCGGCCTCTAGGGCGTCGACGAGGTCGCGCACCGCCAGCGACACGTCGATCATGATCAGGTCGGCGCCCTTGGCGCGCAGGACGTTGAGGCCCTGCGGGATCGCGTCCGCCTGCGTGACGGAGGCGCCGCGCCGCATCGCGATCTTGGAGGCGGTGATCAGCTCGCCGTTGAGCCGCCCGATCATCAGGAGCCGCATGGTTCGTCCCTCTCAAACATCGTGGCGCGGAGCGCGGGCCGCCTCGGCAAGGCGACGGTCTCCGCCGCAGATCAAAAAACTATTCGCCCTTGACGATCTCGGTCATCGTCACGCCGAGCCGGTCCTCGACGAGGACGACCTCGCCGCGGGCGACGAGTCGGTTGTTGACGAACACGTCGATCGCCTCGCCGACCTTCCGGTCGAGTTCGAGCACGGCGCCGGGGGCGAGCCGGAGCAGGTCGCCGATCGGCATGCGGGAGGAGCCGAGCACCGCCGAGACCATCACGGGCACGTCGAACAGCTGCTCCAGGTCGGCGGCCGTCTTCGGGGTCGTGGGCGTGTCGCGGATCGAGCCCGCGGCGTAGTCGGGGTCGTTCTCGCCGAGCTGGGGCAGGCTGAAATCGTCGGACATCCGGGCTCCTTACGGGGTCGGTGGCAGGCCGAGGGCGTCGGCGACGGCGGCCTCGATGCGGGCGCGCTCGCGCACGATGCCGCCGTCGGCCCATTCGATGCGGGCGTCGCCCGCGTGCATGTCGGGATCGCCCAGCACCACGAGGCGGCCCTCGTAGCCGCGTTCGCGGGCGAGCCGCTTCACCAGGGTTTCCGCTTCCTCGACCAGGCCGTCATGCACGCGCACCACCAGGTGGGGCACGCCGCGCAGGTGCTGGAGCGCCGCCCGGGCGGCCTCGCCGATGCTGGCGAGCGGGGCGGCGTCGAGCGCCTCGCCGGCGACCTTCCGGGCGATCAGCACCGCGACCTCGACCGCCTGCGCCTCGCGCTCGGCCTCGTGCGCGTCGGCCCGGGCCAGGAGGGCGGTGGCGGCCTCGGCCAGGTGGTTCAGCGCGGCGGCGAGCCGGCCCTGGATCTGGGACTCGGCCTGGACCAAGCCCTCCTGGATGCCGCGGGCATGGGCCTCCACCTCAGCGCGGGCGGCCGCATCGGCGGCGCGCTGGGCCGCCGCGCTCGGGCGCGGGCTGCGGAAGTCGGTCTCGAACAGGAACGGCTTCGCGATCTGGGGCGAGGAGGCGTTCAATAGACCAGCTCCTCCTCGGCGCTGTTCTTGGCGATCATGATCTCGCCCTTCTCGGCGAGGTCCTTGGCGACCTCGGTCATCTTCGTTTGCGCCTCATCGACCTCCTTGAGGCGGACCGGGCCCAGCGAGGCCATCTCGTCCGTCAGGTTCTTGGCGGCCCGGGTCGACATCTGCCTCATGAAGAAGGCCCGGGTCGGCTCGTTGGCGCCCTTGAGCGCCAGGCACAGGGTCGCGCCGTCGATCCTCTGCATCAGGGTCTGGACGCTGCCCGGATCGAGCTTCAGCAGATCCTCGAAGGTGAACATCAGCTCGCGGATGCGCTTGGCCGAGCCGCGATTGGCCTGGTCCAGGGCGGCCAGGAACCGGCCCTCGGTCTGGCGGTCGAAGGCGTTGAACACGTCCGCCATCATCTCGTGGGCGTCGCGGCGCTGGGTCTGCGCGATGGTCGAGACGAACTCGACCCGCAGGGTCTCCTCGATGTGGCGCAGGGCCTCCTTCTGCACCGTCTCCATGCGGAGCATCCGGTTCAGGACGTCGATGGCGAAGTCCTCCGGCAGGATGGTGAGCACCTTGGCGGCGTAGTCCGCCCGCACCCGCGACAGCACCACCGCCACGGTCTGCGGGTACTCGTTGCGCAGGAACGAAGCCAGGATCTCCGGGTCGACCTGGGCGATCGAGGCCCAGACGCGCTTGCCCGAGGCGCCCTTGATCTCGGCCATGATCAGCGAGACCTGATCGGACGGGAAGATCTTCAGCAGCAGCGCCTCGGTGCGCTCGAAGTTCGACGAGATGCCGCCGCTGTTGCTGAGCTTCGTCACGAACTCGATGATCAGCTTCTCGACAGTGGCGACCTCCAGCGTGCCGAGCTGGACCATCGCGTGGCTGACCTTCTTGACCTCCTCCTCCTCCAGCATCTGCCAGATCTGGGCGCCTTCGGCCTCGCCGAGCATCAGCAGCAGCGCGGCCGCGCGCTGCGGGCCGGGCATCGTCGCGAAGGCGTCGCCGCCCTCCGCCGTCAGGGAATTCGCCAGACCTGCCGCCATCGTTCGTCCCCGATCCTCGACGCGCTACTCTTCTTGGATCCAGGTGCGCAGCACCTCGACGGTCTCGGCCGGGCTGGCCCGGACCATGTCGACGACCCGCTGCACCGTGTCGGCCTGGATCTGGCCGTTGATCTTCGCGAACTCCATCAGCCGGGCGGTCGGGTTGTCCCGCTCGATCAGCGTGACCGCGGCGCCCGCGCCGGCCGCCGCCGCGGCGTCGCCGAGGCCGCTGGGCCCCGCGAGCGCCGGGGCGGCGCCCGGGACCGGCGCCAGCACCTGCCGGACCAGCGGCCGCACCACCGTGAGCAGGACGATCAGCGTCAGGAGCGCCAGCACGGAGAGTTCGGCCATGCGCAGCACGTCCTCCTTGGTCGGCGCCAGCAGCGACTGGATCAGGGTCGGCTCGCTGAATTGCGGCAGGCTCGGCGCCTCGGCGAAGCGCAGGTTCACCACCTCGATCTGGTCGCCGCGCACCTTGTCGAAGCCGACCGCGCTGCGCACCAGGGCGGTGATCCGCTCGATCTCGGCCGGCGGGCGCGGCGTGTAGGTCTGCTTGCCGTCGGGGGTGGTGGCGTAGATCCCGTCGACCACCACGGCGACCGACAGGCGCTTGACCCGGCCGCCCTCGGCGATCTCGGTCTTGGTGACCTTCGAGATCTCGTAGTTGGTGGTCTCTTCGTTCTTGTTGGTCGCGTCCTTCGGGGCGGGTGGCTTGTCGCCGCCGTTGGCGCCGGGCAGCTCGTTGCCCACCGTGACCTGCCCGTCGGCGTTGCCGGTGACGGCCGATTCGGTCCGCGTCTGGGCCGAGCGCACGACCCGGCTCTCCGGGTCGAAGGTCTCGGACCGGCTCTCGATCCGGTTGAGGTCCAGCTCGGCGTTGACCTGAACCCGGGCCCGGCCGGGGCCGACGATGCCGGCGACGACATCCTCGATCTGGCCGCGCAGGCGCCGCTCCAGACCGAGCTGCCGGTCCTCGAAGCCGCTGGCGGCGTTGGCGTCGGCGTCCTTGGCGCCGTCGGCCAGGAGCCGGCCGCGCTCGTCGACGATCGAGACCCGCTCGGGCTTCAGGCCCTCCACGGCGGAGGCTGCGAGGTGGCGGATCGCCCGCACCTGCCCGGCATCGAGTTCGCCCATCAGCTTCAGGACGATGGCCGCGCTCGGGTTCTCCCGGTCGCGCTCGAACAGGCGCCGCTCGGGCAGGACCAGGTGAACGCGGGCCGCCTGGACCCGGCCGATCGCCCGGATCGAGCGGGCGAGCTCGCCTTCGAGCGCCCGCAGGTGGTTCACGTTCTGGACGAAGTTGGTGGACGAGAACGCGTCGCCCTTGTCGAAGATCTCGTAGCCGACGCCGCCCTGGACCGGCAGGCCCTTGCCGGCGAGGTCCATGCGCAGGCGGGCGAGGTCGCCCCGCGGCGCCATGATGGTCTGGCCGGTGTCGCCCTTCGACTCGTAGCGGATGCCGCGGCTGTCGAGCTCGCGAATCACCGCGGCGGAATCCTGCATCGACAGGTCCGAGAACAGCACGCCCATATCGGGGCGCGAGACCCGCAGGATGATGAAGGCGAAGAAGCCGATGAGGGTCAGCGTCACGGCCGCCATGGCGGCGATCCGGGCCGGTCCAAGCTTCGAGACGAGATCGAGAACCGGCTTCACGGGATGGGTCGCTGCACTCTAACGCTGGCGGAACCCGACGGCCCGCCCGGCAGAAATTGCCCAGCCCGTGGTTAGCGAGGCGTTAATGCCGGGGCCCTCGGGGGCGCAAAGTTGGGTCCTGGAACGAAACGAAGCCGCATCCGGGGTGCGGAGGCGGCTTCGGAGGGGCGTTCTCACGGACCGGGCCCGGGGGCGCGGTCCATGTTCCGGCCGCTTTCAGTGCCGGTAATGCTGGATCCGGGTCGTCCGCAGCCCGGCGAGGCCGTGCTGGTCGATCGAGAACTGCCAGCTCAGAAATTCCTCGGTGGTCAAGGTGTAGCGCTTGCACGCCTCCTCGAGACTAAGGAGGCCACCGCGCACGGCGGCGACGACCTCTGCCTTGCGCCGGATCACCCATCGACGGGTGCTCGGCGGCGGAAGATCCGCGATGGTCAGAGGACTGCCGTCGGGCCCGATCACGTATTTCACTCTCGGGCGGCTGGGTTCGGTCATGATACGCTCTACACTCGACTGACCTGTCGAGCGTTGAAGGTACTTGCGCTCGCTTAAGAGATGTTGAAGCGGATCACTCGGATATGATTCGTTAGGTGCCACTTGTGGACAACCCTATGCTTTGGACGCTGCTCAGCGGCACTTTCTGAGAGCCGATCATCAGGACCGGCGCCGCTCCGCTGAGGTCGACCGAGTCCACGGTGCCGTTGAGCTGGGTGTCCACGGCGACATTCGCCCCGGTGGCGTCGGAGGCCGAGACCTTGATCGTGTAGGTCCCGTCCGGGGCGGTCAGGCCCGCCGACGTCTTGCCGTTCCAGCCATAGGTCTGGCTGCCCGCGGTGAGCGACGTGCTCTGCGAGGCCACGACGTTGTTCTTCGAATCCAGGATCGTGACCACCGCCTTCGAGGCCGCCCGGGCGGGCGTCAGGGTCCAGGACGCGGCGCCGTTGGAGAGCTGGGAGCTGCTGCCGTCCGCCGTGATGCTCTTGCCGATATAGCTCGTCGCCGACGCGGAGCTCGCCGATTTCGAAGCGGTCAGGATGCTGTCGAGGCGATCATTGGATTTGAGCTGCTGCTCGACGCCGGCGAACTGCACCAGCTGCTGCGTGAACTGGTTTGTGTCCATTGGATCGAGCGGGTTCTGGTTCTTGAGCTGCGTGGTGAGCAGCGTCAGGAACTGCGTGAAGTTGCTGGCGATCTCGCTGCCGTTGCCGCTCGCGCCGCTGCTCGACGCTGTGGATGACGTGTTGGTAACGTTGGATATCCCGGATGTCATGCGGCTCGCTCCCGTGGCGCGTCGAGGCGAAACGCCGGGACGCATGATGGTTCGATGTCGAATCGCGAGGCGGCTTGATCGCGCATCGCGTCAGATTCGGATGTCGAGGCCGCCGTAGCCGCGCAGCCAGCGCGTCGGCGCAACCTCCTGGGGGGCGTCGGCGCGTTCCTGTCCCCAGGCGGCCGGGCCGCCCCTTGGGGCGTCGCCCTGGCCGCCGTTGGCGCCGCCCTGGGCGTTGCCGTCGCTGCGCAGCGACAGGCTGAGGCCGCCCCCCGAGGGATCGAGCCCGGTCTGGGACAGGGCCTGCTGCAGCTGGCCCGCATCGCGCTGGAGCATGGCCAGCGTCTCCGGCCGCTCCACCACCAGGTGGGTCATGACCGTGCCCCGCGCCTTGTCGATTTCGAGCTTGACGTCGATCCGCCCCAGCTCGGCCGGGTCGAGCCGGATCTGGAACTCGCTCGACCCGGCGAGGGAGCGAAGCCCGATGGTCATCGGCACCTGCCCGAGCGGTACCGCCGGATCCAGCGGGGCTTGCACCTGGCTCGGGGCCGGCGCGGCGGCCTGCGTCGTCGCGTTCGACGATCCGGCCGCCTGGGGTGCAAGGAGGGATGCGTCCGGATTGCCATGGGCGGGGGCCGGGGCCTGCATGCCGGTAGCTTGACCGGTAGCTTGGCCGGCATCCGCCAGGGCGGTCAAAAAGTCCTGGCCGGCGGCCGCGCTCGAGGCCGCTTCCTTGCCCGCAGGATCGGCCGTGCCGGCTTTGACCGCTTCGACCGGGCTGGCGCCCTGAGCCGAGAGCTTCCCCAACGAAAGAGGGCCGGCCTTGGGCCCGGAGACCGCGAGGTCGGGCTTTGCTCCAGCCGCGCCCGCGGCCTGCGTCGGCGCCGTCCCCGAACCGGCGAGCCCGGTACCGCCCGAGCCGACGGCTCCGACGTCCTTGGCCCCGCCGTCCGCCGCTGCGCCGCCGGCCACGAGCGGGGCCCCCTTCATTAAACCGGCCAGGAGAGCCGTCAGCGTTCCCGGCATGGCCGGGCTCGCCGATGGAGGCGCGGTCTGGGCCGACACGTCGCTCGGCGCCGGTTCGATCTGCGCCGTCTCGGTCGCGGCCGGATCGCCGGCTTTCGAGTCGGTCCCGGCTGTGGTGGCATCCGTCGCGCCGGGGGCCGCCTCTCGCGTCACTGCGTCGGAGGCTTGCTGCGCCCTCGGATCCGTGACCCGGCCGGCCCCGGCGGAGGCGAGATCCGACTGTTTGGCCGGCGCCTGTGTCGCGGTGCGGGTCGTCGCGGGCCGCGTATCCGCAGCTGCCGTCCTCTGAGTCTGCGCAGGTCGCTCGGGCGGCTTGGGAAGATTGGCGGGGCGGGCATCCGGTCGGGCGGCGGCGCGGGCCTTCGCGGTCTCGGCGGCATCCCGGACGCGTTCCGCGGCCGTGCGGGCCGCATCGGCCTGGCTGCGCTGGCTCTCGTCGCGGGTGCGAGCCGCCGCAGCGGCGTCCCGGGCCCGGGACGCGCTCAGAGCCGCGGCGAACCGATCCTGCGACGAGTCGCCGGCCCGGGCGGCGACGCCGGCCGCATCCCAGCCCGATCGCGGCGTGGCCGAAGAACGGGCGGACGGAATCCACCCGGTGACATCCAACCGATCCGTTGCACCGCTCGCCATGCTGGGCTCCCCTCGACGACGATCGAGCAAGGGCCAGGCCATCGGGGCGCTCGATTAAGTATCGGAATAATAAAGACTTTTATGTTCTGGTCCTGGGCGCGGGATTTTGCCCGGGTCCGAAGCTGCCGCGCGCCCGGCAGCATTTGCCGGGTGGAGGTCACGCGGGCGCTGGGTATGGGCAGCGCAGAGAGACATCCGCGACTCCCGCCCGTCATAGCGGGCGTGGACGACCCCCATCGTCACCGCGGCGGCGTGACATGCCCCCGCTCCCCGAGCGGGCTACACGGGTTGGCCGATTCACTTCCTGAGGATCGAGACTCCATACCTGAGAACCCGCGTGGTCGTTCCGCGGCGCCGCATGCCAGCCCGAAAGCTAGAAATGCTTTTGGTGCAAGAGCTTGACAGGTCGGCGGCTCTGGATCCCTGGCTCCGCTGCGCGGCCCCGGGATGACGGCGCGTGGCGGCATCGATCGAGCCGCAGCTCGGAGACCAAGACGGGGGAGGGACGGCCTACCCGATGCCCGGATCGGATGTCCTTCGAACCGCCGCTCCGCGAAAAGGCCGCCCGCACGGCCGCCGGCCGAGCGATCCACGCCCGGCACCGAGCGTGCGCAGATCATCGCGACCCAGTCCCGAAAACCCCACCCTGGAAAGCCGATCGGAGTCCCGCTATAGACAGGCCGTGCAGCCGAGACGCCTTCCAGCCGGCGGCGGCGGACCCCTGCGATGAACGCCCTCGACCTTCCCAAGCCAGCCCACGAGACGCGCGTCGTCGTCGCCATGTCGGGCGGCGTCGATTCCTCCGTGGTTGCGGGGCTGCTGAAGCGGCAGGGCTTCGACGTGGTCGGGGTCACGCTCCAGCTCTACGATCATGGCGCCGCGACCCATCGCAAGGGCGCGTGCTGCGCAGGCCAGGACATCAACGACGCCCGCGCGGCCGCCGAGCATCTCGGTATCCCGCATTACGTCCTCGACTACGAGGACCGGTTCCGCGACGCGGTGATCGAGAAGTTCGCCGAGAGCTACCTCGCGGGCGAGACCCCGATCCCGTGCGTCGAGTGCAATCGCACCGTGAAGTTCCGCGATCTGCTCGGGCTGGCCCGGGACCTGAACGCCGACGCCCTGGCCACCGGGCATTACGTGGCGAGCCGGGCCCTGCCGGGGGGCGGCCGGGCGCTGCACCGCGCCCTCGATCCGGCCCGGGACCAGAGCTATTTCCTCTACGCGACCACGGCCGAGCAGCTGGATTTCCTGCGCTTTCCCCTGGGCGAGATGTCCAAGGCCGAGACCCGGGCGCTGGCCAAAGACCTCGGCCTGTCGCTGGCGGAGAAGCCCGACAGCCAGGACATCTGCTTCGTGCCGCAGGGCCGCTACAGCGACGTGATCGCCCGGCTGCGCCCGGATGCGGCTCGGCCCGGCGAAATCGTCGATCTCGGCGGCCTCGTGCTCGGGCAGCACGAGGGCATCGTCCATTATACGGTCGGCCAGCGCCGGGGCCTCGGCCTGTCCGGCTCCGAGCCGCTCTACGTCGTGCGCCTGGAGCCGGACACCGCCCGGGTCGTGGTCGGCCCGCGCACCGCCCTGGCGACGACGCGCATCCGCCTCTCGGACCTGAACTGGCTGGGTGAGGGCCCGGCCGGCTCGGTTCACGACCTGCCGGTGGCGGTGCGCGTCCGCTCGACCCGGCCGCCGCGGCCGGCGACGCTCACCATCGCGCCGGACGGAACCGCCGAGGTGGTGCTGGCCGAGCCCGAGGACGGCGTCTCGCCGGGCCAGGCCTGCGCGCTCTACGGCGACGACGGCCCCCGGGCCCGTGTTCTGGGCGGCGGCACCATCCGCCGGGTCGATGCGTTGTCGGCCCGGCCCCGAGAAGCCGCCTGATCTCAATCTCTGGATAATCCGAACGATGCTGAGCGAGCCGCAGATGGCCGGGCCGAGCACGGCCCTGATGCGCAAGGCCTATGCCCGCTGGGCCCCTGTCTACGACGTGGTCTACGACAAGCTCACCGAGCCCGCGGCCCGCGCGGCCGTGGAGGCCGCGGCCGAGCACGGGCCGCGCATCCTGGAGGCCGGCGTCGGCACCGGGCTGGCGCTCGGCTACTACCCGAAGGCGAGCTTCGTCTGCGGGGTCGACCTCTCCGAGGACATGCTCAAGCGCGCCCGCGCCAAGGTGAAGCGCCGGAACCTGGCCCACGTGAAGGGCCTGCAGGTGATGGATGTCTGCCACCTCGGCTACGCCGATGCGAGCTTCGACGCGGTCGTGGCGCAGTTCCTGATCACCCTGGTCCCAGACCCCGAGGCCGCGATGTCGGAGTTCCTGCGGGTGGTCCGGCCCGGTGGCGGCATCGTGCTGGCCAACCACTTCGGCCAGAGCGACGGCCCGCTCGCCCGGGTCGAGGAGGTCGTGGCGCCGCTCTGCACCAAGATCGGCTGGTCGTCGGACTTCAAGGCGACCCGGATCGAGGCCTGGGCCCGGCGCAACGGCGTCGAGGTGCTGGGGCTGAAGCCGACCTTCCCGGGCGGGTTCTTCAAGATCCTGCGGATGCGCAAGCCCGGGTGAGCGACGTCGGGCTCGCGTCCGTCCCGGAGGGACGCTGGAAGCGGCTGCGACGGTGGCTGCCGCTTGCCCTGCTCCTGAGCATCTCGGCTGTCGTGCTGGTCTCGGGCGTCGCGCAACTCCTGAGCCTCGACCGGCTGCTCGCCTCGCGGGCGTGGCTGCATGGCTTCGTCGAGGCCGGGTACGTGCGCGCCGTCGTGGCGGCCTACCTGGTCTACGTCGCCTCCGTGGTGGTCTCGGTGCCGGCCACGCTGTTCCTGACCATGATCTGCGGCTTCCTATTCGGGATCGTCCCGGGGGCGCTCACGGCGGTCTGCGCGGCCACCACCGGGGCGGCGATCGTGTTCGCCATCGGCAAGGGACCCGGGGCCGATCTGCTGCGCCGGATGGGCGGGACGCGGCTCGCGGCATTCACGGACGCGTTCCGGCGGGACGCCTTCGGGTACATCGCGGTGATGCGCCTGCTGCCGCTGTTCCCGTTCTGGATGACGAACCTCGCGCCCGCCGCCTGCGGGGTGAAGATGCGGGTCTTCGTGCTGGCGACCTTTTTGGGCCTGCTGCCCGGCGCCCTGGTCTACGCCACAACCGGCGCCGGGATCGAGGACGTGGTCGCAGCCCACGAGGCCGCCAAGGCCGCCTGCCTCGCCGCGGCGACCGTCGGTTGCGACGAGGCTCTGACCTTGAGGGCCCTGGTCACGCCCAAGATGGTGGCCGGGCTGGCGATGCTCGCCGTGTTCGCGCTCGGCAGCGTCCTGTTGAGCCGCCGGTTCCGGCGCGCCTGAGCCCGGTGCGTCCGGCGCGGCATTCGGGTCTTGGGGCGCCAACCATCAAATGGATGCCGGTTCGGACCAAGAGCGCGCGTAACATCGAGGATGGGAACGGCTCTCGCGTGACTGAGTATCCGGTTAAAAATTTCTGTCCGCGCGCAAATTTATTCTTCACTCTGTGTGGCGCGAGGGTCTAATCGTGTGGCCTGGGCGTTCCGCGTGACGGCAGCCCCGTTCCGCCCCAGGACGGTCGCCGGAGATTGGCATTTTGGATTTTCATCTGGTCTAAGTTGTTGATCAGGTGAGCTTTTTTGGGTCCTGGGCTGTGGGGCATCGGCGTTGCTGGCGTGGCGATCACCCGATCGCCGGCGGTGTTTTCGTGTTCCGGAGCTTACCGTATGGGCCGTCGCGCACGCGCGCGACACAGGCGCTGAGACGGTGGACTTCTTTCGAGGTGCTCTAAGGTACATGCAACCTCGACCCTATCGTGCTCGTATAGTGCCCGCGGGAATGCCCCCTGTATTCCCGACTTTGAAACGACGGCGTTACACCATGTCCCGCGCGAAGGCCGTAAACGGCTTGAGCTCTCGCAAATGCCAGCCCACCCCCATCCGCCCGCGATGCCCGGTCGGAGCGTGATGGGCGTGGCCGTCGAATCCGACCCGGTCACGATGCCGGCGGCGGCCGCCGCTTCACGCGAGGTGCCCGAGCGGCGTCCGGCGCGCCTCGGCTTGTCCGGGCGGCTGTTCCTCGTCACCGTCGCCTTCGTGGTGGTGGCCGAAGTGCTGACCTACGTGCCGGCGGTGGCCAATTACCGGATCGAGTGGATGTCCGACCGGGTCGCGGCCGCGCAGGTCGCCGCCCTGGTCCTCGACGGCCGGACCGGCGAGCCGGTCTCGGAGGCGCTGGAGAGCCGGCTGCTCGCGGGGGTGAACGCCCGGGCGATCGCGGTCCGCGGCGGCGGCGCCCAGCGTCTGCTCGCCATCGAGCCGGTGCCCGAGACGGTGGCCGACACGGTCGACCTGCGCGACGTCACGGCCCTGTCGACCATCCGGGGGGCGTGGCGGACCCTGGTCGCGCCGGTCCGCGAGCCGATCCGGGTGATCGGGGAGGGGGGCATCGGCTTCGACCGGGTCGAGGTCCTGCTCGACGAGGCGCCGCTGCGCGCCGCGATGATCGACTACGCGCTGCGCCTGCTGGTCTCGTCGCTGATCATCGCGGCGTCGGCGGCCGGGCTGGTCTTCGTGGTGCTGCAGGTGCTGATCGTCCGCCCGGTGCGGCGGCTCGCCACCAACATCACGGCCTTCGCGGAGAATCCGGAGGATGCCGGCCGGATCATCGCGCCGTCCCGCCGCCGCGACGAGATCGGCCAGGCCGAACGCGCCCTCGGCCGGATGCAGCGCATCCTGGCCGACCAGCTCCGCCAGAAGCGGCGGCTGGCCGAGCTGGGGTTGGCGGTCAGTAAGGTCAGCCACGAGCTGCGCAACCTCCTCACCGGGGCCCAGCTCCTCGGCGACCGGCTGGAGGACACCGCCGACCCGATGGTCCAGCGGGTGGCGCCGCGCCTGGTCGGGGCCATCGCCCGGGCCATCCGGTTCTGCGAGGCGAGCCTGGCCTATGGGCGCGTCTCCGAGCGTGCGCCGACGCTCAGTTCGACGCCGCTGGCGCCGCTCTTCGCCGAATTGCCGGACCTCGCCGCGCTCGCCGCGCGCAGCGTGCGCGTCCTCGTGGACGCCGGCGAATGCCGCGTGCAGGCCGACCCGGAGCAGCTCGCCCGTGCGCTGGCCAACCTGGTCCGCAACGCCGTTCAGGCGCTGGACGGGGCCGCGGTGCCGGAGGCCGAGGTGCGGGTCACAGCCTGCCGCGACGTGCCGGGCCGGGTGACCATCCTGGTGGAAGACAACGGCCCCGGCCTGCCGGCGCGGGCCCGGGAAAACCTGTTCTCGCCGTTCCAGGGCTCGACCCGCTCGGGCGGCACCGGGCTCGGCCTGCCGATCGCCGCCGAGCTGATCGGCATCAACGGTGGCAGCCTGACCCTGGATCCGGAGGAGGGCGGCGCCCGCTTCCGGATCGTGCTGCCCGAGGGCTGACGCGCTACTCGGCTGCGGCCAGGATCGGCTCCGCCACGCGGATACCGAGATCCTGCAGCAGCGCGGCGTCGGAATCCGCCTCGTTGTTGGCGGTGGTCAGCAGGCGCTCACCGTAGAAGATCGAGTTGGCCCCCGCGAGGAAGCAGAGGGCCTGCGCCTCGCGGCTCAGCGCCTTGCGTCCGGCGCTGAGGCGCACCCGGGCCTTCGGCATCACGATGCGGGCGGTGGCGCACATCCGCACCATGTCGAACGGATCGACGGGCGCGGCCTTGTCGCCGAGCGGGGTGCCGGGGACGGGGGCCAGCGCGTTGATCGGCACGCTCTCCGGATGCGGCGCGTGGTTGGCCAGCACGTGCAGCATCGCGACCCGGTCGCCGACGCCCTCGCCGAGGCCGATGATGCCGCCGCAGCAGACGCCGATGCCGGCCTCGCGGACCCGCTCCAGCGTATCCAGGCGGTCCCCGTAGGTCCGGGTCGAAACGATCTTGTCGTAGTAGTCCGGCCCGGTATCGAGGTTGTGGTTGTAGGCGGTGAGCCCCGCCTCGGCCAGGCGCTCCGCCTGGCTGGCGGTCAGCATGCCGAGGGTGACGCAGGCCTCCATCCCGAGGCCGCGCACACCCCGCACCATGTCCAGCACCGAGTCGAACTCCGCGCCGTCCCGCGGGCTGCGCCAGGCTGCGCCCATGCAGAAGCGGGTCGCACCGTTGGCCTTGGCGGTCGCGGCTTCGGCCAATACCGTATCCACCGGCATCAGGCGCTGGCGCGGCAGGCCGGTGCCCTTGTGATGCGCCGATTGCGAGCAGTAGCCGCAATCCTCCGGGCAGGCGCCGGTCTTGATCGAGAGCAGGCTCGCGCGTTGGACGTCGCTCGGGTCGTTGTGCGCCCGATGCACGGCGGCGGCCCGATACACGAGGTCGAGCAACGGCAGGTCGTGGATCGCGCGGATCTCCGCGACGCTCCAGTCGTGGCGGAAATCGGAGGCGTGCGGGTCGGCAGCTTGGCTCATGATGTCTTCTTGAGCGGGATCGGTGGCCAAAATCAAGCGCCCTGCGGGCCGCCGCCATCCGGTGCGGAGGCGGCGGCGGCGCTTCAGTGCGTCGGCTCGCCGGCCGAGACCTTGGCGGTCCAGTCGTCGAAGGCGATGACCTTCTGGCGCTGCTCGCCCAGGCGCTCGATGCGCAGGACCATCTCGTCGCCGGCCTTCAGGTAGCGCGGCGGCTTCATGCCGAGGCCGACGCCGGGCGGGGTCCCGGTGGTGATCACGTCGCCGGGCTCGAGCAGCATGAAGTGCGACGCGTAGGCGACGAGCTGGGGCACGTCGAAGATCATGGTCGCGGTCGAGCCCGTCTGGCGGCGCTCGCCGTTGACGTCGAGGCTCATGGCGAGGTTCTTGAGGTCGGGGATCTCGTCCAGCGTCACCAGCCAGGGGCCGAGCGGCCCGAAGGTCGGCGCGCTCTTGCCCTTGGTCCAGGTCGGGCCGCGCTCCAGCTGCCATTCGCGCTCGGAGACGTCGTTGCAGATGCAGGCCCCCGCCACGTAGCTCAGCGCCTCGTTGGCGTGGACGTAGCTCGCCCGGCGGCCGATCACCACGGCGAGCTCCACCTCCCAGTCGGTCTTGGCCGAACCCTTGGGGATGATCACCGTGTCGTTCGGCCCGCACAGGCTGGACGGCGCCTTGTTGAAGATGATCGGCTCCGAGGGGATCGGAGAGCCGGTCTCGGCCGCGTGGTCGGCGAAGTTGAGGCCGATGGCGACGACGTTGCGGGTGCCGCCGACGCAGGGGCCGAGCCGCGTGTCCGCCGACAGCTTCGGCAGGGTCTCGGGATCGAGGGCCCGCAGCCGCTCCAGGGATTCCGGCGCCAAGGCCGGGCCGGCGATGTCGCGGACGATGCTGGACAGATCGCGCAGGCCGCCCTGCGCATCCACGAGGCCGGGCTTCTCATCGCCGCTCGGGCCGTGCCGGAAGAGCTTCATCGCCGCGACTCCTTATCCTTCCCTGGAACCGGTCTACGCCGGGCGCCGGGACCATGGCCGCGCAGCACCGCCGGTGCAAGCGCGTCGGCGGCGGCGGCGCGCAATTTCGGGGTGTCGCAACTTGGCAACATCGTGGCAAAAAAGTGCACATTCCGATGCAAGCTGATATATTATGCATCTCTATATCAGGCCGGCGAAAAACAGTCTGTCGAGCAAGATAAGCAGGTTTGATTGCCTAACCGGGCGATAAAACCCCACCGTGAATCTGTCGATCGTCGACGCCTCCGGCATCGGCCAGGCTCGCGATCACCGTTGCGGTCGAGCGGGGGAAACCTGCACCATACCGGCAACGGCGCCGGACCGGGACACGGTCGAATCAGGGCGCCCGAACAAGCCATCCGGTTCGGGGGGAGCAGATGAACGGGACAATGCGCGCATGGGTGCTCGCGGCCTCGGTGGCGGCGATCGGCACCGGCGAGGCGCGGGCCGGAGCCTTCGGCATCCGCGAGCAGAGCACCCAGGCCCAGGGGCTGTCCTTCGCGGGTGCGGCCGCCGGCTCCGGCGGCGTCTCGTCGATGTTCTGGAATCCCGCGGTCATCACGATGAACCCGGGTTTCGTCTCCGAGCAGAACCTGACCTATATCGGCCTCTCCTCCGAGATCCGGACGGCGCCCGGGACCAATCCGGGCTTCGCGCGCCTGGGCGATTCCGGTGATATCGGACAGGGCGCCGTGGTGCCCGCGGGGGCGACCTCCTACCAGATCAACGACCGCCTGTGGCTCGGCCTCTCGACGGGTGCGCCCTTCGGCCTCGTGACCAAGCCCCGGCAGGTCTGGGCCGGCGAAGTCTACGGGCGCTCGTCCCGGATCTTCTCGCTGGCGTTCAATCCGGTGATCGGGTTCAAGGTCAACGAGTGGCTGTCGCTCGCCGCCGGACCGAACATCGAGTATTTCCGATTGACCCTGCGGCAGGCCCTGCCGGTCCCCGGCATCGCGCCGACCGTGTATCCCAGCGCGTTCCTCAAGGGTGAATCCTGGGGCGTCGGCTTCACGGCGGGCGCCACCCTGACGCCGCGCGACGGCACCGTGATCGGCATCGGCTACCGCTCGTCCGTGCATCACGACATCGACGGCTCGATCGGCGTGCCGCTGGTGGCGCTGGCTCCGACGGCCGGGCAGGTGCGTGCGAAGCTCAACACCCCGGATAAGCTCAGCGTCGGCCTGGTCCAGGCGATCTCGCCGGTCGCCCGGGTCGATCTCGGCTTCGAGTGGGATCAGTGGTCGCGGCTCGGCACGGTCGGCATCGTCTCGAACCGTCTCGGCCTGCCGGTCAGCAACCTGCCGCTGAACTACAAGGACGGCTACACCTACTCGATCGGTGCCGAGTACGACGCCGCGCCGAACCTGACCGTGCGGACCGGCTTCGCCTACGAATCCTCGCCGATCGACTTCCGCAACCGCTCGGTGCGGCTGCCCGACGGCGATCGCTACATCGCCTCGGTGGGCGCCAGCTACCGCTGGAACGAGCGCCTGACCCTGAACCTCGCCTACTCGCACTTCTTCCTCGACCGGTCGCGCATCCTCGCGGGGGTCGGGCGCGACTACAATGTCGGCAACATCGCCTTCGCGGGCGTGGTCGATTCGAGCGCCGACATCGTCTCGGTCGGCTTCCGCTACATGTTCGGCGCCCCGGCGCCGGCCGCCCCGGCGCCGCTGATCCGGAAGTACTGAGGTGAGGTGCTCTCCCTCTCGAAGGACGGCTCTCGATCCGCCCGCATCTTCCTCCCCCGCTGAAGGGGGAGGGCGACGTGGTGTCTCCGGTCTCTTCCGCCGGCCCCGACGCGTGGGTCAGCGGCACATCCGACGAAGCCCGCCCATCGATCCGTAAGCCGAGGCCGGCGCGGTCCCCTCAGGCGCGCATCCGGACATACGTTCCCGGAGCCGGGCCGAGCGACGGCAGCGCGTCGCCGCCGGGCTTGCGGGCCGGGACCCGCTCGGGGGCCTGGGCCTCGATCCACTGGAACCAGTAGGGCCACCACGAGCCCTTTGTCTCCACCGCCGCCGCGACCCAGTCCTTGAGTTCGCCCTTCACCGGCCCGCCGGTCCAGTAGCCGTATTTCGGCTTGTAGGGCGGGTTGACGACTCCGGCGATGTGGCCCGATCCCGCCAGCACGTAATCGACCTTGCCGCCGAAGGTCTTCGAGCCCTCGAACACCGAGATCGCCGGGGCGATGTGGTCCTCCCGGGTGGCGAGATTGAAGATCGGCACCTGCACCTTCTTCAGGTCCAACCGGACGTTGCCGAGGACCATCTTGCCCTGGGCCAGGCTGTTCTCGAGATAGCAATTGCGCAGGTAGAACGAGTGGTTGGCCGCCGGCATCCGGGTGGCGTCGGAGTTCCAGTACAGCAGGTCGAACGCCGAAGGCGGCTTGCCCTTGATGTAGTTGTTGACGACGTAGGACCAGATCATGTCGTCCGGCCGCAGCATGTTGAAGGCGTTGGCCATGCGGCTGCCCTCCAGGTAGCCCCGCTCGGCCATGCGGGCCTCGACCTGGCGGATCTGCTCCTCGTCGGCGAACACCTTGAGGTCGCCCGCATGGGTGAAGTCTACCTGCGTGGTCAGCAGGGTCGCGCTCTTGATGCGGCGGTTGCCCGTGGCGGCCTGCATGGCGAGCGTCACCGAGAGCAGGGTGCCGCCGACGCAGTAGCCGGCCGCATGGACCTCGCTCTCGCCCGTGGCGACCCCGATCGCGTCGATAGCCGCCTCGATGCCCTCACGCATGTAGGACTCGAAGTCCTTGTCGGCGTGGCGCGCGTCCGGGTTCACCCAGGAGATGCAGAACACCGTCAGTCCCTGGTCGACCATCCACTTCAGGAAGCTCTTCTGGGGGTTGAGGTCGAGGATGTAGAACTTGTTGATCCAGGGCGGCACCATCAGGAACGGGCGCTTGAGCACCGTCTCGGTGGCGGGCGCGTACTGGATCAGCTCGATCAGGTCGTTGCGGAACACCACCTCGCCCGGGGTCACCGCGACGTTGCGGCCGACCTCGAACCCGCTCGGATCGGTCTGGCGCACCCGCAATTGCCCGCCGCCGGCGGCCAGATCCTCCTCGTACATCTTGAGGCCGCGCACCAGGTTGGCGCCGCTCTCGTGCAGGGTGTGGCGGATCAGCTCCGGATTGGTCGGCAGGAAGTTCGACGGCGACAGCATGCTGGTGAGCTGGCGCAGGTAGAACTGCGCCTTGTGGCGGGTGCGCTCGTCGACGCCCTCGGCCTCGTCGACGAGGCCCTCGGCCCAGCGGGTGGCGATCAGGTAGCCCTGCTTGAGGAAGTCGAAATACGGGTTGGTCGACCACTCGGCGTCGCTGAAGCGGCCATCCTTGGGCTCGGGCACCGCCACCGGATCGGCCTGCTGGCCCTGGAGGCGCAGGTAGGTCGTCCCCCACAGCGTCAGGAAGGCCTGGGACAGCTTGGTCTGGGCCTCGGCGCTGCGGCTCGGGTCCGAGAGCCACGCCTCGGCGATCTGGCCGAGCGTCTTGACCGCCTCGTTGATCTCCCCGGAGGTGTCGTTCGCCTGGGCCTCGGGCGCGAGCATGCGGGCGGCGCTGCGCCCCAGCGCCTCCACGAACTGGCCGGCATTGCGCGACAGGGCCTCGATATCCGGCATCGGCGGCGTGATGCCGTCCGGCATGGCGCCGTTGGCCATGCCGGTCCGGGCGGCAGCTTGGTCCGGCGCCTGCGTCCGCGGGCTCGTCACGCGTGCCTCCCCTGTGTGGTGTTTCGGCTCGACTGACCGTGAGCCTCGTTTCCGACAAATTAAGGAGCGAGCGAGAGGTTGCACCAGCCCGTTTGCGCGTGTCGCGAAACATCCGCGCGATCTTCTCATGACCCATGTGCTCATGCACCGCGCCTTTTTGAACCCCACCGGCCGGCGGCCCGGCGGCCCGGGACCGGCTCGGGGCCTTGCCCTGGCGGTTCTGGCCCTCCTGGCGGCACCGCTGGGCGCCTGCTCGGGGGATGCGGTGCGCACGCTCGCCACCGATGCGGGCTACGGGCCCCGGGTCGTGGCCGCGCCGGATTTCGTGACCGAGACCCGCGGCCAGGAGACGCCCGCCTTCATGCCGGTGGGCGTCGACGCGCCCAAGCGCCCGATCCGGGCCAAGTCGTCCGAGGGCCAGAAGGCGCTGGAGGCCGAACTCGAAGGCGCCCGCGGCCGCAACGAGAGCCGCGGGCGCGCCGCCGCAAGCGCGGGCCGGGGGGCCGCAGCCGCGATCAAGCCGGTGCCCGCAGCAGAGCAATAAAGCCGCCGATCCGGCTCGAGTTTTTCTGAGTCGGCGGCGACGTGCATCTCTGCTAGAGCGAATCCTTCGCGCGACCGACACCAACGAGAGACGCCAGATTCGGGACGCGCCGATGGATACGCCCATGACCGACTTCCACCGCATCAAGCGCCTGCCGCCCTACGTCTTCGAGCAGGTCAACCGGATCAAGGCGACCGCCCGCGCCCAGGGCGCCGACATCATCGATCTCGGCATGGGCAACCCGGACCTCGATGCGCCGAAACACGTCATCGCCAAGCTGTGCGAGACGGCGGGCCGGCCGCGGACCGACCGCTACTCCGCCTCCAAGGGCATCGCCGGCCTGCGCCGCGCCCAGGCGGGCTACTACCAGCGCCGCTTCGGCGTGAGCCTCAACCCCGACACCCAGGTGGTGGCGACGCTGGGCTCGAAGGAAGGCTTCGCCAACATGGCCCAGGCGATCACCGCCCCGGGCGACGTGGTGCTGGTGCCCAACCCGAGCTACCCGATCCACGCCTTCGGCTTCCTGATGGCCGGCGGCGTGATCCGCTCAGTCCCGGCCGAGCCGACCCCGGCCATGTTCCCGGCGCTCGAGCGGGCCATGCGGCACTCGATCCCGAAACCCGTGGCCCTGGTGGTCTGCTACCCGTCGAACCCGACCGCCTACGTGGCCGACCTCGATTTCTACCGGGACCTCGTCGCCTTCGCCAAGCAGCACGAGCTGATCCTGCTCTCGGACCTCGCCTACGCGGAGGTCTATTTCGACGGCAAGCCGCCGCCCTCGGTCCTGCAGGTCCCGGGCGCGATCGATTGCACCGTGGAGTTCACCTCGCTGTCGAAGACCTACTCCATGGCCGGCTGGCGCATGGGCTTCGCGGTGGGCAACGAGCGCCTGCTGGCGGCGCTGTCCCGGGTGAAGTCCTATCTCGATTACGGCGCCTTCACGCCGATCCAGGTCGCCGCCACCGCGGCCCTCAACGGCCCGGATGACTGCATCGACGAGATGCGGGCGACCTACAAGAGGCGCCGCGACGCGCTGGTCGAATCCTTCGGCAAGGCCGGCTGGACGATCCCGGCGCCCGCGGCCTCGATGTTCGCCTGGGTCCCGATCCCGGAGCGCTATCGGGAGATGGGCAGCCTCGAATTCTCGAAGCTGCTGCTCGAGAAGTCCGACGTCGCCGTGGCGCCGGGCATCGGCTTCGGCGAGTTCGGCGACGAGTATGTCCGCATCGCCCTGGTCGAGAACGAGCAGCGCATCCGGCAGGCCGCGCGCAACATCCGCCGGTTCTTCGACGGCGGCGACAAGACCCTCCACAACGTCGTGCCGATGGCCCAGGCCGTCTGAGATCGGGTCGGCCCCGATTGTTGCCGCCGGGCGACAGGCTCCGTCAAAGGGCGCGTCGTCCCGCGCCGGCGCTTGTCAGGGCGGATCGCGATGCGCAGGGTTCGGCACGGGGGTCCTCCCGCGTCCCGAGAGTTGCATGCGCCGCCTGAACCTCATCGCCGCCCTGCTGCTCGCCGCCGCGGCCTCGGCCTGTGCGCCGAACCCGATCATCGCGCGGGACCCGGTGCCGGCCCCGGGCCCGACGGATGTCTACGCCTGCGATTCCAAGCCGTTGCCGGTCAACGCCTTCATGTCGGATTGCCGGCCGGTGCCGGCGAGCCCGCAGGTGGTGCTGCGCGCCCGCGGCTGAGCCGGCGTTCCGGTAACCGGTCCGCCCGCGAGCGCCGGACAGGCCGCCCGCGATAAGCTAGAGTGTAGGCCTGACGCCGGCCCGGCCGGTCCCGCGACGGAGCATTGCGTGAGCACCAAGACCCTGATCGCCGCCGGATTGCTCGGCCTCGTCGCCCAGGGCGCGGCCGCCGAGCCGGCCTTCCCGCCGGGGATCCCGCAGCCGCGCGCCTATGTCTTCACCGCCCCCAACGGCCCGACGGTCCTGCAGACCGAGGGTTGCTGCCAGGTGCTGGTGCCGCCGGGCCGTCCCGACCTCGCCGTCCCGCCGATTCCGGTGGCCCAGGTGATGAACGGCGGCGGCTTCGGCTATACCGGGTTCGACTATTACAACGACCAGATCACCGAGAGCCGGTTCGGTGCGCACAAGCGCCCCAAGGAATACGTGATCGCCCCGTCCTACCTCGTGCCGCCGCGCTACTGAGCCGGACGGGCGCCGAGCCAGGGCCTCAATCCTTGTGCGGATCGTGGCCCCAGTTCATCAGCGACATCCGCCAGGGAGAGTCGGGATCCTTGCGGGCGTCGCCGCCCTGCTTCAGATGGCGGTGGACGTAGCCCACGACCTTGCGCATGGCGGCATAATCGTCGTCGGTGAGATCCGCCTTCTTCTTGTCCTTGATCGCCAGGATGCGCCGGCCCATCGCGTGGCCGGTGGATTCGTCGCCGCCCGCCTCCTTCTGGCCGACCGCCTGGCTCGCCGCGCCGTCGAGGTGCTTGCGCAGCGCCGCCGGCGTCATGTTGACGGCGTCGTCGAAGTCGCTCCACGTCTGCGCGTGATCGTCGTCCGCCATCCTGGCCGCCTCCGCGTTCCTGCCTGATCCGTCCCCGACAACGCGCCGCCCGCTTGCCGGCTCGCGCACCACCCTGCGGTCGGGCGCCGCACACTGACCGCGCGGGCCGCCGGGCCGCCGTTTACAGGGCGGCTCCCGGGCGGTATCACCCCGGCCCGACCCATCGCCCTCATTCCCGAAAAACCAAATGCGCGCCGAGATCGAGCAAGCCTCGGATGCCGCCAAGCAGTCTATAGGGCTGCTGAGGAGGCATCTTTGACTGGGATACTGTCGATAAACGTCTCGCGGAGCTGAACGCAGCCTCCGAGAACCCCGACCTGTGGAACGATGCCGACGCCGCGCAGAAGGTGATGCGCGAGCGCCAGCAGCTCGACGAGGCGGTCTCCTCCATCCGCAAGCTCGAGCGCGATCTCGAGGACGGCGCGACGCTGATCGAACTCGGCGAGATGGAGGGCGACGAATCCTCGATCCGCGAGGGCGAGGCCGCGATCCTTGCCGTCGAGAAGGAGGCCGCCAGCCGCCAGGTCGAGACCCTCCTGTCCGGCGAGGCCGACGGCTTCGACACCTATCTCGAAGTCCATGCCGGTGCCGGCGGCACCGAGAGCCAGGACTGGGCGAACATGCTCCAGCGCATGTACGGCCGCTGGGCCGAGCGCCGGAAATACAAGGTCGAGATCGTCGAGTGGTCGGACGGCGAAGAGGCCGGGATCAAGGGCGCGACGCTCCTGATCAAGGGCCACAACGCCTATGGCTGGCTCAAGACCGAGTCCGGCGTGCACCGGCTGGTGCGGATCTCGCCCTACGATTCCAGCGCCCGGCGCCACACCAGCTTCGCCAGCGTCTGGGTCTATCCGGTCATCGACGACCGGATCGAGATCGAGATCAAGGAATCGGACTGCAGGATCGACACCTACCGCTCGTCCGGCGCCGGCGGCCAGCACGTCAACACCACCGATTCCGCGGTGCGCATCACCCACAACCCGACCGGGATCGTGGTGGCGTGTCAGCAGGAGCGCTCCCAGCACAAGAACCGCGCCACGGCGTGGAACATGCTGCGCGCCCGGCTCTACGAGGCCGAGCTGAAGAAGCGTGAGGAGAAGGCCAGCGCCGAGGCCGCAGCCAAGACCGATATCGGCTGGGGCCACCAGATCCGGTCCTACGTGCTCCAGCCCTATCAGCTGGTGAAGGACCTGCGCACCGGCACCCAGTCCACCGATCCGGACGCGGTGCTCGACGGCTCCCTCGATCCGTTCATGGAGGCCTCGCTGGCGCAGCGGGTCTATGGCGGTTCCGAAGAGGTCGAGGACATCGACTGATTCTGTGCGGGCGATGCGCCTTCCGACCGGGAGGCGCCAGGATGGTCGCTCATCGGCTCACCCGGGCCGCGACGTGGTCCCTCTCCCGCCCGGGAGAGGGGACCCGCGTTGCGTCCGCGCATCCCTGATCCGGCAGCCCCGAACGCGGGGCCGCCGGCCCCTCAATACCCCATAGCCGCCCCGTCCTTGCGCGGGTCCGAGCCCGCCACCAGCGTGCCGGCCGCGCGGTCGATCCAGATGATCTGGCCGCCGCCCAGCGGCAGAGGCGCCCGGATTGCCGGGTGGCCGCGCGCGATCAGTCCGGCCATCGCGGCGTCCGAGATGCCGGTCTCGAGTTCCAGGCTGTCGCCATACGCGAAGCTGCGCGGGGCATCGAGCGCGGCCTGCACGTCGAGGCCCCGGTCGAGGATGCCCGACAGCAGCTCGACATGGCCCATGGCCTGGTAATGGCCACCCATCACGCCGAACGGCGCGACTGCCTGTCCGTCCTTCATCAGCATGCCCGGGATGATCGTGTGCATCGGCCGCTTGCCCGGCCCGATGCTGTTCGGGTGCCCGGCTTCCGTGCGGAACGACAGGCCGCGGTTGTGCAGCAGCACGCCGCTCTCCGGCGCCAGGATGCCCGAGCCGAAGCCCTGGAACACCGAGTTGATCAGCGACAGCGCGTTGCCGTCCCGATCGACAACGCAGAGATAGACGGTGTCCTTGTGGGCCCGCTCCTCGGCGATCTCCCGGGCGATCTCGGGATAGATCTCCGGCACCCGCGCCCGGCCCATGTCGATCGCCCCGTGGGCGGCGGCCTTCCAGGCATCCGACAGCAGGTGCTCCACCGGCACCCGGGCGAGGGCGGCGTCGCCGAACAGCACGTCCCGGTGATGGTAGGCCTGCTTGCAGGTCTCTGCGAACAGGTGGAGCCGGTCCAGGTCCGACAGGGCGCCGACGTCGTGATGCGACAGCACGTTCAGCATCATCAGCGCCGCGAGGCCCTGGCCGGCGGGCGGGCACTCGTAGACGTCGTAGCCGCGGTAGCGGGTCGAGACCGGCGTGACCACGTCCGGCCGCGACGTGGCGAAATCATCCCGGGTGTGCAGGCCGCCGAGGGCGTTGAGCCGGCGGACCATGTCGTCGGCCACCGGTCCTTCATAGAAGCCGCGCGGGCCCTCGTCGGCGATGCGGCGGAGCGTGGCGGCGAGTTTCGGCAGCCGGAAGACGCTGCCGATCGCCGGGGCCTTGCCGCCGATCAGGTAGGTCTCGGCGGCGTGGGGGTCGCCGGCCACCCGGGGCACGCCGCGCAACCAGTCCCAGCCGACGCGCTGCTGGATCGCGAACCCGTCCTCGGCGTAGCGGATCGCCGGCTGCAGCAATTCACCCAGCGGGCGCGTGCCGTGCTGGCGCACCAGCATGTCCCAGGCTCCGATCGCCCCCGGTACCGTGACCGCGTGCGGCGAGGCCGGCGTGATCGCGGCGCCGTGCTCGGCGTACCAGTCGGGCGTGGCGGCGGCCGGCGCCCGGCCGGATCCGTCAAGCGCGATCGGCTTGGAGGCGCCGGCCGGAGCATAGAGGGCGAAGCAATCGCCGCCGATGCCGGTCATCAGCGGATCGACCACGCACTGCACCGCCACCGCGGCGATCCCGGCATCGACGGCGTTGCCGCCCGCGCGCAGGATCTCGATGGCGGCCAGGGTCGAGGCGGGATGCGAGGTCGCGACGGCGGCGTTGGCGGCGTAGACCGGGGAGCGCCCGGGTGCGGAGAAATCTCTCACGGGAAATCCTGTCCTGTGCGATCGAGCCGCTGGTCGTCCGCCCCCGCCGGAGAAGGGGCGCCGCCACCGCTCATGCCGAACCGCCGGCGAGGCCCTCTCGGCGCCGGCGTGAAACGGTATCATGTATTCAAGTGATCCGCAGCGCTACGGCCGCCGGTGCTGAACCCCGGTTCCTTGTCACGCCGTCTCGATGATCGAGACCTTGCCGTCGCGCTCGACGATGCCGACCGCGACCGTGTCGAACTCGTCCAGGCCTTGCTGGCGGGCGGCGGTGCGGATGTCGGCCTGCTGCACACGCGGCGCCTCCCGATACCCATCCAGGGCGAGATTCTCCGCGTGCAACCGCGGTGTCCCGCCCAAGGCCGGAGGGGCCGCGGGCCGGGGCACTCGCCGTGCCGCGGGATCGGCGCTACCTTCGGTCTTACAACCGCGAAGGATATCCGATGAAGCGCCTGCTCGCCGCCCCGCTCGTCTCCAGCCTTGCCGCCCTTCCCGCCGCGTTCGCGCTGCTGCCGCAGGCGGCTCTGGCCCATCCCGGCCACGGGGCTGCGCTCGGCGCCGGGGCCGGCTTCCTGCATCCGCTGCTCGGCGCCGACCACGTGCTGGCGATGGTCGCGGTCGGGCTGCTGGCGGCCCTGCGCGGCGGCCGGGCGCTCTGGGCACTGCCTCTCTCCTTCCTGGCGCTCATGAGCGTGGGGGCGGGCCTGGGGATGGCCGGCGTCGCGCTGCCCTATGCCGAGACCGGGATCGCACTCTCCATCGTGGTGTTCGGCGTGGCCGCGATCGTCGGCCTGCGGGCGCCGGTTGAGCTGCTCGCCAGCCTCGTCGGCGTGTTCGCAGTGTTCCACGGCTACGCCCACGGCGCCGAGATGCCGGAGACCGCCTCGGGCCTGGCGTTCGGGTTCGGCTTCCTGGCCGCGACCGCGCTCCTGCACGGGGCCGGGATCGGGCTTGGAATCACCGCGTCGCGGCTTGGCGCCACCCGAGCCGCGCCGGCCCTCGGCGCCGCCGTCGCGGCGGCGGGCCTCGCGCTGCTGGCGCTGGCGGCCTGAGCGCTACCGTCCCGGTTACACCCGTCCGCAGGGGCTTGATGTCACGGGCGCGAGGGGCTGACACGGTTGCGCCGAGTCCCAGGTCATGCGCGCCGCCACCGTTCCGGCGGCGATAGGACTCCCGCCACCATGTCAAAACTCCCGACCCTCGCCCTCGCGAGCCTCCTGGCGCTCGCCACCTCCGCACACGCCGCCGCGCCGCCCGAGCGCCTGCGCGGCACGATCGAGGCCGTCGAGGGCGGCGGCTTCACCCTCAAGACCCTGGACGGGAAGAGCCAGCGGGTGACCCTGGCGCCGGACGCCAAGGTCTCCTGGGTCGTCCCGGCCCAGCTCGATCAGATCAAGGACGGCGTCTTCATCGGAACCGCCACCAAGGGCGAGCCGCCGATCGCCCTGGAGGTCGTGCTGTTCCCGGAATCGATGCGCGGCACCGGTGAGGGCCATTACGACTGGGATATGCTTCCCGATCATACCGGCAGCGCCGCGGTGAAGAGCACCATGACCAACGGCACCGTGAAGTCCGCCGTACCCGCGACCGCGCCGGACGCCCCCCGGGTCAAGAGCGCGATGACGAACGGCACCGTGAAGGCGAGCGGGAGCGGTGCGGAGCGCACCCTCACGGTCGATTACGGCAAGGGGCAGTCGCTCCAGATCCTGGTTCCGCCGCAGGCCCCGGTGGTCACCTTCGAGGCTGCGGATTCCGGTGCGATCACCGCCGGCGCCAAGGCGTTCGTGGTGGCTGCGCGGGGCGAGGACGGCAAAGTCACGGCGCGGCGCGTCGCCGTCGGCAAGAACGGCCTGACGCCGCCGATGTGAAGTGCGGTCGGGCGCAAAGCCCGGCGCGCCGTCTCGACAACCTTTGATGACGCCGCCGCAGCCGCCGGCGTCACCCCCACGTTCGGACCGCCCCGGCCCTTCCCGGTGCCTGGGCGGTCCCGTCCATGCCCGGTTCGACAGCACTCCTGCCACTCCGGAAAGCATATCGGTACATCCGGCAAGCTGTTGCCGGCTAACGCGTTCTGATATTGTTGCCGGGCGGCAACATCGCACAGGAACCAATTTATCCGAGCCGAATTCTGATTGCTCGCCGAAACCCGTTCGCACATGGTGATCGTGCACGGGGGCATCGCCAAGCGAGAGCCCGCAGGAGCCTGCCACCCAAGACGCAGGCCAAACCTACAAGACGAGCGGCAAGATCCGGAAAACCGGGCATGTCCGCATCATCGGGTCTCGAAGCTTTGGAGATGTCTATGAAGCTCTTGAAGAGCTCACTGCTCGGTTCTGCAGCCGCCTTCGCGGCCATCGGAGCCGCACACGCCGCCGACCTTCCGGTCAAGAAGGCGGTCCCGATCGAGTACGTCCGGGTCTGCTCGGCCTACGGCGCCGGCTTCTTCTACATTCCCGGCACCGACACCTGCCTGCGTCTCTCCGGCCGCGCCCGGTTCGAGGGCGGGTACCAGACCAGCTACTCGCGCCAAAACGGCTCCAACGTCGGCGACACCTCTGGCTTCCAGGGCCGCATGCGCATCAACCTCGATGCCCGCACCCAGACCGCTTACGGCACCCTGCGCGCCTTCGTGCGTCTCGATGCCGGCGCCCGCACGGGATATTCCGGCGTCGGCACCTCCGGCACCCAGCAGCGTATCGGCCAGGCCTTCCCGGGCCTCGGCATCGACAGCTTCGGCCGCGACCAGCAGTTCGTGAACGTCGACAAGGCGTTCATTCAGTTCGCCGGTCTCACCGCCGGTCGCGCCTCGTCGTTCTTCGACTTCTACGCCCACGATTTCGAGTTCGCCGGTGCCACCGCGGGTTCGGACCTCGCCTCCACCAACCTGCTCGCCTACACCGCCACCCTCGGCAACGGCCTGTCAGCCACGCTCTCGGTCGAAGACCCGGTCTTCCGCCGCAGCCCGATTTACTCGCCGTCGAACAACCCGGCGGGTATCACGAACAACGCATCGATCGCGAATTTCGCGCAGACGAACTCTCCCGCCCCGGTGTTCATTGGCTACACTAACGGTGTGCCGACGCGTTACAGCTTTGTTGACGTGATCCAGCGCGAGCGTCTTCCCGACTTCGTCGCCGCTCTCCGGCTCGACCAGGCCTGGGGCTCCGCCCAGGTCTCGGCTGCCGTGCACGAGCTGAACGTCGGCAACGTCGCCAACGGTGCCGGCACCGGCACCGGCTCCAACATCAGCATCCCACACACCAGCAACGCGTACGGCTACGCGGTGCAGGGCGGCCTGAAGATCAATGCGCCGTTCATTGCCCCGGGCGATGCTTTCTACTTGCAAGGCGCTTACGGCGTCGGCTCACAGCTCTACACCGGCTACTCGTCATACAGCGGCTCGTACTCGCAGAACGCGGCGACGATCCAGGGCCAGAAGTTCAACCAGTTCTTCAACGACGCGACCGTCAACCCGTTCACCGGTCAGATGGAAATGTCTACGAGCTTCAGCGTCGTTGCCTCGTATCTGCACTACTGGTCGCCTGAGTGGCGCTCGGCCGTGTTCGGGTCGTACGGCGAGATGAATTTCTCGAATAGCCAGCGCGCTGCCCAAGGCTCGGCGTTCTCGTTGGCCAACCCGGGCGGCACGAACGCCTTCGGTGCGAATGCCGTCGGTACGCCTGGAACGACATTCTACAACCTTAGCGAAGCCTTGCGCGACACCTACCAGTACGTTGTCGGTGCGAGCTTGATCTGGTCGCCGGTGAAAGACCTCGATATCGGTGTCGAGGGCTTCTACACCCAGATCGGTGTCAAGAACGGCCGCGTGATCGACAAGGACAAGAGCCCGACCGCCTACGCGAACGTTGCAGGTATCAACAACGGTACCTTCGTACCGCGCACCGCGACGCAAGACTCGAACTCCTCGTTCCGCATGCGCGTCCAGCGCGACTTCTAAGCCGCATCGTCGGCGCGGGGATACACCCCCCGCGCCGGTTCCACGGATCTCAAGGCCCAGCCCTCCGGCTGGGCCTTTTTCGTTGTCGGCGGGCGCGATGAAGCCGGACGGAGCGCCCGCTCCGCTTCCGGACGTCGCCGCAGCAGGGCCGCCGCCGAACGGTTCCCGGCGGCGCCGCCACACACGGGCTCCGGACCTAACCCGCGAAGCCCGCATCCGGCACGGATCCCGGCCCGACCGCGTCTCCTGACCGCGTCTCCAGCCCGCGCCGCTGACCGGCTCTGGGCTCCGGTGCCCGGGGCGCACCGCTCGAACGCCCCGCTCTCACCATGCCCACCGCGTCCCGACGCGCCGCCGTGGCTGTCGTCCGGCAGCGCCGTCGCCGGGAATGCCGTCACCGCACGAATCGATTCGCGAATCCGGTCGAATCACGGACGGAATCGGCGCGACGGATCTTCACGGGCCGGCCGTCGCGATCGTTACCGACGCACGGCGTTGTGCCCAAAGCGGCCGGCGACCCGGCCGCTCGAGACAAAGCGCCGCCGCGTCCGCGCGGGATGAGCCTGGGCCCGGATGTATCCGCGGATTCAGGCGCGCGCAGATAAAAATTTTGGCCGCGGTGATATCTCTCGAGAGACGTTCGCAATAAATATCCGCGCTAAAATTTCTGCTTATAAAATCATTGCACCCAGTAATACTTCAAAACAATTTTGTAACGTTGCGACGTTACAACAACTCAAATCAATTCCACAGATCGAATGATATCGATGTTGCTTGGATAAGCTGCGGCAGATCATAAGAAACGGCATAGAGAAATCTCGGACGCGAGATATCTCTAAACAATCTGCACTTAAGATTGCAGAATTCAACAACATCGATCGCTGCGAGGGTCGGATAAACCGGACTCGTTGGTGTTATCGGGTCTCGAAGCTTTGGAGATATCTATGAAGCTCTTGAAGAGCTCGCTGCTCGGCTCGGCCGCCGCCTTCGCGGCGATCGGAGCCGCCCAGGCCGCCGACCTTCCGATCAAGAAGGCGGCGCCGATCGAGTACGTCCGCGTCTGCTCCGCCTTCGGGGCCGGCTTCTTCTACATCTCCGGCACCGACACCTGCCTGCGCATCTCGGGCCGCGCCCGGTTCGAGGGCGGCTACATGGCCAGCTACTCGCGCCAGGGCTCCAACGGCGACACCTCGGGCTACCAGGGCCGGATGCGCATCAACATGGATGCCCGCACCCAGACCGCCTACGGTACGCTCCGCGCCTTCGTGCGCCTCGATGCCGGCAGCCGCACCGGCTATTCCGGCATCGGCCAGTCCGGCACCCAGCAGCGCATCGGCCAGGCCTACGCCTCAACGGGCGTCGATCAGGTGGGTCGCGATCAGCAATACATGAACGTCGACAAGGCGTTCATCCAGTTCGCCGGCCTGACCGCCGGTCGCGCGTCCTCGTTCTTCGACTTCTACGCGCACGACTTCGAGATCACCGGCAGCACGCTCGGCTCGGACAACGCCTCGACCAACCTGCTCGCCTACACGGCGGTGCTGGGCAACGGCGTGTCGGCGACCCTGTCGGTGGAAGACCCGGTCTTCCGCCGCACGCCGATCTTCGCGCCCTACGCGTCCACCGTCAGCCCCGTGTTCGTCGGCTACACCCGGGGCGCTCCGACCGTGCTGAGCACGATCGACACCGTCCAGCGCGAGCGTCTGCCCGACTTCGTCGGTGCCCTTCGCCTCGATCAGGCCTGGGGCTCGGCTCAGATCTCGGCCGCCACCCATGAGCTGAACGTCGGCAATATCGGGACGAATCCCGTCGCAGGCACGAACGTCAACATCGCGCACACCAACAGCGTCCAGGCCTGGGCGGTGCAGGGCGGCCTGAAGGTGAACACCCCGTTCGTCGCGCCGGGCGACGCTCTGTACCTCCAGGGCGCCTACAGCGACGGCGCGCAGCTCTACACGGGCTATTCCGCGTATAGCGGGTCCTACGCGCAGAACCCGGCGACGATCCAGGGCCAGAAGTTCAACCAGTTCTTCTCGGACGCGACGATCAATCCGTTCACCGGCCAGCTGCAGACCTCGCAGAGCTTCACCGCGGTGGCGTCGTACCTGCACTATTGGTCGCCGGAATGGCGTTCGGCCCTGTTCGGCTCCTACGGTGAGCAGAGCTTCTCCCGCGCCGCCCGTCTCGCGCAGGGGGCCGCCTATGGCCTCGCGGGCTCGAGCCTCATCTCCGGCCCCAACGCCGTCGGCGTGCCGGGCACCCGGTTCTATCAGCTCAGCCAGGCGCTTCGCGACAACTACCAGTTCGTCGCCGGTGCGAGCCTGATCTGGTCGCCGGTGAAGGACCTCGATATCGGCGTCGAGGGCTACTACACGCAGATCGGCCTGAAGAGCGGCCGGGTGATCGACCAGGACAAGAGCCCGACCGCCTACAACAACGTCGCCGGCATCAACAACGGCACCTTCGTGCCGCGTACCGCGACGCAGGACTCGATCTCGCAGGTCCGCTTCCGCGTCCAGCGCGACTTCTGATCGCCAGAGCGGTGCCGGGGCTTCGGTCCCGGCGCCCGTCCTCGTGCATCTCGACTTCGAAGGCCCGGCTCCGCGCCGGGTCCTTTTTGTACCGGACGCCCCGCGCCGACCGGTCGCGCCAGATCCGGCGGGCCCGGCATCGCGCCGTCATTGGCGCCGGCACGATGTCCGAAAGGTCCGGTCGCACTGCACCTGCCGCGTCGGTCTTGGCCGAGGCCTCCACCAGCGGCGTGACGCCCGGGGGGCATCGACACGCTGTCTTTATTCGCGCGCTGGGCTCGCACGAATCTGTTTGTAAAAGCAATAACGTAATAAAAGCAAAAATAGAAATACGGAATTTCTGACTTATAGTACGGATATGTGATCGTTTAGATCTTTAAAACAAGACCAAACCATTGGGGCTGGCGATGCGGTTATTGACATCTCTTCTGCTGGGATCGCCCTCCGTGTTTGCGCTAGCCGGGGGAGCCGCCGCGGCCGACCGTCCGGTCGGGGCGGCGGCGCCGATTGCGTATGTCCGGGTCTGCTCGGCCTACGGCGCCGGCTTCTTCTACATCCCGGGCACCGACACCTGCCTGCGCATCTCCGGCCGCGCCCGGTTCGAGGGCGGCTACATCACCAGCTATACCCGGCAGGCCGGCTCCAACGGCGGCGATACGTCGGGCTATCGCGGGCTGCTGCGCTTCAACCTCGATGCCCGCACCCAGACCGCCTACGGCACCCTGCGCGCCTTCGTGCGCCTCGAGGCCGGCAGCCGGTCCGGTGCGGCGGGCGTGGGCCGATCCGGCACACAGGAGCGCATCGGCTCGGCCTACGTCGCCACCGGCGTCGATCAGGCCGGGCGCGTCCAGCAGGTCGTGAACGTCGACAAGGCGTTCATCCAGTTCGCCGGCCTCACCGCCGGTCGCGCGTCGTCGTTCTACGACTTCTACGCCCACGATTTCGAGATGTACGGCGCGACGTCCGGCTCCGACAATTCCTCGACCAACCTGCTCGCCTACACGGCCACCTTGAGCAACGGCGTCACGGCGACCCTGTCGGTGGAAGACCCGGTCTTCACCCGCTCTCCGGTCTTCTCACCGACTGCGACCGCGGTCGCCCCCGTCTTCGTCGGCTACACCGGCGGCCGGCCGTCGCGCTACGGCAACGTCGACGCCGTCCAGCGCTCGCGGCTGCCCGATTTCGTCGGCGCCCTGCGGGTCGATCAGGCCTGGGGCTCCGCCCAGATCTCGGCCGCCACGCACGAGATCAACGTCGGCAACCCCAGCACCAACCCGGCCGCGGGAGCGGGCGGCGTTCTCACCGGGATCCGGCATGCCAATTCGGTCCAGGGTTGGGGCGTGCAGGGCGGCGTGAAGATCAACCTGCCGGCGATTGCCCCGGGGGATACCCTCTACCTGCAGGGGGCCTACGCCAACGGCGCACAGAGCTATGCCGGCTATTGTATGGTCGCCGGCTGCTACGCGCAGTCCAACACCGGCTTCGATACGCAGAAGTTCGAGCAGTACTTCGCCGACGCGTCGGTCAACCCGTTCACCGGCCAGCTCCAGACTTCGACCAGCTTCTCGGCGGTGGCGTCGTACCTGCACTACTGGTCGCCGGAATGGCGCTCGGCCCTCTTCGGCTCCTACGGCGAGCAGGATTTCTCGGCCAGTGCCCGCCTGGCCCAGGGCGCCCTGTTCAGCCTGGTGAACCCGAGCGGCAACAGCTTCGGGACCAATGGCGTCGGCGTCCCCGGCACCCGGTTCTACCAGCTGAGCCAAGCCCTTCGGGACACTTACCAGTACGTGGTCGGCGGCAGCCTGATCTGGTCGCCGGTGCTCGATCTCGATATCGGTGTCGAGGCCTTCTACACCCAGATGGGTGTCAGGAACGGCCGCGTGATCGACCTCGACAAGGGCCCGGGTGCCTACGCGAACGTCGCCGCCATCAACGCCGGCACGTTCGTGCCGCGCACCGCGACGCAGGATTCGATGACGCACGTCCGCTTCCGCGTACAGCGCGACTTCTGATCCGATCAGCCGGCGCCGGGCATCCTACCCCGGCGCCGTTCACGATCGTCTGTCCATGCGACGACTGAAGGTGCCCGCTTAATCCCTGTCTCCAATACAGGCAGCGCGCTTTGTCCCGCGGTTCGCGTTGCCGCCCTGTGCGGGCGCTGATACGCCGGATCCGACTTTATCTCCGCCGACCGGGCGGCCCAGGTCGCGACCGTCGGGGCGATCGGGGCCGCACGGCGAAGGCCGGAAGGGCCCGCGCGTGGTCGGAAGTCCGGAGGAAGCCGATGACCAGTAGCGCCTCGACGAGTCCCGTGCCGACGCCGCTCAACGAGCGCCGCGCCGCACGGTTCTGGCCCGAGGGCTGGTGGCGCCTGGTCGACATGAAGATCGGCATCATTCCGCTGCCGCTCTACGTCATCGTGGCGATTCTGCTGGTGGTCCTGGTCCAGGAGGGCGAGGTCAAGCCGGACGGGCCGACCATGATCGCCGTCCTGGTGATGGGCGGCTTCACCTGCGCCGAGATCGGCAAGCGCATCCCCATCCTGCGCAACATCGGCGCGGGCGCGATCTTCGCGACCTTCATCCCGTCGGCGCTCGTCTACTACAAGCTGGTGCCGCCCCAGATGGAGAAGGCGATCTTCGATTTCACGAAGTTCACCAACTTCCTCTACATCTACATCGCCACGATCATCGTCGGCTCGATCCTGGGCATGGATCGCGACGTCCTGATCAAGGGCTTCCTCAAGATCTTCGCACCCCTCGCGGTGGGCTCGGTGGCGGCCGCCATCGTCGGCACCCTGGTCGGCACCGCGCTCGGGCTCGGCCCCTACAAGACCTTCTTCTTCATCGTCGTGCCGATCATGGCCGGCGGCGTCGGCGAGGGCGCGATCCCGCTCTCCATCGGCTACGCGGCGATCCTGGGCCAGCAGCAGGGCGTCGTGTTCGCCCAGGTGCTGCCGCCGGTGATGCTCGGCTCGCTCACCGCGATCATCTTCGCCGGCACCCTCAATTATGTCGGCAAGCGCTATCCCCACCTCACCGGGGAGGGCCGGCTCCAGCCGGGCGCGGAGGGCATGGAATCGAGCGACGCCCAGGCCCGCTCCGAGGCGGCCCGCGGCCAGATCGACGCCGCCACGATCGGCGCGGCCGGGCTCACGGCCATAACCCTCTACCTGCTCGGGGTCGTAGCCCACCACCTCGTCGGCCTGCCGGCGCCGGTGGCAATGCTGTTCCTGGCGGTGTTCGCCAAGCTCGGCAGCGCCGTGTCGCCCCATCTCCAGGCTGGCGGCTTCGTGGTGTACAAGTTCGTGCAGGTCTCGATGACCTACCCGCTGCTCTTCGCCATCGGGGTGGCGCTGACCCCGTGGAACGAGCTGATGGCGGCGTTCACCCTGGTGAACCTGATCACCATCGTGTCGACGGTGTCCACGCTGATGGTCACCGGCTTCTTCGTCGGCCGGGCGCTCGGGATGTACCCGATCGAGACCGCGATCGTGAACGCCTGCCACAGCGGCCAGGGCGGCACCGGCGACGTGGCGATCCTCACGGCGGCCAACCGCATGGCGCTGATGCCGTTCGCCCAGATCGCCACCCGGATCGGCGGCGCCCTGACCGTCACCGGGACGATCATCGCGATGAAATGGATCGGCGCGTGAAACGAGATCGGGGAGCGTTGCGTCATGGCCGGTGATCCGGGCGCCGTCGGGGCGAGCCTGCAATCCAGGATCGGGGCGATCCTCCGCTCGACGAGCGGCAACTTCCTGGAGATGTTCGATTTCTTCCTGTTCGGGTTCTACGCCAGCTCCATCGCGCGGGCGTTCTTCCCCTCGGGCAACGAGACCACCGAGCTGCTCCTGACCTTCGGGACCTTCTGGCTCGGCGCGCTGATGCGGCCCCTCGGGGCGATCGTGCTCGGCGCCTATATCGACCGGATCGGGCGCCGGAAGGGCCTGATCGTCACCCTGGCGATCATGGCAAGCGGCACGGTGCTGATCGCCTTCTGCCCGAGCTACGGCACCATCGGCATCGCCGCGCCCCTGATCGTGCTGGCCGGCCGCCTGCTGCAGGGCTTCTCGGCCGGCGTCGAGATCGGCGGCGTCTCGATCTACCTGTTCGAGATCGCCACGCCCGGGCGGAAGGGCTTCTACACGTCGTTCCAGTCGGCGAGCCAGCAGGTGGCGATCATGTTCGCGGCCGTGATCGGCTACGGGCTGAACGCCTACCTGACCAAGCAGCAGATCGGCGATTTCGGCTGGCGCATCCCGTTCTTCATCGGCTGCCTGATCGTGCCGTTCATCTTCTTCATCCGGCGCTCCCTGCAGGAGACCCAGGAATTCGCCCAGCGGACCCACCATCCGAGCACGCGCGAGATCCTCACCACGGTCGCCGCCAACTGGCGGATCGTGCTGCTCGGCATGATGCTCTCCACCATGACCACGGTGACCTTCTACATGATCACCGTGTACACGCCGACCTTCGGCAAGACCGTCCTCAAGCTCACCGAGACCGACAGCCTCACCGTCACCCTGTGCGTGGCGATCACCAACTTCATCTGGCTGCCGGTGGGCGGCGCGCTGTCGGACGCGATCGGGCGCAAGCCGGTGCTGCTCACCATCTCGGTCCTGTCGCTGCTGACCACCTATCCGGCGCTGCACTGGCTGGTGGCCGATCCGACCTTCGCAAAGATGCTCGGCGTCGAGCTGTGGTTCTCGTTCTTCTTCGGCGTCTACAACGGCGCGATGATCGTCTCGCTGTCCGAGGTCGTGCCGGCGCATGTGCGGGCCAGCGGCTTCTCCCTGGCCTACAGCCTCGCCACGGCCCTGTTCGGCACCGCCACCCCGATGGTCTCGACCTACCTGATCGAGCGGACCGGCGACCGGGCGGCCCCGAGCTACTGGCTGATGGCGGCGGCCGCCTGCGGGATCGTCGCCACGCTCAGCCTGTTCCGGGGCGGCAAGCGGGAAGCCAGGATCCCCGCCCACGCCTGAGGACGAGACGCGCCGCCATCTCCGGAGCGGCGTTTCTGCCGGGTCCCGGATCGCCGTGCGCGGGCGCCCGGGAGAGGGCGGCTCCATCCGAAATGGTGAGGGGCCGGAAGCAGCTCAGGTCGCCTGCCAGATCCGGATCCGCGTCTTGAAGGCGGCGCGGATATGGGCCCGCGCCGCCGCCTCGGCGCCGTCGCCGTCATGGGCGCGGATTGCCGCGACGATCGCGGCGTGCTCGTCGAGCGATTCGAGCGCGCGTTCCGGGGCGGCGAGCGTCGTCGCGCCGGGCAGCAGCACCAGCGACAGGCGCATCGTCTCCAGGGTGTGCTGCAGGAAGCGGTTGCGCGCGGCGGCGTGGATCTGTCGATGGAACAGCCGGTTGGTGCGCGCCAGCGCCGCCCCGTCGCCGGCCAGAGCCCGGTCCCGGGCAATCATCTCTTCCAGAAGCTCGGTCTCGACCGCGCTGGCATGGATCGCGGCGAGCCGGGCCGCGGTTCCCTCCAGCACCTCGCGCATGTCGTAGAGTTCGCTGACCTGCCCGTAATCGAGCTGCGCCACGCTGGCACCGCGGTGCGGCTCGTGGGCGACGAGGCCCTGCGCTTCCAGCCGGCCCAACGCCTCGCGCACCGGCGTGCGGCTGATCGCGAAACGCTCCGCCAGCTCGGCCTCGCGCAGGCGGCTGCCGGGGGCGAGCTCGCCCTCCTCGATCGCCTGCAGCAGCCGCTCGTAGGCGGCGGCACCGTTGGAGCGCTCAGACTCGCTCGCCTTCATGGCCGGGCTCTCCTCGGCCGTGGCCATAGCGCGAAACGATGGCCGCAGGAACGCTTGCTCCGCATTGCATGCAAGCGTATACAATAATGGAAGCGCGGTTCGTATGACGGAGGCGGCGATGCAGGATCGGCAGGCGGGACCCTTTGATATCGTGGTGGTTGGCTCCGGCAACGCCGCCATGAGCGCGGGCCTCGCCGCCCTGGAGCGCGGCGCCTCGGTGCTGATGATCGAGAAGGCGGAGCCGGATCTGGCCGGCGGCAACACCGCCTACACCGCCGGCGCCATGCGGTTCGTCTACCAGGGCAACGACGACCTGATCCCGCTGCTGGCCGACCCGGACGACCAGCGCCTGCCGCGGACCGATTTCGGCGCCTACACGGCGCAGACCTTCGAGACCGACCTCCTCGGCTTCAACGACGGCAGGCCGCTGTCGCGCGAGCAGCGCATCCTGATCGACGAGAGCGGCGCGGCCCTGCGCTGGCTCTCGACGCAAGGCGTGAAGTTCGAGCCGATCTACGCCCGGCAATCCTTCGAGAAGGACGGCCGCTTCGTGTTCTGGGGCGGCCTGACGCTCGCGACCCACGACGAGGGGTTCGGTCTCGCCCGTGCGGAGCTTGAGGCCTTCACGAAGGCCGGCGGCGAGATCCGCTACGGCTGCCCGGCCACCGGGCTGATCGTCGAGGCGGGCCGCGTCGTCGGCGTGGAGACGCCGCAGGGCGCGTTCCGGGCCGGGGCGGTGATCCTGGCCTGCGGCGGCTTCGAATCGAACCCCGCGCTGCGGACCCGGTTCATCGGCGCGGGCTGGGACAAGGCCCGGGTGCGCGGCACGCCGCACAACCGCGGCGACGGGCTGGAGATGGCGCTCGCGCTCGGCGCCAAGCCGCACGGCTTCTACGGCGGCTGCCACGCCACCCCGATGGACCTGCACACGCCCGATTACGGCAACCTCGACCTGCCGCACGGCGAGCGCAAGCACTACCGCAAGATCTGCTACTTCCTGGGCCTCATGCTGAATGCCGCCGGGCAGCGGTTCGTCGACGAGGGCAAGAACTTCCGCAACTACACCTACGCCCAGTTCGGCCGCTCGATCATGGAGCAGCCCGGGCACGTCGCCTGGCAGATCTTCGACGCCAAGGTCGATCACCTGCTCTACAGCGAGTACCGGTTCCACGACGCCCACTTCGTCGAGGCCGACACGCTCGACGGGCTGCTCGACAGGCTCGACGGCATCGACCGCGCGGCGGCCCGGCGCACCATCGCGGATTTCAACGCCGCCGTGGACGATGCCGTGCCGTTCGACCCCACCGTGAAGGACGGCCGCGGCACCAAGGGGCTGCCCCTGCCGAAGTCGAACTGGGCGCAGGCGATCGAGACCGGGCCGTTCAAGGCCTACCCGGTTACGGGCGGCATCACCTTCACGTATGGCGGCGTCGAGGTCGGGGAGGGTGGCGGCGTCCGGCGCGAGGACGGCAGCGAGATCCCCGGTCTCTACGCCTGCGGCGAGATGGTCGGCGGCGTGTTCTTCAACGGCTATCCCGGCGGCTCGGGCCTGACCTCCGGCGTGGTCTTCGGGCGGCGGGCCGGCTACGGCGCCGCGGCGGCCGTGCGGGGTTAGAAGGTATCGTGGTTTCTCGGACCCCTTCTTCAATCGCAGATCCCAAGGTCGCAGAATGAACCACCCTGCCATTCCGGGGCGCCGCAGGCGGCCCCGGGATGACAAGGAGGGTGATGGAACGACCCGGGAATTCTGACGCGTCTGGAAGACATCGTATTTCGGGGTGACTTCGCGCCATCGGCGGGCGGGATACGGGACGGCGCGCGTTCGCCATCGTCGCAAGCACCTGTCCCCATCGAACGCGCGCGCGTAAAAGGCGCTCATGTCAGACAGGCAGGCCGTCTTCACCATCACCCGGGGCGTTCCGTTCCTGCCGGCGCTGGCCGAGGCGCTGCTGTCCGGCCGGCTGGTCGGGCCCGTGGCGGACGATCCGCTGGCGCTCGCATCAGTCACCATCTACCTGCCGACCCGCCGGGCCGCGCGGGCGCTGGGCGCGATCCTGGCCGAGCGGCTCGGCCGGCGGGCCCACGAGCGAGGCGCGCCCGGCTACGCGGCCCTGCTGCCCCGGATGATCCCCCTGGGCGAGGCCGACGAGGCGGAACTCGACCTCGCCTCCGAGCCGCTGCTCGAGGACAACGATCCCCTCAGCACGCCGATGCCGCCGCTGGAGCGTCGGTTGATCCTCGCCCGCCTGGTCCAGGCCTGGGCGAAATCCGTGGACCGGACCCTGCTGCCGCTGGACGCCGAGGTTCCGTTCCTGGTGCCGTCCTCCCCTGCCGACGCGGTCGGGCTCGCCGGCGATCTCGAACGGTTGATGGATGCGCTCACCGTCGAGGGGCTGCCCTGGTCGGAGATCGGCGCCGCCGTGGAGGCCGAGTATTCGCGCTATTTCGGCCTGACGCTGGATTTCGTGAAGATCGCCGCCGAGAACTGGCCGAAGCTCCTGGCCGAGCGCGGCCTGTCCGATCCCGTCGCCCGCGCCCGCGGCCTCGTCCTCGCCGAGGGACAGCGCCTCGCGCGGACCGCGCCGACGGATCCCGTGGTCGTCGCCGGATCGCTGGGCTCCGTGCCCGCCACCGCCCGGCTGATCGCGGCGGTGGCGAAGCTGCCCCGGGGCGCCGTGGTCCTGCCCGGGCTCGATCTCGACCTCGACGCCGCCGGCTGGTCCGGCATCGACACCGGCGAGGGGTTTTCCCGGGTGATCGCCCACGGGCACCCCCAGGCGGTGCTGCACCGGCTGCTCGGGCCGGACAACCTCGCCCTTCCGCGCGCGGACGTCGTCGCGCTGGGAGCTCCGGATCCCGGGCAGGTGGCCCGGGCCGCGCTGCTGTCGCAGGCCCTGCGCCCGGCCGACACCACCGATGCCTGGGCCGACCTCGACCCGGAACAGCGCGACGCGATCGCCGAGGACGGCCTCGCGGGGTTGGCGCTCACGGAGGCCGCCGACGAGCGGGAGGAGGCGCTGGTCGCCGCGCTGGCCCTGCGCGAGACGCTTCAGGTCCCGGGCGCCACCGCGGCCCTGGTCACGCCCGATCGCGGTCTCGCCGGGCGTGTCGCGGTGGAGCTGCTGCGCTGGGGCATCGTCGCCGAGGATTCGGCCGGGCTGGCGCTGGCCGGGAGCCCGGCGGGCCGGCTCGCCCGGTTGACCGCGGAACTGGCCGCCGACCTCGCTCGCAACCAGGCCGACGCGATCCCGGCCCGGCTGATCGCGCTGCTGTCGCACCCGATGGTCCGCCTCGGCCTGCCCCGGTCCGACGTGGTGCGCGGCGCCGCCGCCCTGGAGATCGGGCTGCTGCGCGGTCCCGTCCCGGCCCCGGGTTTTTCCGGGCTGCGGAATGCGCTGGCGGCCGAGCGGGTCGGGCCTCTGGAGCGCCGCCCGAGGGCCAAGCGCCGCCTGAAGGACATCGACTGGGATCTCGCCGCCGACCTGCTCGCCCGGCTGGAGCAGGTCTTCGCCGCGTTCCCCGGTCCGGACGGCGCCGTCGACTGCGATCTCGTCGCCACCGCGGCCCTGCACCGCGCCGCCTGCGACGGGCTGATCGCCGGCCCGGAGGACGGGGCGCAAGAGGCACCGCAAGAGGCACAGCAAGACGCCTCAGGGGACGTCCCGCAAGACGCCTCGAAAGACGCCTCGCGAGATGCCCCTCAGGCTGCGGACGGCTCCCTGTCCTGCCTCGATGCCCTGTTCGACGACCTGGAGATGGCCGAGCCCGGCTTGATGCCGGGGCGGTTCGACGATTACGCGACCTTCTTCACATCGCTCGCCCGGGAGCGCCTGGTCGGCTGCTCGGGCGAGGCGCCGCATCCGCGCCTGCGCATCCTCGGCCTGCTGGAGGCGCGGCTGCTGTCGGTGGACCGGGTGGTGCTCGGCGGGCTCGACGAGGGCGTCTGGCCGGTGCGGACCCTGACCGACGCGTTCCTCAACCGGCCGATGCGCGAGCGGGTCGGTCTCAACCCGCCCGAGCGGCGGATCGGCCAGATGGCGCACGACTTCGTGCAGGCGCTGGGCTGCCGCGACGCGTTGATCACCCGGGCGCTCAAGCGCGAGGGCTCGCCGACCGTGCCGTCGCGCCTGATCCAGCGCCTGCGTGCGCTGGCCGGCGACGCGCGCTGGGAGGCGGTGCTGGAGGCCGGCCGGCGCTTCACCGGCCTCGCGGCCCGCCTCGACGCGGCCCCGCCCGAGAAGCGGCTGAAGCGCCCGGCGCCGAAGCCCGACCCGGCCCTGTTCCCGCGCTCGCTCAGCGTCACCGAGATCGAGACGCTGGTGCGCGACCCCTACAGCATCTTCGCCCGCCACGTGCTGGGGCTCGACCCCCTGGAGCCGCTGGCCGCGGTGCCGAGCGTGGCGACCCGCGGCTCCCTCGTGCACGACATCTTCTCCGAGTTCGCCAGCGCCCATCCACAGGGCCTGCCCGGGCAGCCGGAGGAGCGCCTGCTCGCCATCGCGGCCAACGCGTTCGGCGAGATCGCCGACACCTATCCGGAACTCTACGCCGAGTGGTGGCCGCGCTACGAGCGCATGGCCGCCGCCTACCTCGCCTGGGAGGCGCAGCGCCGGCCGGCCCTGCGCCGCATCCACCCGGAGGTGTCCGGGCGCTGGGTGATCCCCATGGGCCGCGAGAGCTTCACCCTGCGGGCCCGGGCCGACCGGATCGAGCTGCGCCCGGACGGCACCGCCTGCATCGTCGACTACAAGACCGGCACGCCGCCCTCGGCCAAGATGATCTTTACCGGGTTCTCGCCGCAGCTCACCCTGGAGGCGGCGATGCTGATGCACGGCGCCTTCGACGGGGTGCCGCCGGTCAAGGCCACGCCGGACCTGCTCTACGTTCACGCCTCGGGCGGCCGGAAGCCGTTCGTCCCGATTCCTGTGAAGCCGCCCCGCGGCGAGGAGCGCAGCGTCGACGCGATCGTGGCCGAGCACGCCGCCCGCCTGAAGGGCCTGGTCGCCCGGTTCATGACCGGCGAGGCGGCCTACACGGCCCGGCCCTACCCGCAATATGCCAGCCAGTACGGGGCGTACGACCACCTGGCCCGGGTGCTGGAATGGTCGCTGGGTGGGGAGGAGGGCGGGGAGGGCTGACGCGATCCGCGCTTGCTCGACCAGGGGCGGTGCGCGGTAAGGTCGTGCCCGGGCGCGACTGGCGAAGGCTTGGAAGCCGCGTTCCTCGAGACGAGGGCCGGATGGCTGGACCGAAACCCCTGGCGGACCCCGTTGCCAGAGCACGATCATCGGGCTCTGGCGCTGCGCCGCACGGTGGTTTCGCGGCGCTCGTTCCCGAACTGGGGGTGACCGATCTCGAGAGGAGCCTGCACTTCTGGCGTGACTTGCTCGGTTTCGCGATTGCCTACGATCGGCCGGCCGCGCGCTTCGCTTACCTGACGCGAGGTTCGGTGCAGATCATGCTGTATCAGATCAACGGGTCTTGGGAGACGGCGGAACTGGAATACCCGTTCGGCCGGGGCATCAACTTTCAGACCAAGATCGAACCGCTGGATCCGGTTCTGGCGGCGCTCGCGGCGGTAAGCTGGCCGTTGTTCGAGGGGCCGCGCGAGGCTTGGTACCGAGTCGGGGAGGCCGAGCACGGCCAGCGGGAATGTCTCGTGCAGGATCCCGACGGTTACCTCGTCCGCCTCGTCGAGAGCCTGGGAATCCGGGCCGCCGTCGGAGATTGACGGTGGGTCTTGTCGCACCCTCGACAGAGCCTGGCGCAGTCTGGAGGATGCGCCGGGTTCCTCTCCCGCACGGCAGACGGGACCGGCGGCTCGTGCCGGAGACTCAGGCCCGTCCGGATCCGCGAAGGCGTCGGGCGCACGGGGAATCGGAGCGTGATCGAACGTCTCACAGCCCTTCTGAATGAGGCGGCGGGAGATGGGGATGGCCAGAGGGAGGCCATCCTGTCCCAAAAATCAGAAGAACGCCTGCAGTCCCGTCTGGGCGCGGCCCAAAATCAACGCGTGGACGTCGTGAGTGCCCTCGTAGGTGTTCACCGTCTCGAGGTTCTGGGCGTGGCGCATCACGTGGTACTCGCCCATGATGCCGTTGCCGCCGTGCATGTCGCGGGCGGTGCGGGCGATATCGAGGGCCTTGCCGCAATTGTTGCGCTTGATCAGCGAGATCATCTCGGGGGCCATCCGGCCCTCGTCCATCAGCCGCCCGACCCGCAGCGAGGCCTGCAGCCCGAGGGTGATCTCGGTCTGCATGTCGGCGAGCTTCTTCTGGACCAGTTGGGTCTGGGCGAGGGGACGCCCGAACTGCTTGCGCTCCAGGGTGTAGTTGCGCGCCCGGTGCCAGCAATCCTCGGCCGCGCCCATCGCCCCCCAGGAGATGCCGTAGCGCGCCCGGTTGAGGCAGCCGAACGGGCCCTTGAGCCCGGAGACGTTGGGGAGCAGCGCGTCCTCGCCGACCTCGACGCCCTCCATGACGATCTCGCCGGTGGTGGAGGCGCGCAGGGACAGCTTGCCCTTGAGAGTCGGGGCGGAGAGGCCTTTCATGCCCCTCTCGAGGAGGAAGCCGCGGATCGCGCCCTCATGCGCGTCGGACTTCGCCCAGACCACGAACACGTCCGCGAAGGGGGCGTTCGAGATCCACATCTTGGCGCCCGAGATCCGGTAGCCGCCGTCGATCTTCTCCGCCTTGGTCTTCATACCGGCGGGATCGGAGCCGGCATCGGGCTCGGTCAGGCCGAAGCAGCCGATCCATTCGCCCGAGGCGAGCTTGGGCAGGAATTTCTGGCGCTGCGCCTCCGAGCCGTAGGCGTGGATCGGGTACATCACCAGCGAGGATTGCACGCTCATCATCGAACGGTAGCCGGAATCCACCGCCTCGACCGCCCGCGCCACCAGCCCGTAGGCGACGTAGGAGGCGCCGGCGCAGCCGTATTCCTCCGGGAGCGTCACGCCGAGCAGGCCGAGTTCGCCCATCTTCCGGAACAGCCCGGGATCGGTCTTCTCCTCGGCGTAGGCCTCGACGATGCTGGGCAGGAGCTGCTCCTGCGCGAAGCTCTGAGCCACGTCGCGGATCGCCCGCTCGTCCTCGGTGAGCTGGTCGTCCAGCAGGAACGGGTCCTCCCAGACGAAGCGGGACGAGGCCGGGGCCGACGGTGAGGCGCTGCCCGGGGGGCGCATCGGAGCGTTCATGTGAATTCCTCGCCTACAGGGTGTGGCGGGCTTCGGCCCCGCGCTTGGCGTCAACCTAGACCCAGACGGCCTGCCGTCCAACGCACCCGGTGACGCTGGGCTCCGAGCGTCACGCCCTGCCGAGCAGCATCAGCCACAGGAGCGTCGTCAGCGGCGCCATCAGGGTCGAGACCAGCACGGAGGCCGCGACCATCCCGGTCTCGGTCCGGTAGCGGGCGGCCAGCAGGTAGGCGTTGATCCCCACCGGCATGGCGGCGAACAGGGTGGCGACGCCCGCGTAAGCCGTCGGCATCTTGAAGACGTGGAAGGCGAGCACCCACACGGCCAGCGGGTGCAGCAGGTTCTTCAGGCACGCGATCACCAGCGCACCCTTGAGGTCGAACAGCACCCGGTAGCGCTTGAGCCCCGCGCCGAGCGCCACCAGCGCGCAGGTCGAGGCGGTGCCCGCGAAGGCGTCGATCAGGGCCTTGGGGATCCCGGCCGGGGTGATTCCGAGGCCCTTCATGGCCATGCCCACGAGGAGCGCCACGAAGATCGGGTTCTTGAGCAGGACCAAGCCCAGGCCGCGGATCCGCGCCAGGACCGGCAGGCCGGAATCGGACTCGATCAGGAAGGTGGCGCAGCCCATCATCAGCGGCAGGTGGACGGCGAGCAGCATGAACAGCGGGAAGGCGCCGTCCTCGCCGTAGGCCTGGAGGATCATCGGCACGCCGACGAACACGGTGTTCGACTGGCTGGCCGCGAAGCCGTGCAGGATCGCGCCGCGCCTTTCGATCCCGGCGCGCCGCCGGGCGATCAGCGTGCCGACGAACCAGGACACGCCCGCCCCGCCGAAATAGGCGGCCCAGTAGGTCCAGGCGATCTCGCCGGTCATCCCCGGCCGGGTCAGCGTGGCGATGATCAGGGCCGGCACCGCCACCGCGAACACGTATTCCGACAGGCCGTCGCTCACCTTGTCGGAGAGCAGGCCTGTCAGCGCCGCGCCCCAGCCGATCAGGACGATCCCGAAGATCGGGGCGATGATGGCGAGGGCGTTCACGGATCGGGTCGGGGCTGCGCGCGGGGGGAGCTCGCGCATAGCATGACGAGGCTGGCTTTTGTGCCCCCGGGTGCGCGCCGGGGGCGTGTATAGGGCCTACTTGTTCTCCAGGACCTCGATCGGGTTGGTGCGCTGGCTGGCGGGCGGCTCCTTGGTCAGCTTGGCCCCGCCCTCCCGCTGCCCCTTGACGTCCCTGGGCGCGCCGGGGCCGCCGGTGGCCGTGCCGCCCTGGCCGGACTGGGTCGGAACCGAGCCGGAGGCCAGCTCCAGGCAGGTCACCATCTCGACGTAGGACGGGTAGCCCCCGGCCTTGAACTGGTTCTCGCACTGGCGCTTGGCGGCAGGGCTGTAGCTTCCCCAGTGATCCTGGGCCTGGCGCTTGGCCTCCCGCTCGGACCGGAGGCAGCCATCGTAGTTGGCCTGGTCGCTGATCGAGGTGTTAGCGACCTGCGCCGACTTGCAGGTCGATTCCACGTCGAGATTCGGCACCGTGTCGGCCCGGGCGGATCCGGATGCGAGGGACAGGGCGAGGAGCGCGAGCGCTCCGGGGATGCAGGCGCGGGATTTGGCGGTCCGGGGGGGCATCATGGACGTGAGACTCGCGGTCGAGAGCAGTATGCGGCGGCACAACGCGCAGGACCGGCCTTCGGCACCACGCACCCGCCGATCAATCGCCGTGCGCGCCGCGCAGGGCCTGGTCGAGGTCGCCGAACAGGTCCTGCGTATCCTCGATCCCGGTAGACAGGCGCAGGAGGTCCGGCGGGCAGGGGCTCCCAGGTCCCTCCACCGAGGCGCGGTGCTCGATCAGGCTCTCGACGCCGCCGAGCGAGGTCGCGCGCTTCCACAGCCGCACCCGTGCCGCGGTCGCGATCGCGCCGGCCTCGCCGCCCGCCACCCGGATCGACAGCATGAAGCCGAAGCCGTCCTGCATCTGCCGGCGCGCCACCGCGTGCCCGGGATCGTCGGGCAGGCCCGGATACAGGGCGTGGCTCACATGCGGATGCAGGCGCAGGCGCTCGGCGAGCCGCAGGGCGCCGGCCGATTGCGCCGCGGCCCGGAGGTGCAGGGTCCGGAGCGAGCGCATCAGCAGGTAGGCCTCGAAGGGCCCGAGGATCCCGCCGCTGCCGGCGCGGATGCCCCGGATCCGCTCCCAGAACGCGTCCGCCTGCGCGCCGGCGAGCACGCCCGCCACCACGTCGGAATGCCCGTTCAGGATCTTGGTGCCGGAATGCATCACGATGTCGGCGCCCAGGTCGAGCGGGCGGGTGTGGACCGGCGAGGCGGCGGTGGAATCGACCGCGAGCCGCGCTCGGGCGGCGTGGGCGATCTCGGCGGCGGCCGCGATGTCGGTCACCGTCCAGAGCGGGTTGCCGGGGGTCTCGATCCAGACGAGCTTGGTCCGGCCGGGCTCGATCGCGGCGCGCAGGGCCTCCAGGTCGTCGGTGTCTACGAAGGTCAGGGTCAGGCCGCGGCGGGGCGCCTCCTCGCGCAGCCAGCGCTTGAGCGCCCAGTACATGACGGTGCCGGCGACGACGTGATCCCCTGGTTCCAGAGCGCCGAACACGGCGGTCGCCGCCGCCATGCCGGAGCCGAACAGCAGGGCGCCGGCCCGCGCATTCTCCAGCATCGCCAGGACGGCCTCGGCCTCGCGCACGGTGGCGTTGTCGGGCCGGGCGTAGCAGTAGCCCGAGCTGTAGCCGTTGTCGGGATCGCGGATGAACGTGGTGGAGAGGTGCAGCGGCATCACCACCGCGCGGGTCTCGGGCTCGATCCGGCCCATGGCCTGCGCGGCGAGGCTGCGGCGGGAGAAGCCCGCCGGCGTGCCGGTGCCGGTATCCGTATCCCCTTGCGGCGCGTTAGGCTCTGACATCTGGTGATTCCGGCGGATGGAACCGGGCGCGTGCCACGGCGCATGCGTCCCTGCAACCTGTGCAATCTGGATTATGCCGCATCCCGGGAGCCGGCAGGCGCGTGGCGGGATGCGGCTTCCACGGAGAACGAACGACGATGCGGGCCGCGACACAAGTTCCCGAGGCTTCGGCCCTGCCGCGCTGGCTGCGGCTGGCCGCCGCGATCGTGCCGGTGGTGATCACCGCCGCGATCGGCTCGGTGGCGACCCAGGCGGAGATCCCGGGCTGGTACGCGAGCCTGAACAAGCCGTCCTTCAACCCGCCGAACTGGCTTTTCCCCGTGGCCTGGACGGTGCTCTACACGATGATCGCCGTCTCGCTGTGGCGGCTGCTCGGCGCGATGCCCCGCACCGGGCCGAGCCGCGAGGGTTGGTGGCTCGCGCTTGCCGCCTTCCTGGTCCAACTCGTGCTGAACGCCGCCTGGACACCGGTGTTCTTCACCGCCCACGCGATCGGCTCGGGGCTGATCGTGGTGGCGATGCTGCTGGTGATGGTGCTGTGGACGATCCGGCTGACCTGGCGGTTCGACCGGGCGGCAGCCTGGCTGCTCGTGCCCTACGCCGCCTGGGTCGCCTTCGCGACGCTGCTCAACGCCGCGATCCTGCGGTTGAATTGACGGGGCTCAAGCCCCGGCATGCTCCTCCGATTCCTCCCCCGCCGGCCTGCCGTCGTCGCGGGCGCGGTGGAGCATGAAGATCGCCAGCACCATCGTGAGGATCAGCCCGGCCAGCACGCCGAGCTCGATCATCGAGGCGTTGAACAGTGCCTGCTTCTCCGGGGACCAGTCCTTGGCGTGCGTGATCTCCGAGGATTGCAGGGTGATCACCAGCACCCGTCGGATCGAGGCGATCAGGCCGACGATCAGGAACGGCTCGCAGGTCAGCTTGCCGGATCGCATGGAGACCCGCACGGTGTGCAGGATCTCGATCAGCATCAGCAGGAACAGCAGCCGGTCGATGACTTCCAGGATCTGCGTGGCGCCCCCGAGGGAGCGCAGCGCCTCCCAGGTCAACCCGGTGGCCTCGATCAGCGCGACCAGGGCGGTGACCGCCAGGAGCAGGCCGAGCGCCGCGTAAATCGCGTGCTCGGTGTGGAGGAAGATCCCGCTGGCGATCCGCGTCAGGCGCCCTTGCTGTTCGTCGTCCCTGTCGGCCATTGCGCAACGTCCCCCCGGTGAAACCGTGACGGCTGTCGCGGCCCTGGGGCCGCGCGCACGTCGTTCACCGAGTCAGAGCATCAATCCGCGAGCCGGTCACCCCCGTCCGGGACGGTGCTTTAGTGGAAGAACGGCAGCGCGTGCGGCGCCAGGTAGCCGAAGCCGAGCAGCGCCGCCCCGGCCAGTCCCAGAAAACCACCCGCGAAGACCAGGATGGCGATGCCGGTGATCACCTCGGCCGAGGCGAGCACGATGCCGATCTGGAAGGCCGCGGAGGCCAGTTCATAATGGTGGTAGCGCAGCAGCGACAGGTCGCGCCGCTCTTCTGAGGCGCGGGCCTTCGCGGTCAGCTCCTTGCGGCCCTCGCCGGTGGCGGGCTCCGATTCCCAGCGCGCCAGGGTCTTGGCCCATTCGGCGCGCTTGGCCGCGATGGCGTCCTGGTTCGGGCCGGGCGGCACCAGCGCGATCGCCTCGTCGGCGGTCTTCAGCACCGTTGAGCGGATCGTGCGCGCCTGGAAGTAGGCCCATTGGTTGGCCGCCTCGACATTCGAGCCGATCGAATCCGTCTGCGCCGCCTTGCCCAGGGTCTCGCTGAAGGCGAGGAACAAAGCCAGGATCGAGATCAGCAGCGCAACGCGCTTGTTCGAACCCTCGATCGACCCGTGACCACCCGACATCGCTTCCCGTTTCCCCGTTGATTCATCGGGCGCGACTCACACCCATCCGGGCCCCGCGCGCAATGCCGCGGCGCCCGCCCGCTGCCTATTCGGCCGCGATCCGCGGCGGCAGAGCCCGGCCGTCATTGGCCGGATGCCGCGCCTCGTTGTAGCCCGGCTCGTCCTGCGGGTCGTCCCGCTCGCCTACGAAGCGGCCGAACAGCCGCCCGAGCAGGCGCGAGAGGTCGTCCATCAGCACGAAGATCGCCGGCACGAACACCAGCGACAGCACGGTCGAGACGATCAGGCCGCCGATCACCGCCACCGCCATCGGGGCGCGGAACTCGCCGCCGATGCCGAACGCCATCGCGGAGGGCACCATGCCGGCGGCCATCGCGATGGTGGTCATCACGATCGGCCGGGCGCGCTTGCGGCCGGCATCGACGATCGCGGTGGTGCGGTCGACCCCGGCATGGATCTGCTCGACCGCGAAATCGACCAGCATGATCGCGTTCTTGGTCACCACGCCCATGAGCATCAGGATGCCGATCACCACCGGCATCGAGATCGGCATGTGGCAGATCAACAGCGCCAGGATGGCGCCGCCGATGGAGAGCGGCAGCGAGAACAGGATGGTGAGCGGCTGCAGGAAATTGCCGAACAGCAGGATCAGCACGCCGAACACCATCATAAGGCCGGCGCCCATGGCCAGCGCGAAGCCCTCGAACACCTCGCCCATCACCTCGGCGTCGCCGGTCTGGCTGATCGTGACCCCGGGCGGCAGGTTCTTGGCGGTGGGCAGGTTCATCACCTGCTTGATCAGCTCGGCCAGCGCGTCGGTACCCTGCATGTCGCCCTCGATGGCCACGCGCACGGAGCGGTCGTAGCGGTCGATCCCGGTGGGGCCCTGGCCGAGGCTGATATCGGCCACCGTCGCCAGCGGGACGGCGGCGCCGCCCTTCACCGGAACCTTCAGGGTCTCGAGCTCGGACAGCCGGCCGCGCAGGCTCTCCGGCAGCTGCACCCGGATCGGCACCTGCCTGTCGGTGGCGTTGAACTTGGCGAGGTTCATGCCGATGTCGCCGATCGTCCCGACCCGGACGGTCTCCGCGATGGTGTCGGTGGAGACGCCGAGATCGGCCGCGACGCCGGCCTTCGGGCGGATGCGGATCTCGGTCCGGTCCAGCGGGGCCGTCGACATCACGTTGACGAGGTGCGGGATCTGGGCCGCCTCGCGCTGGAGCTTGGCCGCGACATCGGCCACCACGGCCTTGTCGGGCCCGGCGATGATCAGCGCCATGTCGCGCTGGCCGCTCTCGCGCAGGGCCCAGAACCGGATGTCGGGCTCCTCGCGCAGGATCGCGGCGATCTCCGCGTCGACCTGCTTCTGCGTGCGGTGACGGGTGTTCTTCGGCGTGAGGTTGATGGTCAGCGTCGCGAGCCGGACCTCCTTCTTGCCGGGCAATTGCCGGCCGCCGTCCACGAACACGCTCTTGACCTCGGGCAGCGCCCGGATCTTCTGCTCGATCGCGTCGCTGAGCTTCACCGTGTCGGGCAGCCGGGCGCCCGGGGGCAGTTCCAGCACGAACAGCGTGCGCGCCTGGTCCTCCGCGGGCAGGAAGCCCGCCGGCAGCAGGCCCGTGGAGGCGATCGAGCCGGCAAAGCACGCGATGCCGAGGATCAGCGTGATGAACTTGTGCCGCACCGACCAGGCCACCAGCCGGGTGTAGCCGCGCATCACGATCCCGTCCGTCGTGTGGTCGGGGCCGTGGTCGCGCAGGAAGTAGGCGGCGAGCAGCGGCGTGATCAGCCGCGCCACCAGCAGCGACATGAACACGGCGGCCGCGATGGTCAGGCCGAACTGCTTGAAATACTGGCCCGCGATGCCGCCCATGAACGAGACCGGCGAGAAGATCGCGATGATCGTCGCCGTGATCGCGATGACCGCCAGCCCGATCTCGTCGGCGGCCTCGAGCGAGGCGCGGTAGGGCGATTTCCCCATCCGCATGTGCCGGACGATGTTCTCGATCTCCACGATCGCGTCGTCAACCAGGATGCCGGTGACCAGCGTGATCGCCAGCAGGCTCACGGCGTTGAGCGAGAAGCCGAGCGTGCTCATCACCCAGAAGGTCGGCAGCACCGAGAGCGGCAGCGCCACCGCGGCGATCAGCGTGGCGCGCCAGTCGCGCAGGAACAGCAGCACCACGATGACCGCGAGCGCTGCACCCTCGATCAGGCCCATCATGGCCGAGTGGTAGTTGCCGATGGTGTTGACGACGCTGGTGTCGATCAGGTCGAACCGCACGTCCGGGTTGGCCGCGTGGAGCGCCGCGATCTTCTTGGCGACCCCGACCGAGACGTCGGCGTCGCTGGCGCCGCTGGCCCGGGAGACCGCGAAGGCCACCACCGGCTCGCCGTTGAAGCGCGCGAAGGTGCGCGGCTCCTCGGCGGTGTCCGACAGGGTCGCCAGCTCGTCGAGCCGGACCTTGCGGTTGCCCGGCACCACGATCGAGGTCTTGGCCAGGGTGTCGAGGCTCGCCGAGGCCGCGAGCGCGCGGATCGACTGCTCCTGCCCGCCGACCTCGCCGCGCCCGCCCGCCATGTCGGCGGAGGTCAGGCGCAGCTGCCGGTTCACGTCCGCCGCGGTGATGCCGAGCGCCAGCAGCCGGTCGGGCTTCAGGGTGACGCGGATCTCCCGGGCGACGCCGCCCAGGCGCTCGACCCCGCCGACGCCCTTCACGCTCTGCAGGCCCCGGGCGACCACGTCGTCCACGAACCACGACAGGTCCTCGGGCGTCATCGCGGGCGCGGAGGCGCCGTAGATCATGATCGGAAGGCCGGCGATCTCGACCCGGGAGACGATCGGCTCGTCGATGGTCCGCGGCAGGTTCTGGCGGATCTTGCTGAGCGCGTCCTTGACGTCGTTGGTCGCGCGATCCTGGTTCACCTCCAGGCGGAACTCGATCGTCGTGGTCGAGATGCCCTCGGTGATGGTCGACAGGATGTGCTTGACGCCTTTCACCCCGGCGACGGAATCCTCGACCCACTTGGTGACCTGGGTCTGAAGCTCGGCCGGCGCCGCGCCGGACTGGGTGATCGTCACCGAGACGATCGGGATGTCGATGTTCGGGAACCGGGTGATCGGCAGGGCGCGGAAGCTGACCAGCCCTAAGATCATCAGGACCAGGAACAGCACCACCGAGGGCAGCGGCTTCCGGATCGCCCAGGCGGAGACGTTGAGGCGCATGTCTCTGGTCCTACCGCGGGGCCGCGTCGGCCATCGGGGCGCTCATGGGTGTGTTCGCGGGCGCGCTCATGGGTGTGCTCCCTGACGTGCTCCCTGACGTGCTCCCTGACGTGCTCCCTGACGTGTTCTTGGACGCGGAGACCGCTCGCACCCGGTCGCCGTCGCGCAGGAAGCTGCCGGCCCGAGCCACGACGCTCTCGCCGGCCGCGACGCCCGACCGGATCTCGGTGAAGCCCTCGGACGTCAGGCCGGAGGTGACGGCGCGCGCCTCGACCCGCCCGTCCTTGGCGACCAGCACGCTGGCGCTGCCGTCCGCCGCGTAGAGCAGGCTGGAGACCGGGACCGCGAGACCCTCCCGGCGCGCCACCTCCACGTTGCCGCGGGCGAAGGCGCCGATGCGCAGGGCCGGATCGTCGGAGAGGCGGATGCGGACCTTGCCGAGCCGCGTCGCCCGGTCGACCTCCGGGTAGACCCGGCGGACCTTGCCGCGCAGCTGGCGGCCGTCGTCGAGATCGAGGCTCGCCGGATCGCCGACCTTGATGCGGGCGAGCGAGGTCTCGGGCACCTCGCCCTCCAGCTCGATCTCGCCGCGGGCGATGAGGCGGAACAGCGGCTCCCCGGCCGCCGTGACCGAAGCGCCGACCCGGGCGGTGCGGCGGTTGACGATGCCGGCCTCGGGGGCGCGGATGTCGGTGCGGGCGCGGCGCAGGGCGATTTCAGATCCGGCCGCCCGCGCGGTGGCGAGGTCGGCCTGGGCCGATTGCAGGCCACCCTTGGCGGCGGCCAGGCGGCCCACGGCCCCCTGCGCGGCCGAGACGCGCTGCTCCAGCACGGCCGCGGTGGCATTGCCGGTCTTGGCCAGCGACTGGGCGCGCTCCAGCGCCTGCTTGGCCTCGACGTTGGCGGCCTCGGCCTGGACGATCTGGCTCTGGGCCTGGACGATGGCCGCCTCGGCCCGGGCGACTGCGGCGACGTTCGAAGCCTCCTGGGTGACGATCATCTCCTGGGACAGCCGCGCGAGCACCTGGCCCTTGGTGACGCGATCCCCTTCCTCGACCAGCAATTCGGTGATGCGCAGTCCCTCGACCTCCGGGGCGACCAGGATCTCGTCCCGGGGGACCAGCGTTCCGGTGACGACGGCGCGCTCCACGATCTCGCGGCGCTGGGCCGGGACGACCGTGACCGCGGGGGCGATGGCGGAGGCGTCGGGGACCGCGGCCGTCTCGACCGCGCGGGCCGGCAATGCTGCCAGGATCAGGAGCCCGCACAGGACGCTGAGGCGGTACGTGCGCCCGGACATGATCGGCAAAACGGAAGCCTCGCTGGCGGGGTTGTACGGGTGTTGCCCCTCCGTCGCTGCGCAGATCGGCGTTTTCATGGCGCGGGCACTCTCTATCGAGCCAGCATAGCGGCTTCGTACAAGTCCGTCCCCGGAGCCCGGAGCCGCAGGTGGGGTGCAGATGAAAACAGCGGTGTTTGACCGCCTCCGACCTGCAACCGTCGCCGGACTGGGCCGTTATTCGTGAAATGGTCTTGGTGAGACCGGGGAGGATTCGATGAGCATCTTTCAGATCAAGCAGACGAAGAGCGGCGCCGTCGTCTGGACCGGTGCGGCCGATGACGCGCAGACGGCACTCGACGCCATGGCCCGCGAGGCCGGATACCGCGACTTCTCGGCCCTCCCGGAGACGATCCGCGACACCGGACTCGAGGCCGCGAAGCTGGACCTGATTTCTTAAGACAGTCTTCACCAGCGTGAAGCGAGCAACCGGCGCGCGTCCTCAGTGACGGGCGCCTTTTTTTATGTCTGCTCGGCGAGCATCCTTCCCGGTTGTGACAAGCGCTGGCCCCGCGCCCTCCGATCACCCCGTCATTCGGAAGGCGCGGAGCGGAGCCCGGCATTCAGAACCGCAGGTCGCCCAGGCTCTCGCGCCGTCGGCCGCTCTGGTTTCCGGTCAGGCGCGCCCGGTCTGCCGGATCAGCGCCTCGATCGTGGCCGCGCAATCCTGGATCGCGCTCGGCCGGTACAGGCCGCCGATGATCGATGGGTCGAGGGCGAGGCCGGCGCGGATGAGGCCGGGCCACGCCTCGGAGGACGGCCAGCCACGGTGGACGATGGCGGCGCCGAGCATCTGCAGCGCCTCGGCCTTCTCGGTCTGCTCGCCGTAGGCGCGCTCCTCCGGCAGGCAGAGGAAGCGCTTGGCCTGTCCGGCGGCCAGCGCCACCAGCCCGTCGCCGCCGCCCCCGACCAGCAGGGCCGCCTGGGCGACCCGGGCCTCGACGTCGCCGACCCAGCCGTGCAGGTGCAGGTTGCTCGGGAGGTCGCCGGATCCTGTGACGGGGCCGAGAACGTGCCAGGGCCGGTCGGGGACGGCACGGGCCGCCGCGGCGAGGTCCGCCAGGTCGCCCCCCGCGCCGCCGCGGCCAAACACCACCAAGATGTCGTCGCCCGTCTCCGCGGCCGCCTGTGCGGGCGCTGCCAGGAACCCGGCATAGTGCGTCTTGGCGCGGACCCAGTCCGGCACGCCGGCCCCGTCCAGGGCCTCGGGGAAGGGGGCGAGCAGGCGCGTGGCGCTGCGGAAGGCTTCCAGGTGCGGCCGGTCGGTTCGGGTGCCGGCGAGGCGCACCACCAGGGTCGGCACCGACAGAAGGCGCGCCAGCAGGGCGACCTCGACCGAGACGTCGACCACGATCAGGGCCGGGTCGGTCCTGGCGGCCCAGTCTGCGATGCGGGCCATCCGGGTCCGCACGCCGGGATGGTTCAGGGGTGCGTAGTGGAACGCCTCCGGCCGCCCGGCCTCGCCGTCCCGCCCGTCGAAGTCCGAGCCACTCAAATCCGAGTCGCCCAATTCCGAGCCGCCGATATCCGGGCGGCCAAGCGGGCGGTCGTCGGGCAGGTCGAGCACGTCGAGGCCCGGTCTCGCGATCGCGCCCGCGTCGAACGCGGCGAGGGTACCGATCAGCGTGCAGGGCCGCGGCAGGGCGGCCGCGACCGCGCGGGCGCGCTGGAGATGCCCGGCCCCCTGATGATGGACATACCAGCCGATCCCGCTCGTCACGCGGCGTCCCGCAGCGACAGGGCGAGGGCGTCGAGGTCGGCGAGGGCCCGGTCGAGGGGGCATGTACGGGCCGGTGGCGAACGCGATTCGAGGATGGGGTCGGCCCGCTCGACGAAGGCGATGTCGTTGGGACAATCGCCCAGGGCGGCCAGCTCCGCAGCGCCGAGCCCGAGCCGCGCGCAGGCCTCCGCCCGGGCCGGTCCGGCGAGGTGGAACGCCCGCCGCAGGGCGGCCCGGCGCAGGACCAGGGCCCGCCAATGGGCGGCCTCGGGCAGCAGATACGGCTCTCCGTCGAGGACGCGGGCGCGGCGCGCCATCTCGGTGGCCATGCCGCCCGAGACCCGGCCGGTGTGGCGGGACGAGACCATCACGCGCACGTCCGGGCAGTGGCGCAGCCGGGCGCCGCGCGCCCGCAGCAGCCCGACGAGGGCGTTATCCTCCCCGCAGGGCAGGGGCGGCAGGCCGCCGACCGCCCGATACAGCGCCACCGGGACGGCGAGGCTGGCACCGGTATGGTCGCCGTGGCGCGGCGCCGGGTCGTGCGGCGGCGGATCGAGGAGGTCTTCCAGGCGCCGGACGCCCGCCCAGTAGCGCTCGATCCGGGCGTGCAACTCGGCAAGCCGCGGGTCGGCGGCGCCGTCGTCGTCGATCACCAGGCGGCCGCCGACCACGTCCGAGCCGCGCAGGGCCGCCACGTTCGCCGCCACCCAGTCGGCCGGCAGGCGCGCGTCGGCGTCGGTGGTGAGCAGGATCCCGTCCGGGCCGGTCTCGGCGTCGAGCCAGTCGGCCCCGGCATCCAGCGCCATGCGCCGGGCGGTGCCGACATGGGCTTGCGGGCCTTGCAGCGCCACATCGATCACCCGCAGCGTCAGCCCTGCGAGCGCGCCGGATCCGTCCAGCGCCCGGATCGCCGCCACCGTGCCGTCGGTGCAGTTGTTGGCGAGAACTACCACCCGCAGCGGCGCGCGGTCGGAAAAGCCCTCTTGCCGGGCCAGGGAGGCGAGCAGGCGCGGCAGCCGCTCCGCCTCGTTGCGGGCGGGGATGCACACGACGCAGGGCCTGGCGATCGGGGTGGCGGTTGCGCGGGTCATGATAGCTAGTCTTCCCAACCTCATCCGCGCGCTAGACGCAGTGTTTCTGCCGTCCCCGGCACGCGTATGAACGTCACGGGTCTGTGGCGCCGGCCGAGGCGCGGGTCGGCTCTCCCGTCCGGGCTCTGATGCTGACCCATCTGGTCTTGGATCGCCTCCGGCTGGACAGGAGATCCACGCCAGACCTGATCCCCGCCCTTCCTCCCCCCTTTGCGGGGGAGGGTGGCCCCTGCGTCAGCAGGGGTCGGGAGAGGGGAGCGACGCTTCCGAAAAGGTCGCGGACGCCTGATCCATCCTGCATCGTCGCGCTGCCCCTCTCCCGACCCGGCCTGACGGCCGGCCCACCCTCCCCCACAGAGGGGGGGAGGGAGAGCGCGGCGGGCGATGGCACCTACATCCGGAAGACGGCGTGTGAACATCCCGGCCCGCTCTGCCAGGCAGGCCCCCGCCGGTCTCGGTTACGCCCGCCCGCCGGCCACCCGCAGCGTCGGCTGCGCCCGCTCGGCGCAGCGCGCCATCACGGCATCGTAGCTCTCGAGATAGCGCTCAGTCATGGCGGCGGCGTCGTAGAGGGCCTCGGCCCGGTCGCGGCAGGCCCGGCGCGACAGGCCGGCCGCATCGCGGATCGCCACGGCGAGGTCCTGTGAATCGTCCGGCCGGGCGAGGCAGCCGCACTGGGCGTCGAGGATGTCGGGCATCGCGCCCCGGCGGAAGGCGGCCACCGGCGTGCCGCAGGCGAGCGCCTCGGCGACCACGAGGCCGAACGGCTCCTCCCAGCGCGGCGACACGATCGCCACCCGGGCGCGGCCGAGATGGTGCACGAGGTCCCGGTGCGAGAGGTGCCCGAGATGGGTCAGGTCCGGCCCGAGCCGCGGGGCGATCTCGGCCGCCCAGTAGCCGGGATTGAGCTTGGGGCCCGCGAAGGTCAGCGGCAGCCCGGCCGCCCGGGCGGCGTCGATGGCCAGGTGCAGCCCCTTCTCGGGCACGATCCGGCCGGACCAGAACGCGAAGGGAGGAGCGTCGGGAGTCTCGGAATACGCGAAGGTCGAGAGGTCGACGCCGTTGTCGACCACCTGCGCGCCGGGCACGAGCGATTGCCATTCCTGGGCGAGCGAGGGCGACACGGCCAGGAAGGCCATGTCGGGATCGGCCTGCACCACCCCGGCGACCAGGGCGTCGAAGGGCGGCGTGTGCAGCACCGTGACCCAGGGCAGCCCGAGCCGGGCGCTCATCAGCAGGGGCAGGGCGTGCAGCGCGTTGTTGTGCACGATATCGAACCCGCCGGCCGCGACCAGCTCCATCATCCGCCGGTAGGCGTCGTACTCGGCCTCGTCGATCGCCTCCTCGCGGTCCGGATCCGCCAGGGCGTCGCCGGTCGGGTCGCACAGCATCACCGGATCGAGCGCCGGGTCCGAGCCGCGGCTGGCGAACAGCGTCACGTCGTGTCCGTGCCGCTTCAGCGCGACGGTGAGAAGATGCGTGTGCATCTCCAGTCCGCCGGCGTAGGGCTGGCCAATCGGGTACTTCAGATGTGCCAGGACAGCGATCTTCACGCGCGCACCGAATCCGGTTGTGTGGGGATCTTTGCCGGCCGCAGCGGAGCGAGAGGAAAATCGTCCGCAACCAGCCTGGCGGGTATCATGCCCATCGTTTCTTCATCAAGCGTTGCGTCATCGGCGCCGGGAGCGACGACGGACGCGGCGCGTTCCCACATCCATAAGGGCTGCGTTCTGAACCGATGATGATCGAGACGACGGGTCGACCATTCAGCCGGGTGCGCCACCCCGCCTGGGTCCGCCTGACCCACTGGACCGGTGCCGCCGCGACCCTGTCCCTGATGGTCAGCGGCACCGCGATCCTTTTGGCCCTGCCGAAGCTGTTCTGGGGCGAGACCGGGGCCAACGACGCGCCGGCCTGGATCACCCTGCCGCTGCCGGTGAACCTCGAGCAGACCGGCTGGGCGCGCAACCTGCACTTCCTGTCCGCCTGGATTTTCGTCCTCAACGGGGCCGCCTACCTGGCCCTGGCGCTGCTGCGCGGTCACCTGCGCCGGCGCCTGCTGCCGGAGCCGGCCGAGATCCGGCCGCGGGCGCTCGCGGGCGAGATCCGGTCGCACCTGCGCCTGCGCGCCGGGGCGCCACAGACCGGCCGCTACAACGCGCTCCAGAAGCTCGCCTACCTCGCCGTCCTGCTGGTGCTGGCGCCGCTGATGCTGCTCAGCGGCCTGACCATGTCGCCCGGCGTCACCGCGGCCTGGCCCGAGCTGTTCGCGCTGTTCGGCGGCCGGCAGTCGGCGCGGACGATCCACTTCCTGGCGGCCTTCGCGATGGTCGCGTTCCTGGCCATCCACATCTGGCAGGTGCTGGCGAACCGGCCGCTGGACCTCATGCGCGGCATGATCGCCGGGCGTGCCGGCAACGCGGAGGAGAACCCATGAGCGCGCTGACCCGTCGCCGCCTGATCGTCGGGACCGCCGGGATCGGCGCGGCCGGCCTCGTCGGCGGCTGTGAGCCCGGCACTCCGAAGCTTCGCCCGAACCCCTACGGCCTGAGCGACTGGCTGACCTTCGCCGGGCAGCGCCTGCTGCTGGCGCGCCAGCCGCTCGCCCGGGAGTTCGGCCCCGAGGCGATCTCGGCGGTGTTCCCGACCATCAACACCACCGACCCGGACGACCCGGCCTATCGCCGCTCGAAGGCGCAGGGCTTCTCGGACTGGCGCCTGCCGGTCACGGGCCTCGTCGCGCGGCCGCGCGCGTTCTCCCTGGCCGAGCTGAAGGCGATGCCGGCGCGCACGCAGATCACGCTGCATTCCTGCGAGCAGGGCTGGTCGGCGATCGGCCAGTGGACCGGCGTCCCGCTCGCGCAGGTGCTCGCCGCCGCCGGGATGCGCCCCGAGGCGCGCTACGTGGTGATGCGCAGCGTCGACGGCTGGTGGGACAGCTACGACCTGTTCGACGCCCTGCACCCGCAGACGATCCTGGCCTACGGCATGAACGGCGCCGACCTGCCGGTGGCCCACGGGGCCCCGGTTCGCCTCCGGGTCGAGCGCCAGCTCGGCTACAAGTCCTTGAAATACCTCGCCAGCATCGAGGCTGTGGACCGCGTCGACGGCATCGGCCACGGGTGCGGCAGCATGGTCGCGGGCCTCGGGTTCAGCTGGTACGCTGGCATCTGAGCCGCCCGTCGACGCCGTGCGGCCGGGGAGGGGCTTCATGGATCTCACGATCGGTCTGAGCACGTTCGCGCTCGGCGCGGCGGCGCTGGCGGTGGTCACGCTGGCGGCCGGCGTGAAGATGATCCCGCAGGGCCACGTCTTCACGGTCGAGCGGTTCGGCCGCTACAGCCGCACCCTGGAATCCGGCCTCGGCCTGATCATCCCGTTCGTCGAGCGCGTCGGCCGGCGGGTGAACGTGATGGAGCAGGTGGTCGACGTCCCGAGCCAGCAGGCCTTCACCCGCGACAATGCCGGCGTCACGATCGACGCGGTGGTGTTCTACCAGGTGCTCGACGCGGCCCGGGCCTCCTACGAGGTCTCGAACCTCGACCTCGCCATGACCACCCTGACCATGACCAACATCCGCACCGTGGTCGGCTCGATGGATCTCGACCAGTTGCTCGCCCACCGGGACGAGATCAACGAGCGCCTGCTGCGGGTGCTGGACGCGGCGGCCGCGCCCTGGGGCGTCAAGATCAACCGCATCGAGATCAAGGACATCGTGCCGCCGGCCGACCTCGCCGGCGCCATGGCCCGGCAGATGAAGGCCGAGCGCGAGAAGCGCGCTTCGATCCTGGAGGCGGAGGGGCAGCGTGCCGCCGAGATCCTGCGGGCCGAGGGGCGCAAGCAATCGGCGATCCTGGAGGCGGAAGGCCGCCGCTAGGCCGCGTTCCGCGACGCCGAGGCGCGCGAGCGCTCCGCCGAGGCCGAGGCGGCGGCGACCGGGATGCTCAGCCGGGCGATCGCCGAGGGCGACATCGCGGCGGCGAACTTTCTGGTGGCGGAGAAATACGTGGACGCGGTGCGGGCGCTGGCCACCGCGCCGAACCAGCGCGTGGTCGTGGTGCCGATCGAGGCGGCGGCGCTCGCGGGTACGCTGGGCGGCATCGGCGAGCTCACCCGCGCGGTCTTCGGCGAGGCTGCTGCCCCGCCCCGGCGCGCCGGCTCGCCGCCCAACGTGTCGGCCCCGCGGGCCGGAACCCCATGACCGACGGCTTCGGGATCCTGGCAGCCCTCGGGCCGGCCTGGAGCTGGGTGATCGGCGGCCTCGTCCTGGCGGGCGCCGAGATCGTGGCGCCGGGGGTATTCCTGATCTGGTTCGGCCTCGCCGCCGTGGCGACCGGCCTCGCCACGGCGCTGATCCCGATGCCTTGGCAGGGCCAGACCCTGCTGTTCGCGGCCACGGCCGTCCTTCTGGTTGGCCTCGCCACGCGCCTGCACCGCCGCACGGGCCCCGGCGACGCCCTCAACCGCGCCGACCGCGGCCTGATCGGCCGCGAGGGCGTGCTCGCCGAGCCGATCCTCCAGGGCGCCGGCCGCATCCGCTTCGACGACACGCTGTGGCGGATCGAGGGACCGGATCTACCGGCGGGCGCACGGGTACGGGTGGCCGGGCTGTCCGGGACGGTGCTGCGGGTCGAGGCGGCTTGAGGGACGCGTAGGGCAGTACCCCGCCTTTGCGGGTGGCGGAATCGAACGCCGTCCCGCGCTCCGGGCGCATCGCCTCGCTATCGCGGCCGCCCGACGCATCGCGCAGGTCCCGGGAGAGCACCCGGGCGATCGGTGCGGCCAGGACGTTCCGGCCCCCGACGGCGCCGCGCACGTCCCGCCTCGGCTTGCGGGCACGCGTTGCGGAGCGTGGGCCGGCTCCAGGGCCGGAGCGGCAGGGTCGGCCGCCATGCCTGACCACGCGTGAAAGCCGACGTGATCGCGCTGCGACACGGCCGCGCCGGTCAGATCAGGTCAAACCCGCTCCACCGAACGCGCACACCAAACATCCGCCAGTCCTTCGGTCGCGGCTCTAAACGCGCTGTTAACCTTAATCAGTGAATGGCCAATGATTAACGGCGTCGCATGGCTTGTACCTGTCGCCGCGCAAGGATGGCAAACTATGCGGCTGATCGTCGGCACATTGATCGTCTTTGCCTGCGTCTTCGGCAGCTACGCGGCGATGGGTGGCCACCTGCTCGTCCTGTGGCAGCCGTTCGAATTCGTCATCATCCTCGGTGCCGCGATCGGCGCCTTCGTCATCGGCAATACCGGGCCGGTGCTCAAGGCCGTGCCCGCCATGCTGGGTACGCTCGTGAAGGGGCCGAAATACACGCAGAAGAGCTATGTTGAGCTGCTGGGGATGCAGTACTCGTTGTTCAAGCTTGCGAAGTCGAAGGGCGCGATGGCGCTCGAGCCGCACATCGAGGATCCGGGCGAGTCGACGCTGTTCAACGCCTTCCCGACCTTTGCCGCGAACCATCACGCTGTCGAGTTCGTCTGCGACTACATGCGGATGGTGACGCTGGGCGCCAACAACGTCTACGAGATCGACGCGCTGATGGATGAGGAACTGCAGACGCACCACCAGGAGCAGGAGCGTGTCGTCTCGGCCATGCAGGCGCTCGCCGACGGGACCCCGGCGCTCGGCATCGTCGCCGCCGTGCTGGGCGTGATCAAGACGATGGGGGCGATCAAGGAGCCGCCGGAGGTACTGGGCCATCTGATCGGCGGCGCGCTGGTCGGCACCTTCTTCGGCGTCTTCGTCGCCTATGGCTTCTTCGGGCCCATGGCGCAGTCGCTCAAGAGCCTCTTCGAGGCGGAGTCCAAATACTACCTGTCCCTCAAGGCGGGTCTGCTCGCCCATATCGGCGGCCAGCCCCCGGTGATGGCGGTGGAATTCGCCCGCAAGTCTCTGATGAGCGACGTCCGCCCGACCTTCAACGAAGTGGAAGCGGCAACCGCCGCTCTGCCCGCTCAGATCTGACCCAACCGCCAGCAGGGACCCGATGACCACGATCATCATCAAGAAGGTCAAGAAGGCCGGTCATGCGCACCATGGCGGGGCCTGGAAGATCGCCTATGCGGACTTCGTGACCGCCATGATGGCGTTCTTCCTGCTGATGTGGCTGATCAGCATGACGACCCAGGAGCAGAAGAACGGGTTGGCGGAATACTTCGCGCCTTCGGCGTCGAGCCCCGCGACCAGTGGCGCGGGCGGAATGCTGTACGGCACCGCCCTCGACACGTCCGGCAACAAGGCGTCCACGCCCCGCGACGCAGCGAGGGGCTCGGTCGAGCGGGAGGATACGACGCGCGCGACCACTCCGGGCCGCACCAGCGATCTCGATGCCAGCCGCCAGGCCGCCAGCGTGCAGGCCGATTACAGCGCCATCGCCAGCCTCCGGCAGGCGCTCCAGACGTTGCCCGACATCGCCGAGCTGTCGAAGAACATCGTGATCGAGCCGACCAAGGAGGGCGTGAACGTGTCCCTCGTGGACCAGGACGGCCGCTCCATGTTCCGCGAGGGCTCCGTCGAGCCCCACGAGCGCACCCGTCGCGTCCTGGAGACGCTCGCGCCCGCCCTGCGTCAGCTGCCCAACCGCCTGTCCGTCACCGGCCACACGTCCGCCACGCGCCCGGGCTCGGCGCGGGTCATCGAGCCCTGGAATCTCACCGCCGGGCGCGCGCTCGCCGTGCGCGAGATCCTGGCGGGGTCCGGGGTTCCCAACGACAACTTCACCTCCGTGGTGGGACGCGCCGACACCGAGCCGGTTTACCCCGACAATCCCTACCTCGCGCCGAACCGGCGGGTGACGATCACCCTGCTCCACGCGAACCCGCCGGTGCCCGCGAACCTGTTCCGCTGACGACGCGGCGCCTGGCCGCCCGGGGCCGTTCCGGATCGCGTTGCGATCGGGGACGGCTCCCAATGCTTGATGCGATGCGCGCGCTTCCGCCGAACAGGCATGAAGTTCGGCGGCGAGCGCTCTACCCGAACGCCCCGACCTCGTGCTGGATCATCCCCGAAATCTCCCGCACCTGGTCGAACAGGCGGCGGATCGGCTGGAACAGGTTGGCGTGCTCGGCCTCGTAGGTGCCGACATCCCGGGGGCCGGCGGGCTCGCCGAAGTTGAGGCCGAGCGTCGGGTCCGGGGTGATCGGGAAGATCGCGTCGAGCAGCGTCAGGCAACCGTCGATGTCGAGGCGCAGGACGCGTTCCAGCAGTTGCTCGCGGGAGATGCCGGCCTGCGGGCGGAAGCCCGGGATGTGCACCGCCAGGAACCAGATCCGGTGGATCAGCGCCAGCCGCAGGGCGTGCAGCAGGGTCAGGCGGGCCGACATGCCGGGCAGGTCCGGGGCGGCGGTGGTGAGCGCCAGCCAGTCGCGGGTCAGGCGGCCGAACAGGCCGCGCAGGGACGATGCGAGGTCAAGGCGCTCCAGGGCGCCGGCGATCACCACCAGCTCCTCCCGGCGGAAATCCTTCTGGGTGCGCCGGGCCCGCTCCAGCCAGACCGCCGGGTCGAGGGTGTCGATATAGGCGCGCAGCACGTCGAGGTCGCCCAAGGCGGCGGCGTGCTGGACCAGCCGGAATGCCCGCGAGAAGCGCACCGAATCCCGCCGCATGTCGCGGAACAGGTCGGGGCCGCGCTGGGCGGCCCGGCCGATCCCGTGGAGGGAATTGGCCAGAAAACCGAGCTGGTGCAGGATCGCGTTGTTGGGGATCGCCCGCATCTGGGTCGGATGGGTGATGCGCGCGGGCCCGCCGTTGTCGGTCTGGCGTGCCACCGGGCGTGAGCCCGTGCGGTCGATCAGGCTCGGGCCGAAGGTGCCGAGCAGGGCGGCGTAGCCCGGATCGTCGACCAGGGCCTCCATGTCCTGCCGGGCGGCGGTGAAGAATTCGAGGGCGAAGTCCGGCTCCGAGTAGATCGGGTCGTCCTTGGCGTCGCTCCCCGCCGCGGTGTCGTTCAGCGCGTAATCCGAGAAGCTGTCGTCCTCGGCGATGTCGAGGGCGTAGACGTGCTCGGCGATGCGGGCGACGCTCGCCTGAGCCAGCGCCTCGGTGCCGTAGAGCAGGTAGCCGTCGGTGCCCTGGAAGCTCGATTCGAGCCGCACCTTGAGGCCGGCCTTGCGGGCGCGGTCGCGGGCGTCCTCGGGGGCGAGATAGGCCAGGCGGTCGCGCAGGGAGGTCGGGTGGGCGCCCCGGCCGATCGATTCGCCGTGGGTGTCGAAGATCGTGAGTTCGACATCGGCCAGCCCGTTCTGGACCAGCATCTCGTTGATGCGCAGGCGCAGCCGCTCGATCCAGAAGGTGGCGGCGAGCTGACCGACATAGCGGCCGGAATCCGAGTAGCCGAACTGCACCGTCAGCCGGCCGATCCGCTTGAGGTACTGCCGCCAGTGCGGGTTGCGCAGGGCGTCGTCGAGCACCCGGATGCCCTGCTCCAGGGCGCTCGCGGTCTCGAACAGGGGCGTGATCTCGAGCTTGTCGGCAATGCCGTAATGGCGGGCCAGCCACAGGGCGGCCAGCAGGGTGTAGCCGGTCTCGGTCTCGGCGATCAGGAAGCGCACCGGGTGGGTGCCGTCCACGTGCTTGAGGATCTGGGCGATGGTCATCATCAGCCGGGCGGCCGAGGCCCGCTCGGCGGCCAGCGCGCCGAAATCCACCGCCACCGGGCGGACGTCGTTGAGCAGGCTGTGGATGGTCGCCAGATGCGAGCGGCGCTGGGCGGAATCGGTCGGCTCGCCCTCCAGGTCGATCACCCGGCGCACGGCGTTGTGGATCTGGCTGGCGTTCAGCCGGAAATGCGGCAGGGCGTTCGAGAGGCCGTGGGTGGCCACGCCCGAGCGCAGGATCGCGATCGCCCGCTTGTCGGCGGCGTCGGCGCCCTCGAGTGCGGCGGTGAGCCCGGCGACCAGGGCGCCGGCATCGGTCTGGGCGCGCTCGCGCTCGATGATCAGCGCGAGGGCGAACCGGTGCACCGCTTCGAGCGACGGCTTGTCGCCGAGCCGGGGGGCGACCGCGAGCTGGCGGTTGACCGCGGCGAGCGCCTCCGCGGCCAACGCCCGGACCTCCCGGCAGGCGGCGGTGTCGGGCAGGTCGCGCATCACCCGGTCGAACTGCATGCGCTTGGAGATCAACCGGTAGCGCAGGGTGTCCCACCAGCCGATGTCGGTGCGCCCGTCGGTGTCGCAGCCGACCCAGCTGGCGATGGCGAAGGGGCGGGGGGTCAGATCGGTCCAGCTTTCGGGCCAGCGGGTGCGGGCGGCGTCCAGCAGGGCACCGTTGAACGCGTCCAGGGCGAGCCGTCCGTTGTTGGCCGCCGCGCAGGCCTGCTCGAACTCGACGTCGAGGGTGATCGGCGCGTCCGGCCGGGTGGAGAGCGCGGCGGCGCGGGCGATCAGGTCGGCGCGGGCGGCCGCGTCGGGCAGGCTGGCGGCCTGTGCCAGCAGCGTCGCCACGGCGCGCGGCATGCCGAAGGTCGGATGCGCCGTGAACACCACCGCGAAGGCGATGCGGTGGATGAAGGCCGCGAAGGTCGAGACGCCGTCCGGTCCGCCGGGGGCGGCGGCGACCAGACGCGCGGGGATCGCGGCATCCGCGTCGGCCGGCCCGGCTTCGAGCCCGACATAGCCCCGCAGCCGCTCCGCCCGGGCCGCCAGGGCCGGGGCGCGCAGCCGCTCGAACAGGCCGTCGAGGTCGTCGGCCGCGATCTCGTTGCGGTCGAACCGGCGGGTGATCGCGAGCGTCACGGCCAGGACGGGGTTGCGGAACGGGTCCTCCCGGGCCTGCTCCCGGGCGCTCTCGATCAGGCCCAGGAGATGCCTCTCCAGCTCCTCCGGCTCGCGACTCGACTCGTGCTGCATGGATCGGTCCCGACTCCGGCTCGCTCGCGTCTACCCGGCCCAGCGCCACACGCAAGGAGCGTTCCGTCAGGCCGTCCGCCCCGGCGTGTGGGCGAACCGCCGCGGACCGGGCGCATTAGCCCCGGGGTGCAGCGTGAGGAACCGGCATGGCCCACACCGCGAACGCCGACCTGCAGACCTGCATCGAGGCTTGCCTGCGATGCTATCAGACCTGCCTCGGCATGATGACGAACCCGTGCGTCGAGGCCGGCGGCCCCCATGTCGAGCCGGAGCATGTCCGGCTGATGCTCTCCTGCGCCGAGACCTGCCGGGCCTGCGCGCACCTCATGGTGATCGGCAGCGCGGTGCACCGCCACCAGTGCCGGGCCTGCGCCGAGATCTGCGCGGCCTTCGCGGCCTCCTGCGAGGCGGTGGGCGACATGGACGATTGCGTGCGGGCGTGCCGGACTTGCGCGGAGACCTGCCGGCGCATGGCCGCCTGAGGGTCCTCCGGCGGGGCGGGAACGCCCCGTCGCGCCCTGGTCCGATCCCGCATGCGGTCGTTGTTCCGCCGAGTACGGGGTGACGACGGGCCTTCGGGCGGGTTAGAGGTTCCCGCCTGATGGAGCGCCTGCTGATCATCCTGGCTATAGTGGCCTTCGTCGTCGCGGGACTTGCGGTCGCCGCCATGACGGCCCGGGGCCGGCGCGAACCTCTGCGCATGGGCTCCGAACTCGACGTCGAGGACGAGGAGCTGGTGATCGGCTCGGTCGGCCCGCGCATCAGCCCGATCGACCGCGCGGCGCAGGATCTCGACCCGCGCGTTCCGGACTCCCACCTGCTCGACCCACGCGTACTCGATTTGGAAGCGATCGAATTGCAACCGATCAGAGCCCTCGATAGGACCGGCCGGATCGAGCCGCCGCGGCGCGATCAGCCGGAGGCGGACCGATGAGGCTGTATCCTGGGGCGGCCGGTCTGCTGCTCGCCTTCCTGCCGGCCGGACTGTCGGCGCCCCATGCCGCGCCGGGCCCGACGCCGCCGCAGGCGACGACCCCCGCCCAGGCTCCGGCACCCGCCCAGGCTCCGGCACCCGCGCCGAAGCCGCCCGCTCCGGCCGAGCCGGCGCCGGCACCCGATCCCACCGCCGCCGCTCCGCCGGTCGAGCAGCCCTGCGGGGCCCGAGCGGCGCGCTACGAGGGCGGCAAGGGGTTCAAGATGGTCGTGACCCGGGCCGGGCAGGTGCGGACCACGAACCCGCTCCGGCCGCTGACCCCGGAGGTGAACGAGGTCCTGCAGGTCGTGATCGCCGGTAAGGTCGCCACCGCGTACGGGCCCGATTTCGCCACGCTGCGGCGCGGCACGGCGCCGGCCACCATCGAGGCGATGCTCGGCGGGCCGATCCGCTGGCAGCCGTCCCTGCCGATCCTGGCGGACCCGATCACCATCGTGGCCGAGGAGGGCTCGACCCTGGCGCAGCTCGCGTTCCGTGCCTGCGAGGATCCCCCCGCCGTCAAGGCCGCGCCGAAGCCCCAGGCCAGGAAGAAGGCCCCCGTCCGGCGCGCGGCGCCGAAGGAGGCCACCCAGAAGGCGCCCCCGGGCTTCTCCATGCCCCAGGGCGCGATCGCCGAGTGAGCGATTACTTCTGCTTGGCGATGACCTTGTCCTTGATCCCGTCGTAGACGCTCTGCGGGATGATCTTCTTGGAGACGAGGTCGTCCTTGCCGCGATAGGGCCGGCCCTTGATGATCGCGGCGGAGCGGGCGGCGCCGATGCCCGGGAGGGCGTCGAGGTCGGCGGCGCTGGCGCTGTTGAGGTCGAGCAGCGCGCCCTTGGCGGCGTTCGGCGGCCCGGCGACCGGCGCGCTCGGCGCGGTCGGCCTGGCGGGGGCGGTCGGCGTCGCGGGGCTCGATGTCTGCGGAGCCTGCGCGAGGGCTGGCGCCGCCATCAGGCTCGAGAGCAGGGCGAGGACGGCAAACGTCGTTTTGGAGGAAGCCATGGCGGATCTCCCGAGGGGTACGACCCGCAGCGCGGCGCCGTCCGCCAGATCTGGGCCCGGCGACTTGAACCCGGGCTTAACGGTTGTGTCGCCGCACCCCTAGCCACGGGCCGGCGCCGACGCTATAAGCGCGCCCTCATCCGTATCCCGCGGTGTGCGAGGCGATCCTCGATCGAGGAGCCGCTCGCGCGCCGCTTTGCCCGCGGCATCACGAAGGACTTCTGCCATGGCCGTTCCGAAGCGAAAGACCTCCCCCTCCCGTCGCGGCATGCGCCGCTCGGCCGACGCCCTCAAGGCGCCGACCTACGTCGAGGACAAGGATTCGGGCGAGCTGCGCCGTCCGCACCACATCGACCTGAAGACCGGCATGTACCGCGGCCGCCAGGTGCTGAAGGTGAAGTCCGTCGAGGCGTAAGCGTCTCGACCGGTCCGATCCTTCATCGGTCCGACCAACAGCCTCGTCTCCGGGATGCGCTCGCGAAGCGGGCGCCTCACCGTACGGGGCGGGGGCTGGAATGGGCGTCAGGCTCACCGCCCGCGCCCGGTCCCTGCGCGCTCAGGGAAGCGACCTCGGCCAGCGGGTGTCCTTCGAACGTGGCGCAGCGTCGGGTCGCGTCGCTGCGCTCGCGATGACGGCGCGGGCGAGAACAGAAACTTACGCGAGCCGCCGAGCGGTCTCTGCGTAACGGGCCGCGGCCGCCTTCGTGCGTTCCAGCCGCGACGGCCGGAGGGTCGGGTCGCTGGCGATCAGTAGCTGAGCCACGAATCCCGAACAGGCACTGCCGCTACCGAATCGGTCCGGCATCAGGATCGTGGCGCGCGCCTCGCGCCGTCCCCCATCGACCACCACCAGTGCCCGAGCCGGCGAGACGGCGTCCGTCGTCGCCCCGGCCGCAGCACCCGCGGATTGCGCGGGCCTGCTCGTCCAGTTTGCACCGGCCCGGCCTACTGTCCCGATCCGCGCCATCGCAACATCCCCTGCACGTCACCGTGCGCATGTTGCAAACGTGGGGCCGGCGTTAATGGTCCGTCAACTTGTCAAAAACGCTTAGGACCGGCCGGAGTGATTGGTTTTGGCACGGCCAAGATTACTTCTTGGCCAGGTCCTCGAGGCGCTGCTGCATCTCCAGCATCTGCCGCTTGAGGTCGTCGAGCTCGCCGCCGGCATAGGCCCCCTGGGCCCCCTGGGCACCTTGCGCGGCCCCCTGCGGCGCCTGGGGCTGAGCCCCGCCGGCGGGCGGCGTGAAACCGGTGAACATCTTCATGGCGTCGCCGAAGAAGTTCATGTTGGTGCGCACCGACTGCTCGATCGCGTTCTGGAACGCGGCCGGGCCGAAGCTGTGGGCGAATTTCTCGCGCAGGCCGTCCTGGTCCTTGGCGAAGTTCGCCATCGAGAATTCCAGGAAGCTCGGCACCATCGTGCGCATGCTGTCGCCGTAGAAGCGGATCAGCTGGCGCAGGAACGCCACCGGCAGCAGGTTCTCGGCGCCGGCCTTGTTCTCCTGCTCGAAGATGATCTGCGTCAGCACCGACCGGGTGATGTCGTCGCCCGCGCGCGCATCGTAGACGACGAAGTCCTCGCCGTTCTGGACCATCGTGGAGAGGTCCTCCAGCGTCACGTAGGTCGAGGTGCCGGTGTGATACAGGCGCCGGTTCGCGTATTTCTTGATGACGGTCTGGGTGGCCTTGACGGTATCCGCCATCGGGAACGGCCTTTCTGAACTCAGGACTCAGGGCGTCGCAGGCACGCGCGACGCGTCCCGGCGGGGATCGTCTTCGCGCCCGCAGCACGGACCTTAAAGCCTTCCACAGGCGCAGAAAACAGCAAACTGCACCTCTTCAACGCAGAATAATGCCGGGTGCGGGCCTTCGCACAGGCCATTTCAGTCTCGCAGGCGCGTCATCGGGGCGTTTTGACCCTCGAAGCTCGATCCTTGACTTCGCCGACCTCAAGCCCTTCATCGCGGGACCGGCTTTTAGAGCGCGCCCGAACTGAGGAAGGCGCGCCGGCTTGTAAGAGGAGAACGTTCACATGGCAGGCAGCGAAGAGATCGTCATCGTCGGGGCCGCGCGCACCGCGGTCGGCTCGTTCGGCGGCGCCTTCGGGGCCGTCCCGGCCCACGAGCTCGGCGCAACCGCGATCAAGGCCGCCCTGGAGCGCGCCAAGGTTTCCCCCGACGACGTGGACGAGGTGATCTTCGGCCAGGTGCTCACGGCCGGCGCCGGCCAGAACCCCGCACGGCAGGCCGCGATCAAGGCCGGCATCCCCGAGAAGGCCACCGCCTGGGGCCTCAACCAGGTCTGCGGCTCGGGCCTGCGCACCGTCGCCATCGGCATGCAGCAGATCGCCAACGGCGACGCCACCGTGATCGTGGCCGGTGGCCAGGAATCGATGTCGCTCTCGCCCCACGCCCAGTACCTGCGCGGCGGCCAGAAGATGGGCGACCTCAAGCTCATCGACACGATGATCAAGGACGGGCTCTGGGACGCCTTCAACGGCTACCACATGGGCCAGACCGCCGAGAACGTCGCCCAGGCGTTCCAGCTCACCCGCGAGCAGCAGGACCAGTTCGCGACCCGCTCGCAGAACAAGGCCGAGGCCGCCCGCAAGGAGGGCCGGTTCAAGGACGAGATCGTCCCGGTGACGATCCCCGGCAAGAAGGGCGACACGATCGTCGACACCGACGAGTACATCCGTGACGGCGCCACCGTGGAAGCGATGGCCAAGCTCAAGCCCGCCTTCGCCAAGGAGGGCACGGTGACGGCCGCCAACGCGTCCGGCCTGAACGACGGCGCCGCCGCGCTGGTGCTGATGTCGGCCTCCGAGGCGGAGCGGCGCGGGCTGACGCCGCTCGCCAAGATCAAGTCCTGGGCGACCGCGGGCGTCGATCCCAAGGTGATGGGCACCGGCCCGATCCCGGCCTCCCGCAAGGCCCTGGAGAAGGCCGGCTGGAAGCCCTCCGACCTCGACCTGATCGAGGCCAACGAGGCCTTCGCGGCTCAGGCGCTCGCGGTGAACAAGGACATGGGCTGGGACGATTCGAAGGTGAACGTCAACGGCGGCGCCATCGCCATCGGTCACCCGATCGGCGCCTCCGGTGCCCGCGTCCTCGTCACCCTGCTGCACGAGATGAAGCGGCGCGACGCCAAGAAGGGCCTCGCCACCCTGTGCATCGGCGGCGGTATGGGCGTCGCCATGTGCCTCGAGCGGCCGTGACCGGCTCGTTACGACCGGCTGTCCACCAATATAGACTTGAGTCCTAACTCAGAAAAAATCGCGTGCGGACGCCATCCGCACGCGGCATCACGTGATGCGAACAGGAGGAAACAACAATGTCTCAAGGACGCGTCGCGCTCGTGACGGGCGGTACCCGCGGTATCGGTGCCGCGATCTCGAAGGGCCTGCAGGCCAAGGGCTACAAGGTCGCTGCCAATTACGCCGGCAACGATGAGGCGGCCCAGGCCTTCAAGGCCGAGACCGGCATCCCGGTCTTCAAGTTCGACGTCGGCGACTACGAGAGCTGCCAGGCCGGCATCGCGGCGGTCGAGGCCGAGCTCGGCCCGGTCGAGGTTCTGGTCAACAATGCCGGCATCACCCGCGACGGCGCTTTCCACAAGATGGATTTCGCCAAGTGGCAGGCGGTCATCAAGACCAACCTGGACTCGGTGTTCACCTGCACCCGGCCGGTGATCGAGGGCATGCGCAGCCGCGGCTTCGGCCGGATCATCATCATCTCGTCGATCAACGGCCAGAAGGGCCAGGCCGGCCAGACCAACTACTCGGCCGCCAAGGCCGGCGTGATCGGCTTCGCCAAGGCGCTCGCCCAGGAAAGCGCCTCCAAGGGCATCACCGTCAACGTGATCGCGCCGGGCTACATCGCCACCGACATGGTGATGGCGGTGCCGGAGGAGATCCGCAACAAGATCATCGCGACGATCCCGACCGGCCGCCTCGGCAAGTCGGAAGAGATCGCCCATGCGGTGGAATACCTGGCGAGCGACGAGGCCGGCTTCATCAACGGCTCGACGCTCACCGTGAACGGCGGCCAGCACTTCGTCTGATTTTTTTTCGGTGCGACGGGCGTGTCCGGCTCTGCCGGGCCGCCACATCGATCTCCGACGCCGCGCCGCCCTGCCGGGCCGCGCGGCGTTTCTTTGTGTTCGTGCTTCCGGTCAGATCTCATCTTCGATCGGCGACACACGGCCGGCAGGATAAGCCGCCTTGTCATTCCGGGGCGCCGCAGGCGAGCCAGGAACTCAGAGCCGCCGCCGGTGCAAGGTCATCATGGACCTGAGTTTCTGGATTCCGGGCTCCGCTTCGCGGTCCCGGAATGACCGGGTAGCTGCTCGTAAGACGCTCGGACTTCAGAGCGATCACAGCACGTATGATCTGCACAAACACCGGTTTGACCTGAGCCTCGCAGGATCTTTGTCAAACGCGCGCCGGTGGGCGGAACGAAATCCACGCGATCCTCACGGATTTTTTTTCACACCGTAGATCCCATCAGACCGCGCGTGGATCTGTGCATTGCGGGGTCGGACGCGCGGAATCGCACAGGTGCTCCGGAACACGAACAATTCGAGCTGTCCCGGATAGGTCTCGTTTCGGCCCGGCGTGGTTGTTCGCGCCAGCAAGAACGAAGGCCCCGATACGATGAACACCCCATTCACCAAGCGCGATGCCGGTGAAACTCTTGCCGCCGACCGGACGGTCGATGCACGCGGCGTCGCGATGCTGGCCAAGCTCGGTCTCGCCGCGGCCTGTGCCCTCGGCCTCGCCGCCTGCGTCACCCCGCAGGAACGGCACGCGATGGATCAGGGCCAGTGCTACGAATTCGGCTTCGAGCCCGGCACCGATGCGTTTGCCCAGTGCACGATGGACCTACACCAGCAGCGCGCGCTGACCCAGGCGAACCGGGACCTGTACTGGCAGTCCCAGTTCGCCGCGCAGACCCGCCGCCGGGAGGCGCAGCAGGATCTCTACAAGCAGATCAGCCTGCAGCGCAGCGGCGACCCCCGCTTTCCCGTCTGCGGCGCCGCCTCGGACGGCGGCATGGACCGCCGGACCATGACCTGGTTCGGCCCGAACTGCCGCGCCCGCTGATCCCGATCCGGAGAGACTCCCATGTCCGATGGCACCACCTTGCCCGATGTCACCACCCTGCCCGACGTCACCACCCGCGGCCCGCAGAAGGCGGGCCGGATCATCTTCATCGCCACCGCCCTGGTCGGCACCGCGACCGGATTCATCACCGGCGACATCGTGCTGTTCATCCTGGCTCTTTTCGGCTGCGCGTCCGTGCTCAGCGTGAGCTACGCGCTGGTCGCCCGCCGCCTCGGTTGGCAGCCGGTGAAGTTCGGCGAGCTGTTCGACATGGTTTTGCTGCTGGCACACCCCTGACCGGCTTCCCTTCGCGGGCTACGCGAAGGGAAGCCGGAACGGCCGGCTCACTTCTCCGAAGTCTGGCCGGTCACGCCCCCCTTAGCTTCGCTGAATCGACGCTCCCGAGACCGCCATGACGCTCGCCCTGATCCTCGCCAGCCTCCTCCTGGTCAACGTTCTGATGGCCGGCCTGTTCTCCCTGGTCGCCCTCTGGGCCGCTTGAGCGGCGGTGCTCGCCGCCGAAGCGGATACCGGTCCGGCGTCAGCAAGCGCGTCGAACCAAGGGCTTAGCCCCGTTCCCGACGGACCCGCGCTCCGGACGGGTCAAGGCGCGCCGACGCAATTGGCGTAGAACGTCGTGGTCGCCGGCCAGTCCGAGAACACCCCGAGCACGCCAACCTGCCCGTGCAGCACGTCCAGCAACCGCAGGATGTCGCCATCGCCGGTCACCACCGGTTTTACCGACTGGTAGTAGTAGCCGCCGCCCTCCTTGAGCGGGCCCGACCGCTCCAGCGACCAGGCGATCAGACCGAGACCGGCCTTCTTGGCCTCCCTCGCATAGCTCGAGGGCTCGATGGCGCCCTCAGGCCCGGGACGCACCAGCATCCACAGGGGCGGCGCCAGGATTTTCACGCCCTTGGCGGAGAGTTCGGCCATGCCGGGCTTCCAGGTCTCCGGCTTCTCCGGGTTGAAGCCCTTGGTGGTCTCGTCCCGGTCGTCGAGGAAGATCGCCTGGCGGCCGAAATCCGGATCCTTTTCCAGCCAATACAGGATGTCCCGCAGCTGGAAGCTCTGCGGATAGACATCGGAGGCCGGTATTCCGGCTTGCTTGTACTCGTCGATCAGCTGCTGGGCGTATTGGTCCTGGGTGTAGTTGCCCTCGAACGGCATCGCGACCTGGGGCGCCTTCAGCTCCGGCGTGAACTTGCGCCCCATCCCCTTCACCAGGGCGATGTACTCCTTGTGGGACATCAGCGTGCCGGTGGTGGCGTAGAGGTCGGTGCGCCAGCGCGGCGTGGCATTCATGTAGCCGGCCAGCGTTGTCGCCTCCGGGTCGGCCGCGTCCATCTTGCCGTTGAGCGACTTGAACTCGTCGAGGGTCAGGTCGCTGGTGCAGCACTTGGCCGAAGCCTTGCGGCCCGTGGCCGGGTCGGCCGGTTCGAAACCCTTCGTGCACTTCGCCGCAAGGTTCGGCCGGGCCAGGATGTCCGTGGTCGTGTGCAGGTCGCACTGGCTGTGCCGACAGACCAGCTGGCGGTCCTTGGTGAAGGCGACGTCGCACTCGATGATCCCGGCCCCCATCCGGTAGGCCGCGAGCAGCCCCTCGCGGGTATGCTCCGGAAACATCAGGGGCGCCCCCCGGTGCGAGATCGAGAAGGTTCGCGGCGTGTAGGGCCGGTCGACGCCGCAACCGGCCAGGTGATCCTTGAGCGGCCCGGGCTTCAGTTGGTCGACGAGGTAGAATGGACGCGGCCCGAGCTGCACCCCCTCGCCGGCGAATGCCGACCCACCCGCCAGCAGCAGCCCGAGGACGGCTAGGATCGTGCGCATCGACAGTTCTCCCGGTTCCTGCTGCCCGTAAGACCGGACGGTGACAGAGCCGTGACCCCGTCTCGCCGACTCACGATTTCGCATGGTAGCTGCGATCCATGAGCCGAACAGCGTCATCCGCGACCCGCGACATATCGCGCTCCACCGCCACCCTCGCGGGCTTCGGGGCGATCCTGCTGTGGTCGCTGCTCGCCTTGTTTACCGCGGCCTCCGGGAGGGTGCCGCCGTTCCAGCTCGCCGCCATGACCTTCTGGATCGGCGGCCTGTGCGGCTGCGCCGCCTGGATCCGTCGTCCCGCCAGGGCCCGCGCTCTGCTCCAGCCCTGGCCGGTCTGGCTGCTCGGAGTCGGGGGGCTGTTCGGCTATCACGCCCTCTATTTCAGCGCCCTGCGCTTGGCGCCGCCGGCCGAGGCCGGGCTCATCAACTACCTCTGGCCGCTGCTGATTGTCCTGTTCTCCGCCCGGCTGCCGGGCTCGGGCGGCTTGCGCGCCGGACATCTCGCCGGGGCGGTGCTCGGTCTGGCCGGCGTCGCCGCCCTGTTCCTCGGACGGGGCAACCTCGATTTCGCCGCGGGCGCGCTGCCTGGCTACGCCGCCTCCCTGGCGGCGGCCTTCGTGTGGGCCGGCTACTCGGTGCTGTCGGCCCGGGTCGGCCAGGTGCCGACCGACGCGGTCGCGGGCTTCTGCCTCGTCACGGCGGCGCTGAGCCTGGCCTGTCATCTCGCCTTCGAGACCACGGTCTGGCCGGCGGACGCGACGCAATGGGGGGCGGTGCTGCTTCTCGGGATCGGGCCGGTGGGGGCCGCCTTCTATCTCTGGGACATCGGCTGCAAGCGGGGCGACGTCCGCCTGCTCGGCGTCACGGCCTACGCGGCGCCGGTGCTGTCGACACTGATCCTCGTGGCGACCAGTTACGCCAGCCCGGGCCCGGCCCTGGCGCTGGCCTGCCTGCTGATCGTAGCCGGCGCGCTGACGGCGGTGCGGGCATCCCGGGCTGCCCCGAGGGCGGTCTGATCTCCACGCTTGGTGGCCGCTGATGGAGCCGTCACGATCCTGGGCGGCGCGGCGCCTTGCACGGCGCCGCCCGGGCCATACCTGTTGGTGGCGGGGGGCACCCGCCGGCCGAAGGTCTCGAGGGCCATGCTCAGCACCGATACAGACATCCTCGCCGCCGCCGCATCCTGGCGGCGGGACGGGCGCGCCGTGGCGCTCGCCACCGTGATCGAGACCTGGGGCTCGGCGCCGCGACCCGTCGGGAGCCACCTCGTGGTCGATGGAGACGGCAGTTTCCTTGGCTCCGTCTCGGGCGGCTGCGTCGAGGGATCCGTAATTACCGAGGCGATCGAGGTGATCGAGGCCGGAACGCCGCGCATCCTCGAATTCGGCGTCGCTGACGAGACCGCATGGCGGGCCGGGCTGTCCTGCGGTGGCCGAATCCGGGTGTTCGTCGAGCGGGTCGACTGATGCGCACCGAGATTCTGGACAGCCTCAACGCCGAGTGCGCCGCGCGCCGGGCCGCGATCCTGGTCACCGATCTGGCCGACGGGACGCAGCGCCTCGTTCGCGAGGACGAAATAGCCGCTGATCCGTCGGCGGAGGGTCTGCGCCGGCATATGGCCTCGGGCAAGAGCGGCTTGGTCGAAATCGACGGCCGGCAGGTTTTCTTGACCGTGCAGGTGCCTCCGGTTCGTCTCGTGGTGATCGGCGCCGTCCACATCTCGCAAGCGATGGCGCCCATGGCGGCCGGCCTCGACCTCGCCCTCACCGTGATCGACCCGCGTACCGCCTTCGCGAGCGCGGAGCGCTTTCCGGGTGTCGACCTCGTGGCCGAGTGGCCCGATGCCGCCCTTGGGGGCCGCGTGGCACCCCTCGATCGCTACTGCGCGCTCGCTGCGCTGACCCACGATCCCAAGATCGACGATCCGGCTCTGAAGGCGGCCCTGTCCGCCGGGTGCTTCTATGTCGGGGCGCTGGGCTCGCGGAAGACTCATGCAGCCCGCGCCGCAAGGCTCGCGGAGGCCGGTTTCTCATCCGAGCAGATCGGCCAGATTCGGGCGCCGATCGGGCTCGCCATTGGGGCGGTGAGCCCAGCCGAGATTGCGCTGGCGGTGCTGGCCGAGGTCGTCGCGACGCTCCGCCAGGTCCCGCGTCCGGAGGCCGCGTGAGGTTCGGTCCCGTGCCGGTCGCCGAGGCTGCCGGCTTGATCAGCGCCCATACCGTGCGGCGCGACGGCGTCACCCTGCGCAAGGGCGCGGTGATCCCCGAGGAGGCGGCTGCCAGCTTGGCCCGGGCGGGCCTCTCGGAGATCGTCGCTGCCGCCCTCGAACCTGATGACGTCGGCGAGGACGCGGCCGCAGCCCGGCTCGCCGCGCATCTGCGCGGGCCGAACCTGCGCGCGGAGGCCCCCTTCACCGGCCGTTGCAACCTGTTCGCCGAAACCGCTGGGGTCCTGACCCTGGCGCCGGCCTGGATCGACGCGGTCAACGCCGTCGACGAGGCGGTGACGGTGGCGACCTTGCCGCCGTTCAAGCCGGTGGTCGAGGGCGAGATGGTCGCCACCGTGAAGATCATTCCGTACGCCGTACCGGGTGCGGTCCTCGCGCGGGCCTGCGCGGCCGAGACCGGCGGAGCGCTGGCGGTGGCACCCTACCGCCGCCGGCGTGTGGGCGTGGTCTCGACCCGCCTGCCGAGCCTCAAGGAGACCACCATCGATCGGACGCTCCGCGTCCTGGCCGAGCGCCTCGCACCGGCCGGCGCCGCGATCGTCTTCGAGAATCGCGTGGCGCACACGGCCGGGGCCGTGGCGGGGGCGCTGATCGAGGCGATCGACGGCGCGGGCGTGGATCTAGTGGTCGTGTTCGGAGCCTCGGCCATCGCCGACCGGCGCGACGTGATCCCGGCCGGTATCGCGGCCGCGGGGGGGGGGGTGGAGCATCTGGGCATGCCGGTCGATCCTGGGAACCTGCTCCTGGTCGGCAGCCGGGCCGGCGTGCCGGTAGTCGGGGCGCCGGGCTGTGCCCGCTCGCCCAAGGAGAACGGCTTCGACTGGATTTTGCACCGGCTGCTGGCGGACCTGCCCGTGACGCGGGCCGACATCGTCGCCCTGGGGGTTGGTGGCCTGCTGATGGAGATCGTCTCGCGGCCGCAGCCTCGGGCCGGCGGCGAGGCGGCTGATGCCGATGTCTGAGATCGGCACCGTCCTGCTGGCGGCGGGCCTTGGAACCCGGTTCGGCCCGGAGCCCAAGATGTTGGCGCTGCTCGACGGCCTCCCGCTGGTCCGCCACGCGGCCGAGGCCGCCCTGGCGGCCGGTCCGCGCCCGGTGGTGGTGGTACTCGGCGCCCATGCCGACGCCGTGCGGAGGGCGCTCTCCGGGCTCGATGTGGTGCTGGTCGAGAACCCGGATTTCCGCGCCGGGCTGGCGACGTCGCTGCGTGCGGGCGTGGCGGCGCTCCCGCGCAACTGCGAAGCAGCCGTCATCGTGCTCGGCGATATGCCGCGGATCTTCGCGGATCACATCGACCGATTGGCCGCAGCCTTCGAAGAGTCTTCGCGTTCTGTGGCGGCCGTCGTCCCTGTTCTGAACAGCCTTCGCGGAAACCCGGTGCTGCTCAATCTGCGCCGTCTGACCGCCGACATCGGCCAGCTCACCGGCGACCGTGGCGCCGGACCGCTGCTCCGGGACCGCTCCGACATCCTGGAGATCCCGGGCGATGCGGGGACCGCGCTCGATATCGACACCCCGGCCGCGCTGCGGGCCGCCGAGGACGCCTGACGCTCAGCGCCCGGTCGCGCTCGGGGCGCGTCCGGCCTTGGCGTCGCTCCGGCAGCGGTCGGAGCAGTAGCGCACCTCGTCCCAGACCCGCTCCCACTTCTTGCGCCAGGCGAAGGGGCGGCCGCATTGGGCGCACACCTTCTCCGGGAGGTCGCCCTTGCGGCGCATCCGCGACATCGTTCCGACCCCTGTTACCGTGCATGATCCGGGGCGGAACAGGGCTGGGCCCGGTCCGTTCCGTCTTCACGACATCGAACACGTTGAACGAGGTGGGAGCGCGCCATGCTGAAAGTCACCTATATCGACTTCCACGATCGCTCGACGGATCGGCCCCTGAGCGGCTGGTACATCACCGATGCCAACGGCGCGATGATCGGCGACGCCCACCGCTACGATGACCAAGCCAGCGGGTTGCGCGCGCTCAGCGCCTTGAGCGTGTGACGCGACGCGGGCTTGCCCGGGTGTCCAGCACCTTGGCGAGCCCGAGCATCACCGCGAGTCCGGTGAGGTTGACCGCCATCTGGAGTGGCCACGCCGTGTCGAAGGTGCGGTAGAGGATCCGCCCGATCAGGGCCGCCAGGCAGCCGGCGGCAAAGATCTCCAGGGAATGTCGGCCGCAGGCATCGATCAGCCGCAGCCGGTGCCAACCGGAGAGGCGCCGGACGGCCGGGGCGCTGAAGATCAGGTAGGTCAGCGCGAGGATGTGCAGCAGGCGCAGCGGCGCGACATGGCCCTTGTCCGGCGGGCCGATCGGCAGCACCCGGAGATCCGGCAGGCCCCAGTCCGTCCAGGAGCCGCCCTGCAGCAGCCCGAACGCCAGGTAGGCGAAGGCGAGGGCGGCCGCCCAGTTGCGCCAGGGGAGCAAGCCGTTCCCGGCCCGGACCGCCATCGCCAGGACGGCTCCGATCACGAACAGGAACTGCCAGGCGAACGGGTTGAAGTACCAGCCGTCGTCCACCGCGGCGGCGTTTGGCAGGTTCAGGTGGGAATCGACGTTGGCGGCCAGCCATAGCGTACCCGAGAGCGCCAGCACCCCCCAGACCCCGCGTTGCAACCCGAAATAGATGGCCGGGAACAGGGCCAGCAGCAGGATGTAGAGCGGCAGGATGTCGAGGTAGTTCGGCAGCGCGTTGAGGACGAGGCCGCGCAGGAGGCCGGGCAGCAGCCCCATCTGCAGCAGCGGCGCGACGCCGAAGCGCGGCGTCAGCCCGGTGAGATCCATCCAGATGCGGACGATGATCAGCGTGGCGAGCAGCAGTCCGGCCTGGAACAGGTAGATCCGCAGGCAGCGCCGGGCGATGCGCGCCAGGGTCGGCCACGTCCCGGCCCGGCCGAACAGGCCGCCATAGGCCACCATAGACGCGTAGCCCGCCAGCAGTACGAAGATCTCGGCCGCATCCGAGAAGCCGAAATTGTGCAGGGTATAGAGCGCCGGCGCGTTGCGCGGGATGTGGTCGATGAAGATCGTCAGGAGCGCGAAGCCGCGCAGCACGTCGACCCGGGCGTCCCGGACGGGCTTCTTCGGAGCTGGCTCGGGCACCAGCGCCGGGTCCGACGCGGGTGCCATGCCGTTGATGGGCGCTCGCTCAAGGTCGTCGAGGCTTTTCACGCAGCCATCACCGGGACGCTCTTTCGCCAGGGTCGGCGCGGGACGTGCACCGCAATGCAATATAACTGACCCAAACACCAATGCCGCGACGGATCGCGCCGATCACGCGCCTTTGTTCCGGACCGCCCGGCGTTCGGCCTCCGGCCGATCGGGACCGTGCGCTACGCGCCGTTTTTCGGGGTGATGCGGCGCGGGGCTGCCCGACATCGGCAACGCTGAAGCCGGGCTGATCCGGATTGGCGTCGCATCGCGCCCGCGCACATCGCCGACGATCGCTGTTATAGAGGCGCCGGATCGATCCCGGTGGGTGCCGGGGAAGGGCAGGGTTCATGCGCGTCCTCGTCACCGGAGCCGGCGATTTCCTCGGCCGCCGCCTGCTCGAGGCGCTGCGGCAGGGGCTTCCCCCCGGCAGCCACATCCTGGGCATCGACCGCCGCCCGCTTCCGCCCCTCGACGGCGTCGCCGGCCTGGATGTCGACCCGTTCGATGCCGACAGGCTCGCGGCGGCGGTGGTGGCGTTCGAGCCGACCTTCGTGTTCCACCTGGCCGCCCTGGCGTCGGTCGCCAGGTCGAGCGAGACGCCGGCCTATGCCTGGCGGGCGGACCTGCTGGGCAGCCTCAACCTCGCCGAGGCCGTGGCGCGGACCCGGGCGACCCTGATCTTCCTGAGCTCGACGGTGGTGTACGGGGAGGCGTTCCGCGACAGGCCCCGGCCGGACGAATCCGTGACGCCCCGGCCCGATACGATCTCGGGTCGCACCAAGAGCGCCTGCGAGTACATTCTGCGCGACGTGCTGGCCAATGCCGGCGTGCGGCACCTCGTGCTGCGGCCCTCGAACTACATCGGCCCCGGCCAGAGCGAGACCTTCGTGGCCGCCTCCTTCGCGGGACAGATCGCGCGGATCGAGCGCGGCCTCGCCCCCCCGATCCTGGAGGCCGGGGACCTCTCCGCGGCGCGCGACTTCCTCGACGTGTCGGACGTGACCTCGGCCTGCCTGCGCGCCCTGGACCGGGCCGACGACCTGCCCGACGGCGGCACCTTCAACGTCGGCACCGGGATCGTCACGCCGGTCTCGGCGATCCTCGACCTGTTCCGCGACCTGACCGAGGCGGCGTTCACCGTGCAAGTCGCGCCCGACCGGACCCGGCCGACGTGCGCCCGCAGCCAGGGCTGCGATCCCTCGGCCTTCACGGCGGCCACGGGCTGGCAGCCCGCGATCCCCCTGGCACAGAGCCTTCAGGCGATGCTGGATGCGGCGCGGGGGCGCCTGGGATGAGGGGGCCTCTCGGCGTGAGAGGGCGAGCCGCCTGATCCGGCGCACGCGGAAGACGACGCGACGCTTTTCGAGAGGGTCGCCAGATCAAACTTCTCCCGCACGGGCTACAGGGTTCACGCATCGGTCATCGAAAGGCGCGACGCGCGCTCATCCCATTCGGCGACGGGTTGCGCAGGTGGGACTCATCATCTTTTCAACGGGCGGACAGCTCGGTTTTGGACGTCAAGCGGCGACTGGATCGATGCGGCCAAGCGCCGTCATCCCGGGGCCGCGAAGCGGAGCCCGGGAACCAGACACGCCGACGTGTCAAGCTCTTGCGCCGAAAGCGGTTCTGGGTTCCGGGCTCGCCTGCGGCGCCCCGGAATGACCGCCTCGGTCGTCGCGTAGGGGGGCTCAACCTTCGGAAGATGGATCGTCCAGCCCGTGTAACCCGTAGTCCCGGGGGGAGGAGAAACACAGCATTCCCCTCATCCGCGAACCGGCACCGATCTTCCAAGACGCGCCGCAGCGCCGGTCGCGAGCGAAGAACCCGGTCGCGGCCCTGCCTATCGGGACGAGGGCCTGGGATCGGCCCAAATGGTCCCGGCCCGAAGGCCGGGACCGAAACCTATCGCGAAAACTTCTTGTACTTGATCTTCTTCGGCATCAGCGAATCAGCCCCGAGCCGGCGCATCTTGTCCGCTTCGTAGTCGGAGAAGTTGCCCTCGAACCATTCCACATGGCTGTCGCCCTCGAAGGCCAAGATGTGCGTCGCGATGCGGTTCAGGAACCAGCGATCGTGGCTGATGATCACCGCGCAGCCTGCGTAATCCTCCAGCGCGTCCTCGAGGGCGCGCAGGGTCTCCATGTCGAGGTCGTTGGTCGGCTCGTCGAGCAACAGCACGTTGGCGCCGCCCTTCAGGGTCCGGGCGAGGTGGACGCGGTTGCGCTCTCCGCCCGACAGGGTGCCGACCTTCTTCTGCTGGTCGCCGCCCTTGAACGCGAAGGCCGCGCAATAGGCGCGGGAATTGATCTCGCGCTTGTTGAAATAGATGATGTCGTTGCCGCCCGAAACTTCCTGCCAGACCGTGGCGCTCGGATCGAGGGCGTCGCGCGACTGATCGACGTAGCCGAGCTTCACCGTCTCGCCGACCGCGATCTTGCCGCCGTCCGGCGTCTCCTGGCCGGTGATCATCTTGAACAGGGTGGTCTTGCCGGCGCCGTTCGGCCCGATCACCCCGACGATGCCGCCGGGCGGCAGCTTGAACGACAGGTCTTCGATCAGCAGGCGGTCGCCGAACGCCTTGTTCAGGTGCTCGAACTCGATGACGTTGTTGCCCAGCCGCTCGTCGATCGGGATGACGATCTGCGCGGCGGCGTCGACCTTGTTGTTCTGCTTGGCGACCAGCTCCTCGTAGCGGGTGATACGGGCCTTCGACTTCGACTGCCGGGCTTTGGGCGAGGCGGCGATCCACTCCTGCTCGCGCGTGATCGAGCGCTGGCGGGCCATGTCCTCGCGGCCCTCCTGCTGGAGGCGCTTCTGCTTCTGCACCAGCCAGGCCGAGTAGTTGCCCTCGTACGGGTAGCCCCGGCCGCGATCGAGCTCGAGGATCCAGCTGGTGACGTTGTCGAGGAAGTAGCGATCGTGGGTCACGATCAGGATCGCGCCCGGATAGGTCTTCAGGTGGCCTTCGAGCCAGTTCACGGTCTCGGCGTCGAGGTGGTTGGTCGGCTCGTCGAGCAGGAGCAGCTCCGGCTCCCACAGCAGCAGCTTGCACAGGGCCACGCGACGGCGCTCGCCGCCCGACAGGGTCGCGACCGGCTGCTCGTCGCTCGGGCAACCCAGGGCCTCCATGGCCTGATCGACCTTGGAATCCAGCTCCCAGAGGTTGGCCGCCTCGATCTTGTCCTGGAGCGCCGTCATCTCGTCGGCGGTCTCCTCGGAATAGTTCATGGCGAGTTCGTTGTAGCGGTCGAGTAGCGCCTGCTTCTCGGCCACGCCCTCCATGATGTTCTGGCGGACCGACTTGTTCGGGTCGAGCTGCGGCTCCTGCGGCAGGTAGCCGACCCGGGCGCCCTGGGCGACAAAGCCCTCGCCGGTCCACTCCGTGTCGATGCCGGCCATGATCTTGAGCAGGGTCGACTTGCCCGAGCCGTTGATGCCGAGCACGCCGATCTTGGCGTCCGGGTAGAACGACAGGTTGACGTCCTCCAGGACTTTCTTGCCGCCCAGGTAGGACTTCGTGAGTCCCCGCATGTGGTAGATGAATTCGCGAGCCATCGCGGATCGTCCTCGGCGCGTTGTTCGGGGCTGCGCGGTGCGTGCCAGCGGCACGGGTCAGGTCCGGGGCCTTGGACCCGTCCTGTACGCGCGTTCCCCACGATATAAGAATGTCGCCGACCGAGTATCAGGCCCGCCCGGTACCGGCAAGGACGCCGGGCGGGCCGACCGCGGCTCAGGCGAAGGGATTGGCCACGGATTTGGGCGCCGCGTCCGGCGCCTCGGCCACCACGTCCGGCAGGTCGCCGGCCTCCAAGGCCTTCACGATGGCGTCGAGGGTGGCCTGGAGCAGGCGCGCCTGCGCCAGGCCGGCCTTGTCCCTGGTGAGGTCGAGGGCGCCGTGAAGGGCGATTCGGTCGGTCCCGTTCTCGAAGCTCAGGGCGCCGATGGTGCGGACCGACGCGTCGTCGGCGAAGGGCTCGAAGGCACCCGCCTTGGGTTTCCGGCGGCTCGGCTTGTCCTCTGGCATGGTCCCTCTCAGAAGATCGATCGCAGCAGGTCGCGCAGGACCTTGCGCGCGGCGCGGTGAAGCTCGTGGCCGAGCCAGTCCTGCCAGCCCTGCTCGGGCCGGGGGCGGTGCCCCTCCGAGCGCGCCCCGGCACGGGGGTCCGGCAGGGTCATCGCGCTGGCTCGGGCGGCGGGCGGCAGGGCCGGGAACACGTCGATCCCGGCCTCGCGGGTGAGGTCGTCGATCGAGACGGCGCGCCAGTCCCGGGCGGCGTCGTTGCGGGCGAGATAGGCCGCGGCCTCGCCGCTCGCCGGGTCGTAGAGCGCCTTGAACAGCTGGGTGGGCACCAGAACCCCGCCCTTGATCTGCTGGACCGCGGCCCCGGAGAAGATCACCCCGGTGACGACGAAGAGTGCGCCGCGCCGGCTCGCCAGCCGGCGGGTGCCCTCCTCGATGTCGGCCCAGAGCCCGCGGTTGAGCGTCCGGTCCTGTGGCACGATGTTGGCCAGGCTGAACGATTCGGCCTGGGCGGTCACGGTGGGCATGTCGCCCGCCGGGGCGAGGTGTCCGCGGTCGAAGCCGCTGCGGACGTAATCCTCCAGGGATGCGCGCTCGGCATCCGGCAACCGCGCCTCCTCGTGGAACGCGTCGTCGCGGGCGACCGTGCGGGCGTCGGCGACGCTGGCCCGGGTGAGGTGCTCGGCGGAATAGAGCGGCGTGCGCGTCACCCCCGAATGCAGGACCGCGAATGCTTCGAAGCAGAGTGGCACCGTGCGGGCGGCGAGCTTTGCGTTCGTCAGGACCGGCGCGAGCCCGCCGGCGAACAGGGCCGGGCAGGTCTCCTGGGATCGCGCCGGCGCCGACAGGGCGAGGACGGCCAGCGCGGCGGCACACCCCCCCCGGGGCAGCGCTACCAGCATACCCGCACCCGCCGGGGACCCTCCGGGGTCGGACGGTCGCGCCACGCGCAGGGGCGGCCGAGGCTCCCCGTGAAGGGCCGGGCGTCGCGGTCCGGACCGCCGGGCTGGACCCGCGGCGGGCAGGCGCCCAGGAAGTTGCACGGGAAATCGAGGTTGCCGTCCGGCGGTCGAGGACTGGCGTAAGCTTGGCCGGCAAAAGCTTGGCCGGCGGGGGTAATCGCCAGCATGAGCAGAATGATGCACAGACGAGCCGGGCTCAAGAGCGGACCTCATGTGGCGGTAAGGGCACGTGACTGGAAAAAACGCCGGTCGGACATTGATCGCGCCGCCGATCGTTCGTACGTGGCACTATCATGACAGCGACGGTCGGGTCGGTTCTAGCATGAACGCGTGCCCACCGGGTGCTGGCGTCGTGACGGCGAGACCCCTTTTTCGGAAGCCCGCGTGACGGGGCCGTTACCACACTCGAACGAGCGGATGCTTCCCTTGGCGATATCCTCTGACCACGCGGCGTTGCTCGACCGTATCCCGGAGCCTGCGGCGCTCCGGCAGCTTCCCGAATCCGAGTTGCAGGCGGTGGCGGACGCGGTGCGGGCCGAGATGATCGACGCGGTGTCGATCACCGGCGGCCATCTCGGCTCCGGGCTGGGCGTGGTCGAGCTCACGGTCGCCCTGCACCACGTGTTCGACACCCCCGACGACCGCATCGTCTGGGACGTCGGCCACCAGTGCTACCCGCACAAGATCCTGACCGGACGCCGCGACCGCATCCGGACGCTGCGCCAGGGCGGCGGCCTGTCCGGCTTCACCAAGCGCTCCGAGAGCGCCTACGACCCGTTCGGGGCCGCCCATTCCTCGACCTCGATCTCGGCCGCGCTCGGCATGGCGGTCGCCCGCGACCTCGACGCCGAGGCCGCCAAGGCCAAGGGCCGGACCGCGAAGCGCCGCAACGCCATCGCGGTGATCGGCGACGGCTCGATGTCGGCCGGCATGGCCTACGAGGCCATGAACAACGCCGGCGCCCTGCACTCGCGCCTGATCGTCATCCTCAACGACAACGACATGTCGATCGCCCCGCCGGTGGGCGCGATGTCGGGCTACCTGGCGCGGCTGGCGTCGGGCGGCACCTACCAGTCCCTGCGCGAGACCGCCAAGCAGCTCGGCAAGCTCCTGCCCAAGGCGCTCTACCAGCGCGCGGCGGCCGCGGAGGAGTACGCCCGCTCCCTGGTGGTGGGCGGCGGCACGATGTTCGAGGAGATGGGCTTCCACTATGTCGGCCCGGTCGACGGGCACAACCTCGACCAGCTGCTGCCGGTGCTGAAGAACGTCCGCGACGCCGAGCACGGCCCGATCCTGCTCCACGTCGTCACCCGCAAGGGCAAGGGCTACGCGCCGGCCGAGGCCAGCGCCGACCGCTACCACGGCGTGGTCAAGTTCGACGTGGTCTCGGGCGTCCAGGCCAAGGCCAAGCCCAACGCCCCGGCCTACACCCGGGTGTTCGGCGAGAGCCTGATCAAGGCGGCCGACGCCGACGACCGGGTCGTGGCGATCACGGCGGCGATGCCGGGCGGCACCGGCATCGACCTGTTCGGCAAGGCGCACCCGGACAAGACCTTCGACGTCGGCATCGCCGAGCAGCACGCGGTGACGTTCGCGGGCGGGCTGGCGACGGAGGGCTACCGGCCGTTCGTGGCGATCTACTCGACGTTCCTGCAGCGGGCCTACGACCAGGTCGTGCACGACGTGGCGCTGCAGAACCTGCCCGTGCGGTTCTGCCTGGACCGGGCCGGTCTGGTCGGCGCGGACGGGGCGACCCATGCCGGCGCGTTCGACCTGGCGTACCTGTGCTGCCTGCCGAACATGACCGTGATGGCGGCCTCCGACGAGGCCGAGCTGGTGCACATGGTGGCGACCGCGCACGCCCATGACAGCGGCCCGATCGCGCTGCGCTACCCGCGCGGCGAGGGCGTCGGCGTGGAGCTGCCGGAGCGGGGCGAGGCGCTGGCGATCGGCAAGGGCCGGATGGTGCGCCAGGACCCGGAGGCGCGGGTGGCGATCCTGTCGCTGGGCACGCGGCTGTCCGAGGCGCTGAAGGCGGCCGACACGCTGGCGGAGCAGGGCGTGGCGGTGACGGTGGCGGATGCGCGCTTTGCCAAGCCGCTGGACGAGGCGCTGATCCTGGACCTGGCGCAGAGCCACGAGGTGCTGATCACGATCGAGGAGGGCTCGCGCGGCGGGTTCGGGGCGATGGTGCTGCACCTGCTGTCCGAGCGGGGCGCCCTGGATGCGGGGCGCGTCCGGGTGCGCACCCTGACGCTGCCGGACCTGTACCAGGACCACGACAGCCCGGAGAAGATGTACGCCGAGGCCGGCCTCGACGCCGCAACCATCGTCAAAACCGCGCTCGCGACCCTGCCGGAACGCAAGGAAGGCCGCTCGCGCCTGCGCCTGGCCTGACCTCGGCGTGCCGCGTCGCGGCGATTCCCCGGCTGGGGCCCGGATCCGGTCCCGCTGCGCGTCACCTGTCCGGGGGAGGGGCGGTGCCGGGTCGGACGCGGCGCCCCGTCCCGGGCGCATGCAGCGCCAGCGGACTGCGACACGGGATCCCGCTCGACCGGCTCCGCGGAGCGACTCCGGGCGAGCCGGGTCCGCCCTTCGCTTGCCGCCCGGGCGGTTCGATGACACAAGCGCGGCGCGGCGGGGTTCCCCGCCCGCGCCGGCATCCCGCAACGCTTTAGACACGCGATGGTAGAGGCCACTTCCTCCGGCCCGTCCGAGGTCGGCCCCGTGCTGATCACCGGCGCGAGCGGGTTCCTCGGTTCAGCCCTGGTCGACGTGTTCCGCCGGGCCGGCTTCCCGGTGCGCATCCTCGTGCGCGCCACGAGCCCGCGCCGGAACCTGACCTGGACCGATGTCGAGATCGCCGAAGGCGACATGCGCGACCCGGCGGCCGTGGCCGCCGCCCTGCGCGGCCAGCGCTACCTGATCCACGCCGCGGCCGATTACCGGCTCTGGGCACCGGATATGGAGGAGATCGTCCGCACCAACCGCGACGGCACTCGCCTGATGATGCGCGCGGCCCTCGATGCAGGCGTGGAGCGGGTGGTCTACACATCGAGCGTCGCCACCATCAAGCCGCCGGCCGACGGGGTCACGCCCTCCGACGAGACCATGCCGCTGACGCCCGAGACCGCCATCGGCGCCTACAAGCGCAGCAAGGTCGTGGCCGAGCGCGTGGTCGAGGAGATGATCGCCCGGGACGGGCTGCAGGCGGTGATCGTCAACCCGTCGACGCCGATCGGCCCCCGGGACGTGAAGCCGACGCCCACCGGCCGGATCATCCAGGAAGCGGCGCTGGGCAAGATGCCGGCCTTCGTGGATACCGGGCTCAACCTCGCCCATGTCGACGACGTGGCCCACGGCCACCTGCTGGCTCTGCGCCGGGGCCGGATCGGCGAGCGCTACATCCTCGGCGGCGAGGACGTGTTCCTGTCGCAGATGCTGGCCGACATCGCCGGCATGGTCGGGCGCAAGCCCCCGACCGTGAGCCTGCCGCGAGCCGCCGTCTACCCGGTGGCGTTCTTCGCCCAGCTCGCCGCCCGGGTCACCGGCCGCCAGCCGTTCGCCACGATCGACGGCATCCGCATGTCCCGCTATCGGATGTTCTTTTCGGACCGGAAGGCGCGCCAGGAACTCGGCTACACCGCGCGGCCCTATCGTGAGGGCTTGTCAGACGCGATCGCGTGGTTCCGCCAGGCCGGGTATCTCGGATGAGCAAGCTCGACACCGCGACCGCGGCACGCTCCGGCAAGGGGCACCGCGACGAGAACTTCCCGGTCGCCTCGCACCTGATCCATCCGCGCCACCGCGGGGCGATCCTGGCGTTCTACAACTTCGTCCGCGCCGGCGACGACGTGGCCGACCACGCGGACCTCGCGTCCGAGCGCAAGCTCGCGCTGCTCGACCAGCTGGCCGACGCGCTCACCGGCGCCGGCCCCTCCGACCCGGAGGCCGAGCCGCTCAAGCGTGAACTCGCCGCCCGCGGCCTGCCGCCCCGCCACGCGCTCGAACTGCTCGACGCGTTCCGGATGGACGCGCGCAAGAACCGTACGGCGAACTGGGACGAGCTGATCCATTACTGCCGCTACTCGGCGATGCCGGTCGGGCGCTTCGTGCTCGACGTCCACGGCGAGGATCCGGCCCGGGTCTATAAGGCCTCCGACGCGATCTGCGCGGCGCTCCAGATCATCAATCACCTCCAGGATTGCGGCAAGGATTTTTCCGGGCTCGACCGGGTCTACATCCCGCAGGATGCCCTCGACCGGCACGGCGCGACCGTGGCGATGCTGGGCGCGCCGAAGGCGACCCCGCACCTCCGGGCGGTGATCGCCGAGCTGGCGCAACGCTGCCTCGACCTCCTCGACGAGGGCTCGGCCCTGCCGGACCTGATCGACGACCTGCGGCTCTCCCTGGAGATCGCCGCGATCCATCGGCTCGCCGTGGTGCTCGCCAAGGGTCTGACCACGCGCGATCCGCTCTCGGACAAAGTCCATCACGGCAAGGCCGCCTTCGCCCTCACCGCGCTCGGCGGCGTCGCCGCCACCCTGGCGCGCCGGCCCTTCCGGGGCCGGATCGTGCGGGGCGCGGCCCAGGGAATCCGCTCGTGAGTGCCACCGCGACCCCCATCCCCGATCAGGACGCGGCCGCCCCGGCCCTGCCGGCCGCCGGCTCGTCGTTCTATACCGCCATGCGCCTGCTCCCGAAGGAGCGGCGCGAGGCGATGTATGCCGTCTATGCCTTCTGCCGCTCCGTCGACGACGTCGCCGACGATGGCGGGACACGGGCTGTGCGGCAGGTCGAGCTCGACCGCTGGCGCGCCGACATCGACGCCCTCTATGCCGGCCGTCCGGCCGCGCGGGTGCGCGACCTCGTCGAGCCGGTGCGCCGCTACGACCTGAAGCGCGAGGATTTCCAGGCGGTGATCGACGGCATGGCCATGGATGCCGTCGCGGACATCGTGGCCCCCGATGCCGAGACCCTCGACCTCTATTGCGACCGGGTCGCGAGCGCGGTCGGCCGCCTGTCCGTGCGGATCTTCGGCATGCCGGAGGCGGACGGCATCCGGCTCGCCTGGCACCAGGGCCGGGCGCTCCAGCTCACCAACATCCTCCGGGACATCGACGAGGATGCCGAGCGCGGCCGCCTCTACCTGCCCCGCGAGAAGCTGGCCGCCATCGGGCTGGCCGATCCCACCCCGGCGCAGGCGGTCGGCCATCCGCGCATCGGCGAGGTGTGCATCTCGCTCGCACGCGAGGCCGAGGATCATTACCAGGCGACCTGGGAGATCATCCGGCGCAGCCCCCGCAAGGCGACCAAGGCCGCCCGGCTGATGGCCGCTGCCTATCACCTCTACCTGAAGGCGGTGCTCGAACGCGGCTGGGCGATGCCCCGCGCCCGGGTCAAGCCCGGCAAGCTGGCGCTGCTCGCCGTCGTCCTCCGGCACGGTTTGGTCTGATGGGAATCGTCCACGTCGTCGGGGCCGGGCTGGCCGGCCTCTCCGCCGCCGTCGCGCTGGCCGAGACCGGTGCCCGGGTGGTGCTGCACGAGGCCGCCAAGCAGGCCGGCGGGCGCTGCCGCTCCTATTACGACCCGGCCCTGGGCCTGACGATCGACAACGGCAACCACCTGCTGCTGTCTGGCAACGCCGACGCCCTGGGCTTCCTCAAGACCGTCGGCGCCCCCGCCGACGCGCTCACCGGGCCCGACGAGGCGGCCTTCGATTTCGCCGACCTGAAGACCGGCGAACGCTGGTGCCTGCGCCCGAATGCCGGGCGGCTGCCCTGGTGGGTGATGAGCCCGTCCCGCCGCGTGCCCGGCACCCGCGCCCGGGATTACCTCGCCCCGCTCGGGATCCTGCGCGCCGCCTCGGGCAAGCCCGAGGGCGCCGGGGGCACGATCGGCGACAGCATGGCGTGCGAGGGCGACCTCTACGCCCGGCTCTGGCACCCGGTCCTGCTGGCCGCGCTCAACACCGAGCCCCGGGACAGCGATGTCGGGTTGGCCGCCCGGATCCTGCGCGAGACCCTCGGCGCCGGCGGCAAGGCCTGCCGCCCGCTGGTGGCGGTGGAGGGCCTGTCCTACGCCTTCGTGGACCCGGCCCTGCGCTACCTGAGCGCCCGCGGCTGCGAGATCCGCGTCGGCCGGCGCCTGCGCGGCCTCGATGGCGCCGACGGCCGAATCGGGCAGCTGCTGTTTTCCGACGGCCCGGAGGCGATCGGCCCCGACGATGGCATCGTGCTCGCCCTGCCGCCCTGGGTAGCCCGCGAAGTGTTGCCGGGTCTCCTCGCCCCGGTGGAATTCCGATCTATCGTGAATGCGCACTTCGCACTTGCGCCGAGGACCGGCAGCCCGCTGGTCCTCGGCGTCGTAAACTCCCTGACGGAGTGGCTTTTCGCCTATCCTGACCGGTACTCGGTCACGATTAGCGGTGCCGATCGGCTGCTCGACGTGCCCCGGGAAGACCTCGCCCGCCAGATCTGGGGTGAGATCGCACAGTTGTGCAGTCTTGCCCCGGAACTGCCCAGCTGGCAGATCGTAAAGGAGAAGCGTGCGACCTTCGCGGCGACGCCGGCCGAGGCCGCGCGTCGCTCGGGGGCCGAAACCGCCTACGAGAATCTCGTCCTGGCAGGCGATTGGACCGCCACCGGTCTGCCATCGACGATCGAGGGAGCGATCCGCTCGGGCAAGACGGCCGCGCGTGCGCTGCATCACGGATCGTCCGTGCGCGGCGGGTTACGCGCGCCGGTATCGGGCGCATTGGGCGCCGCTTGAGGCATGGCGGCCGCAACGCAGCGGCCGTTCGAGGCGAGGACCATGAGAGAGGCCGTAAGCAAGGTCGAGCCGCTTCAGCGCTCGAAGACCCAGGGGATCTCGCTCGACGACGTCGAGCGCGGCGTGGCGCAGGCGACGCGCGCGCTGATCAACCTGGCGCACGATGACGGGCATATCTGCTTCGAGCTCGAGGCGGATGCCACGATTCCGTCCGAATACGTCCTGTTCCACCACTTCCGCGGCACGCCCGTGCCCGAAGGCCTCGAGGCCAAGATCGGCAACTACCTGCGCCGCACCCAAGGCCGGCACGGCGGCTGGGCCCTCGTCCACGAGGGGCCGTTCGACATGAGCTGCACGGTCAAGGCCTATTTCGCCCTCAAGATGATCGGCGAGGACATCGAGGCGCCGTACATGCGCCGGGCCCGCGAGGCGATCCTGTCCCGCGGCGGCGCGGCCAACGCCAACGTCTTCACCCGCTTCATGCTGGCGCTCTACGGCGAGGTGCCCTGGCGCGCCGTGCCGGTGATGCCCGTGGAGGTGATGTTCCTGCCGAAGTGGTTCCCGTTCCACCTCGACAAGATCAGCTACTGGGCCCGCACCACCGTGGTGCCGCTGTTCGTGCTCCAGGCGACCAAGCCGCGCGCCCGCAACCCGCGTGGGATCAGCGTCCAGGAGCTGTTCATCACGCCGCCCGAGAGCGTCCGCACCTGGCCGGGCTCCCCGCACGCGACCTGGCCGTGGACGCCGATCTTCGGCTTCATCGACCGGATGCTGCAGCTGGTCGAGGACCGCCTGCCGCGCAAGAGCCGGCAGCGCGCCATGGAGAAGGCTCGCGCCTGGGTCAGCGAGCGCCTGAACGGCGAGGATGGCCTGGGGGCGATCTTCCCCGCCATGGTCAACTCGGTGCTGATGTACGAGGTGATGGGCTACCGGCCCGATCACCCGCAGGTCCGGGTCGCCTGCGACGCCATCGAGAAGCTGGTGGTCGAGAAGGCCGACGAGGCCTACGTCCAGCCCTGCGTCTCCCCGGTCTGGGATACGGCGCTGGCCGCCCACGCCCTGCTGGAGGCCGGCAGCCCCGAGGCCGAGGCGCAGGCCCGCGCCGGGCTCGACTGGCTGAAGCCCCGCCAGGTGCTCGACATCGTCGGCGACTGGGCGGCGCGCAAGCCGAAGGTCCGCCCCGGCGGCTGGGCGTTCCAGTACGCCAACGCGCATTACCCCGATCTCGACGACACCGCCGTGGTGGTGATGGCCATGGACCGGGCGATGCACCAGCATGGGCTGGTCGCCGGCATGCCGGACTACAAGGCCTCGATCGCCCGCGCCCGCGAATGGGTCGAGGGCCTGCAGTCGGAGGACGGTGGCTGGGCGGCGTTCGACGCCGACAACAACCACATGTACCTCAACCACATCCCGTTCTCGGACCACGGCGCGCTGCTCGACCCGCCGACCGCGGACGTCACCGCCCGCGTCGTCGGGATGCTGGCGCAGCTCGGCGAGACCCGGGAGACCTCCCGGGCGCTCGACCGCGGCGTGAACTACCTGCTGAACGACCAGGAGGAGGACGGCTCCTGGTACGGCCGCTGGGGCATGAACTTCATCTACGGCACCTGGTCGGTGCTGTGCGCCCTGAACGCTGCTGGGGTCGATTCCGCCGATCCGCGGATCCAGCGCTCGGTGTCGTGGCTGATCCGGATTCAGAACCCGGATGGCGGCTGGGGCGAGGACGCCTCATCCTACAAGATCGATCCGGCCTTCGAGGCGGGCTCGTCCACGGCTTCGCAGACCGCCTGGGCGCTTCTGGCCCTGATGGCGGCCGGTGCGGTCGACGACCCGGCGGTGACCCGCGGCATCAACTTCCTGACCCGCACGCAGGGCGCGGACGGGTTCTGGAACGAGGAGCGCTACACCGCCACGGGCTTCCCGCGGGTGTTCTACCTGCGGTACCATGGCTACCCGAAGTTCTTCCCGCTCTGGGCGATGGCGCGGTTCCGCAACCTGAAGCGCACCAACAGCCGGCGCGTCCAGTTCGGCATGTGACGCTTCCGGCGCCGACCCTCGGGCCGGCGCCACCGTTCGGGACGACGCCGGAGCGGATCGCAAGACTCCTTCCGCCCGCGAACCCCGGTATCCCGCACGTGGCTTCCTCCGACGACGATCCCGCGGCGCCTGCCCCTCGGCGTTCGCGGCTCCTTGCGGAGCTCGCCGGACTGGTCCACCAGCGCGCGATGATCGATCCTGCCGCGCCCGTCCTCGCCGTCACCGGTCTCGCCCGCGAGCGCCGTCTTGCGGCCGGGGAGGGGGTCGAGGCGGTCGGAGCCGGCGGCAACCCGCACCGCCTGCGTCAGCTCCTCGACGCGCGCCCGCAACCGGGCTGCCGCGCGGTGATCAGCTTCGGTATCGCGGGCGGCCTCGACCCGTCCCTGAAGCCCGGCGACGTGGTGGTGGGTACCGGGGTCATCGGCGAGGAAGGCCGGCGCGCCGTCGACCTCGACCTCTCCGCCACGCTGCTCAACGCCCTGGCGGGCATCGGCCCCCGGGTCATCCCGGCCGACCTCGCCGGCGTCGACACCGCCGTACTCGGGGTCGACGGCAAGGCGGACCTGCGCGCCCTGACCGGCGCCGCCGCCGTCGACATGGAATCCCACGTCGCCGCCGCCTTCGCGGGCCGCCACGGCCTGCCCTTCGCGGCCCTGCGGGTGATCTGCGATCCCGCCCACCAGGCGCTCCCGGCCTTCGCGGCCCAAGCGCTCACCCCGGACGGCGAGCCCGACATCGCCGCGGTCTTTTTTGCTTTTGCCCGGGGACGGGCCAGGATTGGCGACCTGATGCGGTTGGCCCGTGATTCGAACGCGGCCTTTGCGGCCCTCGGCAAGTGCCGCATGCGGTTGGGACCGGGGCTCGGGATTCCGGTGCCGCCTCATTCGGTGTCCGGCTGACAGGTCCGCGATTGCTCGGTGCTGCACCCATGCCCCGGGAGACATCCGGTGGCGCATCGAACCCGATGCCAGAACAGAAAAAGACGCCGGCTTATTCGGCCAGCGTCAGGTGGGAGGAAACACGAGGCGGCGCGGGGGAAAAATCCCCGCGCCGGGTCTGAATCGGCGTTAGCCGGCCTTCTTGCTCAGGGACACCGCCACGAAGCGGGTCTGGCCCTTGCTGCTCTTCACCCGCATCAGCACCGCCTTGCGGCCGCTCGACTCCGCCGTGCGGATCTGCGCGGCGACGTCGGAGGGGCGGGTGACGCTCTGGCCACCTACGTCCAGGATCACGTCGCCGGCCTCGATGCCCTTAGCGGCGGCCGGACCGTCGGGATCGACCTGCACCACGGCAACGCCCTGCTCGGACAGGCCGACATCGGCGGCCGGCGCGAGGTTCAGGCCGAGCCGCGGCTGGCCGTTGCCCGAATCGTCGTCGCGGGTGGCGACCTTGGTGCCGTCGGTGGGCATGGCGCCCAGCGTCACCGTCGCGGTGTCCGTCTTGCCGCCCCGGAGATAGCTCAGCTCGACCTTGGCGCCGGGCTTCATGCCGGCGATCCGGCGTGAGAGCTCCCGGGCGCTGTCCACCGTGTCGCCGTTGACCTTCTCGATCACGTCGCCGGCCTTCAGCCCGGCCTGGGCCGCCGGGGTGCCGTTCTCGGCGTGGTCCACCAGGGCGCCCTTCGCCTTGTCGAGGCCGAGGCCGTCGGCGATGTCCTGCGTCACCGGCTGGATCTGCACGCCCAGGTAGCCGCGGGCGACCTTGCCGTCGGTGCGAAGCTGATCGACCACCGCCTGCACGGTCTCGGCCGGGATCGCGAAGGCCAGGCCGACGCTGCCGCCCGACGGGGACGCGATGGCGGTGTTCACGCCGACCACCTCACCGTTGACGTTGAAGGTCGGGCCGCCGGAATTGCCCTTGTTGATCGGGGCATCGATCTGCAGGAAGTCGTCGTACGGGCCGGCGCCGATGTCGCGGCCGCGGGCCGAGACGATGCCGGCCGTGACGGTGCCGCCGAGGCCGAACGGGTTGCCGATCGCCACCACCCAGTCGCCGACCTGCGGGGCGGTCTTGCCGAACTGGACGTAGGGGAAGTTCGAGCCCTCATTGATCTTCAGGAGCGCGACATCGGTCTTGGCATCCTTGCCGATCACCTTCGCGTCGAGGGTGCGGCCGTCGTCGAGGGTCACCTGCACGGTCTTGGCGTGGTCGACCACGTGGTTGTTGGTCACCACGTAGCCGTCGGCCGAGATGATGAAGCCGGAGCCGACCGCGCCGCGGGAGCCCTGGCGCTGCTGCGGCTGGGGCTGGCCGCCCGGACCGTTCTGGCCGAAGCGACGGAAGAACTCGCGCAGCTGCGGCGGCACGTTCTGGAGGTTGCGGCCCTGGCCGGGGCCATCCTCATCCTCGCCCGGCGCCGAGTCGTCGAGCTTGACCTTCACCGAGACGACGCCCGGCTTCACCTTGTTGACGATGCCGGCGAACGAGCCGGGCGGGTGCTCCGGAGCCTCGATCGGGGTCTTGGGCAGGGCCTGGGCGTAGGCGGGGGTCACGGAGGGCAGGGTGGTGCCGAGGGCTCCGCCGGCGATCAGCGCGGCAGCAGCCACCGAGGCGAGAGCGCGGCGCGAGGTCCGGCCGGACAGCGAGCTTTGGGGACGGGTCTCGGTCATGGGAATCGCAACCTCTTGAAACGGATCGGGGCGACGCCGGGGGACGCGGCGTTCGATGCGATCGGTCTAACGGGCGGCGCCTGACCCCCGCGTGGCGGTCAAATTACGGTTTGGACATGTGCGCCGATCCGGGCCGCGGCGGCCATGGCCGGCTCTCGGACTGTAGCCTGGCGGAGCCGTGTTTGGGGGGCGGCTCGGGGCGAAATCCGCCGCGCGTGCCACGTGTCACCGCGCGCTCGGGATGTCGCGCTACAGTCCGATCGACTCCGGCAGGCGGCTACAACCTTTGGCTCTGCCGGCTGGTGTCGCGTGAGATGCGTGAGGATCGGGTGATGAAGGCGATGTTTGCTGTGGTCCTGCTGTTGGGTTCGGTAACCGCCGCTATGGCAGCCGATGGGTACTCGGATTATCGGAACTATTTCAACGAAAAGCCGGCTGTCGGCGATCGGACCAAGCTGAAGCCCGCGCGAGCGACGTCCCATTCCATGGAGGCGGTCGATACGCGGCGCTACGAGGACGGCGTTGCTGACGGAAAACTGGACAACCTTAAGGCGGGCTATCGGAACCGGGCCGGGATCTACGTGCCGCCCGACTATTCCACCCACCCGCGCGGCCCGACGGGCGACGGTTTCGGCAGCGCGAGCAGCGATTCGTATGGCAGCGTGAGCGCGCCCAACCCGTTCGCGGGTCCCCTCGGTACCCGTCGCTGAAAACGCCTCGCCGGGCTTGCCGCCCTACTGGACCGCTCGGTATGACACCCCGAGCCGTTCGCTCACCGCGGCCAGGCGTCTGTCGCGTGTCCATATTCGGGAGCCCGGCATCAGCTTCGCCGATGCCAGGAGATGTGCGTCCACATAGCCGATGCCGAGGCCGTGCAACGCGTGCTCCGCGATCAGGAGCATGACTTCATCGTGGGCCGCGACGTCGGCCGGCGGCATGTCTTCCAGGGTCGCGATGACGCGTTCGCGGTCGCGGATGCTGCCCAGCGCCAGTTCGCCGATGACGAAGGGATGAACACGCTGGCTCATGTCGGTCAGGATCGCGGTGACGGATGGATCCGTCGCCGCGAGGTGATCGATCCAGATGTTCGTATCGATGATGATCACGGTTCGGAGCGTCGGCGCGTCCCGGCCTGGGCGTTCGAATCGCTCCCCCCAAGCAGGATCATGCGCCGGGACGCCTCACGCTGGACCAGCGCGCGCAGGGCCTCACGGACGAGTTCCGACTTCTCCGTGATGCCTGTGTAGTGCTGCGCCTTAGCAAGCAAATCATCGTCTAGGTTGATCGTCGTCCGCATCACGTTCTCCCCAGCGAAGCATCGATTATGACATCATATGATGTCGTTTTCCATGCCGAACCGCGCTCGACCGCTGCTCGGTGGTTCGTTGTCGAGATGCCGCGGGTTCCCGAAGGACACGGCCGCTGGCAGTGCACGCAGTCCGTCCGAGGCTTTTGGATTGGTTTGTCCGCGAGGAGCTTTGACAATGGGATCGAGCGTTTCGGACCGCACAGGCCAGGTTCGACGGCATGCGCCGATCTCTCACCAGGGTAACAGCCGCGACGGCGGCACGGAAGGATAGAACCGGGTCGCAGAGGGGCATCCTCCCTCGAGAGATTCCGAGTTTCCGCAGACGCTTCAGCTGCTACCCTGTCTTCCCCGGGGCGCCGTAGGCGAGCCCGGGATCCAGAGCCGCGGACGGCGCAAGTCACCAATTCGATAATGGTTCTGGATCCCGGGCTCCGCTTCGCGGCCCCGGGATGACGAAGCTGTTTTCAGAACGGCCTTTGCAAAGACCCATGGGTCACCGGCCAAGCGGGGCAGTGATATGCCGACCGCTGCTGCAAACACCTTGAATGGGCTCGGTGCGAACTCGCTGTGAGCGAAGCGATCAGCCCCCGCTCAACCGGGCCAGCGCCTCCTCGATCTTCACCAGCCGCGCGGACTCGGCCTCCCGGCGCTCGCGGTTCTCCTCGATGATATCCTCGGGGGCGCGGGCGACGAAATCGGCGTTGCCGAGCTTGGCGTCGACCTTCTTGATCTCCCCTTGCGCCTTGCCCTGCTCCTTCTTCAGGCGCGCGACCTCGCCGGCGAGGTCGACGATGCCTTCGAGCGGCAGGGCCGCGACGCTGCCGCGCACGAGGAGCTGCACCGCGTTCTTCGGCGGCGTCTCCGAGACCGTGATCTCCGAGAGCCGGGCCAGGCGCAGCAGCGTGTCCCGCCAGGCCTCGATCCGGGTCCGCACCTCCGGGGAGGCCCCGACCATCACCAGGGGGATCTGCGCCGCGGCCGGGACGCTGGTCTCGGAGCGGGCCGAGCGCACCTGGCTGACGAGGTCGACCACGAAGCCGACTTCGGCCTCGGCGTCGGCATCCGCGAGGCCTGCGAGATCTGGCCAGGCCGCAAGTGCCAGGAGGCCGCGCTCGGGGACCGCGGCGCCCTTAATCGCCCAGAGTTCCTCCGTGAGGAACGGCATGAACGGATGGAGCAGCTTGGCGACCTGATCGATCAGGAACGCCACCGTCGCCTGGGTCTCGGCCCGGACGGCCGGATCGACGTTCTCGCCCTGCAGAACCGGCTTGGCGAGTTCGAGGTACCAATCACAGAATATATTCCAGACGAACCGGTAGGCGGCGCCGGCCGCGTCGTTGAACCGGTAGGCTTCGAGCGCCGACGTGACCTCACCCACGGCGCGCGCGGCCTCGGTGAGCGCCCAGCGGTTGATCGCCCCGGTGATCGCCCGCGGGTCGTAGGCGGGATCGAGCTGGCAGCCGTTCAGCTCGGCGAAGCGGGCGGCGTTCCAGAGCTTGGTCGCGAAGTTGCGGTAGCCCTGGACCCGATCGGCCGAGAGCTTGATGTCGCGACCCTGGACGGCGAGCGCGCACAGGGTGAAGCGCAGGGCGTCCGCCCCAACTTGATCGATCAGCTCGAGGGGATCGACGACGTTGCCCTTCGACTTCGACATCTTCGCGCCGGAGGCGTCGCGCACCAGCGTGTGCAGGTAGACCGTCTCGAACGGCGCCCGATCGGTGAGGTGCAGGCCCATCATCATCATCCGGGCGACCCAGAAGAACAGAATGTCCTTGCCGGTCACCAGGGCGTTGGTTGGGTAATAGCGGGCGTATTCCGGGGTCGAATCCGGCCAGCCCAGGGTCGAGAACGGCCAGAGCGCGGAGGAGAACCACGTGTCGAGGACATCCGCGTCGCGGGTCAGCGCCACGGGGCCGCCGTGCTTGGCCTCGGCCAGCGCCAGGGCCTCGGCCTCGCTCTCGGCCACGAAGATCCCGCCGGCGTCATCGTACCAGACCGGGATCTGGTGGCCCCACCAGAGCTGGCGCGAGATGCACCAGGGCTCGATGTTGGTGAGCCACTGGAAGAAGGTCTTTTCGTAATTCTCCGGGACGAACTTGGTCTGTCCGTCACGCACCGCCTGGAGCGCGCGCTCGGCCAGCGGCTTGACGTTCACGTACCACTGATCGGTGAGATAGGGCTCGATCACAACGCCCGAGCGGTCGCCGTGCGGCACCGCATGGGTGTTGGGCTCGACCGCGCGCAGGCGGCCGCGCGCCTCCATCAAGGCGACGACCTCCTTGCGCGCCCGCGCCCGATCGAGGCCGTGCAGCGCCAGGGCCTCGGGCTCGGGCGAAGTGTCGGCGAGGAACGCCGCGTTGCCGTCGAGCAGCATACGGCCCTCGGGGTCGAGGATGTTGATCACCCCGAGGTTGCAGCGCCGGCCGACGTCAAAGTCGTTGAAGTCGTGGGCCGGCGTGATCTTGACCGCGCCGGTGCCCTTCTCGGGGTCGGAATAGGTGTCGGCGACGATCGGGATCAGGCGGCCGACCAGCGGCAGGCGGACCTGCTTGCCGACCAGCGCCGTGTAGCGCGCGTCCTCCGGGTGGACCGCGATGCCGGTATCGCCCAGCATCGTCTCGGGCCGCGTGGTGGCGACCGTGATGACCTCGCCGGTCTCGGCCCCGTTCGCGTCGACGATCGGATAGTCGAAGTGCCAGAGATGGCCCTTCGTCTCGATCTGCTGGACCTCCAGGTCCGAGATCGCGGTCTGGAACTTCGGATCCCAGTTCACCAGCCGCTTGTCGCGGTAGATCAGGCCCTGGCGGTGCAGGTCCACGAAGGTCTTGAGCACGGCGCGGCTCAGGCCCTCGTCCATGGTGAAGCGCTCGCGCGACCAGTCACAGGACGCGCCGAGCCGCTTCAGCTGGTTGACGATGGCGCCGCCGGATTCGGCCTTCCAGGCCCAGACCTTCTCCACGAAGGCGGCGCGGCCGATCTCGCGGCGGCCCGGCTCCTGGCGCTCCATCATCCGGCGCTCCACCACCATCTGGGTGGCGATGCCGGCGTGGTCGGTGCCGGGCTGCCAGAGCACGTCCTTGCCGCGCATCCGCTCGAACCGGCAGAGCACGTCCTGGAGCGTGTTGTTGAGGGCGTGGCCCATATGCAGCGAGCCCGTCACGTTCGGCGGCGGGATCACGATGCAGTAGGGGGGCGCTCCGGCGCGCTCGGGCCGGCCGGCGCGGAAGGCGTCCGCGTCCGCCCAGGCGGCGGAGATCCGCGCCTCGACGGAGGCGGGCTCGAAGGTCTTGTCCATCATCGCAGGTATGGGCCGGCGCTCGTCCAACAGGGTTGGACCCGCTTTCGACCGTCAGGCCGCGTCCGTCAACACACACCCGGCACCGGGCAGGCCCGATGCCGGAGGGCGGGGCGCTCAGCGGCCGCGCGAGACCCGCTCGATCTCGGCCCGGACCAGCCGCTCGACCACGGCCGGGAGGTTGTCGTCCAGCCAGGACTTGAGCATCGGCCGGAGCATGTCCTTGACCAGGTCCTCGAGCGTGCGGGCGTTCTGGGTCAGGACCGTGTGGGCCAGCAGGTTGAAGGCGCCGTTGACGCTGGCGTCGGTCGCCGCCGAGACCAGGGTCTCGGCCTCCGGCTCCGGCCGCGGCGGCGCCTGGAAGACCGGCTGCGGCTGCGGGCTCGGCTGCGCGGGCGGCGGCTCGGGCTCGGGCTCCGGCTCGGCGAACGCCTCGTCCTCGAAGTCGATCGCGTCGAAGTCGAGGGGGGGCGGGGGCGGCTCCGGCGGGGCCACGGCGCGGGGCCGGATGACCGGCTCGGCGACCTCGGCGAGGTCGAGCACGTCGTCCGGCTCGGGTTCGGGCACCGGCGCGATCTCGGCGGGCTTGGCCGCCTGATCGTCCGCGATGATCCTTCGGATCGAGGCGAGGATCTCCTCCATCGAAGGCTCATGCGCCTTATCGGCAGCCTTATCCTGGAATTTCGAGTCCGGGATCTTGGGGCTCGCTGCACTCATCAACAGGCGCGCTCGGGCATGGGATGTTCGGAGGATGACCCGATCGGGCCGGTCGTCAAACAGTATTCCATGCCAATTCGTCGCGGCAAGCGCGCCTGCACCACACTCCCCTGGGAAAAGACCTCAGCGTCCGTCCGGGGTGCGCAGGCCGAACCACAGATCCTTGACCTGATCGTAGTGGATCTTGGCACTGTAGTACTCCACCGGCAGGGCGGTGAAGCGGGCGGTGAGCTGCCCGATCGACTGGACCACGCCGTAGGAGAAGATCACCCGGTCGCGCTGGGCCAGGATCAGGTTCACCCGCGAATTCAGCAGTTCCTGCTGCGCGTTGAGCACGTCCAGGGTGGTGCGCTGGCCGACGCGGGCCTCCTCACGCACGCCGTTCAGCGCCACCTCGTTGGCCTGGACCTGCGCCTGGGCGGCGATGACCTGCGCCTTGGCGGCCTCGAGGCGACCCCAGAAATCGACGATCTGCGCCCGCACCTGGTCGCGGACCTGATCGACCTGGATGCGGTACTGGCCGACCGTCTCCTTGGCCTGCCGGATCTGCGCGTAGGTCTGGCCGCCTTCGTAGATCGGGATGTTGAGCCGGCCGCCCACGAACCCGACGAAGAAGCTCTGGTTCGGTCCGTTCTGGTCGTAGAGCTGGCTGAGCGAGCCCTGCAGGCTGAGGGTCGGCGCGAGCTGGCCCTCCAGGATCTTGACCTGGGCCTCGGCGCCGTCGACCGCGTGGATCGCCGACACGACCTGCGGATGCTCGCGCAAGCCGATGGCGATGGCCGCGTCGAGGCTGACCGGAACGTACCGGTCCAGGGGACGGCCCGGCGCCAGCTGGCGCGGCTCGACGCCGATATTCTGCCGGTAGACGCCGATGCTGGTGCGCAAGGTCGATTCCGCCGCGCTGACCTGGGAGCGGGCGCCGGCGAGCCGGGCCTCTGCTTGGGCCACGTCGGTGCGGGTCACCTCGCCGACGTTGAAGCGGTCGCGCGTCTGGCGCAGCTGCTCCTCAAGGACCTCGACGTTGTTCCGGTTGAGTTCCAGCGTCGCCGTGTTGCTCAGCACGTTCATATACGCCTGGACGGCGTTGTAGAGCACCGTGATCTCGGTGAACCGCAGGGTCTCGCGCTGGCTGTAGACGGTGGACTCGGCCCGGCGGACGGTGTTGTCGGTCTGGAAGCCGTTGAAGATCGTCTGCGAGACGGTCAGGCTCGCGCTGCTCGGAAGATAGGTGGTGCGCGTCGTCCGGTTCGATGTGACGACCTGGGAGGTCACGTCGTTGGTCGTGGTCGCGCCGCCGGCCGACTGGCCGGCGGTGTTCGAGGCCAGGCCGCCGGCCGATGTGCCGGTGCTGCCGAGCCCGCCCGCGGCAGTGCCCACCCCGATCCCGGTCGTGCCGCCCGCGCTCGCGCCCCCGAGGCCGGAGGCGCCGGACGCGCCCGTCGTCCCCCCAGCGGTCGTTCCCGTGCTGGCGGTGCTCGCGCCGGTGCTGGTCGCCCCGGCGGCCGCCGAGACGCTGCTGCCGCTGCGGGTCTGCAGATACTGTACGCCGATCGAGGCGCCGACATTGACCTGCGGCCGGTAGCCCGCCTGCGCGATGGCGACGTTCTCGTCGATGGCTCGGACGCCGGCGCGGCCGGCATTCAGAGACGGATTGCCCTGGTAAGCCTTGGAGAGAGCGCTCTCCAAGGTCTCGGCAAGAGACGGATTCGTGGCCAGGATCGCGAGGCCGGACGCCATGCCGATCACTCGGAGCGTGGGGCAACTCGCTGGTGGACGTATTGTCACGATAACAAGCCCTTGCGGTCTTTATAACGGTCCGGATGTCCGCCACGAAAACGGCCAAGGTACGGCGTTACGCAGGGATCCGATCAAGCCCGCCCCACCGTCACGCTTAGCGCAAATCCGCCGGTTTGGCTCGGGCTTGCCCGGCGTCGGCGTCGAAATGTGGCGCGTTGGGGCATTAAGGTGACACACGGCGCACCGCCTTGGCGGAGGGCTTCGGCAGAGCGCAGCGCCGGGTGAAAAGACGGTCCCGCACGCGCGAAACCGGCCTTGTTGCGAGGGGGATGCGGGTGTTCCGCACGGCCGGCGTCGAACCGGTGGGCCGGGGCGCGGCCCGTCGGATCCCCGGGACCATCGAAACGCGACGGGCACCCATAAACTCCGGGGCCGGCCGCCGTCTCGGAGCCGGGATGCGCCGATGCAGCCAATCCGATCCCCGAACGTCTACGGCGCAGCGAAGGGATGCCGACGAACCGTCGCCGCCCTTTCTCGGACGCGGCCGCCGGAGACGCATCAATAGCGATCGTCTGCGGCGACGCCCGCGCCCGGCTCCGAGGGCGCGGCGTCGCCGGCGCCCTGTCCGGGCTCCTGCTGCGGCCGCGGCGCGCGGGACCTCGTTACCGAACCCGTGAGGGTCGGCGACGGCTTGGCCTTGTAGGCGGCACTCGATGGTGCGGCCTTCCCAGTCGGTCCTGGAGCCCCCTGGGGCCCGCGTGGGCCCGGCGGCCCTGCGGGTCCCGCACTGCCCACTGGACCTTCTGGACCCTGCGGGCCGCGCTCGCCCTGCGCGCCCACGAGGCCGTCGGCGCCCGGCGTGCCGGGCGGTCCCATCGCGCCCGGCGGACCGGGCTCACCCCTGATGCCCGCCTCGCCGCGCGGACCGGGCGGACCCGGGAGCCCCAGAGCCTGCTGGCCGCATTCCCCAACCACAATGCTGCGCGCCTGCTTGGACGTCCTCAGCGTCGCGATGCAAGTGGCCGGATGATAGACCACGTGAAACTCGAAATAACCGCGGGTATCGGTACGCTGCGAGAACTTGCCGTCCAGGGTGATCTCGGCATCGGGTTCACCGGCATTGCCCAGCACCCAGAGGTCGCCGGCGGTGATTTTCGCAGCCTCGATACGCATGTCGGCTTTCGCCGGAGCGATCCAGAGCAACGGCCCCACGAATAGTTGCAACAGGGCGCTTTGCCGGCGCGATAGACTCATGGCGGGTCTCGCGAGCTTCATATCGGCAGGATGCCATTCGTTTCTGAATCCGCAATAACGCGCGAAAATTTTGATGTGAAAAGCTCCGTTTTAGCGGCATATCCGGCCGAAATCGGTATTCGCATGGCAAGCATCCGCAATATGGCCGATGAAAGGCCATGTCGGTCAGCCGGCTATCGCATCGAGCAGGTGTGATCGCGCACAGTCCGCATCCGGGTTCGCGGCACTGCCCGCGCGATCCGCGTGCCGCCGTGCCGCATCGTGAGGGCCGTTGCGGTTCCCATGGTTCTGGGTCGGCGACGGGCTGGGGCGCCTGGGGTCCGAAGCGTCACGTCGCCGTAAGTGTTTGAATCGAAACAGTTGTTCGTTCCGCGTTCGCAGTCACGGTGGTCTTCCTCCGTCTGCGGTGGGCAACCGGAGACGGGTCGTCGAGCTGTTCGGTTCGATCAAATGCAACGGTTTCGGCCCGTTGTTCGTTTGGGGTGTCGCGGCAGTGCAGCATGCGCTGAGGACCGTCCGTTTCGACCCGTTGCCGGTACCCGCCAGGTATGCCGAGCGCGATTGTGCGATGCAGAATCCAGCATTGCGTAAGTTGTTGTTCGAACCGTTGTTTCGGCCGGACCGCCTCGGGGATTCCGTAGCAACTACTGAACGTCAGGTTCGCCCGACAACCCCGCGCGTAGCGGCTTAATCCCCGCCACATATGCGTTTTTTTACAAAGATAACCTGTTTAAGGGGGCTAATTAAAATATATGACAGCTTGTCAGCCCATTTTGGCCCGTCTATAAGGCCCGAAGTAACTAATCATTAACCACCCGCCATTGGCCTCAACCGAGGAGCTGAGCCCATGCAGGGTCGTACTGAATCCCAGAGATCCGAGGGCGCCTCTGCGCCGCACCATAGGGTTGAGATGTCGAACGTGGCCGATCAGATTGCCGGTCAGGTGAGCGAGGCGGCGGAGGCCGTGGCTGAGGCGGTGCTCCCGGAGACGCCGTTCGTGGCGCGCGGGCTTCGGTTGGATTGGGCGGCCAAGCGCGGGCTCGACATCGGGGTGGCGGCGACCGCGCTGTTCCTGCTGCTGCCGCTGATGCTGCTGATCGCCGTGCTGGTCTGGGCCGGCGACCGCAAGGCGCCGATCTTCCGGCACATGCGGCTCGGCCGGGACGGACGCAGCTTCGGCTGCCTGAAGTTCCGCTCGATGGTCACGGACGGCGAGGGCGTGCTGGCCGCGCACCTGGCCGCCAGCCCGAGCGCCCGGGCCGAGTGGGCCGCCACGCACAAGCTCTCCGACGATCCGCGCATCACCGCCATCGGCCAGGTGCTGCGCAAGACCTCGCTCGACGAGCTGCCGCAGCTGTGGAACGTGCTGCGCGGCGAGATGAGCCTGGTCGGCCCGCGCCCGATCGTGCAGGCCGAGGTCGCCCGCTACGGCCGGGCGTTCTCGACCTGCTTTGCCGTGCCGCCCGGCGTCACCGGGCTGTGGCAGGTCTCGGGCCGCTCCGACACCAGCTACGCCGAGCGCGTGGCGCTCGACCTGGACTACGCCAGCCGCTGGAGCCTGCGCCGGGACATCGCGATCATGCTGCGCACCGTCCCGGCCGTGCTCGCCCAGCGCGGCAGCAAGTAGCGCAGGCGTGTCCTGGCGTGCGCATCCCGGGACCCGGGGTGATGCGGCGGGCCGGTCATGAAGGGCCTTCTGCTGAACGCGCTGCTCGGGGTCGGTCTCGGGCGGTTCGGCTCGGTCTGGGGCCTTCCGGTGTTCCTGCCGGTGGTGGCGGCCGAGCTGGCCTACGGGTTCCACATCCACCACCTGAGCGCGGGCGGCAGCCTGCGGCGGGGCGCGGCGCTGCTGGTCTGCGGCCAGCTCGGCTTCCTGCTCGGCGCCCTGCTGCGGCCGCTGCCGGGCGAGCGGTGAGTGCGGCCCGGCGCCTCCGTTTGGTCAACCGATTGCGAACTGCAGGGGCCGCGCCCGTGTCCGCGGCGGAGGGGGTTCAGTCTTGGACGAGAACGATCCGCACTGGGACGCCGACCCGCTCTGGTACGACCGGGCCGAGCCGGAGGCGCTGCCGGGCCGGCTGCTGAACGGGCTGGCGTATCTGGTCCTGCTGCTGCTGGCCGGGATGGCGGGCGTGGTGCGGCTGTACCGGCTCCCGGACGCGCTGTGGTGCCGGGCCGCCGCTTGGCACGCACGCCGCACCGCCGGACCACGACGATTCTGAACCAGCGCGCATCATGGTGCGATCGCGTGCGGCCCGCCGTTGACCGGGTTGCAGTCTTCCGGGCCCTGTCCCCGGGAAGCACGCTAAGACGGCGTCACGGAACATGCTCGGGAAGCCGTCGCTTCCCAGCGTAGAGCGAAGGCTGGACCAGGAAAGATGTTGGAGAGCGAGACGCGGCCGACCGGTCCCGAGCGCAGCGTGGTTCAGCGCCTGTTCGCCCGCTTCGGCTCGACTGCGATCCTGGTCGTGGTTCTGCTGGTGGTGGTGGGCTGGATCGGAATCCTAGGCTGGGCGATGACGCGGCTTCTCAGCTGAGTCCGGACCGATCCGGGGCCGCCCATGGCTCCCGCCTCGACGCACTCGCTTAGGCCGAACCGGTCTCCAACTCCGTCGCGAGCGCCCTTGCGGCCTCGTCCTGCATGATCGGGGCGTCGCGGCACAGACGCCAGAACTCGACCAGACCGAGCGCGTAGGCGGCGAGGATCACGGCTGTCCAATGCATGATCGTGTCCTCTCAAGCGCCTTCACGGCACCGGTATGCCCGCGAAAGCTTGACGTTTTCTCTCCGGACTTATTCGCCGGTCCAGATAAGGCAATATAACGACAATACGGCTTCACCACACCGGGGATGGTGCATTTATTTTGCGCAATCCGGAATTATTGCAGGATTTGGGGTGACTGACGCAGGTCTCGCCGGGGGTAGGCGTCGCAGTTTCGGGGCGCATTCCGGAGACATGCCTGTCATGCAGGGCTGCCGACCGTAAGGGTGGCCCGGGTATCATCCCGGTCCTGCGCCCCGAGATCCACCACCACGATCTCGGGCGGGATGCCCAGCCGCAACGGACGCCCTGCCACGAAGTGCGAGCCGAGCCCGGCCGAGACGATCAGGTCACGCTCGCTCTCGACGATGTGGCCGTGAGCATAGCGCAAGCCATAGCGCGACGGGATCCACGGGGACCAGCCCAGGATCCGCACCTGGCCGCCATGGGTATGACCGGACAGGGTCAGCACGATCCGCGGGTCGAGGCCGGTGGCGAACAGGTCCGGCTCGTGCGCCAGCAGGATCGCGGCGCCGTCCGCGGGGACGCCCCGGAGGACCTGTGCGAGGATCTCCGACCTCTGCCGGTCGAGCTGGTCCGGCGCCAGGGGGCGGCCGGGCGTCGCCTCGCTCTCGATCCCCACCAGCCAGAGCGGGGTGGGGACGTCGAGCCGCACGGCCGCGTTCTCCAGGAAGACGATGCCGGCCGCCCGCAGGGCCCGCTCGGCCCGGGTCGGGCCGTGTCCGCGCCAAAGCGCGACACGGTCGTCGCCCCAATCGTGATTGCCCTGGATGGCGTAGAGCCCCCGTTTCGCCTGAAGACCGCTCAGGCATCCGGCCACCGTCTCGAACGGGACGGCGCCCCGGCTCTGGGAGCCGTAATCGCCGAGCAGCACCGTGAGGTCCGGTTCGAGGGCGTTGGTACGCGCCACGACCTCGGTGATCGCGTCCACGCCCATGCAGCGGGGATGGGCGTGAAAGTCCGTGAGGACCGCAATTCGCAGGCGCAGGCCGGCAGGCCACCGTGGCGGGCAGAGCCGGTAGTGCCGGACCTGAACCCGATGCGGCTCGAAGGCCGTCGCGTAGCCCGCCATCGCCAGGCTCCCGGCAGCCGCGCAGGCGGCGGCCAGGGTCGGGCGGGACAGGAGCGCGCGGCGGGTCAGCATCGGTCATCGGCTCGGCAGGACGTGGCGGGCTCCTACCACGGGTTGAGACCTGGTGCGGCACGGGGTTGAGGGAACGGCAATCGATGCCGGATGACCTGTCCGCTGCGCCGATCCGGCCCGGTCGGGGTCTCGGTCGGTGACGCACGAACCGCCCGCCGGCATCGCGACGCGAGAGGTCAGCCACGTAATCGAAGTGTTCGACGGGAGAGCAGATTCTTCGGTCGTGTCAGAAGCCGCGCTTCCCGCGGGCTTGATCTCATGCCGCCCTGATATTTGCGGTCGCCTATATTTTCCGAACGCAGAGCAACATTCTTGCGTTCGATCGAACCCGGGACTTCGTAGAACGTTTGTTATCCGCCGACGTTCATGACGTCTCGGGCAATTCTTAACAAACACAAATGTGAAGTCTTGCCGGCGAGCGAACCGCGATTGCTGATTTGAGAACCGGATGTGATCGGGAATTTGGCTAGTCCACGAAAACAGTATTGATCTAGGAGTTCCAGCGTGTCATGAGACCATCAGTTCGCGGGCAGGCGTATTTTTGCTGCCCAGGATTGGTCCCATGCACGCCCTCTCTGTCCTCGCGCCACCTGCCTGCGGGTCGGTCGCCGATCGTCGCGCCATCGCCCTGGCCAATGCCCAATGGTTTCGCGCCATGGCCTGGCGGGCCCTGCGCGACGGGTCTCCCAAGGGTGACATCCGCGCCGCCAATGCACGGGCTGCGGCCCGCATCGTCATACGCCACGCCAAGCGCGATGCGCAGGTCGATCGATTGGTGACCGACGCCCTGGCGATCGGCGCCTGACCCTGCCGGGAAGGCGGTTTGCGCGTCGATGATACGGCGCGCGGCGAAGCGGGGATGGCGCCGAACCGGGAGCCCCGCTCGGCGCCGTCTCGGCGGGCGCGGCTCCGACCGGCTGCAGGCCCGGTTCAATCGCATCGCCTGCGGGACGCCGGAGCGCCCGGCTCAGCGTCCGTAGATGTCCTCGACGCGGATGATGTCGTCCTCGCCCGTGTACGACCCGACCTGGACCTCGATCAGCTCCAGCGGGATCTTACCCGGGTTGTTCAGCCGGTGCATCGAGCCGATCGGCAGATAAACCGCCTCGTTCTCGTGGACCAGCACAACCCGGTCGTCCACCGTCACCTCGGCGGTGCCGCGCACCACCACCCAGTGCTCGGCCCGGTGGTAATGCTTCTGCAGCGACAGCCGCCCGCCCGGAACCACCTGGATCCGCTTCACCTGGAAGCGCTCGCCGATATCGATCCGCTGGTACCAGCCCCAGGGCCGGTACATCCGCAGATGCGCGTCCGCCTCCGGCTCGTTCGAGGCCCGCAGGGCGTTGACCAGCTGCTTGACCTCGCCCGAGCGGGCTTTGGACGCCACCAGCACCGCGTCCGGGGTCGACACGACCACCACGTCCTCGAGCCCGACCACCGCGGTCAGGCCGCCGCCCTGGCTGTGGACCAGGCTGTTCTTCGTCCCGATCAGCGAGACCCGGCCCCGCACCGCGTTGCCCTCTGCATCGTGATCCAGCACCTGCCAGACCGCGTCCCAGGTCCCGACATCCGACCACGGGAACGACACCGGCAGTACGCCGGCCCGGGCGGTCCGCTCCATCACCGCGTAGTCGATCGAGATCTTGGGCGCCCGCGCGAAGGCCTCGGCATCCAGGCGCACGAAGTCGAGGTCGGTCACGGCCGCGTCGAGCGCGGCGCGGGCGGCCTCGAGCACGTCCGGCACGAAGGCTTCGAGTTCGGCCAGCATCAGGTCGGCGCGGAACAGGAAGTAGCCCGAGTTCCACAGGGCGCCGTCCTCGATCAGCGCCTCGGCGCCGGCACGGTCCGGCTTCTCGACGAACTTCTCGACCCGGGCGGCCCCGGGCGCTTCCGCGATCGGGGCGCCGCGGCGGATGTAGCCGTAATCGGAGGCCGGCCGGGTCGGCTCGATGCCGAGCGTCATGGTGTAGCCGGCCCGCGCGCCGACGGCAGCCGCCCGGGCGGCGTCGACGAAGGCCTGCGTGTCCGGCACGACGTGGTCGGCAGCCATGATCAGGACCACGGCCTGCGGGTCGATCGCGGCGGCGTGGAGGGCCGCCACCGCCACGGCGGCGGCGGAGTCGCGCCCCTGCGGCTCGAGCAGGATGTCGGCGCCGATCCCGAGCTGGCTGCACTGCTCGGCCACGATGAACCGGGCCTCGGCCGAGGCGATCACCGTGGGCTTGGCGAACACGGCCGTATCCGACACCCGCGCGAGGGTCGCCTGGAAGGTCGAGCGTTCCGCGTCCACCAGCCGGGCGAACTGCTTGGGCATGCTCTCGCGGGAGGCCGGCCACAGGCGCGTTCCCGTGCCGCCGCACAGGATCATGGGGTAGACCGTACCGACAGGCTCAGACATCGAAATCAATCTTTCGCACCAAGGAATAGAGTGGGTTCAAAACGAGGCGGTCGACGCAAACTCAATTCAAAAGGTCGAGCTGTCCGCCGGCCAGCGGAGGGCGGTGACCCTGGTAACCCCGTGCGAGGACGCCGTCGATGAACTGGCCCATCGCCGTGGAGAAGCGCTCGACGCTGAACTCCGAGGCCCGTTCGACGAGGGCTTCGGGCCTCGGCGCGATGGCTTTGCAACGCTCGATCGCGGCGATCAAGGCGTCCACCGATTGTTCGTGGAAGAAGGTCCCGGTCACTCCCTCCTGAACGGTCTCCGTCGCGCCGCCCTTCCCGTACGCGATCACCGGCCGTCCGCTCGCCATGGCCTCCACGGGGACGATCCCGAAATCCTCCTCACCGGGGAAGATCAGGGCCTGGCACCGGGCATAATGATGCTTCAGCACGGCGAAGGGTTGCGGCCCGAGCATCGTGACGTGCGGGCCGGCCAGGCTTCGCAACTCGCGCAGCATCTCGCCGCCGCCGATCACCACGAGGGGCTTCTGCAGGCGGTTGAACGCTTCGATGGCCAGTTCCGGGCGCTTGTAGCGGACCAGCTCGCCGACCATCAGGTGGTAATCGCCGCGTTCCTGCTCGGGAACGGGACCGAACGCGTCGGTGTCGACCGGGGGATAGATGACGGTGGCGCTGCGCCGGTAATAGGTCTCGATCCGGCGCGCCACGGTCGCCGAGTTCGCCACGAACTCGTGGACTCGGCTCGCCGAGATCGCGTCCCAGTTCCGGATGTAATGCGCGGCCGGCGGCATCAGCAGGCGGTTCAGGAACCCCGTCCGCTCGCGGTAATCGTGGAACATGTTCCAGACGTAGCGCATCGGCGAATGGCAGTAGCAGATATGGGTCGCGTTCGAGGGCGGGATGATGCCCTTGGCCGGCCCGGACTCGCTGCTGATCACGAGGTCGTACCCGCGCAGGTCGAGCTGCTCGAGGGCCATCGGCATCAGCGGCAGATAGGATTTATAGCGCGTCGCGGAGAACGGGAGCCGGCCGATGAACGAGGTCTGGATGCGGTGGGCTTTGATGACGGGCGAGATCGAATCCGGCGCATAGGCGTGGGTGAAGATATCGGCCTGGGGATACATCTTGCACAGGGCTTCGACGACTTTCTCACCGCCTCGCATGCCCACGAGCCAATAATGTACGATTGCAACTCTCATTCACGCATCCTCTGTCAGGATTCATATCTTGAGTCCTGTATTACCACGCTTTAGCGTCGATTAGATCCGATTGCGCGTACTGAGTTTGTCCTCCCAGGCCAGCGCCTGGGCCACGATGGCGTCGAGGTCGTCGTGGCGGGGCTGCCAGCCGAGCCGCGACCGGATCCGGCCCGCCTCGGCCACGATCCGGGCCGGGTCGCCGGGCCGGCGCGGGCACAGCCGCACATCGAAGTCCTGCCCCGAGATCCGCTTGACCACCTCGATCACTTCCAGCACCGAGTAGCCCCGCCCGTAGCCGCAATTCAGCGTCAGGCTCTCGCCGCCCCCGCGCAGGTGATCCAGCGCCACCCGGTGCGCCTCCGCCAGATCCGAGACCTGGATGTAGTCGCGCAGGCACGAGCCGTCGGGGGTCGGGTAGTCCGTGCCGTAGACGTCGAGCCGCGCCCGCCGTCCGAGCGCCGCCTGGGTCGCGACCTTGATCAGGTGCGTGGCGTCCGGGGTCGATTGCCCGGAACGCCCGGCCGGGTCGGCGCCCGCGACGTTGAAGTAGCGCAGCACCACGTAGGTGAAGCCGTGCGCGGCCGCCGCGTCGGCAATCATCCATTCGCTCATAAGCTTGGAGCGGCCGTACGGGTTGATCGGGTTGAGCGGCAGATCCTCGGGCACCGGCACCACCTCGGGCTCGCCGTAGACGGCCGCGGTGGAGGAGAAGATCACGTGGCGCACGCCCGCGCGGGTGGCCGCCTCGATCAGGGCGCGGGTCTTGACGGTGTTGGCCAAGTAGTAGCCCAGCGGGTCGGCGACCGAGTCCGGCACGACGATCCGGGCCGCGAAGTGGGCAAGCGCGTCGATCCGGTGCTGCAGGATGGTCTGGGTCACCAGCGCCTGGTCGGCGACGTCGCCGACCACGAGCTTGACGCCCTCGGGCACGGCCCAGTCGAACCCGGTGGAGAGGTCGTCCAGCACCACGATCTCCTCGTGGCCGGCATCCAGCAAAGCCAGAACCATGTGGCTGCCGATATACCCGGCCCCGCCCGTCACCAGAACCGCCATGTCGTCCGCTCCCTTACGAATTCACGCTCATCTGTCCGACCGCCTATACAAAGCAATGACGCGGCCCGACCATCGGCATTTCTGTAGGTGGAGGGCGATGACGCCAGAAACATGCCCCCCCTGCCCATGATCCCCGCGCGGATCTGCCCGGCTCCCCGCCGCTCGCATCCGAGCGACCAGCGCCTGACCGCCGTCGCGTGGATCGGACGCCGTGACGTGGACGCATGTCGAGGCGAAGCCAGCAACTCGCATGAGACGCAGGTTTCAGCGTCGCTGTCGGGCTCCCGCTCCGGCTATCGGCGTGCGTAGTTTTCACCATCGCGACCGTTGTGCCGGTCCCTTGGCGCCCTCGATAGCCCCCGCAAGCTGAACGTCCGCCGAGGCGGAGGTCTGGGGCGCCGTGAGGCGGTGGACGGGGCTGGCGATATCGACCTTGCGTGCGTCGCACCAAAGGAACGGCGCTCTCACGCCGGTCGTCCCTAGACCGACACTATACGGACTCACGCCGACACTGGATGGATGACAGCATCGTCCTCCCTCCCGTTGCGCCAATGCCGGGGCTAATCCGCACGGCTACATTGCATAGTCGGATAATATGAACACAAGTTAGACTGTGATTAGCCGTATAGCCGAGCTTGTAACAGGGTCAATAATTTGTTAGAAATGGCTATTAACAGCCCATTAACTATCCCATCGCCATCTCGATCCAGAAAGCGAATCCATGCTGCGCGAGGCCGGCTCCCAAGTTTCACACCTCGCCTCTGCGCCGCACCATAGGGTTGAGATGTCGAACGTGGCCGATCAGATTGCCGGTCAGGTGAGCGAGGCGGCGGAGGCGGTGGCTGAGGCCGTTCTGCCGGAGACGCCGTTCGTGGCGCGCGGTCTCCGGCTGGATTGGGCGGCCAAGCGCGGGCTCGACATCGTGGTGGCGGCGACCGCGCTGTTCCTGCTGCTGCCGCTGATGCTGCTGATCGCCGTGCTGGTCTGGGCCGGCGACCGCAAGGCGCCGATCTTCCGGCACATGCGGCTCGGCCGGGACGGACGCAGCTTCGGCTGCCTGAAGTTCCGCTCGATGGTCACGGACGGCGAGGGCGTGCTGGCCGCGCACCTGGCCGCCAGCCCGAGCGCCCGGGCCGAGTGGGCCGCCACGCACAAGCTCTCCGACGATCCGCGCATCACCGCCATCGGCCAGGTGCTGCGCAAGACCTCGCTCGACGAGCTGCCGCAGCTGTGGAACGTGCTGCGCGGCGAGATGAGCCTGGTCGGCCCGCGCCCGATCGTGCAGGCCGAGGTCGCCCGCTACGGCCGGGCGTTCTCGACCTGCTTTGCCGTGCCGCCCGGCGTCACCGGGCTGTGGCAGGTCTCGGGCCGCTCCGACACCAGCTACGCCGAGCGCGTGGCGCTCGACCTGGACTACGCCAGCCGCTGGAGCCTGCGCCGGGACATCGCGATCATGCTGCGCACCGTCCCGGCCGTGCTCGCCCAGCGCGGCAGCAAGTAGCGCAGGCGTGTCCTGGCGTGCGCATCCCGGGACCCGGGGTGATGCGGCGGGCCGGTCATGAAGGGCCTTCTGCTGAACGCGCTGCTCGGGGTCGGTCTCGGGCGGTTCGGCTCGGTCTGGGGCCTTCCGGTGTTCCTGCCGGTGGTGGCGGCCGAGCTGGCCTACGGGTTCCACATCCACCACCTGAGCGCGGGCGGCAGCCTGCGGCGGGGCGCGGCGCTGCTGGTCTGCGGCCAGCTCGGCTTCCTGCTCGGCGCCCTGCTGCGGCCGCTGCCGGGCGAGCGGTGAGTGCGGCCCGGCGCCTCCGTTTGGTCAACCGATTGCGAACTGCAGGGGCCGCGCCCGTGTCCGCGGCGGAGGGGGTTCAGTCTTGGACGAGAACGATCCGCACTGGGACGCCGACCCGCTCTGGTACGACCGGGCCGAGCCGGAGGCGCTGCCGGGCCGGCTGCTGAACGGGCTGGCGTATCTGGTCCTGCTGCTGCTGGCCGGGATGGCGGGCGTGGTGCGGCTGTACCGGCTCCCGGACGCGCTGTGGTGCCGGGCCGCCGCCTGGCACGCACGCCGCACCGCCGGACCACGACGATCCTGAGATCGAAGCGACGCGTTCCTGCCGATGCCCGATGGGCCTTCGACGTCGCGTCCCAGCCACCCAGGCCATCACCGCCGGGCGCAGATGGCCCGGGCCTTCAGGGCGGTCGGCGCGGCGCCCATCGCGAAGCAGTAGACGCTGCCCTCGTCCATGGCGGGGCGCTCTCCGCCGCTGCAGGTGCCGTTCACGGCAAACTCGTCGGCCGTACAACTGGCGACGCAGCGCCCACCGGCCGTGCATTCCTCGACCTGGACCCGCAGGGCCGCCGCCGCGACAGCCGCCTTGCCCTCGGGCCCGGCCGGCCCGGCCGGGCCGCGTTCGCCCTTCTCGCCCGCCGGACCTCGCGCGCCGGCCTGCCCCGAGGGCCCGGGCGGACCGGCGGCACCGGCAGGCCCCGGATCGCCCTTCGCGCCGCGCTCGCCTTGGGGTCCCTCCGGTCCCTGCTGGCCGGCCGCGCCCTGGGGGCCCCGCGGGCCGACCTCGCCCTTGGGGGTGTTCGCGGCCAGCATGATCGGAGCGGGATGGGCCGGCATCGCCGCGGCCGGCTTCGCGGCGGCCGGCCGGGCGCAGTATCCGACGACAGCCTGCCGGCTGAGCGTTTCGGATTTCAGCGTCACCACGCAGGTTTCAGGGTGATAGGGGATCCTGAACGCGAAGCGCCCGTCCTGATCTGCGCGGGTGTCGAACTTGTCGTCCAGGACGACGCTGGCGGCGCGGGGTGGTGCCAGCGTACCGAAGACCCTGAGATCGCCGTTCGAGATCATCGCCATGTCCACGGCGATGTCTCCGGCAGCCTGCGCGGCCGATGACAGGGTGCAGCACGCGAAGACCAGAACCCAGCGCCGAGCCATCTCGAAGACTCCCAACCGTCCCGGACTGAGGTGTAGCCGCGGGGCGATCGGATTTTTCACGGGGCGGCGTACATATTTCGATGCCGCGCGCCCGGCGTGGACCTCTCCTTAAGGCGCAGGATCCGGACTTTCCCCACGGGCCGACGGATCCGGACTCCGGCAGAACCGTCACGGTCGATGCGACTGGCGATCCGACCGGTGAGGCGGGCTGCGCGCGGTCCCGAACCGGCCGGTCTATATCTCAACCGCCGAGGAGATTGAGGTATCGCGCCGCGGCATAGGTGGCCACCAGAACGATCACGAGACCGGCGACTCCGAAGATGCGGCCGAGCCAACGGTCGAAGACGAGGGCGTCGCTGTCGGCCTGGCGCACGGCACACGCGACGCAATAGGTCCTGCCCGGATCGGTCGTCTGGCCGCAGGAACGACAGAGGGTAGGCGTCGGCAGCATCGATCTCTCGTTCGGCGAAGCGGCTGCGCGGCTTGTCCGGTGTCGCCGTGTCGAAATCTAGGTGGAGGAGCATCCCGGGTCAGGAACGCGGCCGCCGTCTGCGACAGGGCGATGGGTGCCGCCGGGGTGACCGTCGGTCGCAGCCGGTTTGCGCCGCCCCATCCTTAGCCACGGGCCGAACGCGTGATCCGATCCGGCGATGCCTCAGGCCGTCTTCTTTCGGCCGCGGGTCTTCGGCTCGTCGGCTGCGGCATTCGGGCGCCCCAGGCCGATCGCCTTCGCCAGGAGGGATCGTCGCTCTGCGTAATCCGGTGCGACCAGCGGGTAATCCCGGGGCAATCCCCATTTCTCCCGGTATTGCTCCGGTGTCAGGCCGCGCCCGGTGAGATGGCGTTTCAAGGTCTTGTACGGCTTGCCGTCCTCGAAGCTGATCAGGGCGTCGCGGCCGACCGAGCGTCGGATCTCGGCGGCGGACGGCTTTTCCACTGGCGACGCCACGACCGCCGAGGTCTCGCCCTCGGCCGCCACCTGCACGGCCGCATGGACGCTCGCCAGCAATGTGGGCAGATCCGCAGCCTGCACATGATTATTCGATACATAGGCGGCCACGATATCGGCCGCCAAGCGTCTGAAATCGAGGTGCTGCGTATCGCGATCGTCGTTCATCACTGACTCCTGGTGGCATAACCGTCGTTACACCTGTGCCGAACTACGAGCGGCGTGATGATCCGTTCCGATCTCAGGGTTTCAGGTTCAGTGAACGTTAACAATATCTCTCCCGACAGCCGAAGACCGTAAAATTTGTTAATATCTCTGCTCGATGTGAGCGAAATCAGCACGGGGACCGAAGATACAAATGATTCGCCCATCGAGAGGTGTCGATAGAGCCTCGATGAAGGTGAAAGGCACTCTCCGAGCCCGGCGGATGGTTATGGGCGCATCGCGTTGCAAGCTCTGATTGCGGATCGTGCCGGGCAGTCGCTTGTCCAGTTTCACCGTTGCCTATCGGAGATCATGAAAACGGGGGTGGAACCCAGTTCTTCATGAGCGCGCGCTTTCGCCTTCATGGCGCACGTAGCCGTACGCCGTGAGATCACAGGGCTGTTCTTCACCAACGCTCCCTGATTACCCGGGTATCCGCCACGGGAAATAAAATCGTTTCTGCGCCACTGTGTAGATTTACCGATCTGTCTCAAATGCGATACGAGTGACCAACGGGAATGATGTGTCTTGAGAAATATCCGGCTTGCGGCATCTGACAATGTTCTGACTGCGTAGTTCCGCTGCAGTCCGATCTGGCTGTTTCGGCATTCAGATGACGAGAGACGCGTTTCCGGTCGAGGTTTGGGGTAGGGCATGATTGAGCAGACAGCCTCGACGATCGAACACCCGGATTCGGCCGAGACTTTCGAGGCTGTTGTTCTCGGTGCCGGAATCAGCGGACTGGTTTCCGCAGCGGTCCTGCACGAGCAAGGTTACCGGCGCGTGCTCGTCATCGATGAGTTCGACAGATACGGCGGCAATCATATCGATTGCGCCATCGGTCCCTATACATTCGATATTGGAAGTTTCATATTCCAGGACGACTCGCCGTTGCTGGCGCACTTCCCGGAGATGCTGCCGCTCTATGTCCCCATCGATCCGACATGGGGAAAGCTGACGCCGCAAGGCGCCGTTGCGGGCTATCCGTTGTCGATCAAGGACGACATCCTGCGTTCGGGCTTGTGGGGCTGCGCGAGGATCGGCCTGTCCGTCCTGTATTCACGGATCTCTCGGCCCAAGATCGGCAACGCCCGTGATTTCGCCCGGTACTGGATCGGGAACTACTTGCTGCAGCGCTCGGGTCTGGAAAGCTACATGACGCGCTTTTTCGGCACCCCAGCCGAGAAGGTGGATCTCGATTTCGCCGAGAAGCGCATGCTCTGGATCAAGGAGCATTCCTCCCCGCGGGCGATGCTCCGTCACCTGCGCCCGCACAAGGCGTCAGCGCCGACCAATCGACAGCTCGCCCGGCCGCGATCCGGTTACCACGACCTCTACACGGTGGCGGCCGAGAAGCTGGTGCGTCAGGGCACGGTGTTCCGGCTCGGCTCCGCCGTGTCGCGGATCAGCAAGGTCGGCGCCAAGTTTCAGATCGAGGCGGGCGGCCAGACCCTGACCGCCGACCGGGTCGTATCGACGATCCCGATCAACCATGCCCTCGACCTCTGCGGGATCGGGGCCGACGAGAACCTCACCTCGGTGACCTTGATCAGCCTGTTCTTCAGCTTCTCCGGCCGAAAGGGATTCGACTGTTCGGTTCTCTACAACTTCTCGCATAAGGGATTCTGGAAGCGTCTGACGATGTATTCCGATTTCTACGGGGCGGTCGAGGGCAGGCACTATTTCGGCGTCGAGGTGATCGCGTCCCAGGCGGGCAACAGCCTCGCGATCGCGGAGCAGGATTTCCGGTCCCACGTCGCGCAGAACCATCTGTTCGACGGCGACTTGAAGCTCGAGGGCGGCCGCTTCGTGCCGAACGCCTATCCCATCTACGTCAATGGCGCGCAGGCGCGGGTCGCCGTGGCACAGGCGAAACTGCGGGCATTCGGGATCGAGTCGTTCGGGCGACAGGGCGGCTTCGATTATCAGCCGACCGCCCGCGTCTCCACGCAGACTGCCGAGGCGCATCTGCGGCGCGCGGTCCAGCCGACCGCACCGTGAGGCGACATCCTTGACCGCGGTGGCGGATGCTCGCGACCGAGGCGCGCCGAACGCAAAGGAGAGCCGGCGCTCTGATTGTTGCGTAGATGGCGAGTGCGTAATTGTTCGTACCCATGAGTTTATAGTCCGATAATACGTAAAGTTGTATCAGTGAATGACGGCCAAGGTTGGGCATTGACCAACTCATTCATTGTATCAGTCATTTGCACGAGTGGATTTCGCTGCTCGACCGGGATACATGCCACCCGGGTTCCGGACTGCAGCCCCTTGTGGGCGGAGGCGGATTCTCAGGTCTGGGTGTAGCGCGCCCGTTTTGCCGATCCGGCGTTCGCTTGGGCCATGCGCCGGTTCAGCCGGTTCGGTGGGCTTGCGAGCAGGCTTGATCTGCAGGCGCGCGGAGCGGGTGGGTAGCTGTCGTGGAGAATGAGCCGAGGATTGCGGTCGTCATCACGTGCTTCAATTATGAGACCTACGTGGGCCGGGCGATCCGAAGCGTCATCGCCCAGCAGGTGCCGGATTGTGAGCTCGTGGTCGTGGATGATGGGTCCACGGACAACTCCTGGGACGTCATCGCGCAGACCGGCGTGCGCGCCCACCGGATCGACAACGGCGGCCAGCGGGCGGCGTGCCTGTACGGTCTCGGCCTGACCCGGGCGCCGTTCGTGCTGTTTCTCGATGCCGACGACGAGTTGCTGCCGGGGTCGCTCGACCGGATCCTCCAGGCGCTCGATCCGGGTGTCGCGAAGGTCCAGTTCTGCCTGACCTGCGTCGATGCCGCCGGACGTGTCGTCACCGAGCGCTACCCGGCGCTCGAGGCCTTCCGCAGCCAGGACAGGATCGTCAACGAGATCCTGCTCTCGGGCGTTTACCAGACGCCGCCGACCTCGGGGAACGTGTTCCGCCGGGATGTCTGCGAGATCCTGGATCAATGCGACTACGACAAGGCGGTCGACGGGGTCATCCTGCTGATTGCGCCGTTCATGGGCGATGTCGTGAGCATCGCCGACAGCCTCGGTTTGTACCGGGTCCATGGCCGTAACGATTCCGGGCTCGGACAAGCCCCGAAGGCTCTGACCTTCGAGCGCGACTTGCGGCGCTTCGAGATGCGGTTGGCCCATCTTCGCCGACTGGTGCAGCAGCTGCGCCCGGAAGCCAAGCTGATCCAGGCCGATCAGACCTTCTACTTCCGGCTGATGGATTTCTCGGCGGCGATCGTCCGCGGCTCCCGGTACGGGCTGCGATCGTTCCTGCAATTGCTCCGGGCCATCGTGATCGAACCGCGCCCCTGGAAATGGAAGATCGCGAACGCCCTGTTCTTCATGGCGATGTTTCTGGCCCCCCTCCGCCAGGCGCAGGCGCTCCTCGCGTTCCGGTTCTCGGTCGGGCGACGGTCGGCGCGGCAATTCCTCCGTGCAGCCAACGCCTCCCAGTAGAGGCGGAGACGGCTGAAGGCCGTCCGGCGTCGCAGATCGCGCGAGAAGACGGGAATTGCGTATTAAAATAATGTGGGTTGGTTTGTATCAGGCTTCGGTATTGACTAGGGTCCTGTCTTGAGACGCCGCATAACGTGCCGATATCTTCGATGTCCGACAGCATGCCGGTGAGGTCTCGGTTAAAGCGAGCGTTGGTGTAACGTGCGGGTTCTGCATCTCCTTAACCACACCCGCCGGCTGAACGGTCACGTTCACGCGGCGGTCGACCTCGCTTGCGCGCAGGCCAAGCTCGGCCACACCGTCGCGATGGCGAGCCAGGGTGGGGATTTCGACGACCTGCTCCGGGCGAACGGCATCGCCATCTTCCCGATCGATCACGAGCGTCGGCCGGGTCCGGTTGTAAAGTCCATGGTCGGGCTCGCGTCGCTCCTGCGGCGCTGGAAGCCGGACATCGTCCACGCGCACATGATGACGAGCGCCGTCCTCGCCTGGCCGGCCTGCAAGCTGACCCGGGTCGCGCTGGTCACGACGGTCCACAACGAGTTCGAGAAGGGCGCGATCCTGATGGGGCTGGGCGACCGCGTCATCGCGGTGAGTGCGGCCGTCGCCGGGTCGATGCAGAAGCGCGGCATCTCGGCCAACCGCATCGACGTCGTCCTGAACGGCACGATCGGGTCCGCGCGCATGACCAGCCGCTCCGAGGTGGCGCGCGCGCTCGCTCACCCGGCGATCGTGTTCGTGGGCGGGCTTCATCCCCGCAAGGGATTGCCCGACCTCCTCAAGGCGTTCGACGTGATTCATGCCGAGCAGCCGGCCGCGCGGCTCTACGTGGTCGGCGGCGGGCCGACGCAGGACGCCTACGCCCAGATGGCCCGGGAGATGGCCTCGGCTGCCGCGATCTCCTTTGCCGGCCCCCAGGGCGACCCCTACCCGTGGATGCTGGGCGCCGACATCTTCGTGCTGCCCTCCCATGCCGATCCGGCCCCCCTCGTGCTCTCGGAGGCGCGGGAGGCCGGATGCGCGATCATCGGCACGCAGGTGGACGGGATCCCCGAACTGCTGGGGCAGGGCGAATCGGGCATCCTCGTGCCGCCGAACGCTCCGGACAAGATCGCGGACGCGCTCAGGATGCTGGTCTCCGACCCGGATCAGCTGCAGGCGTGGCGCGCCAAGAGCCAGATCGGCATCGCCAACCTTCGGATCGAGCGCGTCGCGCGCCAGACCATCGAGGTCTACGGCCGCGCCGTCGGCCGCCGGGGGAAGCCCGCGGCGCCGTGAGTCCGGCGGGGCCGGTCGTCTTGCCTTAAGGTGCTGTTCAGCAGAGCATCGTGAAGGGTAGTGGGTGAATAGGCCCGAAAAGGCCTGTCATCGCCTTATCGCCCCTTTACAGGTTCAATCTCGGGGACAGAGACATCGCGTCTCGCGCCAGGCGCGATCCCGCGGATTGTCGGTCTCCCGCAGGATCGCTTCATGCTCACCATCAAGACGTTGCGTGGTGCCGGCTGGAGTGTCGCGGCCCGAACGTTGGCGCGCGTGATCGACCTCGCAACGCTGCTGCTCCTCGCACGGATGCTGACGCCCGCGGATTTCGGCCTCACTGCGATCGCGGTGTCGCTGGTCGCGATCGTCGAGATGGTCCTGGAGGTGCCCCTGGTTCAGGCCCTGATGCGTCTGCAGAAGATCGAGACCTCCCACCTCGATACCGCCTTCACCCTCGGCCTGCTGCGCGGCGGCGTGATCGCTGTCCTGATGATGCTGGCCGCCTGGCCGATGGCCCACATCTACGACGATTCGCGCCTGGTCCTGCTCATTCTGGCCCTCGCGCTGGGGCCCATCGCGCGAAGCCTCTACAGCCCCACGATGGTGCATTTCTTCCGGGATCTGGATTTCCGCGTCTCGTTCATCGTGGATTTCTCGGGGAAGATCATCGCGGCGGTGCTGTCGCTGGCGACCCTCTATGCGGGCGGCGGCTATTGGGCCCTGGTGGTGAATCCGGTCGTCTCGTCGCTGATGCCGACCGTCCTGTCCTACGTGCTGGCTCCGTACCGGCCGCGGCTCTCGTTCGAGAGGGTGCGCGACTTCTCGGCGTTCACCGGCTGGTTCACGTCGTCCCAGATCCTGGCCGCGTTCAGCTGGCAGTACGACCGGGTGTTCCTGGGCTACAACATCGAGAAGTCGGTCCTCGGCCGCTACAGCTTGGCCGGCGACTTCGCCGTCATGCCGACGCAGAGCCTCATCGGTCCCGCGATGCGGCCGGTCATGGCCGCGTTCGCCACGATGGCGGACGACCGGAGGCGGCTGCACCTCTCGTTCCTGAAGGCGGCGCGCCTCACCATGTTCATCGCGCTGCCGGCCGGCATCGGGATCGCGCTGACCTCGGAGGAGATCGTCAGCGTCTTCCTCGGCAGCCAGTGGAGTTCCGCCGCGGTCTATCTGCGCTGGCTGTCCCTGGCGGTCATGTTCACGGCCTATTACCAGCCGGTGTCCTCGCTGTGCATTGCTGTCGATGAGCCGAATTTGCTGCTCAAAATCAATGCCTTCGAAACGGCGATCAAGATCCCGCTGATGACCGTCGCCTTCTACGTAGGCGGGTTGCTGCTGATGTTGTACGCGCGGGTCCTCGCCGCGGCTCTGCATATGCTCGTCAGTGCAATTTATGCCCGCGGTCTGACCGGGGCCAGCCTTCCGCTTCAGATGCGGAACCTTTGGCAGGTGTGTGTGGCCTGCGTCGCCATGTCGGCGGCCGTCCTGCTCTTGCAGGCGGCGCTCCAGCGTGCGGAGGCCGGGTCGCTCGTAGCTCTGATTGCGCTGACATCGTGTGGTGCGGTCGTCTACGCTGCGTCCATGCATCTGTGCGGATTTCGGTTGCGTGCACTGCGGCAGTAACGTCGGGCTTGAAAATTCCGGCAATACGGGATGCCAGGCTGAATTTGCTGTCATCCGATCCCATTCAGGGAGAATTGATTGTTTATCGTGTTGCTCGATTTTTAGCTGATCCGGGGCTTCCGATATTTGCGTAAACTGCGGAGCGGGTTGAGTGTTGCCTCATATCGTATAGAGTAACGGTCAGCTGCGCATCCCGGCTCCGCTTCCCAATAGCGGGATGGGCGCCCAAGTATTTTGTCGGAAACCGGTTCCGGTTCAGGAGATGTGAATGGTTTGGCGGCAGATTGCTGCGTCTTGCGTGTTCGTGGTTGCCAGCGTTCTCGCAGCACCGGCCGCCGAAGCGCCGGGTCGTTACCTGCTGGGCCCGCAGGATCGACTGACCATTCGCGTCTACGATCTGCGGCGCAACACCGGTGAGGCGTATTCGTGGACCGCGCTGAACGGGGAATTCGCCGTCGCGGCCGACGGCACCGTGTCGCTTCCGCTGATCGGCCAGATCAAGGCTGCAGGCGGGACGCCGACCGATCTGGCCGAAGCCATCGGAACTTCGCTGAAACAGGCGGCCGACTTGGCGGAAACACCGGCGGCGTCGGTCGAAGTCGCCAAGTACCGGCCGTATTACATCATGGGTGCAGTGCAGCGACCCGGCAAGTTCGAGTACCAGCCCGGTCTGACCGTGCTGCAGGCGGTCAGCACCGCCGAGGGTCTGGTCCGCTCTGCCGATCCCCGCGCGGCGCGCCGGGACATGGTGACGACGCGCGGCGACCTGCGGATGCTCGCCGCCGAGCGGATCGCGCTGGCGGCCAAGCTGGCCCGGCTCGACGCGGAGATCGCGGGCGCCGATTCGATCACGTTCGGCCAGGATCTCAAGGGAGTGCCCGACAAGGCGCGGGCCGATCAGGCCATGCGCGGCGAACAGCTCCTGTTCGAGACGCGCCGGAACTCGATCAAGGCGGAGATCGCCACGATCGAGCAATCCATGACCAGCTTCCGGTCGGAGATCGGCGCGCTGGAGAACAAGTCCAAGTCGCTGGATCGCCAGCTCGAACTGAGCCGGGGCGAGTTGAATCTCGTCAACGATCTCGTGTCCAAGGGACTGGCCATCACGCCGCGGAAGCTGGCCGCCGAGCAGAGCCAGGCCGCGTTCGAGAGCAACCGGCTGGACGTGCAGGTTGCGATGCTGCGTGCCCAGCAGAGCCTGACCCGAGCCGATCGCGACATCATCGACCTCCGGTCTAGGTTCCGGCGTGATGCCCTGGCCGAGGCCTCCGACATCCGCCTCAAGCTCGGGCAGAACGACGAGAAGGCGCTGACCGCCGGGCGGCTCTCGGCGGATGCCGAGTCGCAGATTGTCGGCAGCTCCGAGGATGGCAGCGACATGCTGACCGCACGGTACGAGGTGACCCGCAGGGCGGGGGACCGCTCGAACACGTGGCTGGCGCAGGAAGACGGGCAGGTCGAGCCGGGCGATGTCGTCCGTGTCACCCTGATCCGGCAGCAGGGCGGCAAGTCCGGGGAAGGGCCGCAAGCCGGCGCGCCGCTCCGGCCGTTGGAGGGTGGTACTACGAACCGCACCGGCCCGGCCTCCGCCGAAGCCGTCCGCCGGGCCGCGGAGAGCGCGGACCGCTGATCGATCGTGCCGGATATCGAAACCGGCACGATGTCTTAGATCGTCGATCCGCATCGACTGTTTCCGAACGCCGGTGGCCGCCTTTCGGAACGATGCTCCAGAGCGCTCGCCGCCGAAGCGGAGACCGGTTCGGCGGCGGCGAGCGCGTCGCATCAAGGCCTTGGAACGGGTCCCCGTCGCGACGCGATCGGGAGCGGTTCCAGGGCCTCGGTGCTGGACCGATACCCTCGGCGCCCCAGCCGGTCGTGGCACCGGAAGGGGGGGATTCCTGTTGAGCGGTTACATTCTCGAGGCGGGCGGATCATGAGCTTCGAACCGATCGGTGCGATCACGATCGTCGTCGGGTTATTCTGCCTGCTGTTCGGCACCCGATCCACCGTCGTGGCGTTCGTGGTGTTCTGCACGCTCGGGTCCGCAGCCGCGCTCCTGCTCGGCGGCGCCAACATCCAGCCGGCTCACCTGTTTCTGGTCTTCCTGGGCATCTCGACCCTGTTCTGGCGCAAGACGGCCGTCGAGACGCTGGAGGCGCTCAAGATCACAGAGCCGGGCTTCTGGCTGATGTGCCTCGTGCTGTACGGCGTGCTGAGCAGCTATGTCATGCCGCGGCTGTTTGCCGACGCGACCTACATCATCCCGCTCGGGACCTCAGCGTATCAGAGCACCAGTGACGGCTCGGTGCCGCTGGGACCGGTCTCCAGCAACCTGACCCAGCCGATCTATCTGATGGGCGACCTGTTCTGCTTCCTCATGATCGCGACCGTGGGATCGACGCAGCGGGGCCTCGAGACGCTCGCCACCGCGCTGATCGCCTACGCGGCCACCAATATCGGCTTCGGCATCCTCGACCTGGTGACCAGCGCCACCGGCACGCAGGAGGCGCTCCAGTTCATCCGGAACGCCCAGTACACCTTCCACGACGAGGAGGTGGTCGGCACGATGCGGCGGATCATCGGCTCCTGGCCGGAAGCGTCCGCCTTCGCCAGCATGACGCTGGGGGCGCTCGGCTTCACCGGCATGCTGTGGTTGTGCGGACGAAAGCCCCTCGTCACAGGAACCCTGGCCCTGCTTTCCCTGGTGTTCGTGGTGATCTCGACCTCGTCGACCGGGCTGGTCGGCGCCGTCGTCGTGCTGGGGCTGCTCTACGCGACCGCGCTGCAGCGGTGCAGCCTGCGCCCGCAGGACCGGTTCAGCGCCGCGACGGTCGTCCTCGGCCCGCTCATCCTCTGCCTGATCGTCCTGCTGGTGCTGGCGACGGAGGGGGTCGGCGAGAAGATCTACGAATACGTCGATGCGCTGATCCTGAGCAAGGGGCAGACGGAGTCCGGCGTCCAGCGCTCGTCCTGGAACGCCCTGGCTCTGCAAAACTTCTTCGATACCTGGGGCCTGGGCGTCGGTCTCGGCACCAACCGGACCTCCAGCTTCCCGCTGGCGATCCTGTCGAATGTCGGCGTCCCGGGGGCCGTGTTCTACCTGTTGTTCATCGCGACCGTCTTCGGTGTGCGCCGGGGCGAGCCTCGCAGCTATCCGAGCGACGTGCGCTCCGCCGCCCGGGTCGCCTGCCTGTCCCTGCTGACGGGCGCCATCATCGCCGGACCCACGGTCGACCAGAGCCTGCTGTTCTACGTCTTCGCCGGCGTGGCGTCCGCCTGGCCGGAGCGTCAGCGGATCGCGGCCGCGCCGGCTCCGAGGCTGCTGCCCGGCCCGATCGCCCTGGGCCACGTGCGAAGCGCGCTCCGATAGCGCAACGCCCCTGAAGCGGATCATAGGGCTGGTGCACCGGAGCGGTTCCGCTGCCCGGTCCGTTGCGTGCGCGCTCAGACCCGCCGGGACGCCTCGACGGCTTGCCTGATGGCGTCCGCGTGGATCTTCGTCGAGTTCTCGACGCTGTACCGATCGATATTCTGCCGCCTGTAATCCGCGAACGTTCTCTCTTCGTCGATCCGGTCGCAATAGTCGTTCATGGCCTCGACGAGGGCGGCCTCGTCGCCCGATGGGACGAGTTGCCCGAGGCGACGGTCGATCAGGATGTCGCTCGGCCCGAACTCGCAATCGGTCGAGATGACCGGCAGCCCGCACCGGAGCGCCTCGCAGATGGCAAGCGACCAGCCCTCCCATCGCGACGTCGCGACGAAGACGTCGCTCGCGTAGAGCACCTGCTGCGGGTTGTCGGGATGATACTCGAGCGTGACGACGTCACCGAGGCCGAGGCGCTGGATCTGCTCGGACAGGGCGGGCTTGTCGGCGCCGTGGCCGACGAGACGCAGCCGGATATCCTGCCGGCGCTTGTAAAGCGCGGCGAACGCGTCGACCAGGATGTCCTGGCCCTTCTGGTAGTCGTAACGTCCGACATTCACGAACGTCACCAGGCCGGCCGTCGGCTTGTCGTCGGGCCCGGGCGCTTCGAATGTCCGCACCGGGTTCGGCACCCAGACCGTCGGCCTGCGGCAGTTGAAGTCCTCGGTGAAGGCGCGAAGCTGCCGGGGCGAGGTGCCGAACACCACGGCCACGCGGCGAAGGACGAGATGCCGGAGGAGGAAGAACAGGATCTTCGCCTTCAGGTGCCCGCTCTCCCGGCGCGGATTCCCGTGGAGGTGCATCGCAATGGGCTGCTTCAAGCCCAGGCGCGAGAACCAGAAGATCACCGCCGGTTCGATCTGCGGAACGACGACGAGATCGTAGTGCTTCTCGCGCACGACGCTGCGGAACGCCCGTATCAGGCCGAGGCGCGTCGATCCCGGGCGCCGGACGATGGTGTAGGTCCGCGGGAGGGGCGGATGGTTCCTGTGCTCGGAGACGAGCAGGACATCGACATCGAACGCGTCGCCGTAGGTTTCGGCCAGTTCCGTGCAGATTGCGTCGTTGACGCGCTCGATCCCCGCAAACACCGTCGTGCCGGGCTGGCAATAAAGGACTTTGATCTTTCGATCCGTCGCGGGGGCCATCGGGGACACTCTGAGTCGAGGCGGGCAGGGGTGATGATCGCCGAAGGCAGCGGGGACGGCGAATCGTCAGGCGATCCCCACCGGAGCGGAGGGCGGTTCGTGGGTAGGCGGCGCACCGGGATACGAACCGGCCCCGTGGCACGACGCGACGCGCGCGTCGTGCACGAAACCGATAGCGAATCGGTGCGCTGGTTTTCCGGCCCGCATCATCGTCGAGCGAACGGCGGCCGCCACCTTACGGGAACGGCTCTAGGCGCGATTGAGGACGGCACCGATCACGCTGGCGCCGGCGCTGCGCAGGCCGTTCACGGCATCCGACAGTTCGTCGACCGTGGTGCGTCCGGCCTCGGCCACGATGATCACCGCATCGGCGCGCCGGGCCGCGGCCCGGGTCTCGGCGGAGACCGACAGGGGCGGCAGGTCGAGGATGACGGAACCCGTCTGCCGCATGTGGTCGAGTACCTTCTGGAAGGCCGGTGCCCCCAGGTAGACGCGGCTGTTGGCCGCCGTGTTCGGCAGGCGCGCGGGCAGCACGGAGATCCCGCCGTAATCAAGCAGCTTGGCGCCGGGGATGCGGCTCGGATCCTCGATCAGATCGGCCAGGCAGGTCCCGTCCCAGTTGTCGACGTCGTAGGTCAGCGAGCGCGGGGCGGATCCGTGGATGTCGGCGTCGATCATCGTCACCGAACGGCCGCTCTCCCGGATGATCCGGGCCAGGTTGAGCCCGATCAGCGAGGTCCCGGAATTCGCCGTGCAGCCGACGAGAGCGACGACGGCCTCGCTGTCTCCGGGACGGCTCGACAGGGCGAGCTGGATCGATGTCCGCAGGTCGCGGATGCCGGATGCGAAGCCGCTGTTACCGAGCCACAGCGTCGTGGCGGAGCGCAGGTCCGTCGGGCCGCGCCGTCCGGCCACGCCCTTGCGCGACACGTCGGGCATGATGGCGAGACACGGGATGCCGACGCGCTGGACCAGATCCTGGGGGGTGCGGATCCGCCGGTCGAGCGCCTGCCGCAGGGCGACGGCCAGCAACCCGCCAACGAGCCCGACCGTCAGGCCGAGGCCCAGGATCAGCGCCTTGCGCGGTGCCGACGGCCGGAGGGGCTGGAGGGCGGCCCCGATCACCCGGGCATCGGCGTCCGGGGTCGGCGCGTCGGGAAGGCTGCCGTTGGACACGGCCGTCGCCGCCGACCGCGCCTGCGAGGTGAGGGCGTTGACGCGGCCCTGCAGGAACTCGGCGCCGTTCTTGGCGGCGTCGGCTTTCGCGGCGATCGACTGCCAGAGATAGGCCGAGACCGCGGCGTTCGCGATCCGGCGCGCCAAGGTCGGATTGGGTGAGCTGTAGGAGACCTCGACGACGTAGGATTGTCCGACCCGCCGCACGCCGAATTGCTGCGCGAAGCTTTCGAACTGGCGCTGCTGTACGACCTCGGGGCTCGGCGGCGGCGGCTCGGGAATGCCGAGCAACGACTTGATGCTCAGCCCCGACCGCTCGGACTTGCCGGCGGAGGACGCGCCGAATTCCGGGCTGTTGGCGAGCCCGAGGCTGTTAAAGACGTTGAACAGCAGGCGCTCGGAGCGGAGCACCTGGATTTCGCTCTCGGCGCGGCCGCCGTCGAGGCTCGGCGCGAGCGAGCCCTCCGGCGATCCGGAACCGGCCTGGCGGCGCGGCTCGAGCAACAGGGTCGCGGTCGCGGTGAATACCGGCGTGGCGGTGGCCGCGTACAGCGCGGCGACGCCCACGCAGAACAGGATCCAGAGTCCCACCACGAACTTGTGGCGCCGGGCCGCCTTCAGGGCAGCCGTGATCACCGCCAGGGGACCGTCCGGAACGCCCACGGAGGTGGCTTCCGGGAACGGCCAGACGACCTGCGGCCGATCCTGCGAGATCCGATTTTGATCGTGCGCGCTCATCTCACGGCTTTCCGTCGGATCTCAAGGGCCCGTTCAGGTTCGAGGCGTCCCAGGAGCGCGTCGGCGGCGCCTCGCAGGTTGCCCCGCAATCGGCCGCGCCGATCGATGAACGGCTCGGGGACGACCGATCGGGCCAGATTGCTGGTGAAATTGCGAAACAAGTGGTCGGCCACCTGAGCGTAAGTCATCGTTCCCTTACGCAGCATGTACAGGGGATTAACCACCTGCGAATAGCCGAGGCGGTCGCCGGCGATCCGGCCGCCCTTCACGCCCATGTGGACGCCCCGCGCCGCCATGCATTTCACAAGCCGCCCGCCCTTCGCCCGCAGGGCCGCGCCGAAATCGCGGTCCTCCAGCCAGCCGTAGAGGACCAGACGCTCGTCGAACCGCAGGCTGCCGATGGCCGAGCGCCGGAACGCCATGTTGCAGCCGTACGGGCTGAACGGCTCGATCAGCGGCGCCGGCACGACAGGCCCGATCTCGCTCAGGAGGCGGTCGACCTCGGCGAAGCTCAGGCCGGGTCCCTTGATGCCGTCCGCCAGCACGTCGCCCGTGACGCCGACGATATCCGGCTCGTCGCGGAACAGCCCGGCCGCGACCTCGAGCCAGTTGGCCTCCGGCACGAAGTCGTCGTCGAAGAAGGCGACGACATCGACGGTGTCGGGCAGGGCGGCAAGCGCCGCGTTGCGCTGGGTCGCCAGGCCTGGGCGGCCGGTGACGACCGTCACGTCGCCCCAGGTCGCGGCCTCCCCGGCATCCTCCGGCTTGATGCACGAGATGATCACCGAGGCCGGCTTGTAGGTCTGCCGATCGAGGATGCGCCGCAGGGTCTGCGCCACGACCTCCGGCCGACCCAGGGTCGCGATCACGACCGCGATGCTGGGAGAGGCCGACGCCGTGCGGGGCCGCCCGACGTCTCTCCGCTTGGGCGCCTGCATCACATCCATGTAGCCCTGCGCGGTCTCGACCCAGGAGAACCGGGCGGCCTGGCCGCGTCCGCGGCCGATCAGGTCCGCCCGGAGATCGGCGCTGCCCAGAAGGGCCCGGATATGCGCCAGCCAAAGCTCCGGTTGATCGGGGGGCGCCAGGAGCGCGGCGGTGCCGCAGATCTCCGGCAGGCTCGCCCGATCGGTGGAGATGACCGGGCAGCCCCACGCCATCGCTTCGAGCGCCGGAAGCCCGAACCCCTCGGTCAGCGACGGGAACGCCAGGCACAGGGCGCGTTCGAGAAGGTAGGCGAGATCGTCGTCTGTCACGAAGCCGAGATGCTGCACGTTCTCGCTGCGCTGCAACGCCTCCGCGGCGAAGATCCCGGCCTGGCCGCCGGCGATGATCAAGTCGACGCCGAGATCGGCGAACGCGCTCGCCAGGCCGAGCAGCAGACCGAGATTCTTGTGGCGCGCGCGCGAACCCAGCGCCAGCACGAACGGCCGCTCGGTCCCGTCCGGGTTGCGCCGCGGCGCCGATAGCGCCCGGCTCGCCCGCGTGGGATCCCAGGCGTGGACGTGCTCGTGCCCATTGGGCAGGACGACGATGTCGGAAACCTTCAGGGACAGATGCTGCGCGATCTGACCGGCGGAAAAGTCCGAGACGGTCGAGATCCGCGCCGCGCGCCGCGCCAGCAACGGCTGCAGAGTCCGGTAGAACGTGCGGAACGCGGTGCTGTAGCTCTCGGGTTCCACGAACACGTTCGCATCGTGGATGCAGACCACCTGATCCGCCTTGAAGGCCGGCGCAGTGTTGCACAGATTGAGCAGCGGGCCCGGCCACGCACGCGGCAGAACGGCCTGCTCCCAGGCATGGCCGCCCGAGCGGCCGGCGTGCCTGAGCGGCGTCCCCGTCAAGCCGGGATCCTGAGTGCCGGCCGGCGCCAGCAAAGGGATTTCGGCTCCCTGCGCCGCAGCAGCGTGGCTTATGGCGCGGGTCACATTCAGCGCGTACCGCTGGACGCCGGTCATCGATTGCGTCAGGAAGCGACCATTGATCCCAAACGATTCAGCCGCCGTCATGCCGCCGATAAACTCCAACTTCGAATTGGCCTGAAACTTATTGATGTCGCCACTATGAACAAAGGTTCCTCTGAATATTTAGCCTGGCGAACGTCACTGTCTCAAGCCGGCGCTGCCTTTTCAATTGCTGAAACCCGTTTTGCACAATCGCGACGATATTACTAGTAAACGAGCCTTGAGGCGCCCGATCCTTACGCCGTCATTCGTCCGGGTACAAGAAACGGAGGCTGCCCGCGCGGGCACCGCCCCCCGAAACGGAGCAGGGGATCGAGGAGGCTTCAGGGCGCGATCGATCCTGCTTATTCGGCCAGGACCAGCAGGGAATAGCCGCCGAGGACCCGCACCGTGAGATCCTGGTTCAGGGAGAACATCGCCCGGCGCGGAATCTTCATGAGGCGGCTCGAGAATGCCTGATTGGGCAATTCGAGGCGGCCCGCCGTATAGGCGTGATCGATGATCCGGTAACCGCAATCCCGCAGGGTCGCCAGCGCCGATTCCTTGAAGAAGTAGTGCAGGTGGCCGACGCTCTTGCGCAGGTTCATGATCGGTCGCTCACGGAACAGCGACTGCACCGACAGATCCAGCGGGATATGGAAGATCTTGCATTTGGCCAGGGGGCGCATCTGCTTCATGAAGCCAATGTAATCCTCGACGTGCTCGATCACATCGATCGCCAGCATCACGTCGAATGGCGGAGCCTCAGCGTCGAACACGCTCTCGAGGTAGAACTTGGTCCGGCTCGTCTCCTTGCGCTTGGCGCGCTGGTAGGCGTGCGGGGAGACCTCGTATCCGTAGCCCTTCGAGAAATTGAAGGCCCGTTCCAGGTTGAGCAGGATGTCGCCGGTCCCGCATCCGACTTCGCAGAGCGTGTCGAACGTGACGGCGTTCTTGTTCATAATCCGGGCGATCTGCGTCGCCTTCCAGGGTGCGTCCTCCTCGTGCCAGCTTGGATTGTTCTCTGCGTACGTCTCACTCTGATAGATTTCTAACATACCATAGTTTCCTCACATCCGCATGATGGGGGATCGGTTTCTCGGGCCGTTAACGCTCCGGCGACCGATATGGCTTCATCACATCGCAGTTTTTTGTAGCTCAGATGGCTGCGCGCGCAACCATCCAGCTGGAATATCAACTGCTTAACGAGATGATCGTTAAGGCCAATAACTATCATTATTCTTTCTGAACGTCGGTTTTTGCCAACCGATCAGGCTTGCAGAAGTCGCCGGCGCGGGCGCACATTCTAACTGGCTTGAGGTGCCGAAAATCCCCCCAAGCGAAGAGATAGACCTAACGGCAGAAATATAGCGGTGAAAGACACGGCCGAGGCCGGATCAGTACTTATATCCGCGTTGTGTGCAGCGAGTTGGTCATGGTCGAGACCACCTTTGACGGCCCCGGCCGGACGCTGCCTGGCACGTTGCAGCGAGAGCCGTTCTCGATCGCGTTGCCACCGGGAACGGCTCGGTGTCCTTGCTTACACTGAGAATCGCCAGCCACTTCGGCCGCGAGCGCTCTAAGCCCTTGGGCTGCGTCGGCGCAGCGCCCGCAATTCCGAGCGCAGGGCACGGCCTGCATAGAGCAACTCAATGAGCGGGAGCGCGAGCCGGCCTCCCCGCGGGAACGTCCGAATGACGGCGCCCTCGCGCCAGAGGCTTTCGCGGATCTGCCGCACCGGGTTGATCGCGGCCGGGTTGGCAAACTGTGCGCGCAGCTCGGTCCGTCCGAAATCCCGCGACCGATGGCCGAGGTTCAAGGCCGTGACAGCCTGCTCGTTCGGCCAGACGACGGCATCCTTGAGGAACTGCCAAGCCAGCGCCGCATCCGGCTGAACCCTGTGCAGCGTGTCCGGCCCCAGGCTCTCGATGTAGGCGAGGACGCCGGTGAACAAGCCGGGCTGCGCGGGCGCGATGCGGTTCTCCCAGCCGGGGATCTGGAGATTGGCCCGCGGCGCGGCCCCATCCTCGCCGGCCGTGAAGGTCCGAACGCTCGGGAGATCCGGTTCGAGGCACGCCTCGATCAATTGCCAAAAGCGGAGTGCCGAGGTTCGGACGTCCCACGGCTTGTATCCGTCGCTTTCGACGCTCAGGCCCACCAGACGGGAAAAATGTGGCGTCGGAAGCCGCTTGTAGTTGCAGCGGGCAAATTGGAGCCCGGACCATTGCCGATCCGGAATGCCCTCCTGGAGGATCCGCAGCGTGCTGCCGTACAGGCCGGTATCGACCAGGATGCCGTGGCGGCGCTCGCCCGTGCAGGCCGCCAGATGGACGCGGAACAGCGCATCCTGCTCGGCGACCGCGCGGTGCAGCATCGCCACGCCGGGCTCTTTCCCGGCCAACAGGGTGGTGAACACCGTCTTCTCGAACGGCTCGCGCCATGCCGGCGGGAGGTCGAGGTCGTCGCGTTGTGCCAGGGCGGCTGCGATCTCGGCCATCGACTGGCCGCTGAACTCGCGTTCGAGTTCGGACAGGACCCCCGGGCTCGGCGGATCGAAGGCCGTCCTGGCCGCGACGAGGCGCGACACCATCAGGTCGGCGTGCGGCAGGCGTTGGGGCAGGTCGGCCCGCTTCAGAAAATGCTCGTAGGCCAGCCTCAGGCGCAGGCCGCCCCGGGCGCAGAACAGGAGGACGGCGTCCTCGCCCTGCAGGAACCGCTCGAACATCCAGAGGCGGAGGCAGAACTCGGCCAGGATCGGGCCGAGCGCGACGCGCCCGAACGCCTCCGCGTCGAGCCGGCCTGAGTCGGGCACCGTCACGCGGGCCCGCCCGCCTGTGACACCCGCCCCGCGCGGATCCGGAGCCCGTGGAGCGCGCGGGCGCGCACGGCATCGGCCCGGCGCCGGAAGACGAGGTGCTTCGGTCGCAGGACCTGCAGGGTGCGCAATCCCGCGGCCTGGGCCATCGTGACGTCCGCCGTCGTGTCGTCGCCGATATGGAGAATGTTGGCCGCTGCGACGCCTTCATGGCCCAGCACGACCTCGAACAGGGCGCCGGTCCGCTTCGTCGCGTTGTGGTCGGCGCTGGCGTAGATCCGGGCGACCGGATGGTCGGGGGCGTGCGCGGCGAGCAACTGCGCGATCGTCTCGCCCCGATGATAGGTGTCGCTGACGGCGATGATCCGGCATCCCGCCTGCGCCTGCTCGCGCAGCCACGCCAGCAGGACCGTGTTGGCCGCCAACTGAGCGATCTCGACCGCGATCTCGGCCTCGTGCAGGACCTCTGCGGCCTGCGCGTCGAGGCTGAGGATCCGCCCCATCGCGTCGATCATGTCGGCGAACCGGACATCCCCGGTGGGACACGAGAGGTCGAGCGCCCGATAGGCCTGCTTCTGGACGTCGATCCGGGCGTCGTAGATCGCCCCGGGATGCCGCACGATCCGCCGTTCGGCGGCCAGGCGCCGCGCGGCGAGCACGGCGATATCGTTGAACCGCTGACGCTCGGCACGGTGATCCCGGTGGAGCAGCGTATCAAATACGTCGCAGGAGATGATCCGGGCGGCCGCGGTTCTGGGAAGACGCATGAGGCCGTTTTAACCCTAAAAACCGGTGCGTATAGCCACCGCGGACACATCGCCCACCCAAGACCCGACATGCCCGCCAATCCGGATGGTTGGCAACAGCATGGTGCGCCGCGTGCGATATGTGCAGTGGATGATCCGAAAGTTAATAATATTCAGAAACAAATTCGCCGATTAGTACCGGCGTCGCTGGTTCAATGAAGCCGCGAACTTGGCCGGGACGGGATCCGCCTTCGAGGGTTTCGCCATCGCGATACCGAGAATCGCGATACCTAGACCTACGTCGAACCGACATGCGGTTCGGCGCGCGGTGCTGAACGAAGGCGGCCCGTCGTAGAGCCTCACTCCTTGCAGACGGCGTCGCGCTTCGCCTCGTCGGGGGCGAAGGCGTAGACGTAATCGACCAGCAGGTCGGACGGGTTGGGCGTCTTGTCGATCGGCCAGCCGGAGCCGAGGGCGAGGTTGACGAGGATCATCAGAGGCTTGGTGTGCTCGGGCGGCGTCGGCGTCCGGCCGATCTCGCGCCGGTCGAGATAGAATACGATCCACTCCTTCGTGACATCGACCCCGTAGGTGTGGAAGCTGTCGTTCAGCGAGCCGCTCGGGACCGAGGTGATGATCTCGCCGCCGGTGTTCTTCTTCGGGTCGACCTTGTCCCAGATGTGCCAGACCGAATGGAATCCGTCCGGGAACTGGCCGTAGTATTCCAGCACGTCGATCTCGACCGACGGCGTCTTGTCGTCCTTCGACTTGTTCGAGTTCAGCCAGAAGGCGGGCCATACGCCCGGACCCGGCGGAAGCTTCATCCGGGCTTCGAAATATCCGTACATCAGCGCGAAGCCGGCGGTGGTGGGATCGGCCGAGGACAGGAGGCCCGACGTCCATTTCCCGTTCTCGTGCTTCCGGGCCCGGATCTTCAGGATTCCGTCCTTGACGATGAACGGTGCATTCTTCTCAGGGTCGGCGAAGATATCGATCGGGTCGATGAATTGTGCATCGCCGAAATCGCCGTTCCAGGGCGTGTGGGCCGACCATCGCGCCCGCTCGTTGTTGGACTTCGATACGCTCAAGTCGTTGAAATCGTCGGCGAAGACCTTCTTATACCGGCAGAGCTGCAGCGGCTCGCCCTGCGCTTTCAGCTCCCGACATCCCGCCACGGTGGCGAGCCCGACCATGGCCGCAACGGTTGGGAATACCCATTTATTCCTCGTCACGCGTGCGCCCATTGGGTTTTCCTAAAATGTCGGTGAGTTTAAGCGTTCAGCTGGCGCCTTATTACAGGGTGTATAGAGTTTTGGTCTAGAGCTAAGATCCGAGGGGTGCCGACGCTCCGGGCTCGGAGCGGGGCCGTGTGGGGCTTGTGCGGCGCAATGGAGCGGGATTGGCCCTCGCGCGGGCACTTGGCCGCGCGCAGCGGCGGGGCCGGATTGCGCGATTACCATCCGGGCCGTCGGGCCGTCGGGCCGGCCGTGAAGGCGCCCTCGATCGGGTCCGCCGAGTGGCTGTAGCGGCGCAGGGCTGTCCCGTCAGGCCAAAACTTGTCCGCGCGACCGGGTTTGCCTGCCCGGTCCCCCCAAGATCGGAAACGGCTCTCCCGTCCGGCTCAGAACGCGAACCCGACCTCGGCGGCGAACGCGTCGAGGAGCGGCAGCGAGGCGTCGAACAGCGGGCGGGAGCCGAAGGCGTCGCCGGCGCGCACGAACAGGGTCGCCTTGGCGTTGCGATGAGGGCCGAACACGCAGGCCAGGCGGCCGTCGTCCTTGAGTTGGTCGAGCAGCGCCTGCGGCCTGACCTCGACGCGGCCGTTGATCAGGATGACGTCGAACGGGGCCTGCTTGGGGGCGCCGGCCTCCAGCGGACCCTCGATCACCCGGGCCGAGGTTCCGAGTTTGCCACGGACCGCCTCGGCGAAACCGGGCGCCGATTCCAGAGCGGTCACGTCCGCGCCGAGTTCCGCCATCACGGCCGCAGCGTAACCGGTGCCGCTGCCGACATCGAGGGCGCTGGCGCCAGGCCGGATCTTAAGGGCCTGGATCAGTCGGGCCAGCACCATCGGCGCCAGCAGGCAACGGGCCTCGCCGTTGGCCCCGGCGAGATTCAGGGTCTGATCGATGTAGGCGAACGGCTCGCGGCCTTTCGGCACGAAGGTCTCGCGCGGCACCGTGTCGAACGCGTCGAGCACCGCGTTGTCGTTCACGTCGAAGGTCCGCAACTGGCAGTCGACCATCATCCGCCGCGCCTGCGCGTAATCGATCATCGATACGTGTCCTCGAACCGGATCGGAATGCTGCCCCGGCCGGGCCGCGGCGGACGCCGGGGGCCCCGGCCAAGCGCGAGCGTTCCGGACGCGCGCGTTTTCGGAGATCACCCGCCAAAAGGCAAGGTTCTCTCGGACGGGCACGTCGCCGACACGCCTGCCCACCGGCGAAGCGGATAGCGGAGCGCGGGTGACGACCGCATCCCGCTGTCGCGCGAGGGTTGTCCGCGGGCTCGCCTTGCACGGCTAGACGTTGAATAATGAGTACAGACCGGACCGGGCGATCCAAGACGCCGGCCGTATCGGGAGACACCATGATTCCAGCCAGCAAGCCGATCCTGAGCCGCGGGCTCGCCACCGCGCTCGCCTGCCTGGGCCTCGGGACCCTCGCTCCGGGCGGATCGCGCGCTCAGGAGACGCCGGCCAGCTCGGCGCCCCCGGCCACCGTGCAGGTCGACCGCGGCTCGGCGCTCTACGGACGCCCCGAAGGCGGGGACGCGGCCAAGCTCGCCCCGGTAGCGGGGCCACCCCTGGCCACCGCCGCCGCCAAGCTGCCGCTCGACAAGCTGAAGGTGCCGGAGGGCTTCAAGGTCGAGGTCTATGCCAGCGGCCTCGCCAACGCGCGCTCGATGACGCAGGCGCCGGACGGCACGCTGTTCATCGGCACCCGCACGGTCGGCAAGGTCTACGCGGTGCTGCCGCAGGCCGGGCCGGACGGCAAGCGCGTGGTGAAGACCATCGCGTCCGGCCTCCACCGTCCGAACGGCGTCGCGTTCCACGACGGCGCCCTGTACGTGGCCGAGCTGTCCAAGATCTGGCGCTACGACGACATCGCCAAGCACCTCGACGGCGCCGAGAAGCCGACCCTCGTCTACGACGACCTGCCGAAGGACGAGGCCCATGGCTGGAAGTTCATCGCCATCGGTCCGGACAACAAGCTCTACGTCCCGGTCGGCGCGCCCGGCAACATCGTGATGCCCCCGGACACGCACGCCCAGATCCGGCGCATCGATCTCGATGGCAAGAACGCCGAGGTGGTCGCCCGCGGGGTGCGCAACACGGTGGGCTTCGACTGGAACCCGAAGAACAAGCAGCTCTGGTTCACCGACAATGGCCGCGACTGGGTCTCTGAGGACATCCCGAACGACGAGCTGAACGTGCTGACCGAACCCGGCAAGCAGCATTTCGGCTACCCGTTCTGCCACCAGGGCACGTTCACCGATCCCGAATACGGCTGGGGCCATTCCTGCTCGGAATTCACGGCCCCGGCGGGCCTGCTCGGGCCGCACACGGCCTCGCTCGGCATGCGGTTCTACACCGGCGCGCAGTTCCCGGAGGCTTACAAGGATGCGGTCTTCATCGCCCGGCACGGGTCCTGGAACCGCACGACGAAGCTCGGGGGCGACGTGGTGATGGCGAAGCTCGGCCCGGACGGCAAGGTCGCATCCGTCGAGCCGTTCCTGACCGGCTTCCTGCAGGACAACAAGTATGCCGGGCGCCCGGCGGACGTGCTGGTCGCCAAGGACGGGTCGCTGCTCGTCTCGGACGATTACAACGGCGCGATCTACCGTGTCAGCTACGGCCAGTGATGCGCGGTCCGTCGAGGATCGGGGTTGTCCGGGGGCTCGCGCTGCCCCTCGGCGCCCTGCTGGCGGGGGCGGCTCTGGCCGCGCCCCAGTCGACCGTACCCCAGTCGGCCGTGCCGGAGCGGCTGGCCCCGTGCGTGGCCTGCCACGGGAGCGGCACCTCCGAGACCGAGGGCGTACCCTCGCTCGGCGGACAGCAGGCGGATTATGTCGTGACGCAGCTGTTCCAGTTCCGGGAGAAGCAGCGTGAGGCCCCGCCGATGAACGACGTCGCCGCCGGCTTCTCCGACGACGACCTGCGCGCCTATGCCGATGCGGTCGCGACCCTGCCGCCCCCCGCGTGGTCGGGGCCGGCTGCGGACCCGGCCCTGGTGGCACGCGCGCAGGCGCTGGTCTCCAAGCACCAGTGCAATTCCTGCCACGGCGCCGACTTGGCCGGCCGGGATGCGATTCCCCGAATCCGGGCGCAGCGGGAGGAGGTCCTCGCGCAAGCGCTCTCGGCCTACAAGTCGAACGCCCGGCCGGGCTACGACCCCGCGATGAACGAGGTGGCGCAGGGCCTGGGCGAGGCCGACATCAAGGATCTGGCGGCCTACGTGGCCCGGTTCTGACGCGCTCAGATCAACCGACGGTGCGCAGCGTGTCGCCCACGGCCAGCGACCCGCCGGCGATCACCTCGGCGTAGACGCCGAGGTCGCGGTGGCCGAGCCGCGCGTCGAGGGTCCAGGGGATGTCGAGGTCGCGCACGCCGCTCACCGGATCGACGTTGGTCGCGGCGCAGCGCACGGTGCGCTTGGTGATCTTGAGCCGCAATCCGCTCGGCGCCTCGATCACCCGCCCGACCATGTCCAGCTCGGCGAATGGCGCCAGCCCGTCGATCAGCAGGTTGCCGCGGAAGCGCAGCGGATCGACCGGCGCACCGAGATAGTCCTCCACTGCCGCCACGCTCGCCCGGTTGATCAGCGAGACGTAGCCGGTGGGCGAATCGGTGAACCGGTATTGCGGCGGCGCTGCGAGCACCCTCGGCTCACCCCGCAGGCTTTCCGGAAGGTAGCTCCGCATCAGGCCGGCGAGCCCGTCGCGCCCGGCCTCCGTGTCGAGCCGGAAGGCCTGCGTCTCCCCGGCATGCTCCACCGTGAGGGTCGCGGTGGCGTCGTCGTAACGGGTGCGCAGGCGGGCCAGCGCCTCGTCGCGCATCAACATCAGGTACTTGGTCTTGGGCTGGTGCCGCGGCGCCACCGGGTTGAAGCCCGAAGGCCCGTTCTCGATGGCATAGAGCCGGTCCCCCGGGAAGAAGCCGCTGGTCTCCAGCTCCGCCCGTTCCAAAGGCTCGGGACTCAGCCCCTTCACGGGGTAGCGGTAGAGGCCGAGGAGGCCGATGTCGTGCGCGGCTTGCATGGCGCGAAGGTGGCTTGGAAAAGCTGTGCCGCGCAAGTACCGAAGCCCTTGTGGTGCGCAAATACAACACCACATCCGGATCACCGGCGGCTTTCGGCGCCGGGGTCCCTCGCGGCAGAGTGCCGGGGGGCGACGTTTCGGTAGGGCCGCGCCATCTCGGGCGGCGGATGCCGGCACGGGAGGGTAAGACACGCATGAATTTCGAACTCTACACCGAGCGCGCCCGCGGCTTCGTCCAGGCGGCTCAGAACCTCGCGATGCGCGAGGGACATCCGCAGCTTCAGCCGGGACACCTGCTCAAGGTGCTGCTCGACGATCCCGAGGGCCTGTGCGCCGGTCTGATCGACCGCGCGGGCGGGCAGTCGCGGGTCGCGCTGGCGCAGACCGAGCAGTGGCTCGCCAAGCAGCCGAAGGTTTCCGGCAATGCGTCGGCCCCGCAGGCGACGCGCGAGCTGATGCGCCTGTTCGACACCGCCGAGACCGCCGCCAAGAAGGCCGGCGATTCCTTCGTCACGGTCGAGCGCCTGCTTCTCGCCCTGGCGGTGGAGAAGGAGTCCGAGGCCGGCCGCGCGCTGCAGGCGGCGGGCGTCACGCCCGCGTCGCTGAACGGGGCGATCAATGCGCTCCGCAAGGGCCGCACCGCCGACAACGCCTCGGCCGAGAACGCCTACGACGCGCTGAAGAAATATGCCCGCGACCTCACCGAGGCCGCCCGGGACGGCAAGCTCGACCCGGTGATCGGCCGCGACGAGGAGATCCGGCGGACCATCCAGGTCCTGTCGCGGCGCACCAAGAACAACCCCGTCCTGATCGGCGAGCCCGGCGTCGGCAAGACCGCGATCGTGGAGGGCCTGGCCCTGCGCATCATCAACGGCGACGTGCCGGAATCGCTCAAGGACAAGAGCCTGCTGGCCCTCGACATGGGTTCCCTGATCGCCGGCGCGAAGTATCGCGGCGAGTTCGAGGAGCGGCTGAAGGGCGTGCTCTCCGAAGTCACGGCGGCCGAGGGCGGCATCATCCTGTTCATCGACGAGATGCACACGCTGGTCGGCGCCGGGAAGGCGGACGGGGCGATGGACGCCTCGAACCTGCTGAAGCCGGCGCTCGCCCGCGGCGAACTGCACTGCGTCGGCGCGACCACGCTGGACGAGTACCGCAAGCACGTCGAGAAAGACGCGGCCCTGGCCCGGCGCTTCCAGCCGGTCTTCGTGTCGGAGCCCACCGTGGAGGACACGGTGTCGATCCTGCGCGGGCTGAAGGAGAAGTACGAGCAGCACCACGGCGTGCGCATCCAGGATTCGGCCCTGGTGGCGGCCGCGACGCTCTCGAACCGCTACATCACCGACCGGTTCCTGCCCGACAAGGCGATCGACCTGATCGACGAGGCTGGCTCGCGCCTGCGCATGCAGGTCGATTCGAAGCCCGAGGAACTCGATTCGGTCGACCGCGAGATCGTACGGCTGAAGATCGAGGCCGAGGCGCTCAAGAAGGAGACCGATTCCGCTTCCCGCGACCGGCTGGTCCGGCTGGAGCGGGAGCTGGCCGACCTCGAAGAGCGCTCGGCGTCGATCACGGCCCGGTGGAAGGCCGAGAAAGACAAGCTCGGCACGGCCGCCGGCCTGAAGAAGAAACTCGACGAGGCTCGCAACGAGCTGGCCGCGGCCCAGCGCCAGGGCCAGTACCAGCGCGCCGGCGAACTCGCCTACGGCGTGATTCCCGGCCTGGAGAAGCAGCTCGCCGAGATCGAGGAGAAGGCCGAGGGCGGCCGCGACGGCATGATGGAGGAGGCGGTGACGCCCGCCCACGTCGCCGGGGTTGTGTCGCGCTGGACCGGCGTACCGGTGGACAAGATGCTGGAGGGCGAGCGCGAGAAGCTGCTCGCCATGGAGGACGCGCTCGCCAAGCGCGTCGTCGGCCAGCGCGAGGCGGTCGAGGCGGTCTCGACCGCGGTCCGGCGTGCGCGGGCGGGGCTTCAGGACCCGAACCGGCCGATCGGCTCGTTCATGTTCCTCGGCCCCACGGGCGTCGGCAAGACCGAGTTGACCAAGGCGCTCGCCGGCTTCCTGTTCGACGACGACACGGCGCTCGTGCGCATCGACATGTCCGAGTACATGGAGAAGCACGCGGTGGCCCGCCTGATCGGCGCGCCTCCGGGCTATGTCGGCTACGAGGAGGGCGGGGCGCTCACCGAGGCGGTCCGGCGGCGGCCCTATCAGGTCGTGCTGTTCGACGAAGTCGAGAAGGCGCATCCGGACGTGTTCAACGTCCTGCTGCAGGTTCTCGACGACGGCCGGCTCACGGACGGGCAGGGGCGGACGGTCGACTTCCGCAACACGCTTCTGATCATGACCTCGAATCTCGGGTCCGAGTACCTGGTGAACCAGCCCGCGGGCGAGGACACCGATGCGGTCCGCGACGAGGTGATGAACGTGGTGCGGGGCCACTTCCGGCCGGAATTCCTGAACCGGGTCGACGAGATCATCCTGTTCCACCGCTTGGCGCGGTCGGAGATGGGGGCGATCGTGGAGATCCAGCTCGGGCGCCTGGCGAAGCTCTTGGAGGATCGCAAGATCGTCCTCGACCTCGACGAGGAGGCCAAGATCTGGCTCGCCGACAAGGGCTACGACCCCGCCTACGGCGCGCGCCCGCTCAAGCGGGTGATCCAGAAGAACGTCCAGGATCCGCTGGCCGAGCTGGTGCTCTCGGGCAAGATCCACGACGGCGAGACGGTGTCGGTCCGCTCGGGTCCGATGGGCCTGATGATTGGCGACGTCACGGTCGGCGCCGAGCGCCGGCCCGCGAACGTGGCCCTGAACTGAGCGCTGCGGTTTGCGAGTAAGGCGGCGCGCCGGATGACGGCGCGCCGCCTCTTTTTGCGATTGCGGCGTCGCCTTAGTGTCCGAACCAGCGCAGCAGGCCGCTCGCGACGAATACCGCGATCAGAGCCAAGAACAGCTGCGGGCTCGTCGGCATCGATGCCACGCACCCGTTTCCCTGACGTCTGGAGCGTCAGTGAAAGGCGATTCGGGATCCAGCGAGGCATGCGCCGCGAAGCGGTTCGCTACGAAGCCGCGTCGCAGCGAGCGGACGCTTCGCATTGTCCCACGCCGGATCCCGGGTCGCATTCCGCTGACGCTGCATGCGCCCGTCAAAGGGCGCAGCGAGGCCACGACGTCAGTATTCCTGTAGAGAGCCGCAAAAATGGCCTGGACACGTCTGTAGTAATGGCTGGGCGGCGAGCCTCGGGGTCGTTCCAGATCACATGGCAATCCGGAACGGCTCTGAGCCGTTGATACAACGCCCTCAATTACACCGAACCGGTACCCACTTCGGCGGTAAGCGGTTCTAAGCCCGGCGGATCGCCCTCGCCAGGTCGGCCGCCTGGTCCCGATCCCGGCAGACCAGCCAGAGGTCGTCGTGGGCGGACAGCTCCGCGTCGAACAGGTCGATGAAGGCGGCCGGCGGGGCGGCGAGGTCGGGCCAGTGGTAGAGGCCGAATCCCAGGGCCTCGAACAGCGGCAGGATCGGCGCCAGGTCCCACAGCTTGTTGTTGCTCAAGGTCGCGTCGAGCCGGCCCGTGGCGAGGAGCGCTGCGTCCGAGATCGTGCCGCCCTCGCTCCAGGGAAACCAGCCGCGCCCGTAATCCACGGTGTAGCGCTGGGCGGTGACCGCGAGCCAGCCGACATGGCCGGTCCGGCGGGGGGAGGGGGCCAACGGGCGCAGCGCCTCCGTCCGGCGCCCGCCCCGGGTCGGCGCCCAGAACGCCTGACCCTCGGAGGCGGCGAACAAGATGCCCTCGGCGGTCTCCGCATTCTCCGTGCGGGCGGGGGCGGAGCGATTCTCGTTCCAGGCTGGCAGGTTCATCACGCCCGCGCGGGGCCAGCCCGACCGGCAGGCCGCCGCCATCACGCCCCAGCCCGACAGGCCGCCCGCGAACGCCCGTGTGCCGTCGATCGGGTCGCCCACGAAGGTCCAGGCCTCGCGCGCCAGCATCGCCTTGGCGGCCGCGTGGCCGAGGTCGTCGGCGGTCTCTTCCTCGATCAGGTCGGGGCCGAACCGCGCGTGCAGCAGGCGGCTCACGGCGAGGTCCGCCTCGGTTAGCGCTTGGCCGAGGTCGGGCCCCTTGTTGGTCATCGCGAGACCCTCCGCGCGCATCGCGAGCGCCAGCGGCGCGGCCCCCTCGGTGAAGGCGAGCAGTGCGGCGAGGACATCGCCGGCCGGGGCGTCGGGTGCGATCATGCGGCGAACAACGCGGGCTGGCGCAGCATCAGCGCCTGGACCAGGACCAGGGTCTTGAGATCGGACAGCCGCCCGGCGCGGACCCGCTCCGCGAGTTCGGCCAGAGGCACCTCCAGCACCTCGACCTGCTCGCCCTCGCCGGGCAATCCGCCCCCCGGGCCGACGCGGTCGGCCTGATGGTAGGGGGCGAGGTAGAGCCACAGGCGCTCCGAGGAAACGCTCGGCATGCTGTAGGCATGGGTGACACGCTCGAGACGTTCGAGCTGCACGCCCGCCTCCTCCATCGCCTCGCGGATTGCGGTCGCCTCCGGCTCGCCGCCGTCGAGGCCCCCGGCCGGCGCCTCGTCGAGGGCGGGCGGCTCGCCCCAGAAGGCCGGGCCGACCCGGCTCTGCCGGACCAGCAGGGCCACCCGCCGCTCGGGATCGTAGGGCAGCACGCAGGCCGCCTCGCCGTGGTCCTCCAGGGCCCGCGGCACCGTGCTGCCGTCGGGCTGGGTCAGCGTGGCGATGCCGAAGGTGTTCCAGCCCCGGTGGATCACCCGCAGGGGCAGGGCGGTCTGCGTGCCGGTCATGAGCGGGTCAGCGCTGGGTGGTGGCGGCGGTCTGGCCGAACATCACCTTCTTGGCGTCCTCGCTCATGGTCTTGCCGTGGTCGGGGTTGATCTCCGGCGCTCGGGCGTAGGCAGCCTGGGTCGCGGGCCGCTCCGCGATGGCCGTGAACCAGCGCTTGAGGTTGGGATGCTGGTCGAGGTCCTGGCCCTGCTTCTCCCACGGCACGATCCACGGGTAGCAGGCCATGTCGGCGATCGAGTAATCCGAGCCCGCGACGAAGGTGCGATCGGCCAGCCGCCGGTCGAGCACGCCGTAGAGCCGGTTGGTCTCGTTGACGTAGCGCTTGATCGCGTAATCGATCTTCTCGGGGGCGTATTGCGAGAAGTGATGGTTCTGGCCCAGCATCGGCCCGAGCCCGCCCATCTGCCAGAACAGCCATTGCAGGACCTCGGCCCGGCCACGCGGATCGCTCGGGATGAAGCGGCCGGCTTTCTCGGCGAGATACAACAGGATCGCGCCCGATTCGAACAGGGAAACCGAAGCGCCGCCGCCGGCCGGCTCGTGATCCACGATCGCCGGCATGCGGTTGTTTGGGGCGATCTTGAGGAAATCCGGATTGAATTGTTCGCCCTTGCCGATGTTGATCGCCTTGATCTGGTAAGGAATACCCGCCTCTTCGAGGAACATCGTGACCTTATGGCCGTTCGGCGTCGGCCAATAGTACAGATCGATCATCGGATTATGTCCCGCTGACGCGTCGTCCTGGGCGATGGGTGCCGGCTTTCGGAAAGGATGACGCAAAAACAAGGCTCTGGGGCCGCCTCGTGGATCGGGTGTCCAAGAGGAGGCTCCGAGCCCCCGGCGGTTGGGAGGTGGGTCTCTGGAGCGTTCCGGTCAAGCATCGTCCGGAGCGATCGCGGCCTCATCCGCCGGGGCAGCCCTGCGTGTCCACGTAGAGGGCGTAGAGCGACTGGCTCGCCGCCATGAACAGGCGGTTCCGGTGCCGGCCGCCGAAGCACAGATTGGCGCAGCGCTCCGGCAGGTGGATGCGGCCGATCAGGCAGCCCTCCGGGTTGAACACCATGACGCCGTCGAGGGCGTCGTCACCCATGCCCCAGCCGCACCAGAGATTGCCGTCCTGATCGCAGCGGATCCCGTCCGGCGTGCCAGGCCCGGCATCGATCAGCACCCGGCGATCGCGCAGGGTCCGGCCGCCGACCACGTCGAAGGCGACGATGCGCCGGGTCGGCTCGCCGCGGGATTCCACGAGGTAGAGCCGCGATTGATCCGGTGAGAAGCACAGGCCGTTCGGACCCGCGATGTCGTGCGCGACCACGTCCAGGGCGCCGGTCTCCGCGTCCAGCCGGTAGACGTTCTGGGGGAGCTCGGATTCGGCGCGCTCGCCCTCGTAGTAGCCCGAAATCCCGAAGGTCGGATCCGTGAACCACACCGCGCCGTCGCGCGCGGTGACGAGGTCGTTCGGTGCGTTGAGGCGCCGGCCCTCGAAGGCGTCGGCCAGCACGGTGAGCGACCCGTCATACTCGGTCCGCACCACCCGGCGGCCGCCATGCTCACAAGTGACGAGCCGCCCCTGGCGGTCTCGGGTGTTGCCGTTGGCGAAACCCGACGGCCTGCGGAACGTGCCGACGGCGCCGGTCTCCTCGTCCCAGCGCAGGATCCGGTTGTTCGGGATATCGCTCCACAGGAGATAGCGCCCATCCCCGAACCAGACCGGCCCCTCGCTCCAGCGGCAGCCGGTGGCGAGGCGCTCGACCGCCGCGCTGAACACCCGGTAGCGGGCGAACGAGGCGTCGAGGATCTCGACCGCCGGGTCGGGGTAGCGCGCGCTTGGCGTCCACACGGGATTGGGCTCCTGGCACCGGCGCGCCGATCCGGGCGCGGGCCAACCGCGATATAGGAACGACGGGGCGATGCCAGTGGCGGAGAGCGGCGCCGCGCCGGGTTCGTCAGGCGATCGCCGGCTGCTCACCCCGTACGCATCGCAGAGGATGCCGGTCGAATAGAATCGTGGGCCGGGGCATCGTCTCAGCGGGAGCGACGAGGACCAAGATCCCCCACCGCCAATCTCCGCGCCGCGTCTCCACCGCCCCCCAATGGAATGCAGTTCGGTTCGTCGGTGCGAGAATCAGCCCTCGCCGTCCTGAGGAAGACCGTACGCGCCGCTCAATTGTCTGATAAGTGGGGTGTCGCCGCTTGGACCCGCTTTCGACAACTGGCGGGTCAATCCCGGCTCGGGATGACCCCTGTGGCCCGCTGCCCCGTTGCGCCCGGACTAGCGAAACGCTACGGATCTGTACCCGTAACGGGGTGTCGGGGTGTGGCGCAGTCTGGTAGCGCACCTGGTTTGGGACCAGGGGGTCGTAGGTTCGAATCCTATCGCCCCGACCATTCGATCAGGAGCTTGTCGAGTTCAGATGCCGAGCGCCCGCATCTTCCGCCCCTCCCGGGACGCCACGCAGTCGGGCCAGGCCCGCACGAAGCAGTGGCTTCTCGAGTTCGACCAGACCAGCCCGCGCGAGATCGATCCGCTGATGGGCTGGAACGGATCGGCCGACATGATGCAGCAGGTACGCCTGGAGTTCGACACGGAGGAGGAGGCGGTCGCCTACGCCAAGCGCGAGGGCATCGCCTACCGGGTCGAACAGCCGGCCAAGCCGGTGTTCCGCAAGGGCCTGTCCTACTCGGATAACTTCAAGTTCAACCGCACGGCGCCCTGGACCCACTGAGGCGCTTCAGCGCGCCCGCGGGCGGGGTCGCGGGCTGTCACGAACCGCGGCGCGCTTTCCAGGCCGCGTAGGGCGCTTCGCCCGCCGGCCGGATCTGGCTGAGTCGCATCGGCTGTTCGTCCAGGGGGCGGCACAGTTCCGCGTAGATGCTCGCGCTGCCGGCTCCGTGCTCCTCCGCTTCCTCCGCCGAGAAGGCGAAGTAACCTTCGCGGAAGCCGGCGAGCCGCATCGCCGCATGGCACATCGGGCAGGGGCGCCCGCTCGCGTACATCACGCAATCGGAGAGGTCGCGCCGCGCCAGCATTTGGCTGGCCTCGCGCAGCGCCACCATCTCGGCATGCCCGGTCGGGTCGTTGGTGGCGTGCACGGTGTTGGCAGCCCGGACCAGGACGGCGCCGTCGCGCACGATCACCGCGCCGTACGGAGATCCGCCGGCCAGAACGTTCGCCTCGGCCAGCGCGACCGCTTCGCGGATATAGCTCTCGTGCTCCGACATCCCTGCGCCTCTGCGTGAACCCGCGCGCCAACGCGCCGCCGGGCCGGGAGTTCAGAACGCGTAGCGCACGGTGCAATAGGGCAGGGATTCGGCCAGCAGGGCCTTGAACCGGGCGAGCCAGCGGCCTTTCCAGCCGGTCCGGTAGCGCAGGTTGGTGCCGCCGCCCTCCGAGACCTTCGCCTCCTGGATATCCGGCCGCCACAGCAGATCCTCCGCCTTGGGGTGCCAGCCTAGATTTACGTCGTGCAGCCCCGCATTGTGGGTCAGCATGATGATCTCGCACTTGAGCTGCGCCTTGGCGGCGTCCGAGAGCGTGGCGTCGATCTCGGCGAACAGCGCCCGCCAATCCGCCTCCCAGCCCTCGTAGAGGATCACCGGCGAGAAATTGGCGTGGACCTCGTAGCCGGCGGCCACGAAGTCGTCGATCGCGGCGATGCGCTCCGGGATCGGCGTCGTGCGCACGTCGACGATCTTGGCGATCCGGGCAGGCATCAGCGAGAAACGGATCCGCGTCTTGCCTTGCGGGTCGTAGGCCAGGAGATCGCGGTTGACCGCCTTGGTGGCAAACGACGCCTTGGCGTTCGGCAAGGTGCGGAACCGCTCGATGAAGGTGCGGACGCCGCTGCTCACCGCCGCGTCCACCGACAGGTCGCCGTTCTCGCCGATGTCGTAGATCCAGTGCGCCGGGTCGATCGTGTCGGGGGCCGGCAGGGGGCCCTGCCGGTCCGCGTGCCGGGCGATCGCCGCGCAGGCCTGGTCGATGTTCACGAACAGCGAGATCGGGTTCGAGAAGCCCTTGCGCCGCGGCACGTAGCAATAGGCGCAGGCCATGGCGCATCCGTTCGAGGTCGAGGGCGCGATGAAGTGGGCGCTGCGGCCGTTCGGACGCATGGTCAGGCCCTTCTTCACGCCGAGCACCAGGGTCGAGCGCTTGATCCGGACCCAGTCCTCCACCGATCCCGCGTTCCCGTGGAGCGCCGGGATATTCCAGTGCGACGGCACGGGGATGCGCTCGGCGTCGGGGAAGCGCGTCAGGATCTCCCTGCCGATCGGGTAATCGCCCACCGTGGGCTCGTGGTAGATCGTCCGGATGTCGAGGAGGTCGCTGGTGAGGGCCATGCTGCGTCCGGGGCCCGGCTGCGGCCCGACCCGCGATATGGCGCGTGACGGCGGGACCGGAATAGCTTGCGACGTGCGGTCCCAATGGTCCGCGGCGGTCGATTCCATGGACGCGTGATCTCAACACTCTCTTACGACTCTTGATTGATTATCCCATGCCTCTGATTGGACGCATGATGACAATTCACGACCTGGAGGAAGCGGCCCCCGGGACGGCAGTCTCCGGCGATCCGGGGCGGCTGCAGGCGCTGGTCCGCCGGGATCAGCTCGAGGCGGTGCGCGGCAGTGTCCTCACCGCGATTCCGGTCAACATGCTGCTCGGGCTCGCCAGCGTGCTGGTGGCGTTCCAGGGCGGCAACGGCCGCGCCGGGGCGGTCTGGTACGCGGCCTCGACTGCGGCCAATATCCTGCGCATCGGCCTGTGCCGGTCGTCGTGTCCGGGGCTCGCCCTGACGGCCGAGATGCCGCCGGACATGGCCAGGGCCGCCTCGCGCTCGGTCGAGGGACACCTGCGCGCCTGCACCGTCGCGGCCTTCCTGTCGGGGCTGGTCTGGGCGTTCCAGCCGCTGCTCTGCGCGGGCTACACCTCGGCGCAGGCCCTGTTCTACCTCACCATCACCTGCGGCATCACCGCCGGCGCCGTCACCCACGGGACGGCCTATGCCCGCATCCCGTTCAGCTTCATCCTGCTGCCGCTGCTGTCGGTGGCGTTCTGCCTGTTCGGCGGCGGCGGGTTCGACCGCTGCTGCCTGGCGGCCTGCGTGCTGCTCTATCTCGCCGCCCTGTCCCGCACCGCGTTCCAGAGCGAGGCGGGTTACCGCGAGGCGAGCCGGCTGAAGAACGACGCCACCGCGCTGGCCCGCTCCCGCGCCGAGGCGCAGGCCAGCGCCACCGCGCTGGTGGAGGAGATGCGCTGGCGCGCGACCCACGACGACCTCACCGGCCTGCTCAACCGGGCCGGCTTCATCCAGCAGGCCGAGGACCGCCTCGGGACGCACGCGGATACCGGTTCGACCGGCGCGGCCGGGCTCCGCTTCGGCGCCGGCACCGCCTGCCTGCTGCTCGACCTCGACGGCTTCAAGTCGGTCAACGACGTCTACGGCCACCAGACCGGCGATCGGGTGCTGGTCGAGGTCGCGCGGCGGGTGCGCGCCGCCCTGCCGCCGGGCGGCCTCGCCGCGCGGCTCGGTGGGGATGAGTTCGCGGTGCTGTACGATCCCGTCGCCGCAAACATGCCCTACGCGGATCTCGCCGCCGGCCTCATCGCGGCGGTCGCCCAGCCGTTCGACGGCTTCGACGAGGGGCGGCTCGGGGTCAGCATCGGCGTCCACGCCCAACCCGAACCCGACCTGATGGCGATGCTCAGCTGCGCCGACGAGGCGCTGTACGCCTCGAAGGCCGCGGGCCGGAACCGCTTCCGGCTGTTCGACGCCGGCCTGCGTGACTGCCTGGAGATGCGGCGCGAGCTGGAGCGCGACCTGTCGCACGCGCTGGTCGAGAACGCCCTCGAGGTCTGGTTCCAGCCGATCTACGCCCTGGACGCCCGGACGCTGGTCGGGCTCGAGGCGCTGGTGCGCTGGCACCACCCCCGCCTCGGCTGGATCGCGCCCCCCGACCTGATCGCCGCCGCCGGCATGGCCGGGCTGACCGAGTCGCTCCTGCGCTTCATCCTCGATCAGGTCTGCCGGATGATGGAGATCCTGCGTGCCCGGGGCCTCGGCACCGTCCGGGTGGCGATGAACGTCTCGCCTCGGGAGATGGCGCAGATCCCGGTGGACGAGATCGTCATCGCGCGCCTCGTCGCCCTCGACCTGCCGGCCGCCCTCCTGGAGATCGAGATCACCGAGGAGACCGCCCTCGATCTCGGCGCGGTCCAGGGCAAGCTCCAGGCGCTCTCGCGCGCTGGCATCCGGGTGGCGCTCGACGATTTCGGCATCGGCTACTCGTCGTTGTCGTCGCTCCGGCAGCTCCGGGCCGACCGGATCAAGATCGACCGCAGCTTCGTCACCGGCCTCAGCACCTGCGACGACAAGCGCGGGCTGGTCCTGGCGGTGCTCGGCCTCGGCACCCTGCTCGGGCTGGAGGTCGTGGCCGAGGGGGTCGAGTCGCAGGACGACCTGCAGATGCTGCAATCGATGGGTTGCCCGTTCCTGCAGGGCTACCATCTCGGGCGGCCGATGCCGGTGCAGACCCTGGAGGCGACCCTGTTCCCCGACCGGACACAGGCAGCCTGATCGCGGAGCTGGCCCGGACGGCGGCGACTGCTGCGCAGAGCATCCCGATCCGGCTCACCCCAGCCGGTAATCCGCCATGCGGGCGCGCCGGGCGCTGCGGCGGTAGGCCATCACCGAATCGGGCCACAGGGTTGTGTTGCGCCCCTCGGCGTCGAGGTACCAGCTCCGGCAGCCACCCGTCTGCCAGATGCTGTCGGCCAGCCGGGTCTGGATCCGGTCGAGGAACCGCGCCTGCGCCTCCGGGCGGACCTCGATCGCCCGGGCGCCCTTGCGCAGGGCCTCCAGGCAGTCGAGGACGTGCCGCGCCTGAACCTCGATCATGGAGATGATCGAGTTGTGGCCCAGCCCGGTATTTGGACCGAGCAGCATGAAATAATTTGGGAATCCCGCCACCGTGATGCCCTGGTAGGCGCCCATCCCGTCCGCCCAGGCATCCGTGAGCCTAAGGCCATCGCGCCCGACGAGGTCCATCCGGGTGAAGCTCCCGGTGACGTCGAAGCCCGTGGCGTAGACGATCACGTCGAGGGCGTGCGCGTGGCCGTCGGCGGTGGTCACGCCGCCTTCCGTGATCCGGGCGATGTCGCCGGTCTCCAGCGTCACGTTCGGGCGCTGGAGCGCGGGGTAGTACTCGTCGGAGATCAGCACGCGCTTGCAGCCGAGGCGGTAGTTCGGCGTCAGCTTCGCCCGCAACGCCCGGTCGGGCACCGCCTTGGCGAGATGGTGGAGGGCGAGTCCCTCGGCCTGCTTGGTCAACTTGGACACCTTGGTGAAGCCGAACAGCGCGCGCAGCTCATGCAGCCAGAACAGCCGCGCCCGCTCGAGCTGCCGGAGGAACGGAAGCCGCCGGTAGCGCGCTTGGGTGGCCTCCGGGATGGCGTGGTCGTGCTTGGGCATGATCCAGGGCGGCGTCCGCTGGAACAGGGTCAGATGCGCGGCACGCTTGGCGAGTTCCGGCACGACCTGGACCGCGCTCGCCCCGGTGCCGATCACGCCGACGCGCTTGCCCGCGAGATCGACGGCATGATCCCAGGCCGCCGTGTGGAAGGCCGGCCCCGTAAACGCGTCCCGGCCGGGGAGGTCGGGATAGGCCGGATGGTGCAGGCCGCCCATGGCGGAGACGATCGCGCGCGCCGTCAGCGGGCCGCGGTCGGTCTTGACGTGCCAGACGGCGCGGGCCTCGTCCCAGGTCGCTCCGGTGAACGCGGTGCCGAGCTGGATCAGCGGCATCAGCCCGTGGCGCTCGGCGGTGTCGCGCAGGTAGCCCTGGATCTCCGGCTGCGGGGCATACATCCGCGACCAGTCCGCCTTCGGGGCGAACGACAGGGAGTAGAGATGTGAGGGCACGTCGCAGGCCGCGCCCGGGTAGGTGTTCTCCCGCCAGGTCCCGCCGATGTCGGCGGCCTTCTCGATTACCCGCAGAGGGCCGATCCCGGCCTGCCGGCAGCGGATCGCCATGGCGAGGCCGGAGAAGCCGGCCCCGACGATCAGGACTTCGAGGGTCTCCGGGACGGAGGCGGTCGCGGGCGCCGTCATCGCGAAGCTCCCACGGGCGCGGCAGCGCTCCGGCGTGCGTGCGCCATCAGGAAGGCGGTGGCCTCGTCGAGGGAGGTGCGCGCCTCCGGCAGCATGTGGGCGGCGAATTGCCAGGCATGGGCCACGACCGGGAAGAGCTTCAGCTCGGTCACGACCCCGGCCGCCCGGGCCTTCTCGGCCATGCGAACCGAATCATCGCGCAAGACCTCGCGCTCGCCCACGTGGAAAAGGAGGGGCGGGTAGCCGGTCGGGTCGGCGTTGATCGGCGAAATCCGCGGATCGGCCGGGTCTGCGCTCCCGAGATACATCGTGCGGATCACCGCGAGCGCCCCGGGGTCGAACATCGCGTCGCGCCACGCGTTCGTGCGCCGCGAGCCGTCCTCGGAGACGAAGTCGGTGGCCGGCGAGAACAGCGCAGCGGCCCAGGGCATCGGCAGGCCCCGAGCCCGCGCCTCGCCGATCAGCACAAGGGCCATGTTGGCGCCGGCCGACTCGCCGGCGACGCAGGCCGGGCCGTCGGCGCTGAACGCCTGCCAGACCGCCGTCACGTCCTCGATCGCGGCCGGGAAAGGGTGCTCGGGGGCGAGGCGGTAATCGGGGACGAAGATGGTGAAGCCGCGGTTGGCCAGTGCGCCGGTCACCGGCCGGTGGGTGCGCGGCGAGCAGGCGATGAAGCCGCCGCCATGGAGGTAGAGCATCCGCTGCCCGGGCCCGGATTTCGGCCGGACCCATTCCCCCCGCACCCCGCCGACCGTGCCCGGCTCGTAGGTGACGCCCTTCGGATCGGGGAAGGCCGGCGCCTCGAAGATTTGGCGGAACGCGGCGGCGTTCCGGGCCTTCGACAGAGGGCCGCGCACCTTGGTGCGCACGACCCAGGTGCCGATATACGCGCGCAGGCTCGCCATCTCAGACCTTCCCGCCGGACAGGCGCACGATCGTCTTCCAGTAGCCCACCGGCATCAGCCGCTGGATCAGGGCGGCGCTCTTCGCGTCCTTGCCGATCAGGATGCGGGGGCGGCGCCGCTCGATCCCCTGGATGATCGCGGCCGCGGCCTCCTCCGGCGAGAGCGTCAGCAGCTTGCCGAACGCCTCCCGGGCCTTCTCGTCCTCGACGCGGGCGCGCTCGGCGGCGTCCGGGTCTGTGGGTGGACGCGTGCCCCGGGCGCTGCGGGCGATGGCGGTGGCGACGCCGCCCGGATGGACGACCGTCACCCCGAGCCCGCTGCCGGCATATTCGTGCCGCAGGGCCTCGGTGAAGCCCCGGACCCCGAACTTGCTCGTCGCGTAGGCGACCTGGCCCGGCGGGGCGATCAGCCCGAACAGGCTCGACAGGTTGACGATCTGGGCCGCTGGCCGAGCCCTCAGCATCGGCAGGAAGGCGTGGCACATCCGCACGACGGCGCGCAGGTTGATGTCCATCAGCCAGTCGAAATCTTCGAGATGCGTCTCGTCGAATCGGCCGCCGAGCGCCACGCCGGCATTGTTGATCAGCACGTCGAGGCGGCCGAACCGGTCGGCGGCCCAGTCCGGGAGTTTCGTGATCGCCTCCGCGTCGGCGAGGTCGAGGGCCAGCGTTTCCACCGTGGCGCCGGCCGCCCGGGCCTTGGCGGCCACCGCGTGCAGGCCCGGCGCGTCGCGGTCCACCAGCAGGAGGCCGCAGCCCTTGGCGGCCAATCCCAGCGCAAGGGCGGCGCCGATGCCGCTCGCGGCCCCGGTGAGGAGCACGACCGCGCCGGCGAGTCGGAATGTCTGGGCCAAGCTGCGCCCCCCTTGGGTCACCCGGTAGGCCGGGATCGGCGGTTCGGGATAGCCCCGGCGCCAGGCATTGTCTAGGGTGGGCACCCTAGGCCGGGAGGGGCAGGATGGCGCGGGGCCGCGACAGCAGGGTACAGGACGCCGGAACCGGCCGGGGGGCCGGCACGCGCGACAGGATCCTGGCGCAGAGCCTCGCGCTGTTCAACGAGCGCGGTCTCGGTCGGGTGACCACCGCGGAGATCGCCGCGGCGTGCGGCATCCGAGAGGGAAACCTCCAGTACCATTTCCCGCGCAAGAGCGGCCTCGTGGAGGCTCTGTTCGCGGTCTTCGAGGCCGAGGCCGAGGCGGTGGCCGGGCGCCTGCCCGCCGATCCCGCCACTTTGGACGCGTTGCTGTCCTATCAGCGCGGCTGGTTCGACCTGATCTGGCGCTATCGCTGCGTCTACCGCGACGGCATCGCCATGGTGGAGATCGCTCCGGCCCTGCGCCCGCGTGTCCCTGCCCTGCGGGGGCGGACCCAGGCGCTGGCCCGCGGCGTGTTCGAGGCGGCGGTGCGTGCCGGGCGGCTGCGGATCGCGCCGGAGGCGCTCGGGCGGCTCATCGACAACGCCTGGATCGTATCGAGCCACTGGATGAGCCATCGGCTCCAGGGCGGCACCACGCTGTCCCAGGCCGACCTCGACTGGGGCTTCGCGCAGGTCCGCGACCTGTTCACCCCCTACCTGATCGCGGATCCGCAGGGCTGAGAGGCGTCTGGCCCGAACCTTCCATCTGCGCGGCCACGCTCGAACCCGAAGGACGCGATGCTCGACCGACTGATCCATGCCGGCCTCTCGATCCTGCTGCTCCTGGCGGTCGGCGCCCTTTTCTCGACGAACCGGCGGGCGATCCGGCCCCGGATCGTGCTCAGCGCCCTGGCCCTTCAGGTGAGCTTCGGGGCGCTGGTCCTGTTCCTGCCAGCCGGGCAGGCCGCGCTGAGGACCGCCGCCGACATCGTCGTCACCGGTCTTTCTTACGGCGACCGCGGCACGGCGTTCCTGTTCGGCGGTCTGGTGGAGCCGAAGATGTTCGAGCTGTTCGGTGGCTCGGGCTTCATCCTGGCCCTGCGGGTGCTGCCGCAGATCCTGTACGTCTCGGCCCTGATCGGGGTGCTGTACCATCTCGGCGTGATGCAGGCCCTGGCCCGCGGCCTCGGCGCCGGGCTGCGGCGGATCCTCGGCACCTCGCCGATCGAGTCGTTCTCGGCGGTGATCACCATCGCGATCGGGCAGAGCGAGATCGCGGTGGCGTTGCGCCCATTCCTGCCGTTGCTCACGGGCGCCGAACTGTTCGCCGTGATGTCGAGCGGCGCGTCCTCGACGGCGGGGTCGATCCTGGCCGGCTACGCGGCGCTCGGCGTGCCGATGACCTACCTGCTCGCGGCCTCCGTGATGGCGATTCCGGGCGGCCTGCTCTACGCCAAGATCCTGATGCCCTCGACCGAGCCGACCCGGATCGCCACAACCCGGGTGGAGTTCGGCGAGTCCCGGGCCGCCAACATCATCGAGGCCGCGGCGGACGGCACCCAGAAGGGCCTCGTCGTCGCGGTCTCGGTGGGCGCCATGCTGATCGCCTTCGTTGGGCTGATCGCTCTGGCGAACGGGGTCGTCGGCTATGCCGGCGGCCTCGCAGGTTATCCGGGGACCTCGATCGAGGGCGTGCTCGGCTGGGCGCTCGCCCCTCTGGCCTGGCTGCTCGGGGTGCCCTGGGCGCACGCGGCGCTCGTCGGCGGCGCGATCGGCCAGAAGATCGCCTTCAACGAGTTCCTGGCCTACGCGACCCTTTCGCCGACCCTCGGTGCCGGCACGCTCGACCCGCGCTCCCAGGCGATCGTCTGCTTCGCCCTCTGTGGATTCGCCAACCTCGCCTCGATCGCGATCCAGCTGGCGAGCTTCTCCAGCCTGGTCCCGGAGCGGCGCTCCGAAGTCGCCCGCTACGGATTGCGGGCGATCCTCGCCGGGACGCTGGCGAACCTCACGAGCGCGGCGATCGCCGGGTTGTTCGTGGGGTGAGGACAGAAGACGAATGATGACGGCGTCGTGCATCGATTCTGTGGACGGAATTTTACCGTCTCATCTCTTGCTTAACGATTGACGAAACGGATATTCATGAGCATATCTGCGCATAAATGATCGCCAAAAAATAAATAATTACAATTTATTTCGCAGATTTATTAATCAAATCATCGCAGAATTGATTTTCACATATATAACTGTGCGTTCAATACGAATATATAGATCAAAAACATGATTTTCGCTACATCAATCGACACATCCATCAGGTGGCTGATCGATCTGTTGGCGCACGCGGTGAGCACGGTCATAATGATCCGTAACCGCCTGCATGAAAACGATAATTGGTTTCCAGCCTACGGCGCGACCGACCAGAACCGTTGACGGTTGAACAACATGTCCCGCGTCCCGACCGTCGGCCCCTCGGCCGGCTTGGCGCAATCGGGCTCGCGCGGTTTGGCGACCGCCGCCAGGGTCGCGACGACGGGGGCCGGCTTCAGCCCGAGCCGCGCCTGGACCTCCGGCTGACGGGCCGCCGCGATGGTGAGCACGGCGGCGATCAGGCCGCCGGCGACGGTTCCGAGGAAGAAATTCAGCATTTCTGAAGCGATCCGGTGACCGGTTTGGTGGGGCCACAGTCTCTGGTCACTGTCCAACCCGGCGGGAACATGGCGGACCTGCCGCTCACGCGGCCTTAACACTTGATCTGCGACAGCTACACGCAAGCCCGCCGGTGTGGCAGGTGCGATGACGGGGCTGGACCGCCTATGAACTACGCCGCCAACGCCTATGCCCGGACATCCCGGTCCGCCCTAACCCCGCGCGAAGCCGAATCCGCCGTCCTGCTCAAGGCGGCCCAACAGCTGATCGGCGCCAGCCAGGGAATCGCCGACGGTGACACCAAGCGCCTCAACGAGGCCCTGTCGTTCAACCAGCGCGTCTGGACCATCCTGGCCGCCGAGGCGACCGCCGACGAGAACCCGCTGCCGGCCGATATCAAGCAGGGCATCGGCAACCTGGGCGTGTTCGTGCTGCGCAGCTGCGTCGACACGATGATCGAGCCGACCCCGGAGAAGATCGCCACCCTCGTGGGGATCAACAACGAGATCGCCGCCGGCCTCCAGGGCAACCCACGCTGAAGTCGGACTCAGTTGAAGGGGGCGGGCGCGCTCAGGCGGCCGTGTCGGGCTCTGGCCGCGCGACCGTCGCGGCCTGAGCCAGCGCCGCGCTCTCCCACTCGACGAGCTTCCGGCCCAGCTTGATCGCCGGGTAGAACGAGCCCGCCTCGACCGCCTCCGCGATGGCGGCGACCTGGGGCGCGGCTGCCGGCGCAAGGCGGATCAGCTCCCCGGCCTGACGGAAGAACAGGTCGATGCTCGCGGCCGGGTCGTCCGCCAGGTAGATCACCGTCAGGGTCAGGTGGATCTGCTTGCAGGCCGTGTCGGCCTCGCTCTCCGTGATGATCTCGCTCTCGCGCAGGAACTTGCACTGCGTCTCGATCAGGAAAGTCGAGCGTCGGTCGCCGTTGCGAATCAGCGCGCCGTTGATGATCAGCCGCTCGAGCGGTTTCAGTTCCAAGCGCAGGGGCATCGCGTGTTCCGTTCTAGAAGACGCGCCGATTTGATTCCGCATGCGTTAACGTTTGGACAACGGCTGCCGTTCGGCGAACGGTCGCGGTGGGCTTGTCGTGACGGTGCCGAGCGTGGACTCTTCGAAGATCGTTCGCAGACTCGGTGAGTCTGCGAGACGTCACCCTTCGGAGAATTGCCGATGACCTCCTCTGCCACGCGTGCCATCTACCCGTCGCTTCGCGGAAAACGCGTGCTTGTGACGGGCGGCGCCTCGGGAATCGGCGAAGGTTTGGTCGAAGCCTTCGTCGCCCAGGGCGCCCGCGTCGCGTTCTGCGACATAGCCGACGAGCCCGCACACGCCCTGGTCGCGCGGCTCGCACCTGGGGCCGAACACCCGCCTGTCTACCGCCGCTGCGACCTCACCGATGTCGAGGCTGTCCGCTCCCTGGTGGCGGAGGCTGAAACGGCGTTCGGCGGCCTCGACGTGCTGGTCAACAACGCTGGCAACGACGACCGCCACAAGCTCGCGGACGTGACGCCCGCCTACTGGGACGACCGGATGGCGGTGAACCTGCGGCACATGTTTTTCGCCGCGCAGGCCGCCGTGCCCGCGATGCGCCGGGCGGGCGGCGGCGTGATCCTGAACTTCGGCTCGATCAGCTGGCACCTCGGGCTCAACGACATGCCGCTCTACCAGACCGCAAAGGCGGCCATCGAGGGCATGACACGGGCGCTGGCCCGGGATCTCGGCCGCGACGGCATCCGGGTCTCCGCGATCGTGCCCGGCAATGTCCAGACACCCCGCCAGGAGCGCTGGTACACCCCGGACGGCGAGGCCGAGATCGTCGCGTCGCAGTGCTTGGACGGCCGGATCCAACCCTCCGACGTCGCCGCCCTGGTGCTGTTCCTCGCCTCCGACGATGCCCGGATGTGCACGGGCCACAATTACTTCATCGACGCGGGCTGGCGCTGAGGCTCGGGCGAGAGCGTTGAGACCTGCTCTCAGCGCATCATCCCGCGGCTGCGCGAACGCGGCGCAGGAGGCGCCCGTCGATGGCCGCGAGGCCGCATCCGATCAGGGCCATCCCGAGATAGTGCCGTGGTTCCAGGCGTTCGCCCAGGACCAGCGCCCCCAGGAGGATTGCCGAAACCGGAACCAGGAAGGTGACCAGCGACAGGTTGGTCGCCCCGGCGCTGGCCAGGATCCGGAAATAGAGGACGTAGGCGAGCGCGGTCGACAGCGTGGCGCTGCCGAGGACTGCTGCCGAGACGAATGGACCGGGGACCGGCAATGTCCACGGCCGGTCGATCACCAGCGCAACGGGCAACACCAGCAGTGCGGCCGCCGTGAGCTGTCCGGCAGCGACGGCGAGCGGCGGGATACCCATCCGCTTGAAGCGTCGTCCGAACACCCCCGCGCAGGCATACGACAGGGCGGCCCCGAGGATCGCGACCTGGGCCAGAAGGCTGGCGTCGAATCCCGCGAAAGCCGCGGGCCCGACCATCGTGGCGACCCCTGCCAGGCCCACCAGCACACCGGAGAACCGGTTGCCGGTCATCCGCTCGTCTGTGGTGAGCCGATGGGCGACGATGACGGTGAAAAGCGGCGTCGTGGCGTTCAGGATGGCGGCGAAGCCGGACGCGATGTGCGTCTGACCCCAGACGATGAGGCTGAAGGGAACGACGTTGTTCAGCAGGCCCATCCCGAGGAAGGCGGCCCAGACCGCGCAGCCACCGGGCAGGCGCAACCCTGCAAACGGTAGAACCATGTTGAGGATCAGCGCTGCGATCCCGACGCGCAGGACGACGAAGGTCAGCGGCGGCAATTCGGTGAGTGCGATACCGGTGAAGAAGAAGGAACCGCCCCACAACACGGAGAGTCCGATCAGCATCGCCCATTCGGGCGCGGACATCGATCGTTTTCCTGCGTGCGGCATGGTGGATCTCCAAGCATCGACCCGCACGTGAAGTCACATTTCGACGGAATGCATCACGGTTCTTGCTGCTGAACAAGGCGATCGATCTTGTTTAGGCAATATAAATTTACATAATTAAGACCATCATCGACATAGGGAATTACGTGTCTGGCATGTGATCTGGATTTTTAATACTGCTGTCGGCGGAAGTTATCGGTGTCTTACAAGGGTGCGTAAAAGATCGCTCCGTCATCCGGCTCATAGGTGTCCTTACGGGACGCAGCGGTAGCCGAACGGAGCGTCGATCCCCGCCGAGACACTCATCGCAGACACACAAAATCCCGATCAGGCTGGTGCGAGGCCGACGACCCGGAAGCAATGGTCCACCAGCTGGGAGGCGATCGCGTCCGCCCGCCCAGTCCTGGCGGCGCCCAGGACGACACCATGGAGCGCGTTGAACAGGAACGCGGCCGTGAAGCGCACATCCGCGATCGCCCAGGCTTTCGCGGCGCTGCCATCGCGAAGCAATCCCGCGAGATGATCGATCAGGATGTTGTCGGTCAGACCGTCCTGGCTGGGCGGCGGCACATCGGTGAACACGATCTCGTGCAGGCGCTCGGATGCGGCGTACCCCCTGCTGCAGGCGATGACCCAAGCGGCCAGCCGGCCAGTCCAATCCCCATCGGCCTGGCGTTCGACCTCTGCCGTGATGGCTTGGAGCAAGGTGTCGACGAACCGTTGGCGCAGACCCCCGGCCACGGCCTCCTTGGTGGCGAAGTGCAGGTAGAAGCTGCCCTTCGCCATGCCCGCGCGGGTTGTGATCTGCTCGATGGTGGTGGACGCAAATCCCTGGTCGATGAACAGGCTCCCGGCCGCGTTCATCAGATCCTCACGCCGCTCTTCGGGCGGCCTGGTCCGGGGCTTGGTCTTCATCGACACGGAAGCGGTCTCGGGGATGGAGGGCGCTCACGTCTGCCTGACGGGTTATCGCGAGGATGGAAAGGGCCACCACCGGATGTAGGCGTCGTCCTAATTGACTGACCACCAGTCAACAGCTAGTGAGGCAGCACGCTGCAGACCGGCACGCTGCTGACCGGCACGCGTGGACCCGGCATCCGCGTATCGCGCCCGGGGACATGCCATGGACAGGACAATCGATCGGTGCCGCGAAGTCCGACTGCGGACGTATCCCGGCGAGATGATCCAGCCGGGCGATATGGCCGTCGTGGAAACGGCCCTGCCGGACATCGGTCCCAACGACCTTGTCGTCCGCAATCGCTGGTTCCGGATCTCCATTTCGACCCGGCTCATGGCCAACCCGGATGCGCAGGCGGTCGAGGGCATTCCGTTTCCCGCGCTGAAGCCCGGCGATACGCTCGCGGACGGCGCAATCGGCCAGGTCATCGCCAGCCCGCCCGGGAGTGGGTTTGCGGTCGGCACGTACGTCTCGCATCCCCTCGGGTGGCGGGACTACGCGGTCGTCGATGCCGGGCGGTGCGTCGCCCTCGGTCCGGCACCGACCGAGCCGGCGGCGTATCTCGGCCATGGCTGGACGGCCTACGCGGCCCTGACACGGGGCGTCACAGTCCGCCCGGGCGACACGGTGTTCGTGTCGAGCGGTGCGGGTGCGATCGGATCGATGGCCGGCCAGATCGCCCGCAAGCTCGGCGCGACGCGGGTGATCGGCAGCACCAGCACCCAGGGTAAAGCCGATTGGATGACGGCCGAGCTCGGCTATGACGCGGTGATCCTGCGCCACGCGGGTCCCATCGCGGATCAGCTGAGAAAGGCGGCGCCGGACGGCGTGGACGTGTTCGTCGACATGGTCGGCGGCGAGCAGCTGGCAACTGCCGCACGGGCCGCGCGCGACGGTGCGCGGTTCGTCCTGCTCGGCGCTTTGACCGCCGAGCTGAACGCTGCAGGTGCCAGCATCCGCGCGCCGGTGGAGCTGGACACGTTCCAGCTGATCCTCAGGGGCGTCACCCTGCGAGGCTACAGTGCCGATAGCGACAGCGCGGCGGCGTTCCCGGACTGGATCGCCTGGCAGCGCGACGCCGGGCTCCATTTCGCCGGCACGACGGTGACCGGGCTGGAGCAGGCGCCGCGCGCCTTGCACGACGCCTGCGAAGGCCGGCTCAAGGGGATCGTTCTGGTGGAGCTGTGACCGGGAGACCGCGCCCCCGTCTCGGGGCGTCCCCCGATGCCATGGGGCGGGAGGCACGGTCGGTCGTCAGCCGGCAATCAGCCCTTGCTGGCCTCGTAGCGTGCCTTGTTCTCGGCATTCGGCGGGTAGAGGCCCGGAAGCGCGGCGCCCTTGCCGACCTCCTCCATCAGCCAGCCCTCGAACCGCTCCTGTTCGGGGGCGAGTTCCAGCACCGTCTCGATGAGCGCGGCCGGGATCAGCACGGCGCCGTCCTCATCCACCACGATCACGTCATCGGGGAACACGGCGACGCCGCCACAGGCGATCGGCTGCTGCCAGGCCACGAAGGTCAGGCCGGCCACGGAGGGCGGAGCCGCTGCGCCCTGGCACCAGACCGGCAATCCGGTCCCCAGGACGCCCGCGACGTCGCGCACCACACCGTCGGTGACCAGGGCGGCCACGCCCTTCTTGGCCATGCGAGCGCACAGGATGTCGCCGAAGATGCCGGCGTCGGTCACGCCCAACGCATCCACCACCGCGATGCAGCCCGCGGGCATCGCCTCGATCGCCGCCCGTGTGGAGGTCGGGGACGACCACGATTCCGGCGTGGCGAGATCCTCGCGGGCCGGGACGAACCGCAGCGTGAAGGCCCGGCCGACGATCCGGGGCTGGCCGGGCCGCAGCGGCCGGGTGCCACGCAGCCAGACGTTGCGAAGACCCTTCTTCAGCAGGATCGTCGTGATGGTGGCGGTGGTGACCTTCGACAGCACCTCGACGACCTGAGCGTCGCTCGACATCCGCATATCCTTCTCGGCTGGGGCGACCCGTGTCGGTCCCCGCCGAGGAGCTGTACCCGATCATGATCCGATCGGGTACAGCTCTAAGTTACTGTTCCGCTGCGTTCTTTCCGAACACGCGACCCGATGTCGAAGCCAACCCTCAGGTTGGGGGCGCCCAGGTCGGGATTCGAATCAATCGCAGGACTCCTTCTTCACGGTCTTGGAATCACCCATGTCGTTCTCCTTGCGCACCGTCTTGGTGACGCAGCCGTCGCCGTGATCGTGAACGGTCACGGACTTGGACTCGGAGGCCGGACGATCGACCACGACGGCGGGCCGGTCGCGCTCGATCACGGTGGTCTGGGCTTGGGCGGCGGCGCCGAGGCTGAACAGGGCGGCGGTGGCGAGGAACATCTGGCGCATATGAAAACTCCGGTCCCGATATCGGTCCCGAGTAACGGCGTCTCCAGCTTGAGCGTTCCGCAATTTGTGGTGGACGGGTCAGGCCTTGCCGCAGCGGCCGAACGTCGGCGATCCGACGGGCGGACGAGGCCGGAAAGCGGGCCGAACCCGTAAGCGAACGCGGCTCGGCCCACGCGTCGTTCGGCTTAAAACGCAGCCGGAGCGACGCCCTCAAAAAACCCCGTGACGCGCACGCATTCAAGACCGGTGGACTACGTGCCGGGCGCTCAGCCGCCGGTCATCGGCGGGAAGAACGCGATCTCGGAGGCACCCGCGATCTGAGCGTCCGGCTTGGCATGGGTCCGGTCGATGGCCGCCCGGACCACCCCCGGATCTTCGAACGCATAGGCGTATTCTTCGCCGCGGCCACGCAGCCAGGCGACCAGATCGGTGACGGTGGCGACCTCAGGCGGCGGCGCCAGCTCCTCCTCGGCGCGGCCGATCCGCTCGCGGACCCAGGCGAAATAGACGAGCTTCATCGCAACACCGTGCCGGAAGGGGATCGGCGACCCTGCGTTTAGCGCGGGTCGTCGATCACATGCTTGATCCCGGCCCTCATATAGTCCCAGCCGGTCCAGAGCGTGAGGGCGGCCGCGATCCAGAGAAGCGCGAGGCCGATCGGCTCCGTACCGGGCAGGACCCGCTCGCCCGCGGGCCCGGCCACTAGGAAGCCGAGCGCCACGAGCTGCACCGTGGTCTTCCACTTGGCGATCTTGCTGACGGGAACCCCGACCTTCAGCTCGGCGAGGTACTCGCGCAGGCCGGAGACCAGCACCTCCCGGCACAGGATCACGATCGCCGCCCAGACCGACGAGCCGACGATGGTATGGTCGGCAGCCAGCATCAGCAGGCAGGCCGAGACCAGCAGCTTGTCAGCGATCGGATCGAGCATCCGGCCGAGCGCGGAACTCTGGTGGTAGGTCCGCGCGACATAGCCATCGAGATAGTCGGTGATCGCCGCCGCCACGAAGACGCCGAGCGCGGTCCAACGCGCGGTGTGCGAGTCGGGCCAGAACAGCAACGCGACCATCACCGGCACCGCGACGAGGCGCCCGTAGGTCAGGCAATTCGCGAGCGTCCAGGCTGGGGACCGTCGTCGGGGAAGGACGGTGTTCATCGCCGGGGTGAAATCAGAGCCGGGCCCGGGCGTCAACGTCTCGGCCGCGGGCACGGCCGTGACGGCGGGATCCTCAGGCGCCGGCATGGAAGAAATCATAGACGGCGCGCGCGGTGGCGGCGTTCACCCCGGGGGTCTTGGCCAGGTCCTCGAACGCGGCGCGCTCGATCGCCTTCACGGTTCCGAAATGATGCAGCAGCGCGCGTTTGCGGCTGGGGCCGATGCCGGCAATCTCGTCCAAGGGATTCTTCACCATCTCACGCTTGCGCTTGGCCCTGTGGCTGCCGATGGCGAAGCGGTGGGCCTCGTCTCGCAGCCGCTGTACGAAGTAGAGCGTCGGGTCGCGCGGCGGAAGCTTGAACGGCGGCCGGCCGGGCACGAAAAACGTCTCGCGCCCTGCATCGCGGTCGCGCCCCTTGGCGATGCCGATCAGCGGGACATCCGTCACGCCGATCTCGTCGAGCGCCGTGCGGGCGGCGTCGAGCTGACCCTTGCCGCCGTCGATGAGCACCAGATCCGGCCAGGCGGGAAACACCTCGCCATCCTCCGCGGGCACGGGGGGAAGCTCCGGAACGCCGTCCTCCGCGCCTGCCGCCGCAGCCTCACGCTCGGTGCGCGGTGCCTCCTTGACCAGGCGCTTGAACCGCCTCTGCAGGACCTCCCGCATCATGCCGTAATCGTCCCCCGGGGTGAGTTCCTCCGACTTGATGTTGAACGTGCGGTAATGCGTCTTCATGAACCCGGTCGGCCCGGCGACGATCATCCCGCCCACCGCATTCGTACCCATGATGTGGGAGTTGTCGTAGACCTCGATCCGCCGCGGCGTCCGGTCCATGCCGAACGCCTGCCCCAGGGCGGTGAGCAGCTTGCCCTGCGAGGCGGTGTCGGCCAGCCGCCGGGCGAGCGCCTCCTTGGCGTTGCGCTGGGCGTACTCGACGAGGTTCCTCCGCTCGCTGCGGCTCGGCCGGTGGATCTCGACGCGATAATCGACCCGGCTCGAAAGCGCGGCCGCGACCAGCTCGGCATCCTCGATCGGGTGGCTGGTCAGCACCGTGCGGGGCGCGGGCTTGTCGTCGTAGAACTGGCTGATGAACGAGCCGAGCACCTCCTCAGGGGTCATGGTCCGGTCGGCCTTCGGGAAGTAGGCGCGGTTGCCCCAATTCTGGAAGTTGCGGAAGAAGAACACCTCGATGCAGAACTGGCCCGCCTGCTCGTCAAGGGCGAAGACATCGGCTTCCTCGACGCCCTGGGTGTTGACCCCCTGCACCCCCTGGATCGCCGAGAGCGCGGCGATCCGGTCCCGGTAACGGGCAGCGCGCTCGAATTCCAAAGCCTCGGACGCCTCCTGCATCTCCGCGCGCATCCGGTCCTTCACGGCGTTGGACTTGCCCGCCAGGAACGCCCGGGCCGCATCCGCCATGGCGGCGTAGTCGTCGGTGCCGATCTCCCCGGTACAGGGGCCGGAGCAGCGCTTGATCTGATAGAGCAGGCAGGGCCGGCTGCGGTTCTCGTAGTAGCTGTCCGTGCAGGTGCGCAGCAGGAAGGCACGCTGCAGCGCGTTGACCGTCCGGTTGACCGCCCAGACGCTTGCGAACGGGCCGTAGTAATTGCCCTTCCGTCGCCGCGCGCCGCGGTGCTTCACGATCTGCGGCGCAGGGCCGTCGGAGGTGACCAGGATGTACGGGAACGACTTGTCGTCCCGCATCAGGACGTTGAAGCGCGGCTTCAGCTGCTTGATCAGGTTGGCTTCGAGGAGCAGCGCCTCGGTCTCGGTGGAGGTGGTGACGAACTCCATCGCCGCCGTCTGAGAGATCATCCGGGCGATGCGGTTCGAGTGCGCCTGACCCCGCGCGTAGGAGCCGACCCGCGCCTTCAGGTTCTTGGCCTTGCCGACGTAGAGGACGTCGCCCCGGTGGTCGAACATCCGGTAGACGCCGGGCGAGTGCGGCAGCGTCGACCAGAACCGGCGGATCACCTCGGTGCCGGCCTGGACCGCACCCGGGTCGAAATCGAAATCGATCTCGGGCGCATCCTCGGCGGACAGCGCGGCCTCGGACTCGCCGGCGCTCTCCTCGCGCTCGGCGTCGCGGCCGTCGTCGAAGGTGTCGGGGGGCAGGTCTGAGAGGGCTCTGCGGTTCATACCGCAGATCTAAGCGTTCCCGGCGCCGAGCGGCACCGGGTCCGGCGACAAAATTGCCGCGCCTGGAGCCTCGTGCCGAACCGTGGCCGCCGGCTTTCGGAAAACGACGCGGCGGATCGAGGAGGCCGCGTCGCGCCGGTTCCGGTATCCGGCACGACGCGCCACTGAATCCGCGATCCAGCGCGCTGGCCGACGCCGTGCCGGTATCAATCTCGGCGGCGAGCGTTCAAGGCCGCCCGGCCGTCTCAGTCGAACAGCGAGTCGATGTCGTTCTGGTCGACATGCCCCGGATCGTCGTCGAGCTTCGGCCCGTTGAGCAGGCTGCTCTCGTCGTCCATCGCGGTCGAGACCGGCATGACGGTGATGAGATCGCGGAAGCTGTCGAGCTGCGTCCAGGCGGCGATCAGCCGGTCGAGGTGCTCCTCGATGAACTTCATCACGCCGACGATCTTGTTGATCCGCTGGCCTGTCAGATCCTGGAAGTTGCAGGCCTCGTAAGCCGAGATCACCCGCTCCTGGATGATGTCGACGTGCTGCTTCATGCCCGGCGGCAGGTTCGCCGTGTAGAGCATGCCGGCATTCGCCTCGATCTCCTCGACCGCGTTGAGCAGCTGCGTCGTGGCGCGCTCGGTCGATTCGACCACCGCGTCGAGTTCGTCGGCCGCCCGGCGCATGCCCTTGCCGCTGTTCTCCGAGCGGTGGAGCGTCGCCAGCTCGGACTTGGTCCGGGTGATCGCCTCCTTCATCAGGTCGAGTTCGGACCGCATCGCCAGGGCGTCGTGCAGCTCGCGGCGGCACGTCTCGATCGTCTCGTCGGCACTCATCTGGGTGATGCGGCGCAGATCCATGATCGCGCTCAGGATCTCGTCCAGCCGCTCGTTCGAGACGCCTGGATCGGGAGCGATGGGTAAAACCGCGGGAAGCCCGAGGCTGTCTTCGATGCGATAGCGCTTCTGGGTCATCAGCGGGGCGTGAGCCTTCAGGATCGGTCGTTCGAACTGTCTACCACAATCAGTTAGCGGACTGTGACTGCCAAGCTTGCCGGCCGGCGATTCCTGTCCGGCGCCCCCGTTCGACCTATCGAAGGTTGTGAGCTGGAGCGATTTACTAGCGATTCACGCTAATGTCGCCCGGCCGGGGAGGGCGCCGGGCCGGCGGGCCGATTCACCATGTTGATTCACCGGAACGCGTGGATGCGGGTGGATCATAGCGGGAATCGGGGCCGTCAGCCCTCCTGCAGGAAGCATCCACGATGCGTGGTTCGGTTCGTCTGGCTCTCTGTGCGGTCCTGGCGACCGCAACGCTGTCCGCCCCGGTTTCCGCGCAGCAGTCACGCTACGCCGAAGGCGGCGGGTATGGCGGCGGCCTGATCGAGTACCTCATGACCGGGCAGGCCGGGGGAGGGGGCCGGAGCCGTCCGCAGCGCGATGCGGCTCCGCAGCGTGTCGCGGCCTATTCCGGCGAGCTGCTGCCCGCCGAACCGGAGCCTCTGCAGGACGTGCCGCGGCAGGTCCTGCCGCCGCAGGCCTATGGCGAACCGCAGGCGGATCCGGGCCGCATCGCCCGGGAGGTCGGCCCGGAATACCGGCGCCAGGAGGTCGCTTTCGCCGGGTCGCAGCGGCCCGGGACGATCGTAATCGATACGACCAGTCGGCACCTCTACCTCGTCCAGCAAGGGCAGCGGGCGCTGCGCTACGGGATTGGTGTGGGGCGACCGGGCTTTGCCTGGAGCGGCCTCAAGACCGTCAGCCGCAAGGCCGAGTGGCCGGACTGGACGCCGCCGGCGGAGATGCTCGCCCGCCGTCCCGACCTGCCGCGGCACATGGCGGGCGGTCCGGAGAACCCGCTGGGCGCGCGGGCGCTCTATCTCGGCTCCTCACTCTACCGCATCCACGGCACCAACGAGCCGGGCACGATCGGCCAATCGGTCTCCTCGGGCTGCATCCGCATGATGAACGAGGATGTCATGGATCTCTACGATCGGGTGCCGGTGGGGACTCGGGTCGAGGTTCTGTGAAGGGTTGCTGTGCGAGAGCGGGAAGTTTGTCGGTAGGAGCGGGTAGTTTGTCGGCGCCGGTCTACCAAGTTTGTCGGTTGAATTAAAAGCCTCAAACGGGGCAGGAACGCGACCTCACGAGAAACGGGTGGTCATTCAGGTTTTCTGACCCTCCACGCGTCTAGAGGCTGTTATGAACCGCTAGGTTCGTGTGGCGTTGTTGGCTGAAGAGCTTGGATCGCCGCGCCTATCCATCTGACGTGTCCGATGAGGAATGGGCGCTGGTTGCGCCGTATCTGGCGCTGCTGCGGGAGAGTTCGGGCCAGCGTGACCACGACCTGCCGGAGGTGTTCAACGGCTTGCGGTTCATCGTGAAGACGGGGGCCCCGTGGCGGTTCATGCCGCACGACCTGCCGCCGTGGGCGGCGGTGTATCAACAGACACAGCGCTGGCTGGCTGGCGTTGAGTGCGCCGATGGCCGGGATGGTGGTGAGCCGGCGAGTGCTCTCGTCCTTCCGAGCCTGTTCGGTGAACTCTGCGTCGAGTGCTGCGATGCGCACGTCAAGGGACTGCCAGCGTTCACGCACGTCCGCCACCAGGCTACGCATCCGTGGCGTGAGGTCTGAGACCGCCTCGGTATCGAGCAGATTTTCCAAGCTGGCTGCGAGCTTGGCGCGTCCCTGTGGGACGATGTGACCGCGCTCCAGAAGGACGGCTCGGATCTGGTTCATCAGGGCGGTGCGCTCGCCGACGAGCTGGTCGCGCACCCGGTGCAGGGTCTGCATGTCGAGCTGCGCTTCCGACTTCAGCGCGACGAACCGCATGGTCGGACGGGTCGCAGCCTCTGCGATCGCCTCGGCATCGCGGTCGTCGTTCTTCTGTGCCTTGACGTAGGGCCGCACGTATTCCGGCGACATCAACCGGATGGTGTGGCCTTGAGCGGCGAGCGCCCGGCCCATGTGATGCGCGCCACAGCACGCCTCCATGGCGATGATGCAGGTTGGAAGCGTCGCGCCAAAGGACATCACCGTCTCGCGCCGCATCCGGCGTCGCAGGACGACCCGACCGGTCGCATCCTGCTCGACAAGGCTGCAGCTGTTTTTGCCCAGATCGATCCCAAGTATCGCAATGGCCGTCGGTCCGCTCCGTCCCTGGTGTGAGCCACACTGCGAACCTAGCAGTGAAGCCCGGTGAGGGGCGGGCCATCCATAAAGGGGCTCTGCGACGGGCTCGAACCCGACGGACCGGGGCAAGCCGGACACGAAGCGCCATCTCGTCACCGACGCGCGCGGCACGCCGCTCGGCCTCTGCCTGAGCGGGGCTAACCGGCACGACACCGTCATGATGGCGGCCACCCTCGACACTATCCCGTCTGTGCGGAGCGGTCGGCGCGGACGACCGCGACGCCACCCGGACAAGCTGCACGCTGACAAGGCCTACGATGCCAGACCCCGCCGCCAGGAGTGCCGGGCGCGGGGGATCGTCTCGCGCATCGCGCGTAGGGGCATCGAGAGCAGCGAGAAACTCGGTCGTCACCGTTGGGTCGTGGAGCGCACCCACGCCTGGCTCAACCGATTCCATCGATTGCCCAACCGCTACGAGAGACGCGCAGACATCTACGAGGCCTTCACGAGCATCGCGGCCAGCCTCGTCACCCTCAACCAGATTAGACGGTTCAGTTAGGCACTCTTAGCGTATCCCGCCGATGGAGAGGACGGCGGTGATCTGGTTCAGCGACCTGTCGAGCTTCTCCACCTACTCCGAGGGCCTCGACGCGATCGAGGTCGGCGATAACCTACGCCGCCTGATCGACCAGCATAGGAGTCAGGGCGATGTTTGAACCGCACCGGGTTTCCCGGAGGCTCCAACTCCTGAAAGGATGGAGCCATGACGAAGCGAACCCCACCGTATTCCCCTGAGGTCCGTGCCCTCGCGGTGCGGATGGTGGTGGACCACCAAAGCGAGCATGCCTCGCAATGGGCGGCGATCAGCTCGATCGCGGCCAAGATCGGCTGTTCAGGCGAAACGCTTCGGAACTGGATCCGGCAGTCTGAGCGGGACAAGGGTCTGCGGGGCGGCCCGAGCACGGACGAGCGCGAGCGGATCAAGGCGCTGGAGCGCGAAAACCGCGAGTTGCGCCAAGCCAACGAGATCCTGCGCAAGGCATCGGCGTATTTTGCAATGGCGGAGCTCGACCGCCCGTTCAAACGATGAAGGCGTTCATCGACGAGCACCGCGATGCCTACGGGGTCGAGCCGATCTGCAAGGTCCTGCCGATCGCCCCGTCGACGTACCGTGCCCATGCCGCACGGCGCGCTGATCCCGGCAGGCGACCTGCACGGGCCAGAAGCGACGCGGCGCTGATGGTCGAGATCCAGCGCGTGTTCGAGGCGAACTTCTCCGTCTACGGCGTGCGCAAGGTCAAGCGGCAGCTTGGCCGGGACGGGATCGTGGTGGCCCGGTGCACCGTCGCCCGACTGATGCGGGTGCCGCACCTTGAGAGTCTGATCGCTCCGGTCCTGGCCGGGATCGCCGAGAGCCGGGGGCTGGATCCACGCCTCCTGGCGACCCTCGACGACGAGGAGATCGACCTGGTTCGGCGGGGTTGGCGGGGTGGCTCGATCCGGCGACTCAGCCGGCTCGTCGAGGCCGTCGTGATTGCGCGCGAGGCGTTGACCCAGCGGCACTGAAGGGCGCGCTCCAGTGACGTGAGCCGCGTCCTCTCGACTGCCCACGGGACCCGAAAGACGCGCCCGATCCCGTCGGGGCGTCAGTTTCGGCGATGTCGCGGTGGCCGTGCACACCTTCGAGGCCGTCATGCCCGACTCCGTCGGGGTGGAGACACGCAACCCTCCCGGCCTCGCGGAGCGGCTGGCGATCGATGCCGGCGACCCGACCTCCATTATCGCCTCGACGTCAGCGCCCTGCTGCGTGGCGGGCAGGGTGCATGCGACGTCCTCCACCGGACCATCCTGGGAGGGCAGCGGCGACGGGGACCGGACGCCCGCCAGTAGCGCTGACCGCAGCGGGTGGGACGGACGACGCTTCACCACGGGACGAGCGTCGGCGGGTGCGACCGTGATCGACGTCGCCGCGCGAAGATCGCTCAACCGGATCCAGAGCGGTGCTCGGCGGGACGGGTCGGGCCGGTTGGCGGGACGGTCCGAGCGCGGTGTCCGCGTGTGGGGGCTGGTGGCCGACGCCGAGCCGTGCTGGAGACGCGGGAACCAGTCCCAGCGGGCATGCATGCCGACGTCGTTCGGGCGCACGAGCGCCTCGATCGCCACGGCTCCTTCTTGCTCCCGCAGGACTACGGCCAGCACCCGGTGGAGACCGAGGCTTTCGTCCAGACCAGCGATCATTCGGGCCTGCCAAGCCTCGCGCTCCTCGGGCTGGCACGAGACCGGGACAATTATCTTGCTGCCGACGAGCTGCGTGGCCGCCACCGAGCGGTCATGGCCGGTACAGACCGCGATCCGTGCCGCAGCCAACAGGGCGAGGTAGGCCGCCACGGTTCCGGGGCAGTCGCCGCGAAGAGCGGTCACCGTCTCCCCATCCGCGGGCGTGAATAGCCGGACGATCGTTTCCGGGCACTCCGCCCGCGAAAAGGCGCTGATTTCCAGGCGCGGATCGCGGACACAATCATTGGCGGGTCGAGCAGGCATCGGAATTCCTCGCGGCTTTCGAGGATCAAAATTCTGCAGGCTCTCGCAAGAGGCAATAGGCTTATCACAGAGAAAGAAATTATTTTTCGACAAGCTCTGAGTTGATCGGCAGAGATGGATCGAAGTTCAATTTCGTTGGTGGGTGCCTCTAACGCGAGATGAGGCTGTGAGTTGAAATTGATATTTTCATAGGATCGGTGAAATCTATGGCTATGCGCCAGAACGGTCGCCGATACGGCGATGCGCGCTTCCATCGGTGCAGTCGGGACGGGCTTGGGAGCGCTGTTGTTGGGCGGCCCATCCGGAGTGTTGTTGCGGCGCGCAGTAACGTGGGGAATACGCTGTGTTCGACGAGAAACCGACGCGCACTCGAGCGACGTTTGTCGCCCAGGCGAAGGTGGTCAGGCGGTTGACCAAGCAGGCGTTTCGCGAAGGAGGCCACGACGATCTTGATCCGCGTCTCGGCCTGATCATCCTGGTAACTTGGTTCCTCGCGGCGGGCGGGCGTTGGGAGCCGGCCACGATCCGATCCTACAAGGCGGCGATCCAGGCGGTTCTTGAGGAAGTGCTCCAGAGGATGCCTGATGACGCGCAGTACCAGGACGCGCTCGATTGCCTGAAGACGGGGCCAGCGCCATCACCCCGTGTGGGTGGTCCGCCACGCACCAGCGCGCGTAAGCGCAAGAGTGACACGCCGTCCGAGCTCGAGGCGATCCTGGCCGAACTCACTGCCGCGACACACTTCGCCGCCGCCATCGCTTATGGACTGTTGCTGTACGGGCACGAGTTCGGCCTGAGGCCCAGTGAGTGGGCCAGCGCATCTATCGTGAAGGGATGCCTCGTGGTGGCCAACGCGAAGGCTACGAACGGCCGGGCGAACGGCGAGAGTCGCAGTCTTGGGTTGGATCGCCTCCCCGAGGAATACACCGCGGGGTTGGCCAGCTTCCTCAATTGCCTGTCGAACACGATGGCGAAGAAGTCCTGGTCGAAGGTAATCTACCCGGCGGCGCGCGGGCAGCTGCGCGCCGCCTGCAAACGGGCCGCCGCGCGAGTGCCGACCCTCCGTAACCGGCCGATAGCGTTCTACACGGGCCGCCACGTGGTGGCCGGGCGGGCGAAGGGGACGATGCAGCGTGATAGCGTCGCTGCTCTACTCGGACATGCAACCGACCGGACAGCCACAACCAATTATGCCAGGGCGCGGTCGATAAAGGGCTGGGGGCCGATCCTCGCCGAGCCGGATCCCGGGCAGATCGCGACGGTCAAGGCGCGCTTCCGGGAAACGCGGGTGACAGCTGTTCCCACGACACCGAAGCCGCGGGCCTGACTCGTAGCATCAGGCGGCTTTTGATCGGACTCTGCAACAGTCGCCGCCGACTGACCCTGACCCACCAAACTGGCTCTTCGCCAAGTTTGGTGGATCAGGCTGCGAGGAGGAACCGTCGGCGGAGGAGATCGAGGTTGGCGCGGCCGTACATGGCGCGCTTCAAGAGCTTGAGACGTGTGATCTGCCCTTCAGCCTGCCCACTGCTCCAAGGGAGTGTCAGCGCGGACCGCACGGCGTCTGCGTCCTGACCGATGCTGGCAGCGAAGTTCTCGACGATGCGGACGCCGCAGTTTTGGGCGTCGCCCAGCCATTCATCGAACGCCGTGACATCCGATCTTCCCGATGGCGGCGGATGAGAGCGGCTCCGGACGATCCGGCAGAAGCGGCGGCCGAGATCGACGACCTTGGCCGCTTCGGGATCCTGCAGGACGCGCGCGACGACCGCGGCTGCCTCGGGGTCGAGGTCTTCGGGCTCACGCAAGAGATACCAGGACAGTTGCTTGGATGAGGCGAGGGGTGATGCGGTGGAGATCGCAACACGGATGTCAGCTGTTGCTGGCGGCGACCGGATGGTCATTCCAGCCGGGCCTGCGCGCCGCTCGGATAACCAGCGACGCACCTGCTTCGCGGTGCCGGCAAATCCGATACCCTGAAGTTCGCGCCAGAGCTGCGTCGCGTTCTCGCACCCCTCATCCAGGCGGCATGCAGGTGCCCGAGATAAGGATCGAGCATGCTCGGCTGCGGCTCGCGCATGCCGTTCCGGGGGAAGCTCGCGGCGAAGGCGTACTTGCGCACCGTGGCCCGGGCCAAGCCGGTCTCGCGATTGATGCGCCGAAGCGACTGTCCCTCCGCATGGCGGCGACGCACGTCATCGTAGGCCGCTTCCCATCGGCCGCGGGCCGCAGCTCGCGCGAGCATCTCGGACGGTGCGCGTGGGAAGGCCGTGACGCGCCGGATCGAGGGCGATGACGGCGCCACGGCCGGCAACAGCTTCAGACGCGGATGGACGCGGGCGAGCCAGCGCTCGACCATCTGTCGGGTATTGAGCAGGAGATGCCACCGGTCTGCGACCTGAACGGCATCGGGCGCACCCATGGTGGTCCCACGCGCATATTCGGTCGAGCGGTCCCGTGCCACGACCTGGATCTGCGGGTCTCGCCGGAGCCGAGCCGCCAGCGTCGCGGCCGAACGATCCGGCAGCAGGTCGATGGCATGGCGGCGTTCGAGGTCGACCAGGATGGTGCCGTAGGTTCGGCCCTTGCGCAGGGCCCAGTCGTCTACCCCGACGATGATCGGTTTGGATCGGGTCGGCAGCGGCCATTTGCGGATGCCCCTCAGCAGTGTCGTGGCACTGGTCGGCATCGCCAGGTGCGGCAGCAGCCGGGCGGCGGGCGTGGCACCGAGCGCCAGCGCGGTCCGAACCTGGGCATCGGCCAGCCGGCGGGTCCTCTGAGCGTAGCGGTCGAGGAGGCGAGGCACACGCTCGGCGAAGGTCCGACGCGCGCAAGCAGGATCGTGGCAGTAGAAGCGCCGGATCGTCAGGTTCAGGCGCACCTCCTGACCGCTCGTCGGTAGGTCGGCGGGACGCCGGTGATAGCGACTATGCACTGACCGGCTGACCGTACGACAACCTGAGCAACGGGCATGATCGCGCTTCGCTTGAGCGGCAATGCGAAGGGCAGTGCTCTCTGCACGCGTGACGTGGAGAACGCGACAACCGGGGATGTAACAGAGAAGGGTCATGCCCTGATCTGAGAATCCCTGCCCGGTTCAGCCAGGAGCTACCTCCCAGCACCCCCAGCCGACCCAATCCACCAAACTTGGCGAAGAGCCACTTTCCAGGGGGCAGGCCAGACCAGTTCCTGGACATGGGGCGGACCATGACGAACGTCATCGGCAACGGCGTCGCCACCGCGGCGGTGGCGAAATGGGAGGGCGAACTCTTCGAAGGACCGGTCATGCCGGAGACGAGCAAACGCCCCGTCTCCGCCTGAAGCCGCCCGGGTCTTCGCGTTCCCGGCGCCGGACTGGCGTCTTCACCCAGGCAGCGGTCGACGGTTGGCCCCGATCGGGGAGCCTGAAGCTGCCACAACCCGGAAAAGCAAGATCATGCTCGGACGTATCGGCGCGACCGTCGCCACCCTATCGGTGGTCATGACCCTCGGCGGCGCGCCCGCCTCCGCGGCCGGACCGCAAGCGAAGCCGAGGGTCCTGGTCCTGGCGACCGGTGGGGCCATCGCGCAGACGACCGGCAAGGATTCCGTCCTCTCGGGCTCTGCGCTGGTCGCCGCGGTCCCAGGGCTGGATGCCGCCGCGGACGTCAGCGCCGAGCAAATCGCGCAGGTCTCCAGCCCGGACATCACCGCCGAGGTCTAGCTGCGCCTGGCCCGTCGGATCGACGAGGTCCTGGCCTCCGGCGCCGCGGACGGCGTCGTGGTCACGCACGGAACCGACACGCTGGAGGAGACTGCGTATTTCCTCGACCTCGTCGTCAAGAGCGATAAGCCGGTCGTGGTGGTCGGGTCCATGCGGGGATCGGGGGCCGTCAGCGCCGACGGACCGGCGAACCTGGCCAACGCCGTGGCCATCGCCGCGGACCCCGCCGCCAGGGGGGGCGGCGTGCTGGTCACGCTCAACGAGGGGATCTATGCCGCCCGCGATGTGACGAAGACGAACACCACCGGGTTGGACGCGTTCAAGGCGCCCGATGTCGGCGCCTTGGGCATCATGCAGGGGCACAAGCCGCATTTCTACCGGACGACGACGCGACCGCACACCGCCGCGACGGAGTTCGACGTCTCCATGCTGCGCGCGTTGCCGCGTGTGGCGATCGTCTATTCCTACGTCGATGTCGGCCCCGCCCTCCTGAACGCGGCCATCGGAGACGGTGCCAAGGGCATCGTCTATGCCGGAACCGGCAACAGCAGCATCCCCAAGGCCGTCCAGCCGGCGGTCGCGGCCGGGGTGGGCAAGGGTGTGGTCGTCGTGCGTTCGTCCCGCGTCAACGGCGGCTTGGTCGAACGCAATGGCGAACACGACGACGACGCCCTCGGCACCGTGACGTCGGACACCCTGAACCCGCAGAAGGCCCGGGTCCTTCTGATGCTTGCGCTAACGAAAACGAGCGATGCCAAGCAGATACAGCAGATGTTCTCGCAATACTGAATGCAGGGCTGCGAGCGGGCGGATGGGACGGTGAGGGGCTCGCCGGTCCCGAGCCCCAGAGGAAGATCCGTTCGATCGCTTGCATGAACGCCCTGAGAATCGTCTGAGCGTCAGCCGGGCGCTTGCCAGCACCCGCGCGGCGATCCTCCGGGAGCTGCGCGCGCTCAACGTCCCGGTTTATGACACGGTCTGACCCGCCGTCTGCGACCCGGCGCCCGGCGATCGCCGGGCCGGAGCGTCGACCAGCCAGGACCCTCCCGATGACCCGGCAAGCCCCTTCGATCCATGGACGGCCGCTCGATATGTGGCTCTCCACTCATCCCCTGATCGGCGACTTGATCGCGGGCCGGGAGACCGCGTGGTTCAACCCCGGCATCGCGCCGGCAGCGACCGGGCTCGCCGATGCCGGGCTCACCCTGTCGGACGTCGAGGATGCGAGCGCGCGATTGGCGCGCTTCGCTCCGCTGCTCGTCCGGTTCTTCCCGGATCTCGCCGCCACCGGGGGGATCATCGAGTCGGACCTCGTCGCTGTACCCGCCTTCGCGGACGCCCTCCGTCGGCGCTACGGCAACGAGGGCGGCGGCCGGCTTCTGCTGAAGAAGGACAGCCACCTGCCGGTCTCGGGCTCGATCAAGGCTCGCGGCGGCCTCTACGAGGTGCTGAAGCGGGCCGAGACCTTGGCCCTCGGAGCCGGGCTGATCACGACCGGCGACGACTACACGGCGCTCGGCGGGGCAAGCGCGCGCGCCTTCTTCGCCGATTACAGCGTCGCGGTCGGCTCCACCGGCAATCTCGGCCTGTCGATCGGCATCATGAGCGCCAAGATCGGGTTCCGAACCACGGTCCACATGTCGGCGGATGCACGGCAGTGGAAGAAGGACCGCCTGCGCGCCTTCGGGGTCACGGTGGTCGAGCATGCCGGCGATTACGGGGCCGCGGTGGCCCAGGGGCGTGCCGAGGCCGACGCCGATCCGAACTGCCATTTCGTCGACGACGAGCACTCCAAGGATCTGTTCCTGGGCTACGCGGTCGCCGGCCTGCGGCTGAAGCCGCAGCTCGCCGCCCTCGGCGTGCCGGTCGATGCGCAGCACCCGCTCTTCGTCCACCTGCCCTGCGGGGTCGGCGGTGGCCCGGGCGGGGTCGCGTTCGGGCTCAAGCTGGTGTTCGGGGATGCGGTCCGCTGCCTGTTTGCCGAGCCCACGCCCTCGCCCTGCATGCTGCTCGGCGTCTATACCGGCCTGCACGAGCAGATCGCGGTTCAGGATTTCGGCATCTCCAACGCGACCGTCGCGGACGGCCTGGCGGTGGGGCGGCCGTCGGGCTTCGTCGGCCGGGCGATGCAGCGTCTGGTGGATGGCTATTTCACGGTGGCCGACCAGGAATTGCTCGACCTCCTGGCTCTGCTCGAGGCCAGCGAAGGCCTCATGTTAGAACCCTCCGCGGTCGCGGGCGCACCCGGCCCCGCCCGCATCGTGGCCGACGACGCCTACCGCGCCCGCCTGAACCTCGACCGCGACCGCTTGGAGGCGGCCACGCATATCATCTGGGCTACCGGCGGCAGCATGGTCCCCCCGGAGGAGGCGCGCGCATACCTCCGCCGGGCCGGTACAGGGGTGGCACGTTCAGCGTGACGGGTGTCGCGATCCGCGACGCGCGCAGCGGCCGTTGAGGCGATCAGCCTGCCCGGTCGCCTACCGTGCTGCGGGGGGGCGACGCCGTCTCGCGCAGCCACGCGACCACGGCTTCCGTTCCCTCCTCGAGCCCCCGCCCTTCGGGCAGGATCAGCGAGAGCGGGGGACCGAGCAGGGCGGCCCCATCATCGATCGGTGCCAGCAGGCGCCCGTCCCCCAACGGGGCCTGCAGGAGGCTGCTGTGGCCGATCAGCAGTCCGGCCTCCTCGATCGCCGCCTCCACGGCCATGCTGTAGAGCGAGAACGTCGATCCGCGGCGGGCGTCGACCCGCCTGTCGCCGGCATGTCGCAGCCATCGCGCCCAGTCGTTGCGCCATCGCGCGTCGTGGAGCAGCGTCATGTCGGCCAGGCCCGCCAGATCCAGGCTGTGCCCGCGCCCGGCCAGGAGTTGGGGCGAGCAGACCGGAAACAGCCGGTCCTCCACAAGCGTGTGGGCGGTGCAGTTGGGCAGGCTTCCGTCCACGAAGAACAGGCCGAGGTCGAACAGCTCCCGGGTGAAGTCCGGCGGGTTCTCCAGCGCGACCACCGAGAATTCGAGGTTCGGGAACGCCTTGCGCATCGCCCCGAGGCGCGGCGAGAGCCAGAGCTGCGCCACGCAGGGGAGGGCCGCGATCTGTATCTCCCGCCGGTCGGCGTGCCGACGGAGGCCGTGGGCCGCGCCGGCCAGGGCATCGAACGCCTCGACAAGGCGCGGCAGCATCGCCCGGGCTTCGCTCGTCAGCTGAAGGCCCCGGGCCTTCCTGTGAAACAGCGGCCTGCCGACCCAATCCTCCAGCGCGCGAACCTGCTGCGCGATCGCGGCCGCGGTGACGCAGAGTTCGTCGGCCGCGCCGACGAAGCCCTCGTGGCGGGCGGCCGCCTCGAAGGCACGGAGCGCCTTCAGCGAGGGGAGGGACGGCCGTGGCGGCGAAAGGGGCATCGAAGGCCTAGGTGAGCTTGGTCTCGCAGCCACGATATGTCGTTTGCGGACCCTCGGCAAAAACCGCATCCAAAGGGCGATCACGGATCGCGGACGGGCGGTCGGCGGCACGCCCACGCGGCGCCCCGACGGCTGCCGACCCGCGTCTCCCTCCTTCTCTGCGGCCCGGGCCTTTCGACATGACATACCTCCACAAGGGCTACTTCACGGAGGGGCTCGACGCCGATCCCGAACTCGCGGCATCCATCCGCGGGGAGCTGCGACGCCAGCAGAACGGGATCGAGTTGATCGCGTCCGAGAACATCGTGTCCCGACTCGTCCTCGAGGCGCAGGGCTCGGCCCTCACCAACAAGACCGTCGAGGGCTTCGCTTTCGCGCGGTATTACGGCGGCGCAGAATTCGCCGACGCGGTGGAAGATCTGGCCCTTCGGCGGGTCAAGAAACTCTTCGGCGCGCGCTTCGCGAACGTGCAGTCGCATTCCGGATCGAACGCGAATGGCGGCGTCTTCCTTGGTTTGCTGAAGCTTGGCGACACCATCCTGTCGATGAACACCGCCGCGGGCGGCCATATCAGCCACGGACATCCCGCCACTCTGACCGGGCGGGACTACAACATCGTCCGGTACGGCGTTAATCGCGACACCGAACTCGTCGATCTGGACGAGCTTCGCGGCCTCGCCCGCCAGCACAAGCCCAAGATGATCATCGCGGGCGGGTCTGCCTACGCCCGGGTCCTGGACTTCGCCGGACTGCGCGCGATCGCCGACGAGGTCGGCGCCTACCTGGTCGTCGACATGGCCCACTTCGCCGGGCTGGTGGCCTCGGGGATCTATCCCGATCCGTTGCCGCACGCGCATGTGGTGACCTCGACCACCTACAAGTCGCTCCGCGGTGCCCGCGGCGGCCTCGTGCTCTGGAACGACGAGGCGCTGAGCGACAAGATCAACTACGGCATCTTCCCGGGCGTGCAGGGCTCGGTGATGCTGCACATCGTGGCCGCCAAGGCGGCCTGCTTCGGCGAGGCCCTCCGGCCGGAATTCAAGGGCTACAACCAGGCGGTGCTCGATAACGCCCGGATGCTGGCCGCCATGCTGGCGGAGGCCGGCGTCCGCCTGGTCGCCGGCGGCACGGATTGCGGGCTGATGCTCGTCGATCTCGTCAACCAGGGCATCACCGGCGACATCGCCGCGAAGGCGCTGGAGCACGCGGGCCTGGCGGTGAACAAAAACCAGATCCCGTTCGACGAGCGCCCCCCGGAGGCGCCGTCGGGTCTGCGCCTGTCCAGCAACGCCGGCACCGCGCGCGGCTTCGGGGGCGACGAGTTTCGCGCGATCGGCACCTGGATCGCGCAGATCGTCAAGGCCCCGTCCAACGAGACCCTCGTCCGCGCGATCCATGGGCAGGTCACGGAACTCTGCGCTCGCTTCCCGATCTATCCGTAATCGTCCCCGGTGCCCCCCGGCTCGCGAAGCCGGGGGCTCCGGCGGCCGGCGCCGTCGTGGAGACAGTCACCGGCCGGGCGCGGGCAATGGCTCCCGCGCTCCGGCGCACGCTCCGGCAGCTGTCCGTGCGCGGGACCAGGGCTTCGCTGGCCGAAGCGCTGGGCGTCTCGCCGGCGGCATTGTCCCAGCAGATCGCCCGCCTCGAAGCCGAGCTGGGCATCACCCTGGTCGAAGGGCGCGGCCGAGGGGGCATCCGTCCTCACCCGCCGGCGCACGCCTCGTCCTGCACGCCGAGCCTGCACGCCGAGACGGTAATCGGGGTCATCTCTCCGTACACCGCCTCCGCCTCGTCCGGCAGGGCGGCCGTGACGCTCCACGACCGGCGGATCGAAATCCGGGCGTTGGACAACCCCGACAAAGGTTATCCGGAGATCGTAGTCGGGGCCTGCCGCGCCGTCGGCTGCGAGCCGAAGATCCACGCGCATCGTCACGTTTTCGAGGTCGTGCAGGCGATCGTGGAGGCCGGCTGCTGCGTCGCGATCCGACCGCACTTCAGGCTGGGGGGCACCGGCCGATGCCTGTGCGTGATCGAGCGCGATTCGCCCATCGCCCGGCGGATCTCGTGGGCGTTCCGCCGGAATAGGTGGACCCAACCTATCGATCGCCGCCGTCCCGCAGGCCTCGGCGCGAGCGACGGATGTCCCGTCCCGCGATGCGATGGCGTGTCAGCCGGCCGCCGCGATCGGGGGCAGGTCGCCTGCGCTGCATCCGGTGATGGCCGTTCGGCCGCGGATTGCCCGTCATGCTGGCCGGATATCGTGTGATCGCAGGTCAGCGGCCGACGACGCTCCGGATCGTGAAGCTGGATTGGATCCGGGATACGCCGGGCAGCTTCGACAGCACGGATCGGTGAAGCCGCTCGTACTCCCCGGCATCGGCCACCCGGATTTTCAGCAGGTAATCCGAGCTGCCCGTCATGAGGTAGCAGTCCTGGATGTCCGGGCAGCGGCGGACGGCGGCCTCGAATCGGTTCAAGTAATCCTCCGTCTGCCGCTCCAGCTCGATCTGGGTCTTCACCACGAGGCCCGATGCCGCCGACGCGTCGAGCAGCACGGTGTAGCCTCGGATCGTCCCGTCCCGCTCCAGCATCCGCAGCCTGCGCAGGCAGGCGGAAGCGGACAGGCCGACGCGCTTGGCCAGGGCCGCGTTGGGCATCCGGGCATCCGCGCGCAGGGCGTGGAGGATGGCGGTGTCGATTTCATCCTGTGGCATCGCGCAACGATCTGTCGTTCCGTGGCAGTTCCTGTCGTTACATGGCATCGGTTTGGCAAAACCTGCAACATGTTCGCAGCATCGTGCGCGGCTTTCGATGTTCGATACACCTCGGCCGGCGACCGGGCGACGCGTTTCCCGCAGACCCCTCTGAGGATTCCGCGATCGCGGCGTTCCGGGTGGCGGCTGAGCGCCGAATGCGGATGTTCGGTGCCGAGGAGAGCGATCATGCGGGTCTTGGTTCTGGGAAGTGGCGTGGTCGGCGTGTCCTCTGCCTATTATCTGGCGAAGGCCGGCCATGAGGTCACGGTGATCGACCGGCAGCCCGCCTCCGGCCTGGAGACCAGCTTCGCCAATGCCGGCCAGGTCTCCCCCGGATATTCCGCCCCCTGGGCCGCGCCGGGTATCCCGGTCAAGGCGATGAAGTGGCTGATGATGCGCCACCGCCCCCTGGTCCTGTGGCCGTCCGTCGAGCCCCGTCTCTACGGTTGGCTCGCCCGCATGCTGGCGAACTGCACGGAGGAGGCCTACGCCCGCAACAAGGGCCGGATGGTGCGGCTCGCGGAATACAGCCGCGACGTCCTGCGCGACCTGCGCGACGAGACCGGCATCGCCTACGACCACCGCGAACAGGGCACGCTGCAGCTGTTCCGCACGCGCAAGCAGCTCGACCACGTGGGCGACGACACGAAGGTCCTGGACGCCTACGGCGTGGCCTATCAGGTCCTGGACCCGGCGGGCTGCGTCGCCGCCGAGCCGGCGCTGGACCGCGTGAAGGACAAGATCGCGGGCGGCCTGCGTCTCACCGGTGACGAGACCGGGGATGCCCACCTGTTCACCCAGAGGCTCGCCGCCATCTGCGAGGGGCTCGGCGTGACGTTCCGCTACACCATGACCGTGACGGGGCTCCAGGCCTCGGGCGGTCGCGTGACCGGCGTCGCCTGCGGGTCCGAGGTGCTGCGCGCCGACGCCTACGTGGCGGCGATGGGCAGCTTCACCCCGGCGCTCCTGCGGCCGCTCGGGCTGAACCTGCCGATCTACCCGGTCAAGGGCTACTCCCTGACCCTGCCCGTCACGGATCCGGAGGCGGCTCCGGTCTCCACCGTGATGGACGAGACGTTCAAGGTCGGCTTGACCCGGCTCGGCGACCGCATACGGGTCGGCGGCACCGCCGAGCTCGCCGGCTTCAGCCAGGCCCTGCGCCCGCCCCGCCGCGCGACCCTGGAGCGATGCGTCCACGACCTGTTTCCGGCCGGGGGCGACCTCAGCCGGGCGACGTTCTGGACGGGCCTGCGCCCGATGACGCCGGACGGGACGCCCATCGTCGGGGCGACGCGGTATGACAACCTGTATACGAATACCGGCCACGGCACCCTTGGCTGGACCATGGCCTGCGGGTCAGGCCGGCTCCTTGCGGACCTGATGTCCGCCCGGGCGCCCGACATCGCCCACGAAGACCTCGCCGTCGGCCGTTACGCGGCCTGAGACCGGTGGACGCGCGCGTGTGTGATCGGGAGGCGGATAGGGTGGACGCGTTCGACGATGGCGGGCGTCCGCACGCGGGGGCAATTCTGACGGTCGATCTCGACGCCATCGCGGCCAATTATCGGATCCTGTCAGGCCGCCTCGCCGGGGCGGAATGTGCCGCGGTGCTGAAGGCGGACGCGTATGGCCTGGGCGCCGCGCGCGTTGCCCCCGTCCTGTCCGCGGCCGGATGCCGAACCTTCTTCGTGGCCCATCTCGACGAAGGGATCGCCCTCCGGCGGCACGTTCCCCGGGCCGCCGCCGTGTGGATCCTGCACGGAGCCCCCCGCGGGGCCGAAGCCGAGTGCCTGGAGCACGGGCTGGTGCCGGTCCTCAATACGCCGGGCCAGCTCGCGCGCTGGGCCGCGCTGGCCCGGACGCGGGCATGCCGGTTGCCGGGGCTGTTGCACGTCGATTCCGGCATGAGCCGCTTCGGCCTGTCTCCCGCCGAAATCGCGGCCGTCGCGGGTCGGGCGAGCGAGCACGATGCCGTGGCGTGGCGGCTCATCATGAGCCACCTGGCCTGCGCGGACGCCCCCGACAGCGATGCGAACCCGACGCAACGGTCCCGCTTCGAGGATGCGCGGCGCCGGCTGCCGCCCATGCGCGCCAGCCTCGCCGCGTCCTCCGGCATCTTCCTGGGAGCGGATTACCATTACGATGTCGCGCGGCCGGGTGCGGCCCTGTTCGGGGTGGCGCCGGTTGCTGGGCGTCCCAACCCCCTGCAGCCGGCGATCAAGCTGGAGGCCCGCGTCCTGCAGGTGCGCGACGTGCCGGCCGGGACGGCGGTCGGATACGGCTACACCGCACGGACGGCGGTCGCGTCGCGCCTCGCGACCGTGGCGGTCGGCTATGCGGACGGATTTCTGAGGAGTGCCAGCGGTCGCGGCGCGGTCTGGGCGGGCGGCGTCGCGCTGCCCATCCTCGGCCGGGTATCGATGGACAGCATCGTGGTGGACGCCTCGGCTCTCCCGCCCCGGGCGCTGGCCGAGGACGACGCGGTTGAGATCATCGGCCCGCACCGCTCGCTAGACGCGGTCGCGGCCGATGCGGGTACCATCGGGTACGAGGTGCTGACCGGCCTGGGTGATCGGTTCGACCGCCGGTACGTCCACGGGGCGGACACCGCTGGTCCGACGCGAGATCCGAGCGTCGGGCCTCGACGGTAGGCGACCGGCCGCGCGGCACAGGCGAAGGTCGATGGGCAGAAGGCATGGCTCGGCCCCGTCGATGCGGGCTCACGCCTTGATATGCGGAGGACCAAAGCGCACGCTCGCCTGACGATGAACGATCGAGCGCTGCGATACTTCCTGGCCGTCGTCCGGACCGGCTCCGTCCGAGGCGCCGCGGAGGCGCTCAACGTCGCGGCCTCCGCGGTCAGCCGCCACATCAGCGAGATGGAGGCCGAGTGCGGCGAGAACCTTCTGGAGCGGCTGCCGCGCGGCGTCGTGCCGACGGAGGCCGGGCGCCTCGTCGCCCAGCACGCGCAGCGCCAGGCCGACGAGGCTGCCCTTCTCGAGGACAACCTCAAACGGCTGCGCGGCGTCCAGCGGGGGACGATCCGGCTGACCTGCGGCGCGGGCTTCCTGGTCGACCTGCTCGATAACGGCCTGGCCAACTTCGTCACGGCCTACCCCGGAATCTCGTTTCAGGTCTCCCTTGGGACAACGGACAGTGTGCTGTCGGCGGTCGCACAGGGCGATACGGATATCGGTCTCGCCTACAACCCGCCCGCCCATCCGGACGTGCGCGGCGTCGTATCGGCGCGGCACCCGCTGCTGGCCGTCCTGCCGAACAACCATCCCCTCGCCGGTTCCTCGACCCCCGTGGGCCTGCGCACCTTCGCCTCCGAGCCGGTCGTCCTGCTTCCCTCCGATCATGGCGTGCGCCAGTTGCTGGGACGCGTCGAGGCCGATGGCGGTTTCCGGCTCGTCGCACGCCTGGAGACAGCGTCGTTCGAGTTGCACAGGCGCTTCGTGACGGCGGGGTTGGGCGTCGCGTTCCTGCCGCGTTTCGCCGTCGCAGCCGAGCTGCAGACCGGCGCCGTCTCCGTGATCCCCCTGCTCGACCCGGTCCTGTCCGAGGCGAGCGCACACCTCGTCGTGCGCTCGGGACGGCGGCTGCCGGAAGCGATGGGTCGGCTGCTGGGCTGGCTCACCGAACACCTGGTCGCCTTCCAGCCGCAACGCTGAGTGTTGCCTTTACAAGAACGACTTGTTCGCAAAGCAAGTCTTGTAGCGACCGTATCGACGATCGATACCATTTCCTAAACGGAAGGTGTCGAAATGAACATTGAGACGATAGGTGTCGTCGGGCTCGGCAATATGGGTCTCGGCATGGCGGCGACCTTGGCGCGCAAAGGTTTCGCGGTCATCGGCTACGACATCAGCGACGCCCGGCGCGCCGCCGTCGAGGCGGCCGGCGTCTCGTTCGTCCCGGACCTGACCGACGTCCTGCGTCGCGCGCATGCCCTGGTCTTCTCGCTTCCCCTGGCCCGCGATGTCGAGGCCGTGGTCACGGCGGAAGGCGGCCTGCTGTCCCGGACCGACCGGAAGGTCGTCGTCGTCGATACCTCCACCTCGGATCCCGGCACCACGCGGCGGCTGGCGGCGCGCCTCGCCGAGGCCGGCCATGCCCTGCTCGACGCGCCAGTGAGCGGAGGCCCCTCGGGGGCCGCCGAAGGCACGCTGACGATGATGGTCGGCGGCTCGGAGGCCGACTACGCCCTGGCCGAGCCGGTGCTCTCGGCGATGTCGGCCCGCGCCCCGCATGTCGGGCCGTCCGGCGCCGGCAACATCGTCAAGCTCGTGAACAACCTGCTGGTCGCCGCCCACCTCGTGACCACGGGCGAGGCGATGCGCCTGTCCGAGGCGGCCGGCCTGTCGGCCGAGGAGGCGATCAAGGTCGTCAACACCGCCACCGGGCGCAGCGCGATCAGCGAGGTGATGTTTCCTCGCTGGATCCTGTCGAACACCTTCGACAGCGGCTTTGCCGCGGGGCTGATGCGCAAGGACGTGCGCCTCGCCATGGCGCTGGCCGCCGAGAGCGGCGCCGACCTGCCGCTGTCCGCCCATGTCGCGCAGATCTGGGGGACCACCCGCGACGCCATCCCGGACGCCGCGGACTTCACCCGCATGGCCGATTACCGCAACACGAACGGAGCCAACTGATGTCGACCAGCGTGCACGGCGATGCGGCGCAGCGCATCCGGGACCTTCTGTCCGCCCTTTCCCTGGGCGACCGCATCGGTAGCCTGGTGTCCGGCGAGATCCTCGTGGGAACGGGGGAAACCCTCGACCTCGTGAACCCGGCGGACGGCCGGGTGGTGGCGAGCTTTGCGGATGCCGGCGCGTCCGTCGTGGATGCCGCCATGGCGGCGGCCCGGCCCGCCCAGCGGACCTGGTGGGGCATGACGGCGGCGGCCCGCGGCCGGGCGATGTGGGCGGTGGCCGCCCTGATCCGGCACAACGCCGACGCGTTGGCCGAGCTGGAGACCCTGTCGGCCGGCAAGCCGATCCGCGACACGCGCGGCGAGGTCGGCAAGGTCGCGGAGATGTTCGAATATTACGCCGGCTGGTGCGACAAGCTGCACGGCGAGGTCATCCCGGTCCCGACCTCGCACCTGAACTACACCCGCGCCGAGCCGTTCGGCACCGTGGTGCAGATCACGCCGTGGAACGCCCCGATCTTCACCGCCGGCTGGCAGATCGCCCCGGCGCTGTGCGCCGGCAACGCGGTGGTGCTGAAGCCCTCCGAGCTGACGCCGCTGACCTCCCTGGCGCTCGGGATGCTGTGCGACCGGGCCGAGGGGATCCCGCGCGGCCTGGTCTCGGTGCTGGCGGGCGCGGGCCCGACCACCGGGGCGGCGGCCGTCGCCCATGCCGACACGCGGCTGGTGGTCTTCGTGGGCTCCGCCGAGGCCGGGGCGCAGATTGCGGCCGCGGCAGCGCGCAACATCGTGCCGAGCGTGCTCGAGCTCGGTGGCAAGTCGGCCAACATCGTGTTCGCCGATGCCGACCTCGATCGTGCCCTGGTGGGCGCGCAGGCGGCGATCTTCGGCGGCGCCGGGCAGAGCTGCGTGGCCGGCTCGCGCCTCCTCGTCCACCGGTCGGTGCACGCCGATTTCGTGGCGCGGCTGTCCTACGCCGCCGGCCGCATCCCGGTGGGCGCGCCCACCGACCCGACGACCCAGATCGGCCCGATCAACAACCGGCGGCAACGCGACAAGATCGCCGCGATGGTGGGCCAGGCCGTGGATGCCGGCGCCCGCATCGCCGCGGGCGGCGCCTGTCCGGCCAACCTGCGGGACACCGGCGGCTTCTACTTCGGTCCGACGGTGATCGACGGCGTGACGCCCGATGCGGCGATCGCCCGGGACGAGGTGTTCGGCCCGGTCCTGACCGTCCTGCCGTTCGAGACCGAGGACGAGGCGGTCGCGATCGCCAACGCCACGCCGTACGGCCTCGCCGGCGCGGTCTGGACGAACGATGTCGGCCGCGCCCACCGGGTCGCCGCCGCGGTCAGGGCCGGGACGTTCTGGGTCAACGGCTACAAGACGATCAACGTCGCCTCGCCCTTCGGCGGGTTCGGCCGCTCCGGCTTCGGCAGGTCCTCCGGACGCGAGGCGCTGATGGCCTACACCCAGACCAAGAGCGTGTGGGTCGAGACCGCAGCCCAACCCGGCGTCGCCTTCGGCTACGTGGGCTGAGCCGGGTGGGCTGAACCAAACGGCGCCCGCCCGAACGGGCCGCCGCCACACGGACGCCCTCGACGCCCCGCGGGCCCACGACCAGGTCCGCGGGCCCCGACGCCGGCGCAAGAACAACAATCAGGACCCTAAGCGCCGCGACCCATCGCAGGGAGGACAACAGCCATGGCACAGGAAGCAATCCATCGACGCCCGGTCCCAGTCGAGGCCAACCCGGCCGAAAGACCGAGCCGCGTCCGCCTGTTCCTGATCGCCCTGGTCATCGTCGTCATCGCCGAGGCCATCGGCAACATCAACATCCCCGTCGGGACCGGAAAGATCGTTCTGCTGCCCCTGCTGTGGGCCCTCTTGCTCGGCGGAGCCCTCGGTCTGGCGAGCCCCCGGCTCCCGGCCCTCCTGCGCCTGCGGTCCTCGACGCAGTCGGCCGCGGCCGCCTTCCTGCAGCCGGCCCTCCTCGTCTTCATCGCAAAGCTCGGCCTGCTGGTCGGCGGCTCGCTGCCGAGGATCTTCGCGTCGGGATGGTCGCTCGTGTTCCAGGAGTTCGGCCACTTCTTCGGCACCATGGTGTTCGGCCTTCCGGTCGCCCTTCTCCTCGGCATCAAGCGGGAGGCCATCGGCGCCACCTTCTCGGTCGGCCGGGAGCCGAGCCTGGCCATCATCGGCGAGCGCTACGGGATGGATTCCCCGGAGGGTCGCGGCGTGCTCGCGGAATACCTCACCGGTACGGTATTCGGGGCCGTCTTCATCGCCGTCCTGGCCGGTCTCATCGCCAGCCTGAACATCTTCAATCCCCTCGCGCTCGCCATGGGGGCCGGCGTCGGATCCGGCAGCATGATGGCCGCCGCGTCGGGGGCCATCGCGGCGCAGCAGACCCCCGAGGTGGCCAAGGATGTCGCCACCTTCGCGGCAGCGAGCAACCTGATCACCACGACCATCGGAACCTACTTCACGCTCTTCCTGTCGCTGCCCTTCACGATCTGGGCCTACGGCAAGCTCGAACCGATCCTCGGGCGCAACCGACCCAACACCATCCGGGAGCCTTCGGCCGTCGCCGTGACCCCGGAGCATGAGGAAACCGCGATCGGATTGGCCGAGATGCTGGTGGCGTGGCTGCTGATCGGCGCCTACGGGCTCATCGGCAACTATCTGACCTACGGCGTGATCCCCGACGCCGCCGTCGTGGGCGGGATGGCGATCATCATTGGCGTCGTGATCCTCGGCTGGGGTCTCTACGTGCTCTCGGCGCGGAAGCTTCCCGCGGTGATCTGGGTCTCCCTGATCGGCATGGCGCTGACCTATCCGGCGATGCCGTACGCGGCCGAGATCGCCGCGATGACCGGCAAGATCAACTTTCTCGCCCTGGCCACTCCGATCCTGACATTCGCCGGCCTGTCCATAGCCAAGGACATCCCCGCCTTCCGGCAGCTGGGCTGGCGCATCGTCGTGGTCTCGTTCATGGCGAATGCCGGCACATTCCTGGGCGCGACCTTGATCGCGCAGTTCTGGATGCATGTGCCGGTGACGTGAGACATGGTTCGATCCGCCGCCGGGCCGGGCTCGGTGGCGGATCGACCGACCCGCAGGGATGGCCGGGATCGGACCTGTGACGGCCAGGGAGCGAACGGCATGAGCATAGACGCGGACATCCTCGGTCGCATGGTCGCCTGGCGGCGCGACCTGCACGCCCACCCGGAGCTCGCCTTTGCGGAGGTCCGAACCGGGGACCTCGTCGCGCGCGAGCTCGCCGCCTGCGGCTTCGAAATCCATCGCGGCCTGGGCCGGACGGGCGTCGTCGGGACGCTGCGCCGGGGAGAGGGCCCGATCGTCGGCCTGCGCGCCGACATGGACGCGCTGCCCATCCACGAGGCGACCGGTCTGCCCCACGCCTCCAGGAACCCGGGGGTGATGCATGCCTGCGGGCATGACGGGCATGTCGCGATGCTGCTCGGCGCAGCCAGCCAGCTCGCCCGCGCCGAGAACCTGCGCGGTACGGTCCGGGTCATCTTCCAGCCGGCCGAGGAATGCGAGGGCGGCGGCCGGGCGATGGTCGAGGACGGCCTGTTCAGGATGTTCCCCTGCGACACGGTCTGGGGCCTGCACAACTGGCCGGGATTGCCACTCGGAGCCTTCGCCACCTGCCCGGGCCCGATCATGGCCTCCCTCGACACGTTCGAGATACGCGTCAGGGGCTCGGGGACGCACGCCGCCATGCCGGAGCGGGGCATCGACACGCTGGTGATCGCCTCCGAGACGGTTCTGGCCCTGCAGACGATCGTCAGCCGCCGGATCGCCCCGCTCGATCCCGCGGTGGTGAGCATCACCCAGGTCCACGGCGGCGACGCCTGGAACGTGATCCCGGACCTCGCCACGATCCGGGGGACCGTCCGCTGCCTGTCCGAGAGCGTGCGCGGGACGGTGGCGGCTCTCATCACGGAGATCGCCACGGGCACCGCCCGCACGCATGGCGGCGCCGCCGAGGTCGATTACCACACCGGATATCCCTCGACGGTCAACGCCTCGGACGCCGTCCCGCTCGCGCTCGCCGCGGCGGCCCGGGTCCCGGCGATACCGGCCCGGCATGGAAATGTCGCGCCGTCGATGGCCTCGGAGGACTTCGCCTACATGCTGCAGGCCTGCCCCGGCGCCTACGTCTGGCTCGGCACCGACGGCGCCGAGCCCGGCCGGCCGCTTCACAATCCCGGCTACGACTTCAACGACGACGCCCTGCCGATCGGGGCCGCCTATTGGGTGGCCCTGGCGACCGGCATGCTCGAAGCGGCCCGTACGTAAGTTTGCCGACGCTTCGGATATCGAGGCCCGCACCTGCGAAGTTGCCGAACGGCTTCGCAGGCGGATGAGGGATCTTGAGACGGAGAACCGGCATCTTTCGCCGGTAATCGCAGATCTGACGCTCGACACGCTGATCTTACAGGATGCGTCCCGGAGAGGCGTCTCGAGCCCCGGGCGCCAACGCGCCCGTGGCGAACACATCTCGCCACCCCGTGGGGCTGATCAGTCGCGGCGAGCGGAACTGACGGGCTGATGTAAAGTAGAAAAAAGTGGAGCGGGCGGCGGGAATCGAACCCGCATATTCAGCTTGGGAAGCTGACGTTCTACCACTGAACTACGCCCGCGGACACGGCCGGTGCGGTGGAGTAGCGCCCACAAGGCCGGGGCCTCGTGGGTGCTCCGTGCACCCGTGTACGAATGCGATCTAGCAGCCCGCCGACAAGTCCGTCAAACGGGGTCTTTCGGTTTCTGCAGGAAAGCGTGTTCGCAAGCCGGACCTCGCCCAGTGGAGCGACCTGCGCCGGAGCCAGCGTCTCAGGCGATCCGGGACAGGTTCCCCGCGGCGGCGTGCGATTCGCGGGCGGCGTCATAGGCCCGGTTGCGCAGGGCCGTCTCGCTGGGCAGCTGTTCGACGACGTTGCCGGACCGCGAATCCACCACCTGGAACACGATCGAGCTCGTGTCCGGATCCTGAATGTAGCGCGCCTTGTCGCTGGTGGGGGTGATGTCGAGCTTGACTGCCGGTTCCAGCGGAGCGGTGGCGGCCTGGGCCGGCGTCGTGTCCTGGGTGGCGGCCGGAGCGGCCGATGCCGCGAGCGACTCGAGACCCTGCGGCCCCGGCGTCGTCGCATTGAGCGGACGGATATCCATGGCTGATCTCCTGCGATCCTGTGATCGAGGGATTCAGCGGTTCTGCCGCCTAAGCGTCCGTTAACGGCCCCCCCCGGCGCAGGGGATGGTTGCGCGGCAGCCGGAGTCGCGATGAAGATCGCGTTACCGGAACGGCATCATTTTGCGATTCGTCTGGTCCTTGATGCCGCGCACCGCGCGGGTGGGGCGATCCGTGTCGCTATTGCGCCACGGGGAACGGCACGCGTCCGGAGGTATCCATGCGCTGGACCCGAATAGCGGTGGCGCTCCTGATTGCGGCGTTTGCCGAGGCACCACCGGGCAGCGGACAGGCGCGATCAGGATTATCACCCCGGGGGGCGTTCATCCGGCAGCATCGCTGCGAGGTCGTGGCGCGCCTTGACGCGATCCATCGGCGCGGGCCCGTCGAAACGTCGCGTGATCGCTTCATCGTGGTGGCGCTGCGCGATCGGCCGATGCACTATGTCCAGTGCATCTTCCAGCCCTTCGATACCGTGATGTTGTGCGAAGCCTCGTCTGGCGCCTACGGGAAAACGGGTTTTCGGCTCCAGGCGCAATCCCAGGCCGCCCTCCGGGCCCTTCAGTATGCCCAAGCCACGGAGAAGCGAATTTCTCGCGCACCGTCAGCCTCGGAGATCCTCCCGAGGTCGGCATCGCCGCCGACCTGATGCTCGCGGCGCTCTACGATGCCTACGGGGCCGAGCCGGACTCGGCGATCGAGATCACGGCACCGCGCGGCGGCGGCGGGTGCGGCACGCCCACGTCTTGAGCGGACGGGGCGTGCCGGCTCCTCATTCGGCCGCGTCGATGTAGAGCTTGCCGCCTTCGGCCAGGAACTCCTGGGACTTGGCCCGCATGCCGGCCTCGGCCTCGGCCTTCGACATAGCGGGCGACGCGCCCACGACCTCGCCCGCTTCCTCCATCGCCAGCACCTCGGCGCGCAGGTCCTGGGTGATCTTCATCGAGCAGAACTTCGGCCCGCACATCGAGCAGAAATGCGCGACCTTGTGGGCGTCCTTGGGCAGGGTCTCGTCGTGGTAGCGACGGGCCGTATCCGGATCGAGGCCTAGGTTGAACTGGTCTTCCCAGCGGAAGTCGAACCGGGCGCGGCTCAGCGCGTCGTCGCGCAGCTGGGCGGCCGGGTGGCCCTTGGCGAGGTCGGCGGCGTGGGCGGCGATCTTGTAGGTGATCACCCCGGTCTTCACGTCGTCGCGGTCCGGCAGCCCGAGGTGCTCCTTCGGGGTGACGTAGCAGAGCATCGCGGTGCCGAACCAGCCGATCATGGCGGCGCCAATGCCCGAGGTGATGTGGTCGTAGCCGGGGGCGATGTCGGTGGTCAGCGGGCCGAGGGTGTAGAACGGCGCCTCGCCGCACTCCCGCAACTGCTTCTCCATGTTGACCTTGATCTTGTGCATCGGCACGTGGCCGGGGCCCTCGATCATCACCTGGCAACCCTTGTCCCAGGCGATCTTGGTCAGTTCGCCCAGCGTCTCCAGCTCGCCGAACTGCGCGGCGTCGTTGGCGTCGGCGATCGAGCCCGGACGCAGGCCGTCGCCGAGCGAGAACGACACGTCGTAGGCCCGCATGATGTCGCAGATCTCGTCGAAATGCTCGTACAGGAACGATTCCCGGTGCCCGGCCAGGCACCAGCGCGCCATGATCGAGCCGCCCCGCGAGACGATGCCGGTGACCCGACGGGCGGTGAGCGGCACGTGCGCCAGCCGCACGCCGGCATGGATGGTGAAGTAGTCGATGCCCTGCTCGGCCTGCTCAATCAGCGTGTCCTTGAAGACTTCCCAATCGAGCTTGAGCGGGTCGCCACCGACCTTCTCGAGCGCCTGGTAGATCGGCACGGTCCCGATCGGCACCGGGCTGTTCCGGATGATCCACGAGCGGATGTTGTGGATGTTGCGGCCGGTGGACAGGTCCATGACCGTGTCGGCGCCCCAGCGGATCGACCAGACCAGCTTCTCGACCTCTTCCGCGGCCGACGACGTCACGGCCGAATTGCCGATGTTGGCGTTGATCTTGACCAGGAAGTTCCGGCCGATCGCCATCGGCTCCAGCTCGGTGTGGTTGATGTTGGCCGGGATGATCGCGCGGCCGCGGGCGATCTCGTCGCGCACGAATTCTGGGGTGATGAACGGCGGCACCGACGCACCGAAGCTCTCGCCGTCTGCCAGCGTGGCTTCGGCGCCCGCCAGCATCGCGTCGCGACAGGCGTTCTCGCGGTGGGCGACGTAGATCATCTCCTCGGTGATGATCCCGGCTCGGGCGAACTCGTACTGCGTCACCATCTGCCCGGGGGCCGCCATGCGGATCGTCCGGGTAGCGGGGCAGGGCGCCACGAGCTTGTCGCCCGCGAAGCCGTTATCCTCCGGCTTGACCGCACGGGGCTCAACCGCGGTGTAGCGGCGCGCCGCGATCCAGGGCTCGCGCACGCCGGGCAGGCCGGCGGTGAGGTCTATGCGGGCGTCGGTCTCGGTGTAGGGGCCCGACGGATCGTAGACCCGCACCGGCTCCTCTTTCGGATCGGACAGGGCAATCTCGCGATAGGGCACCCGGATGTCCGGCCGGCCGACCGGATTCGCGTAGACCTTGCGCGACCCGGTGACCGGACCCGTGGTCACGGTCTCGGGGCTGCCTTTCACGTCCTTGGGGAGAACGGGTGCGTTCATCGTGGGCCTCTCCTCGTGTTGGAGCGCTCCGGACCACGCGATGGCTGAGATGAGATCCGGCCGCACGCACGCGAGCAGCCGCAGGTTCCCGTCCCTCCGCCGGTATGAGCCGGATCAGGTTCAAGGGTCAGGGCAGCATGCCCAATCTCAGCCCCCTTCGGGGCCCCCCTCGGAACGGTTCGAGACTCGGCCCCGGGGATCGGTTTGTCAATGCTGCGGCGAGGCGAGCGGATAACAGGCTGGTGTTGTCCGGCGGGAGAAGCTCCGGTCGCCCAAAGCCAAGCACCCTGTGTAGGGGCAGGGCCGCCCAACCACTCATCAAAGCCGTCCTGGGCCAAACAAACTTGGCTACGATGCCCATCTTTGAACCTTCAAGAAACGATGCGCATCCTGCTCCTGCTGCTGGCCGCCCTGGCGGTGCTCTACCTGGCTTGGCTCGTCGCCCTGGTGCTGTTCCAGCGGCGGCTGATCTACCCGGGCGCGGCCTGGAACGGGCAACCCGTGCGCATCCAGGCGGCACCGCCCGGGACCGAGCCGGTCACGGTAGCGACAGAGGACGGCGAGCGGCTGTTCGCCCTGTGGCGGCCGCCGCATCCCGGCTGCGGCATCGTCATCAGCTTTCACGGCAACGGCTCCCGGCCCGAGCCGCACGCGGCACGCTTCGCCGCGGATCCGTGGCGCGCGGCCGGCTGGGGTGTGCTGGCGCCGGCCTATCGCGGCTATCCTGGCTCGACCGGCACGCCGAGCGAGGACGGCCTGATCCGGGACGGGCTGGCGGCGGTCGCGGCCGCTGAGGCACGGTCCCCGGGGGCGCCGATCCTGCTGCATGGCCATTCCCTGGGTGCCGCGGTGGCGGTCGCGATCGCCGGGCAAGTCGAGGCGATCGGGCTCTACCTTGAAGCACCGTTCGACTCGCTGACCCATGCCGTGCGGCTGCATGTCCCGCTGGCACCATCCTGGCTCCTGCGCGACACCTATCGCTCGGACCGGCGCATCCAAGGCACGTCCGCGCCGGTCCTGATCGTCCAGGGCACCGACGACCCAGTGGTGCCGGCCGAGCTCGCCCGGGCGCTCGCTACGGCGGCGGGGCCCCGAGCGCGGTTCGAGCTGGTGCCGGGCGACCACATGTCGATCTTCGGGTCCCGGGATCGCGAGGCCGAGGCGTGGTTCCGCGGACGTGTGGGGCCGGCCTGCAGGACGCCGGATCAGGCTGTGCCCTGAAAGGACGGGAGGAGACATCGTTTGGTCGGACGCCGCTCCCGGCGCTGGAAAGCCGACGATCCGGAGATGCCCGGCGCGGTTGCCCGGATGGATCCGGTCTGCCCGCTCTGCGGCCGGCCTATCCCGCCCCGCGCCCGCTCCAGCCTGCACCACCTCACCCCGAAGCTGAAGGGCGGCACCCACCAGGGCACTGTGCGGCTGCACCAGATCTGCCACTCGGCGATCCATGCCCGCTACAGCGAGGCCGAGATCGCCCGTCGGCTCGCCGACGTGGACGCGCTGCGGGACGATCCCGAGATCGCGCGCTTCGTGGTCTGGATCCGCGGCAAGCCCGACGACTTCCACGCCGCCACGCGCATGACCCGCGACCGCCGCGCGGGCAAGCGTCGGGATTGAGGCAGCCGTTTACCCGGCGCTCAGGACATCTGCAGGTTCCGGTCCCGGGCCGGCAACCCCGTCAACCTTGTCGGTCCACACTGGCCCCGGTCTGGGAGCTGAACGATGGGCGGGGCAGGGGACGCGGACGGCCGGCTGGCCTGGGTCGATATCGCCAAGGGGATCTGCATCCTCCTGGTGGTGATGATGCATTCCGTCATCGGCACCGGTGCGGCCCTGGGCGGCGAGGGATTCCTGCACCCGGTGGTGGCCTTCGCCAAACCGTTTCGGATCCCGGATTTCTTCCTGCTGTCCGGCCTGTTCCTGGGGCGGGTGATCGACCGGGACTGGCGCTTGTTCGCCGACCGCCGGGTCCTGCACTTCGCCTACTTCTACGGGCTCTGGCTGGTGATTCAGTCGGCGGCGCGCTACGGCGGTATCGTCGGCGATGCCGGGCCGGGCGCCTTCGCCGCCCATCTCGCCCACGCGCTGGTCGAGCCGTATTCCAGCCTGTGGTTCGTCTACCTGCTGGCGGTCTTCTCCGTGGTGACCAAGGTCTTGCGCCGGTGCCCGGGGGCGCTGCTGCTGGCCGGCGCGGCCCTGCTGCAGGTCGCCGACATCCGCAGCGATGCGACCCTCGTCGAGGAGTTCTGCGGCCGCTACGTCTACTTCGTGGCGGGCTACCTGTTCGCCGGCCGGATCTTCGCCTTGGCCGACGCGGCCCGCCGGCATGTCGGCCCCGCGCTGTGCGGCCTCGCCGCCTGGGCCGTCTTGGAAGGATGGATGGCGCTGACGCCCGCCGGCCATCCGGCCTACCCGACCCTCGCCAGCCTGCCGATCGCGAGCCTCGCCCTCGGGGCGGCCGGTGCCCTGGCGATCGTGGTCGTGGCCGCGCTGATCGAGCGGTCGGGGACCGCCGTCGCCGAAGCCCTCCGGACCTGCGGCCAGCGCTCGATCGTGATCTATCTCGCCTTCTCGCTGCCGATGGCCGCGACCCGCGAGATCCTGGTCCGCACCGGGCTCGTGAACGATATCGGGCTTGCGAGCCTGATCGTCATGGCGGCGGCGCTGCTGGTGCCGCTGGCCCTGGAGCGGCTGGTGCGCCACACGCCGCTCGGCCTGCTGTTCGTGCGTCCGGCCTGGTTCCGGCTGGCGGGGGCGCCGCGCCCGCGTCCGTCCCTCGCGGCCACCTGAGGCCGGCAGCTCAGCTCTCGAACGCGATGCCGATCCGGCGGCTGCGCCGCCACGCTACGGCGGCCTGCCGCGGGTCGGCCCCGTCCGTCAGACGGAGCGGGAATCGGTCCGGCACGGCTTGATCCTCCTCGACCTCGATCTGAGCGCCAGTCTCGGTGGCGTCCCAGACGAGGCAGCCGACCTCGCCGCAGGCGAGCAGCAGCGTGCCGAACGTGAAGGCGTTCTTGCGGAATGCCCCGCGGCGATCCTCCGTCATCGCACCCTCTCTCCGGTCCCGGTCCGCGACACCCAGGCGCGCGGACTGAACAATACGGCGATACGGTTAACGGGCTGGATGGCGGGCGGAGACTGCTATCCCAGGCCGAAACTCAATACGCGTTTGGGTCATCCAGGAGATGCGCCGCCGCTGCAGGCTCGCCAGCTTCGCGGCGTTCAGGATGCCCCCAGGGCTACGGCAATCCTGCAACGCATGGCGTCGATCCCGGCTTCGCCGCTGATCGCGACCTCGATATCGTGGGGCGGTGGCTTCCGGCTGGCGCCCGGCATCGGTAAGGCGAACCGCAGCGACGGTCCGCCCTCCGACGCCTTCGCAGGTCGGGGCCGAATATTCATGACAGGGATCGGGCGCGTGCCGGGTTGTTCACCGGGCGATGGTGCACCGGGAGGACTCAATGCGGGATGCGTCGGCGCAGGAGCTTATGATCCTCAGCGCGTTGCAGGAATGCCGGATCCAGCTGGAGACCGCGCGCCGGGACGAGGCGAGCCGGGCCGCCGTCCGGCTCGAACTCGATGCCGCCCTGCAGCGCGAGGAGGCGCTGAAGACCGAGATCGTGCAGGAGCGGGAGCGCACCGAGGCCGTGCGGGTCGTCTTGCTGGCGCTCACGGCCAGCATCGGCCGGTTCGGCCTGCGCCGGAAGCTGTTCACGGCGCGTATCGCCCGGCTCGGCCGCGAGACGCCGGATTCCGGCCCGCAATCGGTTCGGCACCCCGTGCTGCTCGCCGAGGCACGGCGGGTGCTGGGGCAGGATCCGACCGCCTCGGGTTAAGGCGCCGGGATGCTAGCGGCCGGGGCCGGGGTGCTGAACGGAACGCTAACGACCCCTTAAACCGCCGCATTTAGCGTGCCGTAACCGGGCTACGCCGCAACGCACGCGCGCGCTGGTTTCGGATCGTTCGAAGACGGGATGCATGGCCAAGGGTCGGGGCAGGATGGAGCCGAATTTCGACGTGCCGGAAGGGCGCGTCCGGGATCGCGGCGAACTCGACCTGCGCCTGTCCCGGGACGACCGGGCCGGGACAGGGGAACGCGTGGGTAAGCGAGCGGACGAGATGGCGCGGGCTCCGGCTAAGACGGCGCCACGCCGGACCCAGAAGAAGTCCGGCCGGCGCCGGCGCTCGTGGCTTGGCCGGATCGCCTACGGCACCGTGGTGCTCGGCCTGTGGGCGGTGATCGGCGTCGCCGGCCTCATCGCCTACCATGCCTCGCAGCTGCCGCCGATCGACCAGCTCGCGGTGCCCAAGCGCCCGCCCAACATCGCCATCCTGGCGAGCGACGGCTCGCTGCTGGCCAACCGGGGTGAGACCGGCGGCCGGGTGGTCTCGATCAAGGAGCTGCCGCCCTACCTGCCCCGCGCCTTCGTGGCGATCGAGGACCGGCGGTTCTACCAGCATTTCGGCGTCGACCCGGTGGGCATCCTCCGGGCGATTGGCCAGAACCTGACACGCCGCGGCGTCGCGCAGGGTGGCTCGACCCTGACCCAGCAGCTCGCCAAGAACCTGTTCCTGACCCCCGAGCGCTCGGCCTCGCGCAAGATCCAGGAGGCGATCCTCGCCCTGTGGCTGGAGCACAAGTACAGCAAGGACGAGATCCTCGAACTGTACCTGAACCGGGTCTATTTCGGCGCCGGCGCCTACGGCGTCGAGGCCGCGGCGCAGCGCTACTTCGGCAAGCCCGCCAAGGAGGTGTCGCTGGCCCAGGCCGCGATGCTCGGCGGACTCGTGCAGGCGCCCTCGCGGCTCGCCCCGAACCGCAACCTGCCCGCCGCCCAGGCCCGCGCCGCGCAGGTGCTGGCTGCCATGCAGGAGCTCGGCTTCGTCCCGGCGCAGGACGCCAAGGTGGCGCTCGCCCAGCCGGCCCGGCCCGCCAACGCGCGCGGCGGCGGCTCGGCCAACTACGTGGCCGACCTCGTGATGGACGTGCTCGACGATTACGTCGGCAAGTTCGACACCGACATCACGGTCCAGACCACCGTCGACACCGGCCTGCAGGCGCTCGCCGAGAAGGCGCTCACCGACGAGCTGAACGCCAAGGGCACGCGCTTCAACGTCGGACAGGGCGCCCTGGTCTCGATGCGGCCGGACGGGGCGATCCGCGCGCTGATCGGCGGGCGCGACTACGCCCAGAGCCAGTTCAACCGCGCGACCACTGCCAAGCGGCAGCCCGGCTCTTCGTTCAAGCCGTTCGTCTACCTCGCCGCCGTGGAGCACGGGGCGACACCCGACACGGTGAAGGAGGACGCGCCGATCCGGATCGGCACCTGGGCGCCTGAGAACTACTCGCACCGCTACGAAGGCCCGGTGACGCTGCGCATGGCGCTGGCGCACTCGCTCAATACGGTGGCGGTGCGGCTCGGCCAGGAAGTCGGCCCGAAGACGGTGGTGCAGACCGCCCAGCGCCTCGGCATCACCTCGCCGCTCCAGGCCAACGGCTCGATCGCGCTCGGGACCTCCGAGGTGACCCTGCTGGAGATGGTCGGCGCCTACGGGGCCTTCGCCAACGGCGGCACCGGGGTGATCCCGTACGTGGTCACCTCCGTGAAGAGTGCCGCCGGCAAGATGCTGTACAAGCGTTCCGACAACGGTCTCGGCCGGGTCATCGACGCCAACGCCGACGGCATGATGAACGCGATGATGCACGAGACCTTCGTGTCCGGCACCGCCAAGAAGGCCGACATCCCGGGCTGGGAGCTGGCCGGCAAGACCGGCACGACCCAGGATTTCCGCGATGCCTGGTTCATCGGCTACTCGGGTACCCTCGTCACCGGGATCTGGCTCGGCAACGACGACGGCGAGCTGACCAAGAAGGTCACCGGCGGCAACCTGCCGGCGGAGATCTGGAAGACCTACATGACCCAGGCGCTGAAGGGCCAGAACCCGGTTCCGCTGCCCGGCATCAACCGCTGGCGCAAGCCGCCGCCCGAGACCACGGCTTCCGTGGCGAGCGCGGCGCCGAGTTCCCCGGCCGACCTCCTGGGCCAGATCTTCGGCGATCCGGCCGCGCCCGCGCCCCGCCAGCAGGCCCCGGCACGCCGGGCAGCCCCGAAGGACGACCGCAACTTCGTCGAGAAGCTGTTCGGGATCGGCGAGTAAGCCGGTCCGGCTCAGCGCCGGATCAGGACCACGCCGCCAATCAGCAGCGCGACGCCGAGCGCCCGCGGCAGGTCGACCGGGCGCTGGGCGAGGCCGAGCCAGCCGTAATGGTCGAACAGGACTGAGGCCAGCATCTGGCCGGTGACCAGGAGCGCCAGAAAAGTTCCGGCCCCGAGCTGCGGGACCAGGACGATGCCGAGGCCGATGAAGATCGCCCCGAACATCCCGCCGCTCCACGCCCACCAGGGGATCCGCGCGAGCACCCCGGCGGACGGCATCGGGTCCCGGGCGACCAGCGCGAACACGACCATGCAGCCCACCCCGACCGTGAAGCTCACGACCCCCGACAGGGCAGCCGAGTTGAGGGCGGTGCGCAGATTCGCGTTCAGCGCCTGCTGGATGACGATGCTGACGCCCGCCGTGAGGGCGAGCGCCGAGGGCAGGAGCGATTTCAGCATGACGGTCGGGGGCTTTCGGGCGGCGCGCGTGACGGCCGCGGTACAGCGATTCCGCGCCCCCCGCCATTCGCGTCGACGGTATCCGGCTGCCCCCGTCGCTCACAACATCGGCAGCATCCGGGGCCGGGGCCCGCGGGGGAAATGCGCGTCGATCATGGCGATCTCGGCCGGGCCGAGATGCAGGTCCGCGGCGCCCGCGTTCTCGATCGCCCGCGCCGGCCGGCCGGTCTTGGGGATCGTGAAGGTCGCGGGCAGGCGGGTCAGGAAGGCCAGGGCCACCGCGTAGGGCGTCGTGCCGTGGGTGCTGGCGATGCCGTCGAGCACGCGGCCGCCCGCGCTGGAAGGGTCGGGGAACTCGCCGCTCCCGAACGGCGAGTAGCCGACCATCGCGACGCCGTGCCTCTCGCACCACGGCAGCACCGCGTGCTCGATCGCCCGCTCGTTGAGGTGGTACAGCACCTGGTTGCAAGCGATCCGGTCCGGCCCGGCGATGGCCAGGACCCGGTCGAGGTCGTCGACGTCGAAGTTGCTCAAGCCCCAGGACAGGATCTTGCCGGCCCGGCGCAGGTCCTCGAACCCCGCGATCGTCTCGGCCAGGGAGTGCTGGCCGGGCCAGTGCAGCAGGTAGCTGTCGAGCCGGTCGGTCTTCAACCGCCGCAGGGAGGCCTCGCAGGCCCGCACGACGCCGCGGCGCGTGGCGTTGCCCGGGACCACCTTCGAGACGAGGAACACCTCCTCGCGGCAATCCGCGGTCGCCTCGGCCACGATCGCCTCGGCGTCGCCGTACATCTCGGCGGTATCGATATGCGTCATCCCGGCATCGATGCCGGCCCGCAGGGCGCGCACGGCGTCTGCCCTGTCCGAGCCGTCGATATGCCACGTGCCCTGGCCGATGACCGGCACCGAGACGCGCGTCGCCCCGAAGCTTCTGGCGTACATGGCAGCGCTCCCTTCCGGCCGCGCGGGGTCTCGTTCTGATCGTCCGCCCGACCCGATCGAGCCGATACGCGGACCCCGCTGCGCCTTACTCGCGCCATCTTGGGGGGATGAGCAATGGGCCGTCGCCGCTCCGGTGTTGAACTTTAGGCCAGTGTCTCACACCGCGCTCAACGAGGCCGCCACAGGGCCTACCAAGCGGCCTACCCGGTTGCCCGCGCGGGCCTGGAGCGCCCCGTGCGGCGCCGGCGCCGAGCCGACCCTGGGGGGGACGCGCTGATGCTGCCGGCTCACCGGATGTTCTGGTCGCTGATCCTCCTGGCCGCCGCCGGCGCCGGGCTGCTGTACAACGTCATCTTCGCCGATGCCGCCGCGCCGCTCGCCGGCTTCACCTACGGCCTGGCCATGGGCGCCACCGTGCTGGCCTTCGACCGCGGCCTGATCCTGGCCGGGTTGCAGGCCCGGATCCGCCGGCTCCCGGCCTGGCTCTACGTCATCGCGGCCGAACTGGCCTACGTGCTAATGATCGTGGCCGGCAACGCGCTGGGCGGCCTGATCGTCTGGAGCTTCGGCCTGACCGGCGACGAACTCGCCGTGGCGACCCGGATGACGGCCCGCGTCCTCGCCTACGCGTTGGCGGTGGCTGGCCTGCTGGTCTTCGTCATCCGCATGCGCGACCTCGTCGGCGGCGAGATCTTCGTGAATTTCATGATCGGCCGCTACCACAAGCCGGTGGCCGAAGAGCGGATCTTCCTGTTCCTGGATGTGGTCGGGTCGACCGCCTTCGCGGAGGCGCACGGCGACCTGCGCGCGCAGGAATATCTCAGCGCGGTCTTCGCGACGCTGGCCGAGCCGGTGCGCCGCAACGGCGGATCGGTGGACGACTATATCGGCGACTTGGCCATGGTGACATGGCCGATGAGCCGCGGCCTGAAGGACGCGCGCTGCGTCACCTGCGTGTTCGACGTCATCGACCGGATCGAGGCCGACGAGGCCGCGTGGACCGGCCGGTTCGGCACGGTGCCGAAGCTGCGCGCCGCGCTGCATGGCGGCTCGGTGGTCACCGCCGAAGTCGGCGTCGACCGCCACAAGATCGCGTATTTCGGCGACGCCGTGAACGTGACCTCGCGGATCGAAGCCCTGTGCCGGCCACTCGGGGTCGGCATCCTGATCTCGCAGGATCTCCTGGGCCGGCTGCCGCGCCTGCCCGCGGGGGTGCGGGCGCGCTCGCTGGGCGCCCACGCCCTGCGTGGCCGCGGCGCACCGTTGTCTGTGGCGACGCTGGAGCGCGGTGACGAGGCCGGCGTCGCGGTGACCGAGGATCCGGCCCCGCGCAGGGTCGCGGCGATCCGCTGATGGCACCAGCCCAGGCCAGACCCCGGACCGCACTGATCGTCGTCAAGATGGCCCTGCGCTTCGGCTTTCCGCTGCTCGGGCTGATCGTCATCGGCCGCGCGGTGGTGCTGTCGATCGGCGGGGATATCGAGCGTTGGCAATTCGCCCTCGGGGCGCTCCTGATCCTGGCGGGCTTCACCTCGAAGCTGGTGCCCCGGCGATGAGCGCCACGGAGAACCGGCCGACGATCTATCTCGATGCCGATGCCTGCCCGGTGAAGGATGAGACCTACCGGGTAGCGGCGCGCTACGGCCTCACCGTCCACGTCGTCGCCAACAGCGTGCTTAACCTGCCGCGCGAGCCCTGGATCGTACGCGTCGTCGTCGGTTCCGCCCTCGACGCCGCCGACGACTGGATCGCTGAGCGGGCCGGGCACGGCAGCATCGTGCTCACCGCCGACGTGCCGCTGGCCGCTCGCTGCGTGAAGGCCGGCGCCACGGTCCTGGCCTTCACCGGCAAGCCGTTCAGCGAATCCTCGATCGGCATGGCGCTGGCCACCCGCGACCTGATGCAGTCCCTACGCGAGGCCGGCACGATCACCGGTGGCCCGGCGCCGTTCTCCCGGGCCGACCGCTCGGCGTTCCTGTCGGCCCTCGACCGGGCGGTGATGCGGATTCTGCGGGACCGGCCCTAGCGCATCGCGCCGGGTATCGGGACCGGCACGATGCGCCGGACCCTCGTCTAGGGTCGCCTGTCACCGAAAGCCGACGGCCACCTCTCGGAACGACCCTTCAGGTTCCTGGCGCGACGCGCTCGCCCGACCATGGCCGCAGCGGCTCCGGAATGCGGAAATCGGCCGGCGGCGCGAAGTCGGAGGCAGCGCCGCGCATACTCCTGGCGCCACGTGGGAAGCCGCTCCGGTCGCCGTAATCGAAGGTCCCAGGGGGTGACAGGCGCTTCTGCCCGATCAGCCCTTGCGCACATATGACGTCGAGGACCGTCACCCCCGCCACGGCGGCGGTCGCGGCGGCGAGGTTCGTGCGCTTCGGGTTGTCGCCTTCGAAGCCGGTCGCCAGCGTGGCGAGGTCCAGCGCGTCGCCGCCGACGCGCCCGATGATCCAGGGCGTCGGATCATGGCTCATGAGGATCGCGACGCCGGTGGCGACCTCACGGACGCCGTAGGCTTGCACCAGCGATTCCCGGCCGCGCAGGCCGAGTGCCCGGCACAGGCCGCGCGGGGCCGTCAGCTCCAGGATGCCGAGGCCGATCGAGAACCAGCCGAGCCCGCGCGCCAGCGCGTCGTGTCCGGTCTCGGGACCGCGCCCTGGTGCGCCCCGGGTCGTCCGCGAATGCTGTTTATCGCTCATGGCCGGATCACCACCTTGATGCAGCCGTCCTGCTTGTCGCGGAACACCCGGTACATCTCCGGGCCGTCCTCCAGCCCGATGGTGTGGGTGATGACGAAGGACGGATCGATCTGCCCGTCTTCGATCCTCCGCAGCAGGTCCGGTGTCCACCTGTTGACGTGCGTCTGCCCGGTGCGGACCGTCAGGCCCTTGTTCATCAGCGCGCCGATGGGAAACTTGTCGATCAGGCCGCCATACACGCCCGGGACCGAGAGCACGCCGGCCGGACGGCAGACCATGATCATCTGGCGCAGCACGTGGGCCCGGTCGGTCTCGAGCATCATCGCCTGCTTGGCCCGGTCGTAGACCGCATCGACCGCGCCCGTGGCATGGGCTTCGAGCCCGACGGCGTCGATGCACTTCTCCGGGCCCCTGCCGTCGGTCATGTCGTTCAAGCGGCCGACGATGTTGGATGCCGTGTTGTAGTCGATCACCTCGGCACCCCCGGCCTCGGCCATCCTCAGGCGCTCCGGGACCCGGTCGATCGCGATGACACGCTTTGCGCCGAGCAGGATCGCCGAGCGGATCGCCATCTGGCCGACAGCCCCGCAGCCCCAGATCGCCACCGTGTCGGTTGGCTGGATGTCGCATTGGACCGCGCCCTGCCACCCGGTCGGGAAGACGTCGGACAGGAACAGGAGCTTTTCGTCGGAGATGCCGTCCGGCACCTTGATGTGCGTCGCGTCGGCATACGGCACGCGCAGGTACTCGGCCTGGCCGCCCGCGTAGCCGCCGGTGAGATGGGTGTAGCCGAACAGGCCGGCGGTGGTGTGCCCGAACGCGGTATCGCCGAGCGCCTTGTTGCGGTTGGAGCGCTCACACACCGAGAAGTTGCCGCGCCGGCACTGATCGCACTGGCCGCAGGTGATGGTGAACGGGACGACGATCCGGTCGCCGGGCTTGAGGGCCTTGTTGTCCTTGCCGACTTCGACAACCTCGCCCATGGCCTCGTGGCCCAGGATGTCGCCCGACTTCATGCCGGGCATGAAATGGTCGTAGAGATGCAGGTCCGAGCCGCAGATTGCGCAACTCGTCACCTTGATGATGGCATCCCGCCCGTCCTCGATCTCCGGATCCGGGACCGAATCGCAACGGACGTCACCGGTGCCGTGCCAGACCAGTGCCTTCATGGGGGCGTTCTTCCCGCTTCTGTTCGTCGTCCGATCGGCGTCGGACCGACCGGAACTCCGGCGTTCTTCTGTCCGCGTGCCTCGATTGCCCCCCGGGGCCGGGCGTCACGCCCGCGCCCCGGAAGGCTGAGTCATCAGCCGATCTGCTCGGACTGGGCGCCGCTGTCCGGACGTGCAGGACCGAGCACGGGCTCCTGACCCATCGGCTGGTTCTGCACGATGCTGTACTCGCCCTTGCCGTCGAGGGACGGGCCCTGGGTCCAGCGGCCCTCGGGCGGCGGCGAGCCGTCAGCCGAGGACGAGAAGTAGTTGTAGTTGAACTTCTGGTTCTCCTTCTCCTGCGGGAAGGAGTTCGGGATCGGCAGGGTGCCGGTATGACCGCCCAGCTCTTCGATCACCGACAGCCATTGCTGCTGGTGCATCGTGTCCCGGGCGATGAGGAAGCTCCACATGTCGCGCATGCCCGGATCGTTGGTCGCGTTGTACAGGCGCACGGCCAGCACCCGGCCGGTGCTCTCGGCGGCGACGTTGCAGTACATGTCGGCTGCGATGTTGCCGCTGGCGTAGATGTGGCTCATGTCGAACGGCAGGCCGTCGGAATTGCCCGGGAAAGCCGCCATGCCGGTGGATAGCAGCGTCTTGTGCAGCATCCCCTCAGCGATGTGGCGCGGGTTCTCGCCGCCCATCACGGCGCCGACGATGGCGTCGGCTGCACCTGCCTCTTGCACCTTGGTCGGTGCGGTCTCGAGGTTCATCGCCACCGCGGTGGCGAGCATCTCGATATGGCCCAGCTCCTCCGTGGCGGTGTTGAGCAGCATGTCGCGATACTTCGTGGTCGGCGCGCGATTACCCCACGCCTGGAAGAAATACTGCATACAGACCCGGATCTCGCCTTCGATTCCACCGATCGCCTGCTGAAGCATCCGCGCGTAGATCGGGTCCGGGCTGTCGACCTTGACCGGGTATTGGAGACGCTTGTCGAGGTAGTACATGCGGTTTGCTCCTCGCTGCTGATGATGGGCGCCGGCTTTCGGCGCGCAAACTCGTGCGGGCTCGATACCGTCGGGGTATCCCGTCGCGCTATCCGATCAACCGCGTTTGGCGGGAGCGGTTCAGTATTTCTTCCGATCAGGATGCGCTTTTTGCGCCGCGGATGACGATTTTGAAGAGCGAGAACCAAACGATGTTAGTTTTGTAGCCAATTGCCGCGCTTAACCCGACATGATGGACCAACATATGTTGTGCCATGCGCCCGGGTTGTTCCCGGCGCCGGGAATAAGCGTGTGGGTATGCCGGCGATAAGGCTGCGGCGAGCTTCGGCCGGTGCTGGTGATCGACGGGAGGGGGCCTTGTCTGCGGACCGGCCCAAGCGTGCGACGCGGCCGGGTCGGCGGTACCCAGTGCCGAACGTTACGCGTCGGGCCCGCGCGCTTGTTTGCCGGCGTCCGACGCGTAGGCGTTGAGGATCGCCGCCAGCAGGCCCGGAAACCGCGCCTCCACCTCGGCGCAGCGCGAGTGGTTGCGCATCTCCACTCCGTGGCGCTCGCTCCGGATCAGGCCCGCCTCACGCAGCACCTTGAAGTGCGCGGACAGCGACGATTTCGGGATGACCCGGTCGCCCAGGGCGGAGACGGCGGAACAGGCTTCGACGCAGCCCGACCGCATGATCTGCGCGTAAATCGCCGCCCGATTCGGGTCGGACAGGGCGTGGAGGATCGCCTCCGGTCGGATGTCCTCGATGGCGGGGTGAAACAGCGGCCTCATGATTTCCGCATGTAGGGTCTTGATCCGCGCACCGTTAGTTCCGAAATTCCGAACTATGGGACTAAGGCGGCCATACCGGCGCCGGTCCCGTGCCGAGGTTAGCACACATGTCGAAGCTCGAGGGCAAGGTCGCCGTGGTCACCGGCGCATCGAAGGGCATCGGGGCCGGAATCGCAACGGCGCTGGCGCGGGAGGGCGCCGCGGTCGTGGTCAATTACGCCAGCAGCCGGGCGGATGCCGAGGCCGTGACCGCGGCCATCAACGCGGAGGGCGGCAAGGCCATCGCGGTGCAGGGCGACGTATCCAAGGCTGCCCAGGCGCAGGGCTTGATCGCGGCCACCGTGACGCAGTTCGGCCGGCTCGACGTGCTGGTCAACAATTCCGGCGTCTACGAGTTCGCCACGCTGGAGGAGATCACGGAGGCGCATTACCGCCGGCTGTTCGACGTCAACGTGCTGGGTGTCCTGCTGACCAGCCAGGCCGCCGCGCCGCATCTCGGCGAAGGCGCGAGCATCATCAACATCTCGTCGGCCATCACCCACGTGCACACGCCCGCCGCCGCGGCCTATGCCGGGACCAAGGGGGCGCTGAACGCGATCTCGGGCGTCCTGGCCAATGAGCTGGCGCCCCGCCGGATTCGCGTGAACGTGGTCAGCCCGGGCTTCGTGGTGACCGAGGGCACGCATACGGCCGGAATCGTCGGCTCCGAGATGGAGGCCGGCTTCATCGCCCAAACGCCGCTCGGCCGCGCCGGACGACCGGACGACATCGCTGGCGTGGTCACGTTCCTGGCCTCCGACGACGCCCGATGGCTGACCGGCGAGGTGATCACCGCCAGCGGCGGGATCCGCTGATCCGCAACGCCCGATTCCGCGTGGTCATCGGCGACGGGGCCGCGCGGGTTCCCGAAACGGTCGTGCCGTAGGCGCACGCCGTTGCCCCGAGGCGGGTATTCCAGGTGATTCGTCTCGACAGCTGGCTTCTGCCGTTCGGGACGATACGCCAAGCCTTGTACGGTGGAGACGGGCACCAGTTCCGGGACAGCACGCCGCCTTATTACGAAGCGCGGGCCGCCCGCTGCCGTGATCGGCGCCGATGGCGCCAAAAAGGGGTGCGTTCCCTGTAGGGCTGCGATGCGGTCCGGATTGCTTCACGATCCGGAACGGCCTTAGACCGGAACGCGGTCGAAGGGAGCGGACGTGTCGGTCCTCCAACGTCACAATGTGCGGGTCGCAGGATCCGGCGAGACTGCCATGGTCTTCGCCCACGGGTTCGGCTGTGATCAGAACATGTGGCGCTTCGTGGCACCTGCGTTCGAGAACCTCTTCCGCACCGTCTTGTTCGACCATATCGGCGCCGGCGGGTCGGATCTGTCGGCCTACGACCCGGTGAAATACGCAACCCTGGCGGGCTACGCCGACGACGTCGTGGCGGTGTCGCGTGCGCTCGGCGTGAGGGGCGGCGTGTTCGTCGGCCATTCGGTGAGCGCGATGATCGGCATCCTCGCCTGGAAGCGGGCGCCAGACCTGTTCGACAGCCTCGTCCTGGTCTGCCCGTCGCCGCGCTACATCGACGACGGCGATTACGTCGGCGGCTTCACTCCGGCGCAGGTGGAGGAACTGCTCGACTTCCTCGACAGCAACCACATGGGCTGGTCGCACACGATGGCCCCAGTGATCATGGGCAACCCCGATCGGCCGGAACTCGGGCAGGAACTCACCAACAGCTTCTGCCGCACGGATCCCGAGATCGCCAAGCGCTTCGCCCGGACCACCTTCACGTCGGACAACCGGGCTGACCTGGATGGCGTCACCGCCCGATGCCTCGTCATCCAGTGCTCGGACGACATCGTCGCGCCGCAGCAAGTCGGCGCGTATGTCCACCGCAAGCTGCCGAACAGCACGCTGGTCCATTTCGAGGCGTCGGGCCATTGCCCGAACCTGAGCGCCCCGGAGGAGACCATCGCGGCGATCGAGGCCTTCGTCCTTGGCGGCTAAGGGCGACGCGCCGCCCTGCGCCCCCGGGCCGGACGTCGACGACCTCGAAGACCTCTTCGAGAACGCCCCGTGCGGCTACGCCTCGGCCCTGCCGGACGGGCGGTTCTCCCGGGTCAACCGGACGCTGGCCAACTGGCTGGGCTATCCGCCCGCGGAACTCGTCGGACGCAGGTTCCTCGATCTGCTGACCATTGCGGGCAAGATCTATTACGAGACCCATTTCGCGCCGCTCCTGCGCCTGCAGGGATCGTTCAAGGAGGTGGCGTTCGATCTGGTGCGCCGCGACGGAACGACCCTGCCGGTCATCGCCAACGCAGTCGTCCGCCGGGACGACGCGGGCGACGTCCGCTTCATCCGGATCACCGCGTTCGATGCCTCGGACCGCCGCCGCTACGAGCGCGATCTCCTGGAGGCCCGCCGCCACGCCGACCAGGCAAGGATCGCCTTGCAAGACCTCAACCTGACGCTGGAGGCCCGGGTGGCGGAACGGGCCCGCGCCCTCGATCGGGCGTGGCGGCTCTCCCCGGATCTGTTGGTGGCGGCGGATGCCGTGGGCGTCGTGACGGCCGTGAATGCCGCCTGGACGACCCTGCTCGGCTGGCAGTCCGCCGATCTCGTCGGGCAAAAAGTCTCCGCGTTCATCCACCCGGACGACCTTGCGGCGGCCCAGGCTGCGCTGGCCGGAATCGTGACGGCTCCCGTGAGTGTCCCGTTCGAGTCCCGCCTGCGGCACGTGGACGGGAGTTATCGCCGCTTCGCCTGGACGGGGGCGTTCGAGGACGGGCAGATCTACGGAACCGGCCGGCATACCACCGCGCAGCACGAGCAGGCCAACGCGCTGCAGCGAGCGGAGGAGGCGCTGCGCCAGTCGCAGAAGCTGGAGGCGGTCGGCCAGCTTACCGGCGGCGTCGCCCACGACTTCAACAACCTGCTGACCATCATCCGCTCGTCAGTGGACTTCCTGCGCCGCCCCGACCTGCCGGCGGAAAGGCGCGACCGCTACATGGATGCCGTGTCCGACACGGTCGACCGCGCCACGAAGCTGACGAGCCAGCTCCTGGCCTTCGCCCGGCGCCAGACGCTCAAGCCCGAGGCGTTCGAAGTCGGCGAGCGCCTGCGCGGCGTGGCCGACATGCTCAACACCCTGACGGGTGCGCGCATCCAGATGCGCACCGACCTGCCGGCCGAACCCTGCTACGTGAAGGCGGATCTCAGCCAGTTCGAGACCGCCTTGGTCAACATGGCGGTCAACGCTCGTGACGCCATGGACGGCGAAGGCACGCTCACGCTCCGGTTGACCTGCGCCAGCGCCCTGCCGCCGATCCGCGGCCACGCGGCCGCCCTCGGTCCGTTCGCGGCAGTGTCGCTCACCGATACCGGGACCGGCATCGCGCCGGACATGCTCAGCCGCATCTTCGAGCCGTTCTACACCACCAAGGAGGTCGGCAAGGGCACCGGCCTCGGGCTCAGCCAGGTGTTCGGGTTTGCCAAGCAATCCGGTGGCGACGTCGCCGTTCACAGCGTCGTCGGCAGTGGCACGACCTTCACGCTCTACCTGCCGGAGATCGACGTCGTGGCGCCGGAGGACCTTGTGGTCCCCTATCTCCGCGAGGGTTTTCCGGCGGGCGGCGGCCAGCACGTCCTGATCGTCGAGGACAATGTCGAGGTCGGGCGCTTCGCCACCCAGATCCTGGAGGATATCGGCTACCGGGCGACCTGGGCGGCCAACGCCGAGGATGCGATCGAGAAGCTCGGGCCGGACGGCGCCGGCTTCGATGTGGTGTTCTCCGACGTGGTGATGCCCGGCATGGGCGGCATCGCGCTTGCGCGGCTGCTCCAGCGCCGGATACCGAACGTGCCGGTGCTGCTGGCGACCGGCTACAGCCACGTCCTGGCCCAGGACGGGCTGCACGGGTTCGAGCTGATCCACAAGCCATACTCGGCCGATCAGCTCGGCCGCATTCTCGGCCGCGTGCTGTCGCCGGCGTTCGGGCAAACGATGACGGAGATCGAGCCGCCAGGGTGACGTTCCGGCTCAGAGACGCGGGCCAGGTCCGACGGCATGCGCCAATCTCCCGCCCGGGGGGCAGCCGAGAACGCGGCACGGAAGTAAGAGCGACGGGCCACAGAGGGCCATACTCATCCACGGATCCCAGGTTTACGCGGACCCTTCAGCCGCTGCCCCGTCGCGGAGACCATGGTTGCCGGCCAGGCGGGGCAGCCATATGCCGCCCGTTACTGCAAACACCTGGGAAGGGTCGAGACCTGCGCGTCTTGCACTTGCAGATGACGGCAACTGCTTGCCGACGGGATCGGGTGTTCACTGTCTGCCATTGCCTTTGGCCCGCAAGCCTTCGGGAATGTCCCGTCTCTGGACGGGGACAGGAAGATTCCGGGCGCGCCGCATCCTCTGCCCGGAGCGGCGAACCGGAAAGCTTAGCATTCGGGGAGCACGATGCGTGAGGCCGCTCGCTACCGACGTGGAAGCTGGTTCGCCGTAAACACTCGCGTGAACGCGGGGACCGTGAGGCGAGCCTGAGCGTATCAGCGCAACGCCGCAGGCCAAGACTTCGAGCACGATCGATCGACCCCGACGGCAAGCGGTGGGCCGGCCCAGAGGAAAACGGCGGCGCGCGCAAGCGGCCGCGAACACCCGGCGCCTTTGAGGAGCCCGGCTATCCAATCGGAAAGTCCCGATCCGCCCTACGCGTCGTCAGCTGGAACGAGGGTCTTCAACGCCTCGTTGACGCGGTCCTGCCAGCCCGGGCCGTCCTTCTGGAAATGGGCCAACACGGCGCTGTCGAGGCGCAACGTGACCATCTCGCGCGCGCCCGGGACCGCCGTCGGGCGGGGAGCCGACGGCGCGGGTGGTGGAGGAGCAGCGGCGGGCTTGGCGGTCGTGGCGGCTTTGAAAGCCGCCTCGGCGGCCGCGCGCGGATCGGTGAAGCGGCGGCGGTTGCGATCGTCGGCCATCGGCCCTCAGTCCTTCGCGACGGCTTTCTTCGGCGCGGCCTTCTTGGCGGCACCTTTTGCAGTCTTGCTCGCGATCTTGGCGGCGGCCTTGGCTTCCTTCTCGGCAACCTTGGCTTGCACCTCGGCGGCCTTGACCTCGGCCTCGGCCGCTTCCTTGGCGAGACGCAGCGAACGCAGCTTCAGCGTCCGCTCGTCGATCGCCTTGATCGACGCGTGGTGCTCGGCCATCGCCTGCGCGCCCTCGCGGGCCATGCGCTCGGCCCGCTCCGCACGCTCGGCGCGGTTGTCGGCCCGGGTCTTCGCTTCCGCTTCCGCGTCGCGGATGTCCTCGGCCTCGTCGAGGTCGGTCTCAGTCTCGTCGCTCATCCTGTGCCTTTCGCCCCGGTCCAGCGGAACCGCGTCCTGCGCGTCGCGCGCCGGAACGGTCTCTGGAGCGGGTCCGGCCTGTTCGAGGGGTGAAGGGGCAAGGCCGGATGATCCGCCCCGCCGCGCCGTCCTGAGACGACTGTTCGAGGCCGTGATCGCAAAGGCATTAGCACGCTCCCGCGCCGGATGGCGAATCCGGCCTGTTGATCGTGCTCGACAGACGAACGTATTCGTCTCGGATCGTGGAGCGCCTGTTCAATCGAAACCGGCGCCTCTGCCTCGGCGCGCGCCGTCTATTCGCTCTCAGCGCACGCGATAGTTGAGCGGGATCGTCACCGAAAGGCTCGGTTGCGTCACGCCGGGGGGCGCCGGCGGCAGGCCGCCCCGCACCGCCGCCAGGGCGGCGCTGTCGATCTGGCCTACGCCGCTGGACCGGGCGAGGCCCGCGCCCGACACCGCCCCCGAACGCATCACCGTGAACCGGACCATGGCGGTACCTCCGGCGGTGCCGGCGGCGGCGCCTGGATTCATCCGACCATGGATCGCCGCGCTGATCGCTCCGGTCCATTGCCGCAGCGCGCTCGGATCGCTGCCCGCGGCGGCCCGGCCGGCGGCGTTCTGGCGCGATGCCGACGCCGAGTTGCGCGCCTCGGCCCCCTGCTGGGCCTTGGCCTGCTTCGCCTTCGCTTCGCGGGCTGCCTTCTGCTTCGCTTCGCGGATCTCCTCGAGACGCTCCTCGCGCTTCTGCTCGCGCAGCTTCTCTTCGCGGATCTTGCGCAGCTTCGCCTCGCGCTCGGCCTTGATCTTGGCCGGATCCGGCGTCGGCTTCGGCGGCTCCTCGGTCTTGGCGACCTCGGTCGGCGGCGGCGCCAGCGGCTCGGCGGACTCGGCTGTCGAGGTGATGACCTCGCTCTGGGCCTCCACCGGAACGACCTCCTGCGGCGGCTCGGTGACGGCCTCGGTCTCGTCCGGCTTGACCTCGGTCATCTCGGGCGGTGGCGGCTGCACGGCCTCGTCGGGCGGCAGCTCCACCGGCTTCGCCTCCGGAGGCGCGGCCTGGCTCATCTGCTGCTCCGCCGGAGCCTCGGTCGAGGCCTCGGTCATCACCGGCGCCAGATCGATCGAGATCTGCTGCTCGCCGGGGGGCGCCGGCGGTGTCAGCCGATAGAACATCACCGCCACGAGCACGAGCGCGTGCAGCGCGAAGGCGACCAGGAAGGCGGCGAGCAGCCCGGTCGGGCGCGGCTCGCCGGGCCCGGCCGACAGATCCGTCGAAGTCAGCGTGCTCATGGATGTCAGCGAGCGGTCTCTGCGGGGGCGGCCGGTGCCGCCGGGGCGGGGCCGCCCGGCGACTGCGCGATCAGCGACACCTTGGTGAAGCCTGCCTGCCCGACGAGGCCCATCACCTGCATGATCTTGCCGTAGGGCACGTCCCGGTCACCCCGGACCAGGATCACCTGATCCTTGTCGGCCGACGCCATCTCGCGCAGGCGCGGAACCAGGCTGTCCATGGTGAACACCTCCTTGGCGATCGACGGGTTGCCGTCCTTGTCGACCGTGACCTCCTGCGGCTTCTTCGACTGCGCGACCTTGGCGGCTGCGGTCTTGGGCAACTGTACCGGCACGCCGGTCGTCATCAGCGGCGCGGCGACCATGAAGATGATCAGCAAGACCAGCATCACGTCGACCATGGGGGTCACGTTGATGTCCGACATCGGCAGGTCGTCGTTGTCGTCATCGTCGCTTGCGCGGGGCGATGCCATCGCCATGGCGGCGTCTCCGAATGAAGGTGTTCGGCCCGGTTCGAGCCAGGGTTCGAGGCGTCCTCGGCCGCAGCACGTCGCCGACCGGTTGGGCGCCTTGGATCAGGGGCGGCGCGCCGGGCCCGCTCGCGAAGGGCCCCTGCGCCGCAGGAGACCTACTCGGCGGCTGCGCGGTGCTGTCCGGCCCCCGTCCGCTCGCGGGCGAGGCGATCGCCCAGCAACGAGATGTAGGACGTGAAAGAGCTCTGGATGCCGCCGATGTCGCCCGCGAGCTTGTTGTAGGCCATCACGGCCGGGATCGCGACGACCAGGCCGATGGCGGTGGCGAACAACGCCTCGGCGATGCCGGGGGCGACGACGGCGAGCGAGGTGTCCTGGCTCCGTGCGATCGACGAGAAGGAGTTCATGATGCCCCAGACCGTGCCGAACAGGCCGACGAACGGGGCTGTCGAACCCGAGGTTGCCAGCAGCGACAGGCCGGTGCGCAAACGCTTCACCTCGAGGCCCAGCGCGCCGCGCATGGCCCGCTCGATCCGCTCGCGCCGCTCGGCCCGGGTCTCCGTCGGGTCCTGGTCGCGCCACGCATCGATGGCGGCCTTCACGACGTGGCCAGTCAGGCCCTTGTGATTGCCGTCGAGGCTGCCACCGGACCGCACCAGCTTCTCGAACGCCTTCGCCTGACGCCGGGCCGCGGAGAGCCGGATGATCTTCTCGAACACCACCGTCCAGCACGCGATCGAGGCGATGACCAGCAGGATCATCACGCCCTTCACGATCGGGTCGGCCTGCAGGAACAGGCCGAGGAACGAGAAGTCGTGGGCGACCTCGGTCGGGGCTTGTGTCGGGTCCATCGCGGGCTCCTGGGATCGTGGTGTCACGCGGCCGGGGGCCGCCATCGCATCGAGGGGCGGCGAAAGCCGCTGGCCGTCCGGCGGCGCGCCGCCGGGCGGTGTGGTCGAACAGACCCTTATGGCGCCCGCATCAACGGTCGAAGGCGAGGCCGGCCTTGCTCTCGGTCTCAGTCCGCTCCAGGCATGCCTCGCGGGCGGCATCGCCGCCATCGCAGGCCAGAACGTCGTTCAGAAGCACTCGTCCGACCTTGCTGCAGGCGATGCCCGGGAAGTCGAAGATCTTCACGATGGTCTTGCGGGCCGGCAGGGGGCCGAGTTCCACCGCGACGCGCTTCTGGGCGACGCCTTCGGGATCGAACGCGAACAAGTCGACCTTGTACGATTTGAGGCCAACGCCCTTGGCATTGTCGACCACCATGGTCACCCGGCAGGCCTCGCCCGCGGTCTCCAGCTTGTTGAGTTGCAGCTTCAGCGGCGTCTTATCGGCGCCGGCGTCCTGCGCCAGCGCAGAGGCGACAAGGAGCGCCGAGAGTGCGAAGCACGCGGCCGTATCGAGGGCGATCCGACCGATCCGTCGGCGGTACAGTGGGACGCTCAGGGCAAGCACCAGGCTGATTTCCTCTTTTCTCAGGGTCGGCTGTCGCCGGACCAGACCGTCGAAGCGGCCGACTCAGTGAAGCACGACCCGCCGCGGGCAGGCTGCCGGCGCTAGGCGCTCCGCCGCCGCGTCGAGGGTCGCCACGGCGGCACGGACCGCCTCGACCAGGCGGGGCGCCGCTTCCCGCCCCGTGATTTCGGCGGCGGCCTCTTCAAGTTCCGCCCAGAGCCGACGTCGTCCACGACCGATCAGGGCGACCAGGGCGCATTCGTGGCCGGTGACCCGGCAACAGCTCGCAGGCATGAAGGACCAGTCGTCCTCGCGCTCCGCCCGGAGCGCACGCACAATCGCAACCACGCTCGCGACGAAACGGCAGCCTTCCGTTGCGCCAAGCAGCTGCTCCGCGCCGTCGTAGGCGGCATTCCAACAGGCGATGTCGCTGGTCATATATCCGGCCGCGACAAACCGAGCGACCGACAGGGCCAGGATATCGGCCTCATCGCCGCACACGTCGGCGACCTGCTGCATCGCCGCATGACTGGCCGGTGTCGAAGGCGCGCTCATCGGGACTCCGCTCCGTCCCGTCGGGTTCGGGAACTTCCGGCGAGTGTCCGCCCGAACCGGACGATCACCAGTCGGGGCAGTAGCTATGGGCGCTTCCTGGATCAAGGCCCGACGAGAAAATCAGAGCAGTTCCAAACTGTTAGTTGGAAGCGTGGCCGTTCTCGGACTTGCTGGATTATCCTGGCCTAATCTGCCGAAAGATCCCAATTCCTCGATGGTTTTCGCGGTGCACCCCTCCTTCCCACGGGGAAATTTCCCGGTTCCCTTGATGGGGTTGGCGCGCTTGGCCATATCCGTTTACCGGCGGCGTTCCGCCCGGCGGAGCGCTGTCCCGGACGGGCTCCATGGAGTCGAGGTGCTCGGAGATCCGCGGGCTGCGGCTAGCCCTCGTGTCGGAGGCCTCGCTGTGAGGATGGCGGCCGCGATGACTCGACCCTCGCCTTTCGGGCACCCGTTCCTGCTCGGCTTCGACGAGATCGAGCAGGCGCTCGACCGGGTCGCCAAGGGCGCCAACGACGGGTATCCCCCCTATAATATCGAACGGTTGCCCCGCACGGAGCGCGAGCCCGAACGCTTGCGCATCACGCTCGCGGTGGCTGGCTTCACCCAGGATCAACTCGACGTGACGCTCGAGGAAAATCAGCTGGTCGTCCGCGGCCGGCAGGTGGACGAGCGTGAGCGGCACTTCCTGCACCGTGGCATCGCGGCGCGGCAGTTCCAGCGGACGTTTTTGCTGGCCGACGGCATGGAAGTGCTGGGGGCAGATCTCGCCAACGGCCTGCTTTCCATCGATCTCGTCCGCCCGGAGCCCGACCGGATCGTGCGCAAGATCGATATCGGCGCGCGTGGCTAGTGCAACGGCGATCGCGGGTGCGGCGTGAACGCAGCCCGGCGATGCCCGCGGTCGATTGATTGGCCGCCGAAACACACCACATCAGGATGGAACCACCGGTGCCTCCGGGACCGGAGGTAGACGCTCTGCCACCCTAGGAGGGCTAAACATGACGAACTTGAACGCATCGCCCCTCACCCCCGCCGATCTCGACCCGACCGAGTTCAATCCGGCAGATCTCGCGGCGCTCGGCGAGGGCCATATCGCCTACGTTCGCCCGATACGTTCCGATGAGGTCCGTCGCCTGTTCCCGCAGGCTCCGGAACTGATGCCCGGCCTCGACCTGTTCGCACTCCTCTCGGCGAGCGGCGAGCCGATCATGCTGGCCGATTCCCGCGACGTGGTGCTGGCCAATGCCGTGGCCCAGGATCTCCACGCCGTCAGCCTGCACTGACGCCGGGCAGACCGTCTTCGGTCAGCTGATTGCTGCCACCGCCGCCACGAGCCGCGCAATGTCCTGCGGTCGTGACAGGCGGTGGTCTCCGTCCGCGATCAGCGTGAGCACGGTACCCTCGGCGGGAAGGCGGCTCACCGTTTTCAGGGCGTGCTGGTACGGCACGTCCCGGTCGCGCATCCCCTGCAGGATGTGGACGGGGCAGGCAGGGTCGAACGGGTGCTCGAGCAGCCTGTTGCTCCGGCCGTCCTCGATCAGCGCCAGGGTGATCGGATCTGGCTCCGGCGCATAGTCGCTTGGCCTCCGGAGCACGCCGTCTCGCGTCAACGCTGCGCGGGCGGGCCCGTCGAGATTGGACCAGATCAGATCCTCGGTGAAGTCCAGGGCCGGTGCGATCAGCACCAGTGCCGCAGTCGTCTGGCCGCGTGCGGCGCGGTCGCGGGCGGCCAGGCTTGCGATCCAGCCGCCCATCGACGAACCGACCAGGATCGGCGGCTCGGGCACGTAGGCCGACAGGACGGCTTGCGCGTCCTCCAGCCAGGACGAGATGGTGCAGTCGGCGAAGGTGCCGCCGGAGGCGCCGTGGCCGGCATAGTCGAACCGCACCAGGGCGCGCTTTTCCTCGGTGGCCCATGCGTCCAGGGCTGCGGCTTTGGTGGCGGTCATGTCCGAGCGGAATCCCCCGAGCCAGACCACCGGGGGCCCGGCGCCCTCTCGAAACCGCACGGCGATCTTGCGTGCGGCGTCACCTTCACCGACGCTGATGAAGGTCGGCCCTGTATCGGTCATCGATCTCTCCGGTAGGCCTATCTCGGGCTTGAAGAAGTCCATCCCTGACCGGATCGGCTTCAACCTGCGTTTACCAGACCGTAAAGCGCGACCGCGATGCTGGGGCAATGGGTACCAGCATGTTGCAGATGCCGGCGGGAGGCTTGCGTCTCCACGCCGAACGAGCGCGGATGGGTGATGTGACGCGCGGCCTGACGGGCTTCCCCGCCGAAATCGATGTCCTTGCGGGCGCCCGCGTCCTGCAGATCATCCCGGAACTCGATGCCGGTGGCGCCGAGCGGACGACCGTCGACGTGGCCGGCGCCTTGGCCGCGGTGGGCGCCCGGGCCCTGGTCGCCACCGAGGGCGGCCGCCTCATCGGCGAGCTTCAGGCGAAGGGCGGGCATTGGCTCCGTTTCCCGGCCGCGTCGAAGAATCCGGTCGGCATGGCGGTGAACGTCGTGCGGCTGATGGCGCTGTGTCGGCGAGAGGGCGTGCAGATCGTCCACGCCCGGTCGCGGGCGCCGGCCTGGGTCGCGCTCGGGGCCGCACGCCGGCTCGGCCTGCCGTTCGTCACGACCTACCATGGCAGCTATTCCGGCCGGACCGGCGTGAAGGTGCTGTACAATTCCGTGATGGCCCGGGGCGACGTGGTGATCGCCAACTCGCGCTACACCGCCGACCTGATCCATCGCCTGCACGCCGAGCAGGCCGGCGATCGCGTGCGGGTCATCCACCGGGGCACGGATCTCGCGGTGTTCAATCCGGTGGCGGTGGGCGCCGGACGGGTCGAGGCGCTGCGTCGGGCATGGAACGTGGCACCCCACGAGCGGGTGATCCTGCTCGCTGCCCGCCTGACCGCCTGGAAGGGGCATCGGGTGCTGATCGACGCCGCGGCGCAGATGCGGGATCGGGGCGTGCCGGACCTCGCGGTGGTGCTCGCCGGAGACCCGCAAGGCCGGACGTCCTACGAGCGCGAGCTCGATGCGCTGATCGCCGCCCGCGGCCTGGGCGGCATCGTGCGCCGGGTCGGCCACTGCACCGATATGCCCGCGGCGTTCCGCGCGGCGTCCGTGGTGGCCGTCCCGTCAGTGGAGCCGGAGGCGTTCGGCCGCTCGGCCGTGGAAGCCCAGGCGCTGGGCACGCCTGTGGTCGTCTCCGATCTCGGCGCGGTCCCCGAGACGGTGCTGGCGCCGCCGGACGTCGCGTCCGGCCAGCGGACCGGCTGGCGGGTGCCACCCGGCGATGCCGGCGCCCTCGCCGCAGCCCTCACCGAAGCCCTGTCTCTCGGTGCCAGCGCCCGCGATGCGCTGGTCCGGCGCGGGCGCGCCCATGTGGAGGCGAATTTTTCGCTGGAGCGCATGGCCGGCGACACCCTGGCCGTCTACGCCCAGCTGCTGGGGCGGCAGAGCTGAGAAACCCGTGCCTTTGGGCACGGTGGGCCGGCCAGACGACCACGGGGTGCCGATTATTTCACCGACCACGCCGGCGACCCGTTGACTCTCGTGGAGCTTCCTCCAACGTAGTAGGTCCGGGACAGACCGGAACGGCTGGCGGTCAGGGGATCCACGGAACGGGTCGCCAGATCCGCCGTTTCGTCGTTGCAGCAGGAGACCGAAGCCATTCGTAGACCGATGAGAGCCATGCCGGCCCCGCAGAAGGACGGGCCGCGCGCCAACCGCGACATTCGCGGGGTGCGGGAAGTGCAGCTGATCGACGATACCGGGCAGAACCGCGGCGTCGTCCCCTTCTTCGACGCGCTGACTCTCGCTGAGGAGGCCGGCCTCGATCTCGTGGAGATCGCGCCGAACTCGGTGCCGCCCGTCTGCAAGCTGCTCGATTACGGGCGCTTCCGCTTCAACGAGCAGAAGAAGCAGAACGAGGCGCGCAAGCGGCAGAAGACCGTCGAGGTCAAGGAGATCAAGCTCCGCCCCGGCATCGACAAGCACGATTACGATACCAAGATGAAGTCGGTTCATCGCTTCTTCGAGGAAGGCGACAAGGTCAAGGTGACCCTGCGCTTCCGCGGTCGTGAGATGGCTCACCAGGATATCGGTCTGCGCCTCCTGGAGCGCGTGAAGAACGAGACGGCCGAGATCGCCAAGGTGGAGAGCGAGCCGATGCTCGAAGGCCGCCAGATGATCATGATCCTCGCGCCGCGCTGATCCCTTCGGCTACAGCGATCTACGCCGCCTCCTGACCCGGGGCGGCGTTCGCATGAGTAGCGCTTCCGCAAAGCCGCGGAGGCGACTATCTCGTGGCTATGGCTCTGGCTCCCGAAGAGATCGAACGCTACGCCCGTCACCTTGTCCTGGCCGAGGTCGGCGGCCCCGGGCAGGCACGCCTCAAGGCGGCCCGGGTGCTGGTGATCGGGGCAGGGGGGCTCGGCGCGCCGCTGATCCAGTATCTTGCGGCCGCCGGCATCGGCACGATCGGCATCGTCGACGACGACACCGTCTCGCTGTCGAACCTTCAGCGCCAAGTCATTCATGGCACGCCGGATCTCGGCCGGCCGAAGGTCGCGAGCGCGGCCGACGCGGTCGAACGCCTCAACCCGCACGTGGCGGTGGTCCCGCATCCGTTCCGCATCACGCCGGACAATGCCGTCGATCTGATCGCGGGCTACGACCTCGTCGCCGACGGCTCCGACAACTTCGCCACCCGCTACGCCGTCTCGGATGCCTGCTTCCACGCCGGGCGACCGCTGGTGACCGCTGCGCTCGGCCGGTTCGACGGGACGCTCACCACGATCCGCGCGCACGAGACCGGCCCGGACGGCAAGCCGAATCCGACCTATCGCTGCCTGTTCCCGAACCCGCCGCCGCCCGGAAGCGTGCCGGCCTGCGCCGAGGCCGGCGTGCTCGGGGCGCTGGCCGGCGTGATGGGCTCGCTGATGGCCATGGAGGTGATCCGCGCCGTGGCCCAATTCGGCGAACCGCTGGTCGGGCGCCTGCTCATGGTCGACGCCCGCTCGATGCGATTCGAGACGCTGCGCTACGGCTGGGACCCGGACAATCCGCTCAGCGGCACCGCGGCCTCAGCTCAGTAGAGCGCCCGGCGGCATCCACGGGCCGTCAGTCTCCGCCTTGCCGAGGCAGCACTTCTTGAACTTCTTGCCCGAGCCGCAGGGACACGGATCGTTGCGCCCGACATCCTTCAACGGATTGCGCTGCGGCTCGCCGGCGCGCTCCGCGGTCCAGTCGAGCGCCTCGACCGGATCGTCGAGATAGCCGTACTGGTAGGGCCCGAGCCGGTCCCGGTCCTCCGGCTTGGTCTCGGCCTTGCGCAGCGCCTCCTTGAACCAGGCCGCGTCGCTGATCTCGTCGGTGATCCGCCCGTCCGCCCGAGCCGCCGCGGCACGCGGGGCGAGATCGCGAAAGCCCAGATGTGCGATCGCCTCCTCCCAGCCGACCCAGGCCGGTCCCTCCTCGACGGCCGCCTGCGCGTCGTCGAAGCGGACCAGCAGGTCGTGCATCGCCTCGCGCGCGATCCGGCCTTCCAAAGCCAGGAAGGTGCAGGCTGACAGCAGCGCCATGCGGGTGAGGTCATCGACCGTGCTGTCGAGGATCAGCCGGAACAGCGGCAGTTGATCGCCGTCGAACAGGCTCGCCACGACCTTGGAGAGCGTCGCCGTCACGGCGTCGCCCAGGATCGCGTCGAGCGTTTCCTCGTCCTGCCGGAGGAGCTTGAGGAGCGGCGCGAGGGCGCGCGTATCCCGGGCATGCGCCAGGACGTGCACGCCCCAGAACAGGAGGTTGGCGTCCTCCGGCGAGATCTCCCGCCCCTCGGCCGCGGCTTCGAGCAGCGGCAGAGTCGCATCGGCGATCTCGGCCGGATGTCCGAGCGCTTCCCGCAGCGCCTTGGTCGGCAGGTGCTCGGACACCGCCAGGTCCTCGATGAGCGCTGCGATCCGGTTCATGCCGTTTTCCTTAGGACCGCAGGGTCGCGCCGGTCCGGCGCGAGACTTCCGTGACGATCTTGGCGCTCACCGCCTCGATCTCGGCATCGGTGAGGGTGCGCTCCACCGGCTGCAGGCGAACCGCGATGGCCACCGACTTGGACCCGTCCGGCACGCCGGTCCCCTCGTAGAGGTCGAAGACCTCGACGCCGGTGACCAGCTTGCGCTCCGCCCCTTGCGCCGCCTTGACGATGTCGCCTGCCGGGACGTCGCGGCCGACCACGAAGGCGAAGTCCCGGGACAGCGGCTGGAACTCGGAGAGGGTCAGAGCGGGCTTGGCCTTGGTCGGCTTGTGCTTGGGCAAAGGCAGGGCGTCGAGCACGATCTCGAACGCCACCAGGCTGCCCTTGAGGTCGAGGGCCTGCAGGGTCCGCGGATGGACCTCGCCGAACCAGCCGATCTCGGATTTCGGCCCGAAGCGCAGCGTGCCCGAGCGTCCGGGGTGGAGCCAGGACGGGCCGCCTGCCGTAACCTGGAGGCCGCCGGTCGGCACGCCGAGAGCGCCCAGCAGGGCGAGGGCGTCGGCCTTCGCGGCGAAGACGTCCACCGTCCCGGCCGAGCCGTCCCAATGGCGCCCGGCACCCGTCAGGGTTGCGCTGCCGCGGCGCACGGCGGCGGCGCGGATGCTCTGCCCTTCCGGCTCGTCCGAGGCGAAGCACTGACCGACCTCGAACAGGGCCGCATCCGGATAGCCGCGGTCGGCGTTGCGCTGCGCCGCCCGCAGCAGACCCGGCAACAGGCTCGGGCGCATGTCCGACAGTTCGGACGCGATCGGGTTGGCGAGCACGAGGTCGGCGCCGCCCCCGCCGAACAGCTCGGCATCGGAATGCGGGACGAAGGACCAGGTCACCGCTTCCATCAGGCCGCGACTCGCCAGGGCCCGCTTGGCCGTCCGGGTGCGCTTCTGCATCACCGTGAGCAGCGGCCGGCCGATCCCGGCAATTCGCGGCAGCGGCTTCGGCTCGATCCGGTCCAGGCCGGCGATACGGATGACCTCCTCGACCAAGTCGGCCTTGCCCTCGACATCGGGCCGCCAGGACGGCGTCAGGACCTCCACCCGGTCGCCGGTGCCGGAGATTTGGAAACCCAGCGTCTCCAGGATCAGCTTGATCTCGGTCTGCGGCAGTTCGATGCCGGCCAGGCGCCGCACCTCGGTCCACGGGAAATCGATGATCCGCTCCGATTCCGGGGGCTCGCCGGCGATCGTCGACTGGGAGGGCGTGCCGCCGCACAGATCGACCACGAGGCGCGTGGCGAGGTCCAGGCCGGGGAGCGTGAAGGCCGGGTCGACGCCGCGCTCGAACCGGTAGCGCGCATCGGTGATGATGCCGAGCCGGCGCCCGGACTGGGCGATGTTGGCCGGGTCCCACAGCGCCGATTCAATCAGCACGTCCGTGGTGGACTCGTCGCAGCCGGAGGCCTGGCCACCCATGATGCCGGCTATCGATTCGACGCCGGCTTGATCGGCGATCACCACGGTGTCGTCGGTGAGCGTGTAGGTCCGTCCGTCGAGCGCCAGGAGGCTTTCGCCTCCGTGGGCCCGCCGCACCGTCAGGTTGCCCGAGACCTTGGCGGCGTCGAACACGTGCAGCGGCCGGCCGCGATCGAAGGTGACGTAGTTGGTGATGTCCACGAGGGCGTTGATCGGTCGAAGACCGATCGCCCGCAGCCTGGCCTGCATCCAGGCCGGCGACGGACCGTTCTTCACGCCGCGCACGAGTCGAAGGGCGAAGAGCGGGCAAAGTCCGCGATCCTCCGGCGCGAGGGCCAGGTCGACCTCGACCGGGCAGGGACCTTCGCCGCGCACGCCCGGCGCGGCCTCGTGCTTGAGGCTGCCGATCCCGGTCGCCGCGAGGTCGCGGGCGATGCCGTGCACCGAGGTGCAGTCCGGACGGTTCGGCGTCAGGTTGATCTCGATGACCGCATCGTCGAGCCCGGCATAGAGGGCGTAGCCCTGGCCGACCGGCGCATCGGCCGGGAGTTCGAGGATGCCATCATGGTCCTCGCCGAGTCCGAGTTCCGCCCCCGAGCACAGCATGCCGTGGCTCTCGACGCCGCGGATCGTGCCGACCGAGAGGGTGATCGCCTTCCCGGGCACATAGGTGCCGGGCGGCGCGAACACCGACACGAGACCCGCGCGTGCGTTCGGCGCACCGCAGACCACCTGGATCGGCACGCCCGCCCCGGTCTCGACGGTGCAGACCCGCAGACGGTCGGCGTTCGGATGCTGCTCGGCTGTCAGGATCCGGGCGACGACGTAGGGCTTGAGCGCGGCCGCCTTGTCCTCGACGCCCTCGACCTCGAGGCCGATGCGCGTCAGCGTCTCGGTGATGGTGTCGAGGGAAGCCTCGGTGTCGAGGTGGTCCTTGAGCCAGGAGAGGGTGAATTTCATCGATCGTAACCTCTTGGCTCAGGAGAGCCGGGCTTTCGTTATGAGGAGGATAGCCAGCTTGCGGCGCTGGTCGTCGCCCAGGGACTCAAGGGCCTCCACGGCCTCTCTGGCGCGAGCCATCGAAACAAAGACCGTGGGAGACGGTGTAATAGACAGTGCTCACGGCACGTCGCAGCGGTGCCGTGCGCAAGTTCATCCGACCGCTCTGGTGGGCTGGCATTTCGGCCACTTCAAGAAGATCGGAGATGATGGAATTGCCGAGACGCGGCATTACGGATCTCCGCGCTCGCCCTCGTCATCATGGTCCCCCCCAAACCTCTCCCTACCCCGTCAGACCGCCGATCAGGCTCGGCACGTCGAGCGGCCGGAAACCGTAATGGTCCAGCCAGCGGACATCCGCCTCGAAGAACGGACGCAGGTCCGGCATGCCGTACTTGAGCATGGCGATGCGGTCGATGCCGACCCCGAACGCGAAGCCCTGCACCGCGTCCGGATCGAGGCCGCAATTGCGCAGGACGTTCGGGTGGACCATCCCGCAGCCCAGGATCTCCAGCCAGTCGTCGCCCTCGCCGAAGCGAATCTCGCCGCCCTTGCGGGAGCACTGGATGTCGACCTCGGCCGACGGCTCGGTGAATGGGAAGAACGATGGGCGGAAGCGCATCTTCACCCCATCGACCTCGAAGAACGCCTTGCAGAACGCCTCCAGCACCCATTTCAGATTCGCGATGTTGGCTGCCGTGTCGATCACCAGGCCCTCGACCTGATGGAACATCGGCGTGTGCGTCTGGTCGGAATCGTGCCGGTAGGTCCGGCCCGGGATGATCACCCGGATCGGCGGCGTCTGCGACCGCATCGTGCGGATCTGGACGGGTGACGTGTGGGTGCGCAGCACCTTGCGCTTTCCGGCGTGGTCCGGCGCCAGGAAGAAGGTGTCGTGCATCTCGCGCGCCGGGTGGCCGGGCGGGAAGTTGAGCGCCGTGAAGTTCAGTTCGTCGGTCTCGATATCGGGGCCTTCCGCGACGGCGAAGCCCATGTCGGCGAAGATCGCCGTGATCTCGTCGATCACCTGGGTGATCGGATGGATCCGGCCGCGGACCTCCGGGGCGTCCCGCAGCGGCAGCGTCACGTCCACCCGCTCGGAGGCGAGGCGAGCCTCCAGCGCGGCTTCCATCAGGACGGTCTTGCGAGCGGTGACGGCGCCCTGGATCCGGTCGCGCAGGCCGTTGATCAGGGGCCCGCGCTCCTTGCGCTCGTCCGGCGTCATCGCGCCCAGCGTCTTCAGCAGGTCCGAGACGCTGCCCTTCTTGCCCAGTGCGGCGACGCGCACCGCGTCGAGCGCCGCCTCGTCGGAGGCCGCCGTCACCTGAGCCAGGAGGTCGCGTTCGAGGGTATCAAGATCGGTCATCGCTGCCTTCGAGCAGGGTTGTCGGAGCCGCCGTCGCGGCGTGCTCTCGCGCGTTGTTCGCCGTCGCGCAAGCGCGCGCGTGGCCGGGCCGCGCCCCGGGAACGCAGAAGGCGCGACTCTCGGGGGAGAGCCGCGCCTTCCTGTGTCTCGCCGAGGGCCTGAAGTCAGGCGGCCTTAGCGGTGGTCTCGGGGAGGGCGGCCTTGGCCTTCTCGACCACGGCGGCAAAGCTCGCCGGCTCGTGGATCGCCAGCTCCGACAGCGCCTTGCGGTCGACGATGATGCCGGACTTGGCAAGACCGTTGATGAAGCGCGAATAGGTCAGGCCATGCTCCCGGACCGCCGCGTTGAGGCGCTGGATCCAGAGGGCGCGGAACGTGCGCTTCTTATTCTTGCGGTCGCGATAGGCATACTGCATGCCCTTCTCGACCGCCTGCTTGGCGATGCGGATGGTATTCTTGCGCCGGCCGTAATAGCCCTTGGCGGCCTTCAGAACTTTTTTGTGCTTCGCGTGACTGGTCACGCCGCGTTTGACGCGGGCCATCGGTTATCTCCTGGTTTCGACGAAAGACAGTGGCAACGGGTGTCGAAGGCTTACCGTGCGTTCGGCAGGAAGTACTTCTTCACATTGGCGGCATCGCCCTCGAACAGGGTCGTGGTGCCGCGCAGGTTGCGGATCTGCTTGGTCGTCCGCTTGATCATCCCGTGGCGCTTGCCGGCCTGGGCGTACATCACCTTGCCGGTGCCGGTGATCTTGAAGCGCTTCTTGGCGCCTGATTTGGTCTTCAGCTTGGGCATTTGGCTCTCCGTTGCGCGAAAATTCCTCCGGGCCGACCCGTGAGGGTCGGATGAGGTGTGCGCGATGATGCTTCTGGTGGAGCAGCACGAGCCGCCACGGCAGCCCTATCGGCCGGGCGGTTCGACGCGGGGCGGCTTATGACAGAAACGCGAAGCCACGGCAACGGCTTCGGTGGCATCGGGGTGCGCCGCAGCCGAAGCCCGAGGGTGGGCGCGCATCGGGGAATGCGGGGACAGCTTCCGCGCTGCACAAAAGTTATCGAGACAACCTGCAGGCGCAGGAACCATAACCTTGGCCGTCGGTTTCATTCATGTCCCGCTCAGGCCGGCAGGGTTAGATCTTTCGTCAAAGTCGGCCAACCAGGAGACACTTCGTGCGCATTGCCCAAATCGCTCCGTTGTCGGAGGCCGTCCCTCCGAAGTTCTACGGCGGCACCGAGCGCGTCGTCAGCTGGATCACGGAAGAACTGGTCCGCCAGGGCCACGACGTCACCCTGTTCGCCAGCGGCGATTCGGAGACGTCGGCCAAGCTTGCGGCCTGCACGCCCGAAGGCCTGCGTCTGCTCGGTTACCGGGATCACACCGCCAGCCACCTGGCTATGCTGCATCAGGTCCATCGCCGGGCGCACGAGTTCGATATCCTGCACTTCCACATCGATCTGCTTCAGTATCCGATGTTCGAGGATCTGAACCACAAGTGCATCACCACGATGCATGGTCGTCTCGACGTTCCGGACTTCATGCCCGTCTACCGCACCTTCACCGGCATGCCGCTCGTGTCGATCTCCGACAACCAGCGCGAGCCGATGCCGCCGAACGTCAACTGGCTGGCCACGATCCATCACGGCCTGCCGTCGCAGAACTGCCCGTACACCCCCGAGGCCGCCGGCGGCTACCTGGCGTTCCTGGGTCGCATCTCTCCGGAGAAGCGCCCCGACCGTGCCATCGAGATGGCGATCCGTTCGGGCACGCCGCTCAAGATCGCCGCCAAGGTCGATAAGGCGGACCAGGATTACTGGGACGAGGTTATCGAGCCGATGACCCATCACCCGCTGGTCGAGTACATCGGCGAGATCAACGAAGAGCAGAAGAAGGCTTTCCTCGGCAACGCCCTGGCGCTCGCCTTCCCGATCGACTGGCCGGAGCCCTTCGGCCTGGTCATGATCGAGGCGATGTCGGCCGGAACCCCGGTGATCGCGTTCCGTAACGGCTCCGTGCCTGAGGTGATCAAGGACGGTGTCAGCGGCGTGCTCTGCGAGACGATGGACGACGCGGTGAACGCGGTGGCCAAGGTCAAGACCATGAGCCGCGAGGGCGTGCGCCGCCACTTCGAAAGCCAGTTCACCGCTGAGTGCATGGTCAAGAAGTATGTCGCCGCCTACGAGGAGCTTCTGTCCCGGGGCGCCGACGTGATCCAGATGCAGAAGTCCGGGTTCCAGCCGCATTACGGTGACGTCAACGGCTCCGCGCGTCCGGCCATTTCGGTCGCCGCGATGCCGGCCTGAGATTCGGCATCGGGCTTGCGAGGAACGGCCAGCCCGGCCTAGCGTCGCAAAGGCGCCTCATCCGAATGGTCACGAGGGCCGCCGCATCAGTACCGATGCGGCGGCCCTCTCGATTCGTACCCCTCACACGCACTCGGAGACGTTCTGCATGGCGGCGGAGAATACGGCGGCCCATGATGCGACCGCGCGGACAAAGGGCGGCACCGTCTCGGTGGCGCCCGGCTTCCAGGACGCTGACGATGTGCTGCCGACCTACCACATCGAGGCCCACACCTCGTTGGTCGAGCGCCCGCTGCGGGCCCTGAAGTTCGGCGAGGCGTTCGGGGTCCTGGACTCCTACGGGGATATCGGCGTCCAGCCCGGGCCGGAGGGTCTGTACTTCCAGGACACCCGGTATCTGTCCCGCCTCGAGCTCACGGTGGAGGGCCAGCGTCCGCTGATGCTGTCCTCGGTCATGCAGGACGACAACGGCGCTCTGAGCGTCGACATGACGACGCCCGACATCCGCCTCGACGCCCACGACGAGACCTCGATCCCGCGCGAGACCATCGCGATCGAGCGCACCAAGTTCCTGTTCCGGGGCGCCTGCTACGACCGCATCGGCCTGCGCTCGTTCGATTCGAAGCATCGGCGCCTGCGCATCGCCATCACGTTCGATGCCGATTACCGCGACCTGTTCGAAGTGCGCGGCACGGACCGCAAGGAGCGTGGCAAGCGCGGCGTGCTGGTCGCGAGCGACCGGGAAGTGCAGTTCCGCTACGTCGGGCTCGATGAGATCGTGCGGACGACCTCGCTCCATTTCGGCCCGAAGCCGGACGTGATCGAGCCGGGCCGCGTCGCCTTCGACGTGTCCCTGCCGCCGGAGGGCCGTGCTTCCCTGTTCATCCGCGTGGCCTTCGAAGCCCACCGGGCCTTCACCAAGCCCCCGGGTGCCGAGATGGTCGGCGAGGACGCGGCCGCCAAGCTGACCCTGGCGGCCAATGTCGGCGGCGCCCGTCGCGAGCCGAAGGACCTCGCCGAGGGCATGATCTTCGCCCGGGCCTATCGCGATGCTCGCCGGGACCTGCGCGAGCTGACGGCGGGGATCACCACGATCATCTCGTCGAACGACCAGTTCAACGAGGGCCTGTGCCGGGCCACGGCCGACCTCTACATGCTGGCGAGCCGCACGCCGGAGGGGATCTACCCGTTCGCCGGGATCCCATGGTACTCCACGGTGTTCGGCCGCGACGGCATCATCACCGCCATGATGGCGCTGTGGATCGATCCGAAGTTCGGCCGCGGCGTCCTGCGCTACCTCGCGGCGACCCAGGCCCGGGCGGTCGATCCGGCAGCCGATGCCCAGCCCGGCAAGGTACTGCACGAGACCCGCCGGGGTGAGATGGCGATGCTCGGCGAGGTGCCCTTCCGTCATTACTACGGCACCATCGACGGCACGCCGCTCTTCGTGATGCTGGCCTGGGAGTACTACGCCGTCACGGGCGATCTCGAGACCATCCGGGCGATCTGGCCGTCCCTGGAACTCGCCCTCGAATGGATGGACCGGTACGGCGATCGCGACGGCGACGGCTTCGTCGAATACGCCCGCGACACCGACAAGGGCCTCGAGAACCAGGGCTGGAAGGACAGCCACGATTCGATCTTCCACACCGACGGCCAACTCGCCAAGGGGCCGATCGCGCTGTGCGAGGTGCAGGGCTACGTCTACGCCGCCAAGAATGGCATGGCCAAGCTCGCGGCTTTGCTCGGGCACGATCCGATGGCCGAGCGCCTGTCGCACGAAGCCACCGCCCTGCGCGAACGCTTCGACGCCGCGTTCTGGAACGAGGAGATCGGCACCTACGCACTCGCGCTGGACGGCTCCAAGAAGCAGTGCGCCGTGCGCTCGTCGAATGCCGGGCACGCGCTGTTCACCGGAATCGCCAAGCCGGAGCGGGCCGCCCGGGTCGCCGAGACCCTGCTGGGCAAGGACGGCTTCAACGGCTGGGGCGTGCGCACCATCGCCAAGGGCGAGGCGCGCTACAATCCGATGTCGTACCACAACGGCTCGATCTGGCCGCACGACAACGCCCTGATCGCGATGGGGCTGGCCCGCTACGACCGCAAGCACGAGGCGGCGCGCATCTTCCAGGGGATGTTCGACACTTCGCTCTACCAGGACCAGAAGCGGCTGCCGGAGCTGTTCTGCGGCTTCATGCGCCGGCGCCAGCGCGGGCCGGTGGCATACCCAGTGGCCTGCAGCCCGCAGGCCTGGGCGGCGGCGGCACCGTTCGCGTTCCTGGCCGCCTGCCTGGGCCTGGAGCTCGATCACGACCGCAACAGCGTCCGGCTGAAGAACCCGGTCCTGCCCGGCTTCCTCGACGGTGTGACGCTCTACAACGTCAAGCTGGGGCACTCGCGCCTGGACATCCGGTTCCAGCGCTACGACGACGACGTCACGGTCTCAGTGCTGCGCCGCCACGGTGACGTGCAGCTGATCGTGACGAAGTAGGCGGGCCCGCCAGCCGCCGCGGCCCGATGACGGCGCCGCGGCGGTCCGTGGCCGAGGCCAGCCCACGGCCTTTCGTGGCAGGTCGAGGACGGAACCGCTGGCCGCCCTTTCCTGGCCGCCTGCCGGGTCGGTGGAAGGCGATCCGGGATCCAGGTGACGAACGCACCGAGAAGCGGCACAGACGATCCGGTGGACGCTGCGCGTGCCTTCGTGCTGGACCCCGGATTGCATCCCGCTGCCGCTGTATGCACTCCGGGAAAAGCGCTGCGGAAACAACAACGCTCTGGGATGTCAGGGTCTCGCTCATCTCCCGTCTCCGGGCGGCCCGACTTGCTGTAAGGGGCCGCCCGAATTCTTCAGTTCCGGGACACGCCCCATGCCGACCGACCATTCCGCTCTGTCGCTCGCTCAAGCGCTGATCCGCTGCCCGTCCGTGACCCCTGAGGATCGCGGCGCCCTCGATGTGGTTGCGCAGACTCTCGGCGCGGTTGGATTCGCGATCGAGCGGCCGGTCTTCGCCGAGCCGGGTTATCCCGATACGCCGAACCTGTACGCACGCATCGGCACGCGTGGTCCTTGCCTCGTCTTCGCCGGCCACACCGACGTGGTGCCGGAAGGCGACGGGGCCTGGCGCCACGGACCGTTCGACGGGGCGGTGGCGGACGGCATGCTCTATGGCCGCGGCGCCGCCGACATGAAGGGCGGTATCGCCTGTATGCTGGCCGCGACCCTGGCGTTCCTGGGCCGCCGGGGCAGCGACTTCGCCGGCTCCATCGCCTTCCTGATCACCGGCGACGAGGAGGGGCCGGCGGTCAACGGCACGGTCAAGCTGCTCGACTGGGCCCGCGCCCGGGGCGAACGCTTCGACCATTGCCTGCTCGGCGAGCCGACCAATCCGGGTCAGCTCGGCGAGATGATCAAGATCGGCCGCCGCGGCTCGCTCACCGGCAAGCTGACCGTGCTGGGCCGCCAGGGCCACGTCGCCTACCCGCATAAGGCCGAGAACCCGATTCCCGGGCTGCTGCGGCTCGCCTCGGCGCTGGTCGCGGAGCCGCTCGACCGCGGCACGGCACATTTCGATGCCTCGAACCTGGAATTCACCACGATCGACGTCGGCAACCCGGCCACCAACGTGATCCCGGCGACCGCCCGTGCCACCTTCAACGTCCGGTTCAACGACGATTGGACCGCCGAGAGCCTGGGCGCCGAACTCCGCAGGCGACTGGAGCAGGCGGCCAGCAACGCGATCCGCTTCAGCCTGGACCTGCAGCCGTCGAACGCACCCGCCTTCCTGACCCAACCGGACGCCTTCGTGGACCTCGTCTCCGAGGCGATCCGGGTCGAGACCGGCCTGACGCCCGCCCTGTCGACCACCGGTGGGACGTCGGACGCGCGCTTCATCAAGGATGCCTGCCCGGTAATCGAGTTCGGGCTGGTCGGCGAGACCATGCATCAGGTCGACGAATGCGTGGCGGTGGCCGATCTCGACCGGCTGACGGCGATCTACGAGCGGGTGCTGGAGGCGTATTTTCGACCCCGGAGCTGAGTCCGGCATACGCCTCGAATCGTCACGCGTAATCCACCCCGACGAACGTCAGCCCGGCCGCCGGCGCGAGCGGCCCGCACCGGCGCTTCTCGCCCGAAGCCAGGATGTCGGCGACATCGTCGGCCGAGAGCCGGCCGCAGCCGGCGAGCATCAGCGTCCCGACCATGGCTCGGACCTGATGGTGCAGGAACGAGCGCGCGCAGGTCGTCACCACGATCTCCTCGTGCAACGCCATGGTCGTGCGGGCGACGTCGAGCCGTTCCAGGGTCCGCATCGGGCTCTTGGCCTGGCACTCGGCGGCCCGAAACGCGGAAAAATCGTGGTGGCCGACGAGGCGCTGCGCGGCGCGGTCCATCGCGTCCGGATCGAGCGGCCAGGGCACCTGCCAGACATGGGCGCGGGTGAGCGCGGCGGGGCTTCGACGGTTGAGGATCCGATAGCGGTAGTGCCGGCGGATCGCGGAATGGCGCGCGTCGAAGCTCGGCGGGACGATCCGGGCCGAGAGGATCGCCACCGGCTTGGGGCGCAGATGGGCGTTCAGCGCATCCCGCACCGTGTCGGCCCGCCAATCCTTGACGAGGTCGAGATGGGCGACCTGATGGATGGCGTGCACCCCGGCATCGGTCCGGCCGGCGCAGGTCAGCCGGGATTGCTCGCCCGAGAAGCGGGTGACAGCCGCTTCGATCGCACCCTGCACCGTGGGTGCTTCGGGCTGGCGCTGCCAGCCGTAGAACGGCGTGCCGTCGTATTCGATGACGAGCTTGTAGCGGGGCATCAGCCGAGATGCGTGCCGGGCGCGATGCGCGCGCCGCGGACGAACTCGGCCCCGTTGGCGCTGCCGCCCTTGCCGGCCCGCCGCAATTCCAGCAGCCGGACTGCGCCCGCGCCGCAGGCGACCTGGCCCTCGGCGTCGAGGAGCGTCCCCGGTGCCCCGGCGCCCTCGGCAGCCGACGCCCGGAGCACCTTCACCCGCTCCGCCCCCTTGCCGAGATCGAGTTCGAAGAACGCGCCGGGGAACGGCGACAGGCCGTTGATATGGTTCGCCACCTCCCCGGCCGGACGCGACCAGTCGATCCGCGCCTCGTCGTTGCCGATCTTGTGCGCGTAGACCACACCCTCGGTCGATTGCGGCGTGAACGTCAGGTCGCTGCGGCCCAGGCGTTCGAGGGCCTGGGACATCAACGCGGCGCCAACCGGCATCAGCGCATCGTGCAGTTCACCGGCGATCATGCCCGGCGTGATCGGGACCCGTGCCTCCAGGGCCACCGGTCCGGTATCGAGCCCAACCTCCATGCGCATGATGCCGACGCCGCTCTCGGCATCGCCCGCCATCACGGCGCGCTGGATCGGCGCGGCGCCGCGCCAACGCGGCAGCAGCGATCCGTGCAGGTTGAGGCATCCATGCCGGGGCACGTCGAGGATCGCCTGGGGCAGCAGCATGCCGTAGGCGACCACCACGGCGACATCGGCCGCGTGCCCGGCGAAGGTCTCGGCGGCCTCCGGTGTCCGCAAGGTCCCGGGAGTCAGAACTGGGATCCCGAGTGTGTCCGCGAACGCGTGGACCGGCGAGGGGCGCAGGCTCATGCCGCGGCCGGCCTTGGCCGGGGCGCGGGTGTAGACCGCAACGATCTGGTGCCCGTCCTGCGCGAGACGTGCGAGGGTCGGCACCGCGAAATCCGGCGTGCCCATGAAGACGACGCGCATGGCCGTCACGCCGCGTCGCGCTTGGCCGCCTTGGCGAAGCGCTTGATCACCCGGTCGCGCTTCAGCTTCGAGATGTGGTCGATAAACAGCACGCCGTTCAGGTGGTCGATCTCGTGCTGGATGCAGGTCGCCAGCAGGCCGCCCGCCTCGATCTCCTGCACCTCGCCCTCAATGTCGCGGAACTTCACCCGGACCCGGTCAGGCCGCTCGACCTCGGCGTAATATTCCGGGATCGACAGGCAGCCCTCGTCGTAGACCCGCTTCTCCTCCGATGCCCAGACGATCTCCGGATCGATGAACACGCGCGCGTCGCGCACGCCCTCTTCCTTCGAGGTGTCGATGGTCACGACCCGCTTGGCGACGCCGACCTGGATCGCCGCCAGCCCGACGCCCGGCGCGTCGTACATCGTCTCGAACATGTCGGCGACGAGGGTGCGGATTTCGGGCGTGATCGGCCCGACCGGATCGGAGACGCGGCGCAGGACGGCGTCGGGGAGGATGACGAGCGGACGGATGGTCATGGCGGAAACCGGCAGGGGGCGCGCATCGAACGTGTGCCCCGGGGATCCCGAGGCAATATGGCGTGGGTGGGGGCCGGTCAAATTCCGGTCCTCCGAACCCTCCTATCCAGGGTTGCCGCGCCGTCCGCACCGCCGGCTGTGCTCAGAACGCCGTACGGCTGCGGATCGCCGCGGTGAGCGTGCCTTCGTCGAGGTAATCCAGTTCGCCGCCGACCGGGACGCCGTGGGCCAGGCGCGTCACCTTGCGGTCGAGGTGCCGGATCGACTCGGTGACGTAGTGGGCGGTGGTCTGGCCGTCGACGGTGGCGTTCAGCGCAAGGATGATCTCCTTGACCGACGGATCGGCCGCGCGCTCCACGAGGCTGGCGAGGTTCAGGTGCTCGGGCCGCACGCCGTCCAGTGCCGACAGCACGCCGCCGAGCACGTGGTAGCGCGACTTGACCGCCCCGGACCGCTCGAGCGCCCACAGGTCCGACACGTCCTCCACCACCACCAGGGTCGTGGGATCGCGCTCGACGTCCCGGCAGATCGTGCACGGCTCGGAGGTATCGACGTTGCCGCAGCTCGTGCACACCACGATGCGCTCGGCCGCCACCCGCATGGCATCGGCCAGCGGGGCCAGCAAGGTCTCGCGCTTCTTGATGAGTTGGAGCGCGGCCCTCCGCGCGGAACGCGGCCCGAGACCCGGCATCCGGGACAGAAGCTGGATCAGGCGTTCGATCTCGGGGCCGGCGACGGCTTGGGGCATCGTACCTCTTGGCGGGGATCGACAATGGGGATTTCGAAGGTCGAACCTTCGAAACGTCCGGCGGGCATAGCCGTCACCGGGCAACGCGCAAGGGCGCATCTCAGCCCAGCCAGGATATAGGTTTTCCGAACGCGTTCTGCTCGGGCCAAAATTAAGAATACCGATCAGCAACGCGTTACACGAGCGGCCTCTTGCGATCAGCACTGCGGTCAAACACGCTTCATGATGTTGCGGGCGTTCAGCAACACCCAGTAAGACGGCAACGCTTGGCCGCCTATCCAGTATGGGGGCGAGCAACCGGGGAACGGTGATCCAGCGTGCGGCGGTCCTGTACGCCCGCACGGACGTCCCCCGGGAAGTCCCGGGCGCCCCTGGCGTCCGGTCTTGTCGCGTGGACGGCACGAACAGGGGCCCCGGGAGATACGCTCTTGACCAACATCGGTGATCACAACGCGGCCCACGATGCCGACGCGGCCGGCTTCAACGCTCTTAAGGCCGTCCACTGGAATTTCGAGGCTCCACGCCTCTACGAAGAGGCGCTCGCCCGCAAGGAGGGCCAGCTCGCCCGCGGCGGCGCCTTCGTGGCGACCACCGGCAGCCACACCGGCCGCTCGCCCAAGGACAAGTTCGTGGTGCGCGATGCCAGCACCGAGAACGAGATCTGGTGGGAGAATAACGGCGCGATCACGCCGGAGCAGTTCGCGGTCCTGCACCGGGACTTCCTCAAGCACGCCGAGGGCAAGGAGCTGTTCGCCCAGGATCTCTACGGCGGTGCCGACCCGGTCCACCGGGTCAAAGCCCGGGTGTTCACCGAGCTCGCCTGGCACTCGTTGTTCATCCGCAACCTGCTGATCCGGCCGGACCGCTCCGAGATCGCGTCCTACGTGCCGGACCTGACGATCATAGACCTGCCGAGCTTCCAGGCGGACCCGGCCCGGCATGGCTGCCGGTCCAAGACTGTGATCGCCATCGACTTTTCGAAGAAGCTCGTCCTGATCGGCGGCTCCGCCTACGCGGGCGAGATGAAGAAGTCGGTCTTCACCTACCTGAACTACATCCTGCCCGGCCAGAACGTGATGCCGATGCATTGCTCAGCCAACGCGGCGCTCGACGCCGAGGGGGGCTCGGCGATCTTCTTCGGCCTGTCGGGTACCGGCAAGACCACCCTGTCGAACGATTCGTCCCGGCAGCTGCTCGGCGACGACGAGCACGGCTGGTCGAGTGAGGGCATCTTCAACTTCGAGGGCGGCTGCTACGCCAAGACGATCCGCCTCTCGCGCAATGCCGAGCCCGAGATCTACGCCACCACGGAGCGCTTCGGCACCGTGATGGAGAACGTGGTGATCGATCCGGTCAGCCGCGTGCCGGATTTCGATGACGGGTCGCTCACCGAGAACACCCGCTGCGCCTACCCGCTCGACTTCATCGCCAATGCCAGCGTCACCGGCCGGGCCGGGCATCCGAAGAATATCGTGATGCTGACCTGCGACGCCTTCGGGGTGATGCCGCCGATCGCCAAGCTCACCGGCGCCGAGGCGATGTACCACTTCCTGTCCGGCTACACCGCCAAGGTCGCCGGCACTGAACGCGGCCTCACCGGGCCGGAAGCGACGTTCTCGACCTGCTTCGGCGCGCCGTTCATGCCCCGGCATCCGAGCGCCTACGGCAACCTGCTGCGCGACCTGATCGCCGCGCATGACGTCGATTGCTGGCTGGTCAACACCGGGTGGACCGGCGGCGGCGTCGGCACCGGCCGGCGCATGCCGATCCGCGTGACCCGCCGCCTGCTCGCCGGGGCCCTCGACGGATCTCTCGCCCAGGCGGAGTTCCGCCGCGACCCGTATTTCGGCTTTGCGGTGCCGGTCTCGGTCCCGGGCGTCGAGGCGGAGATCCTCACCCCGGTCAAGACCTGGGGCAACAAGAGCGCCTTCGTCGAGACGGCGGCGCGGCTGGTGAAGATGTTCGACGACAACTTCAAGCGCTTCGAGGCCCACGTCGATGCTGACGTGCGCGCCGCCGGGCCGACCGCGCAGGCCATTGCCGCGTAACATGTGGATCGGGCGGCGGTTGCCGCTGCCGCCCGTTCACCCGAGCCCGCTCAGCAACTTCGCCAGCAGCGCGTTCAGCGTGCGCTGCTCGCCATCCGTCTGGACGGCAAGGATCTTGCGCTCGGTCTCGACATGGACCGGCAGCAGGGTGTCGATCAGCGCTTTGCCCCCATCCGTCAGCGCCACCAATGTCCCGCGTCGGTCCGTCGGATGTTTGCGCCGCTCGATCAGATCGGCTTTCTCCAGGTGGTCGATCTGCGATCACCGGCGAGGGCCTCGCGGTTGCGCTGCTGGCCGAGAGCTTCCCGCCGATCCTCGCGCTGGCAATACCGCTCATCCTGGCCAGGGTCGTCCTGGTGAGCCGCCGGCCGCGGTGACGCGGACGCGGCTCGAGCCCGCGCCTAGAACGGCAGCTTCATGCCGGGCGGCAGGGGCAGGCCCTTGGTCAACTCGGCCATCCGCTCCTGCATGGTCGCCTCGGCCTTGCCGCGGGCGTCGTTGCAGGCGGCCACGATCAGATCCTCGAGGATCTCGCGCTCGTCGGCGACCAACAGGGAGGGGTCGAGCGTGACGCCCTTCATCTGACCCTTGGCGGACATGGTCACCCGCACGGAACCGCCGCCCGAGGCGCCGGTCACCTCGATCTCGTCGAGCTCGGCCTGCAGGGAGCCCATCTTCTCCTGCATGGCCTGAGCCTGCTTCATGATGCCCATCAGGTCGCGCATGCAGCTCTCTCGTGTGGTGTCTCGGTCAGTCTACTTGGGTATCGTGTCGGCCCGCCGCCATGTGGGACGGCGCCTGCGTGTCAGAAGTCGTCGTCCGGGGCCTCGTCCGCCGGCACCGGATCGCCGTCCCCCGGGATCTCCTGATCGGGCGAGGGGAGCGGCGCGGTCTCCCGCACATCCACGATCTCCGCGCCGGGGAAGCGGGTCAGCACCTCACGGACGAACGGGTCGGCGGCGGCATTCTCGCGGCGGGTCTCTGTCGCGGCCTTTACGGCGGCGTCGAGGGTCGGGGCGCCGGCCTCCTTCGAGACCGCGACGACCCAGCGTTGGCCGGTCCAGCGCAGGATCGCGGCGGCGATGTCGGTGGCCAGCGTCGCCCGGCCGCCCGGGGCGAGGGCGAACTCGATCCGCCCCTCCTCGAAGCGTACGAGGTGGACGTCGCGCTCCAGGGCGGTCTTCAGCAGGATGTCGCGGTTGGCATCGGCCAGCGCCACCACGTCCTCGAACCGGGCGAGCCGTGGCGCGGGCGGCGCAGCCGGGCGCTCGGCCGGGGCGGCCATGACGGAGGGGGCGGCCATCGCCACCGGCGCCGCCATTGAAGCGGCAGCGGGCGCCGCCATCGGTGCGGAGACCGGCATGGGACGGGGTGCGACGGCCGCTGCCGTCTGCCCACCACCGCGCAGGTCGGGAATCGGCGGCAGGGGCGGACGGCCGGAGGATGGCGGCGCCTCCTCGGTCGGTGCCGCCGCGGCCTCGGCCTTGAGCTGGCGCAGGGCCTCGTCCGGTGTCGGCAGGTCGGCCGCGTAGGCCAGGCGGACGATCGCCATCTCGGCCGCCGCCAGCGGGCGGGGCGCAGCCTGGACCTCGGGGATCGCCTTGAGCAGGATCTGCCAGGCCCGCGACAGGGCGCGGATCGAGAGCTGTTCCGCGAACTGGCCGCCGCGGACCCGCTCGGTCTCGCTGAGCGTCGGGTCGGAGGCGGTCTCCGGCACGGCCTTCAGGCGGGTCACGAGGTGGGTGAAGGCCGCGAGGTCGGACAGCACCACCGAGGGGTCGGCACCGGAATCGTATTGCGCCCGCAATTCGGCGAACGCCGCCGGCACCGAACCGCGCATCACCGCCTCGAACAGGTCGAGGATGCGCGCTCGGTCGGCCAAGCCCAGCATGTCGCGGACGCTCTGTGCGGTGACGGCGCCCGCGCCGTGCGCGATGGCCTGGTCCAGCAGCGAGAGCGCGTCGCGGACCGAGCCCTCGGCCGCACGCACGATGGCGCTCAACGCCTCGTCCTCGGCCTCGACCTTCTCGGCCGCGCAGACCTTGGCGAGATGCGCGTGCAGGACCGGCGCCTCGACCCGGCGCAGGTCGAACCGCTGGCAGCGCGAAAGGATCGTCACCGGGACCTTGCGGATCTCCGTGGTGGCGAACACGAACTTGGCGTGGGGCGGCGGCTCCTCCAGCGTCTTCAGGAAGGCGTTGAACGCCTTCTCGGAGAGCATGTGGACCTCGTCCACGATGTAGACCTTGTAGCGGGCCGAGACCGGCCCGTACCGGATGCCGTCGATGATCGCCCGCACGTCGTCGATGCCGGTGTGCGAGGCGGCATCCATCTCTAGCACGTCCATGTGCCGGGATTCCATGATCGCCGCGCAGTGCAGGCCGAGTTCCGGCATCGAGACGGTCGGGCCGGTATCGGGGACGCCGGCGCGGGCGTAGTTGAGGCCGCGGGCGAGGATGCGGGCGGTGGTGGTCTTGCCGACCCCGCGCACGCCGGTCAGCATCCAGGCCTGGGGAATGCGGTTGGCCGAGAACCCGTTGGCTAGCGTCCGGACCATCGCGTCCTGGCCGATCAGGTCGCCGAAATTGGTCGGACGGTATTTCCGCGCCAGCACCCGATAGGGCGTCACCGCGCCAGCGGGGCTCGCGAACCCGGGCAGGCCCGGCTCGTCGTCAGGCGTGCCGGTCGTAGCGTCCATGCCGTATCGGGTCGGGCTGCCGAGCGCCAAGAAACGAGGCAAGAAATAAGGTGGGAGGCTGGACGAAGACCCGCTCGGTCTCGTTAGGGCTGCTTCCTTCCGGACCTGACCCGGTTGGCGAGTGAAACGTCCCTCGCCAACCCCCCGCCGGCTATATGGCCGGGCTCTTTGCCGAACGCAAGCGCCGGCTACTCGGCCTTGCGCTTGACCACGGCGAGGGTCTTGGGATCGAGCTTCAGGTCGAACTGCTTGCCGTTGGCGTCGATCGCGTCGTCGACCTCGATCATGCCGTCGTCGAGCTCAATCTCCTTCCACTTGGTGAAGCCCTCCTGGCGGAGCATGGCCTCGACCTTGGCCTGCTGGTCGGGCGGGAGCTTCTCGTCGGCCCGGGCGACGCTGGTGAGGCCGGCGGCCAGGGTGAGGGCGAGGAGGGGGGCGGCGAGGCGCATGAGGGGCTCCGTTTCGGTGTTGCGTGCCGCCTTTGAACAGGAAGACCGCGCCCAGGTTCCGCGTGAACCGCGATCCTCTTGAGGCCGCTTCGATTTTCCCGCACAGCTAAGGTTGCACGTCGCGCCGCTCCGGCGCCGGGGCCCAGGACTGCCGACCTATGGTCACACGCGTCGCCACCGTGGCGTTCGAGGGGATCGAGGCCCGGGCCGTGGACGTGCAGGTCCAGATCATCCCGGGCAACGTCGTCTTCAACGTGGTCGGCCTGCCCGACAAGGCGGTGGCCGAATCGCGCGAGCGGGTGCGTGGCGCGCTGATCGCCTCGGGTCTTGCGCTGCCGGCCAAGCGCATCACCGTCAACCTGGCCCCGGCCGACCTGCCCAAGGAGGGCTCGCACTACGACCTCCCGATCGCCCTCGGCGTCATGGCGGCGATCGGGGCGATCCCGGCCGATGCGCTGGGGGGCTATTGCGTGCTCGGCGAGTTGGCGTTGGACGGCAGCATCACGGCGGTGAGCGGGGTCCTGCCGGCGGCCATCGCGGCGGGGGCCCGCGGCCTCGGGCTGATCTGCCCGGCCGCGACCGGGTCCGAGGCGGCCTGGGCGGGAGGCGATCTCGACGTGCTCGCCCCGCGCTCGCTGATCCAACTCGCCAACCACTTCAAAGGCAGCCAGGTCATGGCCCGGCCGGAACCGTCCGTGGCCAGCCTGGCCGGCCCGCTGCCGGATCTCTCCGACATCAAGGGTCAGGAGGGCGCCAAGCGGGCCCTGGAGATCGCGGCGGCGGGTGGCCACAACCTTCTGATGAACGGGCCGCCCGGCCCCGGAAAGTCGATGCTCGCCGCCCGGCTGCCGTCGATCCTGCCACCGCTGACGCCGCGGGAATTGCTCGACATCTCCATGATCCAGTCGGTGGCGGGCCAGCTGAAGGGCGGCGCGCTCTCGAACCGCCGGCCGTTCCGGCAACCGCGTCACTCGGCCTCGATGGCCGCGCTCGTCGGCGGCGGCCTCGGCGCGCGACCCGGGGAGGTGTCGCTCGCCCATGGCGGCGTGCTGTTCCTGGACGAACTGCCCGAGTTCAACCCGCAGGCGCTCGACAGCCTGCGGCAGCCGATGGAGACCGGGGAGGTGATGATCGCCCGGGCGAACCACCGGGTGACCTACCCGGCGCGCTTCCAGCTCGTGGCGGCCATGAACCCATGCCGCTGCGGGCAAGGATTGGAGCCCGGCTATGCCTGCCGGCGCGGGCCGAACGCGCGCTGCATGGCGCAATACCAATCGCGGATCTCCGGGCCGATGCTCGACCGGATCGACCTGCGCATCGAGGTCCCCGCGGTCACGGCCGCCGACCTGATCCTGCCGCCCCCGGCCGAGGGCTCCCGCGAGGCCGCCGCCCGGGTCGCCGAAGCCCGCAATCGACAGACGACGCGCTACGCCGCCCACGCCCTGCCGGCAGCCACCACCAACGCCACATGCCCGGCGACGTTGATTGAGGCGGTGGCAAGCCCCGATGCCGAGGGCACGGCACTGATCCGGCAGGCGGCCGAGAGCATGCGGCTCTCCGCCCGCGGCTTCCACCGCACCCTGCGGGTGGCGCGGACGCTGGCCGACCTCGACGGCGAGGCGCAGGTGCGCCGGCTGCACCTGGCCGAGGCCTTGTCCTATCGCGGCCGGAGCGACGCGTCGGCGGAGGCCGCGTGAGCACGGACCTGACCGTCACGATCGGACAGGCCAGCGCGGCCGGCCGCAAGGACGCGAATCAGGATTTCCACGGTGCCCTGGTGCCGGTGCAGCCGGCACTCGGTCTCAAGGGCATCGCGGTGGCGCTGGCCGACGGCATCAGCAGCAGCGCGGTCGGCGCGCTGGCGAGCGAGACCGCGGTCAAGAGCTTCCTCGGCGACTATTACGCCACCCCGGACACGTGGGCGGTGAAGAGTTCGGCGCAGCGGGTGATCGCGGCAACGAATTCCTGGCTCTACGCGCAGACGCGGCGCGGGCGTGATCCGTACGATGCCGACACGGGCTACGTCACCACCTTCGATGCGCTGATCCTGAAGGCGCGCACCGCGCACCTGTTCCATGTCGGCGATGCCCGGATCTGGCGTGTCGCCGGCCGGTCCTTGGAGCAGCTCACCGAGGATCACAGGGTCGTGGTCTCGGCGGCGGAATCGTATCTCGGCCGAGCGCTCGGGGCGGGCGGTCATGTCGAGATCGACTACCACACGGCGAGCCTGGACGCCGGCGACGTCTTCGTGCTGACAACCGACGGCGTTCACGAGCACGTCCGGCCGCGCGACCTGGCCTCGATGATCGCGGCCGCCGAGGACGATCTCGACGCCGCCGCCCGGGCGATCGTGGAAGCCGCGCACGCCGCCGGCAGCCCGGACAACCTCACGGTCCAGATCATCCGCATCGAAGCCGTGCCCGATGGCGAGCCGGCCGACCTGCTCGGCGGCGTCGAGGGACTCGATCCCGCGCCGTTGCTCGATCCGCCGGCCGATTTCGACGGCTACCGGCTGCTGCGCATCCTGCATTCCGGGCCGCGCAGCCGGGTCTACCTGGCGCTCGACGCGGAGACCGGGGATCCGGTCGCGCTGAAGGTCCTTTCGCTCGATCTGCGCGACGACCCGAACCAGCGCAAGCGGTTCGCCCTGGAGGAGTGGATCGCCCGGCGCATCGACAGCCCGCACGTGCTCAAGGCCCATCCACAGAGCCGCCGCCGCAGCCACCTCTACACGGTCATGCGCTACGTCGAGGGCCAGACCCTGACCCAGTGGATGCGCGATCACCCTGCGCCCGAGTTGGAAGCGGTGCGCGGCCTCGTCGAGCAGATGGCCAAGGGCGTGCAGGCCTTCCACCGAAAGGAGATGGTCCATCAGGACCTGCGCCCCGACAACGTCCTGATCGACACCGCCGGAACCGTCCAGGTCATCGATTTCGGGGCCACCCGGGTGGCCGGGGTGGTGGAGGGCGATCCCCGGATCGATGCCGCCGAGATCCTGGGGACCGTGCAGTACACGGCGCCGGAAGGCTTTCTGGGCGAGCCGTCGACGGCCGGCTCCGACATCTTCGCGGTGGGCGTGATGACGTACCAGATGCTCACCGGCCGGCTGCCCTACGGTGACCGGGTGCCCCGGGCGTTGACGCGCGCGGCCCAGCGCAAGCTCCGCTACGTCTCGGCCCGCAACGCCCGGCCGCTGCTGCCGGCCTGGGTCGACGGGGCGCTGCGCAAGGCCGTGCATGCCGATCCCGCCCGGCGGTACCAGGTGCTCTCGGAATTCGTCCACGATCTCCGGCACCCCAACCCGGCCTTCACGGAGACCCGACGGGCGTCGCTGCTGGAGCGCGATCCGCTGCTGTTCTGGCGGTTGCTGTCGCTGGTGCTGGGCCTCATCGCACTCGGGCTGGCCAGCATCCTGATCGCCCACCCGCCCCGGTGACTCGGCGCGTCAACGGTCCAGTTCGGGATACCGGCGGAAGATCCCGTCCTCGTTGAACGGGATGCGCCGGTCGCTCGCCAGGTAGGCGGCGATGCGCGGGCGCTGCGCCACCGCTTCGTGCAGCCGGGCGACATGCGGCGTGTCTCGCAGGGCAGCATTGGATGCGTTCGGGAAGGCGTAGCGCAATCCGGCGACCAGCTGGAACAGGGATAGGTCGGCGTAGGACAGCTTTGATCCGACCAGGCGTTCGCTCCCGTTCGCCGCCAGCACGCGCTCGAAATACCCGAAAAATTTGGGGATGCGGTCCTGGCGGTACCCTTCGGCCCGGCGCGCGGCCTCCGGCTTCTGGTCGGCGTAGTACAGGCCGACCCCGAGGGGATGGTGGGTGTCGTGGGCCTCGTCCACCGCGTCCGCGATGGTGAGCTGCAGCTGATGGGTCCAGATCCGGTCCGCCTCGGATGCGCCGACGAGGCCGAGGCGCGGCCCGAGATACAGCAGGATCGCGGTGCTCTGTCCAATCACAACATCGCCGTCGCGCAGGAACGGCGGCGCGAAGGGCGGCCGACGATTGCCCGGATCGGCGAGGCGCTCGAGCATCGGCTCGATGCCGCCGGCCTCGTCGTCCCGCCGCGCGATGTCGACATAGTCGGCATCGGCCTCTTCGAAGGCGAGGCGGACGAACTCGCCGCGCCCCTGGATCATCGGCCAGTAATGCAGCTCGTAGGGCATCGCGTCTCCTCCACCGGGAAGGCGCGGTGCCGGCGCGTGGTTCCCGCTCAGTTGCCCGGGGCGTCGCCGTCGGTCGCCTTCTCGGGCAGCGGCTCGGCGCTGGCGACCGCCTTGTGGGCCAGCATCGGCTGCAGGTGCTCGGCGAGCTGCTGGTCCAGATGCTTGACGTAGGCGCCCTTGAAGTAGCGCTCACCAGTCTTCGCGCCGTAGAGCCGGTCATGGGCCTGGATCATCGCGGCCACCTCCGGGCGGCACAGGAACCCGGTGATGCCCACCGCCTCGTACCAGTGGCCGGCCCGGGCCTCGGCCGTCGCCTTCGGGTTCGCCAGCACGGTCTCGGCGAAGCATTCCGTCGCCGCCTGTCGCAGCGGACCCAGCACCTTCTCGGCCTCTGCCTTGTTCACCACCGGGGCAGCGGGATGGCGGTGGGGACGCGCCTGAGCCGTCGATGCCAGCGCGAGGACGGCGAAGGTGGCGAGGATCGTGGACTTCATGCGGGCGGCCTCGTCGGGTGTCCGAATGGCGTTCAGCATTCCCTCATGATTGCGTCGGGATCGCGGCTGACGGGACGTTGCATCCGCCCGATCTCGGGCAAGATGCGGACGATTTCGCGACCGCGCTCAGCGCCGCCGCTCGGCCCGCCAGCGGCCGCGGCAGGCGAGGGCGCCGGACGCGACCCAGGTGCCGGCGCCGAACCCGTTCGCGCCGAGCCGGCCGGCGACGTCGGCGGTGCCGAGACCGTTGGCGATGGAGCCCCGGACAATACCGTTCCGGGCGACGCTGCCCTGCACGACGAAGGCCGTCCCCATGAAGCGGGCCTGCCCGTGCTCGATGCGCACCGGGTATCGGTAGGCCCGGTCGCAGGGACCGGATTCGGTAAGGATCTCGACGCTCCAGGTGCCGTCGAACCGGGAAGTGCCGTCGAACCGGGAAGTGCCGTCGAACCGGTCCGGAATCCGGACGCCCCGCGGCGTCGCCGCAGCGGGGACCGCGAGTCCGAGGATCAGAGCAGCGCCGGTCAGGCACCCGAAACGGCGTCGGCTCATGGCGATGATCGGGGCAGGCGGTCTCGTGATCGTCTCAGGCGGCGGGCGGCCGAACGGCGGCACGGAGGGCACCGTCGAGCAGGCTCACCAGATCGCAGCCGACATGCAGGAAGGCGTGGACGCCCGCCGCCTTCAGGGGATCGATCAGGTCCACCGGTTTGCCGGCGACGTAGATCGATCCGGCGCCGGCCTGCTTGAGGGCCTCTGCGGCCGCCAGCGCGTGCTCGGCGTAGAGAGCGTCGGTCGAGCAGATGCAGGCGAGCGGCGCGCCGGATTCCCGAAAAGCCGCCGCGAGGCCGGTCGGGTCCGTGAAGCCGTCGTTCGACACCGCCTCGATGCCGCCCGCCGCGAAGGCGTTGGCCGCGAAGGTCGCCCGGGCGTTGAAAACGGAGACCGTGCCGAGATTGGCGAGGAACACGGCGGGGCGGCGCCCGGATTTCGCCAGGACGGCGTCGGATGCGTCGCGCAGCGCCTCGAACGGCTCGGCCAGACGGATCGCCGGCAGCGCATCGCAGGCGACGGCCGAACCGGAACCGAAATTCGAGGCCGGGCCGGCGGTCACCGGCTTCACGTCCAGGACGGTGACCGGCTTCTCGGCGAGGTTCGGGAATTCGCTCGCGCCCGTCAGGGCCTCGCGACGGGTGGCCACGGCCTTGGCGCGGGCTTCGCGGGTCAGCTCGATGCGCCGCTGCAGCTTGCCGACGCTGAGGGAGGCGACGATCCCGCCCTCGGCCTCGATCGCCTGGAACGCCTCCCAGGCCGCCTCGGCGAGCTGGGCGGTCAGCGTCTCGAACCCGCCCGCACCGGCCGCCGGATCGCTGACCCGCGCCAAATGGGATTCTTCGAGCAGGACGATCTGGCTGTTGCGTGCCACCCGGCGGGCGAACGCGTCGGGCAGGCCGAGCGCCAGGGTGTAGGGCAGGACCGTGACGCTGTCGGCGCCGCCCATTCCGGCCGACGCGGCGGCCATGCCGGTGCGTAGGATGTTCACGAACGGATCGCGCCGGGTCATCATCCGCCACGCGGTCTCGGCATGGAGGCGCAGGGGCTTCGGATCCAGCCCGCAGGCCTGCTCGATCCGGGCCCAGAGCCGCCGCAGGGCGCGGAACTTGGACACCGTGACGAACTCGTCGGCATCGGCGGCGAGCAGCACCGAGATCCGGTCGCGGGCGGTGGCGAGGTCGTGGCCCGCGGCCTCCAGGGCACGCAGGTAGGTCACCGCGGTGGACAGGACGGCGGCAAGCTCCGCCGCCTCGCCGGCCCCGGCCTCGTGGTAGGGCCGTCCGTCGGCCAGGAGCGCCCGGCCGGTGAAGCCCGCGGCTTCGAGGTCCGAGACGGTGGCGGCCAGCCGCGGGGCGATCTCGGACCACACCGCGCCGAGGCTGCCGGTGGCGGCGAGCGTCCCGACCGGATCGATGCCGAGGTCGAGGTCGTAGGCGGAGAGGTCTTCCCCGCGGCGGGCCGCGAGGCCCTTCACCAAGCCGGCGACCTCCAGGCCGGACGCGCCCGCGTCGAACCGCAGGGCGATCAGCGGCAGCATCACGCCCTTCAGCACGGCGTCGAGATCCTCGACGCTGCGGGCGGTCAGGCCGTAGCCCCGGGCGCCAGCCGCGCCGGAGAACACCAGGGCCAGCGCGCCGGCGCCGCCTTCGAGGTCGGTCATCGCCTGGGTGTTGGCGATTGCGATCTCCGGATGATCGACCCGCTGGGATACGCGCCAGGGACCGGGCTCCCGGAACGGTTGCGCGGTCGGCGCGGCGCGCTCGTAGAGCGGCTCGATCCGCAGACCGTCGCTCGTCCGGGAGACCAGCCGTTTCTCGAAGTCTGCGCCCTTCAGGACGCTGTCCACGAGGCCGAGCCAGCGCGCCCGGTCGGCGGGCTTGAACAGGTCGGCGAGCGGTGTGTCGTCCATCGGAAAATCCCCGGGCGCGGCGTCTTGTGCACCGCTTTCGGGGACTTGCCTCGCACGCCGCTCGCCCGGAGGCAATCGCCTGTTGGGCGAGGATTGTTATCCGAGGATGATCAGCCCGGCGAAGCCCAATGCACCGACGATGATCCGCCACCAGGCGAACAGCCGGAACCCGTGGCGCGACACGTAGTCGAGCAGCACGCGGACCACGAACAGGGCCGAGACGAACGACACGATGAAGCCGATCACGATCAGGCCGATATCGTCGCGCGAGAGGAATTTGTAATTGTCGAACAGGTCCTTGGCGAAGGCGCCGGCCATGGTCGGCATCGCCAGGTAGAACGAGAACTCGGTGGCCGAGCGCTTGTCGGCGCCCATCAGCATCGCGCCCACGATGGTCGCGCCCGAGCGCGACACGCCCGGGATCATGGCCAGGCACTGGAAGATGCCGATCTTCAGGTCCATCGGCAGGGAGAAGTCGTAGACGTCGGTCTTCTTAACCTCGAGGTCGGTGTCGTCGAGGACGAGAAGCACCAGGCCGCCGGCCACCAGCGTCGCGCATACGATCCACGGGTTGAACAGGTAGGCCTTGATCACCTTCGAGAAGAGGCCGCCGATGATCGCGGCCGGCAGGAAGGCGACCAGGATGCCGATCACGAAGCGGCGAGCCTGCGGGTTGGTGGGGAGCGCGGTGGCGATGCCGACGAGGCGGCGGAAATACACCGTCAGGATCGCCAGGATCGCCCCGAGCTGGATCAGCACCTCGAAGGTGTTGTTGGGGGAGTGGAAGCCGATGAAGTGGCCGACCAGGAGCTGGTGACCGGTGGACGAGACCGGGATGAACTCGGTCGCGCCCTCCACCAGGGCGAGAAGGACCGCCTTCCCGATGCTTACCGGATCCATTGTCGAGCCTCGCGCCGCGGGCGCACGCCGGCCCGAACCAGGCGCGTCGCGAACCGTCCAAAGAATGTGCCCGGAGGCTTCGCCCATCAGGGTTGACGAGCGGTTACCGGAGCGGGCCGCGCGTGTTAAGGGCTCGGCAACGATCGAGCAATAACGCTCGCTCTGAAGTCCTGCGCGCCGAAATCTAACGCGCCGGGGCCGACGACCGGCGTGGGACTGTCCGCGCCGTCTGAACGCATTGTCCTCACGGCCTCAATGGCGACGCTCTACCACTTCCCCTTCTGCGCGAACTCCCGGTTCATCCGTCTCGTGCTCGCCGAGATGGGTCTCGAACCGACGCTGTTCGAGGAGCGCCCGTGGGAGCGCCGGGACGACTTCCTGTTGATCAATCCGGCAGGCTCCACGCCCGTGCTGCTGGAGCAGACCGGCCTGGTCGTGCCGGGCGCCGGCGTCATCGCCGAATACCTCGACGAGACGAGGGGCCTCGGGCTATCCGGCCGGCGCATGCTGCCGGACGACACGGTGGAGCGCGTCGAGGTCCGGCGCCTGCTGGACTGGTTCCTGATCAAGTTCGACTCCGAAGTGACCGGCTATCTGGTCAACGAGAAGATCTCGAAGCGCTTCATGTCGGCGCACGAGGGCGGCGGCCCGCCAGACATGAACGCGATTCGGGCGGCGCGCACCAACGTGCGCTACCATCTCAAGTATATCGGCTACCTCATCGCTCGCCGACGCTGGCTCGCCGGCGACAACCTGACCTATGCCGATCTCGCGGCCGCCGCCCACCTCTCCTGCGCCGACTATCTCGGCGACGTGCCGTGGGACGAGGACGAGATGGCCCGCAACTGGTATGCCCGGGTCAAGTCGCGGCCCTCGTTCCGGGGGCTGCTGGCCGACCGGGTGGCCGGCATGCCACCGGCGGCCCATTACGCGGATCTGGATTTCTGAGCGCACGACGGACCTATCACGGTGCCGACCTGCGCCGCCTCGTCGAGGGGCGGGCGCGCCATCTCGGCTTCTGCGGGATGCGGGTGACGCGGCCCGACCGGCTCCCGGACCTGCCCGCGCGCCTGTCGTCCTGGCTGGAGGAAGGCGCCCACGGCACGATGGACTGGATGGCGGACCGCGCCGACCAGCGCGCGAGCCCCGTCGGCCTCTGGTCGGGCCTGCGCAGCATCCTGGTCTTCGCCATGAGCTACCGCCCGGACGACGATCCGCTCGAACTCGTGGCCCTGAAGGAGCGCGGCGCGATCGCGGCCTATGCCCGCCGCCGGGATTATCACGACGTTTTGAAAGGCCGCCTGAAGGAACTGGGGGGCTACCTGTCGGCCAAGGGCGACGTCCGGGTGAAGGTGTTTTGCGACACCGCCCCGGTGATGGAGAAGACGCTTGCCGAGGCGGCCGGGCTCGGCTGGCAGGGCAAGCACACGGTGCTGCTCTCCCGGGAGCACGGCAACTGGCTGCTCCTGGGCGCGATCTACACCAGCGCCGAGTTCGAGCCCGACGATCCCGGGCGCGGCCATTGCGGCTCCTGCCGGGCCTGCCTGGACATCTGCCCGACCGACGCCTTCCCGGCTCCGTACCGGCTCGATGCGCGGCGCTGCATCTCGTACCTCACCATCGAACATGCCGGGCCGATCGCGACGGAGTTCCGGACGGCGATCGGCAACCGCGTGTTCGGCTGCGACGATTGCCTGGCGGTCTGCCCCTGGAACAAGTTCGCCCGGACCGCGGCCGATGCCCACTTTGCTGCCCGGGCCGACCTCGCCGCTCCGGCGCTGGCGGACCTCGCCGGATTGGACGACGCGGCCTTCCGGAAACTGTTCGCCGGAACCCCGGTGAAGCGCACCGGCCGGGACCGGTTCCTGCGGAACGTCATGATCGCAGTCGGCAATTCCGGCGATCCCCACCTCGCGGATGCGGCGATCGCGCGGCTTGCGGACGCCTCGCCGCTGGTGCGGGGCATGGCGGTGTGGGCCTGCGGCCGCCTGCTGGAGCCCGCCTCCGTTCAGGCACTGCGCCAACAGCACGAAGCAGCCGAGACGGATTCTCACGTTCGCAGCGAGTGGATCGCCGCCACCGCCTTGACGGAACTCCGGACCGGCGAGACATCCCGGGCATGAATCTCTTCATCTTCGGGCTCGGCTTCACCGGCCGCCGTTTTGCCGAGCGGGCGCGCGACCGCTTCCAGACGGTGCGGGGCACCGTCACCGACCCGGCGAGTGCCGCGCGCATCGCCACCGAGACCGGCTTCACCATGCGAGCCTTCGGGCCGGAGGCGGACGATCCCCGGATCGCCGACGACCTCGCCGACACCGACGCGCTCCTCGTCTCGGCGCCCCCCTCCGAGCGGGGCGACCCGGTGCTCCGGCGCTACGAGGACGCGATCGCGGCGAGCCGGGTCGGCTGGATTGGCTATCTCTCGACCATCGGCGTGTACGGCGACCAGGGTGGCGCCTGGATCGACGAGGCCACGCCGGCCGCGCCGCGCAGCGCCCGCTCCCGGATCCGGCTCGAGGCCGAGGCGGCCTGGTTCAATCTCGGCGCCCGGACCGGCAAGGCCGTGCAGGTGTTCCGGCTGTCGGGCATCTACGGCCCGGGGCGCAACCCGATCGTGAAGCTGCGCGAGGGCCGGTCTCAACGCATCGTGAAGGCGGGCCAGGTCTTCAACCGCATCCATGTCGACGACATCGCCACGACCCTGATGGCCTCGCTCGACCGTCCGAGGCCGGGGGCGGTCTACAACGTCACCGACGACGAGCCGGCGCCGCCTCAGACCGTGACCGAGCACGCCGCGGCGCTCGCCAGCTTGCCGCTGCCCCCGGAGGTCGACTTCGAGACCGCCGACCTGTCACCGATGGCGCGCAGCTTCTACGGCGAGAACAAGCGCGTGCGGAACCGGCTGATCCGCGACGAACTCGGCGTCGCGCTGGCGTACCCGACCTATCGCGAGGGCTTGGCCGCCCTGAAAGATCAGGCCTGATCAGGCTTCCAGGTGCCGCGGCCGGACGAGGCGGCGGAGCAGGCCGCCGCGCGGGCCGGCGAGCATCGAGACGATGTAGAGCGCGCCGGCGGCGAGCACGATGGCCGGGCCGCTCGGCAGGTCGAGCTGGTAGGACAGGCTGAGCCCGGTCACGCTCGCCACCGCGGCGATCAGCATCGAGATCGGGATCAGGCCGCCCAGGTCGCGCGCCCAGAATCGGGCCGCCACGGCCGGCAGCAGCATCAGCCCGACCGCCAGCAGGGTCCCGAGCGCCTGGAAGCCGCCGACGAGGTTCACCACCACCAGCGCCAGGAAGGCGAGATGCACCGGGCCGCCGCTGCGGCTCACCGTGCGCAGGAACAGCGGATCGACGCATTCCATCACCAGCGGCCGGTAGATCGCGGCGAGCACCACCAGGGTCAGCGTGCTGATGCCGCCGAGCAGGATCAGCGCGGCGTCGTCGAGGGCCAGCACCGAGCCGAACAGGAAGTGCATCAGGTCGATCTGCGAGCCGCGCAGGGAGACCAGCAGAACGCCGCCGGCCAGCGAGATCAGGTAGAAGGCTGCGAGGTTCGAATCCTCGCGCACCACCGTGGCCCGGGTGACCGCGCCGGCGAGAAGCGCCACCGCCAGCCCGGCGACCAGTCCGCCAAGCGTCATCGCCGGCAGCGACAGGCCGGCGACCAGGAAGCCGGCTGCGGCACCCGGCAGGATCGCGTGGCTCATCGCGTCGCTCATCAGGCTCATCCGGCGCAGGGTCAAGAAGACCCCGACCGGCGGCGCAGAGACCGACAGAGCGAGGCAGCCCGCCAGCGCCCGGCGCATGAAGCCGAACTCCACGAAGGGCGCCAGAAGCGGCCCGAACGGATCGATCACGCCGCGTCCTCGTGATGATGATCGTGGGCGTCCGGGCCGTGCGACCCGTGATCATGCCCGCGCGCGTCGGCTGTCCGGGGCCCGATGCAGACCGGCGCGTCCTCATCCCAGGCTTCGGAGAGGTTGCGCGCACGCGCCAGGTTCTCCGGCGTCAGGACTCGGGCGGTCGGCCCCCAGGCCACGGCTTCCCGGGCCAGCAGGAGCGTGGTCGGGAAATGCTCGCGCACCTGGGACAGGTCGTGCAGAGCGGCGACGACGGTACGGCCCTGGCCGTGCCAGAGCCGGATCAGCGCCAGCAGGTCGTCCACGGTGCGGTTGTCGATCCCGGTGAACGGCTCGTCGAGGAGCATCACCGGGCAATCCTGCAGGATCAGGCGGGCGAACAGGGCCCGCCGGAACTGCCCGCCCGAGAGGGTGCTGATCGGGCGCGCCTCGAAGCCGCCTAGCCCGACCGCCTCGAGGGCCGCCGCGATCTCCGGCCGACGCCGGCCCAGGCTGCGCCAGGATCCGGCCTTCCGCCACAGGCCCATGCCGGCGAGGTCCATCACGCTCAGCGGAAAGCTCCGGTCGATCTCGTCGGCCTGGGGCAGGTAGGCGAGGGCGCCCGAGCGCTCGATATACCCTTCGAGGCAGCGGATCTCGCCGGCCATGCCCTTGAGCAGGGTCGACTTGCCGGCGCCGTTCGGCCCGACCAGCGCCAGCAGGTCGCCGGCGCGCACGGTCCCCGACAGGTGGTGGATTGCCGGATGCCGATCGTAGCCGAGGGTCAGGCCGACCAGCCGGATCGCATCCTGCATGGCGGGACGGTCGCTCATGCGGCCAGCGCCCAGGCGATCGCCAGCCAGACCACGACCGACAGCGTCACCGCCAGGGCGAGGCGTGGGCCGATGCCGCTGCGGAACAGGGATCGCGGAGCCGCTTGGCGTGGGCTGGAAATCGGGGGCAAGACGTCCTCGTCGCGCGCTCGGGCCGGCGCGGGGACCGGTCGGGCTACTGGTGCGTTCCGGGGCCGCGGTGATACACTGTAACAAACCCGCCGGACAACTGGCGGTTTCGGGGTTGGAGCGATCATGCACCGTCACGAGGGTCACGACGCGTGCCAGGCGGGCGTCGGCGACATGCTCGCGCGGGCGGAAGCCGTCTGTCGCGAGCGCGGGCTGCAATTCACGCCGCTGCGCCGTGAGGTGATGGAAGCGGTGGCGGAGGCCGGGAAAGCCCAGGGCGCCTACGACATCGCCGAGAAGCTCAGTGCGCCGGGCAAGCGCGTGGCGCCGGTCTCGGTCTACCGCGCCCTGGACTTCCTCATGCAGCAGGGCCTGGTCCACCGGATCGCAAGCCGCAACGCGTTCATCCCCTGCGCCCACGGGCATGCCCCGGGGGAGGGGGTCGTGTTCCTGATCTGCCGCACCTGCGGCGGCGTCGACGAGGCCTCGTCCGAGGAACTGGAAGACGGCCTCGGCCGCACCTTGAAGCGGGCGGGCTTCACGCCGGCCCACAGCATCCTGGAAGTCGAGGGTGATTGCGGGGCCTGCCGGGAGCGTGCTCAGGAAACCTGAGGCGCGTCCCGGGTCGTTCAGCGCGCGTTCTTGTAGGCCCGCCGCGAGACGATGGTCTGGACCATGATCTGGAGATCGAACCAGATCGACCAGTTGTCGATGTAGTGCAGGTCGCAGGCGACGCGACGTTCCATGTCGAGGTCGGTCAGGGTCTCGCCGCGATAGCCGTTGACCTGGGCCCAGCCGGTGATGCCGGGGCGCACGTTGTGCCGCCGGGCGTAGAGCGCGATCCGCCGCTCGAAGCTGCGGTCATGCGCCAGGGCGTGGGGGCGCGGGCCGACCAGCGACATCTCACCCTTGAGGACGTTCAGGAGCTGCGGCAGCTCGTCGAGATTGGTCCGCCGCAGGATCGCGCCGACCTGCGTGATGCGGCTGTCGTTGCGGGTCGCCTGCTTGAACACCGCGTTGGCGTCCGCTCTCATCGACCGGAACTTGAACACGCCGAAGGGCTGCTGGTTGAAGCCGTAGCGCTTCTGGCGGAAGAAGACCGGACCCGGGCTGTCGAGCTTGATCGCCACGGCGATGGCCGCGAGCAGCGGCGACAGCGACACCAGGGCGATCGCCGCCACCGTGAGGTCGAGGGCGCGCTTAAGCAGGATCTCGGTCACGTTGAGCGGCCGGCGTCCGATATTGATGCCGGAGACGCCGCCGACCCGGGCGACCTGCATGTCGGGGAACCGGTCGAGGACGCTGCCGGGCCGCAGGTGCAGGGCCGACGGTACCCGCAGGAACGCGTCGATGCAGCGCTCGACCTCGGCTGTGTCGGTCCACGGCACCAGCACGAACACGTCGTCCGGGCGCAGGAACCGGACCACCGACACGGCGAGGTCGAGATCCTCCTGGAGCTGATCGTGCCGCGACACGGTGTCGGCGCCCGGATCGACCCGGCGCAGGTAACTGGTGCCGACGATCCGGGACCCGAGCTGCTCGGCCTCGTGGCTGGCGTAGAACCGGGCGATGTCTTCCTCGTACCCCACAAGGTGGACGCGGCTGGCCGAGGCCGATCCCGCCGTCAGGCTCCGGCGCACCAGGCGGGTCGCCACGGTGCGGGTCAGGAGGAGAGCCGGCAGGCCGAGCAGGAACGCCGTGATCGAGACGATGCGCGAGTAATCGTTGGTCGTCTTGGTGAGGAAGCCGACCACAAGTACCGCCGCCCAGGCGACCAGCCAGAGCGAGGCTATGCGCTGGACGTTCAGCTTCTGCGCCATGATGCCGTCGAGGCTGTAATCCTCGCGCAGGATGTTCGAAGAGACGATGATCGCGCTGAGCAGCGCGGCCAGGCGCAGGCCCCGGAAGGCGGTCACCCACACGCTGTCGCCCTCGAAGGCGAGCTGGTAGCCGAACTCGACGGCCAGGATGACGGCGACGATCGCCGCGATCTCGGCCGCGGCCAGCGACGACGACATCACGATTCGCGCGAACGCCCGACCGCGGCGCGGCAGGAGCGCCGACCACACGCTGCGACGGCGTTCGGCCGAAGTCGGAAGGGGCTGGAACGTCTCCGGAACCCGCTCGTGAAACATGTTGCCCGCCGCGTCCCGGTTTGATCGGACTTTGTACCGGTCTGAAACACGAAAGATTTCAGCGCCGGCATCTGCCGATGACGGAGCAAGGGGTGAGCCGCGAAATCCGGTAGTCCGGCTGCTTCGGGGTGGCCGCCCATGTAAGCGAACGTCTGCCGGTCGGCAATACATGGTAAATGCTGAGTCACCAGAATACGGAGACATGCAGTGCGTGACCGTTCGACGGCTTGATACCAGCAGTTGCGTGGTAATGCCGGGACGTTGCTGAAGGGTTGAATTCTGGCGGACCAAGAAGCTTGGCCGAGTCTCGCGGTATCCCGGACACAGGGGCGGCGCGGTTCCTGCGCGCGGCCGTCGACGGGGTCGCCCAACCTTACGTCGTCACGCCGCCAGACCACATTTCGGTCCGGCGGCGGGTCATGAAGGCAGTATCTGCAACGTCAGGCGGTGGCGGCCTGCTTCGCGGTCTCGGCGCCGCCGACGGTCTGCACCATCTCGAAGCCCTCGAATTGCGGGTGTCCGAGATACAGCGGCTTGGTCGAAGGGGCCCGGCTGTGCGCCTTGCGGAACTGCTCGGAGCGCGTCCAGGCCTCGAATTCGGCGCGCGAGCGCCAGACGGTGTGGGAGGCGTAGAGGACATGATCCTCCTGCTCCGGCCCACGCAACAGGTGGAATTCGACGAAGCCATCCATCTCGCCGAGATGGCTGTCGCGCCCGAGCCAGACGGCCTCGAAGTCCTCGGTCGCATCCTTAACGACCTTGAAGCGATTCATCGCGATAAACATGCTGTTCTCCGTTGAGAGGCTGAATTTAGGCCCTGAAGCCGGTCCGGGCGAGCCCTGCTGCGGCGACGGGGCGCGCGCGAAGCTCTGCGCAGACTTATCCGATCGACATTTCAGCAACAATGTTTCGAAGATACGCCAGGTTAAACCACAAGATGTATGCTTAGACTTGCGGAGCTTAACAACTTCGTGTCCAATTGCGGGACGGTCCATATTGTGTCGCAGTCGGGGTGTCATCCGATTGCTATACCGCTCGCAATCGACGCGAAAATTTGTTCGGCGCACGGGAGCAAGTGACAATAAGGGCTTAGAGCCGGTACCGTTTGCAATGCATTCGGTTGCTGCTCTAGCGTGCGGCACCGCACGTTAGGTATAGGCGCGTTATGAGATTGAGGGTCGGACGGTGAAGCGGCGCGATGGCGAGGCGAGAACACCGGATCCGCAAGGGGACGCTGTTCAAAGCGCGGACAAGGACGTGACCAGTCAGATCATGCCGAAGCAGACCACCGACGTCGATCGTCTGGTCGGTATTCGCATCACCGCGCTGCGGAAGGCCCGCGGCCTCAGCCAGACCGCGCTCGGCAACGCCGTCGGCGTCACGTTCCAGCAGGTTCAGAAATACGAGAAGGGCCAGAACCGGGTCGGTGCGGGCCGGCTGCGCGAGATCGCGCGCCTGCTCGAGGTGCCGGTGTCGGCCTTCTTCGAGGAGAGCGAGCCCCGCGAGAACGCCCAGGAGGACGTGTTCGGCTTCCTCAGCGCCCACGGGGCGATCGAGTTGCTGCGCGCCTACGCGCTGATCGAGGACGAGCAGATGCGCCGGGACGTCCTGGCGCTGGTCCGGAGCGCCGCGCGGCTGGCGCAGGCCCGCACCGTACCGCCCGCAGCCGATCCGGTCTGAACGGTTTCGACCGGGGCGGTCCCGTACACATCAGGCAATCAAATCGATCGCGTTTCGGCCGCGACGATCCCGCACGCTGAGTGCCTCTTAGAGCTCCTCGGCCGCGATGAGGTGGAAGAAGCTTCCGCCCACCAGGCCCACCCGGTGCCCGGCCAAGCCTTGATCCGTGCCTTCCGCATCGGTGACGCGAGCAAGGGCGTCCGCCTCCGCGGCGGAGGGTGACAGCTCGCTGGCATAGTGGAACTCGTGGCCCACGATCCGGGCGCCGCGGTGGCCCAGCGGACCGTCGCTGCTGAGGCGGGCGACACGATAGCCGAGATGCAGCTTGCGCTTGCGGTACGAGGTGGCGACCGGCAGCAGCCCCGCCATGGCGTGGGTGTTGCCATCCGCATCCTCGAGCGTCCGACCCAGGACCATGTAGCCGCCGCACTCCCCGTGGACCGGCCGTGTCGCCGCGAAGGCGCGCAGGCCGTCGAGGAAGCGGGTCGCGGCAGCGAGTTGCCCGGCATGCAATTCCGGATACCCGCCGGGCAGCCAGCAGGCGTCGCACGCTTCCGGCGGCGCTTCGTCGGCGAGGGGTGAGAACGGGACGATCTCGGCCCCGGCCAGCTGCCATCCGGCTTCGAGATGCGGGTAAAGGAAGCTGAACGCCGCGTCCCGGGCCACCGCGATCCGTTGCCCGGGCGGTCGCGGCAACACGCCCACCGACGACGGGGCGCTGCCGCCGGCGCAGGCGATGACGGCGTCGAGGTCGATGCCCACCTCGGCCAGGTCGGCGAGCCGGTCGAGCCGCGCCTCCAGGTCGGCCGTCTCGCCCGCCTGGACGAGGCCGAGGTGCCGCTCGGGCAGGACCAGCTCGGTATCGCGCATCAGGGCGCCGAGCACCGGGAGACCGACGCGCTCAAGACCGGCCTCCACGAGCCGGCGGTGGCGGGCGCTCGCAACCTTGTTGAGGATCACCCCGGCTATACGGATTCGCGGGTCGTAGAGCGTGCAGCCGAGCGCCACGGCGGCGGCCGATTGCGCCGCGCCGGACACGTCGATCACCAGTACCACCGGCCAGCCGAAGCGGGCCGCGATGTCGGCGTTCGCCCCGGTCCGGTTCTCCGCGGCCCGGACCCCGTCGAACAGGCCCATGGAGCCCTCGGCGACCACGATATCGGCCCGCGCGGCCGTCTCGCCCGCCAGCGCGTCGAGGAGCCCGGGCGCCATGGCGAAGCTGTCGAGGTTGAAGCTCGGCTGGCCGGTCGCCGCCCGGTGGAAGGCGGGATCGATGTAGTCCGGACCGCATTTGGCACCGCGGACACGCAGGCCCCGCCGGGTCAGCGCGCGCATCAGCGCGAGGGTGACGATGGTCTTGCCCGAGCTCGAGCGCGGGGCGGCCACCAGCAGGCCGGGGGCGCTCATACCGCGCCCCCCACGGTCCCGCCCGGCCTGTAGCGCCGGTCGTAATCGGGGGCGTAGAGCGCGCTTTCCCGGAAGTCGGCTGCGCCGAGCGCCGGCCCGACGAGGATCAGGGCGGTGCGTTCGAGACCGGCCCCCGCCACGAGGGCGGGGAGCCCGGCGAGGTCGCCGGTCAGCGCCCGCTCATCCGGCCACGAGGCGCGGAACACCACCGCCGCCGGGCAGGACGCGCCGTAGAATGGGATCAGCTCGGCCGCGACCTTCTCGATCACATGGATCGAGAGATGCACCGCCAGCGTCGCCCCGGTCGCCGCGAAGGCGGCAAGCGTCTCGCGCTCCGGCATCGCGCTCGCCCGGCCCGAGGTGCGGGTCAGCACGACGGATTGCGATACGCCCGGCACCGTCAGCTCCCGGCGCAGCATCGCGGCGGCGGCCGCGAAGGCCGGGACGCCCGGCGTCACCGTGTAGGCGATGCCGAGCCGGTCGAGCCGGCGCATCTGCTCGGCGAGCGCGCTCCAGATCGACAGATCGCCCGAATGCAGCCGCGCCACGTCGTGCCCGCCCGCATTCGCGGTCTCGATCTCAGCCATGATCGCGTCGAGATCGAGGGGTGCGGTGTCGACGATGCGGGCGCCCGGCGGGCACCAGCCCAAAATCTCGGGCGCCACCAGCGATCCGGCGTAGAGGCAGACCGGGCAGGCGGCGATGCGGTCGCGCCCGCGCACCGTGATCAGGTCGGCAGCGCCGGGTCCGGCGCCGATGAAGTGGACGGTCATGGGTGCCGAGCGGTCTGGTGCGGGATCGCGAGGGCGCAGGTTGCGCCGGCGCTGGCGATGCGGGGAAGGGCGAGGCGGCTCTCGGAACCCGCCGCCGCCAGGGCGGCCGCCTCGGCCAGCGAGCCGACGCCGCGCAGGCGCTCGATCCGGGCCGAGCGCGTGACGACTTTTGGGTCGCAGGCTTCCAGGGCTGCCGGTTCGACCGGCCAGGGCGAAAGACCGAACGCCGCCGCCGCCGCGCAGATAGACGGTTCCGCGGCCCTGTCTGACGCCGTGGCGATGGCCGTCAGATCGGTCCGGGCGGCACCGACGGCACCGAGGGCGCGGGCGATGAGGGCGGCGATCTCGTCGGCGCCGGTGCCGCGCCGGAACCCGATCCCGGCTACGAGCGGGTCGGTCATGGCTTGGTCCAGGCCCATTGGGTCACCGGCATCGCGGGACGCCAGCCGTGCATCCCCCCCACCGGGCTCGCCCGATCGACCGCGAAGCGCCGCAGGCTTCCGCCATGTTGGGCGAAGGCCGCGAGCAGCGCCGCCTCGCCCTGGATCGTGACCGCGTTGGCCACGCAGCGCCCGCCCGGCCGGAGGGAACCGAGCGTATCCGCCAGAACCCCCGCCTCGGAAACGCCGCCGCCGATAAAGACCGCGTCCGGGGCGGCTAAACGGGCTAGGGCTGCCGGGGCTGCGCCTGTGACCACCGACAGGTCCGGAACCCCGAGGGCCTGAGCATTCCGGAGGATCCGCTCGGCCCGGTCCGGCCGAGCCTCGATGGCGGTGGCGCGCAGGCTCGGATGGCGCAGCATCCACTCGATCGCGATGGATCCCGCCCCGGCCCCGACATCCCAGAGATGCTGGCCCGGATGCGGCTGCAGAGCCGCCAGCGTCAGGGCGCGGATCTCGGCCTTGGTCAGCTGCCCGTCATTCTCGAACAGCCCGTCGTCGAGGCCGGGCGCCAGCGGTAGGGCCTGTCCTGCGCCTGCCACCGCGATGGCCACGGTGTTGAGCGGGTCGATCGTACCGAGGTCGAAGCCATCGGCCCGGCCCTCGCGGACCCGCTCGCGCGGGCCGCCCATCGCCTCCAGCACCGTCATGGTCGAGGCGCCGAAGCCGCGCTCGGTGAGCAGCCCCGCCAGCGCCGACGGTGTGGTGCCGTCCCAGGACAAGACCAGGAGCCGGGCCCCTGGCTGGATGTGGGGCACTATCCGCGCCAGAGCCCGCCCGTGCAGGGTGACGAGACCACATTCGGCCAGCGGCCAGCCGAGCCGCGCGCAGGCGAGACTGAAGGCGGAGGGCTGCGGGAAGGCGCGGATTTCGGTGGGTGGCACCAGCTGGGCAATCTCGGCGCCGATGCCGTAGTGGAACGGGTCGCCGGTCGCGAGGATGCAGGTCGGCCGTCCACGCCGGGCCAGGATCTCCGGATAGGCGTCGTGGATCGGGCTCGGCCAGGTCCGGGTCTCGGCGTCGAGGGGGGCGGCCAGGGCGAGGTGGCGCCGCCCGCCATACACGACCTGCGCGGCATCGAGCGCCGCGGCAGCCGCCGGCGCGAGGCCCGAGCGTCCATCCTCGCCGATGCCGACGATCGATAGCCAGCGGTGGCTCGACAGGGCATCAGCGCTCATGGACAAGACCCCCATGAACCGCGGTGCGATGCGAATCCTGATCCTCGGCGGCACCGGCGAGGCGAGCGCCTTGGCCCGGGCGCTGGCCGACCGGAACGCGTACGCCGTAACGCTGTCGCTGGCCGGCCGGACCGCGGCCCCGAAGGCCGAGCCGGTGCCGACCCGGATCGGCGGGTTCGGTGGCGCCGTGGGCCTCGCCGATTATCTGCGCGCGGGGGCTATCGATCGCCTGATCGACGCGACGCACCCGTTCGCGGCGACCATCTCGGCCAACGCCGCCGCCGCCGCGGAGGCCGCAGGGGTGCCGCTGCTGGCGATCCGCCGGCCGGGCTGGCGCCGCGAGGCGGGCGACCTTTGGACCGAGGTGGCGACCATGGAACAGGCGGTCGCGGCCCTCGGGCCGGCGCCCCGGCGCGTGTTCCTGACGATCGGCCGTCAGGAGGCCGGCGCCTTCGCGGTGGCGCCGCAGCACAGTTATCTGGCCCGGAGCGTCGAGCCGCTCGGGTCGGCTCTGCCCGTGCCGGACCTCACGGCCATCGAGGCGCGGGGCCCGTTCGACGCGACGGCCGAGGCCGCGCTGATGCGTGCCACCGGCACCGAGATCCTGGTCAGCAAGAATTCCGGCGGTGCGGCGACCTACGGCAAGATCGCGGCGGCGCGCAGCCTCGCGATCCCGGTGGTGATGGTGCGCCGGCCGGAGAAGCCGGACGTGCCGAGCGTCCCCGACGCCGCGGGCGCTCTGCGCTGGCTCGAGACCGGCATTCATGCCGGGCCCGCGACCTTGCGCGACGTGTAGACGAACGGCACGCCGCCGGACCGTGGGATCAGCCGCGTGGTGGAGGCGCCGAGGATCACCATCGTGGCCATGTCGGCCGGTACGGCATGCGCTTCGGCCAGCGTCGAGACCCGGATCGCCTCGTCCGGCCGGCTGATCGCGCGGGCGAACATCACCGGCGTCTCGGGCGCCCGGATCCCGGCGGCGAGATCGAAGGCGGCGCCGAGCTGCCAGGGCCGGGCGGCCGAGATCGGGTTGTAGAGCGCGATCACGAAGTCGGCGCGCAGCACCGCGTCGAGCCGGGCGGTCACCACCGGCCAGGGCTTCAGGTTATCCGAAAGCGACAGGGCGCAGAAATCGCCGCCCAGCGGCGCGCCAAGCCGGGCGGCGGCGGCCAGCATCGCGGTGATCCCCGGCTCGACCGTGATGGTCAGGTCGCGCCATCCGGGCTCGCCGTGCTCCACCGCCTCGAACACGGCCGAGGCCATGGCAAAAACGCCCGGATCGCCGCCGGACACCACCGCCACCCGCCTCCCGGAGGCGGCGAGCTGCAGGGCGTGGCGGGCGCGGTCCACTTCGACGCGGTTGTCGCTGGCGTGACGGATGAGGTCCGGGCGCTCGGGCACGCGCGCCACGTAGGGAAAGTAGCCGATCAGATCCTGCGCGGCGTCGAGGGCCCGGCGGGCGGACTCGGTCAGCAACCCGGGATCCCCGGGGCCGAGGCCGACCACCGTGACGCTGCCGCTCACGGCCGACGCCCCTCGCCGGGCAGGAGGACCATCGAGAAGTAGGGCGCCTCGTCGTCGGCCTTGTCGGCGAGCATCACCACGCGCTCGCCCGCCATGGTGCCGCGCTCGACATAGACGGCCCGGTTCAGCAGCCCTGCGGCGGTGAGCGCAGCCCGCACCTTCGGCAAGTGCCGGCCGAGCTTCATCAATACGGCGGCGTCGGTGCCGCGCAGGCGCTCGGTGAGCGCGTCCAGCGGCAGCGTGGCCGGCAGGACCGTGAGGATGTCGTCGCCCCAGGTGATCGGCGTGCCGGCCCGAGTCCAGCAGCCCGACATGCCGGTGACGCCCGGCACCACCTCCACGGGGAAGCGGTCCTTGAGGCGCCGCCACAGGTGCATGAACGAACCGTAGAAGAACGGGTCGCCCTCCGAAAGGATCGCGACGTCGCGCCCGGCGCCGAGATGGTCGGCGAGCTGGCCGGCTGCGTCGTCGTAGAAGGCGGCCAACGCCGCCACGTAATCCGGGTGCTCCGGGTGGATCTCGGTGGTGTAGGGGTAGGCGAGGGGCATCTCGCGGGCGGGGTCGCGCAGGATCGCGTCCGCGATGGTACGGGCGTTGCCACGCCGGCCACGCTTGCAGAAATGCACCAGCACCTGTGCGCGCATCAGGATGCGCTGCGCCTTCACGGTGAGCAGTTCCGGGTCGCCCGGGCCCATGCCGACCCCGTAGAGGGTGCCGGTCACGGCGATCGCGGGGATCTCCTCGACGGGGGCTTCGACGCGCTCGAACCCGTCCATCACTCGACCTCGCTGGCGAGCGCGTTGACCGCCGCCGCGGTCATCGCGCTGCCGCCGCGCCGGCCGTGGACGACCACGAACGGCACCCGGCCGTCCCGGGCCAGGGCATCCTTCGATTCGGCCGCGCCGACGAAGCCCACCGGGATGCCGATCACGGCGGCCGGGGGCGGCACGCCGGCGTCGAGCAGTTCGAGCAGGCGGAACAGGGCGGTGGGGGCGTTGCCGACCGCGACGATGCTGCCCGGCAGGTGCTCCCGCCACAGTTCCATGGCGGCGGCCGAGCGGGTGGTGCCCAGGCTCTTGGCGAGGTCCGGCACGCGCGGATCGCCCAGCGTGCAGATCACCGCGTTCTTGGCGGGCAGCCGTGTCCGGGTGACGCCGTCGGCGACCATCCGGACATCGCACAGGATCGGGGCGCCGGCCTGGAGCGCCGCGACCCCCGCCTCGGCGAACCCATCCGACATCTCCACGTCTACCGGGAGGTCGGTCATGCCGCAGGCATGGATCATCCGGACGACGACGCGCTCGGCCGCACCCGACCAGCGCGCGAGGTCGGCCTCGGCCCGGATCATCGCGAAGGAGCGGGCGTAGATCGCCGCACCGTCACGGATATAGTCGTACCGGGAGGCCGCCTCCGGCTCCGAACCTGCCTGGCGCAGGGCGTTCTGGCTCGCGCTCATGCCGGTCTCTCGTACCTCCCAAATTCCGTCACGGTGTTCTCCGGCGCGAAGGCGGCGGCGAGCCCGACTGTCTTGGCCCTTCCTAACCGCTCCATCACCGCCTCGATAGGGAGGTGCATCGCCGGCTCATCGCCCGGCGAGCCGCCGATGACGGCGCCGTAGAGCCCATCCCGGCCGACCAGGGTCAGGTCGGCCGGGCCCGGCCGGGCGCAGCCCTTGGCACAGCCGGAGACGTGGGCCACGCGCCCCTCCAGGCCGAGTGGCGCGAATATCGTCGCGAGAAGCGCGGCATCCACGAGCGTCGGCGTCGATCCGGAGGCGCAGGCCGGCGCGCCCGTACAGGCGGCGACGCTGCGCCGCGGATCATCGGAGGCGATGATGAAGGTTCGGGCCAGAGCGGTGAGATCGGCGGCGGACGGATCCTGACGCGGCAGCAACACGAAGCCGCGAGCCGGGGACAAGCGGATCTCCCCGGCACCGAGGCGAGCGGCAAGGTCCACGAGGTGGTCGAGGGCAGCGGCTGTGCAGCGACCGAACGGCGCATCCACGGCGAGCATTGATTGGCCCGGCGCCAAAGATGTGACGCCTGTCAGCGGCGAGAAAGGCGCTCCCTGCGGAGAGACTCTACCGCACCCACTCTCCCGCATGGGAGGGGGGACTTGCACCTGCATCGCGAGCCGAACGGCATTCTCCACCGCGCCAAACTCATCGGGCGACAGATCGCGCATCCGCCGCCGGCCGGTCCGGGCGAAGGCGTTCAGCAGCGCTGCGACCGCCGCCGGTGCCTCCTCTCGGGTACAGGCGACGAGATCGTGAAGACCGTGCTCCATGGCGACTGCAATCCCGACATCGCCGGCGGCATAGGGGAACACACGGACATCGCCCTCAGGCACCTCCGCACCCAGGCGCCCTTCGACCACCACCAGCGTCTTGGCCGGCAACCCCGCCACCGCGAGTCCCGCCGCCTCCACGGCACGCGCAAGGGCCGGCACATCGAGCGTTTCCGCGGGATCGCGGCCGGCGAGCGGGCTGGTGAGCGTCAGCCGCTGCGGACCGCCATCGCTGCGCGCGTCGCCGAGGCCGGCGGTTTCCAGCAGCCGGGCGAGCGGCGTGCGCGTCGCCTCGGACACGCCGCGGATCTGGAGGTTGGCGCGGGCGGTGAGGTCGAGATGGCCATTGCCGAAGCGACGCGCGCCGTCGGCTACAGCGTGTGCTTGCGCCAGGGTCAGGATCCCGAGCGGCGGATGCACCCGGGCGAGCAGGCCGTCGCCGGTGGGCATCGGGCGGCTGAGCCCCGGGCACCAGCCCCGGCGCGCGGGCGCCTGGGGCAGAACCCTGCGATGGGTGGAGGCGCTCATTCGGCGGCCTCCGGCATCAGCGCGTCGGCCGGCAGCGCGTTGCGCCGGCTGTGCCACAGGCCACGGTCGCGGGCCTCGTCGAACCGCTCCAGGATCGCCCGGGTCGCGGCTGGGTTGGCGGCACGCAGGCGGTCGAAGACATCGGCATCGGCAATCCAGGCCGCGTAGAGGCGGTCGAAGCCGGCATCGGTCACGGCGTCGCTCGCTGCGGCCAGCACGAACACGGCGTCGAGGCCCTGGGCCAATTCCTGCGCGCCGCGGTAACCGTGGCGGAGCTGGCCCGCGATCCAGCGGGCGTCTGCCAGGCGGCCACCGATCAGCCGGGCTGCATCCTCCCGGGCGGTGCGGGCCTTTGGGCGGTCGGGAACAGAGACGTCGAGGCTGTACAAGGTGGGGCTGGCGCCCTGGAGCGTGGCGGCGGCCGCGAACCCGCCCATGGCGTCCACCGCGGCATCGCCGTCGAACAGGTCGCGCTCGGCCACGTCGAAGGCGTGCAGATAGGCGTCCGCCGCCGCGATCCGGGCGCCGAACTCCGCGTCCGGCCCCTCGCGGTCGCCGTAGGCGTGGCTGCTGGCCGCGAGGTAAGCCCGTCCGAGATCGGCCCGGACGTCCCAGGCGCCGTCGAGGGCGGTGGCGGCCGTGCCGGCGCCGTAGCGACCCGGTGCCGCACCGTAGACCCGGGCGGTCGTCTCACCACGGCGGCGCGCGGCGGCCAGGGGATTCTCACAATCCTCCTCGTCCCGTTCGGCCACCGCACGGGCGGCGCGATCGAGCAGCGCCAGCGTATCCGGGAAGGTGTCGCGGAACGCGCCCGAGACGCGGACCGTCACGTCGATGCGCGGCCGGTCGAGCATCGCCAGCGGCAGCACCTCGAAGCCGGTGACCCGTGTGCTGGCATGGTCCCAGACCGGCCGGACGCCCATCAGCGCCAGGGCGTGGGCGACGTCCTCGCCTCCGGTGCGCAGGGTCGGCGACGCCCAGAGATCCATGACGATCCGGGCCGGGTACTCGCCCTCGTCCTGGAGGTAGCGCGTCACCACGGAGGCGGCGGCCTTCTCGCCCAGCAGCGCTGCGGCGCGGCTCGGGATCGCCCGCGGGTCGAGGGTCGCGAGGTTGCGCCCGGTGGGCAGCACGTCGGCACGGCCGCGGGACGGCGAGCCCGCGGGGCCCGGGGGCACGAAGCGGCCGTCCAGGGCCGCCAGAAGGCCCGCCCGCTCGCCGGCGGCGCTCGCCAGGACCGTCTCCCGTGCATCGGCCGGGGCGCGCCCGAAGACGTGAAGCCCGTCGCGGAACGTCGTCTCGCCAAGATCGCAGAGATGGGCGTCGAGGCGGGTGAGCGCCTCGTCCATGGGCGTGTCCGGCCCGATCCCGGCGCCCGACAGAAGCCCCGCGGCGTCCGCATCCTCAAGGATCGCGGTGGCGATCAGTCCGGCCCGGCGCGGATCGAGCACGCTGGCGGCGGAATACTCCTCCACCAGCTCGCGCAGGCGCGCGGCCTCCGGCGAGAGGGCGTGCACCTCGGTATCGGGGGTGAGATGGCCGAGGGCGATCCCGCCCAACCGGCGCTTGAGCGGCGCGGCCTCGCCCGGATCGTCGACGATGAACGGGTAGATGACCGGCAATCCGCCGACGCAGAGCGCTGGGAAGCAATCCGGCGAGAGCGCCACCGCCTTGCCTGGCAGCCACTCGGTGGTGCCATGGGTTCCGAGCTGCACCAGCGCGTCGAAACGCTGCCGGAGCCCGAGGTGGAACGCCAAGTAGGCGTGGGTCGGGACGCGCTCCGGATCGTGGTAGCCGGTCTTCCGATCCGGGTCGCGGCCGCGGTCGGGTTGGAGGAAGAGCGCGATGTGTCCGCCCGCCATCCCAAAGGCGTCGGTGTCTGCACCCCGGCCCGCGAAACATGCGACGTGCTCCCCCTCCCGCACGGGAGAGGGGACCGGCAATGCGATCGGCCGCGCGCGTATCCGGTCGGCTGCGGTGAGCGGAGGGGCCGCCGCATCCGCCGTGACCATCCGGAACCGGAAAAGACCACCGCGGCACGTCGGGTCGTCCGCTGGCTCGCCCCAGGCAGCCGTCAGCGCTTCACGCTGCGCCGCCGGCAATCCGGCGAGCCAAGCGACATAATACCCCAGCGGTACCGCGAAGCCCGCCTCGCCCTCGGTGAGCGCCTGCATCAGTGCAGCCGGCTCGGGCGGCAAACCGGTCGCGTAACCCGACCCGGCAAGATCAGAGAAAATCGCGCGGGCGCTTTCGGGCGTGTCTAGGCCGACCGCGAAGCCGGCCCGGCCGCCACGGGCGGGATAATCGGACAGGACGACGGCCACCCGCCGCTCGGCCCGGGGGAGGGCGGCGAGACGCAGCCAACCCGCCGCCCGTTCGGCCAAGGCTTCGATGCCGGCCGGATACGGAACCGCCCGGCGCTCGGCGAAGCCGGCGACCTCGGCGGCCTCTTCCTTGAACGAGATCGGAAAGCCGGAGAGTCGGCCATCGAATTCCGGCAGGGCGACCTGCATCGCGAGGTCCGCAGCCCCGAGGCCGCGCGCCGAGGCTTCCCAGGCCGCCTGGGGCGAGCCGACCGTGTAGGCCTGAAGCACCGGGCAATCGGCGCCGTCGAGGACGAAATCGATCCCGTCCTCCCGCGCCGAGAAGGCGGTGGCGGCGATCACCAGATCCGGTTTGCGGGCGCGCACGGCCTCGGCCACCGCCCGGGCCGCCTCCGGCTCCTTCAGGCTCGACACCGCCATCGGCAAGACGCCGATCCCGCGGGCGCGCAGGGCCGCGACCAGGGTAACGAACGGCGCGGTGTCGCCGCCCAGCACCGCGGAGCGGTAGACCAGGAGCAGGGCCAAGGGCGCCTTGGTTGCCCGCATGTCGGCCAGCGGCACCGCCGTCTCGGCCGCCGCGACGGCGACACCCAGGGGCAGCGCGCCACAGCCCGGGCACCAGGGAAACCCCCGCGGCAGCGGCTGAGGCGGCTCGACCGTGCCTCCCGCGCCGAACCGGACGGCCAGGAGGCCCAGCATCCGCCGCAGGTTCTCCGGGCCGCCGGCGCGAAAATAGCGGTCGAGCTGTTCGGCCAGATCCGGGTCGGTGGAGAAGCCGGCAAGGCGCGGGTCCGGCCGGTCGTCGCCCGGCAGCACCGCCAGCACGACACCGTGCGCCCGCGCCGCGGCGGCACAGCGCTCGATGCCGTAGCGCCAGTAATCCAACCCGCCGAGGCAGCGGATCACGACGAGCTTCGCGCGGGCGACCACGCGCTCGACGTAGAGATCCACCGACATCGGGTGCCGGAGCTTGGCGAGCTTTGCGAGCCGCAGGCTCGGCAGCCCGGGCTCGCTGGCATGGGCCTGCCCGATGCCCGCGAGGTCGCTGTCGGTGAACGAGAGCACGACGAGGTCGCCCGGCTCCTGCCCGAGATCCACCGCCGCCTCGCCCTCGTCGAGGGAGACCGTATCGATGCGGACGAGATGCATGGCGCGCTTCCTAGGCCCCGCCAGATCGGGCGCGCGCGCAGCGTCTCAGCGAGGGAGCGCGCGCGATCGCGATCATCCCGCGAGCGCCGCGGCGACGGCGCCCTGGTCGAAGCCCTTCAGGCCGATCACCACCAGGCGACCGTCCCGGTTCTCGCCCGCCCGCCAGGGCCGGTCGAAATGGTGGGCCACGCGCCGGCCGACGCCCTGCACCACGAGGCGCATGGCCTTGCCCTCGACCTCGGCGAAGCCCTTGATCCGCAGCACACCCGCGGCCTCGGCAGCCTTCTCGACGCGGGCCGCGAGGTTGCCGGCCGTGACGGCCGGGCGGATCGGCAGGGCTACGGTCTCGAAGTCGTCGTGGTCGTGGTCCTCGCCGTCGCCGTGATGCGAGGGGCGGGCGTCGAGGTCGTCCTCGGCCGCGGCGCCGAGCCCGAGCAGCACCAGCGGGTCGATGGCGCCGTTCTCGGTCTCCACCACCTTCACGGCGCGGGGCAGGTGAGCCTCGACCTCGGCGCGAACCCGGGCGCGGGTCTCGGCGTCGAGCAGGTCGGACTTGTTGAGCACGACGAGGTCGGCACAGAGGAGCTGGTCCTCGAACACCTCCTCCAGCGGGTTGTCGTGGTCGACCGCCGTGTCGGCGGCGCGCTGGGCGGCCAGGGCCTCGGGATCCTCCGCGAAGGCGCCCGCGGCCACGGCCGGCCCGTCCACCACGGCGACGACGCCGTCGACGGTGACCCGCGAGCGGATGGCCGGCCACTGGAACGCCTGGACCAGCGGCTTCGGCAGGGCGAGGCCGGAGGTCTCGATCAGGATGTGCTCCGGCGGCTCGGCGCGACCGAGCAGGCTCTCGAGCGCCGGAACGAAGTCGTCGGCGACCGTGCAGCAGATGCAGCCGTTCGGCAGCTCCACGATGGAGTCCTCGGTGCAGCCCTCGACGCCGCAGGCGACCAGGAACGACTTGTCGAAGCCGACATCACCGAACTCGTTGACCAGGATCGCCAGGCGGCGGCCCTTGGCGTTCTCGATGACGTGGCGGACCAGCGTCGTCTTGCCGGCCCCCAGGAAGCCGGTGACGATGGTGCAGGGGATCTTGGTCACGATGGTCATTCCGCAGCCTCCAAGGTGCCGGCCGGAAGCGGGCGGGGATCGGGAAAGGGCGGGATGCGGGCGATCACGCCGGTCTTGAATGCGGCAGGGCGCTCCCGCCAGGGCACGATGCCGTCCGGCGTCGCCGCGTAGGCGGCCAGCCCGTCCAGGATGGTCGCCGCCGACTCGGACGGGTCCATATCGCCGTAGACGTAGGTCCAGCGGGTCTCGGACGCGACCGCCACGGAACAGGGCCGCTTGCACACCGACAGGCACTCGACCCCCTCGATCCGCAGCTGCCCGGACGTGTTGCGCGCGCGCAGGGCCTCGAGCAGGCGCGCGCCGGCCCGGGGCCCGTCCGGATCGTCGCCCGGGCGGCGGCAGGTCGTACAAACGTAAAGGACGGTCTCAGGCATGACGGCCTCAGGCATGCACCGTCCCGCGTGCGTTTCCACGGCCGAAAGCCTGCCAGGCCCAGCCGAAGCCGAGGCCGATCAGCATCCAGAACACGAAGCTGATCGCCAGCGAGCGTGCCGCGAACTGCGCCGCAAGTGCCGCGGGAAGCTCCGAGGACACCTCCGCAGCCTGCGGCGCACCGGCGACGTGCGGCGCCACGATCAGCACGAGGCCGCCCAGGATCGCGATCAGCGAGCGCCGGACCGTGATCAGGTACAGGCCCATCCCGGTGGCGGCGGCGGTCATCACCCACCAGGCCTGACGGGCGGCGAGCGGTGCCGCCTCGCTGCCCGGCAATTCCGGCGGCAATCCCAGGCCCGGGGCCAGAGCGACGCTGGCGAAGCCCGCGATCGCGAACGCGACACCGACCTGCCGCGTCGGCTCACGGCCGCAGGCCAAGATCACCGCACCGAGCAGGAGGGCGTAGCCGACCCCGCCCACGAGCGTCGCCAGAGCGGTGAAGGCCATCCGGGGCAACCCCTCGCCGGGCTGCCACTCGGGTGCGGCGTCCGGTGTGCCATGATCGTGCCCCGCATGAGCCAGCACGACCTGAGCCGACATGATCGGGAGCCTGCGCTCGGCCTGGTGCGTCTGCTTGGTCTCATAGCGCTCGGCCGCCACGATCAGCGGCGACGTCAGCGTCAACTCGAGGCCGGTCACGACGACGGCCGCGAGGAAGCCGGCGGCCAGGGCCGCCGACAGAAGCCGGATGATCATCCCTGCGCCAGGGGCGTCAGTGGCAGGGGAAGTTCTGGGTATGCCGGAAATCGTGCGCGGCGTTGTGCAGCGCGATCGCCGGCGAGAAGCCCGCCATGAACAAGAGGCCGAGGCCCAGGAAGGCCGCGAGCGCGACGGCAACCGGACGCTCTCCGGCGCGGGTGCCGGTGGCGATGGGGGCGAGGGTCGAGGTGGTCATCAACATGTCTCCAGCCGCCCCACCGGCGGCATTGCGGGATCTCATCGTGACGGCAGGTCTCCTGGCTCGCGGCTCGGCGCGCCTGCCGCCTTCCCGGATCGCTCCGGTGGCCTACTGGCAGACGCTCGCCGCTCACAGTTGCGGGGGCAGCCGCGGTTTCGAGGTTCGTACCCCTCACCGCATTCCCTTTTCACCCCGTCTCCGGGGCACCGTCACGCCATCGTTGTAGACGCATGACAGCTCTCGCACAACGGAGGCCCGGCGGAATCGTTTCGGACTCTTGGGGTACGGCACGGATATGCGGGTCGGGCGGTGGCCGTGAGTGTCGAAACGCATTGGGGGGCGGACTTCGACGCGCCGCGACCGCCGTCGGCGCTTGGCCCGCGGCACCGGCGCCGTGTAACGGCCGGCGTGGACGATTCCGGCCCATGTCCGATTCTCGAACCCTTGAGCGTTGATGTCGATGCGTACCTTGTCGCTGGCCCTCGTCGTCCTGGCGGCCACGTCCCTTCCGGTCCGGTCCGACGACAGCACCGCCGCGCTCATCGCCGGGGGGCTCGTCCTGGAAAAGGCCGACACGATCGCCCTCGCGGCCGAGGATCTGTACCTCTCCGAGCAGGCCGTGCAGATCGACTATCGGTTCCGCAACCTGACCGATTCCGACATCGAGACCACGATCGCGTTCCCAATGCCCGACATTACCGGCGACTCCGAGATGCTGGTTTCGCTCCCCGATCCGGCGCACGACAACTTCCTGAAGTTCCAGTCCGCGGTCGATGGCGAGCCCGTCGAATCGCAGGTCGAGCAGCGGGCGTTCCTGATGCGGAGCGATACACCGCCCGTGGAGATCACCGCTCGGCTCAAGGCGCTGGGGATCCCGCTCGTGCCAACCATCACGGCGACGGAAGCGGCCCTGCGCCGCCTCGGCGAGCGCCAGCGGCGCGACCTGATCGCGGCCGGCATCCTGGAGCGGCAGGAGCACAAGGACGGGACGATCGCGGATGCCCCGCTCTGGACACTGAAGTCGAAATTCTGGCGACGGCAGGTCTTTCCCGCCGGGCGCGAGATCGCGGTGCGCCAGAGCTACGTCCCGAGCCTCGGCGGTCTCGCGAGCCTGTCCTACGGCGGGCCGAACCTCGACCCGGCGCAGAAGGCGCACTACGCGACCCGATATTGCACGGACCCGACCTTCGAGCGGGTGGCCCAGGCCCTGTACCGGCGGTCGAGCGCCGACGGCAGCCGGGCATTCCGGGCCTACGAACGGTCCCTCTCCCACGTGATCAGCTCCGGCGGCAACTGGGCCGGCCCGATCGGCCAGTTCAAGTTGGTCGTGGACAAGGGGGATCCTACGACCCTGATCTCGTTCTGCGGGGCCAACGTGAAGAAGACCGGCCCGACGACCTATGAGACGGTGATGAGGGACTTCGTCCCGCAGCGCGATATCGAGATCCTGCTGCTCAAGACCAAGACGGGCGAATGAACTAGTCGGGCGCCCTCGCGGTGCGCCCATGGGCTTGACGCGTCGGGTTCGATACGGGCACCGCCGGGCGCGCCCTCCGGCCCCGACCTCGGCGCATTTGGTCCAGCCCGCCTCGGAGACACGATGGCCCCGGAAGACGCCCCGACATCCGCCCTCGTCGATCTTGCGGCCGGCCGCGCCCCGCAGCGGGTCGTCGAGGCGGATAGGACCTGGCTGGACCTCGACCTCGGCGGCCGCTTCCCGGTCCGGTCCGTTGTCGGGATCCCGTGCGGGGAGGGCGGTTCGGTCGCGGAGGGCGCCATCCTGTTCTCGCAGGACGGCGTGACCTGGTCCGCACCGGGCATCGCGTCCCGTCCGGTCGAGTCGGAGGCCGGCACGGTCGTCATTGAGGCCGACGAGCGCGCCTGGACGCGTTCCGTCCGCGTCGCGATGCCGGCCTCGATGCCGAACGTCACGGTCCGGGTCATGTGCGAGGAGGCGGCGTTCGACCTGATCGCCCTGCGGGCCATGCTGGGCCTCGACGTGACGCTCCTGAACGAGAAGCCCGGCGCCAACGCCTTCACCGCCTATACCCTGGAGAGCAATCCGGGTCGCACGAGCGGCGCCCTCGTGGGCGTGGCGGTGTTCCAGAACGGCGCCTTCGGCAACTGCTTGATCCAGTACATCATCGCCCTGTCGGTCGCGAAGGCGCTGAACCTGAAATACGTGGCGGTTCCGAAGTTCGACCGCAGCAAAGTCATCTTCCTGACCGAGCGGCTGACTTGTGACGGCATCACCTTCCTGCCTCCGGACGAGCCGCTGCCGACCGACGGGTACTTCCTGTCCGGCCTGTTCTTCGATCCGATGCAGTTCCAGCGGCAGGTGAGCCTCGACGCGCCGCCGGATTCACGGGCGATCATCCAGGGGATGATCCGCCCCCTGTTCAACGGCCTGCCGGCGACGGTCCCGCCCAAGCCCGACGACCAGCTCCTGATCCACATCCGCTCGGGCGACATCTTCAGCACCTGGGTCGACCCGCATTATCCCCAGCCGCCCTTCGCGTTCTACCGCATGGTGATCGACCGGCTGCTCGGCGAGGGCCGCATCCGCTCGATCAAGCTGGTTTTCGAGAACCGGCTGAACCCGGTGATCGCCGCGGTCGAGGCCTATGCGCAGGGTCTCGGATTGCCGGTGGAGACTCAGAGCGAGTCGCTGATCGCCGACGTCACGGCCTTGGTGAACGGCCGCTACCTCGTGTTCGGCCTGGGGACCTTCGGCCCGGCGATCTGCCACCTGTCCGAGCGGGTCGAGCAGGTCTTCTACTTCGCGTCCAACTGGCCGCAGATCTTCCGGGGTATTCCGTCGATCGACCGGGTCATCGAGGTCCGGGACTTGGAGGAGCGCTATATCAAGGTCGGCGCGTGGCAGAACACCGACGCGCAGCGCCGGATGATGATCGAGTACCCGGCCGAGGCGCTGGCCTTCGACGACGCCGCCTGAGGATCAGGGCTTGTCCTCACGGTGCTCGACGGGATCTGCGGTCGCCCCGCGCACCTGTACGGCATCCCGGTACAGGCGCTCGACGTCCCGCTTGAACGCGGCCCGGGAATCGTCCCGCGAGTAGAACATGTGGCCGCCGGGGTAGACCGCGAGGCTGATCCGCCCGGCGCCGTAGGCCGGCACCTGCGCGAGCAGGAGCTTCGAGGCGTAGTAGGGCGTTACGAGATCGGTGAAGCCGTGGGCGACCATCACCCTGAGCCGGCCGTCCAGCGCCAGCACGCCCTTCAGGTTCGATAGCGCCTCCGGGGCCTGCCGGCCCGAGCCCCAGGTCCAACCGCGGTTCACGGCGTTGTTCAGCAACTCGTAGCGCATATTCGGCACCGGCCACTTCAACGTGCGCGCGTAGAGGTCGAGCATCGCGCTGGTCAGCGGCGCCTGGAGCGCGGTGAGCTGGGGATCCTCGAAGCCCGATTGTGCGGCGTCCGGGTTCGGGTCCCAGCCCGTGATGCCGGTGTCGTAGGCGCTGGTGACGCGCTGCTCCGCCCGGTCGAACTCGCGCTGAACGCTGCGGGTGGACAGGCGCGCCGCCTGCGCTTTCACGAAGGCTGCGTCGAACCCGGTGAAGGCCGCGACCTTGTCGGTCATGCGCGCAACGGCGGCCTTGTCGCCGGGGCCCTTGAGCAGGTCGGCGAGATAGGGGCCCACGGCGTAGGCCTCGGCATCGCCGAGCAAAGCCGGGCTCGGCGCCGTGCCGGCCCGTTCGAGGGCGCCGGCCGCCAGGGACGGCAGCTTCAGTACGTAGCCCCAGGGATTGGCCCGCGGCGTCTCGAGCCAGCCGAAATCCAGCACCGGCGACAGCAGCACCAGCCCGGACAGGCCGACACCGATATCCTCCTGCAGCTTCTCGGTGATCAGCGGCCCGCGGAAGCCACCGTAGCTCTCGCCGACGAAGAACTTCGGGCTCGCCATGCGGTCGTTGACCCGCAGGTAGCGGGCGATGACGGCCGCGAGCGTGGCGGCGTCGCTGTCGATGCTCCAGTAACTCTTGCCGTTGCCGTCCGCGGCCCGGCTGTAGCCGGTGCCCACCGGATCGATGAAGACGAGGTCGGTGAAGTCGAGCCAGGTGCCGTCGTTGGGCGTCAGCGCCACCGGTTGCGATGGGCTGATGCTGGCGCCGCCGGTGGGCAGGCGCCACGGCCCGATCGCCCCGATATTCAGGTAGGCGGACGCCGCTCCGGGGCCGCCGTTGACCGCGAAGGTGACGGGCCGCTGGCGCCCGGCCTCCGGGGCCATCGTGTAGGCGACGTAGGCCACCTCGGCCTGAAGCTTACCGGCCTCGTCGACGAGCGGCAGGCTGCCGGCCGTGGCGGTGAAGTCGAGGGTCCGGCCGTCGGGGAGCGTCACGCTCTGGCGCGTGGTCGAATCCGGAGGAAGGCGCCGGCCCTCCGGCCCGCGAGGCGCTGGCTTGGCCTCCCCTTGAGGGCCGGGATGGTGTGCGTCCTGCGCGTGGAGTGGCAGCGGCGCCGTCAGGATGAGGACGAGCGCGGTATGCGCGAGACGTTTGCGGAGGAGCACGGTCAAGCCTTCTTGTTCCAGCGGCCCGAATCGTCCTGCTGCCAGTAGGCGACGGTATGGCCCGCCTCCTTGGCCTGGCGCCACTGCTCGCGGGCGCGCAGCAGGGCGTCCTGGTCGGTCCCGTCGAACAGGATGCAGATCCGTTCGTAGCTCTCTGCGTCCGGAGGCAGGTCGGCGCCCTCCACCAAAAAGCGGATGGAGGCGGTGTTGGGGTTCACGTCGCGCAAGGTGAGTACCACCGGCTGCCCGGCCGCGTCGGGATCACGGTCGGTGCCGTGGGGCAGAAAGCTCTCGTCGGAATAGGTCCACAGGTGGTCGTCGAGGGCTTGAAGCCGCTCCTCGGTGGCCGCCTGGATCGCGGCCTGCCAGCCCCGGCCGAGCGAGCGCTCGACGAGGTTCGGCAGCACCTTCTCCAGGGGCTGGCGCTGCATGTGGTAGAACAGGATCTCGGTCACGATCCGACCGATATAGGGTTCGGGGCCCAGGCGCGAGCAGCGGCGCGGAGCCGCGCCCCGGCGCTCAGACCAGCCGGCTCTGCTCGATCGCCGCGCCGACGAACCCCTTGAACAACGGGTGCGGCTCGAACGGGCGAGACTTCAGCTCCGGGTGGAACTGCACGCCGATGAACCACGGGTGCCCGACATGCTCGACGGTCTCGGGCAGGAGCCCGTCCGGCGAGAGGCCGGAGAAGCGCAGGCCCTTCGCCTCCAGCCGCTCGCGATAGGCCATGTTGACCTCGTAGCGGTGGCGGTGCCGCTCGGAAATCCGCTCCGACCCGTAGATCTTGGCGATCTTCGAATCGGGGTCGAGCTGTGCGTCGTAGGCCCCGAGCCGCATCGTGCCGCCGAGATCGCCGACCGCCGCGCGGCGCTCCAGCTCGTTGCCGCGCAGCCACTCGGTCAGCAGACCGACCACCGGTTCGGAGGTCTCGCCGAACTCGGTGGAGTTGGCGTTCGGCACCCCGGCCAGCGAGCGGGCGGCCTCGATCACCGCCATCTGCATGCCGAAGCAGATCCCGAAATACGGGATGCGCTTCTCGCGGGCGTAGCGGGCCGCCCGGATCTTGCCCTCTGCCCCGCGCTGGCCGAAGCCGCCGGGCACCAGGATGCCGTTCAGGCCCTCAAGGAACGGCGCGGGATCCTCGCGCTCGAACACCTCGGCCTCGATCCATTCGAGGTTGACCTTCACCCGGTGGCTGATGCCGCCGTGGATCAGAGCCTCGGTGAGCGACTTGTAGGCGTCCTTTAGCCCTGTGTACTTGCCCACGATGGCGATGGAGACCTCGCCCTCGGGGTTGCGCACCCGGTCGGAGATGGTGGTCCAGCGGCCGAGATCCGGCTCCTCGCCGTGCTCCAGGCCGAAATGGCCGAGCACCTCCCGGTCGAGCCCGGCCTTCCGGTAGGAGAGCGGCACCTCGTAGATCGAGGCCACGTCGAGCGCCTCGATCACCGCGGTCTCGCGGACGTTGCAGAACAACGCGAGCTTGCGCCGCTCCTCGATCGGGATCGGCCGGTCGCAACGGCAGAGCAGGATGTCGGGCTGGATGCCGATCGAACGCAGCTCCTTCACGGAGTGCTGGGTCGGCTTGGTCTTCAATTCGCCCGCCGACGGGATGTAGGGCAGCAGCGTCAGGTGGACGTACGCACAGGTGCCGCGGGGCAGTTCCTGGCCGAGCTGGCGGATCGCCTCGAAGAACGGCAGCCCCTCGATGTCGCCGACCGTGCCGCCGATCTCGACCAGCACGAAGTCGAACGTGTCGTTGCCGTCGAGGACGAAATCCTTGATCGCGTTGGTGACGTGCGGAATCACCTGGATGGTGGCGCCGAGATAGTCGCCGCGCCGCTCCTTGGCGATGATGTCCTGGTAGATCCGGCCGGTGGTGATGTTGTCGGCCCGGCTCGCCGGCACGCCGGTGAAGCGCTCGTAATGGCCGAGATCAAGGTCGGTCTCGGCGCCGTCGTCGGTGACGAACACCTCGCCGTGCTGGGTCGGGCTCATCGTGCCCGGATCGACGTTCAGGTAGGGGTCGAGCTTGCGCATCCGCACCCGGTAACCCCGGGCCTGGAGTACGGCGGCCAGCGCCGCCGAGGCGAGTCCCTTACCGAGGGAGGAAACCACGCCGCCGGTGATGAAAACGTACCGCGTCATGGGCCTCGGTCCATACAGAAAGCGCTGGCCTTTGCCAAACGGCAAGCCTGCCGGCGATGGAATGGTTGGGGATCAGGCGGGCAACGGGAACGGCCCGCCAGGGCGGACCGGAGCTGAGCCGAATCGCCGGCCCTCGCTCATCCGCCGCCTGACCTCTTGCGGCTCACGGGGCCGGTTGTCACGCGCGTCCAGTGCCGACCCGGTATCCATTTCGGCCATGCGCCGCGTCAGCGCGACTGCGGCGCCTCGGGCACGGCCGGCTGGGCCGGCGCGGTCGCGGGGGCCCGGTCCTGCTGCTGGCGCAGGGTGTCGAGCAGGTTGTCGGCTCCGGTCGGCTGCTTGGCCGGCTGGCCGGCGGGCGAGGACGCGCCGGTGTCGAGGATCGACTTCGGCGCCGCCGAACGGTGCGACATCACGGCGAGCAGCATGCTGGTGGCGAAGAACAGGGCGGCCAGGATCGCGGTCGCGCGGGTCAGGGCGTTGGCCTGGCCGCGGCCGGTCATGAAGCCGGCGACGCCACCCCCGCCGCCACCGCCGAGCCCGAGGCCGCCCTCGGAACGCTGCAGCAGCACAACGCCGATTAGCGCGAGCACGATGATGAGATGGACGACGATCAGGACGGTCTGCATCGGTGTTCCGGAATCTGGTTCGGCTTCGCGCGCCGGTCCCGAGGAGGCGATCCGGCGACGGGCGGCCGGTGCCAGGCGTTCGAGGTGCCAAGCAGTCGAAGTGCCAGGCATTCGAGGTGTCAGGCATTCGACTTGGCGCGCCGGTCGCAAATCTGCGTCGGCCATACACCACTCGCTGGCCGCCGCCAACTTGACGATCGGCCCCCGGTTGTTCCCGGTCGGCCTCGCGTCCGGGGTCGGACCGTGTTCTGACGGGCGGGAAGGCGGCTCATCGAACGCGCCGCCCCGCCCGGGAGGCTCGCCATGACCATCTCACGCCGTTCGGCGCTCGCCGCCGCGTTCGCCGCGCCGATCCTGATCCACGCGCCGCCGGGGTTCGCCGCCGGAACGGAAGCCTCCGCCCAGACCGCCGAGGTCGAGGCGGCGGTGGATGCCTTGACCAAGGCCCTGCTCGCGGCGGACGGCACCGCCCTCGATGCCCTCACCCTCAATGGCTTGAGCTACGGCCATTCGAGCGGCGTTGTGCAGGACAAGGCGGCCTTCGTCGGCGCGCTGACCAGCGGCGCCTCGCGCTTCCCCAGCATCACGCTGTCGGACCGCTCGGCCTCGGTGATCGGGGAGGACGCGATCGTCCGGCACGTCTTCACCGGTGAGGCCGTCGCGGGTGGAAAAACCTCGCCGGTCCATATCGGTGTGCTGCAGGTCTGGCGCCGGGACGACGGCCGCTGGCGCCTGATGGCGCGCCAGGCGTTCAAGCTCTGACGCGCGACCAGTTCGCCGCTCAGTAGCGCGACGGGACGAGCATCTCCGGCGGGGTCGGCGTGCGGATGTAATCCGCGTGGCGAACCCGCTCGGGCAGGTGAACCGGCGGATGCTCGACGTCCTGGTAGGGGATCTGTTCGAGCAGGTGGCTGATACAGTTCAGCCTGGCGCGCTTCTTGTCCACAGCCTCGATGACCCACCAGGGCGCCTCGGGGATGTGGGTGCGGGTCAGCATCTCCTCCTTGGCGCGGGTGTAGTCCTCCCAACGCCGGCGGGATTCGACATCCATTGGCGACAGCTTCCACTGCTTCAACGGGTCGGCGATGCGCATGTGGAAGCGCAGGGCCTGCTCCTCGTCGGTGATCGAGAACCAGTATTTCAGCAGCACGATGCCGGAGCGCACCAGCATGCGCTCGAACTCGGGCACCGAGCGGAAGAACTCCTCGACGTCGGCATCGGAGCAGAAGCCCATGACGCGCTCGACGCCGGCCCGATTGTACCAGGAGCGGTCGAACAGCACGATCTCGCCGCCGGCCGGCAGGTGGCTGACGTAGCGCTGGAAGTACCATTGCGTGCGCTCGCGCTCGCTCGGCGCCGGCAGCGCCGCGACCCGGCAGACGCGCGGGTTGAGGCGCTGGGTGATCCGCTTGATCACGCCGCCCTTGCCGGCCGAATCGCGCCCCTCGAACAGGACCACGACGCGCAGCTTGCTGTGCTGGACCCAGTCCTGCAGGCGGACCAGTTCGTGCTGGAGGCGCAGCAGCTCCCGGAAATAGAAGCGGCGGTCGCTGCCGGAGCCGGTCCCGCCCTCGAGGCTGTCGAGGCGGTCGTCCTCGAACCCGAGCTCCATCTCCTCGTCGTAGCTGTCGAGGATCTCGCGGCGGATCATGTCCACCATCGAGGGGTCGGCGCGGTCGTGATCGATGGTCATGGCAGGCTTCGCGGTCGGGTGTCGTCACGCCCCACAAAGCAGGATCGTGTGACAGTCCCGAGACCCTGACGAAGGCTTTGCCCGAGACTCCCGCCCGAGACCCCGCCCGCGCCTCAGGCGTAGGCGCCGCAGATCCCCAGGAAGTCCTCGGCCACGAGGCTCGCGCCGCCCACCAGGGCGCCGTCGACGTTCTCCACCGCCATCAGCTCGCGGGCGTTGCTGGGCTTCACGGAGCCGCCGTAAAGGATGCGGATCCGGTGCGCCTCGTCGCCGACGAGCTTGTCCAGCATCTCCCGCAGAGACGCGTGGACCTCGGCGATGTCGCGGGGCGTCGGGGTCCGGCCGGAGCCGATCGCCCAGACCGGCTCGTAGGCGATCACAGTGTCGGCCGCGGTGGCGCCCTTGGGCAAGCCGATGGCCAGCTGTGCGCGGACGATGTCGAGGGCGCGCCCTTGCTCGCGCTCCTCGATGGTCTCGCCGACGCAGATGATGCCGCTCAAGCCGGCGCGGCGGGCGCCGAGCGCCTTGGCGTGGACGCCGTCATCCGTCTCGTGATGGTAGGCCCGGCGCTCGGAATGGCCGACGATCACGTATTGCGCGCCGAGGTCGGCCAGCATCTCCGCCGAGATCGATCCCGTGAAGGCGCCGCTCGGCCGGGCGTGCAGGTTCTGGCCGCCGATGACGATCGGCGAGCCGGCGGCCGCGGCCACGCAGGAGCCGATCAGCGTCGCGGGCGGGCAGATCAGCACCTCGACGCGGGATGCCAGGTCCGGCGTGAGACCGTCCCGGATCGCCTCGACCACTTTGATCGAAGCCCGGGTCCCGTTCATCTTCCAGTTGCCGGCGACCAGCGGTTTCCGCCCCGTCTGCGACATCCCTAGCCCTCACCTCGTCCCCGCGCCGCCACGGTATTCCGGGGTCGGCGGGGCCTACCAGAGCGAGCTTGGGCGCGCAAACCGTCCGAATGGGTGAGCCTTTGCCTGTGGGCGCGAATGGTCTATCGCGGTCGGCTTTCAGGGATGGCACCGGCCCGGCGACGGGTCGACGGCCGAAGGTATCCGATCACAGATCATGCTTCAGGGCATCCGCAACGCCAGCCAGCATTGGCTCGGCAAGATCGTCTTGACGATCATCTTCACCCTGCTGATCGCGGGCGTCGGGATCTTCGGCGTGGAGGAATTCTTCCGCGGCGGCTCCAGCAGCAACGTCGCGACGGTGGGCAGCACGCCGATCACCGCCGAGCAGGTGCGCCAGGCCTACCAGAACCAGCTGCAGCGCTATCAGACGCAGCTGAAGCGTGCGCTCACCCCGGATCAGGCGCGGATGCTCGGCCTCGACCGGCAGGTGATGTCGCAGCTGATCACCGAGGCAGCCCTCGACCAGAAGACGCATGATCTCGGTCTCGGGGTGCCGGACGCCTCGGTGATCCGGGCGATCCACGACGAGAAGAGCTTCCAGAACGCCCAGGGCCAGTTCGAGCCGCAGCTGTTCTACCAGACCCTCCAGCGGGCGGGCCTGAACGAGGGCCTGTTCGTGCGCGAGCAGCGCTCCGTGATCGCGCGGCTGCAGCTCGCCGAGGCCGTGTCGTCCGATCTGCACGTGCCGGCGGCGATGCGCGAGGCGGTCCACCGCTACACCACCGAGCGCCGCTCTGCGGCCTACCTGATGCTGACCCCGTCCGTTGCCGGAGAGATCCCGGCCCCGACCGAGGACGCATTGAAGGCCTGGTACGAGGCCAACAAGTCCGGTTTCCGGGCGCCGGAATTCCGGACCGCGACCCTGCTGGTGGTCGATCCCGAGGCGATGGCCAAGCCGGAGGCGATCACCGATGCGGACGCCAAGGCCGCCTACGAGCTGAACAAGGGCCGCTACGGCAGCCCGGAGAAGCGCACGATCCAGCAGGTCGTGTTTCCGGATGCCACCGCGGCCGAGACCGCCCGCAAGGCGATCGAGGACGGCTCGAAGACCTTCGAGGCCGTGGCCGAGGAACGCAGCACCGGCGGCACCGACCTGACGCTCGGCACGCTGACCAAGGCCGAATTGTTCGACAAGGTCGTGGCCGACGCCGCCTTCGCGCTGCCCGAGGGCGGCGTGAGCCAGCCGGTCCAGGGCCGCTTCGGCACCGTGCTGCTGCGCGTGACCAAGATCGAGCCGGGCACGGTCAAGCCGTTCGCCGAGGTCGAGGGCGAGATCCGCAAGGGCCTGGCGCTCAGCCGCGCCCGGGACGCCATGGAGACGACCCGCGACGCCATCGAGGACCAGCGCGCCAGCGCCAAGCCGCTCGCCGACATCGCCGCCGAGCGCGGGCTGAAGCTCGTGACCGTCAAGGCGGTGGATCCCCAGGGCAAGGGCCCGGACGGCCAGCGCGTCGCCGACATCCCCGACCCGGACACCACCCTGCCGGCCCTGTTCCGGGCCGAGATCGGCGGCGACAACGAGCCGCTGCGCACCAAGTCCGGCGGCTACGTCTGGTACGACGTAACCGGCATCGACGCCGCGCACGACAAGCCGCTGGACGAGGTCCGGGACGGCGTGAAGGCCGGCTGGACCACCGCCGAGATCGCCAAGCGGCTCCAGGCCAAGGGCCGGGAGCTGGCGGAGAAGCTCAACGGCGGCGCGACCATCGAGGCGGTCGCCCAGGAGGTCGGCGTCAACACGCAGGAGGCGCAGGACCTTGCCCGCAACCAGGCCAAGGACATGCTAACCGCCGACGACGTGAACCTGATCTTCGCCACCCCGGTCGGCAAGGCTGGCACCGCGGCCGCGGGTGATTCGCGCGCCGTGTTCAAGGTTACGGCGGCGACGATGCCGGCCTTCGTAGCCAACACTCAGGGCGACAAGGCGATCACCAAGAACTTCCAGGCCGCGCTCGCCGACGACGTGCTGTCCCAGTATATTTCCGAGGTCCAGAAGAACGCGGGCGTTAAGATCGATCAGGCGGCCCTGCGCCGGGCCATCGGCGGAGAGTATTGAGGGCCATGGCCGAGGCGCCTGACTACGCGGCCTTCGCCGGACGCTACGAGGCCGGGCAGGCGAGCCTCGTCGAACTCAGCCTTGTCGCCGACCTCGAGACGCCGGTGGCGGCGTTCCTGAAGCTGCGCGCCCGGCATGCCGGCCCGGCATTCCTGCTCGAATCGGTGGAGGGCGGCGCGGTGCGCGGCCGCTACTCGATGATCGGTCTCGATCCGGACCTAATCTGGCGCTGTCGCGATGGCGCCCCCGCGATCGCCCGCGGCGCCGATCTCGACGCCTTCGCGCCGGACGACCGGAATCCGCTCGCCAGCCTGCGGGCGTTGATCGCCGAGAGCGCAATCGCTCAGTCCGATGCGCAGGATCTGCCCCCGATGGCGGCCGGCCTGTTCGGCTATCTCGGCTATGACATGGTCCGCGCCATGGAGCGGCTGCCCGAGCCGAACCCGGATCCCCTGGGCGTGCCGGACGCGATCCTGATGCGCCCGCGCGTCATGGTGGTGTTCGATTCGATCCGCGATCAGATCACCGTCATCTCGCCGGTGCGGCCTTCGCCCGGCGTCACCGCCCGCGCCGCCTACGAGGCTGCGCTCGCGTGCCTCGACCGGGTGGCGGAGGCCCTCGAAGGCCCGCTGCCGGTGGATGCGCGGGTGGACCTCTCAACGGTGGCGCATCCCGAGCCGGTCTCGAACACCTCCCCCGAGGCCTTCGCCGGCATGGTCGCGAAGGCGAAGGAGTACATCGTCGCCGGCGACGTGTTCCAGGTGGTGCTGTCCCAGCGCTTCTCGGCGCCGTTCACGCTGCCCGCCTACAGCCTGTACCGCTCGCTGCGGCGGACCAACCCGGCGCCGTTCCTCTGCTACCTCGACTTCGAGGCTTTCCAGATCGTCTGCTCGTCGCCGGAGATCCTGGTGCGCGTGCGCGACGGGACCGTCACGGTCCGGCCGATCGCTGGCACGCGCCGCCGCGGCGCGACCCCGGCCGAGGATGCGGCGCTCGCCGCCGAATTGCTGGCCGATCCGAAGGAATGCGCCGAGCACCTGATGCTGCTCGATCTCGGCCGCAACGATGCCGGCCGGGTCTCGAAGATCGGCACCGTGCGGGTCACCGATTCGTTCTTCATCGAGCGCTACAGCCAGGTCATGCACATCGTGTCGAACGTCGAGGGCGACCTCGATCCGCGCCACGATCCGCTCGACGCCCTCGCGGCCGGCTTCCCGGCCGGCACGGTCTCGGGCGCTCCGAAGGTGCGGGCCATGGAAATCATCGACGAGCTGGAGCACGAGAAGCGCGGGCCTTACGCCGGCTGCATCGGCTATTTCGGCGCGCGCGGCGAGATGGATACCTGCATCGTCCTGCGTACGGCGATCGTGAAGGACGGGCGCATGCACGTCCAGGCCGGCGCCGGCATCGTCTACGATTCAGATCCGGCCTCCGAGCAGCAGGAATGCGTCAACAAGGCCAAGGCGCTGTTCCGGGCCGCCGAGGAGGCGGTTCGGTTCGCCGCCCAGGCCAAGCGCGGGCAGTAGAGCGAGGTTGACCCTGCGGGCGAGAGGGCTCACATCGCGAAAATGCCCGAGCGTGCCGCCGCGATGTCCAACGTCCTCGTCATCGACAACTACGATTCCTTCACCTGGAATCTCGTTCACCTGATCGGCCCGCTCTGCGGCGCCGTCGCGGTCGCCCGCAACGATACGATCACCGTCGCCGACATCCGCGCTAAGGCGCCGGACGCGATCGTGCTCTCACCCGGCCCATGTACGCCGAACGAGGCGGGCATCTGCCTCGATGTCGTCCGAGACCTCTCACACGAGATCCCGATCTTCGGCGTCTGCCTCGGGCTCCAGGCGATCGGCCAGGCTTTCGGCGGCGACGTGATCCGGGCGCCGCTACCGCTGCACGGCAAGGTCTCGACCATCCGGCATGGCGCCAGCGGCCTGTTCCGGGGCCTGAACGACAGCTTCGAGGCGACCCGCTACCACTCCCTGATCGTAGACCGGGCCAGCTGCCCGGACACGTTGCGGGTTACGGCTGAGGCCGACGGCCTGATCATGGGGCTGGAGCACGCCGAGCGGCCGCTCCACGGGGTGCAGTTCCACCCCGAAAGCATCCGGTCGCAGCACGGCACGGAGATCGTGAGGAACTTCCTGGATCTGGCCGCCGCCTGGAACGCGGCGCGTGACAGGACCCGCGCCGACGTGCATTGACGCCGGACGGCCGGGGCGGCCTTCCGACAGAGCGCATGGACAGCTTCAGACCCCATCTCGCCAAGGTCGCCGGGGGCCTGGCCCTCGACCGTGCCGAGGCGCGCGCGGCCTTCGACGACCTGTTGTCGGGCGAGGTCACGCCCGTGCAGGCCGGCGCGTTCCTGGCCGCCCTGAAGGTGCGCGGCGAGACCGTCGAGGAGATCGTCGGCGCCGCCGAGGCGATGCGCGCCCGCATGACCCGGATCGATGCGCCCGCCGGCGCCGTCGACGTGGTCGGCACCGGCGGCGATCATTCCGGCAGCGTGAACGTCTCGACGCTCGCCGCCATCCTGGTCGCCGCCTGCGGCGTGCCGGTGGCCAAGCACGGGAACCGCGCCGCGACTTCGCGCTCAGGTGCCGCCGACGTGTTGGCGGCTTTGGGCGTCAGGCTTGGGCTCGATGCCGAGGGTCAGGCCCGGTGCCTCGCCGAGGCCAACCTGTGCTTCCTATTCGCCCAGGCCCATCACGGCGCCATGCGCCACGTGGCGGCGGTGCGCTCCGAGCTGCCGGTGCGGACGATCTTCAACCTGCTGGGACCGCTCTGTAATCCGGCGGGCGTCGCCTACCAGCTGTTCGGCGTCGCGCAGGAGGCGCTGGCCGAGCCGCTGACGAAGGTGCTCGCCGAACTCGGCAGCCGCCGGGTCTGGACCGTCCACGGCTCCGACGGACTAGACGAGATAACCGTCACCGGGCCGACCCGCGTGGTGGCCCTCGAGGAGGGCCGGTTGTCCCGGTTCACCATCGATCCGCGGGACCTCGGCCTCCCGTTGCGGGCACCGGAAGAGCTGCGCGGCGGCGATCCTGCCGACAACGCCCGGGCGCTCGAAGCCGTCCTGGCCGGCGCACGCAACGCCTACCGGGACATCGCCGTTCTCAATGCAGGCGCGGCCCTCGTCGTCGCGGGGGCGGCGTCGACCCTGGCGGACGGGCTCGCGCGGACGCAGGATGCCGTCGATTCCGGGGCGGCGCGGGACACCTTCGCCCGCTTGGTCCGGGCCTCGAACGATCCCTCGAACGGGGAGGAGTGCCGATGAGCACGCTCACGCAGGAATCGGTGACCCATGAGGGTTCTGCCGAGGCGCCGAACGAGCGGCCCAACGTGCTGGCCCGGATCGAGGCCTACAAGCGCCGCGAGATCGCCGAGGCGAAGCTGCGGGTGCCGCTGGCCAAGCTCGAGCGCCGCGCCGCCCAGGCCGTGCCGGTGCGCGGGTTCGCGGCGGCGATCCGGAGCCATCTCGATGCCGGGCGCCCGGCCCTGATCGCGGAGGTGAAGAAGGCCTCCCCGTCGAAGGGCCTGATCCGCGAGGATTTCGCGCCCGCGACGCTGGCGGCGGCCTACGAGGCCGGCGGTGCCACCTGCCTGTCGGTGCTCACCGACGAGCCGTCGTTCCAGGGGCGTCCGGAATACCTCACCGAGGCGCGGGCGGCCTGCGGGCTCCCGGTTCTGCGCAAGGACTTTTTGTTCGAGCCCTACCAGGTCTACGAGGCCCGGGCCTGGGGTGCCGATTGCATCCTTGCCATCATGGCCTGCCTGGACGACGACGAGGCTGAGGCGCTGGTGGCAACCGCGCACGAGCTCGGCATGGACGTGCTGGTCGAGGTCCACGACGAGGCCGAGTTGAACCGCGCGGTGCCGCTCGGCACGGCCCTGATCGGGATCAACAACCGCAACCTCAAGACCTTCGAGGTCTCGTTCGAGACCGCGATCCGCCTCGCCCCGGGCATCCCGGCGGACCGGATCGCCGTGGCCGAGAGCGGTATCGGCGGCCATGCCGACGTCAGGCGGCTCCGGGAGCACGGTCTGGGCGTGGTGCTGGTCGGCGAGAGCCTGATGCGCCAGGCGGACGTCACGCGGGCGACCCGGGAATTGCTGTTCGGTGAGGGCGACGGGCCGGAGCCGGACGCCAAGGCCGGCAAGGCCAAGAAGCAAGACGACAAGAAGAAGGGGTGAGCATGGAACCGGGTTCGACGCTCACCCATCTCGACACCAGCGGCGCGGCCAACATGGTCGATGTCACCGACAAGCCCGCCACAGACCGCACCGCCCGGGCCGAGGGCAGCGTGGTGATGCGGCCCGAGACCCTGGCGCTGATCCGCGAGGGCGACGCCAAGAAGGGCGACGTGGTCGGCACCGCGCGGCTCGCCGGGATCATGGCCGCCAAGCGGACTTACGAGCTGATCCCGCTCTGCCATCCGCTGCTGCTGTCGAAGGTGCGGGTCGAGTGCGAGCTGGACGACGCGCTGCCGGGCCTGCGCATCGCCGCCGAGGTGCGGGTCCAGGGCCCGACCGGGGTCGAGATGGAGGCGCTGACCGCGGTCTCCGTGGCCTGCCTGACGGTCTACGACATGGTGAAGGCGGTGGATCGCGGCATGCGGATCGAGGGCATCCGCCTCATCGCCAAGGATGGCGGCCGCTCCGGTGCCTACCGGGCGCCCGACGCATGAGCACTGGGCTGATCCCGGTCGCCGAAGCGCTGGCACGGGTGCTCGCAAGCATCCCCGCGCCGGTCGAGGCAGAAACGATTCCGCTGGCCCGGGCCGCAGGGCGCACGTTGGCGGCTGATGTCGCCGCCTCCCGAACGCAGCCGCCGTTCCCGGCCTCCGCCATGGACGGCTACGCGGTCCGCTTCGCCGATGCGTCCGTGGTTGGTGCCAGCCTGAGATTGATCGGGACCAGCGCGGCCGGTCACGGCTTCTCGGGGCGCATCGGCCCCGGCGAGGCGGTGCGGATCTTCACCGGCGCTCCCGTGCCGGAGGGCGCCGACGGGATCCTGATCCAGGAGGACGCGCAGGCCGAGGGCGACGTCGTTCGGGTGATGGAGGCGGTCGAAAGAGACCGATTTATCCGCCGGGCCGGCCTGGACTTCACCGCCGGCGAGACCCTGTTGGTCGCCGGCATGACCCTCGACGCGCGGCGCCTGGCGTTGTCCGCGGCGGCCGGCCAGCCGGAACTCTCGGTCCGCCGCCGGCCGCGCGTGGCGATCCTCGCGACCGGCGACGAGCTTGTGGAACCCGGCGCCGTGCCGGCTTGGGACCAGATCGTCGCCTCGAACAGCCTCGCGCTCGCCGCCCTCTCCGCCGAGGCCGGCGCCGAGATCATCGACCTCGGTATCGCCGCCGACGATCACGGGGCCCTGGAAGATGCGTTCCGCCGCGCCCGCGAGGCCCGGGCCGACCTCTTGGTGACGCTCGGCGGCGCATCCGTCGGCGACCACGACCTGGTCCAGGCCGCGCTCGCCCGGGAGGGGCTGGAACTCGGCTTCTGGCGTGTGGCGCTCCGGCCCGGGAAGCCGCTGATGCACGGGCGACTGGGCGACATGCTGGTGATCGGCCTGCCCGGGAATCCGGTGTCGTCGATCGTCTGCGGACTGCTGTTCGTCGTGCCGGCAATCCGAGCCCTGCAGGGCGACCCGCAGGCGGGCGCCGACCGGAGCGAACCGGCCACGCTCGCCCGCGACCTGCCGGCCAACGATGGCCGCGCCGACTATATGCGCGCCACCCTCGCGCTCGAACCCGGCTGCCTGCCGGTGGCGGATCCGGAGAAGCGCCAGGATTCCTCCATGCTGGCCGTGCTCGGCCGCGCCGAGGCGCTGCTGATCCGCGCGCCGCACGAGAAGGCCGCGACGGCCGGCGATCCCTGCCGGATCATCCGGCTCGATCGCCGGTTGCTCTGACCGCCTAGCGAATAACCCGCCAGACCTTGAGGGGACCTGGCAGCGCGATGGGCTCCAGCCGGTCGGACTGAGCCTCCCCGCGGGCGAGCCGGGTCGCGAAGGCCGGCTCGGCCTGGAGGTCGTCGGCCGGACGAGCCGGGCAGGCTACCACGTAGCGGACCCGGAAGGCGTCGAGCACCCGGTCGAGATCCGCCTCGGTGCCGCCGAGGCCCTCGATCGCGGCGGTCAGGCCCGGAATCGCCCGGTGATAGGGCGCGGCCACAATGGTGTGCGGCGTGCGCAGCAGGATCGACGGCCCGAGGGCGATCGGCGCCAGCACGGTCCCGGCCGGGAGTGCCGCCAGGGGACGCACGGCGGCATCTCCCAGGCAGGCGAAGGCGGCGGCTGGATCGGGTCCCGTCCGGGCTTCGGCGCCGAGCCATCCGGCCAGCGCCGCGGGCGCCATCCAGAGGGTGCTGATGAGGCTGGCGCCGAGCGCGGCGGCCGCCCCGCGGCGGGGGTCGGCCCGGACGGCCAGCGTCAGAGCCCGGTCAATCACCGGCCCCGTCACCAGCGGCACGAAGCCGGAGGCGATGTAGAGCCCGCGGAACTGAAAGATCCCGAGGATCAGCCCGGGCCAGAGGAACAGGGCGGCGACCGACCAGGCGCGCCGCTGTGATCCGCGCCACGCCATCAAACTCGTGGCCAGGGTTGCGAGGAGAACGACCGGGTAGAAGACCAGCATCTCCCAGCGCCCCTGGGCCACGGATTTCCGCACCGACGCCATCTCGTTGACGGTGAGCAGCCAATGCTCCCGCACCAGCGGCGTCATCCCGGGGAACGGCCCGTCGAGGCAGACCGGAAAGGCGAGGGCGAACCCTCCGATCAGAGCAATGCCGGAGGCGATTGCCAGGGCGAGCCTCGCGCGGCCCTTCGTGCGAGACCGGTCCAGGACGAACGCTGCGGCGCCGAAGCCGAGGCCGCCGGTCGTCAGCCACAGCCAGGGCGGGGAGAGGGCGTCGCAGCGCGTCGCGGTCCAGAGGCCGGGGGCCGTCTGCGCGGCGAACAGGAGCGGGGCCGCCACGCCGAGGCCGAGCCCGAAGCCTGCGAGGCAGGGGAGGGCGACGCGGCCGCGCCGGCACCAGTCGCCGGCAAGGTAGAGCGCGCCGAGGGCGAGATAGGGCAGGCCTTCGAGGCCCACCGTCAGCGAGAGGGCCGCCAGCCCGCCGCCGACGAGCCCGGCGCGGAAGCCGCCGCGGATCACGCAGAATGCGAGGCCCAGGATCGCCAGGATCTGGACGTTGTGGTGATCGACCCGGCCCGCCTGAAACTGGATCGCGATCCCGAAGGTCTGGGTCGCCGCAAGCACCGCCAGGATTGCCGCCCGGCTCCCGAAATGCGCGTTCACGCCCCGGTACAGCAGGGTGCAGAACAGCCCGAACAGCAGCATCGGCCAGATCGCCGCCGCCAGACCTGTGGCGAGGTCCGGCCCGGCCAGGGGCGTCAACGCCCGGATCAGGCCCGCGATCGGAGCGTCCACCAGGCGCGACCAATGGCTCGCCACGCCGTCCGGCGCCAGGAACCGGTACTGGGTGTTGTCGTACCAGCCCTGGCCGGCCAGCATGTCGCGCACTTCGACAAGCCGCATCGCGTCGTCGGTGTCGGGCACGCGCAGGTGCCGGATCGTGTCCCACACGTCCTGCGGCGCGTTCAGCGTCGCGAGCGACAGGGCGACGAGCAGCCACAAGAACGTGCGCGGATCGATCCGTGCCGGCGAGGCGGCGGCCGCGGGCGGCATCGGTTCGGGTCCCCGGATGCGCCGAAAGCGAGCGCCGGAGCCATGCTGCGCGCCCGCGCTTAATGGCGGGTCAATCAACCGTGAGGCGGTTCCTTAACCATCCCGCCGCACTCTCCGCGCGAGCCGGTCCGCGATCCGGCCGGGACGGCAGCCGGAGCAGGGGATGAGCCACCACACCGAGACGCTGGTGATCGGCGCGGGGCCGGCGGGCCTCACGGCCGCTTACCTGCTGTCGAAGCAGGGGCGGTCGGTCACCGTGCTGGAGCGGGATCCGGCGCAGGTCGGCGGCATCTCCCGCACGGTCTCGCACAACGGCTACCTGTTCGATATCGGCGGACACCGGTTCTTCTCGAAATCCAAGGCGGTGGTCGATCTCTGGGACGAGATCCTGCCCAACGACTTCATCGAGCGGCCACGGCTGTCCCGGATCTACTATCGCGGCCGGTACTACGCCTATCCGCTCAAGGCGTTCGAAGCGCTGCGCAACCTCGGCCTGTTCACGAGCGCGGCTTGCGTGGCCTCCTACCTGTACGCCCGCATGCGGCCGGTGCGCGACCCCAAGAACTTCCACGCCTGGGTCCGCAACCAGTTCGGCGAGCGCCTGTTCTCGATCTTCTTCAAGACCTACACCGAGAAGGTGTGGGGCATGTCGTGCGACGCAATCTCGGCCGATTGGGCGGCCCAGCGCATCAAGGGCCTCGACCTCGGCGCGGCGATCCGCGACGGCATCAAGCGCTCGCTCGGCCTGCGCAAGGCGCCCAAGGCCGGCGGCCCGGTGATCAAGACGCTGATCGAGTCGTTCCGCTATCCCCGCCGCGGACCCGGTATGATGTGGGAGGCCGCCGCCGCCAAGATCCAGGCGCAGGGCGGGAGCGTGCTCCTCGACCGCGGCGTCGATGCGCTCTCCTACGATGCCGGCACCGGCATCTGGACGGTCGCGGCCCGCAGCGCCGACGGCAGCCGCGAGACCTTCACGGCCCGGCACGTGATCTCGTCGGCGCCGGTGCGCGAACTGGTCGATGCGATCCGCCCGCGTCCGCTCAGCACCTTCAACGCGCGGTCGCTCAAGTACCGCGACTTCCTGACCGTGGCGCTCATCGCCAAGTCGCAAAAGAATTTTCCAGACAACTGGATCTACATTCACGATCCGTCCGTGCAGGTCGGCCGGGTGCAGAACTTCCGCTCCTGGTCGCCCGAGATGGTGCCGGACGACGATCACACATGCCTCGGCCTCGAGTATTTCTGCTTCGAGGGCGACGGGCTCTGGACCGCCTCGGACGAGGAGCTTGTGGCGCTCGCCAAGCGCGAGATCGGCCAGATCGGGCTTATCGATCCGGCCGACGTGGTCGATGCCTGCGTGGTCCGCCAGCCCAAGGCGTATCCGGTCTACGACGAGGATTATGCCGGACACGTCGTCACCGTGCGGCGCGAGCTGGAGCGGGACTTCCCGAGCCTGCACCTCGTCGGTCGCAACGGCATGCACAAGTACAACAACCAGGACCACGCGATGATGACCGCGATGCTGACCGTGGAGAACATCCTCGGCGGCCGGCGCCGGCACGATGTCTGGCAGGTCAACGAGGACGCCGAATACACCGAATCCGGCGTATCCGGCGCGCAGGCGGCTTTGGGCAGCGAGCGTCTCGTCCCCCGCAAGGTCGCCTGACACGCGACAGCTGCGGGCGCGCGTCACCGGCGCAACTTGCCCGCCCGCAGGCGTCGTCTATGTCCGATTCGGAACCGTCCGAACCCAAGGGCGGCCGGGAGGATTTTAAAACGATGCGATCGCTGTTCATCGCTGCGCTCTGGGCGGGCGTCGCCCTGCCCGCCCTCGTGGCTCCGGCCCTCGCACAGGGTGCGGCGCCGGCCGAGACCAAGGCCAAGGCCGACGACCTGGAGAAGCTGCAGAACCTCCGCAGCACCGACACCCAGGCCGCCCCCGAGATCCCGCAGACCGGCCGCCGCGCCGATGCGATCCGCAAGACGCTCACCAAGATCAAGCTGCCCGACGGCTTCAAGATCGATCTCTACGCCGTGGTGCCGGATGCCCGCGCCATCGCGGTCGGCCCCAATGCCGGCGTGCTGTTCGTCGGCACCCGCAAGACCAAGGTCTACACGGTCACCGACCGCGACAAGGACCGGGTCGCCGACGAGGTCCGGGCCTTCGCGCCGGGCATCGCGTTCAAGATCCCCAACGGCGTCTGCTTCTCGAAGGACGGCGTGCTCACCATCGTGGAGCAGAATCGGGTGCTCGCCTTCCCGGCCGCCGAGTTCTTCTACGAGAATCCGGACGTCGCCGCCGGCATCCTGGTGAAGGAAGGCGCGCTGATCCCGGCCGGGGAAGAGAGCTTCAATCACACCGCCCGGGTCTGCCGGGTGGGTGCGGACGGCAAGACCTACATTGCGCTCGGCCAGCCCTACAACGTGCCGCCGGCCGAGAAGATGGACCTGTACCGGAAGGCCGGCATCGGCGGCATCATCCGCATCGACGCCGACGGCAAGAACCGCGAGGTTTTTGCGACCGGCATCCGCAATTCGGTGGGCATGGATTTCGCCGCCGACAAGTCGCTCTGGTTCACCGACAACCAGGTCGATGGCATGGGCGACGACAAGCCGCCGGGTGAATTGAACCACGCCACCAAGGCGGGCGAGAATTTCGGCTTCCCCTGGTACGGCGGCGGCGCAATCCGCACGGTCGAGTATAAGGACCAGACCCCGCCCGCCGACGCGGTCGCCCCGGTCACCGAATTGCCGCCCCACGCGGCCGATCTCGGCATGGCCTTCTACAACGGCAAGCAGTTCCCGGCCTCGTACAAGGGCGGGATCTTCATCGCCGAGCACGGTTCCTGGAACCGCACCGAGCCGGTGGGCGCCCGGGTGATGTTCGCCCCCATGGGCGCGGACGGGAAGCTCGGCGCGGTCAAGCCGTTCGCGGAAGGCTGGCTGACCGGCGACGGCGAGTATCTCGGCCGCCCGGTGGACGTGGCGGTGATGCTCGACGGCTCGCTGCTGGTCTCGGACGATTCCGCCGGGGCGATCTACCGGATCTCCTACGACAAGTAGGTTTTTGGGACTTGGCGCCTCGCTCCGTACGAGGCGCCACCGCCGCAAACAGGCGCAGTCCCCCTCTCCCGCACGGGAGAGGGGGACTGCGCCTGTTCCGTTGACCTTTCGTGAAACCGCCTACCGAGCCCAGCCGATGATCCGCCCGCTTCTCCTTCTTGCCGCTCTGCTCGTCCCGCTCTCGGCCCAGGCCGGCGACGCGGCCCTCGGGCGCAAGAAGGCCAGCGCCTGCCAGACCTGTCACGGGATGGACGGGCTCTCGAAGCTGCCGGAGGCGCCGAACCTCGCCGCCCAGGTCGAGCCCTACCTGGTGAAGGCGCTCGGCGAGTACCGCGACGGCAAGCGGCAGAACGAGATCATGAACGTGGTCGCCAAGGAACTGTCGGATGCCGACATCGCGAATCTGGCGGCGTATTACGCGGGCATCCAGATCGACGTGCTGCCGCCGGGGTAGAAGCTTCTCCGGCGCTCCACACCGTCATTGCTTCGTAGTGCTCGCGACGACGGAAGGGACCGTTCGGATTCGATAACTGCACCGGGTCCACCGAGTGACGATTTCGAGCCACGGAGATCCTCAAACCCTCCCCCTCATCCTGAGGTGCTGCGTAGCTGCCTCGAAGGAGCCCTCCAGGGATCGCGCGACTGGCGGGAGGGCTCCTTCGAGGCCTCCGCTGCGCTCCGGCACCTCAGGATGAGGAAAAGGATGGGATAGCCGGTCGAACAGGCTCTCGATCAAAGACAGACCGATAAGGCCAGACGCTGAACCGATCCGCACCGCCCACCCTAGGTTGAGTACGCGTCACGAAATCAGCACCTCAATCGTCCATCTTCAGCGCCGCGATGAACGCCTCCTGCGGGATCTCCACGCGCCCGAACTGGCGCATCTTCTTCTTGCCTTCCTTCTGCTTGTCCAACAGCTTGCGCTTGCGCGAGATGTCGCCGCCGTAGCACTTGGCGGTGACGTCCTTGGACAGGGCCTTGATCGTCTCGCGGGCGATGATCTTGCCGCCGATCGCCGCCTGGACCGGGATCTGGAACAGGTGGCGGGGGATCAGGTCCTTCAGCTTCTCGCACATGGCCCGGCCGCGCGATTCGGCGCGGGTGCGGTGGACCAGCATCGAGAGGGCGTCCACCGGCTCGGCGTTGACCAGCAGCGACATCTTCACGAGGTCACCCTCGCGGTAGTCGGAGACGTGGTAGTCGAACGAAGCGTAGCCCTTCGAGATCGATTTCAGCCGGTCGTAGAAATCGAACACCACCTCGTTCAGCGGCAGGTCGTAGACCACCATGGCGCGCTTGCCGACGTAGTTCAGGTCGATCTGGACGCCGCGGCGGTCCTGGCAGAGCTTGAGCACGCCGCCTAGATACTCGTCCGGCGTCAGGATCGTGGCGCGGATCCAGGGCTCCTCGATCAGCTCGATCTTCATCACGTCCGGCATGTCGGCCGGGTTGTGCAGCTCTTTGAGCGTGCCGTCGCGCATCTTCAGGCGGTAGACCACCGAGGGCGCGGTGGAGATCAGGTCGAGGTTGAACTCGCGCTCCAGCCGCTCCTGGATGATCTCCAGGTGCAGCAGGCCGAGGAAGCCGCAGCGGAAGCCGAAGCCCAGCGCGGCCGAACTCTCCATCTCGTAGGAGAAGGACGCGTCGTTGAGCCGGAGCCGGCCCATGGCCGCGCGCAGGTTCTCGAACTCGGCGGCGTCCACCGGGAACAGGCCGCAGAACACGACCGCCTGGACTTCCTTGAAGCCCGGCAGCATCGAGGTGGTCTGGCGCTTGTCCTCGGTCAGCGTGTCGCCGACGCGGGTGTCGGCGACCTCCTTGATCGAGCCGGTGAAGAAGCCGACCTCGCCCGGGCCGAGCTCGCCGATCTCGGCCATCTTCGGACGGAACACGCCGATCCGGTCGACGCCGTGGACGGCGTCCGCGCCCATCATCCGGATGGTCATGCCCTTCTTGAGCACACCGTCGATGATGCGCACCAGCACGACGACGCCGAGATAGGCGTCGTACCAGCTGTCCACCAGCAGGGCCTTGAGCGGCGCGCTCCGGTCGCCCTTGGGCGGCGGCAGGCGGGTCACGATCGCCTCCAGCACCGCCTCGATGTTCAGCCCGGTCTTGGCCGAGATCGGCACCGCGTTCGAGGCGTCGAGGCCGATCACCTCCTCGATCTGCTCCTTGACCCGCTCCGGCTCGGCGGCCGGCAGATCGACCTTGTTGAGGACCGGCACGATCTCGTGGTTGGCGTCGAGCGCCTGGTAGACGTTGGCCAGCGTCTGCGCTTCGACGCCCTGGGAGGCATCCACCACCAGCAGCGAGCCCTCGCAGGCGGCCAGCGAGCGCGACACCTCGTAGGCGAAGTCCACGTGGCCGGGCGTGTCCATCAGGTTGAGGATGTAATCCTTGCCGTCCTCGGCCCGGTATTCCAGGCGCACGGTCTGCGCCTTGATGGTGATGCCGCGCTCCTTCTCGATATCCATCGAGTCGAGCATCTGCTCGCTCATGTCGCGCAACGCCACGGTGCCGGTGGCCTGGATCAGCCGGTCCGCCAGGGTCGATTTGCCGTGGTCGATATGCGCGACGATCGAGAAGTTGCGGATGTTGTCGATCGGGGTTGTCATCGGCATTCCGTTCGGGCGCGCGACGGCGCGCACCGTCTGACGTCTGGGCGTGTTCGGATGGGTCGGCTCACGCGCGAGATAGCAGTGCCGCGCAGACGCGCCAAGCGCGGGAGCCGACCCGCTGCGACCGGGGGGCCAGAACGACGAAGCGGGAGCCAGTACGAACCGACCCCCGCCCGTCGGCAGTGCTCCGCCGATGCCGGCGGCTATGACGAGCGTTCAGCGGCCGCGGTCGCGGATCAGGCGCTCGATCTCGGCCTCGCCGTGGGTCCGGGCCTTCGACTCGGTCGGGTGCTTCCGGTCCGAGCGCTGGTGCAGCTTGCCGTGCTTGCGGATGCTCCACTGGAACATCGCGCCGCTTTCGCCGACCGGCTGCACATCGAGGCTGAAGGGATAGGTGTCTGTCTGGATCTCGCTCATCGCGCGGATATGGTGCACCGGGCGGCACTTCGCCATGCCCCGGGGTGATCTCCCGCCCCCGATGTCCCCCGCTCAGGCCCCGCCGCGCGCCTGCGCCGCCATGGCGACGAGGTGTCTGCGCAGGCCGCCCATGTCGGAGACGCGCTCGGGAAAGACCACCCGCGCCGTCCGGTCGCCGGCCATCAGGTCGAGCCCCTCCGGGTCCAGCCCGCTCAAGCGCCACGGCAGCCCAGCCTCCGCACCCGCCGCGGCGGCGTAGAGCGCCAGCGCGTCGGAGTGGTCGGCGTTCATGTGCTCGACCGCCCCGGCCTCGCCGGCGACCACGGCCTCCGCCCCGGTGAGGTCGAGGAGCAATTCTTCGCGGGTCAACGTGGCGGCCTTCGCGAAACCGCCGTTCAGGTGTCCAGACTTCGCGGTCACTGCGAAGAACCCGAAATCCGGAAAGTCGGCGTAGAGCTTGGCCTTCGGATGGCGGGCCAGGAAACGCGCCCGCGCCCGCGCCGCCTCGGTCTGCACGGCGGTGCCGACCACGGTGAGCCGCGGATGCGCCAACGGATCGCCCTTGCCGCCCTGCGAGAACAGCAGCGAGCACCGCGGATCCGCCAGCAGGTTGCGGGTGTGGGCCGAGAGCCGCGACAGCAGCATCAGCGGCGTGCCGTCCTGGTCGGTGGCGATCGTCACCAGCGACGCGAACGGCGTCCCCTCCGAATCGAGGGTCGCCAGTGCCCCGGAACGGATGCTCCGCAGCAGCATCCGCGACAACCCGATGGCGTCGAACGGCGCCTCGCCCGCGGGCAGCGGACGGGCCATCTCGCGCTGTTCCGACGCACTGGTGCTCGTCTCGCCCATCCGGTCGCTCCCGTTTTCCACCGCTGCCGCACGCCCGCCACCGTAGCGGCGCACCGCTTCCCGCACGAGCGCCCGGACCCGCGTCAGATCGGCCTTTATGGCCAAGCTATGACCGCCGCTCGCTTTTTCCGATCGGCCGTACTAAAGCACCTGTCCCGTTGCGCGAACCGGGCGGCGCCGAAACCGGCCCGGTTCGCGCTTCCGCCTGCCCCTCGGGGGCCGGGATGGAGCGCGGCCCGCGCGAACAGCCGGGACCGCGCTTGAGCCCGTTCAGTCAGGGATCGCGCATGCCAACCATCGCCCTCGTCGACGACGACCGGAATATCCTGACCTCCGTGTCGATCGCGCTTGAGACCGAAGGCTATCGCATCCAGACCTACACCGACGGCGCCTCCGCCCTCGACGGTCTGCGGCACTCCCCGCCGGACCTCGCGATCTTCGACATCAAGATGCCGCGCATGGACGGGATGGAGCTTCTCCGCCGCCTGCGGCAGAAATCCGACCTCCCGGTGATCTTCCTGACCTCGAAGGACGAGGAGATCGACGAGCTGTTCGGTCTCAAGATGGGCGCGGACGACTTCATCCATAAGCCGTTCTCGCAGCGCCTTCTGGTGGAGCGCGTGAAGGCGGTGCTGCGCCGCTTCGCCAAGGAGCCGGCGGGCGCCACCCCACGGGGCGAGGCCGAGGTCGCGGCCCGCTCGCTGGAGCGTGGCTCGCTGATGATGGATCCGGAGCGCCACACCTGCACCTGGAAGGGTGAGCCGGTGACCCTCACGGTCACGGAATTCCTGATCCTGCAGGCGCTGGCCCACCGCCCGGGCGTCGTGAAGAGCCGCAACGCCCTCATGGATGCCGCCTACGACGATCAGGTCTACGTCGACGACCGCACCATCGACAGCCACATCAAACGCCTGCGCAAGAAGTTCAAAGTGACCGACCAGGCCTTCGACATGATCGAGACGCTGTACGGCGTCGGCTACCGGTTCAAGGAGGCGTGATCTAAAAGGATCCGCCACGTGACCGGCCAGACCCCCGCCCAAGCCGAGGACGCCCCACCGCGCCCCTCGTTCACCCAGCTCCTGTCCCGACCGCTGACCTGGCCGCGCGCCCTCTGGGACGCGATCGGCCAGCGCGCGTCTTCGAGCCTGACGCGTCGCATCGTCGTGCTCAACCTCGTCGGGTTGATCGCGCTGCTCGTCGGGTTCCTCTACCTCAATCAGTTCCGGCAGGGCCTGATCCAGGCCCGGATCCAGAGCCTGGCGATCCAGGGCGAGATCATCGCGGGCGCCATCGCGGCCTCCGCGTCGGTCGACACCGACACCATCCAGATCGACCCCGACAAGCTGCTCCAGCAGCAGGCGGGGGAGCCCACCGAGGAGGAATCGCAGCCTCTGGCCTTCTCGCTCAACCCCGAGAAGGTGGCGCCGCTGCTGTCCCGCCTGGTCACCCCCACGGGCAACCGGGCCCGGGTCTACGACCAGGAGGGCGGCCTGCTGTTCGACACCCGGACCCTGTTCAAGCGCGGGGATGCCGGCCGCAACGACACGATCGCGGCAAAGCCCCACAAAGCGGGCATGCTGGAATCCGCTTTCCAGGCGGTCCAGACTAAGCTCAGCGCCCTCATCGGCGGCCGAGGCGCTCAACCCGAGGAGACGGGGCCGGTGAACGGCCATTCGCTCCGCGAGGTCCAAGCTGCGCTCACCGGCAATCGCGGCAGCCTGGTCCGCCGCAACGCCCTGGGCGAGACCACCGTCTCGGTGGCCGTGCCGATCCACCGTGCCGGCTCGGTGCGAGGCGCGCTCCTGATCTCCACGCAAGGGGACGCCATCGACCGGGTGATCGCCTCGGAGCGCTTCGGTCTCCTGCAGGTGTTCCTGGTCGCCTCGGCTGTCATGGTGGTGCTCTCGGCGTTGCTGGCCGGCGCCATCGCAGGGCCGGTCCGGCGGCTGGCCGAGGCTGCCGAAAAGGTCCGCATGGGGATCAAGACCCGCGAAGAGATCCCCGACTTTACCCAGCGCACGGACGAGATCGGCCACCTTTCCGGGGCCCTGCGGGACATGACCCAGGCGCTCTACCGGCGCATCGACGCCATCGAAAGCTTCGCCGCCGATGTCAGCCATGAGCTGAAGAACCCGCTGACGTCCCTGCGCAGCGCGGTCGAGACGCTGCCGCTGGCGAAGTCCGATGATTCGCGCGGCCGCTTGATGGCAATCATCCAGCACGATGTGAAGCGCCTCGACCGGCTGATCAGCGACATCGCCGACGCTTCGCGGCTCGACGCCGAACTTGCCCGCGCAGAGGCACGCCGGGTCGATCTCAAGAAGCTGCTGTCCACGGTCGTCTCGGTGGCGAACGAGCGGAGACGCCCGAAAGATTGCCTGATCCAGCTCGACGTCGAGCCAATCGCCGATCAGGATGCACCCTTCACGGTGATCGGCCACGACAGCCGGCTTGGTCAGGTCGTCAACAACCTTCTCGACAATGCCCGCTCGTTCTCGCCCACCGAGGCGAAGGTCCGGGTGGCCCTGCGCCGGGTCCGCGGCGAGGTCGAGCTGGTTTGCGAGGACGAGGGACCCGGCATTCCGGAGCACGCCCTGGAGCGCATCTTCGAGCGCTTCTACACCGATCGGCCCGAGCAGGGGTTCGGGCAGAATTCGGGGCTCGGGCTGTCGATCTCGCGCCAGATCGTTCAGGCCCACCGTGGGACGATCCGAGCCGAGAACCGACCCGGTGCACCGGACGAGGACGGCGAGCCCACGGTGCGCGGCGCCCGCTTCACCGTTCGCCTCCCGGCCGCACCGCGGCAGCTCCACGCCTGATGACGACCCTCCACGCTTCCTGCGTGACCTTGGGTGGGGCCGGCATCCTGATTCGCGGTCCGTCCGGCTCTGGAAAGTCGAGCTTGGCGGTTCTCATCGCCGCGGAGGCGGATGGGGCCTTCGTGGCAGACGACCGGGTGGTGTGCGACCGACGGGCCGATACGCTTGTCGCCCGGTCCCATGAGGTATCGGCGGGACAGGTCGAGATCCGAGGGCAGGGCATTCTATCGGCAGCGGACCTTGGATTGCCGCTCAGCTACGAGGCGCATCTACGCCTCTCGGTCGATCTCGTTGACGAACAACCTCGGTTGCCCGATCCACCGGGCGATGCCCAAATTCTCGACGTGCCGTTACCGCGCTTGGTCCTCGACGCCGCAGTGCGACGGGCGGGATTATCGATGTTGCTGATTCGTGCCGCGCTGCGAAAGTCCAGTCCGTGACTTCGCAGCCGCACAGGTCATCGATTCGCGTCCCGGTGGTGAGACCCCATGGCGCCGAAGGGGCCCGCGTGGCATGATCGTTCTAATGTCCGAGCAAAAACGTCGCGATCGCCTTGTTGGGACCTGTGCATTGCACAACATGGCGGCAGACAGAGGACGTTGGAACACGTGTCGATGATTGGCATGGTGCTCGTCACTCACGGGCTGCTGGCGACCGAATTCAAGGCCGCTCTGGAGCACGTGGTCGGCCCGCAGGATCAGATCGAGACGATCACGATCGGGCCGGAAGACGATATGGAATTGCGGCGCCGGGACATCATGTCGGCGGTCTGCCGCGTGAACACCGGCGACGGTGTGGTGGTGCTCACCGACATGTTCGGTGGCACGCCCTCGAACCTTGCGCTCTCGTGTATGAACGGCGGCTCGGTCGAGGTGGTGGCGGGGATCAACCTGCCGATGCTGATCAAGTTAGCGAGCGTCCGTGACGAGGAAAACCTCAGCGACGCCGTCCTTCACGCCCAGGAAGCCGGGCGCAAATACATCAACGTCGCCTCCCGCGTCCTGGCCGGGAAATAAAGCTCTTCAGCCGTCGAGGACTACGGCCGTTGTGGCAGGCTGGCGGCTCGTCGCGGTGATGCCCGCCGAGGCAAGAATCACCAGCCCGATGGCCAGCCACTGAACGATGCCGAGCCGCTCGCCCAACAGAGCGAAGCCCGCGCAGGCGGCCACGGCAGGCTCCAGGCTCATCAGGACGCCGAAACGTTTCCGATCCAGGCGGCGCAGCGCGAACATCTCGAGCGAGTAGGGCAGGGCGCTGGACATGAGCGCTACCGTGAGACCGGCGACCAGGATACCGGGGGCGAACAGGTCAAAACCGGCTTCCGTCAGCCCGAATGGTGCTGCGACCACCGCCGCGACCAGCATGCCTAGCGAGACTGCCTGACCGCCGTCGATCCGTCCCGCACGTTGGCCGAACAAGATGTAGAGCGCCCAGGCCAGAGCCGCCCCGAGCGCGAGGACGACGCCGAGCGGGTCCAAGGAGCTCGTCGATGCGACCGGCAGGAGCAGGCCGAGTCCCAGTACCGCGACCCCGATCCACAGGAAGTCAGACCTGCGACGGGACGCGATCAGCGCAATGGCGAGCGGCCCTGCGAACTCGATCGCCACCGCCGGCCCGAGCGGCAAACGGGCGATGGCCAGGTAGAACAGGACGTTCATCAGCCCCAGGCTGATCCCGTAGAGCGCGATCCATCCGGCATCGCGCCCCGACAGGCTGCGCCGCCACGGACGCCAGACCGCGATCAGCATCACGGCCGAGAAGCCGACTCGCAGAGACGCCGTCCCGGCCGCTCCGACGACGGGGAACAGGCTCTTGGCGACCGTGGCTCCGAACTGGAGGGAGATCATCCCGGCCACCAGCGCGATGACGGGGAGGAGAGCCGCATCCGGCCGCCACCCCGAGCGCGTGATCACAGGATGAATCGGCTCAGGTCCGCGTTGGCAGCCAGATCCTCGACCCGGGCACGGACATAGGCGGCGTCGATCGGCACGGTCTCTCCGGACCGGTCGGTGGCGGTGAAGGAGATCTCATCGATCACCCGCTCCAGAACGGTCTGCAGGCGGCGGGCGCCGATGTTCTCGACCGACGAATTCACCTCGACGGCGACTCGGGCCAGCGCGTCCACGGCGTCGTCGGTGAACGTGAGGGTCACGCCCTCCGTCTCCATCAGCGCCACCGTCTGCTTGAGCAGGCTCGCTTCCGTGGACGTCAGGATCTGGCGGAAGTCGTCCACCGTCAGCGGCTGCAGCTCGACCCGGATCGGCAGACGGCCCTGGAGTTCCGGCAGGAGGTCGGAGGGCTTCGAGACATGGAACGCTCCCGAGGCGATGAACAGCACGTGGTCGGTCTTCACCGGGCCGTGCTTCGTCGCGACCGTCGTACCCTCGATCAGGGGCAGCAGATCGCGCTGTACGCCTTCGCGGGAGACGTCCCCGGAGGAGCGGCCCTCACGGGTGCAGATCTTGTCGATCTCATCGAGGAAGACGATGCCGTTGTTCTCGACTTCACGGATCGCGTCGCGGATCAGCGCGTCGTCGTCGACCAGCTTGTCGGATTCCTCGGCCAGCAGCGGCGCGTAGGCATCTCGAACCAGGATACGGCGCGGCTTGCCGCGCTGCCCGCCCAGCGCCTTGCCGAGCACGTCCCCGATGTTGATCGCCCCCATGGAGGCCCCCGGCATGCCGGGGATCTCGAACATCGGCAGACCCGACGGGGCACCCGAGGCCAGCTCCAGCTCGACTTCCTTGTCGTCGAGTTCGCTATCACGCAGCTTGCGCCGGAAGCTGTCGCGGGTCGCCTGGCTGGCGGTGGGCCCGACCAGGGCGTCGAGGATCCGATTCTCGGCCGCCGCCTCTGCCTTGGCTTTGACGGTCTCGCGCTTCGCCTGTCGGGTCAGGCCGATCGCCACCTCCACGAGATCGCGGATGATCTGCTCGACGTCACGGCCGACATAGCCGACCTCGGTGAATTTGGTGGCCTCGATCTTCAGGAACGGGGCATTGGCCAGCCTGGCGAGGCGGCGGGCGATCTCGGTCTTGCCGCAGCCGGTCGGCCCGATCATCAGGATGTTTTTGGGCGCGACCTCCTCGCGAAGCGGCCCCGTGAGCTGCTGGCGACGCCAGCGATTGCGGAGCGCGATCGCGACGGCGCGCTTGGCGTCGTGCTGCCCGACGATGAAGCGATCGAGTTCGGACACGATCTCGCGGGGAGAGAACGTCGTCAACGCTGTGCCATCCTTGTTGTCCCGGCCTGGCCGACGCAACCGCAGGCCTGGGCCGGGAATGGGGTCGCGGCGCGCGCGACGCAAGAGGCCGGGCGCGGCCTGGGGCGTGCGTCGCCCCGTCTCAGTGACCCGCCAGCGACGGTGCGGCGTCGGGCTTGTCGTGCTTGCCGAAGCGTTCGACCAGCGTCGCACTGGCAGCGTTCAGGCCGATCACGTCGACGGTCCGCCCACGGGTCCGGGCCTTCAGGACGACGCGGTCTAGCGCGGCCACCGCCGAGATGTCCCAGAAATGCGAGTCCTGCAGGTCGATCACGAGGCGGTCCACCGGCTCCAGCACGTCGATCGCCTCCGAGAAGGTGCCGGCCGAGGCGAAGAAGACCTGCCCGGCCACCCGATAGGTCCGGGTCCGGCCGTCTTCCGAGAGCGTGGAGGTCACCTGGCTCAGCCGCGAGACCTTGCCGGCGAAGAACACGCCGGAGAGGAGCACGCCGGCGAGCACACCCTGCGCCAGATCCTTGGTGGCGACCACGACCAGGACGGTCGCCAGCATCACGGCCGAGGACGGCAGCGGGTTCGTGCGCAGCTGCGCCAGCGACCGCCACGAGAAGGTATTCAGCGAGACCATGATCATCACCGCCGTCAGGGCCGCGACCGGTACCACGGCCAGCAGATCCTGAAGGGCCACCAGGAGCAGCAGCAGGAAGGCGCCTGCCACCAGCGTGGATAGGCGGCCGCGAGCCCCCGAGGTGACGTTGATCACCGACTGCCCGATCATCGCGCAGCCGCCCATGCCGCCGAACACCGCGGAGGCCATGTTGGCGACGCCCTGGCCCATGCATTCCCGGTTCTTGTCGCTGGCGGTGTCGGTCATGTCGTCGACGATCTGCGCGGTGAGCAGGCTTTCCAGCAGGCCGACGGCGGCGAGCGTCGCCGCGTAGGGCAGCAGGATGCGCAGGGTCTCGAAGGTCAGCGGCACGTCCGGCAGCGCGAAGCTCGGCAGCGTCGAGGGCAGAGCGCCCAGATGCGAGACGGTGCGCACGTCGAGGTGGAAGATCGCCGTCACTGCGGTCAGCACCGCGATCGCCACGAGGGGCGAGGGGACGGCCCGGGTGATCCGCGGGAAACCGTAGATGATCGCGAGGCCCAAGGCGATCAATCCGTAGGTCGCCGGCGTAACGCCCGTAAGCTCGGGCATTTGCGCCAGGAAGATCAGGATCGCCAGCGCGTTGACGAAGCCGGTCATGACCGATTGCGAGACGAACCGCATCAGCCGGCCGAGTCTGAGCAGGCCGGCGAGGATCTGGATCACGCCCATCAGGACGGTGGCGGCGAACAGGTATTGAACCCCGTGCTCGCGCACGAGATCGACCATCACCACCGCGGTCGCGGCGGTCGCGGCCGAGATCATGGCCGGCCGCCCCCCCGCGAAGGCGATCGTGCAGGCGATGACCACCGAGGCGTAGAGCCCGACCTTGGGATCGACCCCGGCGATGACCGAGAAGCCGATCGCCTCCGGGATCAGCGCCAGGGCGACGACGACGCCCGACAGGGTATCGCCGCGGATATTGGACACCCACGACCCGAGAGGGCCGCCGGTTCCGGATGAACTGCGTTGCATGGTGATGAGAATCCGCACGAGACGCGCGTCCGCTCGAACGGCGGATCAACGGGCGTCTCGGATGCGTGGTCCGGCGGATCGGCGGCCGGAAGAGCCACCCGGGCTTTCACCGGGTCCTTGCGAATGGCACGACCCTACGGGGCATCGCACTGCGATGCAACATTCAGGCGGCGTCAGGCCGCCCGCACCTGCGCTACGAAACCCGCGACCTCGTTCCCCAGGCCATCCGAACGGCGGGCGATGTCGGCCGCCGCATCGAGTACCCTGCCGGCGCTGGCGCCGGTCTCGTGGGCGGCGTCCAACACCATCGACATGGTCTCGGTCACGGCGCGGGTGCCGCTGGCAGCCTCGGCGATGCTGCGGGCAATCTCCTGGGTGGCGACCTGCTGTTGCTCGACGGCCGCCGCCACGCCCAGCGCGATGCCGTGGACCTGCTCGATCGTGCCGCCGATCTCTTCGATGGCCAAGACGGCCGCATGGGTCGCCGCACGCATCGCGTCGATCTGGCCGGCGATCTCGTCCGTAGCCCTGGCGGTCTGAGTCGCCAGCGCCTTCACCTCGGTGGCGACCACGGCGAAACCACGCCCCGACTCGCCGGCCCGGGCCGCCTCGATCGTCGCGTTGAGGGCGAGCAGATTTGTCTGTCCCGCGATGGTCGAGATCAGCGATACGACCCGCCCGATGCCGTCGGCACTCCGAGCAAGCGCCTGGACACTGGCGCGGGTCCGTTTGGCGGCCTCGACGGCGACAGCGGCAGCGTCGGACGTCTGTGAAACCTGGACGCCGATCTCACTCGCGGTGGCGGCGAGTTCCTCCGTGGCGGCGGCGACCGCCTCGACATTGTGCGCGGTGGTCTCGGCGGCGCGGGTCACGACGCGCGACTGCTCGTCGGTGCGCTCGGCATTGCCCGCCATGGCGGCAGCGGCGCGTTCCATGCCGGTGGCGGCGCCGACGAGGTGGTGAACCAAGCCACCGATGCTGCCCTCGAACTGGTCTGCAAGCCCGACCATCTCGGTGCGCTTGCGGGTCACCGCCTCCGCGCCCAAGCGCTCGCGCTCCTGCCGCAGACCGTCGGCTTCCCGCATCGTCCCCGCGAAGACCTGCATACTGGCCCAGATCGCCCCGATCTCGTCGCGACGCGGATGCACATCCGGCAGCGTGTGGTCGCCCCGCGACAGGCGTTGGATCGCCTCGGACACGGCCCGGAGCGGCCGGGCGATCTGGCGCTGGCCGACAAGGAGGCCGAGCCCGCAGCACGCCACTGTGCCGAGCAGCGCCAGCGCGAACACCAGGAGCGTCCGCGCCTGGAAGAGGTCGCGGGTCTCGGCCTTGACCGCGGCCATCTCGGCCCGGCCGCCCATGACCAGGGCATCGATGCTCGCCTGGAACGCCCTGCGGTTGGACTGGTTGGCCTCGTTGAAGCCCAGATCGGCGGCGGCGCGGGGACCGGCTTCCACGCCGGCGGTGGCCAGCGCAGCCCGCAAGGTCCGGAAGGCGTCGGCGTTCCGCGCCATCGCGTCGAAGAGCGGGCGTTCCTGCTCCGTCACCCGGGGCGCCCAGTCGGCCCGCAGGACATCCATTGCCGCCAAGCCCTTGCGGATGCCGGCGGCGTATTTCGTAGCCTCGGTCCGGTCGGCCGAGGCGTAGACGCCGCGGGAGTCCATTGTCACCTCGGCAACGAGGCGGTTGAAGTTTGCGGCATTCAGCGCGCGGACCGAGGCATCCTCGACCTGTGTCAGTGCGTGCTCGAAGCGCTGCAGGGTCGCGACGCTGATGCCCGCGACGACGAGCGTCGTCAGGCTGCAGGCTGCGACGAAGCCCAGGATCTTGCCACCGATCTTCATGCCGTTTCCACCCAGGGCTTTGCGGAACGATTGTGCCGGTGACGAATCAAAGCTCCGTTAAGGTGCAGTCTGCTGGCAAGCTGATGCGATTCGAATCGCCGGTCCGCGTGGTCATTCGACCGGCAGATCGGCATCTTATCCTGTTCAATAAACGTCGAAAATCGTCTCGCCCCTCGTCGCACCAGCCTACTTCACCGCAACCAGGCGATCATACCTCGGGCGCATGAACCTTCTGCATCACGCCTGATCGAGGGCCTCGATAACCAGGTTGCCGTTGGTGTAGACGCAAATCTCAGCGGCGATCGTCATGGCTTTACGCACGATCGCTTCCGCGTCGAGATCGCTATCCTCGAGGGCGCGGGCGGCTGCCAGGGCGTAGTTTCCGCCCGAACCGATCGCCATGACGCCGGTTTCCGGCTCCAGCACGTCTCCGGAACCCGAGAGCAACAGGCTGACGTCGCGGTCAGCCACCACCATCATCGCTTCGAGGCGGCGGAGGTAGCGGTCGGTACGCCAATCCTTGGTGAGTTCGACGCAGGCGCGCGTCAGTTGGCCGGGATACTGCTCCAGCTTGGCTTCGAGGCGCTCGAACAGCGTGAAGGCATCGGCGGTCGCCCCGGCGAAGCCCCCGATCACCGCGCCCTTGGCGAGGCGTCGCACCTTGCGGGCGTTTCCTTTGACGATGGTTTGGCCAAGGCTGACCTGCCCGTCGCCCCCAACCACGACGCGCCCGCCCTTGCGGACCATCAGGATCGTGGTGGCGTGCATCTGGGGCACGGAGCCCCGGTCGTCGTACCTGAATGCGTCCTGGCTCAAAGTTCGGCTCCGATCTCGGTCCGCGCCGAGATGGGGAGCTTTATCGGCCGCGTCCAGCCATCGGACGTCCGCCCCGACGATAGGACGTTCGCTTCCGTCGTGTCGGGGGCCTTGCGACGGTGCGGAGCTCTACTCCGCGACCGCCTCGGCGGTCTGCACGGGACCGGCGTCGTGCAGGATCGATTCGGCCGCCGCCTGAGCCAGCAGGGCGTAGCCACCATCGGCCATGTGGAGGCCGTCTGAGGCGAAGAGCTGCTTGGCGGTGAGCTTCCCCTCGCGGACCCAGCCGTGCATCAGGTCGGCCCGACGGATGACCGGCACGTCGAGTTCCGTCCCGATCGCCCGCACCGCATCCCGGAACCGGGACGAGCCGGGTGTCGAATCCAGTTTCGGACACCATTGCGGTTCCATCAGCACCACGTCGATGCCGGCTTCCCGAATCCGACGGATCGCGACGGCGGTCGCCTCGTGGAAATGCTCGATGGAGACGCCGCGCAGCGGATCGTTGCTGCCGGTCTGCCAGATGACGAGCTGCGGCTCGGCCGCGATCACGTCGCGGTCCAGGCGCTTCAGCATGTCGTCGACATGCTCGCCGCCGATGCCGCGATTGATGACGGCGACCTCCATGCCGCGGAGCTTCTTGCGCAGGTTGACCTGCAAGCGGGCCGGATAAGCGTTGGCCGGGCTCGAGGCACCGATGCCCTCGGTCGAAGACGACCCGAACGCAACGATCTTGAGCGGCGCGCCGATGGCGATCTGCCGTGCGACGTGTGGGAGATCCGGACTGTCGCTCAGGTCGATGCCGAGCATGTCCAATGAATCAGGCAGGAGATCCGCGTAGGCGAGAACCGCGGTGGGGACCAACAGCAGGCCGCACAGAACCAATACATCCCGCCAGCGCTTTCGGCGCAGCTTAGCGGGCGTGACGGATGTCAGGTTCTGGGACACGGGACCGATTGCTCCGCCACTCGTCAATGACCGATACAATCTGACACAGGCACTTGAAAAGAGCGGTTCCGTACGCGCCTTTAAGATGATGTGAATTCGTAACACAAAATTAAATGCGAGACGTCGCCGGACCCGAGCCGGGCGGCGTCTCGCCTTTGCGCGACCGGCGTCAACCAGCCGGCGGGGACAGCACGAGTTTGCCCATGAAGGGTGCATTGCGCTTGTTGTTCGCGGTGCAGGCGTAGCTGTGCTCCCCGGCGTCGAGGGTGCGCAGTTTCAGAGTGCCGCGGCCGTTGGCTTTGACGGTGTAGCCCTTCTCGCTCATTACATGGACGAGGTCGCCGTCGGCGTGCAGCAGGTGTCCCTGTTCGAACTGTCCGGGTGCCGTGAGTGTCACTGGGACATTGGCCTCGCTCACCACCTTCAGCACCACGTCGGTGTTGGCGGGCAGGCGCAGATCGGCCGGCGCGCAGACCGGTTTGTCATCCTGAAGCGTGATGGTCAGCTCGACGGGCGGCATCACCGCGCTGGCGGGTTTGCCGAGCTGCGGGTTGTCCTCGGCGTCGGCTGGACCGGCGAGAAGGCTAGCCAGGGCAGCAGCGATTAGGATCTTCTGCAAGGTCTTGGTTCTCCGCCTCGACCCGCAGCCGGAGCATCGTCCCGAGGGCCAGGCGCCGGCTCTCGCAGGAAGACGACGCTCCGTTCCATCCAGTGATCCTCGCACTGTATTAAATATTCACAGCGAGGATCAAAGCGCGCGGGTTTCTCGCCGGTAATGAGATGAAGGAGCCTGGGTTCCGGTGCGCGACGCCGTGGCTCAAGGTGGCTTTTCGAATACGCCGATGACGTTGTGTGCCCCGCCAAGATGACAAAATCGAACCGTTTATTATCCCGGGTGCAGATTTCGGCACGATCGATGCGATCGGGCATAACGGGTCTCCGGATGGGTGGCGGGATCCTGGTGCTGGGCTTCGAGGGCGGAGTCCGGACCGGCTGCGAGCCTCATCTGCCATCCCATGGTCGATCGCTTGCGCATCGCGATTCTCACGCACTCGACCAACCCCCGCGGGGGCGTGGTCCACGCCCTGGCGCTCGGCGAGGCTCTGTGCGACCTCGGGCATGAGGCGGTGGTCCACGCCCCCGACCCGACCGGTCGCGGCTTCTTTCGGGATGCACGCTGTCCCGTGGTCTCGGTCACGGCCAAACCAATCGCCGAACCGACGGTCGCGCTGGTCCAGTCACGGATCGCTGATTACCTGTCTCATTTCTCGACGCCGGCGGCCTGCGACTTCGACATCTTCCATGCGCATTGCGGCATCAGCGGCAACGCGCTGGCGACCCTGACGCGGCGCCGCCTGATCCCCGGCTTCGTCCGCACGGTCCACCACATCGATACGCTGACAGATCCGCAGATGAGCCAGTGGCAGGAGCGGGCGATCGTCGATGCCGGGCGTCTGCTCTGCCTGAGCTCGTCCTGGGCCAAGGCCCTTGCGGCCGAATATGGCGCGCGGGCCGACGTGGTCGGCAGCGGCGTGGATGGTACCGTCTACACCCCTGAGCCGTCGCCCGGCGATCCGGCGCTGCGTGAGCGCATCGGCATCGGGCCCGGACCGGTCTTCCTCAGCGTCGGCGGGTTCGAGGCGCGAAAGAACACGCTGGCGCTCATCGCGGCCTTCGCGCGCCTGCGCAGTGATATCCCGGCCGCACAGCTCGTGATCGCGGGGGGCGTTTCGCTCCTCGACCATGCCGGCTACGAAGCCCGGTGCTACGCCGCCCTGGAGCGCGAAGGCCTGGAGGTCGGTCCCGGCAAGCCGGTCATCCGGACAGGGCCGATCGCTCAGGCGGATATGCCGGGCCTCTACCGCATCGCAGATACGCTGGTGTTTCCATCCCCACGGGGAGGCTACGGCCTATGCGTTCTGGAGGCGATGGCCAGCGGTACCGCCGTCATCGTCTCGGCACCGTCGCCCTTCGCTGAACAGCCGAACGTCGCAGCGGCCCTCGCAGTCCAGCCCGACGATCCCGAAGCGATCGCCGCCGCCATGCAGGCGAGCCTCGACCCGTCCCGGCACGCTCGCCTGCGCGCCAACGGTCTCGAGGTCGCCCGGGCCCACACCTGGGACGCCTGCGCCGCACGTCACCTGCCGACCTACGCGTCGTTCGCCCCCGGTCCGGCCCCGCTTTCGGCGATCGCCACGGGATCCGCCGCCTGGAACACCACCCGGATCGCAGGCGATGCCTGAGATGCGTTTCCATATCCGATGGCCGGACGGCAGCCGCGAGGCCTGCTATTCGCCGTCGTTGGTCATCAAGGACCATTCGGCGGTCGGTCAGGACTACGTCCTGGACGAGTTCCTGGCACCGATCCGGCTCGCCCTCGGCAGCGCCAGCGACAAGGTCCGTGAGCGGTACGGATTTCCTGAGGGCGGCCAGAGCCGCAACTGGCCCGGATCGAGGAAGCCGTGCGTCGTCAGGTGCCGGGCACGGTGCATGTCGAGGCGTTCGAGGAATGATGAATTCGAGATCGGCCCATGGCACAGGCGGGGCGACCTGATCGAGGCTCGCTGCGTGAAGCTCCGCCAACCCGTGTCGAACCGACACAGCGCGGATCGCGGTTCAGGCGGCGTTCTCCGATAACCCGATCTGATCACACCAGGCGCAACCGATGATCGTCCGGATCGCCACGGCTCTCTTCGTGATGATCATCCCCGCAGCGGCCCAGACGCGCCCGTCGAGCACGACCATGACCTGCCAGCAGACCGTCCGGCTGGTCCAGGCCCGCGGCGCCCTGGTCCTCGGGACCGGCGGCCAGACCTACGATCGGTTCGTCCGGGACCGGTCGTTCTGCGAACCGACCGAGATCGCGCGGCGCGCCTTCCGGCCGACCCGCGACAACCCGACCTGCCTGATCGGCTACACCTGCTACGAACCCGGTGCCGACGATTGGCCCGGCGAGGGTTTCTAGAGCATCCTCCCGAGAGCCGATTGCCGCTTTCGAGATGACGGTGATGCGCTGGCTCGCGCGGTTATGGACTGCGGACCTCAGCGACCGCCCGCCGCTTCCTCCAGGGTCACGATCACGCGCCGGTCCCCCGCCCTGCGGCTGAAGCCCGCGGCATCCAGGTGCTCGAGAAGCGGGATCGAGTACTTTCGCGAGATCCCGAGGGCCGCCCCGGCTTCCCGCGCCAGAAATCCGGTTTCCGGCGTCGTCGCGTTCGGGAATGCCTCCGCCAGCCGCGTGCGGGCGACCGTGACCGCGTCGCGGTGGAACAGCACAGCCCGGCGCTGCACCCGGTCGATGGCGCGGATCACCGTGCCGGCGCCGACGAGATAGGTCAGTGCCTCCCGGCGCCTGACATCACGGCCGACCGCCTCGTTTTCATCGGGCGGATTGAGTCCGGCCCGGCGGAACAGCTGCTCGAGCTTGCGCGCGGTCTCGCTCTCGTTGCGGGCCGGATCGAAATCGGACCTGCGCCAGAGTGCGCCGGCCTGAACCGTGCCCCCCGTGCCGGCGAGATCGCGCAGGACCAAGCTTGTCAGGACTTCAGGAATCGACAGCAGCCGGGCGAGGCGCTCCAGCGGGATGCCGTGCTCCATCGGGTTGTCCCGGTGATACTCGCTGAGCGCCGCCAACGCTGCGGCGCGCAGCGCCGCGAAGGCGGGAGCCCCGATGAAGCCGTCGCCGATCGCCCGGGCGCCGGAGGCCGTAAGGATCTGGCGGACCCGCTCGGTTCCGATGCCGGCTGCGCGGGCGAGTTCCGGCAGGGTCGCCCCCGCTGCACCGGCCTGCGACAGCCGGACCGTCACGGCGTCCGCCGGCTTCCCGGTCGCCAGCGCGCTGAAGTCGGCCAACACCCTGGCATCGTGCCGCCGCCGCCGACGGCTCACCGGATCGAGTACGCGGCCGCCGGCCACGGTCGCGGGCGGGGAATCGAGGCGGAGCACGAACGGCTCGCGAGCCGGCACGGTGATCGGCTCGGCGAGGTGCAACTGCGCCGGTGCGGTCGCGCCCGGTTCCAGCGTGTCGCGGTCCAGCAAGCGCAGGCGGGCCTCGACCTCGGTGGTCCCGAACAGGAGCCGGCATGCGCTGCCGCCGGGCAGCACCGCATCCGCACTGGCCGCAGCGGTCAGCGCCACGTCGAGCCAGTGCGACGGCGTCAGCAATCCGGGCACCGTCAGGGCCTGACCGCGCGCGATCTCGTCGAGACCGACGCCGCGCAGGGCTACGGCGGTCCGTCGTCCGGGCTCGGCGCGCTCGACCGGGCGTCCGTGGATCTGAAGGCTTCGCACCACCGCGCTGCGGCCGCCGGGCACAATCTCCAGGGTGTCGCCGATTGCGAGCGGCCCGCGCCGGAGGGTCCCGGTCACCACCGTGCCGAAGCCCGGACGGGTGAAGACCCGATCCACTGGCAGATACGGGAACCCGTCGTCGACACCGGTTTCCGCATCGGCGAGCAAATCGGCCAAGGCGCGGGCCAGATCCTCGACTCCGGTGCCGGCGTGCGTGGAGGTGGCGATCACCGGCCCTGCGACGATCCCGGCCCGGGAGGCGGCGGCGGCAATCTCCGCTGACCGCGTGGCGATCGCCTCGGGCGAGGCCAGATCAGCTTTCGTCAGCGCCAGCACGCCGCGGCGGACACCGATCAGCCGGGCGATCTCCAGGTGCTCGACCGTCTGCGGCTTGATCCCTTCGTTGGCATCCACCGCGAGCAGGACGGCACGCATGCCGGTGGCACCGGAGACCATGGCGCGGACGAACTGCTCGTGACCCGGCAGGTCGACGAGGTCAATCTCGCCCTGCGCGCTCGTCAGCAACGCGAAGCCCGGTACGATGGAGACCCCGCGGTCCCGCTCTTCCTTGAGCCTGTCCGTTTCGACTCCCGTGAGCGCCCGGACCAGGGCCGTCTTGCCGTGGTCCACATGCCCGATCACGCCGACCAGAAGTGTCTTCAAGGAAGTCACCGACCCGATTGTCTCCGCGTTGATGCCGTCCACGCAGCCCGCACCGCACTCACGGCGAGGGATTTCGTCTCGCTGAACCAACGTTGCGCGTTCGCCGCCCACCGGTCGAGGTCGTGACGCTGGAGGCAGATGAGTTGTGGACAATCGGGTTTGCCACGGCATTCCGGATTGGGAAAGCGTAAAAGTGAAGCGACTCAATACGCATGCCACGGACCGCTTCGGCCGATACCGTGGATACCCGGTGCAACCTCATATGCGTGCCGGGCGCCGGATCGGCACGATCGTGCACGTCCGATCAAGGACTTAGGGGTGGCCCCGATTGCCAGAAAGTCCGGATCGGCCCTAGATCGGCTTTCACGACGCCCGGATGCAAACCGGTGGGCGCCCCGCCGAGTTAAGAACCGGACGTTTCGAAGAGGAGAGCATGAGCGAGACCGATAGCCACGCCGTGGCCGCCCCCCGCGAGATTGAGCTGAAGCTCGATTGCGCGGGTCCCGACCTGACCGCGCTGGCGGCCCATCCCCGGCTTCAGGGATCCGAAGGCTCCGAGCCCGAACTCCTCGTCAGCAGCTATTACGATACCGCGGAACAGGATCTGCGCGCCGCCGGATTGACCCTGCGGGTCCGCAATCAAGGCGACCGCCACATCCAGACCGTGAAGGCCGGGCAGGGCGGTGTCGGATTGTTCGACCGGTCCGAGTGGGAGACCGAGATCGCGGGCGAGACGCCCGATCCCGCGGCCTGGGCCGAGACTGCAGCGGACAAGGTCCTGCGCAAGGCGGACGCGCCCCTGGTGAAGCTGTTCTCGACGGTGGTCACGCGTCGGGTCATCCCGGTTCTGCAGGGCACCTCGCGCATCCTGGTCACTCTGGATGAAGGTCGGGTCGAAAGCCCGGCGGGCGATACCCCGATTTGCGAGGTCGAACTCGAGCTCGCCGACGGCGAGCCCGCCGACCTGTTCGCCCTGGCACAGCATCTGGCCGAGACCGTTCCGCTGCGCCTGAGCGCCACCGCCAAGAGCAGCCGCGGCTTCGCCCTGGTCGACGCGACCAACCCGTCCTCGGTCAAGGCCGAGCCGGTGGTGCTGCCCGAGGGGGCGAGCGTCGGCGACGTCTTCCGCCGGGTGGCCCGCGCTTGCCTGCGCCACCTGCGCCTTAACGAGACCGCGTTCCTTGCGGGCCATGCGCCGGAGGCCCTGCACCAGATGCGCGTCTCGCTGCGGCGCCTGCGCTCGGCCCTGTCGCTGTTCGCCCCCATGCTGGAGACCGACCCACGCGCGGCCACCTTCGGCGACGAGATCAAGCGCGTCACCGAACCGTTCGGGCATGCCCGCAACCTCGACGTGTTCCTCGGTCATACCCTGCCGAACCTCGCCAAGGAGCGCCCGGACGACACCGACCTCACCGCCGTGCGCGAGCTGGCCGAGGCCGAGCGCGCCAAAGCCTACGACGCGGTCCTGGCGATCCTGGAGAGCCCGCAATGGCGCGGCCTGATCATCGACTTCGCCGGCTGGGTCGAGGCTGGGTCTTGGGCGGTCCAGGATGCCGCCGCCGAGGACGGCAGCACCTTCGCGGCGCGCGTCCTGGATCGGGCCCGCGAGCGTATGAAGAAGCGCGGCCGGGGCTTGAAGAAGCTCGATCCGCACACCCGCCACCGGGCACGGATCGCCGCGAAGAAACTGCGCTACGGCGCCGAATTCTTCGCGGGGCTCTACACGAAAAAGAAGGCGCGGCGTCGCCAAGACAAGTTCGGCACCGCGCTCTCGGACCTGCAGGATCACCTCGGCGCGCTGAACGACCTGGAGACGGCGCGCACGATGATGGAGAGCCTGGGCGGGGCGCCGATGCCCGGTCCGGACGACGCGAGCACCCGGGAGCTTCTGATCGAGGCCGCGGAGGCGCGCGCTGAGCTGCTGGACGTCAAGCCGTTCTGGCGTTGACGGACGCTGCCTGACCCCGCGTTTCCCGGCCGAGACGGCGGATCCGTGCCCGATTGCGATCGGGTCCGGCACGGATCTCGCGACGCTTCGTCGATCGGAATGCCGGCCTGGGCCGACGTCCCGGGCGAGGAGTGCGGATGGCCCATGCCTATCGGTTCGGGATGGAGGAAGAGTTCTTCCTCGCCGACGCCCGCACGCGCGGCTCGCCGCGAGCCCGGCTGAAGGCGTTCCACGCAGCCGTCAAGGCGCGGCTGGACACAGTCGAGCGTGAGCAACTCCAGTGTCAGATCGAGATCGCCTCACCCCCGACCGACGACACCGAAGCGGCGCGGGGCCATCTGGCGGAGCTGCGCCGGACGCTTTCTGAAATCGGTTCTGAGCGCGAAATCCTGCCTTTCGCGGCCGGGACGCATCCGACGGCCCGGTGGCGGGACCAATCTGCCACCGACAAGGCCCGCTACCACGGCATCATGGCCGACCTGCGGATGGTCGGGCAACGCAACCTCGTCTGCGGACTGCACGTCCATGTCGAGGTACCGGATCCCGACACCCGCATCGACCTCATGGGGCGGCTGCTGCCGTTCCTGCCGGTGCTGCTCGCGCTCTCGAGCTCCTCGCCGTTCTGGCAGGGCGAACGGACCGGGATGGCCGGCTATCGGACCCGCGCCTACGCCGAGTTGCCCCGCACCGGCCTGCCGGAACTCTTTGCCGGCCCGGCCGACTACGCCCGCTACGTCGACGTGATGACCCGCAGCGGCGCCATCGCGGATGCGACCTTCCTGTGGTGGCAGATTCGCCCGTCCCTCAAATATCCGACTCTCGAGCTGCGCGTCGCGGACAGCTGCCCTCGCCTCGACGACGGACTCTGCATCGCCAGCCTGTTCCGCTGCCTGGTGCGTCGGGTGGTCCGGGACCAAACACGCCATGCCGGGATGACGGCCGCCTCCCGGGGCTTCATCCGTGAGAACCTGTGGCGGGCCGAACGCGACGGGGTGAAGGCCAAGCTGATCGACGAGGCGCGGGAGCAGGCGGTGCCGATGACCGAGACGGTCGAGACATTGCTCGAGGAGACGGCAGAGGATGCCGAAGCGCTCGGCTGCGCGGAGGCCTGCGCGCACGCCCGGACCATCGTGGCGGAAGGATCGAGCGCCGATCGACAGCTCGCGATCTTTTCCGCAGCCCGCAAACGCGGGGCCCGGGAGCGGGAGGCCCTGTCGGCGGTGGTGGATCTTCTCGCCCAGGAAACCGCCGCCGGACCGGCGAGCGCGGTTGGGGCCACGCGCGCACCGTCCCGACGGCGTTGAACAGGAACCGGGCGCGCCCGAGGGGGGGATGGCAGGCCCGGGATCTGTCCGACCGCGCTGGGGACGCGGTTGAATGCATGATTCACAGACGGATGTTGCTGGCGAATTTCTGGTGCTCGCCTGTTGCGAAGCTCCGACCCCAGATCCGAACCGCGTCGCGTTGACCAAGCGCCTCACAGCCCCTTCCTTCGCGACCGCGGTCTGCTATCCCTCCCGCTCCGGCGGACATCCTCGAATATTCGGCATGAGCCTTCTGAGCGACATTTTCGGCCATGTCGGCCGTACCGTGACAGCCTATGCGGGCGACAAGGCGCTGATGCTCGCGGCTGTCTCGGCCGCCGCCAACGTCATCGTCGCCGACGGCGAGGTGGCGAGCGAGGAGTTCGACACGGCCCTGCACGGTCTGCGCGCCGATCCGGTCCTGGTGAAGGGCTACGACGCGCTGATGCTGGAGACGGAGCTGTACGAAGGGATCGCTCGGGCCCGCACCCGTCTCGGCCGGGCCGAGAATCTCCGCCATGTTGCCGCCGTCGCGGATCGGCCGATGAGCCAGCGGGAGAACGTCTTCCTGATCGCCGCCGACGTCGCCGACCAGGACGGGATCAGCGGCATCGAAGCGAATGCCCTGGGCGAGATCGCCATCGCGCTGCAGGTCGACGGCGAGGCATTGTTGCGCGCCAATCCGGTACGCCGGCCTCCGGTCTGATCCCGCCGGCTGGCATCACCGTTGCTCCGGGCCGGCCCATCGCCTGATAACGGTGACCGAGAAACGATTCGCACGGCCCAGCGCCGTGAGAGGACCCGCCATGGCCGAAACCACCCCGAGCAAGACCGATAACCTGCGCGCGAACGGATCGCGCCTGTGGGCCACGATCCTGGAGACGGCGACGTTCGGCAGTACGCCGGCCGGCGGCATCAACCGCCTGACTCTGTCGCCCGAGGATGGTTGCGTGCGCGACTGGTTCCGGGAAGCCTGCGAGACGGCCGGCCTCACGGTCTCGGTGGATGCACTCGGGACCCAGTACGCCGTGCGGCCGGGGCGGGACATGAGCCGCGCGCCGATCGCGTTCGGATCGCATCTCGATACGCAGCCGACCGGCGGCAAGTTCGACGGCGTGCTCGGAGTCCTGGCCGGACTGGAGGTGATGCGCAGCTTGAACGATGCCGGGATCGAGACCGAGGCACCCTTGATGGTGGTCAACTGGACCAACGAGGAGGGCTCGCGCTTCGCCCCGGCCATGATGGCGTCGGCGGCCTATGCGGGTGACTTCACGACGGACGAGATCCTGGCCAAGCGCGACGCGGCCGGCGTCACAGTCGCCGAAGCCCTGGCGGCGATCGGCTATCACGGCGGCGAAGCCGTCGGTGCACGCGAGATCGGTGCCTTCGTGGAACTGCATATCGAGCAGGGCCCGATCCTGGAGGCCGAAGGCAAGACCATCGGGGTGGTCGAGGGCGGCCAGGGCATCATGTGGTTCGACGGGCGAATCACCGGCTTTGAGAGCCACGCCGGCACCACGCCGATGCCGCGCCGCCGGGACGCGCTGTTGGCCCTCTCCGAGTTCGCGCTTGCGGCCGAGCGGATCGCCCTGGCGCATGCGCCGACCGCGGTGGCCACGATCGGGGAGGCCGTGATCCTGGCCCCTTCGCGCAACGTCGTGCCGGGGCGGGTCGCCTTCACGGTCGACGTGCGCGACCCCCGATCCACAACCCTCGACGCCATGGAGGCGAGCCTGCGCGAGGCCGCGACCGAGATCGCCGAGCGACGCCGGCTTGAGGTCGCCCTGACCCGGATCTGGCGCAAGGAACCGGTGCCGTTCGATCCGGCGATCGTGGCCGCCGTGGATGCCGCCGCCGAGAGCCTCGGGCATCCGCGGCGCCGGATCATCTCGGGGGCCGGGCACGACGCCTGCAACCTCGCCGCCAAGGTGCCGACCGCAATGATCTTCGTGCCGTGCAAGGACGGCGTGAGCCACAACGAGTCGGAATCCGCCACGCCGGGCGATTGCGCGGCCGGTGCCGACGTCCTGTTGCAGACAGTGCTCCGCCTCGCCAACGCGCCCCGGACGGACCAGACCGCGCGATGATCTTCGCCCCGCGCATCCAGGACCGCCTCGACGCGCTGGCTGCGATCACCGCCGAGCCCGGCGCCATCATCCGCCTCTACCTGACACCCGAGCAGGCGCGGGCCGAGGCGCTGGTGGCGGGATGGATGCGCGAGGCCGGCCTGACCGTGCGGCACGATGCCGTCGGCAACCTGATCGGCCGCCTCGAAGGTCCTGACCCGGGTGGTCCGGCTCTCGTCATCGGGTCCCATCTCGATACGGTCCGCAATGCCGGCCGCTACGACGGGCCGCTCGGCGTGATCGCCGGGATCGCCTGCGTCGAGGCTCTAGCGCGCGACGGCATCCGCCTGCCGCACGCCTTGGAAGTGGTGGCTTTCGCCGACGAGGAGGGTGTCCGCTTCGCCGCCACCCTCATCGGCAGCCGCGCCTTCGCGGGCCGCCTCGACCCGGCCGTCCTCGATGCCACGGATGCGGATGGGATCTCCCTCGCCGCGGCATTGCGGACGTCCGGGCTCGACCCCGCGGCGATCGCGTCCGCGGCGCGTCCGCCGGTCGCGATTCTCGGCTACCTCGAACTGCATATCGAGCAGGGGCCGATGCTCGAGAAGGCCGGCCTGCCGGTGGGCGTCGTGACCGCGATCTCGGGCGCCAGCCGCCTGGAATTCACCTTGGTCGGCGAGGCCGGCCATGCCGGCACTGTCGCCATGGGCGAGCGGCGCGACGCCTTGGCGGGCGCCGCGGACTGCGTGCTCGCCGTGGAGGCACGATGCCGCGACGAGCAGCATCTGGTCGGCACCGTCGGCCGGATGGTGGTCGAACCGGGCGTCGGGAACACGATACCCGGGCGGGTGCGATTCACGCTCGATCTTCGCGCGCCCGACGACGCTCAGCGCCTCGCCGCGCTCGCCGACATCCAGGCGGATTTCAATGGCATTGCGGCGCGCCGCAACCTCGATCTCGGCGTCAGCCTCCTGCACGAGGCCGGGGCGGTGCCGTGCGATCCCGGGCTGACCGCGCTGATCCGCGACGCCATCGCGGCCGAGGGCCTGCCCGTCGTCGCTCTGCCGAGCGGCGCCGGGCATGACGGCATGGCGGTGGCGGCGATCGCACCGATCGCCATGGTGTTCGTGCGTTGCCTAGGCGGCATCAGCCACAACCCCGCCGAATTCGCGAGCATTGACGATATCGAGACCGGGGCGCGGGTGCTGTTCGGGGCGCTCAGAGCGTTTTCGGCTTCGCGGCGCGCAGCCTGAACGGCATACACGGACCGGGTGTACGCCGCCGGAAAATCCCGTACAGACGCGCCATGAGCGCGCGATCCCATCGCGACGCCAGGGGCCGGCCGCTGATCGCGGTGACGGGCATCGGCGTCGTCTCCTCCCTCGGTCAGGGCCAAGCCGATACCTGGGCGGCCCTCTGTGCGGGCCGGTCCGGCATCCATGCCATCGCCCGATTCTCGACCGAGGGTCTCCGCACCCGCATCGCCGGCACCGTTGATTTCCTGGATACCGATCCGCTGATTGCCCCGCTCCTGTCCGAGCGCTTTGCCGCGGAGGCCGCCGAGGAGGCGGTCGCGCAGGCCGGCATCGGCACGACGGGTGATTTCCCGGGGGCCCTGTTCATCGCGGTCCCCCCCGTCGAGATGGAATGGCCGCAGCGCCAGGCGCTCGCCGAGGCCGCCGGCGGCGACGGCGCGGTCGATTACGCCGGGTTGCTCCGGGCCGCTGCGACCCGACGCTTCGACAATTGGCACGACCTGTTCATCTTCGGCACCGTGGCCGATCGCATCGCCGACCGGTTCGGCACCAAGGGCTCGCCGATCTCGCTCTCTACCGCCTGTTCCTCCGGCGCCACCGCGATCCAGCTCGGCGTCGAGGCGATCCGCCGGGGCGAGACCGCAGCGGCACTCTGCATCGGCACCGACGGCTCCGTGAACCCGGAATCGCTGATCCGGTTCTCGCTGCTCTCGGCGCTCTCCACGCGCAACGATGTCCCCGCGGAGGCCTCGAAGCCGTTCTCGAAGGATCGGGACGGCTTCGTGATGGGAGAGGGCGCGGCCGCCCTGGTCCTTGAGGATGCGAAGGCCGCAATCGCCAGGGGCGCCAGGATCCTCGGCTACGTGCTCGGCTGCGGCGAGAAGGGCGACGGTTTTCATCGCACCCGCTCCAGCCCTGACGGAGCGCCGGTCATCGCGGCGATCCGGGCCAGTCTCGACGATGCCGGGCTCGCCCCGGAGGCAATCGACACGGTCAATGCGCACGGCACCTCGACGCCCGAGAACGACAAGATGGAGGCTTTCGGGCTCGCCGCGGTCTTCGGCGCCCGCGCCCCGTCCCTACCGGTAACCTCCAACAAGTCGATGATCGGCCACACGCTGACCGCAGCCGGTGCCATCGAGGCGGCGGTCTCGCTGCTGACGATCCAGCATGGCCGCATCCCGCCGACCATCAACCACCGGATGGCGGATCCAGTGATCGGCCTCGATGTGGTGGAGACCGCCCGGGACATGACGGTGCGGACGGTGCTGTCGAATTCGTTCGGATTTGGCGGCCAGAACACTTGTCTGGTCTTCGGGTCGGAACCGGCGTGAGCGGCACGCCCGAAGCACGGCGCGTCCTCGTCACCGGCGGCGCCTCGGGGGTCGGCCTGGCGATCGTACGGGCGCTGGCACGCGCCGGGCACGCCGTCGACTTCACTTACCGCTCCTCGGCCGAGGCTGCCGAGGCGTTGCTCGCCGAGCTGCACGAGGCTCATCCGGACCGCACTTTCACCGGTCACGCCTTGGACCTTGCCGACAAGGCCGCCCTCGAGGGCTTCTGCGAGGCCGCGGAGGCGACGGCCTATTACGGCCTCGTCCACAATGCCGGTCAGGCCAGCGACGCCCTGGCGGCGATGTTCGACCAAGAGCGGGCCGAGGCGGCCATGCAGGTCAACTTCTTTTCCCTGACGCGGATCGCCAAGGCGCTGATGCGCGAGATGATCCGCGCCCGGGCGGGCCGCGTCATCGCCATCGGTTCTGTGGCCGCCCTGCGGGGCAATGCCGGAAACGCCGCATACTCGGCCAGCAAGGGCGCGCTGATCGCCTATTGCCGCACGCTCGCGATCGAGACCGCCAAGCGCGGGGTGACGGTCAACGTCATTGCGCCGGGCTTCGTCGACACCGCCATGATGGCGCGTTACGCCGCGCACCGCGCCGGGATGGAGCGCCAGATTCCAGCCGGCCGGTTCGCCCGGCCTGAGGACGTCGCCGCCCTGGCCGCGTTCCTCATGGGCGACGGGGCGGCCTACATCACCGGAGCAGTCTTGCCGGTGGACGGCGGTCTCACCGCGATGATGGGCGTCCACCGCGCCTGATTGCAGTTCCGCTTGCGTGTCTCCGTTGTAGGCTCGCGGCTTTCGTTACCGCCGTGATAAGTCCGACGCCCTCAATTCCCCTCGCACGCGCGATGCTTTAGCGACCTGCCAATGCGCGCCCGCCTCGCCCTCCTCGCCGGACTCTGCCTCGCCGCTCCGCTCGTCCCGGGCCGTGCCCGTGCCGAACCGGAACCGTACCGGATCTCGGGGCTCTCCCCCGGCGAGCCGCTCTCGATCCGCGCCGAGCCGGACGCCGGGGCCGAACAGGTCGGCGAGATCCGCACCCGTGCCCTGGTCTTCGGCTGCACCGCCGATACGCCGAGCCGGGCGACGTGGTGCCGGGTCAAGGCCGGGCGAACCGTGGGGTGGGCGCGGCGGCGTTACCTGGCGCCGGAACGATGAAAGACGACATGCGAGCCCTACAGCTATTCGGCGACCGCGACCTGCGCTTGAACGAGGTCGAGGCCCCCGCTGCGCCGGGGCCCGGCGACGTGCAGATCCGTATCCGTGCGGTCGGCCTCAACTTCATCGACGTCTGGGGCTTTCGCGGCATGGCGTTCGCCAAGCGCAAGATGCCGCTCATCGTCGGCGCCGAGGCGGCCGGCGTCGTGCAAGCGGTCGGCGCAGGCGTCACCGCTGTCGCGCCAGGCGATCGGGTCGTTCCCTACGGGGCGATGACCTGCGGGCAGTGCCGGGCCTGCCGGGAGGGCCGCGACAACCTCTGCGAGGATGTTTCCGGCGTGATGGGTTTCCACGTCGATGGTTTTGCGCGCGAGCTGGTGACTGTGCCGGCCCGTCTGGTCGTGAAGGTGCCGGATGGCGTCAGCGACACGGACGCAGCCTGTGCGGGCATCGCCTTCGGCACCGTCCAGCACATGCTGTTCGACAACGCCCGCCTGGAGCCGGGAGAGAGCGTCCTGGTCCATGCCGGCGGCTCCGGCATCGGAACCGCGGCGATCCGCATGGCCAAGGCGATCGGCTGCACCGTCTACACCACGGTCGGCGACGACGAGAAGGGTCGGAAGGCGACGGAGCTCGGAGCCGACCACGTCATCAACTACCGCACCGAGCGATTTGAGGGCGAGGTCCGCCGGCTGACCAAGCGCAAGGGCGTCGATGTGGTGTTCGAGCATGTCGGCGCCGATACCTGGAACGGCTCGCTGCTTTGCCTGAAGCGCGGCGGCCGGCTGGTAACCTGCGGCTCGACCTCCGGCGTCTCGGCGACCATGAACCTGATGCAGCTGTTCCAGCAGCAGTATCGCATCACCGGCTCATTCGGCTGCTCGCTGGCGAACATCGCGCAGGCCCTCGACAAGATGGCCCAGGGGATCCGCCCGGTGGTCGATACGGTCTACCCGCTCGGCGACTTCGCGCAGGGGCTGGAGCGGCTCGAATCCCGCAAGGTGTTCGGAAAGATTCTCGTCAGCCTGTAGCGGTCGGCGCTGCGTCCTGGGATCTCCTCCCGGACGCCTTGCCCAATGCTGGCCTGCCATCGTTCCGAAGGGCGGCGGCCATCTTGCGCGGCGATGCGCTATCGCACCGCGGCGGACATGGTTTAAGCGTCGCCTTACACGCGAACTGCCGGGCCTGCCCGCATCGTGCCCGGGAAACCAACGTGCTGCGCCTCGCTCTCATCCTCAGACGATCGTTCCCCCGGCTTGCCGGATTCGCCATGATACCGTTGATCCGCGCCCTGGTCTGGCTGGCCCGCGCCCTCGGTCCGGATCGCTCGACCGCGCTCGGCGCAGCGCTCCTGCGCACGGTCGGACCATGGCTGCCGGCCCATCGCACCGCCATGGCGAACCTGCGCGGGGCGTTTCCCGACATGCCGGAGGCGGAGCGGAAGCGCATCGCCCTGGAGGCCTGGGACAATCTCGGGCGGACCGGCGCCGAATACGCCCACCTCGATTCGCTGTTCGACTACGATCCCGACGCCACCGGTACGATGCGCACGGAGGTTGCGGGGATCGAGCACTTCGCGGCCCTGCGCGACGACGGTCGGCCCGGGCTGATCTTCTCCGCCCACCTCGGAAACTGGGAACTCCCGGCGATCTGCGCGGCCCGGTTCGGCCTGGATGCGACCGCCGTCTTCCGGCCGCCCAACAACCCGGCCGCCGCGCGCCTCGTGCAGGAGGTCCGCCGACGTTCGATGGGGGGCCTGGCGGCGTCGACCCCCGGCGCCGTCTTCGCCATGCGGGACGTGGTCGAGAACGGCGGCCATCTCGGACAGCTGATCGATCAGCACTTCACCCGCGGCGTCGTGGTCGATTTTCTCGGGCGGCCCTGTCTGGCCAACCCGCTGCTCGCCAAGCTCGTCCGGCACTACGACTGCCCGGTTCACGGCGTCCGGGTGATCCGCTTGCCGAAGGGCCGATTCCGGCTCGAACTGACGCCGCCGCTCGACCTGCCGCGCAACGCTGACGGGGTGATCGATGTGACCGGCGCCATGCAGGCGATGACGGCGGTCGTGGATAGCTGGGTGCGCGAGCATCCCGGCCAATGGCTCTGGATGCACCGTCGGTGGCGGCCGGACATGTTGCCTAAGGCGAGAAATCTCCCACAGGCCGCTCAACCGATGGTAGAGGCCTCTCAAGCCAACGTGATTTCCCACACGGCGTCCCAACCGCTCTGATGGATCGATGACGCATCGGCACCGCGCCCGTACCAGGACCGGCGAAAGCCGCGCGCTGTGCGCTGCCGCGCTGCTGTGCGCGGTCTCGGCTTCGGCGCAGGCGCGGGCGGAGCCGGTCCGCGCCGTCGTGGAGCTGTTCACCAGCCAGGGCTGTGGCGCCTGCCGGAGTGCCGACCCCGTGATCCGCGACCTGGCACGCCAGCCCGGCGTGGTCGCGCTGACCCTGCCGGTGACCTACTGGGATTATCTCGGCTGGAAAGACACCCTGGCGATGCGGCCTCTGACCGAACGTCAGCGCGCCTACGCCAGGGCTCGCGGCGCCCGGCAGGTCTTCACGCCGCAGATCGTGGTCGACGGCAGCGGCTTCGCGGTCGGATCGGATCGAGCGGCCCTCGAACGCTTGATGCGCGAGGCGACGCAGCACGGCGGTCTGCCGATCCCGGTCCGCGGCGAGATGCATGGCGACCGGATCACCGTCGAGGTCGGCGCTGCGCCGGACACCAGGACCGACACCCGCGGCGATGTCTGGCTCGTGCCCGTGCTGCGGAGCCGCGCCATCGCAATTCAGGGCGGGGAGAACGGCGGCCGGACGGCCACCTATGTCAACGTCGTGCGCGGCATGCAGCGTCTCGGCACCTGGGCCGGCCAGCCGACGCGGTTCGATGTCCCGTGCACCATGGCGGAGATCGCCGAGGCCGACAGCTGGGTCGTTCTGGTACAGAGCGCCGCCGAAGGCCGCCCGGGCCGTATCCTCGGCGCCGCCAAGGGCCCGGGCCTGTAGGGCTACGGTCTACTTCTGCAGGGTGATCGGATCGATCGGGCGGCGGCCCTGCTGGCGGCGGCGTTCTTCCGAGGCGTGCGCCAGGGCGCCGAGCTTCGCATCCAGGCGCTCGGAGGACCGGCCGACCAGCTCGATGGTCCCGTCGAGGAGCCGACTGGTCAAAGCGACGGTGCCCGTCACCCCGCCGACCACGACAGCCCTCGTGACGCGGCCGATCCACTTGAAGATACGCATTGTCGGTTTCGAGCTTTCCCGGTTTCGGCGCCTGATGCACCTCACCACGCGGAGATAGAGCGGACAGCCCGGTGCCCGATGCGACCGAAGGCGGCGTCGCCCGCGCCCGGGGCAACGGAACCTTCCCGCAATGCGGTCGGAGCCAGCATCGCCGATGAGCCCGCCGCTTCGACTACGGAGAGGCGCCGCCGCTCCTATCGCTTGGAAGCCGGGCGCCGGTGTCGCATATGCGGTGCCGGTGGCACCGAACCAGCCCGGCGGCAGGCTCGTTGCACGCCCGAGGTGGTCCGCCGGACCGTGCGGACGCCCATCACCGGGTTTTCGGCCATGCGGCGACGCCATCTGCTCTCCGGGATGCTCGCCACGCTGTCGCTGACGGCGCGGCGGGCCACCGCCGCGGAGACCGGGGTCGATGTTCTCCTGGTGCTCGCGGTCGATGTCTCGCTGAGCATCAGCGCGTCGCGATTCGAGTTGGAGCGACGGGGCTATGCCGAAGCCTTCGGCGACCGGCGCGTCCTGCAGGCGATCGCCGAGGGGAAGCGCGGGCGCATCGCTGTGGCGCTGTTCGATTGGGCGGGGCCCGGTGAGCAGCAGGTCGCGGTCGACTGGATGACCATCGCTTCGGCCGCCGATGCCGCCACCTTCGCCGCGCGGCTGGCCGGAGCATCGCGCCCCTTCTACGGCCGGACCGCCATCGGGTCGGCGATCGGTTTCGCGTCCATGCTCATCGATAGCTCGCCCTACCGCGCAGAGCGGACGGTGATCGACATCTCCGGGGACGGCACCAGCAATTCCGGCCGCGCGATCGCCGAAGCCCGGGATGCCGCCGTGGCGCTGGGCACCACGGTCAACGGCATCGTCATCCTCACCGATCCCACCGGGATGCCGGGGTATTTGAAAGAGCACACCAATCCCCCAGACGGGCTGGCCGCCTACTACCGGGAGACCGTGATCGGCGGGGAAGGAGCGTTCGTCATGACCGCGCAGAGCTTCGAGGCATTCGGCCGGGCGCTCATCGCCAAGCTGGTGCGCGAGATCTCCTGATACCAGCCGACGACATCCGGGCTCCCGCGTCACCCGCGGTTCTCGCGCCCTGCGTGCAGGGGCGCTAGGTTTCCCGTGAACGCGCCCGGCGAGGCGCGACTCAGGGAGGAAGTCCGATGCTGGTCACGGCCGACAGGCTGTCCGCCTATCCCGTCATCACCCTGCGGCCGGACGACGGCGTCGCGGTCGCCAGGACTGCGATCGAGCCGGGCACGCCGGTCGCCCCGGGCGTGATGGCCGTCGAGCGGATCCTGCCCGGCCACAAGGTCGCGGTCCGTCCCCACCGCTCGGGCGAGGCTGTGACCAAGTACGGACAGATCATCGGCTTCGCCAAGGACGACATCGCGGCCGGCCGGCACGTCCACGTGCACAATCTCGGCATGGGCGAGTTCGCTCGCGACTACGCGTTCGGGGTCGATGCGCGCCCGACCCGGCTGGTCGCGCCACCCGCGACCTTCCAGGGCATCCGCCGCCCGGACGGGCGGGTGGCGACGCGCAACTATGTCGGCATCCTGACCTCGGTGAATTGCAGCGCGCATGTCGCCGACCTGATCGCGGACGCGTTCCGGCGCCACCCGATCCTCGGCCTCGATCCGCTGGCCGCTTACCCGAATGTCGACGGCGTCGTCGCGCTGACCCATAAGACCGGCTGCGGCATGGCCATGGGTGAGCCGCTGCGGCTCCTGCGCCGGACGCTCGCGGGCTATGCCCGCCACGTCAACTTCTCGCACATCGTGATGATCGGGCTCGGCTGCGAGGTGAACCAGATCGGCGCCTTCCTGGAGGAGCAGGGCCTGGGCGACCGGATCCGCAGCATGAACATCCAGACGCTCGGCGGCACGCGCAAGACCGTCGAGGCCGGCATCGCGTTCGTCACGGGAATCCTGGCCGAGGCGAACGTGGTGCAGCGGGAGACCGTGCCGGCGAGCGAGCTGATCGTCGCCCTGCAATGCGGTGGCTCGGACGGCTATTCCGGCGTTTCCGCCAACCCGGCGCTCGGGATCGCCAGCGACCGCGTGGTCGAGAACGGCGGCACCGTGATCCTGTCGGAAACCACCGAGACCTACGGGGCCGAACACCTGTTCACCCGGCGCGCTGTGTCCCCGGAGGTTGGCCAGAAGCTCGTCGATCTGATGCGCTGGTGGGAAGAGTACACCCGCCGGGAGGGCTCGGAGATCGACGCCAACCCGTCCCCCGGCAACAAGGCCGGCGGCCTGACCACAATCCTGGAAAAGTCGCTGGGTGCCATGGCCAAGGCTGGCAGCACCAACCTGATCGACGTGGTCCGCTACGCCGATCCAGTCATCGCCAAAGGCTTCGTGTTCATGGACACCCCCGGCTACGATCCGGTCTCTGCGACCGGGCAGGTGGCCGGCGGGGCGAACCTCGTGTGCTTCACCACCGGGCGCGGCAGCGTGTTCGGCTGCAAGCCGTCCCCGTCGATCAAGATCGCGACGAATTCGACCATGTACCGGCGGCTCGAGGAGGACATGGACGTCAATTGCGGCACGATCCTCGACGGCGAGGAAAGCGTCGAGCAGGCCGGCCAACGGATCTTCGAGCTGATCCTTCGGGTCGCCAGCGGCGAGCGGACGAAGAGCGAGCAGTTCGACTTCGGATCGTCGGAATTCGCCCCCTGGCAGCTCGGCGCAACCGTCTGATTTGACGGCGATCGAAGTCTCAATTGCCGTTGCGAGCGTAGCGGAGCCACTTCGGAGAATGGGCCCTCCGGAGATCGCGCTGTTCGAACGACACGCCCGGATGCGAGATCAGAGATCCATCCGCACGACGTTTGGAAAACCCAGGATGAAATCCGCCCCGAAGGCGGTGACCGGCGTGTGGAACCCGGCCGGGATCCCACCCGCCGCCACGCGCCGGGCGACTTCCAGCGCTGTCAGGACGGTGAGCGTATACCCCTCGGGGGTCTCCATCCGGCTTGCCGCGCGCCTGCCGTTCTCATCCCAGGCCTCGGCCAGGAACGTGCTGCGCGCCGTCGCCCGCGCGGCCGCCGACGGGCCCTCCGGCAGGCGGTCGATGCCGCGATTGATGAGGCGCTGCACCGTGCCGCCGGCGATGATCCGCCGGAAGCCAGCAGGCAGGCCCGCTGCGGCAGACATGGCGGGGAGCGCCTCGAAGAACACCTCGATGTTGGGGACCCGCGTCGAGTACCACGCGCTCGACACGTCGCCCCAGCCGAGCCCCACCGTGCGCCGAGGTCCGCGGCCGAAATCCGCGCTCCCGCGGGGCGGGCTTGGCAACTCGACGATGCGGCCGGCGCGCCGCACCCGCGTGCCCCAGGCGATGCCCTCGACCATGGTGCGGGCCGTCCCGCGGCTGAAGCCACCGAAACCGCCGATGGAGATCCGCAGGTTCGTGGCGCCGGGTAGCCGGCCGGCCACGTGGGCGGCCAGGCAATCGCTCGGCACAACGTCGAAGCCGGCGGCGGGCAGCAGCACGATGCCGGCCGCCTGCGCATCGGCGTCCCGGGCGGCGAGCGACTCCAGCACGTCGATCTCGCCGGTGATGTCGACGTAGTGCGTCCTTGCGGCCAGGCACGCCTCGGCCATGGGGCGGGCCGTCCTGGAGAAGGGTCCGGCGGCGTGGATCACCGCGGCGACGCCGGCGAGCGCGTCCCGCAGCCGGTCCGGGGCATCGAGGGGGGCCGCCCTCCAGTCGAGCCCGAGCCGGTCGGCCAGCGGTCGCAGCTTGTCCGGATCGCGGCCGGCCAGGATCGGGCGAAGGCCCTGCACACGGGCATGTTCGGCCAGGAGCGTCCCGGTGTAGCCGGTGGCTCCGTAGATCAGGATCGCGGTCATGACCGTCCCTCTATCATGGCCCGAGCAGGAGGGGACTGCGTACGGCCGTCCGTCACATGGCGGCCGGTCACATGGCGAACCTGGCAGGTGCGCGAGACCCGTGCGCTGAGCGGCACCCGATCCGCGTCGGCAGCCACCTTTCGGGACGATGCCCCGGAGACGTAGCCTGGTGCACGCAGGCGTTGAGTCTTTTCAGCCCGAGGGAGCGAACATGCCAGAATCAGGCGTTCTGCACCGTCCCGCCGTCCCGACGGACGACCCGTTCACGGCCTTCGCGGACGACGTGGTCTCCCTGTCGCCACTCCGGGCCGCGATGGTCGCGGCGTGTCGGCGCCCCGAGCCGGATTGCGTGGCGCCGCTCCTCGATCTCGCCCGCTTGCCGCCCGACGCGGCCGGGCGCGTCGCCGACATGGCCCGGCGTCTGGTGGAAGGGCTACGTCGCAACACCCGCCGCGGCGGCGTCGAAGGCCTGATCCACGAATACGCGCTCTCCAGTCAGGAGGGCGTGGCGTTGATGTGTCTCGCCGAAGCGCTGCTGCGCATTCCCGACGCCGCCACCCGCGATGCGCTGATCCGGGACAAGATCGCCGGTGGCGACTGGGCCGCGCATCTCGGCCACAGCCCGTCGCCCTTCGTGAACGCCGCGACCTGGGGCCTGCTGGTGACCGGCCGGCTCACGGCGACACGCAGTGAATCCGGGCTGTCGGCGACGCTGACCCGCCTGATCGCGCGCGGCGGTGAACCGCTGATCCGCAAGGCGGTCGATCTCGCCATGCGGCTGATGGGCGAGCAGTTCGTCACCGGGCGCGACATCGGAGAGGCCCTGCGCAACGCCGCCCGGATGGAGGCGAGGGGGTTCACCTACTCCTACGACATGCTCGGCGAGGCTGCCCTCACCGCCGAGGACGCGGACCGTTATCTGAGCGCCTACCAGGAGGCGATTCGAGCGATCGGGGATGCGTCTGCCGGGCGCGGCGTCCTCTTGGGGCCGGGCATCTCGATCAAGCTGTCGGCGCTTCATCCCCGATACACGAGATCCCAGCGCGGGCGCGTGATGGCGGAACTGGCGCCCCGCATTCGGGACCTCGCCCGTCTCGCCAAGCGCTACGAGATCGGTCTCAACATCGACGCCGAGGAGGCCGACCGCCTCGACCTGTCCCTCGCCATCCTCGAGACGCTGGTCTTCGACCCGGGTCTCGCCGGATGGGATGGGCTGGGCTTCGTCGTACAGGCCTACGGCAAGCGCTGCCCATTCGCGATCGATGTGCTGATCGACCTGGCCCGGCGCAGCCGGCGGCGGCTGATGGTTCGTCTGGTAAAGGGCGCGTACTGGGACAGCGAGATCAAGCGCGCGCAGGTGGAGGGGCTCGCGGACTTCCCAGTCTTCACCCGCAAGCTGCACACGGACGTGTCCTACCTCGCTTGCGCGCGAAAGCTCCTCGCCGCACCCGAGGCGATCTTTCCACAATTCGCCACCCACAACGCACAGACGCTGGCCAGCATCGTCGAGATGGCGGGCCCCGATTTCCGCCTCGGGCGATACGAATTCCAGTGCCTGCACGGCATGGGGGAGCCGCTCTACGAAGCGGTGGTCGGCGGGGCCGACCTCGACAGGCCGTGCCGGATCTACGCGCCGGTGGGCACCCACGAGACCCTGCTGGCCTATCTCGTGCGGCGGCTCCTCGAGAACGGCGCGAACAGCTCCTTCGTGAACCGGGTCGGCGACGTGTCCGTGCCGGTGGACGCGCTGATCGCCGATCCCGTCGCCGCCGTCGCGGCGATGCCGGTCCCGGGCGCACCGCACGAGCGGATCGCCCTGCCACGCGATCTCTACGGACTCAGCCGTGCCAATGCCGCGGGCCTCGACCTGGCCGACGAGGCCGTCCTGGGCCGACTCGCTGCGGCGCTGGCGGAAAGCGGGAGGACGCCCTGGCGCGCCGTGCCGTCGGGGGCCGATCCGGCCTCAGCCGATACGCCCGTGCACAACCCCGCCGACCATCGGGACGTGGTCGGGACAGTCCGCGCCGCGTCGGTCCCCGCCATCGAGGCGGCGCTCGCCCGGGCGGAGGCGGCAGCCGAGACCTGGGCGGCGGTGGAGACCGAGACGCGCTCCGCGCGTCTGCGCACCGCGGCCGACGCCTTCGAGGCACGGATGCCGGTGCTGATCGGGCTGATCGTGCGCGAGGCCGGCAAATCCTCCGCCAACGCCGTCGCGGAGATCCGCGAGGCCGTGGATTTCCTGCGCTACTACGCGGCCGAGGCCGAGCGGACTCTCACCGGCCCGCACGCCCCGCTCGGTCCGGTCGTCTGCATCGCCCCCTGGAACTTCCCGCTGGCGATCTTCGTCGGGCAGGTCGCCGCCGCCCTGGCGGCCGGCAACCCGGTCCTGGCCAAGCCCGCCGCGGAGACGCCGCTCACGGCCTGGGAGGCGATCCGCTTGCTGCACGGCGCCGGCATCCCGGAGGATGCCCTGCAGATCCTTCCGGGGGCCGGCGACGTCGGGGCGGCCCTGGTCGGCGACGCCCGCGTGCAGGGCGTGATGTTCACCGGCTCGACCGGCATCGCAAAGACGATCCAGGGACGTCTCGCCGAGCGCCTGGGCTGCGACGGCGAGCCGATCCCGCTCGTCGCGGAGACGGGCGGTCAGAACGCCATGGTGGTCGATTCCTCCGCCCTGGCCGAGCAGGTGGTCGCCGACGTCATCGCTTCGGCGTTTGATTCCGCCGGCCAGCGCTGCTCGGCCCTGCGTATCCTGTGCCTTCAGGAGGAGATCGCGGACCGTACCGTGGACATGCTGCGGAGCGCCATGCGCGAGCTGGTCGTCGGCGATCCCCGCCGGCTCGCAGTCGATGTCGGCCCTGTCATTACCCAGGCGGCGGCCGAACGCCTGAACAAGCATGTCGAGACGATGCGGGGACGCGGCTTCGCCATCCACCAGGTTTCGCTGCCGGCCGAGACGGCGAACGGCACCTTCGTTCCGCCCACGCTCATCGAGATCACCCGCGTCGCGGATGTCGAGCATGAGGTGTTCGGGCCGGTCCTGCATGTCCTGCGGTACGCGCGCCACGATCTCGGCCGCCTGTTGGACGAGATCGACGCCACCGGTTACGGCCTGACGTTCGGCCTCCAGACCCGCATCGACGAGACTGCCGACCGGATTCTCGACCGCGTCGGGGCCGGCAACCGCTACGTCAACCGCAACGTCATCGGCGCGGTGGTCGGCGTCCAGCCCTTCGGCGGGTCCGGGTTGTCCGGTACCGGGCCCAAGGCCGGCGGTCCGCTTTATCTCGGCCGCTTGCTGAAGCGGCCGCCGGCTTCCGCGCTCGATGGTCTTGAGGGCTCAGGCGATTTGGGCCGACGCTACGCGGCGTGGCTGCGAGTCCGTGGGTTCGGCCCGCTCGCCGACACCGTTGCAGCGTTGCCTCCGATCCAGGGCGCGGAGATTGCGCTCGCCGGGCCGGTCGGGGAGCGCAATCTCTACGCGTTGCGCCCACGCGGGCGCGTCGCGGCGATCGCCGAAACAGAGCGCGGCCTGATCCTTCAACTCGGTGCGATCATCGCCACCGGCAACCGCGCCGTGGTGCTGAGTCCGGACAGGATCTTCGCGATCTTGGCCGAGCTACCGGCCGAACTCGCGGCCCGGGTCGAACGCGCGGCGGATCTCAGGCAGGCCGGCGAGGTCCGGGCGGTGCTGTACGAAGGCGGACCCGAGGGTTTGCAGGCGCTGAACCGCGCCATCGCCCACCGTCCCGGCCCGATCCTTCAGGTTCAGGCCCGCGCAATCGACGCGCTTGCGGCAGGCGACCTGTATGCGCTCCCTGGCTTGATCGAGGAGCGCTCGACCGCGATCAACACCACGGCCGCCGGTGGCAATGCCAGCCTTCTGGCGATCGGCTAATCGATCAGGCCGACCGGCGCAGGTTCCAGAACAGCGGCAAACCAGTGAGCATACCGTCCAGGTCGCGCCGGTAGGCGGTGGGCTGGAAATACTGGCCGCACGGAATGTAGGCGCCGACCTCCAGGGCCCGGGCCTGGATGGTCGCCGCCAAGGCCTTCTGGGCGCCGACATCCGGGGCTGCGAACCACGCGGCGCGCATCTCCTCCAGGGGCGCATCCGTCAGCCAACTCGGGACGCCGGCCCGGCCGTTGCCGCGGGCCGCCAAGTGGTAGGCCGGCGAGATCATGTCGAGCCCACCGGAGAAGATGCCGAACATCGACCAACCGCCCTGGTCGAGCGGCTTCGCATTGAGGATCCGCTGATTCACCGTGCCCCAGTCGGTGGAGACGACGTCGAGGTTCATCCCGAGCTTACGGCAGAGGTCGGCCATCACCTCGCAGACCGCGTTGATCCGCGGCACGTCGGTGCCCGCCAGCAGCACGACCCGCTCGCCGTTGTAGCCGGCCGCCGCCAGCGCCCGCTTGGCGCCTGCGAGGTCGCGCGGACCGGTGAACACCGACATCCCAGCCTCCGAAGCCATCGGGCCGCCGGGGGTGAAGATGCCCGCGGGACCGCGCCGGATCGACGGATCGCTGCCTGCGACCGCGTCCATCATCTCGTTCTGATCGACGGCCGACAGGAGCGCCCGGCTGATCGCGGGATTGTCGAAGGGCGGCAGGGTATGGTTGAGGCGGATCTGCCCGATCAGGCCGGTCGTCTCCACCAGTTCGACGCGCACGTCCCGCTGGCGCAGCAGATCGGGCACGAGGTCGACCAGCGGCTGCTCCCACCAATCGATCTCGCCCGAACGCAGGGCGCCGGCCGCGGTGGCGCCATCGGGGATCGTACGCCATTCGATCCGGTCGAAATGCGCGATCCGGGGGCCGGCGGTGAAGCTCGGCGTGCCGTCCTCGCGGGGCCGGTAAGCCTCGAACCGGCGGTAGACGTTGAGGGAGCCCGGTACGCGCTCGGTCGCGACGTAGCGATAGGGCCCGCTGCCGACGATCTCCGCCACGGCTTGCGTGGCCGGCGTCGCGCTCAGCCGTTCCGGCATGATCACCGGCAGGTAGGAGGTCGGCTTTGCCAGGGCGTCCGGGAGAAGCGGGAACGGCTTCTTGAGCCGGAACTGCACAACGGTGTCGGACGGGGCCGAGAGTTCGTCGACGGTGGAAAACAGCGCGCCCCCGAAGGCATCGCGCCCGGACCAGCGCTTGAGGCTCGCCACCACGTCGCGGGCGAGAACCGGGGTGCCGTCGTGGAAGCGTAGGCCGTCGCGCAGGGTCAGCCGCCAGGTCAAACCGTCCGGCGATACGTCCTGGCTCCCGACCATCTGCGGCTGCGCGCGGTAGGACGCATCCAGGCTGTACAGCGTGTCGAACACCATCAACGCGTGCGTGCGTGTGACGTAATTCGTGGTGATGATCGGATCGAGCAGAGCGAGGTCTGCGTAAGGCACGAAGCGGAGTGTCGTGGCTGAGGCCGCCCGGACCAGGGCAGGGCGTGCCATGGCTCCGGCCATCAAGGCGCCAGCGCCTCGCAGCAGAGTGCGTCGCTTCATACCGTCGTCCCGCTCCGATCCAGGGTTGCCGACGCGGATCCGCGCAGCGCTTCCCGGTTGCAAAGCCTACGCCAGCAGCCGGACCCTTACCGGTCAGGATTGAGACAGCCGTCCCGGTCTGAAGCCAGACGGCCCATATCGGAACGCGACCGCTCGCGCGTCCTCAGGATTCGCGCCCCGGCAACGTCGGCGACAGCTCAGGCGGCGCGGGACCAGCGGATATCGCCGAGGCTCTCGCGGAAGGCGAAGCGGGCAAGGTGATCAGCGACCACGTTCTCGAGCCGGGTGAGGTTGACCGGGTCGGCGCTGTCGATGCGCATCACCAGGGCATCGGGTTCGGCGTCGAAGGTGCAGACGCGGTCCTCGCCGAACGGCACGGTGCCGTGCTCGGGCGTCGCCTCGACTTTGAACTTGTGGCTCCAGTGCCGGCACAGCTGCTGCAGGTAGCGGCTTGCCTCGGCGGTCTGCACGCGGGCCTGAGAGGTCGGCATTCCGTGGGTCTCCAGAAAAGTGAACGCGGTCATCGGTGGACGGAGCGTTGCGATATCTCGCACATGCGAGATGAACACATCCTGAGCAAGGACTATGCCCGGGCTCACGAGGCTGCCCCCGATCGCTGCCTGAAGGGTCGGCTCGATGCGTTAGCAGTCGTTTAACGGCCGGCACGGCGACCGCCGAACTCGGCGCCGCGTGGCTGTCCTGCACCCCTCGACGTGCCGAATTATGGCGCGCCGCACAAATTCAATCGCGCCGATCGGAGTGTTGAGGCGAAGTCCGCCTGCGAGCGACTTCGCCATCGGGACCGCTTGCGCGACGTTGGCCGAACTCGAACGGTGTCCCATCGTCAGCCGAGATCGGAAGTGCGATCGAGGCGTGGCAACGACGGTATAGCAGAGGATGTCCTGGGCCGGTCCTGCGGTATCTGCCCCTGCAAACCCCTGACGGTTCTGTCCTCATGCGCCTGGATCACGGCCGGACAGCTGCCTCACCCCCGGATCAGGCTCCGTAGGGCACGCCTCGGCTCAATTGGACGCGGCAGCCGATGCCAACGTCAGACCGAGAAAACCCAGATCATCGCAATCCAAATTTCCGACGGACCAGCACCAGGCACGTGAGGCTGATTCCGGCCGCGAACATCAGGAAGAAGCTGGGCGCGAGCGGCGTGTGTGTGACCGCGATCAGGCTCTCGATCCAGAACGGTGCGAAGCCGCCGAAGACCGTCACGCCCACGTTGTAGCTGATGTTCATGCCCGTGCTGCGGGTGCGTGTCGGGAAGATCTCGGCCATGAGCGCCGGCAGGGCCGCGCTGTAGCTCGCCTTCAGGCCGCCGATCAGGGCGAGCACCGGCACGATGACGAGCAGCACCGGATAGCTGATCAGCAGCGCGAAGGCGGGAAACATCAGTACGAACACCGCGATCACCACGATCCGCATGATCGGTGTCCGGCCGACCGTGTCCGACCAGTGCCCCACCAGCGGTGCGACTGTCATCAGCATGACGGCGCCCACGAACGACGCCAGGAAGCCGATCCAGGATGGCAGGCCGAGTTGCTTGACGGCGTAGGTCGGCGTGTAGCTGATCATGTAGTTCAGCGCCGTGGAGGTCGCCACGAGCCCCGTCGCCAGCAGCATGTTCAGCCATTGCTGTCCGAACAGGTCGCGTACGGGTGAGCGCGCGTCGCCCGTCTCGGCCGAGGCCTCGAATTCGGGCGTCTCCGCGATGTTACGACGGATGTAGAGGCCCACGGGACCGATCAGCAGCCCGAACGCGAACGGCAGGCGCCAGCCCCACGCGGCGATCTGGTCCGGGCTCAGCGTGGCGCTCAGGATGACCCCGGATAAGGCCGCCAGAACGCTCGCCAGACCCTGGCTGGCGAACTGGAAGCTCGCGAAGAAGCCTTTTCGCGTCGGCCCGTGCTCGACCATGAAGGCGGTCGACGCGCCGAATTCGCCACCGACCGAGAAACCCTGGATCAGCCGTGCCACCAGCACGCCGACCGAGGCCAGGATGCCGATCGATTCGTAGGACGGCATCACGACCATCATGAAGGTCCCGACCATCATCAGCATGATCGACAGCATCAAAGCGGGTTTGCGGCCGGCTCTGTCCGCATAGAGGCCGAGTACGATCGCCCCGAGCGGGCGCATTAGGTACGAGATGCCGAAGCTGCCGAGGGCGATCAGCAGCGACGTGGTCGGGTTGCTGGTCGGGAAGAACAACTTCGAGATCGTGACGGCGAAGTACAGGTACAGCGTCAGATCGTAGAACTCGAGAGCGTTTCCGATCGAGGATGCAATCACCGCCTTGTACATTTGCGATGTACCGCGGACGGGTGTTGCGCTCACGGCCGCGTCCGGTGACGACATATGCTGCTCGATCTCGGTTGGATGAGGCGCGCGCCGTGACGGGCGCCGCTTCAGCGCGCGTCGCAGCGGGGTTTTCAGACGTCGCCGGGCGAGGCTCTAGAATCCGCCGGCATGGCCGTCCTTGCGGGGATCGGAGCCGCCGACGTAGCCGCCCTCGATCCGGCGCACGAGCTGCGCGCCCCCGAACCCGAAGGCGGAATCCGGCGGCTCTCGGACGAGTTCGTGGCCGCGCGCCTCCAGGTCGCCCAGCGTCGAGGCCGGGAACGTGGTCTCGACCGCCACCTGCAGGCCGGCGACGTGGCGCCAGCGGGGCGCGTCCACCGCCGTCTGCGGATCCTGCCCCCACACCTGGGTTCGCACCACAATCTGCACGTGGCCCTGCGCCTGGATCGGCCCGCCCATGAAGCCGAACGCCATCAACGGCGCGCCGTTCTGCATCACGAAGCCTGGGATGATCGTGTTGAACGGACGCTTGCTCGGCCCGACCTGGTTGGGATGGCCCTCGGCCAGGGTGAAGCCGTATCCACGGTTCTGCAGGCTGATGCCCGTCTCCGGGACCACCACGCCGGACCCGAAGCCCGAATAATTCGACTGGATGTAGGAGACCATCATGCCGCCCGCATCGCCGGTGGCGAGGCACACGGTCCCGCCCTCGTTCGGCGCTCCATGCCCGAACACCTGCGCGCGCCGACGGTCGATCAGCGCCGCCCGCGACGCCAGGTAGCCCGGGTCCAGCAGATGGTCGTGGGTGACCTTGGTCATGTGCCGAAGGTCGGCCGCGTAGGCGTAGACGTCCGCGAAGGCGAGCTTCATGGCCTCGATCTGGAGGTGGAGCGCGTCCGCGCCGTCGACCGGCAGATCTTCGAGGCCGGCCGCCCGGAGGATACCGAGGGCCATCAGCGCCGCGATGCCCTGACCGTTCGGCGGGATCTCGTGCAGGCTCACGCCGCCGAAATCCTGATGAATGGTGCCGCACCAATCCGCGCTGTGCTCGGCAAGGTCGCCCTCGTCGAGCGCCGCCCCGTGCGCGCGGGCGAAATCCGCGATCCGGTGCGCCAACGCGCCCCGGTAGAAGCTGTCGCCGCGCGTCTCGGCGATCGACCGGAGCGTGCGCGCGTGGCCGGGCGACCGGAAAAGCTCACCGGCGGCCGGCGTGCGCCCGTCCGGCATAAAGGTGGCCGCAAAGCCGGGCTGGTTCTTCAGTTCCGCCGCGCCGCGCCGCCAGAGCTCGGCGATGACCGGCGAGACGAGGAAGCCCGCCTCGGCGTAATCGATGGCCGGCTCGAACAGGCGCTCGAACGGCAGCTGGCCGAAGCGCCGCGATAGCTCGACCCAAGCCGAGACTGCGCCCGGGACCGTGACGGTGTCCCAGCCGCGATGCGGAAACGCCGTGTGCCCGGCGTAGCGTTCAGGCGTCCAACCAGCCGGCGAGCGGCCGGACGCATTGAGCCCGTGGAGCTTGCCGTCGTGCCAGAGGATGCAGAAGGCGTCCGACCCGATGCCGTTGCCGGTGGGCTCGACCACCGTGAGCGCGATGGCCGCCGCCAGCGCCGCGTCGAGGGCGTTGCCGCCCTGTTGCAGCATCCGCAACCCGGCCTGCGTGGCGAGCGGCTGCGACGTGGCGACGAGATTGCGCGCGAAGACGGGCGAGCGCCGGGAGGCGTAGAGCGCATCGTGTCGGTACTGCATATCGGCCTCGTGGACGTCTCCGGCTGCCAGAACCAATCTCAGCAAGCCTCGTGCCCTTCAAGAGGGCCGCGTCGAGCAGCGGAATCCAATATCCCGACGACCGGGCGCGGTCTTCCCCGCTCAGAGCTTGATCCCTTCGAGATAGCCGCGATTCCATGTCGGGCTGATCAGGATCTCGTTGACGCAGACGGTCGCCGGGAGGCGGGCCACGAATAGGATCGTCTCGGCGAGATCCTCCGATTGCAGCATGCGCGCCCTGTCGTCCGCCGTGACCGGAACGGGACGCTTGTCCAGGATGGGCGTCGCCACCTCACCGGGGCAGATGCAGCAGGAGCGGATGCCATGTCCGCATTCCTCCTGGTTCAGGCTCTCGGAGAGCGCGACCAGCCCGTGCTTGGCCGCCGAGTAGGCCGGACCCGTCAGCTTGGACACGTAACGGCCGGCCCATGACGAGACCTGAATGATCAGGCCGCCCTTCTGGACGCGCATCGTCGGAAGCACGGCCCGGGATGCGTAGAAGGGGCCGTTGAGATCCACGCCGATCACCGCGTCGATGTCGGCGTGCGAGATCTCGCTCCAGGACCGGTTCGGCACGTTGAGACCGGCGGAGTTCACCAGGATGTCGCAGCCTTGATAGGCCGCGTGGACCGCCGCCCAGGCGCGCTCGACGTCGTCGGCGCGGCCCATGTCGGCGGGCGCTATCAGGGCCTCGCCACCCGCGGCGCGGACCAGTTCCGCAGTGTGCTCCAGGGCGTCCGCCCGGCGCCCCGTAAGGGCCAGCCGCATCCCGGCCTTGGCGAGCGCCACCGCGGCGGCCTGTCCGATGCCGGACCCGGCTCCCGTCACCCAGGCGACCTGTCCTCTGATATCGCGCAGCATGTCGAGCGCTCTCCCGAACGTCTTTCGTCGAGGGCCGCGGCCGTGCCTGCGCCGGACGGCGTCCCAGGGTCTACCGGTTGCCGATCCCCGGCTCCCGGAAGCTCATGCGCCGAGCCTATTGCGCGGCGGCCAGGGGACACCCCCCGTCGGCGAGGGGGCGGAACGCCTGCTCGGCCGGGATGGTGTCGAGGAGCTTGTACAGGTCCCATTCGCCCTTCGATTCGGCGGGCGCCTTCACCTCGAACAGGTACATCGGGTGCAGCTTGCGGCCATCGACCCGGATCGAGCCCTTGCCGAACAGCGGATCGTCGGTGGGGTTGGCCTTCATCCAGGCCATGGTCGTCTGCGGATCCTTCGACTTCGTCGCCGCGACGGCCTTCAGGTAGTGTAGGAGGCCGGCATAGACGCCCGCCTGGTTCATCGTCGGCATGGCGCCGTTGTGGCGCGGCGCGAAACGCTCGGAGAAGGCGCGCGTGCCGGGGTTGAGATCCCAGTAGAAGGACTCGGTCAGCACCAGTCCGCGGGCCGTCTGCAGGCCGAGCGAATGCACGTCCACCGCGTAGACGAGCAATGCCGCCAGGGTCTGACCGCTCTCCGTCAGACCGAACTCGTGGGCCTGCTTGACGGCGTTGATCGTGTCGCCGCCGGCGTTGGCGAGCCCGACCACCTTCGCCCCCGACGCCTGCGCCTGAAGCAGGAACGACGAGAAGTCCGTGGCCGGGAACGGCACCTTGGCGGCACCGAGCACGCGGCCCCCGCCCTTCTGGACGACCGCGGAGGCCTCGTTCTGGAGCGAGATCCCGAACGCATAGTCGGCGGTGAGGAAGTACCAGGACTCGCCCCCGCGCTTGAGCATCGCGCCGGCCGTGCCGTGCGCGAGGGCATAGGTGTCGTAGGTCCACTGGATTGTATTGGGCGAGCAGGCCTTGCCGGTCAGATCCGTGGTCCCGGCGCCGGAATCGATGAAGATCCGGTTCTTTTCGCGCGTGACCTGGCTGACCGCCAAGGCCACCGAGGACGTCGGCACGTCGAAGATCGCGTCAACCCCGTCGCGATCGTACCATTGCCGCGCGATGGCGGCGCCGACATCCGGCTTGTTCTGGTGGTCGGCGGAGACGAGATCGACCCGCACGTCGGCGTCGGTCTTGGCGAAATCCTCGATCGCGAGCCGCGCGGCGACCACTGACCCCTGGCCTCCCGTATCGGAGTAGACCCCCGACATATCGTTCAGGACACCCACCTTCACGGTGATCGGCTCCACCGCGGCTGCCCCGGCCATCGCGCCGCAGGCGATCGCGGCCGAGAGGACGCAGCTGCGGATCAGCGCCATGGTGGACCTCCCGTGGAATGCTTCTCTTTGTGAGTGCTACGAGGGCACGTGCTACAACTCAGCGTCAAGACCGATCGCCATGGTCTGCGAGACACCGAGCCGAAGTCTCGTTCCGCCGGCGCGGATCGCGGCCCGGACGGCTGCGCTTATCCGCGCGCGCGCGCACTGCGGCCCTTCACGGATCCGGTGTTCGATCCGCCCCCAAGGCGTTGACCCACAGGACGACGGCACGCGTCCGGCCGTCCGGATTGCCGAACCGGTGCGGCCGATGGCTTGCGAAGCGGAAGCTGTCGCCGGCGGCGAGGTCCAGCGTCCGGGCTTCCACCACGAGGGTCAGACGCCCCTCGAGCACAAGTCCGGCCTCCTCGCCGTCGTGGCTGAACAGCTCGTCGCCCGTGCTGGCCTTCGGCTCGAGCACCATGTGGAACAGGCTGAGGCTCGGCGTCCTGCCCGCGGGCGTCAGCAGTTGCTTGGTGATCCCGGCGCGCCAGAGCTTGAGTTCCGCCCGGTCCCGCTCGAACACCACGATCGGGTCGGGGTCCTTCTCCGGGGCGGTCGTCTCGAACAGGCCGCCGATCCCGGTCTGGAGCGTGTCGGCGAGCAGGGCCAGGACGCGCAGGGACGGCGAGGACAGGCCGCGCTCTACCTGGCTGATGAACCCGATCGAGAGCCCGGTGCTGGCCGCGACCTTCTCCAGGGACAGCCGTCGCTCCTGGCGCAGGGCGCGCAGCCGCTGGCCCACGGCCCGGTCCACGGGATCGGCCGCCATCGGTTCGACTTTGGGCCTGCTCACCGCAGCGTCATCCTGGAGAATCCGTGCCATCTTCATGCACGTGAAATCATCTTGCGTCGAGCCGCGAACCGTGCGGTAATCTTCACGAATATGAAAACAGACGAGCGATAGCGCAGAGCCGCGCTATGCAAGTGTCGAGGATCCGCGCCATGAGACGCCTGCTTCCAAGCCTGGGCTTGAGCCTCGCCCTCCTGATCGCCGGCCCGGCCAGGGCCGAGCCGCCCCTGAGGGTCGGCGCCACGCCGACCGGCTTGCCGTTCACCTTCCTCGACACCAAGACCAACACGATCCAGGGGGTCATGGTGGATCTCGTGAACGCGGTCGGCAAGGAGGCCGGCTTCGCCGTCGCAGTCGAGCCCCTACAATTCTCGACCCTGATCCCGGCGCTCACCGCCTCGAAGATCGACATCATTTCGGCGGCGATGTTCATCACGCCCCAGCGCAAGGAGATCGTGTCTTTCTCGGCCCCGGTCTACAGCTACGGCGAGGGATTGATCGTCCCGAAGGCCGACACCAAGGACTACACGTCCTTCGCCGACCTGAAGGGTGAGACCGTCGGCGCCCAGGTCGGCACCGCCTTCGTCGATCCGTTAAAGAAGTCGGGCCTGTTCGCCGAGGTGAAGATCTACGACGCGATCCCGGACATCATCCGAGACGTGAATTCCGGGCGGCTGAAGGCCGGCTTCGCCGACGCTCCAATCCTGGCCTACTACGTCAAGCAGGGGATGTTTCCCGGCGTCCGGCTGGTCGAGACCCTCAAGCCGACCGTCGTGGCCGCGGTGGGCATCAGCGTGCGCAAGGCCGACACCGCCCTGCTCGCCAAGATCGACGCCGCGCTCGCCAAGCTGAAGGCCGACGGGACCCTTGAGAAGATCCTGACAAAGTGGGGTCTGCCGCCCTCGGCCGACCGGTCCTGAGCTTCATGCGCGAGTTCCTGGCCGACGCGCAGGATTATCTGCCGATCCTGTTCCAGGGCGTGCAGCTTACGGTTCTGATCACCCTGGCTTCCCTTGTCGTCTCGACCGTCCTCGGCCTTTTCTGGGCGGTGCTGCGGGTCTCCGGCATCGCCGTGCTGGCGGGGTTCAGCGCGGTGATGATCAACATCCTGCGCGGCATCCCGATCATCGTGCAGCTTTTCTACATCTACTTCGTGCTGCCGGATTTCGGCCTGTCGCTCACGGCGGTGCAGGCAGCGATCATCGGGCTCGGAATCGCCTATTCTGCCTATCAGGCCGAGAACTTCCGGGCCGGTATCGAGGCGGTGGACCGCGGGCAGGTCGAGGCTGCCCTGTCGATCGGTATGGGCTGGTGGATGACCATGCGTCGGGTGATCCTGCCCCAGGCGATCAAGATCGCGTTGCCGCCCTACGGCAACATCATGATCATGATGCTCAAGGATTCGTCGCAAGCCTCGACCATCACGGTCGCGGAACTCGCCCTCCAGGGCAAGCTCATCGCCTCCTCGACGTTCAAGAATACCAGCGTCTACACCATGGTGGCGCTGATGTACTTGGCGCTGAGCCTGCCGCTGATCCTCCTGGTGCGCCACCTCGAAGCGAAGGGGCGCCACCGGTGATCGTTCTCCAGGATGTGCACAAGCATTACGGCTCGCTGGAAGTGATCAAGGGCGTCTCGGCCGAGGTCACCAAGGGCGAGGTAGTCTGCATCATCGGGCCGTCGGGTTCCGGCAAGTCGACGCTGCTGCGCTGCATCAACGGGCTCGAAGCCTATGACGGCGGCGAGATCCGGGTCGACGGCCAGCGCGTCGACCGGGACAAGCGGAGCATCCAAGCGGTGCGGACCCGCGTGTCCATGGTGTTCCAGCGCTTCAACCTGTTCGCCAACCGCACCGCGCTGGAGAACGTCGTCGAGGGGCCCATCCACGTGAAGCGGGAGCCCCGCGCCGAGGTCGAAGAGCGCGCTCGGGCGCTGCTCGCCCGGGTCGGCCTCGCCGGCAAGGAGGACGCCCGGCCCGACGCGCTGTCCGGCGGCCAGCAGCAGCGCGTCGCCATCGCGCGGGCCCTGGCCATGCGTCCCGAGGCGATTCTGTTCGACGAGCCGACATCGGCCCTCGATCCGGAGCTGGTCGGCGATGTCCTGCGGGTGATGCGCGGGCTGGCGGACGAGGGCATGACCATGATCGTCGTGACCCACGAGATCGGGTTCGCCCGGGAAGTCGCCGATCGCGTGCTGTTCCTCGACGGCGGTCGCCTGGTCGAGCAGGGGCCGGCCGCCGAGATCCTCAATCGCCCGCAACACCCGCGCACCCAAGACTTCCTGCAGCGCGTGCTGCATCCGCTCTAGGGATTACCGTGGCCGAACCGTTTCCCCTCGCTCCGTCGCTCTGGGCCACCACCGCACCACCGGGACCCGAGACGCCGCCCCTGTCCGAATCCGGGCACGCCGATGTGGTGATCGTCGGCGGCGGCTTCTGCGGCCTCTCGACCGCCCTGCACCTCGCCGAGCGCGGGATCCGACCGGTCGTGCTGGAGGCTCGCGAAGTCGGCTTCGGCGGGTCCGGGCGCAACGGCGGCCAGGTGATCCCGGGCCTGAAATATGATCCCGCCGACCTCGTCGCCAAGTTCGGGCACGAGCGCGGCGAGCGGCTCGCGCGCTTTGCGGGAAGCACCGCCGACACGGTCTTCGACCTGATCGCCCGACACACGATGGACGTGCCGCACCAACGCGCCGGCTGGATCCAGGGCGCGCATACCGAGGCCGGGCTCGTCGAGGTCGCGCGCCGGGCGGAGCAATGGGCCGGGCTCGGTGCGCCGACCCGGGTCCTCGACAAGTCCGAGACCGCGCGGCTCCTCGGAACGGAGCGATACCTGGGCGGCTGGCTCGACGGCCGTGGCGGTGCGGTCCAGCCGCTGAGCTACGCCCGCGGTCTCGCTCGCGCTGCATTGAAGGCCGGCGCCGCCATCCACGGAGGCAGCCCCGTCACCGGTTTGTCCCGCACCGGATCGACCTGGACCGTCACGACCGCCCAGGGCGCGCGGCTCTCGACCGAGCGGGTCGTCCTGTGCACCAACGGCTACACGGGCGGGCTTTGGCCCGGGCTCGCGCAGACCGTGATCGCGGCGAATTCCTTCCAGGTTGCCACGAAGCCGCTCTCGGACAACCTCCGCCGCTCGATCCTGCCCGAGGGGCAAGTCTCGTCGGACACGCGCAAGCTCCTGCTGTATTTCCGCCTCGACCATACCGGCCGCCTGCTGATGGGCGGCCGTGGGCCGTTCCGCGAGCCGCGCAGTGCCCGCGACTGGGCTCATCTCGAGCGCATTGTCGGCAAGCTGTTCCCGCAGCTCGACGGGATCGCGTTCGACCATCGCTGGTGCGGCCGGGTGGCGATCACGCAGGATTACTTGCCGCATCTCCACGAGCCCGCGCCCGGGCTCCTCATCGACATCGGCTGCCAGGGGCGCGGTGTCGGCCTTCAATCCACCATGGGGCGGTTGATCGCCGATTACGTCGTGACCGGGGATCCGGACCGTCTGCCACTGCCGCTGACACCGGTCGCACCGCTGCCGCTGCACGCGTTCCACCGCCTGTACGTCTCGGCCATCATCGCCTGGTACCGGCTCAGCGACGGCGGCATCCGCTGACGCGGACGCTCGGATTCACCCTGCCGGTCCGGACGGGCTGTCAGGCCGGCCCTGTCCATCCGATGACCGCCGTCAGCGGGTCGCCCGAGCCTGCCGCGCGCTTCAGGATGCGGGTCTCGACGCGCGCGAAGCCCGCGCGCTGCAGGTATAGGTTGACCAGCTGCGCGTGCCCCTCGCCGTCGAGCGCGCTCCAGATCGCAACCGCCTTGGTCGGGAAGCAGCGGTTCGAGAAACTGATGATCACCGGTGCGCCGGGGCGCAGGATGCGGGCGACCTCGGACAGGACAGCCACGGGGCGTTGTAGGTACTGCACCGAGACGCACATCAAAGCCGCGTCAACGCTCGCCGTGTCGAGCGGTAGGCGCGGCTCGGCGTTGAGGTCCTGCACGAAGTACCGGGCCAGGCGCGGGTTGGCGGCCAGCTCCGCCGCGTTCATGCCGTGGCCGATGACGCTTTCGTAGGCGACCTCGTCCGGCAGGTGGCTAATCCAGCTCGACATCAGGTCGAGGACGATGCCGCCCGCAGGCACGACCGCGCGGTAGAGGTCGGTCACGGCGGCGATCGCGGCCGCGTCGATGTGGGTGACCAGCCGCGGCTGCGCGTAGAACAGCGGATCGGGATGGTGGTCGGGCTTGGCGAATGCCTCCGGCGGCAGCTCCGGCAGGTCCTGGGTCATGATCGGTCCATCTTTGTCGGCCGCAGCACCGGGATCGCACACCGCGCGCTGTGATCCGACCGTCCCGCCGCTTGATCGCGTCCGCCAACGGCGCCGCGTCGATCAGGTGCCGGCGACGATGATGGAGGCGCCTGCGTCCGCGAGGTGCCGCCGCTGGTCCGGTGGAACTGTCGCGTCGGTGACCAAAGTCCAGCGCCGTGGGAGCGGAGCCCAGGCCATCTGCTCCGCGCGCCCGAGCTTGCCAGCGTTGGCCAGCACGATCGTCTCGCGCGCCTGCGCGATCATCACGGATTTGAGCGCGACCTGATCGAGGCTCGCCTCGCACAGGCCGCGTCCAGCGACCACGCCGTCCGCACTCATCACCGTTCGATCCGCGGTCATCCTCTGCAGGGCTTCGACGGCGAGAGGGCCGACGGTGCTCATGCTCGTGGCTCTCAGGCTGCCGCCGAGGACGACGAGATCGATTCCGGGCGCCTGCGCCAGGCAGGGCAGCAGCGCCAGATTGTTCGTGATGATGCGCAGCCGTCGATCGAGCAGGAGGCGCCCGAAGGCCGTGACCGTCGAGCCGGCATCGAGGATGAGGGTCTCGCCATCCGCGATGAGTGCGAGCGCCGCCCGGGCGATCGCTTGTTTCTCGGGGCCGTTGATCGCCGACCTCTGGTCGAGAGTGGTCTCGGGCATGGCCCCGGCCAGGATTGCGCCGCCGTAGGTCCGTCGCACCGCCTTGGTGTCGGAGAGGTGCTGCAGATCGCGCCGGACGGTCGAGGCTGAGACGCCGAACCGTCGGGCGAGATCGTCCACATCGATCTCACCGAGCCCCAGCGCCTCCAGCAGCCGCGCCCGGCGTTCCGTACCGCGCATAGCCCTGCTCTTCCTACCTGCCCGCGACAGGAGGCGCTTCCATCCGTCCCGACGATCCTGTCAAGCCGCGGATGGTTTCGGCGCCAGCTCGACCGCCTGCCGCAGGGCTTCGATGAGGCTGCGCTCATCCGCGACACCCGTCCCGGCGATGTCGAAGGCCGTCCCGTGGTCGACCGAGGTGCGGATCACCGGAAGCCCGACCGTGATGTTCACTCCGGCCTCGAGACCCAAGACCTTGATCGGGCCATGACCCTGATCGTGATACATGGCGACCACCATGTCGTAATCGCCCCGACCGGCCAGGAAGAACAGGGTGTCGGCCGGCAGGGGGCCACGAACGTCCCAGCCCTTGGCGCGACAGGCCTCGACCGCCGGCGTGATCTTCTCCGCCTCCTCGCCATGACCGAACAGACCGTTCTCGCCCGCATGCGGATTGATGGCGCAGACGCCGATCTTCGGCTCGGCGATGCCGGCCTTCACCAGCACCGCGTGCCCGCGGGCGATGACGCGCTCGACGAGTCCCGGCTCGATTCGCGCGATCGCGTCGATCAGGCCGATATGGGTCGTGACGTGGATCACTCGCAGCTTGGGGGAGACCAGCATCATCGAGACTTCCGGCGTCCCGGTGAGATGGGCCAGCATCTCGGTGTGGCCGGGAAACTTGTGACCCGCCGCGTGCAGCGCTTCCTTTGACAGGGGCGCTGTGCAGATCCCCTGCGCCTGACCCGCCTGGACGATCTCCACCGCCGCCGCGATGCAGCGATAGGCGGTCTCGCCGGCGATCGGGGACAGCTTTCCGAACGGTAGGTCGTCGGGCACGCATTTCAGATCGATGCACTGGACCGCGTCGGTGTCGAACGCCGCGTCGCCGGCATCGGCGAGCGCGTCGACCCCGATCGTGGCTCCGACGATGCGTCCGGCCTGCCGAAGGCGCCCGGCATCGCCGACTACCAGCGGACGGCAGATCGCGTGGACCTCCGGATGCGCCAGCGCCTTCATGATGATCTCCGGCCCGATGCCGGCGGGATCGCCCATGGTGATGGCGATGGTCGGACGGGTCATGTCAGGCTTCCTTCAATTCGCGCTCTGCGCAGGCGGTCACGAATGCGCGTGAGGCTATCGGCATCGCCGAACGCCCCGGCTTTCGTGGCGATAGGGATCGAAAGCCGGCCCAGCGTGACGCCGAGCGAGACGCCCGGCTCGATCTCGTCGGCCAGCTGGATTCCGTGGATATCGAAGCGCGTCAACAGCGCCGCCGCGGTCTCGCCGCCCGTGGCCGCCAGCGCCCCGATCTGCTCCGCGATCGGCGCCAGTGCGTCTGCGAGCCCGTGCGCGAGCCGGGGCCCGAGCCTCATGTCGGGGTCGGCGCCGATCAGGATCTCGACCAGGACATCCTGACCAGCCGTCAGCCGCTCCGCGAGCTCCGCCGTCAGATGCCCCTGGCCTTCGGAGGCCAGCAATGTCTCCGGGGAGACCGGCAGATGCGCCACGGCACCGTCGGCAACGAGACGCTTGGCGCCGGCGCGCGAGACTTCGGCGAGTGAACCGACGACGAGGAGCGTGCCGCGCCTGTCCGGCCTGATCCGGACCGGCTCGCGCGCAGCCTTCGGCCCGGAGGCCGCAAGTGCGTGCGCCAGCCCGGCACTGCCGATGAAGCAGGCCGACGGCGTCGCTGCCAGGCCGGCCTCGGCGATACGGTGCAGATCGTCGTCGGTCTCGGCATCGCAGACGACGATTTCGTCAGGACCGGCAGCAGCCTCCGCCAGCACTTCGGCAAGACAGCCGCTGCGCACCGTCGGCAGGGTGATCGTCCTGGCCCGTGTCCCGGCAGTCGCCAGCATCGCGCCGAGGTCGGCACTGGCGTAGGTATGATCGCGCCGCCAGACCTCCGCCTCTTCCAACGGACGGCCGCCGACCCGCATCCGGCCGTCCACCGTGGTCCGGCCCGTCGCGGGGAAAGCCGGTGCCAGCACGCCGAAGGCCGGTTGACCGGACCAGTTACGCAGATGCGCCAGCGTTGCAGCGCTCTCGGCGGCGGGCTGCCCCCGCATCGTCGAATCGATCTTCTTGAACAGGCGTCGATCCGCGCTGTGCAGCCGCTGCAACAGGGCGGCATGGCGCCCGGCTGCGGCCTGCGCGGACAGACCGCGGCTGTCCGCATCGTACGACAGGATCGGAACCCGATCGTCCGGAGCCGCATCGCCCCAGATCACCGCAGCCGCGCTCCCACGCCGTCGGAACGCGATCGCGCAGTCGGCGGCGCCCGTCAGATCGTCGGCGAGGATGAGCCAGCGCGCGCTCATCTCAGGCACGGCTGACCGGCACGGGACCAACGGGCTCTCCATCGAGCGCCTCCGTCTCGTCCTCTCCACGGCCGACGACCCGCGCGGTCCAGGCCGTGACGATCGGGACCAAGATCGCCGTGACGACGACGCAGGCGGCGACGAGGATCGTCGCGGGACCGGCGGCATCCGTGTAGGCCGGATTGGCCGCAGCCACGATCGCCGGCACGGCTGCGGCATTGCCGGCCGTCGACGCGGCGGCAACGCCCGCCACGCCGGTGCCGCCTGTCAGGCGATCGGCGAGGAACAGCGGGATCCCGGTGAGGACCACGACCGCGACCCCCATCGCCAAGCCCAGCAGGCCGGCTTGCCACACCTTGGTCAGATCGAGGCCCGCCCCGAGGGCGAAGGCGAAGAACGGGATCATCACCGGAATCGCGCGGCTCAGGAACGCGCGCATCTCTCGGTCGAGGTTCCCGATGATCATGCCGACGAGGAGCGGGAGAACCGCGCCGACCAGCGTTTGCCAGGGAAACGCCGAGAGGCCGGCGACGCCCAGCGTCACCATCGTCAGAAAGGGGCCGCTCTCGAGCGACATGACCGTGTAGGCCCCGACATCGCGCGGGCGCCCGTATTGGCCCATCAGCGCCATGTAGAGACCGCCATTCGTGTCGTTCATGCTTGCGACGATGGCCAGGGTGGACAGCCCCGCGAACATTCCGGCGGCAACCGGCGCCTCACCGAGAACCCGTCCGAAGATCAGCCCCAGGATCAAGGCGATCCCGATCTTCACGACGAGCAGGGTGCCACCTTTCTTGACGATGTAAGGGGTGGCGCGAAAATCGATGCTCGCACCCATGCAGACATAGAAGACGGCCAGGATCGTCAGAGCACCCGAGAACAGCGCCCCCGTGAAAGAGCCAAAATACTTCGGCGTTCCTGGGAAGAACGTCGCGATCAATGCGCCGGTGAGAAGGGGCACGACCATCATGCCGCCCGGGACACGCTCGATCGCCCGCTTGATCGGGATCTGCATGCTCGTTTCCTCCCTGCGTAATGCGCGCGAATTTTTGTATAACGGGCGGCAATACCCACCACGCATGGCGAACAAATTGCGCATTCCGCGCAAATCGTCAATTCGGATGCGTATTTCGCGCACGGATCGGACCCGCCATTCCCGTCCGCAACGCCTTCTTCAGGTTCCTCGGCGTGGCACAGGCACCGCCGTCAACCCAGGTTTGCGGATACTGTCCGCAGCGCTGATGGCTGGGACAGGGTCTATCGAGGCGCTGTGTTCATAGTAACTCAAGGTATAATGGCCGATATCGATCAATTTCAGCGAGGTATTATTTGATATTTTCAACTGGCATATTTGGGTGTGACGGACTTCAGAGTATGTTAAATATGCTTCCATGCGTCGAGCACAGGACCGGTAGCCGTATCCGGCTTCGCAGCGCCGATGAAGATTACGACTGGGCCATGAGCCTCGCGACGGGGATCATAGAAATCCAACAGGCCCGGATGGACGTTCTGGATGAAATCCGGATAGCGGCCGTCTCGGCGGAGCAGGTGATCGATCACGACTTGGTCTCCATGCACCGCGTTCGGGACCGGGCCGCAGGAACCGGCCGCCATCCAGCGTGCGGGATCGGCCGTGAAGGTCGCGTAGAGGCCGGCGAGGTCGTCCCCGTCCCAGCGCATCAGGGCGCTGGAAAGCCGGCCGTGGTGGAAATAATCCTCCATGGCGGCGAAGCCGGGCTCGGCCAGGGCGTCGGCCGATCCGGTGAGGACGGTATCGAGATCGCACAGCAGAGCCGTGCCGCGCACGAGGCCCGGACGGAACGCCTCCATCTTGGCCCACCAGGCCGGCCAGCCGTGCCGTAGCGGTACCCGCTCGACACCCGCTACATCGAGCGGAAGGTCGGTCAGGCAGAGGAACCGGTCGAAGGCCGGCGCGTGGCGGCGCACGCCCTGGGCTAGGCGCTCGACCCAGGTCGCATCGTAGCGCCCGCCACTCCTGAGGACGGTGATCAGCGTGGTCATGATGCGTCCGACGCCTCGGGTGGGTGCAGGCGCAGGCGCCCGGCTGCTGCGGCCTCTGCGAACCAGGCCCGCTCGGCTGCCCAGGGATGGCCGGGCCACCCCGCGAAGCCGAAGCCGTGGATGTTCACCTCACCAGAATCCGTGGGGCGGTCGAGCAGCAGGGCGAGGCTCACCAGGAAGCCGGTGCTCGGGTTCGGGCAATCGTTGGTGCCGCGCGCGAGCCGGCGCCTCGCCTCGTCGTGCAGGGCCTCGGGCAGGAGATGGACTGGCTTGCCGAGGGGCCGCAGCAGCGCCAACGCCTCGCGGGTCCAGCAGATCGGTTCAGGCGCGTTCGCTTCGGCAGGCAGCATCGGGAACGGCAGGATGAACGCCTCTGCCTGCCGGACCACCGGGCGGTCCAGGAAGCCTGGATCGGCCAGCCATTCCCGCATCTGCCCGCCGCGATTGACCAGGGCCAGATGCGTGACGCGCGAGCCTGTGCGCCCGCCGAAGCCCGGGGCGTTGTTGAAGCGCACGACTTGGTGGGCCGCGTCGATCGTGCGCGCGACCGGTCCGATCCCGGGCGCGTTTCCGACGATGGCGATGGAGCCGCGCGGGTCAGCGCGCTCCGGGCGGAGGGAGTCGAGGGCGATGGACATGGGCGGCTGGGTCGCGAGGAACAGCCAAGGTATGGCACCGGCTCCGCGTCGCCAGGGCGCCGCGACAAACCGGAGCGCGCGGTGAAGCCCCCACGCCGCTGCTTCGTTTGCGCCGCCGACATGCTGGCGCCGAACGCGCGGGTCCTCGATTTCCCGGGCGGGTGGCGGCGACTGTTCACAATCGGGTGTGCCTCCTGCGGCGTGCTGATCGATCCGGATGCGGACGCCGACCGATGCTGGCGGGATCTTGCTGGGCGGCTCGCCGCGCCCGTCTTCGTTCCCGACCCGGAGGCGGGCTACGGCCTCGACCTCTACACCCTGCGCAGCGCCGCAACCCGGCTCGGCCGCGGGATCCGCACCCTCGGCCCGGCTGATCGCATCGCCCTGCTCCAACCGCACAGCGTGCGCGCCGCCCAAGGCGCCCTGTACGACCTCGATGGCGCAGCGCGGCGTCCGGTCTCGCTCGGGGTGATCTGCCGCCCGGCCGAGCGGGACTCCGTGCTGGCGGCGCTGCCGGCGCAGGCCGTTTGGACCTCGGATGTCGCGATCCTGCTGGATGCGCCGGCTGCCCCGGCCCTTGCCGTTGATGTTCCGGGCTTCGCTCCCGGCGCGGTGCGGCTGGCGGCGCGTCCCCTCGCGGGCGATTTCGCCGCCCAACGCAACGCTCTGCAGGACCTCGCCCGCAACGACTGGATGCTGCAGCTCGACGCCGACGAGGTCCTGGATCCCGAGACCGGTAGGCATCTTCCAGCGCTGGCAGTGCTCGCCGAGGCCGGCGACGTCGTGTCGGTTGGGCTTCCCCGGCGCAATCGTGTCGACGGCATCCTGTCGGATGTCTACCCGGACGTGCAGTACCGGCTGAACCGCGCCGGGACGCGCTATGTCGGCCGCGTGCACGAGCGGCCCGCGCTGCCCGGCGGCTGGCCCCGGAGCTTCATCGCGCTCCACGGAGCGATCGACCATGCACTCAGCGGTGCCCATGTTCGGGCACGCTCCCAGCACTACGAGGCGCTGGATCCAGGGCGCGGGCGGCCGGACGAGCGGGAGGCGCTGCTGCGCCCCTACCGCGCCTGATCGATCGCCCGCCGGTAGAGGTCCAAGGTTTCGCGTCCGAGGCTCGTCCGGTCGAACCGGCCAGCCGCCGTCAGCGCGCGGGCTCGGTAGGCCGAACGCAGGGCGGGATCACGCAGGAGCGGGCGCAGAGCTTCGGCAACGGCGGGGCCGGTCGCCGCCCGCGCCAGCGGCCCCGCCTCGGGGGCGCCGACGAAGGCCCGGGCACTCGCATCCTCGGCGCAGGCCACCACCGGCCGGCCATAGGCCAGGGCCTCCTGGTAGACGAGGCCGAAGCTTTCGTAGCGCGAGGGCGCCAGAACGACGTGTGCGCCCGCATAGGCCTCGGCCAGGCCCGCCGCGTCGATCCGGCCGCGAGCCCGGATGCGGCTCCTGGCGGCATCCGACAGGTCCGCCGGCAGGTCGCCCGGGGGGACCCCGACGAGTTCGAGCGAGAAGGGCGGAAGCTCGCCTCGCACCTGTTCTGCAGCCAGGATCGCCATAGCGTCGAGCAGGGCGTCGAAGCCTTTGCGCGCCTCAGCCCGGCCGACGAACAGCAGCCGCACCGGTCCCGCCCCGTCCGCCGGATAAGGCGCCGCCCGGGCGGCGGCCGCGATCTCCGGCGGTAGGCTGAGGCCGATGACCGCCTCCGGCCTCCCACCCGACAGCCCGTAGGCCCGGGCGATCACACCGGCATGCGCCGCCGTGTTGGCGATCAGCCCGGCGCTGCTTCTGGCCTGCCGGCGCTCCAGTCGGTCGGCGGCGGCGCCGTCGAGGCGATGGCGCAGGTTGGGGCGGCCTTCGCGGGTGAAGGCGGCGGGCGTCGAGCTGCGCGTTACGATGGGCAGGTCCCGGCGGCCTGTGAGCAGCACCGCCGGGGCGTACCAGTTCGTCGCCTCGACGACGGCGAACGCCGCCCGGGCGTGCTCAGCCAGCACCGATTTCCGGAAGGCCAGCGGCGCCGCGAGATGACCGACCGTGCCCCAAAGGCGCAGTCGCGACAGCAGGCTCTCAGGCGGTATCGCGATACCGAGCACGGTGACGCCGCCGACCCGCTCCCGGCCGGTCCGGTCCAGGGTGAAGACCGTGACGTCGGTGCCCGCCTCGGCGAGGCTTTCGGCGATCTCGCGGGCCGCCGTCGAGAGGCCGCTAGGGGATGGCGGGTAGTCCCAGGCCAGGAGCGCCGTGCGCATCAGCGGGCGAGCAGGCGACGGTAGAGTGCGAGGTAATCGCGTGCCATGCGCTCGGCGGTGAAGCGTTCTTCGAAGGTTCTTCGAATGTGTGCGCGGTCGAGGCTGGCGACTCTTCGCATAGCCTTCACGGCCTGCGCCTCGGACTCGACGATGAACCCCGTCACGCCGTCTTCGACGATCTCCGGGACCGATCCGCGGTTCCAGGCCACCACCGGGGTGCCGCAGGCCATCGCCTCGATCATCACCAGCCCGAACGGCTCGGGCCAGTCGATCGGGAACAGCAGCGCCCGGGCGCTACCCAGGAGCGAACCCTTCTGGGCATCGTCCACCGGCCCGAGATAGGTCGCGTCGGGCCCGAGCAGCGGGCGGACCTGGCGGTCGAAATAGGCGGGGTTGCCGACATCGACGGTGCCGCCGAGACGGATCGGCATCCCGGCCGCCCGGGCGACGCGGATCGCGGTGTCCGGCCGCTTCTGGTCGGTCATCCGGCCCACGAAGGCGACATGCGCCTCCGGCTCGGCCTGGAAAACGTAGCGGTCCCGATCGATGCCGTGATGCACGATCCCGGCGCGGTTGGACGCCGGGATGCCGGATTCCTGCGCGGCCGAGATCGCCGCCACCGGAAGATCGGGGAAGCCGGCGAAAAACAGCGCCCGGTCGAGCTCATCCACCCGCCAATGCACCGTGGTCAGGCTGCGCGTTCGGGCCGCGCCGAGCAGCGCCGCGTGCGCGAACTCGCCGTGGCAATGCACGATGTCGAAATCGGGCAGCCGCAGCCGCAGCGCCTCCAGCTGCAGCGCGTCGAGCGCCGCCGGAACCCCGGGCGCGACCCCGCCGTGGCGTTGTTCCAGGGCCGCGAGGCTCGGGTAATCGCCGACACGGGGTAAGTCTGTCGCACTGTCCGAAGAGGCAAATAACGTTATTTCCACGCCCAAGCTTCGAAGCGCCGTGCTGAGATCGTGCACAACCCGCTCGGTGCCGCCGTGATGGTTTGGGGGAACGGGAAAAATGTTCGGCGCGACTTGGGCAACACGGATCACGACGCCCTCTTCACATAAGTTAAGTTGGCAGGCGCGGTCGACAGCTTCAGCAAACGCCTGATGTTCGTCCTGCACGTCGCCCTGCAGGGCTGCCTGCGCGGCCGCGATGTCGTCTACGGCCTGACCGCCGATACCGGCGGCCACATCCGCTACCTGCTGGATCTCGTCGCCGCCTCGGCCCAGGATTTCGGCGTCGCCGAGATCGTGGTGGCGACCCGCTTGTTCCACGGATCGCCCGGCCCAGACTACGCCGTGCCCGAAGAGCGGATCTCCGACAAGGTCAGGCTGGTGCGGCTCCCGAGCGCGGCATCGGGTTACCGGTCCAAGGAGGCGATGCACGCCGAAGTCGCGAGCTTCGCCGAGAACCTCATCGCCTGGATCGCCGGGCAGGCGCGCGCGCCCGACCTGATCCACGCCCATTACGCCGACGCCGCCGCGGTGGCGGCGATCGTCGAGGCGCGGCTGGCGATCCCGTTCGTGTTCACCGCCCACTCCCTCGGGCGGGTCAAGGCCGCGATGCTCGGTGGTGATGCCGCCGGAGCCCCCGACCTCGCCCGCCGGATCGCCACCGAGGAGGCGGCACTCGCCCGGGCCACCCTGGTCATCGCCTCGTCCCGGGACGAGGCCGAAGTCCAGTATGCCGGCTACGAATCCTACAATCCCGGCCGCGTCCGCGTCGTGCCGCCGGGCAGCGACCTCGCGCGCTTCGCCGCCGCCGAGCCGCATCCGCGGGTCGATGCCCTGATCGACCGCTTCCTAGACGATCCCGCCAAGCCGCCGTTGCTGGCCCTGGCCCGGCCGGTGGCGCGCAAGAACCTGGCGGCCCTGGTCGAGGCCTATGGCGAGAGCCCGGAGCTGCAGGCCCGGGCCAACCTGGTGATCGTGGCCGGCACCCGCGGCGACATCGACGCCCTCGACGGCGAGATGGCCGCGACGATGCGCGACCTGCTGGTGCTGATCGACCGCTACGACCTGTACGGCCGCGTGGCCTACCCGAAGACGCACAGGCCCGACGACGTGCCGGCGATCTACGCCTATGCCCGGGAGCGCGGCGGGATCTTCGTCAATCCGGCGCTGAATGAGCCGTTCGGCCTGACGCTGCTGGAGGCGTCGGCCGCCGGCCTGCCCCTGGTCGCCACCGACAGCGGCGGCCCCAACGACATCGTCGAGACCTGTGGCAACGGCCTGCTGGTCGATCCCCGTGACCCCACGGCGATCGCGCAAGCCTGCCTGCGCATCCTGTCCGACCCCGCCCTGCGCGCCCGCTACGTGGCCGGCGGGGCTCGCGCCGCGGCCGCCTACGACTGGGACCGGCACGCCGCGCGCTACCACGCCCTGCTGCGGGCCCTGCTCGCCCCAGAGCCGCCCCTGCGGACGCCTGCGCAGCTGCTGGTCTGCGATATCGACAACACCCTGGTCGGCTGCGAGGCCGCGCTCGGCATCTTCAGGCGCTGGCGCAGTGAGCAGGCGGGCCTGGCCTTCGGGGTCGCCACCGGTCGCTCGTTCCACAGCGCCATGGCGATCCTGGAGCAGCAGGCGAGCCCCCGACCCCAGGTGATGATCACGTCGGTCGGCTCCGAGATCTACCACCTGGACGCCAACGGCGTGACCTACACGGCCGATGCCGCCTGGCGCGAGGCGATCGCGGCGGATTGGAACCGGGAGGCGGTGCGCGCGGCGCTCGCCGGCATCCCGGGGCTCCTACCGCAGGGTCCGCTGGAGCAACGCCCGTACAAGCTGAGCTATTTCGGGGGCGATGCCGCGGCCCGCCAGGTCGAAGCGCATCTCGCCGAATCCGGTCTCGATGCCCGGGTGATCCACAGCCACGACCGCTACCTCGATGTCCTGCCGGCGGCAGCCTCCAAGGGCACCGCGGTGGACCATGTCCGCGCCCTCTACGGCCTGCCGGAGCGGGCGGTGTTCGTGGCCGGCGATTCGGGCAACGACATCGAGATGCTGCGCGTGCGGGTGCAGGCGATCATCGTGGCGAACTATTCCGACGACCTCGCCAGCAACGCGGCGCTGCAGCATTCCTACGTCGCCCGTGCCTCGCATGCCCGCGGCATCATCGAGGGCGTGGCGCATTTCCGCCGGATGCTGGCCCATGCTTCCTGACATTGAGCCTCCTGAGGCCGTATCGCCGACGCCCGCGCCGAGCGTGCTGACCCTCGTGCGCGGCCGGGCCGGATGCCTGCGCAACCTGATGCGCGGCCTCGCCCGGCAAACCGTGCGCCCGCGCGAGCTGGTGATCGCCTGGATGCAGCCCGAGCCCGCCCCCGGCCTGCCCGATCCCGGCTGCCCGGTGCGTCATCTCCACGTGCCGGGCGAGCCGATGCCGCTTGCCGCCGCGCGCAACCGCGCCGCCGAGGCCGCCGCCGGCGACCTGCTGGTCTTCCTCGACGTGGATTGCATCCCGGCCTCCGGCCTGGTCGGCGCCTACGCGGCGGCCGCCTCCGGCGCCGGGGGGCTGCTCCTCGGCGAGGTTCTGTACCTGCCGCCGGAAGCCGGGCCGGCGCTGGACGCGTCCGATCTCGACGACGCAGCCCTCGACAGCCTCGGCCGCCCCCACCCGGCACGGCCTCCGGTGCCGGAGACGGGGCTGCGCCGGGAGCCCGATCCCGGCCAGCTCTGGGGGCTGTCCTTCGCCCTGCCGGCTCGGGCCTGGCGCTCGGTCGGCGGCATGGACGAGGGCTTTACAGGTTATGGCGGCGAGGAGACCGACTTCGCCGCCCGCCTCGCCGCCACGGGCCTGCCGACCGACTGGGTCGCGGGGGCGCGTGCCTACCATCAGCACCACCCGGTCCACGTGCCGCCCCTGCAGCACTTCGCGCCGATTCTGGCCAACGCCGTCCGGTTCCACGCCCGCCACGGGCGCTGGTGCATGACGTACTGGCTCGACCAGTTCCGCGCCGCCGGGCTGATCGATTGGAGCGAGGCCGCCCCGGTAATCCGCCTGATCCGCAAGCCGACCGCCCCGGAGGTGGTCGCCTCCCTCCGTCCCGGCGCCCTGTTCTCATGAAGCAGACCATGAAGAAGCCGATTGCGTTCTTCGTCCACCACCAGGGACGGGGCCACGCCAACCGCACCATGGCGGTCGCCGCCGAATTTGCCCGTGACCGGCCGGTCTCAGTGCTGACCGCCGGCCCCCATCTCTTCGACGGTTTCTCCCGCGACATCGAGATCGTGGCCCTGCCCGACATGATCGGCGCCGCGGTGCCGACCGCGCGCCTCTACGCCGAGCCGACCCCGCAGGTGATGCATTGCGTGCCCCTGGGGCTCGCCCCGATGCGCCGGACCATGCGGACCATCCTCGATCATCTCGACGCGCGCGAGGTCGGCCTGTTCGTGGTCGACGTCTCGGCCGAAATCGCGTTGCTCGCCCGGATCGCCAGCGTGCCGGCGGTGCAGATCCGGATGCACGGCGACCGCTCCGATATCGGACATGTCGGCGCCTACGAGGCCTGCGTCGGGATGCTGGCGCCGTTCGACGCGCGGCTGGAGCAGGCGGACTACCCGGCGGCGCTGCGCGCCAAGACCTTCTACAGCGGCGGCCTGTGCACCAGCCTCGACCGGATTCCCGACCGGGCCGAGGCGCGGGCGAAGCTCGGCCTCGACCCGCAGCGCGAGATCGTCGTGGCCGTGACCGGCGGCGGCGGCAGCGGCACGCCTTACGCGCCGCTCACCGTGGCGGCGCGGGCCGAGCCCGACGCCCTGTGGCTGACCCTCGGGCCGACCCACCGCGAGGGTCACGAGACCGATTTCGCCAACCTGCGCGAACTCGGCTGGGTGCCCTCGGTCACCGACTATCTGGCGGCCGCCGACATCGTCATCGCGTCCGCGGGCGACAACACGGTCCACGAGGTCGCCCGGGTCGGCGGCCGCCTGATCGTGATGCCGGAATGGCGCTACTTCGCCGAGCAGACCCGCAAGGCCGAAGCCCTGGTCCGGCTCGGGGCCGCCGTCCAGGCTCCGGCCTGGCCGGGCGACCTCCAGGGCTGGCGCGACCTCCTGGCTCGTGCCCGCGTCCTCGACGGCTCCGTGCTGCACGGCCTCTACGCCCCGGACGCCGCATTCCGCGCCGCCGACTGGCTCGAAGGGCTCACCGACGCGCTTTGGCTGGGCGCCGAAGAGCCGGGTCCGCTTCGCGTCGTCGCGACCGGCTGATCCCCCGCCGCCACCCCGTCCATCATCCCCCCGGAGCCCGACTGTCGCATGTCCACCGTTTCCGTCGTGACCCTGGCCAAGGGCCGGCCGGCGCATCTGCGCAACGTGCTGCGCGGCCTGGAGCGCCAGACGCAGGCCCCCGCCGAATTCATCGTCGCGGTGATGCAGGACGAGCTCTACGACCTGCCCGAGACGTCGTTTCCGGTGCGCCAGATCCGGGTTTCCGGACATGAGCTGCCGCTCGCGGCCGCGCGCAACCGCGGCGTGGGCGCGGCCACCGGCGAGGGCATCGTCTTCCTGGACGTGGACTGCATCCCGGCCCCCGACCTCGTGGCCGATTACGCGCGGGGGCTCGCCGAGCTCGACGGCCTGCTGATGGGCGAGGTCCTGCACCTGCCCGAGCGCGCCACCGCGGGCGCCTGGCGCTACGCCGACCTGGCGGCGAGCGCGGAGCGGCATTCCGACCGTCGCGGACCGCCGGCTTCCGGCATCGAGATGTGCAACGATTACCGCTGCTTCTGGTCGCTCAACTTCGCGATCCGGCGGGCCACCTTCCTGGCGCTCGGCGGCTTCGACGAGCGCTATGCCGGCTATGGCGGCGAGGACACCGATTTCGGCAAGATCCTCGACCAGAGCGGCACCCCGATCGCCTGGATCAAGGGCGCGCTGGCCTATCACCAGTACCACCCGCACCACATGCCCCCGGTCCACCACCTCGACAGCGTCGTGCGCAACGCCGAGCTGTTCGAGGCCAAGTGGGGCTACCGGACCATGGGCCACTGGCTCTACGCGTTCCGGGTCATGGGCCTGATCGACGACACGCCCGACCAGCCGATCCGGATCCTGCGCCGGCCCGACGCCGACGACCTCGCCCTGACCGGGCAGCAGAGCCACCAGCCCTACACAAACTCGGCGTCGGTCATCCGGTATCTGGAATCCCGGGTCGGCGCGGCGGCGACCGCGTGAGGATTGCGCTCCTCGCTCATATCCGCCACCCGGTCGCGCCGCCCTTCACGGGGGGTATGGAGGCCCATAGCTGGCACCTCGCCGAGGGGCTGGCGGCCCGCGGCCACGACGTCGTGCTGTTCGCGTCCGGCGACAGCGATCCGCGCTTCGCGATCGACGCCGTGGTCCCGGAGCACCACGAGCGCGTCTTCCCGGGTCTCGAGCATCGCGGTGATCCGGGGCTGCGGGCTTCTGTCGATGACGGCTACGCCGCCGCCTGCGACCGGATCGCGGCGGGCGGGTTCGACGTGCTGCACAACAACAGCCTGAGCCGGCTGCCCCTGGAGCGCCGGCGGACCGCGCAGGTCCCCACCGTCACCTCCCTGCACGTGCCGCCCTACGACGCCCTGCGCGGGTTCGTTCACGACAGCCCTGGCCCGGGTCACCGGATCACCGTGACGTCGCGGGCGCAGGGGCAGGCCTGGTGGCCGGAGGGCGCACCGCCCGAGGTGTCGGTGCTGCATAACGGCGTCGACCCCGCGGCCTGGCCGTTCCGGGAGCGCGGCGACGGCAGCGCGGTCTGGTCCGGGCGGCTTGCGGCGATCAAGGGCGCCCACCACGCGATCGCGGCGGCCCGGAGCGCCGGCATCGCGCTGACGCTCTACGGCCCGGTCGAAGAGCCGGATTACTGGGCGGACCGGATCGCCCCGCAGCTCGGCGGCCCGATCCGCTACGGCGGCCATCTCGACGGCCGGGCGCTCGCCGCCGAGATCGGCCGCGCCTCGGTCTTCCTGTTCACCCCGTGCTGGGACGAGCCGTTCGGTCTGGTGGCGATCGAGGCGATGGCTTGCGGCCTGCCGGTCGCGGGCTTCGCCATGGGCGCGGCCCGGGAGGTGGTCGGCGAGGCCGGATGCCTCGCGGCGGCCGGGGACGAGGCCGGGCTGGCCCGTGCGATCGGCACGGCGCTGGCCATCCCGCGCCCGATCCCGCAGGCCCGGGTCGCGCGCCTGTTCAGCCGCGACCTTTGGCTCGACCGCTGCGAGGCGCTCTACGCGCAGGCGCGCGGCTAGGGCTTTGCCGGCGGTGCCCCGTCGGGGTTCGGGATTACCTTTCCGGGGTTCATCCGATCCTCGGGATCGAGCGCCGCCTTGATCCGGCGCATCAGGTCGAGCCCGACCGGGTCGGCGTAATGCGCCAGCTCGTCGCGCTTGATCAGGCCGACGCCATGCTCGGCCGCGATCGAGCCGCCGAGTTCGTCCACGATGTCATGCACGATGCGGTTGAACCGGCCCCATTCCGCCAGGAACGCGGCGCGATCCAGCCCGGCCGGCTGCGTCAGGTTGAAGTGGATGTTGCCGTCGCCGAAATGGCCGAAGCCGCAGGGCCGCAAGCCCGGCATCACCGCGATGCAGGCCGCGCTCGCCCGCTCCAGGAACGCGGGCAGCGTCGAGAGCGGCACCGAGACGTCGTGCTTGATCGAGGCGCCTTCCCGGGTCTGCGCCTCCGGCACGCCCTCGCGCAGGGCCCAGAGCGCGGCGTTCTGGGCGCCGCTCGCCCCGATGGCCGCGTCGGCGATCGATCCCGATTCCAGGGCCTCCCCGAGGGCGGCTTCGAGTTCGGCCCGCGTGTCGGCGTCGGGCCGCGCGGACGACACCTCGATCAGCGCGTAGGCGCCGTGATCGCCCGAGAGCGGCCGGACCGTGCCCGGGACGTGCCGCAGCACGATCTCCAGGGCGAAGGGCGGCAGGTACTCGAAGGCGGTGAGGTCGCGGTCCATCCGCGTGCGCAGGAAGACGAACAGGTCGAGGGCGGCGCGGGACGAGTCCAGCCCGACGAAGGCGACGCTGGTCGAGCGGGGACGCGGGAACAGCTTCAGCACCGCCGCGGTGACGATCCCCAGCGTGCCCTCGGACCCGATGAACAGCTGCTTCAGGTCATAGCCGGCATTGTCCTTCCGGAGCGCCCGCAGCCCGTTCCACACCCGCCCGTCGGCCAGAACCACCTCGAGCCCGAGGACGAGGTCCCGGGCGTTGCCGTAGGCCAGCACGGCGATGCCGCCGGCATTGGTGGCGATGCCCCCGCCGATCCGGGCGGAGCCCCGGGACGCGTAAGAGAGCGGGAACAGCAGGCCGGCCCGCTCGGCGGCGTCCTGAACCTCCGAGAGGATCATCCCGGCCTCGACCGTGATCGTGGCGTCGACCGGATCGACCGCGCGCAGGCGCGCCATCCGTTCCAGCGACAGGACCACGCCGCCCTGCGGGACGCCGCCCCCGGTCAGCCCGGTATTGCCGCCCAGCGGCACCACGGCGAGGCCCGCCTGGGTGCAGGCGCGGACCGCGAACGCAACTTCCTCGGTGCTCCCGGGCCGCAGCACGGCCAGCGCCGCGCCCGTGAACAGCTTGCGGCTCTCGATCAGGTAGGGCGCGAGGTCCTCGGGCTCCGTGAGCACGTGGCGCGCGCCGATCCCGTCGCGCAGGGCGCTGAGCAGCGTGTCGTGGGAGAGGGAAGGGGGCGTCATCACTGAAATTTTGTAGGCCAGCCGGCGCCGGTTGCAAGCGCCGGGATGGCGCGGGCCCCGGCAGGCTTTACAACGCTCCTGCACGCCCGGGGCACCCGCGCCCGGTTTCCAGCACGCTCCACCCCAGAGGCCGCGATGCTCTCCGTCATCCAGAATCCCCCCCGGATCGCCCTGCCGATCGCCGGCAGCACCGACCTGTTCCCCGTGCGCCGCGTCTACTGCGTCGGCCGCAACTACGCCGCCCATGCCCGCGAGATGGGCGCCGACCCGGACCGGGAGCCGCCGTTCTTCTTCATGAAGCCGGCCGACGCCCTGCAGATCGTCGGCGCCGAGCCGACGCCGCACACCTATCCGCCCCAGACGCAGAACTACCATTTCGAGGTCGAGCTCGTGGCCGCGCTCTCCGGCGGCGGCAGCGACATCCCGACCGAGACCGCCCTCGACCAGGTCTACGGCTACGCGATCGGCCTCGACATGACCCGGCGCGACCTTCAGGACGAGGCCAAGAAGCTGTCGCGGCCCTGGGACCTCGGCAAGGCGGCCGACGGCTCCGGCCCGATCGGTCCGCTGTTTCCGGCCTCGGCGATCGGCCATCCGGCCAAGGGCGCGATCACGCTCTCGGTGGACGGCGCGATCCGCCAGACGGGCGACCTCGCCGACATGATCTGGTCGGTCGCCGAGCAGGTCGCCTACCTGTCGCGCTACTTCACCCTACAGCCCGGCGACCTGATCTTCACCGGCACGCCGTCGGGCGTCGGCCCGGTCCGGCGCGGCGAACGCATGGTCGCGGCGATCGCCGGCCTTGGCGAGATGACCCTCGACGTCGTGTGACCGCGCGCACCATGCTCCTCGACCGGCCGCTCCTCCGGCGCCTGTTCCACCTCGGGGCCCTCGCGTCCCGGGGCATGACGCTGGGCGTGCGCGGCGTCGCCCTCGATACGCAGGGACGGGTAGCCCTGGTCCGGCACACCTACGTCAGCGGCTGGCACCTGCCTGGCGGAGGCGTCGAGCGTGGCGAGACTGCGGTCGCCGCCATGGAGCGGGAATTTCGCGAGGAGGCTGAGATCGCCGCCGCTGCGCCCCTGCGCCTCCACGGGCTCTACCGGAACGCCGGGGCGGCGCCCCGGGACCACGTCGCTGTGTTCGTCCTATCGGCCTTCACGGTGCTGCGGGACAAGACCCCCGACCGCGAGATCGCCGCCTTCGGGTTCTTCCCGGTGGATGCGCTCCCCGAGGGCACCACCCGGGCGACCGCCGCGCGGCTCCGGGAGATCCGGCAGGGGCTCGCACCCGACCCGGATTGGTGAATCGACAGGAACCGCAAAAGAGACGCTTGCGTCGCCCGGCGGAATGGTGTTTAGAGAGCCGCGCCGGGGGCCGCCGGCACGAAAGTCCAGGCGGCCAGGCACTAGTGAGCGGGTGTAGCTCAGGGGTAGAGCACAACCTTGCCAAGGTTGGGGTCGAGGGTTCGAATCCCTTCGCCCGCTCCAGTTTTTCTTCCCAACCAAATCTGTGCAAAACGCCCGTCGGGCGTTTTTTGCATTTGCGGCCGATGTGGCGCCCGCGCGCATATCCTTGGATGCGCGTTGGCCGGCCGTACCGGAACGTTGTCGTGCGCTGGACGATGCCTGACGCGGCTCCGCGCTCAGCCGCGCACGCCGTCGGCGAAGTGCTCGCGGATCCAGCATTCTCCCGAAATCCGGGCGCCGTTCTGCGTGACGAACGCGTAGGGAGAGCGTTCCACGACGGTTCCGCCGCCGGCGCGGATGACCCAGCGGTAGCAGCGCGGATCGCGCGCGCAGGGAATGACTTCGACGCTATGGGCGGGTATCAGATCGATGGACATGGATCGTAAACGTTCCACGCCGGACATCCGCTCCGATCGACCGGCGCACGTGATTACTTAAGTGTGGAATCACACGCTCGCAATTGTCGGATCGGCCCGTCGGCGCCTCGGACGAGCCTGACGGCAACGCAGGTTCGATCGGGGGCGGCGCGTCGAGGCACGCCGTCCATCTCGCGACTCGCCGCTCAGGATGTCCGCGCCCGCCGGCAAACCCACTCGTCGCCGATTACCGTTCGCACCAGAGGACACCGCATGCCGATCAAGGCGCTCAACGACCGCAAGAAGCTGTCGGGGGATTTCAACGACGCCAACGACGCGTTCATCGACGAGGTACTGAAAGCCCTCCAGTCCGGCCAGATTCCGATGGATCTCGCCCGTGCCTACCTCGCGCATCCCGTCGCGATGATGCACACGGATGGGGCTCAGGCGGTGGCCAACTACTTCGACCGCATGCTGGTGCAGCGGCCGACCATCGACTGGACGCCCGGCGACTGAACGGCCCGGGCCAGGAAAGGGATTGCGGATGACCCTCGACGAGGTCGAAGACCTGAAGCGCGCGCGCGGCGCCCTGGCGCGGCAGCGGAACGCCATCGCCAAGCGATTGGGCGGGATCGACGTGGCCCCGATCTCCATGGCCGAAGACCTCACCCGGACGCTGCTGGCGATCGAGGCCGTGGACCGCGCCCTGGTCGATGCCGGACAGCCCCATGTCGATATCGGCGCCGCGCACGAGGCATAGGCACGAAGCCTAGGAACGGACGGGGCCGGGGGCATCGACCGCCGGGCCTTCGTCGAACCTTGCGCCCCGCGCCCGCGCGGGCATACAGGCGAGACGGTGCGAGGAGACCTGACGATGACCGACCGCCTGCCCGGCTTCAACACGTTGGCGATCCATGCGGGCGCCGCCCCCGACGCGAGCACGGGCGCGCGGGCCACGCCCATCTACCAGACCACCAGCTTCGTGTTCGACGACGTCGATCACGCGGCCTCGCTGTTCGGGCTGCAGGCCTTCGGCAACATCTACACCCGGATCACCAACCCGACGAACGCCGTGCTGGAGGAGCGCATCGCGGCGCTGGAGGGGGGGACTGCGGCGCTCGCCGTGGCCTCGGGTCACGCCGCCGAGTTCCTCACCATGCACGCGCTGATGCAGCCGGGGGACGAGTTCATCGCCTCGAACAAGCTGTATGGCGGCTCGATCAACCAGTTCAATCACTCCTACAAGAACTTCGGCTGGTCGGTGGCGTGGGCCGACAACGACGACCCGGCCTCGTTCGAGGTGGCGATCACGCCGCGCACCAAGGCGATCTTCTGCGAGTCGATTGCCAACCCGGGCGGGGTCATCACCGACATCAAGGCGCTCTCGGACGTCGCGAAGAAGCACAACATCCCGCTGGTCGTCGACAACACCATGGCGACACCGTACCTGATCCGACCGTTCGAGCACGGGGCCGACATCGTCGTGCATTCGGCCACCAAGTTCCTGGGCGGGCACGGCAATTCGATCGGCGGATTGATCGTCGACGGCGGCTCGTTCCAGTGGGCGGGGGATTCCCGCTACCCGATGATGAGCCAGCCCCGGCCGGAATATTCCGGCATGGTGCTCGCCGAAACCTTCGGCAATTTCGGCTTCGCCATCGCGTGCCGGGTGCTCGGCCTGCGCGATCTCGGCCCGGCCCTCTCGCCGTTCAACGCCTTCCTGATCCTGAACGGCATCGAGACCCTGCCCCTGCGGATGCAGCGCCATTCCGACAACGCCCTGGTGGTGGCCAAGCACCTGGCGCAGCACGAGGCCGTGTCCTGGGTCAGCTACCCGGGCCTGGAGACCGACCGCTACCACGCGCTGGCCAAGCGCTACACGCCCAACGGCGCCGGCGCGGTCTTCACCTTCGGCCTGAAGGGCGGCTACGAGGCCGGGGTGAAGCTGGTCTCGAACCTGTCGCTGTTCTCGCACCTGGCCAATATCGGCGACACGCGTTCGCTGGTGATCCACCCGGCCTCCACCACGCACCGCCAGCTCACCGACGACCAGAAATCCGCCGCCGGCGCCGGCCCTGAGGTGGTGCGGCTGTCGATCGGCCTGGAGGATCCGGCGGATCTGATCGAGGATCTGGATGGTGCGCTGGGGGCTTGAGAGCGGCCAGACACACGTCGAGGTGTCATGGCGCCGGATCGTCCGCGGCATCACGGTGTGATGCGGGCAGGAGGTCGACCCCATGGCTGACACGCTGATCCCGGCCAGTATCGGCTCAGCCACGGAGGAAGAGGCAGCTGCGGTCCCGGCTACGATAGGCCTGACGGTGCCGATGCCGTCCGGCTGATGCTGGTCCGTGTCGCGCGCGACAAGGCTCTGCCCTTCGAGCCGCTCATTCCGAACCTGACGACCCTTGCCGCCATGGAGAAAGCGCGGCGGGGCGGCTTGGTTCGGTTCGACAGCGTGGCCGCATCAATGGCCGACCTCGATGCGGACGATGGAATGCACCGGCCAGTTCAGGCAGGACTACAGGCGCGAGATGAAGGGGCGTGATCGCGCAACGCGAGTTGCAGATCTGTCGCCCGTAATCGATGCTTTGATGGTCGATCAGCCGCTGGACGCCCGTTATCGCGATCCCGCTCTGGTCGGCAATTGGCACGATCATCGTGATTGCCACATCAAACCGGATTTCGTGCTGCTCCATCGCTTGCCGGATGCGCAGTCGATCAAGCTGGTTCGTCTCGGCTCGCAGGCTGAACTCGGCCTTTGACGCTGTCGCGTTGCCACAACGGCATCCGGAAGGACGGTCGCGAAGTGGTCGCTTCGCCGCAAGACCTTGCGAAACCGCGCCGCTCGCGACCGTCTGTCGAGTTTGGCTTCGCATGAAAGCCGGTCTTTGAACCGGCCTTCGGCGCGCGCCTAAAAAACCTCGTCCGCCAGCGCCATCGTGGACTCCGAGCCCGCCTTGATCCGCACCAGGCGCAAGGCAGTCTCCGGCAGCATGCGCTCCATGAAGAACCGGCCGGTGGTGAGCTTGGCCGCCCAGCGGGGCGAGGCGTCTTCCGCCTGCTTGGCCAGCGCCGCCTTGGCGATCCGCGCCCACATGTAGCCCAAAGCCACGAGGCCGAAGAGGTGCATGAAGTCCGTCGCCCCGGCGCCGGCATTGTCGGGCTTCGAGAAGGCGTTCTGCATCAGCCACATGACGGCGCCCTGCAGGTCGTTCAGCCCGGCCTGGAGCGGCTGGGTGAACGGCGCCATCGCGGGATCCTCAGCATGGTCCTTCAGGAAGGTCTGGACCTCGCCCAGGAAGGTCATCATCGCCCGGCCGCCGTCCTTGGGCAGCTTGCGGCCGATCAGGTCCATGGCCTGGATCCCGTTGGCGCCCTCGTAGATCATGGCGATGCGGGCATCGCGCACGAACTGCGACATGCCCCACTCCTCGATATAGCCGTGGCCGCCGAACAGCTGCTGCGCCTCAACCGCGTTGGCGAAGCCCCGATCGGTGAGCACACCCTTCACCACGGGGGTGAGCAGGCCGAGATGGTCGTCGGCCGTCTGGCGCTCCTTGGCATCCTCGGACCGGTGCAGGATGTCGGCCTGGAGGGCCGTCCATAGCATGAGGGCGCGCGCGGCCTCGTTGAAGGCGCGGATCTGCATCAGGGTGCGGCGGACATCCGGGTGGACCAGGATCGGGTCGGCGGCCTTGTCGGGGGCCTTGGCGCCGGTCAGCGCCCGGCCCTGGAGCCGGTCCTTCGCGTAGGCGACGGCGTTCTGGTAGGCGACCTCGGACTGGCCCAGCCCCTGGACGCCGACCGCGAGCCGCGCCTCGTTCATCATCACGAACATGGCGTTCAGGCCGCGGTTCTCCTGTCCGACCAGCCAACCCGTGGCGCCGTCGTAGTTCATCACGCAGGTACTGTTCCCGTGGATGCCCATCTTGTGCTCGAGGGAGCCGCAGGACACGCCGTTGCGGGCGCCGAGCGACCCGTCAGGGTTCACCAGCACCTTCGGGACCACGAACAGGGAGATGCCCTTGGTCCCGGCCGGCGCACCCTCGATCCGGGCGATGACCAGGTGGACGATGTTCTCCGCGAGGTCGTGCTCCCCCGCCGAGATGAAGATCTTGGTGCCGGTGAGGCTGTAGGAGCCGTCGCCGTTCGGCACCGCCTTGGTCTTGAGCAGGCCGAGATCCGTGCCGCAATGCGGCTCCGTCAGGTTCATGGTGCCGGTCCAGGCGCCCTCGACCATCTTGGGCAGGTAGAGCGCCTTCTGTGCCTCGGTGCCGTGGACCAGGAGCGCGGCCATCGCGCCCTGCGTCAGCCCCGGATACATCCCCAGCGCCAGGTTCGCCCCCGAGGCGAATTCCTGCATCGCCGTGTTGACGGTGTGCGGCAGGCCCTGGCCGCCGAACGCCTCCGGGACTGCGAGGCCCATCCAGCCGCCCTTCGCGTAGGCATCGTAGGCGGCCTTGAAGCCGGTCGGCGTGCGCACGCTGCCGTCGGGCTCGCGGCGGCAGCCCTCGAGGTCCCCCACCCGGTTGACCGGAGCCAGCACCTCCTCGGCGAGCTTCGCGCCCTCGCGCAGCACCGCCTCGACCACGTCCGGGGAGGCGTCTGCGAATCCGGCCAGGTTGTCCCGGTTATGGAAGCCCAGGACGTCGTTCAGCAGGAACAGCGTGTCGTCGACCGGGGCGCGATAGTGCGGCATGACCTGATTCCCCCTCGCCGGGCTGATCGCCGACATCGGCCCGCCCGTTTGCCAGCATTTAAGCGCGCCCCCGGCTCCGGAGCAACGGTTCTGCGGCCGCGTGCGCGGGAAGTGTCAGGGGCTTGCACGTCAGCGCCGAAGATTACTGGGCCGGCCTCGCCTTAACCGTGTGTTTACCAAGAAAGTTAAAGGTCGCCCCGAACGATCCGGCGCCCGCGTTCCGTGGATACCGTCTCTCGGTCCCGCCCCGCGAACAGGATCAACGCCGAACGCTGCCGACGACAGGCCTCCGATGACCCGCAACGCCATGCCGCAGCTCGACAGTTTCGACCCGGAGGTGCTTGACGCCGCCCGGGACGTCGCGGCGCGGGCGGGTGTCCCGCTCGAGACCTGGATCGCCTCGGTGGTGCCGCAGCAGCAGGGCCTGCAGGGCAACCGCCGGCAGCGCCGCCGCCAGCAGCGGGCCGAGCAGACCGCGCGCCCGGACAGCCGGCTCGAGAGCGACCGGCAGGCGGATATCATGGATCAGCCGGGCGGCTCCCGGTTCGAGCGGACGTCCGAGACCCGCCAGGAGCCAAGCCCAGATTCCTATGGCCAGGGCTTCGCCGCCCTGATGAGCCGGATCGACGGACTGAACCGGACCCTGGACGAGGAGCGGCGCCTGACCCAGGAGGCCGAGACCCGGCGCCTGGCCGAGATCGAGACCCGGATCGAGCGCGCCCTGACGGCGGCGCCGGTCCAGAAGGTGACCGAGCGTCTCGGCGACATCGAGCGGCGGATGTCGCAGCTCGGCGAGCAGATGGCCTCCGGGCGCCCCGCCGGCCGCCGCGGCCGGCCGGATGCGGTCGAGATCCGCAACGCCGTCCAGGATATCCGCCAGCGCCAGCGCGAGCTGTCGGAGGGCGTCGGTGAGCGCGCGCTCGCCGCAGGCCGGTCCGACGGCGGCGTCGTGGCGAGCATGCGGATGGACCTCGCCCGCCGCCTCGAGACGCGCGTCGAGGATATGGCGGCGCCGTCCGCCGCCGTGTCCGAGCTGCAGCGCGAGACCGTGCGTCTGCGCGAGGCGATCAATCAGCTGGCGACCAGCCGCGATGTCGGGGCACTTGAGCAGGCCGTGACCTCGCTTGCGCACGGCATCGAGCGGGCGCAGGTCGGCACCGACCTCGCCGCGATCGCGGCGCCGGTCGAGCAGGTCCGGGCCCAGGTCGAGCGGCTGGCCGAGGAGGTCGCCGAGAACGTCCACACCCGCGTGGCCGACGACGTGCGCCGCCTGGCCGAGCGCCTCGACAGCGTCGCCGCGGCCGGACAGGCCGGTTCGGACGGCCACACGCTGGCGGGTCTGTTCGCGGAGCTCGAAGAGATCCGCCGCCTGATCGGCGCCCTGGCTGGCCCGGAGCGGATCCAGAGTCTGGCCAACAGCCTACAGGCCGTGAGCGCACAGATCGCGCAGCTCCAGCGCATCGGCAGCGAGGCCAGCCTGCGCCCGCTGCTGGAGGAGATCCGCAGCGATGTCCGCACCGGCGCCCCGGCCGCCATCGCCGAGCAGATCCAGACGCTGGCCGACAAGGTCGACGGCCTCTACACCCGCGATCAGCGGTACGACCGCGCCGAAGCGTCCGATCCGGCTCAGGCCGGCGACATGGCCTCGATCCACGCGATGCTGCGCAGCCTCGCCGAGAAGGTCGATCAGGTCGGCAGCCGCCCGGAGAACGAGGGCCTCGACGCCCTGGAGAAGCAGGTCGTCTCGCTCGCGGGCCGGCTCGATGCCCCCCGTAGCGGCGATCCGGCCCTGGCAGGCCTCGAGCGCACTATGGACGACCTGCTGCAGCAGGTTGCGGCCCTGCGCGAATCGGCGCCGAGCGAGGCCGTCGTCGAGCGCGCCGCGCGCAACGCCGTGGCCCAGACCCTCAAGGGCTCCGGCCTGCCGAGCGCCGAGCTCGGCGAGATCGGCCTCCTGCGGGCGAGCCTGGCCGACATGCAGGCCCGGCAGATCGCCTCGGACCAGCGGCTCGGCGCCACCCTGGAGGGCGTCCAGTCCGCCCTGGAGCGCCTCGTCAACCGGCTCGGCCCAGCCGATTCGACCGCCGCGCGCCCACCGTCGCTGGACGAGCGGCTCCTGACCTCAACCAGCCCTGAGGCGCGGGTCGCGGCATCCGACGCGTCGCGCCTGGCCGACGACCTGCTGGAACCCGGCAGCGGCCGTCCGGGCCGGGAGCCGCGCGCGGTCCGTGACACCGCCATCCGCCGGCCGGCGCGGGAGCGTTCGGCCGATCCGGCGCGCGGCCGCCCGGTTCCGGAGGCCGGCGGCGAAGCCGACATCAAGACCAGCTTCATCGCGGCCGCCCGTCGCGCCGCCCAGGCCGCCCAGGCTGAGCTGGCCGCCGAGGCGCCGGCCGACCGCCGGGACCTGCGCGCCCGCATGGCTGAGAGCGAGCCGGAAGCCGCGGGTGAGAGCCGGCTCAGCCGGTTGCGGGCGGAGATCAACCGCCGGCGGCGGCCCCTCCTGCTCGGCCTCGCCGCCATCGTGCTGGCTCTGGGCGCGCTCCAGGCGATCAGCATGCGTGCCCCCGACGAGGCACCGCGCACGGTCCAGACCTCGCAGGTCGCCCCGAGCCGGGCCGAGCCCGCCCGGGACGTCCGCCCGGATACCGCCGCAGAGGCTCCGGCGCAGAAGCCGCCGGTGGCCGACCCGGTGACCACGCAGGCCCTGCCGACACCGCTTCCCGCAGAGGCGCGGGCGGCCGCCGTCCGGGCTGCTGTGCCGCAGGTCTCGGGCATGAACACCCTGCAGGCGGATCTGGGCACGGTTCCGCCGGCCCTCGCCAAGGTGAAGCAGGCGGCGCTGGACGGCGACGGCACGGCGATCTGGGATCTGGCAGCGCGCGAAGCGGACGGCCGTGGCATGCCCCGCGACCTCTCGGTGGCCGCGAAGCTGTTCGAGAAGCTGGCAGGGGCCGCTTATGCCCCGGCCGAGTACAAGCTTGCCGGTCACTATGAGAAGGGATCCGGCGTGGTCCGGGACCTCGACAAGGCGAAGCTCTGGTACGGCCGGGCCGCCGAGCAGGGCCATGCCCGCTCGATGCACAATCTGGCAGTGCTCTACGCTGAAAACCCCGCCGCCAACGGCAAGCCCGATTTCGCCTCGGCGGCCTCGTGGTTCCGACAGGGCGCCGAGTTCGGCGTGCGCGACAGCCAGTACAACCTGGCGGTGCTCTACGCCCGCGGCCTCGGCCTGACGCAGGATCTGGTGCAGTCCTACGCATGGTTCTCGGCCGCCGCCGCACAGGGCGACGACGACGCGGCTAAGAAGCGCGACGACGTGGCGAACAAGCTCAGCCCCACCGACCTGGCCAGCGCCAAGAGCCTCGCGGCGACCTTCAAGCCGCGCAAGCTCGATCCCGCCGTCAACGAGCCGCCCGCCGCGAAGGACGGCATCACCGCGCCGATGTCGCTCCTGGGTGCCCCGACCCCGAGCCCGAACGGCTTCACCGCTCCGGCCCGCAAGTCGTAGCGGCCGCGCGAACCTCCTCTCGGCCGATGGCCATCGGCTTTCGGCTTCGATGGTGATGTGGGAGGCGATGCGCTTCCGTGCCCGTGTGTCTACGGACCACATGGGTTGGACGATTCAGTTCCTGAGGATCGATACCCCATACCTGATAACCCGCCCCGTCATTCCGGGCTCGCCTGCGGCGCCCCGGAATGACGGCGTGTGGCCGCATCGATCCCCCCCGCGCGATGAACGAGACTGCTCTTTCCGCGCGTGCTTTCGTGGGGTTGAAGCGCGTCCGGCGCGTCGCGCCGTGCGTGCACCCACGGTATAGCCCGAGCCGTGTGTCCCGCGGCGCGGCGTGGGGCGTTTCAGGGTCCGGACGCGTGGTCCGAGAACCGGCGGACGCCTGCTGTGTTTTGCCGCCCTGATCCCAGCTTGACCGGTCTCACGCGATGCGTGAACGCTCGGGTCGGGCGATACCGGCCCGCGTAAATACGGCGTGGCGGCCGCCCGTGCGGCGGCTCGGAGGATGGATGGCGCACCGGAACCCTGTCCCGATGAGCGCGCTCGTGCTCGGCGTGGCCGGCCTCATCCCGTTCCTGGGCTTCGCGGCGCTCGCAGTCTCGGGCTCGGACGGCGGCTTGAGCAGCATCGGTCTGTCGCCTCGGACGATCCTGTCGGCGTATGGCGCGGTGATCGCGTCGTTCCTGGGCGGCATCCGCTGGGGCGCGGCCGCAGCCCGCAACTCCGGCAACGGGGATTATGTCGTCGCGATCGTGCCGTCGCTGGTGGCCTGGGCCGCGATGGCGGCGCCGGCCCCCTGGGACTTGCGCGTGCTCGGCGTCCTCGTCCTGGCCTGGGGCCTGATCGATCAGGATCTGCCCCGACGCGGCCTCGTGCCGCTCTGGCTCGGCCGCCTGCGGCTGGTCCTGTCCGGCGTGGCCGGCGCCGCCCTGCTGGTGGCGTCCTAAGCGTCGGAACGGCCGTCCTAGCGGGTCTTCTTCTCAGCCGCGGCGGCGATGTCTTCGTGGCGCAGCAGCGCGGGCGACACCGGCGGTGACCGCCGACGCCCGGTGGTGGGGATCGGAGCATCGGATAGGCGCCGGGTCGAAAACGACGGCATCGGCCGCATTGGATCGCATGCATCTCTGGGGCGATGACCGGCCCTCGGAAACCAGGGCCGCCCGGAGCCGCCCGAAAGCGCATCGCCTCGGATCGACGTCGAGCCTCTGATTCCAAACGATCGCTGCGGCCCGTCCGATCTGCCCTCCGGCGAAGAGCGCTCTAGCTGTCGCTGGCCATCTCGCGGAGCAGCCGCATCACGGCGTCGCGGCGGGCGGGTGACTTGATGGCCCGGAAAAGCGACGTGACCTCGTCGCACTGCGCCGCACTGACCCCCGACGGATCGGCCGGCATGCAATCGACGCGGAAGAAGTAGGACGCCGGCACGTCGAGCGTGGCGGCGATGCGCTCCAGAAGTGAGCGCGTCGTCGGAGAAGTCTCATCGTCGATCATGGACACGAAACTCGCACTCGATCCGCTTCGCACATCGGTGCCGGAGGCGACCCCGGCCGCGGGACAGATTTCGGTCACAACCTATCGCCGAAGCGTTCAAGATGCCATCCTCAGGTTGTGGTGGTCTGCGATTTGTCGCGCTACGTGTAAAATCCGGGGCGAGCATGCCGCAAGCGAAGCATTTGGACAGGACGTTCAACCTCTTACGCGATCTCGACCGCGCGGCGACGCCGGACGAGATCGCCCATCTGCTCGTGGGCGCCTTCCGCGGATATGGGGTTTCCTACGTGATGGCCGGCATCGTGCCGGAACCCGGGCTGCCGCCGCGGCGCCACGGCGGCTTTGTCCTCGCGACTACGATGCCGGAGGAATGGGCCCGTCGTTACGTCACCCGGGGCTACGCCCTGCACGACCCGACGGTTCGCCGGCTCTGCACCAGCGCCGTCCCGTTCGAATGGAATGCCGTACAGGCCGAGACGCCAGTCGGCGGCCGCGTCATGGACGAGGCCACGGAGTTCGGTATCCGGGCCGGCCTGACGATCCCGTTCGTGACCCTCGACGGCGAACCGGGCGGGATCAGCTTTTCCGGCGCGGCGATCGAGATCGAGGCGGCAGACCGCATCGCGGTCAATCTGGTGGCGACCTACGCGGTCGGGCAACTGCTCCTGATGAACAGCCGTCCCAGCGCAAGCGAGCCGGTGCGCCTGTCGCCGCGGGAGCGCGAGACCCTGCAATGGGCCGCCGAAGGCAAGACCGACGCGGAGATCGGGATGGTGATGGGCATCACCGCCTCGGGCGTCGATTATCATCTGCGCTCGGCGCGCACGAAGCTCGACACGGTCAACAAGGCGCACACCGTGGCGTAGGCGTTGCGGGCCGGCCTCATCACCTGAGGGCGGCACCCGCTGGGTCCGCGATCCGGCGTCAAATCCACGGTTGCATCAGCGCTGGGCGATACACGTAACCCTACGGTTTTACGTAGTACACACCCGAGCCCGAACGCGGAACACTCACGGCATCGAGACGTGAGGTTGTTTCATGATCCATGTGGTCACCCCCGCCAACGCCTGTCGCTACGGCGACGCGATGGAGCAGGCTTGGCGCCTGCGGCACCAGATCTTCGTCGAGGAGAAGGGCTGGACCGACCTGGCCCGTCCGGACGGACGCGAGATCGACCAGTTCGATACGCCGCACGCGGTGCACTTCCTGGCCATGGAGGGCGATACCGTCATCGGCTACAGCCGCCTCCTGCCGACCACGCGCCCGCACCTCCTCTCCGACGTCTACCCGGAACTCTGCGAGGGCGCGCGTCCTGCCGGCCCGCACCTCTGGGAATGGACCCGGCAGGGCGTCGCCCGCTCGCACCGCGCCCGGGGCCGTGTGGTCAACCCGGTCTCGATCGCCCTGCTCACCGGCATCGTGGAATGGGGCATGGCGCACGGGCTCACCGGCCTGCTGCTGCAGATGCCGACCCTTTACATGATCCACGTCATCCAGCTGCATTTCCGCGCCCAGCCGCTGGGCCTTCCGGTCCAGATCGGCGGCGAGGACATCATGGCGGCGACCGCCGCCTTCGACGCCCGCACCCTGGCGCGCCTTCGCACGGTCCACGGCGACAGCCGCTCCGTCCTCGTGTCCGAGCCGGCCTACCTGGCCGCCTGATGAGAACCAACGCCATGAACGATAGCCACCTGGACACCCTCGCGGCGCAGTGCCTCTCGGTACGCGACCTGATCGATTCGGTCGGCGATCCGCTGATGCGGGCCGCGATCGACCTGCTGCTGATCGAGGTCGGCCGGGCGCTGGCCCAGAGCTGCGGGGGGGATGGACAGGCTGAGGCCTGACCCGGACGAGCCGCGCACCGCCCTCCGGCGGCCGACGGCGACCTTGAACAAAAACGGCGGACGCCTCGGGGCGCCCGCCGTTCGGATTCCGACAGGAATGGACCTGTCAGACGCCCATCGCGGTCTTCAGGTTCTGATCGACCTTGTCGAGGAAGCCCGTGGTGGAGAGCCACTTCTGATCGGGGCCGACCAGGAGCGCGAGGTCCTTGGTCATATGCCCGGCCTCGACGGTGTCGACGCAGACCTTCTCGAGGGTCGCCGAGAACTTGGCGAGGTCGTCGTTGCCGTCGAGCTTGGCGCGGTGCGACAGGCCACGGGTCCAGGCGAAGATCGAGGCGATCGAGTTGGTCGAGGTCTCGCGGCCCTTCTGGTGCTCGCGGAAGTGCCGCGTGACCGTGCCGTGGGCAGCCTCTGCCTCGACGGTCTGGCCGTCCGGGGTCATCAGAACCGAGGTCATCAGGCCGAGCGAGCCGAAGCCTTGCGCGGCGGTGTCCGACTGCACGTCGCCGTCGTAGTTCTTGCACGCCCAGACGTAGCCGCCGGACCACTTCAGGCACGAGGCGACCATGTCGTCGATCAGGCGGTGCTCGTAGGTGATCCCGAGCGGCTTGAACTTGGCCTCGAACTCCTCCTCGTAGACCTTCTGGAACAGGTCCTTGAACCGGCCGTCATAGGCCTTGAGGATGGTGTTCTTGGTCGACAGGTAGACCGGGTACTTGCGGGCGAGGCCGTAGTTCAGCGAGGCGCGGGCGAAGTCGATGATCGACTGGTCCAGGTTGTACATCGACATCGCGACGCCGGCGTCCGGGAACTTGAACACCTCCTTCTCGATGACGGTGCCGTCGTCGCCCTCGAACTTGATGGTCAGGCGCCCCTTGCCGGGCACCTTGAAGTCGGTGGCGCGGTACTGGTCGCCGTAGGCGTGGCGGCCGATCACGAAGGGCTGGGTCCAGCCGGGCACGAGGCGCGGGACGTTCTTGCAGATGATGGGCTCGCGGAAGATCACGCCGCCCAGGATGTTGCGGATCGTGCCGTTGGGCGACCGCCACATCTCCTTGAGGCCGAATTCCTGCACCCGCTGCTCGTCGGGGGTGATGGTGGCGCACTTCACGCCGACGCCGTGGCGCTTGATCGCCTCGGCGGCATCGACCGTGACCTTGTCGCCGGTGGCGTCGCGGTGTTCCACGCCGAGGTCGTAATATTCGAGGTCGACGTCGAGATAGGGATGGATGAGCTTGTTCTTGATCTCGGCCCAGATGATCCGGGTCATCTCGTCGCCGTCGAGTTCAACGACGGGGTTCGCTACCTTGATCTTCGCCATGGACCGATGCCTTCTCGCGTTGTCCCCGCGCACGGCATGCAAGGGCCGTGCGGTCGCCTGCCCAACCGTCGATTGGGTACGTTTCGCCCCGGCGACATAGCGCGGCCCATCCGGCAGCGGAAGGCGCGGGCTGTCATCCGGGCGGCATCGTCACCCGGCCCTCGACGGGCGGTCGCCGGCTGTGCCAGAGGGCCGGCATGACGACCCAAGACCCGCAGGACCAGGCACCGGCCAAGCTCACCGAGGTGCCGCCCGGAATCGCCCCGGTGGTGATCCTGGTGGAGCCGCAGCTCGCCGAGAATATCGGGATGACCGCCCGGGCCATGGCCAATTTCGGCCTGTCGGAGCTGCGCTTGGTCAACCCGAAGAACGGCTGGCCCAAGAAGGGCGTGCGCGAGGCGGCCTCGGGGGCGACCCACGTGCTCGACCGGGCGACGATCCATGCCAGCGTCGCCGAGGCGATCGGCGATCTGCATTTCGTGCTCGCCACCACGGCGCGGGAGCGCGGTCAGATGAAGCGGGTCTTCGCGCCTGAGGACGCGATGGGCGAGGTGGTCGCCCGGCAGGGGCAGCGCGTCGCGGTGATGTTCGGCCGCGAGCGGGTCGGGTTGATGAACGACGAGGTGTCGTTGGCCGACGCCATCATCACCTTCCCGGTCTCGCCGGACTTCCCGTCGCTGAACCTGGCTCAGGCGGTGCTGCTGGTCGGCTACGCCTGGCGGCAGGCCAGCGGCCGGGCTGTGCTGCCGTTCTCGGGCGAGCTGCTGTCGCCGCCGGCGAGCCGCGAGGCCCTGATATCCCTGTTCGGGAGCCTGGAGGCGGCCCTCGACGGAGCCCGGTTCTACCCGCCCGAAAAGCGCGACATCATCGCCCGCAACATGCGCGACATGCTCCACCGCATGGGCCTGACCGAGCAGGACGTGCGCACCTTCCGGGGCGCGTTGCGGGCGCTGACAGGAAAAGGACCTCAGAAAGGGGCCTGACCTGGGCAGCTGATCAGGCGTCGACTTGCATGTCGGGCGGTTTGCCGCCGCCGAAGCAGCGCCCGACCGCCTCCCAGAACGCCGCCTGCTCCTCCGGGGTACAGAGGGCCACGCGGGCCTCGACCAGGGCCCGGCCCTCCCGCGCATCGGCCGTCGCGGCGACGTCCGCCTCGCTCGGGTGTTCCGCCTCGTTCATGAAAGCCTCCGCAACCGGTGAAAAAGCCGGCCCGTCCCGGCACGGTTCCGTTATGCGCCGCAATCGGGCATGGAGGCGCCGGGTGTCCGTTCCCGTCCGCGGGGCGGCGCGGATCGGTCTGGCCGCCTGCCGGCGGGAGAGGGCGGGGTACCGGGTGCGGCTCAGCGTCGACAATCTCGCCTGCCGCCGTTCCGGCCGGCGGATCTTCTCCGGCCTGACCTTCGCCCTCGGGCCCGGCGACGCCCTGGCGGTGACCGGGCGGAACGGCGCGGGCAAGTCGAGCCTGCTCGCCATCCTGACGGGCCGGCTGCGGCCCGATGCCGGGCGCATCGCCTTGTCCGAGGTCGGCGAGGCGAGCCTGCCCGAATGCCTCCATGCAATCGGCCACCGCGACGGCCTCAAGAGTTCGCTGTCGGCCGGCGAGAATCTGCGCTTCGCGCAGAGCCTCCTCGGCGCTCCGCGCCTGTCGCCCCGGGAGGCCCTGGACCGGCTCGGCCTCGGCCACGCCCACGATTTGCCGGTCGGCTATCTGTCGGCCGGCCAGAGGCGGCGCGTGGCCCTGGCGCGGCTGCTGGTCTGCGCGCGCCCGCTCTGGCTCCTGGACGAGCCGACCGCGGCCCTCGATACCGGCTCGCAGGCCCTCCTCGCTGGCCTGATGGCGGCCCACCGGGCGGGCGGCGGCCTGGTGATCGCCGCCACCCACCAGCCGCTGGGCCTCGACGGGGCGGCGGAGTTGCGCATCGAGCCCGGGACCGGGCCGGAGCCCGAGCCCGCGGAGGATTGGGCGTGACCCGTGCCATCCTCGCGCTGATCGCCCGCGACCTGCGGCTCGCCGGCCGCGTCGGCGGCTCCGGCGCCCTGTCGCTGGTGTTCTTCCTGATGATCGTCGCCCTGGTGCCGTTCGCGCTCGGACCCGATCTCAACCTGCTGTCGCGGATCGGCCCGGCCATCCTGTGGCTCGCCGCGGTGCTCTCGACCCTGATCGGCCTCGATCGCTTGTTCCAGGCCGACGAGGAGGACGGATCCCTCGACCTGATGACCGCCGCCCCGGTGCCCCTCGAAGGCGTGGTGCTCGCCAAGGTCACGGCGCACTGGCTGACGACGGGACTGCCCTTGGCGCTGGCATCGCCGCTCTTCGGCCTGCTCGTCGCCCTCGACGGCACCGCCATGGGCGCCACCGCGCTGACGCTGCTCGCCGGAACCCCGGCACTCAGCTTCATCGGCGCGGTCGGGGCGGCGCTGACGGCCTCGATCCGCCGGGGCGGGCTGATTCTCGCGGTCCTGGTCCTGCCGCTGATGATCCCGAGCCTGATCTTCGGCGTCTCGGCCGCCCAGGCGGCGACGGGGGGCACGGTGCCGTTCCTCGTGCCGCTCGCGGTGCTAACGGCGCTGACCCTGATCGCCGCCGTGGTCGGGACGCTTGCGGCGGCGGCGGCTTTGCGCTGGCCGGAGTGATCGTTTGCTGTCAAGTGTTATGCGCCGCCGTTGCTTTGCGACATAGCGCTATCGCAGAGCCGAAATCTAATCCATCGGATTCGCGGCCAATATCTTCAACAGATAACCATGTCCTCCATCAATGCCTCCTGTTCCTTTGAATTTCGATGCCTCGACGTGATTGTCATCGAAGCACCCTATTTCGAGCCGCAATCTGTACAGAGTTCGCATCGACCCTGATCGTATCCGGCCGATCCCTCGCAAGTCGGAATGCACTATTTGCCGCCTAAGGCTTTTAGCGCGTCGAAGATTGTATGCTTTTCCATGCGCTTCCCCTCCCCCGCGAGTCGATGCGGGTCCGTGGACGACACTGGAGACTTTGGCCAACTCCGGGTTGCCGCGACTATCTGGCTGCTGATCCCTCTATCGCGCTTATCCTTTTGCTGTTCGGATTGTGGCCGCCGTCGACGCGCTCGAATTGATACCTGTCCCTCAGGCGGCGATCATTGTTGATCCGGTCCGCCGGCGACCGTAGCGGGTGTGGCAGCTTTCTGAAATGGAAACGCTGTCGGCTGCCAGTGGCGACCGAGCTTGAACCGGTCTGCTTCGGTGCGCTCGTTCTCCCAAAGAAGCTTTGCCAAGGCCATATGATCGCGCTCTTTCAAAGCGTCCCCCACGGCGAGGCCGCTGCGAAAATAGTCTGACATCGGTTCGCCATCGATTGCTGTTTGCTTTTCATGTTGTTCTTTAAAGCTCGGAGCGATCAACTTCCAATGCATTCTTGCACTTGCAAACTCGCCAAGAGCTGCCTGCGTGAAACACATCCAGATATGATCTTTGTGAAAACTGTAGCCTCTTGATTCTCGGGATAGGATGAAGGTCACGATTTTCTCGATCGAGTCTAAGGATCTGAGAAGGGGCAGAACTTCCGTCTCAATTTGCTCGACGAAATCGCCACTGATCATCGGGTCGTCCCAATACCAGACTCCGTCCTGACCGGCGGGTTTGAACCGACGGGATCGACCAATCAAGCCGATCGATCGACCATAGCCTCCGAAATCGAATTTGTCCCCCCGGATATACAACTCCGTTAGTCGCCATTCGAGTGTGAAGTATCCACGGCTTGGTCGGTTATGTATCCGTATCTGCCTAGCGATATGACCAACACTTTGAAGGCATATAAATTTGCCGCCAGTTAGAACGACATCTTGATTTCGATCTACCAGCGGAGCAGACAAATCTCGGATTTGCTGTGCCGGTGTAAGAATCAATGTGGCCATTTCCTGGGTCTCACCTGTATCATGATAAATCGCACGTCTTCGGGAAATTTGCGTTTTGCCGCCTTGATTGTGTCGACGGCTTGTCGAGGGGTCCATCCCCTTCGGCCGGTTTTTGGATCGTAGATACATGCAGTATCGATGCGAGCTCTTTCGAATACGTCGGATCTTTTACTGCCAGATAGGATAAAATTTTGATTTGCATTCCGTTCGGCTAGAATTAGTTCTGCAACAAAATTTGGGTCTTTCTTTTCATTGATAATCTGCGCGATCTTGACGTGAATCTTTGTACCCAACTGCGTCGCGTTTGCGTATCCGCCTTGCGCTGTCACACGCGCAGTTACCTCGTCCACGATCGCTTGCACTTCCCCATTTCTTGGACAAGCTTCGTCCAATTGAGATTGTCTGAGCCGGCCAATCCAGATTGGCATACTCATTTGCGGATCGTCCCCGGTTTTATATTCTTGCGTTGTAAGCCCCAGTGCGGTGCCGTACCCGTCCTCCCGGGCAGAGAGATACGTCAGGAGTTGCAACCCAAGCTCGAAGGTTGCGATGATTGGGGCGGCAATCAGAGGTAGGGCAGGGGCCAGGGCAGGTTGAGCAAACGGTTCAGCGACGAGACCTGTCGGCGCGAAGGTGGTCCGCGACAGAACTTCACCCGTATTGCCATCTCGAATCGTCGGGGTTTCGCCGGATGTCTCGAAGATCCGGCTCTCGCCATCCGGCGCCGTGACGGTGTGTCGTTCATCGAAGGATTTTCGCCCGGCATGTACGCGGATCGAGAGGATGCGCGTCCCATCCTCGAGCGTCGTGCTGTCCGTGAGCGCGGGTGGATCCTGTCGGGACGGTCCGCCGGGTCGATCCCCGTGGAGCGAGGCCCACTGGCCACCGCCGGGGGCCGGCATCCACTCGCCGCCGTTCGGCTGTCCCGCTGGCGCGCGCGGCTGGGTCTCCCAATTTTTGGCCTGGAGCTGCCGCTGCAGGCGCATCAGCTTCGTCTCAAGGGTGAGGCGAGCCAGAACGTGACGCAGAATGATTGCTTCGCTGTGCGCTTGAGATTCGTCACGCATGGTGGCCCCGCCCCGCCGCCCTGTTACGGCCGCAAGAACAAAGCAGGAACATAGGAAAAATGTCAAGATCTAGGACGCGCGGCCCGGCCGGCTCGCTCCGGGATCTTCCGCGTTGACGCGCCGCATCGCGCTAACTATAGAGGCCACTTCGCCGGAACGACGCGCTTTTGCGTGCGCCGTTACGCGGCCATCGCCTGACAACCTGATGCGACGACCGATTCCCGGCTGAGCCGGCCCGTCGGCATCGCCCGACGAAGAGAACGAGGACTCCATGGCCAACACCGCTTCGGCCAAGAAAATGACCCGCAAGATCGAGAAGCGCACGGCGGTCAACCGCTCGCGCCGCTCGCGCATGCGCACCTTCGTCCGCAAGGTCGAGGAGGCGATCGCCGCCGGCAACCAGCAGGACGCGCTGACCGCTTTGCGGGCCGCCGAACCCGAGATGATGCGCGCTGCCCAGCACGGCATCGTTCACAAGAACAACGCCTCGCGGAAGGTCTCGCGCCTGGCCGCCCGGGTGAAGGCGCTGGCCGCCTAATCCCGCCACCGCACCACGTAAGACGACACCGAGCCCGGCCTTCGCGCCGGGCTTTTTCGTGTCCGCGTTCCGGAGCGCCGCCGGCCGGCCTGGTCCGGCCCGGGTCGCGAAGCGTTAACCCTAGGCCAGAATTTCGCACGTTGCGGAGTCTTGGGGTGGCGTGTAGCTTAACAAAAACTGACTGTGTTCAAGAAAAGACCGCCGATTTCGGGACGTGAGCGAATCATTCCGATTCGCCAAGACTCTATCCAGCGACCCGGTTGAGTCGCAGAAGACTTGCAGTTGCGAATCTGGGCCGTCCCCACAAGTCCCACTGTTAAAGGAACTGTAGGTAATTGTTGATAGGCTCTTCCAATCGGCAAAAGTTCCTTGGTGGGGAGTTGACTCCGCCAGCGGAGTCTGTCCCGCCCGATTATGCGGGACGCTGAGGGCGTAAATCGTGCGTACGCGCGGCCTGCGGGTTTCCGCCGGCGGCGTCGGGAGAGCCAGTGATGCGTGTCGACGGAACGGTGGCGAGCGACGACGAGGGCGGCCGCAGCGGCGGCAACATGGATTTCGGGCCCGCCTGGGCGCGGGTGAAGCGTCGGCTGCGCGCCGAGCTGGGCGAGGATGTGTTCGCCAGCTGGTTCGCCCGCCTGGAACTGGAGGGCGTGACCGCCGGGACGGCGCGGCTGACGGTGCCGACGCGCTTCCTCAAGAGCTGGATCGAATCACACTACCTCGACCGGGTGCTCGGCACCTTCAAGGCCGAGGCCGAGGAGATCGGCCGGATCGAAGTCGGCGTGCGCGGCACGGCCGCCCCGGTCCGTCCGGCCGCCGTCGGCGCGCCCAAGGCCGGACCGGCCAGCGGCCCGCTGGCCCGGCTCCACGCCACCGGGACGCCGACACCGGTTGCGGCCGTCGCCACGCCGTCGGAGCATCGCTCCGCCGATGCGGGCGGTGACCTCAGCGGCACGCCGCTGGACGCGCGGCTGACCTTCGCGAGCTTCGTGATCGGCCGCTCGAACGCGCTGGCCCATGCCGCCGCCGAGCGGGTCGCCCGGCACCAGGGCGAGGGCGCGCTCTACAACCCGCTCTACCTCCATGCCGGCGTCGGCCTCGGCAAGACCCACCTGCTGCACGGCATCGGCCATGCCGCCCGCGAGGCCGGCCGCCGGGTGATCTACCTGACCGCCGACCGCTTCATGTACGGCTTCGTCAACGCCCTGAAGACCCAGTCGGCCCTCGCCTACAAGGAGCGTCTGCGCGGCATCGATCTGCTGATCCTGGACGACGTCCAGTTCATTCAAGGCAAGTCGATCCAGGCGGAATTCGGCCACACCATCAACGCGCTGATCGATGCCGGCCGGCAGGTCGTCGTGGCGTCCGACCGGCCCCCGACCGAGCTGGAGGCGCTGGACGAGCGCGTGCGCTCGCGCCTGGGCGGCGGCCTCGTGGTCGAGATCACGGCCCTCGACGAGGCGCTGCGCGTCTCGATCCTGTCGGCGCGGCTCGCCGCGGTGCGGGCGGCGCATCCGGGCTTCGACGTGTCGCCGCAGGTCGCGACCTACGTGGCCCGGGCGATCACGGCCAACGGCCGCGACCTCGAAGGCGCGGTCAACCGTCTGCTGGCCCACGCCACGCTCACCGGCACCGCCGTCACGATGGAGACCGCCGAGAGCGCGATCCGCGACCTCGTGAAGAACCGCGAGCCGAAGCGCATCAAGATCGAGGATATCCAGAAGCTGGTCGCCTCGCGCTACAACGTCTCGCGCTCGGACATCCTGTCGGAGCGGCGCACCGCCGCCGTGGTCAAGCCGCGCCAGATCGCCATGTACCTGTCGAAGGTGCTGACCCTGCGCTCGCTGCCCGAGATCGGTCGCCGGTTCGGTGGACGCGACCACACCACGGTGCTGCACGCGGTGCGCAAGATCGAGAAGCAGATCGGCGAGGATACGGTTCTCGGCGACGAGGTCGAGCTGCTGAAGCGGATGCTTCAGGACTAGGATCCCGAACGGGCCCCAGGCCACCCCTCAACCATCCTAACGAGCGCGCCCGATCGAACCCCGATCGGGCGCGGTCCTGTTTTAAGCGGGCTTCACGCTTGGCCGATTCGCCACGGTCCGGGATGGTGCGACGCGTATCCGCCGTGGCAGACTGGCGCCCAGCGAGTCGGCCCGGTAAGGCCGCGTCGCCAACAGGCAAGAACACGCTGGGGAACGCCGATGCCCGAAGCCTTCATCTACGATCACGTCCGCACGCCGCGCGGCCGTGGCAAGGCGGACGGAGCCCTGCACGAGGTGACGGCCCTGCGCCTCGCCGAGACCGCCCTGCGGGCCCTGAAGGACCGCAACGGCCTCGATACCGCCCTGGTGGATGACGTGATCCTGGGATGCGTCGACCCGGTGGGCGAGGCGGGGGGCGACATCGCCCGCGCCGCCGCGCTGGTGAGCGATTACGGCGACCACGTCCCTGGCATCCAGATCAACCGCTTCTGCGCGTCGGGCCTCGACGCGGTGAATTTCGCCGCCGCGCAGGTGATGAGCGGCCAGCACGAGATGGCGGTGGGGGGCGGCGTCGAATCGATGAGCCGCATCGGCATCGGCGCGTCCGGTGGGGCTTGGCCGGTCGATCCGGCGATCGCCATCAAGTCGTACTTCATGCCGCAGGGCGTCTCGGCGGACCTGATCGCCACCAAGTACGGGTTCTCGCGGGACGATTGCGACGCCTACGCGGTGCGATCGCAGGCGCGCTCGGCCAAGTCCTGGGCGGACGGGCTGTTTAACGGCTCGGTGGTCCCGGTCCGCGACGTGAACGGCATCACGCTGCTCGATCGCGACGAGCATATGCGGCCGGGCACCGACATGCAGTCGCTCGCCGCGCTGAAGGCCTCCTTCGTCCAGATGGGCCAGATGGGCGGGTTCGACGCGGTGGCGACCGACGCGCACCCGGATGTCGAGACGGTCAACCACGTCCACCATGCCGGCAATTCGTCGGGCATCGTCGATGGCGCCGCCGCCGTGCTGATCGGCTCGCAGGCGGCCGGCGCCGCCGCGGGCCTGCGGCCGCGGGCGCGGATCCGGGCGTTTGCCAACATCGGTTCGGATCCGGCCCTGATGCTCACGGGGCCGGTGGACGTCACGCGCAAGGTTCTGGCCCGGTCCGGGCTGAGCCTCTCCGACATCGATCTGTTCGAGGTGAACGAGGCCTTTGCGGCGGTGGTGCTGCGCTTTTGCCAGGCGTTCGACCTCGATCCCGAAATCGTCAACGTCACCGGCGGCGCGATCGCCCTGGGCCACCCGCTCGGGGCGACCGGCGCGATGATCCTCGGAACGGTGCTCGACGAGCTGGAGCGCACCGGCAAGGAGCGCGCGCTGGTGACGCTCTGCATCGGTGCCGGCATGGGCACCGCCACGATCATCGAGCGCGTCTGAGCGACGGTGCGGCGCGGGGGGCCGGTCAAGGCCGCTCCCCAAAGCCCGGGAACGCTGCTAGAGGCGCGGGCGACGGTCGGCCCGAATCCGGACCGGACGATAAAACATTGGGAGTCGAGCCCTTGAACCGCCTGATCGCGACGCTCTGCCTGGGCGTCTCCCTGAGCATACCGCTGGCCGCACGTGCCGACGATGCGTCCGACCGTATCACCGAAGCCACGTCGCTGGTGAATAAGACCCTGATCAAGAACCTTCAGACCGGCTTCAACGTCGCCCTGGAGAAGACCGTCGCGGCGATGCCGGAGTCGCGCGCCGAGGCCGTGCGCAAGGAACTCACGGACGAGTTCGAGAAGCAGCGCGGCATCATGATCGAGGGGCTGTCGAAGGAATACGCCCAGAAGTTCACGCTCGCGGAGCTGAAGCATCTGGACGAGATCTACGCCGATCCGACCTACCTCAAGTTCCAGACTTTGAACGCCGACCCCAACTCGGCGGTGACGGCGATCTCGCAGAACTCGGTGACGAAGTTGCTCAACATGCTGGCGGTGGCCGCCGCCACCGACAACGCCCCGAAGACCGGTGCGCCGCCGGTGCCGCCCCCGGCGGCTCCCCCCGCACCGGCGCCGAAGTAGCCGATGCCGTTCCCCGCGCGCGATCGGCTGGTCTCAGGCCGCGCGCGCGGCCGCCCGATGGGCGAAGCCGTCCACCCGGGGCAGGTCTTCGAGCTTGGGCTTGGCGAAGTGATAGCCCTGCACGAGCGTGATCCCGAGACCGCGCAGGGCATCGAGTTCCCCCGCGGTCTCGACGCCCTCGGCCAGAACCGTGACGCCGAGCGCGCGGGCGATGGCGATGATTCCGGACACGATCGCGTGGCGGCCGGAATCCGTGTCGATGCTGCGCACGAGCTCCATGTCGATCTTGATCAGGTCGGGACGGAAATTCGCCAGCAGGTTCAGCCCCGCGAAGCCGGCGCCGAAATCATCGAGCGCCGTCAGGAAGCCCTGCTTGCGGTAGGCGGCAACGATGCGCTTCACATGCTCGATGTCGCGGAACCGCTCCTGTTCGGTGAACTCGAACATGATCCGCCGATACGAGAAGTCGACGCGTCGCGCGGCCTCCAGCGAGGCGCGGATGCAGGCGTTCGGCTCGTAGACCGCGTTCGGCATGAAGTTGATCGACAGCCGCGTGTCGCTGTCCCGCGGGAACAGGCGCCCGGCCAATTCGATCGCCTTGACGCGCGCGGCCTGGTCGAACTGGTAGCGATTCGCGTCGGTGACCCGGTCGAGGATGGTGCCGGCCGGTTCGCCGTTGGGCCCGCGCACCAGGGCCTCGTAGGCCCAGACGTGCCCGGATCCGAGGTCGAGGATCGGCTGAAACGCCATTGTGAAGTCGAAATCGAGGGCGGCCCCGTCGCGGCATGCGCGGCAGCCAATGTCCTTCGTCATATGCCGAATCCGTCGGTACCCCCCGACCGGCGGATCATGCGCTACGGCGCTCAATGCAACCTTAACGTACAACCACCGGCTTTTAGACGGCGTGACTTTGGGAGGACGGCACGATGACGCTGACCGATTTCCGTTTTGAGACCGATAGAGACGGCGTTGCGGTGGCGACCTGGGATATGCCGGGCCGTTCGATGAACGTGATCACCGAAGCGGTGATGGATCAGCTCGAGCAGATCATCGAGCGGGTCGCCTCGGACGCGGCGATCAAGGGTTGCGTGATCGCCACCGGCAAGGACAACTTCTCCGGTGGCGCCGACCTCACGATGCTGCAGGGGCTCGGCCGGGCCTATGAGCAGTTGAAGGCCGAGCAGGGCGAGGAGGTGGCGATGCGCCACTTCTTCGAGGCGTCGCGGCGCCTGTCGCTGCTGTTCCGGCGGCTTGAGACCTGCGGCAAGCCGTTCGCTGCCGCGATCCAGGGCCTGTGCCTGGGTGGCGCCTTCGAGCTCGCCCTGTCCTGCCACCACCGCATCGCCTCGGACGATGCTAAGACACGGCTCGGGCTGCCGGAGATCAAGGTCGGGCTGTTCCCGGGCGGCGGCGGCACCCAGCGGGTCGCGCGGCTGATGCAGACCGGCGACGCGCTCCAGATGCTGTTCAAGGGCGAGCAGATCCGCGCGCCGATGGCCAAGGGCATGGGGCTGATCCACGCGGTGGCGCCGCAGGCCGAGATCGTCGAGCGCGCCAAGGCCTGGATCCGCGACGGCGGCTCGGCGGTGGCACCCTGGGACGTGCCGAAGTTCAAGGCACCCTCCGGCAAGGTCTACTCGCCCGCCGGCATGATGATCTGGCCGCCGGCCAACGCGATCTACCGCCGCGAGACGCACGACAATTACCCGGCCGCCAAGGCGATCCTGGCCTCGGTCTACGAGGGTCTGCAGCTGCCCATGGACCTCGCCCTGCGGGTCGAGAGCCGGTACTTCGCGCATATCCTGCGCTCGAAGGAGGCGGCGGCGATGATCCGCACGCTGTTCATCTCCATGGGCGAGCTGAACAAGGGTGCCCGCCGGCCGAAGGACGTCCCGGCCACCAACCTGAAGCGGGTCGGCGTGATCGGCGCCGGCTTCATGGGCGCGGGCGTCGCCTACGTCACGGCCCAGGCCGGGATCGAGGTCGTCCTGGTCGACCAGTCGATCGAGGCCGCCGAGAAGGGCAAGGCCTACGCCCACACGCTGATTACCGGCCAGATCAACAAGGGCCGCGCCAAGACCGCGGACCGCGACGCGCTGCTCGGCCGGATCACCACCACGACGGATTACGCCACGCTCAGCGGTTGCGACCTCGTGATCGAGGCGGTGTTCGAGGACCCCAAGGTGAAGGCCGAGGTGATCCAGAAGGTCGAGGCAGTGATCGGCGCCGATACGATCTTCGCCTCCAACACCTCGACCCTGCCGATCTCCGGCCTGGCGAAGAACTCGCAGCGGCCGGACCGGTTCGTCGGCATCCATTTCTTCTCGCCCGTGGAGAAGATGATGCTGGTCGAGATCATCAAGGGCGAGGCCACCGGGGACGCGGCGCTCGCCACCGCCCTCGATTACGTGCGTTTGATCAAGAAGACGCCGATCGTCGTGAACGACGCCCGCGGCTTCTTCGCCAACCGCTGCGTCGGCGCCTACATCCTGGAGGGGCACAAGATGCTCGCCGAGGGCGTGCCGCCCGCCATGATCGAGAGCGCAGGGCGCCAGGCCGGCATGCCGGTCGGGCCGCTCTCGCTCAACGACGAGGTCGCCCTCGACCTCGTGCTCAAGATCGCCAAGGCCACCGAGGCGCAGGTCGGGGCGGATGCGGTCGACCCCGCCCAGAAGACGATCCTCACCGCCATGGTGGAGGGCCAGGGCCGGCTCGGACGCAAGAACCGCAAGGGGTTCTACGATTACCCCGAAGGCGCACCCAAGCGCCTCTGGCCGGGCCTGGCCGACCTGCAGCCCAACCGGATCACCCCGGAGGCGGTCGATTTCAACGAGCTGAAGCAGCGGCTCCTGGTGGTGCAGGCGCTGGAAGCCGCCCGCACCGTGGGCGAGGGTGTGGTCACGGATCCCCGGGAGGCCGATGTTGGCTCGATCCTGGGCTTCGGCTTCGCCCCCTTCACGGGCGGCACCCTGTCCTACATCGACTTCATGGGGGCGGCCTCCTTCGTGGCCCTCGCCCGCGGCCTGGAGGCCAAGCACGGCCCCCGCTTCCGGGTCCCCGACACCCTGGCCGCCATGGCCGAGCAGGGCGGAACGTTCTACGCGGCGGAGAAGCGCGCAGCCTGATCTTTCATCAGACCTTCATAAGACCAGGGACTGAGAGCCGTTCCCGATCGCTCCGGGAACGGCTCGGCTTACTGCGTCGCCGGCTAAATGGACGTCGGCATGTGGCTTCGAGCGATGTCGAGCGCCCAGTCACGGTGCTTCAGCATTGCCTCGCGGCAGCCTGATCCTCATCACGCGACACGGAGCTTCGCACCGAGCATCCGGGCGAGCAGTTCCACATCGCCGGCGTTGTCGGAGAGCAGGTCGGTGATGTCTCCGACCTCCAGCGCCTTCACGTGGCGGCAGCGCATGCCGTAGCGGCCCGCCGTGCAGGTGCATCTGAGTTGCGGGCCGCCCGTCCGCTCTTCCAGCACGATGTCGTATCGCTTGCCGGTCGAGCCTCGCACGGAGAAGCTCAGCGCCGAGGGGGCGGCCGGGAAAGCGGCCAGCGCGCGGTCGCTGATCGCTCCCGCAGCCCGGCGGGGGAGGGACGGGCCGCCCGTCACCCGGGTGACCGGGACGCCGATCGCCGCCGCGAGACCGTGGACGTCCGGCGTCTCGGTCTGGCGCATGGCCGCCAGGGCGATCGCCGCGCAGGCATAGGCATCCTCGCCGGCGTCGTGGTGCTCGAAGCGGATTCCGAGGCGGCGGGCCACCTTGCCGAGGCCGCAGCCCTCCGGTGCCGGGAAGACCCGGCGGGCGATCTGGACGGTGCAGAGATAGGACAGAGCCGGAACCGGCAGGCCGGCCCGGGCCAGGCCCGCGCGCAGCACGCCGATGTCGAAGCTGGCGTTGTGCGCCAGGATCAGCCCGCGGGTGAGATCGCCGAGATAGGGCGCCATCACGCCGGCGAAATCCGGCTCGTTGGCCACGTTGGCGGGCAGGATGCCGTGGACCCGGATGTTGCCCGGCGAGAACCGCATCTCCGGCGGCCGGATCAGGTGGCTCTCCCGGCGCACGACGCGCCCGTCCGCGATCCAGGCGAGACCCACCGCGCAGGCACTGTCGCGCCGCTCGTTGGCCGTCTCGAAGTCGAGGGCCAGGACCGTCATCGCGGGTGGACCATGCCGTGTAACGTTCTCGGGGTGTTCCCGAACCGTCTAAGCCCCCGTGACCAGCGCTTCAACCCTGCGCCACCATCCCGAGCCAATCGTCCTCCGACACGACCCGGACGCCGTGCTTCTCGGCATCCTTGAGCTTCGAGCCGGCCCCGGGGCCCGCGACCACGAGGTCGGTCTTGGCCGACACCGATCCGGAGACCTTCGCGCCCAGCCGCTCGGCCACCGCCTTGGCTTCGTTGCGCGTCATCTTCTCCAGGGTGCCGGTGAAGACCACGGTCTGGCCGGCGAAGGCCGAGGCGGCCGCCGGACGCTCCATCGGCGCGACCGTGACTTCCGCGATCAGGGCCGTGACGGCGTCGGCATTGTGCGGCTCGGAGAAGAACAGGATCAGCGCGTCGGTCGCCACGGGCCCGATCTCGCCGTCGTCGGCAAACAGCCGGTAGGCGTCCCCGGGCTTCTGCTCGGCGGCCCGGGCGAGGGCGGACCGCACGGCATCGGCATCGCCGTAATGCTGCAGCAGGTTTTCCCGCTGGGGGGCGCTGAGCCGCGCGCGCGGCGCATCGGACGGTGCGTCGGAATGTGCGTCGTCAGGAAAGCCGAGATCGAGCAGGCGGTCTCGGGTCGTGTCGCCGATCCTGTCCACGGACCGCAGCTCGACCCAGTCCGGCCCCGGCTGCACGGCCGCCGCGTCCTTGATCGCGGCGATGAGGGACGGCATGTCCGAAAACCGCTTGGCCAGCGCCTTGGCGGTGGCCTCGCCGATCTGCGGGATGCCGAGGGCGAACAGCAGCCGGTTCATCGGGACCGACCGGCGGGCCTCGACTCCGGCCAGCAGGTTCTTGATCGCCTTGTCTTCGTCGTCGCCCTTCTTCTTGGCGGCCTTCTTCGGCGGCTCGATAGCGCCGGCCTCGGCGCGCCGCTCGGCCGAAAGCGCCTCGCGCCGGGCCACGACGGCCGCCTTCAGGGTCTCGAAATCCAGGCGGAACAGATCAGCGGGCTGGCGCACCAGCCCGGCTTCGAACAGCACCTCGATGTAGGTCTCGCCGAAACCCTCGATATCGAAACCGTTGCGCGAGACGAAGTGCTTCAGCCGCTCGACCCCCTGCGCCGGGCAGATCAGGCCGCCGGTGCAGCGCCGGATCGCGTCCGGGCGTCCTGTGCGCGGGTTGACCGCCCGCACGGCGCGGCTGCCGCAGGCCGGGCAGGTCTCGGGGAAGGCGTAGGGCTGCGAATCCGCCGGGCGCTTGGCGAGGTCGACATCCATCACTTTCGGGATGACGTCGCCGGCCCGCACCACGGTGACGGTGTCGCCAACGCGGATGTCCCGGCCGTCGCGGATCGGCGCGCCGTCGCCCCCGACGCCCTTCACGTAGCCCTCGTTGTGGAGCGTCGCGTTGGACACGACCACGCCGCCCACCGTCACGGGCCGCAGCTTCGCGAGGGGGTTGAGCGAGCCGGTGCGGCCGACATTGATGACGATGTCCTCCACCACCGTCGTCGCCTCCTGGGCGGCGAACTTGTGCGCCAGCGCCCAGCGCGGCGAGCGGGAGACGAAGCCGAGCCGCTTCTGCAACGCGAGGTCGTCCACCTTGTAGACGACGCCGTCGATGTCGTAGCCGAGCCCGGCCCGGTCCGCCTCGATCCGGCGGTAGTGACCGAGAATCGCGTCGATGTCGGTGAACGTGCGGGTCAGGGGGTTCACCGGCAGGCCCCAGCTGGCGAACCGTTCGAGGGCGCCGGACTGGGTCTCGGCGATCGGTGCCGAGAGCTCGCCCCAGGCATAGGCGAAGAACTTCAGCGGCCGGGACGCCGTGATGCCGGGATCGAGCTGGCGCAGGCTGCCGGCGGCGGCGTTGCGCGGGTTGGCGAAGAGCGGCTTGCCGGACGCCTCTTGGCGCACGTTGATCGCGGCGAAATCGGCGTGGGACAGGTAAACCTCCCCACGGATCTCGCAGATCTCCGGCCATCCGGTCCCCGCGAGCGAGGCCGGTATGTCGTGGACGGTGCGGGCGTTGGCGGTGACGTTTTCGCCGACCTCGCCGTCTCCGCGGGTGGCTGCCGTCTCGAGCGCGCCGGTCACGTAGCGCAGCGACAACGACAGGCCGTCGATCTTCGGCTCCGCCGTGAAGGCCAGGGGCGCGTCCTCGGGCCAGCCCAGGAAGCGCCGGACCCGAGCCGCGAACTCGGCGACTTCCTCCGCATCGAAGGCGTTGCCCAGCGAGAGCATCGGCACGGCGTGCCGCACCTTGGCGAACTTCTCCGAGGGCTTGGCGCCGACCGACGTGCTGGCCGCCCCGGTCCCGGCGAGATCGGGAAACCGGGTCTCGATCTCCTCCAGCCGGCGGCGCAGGCGGTCGTACTCCGCGTCCGAGATCTCGGGCGCGTCCTCCTGGTAGTAGAGCCTGTCGGCCTCCTGGATCGCGTCCGAGAGCCGGGCATGCTCGGTGCGCGCCTCCTCGGCTGTCAGGTCGAGGTCGGGCGTGTCGGGCTTCGCAGCTGGCATGTGGGCGTTCTAGCGCATCGCGGGCCCGGGGGGAGTCGGCCGCCCTGCGACATCCCCGATTTCCCTCAACCGCCCGGGGCGAGCAACTCGCCGTGGCCGACCAGGAGGGCCGCACCCAGGAACACGGTGGCGACCAGGATTGCCACGGCGGACAGCGGCATCACCGGGGCGAGCCATCCGGCCGAAGCCGTCCCGGCGACCGAGCCGAGATTCATCGCCGCCATGTAGACCTCGAACTGCGTCGCCGCGCCGGCGCGTCCGCGGCTGGCCTGGAGCAGGGCGGGCATCAGCGCGACGATCAAGAGACCCGGCAAGGCGTTGGTCAGGGCCAGGATGAGCGGTGCCGCGGAGCCGAGAAGGCCGGCACCGATCAGCACCCCCGCCAGCACGAAGGTCGCCGCGCTCGCCACGAGCAGGATTCTCAGCGGCCGCACCGGCCCGACCCGATCGGACCACAGGCCGATGGTGAACGCGCCCGCAGTGCCGCTCACGAGCGCCAGCCCCGCCTGGAGTCGGGACAGGGCCGCGGGCTCCCAGCCGCGTCCTTGGAGCAGGTCGACCGAGAAGGGCAGCTCGAACAGCCCAAGGGCCCCGTCGAGGCCGAAACACAGGGCCAGCAGCTGCAGCGCCCGCTTTCGGCGCAGCGCGATCCCAAGGCGGCGGAGGAAGCGCAGGAACGGGACCCGTCGGGGCTCCGGTCCGCGCCGGTCAAGCGACAGCAACGCGTCTGCGGGTGCTTCGCGCACGAGCAGCATCGGCAGGCTCGCCAGCAGACCGGCCCCGAGCAGCACGGAGAGGCTGACGGTCAGCCCGTACATGGCGAGCGTCAAGCCGAGGATCGCCGCGCTGAGGCTCGTGCCGACGACGAAGCCCGCGCGCGTGCAGGCGCTGACCCGGCCCAACTCCGCCGCGGGTACGTGGTCCATGATCATCCGGTCGCATGCGGTATCCAGCAGCGAGGCGAACAGGCTGTGGACCAGGAAGGCGATGCCGAGCAGGCCCACCTGTTCCGCGTCGAGCAGTAGCATCAGGGCCACCGCCGCGTGACACCCGAGAAGCGCTGCCACCGCGAAGGGCCGGCGCCGGCCCATGCGCAGGTCGGCGGACCGGTCGACGAGCGGCCCCCACAGGATCGGCTGGAGCGTCCAGGGCAGCCCCGCCAGGGCGAAATGAACCCCGACCTCGGTTGCCGACACCCCACGCGCCGTAAGGTGGTTGGCCAGGGCGGTGAGGGAAAAGCCGGCGATCAGACCTTGATAGAGGTAGGTCGCGAAGAAGACGCCGTAGCGGGCGCGCCGCCCCGCGAGGCTCGGCAACGCCACGCCTGTCGGAGCCGGCCGAACCCTCAAGTCGCCCTGCACTTGTCGGCCCGGTGCCGCACGACGATGCTCCTCCCCCCGCCGCCACCGGATCGAACCCGTGCCGCCCCACCCTGAACAGCCTACGTCGTACGCCCGGACCTCGCGATGGGTCGCGTGAGCGCGGCCAACATCTGGATCGTCGATCTGGCTTTGTCGCCGGGTCAGCTCGATCGGTGTGCGCCCGTCCTGGATACACACGAGCGCCACCGCGCCGCGCGCTTCATGCGGGCGGCGGACCGCATTCGGTTCCAGGCGAGCCACGCGGCCCTGCGACTGATTCTCGGAGAGGCGCTGGGCAGCGCGCCGGGCGCGATTCGCGTGGAGGCCGGCGGGGCCGGAAAGCCTCGCCTGGCCGGTGCCGCGCACGGCGCCTTCGACTTCAACCTGTCCCATTCCGGTGAACGCGCGGTCGTCGGCGTCGCGCGCGGCGCGGCCATCGGCGTCGATGTCGAGGCGATCCGGCCGATCCCGGATGCGTTGCGCATCGCGCGCGGGCATTTTGCGGCGGATGAGGCCGCAGCCCTCGCCTTCCACTCCCACGAGACGATGGAGCCCGCCTTCTTCGGCCTGTGGACGCGCAAGGAGGCCGTGGTGAAGGCGCTGGGTGCCGGCCTCTCGATGTCGCTCGACCGTTTCAGCGTCAGCGTGCCGCCCGCCCGCCCAAGGATCCTCCGCATGCAGCAGGCCGGCGACTGGACCCTCACCGAACTCGATTGCGGTCCCGGATATGCCGCGACGGCCGCGCTGCGCTGCGCGGCGTCCGAGATCACGGTCCGGCATCTGGCGGGCGATTGGACGACCCGTCTGCGCTGACCGCCCAAAACCGCCCTTGCGGTACGGGAAAGGCGCAGCTATAAGCCCGCTGCCGGCAGTTGCGGACACGCAAGCCGGCCTTCGGAGTGTAGCGCAGTCTGGTAGCGCACCACGTTCGGGACGTGGGGGTCGCAGGTTCAAATCCTGCCACTCCGACCAAGCTCCTCTCGGGGCTGACGGTCTTCCCGCTTTCTTGCTTCAGCACTTGGCGGCCTGGGCCGCAAGGCGTGGGTTCGGGTTACGCACCTCGCCATGGCGATTGCTTATCCGCCGTCGCCTTGCTGATCCCGTCCACCGCACGGACCGCTAATTCCCGCGACGGCTCGGTCCGAAGCGAGTATGCGCCCTGCTTATGGCCTTGGAAACACCAGCCGGTCCAAACCCCGTCGCCGCGGCGGCGTCCGTGTGGGTGGACTATGCGCGACAATTCCTCATCGGCGCAGCGCTGGTTGGGATCTTCGTGGTTGTCGGCATCGCGATCCTCGACCCCTACGGATTACGGGCGGCACCCGGCCATCCGCCGGGTCCGATCATGGATACGAACCAGCGGCTGTCTTATCCGCAGATCGCCCGCGGCGGTGCCTTCGACGCCGCCGTGTTCGGCACCTCGACAGCGCGGCTGCTGGACCCGGGCGCCCTCGATTCCGCCTTCGCGGCGCGCTTTGCCAACCTGGCGGTCAACGCCGCGACACCGGATGAGCAAATTCGGCTGGCCGAGCTGTTCGTGGCCCACCGGCCGGTGAAGGCGATCCTATTCGGGCTCGACGCGACTTGGTGCGCGGCCGATCCGCCGGCCCGCAGCGCCAACGCCTTTCCGGACTGGCTCTACGAGGCCGGCACACCCTGGGGCGTGCTCCGGCAGGTCAGCCTCCGCTCGCTCACGATCGCTGCGCAGACCGGACTGGCGCGCCTCGGCCTCGTGCAGACGCGGCTGAGGTCCGACGGCTATGCGGTCTTCACGCCGCCCGAGGTGCTGTACGATCCCGAGCGCGCCCGCACTCATATCCGTGCCGGCGCGCGCGATCCTGCAACGCCCGCCGATCCACCGGATGCGCCGATGCCGGCATTGGCGCGGCTCGATGCCCTGCTCGCTCGACTGCCCGGGACCGCGACGAAGCTCGTCGCCTTCATGCCGGTTCACGCGGTCGCGCAGGGGGTGCCCGGCACGCCGGCCGGCCGCCGGGAGGCGGCCTGCAAGGCGCGGGTCGCGGAGATCGGTGCCCGGCACGGCGCCGTGGTGGTGGATTTCCGCCGTCCCTCGCCGATCACCACGCGGGACGACAATTACTGGGATGCGCTGCACTACCGCCTGCCGGTGGCGGCGCGGATCGTGGCGGACCTGAAAGACGCCGTCCGCCTCGGGACCGACGATCCGGACGGCACCTATCGCGTGCTGGCGCATCCGTGACGCGGATCCTCAGCCGGCAGAAGCGCGTTCGGCCCGCGCCCAGCCCTCGCGGGTGGCGGCGCAATACTCCGTGAACCGCCCCGCGCCGATTGCCGCCCGGGCGCCTGCCATCAGGTCCTGGTAGTAGGCGAGGTTGTTCCAGGTGAGCAGCATCATCCCCAGGATCTCGTTCGACCGGACGAGGTGGTGGAGATAGGCCCGGGAATAGTCGCGCGCCGCCGGGCAGGTCGAGGTCTCGTCCAGCGGCGCCGTATCCTCGGCGTGGCGGGCGTTGCGCAGGTTGACCCGGCCGTTGCGGGTATAGGCCAGACCATGCCGGCCTGCGCGGGTCGGCATCACGCAGTCGAACATGTCGATGCCCCGGGCCACCGCCCCGAGGATGTCGTCCGGCGTGCCCACTCCCATCAGATAGCGCGGCTTGGCCTGCGGCAGGTGCGGCTCAACGGTCTCGATCATGGCGAACATCACCGCCTGCGGCTCGCCCACCGCGAGCCCGCCCACCGCGTAGCCCTTCAGGTCGAGGTCGGTGAGCGCGCGTGCGCTCTCGACGCGGAGCGCCGGGATGTCGCCGCCCTGCACGATGCCGAACATCGCCTTGCCGGGTTGTTCGCCGAACGCCACCCGGCAGCGCTCGGCCCAGCGCAGCGAGAGGTGCATGGCCTTCTCGATCGCCGCATGCTCGGCTGGAAGCCGCACGCATTCGTCGAGCTGCATCTGGATGTCGGAGCCGAGCAGACCCTGGATCTCGATGGAGCGTTCCGGGCTCATGTGGTGCGCGGTGCCGTCGATATGCGAGCGGAAGGTCACGCCCTGCTCGTCGATCTTCCGCAGGGCCGAGAGCGACATCACTTGGAAGCCGCCGGAATCGGTCAGGATCGGCCGGTCCCAGTTCATGAATTTGTGCAGGCCGCCGAGCCGCGCCATCCGCTCCGGGCCCGGACGGAGCATCAGGTGATAGGTGTTACCCAGGACCACGTCGGCGCCCAGTTCCCGCACCTGCCCCGGATACATCGCCTTCACGGTCGCGGCGGTCCCCACCGGCATGAAGGCCGGCGTGCGAATCTCTCCGCGCGGCGTCGCGATGGCGCCGGTGCGGGCGGTGCCGTCCTGCCCGTGCAGGGTGAAGCCGAAGGGCAGGGTCTCGGTCATGGGATATCCGCGCGCGGGCCCGGAAACAGCAGGCTGGCGTCGCCGTAAGAGTAGAAGCGGTAGCCGCTCCGGATCGCGTGCGCGTAGACCGCCCGCATCGTGTCGAGGCCCGAGAACGCCGAGACCAGCATGAACAGGGTCGAGCGCGGTAGGTGGAAGTTCGTCACCAGGGCGTCGACCGCGCGGAAGCGGTAGCCGGGCGTGATGAAGATGTCGGTCGGCCCCGAGAAAGCCGAGAGCGTGCCGTCGGGGCTCGCGGCGCTCTCGAGGAGGCGTAGCGCCGTCGTGCCCACCGCGACGATCCGGCCGCCCGCGGCCCGGACGGCATTGAGGGTGGCGGCCGTATCGGCATCGAGGATGCCGATCTCGGCGTGCATCCGGTGGGCGTCGGTGTCGTCCGCCTTGACCGGCAGAAACGTCCCGGCGCCGACATGCAGGGTGACGTGGTGGCGCCGCAGGCCGGCCGCGTCGAGGTCCGTGAGCAGCGCGTCCGAGAAATGCAGCCCAGCCGTCGGTGCCGCCACGGCACCGGGATGCCGTGCGTAGACAGTCTGATAATCGGTGGCGTCGCGGGCGTCGGTGGGGCGCTTGCCGGCGATGTAGGGCGGCAGGGGCAGCGCGCCTTCCTGGGCGATCGCCGCGTCGAGTTCGGCGCCGCTGCGGTCGAAATCCAGCACGATCTCGCCGCCCTCCGCCTTATCGGCGACGATGGCCTGGAGCGCACCGAACTGGATCGCGTCCCCGGGGGTCAATCGCTTGGCCGGGCGGGCGAAGGCGCGCCAGCGCGCGGGCGCCTCCCGCAGGTGCAGCATCACCTCCGTGCGCTGGCCCGGCGCCCCCGGGCGCGTGCGCACGCCGTTGAGCCGCGCCGGGATCACCCGCGTGTCGTTGAAGACCAGGGCATCGCCGGAGCGCAGCGCTGCCGGCAGGTCGCGCACCGTGCGGTCCGCCAAATCCTCGCCGGGGCGTACGACCAGGAGCCGCCCACCGTCGCGCGGCTCGGCCGGGCGCAGGGCGATGCAGCTCTCCGGCAGGTCGAAATCGAACAGGTCCACGCGCATCGCCGGGTGCCTGCACCGAACCGGACGCGGTTTCAACCTCGGAACCGGTTCGCCGCGCCGCCTGTTCACGCCACACCGAGGACGGAGACGCCCGAACGATGCCCTGGTACGCCGTGCGCCCCCGTGATGCTGCAGACCCGCGCTGGCCGCTGCCCGGCACCGAACAGATCGTGCTTAAGGCCGACGATCCGGATCAGGCACGGTCGAAGTTCGCGGAGGCCTATCCCAGCGAGCCCTTCGGAAGCCCGGCCGTACCGGTGCCGAACTCCGGGCTCGGGAGTTTCAACGGTGACGCGGACGCGCTGATCGTGGCCGAGACCGGCGAGCCGCCAGCGCCACGGGACTGAACGTCATGGTCAGGATCAGCCGTCCCGCCCGCATGACCCTCGACGGCCAGCTCGTCGGGTACTGGGACCGCGAAGCCGCGCGGCTCGACACGATGGCCACCGCCGCGCGCTTCGCGTGGCAGCGGCGTCGCCTGATGCGCAAGGCGACCGAGGCGCGGGCCAAGGCCGAGCGGAGCCGCCAGCGCGAGGCGGCCCGCAGTCCGGCTCTCGGTCCGACCGAAGCATAGCCGAAGCTAAGACTCTTTCGGCAGCGTCGAAGCTTTGCCGTGGCCTGAGGCAAGCTGCATCCCGTATGGGCACGTCGACTCGTGATCGGCGCATCCCATGGACCGGACCCAGAAAGCAGCCCTCTTCAGCGCCGGCATCGGCTTGGTGGTCACCGGGCTGAAGTTCTACGCGGCCTGGCTCACCAGCAGCCTGGCGCTGTATTCCGACGCGCTCGAGAGCATCATCAACGTGGTGGCGGCGATCGGCGCCTTCGTGGCCCTGCGTGTCGCCGCGCGTCCGGCCGACGCCGAGCATCCCTACGGCCACCACAAGGCGGAGTTCTTCTCCGCGGTGATCGAGGGCGCCCTCATCGTGGTGGCCGCCGTCCTGATCCTGCGGGAGGCGTATTTCGGCCTGCTCGCCCCAAAACCCTTGGACACGCCAGCGGTGGGTCTGGCGATCAATCTCGGGGCGGGCGTCATCAACGCCGCCTGGGCCTGGGCGCTGATGCGCTGGGGCCGCGCGTGGCGCTCGCCGGCCCTGATCGCAGATGCGCGCCACGTCTTCGCCGACGTCGTGACCTCCTGCGGCGTACTCTTGGGCGTCGCCGCCGTCTGGGTAACCGGCTACCCGGCCCTCGACCCGGCGGTGGCCGGGCTCGTGGCACTCAACATCCTGTGGTCGGGCTTCCGAATGGTGCGCGAATCCGTCGATGGCCTGATGGATCGGGCCGCGTCCCCCGACGTGGTCTGCCAGATCCGCTCGCTGATCTCGCAGCACGGGGAGGGCGCGCTCGAAGCCCACGACGTCCGCACCCGTTCGGCCGGCCAAGCCACGTTCATCGATTTCCACCTCGTGGTTCCGGGCAGCATGACGGTCGAGGCCTCGCACGCCATCTGCGACCGGCTGGAGAGCGCCCTGGAAACCACGATCCCAGGTGCGGTCGTGACCATTCACGTGGAGCCGGGCGAGGAAGCCAAAGCCCGGGGCCTGCCGGTTCTCTAGGAGCACGCGAGCCCTACGCCGGCGCATCAAACCCAGCCAGAAACGTCGCCCGCGGTATGATCCGGGGACGACGCTCCATCCGTGCCAGCAGCCCGGCCGCCGGGACCTGCGTCAGCTCCAGGCGTGGAACGGCGGCGCGACACCGTTCAGGGCGTGATTGCCGACGATGGCGACCTTCCAGCGCACCGGATCATGCAGGGTATGGGTCCGGGCATTGCGCCAGTGGCGGTCGAGGTTCTCCGCAGCCAGCGTCGAGCGGGTGCCGGAGAGCTCGAACAGCTTGTTGGAGGCGGCCAGCGCGACCTCGGTCGTCAGCACCTTCGCCTCCGCGACGGCGAGCTGGGCCGCCGCGACACGCTCCGCATCCGGCTGTGCGACCGCCGCGTCGAGGGCGAGCCCGGCCCGGTCGAGCAGGGCTTCCGCTGCGTGCTGCCGGATGGTGAGGTCGCCGACCGCCTGGATCGTGTAGGGGTCGTCGGAGGCCCGCTCCTGACCGCTGTCGATCCACGGGCGCGCCTTCTCGCGCACGAACGCGATCGTGTCGTCCAGGGCCTCGCGGCCGATGCCGGCATCGACCGCCGCCTGGATGATCTGGAAGATGGCGCCGTCCGACCGGGGCGCCTCGTAGCCCTTCCAGGCCGGCACCAAGTGTGTCTTCTCGACCCGGACATTCTCGATCAGCACCGTGCCGCTCGCCGTGCCGCGCTGGCCGAAGCTGGACCAGTCGTCGATCACGGTGAGTCCTGGCGCGTTCCGCTCGGCGATGGCGTACCAGGCCCGTCCCTCCGCATCGAGGGCGACGATCGGCACCAGGTGAGCGAGCAATGCCCCGGTGGCGTAGAACTTCTGGCCGCGCACGATCACGTGGTCGCCGTGATCGGTGAACCGGGTGTCGAAATCCGCGGCCCGCTTGGTGCCGCGCTCGGAGAACGCGTTGCCGAACCGTGTGCCGCGCAGAACCGCCCCGAACAGCAGACGCTGCTGCGCCTCGTCCGAGACCGTCCGGATCGACGCCACGATACCGAGGTGGTTCTGCGAGATCTGACCGATCGCCGGATCGGCCGCCGAGATGATCGCGACGACCTGTGCGAGGGTCTTGTAGGACACCTCCGGGCCGCCGAACGCCTTCGGCACGTTGATCGACCACAACCCGCTCTGGGAGAAGGCGTCGAGCTCCGCCAGGGGCCGCGCGTGGTTCCGGTCGCGTTCCGAGGCGCCGCGTCGAAACTCCGCGGCGAGGTTCCGGGCGACCGCCAGCGCCTCCGTGTCGTCACGGATCACATGGGCGGGGGAGGGCGGGCTGGCTGGCCCCGGCACACCTTGGCGCGGCAGGGGGTCGAGCGCGCGCGCGTCGACGGCGATGTTCATGATGGCTCACTCCGAACGGGGCGGAAATCTTTCGGGCGGGCAGCCATCAGGCCGCCTCGGCGCGCGTCTCGCGGGCGGCTTCGAGTGCGCGGACCCGGGGGATCACATGTGCCCCGAAATACGCGACCTCCTCCTGGAAATGGAGGAAGGCCAGAAGCGCGAGGTCGGCCCCCGCATCCTTCAGCGCGAGGATCCGCTCGGCGATCTGGTCCGGTGTGCCGATCAGGTTGGTCTTGAAGCCGTCATTGTACTGGACGAGGTCGTTGAAATCCGACTTGGCCCAGTTGCCTTCTCCCTCGGGCGAGGCTTTCCCGGCATTCTTCACCTCGTGGCCGAACGCCTTCACGGCGTCCGGATCGGCGTGGTCGATGATCTCCTGGAGGACGGCGCGGGCCTCCTCTTCGGTATCGCGGGCGATCACGAAGGCATTCACGCCGATGCGCGGGTTGTTGCCGATTGCGGCGGCCTTCGCGCGGACATCGTCGACCTGCGCGCGGATGTTCTCCGGCGTGTTGCCGTTGGTGAAGTACCAGTCAGAGACGCGCGCTGCCATGTCGCGCGCCGCCCGGGACGAGCCGCCCTGGAAGATCTCCGGCAGCGGGTCGGCCGGCTTCGGCTTCAGGGTATAGTCCGTGTAGCGATAGAAATCGCCCCGGAAGGTGAAGTTGTCCTGGGTCCAGATCCCCCGGAGGCTGCGGATGAACTCTTCCGAGCGCCGGTAACGCTCGTCGTGGTCGAGCCAGGGCTCGCCGATCGCGCGGAACTCGCCCGAGAACCAGCCCGACACGATGTTGACGGCGATCCGGCCGCCGCTCAGCTGCGAGATCGTTGCGATCTGCTTGGCCGCCAGTGTGGGATGCCAGGGGCCTGGCAGCAGCGCGGCAATCACCTTGATCTTGGAGGTGGCGGCCAGCAGCGCGTGGCTGAACGCCACCGATTCGTGCTGATATTCGGCGCCGTAGCCAGCCGTGAAGCGGATCTGGGTCAGGGCGTAGTCGAAGCCGGATTCCTCCGCGATCTGTGCCAGGCGCCGGTTGTAGTCGGCATCCCAGCTCGTGCGCTGCGGGATCTTGCTGATCACGAGGCCGCCCGAGACGTTGGGCACCCAGTAGGCAAAGCGGATCGGATCAGGCGGCGTGTCTTTGAAACGGTCGGTCATGGCGCGCTACCTCTGTCGCGCGGGGACGTTGCCCCGCGGCGTCTTCGAAGGATCGCGACAAACTGAATACAAGATGCAGACTTGCGCGACCGCTAATGAACACGCAAAGTATTCCGCGTTGACGATGCCGGGTCAAAGGAACGCGATGCCGTTTTAGACGCCCGTCCTGTTGCATTCTCCTGCGCCGAACTCACTCAGCGGCGGGTTTATTCTCACACTGTGCCGACGCCATCCGAATCGTTCAGGCGTCGATAGGCGAACATACCGAACACGCCGATCAGACAGAGCGCCAGCGCGAACCACGTGAAGGCGTATTGCAGGTGGTTGTTCGGAAGATCGACCTTCAGCTGACCGCCCCGTGGCCACGTGGTCTGACCCGGCACCGCGTCGGCCTCGATCAGGTAGGGTGCCGCGTCGGCGACCCCGCGCGCGGCAGCGATGCTGTCGACGTCGCGGGTGAACCATTCGCCCCGTGCCGGATCCGCCTCCGGCACGAACATCCCCCGCGCCTCGCTGGCCCGGAGAATCCCGGTGACCGTGGTCGGGCCCTCGATGAGGCCATCCCGGCGGTCGGCCTGGGCCTTCAACTCCGTGGGCACGAAGCCGCGGTTGATCAGGACGACACCGCCATCCGCGCGCTGAAACGGCGTGATCACGTAATAGCCCTGGAGCGCCCGGCCCGGCGTCTCGCCGGCCGCAAGTCCGTGGACCAGCGCCTCGCGATCGTTGTCGAACCGGCCAGAGACCCGCACATGGCGGAACTCGTCCCGGCCGGGATCCCAGGTGCCGGGTTCAGGGGGCGCCACAGGCTCCGCCTTCGTCTGCCGGACGATGCGGGCGATCAGCTCTTCCTTCCAGGTCTTGCGCTCGATCTGCCACGTCCCGAGACCCAGCAGGATCGCCAGCGCGATCAGGGATGCGAGCCCGGGTGCGACGAGGTCACGCCAGGCGGCCGCACGCGGCGATGTGCGACTCACTGCTCGAAACGTCCCTGCTCGGCCTTGTTGCTGTACTGGAGGGCGATCAGCATGCCCTTGAGCGGCCGGACCAGGATCAGGCTCAGACCGATCGAGAGGCTGCCGGCTACCAGCGCGTGGACCCAAATCGGCGGCTCGTAGGTGATCTCCAGCCACAGAGCCAGACCCACCACCAGAAGGCCGACGATCGACATCACGAAGAAAGCCGGCCCGTCCGCCGAGTCGAAACCCGAATAGTCGAGCCCGCAGGATTCGCAGGACGGCCGCAGGGTCAGGTAGCCCTTGAACAGATGGCCTTCGCCGCAGCGGGGGCACCGGCCGCGGAGGCCGGTGGGGACGGGCGGCAGCTGCGGATAGGTTCGTTGGTCCACGTGAGCACTCCAGACCGGCCCAGGCGAGCGCATGCTCGCCGCCTCACAGCCATTCCCTCGATATGGGGATCACGCCGAGTCTCACACGAAAAAGGGCGGCCTGAGCCGCCCTTTCACACCCCCGCCATGCGGTGACGGGATAGCAGCGCTCAGTGCGCGGCGCCGTGGAATACGCCCGAGCCCCAGACGTAGATCGCGGCGAACAGGAACAGCCACACGACGTCGACGAAGTGCCAGTACCAGGCGGCGAACTCGAATCCGAGGTGCTGGCGTGGGGTGAACTGGCCCGCGTAGGTCCGGTACAGGCATACGGCCAGGAAGATCGTGCCGATGATGACGTGGAAGCCGTGGAAGCCCGTCGCCATGTAGAAGGTCGACGAGTAAATGCTGCCCGCGAAGCCGAATTCGGCGTGGCTGTACTCGTAGGCCTGGCAGGCCGTGAACAGCACGCCCAGCACGATGGTCAGCCACAGGCCGTACTTGAGACCCTTGCGGTCCCCATGCAGCAAGGCATGGTGGGCCCAGGTGACGGTCGTGCCGGAGGTCAGCAGGATCAGGGTGTTCAGCAGCGGCAAGTGCCACGGATCGAACGCCTCGATGCCCTTGGGCGGCCAGACGCCGCCCGTGAACTCGACCCGGGAGGCCTGGATCGGGTCGGCGGTGTAGAGGGCCGCCTCGAAGTAGGCCCAGAACCAAGCGACGAAGAACATCACCTCGGAGGCGATGAACATCATCATGCCATACCGGTGATGGAGTTGGACCACGCGGGTGTGATCGCCGGAATTGGCCTCGTGCACCACGTCCTTCCACCAGGCGAACATGGTGTAGAGCACGCCGAAAACGCCAGCCCCGAAGATGTAGGGACCCGGGGTCAGGGTACCGATCTGGAGGCTCTTCATCCAGAACACGGCGCCGAACGCCATCAGGAAGCCCGAGAAGGCGCCCATCAGCGGCCACGGACTCGGGCTTAGAATATGAAAATCGTGATTCTTGGCGTGCGCCTCGGCCATCGTCCCGTCGCTCCTCACCCTGACGCCCCGCGCCGTTCCCGGCATCCGGCCTATCGCTCTTTGGCTGGGCGCCACATACGGGACCCCCAAGCTTGTCAGCACACTTAGTCGGTGCCGACCTGTGTTGTCACGCGTTCGCGATCAGAAATCGCGCTTCGTGCCCGAAGCCCCCGTGGTCGCGACCGCCGCCGTCACCGGCTGGCCGTTCTTGGAGGCGAAATACGTGTAGGACAGCGTCATTTCGGAAAGATGCGCGGTGTTCGAATCCTCCCGCACCGCCGGGTCGACGTAGAAGACCACCGGCACGTCCAGCGTCTCGCCGGGCTGCAACGTCTGCTCGTTGAAGCAGAAACAGGCGATCTTGACGAAGTAGCTGCCCATCAGGCCGGGCTGGACGTTGAAGGTCGCGACGCCGGTCGATGGCTTGGCGCCAGTGTTCTGCACCCGGAAGAAAACCGTCTTGGTTTCGCCGAGCTTCGCCTCGACGGTGTTGGCTTCGGGGGCGAACTTCCAGCTCAGGCCTGGTGCGACGTTGGTATCGAAGTGCACCACCATGCTGTCGTCGGTGCGCGCAGCCGACGCAAGGGCCGGGCCCTGGCGCGGCGTGCCGTCGTAGCCCGTTGCCTTGCAGAACGCGTCGTAGAGCGGCACCGACGCGAAGGCGAGGCCAACCATGCCGACCGCCAGGCCGGCACACGCGATCGCCGTGCGCTTGGCGCCGCGAAGCGGATCGGAATGAGGTTTTGTCATCGTGCCCCTCAGAGCGGACGGCTGAGGATCTGCGGGCCGAGTTTGACGATCGTCAGCACGAAGAACAGCAGGACCCACGCACCCAGGGCCAACGCGATGGCCACCGAGCGCTTACGCCGGCGCGCCTCCTCGACGGGCGTGAGCTGGCGATAGGGGACTTCCGGATCCGGCATGGCGATTAGACCAAGACCGGCAGGAAGAGGCCGAAGCTCTGCTCGGCAAGCAGCGCCGAGAACAGCGCGAACAGGTACAGGATCGAGAAGCCGAACATGCCCATCGCAGCCCGCTTCTCGGCATCGCCGGTGCGATTCCTAAGGACGCGGACGCTGAAGGCCAGCATTCCGAGCCCGCCGATCACGGCGATCACCGCGTAGAGCAGGCCGCCGAACCCGAGCGCCACGGGCGCAAGCCCGAGGGGAAACAGGAACACCGAGTACCAGACGATCTGCCGGCGGGTCGAAGCCGGCCCGGCGACGTTGGGCATCATCGGGATGCCGGCGCGGGCGTATTCTTCGGCCTTGATCAGTGCCAGCGCCCAGAAATGCGGCGGCGTCCAGATAAAGATGATCGCGAAGAGTACGAGCGACTCGATCCCGACCGAGCCGGAGACGACGGCCTGGCCGATCACCGGCGGCAGGGCACCGGCGGCGCCACCGATGACGATGTTCTGCGCGGTCGCCCGCTTCAGCCACATCGAATAGATCACCGCGTAGAACACGATGGTGAAGGCCAACAGACCGGCGGCGAGCCAGTTCGCCGCGAGGCCCAGCACAAGAACCGATGCCACCGACAGGAACAGCCCGAAGCCGAGCGCCTCCTCGGGCGAGATCCGCCCGGCCGGGATCGGCCGCTGCGCGGTGCGGGTCATGACCGCGTCGATGTCGGCATCCCACCACATGTTGAGGCAGCCCGACGCCCCGGCGCCGACCGCAATGGCCAAGAGCGAGATCACGCCGATGGCCGGCGGAACGTGGCCCTGGGAGACGACCATGCCGACCAGCGCGGTGAAGATCACGAGGACCATCACCCGCGGCTTGAGCAGCGCGAAATAGTCCGGCACGTCGCCGCCGACCGCCGTAAAGGCCGGGGCCGGTGCGTCCGGTCTGATCGTGTTCGTCAGGCTCGTCATCGCGTCTGCCGCTGTTGTGTCGGCGCCCGGCCACGCGCGTCACGGCCGAGTCGTGTTTCGAAATCGATTCGGTCCAAGGGTCAGCGCGAGCGGGACACTCGGCTTGTGCGGAACACCCGTCTTGGTCGCCCTTGCCGGGAAGTCGCCGTGGCGGCTTCCGGGGAAGGGCGAGGGCCGCGGATGCGGCCCTCGCGGAGACTGGTCAGTGCGCGCCCGGCTCGTCGACGATGCGGGGCAGCGTCTCGAACTGGTGGAACGGCGGCGGGGAGGGGAGCGTCCACTCGAGGGTGGTGGCACCTTCGCCCCACGGGTTGTCGGCGGCCCGCTCCTTCGAGCGGAAGGCCAGCACGACGCCGATCACGAAGACGAACATGCTGAGGCCGAAGATGTGGCCGCCGTAGGTGGAGACCTTGTGCCAGCCCGCGAAGGCGTCCGGGTAGTCGGCGTAACGACGCGGCATGCCGGCCAGGCCGAGGAAGTGCATCGGGAAGAACAGGACGTTCGCGCCGATGAAGGCCAGCCAGAAGTGCAGCTTGCCAGCCCATTCCGGGATGATGTGGCCGGTCATCTTCGGGAACCAGTAGTAGACACCGGCGAAGATGATGAACACAGCGCCGAGTGACAGCACGTAGTGGAAGTGCGCCACGACGTAGTAGGTGTCGTGCAGGTACTTATCGACCGCCGAGTTGGCGAGCACCACGCCGGTGACGCCGCCGACGGTAAACAGGAAGATGAAGCCCACGGCCCAGTGCATGGCGGCGGTGAAGCGGATGGATCCGCCCCACATGGTGGCGATCCAGGAGAAGATCTTCACGCCCGTGGGCACCGCGATCACCATCGTGGCGAACACGAAGTAGGACTGCGTCTGAAGCGACAGGCCCACGGTGTACATGTGGTGCGCCCACACGACGAAGCCGACGACGCCGATCGCGACCATGGCGTATGCCATCGCAAGGTAGCCGAAGACCGGCTTGCGCGAGAACGTGGCGATGATGTGCGAGACGATGCCGAAGGCCGGCAGGATCATGATGTAGACTTCGGGGTGACCGAAGAACCAGAACAGATGCTGGTACAGGATCGGGTCGCCGCCGCCGGCCGGGTCGAAGAAGGTCGTGCCGAAGTTACGGTCGGTCAGCAGCATCGTGATGGCGCCCGCGAGCACCGGCAGCGAGAGCAGCAGCAGGAAGGCGGTGACCAGCTCGGCCCAGGCGAAGAGCGGCATCTTGTGCAGCGTCATGCCCGGGGCGCGCATGTTCAGGATGGTGGTGATGAAGTTGATCGCCCCCAGGATCGAGCCAGTGCCGGACAGGTGCAGGGCAAAGATTGCGAAGTCGACGGCCGGACCGGGATGGCCGGCAGTGGAGAGCGGCGGATAGACGGTCCAACCGGTGCCGGCGCCGGATGCGCCGGGGGCGCCCTCGACGAACAGCGAGCACAGCAGGGAGCAGAAGCCCGCCACCGTCAGCCAGAACGAGATGTTGTTCATGCGCGGGAACGCCATGTCGGGCGCGCCGATCATGAGGGGCACGAACCAGTTGCCGAAGCCGCCGATCAGTGCCGGCATCACCATGAAGAACACCATGATGAGGCCGTGTCCGGTGACGAACACGTTGTACGTCGCCGGATTGGAGAAGAACTGCAGCCCCGGCTGTTCCATCTCCATCCGGATACCGAAGGAGAGGAACGCGCCGATCATGCCGGCGCAGAAGGCGAAGAGCAGGTAGAGCGTGCCGATGTCCTTGTGGTTCGTCGACAGGAACCAGCGGGCGAAGAACGACGGTTTATGGTCGTGGACCTCGTGGGCCTCGGCATGGGCTGCGGCTGTAGCCATGGATTCGGGTGCCTTGTGGATCTGACGGGTTCTATTCGGTCAACCGGACTTCAGCGGGCTTCGGCGAAGCTCGTTCCGTTGTCGATGCGCGCGTACTTCGTCTTCGCTTCATTCAGCCAGTCGGCGTAGGCCTGCTCGCTGACGACGCGGACGACGATCGGCATGTAGGCGTGACGCTGTCCGCACAGCTCCGAGCACTGACCGTGGAAGGTGCCTTCCTTGTCGGCCCGGAACCACATCTGGTTCAGGCGGCCCGGCACGGCGTCGATCTTGAAGCCGAAGGCCGGCATCGCCCAGGAATGCAGCACGTCCGCCGCCGTGACCTGGATCTTCACGATCTTGCCGAGTGGCACGACCATCTCATTGTCGGTCTGGAGCAGGCGGGGCTGCTTGTCCTCGTCGATGTTGGCATCGAACGTGAAACCGCCGCCGGCCTCGGTCTGCGGGTACTCGTAGGACCAGTACCAGGCATGGCCGATGACCTTGACGATCATGTCGGCCTTCGGATCCGCCAGCTGCGTGCGCAGCAGACGGAAGGACGGGATCGCCACGGCGACGAGTATCAGCACCGGCACGATCGTCCAGGCGATCTCGATCGCGGTATTGTGGGTGGTGCGCGACGGGGTCGGGTTGGTCTTCTCGTTGAAGCGGAAGACGCACCAGAGGATCAGCCCCAGCACGAAGACCGAGATCACGAGCGAGAGCCAGTGCAGGCCGATCTCGAAGCTGAGGATGTCGCGCGCGTTCTCGGTAACCGGGATCTGCCGGCTCATCTCCCACGGCACCGGCTGACCGAATCCGGCGGCGAGCGCCCCGGATGTCGAGGCGAGCAGGGCGCCGAGGGCGGCGAGGCTCAAGGGTGATCGGGTGATCGTCCGCACCGTCCGCATCTGCCTCTCGTTGCTCCCCTGCAATTTGATTTCCCGTCGGACTTTCCCGTCTTGAATGAGCGCGGGATGGTGCCGACGTGACGGACTGCCGGTTGTGTCATCCGGCATGTATCCGATCGCGGCTTCAGATCACAAGGACGTGCCAGGTGCAACCGCACAAGCGTCGCAGAGGGTGGTTTCCGGCTGATTCGGGTGGCCTCTTAGACGCCCCGCACCGGTCTTTCGCTGCGTTCGATTCGCTAGCGTGGCTTCGTGTCCGGTGCGATCGCAGCACCGGACGGGCCTTTCGGAGCCGTGGATGTTGACGACACCCCAGGATTTTCCGGCCGAGCTGCCGGCTAGCGCGGTCCCGGCTCCGATGCAGGTCGTGGCCTACGCCGATGCCGCGCCCCGGCCGGGGACGCGGGTGCTCGCCGTCGAGGCGCCGGTCAACCTGGTCTACGGCAGCGTGCCGCATGCCGTCATGATGGCGTCGCCGGCCGACCTGGAGGATTTCGCCTACGGCTTCAGCCTGACGGAAGGGATCATCGAATCCGCCGACGAGATTCGCAGCACGCGCGTGGAGGTTGGCCCGGACGGGCTGCGCCTCCATGTCGAGCTGGCCCCCGGACGTCTGCGCGAGCACCTCGCGCGCAAGCGCGCCATCAGCGGGCGGACGGGCTGCGGTGTCTGCGGCATCGAGGATCTGGCGGAATTGCCACGCGCGGACATGCGGGGCGCCCCCGACATCCAGGTCTCGCTCCCGGCGATCGCGCGGGCTCTCGCCGGGCTCGACGCGGCGCAGGTGCTGGGCGCCGAGACCCGCGCCGTGCACGCCGCCGCCTGGGCTCGGCTCGACGGCACCCTGGCGTCCGTCCGCGAGGATGTCGGCCGCCACAACGCTCTGGACAAGCTGATTGGCGCCGCCATGCGGGCCGGCACCGATCCAGCAGACGGTTTCCTGGTGATCACCAGCCGGTGCTCGTTCGAGATGGTCGAGAAGGCCGCGCGCCTCGGTGCGGCCGTGATCGTGGCGATCTCGGCGCCGACCTCGCTGGCGTTGGAGCGTGCCCAAGCGCACGGGATCACACTTTGCGCCATTGCCCGCGCGGATACGCTGACCGTCTTTACCGGCTCGGAGCGTCTGAGCCCCACCGACTAGAAGAGTCCCAGATCACGTCGCAATCGAGGACGTCTCTCAGTCCTCGCGTCGACGCGCTCGCTTGCGTCGCACCGGTATCGATCTTGGGCGGCGAGCGTTCGGGCCAGCGCTACTGGGCTCCGGCGGGCTCTTTCTCTGAGGCGCCGGGGACGATCGTCGCACCGCCGATGATTCGCACCGGCTTCTTGTCCGGCGGCGGATCCTTCCAATCGGCAGATGGGGGCTTGGCCGCCTCGGCAACCGTGCCCGCTGCGGGCTTGGCCGGTCCCGCCTGGGCCGGACCGGCCGGAGGCGCCTTTTCGATGGCTGCGGATTTCGGCTCAGGCACAGGATCCACCCTGGATGCCTCCACGGGGGCGACCTTCGGAGCTGGCGCCTCCGGAACGTTGCGAAGTGCCGGCTTCAGCTCCGGCGCGCGCCCAGGCGCCGGGGCCCGGGCGACCTTGTGGGGCGCCTCAGGCCGCGCACGGCCATCCGGATTCAGGCCATCGGGATTGAACTCGGGACGCAGTGCCTCCGGGCTCTGGCGGCGTGCCGGACGCGCGGCCCGAGCCGGGACGCCGTCGGGCATCGCCGGCCGCAGGAGACGCTGCGGCGCCGCATCCTCCTCGGTCCATCCAAAGCCGGCGCGCGGCTGCTCCAACCGGGCGTAGCTCTCGGGCGCACCGATGCGCTGGCGTCCCACGATCGCGCCGGCGGCCGGATCGACGAACAGACGGACCGGGGCGCCCGTCGGGCTCACGGCGTCGACGACGTAGACGCGCCCGTCGAACCGCGGACGGCTGACACCGCTGAAGCCGTGATCAGCCAGGCGCCATGCGATCACCCGTGGCGGCAGGATCTCGTCCTCGAAGGCGAATTGCGCGCGGGCGCTCTGGGAGAGGCCCAGCATCAATCCGCCCGACAGAAGGGCTGCACTGAGAACCCGCTGCGCTGCGCGGCGAGACGTTCCGTTCTCGATCATCACTCTGATGCGTTCCCGTTCTGGAGACCCGGCAGAGTATCCGGTTCCGGCATGGTCCGGGCCGGTTTGCCCAGACCTCGACCATGCCGGCGAGGTCGTTGCCCCGCATGCCGCTTGTGCTCGGCACAGGTCGTAGACCGCGTGATTCGGGCGAGATTGCGGAAGCGATTGGTGAACGGCGGTTTAAGTTGCAGTCGCGGATGCCGCGCCCGCATGCCCGCGCGATCCCTTGCTGAAACGGTTTCAATCTGCCAATTTCGCGACTTAGGACAGCAGAACTGTCCCATTGGCCGCGCATGCCGGCCGTCGCCGTCCCGCGCGCCAGCGGGAAGTCCGGTTGGCGGTCTCGAGCGCGCCAGCACGCCGCTCCTGGAGCGGTCCGGGTTTTCGATGAACGAAGGTCGACGGGCACGTCCTCGCGGGGACCGACCGGATCGCCTGCGGCATCGGGTCGGGACGCCGCACGGTTGCGACTCACGGGCATGGAACATGCTCGCGGGCCGAGGTGCGGCGAAGGGGATCGAGGGAAGGACGAGACGAAGCATGGCACAGCGCGGACCCGCCGAAGAGTTTGCTGCTTCCGAGTTCCAGGCTTCCGCCCCGCGCGGCGGCGCGATGCCGATCACGGTGCGCGATCCCGCTCTGCCCAAAGCCCAGGGCGCCTACGATCCGGCCAACGAGCGTGATGCCTGCGGCGTCGGCTTCATCGCCGACATGCACGATCGTCGGACCCATGCCATCGTTCAGCAGGGCCTGAAGATCCTCGAGAATCTGGACCACCGCGGTGCGGTGGGTGCCGACCCCAAGATGGGCGACGGCTGCGGTATCCTCACGCAGATCCCGCACGGCTTCTTCGCGGACGAGTGCTCGCGCCTCGGCTTCGAGCTACCGCCCGCCGGGCAGTACGCCATCGGCCAGTTCTTCCTGCCCAAGGCCGAGGAGCCCCGGGCGATCATCCAGGGAATCATCGAGGCGGCCCTGGCCGACGAGGGCCTGCCGCTCCTCGGCTGGCGCGATGTCCCGGTCGACCCCGAGGATCTGGGCGTCGCCGTGAAGGCCACCGAGCCGCATCACCGGCAGGTGTTCATCGGCCGACCGGGCTCCGTCTCCGACCAGGACACGTTCGAGCGGCGCGTCTTCGTCGCCCGCAAGGTGATCTCCAACAAGGTCTACGCCCTGGACGACCCGCGGGTGAAAGAGTTTTACCCGGTCTCCGTCTCGACCCGGACCATCGTGTACAAGGGCATGGTTCTGGTCACCCAGATCGGCGACTACTTCCTCGACCTGAAGGACGAGCGTTTCGTCTCGGCGATCGCCCTGGTCCACCAGCGTTTCGCGACCAACACCTTCCCGACCTGGCGCCTGTCGCACCCCTACCGGATGGTCGCCCATAACGGCGAGATCAACACACTGCGCGGCAACGTCAACTGGATGGCGGCCCGGCAGGCGAGCGTCGATTCGGACCTGTTCGGCAACGACATCTCGAAGCTCTGGCCGATCTCCTACGAGGGCCAGTCCGACACCGCGTGCTTCGACAACGCCCTCGAGTTCCTGGTGCAGGGCGGCTACCCGCTCGCCCACGCCATGATGATGCTGATCCCGGAGGCCTGGGCCGGCAACCCGCTGATGAGCGAGGAGCGGCGCGCCTTCTACGAGTACCACGCCGCCCTGATGGAGCCCTGGGACGGCCCCGCGGCCGTGGCCTTCACGGATGGCCGCCAGATCGGCGCCACCCTCGACCGCAACGGCCTGCGCCCGGCCCGTTACATCGTCACCGATGACGGGCTGGTCGTGCTCGCTTCGGAGATGGGCACGCTGCCGATCCCCGACGAGAAGATCGTTCAGTCCTGGCGCCTGCAGCCGGGCCGGATGCTTCTGATCGACCTGCAGAAGGGCCGAATCGTCTCCGACGAGGAGATCAAGGGCGAGCTCGCCGCCGCGCATCCCTACGCCGACTGGGTCAAGAACACCCAGATCGTGCTGGAAGATCTCAAGCCCGTCGTGGCGCGGGAGACGCGCTCCGACGTGGGCCTGCTCGATCGCCAGCAGGCCTTCGGCTACACCCAGGAAGACCTCAAGCTGCTGATGCAGCCCATGGCCGTCACCGGCCAGGAGGCGGTCGGCTCGATGGGGACGGACACGCCGCTCTCGGCGCTCTCCGAGAAGTCGAAGCTGCTCTATACCTACTTCAAGCAGAACTTCGCGCAGGTCACCAACCCGCCGATCGACCCGATCCGCGAAGAGGCGGTGATGAGCCTCGTCTCATTCATCGGGCCGCGGCCGAACCTGCTCGACATGGAGGGCGCGTCCCGGCGCAAGCGCCTGGAAGTCCGCCAGCCGATCCTGACCAACGGCGACCTGGAGAAGATCCGCTCGATCGGCCATTTCGAGGACCGGTTCGACACCAAGACCCTGGACATGACCTACCCGGCCGAGATGGGCGCGCAGGCCATGGACGGGGCGCTCGACCGCCTCTGCGACCGGGCCGAGGCGGCGGTGCGCGGCGGCTACAACATCATCGTGCTGACCGACCGCGCGGTCGGTCCGGATCGGGTGCCGATCCCGGCCCTCCTGGCGACCGCGTCGGTGCACAACTACCTGATCCGCAAGGGTCTGCGCACCTCGGTCGGCCTCGTGATCGAATCGGGCGAGCCGCGTGAGGTGCACCACTTCGCCTGCCTGGCCGGCTACGGCGCGGAGGCCATCAATCCCTATCTCGCCTTCGAGACGCTGCTGGCGATGAAGGACGAGTTCCCGCCGGACCTCACCGACGACGAGATCATCTACCGCTACATCAAGGCGATCGATAAGGGCCTGCTCAAGGTCATGTCGAAGATGGGCATCTCGACCTACCAGTCGTATTGCGGCGCCCAGATCTTCGACGCGGTCGGGCTCAACTCGACCTTCGTCGGCCGCGACTTCTTCGGCACGGCCACGACCATCGAGGGCGTCGGCATGGCCGAGGTCGCGGAGGAGACCGTCAGCCGTCACCGCGACGCTTTCGGCGACGCCCCGATCTACCGCAACGCCCTCGATGTCGGCGGCGAGTACGCCTACCGGCTGCGCGGCGAGGCTCATACCTGGACGCCCGACACGATCGCGACGCTCCAGCACGCGGTGCGCCTCAACGTGCCGGAGCGCTACCGCGAATACGCCGCGCTGGTGAACCGGCAGGAGAACCAGCTCAAGACCCTGCGGGGCCTGTTCCGCCTCAGGAGCGCAACCGAACTCGGCCGCCAGCCGGTGCCGCTGGATTCGGTCGAGTCGGCCTCCGAGATCGTCAAGCGCTTCGCCACCGGGGCGATGTCGTACGGGTCCATCTCGAAGGAAGCGCACGAGACGCTCGCCATCGCGCTGAACTCCTTCGGCGGTCGCTCGAACTCGGGCGAGGGCGGCGAGGAGGTCGAGCGATTCAAGCCGCTGCCGGACGGGCGTTCGCGCCGGTCCGCGATCAAGCAGGTCGCCTCGGGCAGATTCGGCGTTACGACGGAATATCTCGTCAACGCCGACATGATGCAGATCAAGGTCGCGCAGGGCGCCAAGCCCGGCGAGGGCGGCCAGCTGCCCGGCCACAAGGTCGACGCCAAGATCGCAAAGGTCCGCTACGCCACCCCGGGCGTCGGCCTGATTTCGCCGCCGCCGCACCACGACATCTACTCGATCGAGGATCTGGCCCAGCTGATCTTCGACCTGAAGAACGTGAACCCGTCCGCGGACGTGTCGGTGAAGCTCGTCTCCGAGGTCGGCGTCGGTACCGTGGCGGCCGGCGTCGCCAAGGCGCGGGCGGACCACATCACCATCTCGGGCTACGACGGCGGCACCGGCGCCGCGCCGCTGACCTCGCTCAAGCATGCGGGCGGACCGTGGGAGACCGGTCTCGCCGAGACCCAGCAGACGCTGGTGCTCAACGGCCTGCGCGGCCGCGTCGCCCTCCAGGCCGACGGCGGCATCCGCACCGGTCGCGACGTGGTCATCGCGGCCCTGCTCGGCGCCGACCAGATGGGCTTCTCGACCGCTCCCCTGATCGCGGCCGGCTGCATCATGATGCGCAAGTGCCACCTCAACACCTGCCCGGTGGGCGTCGCCACGCAGGATCCGGTGCTGCGCAAGCGCTTCAAGGGCACGCCCGAGCACGTGGTGAACTACTTCTTCTTCGTGGCCGAGGAGGTGCGCGAGATCCTGGCCTCCCTCGGCTTCACCAAGCTGGAAGAGCTCGTCGGGCGTTCGGACGTGCTCGACAAGGTCGAGGCCATAGCCCACTGGAAGGCGCGCGGGCTCGATTTCACCAAGCTGTTCCATCGCCCCAAGGTGGCGGACGGCATCGCCATCCGGCACGTTGAGAAGCAGCACCACCCGATCGACACGGTCCTGGACCGGCGCCTGATCGAGGGGGCCCGGAACGCCATCGAGACCGGCGAGCCGGTGGTCGTCACCGACGTGATCCGCAACTCGGACCGGGCCGCCGGTGCGATGCTGTCCGGCATGGTCGCCAAGGCGCACGGTCACGAGGGCTTGCCGGACGACACTATCGTGGTGAAGCTGTCGGGCACCGCCGGCCAGAGCTTCGGCGCCTGGGTCGCGGCCGGCGTCACCATCGAGCTGACCGGCCACGGCAACGACTACGTCGGCAAGGGCCTTTCGGGCGGCAAGCTGATCATCCGCCCGAGCGATGCGCTGCGGTCGCCACCCGACCGGACCATCATGGTCGGCAACACCGTGCTGTACGGGGCGATCGCCGGAGAGTGTTACATCCGCGGCTCCGCGGGCGAGCGCTTCGCGGTCCGCAATTCCGGCGCGATCACGGTGGTCGAAGGCATGGGTGACCATGGCTGCGAGTACATGACCGGCGGGGTCGTGGTGTCGATCGGCGAGACCGGACGCAACTTCGCGGCCGGCATGTCGGGCGGCATCGCGTACGTCCTTGACGAGGACGGCTCGTTCTCGGCCCGCTGCAACCTGTCGATGGTCGATCTCGAGCCCGTCGAGGAGGAAGACGACCTGATGCGCCGCTTCCACCAGGACGGCGATCTCGAGACCAAGGGGCGCGTCGATATCCTGGCCGACATGTCCGGCCACGATGAGGAGCGCCTCAGCCAGCTCATCACCAACCATCTCAAGTATACGGGCAGCCCGCGGGCGAAGCAGATCCTCGACGACTGGGCGAGCTTCCGCACCAAGTTCGTCAAGGTGATGCCGGTGGAATACCGCCGCGCGCTGCGCGAGATGGAGATGGCGCGGATGCCGGTGGCAGCGGAGTAAGGCTATCGGTATCGGCGCCCGTGCGACGCGGGCGCCGATCGCGGAATGACGGTTTAATAGGCTGCAGCATCGGTCGATCTGCGGGCCTCAAGGGTTGATCGATGGGCAAGATCACGGGTTTCCTCGAGTTCGACCGGCAGGAGCAGAAGTACCAGCTCGCAGCCGATCGCGTGCGGCACTTCCGCGAGTTCACGCTGCCGCTCGACGAGCACGACCTGACCAAACAGGCCGCGCGCTGCATGGATTGCGGCATCCCGTTCTGCCACGGCCCGACCGGCTGCCCGGTCCACAACCAGATCCCGGACTGGAACGACCTCGTGTTCCAGTCCGATTGGGAGGAGGCGTCGCGCAACCTCCACTCGACCAACAACTTCCCGGAATTCACCGGTCGCGTCTGCCCGGCGCCCTGCGAGGAGGCGTGTACGCTCAACCTCGAGAATCAGCCGGTGGCGATCAAGACGATCGAGCAGGCGATCGCCGACCGCGCGTGGAACATGGGCTGGATCAAGCCCGAGCCGGCGTCGATGCGCACCGGCAAGCGCGTGGCCGTCGTCGGCTCCGGCCCGGCGGGTCTCGCGGCGGCCCAACAGCTGGCCCGGGTCGGCCACGACGTGCACGTGTTCGAGCGCGAGCCGAAGGCCGGTGGCCTGCTCCGCTACGGCATCCCCGACTTCAAGATGGAGAAGCGCCACATCGATCGCCGCGTCCGGCAGATGGAGGGCGAGGGCGTTGTCTTCCACTACAACCAGAACGTCGGCGTGACCAAGCCGGTCGACGAGCTGAAGGCCGAGTTCGATGCGGTGATGTTCTGCGGCGGTGCGGAGGATCCCCGCAACCCGCAGCTGCCCGGGCAGGAACTCGAGGGCGTCCACTACGCCATGCCTTACCTGATCCAGTCGAACCGCCGCGTGGCCGCGGAGCCGATGCGCGGCAACGGCGAAGCCCCGATCCTGGCGTCGGGCAAGAACGTCGTCGTGATCGGCGGCGGTGACACCGCCTCCGATTGCGTCGGCACCGCGTTCCGCCAGGGCGCGCTGTCGGTGACGCAGCTCGACATCCGGCCCCGGCCGCCCGAGCGCGAGGACAAGCTGACGGTGTGGCCGTACTGGCCGACCAAGATGCGGACCTCGTCCAGCCAGGCGGAAGGTGCGGAGCGCGAGTTCCAGGCGGCGACGCTGCGGCTCGACGGCAACAAGAAGGGCCGGCTGACCGGCGTGGTCTGCGCCCGGGTCGACGCCAAGCGGCAGCCGATGCCCGGGACCGAATTCATCCTGCCGGCCGATCTCGTCTTCATGGCGATCGGTTTCGCCGGATCGGTGCAGAAGGGCTTGCTCGACCAGTCCGGCATCAGCGTCAGCAAGCGCGGGAACGTCGAGGCGAACGAGGAGGATTACCGCACCTCGGATCCGAAGATCTGGAGCGCCGGCGACATGCGCCGGGGTCAGTCCCTGGTTGTCTGGGCGATCCGAGAGGGCCGTCAGGCGGCCCGTGCCATCGACGAGGCCTTGATGGGTGCGAGCGTCCTACCGCGGTGAGGTAGGTTCAGTCCCGGCGCTCGGTGCGAGCGCAGCGCCGGGATCACCACTCAGCCGGGGGGCCAGCGGAAATCGTCGGCGCGGCCGGGCTGGGGCATCGGCGCATTGCCGCGGACCAGCGTCCGCTCCACGGTGCCGAGGTTGTCCGAATCGCGCGGACGGCCGGTCAGCAGCGTCCCGCCGGGGGAGACCTCGGTGCGCCCGAGGGGCACGACCGGCCCGGCCGCGGGCTTGACCGGCAGCGCTGGGACGCCCGGAGGTTCCGGCAGGCTCGGCAGCATCGCGGTGATCTGCCGATCGATCGCCGCGGTGTCGGTGGGCTGGCCGGAACCGTCGAGGCTCGGACCGGGCGTCGCGCTCGGCGCCCCCGGCGCGATAGTCGCGGTGGGCGGCGGATCGGTCAGCGCCGGCGTGGCCGTTCCCATCAGGCGCTTCAGCTCGACATCGGCGAAATGCGCCAGCTTGCGGTCGCCCGCCTTGGTGAAGTGCACGCCGTCGGCGGTCCGCAGCTTGGCGATCTGACCTTCCGGATCCGGGCCCGAGGCCGCGTAGCGGTCGCGGTCGTCGACGAAGCCGGGCCAGATGTCGACATAGGTCGCGCCGGCCTTCGTCACGGTGTCCCGGACGATGTCGTTGAGGCTCGCGAGATCACGGCTCAAGCTCTCGCTCTGCACCGGCGGAAGCCCGACCCAGACCAGCGGCACCTTGTGGTCGGCAAACACCTTCACGAGGGCTTCGACCCGGGCGCGGTACAGGGCCTTCCAGCGATCGGTGAGCGGATCGACGGTCTCGTCACCTTCACGGATCGGCTGGCGGTCGTTGGCGCCCAGCATGACCAACGCGTAGCGGACCTTGGGATTGGTGCGCAGGTAGTCTTCTGCGCTCTTGGGCCAATCGACCACGTCCCTGCGCACGAGTCCGCTGTCGCCCTTCGCCCGATCGACGACCGCGATGTCGGCGTTGTCCTCGAAGACGTCGTCCAGACCGTGGGCAAGGTGGTCGGCCAGCGAATCGCCGAACACCGCGATCTGGACGTTCGGCGCGGTCTTGGCGATGGCGGGCTTCGGCGCCACCGGCGCCCGGGCGGGCCGCTCCCGGCGCTTGACGGACGGCGAGGGCCGCTGCGCATCCGCGTTTCCGATCGTGCTGCGCGGACGCGGCGCCCGGTAGGTGCGCTCCGGCGGTGGAGCGACCGGCTGGGGCCGGTCCTCCCACGGCCAGTAGAACTGCCGCGGCGCTTCCTGGGGCGGTGCGTAGCGGGGCTGGCGGGCGCTGGAGCCGTCGTCGCGATAATAGGCATCGCGCGGGCGCCGCCGCGGCGGGGCCTCGTAATAGGCGCCGCCCTCGGGCCGCTGATAGCTGTCGCCCCATTGTGCCTGAGCGGGCGTGCCGCCGACCAGGGACAGGCCCGCTTGGCTCAACAGGACGGCGAATCCGAGGATGGCCGGACGCGCCGTACGACGCCAGACTGCGACTCCCATGCAGATCCCGCACCTTGAAGGGGACCGAAAAACACCGGTCGGTAGGCGGCACTATACGGGAGACCGACTTGCGCGTCTAAACCCGCCCTCGGAGGCCGATTACCGCGCCGGATCGTGCCGGCCCTGGACGTGGGCGAGCAACGCCGGCGAGGCATACCCATCCGCCGGCAGGCCGGCCGCGATTTGGTAGCGCCGCACGGCGTCGCGCAGCTTCGGCCCGGCGCGGCCATCGGTCGGGCCCTCGTAGAAGGCGGCGGTCGCCAGACCTGTTTGCAGCGCGCGCAATCCCGCACCGTCGAGGCGTGGTCCTGTAGGCCAGGGCGCCGCGAGCGCGGGGGCGCCGTCCAGGCGGTCGGCGAGGTGGCCGACGGCCAGCGCGTAGGAATCCGAGGTGTTGTATTGGCGGATCACCTCGAAGTTGCCGGTGATCAGGAAAGCCGGCGCCCCGAGACCGCCGGGCAGGAACAGCGCGGCGTCCCCACGCCCGGGCAACGGCTTTCCGTCCGTCCGCCCGACACCCCGCGCGGCGAAGCCGGAGATCGGCCCGGCATAGGCGGTCAGGTCGAAACCTTCGGGCAGACGCACCTCATAGCCCCAGGACAGCGTCGGATCCCAGCCCAGGTCTCTGAGATAGGCCGCGATCGATCCAAGCGAATCCGCTTCGCTGGTCCAGATGTCCCTGCGGCCGTCGCCGTCGAAATCGACCGCGTGGGCTAGGTAGGTGGACGGCAGGAACTGCGCCTGCCCCATGGCCCCCGCCCAGCTTCCGCTCATGCGCTCGGGCGCGATATCGCCGCGCTGGAGGATCGCCAGGGCGGCCAGCAACTCGTCGCGGAACAGCGTGCCGCGATGCCGTGCCTCCGCCAGGGTGGCCAGCGCCCGGATCGTGGAAAGGTTGCCGGCGCTCGCGCCGAAATCGGATTCGACGCCCCAGAACGCCAGCACGATTGGCGCCGGGACGCCGTAGCGCGCCTCGATCGCCTTCAGCGCGCGCGCGAGGGTGCCCGCTCGTGCGCGTCCGTGGGCGATGCGGCCTGCCGAGACCGCGCCGACCAGGTAATCCCAGACCGGCCGCACGAACTCGCCCTGCTGGCGCGTCCGCGCCAGGACGCCTGGATCGGGTGCCGTGATGCCCCGGAACGCGGCCGCGAAGGTCTCGGCCGAGACGCCGCGGGCTTCGGCCTCCGGACGCAGGGACGCGATGAACGCCTGGAAGGCGCCGTTCGGTGCCGACGGCTTCGCGGCCCGGGCTACCGCGGGGCAGAGGGAGAGGGCGGCAGCGAGCAGGGCGCGGCGCGATGGCATCGCCTCAAGCCCCGGTTCGCGGACTGGATTTGCCCGTTCGGGCCAGCGACTGGTCGAGCCCGGTGGCCCGGTCGTCGCGCGGCACGATTCTCGTGCGGCCGGTATCCAGCAGGTCCCAAACCATGCGGCCGCCGATGGATCCGGCCCCGCCTGTCACCAGACCCGTCATGTCGTCCGCTCCGAAGCCGCTCCGAGGGAAGCTGCCGGGAGCCTTGCCCGAACCGGGCACGGGCAGGCAAGGCGCCCACCCCGCTTCATCGCGCGTTCAAACGCCCGGTGAGATATCATCTGGTAACGGCCACTTTAGGTGGTCGCAGACGGGATATTTACGGTGCTTTGCCTCATACTATCGACGTAGAGGCCTTGCGAAGCATCGTGTTAGGCTATCTCACTGCCTGAACCATTGACCGTGTCATCCCATTCTGTTTCCGAGGTTGCCGCTTGATGAAACCGATCCGCAAGGCTGTCCTGCCCGTCGCGGGGCTGGGCACGCGATTCCTGCCCGCCACGAAGGCGGTCCCGAAGGAAATGCTCACGGTCGTGGACCGGCCGGTCGTCCAGCATGTCGTCGATGAAGCGCGCGAAGCCGGCATCGAGCACTTCATCTTCGTCACGGGACGCGGCAAGGCGGTGATCGAGGACCATTTCGATATTGCCTTCGAGCTCGAGCACACCCTTCAGGAACGCGGGAAGACCGCTGCCTACGAAGAGCTGAAACGCGATCTGCCCAAGGCCGGCCAAACAAGCTTCACCCGCCAGCAGGCCCCCCTCGGCCTCGGTCATGCGGTCTGGTGCGCCCGGGAGATCGTCGGCGACGAGCCCTTCGCGGTGCTGCTGCCGGATATGCTGAGCCGCGGCTGCATGCAGCAGATGCTCGCAACCTATGAGCGCCATGGCGGCAACGTCATCGCGGTCGAGGAGGTGGCGCCCGAAGAGACGCACCAATACGGTATCGTCAGCGTCGGCGAGACCTACGGTCAGTCGTTCGAGATCACCGGCATGGTCGAGAAGCCGAAACAGGGCACCGCACCATCGAATTTCATCATCTCCGGCCGCTACATCCTCCAGCCCGAGATCTTCGGGATCCTGGAGCACGGGAAGAAGGGCGCCGGCGGCGAGATCCAGCTCACCGACGCCATGATCGACCTGATGGGCACGCAGGACTTCTTCGGCATGCACTACGAGGGCCGGACCTACGACACCGGCTCGAAGATCGGGTTCCTGACTGCGAACCTGGCTTACGCGCTGGAGCGGCCGGATCTCGCCGGCCCGCTGCGCGCCGAGATGGAAAAACTCCTGAAGCAGAGCTGAGGCCTTTGCGCTTTGCGCGCTTGAGCCATGCATTCGACGCGCGGGCGGAGACGATTTTGCCCTTGCGTCTTGTGCGCCGCACTGTCATTTGTGCATTGCGAGATCGCGATGGCGTCGCGGTCCCGTAGCCCTTCTTGGGCGTTTCCTCCCTAGACTTCGGGCCGCTCCTTCGGGAGTGGCCTTTTTTCTTGTCTCGACCTCCTCGTTGCGTGCTCCGTCGATTGATCGACGGGCCCGTGGTCTCGCCGCGGCGGACCTTCCCAAGGCTATGGGTGAGGAAGGCCGTTTCGAACGCCGATTTTCGTGGCGGCGCCGGACGTGGACTGTGTGCAGCCTACTCGGCGGCGATCCGGCTGGGCGTAAGGTCACCGAGATCGGCCGCCACGCCGGCCACAACCGACCGCAGTGCCTTCACGAGGCTCGGGAAATCAGGCGTCGTCGTGAGGCTCGCCTCGTCCATGTACAACGCCCGGTTGACCTCTATCTGCAGAGCATGCCGCCCGAGGTTGGGCTCGCCGTAATGCTCGGTGATGAAGCCGCCCGCGTAGGGTTTGTTGCGGACCACCCGGAAACCCTTGGCGCGGAACGCGGCCTCGAACGCCTCGATCAGGCCCGGCGCGCACGCGGTGCCGTAGCGGTCGCCCAGGACCATGTCGGCCTTGATCTCGGTATCGCGTCCGAGACTTGAGGACGGCATCGAGTGGCAATCGATCAGGATGCAATGGCCGTGCGTCCGCGCCGTGCGCTGGATCAGGCCGCGCAGGACTCGGTGGTAGGGTTTGTACAGGGCCTCGATGCGGGCGATCGCATCGCCGACCGGCAGGCGCCGGGCGTAGATCTCCTGGCCGTCCGCCACGACCCGCGGAACGGTGCCAAGCCCGCCCGCGACCCGCATCGACCGGGTGTTGGCGAAGGGCGGCAAACGGCCGTCGAACATGCGTGGGTCGAGCTCGTAGGGCTCGCGGTTCACGTCCAGGAAAGCCCGCGGGAAATTCGCCCGGAGCAGCGGTGCGCCGAGTTCGACCACGGAGGCGAACAGGCGATCGACATGGGCATCCTCGGAGCGGCGCAGAGTGAGCGCGTCCAGGCGCGAGGCGGCGACGAAATCGGGGGGGTAGACGGCGCCGGAATGGCCGGTATTGAAGACGAAGGGCAGGATGTGCGTCGCCGGTTCTTCGACCGCGAAAGCCGGGGCGAAACCGAGGGCGTCGGGCTGTACCGTTTCGGGCGCGGTCATGGGTTGCGTGCACACCCCGGCGTCTGGAAAAGCGCGGCGGATACGCAGTGTGGTATGCGGATGATCGCCTGTCCACCCTGATGCCGACGGCCCACAGGGCCGTTTTCGAGACACGCGGCGACGGCTGCGGGCTCCAATCCTAACACCTTGTTTACCATCGCGTCCCTTTATGGGATCAACATTTCGACTCGAGGGCTCGGAAACGGCCGATGAAAATCCTGCTGGCGGAAGACGACAACGACATGCGCCGGTTCCTGGCCAAGGCGCTGCAGAACGCGGGCTACGATGTCCTGTCCTTCGACAACGGCCTCTCGGCCTACAACCGGCTGCGCGAGGAGCCGTTCGAGCTGCTGCTGACCGATATCGTGATGCCCGAGATGGACGGGATCGAGCTGGCGCGGCGCGCCACCGAGCTCGACCCGGACATCAAGGTGATGTTCATCACCGGCTTCGCCGCGGTGGCGCTCAACCCGGATTCGAAGGCTCCGAAGGATGCCAAGGTCCTGTCGAAGCCGTTCCACCTGCGCGATCTCGTCAACGAGGTCGAGAAGCTGATGGCCGCCTGACCGGCCGATCGGCTCTGGATTCACCAGGGGCCGCTGCGGTTGCGGCTCGGTTCGGCTGTGACCACACGGGCATAGGTAAATCGACGGGCGTACTCCTATATGACGGGAGTTCCCGCGCGAGATGACGCCCGCCATGCAGCCGGTCACGATCTACACCACGGCCTGGTGCCCTTACTGTTCGGCGGCCAAGAGCCTGCTGAAGGAGAAGGGCGTCGCCTTCCAGGAAATCGACGTCGAGCGCGCCCAGGGTGGCCGGGCCGTGATGGTCGAGCGCGCCGGTGGCCGCACCAGCGTACCGCAGATCTTCATCGGATCGACCCATGTCGGCGGCTGCGACGATCTCTACGCCTTGGATCGTGCCGGCAAGCTCGATCCGCTGCTGACGGACAAGGCCGATGCCTGAGAGGCGCTTCACCGCCGCCTGCGTGCAGATGCGCTCGGGCCGCGACCCGGGCGCCAATCGCGACGCGGCTGTTGCCGGGGTGCGCGAGGCTGCCGACCGCGGCGCGCATTACGTCCAGACTCCCGAGATGACGTCGCTGGTCGAGCGCAGCCGCGAGCGCCTGTTCGCGCACGTTACCGAGGCCGAGCAGGATCCGACCCTGGCCGGCCTGCGGCAGACCGCCCGGGACACCGGGGTGATGGTGCATATCGGCTCGCTGGCGGTGCGGTCGGGCGACAAGATTGCCAACCGGGCCTTCCTGATCGGCGCGGATGGGGAGATCCTGGGGTCCTACGACAAGCTGCACCTGTTCGATGTCGACCTGCCGAGCGGCGAGCGCTGGCGTGAATCGGCCACCTATACCGGCGGCGCCTGCGCGGTGGTGGCGGCGACCCCTTGGGCGACGCTCGGCCTGACGATCTGCTACGATATCCGCTTCCCGGCCTTGTACCGCGCCCTCGCAGAGGCTGGGGCCGAGGTGCTCACCGCACCGGCCTGCTTCACCCGCCAGACCGGTGAGGCGCATTGGCACATCCTCCAGCGGGCGCGGGCGATCGAGACAGGCGCCTTCATGATCTCGGCGGCCCAGGGTGGAATCCACGAGGACGGCCGCGAGACCTTCGGCCATTCCACGATCGTCGATCCCTGGGGGCGGGTGCTCGCCGATGCCGGCGGGTCCGAGCCGGGCGTGATCCTGGCCGAGATCGACCTCGCTCAGGTCGCTGACGCCCGGGCGCGGATTCCCGCCCTGCAACACACGCGCGCGTTCACAATCGAGCGCATCGGGCCTCAGGTTCAGGCCGTACAGTAAGCAAACCCATGATCCGGTACAGTCTCGTTTGCGAATCCGCGCACGGCTTCGACAGCTGGTTCCCGTCCTCCGAATCCTACGATGCGCAGGCGGAGCGTGGGCTGGTGACCTGCCCGATCTGCGAGAGCGCGAATGTCACGAAGGCGCTGATGGCGCCCAACGTGGCCCGCAGCGATCGCAATGAGCGTCCGGCGCCGGCGGCGCCCCAGGCCGAAGCTCCGATGGCGATGATCGCGGAGCCCGAGCGGCAGGTACGGGCGATGCTGCGGGCGCTGCGCGAGCAGGTCGTTGCCAATTCCGAGCATGTCGGGACGCGCTTCCCAGAGGAGGCGCGCAAGATCCACTACGGTGAGGCCGAGGGCCGCTCGATCTACGGCGAGGCCAGCCCGGCCGAAGCGCGCGCCCTCATCGATGAGGGGATCGACGTCGCGCCGATCCCGATCATGCCCGACGACCGCAACTGAGGCGCACCGTACCGCGGGAACTCAGGACCGCAGGGCTGCGGTGCCGGCGAACGAGGCCAGGACGAAGGCGACGACGGCGTTCCACCCGGCCAGGGAGATCCCGAGGATGCGCAAGGCCGCCACCGAGCAATCCACGACCTTCGTGTTCTGAAGCGCATTCAGGAATTCGCCGACCTGTCCCGGGTTCGCACCCGTGCCGCCGCCGCAATCGCTCGGGCCCGGCCAGAATCCCCATTCCGCGCCACCATGGTAGACGCCGAGCCCGGCGCCATACAGGAGCCCCAGGGCTGCGAGCCCGAGCGCCAGGCGAGCCAGGCGCTCGGGCAAGAACAGCGCGGCGAGCCCAAGGGGCAGGGCGGCGTAGAAGGGCAGGCGCTCGGTCAGGCAGAGCTTACACGGCGCATAGCCGTAGCCGTACTGCAGCACCAGAACGGCGGCCAGGACCAATGCCGAGCCGAGAGCCAGCCCAAGACCCGCCTTCTTGAGGCGCAGTGCCGACGCGAAGTTCATGGCTACAGGATCACCTTGAACAGCAGGAAGCCGAGGACGATCACGGCGACCGAGATCGCCACGACCACGTTGAGATGCCGATCGAGCACGCCGCGGATCTGGACGCCGTAGCGACCCAGCAGTCCGGCCAGGATGAAGAACCGGGCCCCGCGGGTGACGATCGAGAGCACCGTGAACCAGAACAGGCTGTAATGGGCGAAGCCCGACGTGATCGTGACGAGCTTGTACGGGATCGGCGTGAGCCCCTTCAACAGGATCACCCAATGGCCGTAGCGGGCGTAGGAATCCTGGAAGGTCGCGGCCGAATTCTGCAGCCCGTACAGCCGGATCAGCCACTCGCCGAGGGAATCGAACAGCAGCGCCCCGATCGCGTAGCCGACCAGCCCGCCGAGCACCGAGGCCACCGTGGCGATCGTCGCGTAGAGCCAGACCCGATCCGGACGGCTGACCGCCATCGGGACCAGCATCGCGTCCGGCGGGACCGGGAAGAATGAGCTTTCGGCGAAGGCGACGGCCCCGAGCACGTAGGGCGCGGAGGGCCTGCCGCTGAGCGCGAGGATCCACGCGTAGAGCCGGCGGAGCATTCAGGGTCCGGGTCGTGAGGAAGCGGCCGTCCTTTGAGCACAGGCGCCGCGCCTTGGCCAGATCGGCAGTGTCGGCAAAAAACCCGGCCACGCACCCTTGGCGTGGAGGCCACACTTATGCGAAGAGCCCGACGCGCGCGGGTATGGCGGAATTGGTAGACGCGGGCGACTCAAAATCGCCAGCCGCAAGGCGTGGGGGTTCGATTCCCTCTACCCGCACCATCGTCTCGGCTTCCGAGCGATCGAGCAGCGCGCATCGGACCGGGCCTTTCGCTGCGTCGCCCATGAGAGTCCCCGGTTGTAGCCGCATCGTTGCTCACGCGCGAGCGCTTGCGTCGCGGCCCGTTCGCTCTGACGCCCGACGGATCATCCCCTATCTCTGCCGTCTACGCGGATGCAGGGTCCGCGTTGCGCCGGGGGCGGTATCGTGAGCCACAACAGACGCGTCGCGATCCTGGGCGCTGGAATGGCCGGCGCCACGGCGGCGCGTCATCTCGCCGAGGCCGGCCTGCCCGTGCAGGTGTTCGACAAGGGACGCGGCGTCGGCGGCCGCATGGCGACCCGCCTTTCGGGCACGATGCAGTTCGACCATGGCGCGCAATTCCTACGTGCGCACGGCGATGCCTTCGCCGCGCGGGTTGCCGACTGGGACATGCGCGGGATCACGGCGCCCTGGGGCGGGGCGATGCGCCGCGTCGGCGTGCCGGGCATGACCGCGCCGGTCCGGGACCTTCTGGCCGAACTTCCCGTGTCCAGCGGTACGACGATCACGCGTATCGTCCGCGACGAGGCGTCCTGGCGACTGACCGACAGCGCGGGCGGGCATCACGGCCCGTTCGCGGCGCTGGCGATCACCTTTCCGGCGCCACAGACCGTTACGCTGTTGGCGGCCTCCGGTTTCGCGATGCCCGAGATCCAGCATGCCTCCTACGCACCGTGCTGGTCGCTGATGCTCGCGGTCGATGAGGCGCCCACGGCAGCCCTGATCGAGCCGAAGGACGGTCCGCTCGGGCTCATCGCGACGGACTCGTCGAAACCCGGCCGTCCCGCCGGCATCCGCCTGACCGTACACGCGAAGCCCGATTGGTCGCGCGCGCATCTGGAACTGTCGCGGGATGCGGTCGTGTCCGAGTTGACGCGGGCTGCGGCGGCGTGTCTGGCCGCGCCGCTTAGGCCGAGCTACGCGGAGGCGCATCGCTGGCGCTTCGCCCAGGTCGGGACCGCCTTGGGTTGCCCCTGCCAGTACGTTCCCGCGCTCCGACTGGGAGCGGCCGGCGACTGGTGTCTCGGGCCGCGGATCGAAGCAGCCCATGACAGCGGCCTGGCGCTTGCGCAGGCGATCCTCGGCGATCTCGGCCCGGCCGCGTGATCCCGCCCATCGCCTTCCACCCGGCCTACGAATCGAGCCTTCCGGCGGGCCATCGCTTCCCGATGCGCAAATATGGCTTGCTGGCCGAGACGCTGGTGGCCAAGGGGCTGGCGCCGCTCGGCTTCGTCACCCCGGAGCTCGCCGGGGCCGAGATCCTGGTCCAGGCGCACGACCCCGCCTACGTGGCTTCCGTCCTCGCCATCGCGGTCCCGCCGGAGATCGAGCGCGCTATCGGCCTACCCGTGGATGCTGCCCTGGTCCGCCGCTCGCGCGCCTCCGTGGGCGGGACGCTCCTGGCCGCCCGCCTGGCCCTGGCCGAGGGGCTGGCCGGAAGCGCGGCCGGTGGAAGCCATCACGCACGGCGGCTTCAGGGTGCAGGCTTCTGCGTGCTGAACGACGTGGCCGTCGCCGCCCGCACGCTGCAGGCGGAGGGCGCGGTGAGGCGTGTCCTGGTGGTCGATCTGGATGTCCACCAAGGCGATGGCACCGCGGATTGCCTGGCGCTCTGCCCGGAACTATTCACGCTCTCGATCCACTGCGAGAACAACTATCCCGCGCACAAGATCGCCGGGGACCTCGATATCGGCCTGCCGGACCGTCTCGATGACGGCGGCTACCTCGACGTGCTGCGCGCCCGGATGCCGCCGCTCCTCGACGCGCTGGCGCCCGACCTGGTGTTCTACAATGCCGGAGTCGATCCGCACCGCGACGACCGCCTCGGGCGGCTCTGCCTGACGGATGCGGGCCTGCTCGCCCGGGATCGGTTCGTCATCGCGCAGGCCCGCACCCGCGCTATCCCGGTCGTTGCGGTGATCGGCGGCGGCTACACCTACGATGTCGAGGCGCTGGCGCTGCGGCATTCACTGGTCTTCGAGGCGATGGCCGCGGAGGCTGCGGCGGACTCCGCCTCCAGGTGAGGCCCGGATGCATCAGGTCCCGGCGGATGAGTGTGGACCGGTGGCCCGGAAAGGTTTTGGGAAGGGTCGCCGCCGAAGATCCGGAAGTCACGGATCGATGAGACGACGCCGGGCGGGCGTGTTGAACAGCTTCGCCCCAGGCAGACATGCTGAAGATCCAGTGACGCCATTGGGACTCAGCCATGCTTACGCGAATCTGGGAGGTCTTGAAGGCGACGATAGCGGCGGTGGCCCTGATCACCGCGGCTCTCGTCTCGGCGGACAAGCTCGATCGGCAGAAGGCGCCAGCCAATGCCGCCGCGTCACAGATCGAGCCTGTGGCAACCGGGGCGATCACGCCGGTGGCAAGACCCTGACCGTACGAGACGCGCTGCAGGATATCCGGCTGAGGTGCCGCATGGCGGTGACGATCCGCGGCGCTGCGGCAGAATAGGTCGGTCGCGCGATGGATATTTCGGTGTGTCGCGGCGTTCACGCCGCACTTCGAGGCTTGGCCGTTAAAGCCCATCCATCATCCGCCTGAGGATTCCCGTCGATGAAGTCCGCCACGTTCGCTCTGCTCGCCCTGATCGCCGGCGCAGCGCCCGCGCTGGCGCAATCCCGTGCCGACCGCGCGGCCTGCACCCCGGACGTGATGCGTCTCTGCGCAGCCCAGATCCCCAACGTGGCAGCGATCACGGTCTGTCTGCGCCAGCAGCGACCGAATCTGAGCGCCGGTTGCCGCACGGTGATGGACCAGTCGGACCGTCCGGTGCGGACTGTCTCGAACGGGCGGTAAGACCCGACATTACCAGCCGTTGATGCGCGGCCAGACTGCCCCGGTCAGCCCGCCGTCGGCGACGACATGGTAGCGGTCGTGCTGGGCGCCGGTGGCGCAAGCATGGTTGGGCAGGATCCGAAGCCGTGCCCCGATCGGCAGGTCGGGGAGGGGCGCTGACGAGCCCGGCCGGAGGGCCAGGATCCCGTGTTCCTGGTTCGCGTCCCGTACGATCAGGTCCGGGTAGGGCTGTCCCGTCCCGTCGCAGGCGATGCCGTAGCCCTGATCGATGGCCTGACGCGCCGTACCGCGGTCGCGGGACAGCGCCATCCAGCCGGCATCCGTGATGATCCAGCCCTTCTCCCGCTGGTGGCCGATCACAGTGGTCAAAACGGTCAGGGCGATCTCGTCGACCCGGCAGGAGCCGACGCCTGCTTGGAACAGGTCCCCGATCATGAATACGCCGGCCCGGACCTCGGTGATGCCGTCGAGGTTGTCGGCGTAGCGCGCGGTCGGCGTCGAGCCGACGCTGACAACCGGGCAGGGCAGGCCGGCGCCGCGCAGGATCGCGGCCGCCGCCACGGCGGCGGCGCGTTCGGCTTCGGCTGCCGCCTTCAGCGCGGCGGGATCGGTGAGGCCGTAGCTGTCGCCCGCGTGCAGCAGCACGCCGCGCAGGGAGGCACCGTCGGAGAGCACCCGGCCGATCGCCACCAGCGTATCCGCATCGCGCGGATCGACGCCGGAACGATGACCGTCGGCATCGACCTCGATCAGCACCGGCAGCGGGTCGTCGTTACGGCGGCTCCACGACGCCACGGCGTCGGCTTGCTCGGCCGAATCGAGCACGATGGCGAGGTCCGCATCCCAGCGCCGCCGGATCGCTCCAACACGGTCGAGCTTCTGCGGCGCGATCCCGACGGCGTAGATCAGGTCGCGCACGCCGCCCTCGGCAAAGTGCTCGGCCTCCCGGAGGGTCGAGACCGTCGCGGGTCCGGACGGACTCGCCATGGCGATGCGGGCGACGGCGAGCGATTTCGCGGTCTTCAGGTGCGGCCGCAGCGTTACGCCCAGCCGGTCGAGCCCCGCCCGCATGGTCGCGACGTTGGCAGCCAGCCTGTCCGCATCGAGGAGCAGGCAGGGCGTCTCGAGTCCGTCGAAGCCGTCCGCCCGTCCGATCCGCCCGTCCGCCATCCGCCTGCTCCCGCCTGCTCCACGCGGGCGCGTTTCTAGACCGCAGCGCCATCTCTGTCGCGCTCCGGTTACGAGGATTGACGATACTCGACGGACAGCCCCGGTTCGGTGGGGCTACGCGCAATCAGGCAGGTCCGCTGATCGCCGCGATGAAGGCTGAAGCGTCCCGGGCGACCTCATCCGCAGGCTTGCCGGGGCGATAGAGGCTCGAACCGAGCCCGAAGCCCACCGCGCCGGCCTGCCGCCAAATGGATACGCTATCGGGCGTGACGCCGCCGACGGCGAGCACGCGGGCGCTGGCCGGGAACACGGCCCGATGCGCCTTGAGCGCTGCCGGGGTCGCGATGTCCGCGGGGAAGAGTTTCAGGGCGGTCGCGCCGGCTGCGAGGGCGGCGAATGCCTCGCTCGGCGTCTGATAACCGGGCAGTGAGACGAGGCCCGCGGCTACGGACGCGCCGATCACCGCCGGGTCGGTGTTGGGCGAGACGATCAGGGTCCCGCCCGCCGCCGCGACGTCGCCGACCTGACCGGGCGTCAGAACCGTGCCGGCCCCCACCAGGGCACGCCCGGCGAAGCGTTCGGCCAGCAGCCCGATGCTTCGGAGCGGATCGGGCGAGTTCAGCGGCACCTCGATCAGGGTGAACCCGGCCTCGACCAGCGCGTCGCCGATCGCGGGTGCCTCGTCCGGGGTGAGTCCGCGCAGGATCGCCACCAGGGGGCAGGCCGCGAAAGCGACTTCGAAACGGTCGAGGATCGTCATGCCCGCGCTTTCGAGATGGCCTGCCAGATGGCGTGGATGCCGGCCGTCGTGGCGCCGTCCGGCACGGCAACGGCATGGCCGCCAGCTTCCGTGATCGCAACAGTGTAGAGCGCGGCTAGCGCGCCGCCGCCGAGCAGGTGCACCGGACGCTCGGCCAGATCGGTGCGCGTGCCGACATCCGCGCCGATCATGAGGCCGCTGGCGTAGGCGGCGGCATCGTCAGGCGCCAGCCGGGCGAGCAGCACCCCAGCGCGGACCTCGAACAGGGCGGCGGCGAGGTTGCGCGCCTCGCGCCCGCGGCGGAGCCCGTCCCGGAAGGCGGGACCGTCCGCGACCGCACCGTCCAGCATGCCGGCCAGGATGCCGTGGGTGCGGACCAGGGCGAAGAGTTCGCCGGTCATCACGGTGGCGAAATCGGTGATCGCGCCGTCCACCGTGGCGATCCATTTGTTGTGCGTGCCGGGCTGGCAGAACAACGCCGTCGGCGGCGCGGCGCCGCTGCTGATCGCGCCCAGCACCTGGACCTCCTCGCCCCGCATCACGTCCGGCCGCGGGCCGCTCCGGAGCGCAACACCCGGGATGATCCGCACGTCGTGGGCGACCGCGAGGCTCGCCGCGGCGAGGTCCCGCAACGCTGCAGGCGCATCGATATAGGGAGCTTCGCGCCAGCCGCGCGTCGAGCCGACCATGCCGGCTGCGACCACGACCTGCGCGCCGAAGCGCTCCCGCAGCCGCGCGATGGCGCCGGGATAATCGTCGGGCGATAGCGCGAGGACGCCGCGATCGTCCTGCTGGGTGTCGATCACGACGCCCTCCGCCGACATCGCGTAGGCGCGCCGGTTGGTGGTGCCCCAGTCGACGGCAATGTAGGCCGCTTGGCCGACCATGCGCGCCCTCCCTGCCCGTGATTTGTATGAGTTACAGGCTCGGCCGAAGTCGGGTCAAGCGGCTTGCCGACACCCGGTCGGCCCGGATCGACCGGCCGTCAGATGCCCTCCGCGCCGGTATCATCATCCCGACGGGATGTTCGCCCGACCCCGGAAAGCATCAGCATATCATGAGCCGGGGATTGTCCCGCCGCGCCGAGCGTTTGCGATGGACTGTTCAGGGCCGGATCGGCGATATGGCAGGCAATAAATCATACGCGGGAGGGACGCGCTTGGCACGGGACGTGATCCTGGCGACCGATGGCTTGACGATGGAATTCAAGGGATTCCGGGCCGTCAACGGCGTTAAGTTGGAAGTCGAGCGCGGGACGATCCATGCGCTGATCGGCCCGAACGGCGCCGGCAAGACCACCTGTTTCAACCTGCTCACGAAGTTCCTGATCCCGACCGCGGGCACGATCCGGTACAAGGATCGGGACATCACCGGGCTGCGCGCCGCCGACGTGGCTCGGCTCGGCCTCGTGCGTTCCTTCCAGATCTCGGCGGTATTTCCGCACCTGACGGTCACCGAAAACGTCCGCATCGCGCTCCAGCGCCGGCGCAGGGGGGATTCGTTCGACTTCTGGCGCCCCGAGAAAGTGCTGCGGGCGCTCAACGGTGAGGCGTTGGCGCTCGTCGAGGCCGTGGGCCTGTCAGAGTTCGCCGACTCGCTCGCGGTGGAACTGTCCTACGGCCGCAAGCGCGCCCTCGAGATCGCCACGACCCTGGCGCTCGATCCCGAGATGCTGCTGCTCGACGAGCCGATGGCCGGCATGGGCCACGAGGACGTCGACCGGACGGCGCAGCTGATCCGGCGGGTCTCGAAGGATCGGACGATCCTGATGGTCGAGCACAATCTCTCGGTGGTCGCGTCGCTGTCCGACCGCATCACTGTTCTCGCGCGCGGACAGGTCCTGGCCGAGGGCGATTACGCCACCGTCTCAAAGGATCCGCGCGTGGTCGAGGCTTATATCGGGTCGGGACATGCTTGAGGCCGCCGTGAAGAGACCCGCGCCGGCCGCGGCGACCGATGCCCTCCTCACCGTCCGCGGCCTGGAGGGCTGGTACGGCGAGAGCCACGTGCTGCACGGCATCGACCTCGATGTCCGGGCCGGCGAGGTGATCACGCTGCTCGGCCGGAACGGCGCCGGCAAGACCACGACGCTCCGGGCGATCATCGGCATCCTGGGTAAGCGCTCCGGATCGATCGTCTATGACGGTGTCGAGACGATCCGAATGGCTTCGCGCAACATCGCCCGGCTCGGCCTCGGCTACGTCCCGGAGGAGCGCGGCATCTTCGCGAGCCTCACGGTCCACGAGAACCTGATGCTGCCGCCGCGGGTGAAGCCCGGCGGCATGACGGTGGCCGAGATCCACACCCTGTTCCCGAACCTGAAGGAGCGTGCGGGCAGCCAGGGCACCAAGCTCTCGGGCGGCGAGCAGCAGATGCTCGCCATCGGCCGGATCCTGCGGACCGGCGCCAAGCTGATCCTGCTGGACGAGCCCACCGAAGGTCTCGCGCCGGTGATCGTGCAGCAGATCGGCCGGACGATCCAACAGTTGAAGTCACAGGGCTACACCATCGTGCTGGTGGAGCAGAATTTTCGCTTCGCGCAGACCTTGGCCGACCGGCACTTCGTCATCGAGCAGGGCAGGGTGGTCGACATGATCCCGAATGCCGAGCTTGACGCAAATATCGACAAGCTTCACGCCTATCTCGGCGTCTGAGGCGGACGACCAATACCTGATCAGCGCCGGAGAACGGCGTCGGACGCTCGGCAGGCGGTCATCCGCTGCGCCGCTGGAGGATAGGAAGACCATGATGTTCGGACGTCTCATCGGGTCCGTGTCCCTCGCCGCCCTCGCGGGTGCCCTGATGATGGGCGGCGCGAGCGCGCAGACGAACGTGAAGATCGGCATCCTGGGCGACCGCTCGGGCGCCTATTCCGACATCAGCGGCGAAGGCTCGGTTGTCGCCGCAAAGCTGGCGGTGGAGGATTTCAAGCCGACAGAGCACGGGCTGAAGGTCGAGATCGTCTCCGCCGACCACCAGAACAAGCCCGATGTCGGGGCCGGCATCGCCCGGCAATGGTATGACCGCGACGGCGTCGACATGATCACCGACGGCGTGACCTCGTCGGTCGCCCTGGCGATCAGCCAAGTGACCAAAGAGAAGAACAAGGTCTTCATCGATACCGGCGCCGGGACCGCCGACCTCACCGGCCCGCAATGCACGCCGAACACGATCCACTGGGTCTACGACACGGTGGCGCTCGCCAACGGCACCGGCGGCGCAATGGTCAAGCGCGGCGGCAACACTTGGTTCTTCCTTACCGCCGACTACGTCTTCGGCCAGACCCTGCAGCGCGACACCAGCGCGGTGATCACCAAGAACGGCGGCAAGGTCATCGGCTCGGTCAAGACCCCGTTCCCGACCTCGGACTTCTCGTCGTTCCTGCTGCAGGCGCAGGGGTCCGGCGCCAAGGTGATCGGGCTCGCCAACGCGGGCACCGACACGATCAACGCGATCAAGCAGGCCGGCGAGTTCGGCATCACCGAGGGCGGCCAGGCTTTGGCCGGGCTCCTCGTGTTCTCCTCGGACGTGCATTCGCTCGGGACCAAGGTCGCGCAGGGCCTCGTTCTCACCGAGCCGTTCTACTGGGACCTGAACGACCAGACCCGCGCCTTCTCGGACCGGTTCGCCAAGCAGATGAAGGGCAACTCGAAGCCGACCGCCAACCACGCGGGCGTCTACTCCGACGTGCTTCATTACCTGAAGGCGATGGCCGAGCTGAAATCCGGAGCCGACGGTGCCGCTGTGGTCGCCAAGATGAAGTCCATGCCCACCGACGACCCGCTGTTCGGAAAGGGCACCATCCGCGCGGACGGCCGCAAGATCCACGACATGTACCTGTTCGAGGTGAAGAAGCCCTCGGAGTCGAAGGGTGAGTGGGACCTCTACAACAAGCTCGAGACGATCCCGGGCGATCAGGTCTTCCGGCCGCTCAACGACGGCAATTGCCCGCTGGTGAAGGGCTGACGGTGCGGGTCCGGCACGGAGGACGGCTATGACCACGATCTTCGGCGTGCCGACCCAGGCGCTGTTCGGACAGTTGCTGCTCGGCCTGATCAACGGCTCGTTCTACGCGATTCTGTCGCTCGGTCTCGCGATCATCTTCGGGCTCCTCAACATCATTAACTTCGCCCACGGCGCGCTCTACATGATGGGCGCGTTCGTGGCCTGGATGCTGCTGACTTATGTCGGGCTCGGCTACTGGTGGGCGCTCGGGCTGGCGCCGCTGGTGGTGGGGGCCTTCGGCATTCTGCTGGAACGGGTGCTGATCGCGCGCCTCTACAAGCTCGATCACCTCTACGGCCTGCTCCTGACCTTCGGGCTGGCGCTGATCATCCAGGGCCTGTTCCGCAACCAGTACGGCGTGTCGGGGCTGCCCTACGCGATCCCGGCCGAGCTGTCGGGCGGCCAGCGCCTGCCGTTCATGTTCCTGCCGAACTACCGGGCCTGGGTGGTGGTGGCCTCGCTCACCGTCTGCATCGCGACGTGGTTGGTGATCGAGAAGACCAAGCTCGGCGCCTACCTCCGGGCCGCGACCGAGAACCCGACCCTGGTCCAGGCCTTCGGGGTGAACGTGCCGCTGTTCCTGACCCTGACCTACGGGTTCGGCGTGGCGCTCGCGGGTTTCGCCGGGGTCCTCGCCGCCCCGATCTACTCGGTGAACCCGAACATGGGCGCCGACATCATCATCGTGGTCTTCGCCGTGGTGGTGATCGGCGGCATGGGCTCGATCATCGGCTCGGTGATCACCGGCTTCGCCCTCGGCCTGGTCGAGGGCCTGACCAAGGTGTTCTACCCGGAGGCGTCGGCCACCGTGATCTTCGTGATCATGGTGCTGGTGCTGCTCGTCAAACCCGCCGGCCTGTTCGGGCGCACGGCCTGAAAGAGATCAGAGGCTCGATCCCCATGGCCGACACCGCCGCCATCGACGTCGCCCCGATCGCCGCAGCGCTGCCGACGCGCCGCGACGACAAGGCGCTGCACTGGATGATCTTTGTCGGCATCGCGGTCGTGCTGACCGCGGCGCCGCTGATCCTCTATCCCGTCTACCTGATGAAGGTGCTGTGCTTCGCGCTGTTCGCGCTCGCCTTCAACCTGCTGCTCGGCTACGGCGGCCTGCTCTCGTTCGGTCACGCCGCCTATTTCGGCATGGCGAGCTATCTCTGCGCCTACACGGCCAAGAGCCTCGGTTTCACGCCGGAATTGGCGATCCTGTCGGGCACCGCCACCGCGGCCCTGCTCGGGCTGGTCTTCGGCTCGCTGGCGATCCGCCGGCAGGGCATCTACTTCTCGATGATCACACTGGCGCTCGCCCAGATGGCGTTCTTCTTCTCGCTGCAGGCGAAGTTCACCGGCGGCGAGGACGGGATCCAGGCGGTGCCGCGCGGCAACCTGTTCGGGGTGTTCAGCCTCGCCGACGACCGGGCGATGTATGCCGTCGTCTGCGTGGTCTTCATGGCCGGGATGCTGCTGATCTACCGGATCATCCACTCGCCGTTCGGGCAGGTGCTCAAGGCGATCCGGGACAACGAGCCCCGGGCGATCTCGCTGGGCTACCGCGCCAACCAGTACAAGCTCGCGGTCTTCGTGCTCTCGGCGACGCTCGCGGGGCTTGCGGGCTCGACCAAGGCGATCGTGTTCCAGCTCGCCTCGCTCACCGACGTCCACTGGTCGATGTCCGGCGAGGTGGTGCTGATGACGCTGGTGGGCGGCATGGGCACGGTGTTCGGGCCGATCGTGGGCGCGCTGGTGATCGTCACGATGGAAACGTATCTGGCGCAGTTCGGCGCCTGGGTGACGATCATTCAGGGCTGCGTCTTCGTGCTCTGCGTGCTGCTGTTCCGCGAGGGCATCGTCGGCCTGATCGCCCGGATCATCCGCAAGCCGCTGTGAGACGCGGCGGGTGCCGGTTCGTTGACGGATCATTAACCACACCCCCTCAACCTGCAGTTCCCAGGCTGACAGGTTTGACCATGACGAAGACCCAGCCGCTGAGCATCGACGATCCGGCGGCGGATTGCCCGATCCCGCCAGAAACCGTCGGACAATTGATCAAGGCCGACGCCGACACCGCGACGTACATCCTCGACGGCATCCCCGAGGCGACCCGAGCACGCCTCGCGGTCTGGCTGTATGGCCGCAGCCATACCCACGAGATCGGCGTGCGCGTCGCGGCGACCTGCGACGGCGCCACGCTGCGACGGGCCGCCGGCGTCGTCGGTACCGCCCTCTACGACGCGTCGCGCCGCCCCTACAAGGCGCCGAGCCACGGCGCCCGGCCTGCGGGCAGCCGCATCTCGTTGGGCGGATCGAGCCGCCGCGCCTGAGCGCCGCGGCGTCGCGACACGATCCCTGTCATCCGGTCCGCTAGGAGCGCCGCCGCCCAGCCGCTATCGTGCGCGTCGATGTCCACCCTTGCGCCCGTCATCCGCCGTCTCGACCCGATCCTCGTCGACCGCATCGCGGCAGGCGAGGTGGTCGAGCGCCCCGCCTCGGCCGTGAAGGAGCTGGTTGAGAACGCCATCGATGCCGGCGCCCGTACCATCGACGTGGTGGTGGAGAACGGCGGTCGCCGGCTGATCCGGGTGATCGACGACGGCCGCGGCATGGGCCCGGACGACCTCGCATTGTGCGTCGAACGCCACGCGACCTCGAAGCTGCCCGGCGGCGATCTCTCGGCCATCGACACGCTGGGATTCCGCGGCGAAGCGCTGCCCTCGATCGGTGCCGTGTCCCGGCTCGCGATCACGACCCGTCCCGAGGGCGCCGATGCCGGGGCGAGCCTCACCGTCGAGGCCGGCCTTAAGGGTCCGGTCCGTCCGGCCCCGGCCCAGCGCGGCACCCGGATCGAGGTGACCGAGCTGTTCGCAGCGACGCCGGCGCGGCTGAAGTTCCTGAAATCCGACCGGGCCGAGAACGCCGCCATCGCGGAGACTCTGCGGCGGCTCGCCGTGGCCCAGCCCGGCATCCGTTTCACGTTGCGCGCCGATGCCGGGCAGCCGCTGCTGCTGCCGTCCGAGACCGGACCCGAGGGCGAGCTCCGCCGCTTAACAGCGGTGCTGGGCGCGGATTTCGCCGCCAACGCGCTGCCGGTATCGCTCGCCCGGGAAGGATTCGCGGTCACCGGCCATGTCGGCCTGCCGACCTATCATCGCGGGGCGGCCGGCTACATCCACCTCGTGGTCAACGGCCGCCCCGTGCGCGACCGGCTGCTGCTCGGTGCGGTGCGGGGCGCCTATGCCGACACGCTGGCCTCAGACCGGCATCCGGTGCTCGGGCTCGCCATCGCGTGTGATCCCGACTTGGTCGACGTCAACGTCCACCCGGCCAAGACCGAGGTGCGGTTCCGCGAGCCCGGTCTCGTGCGGGCACTCGTGGTCAGCGCGATCCACGACGCCCTGCGCCGGGGCGGCGCCCGCTCGGCCACCACCGGGGCCAGCCGGACCCTCGACGCCCTGCGTCCGGCCGGCCCCGCGCTCGCGACCCATACCGGCGCCGCCGTGCCGAGCCTGTTCCGGTCCGCCCGCCCGAGCTTCTTCCCGGCGAACACGCCCTCCGTGGCGGCGCCGTCGGGCTACAGCCGAGCCCAAGCCTGGCGGCCGGATAGCTGGCAACCGGCAACCGAGCCGGACGACCGCGAGCCGGTGCCCGTCTTCGGCGACGCGCAAGGGTTCGGCGAGGCTCCGCAGGCGCCGTTCGCGCACTCGCCCGAGGCGGATCTCGCGGCCCCGCCCCAGGCGGATGTCCGGCCGGTGGTCGAGGCGGCCGAGGCCGTCGATCACCCGCTCGGCGCTGCCCGCGCCCAGATTCACGAGACCTACATCCTCGCCCAGACCCGGGACGGCCTGGTGATCGTCGATCAACACGCCGCCCATGAGCGTTTGGTCTATGAGCGCATGAAGGCGGAGCGGGCCCGGGGCGGCATCGCCCGCCAGGGCCTGCTGATCCCCGACGTGGTCGAGATGAGCCCGGACGCCGCCGAGCGCCTGGTCGCCGCGGCTTCGGACCTCGACCGGCTCGGCCTGTCGATCGAGGCGTTCGGTACCGGTGCGGTGCTGGTGCGCGAAGTGCCGGCCGCGCTGATCGGCGCGTCCGTGCGCGATCTCGTGACCGACATCCTCGATGCGCTGGAGGCCAGCGGAGAGGAGGAGGGCGGCGCCCCCGCCACCGAGGGTGGCCCGCTCGGCCGGCGCCTGGACGCGATCCTGTCGCGCATGAGCTGCCACGGCTCGGTCCGCGCCGGCCGCCGCCTGCGTCCGGAGGAGATGAACGCGCTCCTGCGCGAGATGGAGGCGACGCCGAATTCCGGGCAGTGCAACCACGGCCGCCCGACCTCGATCGAGTTGAAGCTCTCCGACATCGAGCGGCTGTTCGGCCGCCGGTAAGTTCCCGCAAACAGGCATCCATCGGAGCCCGCGACCATGGATTTCACCATCTCCCGCCGCGTCGAGGAATACCGCGCGCGGATCGCGGCCTTCGTGGACGCGCATATCGTTCCGCTGGAATCGGACCCGGAGGCCTATGACGGGCACGGCAATATCAGCCTCGCCGAGCTGGCGCGGCTGCGCGGACTCGCGAAGGCCGAGGGGCTGTGGTGCCTGCAGCTCAAGCCCGAGACTGGTGGAGCCGGCCTCGACAAGGTCGGCATGGCGGTCTGCTACGAGGCGATGAACCGCTCGATCTTCGGACCGGTCGTGTTCAACTCGGCCGCCCCCGACGACGGCAACATGATGGTGCTGGAGAAGGTCGCGACTCCGGACCAGAGGGCCCGCTGGCTCGACCCGATCGTGCGCGGCGAGGTCCGCTCGGCCTTCGCGATGACCGAGCCGCATCCCGGCGGTGGCTCCGATCCCGGCATGATTCAGACCCGGGCCGAGCGGCGGGGCGACACCTACGTGGTCACCGGCCGCAAATGGTACATCACCGGAGCGGAGGAGGCCGCGCATTTCATCCTGATGGCGCGTACATCCGACGATGCGCGCAAGGGGCTGACCGCCTTCCTGTTCCACAAGGATCAGCCCGGCTGGGAGATCCTGCGCCGGATCCCGATCATGGGCCCGGAGGAGCACGGCGGCCACTGCGAATTGCTGTTCGACGGGCTGGAGATCCCCGCCGGGAACGTCCTGATGAACGAGGGCGACGGGCTGAAGCTGACGCAGATCCGCCTCGGCCCGGCGCGTCTGACCCACTGCATGCGCTGGCTCGGCCTGTCGAAGCGCTGCGTCGAGATCGCCCGGGCCTATGCGGGGGAGCGCCACGGCTTCGGCATCCGTCTTGCCGACCGCGAAAGCATCCAGTTGATGCTGGGCGACCTCGCCATGCGGATCGAGATCGGCCGCCTGCTGGTGATGAAGGCCGCCTGGGCGCTCGACCAGGGCAGCTTTGCCCGCAAGGAGGTCTCGATGGCCAAGGTCCACGTCGCCAACCTGGTGCACGCGGCAGCCGACATCGCCATCCAGATCAACGGTGCCCGGGGCTACTCCACCGACACGCCGCTCGAATGGATCTACCGCTACGCACGCCAAGCCCGTCTGGTGGACGGTGCCGACGAAGTCCACAAGATGGTGCTCAACCACAACCTCGAAGCCGAGGGTGATTCTTTTTGGACCTGGGGTGTGGAGGGGTGACGGTTGTTCTTCCACCTCGGCAGGGTGGAAGAACAACCCACCGTCCGCACTCGTGATGTGCGGCGAAGCCGCCTTGATGGAGGCCCCGGGGATCGCGCAACGGAATGCTTGGCTACTCCGAGGCGCCCTGACACGGGCGCCTCCGGATGAGGGCGCCGGTGAGAGGACCGTTTGTCTGCTCATTCGCCGGTGAAGACTAGAATTCGGTAGCGGGAACGCCAGGATCGGTGTTCAGCCGACGAGAGGAAAGGTCCGCGAGACATGACAGATGTCGTGATCACCGGCGCGGTGCGCACCGCGATCGGCACTTTCGGGGGCTCGCTCTCGGCGATCCCGCCGGCCGAGCTGGCAGCGCAATGCATCGCGGAAGCGCTGAAGCGGTCCGGGACCGCGCCGGAGGCGGTGGGCCACGTCGTGATCGGCAACGTCATCCCGACCGAGCCGCGCGACGCCTACATCGCCCGGGTCTCCGCGATCGAGGGCGGGATCCCCCAGGCCGTGCCGGCGCTCACGGTCAACCGCCTGTGCGGCAGCGGGCTGCAGGCGATCGTCTCGGCCGCGCAGGCGATCATGCTGGGCGACGCCGAGGTGGCGGTCGCCGGGGGCGCCGAGAGCATGAGCCGGTCGCCGCATCTCCTGACGACCGGGCGGTTCGGCCAGCGCATGGGCGACGCGACCCTGGTCGACTACATGGTCGGCGTGCTGAACGACCCGTTCGGCAACGGCCATATGGGCGTCACCGCCGAGAACGTGGCCGCGCGCTACGGCATCTCCCGGGCCATGCAGGACGCGTTCGCGGCCGAGAGCCAGGCCCGGGCCGCCCATGCGATCGGCGAGGGCCGATTCCGTGAGCAGATCCTGGCCGTCGCGGTCCAGCGCAAGCGCGAGACGGTGGCGTTCGAGACCGACGAGCATCCGAAGGCCACCAGCGTCGAGGATCTCGCCAAGCTTCGTCCGGCCTTCTCCAAGACCGGCAGCGTCACCGCCGGCAACGCCTCCGGCCTCAATGACGGCGCCGCGATCGTCGTGCTGGCGAGTGCCGCCGCGGCCGAGCGTGATGGGTCCAAGCCTCTCGCCCGGATCGTCGGGTACGCCCATGCCGGGGTCGATCCGTCCGAGATGGGCATGGGTCCGGTGCCGGCCGTTGAGCGCCTGCTGGCGCGCACCGGATTGCGCGCTGCCGACTTCGACGTGATCGAATCGAACGAGGCTTTCGCGGCCCAGGCCTGCGCGGTCTCCCGCGCCCTGGATCTCGACCCCGCCAAGGTCAACGCGAACGGTGGCGCCATCGCGCTCGGCCATCCGCTCGGCGCCACGGGGGCGATCGTCACCGTCAAGGCGCTCTACGAACTCGCCCGGGTGAACGGCCGCTACGGCCTCGTCACCATGTGCATCGGCGGCGGACAGGGCATCGCCATGGCCATCGAGCGGTTGCACTGAGATGGCCGGCCTGTTCGATCTCACCGGCCGGCACGTGCTGGTCACCGGGGCCTCCAGCGGCCTCGGCCGCCACTTCGCCGGCACGCTGGCTAAAGCCGGCGCCCGCCTGTCGCTCTGCGCCCGCCGGGCCGACGCGCTGGCCGAGACCGTCGCCCGGGTCGAAGGGGAGGGCGGCGAGGCGCAGGCAATCGTGATGGACGTCACCGACGCCGCGAGCGTCGAGCGGGCACTCGATGCCGCCGAGGCGCGGTTCGGGCCCGTGGCGGTGCTCGTCAACAATGCCGGCGTCACCGCAACGAAGCCGGCCCTCGAGCTGGACGAGGCCGATTGGGACTTCGTTCTCGACACCAACCTGAAGGGCGTCTGGCTCGTCGCGCAGGCGACCGGGCGGCGCATGGTCCGGCATGGTTCCGGCGGCAGCATCGTCAACATCGCGTCGATCCTCGGCCTGCGGGTCGCCGGTGGGCTGGCGCCCTACGCCGCCTCCAAGGCCGGGGTCGTCCAGCTCACCAAGAGCCTCGCGCTGGAATGGGCCCGCCACGGGATCCGGGTGAATGCCCTCGCCCCCGGCTACATCGCCACCGATTTGAACGATGCGTTCTTCGAATCCGAACCCGGCAAGGCGCTGATCAAGCGCGTCCCGCAGCGCCGGCTGGGTGAGGCATCCGAACTCGATGGGCCGCTGCTGTTGCTCGCCTCCGGGGCGGGCTCGTACATGACCGGCAGCGTCGTCGCGGTCGATGGCGGCCACCTCGTCTCGGGGCTTTAGCGGATGGAACAGGCGCAGCTGCGCGACTGGATCGCCTCGCATCTCGGCTGTCCGGATCTCGCCATCGAGGCGGTCCAACCCCTCGGCGGCGGCTCGATCCAGGAGAACCGGCTGGTCCGTTGCCGGATCGGCGACACCGTTCGGGGCTTCGTGCTGCGCATGGACGCCGCCGCGACCATCGCGTCGAGCCGTTCCCGGACGGAGGAGTTCCACATCCTGGACGCGGTCTGGAAAGCCGGCGTCCGGGTGCCGGAGCCGGTCGCCTTCTGCGCCGATCCCGCAATCGTCGGAGCGCCCTTCGCGCTGATGGGCCTCGTCGAGGGCGTGGGCCTGGGGCCGCGCATCGCCAAGGACCTGAGCCTCGGCGGTGACCGGGAGATCCTGGCCGAGACCCTTGGCCGCGAACTCGCCCGGATCCACGCCGCGCTCGACCCGCGCGAGGTGCCGGCTGCACTCGCCTTCCTCGGGGCGCCCGAGCCGCAGCCGGCATTGGCCGAGATCGCCCGCCTGCGTGCCAGCCTCGACGGGATTGGCGCCAAGCGCCCGGCGATCGAGTGGGGTCTGCGCTGGGGCGAGGTGCGGGCCCCGGCTTGTCGGGCGCCGTCCCTGGTGCATCGCGACTTCCGCACCGGCAACTACATGGTGGATGCGTCGGGCCTGACCGCGATCCTCGACTGGGAGTTCGCCGGCTGGGGCGATCCTGCGCAGGATCTCGGCTGGTTCTGCGCAACCTGCTGGCGGTTCGGCCGAACGGATCTGGAGGCCGGCGGCATCGGCTCCCGGGCGTCGTTCTACCGGGGTTACACGCAGGAGAGCGGCCGGACCATCGATCCGGACAGCGTCGCCTATTGGGAGGTGATGGCGCATCTGCGCTGGGCGGTGATCGCCCTGGAACAGGGTGCCCGCCACGTCTCGGGCCGGGAATTCTCATTGGAACTGGCGCTCACCGGCCGGATGGTGCCCGAGCTGGAACGCACGATTTTGCGGGCGACCGCCCCGGAGAACTGGAGCTGAGCATGCAGGACGAACCCTCCGGCGCCGCTCTCCTCGACGCCGCCCGCCGGGCGCTGACCGAGGAGGTCGCCCCGGGCCTCACCGGCCGCCCCCGCTACGTCGCCCTGATGGTCGCCAACGCGATCGGAATCGCTGCCCGGGAGATCGCCCAGGCCGACCGGCTCGGCGAGACCGGCGCTCGACTGCTGGGCGGCGCCGGCCATGACGCCCTGGACGACCTGATCGGTACAATTCGAGCCGGCGCGCGCGATGCCGACCCGGAACTGCACACCCGCCTCAGCGCCGCGACGGAGGCCGCCGCCGACATCTGGAAGCCGTCGAAGCCCGCGGCGTGACGCTCATATCGGGAGACATCCAGCCCAGCGCCTAACCCTGAGACGCCGCCGCGAAGCGGGGCCCTCGAAGAAGGAAGCCTCCAGCGATCGTTCGACGAACTGGAGGATTCCTTCGAGGCAGCTGCGCAGCACCTCGGGTTGAGGTGGCCGCTGGGGTACCCGGCGTCAGACAGGATCCGACAGCTCCCGAGCCTGCTCGCGTAAGATGAACTTCTGGATCTTGCCGGTCGAAGTCTTCGGCAGGGGGCCGAACACCACCGTCCTGGGCACCTTGAACCTGGCCATCCGCTCCCGGCAGAAATCGATCAGGTCGCGGTCGGTGGGAGCCGCCGCGCCGGGCTTCATCTCCAGGAAGGCGCAGGGACTCTCGCCCCAGGTTTCATCCGGGCGTGCCACCACGGCCGCCAGCATCACGGCGGGATGGCGCATCAGCACCTCCTCGACCTCGAGACTGGAGATGTTCTCGCCACCCGAGATGATGATGTCCTTGGCCCGGTCCTTGATCTCCACGGAGCCGTCTGGGTGCCAGACCGCGAGGTCGCCGGTGCGGTACCAGCCTCCGGCCAGCGCCCGCGCGGTGGCCTCGGGGTTGCCGAGATAGCCCTTCATCACAGTGTTGCCGCGCAGGCAGATCTCGCCGACCGTGGTGCCGTCCTGCGGCACCGGCCGGTCGGTGGCGGCATCGAACACGACGACGCCCTCCAGGGTCGCCAGCGCGACGCCCTGGCGCGCCATCCGGGCGTAGCGGTCCTGCTCCGGGAGGTCGGCCCAGTCGGGCTGTTCCAGGCAGACGGTGGCGGGGCCGTAACTCTCGGTGGCGCCGTAGAGGTGCGTCACTTGGAAGCCGAGTTCCTCCATGGTGCGGATGATGGTCGAGGATGGCGCGGCCCCGCCCACCGCGCAGCGCACCCGATGCCGGAAAGGCACGCGGGTCGAGGCCGGCGCGTGGGCGATCATCGAGAGCACGATCGGCGCGCCGCACAAATGCGTCACGCGGTGCTGGGCGATCAGCGAAAAAATCGCCGCCGGCTCGACCTTGCGCAGGCAGATCTGCGTCGCACAGGCCGCCACGCTCGCCCAGGGGTACGACCAGCCGCTGCAATGGAACATCGGCAGGGTCCAGAGATAGGCGCTCTCGGTGGTGAGGCCGAACGTGACCGCATTGCCGAGCGCCTGCAGGTAGGCGCCGCGATGGCTGTAGATCGCGCCCTTCGGATCGCCGGTGGTGCCCGACGTATAGAGCAGGCAGAGCGATTGCCACTCGTCGGCCGGCCCGGGCCAGGCATAGTCCGGGTCGCCCTCGGCGAGCAGGGTCGCGTACGGGACCGCGCCGGCGATGCCGGTGGCGCCGATCTCCACGACCAGGAGCGGCTTCGCGCGGTCGGCGAGCGCCCGGGCGGCCAGCGCACCGAACTCAGCCTCCACGATCAGCACCCGGGCGCCGCCATGGTCGAGGGAGAACGCGATCGTCGCCGGATCGAGGCGGGTGTTGAGCGGGTTCAGCACCGCGCCCAGCATCGGCACGGCGAAATGCGCCTCGATCATCTCGGGTACGTTGGGCGCCAGGATCGCCACCGTGTCGAGGTGCCCGATCCCGCGCCCGGCCAGGCCGGAGGCGAGCCGGCGGCACCGCGCGTACAACTCGGCGTAGGACAGGCGGCGATCCCCATCAATGACCGCGACCCGCGCCCCGACGGAGGCGGCGGCCCGGGCCAGCAGGCTGGCCGGCGTGAGCGGGACGTAGTTCGCCGGGCTCCGGTCGAGCCCGGTCTCGAACGGATGAGAATCGGAGTCCCGGGCGCCCGCTTGGGGCGGAACTGTCTCCGTCATCGGTGGGCCTTCTGATCGGGCGGCTGGCGTGGCGTGCGCAGGCAGAGAGATGACGTCGCGTCCCTCCGGACTGTCAATCGGGGCGCTGGTTACAGCCGGTGCCGGTCATCATGGGCCGCACGGGCGCGGAGTACCCGGCGGGGCGGTCCGAGGTCTGTCACGCCGCTGCGGTTGACGGCGGCCCCGCCCTGACGGATGCCGGACCCGGTGCCTGACCGGGCGGTCATGGCAGTCGACGGGGGGAGGAGCTCGTGAAGGACGACAATCTGCCGATGGTTCGGCCGCCACAGGCCGGGCGCGAGATGGCCGAGGGCAGTCTTGCGCGGGTTCGCGAGGCCTACGAACACTTCGCCGAGGCCGGCGAGATGGCGCTGAACGCCTTCGAAACCTCGATGGCCCAGACGTTCGAGGGCTGGCGCTCGGTCATGGGCTCGAGCCGGGAGACCGCGCACCAGCTTTCCGACAGCAACGTCGCGGGCACCCGCAGGATGCGCGAGCAATGGGAGGCCGCCGGGGCGCGCCTCTACAACGCGTTCGAGGACAATGCCGGCCACTCGATGGCGGCGATGCGGGAGATCGGGCACCGCATGCTGGTCGCCTCGGACACCAACGTCCGCGCCTCACTGGATTTCGCCGAGCGCCTCGCGAAGGCGGCCGACGCCCGCGAGATGGCGGCTTTGCACGTGACGTTCATGCAGGAGCAGTCGCGTCGCCTCACCGACCAGATGGTCGACCTGCACCAGACTACGACCCGCCTGGCGCGTGAGGCCGCATCCCGCACGGATACCCCGTGACCTCCTCCGCCGCCGAGAGGCCTGAAGCGGGCGCGCCCGAGGCGATGCCGCGCCTCGACGACCTCAGCCGCGCCGACGTTCCGTTCCGGACCGGTCATTTCGCCGCCTACGCGCCGCATGACTTCCACCGGATCGCGTATGTCGAATGGGGCGACCCGGACAGCCCGCACGTGGTCGTGTGCGTCCACGGCCTGAGCCGGCAGGGCAGGGACTTCGATCCCCTCGGCTACATGCTGGCGAAGATGGGCTACCGGGTGGTCTGTCCCGATTTGCCCGGGCGTGGGTTGAGCGGCTGGCTCAAGGATCCGGAACTCTACGGCCTGCCCCAATACGCCGCCGACATGGCGGCGCTGATCGGTCACCTGCGGATCACGGGCAAGATCGACTGGGTCGGCACGTCGCTCGGCGGCCTCACCGGGATGGTGCTGGCGGCCTCCGCCAACACCCCGATACGCCGGATGGTGATCAACGATATCGGGCCGTTCCTGCCCTGGGCGCCGATCCGCCATATCGGCTCACGGCTGCGCGATGCTCCGCGGCTTCACCACAACTTGGCCTCGGGCGAGTCGCGGCTTCGGACCGTCCTGGCAGCCTTCGGCCCGCTCACGGACGAACAGTGGCGGCATATCGCCAAGCACAGCTTCTTCCCCGAGCCCAACGGCGGCTGGCGCCCGCATTACGATCCCGGCATCGGTGACGCCTTCCGGCCGGGCCGGGTCTACAGCGTCAGCATGTGGCGCGACTGGGACGCGATCACCTGCCCGGTCCTGCTGCTGCGCGGCGAGCGCTCGGAGCTGCTCCTCGCCTCGACCGCGGACGAGATGAGCCGGCGTGGCCCGCCCACCGAGCGCATCGAGATCCCGGATTGCGGCCACGCCCCGGCCTTGCTCGACGCGGAACAACTTCGCATCGTCACCGACTGGCTCGGCCCGGCCGCGTGATCGTCAAGGATCCGCGCCGAGCGCATCGGCGCCGATCCGCATCCCGTCAGTTTAGGCAAAACCGAATCACTTGCGCAGTAGGCAATCGTGCAAAGGCGACCGGTTGCGAGAAGTCCCCGTCTGCGTAGTCGGTGTCGTCAGAATTGATGGGCCGTCGCACTCTGTGTCGATCGCCTTGAAGTCATTGAGAAACCGAGGCGGCTATGCTCACACTGCATGGTCGCGCAAGCGTGACCATTCGTTGCACACTCGGCTGCACTGTGGCATCAACATGCGGCTCGGCTGGACCTTGGCCGCTCAATGTTGCACCTGTGGGTTGTGAGCGGCGGCTAAGTTCCGCACGACCACACGCCTGCCGCAACCTGAAGAAGTTCGGACTCTCCACCATGTCCAACCCAACCCCCAAGCCGAAACAGACCACGGCCATCGATCACGGGGTCGGCAGCCGCATCGCGTTCCTGCGCGCGGCCAACGGGCTGAGCCAATCCGCACTGGCGAGCGCGCTGGGCGTCAGCTTCCAGCAGGTCCAGAAGTACGAGACCGGCAAGAACCGCGTCGGCGCGGGGCGCCTTCAGGCGATTGCCGAGCGCCTCGGCGTCCCGGTCTCAAGCTTCTTTGAACCCGAGCCGGAGGCCGCCTCCGAGAACGGCCCGACGCTGCTCCGGATCGCCGGTGCCGTGGAACTGCTCCGCGCCTACAACCAGATCGGCGACGATCAGATGCGCCGGGACGTCATTGCGCTCGTGAAGTCCGCGGCCCGGATCGGCCATGGTCCCGCTGCCGCGGACAGCGCCCCGCAGCGGATTGTCACCAACGGCGCCGCCGCACCGTCGGCCTGATAGCCTGACCGACATCGGCTGACCGGCCCCGGCCGTTCGCACACGTCGTCTCGCGAAGTTGTTTCTGGAGGCGACGGCGATGTCTGCTTTGGACCTGACGAACCTCTACGCCGATCGCGACCTTGCGGCCTCTGAGGACGTCGTCACCGTTCGGTAGTCGGCGCTGGGGCTGCGCTGAGCACATCGTTTCGACGGGACAGGCGAGCCCGCCTGGATTCGAAGACGACCAGCCCCATGGCGAAGGGGTTGCGATGCTTGCGAGAGATCTCCCGCGTTGCGCTTGGCCGACGAGACGGAGCCGGCGAACCGTGTGAACTCGCGAACCGTCCTGATCGAGCCCCGTCGTCGGCACCGCGTCGAACAGGCTGATCCGCCGGCGATCTGGCTCGCGATACATTTCAGGCCCGAACGCGGGGCGGGCGTTCGCGACCGACGCGCCGTCAGCCGGCGAAGCGCGCCACCGATACCGCCGTGTCGCCGTAGACCCGCCGCTCCAGCGCGGTGAAGTTCTCGGGCCAGTCCAGTTGAACGCCCTCCGCCTCCTCCACCACGGCCAGGGCGCCCGGCGACAGCCAGGCCCCGCCGGCCGCGCTTGCCAGCGCCTGGGGCGCAAGCCCACGATTGTACGGTGGATCGCAGAAGACCAGCGAGAACGGAGCCGTGGTCCCGGCCGGACCGAGGCGCGTCGCGTCGCGCCGGAACAGCCGAGTCACGCCCTCGGCGCCGAACGCCTCGATGTTCGACCGGATCACCGCCCGGGCCTCGGCCCCCTCATCGACCAGCAGGGCGTAGGCCGCGCCGCGCGACAGCGCTTCGAAGCCCAGCGCTCCAGTGCCGGCGAACAGGTCCAGCACCCGCGCCCCGGCGACGACCTCGTCGTAGGCGTGGGTCAGCACGTTGAACAGCGATTCCCGGAGCCGGTCGGAGGTCGGCCGGATCGCGTCGGAGCGCGGGGTCGCGAGCTTGCGGCCGCGCCACGCGCCGCCGACGATCCTCATCGGCCTCCGCGCGGCGGACGACCGCCACCGCCGCCACCACCGCCGCCGGGCTTGCCGCCGCCCTTGAAGCCGCCCGGACGCCCGCCCGGCTTGCCGCCCGGGCCCTTGCCGGCAAACCCGCCAGCACTCTTGCCCCCGAAACCGCCAGAGCTTTTCCCGGCGAAGCCCCCGCTCTTCCCCGCGAACCCGCCGGGCTTGCCGCCAAATCCACCGGGCTTGCCGCCGGGTCGCGCGCCCGCCGGCTTCGGTCCGCCGAAGGCCGGCTTGCCCCCAGGGCCGGAGCGCTCGCTCCGGAAACCGCCATTGCCGCGGGGCGGGCCGTCTGCAGTCGAACCTCCGAACGGCCGATCCCGGCGTTCGGGCGGCCTGCCGTCACGGCGATCGTCCCGTCGCGTGTCGTCCCGTCGCGCGTCGTCCCGTCGGCCAGGCGCGCCCCGGGGGGCGTCGCGTGGCCCGGAACGGTCACCGAACCCCGGCCGATCGCTCGCACCTCTGTCAATCCGCGGAGCCGGCCCGCGATTGCCCCAGCTCTCGCGATCCGAGCGGCCGGGCGCGCCCCGCTGTGCGCCATCGGGGGCGCCGCGATCGGCGTAGCGACGCCGGGGCTGCTCCTCCGGCGCCGGCGCAACCGGGCTCGCCGACAGGCGCTCGACCACGACGCGACGATCACCGGTGCGAATCGAGCCGACCCGCTCGTGACCGCGCTCGGCCGCGGCTGCCTGGGACGCGCGGGGATCCTCGCCCCGGCGCGGTACGCGGGCCGCCCGCGGCTTGCCGGATTCCTCATCCGACCGCCACGCGGAGCGGCGCGGACCGGAGCCAGCCCCACCGGTCGAGACCCGGGGTGCCGGCGCGGGACGCGCGGCATTGCGGGTGCTCGAGGGCGCCGATGCGCGCTCGGCCTTCTTGGGGCTGCCGAAGGCGCCGATCGGCTCGCGCACGGGGCTCTCGAAATCGACCCCGGCCTGTTCGGCCAGCGCCTTGCCGAGCTGGTCCTTCAGCACGCGCATGCGCACCTCCTCGACCAGGCCGACTTCGAGGTCGCCGAGCTGGAACGGCCCGAACGACAGGCGAATCAGCCGGTTCACCGAAAGGCCGAGATGCTCGAGGATGCGTTTGACCTCGCGGTTCTTGCCCTCGCGCAAGCCTAGCGTGAGCCAGAGGTTGTCGCCCTGGACGCGATCGAGGGTCGCCTCGATTGGGCCGTACTCCATCCCGTCGATGGTCACGCCCTTCGCCAGCTTGTCGAGCTGGGCCTGGTCGGTGTCGCCGTGGGCGCGGACGCGGTAGCGGCGCAGCCAGCCGGTATCGGGATGGGCGATCACCTTCGCGAGACCGCCGTCGTTGGTGAGAAGCAGCAGGCCTTCGGTGTTGATGTCGAGCCGGCCGACCGCGACCACCCGTGGCAGATCTTCGGGCAGGACTTCGAACACCGTCTGGCGGCCTTCCGGGTCCCGGGCCGTGGTCACGAGGCCGCGCGGCTTGTGGAAGATCCACAGGCGGCTGCGCTCGCGCGCCGGCATGCGCTCGCCGTCGATCAGGATCGTATCGTCGTCGGAGACGTTTCGCGCCGGGGAGGTCAGGGTCTCGCCGTTGACGCTCACGCGACCGGCCAGGATCATCGCCTCCGCGTCGCGGCGGGAGGCGATGCCCGCCCGCGCCATCGCCTTGGCGATGCGTTCGCCCGGAGGGGTCGGCGCCTCGGCCTCCGGTTCCGCGGCCTCGGCGGCGTCCTCGGCAACGGGCTCGGCAGCGACCGGCTGCTGAGGCGGCCGCGGTTCGCTCTGCGAAGACTTACCCTTCGGCTTCGTCTCGGATTCGCTGCCCGCGTCGGTTGCGGGCGTCCAGCGCTCGGTCCGCGTGGTGTCGGTGTCCGGCTGGGCAGAAGCCCCCGGACCGTCGTCTTTCGGCAAGTCACTCATGAGCCGGCCATATCAGAGCCGGCCCGGACAGGCGAGACGGGTTGAGCATCCACGGATGCACAACCTGACAACGCGCAGCCCGCGAACGCAAAAGGGGCGGCCCGGCCGGACCGCCCCGAAAGATCCGCGCCGCGGAGCGCCGTTCAAAGCCTCGGGGATCTCCCCCGCATCACCCCGAACACGGCGGAGATCAGGAACAGGGCGATCGCCACGAAGAAGACGATCTTGGCCGCCTCGACGGCCGTGCCGGCGATGCCGCCGAAACCCAGGAGCGCCGCCACGAGGGCGACGACGAGAAACGTGATAGCCCAACCGATCATGGCATCCTCGCGAAGTTCAGCCGGTTCAGGATCGGAACCCGCGAGATGTGGATTCCGATCCCATCGATCCTCAAGGATCAGATCTTGCCCGAGCGATCAGATCTAGCCTGAACGATCAGATCTTGTCGGTGGCCGACTTCACGGCGCCCTTGGCGTCGCCCACGGTGCTCTGGGCCTTGCCCTTGAGCTCCTGAGCCGCGCCGTCAGCCTTCATCTTGTCATTGTTGGTCACGTCGCCCAGGCCCTGCTTGGCCTTGCCGAGGGCCTCGTTGGCGGCGCCCTTGATCTTGTCCGTGGTGCTGCTCATGGCGTTTCCTTCCGTACAATCTCTCGCGGCGGCGCCGCAATCGTAAAGGCAACGGTGACGATGAGGGGAATGTTCCAGGCATTAACATTGACCTGGATCGGTTTCCGGCGCCGGTCGGTGCCTGTCCCGGCGATGGGGTGATAAACACCGTGACGGTCGATCCGATCCAGGACGCTGAGCACGAAACCGCGAACACCGCGGGGGCGTTCGACCGTGCTTTCACAGCGGCGCGCGCGGCCGCTGAGGCCGGCGAGGTTCCGGTCGGGGCGGTGATCGTGCGCGACGGCGTGGTGCTGGCCGTCGCCCATAACCAGCCGCGGGCCCTGCACGATCCGACCGCCCACGCCGAGATCCTGGCGATCCGCGCCGCCTGTGCGGCCATCGGCGACGAGCGCCTGACCGGCTGCGATCTCTACGTCACCCTCGAACCATGTCCGATGTGCGCCGGCGCGATCTCGTTCGCCCGGATCCGGCGGCTCTATTACGGCGCCCCCGATCCCAAGGGCGGCGGCGTCGAGCACGGCCCGCGTGTCTTCAACCAGCCGACCTGCCACCACGCCCCGGAGGTCTATGGCGGGTTCCGCGAGACCGAGGCGGCCCTGTTGCTGCGCAGGTTCTTCGCCGTGCGCCGCGCGTGAGGGCTGAAGCGAGCGAGGGCTTGAAGAAGCGGCGCCGCGCGGCATCCTCACAGGATCGAACGGAGCGTCCGCCCATGACACCGCATTATTCCCGCGCGCTGATCGTCGGAGCCGGCTCGGGCCTCAGCGCGTCGCTCGCCCGACTGCTGGCGGTGGACGGGCTGAAGGTCGGCCTCGCGGCCCGCAATATCGACAAGCTCGCCGCGCTGGCGGCCGAGACCGGCGCCGCAATCCACGCCTGCGATGCGAGCGACCCCGGCCAGGTCGAGGCCCTGTTCGCCCGGATGGAGCCGGCGCTGGGTGGCCCGCCCGACGTGGTGGTCTACAATGCCAGCGGTCGGCTGCGCGGCCCGGTGGTCGACCTCGATCCGGCAGCGGTGGCGCAGTCGCTGATGGTGTCCGCGTATGGCGGCTTTCTGGTGGCGCAGGCGGCAGCACGCCGGATGCTGCCGCACCGGCACGGGGCGATCCTGCTCACAGGCGCGTCGGCCAGCGTGAAGGGCTTTGCCGGCTCAGCGCCTTTCGCGATGGGCAAGTTCGCCCTGCGGGGACTCGGCCAGAGCCTCGCCCGCGAGCTGCAGCCGCAGGGCATCCATGTCGCCCACGTGGTGATCGATGGCGCCATCCGGAACCCGGCGCGCGGCGGTGAGCCGGTGGACGCCCCCGACAGCCATCTCGATCCGGATGCCATCGCCCGCGCCTACCGCGACCTGCTGCGCCAGGACCGCAGCGCCTGGACGACGGAGCTCGAGCTGCGCCCCTGGGTCGAGCGATTCTGAGGGTGGTTCAGGGATTCACGCGCACGCCGAGCAGGAAGGTGTTGTCGCGGAAGCTTGAGCCCGCCACCGTGCTGTCGATCTGCTGGTAGATGTAGGTGCCGCGCAAGGTCAGCCAGCGTGTAAACCGGTAGTCGAGGCGCGCCGTGGCGGAGAAGCCGTTCTCGCGGATGGTGCTGCCCTGATAGTCGTTCTTCAGGAACGAGCCCCCGAAGACGATCGACAGGTTGCGCAGCAGATCGTGCTGGAGCTCCAGGGTCGCGACCTCGGTGAAGATGCCGCTGGAGCCGAGCACGGTGGTCTCGGTCACACCCGTCGCCGCGGTGAGGCGGACCGTGGTGAGCGGACTGAGGGACCAGACCAGCGCGGCATTGACCAGCGGCGCGTCGATCGCCCGCAAAGACGGGTCGACGTAGGAGCGGTGCTGGATGCCGGCGGAGATTTCGCCAGTGATCGAGCGGGCCAGCCCGAAGCTCGCTCCGACCATGAGTGCGATGCCGTCGGAATCGCGTTGAATGCCGTTGGTGTCGCGGCGCAGGTCGTAGACGCGGGTATCGCCGAGGAGGTCCACGAATGGACTCAGGTCCGGGCTGACCTCGTAGGCCGTGCGCAGCTGCAGGCTGTACTGGTTCAGGTTGCGGTCGGCCTGGTTGATGGTCACGCCGCCCGGGAGCTGAGCGTTGTCGAACTGGGAGCGATCGACCGAGCCGCGCAGGGTCACGGAAAGCCGGTTGAACGTCTCCGTGGCACCGAGGGACGTGCCGTAGACCGCGAGCAGCGGCCGGCTGGTCGCCGCGGCTGCCTGCAGGTTCGGGCTCGACGTGCGCTGCGTGTCGACCAAGAACCGGCCTTCGGCATCGACGTGAAGGTCGCGGTTGACGTCGATACGCAGGCGCACCGTTCCGTCCGCGGCCGGCCGGCTGGCGGCCTCGTTCTGGGGCGTCTCCAGGTAGGAACCGCGTAGCGCTCCCTGGAACGAACTCGACGACCAGTCGCTGCGGAAGTCGACGGCCGCTTCGGTACGCAGGGCCACCGATCCCTTGGCGAGCTGACGGCTGGTCTGGTCCGGGTTCGAATCGTACCCGATGCTCTGCGTGAAGCTCGGCAGCACCGTGAAGGTCCCGATCCGATAGCCGATCGGTGCGTAGGCCGGGTCGGTCGGGATCGGCCGCGCCAGGTCCGTGCCGAGGATGAAGCCGGGCGTCAGCAGACCTAGCGCCGGAGTGATCGCGAAGAGCGGAAGGATCGGGCGCGACGCCAGGACCTGCGACACCGGCACGCCGACGACGGCCTGCTGAACCACCGGGGTCAGGCGCAGAGCGGGGGCCGGAACCTGTGTCACCTCCTGGGTGACCCGGCGGGTCGGGGAGCCGATGCGCCGGGGCGGCGCGGCGCGGGTGCGCAGCAGACTCGACGGCGTCCGGTTGTTTGGGGCCGTGGTGGACCCACCAGTGCGCTGGCCGCCGCCGGTGATGCGGGTGCCGAGCTGCGAGAGCCCCGGCTGAGTCTGGGTCGGGATCGCCGGGGAGAGGGGGGAGCGCAGGCTGTCGCCGCCGGTCCGCTCGCCGCTCGTGGCGTCACCACCGGTGGATGCGGGTCCGTCGTCGCGGGACAGTCCGTCCGGCACGCGCCGCCGGAGCGCGGGAAGGCCGTTGGGCGCCGTGTCCTGCCCGATCCCGGGATTGTCGGGTTGGCCGGTGACCGGGCTGATCGCGTCGAAGCGCTGGCCTGCGGACGGCGATGCGGAGAGCGCGAGCGTCAGCGCCGCAAAGGCGAGCCGCATCTCCTGCCGTCGCCGCCGATCAGCGCCCGCCATCCGCACCTGTTCTTGGCCTCCACCTAAGCCCCGGGCGCCAAGAGCCGGGATCAACAGATCACGCCGCCGCCTGCGCGGTCGCCGATATGGTTAACGCAAGCTAGCGCCCGCTTGGTTAATGCGCGGTCAACACCGAGCCCCGACGGCTGTTACAGCCCCGGTGCAGTCACTCCTAAATTTCGATACTGCAAGAAAGTTGCGATTGAGCTTTTATCGCGGATCCGTTAGCCTATCCCAGAATTCGTCATATTCCGTACGGGATACGCCGCACCGGATAGTTGCTACGACAGAGGTTCAACGTGAACGATAGCGCTGAAGCTGAGCAGGCCGAACACATTGACCTAGCGGTCGATATCATCGCGGCCTATGTGTCCAACAATTCGGTGCCACCCTCGGAACTTCCAGGGTTGATCGGCGGCATACACGCGGCCCTGAACAGCCTCGCGGCTTCGGGGTCATCGACGACGACCGTCGTGGAAAAGATGAGCCCGGCGCAGATCCGGAAATCCATCACGCACGACTACATCGTCAGTTTCGAAGACGGTAAGCCCTACAAGACGTTGCGCCGCCATCTGACGCTGCGCGGGCTCAGCCCGGAGGCGTATCGCGAGAAATGGGGCTTGCCGCGGGACTACCCGATGACGGCGGCGAGCTACTCGGCCCAGAGATCCGAACTCGCCCGCGCCCTCGGCCTCGGCCAGCAACGGCGCAAGTCCCGGGGAGCGGCGGCCGCGCCTGCGCCGGAGGAGCCGGCTCCGACCGCACCGAAGACGCGGGGACGCAAGAAGGTCCCAGCCGAGTAGGATTCGACCCGGACGCACGGCCTCCGTTTGACAGGGGACGCTTCGGAGCGTGACACGCCGGACGGGGCGCGCAACCTAGAGGCTGTTATGAACTGAATGGGTGAGGTTTGCGTTTTTGGGCATGAGCGCAGGTCGTGCCGGCTATCCCTCTGACGTGTCCGATGAGGAATGGGCGCTGGTTGCGCCGTATCTGGCGCTGCTGCGGGAGAGTTCGGGCCAGCGTGACCACGACCTGCGCGAGGTGTTCAACGGCTTGCGGTTCATCGTGAAGACGGGGGCGCCGTGGCGGTTCATGCCGCACGACCTGCCGCCGTGGGCGGCGGTGTACCAGCAGACGCAGCGCTGGCTGGCTGCGGAGTGCTTCACCGATGTGGCCGGGGATCTACGGGCGGTTCTACGCATGGCAGGGGATCGCAAGCCGGAGCCGTCTGCGGTGATCCTGGACAGCCGGACGCTGCGGTCCTCGCCCGAGAGCGGCGAGCGGGCGGGCTACGACGGGGCCAAGCGCAAGCGCGGTTCGAAGGTGCATCTGGCGGTGGACACGCCAGGCCACGTGGTGGCGCTGCATGTCACCCCGGCCGATGCCGACGATCGCGGCGAGGTCGATCGCCTGACCGGCGCTGTGCAAGCGGAGACGGACGGAAGCGTCGAGACGGGCTTCGTCGATCAGGGCTACACCGGCGCGCGGGCGGCGGACGCGGCCCAGGCGCACGGTATCGCCCTGGAGGTGGTCAAGGCGCCCGAGGCCAAACGCGGGTTTATCCTGCTGCCGCGTCGCTGGGTGGTGGAGCGGTCCTTCGCCTGGGCGACGCGCTGTCGGCGCCTGGTCAAGGATTACGAGCGTTATGCCAGCACGCTGGCAGGACTTCATATGGTCGCCTTCGTCTGTCTCATGCTGAAACAGGCCGAACGACTTATGACAGGTTCATAACACGCTCTAAGCGCGTTCTCTCCCGAAGCGATGCACGCACATCATGGTCTTGAAGCGCTACCCGACATCGGTCGAGGTCGCCCGCCTCGCCGGGGTCTCGCAATCGGCGGTGTCCCGCACCTTCACGCCGGGTGCCAGCGTGTCGGCCCGGACCCGCGACAAGGTCCTGGCGGCGGCCGAGACCCTGGGCTTTCAGCCGAGCCTGATCCCCAGGATCATGCTGACCGATCGGTCGGGCCTCGTGGCCCTCGTGGTCGGGGGCCTGGAGAACGCGTTCTACGCGCGCGTCGTCCAGATCTTTGCGGCGCGGCTCCGGGAAGCCGGCAACCAGATCGTGCTGGTCCCGGTCGACAGCGACTACACCCTCGATGCCGTTGCCGCGCGCCTCGCCCAGTACCGGGTCGATGCGATCGTCAGCGCCCTGGCGGTCCTGTCGCAGGACGCCGCCGAGACGCTCTCGGCCTCTCGAATCCCGGTCGTCTCGTTCAATACCCCGGTGACGGCCGAGCGCATCGGCTCGGTCGGCTCGGACAACGCGCTGGGAGGTCGGCAGGCCGCCGCGCTCCTTCACGACCGGGGCGTGCGCCATCCGGCCTTCCTCGCCGGTCCGGCGGACAGCCCGGCCAGCGCCGAGCGGCTCGCGGGCTTTCGCGACGGACTGCGCGCGGCAGGACTGCCGGAGCCGCACGTCGCGGGATCCGCCTACACGTATGAGGGCGGCGCCGAGGCGGCGATGCGGATCCGCGCGGACGCCCCGTTCGACGGCGTCTTCTGCGCCAACGACCTCTGCGCTCTGGGCGCGATTGACGCGCTGCGGCGCGCTGGCCGTAGCGTCCCCGACGAGGTCCGCGTGATCGGCTACGACGACATTCCGGCGGCGGGGTGGAGCGGCTACGATCTCACGAGCTTCGACCAGGACGTGCCGGCATTGGTCGAGGCGGCGCTGGCCATGATCGCCCGGATGTCCGGGCCTGAAACCGCCCTCGGCGAGCGCGTGCTGATCCCGCCTCGGCTGATCGAGCGCGGCAGCACTCGGGCCTGATCGCCCGGGATCGACGGCCGACACCTTGCGCGCGGCGCAACCGTGCGTCGCGTGTGCATCGCTATGCAAAAGCGCGCGCTGCTCCATCCTTCATCATGCTGCGTTGCACAACGCGACGCCCGCCGTCTGAACGAAGGAAGCCGACGTGCTGTCCCTGCCGATCCTCGCCCTTGCCGTCGCTTCATTCGGCATCGGCACCACCGAATTCGTCATCATGGGCCTGTTGCCGGAGGTGGCGCACGGCTTCGGTGTCACCATCCCACAGGCCGGCTACCTCGTGTCCGGCTACGCCATGGGCGTCGTTGTCGGCGCGCCGATCGTGGCGATCGCCACCGCGGGCTTGCCCCGGAAGACGGCCCTGCTCGCCCTGATGGCGGTCTTCCTGATCGGCAACGTCGGCTGCGCCTTGGCGCCGAGCTACGGCCTGCTGATGGCGGCCCGGATCGTCACCGCCTTCGCGCACGGGGCGTTCTTCGGCATCGGCGCCGTGGTGGCGCGCGATCTGGTGCCGCGCGAGAAGCGGACCCAGGCGGTTTCGCTGATGTTCGCCGGGCTGACCCTGGCCAACGTCCTCGGTGTGCCGTTGGGAACGGCCCTGGGTCAGGTCACCGGATGGCGCTCGACTTTCTGGGCCGTGGTGGTGATCGGCCTGCTGGCCGGGCTGGCGATCCAGCTGTTCGTGCCCGCCGGCCTGCCCGGTACCCGCGGCGGCCTGGTCAAGGAGTTCCGGGCGCTGGGGCGCTGGCCGGTGCTGCGGCCGATGCTGATCTCGACCCTCTCCTCGGTCAGCTTCTTCACGGTGTTCACCTACATCACGCCGTTCCTCACCGGCGTGACCGGGTTCTCGTCGCAGGGCGTCACCGGGGTATTGTTCGCCGCCGGTATCGGCCTCACGGTCGGCAACCTCGCGGGCGGCCACTTCGCCGATCGGGGCCTGATGGCCACGATCATCGGCGGGTTCATCGGCATCGTCGCGGTGCTGCTGGTCCTGGCGGCGGTCGCCCACCACGCCATCCCGACCGTCGCCGTGCTGGTCCTGTGGTCCGGCCTCGCCTTCGCGCTGGTCTCGCCGCTGCAGATCTGGGTGGTCGAGGCCGCCAGCGACGCGCCGAACCTTGCCTCTACGCTGAATCAGGGTGCGTTCAACCTCGGCAACGCCACCGGCGCCTGGATCGGCGGCACCGCCCTGACGTTCGGGGCGGGCTACGGCCAGCTTCCCTTGCTCGCAGCCGCCGTCTCGATCCTGGGCCTCGGCCTGACGGTCACCGCCGTCAGCCGAAGCGGCCGCCGGATTTTCTCCGCCTCGACGCCGGGCGCCTGACCACCGGGCGACCCTTCAATCCGCCCGGACCAGATCGCCGAGCAGGCTCGCCGCCACCGTGGCCTTTGAGACAGTGAGGCCCGAGGCGCTGATCGCGTCGACAGCATCACGGATGCGGACCAGCGGCGCGCCCCGGGCCTTGGCCCAGGCCTCGACCGCCTCGGGCCCGGCGCCGAGATCGGCCACCACCTCGGCCGTGAGCTTGCGGTGCGCGGCGGCGATGCCGGCCACCGCGCGCTCCAGCGCGACCCGGTCGAACGTATCGGCCACCGGCACGGTTCGCGCCGCGGCGGCGAGCTCGTCGAGGCGGAACGCGTGTTCCAGGGCGAAATGCGTCGCCGCCACCTCCTCGACCGGGCGGCCGCTGGCCTCGGCGACGCGGACGATGTCGGGCGCGGATATCAGGGCGTCGAGGGAGGCGAGCCGCCGGGCCTGCTGCCGGGCCATGCCGTGGCCTTCGAGCTCCGACGCGCGGTTGCCGATGGCGGTGAGCGCCTCGGCGTCGAGCACCTTCGGCAACGCCGCCTCCACGGCCGCTACGCCGTCACGGTAGCGCGCAACCAGGGGGGCGAGACCCCCGGTCAAGTCGAGGTTGCGAATGAACCAGACGATCCGGTTGGTAAGCAGGCCCTGCACCTCGGCATAGAGGCCGAGCTGGTCCTGTCCGGACAGGCCGCCGCCCAAACCGTCGATAGCGAGGTTCAACTCCATCAGTCCGAAGGCGTCGCGGGTGATCGCGTAGGCCTTGGCGATGGTCGCGGCGTCCGCCCCGGTGCCGTCGATCAGCCGGGTGACCAGGGACGGGCCGCCGCGGTTGACGATGATGTTGGCGAGCGCCGTCGAGATGATCTCGCGGCGCAGCCGGTGGCCCTTCACGGCATCGGGGAACTGCTCGCGGAGCGCCTTCGGGAAGTAGCGCTGCAATTCGCGATCGAAATACGGGTCGTTCGGCACCGTGCTGGCCAGGATCGCGTCGTGCAGCGACAGCTTCCCGTAGGCGAGCAGCACGGCGTATTCCGGCCGGGTCAGCCCCTCGCCGCGGCGCATCCGCTCGGTGATCGTCGCATCGTCGGGCAGGTATTCCACGGCGCGGTCGAGGCGCCCTTCGGCCTCCAGCGCCTGCATGGTGCGCATCGCGAAGCCGGTCTCGCCGAGGCCGCCGCGCTGGGCGAGCGACAGGGCGAGGGTCTGCAATTCGTTGTTGCGCAGCACCAACCGTCCGACCTCGTCGGTCATCGTGGCGAGCAATGTGTTGCGCGCCGCATAGTCGAGCCGCCCATCCCGCTCGGGGACCATGAGGGCGATCTTGATGTTCACCTCGACGTCGGAGGTGTTCACGCCGGCGGAATTGTCGATCGCGTCGGTGTTGAGCCGGATCCCAGCCCGGGCCGCCTCGATGCGCCCGCGTTGGGTGAGGCCGAGATTGGCCCCCTCGCCGACAGCCTTCACCCGCAGCTCCGGCCCGGTGATGCGCACGGCGTCGTTGGCGCGGTCGCCGGCATCCTCGTCGGTCTCGGCGGTGGCGCGGACGTAGGTGCCGATGCCGCCGAACCAGAGCAGGTCGGCCGGCGCCTTCAGGATTGCCTGCATCAGCTCGGTCGGCGTCGCCTCGGCCCGGTCGAACCCCAGGGCGGCTTGGACGGCCGGAGAAAGCGGCACGGTCTTGAGGCTGCGCGCGAACACGCCGCCGCCCTGCGAGATCAGCGCCGTGTCGTAATCCGCCCAGGACGAGCGGCCGAGGTCGAACAGGCGCTTACGCTCGGCGAAGCTCTTCGCCGCGTCGGGGTTCGGGTCGAGGAAGATGTCGCGGTGGTCGAAGGCCGCCACCAGGCGGATGCTCTCGGACAGCAGCATGCCGTTGCCGAACACGTCGCCGGACATGTCGCCGACTCCGACCACGGTGATCGGGTCGGTCTGGACGTCGATGTCGATCTGGCGGAAGTGGCGGCGCACCGCCTCCCAGGCACCCCGGGCGGTGATGCCCATGCCCTTGTGGTCGTAGCCCTGGCTTCCGCCGGACGCGAAGGCGTCGCCGAGCCAATGGCCCTTCTCCAGGGAAAGCGCGTTGGCGATGTCCGAGAAGGTGGCGGTGCCCTTGTCGGCCGCCACCACTAGGTAGGCGTCGTCGGGGTCGTGCCGCACCGTGTCCGGCGGCGGCACGATCGCCTGATCCACGATGTTGTCGGTGAGTTCGAGCAGGGTGCGGATGAACAGCCGGTAGCTCTCGGTGCCCTCCTGCATCCAGGCCGCCCGGTCCGAGGCCGGGGGCAGGCGCTTGGGGAAGAAGCCGCCTTTGGCGCCCACAGGCACGATCACGGCGTTCTTGACCTGCTGCGCCTTCACCAGGCCCAGGATCTCGGTGCGGAAATCCTCCGGCCGGTCGGACCAGCGCAGGCCGCCGCGGGCGACGTAGCCGAAGCGCAGGTGCACGCCCTCGACCCGGGGCGAATAGACGAAGATCTCGAAGAACGGCCGCGGCAGCGGCATCGCCGTCACCTTGGCGCAGGCGAACTTGAAGCTGATCGTCTCCCGGGGGCGATCACCCTCGGCCTTCTGGAAGAAGTTGGTCCGCACCGCGGCCTCGACCAGATTGACGAACCGGCGCAGGATCCGGTCGTCATCCAGGCTGGTGACGTCGCCGAGCGCCTCCTCGATCAGGGCACGGGTCTCGGCTTCGCGTGCGGCCCGGTCGCCGTCGATCAGCGGGTCGAAGCGTGTCCGGAACAGGCTGACGATCGCCCGGGCGATCCCGGGATGCCGGCTCAGCGTTCCGGCCATGTAGTCCTGGCCGTAGCGGATGCGCAGCTGGCGCAGGTAGCGCCCGAGCGCCCGGAGCAGGGCGGCATCGCGCCAGGGCAGGGCGGCTTCCAGCACCAGCCGGTTGTAGCCGTCCGATTCCGCCGCACCGTCGGCCAGCGCCAGCATCGCCTCCTCGAGGGGCTGCTCCAGCGTAGCAAGGTCGATCGCGGCGCCGCTGGCCCGCTCGATCCGCATGTCGTGCAGCCAGACCCGGGCGGATTCGTCGAGCCCGGCCGGGCGGACCTGGTAGGTTCGCTCATCGATGACGCGGAAGCCGAGGTTCTCCAGCACCGGCACGCGGTCGGAGAGGGCGATCGCGGTGCCGCGGGAGAACACCTTTAGGCGGACCTGCGCATCCGAATCGCCCGCCCGGCGGCCGAGATGCACCGCGCGCGGCTGCACGTCGCTCAGTGCCTCCAGGATGGCGATGTCGGCGACCGCCGCACCGGACTGGAAGTTGTCCCGGTAGGCCGCCGTGAACGCCTCCGCGTAGCGCGACGCGAGCCGGCGAGCCCGGCCGCCGTCGTGGGCCTCCGCCAGGGCCGCACTGAGGGCGTCGCCCCAGGTGCGGACCAGGGCGGCGATTCCGGCCTCCAGCGCTGCGGGGTCCTGCTCGGGCATGCCCTCCTCCGGCAGACCGATGATGTAGTGGGTCCGGGCCAGCGGGCCTTCGGGCAGTTCCGAGTAGGCCGCGCTCGGGCGGCCGCCATAGGCCTCGGCCAGGTAGGCGCCGATCCGGGCGCTCACCGTCGAGTCGAACCGGTCCTTCGGCACGAACACCAGCAGCGAGACGAAGCGGCCGAACCGGTCCGGGCGCGACAGCACGCGCAGCCGCGGCCGGTCGGCGAGGTTGGCGATCGCCAGGGTGAACCGGTACAGCCGGTCTATATCGATCTGGAATAGCTCGTCCCGCGGATAGGTCTCCAGGACCGCCAGGAGGCTGCGCCCGGCATGGCTGGTCGGGTCCAGGCCGGCCCGCTCGGCCACCGCCTCGACCTTGCGGCGCAGGACCGGCACCTCGCGCGCCGGGCTGGTATAGGCCGCGGCCGTGAACAGGCCGACGATCCGCACCTCGCCCGACAGCTTGCCGGTGTTCGAGAACAGCTTCACGCCGACATAGTCGAGATAGGAGACCCGGTGGACCCGGGACTTCGCGCTCGCCTTGGTGATGATCAGCGCCTGCGGCTCCTCCAGGAAGGCGAGGATCTCGGGCGTGTAGTCGACCGGCGTCCGGCCCCGGCGCAGCGGCGTGGCGCCCGGATCGCGCAGCACCCCGAGGCTGGAGCCCTCGATCAGCGGATGGCCGTCGCCCTCGATACCGTGCTGGCGCATGCCCAGCACCAGGAACTGCCCGTCCGTCAGCCAGTCGAGGAAGGCGCGCGCCTCGGCGACCTCGGCCTCCGGCAGCGGGGAGGGGGCGCGGCCCAGGCTTTCGGACAGTGCGGAGATGCGGGCTAGCATCGCGTCGTGGTCGTCGCCCGCCAGGGCCACGTCCCGATAGACCTGAGCGAGGGCCTCCTCCAGCCGCGCCCGGGCCTCGCCGTCGAGGCGGCCGAGATGGAGGTGGATGAAGCTTTCGCGCGCCAGGCTGCCATGGGCATCCGCGGTCGTCTCGCCGACCACGCGCACCAGCGCCCCGGACGCGTCGCGCTCGACCCCGAGGATCGGGTGGGCGACGAGATCCGGCGTCAGGCCCTGCTCGGTCAGCTCGGCCAGGGTCGAATCCAACAGGAACGGCCGGTTGTCGTTGATGACCTCGATGATCGTCACCTCGCGCGACCGGCCGTCCCGAACAAGCTCGGTGTCGCTCAGGCGCAGTCGGGCCGGATCGCCGGGCTTGCGCGGCTCTGACAGGAACGCGCGGGCGCGGACCGCGAGCTCGGCCAAGGAATCGCCCGGGTAGGGGGCCACGTCCTCGGGGGTCACGCGCCCGAACAGGTCGCGGACGAAGCCGCCGGGGCCGCCCCTCTGTGCCACGATCTCGGCCGCAGCCTCGATGAGTCCGGACCGGGCCGATTTCTGTTCCGAGGACGACAACGCCGTGGAAGTTTCGAGTGTCATCGCGCCTCTCACGAACCGGGAGCCTGCCGGCGCAGCGTTATCAGGGAGATCCGCCGTGTCGATGACAGCGTGACGGATTTCCCTATCGCTGCATGTCGAACCGGCCGAACCGTCAGGGCCGGCTTGTCGTGCGGCATATCCGTGCATATACACGCATCGTGATGACGGATCGTCCGAGCGAGCCCTGCACCTGTTCCGCTCTGCGCCGTGCCACGCGGGCGGTGACCACGATCTATGACGAGGCGCTGCGTCCCTGCGGGCTGCGCGTCACCCAATTCGCGATCCTGCGCCTGCTCGACCGTCTGGGTCCCAGCCCGGTGACGCGGCTCGCCGCTGAAGCCGCCCTGGAACGCACCACGATGGGCCGCAACCTCGATCCGTTGGAGCGGCGCGGCCTCGTGCGGATCGAAGCCGGCGAAGCGGATGCGCGCGCTCGCGTGGTCTCGCTGACGGACGCCGGACGCGCCGCCCTGGCGGCGGCAATCCCCCATTGGCGGGTCGCGCAAGGGCGCATCAACGCGCGAATTGAACCCGCCGCCGTCGCGGCTCTGACCGAAGCCCTCACAGCCGCCCCCTGACACGCCGCCGGCCGTCTCAACACCCCGGAGCCCGAACATGCCCGTTCCCGTCGAGACGCTGCCCGCGCCGCCCCCCGTGCCGCGCCTCCACTATGCCTGGATCGTGGTCGCGGTGACCTTCCTGGTGCTGCTGATCGGGGCGGGGGTTCGCGCGACGCCGAGCGTGCTGATCGTTCCGTGGGAGCGGGAATTCGGCTGGACGGCCGCCACGATCAGCGTCGGCATCGCGCTTAACATCTTCCTGTACGGCATGATCGGGCCGTTCGCGGTGGCGATCATCGAGCGCTTCGGCCTGCGCACCGCAGTGTGCTGCTCGCTCTTCGTCCTAGCCGTCGGCACGGCCGCCACCAGCCTGATGACGGCGCCGTGGCAGATGGTGCTGCTCTGGGGCATCGTGGTCGGATCGGGCTCCGGCATGGTCGCCAACGTGCTCGGCGCCACCGTGGCGGGCCGCTGGTTCGGCAAGCGGCGCGGCCTCGTGGTCGGGCTGCTCACCGCCAGCAGCGCCACCGGGCAGCTGATCTTCCTGCCGATGCTGGCTTCGCTGGCCGTCGGATCGGGCTGGCGCTCGGTCTCGCTTCTGGTTGCGGCCGTGACCCTGCTGCTGATCCCGCTGGCGGCCCTGCTGCTGCGCGACCGGCCGGCCGATCTCGGCCTGCCCCGCTACGGCGAGACCACGATCACGCCGACCCCGGTGCTCACCGAGAACCCAGCGGTGCGTGCCCTGCGCGGTCTGCGGACCGGCCTCAAATCGAAGGATTTCTGGCTGCTCTCGGGCACGTTCTTCATCTGCGGCGCCTCGACCAACGGGCTGATCGGCACCCACCTGATTCCGGCCTGCATCGATCACGGGATCGCCGAGGTCACGGCCGCGGGCCTGCTCGCGGTGATGGGCATCTGCGACCTGATCGGCACCACGGCCTCGGGCTGGCTCACCGACCGGTTCGATTCCCGCAAGCTCTTGGCTTGGTATTACGGCCTACGCGGCCTGTCGCTGATCTTCCTGCCCTACTCGTTCGACCTCAGCTTCTACGGCCTATCCCTGTTCGCGGTGTTCTACGGGCTCGACTGGATCGCCACCGTGCCGCCCACCGTGCAGCTCGCCGGAAAGTCCTTCGGCGAGGAGAATGCCGCGCTGATGTTCGGCTGGATCGCAGCCGCCCACCAGATCGGCGCCGCCTCGGCCGCCTGGCTCGCCGGCATGGTCCGGACCGATACCGGGACCTATCTCGGCGCCTTCGTGTCGGCCGGCTTGCTCTGCCTGGTCGCCGCCCTGATGGCGGGCTTCGTCGGGCGCAACCCCCGGGAGCCGGCCCTGCGCCCGCTGCCGGCCTGAGCTGCACCGCGCAGGCACGTCGGCCATAAGCGTGCCGCGAAGGGGGCGCCTCCGTCGGGCGATTCCTTCGCAGCACGAGGGCGTATTGTGACAATCGCGATCCGGCCTAACCCGCCGGTCCAGGACGTTCCTGCCGCGCAGACCCGGTCGGGACCGGGCTTCACCGAGTTCGTCGCCATCATCGCGCTGATGATGGCGGTCACCGCCATCTCCATCGACAACCTGCTGCCGGCCTTCCCGGCGATCGAGGCCCGGTTCTCCGTGCCCGATCCGAACCGGCTGCAGCTCCTCGTTTACGTGTTCATGGCGGGATTCGGAATCGCCCAGCTCGCCTACGGGCCGATCTCGGACACCTTCGGGCGCCGGAAGGTCCTCCTGGCGAGCCTTGCGATCTACGTCGTGGGCTGCGGGCTCGCCATGGTGGCGCCGAGCTTCGGCTGGCTGCTGGCGGCCCGGGTCATCCAGGGCATCGGCGCAGCGGGTGGGCGCGTGCTCTCGGTGGCGATCGTGCGCGACCGGTTCGCCGGACGCGAGATGGCGAGCGTGATGTCGCTCACCATGATGGTTTTCCTGATCGTCCCCATGATCGCCCCGGCGATCGGCGGCCTGATGCTGGCGCTGGGGTCGTGGGTCTACGTGTTCGTCTCGATGCTGGCTTTGGCCTTCTGGCTGACCGCCTGGTTCTCGCTGCGGATGCCGGAGACCCTGCACACGGAATATCGTCGCCCGCTCTCCCTCGGGGCGACCTGGGACGCGGTGCGCACCACCGTGACGACCCGGGTCTCCATCGGCTACGCCACGGCGCTCGGCCTGCTCACCGGCTGCATCATGGGCTATGTCGGATCGGCCCAGCAGGTGTTCGACACCGGGCTGTACCATCTCGGGCCGCTGTTCCCCCTGGCCTTCGGGCTGGTGGCCGGCGCCATGGGGGCGGCGACGCTGATCAACGCCCGGATCGTCAGGCGGCTCGGGATGCGGGCGCTCTCGCATGCCGGCATCATCGCCTTCACGCTGGTGGCCCTGGCCCAGGTCGGCGTCGGGCTCGCCTATCACGGCCACCCGCCGCTCGCGGCGTTCCTGTCGATCCTGGCGGCCAACCAGTTCCTGATGAGCTTCGCGCTGCCGAACTTCAACGCCCTGGCGCTCGAGCCGCTCGGCGCCATCGCGGGCACGGCCTCGTCGTTCGTCGGGTTCTACACCACGATGCTGGGGGCGTTCTCGGGTTACGTGATCGGCCAGGCCTTCGACGGGACCGTGCTGCCGGTCGGGATCGGCTACGCTACCCTCGGGGGCCTGGCGCTGCTGGTGGTGCTCTGGACCGAGCGCGGCCGGTTGTTCCGGGGCGGGGTGGCGGGTTGAGCGTTCGGACTTAACCCAGCCTTCAAACCAATACGGCACCCTCCGGTCAGCCCTAACAGCCGACCGGACTCGACCATGATCGCCCGCGCCCAGGACGGAACCCTTCTCGCCGCGCGCCTGCTCCTGGCCGCCGCACTCCTGCCAACCGGAATCGCGCGGGCGCTGAACGTCTCGGGCTTCGCGCTGACCCTCGCCGGCAGCGGCATGCCATTCCCGAACGCGGTTGCGACCGCCGCCGTGGTGGTGCAGGTGTTCGGCCCGCTGGCCCTGATCCTCGGTGTGCTGCCGCGCCTGACAGGGCTGGCCCTCGCGGTCTTCGCGGCGGTGACGGCCGTGATGCTGCACGCGTTCTGGCAATATGTCGGGCCGGCGGCGGTCGCCGAGCGGACGCTGATGCTGGCCGATCTCGGCCTCGCGGGCGGGTTCCTGATCTACGCCCTGACCGGTCCCGGCGCCTTCAGCTGGCAGGGCTGGCGCGCTGGCCTCGCGACGGAGCGGCCGACTTCGAAGCGCGCGCCCACCAAGGCACCGACCAAGATCTCTGCGGCGCGGGGCGGCGCCAGCAAGAAATCCGGCGGTCGCGCGCCGGCCCGCGCCGCGGCCTGATCGGGTCAGTTCGCCCGCGGCTTCATCTCGGCCGACGCCGGCGGGGTCGCCGCGACCATCCTGCGGCCGGAGATCTCGGCCCCGGCATCGGGCGTCAGCTTGCGGAAGGCCAGCACCGAGGCCGCCGACAAGACAGCCACGGCGAAGAAGGCCGGCCCAAAATCGCCGGCCTCGATCGTGGTCCGGCCGTGGAAGCCCGCCGCGCCTTCGAGCGCCAGCGCGCCGAGGGTCACCCCGAGGCTCAGCGAAAGCTGCTGGCAGACGCTGGCGAAGCTCGTGGCCGCGCTCATCTCACGGGATTCGAGGTCGGCATACGCGATGGCGTTGACGCAGGTGAACTGCACCGAGCGCGAGCAGCCGCCCAGGAACAGCAGCGCGATCATGATCCAGTGCGGCGTGTCGGCGGTGTAGAGCCCGTTCACCGCCAGGAAGGCCGAAGCCAGCACGGCATTGAAGACCATCACGGCGCGGAATCCCAGGCGGCGCAGGATCTTGGGCGCGAGGGTCTTCACGAACATCGCGCCGGCCGCCGCCGCGAAGGTTATCAATCCTGAATGCAGGGCGTCGAGCCCGAACCCGACCTGCAGCATCAGCGGCAGCAGGAACGGGATCGCGCCGGTCCCGACCCGGAACAGGCTGCCGCCCAGGATCGCGACCCGGAAAGTCGGGCGGTTCATCAGGTCCAGCCGCACGATCGGGTGGGCGGCCCGCCGTGCATGCGCGACGTAGAGCGGCAGCAGGATCGCCCCCGCGGCCAGGCATCCCCAGGAGACCGAGGCCGGGAGCAGATGGCGTCCCATCGAGGCCAGCCCCAGCATCAGGGCGGCGAGGCCGGTGCCGAGCACGAAGAAGCCGATCAGGTCGAGGGGCGGACGCTCCGGCTCGCGCACATCCTCGAAGTACAGGCTCGCCAGCACAATTCCGGCGACGCCGATCGGCAGATTGATGAAGAAGATCCAGCGCCAGTCGAACCAGGTGGTGATCAGCCCACCCAGCGGCGGTCCGAGCACCGGGCCGACCAGCGCCGGGAAGGTCAGGTAGGCCAGAGCGGTCACCAGCTGCGACTTCGGCACGCTGCGCAGCACAACGAGGCGCCCAACCGGCACCATCATGGCCCCGCCCATGCCCTGGAGGAACCGCGCCGCGACGAACCACGCCAGCCCGTTAGCCGCCGCGCAGGCGAGCGATCCCAGCATGAACACGACGAGCGCGGCCCGGAAGACCGTGCGCGAGCCATAGCGGTCGGCCATCCATCCGCTCACCGGGATGAAGATCGCCAGGCTGACCAGATAGGAAGTCAGCGCCAGCTTCAGGGCGATCGGATCCTCGCCGAGGCTTGCCGCGATGCTCGGCAGCGCCGTGGCGATCACCGTGGAATCGGTGTTCTCCATGAACAGGGCGGTGGCCACCGTCAGGGGGACGATCCAGAGCGGTCTTTGGGTCGAGGCAGGCATCGGACAGCAGACGCGTGTCGTGCCGAGACGGTTGCACGGCGGGGCCGCGAACTCGCACGGTCGTGTTTCGCGCCTGTATCCGCAACGCAACAGGGGTTGCGTCGTGACCGAACACCACCTTTTGTGCGCGTGATCCAATGGCTACGTTTAGCGCGAGCGGTCTTCCGGCCGTCGATACCGGCGCGGTGCCGGCCACGAGACACTCGATGCAGCCCAGTCCGAGCAAGCGCCGTTCCCTGTCGCGGCTCGCCGCCGCCGTCGCGCTCCTGTCGACGGTCACGGCCTGCGGCACCGTGCTGCTCAACGACCGCGGTTCGCTCACCCGCTACGATCGGCTGCAGGCGAGCAGCGCCGTCGCCTCGGCCTCGCGGCTCTACGTGGACCGGCCGGCCCTGGCCAAGGCCCGCACCGTGCGGATCATCCCGACCGCGTTCCACGCCGACGTCGCGGGCGCCGCGCCGCTCACTCAGGCGGAACGCCGCCTGATCGCCAACGCGGCCGACCGCGCGCTCTGTTACGACCTGTCGCTGCGCTACGACGTGGTGACCGGTCGCGACGCCGATCTCACCGTGCGGGCGCAGGTCACCCGGGTCGAGCCAACAGACCTGCTCGGCGCGGGCGCCACCATCGCGGGCTCGGCCGGCGTGACGGTGGCCTCGCAGGTGGGGCTTAGCGCCGTCGAGGGTATCGGCCGCATCCCGATCCCGCGCATCCCGATCGGGCTCGGCAGCCTCACGGTCGAGGCCGAGGCGTTGGATCGTCGTCGCGAGCAGCGCGCCGCGATGGTCTGGGGCGGGGCCGCGAACTCGTTCACGAGCCAGCCGCGCTTCTCGCGCGCCAGCGACGCCTACGACCTCGCCGGCGAGTTCGGCCAGGATTTCGGCTTCATGCTGGCCACCGGCGACGACCCGTTCAACGCCCCCAACACCCTGCCGACCTGGGACCGCATCCGGATCACCACGCTCGGCGAGGCACCGCTCGACCCCGATTGCGAGGCCTACGGCCGGGCGCCGGGCATCGACGGCATCCTGGGCGACTATATCGGCCTGCCGCCGGAATACACCGACAGGGGCGCTGCCGTTCCGGCAACACGCTGACCCGACCGCCGGTACAAAAAAGCGGGGGAGCCATGCGCGATTTCCCGCTGCGGCGCGGCGACGGCGCATTGGCGCGGCCGCGGACCCCATGATACTGGCACTTGCCAACCCGATCCCGCTGCGCACCCCCTCAAAGCGCGGCCGTCCGAGGAAAGTTGGCACATGGCCCGAGTCGATTCCGCCACGATCATCGAAGGCCTGACCTTCGACGACGTGCTCCTGCGGCCCGCCGCCTCCTCGGTGATGCCGACCGAGGTCAACGTCGCTTCGCGGCTGACCCGCTCGATCCCGCTGAACCTGCCGATCCTCGCCTCCGCCATGGACACGGTCACCGAGGCGCCGATGGCCATCGCCATGGCGGCCAACGGCGGCATGGGGGTGATCCATCGCAACCTGGAGCCCGCAGAGCAGGCCGAGCAAGTCCGTCTCGTCAAGAAGTACGAGTCCGGCATGGTGATGAACCCCATCACCATCCATCCCGACGAGACCCTGGCCGACGCCTTCGAGGTGATGAAGCGCAACCGCATCTCCGGGATCCCGGTGGTGGAGCGCGGGCCCAACGGCTCCCGGGGCAAGCTGGTCGGCATCCTGACCAACCGCGACGTCCGCTTCGCGACGAACCCCGCACAGCCGGTTGCCGAGCTGATGACCCGGGATCGGCTGATCACCGTCCGCGAGGGCGTGACCCAGGACGAGGCCAAGCGCCTCCTGCACCAGTTCCGCATCGAGAAGCTGCTGGTGGTCGACGACCATTACCGCTGCATCGGCCTGATCACCGTCAAGGACATCGAGAAGCGCGTGACCTACCCGTTCGCCGTCAAGGACGAGCAGGGCCGGCTGCGGGTCGCCGCCGCGACCACCACGGGCGACAGCGGCTTCGAGCGGGCCGAGCGCCTGATCGACGCCGGCTGCGACGTGATCGTGGTCGACACCGCCCACGGTCATTCGATCAAGGTGCTCGACGCCGTCGCCCGGGTGAAGCAGCTCTCCAACGCCGTCCAGGTGATCGCCGGCAACGTCGCCACCCGCGAGGGCACCAAGGCGCTGATCGACGCGGGCGCGGACGCCATCAAGGTCGGCATCGGCCCGGGCTCGATCTGCACCACCCGCATCGTGGCGGGCGTGGGCGTGCCCCAGCTCACCGCCCTGCTTGAGGCCGTGGAGGCCGCCAGCGAGGCCGACATCCCGGTCATCGCCGACGGTGGCATCAAGTATTCCGGCGACCTCGCCAAGGCGATCGCGGCCGGCGCCTCGGTGGCGATGCTCGGCTCTCTGCTGGCCGGCACCGACGAGGCGCCCGGCGAGGTGTTTCTGTACCAGGGCCGCTCGTACAAGTCGTACCGGGGCATGGGCTCAGTGGGCGCCATGGCCCGCGGCTCGGCCGACCGCTACTTCCAGGCCGAAGTCAACGACACCCACAAGCTCGTGCCGGAGGGTATCGAGGGCCAGGTCCCCTACAAGGGCCCGGTCGGCAACGTCCTGCACCAGCTCGCCGGCGGCCTGCGCGCCGCCATGGGCTATGTCGGCGGCGCGACCATCCCGGATTTCCAGGAGCGGGCGCAGTTCATCCGCATTACCAATGCCGGCCTCCGCGAGAGCCACGTCCACGACGTGACCATCACCCGCGAGAGCCCGAACTACCCGTCGCGGACCTGACGCCCACGTTCGATGTGGTCACGAAGCGTCCCCTCGCCCGCGGCGGCGAGGGGACAGGCACGTCAGCCTAGGCCCACCGATCATCACCGCCTTGACTCGGTCCGGTGGGCGACCTCCGATGGCTGGGCCGGCACGGACCGATGCGGCCGACAACGATCTCGCCCCGGAGAGACCCAATGCGCACGCTGATCGTCGGAGCCGGGGCGACCGGCGGCTATTACGGGGCGCGGCTCGCGGAATCGGGGTCGGACGTGACCTTCCTGGTCCGGCCGGCCCGGGCCGAGAAACTGGCGGTGAACGGGCTGGTGCTGCGCTCGCCACTGGGCGACCTGCATCTGCCCGCGCCGCCCACCGTCACGGCCGACACGCTGGCCCAGGCGGGCGCGTTCGACCTCGTGCTGCTCTCCTGCAAGGCCTACGACCTCGACAGCGCCCTTGCCGACCTCGCGCCTGCCATAGGCGAGGGCACCACGATCCTGCCGCTGCTGAACGGGATGTCCCATCTCGACGCGCTCGACGCCAAGTTCGGCGCTGCGCGGGTGCTGGGCGGCTCCTGCGCCATCGCGGCGACCCTCGCGCCGGACGGCGCGATCCGGCACATGAGCGAGCTGTGCAGCATCACCTACGGCGAGCGCGACGGGTCGCGCTCGGCCCGCATCGAGGCCGTCGATGACCTGATGCGCGGCCTGAAGTTCCAGGCGCGCCTCAGCGACGTGATCCTGCAGGAGATGTGGGAGAAATGGGTGTTCCTGGCGACGCTCGCGGGCGCGACGACGCTGATGCGGGCCGCGGTCGGCGACATCGTGGCTGCGCCCGGCGGCACGGCCTTCATCGCCGCCCTTCACGCCGAATGCACGGCGGTGGCCGCGGCGAGTGGGTTCGAGCCGCGCGGAGTCGTCGCCGAGCGGGCTCGGGCGCAGCTCACCGCGGAGGGCTCGACCTTCACGGCCTCGATGCTGCGCGACATCGAGAACAGCGGCCGGATCGAGGCAGACCACGTGATCGGCGACCTGATCACCCGGGGTGGCCGCCTCAGTCCGGAGGCGGCCTTCCCGCTGCTCGGTCAGGTTTATGCCGGCCTGAAGGCCTATGAGGCCCGGCGAGCTAGGGAGGCGGCCTGAGCCGCGCGCCGCAACCGTCCGGTTTTACCCAGCGACACGATCGAGAGATCCGCTGGTCCCGGATGTCTGCGACGGCAACCCTGGAAGGGCGCTTCCGGCTTTCGCGCTGCCGGCCGGAGGCCTCCCCCAAGGCCTCCGCTTCGCTCCGTCACACCGGGATGAGGTGGGGATGGGCGAGTCGTCGCTTTTCAGTAGCGGCCGGGCGGAGGCGGCGGAGGCGGGTTGCCGTATTCGAGCTGCGTCTTGGCATCCAGCGGCCGGCGCGGCGGCGGGGTGAGATCGGGGGCGGCCGGGGCGCTCGCACAGGCGGCGAGGGCGGCGGCGACGAATCCGGCGAGGGTCACGGACCGGGTTACGCGAACGAGGGAAGACATGATCTGAGGCACTCCCGGACAGACCTCCGTCCGCGGAACGCACTGGTCCGCGGCGGGAGGATGCCATACGACACGGGGCCGGCCCGCATCGCGGGACCGCCCGCGACCCGGTCTGAGCCGGGATCGTGCTGGAAGCTCGGCCGCACCGTGGCGGCATCGTGGGCCAAGCGTGGCCGTTTCGCGTCGGCCGAGCGCCGTTTTAAAGGATGTCGACCCTGACCCCCGCCGCCCGCTGCTCCGCCGCCATCGAAGTCCTGACCGATATCGCGGAGCGCCGCCGCCCCGCCGCCGACGCGCTGAAGGATTGGGGCCTCGCCCACCGTTTCGCCGGCTCCGGCGACCGGGCCGGAATCGCCAGTCTGGTCTACGACGCCCTGCGCCGGCGGGCTTCCGCCGCCTGGATCATGGATTCCGAGGCGCCGCGCGCCGTGCTGATTGGCTCCCTGCGGCTGCAGCAGGGGCTCGCCGCCGCGTCTGTGGCCGCGCTGTTCTCCGGCGAGCGCTTCGCCCCCGAGCCGCTGAGCGACGACGAGCGCGCGCGCCTCGAATCCGGCACGTTGGACGAAGCCCCGCCCGAAGTGGCCGGCGATGCCCCGGCCTTCGTGCTGCCCGAGCTGGAGGCCGCGCTGGGCGACGACCTGATCCCCGAATTGAAGGCGCTCGCCCGGCGCGCGCCCCTCGATATCCGGGTCAACGCCCTACGGGGCAGCCGTGACGACCTGATGCCTGCGCTGAGCGGCTTCGATGCCGCCCCGACCCCGCACGCACCACTCGGCGTCCGGATCCCGATCGGCGCTGACGGCCGCGGCCCGGCGCTCCACGTCGAGGCCGAGTTCCTGGACGGCTGGTATGAGATCCAGGACGAAGGCTCGCAGCTCGCCGCCCTCCTGGTGGATCCGCACGCGGGCGAGACCCTCGTCGACCTCTGCGCCGGCGGTGGCGGCAAGACCCTGGCGCTGGCCTCCCAGACCCGTAACGGCGCCCGCCTGATCGCCACGGACGGCGATCCGCGCCGGCTCGCGCCGATCCACGAGCGCCTGCGCCGCTCCGGGGCCGCGGCCGAAGTCCGGACACCGCGCAGTGGCAAAGCCCGCGCCGACGTGCTGGAGGATCTGGACGGCCAGATCGACCGGGTGCTGGTCGACGCACCCTGCACCGGCTCCGGGACTTGGCGGCGCAACCCGGATGCCAAGTGGCGGCTGCGGCCCGGCAGCCTGGCCCTGCGCATCGCCGAGCAGTCCCAGGTCCTCGACCGCGCAGCCAAGCTGGTCCGGCCCGGCGGGCGGATCGTCTACATCACCTGCTCGCTCCTGCCCGCGGAGAACGACGCGGCGGTGGCCGGGCTGCTGTCCCGCTGGCGTGGCCGCTTCGATGCCGTGCCGGCCGAGACCGTGCTGGCGGCGGGACCGCCAAGCCTCGCATCCTCTGTTCGCCAGACGGAACACGGCCTGCAGATGACCCCGCTGCGGACCGGCACCGATGGCTTCTACGTATCCGTGATCACCCGGCGCGCCTGAGGACGCGCCTCTCCGGAACCGTCCCCGCGTCCCACGACGTTGGGCGAGGAATGTTTCAGGAGAGCGCCATGCCCGAGTCCGCCCGTCCCGCCATCCGGGCCCTGTCCTGAGCGGCCCCCGGGACCGGTCCATGAATCTCGACCGCCGCCTGCTGCTCGCAGGCTTGACCACCGCTTTCGGCCTGCGCGCGGCAAAGGCGCAGGAAAAGCCGCCGGAGCCGGCGCCCCACGAGGCGATCCGCGCGCTGCCACGCTCGCTGCCCGGGGCGGACCTGCAGGTGATCGATCTGTGGCCCGGCCAGCCTCCGGGGGGCGGCAGCGGGCCCGATCCGGACGGCTACCGCTATGTCGAGGGCCGCTCGGGCGACGTCACCCGGGTGGCCAAGCCATGCCTGCTGGCGATGCGGCCGGCCAATCCCAACGGCGCGGCGATCATCGTGGCGGCCGGCGGCGGCTACCAGTTCATCGCGCTCGGCAACGAGGGCGTGCCGGTCGGGCGCGTCCTCAACGCAGCGGGGATCACAGTCTTCCTGCTGGTCTATCGTCTGCCCGCGGAGGGCTGGGGCGCAGGCCCAGACGCACCGCGGCAGGACGCGCAGCGGGCGCTGCGGCTGGTGCGGGCGCGGGGCTCGGAATACGGGATCGACCCCGCCCGGGTCGGCGTACTGGGCTTTTCCGCGGGCGGCCACCTGATGGGGGAGACCGCGGTCGGCACCGCGAGCGACCTCTACACCCCGGTGGACGAAGCCGACGCGCAGCCGGTTCGGCCGGTCTTGGCAGGGTTGATCTACCCGGTCATCACCATGGGCAAGCCGTTCGACGGCACCGCGACGCGACGGATCCTGGTCGGCGACGAGGTCACCCCGCTCGAGATGAAGACCTACTCGGTGGACCTCCAGGTCGGGCCGCAGACGCCCCCGACCTTCCTGGTCCAGGCGATCGACGATCCGGTGGCGGTGGCCGATCACCCGCTGCTGATGTTCGCGGCTTTGCGGAGGGCGCGGGTGCCGGCCGAGCTGCACCTGTTCGAGCGCGGTGGGCACGGATTCGGGCTCGGCGCCCCGGGCACGCCGGCCGCCGCCTGGCCCGGCCTGTTCCTGGCCTGGATCCGGCTGCACGGCTTCCTGAACCGGTGAGCCGAGGATCAGTCCGCGCGCAGCCGGGGAAGCTTGGCGACCTTGGGGCGGTTGGTGCGGAACTGGCCACGCTCCACCGCCACGAACACCACGATGACGATGGCGACGATGCTGAGCCACCAGATCGCCGTGAGGCCGACACCCAGGCAGGCGACCGTGAAGGCGGCGGAGAAGCACCCCATCGCTCCCGGGATCAGGGCCGGGATGTCCCGGCCGGCCCGGCGGATCGAGGCGTAGAGCGCGAAGGCGGCGGCCAGCGCGCCGACGATCCCGAGTTCGTACCAGAACTCGAACAGGGCCGTGGTCGGCGCGTTCAGCGGCAGCATGCCGACCAGGCGCCCGCGCAGTGCCGTCTCGAAGCCGTGGCCGGTGATCAGCCGCACCGGATCGGTGGTCACCACCTTCTGCCAGCTCTTCAGTGACAGCACCGCGGGCGAGAGCGGCCCGAACAACGCCGCGCCGATCGGCCGGGCCAGGAACGGCAGCAGCGGCGCCACGGCGAGCAGCGCGGCCGACAGGGTCGCGGTCAGCATCACGCCGAGCTTCGGCCGGTAGCTCGTCACCGCGAAGGCCAGCGCGCCGACCGCCAGCGCAGCGATCTGGGTGGCGTCCGGCTGGACCGTCAGCGCCAGGGCGACCAGCAGGGCGAGTCCGAGCGCCTCGCGGTCGCGCCGCCGTGATCGCAGCCAGGCGAGCCCCGGCCAGACCAGAAGAATCAGCAGGATCAGGCCGCGATCGAGGGCCCCGTCGTCGTCGATGCCGGGCGGCGCCATGTGCGCCCCGAACAGCCCCAGCACGATCGCCACGATCGCGCCCGCGACGAGCCCGAGCGGCAGCAGGTAGAGATTGGCCGAGCGCATCCGGTCCGGCAGGGCGAAATAGCCGAGCAGCGCCAACCCGATCGTCGCCGCGAGGTTGGCCAGACGCTCCACGGCCGGGCCGAGGAACGGCGTCCAGGTCAGCGACAGCACCGACCACAGCACCACCAGCATGGCGGCCAGGAAGGCCGGCGCCGTGAGCAGACGGGACACACCCGGGCGCACGGGCCGCTGGCGGCGGTCGATCGCGCTGGCGATGATCAGCAGCACCACGGCGATCGGCGCCAGGATCACGGTGGCGCGGCGGGCGACCTGCGCCAGCACCGGCAGGATGACGAACAGGCCGAAGAAGCCGACGCGCCGCAGCAGGGCGGCGGCGTCGAGCGCCGGATCGATCGTGGTAGAGTTCGACGCCCGCGGCATCTTGCGCCTTCTCTCGGACCGAGATGGCCGGATCACGCTCGATACGCAAGCTCCGCGCAAGCCGCTGTAGACCCTGAGCAACACTCCCGGGTCAGCGCGTCGCGCCGGTGGCGGATCAGGCCGTCCGGGTCGCCGTTCGTGGGCGCTTGCGGGCGAACCGCAGGCCGACATCCGAGAGCACGCGCCAGCCGCCCCAGGCGGTCAGGAACCCGATCAGACCGGCGGCGAGGCCGTCGGCATTGGTCGGCACAGCCGGGCTGAAATCCTGGTAGGCGGCCTGCGCTACCGGCACGTCGGGGTCGCGCAGCATCGCCACCACCTTGCCGAGCGGGCTCGTCGCCGAGGCGAGGACCTGCTCCTGCGCGCTCAATCTTGCCAGCCGAGAGATGTCGGCCTGTGCGGCATCGCCGCGCCGGGCCACCAACTGGTCAGGGTTGGTGCGCAGCCGGTCGACCGCGCCGTCGCGGGTGGTGCCGGAGGCCTGCGCGTCCGATTCGAGCACCGCCACCTGGCGGCGCAGCTCGTCCACCGCGCCGCCGAGGCGCTGCGCATATTGCTGCGCGAATTCGGGGGCCTGGGCGGCGATCACGCCGCCGAGCAGGCCGAGGGCGAGGCCGAGAGTGCGGAACACGCGGAACACGTCAGACCCTCCGGGTCGGAGACAGGACACGGCCTAAAAAGCATGGCTTCGGCCGAGAACCAAAAGATCGGGGCACCGGCAGATCACGCTGGCAGGGTCAGCAGGCCGGCCTGGCCGTCGGCGCAGCCGAACAGCATGCGGTTGCCGCGTACGTCCCAGGCGAGTGCCGTGATCCCGCTGCCCGGCACGGCGCGCCGCACCAGTAGCTCCGAGGCGTCGGTGAAGCGCACCAGCAGGATGCAGCCATCCTCGTAGCCCACTCCCAGGACCGGCGCCTTGGGGTGGAACGCGACCCGCGTCACCCGGGCGGGGCGGACGCCGCATTCCCGCGGCGCCTTGCCGGTGGGGCCTTCCTTCGAATCGAACGGCCAGACGATCGCAGCCTCGGCGCCTCCGGTGGCAAGCCAGTGCCCATCGGAAGACCAGGACACGGAGCGGACCTTGCCAGGATAACCCGACATCCGCATGTGGCCGCGATCCGGCTGCAGGCGCCAACCGTGCAGCGCGTTCTCCTGCATGGTCGAGACCACGAAGCGGCCGTCCGGTGACCACGTGACGTCGATATGCGAGCCCTTCCAGCTCACGACCTCGGCGGGCGTCTCGAGATTCGGGAACCAGAGGCTGACGCCGTTGTAGTGGGCGACGCCGAGACGGTAGCCCTTCGGGGCGAAGACCAGCCCCCGGGCCGTCGAGGGCGCCGTGAAGCTGCGCTCCCGGCCCTTGGCATCCCGGGCGACGACCGCGCGACCGGCCGACCAGGCCACGGCGCCGTCCGGATGCAGCGCCAGAGCGTCGATCCAGGCACCGCCCTTGGCCGCGCCGAGCTCCTGTACGGCGCCACCGGCCCGGATCTCGACGACCCGGCCGTCGTCGCCGCCCGTGACGAGGCGGTCGCTGCTCCCGGCCGCCACCAGGATCCCGCTGTCGGGATGGGCGGCGATCCGGGTCAGCGCATCCCCCTGCATGAGGGCCACGGTGCCGTCGCCGAGCGCCAGGGCGGGGGCGTCCTTCAGGAACTGCGCCGCGACCACGTGGGCGCCCGCCTCCAGCGGCGCGACGTGTTCGGTGAGGGACGGATGGCTGACGGAATCGCTCATGGAAACTCGACCTTCGTGGTCCTCTGGCCGGCGCGCAGGACCAGGAACGCGGTGATCAGCGCGAGCACCCCCGAGACCGCCGCCGGCGCGATCAGGGCGTAGAGGGCGAACGCATCGTAGGCCAGCGCCCCCAGGAAGGCGCCCAGCAACAGGGACAACCAGACCAGCCCGTCGCCGATCCAGCCGAGCGGGTCGCCCGTGCGTGTCAGCGCCCGGGCGATCTTCTGGCCCAGGCTGAACAGGGCTCCGGTGACGAAGGTGGTACCGGCCCGGAAACCCTGCACCTGCGCCAGCACGGCGTTCTGCGCGCCCATGGCCACGGCTACGAAGAACGCGGCAAGGCCCAGCTCGGGGGAAGCGAGACCGAGCGCCAGGCCGCCCAGGATCAGCAGCGATTCGTAGGCGAGCACCACCGGGGTGCTCCAGCGCGACGGCACCAGGATCGCCAGGCCGCTGCCCAGGACCGAGCCGGTCAGGAACGCCGCGATCAGAATCGCCGGCATCACCATCTTCTGCAGCTTCGCTTCGGCGCCGAAGACCGCGAATTGCGTGGTGTTGCCGCTCATGAACGAGGTGTACAGGCCGCCCAGCCGCACGAAGCCCAGCGCATCGACGTATCCCGCCAGCCCCGTGAGGAGCAGGCCGGTGCCCAATTGCCAGGAGCGGTTCACAAATCAAGCCTCCCGCAGCATCCCGGTAACGAGCCATTAACCATTTCGGCCACTCCGTTCATCTGCGCAGGGGCGGGGTTAACGGGCCGTGCACCAAGTCCGGGCAATTCGATGCAATCACGGCGAACGCCGGGGCGCAGGGGCCCGTTGCTCCTTCGATCCGGCACGGGGCTCCAGCGCCCCCGCCGGGTGAGTGGGAGTTGCGTCATGATGCCGTTCGTCGCCGCCTTCGCCTGCCCGTCCATGCCCGCCCTGGATTCGGCCGCCGCCACCATCCTGGTGGTCGAGGACGAGCCGACCGTCTGCGAGCTCGCGGCCGAAGCGCTTCTCGAAGAGGGATATCGGGTGCTCACCGCCGCGGATGCCTGGGAGGCCGAAGCGATCCTGGTACGGGAGAGCGTCGACATGCTCTTCACCGATATCGACCTCGCCCGCAACACGAACGGGCTGGCGCTGGCACGCCGGGCCCGCAGCGTCTGCCCGGACCTGCCCGTCATCTACACGTCCGGCGGGCGTGCCTGCCTGTCGCCCGCCGACGCCGTCTCCGAATCGGTGTTCGTTCCGAAGCCGTACCGCCCCAGCCAGCTCGTTGCGCTCACGAACGACATCCTGCGCGCCGCGCACCATCCCCATCACGCCTGACCCACCCCAAGGAATCCCGCCATGCGGCCCCCCCTCTTCGCCACCGGTCTCGCCTTCGCCCTCGCGGCCGTCGCCGTGCCGGCCCGGGCCGCGTGCGACGTGAAGGGCGCGCAGATCGAGGAGGGAATCGCGGCCAAGAAGGAACTGCGCGAGGACGCCAACGCTCAGACGGTGCGCGACCTGCGCACGCTGCGCGACGCGGCGATCGTGCTGGAAACCTACAAATTCCCGGGCGAGTGCGAGGTGCTGCTCGGCATCGCCAAGTCGCTGCTCTCCAATCCCGACAAGACGATCGTGCAGGGCGGCAACACCGACGAGGACGAGGCCGAGAGCCTGGTCGAGGCGCGCGAGCCCAAGGCGAAGACACCGGCGGACGAGAAGGCAGCGGCTCCGAAGACGGCTCCCAAGGCGAATTGAAGCCGGGAGTCACCCCGCGCAGCAGCGATCGACGCTTCCTCCGACGACCGACCACACCCCGGAGCGCTACAAAGCCTCGAACGTGGCCTTTGGGGGTTTCACGGGTGGCTGGGGTCCGGAAGGTTTGGTGTAACTATCTCGCCGCCGGATTAGGGCGGCGGCGCAACACACCGGAGACGGACTCCTACCGCTCCTCCGCAGCACTCGCGCCGCCCTTGGCGCGGGCCAGCGCACGGCCGAGCTTGGCGGCGATCTGCGCGCGCAGGATGTCGGCCATCTCGATGTCCACCAGCCGCCAGCTGAAGCCGCGCAGACGGAGCCGGATACGGTTGCGCTCGGCCCGGGGCCCCTCGGGCGGGACCGGAATGACCACCGCCCGGAACCCGCGCATCTCCAGGGCGGCGTAATAGGGCAGGAGTCGTCCTGCATTCCGGATCGCCAAACCCTCCGGCTTGAAGCTGGCGGGGCGCTCGATGTCCAGCTTGTCGGGCCAGCCGTTGTCGAGCAGGTCCATCACCGTCTCGGGTGTGACCAGGGTCTCGGCCAGCGCCAGCGCCAGGCCGTACGCGACGTCGTTGAGGCGTTGCCGGTCGCGGGGCTCCAGATCCAGGTCGGTGTCGGAGGCGGTGCGCACCGCCGCGGTGATCTGGCGGACCAGGGACAGCCGAAGGGTCCGGAAGTTCACGTGGCCCTCGATATAGGCCACGTCATGCCGGCGCACGGCCTGAGCCAGGTCGTAGAGCGACCAGAGCGGGCTCACCGTGAAGGCGAGCCACGCCAGCGCGAGCGCGAGCGGAATCGCGAGCCAGCGTACCACCCTACGATCCCCCCCGGGACGTCACGGCTGCGCCGGCGCGGTCGCACCGGTCTCGGCCGCCCAGCCGTCGAGCCCCGAGAAAGCAGCGACCACACCCTCGTAGACCGGGCGCTTGAACGGCACGATCAGGTTCGGCAGCTCGGAGAACCGCGCCCAGCGCCAGGCGTCGAACTCGGCCTTGTGGGCGCCGCCACCGGGGGTCAGCACGTCGATCAGGTCCTCGCTGCCGAGGAAGCCGTAGGCGAACCACTTCTGGGTCTGGCCGCGATAGCGCCCCTTCCAGGCCTGCTTCATCACCGCCGGCGGCAGGTCGTAGGCGAGCCAGTCCGGGATCTCGCCGAGCAGGCGGATCGCATCGGGTGGCACGTTGGTCTCCTCGTAGAGCTCCCGGCGGGCGGCCGCCTCGGGATCCTCGCCGGGATCGATGCCGCCCTGCGGCATCTGCCACATGTACGGGCCGGCGACGTGCTCCGGTCCGGCATCCTTCGTCCGGCGGCCAACGAAGACGCCGCCCGAGGGCGCGATCAACGCGACGCCCACGCAGGGGCGGTAGGGCAGCGCAGCGCCCGAGTCGGAATCTGTGGTCATCGCGGGCGACCATAGGTCAGGCGCAAGTCACGCGGCAACGGCGGCGGCGGCGAAAGCGCGGCCGGGAGGCCGTCAATTCGCCGTGCTGACCCGCTTCTCCACCGCCCCGCGCAGCGCCACGCTCGCCGGCACCAGCCGGATGCCGCGGGTATCGAGGTCCCGCGCCCAGCGCGCGATCCGGTCGACGCCGAGCGCCGAGCCGCTGGCCGTCACGAGGGCGAATCCGGTCGCGCGGGCTCGCGCCTCCGCCTGGCCGAGCGCCGCATCGATGGCGTCGGCCCGCGGAACGGCGTCGAGGACGATCTCCGCCCGGGCGACCGGGGTGCGGCTCTTGTTGGCGAAGCTCGGCTTCGGCCCGGTCCCGTCGTCAAGGAAGCCAAGGCCGCGGGCACCGATCTCACGCAGGATCGGGTCGAAGGCCGGGTCGGCCATCATCTTCGCGCCCATGTAGTTCGCGACGCCGACATAGCCGGGGAAGCGGGCCAGCGACCAGGCGAGACGGTCGGCATTCTCGACCCCCTTGAGGGCGGTGAGCAGCGTCTGGGGCCCGGGATCGCTGTCGGGATAGTCGAACGGCTCCATGGGCAGCTGGAGGAAGACCTCGTGGCCGGCATCCCGCGCCCGGGCGGCGGCGCGCTCCGCCTCGCCGCCGTAGGGCAGGAACGCGAGGCTGATTGCGGTCGGCAGGCGCACGGTGGCGCCAGCCGTGGCGGCCTGCCCGACACCGAGGCCCGTGACCAGGACCGCGATGCGAGGCCCGGTGCCGGGCTCCTCGGCCCGGGCATAGACGTCGAGGGCGCGGGTTCGGCCGTCGCCGAGCTTGGGCATCGTGCCGTGGCGGCCTTGCTCGCTGATGCGCGCATCCGGCGCCGGCGCGAGCCGCGGCGCGCTCGGCGGCGGGACGCGGATCACGACGGCCTCGCTCGGGCTGGAGCCCGGCGGTCGCACCACCGTCACGCCCGACGCGGTCTCGATCTCCTCGGCGGTGCGCTGCTGTGCGCCGCCCGCGTTGACCACCACCACGCCCTGCGGTTCCGGGGCGGCCGCAACCGGGGCGACCACCGGCCGGGAGGCCGGTTCGCGCACCGTGATCGCGACTTCGACGCGCGGCTCGCCGCCACGGGGATCTCCCAAGGCGAGCACGAGCCCGCAGGCCAACAGCATGGCGCCGGCGAGCGCCCCCGCGGCGATCCTCGGCCGGCGCAGCGGCGCGACGAAGCGTGCGAACCGACCTTGGGGCCGCTCCGGCGCCTGCGCCTCCGGCACCCCTAGGGGGCGCGTGAGGATATCGTCGGTGGACTCGGTCAAGCGGCACTCGATACGGAATCGCGTCCCACGCCCGATAGCAGCGGCGCGTATCCCATCACGTATTGCCGGTCGGTATGGTTAATCTTTTGCTAACATCGCTGTTTGGAACGAAAAACCCCGCCCAGCAGGCCTGCCGGACGGGGTGATTTATTTTCGGTGGGTGGAAAGAAATCAGTTCGGCAGGCTGGGCTTCTGCTGCTGGGCGGGGGTGCCGCTGTTGGCGGCGCCCTTCTGGATACCGTGCAGGAAGTCGATGGCCGACAGGAGCTGCTTGTCCTTGGCGGGATCCGGCGGGATGTAGGCGGAGGAGCCGCCGCGCTCGTCGGTATCCTTCTGCTTCAGGTGGCCCTTCAGACCGGCCTCACCCTTGGTCTCGTCCTTGCCCTTCAGCTCGTCGGGCACGTCCTGCAGCACCTCGATGTCGGGCTCGATACCCTTTGCCTGGATCGAGCGGCCCGAGGGCGTGTAATAACGCGCCGTGGTCAGCCGCAGCGCGCCGGAGCCGCCGAGCGGGATGATCGACTGCACCGAGCCCTTGCCGAAGGAGCGCGTGCCCATGATGGTCGCGCGCTTGTGATCCTGCAGGGCGCCGGCCACGATCTCGGATGCCGAGGCCGAGCCGCCGTTGACCAGAACGACCACGGGCTTGCCCTTGGTCAGGTCGCCGGCCTTGGCCGAGAACCGCTGGGTCTCGTCCGGGTTACGGCCACGGGTGGAGACGATCTCACCACGATCGAGGAAGCCGTCCGAGACCATCACGGCCTGGTCGAGCAGGCCACCCGGGTTGTTGCGCAGGTCGACCACGTAGCCCTTGAGCTTGTCGGCCCCGATCTCGCCGGAGAGCTTCTCGATCGCCGCGCGCATACCGTCGAAGGTCTGCTCGTTGAACTGGGTCAGGCGGATGTAGGCGACGTCGCCGCCCTCCACCTTGGAGCGCACCGGCTTGATCTTGATCACGTCGCGCGTGAGCGTGACGTCGATCGGGTCCTTCGACTCCTTGCGGGAGATCTTGAGCTTCACGGCCGAGTTCACCGGACCGCGCATCTTGTCGACCGCCTGGTTCAGGGTCAGGCCCTGGACCTGGTCGTCGTCGATCTGGGTGATGATGTCGTTGGCCAGCAGGCCCGCCTTGGCGGCGGGAGTGTCGTCGATCGGGGTGACGACCTTGATCAGGCCGTCCTCCATCGTGACCTCGATGCCCAGCCCGCCGAACTCGCCGCGGGTGGTGGTCTGCATGTCACGGAACGCCTTGGCGTCCATGTAGCTCGAATGCGGATCGAGGGAGGTCAGCATGCCGTTGACGGCCGCCTCGATCATCTTCGACTCGTCGGGCTTCTCGACGTAGTCGGTGCGGACCTTCTCAAAGACGTCGCCGAACAGGCTCAGCTGGCGATAGGTCTCGGCGGAAGCGGCCACGGCCCGCGGTCCCGACAGGAAGTCGGTCTGGGTCGCCACCATGGAGGTGCCGGCACCCAGGAAGGCGCCGAGCATGATCAGGGACGTCTTGCGCATCAGCCGCGAACCTTCTCGCCAAGTATCTTGTCACTGGGGCTCTTCGCCCACCACGGCTCCGGATCGACGGAGCCGCCGTCCTTCTTGAACTCGACGTACAGCGATGGATCGCCTTCGGACCCCGACGGGCCCGCGCCGCCCTCGCCCATGCTGCCCACCGGTTCACCCGCGAGAACGAACTGACCGACCTCTACGCTAATCTGATCCATCCCCGCCAGCAGAAGATAGTAGCCGTCGCCCGCATCGATGATCAAGAGACGCCCATAGGACCGGAACGGCCCCGCGAACTTGATCCATCCGTCGGCCGGGGAGGCGACCAGCGCCTTCGGCCGCGTCGTGAAGGAGACGCCCCGGGTGATCCCGCCGTTGCCATCGGGCTGGTTGAAGCCCCGCGCCAGCCGCCCGCTCACCGGCCGCGGCACTTCGCCCCGCGCCTCCGCGAAACGCACCTTCGGAGCCAGGCGCGCCGGATCCCGGACCCCGGCCGCGGCGAAACGTTCCTGCGTCACCCGGGCCTCGCGCTCGGCGGCCGCCTTGGCCTCGTCGGCAGAGCGCCGGGTCGCCGCGACCTCGGCCTCCGTGCGGTCGAGCAGGTCCTTGAGGGATTTCGCCTGGGCGCCGAGTTCGACCGCGCGCTTGCGCTCCGCGGTCAGGCCGCCCTCGACCTCCGCCTGCCGGGCGCGCCGGGCGGTGAGCAGAGCCTGCAGGCGCTGCTGTTCCCGAGCCCAGCCGGCGAGATCGTTGGCCAGCCCCTCCTTGTCCTGCGCGATCAGGCCGCGCAGGCGGATCATCTCGGCAAGGTCGGCGGCCAGGGTGTCGACCTCCCCGCGCAGCTCCGGCACCACGGCGCCGAGCAGCATCGACGTGCGGATGACCGCCAGCACGTCCTCCGGGCTCACCAGGACGGCCGGCGGCGGGCGGCGGCCCATCCGCTGGAGCGCGGCCAGGATCTCGGCGACGATGCCGCGGCGGGCGTGCAGGGACCGGCGGATCGCGGCCTCGCTCTCGGTCATCGCCTTCAGGCGGTCCTCAAGGCGGCTCAGCCGGTCCTCGGTCGCCTGCGCCTGGCGTCCGGCGTCCAAAAGGGCGCTGTCGAGCTTGGCACGGTCCGAGCCGATGGCGGCGATCTCGCTCTCGAACTGCGTGCGCTGGCCCGCGCTGGCGGCGAGCGCATCCTGAACGCGCTTGAGATTCTCGGCCCGCCGGTCGCGCTCCTCGTTGGTACGCTGGATCTTTTCGGATTCCGCGGTCGTGGCTGGCTCCTGGGCCCGCGACGGGACCGCCACGCAGGCCAGGGCGAGCATCAGGGCGGCGCGCAGGGCCGACCGCTGGAGGACACCGCTCTTGGCACCATCATCGATCCGCACGGCGCCCTAGCCCGGCTCGCCGCGGTGATACGGGTGACCCGCCAGAATGGTCAGGCTGCGATAGATCTGTTCCAGGGCGAGCACGCGCACGAGTCCGTGGGGCAGGGTGGCGGCCCCGAAGGACAGGATCAGCTCCGCCTTCGTCCGAATTGAGGCATCGAGGCCGTCCGGCCCGCCGATCGCCACCATCAGGGCCGGCCGGGCGGTGTCGCGCCATCCGGCGATCCGCTCGGCCAGGGCTTCGCTGGCGACGTCCGAGCGGCCGCGCTCGTCGTAGGCCACCAGCACTCCGCCGGGCGGCAGGTGGGCGAGCAGGGCGGACGCCTCCTCGGCGCAGCGGTCCGGAGCCCGGCGGGCCCGGGATTCCACGATCTCGACGCCGTCGCAGGCGGGGAAGCCGAGGCCGCGGCCGAGCTGGGCGGCACGGTCGCGATACCGGGACGCGAGCTCTCGCTCCGGTCCGGTCTTCAGACGGCCGATCGCTGCCAGGACGAGGCGCACGGGGCGGGATCTCTTGTTGTGTCGGCTGTCAAGGAAATGTTGGCCCGATGACACCTCGTTCCGGGGCTCGCCGCGGGCGAGAGCGCGGAATTGAGAATCACCAAACCAATGGGGCCATGCGGGACGATCGCGTCCGGCTCCTCGGCGGCTCCGGCTTCCGCGCTTTGCTGCGCGGTCCCGGAATGACGGAGACGGTTTTGACGAGCGTCAGCCCCCCTGAAATTAATCCGCTGCCAGACCCAGCGGGCGGTCGGCGCCCCACATCTTCTCCAGATTGTAGAAGCCGCGCACCTCGGGACGGAAGATGTGCACGAGCACGTCGCCGGCGTCGATCAGCACCCAGTCGCAGGCCGGCATGCCCTCGACCCGGGCGTTGCCGTAGCCGCGATTCTTCATTTCCTGGATGAACTTGTCGGCAATCGAGCCGACATGGCGCTGCGACCGGCCGGACGCGATGATCATCGTGTCGGCGAGAGAGGTCTTTCCCGCCAGGTCGATCGCGATGGTCTCCTCGGCCTTCATCTCGTCGAGGCACGAGAGGGCGAGCGCCTTCAGGTCGTCCGAGCGCGCCATCCCGGGCTCTTCCGGAACGGGGGCATTGGTGCGGATGGTCTCCGTGCGAATAGTCTCGGGCAGCGTCCTGATTCCTCGTGTTGCCGCGCAGCCCTCTCAGGGCACGCGAACCGGTATGAAATTGGCGGTAACGTGCGGCGATTGCAACTGCGTCGGGTACGGAGGTCCCCGAGTCCCCCCGCGGCCATTGCGGATCTCGGTCGACGACAGGGGCGATCGGGGTCCGTGGAGGAACGTCCAGGCCGGCGGCGGGCGCACCGGCAGGGTGTGCGCCGCCGCCTCCGGCACCCGGGCCTGCGCCAGACGATGGGCCGCCCGGGCGCTCAGAGGCGTCATGGTGTAGCCCGGCCGGTCGATGATCGCGATGGGGACGAGCCGCGCGATCTCCGCAAAGCCCTTCCAGCGGTGGAAGGTGGCGAGCGAATCCGCGCCCATGATCCAGACGAAGTGCACACCGCGGCAGCGCCGGGTGAGGTGGCGCAGGGTCTGGACCGTGAATCGTACGCCGAGGGCCGCCTCGATCCCGGTCACCGCGATGCGCGGGTGCCGGGCGATATCGCGGGCCTGCGCGCAGCGTGCCTCCACGGATGGCAGGGCGATCCGGCTCTTGAGCGGGTTGCCCGGGCTGACCAACCACCAGACCCGGTCCAGCCCGAGGCGCCGCAACGCCGTCACGGTGACGTGGCGGTGTCCGTTATGGGCGGGATTGAAGGATCCGCCGTAGAGGCCGATCCGCATACCGGGCGCGCTCGGCGGCAGGGTCAGCCGCACGCCGGGTCTTCTGGGGCGAACGCCTCGAACGGGATCACGGGCGGATCTGGCCGCTGCCGTGGACCCGGTACTTGAACGTGGTCAGCTGCTCCACGCCCACCGGGCCGCGGGCATGCATCCGACCGGTGGCGATGCCAATCTCGGACCCGAAGCCGAATTCGCCGCCGTCGGCGAACTGGGTCGAAGCGTTGTGGGTGACGATCGCCGAATCGACCTCCGCCAAAAAGCGCGTGGCCTCGGCGCGGTCACCTGTGATGATCGCGTCGGTGTGATGCGAGCCGTAGGTCTCGATATGCTCGATCGCCGCGTCGATCCCATCGACCACGCGGGCCGCGATGATCGCGTCGAGATACTCGGTGTGCCAGTCATCCTCCGAGACCGCCGTCACCCGGGAATCCGCCGTTTGAACCTCGGCATCCCCGCGCACCGCGCAACCGACATCGAGCAGGGTGCGGATGAGGGGCGCGAGGTGGGTCGCCGCACAGGCCCGATCGACCAGCAGCGTTTCAGCCGCGCCGCAGACGCTGGTCCGGCGCATCTTGCTGTTGAGCACCACGGCCAGTGCCATGTCGAGATCCGCCCCGGCCGCGACGTAGACGTGGTTGACGCCGTCGAGATGCGCGAAGACCGGCACCCGCGCCTCGGCCTGGACGCGCTCCACGAGGCCGCGCCCGCCCCGGGGCACGATCACGTCGATGCAGCCGTCGAGGCCGCCGAGCATCAGCCCGACTGCGGCGCGGTCCCGGGTCGGGACCAGCTGGATCGCGTCGGCCGGCAGGCCGGCCTCGGTAAGGCCTTCGCTCATCGCCTTGGCGATGGCCATGGCGCTGCGATGGCTGTCGGAGCCGGCGCGCAGGATCGCGGCGTTGCCGGCCTTGAGGCAGAGCGCGCCGGCATCCGCGGTGACGTTGGGGCGGCTCTCGAAGATCACGCCGATCACGCCGAGCGGCACCGCGATGCGCTCGATCAGCAGGCCGTTCGGCCGCTCGATCGCGGCGAGCTGGCGCCCGACCGGATCGGCCAGGGAGCCGACCTTGTCGACGGAATCCGCAATCGCCGCGACGCGGGCGGCATCGAGGGCGAGCCGGTCGATCAGGGCCGGGCTCTGGCCGGCCTGGCGGGCGGCGGCGACATCGCGGGCGTTCTCCCGCAGGATCTCCGCAGCGTTGGCCCGCAGGCGCTCGGCGATCAGCCGGAGAGCCCTGTCCTTGGTCTGGGCCGAGGCGAGCGCCATGCGCCGGCCGGCGACGCGCGCCCGCCGACCGATCGCCGCCATCTGCTCCGGCAGCGCCTCAGCCTCGGCGAAATCCGATCTCAAGTTCAGGACGGGCACGCTGGCGTCCTCAGTGTTCGAGGGCCGCGAAAACCGGCCCGACAGGGGGAGAGGGTCGTATTTGCACATCGGGCGATGGGCCTACAAGTGTGTCGGCACGGCAATCGTGACAGAGTTCACACCATCGACCGCACGCGAATAATTGATCTGAGTCAGTTCAATTCAAAACAGAGCCAGATCATCGCGGTGCACCATCCAGGCGCGGCCGGGATAGTTGAGCAAATCCGGTATGCGCGCACTCGGATGGCCGATGATCAGCGCCGCCTCGGCGCTGTCGTAGGCCACGAGGCCGCGGCCCAGAACGCGCCCGTCCGGATCCCGGATCAGCACCGCGTCGCCCCGGGAGAAACTGCCCTCGATCGCCCGGACGCCCACCGGCAGCAGGCTGGCCCCGCCGAGCAGCGCCTTGGCGGCCCCGGCATCGATGGTCAGCGTCCCGCGCGGCTCCAGGGAGCCGGCGATCCACGTCTTGCGTGCCGCGGTCGGGGTGGAGCCGGATAGGAACCACGTGCAGCGCGCGCCCTCCCGCACCGCCTTCAGGGGGTTCTTGCCCCGTCCGTCCGCGATGACCAGGTGGGTGCCCCCTGAGGCCGCGATCTTGGCCGCCTCGACCTTCGTGCGCATGCCGCCCCGGGACAGCTCCGAGGCCGGGCCGCCGGCCATCGCCTCGATCTCCGGGGTGATGCGCTCGACCACGGGCAGGTGCCGCGCATCGGGATCCGACAGGGGCGGCGCGGTGTAGAGGCCGTCGATGTCCGAGAACAGGACCAGCACGTCGGCGTCGATCATCGTGGCGACCCGGGCGGCCAGCCGGTCGTTGTCGCCGTAGCGGATCTCGGAGGTCGCCACCGTGTCGTTCTCGTTGACCACCGGGACGGCGCGCATCTCCAGGAGCTTCAGTACGGTGGCCCGGGCGTTGAGGTAGCGGCGTCGCTCCTCGGTGTCCTGCGGGGTCACCAGGATCTGGCCCGCCACGATGCCGTGATGCCCGAGCGCCTCGGCCCAGTGCCTGGCGAGGGTGATCTGCCCCACGGAGGCTGCGCCCTGGCTCTCCTCCAGCCGCAGGATCCCCGGCGGCAGGCCCAGCACCGTCCGACCGAGCGCAATGCTGCCCGAGGAGACGACCAGCACGTCGACGCCGCGCGCATGCAACTCCGCGATGTCCTCGGCCAGAGCCGCCAACCAGGCATGGCGCAGCCGGCCGGCATTGCGATCAACCAGCAGAGCCGACCCGACCTTGATGACGACGCGGCGGAATTCTTCGAGGGCCGGGATCATAATTCTTCGCAGAGACGAGGCACGGGATGCGGTTTGGACGATGTTTTTGCGAATGAACAGCGGCTGGGACGCGACCGCGAGTATGTCACGACCGCGGGCACATCCGGCATGCTCAGCTTGCGCGCTACGCTGGACTGCGCCTCATCGAACGTTGAGACGGCGGCCCGGCAGCGCGTCGATCACGGGCCTATCGAACGGCGTTCCGTGCCGATCGGCAAGCGTAGGCAAAGATCAGGGATTCGCGCATCTGCCCGGTCCGAGTCGGCCCTGGGGGCTAACCGAGCCGCTCCCCGTCGTCGAAGGTGCCGGTACGCCACGAACGCGCGCGTGCCGCCCCGTCACTCACGGCTCCCAAGCGACGACGGGCCGGGCATTCGCCTCCTCAGCCATGCGCGCATCGATCTCGGTCTGGATGGCCCGAAGCGCCTCCGGGACGCCCTTGCGGCTGGCCGAAGACAGGACCAGCGGCGCCCGGCCGGCAGCGCGCTTCAGCTTGGCGACCTGACTCTTGAGCGTCTCCGCATCGAGGGCGTCGGCCTTCGAAAGCGCCACGATCTCGGGCTTGTCGGCCAGGCCATTGCCATAGGCCTCGATCTCGCCGCGGACCAGCTTGTAGGTCTTGCCGGCATGCTCGGTGGTGCCGTCGACCAGGTGCAGGAGCACGCGACAGCGCTCGACATGGGCGAGGAACTTGTCGCCGAGCCCGACGCCTTCGTGGGCGCCCTCGATCAGGCCCGGAATGTCGGCGAGCACGAATTCGCGGTTGTCCGAGCGGACGACGCCCAGGCCCGGATGCAGCGTGGTGAACGGATAATCGGCGATCTTCGGCTTGGCCGCGGTGACGCTCGCCAGGAAGGTCGACTTGCCGGCGTTGGGCAGGCCGACGAGGCCGGCATCGGCGATCAGCTTGAGCCGCAGCCAGATCCACATCTCCTGGCCCTCGAGGCCTGGATTGGCGTGCTTGGGCGCGCGGTTCGTGGAGGTGGTGAAGTAGGCGTTGCCGAAGCCACCGTTCCCGCCCTTTGCGAGCCGGATCTTCTGGCCGACCTCGGTGAGGTCCGCGATCAGGATCTCGCCGTCCTCGGCGAAGATCTGCGTGCCGGCCGGGACCTTCAGAACCACATCGGAGCCATTGGCGCCGTGGCAGTTCGAGCCCATGCCGTGCTCGCCCTTCTTGGCCTTGAAGTGCTGCTGGTAGCGGTAGTCGATCAGGGTGTTGAGCCCCTCGACGCACTCGACCCAGACGTCGCCGCCCCGGCCGCCGTCGCCGCCGTTCGGGCCGCCGAACTCGATGAACTTCTCCCGCCGGAACGAGACGCAGCCGGGACCGCCGTCACCGGAGCGGACATAGACCTTGGCTTCGTCGAGGAATTTCACGGTGCATCTCGTCGCTGGCTAGCCTCGGCAACCCGGGAGTCGTCGAGGCATAGAGTGGGTGCGTCGGACTGTTCGACGCCGCGCCCGGCCCCTCCATTCGGGGAGGCCGGAACGCTGTGATTCAGGACGCCGCTGCGAATTCCGCTGGGGAATCGGAAGCATCCACATGGGCCACCCAGTCGTTGCGGTCGAGGCCGAACAGGTCGACCTCCCGGTCGCCGCCACGGGCCGGGCAGGCGCGCGGGCCACGCCCGGTCACCCGGAAACCGACCTTCTCCAAGACACGCCGGGAGGCCGGGTTCGCCGGCAGCGCCGAAGCTACGATCCGGTCCCCGCCCGCATAGGCGAAATAGGCATGGACCAGGGCCCGCGCGGCCTCGCCCATCAGGCCGTTGCCCCACCAGGGCCGGCCGAGCCAATAGCCCAGATGCGCCGGCGTACCGCCACCCGAGATCCCGACCAGGCCGATCAGCTTGGCCGGGGCCGATCGCTCGGTCAGCGCCAGCGTCAGGCCGCGGCCGGCGGTGTTGGCGACCCGTGTCTCGAGCAGGAACGCATCGACGGCGTGCCGGTCGAGCGGATGCGGGATCCGGGCGGTCATCTCGGCCACGGAGCGGTCGCCCGCCAGCGTCAGGACCGCGTCCCTGTCCTTGGCGGTCGGCCAGCGCAGCCAGAGCCTGCGCGTCTCGATCCGGAAAACGTCGTCGCGGGTGAGATCGGGGAACATCGTGCCCTCGCAGGGCGGCGTTCCCGGTTCCAGGGCACCGCCTCAAGACGACGAAGGGGAGGATGGTGCCCCATCCTCCCCGGTGTTCCGTCCGATCCGTCCCGTCAGGGGCTCGGCATCGACGTCTCCGGTCCGGTGTGGGACACCGGGCGGGACGCCAGCTTCGCCGCTCGGGCGCCCGCCTGTTATTCCGCGGCCTGGGCCAGCGGGGTTACGGCTACGAACTCGCGCCCCCGGCGCGTCTCGAAGCGGACATGGCCCGGGACCAGCGCGAACAGCGTGTGGTCCTTGCCCATGCCGACATTGCTGCCGGGATGCCATTTCGTGCCGCGCTGGCGCACGATGATGTTGCCCGGAATCACGGCTTCCGAGCCGAACTTCTTGACGCCGAGACGACGGCCGGCCGAGTCGCGGCCGTTGCGGGACGAGCCGCCTGCTTTCTTGTGTGCCATGGGATCTGCTCCGAATGCGTGTGGGTCGCGCGGATCGCGGGCCTCGCCGGAGGCCCGCGCTCGATCACGCGGAGATGGCGGTGATACGCACCACGGTGTGGTGCTGGCGGTGACCGCGCTTGCGGCGCGAGTTCTGGCGGCGGCGCTTCTTGAAGGCGATGACCTTCTTGTCGCGACCGTGGCTCACGATCTCGCCCGTGACGCTGATGCCCGACAGGGTCGGCGCACCGACTTGCGTCGCGCCCGCACCGTCAGCGAACAGGAGGACCTCACCGAAGGTCACGGTTTCACCGGCTTCGCCAGGCAGGGTGGCGATGGTGATGGTGTCGTTGGCGGCGACGCGGTACTGCTTGCCGCCCGTCTTGATGACTGCGAACATCGTTGCTCTCGTGTTCTCGAACGGCCTCCGGGGCGGCTGCCCCTGGACCGGCTTCTTGTTTGAAGTCATTGCACGGGCGGACCCGGACAACGCGAAACGCGCGGACCTCGTCGAGGAGGCCGCGCGCCATGCCGGGTCAGTAGGGGCGGGGTGGCTCCGTGTCAATCCTGGACGGGATCAGCGGATTAGCGCGCCGGTCGCGAGAATGCCCTTGGCGACGCTACCCTGGGGGCCGAACGCGGCCAGCGCCTGCGTGCACCACGCCTCTCGCCCGTCCGCGGCGAGTTGCTGCCGGACCTGCGTGGCCCGGGTCCGCAGTTTCTCCTGCAGGATGGCTTCCTGCGCCGCGGCGACCTTGGTCGCGAGCCGCAGGGTCGTGAGCTGCCCGGCCTTCACCTGGATGCCCGGACAGGCCTGCTCGGCGATAATGGTCGTGGCCGCCGCCTCGGCATAATTGTCGAGCGGGGTGGACGCAGGAGGCACCGCCGGCGCTTGCGCGCGGGCCGGACCCGCCAGCACCAGAACCGAAATCAGCCAAGCTCCGCGCAACGCTCAGATCTCCATGGCAGCGATCGGCGCGCCGTCCGCGACAGGCCCGGACGCATCCGGCGACCTGTCCGCGGCGAGGGCGCGACCTGGGCTGCCTTTAACCGGTGGGGCCGCCTGCGCCAACGTCGAGCCGGTCCGATCGCGCCGACGCGCCGGGCCGACGTTGCTTTCCGTGTCTCCGATCCTTCCTGCGGCCACGATCCTTCCCGCAGGTCATTGAGCCGCCTTGAACTCACCCTCGATGCGCAGCGAAACCTCGTCGCCGAGGGCCGGCAGGTAGGCGTTCACGCCGAAATCCGAGCGCTTCACCATCGCGCGTCCGTCGAAGCCGACGGTGTAGCGCTTGTCCACCGGGTGGATGCCCGCCTGATTGAACGTGGCGTCGATCGCCAGCGGCCGGGTGACGCCGCGCAGGGTCAGGTCGCCGGTGATCCGCGCGGTGGTCGGGCTCGTCGGCTCCACGGTGGTGGCCGTGAAGGTGGCACTCGGGAACCTGGTCGTGTCGAAGAAATCGGCTGCCGCCAAATTCTCGTTCAGGCGAGTGCTGCCCGTGCTGACCCCGCTGAGCGGCACGCTGACCTCCAGGCGGCTCTTGTCGGGTGCCTTCGGGTCGAGCGTGAGTGTGCCGGTCAGGCCGGTGAACTGGCCGTAATAGGTCGAGTAGCCGAGATGGCTCACCGACCATGTGACCTTGCCGTGATCCGGATCCAGGACGTAGGCGCCCGGCCGGACCTGGGTCGGGTCCTTGCTCGGCGTCGTGGCGGCCGGATCGTCTGCGGCCTGGGCGGGGCCGAGGCACAGAAGACCGATCAGGGCGAGAATGGGCGCGCGCATGGTCGTTTCCCCGCTCGTCCGGCCGGATCTCGGTCGTCCTCAAGCCTGGCCGTCACGGCGCCCCTGATTCCACGAAGTGCCCACGGGCTCAAGCGCGTCTGGCGGACGCGCCCCGGCTTCTATAGGCATCGCGACGGCAGCGGACGGGCACAGAATGATCGGCAAGCTCAGGGGCGTGGTGGATTCGTTCGGCGAGGATTTCGTCATCCTCGACGTCTCCGGCGTCGGCTACATCGCGCATTGCTCGGCGCGGACGCTCCAGCGCATGCCGAAGGTCGGCGAGCCGGCGGACCTGTCGATCGAAACGTATGTCCGCGAGGACATGATCCGGCTCTACGGATTCCGCTCGGATGCCGAGCGGGAGTGGTTCCGGCTGCTTCAGACCGTCCAGGGCGTCGGCTCCCGGGTCGCCCTGGCGATCCTCTCTGTCCTGGAACCCGATGCCCTGGCGAACGCCATCGCCACAGGCGACAAGGGCACGATCAGCCGAGCGCCCGGAGTCGGGCCGCGGCTCGCCGCCCGTCTGACCGCCGAATTGAAGGATAAGGCGCCCACCTTCGCACCGATCGACCCCGCCCTGGTCGCCCTGACCGGCGCGGTCGAGGACGGCGCCGCGCCCAGACCGGTGGCCGACGCGATCTCGGCGCTGGTCAATCTCGGCTATCCACAGGTGCAGGCGGCCTCGGCCATCGCGTCGGTCCTGAAGGGGGCCGGGGAGGGCGCCGAGGCGAAGGTTTTGATTCGGCTCGGGCTGCGCGAACTCGCGCGCTGACGCCGGCCGGTTCGGGCCGCCGGCTGGTCGATCGGATGGGGACGATTCGCTCGAAGCGCTGAGAGTTGCACCGTCTTGACCGAGGCCGCCTTGGGTGCCATCTCCCTCGGCGACCAGTAAACTATTGAAAAAGCTTCTACTTTTCAGTCGTTCTAATCTGGTAGGTCCGAAACGCCTTGTCCGACACGGTCGGGTCAGGCCCTAGGAAGACGGGTTCTGCAGCGCGCATGATCGTCTGTTCTTGCAACGTCCTGTCCGATGGCGCCGTTCGCAGCTGCCTGTCACCCGGCCCAGGTTGTCCCCGCACCCCGGCGCAGGTCTACGCCTGCCTCGGCTGCAGCCCGAAATGCGGGCGCTGCGCCCGGACCATTCGGGAGATCATGCGCAGCGCGCTGGGAGAAGCGGCAGCCGATCAGGGCAGCCATGAATGCTCGACGACTTGCGCTAACGCTTGCAGTTTGGTCTTATTCCAAACTGCGGAGGACGGAATCACGGCGTAACGCCTAAGCCCCCCGCCAAAAGAGCTGTAAGGAGTACGGGGGCATGAAGGGCGACACCAAGGTCATCGAGTACCTGAATCGCGGCCTGAAGAGCGAGCTGACTGCGGTCAGCCAGTACTGGCTGCATTTCCGGATGCTCAATGACTGGGGCTATATCGATCTGGCCAAGTTCTGGCGCAAGGAATCGATCGAGGAGATGAACCACGCCGACCGGTTCGTAGACCGGATCCTGTTCCTCGACGGATTCCCGAACCTGCAGGAGCTGGAGCCGCTCCGCATCGGCCAGACCGTGCAGGAGATCATCGAGTGCGACCTGGCTGCCGAGAACGGCGCCCGCAGCCTCTATCTCGAGGCCGCGCAGTACTGCGAATCGATCAACGAGCGCGTCTCGAAGAACCTGTTCGAGGATCTGGCCACGGACGAGGAAGGCCATATCGATTTCCTTGAGACCCAACTCGAGCTGATCAAGCAGATCGGCCTGCCGCTCTACGCCCAGAAGCATATTGGCGGCCTTGAGGCGATCGCCCCCGAGAAGGCCTGAGCCGGCCCGGGTTCCCAGGTCGCGCTCCTCGAAGCGGCGACGCGGGAACCCGACGGCCCTTCGCCGAGGTCGGGCCCATTGATGGGGCGCCCGGCATCGGCCAGGGTCGTCCGAGACGGAACGACGATAGGAACGACAGATGCGGCTCGTGGTGGTCGGCGCAGACGGGCGCATGGGGCGGATGCTGATCCGCGCGGTGTCCGAGGCCGAGGGGTGTACCCTGGCGGCGGCGATCGAGCGCGCGGGTTCGTCGGTCCTCGGGCAGGATGCCGGGGTGCTCGCCGGCCTCCCGCCCCTCGACGTGCCGGTGACCGACGACCCGTTGACCGCGTTCGCAACCGCCGACGGCGTGCTGGACTTCACGGCCCCGGCCGCCACCGTGCAGTTCGCCGAACTGGCCGCCCAGGCGCGCATCGTCCACGTGATCGGGACGACCGGCCTGTCCGACGACGACCTCGGGAAGCTGCAGGCTGCCGCCTACCATGCCCGCCTCGTGCGCTCCGGCAACATGTCGCTCGGCATCAACCTGATGGCCGAACTGGTCCGCAGGGTCGCCAAGACGCTGGGCGACGAGTTCGATATCGAGATCACCGAGATGCACCACCGGATGAAGGTGGATGCGCCCTCCGGCACGGCTTTGCTCCTGGGTGAGGCTGCCGCCGAGGGGCGGGGCGTCGAGCTCAAGGACGTGCGGGTCTCGACCCGGGACGGGCATACGGGCGCCCGCAGGCCGGGCGATATCGGCTTCGCCACGTTGCGGGGCGGATCCGTGGTCGGCGACCACAGCGTAATCTTCGCCGGGGCCGGCGAGAGCCTGACCATCAGCCACCACGCCGCCGACCGCGGGTTGTTCGCCGCCGGCGCCGTGAGGGCCGCCCTCTGGGCGCATCCGAAGCCGCCGGGTCTCTACTCCATGGCGGACGTGCTCGGGCTTTAGACCATCAGGGAATACGACCGTCCGATGGAGCGCCTGCTCGTCCTCGCTCGCCACGGCCAGAGCGAATGGAACCTCAAGAACCTGTTCACCGGTTGGCGCGATCCCGGGCTGACCGAGCGCGGCGTCGCCGAGGCGCAGGCCGCGGGAGGGGCGCTCCGGCGCGCAGGCTACGGATTCGATGTCGCCTTCACCTCCGGACTCGTCCGGGCACAGCGCACCTGCGCACTGATGCTGGAGGCGATGGGTGTTTCGGACATCGAAATCGTACGCGCGCAAGCGCTGAACGAGCGTGATTACGGGGACCTGGCCGGCCTCAACAAGGACGATGCCATCGCCAAGTGGGGTGAGGCGCAGGTCCACCTCTGGCGGCGCTCCTACGATGTTCGGCCGCCCGGGGGCGAGAGTCTCAAGGATACCGCGGCCCGGGTGCTGCCCTACTACATCGAGACGATCCTGCCACGGGTGATGGCCGGCCAGCGGGTCCTGGTCGCAGCCCACGGCAATTCCCTGCGGTCTCTGGTGATGGTCCTCGACCATCTGGGGCCGGACACCATCGCCAGCCTGGAGATCAGGACCGGCGAGCCGCTGATCTACCAGCTCGGCGCCGACACCGCGGTGGCCTCCAAGGAGATCTTGACCCGCGACGTCGCGGCGGGTGGCTGATTGGCGACTGAGCTCGCGCCCGGGCTGATTCTTCACGCGGACTTGCTGGACCTGGCGGCCCGCACGCGCCTCGCCGCCGAGGTTGATGCCGTCCTGTCAGCTGCGCCGCCCTTCACCCCGTCCATGCCGCGGACCGGGAAACCGTTCTCCGTCCGGATGTCGAATGCCGGCCCTCTCGGCTGGGTGTCCGACCGGCAGGGCTACCGGTACCAGCCGACCCATCCCGGAACTTGCGCGCCGTGGCCGGCGATCCCGCCGATCGCCCTAGCCGCCTGGGAAGCGCTCTCCGGCTTCCCGGCGTTGCCGGAAGCCTGCCTGATCAATCTCTACGGACCGGGCGCTCGCATGGGCCTGCACCAGGACCGCGACGAGGCCGACTTCTCCGCCCCGGTTCTGTCCCTGTCCCTGGGGGCGGAGGCCCTGTTCCGCTACGGCGGTCTCCGGCGCTCGGACCCGACACGCTCGGTGCGTCTGCGTCCCGGCGACGCCCTGGTCATCGGCGGCGCCTCGCGCCTGATCCACCACGGAATCGACCGGCTCTACCCTGACGACGGCCTGCTCGCCGAGAACCCGCTGCCGCGCTTCCTGCCGGCCGGCGGCCGCTGCAACCTGACGCTGCGCCGGGTCAGCACGCCGACGGCGTGACGGCGCGGCAGCGGATCTCCCGATCTCCTGATCCCGCAGGCGCTTGACACTGGCTGCCCGCCGTCGGACCCATCGCACAAGGCGAGCCCATGTGGGCTTTGGCTTGAGGAGAACCGGTTTCCGATGCTGGTGGGTAACCTGACGCTGCGTCTCGGACGGGTTCTGTCCCTGGCCGTCCTGCTGGCCGGATACGGCTCCGTGACGCAGGCCGCCGAACCGGTCTTCCCGCCGGGCTCCCGTTTCGGCTTCGAGCCGCCGGCCGACATGTCGCTGTCGCGGCGCTTCTCGGGCTTCGAGCGCAAGGAGGGCGGCGCTACCGTGTCGGTGGTGGAACTGCCGCCGAACGCCTTCGCGGAACTCGTGAGCGGCTTCACCGACGCGAACCTGCTCAGCCAGGGTTTCGCGGTGGAGAAGCGCGAAGAGGTCAAGATCGGCGACAACGAAGGCATGCTCTACACCGGCGAGCAGCCCGCCGATCCGAACGCCACCGCGCCCGCGATCCGCAAGTGGATCCTCGTGGTCGGTACGCCCTCCGTGACCGGCCTGATCATCGCGCAGGCGCTTCCGGATGCGGAAACCGAAGAGACGATGCGCAAGCTGGTGACCGGCGTCACCCTGCGCCCGGCCCTGACCCTGACCCAGCAGGTCGACGCGCTGCCCTTCCGCATCGGTGACATGGCCGGGTTCCGACCGGTGCGCGTGATGGCGGGCAATTCGGTCCTGCTCACCGCGGGTCCGAAGGACCAGATGCAGAACCTCGAACAGCCGATCCTGGTCTTAGCCCAGGCAGTCCAGCAGCCGCCCACCGCCGAGCAGCGCGACGCCTTCGCCAGGGCGGCCCTGGCCTCGAACCAAACCATGAAGGACTTCGTGATCGAGCGCGCACAGAGCTACCGTTCGAATGGGGTCGACTGGCACGAGATCGTGGCCCGGGCCGTCGACATGCCCACCAACGTGCCTGTGGTCGTTTCGCAGACGATCCGCTTCAATCCGGACGGCTATTTGCGTGCCTTGGGCGTGGTCCGGGAGGATCAGCGGACCGGCGTGCTCGCCAAGTTCCGCTCCGTCGTCGACAGCGTGCAGTTGAAGTAATCCGCGCTGTCCCCTCGGCGTTTTGCGTTCGGGGTGGACAGTGTCGGGAATACGCCGCGCTCGCCCACCCTGGTGTTCGAACCCCGCGTACTACGGTCAGCACGTCACGTGTCTCGACGGACGGCTTCGGAGGTCGTGCGGCTGCACGGACGATGCCGTCGAAGCCGGTGTCGGGGCATGCCCGACCGCGGGGATGGGCGACCCACAAAAGAAAACGCGGACCCGAAGGCCCGCGCTTCAAATATTCCGAAAATGACGCTTGGCTTAGTAGGGGCGGCCGTACAGCGGCGAAGTCGGGTCCAGACGGTCGACGAACGAAAGGTCGACGTTGCGGATGGCCGAGGAGCGCGCGCCGATGAACGGGCCGTTGGTGATCGGATCCGGCAGGATACCACGGCCGAAGCGGTCATTCGGGCCGAAGGCCGGGTTCAGCTGGTTCGAGGCGGCGATCAGGTAGGGGTTGAGGGCCGGGTTGCGCGAACCGCCGGCGCCCGGAACGTTCGAGGTCAGAGGCACGTTGCCGGCGTCGAGCCAGCTGCGCGGGCGAACGCGGATCGGAAGCGGACGGCTGACACTATAGACGCGACCCGGACCGAAACCCTCCTGGGCCTGGGCGGGCGCAGACGCCAGGGCGCCGAAGCCGGTGGCGGCGATGACGCCGAGAAGAGCGATCTTAAGCGAGCGCATGGCCAACCTTGTCTGTGAGTGCCACCAGTATGGCGACCGAAGCTTAACAGTTCGCCGCCTTTGATAGAACGACGCTTGAGTGGGGCTGTGGTTCCGCCAAAATGGCCGAGCTTCTTCGATTTGCCGTATTATGGCCTCATTTTTTCGTGTGCGACCGCCGATGGCCGAGCGAACCGGTCGGATCGGAGGCGTCGGCCATCGTCGCCACGCTGCAGCCGCGGTCGGGGCGCGGCGCCATGAAAGCCGCGGTCGCATCGGGATCCGCCGGATCGTCGAGGCTGAGCGCGTCGATCATGCAGCCCAGGGCGCGTGTTTCGGGGGGATGACCGAGCGGTGCACAGAGCCAGCCGTCGAGCCGGAACGCTCGGTCGCGCGTGACGAAGCCGGTGCAGGTCCGGCGTGTCGGCCCTCCGAGCGTCACCTCCAGCGTTTCCACCACACCGAACTTGGTGACGATCCGGCCGCCCGGGCCGGTCCGGACCACCGCCAGCGCCGGCCCGTCGGTGGCCGGGCCGCCCGCGGCACGCCGGGCCATCAGGATGAACAGACCCGTTGCCGCCCGGGCGGCGGCGCCGCGGATCAGCGTAACCCGGAGCGCCGGGGCTTCGAGGGCTTCGAACGCGCCGCGCGTCAGCGCATCCTCGCGAAGGCCGGTTGAGGGGTCGATCCGGCCGGGGGTGATCCGGACCGGATCGATCCCGGGTTCCGCAAGCCCGAAACGGGCGGGCGCCGCCACGGTGGGAACCTTCGCGGCGGGGGTCGACGGCACGAAGGGTGCTTCGGGCCGGACCGCGACCACGGCGTCCGGAGACACGGGTGTTGCCGGCCGCGCATAGAGGTAGAGTGTAGCGATCATCGCCGAGGCCACGACAAGGCGCAGGCCCAAACCGGCCAGCGAGAGCTTGCGGCGGCCTTCGGGCTCTTCGGGCGAGCGCTCCCTATCTCGGCTCGGATCGTCGGCGTGCATGATGCCCCGTGCGGACGGCCGCAGGATCTTGGCCGAAAGGCTCGGCCGGAAGTCTCGGCCGCCCCCGATCATCGCTGCACGAGGTTGATCACCACCCTCCAAGCGGGTGTCATGCCCGGCATTCCCGCCACAGGGTGAATCGATCCTTGCACCGCGGTCGCTAGTCTTGACAGCCCCGCGCCATCGGCGCCTTGCTCGACGCGGCTGCCGCACCCACCTCGTGGGTGTTCGCGGCCGTGCCCGTTCGGCGGGTGCCCCTTCGGCGCGAACGATCCTTCGGCCGATTTTGCTGGCAGGAGCGCGGCACCCGGATCAGCCGGGGCTTTCCGCGCGGAGACGAGAGATGGGTTACAAGGTCGCCATCGTAGGCGCCACGGGCAACGTGGGCCGTGAGATGCTGGATATCCTGGCCGAGCGGGCCTTCCCCGCCGACGAGGTCGTGGCGCTGGCCTCGCGCCGCAGCCAGGGTCAGGAAGTCTCCTTCGGCGACAAAACGCTCAAGGTCAAAGCCCTCGACACCTACGATTTCTCCGACACGGACATCTGCCTGATGTCGGCGGGCGGCGAGACCTCCAAGGAGTGGTCGCCCCGCATCGGCGAGCAGGGCTGCGTGGTAATCGATAACTCGTCGGCGTTCCGCTACGACGCGGATGTGCCGCTGATCGTGCCGGAGGTGAATGCCGACGCGGTCGTGGGCTTCACCAAGCGCAACATCATCGCCAACCCGAACTGCTCGACCGCCCAGCTGGTCGTCGCCCTCAAGCCCCTGCACGAGGCTGCCACGATCAAGCGGGTGGTGGTCTCGACCTATCAGTCGGTTTCGGGCGCCGGCAAGGAGGCGATGGACGAGCTGTTCAACCAGACCCGCGCTGTCTTCACCGCCGGCGACATCAAGGAAGGCGGCAAGTTCACCAAGCGGATCGCCTTCAACGTCATCCCCCACATCGACGTGTTCATGGAGGATGGCTACACGAAGGAAGAGTGGAAGATGGTCGCCGAGACCAAGAAGATGCTCGACCCGAAGATCAAGCTGACGGCGACCGCCGTGCGCGTGCCGGTGTTCATCGGCCATGCCGAGGCGGTGAACGTCGAGTTCGAGCGTCCGCTCTCGGCCGAGCGGGCCACGGAGATCCTGCGCTCCGCCCCCGGTGTGCTTGTGGTCGATAAGCGCGAGAACGGCGGCTACATGACCCCGCACGAGGCGGCCGGCGAGGATGCGACCTACATCTCGCGCATCCGCGAGGACGCGACCATCGAGAACGGCCTGAACTTCTGGTGCGTGTCCGACAATCTGCGCAAGGGTGCCGCCCTCAACACGGTGCAGATCGCCGAGGTTCTGGTGAACCGCAAGCTGCTCACCCGGGCCAAGCCCAAGTCGATGTAAGCCGGCCCGACAAGCCAGCCGGACGGCCGTGATCGGAAACGATCACGGCCGTCGTCGTTTTAGGTGGCTGTCTGGCTCAATGACCGCCGCCGAGATAGGCCGCGCGCACCGCCGGATCGCTCTTGAGCTGCGCGGCCGGCCCCTGGAACCGGATGCGTCCGTTCTCCAGCACGTAGGCGTGGTCGGCGACGCCGAGCGCCGCCATGGCGAACTGTTCGACCAGCAGCATCGTCACACGCTCCTCCTTGAGCTGGCGGATGATGCGGAACACCTCCTCCACCAGCTTGGGCGCCAGACCCATGGACGGCTCGTCCAGCAGGAGGATCTCCGGGCGCAGCATCAATGCCCGGCCCATGGCCAGCATCTGCTGCTCGCCCCCCGACAGGGTGCCGGCGAGCTGGGTGCGCCGCTCCTTCAAGCGCGGGAACAGAGTGAACGCCCGCTCGCGGTCGGCCGCCACATCGCCCTTCGGACGGGATCCGGTCAGCCGCGGGAAGGCGCCAAGCGTCAGGTTGTCCTCGACCGACAGCGTCGGGAACACCCGGCGGCCCTCCGGCGAATGCGCGAGGCCTTCGCGGGCGACGTCGTGGCTGTCGAGGCCGCCGATCTCGCGACCGTTGAGCCGGATGGTGCCGGCACGCGGCCGTATCATGCCCGAGAGCGCCCGCATGGTGGTGGTCTTGCCGGCGCCGTTGGAGCCGATCAGCGTCACCACCTGGCCCTTCGGCACCCGGAAGGTGAGGCCGTGCAGGACCTCGTTCTGGCCATAGCCGGCGTGAAGATCGGAGACCTCAAGCATGGGCGTGCTCCGGGCTGCTGCCGCCCATGTCGTCGGGGGCGCCGAGATAGGCCTCGATCACCTTGGGATCCTGCTGCACTTCGCGCGCACCGCCCTCGGCGATCTTGTGGCCGAAATCCAGGACGCTGACCCGGTCGCACAGCCCCATGACGACATCCATGTGGTGCTCGATCAGGATCACCGTGATGCCGGCGTCGCGGATCTTGCGAATGATCGCCACCAAGTCCGCGATGTCGGGCGCGGTGAGGCCGGCAGCCGGCTCGTCGAGCAGCAGGAGCACGGGGTCTAGGGCCAGCGCGCGGCCGATCTCGAGGAGGCGCTGCTTGCCGTAGGGCAAGTTGCGCGCCTCCTCCTGGGCGAGGGCGCTCAAGCCCATGAAGTCGAGGATCGACATGGCGCGGGCCCGGGCCTCGCGCTCCTCGCGCCGACGGCGGGGCGTGCCGAGGATCGCGTCGAAGATCGTGCCCCGGAAGGTGTGGTGCAGGCCGACCAGCACGTTCTCCAGCGCGGTCATCTCATGGAAGAGTTGCACGTTCTGGAAGGTGCGGGCGACACCAGACAGGGCGATCTCGGAGGGCGTGCGCCCGTCGATGCGCCGGCCGCCCGCCACCGCCAGCGTCACCGAGCCGGCCGTGGGTTTGTAGATGCCGGTGAGCACGTTCATCATCGTGCTCTTGCCCGAACCGTTCGGCCCGATCAGGCCGTGGATCGTGCCGGGCTTCACGGTGAGGTCGATCCCGGCGAGCGCCTTCAGGCCGCCGAACTGCATCAGGACCTGCTCGACCTTGAGCAGCGCGTCCCCGCCCGCATCGCCGCGCTGGGCGATCAGCGCCGCACCGCTGGCCGCGAGGTCGCGCCCTTCGGCCGTGTGGGCCGGGCGCAGGGCCGGGATCGTCTGGCGCAGGAAGCCGACGATGCCGTCCGGCAGGTAGTAGACCACGAACAGGATCATCAGGCCGAAGACCGTCAGGCGGAAATCGGTTACCGATTGCAGCGCCAGGGTCGCCGGCAGGAACAGCACGCACAGCACCACCGGTACCAGGATGGCGTAGCGGTTCGGCTGCTTGCGGATGAAGGCAAGTGCGCCGACGATGATTGCGGCTGCCGCGATGATCCCGGCCATGATCCGGACCAGCTCGATATCGGCCAGGATGTTGGGCATCATCACGATGATCGCGGAGCCGATCAGCGGGCCCGAGCGTGACTTGCGGCCCCCCATGGTGACGGCCAGCAGGAACAGCACCGTCAGCTCGAACCCGTAGGAGTTCGGCGCGACGTAGCGCTCGGACCAGGCGAACAGGGCTCCGGCGAGGCCGGCCAGCGCTGCCGAGACCACGAAGGCGTAGACCTTGTAGCGGTAGACGCTGACGCCCATGCAGTCGCAGGCGATCGGCGAGTCGCGCAGCGCCTCGAAGGCCCGGCCGAAGGGCGAGCGCACCACCCGGTTCACCACCAGGATCGTGAGCAGCAGCGCGGCGCAGACGAGATAGTAGAATTCGAGCTTCCGGCCGGCCGCCCCCCAGGGGGCCTGCATGCCGATCAGCGAGAAATCGAGCACCCGGGCCGGTGGCAGGGTGATGCCGAGCGGGCCGTTGGTGATTGGCGTCAGCTCGTTGATGAAGATCTGGATGATCGTGCCGAAGGCCAGCGTGACCATCGCGAGATACGGCCCGGTCACCCGCAGCGCCGGAACCGCCAGCAGGACCCCGAAGGCCGCCGTTACGCCGACGCCCGCGACAAGCCCGAGCCAGATGCCGATCTTGAAGTGCAGGAACAGCGTCGCGGCCGCGTAGGCTCCGATACCGAACAGGCCGGCATGGCCGAGCGAGACCTGGCCGGTATAGCCGACCACGATATCGAGGCCGAGGATCAGGATCGCGTAGATCGCGATCACGGTCAGCAGGTGGATGTAATAGGTGCTCGTCACCACCAGCGGGAACGCCACGAGGGCGACGACTAGCAGCACGGCGCCGACGAGGCCGAGGCCGCGGGCGTTCGGGGCCGGCGCGTGACCGGCGGCGGCGGGCGCGAGGGCGGATTGCGCCATAGATGTCAGACCTTCTTGATCACGGCCTTGCCGAACAGGCCGACCGGGCGGATCGAGAGCACAACGAGGAGGAGGATCAGGCCCGGCACGTCCTTGTAGCCGGTCGAGATGTAGAAGCCGGTCAGCGTCTCCGCGACGCCGAGGATCAGGCCGCCGACGATCACGCCGAGGCCGGATTCCAGCCCGCCGATGATCGCCACCGCGAACGCCTTCAGGGCCAGCACCGCGCCCATGGTGGCGCCGGTGAGCGTCACCGGGGCCACGAGCACGCCCGCAAAGGCCGCCGTCATGGCGCTGATCGAGTAGGACAGGGTGATGATCCGCTTGGTGTTGATGCCCATCAGGCCGGCGGCGTCGATGTCGTTGGACGTGGCCACGACCGCCTTCCCCCAGATCGACTTGCGATTGAAGATCTCGACGCAGAGCATCATCAGCAGTGCGCCGGCCACGATCAGCATCTCCATCGGCAGGACGCGGACGCCACCGACCTCCACCGCCGCGTCGGGCAGCGGTGAGGGGAACTTCAGATCGTCCCGCCCCCAGATGTTCTCGGCGAGGTTCCGGAATATGATGCCGAGAGCGATGGTGGCCATGATCCACCCGTACTCGGACTTGATCTTGATCGCCGGACGGACGGCGAGCCGCTCGACCACGGCGCCGAGGGCGAAGCCGAAGACCAGCACCAGCGGGATCATCAGCCAGTAGCCGGTGAACGGCGCCAGCGTCAGGCCGAACAGCGCGCCCAACGCCAGAGCCTCGCCCTGGCCGAAATTCAGGGTCTTGGAGGTGGCGAAGGTGAGCTGGTAGCCGAACGCGATGGCGGCGTAGATCATGCCGACCGCGACGCCCGAGGCGACGAGCTGAAGGAAGATGGTCATGGTGTCGAAGCCGTCCCAGGCGTCACGGGGCAGGCGGGCAGCCGGCCGTGCAGGCTCAGCTGCCCGTCGTCTGGACCCATGCCGAAGGGCACGGGTCCGCGCGCGTCAGTTCGAGGACTTTTCCTTGACGCGGACGACGCCGGCGTTCTTGGCGTCGTCCGGCTTGGCGTAGACGATCTTGCCGTCCTGGACTTTGCCGAACACGACCATGTTGCGCGAGATCGCGTTGTGGTCCTTGGCGGTGAACGGGTGATCGTAGGTGGTCACCACCCCTTCGACCTTTGTGTTCAGGGCTTCCAGGGCTTCGCGGATCTTCGGGCCGTTGGTCGAGCCGGCCTGCTTGATCGCCGCCGCGATCAGGTAGACCGAATCGTAGCCCTGGGCACCGGCCACCGGGGTCGGAATCTTCGTCACGCCGTAGGTCTTGTAGTAATCGTCGAGGAAGGACGCGCGCTTGGCCAGCGTCTTATCCTCGATGAAGGTCTGCGGCATGATCACGCCGTTGCCGTTGGTGCCGGCGATATCGATGAAGCTCTGCATCGAGGCCGGCCAGGACGCGATGATCGGCACCTTCCAGCCGAGCTTGGCCATGCCGTTGGCGACCTGAGCCAGCTCCGGGCCGATGCCATAGGCGAGGATCACGTCGGCGCCGGCCTGCTGCGACTTCAGCAGCTGGGCCGTCATGTCGACGTCCTTGATGTTGAACTTCTCGACCGCGACCGGCTTCACGCCCTTGGTCGCCAGGTACTTCTCGATGTCCTCGCGGCCAAGCTGACCGTAATTGGTCGAGTCCGCCAGGATCGCGATCTTCTTGAAGTTCTGCGCCAGGGCCTCATCGACCATCATGCCGGCCTGCAGCACGTCGTAGGCCGAGTTCCGGAAGACGTAGTTCACGTCGTAATCCGGCTCCTTGAACTGGTTGGTGATGACCGTGCCGGTGGCGACGTTGTTGAACACCGGGATCTCGGCTTCCTGGTAGAAGCGCTGGGCCGCGAGCGCCACGCCGGTGTTGATGAAGCCCACCGTGGCGACGACCTTCTCCTTGTTGATCAGCTCCTGCGCGACCTGGGCGCCGACCTCGTTCTTGGCCTCGTCGTCGCGCTCGATCAGCTGGATCTGGCGGCCCAGGACGCCGCCGTTCTTGTTGATCTCGGCGGCGGCGAGCTTGGCGCCGTCGCGCATCGAGACGCCCATCGAGGAGGAGCCCCCCGTGTAGGGACCGGTGAGCCCGATCTTGATCGGGTCGGCGGCATGGGCCGGCATCAGCCCGAGCGCGGTGGCACCGAGCAGGGCGGACACAAGAGAGCGTTTCGTCAGGATCATCGTTTCCTCTCCCAAGCGCGTCGCGGGCCGCGTCCGCATCGGCGCATCCCGGTCTGGCATGTCGATCGTGTTGGATCCGCTGCGCGCCTGCAGTCGACAGGCCCGTGAAGGCCGCGTCTCAAGAGCGTTCGAGCGTCCGCGGGCTGCCCTTCAATGTGGCATACCGGATGCGGTTACTCACTCTTTCAGGAAAGAACTCGCTACCGTCAAGGTCTCGGCGACGGCGTTACGCGACGTCGGACGTTGTCTGTGGAAGAAACCCGGTCCTCAGCATTTATCCTCCGGTTCCTCCGCCTGGAAGGATCGGACCGGTTCGGATTAAGACCCCGCGCTCTACGTGTTTCCGGCGATTTTGGGCGCCGCGACTGCGCGATCCGAAAGTCTCCGTGCCCATATCGGGAGCAATGCCCCGGACCGAACCGCCGCCGCCGGGCCCGCGCCTGTCATGGCGCTGTGATGTTCCCCGGCCACGCCGCTGGCCGGTACGGTCGGAGATTCGTCATGCGTCGCGTCGTCATTGCAGGCCTCGTCGGGTTGTACGCCTCGGGCGCCTCTCGCGCCGAGACGCGGCCCCACAACGTCGTCCTGTTCGTGGCCGACGGCCTGAGGGCGGGCATGGTGAATGCGCAGAACACCCCGACCATGGACCGGCTGATGAAGACCGGCGTGCGCTTCACCAACTCGCACTCGATGTTCCCGACCTTCACGATGCCGAACGCCACCGCGATGGCGACCGGCCACATGCTCGGTGATACCGGCCAGTTCGGGAACACGATCTACACCGCCTTCCCGGTGCCCGGCGCCGGCGACAGCCTGACCCCGTTCCTTGAGAGCGACCCCGTGCTCGGCGATGTCGACGAGCATTTCGTCGGCAATTACCTCAACGAGGAAACGATCCTGAAGGCCGCCCGCGCCAAGGGGTTCTCCACCGCCAGCATTGGCAAGCTCGGACCGTCCCTGGTCTTCGATCACACCGAGCGTTCCGGCCAGTCCAACATCCATATCGACGACAGCACCGGCCGGACCGGCGGCATCCCGCTGGGCGACGCGATCCGCGCCCGCCTGACGGAGGTCGGCCTGCCGGCCCAGGCGCCCGCCCGGGGCGCGAACGGTCAGGCCGGCACCGCCGAGACGCCGGGTACCGCCGCGGCCAATGTCGAGCAGCAGGCCTATTTCACCGCGGTCGCCACCAAGGCGGTGCTGCCGCTGTTCAAGGCCCGGCAGCAGCCGTTCGTGCTGGTGTTCTGGTCGCGCGATCCGGACGGGACGCAGCACAACCAGGGCGACAGTCTCGGGCGGCTGGTGCCCGGCATCAACGGACCGACGAGCCTGGCCGCCATCCACAACGCCGACGACAACCTCGCCGCCCTCCAGGCCGCCTTGCTCGAGCAAGGGCTGGCCGAGACCACCGACATCGTCCTGACTTCGGATCACGGCTTCTCGACCATCTCGAAGGAGAGCGCGTCGAGCTTCGCCGCTGGGCAAACCTACAAGGGCGTGCCGGCCCGGCAACTGCCCCCGGGGTTCCTCGCCATCGACCTGGCGCACGACCTCGGGCTGACGCTGTTCGACCCGGACGCCAAAGGCGCCAAGGTGGAGGCCGGGACGTTCCCGAGCCGCGCCAACGGCCTGATCGGCACCGATCCGGCCAAGCCCGACGTGGTGGTGGCGGCCAATGGCGGCTCGGACCTCGTCTACGTGCCGAACGGCGACACCGCGCTCGCCCGGCAGGTCGTCGCGGCGCTGTCCCGCCAGGATTACGTCAGCGGCCTGTTCGTCAGCGACGCGCTGGGCGCCATCCCCGGGACCCTGCCGCTCTCGGCCATCGCCCTCGACGGCTCGGCCCTGACGCCGATGCCCGCGATCGTGGTGAACTTCCGCCGCTTCACCACGGGCTGCGTCGATCCCACGACCTGCGGCGTCGAGGTATCGGACACCACGCTTCAGCAGGGGCAGGGCATGCACGGCAGCTTCGCGCGCTCTGACACCCGCAACGCCATGGGCGCTGTGGGGCCGAGCTTCCGGGGCGGCCTGGACAGCGACATCCCGGCGAGCAACGCCGACCTCGGCAAGACCATCGCGCAGATTCTGAACCTGGACATCTCCGACAAGGGCAAGCTGGTCGGCCGCGTCCTGACGGAAGCGATGGTCAACGGTGCCCGCCCAACAGCTCAGACGCATACCCGCCGCTCGGAGCCGGACGCCGCCGGCATCGTGACGGTGCTGAACTACCAGACGGTCGGCGAGACCCGGTATTTCGATGCCGCCGGCTATCCGGGCCGGACGCTCGGCTTGGTCGAAGAGACGCACGCTTCGGGCGGCCACTGACCTCCGACCGGCATATCATGGAGTAAACGAAGGGCCGTACCCGGCGGGGTACGGCCCTTCGCATTCCAATCTCATCCCTCGGCCGAACCGGTGTCCGGATCGGCGGCGAGACTACGCCATGCCCAGCGCCTGCATGTAGAGCTCGAGGATCGCCTCCTGCTCCTGGCGCTCGCTGTGATCCTGCTTGCGGATCCTGATGATCGTCCGCACCGCTTTCGCGTCGAAGCCCCGGCCCTTCAACTCGGCGAACACCTCCTTGATGTCGCCCATGATGCCGGCCTTCTCCTCTTCGAGCCGCTCCAGGCGCTCGATGAACTGCTTGAGCTCGTCGGCGGCCACGCCCTCGGAGGACGAGACGTCGCCACCGGGCCGCTGGGCTGCTGCGGTGGGCATCGAATGGGCGTTCATGGGGCTCTCCGGGATGCGCGGCGCAGGTGCGCCCTGGACCGGTGGTTAACGGTCCGAACTTACCGGAAGCTTAGCCGATTCTCGCCGCCCCTTTCGCCCGGTCAGTGATCCTTGGCCTGGGAAGCCGAAAATCCCGCTTGCTGCTGGGGGCTCGCCTCGGTCTGATGCTGTGCCTTCCACTCGCCGTAGGGCATCCCGTAGACGGCCTCACGGCTCTCGTCCTTGGTTAGCGGCACGCCGGTCTCGTCGGCGGCATCCTTGAGCCAGTTCGACAGGCAGTTCCGGCAGAAGCCCGCCAGGTTCATCAGGTCGATGTTCTGCACGTCGGTGCGATTGCGCAGGTGCGACACGAGCCGTCGAAACACCGCGGCTTCGAGTTCGGTCTGGGTCTGCGGGTCGATCTCGGGCATGGTGTGGTACGCTTTCCGGTTGCGGACGGCCGCACGCATCTCGGGATCGCCGGCGTCGCGATCAAGCTCCGATCAGCGGACGCAGGATGCGGGCGAAGCGCTCGGCCCATTCCTCCTGCCCTTCCTGGCCGGCGATAAGGTCCTGGCGGATCTCCACGAGGGCGTTGGCCAAGCCGCGCGCGGTGGCGTGGCGGTCGATCGTATCGCCCGGCAAGCCGCCGCCATAAGGCTGGTTGTCGCCCACGGTGAGCCCGGCCGGATCGGCCGCGAGCGCCTCGATCAGCGGCCGGGCGAGGCGTTCGTCCCGGTCGTACAGGATGCCGACCTGCCAGGGCCGTGCCGTCCCGCGCCAGTAGGGCGTGAAACTGTGCATGGTCAGGATCGCCGGGGGACGCCCGGCCGCCTGGGCCGCCGCGATCGCCGCGTCGATGGCCACATCGAACGGCGCGTAGAAGCGCGCGATCCGGGCCTGCTTGCCGGCCTCGTCGATGCGGGCATTGCCCGGCACCACGGCGCCGTCGGAGAGGCGCATCACAAGGGTCGGGTCGGCCCGGCCGCGGTTCGGGTCGATGATCAGACGCGAAAAGTTGGTCAGGATCGCCGGCACGTTCAGCCGGGCCGCGAGCCCGCGCGTCACCGCGGCGGCGCCGATATCGTACGCGATGTGCCGGGCGAACTCGGATTCCGGCACGCCGAGCTCGATGTCCGGGGGCACGAAGTTCGACGCATGATCGCACGCGATGATCAGCCCGCAGGCGGGATCTCCGGGTAGGATTTCGCACGGGTGCGGGGCGTCGGCAAGCGCTTCAGTCTCCGGACGGGTCACGGGGCTCCGAGGGTTGGATCTGTGGGACGGCGCCGATCGCGCTTGCCGTGGGGCGGCGGCTCGGGCAGATCACCTGACGAGGCGAGATGCCTACCAAACAACGTGCGCTCACGGCAAGAAACGGGCCCGCCGTCCACCAATGCGTGGGCGGGGATCGCACGCAAGAACATCCTGTGAGGAGCCCGTCCGACGCCATGTCCGAAACCGTCCCGCCCATCGCCGCCCCCGCCGAGCAGCGCGCGCTCCTAGAAGCCCTCCTGACCGCCGGCATCCGGGCCGCCCATCCGGACCTGTGCCTGCCCGCGCACCTGCCGGAACCGAGCCCGGGACGCCTGATCATCCTGGCGGCCGGCAAGGCGGCCGGCAGCATGAGCGCGGTGGCCAGCCGGTTCTACCGGCAGAAGCACGGGCTCGGTGACGACCGCATCGTCGGCCTCGCGGTGGCGCGGCACGGCTACGGACAGGACGCTCCGGGCATCCACATGGTCGAGGCGGGACACCCGGTCCCCGACGAGGCCGGCATCGCCGCGACCCAGGAGGCCCTGCGGCTCGCCACCGAGGCCGGTCCGGACGACGAGGTTCTGGTGCTCCTGTCCGGCGGCGGCTCCGCCAACTGGATCGCGCCGGCCGGGGACCTGACGCTCGCCGAGAAGCAGGCGATCACCCGGGCGATGCTCCGCTCCGGCGCCCCGATCGGCGAGATCAACACCGTCCGCAAGCACATCTCGCGGATCAAGGGCGGCCGGCTGGCCATGGCCGCCCGCAACGCCCGGCGGATCCTGACGCTTGCCATCTCGGACGTGCCGTTCGACGATCCGGCGGTGATCGCCTCGGGCCCGACCGTGCCCGATCCCTCGACCCTGGCGGATGCCCGCGCCATCTGCGAGCGCCGGGGCATCCCGCTGCCGGAGACGGCCGTCCGGCTCCTGAACGACCCGAACAACGAGACCCCCAAGGCCGGCGATCCCGCCTTCGCCCGGGCCGAGTACCGCATCATCGCCCGGCCGATCGACGCTTTGGAGGCGGCCGCCCAGGCGGCAAGGGACGCGGGCTACGAGCCGATCATGCTGGGCGCCGACCTCGAAGGCGAGGCCCGGGAGGTGGCGGCCGTGCACGCGAGCGAGGCCAAGCGCTACAAAGCGGCCGGGCAGCGCGTCGCGCTGATCTCGGGGGGGGAACTGACCGTCACCATCCGGGGCGAGGGCCATGGCGGCCCGAACCAGGAATATGCCCTGGCCCTCGCCGTGGCGCTGGACGGCGCGCCCGGCATCTCCGGGATCAGCGCCGACACCGACGGCACCGACGGCGGACGCGGCCTCGCCACCGATCCGGCCGGCGGCCTGGTCGACCCGACGACGCTCGATCGCGCCCGCGCCGCCGGCCTCGACCCGGCCGCGATGCTGGAGCAGAACGATTCGACCGCGTTCTTCGCGGCTCTTGGCGACCTCGTGAACCCCGGTCCGACCCGTACCAATGTCAACGATTGCCGCATCATCCTCGTCGGGTAGGTTCTTGAGGGGGGCGACCGGTTCGCCGGCCGCCGTGCCGGTGATCCTGGGGCTCGGCATCGCGCTCTTCGGCGCCGGCCCCGCGAAGGCCGACCTGCGCCTGTGCAACCAGACCGCCAGCAAGGTCGGCATCTCGCTGGGCTACCGTGATCCGCAGGGCTGGGTCACGGAGGGCTGGTGGGATCTGGCCCCGAAGGCCTGCGAGACGCTCCTGAAGGGGGCGCTGGCGGCGCGTTTCTATTACGTGTTCGCCGTCGACTACACGCGCGGCGGCGAGTGGAGCGGGCGCTCGCTGATGTGCACCCGCGACTCGGAATTCACGATCCGCGGGGTCGAGGATTGCCTGGCTCGCGGCTACGACCGGAACGGCTTCTTCGAGGTCGATACGGGCGAGCAGAAGAGCTGGACGATCCAACTCACCGATCCCAACCGGGCGGACGCGCCGGCCAAGCCTTGAGGATGCCGTCGCGCCCTTGACGCTGCCCCGGGCGGGATGCCTACACCCGCCCCCAACGAACCGACGCCGTCCGGGTCCAACCCCGAGACGAGCGCCGCGGAATACCCGGAGGATCCCGCTTGAAACGCTCGCGCCGTACAAAGATCGTCGCCACCCTTGGGCCGGCCTCGGACTCGCCGGAGATGATCGAACGCCTGTTCCGGGCGGGCGTGGACGTGTTCCGGCTCAATATGAGCCACCTGCCACGCGAGAAGCTGCCCGAGAAGGTCGAGGTGATCCGGGCGATCGAGCGCGAGGCCAAGCACCCGATCGGCATCCTGGTCGACCTGCAGGGCCCCAAGCTTCGGCTGGGCACCTTCGCGGAGGGCGCCGTGATGATTGAGACCGGCGCGACCTTCGTGCTCGACGGCGATCCCACGCCCGGCGATGCCAGCCGCTGCCACCTGCCGCACCCGGAGATCCTGGAGGCGCTCGAGGCCGGCCACGCCATCCTGCTGGACGACGGCAAGCTGCGTCTGACCGTGCTGGAGACCTCGGAGAACCGGGCCGTGACCCGGGTCGAGGTCGGCGGGAAGATCTCGAACCGCAAGGGCGTGTCGCTGCCCCACACGGTGATCCCGGTGCCGGCGATGACCGAGAAGGACCGGGCCGACCTCGATGCCGGCCTCAACGCCGGCGCCGACTGGATCGCCGTCTCCTTCGTCCAGCGTCCCGAAGACGTAGCCGAGGTCAAGAAGGTCTGCGCCGGGCGCGCCCTGGTGATGGCCAAGATCGAGAAGCCGCAGGCCCTGACCCGGCTCGACGAGATCATCGAGATCTCGGACGGCCTGATGGTCGCCCGCGGCGATCTGGGCGTGGAGATGCCGCTGGAGCAGGTCCCCGGCGTGCAGAAGCGGATCACCCGCAGCGCCCGCCGGTTCGGCAAGCCCGTGGTGGTGGCGACCCAGATGCTCGAATCGATGATCACGGCGCCGGTCCCGACCCGCGCCGAGGTCTCGGACGTGGCCACCGCGGTCTACGAGGGTGCGGACGCCGTGATGCTCTCCGCCGAGAGCGCCTCGGGCGCCTTCCCGGTCGGGGCCGTGGAGACCATGAACCGCATCGCCGAGCAGGTGGAGCGGGACTCGGTCTACTGGTCGATCATCCGGGCGCAGAGCGCGACGCCGGACGAGACCGCGGCTGACGCGATCGCGGCGGCCGCCCACCAGATGGTCGATGCGCTCAATCTCGACGCGATCATGGCCTGGACTAATTCGGGCTCGACGGCCCTGCGGCTGTCACGCGAGCGCCCGAACGCCACCGTGATCGCCCTCACGCCTCGGCGCGAGACCGCCCGGCGCCTGGCCCTCGCCTGGGGCACGCACCCGATCGTCACCAAGGATGCCAGCGACGTGGACGACATGTCGTTCCGCGCCGCCAAGTTCGCCGTGCGCGAGAAGTTCGCCGCGGTGGGCGACCGGGTCATCGTGGTGGCGGGCCTGCCGTTCGGCACCCCTGGGGCCACGAACCTCGTGCGGCTCACCTTCATCACCCGGGAGCACGCCGAGAAGGCGTGAGTCCTAATCCTTGAGCAGCGGCGCAGCCTCGCGCCTTTGCTCACCCGCGAACCGGACGATCTCGTCGGTCACGCGCTCCGCCGCCACGAAGTGGAGCATGTGACCGATCCCGGGCAGGAGCACGAGCCGAGCGCCTGGGATCGCCTTCGCCAGAGGCACCGCTTGGCTCTCACTGCGGACGATCGGGTCCGCATCGCCGGATATCACCAGGGTCGGAACGCGCAGGTCACCGTAGCGCGGGCTCTGAGCCGCCAGGGCGGCCGGCAGGCCGACGAGATCCTGAACGTTGGCGAGCAGCGTCCCGGGTCTCAGCACGAGGGAGGCCCGGACGAGCTCCGGGTATCCGGGTGTCTCCGACTGGGGCAGGAAGACCCGCTTGGCCGTCTCGGGAAGAAAATACTGGGCGACGGGCGGCCCGATCGTGCGGCTGAGAAGCCAGGCCACGGGCGGTTTGATGGCGAGACGCCAGTACCAAGGCAGGACCAGCATCCGCGACGGCATCGGCATCGCGACCGGAGCGGCCAAAACAAGGCCCGAGACCTGCGCCGGATGGTCGAGGGCGAGCGCCAGGGCCAGGGCTCCGGCCCAGGAATGCCCGAACACCAGCGCCGGGCCGACGCCCATTCGGTCGAGCGCCTCCGCGATGATCCGGGCCTGGATCGCGGGCGCCGCCGCCTCGCCGCCGTCGATCCGGTCGCTCCACCCGAAGCCCGGCCGATCGAAGGCGATCACCCGATAGCCCGCCGCTGCCAGTCGGCGGCCGATGCACTCCATCGGATCGGAGGCGTTGGCCGAGGCACCGTGCAGCAGGACCACCGGCCGGCCGTTCGCCGGACCGGCCTGGATCGTCGCCAGACGCCCGCCGGCGACCTCGACGAAGGGTCCGGCGGGCGGGTTCGCGGCCCCGACCTTCAGGTCGATCACGAGGCTCGCGAGCGCGCTGAGGCCGAGAACCAGGCCCAGGATCGCGAAGGGGAGGGCGAGGAGCGTGAGGAGCAGTCCGACCACGCGGCTCACAGGTCGCGGCCGTCAACCTCCGGGGCTAGGCGGTCGACCGCCTCGCCGATCTTCTCCATCTTGGGATACAGCGCCCGCGCCCGGCGAAAGGCCGCGAGTGCCCGCGCCTTGTCATCGAGGGATTCGTAGATCCTGCCCATGGCGGCCCAGGCTTCGAAATGGCGCGGCTCCAGAACCAGTGCCCGGCGCAGGTCGGCGATGGCGTCGTCCTTGTCGGTCAGAAGCCAGAACACCGTGGCGCGGCGGTTCCACCCCTCCGACCAGTTCGGCTCCAGGGCGGTGACCCGGTCCATCAGCTCGGCCGCCAGGGGGAAGTCGTGAGCCGAGATGGCCTGCCGGGCACGATCGGTGAGCAGGTCCGCGGTTGGGCTGCCGGACGCGTCGAGACGGCGCTCGATGAGCTTCGCGATGCCCTTCGCCTCGGCGGGATCCTCGCTGGCGCGCAGGCGGGTGAACAGGTCATCGAGGCTGACCGGCTTCGGCGCCGGCTTGGCCTCGGGCGCCGATTTGACCTCCGGCGCGGCGCGGCCGGGCCGGATGGCATCGGGTGCCGCGTCGGCGGGCGTCGCGGCCAGAACCGGCAGGCAGACCAGGGCGGCGATGAAGCGTGTCGGCATGATGCCAGCAGAGTGTGCGCGGGTGTCGCGCTCGTCAACGTGCCGCGGTGCCGCGCACGCGAAAGCAGCCGCGGCCCGGCCGGGCGCGGCTGCTTTCGCGTGACGATCTGCACACTCCCGAAAGACCGAGCACGGCCTGACGGGACGTCGCTCCGATACCCGGCCTGAGCCGGGCAGACGGCCTCAGCCCTGGCGAGCCTTGAAGCGCTTCTGGGTCTTGTTGATCACGTAGACCCGGCCCTTGCGGCGCACGAGCTGGTTGTCGCGGTGACGGCCGCGCAGGGACTTGAGGGAATTACGGATCTTCATCGGTTTCTCGAGCCCGGGCGGGGCCGTCCATTCACGGGGGATCGGGAACGTGTCAGCGAGGCGGGACGCGGGGTCGCGTCCAGCGATCACGAAACACGCATCGCGGGATGGCGCCGCCATATCAGGATTCGCCACCGCAAGGCAAGGCGTCGCAGGCAAAGGTGAGGCAGGTGAGGCAGGTGAGGCAGGCAGGCGAGGCGTGGAAGCCGCGGTGCCTCAATGGACGCTGTCGGCAGCCGGGACCGCGGGGCTTTCGACCAGCTGCCGCCCGATCTCGTGCAGCAGCGCGTCCATCAGGGGCTTCAGCCGGACGAAATCCGACTCGCCCAGGCCCTCGGCGACGTTGAACAGCGCCAGCGCCAGCTCGGCCACCCGGTCGATCCCGCTGCCGGGCGCATCGATCGCGCAGAAGGCGGACTCGTCGAGGAAGCCGTCGCGGCTGCTCTCCGTCACGTCGATGACGATGCCGCGGGCCTCGCTCACGATCCCGTCCGCGCTCACCACGAAGCGGCCGCGCGCCAGGACCCAGCGGACGTCGTCCGGCGTCAGCACGGTGCGGTACTGGGCGACGTACAGCCCACCGTGACGCTGGAGGTTCTTGACGATCGCGCCGACCCGCTGCCGGTCCTGCGGATGGACGCGTTCGAAGAACAGCGCGTAGGTCGTGCCGTGGCCGGTGGCCGAGCGTGGGATGCCGAGCATCGTAGCGGCGACGGAATCGCAACGCACGACATCGTCGGCGATCCGCCATTCCCAGGTCCCGACATTCGACGCCGCGAGGGCGCGGGCGACGATGTCCGTGTCCTTCCGCCGCGCGCGCGCATCCAAGCCCACCGGTCACGCTCCGAAACTGAGGGGAAATCCAGGTCCACGCACGCGGCAGAAGTCCTTGTGCGCGCACGCGGTATCTGGTCGACTCACTAGCCCGGCGCCCCCTGCGGCACAACGCAAACGAAGCCGCGGGCCGGTCCAATCCCCGCCCATCGATCGGTCCGGTTCAGGGGCGGGCATAGCCGCCCGCGAGCTGGCCCTTGCCGATCACCCGCCCGCGCATCGCGTCGAGGAGGGCGCCCCGACCAGGGCTGTCGGGCAGGTCGAGCACGCTTCCGATCGCGTAGATCTGGAACAGGTAGGCGTGGCGTCCATGGCCGCTCGGCGGATCGGGCGGGAGCCATTCGGGCCGCAAGAAGCTGTTTTTGCCGAGGCTCATCGGGGTGCCAGCCCGGTCGGGGCTCGCCAGCGTCCCCTCGTCGAGGCTGTCGACCGAGGGCGGAACATTCCACACGATCAGGTGAACGAAGGGCTGCAGCGTGGGGCTGCCGGCATCTTCGACCAGCAGGACCAGCGTGCCGGTCCCCGCCGGCACGCCGCTCCAGGCCAGGGGCGGCGAGAGGCCCGGCCCGTCCGCGGTGTAGTGTGCGGGGATCTCGGCACCGTCCGCGAAGGCGGGGCTCGTCAGCGTCAGCGTCTCCGGGACGTCGGCGAAATCCGCGTGAAAGGCGGTCTTCTGCATCCCGGCCTTGAGGCCGGACAGGGCCGCGCCGAGCGCGTGGGGAATCTTCTCGAGCATGGTTCGGGCCTCCGCTGCGGTCTCAACCGCGCGCGGAGGCTCCGGTTCAGGCGCGGCGCTCGGCCGCGACCATGTAGTTCACCGCCTTGTCCCGGCTGGTGCGCCATCCGTCGGTCAAGGGATTGTAGGCGACGCCGATCGTGTCGGTGACGTCGAGGCCGCCCGCCTGGATGGCGCGGCGAAACTCGTCGGGCGTCACGAACTTCTCCCAATCGTGCGTGCCCCGCGGCAACCAGCCGAGCACGTACTCGGCGCCCACGATGGCGAGCCCGAACGAGCGCAGGGTCCGGTTGAGGGTCGCGCCGAACAGCATCCCGCCAGGCTTCACGGCGGCGCAGGCGGTCCGCACGAAGGCCGGCATATCGGAGACGTGCTCCACCACCTCCATGATCAGCACGGCGTCGAAGATCTGGCCGGACGCGACCACCGTCTCGATGGTCTCGCCGCGATAATCCACCGGCACGCCGCCGGCCGCGGCGTGGGCGCGGGCCACCGCGATGTTCTGTTCCGCGGGATCGAGGCCGGTCACGGTGGCGCCGAGCCGGGCCAGGGGTTCCGACAGCACGCCGCCGCCGCAGCCGACATCGCACAGCGTCAGGCCGTCCAGGGGGAACGGCGCCTGCGGATCCCGGTCGAACCGGCGGCAGAGCGCGTCGCGGATATAGGCCAGGCGCACCGGGTTGAACCGGTGCAGCACCCGCATCGGCCCGGCCTCGTCCCACCAGGTCGCGGCGAGCGCGTCGAAGCGCGCGACCTCGCCGCGATCGACGAAGCCGTCCGTCCCGGGGTTCGTGGCTGCCCTGTCCATGCGCGATCCGTTCCGTCGAGGCCGGCGGCCCGCCTGCGATGCCCGAACGCCAGGCCGTCGCCGGGCGGTCCGGATCGGGGCGGCCGACGCGGCATATCCGGGCCGCCATAGCACGGCTGCCCCGGGGCCGTCGCCGCGGCGCGCCGGCACCGTGCTTGGCGGGTTCCATGCTTGGCCGGTTGTTGACACCTCAACGAGCCGCTTGTACCCGCCGGGCACTGTCCGGGACCCGCCAGGGCGGTTCGTCCCCAGTCGCCGCCGGGAACCCGCGAAGAACCATCATGCCCCGTCTGGTGATGAAATTCGGCGGCACCTCCGTCGCCACGCTCGACCGCATCCGCAACGTGGCCCGCCACGTCGCCCGCGAGGTCGCGGCCGGCTACGAGGTCGCCGTGATCGTGTCGGCCATGTCCGGCAAGACCAACGAGCTGGTCGAGTGGGTGAAGGACGCCAACCCGCTCTACGACCCGCGGGAGTACGACGCCGTGGTGGCCTCGGGCGAGCTGGTGACCGCGGGCCTCCTGGCGGTCGCCCTGCAGAAGGACGGCCTCAAGGCTCGCTCCTGGCAGGGCTGGCAGATTCCCGTGCTGACCTCGGATGCGCACGGCTCGGCCCGCATCGCCGAGATCGACCCGAAGAACCTCGAGGCGGGCTTCGCGAAGGGCGAGGTCGCGGTGATCGCCGGCTTCCAGGGCATCCATGCCGAGACCGGCCGGGTGACGACCCTCGGGCGCGGCGGCTCGGACACCTCGGCGGTGGCCGTGGCGGCCGCGATCCAGGCCGAGCGCTGTGACATCTACACGGACGTGGACGGGGTCTACACCACCGATCCGCGCATCGTGCCGAAGGCCCGGCGCATGGAGCGCGTGACCTTCGAGGAAATGCTGGAGATGGCGTCGCTCGGCGCCAAGGTCCTGCAGGTCCGCTCCGTGGAACTCGCCATGGTCCACCGGGTGCCGACCACGGTCCGGTCCTCCTTCGATCCGCCGGACGCAGCGCGCCCGGGCACCCTCATCTGCGACGAGGACGACATCGTGGAACAGCAGATCATCACCGGGATCGCGTTCTCCCGGGACGAGGCGCAGATCACCCTGCGCCGGGTCAAGGACAGCCCCGGCGTGGCCGCCGCCATCTTCGGGCCGCTGGCCGACGCGAACATCAACGTCGACATGATCATCCAGACCGTGTCGGGCGACCAGTCGACCACCGACATGACCTTCACGGTGCCGGCCGCCGAGTACGAGCGCACCCGCGCGATCCTCGACCAGGCGAGTCCGCAGATCGGCTACGCGCAGATCGAGGGGGCCACCGACGTGGTCAAGGTCTCGGCGATCGGGGTCGGGATGCGCAGCCACGCGGGCGTCGCAGCCAAGGCGTTCCGGGCTCTGGCCGAGAAGGGCATCAACATCCGCGCGATCACCACGTCGGAGATCAAGTTCTCCGTGCTGATCGATGCGGCCTATACGGAGCTTGCCGTGCGCACGCTCCACTCGCTATACGGCCTGGATCAGGCCTGAGCCTGGGGGGTTCTCGACGAGAGCGCCCACGGCCTGACCGGAACGTCGGCTCGGTGGACGAGGGCGCGCTGAAACAAGAGATCAGGTAAGGGGTTGGAATCACGTCCACTCGCATGGCGAGCGGTCGGGGTCTCATCAGCGGATCGGGTGTCTTGAGCTAGAACAGTCACGGGCCTTTCCGCCGAACCCGGAGATCTTCCGGGGGCTCGCGGCGCGGTCCATCCGGCGCCGGACGTTTCCCAGTCGGCGCCAAGGTTGCAGGGTGGTCGACGCCAAGGCCGCTCGCCGACGTTGGAACGACGAATCGATGCCCGCTGCGCCCGGAGGCCCGCGCCTGCTGCTGCGCCGCCTCCGCGAAGCGATGGCGGAGCCGGTCAGTCCCCAGGCACGCCTCGACCGCATCGTCGTCCTGATCGCCGCCAACGTGGTGGCCGAGGTCTGCTCGGTCTACGTCCTGAGGGACGACAACACCCTCGAGTTGTTCGCTACCGAGGGCCTGAACCGCGAGGCGGTCCACCAGACGCGTATGAACGCCGACGAGGGCCTCGTCGGCCTGATCGCCCAGACCGCCGAACCGCTTTCCCTCTCGGACGCGCAGAACCACCCGGCCTTCTCCTATCGGCCGGAAACGGGCGAGGAGGCTTATCACGCGTTCCTGGGCGTGCCCCTGCTGCGGGCCGGCAACACGCTCGGCGTGCTTACCGTCCAGAACCAGACCTACCGGGTCTATTCCGAGGAGGAGATCGAGGCGCTCCAGACGACCGCGATGGTCCTCTCGGAGATGATCGCCTCGGGCGAGCTGGAGGGCCTGGCGCCGGATGCCGGCACCGCCGCTCGCCGCCCGGTCGTCGCCCGCGGCATCGCGCTGGCGGACGGCATCGGGCTCGGCCACGTCGTGCTTCACGAGCCGCGCGTGGTGGTGAAGACGCTGATCGCCGAGAACGTCGAGCGCGAGGTCACGCGGCTCGACGCGGCGATCGAGGAGGTCCGCTCCGCCATCGACGCGCTGGTCGAGCGCGGCGACCGGATCGGCACCGCCGAATCGCGCGAGGTGCTGGAGACCGTCCGGATGTTCGCCCACGACAAGGGCTGGCTCCGGCGGATGCGCGAGGCCGTGGCCTCCGGCCTGACCGCCGAGGCCGCCGTCGAGCGGGTACAGTCGGACAACCGCGCCCGGATGATGCGCCAGGCGGACCCGTACCTGCGCGAGCGCCTGCACGACCTCGACGACCTCGCCAACCGGCTGCTGCGCACCTTGATCGGTCCGGAGGCCGGTGGAGCCGTCATCCTGCCGGAGAACGCCATCTTGGTGGCGCGCACCATGGGGCCGGCCGCGCTGCTCGACTACGATTCCTCGACGCTGCGCGGCATCGTCCTGGAGGAGGGCGGTCCCACCAGCCACGTCGCCATCGTGGCCCGGGCGCTCGGCATCCCGGCGGTGGGCGAAGTCGAGAACGCCTCCGCCCTGTGCGATGCCGGCGATGCCATCATCGTCGACGGCGTGGCCGGCGAGATCCATGTCCGGCCCGGCCCCGAGGTCGAGGCGGCCTATGCCGAGATGGTGCGGCTGCGCGCCCGTCGGCAGGAGCAGTATCGGGCCCTTCGGGACGTCCCGGCCCAGACCCGGGACGGGGTTCGCGTCGGCCTGCAGCTGAATGCCGGCCTGCTGGTCGATTTCAGCCACCTGCACGAGACCGGCGCCGAGGGCGTCGGCCTATTCCGCACCGAATTGCAGTTCATGGTGGCCCAGCGCATGCCGTCGGCCGCGGAGCAGCAGGAGCTCTACCGCAAGGTGTTTGCGGCCTCCGCCGGCAAGCCCGTGACGGTCCGCACGCTCGATATCGGCGGCGACAAGATCCTGCCTTACATGGCCAAGCTCGAGGAGGAGAACCCGGCGCTCGGCTGGCGGGCGATCCGCATCGGCCTCGACCGGCCGGCCCTGCTGCGGATGCAGCTGCGCGCCCTCCTGAAGGCCGCTGACGGCGATCCGCTCAAGATCATGTTCCCAATGGTGGCCACCGTGGACGAGTTCGTCCGCGCCCGCGGCATCGTGGAACGCGAGAAGGCCTATCTGCGCCGCCACGGCTACCAGCTCCCCACCGAGTGCAGGCTGGGTGCGATGGTCGAGGTGCCCTCGCTGCTGTTCCAGATCGACGAGATCGCGAAGGAAGCCGACTTCCTCTCCGTCGGCTCGAACGATCTGATGCAGTTCCTGTTCGCGGTCGACCGCGAGAACCGCCGGGTCGCCGACCGGTTCGACCCGCTCTGCGTCGCGGCCCTGCGGGCGTTCCGGCTGATCGCCGAGCGGGCCAACGCGGCCGGTTGCCCGGTGACGGTCTGCGGCGAGATCGGCGGCCGGCCGCTCGACGCGATGGCGCTGATCGGCATCGGCTACCGCAGCCTGTCGATGTCGCCGGCCGCCATCGGCCCGGTCAAGGCGATGGTGCTCAGCCTCGATGCGGCCGCCGTGTCGGAGCTGATCGACGCCGAGATGGCCCGGATGCACGACGGCGATTCCCTGCGCCCGGCGCTCACCGCCTTCGCACACGCCCACGGCGTTCCTATCTAACCCGTGTTGCCGCTCTTGCCGAAGGTTCGGCCGGGGTTGTACGGCACAGCCACGACGCTTTCCGTCGGTGCGCTGCGGTTTCCGCGCGCGAAGGGAGGCGGCGTGGGATGGGCCTCTGTCCTGCCGCGTCGGTCAACTTTAAGATCCCGCGCTCCCACCCCTGAGACGAGACCACGCCCGGCCTGGAACGTCGTGCGCCAGAACCTGCAGAAACACGGGCGATGATCCCCTTTCCCACCGAGCGCCTCGACGCCATCCTGGCGCGGCACGAATTCGTCACCGCGCAGCTCGCCACCGGCGAAGGCGAATCCGAGACCGTGATCCAGCTCTCTCGTGAGCTGTCCGATCTCGATCCCGTGGTGGACGCGATCCACACCTACCGGTCGGCGCTTGCGAACCTGGCGGGCCTGGAGGCGATGATCGACGAGGCCGGCACCGATCCGGAGATGCGCGCCCTTGCGGCCGAGGAGAAACCGGAGGCCCAGGATCAGCTCGAAGGCGCCTACCGGGCATTGCAGCTCATATTGCTGCCCAAGGATGCCGCCGACGAGAAGAGCGCGATCCTGGAAGTCCGTGCCGGCACCGGCGGCGACGAAGCGGCACTGTTCGCCGGCGACCTGTTCCGGATGTACGCGAAATACGCCGAGTCGAAGGGCTGGCGGGTCGAGGTGATTTCCGAGAGCGAGGGCACCGTCGGCGGGTTCCGCGAGGTCGTGGCGGAGGTGAAGGGCAAGGGCGTGTTCGCGCGCCTGAAGTTCGAGAGCGGCGCGCACCGCGTGCAGCGGGTGCCGAACACCGAGACGCAGGGCCGCATCCACACCTCGGCCGCCACCGTGGCGGTGCTACCGGAGGCCGAGGAGGTCGACATCGTCGTCAACGACGCCGACCTGAAGATCGATACGATGCGGGCCCAGGGCGCCGGCGGCCAGCACGTCAACAAGACGGAATCGGCAATCCGCATCACCCACCTGCCCACCGGTATCGTGGTCTTCGTCCAGGAGGAGCGGTCGCAGCACAAGAACCGCGCCCGGGCGATGTCGCTGCTGCGCGCCCGGCTCTACGACGCCGAGCGGACCGCAAAGGATTCCGCCCGTGCCGCCGACCGGCGGGCGCAGGTCGGGTCCGGCGACCGCAGCGAGCGCATCCGGACCTATAATTTCCCCCAAGGGCGGGTGACCGACCACCGCATCAACCTGACCCTCTACAAGCTGGAGGAGGTCATGGCCGGCACCGCGCTGGACGAGGTGGTGGACGCGCTCATCACCGAGCATCAGGCCGAGTTGCTGGCCGCCGAAGGCATGGCCTGAGCGGCGGCGTGATCGCGGGAACGAGCCGGGGCCTATCGCGGCGGGAGGCCCTGCGTCGGGGAACCACCCTGCTCAGCTCCGGCGGCAACGCGGAAGCCGCGGGGGACGCGCGCTTCCTCCTGCTGGGCCTGCTCGACCTCGACGTGCGCGACCTCCTTCTCGACGGGGACCGGATTCTCGACGCGCAGGCTGGCGACGCCCTCGACGCGGCTTTCGCGCGGCGGCTCGCCGGCGAGCCCGTGGCCCGCATCCTTGGCGCCTGGGAGTTCTGGGGCCTGCCATTCAGGCTGGCGCCCGAAACCCTGGTTCCGCGTCCCGATACCGAGACCCTGGTGGCGGCGGCGCTCGCCTGCGCTCCGGACCGGGCGGCACCACTCCGGTGCCTCGACCTCGGCACCGGCTCTGGCTGTATCCTGGTGGCGCTCCTGAGCGAGCTGCCGCAGGCCAACGGGCTCGGCCTCGACCGGTCACCGGCAGCCCTGCGCATCGCCCGGCACAACGCGGTCGCCAACGGGGTCGGCGGCCGGGCGGCCTTCGCGGCGGGGGATTGGTGCGACGCCCTCCGGGGCGGCTTCGACCTTGTGGTTTCGAACCCGCCCTACATCGTCCGCCACGTCATCCAGCACCTCGACCGTGACGTGCGGCTGCATGATCCCCACGCCGCTCTCGATGGTGGGCCGGATGGGCTCGACGCCTACAGACGGATCCTCGATGGGGTCCGGGACGCCGCGCTGCTGTCGCCGGGCGGACGGCTGCTGCTCGAGATCGGGTACGATCAGGCCGAGGCGGTGCGAACGCTTGGACGCGGTGCCGGCTACGCCGACCTGGGGCTCAGGCGCGATCTGGCGGGCCACGATCGCGTCCTGACATTCGGCCTTCCATTCGGCCACACGGATGCCTAGATCCGCGACGACGATCGGTGGGCTGAGAAAATGCTTGTTGCATCTCCCGGGGAACGCTAGAGTCCGTTTGAAGGTCGCGAACGGTTCGTTAAGACGGACGATTATACGGTCGGCAACGATCGCAGGTCCCCGCCCGGTTCGCTGATCCCCCGTATTGTTGGACTTGAGCGCGCGTGCGACTGCGCGTCAGTTCGACAACACTCGAACCTGACAATCGACTGGTTTCTGGCGTCTGTGCCCGGACGCGCGGTGCGAGGGATGGTCAGGCGAACGCGCGGACCGTGAGGCGGTCGACCGTGCGGCTTCACCGGGTGCATTTGGCTGGAGCGCGTCTGAAGATCGACGCCGGACGCCCCGAAGAACGTCGTTTGCGTGAACGAGGGTCACTGAAGACCGATGAGACCAAACCAGAATCGACGGATGCGCGGCCGTAACCGGCCGAAAGGTCCGAATCCGCTGACGCGCTCTTACGAATCCAACGGCCCCGACGTCAAAGTCCGCGGCACGGCGCAACACATCGCCGACAAGTACGCGCAGCTCGCCCGCGACGCGCAGGCGGCCGGCGATCCCGTAGCGGCCGAAAACTATTTCCAGCACGGCGAACACTATTTCCGGATCGTATCCGGCGCCCAGGAGCAGACTCGGCCGACGAATACCGGTGGATATGCCAGCCGCGCCTACGACGACGAGATGGACGAGGGTGACGACGAGGGCCAGGGCAACGGCGCGTCGCAGAACGGCCAGCCCTACAATGGCTACGACGACGGCGACCCGGGTCAGCAGCCCCAGCCCTACGAGATGCGGCAGGACCTGAACCAGCAGCAGGACGGTCGTCAGCAGCAGGGCCGCGATCGCTTCCAGAACCGGGACCAGCGGCGCTTCGACAACAATGGTCGCCAGGATTACCGGCGCCAGGATCAGCCCCGGCAGGATTACCAGCGGCAGGATTCCCCGCGGCAGGACTATCAGCAGCGTCCCGACTACCGGCAGGATCGGCAGGACACCCGCCAGGATAATCGGCAGGACAGCCGGCAAGAGAACCGCCAAGACACCCGCCAGGACGGACGGCAGGATTACGGCCGCCAGGATTACCGGCAGGAGACGCGCCAGGAGACACGGCAGGACGCCCGCGGCGATCAGAACCGCTACGAGTCCGGCCGGGCCGAGACCGCGCGTGCGGAGCCCCGGCAGCAGGAGAGCCGCCAGGAAACTCGCCAGGACGCCCGCCAGGATACCCGCTCCGACGAGCGTCAGCCGCGCCGGAGCGAACCCAGGGGCGAGGCGGTCGCTCGCAGCGAGACGCCCCGTCAGGCCGAGCCCGCGCCCCGTCGCGAGCGTCGCCGCGAGGCCGCTCCGGCTCCGGTCACGGCGGAGGATCCGGCGAGCCTGCCGGCGTTCCTGATGACGCCGCCCCGTCCGGTGGCGGCCACGACTCCCGTCGAGCAGCCGGCGGTCCCGGCCCCCGAGGCCGCAGCCGAGGAGGCGCCCGTGAAGCCGCGCCGCCGTCGCCGGCCGCGCTTCGAGGGAATCGCCCCGGAAGAGGGCGAGGCCCGCGCACCCGCCGAGGACGCCCCGACCGAGTGAGGCGGAACGCCGACGCCACCTGAGAAAGCCGTCCCGGGACACCGGGGCGGCTTTTTGCATGGGTCATGCTGGTCGGTTGGCACCCTCAGTTGATGATCGCTCTCCATCGTCGCGCGCGCTGAAGCAGTCCAGTGATGCGCCACTTTCGCGAATCATGTGATGCCCTGGCTTGCTTCGCTCCGCTCGCAACGACGGTGAGCGGGGACTGTCGGCTCGCAAACGGATCAGGCCCGGGCGGCCCGCCAGTCCGGGTAGGCATGGATCTGGTGGATTAGCCGGTGGCGTCGGCCGATTTCGCCGAACGGCGCGATCTCCCAGTCCCAAACCTGGACTGGCGGCGGCAGAGCCACCCCGAACATCAGGTCTAGGCTGTCGGTCACCCGCCCGGCCCGGTCCTCCACACGCTGCACGATGTCGGTGACCAGGCAGACCCGCGCGGTCCCGGATGCGAGCCGGTCCAGGGCCGCGAGATGAGTCTCGACGATCTGGGTGCCCAGTTGCGGCGGCGCCTCACGGCCCCGCGCTTCGTGAGCTTCGATCGGAACGATCGGGAGCTGCGACAGCAGGTTGGCCGACACGATCAGGTCGGCGGACGCACAGACCTCGGCAAGGCCTGGATCGCCCAAGCCCGCGCTGATCTCCGCGGTCACCAGGGCGACGTTGCGGTGTCGGCGGGCGGTGAGCCGTGCCGGCCAGGGATGGACGGCGTCCACCAGAGACACCCGGTCGAACAGGTCCGCGAGGGCCTTGAGCGGGACGTCGTCAAGGAGCCCGGACCCGAGCACCACCACCGACCCGCGCCCGGCCGTCGCCTCGGCGGCGGCGATGATCACGCCGCGCGCCCGGGTCAGGTGCGGCGCCCAGGCCGCGCGGCACCGGCGGGACCGGGCGTGGAGACGGCCGCTCTGGCGGACATAGCCGAGGCGGCGCAGGCGCAACGGCGCGGGATTGACCAGCGACAGCGCCCACTCGAACAGCATCGGGGAGGTTCAGGCCTCGTCGACCGCCGCGGCCGCCCGCGCCGCGACGCTGCGATAGCCAGTCGCGAGCACGTAAAGCTCGCTGGAATCGGACCGGCTCGCCGCCGGCTTCACGTGGCGCACCGCCGTGAAGTCTCGCTTCAGGTCGGCCAGCAGGGCGTTCTCGGTGCCGCCCTGCAGCACCTTGGCGAGGTAGGCGCCGCCCGGGGCCAGGATCTCGCGGGCGAACTCGGCCGCGGTCTCGGCCAGGCCGATGATCCGCAGGTGGTCGGTCTTCTTGTGACCGGTGGCGTTGGCGGCCATGTCGGACAGGACGAGGTCGGCCGGGCCGCCGAGCAGCGTGGTCAGCTTCACCGGTGCCTCGGGATCCAGGAAGTCGAGGGTGATGAACTCGACGTTCGGCATCGGCTCGATCTCAAGGAGGTCGATGCCGACGACGCGGCCCGTCGTCCCCACGATCCGGGCCGCCACCTGCGACCAGCCGCCCGGCGCTGCCCCAAGGTCGACCACCCGCTGGCCGGGCTTGAGCAGCTTGTAGCGCTCATCGATCTCGATGAGCTTGTAGGCCGCGCGGGAGCGATAGCCCTCGCGCTTGGCCCGGGCCACATAGGGATCGTTGAGCTGGCGCTCCAGCCACCGCTTCTGCGACAGCGTCCGGCCGCGGCCGGTCTTCACCCGCTGCTTCAGGTCGCCGCGCACGCCGCCCGTGGAGCCCGCGCCCCCGCGCCGGTCCGTCATCGTGGTGTCCTCATCGGACGGCCTTCCGGTTCCAGACGCCGTCCTCCCGCATCATGTTCATCAACAATCCTTCGCGCAGGCCCCTGTCGGCGATGCGCAGGCGCTCGGACGGGAAGGCCCGCCGGATCGCCTCCAGGATCGCGCAGCCGGCAAGTACCAGATCCGCGCGATCGCGTCCGATGCAGGGATTGTCGGCCCGCTGCTCCAGCCGCGTGTCGAGCAGATCGTCGATGGCCGCGGAGACCTCATGGTCGCTCATCCACAGGCCGTCCACCCGCCGCCGCTCGTAGCGGGCCAGCCGCAAATGCATGGCGGCGATCGTGGTCACCGTGCCGGACGTGCCGAGCAGGTGGAAATGCGGCGCCGTGGCCGCCGCCGCCGCCCGGATCGCGAAGGCGGACAGCTTTTCCGCCACCTCCTCGACCATGCCCTCGAACATCCGCCGGGTCACCTCGGCGCCGCCATGGCGTTCGGCCAGGGTGACGACGCCGACCGGCAAGGAATCCCAGGCGCGGATCCGCAGGGTCGGGTCGGTGGACGGGTTGGCCGCCTCACCGTCGAGCCACGCGATCTCGGTGGAGCCGCCGCCGATGTCGAAGATCACCACGGATTCCGCGTCCGGGTCGGCGAGCGCCGCGCAGCCCGTCACCGCGAGATACGCCTCGGTCTGCCGGTCGACGATCTCGAGGTCGAGGCCGACGCCCCGGCGGACGCGCTCGACGAAGGCCGCGCCGTTCACCGCGAGGCGGCATGCTTCCGTGGCGATCACCTTGGCCCGGCGGACGCCCCGGGCCTGCATCTTGGTCCGGCAGATCCGCAGGGCCTCGACGGTGCGCTCGATCGCGGCGTCGTTGAGACGGTCCGAGCTGCCCAGTCCCTCGCCGAGGCGGACGATGCGCGAGAAGGCGTCGATCACCCGGAAACCGCTGAAGGTCGGCTCGGCGATGAGAAGGCGGCAATTGTTGGTGCCGAGATCCAGCGCCGCGTAGGCGACGCGTCGTCTGTCACGGCCCGGCGACGGGGCCGTCGGCTGGAGCGGCACTGCGCCGGCCGACGTGCGGGACGGCGCGGCCGCAGCGGTCTCGTCCCTCATCGGCGCGGCCGTCGGTCCTTCGGGTCAGCCAGGAGCGTCGCGCTCGGCCATTCTTGATGGAAGACCCTACAGGGTCGGTCGGGAACTGCAATGTCCGATCGTCGCGACCCACCTCAGGCCGCGGTCGTCATGCGACTGCCTTCATGGCGCCCGACCGGCGCGGGATCGGACGCAGCAGGCTCTTGACCTGGGAATAGGGGCGGGGCCGGTTGATCACCTCGTCGAGCCGCGACCACAGGGTCTTCGGCGAGAATGGCTTGGCGATGATCTCGTTGACCCCCAGCGCGACAGCCCGATCGACCACGTTCCGGCGCGGCTGGGCCAGCATCAGGATGATCGGGATGGTCGGGCAGGGGGAGGTCGAGGGCGTGCGCGCGAGCCGGATGAACTCTTCCCCGGACAGGATCGACAGGTCCCAGTCGATGATGCTGATGTCGGGCTTGCTCTCGGCCAGCACGCCCAGCGCCTCGGCGCCGTCCGGCGCCTCCAGCACGCGCTTGATGCCGACGCGCATGAGCATGTCGCGCACGATTCGCCGGATGTAGAGACTCTCATCGACCACGAGGGCCGAAAGATCGGGGAAGGTCGGAGTCGCGATCATGGCCGGGTGCCGTTGCGGGGCGCGACGCGAGTCTAGCCGAACAGCCTTTGCGTTTCGCTAACGCCCTCTCGTCCAAGGCGAACGCCTGGATCCACAGGGCCCGCAACCTGCGTTGTTTATCGCAAGAAAGTAACGAAACGGGCGCGTCTTGGCGAAGAAGGTCCTTGCGGTCAAGGCCCGATTGCGTCAGGACTGGGGCGTTATTCTTGGTTACCGCGACCGGGGGTAATGATAGTGCGGGGCGTGGGCTGTCTGGGATGGCGCGCACGCGGTATTCAAGACCAGGGCGGCGGACGGTTTTTGCGAGCTTTCGATGGGACGTGGTCGTGATTTCAGGGGGCCGCAGAAGCGCGGCTTCGACGAGGCTGGCGAGCCGAGATGGCCTGATCAGGCTCCCCCCAGCGGCGGATACGGCGGTGGTGGATTCGGTGGTGGCGGCGGCGGCGGCGGTTTCGGCGGCGGTGGTTTCGACCGCGGCCCGCCCCGCGGCGGTCCCGGCGCTGCGCCGGTGGCAACCGGGCCGGAGCGTGATGCGACGGTCAAGTGGTTCAACAAGGAGAAGGGCTTCGGCTTCGTCGAACTCGGCGACGGCTCGGGCGATGCCTTCCTCCACATTCGCGCCGTCGAGGCTGCTGGCCACGCCGACCTGATGCCGGGCACCCGGCTGACGGTCACCACGGCGCAGGGCCAGAAGGGCCCGCAGGTCACGAGCGTCACCAGCGTCGATACCTCCACGGCCGAGGCGCCCGCGCCCCGGCGTGAGCTGCGCCCGCGCACTGGCGGATTCGGCGCCGACCGCTTCGCCGGCGGTGGCGGTGGTGGCTACGGTGGTGGCGGCGGCGGTGGTTACGGCGCCGGTGGCGGCGGTGGTGGCTTCGGCGGTGGTGGCCGGGCTGCGTCCGGTCCCTCGGTCGAGATGAGCGGCACCGTGAAGTGGTACGATCCCGCCAAGGGCTTCGGCTTCGTCTCGGTCAACGACGGCGGCAAGGACGTGTTCGTCCATCGCTCCGCCCTGTCCCGTGCCGGCCTGGAATCTCTGGCCGAAGGCCAGCAGGTCACCCTCGGCGTCGTCGATGGTCAGAAGGGCCGCGAGGCCTCCAGCATCAACGTCGAAGACTAGCGGTCTCGCGGCCGTCTTGCTGCCGCGATCCCTCGAAATTCTCCAAGGCGGTGGCCCTCAGCGGGGTCGCCGCCTTTCTTGTTTCGGAGCCGCCATGCGCCGCGTGCTGATGCCGACGATCCTGCTGATTCTCGCGGTGGCGCCGGCGCGGGCTGAAGATTTCACCGGCTTCTACGCGGGCCTCAATGCCGGCCTCGCCTGGGGCAAGAGCGGAGACCGTATCGGGACGATGCCGAATCCAGGGCCGCACACCGGATCCGGCCGATCCAGCGCTGGCCCGGATCTGCCGCCGAGCGCAAGCAGCGCCGCCGCCGCCCTGCAGAGAGCCGGCCGCAACAATGCGGGTACGACACTCGGACGCTGAGCAATGGGACGTCGCGGCTGATCAGCCGTGGGGATTCGCTCCTGAAGTTCCCGGAGGGGCATTGAGGGATTTGAGGGCTTGGGAGGCTTGGCGTCCCCGGCTCGTCCATGCGCATCGAAGCCGCACCGCCACCGCCGAACGAGCGGCCGGTTCGGTACGTGACGATCCGAGCTTTGAGCGACTCACGATTGCACAGCGGTCGGGAACATCTTCAAGCGGACAGGGCAACACTGGAATCGTTCCGGAACATAGCCGTTGCGATTCGCGGTACGCCGCTGCTAGGCCGCGGGAATGAGATCACGAAACCGGGAGGCCGCGCGATGAGCGCCCGCTCCATGCCAGGTTTGATCGACCGTCTGGCGGTAGCCGGACGCGTCGTGCTGGCGGTCTTCGGCGGCTACGGCGTCGCGGCCCTCTCGGCGGCGTTGCTGGCCCTGATCCTGCCGATGCCGCGGTCCGAGGCGGTCTCGACCGGGACGCTCGTAAGCTTCGCCATCATGGCCGGCGCGGTGATCTGGGTGTTCGCGGCCCGGACCCTCGGCCGCGCAGCGCTGTTCCTCGGCCTGATCGCCGCATCCCTGGCCGGGGGGCTGTGGCTCGCCGGCGCATTCACCGGGGCCGTGGCGCAATGAGCGGGCCCGGAAGAAGCGTCCGGCAGTCGATGGCGTGGCTGCACACCTGGTCCGGACTGGTCATCGGATGGGTGCTGTTCGCGATCTTCGTGACCGGGACGGCGAGCTACTACCGCGCCGAGGTCTCGCACTGGATGCGGCCCGAATTGTCCGAGACGGCGGTCGACCCGTCCGCGGCCGCCACCCGCGCCGCGGCCTATCTCGGGCGCGTTATGCCGGATGCCATGGCCTGGTCGGTCCGGCTTCCGACCGTCGAGACGCCACAGGTCGAGGTCTATTGGTGGAAGAATCCCGGCGGGCCGTACCACCACGCGCTCCTCGATCCCACGACCGGCGAGCCTTCCCGGGCGCGCGACACGAAGGGCGGGGACTTCCTGTACCGCTTCCATTTCGAGCTGGCCCTGCCGTCGATGTGGGGCCGCTGGATCGTCGGCATCTGCGCGATGATCCTGCTGGTGTCGTTGATCACCGGCATCGTCACCCACCGGCGCATCTTCGCCGACTTCTTCACGTTCCGGCGGGACCGCTCGGCGCAGCGCGGCTGGCTCGACGCCCATAATGTCTTCGGCGTGCTGGCGCTGCCGTTCCACCTGATGATCGTCTACACCGGGTTGATCGAACTCGGCCCGATGCTGATGCCCTGGGGCGTGAAGGCGGCCTACCAGCACGATGTCCTGGCGTATTACGCCGAGTCCGGGATCATGGCGGCGGCACGCAAGCCTGCGGGCAGGCCGGGTATCCAGTCGCCGCTCGGCGAGATCGTGGCCCGCGCCACCGCGGATGGCGGCGAGCCACCGGAGGTCGTCATGGTGACGATGCCGGGCGATGCGGCCTCGAGCGTCACCGCCTTCTTCGAGGAGCCGCCCGGCCTCGCACACCTGCATCCGCAGATCGTCTACGCGGGCGATACCGGTACTGAGCTGTCCCGGACCGGCGAGGCCGGCGGCGCGACCCGCACCGGCGCCGTGATGATCGGCCTACACGAGGCGCATTTCGCCGCCGCACCCCTGCGCATCGTGTTCTTCCTCTGCGGCGTGATGGGTGCGGCCACCATCGCGTCGGGCCTCGTTCTCTGGACAGTCGCCCGCATGCCGAAGGGCGCGAACCCGGCGGGTTTCGGCCTGCGCCTCGTGCGGGTGCTCAACCTCGGCACGATCGCCGGGCTGCCGACCGGCCTGGCCGCCTACTTCCTGGCCAACCGGCTGCTGCCCCTCGACCTCGCCGCCCGGGCGGATTGGGAGGTGCGCGCCTTCTTCGGGGCCTGGATCCTCGCAGCCGTTGCCTCGACGCTGGTCCCCAGCGCGAAGGCTTGGCCAGCCGGGCTCTCGGCGGCGGCGCTCGCCTTCGTGGCGATCCCGGTCGTGGACGTGGTGACCGTTGGCCAGACCCGCTTCCTGGGCTTCGACGCGGCGATGCTCGCGGTGGCGATCCTGCTCGCCATCGGTGCCCGTTTCGCGAACCGGCGACTGGGCCGGGTTTGGGCGGCCAAGCCGGCTTTGTCGCGGACGGTGGAAGCGTGACCGCCGCCGCCCTTGCGCTGAGCCTGTGCCTCAGCTTCTCGAGCTTCGCCGCCCTGGCGCTCAGCCTCGGCCGGCATCACCGCGCCGTGTTCCGCGTGCCCGCGCCCCGGAGCCGGACCAAGAGCCTCCGCGCGGCCGGATGGTCCGGTCTTGCGGTGTCGTTCGCGGCCTCGGTGGCCTGTGCCGGCTGGAATTTCGGCCCGGTCCAGTGGATCGGCGCCCTGACCGGCGCGGCGCTACTGGTCGTTGCAGTGATGTCCTACCGCCCGGCCTGGCTGCGAGCGGCGGCCGTTGCCGCGCTGCCTCTGGCGATGCTGGCGCTGCCCTTCGCGCTCGGATCGTAAGGCCTCGACGCGCCTGCCAAGCTAACCCTCAAGGTCAGCGATCTGGCTTGAGAATAATGCCGAAGTGTTGGTCGAGCCTGTCTTGGCGCGGCCGGACATCCGAGGGGTTTTCACGCTTGAACCACCGGGTCCTGGGTTGACGGACACTTGTCCTGTCGCGATCCTGACCGGGAGGGCGTAGGATCCGCTCGCTCGCGCACTGGCCAAAAGTCCACCTTGATTCGGCACGCCAAAAGCCATTGGCTGCCACCAGAGCCGAACCGGACGCCGCCGATCGAATCGGCCGTCCGCGTTCCAGCTTCAGCCCAAGAGCCGCGGTTCGCGAGGCCGGGGCCTACGGAGGGAACAGAGCCATGAACAAGCCGGAATTTCTCGGCGACGCCCGCACCAAGTCGCCCTTCTCGGCCCGCTACGACAACTTCATCGGCGGCCAGTGGGTCGCCCCGACCGCCGGCCGCTACTTCGAGAACACCTCGCCGATCACCGGCAAGGTGATCTGCGAGGTTGCCCGCTCCGACGCCGCCGACGTCGACAAGGCGCTCGATGCCGCCCACGCGGCCAAGGAATCCTGGGGCCGCACCGCCCCGGCCGAGCGCGCGCGCATCCTCAATAAGATGGCCGACCGGATGGAGGAGAACCTCGATCTGATCGCATTGGCCGAGACCTGGGATAACGGCAAGCCGATCCGCGAGACGACTCACGCCGACATCCCCCTGGCGATCGACCATTTCCGCTACTTTGCCGGCTGCGTCCGCGCGCAGGAAGGCTCGATCTCCGAGATCGACCACGACACCGTGGCCTACCACTTCCACGAGCCGCTCGGCGTCGTGGGCCAGATCATCCCGTGGAACTTCCCGATCCTGATGGCGGTCTGGAAGCTGGCCCCGGCGATCGCCGCCGGCAATTGCGTGGTCCTGAAGCCCGCCGAGCAGACCCCGGCCTCGATCCTGGTGGTGATGGAGCTGCTGGCCGACCTGCTGCCCCCGGGCGTCATCAACATCGTCAACGGCTTCGGCCTGGAGGCCGGCAAGCCGCTGGCGTCGTCGCCGCGCATCGCCAAGATCGCGTTCACCGGTGAGACGACCACCGGCCGCCTGATCATGCAATACGCCTCGCAGAACCTGATCCCGGTGACGCTGGAGCTGGGCGGCAAGTCGCCTAACATCTTCTTCGCCGACGTGGCCAACGAGGACGACGACTTCTTCGACAAGGCCCTGGAAGGCCTGACGATGTTCGCCCTCAACCAGGGCGAGGTCTGCACCTGTCCGAGCCGGGCGCTGGTGCACGAGTCGATCTACGACCGCTTCATGGAGCGGGCGGTGAAGCGCGTCGAGGCGATCACCCAGGGCTCGCCGCTCGATCCCGCCACGATGATCGGCGCCCAGGCCTCGGGCGAGCAGATGGAGAAGATCCTCAGCTACATCGACATCGGCCGTCAGGAGGGCGCGGAGCTGCTCACCGGCGGCGCGCGCAACGTGAAGGATGGCGAGCTGGCCGAGGGCTTCTACGTGCAGCCGACGGTGTTCCGCGGCCACAACAAGATGCGGATCTTCCAGGAGGAGATCTTCGGCCCGGTCCTGTCGGTCACGACCTTCAAGGACGATGCCGACGCGCTCGCGATCGCCAACGACACGCTCTACGGCCTCGGCGCCGGAATCTGGACCCGCGACGGCACCCGCGCCTACCGCTTCGGCCGGGCGATCCAGGCCGGCCGAGTCTGGACGAACTGCTACCACGCCTACCCGGCCCACGCGGCCTTCGGCGGCTACAAGCAGTCCGGCATCGGCCGCGAGACCCACAAGATGATGCTCGATCACTACCAGCAGACCAAGAACATGCTGGTCAGCTACTCGGCCAAGAAGCTAGGATTCTTCTGAGTCCTGGTCCGGGTTACTCCCGAGCCGACTTCACCCCGGCCTCGCGGCCGGGGTTTTTCTTTTGGGGGCCGGGTTTGCTGCCGAACCGGGCCGCGCCGTAGAAATCCGAACCCCGGCGCGCATATCCCACAGCCAGCAGGGGAGTGAAGCATGACCGCCGTTTCCACGAACGACGCCACCACGGCCGAGCAGGCTGGCGCCGACGGCACGCCCCTGCGGGTCACCGCGACGCCGGCGGCGCTGGCACTGATCGACGAGCTCCGGTCCGAGTACGGACCGGTGATGTTCCACCAGTCCGGCGGCTGCTGCGACGGGTCCTCGCCGATGTGCTACCCGGTCGGCGACTTCATCATCGGCGACGGCGACGTCCATCTCGGGCAGGTCGGCGGCGCGGATTTCTACATCTCCCGTTCGCAATTCGCGGTCTGGAAGCACACCCACATCCTGCTCGACGTGGTGCCGGGTCGCGGCGGCATGTTCTCTCTGGAAAACGGCCGCGAAAAGCGCTTCCATATCCGCTCGCGCCTGTTCACCGAGGCCGAGAACCGGACGCTCGACGGCGCCTGCAAGCTCTGAGCGAGGCAAGATGGCGACTGTGACGCTGTGGAGCGATGCCGAGGCGGAGGCCGACCCGCGGGTGCGGGCGGTGTTCGCCGACATCCGGGCGACCCGGGGCTCGGACTTCGTCAACAACTTCTGGCGCGGTCTCGCCAACGATGCGGGCCTGCTGGAGCGCACCTGGGCGAGCCTCAAGGTCGTGATGGGGCCGGGCAGCCTGGACCCGCTGACCAAGGAGCTGGTCTACATCGCGGTCTCGATCGCCAACGGCTGTCCCTATTGCATCCACTCCCACACCGCCGCGGCCGGCGCGAAAGGCCTGACCGCGGAGCAGCACGGCGAGTTCCTGGCGGTGGTCGGCATGGCGAACCAGACCAACGCCCTCGTCAACGGCATGCAGATCCCGGTCGATTCCGCGTTCAAGGTCGGCGAATCATGAGCGACGCATCCGAGACATCACGGCCCGGCCTGGTGGTCCTGCGCGAGAGTGCGCCGTTCCGCGGCAAGCAGGGGCATATCTACCGGCCCGCGATCTCGGCGGAGGCGGTGGGCGCCAAGGCGCTGCATCTTCAGCTTCTGGAGATTCCACCCGGCGAACGTGCCCACGCCCACAAGCACGAATCTCACGAGACCGCGATCCACGTCCTGTCCGGCATCTCGGGCTGCTTCTGGGGCGAGCGCCTGGAGCACCACGTGATCGCGGGAGCCGGCGAGTTCGTGTACATCGCCGCCGACATGCCGCACCTGCCCTACAACCGCAGCCGGACCGAGCCGGTCACGGCGGTGATCGCCCGGACCGACCCGAACGAGCAGGAGAGCGTGGTCCTGCTGCCGGAACTGGAAGCCGGTGTGGATTGGTCGAAGGCCGAGGAGCCGGAGGTTTGAGCTCTCCGTCGATGACGCAGCGCGACAGGGCCCGGTCTCAGGCAGGCTTTTATATCCACGGATCGTGACCGGACGTGCGCAACGGCCGGTGCCAGATGCGCTCTCCTATCCGTGGGAGAGGGCGCGCTTGGCTTCGGGAGAACGTCTCATGCCGCCAGGGCCAGTCCAGAGTTCGATAAGTTAATCTGGACGCTCACCCGAGAGACGGGCCTCGCGCGACGTCCTGGCGCTTCCATCTGTCGGTGGCCGCACCCGCGTCCGTTTGATCGTGGAGCGAAGGACAAACGACGGATCGACGCGGAGCCGCTCAGAATGAGGGTGCGGCTGGATTGTACCGCCAGGCCCAACCGGCCACTGTCCGCCTCAGCGCTGCTCGATGCGCTCGTTGGCCAGCCGCTCGGCGCGACTGCGCTCGTCGCCGCTGAGCCCCGCCAGGGTCTGGTCGAGCCAGGCGTCGGACAGGCCCTGCGCGGCGGCGGCGAGGTTCCAGGCCGCGGCCTCGATCAGGTTCTTCGACACGCCCCGGCCCACGGCGTAGAGTCGTGCCAGCCGATTCTGCGCGATGGCGTTGCCACGCGAGGCCGCGTGCAGGAAGTAGCGGGCGGCCGAGCGCTCGTCCTTGGTCACGCCGTTGCCGTTGAACAGCAGGATCGCGTACTCGACCTCGCTGGCGAGGTCGCCGTTGTCGGCTCCGCGGCGGAACCACTGGGCCGCCTGGCTCGAATCCTTCTGGACGCCGCGGCCCTGGAGGTAGAGCACGCCTAAGTCATGCTGGGCCGGGCCGATCTCGGCGTCGGCGGCCTTCCGGAACTGCGTGGCGGCCGCCGTCTCGTCGGCGGTGGCGCCGGTACCGATCAGGATCAGCCCGAGATTGTATGCGGCCGTGGACGAGCCCTGGGCCGTGGCCTGTTCCAGCCAGCGCCGGCCGGCCTTGGGATCCTTCGGCATGCCGCGCCCGTCGAGCGCCATCAGGCCGAGCGACGACATCGCGGCAGCGTCGTTCTGGGCGGCGGCAAGGCGGTACCACTCGGCCGCCTTCACGGGGTTCTGCTTGACGCCGAGCCCCTGGTTGTAGAGCTCGCCCAACAGCGTCATCGCGGCGGCGTCCTTGGGATTGGCCTCGATCCGCTTGGTCGCCTCCCGGAAGGCGGTGACGTACTGGCCGCGTTGATAGGCACCGTAGGCGAGGTCCGCCGGCTGGCCGCTGGCAGGCGGGACGGCGCCTCGGGAATAGTTCGGCGTGTAGGGGCTCGGAAGCTCCGGCATCGTGGTCTTGTCGGACGGCGCGACGATTTTGGCCGGATCGAGCGGGCCGGGCGCGGCCAGCGCCGGCAGAGCCGTGGCCAGCGCCACCGCGAGGACCAGGACGGGCAGATCCAGGACGCGCAGGCTCACGCGGCCCGCTCCGCGATCGCGGCTTGCGCCCGTGCGACCGTTTCGGTCCCGGGCAGCCACAGGGCGCTCTCCAGGCCGACGAATTCGGCCCCGGTGGCGACTAGGGAGGCGATCTCGTCCGCCGTCGTGGCCACCGCGACGCAGGGCGTCTCGAAGATCTCGGCCCACCATTCGGCGCGTGCCAGCACGGTCTCGGCCTCCGGAGCGACGCCGTCCGGATAGAGTCCGCCGAACATCAGGTAATCGATGCCGGCCTCGCCCGCCTCCATGGCACCGTGCTTGGTCTCGATGCCGCCCGCCCCGAGGATGCGCCCGTCCCGGAGACGGTCGCGCAGGTCCTTCAGGTCGCGCGGCTTGTCAACATGCACCCCGTCGGCGCCACCCCTCGTCGCCACCGAGACGAGGTCGCCGGTGAACCCCGGGCAGGCCACGACGAGGGCCGCACCGGCTTCTTGCGTGATCGGCGCGACCTGCTTCACCCGGGCGGTGAGCCCGCGCTCGTCGGTGGCGGCGAGCCGCAGGATCACGGCCGCGACATCGCCCGCCCCGCAGGCCGCGCCGAGCGCGGCCGCGAAGGCGTCGATGCCGTCGGCATCCAGGTTGTGGGGCCCGAGGAGGGCGAGGCGCTGATTGCTGCTCATCGGGCCGGCCGGACCGTCAACGCGCGCCGATCTTAGGGTCCAGCGCGCCGCTGGCGTAGCGCTTAGCCATCTCGGAGACGGAGACCGGGCGGATCTTCGAGCCCTTGCCGGCAGTGCCGAACTCCTCGAAGCGCTGCTTGCACAGCTTGGTCATCGCATCCATCGCGGGCTTCAGGTACTTGCGCGGATCGAACTCCGACGGGTTCTCGGTCAGGATCTTCCGGATCTGGCCGGTCATCGCCATGCGGTTGTCGGTGTCGATGTTGATCTTGCGTACGCCGTGCTTGATGCCGCGCTGGATCTCCGCGACCGGCACGCCCCAGGTCGGCTTCATCTGGCCGCCGTACTGGTTGATGATGTCCTGCAGGTCCTGCGGCACCGAGGACGAGCCGTGCATGACCAGGTGAGTCGACGGCAGGCGGCGGTGGATCTCCTCGATCACGTTCATCGCCAGCACGTCGCCGTCGGGCTGGCGGGTGAACTTGTAGGCGCCGTGGCTGGTGCCCATAGCAACCGCGAGGGCGTCGACCTTCGTGGCCTCGACGAACTTCACCGCCTCGTCCGGGTCGGTGAGCAGCTGATCGTGGCTCAGGACGCCCTCGGCGCCGTGGCCATCCTCGGCCTCGCCCTGGCCGCTCTCCAAGGAGCCGAGCACGCCAAGCTCGCCCTCGACCGAGACGCCCGCCCAATGAGCCATCTGAGTGACGTTGCGGGTGATCTCGACGTTGTAGGTGTAGTCGGCGGGGGTCTTGCCGTCGCCCTTGAGCGAGCCGTCCATCATCACCGAGGTGAAGCCGTACTGGATCGCGGTGGCGCAGGTCGCCTCGTTGTTCCCGTGGTCGAGATGCATGCAGACCGGGATGTGCGGATAGATCTCGACCAAGCCGTCGATCAGCTTGGCCAGAACCACGTCGTTGGCGTAGGCGCGGGCACCGCGGCTGGCCTGCAGGATCACGGGCGAGTCGGTGGCGTCGGCCGCCGCCATGATCGCCAGACCCTGTTCCATGTTGTTCAGGTTGAACGCCGGCACGCCGTATTCGTGCTCGGCCGCGTGGTCGAGGAGCTGCCTGAGGGTGATCCGTGCCATCGTCGTCTGTCTTCCCGCTTGCCGTCTGGTGGTTTGCCCGATCGCCCACGGCGACGGAAATAGAGCGCCCGAGTACGGATACCGGATCCACCCTCGGACACGCGCATATCGAATGCGCAACATAGCATCCCCGGAGCCGGTCTCGACCGGTGGGAATGCTGTTGTCTACAGCGCCCGCACCTCCAAGGTCGTGGCGCGCCTCGGCGTGAGCGGCCTGGCCTGCGACGGCGCTATGGCGGCCCGAACGCCGGTCAGGATCTCGATCCGCGCGTTCTGCCCGTCGTCACGCAGCCATTCGACACCCCCGACTTCCAACGCCGGAAAGATAGATCGGTGCGCGGTGGCGGGGGAGAAGCGCATGAGAGAGCCGCGCCGTCCTCAGTCAGCCCTGCGCCCGCAGCGCCTCGACGCCCGGCAGGGCCTTACCCTCCAGCCATTCGAGGAAGGCACCGCCCGCGGTCGAGACGTAGGTGAAGGCGGCGGCCACGCCGGCGTGGTTGAGCGCGGCCACGGTGTCTCCGCCGCCGGCGACGGAGACCAGTTGGCCGGCCGCCGTGCGTGCGGCCGCGTGCTTGGCGGCGGCCACCGTGGCGGCGTCGAACGGTGCGAGCTCGAAGGCGCCGAGCGGGCCGTTCCAGACCAGGGTCTTGGCGTCATCGATGGCGGCGTTGATGTCGGAGACCGAGCGCGGGCCGGCATCGAGGATCATGCTGCCCGCGGGCACCGCATCCACCGGCACGGTCTCGTGCGGGGCCTGGGCCTTGAACTCCGTGGCCGCCACCGCGTCCACCGGCAGGATGATCCGGCAGCCGGCCTTGTCCGCGGCCGCCAGGATGCGCAGGGCGGTCTCGGCGAGGTCCTTCTCGCACAGGGACTTGCCCACCGCCTTGCCCTGCGCGTGCAGGAAGGTGTTGGCCATGCCGCCGCCGATCACCAGCATGTCGACCTTGGCGACCAGGTTCTCCAGAAGGTCGATCTTGGACGACACCTTGGCGCCGCCGACCAGCGCGATCACCGGCCGCTGCGGCGCTTCGAGGCCCTTGGTCAGGGCTTCGAGCTCCGCCTGCATCTCGCGGCCCGCATAGGCCGGCAGGCGATGGGCCAGAGCCTCGGTGGAGGCGTGGGCGCGGTGGGCCGCTGAGAACGCCTCGTTGACGTAGACGTCGCCGTTGGCCGCAAGCGCGTCCGCGAAGGCCGCGTCGTTCTTTTCCTCGCCGGGATGGTAGCGGGTGTTCTCCAGGAGCAGGACGTCGCCGTCCTTCAGCGCGGCGACGGCCCGGGCCGCGTCGTCGCCGACGCAATCGGCCGCGAAGGCGACGTTCCGGCCGAGCGCCCGGCTCAGCGCCGGCACTACCGGCTCCAGGGTATCCTTCGGCTCACGCTTGCCCTTGGGGCGGCCGAAATGGGCCAGCAGGATCACGCGGGCGCCCTTCTCGGCGACCTCCCGGATGGTCGGCACGACGCGTTCGATGCGGGTCGCATCGGTGACGCGGCCGTTCTCCATCGGCACGTTGAGATCGACGCGCATCAGCACGCGCTTGCCCGTCAGGGCGCCGGCGTCGTCGAGGGTGCGGAAGGCGCTCATGCGGTCCTGTTCGGGTCGGGGGCTGTTATTGAACGGTGGTGCCGGACGTGGCAGCCGGCGCCGGAATCAGGCGGTCGAGGTTGAGGCGCTGCACCGCCACCATCAGCACGACGGTGAGGATCGCGGTGATTACCGCGGTGAGCACAAGCGCGCCGGTGCCGGGCAGGCGCCGGGTGCGGTCGGCCAGCCCGCGCATCTCGGTGCGCAGGGCCGCGAGATCGGATTGCCGGGCGGATTCGTTCATCCGGTTGGCGGCGTTCTCGACCTTGTCCTCGACCCGCGACAGCAGGGACTCGGAGCGCGCGTACTTGTCCTCGATCCGCGAGCACTTGTCCTCGATTCGCGCGAGCTGATCGAGGAGGTGGCTCGCCGGCAGCCCCTGCGCGGGCGCCGTCGCCACCGGGGCGGTCGTGGCCGCCGGCGTGGGTGCGGGTTTGGGCGTGGGCGTCACGACGGCGCCCTGTCCGCTCGACGTGCCCTGCGAAGCGTCGGTCATCCCGGGATGATCCCCTGGTTCGAGGTGAGGCCGTTCGGTCGAAAAGGCGCCCGCCGGTCGGGACCGGCGGGCGTCGGGGTCTTCAGATGAGCTTGGCCATCGCCACGGCAGTGTCGGCCATGCGGTTCGAGAAGCCCCACTCGTTGTCGTACCAGGTCAGGATACGCACCAGCACGCCGTCCATCACCTTGGTCTGGTCGAGGTGGAAGGTGGACGAGTGCGGATCGTGGTTGAAGTCGATCGAGACGTTCGGCTGGTCGGTGACCCCGAGCACGCCCTTGAGCGGACCGGCGGCGGCCGCCTTGATCGCGTCGTTGATCTCCTGAACCGAGGTGGCGCGCTTGGCCGTGAAAACCAGGTCCACCGCCGAGACGTTCGGGGTCGGCACGCGGATCGCGGTGCCGTCGAGCTTGCCCTTCAGCTCGGGCAGGACCAGGCCCACGGCCTTGGCGGCGCCCGTGGAGGTCGGGATCATCGAGAGCGCGGCGGCGCGGCCCCGGTAGAGATCCTTGTGCATCTGATCCAGCGACGGCTGGTCGTTGGTGTAGGAGTGGATCGTGGTCATGAACCCGCGCTCGATGCCCACGGCCGCGTCCAGCACCTGGGCGACCGGCGCCAGGCAGTTGGTGGTGCAGGAGGCGTTCGAGACGACGAGGTGCTCGGCGGTCAGCTTGTCGTGGTTGACGCCGTAGACCACGGTGAGGTCGGCGCCGTCGGCCGGCGCCGAGACCAGCACGCGCTTGGCGCCGGCGTCGAGATGGGCCTTGGCCTTGTCCTTCGCGGTGAAGATGCCGGTGCACTCGAGCGCGATGTCGACGCCGAGGTCGCGGTGCGGCAGCTCGGCCGGGTTGCGCACGGCCGTGACCTTGATGCGCTTCCCGTTGACCACCAGGAACTCGCCGTCCACCGCGACCTCGCCCGGGAACCGGCCGTGGACGGAATCGAAGCGGAGCAGGTGGGCGTTGGTCTCTACCGGGCCGAGATCGTTGATCGCCACGACCTCGATGTCGGTCCGGCCGGATTCCGCGATGGCGCGCAGGATGTTGCGGCCGATGCGTCCAAACCCGTTGATGGCAACCTTCGTCACGGTGTGACTCCTTCCTGCTGCGGAGCACCGCGCACCGGGCCGGTCACCCGGTCCTCGGCGCAGTGTCGTTCGTGTGGCCTCATCCTGTCCGAAAGCCGAACCCCGCCTTTCGGGATGACGCCGTGGCGGCCCGCCTCCAGGCCGACCGGGCGGGGCCGATCTGGGCGGGCGGGTTTGAACCTGCGATGAACCGTGCCGTGACAGGCCGGGCCGCTCCGGTCGCGCCGATCGGATCCGACGGCGTTGGCTGAGGCCACGGGACTGTCACGGACCGGCCATCCGGCATATCTTGGGCGGCCCCTTACGGGAGCGCGCGGCTGTCTAACATGGCGTCTCCACCTGTCAAACGCACGCCCGTGACAAACACGGTTCTCTCCCACATCCAATAAACAGGGTTGTGCGACGGCGATTGCTGAGGCGCGACGGCGCGGACACGCACCAACATTTCGGACTGGAATTCCGGACGCATCCGGCCGAAACTTAAGACCCCGAAGCATCGTCGCCCGTGAGCCCGCCCGTCGGGACGATGCGCCCGGCGAGCGGAGCCCCATGGCCGACGACAGGACGGACACGAACCCCATCGACGCGGCCTTCGCCCGGCTCGACTCCGCCTTGAGCCGCCTGGACGCGGTGGTGGCCCGCCGCCTGGAGGCCGAGGCCGAACCCGACGACCGGGACGCCGAGCTGGCGCTGATGGACGAGGACCGGGCCCGGCTCGCCGCCGCCCTCGACGCCGCGAGCGCGCATCTGGCCGATGTCGAGGCCACGACCGGACTGGTCGGCCAGCGACTCGACCGCGCGATCCAGACCGTCCAGGGCGTGCTCGGCCGGGCCTGACCGGTTCCGTCCAGCGCCGCCGTCCATCGGAGCGATCCTTGCCTCAGATCAACGTGACCATCGACGGAAAGCTCTACCGCATGGCCTGCGGCGCCGGCGAGGAGGCCCATCTCACCGGGCTGGCCGAGAGCTTTGGCGCGCGCATCGGCGAGATGCGCCAGAGTTTCGGCGAGATCGGTGACATGCGCCTCCAGGTGATGGCCGCCCTGACCATCGCCGACGAGCTGGCCGAGCTGCGCACCCGCCACGCCGCCCTGGAGGCCGAGACGGCGGATCTCCGCAAAGCCACCGAAGCCGCCGACCGCGCCCGGGCCGAGGACGCCGCCCGCGCCGCCGACGGGATCGGGCGAGCCGCCGAGCGGATCGGGAAGCTGGCGGAGGCGCTGGGTGGAAGCGGGGCCGGGAAGGGGGGCGTGGCGCGGGAGGTGGTGTAAAGGCCCTGATGATCTTCGGTATGAGCCGCAAGACCATTAAGCTTGGCCGCCTCACCGTGGTGTTACGCAGTTCTGCAGTGATCTGCTATATTGCGGGCCGCTCCGTTGAATGCTGGAACAATGCCTGATGCTGCGACTGTAGCTCATCTCAGCCGCATCGATCAAGAATCCGGCCGGATGCCTTTTGTTTGCCCGGTCGCATTTTTCGAAGTCGAATACCGCGACGTGGTCGAGGCACGATAGCTACAAGTGAGCGTTTGGCCTGAAGATTATTGCGATGTAGAGTTTTTAATTCGCAAATTTAATCAACAAACTCGGGCTTATGCGAGTTTTTAACCAAAACATCCTGCGGGTTGATGCAACCGGCAGCCAGCATGATGACGATGGAAGTCTGAAAGCCCATCAACCCACCGTATCCGCAATATACCGCCCCAACGCCGCCGCGGCCCGCAGCATGTGGGCCCGCATCCGCCGAGCCGCCAATTCCCCATCCCCCTCGGCGATAGCCGCGAGAATCTCGCCGTGTTCGTCCCGTGAACGGCGGATCCGGTCGCCGTGGCGGAGCTGGGTCCGGCGGAAGGCGGCCAGGCGCTCGCGGATCGCCAGGGCCTGTTCGGCCATGAAGCTGTTGTGGGTCGCCGCGTAGAGCGATTCGTGGAAGGCGCGGTTGAGCCGGTCGTAGGCGTCGACGTCGCCGGCTTCCACGGCGGCGGCGGAATCCTCCTGCAGGTCCATCAGCCGGCCGCGCTCCAGCGGCGTCATCCGGTAGGTTGCGAGCCGGGCGCACATCGCCTCGATCTCCGCGGTGGTCTCGAACATGTCGGCGATGCGCTCCGGCGTCAGCCGGGCCACCACCACGCCCCGGCGCGGGCGGACCTCCACCAGTCCGGAGGCCGCGAGCTGGCGCAGGGCCTCCCGGACCGGTGTGCGCGAGGCGCCGTAGCGCTGCGCGAGGTTCTGTTCGTCGAGCGCCGTGCCGGCCGGGATCTCACCGGACGTGATCGCGTCGGTGAGCGCGTTGCGGATCCGGTCGGAGAGAAGCCCGCTGTCGATCTTCTGGAACTCGCCGTGCATCACTTCGTCCCGCGCCCCCGCGGTTGGTCAACCGACCAGAGCCCGCACCGTCAAGTAGAAGATCGAGGGACCGACGAGGCAGCCGATCCCGGTATGGAAGGTCGCGGTGAGCGCCCCGTACGGGACTAGCTTCGGGTCCGTCGCCGCGAGCCCGCCCGCGACCCCGCTCACCGTCCCCATCAGGCCGCCATAGGCCATAGCCGACCGTGGGTTGTCGAGGCCGATCAGCTTAGCAACCAATGGTGTTCCGACCATCACCATCACAGCCTTGGTCACCCCGGTGGCGATGGAGAGCGCCATGACGGTGGAATCCGCTCCGATCGCCGCCCCGGTCACCGGGCCGACGATGTAGGTGATCGCTCCCGCCCCGATGGTCGTGATCGAGACCGCGTCGTGGTAGCCGAACGCCACCGCGGTGAGCGTGCCGACCAGGAACGGGATGATCGTGCCGAGCGCCAGCGCCAGCACGCCGACCAGCCCGGCCCGGCGCGCCTCGATCACGTCGACCTCGAACGCGGTGGCCACGATTGCGAAGTCGCGCAGCATCGCGCCGCCCATCAGGCCGATCCCGGCCAGCGCCGGGATGTCGGCGACGCCCTTCTTCCCGCCGGTGTAGAGCCCGCCGACATAGGCGAGCCCCAGCCCCAGCACGATCGCGATGGCCGAGCCGTGAACGCGGCCCCGCGTGAAGCGTTTGGCCGCCAGGTTGGAGACCAGGATCAAGGCGCCCACCACCGCGAAGGCCGCCACCAGGCTCTGCTCGATGAAGACGTGCTCGATTCCGTTCCAGATCCAATGTCCGAGGTCGTTGTCCATCGCGTGTTCCATGGCGCTCACCCCTGTTTCCCAGTCGGCACCGGATCGGCCTCGCCGCCGATCACGGAGCCGCCGTACTCGACCTCCGGGCTGCCAGGATCGCGCCGGCCGATCCGGCTCAGCAGCGCCACCGCGCCGAAGCACAGGACCAGGGAGCCGGTGGCCGCGATGATCACGATCGGGCCGCCGCTCACCGCCGCGACCACGTTCTGCTGGGCCGCCATGGCGACAACGATCGGGATGTACATGCCGGCCCAGAACTCGACGCCGAACTGCACGCCCTTGGTCAGGCCGCCCCGGCAGGACAGCCAGAGCCGGGCGACGATCAGCAGGATCATGGCGATGCCGACGCCGCCGACATTGGCCTTCACCCCCAGCGCGATGCCGAGGAGATCGCCGAGATACACGCCGACCAGCGTGCACGCGGCGAGGAGGGCAACACCCAGGACGATCATCGGCCTTGCCCTCCCGCGGCGGTGCTTGCGGCGCGCGGCAGCGCCCGTCTCGACGCGCTCGGCATGCTGCGTTCCCTCCCGAATCGCCTGCTGTCTTGTTGGGATAAATATGCAGGATGTTGACAGATCGGCAATCCCGTATACGGAACCGTGACTAGAACGTGCTAGAAAATGCCTGACCAGCGCTTTATCTCGGTCACTGCATACACAAGGGGAACGCGCGGATGACCCAGTGGCGCGGCGAACGAGAGGCGCGCGACGCACGCATCGCGGCGGGGCGCGCCCATGCCGACGGCAAGGTCGTGCCGGCCGGCTCCGTGGTCGATCTGCTGGAGGCGGTGCTGCGCCCCGGCGACAGGGTCTGCCTGGAGGGCGACAACCAGAAGCAGGCGGATTGCCTGGCCCGGGGGCTTGCGGCCTGCGACGCGGGCAAGGTCCACGACCTGCACATGGTCCAGTCGGGCATCGTGCTGCCGGAGCATCTCGACGTGTTCGAGACCGGCATCGCCAAGCGGCTCGACTACTCGTATTCCGGCCCGCAGGGCGCGCGCATCGCCAAGATGCTCTACGGCGGCCAGATCCAGCTCGGCGCGGTGCACACCTATCTCGAGCTGTTCGCCCGCTACTTCGTGGACCTCACGCCCCACGTCGCGCTGATCGCCGGCGTCTCGGCGGACCGAGACGGCAACCTCTATACCGGGCCCAACACCGAGGACACGCCCACCGTCGTGGAGGCCACCGCCTTCAAGAACGGCGTCGTCATCGCCCAGGTGAATCAGATCGTCGACAAGGTCCCGCGGGTCGACATCCCGGGCGACCGAATCGACTTCGTGGTCGAGGCCGACACGCCGTTCTACGTCGAGCCGCTGTTCACCCGCGATCCTGCGGCGATGACCGAGACCCAGATCCTGATCGCCATGATGGCGATCAAGGGGATCTATGCGGAATACGGCATCCGAAGGCTCAACCATGGGATCGGCTTCGGCACGGCCGCAATCGAGCTGCTGCTGCCGACCTACGGTGAGAAGCTGGGCCTGAAGGGGAAGATCTGCACCCATTGGGCGCTTAATCCGCACCCGACGCTGATTCCGGCGATCGAATCCGGCTGGGTCCAACAGGTCCACTGCTTCGGCTCGGAAGTCGGCATGGATCGCTACATCCGCGCGCGGCCGGATATCTTCTTCACCGGGGCCGATGGCTCCCTGCGCTCGAACCGGGCCTTCTGCCAGACCGCCGGCCTCTACGCCTGCGATATGTTCATTGGCGCGACCCTCCAGATCGACCTGATGGGCCATTCGTCGACGATCACGCAGTCGCGGGTGGCCGGCTTCGGTGGCGCGCCCAACATGGGCTCGGATCCGCATGGCCGCCGCCACCCGTCCGATGCCTGGATGAAGGCCGGGCGCGAAGGTCAGGTCGTCGGCGATCCGGCGCTGATGCGCGGGCGCAAGCTGGTGGTGCAGCTGGTCGAGACCTTCGGGGAGAAGCTGGTGCCGACCTTCGTCGAGAAGCTCGACGCCCTGGAGCTGGCCAAAAAGATTGGGCTCGAGCTGGCCCCGGTGATGATCTACGCGGACGACGTCACCCACATCGTCACCGAGGAGGGCATCGCCAACCTCCTCCTGTGCCGGGACGCCGACGAGCGCGAGCAGGCGATCCGCGGGGTCGCGGGCTACACCGAGGTCGGCCGCGGCCGGGACCGGGCCAAGGTCGAGGAGCTGCGCGCCCGCGGGGTGATCCGCCGGCCGGAGGATCTCGGCATCGAGCCCCTCGACGCCGACCGCGCGCTGCTCGCGGCCAAGTCGATCAAGGATCTCGTGCACTGGTCGGGGGGCCTCTACGAGCCGCCCGCGAAGTTCCGGAACTGGTAGGGTCGATCCCGATCTTTCCCTCCCCCTTGCGGGGAGGGGTCGCGGGTGGGGGCGGTGCAGGACCAAGCGGCCCGGTACCCCCTCAACCACCCCCACCTTCATATCCTCCCCGCCACGGGGCGGAGAGGCGCACGCGAGGAACAGTCGGATGGAATCCCTGACCTTCCGCCACACTACCAGAAAGCCGCTGCCCGGCTCGGTCTCGAACGCCATCACGGGCGTGGTGGCGTCGGGCAACCTGGAGATCCTGCTGGAGCGGGTGCTTCCGCCGGATGCCTGCGAAGTCGCGATCGAGACGCCGATCGCCGGCTACGGCGCGGTCTGGGAGGCGGTGGTGGCGGATTTCGTCGCACGCGCCCAGCCCGGGGGCCTGCGCATCAGCATCAATGACGGCGGCGCCCGTCCCGACACCGTATCGTTGCGCCTGCTCCAGGGCGCCCGGCTGATGGAGGCCTGACCATGGCTGGCGCACGTGCCGCGAGCACCAACCCGGACGCCCTGAGCTGGTACGAGGCCACCGCCCGCCAGCGCGTGGTGGCGCTGGCCGATCCCGGCAGCGTTGAGGAGTTCCTGCCCCCGACCGAGCGGCGCATGAGCCCGCACCTGCCGCTGTTCGACCTGCCGCGGGCCTTCGACGACGGTATCGTGGTCGGCCGCGCCGCGCTCGACGGCAAGCCGGTGCTCGTCGCCGCCCAGGAGGGCCGGTTCATGGGCGGCGCCTTCGGGGAGATCCATGGGGCGAAGCTCGTCGGGCTCCTGCGCGCCGCGCTCACCCTGAAGCCGGCGGCCGTGCTGATCCTGTTCGACACCGGCGGCGTCCGGCTGCAGGAGGCCAATGCCGGCGAGACCGCCATCGCCGAGACCATGCGGGCGATCGTCGACGTCCGGGCGGCAGGCATCCCGGTCATCGGGCTGATCGGCGGCCGCGCCGGCTGCTACGGCGGCGGCGGCCTGATCGCCGGCACCTGCTCCCGGCTCGCCGTCTCGGAGGGCGGCCGGATCTCGGTCTCGGGCCCCGAGGTGATCGAGACCAACAAGGGCGCCGAGGAGTTCGATTCCCGCGACCGGGCCCTGGTCTGGCGGACCATGGGCGGCAAGCACCGGCGGCTGATCGGCGGGGCCGACGCGTTCTGCGCCGACTCCGTATCGGCCTTCCGGCGGGCGGCGCTCGACCTGATCGGCCGGGCGCCGACCTTCGATCTCGCGACGCTGGAGGCCGAGCAGGCCCGGCTCGAATCCCGGATCGCGCGCTTCGGCGATTGCCGGGACGCCACCGAAATCTGGGCTCGGCTCGGCGTCAACGATCCGGAGGCGGTACCCGCCATGGACACGCGCGCCTTCGACGAGACCGTATACCGGGTGGGGGAGGCCGACCATGACGCTCGCTGAGATCCTGGCCGGGCTCTTTCCGCAGGGCCATTCCGTCACTGTGCGCGACGGCCTCGTGACCGGCAGCGGCCCGTTCGCGGGGGAAACGATCCACGTCGTCGGAATCGACGGCGATACGCCGCTCGGGGTCGATGGCGCGCTGGTCCTGTCGCGGGCCGTGCTCGATGTCGTGCGGGCCGGCGACAAGGCGCCGATCCTGGTGGTGGTCGATTCCGACAGCCAGCGCATGAGCCGGCGCGACGAGTTGCTGGGGCTCAACGAGTGCCTGGCCCATCTCGCCAAGGCGCTGCTGCTCGCCGACCGCTCCGGCCACCCGACCATCGGGCTGATCTACGGCCACTCCGCCGCCGGCGCGTTCATCGCCACCGCGCTGGCGACCCGGGTGCTCGCCGCGCTGCCGGGCGCCAACCCGAGCGTGATGGATCTACCCTCCGTGGCGAAGGTGACCAAGCTCCCGCTGGACAAGCTTCACGAGATGGCGAAGTCGACCCCGGTCTTCGCCCCGGGGCTCGACAACATGGTGGCCGCCGGCGCGGTCCACGTGGTGCTCGATCCGGCCCGGCCGCTCGACGCCCAGATCCGCGACCTGATCGCCACCCAGACACCCGGCGACAATCGCGACCGCCTCGGCGCGGAACGCGGCGGTCGGCCGGTGGCGCAGGAGATCGCGGAGGCGGTGATCGCGCAGGCCCGGCGCGGGTAGCGCGAGGCCGAGTGAACGCGGTGGGATGCTTACGTGCCGATCGGGCGTAGCAGAATAAACCGCCTCGTCTTTCCGGGGCGCTGCAGGCGAGCCCGGAACCCAGATCCGCCGACGACGCCAGATCTTGATCGGTTCGCGTCTATGGATCCCGGGCTCCACTGCGCGGCCCCCAGATGACGAAGTGGCTGCTCCGCCGTTCGTCACGTTACAGGAGTGGGCGGACATCGGGTCTCCGACACGTTCACCTGAGACCTCAAAACGAGGTCGAGGATGGCACAGATCCACAGAGCGCACATCGAACCACGCCCGCCTCGCATTTTCACCCGGCAGGACCTCGTCCGCGTCGATCCCGAAGCCTGGTCATCCTGGCTCGGCACCCGCGCCGACCTCGCCGGTGTGCCGCACCTCGCCGTCTGGGCCGGGGCGGGGCGTCCGCTGATCGTCCGCCGCCGGGTCCCGGGGGAGGGCGCCGGGACGGTCCCCCTCGGGCTGCCGCTGCCGCCCGCCGACGGCAAGCGCCGGATCGGCCTTGCCCTGCCGGCCGAACGCCTGACCCGCCTGGACAGCCCGAGCCTCGTCGAGGTGGCTCCCCATGCGCCTCCCGCCTGGCACGGGACCATCGCGGCCGTGGTGGCGCTCGGTGACCGTTACGGCGTGACACCGCGGCCGTTCGGTGGTCTCCTGTGGCAGGCGGTCACCGGCTTGACGTATCTGAGTCCCGCCTCCGACCTCGACCTGCTCTGGCCCTGCCCGGGGCCGGTACCGGCCGGCCTGCTCGACCGGCTCGCTGCCATCGCGGACAACGCCCCGATGCGTCTCGACGGCGAGATCCTGCTGCCGGACGGGACCGGCCTGCACTGGCGCGAGTTGCGCGACGCGCCCGAGGGCGGCACCGTGCTGGCCAAGGGCCTCGACGGGCTCGCCATGTGGCCTGTCGCCCCCCTGCGCTCCCGGGAGACCGCATGAGTGTCGCGATCCTGCTCTCCGGCCAGGGCGGCCAGCATCCGGGGATGTTCGACCTCACCGCCGGCCATCCTGCGGCGCAGGCCGTCTTCGCTGCCGCCGCGCCGCTGCTGGGCGGCACCGACCCGCGCGACCTCGCCCGCAGCGGCGGCGACGCGCTCCACGGCAACCGGACGGGCCAGATCCTGTGCTGCGTCGCCGCGCTCGCCGCCTGGCGCGGGCTGGCTTTGTCCGGCCGCGCCATCGTGGCCGGCTACAGCATCGGCGATCTCGCCGCCTGGGGCGTCGCCGGTCGGATCGTCGACGCCGACGTCCTGGCGCTGGCCGCCCGGCGCGCAGAGGCCATGGATTCCGCCTCCGGGGAGGGGTTCGGGCTCGCCGGGATCCGGGGCCTCCGGCTCGACGCACTCGAAGCCCTGGCCGGGCGTCACGCATGCTACCTCGCCATCCGCAACGCCTCGGACAGCGGCGTCGTGGGGGGGCGATGCGATGCGCTCGAAGTCCTGTGCCGGGACGCCATCGGGGCCGGCGCGCAGCGGGCGGTGGTGCTGCCGGTTCACACGCCCTCGCACACGCCGCTGCTGGCCGAGGCCAGCGATGCGTTCCGCGGCGCGCTCGATGCCGTCACCCTGCACCGCCCGCAGGCCGGTGCCCCGCGCCTCGTCAGCGGGCTCGACGGGGCGACGATGTTCCGGCCCGAGGACGGCCTCGACAAGCTGGCACGCCAGATCTCCCTTACCATCGACTGGGCAGCCTGCCTCGAAGCCGCCCGGGAATACGGCGCCGACCGGGTCATCGAACTCGGCCCCGGCCGCGCGCTGGCCACGATGGCGCGGTCGGCCCTGCCTGACGCCCGGGTCCACGCGCTGGAGGAATTCCGGTCCCTTGGTGGCGTCACCGCCTGGCTGACCCAACCCTAGGGCGAAGTGGCTTACCCGCGAAGAATTCGGCCGCCCATGCGCACTTCTTCGCATACACTGAGTCATGTGGCTGGCCGACGCGCCAGCCCACGAAGACTATGCGCAGTGTGGCCTCACCTTGACGCGAAGGCCGGACCGGTCGTAGCAGCCGGGCAGCAACGGGACGGGACGGTTTCATGACAGCCAAGCGCGCGCTGATCACGGGGATTACGGGCCAGGACGGCGCGTATCTGGCGCAGCTGCTGCTGCACAAGGGCTACACGGTCGCCGGCATCGTACGCCGCTCCAGCCATGCCGGGGTGTTCGACCACCGGTTGAAGTGGCTCGGCATCCTGGGCGATGTCGAACTCGTGGACGGCAACCTGCTGGACCAGTCCGCGCTGCTGCGGATCGTCCAGAGCACCAAGCCGGACGAGATCTACAACCTCGCCGCCCAGTCCTTCGTCACCTCGTCATGGCAACAGCCGCTGCTCACCGGCCAGGTGACCGGTCTCGGCGCCGTGCATATGCTCGAATGCCTGCGCTCGGTGGCGCCGAATGCGCGCTATTACCAGGCCTCGACCTCTGAAATGTTCGGGCTGATCCAGGAAGAGCGCCAGAGCGAGACGACGCCGTTCTACCCGCGCTCGCCCTACGGCGTGGCCAAGCTCTACGCGCACTGGATGACCATCAACTACCGCGAGAGCTTCGGGCTGCACGCCTCGAACGGCATCCTGTTCAACCACGAGAGCCCGCTGCGCGGCGTCGAGTTCGTCACCCGCAAGGTCACCGACGCGGTGGCCCGGATCAAGCTCGGCATGCAGAAGGAGCTGCGGCTGGGCAACATCGACGCCAAGCGCGACTGGGGCCACGCCCGCGACTACGTCGAGGCGATGTGGCTGATGCTGCAGCAGGAAAAGCCCGACGACTACGTCATCGCCACCGGCCGGACCACCACGGTGCGGGACATGTGCGTGATCGCGTTCAAGCATGTCGGCCTGAACATCGACGACCACCTGATCATCGACCCGGCGTTCTTCCGGCCGGCGGAGGTCGAGGTGCTGCTGGGCAACCCGGCCAAAGCCAAGGCCGTGTTCGGCTGGGAGGCGCAGACCAGCCTCGAGTCGTTGATCACTGAGATGGTCGAGGCTGACATCAAGCGCCTCAGCGCCAACGCGTAGGGCGCAGCGAGCCTCGTCACCGACTGCGTTCCCGCCCATAACACGCGCCTCAACCGCGTGAGAGGCGCGCCGTGAAAACCTACCAGCTCTACATCGACGGCCAGGACGTCGATCCGATTGACGGCTCGTGGTTCGAGTCCGTGGACCCCTACCGGGGTGAGTCTTGGGCCCGCATACCCCGCGCGTCCAAGGCCGATGTCGACAAGGCGGTGGCGGCGGCCAAGCGCGCCATGTGGGAGGGGCCCTGGGCCACCATGACCGCCTCGGCCCGGGGCAAGGTCCTGCGCCGGATCGGCGATCTCGTGGAGCGCGATGCGAAGGCGCTCGCCGAGGTCGAGGTCCGCGACAACGGCAAGCTGTTCGCCGAGATGTACGGGCAGACCCGCTACCAGCCCGAATGGTGGTGGTATTACGCGGGCCTCGCCGACAAGGTCGAAGGCGCCCAGGTGCCGATCGACAAACCCGAGACGTTCGCGTTCACCCGGCACGAGCCGGTGGGCGTCGTCGGGGCGCTCACCGCCTGGAACTCGCCACTGCTGTTCGTCGCCTGGAAATGCGCACCGGCGCTCGCGGCCGGCTGCGCCGTCGTGGTCAAGCCGTCTGAATTCGCCTCCGCGAGCACGCTGGAATTCGCCCGGCTGACTAAGGAGGCCGGGCTCCCGGACGGGTTGTTCAACGTCGTCACCGGCTACGGCGGCGAGGCCGGCAGCGCCATCGTCGAGCACCCGGATGTCGCCAAGATCACCTTCACCGGCTCAGATATCACCGGCGCGAAGGTCTACGAGGCGGCCGCGCGCCAGATCAAGCGGGTCTCCCTCGAACTCGGCGGCAAATCGCCCAACATCGTCTTCGCCGATGCCGACCTTAAAGCCGCGGCTGCCGGGGCGATCTCGGGCATCTTCGCTGCCACTGGACAGACCTGCATCGCCGGCTCGCGGTTGCTCGTTCAGAACAGCATCCGCGAGGCATTCGTCGAGCGACTGGTGGATCTTGCCCGCACCGCCCGGCTCGGCGATCCCATGCAGCCGGACACCAACATCGGGCCGATTACCACGCCGCCCCAGTATGCGAAGGTGCTGGATTACATCGCGCTCGCCAAGAGCGAGGGTGCGCGCTGCGTGTTCGGCGGCAACCCAGCCTCCGGTCCCGGCGTGATCGGTGGTCAGTTCGTCGAGCCGACGATCTTCACGGGCGTCACCAACGACATGCGCATCGCACAGGAGGAGGTGTTCGGCCCGGTCCTGTCGATCATTGGCTTCGAGGACGAGGCCGAGGCGCTGCGCCTCGGCAACGACGTGATCTACGGATTGGCGGCTGGCGTCTGGACACAGGATATCGGCCGTGCCCTGCGCATGTCGAAGGGCCTGCGCGCCGGAACGGTCTGGGTGAACACCTACCGCGCCGTCAGCTACATGATGCCATTCGGCGGCATGAAGCGCTCCGGCATCGGCCGTGAAAGCGGCATCGAGTCCATCCGCGAGTACCTGGAGACCAAGAGCGTCTGGATCTCGACGAGCCGCGACGCGCCAGAAAATCCGTTCGTCATGCGATAGGGGCAAAGCCGCGCCGCGCGACATCATCCCCGGCGCGGCAGGTCCTGTCCCAGCGCGCTGGCAAATTTCCTATTTCGAAAAATGCGTGGTCGACATCCGGTCCGTCACGAGCTCGAACGGAACCCAGTCATATTGCTGCACGGGCTCGTGCCGGACCAGCTTGAGGGCGTCGTTCACCGCCTTGCGCGCCTGTAGGCCGGCGTCCTGATAGACGGTCACGGCCATACGCTTGTGCTGCATCGCCCGGAGGCCGTCGGGTGTCGCATCGACGCCGCCGATCAGGATTCGATCCGTGGGGATCCCGGCTGCGTCCACCGCGTCGGCGGCTCCAATCGCCATCTCGTCGTTGTTGGCGACGATGGCATCGGGCGCCGTCCCGTTCGCCAGCCATCCGGCCACGAGCGCTGCGGCCTTCTTGCGGTCCCAATCCGCGGCGCCTTCGGCGACGATGCTGATCCCCGGGAAGGCCGCGGCGACTTCCCTGACGCCCTGCGTGCGGAGTGCGGAAGCTGTATGGCTCGGCGGACCCTGGATGATCGCGACGCGACCTTTGCCGTCCAGCATCTGGGCGAGCTTTCTCATCTGCAACCGTCCGGCGACGAGATCATTGGACAGGACGAACGCCACGCGCCCGGCAAACCAATCCTCCCGGGGGCCGTTATTGGCGTAGACGAGGGGGATGTCGGCGTCCTGGGGCAAGCGCGTGATCGTCGCGTTCGTCGTCGTATCGGCAGGCAGGACCACGAGGGCATCGACCTTGGCGGAGATGAATTGCCGGACCTGCTCGACCTGCTTCTCACCCTCGCCCTGAGGCGCGTAGGCGAAGCGCACGGAGAGATCCGGCAGGCTCTTGGCATAGCTTTGGATGCCGTCCCGGAGGAGCGCGGTGAACCCGCTCGGCTCAGCCATCGCCACGCCGTTTGCGGCCGACGCGGCCGGTGTCGGCAGGCTCGCCAAGACGACCATGAACGCCGCCGGCCACCAGCCCCGCACCCGTTCGAATCCAAAGGCCGGATCGCCAGTAGACATCCAAAGAACCGCCGGCACGCCACCGAGTATTCGGGAGATGGGCCATCCGCAGAGCGTTCCGATCATGGTCCTTGCACCTGCCTGGAGCGCGCGCCGCCGAGATCCGCTCCGGTCCGGCATCAGCGCGCGAAGAATCGACGGGTTCGAGGCGACGCCGACGGCGCCGCGATCGAGCCGGCGGTATCGATGGTGTATCGGCTTGGCAGAGTGTCGCCGGCCCGATGGGATCGTCACGTCAGGCCGCCCGGATGCTTTTCAGGAACCGCTGAACCTCGTCGCCCAGGCGTTCCGCGTCGCGCGACAGGGTGCTCGCCGAGACGAGCATCTGGTCGGCGGCCGCGCCGGTATGCTCCGCCGCACCGGCGACCGTGGTGATGTTCGCCGTCACCTCGCCCGTGCCGTTGGCTGCCTGCGAGATGTTGAGCACGATCTCCTGCGTTGCCGCGCCCTGCTGTTCGACGGCCGCGGCGATCGAGGCAGCTGTCCCGCTCATATCGCGGACCCGCGTGGCAATCCCCTCGATCGCGGCGACGGCATCGGAGGTGGATGCCTTGATGACCGAAACATGGCTGGCAATATCGTCGGTCGCGCGCCTGGCCTCGCCCGCGAGTTGCTTGACCTCGGCGGCAACCACTGCGAACCCGCGACCGGCATCACCGGCGCGGGCCGCCTCGATCGCGGCGTTCAGGGCAAGCAGGTTGGTCTGCGCCGCGATCTTGGCGATCAGCTTGACCACGTCGCCGATCCGGTCCGCTGCGCCGCTGAGAACCTGCACGAACGCGATGGTCTGGGAGGCCTCCGTGGCGGCGCCATCGGCCATGGCGGCGGACAGTTCAGCCTGACGCCCCACCTCCTGGACCGAGGCACCGAGTTCGTCTGCGGCGGCAGCGATCATCCGCACGTTGGATTCGGCTTGTTCGGCGGCCGCGGCCACTGTGGTCGACTGGCTCGCCGTCTGGCCGGCCGTCGTGCTCATCTGGCGCGCTGTCCCCTGGAACTGCAAAACCGCAGCGGTGACGGTGCCGACAATCTCGCCCACCGTCTCCTCGAAGCGCTCCGCCATGTCGTGCAGGACGAACTTGCGCTCCTGGTCTGCCTCAACGCGGATCCGGGTGGCCTCGTCTTCCAGCGACTTGGCGTGAAGCATGTTCTCCTTGAACACCTGCACGGCACCGGTCTCATCGGCCCGATCGCCGTCCGGGATCGCCACGGTGAGATCGTTCTCGGCGAGCCGCGCCATGACCCGAGTCATCGTCGCGATCGGCGCGGCCACACGACGGACGATGAACCAGCTGATGGCCAGGGTCAGGAGTGCCGCGACGGCCAACGCAACGATGACCGCGAGGCGCGACGTGGCGCCGACCGCATCGGCCTCCGCCATTTGCTCGAGGGCCCGCGCCTGCCGGTGGACCAGGACGGAATCCACCGACTGGGTGAACGCCACGGCATCCGCCTGGAATGACTCGGCGAACACCGTATCGGCGAGTTCGCGCTCACCGGCCCGATCCAACGCGGTCGCTTCGGCCTCCACGGCGAGGAAGTGTTGCCAGGCCTCGCGCAATCGATGCGCCAGAATGCGCTCGTCTGCGCCCATAACGGTGGGGGCATAGGCACTCCAGGCGGCGGAGAACGCCTCCTGGGCCTTGCCGGCCTCATCGAGGTAACGGCGCCGCTCCGTGTCCGACCGGGCATTGTGGCCTAGGACGCCCAGGGCGCGCAGCTCCTGGCTGAGCGCCTTCATCCGTCCGAGGATCGTGACCGCTTCGATCTCGCCGGAGACGGATCGACTCACTGTGTTGATCATACCGATCCGAACGACAGAAAACAATCCTATTACTGTGGATATAACGAACAGAGCTACCGAAGAGCCAATGATGATCGATCGTATATTGATTGCAGAGGCTTTTCTTTTTCGCTGTAATGCGACGTCCATTTGGAATTACCCGGGATAAACGATCATTAATTGTTAGCATATTTTTCTTGTTCATTCAACTTATAGCCACAAAGGTTTTTATTTATCAGTATTAATTGATCGCTGAGTCGTTGATAGAACGGATTATAACAAATTATATACTAATATAGACTCATCTTAATGAATGAAAAACAGATATATGCCCGAATTTACTCAGCTGAAGATCTTCATCCAATACGTGATGCGGAGTGTTGCAGGGCCCGGTGAATCGCCGGGACTCGCCGGGCGACCCTGCCCAATCGTTTGCCTCGTTGGTATGATCCAACATTCTTGACTGGAGCGCACTACTCTTGACCGCCGCACGGCGTCAACCTAAGCTACAGTCAAGGGGTCGGACGTTAGAATGGGACGACTCAGCAGAGCCTATTGCAGGTAGACGACGAACATTTCGGCTACAGCGCGGACCGCATAATCCGCCGGAGTTTCGCCCTGCCAAACCGGAAAAGCTTCGATGAGCCCTCGTCCATCGAGGATACTTGCGACCTCTTCGGGCATTAGACCTTCGTTGAGCGCACTCGCTAGGGCAGCGCACCCGTGCGCATGATAGTGCGGCCAAGTGATGCCCGCCCGCAGCTCTGCGAAGGCAAGACTTAGCGTTAAAGCACCACTACCGAATGTCGCGAAATGCTGGTTGCTGAGCGTATTCATAGTGTATCATCTCTCAGGTAATATGGTGGTTCGTCCTCTGCTCGATGAGCCGACAACACCGCACAGAATACGACTGTCCTAGGATGACCTTTTTCGATCGGACGACCATTTTTCCTCCCGACGGCAACGAATCCAATCGCTTAGTAGGATGAGGAAGATTAACACACAGATTTGAAAATGTACTCCCAAAGATCAAACTCCAGGCAACATCAAATCCATGCTTGATCGCCACTTGGGAGAACGGATTAGTTTCGGACGGGATCGCTAATACCCCATCCGACATACAAGTGGTGAAAGGCTAGTGCACTGACGTGGTCAGAGGATTCACGCAGGGGGTGATGCATGCGAGTCTGGGCGATGGCTCAGACCGTCTGCGTGCTCCTCGACGACGCCACCAAGTTGGCGTTGTCCACGATCGCCGGAGACCGATCCCGCCCGCTCAAGCACATCCTGCGGGCGCGCATCGTCCTGCTCTCGTTCGAACGCTTGAGCGTGCAGGACGTGGCTCGGCAGGCCGGCGTCAGCCGGCCCGCAGTCTGGCGCTGGCAGCAGCGCTTTGCCGAGGAGGGCGTCGAGGGCCTGCTGCGGGACAAGACCCGCCCACCCGGCACCCCGCCGCATTCCACCCGCACCGTGGCGACGGTGCTGGCGCTGACGTGTTCGGAACCGCCGGACGAGGTCACGCACTGGACCGGCCGCGCCGTCGCTGCGCGGACCGGCATCTCACTCCGCTCCGTGCAGCGGATCTGGCAGGAGCACCGCCTGCAACCGCATCGGGTGCGGACCTTCAAGCACTCCCACGACCCGGCCTTCGCCGAGAAGGTCGAGGATGTGGTCGGTCTCTATATGCAACCGCCCGCCCACGCCGTCGTGCTGTCCATCGACGGTCCTTCGACACGCTCAGGATGAGGAGTCCCAGATCCAGGCCCTGGAGCGAACCCGTCCCGACCAGCCGCTCGGGCCCGGGCATCCCGCCGCTCAGACGCACGACGACACCCGCCACGGCACCACGACCTTGTTTGCCGCCCTCGACGTCCTGGAAGGCACGGTGCTCGGCCGCTGCATGCAGCGCCATCGCCACGGTGAGGTCATCCGTTTCCTCAACACCGTCGAGGCGGCAGTCCCAGCGGGCAAGGCGATCCACGTGGTGCTCGACAACTACGGCAGCCACAAGCACCCGAAGGTGCGCGCCTGGCTCACCCGCCACCCGCGATGGACGTTCCACGTCACACCGACTTCGGCTTCCTGGCTCAATGCCGTCGAGGGCTTCTTCTCCACGCTGACGCGCCGTCGCCTCCGGCGAGGCACCTTCACCGGCATCGTCGACCTGCAGGCCGCCATCAAACGCTACATCGGTGAGCACAACCAAAGCCCACGACCCTTCGTCTGGACCAAGCCCGCCGCCGCCATCTTCGACGCCCTCAATCGAGCCCCTGAACCATCCGTCTGAGTCAGTGCACTAGGCCAGCCAGGAACGAGCGCGGTGGACGATGGGGATACCGCCTGGAATGATTTGAACGTGTCCCTTGCAACTCGCTGCAGCACATGGCGTCAACCGGCCCAATGAATGCATTTTTCACTTCGTGTCAGATGACTATATTCAAAACTAAAGTAACCATAAACTGATTTTTATTACAATCGAATTAATAAACATTCAAGCAAATTAATCACTTATTATTTACAATCATGGGTGATACTCAATATTTTACAATAATCGAGATCTCAAAAACTTGTCTAGAAGTAAAGTTTCATTGACGACAGACTTTCTTGCCGCGGCTGCTTCTTTAGTTGAAATTCGTTGATACTGCCCAAAATCTCGTCGATCTGCAGCTTTAAGTGCCGCAATCACCAGTCTGGGCTATAGACCGCGCTATAAGATGAATGATTGGCACCCCAAGCTGGATCGACCATCTTATTTAGCGCTTTTCTTGCAATTTCTACACGTTGTTGACGTTCTTCATGGGGAAATTCTGGGCATCCAAGAACGCCGATACATGCCGATAGACAGGCTCGATACTGTCCTGTATTAAAAGCTATCACAGAAAACTTATCCATCAATCCATAATTATACATCCAATGCTGCACAAAAAGTCCTTCCGTTGGCGGCGATAGTCCAAGCCCCGATTCTGCATAATGGTACGCTTCGACGTAGCGCTGTTTATCCTGGCAATATCGACTGACGTAATACATCGCCTCGACTCGGCGAGGATTGATCGCGATAGCTTTATCGAAGCACGCAATAACTTCATCAAATGGATCGCCAAGATTGTCCATCAACAGGGCGGCACCCAGATAACTGATGTAGATTTCTTCCTCCCAAAAGCCCATTGTCGTACGATGGAGGTAGGCCTGCAGGGCCTTGCGTTTTTCGCCGCAATCGCGATAACTATTTGCGAGATAGTACGTGTAGCGCGATAATAGAAATGGGTCTTTTTCGATTTTGAGAGCTTTTTCAAACAGCTCAGCGTCACGTACATACGTGCTCTCATCGCGACGCCGCGCGCCATCGTGACCCCGCCGCATTGCGAGCGGCAACGTGTCAGTCCAGACCAGTTCTTTACATTCTGCAAACTCGTGCAGGACGCCCCGATAACGCCAAGGAAACGCGTTTTTGAACAGCTGCGTCCGTGGGTACCGCATAGTGGTGTCATGAATTTGTAGGGTGTACCCGGGAGCATCGAGATTTGGCAGTTTGTAGTCGGCTGGAATGGTCATTCCGCCTTGGGCGGTGATCAGTTCATCGTCGGCATCGATGACGAGCGTGTAATCGCCGTGTGGTCGAGCGAGTTCAAGCGCCTCGGTGCGGTTGTGACCAAAGTCGACCCATGGACGCTCCAGCAAGGTGCCCGGCACATCGGACATGGCGGTACGAATGATGTCCTGGGTTCCATCGGTTGAACCGGTATCTACAATTACCCAATGATCAATAACGGCACGTACAGAGTCGAGACAGCGCAGGATAACCCGAGCTTCGTTCTTGACAATCATTGACAAGCACACTTTTTGACCAGAAGAAGTCATCGTGGAGATACTTTCCGGCGAAGTGATACGCCGCTTCCGTTGGTGGTGATTCCAGTTTGTACCGCGACGATGCGACATTCGCAAAGCGGTGGCGCCCTGGTACGCTGGAAGCTAACTGAGATCCGCCGGATATTTTTACCTGATTAAACGGATAGATATTGTAATATATAAATTGATACATTGTAACATTCATAATTTAACCGGTTATTTAGCAAAAGTACCATTGATATCTTCGAAGCATTTAGGATTTAGACGTTTGATCTTATTCGCCTTTGAACGGGAACGCTCCGATCCAATGCACCCGCGACCATGCCATCACCATCTCACCCCACCGCGCGCGAAGCCTCGCGCACTTGGCGGGTGGCGCGATCAACCTGCTCGCTGGCCTGGGCGATCGTGTCCATGCCGGCCGCGATGGTCGAGACCCCATGGGAGACCGTCTGCATGCTGCCGGACATCTCGCGTGTGACCGCGGATTGCTCCTCCACGGCCGCGGCGATGGTCGAGGAGACGTCGCTCAGGGTCCGGATCGTGCCCTGGATGGTGTCGATCGCGCCCACCGCTTCACGGGTGGCTGATTGGGCGGCAGCGATCTGACCGCGGATCTGGTCCGTGGCGCGACCCGTCTGTTCGGCCAGAGCCTTGACCTCGGAGGCGACCACCGCGAAGCCGCGGCCGGCCTCGCCGGCTCGCGCCGCCTCGATGGTCGCGTTGAGTGCGAGGAGGTTCGTCTGCGCTGCGATACCGGCGATGAGCCCGACCACGTCGCCGATCTGCGTGGCCTGATCGCTCAAGCCGGCGACGATGCTACCGGTCTGCTGCGTCTGGGTCACGGCCTGGCCGGCCATCGACGCCGCATGGCTCACCTGCTGGCTAATCTCGCTGACCGAGATCGAAAGTTGCTCGGCGCCGGACGCCATGGCCTGGATATCGACGGATACGCGGCCGGCAGTGGCGGCCGCTGTACCGCTTTGCCGCGTGACGTCCTCGACGGCTCGGCCGATCGCGTCGAGGTCGGCACCGATCGCCTGCTGGGCCTCGGCGCGGCGCTGACGCTCTCGGACGTGCGCGGTGATGTCGGTGGCGAACTTGACGACCTTGACCGGTCGTCCACTCGCATCGTTGATCGGGTTGTAGGTCGCCTGGATCCAGACGTCGCGGCCGCCCTTGCCGATCCGGCGGTACTCGGCAGATTGGAACTCGCCGTCCGCCAGCGCTGCCCAGAAAGCGCGATAAGCCTCGCTCGACCGTTCCACGTCGGTGACGAACAGCCCGTGGTGGCGTCCGACGATCTCGTCGAGCCGGTACCCAACGGCGTCCAGGAAATTCTGGTTTGCGCTCAGGATCGTCCCATCGAGCGAGAAGGCGATCACCGCCTGCGACCGGTGAAGGGCGGCGATCTGGCCGTCGAGGTCGAGGGCGCGCAATTTCTGCGACGTGATGTCGGTGGCGAACTTGACGATCTTGGTCGGCCTGCCGGCACGATCGAGCACCGGGTTGTAGCTCGCCTGGATCCAGACCTCGCGGCCGCCCTTGGCGATACGCTTGTATTCCGCGGTCTGGTAGGTGCCGAGCCGCAGCTTATCCCAGAACAGGCGATAGGCCTCGCCCTCGCGCTCCGCGGGGTCGACGAACAGACCATGGTGGCGACCGCGGATCTCCGCGAGGGAGTAATCCATCACCGCCAGGAAATTCGCGTTGGCATCCAGAATGGTGCCGTCCAAGGCGAATTCGATCGTCGCGAGCGACCGGCTCAGGGCCGCCAGTTTGGCGTCCCGGTCGCGCGCGCCCACCAAGCGATTGAACATGATGTCCTCCGGAAGCTCTGACGGGATGCGCGGCGCGTTCGCGCCGGGCGTCGCGGTTTTTCTTCAGGCGGCTGTATCAAGAGCGTATTGACTGCAGGTTAAACGGTCGAACGCGAGATAAACGGCGCCTGCTCGGCCTGCATGCGGCGTCCAACTCAGAGTTTTTAGGGGCGCACGCAGGGGTTGCATGCGTAAATGTCGCCGCTTGATCTATGATACGTCTCTCTGCCGAACTCCGTCCATAGTTATACACTCGGTCGTAGTCGATCGGTACACCTGCCGCGCATCGGGCACGATCGCTTCGGCCACCCCGCGGTCATTCGGACCGCGATGCCCCTTGGTTGCCGAGACATCCCCCAACCACGCGAAATATCGCGGATTCATCCGATCGGGCCGCGCATCTTCGGGAGCGCCCGGTCGGTCGGACCTGTCTGGCTCACGCGGTTTTGCAACGTCTCCGTGCATTGCACGCGTACCCGTCGCTCACTGCAGGGCCGTTACGATCGCGAGGATTTGAGAGGCGCGCATCGCTGGATCGGCCCAGCCGTTCCGAAACGAAGCAAAGGACGCCCGCTCAGGCGGTTCGGCCGATCGTGGCTTCGATCCGGCCGGAGGGCTCGTCCGTGGGAAGGAACACCGTTCCGGGATTGTCCAATCCGAACGGACTGAGATCTATCGGCACGTAGTGCTTGTTCGGCATCACGAAGGCGATCTCGGCCACCTCCGGAACCGCTTCGAGCGCAGCCTCGCCCATCCGATACATGCTGTCCTGCACGCCGCGGCTGTAACCCGTCCCGAACACCGTCAGCAGCGTCGAGAGGATCCGCGCGTTCGCGACCTCGTGATCCGCCGGAGCCGACGACCAGGTCCAGGTCGCATCCATGCTTGTGGCGGCGATACGGTCGGTGGCGTCCGGCAAGGTGCGGTAGCCGTCTGCGACGAAGCCGGTCCAACCGGATTGCGTGGTCTTCATGAAAGTGTAGCCGCGCAAGCCCGACGACAGGATCGACCCGGACCGGTCGGCGTGGAGCCCGACGAAGCCGAAGCCGTTGCCGTCGCGGGTAAAGGTATGGCCGTGCGGTATTCCTGCGATGACATGGCGGAGCCAGCGAGTCTCCTCGGCCTCGATCGCCACAGCCTCGACCTGAGGGTAGGTCGCGAGCAGGACCTGCGCCACGGCAGCCACGAAGGCTTCCGCATTCAGGGACGGGTTCTTGACCGCCGTCACGTTGACGATGTTCTTCACGCTGTCCGTGGCGATGCAGGCCCGGTTGTCGCCCCGTGTCCAGGCGTCCTCGAATCGCCCGGTCAGGATCACGGACAGCGTCAGCTCCCGCGGCACATGGTGGTCGCCGGACCGGGTCAGCCGCAGGACACGGACCCGATCCTTGCCATACCGCGATGCTGTCAGAGCCATGATGATCTCCGAGAGGATGTTCGAAGCGTGAGCTTAGGACCGGAGGCGCCGTATCTCTACCGAGTCCCTTGACCGACTCGGCACATCGGCCGGCATATGGTGCGGTCGAGCGGCATCGGCGCGACCCACGGACATGGAGGGCGTGTGGACCTCAACACGATCGAGACCGTCCTCCGCCCGAACGCGCGCGCCGAGCTGCCGAATTGGCAGGATGGCGACGCCTGTCTGGCCGGTGGAACCTGGCTGTTCTCGGAGCCGCAGCCGACGACGCGGCGTCTCATCGACCTGACATCGCTCGGCTGGTCGCCGCATACCGTTGGTTCCGACGGCGTGACGCTGGCGGCGACCTGCACCATCGCCCAGCTCGACCGGCTGGAACTGCCGGCGAACTGGATTGCGGCTCCCCTGGTCGGGCAATGCTGCCGGGCCCTGCTGGGGTCGTTCAAGATCTGGAACGTCGCGACGGTCGGCGGCAACCTGTGCATGGCGCTGCCCGCCGGGCCCATGACCGCGCTGGCCGCCGCTCTTGAGGCGACCTGCGTGGTCTGGGCGCCGGACGGTGGCGAGCGTCGTCTGCCGGTCACGGAGTTCGTCCTCGGGCCGCAGCGGAATGCCCTGCAGCCGGGGGAGATCCTGCGCAACGTGATCATCCCGGCCGCGGCTCTGATGCGCCGGACCGCGTTCCGGCGCATCAGCTTGAGCCCGAACGGCCGTTCCGGGGCGCTGCTGATCGGAACCAGGGGATCCGACGGCGCCTTCGCGCTCACCGTCACCGCCTCGATCCGCCGACCCCTGCGCCTCACCTTCGCCGGCCTGCCGGATAGCCGGCAGCTTGCACGGGCGCTTGATGCCGCGATCCCGGACGACCTCTGGTACGACGACGTCCACGGCCGACCGGATTGGCGCGCGCACATGACCCGCCACCTCGCGGAGGAAATCCGCGACGCGCTGGCCGACGAGGCTGCGGCATGAGATTCACCGTCAACGGCCACGCGCATGCCGGCGAGCCGCGACCCGGCCAGTGCCTGCGCACCTACCTGCGCGAGTCCGGCTGGTACGGCGTCAGGAAGGGGTGTGACGCCGGCGATTGCGGCGCCTGCACGGTCCATCTCGATGGCGAGCCGGTGCATAGCTGCCTGGTCCCGGCCTTCCGCGCGGAGGACCGCAGCGTCACCACCATCGAGGGTCTAGCCGGTCCCTGCCGTCCCGGCGATTCGACGCCCGACGCGATCCATCCGGTGCAGGTCGCGTTCCTCGCGGCCCAAGGCTTCCAGTGCGGTTTCTGCACGTCGGGCATGATCATGACCGCCGCGACCCTGAACCAGGGGCAGAAGCAGGACCTTGGCACGGCCCTGAAAGGGAACCTGTGCCGCTGCACCGGATACCGTGCCATCCGGGATGCCATCGGCGGGATCGCCCATCGCGATGTCGCCGGGGAGGGGGACCCGATCGGCCGGAACCTGCCCGCCCCGGCTGCGCCCCTGGTGGTGACCGGGCAGGCGCGCTTCACCCTCGACGCGCCGCCGGAGGGCGCGCTGCACATAAAGGTACTCCGCTCGCCGCACGCCCATGCCCGCATCGTTGCGATCGACACCGCGGAAGCAAGCGCCGTCCCGGGGGTCGTCGTGGTGCTGACCCACGCGGATGCGCCGCAGCAGGCGTTCTCCACTGGCCGCCACGAAGACCCGCGCGACGACGCCGCCGACACGCGGGTCCTCGATTCGGTGATGCGGTTCGTCGGCCAGCGGGTCGCGGCGGTCGTGGCCGAAACCGAGGGCGCCGCGGAGGCCGGCTGCCGGGCTCTGCACGTCACCTACGAACTGCGACCGGCCCTCCTCGATTCCGCCCTGGCCCTCGCCGGGGATGCCCCGATCATCCACGATCCGGGGGACCGGCCCGGCGCCGACGCGCCTCCGCTGGCGCGCCATCCGAACCTGGCTGCGGAGGTGCATGGCCAGATCGGTGACGTGGATGCGGGCTTCGCCGAGGCCGATGTCGTCTATGCGGATACGTTCCGATCACAACGGGTCCAGCACGTCGCCCTGGAGACGCACGGCACCGTCGGGTGGCGCGACCCCGATGGGCGCCTGACGCTGCGCACTAGCAGCCAGGTGCCATTCCTGACCCGCGACGCCCTATGCGACCTGTTCGGACTTGGACGGAACACGGTGCGGGTGCTGTGCGGCCGGGTCGGCGGCGGTTTCGGTGGCAAGCAGGAGATGCTGACCGAGGATCTGGTCACGCTCGCGATCCTGCGCACCGGCCGGCCGGTGGTTTGGGAGCTGACCCGCGAGGAGCAGTTCATCGCGACCACCACCCGCCACCCGATGCAGGTCGCCGTGAAGGTCGGCGCCCGCCGGGACGGGCGGCTCACGGCGATCAGCCTCGACGTGCTCTCCGATACCGGCGCCTACGGCAACCATGCCGGCGGCGTGATCCACCACGGCTGCAACGAGGTGCTGGCCGCCTATACCTGCCCGAACAAGCGGGTCGACGGCCGTGCCGTCTTCACCAACACGGTGCCGTCGGGCGCCTTCCGGGGCTACGGGCTGAGCCAGACGATCTTCGCCGTCGAATCGGCCCTCGACGAAGTCGCCCGCTCGCTCGGGATCGACCCGTTCGCGTTGCGCCGGATCAACGCCGTCCGTCCGGGCGACCCGATGGTGTCGAATAGCCTGGAGCCGCACGACGTGGTCTTCGGCAGCTACGGACTCGACCAATGCCTCGATCGTGCTGAGGAGGCCCTGCGCGCCGATCCGGGGCCGGAACCCGAGCCCGGCTGGCGGGCCGGCACCGGCATGGCGATGGCCATGATCGACACGATCCCGCCCCGCGGCCACCATGCCGACGCGCGGGTGAGCCTGGACCCGGACGGCAGGTTCATCGTGCGGGTCGGCACGGCCGAGTTCGGCAACGGCACCGCCACGGTCCATCGCCAGATCGCGGCCTCGGCCCTCTGCACTGCCCCCGACCGCGTCCGGATCGCGGGCGCCGATACCGACGCCGTCGACCACGACACCGGCGCCTACGGAAGCACCGGCACCGTGGTCGCCGGCTTCGCGGTGCTCCGCGCGGCTGAGGCGCTGGCGGTGATGATCCGGGCGCGCGCGGCCGAGATGTCCGGTACGGAGGTCGACGCATGCCGGCTGGACAGAGACGCCGTGGCGGTACCGGGCGGCTCCATCCCGCTCATGAAGATCGGGCCCCTCGAGGCTCGCGGCCGGGCCGATGGCAGCCCCCGTTCGGTGGCGTTCAACGTGCAAGCTTTCCGGGTGGCGGTCCACCCGATAAGCGGTGAAGTCCGCATTCTTCGGAGCGTCCACGCCGCCGACGCGGGCCGGGTGATCAATCCGATGCAATGTCGCGGGCAGGTCGAGGGCGGGATCGCACAGGCCATCGGCGCTGCCCTGTACGAGGATTTCTCCATCGACGCCTGGGGCCGGGTCGCCACCCGAACGCTGCGCGACTACCACATCCCGGCCTGCGCCGACGTTCCGGATACGCAAGTGCTGTTCGCCGAGACCCACGACAGCGTCGGGCCGCTCGGCGCGAAGTCGATGAGCGAGTCGCCCTTCAATCCGGTTGCGGCAGCTCTCGGCAACGCGATCCGCGACGCCACCCGGGCCCGGCTCACCGCGACACCCTTCGCGCCCGACAGGATCTTCCGCGCCACGATGGCCGGCTGCGGCGGGGAGGGGTGATGGACGGCGTGCGCAAGGTGGCGATCCCGGCGCCCGGGCGGCCCGGCTTCCTGGAGCGCCGGTTCCGGCTCGCCGAGCACGGGACCACCGTGCGCACGGAGCTGCTCGCCGGCCTGACCACCTTCCTGACAATGGCCTACATCGTGTTCATCAATCCCAGCATCCTGGCCGATGCCGGCATGCCCAAGGGCGCGGTGTTCGTGGCGACCTGCCTGGTCGCGGCGCTCGGCTCGCTGGTGATGGGCCTGTACGCCAACTACCCGATCGCCCTGGCGCCCGGGATGGGGCTCAACGCCTACTTCGCCTACGTGGTCGTGCTCGGCATGGGCTTCACCTGGCAGGCGGCGCTGGGCGCGGTGTTCATTTCCGGCCTCTGCTTCCTGGCCGTCACCCTGACGGGCCTCCGGGCGATCATCGTCGACGGCATCCCGCGCTCGATGCGGATCGCCCTCACGGTCGGGATCGGGTTGTTCCTGGCCGTCATCGCGCTCAAGAACGCCGGCATCGTGGCCGCCAGCCCGGCGACGTTCGTGACCCTCGGCGACCTGCACAAGCCGAGCACGATGCTGGCGGTGATCGGCTTTCTGATCGTCGCCGCGTTGTCGGCCCGGAAGGTGAGGGCGGCCCTTCTCACAAGCATCCTGACGGTCACGGTGCTGAGTTTCCTGGTCGCCGGCAACACGTTCCAGGGTGTCGTCTCGATGCCGCCCGCGATCGCCCCGACCCTGTTCGCGCTCGACCTCTCCGGCGCCGTGTCGGGCGGCCTGCTGCATGTCGTCCTGGTGCTGTTCCTGGTCGAGCTGTTCGACGCCACGGGCACCCTGATGGGAGTGGCGAGCCGTGCCGGATTGCTCACCGACGGCCGGATGCAACGCCTCGACCGCGCACTCCTGGCCGATTCCACCGCGATCTTCGTGGGCTCGCTCCTCGGCACGTCGAGCACCACCGCCTACCTGGAAAGCGCCTCCGGGGTGGCCGAGGGCGGACGCACCGGCCTGACCGCCGCCACCGTGGCCGTACTGTTCCTGGCCTGCCTGTTCTTCGCCCCGCTGGCCGGCGCGGTCCCGCCCTACGCCACTGCGCCGGCCCTGTTCTACGTCGCCTGCCTGATGCTCCGTGAGTTGGTCGACCTCGCCTGGGACGATTCCACCGAGGTGATTCCCGCCTGCGTGACCGCGCTGCTCATGCCGTTCACCTACTCGATCGCCACGGGCGTCGCCTTCGGATTCATCACCTACGCCGCGCTGAAGTTGCTCACCGGCCGCGCGCGCGAGGTAAAGCCGGTGGTGTGGATGATCGCAGCGCTATTCCTGTTCAAGTTCTTTGAGACCGGCAGCGCGCATTGAAAACGTGCCGAGGAAAAAGACCGATCATAAGCGCGTGGCCGCCGACGAAACCGTCGCGAGATCGACGGTTTCGCTCATGCCTTCGAGATGGTGTCGTGAAAAGGCCCGGCTTCATCGACCCGGATTGCAACGCCGAAATCGCAGTTTGGCCCCGCGAAAAGTTCGGCGGACCAGTCGCCCTCGTTTCGCTGATCGTGCCCCGCCTGCCGCCGAAAGGGGGTGCCCCACGCATCACTGGCCGGATGGTGCTTCCGACCTAGGTATCGTCGAGTTTGTTCCGCGCGCCTTCGGAAGACACTCCGGGCGGAGGGACATACCGGTCCGCCGCCCGGTGTGAAGCGGAATCGCGAACAGGCGTAGGACGGTACGGGCTCCGCGCACGGGCCTGACGGCCATGAGCTGTCCCTCGCTGGACGTCGCCTCCTGCACCACAGCTTCTGACGCGAGGCAGCTGCAGGCGAGGGTGCGAGTCATCTGCTCCAGGCGACGCGCCACGTTGACGGTGTCGCCGACCGCGGTGAACTCGACGCGTTCCGCCCCAATGGCGCCGACGAAAACCGGACCGCGGTGCAGTCCGATGCCGATGCGGACCGGCGGCAGACCCATCTGCTCCCGTTCGCGGCTCCAGTCCGACATAGCGCCAGCAAGCGCGCGGGCCGCCGCGACGGCGCGATCGGCATCGTCGGGCGCTGCATCCTCGGGCGCTGCTTGCGGCACGCCGAACACGGCCATGACCTCGTCGCCGACGAACTTGTCGACAAGGCCGCCCGCCGCCTCGATCGCCCGCGCGGCGCGGACCCGAAAGTCGGCGAGGAACGCTGCGACATCCCCAGGCGGCATAGTTTCGCAGAGATCGGTAAAACCGCAGATGTCGGCAAACAGCACCGTTGCCTCCTGCTCCCAACCTGCGCGCAGAGCGTTGGAATCGGTCTCGGCAACCCATCGGGCGACTGTAGGGGCGGCCAAGCGTGCGAGGTTGTCCCGTTGCTGCATCACCGTGCGGGCTGCGGAGCGCAGGCGCTGAACGCGCAGCGCGAGACACGTGGCGGCAAGCCCGGCGACGCCGAGCGCGACGGGTTCAGGCGCGGTCGCGGACGCCAGCCCCAGAACCAGTGGTATCGGCGCCACGGCGAGGAGCGGACCGTCCCATGCTGCGGCGGCAGTCCAGCCTCGGCGGAGGCTCTCGGCCCACTCAGCCCCCCGCCGCGCGGGACCCAGCCGGGACAAGGTGTCCACCCTCACGGCGGAAGTTTCCGAAAGGAACATCGCCGGCATCAGCATCCCGAGCAGACGCGGCTGATGACGCGCTGTGCCCTGAGATGCTCACGCTCGACAGCGGGAGAACGCCAGTCCCGGCTCGTTCGGGACGAAAGGGGGACAGTGGTCGCGGCGAGGCTCGGCACGTCGGGCTGCGTGAAGCGTGGGGCCGGCTGCGATCGTACGGCGGTCGGGACCGACAGGGGCAAGAGAAGGGCTGCAATCGCCGCGCCCGCCGTGATTCTGGTCCGATGAGCGATCATGGTTTCGTACTCCCGACAGTGAGGCATCAGGAGTGCGGCAGCTATCTTACGCCACGATTTCTTCGATCTGAATACTTATGACAGTGGAAATACGTAAAAACAGTTCCCGTCGCACGTACGCGCCGTAATCGATTTCGATTGTATTCGATTAGCATGTGCAAACACGCATGACCGCACCCAGTCCGGTGGGTCAGGTGCGGTCGGACGCACCGTTGGAACGTCAGCCCGTCCCGCGGCAGCTCTCTGCGAGATCCAGTGTTCGATCCGGCGGCTCCGCGCACTCGGCCGCCGTCGTCCGTGATCACGGGCGGATTGTCGGGCTCACCGGCGCCGACGGTTCAAGCGGGATGCGTCAGGACAAGTCGAGCCCGACAGGACCACAACGTTGTGGGCACCGTCGACCAACAGGCGGGCGATACGCGAAATCGGATTGGAACGCCCCGCGGCTGGCTTCGCGCGAAGAAAAACCTTCGTCGGGCGCCCTTTGCGCGCCGGGAAGACGGCTGCCGTGCTGTCGCGACGGCAACCGGGAGCGAGGCCGGGGGCGGTCTGTCGGGGCGCAGCTGCGGAACGCGATCGACGCGGTTGCGCCTACCGTGGACGGCGGAGGCGGTAGGCCGCGCTAAGCAGCAACCCTCAGCGCATCGATGCGGCGGATACCGCTGTGGCCCTGAAGGACCGGCATCGCCCCGGTCATACGCAAGCGTGGGGCTAAGCGCGTCAGGGCGCCCAGGCCTTCTTCCAGTTCGATCCGCGCCAGGGCCTCGCCGATGCACCGGTGTGCGCCACCGCCGAAGACCGGATGCAGGCGTGGTAGGTCGGTGCGCCGGGTGTCGAACGTGTCGGGATGTGCGTAGACAGCCTCGTCCCGCAACGCCGACAGCGTCGAGAGCAGGATCAGGCTTCCGGCCGGCACGACATACCCGTCGAGGCGGATCTCCTCTCGGGCGACCCGCCCGGCGGACCCGACGCTCGGCTCGTAGCGCAAGGATTCCGCCACCGCGGCGGGGATCAGGCTGGGATCTCCGCGCACCGCCGCCCATTGCTCCGGATGTTGCAGCAGCAGCGCCACCTGCATGGCGCCGGCGACACGGGTCGTATCAGTGCCGCCGATGATCATCTGCACGAGTTGAACGATCACCTCTTCGGGAGTGAGTTCACCCGCCGCCTCGGCTTCCGCGAGGAAACGCGTCAGGAAATCGTCCCGGGGTGCCGACCGGCGCGCCTCAAGAAGGGCCTGCACGTAATCGTGGAGCGCGACCGCGGCCGCCTCGAGTTCCGGGATGTCTTCCGGTCCGAAGGTAAAGCTCAGCACCCGTGAGACTTCATAGGCGAGATGCGTGAAATGGGGGATGTCCCCACGCGGCAGGCCGAGGATTTCGGCGATGGTCTGGGCCGGGATCAGGGCGGAGTAACGCGCGACAAGGTCGATCTCCTCCCCCGGCATCCAGTCCTGGACGAGGCTCTCCGCGGCGGCGCGGATCCGCGAGCGCAGACCTTCGATGATCCGGGCCGCGAAGGTGCGGGTGAAGGGCGAGCGGCGCCGGCGATGCACCGCCCCGTTGGCGTTGAGCATACCGTGCGCGAAGATGTCGAACAGCGGGCCCTCCGGAATCCCGCGCGCCTTGGGATAGAGCGTCTCCGTCGCCTGGACGCGAGGGTCGCGCATCAGCAGATCGACATCGCGGGCGCGGAGGACGAGGAAGCCGGCGACCTCGTGACCTACGACGGGCAGCTGGGGTCGCCAGGTGCGGAACACCCCGTGCGGATCGGCCTCCAACTCCGCCACCGTCAGCGTCGGAATGCCGATGGACGGCTCGGGGATGCCAGCGTCGAGCAGACTGTCTTCGGTACCGTTCATCCTGGGGGCCTCGCTGCTGAACTGCGCGAGAACCGTCGGAGGCCCGAGCTACCGGATGATTTCGGAGGCTCGTCCGATGGTTACGATCATAACATTCCGCGCCGCGGCCTGTGAGAAAGGACGCGCGAATGGCTCCGGTGTGCGCAGGAGCACGTCCAGTGCAGCGTGTTTCGTGCGTCAGAGACTCGGAAATCACGCCGTAACTTAGCCCTTCGAAAAAGCTGTCGCTTGGCAGAAGGAGAAGTCTTCATGGTTGCAGGGCTGGCGAATAGCGACGACGTCTTCGAGGCGTTGCTCAGACGAACGATCACGGACTCTGTGATCGGCGGCAAGGAACACGGGGTCTCGGGTTCTAAAGACCTCATTGCTCGCCTACGGCATTATGAGCGACGGGCGCTCCAGGAGCAGCTGAGCACGCAGACACTCCAGGTCATTTCTTCGGCGCGGCGCCTTCTCGGCGACCGGTCGGAGATGGGCCGGTACCGTGACGTTGGTGCGCCCTGACGACGGTGCGCCATGACGTTTGACGGCGTCCGGTCAGGATGCCGTCCCGCTGATCCGTGCCGAGCGGGCCATGCTTCGGACCCAACACCGCGGGTTCGGGAGGGCGCGGGCCGCTCTCCTTCCAGGGAGCGAGTCACGGTGCGCATGCCCGCGCCGTTGCAGGACTAACGGAGCCCGTCCGAAGGCCTTCGCGCCACCTTCGTCTACGGCGCGCGGGTCGTCAGGCCGACCGACAGGAAGCGCTCGATCATCGCGTTGACCTGGTCGGCCACCTCGAGCGTATTGAAATGGCCTGCGAGCAGGGTCTTGGCGGTGACGAGTTGCGGGCAGAGTTCGCGCAGTCGGTCGAGATCGCGCGCCGCCTCCACCAGGGGCACGTCCGCCGAGATGTAGGCCATAGGTATCCGGCAGGCGCGCGCCGCCGGCACCGGATCGTGGTGCCGTACCATGTTGCTGAGGGCCGAATAGGCCACATGCTGCGGCGTTCTCAGGCAGGGGCCGAGGATGAACGTGTCGAAGAGTGCCTGCCGCCGCGCCGGATGGTCGTGATCGCAGCCGATCGCCCAGGCCGTGTTGCGCACGACGCTCCGGTAATCCGGGCTGCCGACGCCCGTCAACAATCCTTCGATCTCGGCCATGCCCGCCGCGTCGGGCGAGGGCAGGACGATCGTGTCGATCATCACGAGACCGGCGGCGAGGTCGGGATGGCGACCACACAGCTCCAACGCCACCGCGCCGCCGAGGCTGTGGCCGATGACCAGCGGCTTCACCAAGCCCAGCGTCCGGCATTGCCACGCGATGTCCTCGGCGAAGCCCTCCATCGTGTAGTCCTGCTCCGGCGCGTCGCTGGCGCCGTGGCCGCGCAGGTCCACCGCCACGACGCGGTGCGTCTTCGAGAAGTGCCGGATCTGCGGCGTGAAGATGCCATGATCGCCGGTCCAGCCGTTGATCAGCAGCAAGGGATGCTCAACAGGCGTGAGCGGTCCGGCGTCGATATGGGCAAGCCGGGTGCCGTCGCGCGTCAGGTGGCGCGGCTGCCAGGAGGGTGGGTCGAAGGTCATGCGGGCTCTCCGTTCTGTCGGGAGGGGGACGGGGATGAGGGCTGCCGCCGTGCCGGCCGCGTGAGGCCGGCATGGGCGGCGAACGCCGTGAGGCAGCAGCCGAGCATGACGGCGGCCATCGACAGAGCCGACCGGCCGTCGAAGAACCGGCCGACGACGTCGCTCGCGAAGGCCGCGCTGGGCATCTGAAGGAAGACCGCGACGGCGCTGGCCGAGCCTGCGGCTTCCGGGCTGACATCCGTGGCGCCGTGCATGGCGTTGGGCGAGATGAGGCCGAAGGCCAGGGCCACGCCGACCATCGCGGCGATCACCGGCGGGGCCACGGGAGGTCCGATCAGCGTGGCGGCGAGGAGGATTGCCGCCGAACTCGTCGCCAAAACGAGGCCGGCACCGATCACCCGCTCAGGAGCGATGCCCCGGGCCGAGAGGCGCCCATTCAGGAACGCGCCGCCCATCACCGACAAGGAACTCGCCCCGAACACCAGCCCGTAGGCCAGCGGACTGAAGCCGAGGGCGTCAATGAACACCAGTGCGGAACCGGTGATGTAGGCGAAGACCGCGCCTGCCGCCGCGGCGTTGCACAGCGCGTGGCCGAGGAAAGCCCCGCTCGCCAGAATCCGGCCGTAGCCGCGCAGGATCCCGGTGGCCGCCGGCTCGGGACCGGGCCGCCGCCGCAGGGGCTCGTCGATGTGCCGGATCCCTACCAGAGCCACGAGGGCGGCGGCGATCGGCGCGGCGTGGATCAGACGCCAACTGCCGAGATCCATAACTTCCGCGCCCACCGCCGGGGCCACCATCGGCACAACGTTGATGATGAGGACGACGAACGACATCTGCGCGCGCGCCGCCTCGCCCCTGAACAAGTCCCGCACCATCGCCAGGACCGCCATGCCCGGGCCCGCGGCACCGATCCCCTGGAGGGCGCGGAACAATAGGAAGTGCGGCAACGTCCGCGCCGTAGCGCAGCCGAAGCTGCCGCCGATGAGGAGCAGGCAGCCGCAGGCGACGGCGGGCTTGCGGCCCAGGCGGTCCGAGGCCGGACCGTAGACCAGCAGCGCCGACCCGAAGCCGAGCAGGTAGGCGCTCATGGTCGCGCCCATCGCGGACGGCGGGACATGCAGCGCGGCCGCCGTGTCCGGCAGGCTCGGCAGGATCATGTCGATCCCGAAGGTCGGGAGGGCCGCCAACAGCCCGAGCAGGGCGGAGAAGGCGGCTGAGCCGGGGCGGATGCGGGGATACCCCGGCACGAGGGCCCGGATCAGGCCCAACGCCGGTCTCCGCCCCGATCCGAAGCCCTGTGCGACGCTGTCATCGCCTCGATCTCTCGGACGAGACCAGCCGCGTCGAGATCCGCCCGCACGGCCGCGCCGAGGACCCTCGCGGCTGCCCGGAAATTCGGTTCCGCCAGAAGCCGGCGGGTCGCCGTCGCAATCTCGGTCTCGAGCGCCCCGGCAGGAAGACGCAGGCCGGCGCCGCGCTGGGCTATACGGGCGGCGTTGTCGGCCTGGTCGCGCGCGAGCGGGATGACCAGCAGGGGCACGCCGTGCAGCAGCGCGCGACTGACGGTGCCGTGACCGCCCTGGCACACCACCAGATCCGCCTCTGCCATGAGGGCGTCATGGGAGGCCGCCGCCACGACACGGATGGTGGCCGGGGCAGCGAGATCCTCCGCCACGACATTGTGGCCGGTGGTCACGACGGTCTCGGCATCGACCGTTTCGAGGGCACACGCGATGCGCCGCAGGAGGTCGGTCTGGTTCTGGGCGCCGGTGCTGCCGGCGACGAGGATCCGGGGCCGGCGCGCCCCGGGCCATGCGGTCAGAGCCCCGCGGGACCAGCCCGGTTCATCGAGCAAGGGCCCAATGTACCGATAGTTGGCAGGAAGCGCTTCGGTGTCGAAGTCGAAGGTGCGGCTGATGGCCAGGAGGACGCGCTCCGCCTTTTCGAAGTGCGCGAACGCGGTGGCGACCGGGGGCAGCCCGAAGGCGCGCCGTGCTGCGTTGAGCACCGGCCTTCCCTGTTCCATCGCGGACACGATCGCGGTTTTCGCTGCCTCCACTGCGGCCTGCTCCTCCGCGTTCCGCGGCGGCGCCAAGCCACTGGCTGCTGTCGGAATGCCGGGTAGCGGACGGATGCTGACATGCGGCGACAGGACTGCGTGCGGCAGTGCGGCGGCCTCGGCCGCAAGGGCGCAGCCGACCAGGAGATCGATGCTCAGGACGGCGTCGGTCGGAACGCGGCGGATCTCGTCCAGCGTATCCGCCGCGTAGGCACGCGCCGGCGCGAACATGGTCTTACGCAGCCAGTCAGCCAGATCCGAGAAATCGGCCGGGTCGGCATCGATGCCGGTCGGAGCCCGGCGCCACCCGATGAACGGGAAGCCGGCCGCCTCGACTTCGCCACGCATCGCCAACTCGGCCATGACGCGCGGGTGGTGGCCCGCCCGGTGCAACTGCCGGGCTGCCGTAAGCACAGGGCTAAGATTGCCCGCGGTTCCCCATGAGATACATAAGACATGAAGCGGCATGGTCTTGATCTCCCAATACGATCGCGCATGCAGGCGTTGTTTCGGATTGCAACTCAGCTTATATATGCCGTAAATCGAACTTATTCGGTCGATGGCAATAAATCTGATTTACTATTGCTCTGATAAATTGCACTAATATCGGCAAGAAATTCGATATAATCAGGATGCGTATTGTGGATACATCCGCCGTAGGCGAAGCCGATCGTCAAAGCCTCCAGCAGCCATGCGAAGGCGCCACGTCCCGCTGAGGGGCCAGCGACCAACGGTGGAGTCGGGCCGGTACGATCCCGGGATCGGCTGCCCGGCGGCTGCCCAGTGTCCGCTACGGAATCCCGCCAATCTGGTCCAGACTTACGGAAGTGTCTGCGGCTGCGCGGGCAGACCGCCGCGATCACGGCATCAATCATGGCCACCTCTCCACTACGAGAAGTCGACCATTGTATTTTCGAGTTACATCGCCATGTCGGTCAGCATCAATTCATATTACAGCTGTAACAAACCGTCTCTTCGTTCGTCCGATACAGCTATGTCCAGGGCGAATGCTCGTGTTGTGTTGCCCCGCACAATATGAAGGGCGCAATCCTTTGGGGGGCATGATATCAGCTTCGCCGTGCAAGGCCCGACGTCCGGACGTCCCCTGAAGGGCGGCCGGGGTGGGTCGGCGAAGGATGGGTCGGTCTCCCGGGCGGCGCAGTCCCCCAATCCGGGGCAGCTGCCTTTGTCCTTGAGCCGGCGCATCGAGATCGTGCCGTCGCGGCAGGCTGCCGCGAAGCGGAGTTGGCCATGATCGAACCCAGTCTGGACCGAAGTCACGGGCGGAGCGCACGTCCCGGCACGACGCGCATCCTCCTCGTCGAGGACGATGCGGGCATGCAGCGCATCGTCTCGGACCACTTCGCCGACCACGACGTCGACGTCACCCCGGCGACCGACCGAGCGGAGGCGGAGAAGCGGCTTGCGGAAGGCACTTTCGATCTCGTCGTGCTCGACCTGAGACTGGGGTCGGAGAACGGGCTGGATCTCTTGCGCGACCTGCGCGCCAGGAGTGACCTGCCGGTGATCATCACCACCGGTCACCGCCGGGACGAGATCGACCGGGTGATCGGACTCGAACTCGGCGCGGACGATTACCTCGTCAAACCCTACGGTTTGCGTGAGCTGCTCGCCCGGGTGCGGGTGATCCTGCGGCGAGCCGAGGTCGTACCCGTTCCAGCCCGGGCCCAGGAATCTCACCGGAGCCGCTTCGACGATTGGGTTCTCGACCGGCGTCGCCGGCGGCTCACCAACCCCGCGGGCGCGAATGTCGCCCTCAGCAAGGGCGAATACGCGCTGCTGGTGGCCTTCCTGGACGCCCCTCAGCGTCCACTGAGCCGCGAGCAGCTCCTTCAGGCCACCCGCGTCCACGAAGACGTGTTCGACCGCAGCATCGACGTCCAGATCTTGCGGCTACGCCGAAAGCTGGAGGCGGATCCCAGCACACCGCGCCTGATCGTCACCGAGCGCGGCGTCGGCTACGTCTTCGCCGCGCACGTCGAGAAACTATAGCCGTGGCCCTGCCGCGCTTGGCCCGGTCCGCCGCCGCCGTTCTCGTGGCTGGCCTCGTGGGCAGCGCCCTGGCCGTCCTGCCGCCGTTCGCCCAGGAGCAGCCGGCCGGCGGCCGTCTTCCGGCAGAGGCCGTGGAGGCGTTGGACGTCATCACGCCGGTCCCGACCAGCCTCGGGTCGGATCCGGACCGGATCGCACTCGGCCGGATGCTGTTCACCGACACCCGGCTGTCGCGCGGGGGCGACCGGGCCTGCATCACCTGCCACGACATCCTCAGCAACGGCGCGAGCGCGGTCGCGCGGAATCTCACCGCCGACGGCACGCCCGCCCCGCGCAACACGCCCACAGCCTTCAATGCGGCACTGAGCTTCCGCCTCGGCTGGGCGGGCGATATCCCGACCCTGCAGGACCAAGCCGAGCTCGCCCTGACGCGACCGGAATTCCTGGGCGGATCGTGGCCCGATATCCTTGCGGTGATCCGCGACGATCCGGCGCTCGCCGAGCCGTTCCGCGCCGCTTACGGCCGGGAGGCCGATCGGGAGGCCGTGATCGACGCGATCAACAGCTTCGAGCGCAGCCTGCTCACCCCCGACAGCCGCTTCGACCGGTGGCTGCGCGGCGACGCCCACGCCATCACCGAGGCGGAGCGGGCGGGCTTCGCCCTGTTTCGGGGCATCGGCTGCGCCGCCTGCCACCAGGGCGTCAATGTCGGCGGAAACCTGTTCGAGAAGGTCGGGATCTTCGTCACGATCCCCAACAAGGCCGCCGAGGTGCTCCGGGTCCCCAGCCTGCGCAACGTCGCGGTCACGGCCCCCTATTTCGACGATGGCGGCATCGCGACGCTACCCGAGGCGGTGCGGCTCATGGCGCGGGCCCAGCTCGGCCGGGAGCTGACGGCTTCGCAGACCGACGCGATCGTGGCGTTCCTCGGGACCCTGACCGGCTCCTACGCGGGACGCCCCCTCACGGCTCCGAACGCGCCCTCCGCGGTGCCGCAACGATGAGGCTGACCGCGCAGGCCGCTGTCCTCGGCGCGCTGCTGGCCGCGCTTCTCACGTGGCTGATGATCAACGGCAAAGGCGAGATGGACGCCGCCTACGTGCGGACCCAGCGAACGATCGACGCCATCGCCCTCGCGGAGTCCCGGATGCAGCACGACGTGCTCCGCGCCAGGACCGGGCTCCTGCGCAACTACGATCCGATCGTGGCCCACCTCCGGGACATGCGCGCGGCGCTGGCCGGCATGCGCGCGGCGAACGGCCCCGACGACGGCGAGATGCATGTTCTGGCCGAGGCGATCAGCCGAGAGGCGCAGATGGTCGAGCGCTTCAAGACCGGCAACGCCCTCGTGCAGAACTCGATCGCCTATTTCGACTCCCTCAGCGACCGCATGTCCGAGCCGGATATCGATCCCCGGCTCGCCCGCGCGGTCGCCGCCCTGCAGATACGGGTCTCGGAGCTTGCCCGGGACGCGAGCCCCGAGCGGCTCGACGCCATCCGCGCCCGGCTCGACGCCCTCGCTGCGGCCCCCTGGGGAGCGGACAGGGGTGCGGACATAGGCGCCATCGTCCTGCACGGCCGTCAACTCCTGGATCTGCTGCCGCAGGTCGACACTATCACCCGCTCCCTTCCGGCAGCGTCGAGCGAGGCGGCGCGGCAAGCCTTGCTGGAGGCCCGCCGCGCCCTCAAGGACCGGCGGCAGGCCCGCGCGGACGGTTTCCGACTCGCCCTCTACGCGGCGGCCCTGGCGCTGCTCGCCCTGGTGGTTCGCGTCGGCTTCCTGATGCGGGCCGGCACCGTGATCCTGCGCCGGACGATCGTTTTCCAAGCCGTCGTGGCGCGGGCCACCAACCTGTTTCTCGCCAGCCAGCCCGACGAGATCGAAGGCCACATCGTCGATGCCATGGCCATCGTGGGCGAAGGAGCGGGGACGGACAATTGCTACGTCCTCATGCTCGACGGCACGGATGCGGTGCATCTCTGGAATCGGCCGGGGCATCGGGCGCCTTGCGGATGGCCAGATGCGCAACGGGCCCTGGTGCCCGAGATCACGGCCGCCCCGGAAGACTACATCTTCATCGAAACGGCGGACCGGCATGGCCCTCCGGCTTTGCTTCAAGCCCTCGCACGGCGTGGGGTCACCACATTCACGTGCGCGCGCATGCGTCGGCAGGGCAGAATCGTCGGCGTGCTGTGCTTCGAGCGCACCAGCAGCACCCTGCCGCCCTGGATGCGGCACTCGCGTGGCCTCCTGCAGGTCGTCGCCGACAGCTTCGGGGCCGCCCTGGAGCGGCAGCATGTCTGGGCGGAGCGCCGCGAGATCGAGGCGACCCTTCGGCGAGCGCAACGGCTCGAAGCGATCGGGATCTTCGCAAGCGGCGTGGCGCACAACATCAACAACGTGCTCAACGTGATGCTCGGCCATGCCGAGATCGCAGCGGACGCCCTGCCGGCCGATCCGCAACGGGCTCGCAAGCAGATCGATTTTCTGGTCCAGGCGGGTGGCCGCGCGCACGAGATCGCGGCGCAGATCCTCGATTACGGGCGGCGGGGCGGCGCCGCCCAGAGCACAAGCGCGGTGGATGCGATCGTGTCCGAGACGGTGGCGCAGATCCGAACCTCGACCGCCGACCCGACCACGATCCGCCTGACGGGGGCTGCCGAAGGCGCGGTCGTCGATGGCGAGCCGGCACAGCTGCAGCAGGTGGTCCACAACCTCATCCGTAACGCGATGCAGGCCTCCGAACCGGGCGCGGCGGTCGACGTGCAGCTCGCGCGCGTCCGGCTACCCGAGCGGCGAACCGTCTCCCACGGTGAGCTGCCAGCGGGCGAGTACGTCCGTATCCGCGTGGCCGATACCGGCCGCGGAATGGATGACGGGACGCTCGCGCGCATCTTCGAGCCCTTCTTCACCACCCGTCCGGCCGGAACCGGGCTCGGGCTCGCCACCGCCTTCGAGTTCGTCCAGGAGCAGGATGGGGCCTTCGACGTGCACAGCGCAGTGGGAGAGGGCAGCACGTTCGAGGTGTGGTTGCCCGTGATCCCGCAGGCAGAAACCGCCACCTCGGTCGCCGGCGCAACCGTCATGGTTGTCGGGGGCGTGCGCGCGGCTGTGCAAGAGGATGAGGAGACCCTTGCGGCACTGGGCTACGAGCCCATCGGCTACACCGATACGGAGGCAGCGCTGGCGGCCCTGCGCGCGGAGCCCGAGCGCTTCGACCTGTTGATCGTCGAAAACAGGCTGTCGGGTCCGTTGGGTCTCGCCTTCGCCCGCCGGGCCGCCGCGATCGTGAACCGTCCGATCGTCCTCTCGCTCTCGGCCGCAGACACGGTGAGGCCGGAGGTCCTCTCGGCCGTCCCCATCGTCGATGTCGCACGCCGACCCTGGCGCTCGACCGCGCTCGCGCTAACGCTGCGACGACATCTGGGATCCGAGATGCGGAGCGCACCATCCCGGCGCGACGCCGCGAAAGCCAAGCGTTTTCAGAAGAGTACTTGATCAGAGACCCGGATCTACTGCTATTTCGGCTTGGTAAGTCCCCGCCGTTTCCCTGAGATCCGCTTGCGAGCGCATTGCCATCGGGGACGTTATTAAGTCCCTGATCCGATGCTCTCACGTCCACCGAACCGGGATTTATTTCGGCGGTGAACGCTCAAGCTGCAACCACCTTTGCTCGCAGACGGTAGCGCGGATGGCCTGCTTTCCGGCATCGACGCCTTTTCTTTGGCCAGACCTAGCACAGTGGCGATTAATAATTTGCGATATTGATCCGATTTATACTTACGTCACACGGGATATAAGGGGTGGCCTAGAAACATTGCTGGCGAAACCAGTTTGATTCCCAATCAGTTACGCTTGAATAATGGGATTCGGTTTCCCGTCGCTCGGCCACGGACGCAGTCGAACTAGTGATCCTGGGCCGAGCTGGTTTCCTGGCGGTTGTCGAGCTTGCGCAATGCGGTGGCGATGTCCTGGAGGCTGGCATCGCCCTTGCGCAGGACGCGGTCGGCCTTCGACAACCGGTCGCGCTCCTCGGCCGTGACATCCCGGGCGCTGAGGACCACCACCGGCACGTCGGCGCAACCCGGCAGTCTTCTCAGACGGTCGAGGAACGAGAACCCGTCCATCACCGGCATGGTGAGGTCGAGGAGGATGAGGCGTGGCACGCCGAGCCCGACCTGATCCAGCGCCTCACGGCCGTCGCCGGCCTCGCGGACGCTCCAGCCGTTGCGTTCGAGGGCGGTCCGGAGACGGTGCCGCATGTCCGCATCGTCGTCGACCACCAGGACATCGCCGTCCGCGGCCCGGAACTGGTCCAGGATCGTCCGGAGACGTCCCCAGTCCACCGGCTTCGGCACGGCATCGACGGCTCCGAGCGAGGCGCTGAGCGTCGCGTCGGCGACGAAGCTCACCATGACCACCGGGATGCCGGCGGTTTCTGGGTCCGACTTGAGGGCAGCGAGCACAGACCAACCATCCATGTCGGGCATCATCACGTCGAGGAGGATGGCGCGGGGCTTGAGCGACCGAGCGAGATCGAGGCCGGTGCGCCCGTCCCCCGCCGTGCGCACGGAGAACCGCTGGCGTTCGAGGAACCGGGTCATGAGCTCGCGCTGGGACGCCTCGTCGTCGATGACGAGCACCAAGTCCCCCGTGCGTTCGCCGTTCTCCGGCACCGCGTCCGGCCCGTCATCGACCGTCCGGTCCGGTGCTGCCGCCGGCACGCGCAGGGTGAAGCTCGTTCCCTCACCCGTCGCGCTCGTCACGGTGATGTCGCCGCCGAGCAGCTGAGCGAAGGCACGGCTGAGCGCCAGCCCGAGCCCGGTCCCGCCGTAGTTGCGCGTGGTGCTCTCGTCGGCCTGCGTGAACCGCTCGAACAGGCGGCCGACCTGCTCGGGGTTCATGCCGATGCCGGTATCCCGGACCGTGAACCGGAGCCAGTCGCCACGGGGGCCCGTCTCCCGTCCGGCTTCCAGGGTGATGGTGCCGCCCTCGGTGAACTTGGCCGCGTTGGAGAGCAGGTTGAACAGGCACTGGCGCAGCTTCACCGCGTCCGTGCGGGCTTGGCCCGCATCGTCGCCCACGTCGAGTACGAGGACGTTTCCCTTCTTCTTCACCAAGGCTTCGACCGTGGCGGCCGCGTCCGCGACGAAAGCGGCGACATCGATGTCCTCGGGATAGAGCTCCATCTTCTCAGCCTCGACCTTCGACAGGTCGAGCACGTCGTTGATCAGCCCGAGGAGATGTTGGGCGTTCGACTTGATCTTGCCGAGATCCTTCAGGAGGCTCTCCTGCCCGAGTTCCTCCGCCTCTTCCTCCAGCATCTCGGAATAGCCGATCACGGCCGAGAGAGGGGTGCGGAGTTCATGGCTCATGTTGGCCAGGAACCGGCTCTTGGCCCGGCTGTGCTCCTCGGCGGCGTCCCGCGCCTCCTTGAGCGCGACCTCGAACGCGTGGCGCTCGGTGATATCCTCATGGACCCCTACCCACTCCCGAACCGTCCCGTCGGCATCACGCACCGGCACCGCCCGGGCCACGTAGCGGCGCCAGCCGGCTTCGGCGGTGCGCACGCGATGCTCGACGGTGTAGGGGGCCTCGTCACGCAGCGCCTGGGTCCAGGTCGCGACCGTCGCGGCGACGTCCTCGGGATGGATCGCCTCGGCCCATCCCGCGCCCATGTAGGTCTCCGGTGCCTGCCCGGTGATGGCGGCCCATCCCGCCTGCTCCTCGACGAAGCGCCCCGTGGCATCGGTCGTCCACATCACGCCGTTCACGGCCCGAACGGCGGAGCGGAAGCGCGCCTCACTGACGTGCAGGCGGCGCTGCACCCCGCGCTGGTCGAGCGAGGAGGCGATCATCGCCAGGAACAGGATGAGGAAGGTGACGCCCGCCACCGCCAAAGCGAGGTCGCGCTGGCCCGCCGCGAGGGCGGCCACGTGGGGCGCATGAGCGCCGGCCTCCTGCGCGGTGAAGGTCGCCGCGGCCATCCCGGTGTAGTGCATTCCGGCGACCGCCAACCCCATCACGCAGGCGGCCGCGAGCTTCTGCCAGGGCCGGTTGCGGCGAAAGGTGAGCCATAGCGCAGCGGTGGCAGCAGTGACCGCGATGGCGACCGACACCGCCACCACGGCCGGATCGTAGGCGAGGTTGCCGGGGACCCGCATGGCCGCCATTCCGGTGTAGTGCATCGCCGCGACGCCAAGGCCCATGAGCGGGCCGGCGACCAGCAGCGAACCCGCGCCCGTTCCCCTGCGTGCGACCCAAGCGAAGGCTCCGGCGGTGACGCCCACCGCGATCAGCAGGGATAGGAGGGTCAGTCCGAGATCGTAGGCGGCCACCATCCCCATTTCGAAGGCCAGCATGCCGACGAAATGCATCGACCAGATGCCGCCGCCCATCGCCACTGCGGCGCCGGCGCCCCAGGCCCAGCGGGGTCCGGCGTCGGGGCGCCGGACCCGCGCGCCGAGATCGAGGGCTGCGTACGAGGCGAAAATCGCGATGATGATGGAGAGTGCGACGAGGAGAGGATTGTATCCGGTGTGAACCATAGGACTTCCGGTGCGTGGTGGGCGGTCGTAGCACCGAACGACTGCGGTCTTCGGTCGATCTCCGAATCGTGAAGGCCCGCTTCCGGCGGGAGCGCTCGCCGCCGAACCGGATACGGATCCAGCGTCGGCGAACGTATCGGATCAAGGACTTGGAGCAGCTCCCGAGCGCAACGCGATAGGGAATGGCTCTCGCGCCGGTGGCTCGGCAGCGCCCGATCGCGTCTGCAGGCTTTGCCGCAGCCCCGGGCTACGTGACTACCGAGCGCAGCAGCGCTGGCAATTCGTCGAGGCCGACTTGGCCCTTGCGCAGGACGCTGTCGGCCTGCCCCGCCAGTCGCCGCCGGTCCTCGCCGTCGACGTCCTTGGCGGTCAGCACGACGACCGGGATCGAGCCCCATTCCGGCTTGGCCCGCAGGATGCTCAGGAAGGTGAAGCCGTCCATCTCGGGCATCATGAGGTCGAGCAGTACGAGGCACGGCCGCTCGGCGGCGACGGCGGCGAGCCCGACCTTTCCATTCTCGGCGGCGACGATCCGCCAGCCTTCCCGGGACAGCCTCGCCGCCATCCGGTCACGCGTGTCGTCATCGTCATCGATGACGAGCAACGGACCTTCATGGTCCTGGGGACGGAAGCGGTCCATCACGCCATGGAGTTCGTCCCAATCCACCGGCTTCTGCAGGTAGTCCGTGGCGCCGAGGGAGAACGCGAGGTTCCGCTCGCCCAGCGCCGTCACCATGATGATCGGCGTGTTTCCGAGTTCGGTATCGCCACGGAGCGCACGGAGGACCGACCAGCCGTCCATCTGCGGCATGGTCACGTCGAGGAGGATGACCCGAGGCCGCAGGCGGTGGGCCATGTCCAAGCCCTCCCTGCCGTCGACGGCGGCCGCGACCTGGAACCCGTCGCGCTTGAGGAAGCGGGTCAGGAGATCGCGCGTTGCAGGATCGTCGTCCACGACGAGGACGACGCCCCGCCCGGATGCGTCATCGGACGGCGTCGGCCCGGTATCCTCGTCCACCTGAGGTGCGTCGTTCGTTCCGGCGATGCGCGCCGGCACCGACACCGTGAAGGTCGTCCCACGCCCCGCCTCGCTGGCCACCGCGATGGTGCCGCCCAGCATGGATGCGAACGCCCGTGTGATGGAGAGGCCGAGCCCCGTCCCGCCGAACTTCCGCGTGGTCGAGGCGTCGGCCTGCGTGAACCGCTCGAACAGCCGTGCCTGCTGATCCGGGCTCATGCCGATTCCGGTGTCGCTCACCCGGAAGGTCAGCCAATCGACGCCGTCGCGTTCGCCCCGTTCCGCCGACAGGGTGATCCGTCCGCCTTCCGTGAACTTGGCTGCGTTGCTCAGGAGGTTGATCAGGCATTGGCGCAGCTTGGTCACGTCGGTGCGCGCGTCGCCGAGGTCGGCGGCGAGGTCCAAGGATAGGGCGTTCTCCTTGGCGGACACGAGAGATTCCACCGTCGCCGCGACGTCGCGCACGATGGCGTCGACGGCAAAGTCCTCGACGTAGGTCTCCATGCGCTCGGCCTCGATCTTCGAGAGGTCGAGCACGTCGTTGATGAGCCCGAGGAGGTGGCGGGCGTTCGCTTCGATCTTGCGCATGTCGGGCAGCAGGTCGTCGTGGCCGCCGTCCTCCATCTCCTCCTGCAGCATTTCGGAGTAGCCGATCACCGCCGAAAGCGGCGTCCGAAGCTCGTGGCTCATGTTGGCGAGGAACTCGCTCTTGGCCCGGTTGGCCTCCTCCGCGGCCTGCTTGGCGGCAGCCAGATGTAGCTCGTCCCGCTTGCGTCCGTCGATGTCGGTCACCACCATGACGGCGCCGATGCAGCGACCGTCGATGTCGCGCATCTGCACAGCCGAGAATCCGACCCAGGCGCGGCTTCCATCACCGCGCTGGTAGTCCACCTCGAGATCCGCGCGCGGCTCGCCGTCCCGCGCCACCCGGGCCAGCGGCCATTCTTTGGGATCGACCCGGCGCCGGTCGGCGTGGAACCCGATCCAGCGTTCCGGCCGCTCGCCGGTCGTATCGTCAGCCACCTCGTGCCCGAGAATCGCTCCGGCGCGGGCGTTGTGACCGACGATGCGTCCGGACGGCGCCTCTGCAATGAGGACGCCGACGGGGAGCGTCTCCATCACCGTCCGCAGAGTAGCCTCGCCCGCCCGCATGCCCCGGCGCGCCTCGGCCTCGCCGGCTTCCGCCAGCCCGGCCGGTATGGTGCCGGCGAACAGCGAGGCGACGTGCAGGTCGAGGCCGGTGAAGGCATCGGGGTGGCTGGACTGGAGCTTCAGGACGCCGACGGCCTCGCCTCCGCGGAGGATCGGGACGCAGACGGCCGAGCGGGCGCCGAGCGCTTCGACGAGGTCTCGCCTGACCCGGGGATCGACGAGGAGGTCCGGGCAGAGGACCGGCTTGGCATTCATCAGGCAGTGGCCTGAGAGGCTGCCGGCGATCGGGACGCGCAGCCCCACGTGGGCGCCGAGCGCACCGCGTGCCGAGCGGTAGACCAGTTCGTCGCCCTCGCGCAGTTCGATCACCGCCCCTTCGGTTTGGGAGACCGCGGCCATGACGCCGCCCACAAGGGTATCGAGAATGACGTCGCGATCCCCGGCCGCCTGGGTCACGGCGGCCTGGGCGGCGATCAGCGCGTTCTGCTGATCGATCAGCGCGGCCTGGCCGGAGAGAAGGCCCTCGCGCTCGGCGACCGAGCGGCGCAGCTCCATCTGTGACATGACCTGTCCGGCGAGCGCGCGCAGGGCTGTCGCCTGCCGGTCCGTGAGACCGTCCGGTCGAGGAGCCAAGTCGATCACGCAGAGACTGCCGAGGCGCTGGCCGTCGACGGCCTCCAACGGCGCGCCGGCGTAGAAGCGAAGGCTCGGTTCGCCGGTGACGAGTGGATTGTCTCGCGTGCGAGGGTCCAGCGACAGGTCCGGGATGACCAGAATGTCCGGTGCGCCCAGAACGTGCGCGCAGATCGATTTGTCGAGGGATGTCTCGCACGAGGCAAAACCCGACTTTGCCTTGAACCACTGGCGGTCGCCCGCCACGAGGCTGACGAGCGCGACCGGGGCGGAGCAGATCAGCCGAGCCAGCTCGACGATATCGTCGAACCCCTTCTCGGGAGGCGTGTCGAGGATGTCGTACTCGCGAAGCGCTTCCAGCCGGCGGGCGTCGCCGACATGAGGCGGGAGCGTACGGGTGTCGGTCATGGGCGGCTCGCTGTCGGGAACGGATGCGCTCGCCGACGCAAGGCCGCGATGTGACGGGATGCGGAGTTCGGGTGCCCCCGACAACACGGTGACCGCGCAGTGGTTGCTGGCCCGCCCCGGCCACGTCTCCGGGCGGCGCTTCCCGCACCGGGGTGTGACGCGACGCGTCGGATTCGAGCGCGGCGGTCCAAGCTCGTGCCGACGCGCTGACCGCCCTCGTCCCGCCGCGCGCAACGATTGCACCCACGGCGTCGTCGGTCTGATCGAAGCCCTGTTAGGGGGCTGCTGCCCCACGACAAATCCGGGCTCACGTCATGGCAATTGCGATGGGACCAAACCGCCAAGCCGGAGTTGTCGTCCGAACACGTCTCCCAAGGTACCCGGGAGCTCCTGATGCGGGAGCCGGATGCCGCTATCCAGATGGGGCCCGATGGCCGAGTCCGTTACGACGCACGTCCCCCGGCCTCGCGACATCCTGTCGACGGGGATCGATGGCCTCGACGAGATTCTCGATGGTGGGCTAACGCGCAGCCGCCTTTACTTGCTCGAAGGGACGCCCGGGACCGGCAAGACGACTGTCGGCCTTCAGTTCCTCCTCAACGGCGTCGCCCACGGGGAAAAGGGTCTCTACGTCACCCTTTCGGAAAGCGCCGACGAGCTTTCCTTCGCTGCCGGGACGCACGGGTGGTCTCTGGACGGCATTGAGGTCTACGAACTCGTCAACGAACTCGGCCTCGACCCCGACAGTGAGCAATCCGTCCTGCATCCGTCGGAGGTCGAACTCGGAGAAACCGTGCGCGAGGTGATCGACCGCGTCGACAGCCTCAAACCGCAGCGGGTCGTTTTCGACAGCCTGTCCGAGCTTCGCCTGCTGGCACAGAACCCCCTCCGCTACCGGCGCCAGATCCTGGCCTTGAAGCAGATGTTCGCGTCCAGGAAATGCACGGTTCTCCTGCTCGATGATGGGACCGCTGACGTCCAACTCCACAGCATCGCCCACGGGGTGATCATGCTGGAGCAGATCCGGCGCGGTTTCGGCGCCGCACGCAGGCGTCTCAATGTCCTGAAGATGCGCGGCGTCAAGTTCCACGGCGGAATGCACGACTTCGTCCTGGATACCGGCGGCGTCGAAGTCTTCCCCAGCCTCGTTGCGAACGATCATGCCGCGAAGTTCGATATGACCCCGGCATCGACAGGCTCGCATGAGCTCGACCTTCTCCTGGGTGGAGGGCTAGCTCCCTCGACCAATACCCTGCTGCTCGGTCCCTCGGGGGTTGGGAAGACCACCACGGCGGTCCGCTGCATGCTGGAAGCGTTGGATCGCGGGGACAAGGCGACCTACTTCCTGTTCGACGAGGGTCGGCAGACCATGCTCACGCGCGGCAGGGCGCTGGGAATGGATCTCGACGCGCATCTTTCCAGCGGCAGGCTGGTCATCGACGAGATCGAGCCGGCCGAATTTTCGCCCGGTGAATTCGCCTGCCGGGTACGCGGCACCGTCGAGACGCGGGGCGCCAGCTTCGTCGTGTTCGACAGCCTGAACGCGTATATCCACGCCATGCCCGGCGAGGAACACCTTGTCCTGCAGATGCACGAACTCCTGAACTACCTGAACCAGAAGGGCGCAACGACCCTGCTTGTTCTCGGTCAGCACGGCGTGATCGGCGACGTCCGATCGGATATCGACCTCAGCTATCTCAGCGACGGCATCCTCCTGTTCCGGTACTTTGAGTCCAATGGCTCGGTTCGGACCGCTCTCTCGGTGGTGAAGAGCCGCGTCAACGCGCATGAGCGCACCATTCGGGAGCTCAAGCTCTCCCCCATCGGCCTCCAGGTCGGCGCCGCCCTGACCGATTTCCAAGGCATCCTGTCCGGCCTGCCGACCTACGACGGCAAGGTGGCGCTGATCCCCGGCGGCGACGCGGCGGAGGCGCCGTGATGCCGTCTCTCGACCCTGACGGGGAACGCGTCCTGATCCTTGCGCCGCGCGGACGCGACGCGATCGTCATGGCGCAGCTGCTGTACAAATCCGACGTCCTCACCACCGTCTGTGCCGATGGCGCCGCATGGCTCGACGGCCTACGCACCTCCGTTGCGACGTCGATCGTGACGGAAGAGGCGCTTCTCGACGTCGATCCCACAGCGCTGAACGCGTGGGTCTCGTCCCAGCCGCCGTGGTCGGACTTCCCCTTCATCATGCTGGCGACGCGGCAGGCCGGACGACGCACCTCCTCGGCCGCCGCCATGATCGAACGCCTCGGCAACGTCGTCCTGCTGGAACGCCCGATCAACGCGGAAACGCTCCTCAGCGCGGTCTCCTCGGCCTTGCGGGTCCGCCGCCGCCAATACCAGGCTCGGCAGCATATCCGGGAACGCGAGGATGCCCAGCAGCGGCTGCGCATCGCGAACGAGACTTTGGAACGTCGTGTCGAGGAGCGTACGCGCGAGGTGGAAGCGGCGCGCGAGACCCTGGCCTTCGCGCTGGATTCCGCCGGCATGGGGTCGTGGGATCTCGATCTCGTCAACGATACAGCACGACGCTCGCGCCGACACGATGCGATCTTCGGCTACGACGTGCCGATTGCGTCGTGGGGCATGGCCGAGTTTCTGAACCACACCGTGCCGGAGGATCGGCTCTTGGTAGAGACCGCTTTCGCCACGGCGGTCGGGACTGGGACACTGGACATCGAATACCGGATGTCGCGGGCCGATGGCGCGATCCGTTGGATCGCGGCCAAGGGTCAGGTGGAGTATGGAAACGACGGACGCCCTGTCCGTATGGCTGGCATCGTCGTCGACCGGACCGACCAGCGAAACACCGAGGAGGCCCTGCGCCAGGCCCAGAAGATGGAAGCCATCGGGCAGCTGACCGGAGGCGTGGCGCACGATTTCAACAATCTGCTCACCGTCATCGTGGGCGGCCTCGACATGATGATCCGCAAGCCGGAGAACACCGAGCGCGTCGTCCGCCTAGCGGAAGCCGCGATGAATGCGGCGCGGCGCGGCGAGCAGCTCACCCAGCAACTCCTGGCGTTTTCGCGCAGGCAGATGCTGCGGCCCCAGACCATCAACCCGAACCGCCTCCTCACCGAGTTCAAGCCGCTGGCCGAGCGGGCGGTCGGCGGCGCACTGGAGCTCCGGTTGGATCTCGACGCCCTCATCGACCCGATCCGGATCGATCCGGCGCAGTTCGAGGCGGCGGTCCTGAACCTTGTGGTCAACGCGCGCGACGCGATGGAGGGGGGTGGCTCAAGGATCGTCGTGCGGAGCCGGAACCTGCACCTCGATACCGCGGCGGTTGCCGGCAAGGGCGTACCGCCGGGGGCCTACGTCGAAGTTTCTGTGATCGACCAGGGCAGCGGCATCACCCCCGAGACGATGGCTCGGGTGTTCGAACCGTTCTTCACGACGAAGGAGGTCGGGAAAGGAACAGGCCTCGGCCTGTCCCAGGTCTACGGCTTCACCCGCAGCGCAGGTGGATTCATCGGCATCGACACGGAGCTTGGTGTCGGCACCACGTTCCGCCTCCTGTTCCCACGTTCGGCCGAGCCAGCCGGAGACGAGGTTGGCACCGGCGGCGGCACCCTCCCGCTTCGTCGGGCTACCGAAGGCGACACCGTGCTTCTGGTCGAGGATGACGAGCAGGTTCTCGGCATGGCTGTCGAAAGCCTCGAGGAACTCCACTACCGCGTAGTGGTGGCCCGCAACGCCGCCGAGGCCGTCGTCCACCTCCAGGGCGTCGAGCGGATCGACATCCTGTTTTCCGACGTGATGATGCCGGGCGGCATGAACGGCTCGCAGCTCGCCATCGAGGCGCAGCGCCTCCGGCCCGGCCTCAAGGTCCTCCTGACCTCGGGTTACGTGGCAAACCTCGAAGAGGGACAGGTGATCGGGCGCGGCGATCTTCCTGTCCTGAACAAACCATACCGGCGCGATGAACTGGCCCACTCACTCCGTCTCGTCCTCGGAGGAAAGCGTTGCTGAGGATCGTGACGACCTGATACTTTTATAATCGAGGTCGATCACTGCGAATTTTTATTTTGTCGGATGATATTCTTCTTCACTCAAACGCCGATGCGAAAACCATAGGACTGACCGTGGATCGACACGCCAACTTCCGCTGTCGATCGCGGGCGCAGGCGTAAGGCCCGAGCCTACGTTCGAAACGGTACCCGTTCAGGTCGGTAAGGAGGGACCCTCTGCAGGATCGGCGCGTTGGGCGAGATGATCGCTCAGCCGCCGCCTTCACCCGACCGTGCCCGCCTCGCCCTCACGGAGGCTGCCCTGACGACGGCAGACGGTCTTTGGCGCGCCGAGATGCGCCGAACCTATGGTCCGGAGGGCGTCTTGATGTACGCCTATGCCCCGGAAGGCCAGGGCGGGCTCGGGACCCCGCTTCGGCGATCCTATGAAGCGCGTCGCGTCGCCGTCGCGCTATGGCGGCACGAGCGGCACCGAACCCAGCGATCGGCTTGAGCGAGCGGTTCGAACATCAAAGCGTTGATCCGGTCGATATTCGAGGGCGTATGATGGCTGAAACGGACGAACCCCATGCTGTGAGCGTCGTGCCGCCCACGGTGCAGAGCCGAAACGACGACGTGCCCGACAAAAGGAAGGGGCGCGAGCCCGGGAACAAGGACGTGGTCAAAGATGCCGAAAGCCAACCGGACGATCCGGACCATGCCGCCAAGGACGGCTTGGCCTAGCTGTCCGTACGGCGGTTCGGCATCTCGCCAGCCGCGATCAACGCACCGGCGATCGCCACCATTCGCCGACCTTGATGGCGGGCTGCATCGAGGTCTTCCATCCGAAGTGGCTGGTTCTTCGAACCCACGATGGTAGACGCGCCGTAGGGTGATCCCGCTTCGAGCATCACTTCGTCGGTGTAGCCGGTCGGCAGGATGACCATGCCCAGATGCGCCATCGGGGCATACAGCGACAGGGTGACGACTTCGGATCCACCATGCGGCCAGGATGCGGCTGCGAAGGCACCACCGACCTTGCCGGCCAACGACCCGCGTTTCCATTGTGGACCGAGCAGATCGAGGTAGTTCTTCAGTTCGGTCGCCATCGCTCCGAAGTAGCAGGGTGTGCCGAACAGGATTGCATCAGCCCACTCGGCATCCTCGTGCGTGGGAGCCTCGTACAGGCTGTTTTGTCGGGCGGCGCTCTCTGTCCACCCGTCGACTTTCGCCATGGAGGCCGCGTCGGCGACTTCGCGCGCTCTGCGTACACGCACGTCCGCGCCAGCATCCCGCGCAGCTTCCGCTGCGGCGCCTGCGAGCGCTTCCACGCTGCCACTGCGTGAGTAGTAGACGATCAACAGTCGGGTTGAGGTGGGAGTCGAATCGGTCACAGCACGCTCCTACGGGTTGGTGCCATGGGCCGGCGGTTGCGGGTCGGACGAGCGAGCGTCAGATCTGGCGGCAATTCCGCAGCCTGCTGAAGCCACGGCTCCACGGCCGGTGGTTCGATGCGACTTCACCATCGGGCCAGCCATCAGCACGGTCTGCCTGAGACTTGGGCAACCGATGATCCCGCAGACAAGCGGCGTGCTGGGACCGCCGCGCTGGCCGTATCGACTGGAAGGCCGTTCTGCCACCTAAGAACCTCGCTGATCCACGTTTGCGGATCCGAAGTAGCAACAGATGCTCTACCCAATAGGTCCGCGCCTGTGGCGCCATGGCTCCTAGGGTCTGGACTCGATCAGCACCAGAACGCGATGACGGCGGCGAGAGCGACAGCTGAGGCGTAGTTACGGGCGAGCTTGTCGTATCGTGTGGCGATGCGGCGGAAATCCTTGAGGCGGTTGAAGGTCGCCTCGATCCGCCAGCGTTCGCGGTAGCGGCGCTTGTCGTGGCGGATCCTCTTCTTCCGACCGCGCTTGCCCGGGATGATCGGCGTGATGCCCTTTGCGCGCAGGTCAGCGCGCAGCCAATCGGCGTCGTAACCCTTGTCGGCGCTCAGGCGGCGGATCCGGCCGGGGGCCTCAGCCAGCACGGCTGGAGCTGTGGTGACATCGCTGGCGTTGCCGGGCGTCAGCAGGAGGACGCCGGGCCGGCCGAGGACGTCGGTGAGGGCGTGGATCTTGGTCGTCTGGCCGCCGCGCGACGGGCCGATGGCTTGCGCACGCGCCCCCCTTTGCCGCCGTGGGCCGAACGGTGCGCCCGCACGTAGGTGCTGTCGATGGCCGTCGCCTCGCCCGACCATCCGGCTTGGGCCATCGCCGCCAGCATGGCCTTCCAGAAGCCGCGCCGTGACCACCTGTTGAAGCGGTTGTAGACGGTGGTACGTGGGCCATACGCGGCCGGGCAGTCGCGCCAGCGGCAGCCAGAGGTGAGTACGTGCAGGATGCCGGAGATGATCTGCCGGTCGTCCTTGCGCGCCGGTCCGGGTTGATCCTTCGGCATGAACGGTTCGATCACCGCCCACTGCGCATCCGAGAGCCAGAACAGCTCCGCCATCGTCGCCTCCGTGCTGCACGCGGCGGCCCTGAATCACGAAAGCGCAAAGCTCGCAAGAGCTTGGTGCGGTTCACACCCTAGGCCAGTCCGAGCACACGTAACCGATGCCGAACCTCGGCACCGGCTCTGTCGCTCTGACCTGCAGCACGATGGCAAATTGCCCTTGGATTGCAGGTCAGGGCCCGGCAAGGCACGGACCGTAAAATCCCTCGCTCGCTTCGGCTGATTTGTTAGTCGCATTCGCATGGCATCGTCGTATTTTACGAAACCATTTCGTTTCATCGCCAATATTTAATGCATTGACCGAACAACTTCCAAGTTGTCTGGGCGGCTGACGCGAGCACCTCGGTGATCGAACAGGAAGGAAGACAATCATGACGATGATGAACACGATGATTGTTGCCGCAGCTCTCACCGCTCTGCCGGTCGCAACGGCACAAGCGATGCCGATCGCGGCCGACCTAGGCGGCGCGGCTCCGGTTACCCGTGTCGCGGGCGGTTGCGGACCAGGCGCGTGGCGTGGTCCGTGGGGGCGTTGCCGGAACACCCCTTACTTCGGCCCTCTCCCGGGGGGCTGGTATCAGGTTCGTGCCGGGAACGGGTGCCCTCCGGGCTACTGGCGCGGCCCGTGGGGACACTGCCGGAATACGCCCTTCCATGGCCGGCTGCCGGGCGGCGGCTACCGATAAGAGGGCGCGGCACCGGCCTGCGGGGCGCAGGTCGGCTGGCCGGTTCTGCTGTTGTCGGGCACGGCGCAGACGGCTGTCCGAGGGCGCAATGCACGCGCGAATCCCGATCGGCCGAGGGGGCATCCGCCCTTGAATGCCTCCCCAATTACGGCGCCGAAGGCGAGATCCGGTTTGGGGAGGGATAAAACCGGCGCTGAGTTCGTTAGGGCGCTACAAACCGCTTCGGTTAGGGATCAAAAATGCGCACGCTCATCCTCGCCTTCGGCCTCGTCGCCATCGCCGTCCCCGCCTCGGCACAAGCCCCGAAGCGCGGCAATGCGGATCTGCAGACCTATTGTGCGGGTGACGCCATCACGTTCTGCGCCGGCATCGACCCGAATAGCCCGCAGATGGACGCCTGCTTCAAGAAGAACATGAGCCAGATGTCACCGAATTGCCGCAGCGCGATCGATGCGTACAAGAGCGGCGGCGGCAAGTAATTTTATCGTCAAAATAGGTAATACCGAAAAAGCCGGGAGATCGATTTGTTTAGTCATATCATGGTCGGCAGCAACGATTTGGAGCGATCGAAAGCGTTCTACGATGCCCTCTTCGCTGCAAGCGGGGCCGGCTCCGGCGCAGAGGATGCGCTGGGACGCCTGGTCTACACGCACAAAGGCGCACGCTTGATGATCAGCAAGCCGATCGACGGAAATTCCGCTTGTGGCGCGAATGGCGGCACCATCGGGTTAACCATGGATAGCCCGGAGCAGGCCAAAGCTTGGCATGATGCGGGCGTCGCGAACGGTGGCACTTCGGTGGAAGATCCGCCGGGTGAACGCCAAGGCGGCTCCGGCCGGTTGTACCTGGCGTATCTCCGCGACCCGGACGGCAACAAACTTTGTGCCCTCCACCGGATCGCAGGCTGAGACCCGTTCGTTTGGCGACGTAGGCGACTGTCCCGCCAACCCGTGCTCAGATCGGGCGGCGGGGCAGTGCCGGCGAAACCGTTATCGAGAGGCAGCCCATGTCGGTCGAGCCAGGCCAAACGTTATCGGACGAAGAGCTGGACCACCTCGCGCGCAAGCTGTTCGCCGAGGTTCGGGCCGAAAGTCCGGAGTCGAAGGCGGAAGCGGCCTTGAAGACCGCCGGCGAGGTGGCTGGAGAGGTCGTCCCGATCCTCCCGGATTGGCTCCTGGAGCCCAATGACGTTGCCGTCGAGCACGGCCGCGAAGACTGAAGCTCAAGACGGAACTATCGCTCGATTCTGCGTCTTCCTCCTTCACCAAATCAGGAGGAACTATGCCACGTATTGCTACGCTGACGGGCGCCGTCGCCATCCTCGCGCTGACCGCGACGACGTCCTTCGCGGCCCCGTGCAAGGTGGGCACGACCACCAGCGCCAATGGCCCTACGACCAAGGACACCAGCTCGAACGTCGAAGGTGGTTCGACCGCGAAGGTGACGCCAGGCGCCAAGGGTGAGTCGCCCGGTACGGTCGGCGCGATGAACAACGCCGGCGCGGGCACCATGGCGGACAAGGGCGAGAAGAAGGCCCCCGAGGGCCAGCCGGTGAAGCCGGGTGACGACAACTGCTGACGATTCCTGGCCCGTAGGCAATCCGCCTGCGGGCTTACCCCGTTCCAGCCATCGGCCATCTGATGGCCGTGCTGACGAGCGCGACGCTGACCTGGGCGACGAGCGATCCAACGCATCGAGTCTGCGAAGGGCAGGGGGGCAACCGGCGTCGCAACGACGCCCGTTGCCGAGTTAGTTGTCGTTCCGAATAGCGGTCAACCTTACAGCTCCATGCCCTGATGCCGGGCTCTGAATAGCAACCAAGATTTTGTAAAACGGAGAAACACTCCGGATAGTCCTCTAAGCTGACGAGCAGCCTGCGCATGATGATTTGACCGGCCCAAGTCAACAGGTTGTTAACCATGTTGCAGCAGGATGCTCTTGGCGATCGGCTGGGGAGCTGAGCGCCAACGGAACGGAATCGCCGACGCGCTCGCATTAGGCCCGCTACGGGAACACCCGGGCGGGCCTTGCCTATTTCTGGGCCTTGAGTGCCCCGCACTCGTGCAGCATCATTGGACGCGCTGATGCGAGACATCCTTCGGCTCGGCCTTGCCAGCCGGGCTCCACGCGCGTGTCACGGGATTGCGCGCACCGACGCCTTATGACCCGTCGGGTGGCTTTGCGCGGGTTCGCTAAGCTGTTCCAGCTGCGCTGCCGGCGTGCTCTCGACCAGAAGCCGGATCATCGCGGATCGGCTGTCCAGCATCATGGCCGGTGGTTCTCCCACAAAGATTTGCCACGCTGCCACGAACGCGGCCTGCGACATGTGGGTGAGCGCGTCCTCGCTCTGGGACATCGGCTCGGCCGGTACGATAGGCACGTCGATCATTCACTTAGTACGAGGCCGGGCCACACTGCGTTTCATGGGGGCTTTAGCAGGGTAAAGGTGCGTTTAACGGAACCGGCGACCGCTCGATATTTGTTTCCGGGAGCGAGTAGTCGTCCCCTCAGCCATGGGGCCTGCCCAGTGGGCGAGGTTCCTCAGAACGGAGCCACGACGACCGAGGCGATCCGTCGAGTGACCCTCAGGACGCCCCCGAAACACGAAGGGATGGCCCCGATGACGGCCGCCACACCGAAATATTCGAGCGCCGCGGCAGACCGAGGCGCGAAGGCGTCGGATCCCTGTTCGATGGTGCTGTCACCGCAGGACCATCCGATCGAGATCGCATTGCGCCGTCCTATTTACGCGCCTGGCAGCGCGTCCAGCGACGGCGGTTGGCGCATTCGCAGGGACGGCCGCCGGGGGTGCCGCGCCTGAAGGTGTCTCAGGCCTCTATGGCGCCAGGGGGCGAGATGATGCCCGGGCCGCTTGGGTCGATGTGACAGGATGATCACAGCGTTCGCGAGACGCCCACGCCTCAGTATTCCAACACATTGAGTGAGGGATCCATGATTGCACGTACTAGTTGCAACATGGAAGGAGATCCCCATGCAGGCATCCGAATGCTGCATCTTCCGCGTGACGGTCGCGGCGAGCCTCGGCTGGCTCATCGCACTCACCCTGATGTGGAAACACGGCGTGCTGGCTGCGCTGCTCGTCAGCCCATTGGTCGGAACGGCGGCAGCGATTGCGGCTATGACGCTGTTTTGGTTTGCGAGCCTGTTCGTCTCGTGCGAGCCGATAGGGCCACGCGCTTTTGATGCCGACCGGTGACGAGACCTGATCGAAACCTGGTGCCGAGTCGTTCTTCTCGCGCCTGCGCAGCGGCGACGGTAGCGCGGATGACGGACCGTCGATGGTGGCCTCCACCGTCTTCCCCCTGACGCCCCCCAGAGCCCGCTGCAACTGAGCGTTGCAGCCGCGGAGAGCTACGGGCGGCGTGACGCGGCGCAGCCTTGCGGCTCTCGACGAACGCGGCCGAATCCGACGATCGGGTCAACGTTACGGTCGCGACGGATGTCCGCGACCAGGCCTGATCATGTCGCGGGCCATCCATACGCAACCGGATGGAGGGCAGGGCGCAGCAGGCACCGTGCCGGGGCCACCGGGCGGAGCCGAAACCGGCACAGGCTAAAGTCAGCGCGCCCTGCCGGACGTATTCTTGAACCCGTCAGGCCGTGCCGGCATGCAGTCGCCGCTACCGCTCGGGCCAGTTCGGTCACGTTCTTCAGCCGTGGCACTGGATTTCATCGGGCTCAGTGCGGAGAGAGGTACTTGATCACGGCGGCGACCACGGCGATCAGCGTCCCGCCCGCAATCGGCGCGAACAAGCCGAGGATCGAGATCAGGATGATGAGCGTGACGGCAGCGTTCTCGGCCCGCTTGGCATCCCGTGAGGGTTTGCGCGGCGGCTCCCACCGGGGCGGGACAGATCGCTGATCGGGAGGGACGAACATCTGCCTCCATGATGCGCACAGCCAGAAATCATCCCGATGCTATGCTCAATTGGCGAGGCTGTCACCGCGTCGATCGTCCGCAGCCGACCCGAATAAGTCGAATTTGATGTAAATGGCGAACCGCCCGCGAAGGATCCTGGGCCTATACTCGACGTGGCCCTGCGTTGAGTGATCCCATGGACAATCAAAGATCGGCTCGTCGTGTCTCCATCAATATGATGGGACGCATCACCGTGCCCGATGAGGCGGCAATTCCCTGCGTGATCCATGACATCTCGAAATGGGGCGTTCGGGTCCGGCTCGACGGTACGGAGCGCGTCCCGGACAAGTTCACAATTATATTCGATGCCACCGAGAAGGTGATCGGGTGCGAGACCGTTTGGAAAAGCTCCGATGAGATCGGCGCCCTGACCGACTTGATGGAATGACCGGCGACCCGACCCCCGCGTCGGTCAATCTCAGGCGCTCGATGCTGATCGAACCTTGGCTATGAGCGGGAATCTAAAGCAGATTTTCGCTGCAGATCTTGTCGTTAACCACTCGTTAACGGTTTCGCCATAGTGGTTAATGGACGGTCGGTGGAGGTGGTCTGCCGCGCATGTCGGGCGAGCCTCCGATGATCCTTTTGATAGCGGCCGCGATCGGTAGCGGTCTGGTGACGGCCATCGTCCTCGCGCCGCTGAGTCCCCTGGCGGCGCTCCTCACGGCGCCGCTAGTCGCCAGCGTCGCGACCGGGCTTGCGTGCCTTCTCATCGGGTGGCGCAGTGCCCGCGCCGGCGGCGATGTAACGGTCCTCGACGAACAGGCGGACGCGATGGTGGCGGCCCTCCGGGCGGCTGCCGACCATGCCAAGGCCGTGTCGCCCATATCGGCGAATACGTCGTCGCGTCGCAACAAGGTCGCGTAGAGGTCCGGTTTGATTACTACAGGACCGCGGACCGCGCGGCCTTCGCCTCGCTGCCGGCCAGGGCCAGGTGTCACAGGCGCGAAGAGATATTCTGGACACGGCTCGGTTTCGAGGGGCCGACGGCCCTGGAACGCAATCCGCAAGCTCGTCGGCGGCGGCGGCGGCGGCGATGTACGTTTAGGGACGGCGGTGGTCCAGCGCAGGAACGGCCAACCCGTTCCGTTCGGACGTCTTGAATCAGCCCGGATCTGCCTCCTTGCGCGGCCGGCTGTGACGCGTTTCGGCTCGACAACGCGGCGCGGATCGGCACGTGCGAGTACGTCCGGCGGCCTGCTGGCCCTACAAATGTTTCGCGGGCATCCGAAGACCGACGGCCGGAACGCGAGATCGGGATCGACGGGGAGGATGCGCCCGCCCTGGCGGAGGGCACCGAAGTTCGCGCGTTTGAAGCATCGGCGGTCGCGCTGCGGGGCTCGTGGAGTGGCCCGCCACTCAGATGCCCATGCGCGTCATCGAAGACCGTGCGCGAGCCGCCAAAAACAGCCATGCTGCCGTGGAACGAGATGTGGCCCCGTTGGATCGTCGCTTGAAGTTCCCGATGTCAGATGCGCTGTTCTCGCCCGCCTTCGAGCGCAATGCCCCATCGATCGTCGAAGTCCTGAAGCGCGTTGTTCCGCCGAGCGGCCTCGTTCTGGAGATCGCAAGCGGATCGGGCGAGCACGCCGTTCACTTCGCTCGTGCGATGCCCGCCCTCGACTGGCAGCCCAGTGATCCGGACGAGGCGGCGCGGCGCAGCATCGTCGCCCATGCGTTTGCTTCGGGACTCTCGAACCTCCGGTCCCCGATGGCGCTCGACGCGGCCCGGCAGCCATGGCCGGTAGCCAAGGCCGACGCGATCGTCGCGATCAACATGATCCATATCGCGCCCTGGGACGCGACCATCGGGCTGATGGCCGGTGCGGGCGCGACGCTACCTGCGGGTGGAATCCTCTATCTCTATGGCCCGTTTCGGGAGAATGATGCCCACACCGCGCCGAGCAACGCCGCCTTCGACGAGAGCTTGCGCATGCGGAACCCCTCTTGGGGTGTGCGTGACATCGAGGCTGTTGCAGCTGCCGCCGACAGGCACGGCTTCCGTCTCTCTGAGCGCGTCGCGATGCCCGCCAACAATCTCAGCCTGATCTTCCGCAAGCTGGATTGCCCCTCCGCGAACGGTGGCGGATCTGCGCGATGACGGCCTCCGCCTCGACGAGCGCGGTCGTCATCGGTGCCTCGGGAGGGATAGGCCAGGCTCTCGTGTGCGCCCTCGCGGCGAACCAAGCCTACAGCTCGGTCTTCGCGCTCTCCCGCTCGAAGCCGTTAGCACCGAATGGCGTCCGCACCGTTGCGATCGACCTCGGTGACGAGGCCACGATCGCTGCGGCTGCGGAAAGCATCGGTGCGGCCGGACCTGTCGGCTTGGTCATCGTAGCAACCGGACTCCTTCATCAAGACGGCGTTTTGCCTGAGAAAACATTCAAGGCGCTCGATCCCGCCGCGATGGCGACCGTCTTTTCGGTCAACACGATCGGCCCGGCGCTCGTGGCGAAGCATTTCGTGCCTTTGCTGGCGCGCCGGGGACGCTGCGTGTTTGCGGCGTTGTCGGCGCGGGTCGGATCCATCGAGGACAACCTTTTGGGCGGCTGGTACTCCTACCGCGCGTCGAAAGCGGCGTTGAACCAGATCCTGCGGACCCTTGCGATCGAAGTGGCTCGCACCCGGCCGGAGGCACTCGTCGTCGGCCTGCATCCGGGGACGGTCGCTTCCGAGTTGTCGCGGCCTTTTCGGTCTGATCCCAACGCCCACGGCGTCGTTCAGCCCGACGTGAGCGCGGCTCATCTCCTCCGCGTGCTCGATAGCCTCGCGGCAAACGACACCGGCGGCGTCTTCGCCTGGGACGGCACGCGGATCCCAGCCTGAACGCGGTACCGACCGAGATGCGCCCGGTGGTGGCCAACTGCTGGGCCGGCAAACGCTGCTTGCAACCCCTCGATAGCGACATCCGTCGACCGCTCAGCACACATTACAGCAAGCGAGGATGGATATAATAGAGTCGCAAATCCAGCCTCACGGAAGATCTTTGCGGCGCGCGGCGCCTCGCCGGTTCGAGGGCATGAGCTATAGTCGATTGTCCTCTGAGATCTTCGGCGACGGACTAAAACTTCAGCGTCAAACGCCCCGCCTCCACACGCCCGACAGTGTCCGCCACGCCGGTGCCAGCACGAAGCCCGTGAGCGGGATCAACAATCCACCGACCGCCAACCCGATCAGGCCCGACGCCATCGCGGTAACGAGCCATTCGACGATGCCCGCGGCGAACGGGACGGATGAGGCTGCGCCGACCGCGGCCTGATGCGCGGTGTGTGCCGGGGCCGACAGGCCGTAGGCCTCCATCCCGTGCATCAGGATCCCGCCACCGACCCAGATCATCGCCGCCGTGCCGACGACGGCAAGGATCTTAAGCAGGATCGGCATGCCATAAACCACCCCGCGTCCGAGACCACGGACGAGACTTCCGAACGGCGGTCCCGCCGCGCTGCCAGCGAGGGCAAGGCCTGCGTCGTCGGCCTTCACGATGAGCGCCACCACGCCGTAGACCCCCACGGTGATGCCGAGAGCGACGATGGCCAGGACGGCCGCCCGCATCCAGAAGGTGCCCTCCGGCAGCGCGGCCAGGGTGATGGCCATGATCTCGGCCGACAGGATGAAGTCGGTCTTGATCGCGCTCGCGACGCGGCTGTCTTCCCGGGCCTGGTCGCTCCCTGCGTCGCCCGGGCCTTCCGCGTCGTGGCCGTGCGCATGATGAGGAAAGAGGGCCTCGTAGACCTTCTCGGTGCCCTCGTAGCAGAGATACGCGCCGCCCAGCATCAGGAGCGGCGTGATCGCCCAAGGCGCGAAGGCACTGAGTGCGAGGGCACCGGGCAACAGGAACAGGAGCTTGTTCCGGAGCGATCCCAGGGCGATCTTGCCGACAATCGGCAGCTCGCGTTCTGCCGCGAAGCCGACGACGTAGCGCGGCGTGACCGCGGCATCGTCGATGACGACGCCGGCCGCCTTCGTTCCGGCCCTCGCGGCCTGCCCCGCTACGTCGTCGAGGGATGCCGCCGCCGCCCTGACCATGAACGCGACATCGTCCAGCAGGGCGATCAATCCAACGCTCACAGGTCTTCCCTCGTCAAAGATCGGTCCGCCAGACAGACGAACCGCGACCGGATTTGATCCGTCACACAGGGAGGTCGGTGCGACAAGGCCGCCGGAGGCGCCGACCCGGGACCTGACAGGCTCGGGATCCGATTCGCGCGCTATCGATCGGATGCGACGCGGCTCTCAAGGCGCCGGGGGCGCATCGATCCGCCGAACGGTCGAACCTAAGGCGGCTGCGTCGGTTGTCCGAACCGCCGGGTCACTCGGCGGGCTGAGGTGCGGAGCTGTCGTCGTGCTCCCGGGAAGCGGCAGGCTTACCCAGGAGCCGCTCGAAGGCGACGTAGAAGGTCGGCGTCACGAACAGGGTGATGAAGGTCGCCACCAGGAGGCCGCCGATCACCACGGTGCCCATCGAGACCCGGGCGTTGGCCCCGGCGCCGCTGGCGATGGCAAGCGGCACCGAGCCCATGATGAACGCGAACGAGGTCATCAGGATCGGGCGCATGCGCAGGCGCGCCGCATCCTGGGCGGCCTTGAGCACGTCCTCGCCCTGCTTGCGCAGATCCTCCGCGAACGCCACGAGCAGGATCGAGTTCTTGGCCGCCAGCCCGACCAGGAGCAGGAGACCGACCTGCCCGAAGATGTCGAGGGCGAGCCCCCGGATGGCCAGGAAGCCCACCGCGCCGAAGATCGCGATCGGCGTGCCGAGCAGGATCACGAAGGGCAGGCGCAGGGACTCGTACTGCCCGGCCAGCAGCAGGAAGATCATCAGCGTGCCGAGGCCGAAGATCAGAGGCGCGTAGCCGCCGGCGATCTTCTCCTGGTAGGCGACGTCGGTCCATTCCACCGCGTAGGTGGACGGCAGCTTGGAATCGGCCAGGGCCTCGATCGCCGCGATGGCGGTGCCCGAACTGGCGTTGGCCGCGGTGTCCACGGCGATCTCGATGGTGGGATAGGTGTTGTAGGACAGGACAGCGGTCGGGCCGGTGACGAAGTGCGTCTGGATCAGCGAACCGACGCGGACAGGCTCGCCGCGGTTGTTGAGCACGGTGAGCGCCTCGACATCCTCGATCGTCCTGCGTCCCGAGGCCTCGCTCTGCACGTAGACCTGATAGACGTAGCCGAACCGGTTGAAGAGGTTGACGAAGCTCGAGCCGACATAGGTCCCCAGCGCGTCGAACAGGTTCTGGAGCGGCACACCGAGCTGCTCGGCCTTGGCCCGGTCGATCTCCAGGCGCATCTGCGGGACGCCGTAGCTGGTCGTGGGGATCGCACGGCCGACCGAGGGCAGCTTCTCCATCTCAGCGATGAAGCGTTGTGCAGCCTCCGCGAGCTTGAGCCCACCGGAACCGCTGCGGTCCTGCAGTTCCAGCGTAAGGCCGCTGCGCGAGCCGAGCCCGGGGAGGGGTGAGGGGTTCACCACCCGGATCTGGCCATCGGGGTCGTGCTTGAAGCGCTTCTGCACCGTGGCGATGACATCGGTGACGCTCTGGTCGCGCTCGCCCCAGGGCTTCAGCGTCGGGATCTGGAACCCGTAGAACGGCGCGATCGCGTCCGCGAGGATGCTGCGGCCGGTCACCCCGATCGTGTGCTCCACGCTCGGGATCTCGCGCAGGGCCTCGCCGACACGGTCGACCATCTTATCGGTGCGGGCCACGGAGGCGCCCTTCGGCAGGACCACGTCGGCGAAGAAGTAGCCCTGGTCCTCGTCCGGCACGAAACCGGAGGGCCGCTGCATCGTCATCCACACGGTCACGGCGGCGAAGAGCACGAACACGATGGCGACGAGGGCGATGTGGCCGGTCAGCCAGCCGATCGCAGCCACGAGGCGGCGGCTCGCGCCCTCCAGACCGGCGTTGAACCAGCGCAGGGGTGCCCGCCAGCGGCTCTCATCCTTGGCGTCCGCCTCACGGTGCTTGAGGATCAGCCCACACAGGGCCGGGGTCAGAGTCAGCGAAACCACCGCCGAGATCATCACCGAGATGGCGATGGTCAGCGCGAACTGGTTGTACAGCTTGCCGGTGAGGCCGGGGATGAAGGCCACCGGTACGAACAGGGCGGCCAGGACCAGGGTGGTGGCGATGACGGGGCCGGCAACCTCGGTCACGGCCTCCCGCGAAGCGGCTGAGGGGGCCATGCCCTCGTCCATCAGGCGCTCGGTGTTCTCGACCACGATGATCGCATCGTCGACCACGAGACCCACGGCCAGCACCATGCCGAGCAGGCTCAACGTGTTAAACGAGAAGCCGAGCAGGGCCATCGGCCCGAAGGTCCCGACCAGCGCCACCGGCACCGCGATGGCCGGGATCAGGGTCGCCCGCCAGTTCTGGAGGAACAGGTAGGTGACGATCACCACCAGGACGAGCGCCTCGAACAGGGTACGCACGACCTCGAAGATTGCCTCCTTGACGAATTCCGTACGGTCGAGTGCGATCTTGTATTTGAGGCCCGGCGGGAAGCGCTTGGCGAGGTCCACCATCGTGGCACGGGCGCCGTCCATCACCTGAACCGCGTTGGCGTCCGGATTCTGATAGAGCCCGAGCGTGGCCGAGGCTGCCCCGTCGAAGCTCGAGCGGACGCCGTATTGTTCGGAGCCGAGCTCGACCCGTGCCACGTCGCGGATGCGGACCACGGAGCCGTCCGGGTTCGCACGCAGAAGGATGTTGCCGAATTCCTCGGGCTTTCGCAGGCGCCCCTGGGTCACGAGTTGCAGCTCGAAGGCGGTCGCCTGATCGACCGGCGGTTTGCCGAGCGTGCCCGTGGTGATCTGCGCGTTCTGCTGCGTGATGGCGGTCGTGACCGTGCCCGGGCTGATGCCGAGGGCCTCCATCTTCAACGGATCGAGCCAGATCCGCATGGCGTAGCGCTTGTTGGAAAAGTTGACGATGCGGCCCATACCCTGGACCCGGCGCAGCGGCTTGATCACCTGCGTCTCGGCCCAGTTGGCCAGGAACAGCTCGTCGTAGGGCGCCCCGTCCTCAGCGTAGAGGACGATGTTGCCGAGCCGCTGGCGTGAGCTCTTCGTGATCTCCAAACCCTGGGCGTTGACCGAGGGCGGAAGCTTGGCCTCCGCCCGGTTGGCGCGGGTCAGCACTTCGGCGGCCGCGGCATCGAGGTCCGAGCCGACCTCGAAGGTCGCGTCCATGCTGACGCTGCCGTCGGTGTTGCTGGTCGAGTTGATGTAGAGCAGGTTCTGAGCGCCGTTGATCTCCTGCTCCAGTGGGATCGCGATGGCCTCGTAGGCCTGCTGGGCGCTGGCCCCCGGATAGGTCGCCTGGATGTTGATGATCGGTGGGGCGATCTCGGGAAACTGAGCGATCGGCAAGGTCAGGCCGGCGACCGCGCCGATCAGCGTGATCAGTACGGAGATGACGCCAGCCAGGACCGGCCGATCGACGAAGCGGGCGAACATACGGGATCGTGACTTCCGGTCGTGCGCCGCCGACGTGGAGGCCGCGTTGCAACGTCTGGCCGATGAGCGTGTTCCTCTGCCGCCGGGCGCTCGCTATCGCGGAGGGCCGAGCCTCGGGTCTTGGGAGCGTCAGTGGTGCGGACAGCAGTTAAGGTTGGTGTGGGGGCGGGGCTGATCGTCCTGGCGGGCGCAGGGGGCTGGTACGCGGCAGGGCGTCCCACGCCGGAGCGGATGGTCGCGGCGCTCCCGTTCACCGGTGGCGACACGGCGACCGAACCGGCCGAGCCGCCGCTGGACGTCCGGGTCATCACCGTGCGCAAGGTGAAGGTCCCGATCGCCTTCACGTACACCGGAACGATCATTTCCCAGCAGGATGCCACGTTGCAGGCGCGGGTGACCGGCAACGTGACGGAGCGCCCGTTCGAGCCGGGGGGCCACGTCAAGAAAGGGCAGGTGCTCTTCCATATTGATCCGAGGCCCTTCGAGGTGGCACTGCAGACCGCCAAGTCGCAGCAGGCCCAGGCCCAGGCCCAGCTCACCTTCGCCCAGGCGGAGGTGGACCGCACTGAGACGCTCGCCGACAAGGGCTACGCCACCGAGCAGCGGTTTCAGCAGCTCCAGGCGAACCGGACCTCGGCGGTCGCACAGGTCCAGGGGGCGGAGGCCGCCATCGCCCGGCAGAACCTCAATCTGGATTACGCGGTCGTGAACGCCCCCTTCGACGGGCGCGCCAGCCTGTCCACCATCAACCCGGGCGATCTCGTCATCGAGAACCAGACCCAGTTGGTCTCCGTGGTCCAGCTCGATCCCATCGACATCCAGATGGCCCTGTCCTCGGAGGATTCAGAAGCGGTCCGGGCGGCGATGCGGGATGGGGGCGTCACCGTGTCGGTCCTCGGCGAGGACGGGAAGCCAGTGCGTGAGGCCAAGATTTACCAGCTCGACAACCGGTTCGATCCCCGGACGGCGCGCCGCCTCGTCCGGGCTCTGATGCCGAACGACGACGAGCGCTTCCTGCCGGGCCAGTTCGTCCGCGCCAGTATCCGGACGGGCACGAAGGAAAGGCTGCTGGTGCCGACCGCCGCCCTCGACTCGCAGCTGGCCCAACAGATCGTCTACACGGTCGACGCGGGCGGCAAGATTCAGCAGAAGCCCGTGACGACGGGAGACACCTACGGCGAGAACACGGCGATCCTGGACGGGCTCGCGGATGGCGACCACCAGGTGGTCGTCGATCACCTGCAGGAGATGCGGCAGAACCTGAAAGTCGTCGCCCAGTCGGCGAGGGAGGTCGAACCAGACCGGAAGCCCGGACACGGGGACGCGCCCGCCTCAGGCGAGCCCGGGTAAGCCTAGCTGGCCACGCGGTCCATTTTCGCGCCACGTCGAGATTCTGTCGTCACGGGACGAGTTCTGCATGTCAAAGCTTCACTTGGCCCTCGCAAGCCTACTATTGATCGTTGGCGACCTGCCCGCGACTGCGCGCACGGCCGAGTGCCGGGTCACCCGCGACGCCTACGCGTCGCTGAAGCAGGGGACGCACTACGATCAGGCGGTGAAGATCCTCGGCTGCCCGGGCCGTCGAGTGACCCACATGGAGATCGGCACCGTTCAGCGGGCGACGTATTCCTGGCGCGGAACCGGCCGCACCGGCGCCAACCTGAACCTGTCCTTCCGCAATGGTCGGCTCACGAGCAAGTCGCAGCTCGGCCTCAACTGAGAGCGACCGACCCGTTCCAGCGTCCGGCGCCAATCGATGGGACCGACGGGGGCGCGCATGCGCATGCGGGTCAGGCACGTCTTAAGGTCGGAAAGATCGCGCAGAACACGTTTGGCCGTTCACCTCTGAGGGTGAATCGGAGCGATTGGAATCGGTTGATCGCCTCCCCGCCAGTCCAGGTGGTGGCACGGACAACGGCCGATCCGCGGCCCGCGCGCGTCAGAACCCGTATTACCGCTTGCTACGACCGAAAGGCCACGGCGGGACAGGCTGAGGTTTGAGCCAGGGCGACGAAGCACTCCGCACGACCGAACACGCACCTTTCCGGAAAAACGATCCGGGTGGCTAACAGTTCAGCCACCCGGATGGTTAGATCCGTCACGCTTTCGAACACCGGGCCAATCTAAGCTTCGCCGCCGCCTATCACGCGTCGGATATCAGCGATGGAAATCGCCAGTTCGCGGCAATCCAACCGCGGCGCTTACGAGCAACCGGTCGTGGACCCGCAGGTGTCGCACTTCAGGCAGGTGCCGTTGCGAACCAGCGTGAAGTTGGCGCATTCCGGGCATGCCTCGCCGACGTAGCCCTTCATCTTCGCCTCGGCCCGCCGGTCGGCGACGGTGCGTTCCACTTTGGTGAAGGGGAGCGTGTCGGCGATCGTCTCGGTCTGCCGGGCCACCGCCGGCTCGGATTTGAGTGCCGAGGTGCCATGGATCGCATGGACGGTCCCGCCGGCCGGAGAGGTCTGGCCGGTGCTTCCGGCACCGACGCCGACCGTGCCGCCAGCCGGTCCGCCCTGGATCAGGGTGAGGCGGTCGGCCGAGCCGCGCAGCAGGCCGCGCGAGACGACCGAGGAGGCCGGTGCAGGCTTGGACCCGTCGCGCGTGGTGTCGCCGGCCTCGCCGCCGCCGAGCACCGTGCCGCCGATCTCGGCTGGGCTGACATGGGCGAGGTCGGCGCGACCGAGATAGGACACGGCCAGCTCGCGGAACACGTAATCGAGGAGCGAGGTCGCGTTCTTGATCGCGTCGTTGCCCTGAACGAAGCCGGCCGGCTCGAACCGGGTGAAGGTGAACGCTTCGACATACTCCTCCAGCGGCACGCCGTACTGGAGCCCGAGCGAGATCGCGATGGCGAAGTTGTTCATCAGGCTCCGGAAGGTCGCGCCCTCCTTGTGCATGTCGATGAAGATCTCGCCGAGGCGGCCATCGTCGTACTCGCCGGTGCGCAAGTAGACCTTGTGCCCGCCGACAACCGCCTTCTGCGTGTAGCCCTTGCGCCGGGCCGGCAGCTTCTCGCGGGACCGGATGTGCTCGACCCGCTCGATCACCCGCTCGACGATCTTCTCGGCGATCTGAGCGGCCTTGGCGGCGGCGGGGGCCTGGATCAGCGTCTCCAGGGCGTCATCCGCCTCGTCGTCCTCGTCGACGATGAGGGCGGCGTTGAGCGGCTGCGACAGCTTCGAGCCGTCGCGGTAGAGGGCGTTCGCCTTCAGCGCCAGGGTCCACGACAGGCGGTAGGCCGCCATGCAATCCTCGACCGTGGCGTCGTTGGGCATGTTGATCGTCTTGGAGATCGCCCCCGAGATGAACGGCTGGGCCGCCGCCATCATGCGGATGTGGCTCTCCACGGACAGGTAGCGCTTGCCGATGCGGCCGCACGGGTTGGCGCAGTCGAACACCGGGTAGTGCTCACGCTTGAGGCCCGGCGCCCCTTCGAGCGTCATCGCCCCACAGATATGGGTGTTGGCGACTTCGATGTCCTTCTTGGTGAAGCCGAGGAACGGCAGCAGTTCGAAGGTCGGGTCCGAGAGCTTCTCGGCCGGGACCTTGAGGGTCTGGATCAGGAACTCGTCGCCCAGCGTCCAGCGGTTGAATACGAACTTGATGTCGAAGGCCGACTTCAGGCCCTTCTCGATCGCGGAGATCTTGTCGTCGGTGAAGCCCTTGGCCCGGAGGGTCGTCGGGTTGATCGCGGGGGCTTGGCCCATGGAGCCGTGGCCCACCGCGTAGGCCTCGATCTCGGCGATCTCGGATTCGCGGTAGCCCAGCGCCCGCAGCGCATCCGGCGCTGCCTGGTTGATGATCTTGAAGTAACCGCCGCCGGCGAGTTTCTTGAACTTAACCAGGGCGAAGTCGGGCTCGATGCCGGTGGTGTCGCAATCCATCACGAGGCCGATCGTGCCCGTTGGCGCGATGACGGTCGTCTGGGCGTTGCGGTAGCCGTGGGTCTCGCCAAGCTGGAGCGCCCGGTCCCAAGCCGCGCGGGCATGGGCGCCGAGGTTGTCCTGCGGGATGTTGGCGTGGTCCAGCGGCACCGGCGCGATGCTCAGGAACTCGTAGCCCTCCGCCTCGCCGTGGGCGGCGCGACGGTGGTTGCGGATCACCTTCAGCATCGCGTCGGCGTTGTCGTCGTAGGCCTGAAACGGGCCCAGCTCGGCCGCCATCTCGGCGGACGTGGCATAGGCCACGCCGGTCATGATCGCTGTCAGCGCACCGGCCAGGGCGCGGCCCTCATGGGAATCGTAGGGGAGGCCCATGGTCATCAGCAGGCCGCCGATGTTGGCGTAGCCGAGGCCGAGCGTCCGGTACCGGAACGACAGCTCTGCAATCTCCTTCGACGGGAACTGCGCCATCATCACGGAGATCTCGAGCACCACCGTCCAGAGGCGGTTCAGGTGCTCGAACGCCTCGACATCGAAGCGCTTGGCCTGCCGGTCGTACATCGTCAGCAGGTTGGCCGAGGCCAGGTTGCAGGCGGTATCGTCCAGGAACATGTACTCCGAGCACGGGTTCGAGGCCCGGATCCGGCCGCCCTGCGGGCAGGTGTGCCAGTCGTTCATCGTGGTGTTGAAGTGCAGGCCCGGATCCGCCGAGGCCCACGCCGCCTCGCCGATCTTTTCCCACAACTCGCGGGCCGGGATGGTCTTCGCGACCTTGCCGGTGGTGCGCTGGGTCAGGTGCCAGTCGGCGTCCGCATCGACCGCCCGCAGGAAATCGTCCGTCAGCGAGACGGAGTTGTTGGAGTTCTGGCCGGCGACCGTGAGGTAGGCCTCGGAATCCCAATCGGTGTCGTAGACGGGGAAATCGATCTTGGTGAAGCCCTGGCGAGCGAACTGGACGACGCGCTTGATGTAGGCGTCCGGCACGGAAGCCTTGCGGGCGGCCTTGATCTCGCGCTTCAGGGCGGGGTTGCGCTCCGGATCGAAGCAGGCATCCCCTTCGGCCTCGCACTGGGTGCAGGCCTTCATCACCAGGCCGAGATGCTTGGAGACGACCTTCGAGCCGGTCACCAGGGCGGCGACCTTCTGCTCCTCCTTCACCTTCCAGTCGATGAAGGCCTCGATATCCGGGTGGTCGATGTCGACGATCACCATCTTGGCCGCGCGGCGCGTGGTGCCGCCCGACTTGATCGCGCCGGCGGCCCGGTCGCCGATCTTGAGGAAGCTCATCAGGCCGGAGGACTTGCCGCCGCCACCGAGCTTCTCGTTCTCGCCGCGGAGCGCGGAGAAATTCGAGCCGGTGCCGGAGCCGTACTTGAACAGGCGTGCCTCACGGACCCACAGGTCCATGATGCCACCGTCGTTGACGAGGTCGTCCTGCACGCCCTGGATGAAGCAGGCATGCGGTTGCGGGTGCTCGTAGCTCGACGCCGAGCGGGTCAGCTCACCGGTGCGGTAGTCGCAGTAGAAATGGCCCTGGCTCGGGCCGTCGATCCCATAAGCCCAGTGCAGGCCGGTGTTGAACCACTGCGGCGAGTTCGGCGCCACCATCTGCTTGGCCAGCATGAAACGCAGCTCGTCGAAGAACGCCGCGGCATCCTCCTCAGAGGAGAAATAGCGGCCCTTCCAGCCCCAGTAGGTCCAGCAGCCGGCGAGGCGGTCGAACACCTGCGTGGCCGAGGATTCGGAGCCGATCCGCGCCTCCTCGGGGAGCTCGGCCAGGGCGGCCTCGTCGGCGACTGAGCGCCACAGGAAGGAGGGGACGTCGTTTTCCTCGATCTTCCTGAGGCGCGCCGGAACGCCGGCCTTGCGGAAGTACTTCTGGGCCAGCACGTCGCTCGCGACCTGGCTCCAGCTCTCCGGAACGTCGATGCCGTCGAGGCGGAACACCACCGAGCCATCGGGGTTGCGAATTTCGCTCAAGGCCTTGCGGAACGGAATACCGGTATAGGGCGACTGTCCGGCCGTGGTGTAGCGACGCTCGAACCGCATAAGACACACCTCTCCCGTCGGGACACGGATGTCCCGGCCCCGCTGGACGCGGGGTCGATTCCCAATAAGGGGGTCGCGTTCGCTCGCACCCGGAAACCGGAAGCGAGGCGACTCAGCGAAGATGATTTTAGGACGGTCGAACCTGCCGAAACGCACCACGGGGGGCGGCGCGACCGATGAAGGGACAATACCGCCGCCATCGCTCTCACGTCAACAAGTAGTGTGCGCCGGCGCGGTTCCCCGCTAGATGTTGTGCCGGCTCGTATAAACCTGTGGATATCCGCAGCGCCCTGGATAAGTGCCCTTCCGGCATTCGGGATTCGGAGCGGAAAAATTTTCGATCCACACCCTAAAGTAGAGGCACTTTATCGCGGGTCGTAAATAGCCGGCTGAGGTCCGGGGTGGGCGTTGCGGCGCAGCGACAGTTGGGCCCCATGGCTGGACTCGGGCGCGCGCGCTCACCATAACGGCGCCAGAAGCGCCTCTGCGGCGCGGCTTGCTACCGGGACCGGCGATGGCGCTGAAGGACACTTTGCTGCGCGTCTTCACGTGGTGGAACGGCCAGACCGTCTCGCTCGCGCTCCAGACCGCCCGCACCGGCATCTTCGTCGGCGAGGATGATTTCGGAAACAAGTACTACAAGGCCGAAGGCGCGCTGATCGACCGCTCGGTCGGCTCGGAGCGGCGCTGGGTGGTCTATAACGGCTACGCCGACGCGTCGAAGGTACCGCCCGGCTGGCGCGGCTGGCTCTGCCACAACGTCGATCTCGCCCCGAGCGAGGAGGCCTACACGCCGCGCGCCTGGCAGCAGCCACATGTCGAGAACCAGACCGGCACGCCGAACGCCTACCGGCCGCAGGGCTCGCAGCTTTCCTGGGGCTCCCGTCCGGCCGCGACCGGCGATTACGTGTCCTGGACGCCCGGCGAGTAGGCTTGGTCGCCGGATCAGGAGGCTTGCGGCTGCGGCGCCCTTTTACCGCCACCGTTCCGGTGTTCATCGCGAGGCCACCCGATCCGACCGCCGCGCCCGTGACGGCGCGACCGGCCTTCCTCTAGAGCCTCGTCCCGGATCCGGGCTGCGGCCCTGGGGTCCTTGTTCCGCATCGTCGTCTTCCGAGAGTCGGCCACCCCGTTTCGGGACGATGCATTAGGGGTCCGAGCCTTGAGCCGCACCAAAGCCCTCGCACGCCCCGTCCTGGCCCTCGGTCTGGCATTGGCCCTCGGGGCCAGCCCTGCCGCGGCCGACAAGATCAAGAATCCGACCGCGGTCTTCTCCGGCCTCGACAAGATCACGGGCCGCATCGTGTCCTTCGAGGTCGCGGTGGACGAGACCGTGCAGTTCGGGTCGCTGCAGATGACCCCGCGGGTCTGCTACACGCGTCCGCCCACCGAGAGCGCCAAGACCACCGCGTTCCTCGAAGTCGATGAGGTCACCCTCGACAACAAGTACCGGCGCATCTTCACCGGGTGGATGTTCGCGTCGAGCCCCGGCCTGCACGCCATCGAGCACCCGATCTACGATGTCTGGCTGGTCGACTGCAAAGGCGGCAGCGACGTGATCGCCGAGGCGAAGGAGCAGGAGGACGTGCCGGCGGTGGCGGCCAAGCCGGAGCGGACGAAGCGCGCGGGCCGGGATTCGACCAAGACTGCCCAGCAGCTGAACGCCGCCGGCCAAGTCGATGTCGAGGCGCCGCGCGGCGTGCCGGTGCAGCCGCGCCAGAAACCCTCGCGAAAGTTCTTCCCGTCGAACGAGGGACCGGCTCCGGCCCCGCCGCCCCCGCCGCAGCCGCAAAACCTGTTCGACGCGCTGTTCCGCTGAAGCTCAGTCGCCCGCGCCGACGCCGAGCGCATCCAGCACCCGCGCGCCAGGGACAGTCCCGTCGCAGGGCCATACGTTCCAGTCGGCGTCCGCGTCGAGGGCAATGGCGAGCCGCCGCTTGTAGATGTGCCGCGGCAACTCCTCGGCACCGAACTGCGTGAGGTGATCGGTCACGAACTGGGTGTCGGCGAGGCGGTAGCCTCCGGCGCGCAGTCGGGCCATCAGGTGAACGAGGGCGACCTTCGAGGCGTCGCGCACCTCGTGAAACATGCTCTCGCCGAAGAAGGCCGCCCCCAGCGAGACGCCGTAGAGGCCGCCCACCAGGCGCCCGTCCGCGCCGGCGTAGACCTCGACGGTATGGACATGCCCGAGGTCGAACAGCGCGCCGTAGAGCTCACGGATCCGCCCGTTGATCCAGGTCTTCTCGCTGTCTCGGCGGGGCGCGGCGCAGCCACTGATCACCCCGTCGAAATCCGTGTCGCACCGGACCTCGAACTGGTCGGACCGCACGGTCCGGGCCAGGCGCCGGGACACCCTGAACCCGTCGAGCGGCAGCACCCCGCGCGCCCGCGGCTCGACCCAGTAGAGGGTCGGGTCGGTCGCATCCTCCGCCATCGGAAAAATGCCCGCCGCGTAGGCCTTCAGCAGGATCTCGGGGGTGATGTCCACGCGGGTCGGATCGTGCATGGGACGAGTGTCGCGCGGCGCCGATCCAAATGCCAGAGCCGGCATCGGACCTGATCGCCGCAAGCCGGCGGTGCGATCCCGGCCGGGCTCAGACCTTCATCCCGCCGTCTTCGAGGAAATGCTCGAGCCAGTGGATGTCGTAGAGGCCGTTCTGGACGTCCGGGTTACGCACCAGGGTGCGGAACAGCGGCAGGGTGGTGTCGATACCGTCGATCACGAACTCGTCCAGCGCCCGGCGCAGGCGCATCAGGCACTCGTTGCGGGTGCGCCCGTGCACGATCAGCTTGCCGATCAGCGAGTCGTAATGCGGCGGGATCCGGTAGCCCTGGAACGCCGCGGAATCGACCCGGACCCCGAGGCCGCCGGGGGTGTGGTAATGGGTGATCTGGCCGGGGGAGGGCCGGAAGGTCTCCGGGTGCTCGGCGTTGATCCGGCACTCGATGGCGTGACCCTCGACCTTGATGTCGGATTGCGACACCGAGAGCGAGCCCCCCGAGGCGACCTGGATCTGTTCGATCACCAGGTCGATCCCGGTGATCATCTCGGTGACCGGATGCTCGACCTGGATGCGGGTGTTCATTTCGATGAAGTAGAACCGCCCGTCCTCGTAGAGGAACTCGACCGTGCCGGCACCGAGATAGCCCAGCTCCTTCATGGCGTTGGCGCAGATGCCGCCGATCTCGGCGCGCATCGATTCGTTGAGCGCGGGAGAGCCGCCTTCCTCCCAGACCTTCTGGTGCCGGCGCTGCAGCGAGCAATCGCGTTCGGCCAGATGGACCGCGCCGCCCCGGCCGTCGCCGAGCACCTGCACCTCGATGTGCCGGGGCTTTTCCAGATACTTCTCCAGGTAGACCGCGTCGTCGCCGAATGCGGCCTTGGCCTCGGAGCGGGCCATGCCGATCGCCTGCTCCAGCTCGGACTCGGTGCGGGCGACCTTCATGCCGCGACCGCCGCCACCGGCCGCCGCCTTGACCAGGACGGGGTAGCCGATCTCGGCGGCGACCCGCTTGGCGTCGTCGATATCCTCGACGCCGCCCTCAGAGCCCGGCACGCACGGGATGCCGAGCTTCACGGCCGTACGCTTGGCCTCGATCTTGTCGCCCATGGTGCGGATGTGTTGCGCCTTGGGGCCGATGAAGCCGATCTGGTGATGCGCCAGAACCTCGGCGAACCGGGCGTTCTCAGACAGGAAACCATAGCCCGGGTGCACCGCGTCCGCCCCGGTTATCTCGCAGGCCGCGATGATCGACGGGATGTTGAGGTAGCTGTCCCGGGCGGCGGGCGGCCCGATGCAGACGCTCTCATCGGCCAGACGGACATGCATGGCGTCCGCGTCGGCGGTGGAATGGACCGCCACGGTGGCGATCCCGAGTTCCTTCGCCGCCCGCAGGATGCGCAGGGCGATCTCGCCGCGGTTCGCGATCAGGATCTTGTCGAACATCGAACCCTTAGAGCGTCCAGGCGATCCGACGGGACCGCGCAGGATGATCTATCCTCTTGTTGCGCGCCGTTTTCCAGGCCTGACGTGGCGGTCGATGCGGCGGAAGACGCTCGAACCGCCTACACGGAAGTCATCGCCGCCTGCTCGCAGCAGGCGGACGGACCGGCGAAGCGAACAGGCCGCCCCGCGCGTCGCTCAGGCGATGACCAGGAGGGCCTCGCCGAACTCGACCGGCTGGCCGTCCTCGACGAAAATCGCCGTCACCGTGCCGGCACGGGGCGCCACGATCTCGTTGAAGGTCTTCATCGCCTCGATGAGGAGCAGCTTGTCGCCGACCTCGACCTTGGAGCCGATATCGATGAACGCCTTGGCCTCCGGGGAGGGGCGCAGGTAGGCGGTCCCGACCATCGGCGACGGTACCGAACCGGGATGCGCCCGGGCCGGCTCCGCCGGAGCCAGGGCCCCCGTCGGCGGCGCCACGGGCGGTGCGGCGGCGGCGACCGGTGCGGGAGCCGCTACCTGGACGTTGACGGGCTCGAGCCGCCGCACGACGCGGATCCGCAGGTCTCCCTTCTCGACCTCGATCTCGGACAGGCCGGTCTCGGTGACGAGGTTGGCGAGTTCGCGGACGAGCTCGGAATCGATGGGATCATTCTTGGGCATCCGGCCTTCTTCGTATCGCGCCGCGGCGGTCGGTTCATCCGGCATGCGCGCTGGCACTCGATCACAGCCTCATGGCTGGCGGCTCTTAGCGCATCGTTCCGGGGATCGGAACCGGCACGAAGCGCTAGAACTTTGGTTTTGCATCATCTTTTTCCGAAAGGCGGCAACCGCCCTTCGCGATGATGGTCTAGACGAAGGCGGCCGGGGGGGACAAGGCCGCGCCCTTCGCCATCCGCCGGTGGAAAGCTCCGGTGGGGCGCCTCAGCAAGAGGCGTGGCCACATTGGCGGACATCCGCGATCGTCTTCCGGATCGGATCGACGCCGACGGCGCCTGGAATCACCTCGTCGCCGATGATGAAAGCCGGCGTCCCGGACAGGCCGAGCCTGTCACCCAGGCCGCGGTTCTCGCTGAGCGCGGCCTTCACCTCGGGGGAGGCCATGTCCTTCTGCAGCTTGACCGTGTCGGCGCCGAGGTCCTTGGCGACCTGGATCGCCCGGGCACCGTTCACGCGGCCCTTGGTCTCCAACAGTTTCTGGTGGAATTCGAACAGCTTGTCGCCCTTCAGCTGCTGGCGCACCGCGACCGCGACCTGGCTCGCCTCGAGGGATTCCGGACCGAGCACCGGGAAGTCCTTGATCACCACCCGCAGCTTCGGGTCCGTCTTGATCAGGGTCTGCACGTCGATCAGCGCCTTGCGGCAATAACCGCAATTGTAGTCGAAGAACTCGACCAGTGTGACGTCGCCCGCGGGGTTGCCGGCGACGACATCGTGCGGGCCGTTGATCAGGGCCTCGCGGGCCTCCTTGAGGGCCGCCGTCTGAGCGAGGCGCTGCGTCTCCGCCTGCTGCTTCTCGGCCTCGGCCAGGGCCTCCTGCAGCACTTCGGGGTGCTTGATCAGGTAGTCCTTGACGATCGCTTCGATGCCGGCCCGCTGCGCGTCCGTGAACGGGGAGCCCACGGCAGCGGCGGCCGGAGCGGCGGACTGCGTAGCGTCCTGCGCCGAAGCCGGGACGGCGGCGAGACCGAGCGCCAGGGCCAGCGCGGGCAGGGAGCGGTTGAAGAGCATGGATCCTCGCTTGCGCGGCAAGCCGGCCCGCGCGTGGCGCAAGCGGTAAAGGGTGGGTTAGGCGTTTTCGCGGCGCCGGGTCAAATCGCGATCCCGGCCGGGAGATCCCGCCCGCCGCGCGTCATCCGGTTTCGTCATGCCCAAGCTGTTCCGCGCCTTCTGGCTACGCCCGCACCTGCTCTGCGCGATCCTGGTGGCGGTCGCCGCCGCCCTGCTGGTGCCCGGCCTCGACCCGGGGATGCGGCTGCTCGTCGGCTGGTGCGCCGGCGTGATCGTCCATGCCGGCCTCGTCATACGGCGAGCCACCGGCCAGACCCGGGACGCCATGCGGCGCGAGGCCGCCCGGCTCGACGACAGCGCCAGGGTGATCACGGTCTTCGCCCTGCTGGCGGCGGCCGCGAGCCTCGGCTCGGTGGCGGTGCTGGTCGTCGGCGGCCGCATCGCTGGGCCCGGCGCGCGCTACGCCCTGGCGCTCGCCGGAACGAGCCTGCTCTGCACCTGGGTGTTCGTGCAGATGATCTTCACGGTGCACTACGCCCACGTCTATTACGGCGCCGAGGACGAGGCGGGCGCCGAGCGCGGAGGCCTGGATTTCCACGGCGAGACCGAACCGGATTTCTGGGATTTTCTGTACTTCACCGTGACCATCGGGGCCGCGGCCGCCACCTCCGACACCAACCTCACCAGCAAGAGGATGCGCAGGATCGCGACGGTGCAGACGGTGGGCGCCTACCTGTTCAACACCGGCATCCTGGCTCTGGTGGTCAACATGGCTGCCGGCTTCGCGCCTCACTGACACCGGTTGAGGGCTGGGCCGCCAGGGGCTAACCCCGAGCACTGCACCGTCTCCGCCCTCGCGCCCCGTCAGGAAAGCATGATCCCGATCTCCCGGCGGGCCGCCGCCGTCCAGCCGTTCCTCGCCATGGACGTCATGGCCGCGGCCGCCGCCAAGGCCCGGCGCGGCGACGACGTGGTGCGCATGGAGGTCGGCCAGCCCTCTGCGACGGCCCCGCGGGCGGTGATCGCGGCGGCGCAGGCGGCGCTCGCCACCGGCCGCGTCCCCTATACCGAGGCGCTCGGCCTGCCGGCTCTGCGCGAGCGGATCGCCCGGGATTATGCCGAGCGCCATCGCGTCGCGGTGAGCCCGGAGCGGGTGGTGATCACCACCGGCTCCTCGGCAGGCTTCGTGCTGGCCTTCATGAGCCTGTTCGATGCCGGCGCCCGGGTGGCGGTGCCGCAGCCCGGCTATCCGGCCTACCGCAGCATCCTGGCCTCCCTCGATCTCGTGCCGGCCCCGATGGTGCTGCGCGTCGAGGACCGTTTCGCTCCCACGGCCGCGCTCCTGCGCGAGGCCCATGCGCGCGCACCGGTGGCCGGCGCCCTGGTGATGAGCCCGGCCAACCCCTCCGGCACGGTGATCACGGAGGACGCGTTGCGGGACCTCTGCACGGCCACCCGCGACTTGAACCTGCCGCTGATCTCGGACGAGATCTATCACGGCCTCAGCTACGGCGTTCCGACCGTGACTGCCCTGCGGTTCGACCCCGACGCGGTGGTGATCAACTCGTTCTCGAAATACCACTGCATGACCGGCTGGCGGGTCGGCTGGATGGTGGTGCCGGAGGTTCTGGTCCGCCCGATCGAGCGGCTGGCGCAGAACCTCTACATCTCGGCGCCCTACCTTTCGCAGATCGGCGCGCTCGCCGCGCTGGACGCCACGGAAGAACTCGACGCCGTCCGCGACGGCTATGCCCGCAACCGGGCGATCCTGCTCGACGCGCTGCCCGGCCTCGGGCTCGGGCGCGTTCACCCGGCCGACGGCGCCTTCTACCTTTACGCGGACGTGGCGAACCTCACCAACGACGCCACCGATTTCTGCAGGCGCATGCTCGACGAGGCCAACGTCGCCGCGACCCCGGGGCTCGATTTCGATCCGGATCTCGGCCACCACCACGTCCGGTTCTCGTTCGCCGGCTCCGAGGCCGAGTGCCGGGAGGCGGTGGTGCGGCTGCGGACCTGGCTGCGCTGAACGATCAGGCCGCGCCCACCGGCACCAGGGCGCGGACCGCCTCGGCCAGATCCGAGAAATGCTCGATCACCCGGTCGGGCCCGAGCTCGGCCACCGGCACGTCGGTGTAGCCGAACGTCACCGCCACCACCGGGATGCCGGCGGCCTTGGCGGTGTCGATGTCGGTGCGCGAGTCGCCGACCATCACGGCCCGGGCCGGGTCGCCCCCAGCGCGTTCGATCGTGCCGGTGAGGTGGCTCGGATCGGGCTTGTAGGCCGGGAAGGTGTCGCGCCCGCAGATCGCCGCGAAGCGATGGCCGATCCCGAGCAGGCGCAGCAGCTCCACCGACTGGCCCTCGAACTTGTTGGTGCAGACCGCCAGCCGGAAGCCCGCCGCCTCCAGCGTGTCCAGCGCCTCCGCCACACCGGGATAGAGGTGCGACGTGTCGGCGAGGTGCTCGCCGTAATGGGCGATGAAGGCCTTGAACAGCCGCTCGTGGTCCTCCGGCGAGAGCGCGCGGCCCTCCGCCTCGAAGCCCCGCCGGATCAGCGCCTTGGCGCCGGCCCCGATCAGGCCGCGGGCCTGGGACAGGGGCAGCTCGGCCAGGCCTTCGCGCTTCATCAGCACGTTGAGCGTGCCGATGAGGTCGCCCGCGGTCTCGGCCAGGGTCCCGTCCAGGTCGAACACGGCAATCGGCGGACGGGCGGTCGATTCGGGCGGCATCGGGACGGGCTCCTGCTGGGCTACGGCCTCGCTAAAGCCGGCCGGAGGCGGGTGCAAGGCGGCGCGGCGCCCCACACTCGCCCGAAAGCCCAGCGAAAGGCGAGGGGCGTCAGTTCCCGGATCCCGTGATGAAACCGTCTCTGCTCTTGCTTGCCACCTGCCTTGCGCTCGCCAGCGCGCCGGCCGCCGCGACCTCGTTCGAGTTCGTGCCCGCGCCGCAGACCGACCTGAACCGGATGTACCGGGTCGACAAGGTTACCGGCGAGGTGACCTCGTGCCAGTACGGGCTTCAGGAATCGGCCGGCGGCATCGGCCAGACCGTGTGCTTCGGCCCCGGGGAGGGCGCCGGGGCTCAGGCGCCGTCGGAATACGGGCTGGTCGCAAGCCGCCACACACGCGAGGCCGGCGTGTTCCGGGTCAACTACCGGACCGGCGAAATGAGTATCTGCTTCGTGCTGGTGAAGAAGGAGCAGGTGGTCTGCACTCAGCAGGCCAAGCCCGGCGCCGAGGGCGCCTCCGATGCGCCGCTGACCGGACCCGCGCCCGGCAGGGCCGGGGCCAGCGCCACGCCGGCACAGGGCGGCCGCTTTTGAAGCCAGCGGCCCCGCGGAGCCGTTCCGGTCCGCCCTGCGGCATGCTAGGGGCCGCGCGACCGACCCAGGAAGCCCGGCTGCCCCGCATGCGCGACATCTCGATCCACCCCGCTCACCGGGCGTCCCTGCGGTGAGCGGACCGGACCTGCGCCGGGCGGCGGCGGCGCGCGCCCTCGACCTGGTCGAGCCTGGCATGCGGCTGGGCCTCGGCACCGGCTCGACCGCGGCGGCCTTCGTGGCCCTGCTCGGCGACCGCGTCCGCGACGGGCTCGACATCGTCGGCGTGCCCACCTCAGAGGCGACGCGGGTGCAGGCCGAAACCCTCGGCATCCGCCTCGCTACCCTGGACGAACAGCCCGAGCTCGACCTGACCATCGACGGCGCCGACGAGGTGGACGACCAGCTGCGCCTGATCAAGGGCGGCGGCGCCGCGCTGTTGCGGGAGAAGATCGTCGCCTGCGCCAGCCGCCGCATGGTTGTGATCGCCGATGCGGCCAAGCATGTCGCCCGGCTCGGCGCCTTCCCGCTGCCGATCGAGGTGAACCTGTTCGGCCTTACCGCCACGCACCGCGCGGTCGAGGCGGCTGTCGCCAAGGTCGGCTGCTCCGGCCCGGTGCGGTTGCGCCGCGATCCGGCCGGCAAGCCGCTTCTCACCGATGGCGGCCACCACATCCTCGACGCCCATCTCGGCGCGATCCCCGATCCGGACGCGCTCGGAGCCGCCCTCTGGTCGGTGCCGGGCGTCGTCGAGCACGGCCTGTTCCTCGGCATCGCCGACGCCGCGATCCTGGCGGCGGACCGCGGTGGGCGGGCCGAGGTCACCATTCTCGGCAGCTTGGTCTGAAGCGCCAAACCCTTTCGCAGGAACATTCAGCATGTCCCGACGCCTCACCGCCGCGCTCGGCCTCGCGCTCGCCGCGGCCACAATTCTCCCGCATGCGGCTTCGGCCCAAGCCAACAAGCCGGCCCCGGGCAAGCCCGCGGCGCAGCCGAACACGCCGGCCGCCGCGACGCCGAATTTCACGGCGAGCCACCTCGCTCTTGCCCGCGAGGTAATGCTCAGCTCCGGCATCGCCCGCTCGTTCGATTCGGTCCTGCCGGCCTTCGCCGACCAAATCCGCAAGCAGACGGTGACCCGGCCGGAACTCGCCAAGGATCTCGACGAGGTGCTGACCGCCCTCCAGCCCGAGATGGAGCTGCAGAAGCAGCGCATGATCGACATCGCCGCCCGCACCTACGCGGCGAAGTTCCCGGAGCCCGAGTTGAAGGAGATCGCGACCTTCTTCCGCTCGCCGGCCGGCAAGCACTACGTCGAGGCCCAGCCGCAGCTCCTCGACGAGATGGTGCAGGAGATGCAGGACTGGACGCAGGAAGTGTCCGAATACGTCATGGTCCGGGTTCGGGCCGAGATGGGCAAGCGCGGCCATCAGATGCAGTGAAGGGGGCGCGGGCGGTCGCGAGATCGGCTGCATCCCCGACTGTCCCACCCACGGGCTCATCCCAAGGCGACGGAGCGCAGCGGAGGCCCGTCTGAAGCCGTCCAAAGATCGCACGGCCGTCTGGCGGACTCCTTCGAAGCTCGCTGTGCTCCCACCTCGGGATGAGGGGGTCGTTTGGAGATCCGTTGCCCCTGAACGTCATGCGAGCGCCGTCTAACGCCCACAGGGCCTCCGAGAAGCTCGCCAGCCGCCTCTACACGGCGGGTGCGATCCTGCTCGCCGTCCTGCCGCTTGCCATGGTGCTCGCCAACCGGTCGAGCCCGGCGGTCATCGCCCTCGCCGCGCTCGCCTTCCTCGTCGGACGCTTCTTCGAGGATCGCCGTACCCTCGTGCCCCGGCTGCTGGCTCCGCTGGGCACGCCACTCGGCATCGCGGCGCTCGCCTTCCTGGCCTGGTGCCTCGTCTCCTTCGCCTGGGCGCCGTTCCCTGGCTCGTCGCTGCGGGTGCTCGGCGAATTCCTGCCGACCCTGGCCGCCGCCTACCTGCTCACCTGCCTCGCCCCCGGGCGGATCCCGGCCTTCGCGCCCCGCCTCGCCGCGGCCGCGACCGCTCTGGCGGGCCTCGTCATCGCGGTCGACCTCGCCGCGGACCTCGCCCTCGAACGGGCGCTCGGACGCCGGGTCGCCGCCTTCGTGCACAATCGCCCGGCTTTGACGCTGGACCTCGTCGCCGGTCCCGTCGCGCTGGTGCTGTGGCGCGCCTGGTCCCGGGGCCTCGCGGCGGCCAGCCTGGTCTTCGCGGCTCTCGGCATTCTGCGCTCGATCAGCGGCGCCGCCCAGCTGGGGCTCCTGGCCGGGGCCGGGCTGTTCGGCCTGGCCCGGCTGCTCCCGACGCGGGTCGGGATCGCGCTTGCCGGCGTTGGCCTCGGCCTCGCCGTGGCACTCGCCCCTGTCGAGGGCGACCTGCTCGCCCGGATCATGCCGGACGCCGCGCATGAGCGTCTGGTGCAATCCTCCTCGCGGGCGCGGGTCGCCATCGCGCGCAGTTTCGGCGCGGCCGTGGCGGCCGATCCGTGGCGCGGGGCCGGGTTCGGGACCAGCGCGCGATTCGCCGAGGCTCCCGCGGCCAGGGTGGTCGCGCCCGAGATGCGGGTCCTCCTCGGGGTCGGCCACCCGCATAACAGCTTCCTGCAGGTCTGGGCCGAACTGGGATTGCCCGGTGCGCTCCTCGGCGCGCTGGTCCTGATGCTGATGCTCGGCCGCGTCGCCGGGATGCGGCAGCCCGACCGCGCCGCGGCACTGGGTCTCGTCGCCGGCGCGGCCGCCATCGCGTTCGTCGAGCACAATGGCTGGGCGGCGTGGTGGACGGCCGGGCTCGGCGCTGCCATCACGTGGATGCGCGAAGCCAATTGGATGCGTGAGGCGGTGACGTCCCGCACGGATACGAGACGCGAGATGGACGGCCCCGCATGAGCGCTTTCGACGTCGACCTCTTCGTCATCGGCGGCGGCTCCGGAGGCGTCCGGGCCGCCCGGATCGCGGCCGGCTACGGCGCCAAGGTCATGCTGGCCGAGGAGTACCGGGTCGGCGGCACCTGCGTGATCCGCGGCTGCGTGCCGAAGAAGCTCATGGTCTATGCCGGCCGCTTCGCCGACGAATTCGAGGATGCCGCGGGCTTCGGGTGGACGGTCGATAAGCCGCGCTTCGACTGGAGCGTCCTCAAGCGGCGCCGCGACGCGGAGGTCACCCGGCTCGAAGGGATCTACGACACCAACCTGATGCGCGCCGGCGTCGAGATCCTGCCCGAACGCGCGGTGATCGAGGATCCGCATACGATTCGCCTGCTCGGCTCGGACCGGACGGTGCGGGCGGCGCGGATCCTGGTCGCAGTCGGCGCGCATCCGGTGAAGGAGCCCGCGGTGCCGGGGATCGAGTTCGCGATCACCTCGAACGAGGTGTTCGAACTCGAGGGCCTGCCCGAGCGAATCCTGGTGATCGGCGGCGGCTACATCGCGGTGGAATTCGCCGGCGTGTTCGCGGCGCTCGGCAGCCGCACGACCCTGCTCCACCGGGGCGACCGGCTGCTGCGCGGCTTCGACGACGAGGTCCGCGATGCCCTCGCCGAGGCCTATCGCCAGCGCATGGATCTGCGGCTCGGCCGTACGCTGATCCGGATCGACCGGCGCGAAGCCGGTCTGTGCGCGCAGCTCGACGACGGCTCCGAGATCCTGGTCGATCAGGTCCTGGTGGCCACCGGGCGGCGCCCGAACGTCGCCGGGCTCGGTCTGGAGAAGGTCGGGATCGAGACCGACGCCGCCGGGGCGATCCCGGTGGACGCCTATTCCCAGACCACGGTCCCGTCGATCTACGCGGTCGGCGACGTCACCAACCGCGCCAACCTGACCCCGGTGGCGATCCGCGAGGGCCACGCATTCGCCGACACGGTCTACGGGGTTAGGCCGTCCTGCGTCGACCACCGGCTGATCCCGACCGCGGTGTTCTCGACGCCGGAGATCGGCATCGTCGGCCATACCGAGGCTGCCGCCCGGGAAATCTACGGCAAGATCGACGTCTACAAGGCGCGCTTCCGACCCATGAAAGCGACGCTCTCGGGCCGTGAGGAGCGGATCCTCATGAAGGTGCTGGTCGATTGCGCCAGCGACCGGGTGGTGGGCGTCCACATCTTCGGCCACGATGCCGGCGAGGTGATCCAAGCCGTCGGCATCGCCGTCACCATGGGCGCCACCAAGGCGGATTTCGACCGGACGATCGCGGTCCACCCCACCGCCGCCGAAGAACTCGTCACCATGCGGGTGCCGGAGGTGACCAAGCATCCGGTCGGCGTCGGGTAAGTTCCCCGCGTCGCGGGGTCTCGACGCGGTGCGCGGCCGAGCCATATCAGGGGGATGGGTAAGCAAGGCGCAGGCAAGGGCAATCGCGAGGACGACGCGTACGCGCGCCGTCAGGCGATCATAGACGGCCTCCTGGCCGATGCCCTCCGGCCGGCCTTCAGCTATCGGGTGCCGAGCCACGACGCGCTGCCCGCCGACATCCGCCGGGCGATCGACCGGCTGCTCGCGAAGGCCGAGACCCAGCGCAGCCGCTGCCTGACCTACGACGACCTCGAGGAGGCGCTTCCGCCGCGCGACGTCTCCGCGGAGGATCTGGAAGCGATCTTCTGGATTCTGGCCGAGCACGGGATCGAGGTCGAGGACGGCGAAGCCTGAGCGAGCGGGGACTCCACACAGGCGCCTTGAGGCATCCGTGAACGCGGCTTGCTCACGCCGCGGGAGAATTCCCGCCGCCATTCTGGGGAGCCTGAGGCGTGCCTGGGATCCAGAGACGCCGAGGACGCAAGTGCTTGACGCGGCGGTAATTATGGATCCCGGGTTCCGCTTCGCGACCGCGGGATGACGAGAATAATGTTCGCGCCTCGGTGAACCTTCAAACCTGCAGGGGGCATGTTCCTCACGCGCTCGGTTTGGCGTCCAAACCATCCCCCGCAGGCAAACCCGGCCCCAACTCTGCTTCAGGCTCCTGCCAGCCCTCACGAATCCGCCCCTCGCATGCGCTGGGGAACCTCTCTATAAGCCGCGCTTCGCGCGTCATGCGCGATCGCACGACGAACGTGCGCGGAGAGAGGTCATGGCCGAGCGTTGGACACCGAAGAACTGGCGGAACCTGCCGATCCAGCAGGTCCCCGCCTATCCGGATTCGGCAGCGCTGCAGGCGGTCGAGGCCCAGATCGCGAGCTTTCCGCCGCTGGTTTTTGCCGGTGAGGCACGCAAACTGAAGACGGCGCTCGGACGCGTCGCGGCGGGCGAAGCCTTCCTGCTGCAGGGCGGCGACTGCGCCGAGAGCTTCGACGAGCATTCGGCCGACAACATCCGCGACTTCTTCCGGGTGTTCCTGCAGATGGCGATGGTGCTCACCTTCGCGGGCGGCTCGCCCGTGGTGAAGGTCGGGCGCATCGCTGGCCAGTTCGCCAAGCCGCGCTCGTCCCCCACCGAGACCCTCGATGGCGTGAGCCTGCCGAGCTACCGCGGCGACATCGTCAACGGCATCGGCTTCACGGAGGAGGCCCGCACGCCGGATCCGCGCCGTCAGGTCGAGGCCTACCGGCAATCGGCCGCGACTCTGAACCTGCTGCGCGCCTTCGCCACCGGCGGCTACGCCAACCTGGAGAACGCGCACCGCTGGATGCTGGGCTTCGTGAAGGATTCGCCGCAATCCTCGCGCTACCAGGATGTCGCCGGCCGCATGACCGACGCGCTCGACTTCATGCGGGCGATCGGCATCAACCCGGAAACCCACCCTGAGGTGCGGACCACCGATTTCTACACCAGCCACGAGGCCCTGCTGCTCGGCTACGAGGAGGCGCTGACCCGCGTCGACTCGACCACGGGCGATTGGTACGCGACCTCCGGGCACATGCTGTGGATCGGCGACCGCACGCGGCAGCCGGACCATGCGCATGTCGAATACGCCCGCGGGATCAAGAACCCGATCGGCCTGAAATGCGGTCCGTCCATGCAGGCGGACGGCCTGATCCGGCTGGTCGATCAGTTGAACCCGGAGAACGAGCCCGGCCGGCTCAGCCTGATCTGCCGGTTCGGCGCCGACAAGGTCGGCGACCACCTCCCGGGCCTGATCCGGGCGGTCGAGCGGGAAGGGCGATCGGTGGTCTGGATCTGCGACCCGATGCACGGCAACACCGTCGCGGCGGGCCGCTACAAGACCCGGCCGTTCGACCGGGTGATGCAGGAGATCGAGGGCTTCTTCGGCGTCCACCGGGCCGAGGGCACGTTCGCGGGCGGCATCCACCTCGAGATGACCGGCAAGGACGTGACCGAGTGCACCGGCGGCGCCCGGGCGCTCACGGCCGACGACCTGCAGGACCGCTACCACACCTACTGTGACCCGCGCCTCAACGCCGAGCAGGCGCTGGAGGTGGCGTTCCGCACGGCCGAGCTGGTCAAGACCGAGCGGAGCCACATCGAGCGCCCGCGCCTCGACGCGGCCGAGTAAGGCGCCAATCCCTCCCCCGCGCCGGGGGAGGGATGCTTTCAGGCGATCGCCCGGGCGGCGCCGTTCCAGCGCTGGATGACCTCGCTGACTTGGGCGACCGGAACCGGCCGGCTGATCAGGTAGCCCTGGACCTCGTCGCAGCCTTCGGCGCGCAGATGCGCGAGCTGCGCTTCCGTCTCCACACCCTCGGCGGTGGTGGTCATGCCGAGGCTGGAGCCCAGCCCGATCACCGCCCGGACGATGAAGTCGGTCCCGTCCTTCACGCACAGGTCGCGCACGAAGGACTGGTCGATCTTGATCTTGTCGAACGGGAAGCTGCGCAGGTAGCTGAGCGACGAGTAGCCTGTGCCGAAATCGTCCATCGAGACCCGCACGCCGAGCGCCTTCAGGCTGTGCAGGATCGCGGTGGTCGCGCCGGGATTAGCCACCAGCACCGATTCGGTGATCTCCAGCTCCAGGCGGCGGCCGGGCAGGCCGGTCCGGCGGAGGGCCTCGCGCACCGCGGTGACGAGGCTCGCCGAGGTGAACTGCACCGCAGAGACGTTCACCGCCACCTTGAGCCCGTCCGGCCAGCGGGCGGCCTCCTCGCAGGCCCGGCGGAGAACCCATTCGCCGAGCGGGACGATCAGGCCCAGCTCCTCGGCGATCGGGATGAACTCGGCGGGCGAGACGAAGCCGCGGGTCGGATGGTCCCAGCGCAGCAACGCCTCGAAGCCGCAGATCCGGTCCGTGTCGAGGCTGTAGATCGGTTGGTAATAGACCTCGAACGCCTCGCGGATCAGCGCGTCGCGCAAATCGCGCTCCAAGAGCCGCCGCGCCTGAAGGCGGGCATCCATCTCGGGCTCGAAGAACCGGAACGAGCCCCGGGCCTCGGTCTTGCCGCGGTCGAGGGCGACCTCGGCGTTCTTCAGGAGCTTCTCGCAGCTGGCCCCGTCGCTCGGTGCCAGGGTGATGCCGATGGTCAGCCCGACGCTGATCTCGTGGTTGCTCAGGCTGTAGGGAGCGCTCAACACCGCGATGATCCGGCGGGCCAGGATCGCGGCCTCCTCCGGGCGGTCGACGCCGCGCTGGACGACGATGAACTCGTCCGCGCCGAGCCGGGCGACGCAGTCGATCTCGCGCACGCAGGCGGTGAGCCGCTCGCCGACAGCCGCAAGCAGCTCGTCGCCGACCCCGTGCCCGAGCGTCTCGTTGACCGGGCGGAAGTCGTCGAGGTCGATCGCGAAGACGGCGAAGCCCGAATCGCGTCCGGCCTGCGCCACCGCCATCTCGATCTGCTGGCCCAGGGCTTCGCGGTTCGGCAGGCCGGTCACCGTGTCGTGGTGCGCCAGGAAGGCAATGCGGGCCTCGGCGCGGCGGCGCTCGGTGACGTCTTCGTAGGTTGCTACGAAGCCGCCATCGGCGGTCTCGCGGCGGTCGATCGAGACGGTGCGGCCGTTGGCGAGTTCCTGGAACTGCGTGTGCCAGATGCCACCGCGATGCGCCTCGTGCTCCTGGTGGAGGAGGGCGGCGAGGTCGCTGCCGGGATGATTGCCGGCCACGAGGCTCGCCCGCATCACGTCCTGCGCCGACATCCCCGGAACGATCGTCCCGGGGGTCAAGCCGTAGATCTCGCTGTAGCGCCGGTTCACCACCATCAGGCGATGCTGCGCGTCGTAGAGGCAGAGGCCCTGGGACATGTTGTCCAGCGCTGCGTCGAGCCGCAGGTTGGTCTCGGTCAGCCGGTCCTCCTGCTCCTTGAGCAGGCTGATGTCGCTGCACACGGCCACGAAGCCGCCTGACTGGGTGGCGCTTCGGCTCACCCGCAGCCAGCGGCCGTCCGCAAGCCGGATGTCGCCGTCGCGGGCGAGCGCCAGGAAGCACTCGTCGAGGGATTGCGAGCCGGTGCCGGAACCGTCCTCGGTATCCGACGGGCAAATGCCGGCCAGGATCGCGGCCTCGAGGCCGTCGAAGAAGCGCAGCGCCTGGGCGTTGGCGAGCGCGATGCACCCCACGGCGTCGACCACCACCACACCTTCGCGGGAGGTCTGCAGCGCGTCCGTCACCAGGGCCTCGGCGACCCGGCGCTGGCTGACCTCGCGCTGCATCATCGCCTGGATGTTGTCGCGCATCACCGCCATCGCGCGGAGCAGGCTGCCGAGCTCGTCCCGGCCGCCGGCCGGGATCCGGTCGTCGAGGCGTCCGCTGGCGATCCGCTCCGCTGCCGCCGAGGCATCGGCCAGGGGGCCGGTGATCCGGCGGTTGAGCAGCCAGGCGATCAGCGCGCAGGCGAACACCGCCAGCCCCGCCGCGATGGCGTTGACGTGGATCTCCCGGGCCACCAGCATCCGGGCCGCCTGCCGGAAGGAGAAGCCGTCGCCCGCCGTGTAGTTGACCAGCAGGTCGATCTGGTTGTCGACCACGCTGGCATACTGGTCCAGCGCGTCCCAGCGCTCGGGACGGGCGGTGGCCGGGTCGAGGCCGCGGCGCATCTCCTCCCAAGCAGCCACCGCGGCCTGGACGGCGCCCGCGGTGCGCACCGACCGGTCCGATTGTGAGCGCTCCACGGCGATGGTCAGGTCTTCGGCGAGCGTCGTCGAGAGATCGGCGATCTCGGCATCCAGCTTGGCCGCCTGGGCGGCGTCGCGGACATGAGTCCGACGCGCGAAGACGCTGCGCATCTTCGCGAAATCCGCCGCGGTCGCCCGGGCGTAATTGATCGACATCAGCGACTCGTCATAGGTGCGATTGACGAGCGCCCCGACATGCGAGATCGCCACCACGGCATAGAGTCCGAGCGCGCCCGAGAGCAGGCTCATGCCCAGGAACGCGACGAAGATCCGACCGCGGATCGTCGCCGAAACGCCCGTGATGCCGCGCATAAAGCGCATCAGACCCGAAGGCGGTCGCTCAGCCGTCGCTCTCTCGGGGTCTCGCATCGCACCGCGCCGTGTGACAGGTTCCATGAACCGTAATTGCCACATGTTAAGAGCCGATTAGCCGGAGCGATTATCGGCTCGTCTTATGGATAAACGTTTTGGGCCGTTTCTGGTCTCGCAAACAGCCCATTTCCGTGGAACGTGCGGGTTTTCGAAAATGATTTCGCAATAAAGTCTCAGGTAGATTGCCTCGATCAGCCCGAGGAATGCCATGGCCCCCGCTGCGCCGAGTATGCCCGTCCCGCTCCGCTGGAAATCGGCTCTGCCGGCGACCCTCGCGCTGGCCCTCGGCCTGATCTGCGGCCTGATCCTGGTCGGCGACCTGGAAGCCTCCGGATTGCTGGTGTCTCAGAAAGGCCGCGCGTTCCAACCGGGAAATATCGCACTCAGCCGCGGCGAGACGGTGACGTTCGTCAACGACGACAGCGACCTGCTGCACCACGTGTTCGTGGAATCGGATACGTTCAGCTTCGATTCCGGCGATCAGGAGCCGGGCAGCCGCACGCCGGTCACCTTCACCGAGCGTGGTACCTTTCAGGTGCTCTGCGGCATCCACCCGAAGATGAAGCTCGTGGTGCGGGTGAACTGAGACCGGTTCGACGGTCCGGGGAAGCCCCTTTGCTTCTGATCTCAGGCCGTTTTGCTCGCGCAACGCAGCCATCCAGTGCCGCGCGCGATCTCAGACCGTGACGCCTCCGTGGTTTGCGCGGCTACGTTCGCAAGGTGGCTGGACGTGCGGCGAAGGTTCCGCCAACTCGCGACGCCGAGCGCCGGAGGATCAGTTCCCACGCCTCTCGGGGTGCCGAGAAGCAGCCCGGTATGAAAGAGAGTTCGTAGAGGCGAGGGCGCCGAGAGAACCCTCCTCCAGCCTCAGCCGATCACCGCTCCGCGGCCCGGATCGGCTTGGTCTGCTGTGCCGGCTTCACGCGCTCGATCGTCTGGCCGTCGCGCAGCTCCGGAGGCGGGCTGAAGATGATGTGGCTATCGGCTGCCAAGCCCGATTCGAGTTCGAGACTCCGCCCGAGATCGCGCCGGACCTTGATCGTGCGCCAGGTCACCCGGTCGTCCTCGCCGACTTCCGCGACCTGAAAACCGTTGCGGTTGAAGACGGTCGCCTCGGCTGGAACCGAGACGCTCTCCTCGGTGCGCGGGATCTTCAGCGTCACGGTGGCGTAGAGCCCGGCCCGAAGCGCCCGGTCGGGGTTGGGCACGTCCACCTGCGCGGTTAGGGTCCGCGAGGCGGCATTCAACGCCACCGAGCTGCGCTCGACGAAGCCGCCGAAACGGCGGCCCGGGATCTGCGGGACGCTGATCTCGGCCTGGACGCCCGGCTTGACGCCCACGGCATCGTTCTGCGGCACGTTCACGGTGATGCGCAGGACGCTGTCCTGGTCCATGCTGAGGAGCGGCGTGCCGCCGTTATCGGCTCTCACCAGATCGCCGACATCGACGTTGCGGGTCGTCACCACGCCGTCGAAGGGTGCGACCACCCGCTCGAACGCCGTGAGTGCCTTTAGGCGGTCGACCACGGCCTCCTGCGACGTGATGTTGGCGGTGGCGACCTTCACGCCCGCCTCGGCGGCCGCAAGGGTTGCGGCCTGCGAGAGCACGCTCGCCTGCGACGTGTCGGCGTTCTGGCGCGAGGCCCAGCCCTGGACGGCCAGGGTCGAGGTGCGGTTGTTGGTCAGGTTGGCGAGGTTGACGTTGGCCCGGGCCTGCTCGACCTGCGCCTGAGCCTGCAGCAGCTGCGCCTTCAGCTGGCCGACCTGAGCCTCGGCCTGCGCGCGTTGCTGGTCGAGGTCCGGGGCCGCGATGCGCAGGAGCAGGTCGCCGGCCTTGACCCGGGAGCCGATATCGACCCGTCGTTCGGCGATGTAACCAGTGGCGCGGGCCGCGATCGCCGCGGTCGTGAAAGCCTGTGTCTCGCCCGGCAGCATCAGGTCGAGGGGCCCGTTGGCCCGCTCCGCCACGACGGTGCGCACCTGGGGGACCAGGGTCTTGATCCGTTCCAGGGTCGCGGTGGCCTCGACGTCCCGCTGCCAGTGGTTGTAGGCGCCGTAACCCAGCAATCCGAGCGCGGTGAGGCCCACGAGGACGAAGGGGCGCTTGCCGGGCGGCGGGGGGATATCCTTAGGGCCACCCTCAGCCGCGTCTCGAGCCGCGTCTTGCGCCTTCATCGTTCGGCTCTCCGCCGCGAATACCGCCTCTTCTCGTCACGGTAGCGGCCGAAGACCGCGACGAACAGAGCGAGGCTTCGCCGCATCGCGACTATCGCGCCACCGGCCCTTCCAAGCGCAGGCGTCGGCTGAGCCGCTTGTGCAGGTGGACCATCAGGGCGATCCCGAACAGCGGCGTCAGCAGGTTGAGGATCGGCACAACCATCAGGGCCGACATCAGGCAGCCGGCGCCGAGCGTCCGGAATGCGAAGGTCTTGCGCATGTCGGCGGCCTCCGGGAGTGGCCGGAACCGGGCCGCCGCCATCTCGAAATATTCCCGCGCCAGCAGGTAGGCGTTGGCACCGAAGAACGCCGCGATCCCGATGACCGGCACGAAGAAGATCACCAGGGCCGCCAGGTTGACGAGCAGCGTCACACCCGCGAAGCGCACCGCGTAGAAGAGCGCGGTGCCGAGCGGCATCGGCCGGCCCGGGGGATCGTTCGGGAAGTCCGTGCGCTCGACGATCGCGGCGGCATCGTCGAGAAAGAACCCGGCCACCAGGATCGAGATCGCCGGCATGAGGTAGGCCAGCACCACGAACAAGCCGAAGCCCGCAAGGTAGTAGGCGAGGTTGTCGAGGATCGGGTACTGGGCGGAGATGTGGTGGCTCGCCTGGAACGCCTCGACGAGGTGGGTCAGGCCGAACCAGAGCAGGACCAGGAGCCCGAGCGTCAGGCTCAGGGATTTCCACAGGATCGCCCGCAGCGGCGGGGAGAAGGTCTGGCGCAAAGCCGCCGCGGCGGACTCGACGATCATCGGGCGGGGTTTCCGGCTTGAGCGCTTGCCGCCGATGAGACACCGGTTCGGCGCGAAGGAGCGCGAGACCTCGGGGACGCGGCGCCGGAAGCGGCGCGGCAGCGTTGTGAAGCGGTGTGGCGACCGGCGCAAGGCCGGGCACGGCCGCACCGGAGCGAGCGGACAGGAGCGCGCGTGCAGGATACCAGGGTGAAGGCCTCGACTTCATCGCATGCTGAGGTCCGCTCCGCGGATCCGCCGCGCGCGCCGGATTACCGGCCGCGCCTGGCGCCGCTGCCCAGGGATCCGGAGGTGCTGGTGATCGGCGCCGGTGCCGCCGGGATCGGCGCGGCACGGACCCTGGTGGAGCAGGGCGTGCGTGTCGCCGTGCTGGAGGCCCGCGAGCGGATCGGCGGCCGGGCCTTCACGGTGTCGATTCGCGGCCATGCCCTCGACCTCGGGGCCCATTGGCTCCATGCCGGGCCGATCAACCCGCTGGTCGCGTTGGGCCGGACGCGCGGAGAGCGCCTGAAGCTGGCTCCCCAGGAGAGCCACGTCTGGGTCGACCGCCGCCGGGGCAGCCCCGAGGAGATCCGGGCCAACGCCCGGGCCTTCGACCGGGCGGACCAGGCCATGACCCGCGGCGCGGCGCAGCCGGGGCCGGACCGCCCGGCCAAGACCGCGCTTCCCCAGGGGCTCGGCCCCTGGGGCAACCGCGTTGCGCAGGTCCACGGGCTGGTCTCGGGCCGAGCGCTCGACGAGGTCTCCCTCCACGATTTCCCGAGCCTCGAATACAGCGAGAACTTTTTTCTGGCCGGGGGCTACGGCAGCTACATCGCCCGGCTCGCCAACGACCTGCCGATCGCGCTCGCGAGCCCGGTGACCCGCATCGACTGGTCGGACAGCACGGTGCGCGTGGAGACGGCCGACGGCACCGCCTATCGGGCCCGGGCGGTGATCGTGACGGTGCCGGTCATGGTGCTGCGCAACGGCCCGGCCTTCTCGCCGCCGCTGCCGAACGCGGTCCGGGCGGCGATCGACGGCTTCTCCACCGGGATCTACGAGCACGCGGTGCTGCACTGGCCGTCCAGCCCGTTCCGGGGCCGCGACCGGCTGGCGGCGATCCACGGCACGCGACCGGCGCCGGCCGGCCTGCTCACCCGGATCGACGATACGCCGTTCCACTATTACGAGCTCGACGTGCACGAGGCCGAGGCACTCGACGCGGCTGGCTCGGGCCCGGACGGGGTGCGCCGCCATGTCCGAGCGGTCCTGGCCGAGCAGTTCGGCCGGGGGCGGCTGCGCGACCTGACGATCCCGGCGGTGAGCGCGTGGCGGCACGATCCCTGGTCCCGCGGCTCCTGGGCGGTGGTGCCCCCCGGCCACGCGCCGGCCCGCGCTTTCCTGCGCGCGCCGCTCGCCGACACCGTCTGGTTCGCCGGCGAGGCGCTGTCGCGGCTGCAATGGGGCACCGTGGGCGGCGCCTACGAGGAGGGCGCCCGCGCCGCCGCGGCCGCCGCCGAGCGTATCCGCGCGGGCACAGGCTGAGGCGCACGCGCACCGCCCACGGCCGCGCGCCTTGCCGGAGCCCGGCGGGACGGGCATCCCGCTCAAGCTCGGGACGTGGTGGAGGCGCGCGTGGATTGGATTGAGGCGATCGGCTACCTCGGTACCGCGCTGACCATCTCGGCCTCGGCGATGAGCACCATGATCCCGCTGCGGATCATCTCGCTCTGTGCCAGCTGCGCCGTGATCACCTACGGCATCCTGATCGGCAGTATGCCGGTGGTGCTCACCGAGGCGATCCAGATCCCGTTCAACGCCTATCGTCTCTGGCAGATGATGCGGCTGGTGCGCGATGTCGAGACCGCAGCCGACGGCAATCTCTCCCTCGAATGGCTGCGTCCGTTCGGGTCGCAGCGCCCGTTCGGGGTCGGCGAGGTGGTGTTCCGCAAGGGCGAGGCGGCCGGCGAGATGTACTACGTCGAGAGCGGCGCGTTCCGGATCCCCGAGGTCGGAATCGAGGTGCGCAGGGGCGGGATCGTCGGCGAGCTCGGCCTGCTCGCGCCCGGCAACACCCGCACCGCCTCGCTGGTCTGCATCGAGGCCGGCAACGCGCTGTGCGTGTCGTATTCCGACGTGAAACAGCTCTACTACCAGAACCCGGAATTCGGATTCTACTTCCTCAAGCTCACCAGCGAACGGCTTTTCCAGAGCGTGCAGAACGACCCGCAGCCCGTGGCAGCCCACGGCGACGCGCTGTAGCGTCGCCGCCTGCGCTCAGAGCATGCTCGGCAGGATGCGGTCCGGCGGGCGGTGGCCGTCCATGAAGGTCTTGATGTTGATGATGACCTTCTCGCCCATGTCGGTGCGGCTCTCGTAGGTCGCCGAACCCATATGGGGCAGCAGCACGACCTTGCCCTGGCGGGCGAGCTTCACCAGCCGCGGGCTCACCGCCGGCTCCTGCTCGAACACGTCGAGTCCGGCCGCCGAGACGTCGCCGGCCTCGATCAGCCGCGCGAGCGCGCTCTCGTCGATGACCTCGCCGCGGGCGGTGTTCACGACGATCGCCTCGGGCTTGAGCAGCTTCAGGCGCCGGGCCGAGAGCAGGTGATAGGTCGCGGGGGTGTGCGGGCAGTTCACCGACACGATGTCGACCCGGGCCAGCATCTGGTCGAGGGATTCCCAGTAGGTCGCGTCGAGCGCGCTCTCGATCGCGGCCGGGACCCGACGGCGGTTGTGGTAGTGGACCTGGAGGCCGAAGGCGCGTGCGCGCTTGGCGAGCGCCTGGCCGATCCGGCCCATGCCGACGATGCCGAGCCGCTTGCCGGTGATGCGGCGCCCGAGCATCCAGGTCGGAGACCAGCCCGTGGTCCAGTCGTCGTCCGGGATGATCCGCGCACCCTCGGTGACCCGGCGGGCCACCGCGAGGATCAGCGCCATGGTCATGTCGGCGGTGTCCTCGGTCAGGACGCCGGGCGTGTTGGTGACCGTGATGCCGCGCTCCAGGGCGGCGGCCACGTCGATGTGATCGACGCCGTTGCCAAAATTGGCGATCAACCGCAGGTTGGGGCCGGCCTGGGCCAGCAACCCGGCATCGATCTCGTCGGTGACGGTCGGGACCAGGACGTCGGCCTCGCGCAGCGCCGCCGCGAGGGCGTCGGCCGGCATCGCGGCATCGTCGTGACTGAGGCGAACGTCGAAGAGTTCGCGCATCCGCGTCTCGACGGCATCCGGCAGGCGCCGCGTCACGACCACCAGCGGCTTGCGCTTCGACACGTCTCTCTCCCCGTCAGCCTCGCGGCCGTGTTGGCGATCCCCGCCCGGCGGCCCCGTTCCGGACCATCCGCGGCAAGCGTCCGTTAACCGAACTCGGCCAGACAGGTCAGGTGCGAGGCACCGGTCCCGGAGCCTGTTCCGACCCATCGGCCTCTCTACCAGAGGTGGGCCGGAACACAATCGGATGCCGGCGGGATCCGCGCATCGACGGGCCGTCCTGTCGACATCCCGTGCCCGTTCAGGAGACCTGGCCCGTACGGGGGATCTTGCCGGTTCGCGGGATGCAAAATCAACCGACCGTGCGGATCGGCCCGAGGCGGCTCCGTGCGGCACCTGCACCCGGGAAAGGAAGAAGACCATGCGCGTGTCACGCCTGAGCTTCGCCGTCGCAGCGCTGCTGCTGGCCGGCCTCGCCCCGGCGGCCGCGGCCCCGCCGGTCGCCACGCCCGAGACCGGCGTCGGCCCCGTGACCAAGCTGCCGCTGCCGCGCTACGCCAGCCTCAAGACCGATCGCGTCAACCTGCGCGAGGGTCCCTCCAAGGATCACCGCACCCTGTGGGTGTTCCAGCGGGCCGGCCTGCCGGTGGAGATCGTCGGCGAGTTCGAGACCTGGCGGCGGATCCGTGATTCGGAGGGCACGGAGGGCTGGGTGCTGCACTCGCTGCTCTCGGGGCGCCGGACCGCGATCGTCAATGCCGGCCCGGACAAGGGCGCCGAGAAGGCTGCGATCTCACTGCGCGCGAAGGCGGACGAGGGCGCGGCGGACGAGGCACGGCTCCAGACCGGCGTGATCGGCAACGTGAAGAATTGCAGCAGCGGCTGGTGCCGGCTGATCGTGACCCTGCCGAACCGCCGGGAGGTGGACGGCTACATCCGCCAGAACCGCCTCTGGGGCGTGTATCCGAACGAAGTCGTCGAGTAGGTTTTCGTGGTTGCGGCGACCCGGCTTCTCCAAATCCCTCGCTCATCCCGAGGGGGGCGGCGTGTCGACTCGCCCGCGACGGACCCCTCCAACACCCGCGCGATCGCTGGAGCGCGCCTTCGAGGCCTCCATTGCGTTCCGTGGCCCCAGGATGAGGGGCAGAGGTGGAGGGTCGGCGCTTAGAATGGCCGACAGCCGGTCGGTTGAGGACCGGCAGGCGCTCGCCTTCGCGAAGCGGGGTGCAGGCCTCGTCCCACGTACGCGCCGCGGGTTCTCAGTCCCTGTTCATGCAGTCCGTCACGTGCCCCCTCTCCCGTGCGGAAGAGGGTTGGGGTGAGGGGACAGGTCTCTTCGGAACGGGCGCATCCCTCACTTGGCTCTCTGCGAGAGCAGACCTCTCTCGCACGGGTGAGGGGACCCGCCACTCATTCGGCCAGAACCGGCGCGCAATAAAAAAGCCGCCCGATATCGGGCGGCTCAAAGTCGGTGCAGGTGGCCGAAGCCGCCCCGGAAAACTCAGCTCTGGCGGCGGGAAGCCGGGCGGCTGCGGCGCAGGCGGACGATCACCTCGACGCCGGCGATCTCCATGCCCTCGGGGGCCTCAGGGAGGGAATCGACCGTGATGCCGCAATCCGGCATGTCGATCACCTGGTTCTCGTCCTCGAGATAGAAGTGGTGATGCTCACTCGGGTTCGTGTCGAAATAGGCCTTCGACCCGTCGAGCGCGAGTTGGCGCAGAAGCCCCGCCTCGGTGAACTGATGCAGCGTGTTGTAGACGGTGGCCAGCGAGACCGGCACCTTGGCGCGCATGGCCTCGTCGTACAGCATCTCGGCGGTCAGGTGCCGGTCGCCGCGGCCGAACAGGAGCCAGCCCAGGGACAGACGCTGACGGGTCGGCCGCAAGCCGGCCCGGCGCAGACGGTCGCGCAGATCGGACAGCGGGCAGCCGCGACGCGGCATGCCGTTCGCTTCCAGCTGGGGGGCGGGGACCCGGCCGTTGAGGATCGCCTGAAGGGGCAGCAGTTCGGACATTTCGGGACTGAACGCTCGACGAGGACCCTGAAGGAATGGGATTCGTCATACTATACGGAACTGGACATGCGGTCGCAACCCGAGCCGGCTCACACGCCCACCGGAGGCGTTGACGGCTTTGACGGTGCTGCGCCCCGTGCTAATCCGCGCGCCGAACGACCGGGCGCCTGTCGCGTATCGCGTGCCTGCCCGCCAAGACAATCCAGAGGAAACAGCGACCTTCATGCCGCAAGACGCCGAGACGCCAGCCCAGGCCGCGAGCCGCAAGTCGCACTATTCCTACGAGGATCTACTGGCCTGCGGGCGCGGCGAACTCTTCGGCGCCGGGAATGCGCAGCTGCCGCTGCCGCCGATGCTGATGTTCGACCGGATCACCAGTATCGGCCATGAAGGCGGCGCCCACGGCAAGGGCCACGTCACCGCCGAACTCGACATCCGCCCCGACCTCTGGTTCTTCCCCTGCCACTTCCAGGGCGATCCGGTCATGCCGGGCTGCCTCGGGCTCGACGCCTTGTGGCAGATGCTGGGCTTCCATCTCGGCTGGCTCGGCTCTCCGGGCCGCGGCCGCGCGCTCGGGGTCGGCGAGGTGAAGCTCGCCGGCCAGGTGCTGCCGTCGATGACGAAGGTCGTCTACAACGTGGACGTCAAGCGTGTTCGCCAGGGCAAGCTGGTGCTGGGCATCGGCGACGGCTGGCTTGAGGCCGACGGGGCGCGGGTCTACCAGGTCCAGGACATGCGGGTCGGCCTGTTCCAGAGCTGATCGAGTCGCGTTCCGGGGGCGTCTTTCGCATCGTGGCGGCAACGCCCGGCGCCCTCGGCAGTTGAGATTATGTCCGCGTCACCTTAGCTGACCGGGACGCGGCCCGGGCGACCGGCGCCGCGACGGAGGAATCGTCACGACCATGCGCCGCGTCGTCATCACCGGGATGGGCATCGTCTCATCCATCGGCAACACCACGCAGGAGGTGCTCGCCTCCTTACGCGAGGCGCGCTCTGGTATTGCGCGCGACGCGAGCTACGCCGAGCACAACTTCCGCAGCCAGGTCTCCGGCAAGCCCAGCCTCGATCCCGAGGGCGTGGTCGACCGGCGCGCCATGCGGTTCCACGGCGGCGGCTCCGCCTGGAACCACGTCGCGATGGATCAGGCGATCCGTGATTCCGGCCTGGAGCAGGCCGAGATCTCGCATGAGCGCACCGGCATCATCATGGGGTCCGGCGGTCCCTCGACCCGGATCATCGTGGATGCCGCCGCGATCACCCGTGACAAGGGCCCGAAGCGGATCGGTCCGTTCGCGGTCCCGAAGGCGATGTCCTCGACCGCCTCGGCGACGCTGGCGACCTGGTTCAAGATTCGCGGCGTCAACTACTCGATCTCGTCGGCCTGCGCGACGTCCAACCACTGCATCGGCAACGCCGCCGAGATCATCCAGGGTGGCCGGCAGGACATCATTTTCGCCGGCGGCTGCGAGGATCTCGACTGGACGCTGTCGTCTCTCTTCGACGCCATGGGTGCCATGTCGTCGAAGTACAACGACACGCCGGCCCGGGCCTCGCGCGCCTACGACGCTAAACGGGACGGCTTCGTCATCGCCGGCGGCGCGGGCGTGCTGGTCCTCGAGGAACTCGAGCACGCCAAGGCCCGCGGCGCGCGGATCTACGGCGAGGTCGCCGGCTACGGCGCCACGTCGGACGGGCACGACATGGTCGCCCCCTCGGGGGAGGGCGCGGTGCGCTGCATGCGCCAGGCGATGGAAGGTCTGAAGGGTGCCCGGATCGACTACATCAACCCGCACGCGACCTCGACCCCGGTCGGCGACGACAAGGAGATCGAGGCGATCCGAGAGGTGTTCGGCCGCGGCGAGGATTGCCCGCCGATCTCGGCGACCAAGTCGCTGACCGGTCATTCGCTGGGCGCCACCGGCGTGCAGGAGGCGATCTACAGCTTGCTGATGATGCAGAACGGCTTCATCTGCGAGAGCGCCCACATCGATACGATCGATCCGGCTTTCGCCGACATGCCGATCCTGCGCCAGCGCCGGGACGACGCCAAGCTCGGCCACGTCCTGACCAACTCGTTCGGCTTCGGCGGCACCAACGCCACCCTGGTCCTGAAGCACGTGGACGCTTGACTGTCTCTTCTCGGAACCACCGCGACGGGGGCGGCGTTTACGGTTTGGTGAATGAGGTGGTGACGATGGGTACGTTCCTGATCGGTGCACTGGGCGGTCTGATGCTCGCAAGCTGCGCTGCAATCTACGCCAAACAAGCGCTGATTGAGGAAGCCCGTTCGCATACGGACGGGTATTTCTAGACCGCTCATCCACCCAGCGATGAACGCCCCGCCCGCCGGCGGGGCTTTTTTTTGCCCGATGCAGAGACCGGTCCGGTTTGGATCGCGCGGCAAGCCGCGTTAAGGCACCCTCGTCGCGGCCCGAACAACGGCATCGCGACCCGTCGCCGGTCCTCGGTGGCGGCGTGCTCGTACGGAATGTGAGTCGGCATGACAGGTTTGATGGCGGGCAAGCGCGGCCTGATCATGGGCGTCGCCAACGATCACTCGATCGCCTGGGGCATCGCCCGGACCCTCCACGCCCACGGCGCCCGCCTGGCCTTCACGTATCAGGGCGACGCCCTGGGCCGGCGCGTCGCACCGCTGGCGGCGCGGCTCGATTCCGATATCGTCATGCCCTGCGACGTGGAAGACATCGCCTCGGTGGACGCGACCTTCGCGGCCCTCGACGAGCGCTTCGACGGTGGGCTCGACTTCGTCGTCCACGCCATCGGCTTTTCCGACAAGGCGCAGCTCAAGGGCCGCTACGTCGACGTCACCACCCGCGAGAACTTCGCCCGGACCCTGACGATCTCGTGCTTCTCGTTCACCGAAATCGCCCAGCGCGCGGCCAAGCGCATGACGAACGGCGGCTCGCTGCTGACCCTCACCTACGGTGGCTCGACCCGGGTGATGCCGAACTACAACGTGATGGGCGTGGCCAAGGCGGCGCTGGAGGCCTCGGTGCGCTACCTGGCGAGCGATCTCGGCCCGGACGGAATCCGGGTCAACGCTCTCTCGGCCGGCCCGATGCGGACACTGGCCGGCGCCGGCATCGCCGACGCCCGCCTGATGTTCAACCACCAAGCGGCCCACGCTCCGCTGCGCCGCACCGTCAGCCTCGACGATGTCGGCGGCTCCGCCCTCTACCTGCTGTCGCCGCTCTCCGGCGGAGTCACCGGCGAGGTCCATTTCGTCGATGCCGGCTACAACATCATCTCGATGCCGCGCCCCGACGTGCTCCAGGCCCAGGACGCGGCCGGCGTCGTCGGCGACGCCTGAACCGCGAGCCGGCTACTCCTCCGGGACCCGCCCTGGCGGCACCGGTCCGCGGCTGCGCGAACGCTCACCCCGGACCGATTGGCGCTGGCGCTCGATCCGAACTTCGTCCGGGCTCGGGGGTGCCGACGGGTAGTTCGAAGCGAACGGATTCTGCGGCGCAGACCGCGAAGAGCCGCCGAAGAGAGAGTCGAAAAAGCTCTCCTCGGCGTGGACATTCGTCGAAGCAACGAGGAGGCCGAGGGCCAGGATCGGTCGAAGCGTCGTCGTCATCGGTCGCCCGTAGCCCCACTTTCCGGCGGATCGGAGGCCGGTCGGGAACCCGGCGGCGCGCGACGTGTTCGCGCTCAACGAATCCCAGCGCGTACAGGAGTCGAGATGTCCGAGGTTACCTATCGCATCGTCGAGCACGATGGCGGCTTCGCCTACAAGGTCGGCGACGTGTTCTCCGAGACCTTCCCGAGCCGCGAGGAGGCACTGCAGGCTGCCCAGGCTGCCGCCGCCGAGCAGCAGGTCCCCGGTTCGACCGAGGGTATCCGTTACCAGGACCGGGCCGGCAGCTGGCACGACGAGACGGCGCAGGGGAGCGACCGCCCCCGCGCCAAGGTGGTCGATTAGGCCGATCCGGCGGATCGGCGGGTGGTGCCATGGCACGCGCGAAGGCCATGACCCGAGGGGCGGGGCGTCAGGCCCTGTCGAAGCCGGAGGCCTCTCCGAAGGCGGCGCGCCCCAAGGGCGCCCGCCGCACGACCCCGTCGCCCGAGACGCTGGCGGCCCTGGGGCCCGACCGTCTGATCGGCCTGATCCTGGGCGAGACCGCGCGCAACTCCACCTTCAAGAAGCTGGTCACCGCAGCGCTCGCCGCTCTGCAGGGGCCGGACGCCGTGGCGGCGATGATCGACCGGCGCCTGGCTGCGCTGGAATCTGCGCAGGGCTACATCGACTGGCAGAAGCGCAGGGCCTTCGCGGCCGATCTCAACGCCACCGTAACGGTCATCGTCGACGAGTTGCGCCCCCTCGATGCCAGCGCCGCCCTGGAGCGGCTCCGGCGGTTCCTGGACGGCGCCGACGCGGTGCTGAACCGGGTCGACGACAGCACCGGTGCGGTGCAGGGCGTCTACGAGCGCGCCAGCGAAGCTTTCGTCGAAACAGCAGCCAATCTGCCGCCCGCTGCGGCCGCGCAACTGGCGACCAGCCTCGTCGGCCCATTCACGGCCGACCCGTTCGGTCCCCTCGGCACGCTGCTCGGCGAGATCATGCCGACACTCGACAGGGACACCCTTTCGGAGATCGATGCCGCCCTCGCGGAGGCAGCTCTCGGGATGGCGAAGGGTGGCGAAGCCCGGAACGAGACTGCATACCGCCGCGTCGCCGCCCGCGGCCAGATCCTGCGCCTGCGCCAGGTCATCGCCGACCGGCGCAACGATACCGACGCCTTCATCGCGATTGAGACGGAGATCGCTTCGGGTCGAGAGGACCGCGTGTCGATCGCGCAGCGGCTGCTCGCTGCCGGCCGCGCCGAGGAGGCCCTGGACTGGATCCGGCGCACGCCGGAGAAGGGTTTGCGCATCGTCACGCGAGCCGACCTGATCGCCGGCTACGACCCGCGCGGTCCCGAGCGCGAGCGCCAGGCGCTGGAGATCGACATCCTCGACGCACTGGGCCGGAGCGATGAAGCGCAGGCGCTGCGCTGGGCGCTCTTCGCGCGCGACCTCGATGCCCCGATGCTGCGCGCCTACCTCGCCAAGCTCCCGGATTTCGAGGACGAGGAAGCGCTTCTCAAGGCGCTGGATCACGTGGAATCCTTCGCCAATCCGCACCGGGCACTCGCCTTCCTGGTGACCTGGCCGGACCTCATGCGGGCCGCCAGGCTGGTCGAGGGGAACCGGGAGGTCTGGCAGGGCGAGCACTATCCCGTTCTGGCCCCGGCCGCCGACGCGTTGGTCCAGGATCATCCGCTGGCGGCCACGATTCTGTATCGGCGGCTGCTAGACGGCATCCTCGATGCCGGCCGGAGCGCCGCGTACACGCACGGCGCCCGCTACCTTCTGGAACTCGACACCCTCGCCGAGCGTCTGGAGACGGGCGCGATCAGCCCGGCCCCGGCTGCCTATCGGGAGGCTGTGCGACGCGATCACGGCCGCAAGCACGCCTTCTGGGGTTTGCTAAGGGATTGAACGGCTCCGGTTGCCGTTCGCGTCAGCGTTGCGTGTTCGCCGCGAGAGAGCCCGATAGAGCAGGACCTTCGGTCGTGTCGCCCTGATGCCGCCAGCGGGATGGCCGCCCGCTATGGCGCGTCCGAGACCTCGATGACATCGACCAGATCGGGATAGAACGCCACGTGGCCCGCGATCGCGGCCGCCGCCGGGAAGGGCGTTTCATAGCTCCACACCGCATCGGATCGCCGCGTGCCATCGACCAGAAGGTCGAAGTAGCGGGCATCGCCCTTGTACGGGCAGTGGCTGGTCCGTGCCGTGGGTACGAAATGATCGGCTCGGATATCGGCCCGCGGGATGTAGAACACGGCTTCGTAGCGGGATTCCTGAAGGCGCAGGGCATGACGCGTCTCGGCGACGGGTACGCCCGCCACGAGAACGCGCACCCGGCGCGCCTCAGGCGTGATCGTGATCGGATGGTCGGCGCTTGGGCTTTTCACGGCGTTCTCCCGGGTTCGGGCTTCAGTTCGACAGTACCGAGGGCGTCGGCCAAGCGTGATTTGGCGGTGCCGGGCCGAAGTGGCTTCTGCTGGCTCTCGTGCGGCACCCAGCCCGACAGCCACAACACCTCGAAGGTCGCCCGCACCCGTCCGTCCGGATCGGAGAAGCGCTCGGCGTAGACCTCCGCTGTACGCACCAAGGTCGCCCGGCGCAGGGGCGTACGCCGTCGCTCGGTGAGCACGTTGGTCATGCCCATCGCCCGCAGGTCCCGCATCAGCCCGAACGGGTCGGCGTAGCGCACCGTCAGGGTGTCGGTGTCGGCCACCGGCAGGGCGAAGCCCGCCCGCTGCAGCAGGGCGCCGGCCTCGCGAACCGCCGCGAACGGCGCCACCCGCGGACTGATCCCACCCTCGATCTCGCTTTCGGCTTGGGCGAAGCTCTGACGCAGCTCGGTCAGGGTGGCACCGCCCAGCAGGCAACCAAGGAACAGGCCGTCCGGCCGCAGCGCCCGGCGCAGCTGAATCAGCGTGCCGGGCAGGTCATTGACGGCCTGGAGCGCTAGCAGCGAGACCGCGAGGTCGAGGCTTCCGGCCGCCAGGGGCAGCAATTCCGGATCGCCGACGATCAGGTTCGGCCCGCGGGGTTTGGGCAGGGCAGCCAAGCGAAGATGCATGGCGTCAGGGTAGCGTGCGGCCAATACCGGCCTCGCGCCTGCACCCGGCGTCGCGAGGTCGAGCACCGTCGCGAAATTGCGCAGCACCGCCCCAAGGCGGTCGTCCATGTCTTCGACGACGCGGTCGAGCAGGAATCCGGCATAGCCGTTCCGTTCGGCACGGGCGAGGCGTGCGCGGGCGAGGACGGTGTCGAACAGGGCGGCCGGGGAATCCATGACGGTGCAGATGGCGCTTTCGAACGCATCCTGCCAGCACCCTCGAAGTCACCTGTGAAACCGATCGATCGCCGTCACACACAGAGCCGTGAGGCAGGATAACGTGGCGGAACGACTCGGCGGGGTCGCCGTTCCTGCTGCGACTGGCCGCAAGGCCGAGATTGGTTATAGAGTGCAGGTCATGAAGCGCATGCTCGTTGGAGCCGCAATGGCGCTGGCCACCCTCACCGCCGCGGGCGGCGCCGAGGCGAAGGGCTGCATCAAGGGTGCGATCGTGGGCGGCATCGCCGGCCACTATGCCGGCCATCACGGCCTGATGGGTGCCGCCGCCGGCTGCGCCATCGGCCGCCACCGGGCGAACGCCAAGGCCCGGGAGATGGATCAGCAGGTCGATCAGCGGGGCGCGCGTCCCGTCTCGGCCCGCTAGCGTCCGTCTGCGACCCGGATGACGGCCCTGCGGGCCGTCGCATCGGCCCTGCGTGGCTTGCCGCGCGGGGCCTTGTCGTTGATCTACCCGCCGACGTGCGCCGGCTGCGGCGGCGCCACCGCCAATCCCGGAGGCCTGTGTTCAGACTGCTGGACCGGCCTGCGTCTCATAGAGGAGCCCCTGTGCCCGCGCTTCGGCACGCCGTCCGCGGTCGATCTCGGGGTCGGGCCTCTGCTCTCCCCCCGCGCCATCGCGGAACCACCGGTCTTCGGACGCGCGCGTGCGGTCGCCCTTTATGATGATGTCGCCCGCCGCCTCGTCCACCGGCTGAAATACGAGGATCGGCTCGACCTGTCCGCCGTGATGGGCCGGATGATGTCTGCGAGCGGCCGGGCCCTCATCGCCGAGGCGGATTGTATCGTCCCTGTGCCGCTGCACCGTTGGCGGCTCTGGCGCCGCCGCTTCAATCAGGCCGCCCTTCTGGGTCGGGTGATCGCCCGGGGCGCCGAGCTTCCGTTCGAGCCATCCACACTGGTCCGGGTGCGGGCAACCCGCTCGCAAGTCGGCCTGAGCCGACCGGCCCGCGCCGAGAACCTGAGCGGTGCCTTCCGTGTGGACGCCGCCCGGGCGCACCTCATCCGCGGCCGGAGGATCCTGTTGATCGACGACGTCATGACCACCGGGGCGACCGGCAACGCCGCGTCCCGGGCCCTGCTGCGCGGCGGGGCGGCGTCCGTAGACGTGCTCACCTTCGCGCTGGTCGGTGACGCAGCCGGATGAGGCGGTTCAGACGGTCGCCCGCTCGCGATGCGGAAAGCTCACCGCCAGAGTGAAGTCGAACGCCTCCGCGATGCTCTCGTGCCAGAGCGAGAACGGCGTCGGCCGGGGGAGATGAAGCGCGCCCTCCGTCTCGGTGCCGGCACGCTGCAGCGCCGCGCCCTGCTTGGCCGCCAGCCGCAGCATCGGTCCGTTCCCGGACAGGCAGCGCACGTGCAGGTCGGCCACGCCGCGATGGCGGGCGGCGCGGGCGATCCGGGCGAACAGGGACGCGCCGATACCCTGACGGCGGTAGGCGCGCTCCACCGCGAAGGCCGCCTCCGCCCGTGGGCCAAGACCGTAGGGCGACGCTCCGAGGGCCATCGGCCGTAGCTCGGCCAGGCCGCGCAGTTCTCCACTCACGAAGGCGCCGTACATCACGCCGTCGGCGGTGAGTGCCTGCGCGGCATAGGCCCGCACGCCGCCCTCACTGACATTGCCCATGAAGCGATTCGCGCGTGCCTCGGGATCGAGCCGCAGGAAGTAGTCGAGGACCGCAACGCGGTCGGCCGGCCAAAGGCGCCGGACCGTGTGGGCCGACACGGCGAGGTGTCGAACGGCCATGGTGGGTCTCCGGTCTCTGCGCGTTGTCGCGCAAGTTGGTCCGGACGTTCCTCCCGAAGGACGAGGCTGATCTCGCATCCCCGAGCTTGTTGTGCAATGCAGCAATATGACTGAGCCCGGTCACGGGAGGCCTGCCATGCGCCGGCTTTCTGGAACGGTTCGCTGCGCCGTGTTCCAGGTTGCCTCGGTGCGCGGGCTTGATTCGCGTCGAGCTTGCGCGGCACAGGGATGCGGCCCCGGCGGGAACGGTCGACCGGGGGCGGGGGGTGCCGGGTCCGGCGCCGTATCGTGTTTCAGGGGACCGGTGGCGTGAGCGAGCAATCCGGGATGCAACACGCGCCATCCGCGGAGGCGCGGGCCAGCGCCGTGTCGCCCGGCCCGGTCCATGACCGCTACGAGGCGCTGGTCGGCACCGGCGCCATCGAGCGGGATCCCGCCCAGGCGCAACTGGTGCGCGCCCTCGACCGGCTGATCCAGGATCTCGGACGCCGCAAGCGCGCCAACAAGACCAGCGCGCTGGGCTGGCTATTCCGGCGCAAGGACGAGGCTCCCGCTCCCAAGGGGCTCTACATCTGGGGCTCAGTGGGCCGCGGCAAGACCATGCTGATGGACCTGTTCCACGAGGCAGCGCCGGGACCCAAGCGGCGGGTCCACTTCCACGGGTTCCTGGCCGACGCGCACGCGCGCATCCACGCTTACCGACAGGCGCTGAAAGCCGGCACCGTGAAGGGCGACGACCCGATCGGACCCGTCGCCGACCAGCTCGCCGACGAGGCGACCCTGTTGTGCTTCGACGAGTTCACGGTGACCGACATCGCCGACGCGATGATCCTGGGGCGCCTGTTCGGCCACCTGTTCCGGCGCGGCGTGATCGTGGTGGCGACCTCCAACGTCGAGCCCGACCGGCTCTACGAGGGCGGCCTCAACCGGGCTCTGTTCCTGCCATTCATAGCGACGCTGAAAGAGCAGGTGGACGTGGTGCGGCTCGATTCCCGAACCGATTTCCGGCTGGAGAAGCTCGGCGGCGCCGCCGTCTATCACGTGCCGGCGGATGCGGCCGCCCGGGCAGCCCTGGACGCCGCGTTCAAGGGGCTCACCGGCAAGGCGCGAGGCCGCACCGCGACGATCCAGGTCCAGGGTCGAGACGTCGCGATCCCCGAGGAGGCCAACGGCGTCGCGCGCTTCGGCTTCGACGATCTCTGCCGGCAGCCGCTCGGCGCCTCCGACTACATGGCCCTGGCGCGGGCCTTCCACACGGTGATCCTCGACGGGATCCCGGTGCTCGGGGAGGCCGAGCGCAACGAGGCGAAGCGCTTCATAACCCTTGTGGACACCCTCTACGACCGGCACGTGAAGCTCGTGGCCTCGGCGGCGGCCGAGGCGCAGGACCTCTACACGGCGGAGACCGGGCGCGAGGCGTTCGAGTTCGACCGAACCGTCTCCCGGCTGATCGAGATGCGCTCGCGGGAATACCTTGCCCTGCCGCACGGACGGGCCGATTCCGAGGCCTCGGGTGCCAGCACCGGGCTGGTGGAGACATGAGCCGACCGGGAGTCGGCTCGATCTTCCGCCTGCGTCGGCCGAACTGGCGTGGAGCCGGTCCGCTCGGGCCGCTCCTCGGCTCGCCGGCCGCCTTCGTCCTGCTGGTCGTCGCGCTCGCGGCGGGCACGGCCAACTACATCGCCGGTGAGGCCGACCGGGGCGCCACCGCGCAGGCCAACGCCACGATCACGGGGGTCGAGCGCCTGCTCTCCGAGGTCAAGGACCTGGAGACCGGCGAGCGCGGCTTCGTGCTGGTCGGCAGCGAGGATTACCTGACGCCCTACACCCTCGCGCTCGGCAAGCTCGAGACCGAGCTCGCCGCCCTTGGGGCGACCGCGCAGGAGCCGGTCCGACGCGGCGGCCCGTCGCTTGCCGGGCTCGTGGCTCAGAAGCGCGATTTCGCCACCCGGGTGGTCGCGGCGCGCCGGGACCGGGGCTTCGACGCGGCCACCGACCTCGTGCGCACCGGCGAGGGCAAGCAGCTGATGGACGCGATCCGCGCGGAGGCGACGTCCCGCCAGGCGATCACGGCCCAGCACCTCGACGAGGTGCAGACCCGGGAGCGCTGGCGCGGACTGATCCTGTTCCTGCTTTCGGGGGCGGCCGCGCTCGGCGCGATCGTGTTGCTCGCCCGCCTCGCCCTGGTGCGGCGGCAGGAATCGTTGCGCATGTCGCGGCTGCTCGATGGGGTGCTGGCCAACGCCCCCGTGGGCCTCGGATTCCTCGACCGCGACCTGAAGATCCGTCACATGAACCGGGCGCTCGCCACCATGAGCGAGCGCGGCTTCGGGGCCGATCTCGGGGCGCCGATCTGGGCGATGCTGCCGACGCTGCAGGAGGCGCTGGCGCCCAAGCTCGCGGCGGCGCTCAAAGAGGGCCTGGTCTCGCCCAACGTGCCGGTGGCGATCCCGACACCCTCGGCGCCCGGGGGCGTCCGTCAGTTCTCGATGAGCTTCTACCCCCTGCGCGGCGAGGCGACCGGGCCCGATAGCGGGCAGGACGTCGAGGGCGTGGGCTTGGTCGTGGTCGACGACACGATCCGCCACCTCGCGGAGGTGCGGACGAAGCGCAGCGAAGAGCGCTTCCGCTCGCTGATCGAGGCCAGCGCGGCGATCGTGTGGACCGCGAACCCGGAGGGCAGCCTGCACCGGCGCCAGATCGCCTGGAGCCGCTTCACCGGCCAGGACGAGACCGCCTATGCCGGCCTCGGCTTCCTCGACGTGATTCATCCCGACGACCGCGCCCACACCCAGGCCGACTGGTCCCGCGCGGTGACCACCCTGCAGCCCTACGCCACCGAGCACCGGATGCGCGCACGCTCGGGCGCATACCGGCACATGAGCGTGCGCGCCGTGCCGATCCTCGAAGCGGACGGCACGCTGCGGGAATGGGTCGGCACCCACACCGACATCACCGAGCGCAAGGAAGCGGAGGCCGCCATCGAGGCGGCGCGGGCTGCGGCCGAAGCCGCCAACGAAGCCAAGAGCCAGTTCCTGGCCAACATGAGCCACGAGCTGCGCACGCCGCTCTCGGCGGTGATCGGCTATTCCGAGATGGTCCAGGAGGAGCTCGAAGATCTGGGCGAGGCCGCCCTGATCGCCGACATGAAGAAGATCGAATCCAACGCCCGGCACCTGCTCGGCCTGATCAACGACGTGCTCGACATCTCCAAGATCGAGGCCGACCGGGTGGAGATCTACGCGGAGGATTTCGACGTCGCCGAGGTGGTCCACGACGTCGCCGCCACCGTCGAGGGGCTGATCGCCAAGAAGGGCAACACGCTCACGCTTGACCTGGCGGCGGATGTCGGCACGGCGCACACCGACGTGACCAAGCTGCGCCAGTGCCTGATCAACCTCCTCAGCAACGCCGCGAAGTTCACCGAGAACGGCCGGATCACGCTCGGGGTCGCCCGCACCACGGAGGCCCTCCGCTTCACGATCGCGGATACCGGCATCGGCATGAGCGCGGAGCAGGTCGGGCGCCTGTTCGAGCGCTTCACCCAGGCCGACGCCTCGACCACCCGCCGCTTCGGCGGTACCGGCCTCGGATTGTCGATCACCCGGGCTTTCTCGGAAATGCTCGGCGGCGCCATCGTGGTGGAGAGCCGGGAAGGGGAGGGCACCGTCTTCACGCTGACCCTGCCGGCGCAGTTCCAGGGCCCGGAGGCCGAACATGCGAACGCGGCCGGCGCAGGCGTCGGCGACCGCCGGACCATTCTGGTGGTGGACGACGATGCCGCGACCCGCGACCTGCTCGCCCGCTTCCTGGAGCGCGAGGGGTTTTCCGTGGCTGTGGCGGAGGACGGGCGCCGGGGCCTCGAACGCGCCCGCGCCCTGCGCCCCCGGGCGGTGCTACTCGACGTGACCATGCCGCAGATGGACGGCTGGGCGGTGCTACGGGCCCTACGGGCGGATCCCGAGATCGGCGCGACGCCGATCGTGATGGTCACGGTACTGGACGAGCAGAACCTCGCCTTCTCGCTCGGCGCCACCGACTATCTTCAGAAGCCGATCGACTGGGGCAGCCTGCGGCAGGTCATCGACCGCTTCCGGCCGGTGACCGTGGACGGCCCGATCCTGGTGGTCGAGGACGAGGCGGACGTGCGTGCCCATCTCTGCGCCTATCTCGGCCGCGAGGGCTTTCCCGTGGTCGAGGCCGAGAACGGCCTGCGCGCTCTAGACACCTTAGAGGCGGAGCGCCCCTGCCTGGTGCTGCTCGACCTGATGATGCCGGAGATGGACGGCTTCGGTTTCCTGCGGGCCATGCGCGCCCGGGCCGACTGGCGCGACATCCCCGTGGTCGTCCTCACCGCCAAGGACATCACCGCCGAAGACCGCCGCCGCCTCGCCGGCCAGGCCGACCGCGTGCTCGCGAAGGGAACGACCGGACTGAGCGAGCTCGCCCGCGAGTTGCGGGCACTGATGCCGGGGCACACCGAGGTCGCCTGACCCGCACATCGTCCCGAGCAGGACGATGTGCGGTTGGGATTGTCGGTCTCCCTTCTGATCAGAAGCCCCGGAACGCCATCACCAGCGCCCCTACCGCGATGCCCCACAGGGCGAGCGTCGACCAGATCGCACGTCGGCGCTCGTTGCGGGCGAAGCGCTCCAGGCGCTGGGCGTCGCCCGTCCCGCTCTCGTCGAGGCGGATCAGCACGCGCTTGAGCCGCGTCGCGAGGTCAGGGATGTCGCCGACCACGTCGGAGAGCACACGCAGGGCTTCGAAGCCGCTCTGAGCACGCCCGAGCGGGCCTGCATTCTTGGCGATCCAGCTGCGCACCACCGGCTCGGCCGTGGTCCACATGTCGAGGCGCGGATCCAGGGAGCGGGCCACGCCCTCGACAACCACCATGGTCTTCTGGAGCATCACCAGTTCGGTGCGGGTGCTCATGTCGAACAGGGCGGTGATGTCGAACAGCAGGGTCAGCACCTTGGCCATCGAGATCTCGTCGGCCCGGCGCTGGTGGATCGGCTCGCCGATCGCCCGGATCGCCTGCGCGAAATCCTCGACGGAATGATGCGCCGGCACGTAGCCGGCCTCGAAATGTACCTTCGCCACCCGGCGGTAATCACGCAGGATGAATCCCAGCAGGATCTCGGCCAGGAACCGCCGCTCGTTCAGGCCGAGCCGGCCCATGATGCCGAAATCCACCGCCACCAGCCGGCCCTCGGCGTCGACCAGCAAATTTCCCTGGTGCATGTCGGCGTGGAAGAAGCCGTCGCGAATCGCCTGGCGCAGAAAACTCTGGATCACCGTGCGCCCGATCGCCTGCGGATCGTGGCCGGCCGCGACGAGATCGGCCGCGCTGTGCAGGCGCACGCCCTCGATCCACTCGGCCGACAGCACCTCCCGGGCGGTCAGCTCCCATTCGGGCTTGGGCACCCGAAAATCGAGGTCGTCCCGGGTATTCTCCGCGATCTCCGAGGCGGCGGCCGCCTCCAGGCGGAAATCCATCTCCATCAGCACCGAGCGGGCGAGGATCTCGACCACCTCGCGCGGGCGCAGCCGCTCGGCCTGCGGAGAGAGGGCGTGCACCACCCGGGCCATGAACCGCATGACTTCGAGGTCGCGCATGAAGCGCTCGCGCACGCCCGGGCGCATCACCTTCACGGCTAGCGCCCGCTGCGTGCCGTCGGCATCCTGCACGACGGCCTTGTGGACCTGCGCGATCGAGGCGGCGGCGATCGGCTCGCTGAACGACACGAACAGCGCGTGAACCGGCTTGCCCAACGCCATCTCGACCACCTTCAGGGCGGTCGCCTGGGGGAACGGCGGTACCCGGTCCTGCAAGCGTTCCAAGTCCGAGGCCGCCTGCATGCCGACGATATCGGGGCGGGTCGCCAGGAACTGGCCGAACTTCACGTAGGACGGACCGAGCCGTGTCAGGGCCGACGACAGGCCGGCGGCGCCGTCATCCAGACCCCGGCGCTCCAGGGACCGTCCGAGCTTCAGGGCGAAGCGCAGGTGGGCCGGCAGTTCGGACGGGTCGGCGAGGGCGAGCGCCCCCTCCCGGGCCAGGACGAAACCGACCCGGGCACCGCGGAACAGGTTGATCGCGGCGCCGATCATGGACGCACCGAGACCTTCCCGCCCCCCAATGCAGGGGTGGGAATCAGATCGCGCTCGACGGCCAAGATCAGGAGACCTTCCAGCCGGAATGGATCGCCACGATCCCGCCCGAGAGCGGCCGGTCCGTGACGTGGCGGAAGCCGGCGCGCTCGATCATGCCGCTGAACGCACCCCGGCTCGGGAACTTCCGGATCGATTCGACCAGGTACCGGTAGGATTCGGCATCGCCGGCGACCCGGGCACCGATCCGCGGGATCACGTGAAAGGAATAGGCGTCGTAGATCCTGTCGAGCAGCGGGATGTCGACGGCGGAGAATTCGAGGCACAGGAACCGGCCGCCGGGCTTCAACACGCGGCGCGCCTCGGCGAGGGCAGTCTCGATCCGCGGCACGTTCCGGATGCCGAACGCGATCGTGTAAGCGTCGAAGGCGGCGTCCGGCAGCGGCAGCGTCTCGGCGTTGCCGGTGACGAAGGCGATCCGGTCGCCCGCGCCCTCGACCTTCTCCCGGGCCCGCTCGGCGCCGACGCGCAGCATCGATTCGTTGATGTCGAGCACCGTGACCCGCGTCTTCGGCCCGCCCGCGGCCAGGACCCGGAACGCGACGTCACCGGTGCCGCCGGCGACGTCGAGATGCGCGAACGGCCGGCCCTGCGGCGGCCGCAGCATCGACACGAGCTGCGCCTTCCAGGCCCGGTGCAGGCCCGCCGACATCAGGTCGTTCATGACGTCGTAGCGGCGGGCGACCGAGTGAAAGACGCTGTCGACGCGCCCCTGCTTCTCGTCGAGCGACACGCGCTCGAAACCGAAATCTGCGCCTTCGCGCTCCGTCGCCCCGTCCCCGGCCTTCATGACGCTCCCGTTCCTCACGTCCGCGCGTCTTAGCGAAGGCCGCGCCCATCCGCCATGCGTCCTATGACGCGGACGGAGCCAGATCCTCAGCCGACGCGGGCACGCAGGGCGTCCGCCACGGCGTTCGCCATGGCGCGTGTGCCTATCGCGTTGGTGCCCTCGCCGGCGATATCGGCGGTACGGCCCCCCCCGGCCAACGCGTCCATGACGGCGCCGTCCAGCGCGTCCGCGGCCTCGCCGAGGCCGAACGAGTAGCGCAGGCACATGGTCAGCGAGCCGATCATGGCGATCGGGTTCGCCTTGTCCTGCCCGGCGATGTCCGGTGCCGAGCCGTGGCACGGCTCGTAGAGCGCCCGGCGCACGCCGCTTTCATCCACCGCGCCCAGCGACGCCGAGGGCAGCATGCCCAGCGAGCCGGTGAGCATCGCGGCGAGGTCGGACAACACGTCGCCGAACAGGTTGTCGGTCACGAGCACGTCGAACTGCTTCGGCCTGCGTACCAGCTGCATGGCGCAGTTGTCGGCCAGGATGTGCTCCAGCTCGATGTCGGCGTAGTGCTCGGCATGAACCTTGGTGACGACCTCCTTCCAGAGAACGCCGGACTTCATGACGTTGTGCTTCTCGGCCGAGGCCACCCGGCCGGAACGCTTGCCCGCCAGATCGAAGGCGACCTTGGCGATCCGCTCGATCTCGCCCGTCGTGTAGACCTGGGTGTCGACCGCCCGCTTCGAGCCGTCCTCCAGGATGGTGATCTCCTTGGGCTCCCCGAAATAGACGCCGCCGGTCAGCTCGCGGACGATCATGATGTCGAGGCCCTCGACCAGCTCGCGCTTGAGCGCGGAGGCATCGGCGAGCGCCGGGTAGCAGATCGCCGGCCGCAGGTTGGCGAACAGCTCCAGATCCTTGCGCAGCCGCAGCAGGCCGGCCTCGGGACGATTCTCGTAGGACACGCCCGCCCATTTCGGACCGCCGACCGCACCGAGCAGGATCGCGTCCGCCGCCCTGGCGCGCGCCAGCGTCTCGTCCGAGAGCGGGCTGCCGTGGGCATCGAGGGCGCAACCGCCGACGAGATCGGTCTCGGTCTCGAACGTGGCGAGGCCGGTCTCCTTCAGGGCGCCGAGCACGACCTGCATGCCGGCCGCGACCTCCGGGCCGATCCCGTCGCCGGGCAGGAGCAGGAGCTTGTAGCTGGCCATGGCGGTCTCGCGGGTTCTCTCTCGACGTGCCGGCGGGCTTTATCCAGGGCGGACCGCGCTTGGCAAGGCGGCGGGCAAGGGCGGCCCTTGTGTTTCCGGCACGCGGGGGCTACCTCTGCGGCCCTTCGCGCGGATGCCGCTTCACGCCGTCCGCGACTCACCCGGGAGAGACGAGCCTTGGCCAGAGCCGGCTCAGCGTCCGAGACCGCCCACGCCGCTTCGTCGGCGTTGCGGTTGCGCGCGCCTGGTGCCCGGCTTCGTCTTCCGCTTCTGCTTACCCGCCCCTGAGGGCCGTCCGGGCGCGCGCGCCTGGGCCTTCAGGGGATTTTCGGAACTCGCGAACCTCAGCCCCTCCCGGGGCACCACGCCGCTCCGCGCAATATGCCGGGCGGCCCGCGACAGGGTAAAGCCATGACCACCACCAGCACCACCGCCGCCCGCGAACGCATCGTCATCTTCGACACCACCTTGCGCGACGGTGAGCAGTGCCCCGGCGCCACCATGACCCATGACGAGAAGCTGGCGGTCGCCGAGCTCCTCGACACGATGGGCGTCGACATCATTGAGGCGGGCTTCCCGATCGCCTCGATCGGCGACTTCGAGGCTGTGTCGGAGATCGCCCGGCGCACCAAGCGCGCCACCATCGCGGGCTTAGCCCGCGCGATTCCCGCCGACATCGCCCGGGCCGGCGAGGCGGTGCGGCACGCCAAGCGCGGACGGATCCACACCTTTGTGTCGACCTCGCCGATCCATCTCGCGCACCAGATGCGCAAGACCCAGGACGAGGTGCTGGAGATCATCCTCAAGACCGTGGCTCAAGCGCGCGACCTCGTCGAGGACGTGGAATGGTCGGCCATGGACGCGACCCGCACGCCGATCGACTACCTGTGCCGGTGCGTCGAGGCCGCGATCAACGCCGGCGCCACCACGATCAACCTGCCCGACACAGTGGGCTACGCCACGCCGTCCGAGTACCGCGACATGTTCGCGGCGGTGCGCGAGCGGGTGCCGAACGCCGACCAAGCGGTGTTCTCGGTCCATTGCCACAATGACCTCGGCCTCGCGATCGCCAACTCGCTCGCCGGCATCGAGGGCGGCGCCCGGCAAGTCGAGTGCACGATCAATGGGATCGGCGAGCGGGCCGGCAACGCCGCGCTCGAGGAGATCGTGATGGCGCTGCGCACCCGCGCCGACGTGCTGCCCTACGAGACCGGAATCGAATCGACCATGCTGACCCGCGCTTCCAAGCTGGTGAGCCACGCCACCAACTTCCCGGTGCAGTTCAACAAGGCGATCGTCGGCCGCAACGCCTTCGCGCACGAGAGCGGCATCCACCAGGACGGCATGCTCAAGAACGCCGAGACCTACGAGATCATGACGCCGGCCTCGGTCGGCCTGAGCAAGACCGCGTTGGTGATGGGTAAGCACTCGGGGCGGGCGGCGTTCCGCTCCAAGCTCGACGACCTCGGCCTACACCTGTCCGACAACCAGTTCCAGGACGCGTTCGAGCGGTTCAAGGCGTTGGCCGACCGCAAGAAGCACGTCTACGACGAGGATATCGAGGCCCTGGTCGACGAGAACCTCGCCACCGCCCATGACCGGATCCGCCTGGTCTCGCTCTCGGTCATCGCCGGCACGCGGGGCCCCCAGCGCGCCACCCTGCGCATCGCCGACGAGGACGGCACCCGGATCGAGGAAGCCGATGGCAACGGACCGGTGGACGCGGTGTTCAACGCGATCACCGCCCTGGTGCCGCACAAGGCCGAACTGGAGCTGTACCAGGTGCAGGCGGTCTCCGGCGGCACGGACGCCCAGGCCGAGGTCTCGGTACGCCTGCGCGACGGCGACCGCAGCGTCACCGCCCGGGGTGCCGACCCGGACACGCTGGTGGCGTCCGCGAAGGCTTATCTCTCGGCCCTGAACAAGCTCGCGGCCCACGCCGTGCGGGTTCATGCACAGCACGCGGCAGCAGAATAGCAAAAAACCCGCATCCGGGGGTGGACAGCCCCCGGATGCGTTGGTATCAGCCCGCCACCCCGGACGGACTTGGTGGCCACCGGGGCGGGTCGCAGACGCGATCGGGCGCATAGCTCAGTTGGTAGAGCAGCTGACTCTTAATCAGCGGGTCCTAGGTTCGAACCCTAGTGCGCCCACCAAGACTTCCCGGAACGGTCCTCACAGTCTCATTCGTAGGATCGACGCCGCACAGGCGGCGCGGGGCCGTGGCGGCTTTGCATCGTCGTGCCGCAACCCACGCACAACGAAAACAATTCTTTGGCGACAGAGCTGAAGACAATTTGTTCTGCCTGTGCAATTTCGGGTTTAGAACTATCTCCGCCTGAAGATGGTCTGGCTTTCGCATATCGCGGGCTGAACTCGGAGATTTGTCGGTTGGTTCGTTTCGCCTCGATTGTCGCCGCGGCAGGAGCAGGCGCCCTGGCGTGGTGCGGACCCGCTTCGGCGGCGCCGGAGATCACCCTCGCGGCGATCGCGACGGGCCGGCTCTACATCGTCGGAACTACGGAGCGTCCGCATGTGCCGGTGGTGCTGGAGGACAAGTTCCGCACCGAGTCGGACGAGAAGGGCAGGTTCCAGTACGAACTCGTCTATCATCCGAGCCGGTGCATCGTGTCGGCGACCATCGACGGCAAGACTGTAGAGGCGGTCGTCAGCAATTGCGGCCAGACCTGCGAGGCCGCACCGCAGCCCGCGGCGGCCGCCGCTGCTGCGCGGGCGCTACCGGCCGGGCAGGCGGCGCCTTCGGTGGCCGGGAGCGCGGCTCAGCCGCCGCGAGGGGCGCCGAACAACCGGTCCGCCGTCGCGCCGCCGTCGAACCCCAGCGCCGCGCCGACTGGAACGCCCGATGCCGCGCCGAAGAACGTCCAGATCGCTCGGCCACCGAGGCCACCGCAACGGCCTGCCGTGCGGACGCCGCCGCAGGCCAGGACCGTCCAACCGGCCAAGCCGGCGCGCAAGCCCAGGCCGGCGCAGCGGCCAGCCCCCGACGATGCCGGACCACCGATTGCGGATTGATGGATCGCGGCGCCGCGATCGCAACTCGAACGGGGCCAGAGCCCGTCCCGTCAGCGCCGCCGTCAGCGCCGCGCCCCCCCCTGCCACTGTCTGATAACGGCCAGCCTTGAGACCGATATCAACCGACATACCGCGATAGGTTGGATAACGGCATCGTCCTGGAACGCTGCCGAAAGCCGCACGGCGCACAGGTCGATGCGGCGCGACTTTTTAACTCATACAAATAAGATATTTTAATCGTTTTTAATCATGCTTCGCTGATCAGATTAATGTTTACATTTTTGTGACCAAAACACATCTATATAGTCTAAGAACGGGAATGCAGCGAATCAACCCTAATTTGTCAGGTTGATTATAAAACCTACCATTTCTGTTTGCGATGATGGATAATCCGACAATCCTCGATGAGGGCTACCGGATCGATCTGCGCATCAATGAAAACCATTTTCTCGGCGGTCGGCGATCAATCGAATACAAATTTCAATCTCTGGAGAGATTTCGCCACGAGCCGCTTGATGCCGGCCGAACTGTATCGGGTAGACGATGGCCACTTCCGCGGCCTTTTTGAAGGGACAGATCTCGGCTCGCTGCTGATCACCCGCTCGACGTCCAGTGCCGTAAGGGTGGAATCGACCCCGGCCACGCTCCGGCGAAGCCACAAGCGGGATACCCTCGCCGTCACGGTCAAGCTGTCCGGAACGTCGATGTGCGAGCAGTTCGGGCGCCAGGCCGTGCTGCAGCCCGGCGAAATCACCGTCCTGGATCGGGCAAGCCCGTCCGTCCGCCAGACGTCCGGATCGTCCCGATCCCTGCTCCTGGAAATCCCCCGGGACTGATTGGAGAACCTGCTCGGTGATGCCCGTCACTTCACGGCCCTGACCATCGGAGAGCATCTCGGCAGCGCGCGCCTCGTGACGACGTTCCTCGACACGTTGCTCCAACTCGAGAACGTGCTCACGGCCGACGTCGCCCAGCGGATGTCGGCCATCGTCGTGGACCTGATCGCGGCCAGCATCGCTGAGCGCCTGGCCAAGGAGGTGCCCCGGCCACTGCACGGCACCGTCGTGGTCCAGCGGGCCAAAGCCCATGTCGAGGCCAACCTCGGTGACCTGACCCTGGACCCGCCCCAGCTCGCGGCGATCGTCGGCGTTTCGCTGCGCCGCCTTCAGGAACTGTTCCACGAGCACGGGCAGCACATCTCCGATTGGATCTGGCAGCGCCGGCTGGAGGCCGCTGCCAAGCGCCTGGCCGACCCGGGGTGTCGACATCTGTCCCTCGGCACCCTGGCCTATGGCTGCGGCTTCGCCAGCCAGGCGCATTTCTCCCGGCGGTTCAGGGATCGATACGGGATGGCACCGAGCGCGTTCCGGCATCTGGCCGATCCTGGCATCCCGAAACGGTGATCCGGCCGCGCAGGGCTGGCTTCTCAACCGCAGATCGGTCGGTCGTCGATGACCCCGCGGATCCCGCACCGGGCCTCATCGTAACTCCAAGTGCAGAGCAATCAGCGGTTGTTAAGATCTGTTGGTTAAGCATTCGCGGCTGCAGCTTGCGCAATGTTCCTATTCCGCTGCATTTCGAGGGTGCCGTGACGCTGCAATCTGTCTCCATCCGCACGAAATTGATTGTGGCGTTCGCCACTCTGACCGTTTTCGTGGTCGGCCTGGGCATACTCGGGCTCGTGAGCACGCAAAAGCTGCGCGATCAGACCGTCGCCATCGAAACGAACTGGCTGCCGAGCATCAGGACGCTCAGCGAGATCAACACGCTGACGGCCCGGAGCAGTGGGCTTCTCCTGCGTCACACGCAGGCGACTGATCCGGCGCTGCTGGCCACCATCGAGAAGGACATTGGCAGCTTCGACAGATCCGTGGACGACAAGGCCAAGTTCTATCGCACCCTGATCAGCTCACCCGAAGAGCAGGCATTGGACGCGATGCTGAGCCGTGCATCGGACGCCTTCCGGGCTGTCCGGGACCAGGTGCTGGCCCTATCGCGCCGGGGCGACAAGGCGCAGGCCTACGCACTCTACGAGACGAACGGGCTCGCGCCCCGTCGTGCCGTCTCCACCGCGCTCGAGAAGCTGATCGCCCTCAACAACGAAGGCGCCAGCGCCGCTGAGGCCCAGGGTCTGACAGTCTTCGAGGAGACCCGCACGGTGACCCTGATCGCGATCGGGCTCGCCCTGATTCTTTCGGTGCTGTCGGGGGCGGTGATCGTCCTGGGGGTCACGCGCGGCATCCAGTCCGTGGTGCAGCCGATGCAGGCCCTGATCGCCGGCGACCTGTCGGTCACGATCCCGCACCAGGGCGCCCGGACCGAGGTCGGCACGATCGCGGACGCCGTGCAGGTCTTCAAGGACGGGCTGATCCAGATGAAGGCCTTGGAGGCCGAGACGGCCGAGGCCCGGCTCGCCGCCGAGGCGCAGCGCAAGACCGGCATGCGCCAGATGGCCGAAACCTTCGAGCAGGCGGTCGGCGGCATCATCGGCCTGGTCTCGGCCTCCGCCACCGAGCTTCAGGCAACCGCGGAGGCGATGTCGGCCATGGCCGGCCAGACCTCGGCGCAGTCCGGCGCGGTGGCGGCCGCGGCCGAGGAGGCCGCCAGCAACGTCAACACCGTGGCGGCGGCCGCCGAGGAGCTCGGCTCGTCGGTCCAGGAGATCGGCCGCCAGGTCGACGGCTCGGCCAGCCTGGCGCAGCGCGCCGTCAGCGAGGCGGATCAGACCGCCGTCCTGGTGCAGGAGCTCAGTACGGCGGCGGCCCGGGTGGGCGACGTGGTCGGCTTGATCTCGTCGATCGCCGGGCAGACCAACCTGCTGGCCTTGAACGCCACCATCGAGGCGGCCCGGGCCGGCGCCGCCGGACGCGGCTTCGCCGTCGTCGCCTCCGAGGTGAAGGCGCTGGCCGAGCAGACCGCCAAGGCCACCGAGGAGATCTCGGGTCAGATCGCCCGTATCCAGGCTTCCACCGGCCAGGCCGTCACGGCGATCGGTTCGATCGCAATGCGGATCCAGGAGATCAGCGGCGTGACGACCTCGATCGCCGCCGCCGTGGAACAGCAGGGCGCGGCGACCCAGGAGATCGTTCGCAACGTCAGCCAGGCCGCGATGGGGACCGGGGCGGTGACCAGCAACATCACCGGCGTCGCCAGCGCCGCGGAGGAGACCGGATCGGCGGCGAGCGAGGTCCTGGGCGCGGCATCGGAACTCTCGCGCCAGTCCGAGCACCTCTCAGCCGAGGTGGGCCGCTTCCTCGCCACCGTGCGCGCGGCCTGAACGAACGGCGGGGCCGCCAGGATCGCAGGCCGGATGCGCGCAGTCCGATCCGGTGCGCGCGTCGGCCCCAGCGAAGTCTTGCGTTCCCAGCAACGATCGGTTGACCACGTCGACAGCCAGCCGCTCGTCCCGGAGGGCGCCAGAGCCAGATTGCGGACTTCGCTCAGCGGCTACGCGGATCCCGCAATGGTCAAGGTCTTGGCGTTCCTGGCCGCGCTGGGATCGGTCGCCTGCGGCTTGCTGATCGTCCGGGACCTGCTCCATTTGCTGACGTTGCAGCAGAACCCGACCGGAGCACGCGTCGCGACGTTGCTGGCGGTTTTCGCGGTCGGCTCGAGCCTGGGCGCGGCCGCGAGCCTGCTTCACCGCAATCGCTGAACCATATGCGGGCGAACCCGATCACGGCCCAGGTGTGCCGAAGCACGTCCGCCTGGAAAGCTTAGGCATACATCAGGGTCACACCGCGAACACAGTCGCGGACCTGATGGAGACTTTCAATGCCCCTTGCATTCCGCCTCACCATTGCCGCCGCCGCGACGATCGCCACCGTTGCGATCCTGGCCGGCTCGTACGTGCAGGCCTTGAGCCTCGCCCTGCCGAACCACTTCGTCTGATGCTAATCGGACCCGGCGACGGAACGCCCAGCAACCCGGCGCTCCGTTGCCCCTGCCAGCCCAAAACCCCTGTGCGGGGAGGCAAGCGATGCATGCCATCCTGATAGCCATGCTCGACGGCGCGACCTGGGTCGCCGACACGCTCGATACGCTTCTCGACGATGCCGTCATCGGCTTCGGAGCCGCAGCTCCGTTCGCGGCACGCGGCGAGGACGAGTCCATGGAGCCGGTTCCGCCAAGACCCTGACGCACTAGCTGTAACAGCGGCTCCGCGGACAACCGGGTCAGCGACGCCGCGCCTCATTGCAACGCGCGATTACGACGACCGCGTGCGCCCAACGTCTTCAGTTTGCCGATCGGACGCCGGATCCGACGCCTCGTGATCGGGGATCCGATACCCCCGCGCCCAGGTGCGGTGCTCGTTCGAACCTTCGGGATAGGGATTGGCCGAAAGCGGCTCTCCGCGGTCTCGCGCGTGGCGCCCCTCATCGCTGATCGCGGTTGGCGACCGGCTAAATAGCGTCACGATGCAGTCCTCCCGGTCATGGATTCTTCCCACGCCACGTAACGGGAGCTCCGGGACGACGAGGCCGGGATCATCGTACGATTGCGGGCGGCTGCGCCTCAGAGCGCGCGCCCGATCCCGTGACCCGCCACACCGTGCCGCCGGCATCGTCCGCGATGAGCAGGGCACCCTGGCCGTCGATCGCCAGCCCGACCGGTCGGCCGCGCGCTTGCTTGTCCGCGTTGAGGAAGCCGGTGACCACGTCCTGAGCCTTGCCGGCGGGCTTTCCGTTCTCGAACGGGACGTAGACCACCTTGTAGCCGTTCAACGGATCGCGGTTCCAGCTGCCGTGCTCGCCGACGAACGCCCCGCTCCGGTAGGCCTGGGGCAGGCCCGTTCCGGTGGCGAATGCCATCCCCAGCGGGGCGACGTGCGAACTCAGCGCGTAATCGGGCATGATCGCCTGGGCGACCAGGTCGGGGCGCTGCGGCATCACCCGTGGATCGAGATGGCTGCCCCAGTAGCTGTACGGCCAGCCGTAGAAGCCGCCGTCCTTTACCGAGGTCATGTAATCAGGGACCAAGTCGGGACCGAGTTCGTCGCGCTCGTTGACCACGCACCACAGCGTCTTCGTCTGCGGCTCGAAGGTGAGACCGTTGGGGTTGCGCAAGCCGGTCGCGTAGAGCCGGTGGGCGCCCGTGGCGCGGTCGATCTCCCAGATCGCGGCCCTGTCCTTCTCCTCGTCGATGCCGTTCTCCGTGATGTTGCTGTTCGAGCCGACGCCGGCATAGAGCTTGGTGCCGTCCGGGCTGGCGGTCAGGCTCTTGGTCCAGTGATGGTTGATCCGGCCCGCCGGCAGCTCGGTGAGCTTGACGCCGGGCTCGGTGATCTGGGTCGTGCCGGCCGTGTACGGGAAGCGCATCACCGCATCGGTGTTGGCGACGTAGAGCGCGTCGTCGACGAGCACCATGCCGAAGGGCGCGTTCTGCTTGTCGAGCAGGACGGTCCGCGTCTCCGCCACGCCGTCTCCGTCGGTATCGCGCAGCAGGGTGATGCGCTGGCCCGCTTCGCCGGCGGGATGGGACAGGCTCTCCAGCCAGCCCATGACGATCTCCTTCGGCCGGTTGATCGGCGGCGTCGGGCCTCCGCTCTCGGCCACCAGGACATCGCCGTTGGGCAGGACGAGGAGCGAGCGCGGGCCTTTCAGGCCGGTCGCCAGAGCCTTCACCTGCAGACCCGCTGCGACTTGCGGAACCTCACCGTCCTTCCAGCCCACCGACCGGGATACGTGCATCGGCGGCAACAGGTACTGGTGCAGGTCTGGCAGGGGCGGATTCGGGCCGACCTGGGTCTGGGGATCGATAGGATCCGGTCCGCAAGCCGACAGCGGCAGCAGCGCGGCTGCGGCGAGGAGATAGCGTTTCCGGCTCATGCTCGTGTTCCCGGCCGCACGCCCACGCGATGGCGATGGATCAAGTCCGCGCCGCTCCAGCCCGTCACCAGCAGGACCACGACCACGGTTCCGGAGAGCGCCAAGCCGGTCGGCACCACCGAGGTGTAGGCGTCCCGGCTGTGCACGAACACGTTGACGATCGACAGAGCGAGTACGAGGACGTTGCCGACCGCATGGATCCAAGCCGGTCGCAGGCGCCGGATCGACCGGCTGCCGAGGAAATCGATCACGCCGGCGAGGCCCGCGAACACCGAGGCGATCAATCCGATACTCAACAGCCAGGCCGAGAAATTCGCCCATTGCATGTTGGCGGTCGCCCAATAAGCGATATCGGTGACAAAGGTGCCGACGAAGCAGACGATCGGGATCGGCACAAGCATCGGGTGAATGGGATGCCCGGCGATGCTGGCAGTCGAGCGCGGGAAGTTCTCCGACACACGCATCCTCGTCATGAAATCGCATTCTGCACTGCGGGTCCTACCGCGCGTCGAGGTAAAGGTTCCGCCTGCGCGCCATCTGGTCGCCCGGGGGCTGCATCGCTCGCCGAACCGCCTGAGTCAGCCTCCAGCGGCATCGGATGGGCGCGTGCGTCCGCGCACCGTCGGGAACCCTGATCTGTGTCGTTTTCTAAAATCATCGGCCGGCACCACTATTGCCGAGTCTGAGCAGCATCGCCATTTCTTGTCTCATTCGCGGACAAGCGGCGAAAAGCAGTCCAGGATTGAGCCAATGGCCGCTGCCACAGTAGAGAAGCCACTCGACGTTGGTGGCCCGATCAGCCGGAGAGCCGCCGCGCTCGCCAACGTGAAATGGTTTCGGGCTCTGGCCTGTCGCGTGATGCGCGAAGGCGGGCCGCAGGCGACGCTACGCGCGGCCAACGCCAGGGCAGCGGCCCGCATCATTTTGCGCCAGGCCAAGCGGGACGCGCTGGTCAACCGGATGGCGCGTGAGGCGCTGCAAGCGGATCGGGTGACGCACTAGATCGGGCGCCTATCTGCCTGCACCATGCTTGACGGCAATCTCGAAGCATCCGCTGCGATAAATCGCCGGGATCAGCTAGAAGAACCGGGGCCGCCGGCCAGCTCGTACCGCCGGCAGCCCCGTCAGACGCTCAGCGCTTGAACTTGCCGTCGTACTTGAACTCCGGCGCGGACTTCAGCTGCTCTTTGGTCGCGCCGATGATCGCCTTCCACTTCTTCGCGTCGGCATCGTAGCCCAGGGCCACGGAGGCCGGGGAGACGGCGACGTAATGCTCGCCCATGCCGAGGAAGCCGCCGACCGAGACGATGTAGCCGACGACCTTCTCGTTGTGGATCGCGATGTCCTTGATCTCACCGACGGTGTTGTTCTGCGCGTCGGTGATGTTGAGGCCGATCAGGTTGTAGCTCAGCACCGCATCCTGCGGCACGCTCTCGAACTTGGGGGCCGCCGTCGGGGGCGTGGTATTCGCCGCGAGGGCGGGTCCGGCGAGGGCAGCAGCGGCGAGGGTAGCGAGGACGAGGCGGCGCATCGAGATCTCCAGCGGCCCGGGATGGGCGCGGGGAAAGGGCCTGCCTGCACGCATCGTTCCGCGAGATCGCAGAAATGTTAATCACCGGAACATGGAACCATGGGGCCCTATCGCCCGGTCAGCGCGCGTGTCCTGCCGCGCGGCCGGTACAGTTCGGCCGAGCCAGACCGAACCGTCCCTATCTGAGCACGCGCAGCAAGTGCATGTCCCGGCGGATCAAGACCGAGGGGACAGTCGTGGCACGATCCGGGCAAGCATCGACGGCGTTGACCAACCCAGGCACCGGGCGAAACCTGGCCTCGGCAAAACCGGGCGCGTGGATCGACGGACTGGTCGGCGTCGCGATCTTCAGCGGCTCCCTGGTGGCGACCCGGCTGGCGCTCACCGGCATGGACGCGCTGTTCCTCAGCGCCGCGCGGGCGGCCCTGGCCGGGCTCGCGGGGGCAGCCGCGTTGCTTGTCCTGCGGGAGACCTGGCCCCGCCGGAGCGACATGGGGGCGCTCGCCATCGTGGCGGCTGGTGTCGTAGTCGGGTTCCCGCTCCTGACGGCGCTCGCCCTGCGCACCGTCAACGCGGCCCACGGGACGGTCTTCGTCGGATTGCTGCCGCTCTCCACCGCCCTGTTCGGAGCCTTGCGGTCGGGCGAGCGCCCCTCGTCGGCGTTCTGGATACTGTCGATCCTGGGCGCCCTCGTGACGGTGGGGTTCGCGGCGCGCGGGCTCGACGGGCCGCCGGGTCCCGGCGACGCCTTCATGCTGGCGGCGATCCTGGTTTGCGGCCTCGGCTATGCGGAGGGCGGAAAGCTGGCACGGCGGCTCGGCGGCTGGCAGGTGATCGCCTGGGCCACCGTCCTGTCTCTGCCGCTCTCCCTGCCGCTGGCGCTGGTCTTGAGCCCTGCACATCCCGGCGCGATCCCGCTGCCGGCCTGGGTCGGCCTGGGTTACGTCGCCTTGTTCAGCATGTTCATCGGGTTCGTGTTCTGGTACCGGGCGCTGGCCCGGGGCGGCATCGCGGCGATCGGGCAGCTCCAGCTTCTGCAGCCGTTCATGGGGCTGGGGGTGGCCGCACTGGTCCTGGGCGAGCGGATCGAGCCCGCGATGATCGGGGCGGCCCTCGCAGTCGCGGTTTGCGTGGCCCTGGCGCGGCGTATGGCCTGAACAGACCGCTCAGCCGGACTTCGCCACCACCTCGATGTCCCGGTCCAGCCCGCTCTCGACTTTGAACTCGCGGGTGTAGACCTGCCCGTCATGCCGGGCGATCAGCACGTAGTCGCCCTCGGCGAGGGTCACCTGCGGGAATGCGCCGATCGCCTCGCGTATGGTGTCGCCGCCGGGGGTGAGGACCGAGAAGGCGGTGCCGGCATAGGCCTCGGCCCCGAAGGCTGCGACCAGCTTGAGGGTGACGGTGGCGGCGCGGTGATTAAGCGTCGCCTCGGTGACCTTGCCGTTCTCGACCCGCAGGTCGGCGCGCTGGATCGCGTTGGACTCCCCGTAGGTCGAGACCACGTGATACGTGCCCTCGGGCAGTCGCAGGATCTCCCCGGCCTTGATGCCGGAGCGTACGAGGCGGCCCTCGGAATTGGTCCCCACCGGCACGAACACCGAGAACACGACCTGGGCGGGCGGGATCTTCTGGTCGCCCACGGCCCCAGCGAGCTTCAGTGCGCCGGCCGCGACCCGGAGGGTGTCGGTGGCCGGCTGTCCGCCCATCACGATGCGCTTCGAGGCGCTGGCGAAGCCGTACGTGACGGTCGCCACGTAGGCGCCCGGGGGCAGGGTGAAGTTCGGCTCGGCCTCGGTGGAGCGGCCCACGATCGAAGGCCGGGTGCCGTCGCCGCGATCCTCATAGATGCGCCAAGCCAGGCCCTTGCGCAGCGGCACCCCGGCTCCGGACAGCAGCGCCGACAGCGACAGCTGCGCCTCGGGCTCGGCCGGTGGCATGTTGGGCGGCAGGGTCGGGCTGGTGATCGACGGGGATGGCAGGGGATCGCCGAGGCGGTTCTGGAACACGCCCTGCTGCGCGCGCGCATCCGCGGGCAAGAGGGAGGGCGAGAGAATTGCCAACGCCATCGCGGCAAGCCTCGTGCGCATCCGTTGAATCCTCATCCAGTCCCAGTCCGGTTCCGCCTGTGCCTCGGGACCATGGCGGCGGCAAGGCCGCACGGTCTTCCCCCGGGTGCCCCTGCGTGCCACATCCGGGTCCCGATTCATCCGCGGGACAGGACGCATGACTGCCACCCTCGACCTCCTGAAGACGCGCCGTTCGGTCCCGCCGCTGCTGCTGGACGGCCCGGGGCCGGACCGCGCGCAGCTCGAGACCATCCTGACCGTGGCCTCCCGGGTGCCCGACCACGGCAAGCTGGCCCCCTGGCGGTTCATCGTGATCGCCGAGGCGGCGCGGGAGCGGGTCGGAGACGTCATCGCGGCCACGTTCGCGGCCGACAATCCCGAAGCGAGCCCGGAGCGCCTCGCCCAGGAGCGCGGCCGCCTGATGCACGCGCCGTTGACCGTCGCGGTCGTCTCCCGCACCGGCCCGCACGTGAAAATCCCCGAATGGGAGCAGCTTCTCTCGGTCGGCGCCGCCACCATGAACCTCGTAGTCGCGGCCAACGCCTCGGGCTTCGCCACGTCGTGGCTGACGGAATGGTACGCCTACGATCGCCGCGTGCTGGATGGGCTGGGCCTTGCGCCGTCCGAGAAGCTCGCCGGGTTCGTGCATATCGGCCGGGCCCGCGAGGTGCCGTCAGATCGCCCGCGGCCGAGTCTTTCCGAGATCGTGACCTATCTCTGAGTGCGGTCCGTCTCAGAAGGCGCATTCGTGCATTACGATCTCGAGATTCCGCGCGAGAACCGCGCGCTTCCCCACAACCCCCTCAAGGCGATCGTGGCGCCGCGGCCGATCGGCTGGATCAGCGCCATGAGCCGCGAGGGCAAGCTCAACCTCGCGCCCTACTCGTTCTTCAACGCGGTCGCCGACGACATGGTGGCGTTCTCGTCCTCGGGTCGGAAGGACGCCATGACCTTCGCCGAGGAGGGCGCGGAGTTCGTGTGCAGCCTGGCGACCTGGGACTTGCGCGACGGGATGAACGATTCCTCGGCGCCCCTGCCGCGGGGCGAAAGCGAGTTCGCGTTCGCCAACCTGGAGACCGCCCCATCGCAGAAGGTGCGCCCGCCCCGGGTGGCGGCCTCGCCCGCCGCCCTGGAGTGCCGCTGGCTCCAGACCGTCCCGCTGGTGCCGCTCGGCGGCGGCAAGGCGGAGAACTTCTTGGTGATCGGCCAGGTCGTGTCGATCTACGTCGATGAGCGGTTCGTCTCGGACGGCATGGTCGACACCGCCGCGATGCATCCCATCATGCGCGGCGGGTATTTCGATTATTTCCATGCCACCGCGGAAACCCGCTTCCAGATGCGCCGGCCCAAGGGTGCGGCCGAGTTCAGCGGATCCTGAAGCCGCCGTTGAACCTGACGATGCCGAGGGGTGGACGTTTTGCACCGCCCCTTCCCGCACGCATACGGCACCGGCGTGATGCGACCCGGGATCCGGGCCGGGACAGCGGGCGGCGTGTTCGCTGCGGCACGTTCCGTGCCGTGTCGCGGATCCCCGTCCACTGACGTTCCAGGCGGCAAGGAGAGGGGCGTGGTTCTCCGTCGATGATGGAGAAGCGCGCATAACATAGCGCAACATCGATTGAGGAGTTGTTTACCATAAGCGGCGCAGGTTCACGGTGTCCTCAGACCCCGTGCGCGCCCGGATGTTCCTGTTCACCACGCCGTCCAGCCCATCGGAAAGCAGCCCGCCCGCCCAGGCACGGGCGGCCGCGGGCTCGGCCGCCTCCGGGCCGGTGGTCCAGGCGATCCGCGACGGCGCGATGGCGAGCGGCGTCGGGTTCGACTACCTGCTGGCGACGGCCCGGCGGGAATCCGCCCTCGATCCGGCGGCCAAGGCCGGGACCTCCTCCGCCACCGGCCTGTTCCAGTTCATCGAGCAGACCTGGCTCGGGGTGATGAAGAATGCCGGGCCGAAACTCGGCCTCCAGGCGCAGGCGGACGCCATAACCCGGCAATCCGACGGCACCTACGCGGTCCCGGATGCCGAGCAGCGCCAGGCGATCCTCGACCTGCGGCGCGATCCGAAGATCTCCGCGACGCTCGCCGGCGCCCTGACCCAGCAGAATTCCGACGCCCTCGCGTCAGCCCTCGGGCGCGACCCCACTGCGGGTGACCTCTACGCCGCGCATGTCCTCGGCGCGAAGGGCGCAGCTGCCCTGATCTCCACCGCCCGCGCCTTCCCGGCCCGGGCCGCGGCCCTCGACCTGCCGGAGGCGGCCGCAGCCAACCGATCCCTGTTCTACGACCGGACGGGCCGGCCGCGCAGCGCCGCCGAACTCTACGCCAACCTCGCAGCCGCCGCGCAGGGCGCCGTGCAGAGTGCCACCGCCGCCACCGACCTGACCGTGCTGCGCCAGGACGGCGCCCCGCCCACGCAGGCGGCCACGGCCTATGCCAGCACCGCCACCGCGTTCGGCGGCACCTCCGACCTGCGCAGCCTGTTCCAAACCGAGCAGCGCGGAGCGGCCTCCGACGCCGCAGCGCGCCTCTGGCAGGCCCGCAACGCCGCGCCGCCGACCCAGCACCCTGCGCCCACCTACTTCCCGCGCTCCGGCGCGGAGGCGCCGCTCGTCGCTTCCGTCGCCGAGCCCGCGACCACCGGCGCGCTCGCAGAACCGGCGCCGACGCCGGCAGGCCTCGCCCTGGTCAACCCGCCGCTGCCGCCCCGCCGCCCGGCCGATCTCGCCGCCGCGGGATCCACCACCGGCATCAGGAACAGCCTGTTCGCCCCCCGGAGCGGCCCATGATCATCCGCGAGTTCCTGGCCTGGACCCAGAACGCCTCGGCCGGCCGCAGGGCCGAGGCCACCACCGCGCTGGCGCGGGCCTTCCTGTACGGCGACCTCTCCGCCGACGAGGCCTGGGAGGCCAAGACCGCGCTGCTGTCGCTGCTGGACGACCCGTCGCCCCTAGTCCGCCGGGCGCTCGCCGAGACCTGTGCCGCCTCGGCCCGCACGCCGCGGCCGCTGGTGGTCGCCCTGTCCTGCGACGTGCCCGAGGTGGCGCGCCTGGTCCTGGCCCGCTCGCCGGTGCTCACCGACGCGGACCTGGTCGACGCCGCCGCGCTCGGCGACGAGACCACCCGCGCGGTGATCGCTGCCCGGCACCACCTGTCCCCGCCGGTGTCGGGGGCACTCGCCGAGATCGGCGAGCTGGGGACCCTGGTGGTGCTCGCCGCGAATCCCACCGCGAAGATCACCGCGGGCCGGATGCTGCGCATGATCGAGCGCCACGGCACCGAAGCCCGCCTGCGTGAGGCGCTGCTGCGCCGGTCCGATCTGCCGCCGGAGGTGCGCTACACGATCGGCCTCGCGGTTGCCCAGGCGCTGTCCCAGTTCGTGATCGCGCGCGGCTGGATCGGCACCGAGCGCTGCGACCGGATGAGCCGCGAGGCGGGCGAGCGCGTGGCCCTCGAGACCTGCGACGATTCGGGGGTCGCCGCGGTGGCGCGCCTGGTGGCGCATCTGCGCACCACCCGGCAGCTCACCGCGGGCCTGATCCTCCGGGCCGTCCTGTCGGGCCGGACCGATTTCGTCCACGCCGCCCTCGCCGACCTTTCGGGACAGGATTATGCCGGGATCACCCGCGCCATGCGGGATTCCTCGCGGGATCCGCGGGCCTTCGCGGAGTTGCACCGCAAGGCCGGGCTGCCGGAGGCTCTGCTGCCGGCCATGCAGGCGGCACTCGCGGCTCGGCACGCGGCCGCGGGCGGCCTGCGCGGCGCCGGCCTGTCGCGCCGGATGATCGAATCCGCCATCGACGCCTGCACGGACCTGCCGGCGCCCGAGATGCACGCCGTGGTCGCGCTGCTGACCCGCTACGAGGCCGAGGCCGCCCGCGACGAGGCTCGGGAGGTCGCCCGCGCCGTTGCGGCCGAGGCGATGACGCGCGAGACCGCCCGCCGCGAGGCCGAAGCTGCGGACGCCGCCTGGCGCGCCGCCCTCGAAAGCCAGCGGCGTACCGCCTTCGCGCCAGCGAGCGCCGTCGAGATCGTCGCGGAAGGGATCGCCGCGCCGGTGGAGATGCCCGATCAGGCCACGGTCGAGCCCGCGATCGCGGCGCGTGCGGATGGCGCGCCGGCCATAGCCGAACCGCGCAACCCGGTCGGAGCGATCCTCGACGCGCTGCCCGAACAGATCCTGGCTTGGTACCGCACGGAGCCGAAGGACGAGGATCCGGTGGTCCAGGCCGCCATGCAGGAGGTCCTCGACGGGCTCGGCGCCGACCTACTAGACGAGTTCCAGGCGAGCCGCGCCGGCGCGGATACCGGGTCGGACGAGGAGATCAGGATCGCAGCCTGATCGAAGCGAACAGCTTGGCGCCGTTCATGCAAACGCCCCGTCATTCCGGGGCGGCAGGCGAGCCCGGAATGACGAGATGGCACCTGACGCATCCGTGCCGCTTCCGACGCCCGGGAAGATCGGATCTCGCCTGACGCAGGCGGGCTGACGGATGCGTCCGTGAATGGACCTATTCGGCCGCCCGTTGCTCGATCGCGTCGACGAGGCCGAAGCGCTCGATGCTGTCCTCCAGTCGGAGGGCCGCGTTGATCAGCGCCATATGAGAGAAGCCCTGCGGCGTGTTACCGCGCTGCTCGCCGGTGGCCGGGTCGATCTCCTCCGCGAACAGGCCGACATCGTTGCCGCGGGCGATCAGGCGCTCGAACGCCGCCTTGGCCTCGCGGGTCCGCCCGTCCAGCGCAAGGCACCCGACGCGCCAGAACGCGCAGGCCGTGAACGTGCCCTCGTCGCCCTTCAGCCCGTCATCCATGCGGTAGCGGTAGATCAGGTCGCCGTCGCCCAGCTCGCGCTCGATCGCCGCCAGCGTCGAGCGGGTACGCGAGTCGCTCGGATCCAGCGCACCGAACAGGGCGACCCGCAGCACCGCCGCGTCGAGGTGGTGCGAGCCGTAGGCCCCGGTATAGGCCTGCTTCTCCGGGTTCCAGCCCTTGTCGTGGTATTCCGCCCGGATCTCGGCGGCGATCCGCTCCCATTCGGCGATCTTCTCCGCGGGGACGCCTTCGATGTTGCGGCCGATCCGGGCCGCGTCCGTCAGTGCTACCCAGATCATCGCCTTGGTGTGGACCTGCTGACGCGGGCCGGTCCGCAATTCCCAGATGCCGTGATCGGCATCGTGGCGGTGACGGATCGCCCGGGCGGTGAGGTTGTCGAGCACCTCGGGCAGGCGGTCGTTGACCTTCTCGGGCGGGTCGTAGTCGACGGCCTCCAGGAACACGCACAGCGCCCGCAGCAATTCGCCGTAGATGTCGTGCTGGTCCTGGGCCTCGGCCAGGTTGCCGATCACGACAGGTCCGACTCCGCCCCAGCCGGCCAGATGTTCCAGCACCTCCTCGGGCGGCATGCCGTCGCTGATGCCGTACATCAGCTTGGTTTCGCGCCCGTACGAGCCGTCGCGCTCGCGCAGGAAGCGCAGGAATTCGGAGGCTTCGCGGACGTAGCCCAGCATTACGAAGGCCGTCACCGTGAAGGCCGCGTCGCGCATCCAGGTGAAGCGGTAATCGTAGTTGCGGTCCCCCGGCACCGCCTCCGGCAACCCGGCGGTGGCCGCCGCCACGATGCCGCCCGAGGGCGAGTAGGTCAGCAGCTTCAGGCACAGGGCCGAGCGCATCACCGCGTCCCGGTAGGCGCCGTTGTAGCTGCTGCGGGCGCTCCAGCGGCGCCAATACTCGGTCGTGGATTCCATGCGGCGCTGGGCCCCGGCGAAATCCTCGATGCAGGCATCTTCCTGGTCCTCGCCATGGGTCAGGACCAGGTAGGCGGTCTCGCCCTCGGCGAGGTCGAACAGGACCTCGGACGTATCGCCCTGCAGCTGCGGCTCCGGGAAGGCGTTGACGCGCAGGCGCCAATCCCCGGCCTCGAACAGCACGGATCGGTCCTCGACGATCGGCGTGCAGGGCCGGCGTGCGTAGTCGAAGGTCGGCCGCACCACGAACCGGCCGGCGACCCGCCCGCTCTCGCAGGTGAGCAGCCGGATCAGGCGGCTCTCGCCCTCGCCGTCTGGCCCCTCTTCGGGCTCGGGGCTCGGCGGATTCACCGGCATCACGTCGATCAGCCGGGCGCGGCCGGTCGACGTGGTGAAGGTGGTCTCCAGGATGTTGGTGTCGGGCACGTAGCGGCGCACGGTCTCGGTGAGCCCGTCGAAGGCGAGGCTGCACGCGCCGCCCTTGTCGTCGTCCAAGAGCTTCAGGAACAGGGCCGGCGAATCGTGGCGCGGCCAGCACAGCCAGTCGATCGAGCCGTCCCGCGCGATCAGCGCGCAGGAATGGGTGTCGCCGATGAGGGCGTAATCGCTGATGGGCTTGGACACAGGGCTTCCGAAAGGCGATCGCGCCGCTGGTACGGCATGGAACGAACCTATCGTGAGTTAGCCAAACGACCCCGGGCGGGGAGTCCCGCTCGACGATTCGCCGCACGGGTCTAAAGCCAGGAGCGACCGATCAGGCCTTGGGCCGCGGCAGCATCCGGTCGCTGATGATCCGCCGCTGGATCTCGCTGGTGCCCTCGAAGATCGTGGTCAGGCGCGCGTCGCGCCAGTAGCGCTCGACCCGCCGCTCGGTGGTGTAGCCGTTGCCGCCGTGAAGCTGCATCGCCTGGTTCGTCACGCGCACCGCCATCTCGGTCGCCAGAAGCTTCACCATGGCGGATTCGCTCTCGGCGGGCTCGCCCTGGTCGAGCAGGTGGGCGACCTGCTGCCAGAACGCCCGAGCCTGGGCGACCTCCGCGGCCATGTCGGCGAGCGCAAAGCGCAGGGCCTGGAAATCGCCGATCGGGTGGCCGAACTGGACCCGCTCCTGCAGGTAGGCCTGGGTGTCCTCCACCGCCGCGCGCGCCACGCCGACGGCGCGGGCCGCCGTGTGGACCCGGGCGATGTTGAGGCCGCGCTGGACCGAGGCGAAGCCGCCGGAATCCGCGTCGGCGCCCTGGTCGCCGTAGAGGCCGGTGAGCCGGTCGCTCTCGGGCACGCGCACACCATCGAGGGCGAGCTCGAAGGTCTGGAAGCCGTGATAGCCGATCTTGTCGATCACCCGGCCGGTCACCCCGGGCGGGAAGCTGTCGCGCTCCTTCACCACCAGGAACGGCTCCAGACCGGCCGAGCGGGACTCGCCGGGCTCCGGGTCTCGGGTGCGGGCGAGGACCTCGATGAAGTCGGCGCCCTTGGCGAAGCCCGCCCAGCGCTTTGTGCCGGTGATCACCCAGGTGTCGCCGTCCCGCACCGCGCGGGTCTGCACGCCGGCCAGATCCGAGCCGGCATTGGGCTCCGACAGGGAGATCGAGCCGATCCAGTGGCCCCGGGCCGAGCGGCGCAGCAGATCCGCCCGGCGCTCGGGGTCGAGGGTCTGGGTGCCGAGGCCCTGGCCCCGGGCCAGGATGCTGCCCACCGACAGCCAGGCCCGGGCCAGCTCCTCCGAGACGAGGCAATATTCGAAGACCCCGAGACCGAGGCCGCCCTGCGCCTCGGGTATCGTGATGCCGAACCAGCCCTTCTCGGCCATGGCCTCGATGAGCCCGCGGGGCATCTCGGCCTTCTGCGGATCGAGCTCGTCAGCAAGCGGCAGGACGACGTCGTGCGCGAAGGCCCGGGCCTCGGCCTGGAGCGCGGCCCGGGCCGGATCGTGCCAGGGCGAGGCCAGCTCGGGTGGCTTCGGGGCGATCGGATCAGGCTTGTGCGCCATCGTGCTCATGCGTTCCCCCGGCTTTCACCCACCGCTGCATTCATGGCCACGCGGCACGGCAAAGCTGGAAACACGCGCTTACAAAATGGTTCCCGCAACCATCTTCGAATAATCGCCGCGTCGGCGCATAATAACCTGATGACGCTCGCCGATCCGCTCGCCGAATCCTTCGCGATGAACGCACCCGCCACACCCCACATCCTCGTGGTCGAGGACGATCGCGAGATCTCGGCCCTGGTCGCCCGCTACCTGCGCGGCAACGATTGCCGCGTGACGCTTGCGGGCGACGGCAACGAGATGGACCGGGCGCTGGCGGAGGCTCGGATCGACCTGATCGTGCTCGATCTGATGCTGCCGGGCGAGGACGGCATGAGCCTGTGCCGCCGCCTGCGCAGCGCCTCTCAGATCCCGATCCTGATGCTGACCGCCAAATCCGAGGAGGTCGACCGCATCCTCGGCCTGGAACTCGGGGCCGACGACTACCTGGCCAAGCCGTTCAATCCGCGCGAGCTGCTCGCCCGGATCCGGGCGATCCTGCGCCGGGTGGCCGCCGAGGCACCCGACCCGGACGAGCGCCGCCGCCTGCACTTCTCGGGCTGGACGCTGGACGTGTCGCTCCGGCAGGTGCTGTCGCCGGAAGGCGCCCGCATCGCCATGACGGGCGCGGAGTTCGAGCTGCTGCACGCGCTCTGCCTGCGGCCGGGCCGCGTGCTGTCGCGCGACCAGTTGCTCGACCTGACCCAGGGCCGCACGGCAGGGCCGTTCGAGCGCAGCATCGACGTGCTGATCTCGCGCATCCGCCAGAAGATCGAGCGGGATACGCGCAATCCCGAATTCATCCGCACGATCCGCTCGGGCGGCTACCTGTTCACCCCCGAAGTGACCCGGTCATGAGCGCGTTCCGATCCTTGCGCGCCCGCCTGCGTCCGCAGAGCATCGCGGGGCAGATCGCCCTGCTGGTCGTGGCCGGGATCGCGGTGGCCCACATGGTCGCCACCGCGGCGTTCCTCCTCCTGCACGAGCCGCAGAATCCGGACACGCTGCCGGGCGTCGCGGCGGGCCGGCTCTCCACGCTGGTGCGGCTCCTCGACGAGGCGGACCCAGCCGCGCGGCCGGCCCTGCTGGCGAGCGGGCGCAGCCTCCCGCTGATGCGGGTCGAGGCTTGGGACGGGACGGTCCCGCCGGACGCGGCCCCCGTGCCCGACCTCCCGGTCATCCGTCGCCTGCGCGTCGGCGCCGGCCGGCACGTGACCCTGGTGGATCTGAGCACGCAGGATCCGGCACAGACGCAGTCGGACGGGCAGCTGCATATCGGGATGATCACGCCCAAGGGCGCGACCCTGCAGGCCACGCTGCCGAACGCGCCGCTGCGCCCGCCCCGGCAGGGGGCCCTGATTTTCACGGTCGTGTTCCTGGCCCTCACTCTCGCGTTGCTCTGCGTCTGGGCGACCCGGGCGCTGACGGCGCCGCTGGCGCGGCTGGCCGGAGCAGCCGAGGCGTTCGGCACCCACGACGACCACGTCGCGCTTCCGACGGCAGGCCCCCGCGAGGTGCTGGCCGTCTCCCGGGCGCTCGACCGGATGCGGGCCCGGGTGCGCCGCCTGATCGACGACCGCACCCAGATGCTGGCGGCGATCAGCCACGACCTGCGGACGCCGATCACCCGCCTGCGCCTGCGCGCCGAGTTCATCGAGGACGAGCACACCCGCACGGCCACCCTGCGCGACCTGGACCAGATGAACGGCCTGGTGGAGGCGGCCCTGTCCTTCGTGCGGGACGGGCAGACGCGGGATGCCAGCAGCCTGAGCCTCGTGGACCTCGCCTCGGTGGTCCAGACGGTCTGCGACGACTTCTCGGATTTCGGCGCGCCCGTGAGCGTCGCCCGCAGCCGCCACGTCCTGGTGCAGGGCCGCCCGGAGGAATTGCAGCGGGCGATCACCAACCTGGTGGACAACGCCGTCAAGTACGGCGGAGGGGCTGAGGTCCAGATGGAATCCTCCGAGCGCGGCATCCGCATCTGCGTACTCGATCAGGGCCCCGGCATCCCGGAGACCGAACGCGACGCGATGCTGCAGCCCTTCGTGCGCGGCGACCGCGCCCGCAATCTCAACGAGGCCAGCGGTTTCGGCCTCGGCCTATCGATCGTGCTGGCGATCGTCGAGGCGCATAACGGCCGCCTGACCCTGGAGAACCGGCGCGAGGGCGGCCTGTGCGCCGCCATCGAGCTGCCGCTCGCGGCGCAAGCCTATGCGAGCCGGGCGGCACAGAGATCCCAAGGCTCGCTACCGGCCCGGGCTGCCTGACGGCCGTCCGAGCCCAACCGCCTTCGGTCTGCTTCGCGCATCGTGCCGGTGACCGGCACGATGCGCTCGCTCTCTGATCCCCATCGACGATGTCCGAACGCCGGTGGCCACCGTTCGGATTGATGCTCAGGCTGCCCGGACGTTGCGCAGGAACTGCGAGACCTCGGCCCGGAGCTGCTCCGACTGGGCGGCGAGTTCGTCCGAGGCCTGCGCCACGGAGGCGGCGGCCTCGCCGGCATCGCTGGCGACCCGGGCGACCTCGGCGATGTCGGCGGTCATCCCGCTCGTGCCGGTCGAGGCCTGGCCCATGCTGCGGACGATGTCCTGCGTGGTGACGCCCTGCTCCTCGACGGCCGCCGAGATGCTGGTGGAGACGTGGTTCATCGCCTCGATCTGGGACACGATGCCCTGGATCGCCTCGGAGACGCCGCCGGTCACCGCCTGGATCGACGCAACCTGCCGGCCGATCTCCTCGGTGGCCCGGCTGGTTTGGGTCGCCAATTCCTTGACCTCGGCCGCGACCACCGCGAAGCCGCGGCCAGCCTCGCCGGCGCGGGCGGCCTCGATCGTGGCGTTCAGAGCGAGCAGGTTGGTCTGGCCCGCGATGGTCGAGACCATCCCGACCACGTCGCCGATGCGGGTGGCGGCGGCGGCGAGATCCGCCATCGTGCCTTCGGCCCGCTTGGCCTCGCCGACCGCGGTGGCCGACATGCCGGCTGCCTGCTCGACCTGACGCCCGATCTCCTGCACGGTGGCGCCGAGTTCCTCGGCGGCCGCAGCCACGGCATCGACGTTGTCGGCGGTCTGGCGCGCGGCGCTGGCGACGCTGGTCGAGCGCTCCGACGTGCCGCTAACGGCGACCCGCATGGTTCCGGACGCGCCCTGCAGGGCCGCCACGCCCCGGGTCAGCCCATCGACGATGCCGCCGACCGACGTCTCGAAGCCGCTCGCCAGATCCTGCAGCATGGCGCGGCGGGCCTGCTCTTCGCGCAGCCGCGCCGCCTCGGTGGTCTGGAGCTGCTGCGCCGCGTCCTCCAGCGACACGTCGCGGATGATGACCACGGCGCGGGCGATATCGCCGATCTCGTCCCGGCGCCGGCTGCCCGGTACGTCGCTGAGCGCCTGGCGTTCGGCGAGCGCCTTAAGGGCGCGGGTCAGGGCGCCGAGCGGCGACACGATCGAGCGCGCCAGCAGCAGGCCGAGCACGGCCGTCCCGGCGAGGACGCAGAGCCCGATCAGCAGCAGGTTGCGGGAGAGCGCGCGCACGGCGTCGATCGCCTCCGCCTGCGACTGCTCCGCCACCACGGTCCAGGGGGCGCCGAGCACGCTGACCGGAGAGGCCGCCGCCATGTGCGGGCCGTCCGCGGCGGTGAAGTCGAAGCTTCCGCCCGCCTTGAGTTGGGCCGCCTCGATCCCGAGCGGCGTGAGTTCGTTGCCGGCCTTCACGGTCGCGTTGAGGGGCGGGTTGCTGCGCAGGCGCCCGTCCGCGCCGGCGGCCATGACCTGGCCGGTCTCGCCGAGGCCGGTCCGCTTGGCCAGGGCCTGATCGAACAGCGTCGGCGTCACCCGCAGGGCGATGAAGCCGATCCGCTCCGCGGCCTGGGCCGTGCCCATGGCGACGTTCGCCCGCTTGGTCATGGCGCGGCCGATGAAGGCGGCCGGGACACCGTCCACGGGATAGGCCGCGAAATCCTCGTAGAGTACGGCGCTCGGGTCGGCGGCCTTGAGACGCTGGACGAGGCGGGCGAGGGCCGTATCCTTCAGCCCGTCCTCGGTCACCGACTGGCCGAAATCCTTGCCCTTCGTGGTCGTGTAGACGACGCGGCCGGCATCATCGAGGAACAGCAAGTCGGCGTAGCCGGCCTGCGCGATGAGCTTGCGCGCCGTCTCCTGCACCTTCACGTGCCGGCGCCCATACATGCCGGTGCCGTCGAGGGCGACCCGAGCCTCGACGGTCGGCGGCGCCTGGAACGCCGCGATGACCGCGGCGGTGTCCGGCTTGGCCGGATCGAGGTTCTCGATCAGGTCTGGGAAGTTCGAGACGATCTGCGGATGCGCGGACGCGGCCAGGAAGTCGGCCTGCATCCGGTCCGCCACCAGCTCGATCCCGTCGCGGCGGGCCGCGGCGGCGAGCTGCAGGCGCTCATTCGCCGCGTCGATCAGGCCGGACCTGGCGGAATACCAGCTGAAGCCGCCCATCGCGGTGGCGCTGAGCAGGGCCAAGCCGATCGTCATCGCCGGCAGGCGAGAACTCAGCCGCGAAAGCACCACCATGGCTATCCTACATCGTTTTCTTAGAGAGAGCGCCGCAACCTTAGAGCAATGGCACTAAGATCCGGTAAACTTCGGCGGCAAAGCCGGGCATTATGGCGCAAAACTCAATCTATCGTAACATCGAGATATTCAATATTTTGAGGAACTAAGTATCTACGTAGAGACATTCGGATCCTCCCGGACACTTAAATCCACACCAGAACTGCCAGGCAATACCAGGGTCAACGAGGCGATTTAGCATCCGCCATGCCGGATTGTCCCGTGAGCCGACCGGTCTGGAACCTGCCCGCGTGCGGGGCACCACCGCGCCGACGCAAGCGCGGCCCGCGGCTTGCGGGCGTGCGGGCGAAGCGCAAGCGAATCGTTGGCCGGCCCTTCGAGTGCGCCTAGAGCATCGAACGGGCGCACGAGCCTCCACCTGCACTCGAGGGGACCGGATGACGAGCGACACCAGCCGAGGGGATGCGCGCCGGATCGCGCTGATCGGGGCGCCGATCGAGGTCGGGACCAGCGAGCCCGGCGCGCTCATGGGGCCTGCGGCCCTGCGCACCGCCGGACTGGTCCGGACCCTGTCCGATCTCGGCCACGCGGTCGTCGATCAGGGGGACGTCGTCCCCGACGGGCCGGCGGATGCGCGGGGCCTGCCCGCCGTCACGGCCTGGACCCGCGCCCTGTCGCGGTCGGTCGAGGCTGCTCTGGGGGCGGGCGCCCTGCCGCTCGCCGCCGGGGGCGATCACAGCCTGTCGCTCGGCTCGGTGGATGGGGCGATGCGCCACTGCGCCCGGGAGGGTCGGCCGCTCTTCGTGCTCTGGCTCGACGCCCACGCCGACTTCAACACCCCGGAAACCTCGCCGTCGGGCAACGTCCACGGCATGCCGCTGGCGGCCCTGTGCGGCGAGCCGGGCTTCCCGAGCCTGTTCGCCGATCCGGCGCCGGCGCCGCTGCCGCCGGCCAACGTCCACCTGTTCGGCCTGCGCTCGATCGATGCCGGCGAGCGCGCCCTCGTGACGGCCCGGCGGGTCGGCGTCACCGACATGCGCACCATCGACGAGTTCGGCGTCGTCGCGCCCCTGCGCCGCGTCCTCGACCGCGTCGCACGCGACGGTGCGCATCTTCATGTCAGTCTCGACGTCGATTTCCTCGACCCATCGATCGCACCCGGCGTCGGCACGACCGTGCCGGGGGGCGCGACCTTCCGGGAAGCGCACCTGATCATGGAGATGCTGCACGATTCCGACCTGGTGCGATCCCTCGACGTGGTCGAGCTGAACCCGTTCCTCGACGAAAGGGGCCGCAGCGCCCGGGTGCTGGTGGAACTGGTGGCGAGCCTGTTCGGCCGGCGCATCCTGGACCGGCCGACGCCCGCGATCGAGGCGGTCTCGAGCGATCACGGCGGCCGCCGCTAATGCCGGACGGCGCGACGCAGGTTCAGGATCTTCCGGCGGCCGGGGCGCCCGCGCGCCAGCGCTCGGAGGGGCGCGTCCACCTGTGGGCCGGTCCGGCCGGGGGAACGGGCCCGACCCGCATCCTCGACCTCGCTGAATCCGGCCCGTCGCGGCTGCGCTTCCCACGCGGGGAGGGGGCGCTTGAGGCGGTGCTGGTCAACACCGCCGGCGGTGTCGCGTGCGGCGACGCCTTCACGATCGCGCTGGACCTCGCCCCGTCGGCCGACCTCGTGCTGACGACCACGGCAGCGGAAAAGATCTACCGCTCGGATGGCCCGGTCAGCCGGATCGAGAACCGGATAACCCTGGCGGCGCACGCCCGGCTGGCCTGGCTGCCGCAGGAGACGATCCTGTTCGATCGCGCCCGGGTCCGGCGGCGCTTCGAGGCCGACCTCGCGGAGGGCGCCGCTTTGCTGGCCGTCGAGATCGTGGCCTTCGGCCGAGCCGCCCGGGGCGAGCGGATCGCGGCGGGGTTGTTCGCGGATACCTGGCGCGTGCGCCGGGCCGGGCGGCTCGTCTATGCCGACAGCCTCGTCCTGGAAGGCCCGATCTCGGATCTTCTCACGCGACCGGCGATCGGCGGCGGTGCCCGGGCCTGCGCGACCCTGCTGGACGTCTCAGCAAACGCGGAGGGGCGTCTGGAGGAAGCCCGCGCCCTGCTCGAACAGGCCGTCGTCCCCGGAATCGAGGCGGCGGCGAGTGCCTGGAACGGACACCTCGTCATCCGCGCCCTGGCCGATGGGGTCGGGCCCCTGCGCGGCCTCGTGAGCCAGGTCCTGGCCGGCTATCGCGATCGGCCGATGCCCCGGGTCTGGCAGAGCTGACCGGCTGCTTTCGGGCCGCGGGCCGGTCCAGCGCCGACCGACCTGCATATTCCTGCGCGGAAGCCGCATCGCGACCGTTGCCTGTCGCCGCCCACCTCTGCTAGAGACCCCCACCCGGAGCCGGCCGCCAGGCTCCGATGGCGACGCCGCGGCGTCGCGACGAGGGGCCTCGTGGCGGAGTGGTTACGCAGAGGACTGCAAATCCTTGCACCCCGGTTCGATTCCGGGCGAGGCCTCCATCGATCATCCGAGATACAGCGCGCACGCTTCCGCCGACCGGTCTCGATGCCGTCGATACGGCGGATGTCCCGCGTCGCAGGCGCCGGCATGGCGGCCGGCACCCACGATTCCCTAGACCCTCTCGAAGGCCCTGCCTTCCAGGACGATGCCGTCAGGCCGCGGCGACCTGGGCCAGAAACGTCTCGATCGCCCGCTGAAGGCTATGAGTCCCGGCATTCACCTGCAGGGCGCTTGTCCGGACATGCTTGGCCTGCACCTCGTTGGAGGCCGCAGTGGCGCGCACGCCCGCCACGCTGTCGGAGACCTTCCGGGAATCCGTCGCCGCGCTGGTGATGGCACGGGCAATCATCTGGCTCGACTGGCCCTGCTGGTCCGCTGCGACCGCAACCTCGGCGGCGATGGAGCTCATCTGCGCGATCGTCTGGCCCACCGTGCCGATCGAGCCGATCGCTCCGACCGTGTCGGCGGCGGCGGCTTGAATCGCCCCGATATGATGGGCGATGCGGTCGGTCGCCTGCGCGGTCTGCGCCGCCAGATCCTTGACCTCGGTGGCGACCACGGCGAACCCCCGTCCCGCCGCACCGGCCCGCGCGGCCTCGATGGTGGCGTTCAGCGCCAGCATGTTGGTCTGCTGAGCGACGGCGCGGATCAGCGCGATCACGGCGCCGGCGTCGTCCGCGGCTTGCGAGAGGGTCGTCACCGTCGCCACCAGCCCTTGCGTATCCGACAGGGCCGTCGAGGCGATCTCGCTCGTATGCCGGACCTGGCTCTCGATCTCCCGGGCCGCAACCGACAGCTCCTCGGCAGCGCTGGCGATGCTCACTACGACACCGGCGGTCTGATCGGAGGCCTCCGCCACGACGGCGACCTGCGTGGTCGTCTCGCCCGCGAGACCCGATAGCGCGTCGGCCGAGGCCTGCATGGCGTCCGCGGAGGCGGCGAGATCCGCCACCGTCCGCTGCATCTCGTCGTCGAAGGCCTGGGTCGCCGCGGCCAGGCGCTCGGCCCGGACGAGGTCGCGCGCCGTCCGCGCCCGGGCGTCGTGGTCGAGCGTCCGCCGCTCGATCATCGCCGCCTGGAACGCCGCGATGGCATGCGCCATCTGGCCGATCGCGTCCTGGCGCTGCGTGAACGGGATCGCGTCGTCGAGCCGGTCCGCCGCAAGAGCTTGCATGGCGGCCTTCAGGCGCTTCAGGGGCTTCTGGATCTGGGAGAGGACGATCCAGATCGCGGCGGCCAATGCCAGGGCGAGCGCAACCGCCGGCGCCACGATCAGCGCGACGATCGCATGGCGCTGCTCGATGACGCCTGCTGCGCGCTGGTCGTTGAGCCGGGCCAACACCTCGCCCCCGAGTCGGCTGATCTCCGCGATGATGCGTTCGCGGTTCTTCACCGTCGCCTCGTCGGTGGCCTGGATGAGGGCGGCCTTGGGCGAGATGGTCAGGCCGAGCTCAGCGGTGTCGTTCTGGTAGGCGATGAACTCCTTCACGAACAGGTCGAACCGGCGGCGCCGGTCCGACGGCAGCTGATCTTCCATCGCCACCAGGAACGGCCCCCGGACGTGTTCCACCGCCGCCAGGGCGTCCTGCAGCCCGGAGAGACGCGTCCGCGCTTCCTGCGTATCCTCGGCGGTGTAGAGGGCGGTGGCCTGGACGACCGCATGCTCGATCGCCTGGCTCAAGGCGCCGGCCTGAAGCCCGGCATTCCAGCTCCTGTCCGTGGCTGCGGCGCGCTCCTGCTCCCACAGGGATTGCCGCACGGCGAAGGCCGAGATGCCGACCGCCACGAAGCCCAGCAGGCCGACGACCGCCGCCAGCTTGAAGCCGAAGGAATTGCGCATCTGAAGCACGATACTGTTCTCTTCTGGACCGACGCACGATCGCGTCGCGGCAAGGTGCCTTGTCGAAGGCGGAAGCTTGGAAGTCGAAAGGGTCGAGGAGACCATTGGGCGATCGAGAGCGCGGGGCATGTGGCCGAGTACGGGGCGAAGCCAGTTCGGGGCGAATCCGGCGCTCGGGACGATGCGCCAAGCGTTGCATCGACGTGCGGCAGCCTCAGCGCCGCCGCATCGCCGGGCCGAACCTCAGCGCCTTCGGTATGGCGACGCGCGGCCGTGACGGCGCGAGCCCGCCGGATCAAAAATCGACGCTGCAAACATGGAATGGCGGGACGGTTCGACGACGTTTCTTCAGCTGCTCGGATAAAGATACGGGCCGAAGGATCTATCCGTCAATACAAGCCAAAGTTGTCAATACTGAGTTTATTCAATGATCATGCTCAAATATACGGTAGATAGAAGCCGAAAGTTAGAACTCGCGGGATGTTATTTATTGCATTCGGAAACAACCCCGTGCTTGTGCACCCGGCTATGAAACTATCGGCAACGCGACCGCCTGCGCTCGCATCCAGAACGCGCGCAGACGAAATCATGCCTTGGCGGCAGGCCTGTTCCGCTACCCTGGGCGATGCCGTTCGCGCGCTGGCCCGCTTGAGCTGAACGACGAGGTCGGAAACGCCGGTAGGTCCCGGACATCGCCGGGCGTTTCCATCGCGCGCTGCAGAAGCGCCAGTCTCTGCCGGTCGGCGTGGGAGCGGTCCGGATCCGTTACGAGCCGCGAGCCGGTCCGTTCGCAGACCGGCCTCCCGGACGGCCGCGCGCACTCTGGCTGTTCCGCCAGGCGCGCGAAAGGCCGTTTCGTGCGCCTGGTCGAACGCTACGCGGCGTGGACCTGCCCCAGGAAGGTCTCGATCGCCTGTTGCAGGGTCCGGGTCCCGGTGCTCACCCGGGAGGCGCTGCCGCGCACCTGCTCGGCCTGCACCTCGTTGGAGGCGGCCGCGGCGCGCACGCCTCCAACGCTCTCGGAGACCTTGTGCGAGTCCGCCGCCGCATCCGCGATGGCCCGGGCGATCTCCTGGCTGGCCGCGCCCTGCTGGTCTGCCGCCTGGGCAACCTCTGAGGCGATCACGCTCATCCGGGCGATCGTCTCGCCGATCGACGCGATGGCGCCGACCGTGTTGGCGGCTGCCCCCTGGATCGACCCGACCTGGCCGGTGATCCGGTCGGTCGCGAGCGCGGTCTGGCCGGCGAGCGCTTTCACCTCGGCGGCGACCACGGCAAAGCCGCGCCCGGCCGCGCCGGCGCGGGCCGCCTCGATGGTGGCGTTCAAGGCGAGCAGGTTGGTCTGCTCCGCCACCGTGCGGATCAGGGTGACGACGGCATCGATCTCGGCAGCCGCCTGCGACAGGCTCGAGACCGTGATCTCCAGCTGCTTGGTGTCGGTCAGCGCGGAGGCCGCGATCTCGCTGGTGTGGCGGACCCGCCCCTCGATCTCCCGGGCGGAGGCTGCGAACTCTTCGGCCGCGCCGGCGATGCTGTCGACGATGTCGGCGGTCTGGCTCGAGGCACCCGCCACCACGGCGGCCCGGGACGCCATGTCGCCGGCCGTTCCGGTGAGCGTCGCGGCAGCATCCTGCATCGAATCGGCCGATCCGGCGAGATCCGCCACGGCGCGGTGGGTCTCCCCCTCGAAGGCGCGGGTCGCCTCCGCCAGTTGCTCGGCCCGGACCCGGTCGCGATCACGGCGGGCCTGCGCCTCGGTATCGAGCTTCCGCTTCTCGATCAGGGCCGTCTGGAAGCCCGCGATGGCGCTGGCCATCTCGCCGATCTCGTCCTGGCGGTGGGTGAACGGGATCGTACGGCCGAGGTCGTTGGCCGCCAGCGCGGTCATGCTGGATTTCAACCGGCCGAGCGGCTTCTGGACCTGGCTGATTATGATCCAGATCGCGGCGAGCAGCCCGAAGGCGAGGGCCACGGCGGGCACGACGATCAGCGCCAGGCGGGCGGTGCTGCGATCCGCGGCGTCAGCGGCGCGCCGCTCGTTGAGCCGGGTGAGCACCTCGCGGCCAAGCAGGCCGATCTCCGCGATCATGTGCTCCCGGTTTCTCACCGTCGCCTCGTCGGTGGCCTGGATCAGGGCGGCCTTGGGCGAGATGGTCAGGCCGAGCTCAGCGGTGTCGTTCTGGTAGGCGATGAACTCCTTCACGAACAGATCGAACCGGCGGCGCCGGTCCGACGGCAGCTGATCCTCCATCGCCACCAGGAACGGGCCCCGGACCTGTTCCACCGCCGCCAGGGCGTCGTGCAGCGCCGACAGCCGCGTGCGCGCTTCCTTGGTGTCCTCGGCGGTGTAGAGGGCGGTGGCCTGGACGACCGCGTGCTCGATCGCCTGCCCAAGGGCGCCCGCCTGAAGCCCGGCATTCCAGATCCTGTCCGTGGCGGCGGCGCGCTCCTGCTCCCACAGCGATTGCCGGATGGCGAAGGCCGAGATGCCGACCGCCACGAAGCCCAGCAGGCCGACGACCGCCGCCAGCTTGAAGCCGAGAGAAATGCGCATGAGGAGAGAACCGCTGTCCGCGAGAATCGTGGGGGAGAGCCTTACGATAGCAAAGCTTGCGCCGACACTAAATATAGCCGGCAAACCCCACGAATTTAAATGTACTCTTGCCTCGATATATTCAAACCGCTCAGTACATACGAGAGGCTACAATCATTGAACTCAGGGAAAAATCTTCGGTCTTGCCATCGATGCCCAGCACCAGAACCTGTTCCCGGCGGGACGGCCTGGTCGTCGGATTGTGCGGAAGACACCTCAAACGGTGTGCGCCAGGATCACGCGCGCGGCAGCAGCGACGATCAGAAAACCGATCACGGCGACGCCGATGTAGTCGGGCATGCGGCTGTCACGCTTCGGGCGGAGGGCGTCGCCTGTTGGAAGGCCGTCGGGATCCCGAAACATCGTGAGAACTCTCAGTACGTGACAGGCAGGCCCGCACGCGACGGAAGCCGGAAGTCGGGGCGAACGCGGCATCACCGGACGGCACGGCACAGGCGCCTTGCGGTTCGGGACGGCGCGGGATCGGCATCGAGGCGCGCATGGCGACGGCCCCATCGTCTAGGCGGCCGCCATGACGATGGGATGACCCCGCGAATTCCCATGGGCCTCGGCATGCTGCCGCCGCCGCACCTTCTGCCGGCACCTCCCGCTGCGTCGCCCCCGAAATGTCCGTTGTAAAAATGCCACGCCGCGCCCGGTCGAGCGCCGGCAAACCACCTTTCTCCAGGGGCGCTCAGGGGGCGCCCAGACGATCGGTGCCGATCGCGTCATTCAGGGTCTTGCGTCCCGCGATCTTGGTGTGTAGAGACCCGCTCGTGATCCCCGATAGCTCAGTTGGTAGAGCAGGCGACTGTTAATCGCCTTGTCGCAGGTTCGAGTCCTGCTCGGGGAGCCATCACCCAGTTAACCTCTTGAAGACGTTGCGCGAATAGCTTTCGACGGCTTTACTGCGGCAGGCGATGCCGCGTCTTTGCTGTCAGGACCGCGCGAGACGACCACCCGGAAGCCGCATACTGTGACCGGCGCCGCTCCGGGCGGAGTCACCTGAGGCCCCGATCGCGCCCTCAACGGGCGGCGCAGGCGGGCCCATCCCGGAATCTTAACGCGACCCTTATGAGATCGGCCGGGCGTCCCGCTCGATCCCTCATGCGTTCGGGTCCACCGTCCGGGTGCGATCCCTGGAGGATCGCGGGAACCCCAGTCAGCCGATGTCGCCCACCATCCCCATCGTCGCCCCCGCGGGGGACACCGCCCGGTTCATCGTCGGCCAGGACCCGGAGGGGCGCTGGGTCGCCATCGAGATCCACGGGCGGGCCGGTGGCCTGTTCCGCAGCCGAGAGTCGGCGTACGACTACGCGGCGGCGGAGACCGATCACCGCCCCGATGCCGTGCAGGTCTCGGCGGAACGGATCGCGCTTCGGCTCTGAGCCGGTCGAAGCCCCGTTCTCAGGCGCCGCCGTTGCGCGACCGCCCGCTCTCAGAGACGGTCGGCTCGTCCTCCGGCGCGCGCAGGCGGTAGCCGACACCGGTCTCGGTCAGCAGGATGCGCGGGCGTTCGGGGTCGGCCTCCAGCTTTTGCCGGAGCTGGCGCATGTAGACGCGCAGGTATTGCGGATCGGAGGAGACCGAGACCGCCTGCATCAGCTGCGCGTGGGTCAGCACCTTGCCGGCATGCAACACCAGCACGCGCAGGAAATCGTACTCGCGCGGGGTGAGCTTCACCTCGGCATCGTCGACCTTCACGATCCGCCGCACGAGGTCGATCGAGAGCCGGTCGACCCGGAAGATCGGCCGCTCGCCCTGGACGGCGAGTTGGTGGCGCAGGGCGGCGCGCAGCCGAGCCAGCAACTCCGCCATGCCGAACGGCTTGGTCACGTAGTCGTCCGCGCCGAGGTCGAGGGCGTCGACCTTGCCGCCCTCGTCGGTGCGGCTCGACAGCACCACCACGGGCAGCTCGGGATGGCGGGCCCGGATCGCCCGCAGCAGGTCGTGGCCGCGCATGTCGGGGAGCCCGAGATCGAGGATGACGAGATCCACTCGCTCGCGCCCCAGCACGTCGAGGGCGGTCGCGGCGTTCGGCGCCTCCAGGATCGCATAGCCCTGCGTGGACAGCCCCGTGCGCAGCAACTTCCGGATCGGCGGCTCGTCGTCGATGACCAGGATGGTCGGGCTCATGCGGCGATGTCCTTCGGCGTGGTCCGGGCCGGGACCGGCAGCGTCACGGTGAAGACCGCCCCAAGGCGGTCGCGCCGGTTGGCGGCCGTGACGGTGCCGCCCATCGCCTCGACGAAGCCGCGCGCGATGGCCAGCCCGAGCCCGGTGCCGGCCCGGACCCGGTCGCTCTTGCGCACCCGGTAGAACTTGTCGAACACCCGCTCGACCTCCGTCTCGGGCAGGCCGTCGCCCTCGTCGATGATGTCCAGCCGCACCCGGTCGGCCTCTCGGCGGGCCCGGACCGTCACGGTCGAGCCGGCCGGTGCATATTTGGCGGCGTTGTCGAGCAGGTTGACCAGCACCTGCTCGAACAGGACCGGATCGAAGCGGAGCACCGGCAGATCGGGCGCGAGGTCGACCGTGACCCGATGGTCGGCCAGCACCGGCTCGACCCGGCGCAGGGCGGTGTCGACGGTCTCGGCGACGTCCTGGGGGGCGAGGTTCGGGGCCACCGCGCCCGCCTCCAATCGGGTCATATCGAGCAGGTTGGCGATGAAACGGTTCAGCCGCTCGGATTCCGCGATGATCGTCGCCAGCAGCTCCGCCTTGGCCTCGGAGCCGAGGTCGGCGTCGAGGTCGCGCAGCGTGCTGGCAGCTCCGAGGACGGAGGCCAGCGGGGTCCGCAGATCATGGCTGATCGAGGTCAGGAGCGCCTGGCGCAGGCGGTCGGTCTCGGCGGCGCGCTCGGCCCGGTCGAGATCCTCCACCAGCCGCACCCGCTCGATGGCGAGGGCGCCCATATCGGCCAGGGCATCGAGCAGCCGGCGCCCCTCCTGGGTCAGGATCGGGCCGTTGCCGTCCGCGTCGAGACCAATAACCCCGATCGTGCCGCGCCCGGTACGCATCGGCAGGAACAGCCGCTTGGCGCCCGGCAGGGTGTCGGCACCGCGCCCGGCCGGGCGGTCGTTGTCGAAGGCCCATTGGGCCGCCGCGAGGTCGGCGGCATCGAGCCGGTCCTCGGGCGGGTAGCCGGCCCGGACGGTGACGGGCTTGCCGTCCGGCAGCAGCAGGACCACCCGCACCTTGAGCATGGCGGCCACCTGCGCGCAGGTGGCCCAGAGGACGTCGTCCAGGGTGCCGCACCCCGCGAGCTTGCGCGAGAAGCCGAACAACCGCTCCGTTGAGGTGGCCCGACCCTGGCTGATCATGGCGATGCGGCGGGCCCGGGCGGCGAGGTTCGAGACCAGCACGGCCACCAGCGTGAACAGCAGGAACGCCGCGACGTTGGTCGGGTCGGCGATGGTGAAGGTGTAGACCGGCGGCAGGAAGAAGAAGTTGTAGGCCAGCGAGGCCGTGACCACCGCGGCGAGCGACGGCCCGAGCCCCCAGCGCACGGCGACCGCGACCACGGCGGTGAGCAGCATCAGGTCGGCATTCTCGATGCCGGTATAGGGCTGGAGCACGAGTGCCGCCCCGAGCGCCACCGCGGAAGCGAGGACAGCCATCCCGTAGGGGCCGGGCTCGAAGGTCGCGGCCGGGGCGGCGGTGGCGACCGGCCGGCGCGCCGGAGCCTCGGCCGGCACGGCTTCGCCCGGCACCACGTGGACGCTGATGTTGCCGCTGCGGCGCACGAGGTCGTGGACCACCGAGCCGTTGACCAGCTCGAAGATCCAGGAGCGCGCCGCCTTGCCGACCACGATGTGGTTGACGTTGGCCGAGCGGGCATAGGCCAGGATGTCGTCGGCGACGCGCCGGCCGCCCGGTAGCGTGACGGCATCGCCACCGAGCCGGTCGGCTAGCCGCAGGGTCTCGGCGATCCGGTCGCGCGCCGCCTCGCTGCCGGAGCCGCCGCGCGGTGCCTCGATGAACAGGGCTGTCCAAGGCGCGTGCAGCCGGTCGGCGACGCGCTTGGCGTAGCGCACCAGGCCGGCCGAGCGCGGATCGGCGCTGATGCAGACCAGCACCCGCTCGCCGGCGCTCCAGGGCCCCGCGATGGCGTTGGCCTGCATGTGGCTGACGAGTTCGTCGTCGACCCGGTCGGCGGTGCGGCGCAGGGCGAGCTCGCGCAGGGCCGTGAGGTTGCCCCGGGAGAAGTAGTGCTTCAGGGCGCGCTCGGCGTTGGTCGGCACGTAGACCTTGCCGTCCTTGAGCCGCTGGATCAGGTCGTCCGGGTTGAGGTCGACCACCTCGATGTCGTCCGCCCGGTCCAGAATGCCGTCCGGCACGGTCTCGCGCACGCGGATGCGGGTGATCTGCGCCACCACGTCGTTCAGGCTCTCGACGTGCTGGATGTTGAGCGTCGTGTAGACGTCGATGCCGGCGTCGAGCAGTTCCTCGACATCCTGATAGCGCTTCGGGTGGCGCGAGCCGGGGGCGTTGGTGTGGGCAAGCTCGTCCACCAGCGCGAGGGCCGGCCTGAGGGCCAGCAGGGCGTCGAGGTCCATCTCGTCGAGGGTGGTGCCGTGGTAGGGCACGGTGCGGCGCGGCACGATCGTAAACCCGTCGAGCAGCGCCTCGGTCTCGGCCCGGCCGTGGGTCTCGACGACGCCCACCACCACGTCGATGCCGGCTTCGCGCCGAGCGCGGCCGATGGTGAGCATCTCGTAGGTCTTGCCGACCCCGGGGGCGGCCCCCAGGAAAACCTTCAGCCGTCCGCGAGTCGGAGTCTCCCGGCGCGCCGTCTCCAGCAGCGCCTCGGGGGTGGGACGGGACGGGTCTCGGCCGGTCTCGGGCATGGTTCCTTCAGGCGTGACCGCGGTCAGCGCAACGCGTATGGGGTCCGCAACGGGCCGGATTGCCGCCGCTCCGGTCTCGCACCCGACAACCCCTTCCACGTTGCAGGTCGTAGGGCAGGTGGAGGTGGGGTAAAAAGTCCTGTCGCCTCGTCAGAACATGCCATTGGGATTGGCGGCGGTTTCCGGCAGGATTTGCAGCACGTCCCAGTGCTCGACGATCTTCCCACCAGCATCGAGCCGGAACATATCCATGGTGGCGTAGTCATCCCCACCCGGCCACTGCTGGAGGCAGTGGAGAACCACGAACTCGCCCTCGGCGACGGCGCGCTTGATCGCGACGCGCTTGCCAGGCCATTCCCGCGCCATGCGTTCGAAATAGGTGATGAACCCATCTTTGCCGGTGGCCACATGCGGATTGTGCTGAACGTACTCGGCCCCAGCGTAACGCTCGATCGCCTCCCGCGGCCGGCAATCGTTGAACATCAGCTCGTAGAAGGCGATCACGTCCGCCTTTCTCTGCACAAGGTCGCTCATGACACCCCGAGAGTGCTGACGATCACGGCGGATACGCGCCAGGCACCCGTACGCGCATCCGGGCGGGAAGGCCTGGGGCGCCCGTCCATCGACCACGATACCAATGTGGGTCGCCTGTAAATACCGTTCAGCCCGAGGGTTGGAGTGAGGTCGCTTCGAGAAACCGGCTCACGAGATGTCGCCTCTCGAGCTGTCTCGGCCATCCGATCCGTCAGGCCGACGGCCGTCGAAGCAGATGCATCGTCCCGCGGGGATGGATCGGGGACGATGCCGAGCGTCCTGGATGGCCGTTCAGCGCCGACCCAACTCATCCAGCGCGAGGTTCAGCGCCAGCACGTTCACCCGTGGCTCGCCGAGCAGCCCGAGCGTGCGGCCCTCGATCAGCGCGGCGACGAGCTGGCGCAGGCGGTCCTCGGGCTGGTTGCGGGCCTTGGCGACCCGCGGCACCTGGAACAGGGCGGCGTCGGGCGAGATATCCGGGTCGAGGCCCGAACCGCTTGCCGTGGCGAGATCGACTGGGACAGGGTGGCCCGGATTCTCCGAAGTCAGCGCATCCCGGTCGCTCTTGACCCGCCCGGCCAGCGCCGCGCTGGTCGGGCCGAGGTTGGATCCGGAGGAGTTGGACGCGTTGTAGGGCGCCGACACGGTCTTGGACGGGTCGGCCGGGTCCGGCGCGCTGGTGGCCGAGGGGCGGCCGTGGAAGTAGGCGGCGCCGGTAAAACTCTGGCCGATCAGGGCCGAGCCGATCACCTGACCGTCGCGTGCGATCAGGCTGCCGGCGGCACGGGCCGGGAAGATGAGGCCGGCGAGGCCGGTCACGGCGAGCGGGTAGGCGAGGCCGGTGATCGCCGTCAGGATGGTGAGGAGCACGAGGGCGGGGCGAAGCTGGCTGAGCATGGCGGGTCTCCGATGGACCGGTTCAGGCGAGGTGCAGGGCGGTGACGGCGAGGTCGATGGCCTTGATGGCGGCGAACGGCACCAGGACGCCGCCGAGCCCGTAGATCAGCAGGTTCCGGCGCAGCAGCGCGGCGGCGCCGACGGCCCGGTAGGTCACACCCCGTAGCGCCAGGGGGATCAGCGCCACGATGATCAGCGCGTTGAAGATGATCGCCGACAGGATCGCGCTCTGCGGCGAGGCGAGGCCCATGACGTTGAGCGCCTGGAGCTGCGGGTAGAGCCCGAGGAACATCGCCGGGATGATCGCGAAGTACTTCGCCACGTCGTTGGCGATGGAGAAGGTGGTCAGGGCACCGCGGGTCATCAGCAACTGCTTGCCGATGCCGACGATCTCGATGAGCTTGGTCGGGTCGCTGTCGAGATCGACCATGTTGCCGGCCTCGCGGGCCGCCACCGTGCCGGTGTTCATGGCGACGCCGACATCGGCCTGGGCGAGGGCAGGGGCATCGTTGGTGCCGTCGCCGCACATGGCGACGAGCTTGCCCTGCGCCTGCTCCTGGCGGATCAGCGCCAGCTTGTCCTCCGGGGTGGCCTGGGCCAGGAAGTCGTCCACGCCCGCCTCCGCGGCGATGGCGGCGGCGGTCATCGGGTTGTCGCCGGTGATCATCACCGTGCGGATGCCCATCCGGCGCAGCTCGGCGAAGCGCTCGCGGATGCCGCCCTTCACGATGTCCTTCAGGTAGACAACACCCAGGAGCCGGCCGTCGCGGGCGACCGCGAGCGGCGTCCCGCCGGCCTTGGCGATCGTCTCGGCGATGGCGCGGATCTCGGCGACGGCTTCGGGTTCCGCCTCCGGCCGATAGGCCAGAGCGGCGTTCGAGCCACGGCTCGCCATCGGCTGCGCCGAGACCGCTGCGATCACCGCCTCGACCGCGCCCTTGCGGATGGAGATTCCGTCGAGATCGACACCGCTCATGCGGGACTGCGCGGTGAACGGCACGAAGCTGGCGTTGAGGCCGGCCATGTCGCGGGCACGGATGCCGTAGGCGTCCTTGGCCAGCACCACGATCGAGCGGCCCTCCGGGGTCTCGTCGGCCAGCGAGGCGAGCTGGGCCGCGTCTGCCAGGTCCTGCTCGGTGACGCCGGCCACGGGCCGGAACGCGGTCGCCTGGCGGTTGCCCAGAGTGATCGTGCCGGTCTTGTCCAGCAGCAGGGTGTCGACGTCGCCCGCCGCCTCGACGGCGCGGCCCGACAGGGCGAGCACGTTGAAGCGCACCAGCCGGTCCATGCCGGCGATGCCGATGGCCGAGAGCAGGGCGCCGATCGTGGTCGGGATCAGGGTGACGAACAGTGCCACGAGCACGATCAGCGGGATCGCACCGCCGGCATAGGACGCGAAGCTCGGGATCGAGGCCACGGCGAAGACGAACACGAGGGTGAGCCCGGCGAGCAGGATGTTCAGGGCGATCTCGTTCGGGGTCTTCTGCCGCGAAGCGCCCTCGACCAGGGCGATCATCCGGTCGACGAAGGTCGAGCCCGCCGCCGCGGTGATCCGGACCCGGATCTCGTCGGAGAGCACCTGCGTGCCGCCGGTCACCGCCGAGCGGTCGCCGCCGGATTCGCGGATGACCGGGGCGGACTCGCCGGTGATCGCCGCCTCGTTGACCGAGGCGACACCCTGGATGACTTCGCCGTCGGAGGGGATCAGGTCGCCGGCCTCGACCAGCACCACGTCGCCGACCCGGAGGCTGGTGCCCGGGACGGTCTCGTAGCGACCGCCCGGACCGGTGAGGCGCTTGGCCATCGTCTCGGTGCGGGTGCGCCGCAGGCTGTCGGCCTGGGCCTTGCCGCGCCCCTCGGCCAGGGCCTCGGCGAAGTTGGCGAAGACCAGGGTGAACCACAGCCACAGGATGATCTGGCCGGAGAACAGCAGGTCGCCGGCGCCAGTGGCGACATCGCGGACGAACAACACGGAGGTGAGCGCGGCCACGACCTCGACCACGAACATGACCGGGTTGCGGATCATGGCGCGGGGATCGAGTTTCTTGACGGAGCCGATGAGCGCCGGCCCGACGAGGGCGGGGCTGAACAGGGATGCGGTCTGGCGGGACATGGGTCGGGTGTCCGAAGCGGGGCGGGCAGGCCCGTCGCGCGGGCCTCGGGATGCGTCAGGGGGCGGGGGTGCCGGCGGTCAGCGCGCAGGCAGCCATCAGGGCGAAGGCGGCGAGCAGGAGGGTGCCGAGCAGCGCCAGGACGAGGTCGGAGGTCCGCGGCGGCGGCGCACCGGCCCGGTGCCGGAGCGGGGGTGTCCGGTGAAGCAGGCGGTGATGGCGCGGCATCCGCCGGGTCGGGAGCGTGCGCGGCATTTCAGCCTCCGCTGGCGAAGGTCTGGCCGGCCGAACCGGCGAGGTGCTCGACCACCGGTCCGAGCGCCAGGGAGGGGAAGAAGGTCAGTCCGCCGACGATCAGGATCACGCCGACCAGCAGCCCGATGAACAGCCCGCCATGGGTCGGGAACGTGCCCGCCGAGGCCGGGAGCGTCTTCTTGGCGGCGAGAGAGCCTGCGATGGCGAGCACCGGGATCTTCACGAAGAACCGGCCGACCAGCATCGCGAGGCCCAGGGTGCTGTTGTAGAACAGCGTGTTGGCCGTGAGCCCGCCGAAGGCCGAGCCGTTGTTGGCCGAAGCCGAGGTGTAGGCGTAGAGGATCTCGGTGAAGCCGTGCGGCCCGGCATTGGCCGGCCCGGCGAGGCCCGCCGGCAGCACGGTCGCCAGGGCGGTGCCGCCGAGCATCATCAGCGGCAGACACAGGATGCCGAGCATGGCCATCTTCACCTCCCGCGCCTCGATCTTCTTGCCGAGATATTCGGGGGTGCGCCCGACCATCAGGCCGGCCACGAAGATCGCCACGATGACGAAGACCAGCATGCCGTAGAGGCCGGCCCCGACGCCGCCGATGACGACTTCGCCGAGCTGCATGTTGATCAGCGGGATCATGCCGCCGAGCGCCGTGAAGCTGTCGTGCATGGCGTTGACCGCGCCGCAGGACGCCGCCGTGGTCACCACCGCGAACAGCGCCGAGGCAGCGATGCCGAAGCGGATCTCCTTGCCCTCCAAGTTCCCGCCCGCGAAGCCGAGGCTGTTGAGCACCGGGCTGCCCTGAGCCTCCGCCCAGTAGGTAACGAGGACGCCCGCGAGGAACAGGATCCCCATCGCGGCGAGGATCGCCCAGCCCTGGCGCTCGTCCCCGACCATGCGGCCGAACACGTTGGTCAGGGCGGCCCCGATCGCGAAGATCGACACCATCTGGACGAAGTTCGACAGCGCGGTCGGGTTCTCGAACGGGTGCGCGGCGTTGGCGTTGAAGAAGCCGCCGCCGTTGGTGCCGAGCATCTTGATCGCGACCTGGCTCGCCACCGGGCCGATCGCGATGGTCTGCCTTGCCCCTTCCAGCGTGGTCGCGTCGACCGAGGCGCCGAGCGTCTGCGGGACGCCCTGCCAGACCAGGAACAGCGCGTACGGGATGCAGAGCGGCACGAGGACGTAGAGGGTCGCCCGGGTGACGTCGACCCAGAACGACCCGATGGTGCCGGTGGAGGCCCGGGCGAAGCCGCGGATCAGCGCCACCGCGACGGCGATGCCGGTGGCCGCCGACAGGAAGTTCTGGTGCGTGAGCCCGAGCATCTGGGCTAGGTACGAGAGCGTGGTCTCGCCCCCGTAGGCCTGCCAGTTGGTGTTGGTGACGAAGCTCGTGGCCGTGTTGAAGGCGAGGTCCGGCGCCACGGCGGCCTGCTCGGCCGGGTTGAGCGGCAGGAACGCCTGCAGCCGCAGGATCGCGTACAGCACCGCGAATCCAAGCAGGTGGAACAGGATCACCCCGCCCGCATAGGCGAGCCAGTGCTGCTCCTGCCGGGCGTCGATGCCGGCGACGCGGTAGAGGGCGCGCTCCACCGGCGCAACGATCGGCGACAGGAGCGTACGCTCCCCGTTGAAGACGCGCGTCATGTAGAGGCCGAGGGGCTTCACGAGCGCCAAGACGACCGCGCAGTACAGCGCGATCTGCATCCAGCCGTTGAGGGTCATGGGAGGGGTCCGTCCGTGCCGTTCAGAACCGCTCGGGGCGGACGAGGGCGTAGGTGAGGTAACCGAGCAGACCGAGGGTCACGAGCGCGCCGAGGGTCAGGTCGAGGGTCATGGCAAAGGTCATTGGGCGCCTCGTCAGAGGCGGTCGCAGAGGACGGCGTAGCCTTCGCTGAGGGCGAAGAAGGCCAGTCCCGCGGCGATGAAGATGAGGTCGAGCATGACGGGTCCGTTTCGGTTCTGCGGGCGGTCGGCGGCCATGCCGCGACCGATCCCGGCCGACCCGGAATGTGGGCGGGAACCGCGTTAGGGTTCGAGATGGAGAGGCGGGCGATCTTATTAGGATCGCATGAGGATCGGCGGGGTGGGGCCGTGCCTTCATCGGGCCCGCAGGCCGCGGATGGCCCGCTCTCCCGTGCGGGCCGTCGGGTTCACCCATCGCTGCCGGAGGGGGCCAAGGTTAACCGCGGGCGCGTCTCCCCCCACCCTCTGCGGGGGGTCTGCGCCGTCGCTCCCCACTTGCGGGATTTCGTCCCGGTGGCCCCAAGGGCATCCTTCCCCGCAAAGGGGGAGGGGGCGTGCCCCCTTCGGAACCACTTCTCTCCCGGTGCAGAATCATCCGGCCCGCGTTCTGTGAAGCCGCGTGTTTGCAGGGAGAGGGGACGCGCGCTGGGCGGTCCGCCCGAGCCAAGCCGCTGCCCCCGAGCCGGCAAAAGCTGCCGCGTGGCGAATCCTGCCGGCCCACCGCCCGTCTCAATCGTTGAAATCACAGGCAAATATCTGGACCGCGGCGTGCATCGTCCCGAGAAAGGATTTCACGAGGACGTATTATGTCGGTCGGTTCGGTCACGAGCAGCAGCCTCCAGCGGGACCTCATCAGCGCCCTGCGTCAGACGCGCGGTGCGTCGGCCCAGCAGACCGACGCGAGCGCGTTCGCGGTGCCGAGCGACGGCGCGAGCCCGTCAGCCGGCACGGCGGCCACGACCGCTTCCGGCAGCACGGCGTCCAGCCCGGGGCTGTCGAACGACCTGATGGCGTCGCTGCTGAAGGTGCAGTCCGACTTCAGCCAGATCAGCGCGCAGGGCGGCTTCGCGGCACCCACGTCCGCGCAGAGCATCACCGAGGCATCGAGCGACGGTTCGGATGGAGGCCAAAGCCAGGGCGATGCCGCGCCAGCCCATCGCCATCACGGGCATCATGCCCGCGCCGCCGGCCCCGATGGCTCCGGCTCCGCGGCGTCCAGCAGCGCCGCGGTCGCGGCGAATTCCGGTGCGGCGACAGGCGAGACCGATGCGTCCGGCGGAATCCAGGATGGCCTGCAGGCTTTGCTGCAGCAGGTGACGAAGGCGATTGCCGCCTACACCGCAGCCGGGCCGGTCGGCCTCGCGGCCTCCGCCCTCTCGACCACGTCGAAGACCTGATCGGACGGGCCGCGCGCTCCGTGACGTCCCCGGTCTGGATCGCAAACCGGAGACGACGCAAGCATCGCCTCGAAGCGGAGCGGCAGTTCGCCAAGACGCCTCCCCGGGACGATCGATACCGCATCGCAGCAGCGGGGATGCGGCATCCGGGATGGTGAACTAGGTTTCAGGCATCGTCGGCCGGCCCGGAGATCGCCATGCCTCTCACCGTTCCCGTCATCCTCGGCAGCGTCCGCACCGACCGCATCGGCATCCGTGCGGCAAGGTTCCTGATCGCCCGGCTCGAAGCGCGCGGCCACAGCGCCCCGCTGGTCGATCCCGCCGAACTCAAGCTCCCGCTGCTCGACCGGATGTACAAGGAATATCCAGCCGGCACCGCCCCGGAGCCGTTGGAGCGTCTCGCCACCCTCTATCGCCAAGCGGACGCCCTCCTGATGGTCTCGGCCGAGTACAATCACGGCGTTCCGCCGGCTCTCTCGAACACTCTCGACCACTTCCTCGAAGAGTATTACTGGCGGCCGTCGGCGATCTGCTGCTACTCGGCCGGACAGTTCGGTGGAGTCCGGGCGGCGATGCCGCTCCGCGCCATGCTCGCCGAGTTGGGAATGCCCAGCATTCCATCGCTGCTGCCGATCCCGCGACTGCAGAAGGTGATCGGGGAGGACGGGACGCCGGCGGATGACTGGATCGAGAAGGCGGCCGGACGGTTCCTCGACGAGTTGGAATGGTATGCCGAGGCCCTGCATGCGCGGCGTCTGCGCGGGACTCCTTACTGAACGTCCATCGCGCAATACGCGGCCTTCGAAGGTCGTCGCGCGACCTACACAAATCCGAAAATCCGGTCCGAACACAGGTGGCCTGTTCCTGTAGCGAACGGGTCATCTCCGCGGGCTCGCATCCGACAGGACGGGGCCCGAACCGGCCGGGCACCAAAGCCATCGGCCCCCGTTCGCCATTGACTTTCTGCGGGGCGAATGCGCCGAGCGCCCAAAGATCTTAGGGACGAATCCTTCTCATAAGCCTATTTTTTCGTCTTTGACTGATAAGATATCGATCAATCGACAATATCAAATTCGACCCTGAAGCGATCGTGTCCCGCACTGATCGATTCTCGAAAAGAGGAACTGTATTTCGCTGTTGCAAAAAGGTGGCTGCGCGGTTCGGGAAAATGTGAGATCTTCTTTCTGTTCCCAGTCGCGGACTTGGCCCAATGAAACTCGACGAGAGGGCGCTCCTTCAGGAGCGCGTGCGAACGCTTGTCCTGCGTCATGCCCTAGAGGCGGCGCTCGAGCGTCTGGCAGCGGCGACCCGCGAGGCTGGAAAAGAGGCGACGGCTGAATTCCAGAGCCTGGAACACTCGCTGCTCTCGGCGGCCCGCAGCCTCGCGGATCGTGCCAGCGCCCAGAAGCTGGCCGTGCTGGTCGCGGTGGAGGATGCCAGCGCGACGGTGCGGAGTGCGTTCGACAACGCCCACAGCCGCCTCGACGCCCGTCAGACGGACGTGCTCTCCGCGGCTGCGCCCCTGAACGTGGTCGCTGCGTAAGCAGGACTGCGCGAGCGCCGATCCAGACGGCAAGTCGCTTCCAAGACGCCTGATCGTCGCGACGTCTACCAGGACACCAAGTCCCGCACGGCGACGCTGCGTGCGTGGTCGGAAGCAGGGGAGAGCGGGCGCAGTCGTGTGGCGCGCCCGCCCCGGAATGCTTGCGCCCGCGGCGCTGGCCTTACCGGCGGACGCTCACTGCTTGGCGCGGTTGATGATCGCCCAGAGCGCTTGAGCCACCGGCTCCGACACGGTGCGGCGGTACTTGCGGTGAACGAGCTGGCCGTTGTGGAATACGTCCTGCTCGACGTAGAGCCGCTCGCCATCCCACCGGACGATGTTGTCGGATTCGATGGTCTCCTCGACGCCGAGATCCCCACGCAGGATCGTGTTGCCAGTCTGGGTCAGCATACGCGCGTCCTCGTTCACGCTGTTGGTTCGGCGCAGGGGAGCATCGTCGCGGCGCGCGCGGCGAAGTCCCCGCATCGGGCTACCATAGGAGGGCACCGCGATACGCGCCAGCGATGCCGCCGACGCAAACGGATGACCGTCACCGTAGGGATGAACGTCGCGCACGGGACGCAGCCAGGGCACGCAGGTGATCGTGTGCGCGCCCGTGACGCCGCATGTGCGCTTCGGCACGCCGGATCGGGCGGTTGAGTGCAATGCTTTCGGCACGCGTCAGGGCTGCACTCAGGTCTCCGCCTGAGTCGTCAACGTCGCGGCGGAGGCGCACATGCTCGCTCGCCCGTTCCGATACGTCGCCCCGGTGCTTGCAGGGCTCAGCCTGATCGCGCTGCGGCTCGCCAGCCCGTTCCTGACGCCGGCTCCGCCGCCCGGCGCCGCCGAGGACCGGCGGGTCGTCTTCCGGCACTACCTCTGACGCATCGACCCGGCGGGCGGGAGCCGGCCGCGGGTTCAGCCGCGCCGGTCGAGCACCACGCGCGGCACCGTGCAGGCGGGCAGGGCCGAGGGACCGAGGACGATGTCGCCCTGCTGCGGGTTGTTGACCGTGAACGGGGCGGTCTCCTGCGTCCCGAAGAAGCCCCGGCCGAGCTGCGTCGCGAAGAACTCGTCGCTGCCGAACCGGACGAAGCAGCGATCGAGCACGGCCTCGTAATCGAAGGTCGCCTGGGTGACCGGGCTGCCCCCGGCCTCCGGAAGCCCGCAATACGCCGAGATCGCAATCTGGCCGGGCCGCGACAGCCGCACCGGCAGGGACCGGCCCGGCAGCAGGGTCGCGGGCGGTGAGCCGTCCTGGCGGGCGACCAGCACGTAGGTCGAGCGGTTGTAGATCCGGCGCAGGCAATCGGCGGACGCATCGGAGACGGTCACCACCAGTCCGACCAGACCGAGCGCGACGCCGGTCAATCCGCATCCAATACGCTTCGTCACCGCACATCCTCCGCCGATCGGCCGATCCATCAGCAACGCGGCCGGGCGTGACTTGAACAACGCCCGGCATCGCCGCGCAAGGCGAACGCGGCAACAGCGGCCGCGTTCGATGCGGCCGGCGCAATATCGGCTTGGCGCGAAATCGGCTTGGGATGAAATCGGCTTGGGTTCAGCGGCGCTCGTAGAGCAGGCGCGCCCGGATCGTGCCCGGGATGGCGCGGATCTCGGTGAGCAGCGTCTCGGCGTCGGCATTGGTGGCGTCGGTCTCCAGCACCACGTAGCCGACCTCGCCGTCGGTCTGGTAGAACTGCGCGGCGATGTTCACGTGGCTGCGGGAGAACACGTCGTTCAGGCGGCCGAGCATACCCGGAAGGTTGCGCTGCACGTGGATGAACCGGGTGCCGGTCGGCCGGGCCGGAAGCTGGACCTGCGGGAAGTTCACCGCCCCCACCGTCGAGCCGATATCGGAGTAATCCACCAGCTTACGGGCGACCTCGGCGCCGATGCGCTCCTGGGCCTCCTCGGTCGATCCGCCGATATGGGGCGTGAGGATCACGTTCTCGATGCCCTGCAGCGGGCTGTCGAAGGTTTCCGTGTTGGAGCCGGGCTCCACCGGGAACACGTCGATGGCCGCGCCTTTGAGATGGCCGTCGCGCAGGGCCGCCGCGAGGGCGTCGAGGTCGACCACGGTACCGCGGGCGTTGTTGATCAGGAAGGCGCCGGGTTTCATCGCCCGGATCTCGGCCGCGCCGATCATGTTGGCGGTCGCCTCCGTCTCGGGCACGTGGAGCGAGATCACGTCGCACTGGGCGAGCAGATCGTGCAGCGTCTTGGTCGGCTCGGTGTTGCCGTGGCGCAGCTTGTCGGTGTGGTCGTAGAACAGTACCCGCATGCCCATCGCCTCGGCGAGCGTCGAGAGCTGCGTGCCGATATTGCCGTAGCCGACGATGCCCAGCGTCTTGCCGCGAACCTCCAGCGAGCCCACCGCCGACTTGTCCCAGCGGCCGGCATGGGCGCCGACGGAGCGCGGCACGATCCGGCGCAGGAGCATCACGATCTCGCCGATCGTCAGCTCCGCCACCGAGCGGGTGTTGGAGAACGGCGCGTTGAACACCGGGATGCCGCGATGGCGCGCGGCCTCCAGTTCGACCTGATTGGTGCCGACCGAGAAGCAGCCCACCGCCAGCAGCCGGTCCGCGACCTCGAAGGCCGCCGCGTCGAGCTGCGTGCGCGAGCGGATGCCCACCATGTGCACGCCCTGGAGGGCCTGGTGCAGCGCCTCGCGGTCCAGCGCCTTCGGCAGCCGGGTGAGGTTGGTGTAGCCGGCCGCCTGCATCAGCGCGACGGCGCTGTCGTTGATGCCTTCGAGCAGCAGGATCCGGATCTTGTCCTTGGGCAGGGAGAGCTTGTCGAGCGTCATAGGCATCGTTCGTCCGGCGGCGGTACGGTCGCGCGCCGCAGCGCCGGGGCCGATCCGCAGATCTGCATCGCGGGCAGCGTTACGGTTCTGCCCTGTGCGACGCAACATGGTGCCGGGCACGGCAGGTCTGCGCCGCGGATGTGCATCCGGAGCAGACCACCCGGACGGACGGCATCGCGTGCTGCATATTCAAGCACCGTCGATGGACGACAACAGTCGAGCGAACGAAACCACTGACAGATCGACGTGCCGAAGGACCCGGCGCCGATGGATTTCGCTGCGTTGTTCGAGGTCTACCGCGCGACGTCTATCTGGAAGGCCCCGAGGGCGGCCGCCGGTACATGTACGACGCCCGGCCGACCAGCCGCGGATCGCCCGGATCGTGATGGCCCGGGGCCGCGACGCTACCGATTGAGCGCTGACCCCGTTTCGGGACGGCCTGTCCGGTTCGGTTCGACGCCCATACCGACGCGGTCGAGGAGACCCAGGCGGTCTTGGCGCAGGCGGCCTGACCGGAGCGGTCGCGAGCAGGAAATCCCGCTCGGTTGAAGTCGTTAAGCCGATGCTGTATGGAGCGCGCGTCCTCCCGGATTCCGCTCGCGCGCGCTCATTTTCTGTGCGCCCGCCGCGTCGCCGGCTGGATCGCCCTCGTCATCCGTATCGACGCGTCGGCAAGCCGGATCCCGCGGGACCGGCCGCCTCTCCCTCAAGGTTTCGGGAGCGGCCGCGGCGAACCGGGGGTGCGTGCAACGCGAGCCGCCGACGCAAAGGGCCTCCGATGGGGGCCGTTCAGGAGAGAGAATGACCGCAGGTACCGCTCTGGGGCGTGGCCCGAGCCGCGATGATTTCGCCGCCCTCCTCGAGGAGAGCTTCCTCGAGCACGAGATCACCGAAGGGTCCGTCGTCAAGGGTCGCGTCGTCGCGATCGAGAAGGACGTGGCCGTCATCGACATCGGCGCCAAGACGGAAGGCCGTGTCGCACTCAAGGAATTCACCGGCCCCGGCCGGGAAGGCGAGCTGAAGGTCGGCGACGAGGTCGAGGTCTACGTCGACCGGATCGAGAACGCGCTCGGCGAAGCCGTGATCTCGCGCGACAAGGCGCGCCGCGAGGAGAGCTGGGTCAAGCTCGAGAAGTCGTTCGAGAACAACGACCGCGTCACCGGCACGATCTTCAACCAGGTCAAGGGCGGCTACACCGTCGACCTCGACGGCGCCGTGGCGTTCCTGCCGCGCTCGCAGGTCGACATCCGTCCGGTTCGCGACGTCACCCCGCTGCTCGGCACCCCGCAGCCGTTCCAGATCCTCAAGATGGATCGCCGCCGCGGCAACATCGTCGTGTCGCGCCGCACCGTGCTCGAAGAGAGCCGCGCCGAGCAGCGCTCGGAGCTGGTGGCCAACCTCGAGGAAGGTCAGGTCATCGACGGCGTCGTCAAGAACATCACCGAGTACGGCGCCTTCGTCGATCTCGGCGGCATCGACGGCCTGCTCCACGTCACCGACATGGCGTGGCGCCGCGTGAACCATCCGTCCGAGGTCGTGACCATCGGCCAGACGGTCAAGGTCAAGATCATCAAGATCAACCACGAGACGCACCGGATCTCGCTCGGTATCAAGCAGCTGCTCGCCGATCCGTGGGAGGGCATCGCCGCCCGCTACCCGGAGGGCGCCAAGCTCAAGGGCCGCGTGACCAACATCACCGATTACGGCGCCTTCGTGGAGCTGGAGCCGGGGATCGAGGGTCTGATCCACGTCTCCGAGATGAGCTGGACCAAGAAAAACGTCCATCCGGGCAAGATCGTCTCCACCTCTCAGGAGGTCGAGGTCCAGATCCTGGAAGTCGATCCGGTCAAGCGCCGCATCTCGCTGGGCCTCAAGCAGACCCTGCAGAACCCCTGGGAGGCCTTCTCCGAGAAGCACCCGGTCGGCTCCGAGGTCGAGGGCGAGGTCAAGAACAAGACCGAGTTCGGCCTGTTCATCGGCCTCGAAGGCGATGTCGACGGCATGGTCCACCTGTCGGATCTCGACTGGAACCGTCCCGGCGAGCAGGTCATCGAGGAGTTCAAGAAGGGCGACATGGTCCGCGCCCAGGTTCTCGACGTCGACGTCGAGAAGGAGCGGATCTCGCTGGGCGTGAAGCAGCTCGGCGGTGACCCCTTCGCCGAGGCCGGCGAGATCAAGAAGGGTCAGATCGTCACCTGCGAAGTCGTCGAGGTGAAGGATTCGGGCGTCGAGGTGAAGATCGTCGACACCGACATGACCACCTTCGTCCGCCGCGCCGAACTCGCCCGCGACCGCGGCGACCAGCGGCCCGAGCGTTTCGCCGCCGGCGAGAAGTTCGATGCCCGCGTCGTGCAGTTCGACCGCAAGGCCCACCGCGTCCAGGTCTCGATCAAGGCTCTGGAAGTGGCTGAGGAGAAGGAGGCGATGGCCCAGTTCGGCTCCGCCGATTCCGGTGCCTCGCTGGGCGACATCCTCGGCGCGGCCTTCAAGAAGGCCCGCACCGACGACGAGTGAGACCCGATGGTTTCGCCGCCCGGTTCAACCGGGCGGCGGCTTCGGATCAATAAAAAAGCCTGCGCGGGACACCAGTCCCACGCAGGCTTTTTCATGCCGTCGCCGGCGGCGAAGTCATCATCCAGCTGATCCGCATGGCTCCCAGGCCGCTGGGTCGCGCGACGTGATTGCATCATGATGGAATGCAATCATTACCGTCCGGCGTCGGAGGTTGGGTCGATGCCGGCCATCACGATCCATAACGTTCTCGACGCGGAGCATCGCGCCCTGCGTGCGCGGGCCGCATTGCGCGGTCGCAGCACCGAGGCTGAAATCCGCAGCACCCCCGAACAGGCCGCTAAGCCCGAGGGCCGCCTGAAGCTCGGATCGCTGCTGGCGTCCATCGCGCGCGACGCCGGCGGGATGACCGAAGCCGAAGCGGAGCACATCGAGGCTTTGTGCCAACGGACACCGGTCGAGCCGATGCGCTTCGAATGATCGTCCTCGATACCAATGTGATCGCGGAACCCTGGAAGTCCCAGCCGGACCACACGGTGATCGCCTGGACCGATGCGCAGATGGTCGAGACTCTCTACCCGTCCACGATCACCGTCGCTGAAGTGCGCTTCGGCTTGGCGACGATGCCGGACGGCAATCAGCGCCGGATTTATCAGGAGCGTCTGGAAGGCAAGGTCCTGCCCGTCTTCTCGGGGCGGATCCTGTCCTTCGATCTGGCCGCCTCCCAGGCGTACGCGGCCCTGATGGCGCGGGCGAGGGCGGCCGGCAGAGGCATCGGCCGGGCGGACGGCTACATCGCCGCCACGGCCGCCGCGCACGGAATGACGGTCGCCGCCCGCTACCTCGGTCCGTTCGAAGCGGCCGGCCCGACCGTCATCAATCCTTGGAAGGGGACGCCGTGAGGCGAAGTCGCCGACAGTTCGCGAGAGGCTTCATGCCCGCACATTTTGCTCAATCGCCCGACGGCTCGGCGTGTCGCGCCGGGCGCTCCACGATTTGATGGCCGAGGGGCAGCCAGCGAAGGCCGCCATGGCGCTGCGCCTCGGCAAGCTGTTCAGGAACGAGACCGCGTTCTGGCAGAACCGGCAGCGGGCCAACGATCTGCGGCGCCTGGAAGCTCAGGTGGCCGAGGAACTCGCCGGGATCCCGACGCTGCTGGCCACCTGACGACGGCCCGGCTTGAGGGTCTGCGGGGTGCCACCGCATTTTCTTCGCGTGGCCCATATCCAGGTCCGCGGAAAATGCTCTAGAACACCGGCCTCGGGCGGCTCCAGCCGCGCGAGGCGAAGGAAACCAAGGACTTGCCCGGTGCGGGACCTCGCCCCCGCACGCCATCTCGGGGCAGGCTAGGGGAAGTGACCGTATGGCAGCCGACGCCGAACTGCTGATCGACCGCCGGCGCCTGCGCCGCAGATTGTCCCTGTGGCGGGTACTCGGGATCGGCGGCCTGATCGTAGCGGTGGGTGCGCTGGGCTACCGGGCCCGGGCCGGGGCCGACGGCGCCTTCGCGGTGCGGCCGCAGATCGCCCGCATCTCGGTTTCGGGCTTCATCGCCGGCAGCGAGTCGACGGCCAAGCTGATGAAGCGGGTCGGCGAGTCCGACGCCGTGAAGGGCGTGATCGTCTCGATCAACTCACCGGGTGGCACCACCACGGGTTCGGAGGAGATCTTCCGCAACCTGCGCGCGCTCGCCGCCAAGAAGCCGATGGTCGCCTTCGTGGACGGCACGGCAGCCTCGGGCGCCTACATCACCGCCATCGCGGCCGATCATATCGTCGCGCGCGAGACCAGCCTGGTCGGTTCCATCGGCGTGCTGTTCCAGTATCCGGACCTCTCGGGCCTGCTCGACAAGGTCGGGGTCAAGGTCGAGTCGGTGAAGTCTTCGCCGCTCAAGGCAGAGCCGTCGGGCTTCACGCCGACGACCCCGGAGGCCCGCGCAGCTCTGGCCGCCGTGGTCGGCGACACCTACGCTTGGTTCAAGAACCTGGTGGCCGAGCGCCGGGGCATGGATGCCGGCCAGCTCGCCGTGGTCTCGGACGGGCGGGTCTTCAGCGGCCGCCAGAGCGTGCCCCTGAAGCTGGTGGACGAGCTGGGCGGCGAGCGGCAGGCCGTCGTCTGGCTCGAGAACGACAAGGGCGTCCCCAAGGACCTGCCGATCAAGGATTGGAAGCCCAGCAAGGAGAGTGACTTTTCCCTCTGGTCGGCCGCCGGCATCGGCGCGGACCTGCTCGGCCTCGACGGTCTCGCCGGACGGCTCCGCGTCGCCGGCGCCCAGGCCGAGACCGCCGGCGGCGGCCTCTTGGTCCTGTGGCGCCCGGAGCCCTGAGCGCCGCCGGACAAGGCCGTCCAGTCGCCCGCCCCGATCCCCCGAGAAGACCAGACGCCATGATCAAGTCGGAGCTCGTCCTCAAGATCGCCGAGCAGAACCCGCATCTCTACCAGCGCGACGTCGAGATCCTGGTCAACGCGATCCTCGACACCATCTCGGATGCGCTGGCCCGGGGCGACCGGGTGGAGCTGCGCGGCTTCGGCGCCTTCTCGGTCAAGCGTCGAGAAGCGCGGCGGGGACGCAACCCGCGCACAGGCGCAGCCGTTGCCGTGTCCGAGAAGGCGATTCCCGTGTTCAAGACCGGGAAGGAGATGCGCCAGCGTCTCAACGCCGCCGGCATCGGCGAGAGTGCGTCGGCCGCCGAGTAGGAAGAGGTCTGTGAGCACGATGATCCGTTTCCTGAAGAGCCTCGTGCTGCTGCCGATCGCGGCCTTGGTGATCCTGCTGGCGGTCGCCAACCGGGCGCCGGTGCTGCTCTCGTTCGATCCGTTCAACGCGGAGGCGCCCGTCTTCAGCGTGAACCTGCCGCTCTACGCGATCCTGTTCGGCGCCGTGGCGTTGGGCATCGTGGTCGGCGGGGTCTTCACGTGGCTCGGCCAGGGCAAGACCCGCGCGAACGTGCGCCACCACCGCCGCGAGGCGACCCGGTACGAGCGTGAGGCGAACCGGCTGCGCGCCTACGCCCCGGATAGCGAGACGCAAAACGGCGCCTACACGGTCCCCAATACGGGCCGTACCGCCCTGCCGGCGCCACGCTGAGCGGAAGCGTTCAGGAGGCGGACCGCGCCGCGGCCAGGAAGGCCGCGATCTTGTCCGGATCCTTCTGCCCGGGCGCCGATTCGACGCCCGACGACACGTCAACGGCACCGAGGCCGGTTCGGGCCAGTGCATCCCGGACATTGCCGGCGTCCAGTCCCCCGGACAGCATGGTCCCGTCGGGCAGATCGGCCCCCTCCAGGATCGTCCAGTCGAATCGGTGTCCGTTGCCCCCGGGGAGCGCGGCGTCCGGCGCCGGCTTGGCATCGAGCAGGATCCGGTCGGCCACGCCGGCATAGGCCGCGATCGGCGCCAGGTCGGCCCGGGTCGCGACGCCGATCGCCTTCATCACCGGCCGGCCGGCGAGCGCCCGGATCGCCGCCACCCGCTCCGGACTCCCGCGACCGTGCAGCTGGATCAGATCCGGATCGACGGCCTCGACCGCAGCCCGCACGAGGGTGTCGTCCGGATCGACGAGAAGGATCACGCGGTGGGCCCGGCCGCGGGCTTGCGCCGATAAACGCGAAGCCTGCGCGAAGTCTACGTGGCGGGGACTGCGAAGAAAGTGGACGAGTCCGATCCAATCCGCGCCAGCCTTCAGCGCAACGTCGAGGGTAGCTGGCGTGCTGAGCCCGCAGATCTTGACGCGGGCCGGTGAAATCGGAGCGGACATGGGCGTTGTATAGCCGATCTAGTACAGGGTCGGCAGGGAGACGTTCGGGATCGGGAACCCACTGAACACCACCCGCCCGTTGACGAGCTTCAACGGCGGCAGAGCCTTGAGCGGCGCGGACTCGCCCTGCGCCTCGCCCGGCTCAGGCCGCCGGCCCAGGCCCAGGAGGCCGCCCACGAGCTGGCCGACCAGCGCGCCCTTCTCCGAACCGAAGCGCTGGCCCACCACACTGCCCACCAGGGCATCGACGCCGGCCGCCCGCAGGTCGAGCTGTCCGACGGGGCGGTGCGCGTCGTCGAGGGCGAGCGTGCCCTTCGCCTGGACGCGCTGGGCGCCCTTGGCCAACGAGAGCGCCGTCAGGTCGAGGGTGCCGCCGGCCTGGCGCCAGCGCTCGAGTTCCCGCGGCACCGGCCCGGTGCGCAGCACCGTCGCCTGGGTCAGCGTCGCATCGAGCGACAGGTCGGCGGGGGCCGGGTTGCCGGTGAGCGCGTCGAGCTGCGGTACGGCGGCCTGGGCGAGCCGCAGGCTCACGTCGACCGCGCCTTCGGAGTCGAAGCGGCCGGGGGTCGGCCGCGCATGCAGTTCGAGGTGCTGGCCCGATACCGCGATCGGGCCCGGATCGGCACCGGTGACCGTGACGTTCGGGCTATCCACCACCAACGAGGCACGGGTGAAGCCGTCCGATGCTCCATGGACGCTGCCCTGAAGCTTGCTCCAGGCAGCATCGCCGGTCAGCGCACCCTGCTCGACATGGAACGGCCCGGCGCTCTCGAACAGGACCAGGCGCGGCTGGTAGACCTGCGCGACCGCGGTCGAGGGACCGAGGCGGAACCGGCCGTCCGACCGCTCCAGCGTGACCGCGTTGCAGCGCAGCTCGATCCGGAACGGGTAACCGGTGAGGGATCGGTCGGCGCAGGTCCAGGTGCGCCCTGCCGCCGCCTCGCGGGTCATCCAGCCGTCGATCTCCGTCGCCGCGCGTCCCCGCAGCCAGAACCAGCCAACCGACCACGCGACGACGATCAGGGCGAGCAGGACGTAGGGCAGGAACAATCTGAGCCGGAACCGTCGTGCGGTTCGTGTCAGGGAAGCCTGCGCCGCACCGTCCGGCCGCGTCCGATCCTGCGTCATGCGTCCTGTTTCCCGTCTCCGCACCGCTCAGAGGGCTTGCAGGCTCCGCCTTGAAGCCATGCACGGGGCAAAACTGGGGCAGCGCCGGCATCGATCGACCAGTCGACCACCGATCCGCCGCGGGGAATGCCGCTTCCGGGGCAGATCCCGCTTCAGACTTGGGCCGGCTCGATCGTGTCGAACCGCAGGTCGCTGACGATCGCCGCCCGCTCGGCTTCACCCTCGGCGAGGCGATGCACGTGCAGCTCGGTGGCGCCGCTTCTCCGAACCCGGTCGAGCCAGGTCCTCCGGAGGTGGTCGCGCGGGCTCTCGTTGGAGGTCGCCACCGAGACCATCTCGGCGATGCCAGTATCGTCGCGACGCACCGCGATCACGACCGCCTCCGCCATCTCGTCGAGGTCGAAGGCACCGGCCGAATGGATCCCGACCACGTAGCGACGGCCGGAATGCCCGCGCCATGCCGAGAGCGGAAGGGCCGGCGTGCCGCGCAGGCCTGCGGTCGTCTTGAGGCGCTCTTCACGCACATCCTGTCTCCGCGTGCGATCGTCCTTCAGGTCGCGTAGCGCGGCCGACCAGGACAGGGCTCTTCTGTTCGCCATTTGTTCCAACCTACCGCGCGATATCCACAGGCGTCAAGCACAACGTTCCTGAGGAGGAATGTGGTATCGGGCGACGTTATCCACAAGCGACGCAGATCGACCGAAGCACCGGCTCAAGGCCGATTGAGCCGGTCCGTCGAGGCCGGGCTCGTCAGCGTCTTTGGGCCGCCGCCGCGGTGTGCCCGGCAGCCGCGGAGGCGGGCTGCTCCGCCCCCATGGTCGATGCCGCGGCGTCTGGCTCCAGGAGGGCGTTCGAGGCGGCCTCCAGCCGCTCTTGGGCGAGGGCCTGGAACTCCGGGCGACCCATGCCCGGCGGGATGGGTTCGAGGAAGTGGATCACGGCGGTTCCGGGCCGGCGGATGAGGCTGTTGCGAGACCAGAACCGGCCCGTGTTCAACGCCACGGGCACGCACGGCACCTTCAGGGCCATGTAGAGGTGCGACAGGCCCTGCTTGTAGGCGGGGGGCGCTCCGACGGCACGGCGGGTGCCTTCGGGGAAGATGATGAGCTGGCGGCCCTCCTGGATCGCCGTGGCGGCAGCCGCATTCATGAGGCTCATCGCCCGGGCGCCCTTGGAGCGGTCGATCGCCACCATGCCACTGCGGGACAGGTACCAGCCGATCAGCGGGATCAGCAGTAGCTCACGCTTCAGGATGTAGGCGAATTCCGGGAACACGGTGCAGAGCGCCAGGGTCTCCAGGGCCGACTGGTGCTTGGCCGCGATCAAAAGCGGCCCCTCCGGGATGTTCTCCAGCCCGCGAAACTCGACCTTCATGCCGGCGACCACGCGCAGCAGCCACAGCGTCAGCCGGCCCCAAAGGCGGGCCAGCCGTAACACAGCGCGGCGGGAGACCAGCGTGGGCAGGCCGCCGAACGCCAGAAGCGTCGTCATGGCGTAGAAGCAGACGTTGAAGGCGAGGGAGCGCAGGGCGAGCATCGGAATCCGCTTCGTGGCGGTCCTCCTCTAGCGCGCAGAGGCGTCAGCGGCCAAGCGCGCCCGGTTAGGCAACCTGCCCCGAACGATCATCCGCCTGCGGCCTGTGCGGGGCGCCGGGAGAACCCTGCGCCGCGTCCTGCAACCAGCCAGTAGACGAGGCCCGCGCTCGCGCCGACGACGAACAGGATCAGCGTCAGGCGCGCTTCTGCGGCGAGAAGCCCCGGATCCGAGCTGTTCGCCGGACGCACGCCGCCGCGGGCGAGCCAGGGGAGGGCGGCGGTCAGCAGTCCGGTTCCGGCGCCGTACCAGAGCAGGCTGCGGCGCCCGAACGCCTCGCCTGCAAACCCGACCACGGCCGGCGGCACGAACAGCACGACGAACAGCGCCTGAGCGAGACCGGCGACCAGGAGAACCAGCGCCTCCGGCGGCAGGCCCGCCGAAAGGTCCGACAGGGCCATGTCGACGCCCGCGAGCGCACCGCCGGTGAGCCAGGCATTCGCGGTCGGATCGATCAGCAGCGCCAGTACGAGGATCCCCGCGCCGGCCGGTACGGCCAGGAGAAGGGCGAAGGCTCCGAGAATCAGGCGGCCGAGGAGGTGCATGGCAAGCTCATACACCGAAGCGTAGGGCCCTCGTAAAAGAAGCCGCGCCCGACCGGTCAGGGTCGGGCGCGGCTGTGGGATGCGCGGCTCTCTCGATCCGACGGCCGGCGGGACGCCTCAGCCGTGGGCGGGGGCAGCCCCGCCGTGGTCACCGTGCGAGGACTTGCCCCGCAGGCGGCCGAGCCAGAGCGAGAAGTGGCGGATCACGACGTAGAAGACCGGGGTGAGGAACAAGCCGAAGAAGGTCGCACCGATCATCCCGAAGAACACCGCGGTGCCCAGGGCCTGGCGCATCTCGGCGCCGGGGCCGGTGGCGATCACCAGCGGCAGGGTGCCGAGGATGAACGCGAAGGCGGTCATCAGGATCGGGCGCAGGCGAAGCCGGCAGGCTTCCACCGCCGCCTCGACCGGGCCCCGGCGCTCACGCAGTTCGATGTCGTGCGCGAACTCGACGATCAGGATCGCGTTCTTGGCCGCGAGGCCGATCAGCACGATCAGGCCGATCTGGGTCAGGATGTTGTTGTCCTGCCCCCGGAACTGCACACCGGCGAGCGCCGCGAGCACGCCGGTTGGCACCACCAGCAGGATCGCCAGCGGCAGGGCCCACGATTCGTACTGCGCGGCCAACACCAGGAAGACGAGGAGCACGCCCAGGGCGAAGACGGCGCCGGCGGTCCCGCTCGCGGCCTTCTGCTGGTAGGCGATCTCGGTCCAGTCGTAGGAATAACCGTCGGGGAGCGCCTTCTTGGCGATCTCCTCCATGGCGGTCAGCGCCTGACCGGTCGAAACGCCGGGCTTGGCCACGCCCTGGATCGGGACCGAGTAGTACAGGTTGAAGCGCTGGACGATCTGCGGACCGGTCACGTCGCGCACCGAGGCGAGGGTACCCATCGGCACCAGTGCCCCCGTCGAGGAGCGCACCTTGATCTGCGAGATGTCCTGGATCGACGAACGATAGGCGGCATCGCCCTGCAGGCGCACCTGGTAGATGCGGCCGAGGGTGTTGAAGTCGTTCACATAGGTGCCGCCAAGATCCGCCTGGACCGACGAGAACACGTTGGCGAGCGGTACGTTCAGCATCCGCGCGATGGTGCGGTCGATGTCGAGGAAGAGCTGCGGCGTCGCGTTGTCGAAGGTCGTGAACACCCGCTGCACGTCCGCGCTCTGGTTCGCCTGGGCGATCACCTCGCCGGCCGCGGCCATAAGCGGCCCGATCTCCGAGGATTGGCGGCTCTCGATCTGCAGCTTGAAACCGCCGCCGTTGCCGAGGCCGCGGACCGGCGGCGGCGGGATCACGATCACCCGGGCTTCCTGGATGTCGGACGTCGCCTTGAGCACCTCGCCGGTGAGCACCGCGGCGCTGCGCCCCTCGCCGGCGCGTTCCTTGGCTCCGGTGAGCGTCAGGAACATCACGCCGGCATTGGTGGTGTTGGTGAAGGTCGCCCCGTCGAAGCCCGCGATGATGACGGCGTTGGCGATGCCTTTGACCGTCCGGGCCTGCTTGGCGGCGCGCAGCATCACGTCCGTGGTGCGGTCAAGCGACGAGCCGGAGGGAAGCTGGACGACGCCTATCAGGTAGCCCTGGTCCTGGTCCGGGATGAAGCCCGTTGGCGTCGTCTGCGCCAGGTGCAGGGTGCCGGCGATCACCGCCGCGTAGACCAGAAGCATCGCCCCGAGCCCGACGATCCCGCCGGTCAAGACACGGATCGAGCGGCCGTAGGCGTTCGACGTGGCGTCGAAGGCGCGGTTGAAGCCGTTGGCGAGCCAGTTCACGAACCGGGTCAGGAAGAACTTCGGCTCCTTGCGCGCGTGATGCGGCACGAGCAGCAGCTTACACAGCGCCGGGGACAGGGTCAGCGAGTTGAACGCGGAGATCAGGGTCGAGGCCGCGATCGTGAGCGCGAACTGCTTGTAGAACTGGCCCGAGATGCCCGGGATGAACGCCGTCGGCACGAACACCGCCGCCAGCACGAGCGCGATGGCGATGACGGCGCCGCCGACCTCGTCCATGGTCTTGTGGGCGGCATCGCCGGGCGAAAGCCCTTCGGCCATGTTGCGCTCGACGTTCTCCACCACGACGATGGCGTCGTCGACTACGATACCGATGGCCAGCACCAGCCCGAACAGGGTCAGGTTGTTGAGCGAGAAGCCGAAAGCCGCCATCGCCGCGAAGGTACCGATGAGGGACACGGGGATCGCGATCACCGGGATCAGCGCCGTGCGCCAGCTCTGCAGGAACACCAGCACCACGATGACCACGAGGCCGACCGCCTCGAACAGGGTCTTGTAGACCTCCTGGATCGACTCCTCGATGAACTCGGTGGGGTTGTAGGCGATGCGGTACTCGACGTCCGGCGGGAAGTTCTTCTTGACGACCTCCATCACCTGCTTGACCGAGCTTGCGGCCTCCAGGGCGTTGGTGCCGGGCCGCTGGAACGCGCCGATGCCGACCGCGGGCGTGTCGTTGAGGTACGAGTTGGTGGTGTAATCCTTCTGGCCCATCTCCACGCGGGCGATGTCCTTGACCCGGACGAGGCGCCCGTCCTGGGCCTTGATGATCACCTCGGCGAATTGTTCAGGCGTCTTGAAGCGCGCCTGAGACTGGACCACGAGCTGGAACGCCTCGCCCTTGGCGGCGGGCGGGCCGTTGAGCTGGCCGGCCGCCACCTGCACGTTCTGCTCCTGCAGGGCCGTGGTGACGTCGGTGACCGAGAGGCCGTAGGCGGCGAGCTTGTTCGGATCGACCCAGATGCGCTCGGCGTACTCGTTACCGCCGAACACCGTGATGTCGCCGACGCCGTCGAGGCGCAGCAGCTCGTCGCGGATGTTCAGGTAGATGTAGTTCGCCAGGTAGTTCTGGTCGTAGGTCTTGTTCGGCGAGAGCAGGTGCACGACCAGCATCAGGTCGGGCGAGGCCTTGCGCACCGTAACGCCGAGGTTGCGCACGTCCGGCGGCAGGCGCGGCTGCGCCACCGAAAGCCGGTTCTGCACCAGCACGTTGGCGATATCGAGGTTGGTGCCGACCTTAAAGGTCACGGTCAGCAGCATGTTGCCGTCGTTGGTCGACAACGACGTCATGTACAGCATGTTGTCGACGCCGTTGACCTCCTGCTCGATCGGCGTCGCGATCGTAGCGGCCACGGTCTCGGCGTTGGCGCCCGGATAGGAGGCGCGCACGGTCACGGTCGGCGGCACGATCTCGGGATATTGCGAGACCGGCAGGCTCTCGTAGGCCACGAAGCCGAGGATCAGGAAGATGATCGACGTGACGGACGCGAAGATCGGCCTGTCGACGAAGAAGTGGGCGAAACGCATCGGTCAAACCTCTGAGGCCCGCCGGTCACCCGGTCGGGGCCCTGCGTCGTCGGTGCGGCGCACGCGGCGCGGCGCGCACGAATGCAGTCGTGTTGAGCCGGTCAGGCTCACGTCTTGCTCGGGGGCAACTCGACCGTCTCCGGGGTGACTTTGGCCCCCGGACGGATGCGGGCGACTCCGTTGACCACCACGGTCTCGTCGCCCTTCAGGCCGCTGCGGATCACCCGGTAACCATCGACCTTGGGGCCCAGCACCACGTCCTTCTGCTGGACCACGTTCTCCGGCCCGATCACGTAGACGATGCGCTTGTCCTGGTTGGCCGCGACCGCCTCGTCGGGGATCATCACGCCCTGGAACGGTTTGGTCGCCGGCATCGCGACGATGCCGAACAGGCCGGGCTTGATGAACTGGTCGGCGTTGGGGACGGTGGCGCGCAGCAGGATCGTGCCGGTGGCGTTGTCGACGCGGTTGTCGACGAAGTCGAGGGTGCCCTTGCGGGTCGGCTTCGCCTCGCCCGACAGCGCGATCATGATCGGCACGCCCTTGCCCTGCTGGGTCTGGCCCATGCCGATGCCGAGGCTGTTCTGGTACTTGAGGAACGACTTCTCATCGACCGTGAAGCTGAACCAGATCGGGTCGAGGGACACGATCGACGTCAGCATGGTCTGGTCGGCGCTGACGATGTTGCCCTCGGTGACCAGCCGGCGGCTGATCCGGCCGTTGACCGGGGCCTTCACCTCGCTGAAGTCATAGTTGAGCTGCGCGTTGTTCAGTGCCGCCTGGGCGCTGTCGACGTCGGCCTGGGCGGTCAGCGACGCCTGCCGGCGCTGATCGGTGACCTGCTCGGAGATGTTGCCGCTCCGCGACAGGGTCTGGGCGCGCTCGAGATCGGTCTGCGAGAACGTCTGGCGCGCCTTGGCGGACGCCAGGGCGGCCTGGGCCTGCTCGAGGGCCGCCTTGTAGGGGCGACGGTCGATCACGAACAGCAGATCACCCTTCTTCACGGTCTGGCCGTCCATGAAGTTGATCTTCTCCAGGTAGCCGGTCACCCGGGCCCGGACCTCGACGTAATCGATCGCATCGAAGCGGCCGGTATACTGATCCTGCTCGACGATCTCGCGCACCACCGGCTTGGCCACGGTGACCTTCGGCGGCGGACCGCCGGGTGCCTGGGCGTACGCAATCGGGGCGAGCGGCCCCGCGAACAGGAAGCCGGCCGCGAGACCGGAGAGCACGGGGAAGAGGCTGGAAAGCCGGCTGCGCATCGGGTCCTGCTGTCCGTTGGCCGACCCGTCGGTCGAACCGAGCTTGACGACGTGTCCTTGTCAGACGCGCCGTAACCTACGCGCCCGATTGCTTATTGTGCGAGAGCGCACATCACGGCCCGGGACGGCCGGATTGTTTCGGCGAGCTACTCGATTGCTTCGCCTGCGGCGTACCAATCCTTGAAGCCGCCCTTGTAGTGCTCGGAGATGTCGACGCCCGCCTGCTGGGCAGCCATCAGCGCGTGGACCGAACGAACGCCGGACCCGCACGACAGGACCGGCCGCCGGCCGTCCGCCGCGATGAGGGCGGCCACGGCCTGGGGATCGAACGTGGACAGCGGATGCAGGACGGCGCCGGGGATGTGCCCGGCCTCGTATTCGTGGTCTTCGCGCACGTCGATGACCAGCATCGTGCCGTCGCTCAACCCGCGTTTGACCGTTTCACGATCGAGGTCGACCACCTGCATCGGCGGATCTCCGTTCCGTCCACCCTAGGGCCAGCCCTATGGACTGACGCTTTCCCTTATTCGTCAGGGCGGGGCCGCGCAACTCGCGGTGACCGGCTCGCTCCCGTCAGATCGCCGCGAGCGTCGGGCCGACCGCCGCGAAATGCGCGTCCCAGGTCGGCGGCACGTAGCCGTCGAGGCGCCCGGCGAGTTCCGCGCGCAGGGGGGCGTCGGGTCGGGCGAGGTTCTCGATGGCGTCGGCCCAGCCCGGCCCGTCGAGGGGATCGCGGAACAGCGCGAAGCCGTCGGCAATCTCCCTGTGCACGGGGATATCGGAGGCCACCACCGGGAGACCGGAGGCCGCCGCCTCGACGATCGGGATGCCGTAGCCTTCGGTGAACGAGGGCATCAGCAGCGCGGTGCAGCTGCGGGACAGTGCTGCCAGGCCGTGTGTGGAAAGGCCCGTGACTTCGACCGTGTGGGCGCGCACGCCGGGGCAGCGATCCAGCATGTCGATCGCGCTCTCGGCCTCCCAGCCCCGGCGCCCGACGACGACGAGGCGGGGCGTCGCGGCGCCGTGCAGCTCGGCGAGCCGCCGCCAGATCTGGAACAGCAGCAGGTGGTTCTTGCGGGATTCGATCGTCCCGCAGACCAGGAAGGTCGGCCGGTCGGGCTGGAGGCGCGGCCCCGCGCGCCCGAAGGCGGGCTCGACGCCGAGATGCCCCACCGCCACGGGCGGGCGTCCGAAGCCCTCGGTGGTGAGATGGTCGAGGGTGCGGGCGCCGGTATCGGCGGAGTTGACCAGGATCGCGGCGGCGTGCCGGCCGATCGTGCGCATCCGGAGCCGGTGCCGGTCGGCCTCGCCGGCACGCCCGTATTCCGGATGGGTGATCGGGATGAGGTCGTGGACGAAGAACGCCGCGCGCACGTCGCGCCGGTCGTAGAGCCAATCGAATCGGCGCGGGTTGTCGAGGCGCAGGTGCGATGTGTGCAGGTAAAGCGCGTCGCGGGGCAGGGCGGCGAGCGACCGGCCGCGCGCGGCGATGTCGGCCGCGGTCCGGGCCTGGATCCGACGGCGCTGCACACCCTCGACCGGGGTGGCCTGCGCAGGCGGGGCGGAGGCCAGCGGGGCGCCGAGCCTCGCTGCGAGACCGCGATAGACCGGATCCGAGAGCGCGTCCCGGTCTTCGACCCAGCCCGCCGCCACCGCGTCGACGATGGCGAGGGCACGCTCCCGGTCGAGCACCCGCGTTCCGTAGGCCGTGGAGACTATGCCGACGGCCGGTCCGGGCCGCCCCAGATAGAAGCGCGCGTAGGCGAGGTCGACCCGGTCGATTCCCGACGGGCTGGCATGGCGCAGGCGTGTGACGAGGCGCGTGAGATCGAAGGCGATCGGTCGGTCCGTCATGGTCCTCGAGGGCGTGGCGCGAGCGTTCGGCGTGGTGAGACGCGGAGCGGAGGCTCCCCGTAACCGCCCCGGCCGGGGAGGGCCAGGGCCGACGATCCGGCACGGAGGGCTTGCGCGGGCGGAGCGCGACGGCTAAGAGCGCCGTGCCCATGTGGCGTCGGAGTGTAGCGCAGCCCGGTAGCGCACCTGTCTGGGGGACAGGGGGTCGTCGGTTCAAGTCCGGCCACTCCGACCATATCTGTTCCGCCCATCGCGAACACGAGCACGCGGGGCGACATCTTCTAGCATCGGGATCGTCGGCAGTTTCGTTCGCGCGCGTGCGGGGCGAGTTAGTCCGGCGGGGCGTAGGCCGAGCCGTCCGCGGCCCTGACCGGCTCTTCCACGTAGCGACCCTGCTTCGGAACGGCGACAGCGTCGAACGTGTCGGCCAGGGCGTGGAGCGCCCGCCGCATCTCGGGTCCCTCCAGGGGACGGCCGTGACCTGTGATGACGCGCTCCGGTTCGAGAGCGGCGAGGGTCCGGACCGAGTCGCGCGCAGCTGTCCAATCGAGGGTCAGGTACATGGGCGGCCCATGCAGTTCCGGCTCCTGTGTCGCCACCGCATAGGCCGATTCCTGCGCCGTGGTGACGAAGGCATCGCCGGCGATGAGGGTGCGGTCGGCCTCGCGCCAGAACGAGACGTGACCCGGCGCGTGCCCGGGCGTGTGGATCCAGCGCCAGCCAGCCATCGGCGGAACGGACCCGTCGGCCGGCAGATCCTGCAACCGATCGGACACGTCGACCGGCCGCGTCGGGTACAGAGGCGACAGGCGCCCCAGCAATCCCCCGCCGACGCTCGGATCGGGGGTCGGGTAGGAGGCGCTGCCGTCCAGATACGGACGCTCCAGCGCATGCGCGAAGACCGGGACGTCCCACTCCGCGGCGAGATCCTCCAGCACGCCGACATGGTCGAAATGGCCGTGTGTCAGCACGATCGCGGCCGGCCGCGCGCCCGCGCCGAACCGTGCTTCCGCGGCGGCCTTGATCGCGCCCTTCGCGCCCAGCACGCCCGCATCCACCAGCACCCACCCGCGATCGCCCGCCCCGGGCGCGCCGACGAACACGGTGTTGACCAGCACGAGCCGCCGATACGCGACGTCGGCCGTGATGGCGTGCGTGGAATCGTCCCGCTCTGCGTCACGGGCCGGATCATCGGCGCGGGCCTTCGGATCGACCGGGATCTGCTGGGCCATGTCGGGCGGCTCTCCTGCCAGGTGCCCGAGCAGGCCGGCATCGAGGGACCCGCTCAAGTCATTGCGACCGTGAGGATTTCAACGCCGCGGCCCTCTGCGGTCCGGGCGTGAGGCGCGTTGGCCGCCCCTGTACCGCAAACCGGGCTTCCCGAGGCGGGTTCCCGCTCGGCGATGACGTCCGCCTCGCCGCAGAGTCTTCGCGCGCGGTGTGGCAGACCCCATATTGCGACGACCGACGCACCCGTCGCAGGTTCGAGCATGGCACCGAGTCCCGTCGCCCTCATCGCCTCCGCCGCCATCGTCACCCTGGTCGTTACCGGGACGGGGGCGATCGTCCTGCAGCAGGGATCGCGGTTCAGCCATCCGCGCCGGGTCGGCGGGTCCTTCGCGATGGCGGATCTCGACGGGCGCCCGGTGAGCCAGGCTGACCTGCTTGGCAAGCCGTCGGCCCTGTTCTTCGGCTTCACCCATTGTCCGGAGGTCTGCCCGACGACGCTGTCCACCCTGTCCGGCGCACTCGGCCGCATGGGGCGTGACGCAGACCGGCTGAACGTGGTCTTCGTCACCCTCGACCCGGAGCGGGACACCCCCGACAGCCTGCGGGACTATCTGACCGCGTTCGATCCGAGGATTCGCGGCTTCGTCGGGACGCCCGATCAGGTCGCCCGCATGGCCGATGCCTACCACGTCGCCTACAAGCGCGTGCCGGTCCCGGGCGGCGACTACACGATGGAGCATTCCGCCACGGTCGGCCTGTTCGACAAGACAGGCCGCATGGTCGGGGAGATCGGCTACGGGGAGGATGAGGACCGCACGCTGTCCAAGCTGATCACGCTGGCGCTGCCGGGCCAATGCGCGCCCGGCGGCGGCGCGGCGCTCTGGGAGACCAACGGTCCGACCAACGCCTGCGGCCCGCGAAGCTGAACCTCAGCCGGCTGAGCCGTCAATGGCGCGCTCATTCCAGCGTGGCTAGAGGACGCGGCGGGTCGTCGGAGGGGCGATTCCCGGAGGTTTCAGCTTGATCACGCGACGCGCCCTGACAGCCGTAGGCCTGCTGGCCCTCTCGCCGCTCGCGCGATCAGCCGAGGCCGCATCCGGCGGTCCGCGCCTGGCGCCGCCGGAGCCGATGGATTTCGAACGCCTGAAGGATCTGGCGCGCACACTGCGCGATCGTCCCTACATGCCGCCCCACGAGGCACCCCCGTCGCCGACCCTCGACGCGCTGACCTACGGGCCGCTTCAGGAGATCCGCTACCCGCCAGCGCACGCATTGTTCCCGGAGAGCCCGTACCCGGTCACCTTCTTCCACCTCGGCAACTTCTTCCGTCACCCGGTGAAGATCTTCGCCGTGGAAGGCGGCCAGGCCCGGGAGGTACTGTATTCGCGCGATCTCTTCGCCTACCCCCCCGGCAATCCCGGCCAGGATCTGCCGGACGGCTCGGGCTTTGCCGGCGTACGCTTCCAGAAGGTCCCGGCCGGCCGGCTCGGTGACGACGGCGACTGGCTGGCATTCCTCGGCGCCTCCTATTTTCGCGCCGCCGGTGACGGGGCACAGTACGGCGCCTCGGCTCGGGGCATCGCCATCGATACGGCGGCGGGGCCGGGGAAACCGGAAGAATTCCCAGTCTTCACCCGCTTCTACGTCTCCCCCGCCGCGGACGGGGCGGTCTCGGTGCTGGCGCTCCTCGAAGGGCAGAGCCTGACCGGCGCCTACCGGTTCACCGCGCGGAAGGAGCCGCACGTGGTGATCGACGTCGCCTGCACATTGTATATCCGCAAGGCCGTCGAGCGGTTCGGCGTCGCGCCCCTGACCTCGATGCTGTGGTATTCGGAGGGGATGAGCCGGTTCCTCGCCAGCGACTGGCGGCCCGAGGTGCACGATTCCGATGGCCTGCTGATGCAGACCGGCACCGGCGAGCTGATCTGGCGCCCGCTCAACAACCCGCCGCGCCTCAGCGTCAGCGCCTTCGCGGACACGTCGCCGAAGGGGTTCGGCCTGCTCCAGCGCGACCGGGCGTTCGACAACTACATCGACGACGGCTTCGAGGAGAACCGCCCCCACATCTGGGTGGAGCCCCAGGGCGATTGGGGACAGGGCAGCGTGCAGCTGGTCGAGATCCCGACGCACCAGGAGACCGACGACAACATCGGCGCCATGTGGGTCCCGGCCGACCCGCCCGCCGCGGGTGCCGAGCGCAGCTTTGCCTATCGCCTGCACTGGCCGGTGGCCGAGCCGGTCGCCACCGATCTCGCCCGCTGCGTCGCGACCCGGGCGACCAAGGCGTCCTGGCTGTCCGACGCGGACCGGCGGCCTGGCCGGGCGAACCTCGTGCGTCAATTCGTGCTGGCGTTCGAGGGCGCGGCCTTGGCCGGCCGCGACCCGGAGAAGGCGCAGGTGGCACTCACGCTGTCCCGCGGCACCGCGGAGGAGGTCGGGGCGACCTGGGCGCCCTACGGCAAACCGAGTCCCTGGCGCGTCTTCCTGAAGGTCTACGCCGAAGGGCCGCAGCCGATCGAGATGCGGCTGCAACTCAAGGATGGAGACCGCCTTCTCTCGGAGACCTGGGCCTACCAGTATTATCCCGAGGCGCCCGGGACGGTGCTGTAGGCGGCGACCGGGCGCATTGCCGACGCCGGCCGGCTGCCCTTAGAAGGTCGAGCCCCGGCCGCAGGTGCCGGTTGTCCCACCGCCGCATCGGAGGCCGTCATGAACGGCGAACGACCGCCCGGCACCGATCTGCCCGACGCCCTGACCCGGCTGTTGAGAGCGCCCAAGAGCGCGATCTGGCCGACGCCCGAGGATCGGGATCGCCTGCGCCTCGGTCGTCAGCGCCCCCGGCAGCCGAGCCGCGCCGTGATGGGCGTCTGGATCTGGGCGATCCTGTACAACGTGATCGGCTTCGCGATCCTCGCGACCCTGTGGCGGACGATGCACTGACCGATGAACGCACCCCTATGGACCCGGCCCGGATCACGCCGTGCCATCCTGGCCGCCCTGCTCGTCGCGAGTCTGGCCGCCGCCCCGGCCCGGGGGCAGACGCCCGAGAGCGCCCTGAACGCCGACGATGGCACCGGGGCCGTAAAGGTCTGCGCGCCTGTGGCGATGCCGCGTTGGCGCTCGATGATTCCGGCCCCGAAAACCTGGACCTTCCTGGACTGCATGGGCTTCTCGGGCGAGATGGGCGCCAGCCACTTCCAGCTCGGCTGCTTGTTCGCCAACGTCACGCCGCACGCGCAGAAATACGCCTGGGGGCCGGTGGTGGCGATCGAGAAGGCGGCCTTGGCCAAGCCGCAGCCGCCCATGCCCAATTGCGGATGGTGACAGGGCGGTTCGGCTCGGGTCGGCCGATTCCGTACGAACTTGCACGGGCAACCCGCATACCAACGCCGATCGACCGTCGACTTTGCGCGGATGAGATCGGCGCAATCCGTTGCATTTGATCGATCCGCGAAACCCTTGTCTCTCGAGTCCGTGCGAGGATCGGTGGGAGGAGAGCCCACGATGATCGACGCGCTTCAGACCGCGACCACCGGGATGACCCGGGCCACCGACCGGCTTGGGACTGCGGCGCAGCGCATCGCGGAGATCGGCGTACCGGTCGGCGATGCGGCGCTGCCGCCCGCCGCGCAGGTCGATCTGTCGAGCACCGTCGCGGATCTGATCGGGTCGCGGACATCCTTCGCCCTGAACGCCGCGGTGGCGCGCACCGCCGACCGCATGAGCGGCCGGCTTCTCGACATCACCGCCTGAGGCCCGCGCGACGACGCGCTCACTCGGCCGGGGCCGACCGGCGCGGGCCGATCGTGGGGGCCGCCAGGAGCGCCAGGATCGCGGCGGCGGCGAACAGCAGCCCGACGCCGATCGCGCGGTACGCGACCACACCCAGGAGGCCCCCGCCGAGGAACGCGCCGACCGTCATCAGGTGAAGCCGCAGCTTGTCGGGGTCGTGGCGTTTCGCCAGGGGATCGCCGGCTTTGCGATCGAGCCAGCGCGCGAGTTCGATCCCGATATCGGTGATCATCCCGGTGACGTGCGTGGTCCGCACCCGGGCATCCGTGATCTTCGTCGCCACGGCGTTCTGCAGGCCCAGGACGAAGCTCAGGCCGAACACCAGAGCCTCGCCCCGCGCCGGCTCGGCCATGGGGAGTGCGACCAGACCGATCGCCGCTAGCAGGAGGGCCTCGGCCCGGATGCCGTAGGCGTAAGCCCCGGAGGGGGCGTGGCGCCGGCGCCGGCGGATCAGCAGAGTCGAGGTCGCGGCGCCCAGCACGAACAGGATGACGAGGAGCAGCGCCTGGGCGGCGAGGATCAGGTCGCCGGTCCCGGCTCGGTCCGAGATCGCCGACACGTTGCCGGTCATGTTCGAGGCGTAGAACCCAACGGCGTAGAAGCCCGCCGTGTTCAGGGCGCCGGCCACCGCCGCCAGGGACCAGGACAGGGTCAGGTCGGCATCGCGGGTGCGCGTCTCGCCTTCATGGACAAGCATGGAATCGCCGATGCCGTTGGGTCAGTCCGGATTGAGTCGGTACTCGTACCCGACCCGCCCCCGATCGGGTACGCGACCACGGCGCAGCGGTGCCCTGCATCGGTTCCGTGGACCAGGCGTAGCCATCGACGGACGGGCGCGCGGGACCAGACCGTTCCGGTGCCACGGCACCCGGGCCGATCCGGACATCACCGTTCGGGTCGCCTGCCGGGATCGTCGCGCCGTCCCGTCCTCACCAGCCGCGATCGTCGCCACCGAGGTGGCGACCGTAGCCGCCTTCGTCGTCGTAATCCGCATCGTCGCGCCAGCGGCGGTGACCGTAGCCCACCGGGACTCGCTCGTAGGTGACCACGCGTCGCGTCGCGTAGACCGGCTCGACGGCGTCGTAGGCGCGGTAGGCCGGCCGCGGCCGGACGACCACGGGGATCGGGGCGTAGCCGTCGTCCTGGATGCCGTACGCGTGGCCGTAGCCCGGCGCGGCCTGGGCGGCAGCACCGATCAGGGCACCGGCCGCCAAGCCACCGATGATGCCGGCCACCACGGCGCCACCGCCGCGTGCCTCGGCGGTCGTGGATGCGAGGGTCCCCGCGCCGATCAGCGCGGCGGCCGAAAGCACAGCGATCCGTTTCATGGCCTGACTCCGAATGAAGCGCGGGATCACCAGGACGATCCCGATCACAGGAGACAGGATGCCTGGGCGTCGCTGCATCGGCTCTGAAGTCCGCCTGCAGCCACCGTTCAGCTTTCAGTCCCGACGGCGACCATCGGCGCCTCTCGGACGTAGCCCCGGGAAATCAGGCGGCTGCGCTCGCGCGTGCGCCGCTCGGCCTCCATCAGGTCGGACAGGGCGTCGGCGATGGCGCAGCGGAGCGCGATGCCGGCATCGCCGCCGGTGAAGCTGAGATAGGCGCGGCTGATCGCGTCGACCGGACAGGCATGATCCGCCTGTGCAGCGAGGGCCTGGGTCAGCATCGGGGTCTCCTTCGTCACACGTCGGAACGAAGAGAGAACAATTCAGAAGGATTAACGCTTCGTCAACGCATGGCCGCCAACGCGCGAGGGCGTCGGCAAACCCTGTGGATAACGGGGATCCGGATGCCGGAGCGCTGTGGAGAACCCTGTTTACTCTGGAAGCCTCGGGAGGCGCTGACCGTCCTGGGGAATCGGATAGCGTGCCGTGTTCAGCTCCATGGCGAGCAAGGTGTAGTAGCCCGAGATGGCGGCCAGATCGACGATACCAGCCTTCCCGAACCGGGCCTCCGCCCGGGCGTAGGTGGTATCCGAGACGCGCCGCGTATCCTGCAGTTCGGTCGTAAAGTCGTACACGATCGTCTCGTCCTCGCTCATCCGGGCCGGCCGGCGCCCATCGCGGATCGCCGCGACGATCTCGGGGACGATGCCCGCCTTCTCGGCGATGGGGGCGTGGACATACCATTCGTAATCCTGGGTCCAGCGCCGGGCCGTGAGCAGGATCACCAGTTCCGAGAGCGTCGTGCCGATCTTGGGCTTGAAGCGCAGATAGTCGCCCATCGCGCGGGCGAGGGTCATCACCTCGGGCGAGTGCATCAGCGGCTGGAACGGGCCGAACGGCGGCTTGCCGCGGGCCTGCTCGAACGCCTCGGCGGCCTGCTTCTGCTCGGGCGTATAAACCTGCGGCGGGATGGTCGGCAGGCGCTCTTCGGCCGCGATCGAGAGGGTGGGGAACAGGGCCGCGAGCGCCAGGGCGCGGGCGGCGAGGCGGATGCGCATCGTTTCACTCCCAAATCGTTACGCGTACGTTCGCCTCGGCCTGCGGCGCCGGCCAGGGCAGGGGCGGCCGATCGGTTTCGATCGCGCCTCGGCGTCACGGGGGAGCGCCGGGCGGTTGCGCCCCGCGCCGGGCCGGGCCATCAGCGGAGGCGATGGCCGGTCCAACCTCCGCGCTGCCGATCGAGGCCGCACTCCCCGAACTGCGTCGGGTGCTATCCGCCCGGAATGCCGCCGTGCTGGTAGCGCCCCCCGGCGCCGGCAAGACCACGCGCGTCCCCCTCGACCTGCTCGACGCCCCCTGGCTTGAGGGACGCAAGATCATCCTCCTTGAGCCGCGCCGCCTGGCGGCCCGGGCCGCCGCCGCCCGGATGGCGCAGACCCTGGGCGAGCCGGTCGGCGAACGGGTCGGCCTGCGGGTGCGGCTCGGCTCGAAGATTTCGGCGCGGACCCGGATCGAGGTGGTGACCGAGGGCGTGTTCACCCGCATGATCCTCGACGATCCGGAGCTCGCGGGCATCGGGGCTGTGCTGTTCGACGAATTCCACGAACGGTCCCTCGACGCCGATCTGGGCTTAGCCTTCGCGTGCGATGCACAGGGCGGCTTGCGCGAGGATCTGCGGATCCTGGTCATGTCCGCGACCCTGGATGACGCCCGCGTCGCACGGCTGCTCGGCGACGCCCCCGTGGTCGCGTCCGAGGGCCGGGCTTTCCCGGTGGAGACCCGGTACGCCGAGCGCGACCCGAACCGGCGGATCGAGGATTCGGTGACCGAGGTCACGCTGCGGGCGCTCCGGGCCGATCCCGGGTCGGTGCTGGTGTTCCTTCCGGGACAGGCCGAGATCCGGCGGACGCACGACATCCTGGCCGCGAAGGTCGGGCCGGAGGTCCAGCTCGCCCCGCTCTACGGCGCGCTCACCCCGGCAGAGCAGGACCGCGCCGTCGCGCCGGCGCCGGCCGGTACCCGCAAGGTGGTGCTGGCCACCAGCATCGCCGAGACCTCGCTGACCATCGAGGGCGTCCGGATCGTGGTCGATTCCGGCTTGGCCCGCGTGCCGGTTTACGAGCCGGGCCTCGGCCTGACCCGGCTGGTCACCGCCCGGGCGTCGCGCGCCTCGGTCGACCAGCGCCGGGGGCGGGCCGGGCGGACCGAGCCGGGGCTGTGTTGGCGGCTGTGGTCGGAGGCCGGCACCAACGCGCTGGAGCCGTTCACCCGCCCGGAGATCCTTTCGGCGGACCTCGCCGGCCTGCTGCTCGACTGCGCAGCCTGGGGCGTGACCGATCCGGGCAGGCTCGCCTTTCTGGATCCACCGCCCGCCCCGGCGCTCACGGAGGCCCGCACCATGCTGGCCGCCCTCGGGGCGCTCGACGCCGACGGTCGCCTGACCGAGGTCGGCACGCGACTGCGCGCCCTGCCGTTGCCGCCCCGGCTCGCCCGGATGGTGACGGCGGCGGCCGGAACCGGCCACGCCCGCGCCGCCGCAGATCTCGCGGCAGTTCTGGTCGAACGTGGGCTGGGCGGCGACGGCATCGACCTCGACGAGCGGGTCGAGCGCTTCCGGCGAGACCGAGGAGCCCGGGCCGCGGATATGCGCCGCCTGGCCGAGAATTGGGCGCGGATCGCTGGCGGCGCGCAACATTACGCCCCAGAAGCCGCCGGCCTGCTGCTCGCCCGGGCCTATCCGGACCGGGTCGCCCGCGCCCGGGGACGGGAGGGCGAGTTCGTGATGGCGAGCGGCCGCGCCGGCCGACTCGATCCGGCGAGTCCACTCGCCCGGGAGACCTACCTGGTCATCGCCGACTTGGCCGGCGCCGCCGGCAACGCTCGCATCCTGGCGGCGGCTTCCATCGGTGCCGACGCGATCGAGAGGCTGTTCTCCGACCGGATCGAGGCGCGCACCGAGGTGACCTTCGATTCGCAGGCCGCCGCCCTGCGGGCCAGAGCGGTCCGGCGCCTGGGTGCGGTCAGCCTCGGAGAGCGGCCGCTGCCTGTCCCGGCCGACACCGCGTCCGCGGAGATCCTCGCCAGCGGCATCGTCGGCCTCGGGATCGATCGGCTGCCCTGGACGCCGGGACTGTCGCAATGGCGGGCCCGCGTGCAGTTCCTGCACGCCGCCGAGGGCGATACGACCTGGCCGGATCTCTCCGACGCCGCCCTCGGGGCCAGTGCCGCAGCTTGGCTGGCGCCGGCGCTCGTCGGACGCAACTCCCTCGCGGCGATCACCCCGGACGACCTCGGCGGCGCCCTCCAGGGCCTGCTGCCCTGGCAGCTCCGCGGCCGGCTCGACGTGGAGGCGCCGACCCATGTCGAGGTGCCGACCGGCTCGCGCATCCCGGTCGACTACACCGAGGCCGAGCCTGTGCTGGCGGTCCGGGTGCAGGAATTGTTCGGCCTGGACCGCCATCCCACCGCGGGCGGCCGTCCCCTCGTGCTGCACCTGTTGTCGCCGGCGCATCGCCCGATTCAGATCACCCGGGATCTGCCGGGCTTCTGGCGCGGTTCCTGGGCGGCGGTGCGTGCAGAGATGCGCGGGCGCTACCTGCGCCATCCCTGGCCGGAAGACCCGTTGGCCGAGGCGCCGACCCGGCGGGCAAAGCCCCGTGGCACCTGAGTTTCGGCAGGCCCGATACCCGTCAACGACACGAGGGACGAGACGCAATGGCGACTGACCCGACACCCTTCGATCCTGCATCCGAGGGCTGGGCGCTGGTGGAGGACGAGGGTTTCATCGCCCATGTCGGCCCGCTCCATGTCCGCGCCGCGGACGGCGCCTACGCGTTCCGTGCGGAGCAGAAGCACGCCAACCTGATCGGGGTGGTCCATGGCGGCATGCTGATGAGCTTCGCCGACCGCGCGCTGGGCGAGACCGCGATGCGGGCCGCCGACGGCGCCAACTGCGTGACGATCCAGCTCGAGATGAAGTTCATCGATGTCGGCCGCCTCGGCGACTGGCTCACCGTGCACCCCGGGGTGGTGAAGCGCACCGGCTCCCTGGTCTTCATGCGCGGGGAGATACGCGAAGGCCCGCGCCTGGTGGCGACAGCAGACGGTGTTTGGAAGATCCTGCGCCGCAAGCCCGGTTGATCGAAACGCGGTCCCAGTCATACTGCCGAGATCGACAAGAGTTAGATCGACGACCGGTCGGCGTACGGGGAGGACTATCATGCGGCAATCACAGGATGACGCTGTCAGAACTGGACTCGCGCGACCGTCCCGTCGCGCGATGCTCGTCGGTGCTGGCGCAGCCCTTGCCTCGACCACGGCGGCTCTCGGTCAGCCGGAGCCGCCGAGCACCGTGACCGACCCGCCCCGCGACTTTCGTCCCGGCGCGGCCCCGACCACCTACTTCACCGATCCCGACGTCATCACGGTCGATCCGGCCTTCGGCCCCTACGTGGTCCTCAACAGCGCCATCCGCCGCCTCTGGACCGGCGCACTTTGGGCGGAGGGGCCGGCATGGAACAGCCTCGGCCGCTTCCTGATCTGGAGCGACATCCCGAACGACCGCCAGATGCGGTGGCTCGAGGAGGACGGGCATGTCGGCGTCTTCCGCAGCCGCAGCAACAACTCGAACGGCAACACCTTCGATCGCCAGGGCCGCCAGATCTCCTGCGAGCACATCACCCGGCGGGTGGTGCGCTACGAGCTCGATGGCTCAGCCACGATCCTGGCCGACCGCTTCGACGGCAAGCCGTTCAATTCACCCAACGACGTCGAGCAGCACGCCGACGGATCGTACTGGTTCACGGATCCGCCCTATGGCGGTCTCCTGTACGAGGGGATGCCGGACGAGGCGGGCGGCCCCTCGAACCCGCAGGGCCGGATCAATCCACGGCTCGGCCAGGCGGCCGGGATCGCCGTCGGCAAGCGCGCGCTCCCCAACGCGCTCTACCGCATCGACCCGACCGGCCGGATCGACCAGATCCTGACGGACGCGCAGGTGCCGAATCCGAACGGGCTGTGCTTCTCGCCCGACCACAAGACGCTCTACCTGTCCTCCACCGGGAAAGGCCCCGGCGATACCGGAGCCGGCGGCAAGGGCGAGATCTACGCCTTCGATGTCGGGGACGGCCCCAAGCTGTCGAACCAGCGGCTGTTCTCGGATTGCGTCGTGGACGGCGTGAAGTGCGGACCGGACGGCATGCGGGCCGATGTCGATGGCAACCTCTGGGTCGCGAGCAACGCGGGCCGGGCGGTCGGCTACAACGGTGTCACGGTGTGGTCGCCGCAGGGCAAGCTGATCGGCCGCATCCGCCTGCCCGAGGTCTGCGGCAACCTCACCTTCGGCGGCCCGAAGCGGAACCGCCTGTTCATGACCGCGAGCCAGTCGCTCTACGCGGTCTATGTGAACACGCAGGGGGCGGGGCCGGCCTGAACACGGGTGAGGGCCGACGCCAACCAGATGCGGAACCGCATGAGGCTGGATGTCCCTTCTCCACCTGAGCCTGATGCGCACGCCCCGGCGTACGTCGGGATGCGGCCGACGGATCGAAATCCCTCGGCCCTGTGGATCCTGGCGCCCGCATGAATGATGACGGCGACGAACGGCGGCAGATGGCAGGAAAGCACCCGTGGTTGCCGGGCCCCCGGGACGCTATCTGTAACCGGCATGAGTGAGGATCCCGCCCCCGACCCGACCTTGAGCCGCCTCGGCGCCGCCTTGGGCGACCTGCCCAAGCGTGGGCTGCCGCCGGTCGAGACATGGAACCCGCCCTATTGCGGGCCCATCGACATCCGCATCGCCGCGGACGGCACCTGGCACCACAACGGCTCGCCGATCCGCCGGGATAAGATGGTGAAGCTGTTCGCCTCCATCCTGCGGCGCGAGCCGGATGGGCGGACGGTGCTGGTGACCCCCGTGGAGAGCGTCGGCATCACCGTGGAAGACGCCGCCTTCGTGGCCGTCGAGATGGCGGTGGACGGAGGCGGGGAGGACCGGCGGATCTCGTTCCGGACCAATGTCGACGATCTCGTGAGCGTCGACTCGGAACATGCCTTGCGCTTCGAGCAGGAGCCCGATGGGGCTCTGAAGCCCTATCTTCATGTCCGGCGCGGACTCTCGGCCCTGGTCACCCGCGCGCTCACCTACGATCTGGTGGAACTCGCCGAGGAGCGCGTGATCGACGGGCGGCCTTGGCTCGGCCTCTGGGCCGGCGGCACCTTCCACACGATCGCCCCGGCCGAGGCCGCGTGAGCGACCCGCTCGCCGAATTCCTCGCCCGCGCCGCGTCCCACCTCTCCCCGGACCCGCCAGGCCCGGACGACCCGACCTCGAATCCCCGGGGGGACCACAGTCTCGACCCGGACGGCAGCGCGGTGATCCCGCCGCCGCCGCACCGGCGGGCGGCAGTCCTTGTGCCGGTGGTGTTCCGGACGGACGGCCTGAGGCTGGTCCTGACCCAGCGGGCGGCCAACCTGCGCGACCATTCCGGGCAGGTCGCGCTGCCGGGCGGCAAGATCGACCCGGCCGATCCCGGACCCGCGGACGCAGCCTTGCGGGAGGCCCACGAGGAGATCGGGCTCGCACCCGACTCGGTCCGCCTGCTCGGCTATCTCGACCCCTACCTGTCCGGCACAGGGTTCCTCGTCACGCCGGTGATCGGCGTGGTCCCGGCCGACGCCGTCTTCACGCCGAACCCCAGCGAGGTCGCGGACGTGTTCGAGGTGCCGATGCCGGTGCTGATGGACCGGGACCGCTATGTTCTGCAGGCGCGGGTCTGGCAGGGACGCACCCGCCGGTACTATGCCCTGACCTTCGAGGACCGGCTGATCTGGGGCGTCACCGCCGGGATCCTGAACAACCTCCGGGAGCGCCTCTACCCGGAAACCGGCCCCCACCCCGCGGGATAAGGCAACCGACCATCATGCTGCGCCGCCTCATCGAAGAGTTCGGCCTCTTCCTCATCCCGTTCGTGCTGTTCATGGCCTACCTGGTGCTCGTGGGCCGCAACCCGATGCGCCGGGTGCACTGGGACCCACACCTCGTCCGTCTGGTCCTCGCCGGCCTCGCCATCGTCATCGGGACGCTGGTCTACGAGGGCTTGTTCTCGGAGCGCAGGGCCGGCGGCTACGTGCCGACCCATATGGAGAACGGCCGTCTGGTGCCGGGCGGCTTCAAGTGAGCCAGGCCGCCCTCGATTACGGCGCGCTCGCGGCCCTGCTGGGCCAGCCGGGCGTACGCCGGGCACTCGCTGCCCTCGATGTTCCGCACGCCGAGACCCGCCTGGTCGGCGGCTGCGTGCGCGACGCGCTGCTGGGCAGCCCGTCCGCCGACATCGACCTCACGACCACGCTGTTGCCGGACGCCGTGATGGATGCCGCCCGGAAGGCGCAAGGCCTCAAGGCGGTGCCCACCGGGATCGAGCACGGCACGGTCACCCTGGTGACCGAGGACGGGCCGGTCGAGGTCACGACCCTGCGCGAGGATGTCGAGACCGATGGCCGCCATGCGGTGGTCCGGTTCGGTGGCGATTTCGCCCGGGATGCCGAGCGGCGCGACTTCACCGTCAACGCCCTCTCCCTGGGAGCCGACGGGCGCCTGCACGATACGGTCGGCGGTCTCGCCGATCTGAAGGCCGGGCGGGTGCGCTTCATCGGCGATCCCGGGACCCGGATCCACGAGGATGCGCTCCGGATCCTGCGCTTCTTCCGCTTCCACGCCCGATTTGGCGCCGGCCCTCCCGATCAGGCGGGGCTCGCCGCTTGCGTCGCCGCACGGGACGCCCTCGACCGGCTATCCCGCGAGCGGGTCCGGGCCGAATTCGTGAAACTGCTGGCTGCCCGCAACGGCACTCAAATGGTCGCAGTCCTGAGCGCCACCGGGCTCCTTCAGCGTATCACCGGCGGCGTCGCAGAACTGGGGCGCCTGGATCGGGCGTTCGCCGCAGCGCTCTCGCCGGTGATGCGTCTCGCCGCCCTCTCGGTCGGCGGGCGGCACGATGCCGACAGGCTGCGCGAACGGCTGCGCCTGTCAAAGCAGGAGTACGCGCTGCTCAGCGGCTACGCGGATGCGCTGGCAGACCTCCACGGTCGCGCCGACATCGACCCACTCACGGCCCGGGCGCTCGTGGCCGAGCACGGCCTGCCGCTCCTCAAGGAAACGCTGACGATCGTGTCGGGCGAGCCCCGGCCTGTCATGGAGGATGAGGCGCGGCAAGCGCTGGATTCGCTGAGCGGTGCAGGCGGTGCGCCGCGCTTCCCGCTCGCGGGGGCGGATCTCGTGGCCGCGGGCCTCCCGGCAGGTCCGGCCATCGGCCGTGGATTGGCAGCGGCCCGGGAACTCTGGTTGGAGCGCGGCTGCCCGGCCGATACCGAGGCGAGGGCCGAGCTGCTGGAGCGCGCGCTGGCGAGTGCCCGCGCGTTCTCTCTCAGAGCTTGAGGAGCGCCTTGGTCTCCTGGAGCTGGACGATCTGGCCGTTCAGATCTTCGCGCTTCTGCAGATCTTCGGTGGCGTCGCGCTGCAACTCGGCCGCCTCGATATCCCGGTCAAGGGATTCGTGGGTGAGCTCCTCGATCGGCGCGGCGCGCTCGGCGAGGACGGTCACGGCGGTCGGGCCGATATCCGCGAAGCCGCCGCGGACGTAGATCCGTTTGCCGCTGCCCTGGCTCTCGGTGATCACGATGACGCCGACCCGCAAGGACGTCAGGACCGGGGCGTGGCCCGGCATCACGGTCATCTCGCCCTCGGTGCCGGGGAGCTGAACGGCCGTCACCTCGCCGGAATACAGCGTCCGCTCGGGGCCGACGAAATCGAAGTGGAAGGTGGCCATCTCAGGACGATCCCGGAACCGCAACGCGCTCTCCGCCCCATCGTGGGGCGCAGGTGGAAGTGGGGTGGTTCGGACAGCACCGGCGAGCCTCGCCGCGGCCATCCCACCCCGGCCCCTCCCCGCGAGGGGGAGGGGGTTGGCGGGCCTTACGCGGCCTTGAGCTTCTTGGCCTTCTCCTGAGCCTGCTCGATCGTGCCAACCATGTAGAAGGCAGCCTCCGGCAGGTCGTCGTAGTCGCCGTTCACCAGGCCCTTGAAGCCCTTGATGGTGTCTTCCAACTGTACCTGCACGCCCGGCGAGCCGGTGAACACCTCGGCCACCGAGAAGGGCTGCGAGAAGAAGCGCTCGATCTTGCGGGCGCGGGCGACAGTGAGCTTATCCTCCTCGGACAGCTCGTCCATGCCCAGGATCGCGATGATGTCCTGGAGCGCCTTGTAGCGCTGCAGGGTCTGCTGCACCCGGCGGGCGACGTCGTAGTGCTCCTCACCGAGGATGGCCGGCGACAGCATGCGCGAGGTCGAATCCAGCGGATCCACGGCCGGGTAGATGCCCTTCTCGGCGATCGAGCGCGACAGCACCGTCGTGGCGTCGAGGTGGGCGAACGAGGCGGCGGGCGCCGGGTCGGTCAGATCGTCGGCCGGCACGTAGATCGCCTGCACCGAGGTGATCGAACCCTTGTTGGTGGTGGTGATGCGCTCCTGCAGCGCGCCCATGTCCGTGGCGAGCGTCGGCTGATAGCCGACGGCCGACGGGATGCGGCCGAGAAGCGCCGACACCTCGGAACCGGCCTGCGTGAAGCGGAAGATGTTGTCCACGAAGAACAGCACGTCCTGGCCTTCGTCGCGGAACTGCTCCGCGATGGTCAGGCCGGTGAGCGCGACCCGCGAGCGGGCGCCGGGCGACTCGTTCATCTGACCGTAGACCAGGGCGCACTTGGAGCCCGCGGCCGAGCCGCCATTCTCCTTCGGGTCCAGGTTCACCTTGGACTCGATCATCTCGTGGTAGAGATCGTTGCCCTCACGCGTACGCTCACCGACGCCGGCGAACACCGAGTAGCCCGAGTGCACCTTCGCGATGTTGTTGATCAGCTCCATGATCAGCACGGTCTTGCCGACGCCGGCGCCGCCGAACAGGCCGATCTTTCCGCCCTTCGCGTAGGGGGCGAGCAGGTCGACGACCTTGATGCCGGTCACCAGGATCTGCGCCTCGGTCGACTGGTCGGCGTAGGACGGGGCCGGCTGGTGGATGGCGCGGTAGGTGTCACACACCACCGGGCCAGCCTCGTCGATGGGCTCGCCGATGACGTTCATGATCCGGCCGAGGGTGTTCATGCCCACCGGAACCTTGATCGGCTCGCCGGTGTCCGTGCACTCCTGACCGCGGGTGAGGCCCTCGGACGTGTCCATGGCGACGCAGCGGACGGTGCTCTCGCCGAGCTGCTGGGCGACTTCGAGAACGAGGCGGGCGCCGTTGTTCTTGGTTTCCAGGGCGTTCAGGATCTCCGGCAGGTGGCCGTCGCTGAACTGCACGTCGACCACGGGGCCGATGACCTGGATGATCTTGCCGACCTTGTTGGAGCCGGCGCCGGGGATTGCGGTGTTCGCCATTGTAAACCTACCCTTCAAGCTGTGCGTTCAGGTCGCGGTGCCTCAGAGAGCTTCCGCGCCCGAGATGATCTCGATGAGTTCTTTGGTGATCATGGCCTGACGCGTACGGTTGTAGATCAGCGTCTGCTTCTTGATCATCTCGCCGGCGTTGCGGGTTGCCGAGTCCATGGCGCTCATGCGCGCCCCCTGCTCGGATGCCGCGTTCTCCAGGAGCGCCCGATAGACCTGCACGGTGAGGTTCTTCGGCAGGAGCGTCTCCAGGATCGCCTCCTCGGACGGCTCGAATTCCAGCGCGGCGTTGCCGATCCCAGCCTTCGCAGAGGTATCGACCGCCGGCAGTTCCGCCGGGATCAGCCGCTGCGCGGTGGGGATCTGCGAGATCACCGACCGGAATTCGGAGTAGAACAGGGTCGCGACGTCGAACTCGCCGGCTTCGAAGCGCGTCAGGATCTTGCTGGCGATCTCGGCGGCGAACTCGTAGTCCACCGGGCGGTTGCCGCGGATATCCATGCTCTCGACGATCTGGTCGCGATACAGGCGCCGCAGCTGGTCGTTGCCCTTCTTGCCGACCGTCATGATCTTGACGGTCTTGCCCTCGGCGGTGAGCTTCAGAATGTATTCCCGGACCGCCAAGCGGACGATCGAGGAGTTGAACGCGCCGCAGAGGCCGCGATCGCCGGTGCAGACGACCAGAAGATGGGTCTGATCGGCGCCGGTCCCGGAGAGCAGCTTCGGGGCGCCCACGCCACCGACCAGGTTGCCCGCCAGGTTGCCGAGCACCTGGGCCATCTTTTCCGCGAAGGGACGGCCGGCCTCGGCGGCCATCTGCGCCCGGCGCAGCTTGGCGGCCGCGACCATCTGCATGGCCTTGGTGATCTTCTGCGTCGCCTTCACCGAGGTGATGCGGTTGCGCAGGTCCTTCAAACTCGCCATCGGGCCGCGTCCAGATCCGTTCCAGGGCCTCTCCTCCCCCATGTGGGAAGGAGCCGAAGGTGGGGGTGGTGCCGGGTCAAGCGCCCGACGGTGCGGTCAGCACCGGCGTCCAACCCCGTCCCTCCCCACCGTACGCGGGGAGGTCGCAAGGTTCGTGTCGGATCAGTTGCCGATCGACTTGGCCACGCCCTCGACCACGCTCTTCAGCTTGCCGGCGCTCTCGTCCGACAGGTCCTTCGAGGTGGCGATGGCGCCGAGCAGGTCCTGATGCTTCGTGCGCAGCGTGCTGAGCAGGCTGTCCTCGAACGCGCGGATTTTGTTGACCGGCAGCTTGTCCAGGTAGCCGTTCACGCCGGCGTAGATCACCGCAACCTGCTCTTCCATCTTCAGCGGCGAGAATTGCGGCTGCTTCAGGAGCTCGGTGAGCCGCGAGCCGCGGTTCAGGAGCTGCTGGGTCGAGGCGTCGAGATCGGAGCCGAACTGCGCGAAGGCCGCCATCTCGCGGTACTGCGCCAGCTCGCCCTTGATCTTGCCGGCGACCTTTTTCATCGCCTTGGTCTGGGCCGAGGAGCCCACCCGCGACACCGAGAGGCCGACGTTCACCGCCGGGCGGATGCCCTGGTAGAACAGGTCGGTCTCGAGGAAGATCTGGCCGTCGGTGATCGAGATCACGTTGGTCGGGATGTAGGCCGAGACGTCGTTGGCCTGGGTCTCGATGACCGGGAGCGCGGTCAGCGAGCCGTTGCCGGCGGCGTCGCCCATCTTGGCGGCGCGCTCAAGCAGGCGGCTGTGGAGGTAGAACACGTCGCCCGGATAAGCCTCACGGCCCGGCGGGCGGCGCAGCAGCAGCGACATCTGGCGGTAGGCGACGGCCTGCTTGGACAGATCGTCATACACGATCACGGCGTGCATGCCGTTGTCGCGGAAATACTCGCCCATGGCGCAGCCGGCGAACGGCGCGATGAACTGCATCGGCGCGGCGTCCGAGGCGGTGGCGGCGATGACGATCGAGTATTCCAGGGCGCCCTGGTCCTCGAGCACCTTCACGAACTGGGCGACCGTGGAGCGCTTCTGTCCGATGGCCACGTAGATGCAGAAGAGCTTGGCCTTCTCGTCGCCGCCGGCGGCGTGGCCGGGCTTCTGGTTCAGGATGGTGTCGAGGGCGATGGCGGTCTTGCCGGTCTGGCGATCGCCGATGATCAGCTCGCGCTGGCCGCGGCCGACCGGGATGAGGGCGTCGATCGCCTTCAGGCCCGTGGCCATCGGCTCGTGCACCGACTTGCGCGGAATAATGCCCGGCGCCTTCACGTCGACGCGGCGACGCTCGGTGGACTCGATCGGGCCCTTGCCGTCGATCGGGTTGCCGAGGCCGTCGACCACGCGGCCGAGCAGGCCCTTGCCGACCGGCACGTCCACGATGGCGCCGGTACGCTTGACGGTCTGGCCTTCCTTGATCTCACGGTCGGAGCCGAAGATCACGATGCCGACGTTGTCCTGCTCGAGGTTGAGCGCCATGCCGCGCACGCCCGACTCGAACTCAACCATCTCACCGGCCTGGACGTTGTCGAGGCCGTAGGCGCGGGCGATGCCGTCACCAACGGACAGGACCTGCCCAACCTCGGAGACCTCGGCCTCTTCGCCGAAGTTCTTGATCTGGTCCTTCAGGATCGCGGAGATCTCGGCGGCGCGGATGTCCATACTCGGCCTCTGTCGCTAAATCGTCAGTGCATGTTCGGATCGGATGGGGGCGCGCTTACCGCGCGGCCCGCATCGCGAGGCGGATACCGTTGAGCTTGGTCTTCAGGGACGCGTCGATCATGCGCGAGCCCATCCGGACGACGAGGCCGCCGATCAGGCTCGGATCGATGACCAGATCGACGTCCACGTCGGACTTGGCGATGTCGCGCAGGGACGCCTTGATCTCCTCGATCAGCGCGTCGGACGGCCGTTCGGCCACTCGCACCTCGGCGCGCACGACGCCCCTCGAGTCCTGGACCAGAGACCGGAAGGCGCGGATCATGCCCGGCAGGGCGAAGAGGCGCCGGTTCGAGGCCGCGAGCCGGATGAAGTTGCCGGCCAGTCCGCCGATCCCGGCGCGGTCGAGCACGGCACCGATGGCGGCGACCTGCTCGTTGGGGGTGAAGGCCGGGCTGCGGACGAGGCGACGCAGGTCCGCGCTCTCCTTCAGCAGGCCATCGAATTGATTGAGTGCTTCGGCGACTGCGTCGACCTGGCGCTCGTCACGCGCGAGCTCGAAGAGGGCGGAAGCGTACCGGCCCGCCACGCCTGCGACCAGGGGACCAGCCTCGGAACCGTTCTGCGCCACCCGTCGCTCTCTTCTCTGTTGCCCGCCCGATCCGCGCGCTCCGGCCGGGAGCACGGTGCGGATACCGTTCGGGACGTGGGATCGCGCCAGCAATGGGAACGGTCCAGGACCAGCCCTTGTGGCGCGGCGACCGCCTAGCATGCCAGCATGGCCGCACGCAACACGGACCGGCGCGGCTCTGCGCGCTACGGCGGCGGAAGTGTGACGCAGCCGGCCTCAGCAGGCCAGGCGATCACACCGCCGCGTGCTGGCGATCATCTTCGCCATGGCGTTGGCGCCGGGGTGACCGAGGATCCCGCTGTTGCCCAGGACGTACGAGGGCGTCGCGTAGAGGCCGAGGTCGGCCGCCATCCGCATCTGGCTCTTGAGCGCCAGCCGGACCTCCTCCCTGTCGGCGATCGCCTCGACGTCCGCCTGCGGGATGCCGAGCGCGGCCGCGGCCGTCAGGGCGCCGGGTCCGTCGATGCGACCGGGCTTGCTCAGCAGCGTCCGGTAGAATCCCCAGGCCGCCGCAGCGCCGAGCTTGCGCTGGACGGCCAGCATCACCTTTGCGGCCTGAGCGGATTGCGGCGACAGGATCGGATTGTTGACCAGGCCGACACGCAGGTCCGGATCCGATTCGTGCAGCGCCACCACATCGGCCGCGGCCTTTCGGCAGTACGGGCAGTTGAAGTCGAAGAACTCGTAGAGCGTGGTCTGGGCCTCGCGCGGCCCCGCATAGGTGACCCCGCGCAGGCCCGGGATCTGCCCGGTGATCTCACCCGGCAGGATCGAGTTCGCGACCGGCCGGCCATCATCGCCGGTCACCGCGACGCGCTGGCCGTAGGATTGCGCGGCCGCGTGCCCGAGCCCGGCGCCCAGGGACGCGCCGGCCGCGGCGGCGATGAGGTGACGACGGGACAGCGCCATGGAATCCGTGCGGGACAGAGGGGATCGTTCGGCCGGAGCGGGGCCGGAACAGGAACTTGCGCCGACAGATGATGCCGGTTCGTGAACGCCGCCCTACCGGATCCCGGCCGGGCGGTCGCCAACCGCCCAGGCCAGGGCCTGGTCCAGACGGTCGTTGCCCCAGAACAGCTCGCCGTCATCGGCCAGGAAGGTCGGGGCGCCGTAGATGCCGCGGGACCGCGCCTCCTCGACGCTGACCCGGAGCCGGGTCTTGTTGGCCTCGCCGGCGGCGGCACGCACCGTCTGGGTGCCGTCGAGACCGAGCGAATCGAGGATCTCGACCACCGCGGACGGCTCGGCGATGGAACGCCCTTCGGCGAAGCTCGCGGTGAAGACCGCCTTCGAGAACGGCACCAGCCAATCCTGGTCGTGCCCGTAGACCGCGGCGCGCACCGCGCTGAGGCTGTTCTGCGGAAACTGGGCCGGACGGGTGAGCGGCGGCAGGCCGAGTCGGGCGGCCTCGCGCTCCACGTCGCGCCACATGTTCTTGCCCTTGGCCGGATAGAGGTTGAACGGCGACGTCGTCCAGCCCTGCGCCGCGAAGAGCGGCCCGACCAGGAACGGCCGCCAGCGCACGGTCACGCCCGCATCGGCGGCGGCCGCCTCGATCCGCATCGCCGCCAGATAGGAATACGAGGAGGCGAATTCGTACCAGAACTCCAAGGTTGGCTGGCGCGCCATAGATTTCGCTTCTCCGATGCTCTCGTGCGGCCGGGATCAGGCAATGCCCGCGCCGCGCCGTGCCTCACACGGCCGCAAGGCCGTCATGAGGCGAAACGCTGTCGATCGTCCGGCAACAGGCTACGCGCGAGGCGGCACGCCGGTTGCAGGCCGATGATGCCCGCGATAAGCCGCCGACACCCTGCACCAGTTCCGGAACCAGCATGTCCGATCCCGCGAAGAGCCCCGTGAAGAAGGTGGTGCTGGCCTATTCCGGCGGCCTCGACACCTCCATCATCCTGAAGTGGCTGCAGACCACCTACGGCTGCGAGGTCATCACCTTCACGGCCGATCTCGGCCAGGGCGAGGAACTGGAGCCCGCCCGCCGCAAGGCGGAGCTGCTCGGCATCAAGCCCGAGAACATCTACATCGAGGACCTGCGCGAGGAGTTCGTACGGGACTACGTGTTCCCGATGTTCCGGGCCAACGCGGTCTACGAGGGGGTGTACCTGCTGGGCACCTCGATCGCGCGGCCGCTGATCGCCAAGAAGCAGATCGAGATCGCCGAGAAGGTCGGGGCCGACGCGGTCTGCCACGGCGCCACCGGCAAGGGTAACGATCAGGTCCGGTTCGAGCTCGGCTACTACGCGCTGAAGCCCGACGTCACGGTGATCGCCCCCTGGCGCGAGTGGGACCTGCGCTCGCGCGAGCAGCTGATCGCCTTCGCCGAGCAGCACCAGATCCCGATCGCCAAGGACAAGCGCGGCGAGAGCCCGTTCTCGGTGGATGCCAACCTTCTGCACGCCTCCTCGGAGGGCAAGGTGCTAGAGGATCCGGCCGTCGAGGTGCCGGACTACGTCTTCTCCCGGACGATCTCCCCGGAGCAGGCGCCGGACACGCCGACCATCATCACCATCGGGTTCGAGAGGGGTGACGCGGTCTCGATCGACGGCGAGGCCCTGTCGCCCGCGAGCCTGCTGGCCAAGCTCAACCAGCTCGGCCACGACAACGGCATCGGCCGGCTCGACCTCGTGGAGAACCGCTTCGTCGGCATGAAGAGCCGCGGCATGTACGAGACGCCGGGCGGCACGATCCTGCTGCCGGCCCACCGGGCGATCGAATCGATCACGCTCGACCGTGGCGCGGCCCACCTCAAGGACCAGCTGATGCCGCAATACGCGGAGCTGATCTACAACGGCTTCTGGTTCTCGCCTGAGCGCGAGATGATCCAGGCGCTGATCGACAAGAGCCAGGAGAAGGTCACGGGCACGGTGCGGCTGAAGCTCTACAAGGGCGGCGTCCACGTGATCGGCCGCGAGAGCCCGCACTCGCTCTACGATCAGGACCTCGTGACGTTCGAGGAAGGCGCCGTGGCCTATGATCACCGCGACGCCGCGGGCTTCATCAAGCTGAACGCGCTCCGGCTGCGCACCCTGGCGCAGCGCAAGAAGCGGGACGCCTGAGCGGCCCCCGGGGGCCTCGCTCAGGCGGGCTCCCAGACCGATGCGGCATTCCTGCGGAACGGGCCGGGCCCGAGATCGGCGTAGCGCAGGAAGATCTGGAAGGCCGGCTGCATCTCGCGGTGAAGCCGGGCCAGGCTGTCGTCATTGGTGGCGCCGCCGATGTGCTGCCCCATGGCGTGCGTGTACGGTCCCGTCCCGCCATAGGGCCGCTCCAGGTCGATGCGCGGCACGCCGTGTTCCGCGTCCCAGACGTGGTTGAGCTGCGGGATCAGCGCGAGATGCGCGTCCGTCACCGCGAAGGTGATGTGCTCCGGCGTCTCGCCGGTGGCGGCATCCCGGAATACGTCGGTGATCGCCGCGCAATCCAGCTTGGCGAGCGGGTTGTGATATTGGTAGCGGCCGGGCTTGAGCTTCGCGTTCTGCGAGAAAACCGCAATCCCATCCTCGAGCGCCCGATGCTCCTCCTCGGCGCCGTCGTCGTCCCCGGTGACGTTGGCGATGTCGCCGTCCCGGTCGTGGCTGCCGTAGGGCGCCTCCGGGTGAATCATCGGCGCGCCGGGCTCGGCGCCGTTCCAGGCGACCACCATCCGGCGAATCAGGGCGATGCGCTCGAGGGTGAGGTCGTAGACGGCGTCGTTCATGGTCGGTCGGTCCCAGATGTCGTGGTTCTGGCGCCTCTCTTACAGAGCCGATTCGGAGGCTGCTACCGCCCGGTACGGCCTTGTTCCCGCATTGCGTCCGATCACTCATAGATGGGGTTTGATTTCGCGAATCGGGGATGCACATGGCCGGTTCGACCGTCCACACCTGCGATCACGATCCGTTGGTGTTGCTTCCTGAAGCTGTGGCCTTTCCAGTCGACGTACGGCGTGTCGATATCCTCAAGATCGGCCGCAGCCGCGTACTGGTGCCGCAGGGCGGGCGCCGGGATAATTTTTTCTTGAATTGGCCACGCGTCAGCGACGATTGTATGGTCGAACGCAACCAGCCGGACGCACAGGATTGGCGGCCAATGTGGTCTCCGATTGATAGGCTTGAGGCGACCGACGCGGTCATCGCGAGCGCAGCGAAGCAAGCGAGGATAGCGCCTCGTTCGGGGAGCGCGCGCTGTACTTGGTCGCTTCGCTGCACTCGCGATGACTGTGCGGGACGATCGGCTCAAACACATTCAGCGGAACCTACCTGACACCGGCATGCGCCTCCTCGACCGATACCTGCCGACCTACCAGTTCAGCGAGATGCATGCCTGCCTGGTGGCTGCCGAACCTGCCGCGATCCTCGACCGCGTTGCCGCCTATCGACCGGATTCGGATCGATTCTTTCGGCTCATGATCGGCCTGCGGGAATGGCCGATGCGCGTCCTTGGCAAGCCGGATGCGGTGCGTCCGCAATTCGGCTTCGACGACTTCACGCTCCTCGGCCGGAGCGAGAGCGAGATCGTCTATGGGTTGGTCGGCCGGTTCTGGCGACCGGATTACGGGCTCGAGACGATCGCCGACGACGCCGCGTTCGTGGCCTGCGATGCGACGCACATCGCGAAACTCGCCCTTGCCTTCCAAACCCGGCGTGACCCCGACGGCCGGACCCGGCTCGTCACCGAGACCCGCGTCTTCTGCGCGAGCCGCGCCGCGCGGCTGATGTTCATGCCGTATTGGCTGCTGATCCGCCCCGTCAGCGGTTTCTTGCGACGGCGCATGCTTGCGTCGATCAGGACCAGCACCGAAGCACGGGAGACCGTCATCGCCGGAGACAGCCCGTAAGCCCTTCGATCTGTCCCATCATGGCCTGGATCTGCGCGGCGCGGCGGCGGACCCCGGGGGAGGGGCGGCCGGCGCTGCGGGTGATCGGGTTCGGCAGCACGGCGGCCAGAAGGGCGGCTTCTCCCCGGCTCAGCCGGCTCGCGTCCTTGCCGAACCAGTGGCGGCTCGCCGCCTGCGCGCCGTAGATGCCGTCGCCCCATTCGGCGATGTTGAGATAGATTTCCATCATCCGCCGTTTGCCCCAGAGGGCGTCCAGCGCCAGCGCGAGCGGGATCTCGAACGCCTTGCGGATGTAGGACCGGCCCGGCCACAGGAAGACGTTCTTCACCGTCTGCATGGCGATGGTCGAGGCGCCTCGGCTCGGCGAATCCTCGTCCTCCACGACCTCGCGGATGGCCCCGAAATCGACGCCGTAATCGAGGCAGAAACGCTGGTCCTCCGAGGCGATCACCGCTTGGGGCAGCGCCGGCGCGATCGCCGAGAGCGGCACCGCGTCCCGGCTCACGGGCTGAAGCGTCAACCAGCGTCCGAGCATCAGAGTCGACGGCGGCGTCACCGCGCTATAGACGAGCGCCAGCGTGAGCGTGGAGATGAATCCGACGGCGGGGAGCAGCAGGAGCGCTCCCACGATCCGGCGCACACGGCGGGACCGCCTTGGGCGAGCGCGTGGCAAGGCGCGCTCCGCCGCGATCCGCCTGGGTCCGGTTCGGTTGATCTTGATTTCATCTCCGCGCAAAGCGACGCCCGATTGATTTCGCCAGGCCAAGACCGGACGCAGCGCCCGATGACCTCGATACCCTCAACGCAGGCTCAGACCGGTTCGGTCAAGACGGCCACTCCCGCCGCCGGGTTTTCCCACAGGCTGACGCAGGTCGCCGAGACGGTCGAGACCTTCCTGGTCGAGCGCCTCGGACCAGAGGTCGGCCCCGGCGAGATCGCCCGGCCGCCGCGCCTGATGGAGGCGATGCGGCACGCGGTGCTGGGCGGCGGCAAGCGCCTGCGCCCGTTCCTGGCCATCGAGACCGCCCGGATGCTCGGTGGCTCGGAGGCCGCAGCGCTCGCGGCCGGCGCCGGTATCGAACTGGTGCATTGCTACAGCCTCGTGCACGACGACCTCCCGGCCATGGACGACGACGACATGCGCCGCGGCAAGCCGACGGTGCACAAGGCCTACGACGAGGCGACCGCCATCTTGGTGGGCGACGCGCTGCAGACGCTCGCCTTCGAGATCGTCGCCGACCCGACCTGGCAGCCGGACGCGCGAATCCGCGCCGACCTCGTGCTCGGGCTCGCCCGCGCCTCAGGCCTCGGCGGAATGGTCGGCGGCCAGCTCCTCGACCTCACCGCCGAAGGGCGGTTCGGCGCCGCCACCATGGACGTGGACGACACCCTGCGGATGCAGGCGATGAAGACCGGCGCAATCCTGGCCTTCTCGGTGGAAGCCGGCGCGATCGTCGGCGGGGCCGACGAGGGTCAGCAGGCGGCGCTGCTGCGCTATGGTCTGGCACTGGGCCAGGCGTTCCAGATTGCCGACGACATCCTCGACCGGGAAGCCTCGCCCGAGGCGATGGGCAAGGCCACCGGCAAGGACAAGGACGCCGGCAAGGCGACCCTGGTGGATCGCCTGGGCCTGGACGGCGCCCGGGCCGAGTGCGACCGTCTGGTCGGCGTCTGCGAGGATGCTGTGGCGCTCTGGGGCGAGGGCGCCCGGACCTTGCGGGACGCCGCTCGCTTCACGGTGGCGCGCAAGACCTGAACCGCTTCCCGCAAACCGGTGCTGCGCATGCGCTCGGCGCAGGGCCGGCCGGCTCGCGACAATTGAACGGATCGGTTTGACCGCCCGGCAAGGACGCGGACGCGACCGTCGGGCATGCCCGCCTACCCGTCGCTCTCCCGCATCCTGGCCGCCGGCTCGGGTCTCGGCGGCCTTGGCTATCTGATGACTCGCACGGACCCCTCCGTGGAGGGTGTCCTGACCGGTCTGTCGTGCCTCGTCCTGTGTGTCGGCTTCTCCGCGCTGCCGGCTCCGAAGAGGCCGGCGCGGCGTACACCCGCGCCGCCGTTGCGTCCGCCGGTGCCCGAGCCGCGAACCATCGACCCGCTGTCGGGACCGCAGCCCCACCGGCTGCTCATGGCCCAGGTCGTGCAGCCCCCCGCGCCGCCAACCCAGCCGGAGCGCAGCGACGACCTGCAGCCTGGGCGGACGTCTTGAGCCCTTGCCGCCGGGGAGCAGCAGCCTTGTCGCGTCAGGCCCGGTTCTTCTTGTTGTAGACGTCGAGGCAGACAGCCGCGAGCAGCACGATACCCTTGATGACTTGCTGGTAGTCGATGCCGATCCCGAGGATCGACATGCCGTTGTTCATCACGCCGATGATGAACGCCCCGATGACGACCCCCGAAACCTTGCCGATGCCGCCCGCGGCCGAGGCGCCGCCGATGAAGCAGGCCGCGATCACGTCGAGCTCGAACCCGACGCCGGCCTTCGGGGTCGCGGTGTTGAGGCGCGCGGCGAAGATCATGCCGGCGAGCCCGGCGAGGGCGCCCATGTTGGCGAAGGTCAGGAAGGTGAGCCGCTCGGTCTTGATGCCCGACAGGCGTGCGGCCTTGATGTTGCCGCCCAGCGCGCAGATGCGCCGCCCGATCGTCGTGCGGGTGGTGACGAAGCGGTAGATCATCACCAGCACGAACATGACCAGCAACACGTTCGGCAGGCCGCGATACGAACTCATCTGGTACGCGAAGGCCAGGATCACCGCGGTGATAATGCCGTTGCGGGCGATGAACGAGGCCAGGCTGTCCGGCGAGCTTCCGTGGCGGACCTGAACGGCGCGGCGCTGCCAGTTCATGCCGAGCAGGAGGAGCGCGAGCACGAGCCCCATCAGCATCGCGGTCCAGGGCCCGGCGAAGTTGACCAGGAAGCCTTTGGAAAGGAGCTGGAACACCTCCGGGAACGGCCCGATCGAGGCGCCCTGCAACAGCGCGAGCGTCAGGCCCCGGAACACCAGCATGCCGGCGAGGGTGACGATGAAGCTCGGGATCCCGAGATACGCCACGAACGCGCCCTGCAGGCCGCCGATGGCGGCGCCGACCGCGAGGCACACGATGGTCGCGGTGAACGGGTCGATGCCGTAATGCACCATGAGCAGGGCCGCCAGGGCGCCGACGAAGCCGACGATCGAGCCGATCGACAGGTCGATATGGCCGGCCACGATGACCAGCAGCATGCCCAGCGCCATCACGACGACGTAGCTGTTCTGCAGGATCAGGTTGGTCAGGTTGAGCGGCTGGAACAGCACGCCGTTCGTCGTGTACTCGAAGAACAGCGTGATCAGCAGCAGGGCGATCACCAGCCCGTAATCCCGGAACTGCGAGGTTCCCAGGAAGCCGCGCTTGGCGCGCGCATCGGCAGCGGGCTTGGCGTCCGGGACGGACTCGGGACCGGGGGGCATCGTCTTGGCCGCAGAGGTCTCGGTCATCCGTTCAGTTCCTTCGAGCGCATGATCGCGCGCATAATCGCCTCCTGGCTCGCCTCCGAGCGCTGGAACTCACCCACGAAACGCCCCTCGTTCATCACGTAGATGCGGTCGCACATGCCGAGTAGCTCAGGCATCTCGGACGAGATCATCAGCACGCCCTTGCCGCCCTCGGCCAGCTCGTTGATGATCGCGTAGATTTCGTACTTGGCGCCGACGTCGATGCCCCGAGTCGGCTCGTCCAGGATCAGCACCTTGGGGTGCGTGAACAGCCACTTGCTCAGCACGACCTTCTGCTGGTTGCCGCCGGACAGGTTTACGGTCTGCTGCGCGACTCCGAAGGAGCGGATGCGCATCTTCGCGCGATAGTCGGTGGCGACGCCGCGCTCCTTGTCCTCGTCGATCACCGCGGCCCTGGACACGCCCGGCAGGTTCGCCAGCGTGGTGTTCTTGGTGATGGTCTCGTCGAGCACGAGGCCGAGCTGCTTGCGGTCCTCGGTGACGTAGGCGATGCCCGCCGCGATCGCCTTGCCGATGGACGAGACGTCGGCGTCCCGGCCTTCGATCCGGACTTGGCCCGAGATGCCCTGGCCGTAGGCGCGGCCGAACAGGCTCATGGCGAGTTCGGTGCGGCCCGAGCCCATCAGGCCGGCGATCCCGACGATCTCGCCCTTGCGGACGGTGAGGCTGACGTTGCGCACCACCGCCCGGTCGGCGTGGACGGCGTGGTGCACCGTCCAGTTGCGCACCTCCAGCATCACGTCGCCGAGCCGCGGCTCGCGGGCCGGATACCGGTTCGCCATCTCGCGGCCGACCATGCCCCGGATGATTCGGTCCTCATCGACGGTGCCGTCACGGCAATCCAGCGTCTCGACCGTGGTGCCGTCGCGCAGAACCGTGATCCGGTCGGCGACCTTGGAGATCTCGTTGAGCTTGTGGGAGATCAGGATCGACGCGATACCCTGTTCCCGAAAGCTGACAAGCAGGCGCAGGAGCGCGTCACTGTCCTTTTCGCTCAGGCTCGCGGTCGGCTCATCGAGGATGAGCAGCTTCACCTTCTTCGAGAGCGCCTTGGCGATCTCCACGAGCTGCTGCTTGCCGACGCCGAGATGGGTGACCAGCGTTTCGGGGTTCTCCTCGAGCCCCACGGTCCTCAGGAGGTCGACCGCCCGGCTGAACATCCGGTCCCGGTCGATGATGCCGAACCGGGCCGGCTCGTTGCCGAGGAAGATGTTCTCGGCGATCGACAGGAACGGAACCAGCGCGAGTTCCTGGTGGATGATGACGATCCCGACGCGCTCGCTGTCCGAGATGTCCCGAAACGCGCTGAGGCGGCCCTCGTAATGGATCTCGCCCTCGTAGGTTCCGTGCGGGTAGACCCCGCTCAGGACCTTCATCAGCGTCGACTTTCCGGCGCCGTTTTCCCCGACCAGGGCATGGATCTCGGCCGGCCGGATCGTCAAGTTGACGTCGGAGAGCGCCTTGACGCCGGGAAATGTCTTCGTAATCCCTCGCATTTCGAGGACGGGCTGCATGCGACCAATTCCGGCTCGTCGTTCAGATGTCGGCAGCCGATGCCGGGGATGCCGGCATCGGCCAGGATCGATCGGGACCGGACCCCGGCCCCGCCGCGCTTATTTCAGCTGGTCGAGCGTGTAGTAGCCGGTTTCCACGAGGACCGGCTTCCAGTTGTCCTTGGTGACGACGACCGGCTTCAGCAGGAAGGACGGGACGATCTTCTTGCCGTTGTTGTAGGTCTTGGTGTCGTTCACCTCGGGCTGTTTGCCGTTCTCGATGGCGTCGATCATCGCCACAGTCACCTTGGCCAGCTCGCGCGTATCCTTGAACACGGTCGAGTATTGTTCGCCGGCGATGATGGACTTGACCGATTGCAGCTCGGCATCCTGGCCGCTGACCACCGGCATCTTCAGGCTGCCGGAGCCGTAGCCGACGCCTTTGAGCGACGAGATGATGCCGATCGAGATGCCATCGTAGGGCGACAGGACCGCATCGAGCTTGGCACTGCCGTAATAGGCCGAGAGCAGGTTATCCATGCGTGCCTGGGCGGTGGCCGGATCCCAGCGCAGGGTCGAGACCTTGTCCATTCCGGCCTGGCCAGAGCGCACGACCAGTTTCTTCGCGTCGATATACGGCTTCAGCACCGACAGCGCGCCGTCGTAGAAGAAGTAGGCGTTGTTGTCGTCCGGCGAGCCGCCGAACAGCTCGATGTTGAACGGGCCCTTGCCGTCCTTCAGCCCGAGCGCGTCGACAATCGAGTTGGCCTGCTGCACGCCAACCTGGAAGTTGTCGAACGTGGCGTAGAAATCGACGTTCGGGGTTCCCTTGATCAAGCGGTCGTACGCGATGACCTTGACGCCGGCATCCTTGGCTTTCAACAGCACGTCACTGAGCGTCGTGCCGTCGATCGACGCGATCACGAGGACTTTTGCCCCTTTGGTGAGCATGTTCTCGATCTGGGCGAGCTGATTCGGGATGTCGTCGTCGGCGTATTGCAGGTCCGGCTTGTAGCCCTTGGCGGACAGCTGCTTCACGATGTTGTTGCCGTCGTCGATCCAGCGCTGAGACGACTTGGTCGGCATGGCGACACCGATCAGGTCGCCGCCGGCGGCGAGCGCCTCCGGCACGGCGATGCCGGCCAGCATCGTGGCAGCGAGCGCGAGCCTCAAGAATGACTGCTTGGTGATCATCAAGTCCCCCCGGTCGTATTGTCGTCCCGCGCGCCGGATCGGCGCACGCCGCGTTGAGCGAATGCTTTTTTTGATTGACGGACGTCGTCGGCAGATCGGCGCCCTATAGCCAACTCTGCGCGAGAACTTCCTCGGCGAGCCGATCCCGACGTGTTGGGACGGTTACCAGTCTTCGGCACCGGCACCGGCGGCCCGGTCGTCCGACGGACGCCCGGTGACGGAACTGGCGAAGGCGGCGCACGGCTTACGAGGGCCCTCGCCCCGCGCGCGACCGAGTTCGTAACTCGGCCGTTTTTGTTGAGCGATTTGTATGAGTTATAAAACGGTGCGTCAATCGGCGCCGCGCAGAGCACACGGAAAAAGCGTGGATGCTGTTGAAGGCGGTTGCGCCGTGTGGGCGAGGCCGCGCCGGCAGGCGACGGCCCGGGATTTCAGCCGCGTCCGACGAACGGCATCTTGGTCGCCATCACGGTCATGAACTGGACGTTCGCCTCCAGGGGAAGGTTCGCCATCATTAGCACCGCGTCGCCGACATGGTCCGGGTCCATCACCGCCTCAGGCCGCGTCGAGCCATCGGGCTGCGCGACGCCGGCCTTCATCTTGCCGCCCATCGGGGTGTCGGCGTTGCCGATATCGATCTGGCCGCAGGCGATGTCGTAGGCGCGCCCATCCAGCGAAGTCGCCTTGGTCAGGCCGGTCACGGCGTGCTTCGTCGCCGTGTAGGCGATCGAATTCGGCCGCGGGGCATGGGCCGAGATCGAACCATTGTTGATGATCCGGCCGCCGCGGGGATCCTGGTCGCGCATGATCCGGAAGGCGTGCTGGGTGCACAGGAACAGCGCCGTCAGGTTGGTGTCGATCACTTGGCGCCAGGTCTCGAGCGGCAGATCCTCCAGCGGGACAGCCGGGGCACCGATCCCGGCATTGTTGAACAGCAGGTCGAGACGGCCGAACCGGCCTTTGGTCTGCGCGAACAGGTTGGCGATCGACTCCGGGTCGGTCACATCGGTGGGCACCACGAGGGCGCGGCCGGGCTCGATCCGCGCCGCGACCTCGTCGAGCGGCGCCTGCCGCCGCCCGGACAGCACGACGGTCCATCCGGCCCCGGCGAGCGCCAGGGCCGAAGCCTTGCCGACCCCCGTCCCCGCTCCGGTCACGATCGCGATCCGACCAGCTACCGACATCGCCGCCTCCCTGTTCCATGACGTTGCCCCGGCTGTACCGGACCGCCGTGGCGGCGCGAAGGGCGATCCGTTTCAGATGCATGGGGACCGTAGCGACCGGCAACACGCTATGGTGGAGATGACGGTACGCGGGATCGGGAGCGGCGGGATGCGGGCCTTTCGGGAAACAGGTGCGATCGCGGCCGCAGCGGAGCGCACATGAGCGCACCCGAGATCCCGTTCCTGGCCGGACTTGACGCGGCGGCGGTCTCGGCCGTCCGTGGCCGCATGGTCTCGATGGCGGTGCCAGCCGGCCGGACCCTGTTTGAGCAGGGCGATGTCGGCGACGCGCTCTACACGCTGGTTTCCGGCGCGGTCGGCGTCTCGACGCGCGATCGCCACGGGATCTTCACCCGGATCGCCCGGCTGCGCCCACCCGAGACCTTCGGCGAGATGGCGCTCCTGTCCGAGGCGCCGCGCGCCGCGACCGTCATGGCACTGCGGGATTCGCAGTTCCTGTGCCTGACCCGCGCCGCCTTCGAGACCGTGATCACGGAGCATCCACACACGCTCCTCTACTTCGCCCGCATGCTCGCCGAGCGCCTGCGCACGCTCTACGACGGCCATTCGGTGCATCACGCGCCGCGCACCTTCGTGGTTCTGGCGGTGACGGATGGCCCGGACCCGGAGCCGCTCGCCCACGATTTCGCCGCCGCCCTCGACGCGATCCTGCCGGGGAAAACGGCTTGCCTGAGCCGGTGGCCGGATGGGGCCGACGAGGACTGGGTTCACGCCTTCGAGGCCCGGCATGCGCGGACGGTGTTCGTTGCGCGGGACATCGGCGACGCGTGGTCGCGGCTGAGTCAGCGCCTCGGCGACCATGTTCTGTTGCTTGCCGAGCCCGGCGCGCCGCCGCGCCCCGGCGTGACCGCCTATCTGGAGCGGGTGCGGTCCGACTGGATCCGCATGGACCTGGTGGTGCGCCAGGACCCCGCGGCATCGCGCCCGAAGGCCCTGCACCCGCAGGTCGCCGGCCTGCCCGTTGCGATGCGGGTCCAGGTCCGCCCCGGCCGGCACCTCGACGTCCGTCGGCTTGCACGGCTGGCCAGCGGGGTCGGGCGGGGACTGGTGCTCGGCGGCGGCGGCGCGCGCGCCTTTGCCCATCTCGGCGTGCTCCAGGCCCTGGACGAGGCCGGCTGCCCGCCGGACTTCGTGGGCGGCACCAGCATGGGAGCGATCATCGCCGCCAGCCTCGCCATGGGCTGGAGCCTCGCCGAGATCCAGGCGCAGACCGAGGCCTCGTTCGCCGGCCGCAGCCTGATCAACGATTACACTTTGCCCATCCACGCCCTGACGCGGGGTTCCAAGGTCGACGCAGGTCTCGCCGAACGCTACGGCGGCGCGCGGATCGAGGACCTGTGGCTGCCGTATTTCTGCGTGTCGTCGAACCTGACGACCGGGCGGGCGATGATCCACCGCGCCGGGGACCTGCCCAAGGCCTTGCGGGCGAGCATCGCGATCCCGGGACTGCTGCCCCCAGTCCTGTGCGAGGCGGGCGTGCTGGTCGACGGGGGCATGATGAACAACGTGCCCGCGGACGTCGCCGCCGAACTGGAGCGTGGTCCGGTCCTGGCCGTCGATGTCGGCAGCGACCGCGCGTTCCAGGACATGCCCATCCGGGGCTGGCGCGGCCGGCTCCTGCGCAGGTTGATCGGCTCGCCGGCCGCGATGCCGGGCCTGGCGCCGCTCTTGTTGCGCGCGGCCACCGTGTCGAGCGACGCGCAAACCATGATGGCCGCGGCCCACGCCACGGCCCTGCTCAGACCGCCGCTCGCCGGCATCGATCTGCGCGCGTGGTCGAGCTTCCGGGAATCGGCCGAGCTCGGTTACCGGGACACCCGCGCGAACATCGAGGCCGGACATCTGGCGCAGTGGCTCGATCCGATGCGCTGACCGATCGCCGGATTGCGCAGGGCGGTCGCGCGTGTGCCAGCACACCGTGGCGACGAGCAGGGGGTAACCAGATGCCCCGGTCAACGATCTTCCCTGAGACGAAGACACGCTGAGCTCGAAGACGATGACTACGAATTCTTCAGGACCACGCAACCGGACCGATAGCGCGCGGGCATCAAGCCTACGGGATGGCGATGGCGCACCCTATGTCCCCGCCTCGGGAGCCCTGCTGCACGGTGCCGCCTTCGTCCTGCTCTGTCTCTGGACGCGGACATCTCCGGATCGGCTCAGGGACCAACTCGCGGCCGAGGCGAGCGCCTGTTCCGCCCTTGGCTTCTGACGGGATGGATGCACGGCCGGCGGCCCACGTGAGCCGTCGGGCCTGACGGAGCACGGGATCGGATGAACGATGTAGCGGGCGTTGCGATGCGCCGGGTCGTCCTGCCGGAGGTGACCCTGCACGTGGCCGAGGCCGGTCCGCAGGCGGGTCCGCCGACCATCCTCCTGCACGGCTTTCCCGAATCCTGGTACGGCTGGCGCCATCAGATCGGAGCGCTCTCGGAGGCAGGCTTGCGGCTGGTCGTGCCCGATCAGCGCGGTTACGGCCTCAGCGACAAGCCGCACGGCATCGCCGCCTACCATCTCGACCGGCTGGCCGGTGACGTGATCGCCCTGGCCGACGCCTGCGGCTTCCGGACTATCCGCCTCGTCGGCCACGATTGGGGTGGGCTGGTCGCGTGGTGGGTCGCCAGCCTGTATCCCGACCGCATCGACCGGCTCGCGATCCTCAACGCGCCGCATCCGGGCATTGTCGGATCCTACATCCGCCGCCACCCGGGGCAGTGGCTGCGGAGCTCCTATGTCGGCCTGTTCCAGATCCCCGTGCTGCCCGAGCGGCTGCTGACGGCGGATCGGTGCCGGGCCTTGCGGCGGGCCCTGACCCGCACGAGCCGGCCCGGGGCCTTCGCGGCTTCGGACCTCGATCGCTATGTCGAGGCCTGGCTGCAGCCGGGCGCGATGACCGCCATGCTGAACTGGTACCGTGCCTTGGCGCAGTTGCCGCGGACGGCGCCGCCGCGGGTCCGCGTGCCGACCCTGATCCTCTGGGGCAAGCAGGACACCGCCCTGCAATCCGGCCTCGCGGAGGCGAGCCTGGATCTCTGCGAGGACGGGCGGATCGCGTGGTTCCCAAGCGCGAGCCACTGGCTCGCTTACGAGGAGCCGGTGGCCGTCAACAGCGCGTTGCAAGCGTTTCTGGTCTGAATCACGATCCCGGGCCGACCCCGCTCATCTCTTCGACGGGCTGTCTGCGTTCAGTGCCGATCCCGGAAAGACTGCATCCGGCCCGGTCTCGTACGTGTCGAGCCGACGAAAGTCTCACGGTTTCGGCAGTCGAGCGCTTAATTCATCTCAGAAGTTGTACTATCATGACCTCGATTTTGCTCAAGGTAGGTCTATCGACGAAACACGCTCTGGACCTTGGGACGATCCGATTTTTCCATCGATGGGACTGAATCTTTTTCAGCAGAGTCTTGGGAACTTCGCCAGCCGCAGATCATTGTGGATCGCCTTCTCGAAGTCGGATGGAGTATTTTAAAAATGTCTTTTCGTTCACTGCTGACCGCAAGCTTGGTCTTGGGCGGTCTCGTCGCCGGAACGGCGGCGGTTCAGGCGGCCCCGGCGCTGCCGCAATCGGGCCTGACGGGTCACGACATGATCGATCAGGTCGCGATGCATCACCGCCACGATCACCGGATGCACCGCCATCATTCCACGCGCCATCAGCGCCGGATGCGCCGCATGAATACGATGCACCACGGCAACCCGAACTCGAAGAACCCGTCGCGGCCGGGCTACCAGCAGAACCTGGGCAGCACCACCGGCGGCCCGCGTTACTGAGCCGGCACTCCCAGTTCGAATGACAGCCCGGCGCCGCAAGCGCCGGGTTTTTCTATGTCGGAGCGACGGCATCCACCGACGATGACGGCTTCTCCCCAGGCGCGTAGCCCGGGACGGCCTGATTCGGCAGACGCACTCTGCTAAGAGGCGCCATGGCCCGAACCGCCGTCCGCATCGCCGACACACCGCCCGCCGCCAGCCTGGATCCGGCCGGCGCAACGCCGATGATGGCGCAGTACATCGAGATCAAGGCGGCCAACCCCGACTGCCTTCTGTTCTACCGGATGGGGGATTTCTACGAGCTGTTCTTCGGCGACGCTGAGATCGCGTCGCGGGCTCTCGGGATCGTGCTGACCAAGCGCGGCCGGCACGGTGGCGCCGAGATCCCGATGTGCGGCGTGCCGGTCGACCGCGCCGACGACTACCTCAGCCGCCTGATCGCGCTGGGCAACCGGGTCGCGGTCTGCGAGCAGACCGAGGATCCCGCCGAAGCCAAGCGGCGCGGCCCGAAATCGGTGGTGCGACGCGAGGTGGTCCGCCTCGTCACGCCGGGCACGATCACGGAGGATCGCCTCCTCGATCCGGCCAGCGCCAACCTCCTGCTGGCGATCGGCCGACGCAAGACCGGGGAGGGGGCCACGGCGTACGGCCTCGCCGCCATCGACATCTCCACCGGCCGCTTCTCCCTGAGCGAGGTCTCGGGTGGCGATCTCGCCGGCGCCATCGCCCGGTACGATCCCCGGGAGATCGTCCTGTCGGAGGCGATCCACGCCGATCCGGCGCTGGCGCGGATCTGGCAGGAGAGCCGGGCCGCGATCGTCCCCCTGGCCCAAGCCGAACTGGAGCCCGCCGCGGCCGAGCGGCGGGTGCGCGAGCAATACGGCGTCTCGACCCTCGACGGCTTCGGCAATTTCACCCGGGCCGAGATCCAGGCCGCCGGGACCGGGCTCCTGTACATCGCCCGCACGCAGCTCGCCGCCCGGGCGCCCCTCTCGGTGCCGAGCCGCGAGGCGGCGGGGTCGACGCTCGCCATCGATGCCGCCACCCGCGCCAACCTGGAGCTGACCCGCACGCTCTCGGGCGAGCGCACCGGCAGCCTGCTGGACACGATCGACCGGACCGTCACCGCCAACGGCGCCCGCCTGCTGGCCGAGCGCCTGGCGGGGCCGCTCACCGACCTGGAGCGGATCGCCCGCCGGCACGAGACCGTCGCGTATCTCGTCGAGGACCACGGCCTCCGGAAAGCGATCCGCGAGACGCTGGCCCGGGCCCCCGATCTGGCGCGGGCGCTCTCCCGGGTCGGGTTGGGGCGCAGCGGCCCCCGGGACCTGGCCGCGATCCGGGACGGGCTGTCGGCCGCCGCCGGCCTCGGGGCGGTCCTGACGCAGGCCGGCGTAGGCACACCGGAGCTTGCGGAGGTCGCCGAGGCCCTGGGGGCGGCCGATCCGGCCCTGGCGACGTCGCTGCAGGCCGCGTTGGCCGACGAGCTGCCCCTGTCCCGGCGGGACGGCGGCTTCGTCAAAGCGGGGTTTTCCGCGGCGGTGGACGAGGCCCGGCTGCTCGGCCAGGATTCGCGCAAGGTCGTCGCGGCACTCCAGGCCCGCTACGCCGAGGAGACCGGCTGCCGGACGCTGCGGATCAAGCACAACAACCTGCTCGGATATTTCATCGAGGTTCCGCAATCGGTGGGTGAGGCCTGCCTCAAGGGCCTTCAGCGGGACTTCGTGCATCGCCAGACCATGGTCGATGCGATGCGCTTCACGAGCGTCGAATTGGGCGACCTGGAGCGAAGGATCTCCGGCGCTTCGGACCGCGCGCTGGCGCTCGAATCCGCGATCTTCGAAGAATTGGCCGGCCGTATCGTCGAACAGTCTTCGCAGACTGCGCGGGTCGCCGAAGCCCTGGCGTCGCTCGACGTCGCGGCCAGCAACGCCGAACTCGCGGTCGAGTTGGACTGGCGGCGGCCCGAGGTGGACGATACCCTGGCCTTCGCGATCATCGGCGGTCGTCACCCGGTGGTTGAGGCCGCGTTGCGCCGGGCGGGCGAGCCGTTCATCGCCAACGATTGCGACCTGTCGGGCGAGACGCGCGGCCGGATCCGACTGATCACCGGCCCGAACATGGGCGGGAAGTCGACCTTTCTACGCCAGAACGCCCTGATCGCCGTGCTGGCCCAGATGGGCGCGTTCGTTCCGGCGGCGTCGGCGCAGATCGGGCGGGTCGACCGCCTGTTCTCCAGAGTGGGCGCCGCCGACGACCTGGCGCGCGGGCAATCGACCTTCATGGTCGAGATGGTCGAGACCGCCGCGATCCTCAATCAGGCGAGCCGGCGCTCCCTGGTGATCCTGGACGAGATCGGGCGCGGCACCGCGACCTTCGACGGGCTGTCGATCGCCTGGGCCTGCCTCGAGCACCTCCACGAGGCCAATGCCTGCCGGGCACTGTTCGCCACGCACTTCCACGAGTTGACGGCGCTCGGCGACCGGCTGGCGCGGCTCGACAACGCGACCCTGAAGGTGGCCGAGCACCGCGACGGCGTGGTCTTCTTGCACGAGGTGGTGCCGGGCATCGCCGAGCGCAGTTACGGCCTCCAGGTGGCGCGTCTGGCCGGGCTGCCGGCCAGCGTGGTCACCCGCGCCGGGGCGATCCTGAAGAGCCTGGAGAAGGCGGAGCGCGGGCGTCCGGCCCGGGCCAGGATCGACGACCTGCCGCTGTTCGCAGCCCTCGCCCCGCCACCGCCGCCGGAACCGCCGGCCGAGGATCCGATCGGCACGCTGCTCGACACCATCGATCCGGACGCGCTGACGCCCCGGGAGGCGCTGGACGCGCTCTATCGGCTCAAACGCGAGCGGGCGGAGAAGCGGTGATCGCGGCGTAAGAGGGGTTCCCGCCAAGCCTCCTCATCCTGGAGTGCTGCGCAGCAGCCTCGCGCCGTCGCCTCGACTTGGGGGATTTGATAGGAGCGTTGGGTCTGCAGATTTACGGCGCCGGAGCAAAATGAAAGCCGTCCGGCGCGCCATGCTCCGGCGCACGGCCGGCCCGGCGGTCGCCGACCCAGTCCAGGATGCTGGCGACAACGCGCTCGCTATAGGGCTTGGCGATCACCCCGATGGCACCCGCGAAGTCGTCCGGGATGCGCTTCGCGTTGGCGGTCATGAACACCACGGTGATCCGCGGATCCGCCGAGAGCGCCCGGGCGACCTCGACGCCGGTGGGGCCGTCGACCAGGTGGATGTCCACGAAGGCGACGTCCGGAGTGGCGGAGCGCCCCAGCGCGATCGCCTCGGTCGAACTCCCCGCGATGCCGACCGTGACGTGCCCGAGATCGTCGAGCAGGCATTCGAGTTCGAGGGCGATCAGCACCTCATCCTCGACCACGAGGATGCGGAGCGCAGCGTCCGTGCCGGCATTCCCGCCCCTCATGCGCTGTCCCCATCCCGTTGCAGGGCCCACCAGCGGATCGCGGATCCGGGGAGGCTCCAGGTTCTTCATCGAGCATCGACGCGGTCCGAGAGCCAGCATCCGGCCTTCGGGATGGTGTTCAGGGGCACTGAGCTTGAGGCCTTTGGGCCGAAGACTCAAGCCGGCGCCAGGAGCGGGATATCGATCTGGACATGGGTGCCGGGTCCGGCATCGACCCAGGCGATGGTGCCTCGCAGCTGGCGCACCACCATCTCCACGAGATTACGACCGAAACCGGCGGGGTTCGGGGCCGCCGCCGCGATGCCGACGCCGTCGTCGCGGATCGTCAGGCGCATCCCGGACTCGGTGCGACGGGCAGTGATCGAGACGCGGCCCTCACGCGCATCCGGGAAGGCGTGACGCAGGGCGTTCGCGGTCAGCTCGTGGATGAGCAGGGCGAGCGGTGCCGCCATGGCGGCCGCCACCGAGATCGGCTCGACCTCCGCCTCGACGCGTCGCGTCTCGTGATCGAGGCCGGCATTCACGTCGGACAGGAACTCGGCCGCGAAATCGCCGAGGTTGAAGTGGGTGCAGTCACCCTCGGAATAGAGCATCCGGTGCGCGGTCGAGAGCGCTCCGATCCGCTCGGCCATGCCCTGGAGCGCGTCCCGGGCCTCGCCCTCCGGCGTGCGCCGGGCCTTCAGCAGCATCAGCGAGGAGATGACCTGAAGATTGTTCTTCACCCGGTGGTCGACCTCGTGAAGCAGAGCGGTCTTCTGCTCCAGAGCCGCACTGAGGTCATGGGTGCGGGCCGCGACCAGGCGCTCCAACTCGTCGTTGTTCACCCGCATGGTGAACTCGCGTTCGCGGGTGTGGGTCATGTCGGATTGCGCCGCGTAGAAATACGCGAGGCCGGCCGCGTCGTGGACCGGTGTGATCGTCATGGCGCTCCAGTAGGGAGAGCCGTCCTTGCGATAGTTCAGCAGCTCGGAGCTGATCGAATCACCGGCTTGGACGGCGGCCCGGATCCGGGCCACCTCGGCCTTGTCGGTTCCAGGCCCCTGGAGCATGCGGCAGTTGCGTCCGACCAGTTCATGGACGGCGAAGCCGCTCAATGCCAGGAACGCGTCGTTGACCCAGGAGATCGGGTTGTCGGGCGCACGCGCGTCGGTGATCACCATCGGGGACGGCGAACGGGCAAAGGCATCGACCAGCATCGCGTTTGGCGGACTGGGCTCGGGGCGGGCACTCAACGCATCATTCCACACTCGATCGACCCGGCTTTAGGATACGGCAACGCCGATCACGCCCCGCGCATGCAGGACGTGGAGACCACGTTAAGCAGGCATCGACCATGATTTAGGCGCACGGCCCCCCGATTCAGCCAAGACCCGAACGGCGCAAGGCTGCCACGATTTCGCGGGATCAAGGCCATTACGGCTCAGGAGTTCCATGCCATGGCCAACCCGCCACAGGCTGCGCGCCGCTTTCACCTGCGCGATATCGTCGAGGATCGCCGAATCCTGCTGATGCTGGCGCTCGGATTCTCCTCCGGGCTGCCGCTCCTGCTGGTGCTCGGGACCTTCACGCTCCGGCTCGCCTTCTCGGATATCGACGTGCGGGCGATCGGCCTGTTCAGCTACGTCGCGCTGCCGTACTCGCTGAAGTTCCTGTGGGCCCCGGCGATCGACCGGCTGAACGTGCCGGTGCTGAGCAGGCTGCTCGGCCGGCGGCGGGCCTGGATGGTAACCACGCAGGCCGCCGTCGCCCTGTGCCTGATCCTGATGGCCTTCTCGGACCCGAAGACCAACCTGGCGCTGCTCGGCTTCGGGGCCTTCCTGGTGGCCTTCTGCGCGGCGAGCCAGGATGTGGTCGTGGACGGCTGGCGCATCGACGCCGCCGGCAGCGACTTCCAGGGCATCCTGGCGGCGACCTCGAACCTCGGCTACCGGCTCGGGCTGATCGCGGCCGGCGCCGGGGCCCTGTTCATCGCCTCGTCCGGGGGCTGGACGCTGGCCTACCTGATCATGGCGGCCCTGATGCTGGTCGGGATGATCGCCGCGCTGCTGGCGCCGGCCTTCGACGCACCCGCGCGGGTGCAGGCCGACGCGGCCGGGCATTCCCGGTTCTGGTCCATGCGCCGGGCCGTGCTGGAGCCGCTGACCGAGCTGCACGGCCGCTTCGGCGGCGCGCTCTGGGGCATCCTGCTGCTGGTGGCGCTCTACCGTCTGCCGGATTTCCTCTCGGGCGTGATGGCGAGCCCGCTCTATCGGACGCTGGGCTTCGACCTCAAAGAGATCGCAACCGTCACCAAGCTGTACGGCATCTGGGTCGGCATCGCGGGGGGCTTCGCGGGCGGCTGGGCCCTGGCGCGGCTCGGCCTGTTCCCGACGTTGCTGCTCGGCGCCTTCCTGGCCGCCTCCTCGCACCTGTCCTTCGCCTGGCTGTCGGCCGGCGCTCCCGAGATCTGGCGCCTGACGGTGGCGATCTCGATCGAGAACTTCTGCGGCTCCTTCGCCGGCATCGTGCTGATCGCCTACATGTCGAGCCTCACCAGCCCGGCCTACGCGGCGACGCAGTACGCACTGTTCTCCTCGCTCTACGCCCTGCCGGGCAAGCTGGTCGCGGGGTCGTCCGGCTTCGTCGTGGCGGCGATCGGCTATCCGGCCTTCTTCGTGATGACCTCCCTGGTCGGGATCCCGGTGCTGATCCTCTGCCTCGCGGTCGGGCGGCGCGGGCAGCGTCAGGACGAGGCTGCGGCGCGGGCGGCGGACGAGGCGGGGAACCGCATCCCGGCGCCCGAGCTTCCTTCCACGGCGCGGGCTTCCGGCACCGCGTGATGCGATCAGATCCAGGAATTCACGGATGAGCACGAGCGATCTCACTCGCGCCGACGCGACGATGCCGGCGCCGATCCCCGAAATCGCCTTGAGCGAGGCGGACCTCGCCGCCCTGCGCCGGGCCGTGGCGGTACTGGAGCGGCCGAGCCTGGCCGCCCGCCTGTCCTCGGCGGCCGGCGCCCCGCTCGACATCATCGGCCGCTCGCTGCCCGCCCCGGTGACGGAGGCCGTCGGCCGCTCCACCGAGGCGGCGATGCGCGGGGCGCTGCGGGTCGCCCTGGCGACGCTGCCGCGCAGGGACGTCGTTCCCACCGCGGGTACCGAGATCGAGGCAGTCGCCGCCAAGGCGGACAGCCGGCTGACCCGTCTGCTCGGCTCGGGCGACACCAAGCACAAGGCGTTCGCGGCGCTGTCCGGGGCGCTGGGCGGCGCGTTCGGGCTGGCGACGCTGGCCGTCGAGCTGCCGGTTTCGACCACGCTGATGCTCCGCTCGATCGCCGAAATCGCCCGCGACGAAGGCGAGGACCTGGAAACGCCAGAGGGTGCCTTGGCCTGCGTCCAGGTCTTCGCCCTGGGCGGACGCACCGCGGCCGAGACGGAGGCGGGCTCGGCATTGACCGAGAGCGGCTATTTCGCGGTCCGGGCGGCCCTGGCCAAGACCCTGGCGGAGGCCGCGCGCTACGCCGGCAGCAAGACCCTGCTCGACCAGTCGGCTCCGGCCCTGATCCGGTTCACGGCGCAGATCGCGGCCCGATTCGGCTTGGTCGTCTCGCAGAAGGTCGCCGCGCAGGCCGTCCCCGTGCTGGGCGCCTTCGGGGGGGCTGCGGTAAACACCGCCTTCATGAGCCATTTCCAATCGACCGCCCGGGCGCATTTCACGGTCCGGCGGCTCGAGCGGGCCTACGGTCCGGCCGCCGTGCGGGCGGCCTACGAGGTGGAGAAGGCGGCGCTGGCGGCGGCCTGAACGCGCGTCGCCGCCTGAACGGTCTTGCGGTCGGCAGCCTCGCTGTCGTCGGGACGGACCGCCTCGGCATTCCGGGTTCGCCTGTGGCCCCGAGAGGCACGCCGAGCGGAACGGCGATCGAATCCCGGATCCGCCTTGATCCGCCTTCCCGGTCCCGCCAGAAACGATCCGTCTGACGCGCAGCGATGGAGGCGATCCTGATCAGCAACGCGGAGATGGTGATGCGGCTCGCCTTGGCGGCGCTGGCCGGCAGCGTCATCGGGCTGGAGCGCGAGCGGCTGCTCTGGGCGGCGGGCCTGCGGACGCACATGCTCGTCTGCGTCGGCTCCTGCCTGATCATGATCGTCTCGGCCTTCGGCTTCAGCGACGTGCTCGGCACCAAGAACGTCGTGCTCGATCCCTCGCGCATCGCCGCGCAGGTCGTCTCGGGAATCGGGTTCCTCGGCGCGGGCACGATCCTGCTGCGCGGCGAGGTCGTGAAGGGGCTCACCACGGCGGCAAGCCTGTGGGGCGTGGCGGCGATCGGGCTCGCGATCGGCAGCGGGCTTTATGTGCCGGCTTTGGCGACGACGGTCCTGGTGGTCGGCATCCTGGCGGGGATCAAGCCGTTCGAGGAACGCTGGCGCGAGCGGATGCGGTCCCAGACCCTGCGCATGACCGTCCGCAAGGGCGGGATGTCGATCGACACCCTCCATGCGGTGACCGGCGAGCGCGCCTCGCGGGTGCGCCAGTTCAGCACCCGGCCGGCTTCAGACCCGGACCTCGACGAGGTCACCGTCACCTTCGTCCGGCTGTCGCGCACGAGCTTCGAAGCGATCGCCGCCAAGCTGCGCGAGACCGCCGAGGTGGTCTCGGTCGATACCGTCGACAGCTGACGTCTCAGGCCGCCTCGCCGTCCAGGAAGAGGCGATAGGCCGGATTCTCGGTCTCGTCGGTGGCCGGGTAGCCCAACGCCTCGATTGCAGCATCGAACCGTGTGCGCTCGGCCGCCGGCACCGCGATGCCGGCGAGGACCCGGCCGTAATCGGCGCCGTGGTTGCGGTAGTGGAACAGGGTGATGTCGAAGCCGGGCCCCAGCGCGTCCAGGAACTTCATCAGCGCGCCCGGCCGCTCCGGGAACTGGAAGCGGAACAGCCGCTCATGCGCGACCCCGACGGCCCGGCCGCCGACCATGTAGCGGACATGGACCTTCGCCATCTCGTTGTCGCTCATGTCGAGCACGCGGTAGCCGGCCTCGCGCAGGTCGCCGATCAGTCCCTGCTTCTCGCGCTTGCCGCCGGCGATGTTGATGCCCACGAAGATCTGCGCCTCGGAGCCCGGGGCGTGGCGGTAGTTGAACTCGGTGATCGCCCGCGGCCCGAGCGCCCTGATGAACGCCCGGTAGGCGCCGGGCTGCTCCGGGATGGAGACGCCGAGCAGGACCTCGCGCTGCTCGCCGATCTCCGCCCGCTCGGCGATATGGCGCAGGCGGTCGAAGTTGAGGTTCGCCCCCGACGAGATCGCGATCAGGGTGCCGTCGCCGCCCTCGCGCTCGGCGTAGAGCTTGGCCCCGGCGAGGCTCAGCGCCCCGGACGGCTCCGACACCGCCCGGGTGTCGTCGAAGATGTCCTTCACCGCCGCGCACATGGCGTCGGTGTCCACCGTGATGACTTCGTCGAGATGCTCCCGGCAGAGCCGGAAGGTCTCCTCGCCGGCTTGGCGCACGGCGACGCCGTCGGCGAACAGCCCGACCGAGGGCAGGCTGACCCGGGTGCCGGCGGCGAGCGCAGCCGCCATGCAGGCAGCATCCTCAGGCTCGACGCCGATCACCTTGGTGCCGGGCCGCAGGTACTTCACGAAGGTCGCGATCCCGGCGGCCAGCCCGCCGCCGCCCACCGGCACGAAGATCGCCTCGATCGGCCCGGTATGCTGCTCCAGGATCTCCTTGCCGATGGTCCCCTGGCCGGCGATGACCTCGGGATCGTCGAACGGGTGCAGGAAGGTCAGCCCCTGCTCGGCCTCCAGGATCTTGGCGTGGGCCAGGGCCTCGTCGAACGCGTCACCGTGCAGCACCACCTCGGCGCCGCGGGCCCGGCAGGCATCGACCTTGATCGACGGGGTGGTGCGCGGCATCACGATCACCGCCCGGGCCCCGAGCTTGGCCGACGCCAGCGCCACGCCCTGCGCATGGTTGCCCGCGGAGGCGCAGACCACGCCCCGGGCGATCTGGTCCGGGCTCAGGCCCGACATCTTGTTGTAGGCGCCGCGCAGCTTGAACGAGAAGACGGGCTGCAGGTCCTCGCGCTTGAGCAGCACGGGCCGGCCGAGCCGCTTCGTCATCCGGGGCATCGGATCGAGCGGGCTCTCGATCGCCACGTCGTAGACGCGGGCGGTCAGGATCTTGCGGATGTAGTCGGTCATGTTTTTGGGACTTCGGCGCGCGGCGCGGATGGGCCGAGATAGACCCTCGCGCGGCGAGATGCGAGCGGAGGCTCGCTCAGGTCAGAGGCCGGGCCCAGTCCTGGCAGCCGTGCAGGACGCGGACGATCAAGATGCCGGCCGCGTGCTCGACATACCCGACGACATGCGCGCGGTACGGATACAGCCGCACCGGAGGCACGAGGTCATCCCGGAAGAAGGCCAGCAGCGGGGTTCTTGGCGAACAGCGCCGTCAGCCCAGCGTAAGACCGCTCGGCTTGGTCGCGGCCGAAGGTGGCGGAACCAGACACCACCAACACCCAGCCGGTCAAAGATCTGACGGTCTTACCAGTTCGCACGCAGCAGCTGCGCGCGGGACATCCCGGTCAGGTCACCCCACCCGCTCCACGAGCGCCGCCACCCACACCAGCAGCGCCGCCATCTGGGCCATAAAGGTCCCGGCCGAGGCCAGATCCTTCACGGTGCCGATCATCGGGTGGTGGCCGGGGTGGACGTGGTCGCAGAGCTTCTCCACGGCGGTGTTGAGGAACTCGGCGGCCAGCATCAGCAGCAGGCTCACCATCAGGGCGACCCGGACCCAGAGGGTCGCGCCCAGCAGCAGGGCCACCGGCACGCCGAGCGCCAGCAGCACCAGCTCCTGCCGCACCGCCCGCTCGGTGCGGGCGCCGTGGCGCAGGCCGCGCCAGGAATTGAGGAAGGCGAGGACGAGGGCGTTCATCGGGCGGCGCCCTCCGGCACCGACCGGCTGATCCACTTGGCCAGAAGCGGCCCGGTCAGCAGCACCACGAACAGGCGCAGCGTCTGCACGGCCAGCACGAAGGACACGTCCGCCTTCGAGCCGACCGCGATGATCGCCACGGAATCGAGCCCGCCCGGACTGGTGGCCAACACGGCGGTGAGCAGGTCGATCGGCAACAGGAAGGTCAGGCCCCAGCCCCAGGCGCCGCACAGGGCGATCACCGAGAAGGTCGCGGCCAGGATGCCGGGCAGGGCGGAAAAGGTCAGCCGCAGGGTTTCGCGGGTGAAGCGCAGGCCGACATAGATGCCGATGCAGGCGTAGGCGAGTTCGAGGATCGGTGCCGGCAGGGACATCCGCACCAGGCCGCTGGCATGGAGCAGACTGCCGAGCACCATCGGGCCGATCTGCGCGCCGGCCGGGACCCGGAGGGACAGGGCGACGCCGGCCCCGACCACCGCGACCGCCAGCGTCGCCAGCAGCGAGAGCGCTCCGGTCACCTCGGCCGCCCCGGCGGCGGCGCCCGGGACCGGCGCCTCCATCAGGAACCGGGCGGCCAGCGAGGCCGAGAACACCACGGCGGCGACCCGTACATACTGCATGAAGGCCACGAGCCGCGGATCGGCGCCGAAATCCTCGGCCATCGCCACCATGGCGGAGGCGCCGCCGGGGGAGGAACCCCAGGCCGCCGTGGTCCCGGGCAGCACCCGCAACCGCGTGAGGATCCAGCCGACGAAGCCGCTCGCCGCCACCGTCACCAGCACCACGGCGACGATCAGCGGCCCGTCCTCGAACAAGGTCTGGGCGATCTGCCCGGTCACGGCATGGGCCACCAGACAGCCGATCATCGCCTGCGCGGCGTTGAAGGCGAAGCGCGGCACGTGCAGGCGGGAGCCACCGACCCCGAAGGCGATCGCCGCGATCATCGGCCCGAGCAGGAGCGCGGCGGGGAACCCCGCGTGCAGCAGGCCGAGCGAGACGGCCGCCGACGCGACGGCGAGGGCGGCCCAGAGGCCGAGGCTGCGGGAGGAGGGCAAGGCGACCGGGGGCGGGTTCACCCGTACGGATTGCCGGGCGGAGGCCCGCTACACTGCAATATGGGCCCTGTCACGGCAAAGATTTTTGCAATGCCGATGTCGGGGCTGGCGAGCTACGGTCTTCACAGGGATCGTGGTGGCGCGTTTTTCTGAAGCGGAGGCATCTCGCGAGCGCAGGCTCGCCCCGGGGCCTCTTCCGCCCCCGCCCACATCCTGAGGCACCGGAGCGAAGCGGAGGCCCCCGGAATCGTCGGGGATCGCGCGGCAGGCTCCTCGGGATGGGCGGCCCGGACCGGCGATCGTCGGGGCCGATCCTACGGCCCCCGGCTGAGATCCGCGAAGGCCGCGTCGAGCCGGGTGCGCGCCTCCTTGAGCGCGGTGCGCCGATCCGCCAGCCAGGTCCGGTCGGCATCGAGCCGCGTCCGGGCGGCCGCCAGCATGCGTCGAACCTCCGGGGCTTGCGGTCCGCCGAGCCCCTTCGCGGCGTCGATCATGCCTCGGGCCGACAGGGCGGCCCGGAACCGGGCCTCGTCCAGGGCCAGGTCGGGCTTGAGGCCCGAGCTGGCCGCGGCCTCCGCGTAGATCCGCTTCACCTCGGTGAACGGCAGGTCGGCTGGGCGCAGGTCGTGGCTGCGGCCGTAGCTCACCAGTTCGGAGGCGAAATGGTGCCCGAGCCGGAACGGCACGTCGGCCTCGCGCTGGAGCGTGTCGGCAAGCTCCGTGGTGGTGGAATAATCGGCCGCGACCTCGTCGGCGGCCCGTTCCCGGTCGATCACCAGCCCATCGAGGACCCGGGTCCAGCGCCGGCAGGTCTCGGCCGCCTCGGAGACGGTCCGACCTGGGGGCTCGGCCTGGTTGCGCTTGTAGTCCGGCATGCCGGAATCGACGTTGTGGGACATGATGACGAAGGCCTGCGCGGCGCCGACCACGTCGCTTGCCTTCATGCGCAGGCTGTACAGCGCCACTGGGTTGCGCTTCTGCGGCATGATGCTGCTCGGCCCCGTCAGCGCGCCCTCACGCAGCAGGATCCACGGCCGGGTTTGGTGGTACTGGGCGTAGAGGTCCTGCGCGAAGCTGCCGGCCGTGGTGGCGAGGTTGGCCGACAGGCCGGTCAGCTCCAGGCCGAGATCCATGGGCGCCAGCTGTCCGGCATCGTAGCTGTTCTCCACCGCCGCATCGAAGCCCAGCAGCCCGGCGAGGCGGACGCGATCGACCGGGAAACTCGACGTGCCGAGCGCCGCGGCCCCCAATGGCGAGAGGTTCACGCGCGCCCAGGTCTCGCGCAGGCGATCCCCGTCGCGGGCCAGCGCTCCCGCATAGCCGAGCAGGTAATGACCCAGCGTCGTCGGCTGGGCCTGCACGCCGTTGGTGTAGGCCGGGACGATCGTATCGGCTTCCCGCCCGGCGACATCCAGGAGGGCGGCGCGGGTCTTGTCCAGGGCTTCGGCGAGGTCGAGCAGCCGGTCGCGCTGGTCGAGCTTCAGCACGGTCGGGATGATGTCCTGACGGCTGCGGCCGGAATGCATCCGGGTGGCGTCCGGTCCGGCGATGGCGGTGATCAGCGGCTCGATCCGCAGGTAGTCGTCGGGCCGCTCGGCCCCCGGCCTGGCGGCATCCGCCGCGACCTGATCGAGCGCGCGGGCGATCCGCGCGCCGAGATCGTGCGGCACGATGCCGGCCTCTACGGTCATTACCAGGGAGGCGCGGTCTATGGCGTCGATGCGGGCGAAGCTGTCGTGCGGCTCGGCGCGGGCCGCCGCGGGGGCGAGGAGGGCGAAGAGGGTCGCGATCAGTCTGCGCCGCATGCACGTGCTCCAGGGGGTCGCCGTCTCGCGCCGGCCGGGGCATTCTGTCCGATCCGGCGGGTCTTCACACGTCACAATGCGAATCGTGTTCGCGGCGGCCCGGATTGAAAGCTCCTCGGCGTGCCGGCAGCACGGTTGAGCGAACCAACCCGCTGCCTCGTGAAACATTCGGTCATTTCGGGGCCGCGTCGCGGAGCCCAGAATCCAGAAACGCAATTCGCGCCAAGAGCATGCGTTGGCGGCGGATCTGGATCCCCTGCTCGCCTGCGGCGCCCCATGATGACGGGCGGGTGAAGGGAAGGCCGTGCCTGAAAGCCCGCATTCCGAAAACCTATGCCGCCCCATCCCGGCACGCAGCCGTGCCGGCCGGTGCGTGCGCCCGAAAAAACGCCGCCAGGTTTGCCAGCCCGGGGGCGCGGGGATCGCTCGCCCGCCAAGCCAACGCGATGGTGCGGCCGGGCCCGTCGACGTCGAAGGCGCGCGTGACGGTCAAGCCGGTCGGGTCGGGGCCGGCGGGCACGGCGAGCGCCGGCAGCAGGGTGTACCCGGTCCCCGCCGCCACCATCGAGCGGAGGGTCTCCAGGCTGGTGGCGTGGCGCCCCATGGAGGAACCGGCGCCGCAGGCCGCGATCGCCTGGTCGCGCAGGCAGTTGCCCTCGTCGAGCAGCAGCAGGTCCGGCCCGGCGATCTCCGTGGCCGACAGGGCGCCGCTGCGGGCCAGCGCATGCTCGGCCGGGCAGGCCAGCCAGAACGGCTCGACGAAGAGCGGCGCCACCGCCAGCCCGACCGGAGGCAGGGGCAGGGAGACCAGGGCGGCGTCGATGCGCCCGTCGCGCAGGCCCTCGACGATCTCGGCGGTGCGGGATTCCGACAGCGACAGTGTCAGCAGCGGGTATTGCTGGCGCAGCGGCCGCAGCACGAGCGGGAAGAAGTAGGGTCCCAGCGTCTGGATCGCCGCCAGCACCAGCCGCCCGGTGAGCGGCGAGCCGCGCCCCTCGGTCGCCAGCGCCAGGAGCCTCTGGGCCTCGGCCAGGACGACGCGCGATTGCCGGACAATCCCCTGTCCGGCCTCCGTGAGGAGGACACGGCGGTTCGAGCGCTCGAACAGGGTCACGCCCAGGGAGGCCTCGAGCTTGCGGACCTGGACGCTCAAGGTCGGCTGGCTGACGTTGCAGCGCTCAGCCGCCCGGCCGAAATGGCCCTCGTCGGCGATGGCCACCACATATTCCAGATCGCGCAGCGACAGGCCCGACAGGTTCATAGGCGGCGTCTATCACGGCGTTTGGGACGATGCATTAGCCAACGCCACATCGGAGGTCCATAACCTCGTCGGAACGGTTCCAGTCTGCTGCGGCGGCCCCATATGCCGATGACAGGCATCACGGAGAGATGAGACGCATGAGCGATCAACGCCCGATCCTGACTACACGCCAGGGCCATCCGGTCCGCGACAACCAGAGCACCCGGACGGTCGGCGAGCGCGGCCCGGCGACGCTCGAGAACTACCAGTTCATCGAGAAGATCACGCATTTCGACCGTGAGCGGATCCCGGAGCGCGTGGTCCATGCCCGCGGCGCCGGCGCCCACGGCTACTTCGAGGCCTACGGCAAGATCGGCAACGAGCCGGCCTCCAAGTACACCCGCGCCCGCGTGCTGAACGAGACCGGCGTGAAGACGCCGATGTTCGTGCGCTTCTCGACGGTGGCCGGCGCCAAGGAGAGCCCGGAGACCGAGCGCGACCCGCGCGGTTTCGCGGTGAAGTTCAAGACCGTCGACGGCAATTGGGACCTGGTCGGCAACAACCTGAAGGTGTTCTTCATCCGGGACGCGATCAAGTTCCCCGACATGATCCACGCCTTCAAGCCGGACCCGGTGACCAACCGCCAGGAAGCGTGGCGCTTCTTCGACTTCGTGGCCCAGCACCCCGAAGCGATCCACATGGTGACGCACCTCAAGTCGCCCTGGGGCATCCCGGCCAACTATCGCGAGATGGAGGGCTCCGGCGTCAACACCTACAAGCTGGTCAACGACCAGGGTGAGGCCGTGCTCTGCAAGTTCCATTGGGAGCCGAAGCAGGGCGTGCGCAACCTGACCTCCGCGCAGGCCGCGGAGATCCAGGGCAAGGACGTCGGCCACGCGACCCGCGACCTCTACGACAACATCAAGGCTGGCAACTTCCCGGAGTGGGAGTTCTGCGTGCAGATCATGCCGGACGGCCCGAACGACCACCTGTCGTTCGATCCGCTGGACGACACGAAGCTGTGGCCGGTGGACCAGTTCCCGCTGCTGCCGGTGGGCCGCATGGTGCTGGATCGGGTGCCGGACAACTTCTTCGCCGAGGTCGAGCAGTCGGCGTTCGGCACCGGCGTCCTGGTCGACGGCATCGACTTCTCGGACGACAAGATGCTGCAGGGCCGGACGCTGTCCTACTCGGACACGCAGCGCTACCGCGTCGGCGCCAACTACCTCCAGCTGCCGATCAACGCGCCGCAGCCGGGCGTGAAGGTCTACTCGAACCAGCGGGACGGCCAGATGACCTATGGGGTCGACGGGACCGGACCGAACAAGCACATCAACTACGAGCCCTCGACGCTCTCCGAGGGCCTGCGCGAGGCCCCGAAGCCGGCCAAGGACTATCACCAGCCGGTGGACGGCAAGCTCGGCCGCTATCAGACCTCGCGCACCGAGGACGACTACACCCAGGCCGGAGTCCGGTACCGCTCGTTCCAGGACTGGGAGCGTGAGGACCTGATCGCCAATCTCGTGGGCGACATGAAGCAGTGCCCGGAAGCCATCCAGTTGCGGATGGTCTGGCACTTCTGGCACGCCGACGAAGATTACGGCCGCCGCGTCGCCGAGGGTGCGGGCATCGATCTGGAGAAGGCCAAGGCCCTGCCGCCGCTGCCGGGCCGCGCCGCCCCGGGCAAGCGCCTGCAGTCCGAGACCTACACGGACGGCTCGCAGGCCCACCGGGTCGCCGCCGAGTAGTTTTGCAGGTCGCATCGAGCCGACCCTGAGCGAATGAAGGCCCCGCGGGCGAGAACCCGCGGGGCCTTTCTCTTGGCCTCGACCCAAAGCGCGATCCGCGCTCAAGGGCAGGCGCGCCGGACGTAGCCCTTGCCGATATAGGTCTGCGTGATCGGATCGTAGGTCGTGAAGCGGCGGGCACAGGCCGCGACGGCCGCGGAGAGGTCGGCCGGGTCGTCCGCCTCGACGACGGGCGGGACATCGGCGGGCGCCTCGTCGACCGGAGCCGCGTAGGCCGGGGGCGCATAGATCGGAGGCGTGTCGACATAGCCGCCGTCGAAGAGCGGGTCGCCGTAGCCGCCCCACAGGCCACCGAGCCCGAAGCCGAGGCCCAGGCCCAGCCCCAGGCCGCCGAGTCCGTAACCGTAAGCGCCCCCGTAGCCGCCGCGCCAGTGCCGGCGAAATCCGGGATGCCGGATAGCCGAGCCGGGGCCGCGCCCGCCGAATCCGGGGCCCGGCCGCACCGGTCCGAGTGGTCGCCCCAACGCTCCGGTCCGCGGCCCGATCGCGCCACCCCGGTAGCCGCCACTGAACCCGCGCGCCTCCGCAGCTGTCGCCAACACGGCGAGCACCGTCATGGCAGCAGCAGCCAGCCGAATCCCGGAGCGTTCGATACCTGACATGCCGTCCACCCAGCGCGTGACGCCGGCCGAAAGGACGGGCGCCCGAGTCGCAATACTCTGCGTAATCGAGCGGCGACGGACCCGCCCGTCAAGGAGGTTCCGGCGGATGCGCTCAGGCGCTGCGCGCGGGATCCGAGCTGTTGAGCACGGTCACCGGTTGGAGTGGCGTGCGTGCGGCCTCCGGCGCGGCGGCGCTGACCTTGCGATCGCGGCCGGCGGCCTGGCCGACCAGAATCGCGGCGACCGCGATCGTGACGAACAGCCCTCCGGCGAGACCCCAACCGCCGGTCGCCTCGTGGGCGAGCCCGAAGGCGAGGGGCCCGAGGCAGGCGCCGGTATAGCCGATGCCCTGCGCCATGGCGGAGAGGCCGGCCGCGCTGGCGGCATCGGCGGAGCGCAGGACGATCAGGGTCAGCCCCAGGCCGAAGCAGCCGCCGATGCCGAAGCCGAGGACGCAGGCCGCCGGGATCCGCAGGGTCTCGGGTCCGAAGGCCAGCACCAGGAACGCCGCCGCGGTGAGCCCCGGGATCGCGACGATCCAGGCGCGCTGGTCCCGCGCGCGGGCTGCCAGCATGGCGGTGATCAGCGCACCGGGCGCCTGGACCAAGGTCATCAGCGAAGCGTAGAGGCCGGCATCCAGGGCTGAGAGGCCGCGCGCCTGGAGCAGCAGCGGCAGCCAGCCGAACAGCGTGTAGGCCAGGGAGGATTGCAGGCCCATGAAGCCCGTGACCCACCAGGCCAGCGGGTCGCGCAGAAGCCGCCCGGCAGAGGGCGCCCGGGTCGAGGCCGTGCGGCGGGCGAAGGGAATCCACAGGAAGGCCGCCACCAGGGCCGGCAGCGCCCAGACCGCGAGCGCCGAGGGCCAGCCGCCGCCGAGGGCGTGCTCCACGGGGACCGCCGCGCCCGCGCCGGCCGCAGCGCCGAGGCACAGGGTCATGGTGTAGAGGCCGGTCATCAGCCCGCCGCTGCCGGAGAAGTCGCGCTTGACCAGGGCCGGCAGCAGCACGTTGTCGAGGCCGATCCCGATGGCGGCGAGCGCCGTCCCGGCGAACAACGGCACGAGGCCGCCGAGGCCCCGAAGCGTCAGGCCCGCGGCCAGGATCGTGGCGCCTACCAGCACGGCGAGGTCGGGCCCGATCCGGCGGATCAGCGGCGCCGCCAGCGCGCAGGCGATGCCGAGGCACAGGACCGGCAGGGTGGTGAGGATTGCCGCGCCGCCGGCGCTGAGCCCGGTGCTCTCCCGGATCGTCGCCAGCAGCGGCCCGATCGTGCTGAGCGCCGGGCGCAGGTTGAACGCCACCAGCATCAGCGCGAGGCCGAGGAGGATCCGGCCCGGAGCCGTGCGCTCGGGGCTCATGCCCGCAGCCGGGCGGTGAGGGCGCCACTCAGGCAGGCGGCGAGCATCAACGCGAAGGCGGCGTCCCCGAACCGGCCATACAGGGTGCCGCCCACGATGCGGGCGGGCAGATCGGCATCGAGCCAGGTTTCCGTGTCGAGGGTCGTCTGCGCGACGATACGGCCGTGCGGGTCGATCACCGCGGAGATTCCGGTGTTGGCATCGCGCACCAGCGGCAGTCCTTCCTCCACGGCACGCAGCCGAGCCTGAGCCAGATGCTGGCGGGGCCCGGGCGTATCGCCGAACCAAGCATCGTTGGTGACGTTCAGGATCAGCCCGGGCGGACGCGGTACCGAGGCGGCCGTCGCCGGCAGGATCGCGTGCGGGAAGATCGCCTCGTAGCAGATCGTCGCCGCCACCGGGGGCAGGCCCGGCACCGTCAGGATCCGCTGGGCCGCGAGGGTGCCGGCGGAGAAGCCCCCGGGAATCGCCACGAACTGGCGCAGTCCCAACGCCCGGAGCGCCGCATCAAGGGGCGCCGGCAGGTACTCGCCGAACGGGACGAGATGGACCTTGTCGTAGCTGTCGGACATCTTGCCGTCCGGCCCGATCACCATCACGGCGTTGTAGTAGCGCAGGCGCTCGCCGGGTAGCGGTTCCTCCGCGCGGGCCGCCCCGGTGATCAGGTGCTGCCCGGGCTTGAGGCCGGCCGCGACCTTGGCCAGGGCGTCGGGATCGCGCTGGATCAGGAACGGGAAGGCCGATTCCGGCCAGACGATATGGGTCGGCTCAGGCTCACCCGCCTCGGTCGGCCGCTGGCTCAGCTCGATATAGCGGTCGACGATGTCGGCACGGTTCTCGGGCCGGAACTTGGCATCCTGCGGCAGGTTCGGCTGGACGAGGCGCAGGCGGACGCCCGCCACCACCGGGTCGGGCGGCCCGAGTTGCACGGCCCCGTAGAGCGCCATCCCGACGAGGACGATCGCAGCGGCCGCGCTCGGGCCGAACCGGCTGCGCGGGTGCGAGCCCGTGGCCAGGGTCGCGGGCGCAGCGCAGATCAGGACCGCCAGGATGGTCAGGCCATAGAGGCCGATCGCGGCGCCCCATTGCAGCGTCCAGACGTTCTGGGCGAGCGCCATCCCGAGGGTGTTCCAGGGGAAACCCGTGAACAGGTGGCCGCGCAGCCACTCGGCCGCGCCGACCCCGAACGCCAGGGCGGCGATCCGGGCCGGGCCGCGAGCCCAGAGCAGGCCGGCTGTGCCGAACCCGGCGCCGTAGAACAGGCCCAGAGCGAAGGGTAGGCCGATGACGCCGAGCGGCATCGCCCACAGGAACTCGTCGGCCTCCACCAGGAAGGCCTGGCCGAGCCACCACAGGCCGGCGGTGAGGTAGCCGAAGCCCCAGGCCCAGCCGATCAGGAAGCAGGGCCAGAGTCGCCGCAGCGCAGTCCGCTCCGCAGCCGCACCGTCGATGAGCCAGACCGCCACCGAGAGGGACACGGCCAGGGCTGGCAGGAGCCCATAGGGCGGCATCGCCAGGGCGCCCACCGCACCGGCGAGCCAGGCCAGTCCGAGCCGCCGCCAACCGGTCAGCCGGGTGATCGCCAGCAGGAAGCCCGGGGACGGACGGCCCATGGGCCCCCTCGGGGCGGCCGAGTCCCGGGCATGCCGCGCGGTCAGGACCGCCACGCAGCACCCGTCACGCGAAGATCCTCATGGATGCGGCGTCTCGGGAGCCGGCGTCGGGGTCGGTGGCGGCAGGGCGAGCGGCACCACGGTGCTGATCCGCGCCGGACCCTTGTGGAAGCGCAGGCGCTTCAGGCGGCGGGGGTCGGCGTCGAGCACCTCGAACTCGAGGTCGCCCGGCCCCACGATCAGCTCGCCGCGGGACGGGACCCGGCCGGCCAGGGTGACGATCATGCCGCCCAGGGTGTCGATCTCCTCGGCCATGTCGCCGACCGCCGCCACCAGGTCGACCCCGGTGGCCTCGGAGACCTCGGCCAGGGGCGTGCGGGCGTCGGCCACGAACACGTCGTCCTCGCCGTCGACCCGCTGGACCTGCTTGGCCTCGGCGACGTCGTGCTCGTCCTCGATATCGCCGACCACGACCTCGATCAGATCCTCGATGGAGATCAGCCCGTCGGTGCCGCCATACTCGTCGATGACGAGCGCCATATGGGTGCGTGTCGCCTGCATCCGCACCAGCAGGTCGATGGCCGGCATGGAGGGCGGCACGAACAGAACGGGCCGCTGGATGCGGGCGGCAGCCAGCGTCGTGCTGAGATCGACCTTGCCGAGATCCAGCGCCCGGGGCAGCCGAACCGGCGGCCGTCGGGCCGGCCGCGGGACCACAACAGTCGGATCGGCCACGACCTCGCCCTCGGCGGCCAGGGGAGGCCGGGCCGCAGCCGCGGCGACGCTGCGCCGGGTCGGCTCGGCCTTGGCGGCGATGTGATCGACGAGGTCGCGGATGTGAACCATGCCGCGGGGGTCGTCCAGCGTCTCGCCGTAGACTGGCAGGCGGGAATGGCCGGCGTTGCGGAACAGCTTGAGCAGATCGCCGATGTTGGTGTCGTTCGAGACCGCGACGATGTCGGCCCGGGGGACCATCACGTCGTCGACCCGCACCTTGTGCAGGCCGAGCACGTTCTTGAGCATCACCCGCTCGAGGGGGGTGAGACCGCTCTCGCCGGCATCGGGCTCGGCGAGCGCCTCCTCAAGGCCCTCACGCAGCGAATCGCGCGGCTTGAGGTGGAGCGCCTGAAGCAGGCGGTCGTACCAAGGCTCCCGGGTCTGGGATTCGCCCTCGGTGGAACTGGGCGCAGCCAGGGCCGCGCCGCGACTTCGATCGTTGCTCATGTCTCTCGGATCTGGGGGCGGTGGGGAATCGGCCGCTCAGGCATAGGGATCTGGGATGCCCAACGTCGCGAGGGCCGCGACTTCGAGCGCCTCCATGGCCTCGGCCTCGGCCTCGCCGTTCTCGTGGTCCTGACCGAGACAATGCAGGGTGCCATGGACGAGGAGGTGCGCGAGGTGATTCTGGAGCGGCTTCGACTGCTCGGCACTCTCGCGCACAAGGGTCTCGTAGGCAAGGACCACGTCGCCGAGCGGCAGCGCGGCGCCCGCATGCCGGGGCTGCGGGGCCGCCGGGAAGGACAGCACGTTGGTGGGCTTGTCCTTGCCACGCCAGGTGCGGTTGAGCTCCTGGACGGTGACGTCGTCGGTCAACATGACGCTGACTTCCACGGGTCCGTCCGGCGGCGCGGGCGCAGCCGCCAGCCCCGCCTCGACGGCGCGGGTGACGAGCGATTCGAGCTCCGGGATCGCGGCTTCCCAGCGATCGTCCTCGATCGCGACGTCGATGTCGTGCGGCGTGCTCACGCCAGGGGCCGGCGCCGGGGGTTGGGATTGCGGTCGGCATCGCCGTCGCCGTGGGTGGCGCGCTCGTAGGCGGTGACGATCCGGCGCACGAGGTCGTGGCGGACCACGTCCACGTCCTTGAAGGTCACGCGGCCGATGCCCTCCACGCCGTCGAGCACGTTCACCGCCTCCACGAGCCCGGACTTCTGGCCCGGCGGCAGGTCGACCTGGCTGGGGTCGCCGGTGATGATCATGCGCGAGCCCTCGCCGAGGCGGGTCAGGAACATCTTCATCTGCATGGAGGTGGTGTTCTGCGCCTCGTCGAGGAGCACCACGGCGTTGGTGAGCGTCCGCCCGCGCATGAAGGCCAGCGGTGCGATCTCGATGATGCCGGTTTGGAGGCCGCGGTCCACGTGGCGCGCCTCCATGAAGTCGTAGAGGGCGTCGTAGATCGGGCGCAGGTACGGATCGACCTTGTCGCGCATGTCGCCGGGCAGGAAGCCCAGGCGCTCGCCGGCCTCGACCGCCGGGCGCGACAGGATCAGCCGCTCGGCGTGGCCCTGCTCGAGCAGCGACACGGCGTGGCCGACGGCGAGCCAGGTCTTGCCAGTTCCGGCCGGACCTTCCGCGAAGACCAGCTCGTTGGTCCGCAGCAGCTTGATGTACTGGTCCTGCGCCTGGTTGCGCGCCCGTACCGCGCCGCGGCGGCGGGTGGCGATCTGCTCGAAATGCGGCGTGTCGGCCTCGGCGGCGATCGCCTCGGCGGGGAACAGGCTCGCCTGCGCGGTGGCTTCGCGGATCGCACCGTCGACATCGCCCAGCGTCAGGGTGCTGCCGCCGGTCCGCACCCGGGCGTAGAGCTTGAGGAATACCCGCCGGGCCTTCTCGGCGGCGTCGGGCGACCCCTTGATGACGAGGTGGTTGCCGAGCGCCGTGGCGGTGACGTCGAGCCGGCGCTCGATATGGGCGACGTTCTGATCGTACTGACCGAAGACGAGGCTCGCGAGGCGGTTGTCGTCGAAGGTCAGCGGCACCTCCACCGCTTCCTCCGATTCGGCCGGCCGCGCCGCCGGCCCGCGACCCCGCAGGGGGCCGCGCACGCCAGACCCGTCCGACGCGCTCAACCTGTGATCCTCACCGCCATCCCCATCGCTTCGATCCTCAAGCCGCCACAGCCTCGGAAGCCAGTTGCCCGAACAGGCTGTTCGTCCCGGCCCGGACGATCCGGACCGGCACGATCGACCCGATATGGTGGAGCGGGGCGTCGAACTGCACAGCCAGCAGGTGCGGCGTCTTGCCCGCGAGCTGCCCCGGAAGCCGGCCGGCCTTCTCGACCAGGACGTCGAACACCTGTCCGACCGCCGCCCGTTGGTAGACGTAGCGCTGCTCGTCGAGGAGCGCCTGAAGCTCGGCGAGCCGCGCCGCCATCACGGGTTCGGGCACCCCATCGTCACGCTCGGCGGCCGGCGTGCCGGGGCGGGGGCTGTACTTGAACGAGAACGCGCTCTCGAACCCGATCTCGCGCACCAACCGCAGGGTGTCGGCGAAGTCGGCGTCGGTCTCGCCCGGGAAGCCGACGATGAAATCGGAAGACAGGGCGACGTCCGGCCGGGCGGCGCGCACCCGGCCGATCAGGCGCCGGTACTGGTCGCCGGTGTGCTTGCGGTTCATGGCCGCAAGGATCCGGTCCGAGCCCGACTGAACCGGGAGGTGCAGGTACGGCATCAGCGCCGGCACCTCGCCATGGGCCCGCACGAGCGCGTCGTCGAAATCGTTCGGGTGGCTCGTCGTGTAGCGGACCCGGGCGAGGCCGGGGATCTTTGCGACGGCCCGGATGAGATCGGCGAGCCCGACCGGGGCACCGTCCGGGCCCAGGCCGTGATAGCCGTTGACGTTCTGGCCGATCAGCGTGACCTCGCGGGCGCCCCCCTGCGCCAAAGTCTCCGCTTCGGCCAGCACCGCAGCGACGGGACGCGAGACCTCGGCGCCGCGGGTGTAGGGCACCACGCAGAAGGCGCAGAACTTGTCGCAGCCTTCCTGCACGGTGAGGAAGGCCGTCGGCGCGGAGCTGCGGCGCCGGGGCAAGTGCGCGAACTTGTGCTCGACCGGGAATTCGGTGTCGACCACCCGGCGCTCGCGGGAGCGGGCCAGGAGGTCCGGCAGGCGATGGTAGCTCTGCGGGCCGACCACCACGTCCACCGCGGGCTGGCGCGTCTGGATCTCGGCGCCCTCGGCCTGGGCGACGCAGCCGGCGACGACGATGCGGGTATCGAGGCCGCGGGCCTGCCGCTCGCCCTTCAGGACGCGCAGGCGGCCGAGTTCGGAATAGACCTTCTCGGCAGCCTTCTCGCGGATGTGGCAGGTGTTGAGGACGACGACGTCGGCCTCCTCCACCGAATCGGTCGACGCATATCCTTCAGCGCCCAGCACGTCGGCCATGCGGGCCGCGTCGTAGGCGTTCATCTGGCAACCGTAGGATTTGACGAAGGCCTTCTTCAACGCGTGCCGCCCCAAAAACCGTCCGCTCGTCCATTGTCCCGGGCCGATCCTGCGCGGACCGGCGGGCGGGAGCCTGTAGCACGGATCGCACGGGCCGTCGCGACACCCACGGCAGGACGGGGTTTCCGAATGGCGCGCCCTTTGGCGGGGTTCGGGCCCAAGGTCCCCGAGGCACCAGGGCCGTGCCCTGGACCCGCAAAAGGTCACGGACCCTTCCGGATCCAGGTTCTGGCGCGCAGGGCAGGGGAGGCGGCGGGGCGTGCCCGCCGCCTCGTTGTCAGTGGGCTGCGGCCGCGGCCGGGACGTCGATGACCATCTGCTGGAAGAACGGCACGTAGGCCTGGAGCATCACGAACAGGCCGACCAGGCAGGCGAGCGCGATCGAGTGCCAGAACACGAAGCGCAGGATCTTGCCCTCCTGGCCGAAATAGCCGGTGGCCGTGGAGGCGACGACGATCGACTGGGCGTCGATCATCTTGCCCATCACGCCGCCCGACGAGTTCGCCGCCGCCATCAGCACGCCCGAGAGGCCGAGCTGCTCGGCGGTGATCCGCTGCAATCCGCCGAACAGGACGTTCGAGGCCGTGTCCGACCCGGTCAGCGCGACGCCCAGCCAGCCGAGCAGGGTGCCGAAGAACGGGTACAGGATGCCGGTGCCCGCGAAGGCGAGCCCTAGCGTGGCGTCGACGCCGGCGTAGCGGGTGAGCACGCCCAGCGCCAGCATCGCCGCGATGGTGATCAGCGAGAACCGCAGCGCCCAGATGGTCTCGACATAGGCCGTGACCAGGCGGACCGGCGAGAACCGCATGATCAGACCGGAGATGATCGCCGCGATCAGCACCCCGGTCCCGGTGTAGGACATGTAGGTGAACAGGAAGACCGCGCCCTCGGGCACCGGCTTGGACACCACCGGCGGCACCTTCATGATCGCGTTGTGCAGGCCGGGCACCTCGTATTTCCAGGTGAAGAGCGGGTTCACGATGCCCTTGAACCAGCCCGTGCCCCAGATCGCCACCACCACCGAGAGAATGATCCACGGCAGCCAGGCCAGCAGGATCTCGCGCTGCGAGGCCGTGCGCGTGCCGGTGTGGACCGGGGGCGTGCCCGGAACGCCGGCGCCCAGCGGCGACGGACGCGGGGTGGCCAGCGCCAGGGACGGGTCGTGGCCGCGCAGGGCCGGGGAGGTCCAGATCTCCCGCGGCTGCCAGACCTTGAGGAAGAGCACGAGGGCGAGCATCGAGGCGATCGAGGCGCCGATGTCGACGATCCACGGATTGACGTAGTTCGAGATCAGGAACTGCGCGGTCGCGAACGATCCGGCGCAGACCAGGATCGGCGGCCAGACCCGGACCATGCCGCGGAAGCCCGCGAACACCCAGATCAGCCAGAACGGCACGATCAGCGAGAACAGCGGAAGCTGCCGCCCGATCATGGCGCCGAGGATCTCGGGCGGGTAGCCGGTGACCGAGGCCAGGCCCTGGATCGGCGCGCCGAGCGCCCCGAAGGCCACGGGCGCCGTGTTGGCGATCAGCGACAGGCCCGAAGCCGCCAGCGGCGAGAAGCCCAGGCCGATCAGGATCGCCCCGGTAACCGCCACCGGCGTGCCGAAGCCGCCCGCGCCCTCGAAGAAGGCGCCGAACGCGAAGGCCACCAGGAGCAGCTGCAACCGCCGGTCGGCCGTGATGCCGGCCACCGATTGCTGCAGCACCGAGAACCAGCCCTTCTCCACCGTCAGCCGGTAGAGGAAAATGACGTTGAGGATGATCCACCCGATCGGGAAGAAGCCCGTGACCATGCCGAGGATCGCGGCCCGGGACGCGAGCCCGGCCGGCATGCCGAAGCCCACGATTGCGACCAGCAGGGCGAGGCCCAGGGCGATGACCGCCGCGATGTGGGCCTTCACGCGCCCGCTGGCGATCATGGCGAGGAGGGCGATGACCGGCACGGAGGCCGCCAGCGTCGAGAGCCAGGGGCTCCCGAACGGATCGTAGACTTGGTTCCAGGGTTGCAAGGGGCGTCCTCCGATACCCCAACTTCAGGGGTTTCGGCCCACCTATCAGAGGCTCACCAGACCCTCAACAGATATGCATCATGTATTCATTGGGTGGTTCTACCGGGATATGGCGTTCGCGGGTCGGATCTATCCAAGCGGTGATCGCGCGCGGCGGAGCAACTCAGGACCTGTAGGCGACGGAGGGACGTGGCGCCTCCGCGGGCTGCTTCGCCGCCTGTGCGATCACGGGAAACCGCATCGTGATGGCCCGGTCCGGGGTTCCGAAAGACCTTACACCGCCGCGATCTCGGGGCCGCCGAGGTCGAGCCCCGGCGAGGCCGGCCGAGGCCCGGGCGCCGGCCTGATTTCGCCCCGACCGGTGGCGATCCCCTGAAGCGCGGCCCGGACCTCGGCCTCCGCGGCCGCGGTTGCGGCCTTGCGATCGGTCGTCGCCTCGAAGGCGATCGGCTGGCCCCAGGCCACATGGACGTCGATCGGCCCGCCGTTGACGAAGGCCGCGAGATGCGGCGCCAGCTCCATGTCGCCGTACCAAGCGATCTCGGAACGTTCGGAGCGCACCACCGGGAGGCCGTTGCGTCGGGGATAGGCGATGGCCATCGGCTGGAGGCGCACGCGGCCGCGTCCGGCCTCCCCCCGCAGGGCCGCCCGCGCCGCCCCGACCAGCGCGGAGCGGAACGGCAGGAGCCGGTTGCCGTCGCCGGTGGTGCCCTCGGCGAACAGCACGACCAGCTCGCCCCCGGCCAAGCGGTGGCCCATCGTGGCGCTCACCGTGGCGGTCGCGCCCCGCCGCTGCCGGTCGATGTAGATCGTGCGCTGCAGGGCCGCGAGCAGGCTGATCACCGGCCAGCCGGCGATCTCAGACTTCGCGACGAACGAGAGTGGGCGCAGCGACCCGATCACCACGATATCGAGCCACGACACGTGGTTGGCCAGGACCAGGGCGGCCTCGCCGGAATCCGGTGGCGTCCCCGACTGCGTCACCCGGACGGAGAACAGCCACAGGAAGGTGCGGTGGAACAGCAGCGGCGCCACGGTCGAGCGTCGGCCGAGCAGCCGCATCGCGACCCAGTGCGGCGGGCCCAGCACCAGGAAGGCGAGGGCGAGGACCGCGACCCGTATGGTGAGGCCGGCGCGGCTCACGCCGTCACAGGTCGGCGCTCATGGTCAGCGCGGTCGCCCGGCTGCCGTCGGCCTTGAGGTAGTAGCCGGTGCGCTCGCCGACCTTCCGGAACCCGTGGCGGGCGTAGAGCTTGAGCGCCGGCACGTTGCCCTCGTCGACCTCCAGATGCACCCGGGCGACCCCGGAATGCGCCAGGCTCGACAGATGATCGCGCAGGAGCCGGCGGCTATGGCCGCCGCCGCGCAGCGTCGGGGACAGCACGACGGTGAGGATCTCGGCCTCGTCGGCCGCGCGGCGCGACAGGACGAACCCCTGGAGCGTCCCGGTCCGCCACAGGGCATGCGCCTGCGTGGAGCGCTCGCACAGCATGCGCTCGAATTCGTGGGCCTCCCAGGGCCGGGCGAACGCCGTGGCGTGGAGCCGGGCCAGGGTCGGGGCCTGCGCGGCGTCGGCCAGCGGAGTGACGTAGGGCTGCGGCGTGAGGGCATCCCACCACGCGGCCCACCAGTCGAGCGGCCAGAACGGGATGGGACGCGTCATTGCCGCGCGATCCTCGCGTGATCCTGAGGCCGCGCATCGGCCCCGCGGAGGTAGAGCGGCCGCGGCAGGGCCTGGGCCGGGTCGGCCACGAGACCGAGCGACGCCACGGCGGTGATGTCGGGGGCACCGAGACCGGCGACCCGCGCGCTCACGCCGCGGGCGGCCAGGGCCGCCGCCACCAGGGGCGCCCCGGAGCCGGTGAGCACCACGGGGCCGGCGCCCAGCCGTTCCGCGGCCACCTCCACCGACAGATGGGCCGGGGCCAGCCCGTCGTTCGGACCGAGGGCTTGGACGTAGACGGCACCGTGCCGGGCATCGACCACAGCGGCGATCGTGCCCTCGACGGACTCCGCCAGCAGCGGCGCCAGCAGGGCCGAGAGCGTGCCGACGCCGACCACGGGCTTGCCGGTGGCGAGCCCGATCGCCCGGGCCGCCGAGAGGCCGACCCGCAGACCGGTGTAGCTGCCGGGCCCGACCGTGACGGCGATCCGGTCGATCGCCTCGAAGCCACCCTCGACGCGGGCGATCACCCGCTCGACCAGCGGCAGCAGGGCTTCCGCGTGACCGCGCAGCATGGGCAGCGACTCGGCCGAGAGCGGCGCGTCGGCATCGTCCGAGGCGACGCAGGCGGCGCACAGGTCCAGCGCTGTGTCGATGGCTAGGATACGCACGCCCACTCCCGAATGCCGGATCGGACCGACGACCGCGCCCATTCGGTCCCGAAGAGCGCGAACACCCCAGGACCTCGTCCAGGATACCGATATCCTCGACGAGGTCCTAGCATTCTGGTGTGCATCGTCGTGTCCCGAAAGCCAGCAACCACCTTTCGGGACGAAGCTTCAGCGTTAGAACAAAACCACCGCCTCGTCAGCGCGGGTCGCCGGCCAGAACCGCGTTGACGGTGGAGTGTTGCCGGCTTGCGCCGGTCGGCCCCTCGGTGAGAACCTCAGCCGGCGCGGACGGCGGAGAGGAAGCTTCGCACCTCGACGTTGAGCTGCTCGGACTGCCCGGTCAGCACCGAGGCGGAGGCCAGCACCAGGTTGGCCGCCGACCCGGTCGCCTCCGAGGCCCGTGCCACATCGACGATGTTGTGCGTGACCGCGCCGGTGCCGGTGGCGGCCTGGGCGACGTTGCGCACGATCTCTTGGGTCGCGGCGCCCTGCTCCTCCACCGCGGCGGCGATGCTCGTCGCCACGCCGCTGATCTCCCGGATCAGGCCCGTGATCGAGCCGATCGCCGAGGCCGCCTGGCCGGTGGCTCCCTGGACCCGGTCGATCTGTGCGGCGATCTCGTCGGTGGCCTTGGCGGTCTGCTCGGCCAGTTCCTTCACCTCGGCGGCGACCACCGCGAAGCCGCGTCCCGCCTCGCCGGCGCGGGCCGCCTCGATGGTGGCGTTGAGCGCCAGCAGGTTGGTCTGGCTGGCGATCGACGCGATCAGCCCGACCACGTCGCCGATCCGCGCGACGGCACCGCTCAGGTCCTGCATCAGCGAACCGGTCTGGTCGGCCTCACCCACCGCGCGCTGGGCCAGATCGGCCGACCCTTCGACCTGCCGGCCGATCTCGGAGATCGAGACGCCGAGTTCCTCGGCGGCCGCAGCCACGGTGTTGACGTTGGCGGCAGCCTCCTCGGCCGCGGACGCCACATGGGTGGTCTGGCCGGCAGTCCGGGTTGCGGTGGAGGTCATGGTCTGCGCGGTGGCCTGAAGCTCCGTGGCCGAGGACGAGACCTGGCCGACGATACCGCCGACCGCCTCCTCGAAATGGTCGGCCAGATCGACCATCGCGCGCCGCCGCTCCGCGGCCGTGGCTGCGTCCGCCGTCCGCTTGAACTCGGCCTCCGCGGCGGCCTTCTGCACGACCATGGCCTTGATAGCCTCGACGGCCCGTCCGACCGTACCGATCTCGTCACCCCGGCGGGCTTCCACGATCTCCGCCTCGATCTCGCCCTTCGCCATGCGCTGGAGCACCGCGACCAGGCGACCGAGGGGCCGCGTGATGCCGATCGTCGAGACCAGCAGGGAGCAGAGGATGCCGACCAGCATGCCGAGCGCGCCGAAGCCGATCAGGTTCCAGCGCGTGGCGTTGGTCTCGTCGGTAAGGTCGCGGGAGCGCTTGCGCATGTAGTCCTCGATCGCGTCGCCGAGCTTGGTCCCTTCGACCCCGAGGGACACGAAGATCGGCTCGCTCTTCTCGTGGGCCTGCTTCAGCGCGGCGCTGACCTCGCCCGAGATGGCGAGGCGCCGCGCCTCCGACGCCTCGGCCACGAACCGCGCGGTGCGATCACGCTGGGCCTGGATCAAGTCGTTGAAGGCCGGCACCTGCTGCGCGAGAACGGACAAGGTCTTGTCGGCCTGCCCGATGATGCTCTCGAACTGCGTGCCCGCCTGGCGGATCTGCTCGGGATCGGTCTCGGCGATCGTCCGGTACAGGAGGTAGTTCATAGTGTTGTGCAGGCGATTGGTCCGCCGCACGTTCGACACCGCCTTCGCCTCCCGGGCAATCAGGCTCGTGTAGACCTCATCGATCATCGTCATCCGGGACTCTGCGAACCAGATGCAGCCGCCCACGATCACCGCGATGATCAGATTGATTGCGAGCAGCTTGGTGGCGATGTTCGTGCGGCTGAGAAGGTTCATGCGAATCCCCGGAAAACCGTGGGACACGAGAGATAGGATGAAACCTTGCGTCAAGATCTCCGATAGAGATCTGAAGCGACGCTCATAACAATTGCACAGATCGTATTCGATTAAACATTAAACCACAAAGCGGGTTATGAAATATAGATATTAAATCTATGCGGGGCATCAAGCCAGAAAGATACCGCCAGTATTATCATCAAACGATTTACCGTGCCGACATCCAGCACGTTACAATCTGTCGATCGGCGTAGGATACGCTTGGACGAGCCGACGGCTCTGACACCGACGCGGGCCGGCCAGACCGAGGGATGCCAAAGAAATCGCCGGCGGCTCGTGGCCGTCGGCGCTGGTCGTGGCGTGAACGTCGGCGTGAGATCAGATCGCCTGGACCTCGCGGATCTCCGGCAGGAAGTGCCGGAACAGGTTCTGCACGCCGTGGCGCAGGGTGGCGGTGGAGGAGGGGCAGCCCGAGCAGGCGCCCTTCATCTCCAGGTAGACGACACCCTCCTTGTAGCCGCGGAAGGTGATGTCGCCGCCGTCGCCGGCCACCGCCGGGCGGACACGCGTCTCGAGCAAATCCTTGATCGTCACGACCGTATCGTGGTCGGCGGCGTCGTAGAACTCTTCCTCGCCGTCCTGGTTGTCGAGGCCGCCTTCGGCCATCACGGGGACGCCGGACTGGAAGTGCTCCATGATCGCGCCGAGCACGGCGGGCTTCACCTGGGCCCATTCCGAGCCGTCCTCCGCCTTGGTGACGGAGACGAAGTCGTGGCCGAAGTAGACGCCCGCGACGCCGGGAACGTCGAACAGCGCGGAGGCGAGGGGCGAACGGCCGGCGGTCTCGGCGTCCCGGGCCTCGAACGTGGATTCGGGCAGGACGACGCGGCCGGGGAGGAACTTGAGGGTCGCCGGGTTCGGCGTGGCTTCGGTCTGGATGAACATTGTCGGCGAACTCCGCTGCGCCGGTTCAAGGCCGGCCGGGACAGGCACCGTGAGGCACCGCCTCCCATGTGGACCGGCGGGTGGATTTTCTCAACCGGGCCCGGGCGCCTGGAGAGTGGACATTCGCGAGACGCCCCTTCAGGACAGGCGCGAACGGGATGCTGACGGAGCCGGCGGTGGATGTAACCGGGGATGCGATGCTCGCGCAGGAGTTGCTGAACGACCTGCGTGCGGCGCAGGCCAGGCTGGAGGCCGCGCGCGAGGATGCAGCCTCGCTTAAGGTTCTGCTCGCCCTGCGGACGCACCAGCACGACCTGGCCTGGCAGGAGGCGCAACGCCTCGCGGCCGAGCTTGAGAACGCTCGCACCCGGTCGAGCGACCTTGAGACCGAGCGCGCCGAGGGTCAGGCCGGCGCAGCCTCCGCGGCCGAGGCGGACGAGCGCACCGAGGCCGTCCGCACGGTGCTGGGCGCCGTGCTCGACAGCATCGGCAGCCGTGCCCTCGACCGACGCCGCTTCCAGGAGATCATCGCGCGGGCCGGGCGCGAGGCGCCGACCGACGGCCCCGGGGCGGCCCGGCACGCCGTGCTGCTGACCGAGGCGCGGCGGGTTCTGGGCATCCCAGGCTAGCGCGCGCCGCGGAAGGGGTCACCGGTTCGGAGCAAGCGCCGCCGCGAGCCGATCGTCGTCGCCGAGTTCGCGATCGAAAACGGATCTCGGGCAGCCGATCGCCCACCCGGCAGGGTTAACCGCGCTTTAACCACACGCTCGCATCGTCGATCCCGGGACGGACAGGAGATCGAACGCATGCAGATCAGCGAGCAGCACGTGCGCGAATGCGCCTATTACATCTGGGAGAAGGAAGGCCGGATTCACGGTCATGCCGTCGCCCATTGGATGCGCGCCGAAGCCGAGCTGCGCGCCGGCGTGGTGCTGGCGGACGGCAAGGCCCGCGCGGCCGCCCCGGTCGCCGTGAAGGCCCAGACCGCCAAGGTCGCCGCGCCGAAGGCCGCGTCCGCTAAACCTGCCGCCGCCAAGGCCGCCGCTCCGAAGGCTCCGGCGAAGGCCGCCGCCAAGACCGCGACGCCCAAGGTCGCCCTGGCCAAGCCGGTCGCCGCGAAGACCGCCAAGGCTTCGAAGGCTGCCGTGACCGCCGGACTCGCCGCGAAGGCCAAGCCGGCCCGCGCTCCGGCCTCGATGCACTGAGCCGACGGCGCGTTGCGGCGCCATCGAACCACGTGTCGCACACCACCCGTGCGCTCCGGCTTTTCAGGAGCCCGCCCCTCCACCGAGGGGCGGGCTCCTGCCGTTTCCGCCCTCCGGAACAGGCCGGCTCCGGCATCGTTGTCCGGCCTGACGCATACGCCGTGCGCCGTAAGGAGGGGCCGCGATGCGCGCCGTGATCTTCGATATCGACGGGACCCTGCTCGACAGCGTCGACCTGCATGCCCGCGCCTGGGTCGAGGCGTTCGCCCATTTCGGCGTCGAGACCGACGAGGCGAAGGTTCGCAGTCAGATCGGCAAGGGCGGCGACGAGCTCATGCCGGAATTCCTGCCGGCCGAGCGGATCGCGCGCGAGGGCGAGGAGATTGAGGTCTTCCGGTCGGATCTCTTCAAGAAAAAGTATCTTCCGGAGGTCCGGCCGTTTCCGGCGGTCCGGCCGCTGTTCGAGCGACTGCGTGAGGCCGGTCTGAAGATCGCGCTGGCCTCTTCGGGCAAGGGCCCCGAAGTCGAGCGCTATCAGGAGATCCTCGGCATCGCCGACCTCGTCGACGTCGCCACCAGCTCCGACGACGCGGATCGCTCGAAGCCGCATCCCGATATCTTCGAGGCCGCGGTGAAGAAGCTCGACGGTCTCGGCAAAGACGAGATGATCGTGATCGGCGACACACCCTATGACGCGGAGGCCGCGTCGAAGGCCGGCCTACGCACCGTAGGCCTGCTGTGCGGTGGTTTTCCGGAGGCCGACCTGTCGGCTGCGGGCTGTATCGCGATCTATCGCGACCCGCAGGATCTCCTCGACGGTTTCGATTCCTCCCCGCTCGCGATGGGATGAACCGCGACGGAAGCAAGGGAAATCGTCGGGGCGGCTCAAGCCCTCCACGGTTTCCCGCATCCGGTGTTGCAGTGCAGTAACGGAGCGTGATGCCGGCTACGTAAAAGTGCGAATGGGGCTGGCGCGGTGGGGCGGGAAGGGGTAGCCACCCGGCCGCCATCTGGAACGTCTCCACGCACGAGCCCCGCGCATGCCCCAGACTCACCAGTCAAGCCCCGCACCGCGCTTCGTGCCGGTGGCCAAGCCCCTGCCGGAGCAGATCGCCGAGGCGATCGCCTGTCGGTCGACCCCGCTCAGCCATCTGCTGCGCCTGATGTCGGCACTCAACGCGGAAGGCGGCGACGAAGCCCTGCGTCATGAACTCCGGGCGCGGATCGGAGCACCGCTCGACGCCTGAACCCGGCGCGTCCCCGGCGGCGCGTCAGCGCCGCCTGTGACGATGCTTGCGTTTGCCCGTGCGCTTCGGCGGCTGGACGGCAGCCTGGGTCGTGCGGGCCATGCAGGCAAAGTAGATCTGCCGGCCGATATCCTCCAACTCCAGTCCCTGGGGATTGGGTGCGGAGAAAACCTTCGCACGCGCCTCGTTGCGGCAGGCCGCGTCTTCCGGGCTGCGGATCGGCGGCTCGGCCCGGGCTGCCTCACCACCGAGGATCGTCATCAGAACCACAGCCGAAACCCATAAGGGAATCCGCATCCTGGCTTGAATACTCAACATACCGGAGCGTGTTCCTCGCTGGACAGAAACGCCGAGATAGTGCGGATCGTCCTCCCGTGAAGCTTCGTCAGACTGCTGGTTCCGGCGAGATGGCCGTCAGGCAGCACCGCCTGTGCGTCGGGCGCAGTCTGCGCCCGACGTGTCAGGGCACGACCCACAGGCAGCGGCTGGATCCCGTAATCGTCATGCACTCGTAGGGTGCGCCACCGATCAGCGCCCGCTGCTCCACAGGGCCGATTTCCCCGCGTGGGATCCGGCGGCATCCCGGCTCCGGCGCCTCACGGGCCGGCCCGCTGGCGGCATCGATCCGGCGTGTGGCGATCAGCGTATCGCAGGCCGTGACCGTGGATGGATCCTGCGCGGCGGCATAATCCGATCCCAAGAGGACGAACGGCAGCGCCGCCAACAGGGTTCGAGACCGCATCGCTTCCTCGCCATTCGCGTCATGCTCAGGGGCATCCGATCATCTCGCGCACGCGCGTGACGACGGCGGCTTTCAACACGGATCGGCGCGTGATGGTTGCCGCGCATCCGACCGACGCCGGCCGTACCAGCGATCGCGCCACCGGGCCGACGGCTGAACCGACGCCCGGTCGGGCTCCGAGCGCGTTGCGCAGCCGGGGCGAGCGGTCCGGCAGATCTCATTCCCGGATACGGCAACGCCGCCCGCCTGGGGGCGGACGGCGTTCGAGCGCTTTAATACGGGTGCGTGCCGCGCTCGGCGACGCGGGTCAGCGCTTGGCTTTGGCCTTGCGGGCGGCGTAGCGGGCGTCGCGCTGCGCCTTCTTCAATGCGAGTTCGGCAGACTTGCGCTCTTGCGCGGCAGCGAGTTCGGCGGCTTCGCGGGCGAGCCGGGCAGAGAGCTCGGCCTCCTCGCGCAGACGCTTCTCTTCGGCAGCCTTCCGCTCGGCGGCGATCCGGGCGGTCTCGCGCTCGCGCGCGCGTTCCTCACGAGCCTGGGCGATCTCGGCCCGGGCCTTCGCCTTGGCGATGACCTCGGGGGCGTCGGCCGGCGGACGGGCCTTGAACTTGGCCAGCAGTGCGGCCTTGGCGCTCTGCGAATGCTGGCGACGGTCGTCGAAATTCCGGTAGTCGAATGCGCTCATCTGACCTTTCTCGGTTGGGTACGTCACGCGTTTCGCGGGGACGACCGGCTGAACCGGCCACGTACTGAGACTACGGGTTCCAGAACCGTCCCCGGGCCCCGGAACCGCACCGATCCATCGGCGCTGCCGATGGTCCGACCCGAGCGCTCGGCTCACGCAGGAGCGCTCGGGTCGGACCATGTCTGAAAAAGCGGGACAGCCCTTAGACCGTGCTCCCCCGAGGACGCAATCGCGTCTGCGTGCTGAGGTCGCCGGCTAGACGACAATCCAGGTGAACTTAGTAAAAGTTTGTCCGGGCGATGCCCAAAAGCCTCAAACCGACTCAACGATCGCGAGCGGAGTTTCGTCGGTCGCCGGGTGGGACGAGCCGGAGGCTCGATCTAATGCGAACGAGGTAGGTCGCGCCCGCCGATCCGGCAAGACCGGGGGCCCGGCACGATTGCCGCAGACCGGCGGGGCAGCGCCTCCCGTCTCCCGGAAGGCGGGGCCTACCGCGACTCGCCACGGGCTTCCCCGTGGCGCATCCTGGGTTTTGGCCCGCTCGGATGGTGGCGTCCGGCGGCGCCGCGTCCGGGGACGGACACGCGGACGCGTGGGCACGAGGAGTCGCGATGCGTACCCTGATCCTGTCCGACATCACGGCCAAGGCGTTCGCGCCCTACGGCGAGATCCTGGATGACCCCGCCACCCCGCCCCGGCAGGACCAGGCCGGGCAGATGCAGAACACCCGGCAAGCGGCGCGCGCCAACCTCGCGCTGGTGCGGAGCGAGCCGATATCCGGCCTGATGCCGCTGCGTCGCCTCGAGCGGCATCTGCATTCCAACCAGGCCTTCCTGCCGCTCTCGGTGGACTCCTACGCCGTCATCGTGGCCCCCGATCGCGACGGCCGCCCCGACGAATCCGGGATCCTCGGCTTCCGTGTGCCGGGCCATTTCGGGATCAATTACCGCGCGGGAACCTGGCACGCACACATGATGACACTCGACGAGCCCGGCTGTTTCGCCATGCTGGTCCACGAGGACGGTACCGAAACGGATTGCAGCTTCGCCACGATCGCGCCCATGACGATCTCGCTGCGCTAATCTGCCCAGAAATTATGCACCGATCGTCGCGTCCTGGAACCACTCCGGGGTAACGACGACAGATGCCCGATAATTGTGCATCGCGCGCAGATCGGGGCTTGGCCGGCGACCCGGCACGATGCCTGCACCGCCGGGAAGCCGGCGCCTGAATACCGGTGTGAGGAACGCGATGCCTGAGACACTCCCTCCGTTCGACCCGGACACATACGCTGCGGTGGCTGCGCCGCTTCTCGGCCTCGCGATCGATCCGGCCTGGGTGCTGCCGATCACGTTGAACCTGCGCGTCCTGGCCTCCGCCGCCGAACTGGTGGCGGGCTTTCCGCTCCCCGACGAGGTTGAGGCTGCGCCGAGGTTCGAGGCATGAGCGCGCCGACGCCGTCCGATGCCGCGACCATCGCCGCCGCGATCACGCTGGGCCGTTCGACCGCCCGCGCCACTGTGGCGGCCACATTGGAGCGGATTGCCGGGATCGATGGGCGCGTCGGCGCCTTCACGGATGTGCTGCCCGAGCGGGCGCTGGCACGGGCCGAGGCGCTCGATGCCGCCCTTGCGCGCGGCGAGCCTGCGGGTCCGCTCGCCGGCGTGCCCTTCGCGGTGAAGAACCTGATCGACGTCACCGGTCTACCGACCCGCGCCGGCTCGAAGATCAACCGGGATCGCCCGCCGGCCGCGCGCGACGGCGCGGTGGTGCGGCGCCTGGAGGCGGCCGGGGCGATCCTGGTCGGCGCGCTCAACATGGGCGAATACGCCTACGACTTCACCGGCGAGAACGTCCACGACGGCGACGCCCACAATCCCCACGCCCTCGACCACATGACCGGCGGTTCCTCCGGTGGGTCGGGCGCGGCCGTGGCGGCCGGGCTGGTGCCGCTGACGCTGGGCTCGGACACCAACGGCTCGATCCGGGTGCCCGCCGCGTTCTGCGGCTGCTTCGGGATGAAGCCGACCTACGGGCGGATCAGCCGGGCCGGCAGCTTCCCGTTCGTGGGCAGCCTCGACCATCTCGGCCCGATGGCCCGGAGCGTCGCGGACCTCGCCCTGGCCTACGACGCGATGCAGGGGCCCGACCCGGACGATCCGGTGGCCACGACCCGGGCGCCCGAGCCTGCGTATCCCGGCCTGGAAACCGGCATCGGCGGCCTGCGCATCGCGGTGGCCGGCGGCTACTTCGCCCGCAACGGGCATCCGGAGGCGTTCGCGGCCGTCGCCCGCGTCGCGGAGGCCCTGGGGGCGAGCCGCACGGTCGAGCTCCCGGAGGCCCAGCGCGCCCGGGCGGCGGCCTACCTGATCACGGCGGCCGAGGGCGCAACCCTCCACCTCGACCGCCTGCGCACCCGGCCGCAGGATTTCGACCCGGCCGTGCGCGACCGCCTGATCGCGGGTGCGATGATCCCGGCGCCCTTCGTCGAGCGGGCACAGCGCTTCCGCCGCTGGTACCGCGAAGCCGTGCTGGACCTGTTCGGCGGCGTCGACGTGATCCTGGCGCCGGCCACCCCCTGCCGGGCTCCGAAGGGCGGCCTGACCCACTTCGTGCTCGACGGCGTGACCCTGCCGATCCGGGCCAACATCGGCGTGTTCACGCAGCCGATCTCTTTCATCGGCCTGCCCGTGGTGGCCGTTCCGGTCAGGATCGATGCCGGGCTGCCGCTCGGGGTCCAGGTGATCGCAGCCCCCTGGCGCGAGGACTTGGCCCTCCGGGTCGCGCGCCAGCTCGAACGGGATGGGATCTGCACGGCCCCGGTGGTGGAGATCGCCTGATGATTATCGACGATCCCGCCGTGAAAGCCGAAGTCGAGGCCTCGTTCCGGACCTACGAGACGGCGCTGACCACCAACGACGTCGCCACCCTGGAGGCGCTCTTCCGGGACGATCCTCGCACGATCCGCTACGGCGCCGGGGAGAATCTCTACGGGATGGACGCGATCCGGGCGTTCCGGCGGGCACGCTCGCCATTGGGCCTCGAGCGGGTGCTCGCCGAGACGGTGATCACGACCTACGGCCGCGACTTCGCCACCGCCATGACCCTGTTCACCCGGGACAACGCCCCCGGGAGGACCGGCCGCCAGAGCCAGACCTGGGTGCGGTTTCCGGAGGGATGGCGGGTGGTCGCCGCCCACGTGAGCCTCATCGAAACCCCATAGGATCGACGGGTCGGCGCAGGGTCCGGGGGCGAGTGGCCGCGGGCTTGCATACGGTCGGACGTATTCCGGGCCCGCCCTCCCGGACCAACGTGAGTGTCCGATCCGACATGCTGTCTCGTCTGAAAACCTTCGGCGCCCGTGCGGCGCTCGCCGGCGCCCTGGCACTCACCGTCAGCACCGCCGCCCTCGCACAGGGAACGCTGCGGATCGGGATGACCGCATCGGACATCCCGCTGACCACCGGCCAGACCGACAATGGCGGCGAGGGCATGCGGTTCCTGGGCTACACGGTCTATGACGGCCTGATTAACTGGGATCTGTCGAGCGCCGAACTCGCCTCCGACCTCGTGCCAGGCCTCGCGACTAGCTGGGCGGTCGACGCCACCGACAAGACCAAGTGGACTTTCAAGCTGCGGCCGGGGGTGAAATTCCACGACGGCTCCGACTTCAACGCCGACGCCGTGGTGTGGAACCTCGACAAGCTCCTGAAGGCCGACGCGCCGCAATACGATCCGCGCCAATCCGCGCAGGGCAAGACCCGCATTCCGGCGGTCGCCTCCTACAAGGTGGTGGACCCGCTGACGGTCGAGATCGTCACCAAGGCCCCGGACGCGACGCTGCCCTACCAGATCGCCTGGATCATGATGTCCTCCCCGGCACAGTGGGAGAAGGTCGGCAAGTCCTGGGACGCCTTCGCCAAGCAGCCCTCCGGGACCGGTCCGTGGAAGCTCACGCTGTTCGCCCCCCGCGAGCGCGCCGAGATGGTGCCGTTCAAGGAATACTGGGACAAGGACAGGGTCCCGAAGCTCGACAAGCTCGTGCTGGTTCCGCTGCCGGAGGCCAACGCCCGGGTCGCGGCGCTCCGCTCCGGCCAGGTCGACTGGATCGAGGCGCCCGCGCCGGACGCCGTGGCCTCGCTCAAGGGTGCCGGCTTCACCATCGTCACCAACGCCTATCCGCACAACTGGACCTGGCACCTGTCCCGGGTCGAGGGCTCGCCCTGGAACGACACCCGGGTCCGCAAGGCGGCCAACCTCGCCATCGACCGCGACGGCCTGAAGGAGCTGCTCGGCGGCCTCGCGATCCCGGCCAAGGGCTTCATGCCGCCCGGCCACCAGTGGTTCGGCCACCCGACCTTCGACGTTAAGTACGATCCGGAGGCCGCCAAGAAGCTGATGGCCGAGGCCGGCTACAGCCCGGCCAAGCCCCTGAAGCTGAAGGTCGCAATTTCGGCCTCGGGCTCGGGCCAGATGCAGCCGCTGCCGATGAACGAGTTCGTCCAGCAGAACCTCTCCGAGGTCGGCATCCAGGTCGACTACGAGGTGGTCGAGTGGAACACGCTTATCAACATCTGGCGGGCCGGCGCCAAGGCCGATATCTCCCGCGGCGTGTCGGCGATCAACTACTCGTACTTCATCCAGGACCCGTTCACCGGGTTCATCCGCCACCTCCAGAGCAACTTCGCCCCGCCGAACGGTACGAACTGGGGCTATTACAGCGATCCGGCGATGGACAAGCTGTTCGACCAGGTGCGGACCACCTTTGACAAGGCCGCACAGACCCAGGTCCTGGAGAAGGTCCACGAGAAGTACGTGGACGACGCGCTGTTCGTCATGATCACGCACGACGTGAACCCGCGGGCGATGAGCCCGAAGGTGAAGGGCTTCGTCCAGGCCCAGAACTGGTTCCAGGATTTTTCCAAGATCACCATCGCGACGGCGGGGCGGTGACACCCGGCTCCCTCCCTCTACGGGGGAGGGGACCGAGCGGAGCGAAGCGCGAACGGGGCAGCGCGACGGTGCGGGTTTCGGCTCCCGGCATAACTTCTCCGGATGCGTCGCTGCCCTTTCCCGCCCCCTGCTGACGCAGGGGTCATCCTCCCCCGCACAGGGGGAGGGGACTTTCATCGGCCACGGCAAGGCATCCGATGCTGATCTACATCCTTAAACGACTGGTCTACGTGACGCCCGTGGCGTTCGGGGTCAGCCTGGTCTGCTTCCTGCTGGTCCATCTGGCGCCCGGCGACGCCCTGAGCGCGGTCCTGCCGGCGGATGCCACCCAGGAGACCATCGACAGCATGCGGGCCGCCTACGGGTTCGATAAGCCGCTGCCGATGCAGTACCTGATCTGGCTGTGGCACGTGCTGCACGGTGATCTCGGCACGTCCATCGCCACCGGTCGGCCGGTGCTGGGCGAAGTCACCCGGGCGGTGATCAACTCGCTGATCCTCGCCTCCGTGGCGACCCTGCTGGGCTTCACGTTCGGCACGCTGTTCGGCTTCGTCGCCGGCTACCACCGCAACTCGCTGGCCGACCGGGCGGCGTCCGCGCTCTCGGTCTTCGGCGTGAGCGTGCCGCATTACTGGCTCGGCATGGTCCTGGTGATCGTGTTCTCGGCGACCCTTGGCTGGCTGCCGCCCACCGGCGCCGGACCGGACGGCTCGGGCAACTGGCGGCCCGATTTCGACCACCTGCGCTACCTGATCCTCCCGGCGGTGACGATGTCGGTGATCCCCACCGGCATCATCGCCCGCACCGTGCGCGCGCTGGTGGCCGACATCCTGTCCCAGGACTTCGTCGAGGCCCTGCGCGCCAAGGGCATGGATGAGTTCGGCGTGTTCAAACACGTCGTGCGCAACGCCGCCCCGACCGCGCTGGCGATCATGGGCCTGCAGCTCGGCTACCTGCTCGGCGGCTCGATCCTGGTCGAGACCGTGTTCGCGTGGCCCGGCACCGGCTTCCTTCTCAACGCCGCGATCTTCCAGCGCGACCTGCCCCTGCTCCAGGGCTCGATCCTGGTGCTGGCGATGTTCTTCGTCGTCCTCAACCTGCTGGTCGACGTGATGCAGACCGCCCTCGACCCGCGCATCGAACGCGCCTGACCCGGAGGCCGATCATGACCGCACCGATCACCGCCGCCTCGATGGCCCTCGACGGCGGCGTGCTCTCCGCCAGCGAGGCCGCCCCGGAGGCCGCGTTCGTTCCGTCCCGCGGCTTCTGGGGCCATGTCGGCCACCGACTGGTGCGCGATCCCGTGGCCATGGGGGCGGGCGCCTTGATCCTCCTGGTGGTGGCCATCGCCGTCCTGGCGCCCTGGATCACCCCGATGGACCCGTACAAGGGCTCCATGCTGCGCCGCCTGAAGCATGTCGGCGACGCCACCTACTGGCTCGGCTCGGACGAACTCGGGCGCGACATGATCAGCCGGCTGATGCTGGGCTCGCGGCTGTCGCTGTTCATCGGCGTCACCCCGGTGCTGATCGCCTTCGTGATCGGCTCGAGCATCGGCATCCTGGCCGGCTATGTCGGCGGCTGGACCAACACGATCCTGATGCGCACCATCGACGTGTTCTTCGCGTTCCCGTCCGTCCTGCTGGCGATCGCGCTGTCCGGGGCGCTCGGGGCCGGCATCTTCAACTCGATCGTGTCGCTGACCTGTGTGTTCGTGCCCCAGATCGCCCGGGTCGCCGAGAGTGTCACGACGGGCATCCGCAAGCGCGACTACATCGACGCGGCGAAGCTCTCGGGGGCCTCGGCGCTGACGATCATGCGGGTGCAGGTGCTCGGCAACGTGGTCGGGCCGATCTTCGTCTACGCCACCAGCCTGATCTCGGTCTCGATGATCCTGGCCTCGGGCCTGTCGTTCCTGGGTCTCGGCGTGCGCCCGCCGGAGCCGGAATGGGGCCTGATGCTCAACACCCTGCGCACCGCGATCTACGCCAACCCGGTCGTCGCGGCCCTGCCGGGCGTGTGCATCTTCGTCGTCTCGATCGCCTTCAACCTGTTCTCGGACGGCCTGCGCGCCGCCATGGAAATCCGCCAATGACGGAGATTCGCCCGTGAGCGTCATCCCGGATGCCCCCGATCCGTTCGCCCGCGACCGCGGCGGACCCGCCCAGCCGCTCCTGTCGGTCTCGGGCCTGTACAAGCACTTCCCGGTCCGCAAGGCCGGCGGAAAGAAGCAGGTCGTGCGGGCCGTCGACGGCGTCGACTTCGACGTCCTGAAGGGCGAGACCTTAGGGATCGTCGGGGAGTCCGGCTGCGGCAAGTCCACCACCGCCAAGCTGCTGATGGGCTTGATCGAGCGCGATTCCGGCAGCCTCCTGTATGACGGTCAGGCGGTCGGCGAGCGGGCGATGCCGTGGCGCTCCTACCGCCGCCAGGTCCAGATGGTGTTCCAGGACAGCTACGCTTCGCTCAACCCGCGCATGACGGTCGAGCAGTCGATCGCCTTCGGCCCGAAGGTCAACGGCGTGCCCGGTCGAGAGGCGGTGGAGCGCGCCCGGGCCCTGCTGGCCCGGGTCGGCCTCGAGCCGAAGCGCTTTGCCGGCCGCTATCCGCACGAGATCTCGGGCGGCCAGCGGCAGCGGGTCAACATCGCCCGGTCGCTCGCCCTGGAGCCGCGGCTGGTTCTGCTGGACGAGGCGGTCTCGGCGCTCGACAAGTCCGTGGAGGCGCAGGTGCTGAACCTCCTCCTCGACCTGAAATCCGAGTTCGGCCTCACCTACATCTTCATCAGCCACGACCTGAACGTCGTCCGCTTCATCTCCGATCGGGTGATGGTGATGTATCTCGGCCGGGTCTCCGAGATCGGCCCGTCCGACACGGTGCTGGACGCCCCGGCCCACCCCTACACCGAGGCGCTGCTGGCCTCGATGCCGTCGCTGGACCCGGACAACCGCACGCAGACGGCACTCCTGCAGGGCGATCCGCCGAACCCGATCGATCCGCCCCTCGGCTGCCGGTTCCACCCCCGTTGCAGCTTGGCCGAGCCGATCTGCAGCGAGAAGGAGCCGCCCCTCGATAAGGTCGATCCGCTGCATCGGGTCTCGTGTCTCGCCCGCCAGCCCGGCTCCGGCCATTCCGCCGCCCCGGCCCGGGCGCTGGCGGCATGAGCGCCCCGATGTCGAACCCCGAACCCGCCGTCACCCTCGAGAACCTGCGCGTCGCCTTCGGCAAGGTGCAGGTCGTGGACGGCGTCGACCTCACCGTGGAGCGCGGTCAGGCGATGGCGCTGATCGGCGAGTCCGGCTCGGGCAAGAGCGTGACCCTGCGGGCGATCCTGCGCCTGTTCCACGAGGGGCGCAGCCGGATCGAGGGCAAGATCCTGGCAGCCGGCCGGGACGTGCAGGCGCTCAGCAAGCGCCAGCTCGCCGACTTCCGCGGCGGCGACGTCTCGATGATCTTCCAGGAGCCGCTGCTCGCCTTCGACCCGGTCTACACGGTGGGCCGGCAGATCACCGAGGCGATCCGGCGCCACGAGACGATCACGAAGGACGATGCCCGCAAGCGCGCGCTCGCCCTGTTCGAGCGCGTGCGGATCCCGAGTCCGGAGCGGCGGCTGGACAACTACCCGCACGAGATGTCGGGCGGCATGCGCCAACGCGCCATGATCGCGCTCGCGCTCGCGTGCCGGCCGCAGGTGCTGCTGGCCGACGAGCCGACCACCGCGCTCGACGCCACCGTGCAGATCCAGGTGCTGCTGCTCCTGCGCGAATTGCAGCGTGACCTCGGCCTGTCGATCATCATCGTGACCCACGATCTCGGCGCGGCCGTCGAGGTCGCCGACCGGATCGCCGTGATGTACGCGGGCAAGATCGTCGAGACCGGGACCGCGCATCAGGTCGTGCTCGATCCGCATCATCCCTACACGATCGGCCTGCTGCGCAGCCGGGCGGAGGGTGCGCTGGCGAAGGGCTCCCGGCTGCAGACCATCCCGGGGAGCCCGCCGGACCTCGCCAACCGGCCGCCGGGCTGCCCGTTCGCGCCGCGCTGCTTCCTAGCCGCGGAGCAGTGCCGCCGGGAGATGCCCCCGGTCGCCGAGATCGCCCCCGGTCACAAGGTGGCCTGCTGGCGGACCGACGAGGCCGCGGCGGCCTACCGGGCGGGACCGACGCCCGTGCGTGCGGCCGAGCTTGTCCCGGCCTGACCCCCGGGGATCGACGCATCCGCGCGAAGGCTTTATCCGGCATCGCGCGGCTTTCAGGCGGCGGATCACCGTGCGACCGGCCGCCCGAGCATCGCGATGAGCCCATCCCCCTCCGAGATCGTCCTGGTCCCCCGCGGGGAGGCCGGCCATTTCCTGCCGGCGGCTTTGGGCTGGCTGGGGAAGCGGATCAGCGTCACGGCCCATCCGGGCGCGGCCAACCACGTGCTCTGCCTGCCGGTGCTCGATTTCGTCCGCCTCGGCTTCCCGGACCTGAACGGGCGGCTCGATCTGCTGGAGCCGGGCGATGCCGAGAACCTGCGGTCCGGCCGGGCGGCCCTGCTCCTCGACCTGTCGAACGAGGGGCCGGGGCTGCACGCGCCCACCTTCGAGGCGCTCCACCGCAACCTCGAGGGCCTCGGGATCCCCCGGGAGCGGGTCACCCTGGTCACCCAGAACCGGCTGCTGCGGCTGGATTACGAGCGGCTCTACGGCGAGGGCCTGCGGTTCTGGACCTTCGATTTCTTCCCGCTCCAGGTCGCGCTCTGGCTAGACGCGGAGGCAGGCCCGAGACTCTTCCCGCAGCATCCGCTCGACCGGGCCGGCTACGCACCGCTCACCCAGGACACCGGCCCCGCCCGGTTCCTGTGCCAGAACGCGGCCCTGCGCTGGCACCGGATGCTGCTCTACCGCTGGTTCCAGCTCAACGGCCTGGACCGCGACGGCCTGATCTCGTTCCACGGGATCGGCGCCGACAACCCGAAGGCGGGCGGCATCGACGTCTTCCACGCGCCGCCGGAGATCGCCGCGGCCTTCGGGCCGCTGCTGGCCGATGTCGGCACCTGGATCCCCCGGCAGGCCCGGCGGATCGACACCCCGGCCCCCGGTGGCGACATGGTCCTGACCCTCGATACCCGGGCCTACGCCGCCAGCGACCTCACAATCATCTCCGAAACGGATTTCTTCGAGCTGGGCGTCGAGCGCATCACGGAGAAATCGCTGAAGGCCGCCGCGATGGGCGTGCCGTTCGTGACGGTGGGCGCACCGCGGGCCGTCGCGCTCCTGTCGGAACTCGGCTTCCAGACCTTCGGCGGCCTGATCGACCACCATTACGACGTGATCGCCGACCCGATCGAGCGGCTGCCCCAGGTGTTCCAGTCGATCACGGCGGCCTGGGACGCGTGCACGCGCGACCGCGCCGCCTGGCATCGCCGGGCACGCGAGCAAGCCGAGACGAACGTCGCGCATGCGCGCCACGGGCTGCTCCGGCAGCTCGACCGGGTGATGGTGGCGCCGCTGGTGGAGCGCCTAGCCCGGTTCATGGAAACGGGCGCGCTCGTGCACTGACCCGCGCCCCGCCGTGACCGCCGACCTTCCGACTGCGCCCGCGCGCTGCTCCGCTTGCGACCGGGGCCTGTACGTTCCGGTGCGGTTCTGCCCGTTCTGCGGCGCCGAGCAGCGCCGCCCGAAGGCCCAATCGCCGATCCCCCCTTCGCCACCGCCGCCACCGCCGCCGCCGCCGCCAGCGGTGCACGAGGCGCCGCTGGCGAAGATCCCCCCGGAACCTGCGCCGCCGGAGGAATCGTCTCAGCCGCCGGCCAAGCCGGACCCGGCGCCTTCGAAACCGGTCTGGACGGTACGCCGGGCCCCGCGTCGGCCCGGGAGACTCGTCCGCCTCCGCCAGGTCGTCCTGGCACTCGCGGCGATCATCGGTCTCGCGGCCCTCGCGCTGGCGCGCCGCGACGTCGTCCCGGCTCCGACACGCATCGAGGTCGGCTCGGCCTGGACCAGTGTGGCGCTGAAGTCGTTCCGGGCCGTCCCGCTGCTGCGCCTGACCGCGGACGGCGCGTTCAGCCTGCGGCTCGACGGCGAGCGCGTGCAACGCGTCAGCCCAACGAGCGGCGCGACCGTCCGACCCAAGACCCTCCGGAGCCTGGAGCTGCGCGCCGGCCGCGGCCCGATCACCGTGACGCTGACGCCGCGGGGCGAGTGACGGGACGGGCCACGCGCCCGTCTTACCGGGCGGCCCGCAAGGTCTCGGCCAAGCGCCGCAACGCCGGCTCGATCGCCCGTTCCGGCACAGCCGCGTATCCGAGCAGCAGCCCGGTCTCGGACTTGCCGACATGGTAGGCCGAGAGCGCGACCGTCGAGATCCCGGCTCCGTCGAGCCGCGCGGCGGCTTCGGCATCGCCGAGTGCCGCCGGCCAGCCCGGACCGGGCCGCGCGATGAGGTGCATCCCGCCCTCCATGGCGGCGACCGAGACCACGTCGGCGGCATGGCGGTGGGCCGCCTCGACCAGGGCTTCCTGGCGCAGGGCGTAGAGCCGCCGAGTCCGCCGCAGGTGGCCGGCGAGATGCCCTTCCTCGATGAAGCGCGCCAGCGCCCATTGGCCGATACCCGGGGGTGCCGGGCCGGTCTCGGCGAGCGCCTGATGCACCGGCGCCACGAGCCCCCGCGGCAGGACCAGGTAGCTGAGGCCAAGCGCGGGCAGCAGCAGCTTGGAAAAGCTGCCGACGTAGATCACCCGTCCGCCACGATCGAGCGCCCGCAGCGGCGCCAACGGCCGCCCCGCATACCGGTAGGCGCCGTCGTAATCGTCCTCGACGATCCAGCCTGATACGGATTCTGCCCAGGCCAGGAGGTCGAGGCGGTTCTCCAAGCTCATGGCGTGGCCCAGCGGGTAATGCTGCGCCGGCGTCACCACGGCGAGGCGTGCACCCTGCAGGTGCGGCCCGGCGGCGCTCACCGATAGCCCACCCGGTCCGACCGGGATCGGCACCGGAACCAGGCCGCCGCTCGCGAGGGCCAGGGCGATACCGGGGAAGCCCGGCTCTTCCACGAGGGCCCGCTCCCCGGGATCGAGCAGCAGCTCGGCCAGCAGGCGCAGGCTCTGGCGGATGCCTGCCGTGACGATCACGTCGTGGGCCTCGCAGGCCACGCCCCGCGCCTGCGCCAGATAGGCCGCGATGGAAGCCCGGAGCGCCAGTGAGCCGCGGGGATCGGGCCGCTCGGCCGGTCCGTGACGCCACTCGGCCTGGAGCAGCCGCGCCCAGACCGCGTACGGGAACGCATCCAGCGCGGGCCGGCCCAGCGCGAAGGCGTCGGGCACGCCGGGACCGGCCATGAACCGGCGGGCCGGCGCCGCGATCAGACGGCCGCCCCGCCGCGACAGGTTCGGAGCGGCCGCAAGAGCCGGCCGTGCCGTCCCATCCGGCCGCGGCAGGGTGTCGTCCGGGAGGGTCGCGGCGACCCGGGTGGCCGACCCGGTCCGCGCTGTGAGGTAACCCTCGGCGATCAGCTGCTCCAGGGCGAGGACCACGGTGCCGCGGGCGCAGCCGAGATCGGCGGCCATCATGCGCGACGCGGGCAGCCGGGTTCCACGCGGCAGGCGGCGGTCGAGGATCGCCCCGCGCAACCCCTCGCGCAGCTGGACGTGCAGGGGTGTCGGCGACGCTGGATCGAGGCTGACGGGCAGCGGCAGCGGGTCCCGGGCCATGGCGACAAGCGGTCCAGTCGTATTTCGGAAACCGGACCTTTCGCCTGGTCCGCCATACGGTCAAGCAGGAGGCCGCAACAGGGACCGGGCTCGATGTACCAGCCGCCACACTTCCGGGATGACACGCGCACGGCGCAGCACGGGCTGATCCGGACCTATCCGCTCGGCCTGCTGATCACCGGCGGCGCGGACGGCCTGATCGCCAACCTGATCCCGTTCCTGCTGGACGAGACGGGCGCGCACGGCACCTTGCGCGCCCATCTCGCCCGCGCCAACCCGCAATGGCAGGCGCTCGCCGAGGCGCAGGACTGCCTCGTCGTGTTCCAGGGACCACAGGGCTACGTCACCCCGGACTGGTACGCGAGCAAGCGGGAACACGGGCGGGTGGTGCCGACCTGGAATTACGCCACGGTCCACGTCTGGGGGCGGGCGCGGGTGATTGAGGATGCGGACTGGCTCCGGCGCCAGATCGTCGACCTCACCGCCCTGCGCGAGGCGCCGCGCGCCGCGCCCTGGGCGGTGGACGACGCGCCCGCGCCGTTCGTAGCGGCCCAGATGAGGGCCATCGTCGGCATCGAGATTCCGATCAGCCGCATCGAGGGGAAATGGAAGATGAGCCAGAACAGATCGGAGGCCGATCGGGCCGGGGTGATCGCCGGGATGCGGGCGGATGGCGAGGCCGCCCTGGCGGAGATCGTCGCCGAGCGGAGCGGATCATGACCGACCACCGCCTCAACGCCTTCGACCAGCCGATCGGCCCCGACCTTCCGGACTGGACCCCGCGTCCGCGCCCGCCGCGGACGCCCATGGAGGGCCGGACTTGCCGTGTCGTGCCGCTGGATGCCGAAGCGCATGCCGCGGGGTTGTTCGCCGCCTACAGCGCGGCCCCGGACGTCCGCGGTTGGACCTACCTGCCCGACGAGATGCCCGAGAGTGAAGCGGCGTTTCGCGCACGGATCGATGCGAGAGCGGCGAGCGAGGACCCGCTGTTCCACGCCGTCCTCGACCGGGCGACCGGAGCGCCGCTGGGGATCACCGCCTACCTGCGGATCGATCCGGGCAACGGCGTCATCGAGGTCGGCCATCTGCATTTCGGCCCGAGCCTTCAGCGTTCTCCCGCGTCCACCGAGGCGATGGCGCTGATGATGGCCCGGGCCTTCGACGACCTCGGCTACCGCCGATACGAGTGGAAATGCGACAGCCTCAACGTCCCGTCCCGGGCGGCTGCGCTCCGCCTGGGCTTCACCTTCGAGGGCCTCTTCCGCAACGCGGTCGTCGTGAAGGGCCGCTCCCGCGACACGGCGTGGTTCTCGATCACCGATGCCGAGTGGCCGCGCATCCGCGCCGGCTTAGCGGCGTGGCTCGACCCGGCGAACTTCGACGCCGAGGGCCGGCAGCGCCGCGGGCTGGCGGAGCTGCGCACCGGCACCGGCTGATCGTCTCAGCGTCCGGCGGCCAAGAACGCCTCCGCGGTGCGCAAGCTCAGCGCCATGATGGTCAAGGCCGGGTTCGCGGCGAGGGAACTCGGGAAGGTCGAGCCGTCGCAGATCCAGAGGTTGTCGATGTCAAAGCTGCGGCCGACCGGATCGACCACGGCGCTCGACCCGTCGCGCCCCATCCGGCAGGTGCCGATCGTGTGGGCGACGCGCTCCATCACCCAGATGTCCTCGGCGCCCGCCGCCGCCCAGAGGTCGCGCATCACCTTGGTGGCGTGCGCGTTGAGGCGTTCCTCGTTGCGACTGTAGCCGAAGCTGATCTGCGCCTTGCGCATCCCGCGCGCGTCGGTCTCGTCGGACAGGGTGAGCACGTTCGCGTCGCAGGGCAGCGTCTCGCCGTTGATGCCGATGCCGGCAAGGTGATTGTAGCGGTCGAGGTAATCGAGCAGCGGCTTGCCCCACAATCCGCGGCCGCGCGCCACCGCGTTGCCGAAGGTCAGCGGCACCACACCGAGGCTCTGGATCAGGTAGCCGCCGGCGAAGTCGGCACCGGCCCGGATGAAGTCCTCCGTGATCAGCGACGAGGGGTAGCCGCGGTTCATCCGCACCTCGTTGGCGAAGGTGCCCCAGACCTGGGTGGCGACGTGGCCCATGTAGTTGCGGCCGACCTGATCGCTGGAGTTGGCAAGCCCGAGATGCAGCAGCAGCCGCGGCGTCTCGACGGCACCGGCACAGAGGAACACCGCCCCGCAGCTTTGGCGCCGTTCCTGACCGTCCTGCGTGTAGACCACTGCGGTGACCCGGCCATCGACGCCGCGCTCGAGTCCATGCACGAAGGCGCCCGCCCTGATCTCCGCCCCGTGCGTGACGGCCAGGGGCAGGTAGGTGACGTCCATGCTGGTCTTGGCGCCGTTGCGGCAGCCCTGGTGGCAGAAGCCGCAATTGATGCAGGCGTTGCGCCGGGGTCCGCCCTCGGATTCGAAATCGCGCGAGACCACCGCCGCGGGCGCGTCGGCCCAGCGGATCCCCAGCGTATCGCAGGCTCCGGCCATGATCTGTGCCGGGCCGTTGCGCGGCACCGGGGGCAGCGGATAGCGCCGGTCGGGATCCCAGGGATACGATTGCGGCCCCGAGACGCCGATGAAGCGCTCGACCCGTTCGTAGAACGGCACCAGCTCGTCGTAGTCGAGCGGCCAGTCGACGCCCTCGCCGCTCTCGGTGTGAAGCCGGAGGTCGCGGGCATCGGCCCGGGGCACGAAGGCGCCCCAATGGAGCGTCGAGCCGCCGACGCCGGTGCCGCTGTTGTTGGCCCCGAACGCCTCCGGCGTGGAACCGCCGCTGAGACGCTCCTCGGTCCAGTAGATCTCGTCGGCCAGCGTCTCGTCGAAGGCGAACTGCTCGGGGGTGAAGTTGGGTCCGGCCTCCAGGGCCACGACCTTGAGGCCTGCCGCAGCCAGCCGGGCGAGGAGCGGCGCGCCGCCGGCCCCGGTCCCGACGATGACCGCATCGACGGTCTCATCCGTGCGGTAGGTCCGCATCCCGTCGAGGTTCATCGGACCATCTCCCCTTGCGCGGGCCGGATTTCCCAGGATTCCGCCCGATCGAGCCCGACCTCGTGGAAGCCCGGCAACCCGTCTGCGATCGGGCCCGGCCGGTCGCCGCCGGCACCGATCCCCGAAAAGCCGACACGGGCCAGGGCCGCCGGATGGGCGAGCCACAGGCGCACCGCGTCGGCGCGCAGGTCCTCGAACCAGAACCGCATCCGGTCGCCGTCCAGCCGGCCGCCGAGGGAGTCCGGCACCGCCAGATCGGCGCGCTCGGCCAACGTCAGCAACGCGTCCTGGTCTCGCGCCTCCAGGGCGACGAACGGACGGCCGTAGGCGGCGCGCGAGGCGGCGTCGAGGGTGCGCAGACCGGCGCGATACGCCTCCGGATCCGGCGGCAGGGCCACGAACCGCCAGCCGTCGCCCGACCCGGACGCCAGACGCGCATCGAGCCGGGCGGCGAGGTCGACGGTGATCTCCGGCAACACACGACCGCAGGCGGCGCGCAGGATCGCGAGTTCCACCGGGTCGAGGGCCTGAGGGGCATAGGCGGGGTCGTCGCGCTCCCCACGTGTTTCCAAGGCGCCGCGCAGGCGGCTGTTGACCCGCTCGGACGCGATCAGCGCTGCGTAGGCCGACGGTACCGGAGCAGCCCGCGTCGCCTCGGCGTTCGGGCGGTCGCGCCAGTGATCGCGCAGGCGATCCGCCATCTCCCCGGGACGCTCCAGCGGCAGAAGATGGCCGACGCCGTCCACGGTGACGACGCGATGGTGGGCGAGATGCGGCGCCATCAGCGCCCACTGCGCATCGGCGCCGAGATCGGCATCTTCGGATCCGGCCAGGATCAGCGCCGGGGTGCGCAGGACACCGATCCCGCGGCACAGATCCTCGCGCGAACCCGATTCGAGCCAAGCCTTCCAGGCCGCGGGGGCCGCCTGCAACACGTCGGCGACCGCACGCGCCCCGGTCTCCGGGTCCAAGGGGCTGCCGACATTCTCCGAGACGAAAGCCTGCGCCTCGCGCAGCCGCGTCTCCGGATCGGCATCGATCCAGGCGATCATCTTGGACCGGCGATCCTCGGGAATCGGTTCCGGGCTCGGCGGCGAGCCCGAGACCAGAATCAGGTCCGTGAGACCGTCCAGGCCCGGCTCTCCATCTTCGGATCGGCGCGCCAGGGCGAGCGCGACCTTCGCGCCCATGCTGTGGCCGGCGATCGCGAAACGCTTCGGCGCCCGGGCGCGGATCGCCGCCGCCACATGGTCCGCCATCGCATCAACGGAAAATCCCGTCCCCGCGGCGGCGTCGCCGAAGCCCGGCAGATCCACGGGCAGGCAGGCCGGCGTTCCGCCCAGCGCGCGCGAGACGGGCTCCCAGGTGCGGGCGCTGCCGCCCAGGAAATGGAGGCAGAAGAGGCTTTCAGGATCGGGCATGACGACGACATCGCGCGAGCCTGGAATGCTTCAAGCGTACGCGACGCCGCACGGCTCCGGTTGCCGCGGGGGTGGTGCGGTCCCGAACCCCGTGGGATCAAGCCCGCGGAGACTCACACGATGTCGAAGATCGATCTGGCCTGGCGGGTCGAGGAGGCCTGCCTCAACGCCTGGCCGAGCCCGCGCCAGCTCCTGGTTCACGGCTATCTGCTGCGCGCAGCCGGCGGCACCTCGAAGCGGCAGAACTCCATGAATCCGATGCGCGGCAGCGGCCGGCCCGAGCTGGCGATCCGGGCCGGAGAGGCCGTCTACGCCGCGCTCGGACGCCGGGCGATCTTCCGGATTCCGGGGATCGCGCCGCAGATGGAGCCGCTGCTGTCAGGCGGCCCTTACGCCGTCGTCGACGAGACCTGCACGCTGTTCCGGGAACTCGACGGATTCTGTGACGAGCCGGACCCGGCGGTCACGCTCGCGCGCAATCCCGATGCTGCATGGCTGGCCCTCCGGGACGCCATGAACCGGGCGGATCCCGCCGCCGCCCAGGCTTTTCGCACCACCGTCGAGGCGCTGATCCTCCCTCGGGCCTTCGCGGCCGTGGCGAACGAGGGTGAGATCGGGGGTGAGATCGGGGCCTTGGCCTTCGGCGTGTGCGACGGCGACCTGCTGGTGATCGAGTCCGTGGCGACCCCCGAGAGGCTGCGGGGACGGGGCCATGCCCGGCGGGCCGTGGGCGCGCTGCTGCGCTGGGCCCGCTCGCAGGGCGCCCGCGCGGCTTGTCTGCAGGTGGTGGCGGCCAACACGCCGGCCCGATCACTGTACCGGGGGCTGGGTTTCGAGCGGGAGCTGTACCGGTATCACTACCGGGTCGGGCCGGAGCCGGCCTGAAACAGCCTCAGGCGTCGAACAGCGAACCCTGCCGGGTCACCGCGGGGGCGCCCGCTTGCGCGCGCTTTCCCGTCGCGGCCGACTCCGTCCGTGCGGACCGCCGCGCCGGCTTTGCGGATACGGACGGGTCCGGCGTCCCGTCCGGCACGGCGTTCACCGTCCCGTCGGCGAATTGCAGGCTGAGGCGGCTGGCGGCGGCGGCATCGGCCGCGTGGCGGACCGGAAGGCCGGCGGCGTCGCGGACGAGGACGTAGCCCCGCTCCAGCACGGCCCGGTAGCTGAGCGATCCGAGGAGATGGGCGAGGCCTTCGAGCCGGTCGCGGCGGCGCTCGACCCCGCGCAGGCCGGCCTGCGTCAGGCGATCGGACAGGGCGACGAGGCGATCGGCCCGGCGTGCCTGAAGCGCCCGCGCCCGCTCGAGGCTGGCATCCCGGGCGACGACCAGGCGCCGACCGAGCTGGGCCAGAGCCTCGCCCTTGCGCTGGACGTCGTTGCGGAGGGCGGTGAGCGGCCGGTGGTCGATCCGCGCCAGCCGGGCCCGGGCATTCGCCAGCGCCACGTCGGGCGAGCGCCGGGCCATCCGGTCGAGGAGGAGCTGCAGGCGCGCGCGATGGCGGCTGGCCCCGGCCGCAAGGGCCGGAGCGAGCCGTGCCTCGGCAAGGTCGAGGCGCTGGCGCTTGGCCGCCAGCAACGCATCGGCGCTCGGCAGCGCACGCGCGAGGGCCCGCAGATCCGACCGGTCGCGCTCGACCCGCCGGCCGACCGCCCCGACCGCCCGGGCGGACAGGTCGGCCACCGTGGCGATCAGGTCGGCCCGGACGGGGACGGCCATCTCGGCGGCCCCCGTCGGCGTCGGCGCCCGGCGGTCGGAGACGTAGTCGATCAGCGTGGTGTCGGTCTCGTGCCCAACCGCCGAGATCAGCGGGATCGCGCTCTCGAATGCGGCGCGGACCACGCATTCCTCGTTGAACGCCCACAGATCCTCGATGGAGCCGCCGCCGCGGGCGACGATCAGCACGTCCGGCCGGGGCAGGGGGCCGTCCGGGGCCAGGGCATTGAACCCGCGGATCGCGGCCGCGACCTCCTCGGCCGCACCGTCACCCTGGACCCGTACCGGCCAGACCAGCACGGGGCGCGGGAAGCGGTCCTCCAACCGATGCAGGATGTCCCGGATCACCGCCCCGGTGGGCGAAGTGACGACGCCGACCACGCGCGGCAGGTAAGGGATGGCCCGCTTGTGCTCCGGAGCGAACAGCCCCTCGGCGGTGAGCAGCTTCTTGCGCTCCTCCAGCAGGGCCATCCAGGCGCCGAGACCCGCCGGCTCGAGGCTCTCGACCACGATCTGGTACGAGGATTTTCCCGCGAAGGTGGTGATGCGGCCCGTCGCGACGACCTCCAACCCCTCCTGGGGCTTCTGGCGCAGGCGCCCGAACACGCCCTTCCAGACCACGGCATCGATCCGCGCTTGGCCGTCCTTCAGGGAGAAGTAGGCGTGGCCGGAGCCGTGCTGGCCGCGATAGCCGGAGATTTCGCCACGCAGGCGCACATGGCCGAACGCGTCCTCCAGGGTCCGCTTGAGCGCGCCCGCGAGCTCGCCGACCGACCATTCCGGCTGGTTGGCGGTGAGCACGCTGGTCGGCGGAATATCCGCCGCAGGCGAGGCTGCGGGGCGCGGAGGCGGCACGAGGGGCATGGACGGACGGTAGAGCAAGAGGCTGAAAACTGGAAACCGGATTTCCGGCCCGTCGAATCCGACGCTTGGGCGGGGCTGCGGCGCGCGGCGCCTTTTGCCGGTGGCATCTCCGGTCAGCCGAAATCCGCTTCCCAATCGCGGCCGCCGTAGAAAATGCGCAGGATCACGACGCGGCGATCCTCGACCGTGAAGGCAACCGTGACACGCCGTGCGAAGCCGATCGTGCGCAGGCCTGGGCGAAGTTCGCTGTGCAAGGTCCCGCGCTCGGCGCCGTATTCAAGCCCCTCGCAGAAGGCACGGATGCTCTGTTCGAAGCCCGACGCGATGGCGGGCGTGCCGGCCTGCGCGATGGTGTCGTAGATCCAATCGAGGTCGTCACCGGCCGCAGGCGCGTAGATAATGCTCCGCCGCTTCACGTCCCAGGCCGAATCCGCGCTTCATGACGAAGGCGCATCCGCTCGGCCATGCCCTCCGACGAGATGGCGCGCTCGGGATGCGCTCTCATCGCGTCGTAGGTCGCAACCACTTCCTCGCGCAGCCAGCGCTCGACGGCGGCGTCACGCTCCTGAAGGGCACGCAATCCGGCCCGCACCACCTCGCTGGCGCTCGCAAACGCACCGGTCTTGACCTGTGCATCGATGAACGCGGCCTGCTCGGCAGGAAGGCTGAAGGTTCGCTTCTCGGACGCAGCCATGCGGATTCTCGCGTCGATGGGTATGAAAGTATCATACCATCTTCGGGACACGCCGCAACCTCTGAAGCGTCTTCAGCTGGTCGTGCCGGAGACGCCTATCCACGCGATGTCGGGCTGAGCGCCGGTCGCGGCAACGCGTCGGATCCCTATTCCACGGCCAGTTCGCGCGGCGCGTCCGAGATCGTGATCCGCGGCACGAACAGCGCCAGCACCAGGGTCAGCAGAGCCACCGCGAAGACCGTCCAGAACGTGCCGTGGAGGGCATGCTGGAGTCCGTGCCGGATGGCGTCGCCGCCGGCGCCAAGGCTGCCCGGATCCTCCAGGAGGCTCCGGAGCTGGCCGGAATCGACCGGTGAGCCGTCTGCCGGATGGGCCAGCCGGTAGTTCAGCACCGCGCCGAGCGCCGTGGCGCCCAGGGTCGAGCCGAGGTTGCGCGCGAAGATGTTCGACGCGGTGGCGGCGCCGCGCTGCGCCCAGGCTACGCTGTCCTGGATGATCACGATGGCGGCGGTGGACAGGAAGCCCATGCCGAGCCCCATCACGATCGAGCCGCAGGCGGCCACGATCGGCGAGGACTCCGAACCCAGGGCGACGAACGCGGTGGCGCCCAGCGGCAGCAGCGTCGCGCCGACCAGCAGCGTCGGGCGCAGGCCGAAGCGCACGAAGTTGCGGGCTGCCGTGGTGGCCCCGATCGGCCAGCCGAGCACCATCAGCGTGAGGGTCAATCCGGCGATCAGGGGCGACTGCCGAAGGACGCCCTGGACGTACATCGGCAGGAACGCGGTGAGCCCGATCACGGTCATGCCGGAGAGCAGCGTCGCGGCGTTGGTGGTCGCGATCGGGCGCTGCATCCACAGGCGGACATCGAGCATCGGGTCGGCGGCGCGGCGCTCCTGGAGCACGAACAGGATGGCCGCCACCGCAAAGCCGAGTGCCGGCCACAGGGCCGCCGAAGCCGACGTGCCGGCCTCCGTCAGCGCCATCATCAGCGCGGCGATGGCCGCGGTGAACAGGGCGGCACCCAACGCGTCGATCGGCCGGCTGCGCCGCTCGACGCTTTCCCGCAGGTAGACCAGGAACAGGCTCGCCGCGACGAGCCCCACGGGCAGGTTGATCCAGAAGATCCACGGCCAGCTCAGATGGCCGATGATCAAGCCGCCGACCAGGGGGCCCGCCACCGACGAGATGCCCCACACGCTCGCGAGATAACCCTGGACCTTGCCGCGTTCCCGGGCCGGATAGAGATCGCCGATGACCGTCAGGCTCACCGGCTGGATCGCGCCGGCCCCGACGCCCTGGACGAGGCGGAACAGGATCAGCGACGGCATCGACCAGGCGAGCCCGCACAGCAGCGAGCCGGCCAGGAACACGGCGATGCCGAACAGCAGGACCGGGCGGCGCCCGTAAAGATCAGACAGCTTGCCGAACACCACCGTGGTGGCAGTTTGGGTCAGCAGGAACGAGCCGAACACCCAGGCATACAGATGGAGGTCGCCAAGCTGGCCGGCGATCTGCGGCATCGCGGTCGAGACGATGGTCGCCTCGATGGCGATCATGAACATCGCCGCCATCACCGCGGCGAGGACCAGCGGGCGGCGCGTCTCGGAAGGACTGGGCATGGGCGCGGTCTAGGCCCGGCTCCGGCCGAGACCTAGCGCCGAAGACGGGCTCCCGCGCGGCCCCGCTTCCGGGCCGTGCGGGAGCGCACATCTGCGGCTACGCTTCCACGTCGGCGTCTAGGTCCCGGCCGCGGGTCTCGGGCAGCAGGAAGGCCGCGATCGTCCCGACCAAGCTGAAGGCCGCCAGGTAATAGGCCGGGGCGAGCCGGTCGCCGGTGGCGGCGATCAGCCAGTTGATCACGTAGTTGGTGCTGCCGCCGAAGACCGAGACCGAGAGCGCGTAAACGATCGACAGCCCGGCGCTGCGCACCGCCCGCGGCAGCGCCTCCGGAATCCCGACGATCACCGCCGCGGCGTTGATGGAGGAGAGGGCCGAGAGCAGGAAGGTCACGGCGTAGACGCTCATGGCGCTCGGGGATCGCACCACCCAGGCGAAGGCCGGGACCGCCAGGATCAGGATGAGCGCCCGCGGCCAGATCATCACCGGGCGCCGTCCGACCCGGTCCGCCAGCCAGCCGCCCAGCAGCGGGAAGATCACCGAGGCGAGACCCAGCGCGATCGGCACCGCGGTCGCGGCGGTCTCGCTCAGGCCCAGGGTCGCGCCGGCATAGACCGGCATGTTGGTGCCGACGGCGTTCGACACCGTGGAGGCAGCAATGACCAGGAAGGTCAGGCCCAGCAGGCGGCCGTGCTCGCGCAGGAGACGCCCGACCACCGCGAGGGTCGAGGGGGCAGCGTGGGGATCCTCCTCGGCGCCGGCGGTCTCGGGCAGGTGGCTGCGGATCACCAAGCCGACCGGAACGACGCAGAGGCCGAGCGCGAACATCAGCCGCCAGCCCCAGGCCGACATCGCCTGATCGCCGACCACGAGGGCCAGGATGGTCGCGATGATGCCGGCGAACAGGGCCGCGCAGCCCTGGCTGGCGATCTGCCAGCTGGTCACGAAACCTCGCTTGGCCGGCGGCGCCGCCTCGAGCAGGTAGGCGGTGGACGGGCCGACCTCGCCGCCGAGCGCGAGGCCCTGGATGAGACGGCCCGCGATGACGATCACCTGTGCCCAGCCGCCGATCGCCGCGTAGGACGGGCATGCGGCCAGCATCAGCATGCCGACCGCCATCAGCGCGATGGTGATCAGCATCGCCGGCTTTCGCCCGGCCCGATCCGCGAAGGCGCCGATCAGCACGCCGCCGATCGGCCGCATCACGTAGCCGACGCCGAACAGGGCGAGCGACGCCAGCAGGCTGTGCGTCGGGTCGGTGGCCGGAAAGAATGCTTCGCCGATCGATTTCGCGAAGAACGCGTAGACCGTGAAATCGTAGAATTCGAGGGCGTTGCCGAGCACCACGGCCCCGACCGCCTTGCGGTCGAGGGCGGGGTGGGCCGGGGCGGCGGCGCGTACCTGCGTCGTGGCATCCATCAGCGAGTCGGCTCCCCGGCCGGCGGATGCTTGGCGATTCCCCCCGTCACCGGCTCGGCGCCATCGGAGACGGCTTCGTCGTAGCCCGCAAGCCACCGGTCTCGGGCTTCGGTGCCTTCCGCATAGGGGCAGGCCTCGCGGGCCAGGCCCTTTCCGGGCGCGGCCTTGCCGAGCGCATGCGTGTCGAGGTCGTTCGGTGGCGAATCCATTCGGGCGGCGCTCCTCGTGTGGCGGCCGCCGCGATGTAGGGCGCGCGGGGCGGGGCGCTCAATGCAGGGTCGGATCCGCGTCCGGCGGCAGCGATACGACCTCGCTGAACGGGAATTCTAGAACGACGTCGCCGGCTTCGTCGGTGACCACCAGGCAGGCGGTCAGGAGCCTGGCCTGATCCCGGGCCTCGGCCAGGGCCGCACGGATCGTGTCCTGGGCCTTCTCCCAGGCCTGATCCGGATCGCGCAGAGCGACGCCGGTCGCATCGGTGATTACGTCGTCGCCGATCTGCGTGTGGAAGAAGTAGCGCGGCATGGCCTTCAACCCCGGGTGTCGACCGCCCCCGCGGGGCGGCAGGCACCAGATGGGGATCGAGGTGGCCGCAATCAGCAACCGGACTCAGCCGTTGGCGGCGCTCCGCGCCGGAGCGGCGGCGACCGGTCGGAGGGTGTGCACGGTGGCGGAGGCGCCCCCCGTGCGGTGGAGCTTCTCCATGGCCATCAGCGGCCGCAATTCGGGCTCCGCGAAGTCCATCAGTCGGGCGTTGCGCCAGCGCGGCTTTCCGGCGCCACGACCGAACCAGCGCGGCCGCACCTCCTCGACCAGCAGGACGAGCCGCCCCGTCCAGGATTTGCGGAACCAGAATCGCCCCGTCAGAGACATCGTCCGATCCTCGTCAACTGTCCCGCCCGGTACGATGGGCCGGGATCACGGCGCCCCGCTCTCGCGTCGCCCAATACCCGACTTGGCCGTGGACTTACCAGTCTTCGCAGCCGAACAATTGTTAGTCGCTCGATATCCACAGGCCACCACCCGGCATTCCGGCGCTCAGCGCATGACGTGACGCACGACCAGGCCGAGGACGAGGAGCCAGACCAGCCCCGAGGTCACGTAGACGAAGCCGCGTAGGAGCGCGGATTCCAGCGCATGGTGCGCCGAGACCTGCCCAGGTCCGTCGGCGCGAGACTCCGCGGATGACCGCGCCGCGCCGCGCGCACCGCCGGGAGGGGCAGCGAGAATGCGGGTCAGGCTGTCCGGCAGTGGTCTGTGGTGGGTCGTCACGGATCGGAAGGATAGGCGCCGCCGGGCTCGCGTCACAAGACACCTCCATTGAGGAAGCCGGCGCGGGTGAATCGTCGGCCTGCCCGTGATAGAGAGCGCCGACCCCTGCGGGACGGCCCGCCCTCGGCGTCCGATCATGTCCCTGCCCCCTGTCCTGATCACGGGCGTCGCCGGCTTCATCGGCAACGCGCTCGCGCTGCGATTCCTGGAGGCTGGCCGGCAGGTCGTGGGCCTCGATAACGTCAACGCTTATTACGATGTCGGCCTGAAGGAGGCGCGGCTCCGGCGCCTCGATCCGTTCCCGGGTTACAGCTTCGCGCGCCTCGACCTGACCGACACGGCCGGCCTCGATGCGCTGTTCGTCCGGCACGGCTTTCGAACCGTCGTCCACCTCGCCGCGCAGGCCGGCGTGCGCTACTCGCTGACGAACCCGCAGGCCTACGCGGCGAGCAACCTCGTCGGCTTCCTCAATATCCTCGAGGCCTGCCGCCACGGCGGCGTCGAGCACCTGCTCTACGCGTCATCGAGCTCGGTCTACGGGGCGGTCACGACGATGCCGTTCTCGATCCACCAGAACGTCGACCATCCGGTGAGCCTCTACGCGGCCACCAAGAAGGCCAACGAGCTGATGGCCCACAGCTACAGCCACCTCTACCGGCTGCCGACCACCGGCCTGCGCTTCTTCACCGTGTACGGACCCTGGGGCCGACCGGACATGGCGATGTCCCTGTTCGCCCGCGCGATCCTGGCCGGGGAACCGATCCAGGTGTTCAACGAGGGCCGGATGCGGCGCGACTTCACCTATATCGACGACATCGTCGAGGGGATCGTCGCCCTAGCCGAAAGACCGGCCGCGGCCAACCCGGACTGGAGCGGAGCGGATCCGGATCCGGGCACCAGCACGGCGCCGTATCGGATCTACAACATCGGCAACAACGAGCCGGTGGAGCTGATGCAGATGATCGCGCTTCTCGAGGAGGCGCTCGGACGCAAGGCCGAGACGATCCTGCTGCCGATGCAACCCGGCGACGTGCCGGCCACCTTCGCGGATATCGACGACCTAGCCCGCGACACCGGCTTCCGGCCGGCGACACCGCTGAATCTCGGCATCGCGCGTTTCGCCGCCTGGTATCGCGGTTTCTACGGACTTTGAGCGGGGAGACTGCGCCTCAGCGACGACGTTCCAAAGGTCGATGCGGTCGTCCCGTGTCGCGTCGCCGGTAGCCGAGCAAGGCCGCGATCCCCACGAAGGCGGCCAGCGCCGTCCACATGCCGCCCTCGCCGAGCTTGCCCACCGCGACCGACAAGCGATCCGGCTCGTCGACGAGCGCGATCACGATTCCGACAAGACCGCAGAGCGTCACAAAGATCGCCAGGACGCGGAAGGTCATCGTGGGCACTCCCGGCGCCGCGAAGGACGCGAGGCGACGGCCTTGTCTATGACTTCGCCCAAGCGGAGTGCAACCGCCCAGCCGACACCGGGCGCTGTCGCCCCATCCCGATCCAGCTTCCATCGGCCGCAGGCCGCGGAGGGCGGGCCCCGCCGTTGAAGGTTTGGTCGCCAGCGCATGCGGCGGGACGACGACCTCGCGAGGCTAGGCCGTTGCACCATCTGCGTGTAATCATTTAGAGCTGTTCCAGGCAGGAAAGCTCTGCTTTAAACGCTGCCGCGACAGCGGCCAAAAGGAGGAAATCCATGCGTTCACTCATTCTCGGCGCCGTTCTCGCTGCCTTGCTCCCGTTCTCCGCGCAGGCCCAGGAGGCCGGTGACGCGGCTGCCGGCGAGAAGGCGTTCGCCCCGTGCAAGGCCTGCCACAACTTTCAGAAGAACGGCGTCGGTCCGGACCTGAAGGGCGTCGTCGGGCGCAAGGCCGGCACCTACGAGGGCTACAACTACTCCGCCGCGCTGAAGAATTCCGGCATCACCTGGGACGAGGCCAACCTTCACGAGTGGCTGAAGAACCCGAAGACCAAGGTGCCCGGCACCAAGATGATCTTCCAGGGCTACCCCGACGACAAGAAGATCAACGACGTGATCGCCTACCTCAAGACGCAGTCCTGAGCCCTCGCTCCAAGGTCTGACCTCCAAACGAAGGCATCCGCGCAGCCGCGCGGGTGCCTTCCGTCGTTCAGGACCGCCCGATGAGCGGATCGAGGCTCGAGACGGCGTGCTATTCCGGGATCAGCCCGGCTTGAAGCCCGAGCCGCAGGGTCACCAGATCGTTCAGCAGATCCTTCCGGCCCTGCACGTTCAGGCCGGTCCTGTCGCCCGCCTCGTCGGGGAGGCAGGCAAGCACGTCGCGCAGCTTGGCTCCGGCGGGCGTGAGGAAGATGCTGACCTGCCGCTCGTCGGCCCGGTCGCGAGCGCGCCGCACGCGACCGGAGGCTTCCAGGCGCTTGAGCAACGGCGTCAGGGTCCCGGAATCGAGGAACAGGCGGTTGCCGATCTCCTTGACCGACAGGCCGTCCTCTTCCCACAGGACCAGCAGGACGAGATATTGCGGGTATGTCAGCTCGTGCTGGCCGAGGAGGTTGCGATAGGCACGGCCGAAGGCGTGCGCGGCGGCGTAGACCGCGAAGCACAATTGGTTGTCGAGACGCTGCCGGTCCCGCTGCGATAGCTGGTCGACGGACGCCTGACCCGCCTCGGTGGTTGGCGCAGCGCCGCTCTGCGGAGCAGTCGGGCCTGACATGGGGTGGACTCTCTCTGGTAAAGGCGGCCTATCGTACCGGTATGCCGAAGGGCACTCTTAGTCAGTTCGTCAAACCTGTACAATTCTCGTGGACCGCGGACGTGCCACAGATCCTCTGCGACGTTCAGCCATCCATCAACGGGTGCAGATCTCGTACCATCGCTTTCAGGCGTTCATCGAGGACGTGCGTGTAGATCTGCGTCGTCGAGATATCGGCGTGGCCGAGCAACTCCTGAACGATGCGTAGGTCGGCCCCGTTCTGCAGCAGATGACTGGCGAAGGCGTGGCGCAGGACGTGCGGGCTGACGCGGTCGGGGCGCAAGCCCGCGGCCAGCGCGACGGCCTTGAGGTCGCGGGCGAAGGCCTGCCGGGTGAGGTGGCCGCTGTCGCTGTCGGCGGGAAACAGCCAGGGGGACTCCTCCGGCACCGCAGCGAGGTGGGCGGTCATCGCGGCCCTGGACGCCTCCGTCAGCGGGACGAGCCGTTCTCGGCCGCCCTTGCCCTTGATGAACAGGTAGCGCTCACGGGTGGCGCCCGCGGTGCGCGGGAGGGCGACGAGTTCCGAGACGCGCAGGCCCGTCGCGTAGAGAAGCTCGAGCAGGCAGACCATCCGGCGGGCCCGGCGCGCCGGACCGGGCTGCTCGTCAGCGGATGCCGCCGCGTGGGCGGTGGCAAGAAGCCCGTCCACCTCGGCGATCGACAGCACTTTCGGGAGCGTGCGGCCCCGGCGCGGTCCCGAGACCGCGACGCTCGGATCGGCTTCGGCGTATCCCTCGGCGTAGAGAAACTTGTGGAAGCCGCGCACGCACGACAGGCGCCGCGCCGCCGACGACGCCATCAACCCCCGTGTCTCCAGGTCGGCGACGAAGGCCCGGAGGCTGTGGGTGTCGGCCTCTTCGAGCGGGATGCCCGCGCGCTTGAGATAGGCGAGGTAATCGTCGAGGTCGCGCCTGTAGGCGGCCAGCGTGTTGGCGCCGGCACCGCGCTCGGCGGCCAGCATGTCGAGATAGGCGGCGACCTCCGGGGACGGGGGCGGAGCCGCGCCGCCGGCGACGGCCGCGCTCAACGGCTGCCCGGTTGGAGCTTCGAGGCCGGGATGGTCACGGTCATCTCCCGGGGGGTCGGCACCACGAAGTTCGCCAGCGCGAACATCGCCGCGAAGACGAGGCCGGCCAGGATCGCGAGGGTAGCGAAGAAACGGAACAGGGTCGGCACGTCGGTCGAACCTCGGGCAGACGAGCGCAGTCGACGGGGAGGGAGCGCGCGGAAATCTCCCCCGAAATGTCACGAAGGCTCGGTTTCGAACATGCGATCACGGCGCTGACAAGGCCTGGAAGGACACAGCGATGCGTTTCGCAGGCCGCTTGAATCGCGCTAAGAGCCTGGCACAGGATTGGAAGCCCCCCGGCGAGGCGCGTACGGGGCGGCGATAGGGAGCCGGAGACGCCACGATCATGCGATGCTGCCGTCGATGAACGAAGAGGACGTCGGGGAACCGATCGAGGCGCGCCTGCGCCGGGCGCTGGGCCTGCGCTCGATCGTGCTCGTCGGCTTGATGGGGGCGGGCAAGAGCACGGTCGGCCGGCGCTTGGCCAGTCGGCTCGGACTGATCTTCAAGGATGCCGACAGCGAGATCGAGGCGGCGGCCGGCCTGACCATCCCCGATATCTTCGCGATCTACGGCGAGCCGAGCTTCCGCGACGGCGAAGAGCGCGTGATCTCGCGCCTCCTGCGTGCCGGCCCCCTCGTGCTGGCCACCGGCGGCGGCGCCTACCTGCGCGAGGCGACGCGGGTGCGCATCCGGGAATCCGCCATCTCGGTCTGGTTGAAGGCCGATCTCGACGTGCTGATGCGGCGGGTGCGCAAGCGCGGCAACAGGCCCCTGCTCCACACCGACGATCCCGAGGCGACGATGCGCGACCTGATGGCGGTCCGCCACCCGGTCTACGCGGCCGCCGACGTGGTGGTGATCTCCCGGGAGGTCTCGCACGACCGGGTCGTCCAGGACGTGCTGGAGGCGCTGGACGCCCACATGAATGCCGCCGCCCCGCGCCCCATCGCCGCCCAGTGACGCCCAGTGACGCCCAAGCGAGCCTGTCCGTGACCGAGCCATCGACCCAACCGGTTCCCCTGACGGTCCACGTGCCCCTCGATGCCGGGCGCGACTACGACATCCTGATCGGGCGTGGCCTGATCGAGATGGCCGGCGCTCAGGTGGCGGCCCTCGGGGGCCGGCGGGCGGCGATCGTCACCGACGAGAATGTCGGGGCGCTTTATGGCGAGCGGCTGCGCGACAGCCTGGAGCGGGCGGGCCTGAACGCGGGTTTCGTCACGGTGGCGCCCGGCGAAAGCTCGAAATCCTACGCGGGTTACGCGCAGGTCTGCGACGGCCTGCTGGCGCTGAAGGTCGAACGCGGCGATCTCGTGGTCGCCCTCGGGGGCGGCGTGGTCGGGGATCTCGCCGGTTTCGCGGCTGCCACCCTGCGCCGGGGCGTACGCTTCGTGCAGGTCCCAACCAGCCTGCTCGCCCAGGTCGATTCCTCGGTGGGCGGCAAGACCGGGATCAACGCGCCGCTCGGCAAGAACCTGATCGGCGCCTTCCATCAGCCGCGCCTGGTGCTGGCCGACACGGGGGCCCTCGACACCCTGTCCGAGCGCGAGATGCGTGCCGGCTACGCCGAGGTCGCCAAGTACGGGCTGATCGCCGATGCCGGCTTCTTCGACTGGTGCGAGGCCAACTGGCGCGGGATTTTCGCGGGCGGACCGGAGCGTGACGAGGCCGTGGCCGCATGCTGCCGGGCCAAGGCCAGCGTGGTGACCCGGGACGAACGCGAGGACGGCGAGCGCGCGCTGCTCAACCTCGGACACACGTTCGGGCACGCCCTGGAGCGGCTCACGGGCTACGAGTCGGCTCGGCTGGTCCATGGAGAGGGCGTCGCGATCGGTCTCGCCCTGGCCTTCCGGTTCTCGGCCCGGCTCGGGCTCTGCGCCGGGCAGGATGCCGGCCGCGTCGCCAACCACCTGGCGCTCGCCGGCCTGCCGACCCGCCTCCAGGCGGTTCCGGGCGGATGCGGCGACGCCGACGCCATCCTCGAAGCGATGGCCCAAGACAAGAAGGTCCGCAACGGCGCCCTGACCTTCATCCTTGCCCGCGGCATCGGCCAGAGCTTCATCGCTCCAGGGATCGACCGGGGGGAGGTGCGGGCGTTCCTGCTGGACGAACTGGCTGCCGATCGTCAGGCCTGAGGGTCTTCATCCGACCATCGGCCTTGCCTTGCGCCGGTCGGACCGCTATGAGCCTGCCACGTCCGGGACGGCGCAAACCGTCACGGAGGTCTGGCTCGAACGGCCCTCGGGGCGCTCGGGGCAGAGGTTCGAGATCGGTGCGCCGATCTCGCCGGTTGCCGGTGTAGCTCAGTGGTAGAGCAGCGCTTTCGTAAAGCGAAGGTCGGGGGTTCAAATCCCTCCTCCGGCACCACTTTCCTCCCTAAACAGCCCTAGCGAACCAGGTCGAGCCGCGAGCGGCCGGAGCGCGTGTCGGCCGAAAGCCGCCGTGCCTGAGCGTTACATGCGCAGCACCTTCTTCGGAACCGGATTGCCCATCCTGGTGTAGGGCCTTCTGTGCCGCGCGGCGGCCCACGGGCGGGGATACGTCATGAAAGCCGAGATCCTGGACGTCCGGTTCGTCCACGAGGGCTGGAGCCGATTCGGGATCGCCAAGGTGCGTCTCGCAGACGGCGCCGTGGTCGAGCGCGAGATCGAGGATCACGGCAATTCGGTTGGTGTTCTACCCTACGATCCGGAGCGGCGGGTCGCCACGCTGGTGCGGGAGCTGCGGGTGCCACCCCTGTTCGCGGCCGGCGAGCAGGTCCAACTGGAGGCGCCGGCCGGCCTCATCGACGACGGCAGCCCGGAGGAGAACGGCCGCCGGGAGGTGCTGGAGGAGGTCGGCTTGCGCCTGCACGCGCTCGAATTCGTCGGCGCGACCTATTCCTGCGCCAGCTTGACCACCGAAAAGCTGCATCTCTACCTCGCCCCCTACGGCAAGGCCGACCGCGCCGAGGACGGCGGCGGCGCCGAGGGCGAGCACGAGAACATCCGGATTGTGGAAATGCCGCTCGCTGACCTCGCCGGGATGGCGGACCGGGCCGAACTCACCGATCTCAAGACGTTGACGCTGGTCCTGGCGCTGCGCGCCCGCCATCCGGAGCTTTTCGCGGCGTGAGAATCCGCTATCGCGTATTCGCACAATGGTTGATCACCGCCATGGTATTCGGCGCGGTCGCCTGGATCGCGTTTCACCTGCGCTGAGCAGAAACCCGTCTCAGGAATCGAAGCGATGAGCGAAGACGCCGTCACCGCCGAACCCCACGGCCTCGACCGGGGTCTGACCAATTACGGCGACCGCGATTTCGCTCGCTACCTGCGCCGCTCCTTCGCCCGGTCCATGGGCATCTCGCGCACGCTCCTCGACAAGCCGGTGGTCGGCATCGCCATGACGCCGTCCGGGTTCAACAACTGCCATCGCGGCATGCCGGAACTGGTCGAGGCGGTCTCGCGCGGGGTGCTGGCTGCCGGGGCCCTGCCGCTGCCGTTCCCGACCGTGTCGCTCGGAGAGGTTTTCCTCAACCCGACCAGCATGATGTACCGCAACCTCATGGCCATGGACACGGAGGAGATGATCCAGGCCCAGCCGATGGATGCGGTGGTCCTGATCGGCGGCTGCGACAAGACCGTGCCGGCTCAGCTCATGGGGGCGGCCTCGGCCGGCCTGCCCGCGATCCAGGTCGTGACCGGCCCGATGTCCACCGGCCGTCATCGCGGCCAGCGGCTCGGCGCCTGCACGGATTGCCGGGGCTTCTGGGCCAAGTACCGGGCTGGAACGGTGGATTCGGAGGAAATCGCCGAGGTCGAGGGCCGGCTCTCGGTCACGGCCGGCACCTGCGCGGTGATGGGCACGGCCTCGACCATGGCCTGCATCGCCGAGGCGCTCGGCATGTCGCTGCCCGGGACCGCCGCGATCCCGGCCGTGCATTCGGACCGGCTGGTGGCCGCCGAAGAGACCGGACGCGCCGCGGTGCGGCTGATCCAGACCAAGATCACGCCGGCGCAGGTCATCACGCAGAGATCGGTCGAGAACGCGATCCGGGTCCTGATGGCGGTATCGGGCTCCACCAACGCCATCGTGCACCTCACGGCCATCGCCGGGCGCCTCGGAATCCGCATCCCGTCCGGGCGCTTCAACGAAATCTCGGACGAGACCCCGGTGCTGGTCGACCTGAAGCCCGTGGGCGAGGGCTACATGGAGGATTTCCACGCCGCGGGCGGCATGGGTGCGCTGCTGCGAGAGCTGCGCCCGCTCCTGCATCTCGACACCGTGGACGTGGAGGGCCGCACCCTGGCCGAGCGTCTGGACGAACCGGCCGGCTGGGTCGACCGCGCGGTGATCCGAGCCATCGACGATCCGGTCTCCCCGGTAGGCGGCCTAGTGGCGCTCAGCGGCAACCTGGCCCCGGACGGAGCGATCTTCAAGCGCGCCGCCGCGACGCCGGGGCTGTTCGAATCCGAGGGGCGAGCGGTGGTGTTCACCGGCCTCGAAGACCTGAGCCGCCGAATCGACGACCCGGACCTCGACGTGGCGCCGGGGGATGTGCTGGTGCTGCAGAATGCCGGGCCGCACGCCGCCGGCATGCCCGAGGCGGGCTACCTGCCGATCCCCAAGAAACTCGCCAGGGCGGGGGTGAAGGACATGGTGCGGATCTCGGACGCCCGGATGTCCGGCACCGCCTTCGGGTCGATCGTGCTGCACATCGCCCCGGAGGCGGCCATCGGCGGTCCGCTCGGAGCCGTGCGCGACGGCGACCGGGTCCGCCTGTCGATCCGCGACAAGCGGATCGACCTGCTGGTGGACGAGGCCGAGATCGCCCGCCGCCTCGCCGGCCATCAACCGCCGCCCGCTCCCAAGCGTGGCTACAAGGCACTCTACCGGCGCACCGTCACGCAAGCGCCGGAGGGATGCGACTTCGACTTCCTGATCGGGGAGGGCGAGCCGGGCTGAGGCCGGCCGCTTGATCCCCGGGCACGCCGGGGCCATCGTTCGGTGAAGAATCGGGAGGAGTCGAAGAGCATGACGCGCGCCTGTATCGTGGGCTGGGCCCACACACCGTTCGGCAAGCTCGAGGAGCCGGATGTCGAGGGCCTGATCGCGCGGGTGTCCGGCGAGGCGTTGGCTCATGCCGGCGTCGAGGATTCCCAGGTCGACGGGATCTATGTGGGCGTCATGAACACCGGCTTCTCGAAGCAGGGCTTCGAGGGGTCGCAGGTCGCGCTCACTCGGCCGGGCCTCGCCCATGCACCGGCGACGCATCTGGAGAACGCCTGCGCCACCGGTTCGGCGGCGCTCTACGCGGCCCTCGATTTCGTCGATAGCGGCCGCGGGCGGATCGCCCTGGTGGTCGGCGCCGAGAAGATGACGGCGAAATCCGTGGCCGAGACCGGCGACATCCTGCTCGGCGCCTCCTACCGGAAAGAGGAGGCCGACATCGAGGGCGGCTTCGCGGGCGTGTTCGGGCGGATCGCGGCCGGCTACTTCCAGCGCTACGGCGACCGCAGCGAGGAACTGGCCCGGATCGCCGCCAAGAACCACCGCAACGGTGTAGGCAACCCCTACGCGCAGCTCAGGAAAGACCTGGGCTTCGAGTTCTGCAACAAAGTCTCCGAGAAGAACCCCTACGTGGCGGCACCGCTGCGGCGCACCGACTGCTCGCTGATCTCCGACGGCGCCGCCGCCCTGGTGGTGGCCGATGCCGAGACGGCGGAAGGGTTGGCCCGCGCCGTCGGCTTCCGCGCCCGTGCGCACGTCAACGACATCCTCCCCCTGTCGCGCCGGGACCCGACCGCGTTCAAGGGCGCTCGGCTCGCCTGGGAGAAGGCGCGCGCGCAGGCCGGGATCGGCAACGACGACCTGTCGTTCGTGGAGACGCACGATTGCTTCACCATCGCCGAACTCATCGAGTACGAGGCGATGGGGCTGGCCGAACCCGGCCAGGGTTATCGCGTCGTCCGCGAGGGGCTGACCGAGAAGGGCGGCCGGCTGCCGATCAATCCGTCGGGCGGGCTGAAGTCCAAAGGCCATCCGGTCGGCGCCACCGGCGTCTCGATGCACGTGATGGCCTGCCTCCAGCTCATGGGCGAGGCGGGCGAGATGCAGGTCCCAGGCGCGAACCTGGCAGGGATCTTCAACATGGGCGGGGCCGCGGTGGCCAACTACGTGTCGATCCTGGAGCGGCGGCGGTAGCACCGCTCCACATCGGGCCAACAGAGGGGAGGGGAGCGATCCCCTCTCAGCCGAGCTTGTCGAGGGCTTGGCTGAGGTCGGCGATCAGGTCGGCCTCGTTCTCCAGGCCGATCGAGAGACGCACGGTCTCGGGGCCGACCTGCGCGGCGGCCTTCTCGCCCTCGGGCAATTGCCGGTGCGTCGTCGAGGACGGGTGGATCGCCAGCGACTTGATCTCGCCGATGTTGACCAAGTGCGAGATCAGTTCGAGCCCGGCGATGAACGCCAGGGCCGCCGGCTCACCGCCCTTCAGCGCGAAGGTGAAGATCGAGCCCGGTCCCTGCGGGGTGTAGCGCCGGGCGAGGTCTTCCCCAATCTGCCCCGGCAGTCCGGGATAGCTCACCCAGGCCACCGCCGGGTGGTCCTTCAGGAAGGCTGCCACGGCCCGCGCGTTGGCGCAGTGGCGTTCCATGCGCAACGGCAGGGTCTCGATGCCCATCAGGGTCAGGAAGGCGTTCATCGGCGACAGACCGGGGCCGAGATCGCGCAGGCCGAAGAACCGGCAGGCTGCCGCGAAGGGTGTCTCGGGGAAGCTCTTGGTCAGGACCAAGCCGTCGTAGTCCGGCCAGGGGTCGGTGATCAGGTTGTAGCCGGTGGTCCGGGTCCAGTCGAAGGAGCCGGCATCGCAGATCATGCCGCCGATGGTCTGGCCCGAACCGCTCAAGAACTTCGAGGTCGAGTGCCAGACGATGTCCGCACCGTGCTCGATCGGCCGGATCAGGGCCGGCGAGGCCAGGGTGTTGTCGACCACGAGGGGCAGGCCGTGGCGACGGGCTACCGCGGCGATCCCGTCGAGGTCCACCACCGAGGCGCACGGGTTCACGATCGACTCGCAGAAGATGGCCCGGCATTCTGGCGTGATCGCCGCCTCGAAATCCTCCGGCCGCATGCCGGCGGCGAAGCGGGGCTTCAGGTCGTAGCGGCCGTCGAGTCGGCGCATCAGGCCCAGCGAGCCGCCGAACAGCCGCGGCGAGGCCACGTAGGCGTCGCCGCTCTTCATCAGGGTCATCAGCACCAGCATCATCGCCGACTGCCCGGAGGAGACCGCGACGCCGGCCTTGGCGCCCTCCAAGTCGGCGACCCGGCGCTCCAGGGCGGCCACCGTCGGGTTCGACCCGCGCGAGTACGAGAACCCGGACCGGCGGCCCGCGAAGATGTCCGCCGCCTGCTCGGTGGAATCGAACACGAAGCCGTTGGTGAAGTAGATCGGCTGGACCCGCGCGCCGGTGGCGGGATCGGGCGCCGCGCCGGCATGGATGGCCCGGGTCGCGAAGCGGTGCTGTCGGCTGGTATCCGTCATGGCTCTCGGTCGGCTGTACGGCGCCCGGATCGTCGACGCGCCCGAGCCGGAGGAGGCTTCACGCCGCGCGACGGATGAAGGCCTGCAGGGTTCGGACCAGGGTCGTGGGCTCGTAGGGCTTCGGAATGAAGCGGGCCCCCTCCGGCATGTCGTTGGGGCCGGGGGTGCCCATGCCGGATACGACGAGGACGGGGATGGTCGGCCAGCGATGCGCCACGAGGCGGGCCAGGGCGAACCCGTCCATCGAGCCCTGCGGCATGTCGACATCCGTCATCAGGACGCCGACATCGTCGCGGTTTTCCAGGACCTTCAGCGCCTTGTCGGCGTGGCTGGCCTCCAGCACGGTGAAGCCGGCATCCGCCAGGGTATCGGACGCCTCCATGAGCAGGAGGCCGTCATCCTCCACCAGCAGCACCACGGGTTGGTCGGACAAGCTTTCAGTCATCAGACCTGCAAAGGTTCAGTCGCGACGTTCGAAGCCCGCGCCGTATTCCCCGGGCCTGCCCCCGTCAAGGCGCGGGACCTGCGGCGTCAGGCGGCCTCCTCACGCTTCCCCAGGCGCTTGTCGAGGTAAGTGTCCACCGTCTGAGTCAGTTCGTCGACCTTGCCGTCGAAGAAGTGGTTGGCGCCCTCGACCATCTGGTGCTCGATGATCACGCCCTTCTGCACCTTCACCTTCTCGATCACCGGCATGACGTCCCGGGCCGGCGCGACGCGATCCTCGGAGCCGTGCACGAACAGGCCGGAGGAGGGGCAGGGGGCCAGGAAGGTGAAGTCGAAGCGGTTGGCCATCGCGGCGATCGAGATGAAGCCCTCGATCTCGGGACGCCGCATCAGCAGCTGCATGCCAATCCAGGCGCCGAACGACACGCCGGCGATCCAGCACGACTTCGCCTCCGGGTTGACCGACTGCACCCAGTCGAGGGCCGCGGCCGCGTCGGAGAGCTCACCCGAACCGTGGTCGAACGCGCCCTGGCTGCGGCCGACCCCGCGAAAATTGAAACGCAGGGCTGCGAAGCCGCGATTGGCGAAGGTGTAGAAAAGATTGTACACAATTTGATTGTTCATCGTACCCCCGAACTGGGGGTGCGGGTGCAGGACGATGGCAATCGGCGCGCCGCGCTTCTTGGGGGCCTGATAGCGGCCTTCCAGACGTCCGGCCGGGCCGGTGAAGATGACTTCAGGCATCGTTCAACTCTCGTTTCAGCGGTCGCCGGCCGCGCGATCTCGGGCAGTGAAGAGGCAGCCTTGACTCGCCGCACGCACACCATACAAACGCTCTTAGAACAGTTCTAGGCGATTAGAACTATTCTAATGTAGGTGAGCGGGCACGCGGTGCCAGTTCTCTGCACCAGCCGTTCGGTTGGCGACATCTCATTTGTCGGCGCGCCTTAGCACGGCGAGCCGGCCCGCGGGCAAGGAATTGTCACGCGCCGTATGCAGGGGACCACACGGAATCAGCATGAGCCGGGCCCGCGCCTATCTCGATCACAACGCGACCGCCCCCGTCCGCCCCGCCGTGGCGGAAGCGGTGGCGCGCGCGCTGATGCTGCCCGGCAACCCGTCCTCGATCCATCAAGAGGGCCGCGCTGCCCGCGCCGCGCTGGAAGCGGCCCGCGGTCAGGTCGCGGCCCTCGTGAATGCCCGGCCGGCGCAGGTGGTGTTCACCAGCGGCGGGACGGAGGCCGCGAATGCGGTTCTGTCCGGCGCCCTCGGCCGGCGCGGCCAGCCGAAGCCGACGCGGCTGCTCCATTCCGCCACCGAGCACCCCTGCGTTGCCGCAGGCCACCGATTCTCTCATGGGGCGGTCGAGGAAATACCGGTCACACCCGAGGGCGTGATCGATCTCCTCGTCCTCCAACGACGCCTCGGCGCGCTCGCGGACGAGAGCGTGCTGATCTCGGTCCATGCGGCCAACAACGAGACCGGCGCGATCCAGCCCCTGTCCGACGTCGTCGCCCTGGCCCGCGCGCATGGCCGGGCCCTGGTCCACACCGATGCCGTTCAGGCGGTCGGCAAGGTCGCCTTCGACATGGCGACCCTGGGAATCGACGCGCTCACGCTGTCGGGGCACAAATTCGCGGCCCCCAAGGGGGTCGGCGCGATGATCCTGGCCGACGATGTCGCCCTGGACGCGGCGTTCCTCCGCGGTGGCGGGCAGGAGCGGCGCCAGCGCTGCGGAACCGAGTGCCTGCCGGCGATCGTTGGTATGGGCGAGGCCGCCCGGATCGCGACCGAAGCCCTCGTGCCGGAGGGCGTTCGCCTCGCCGGCTTGCGCGACCGGATCGAAGCCGGCCTGCGCGTCCGCGCCCCGGAGGCCGTGGTGTTCGCGGCCGGCGCGCCGCGACTGCCGAACACGCTGAGCTTCGCGGTTCCGGGCCTCGACGCGCCCGCCGCCCTGATCGCCTTCGACCTCGCCGGCGTGGCGGTGTCGTCGGGCTCGGCCTGCTCGTCGGGCAAAGTCGCACGTTCGGCGACACTGTCGGCGATGGGCGTCGCGCCCGAGCTTGCCGGGCGCGCGCTGCGCGTCAGCCTCGGCTGGAACACGGTGGACGAGGATGCGTCATGCTTTCTCGACGCCTTCGAACGGGTCTTGCAGCCCCTATATAAGCGGCGAGGGTACGCGGCCTGAATCAGCCGCGTCCCACGCTTTCCGAAAGACGCTTCCCGGTCCTTGAAACCGGGCTTGCCAGGAGATGCTCATGCCTGCCGTGCAGGAAACAATCGACCGGGTCCGCTCGATCGACCTCGACCAGTACAAGTACGGGTTCGAGACCACCATCGAGATGGAGAAGTCCGCCAAGGGCATCTCCGAGGACGTCGTGCGCTTCATCTCGGCCAAGAAGAACGAGCCGGCATGGCTGCTCGAATGGCGCCTCGACGCCTATCGCCGCTGGCTCACCATGAAGGAGCCGGAGTGGGCGCGGGTCGCGTACGACAAGGTCGACTATAGCGACATCTACTACTACGCCGCGCCCAAGCGCCCGGCGGCGATGTCGCTCGACGAGATCGATCCGGAGATCCTGAAGACCTACGAGAAGCTCGGCATCCCGCTGCGTGAGGTCGAGGTGCTGGAAGGCATCGCGCCGGAGCGCCGCGTCGCAGTCGACGCCGTGTTCGATTCGGTTTCAGTGGCCACGACCTTCAAGAAGGAACTCTCGAAGGCCGGCGTGATCTTCATGCCGATTTCCGAGGCCGTGCAGGAATATCCCGAGCTGGTGAAGAAGTACCTGGGCACGGTGGTGCCCTCGACCGACAACTTCTTCGCGACGCTGAACTCTGCGGTCTTCTCCGACGGCTCGTTCGTCTACATCCCGCCGGGCGTCCGCTGCCCGATGGAGCTGTCGACCTACTTCCGCATCAACGAGCGCGACACCGGCCAGTTCGAGCGCACGCTGATCATCGCCGACAAGGGCTCGTACGTCTCGTACCTCGAGGGCTGCACCGCCCCGAAGCGCGACGACAACCAGCTCCACGCCGCGGTGGTCGAGCTGGTCGCTTTGGACGACGCCGAGATCAAGTACTCGACGGTCCAGAACTGGTACCCGGGCGACAACGAAGGTAAGGGTGGCATCTACAACTTCGTCACCAAGCGCGGTGATTGCCGCGGCGCCCGCTCCAAGATCTCCTGGACCCAGGTCGAGACCGGCTCGGCGATCACCTGGAAGTACCCGTCCTGTATCCTGCGTGGCGACGAATCCCGCGGCGAGTTCTACTCGATCGCAGTATCGAACGGCATGCAGCAGGTCGATTCCGGCACCAAGATGATCCACCTCGGCAAGAACACCACCAGCCGGATCATCTCGAAGGGCATCTCCGCCGGGCGTTCGCAGAACACCTACCGGGGCTTGGTCTCGGCCCACAAGAAGGCCAAGAACGCCCGCAACTTCACCAACTGCGACTCGCTGCTGATCGGCGACCAGTGCGGGGCGCACACCGTGCCCTACATCGAGTCGAAGAACGCGTCCGCGGTGTTCGAGCACGAGGCGACCACCTCGAAGATCTCCGAGGACCAGAAGTTCTACTGCCTGCAGCGCGGCCTCTCCGAGGAGGAGGCGACCGCGCTCATCGTCAACGGCTTCGTCCGGGACGTACTGCAGCAGCTTCCGATGGAGTTCGCCGTCGAGGCCCAGAAGCTGATCTCGATCAGCCTCGAAGGCTCGGTCGGCTAAGGTCCGACGGGCGTCGATACCCATGGCGATCGCGGCATCCCCGCGGTCGCCGACCGGATTGCGCGAAGGTGTTCATGCGCCGCATCCGGAGCTGAAGGCCTTCGAAATGGCCGTCTCGGTGACGGCGATAAGGAACTGACGGCACGCGGTCGGTGCATCAACCCGATCCGCCGTTCGATAGGACTTGAACTAACATGCTGGAAATCAAGAACCTCGTCGTGCAGATCGAGGACAACCGCATCCTGAACGGCCTGAACCTGACCGTGAACGACGGCGAGGTCGCGGCGATCATGGGGCCGAACGGGTCGGGCAAGTCGACCCTGTCCTACGTCATCGCCGGCAAGGAGGACTACGAGGTCCTCGACGGCGAGATCCTGCTCGACGGGCAGAACGTGCTGGAGATGGCCGCCGACGAGCGCGCCGCGGCCGGCGTCTTCCTGGCGTTCCAGTACCCGCTGGAGATTCCCGGCGTCGGCACCATGACCTTCCTCAAGGCCTGCCTCAACGCCCAGCGCCGCGCCCGCGGAGAGGGCGAGATTTCGACGCCGGACTTCATCCGCAAGGTCAACACCGCCGCCGACAAGCTCGAGATCAACAAGGAGATGCTCAAGCGCGCCCTCAACGTCGGCTTCTCCGGCGGTGAGAAGAAGCGCATGGAGATCCTCCAGATGGCGCTGCTGGAGCCGAAGTTCTGCGTGCTCGACGAGACCGATTCCGGCCTCGACATCGACGCCCTGCGCATCGTCTCCGAGGGCGTCAACGCGCTCCGGGCCCAGGGCCGCTCGTTCCTGGTGATCACCCACTACCAGCGCCTGCTCAACCACATCGTGCCCGATACCGTGCACGTCATGTCGAAGGGCCTGATCGTGAAGACCGGCGGCAAGGAACTGGCGCTCGAACTCGAGGCGTCTGGCTACGCCGAGTACCGCACCAACGAGGCCGCGTAAGCCCATGGCCGAGATCCAGAACCTGCGCACCAGCGCCGAGACCGGGCTGTCGAGCCTGTTCGAGGCTGCTCGCAAGGGCTTCGCCTCGGAAGAGGCGATCGCCCGCGAGGAGGCGTTCCGCTTCTTCGAGGCCGCCGGCCTTCCCAGCCGGCGGGTGGAGGCGTTCAAGTACACCGACCTGCGCGCCGCCATGAAGGAGGCCGTACCGCCGGCCGAGGCCCCGTCTGCGGAAGCCGCCCAGGCCGCCGCGGCATCCGCCAAGGGCTTTGCCGGCCTCGACGCGGCGCATCTGACCTTCGTCAACGGCCATCTCGTCCGTCCGCTGTCGGACCTCGACGGGCTGCCGGCCGGCCTCACCGTAACGCCGCTCAACGATGCGATGGGCAAGAGCGACACCCGCCTCCGGCTGCTCGCGCCGGTGGAGCAGGCTCGTGAGAACCCGATCTACCAGCTCAACACCGCCTTCCTGGCCGACGGCGCGCTGATTTCGGTCGCTCCTGGTACCAAGATCGAGCGGGCCCTGCATCTGCGCTTCATCGGCAGCGGCTCCGAGGGTTTCTCCACGGCGACGCGGGTCCTGGTCGATCTCGGCGACGGCGCCGAGATAACCATGCTGGAGAGCCACGAGGGTCCGGACGGCCTGACCTACCAGCCGAACGATGCGCTCGACGTGCGGGTCGGCAAGCAGGCCGTCTTCCGCCATGCCCGGCTCAACCGGGAGGGTAACGCCGCCATCGCACTCTCGACGATCAGCGTGCGCCTCGACGACGAGTCCCGGCTGGAGACGGTCAACCTGGTCACCGGTGCCGTCCTGTCGCGCCACCAGATCTACATGCACGTCGCCGGTGAAAACGTGAACGCCGTGGTCAACGGCGCGGCGATGCTGGGCAACGGGCAGCTGGCCGACTCGACCCTGTTGGCCGACCACGCGGCCGTGGGCGGCATCGGCCGCGAGATGTTCAAGACGGTGATCGACGGGGATGCCACCGGGGTATTCCAGGGCAAGATCATCGTCCGACAGGCTGCGCAGCAGACCGACGGCAAGATGAAGTCGGACTGCCTGCTCCTCAACGACGAGGGGCAGATGATGAACAAGCCGGAGCTGGAGATCTTCGCCGACGACGTCGCCTGCGGCCATGGTGCAACCTGTGGCGCCCCGGACGAGGACCTGCTGTTCTACCTGATGGCCCGTGGCCTGCCGCGCTCGGTGGCCGAGAGCCTCCTGGTACAGGCCTTCGTCGGCGAGGCGATCGAATCGGTCACGCACGAGGGTGCCCGCGCGGCGCTGATCGGCGAGATCGAAGCCTGGCTCGCTGCACGCGCTTGAACGATCGGCCGGTCCTCCCGCAGGATCGGCCGGCTCCGCGAATCCCGAGCCCCGTTCGCGGGTCATCGGGGTCGCGACGCCCTTTCCGGAGGCCTCCTTCGAGACCTTCGCTTCGCTTCGGCCCCTCGGATCGAGGTGGCCCATGGGACGGACTCGAGGTCCCAGAAGGTCGCGACAATGAACGCACCCGTCCTCACCACCGGCTACGATGTCGAGGCGGTCCGGAAGGACTTCCCGATCCTGTCGCAGACAGTCTACGGCAAGCCGCTGGTCTATCTTGACAACGCGGCCTCGGCCCAGAAGCCCAGACAGGTCATCGACGCGATGGTCTCCTGCATGGAGACCGGCTACGCCAACGTCCACCGCGGCCTGCACTTCATGGCGAACGCCGCCACGGAAGGGTTTGAGGGCGCCCGGGAGACCACGCGCCAGTTCCTCAACGCCGCCTCCACCGACGAGATCATCTTCACCCGCAACGCCACCGAGGCCTACAACCTCGTGGCCTCCAGCATGGGCTGGGCCGGGCTGATCGGCGAGGGTGACGAGATCATCCTGTCGATCATGGAGCACCACTCCAACATCGTGCCCTGGCACTTCCTGCGCGAGCGGCGCGGGGCCGTGATCAAGTGGGCGCCGGTGGACGAGGACGGCAACTTCCTCGTCGAGGAATACGAGAAGCTGTTCACGCCGCGCACCAGGATGGTGGCGATCACCCACATGTCGAACGTGCTGGGTACGGTGACGCCTGCGGAGGAGATCGTCCGCATCGCGCATGCGCACGGCGTTCCGGTGCTGCTCGACGGCGCGCAGAGCGCCGTTCACCAGCCGATCGACGTGCGGGCGCTGGATTGCGACTTCTTCATCTTCACCGGCCACAAGGTCTACGGGCCGACCGGTATCGGCGTGCTCTACGGCAAGAAGGAATGGCTGGAGCGCCTGCCCCCGTACCAGGGAGGCGGCGAGATGATCCGGGCCGTCAGCCAGGACACGGTCACGTACAACGACCCGCCGCATCGCTTCGAAGCCGGGACCCCGGCGATCGTCGAGGCGGTCGGGCTCGGGGCGGCGCTGGAATACATGCTGGGCCTGGGCCGGGAGAACATCGCGGCCCACGAAGCGATGCTGACGCGCTACGCGCACGAGCGCCTGGGCGCCATGAACGCCCTGCGGATCATCGGCACCGCCAAGGGCAAGGGCGGCGTGGTCAGCTTCGAGATGAAGGGCGCCCACGCGCACGACATCGCCACGGTGATCGACCGACAGGGCGTCGCGGTGCGGGCCGGCACGCATTGCGCTATGCCGCTGCTGACGCGCTTCGGCGTCACCTCGACCTGCAGGGCCTCGTTCGGGCTTTACACGACGCCGGCCGAGATCGATGCCCTTGCCGAGGCGCTCGGCAAAGCCGAGATGATGTTCGCCTGATCGGCGCAGCGTTCCGAACACGATCGTGAGGACGATGCGCGTGCCGCGAGGAAACCGGGGCCGTCTGGACGGGCCCGGGGGAGAGTGAAACCATGAGCACCGACGCCACAATCACCGGCGGCGCGAACGCCCCCGCGGTCGAAGCCGCATCGGCGATCCCGCCGGCCGAGCTGGACCGGCTGACCGACGACATCGTCGCGGCGCTGAAATCCGTCTACGATCCGGAGATCCCGGCGGACATCTACGAGCTCGGCCTGATCTACAAGGTCGATATCGGCGACGACCGGAAGGTCGCGATCGACATGACCCTGACCGCTCCCGGCTGTCCCGTCGCCGGTGAGATGCCGGGCTGGGTCGAGAACGCCGTCAGCGCCGTGCCGGGCATTCAATCGTGCGCCGTCACGATGGTGTTCGACCCGCCGTGGGATCAGAGCCGGATGTCGGACGAGGCTCGCGTCGCCCTGGATATGTGGTAGCGCAGCCCCGAACGGCCGACGCTCAACACCGACGCCGGCTATCGGGAGGGCGCATGCTCCACACGCGCCCCTTTACCCGTGCCAAACGTTTCAATCGTTCGCATCGGCCACGACACGAGCAACTTCCACGGGCAGGGCTAATATTAAGGCCACCCGCCCGGGTCGAGAGAGCGTCGATCGCGCTATAGGCCTGCACGCCGACGGGCGCGATGGAAGCAGCGCTCGACCGGCCGATGAGCTTCAATTCGACAGCTACTGTGAAACGAGTACAGAAACGGCCAGGCAGTCTATCAATTGATGTAGATTTTAAGATTTTAGTAATCAAGAGTGTCCACTGGGGTAGGTGGCCGCCGGTTTATTCGGCGTCGCGGATCGCACATGGTGGGGACGAATGGGTCCGGGTTACGTGGTCGCGGTGCTTCTCGAAGTGGCCGGGCTGAGCGGTATCGTCGTGGCCGCGTTCGTAATGCGTACGGAGCGGAAGGCGCGGGTGGCCGAATTGCGCAGTTTCCTCCTCTCCGGCCAGACTTCGGTGGCGGTTCCCACCCCGGTCGCGCAGAACCGATGGTTTTCGCCCACGCCCCGTGTCGTGAATGTCCCCGTCGCTACCCAGCAACGCCGTGACGGGCGGCCTCAGGAAACGGCGGCACGATCAGCCTTGGGACGCGCCTTCGCGAGACACGGTTCGACGGAGATGGGCGGGATGGTGGCGGCCTCGATCAGCGCAGGATGACGTCCAGGCCGCTGCCGAGCAGCGTGACGGCGCTGAGGAGGAGCATGAACTTCAGGTCTTCGAAGCGAGTGCACATGGTGGATCCGTCCTCTTGGTGCGGTTCGTCGCCGTTCCGTCGATGCATTATCGTCTGATTAACGACTGTTTCGCGAGTCGTTTCAGGAACTGTTAGGGATTGGACCGCGCTTTCCAATTAGTAAGGTTGATATAAGGTTAAGTTCGATCCGGCCTGTTGAGTTCGTCTTAACGGGGCTTCGGCCGACCGGCGGTGCGCCGCCGCACGATCGCGCGGCAACAGGAAGGGCGCCGGACCATGATGCAGCCATCGACCAGTCCCCTCCTGCGGGTGCGCGACTGGCTTTTCCGGGACCGGCAGACCGGCGCCATCACGATTGCGCAATGGCCGAACCTGCCGCTCTGGTTGTTCCTCGCGCTGACGCTGGCGGCATGGCTGGCAAGCGGCGCCGAGCCCCTGGGATCTTGGCTCGCCATCGGCGCCGATGTCGCCCTGGGCTGGTGGGCAGTCGATGAACTCGTCCGCGGCGTCAACCCATGGCGCAGGATGCTCGGCCTCGCGACGCTGGTCGGACTGGCCGCGCTCGTCTTGCTCCGGCACGGTGGATAGGCTCGTCGTAGGCGCGTCAGCAGCCGCACACGAACCCGTGCCCCGGGATCGACAGCCGGACCTCAGCGGGAGCACGCCTCTACTGATCTTCGCGATCGGCGGTGCGTTTCGGCATGCAAGAGCGGCGACGGCGCGCAATTCAATCGACCGCGGTATTCAATCTCCGCAGCCGGTCGTTACCGGCCGGCTCAAAACCAATCCTGCGTCTCCGGTCCATGTGACTACCGAGAAGCGTAACGGTTGATTGCAGCGTCGCGAAAACTCATGAATGGTCGGGTCGAATTCCGTCCCGAGCAGCGTCGGCCTTTCGAGCTGCGCAGACCCCTGCTCGGCTGCCGTTTAAGCTGGACCGCACGATGACCACGCCAGGCGCCTTCGAATCCTCCGAAGCTGCAGAGCGGCTCGATGAGCGGGCGCAGCTCCTCCGCTACATCGCCGATACCCTGGACCTTCCGGTATCGCTCTTTCGCCGCCGCACCGCGCAAGGCGATGACGGCCCGACGGCCGCCGAATGCGACGCGATCCTGGCGACCTTTTCGCGCATCCGCGATCCGGAGGCCCGGCGGCACTGCCTGGCGCTGGTCTCTCGCTGCGCCGACGCTCAGGAATGACGCCGGTCTCGCTGTGCGCTTGCGCACGTGGGTGGCGTGAGAACCGTATAGACGCCGTGCTATAGGGGCGCCCGCTTCCGCCAGAGGCCCACCCGATCGTCAGGCCGTGCGGAACGTCGCGGCGGCAGACGGGCCCAGAGCCGAGCCGGCGGTCGCCGGTGCACGACGCCCCGCATTCCATTCAGGCCCCGATGCCGATCATCTCCATTTCGAAGCTCTCGAAAACCTATCAGTCCGGCTTCACCGCGTTGAGCGGCATCGACCTCACCATCGAGCGGGGCGAGATCTTCGCGCTGCTGGGCCCGAACGGGGCCGGCAAGTCGACATTGATCAATATCGTCTGCGGCATCGTCACCGCGAGTTCCGGAACGGTGGTGGTCGACGGCCACGACATCGCCGTGGACTACCGCGCCGCGCGCCGGGCGATCGGGCTCGTCCCGCAGGAACTCACCACCGACGCCTTCGAGACGGTGCTGAACACCGTGAGCTTCTCCCGCGGCCTGTTCGGACTGCAGCCCGATCCCGGCCATATCGAGCGGATCCTGCGGGCGCTGTCGCTCTGGGACAAGCGCGACAGCCGCCTGATGACCCTCTCGGGCGGGATGAAGCGCCGGGTTCTGATCGCCAAGGCCCTCTCGCACGAACCCCGGGTGCTGTTCCTCGACGAGCCGACCGCCGGCGTCGATGTGGAGTTGCGCCAGGACATGTGGCGGCTCGTGCGCGACCTGCGCCAGCAGGGCGTCACCGTGATCCTGACCACCCACTACATCGAGGAGGCGGAGGAGATGGCGGACCGGATCGGCGTGATCCGGCGGGGCCAGATCATCCTGGTCGAGGAGAAGGCCGCGCTGATGCGCAAGCTTGGGCGCAAGCAGCTGACCCTGCAGCTCCAGACCCCGATCACCGCGATCCCGCCCGAGCTTGCGGAGTACGAGCTGGCGCTCGCCGGCGACGGCCGTGAACTGGTCTACACCTACGACACCCGCGCGGAGCGGACCGGGATCACCGGCCTGCTCACCGGCCTCGCCGCTGCCGGCATCCGGTTCAGCGATCTTCAGACGGAGCAGAGTTCCCTGGAGGACATCTTCGTCGGCTTGGTGCGCGAGGGAGAGGCACGGATATGAACGCGACCATGAGCATGAACTGGCCGGCCGTCCGCGCCATCTACCGCTTCGAGATGGGCCGCTTCTGGCGTACCGCCGGGCAGAGCATCCTGGCCCCGGTGATCTCGACGACCCTGTACTTCGTGGTGTTCGGGGCCGCGATCGGCTCGCGGGTCTCGGCGGTGGACGACGTGCCCTACGGGCTGTTCATCGTGCCCGGCCTGATCATGCTCTCGCTGCTGACGCAGAGCATCTCGAACGCCTCGTTCGGCATCTACTTCCCGCGCTTCGCCGGCACGATCTACGAGATCCTCTCGGCCCCGATCTCACCGCTGGAGGTGGTGTTGGGCTTCGTCGGCGCGGCTGCGTCCAAGTCGATCCTGATCGGCCTGATCATCCTGGCGACCTCGGCGCTGTTCGTGCCGCTGCGGATCGACCATCCGGTCTGGATGATCGGCTTCCTGCTGCTCACCGCGGTGACGTTCAGCCTGTTCGGCTTCGTCATCGGGCTCTGGGCGGACGGGTTCGAGAAGCTGCAGCTGGTGCCGCTCCTCGTGGTGACGCCCCTGACGTTCCTGGGCGGCAGCTTCTACGCCATCGACATGCTGCCGCCGTTCTGGCACGCGGTGAGCCTCGTCAACCCGGTGGTCTACCTGATCAGCGCCTTCCGCTGGGCGTTCTTCGGCAAGGCGGATGTCAGCATCGCAATCAGCCTCGGGATGACGATGCTGTTTCTGGTGATCTGCCTCGGCCTCGTGACCTACATCTTCCGCACCGGCTACCGCCTGAAGAGCTGACGGTCAGGGCTGCGCGGCGAGGAAGGCCAATACGCCGTCCCGGTGCGGCTTGGCCCCCACCGCGGTGGAGTGGTCCTTGCCCTCGATCTCGAGCGCCCGGGCATCCGGCATCAGGGCAGCCAGCGCGGGGCCCGAGCCCGCGACCGTATCGAGGGTGCCGACCGAGACCAGCACCGGCACCTCGATCTGTGAGAGTTCCGCCCGGCTCAGCGTCTGGCGCGAGCCGCGCATGCAGGCCGCGAGCGCGCGAAGGTCGCTGCGGGTCTGCTCGGCGAAGGTGCGGAACGCCGCGGCGGTCGGGTTCGGAGCGGGGGTGCCGGGGGGCGCCTCCAGCGCCTCCGAGATCCCGGACGGCAAGCCCTTGCCCTCGACGAGGTGCATGCCGAGCCCGCCGATCAGCGCGGACCGGACCCGGTCGGCATGGTCGAGGGCGATGTGGGCGGTGATCCGCCCGCCCATCGAGTAGCCCATCACGTGCGCGCGTTCGATGCCGATATGGTCGAGCAGCCGTATCGCGTCGCCCGCCATGGCCTCCGAGCTGTATTCCGCCGGGTCGTAGAGCTTCTGGCTCTCGCCGTGCCCGCGATTGTCGAGGGCGATCGCCCGGTATCCGGCCTGCGTCAGCGCGCGCACCCACTGGGTGTTGACCCAGTTGACCGCGTGGTTGGAGGCGAAACCATGGATCAGCAGGATCGGCGTGCCGGCCCCCTCCGCCGGCGGGACGTCGATATACGCGATCCGCACGCCGTCCGAATCGAAGGAATCCATGCCGTGCAACCCGTGCCGTCGAAGCTCGGCCTCCGCTTAGACCACAGGGCCGCGCGGGGGCAACGCGGATCGCTCCGCTTGCGGGGGAGGGCGCCGGCTGGCACACCGCCCCGGCTATGACCGATCCCAAGCCCTACGGCACCTACGAACCGGCCGGCCTCGTGGCGGCGATCACCCGCCGGACCAACCGGATCCCGGCCGAGTCCTGGTATGGGCGGCGCCTAGCGCTGTTCCTGCGCCGGATCGCGATCTCGCGACTGGGGGGCAAGCCCCTCGACGTGACCCGCTACGGCGCCCGGATGCGCCTGCACCCCTACAACAACAACTGCGAGAAGAAGGTGCTGTTCACGCCGCAATTCTTCGATCCGCAGGAGCGTGCGCTGCTGCAGGACCGCCTGCCGAAGGACTGCGTCTTCCTGGATATCGGCGCCAACATCGGCGCCTACGCCCTGTGCGTCGCGGCGTTCTCGGGGCCGGCCGCCCGGATCGTCGCAGTCGAGCCCCAACCCGACGTATTCGAGCGCCTCACCTACAACATCGCCCAGAACCCGTTCCACACCGTCAAGGCGGTCGCCTGCGCGGTGGCCGACAAGGCGGGCGAGCTGACCCTGTTCATCGACCCGCGCAACCGCGGCGAGTCGAGCTTGCGGATCGTCGGCACCAACGAGGGCGCCCGGATCACCGTGCCGGCGGTGCCGCTCATCGACCTCCTGCGAACCGAAGGCCTGACCCGGGTCGATGCCATCAAGCTCGACGTCGAGGGCGCCGAGGACCTGATCCTGGAGCCGTTCCTGCGCGAGGCGCCGGAAGCGCTGCTCCCCCGCATCCTGCTCATCGAGAACGGCACCGGCCAGTGGCAGATCGACCTGCCCAAGCACCTGGAGAGGTTGGGCTATCGCGAGATCTCGCGCTCCCGGCTGAACCTGATGTTCGAGCGCCAGGCACCGGTCAGGGCGGCGTGATCACCGGGATCTCGTCGGTCACGGCGACCCCCGCGGGGCTCACCGTGCAGCGATAGGCATGGACCGCGACGCCGGCCGCGCGGGCGTCGCGGAACGCCCGGTCGAAGGCCAGGTCGATGTCCCGCGCGACGTCGAACGCCTCCGCGTGCATCTGCACCACGATGATCACCATCGCCCGGCCGCCATCCACGACCACCTGGGCCAAATCGCGCATGTGCCGGGCGCTGCGGGCGGCGATGCAATCCGGAAATTCCGCGAGGCCCGCCCGGCGCATCAGGTGGCAGTTCTTGACCTCGACGTGGCAGGGCCCGGTGGCCGCGCCGCTCGCCAGGAAATCGACGCGGCTGGCCTTCGCGTAGCGGACTTCCGGACGGAAGACGTCGTGCCCGGCGAGTGAGGCGATCACGCCGGCGCGAAACGCCTCGGCCACCAGGGCGTTCGGGCGCAGGGTGTTGATGCCGACCCATTGCGGGCCGCCCGGCAGGTCGGCCTCCACCAATTCCCAGGTCAGCGGCAGCTTGCGCGCGGGATTGCTCGAGCGGGAGAGCAGGACCGGCCGTCCCGGCACGTTGAGGCCCAGCATCGCACCGGGATTGGGGCAATGCGCGGTGACGAGGCCGTCGTCGGTTTCGATGTCGGCGAGGAAGCGCTTGTAGCGCCGCACCAGCAGACCGGGCGCGAGCGGCGCGGCGAACAGCATCGGGGGGATATCTCCGGGTTCGTGTGGTCCGGGCCGGCGGACGCGCTATCTGCAGAACATCCACCGCCAAAGGTGTCACCGCTGCGGCGGCGAGACCGATGCGCGCGGGATACCGTCGGCCGGACCGCGATCCGGCCTCGACCTGCTCCTCGCCGACAGAGTTCCATGGACCAGCCTTCCGATCCGATCACGGCCGCGATCCTCGTCATCGGCGACGAGATCCTATCGGGGCGTACCAAGGACAAGAACATCGGCACCATCGCCGATTTCCTCACCGCCGCCGGGATCGACCTGCGCGAGGTGCGGATCGTGCCCGACGAGGCCGCGATGATCGTGGAGGCGGTGAACGTCCTGCGGGCGCGCTACACCTACCTGTTCACCACCGGGGGGATCGGGCCCACCCACGACGACATCACCGCCGATTGCGTCGCCCAGGCCTTCGGGGTCGGCATCGACATCGACGAGCGGGCGCGGGCAATGCTGCTGGAACGCCACAAGCCCGAGGACCTAAACGAGGCCCGCCTGCGCATGGCGAGGATCCCGTTCGGCGCCGACCTGATCCCCAACGCGGTGTCGAAGGCCCCGGGCTTCCGCATCGGCAACGTCCACGTCATGGCCGGGGTGCCGAGCATCATGCAGGCCATGCTCGATGCCGTCGCGCCGACGCTGAAAGGCGGTGCCGCGATGATCTCCGAGACCATCGAGGCCGTCGGGCTTCCCGAGGGTCAGTACGCGAGCGAGCTCGGCGAGATCGCCCGGGCCCGGCCGGCCGTGTCGATCGGCTCCTACCCGGCGCTGACGCCGGAGGGATTCCGCAACCGGATCGTGGTGCGCAGCCGGGATGCGCAGGCCCTGACGGAGGCGAAGGCGGCGGTCGAAGCGCTCGTGGCGCGGCTCACGACCTGACACTCTTACGTTCGGTCGCGTGGCGTCAGGGAGCTGAACGGATGATCCAAGATCAGAGGGACCGGGCCGACAAGGAGGCGCGGCGCGACGAGTTGCTGAAGGAGGTGTCCGAGATCGGCCGCCCCGACGCCTACGTGCTGCACGAGGTGATCCGTCTGGAGGGCGACGAGGAGTTGCGCCGCCACGGCATCGCCCTGTTCCTCTCCGCCTTCGCCGCGGGCCTCAGCATCGCGCTGTCGCTGATCGTGCCGGGCGTGCTCAAGAGCCACCTGCCGGAGGCCGACTGGGCCAAGATCGTGACTACGATGGGTTACGCGGTGGGCTTCCTGGTCGTGGTGCTGGGGCGCCAGCAGCTGTTCACCGAGAACACCATCACGCCGATCCTGCCGCTGCTGCACGACCGGACGGTGAAGACCGCCTTCCGGGTGGTGCGGCTCTGGCTGATCGTCCTATGCGGCAACATCCTCGGGACGCTGGCCATCGCCGCGGTGCTCGCCGGCGCCGGTGCGTTCGAGCCGCCGGTGCTCAAGGCCTTCGCGGAGATCAGCCACGACGCCATCGCGCACGGGTTCTGGGCCACCTTCGTGAAGGCGGTCTTCGCCGGCTGGATGATCGCCCTGATGGTCTGGTTCCTGCCGGCCACCGGCAGCGCGGCGCCGTTCGTGATCCTGCTGATGACCTGGCTGGTCTCGCTCTGCGGGCTCGCCCACATCGTCGCCGGCTCCGTAGAAGCCTTCTACCTGCTGATCACCGGCGCGGCCTCGCTCGAGGATTACGGGTACCGGTTCTTCCTGCCGACGCTGCTCGGCAACGTCTTCGGCGGCGTCACCCTGGTGGCGGTGTTGAACTACGGCCAGGTCGCCCCGCAGGTCGAGGAGACCAAAGAGGTCGAGGGCGACCGCCCCGACTGACCGGACGCGCTTGCTGACGCCGAACCGGTCTCCAGTTCGCGCGTGCCTGGGGGCTAATCGAGGCTCACCGGCGGGCTGATCAGGTGGTCGAGGTCATCGAGGATCCAGGTCATCGTCCCACGGAGGGGGCCGTACAGGCCGATCTGGTGCTGCCGGTACAGCAGGTCGTGCGTGAGCCGCGCTGAGAGGCCGTTCAGCCGGCCGCCACCGAACGTGTAGCGCCCCAGGGTGCCCCATCCGTTGAAATCGGCCAGCGAGACGATGGCGCCCTTCTCGACATACTGGAACGGCGGCAGCTCGGTCGCGACGGTGTCGCCCCGGGCCAGCGCCCGACCGAGGTGGGACGCGAGGTGCTGCGCCTGCTGGCGCGCCGCCTGGGCCGTGGCCGGCACGGGTTTACCGGTCTTGCGGTCAACGAGGCTGGCGCAATCCCCGAGCGCGACGATCGCCGAGTCCCGGGTCGTGCGCAGGTCGGGGCCGACCGTGAGCTGGCCGGTCCGCGACCGCTCCAGCCCCTCGACGGCACCGAGCACGTCCGGGGCCTTCACGCCGGCGGCCCAGACCTTCAACCCAGCCGAGATGCGGCTGCCATCCTGTAGGGTGAAGCCAGATGCGTCCGCGCCCGTCACCATGGCGCCGGTCCGTACCTCCACGGCAAGATCCGACAGGGTCCGGGCGGCGGCCCGGGAGACCCGCTCCGGGAACGCCGGCAGGAGGCGCGGACCGCTCTCGATGAGGGTCAGGCGCAGCCGGCGCGGCAGATCCGGCGAGCCGTAATCCGACGCCAGGTTGATGGCGTGCTTCAGCTCCGCGGCCAGTTCGACACCGGTGGCGCCGCCGCCCACGATGGCGATCTCGAGCCGGTCGGGACTGTCGAGCCGGGCCAGCAGGTGGCGCCGCAGATGCCGGTGGAACGATTCCGCCTCGGTGAGGTCATCGATGGTCAGGCAGTGCTCGGCGACGCCGGGGGTTCCGAAATCGTTGGCCCTGCTGCCGATGGCGAGGACCAGGAGATCGTAGTCGAGATCGACGTCCGGCCGCCCCTGCGCCGCCTCGACCGCGAGGCGCACCCGGCGGGTCGCACGGTCGATCCCAATCAGGGTCCCGGGCTGGAACCGGAAGCCGTTCCGGCGCGCCTGCGCGAAGAAATCAACCTTCTGCCGATCGGGCCGGGCGGTGCCGGCGGCGAAGGTATGAAGCATCGGCTTCCAGACATGTGACAGGCTGCGATCGGCCAGCACGATTTCGGCTTTGCCACCGCGGCCGAGGCTGGTGGCCACCTCGATTCCCGCAACCCCACCACCGACGATCACGATCCGCGCCTTGTCCGCCATGCCGTCTCCCGGAACTTCCGTTCCCGGTGAACGCAGTCCCGGCGTCGATGTTCGCAACCTGCTGTCCGGACATACCATGCCGTCAGTCGTCTCAGCGCGGACTTCACGGTCGACAAGAGACCGTCGGCGTTGGATCGACGAACCCGGTGTCGTCGGTTGGCATCCGGATCATTGCGGCACCACCCGGAACAGCCGCGCCAACGCAGATCCCCGGTCGGGTCGCGGCCCGGCGTCAGACGCCTCTTATCGACGCGCCGAAGACATTGTGTAACGCTTCGTTTACCATTTAATCATTGTTAATGACCAATGATTAACGCCGAGATTAGCGTTTAATAGCGCACAATCTGACTAAAAGGGGCGGCTGAATGGTTGATCTGTCCGGCTATCGGCTGACGTTCGACGACGAGTTCAACAGCCGCAGCATCTCTTCGAACGGGGCCGGGACCACCTACGCGGACATCCGCGCCGAATGGCGAACGGCCGACGGCAAAGCTGATGTCGGCTTCGGGCGTTCATCCTTCGTGGATCCGTCGTCAGGCTACGATCCGTTCAGCGTCCAGAACGGCACGCTCTCGATCACGGCCGTGCCCGACCGAACCGCGTCGGGCGTTCCAGGCAGCTGGGAATCGGGCCTGATCACCACGCAGGGCAACTTCTCGCAGACCTACGGCTACTTCGAGATCCGGGCTGATTTCTCCAACGATTCGAATGCCTGGGACGCGTTCTGGCTGCTGCCGAACCAGCAGAGTCCGACGTCGAGCGCAACCAATGGTCACCAGGAACTGGACGTCGTCGAGCATTATGGCAACGACGACCGGAGCGTCTACAGCACGATCCACACGACCGATCCGCAGAACGGCATACCTTGGCAGACCAATCGGCAAGTCGTCACCGGCCTCAACAATCCATCCGGCTATCACACCTACGGGATGAATTGGCAGGCGGACAAGATCAGCTTCTACGTCGACGGCCAGCTGACCGGATCGCAGATCACGCCGTCGGATCTACACAGCCCGATGTATCTGCTCGCCGATTTGGCGGTCCGGAGCGAAGGGACCGCCACGGGAAGCCCGATCACATCGAACATCGATTACATCCGGGTCTACTCCAACAGCACGAACGCGGTCGCGGTCCCTCAGGGCCGGGTTTCGTCTCCGGATGGGTACGATCCGGGCCTCTACGGAGCCGCCGCCGCCCGTTCGGTCGCCCCGATAGCGGTCGGGTCGTCACCCATCCGGGGAGGGGCAGCCGCGTCGTCATCCGTGTCAGGTCCCGCAGCATCGTCGCCGACATCCGGCGCGGCGACATCATCGCCCGCGACAGGTGCGGCCGCGGCGCCGTCCGGCACGGAGGCCACGCCCGGATCGTCGCCATCCGCCACTCCGGCGCCGTGCTACTGCACCGGCACCCGCATCCTGACCGAACACGGTGAGGTCGCAGTCGAGAATCTCCGGGTCGGGCAGCGGGTGGTGACCGCCTCCGGGCCGCTTCGGCCGATCCGCTGGATCGGCACGCGCCGCTATCCCGGCTCGACCGCTCCGCGAGCGGACCGGCCCGTCCGCATCACGGCGGGTGCCCTGGCGGACGGCATACCGTTCCGGGACCTCTGGGTCTCGCCGGACCATGCGCTCCATCTGGACGGCCTGCTCGTCGCCGCGGGCCATCTCGTCAACGGCCGGTCCATCACGCGCGGTGAGGCGGTGGCCGACCTGACCTACTGGCATGTCGAACTCGACGCGCATGACCTGCTGCTGGCCGAGGGAGCACCGGCCGAGAGTTTCTTCCCTGCAGCCGACCTGCGCGCGCGGTTCGACGGCGGCATGGGCTGGCCGGGAACGCGTCCGACAGCCGCGCCCTATGCCGAGCGCGTGGAGGATGGTCCGACCCTCACGGCGCTGGCCCGTCGCCTGATCCAACGGGCCGGCCTGTCGGTGAACGAGCCGGGTTTCGGTGATCTCCGAGGCAGCCTGGATTTGTGCGAGATCCGGAACGGCGACCTGCGCGTCGCCGGTTGGGCACAGGATGCCACGCATCCGAGTGGACCGGTCTGCCTGGATGTCCTCTTGGACGGCGTCGTGGTCGCCATGACGCTGGCGGAGATCGATCGGCCCGATCTCGGTGCGGCCGCGATCGGGGAGGGGCGGCACGGGTTCGACCTGGGTCTCGACGTGCCGCTCGCGGTCGGCGTCTTCCAAACCGTATCGGTGCGTCGTTCGGCCGACGGAGCCAAGATCGGGGCCATGCGGCTCGATGCAACGGGTGAATGGAGTCGGGCGCAGGTCGCCTGATTTCGGAAAGCGACACCATGACGATGCGCGGCAGTATCGACGTGCTCAGCCATCGCCGCATCGTCGGCTGGGCGTGGGAGATGGATGCTCCGGACGTTCCGGTCGCCATCCTGGTGGCGGTCGACCGGCGCATCCTCGGACGCTGCCGGGCCGACCTGTTCCGCGAGGATCTCGCCATCGAAGGTATCGGCACGGGCCGATGCGGTTTCGCGCTGGACCTCCCGGTCGGGCTGCTCTCTCCGCGCCAGGATTACGCGATCAGCGTGCGGCGGGAGGGCGACGGCGCGCACCTGCCGGGCTCACCCTACGTGCTCCCGGCAACGCTTCGGATCGTCCCCACGCCGTGACGTCCCTGCCACACCGCCGTCGGGACCGGGTCGCGGCCGGGAACCGGCATCCGTGGCAATCAAACGAAAAAAGCCGCCCGGAGGCGGCTTCTCGTCGGCGTGGACCTTTCGGAATCAGGACCGCAGGCGGGTCCGAACTTCGCCGAGGCTGGCGCGAATCAGGCCCTGCGCGGCATCGCCCTGCATCCGCTCGCGCAGGATGGTCTCGGAGACCTTCACGGCCGCATCGGCTGCCGCCGCCCGGACCTGGGCTTCGGCCTGCACCTCAGCCTGCGCGATCTTGGTCTCGGCGGCCTTGGTGCGCCGGGCCAGGAAGTCGTCCAGCTTGCGATGGCCTTCCTCGGCGGCGCGCTTGGCCTCCTCGCGGGCACTGGCGATGATCGACTCGGCCTCCTTCTCGGCCTCGGCGCGACGGCGCTTGTAGTCGGCCAGCACGGTGGCGGCCTCCTCGCGCAGGCGCTTGGCCTCGTCGAGCTCGTGGCGGACGCGGGTGGCGCGACCGTCGAGGCCCTTCGTCATGGTCGAGAAGGCGCCGGCCTTCCAGGCGATCCCCATGAAGATCACGAACGCGACGGCGACCCAGAATTCGGCTTCGAGCAGCATCGTGGGTTCCCGTTCAGTGTGCGGTGGCGTCGAGGGCGCGGTCGAGGGTCGCCGGATCGGGCGCCTGGCCCGTCAGGCGCTCCACGATCGCCACCGCGGTCTCGCCGGCGATGCTGCGGACGTTGCCCATCGCAGCCTCGGTCCGCGTGCGGATCGTCGCCTCGGCGGACGAGAGCTTCGTGTTCAGGTCGGCTTCGAGCGCCTTGCGCTTGGCATCGGCCTCGGCGGCCAGCTCGTTCCGGGTGGTCTGGGCGATGTCGCGGGCTTTGCCCTGCGCATCGCGAAGCGCGGTCTCGTAGGCCAGACCGGCGGCATCGGCCTCGGACTTCATGGCCTGGGCCTGGTCGAGATCGGTCCGCAGGCGCTCGGCGCGGGCGTGCAGGATCGCCTGGATCCGCGGCAGCGCAACCTTATCCATGAGGTAATAGAGGAGACCGAAGGCCAGCGCGAGCCAGATCAGCTGCGACAGGAACCCGGAGGTCTCGAAGGGCGGGAAGGCACCGCTATGTGCTTCCGTGTGCTCGACATGGCCGGGCACGAGCTGCGTGTCGGCGCCCGGGGGCGGCGTGGTGAGGGGATTCGGCTGCGCCATGAGACCGCTACACTGACACCGTTCGCACAGGTCACCGCCGACGCGGTGACGGAAGAAGGCGGACGCCTCGTTCGCGAAGCGTCCACCCGTTGGTCGGGCGGTGAGAGCCCGGTGGAGGCCGCGGTGTCCGCGGCCCCCGAGCGCGTCGATCAGACGGCGAAGAGCAGCAGCAGCGCGATGAGCAGCGAGAAGATGCCCAGCGCCTCGGTCAGGGCGAAGCCCAGGAGCAGCGTGGCGCGCTGGCCGTCGGCCGCGGAGGGGTTGCGAAGGGCGCCGGCGAGGAACTGACCGAACAGGTTGCCGAGGCCGATGCCTGCACCCGCCATGCCAAGGCAGGCGAGGCCGGCGCCGATGTACTTCGCAGCGACGGGATCCATGATAACTCCTGAGGTCTCTTCAGATCGAAACGTGCGGTGACGTTCGCGGCGGGTGGAGCCGGCCAAGTCCGGAGGCCGGGGTGAAGCTGAGCGGCCTGGGCGTGCGCCTAGTGGCCGGGGTGGAGAGCGTCGTTGAGGTAGATCGCCGTCAGCGTCGCGAAGACGTAGGCCTGAAGCGCCGCAACGAGGAACTCGAGAGCGGTCAGCGCGATCGTCAGGAACAGCGGGAGGGGCGATAGCACGCTCCAGGCCCCTGCGAGAAGAAGCTGGACCACGAAGAACGCGAAGATCTTCATCGCGATGTGGCCGGCGAGCACGTTCGCGAACAGACGCACCGACAGGCTGATCGGCCGCGAGATGAACGAGATGATCTCGATCGGCACCAGGATCGCCAGCAGCGGCTTCGGCACGCCCGACGGCACGAACAGCCCGAAGAAGTGGGTGCCGTGCTTCATGACGCCGAAGATCACCACGACGGAGATCACCAGGGCGGCGAGGCCGAAGGTGATGACCAGGTGGCTGGTCACCGCGAACGCGTACGGGATCATCCCGAACAGGTTCAGGATCAGCACGAACATGAACAGGGAGAACACAAGCGGCATGAACCGCTTGCCGCCGTCGCCGGTCGCCTGGTGGAGCGTGTCGGCGATGAACTCGTAGAAGATCTCGGCCAGCGACTGCATCCGCCCCGGAACCACCGAGCGCGATGCCGTCGCCACGATCGTGATCAGGGCGATCACGCCGACGGCGGCGAACATGTACAGGGCGGATTGCGTGAACGCGAGTTGCTGATGGCCGATATGGCCGAGCGATACGAGCGGCTTCAGCTCGAACTGATGGATCGGGTCGATCGTGACCGCCATTCCCGCTTCCGCCCCTCTTGATCCGGCGCATCGACAGCGTCGATCGCCTCAAACCCCTATCGACCGGCGCGCCTTATGGCTCCTGCCGATCGCCTCGTCCGGGACGCGCGCCGGCAAAACCAGACACCCGCATCACGTTGTAGATCCCCGCCACGAACCCCAGCATGAGGAGGACGATCAGGCCCCAGGGTTTCGTCCCGAAGACATGATCGACGATCCAGCCGAGTATGCCCCCCGCGATCACGCCTGCGACGAACTCCGTGGAGATCGTCATGGCCTGACCGAGCGAGGAGGGCCCGGTACCCCGAGGCCGCAAGGAAGGATCGGGAGCGGCCTGCGGACGCTTCCGTTCGATCTGCGTCTCGAGACGTCTGAGCCTCGCGGAGAGTTCGCTGTCCGTCGGCGTTCCCGCGGTCTCTTTCCCGTCCCTGGAATCGTCGCCGCTCACGGCTGAAACTCACAGGGCGGGAGGATCTGAAACCGGCTGGACGCCCCCATCAAGCGGGCGCACCATAGTTTCGCCTATCTTGGGTGTCAAGGCGACGTCGATACATAGTAAGTACTTGATCTTTATGTTGTTTTCAGGTTTTAGCCCTGGCTCTGCGGTGGTGCTTCGCGCATCGGCCGCCGCGACGATCAGGCGCCGATGATCGGCTTGATGACCTTCTCCATGCCGTCGATCGTCATCTCGCCGGTGTAGCGCTCGCCGTTGATGAAGAAGGTCGGCGTGGAATCGACCTTCATCACGTCCAGCCCGCGCTGCTTCACGGCGTTGACCGCACCGTAGACCTTCTGGTCCTTCAGGCAGGCCTCGAACGTCTCCTTGGTGTAGCCGGCCTGACGGAGCATCTGCTCGAGCGCGTCGACGGGCTTCTGGGTGAAGGCCCAGGCCGGCTGCTGGTCGAACAGCAGGTCGGTGATCGGGTAATACTTGGCCTCGCCCTGGCAGCGCGCCAGCATGAAGGCTGCGGTGGCCAGCGGGTCGAGGGGGAATTCGCGCAGAGTGAAGCGCACCTTGCCGGTATCGATGTAGCGCTCCTTGAGCACCGGCCAGGTGGTGCGATGGAACGCGGCGCAGTGCGAGCAGGTCATCGAGGCGTATTCGATGATCGTGCACTTGGCATCGGCCGGGCCGAGCCAGACGTCGCCGAGCGGGCCCGGCTGCATCAGGGCGGCCAGATCGGCGTTCTGCGCCCAGGCCGAGCGGGCCAGGTAAGGCAGGGCCAATCCGGCGCCGAGCGCGAGGCCGGTGAACTTGAGAGCGTCGCGTCGCGTGGTCATGGGCAGGCTCCGCCGGATCTGGTTGGTCTTGGCGTTTTTATCTTGGCGTCCCGATGCGGGTACTCGGGCGCGGCTTTCCTGGCAAGATGACGCAATCGCCGCTGAAACCGGCAGGTCAGCGCTCCGGCCGCGTGGCCACCGCGGCGATCCCGAGGCGGTCCAGGGCGGCGCGTAACCCGTCATCCTCGATCCCGGCCACCGCGCGCTTCACCTCCACGGCCCGGGACGGGTCGATACCGGTGCGCGGCGCCGGCCGGCCGCCGCGGCCGACCCGGTCCTGCTGCAGCACGATGCGCGAGACGCAGGCCCAGCCGTAATGCGCGTTGATGCGCTGGATCACCACAGGCGCGAGATGCTGGAGCTCGATCGCGAAGACGCCCTCGACCCGGACCACGAGCGTGCCGGATTCCGGCGCGTCGGCCTCCTTGCGGCGGCGCTTGGGCCATTCGAGCTTCGAGGGCCGGCAATAGCGGGCCAGCCGCTCGCCGACGATTTCCGGCCAGGCCGCCAGGATATCGGTGGACGCGAAGCCCTGCGCCGCGAAAGCGGGCCCGATGCAGCTCTCGATCAGCTCGGCCAGCGGTTTGACGCGCGCCATGGTGCTCTGGGCCTCGCCCCCGGATGAATCGCATCACGGTAGCGCAGCTTCGTTTAAGAAGGGAGCACCGCCCCGGCACCGGGCGGGCCTATGATCGCCCGGTCCCTCCGGGTATGCAGCCTGGCCCATGCCGACCTGTTCAGCCACGGATTCCGGGTCCGCTCCCGGACCACGCGCCGACGACCTGCTCGCCTGGTACGACCGGCACCGGCGGGTCCTGCCGTGGCGCGCGCTCGCCGACGAGGTGCCCGATCCCTACCGGGTCTGGCTCTCCGAGGTGATGCTGCAGCAGACCACGATCGCGGCGGTGCGCCCGTATTTCGAGCGCTTCCTGACGCGCTTCCCCGACGTGAATGCGCTGGCCGGAGCCCCCGAGGAGGCGGTGATGTCGGCCTGGGCCGGGCTCGGCTACTATTCCCGGGCCCGCAACCTCCACGCCTGCGCCAAAACCGTCGCGGCGGCGGGCCGCTTCCCCGACACGGCCGAGGGCCTCCGCAAGCTCCCGGGCATCGGCGCCTACACGGCCGGAGCGATCGCCGCGATCGCGTTCGAGCGGGCGGAGGCCGCGGTCGACGGCAATGTCGAGCGGGTGCTGAGCCGGGTGTTCGCCGTGGAGGCGCCGCTGCCCGGCAGCCGCCCGGAGATCCGTCGGCTGACCCAGGCCCTGGTGCCGCACGACCGGCCCGGCGACTTCGCGCAGGCGCTCATGGATCTCGGCGCGACGATCTGCACGCCCAGGCGCCCCGCATGCGCGCTCTGCCCGTGGATGCGGCCCTGCGAGGCCCGGGCACGCGGCACGCAGGACACGTTCCCGCGCAAGATCAAGGTTGCGAAAGGGGCGCTGCGCCGCGGCGCAGCCTTCGTGGCGATTCGCAGCGGCGACGAGGCGGTACTGCTGCGGACGCGTCCGCCGGAGGGTTTGCTCGGCACCATGGCCGAGCCGCCTGGCAGCGCCTGGGAACCGGATTACGACGTCGCCGCGGCCCTGCTGGACGCGCCGATCGACGCCCGCTGGAAGCGGCTGCCGGGCCTGGTGCGGCACGGCTTCACGCACTTCCCGCTGGAGTTGACCGTGTTCGCGGCCCGGGTCGCGCTCTCGACCCCGACGCCGCCGGGCATGCGCTTCACCCCGCGCAGCGCGCTGGACGACGAGCCGCTGCCAGGCTTGATGCGCAAGGTGTTGGCCCACGCCTTCGACCCGAAGCCGGAGCCCGAGAAGAAGCCGCGCGGCCGCCCCAAGAAGGAGCCACCGGCGATGCCGCTGCTCGCGGCCATGGAGGCGCCGATCTCGATGGCCGATCCGGAGCCCCGGCCGAGCGTGCGCGCAGTCCCCAAGCCCCGGCCGAAACCGGCACCGGAGCCACCGCCGGACACGGACGACTTCTTGGATGGCGAGCCGGAGGCGCCTGTTGCGCCGGTGCGCGCGCGATCGACGCCGCGCCGACCGGGCGCCGCGCGGCGCCGCTAGTTCCAACGGAAGCGGGATCCCAGAGGGCTCGGCCCTTTGGGATCCCAGGACCGATACGGGGAGGGCTCAGCCGTTCGCCATCGCCTGCCGCAGGCCGGCCCGGTAGCTGTCGATCACCAACGGCTTGCCCGAACGCTCGACGTGCCAGAAGGTCCAGCCGTTGCAGGCCGGAAGACCCTGGACCAGGGCGCCGATCTTGTGGATCGAGCCGATGACCAGGCCGTTGTCGAGCTGGCCGTCCGGACGCACCGTGGCACGGAAACGGCGGCGCTCGTCGGTGACGATCTCGCCCGGGCGGATATGCCCGGCCTCGATCACCGAGAGGAACGGCACCCGCGGCTCGGCGCGCTTGGTCGGCGCTACCATCAGGGCGGCCTTCGACAGCGGCTGGACGGCGGCGATCCGCTCCATGGCGGCCTTCGCGTAGGTGGCCTCGCGCTCGATGCCGATGAAGCGGCGGCCGAGGCGCTTGGCGACGGCACCGGTGGTGCCGGTGCCGAAGAACGGGTCGAGCACCACGTCGCCGGGATTGGTCGCCGCCATCAGGGTGCGGGCGAGCAGCGCTTCGGGCTTCTGGGTCGGATGGACCTTGTGGCCCTCCGCATCCTTCAGCCGCTCCTCGCCGGTGCAGAGGGGGATGAACCAGTCCGAACGCATCTGGAGGTCTTCGTTGCCTCCCTTCAGCGCGTCGTAGTGGAAGGTGTAGCCTTTCGAATCCGCCGAGCGCGAGGCCCAGATCAGGGTCTCGTGGGCATTGGTGAAGCGCTTGCCGCGGAAGTTCGGCATCGGGTTGGCCTTGCGCCACACGATGTCGTTGAGGATCCAGTAACCGAGATCCTGCAACGCGCTCCCGACCCGGAAGATGTTGTGGTACGAGCCGATCACCCAGAGGGTCGCGTTCGGCTTCATCACGCGGCGACAGGCGGCGAGCCATTCGCGGGTGAAGCTGTCGTAGGCTTCGAAGGTCGCGAACTTGTCCCAGTCGTCGTCGACCGCGTCGACACGGCTCTGGTCCGGACGCAGCAGGCCGGCCTCGCCGAGCTGCAGGTTGTAGGGTGGGTCGGCGAACACGCAGTCGACGCTCGAAGCCGGCAGCGCGTTCATGGCCGAGATGCAATCCCCGACCAGAACTTGGTCAAGGGGAAGGGGACGCTGGGCGGGTACGAGACCCATCCGTGGCGCCGATGCGGGCCGCCCGGCACGCGAGACCTGTTTCCGGGCGACGGCATCGGCAGCCACGGTACGCGGGGAAGCCATGGCAAACACCGGTTACGCGACTGACCGGCAGACCATGCGTCGGACACGGTAAAGGGCGGGTTTTCGGATTCTTCCGCCGCGCGTCCCGTTCTGGGGCTGCATTTTTTGCCTAGCGCCCGATCCGCCAGTCTTTCAGTAGAGAAAGCCAACCATCGACGCGTGCCTACAGGCGCGTCGTCAATTGCTGGGGCTGAGCTTTGCTGACGGAGTGCGGGTACCGAACGGCCCATTCTTACTCCGGCGTTCCGAACGACAATTGTCACGTCCGAATGACGCTCGCGTCCAACTGAGCGGGATACAGGGTCACACCCCACGCAGGGCTTAGGAATTCGAGCTCATCGTAGGATCGTTGCGGCATCCGCGATCAGAACTTACCGATTACCGCGAACGACTGTCGTGTCTACAAATCGAAGACCTCCGAGAAATATTGAGATACAAAACGTAATGTAATCTGCATGACCAGCTGAAAACCGGCTAAAATGTGACCCGCAGCAGGCCGGAAAGGCCGCCTTATTCCGGTCGATTTCTGAAACGACTTGCGCCGTCCCGGAAACAACAAGGGAATGCGGGAAGAATGACATCTGGTTTCGGTAAGTTCGTGGCCACCGTTGGAATGCTGTCTGCCATCGTCGGAACGACCCTCCCGGCTGCCGCCCAGAGCGGCGGGGCCTCCTGGTACGGGAGCGGCCATCGCACCGCGAACGGTGAGCGTTTCAACCCCAACGGACTGACCGCTGCCCATCGCAGCCTGCCGTTCGGAACCCGAGTCCGCGTGGAGAACCGCAGGACCGGCCGCTCGGTGGTGGTGCGCATCAACGACCGCGGCCCATTCGTGCGCGGCCGGATCATCGATCTCTCGCGGGGCTCGGCGCGTGCCCTCGGCATGGGCGGCACGAGCTACGTCTCGCTTCAAGTCCTGAACTGAAGATCCGGCGTTGACGGCTTGCAGGACGAGCCTGTCCTGAAGCCCTGCGGCCTCCCGACGTTGTCTGCGGCATCGGGAGGCCCCATGTGCTGCGAAAGCAGTCCGGACCCAGCCGCCCCATGCCCAAACCCCTGATCGTCGACATCCCGCACGACCTCGGCCGCGACGAGGCCAAGCGGCGCCTCGAGCACGGCACCGATCAGGCGCGGGCCTTCCTGGCCAAGAGCGGCGTCAGCGTGGACCAGCTCGCCTGGACGGGCGACCGCCTCGATTTCGGGGTCTCGGCGATGACCCAGAAGATCGGCGGCACTATCGATGTCGGCCCCGAGAGCGTGCGCCTCGAGGTGAAGCTGCCGTTCCTGCTGGCGTTGTTCGCCGAGAAGATTCAGAAGGTGGCGAGCAAGGAGGGCAATCTCCTCCTCACCAAGAAGTAGCACGCCGGAACCGGAGCGGCAGGCCCTCGTTGCCGCCCGAACGGTGCAGTCCAGCACCGCGGGCCATCTGGAGGAACAGCCGTGCCAGACTTCACCCTCGCCGATCCCGGTCAAGTGCCGGAGGTTCCGCCGCAGCCCACGCCGGTGCCGGACGCTCCCTACGAGCCGCCGCAGGCCCCGACGCAGCCGCCCGGTCCCGAGATCCCCGGGAACACCCCGGCCGAGGCGCCCGGCATCCAGCCGCCGGAGATCCCGGTGAACGATCCCGGCCCGCCGGAGATCAGCCCGCCCACCGGGCCGGCCAACCCGATCGCCTGAGCGCGTGTGCCGCCCCGCCCCGCAAGGCGGCACCGTTTGAACCGGAAGCCCGGCGCTGCCATAAGCCCGGCATGGCCGCTCCCCCGCTTCTGACCCTCCAGGATATCGCGCTCACTTTCGGCGGCACCCCGCTGATCAACCGCGCCGACCTGACCATCTCCCCCGGCGAGCGGACCTGCCTGGTCGGGCGGAACGGCTCCGGCAAGTCGACGCTGATGAAGATCGCCGCCGGCTTGGTCGAGCCGGACAAGGGGCGGTTGTTCCTGCAGCCCGGGACCACGATCCGCTACCTGGCCCAGGAGCCGGATTTCTCGGGCTTCTCGACCACCCTCGATTTCGTCGAGGCCGGGTTGCCGCCGGGCGAATCGACCTATCGCGCCAAGTACTTGCTGGAAAGCCTCGGGATGACCGGGGCGGAGGATCCGGCCAAGCTCTCGGGCGGAGAGGGCCGGCGCACGGCGCTGGCCCAGGCGCTGGCGCCGGAGCCCGACGTGCTGCTCCTCGACGAGCCGACCAACCATCTCGACCTTCCGGCGATCGAGTGGCTCGAAGCGGAGCTGCGCGGCACCCGCGCCGCCATGGTCCTGATCAGCCACGACCGGCGGTTTCTCTCCGCGCTGTCCCGGGCCACGATCTGGCTGGACCGCGGGGAAACGCGCCGGATCGAGCAGGGATTCTCGAATTTCGAGGCCTGGCGCGACGCCTTCTTCGAAGAGGAGGAGCGCGACCAGCACAAGCTCGACCGCAAGATCGTCGCGGAGGAGCATTGGCTGCGCTACGGCGTCACCGCGCGGCGCAAGCGAAACGTCCGCCGCCTCGGCAACTTGCACGAGCTTCGCCAGAACCGCCGCGAGGTCCGCCGCCCGGTGGGCAGCGTCAGCATGCAGGCCTCGGAGGCCGAATCGTCCGGCAGCCTCGTGGTCGAGGCCCGGGATATCGCCAAGGCCTACGGCGAGCGGACCATCGTGGACGGGCTGTCGCTGCGGGTGATGCGCGGCGACCGGCTCGGCATCGTCGGGGCCAACGGCGCCGGCAAGTCGACGCTGATCAACCTGCTGATGGGCCGCCTCGCCCCCGATTCGGGGCAGATCGTGCTCGGCACCAACCTGATGCCGGTGGTGCTCGATCAGGCGCGGGCCACGTTGGAGCCCGGGATGACCGTCACCGAGGTGCTGACCGGCGGCCGGGGCGACAGCGTCACGGTGAACGGCCAGAGCCGCCACGTCATCGGCTACCTCAAGGACTTCCTGTTCACCCCCGAGCAGGCCCGGACCCCGGTCTCGGTGCTGTCCGGCGGCGAGCGCAACCGCCTGTTGATCGCCCGCGCGCTGGCGCAACCGGCCAACCTGCTGGTGCTGGACGAGCCGACCAACGACCTCGATCTCGAGACCCTGGACCTGCTCCAGGAGATGCTCGGCGACTACCAGGGCACGTTGATCCTGGTCAGCCACGACCGCGACTTCCTCGACCGGGTCGCCAGCAGCGTGCTGGTCTCCGAGGGGGCGGGCCGTTGGATGGAATATGCCGGCGGCTACAGCGACATGCTGGTCCAGCGCGGGCAGGGGGTCGAGGCCCGCACGGTCACGGCCAAGAAGGGGCCGCGCGAGCGCCAGTCCGCAGCCCCGGCCCCGCAGGCCTCCGGCAAGCCGAAGCTCGGCTTCAAGGATCAGCACGAGCTGAAGACGCTCCCGGCCCGCATCGCGAAGCTGGAAGCGGCGATCGGGCAGCTCAAGGCGGTCCTGGACGATGCCAACCTCTACGCCCGCGACCCGGCCCGGTTCGACAAGGCCACCGCCATGCTCGCCCAGGCCGAGACTGAGCTGTCGCAGGCGGAGGACCGGTGGCTGGAGCTGGAGATGCTGCAGGCGGGGTGAGTGACGCTTACGCTTGACAGGATCAAGGAATTATATCCTAGAGATCGACGCCCGATGTAAGCATGCAGGCGCGACGATCGGGAACCGACCGGGACGGATGATCGCATGACCGCCTACCAGATCCTCGAACAGCGCTTCTCCCGCCTGGCGGCCCTGGAAGGGGCGGCCGGGATCCTTGGTTGGGATGCGCAAACGCTGATGCCCGACGGGGCGGCCGAGGCGCGGGGCGACCAGTTGGCGATCCTGCGCGGGCTGGCACACGAGATCCTCACGGCGCCCGAAACGCGTGGCGAGATCGACGCGGCCGAGGCGGCGGGGGGCCTCGATCCGTGGCCGGCCGCCAACCTGCGGGAGATGCGGCGGACCCAGGCCCACGGCGCCGCCGTGCCCCGGGATCTGGTCGAGGCCAGCTCGCGGGCGGTGTCCCGGTCGGAGATGGTCTGGCGGGAGGCGCGGCGCGACGCCGACTTCGCCCGGCTGGCGCCCTATCTGGAAGAAGTTCTGCGGCTCCAGCGCGAGATCGGGCAGGCCAAGGGTGCGGCGCTCGGGCTCGATCCCTACGACGCGCTGCTCGACAGCTACGATCCCGGGATGCGCCGATCGGTGATCGACCCGCTGTTTGCCGATCTCACGAGCTGGCTGCCGGACCTGATCGCCCGCGCCCGGGAGATTCAGGATTCCCGCCCGGCGCCGCTGTCCCTGGAAGGCCCGTTCGACGTCGGCACGCAGCGCGCCCTCGGCCTCAAGCTGATGAGCGCGCTCGGCTTCGATTTCAGCCGCGGCCGGCTCGACATCAGCCTGCATCCGTTCTGCGGGGGCGCCACCGACGACGTGCGCATCACCACGCGCTACGACGAGGCCGATTTCGGCCGCGCCCTGATGGGCGTGCTGCACGAGACCGGCCACGCCCTCTACGAGCAGGGCCGTCCCGCCGCGTGGCGGCACCAGCCGGTGGGGGCGGCCCGGGGCATGAGCCTTCACGAGAGCCAGTCGCTCATCGTCGAGATGCAGGCCTGCCGCAGCCGCGACTTCTTCACCTATCTGGCGCCGCTGCTGCGGGAGGCGTTCGGCCGCTCCGGGCCGGAATGGTCGCCGGAGAACCTGCACGCGCTGAACACCCGGGTCCGGCCGGGCTTCATCCGGGTCGATGCCGACGAGGCGACCTACCCGGCCCATATCCTGCTGCGCTACCGGCTGGAGACCGCGATGATCGCGGGCGACCTCGCGGCGGCCGACCTGCCGGGCGCCTTCAACGACGGCCTGCGCGACCTCCTCGGCCTCACGGTCCCGGACGACCGCCTCGGCTGCCTGCAGGACATCCACTGGCCGAGCGGGGCGTTCGGCTACTTCCCGACCTACACGCTCGGCGCGCTCGCGGCGGCCCAGCTGTTCCGGGCGGCCCGCACCGCTGAGCCCGCCCTGCCGGGCTGCCTGGCCGAGGGCGATTTCGCACCGCTGCGGACCTGGCTGCACGCTAACGTCCACGCGGTCGGCAGCCTGCTCGGGACGGACGAGCTGTTGATCCGGGCGACGGGCGCGCCGCTCGGGACGACGGCGTTCCGGGCGCATCTGGAAGCGCGGTATCTGGGCAGGTGAGGGCTGACTGGCCAAAGCAGGGCGTCTGTCCCGAGCGGAAGGGCGCGCAGACTTGGTGAAAGGCTGTTCCTGCGGCCGCCGAGGGTTCGCGAACCTCGCGCTCACCCGTCTCGTCATCCCGGGGCCACGCATGCGAGCCCGGGATCCATGACCGCCGACCGCTCAAGGACTTGCACCGTTGGCGGTTCTGGATTCGGGGCTCGCCTGCGGCGCCCTGGAAAGACGGGCAGGTCTATCCCACCGCTGTTGCGGCGGCTGTCGCCCAAGAGATGACGGGAGGCGGCGCTCCGCGGTCGGAACCGCCCCCTACAACTCCAAAACATCCACCGCGTCCCCCAGCCGGTCCTGGGCGATCTCGGCGACGTGACGGTGGTGGGTGAACAGGATCGGCTGGACGCTGGTGCCGATCTCGGCCAGCGCGTCGAGGCCGTATCCGGTTCGCGCTTCGTCGAACGTCGAGAACAGATCGTCGCCGATGAAGGGGGCCGGCTCGGCGCGCCCGGCGTAATCCTCCAGGTAGGCGAGGCGCAGGGCGAGGTAGAGCTGGTCGCGGGTACCCTCGCTCATCCCCTCGATCCCGACCAGCCCGCCCCCCGCGCGCTGTCCGGCGAGCTTCGGGGTGTCGGCCTCGTCGTAGGTCTGGGCCAGCCCCGCGAAGCCGCCGCCGGTGAGGGCGCGGAACAGGTCTCCGGCTCGGGCGACGAGCGGATCCTGCTGGCCGGCCCGGTGCCGGGCCACCGCTTGGCCGAGCATCAGGCCGGCGAGCCGCAGCACCGCCCAGGAGCGGGACGCCGCCTGCAGATCCGCCTCGGCGGCCTTGCGCTCGGCGGCGGCCAGTTCGGCGCCGCTGCCGCCCTCCAGCTCCGCCCGGCGCCGCTCGGCGCGGTCGCGGTCGGCGTAGATGACCTGGCCGCGCTCCGCCTGCTCCTCGGCCTCCATGGCGAGGCGGGCGAGTTCCGCCTCGACCGCCTCCGGGGGCAAGGCGTCGAGGCCGGCGCGGATCTCGGCTTCCGGCAAACCGTCGGCGGCGCCCGCGAGGCTGCCACGCAGGCGCAGGCGCTCGGCCCGGAGCGACTCCCGGGTGTTCAGCCGCCCGAACACCACCTCGATCCCCGCGATGGGCGCGGCGGCGAGGTCCGGCATGGTCTGCGCAATCTGCCGGGTCAGCTCGGCCCGGGCGGCGGCGTGCAGCCCGGCTGCGGCCTGTGCCGCCTCCTCCGAATCCGCCAGGCGCCGGTCCAGCTCGGCACGGCGGGCCGCCCGGGCCTGGGTGGCGACCAGGCGGTCATGCAGCGTGCGAACGGCTGCGGTCGGCGACGTGCCGGCGAGGTCGGGGGCCAAGGCGTCGACCAGGGACGCGGCCGTGACCCGGAACGCCTCCCGGTCGCGCCGCAGGCCCGTCGCCCGGCGCTGCAGGTCGGCGCGGGCCGTGAGGCGATCCGGAACGGCGCGCCACGCCTCCAGGGCGCTCTCGGCCTCGTCGGGACGGGCGCCCGCGGCGAGACCGAGGGGGCGCAGAGCCTCCGCCCACTCGGCCTGCCAAGCGGCCCGGCGGGCCTCGGTCTCGGCCAGGGCCGCATCGAGCCTCTGGGCGGTCGCCGCAGCCGCGCGGAGGAGGCCGGCGGTCTGAAGATTGGCCTCCCACCGGCTCGCCAGGGTGGCGACCCGCGTCTCCACCCGCTCGAGCGCCTGCCCGACCTCGAGATCGGGGGCGGGATCGAGGCCGGCGCGGGCGAACAGGCCGGCGAGCGGCGCCCGGGCGGCCTCGATCCGGGCCGAGAGCCGGTCCCGCTCGATCCGCTGCTCGGCCAGGCGCTGCTCGGCCTCGATCAGGTTTTCGGTCTCGGTGAGCCAGGCCGCCATCTCGGCCGGCGGGCCGGGAACGAGGCCGGCAGGCCGCCACGCTTCGCGCCAGGCGGCCTCGCCCTCGGCGACGTCCTGGACGATCCCGGCGAGCACCCGATCCGCCGCCGCGCAGGCCGCGTCCTCGGCGGCCAGCCGGTCAAGGTCGGCGGCGTGGGCCGCGACCCGGGCGGCGTCGGCGGCGCGCGCGTCGGCCAGGCGGTCTGCCTCGAACAGGGCGCGCTCGTAGACCGCGATCGCACCGGGCCCGGCGCTGCGCCCGGCCGCGAGGGCGTCGCGCAGGAGCGCGAAGGCGGCATCGCGGGCCGTACGGGCGGCGTCGAGCCGCTCTTGGGTGGCGATCGGCCGGCCGGCCTCGCGCTCGCGCAGGCGGTCACGGGTGGAGGCAGCTTGGCTGTGCGCCGCGTCCCGGCGGTCTGCAGCACGCTCGTGCTCGCGCCGCTTGCCGTCGAGCAGGGTGCGATAGCGTGCCACCGTGTCGGCGGCGGGCAGGGGCAGGCGGGCCAGAACGGCGGTGTCGGTCACCGGCGGCGACAACCGGCCGGCCTGGTTGCGTAAGAGCGCCGCCTCCCGCCGGATCGCGGTCTCCAGGGCCTCGTGGGCGGCGATGCGCTCGTGCAGCTTCGCGAGTGGCTTCAGGTCCTCGCGCAGCGGCGTCGGATCGTGGGTGGCGCCGGCCGCCTCGACCTCCCGGGCCAGCCGGTCGCGCTCGGCCCGGGCGGCGGCGCCGTCGCGGGCGATCTGCTCCTCGGCGGCAGCCAGCGTCCGGCCGTCGCGGATCAGGCGCTCGACCCGGGCGCGGGCGGCGTCGGTGGGCTGGCCGGCCTCCAGGGAAGCAAGGTCCGGGACGCCGATCCGGGCGCGCAGGCGCTCCAAGTCGAGTCCGACCTTGTGAGCGTCGCCCTCGATCCGGGGCAGGTCTGTGCCACCCTTCTCGAACTCCTTGGTTCCGCTGAACGCCGCCAGGATTTCTTCGGTGTGCAGGATCAGCGCCGCCTCTACGGGCACGGACTCGGCCTCGCCGCGTGCCCGGGTGAGGGCGGCGTCGGTCCGGGCCGCCTCGGCCTCGGCTTTGCGGCAGCTTTCGAGGGCGGCGCCCAGGCGCTCGATCCAGGCGGCATCCGCCTCGGCGAGGCCGGAATCGGCGGCGATCCGGTGATCCAGCACGTCGATCTCGGCGACGATCGGCCGGGCGCGCTTCAGCCGCTCCAGCCGGGCGCGCTCGGTCGCGATGCGCTGCGTCTCGGCCCGGAGCCCATCGAGCTTCTCGGCGGCGGCGGCGATCTCGTCGTTGAGCGCGCGCCAGTCCCCGGCCCGTAGGCCCTTCTCGCGGATCGCCTTGCGGGCGGTCTCGTGACGCTCCAGTGCCTGGTAGAAGGTCCGGTGCTTGGCCTGCCGGGGCGCGAAGATGCCTTCGGCCTCGGCGTCCAGGGCGGATTGCAGCTCGGTGAGGCCGCGCAGGCCCGAGCCCGCCGCGAACAGGCTGGCGCCGACCTCGCCCTCGACATCCACCATCTCGCGCCCGCCCGCCCGGAGGCTTCCGGCATCCAACCCGAACGCGCGGCAGAACACCGTGCGGGAGATGCCGCCGAGGAATGGCGCCAGGGCGTCGTCCGCCAGCGGCGCCTCGTCGGCGTCGATCAGGGTCCGGGTGTTGCCCTTGCGGCGGCGGAACGCCAGGCGGCGCCCGTCCGCGGCCTCGACCTCCGCGCCGAGGCGCAGCAGCGGCATGTCGTGCAGGAAGGCGTACCGGGTGGTCTTCTCGAAGCCGAACAGGAGGTCGGTCACGGCCGCGAGTGCCGTGCTCTTGCCGGCCTCGTTGGCGCCCAGCACCACGTGCAGGCGGGCGTCGGGCCGGAAGCTCATGGTCCGGTCGGTGAAGGCGCCGTAGCGCTCCAGGGCGAGGCGGATCAGCCGCATGGAACGCGCCTCAGCAGTGCCGGCCGCCGAGGCGGCCCAGGATCAGCGCCTCCGCCTCGGCGCAGAGCGCGTCGAACTCGGCCTCCAGGTCGGCTTCGGCCGCCGCGGTGGCGGGCATCCGCGCGCCGATCTCGGCGAGGGCGGCCTTGGCGCGGGTGCGGAAATCCGGGTCGCGGTCGAGGTCGGCCAGCAAAGCCGCCGGGTCGATCGCCGCCCCGGAGGCGTCCACGGGAGCGCGCGGCCGGCGGGTCTCGATCTTCAGGCGCTCCAGCCAGATGTCCTCGTGCAGCCGGTGGGCGGCGGCCTGGATCTCGGCGGTGACGCCCTCGCGGTCGGCCGACAGCGCATCGTGGGCCGGCGTCGTGCCGGCGAGGTGGACCCGCACCAGCACGAGGCGCCGCGCCGCCACCTCCGCCAGGGGGCGCAGGGCGGCCTCGACGAGGTCCAGCGCCGCGCTCGTGTCGGCGGCCGCGCCCAGGTCGACGGTGACCTGCTCGAAGCGCGCCCTGTCGAGGGGGAGGCGGCTGAGGCCGGTGACCCGCCCGTCCGCGACCTCGACCAGGACCGCGCCCTTCGCGCCGCATTCGCGCACGCTACGGCCCTGTATATTGCCGGGGAACACGATCCAGGGATCCCGGGACAGCTCGGCGTACTCGTGGATGTGGCCGAGCGCCCAGTACTCGTAGCCCCGCCCGGCCAGGTCGGCGATCGAGCAGGGCGCGTAGGTCTCGTGGGCGGCGTGGCCGGTGCAGGAAGTGTGGAGGATCCCGAGGTTGAACCAGCCGGGCAGGGCGGCCGGGTAGGTGAGCGACAGGTTCTCCTCCACGGCCCGGGCCTGGAAGCTGCGGCCATGCACGGCGACCCGCACGGCCTCGAGACGCAGGGTCTCGGCTCGGGCCGCCGGGAACACGTGCACCGAGGGCGGCAGGGTGATCGAGCGGGTGATCACGCTCTCGGCGTCATGGTTGCCGCGGACCAGGAGGGTCGGGATGCCGGCCCGGTCGAGGCGCGCCACCTGCCGGGCGAAGAACAGCCCGATCGTGTTGTCGGCCCAGTCGCCATCGTAGATATCCCCGGCGACCACCACGAAGGCGACCCGCCGCTCGATCGCCTGCGTCACCAGATCCTCGAACGCCTGCCGCCCGGCCGTGGCGAGACGCCGGGCGAGCTCCGCGTCCCGGGTCGCGAGGCCTGAGAGCGGGCTGCCGAGATGCAGGTCCGCCGCGTGGATGAAGCTGAAGCCCGACATCGGTCTCCGAGGCGCAATCGGTGAGCGGGGGTCTTAGGCCGCCGGGGCGTGCGGCCTCAAGCGTGGCGCTCCGATTGCTGCACAGGCACGAAAAGCCGGTGACCGTCCTGAGAGGCTGGGCACGATCGGCCCGGCAAACGTGATCTCCCAGCGGGGTACATTCCTGACCGGGTGCTTCCGGGCAAGGAATGCCTGTGCCGGACATCGGCCGGGGCTTCCGCCGGCGCCGACCGGTCGGCCCGAATCATTGGGAGCGCCAAGTGGGCGCCGTCTCACGGCGTCGGTCTATCCGGCACGCCGCCGTGCGGGCATCACGTTTCGCGCAGCCACTTCCAGACGTGTTGCTCCGTCCCCTGGCCGCCGATCCGTTGGGCCACCCGGCGCTCGCCACGCCAAGCCTGCGGTGGGGCGCCGTAGCGGTTGCGGAAGCTGCGACTGAGCTGCGAGATGGTGTTGAACGCGAACACCTCGGCCAACCGGCTGATGGTGCGCCGCTCCATCGGATCGGCGAGGGCGTCGCGCACCGCCCGCAGGCGCTCGCCCTGCACGAAATGCATCACGCCGCCCTCCGGCTCGAACAGCCGGTAGAGCGTGGACCGCGAGACCTGCATCTGCTCGGCGATGAACTCGGGCGACAGCGTCGGCCGCGACAGGTTTTCCTGCACGATGACCCTGGCGAGCGCGAGCAGGGCGCCATTGAGCTCGCGACCTTCCAGCACGTCCGCGGCCTGCGAGCGATCGAGAAGGCGGTGCAGGAAGGCCACGAACTCATGGGCGAGAGCCGGGGCCTCGTCGGCGCGCGTGGTCGGCAATCGGCGGTAGATGTCCGAGATGCGCGCGGCCAGCAACCGGTTGCGGGTCGCATCGAAGAGCAGGCCGTGCTCCTCGAGCGGCAGCCCGTGGAGGCGGTTGCAGGGTACGGCGATGCCGATCGCATCGGCTCGGTCGAGCATCCCGTCGAGCAGATGACGGCGGCCGATGAGGGTCACGGTGCCGGGCGAGGCCGAGACCGGCTTGCCACCGACAGTGCCCTGGAAACGGCCGGATCGGTAGAGCTGGACGATGTAGTGGTCGGGACCGGCCTCGACGCGTCGGCGGTCCCGCTGGAGCCGCTGGGTCGAGAGCAGCGTGCGATGCGCGACGAGGTCATCGATCGGGTACGCGATGTTGCTGCCGAACGGCAACGGGGCCGAGGGCGTCGTCGGACTGACCGCGTACATCGGCGCCAGGAGGGTGCGCCATCGCTCGAAGGCCTCCCCGGGCGGCAAGCCCGAGGTCGTCAGGAAGAAGTGCGGCAGACCCGGCTCAGCCGTCGTGTCGTCTGCACTCACGCGGCCCGATCCATCACTATCCGACCCGTGCAACGGCGGAGGTTGATCATTCGGCCCTCGGTGGGGCAACTCAAATGCGTGTGTGCAGTCCGCGGAGCGCGAAAGTGTCGCAAGCAGGGCGTCCCTTCGAGGCCGGCGCGAAGACCCGTCCTTTCGTCCGCCGATCCAGAAACGGCGGCGGCGTCCCCGGATCCGCCCCGCTGACTGTTCCGATCCTCGCCTGAGACCATGATCCGGGCGTGTCACGTCCGTCCGATCGCACCGACGACGTAACGGTACCGTGACACCGGCTTTGCCGTCACCCGTTTGGCGATGCCGCCGTCACACCCGGCGGTGCGACGGGGGCACGGAGTGTTGCGCCGCGTCGTTCAGGCCGCCATGGGCCCGTAACGGCGGTGGCCCTTCACGTCGTAGCGATCGAGCATCATCACCTTGTCCCAGACCCGCACGAAGTCCGCTACGAACCGCTGCTGACCGTCGCGGCCGGCATAGGCGTCGGCGATGTTGCGCAGTTGCGCGTTCGCCCCGAAGACGAGGTCGTTGCGCGTCGCCTCGAACCGGGCCTGCCCGGTCTCGCGGTCCTTGAGGACGAAGGACGTCCCGTCCGAATCGACCTTCTCCCAGACAAGGTTCGTGTCGGTCAGGGTCCGGAAGAAGTCCGTCGTCAGCACGCCCACCCGATCGGTGAAGATGCCCTGGTTCGATCCGTCGTGGTTGGCGTTGAGGGCCCGTAGGCCGCCCGTCAGCACCACCCATTCCGGGGCGGTCAGCGTCAGCAGGTTGGCCTTGTCGAGGAACATCTCCTCCGGCGACAGGCGCGGTGCCATGTCCCTGAACCCGCCGTCGACGTAGTTGCGGAAGCCGTCGACGAGGGGCCTCAGCCACTCGAACATCTCGATGTCGGTGAGGTCCTGCGTGGTGTCGACCCGGCCGGGCGTAAACGGCACGCGCGTCTCGACGCCCGCATCCCGGGCAGCCTTCTCGACGGCGGTACAGCCGGCGAGCACGATGAGGTCGGCCAGCGAAACCTGCTTGCCGTCTCCGCGCCCGCCGTTGAACGTGGCCATGACACCGCGCAGCGCCTCGACCACGGGTGCGGCCCGGCGATTGACGGCCCAGTCCTTCTGCGGGGCGAGGGCGAGACGGCCGCCGTTGGCGCCGCCGCGCTTGTCGCTGTCGCGGTAGGTCGAGGCCGCCGAGAAGGCGGTGAAGGCCAAGTCAGAGACCGAGACGCCCGTGGCCAGGATCGCTTGCTTCAGGGCGGCGATCTCGGCTTCCCCCACCGGGGCGTAGGCGGCATCGGGAATCGGATCCTGCCACAACAGGCCGTCCTCGATCGTCACCTCCGGGCCGAGGTAGCGGTGCTTGGGGCCCATGTCGCGGTGGGTGAGCTTGTACCACGCCTTCGAGAAGGCCTGCGTGAAGGCGTCGAAGTCGTTGAGGAACTTCTCGCAGACCTTGCGGTACTCCGGATCGACCTTGAGGGCGATGTCGGAGGTCATCATCATGAGCGGGTGCATCTGCCCCGCGACATGGGCGTCGGGGGTTTTGGGTGCATTCGGGTCCTTCGGGGTCCATTGCAGGGCGCCGGCCGGGCTCTTGGTCTGCTCCCAGTCGAACTTGAAGAGGTTCTCCAGGTAGGCGTTGTCCCACTGGGTCGGGTCGGGGGTCCAGCTGCCCTCGATGCCGTTGGTCATCGTGTCCTTGCCGGCCCCCGTGCCGTTCGGGTTGTGCCAGCCGAGCCCCATCGCCTCCATCGGCGCCATCTCCGGCGGCGGCCCGATCTCCTTGGCGGGGGTCATGCCGTGGCTCTTGCCGAAGGCATGGCCGCCGGCGATCAGCGCCACGGTCTCCTCGTCGTTCATGGCCATGCGGGTGAACGTCACCCGGATATCGTTGGCCGAGCCCTGCGGATCCCCGTTCGCGTAGGGCCCCTCGGGGTTGACGTAGATCAGCGCCTGGTGCGAGGCGGCGAGTGGGTTCTCCAGGTCGTAGTCGGCGTCGCCGTTCTTGCCGCGCCAGCGCTGATCGCGGTTGACCATCTCGTCGAAGCTCGACACCGAGCCCATCTCGACCACCTCGGGACCCCAGTAGGTGGCGTCGTCCGCCTCCCAGGCGTCGAGACGTCCGCCGGCAAAGCCGTAGGTCGGCAGGCCCATGATCTCCAGGGCGCAATTGCCGGTGAGCACCATCAAGTCGGCCCAGGACAGGGCGTTGCCGTACTTGTGCTTGAGCGGCTGCAGGAGGCGGCGCGACTTGTCGGTATTGCCGTTGTCCCACCAACTCGAGATCGGCGCGAAGCGCTGCATCCCGGTGCCGGCTCCGCCCCGCCCGTCCGCGATGCGGTAGGTTCCGGCCGAGTGCCAGGCCATGCGGATCATCTGCGGGCCGTAATTGCCGTAATCGGACGGCCACCAGGCCACCGACGACGTCAGGAACTGCTTGATGTCGTTCTTCAGCGCGTCCAGGTCGATCGTCCGGAAGGCGCCGGCGTAGTCGAAATCCGGCCCCAGCGGATCGGCCGCCAGCCCGTTCTGGTGCAGGAGCTCGACCCTGAGCCGGTGCGGATACCAGTTCTCCAGGGCGGGACGGCTGCCGAAGGCCCCGCCGACGCGGTCGCCTCCGAACGGGCATTGACCCGCCATCGGGTACGACTGGGTATTGGTCTTGTCGATCGTCGTCGTGGTCATGAATGTCCCCCCTTGGCGCAGGACCGGCGTCACTGGACCGCTCGGTCCGCCAGCCTGTCGCCGACAGCAGCGATCGGCGTGCCGCTCTCGCGAACGGCCGCGCAGGAACGATGCTGCACCGCAAGCGACATCAGCCGCCCGCCTCGAAAATCAAGGTGCCGACGCCACCCATACCGGTACGCCGGCTGGCCGTACTCCTCAGGAAGACGCACCTCACGATTGCGCGAGTCAATGGCGCACAATGGAAGCGTCGGCCATCACTCGGCCGATCCACGCTGCCGACCGGCAGGACGCCATGCGTGCCGACGGTGGGGAAACCGCGCAGCCGCCCGTGGCAAAAGCCGATTGGCCTCGCACCGGAGCGAACGCCTAAGCCACCGGCGCGTTGAAGCGCGGCGGTGGCGACGGAGCCCGCCGGTGAGGTACGAGTCCGGCCCGATGAACAGCTTCGCCCATCCGGACCGCTCCGGCCTCGCCCCGGCCCTCCCGATCCGGCCGGCCGAGCGCAGCCGCCGGCCGTTCAAGATCGTGAGCTGGAACCTGCTCCGGCGCACCGGCGCCGCGGTGGACGACGTGGCCGCCCTGGTCGCCCAGGAGAAGCCGGACTTGCTGCTGATGCAGGAGGCGACCCGGGCGATCGGCTTCCTGCGCGACCGGATCGGCGGTCACTACGCCTGGGCGCCGCTGCCGGGGCGGATCCACGGGCTCGCCATGTGGAGCCCGAAGCCGTTCGCGACGCCGCCCCGGGTGATCGAGCTCCCGGCAGGCGCCCTGGTGCACCGGGTCTGCCAGGTGCTCGATCTCGGCGAGTTCGGTGTGGCCAACGTCCACCTGTCGCACGGGCAGATGCTCAACCGCCGCCAGCTGCGCCGGATCGTCGGCGAATTGCCGCCGCGGGCCGCGGTGCTCGGCGACTACAACATCGTCGGCCCGGCGCTGATCCCGGGCTTTCGCGACGTCGGCCCGCGGAGACCGACCCACGCGATGGTCGACGTGCTGCCGCTGCGGCTCGACCGCTGCCTGGCCCGCGGCCTGATCTGCCACGAGCACGCGGTGCTGCCGCGCGGGCCCTCGGACCATAAGCCGATCGTGGTCCATCTCGGGCCGGCGCCGGAGGCACACGCCCCCGCGCGCCTCAAAGGTATGGCAGCAGCAGTCGCACGCCTGCGTCGCGCAGACGGATCGGCAGGGCGCGGGCGGCGAGAACCTCACGGCTGAGCCGCGTCTCCATCTTGCCGCGCATGAAAGTATCGAGCCGGGCCGCGAGGTCGGCATCGATGATCTCGACGTTCAGCTCGAAATTGAGACGGAAGCTGCGCATGTCCCAGTTGGCGCTTCCGATGAAGCACCAGACGTCGTCAACGACCATCACCTTGGAGTGATCGAACGGCGGCTCGTCGAGCCAGACCCGCACGCCGGCCCGGAGCAGCGGATCGAGATGCGCCCGGGTCGCCCAGTCGATGAACGGATGGTCGCTCACCCGCGGGATGATCAGGTCCACGGTGATGCCCCGGGTCGCCGCCTGGGCGAGGGCGCCGGTCACCAGCTCGTCGGGCAGGAAGTACGGGGTGACGAACCGGACGGTCCGGCGGGCGCAGGACAGCGCCTGGAGGATCACCTGCTCGATCTTCTCGACGTCGGCATCCGGCCCCGAGGTAACGACCCGGGCGACGCTGGTCCCGACCGGCGCGAGGTCGGCGACCCACGGCTCGGAATCGAGGATCTCGCCGTCCACGAAGGCCCAGTCGGCCGCGAACGCCACGGCGAGTTGCTCGACCACCGGCCCCCGGAGCCGGTAATGCATGTCGCGGATCGGGTGCTCCGGCTTCAGCGCCACGCGGTTGGGCTGTGAGATGTTCAGCCCGCCCGTGAAGGCGATGCGCCCGTCGATGATCAGCAGCTTCTTGTGCGAGCGCAGGTTGAGGAACGGCATCCGCCAGGGCAGGGCGGAGTGCATGAACAGGGCCGCCGGCACCCCGAGGCTGGTCAGGCGATGATAGACCGGTGCCCGGAAGTAGCCGCCGCCGATCCCGTCGATGATCACCCGGACCTTGACGCCGCGGGCCTGCGCCTCCGCCAGCGCCGTGCAGAATTCCCGGCCGACGGGATCGTCGCGGAAGATGTAGCTCGACAACCCGATGCTGGTCTTCGCCGCGCGGATCTCCGCCAGCATGGCCGGGTATCCGGCGTCGCCGTTGCGGAACATCTCGACGTGGTTGCCCGAGAAGGCCGGCAGGCCGGTGATGCGCCGGATCGCCCGGTCGAGGGGCCAGAGCGTCTCTGGCACCACGGCATCATCGGTGTCGGGGAGCTGCGTCGCGTCGGTGGGCTTGGTGCGCAGCTTCCGGGCCCGCCGGGAGACGCGGTTGATGCCGAAGGTCAGGTAGAGGGCGGTGCCGAAAATCGGCGAGAGCCAGGCCAGCCCGATCCACCCGACCGCGACGCTGACCCGGCGCTTGCGCAGCAGGGCGTGCAGGGTGACGCCGAGCGCCAGGGCAATGCCGATGAGCGCTGCGACATCCGCCCGCAACAGGGCGGTGGACTGCAGCCATCGATACAGCGCGTCTTCCAAGGTCTCGGCATCCGGTTCGTTTCAGACGCCGCCGGATATAACCGAAGGAAACGTGGGCGAGCGGATTTAATACGCTCGCAGGGGTGGCTGCGCGCCGCCATCGGCGGCACCGAGCGGGCGGGCACAGCGATAGGGGCCGCTGCCGTCCAGCGCCGCGTACAGGATCCGGCCACCATCCGCGATGCACCGCGCCTTGGCCTCGGCATAGGGCCGGTGGAAGCTCCAGATCGTAATCATCGGCCCGACGGTGCCCAGGCAGACGCCGCCGAACAGCAGGGCCGCGGCCCAGGTCGCGCGGTCGGGCCGCGGACGCGGCGGCCGGGGCGGCGGCATCGCGCCGACGAAGGCGAGCGTCAGTCCGAACAGGTCGAGGGTGCTCATCAGCCGTTCCGCGAGGACGTGCCGAGACCGGCAGGACAGGGTGTGCCCCGATCCTAGGGCAGGGCGGAGCTCGAGCCTACGCGTCGCGAGGCACCGGGCCTGCGTCGTATCGCGCCGGGCTCACGGCTCCCAGCGCGGCGTCCGCTTGGTCAGGAACGCGTCGATGCCTTCCTGGGCGTCGGCCATCATCATGTTCCGGGTCATGACCTCGGCGGTGTAGCCGTAGGCCTCTTCCAGGCCCATCTCGATCTGGCGGCCGAACGCCTCCTTGCCGACCGCCAGAACCCGCCGGGCCTTCCCGGCGATCTTCCGGGCCATGGCGGCCACCGCGTCTTCCAGATCCGCGGCCGGCACGGCGCGGTTGACGAGGCCGATTCTGTGCGCCTCCTGCGCGTCGATCGGCTCGCCGACCAGCAGCATCTCGAGGGCGGCCTTGCGCGACACCGCCCGCGACACGGCGACCATCGGGGTCGAGCAGAACAAGCCGATCTGCACGCCCGGCGTGGCGAACCGAGCCTCCTCGGCGCAGATCGCGAGGTCGCAGGTGGCGACGAGCTGGCAGCCGGCTGCGGTCGCGATGCCGTGGACCTGGGCGATCACCGGCTGCGGCAGGCGCGTGAGGCTCAGCATCAGGCGGGCGCAGGTGCGGAACACCGCCTCGGTCGCCGCTCGCGAAGGATCGGCGCGCATCTCCTTGAGGTCGTGGCCGGCGCAGAAGGCCGGGCCGGCGCCGCGCAGGATCACCACGCGCACCCCGGCATCCTCCCGGATCGCGTCGAGTTGCGCTTGAAGGGCGCCCATCAGGGCCATCGACAGGGCGTTGCGCGCCTGGGGACGGTTCAGCGTGAGGGTGGCGACGCCGTCGGCATCGTGGCGCAGCAGGACGGGGGCGTCTGCGGGTGCTTGAGCGGTCAGGGCTGCGGACATTCCGGGATCCTCACTTGAGCTGAGTCGCGCGAAGGGGCGCACATGTGCTCCCGGGGCCGATGCGGGTCATCGTTGCCTGGGGCCGATGCCCCCTGGGATCCGGTTGCGATCGGCATGGCCACGATCGTCTATGAGCGTTTCCTCGCCGGCAACGTGTCCCATGGTGACGGGGATGGCGGTCATGGCCCAGAGCGGCAAGATGCGGTTGGCCAGCTTCGTATCATCATTTTCGCGGCTCAAGATCAGTTTGCTTCGCTTGCCGCTCGAGCTTTTCCCGATCACGTTGCAATCGGAAACAGCGCTAAGCCCTTGATTCAACGTGCTCGGTAACGCCGAACCGGCCTCCACTTCGGCGGCGAGCGCTCAAGTGTCGAAGACCGAGACACGGTGGGCGACCCGCCGAGCGTCCAGCAAATGTTCCGAGTTGCGGGCCCAACGCCGCTCGAGGTCGGCCGGCCGAACAGGATGGCCGCCGCGCTTCACGCGCTCGGCCACGCGGGTCCGCGATTGGAGGAGGCGCGCGATCCCGACGAAGACGAGGTTGATCTGGAAGCCCGGTGCGCGGGTCTCGGCCGGGGAAGCGCGCTGGCGTCGACCGGCCGAGGTCGTTGCGAGGCCGAAAGTCTGCCGCCCGTCTCGCAAAGCCCGGCCATGCTCGATGGCGAGGCGGCTCGCACCGGCAGCAACGCGAAGGCGTCCGGATTTACAGCCGCGATTGGTCCAACTGCATAACGGCGGGCCGGGATTGATTTGCCAGCACCAGTCGGCCCGGCAAAACCCCGGCGCTGCGGTGTCATAGATCGCGGATGACTTGGTCGCCTGCGACATCGAACCGGACCCGTTGCGGCCGTCCGTCCGAGTATTCCCTCACGAGCAAGTCTTCGGGCGTATCGTCCTCGACGGAGCAGACGGGAAACCCGGCCTGCCGATGTTCGCGAGCCGCGGAGCCAACGTCGTCGCGGACGCTCAGGAGATCTCGCCGGAGGGCGTTGCTCGAATCACCGGGCTTCGTGGCCTCGGTCGCCGTCATGCGTGAGCGCTTCGATCGGATCTGTGATGCGCGTATCACCGATCCGCAGCAGATGCCTCACGGCGCCGAAGCCAATCGCCCCTCAATCCTGCTCGGCCAGGGCGAGATCCAGGCTGGCGAAGTCGGCGCCGGGACCGTTCCACCACACGGACGGATAGGAGGCGAGGCGGCCCATCACGCCGGCATAGGCCTCGGCCAGGACCGTATCGGCGATTACCAGCGTCGCGGCCGAGAGGGCCAGGCTGTCGGCGAGGGCCTCGCCGCGCCGGCTGCCGTCGATGGCGACGACCCGGATCCCGAGCCGGGCCAGGCCGAGCCGCATCGCCTCCGCCTGGCCGAGGTCGCGGACGAGGAGCGCGACGGTCGCGCCGGCCCGGAGGCCTTCGCCGTAAGCCCAATGCGCAACCCGGTTGGGGCAGATCGCCGGGGCGGTCTGCGCGTGGTGCGGATGCCGATCCCCGGAAGCGCCGCCGGAGCGGAGGCGCCGGCCCGGATCACGGGTGGCCGGATTGGGAACCGGCGTCGGGACGGAGATGTCTGCGACAGTGGAGTTCACGCCAAACATACGCTGCGAACCGCCTGGATCTGGTTAAACGGTGGACCTTGGCGTGACGCGAGCCGGTTAACACTCTGTCTCACGAACGCAGATCATCGGAACACTGGGCTGTTTTCCGGTCCGCGGACCCCTGCGACTGCGCCTATGCCGAATCGTTGATGAACGGCCGACCGCAATTTGCATGCGAATTCGGTCGCATTGGCGATGTGCCCGGTCCGGCCTATGTCCGGCTCCACGCGGGCGGCCCGGAAGAGGTCGCCCCGGACCGAGGAACACCGTCCCATGAACCGCCCCACGCGCCGGGTCGCCCCCAACGCCACAGCCCTCTCCCTGACGCTCGCCGCCGCGACGCTCGCCGCCTTGCCGGCGCAGGCGCAGATCCGGAACGCCCCGTCGCCGCGCGCGCTCGAATTCGCCGCCTACATCTTCGCCGCCTCGAACGTCTGCGGCTACCGCATCGGCAACGCGGCCTTCGAGGGCCTGCTGGCGAAGCAGAACGTGCGGGTGGACGACGTCCAGCCGCGCGGCCCGTTCGGCAACCGCGTCCAGACCATGTTCACGCTGATGTCGAACCAGATGGCCCAGAACCGGGATCAGGCCTGCATCGCGGTGGCCGGCGAGTACGGGCCCGAGGGCTCCATCACCAAGAACGTCCTGCTGCCGGCCGGCCAAGCCGCCGACGCGCCGGCTCCGGCGGAGCCCGTAAAGCCGGCAGAGCCCGCAAAGCCGGCGCAATAACCGGTCAGCCGAGGCGCCAGTCGATCGGCGCCACCCCGCGCTCACCCAGCCAGCCGTTGGCGCGGCCGAACGGGTCCGAGCCCGGGAAATCCCGGGCGCGGTTGAGCGGCGAGGGGTGCCCGCTCTCGAACACGCCGTGGCGCGCCGCATCGATCAGCGGCACCCGGGCGCGGGCCTGAGCGCCCCACAGTAGGAAAACCGCCGGTTCCGGACGCGCCGAGACCGCCGCGACGGCCTCGTCGGTCAACGCCGACCAGCCATAGCGCAGATGCGCGCCGGCCTTGCCGGCCTCGACGGTGAGCGCGCTGTTGAGGAGCAGCACGCCCTGCCGGGCCCAGGCCGTCAGGTCGCCGCCGGCGGACCGTTCCGAGCCGGCCTCGGCCAGGATCACCCGCAGCGAGGCCGGGACGCGGCCGGATCCGACATACGAGAAGGCAAGGCCGTTGGCGTCGCCCGGCGTCGGGTAGGGATCCTGCCCGAGGATGACGGCGCGGACCGCCGGCAGCGGCGTCTCGGCGAGCGCCCGGAAGATGTCGGCCGGCGCCGGCAGAACCCGCGCGCCCGCGGCGATCCGGGCATCGACCCGGGCCGCGACGGCGTCGGCCGCGTCGCCGACGAAGAACGGCAGCGCCAGCCACGGCGACCCGGAGGCGCGGAAAGCCGCCAGTGCGGCGGCCACGGGGGTGTCGGACATCGGGTCTCGCGGTTGCGGGCCGGGACGGCGGTGGCTAGGGAGGAACGGTCGATCATGCATGGCACGTCCGGTGCAGCATGTCGCAGCCGGCCTTCGCTGGGCGGCGCGGCACCCTACATGGGATTGCAGCGCATACCGGGAAGCCTCTGACACCGGGAAGCCTCCGGCCCAAGCGCGTGCGCCGGCTGCCGGGTATCTGAAGCCAGAAGAAGGACTCGGCGCGCGGCGCCGGAACGCTGCCATGAACGAACGCGTCGAACCCGCCGCGCTGGCGGAAGGCCGGCCCCTCTCCACAATGGTCCCCGCTGCGGGCGGCATGCCGGCCGACCATCCGAAGGTCGCCTGGGGCCGCGTCGGCGTCTTGCTGATGAACCTCGGCACCCCCGAGGGCACCAGCTACTGGCCGATGCGGCGCTACCTCAAGGAGTTCCTGTCGGACCGGCGGGTGATCGAGGTGCCGCGGCTGATCTGGTGGCCGCTGCTCAACCTGATCATCCTGACCAAGCGACCGGGGCCGAAGGGCCGCGACTACGCCAGCGTCTGGAACAACACCCGCAACGAGGGCCCGCTCAAGACCACCACCCGGGGCCAGAGCGAGCGCCTGCAGGCCGCGATGGGGGATTCCGTCGTGGTCGACTGGGCGATGCGCTACGGCAAGCCGGAGGTCGCCGACCGGCTCCAGGCGCTGCTCGACCAGGGCTGCGACCGGATCCTGCTGGTTCCGCTCTATCCGCAATATGCCGCCGCGACCTCGGCCACCGCCTGCGATCAGGCGTTCCGCGCCCTGATGGACATGCGCTGGCAGCCGACCGTACGGGTGTCACCGCCCTATCACGACGATCCGGTCTACATCGCCGCGATGGCCGATTCGATCCGCGAGGGCTTGGCAAAGCTCGATTTCGAGCCCGAGGTGATCCTGACCTCGTTCCACGGCGTGCCGCGCAGCTACCTGCTCAAGGGCGACCCCTACCATTGCCAGTGCCACAAGACCGGGCGCCTGATCCGGGAGGCCCTGGGGATGTCGCCCGAGCGCATGCGGGTGACGTTCCAGTCGCGCTTCGGCAACGAGGAATGGCTCAAACCCTACACCGACGAGACCGTCACGGAGCTGGCGAAATCCGGCGTGAAGCGCATGGCCATCGTCGCCCCGGGCTTCACGGCCGATTGCCTGGAGACGCTGGAGGAGCTCGACGGCGAGAACCGCCACTATTTCGAGGGCAACGGCGGCGAGCGCTTCGCCTACATCCCGTGCCTGAACGATTCCGACCTGGGCATGAAGGTCATCGAGCACGTCGTGCGCCGCGAGCTTCAGGGCTGGCTCTGACGCGAAAGCGTCCGCGCACCGCTTGCGGACGGCCCGGACCGGCCTATCATCCTCCAAAGCTGGACGCCTCGCAGATCCGGCGTTGGAGGATCACATGGGCTTCTTCATCGGGATCGCGTGTCCCTGGCTGCTGATCGCGGTGCTCGACCGGATCGCCGAAGGCCGCCGCACGGCCGAACTCGCCGCGCTCGGGGTGACCGTACCGGTGGCGCCCACCCACTCCGCCTACCTGCATCCCGACCGGCCGTATTGAGGCATCCGGGCGCGGAAGGACTGACCGTCTGAAGGCGTGAGCGTTCGCTAGTCGTTCGACCACCCTCCTGGTCATCCCGGGGCCGCGAAGCGAAGCCCGGGATCCAGAGACGCAGACCGATCCGGCCTAGCGCTGTCGGTGGATCTGGCCTCCGGGTTCGCCTGCGGCGCCCCGGAAGGCCACGATTTGTTATCCGATCCCGTTCCCTGACGAGAGGATGGGGAACACCTTTCGTCCCGACCGGCTCACGGCTTCTTCGTATCCGGCGCCGGCTGCGCGGCGGCCGGCGCAGCGTCGGTCCGGTCGATCTTGGCCTCGGCGCGCAGCTTCAGGATCATGTCCTGCTGCGCCTTGCGGACGATGTGCTGGTCGATCTGTTCCTTCAGCTCGTCGAAGGTCGGCTGCGGCTTGGTCCGCTTCTCCTCGACCTTGATGACATGCCAGCCGAACTGGCTCTTCACAGGATCGGAGACCTGGCCGGGCTTCATCGCGAAGGCGGCGTTGGCGAAGTCCGGGACCATCCGCTCCTTGGTGAACCAGCCGAGATCGCCGCCCTCTGCCTTGGAGCCGGGATCCTTCGAGGCCTCGGCCGCGACCTTGGCGAAATCCTCGCCGCCCTTGATCCGGGCCGCGATCTTCTTCGCGTCGCCCTCGTTGTCCACCAGGATGTGGCGCGCGTGCACCTCCTCCTCGGGCTTCATCAGCTTGACGGTCTGATCGTAGATCGCGTGCTCGGCCTCAGGGGTCACCGCCCGCTTGGCCTCCTGCTCCAGGTAATCGTCGAGCAGGAGCTTGTCGCGGAAGTAGGCGAGCTTGCGCTTGAACTCCGGCGTGTCGCCGATCTTGGCGGCCTCGGCCGCCTGCGCGCCGACCCGCAGGTCGACCATGTAATCCACCAGGAGGGACTTCTTCTGCGCCTCGTCCACCCCCGGGAGCGACAGGGCCGGGTCGTCGGACGCGATGGCGAGGTCGCCCTGGGTGATCGGCTTGCCGTTGACGCTCGCCACCACGGTGTCGGGGCTCGGCGCAGTCGCCGTGTTGGCCGCGGGCGTCGATGTCGAGGACGGGGCCGCCTGGGGCGCCTGGGCCAGCGCGGATCCCGGTATCGCGAGCATGAGGGCGAGCGCGCTCGCGCGCCGGAGGAGGGCGGTGTTCGGCATGCTGGCGTGGTCCTCGGCTGACGTCTCGTTGCCGCCCCTGTCGAGGCCGGGCGGCGGGCCGCGGCACAGGTGGCGCGCGTCGCGCGAGAAGGCAAGCGCTGCCGTTTCGGCCTTCCGGCGCCGAGCCTATCGGAGCCTGCCTCTTTCAGGTGCGTCGGCGGATGTTTACCTCTATAAGCCCGGCCAACTCCGCCAAGGCCGGCCCGCCACGCTCACCCGTCGGCGGGCTCGCGCGTCTGCAGGTCAACGATGCTCGGCTCGATCGCCAAGAAGATTTTCGGCTCCTCCAACGACCGCCGCGTCAAGGGCTACCGCCCGCGGGTGGCGCTGATCAACGCGCTGGAACCGGAGATCCAGGCCCTGTCGGACGACGCGCTCCGGGCGCGGACCGACATGCTGAAGGCGGAGCTGGCCGCCGGCAAGAGCCTCGACGACATCCTGGTCCCGGCCTTCGCCACCGTCCGCGAGGCGGCCAAGCGGGTCTTCGGCCAGCGCCATTTCGACGTGCAGCTGATCGGCGGCATGGTGCTGCACGAGGGCGCCATCGCCGAGATGAAGACCGGCGAGGGCAAGACCCTGGTGGCGACCCTGCCGGTCTACCTGAACGCCCTGGAGGGCAAGGGCGTCCACGTCGTCACCGTGAACGACTACCTCGCCGCCCGCGATGCCGAGTGGATGGGCCAGCTCTACCGGTTCCTCGGCCTCACCGTCGGGACCATCGTGCACGGGCTCGACGACGAGCAGCGCAAGGCGGCCTATGCCTGCGACATCACGTACGGTACCAACAACGAGTACGGCTTCGACTACCTGCGCGACAACATGAAGTACGAGCTGTCGCAGCTCGCCCAGCGGGGACACAACTTCGCGATCGTGGATGAGGTCGATTCGATCCTGATCGACGAGGCCCGGACGCCGCTGATCATCTCCGGGCCGGTGGACGACCGCTCCGAGCTGTACGTCTCGGTCGACGCGATCATGCCCCGGCTGGTGCGCGAGCATTACGACCTCGACGAGAAGCAGCGCACGGTCTCGCTCACGGAAGCCGGCAACGAGTTCGTCGAGGAGACCCTGCGCGAGGTCGGCCTGCTCAAGGACGGCGACCTGTACGACGCCCACAACGTCAGCCTCGTCCACCACGTGAACCAGGCCCTGCGCGCCAACACCCTGTTCACCCGGGACAAGGACTACATCGTCAAGAACGACGAGGTGGTGATCATCGACGAGTTCACCGGTCGCATGATGCAGGGGCGGCGCTACTCTGAGGGACTGCACCAGGCCCTCGAGGCCAAGGAGCGCGTGACGATCCAGCCCGAGAACCAGACGCTGGCCTCGATCACGTTCCAGAACTACTTCCGCCTCTACGGCAAGCTCGCCGGCATGACCGGTACGGCCTCGACCGAAGCCGACGAGTTCGCCGAGATCTACAAGCTCGACGTGGTCGACATCCCGACCAACAAGGAGGTCGAGCGCGTCGACGAGGACGACGAGGTCTACCGCACGGTGGGCGAGAAGTACGAAGGCATCATCGCGGAGATCGACAAGGCGCATAGCCGCCACCAGCCGATCCTGGTCGGCACCGGCTCGATCGAGAAGTCCGAGCACCTGGCCGAGATGCTGAAGAAGGCCGGCTACACCCTGCTCGACTATTCCGATCCGAATGCGCTCACCGACGTCTACAAGGCCGCCCGCGAGGGCCGGGTCACCAAGCGCTTCGCCGTGCTGAACGCCCGCTTCCACGAGCAGGAGGCCTACATCGTCGCCGAGGCCGGTGTGCCCGGCGCGATCACCATCGCCACCAACATGGCCGGCCGCGGCACCGACATCAAACTCGGCGGCAACCTCGGGATGCGCATCGAGAAGGAGCTCGGTCAGCTCGCCGACGGTCCGGAGCGCGACGCCGCCATCGACGCCATCAAGGCGGAGATCGCCGACAACCGCGCCAAGGTCCTGGCCTCCGGCGAGCCGGCCGACCCCGAGGCCGGCCGCAAGAAGGCCCTGCCGGGCGGCCTCTACATCATCGGCACCGAGCGCCACGAATCCCGGCGCATCGACAACCAGCTCCGCGGCCGCTCCGGCCGCCAGGGCGATCCGGGCCGCTCGAAGTTCTACCTGTCGCTTCAGGACGACCTGATGCGGATCTTCGGCTCCGACCGCATGGACGGGATGCTGCAGAAGCTCGGCCTGGAGCAGGGCGAGGCGATCATCCACCCCTGGATCAACAAGGCGATCGAGAAGGCGCAACAGAAGGTCGAGGCGCGCAACTTCGACATGCGCAAGAACGTGCTCAAATACGACAACGTCATGAACGACCAGCGCAAGGTCGTGTTCGAGCAGCGCCGGGACTTCATGGCCCAGGAGAGCGTGCGCGAGACCGTCGACGAGATGCGCGAGGGCGTGATCGACGACTTCGTCGCCCGCTACATCCCGCAGAACGCCTACGCCGAGCAGTGGGACGTCGCGGCCTTGCGCGAACAGGTCCGCGACGTGCTGAACCTCGACGCGCCGGTGGAGGATTGGGCCAAGGAAGAGGGCATCGCGGACGAGGAGATGCGCGAACGCCTGCTCAAGGCCGCCGAGACGGGCTACGCCGAGCGGGCCGAGAAGAACGGCACCGAGATCACCGCCTACATCGAGAAGCAGGTCCTGCTCCAGACGCTGGACCACCTCTGGCGCGAGCACCTTGTGACCCTCGACCACCTCCGGCAGGTGATCGGATGGCGCGGCTTCGCCCAGCGCGACCCGCTCAACGAGTACAAGTCCGAGGCGTTCGACCTCTTCAACAGCCTGGTGACGTCCCTGCGCGAGCAGGTGACGGCGCAGCTCTCCCGCGTCGAGATCGTGCACCAGCAGCCCGATCAGCAGCAGGGCTTCCCGGGCGGCACGCCGGAGCTGCCGCCGATGTTCGCCCAGCATCTCGACCCGGTGACCGGCGAGAACGAGATGGATTACGGCGAGCGCGGCTCGGGTAGCGACGGCGGCGGCGGTCCCGCCTACGGCTACGCGGCCCAGGGCCTGTCGGTGGATGGCGCGGTGCTCGAGCGCGACCCGAACGATTCCGCCACCTGGGGCCGGGTCGGGCGCAACGAGCCGTGCCCGTGCGGTTCGGGCAAGAAGTACAAGCACTGCCACGGCACGTTCCAGGCCTGAGGCGGCCGGCATCATGGCCGCCCGCACGGTCTTCGTCGCCGGCGCCGGCACCGAGATCGGCAAGACCTACGTCACCGCGGCGCTGACCCGGCGCCTGCGGGCGCAGGGCCGGCAGGTCCGGACCCTGAAGCCCCTGGCGAGCGGCGTGCCACCGTTGAGCGATCCGGCCTTCGCGGAGAGCGACACGGCGCACCTCCTCGACGCGCAGGGCCTCGCTGTCGAAGCCGAGACCGTCGAGGCCTGCTCACCCTGGCGGTTCTCGGCCCCGCTTGCGCCCGATCAGGCGGCCGCCCTGGAGGGCCGGGCGCTGGACCTGCCCGAGCTCGTCGCCTGGTGCCGGGCGCAGATCGCCCGCACCGAGGGCACGCTGCTGATCGAAGGGGTCGGCGGGCTGATGAGCCCGGTCACCGGGGCCGCGACCGGCCTCGACTGGCTCCGGGAGCTGGCCGTGCCGGCGCTGCTCGTCTCCGGCAGCTATCTCGGGGCGATCAGCCACGCGCTCACCGCCTGCGAGACCCTGCGGCTGCACCGCGTGCCGCTGCTGGCCGTCGCCATCAGCGAAAGCGAGGGCGCGCCCGCGCCGCTCTCCACCGTCGCCGCGTCGATCGCCCGGCATGCCGGCGTGCCGGTGTTCGGCCTGCGGCGGGGCGAGCCGTGCCCGGACGCCCTGGCCGATCGGGTATGACCGGGTACGGGCCGGAAAGCGCCTGTTGCGCGCCGTCCCGTTCCCGGGTCGCAGTCCGCTGACGGTCCGACCGTCCGGGAAAAGCGGCGTGATCCCTTCGCCGGCGACGACCACGCCGTTGGAGACGCGATACGGCTTCCCGGTGATCGTTCGACCCATGGCGAGCCCTTTGACCGGGAGCCCATCCGAACGCGACCGCTTCCACTCGGACAGACAGCGCTCTACCTGTTGCCGCCAGGGCCGGCGCGTTTGAGCCCGCGGGAGACGTGCGTTGAGTCAGTCCCTTGCACCCGCGGCGGCTCCGGATGCGCGAACTCGCGCGGGCGACGACGACGATGCCTCCCAGAAAAGCCGGCTCAAGCCCGCCCTCGTCTTCGGCGCGCTCGGCGTCGTCTACGGGGATATCGGCACCAGCCCGCTCTACGCCTTCAAGGAGGCCGTGAAGGCGGCCACCGCCGGGGGCGCTACGGTCCCGGCCGCCGCGACGGGCGCGGTGTCGCTGATCCTGTGGTCGCTGATCCTGATCGTGTCGCTGAAATACGCGGTGCTGATCCTGCGCGCCGACAACAAGGGCGAGGGCGGCATCGTGGCCATGCTGGCGCTGCTCGGCGCCCGGCAGGCGCAGCCCGGAACGTTGAAGGCCGTGCTGCTGGTGGTCGGGCTGATCGGTGCCGCGCTGCTCTACGGCGACGGCGCGATCACCCCGGCGATCTCGGTGCTCTCGGCGATCGAGGGGCTGAAGGTCGACGCGCCGTCGCTCGGGCACTTCGTCGTGCCGATCACGATTGCGATCCTGGTCGTGCTGTTTGCCGTCCAGCACAAGGGCGTCGCGGTGATCGGCCGGGTGTTCGGCCCGGTGATGCTGGTCTGGTTCGTGGTGCTGGCGGCCCTCGGGATCGTCGGCATCCTGGGCAAGCCCGAGATCCTGTCGGCGCTGAACCCGCTGCGCGCCGTCGATTTCATGCTGCATGCCGGCTGGCACGTGAGCTTCGCGATGCTGGGCGCGGCCTTCCTGGCGGTCACCGGCGGCGAGGCGATGTACGCCGATCTCGGCCATTTCGGCGCGATGCCGATCCGGGCCGCGTGGTTCGTCCTGGTCCTGCCGGCGCTGGTGCTCAACTATTTCGGGCAGGGCGCCCTGCTGCTCGCCGCGCCCGACGCGATCGAGAACCCGTTCTTCCGCCTGTGCCCGGATTGGGGCCACTACCCGCTGATCGCGCTGGCAACACTCGCCACCATCATCGCCTCGCAGGCGATCATCTCCGGGGTGTTCTCCCTGACCCAGCAATCGGTGCAGCTCGGCTTCCTGCCGGCGATGCGCATCGTCCAGACCGCCCGGGAGGAGCGCGGCCAGATCTACGTCCCGATGGTGAACTGGCTACTCGCCGCCGCGACCCTGGTGGCCGTGGTGCTGTTCGGGTCCTCCGACGCGCTCGCCGGGGCCTACGGCATCGCGGTTTCGATGCTGATGGCCATCACCACGCTGCTCGCGGCGCTGATCGCGCTGCGGTGGGGCTACAACCCGATCCTCGTCTTCGCGGTCAACGGCATCTTCCTGGCCATCGACGCCGTGTTCTTCGCGGCCAACAGCGTGAAGATCCTGGAGGGCGGCTGGTTTCCCCTGGTGCTCGCCGGTTTCGTCGCGCTGATGATGCTCACCTGGAAGAAGGGCAACGAGCTGGTCGAGCAGGCCCGGGTCGCGCTGCGCCTGCCGGAGGATGCGTTCCTGGCCGGGCTCCAGCACCGCGACCTGCTGCGCCTGCCCGGCACCGCGGCCTTCCTGTCGGCGGCCGAGCACGGGATCCCCCTCCACCTGTCGCGCTTCGTCGAGCGCAACCACGCGCTGATGGAGCGCATCCTGATCATCACCGCGCTCTACGAGGAGACTCCCACGGTCCCGGTGGAGCAGCGCGCCCACGTGACGATCCTGGCGCCGGACTTCTACCGGGTGATCCTGCGCTACGGCTTCATGGAGGAGGCCTCGATCCCGGAAGGGCTGGCCTGCGCGGTCGCGTCCCGCCACCTGCCCGCGAACGTCGTCGACGACATGACCGTGTTCGTCGGGCACGAGACGATCATCCCCAAGGACGACCATCTCGGCATGGCGCCGTGGCGCGAGAACCTGTTCGCCTTCATGCAGCGCAACGCCGAGCGCACCGGCGCCTTCTTCGGCGTGCCGACCCGGCAGGTGGTCGAGGTCGGCACGGAGATCGAGATCTGAGCAGGCGAAAAGAACCGGCGGCGAACGCCCTCGCAGCCTGGAACGCATAAAGACATGTTTATGTCTTGATTGCTTCGTAACGTTCGAAGTGGTAGGGGCTGGCCCCGAACCGCAACGCGAACACACGGAGCCGCCGACTCATGGCCAAGGATTATATCGTCAAGGACATCGGGCTGGCCGATTACGGCCGCAAGGAGATCTCGATCGCCGAGACGGAGATGCCGGGCCTGATGGCGGTCCGCGAGGAATACGGCGCTGCGCAGCCCCTGAAGGGCGCCAAGATCGCCGGCTCGCTGCACATGACGATCCAGACCGCCGTGCTGATCGAGACCCTGAAGGCGCTCGGCGCCGACATCCGCTGGGTCTCCTGCAACATCTACTCGACCCAGGACCACGCCGCCGCCGCCATCGCGGCCGCCGGCATCCCGGTCTTCGCCGTGAAGGGCGAGACCCTGGAGGAGTACTGGGACTACACCTCGCGCCTGTTCGACTGGCATGACGGCGGCATGCCGAACATGATCCTCGACGATGGCGGCGATGCCACCATGTTCGTCCATCTCGGCCTGCGCGCCGAGCGCGGCGACACCGCCTTCCTCGACAAGCCGGAGAGCGAGGAGGAGGAGGTCTTCTTCGCGCTGCTCAAGAAGAAGCTGGCCGAGAAGCCGAAGGGCTGGTTCGCCGGCCTCGCCGACAGCATCAAGGGCGTCTCCGAGGAGACCACCACGGGCGTGCACCGCCTGTACGTGCTGGCCAAGGAGGGCAAGCTGCTCTTCCCGGCGATCAACGTGAACGACTCGGTCACCAAGTCGAAGTTCGACAACCTCTACGGCTGCAAGGAGTCGCTGGTCGACGGCATCCGCCGCGGCACCGACGTGATGATGGCCGGCAAGGTGGCGATGGTCGCCGGCTTCGGCGATGTCGGCAAGGGTTCGGCCGCCTCGCTGCGCAATGCCGGCTGCCGCGTGCTCGTGTCGGAGATCGATCCGATCTGTGCGCTCCAGGCCGCCATGGAGGGCTACGAGGTCGTGACGATGGAGGACGCCGCCCCGCGCGCCGACATCTTCGTCACCGCCACCGGCAACAAGGACATCATCACCCTCGATCACATGCGGTCGATGAAGGACCGGGCGATCGTCTGCAACATCGGCCACTTCGACAACGAGATTCAGGTCTCCGGCCTGAAGAACCTCAAGTGGTCCAACATCAAGCCGCAGGTGGACGAGATCACCTTCGCGGACGGCCACCGCATCATCCTCCTGTCGGAGGGCCGCTTGGTGAACCTCGGCAACGCCACGGGTCACCCGTCCTTCGTGATGTCGGCCTCGTTCACCAACCAGACGCTGGCGCAGATCGAACTCTGGACCAACACGTCCAAGTACCAGAAGCAGGTCTACACCCTGCCCAAGACCCTCGACGAGAAGGTCGCGGCCCTGCACCTCGAGAAGATCGGCGTGAAGCTCTCCAAGCTGCGCCCCGACCAGGCCGCCTATATCGGCGTCTCCGAGGCCGGCCCGTTCAAGTCCGAGCATTACCGCTACTGAGCCGGCTCCGGCCGGCGGCGCCTCCGGTTCGGCGCGCGAGCCAAACCGGAGGTTGAATTCCTAACCGGATCTATAAGGGCCGGGACGGCGTTCGACGCCTCCATCACCAAGCAAAATAGGGCCCGGCGCGCTGCGTCGGGCCCTTTCGTTTGTCAACCCGTTTGAGCGCCAACGCACTGTGTCTTCTGAGTGTCGTTAACGGATGATTGTGAGCCCCCGGCGTATAGCCACGCTTCGTTCCCCTTCCGGCTGGATTCCGCCGCACGGTAAGGTGCAGCCGAATCTTAGATCGGTGGGTCCGCGAGGGTTCGAGAGAATCGTCGCGGGGACGGTGCGTTTCGCGCCGCGCGGTTGCACGCGCATGTCGGATCGCCAGGGGTGGGGGCAGGGCTATCATGGGTGTCGGTCGTGCCGCGCACGTTCGAATCTGCGTGGGTGCGCTCACATTGACGGCGGCGAGCGCTGCGCTCGCCGAACTGCCCGAGACCGCGACCACGCACGCGCCGCGTGAGATGCACGGCGTCGCCGCCCTGGCGATCTTCGGCGGCCTCGTCGCCTTCGCGGTGATTCTCTCGCTGCTCCACCTCTACGAGCGCGCACGTTGGACCCGCCGGGAGCGGGAGCTGGCCGGCGCCCTCGACGTGCTCCGCGGCGCCCACGATCGCGCCGAGATGCTGCTCAACGCCGAGCGCCAGGTCATCGTCACCTGGGACCGGCGCAGCGAGCCGGTGGTCGAGGGCGATATCAGCCTCGCGATCTACGGCGAGCGGCCGACCTCGGGCTATGCCCGCCGTGTCCTCGCCTTCGGCACCTGGCTGGTCGCCTCCGACGCCGCCGCGGTCGAGGCTGCGGTGGAGACCCTGCGGGCGCGGGGCACGAGCTTCTCCCTGAGCCTACGCACCCAGACCGGGCGCAGCATCGACGCCCACGGGCAGGCGGTGGCCGGCCGCGCGCTGCTGCGCCTGCGCGAGACCAGCCAGGAGCGCTGCGAGATCGCCGACCTGCGCGCGACCCTGGACGAGACCCGCCGCGGCTTGTCGGCGCTGGCCGGGCTCCTCGACGCAATCCCGCAGCCCGTCTGGCGGCGCCACCGGGACGGCGGCCTGAGCTGGGTCAACGCCGCCTACGCGGCGGCCGTCGAGGCCGAGACCCGCGAGGCCGCTCTCGACGGCGGCGTCGAGCTGTTCGACCGTCCGGCCCGCGAGGCGATCATCCGCGACGAGGCGGCGCGCGCCGCCGGCCTGACCCGGACCGTCCCGCGGCTCTCGGCCGTGGTGGCCGGCAGCCGGCGCATGCTGGACGTGTTCGAGACCACCCTGGACAGCGGCCGGGTCGGGATCGCCATCGACGTCTCTGAACTGGAGAGCGTCCGCGCCGACCTGCAGCGCCAGATGAATGCGAACGTCCGCACCCTGGACCAGTTGCCGACCGCGGTGGCGATGTTCGACGTCTCGCAGCGGCTGATCTTCCACAACGCCGCCTACCGCCAGCTCTGGGACCTCGACCAGGCCTTCCTCGACAGCCGCCCCTCCGACGGCGAGATCCTCGACCATCTCCGGGCCGAGCGGAAGCTGGAGGAGCAGGCCGATTTCCGCGGCTGGAAGCACGGGGTGCTCGCCGCCTACCGGGCCGCCGAGGCCAACCAGAGCTGGTGGTACCTGCCCGACGGACGAACGCTCCGTGTCGTGGCCGACCCCAACCCGCAGGGCGGCCTGACCTACCTGTTCGACGACGTCTCCGACAGCCTGAACGCCGAGACCCGCTACATCGCCCTGCGCCGCCTCCAGGCCGAGACCCTCGACACCCTGGCCGAGCCGGTGGCGGTGTTCGGCGCCGACGGGCGCATGACGCTCGCCAACCGGGCGTTCTGCACCGTCTGGCGCCTCGATCCGGCGACCGTCGAGGAGCGGCCGCATGTCGATGCCGTCATCGCGGCCTGCCGGTCGCTGGCGCCGGCCGAGGAGCCGTGGCTCGACATCCGCGACGCGGTGGTCGGCCTCGAATCACGCACCGCCCAGTCCTGCCGCCTGGAGGTGGTGGACGGCACGGTTCTCGACTGCGCCGCGCAGCCGCTGCCCGAGGGCGCGACCCTGCTGACCCTGATCGACGTCACCGCCAGCGTGAACGTCGAGCGGGCGCTGACCGAGAAGAACGACGCGCTCGAGAAAGCCGCGCAGCTGCGCGACACCTTCGTGCACCACGTCTCCTACGAGCTACGCTCGCCGCTCACCAACATCATCGGCTTCACGCAGCTGCTGGGCGACGAGACGGTCGGGGCGCTCAACGACCGTCAGCGCGAATATTCCGACCACATCATGCGCTCGTCGGCGGCGCTCTTGGTCATCATCAACGACATCCTCGACCTCGCCTCGATCGATGCCGGCTCGCTGGAGCTTCAGCGGGAGGAGGTCGACGTCCAGACCACGATCGAGGCCGCCCTGCGCGGCATCGAGGACCGGTTGGCCGAATCCCACATCACCCTGGCCCTCGACGTGCCCGAGGATATCGGCAGCGTCCACGCGGACGGGAAGCGCATCCGCCAGATCCTGTTCAACCTGCTGTCCAACGCCGTCGGCTTCTCGGACGCCGGGCAGCGGGTCGAGGTCCGCGCCCGCCGGGAGGCCCAGGAGCTGATCCTGAGCGTGCGCGACCACGGCCGCGGCATGCCGCCGGAGATCGCCGATTCGGTCTTCAACCGCTTCGAGAGCCACACCCTGGGCACCCGCCATCGCGGGGTCGGGCTCGGCCTGTCGATCGTGCGGTCCTTCGTCGAACTCCATGGCGGGCGGGTCCTCCTGGAGACCGCACCCGGGGCCGGCACCCAGGTGACCTGCATCTTCCCGCTCTTCCCTTTTGACGGGTTGCAGCGCGAGCATCCCGAACGACGACCCGCCACGACCCCGACCGTGATCGCCGCGCGCAAGCCGGGCCTGGCGGTCCACTGAGGCGCTGTTTCACCGGTCCTTCCCGATCTCCCACCTCGTCCGGACGGGACGCAGCGAAGCGGAAACCGCGACGGGGGCCGCCAACCGGCGGGCGCTCCCCGGAGGGCTCCTGCGCAGCCACTGACGCGGTACCTCAGGATCTCGGGATCGGGATCTCCGTCGATTCGAGCGCTCGGTCGGCCGGGGGGTGCCGTCGAACGCACCCTGACCAGGGCGGCGAACAGGACGCTCCGTTTGCCGGAGCGGGCCCTCCGCCGGGCTTGATTAATCCCCCCGCCGGGCTCAGCAGGGCGCATGTCCGAAAAAGATCGTTCCGGCTGGGCCGTCTTCGGGATCGGGGACTTCCGGCTGTTCGGCTCGGCCCGCTTCCTCACCGGCCTCGCGTATCAGATGCAGGCGGTGGCGATCGGCTGGTTCGTCTACGACCTGACCCATTCTGCGCTGGCGCTGGGCCTCGTCGGGCTGGCGGGTTTCCTGCCCGCGGTGATCTGCGCCCTGATCACCGGCCACGTGGCCGACGCCTATGACCGCCGCCTGGTCGGCGCTGCGGCCTTCGGGCTCCAGAGCTTCGCGAGCTTCGGCCTGCTCGCCTACGCGCTGGCCGGCTTCCAGGCGATCTGGCCGATCTACGCCCTGGTGATCGTCGTCGGCACCGCGCGGGCCTTCGCCAACCCGGCCCTGCAGGCGCTGCTGCCGACCCTGGTGCCGGGGCCGCAATTCGGATCGGCCATCGCGTGGAACGCCTCGCTCTGGCAGAGCGCGTCGGTGATGGGCCCGGCGCTCGGCGGCCTGCTCTACGCGCTCGGGCCGTCGGTCGTGTTCGGCGGCGCGGCGGCGAGCTTCGCGCTGGCGAGCGTCCTGACGGGGCTGATCCGGTTCCGGCCTGCTGCCGTGACCGAGCGGCCGCCGATCACCTGGGCGGCCCTCTCGGCCGGCATCGGCTACATCCGCTCGCAGCCGGTGGTGCTGGGTGCGATCAGCCTCGACCTGTTCACCGTCCTGCTGGGCGGCGCCACCGCGCTCCTGCCGATCTATGCCGGCGAGGTGCTGCATGTCGGCCCGCTGGGGCTCGGCGCGCTCCGCAGCATGCCGGCCTTCGGGGCGGTCGCCATGGCGGTCCTGCTGGCCTACCGCCCGCTGCGCCGCCATGCCGGCGTGCGGATGCTGCGGGCCTGCGCGCTGTTCGGTGCGGCCACCGTCGTGTTCGGCCTCTCGACCTCGCTGCCCCTGTCGATGGCCTGCCTGTTCGTCACCGGCGCCGCCGACATGATCTCGGTCTATGTCCGCCAGACCTTCGTGCAGGGCGAGACCCCGGATGCCATGCGGGGCCGGGTCTCGGCGGTAAACACGGTGTTCATCGGCGCCTCGAACGAACTCGGCGAGTTCGAATCCGGCGTACTGGCGGCCGCGATCGGGGCGGTCCCGGCGGTGGTGGCGGGCGGCGCCGCGACGATCGCGGTCGCGCTGCTCTGGGGCCGGTTCTTCCCGGCCTTGCGGGCGCGGGACCGGTTGCTGGTGCGGGGGTAGCGGCCGGCCATTATCCCTTCGAGGTCAGTATCACAATCAGAAAGGGATAATGCATTCCCTTTCAATACCTTGTGCCGGACGCGACGTGTGCTATCAAACCAAGCTCGTCGAAAAGGGCTCGGAATCGAGCCATGCTGTTCACCGACTTGAATGGCGATCAAGCCCGACAGACGATCGACACGGAGCAGGTCTTCGGCGCCTACGTTGCGGCCCGCACCGAGCTCGATCACCGCTATGCGGGTTCGATGGCTTGGAAGACGGTGGGCTCGCATACGTACCTGTATCGGAAGCGACAGGGCGTCTGGAAATCTCTCGGTGCCCGCTCGTCCGACACGGAGGAGATCCACCGCGGCTTCCATGACGGCCGCGCGGATCTGCAGGATCGAATCGCAAACCTCGCTGCCCGCATGGACGCGATGGCCCCGGTCAATCGCGCGCTCCGCCTCGGGAGAATGCCCATCATCGCGGCCCGTGTCCTGCGCCGCCTGACTGAGACGCGGCTCTACGGTCCCGTCTTCGGGGTCGTCGGTACCAACGCCCTATACGCCTATGAACGCCTCGGAGGCGTTCAGATTGCAGGCCCGCAGCTCGCGACGGGCGACATCGATCTGCTGTACGATGCCCGAAAAAGCCTGCGCCTCGTTGCGCCGGAGACGGCGGCAGGCGGGTTGCTGGCCGAACTGCGAAAGGTCGATCGCTCGTTCACCGTCGTCGGGAATCCCGGCTTCCGCGCCGTCAACCGCGACGGTTACTTGGTCGATCTGATCATGCCGGCCGGGAAGGATCCGATACGGCCTCCGGTTCTCAATCGCATCGGATCGGCCTCGGATGAATTGCAGGCGGTCGAGATCGAGGGGCTCGCATGGTCGGTCAACAGCCCGAAGACCGCCGTCACGGCGATCGATGCCAGGGGCTATCCGGTGCAGATGTGGGTCATCGACCCGCGCGCCTTCGCGCTCCACAAGGCATGGCTCTCGACCAGGGGCGACCGCGATCCGCTGAAACGTTCGCGCGATGCCGCACAGGCGGGTCTCGTCGCATCCCTGATTCGGACGCGGCTGCCCCGATTGCCGTTCGACGACCCTGCGCTCAGAGCCCTACCGCGCGCCCTGCGCGATCTGGCCGATACGATCGGCAAGCCACCGGCGCCCGAAGATGCCGACGCTAAACGGTCGGAGCCCGACTGGTAGCCGGGCTCCATAATGCCAAACGACTCAGCGTCCCGCCAGCAGCGGCGACCAGGTCGGGTCGGAGGCGTAGGAGGGCGTCGGGACCGACTGCTCCACCTTGCCGGTGATGTCGACCATGAACAGCTTGCCGCCGCCCTGGCCGCCCGGGTCGCGGAAGAACAGCACGTACTGGCCGTTCGGCGCGAAGGTCGGCCCCTCGTTGTGATAGCCCTCGGTGAGGACGCGCTCGCCGGTGCCGTCGGGCTTCGAGACGCAGATGGCGAACCCGCCGTTGCGCTGGCGGGTGTAGGCGATCAGGTCGCCGCGGGGCGACCAGGCCGGCTGGGAGGCTGAGCCCGCCCCGAAGGTGATGCGGTGCGGGTTTGAGCCGTCCGCGCCCATCACGTAGACCTGCTGCGAGCCGCCGCGATCCGATTCGAAGGCGATCTGCGCGCCGTCCGGGGCGTAGGTCGGCGAGGTGTCGATGGCCATGCCGTTGGTGATCGAGCGCTGGGCCTTCGAGGCGATGTCCATGGTCACGATGTCGGCGTTGCCGCCCTGCTGCACGCTCATGACGAGCTTGCGGCCGTCGGGCGAGAAGCGCGGGCTCGCGCTCATCGAATCGACGTTGCCGAGGGCTTGGCGGGCGCCGGTCTCGAGGTTGATCACCTGCACCCGCGGCTGATGCCCGGTGGCCTGCGCCATGAAGGCGATGTCCTGCGTGGCCGGCGAGTAGCGCGGCGCGACGATCGACATCTCGCCGCTGGTGATCGCCCGGACGTTGGCGCCGTCCTGGTCCATCACCATCAGGCGCTTGCGCCGGTTCTCCTTGGGGCCGCTCTCGTCCACGAAGGCGATACGGCTGTCGAACCAGGGGCCGAGGCCGGTGATCTTCGTGTAGACCGCGTCCGAGATCAGGTGGCCGGTGCGCCGGGCGTTGGCGGTGTCGGTGCCGTATTGCTGACCGGTCATCTGCTGGCCCGAGCTCACGTCCCAGAGGCGGAACTCGACCTTCAGCTTGCCCGCGGCGTCCCGGGACACGCGCCCCGTGACCAGGCCCTGGATGCCGGTGGCGCGCCATTTCTCGAAGTTCGGCGCGGCGTCGAAGTTCGGCTGTTCGGGGAAGCGGGCGTGGTCGAGGGGCGTGAAGTAGCCGGAGCGGCGCAGGTTGTTGGTCACCACGCCGGAGACGAGGCCGCCGAGGCTCGGGTCGCCGCCGAAATCCGCGATGGCGATCGGCAAGGGCTGGAAGTTGCCGCCGCCGATGCGCAGCTGCAGCTGCGCCTGGGCCGGGGCCGCGAAGCCGACGGCGACCGACAGCAGCGCCAGCAACGCGACGATGGGCGCGATCAGGTGCGCGGCTGAGGGCGCCAGAAGGCGCCCGGCGGAGGAAGTGCTGTGCATGGGTCGGACCCGAAGTGGCGATCAGACGAAGTGGCGATCAGACGGGGAGGCGGGTGACGGCAGGCGACGCGGAGGGCGATCTCAGGTCGCCGTGAACTCGAACTCCGCGTTGATGGCCTTCCAGTCGTTGTAGTACGGCGCGTAGGTGGCCGGAATGTTATACGGCGCGCAGCGGCGCACCGCCCGGAGCGCGGCTTGCGCGATCGACTGGTCCACCCCGCTGGAGCCGCCCCGCATGATCCGCGGTTCGGTGCTCAGCGAGCCGTTCGGGTTCAGCCGGATGTCGAGCACCGGCAGAACCACCCCCTGGGCGGCGCCCGGAGGCGCGGAGTAGCAGCGCTCGATCTGCTGCTGCAGCAGCCCGACCAGGGCGTCGCGCAGGGACGGCGACAGGCGCTGCGCCGTGCCGGTCGCGGCGCCCAGAGCCGCGACCTTCTGCACCGTGTGGCCGGTGGCCCCGGTGGATTGCGACGGCGCCTTCGAGGCCAGCACGGAGCGGATGTCGCCGGCGTTGAACTTGTCGGCGAGCTCGGCCTGCTTGCGCGCCTTGGCCTCGCCGTCGGCCTTGGCCTTGGCGTCCGCCATCGCCTTGGACTTCGCCTTGGCGGCGGCCTCGGCCTTGGCGGCGGCTTCCGCCTTCTCGTGCGCGGCCTTGGCCTCGGCCACCTCCTTCTGGCGCTCGGCTTCCGCCTCGGCCTTGGCCTCGGCAGCCTTCCGGGCGGCTTCCCGGGCGGCCTCGGCCTTGGCAGCATCCGCCTTGGCCTTGGCCTCCGCCTTCGCGGCGGCGGCCTTCGCGGCCGCAGCCGCGGCTTCAGCCTCCTGCCGCTCGATCAGCTTGTCGAGTTGCTCGCGCTTCTCGGCTTCGGCCTTGGCAGCCGCCTTCGCCTCGGCCTTGGCCGCCGCGGCCTTCTCGGCCGCCGCAGCCTTGTCGGCCGCAGCTTTCTCAGCCGCCTTCTCGGCGGCCTTCTCGGCGGCCTTGGCGGCAGACTTCTCCGCCTCGCGCTTCTCCTCGGCAGCCTTGGCGGCTTTCGCCACCTCCTGCGGATCCGGCTCGGCGCGCAGGGGCATCTCCTCCGCGTTGGCGAGCTTCATGTCGGCGGTGCGGGTGGGCGCGGTCGGCGCGTCGGTCTTGGCGTTCTCGGGCTCGCGATCCTCGACCTTCTCGGCCTGGCGATCGGCCCGCGGCTGGGCATTCGGCATCGGCTTGTCGGCCTGGCGCTCGCCCTTGGTGATCTCGGAGAACTGGTTCTCGGTGATCACCTCGACGGGGACGCCCTCCTGGGCCTCCGGCAGGGCCGGAGCCGCCACGCTGAACAGCGCGAAGGCCAGCAGCGCCACGTGGGTGCCGGCGGAGATCCAGACACCCGGTTCCTTGCGGTCGAAGTGGAACTCCACGGTCCGGACCCTACTGATGCTCTGGCTCGGTCACGAGGGCGACCTTCTTGAAGCCGCCGCCGGTCACGATCGCCATCACCTGGGCGACGCGGCCGTAATCGACCCGCTTGTCGCCGCGAACGAACACACGCTCCTCGGTGCCGGACTTCGACGTCTCGAGGAGCTTCGGGATGATCGTGTCGTCGGTCAGCTCGTCCTCACCCAGGAAGACCTGGCCGGTCTGCCGGATCGAGATCGTCACCGGCTTCACGTCGGAATTGAGCGGCGAGGCTTTCGACTGCGGCAGATCGAGGGGAACGCCCACCGTCATCATCGGCGCCGCGACCATGAAGATGATCAGCAGCACCAGCACGACGTCGATGAACGGCGTCATGTTGATCTCGTTGATCGGCCCGCCGCGCCGGCCCCTGCGCCGCCGCCGCTTGCCGCCGTGGGATGCACCCGCCGCCATGCTCATGGATCAATCTCCTGGATCGGCCCGGTCAGGCGGCGAGCGACAGGCGCTCGTCGATCTGGCGGGAGAGGATCGCGGAGAACTCGTCGGCGAAACCCTCCAGCCGCGATTGCGACTTCGAGACCTCGGCCTGCAGCTTGTTGTAGGCGAGCACCGCCGGGATCGCGGCGAACAGGCCGATCGCGGTGGCGAACAGCGCCTCGGCGATGCCGGGGGCGACGACGGCCAGCGAGGTGTTCTTCGAGGCCGCGATCGAGGTGAACGCGGTCATGATGCCCCAAACGGTGCCGAACAGGCCGATATACGGGCCGGCCGAGCCGATCGAGGCGAGGAACAGCAGGCGCGATTCGAGCCGCTCGACCTCGCGCTGGATGGTGACGTCGAGTTGCTTCTCGATGCGCTGCGACAGGGACTGGACCTGACGGCCCGAGCCCTCGAACGAGCGCTTCCACTCGCGCATGGCGGCCACGAACACCGCCGCCAGCCCGGTGGCCGGACGGTCGTTGAACGAGCGGAACAGCTCCTCCAGGGAGCGGCCGGACCAGAACGCGTCCTCGAACGCGTCCATCTCGGCTTTGGTGCGGCGGAACAGCAGCGTCTTGTCGACGATGATCGACCAGCACCAGACCGAGGCGCTGAGCAGCCCGACCATCACGATCTTCACGACGAAGTGGGCCTGCAGGAACAGTCCGAGCAGCGTCATGTCGGCGACAGGCGCGGCCTGCATCGCGTCGGCTGGGTTCATCCGTCGAGATCTCCTGCTCCGGATCGAGATGCGCCGGGCGAGGCCCACGTCCGCCGGATCCGTGAGCGATATCAATGCTATCGTCCGCGAATCTGTCGAAAGTAAGGGCCGTCTTCACCCCGTAATCGGGCGGCATCGCACCGACTTCGTTAAGGGCGCGACAGGGTTAAGGATCGGTTTCGATCGGGGCGATCCTAGGGCATTCCAGGACATCGGCCGCAGTATGGGTCGCGACGCGCCCGCCCGAGACTGGACCTCGCGAAACCAGGCCCGTTATCCTCACCCCTACGGCGAACCCGTCGCCGCGAGCCTCAGTCCAGGACGTGTCATGACCCTGCCCGTTCCGAGCCTCCACGGCCTGCTGCCCGCGGGGCCGGCCCGATTTCTCGGCTGGTCCTGCATCGCCGACCCGACCATCGCCGGAGCCCTGGCGCGCGCCGGCTTCGACGCCGTGCTGCTCGACCAGCAGCACGGGGCGCACGGCTATCAGTCGTGCTGCGCGGCGATCACCGAGGTGGCGCTCGCCGGCAAGCCGAGCCTGGTGCGGATCCCGGTCGGCGACTTTGCCATGGCGTCGCGGATGCTGGATGCCGGCGCCGCGGGCATCGTCGCGCCGATGATCAACAGCGTGGCGGACGCACAGGCGCTGGCGGCCGCCACCAAGTATCCGCCGGTCGGGCAGCGGAGCTGGGGGCCCGACCGCGCCATGTGGATGTCGGGCCTGAGCGACGCCTCCGAATACCTCGCCGGCGCCAACGCCCGGGCGCTGACCATCGCCATGTGCGAGACCGCGGAGGCGATCGACGCGCTGGAGCAGATCCTGGCCCTGCCGGGCATCGACGGCATCCTGGTCGGCCCCGCCGACCTGTCGATCGCCCTTTCCAAGGGAACGGCGATCGACCCGTCCGGCGCTGCGGTCACGACCGCCCTCGGCGAGATCGTGCGCAAGACCCGGGCTGCCGGCAAGCTGCCCTGCGCGTTCTCGCCGTCGCCCGTGCGGGCCCGGGAGATGGTTGCGATGGGCTTCCAGCTGGTCTCGGTCGAGTACGACGCGATGACCATCGTCAACGCCTTCGCCAAACTCCTGCGCGACGCCGACCCGACGCGGGTCGCCTGACCGGACGCGTCAGGCGGCTCCGGAAGGGGCCAGGAGCCGGCGCAGGGCCTCCGGCAGCCGGATGGCGCGTCCGTCGCGCACGCAGGCGACCAGGACGTCGGCGGCGACCAGTAGATCGTCGCCGCGCCGGACCTCCTGGGCGAGCTGCATCGAGGCGCCGCGCAGCTGCCGGGTCCGGGTCACGATGGTGAGCTGGTCGTCCATGCGGGCGGGGCGGATGAAGTCGAGCGCCATGCGCCGGACCACGAAGACGAGGCCGCTGGCCTCTCGATGCAGATCGGACTGATCGCCCGCCAGATTCCGGAGCAGCTCGGTCCGGCCACGCTCCAGGAAGCGCAGGTAGCTGGCATGGTAGACGAAACCCGAGAAGTCGGTGTCCTCGTAGTAGACGCGCACGCCCAGGCGATGGAGGGCGTCGTCCGTCGGCGCGCCGGTGGGGGAGGTCTGTGCGCTCATCGAACATCGTCTACGGCACGATGCGGCAGCGGGGGAAGCAGCCGTCGCGCCTCGCCGGGTGTGTGGGATAAAACCGGTACCCGTCCGACACGACGAGGGCCGCCCTGGGGCGGCCCTCGCGTGATCGGGTCTGGACTGAACGATCAGCCGCCGATGCGGGCGGCCAAGCTCGCCGAGTGGGCGTGCTCGTCGGCGATGTAGGGCAGCGCCTCGCTGGCGAAGCGGCGGCCCTGGGCGCTGTCGCCCGACTTGGCGTAGGCGTCGTAGAGCGCCAGCGTCTGGGCGTCCGAACGGGCCTGCTGGTCGATGTAGGCGCGGTCGAACGAGCGGCCGCTTCGGGCCGACTGGAGCTGCGACAGGCGGGCCTGACCGCGCTCGCCGAGGGCGACGCGACGGCCGGGCTCGGTCGGGCTGTTGTCGACGATGCCGACTGCGCCGAGCGCGCCGCCGACGATGCTGGTCCCGAGGTTCGCCGCGATGGTCACGGGCGCCAGCACGAAGCCGACCGGATTGCTCAGGTCCGTCTTGATGCCCTGGTTGTCCGAGACGACCGTGCCGTTGCGCGACAGCGAAGTGTTCGCCGGCAGGAGGGCGTCGGTGGTGGCCTTACGCTCGACCAGAACGCGATGGGCGTAGTTCCGAACGCGCGGGTTGCGCGAACGCTCGAGGGCGATGCGGCTCGCCTCGATGCTGGTCGCATCCGAACGCAGCGCCTCGGCGCGGAAGGCCGGGGTCTCGGTCGCGGCGGCGCCGACGCCCTGCTGGTTGGCGAAGGGCAGAATCCGGATCGGGAGCGCATCCTGCGCGAGCGCCGGGGTCGAGAGCGCGGCGGCGGAGAGGCCGAGGACGGCGAGCGTGAGTGTCTTCATGGAGGAAGGAAGTCCCTGGTGTTCTTATTGATGGCTCAAGGATCGGCCGGGATACCGTGGCAAGAGCCACAGTCCCGCAATCCTGCCAGCGCCACGCAGACTGGCGCGGTCGCCATCTCAACTGCCGCGTTTTGCAGCTGTTCCGCCGCCAAGATCGCGTTTGCGTGAACCGGAGGGAGCGGGATTACGCAAAAGCTTGGCAATAGTGTCCGCTGGCCCGCGGAGAAACACCCGCCGGTTGAGGCGCTTGGCCATGGTGCGGCGCACAAGGCCGCGCCGATCGCCGTTGCGGGTGCAGAGGGCAACCTATGAACGAGGCGTGAACCAGCCCCGTCCCAACCGCATGGACGGTACGGAGATCCGGCTCAGGCGGCGTCGCCGTCGTCGAACAGGCCGTCCTGCTGACGTCGCGGCTCGGCAAAGCCCATGTGCCGGAACGCGTGCTTGGTGAGCACTCGGCCCCGGGGCGTGCGCTGCACGAAGCCGCGTTGGATCAGATAGGGCTCGATGATGTCCTCGATCGCGTCGCGCGGCTCGGACAGGGCGGCCCCGATCGTCTCGATCCCCACCGGGCCGCCGCCGAACGAGGTGGCGATCAACGTCAGGTACTTGCGGTCCATCACGTCGAGGCCGACCGAATCGACGTCGAGCAGCTTCAGCGCTCGGTCGGCGATGGCGCGCGTCACCGTCTCGGCCTCGGCCACGATCGCGAAGTCGCGCACCCGCCGCAGCAGCCGGCCGGCGATGCGCGGCGTGCCCCGGGCCCGCCGGGCGATCTCGTTGGCACCTTCCGGCGACATGCCGAGCCCGAGCACCCGGGCGCCGCGGGCGACGATCTTCTCAAGTTCGTCGATCTCGTAGAACTCGAGCCGGATCGGGATGCCGAACCGGTCGCGCAGGGGCGTCGTCAGCAGGCCCGCCCGGGTGGTGGCGCCGACGAGCGTGAACTTCGGCAGCTCGATCTTCACCGAGCGCGCCGCCGGCCCCTCGCCGATGATCAGGTCGAGCTGGTAATCCTCCATGGCCGGGTAGAGGATCTCCTCCACGGCCGGGTTGAGCCGGTGGATCTCGTCGATGAAGAGCACGTCGCGCTCCTCGAGGTTGGTCAGCTGCGCCGCGAGGTCGCCGGCCTTCGCGATGACCGGGCCCGAGGTCGAGCGGAAGTTCACCCCGAGTTCGCGGGCGACGATCTGGGCCAGCGTGGTCTTGCCGAGCCCGGGCGGCCCGACGAACAGCACGTGATCGAGGGCCTGGCCGGTCATCTTGGCCGCCTCGATGAAGATCTGCATGTTGGCGCGTGCGGCCTTCTGCCCGATGAATTCGGACAGGCTCAGCGGCCGGATCGTCTGATCCACGTCCTCGGCGCGCTTCTCCGGCGTCAGGAGCACGTTGGTCGGGGGCTTGGGCTTGCTCATGGACCTTCGCTCGTGGACCGGCTCGCCCGCTGGTTCAGGGGTCCGCGGGAGCCGTCGCGTCCGGGCCGTTCCTCCTAATACGCGCGCGCTGCGAAGTCTAAGCGTCCGAGCCGTCTCGGCGCCGGGCCGGCGCCGTGCCGCAGCACACGGTCACGCCCGCCGCCGGCCGGGAAGGCGCGGCCTCGATGAAACCGAAATGGTGCGCCGCGCATTTCACTGACGAATCCTTAAACTCGGCCGCAGGGCGCTGCTCCACCATGAATATCCGCATGCATCTCCGATCGATGGCTTTTGGTGCGGCCAGCGCCGTCCTGCTCCTGTCCGCCGTGACGCAGGTTGAGGCCGCCCCGGCCGGCACCGAGACCAAGGTCGCCGAGGCCAGCCCGCAGCAGGTCCATCCCATCTCCGCCGTCGAGCGCGAGGACGACGCGACCTGCAGCCGTGCCCGGCGGCGTCTCTGGATCGAGGGCGAGGGCTGGGTGGTCCGCCGGATCACCACCTGCCGCTGACATCGCGCCGCCGCGTTACGCATTCTGCCGGGGCTGCGGCCCGGAACGGGCAGTGATCGTGTCGGTTCCCCACGATCGTTCCTGAAGCGCCGCGTCCTGGAGCCGCCCGCATGATCACCCGGACAGCCCTCACGCTCCTCGCCGCCCTCGTGGCCGCACCCGCCTCCGCGCAGGGCGTCTACGCCTACGGGTCGGGCCAGGACGGCTTTGCAGGCCCGTTCGTGCGCGGCTCCTATATCGGCGCGCCCCTGACCCGGGTGCCGCGGCCGAGCCAGATCGTGCCGGCGCCGTGGAGCTACGGGACCTACGGAGTCCCGACCGTCACCGGCATCGCGGCCGCGCCGGCCCTTCCGCCGACCCTCACGGTCATTAACGCTGCCCAGCCGGCGGCCCGCCGCGCTTCCGGCGCGCAGATCATCTCGGTTCAGGTTCCCCGGCGCTGAGCGCCGCGAACCAGTCGGCGTAGGGCGTATTCTGGACCAGGTGCCGGTTCAGGTCGGGGGCGTCGTCGTGCCACCAGACCGGGCCGCGCTCGCCCAGCCCGGTCTTGGCTTCGTCGACAGCGGCCCGGGCCGCGGCCATCGCGGTGGCGGCATCGGGCTCGCCCTCGCGCTCGGCGCGCTTGGCCGCCTTCACCGCCCGGCGCGCATCCATCAGCCCGGCCACCAGTGCTGCGCGACGCGCCTCCGGCAGGTGCGGGTCGGCGCGCCGCCACAGGCGACCGCGGACCACGATATAGCGCAAGTCAGGGGTGGTTATGACGGCGCTCATGCTGGAATTCGCACTCTCTGTTCGGTCGAAATTAAGTCTTGCTCTGGTAGACACCCGAGATCGGGTCCGGGTCATGCCATGCAGATCGTCGTCGTCGATTCGAGCCGCGTCGTCCTCCAGATCATCGCATCCCTGATCGAGCCACGCGGCCACGAGGTCCACGCGTTCACGGATTCCGAACAGGCGCTGCGACACCTCGCCGCCACCCCGTCGGTCCGCGTCCTGATCACCAGCGTCGAGGTCCGGCCGCTCTGCGGCCTCGAACTCTGCTGGTCCGCGCGGCTGCTCGCCGAGGAGCGCAGGCCGCTGCACGTCATCACCATGTCGTCCGCCCGCAACGTTCGCAGCCTGGCCGAGGCCCTCGACAGCGGCGCCGACGACTTCATCGAGAAACCGCCGAGCGCCGAGGAGCTGAACGCACGCTTGCGCGCGGCCGAGCGCATGATCACCATGCAGGAGGAGCTGATCCGCCTCGCCGAGACCGATCCGCTCACCGGGGTCTTCAACCGGCGCGCCTTCTTCGACCGGGCGCGCCTCGCCGCCGAGCAGAGCGGGCGCCCGGCCCGGATCTCGGCGATCCTGGCCGACATCGACCATTTCAAGCGGATCAACGACGAGCACGGCCACGATGTCGGCGACGTCGCCATCAAGGCCATGGCCGAGCTCATCGCCGGGGCCGGCATCGGCGGCCGCCTGGGCGGCGAGGAATTCGGCATCGCCCTCCCGGGGTTGAGCCTTGAGGAGGCGACCGCCCGGGCCGAGCGTCTGCGGGAAGCCGTTCAGGCTCTGCGTATCCGCGGCAGCCGGCATGCAATCGGCTTCACCTGCAGCTTCGGCGTGAGCACCTGGGTCGAAGGCGACGACGTCAACGCCCTGCTCAAGCGGGCCGACCTCGCGCTCTACGCGGCCAAGAGCGGCGGGCGTAACCGCGTCGTGCCGTACCAGGGCGAGGCCACCTTGGCCGTCGCGAGCTGAGACGGCCGAGCCGCCCCAGTCTGGGACGCATCGCCGCGGCATGGTTAAAGACGGCAACCCATATTGGCACACCAATTTGGAGCACGAAGACAGGAATCGCCCGATTCCGCGAATATAAAGCTTAATATTCGCCCCAAACTCGTGGAATGGATCTTGGAACTACGCATCCGATCCCGGCCCCTTTGTATCGCCGGGAGACGAAAGGTGCGAGGTCATGAGTACGGCCGTTGGCGTCCTGATCCTGGATGAACCGCAGGACCTGAGCGCGACTGTGCGCGCCACTCTGGAGCATATGCCGGAGTTTCACACGATCGGCGAAGAAGACTTGGACCGGGCCGATGCCGGATCCGCGGTCGCGCTGATCTTCCTCGACGAGATCCGGCTGGCCGATGGGATCGCGCGTCTCGTCGGCTTGAAGGAGCGGCAGCCGAACCTGCGCACCCTCGTAGCTTTCGGGGCACTCACCGCCGACGACCTCCGGGCGCTGCTGGCGGCGGGTGCCGACGCCTTCGTGGCCCGGTCGAAGTCACCGCGGGAGCTGGGCGCCGCCCTGCTCGCCCTGGCCGAGGGATCGGAGTGTCTCGTTCCCCCGGAGCAGCAGGCCGCGATGCCGGCGGAGCAGGGCGACAGCCTCGGGCTCACGCCGCGCGAGGCGGAGGTGCTGCGCTTCCTCAGCTCGGGCTTCAGCAACAAGGAGGTTGCCCGTCGCCTCGCGCTCAGCGTGCGGACCGTGGAGACGCACCGGCTCAACCTGCGCCGGAAGACGCAGACTGGACGGCTCAAGGACCTGGTCTCGCTGGCGCGCCAGCTCGGTCTGGCCCCGGTGGTCGACAGCGACCCGAACCGTCGCGGCGGGTCCGGCGGCAACCAGTCCCGGCATTGACCGGGATCCCGGGCAGCCCAATGCGGGGGCTGCCCCCCTACGTCCTTGCCCGGGCGCCTGCAGCGCGACCGGAATGCGATTCGGGACCCAGCACGAGACGATGCGAAGCGTCCGCCTTGGTCTTGATCGTGCCGCCGCGCGGCCCTTTCTCTTCCGGGTTCCGGATCAACGTTCCGGGCGTCCGGGATAGGAGCGCGCGTCAGACACCGGGGGCAGCGAAGTCGGCCAACGCGTGTCGCCACCGCGTGAATCGGTCGGACACAGGCCTCACAGCGAAGCCGCGCCGTCCGACACCAAAAACGGCTTACGTGGCACCGGCTTGCGCCGCAGTGCGGGACCGCCCGGCGGTTTTTTTGACCAGGGCTGCCGCCTTGGCCCGGGCTGCCGTCTTGCTCCGTTTGCGGGCCGGAGTCGCGCCGGGCTTGACCGGCTTGCCCGCCTCGGCGGCGTCCCGCGAGGCGGCGAGCCTGGCCTGCAGCAGGCCGAGCACCGCGGCCTCCTCGGAGCGGAGCTTGCCGAGGTCCCCGCTCAGCTCGGTCTCGACCGCGTCCTGCACCTGAATCAGGAGGTCGCCTTCGAGGTAGCAATCGAGGACCTGGGGGTGGATGTAGCACTTCCGGCAGATCGTCGGCGTGTTGCCCAGGCGCCCGGCGACGCTCTCGATCGCCGCGCGGACGTTGCGCTTGGCCCCCGCCTCGCTGTCGAAGCTCTCGAACTCGCGCAAGGCCAGCGCCGCCAAGACCGTCCCGGCCCAGGTCCGGAAATCCTTGGCGGTGAAATCCTCGCCCGTGACCTCGCGCAGATACGCGTTCACGTCCGACGAGGTCACGTCGCGCTGCACGCCCTCGCCGTCGATGTACTGGAACAGCTCCTGCCCGGGCAGGTCCTGGCAGGCCTTCACGATCCGGGCGACGCGCCGGTCCTTCAGCGACACGTCCCAGGTCTTGCCGCTCTTGCCCTTGAACCGGAACGACAGCTCGGCCCCCGCGATCCGGACATGCGGATCGCGCAAGGTCGTCAGGCCGTAGCTCTTGTTGGTGCGGGCGTAATCGTCGTTGCCGACGCGGATCAGCGTGGTCTCGAGCAGGTGGACCACCGTGGCCAGAACCTTCTCGCGGCACAGGCCCTGACGCTTCATGTCGGCATCGACCCGCTGGCGGATGCCCGGCAGGGCGTCCGCGAAGGCCATGATCCGCGAGAACTTGTTCTCCTCGCGGGCCTGCCGGAAGTCGGCGTGGTAGCGGTATTGCTTGCGCCCCTTGGCATCCCGGCCGGTGGCCTGGATGTGGCCGTTGCTGCGCGGGCAGATCCAGACATCGGTGTAGGCCGGGGGGATCGCCAAGGCACGGATGCGGGCGAGGATCCGCTTGTCGCGCACCGGCGCGCCCTTCGCATCCAGGTAGCGGAAACCGGTGCCGCTGCGCTTGCGGGTGAGGCCCGGCAGGCCGTCATCGACGTAGACGAGGCCGGCTTCCTCGGCCGCCGCGCGCAGGGTTCCGCCGCTTTGGTCAGTCTCGGTGTCCGCCATGGCCGCCCCTCCCGGATACGCCGCCGGGGTGACACCCGGCGAGAAGGCCCCGGTCAACCGGCGGCGCAGGTGGGCCGTTCCGGGCCTGCGCATCCGCCGCAGGCCGGCGCCGTGGGCCATGCGAAAAGCCTCGTTCCGCAAGCGGGCCGCCGGCTTCCGGAAAAAGACGATGCGGATCAAGGCGCTAGCGCATCGTGCCGGTTCCGGTATCCGGCCCGATGCGCTAGACAGGATTGATGGACCTCGAACCCGCCCGCGACCCCCTCACCAATCCCAAGCGAAGTCTGGTCTTCGTGGTCACCGAGGATTGGTTCTTCGCCTCCCACTTCCTGCCGATGGCGCGTGCCGCGATCGGCATGGGCCTGTCGGTCGCCGTCGTCACCCGGGTGCGGGCGCACCGCGCCGCCATCGAGGCGACGGGGGCCCGCGTCGTGCCGCTGGAGGCCGAGCGGGCAAGCCTCAACCCGATGACCGCCGGCTATGCGGCCGGGCAGCTCGCCGGGATCCTGAAGGCGCTCGAGGCCGACATCGTCCACTGCATCGCCCTGCGCAGCATCCTGGTGGGCGGCACCGCGGCCGCCATGGCCGGCATCCCGGCGCGCGTCTACGCGCTGACCGGGCTCGGCCTCGTCGGCGCCCGCGCGGACCGGATCGGGCGCGTCGCGCGCCTCGGGCTGAAGGCGCTGATCCGGGGTCCGCTGGCGTCGGCGCGGACCCGCTTCCTGTTCGAGAATCCGGACGACGCGCTGGCGCTCGGCCTCGACCCGTCCGATCGGTCCGTGACGGTGGTCGGCGGCGCCGGCGTCGCCCTCGCCGCGTTCGCACCGCAGCCGATGCCGCCGGTACCGCCCCTGAAGGTCGCCCTGGTGGCGCGCATGCTCTGGTCCAAGGGCGTCGACGTGGCCGTGGAGGCGACCCGCCTGGCCCGGTCCCGGGGCGCAGCCGTGGAGCTCGCCCTGTACGGGGCGCCCGATCCGTCGAACCGCCGCTCGATCGACGCGGCGACGTTGCGGGGGTGGAGCCGCGACGGCGTCGCCTGGCACGGCCCCACCGAGGATGTCGCCGCCGTCTGGGCCGGACACCATGTCGCGTGCCTGCCGTCCCGGGGCGGGGAGGGGCTTCCGCGGACCCTGCTCGAAGCCGGCGCCTGCGGCCGGGCGCTCGTTACCACGGATGTCCCGGGCTGCCGGAGCCTCGTGCGCGACGGCATCGAGGGCCTGCTCGTGCCCCCCGGCGACGCCCCGGCCCTGGCCGACGCCCTGGTCCGGCTGTGCAACGATCCGGCCGAGGTCGCGACGTTCGGCGCGGCGGCGCTGGCGCGGATCGAGGCGGGCGGCTTCACCGAGGCCGCCGTCACCGATCAGGTCTGCGCCGTCTGGCGCGACCTGCTGGACGCCTGACAATGCGCCCGGACGATCCGCAGGGCTTCATCCAGGCCAACACGCGGCTGCTGCCGGTTCCCTACGCGCCCGAGATCCGCCTCCACGTCGCCGACGAGGCGACCGAGCTCTGGCAGAAGACCGAGGACGAGTTGCAGGCGATCGGGCTGCCGCCGCCGTTCTGGGCCTTCGCCTGGGCGGGCGGGCAGGCGCTCGCCCGCTACATCCTCGACAATCCCGAGGTGGCCCGCGGGCGCCGGGCCGTGGACTTCGCCTCCGGCTCCGGCCTGGTGGCGATCGCCGCAGCCCGGGCGGGCGCGCGGCACGTCGTCGCCAGCGACCTCGACCCGTTCGCCGTGGCGGCGATCGGCATCAATGCCGCCGCCAACGGCGTGGCCGGCCGGATCGCCCCGGTCTCGGCCGACCTCCTCGGGACGCGGCCGGAGGCCGACCTCGTGCTCGCCGCCGACGTGTTCTACGAGCGCGACCTCGCCCAGGCGGTGACGGCCTGGCTCATCGACCTGCAGGCGGGCGGGGTGACGGTGCTGATCGGCGACCCGGGGCGGACCTACCTGCCGCGCGAGCGCCTGGAATGCCTGGCGACCTACGCGGTGCCGGTCTCCCGCGCCCTCGAAGACGCCGAGATCAAGCAGAGCCACGTCTGGCGGCTGCGCGGGTGAGACGATGGCCCGCGCGTCGCGCGTCCAATCGATCCGGCCGCGGCATCGAGGCTTCATCCCAGGCTGGAATGCGTTACCGTGCAGCCGGACCGCGAGATGCGGGCGCGCCTCCGAAAGATGCGTCGCCGGGCGCTCGGCGGGCTCGAGATTTGCGCGTATCCCGCCTCCGGGGGCGCGGCGTCTGAAAGATTATGTCCAAGTGAGCGTCGAGTCGTGAGCGTCAAGCCGAGCCTTCCCCGTGTCGTCGCCTTCTCCGGGAGTGCCAAACGACCGTCGCGGACCCGCGATCTCGTGACGGCGGTCGGCGCCGAGCTCGGGCGGCTGCGCCGGATCGAGCTGACCGTCTACGATCTGGTCGATGCCGGCCCGGGCATCGGGGCGTCGCTGCGCGAGGACCTGCCCCTGCCGGCGGCGCACCTGATCGCGGCGATCGAGGGCGCGGACGCCCTGATCGTCGGGACGCCGGTCTACCAGGGCGGCTATGCCGGGCTGTTCAAGCACGTCTTCGACTTCGTCGATCCGGCGCGGATGGCGGGTATGCCGGTGGTGCTCACCGCCACGGGCGGCGGCCTGCGCCACGCCCTGGTGGTCGAGCACGGCCTGCGCCCGCTGTTCGGCTTCTTCGCGGCCCACGTCGCGCCGACCTCGGTCTACGCCGGCCCCGAGGACATGGCCGACGGGCAGATCACCGACGCCACCGTGGCGGCCCGCCTCGCCGCGGCGGCGGTGGAGCTGGCCGCGCTCTTGGACGTGGCCCGGGCGATCGACGCCGGCGCGGCGGCCTGACGCGGGAGCGTCGCCGGTTTGCAGCGGGCCGGGAGCGGTTCTACACCGTCAGCCTGGCATCGTTCTAAACCGTGATCGGGCCCGGCGTGGATTGAGTGCGCCTGTCCGTTCCAGCCCGCGGTTGACGAAGCCCATCCGCGAGGGATCATGGCAGGTTCAACCATCTCGGCCGGCAAGAAGGCGGACCGGAAGGCGGGCGCGCCGCTTCCCGCCACCTACGTCACGGCGTCCGGCCTGCCGCGCCACCATCCGGTGTCGCAGGCGCTGCACTGGGTCACGGCGGCCCTGGCGCTGGCGGTCCTGCCGCTGGCCTGGGTGGCGGTGAGCCTGCCGCCGGACCCCGCCAAGGGCAGCCTGTTCGTGCTCCACAAATCGGTCGGGCTGACGATCCTGGCGATCGTGGTCCTGCGGATCGTCTGGCGCATGATCCGGCCGGCGCCGCCGGATCCCCAGGCGCCACGGCTGCTGACGCTGATCGGTCGCGTCAACCATTGGCTGCTCTACGCGATCTTCCTGATCATGCCGATCAGCGGCTACCTGCTGAGCGCGCTCTCGGGACGGTCCACGCCGTATTTCTGGCTGTTCACCATCCCGGGCCTGACCAAGGACGACGGCGCGCAGAAGATCGCCGAGTCGATCCACCTCGTCGGGCAATGGTTCGTCTACGCCCTGGTGCTGCTGCACGTCGCCGGCACGGCCTGGCACCTCATGATCCGCCGGGACGGCCTGCTGGAGCGGATGCTTCCGGTCCAGGACGGGCGCGGATTGCGTTGAGGCGGTCGCCGCCGGGGTGGATACCGGCAGGGCGTCGGCGAGCGCGTCACATCCAGGACTGAACGCCGTCCCCGATTGCACCGCGACCGGGAACGGCGCTCGGATCAGTCGACCCGGCGCAGCACGAAGGTCGTCCCGACCTCGGGCTCGCGCCGCCAGCGGCCGTCGCCGCTCGGCACCAAGTCGATGGTGTGGCCGCGCTTGGCGGTGAGCGTCATGCGGCCGTTGGCGTAGCGCCAGCGGACGGGATCGAACACTTCGAGCCCGCCATCGTGGCAGCCCGGGACCACGTGGACGCCGCCGCCGGCCCCGTCGAGGGTGATCCGGCAGGTGTCGCGCTCCTGGAATCGATCGAGGGCATAGGTGCCCGGCGCGGGCCCCGGCGCCGCCGTGGCGGTCGCGGCCGTGGTGCGCTGCAGTTCGGCGGGCACCGACGGCGCCGTCTGCAGCGGAGCGTTCGTTGCGGGCGCCGCCTCGATCCCCGCGATGGCGGGGGGAGCGGGCGGGCGCATCGCCGCGATGTCGAGGGGCACCAGGCTGTAGGTCTCGCCACCGTCCGGCTTGGCGACGAGGCTGCGCTGGTCCGGCCGCCGGACGAATTCGAGGATCGGGCGGACGTTCCGGTCGACCAGGCGCACGCCCCGGTCGCTGAACAGCCAGCCGGCGACGCCGTTCACGATCGGCAGGGCGCGCCGGCACCCGGCCGGGAAGCTGATGCGCTGGCCGGCCTCGCCGTTCTCGCTCCGCAGGGTCATGACGCAGCGGCGGTTGGTGCCGTCGCGCGACAGGTCCCAGGTCCCCGGCACCTCGCTGAGCCGCTCGGGGAGGCTCGGCGGGGCAGGGGGGGCCGCTTGTATCGCCGTCGGGGGCGCGGCGAGCGTCCCCGGGTCCAGGAGGCTCGGCTCGGGGGCCGTGGAGGGGGCGGCGAAGTCCTCCTGCGCCGTCGCCGGCCGCGGCGCCAGGGCCAGGGCGGCGAGCAGCGCAGCCTGTACGGGTCTCACGCGGGCGGGCTCCAGGGTGTCTCGGTCACGGGGGTCAGCGGGCCCCGACCCTCGAACCACGACAACACGTTGTCGACCACGAGTTGGGCCATCGCCGTGCGGGTATGCTCGGAGGCTGAGCCGACATGCGGCAGCAGCACGGTCTTGTCGAGGGCGGCCAGCTCCGCCGGCACGTGCGGCTCGTTCTCGAACACGTCGAGGCCGGCCCCCAGGATCGTGCCCGCCTGAAGCGCGGCGATCAGCGCAGCCTCGTCGACGAGGCTGCCGCGGGCGACGTTGATCAGGATGCCCTCGGGTCCCAGTGCCTCCAGGACGGCGGCATCCACCAGCTTGCGGGTGTCGTCGCCCCCGGGGGCGACCACGATCAGGATGTGGACCGCCCGCGCCATGGCGATCAGGCTGTCGTGATAGGTGTAGGCGATGCCCGCCTTCCGGCTGCGGCCGTGATAGTCGATCGTGACGCCGAAGCTCTCCAGGCGATGGGCGATCGCCTGCCCGATCCGGCCGAGCCCCAAGATGCCGACCCGCCTCCCGCGCAGGGACGCGGTGAGCGGGAACGGCGCCTTCGGCCAGTGGCCCGCCCGCAGGTAGCGGTCCGCCTGCGGCAGCCGCCGGACGGTCGCCAGCACCAGGCCGACGGCGAGGTCGGCGACCTCGTCGGTGAGCACGTCGGGCGTGTTGGTGACGACGATGCCGCGCCGATGCGCCTCGACCGCGTCGACGCCGTCGTAGCCGACGCCGAAATTGGCGATCAGTTCGAGCTTCGGCAGCCGCTCCATCAGGGCGGCATCGACTTGGCCGCCGACGCAGAGCCCCCGGATCCGCGGCCCGATCTCGGCCAGCTTGGCGTTCGGATCCGCGACGCCCGCGAGCCGGTGCACGGTGAAGCGCTCCTCGAAGGCGGCCTCGACCAGCGGATGCATCGTCTTGAGCAGCAGGATCTCGGGCGGCGCTTCGGACATCTCACACTCCCTGTTTGGCCGCTCGCTGCTGCGACCGGCGGTTTGGATCCGGCATAGGGCCTGCCGCCGGTCCGGCGCCAGCCATGCCCGGCCCCGGGCGGTGACATCCGGCGGCCGGCGCCGTGCGGCAGGGCGAAGACACGACGGGACCTGGACACGACGGGACCAGGACACGACGAGACGAGGACTCGCCCCTTTCGAAATTCGCCCGCGATGCCTACTAAGGAAGACGCATTATCGCGAGAGCTCTGCACCGATCCCATTCGAAGACGAAAACCGATGACCAGCCCGCGCACCCTCTACGACAAGATCTGGGACGACCACGTCGTCGATGTCCAGCCGGACGGCACCAGCCTCCTCTACATCGACCGGCACCTCGTTCACGAAGTCACGAGCCCGCAGGCGTTCGAGGGTCTACGCGTGGCCGGCCGCAAGGTGCGCCATCCCGAGAAGACGCTGGCGGTGGTGGATCACAACGTCCAGACCACCGACCGGTCGAAGGGCATCGACGATCCCGAGAGCCGCACCCAGCTCGAGGCGCTGGCCGAGAACGTGCGCGACTTCGGCATCGAGTTCTACGACGCCCTCGATGTGCGCCAGGGCATCGTCCACATCATCGGGCCCGAGCAGGGCTTCACGCTGCCCGGCCAGACGATCGTGTGCGGGGATTCGCACACCTCGACGCACGGCGCCTTCGGGGCACTGGCGCACGGCATCGGCACCTCGGAGGTCGAGCACGTGCTCGCCACGCAGACGCTGGTGCAGAACAAGGCCAAGAACATGCGCGTCACGGTGGACGGCGCGCTGCCGCCCGGCGTGGGCGCCAAGGACATCATCCTGGCGATCATCGGCGAGATCGGCACGGCGGGCGGCACCGGCCACGTGATCGAGTATGCCGGCGAAGCGATCCGCGCCCTCTCGATGGAGGGGCGGATGACCATCTGCAACATGTCGATCGAGGGCGGCGCCCGCGCCGGCCTGGTGGCGCCGGACGCCACGACCTACGCCTACGTCAAGGATCGCCCGAAGGCCCCCAAGGGCGCGGCGTTCGACAAGGCCCGGGCCTACTGGGAGAGCCTGCTCACCGACGAGGGCGCGTTCTTCGACCGCGAGGTGCGCCTCGACGCCGCGAGCCTGCCGCCGATCGTCAGCTGGGGCACCAGCCCGGAGGACGTGATCTCGGTGCGCGGCCGCGTGCCGGATCCGGCGGCGATCGTGGACGAGAACAAGCGCCAGTCCAAGGAGAAGGCGCTGGCCTATATGGGCCTGACCCCCGGCACGCCGATCACCGACATCACCCTGGACCGGGTGTTCATCGGCTCCTGCACCAACGGCCGGATCGAGGACCTGCGGGTCGTCGCCCAGATGGTCGAGGGCCGCAAGGTGCACGAGAGCGTGTCCGCCATGGTGGTCCCGGGCTCGGGGCTGGTGAAGGCGCAGGCCGAGGCCGAAGGCATCGATCGGGTGCTGAAGGCCGCGGGCTTCGATTGGCGCGAGCCGGGCTGCTCCATGTGCCTCGGGATGAACGCCGACCGGCTCAACCCGCTGGAGCGCTGCGCCTCGACCTCGAACCGCAACTTCGAGGGCCGTCAGGGCCATCGCGGACGCACGCACCTGGTCTCGCCGGCCATGGCGGCGGCGGCCGCGGTCGCCGGCCGGTTCGTGGACATCCGGGATTGGCCGCGCGGCTGAGGCGCAAAAGGCACAAATCGCGATTGACGGACCCCACGCGTCCGCATAAACGAAGCCGTCGCCGGCCAATTGCCGACGGCGAGCCCAGGTGGCGGAATTGGTAGACGCGCTGGTTTCAGGTACCAGTCTTGCAAGAGGTGAAGGTTCGAGTCCTTTCCTGGGCACCATCAGCCGCCTAAAGCGCTGATCCGCACAACACTCTCTCCCCAGACCATGACACGGGACCGGCCATCGCCGCCGGTCGGCGCCGCTTCGGATCCCTGTCGTTCGAAGCCGCATGTCGTCATCCGAACCCAGCTTCGCGCGACCGAGACCTGTCACGACGGGGCCGCGCGCCGTATCCCGGTGTCGCCCGATTCGCGCTGGCCGCATGGCCGGCAGGCGAAGCGGGCCGGAAGGAGAATCACCGGATGACGAAGTTCTCCGCGACGCTCGCGGCCGCGTTGCTCATGGCCGCGTCGCCCGGCCAGGCCGCCGACGCCCAGCCGCAGATCCAGGCGGACGAGGGCGATCTCGCCGAGAAGATCGTCGGAACCTGGGAACTCGTCTCCTACCAGGTCGAGGACAAGGCGACCGGGTCGCTCATCGACGCGATGGGCAGCGCGCCGCGGGGCCGGGTGATCTTTACCCCGGATGGCTGGGTCGCGTTCAACCTCGAGGGCACCGACCGCAAGCCGGCCGAGACCGATGCCGATCGCGCGGCGCTGATGAAGACGCTGGTCGCCTATATCGGCCGCTACCGGATCGAGGGCGACCAATGGATCACGACGGTCCAGACCGCCTGGGCGCCGGAATGGGTCAACACCGAGCAGCGGCGGACGATCAAGATCCATGGCGACGAGGCCGACGTGACGACGCCCTGGCGGATCATGCCCAACTGGGATGCCGGCCGACTCTCGCGCAGCATCATCCGATTCCGGCGCAGCCGATAAGGGCGGCTCCCGCCATGCCGCCCGCGCGCACCCCGCATGTTCCGCACAGGACAGGCGGCGGCGTTTGTCCTACACCACAGATTGTCCTTTCAGACCTCATCCTCTAAGACGCGGTGAACACGCCGCCGCGCCAGATCGGCCGGCGTCTTTTCACCGTCGAGACTCGCCGATCACCGCGCGACCTCTGGATCGGGTCTTGGCTCTATTCGGCGCTGCCACGTCGAACCCGGCCGTCGACTGGGAAAAGACGCTTCTATCCGGCCCTGCACTTCCGGAAGCTGACTTCGGAAGCATCGACGGCGCACAAGACAAGAAACGATCGCACACGATCGATCACGCGCTGCGTGCCGCATCATCCGCGGGGGAACGTTCCGGAAGGCTGGATGCGCGGGGCTCCCGTCGCATCGATCCGACGCCTTCTGTGCCGGGACGTGCCAGCCGTGCATGCCCGGCCCTCAACCGATGAGATGTGGCGATGCGTGCCGACGACACCAACAAGCCCCGGTCCCCGCGCGACACGCTCGCCGTCAGCCGGCGGCAGCTCCTCGGGACGGCGGCCACCGGGCTCGCCGCGGCCTCGCTGCCGAGCGCCCTCGCGTTCGCCGACAGCGCCGACACCAAGGTCGACGTGCTGCTGATCGGCGGCGGCATCATGAGCGCGACGCTCGGCGTGTGGCTGAACCAGCTCGAGCCCACGTGGTCGATCCAGATGGTCGAGCGCCTGGATCAGGTCGCCCTCGAGAGCTCGAACGGCTGGAACAACGCCGGCACCGGGCACTCGGCGCTGGCGGAGCTGAACTATACCCCGGAGAAGAAGAACGGCCAGGTCGAGATCGCCAAAGCGGTAGAGATCAACGAGGCGTTCCAGGTCACGCGCCAGTTCATGGCCTCGCTGGTCAAGGCCGGGGTGCTGAAGAACCCCCACGCCTTCATCAACTACACCCCGCACATGAGCTTCGTCTGGGGGGACGACAACATCGCCTACCTGCGGAAGCGCTGGGAGGCCCTGAAGGCCAGCCCGCTGTTTGCCGGCATGGAATTCTCGACAGATCCGGAGCAGCTCAAGACATGGGTGCCCCTGATGATGGAGGGGCGCGACCCGGCCCAGAAGGTGGCCGCCACCTGGTCGCCGCTCGGCACCGATGTCGAGTGGGGCGAGGTCACCCGCCAGTACGTCGCCCACCTGCAGGGCCAGCCGACCTTCAAGCTGAGCCTCTCCACCGAGGTCGAGGGCATCGCCAAGAACGCCGACGGCTCCTGGCGGGTGACGTCGCGCAACGTGAAGGATGGGTCGCGTCGCAGCGTCGACGCCAAGTTCGTGTTCATCGGCGCCGGCGGCGGCGCCCTGCACCTGCTGCAGAAATCGGGCATCCCGGAGGGCGAGGATTACGCCGGCTTCCCGGTCGGCGGCTCGTTCCTGATCAACGAGAACCCGGACGTCGCGACGCTGCACCTCGCCAAGGCCTACGGCAAGGCGTCGGTCGGCTCGCCCCCGATGTCGGTGCCGCACCTGGACACGCGGGTGCTCGGCGGCAAGCGCGTGATCCTGTTCGGACCGTTCGCGACCTTCTCGACCAAGTTCCTGAAGGAGGGCTCGTATCTCGACCTCCTCAGCTCGACCACGACCAGCAACATCTGGCCGATGGTCCGGGTCGGCCTGGACGAGTATCCGCTGGTCGAGTACCTGGCCGGCCAGCTCATGCTGTCGGACGACGACCGGATCGCGGCCCTGCGCGAATACTTCCCGAAGGCCAAGAAGGGGGAGTGGCGCCTGTGGCAGGCGGGTCAGCGCGTGCAGATCATCAAGCGCGACCCGAACAAGGGCGGCGTGCTGAAGCTCGGCACCGAAATCGTCAACGCCAAGGACGGCAGCATCGCCGCCCTGCTGGGTGCCTCGCCGGGTGCTTCGACGGCGGCGCCGATCATGCTGCAGGTGCTGGAGAAGGTGTTCGCCAAGAACGTCGCCACGCCCGAGTGGCAGGCGAAGATCCGGCAGATCGTCCCGAGCTACGGCACGACGCTCAACGACGACCCCGCCCGGGTCGCCCAGGAATGGGCCTATACCAGCGGGCAGCTGCAGCTGCCGGCGCCGCCCCGGATCGACACGGCAGCGCTCAAGCCCGTGCCGGCGAGCAGTACCGTGCTGAACAGCAGCGACACGCCGGTCCCGGCGCCGGTCCACGACCTCGCGCCCTGAGCGCGGTCTCTCCCGGGCCTCGTGCGGACGCACGGGGCCCGGGGCCGGCGGCGTTTCGCAATCCCTCCGGAATCGGTTTCGGACAGGGGGCTCTACCGGGTGGCGCCGTGCGCGATGTGCAGCCAGCCGAAATCCACCGGATAACCGAGGCCGTGCAGCATCTTGACCCGCTTCCACGAGGCCGAGCGGGCCGAGCCGGCGTCCTGTCCGGCCTCGATCTCCGCGGATTCCATCTCCTGAAGCTCCTGGGTCAACGCCTCGCGCAGCCCCGTCGCCTTCATGGCCCCGAGGGCCGCGGTGAAGGCCTGCTCGGTCACCCGCACCTGATCGCAGATTTGACGCACGCTCATCAGTCTTGAGCCCTTTGCACTGCCGTTGGACCGCTATTGCGCAGTCATCGGGTCTTAGCATCCGCGGCAGCAACGTCAGATGTACGTCTTTGGTGCAGACAGGTTTAGTATCCAGCTTGGTAAAGCCGGCCTTCTGGGGCGCTCGCGGCCGGGATCGATACCGGTTCGGGGAAAGCAAGCCCGTCGGATCAAGGACCGAGGGCGGTTCCGGACGGGGCCGGCGGCGTTCGGGAAAAGGCGATGCGGCCCAGGCGTCTAGCGCAGCGGCAGCCAGCCGAGGCGGCGCGTCACCCGGGACGGACGGCGCCAGCGCCGCTTGCGTCCGAACGTCCTGCGCGAGTCGAGGATGCCGGATCCGACCTCATCCTTCTGGATGATCCGGGGCTGCACCGCCGCACCGATGGCCACCAGGGCGGCCGATCCGACCAGCGCCATGATCGCGGCACCCCAGAAAAGACTCTCGAACATCTGGTCCTTCCCGCCGGCATTTCCTTTTATAGGCCTGAAGTCTGATCGAAATTGCGGCAGAAGCTAGACTGCGCAGATTATTTTGCACACTTATCAGTATCGCCGCGGGTGGCTTTGCGGTGTGCAACCCTTGCGGCGGGCCATTTCCGCTGCGGCGATCCCCGCGAGCCTGGCCAAGGCCGGAGCGCGCGGCAGCGCCCGATACCCCCGATCCCCACCCCAACGCCGCGCTCCACCCGCTTCGGCGACCGTGGTTGCAAATTTTACGAAGCGTTCATCCTGCGGGTGTCCACTTTACGCCACCAAGGCCAGGCAAGCCTTCGGTGGACCACGCCACCCGCGACGGGCCAGGGACCGGCCCACAGGACAGATCACACAACAGGGATCCGAGACCGATGCCGCGCAAGACCGACACGACACCGCAAGAGCCGATCATGGAGCTGTGGCGGATCCTGGCGCTGGCGCTGATCGTCGCCGCCGGGATGCTCTTCGTCCATCTGGTCGTCCCCACCGAGGCCGAAGCCCTCGACAGACCGGCAAGCACCGCAGCGCTGCGCTGACGCACCCGTCCCAGTCGCCGTCTCTCTCGTTCGGCACGGCTGGACGGCGGACCGGCGGCCTCGTCGGCGAGGCGAAGGCCGCGGGCTCCGTCCGAGGCGGATCCGCGGCAGGCCCGGACGCGGCGGCCCAGGGCCGGACCTGGAGTATCATTTCGCAGGAGGGCCGCCGGCTTCCGGAAGGAGCCGGCGGGAGAAGCCGCGGCCCGTCGGGGCCCGGCTGGGTCGGCGCCGCCTACTGCATCGCCAGCGGCATCGCCTCGACGGCGACCTCGCCGATCCCGCGGGCGGCGAGGGAGGCGCGCAATGGGCCGGTCAGGCAGGTGCCGGCCGTAAAGGCGCCATGGACGGCCCCGTCATGGTCGGCATCCCGCCGGGCCGGGCCGATCAGCTGGATCACGCGCCGGGCGATGGCGGGCGCCGGATCGATCCAGGTCACCGGCCAGGGCGCCAGCGCTTCGAGGCGCGGCAGCAGCAGCGGGTAGTGGGTGCAGGCGAGGCAGACCACGTCGGTGCGCCGTCCGTCAGCCTCGGCGACGAAGCAGGGCGCGATCTCGGCCGCCAGGGCGGCATCGTCGATCGGTGCGCCGGCCAGTTCGGCCTCGGCGAAGCCCGCGAGGTTCGGCGAGCCGACCAGCGTCACCGCGCAGGATCCGGCATAGGTCGCGATCAGGTCGTGCGTGTAGGAGCGTGCCACCGTGCCGGGCGTGGCCAGCAGCGTGATGAGGCACGAGCGGGTCGCCGCAGCGGCGGGCTTGATCGGCGGCACCACGCCGACGAACGGCGTCGCGAAGCGCTGGCGCAGGGCCGGCAGGACCAGGGTCGAGGCGGTGTTACAGGCGATGACCACCAGGTCCGGCCGGTGCGTCGCGACGAGCTGCTCCATCACCGCGAGCACCCGGGCCACGAGGGTCGCCTCGCCGAGCCGCCCGTACGGGAAGGCGGCATCGTCGCCGGCATAGACGTAGCGGCCGTCCGGCCGGGCGCGGCGCACCGCATCGAGGACCGTCAGGCCGCCCAGGCCGGAATCGAACACCAGGATGGTCGGCTCCGGTGACGGGCGGAACGCCGCGGGGGACAAGCTCGCCCCGGCCATCAGATCGATCCGCATGGAAATTCTGGACTCCGCACTCAGCGCCTCGAATCTCGGTGTCGAGGGTTAAAACCTCCTCACTGCGGCGCAAGAAAGACCCGCGATTTCAAGTTCTCCCCGTTAACCCCCGCGTCCCCGGCGGCGAATGAGGCGAACGACCCGGGCGCAGGCGGAATCACGAGCGGAGGTTGTCTGACCACCGCGGGGACATATCTTCTGCGACCAAGCTGAGCGTCGATAAGACGATCCCAGCAGAGACGCGAATAAGGGAAGATCCGCATGGCAGCCACGGCGGCACTCCGCTCCGGCGACACGCGCGCGCAACCGGCTGCGGCTTTCCCGCCCCCGGCCGTGACCGCCCGGCCGATCGACCGCGCCGCCTGGATCGCCGCATTCCGTTTCGTGCGCAGCGAGACCGAGCGCCGCGCCGCGCCGCTCTCGGCGGAGGACCAGCAGGTCCAGTCGATGGCCGATGCCAGCCCGACCAAGTGGCACCGGGCGCACGTGTCGTGGTTCTTCGAGCAGTTCCTGCTGCGGGAGCACCTGCCGGGCTACGCCATCTTCGACGAGCGCCTGCACTACCTGTTCAACTCGTACTACGTGGCGGCCGGCCCGCGACAGCCGCGCATCCAGCGGGGCATGATCACCCGACCGACCATGGACGAGGTCACGGCCTATCGGGCGCATATCGACCGCGCGGTGGAGTCGCTGCTCGGCCAGGCCTCGGAAAGCGCCCTGGAGGCCGTGCTGCCGATCCTCGAGATCGGGCTGTACCACGAGCAGCAGCATCAGGAGCTTCTGCTCACCGACATTCTGCACGCCTTCGCGCAGAACCCCCTCGGGCCGGTCTACGATGCCGGCTGGCAGTTCCCGGCGGCCTCCGGGCAGACGGGTCAGGCCCCGCTCGCCCGCGGCATCGCCTGGATCGGGCATACCGGAGACGGGTTCTCGTTCGACAACGAATCGCCCCGCCACGAGGCGCTGATCCTGCCCGGCCGGATCGACAGGGCGCTGGTCACCAACCGCGAATGGCTCGCCTTCATGGAGGCGGGGGGCTACGCCAAGCCCGAACTGTGGCTCTCCGACGGCTGGTACGCCGGCCAGGCCGAGGGCTGGGAGGCGCCGGGCTACTGGCGCCGGGACGGTGACGGCTGGGCGACCATGACGCTCGGCGGCGTGCGGCCGGTGGAGCTCGACGCGCCGGTCACCCATCTCAGCTACTACGAAGCCGACGCCTATGCCCGGTGGGCCGGTCGCAGCCTGCCGACCGAGTTCGAGTGGGAGGTGGCGGCGCGGGACGGCGCCCTGCCGGACGCGTTCGGCCTCGTCTGGCAATGGACCCGCAGCGCCTACACCGCCTATCCGGGCTACCGGCCGTTGCCGGGGGCCCTGGGCGAATACAACGGCAAGTTCATGGTCAGCCAGTTCGTGCTGCGCGGCTCGTCGGTGGCGACGCCGGAGGGCCACGCCCGGCTGCCGTACCGCAACTTCTTCTATCCGCATCAGCGTTGGCAGTTCACCGGCCTGCGCCTCACCGACGCCGCCTAGGGCCGTTCCCGATCGCGAACGGCCTCAATCCTCGATTCGAAACGCTCGCCGACGCCGAACCGGTATCCCCGTCGGCCGCGAGCGCTCCAAGCGCCCCGGAGTCGCCCTTGACCGTCAAGCCCAGCTTCCCCGACGCGGCCCCGGTCGCCCTGGACACGCCCGAACTGGCCTTCCTGGCCGATGTGCGGGACGGCCTGTCCCGCCCGCAGAAGGCGCTCGCGCCGAAGTACTTCTACGACACCGCCGGCTCGGACCTGTTCGAGGCGATCACGCGGTTGCCGGAATACTACCCGACCCGCACGGAGGTCGGGATCCTCGACCGCAGCGGCCCCGAGATGGCCGCGCTGCTGCCGGCCAAGGCCGCGCTCGTCGAGTTCGGCAGCGGCTCGACCATCAAGCTGCGCCGCCTGCTGCGCCACCTCGACAAGCTCGCGGCCTACGTGCCGGTGGACGTCTCGGCCGAGTTCCTGCGGGCGCAGGCGGACGTGCTGAGCGGCGACTTCCCGCATCTGCGGGTCGAGCCGGTGGCGGCCGACTTCACCCGCGACTTCGACCTGCCCGCGAGCCTCGCGGGCATGCCCCGGGCCGGCTTCTTCCCGGGCTCGACCATCGGCAACTTCGAGCCCGCCGAGGCCGAGGACCTGCTGCGGCGGTTCGGGCGCATCCTGGGGGGGGGCGCCCACATGATCGTGGGCGTCGACCTCGTGAAGGATACCGCGATCCTGGAGAACGCCTACGCGGATGCAGCAGGCGTAACGGCTGCGTTCAACCTCAACCTCCTGACCCGGATCAACCGGGAGCTCGCCGGCCGCTTCGATCTCGGCGCCTTCTCGCACCGGGCGGTGTTCAACCCGGGGCCCTCACGGATCGAGATGCATCTGGTCTCGCAGCGCGCGCAGGATGTCGGGATCGGCTCCGAGATCTTCGCGTTCGCGGCCGGCGAAACGATCCACACCGAGAGCAGCTACAAGTACACGGTCGAGACCTTCCGAGCCCTGGTGGAGCGGGCCGGCTGGACCTGGATCCAGGTCTGGACCGATTCGGAGGGGCTGTTCTCGGTCCACGCCCTCCGGCAGGATTGAACCCCGGCGCGTCGGGCCGGCACGTGGGGTGAAGGACGGCCGGATGCGTTTCAGCCCGCGCTGGTTCTACCTCGTGGCGCCGGGGCTCGGCGCCCTGGCCGGCCTGCTCTACGGATCGCTGTTCGCGGTCGGCCCGCTGCTGGGCTCGGCGATCCGGGGCGCGATCATCGGGGCACCGATCCTGCTTTACGAGCGCGGGCTGCTGTGGCGGCAGATGCGGGAGCGCGTGCGCCAGCTGGCGACGCCGCTGTTCCTGCTTTCCACCGTGGCGCTCTACATCGCCCTGATCGTGGCCGGCAACGCGGTCGCCAGTACGGTGCTGAACCGCCTGTTCCGCTTCATGTACAGCGAGCGGAACGCGATGCTGATGACCGAATCCGGCCTGCTCTACGGGCTCGCGATCTCGGTCCTCGTGGTGTTCGTGTTCCGGGTGCGCGACCTGATCGGTCCCGGCGTCTTCGCCAACCTGCTGATCGGCCGCTACCACCGGCCGATCAGCGAGGAGCGCATCTTCCTGTTCCTCGATGTCACCGGCTCGACCCGCTTCGCCGACCGCCACGGCGACCGCGCGGCGCAGGCCTATCTGGGGCAGGTGTTCAACGCCCTGGCGCCGCCGGTCTCGCGCTTCCGGGGCTCGATCGACGATTACATCGGCGACATGGCCCTGGTCACCTGGACGATCGAGCGGGGCACGCGCGACGCGGCCTGCCTGCGCTGCGTCTTCGCCTTCGCCGAGCAGCTCGCCGCCGAGGCCGACGCCTGGACGAAGCGGTTCGGGCAGGTCCCGGAATTCCGCGCCGCCCTGCATTGCGGCTCGGTGGTCACCGCAGAGATCGGGCTCGAGCGCCACAAGATCGCGTATTTCGGCGACGTCGTGAACACCACAGCCCGGCTGGAGAGCCTGTCCAAGAGCCTCGGCGTGCATGTGCTGGTCTCGGCCGACCTGCTCGACCGGATCGGCCCGCTGCCGCCCGACCTCATGGCGGAGGATCTCGGCACGCACGCCCTGCGCGGCCGAGAACAGCCGCTGGCCGTGGCGGCGATCCGGAAGCCGGCTTAAGGCATCGTCAGGACCGTCGGCTGCCGGCTCAGATACTCTGCGCGCCGCGCTCGCGCATCGTCGCCTTCCGAAAGCCGGCAGCCACCTCTCGGGGCGATGCTCTAGGCGCCCAGGACCTTCAGCACTTCCTGGGCCGCGCGCTCACCGTCGAGGGTGGCGCCGCCGACCGTCATGGCGCCGCCGCCGGCGAGCGCTTCGCCGGCGAAGAACACCCGCCCGCCGACCGGATCGCGCAAGCGCTCGCGAGCCTCCGCGTGTCCGGGCTCGACGATGGAATACGAGCCGCGGGCGTGCGGGTCGGTCCACCACCCGGCGAGGCGGCCGGCCAGGACGGCGCACTGCGCCTTCGCGCCCAGGATCGCGCCGAGGCGCTCGGTGGCCAGGGCGATCGCGGCCGGTTCGCCCGCGCGGCACAGGTCCCGGGCGAGGTCGCCGCCGAGATTGGCCACCGCGATGGCGCGGCCGAACGGGCCCATCTCGAAATACACCGTCGGGCCGCCGGTGATCACCGACACCGCGTCGCCCAGAGCCGCCGGATCGACCTTCGCAGGGTCGAGCCGCAGGCCGATCTTGGTGTAGGCGCCCATGTGCAGACCATCCAGGGCCGCCGCAGTGCCATCGGGCAGGCCCGGGGTGAACCGGATCGCCCCTTCTCTCAGCACGCCGACCGGCACCGTCACGATTGCCGCCGCCACCGCGAGCGTGCCGCAGGCCGTGTCGATCCGGACGGTCTTGCCGGACCAGTCGATCGCCCGCACCGGACAGCTCAGCCGGACCGGGAGGTCGGCGAAGCGCCGCGCCACGAGGTCGCCGTAGCCATCGACCCAGAGGTCGGTCCCGGACCACAAGCGATCGTAATCCACCGCCGAGACCCGCTCGGGATCCTCGCCGAGCGAGAGCCGGCTCAGGCCGGCCGTCGCACCCTCGGCGTTCGGGCCCCCAGCGCGGGCGGCCTCGGCCAGCGAGGTGTCGCGCCCCTTGGGGGCCAGCAGCGCGTCGAGCCCGGAGAAGCCCGCACGGCGGCTCGCATTCTCCGCGTCGGTCGCCGGCCGGCCGTCGATCATGAGCGTCCGGGCCCAGCCGCTCTCCTGCGCGAAACGCACGCCCGATGCCCTGGCCACGGGGGCCCAGGGGTTGCGCTCGGCCCAGTGGATGTACTCGGCGCCGGCATCGAAGCGGCAATCGGGTCCGAGCGACCGATCGGTGAAAGCCCGGCCGCCGATCCGGTCCCGGGCCTCGACCAGCACCACGTCCTGCCCGGCCGCGCGCAGTGCCGACGCCGCCGCCAGCCCGGCCGCCCCGGCGCCGACGACCGCCACGGAGCCGCCCCGCGTCGCGGCGCGCACGGACGGGGCCGCCAGCACGGCAGCCGCCAGGATCGTTCGTCGGGTCGGACTCATGGCGTCACCGCTGGGGGGCCATTCTGAACCGGATCAGTCCGGCTTCACCCGGGATACCTGTACCGAGATCGCGGACCGGCAAGCGCGGCAGGGCCGCGGCATCTTCCCGAAGGAGGCGAGCCTGCGGCCGGCAAAGGGTGATGCCGTCTGGACGTCCCCGAGCATCATCGCGGAAACGGAGATGCCGCCTTGAATGCCACCGACGCCGCGAGGCCAGGACCGCACGCAGGGCGTCGATCCTGTTGCCCGATCCGAGGCTCTAATGCGCGGCCGGGTTGGCGGACCGCTTCTCCATCATGGTCTTGACCTGCATCAGCTGGTCCCAGACCTGACCGGGCGAGGTGCCGAAGAAGTCGAAGCCGGCATTCACGCCGAGAAAGATCCCGACGCAGATCAGTGGCACCAGCACCCAGGCCAGCACCTCCTCGCCGCGGCGACGCCGCTGGCGGCGCCGGCGCCGCTCCTCGCGCCGGGTCAGCTTCGGGGCAGGCGCAGGATGCGTGACGGGGGATAGAGGCCCCTCGTGCAGATCTTCGGTCATCAAGCGCCTCCTCGCCGCGGCGCGTTCGCGTCGCGGCGGTCATAGACCGGCAGGCCGTGGTCCGGAAGCCTGCCGGCCGGCGTGAGGGCTCTTATGCGCGGACCAGTGGCACCTTCGGCACGGTCCGGACGCCGCCGCCCGAGCCGCCGCTGCCACCACCGCCGCCCTTGTCGTCCTTCGGGGTCTTCTTGCGCGTGGCCGCGCGGGGCTTGGCCCGCTTGTGCCGCTTGGCCGCGTTGGTGACGTCCGCCTCCGGCTTCGGCGTGACCGGGCCTGCCGGGAAGTCGAAGCCGAGGCTGTCCTTGGCGCCGGCCTTGGCCTCCTCGTCCTCCGGCTTGCGCACCACCACCCGGACGGCGCCGCCGTCCTTGAGCTTGCCGAACAACACCTCGTCGGCCAGCGGCGTCTTGATGGTCGCCTGGATCAGACGCGCCATCGGGCGGGCACCCATGGCGTCGTCGTAACCGTGCTCCACCAGCCACGCCCGCGCCTCGTCGGACAGCTCGATCGTCACGTTGCGGTCGGCGAGCTGCGCCTCGAGCTGGAGGACGAACTTGTCCACGACCTTGGCCACGACCTCCTTCGGCAGGTGGCCGAACGAGATGATTGCGTCGAGGCGGTTGCGGAATTCCGGCGCGAACAGCTTGTTGATCGCCTCCACGTCGTCACCCGTGCGCTTCGTCTGGGTGAAGCCGTAGGCCGACTTCGCCAGGTCCGAGGCGCCGGCATTGGTCGTCATGATGATGATGACGTTGCGGAAATCGACCTGCTTGCCGTTGTGGTCGGTCAGCTTGCCGTGGTCCATCACCTGCAACAGGATGTTGAACAGGTCCGGATGGGCCTTCTCGATCTCGTCGAGCAGCAGCACGCAATGCGGGTGCTGGTCGATCCCGTCGGTGAGCAGGCCGCCCTGGTCGAAGCCGACATAGCCGGGGGGCGCGCCGATCAGGCGGCTGACCGTGTGGCGCTCCATGTATTCCGACATGTCGAACCGCAGCATCTCGACGCCGAGCGAGGAAGCGAGCTGCTTGGCGGCCTCGGTCTTGCCGACGCCGGTCGGACCCGCGAACAGGTACGAGCCGATCGGCTTGTCCGGATCGCGCAGGCCCGCCCGGGCGAGCTTGATCGCCGAGGTCAGCGCCTCGATCGCGTTCGGCTGGCCGTAGACCACCCGCTTCAGGTTCTCGGTGAGGTGCTGCAGCACCACCGCGTCGTCCTTCGAGACGGTCTTTGGCGGGATGCGGGCCATCGTGGCGATGGTCGCCTCGATCTCCTTGATGCCGATGGTGCGCTTGCGACGCGCCTCCGGCACCAGCATCTGCGACGCGCCGGTCTCGTCGATCACGTCGATCGCCTTATCGGGCAGCTTGCGGTCGTTGATGTAGCGGGCCGACAGCTCGACCGCCGCCTTCACGGCCTCGGTCGTGTACTTGAGCTTGTGGAACTCCTCGAAGTACGGGCGCAGGCCCTTCACGATCTCGATCGTGTCCGGGATCGACGGCTCGTTGACGTCGATCTTCTGGAACCGCCGCACGAGGGCGCGGTCCTTTTCGAAGTACTGGCGGTACTCCTTGTAGGTGGTCGAGCCGATGCAGCGCAGCGTGCCCGAGGCGAGCGCCGGCTTGAGCAGGTTCGACGCGTCCATGGCGCCGCCCGAGGTCGCACCGGCACCGATCACCGTGTGGATCTCGTCGATGAACATGATCGCGTTCGGGTGCGCCTCGATCTCCTTCATCACCTGCTTGAGGCGCTCCTCGAAGTCGCCCCGGTAGCGGGTGCCGGCCAGCAGCGTGCCCATGTCGAGGGAGAACACGGTCGCGTCGGCCAGGACCTCCGGCACCTCGTGCTGGATGATCTTGCGGGCCAGGCCTTCGGCGATCGCGGTCTTGCCGACGCCGGGGTCGCCCACCAGCAGCGGGTTGTTCTTCTGCCGGCGGCAGAGCACCTGGATCGTGCGCTCGACCTCGGAGTGGCGGCCGATCAGCGGGTCGATCTTGCCGTCCCGGGCCTTCTTGTTGAGGTTCACGCAGTAGGCGTCGAGGGCGTCGCCCTTCTTCTTCGCGCCGCCGCGGGGATCGCCCTCGTCGCTCGGGCGCTCGGGGGCGCCTTCCTCTTCCGCGCCGCGCACGGGCTTGGCCTCGGACGCGCCGGGGCGTTTGGCGATGCCGTGGCTGATGTAGTTGACCGCGTCGTAGCGGGTCATGTCCTGCTCCTGCAGGAAGTAGGCGGCGTGGCTCTCGCGCTCGGCGAAGATCGCCACCAGCACGTTGGCCCCGGTCACCTCCTCACGGCCCGAGGACTGGACGTGGATCACCGCCCGCTGGATCACCCGCTGGAACCCGGCGGTGGGCTTGGCGTCCTGGCGCCCGTCCCCGGTCAGGTTCGAGAGCTCGGTGTCCACGTAATCGACCAGGCTGCGCTTCAGCGTGTCGATCTCGACGTTGCAGGCGCGCATGACCGCGGCCGCGTCCTGGTCGTCGACAAGGGCGAGCAGGAGATGCTCCAGCGTCGCGTATTCGTGCCGTCGCTCGCCGGCGAGCGCCAGGGCTCGGTGGAGGGCTTGTTCTAGGCTGCGTGAGAAGCTTGGCAAAGCTGGCCTCTGTGTGGGTGCCTACCGCGAACGGCGCCTATTTCTTTTCCATAACGCACTGGAGAGGATGTTGGTGTTTGCGCGCGAAGTCCATGACCTGCGTCACCTTGGTCTCCGCCACCTCGTAGGTGAAGACCCCACACTCGCCGACCCCGTTCTGATGCACGTGCATCATGATGTGGTAGGCGTCCTCGTGACTCTTGTTGAAGAAGCGTTCGACGACCAGCACGACGAATTCCATCGGCGTATAATCGTCGTTCAGAAGGAGTACCCGGTACAGGCTTGGCTTCTTGGTCTTCGGCTTGGTGCGGGTGATGATCGCGGTGTTGGACCGGTCGTCGCCGCCCGGGGCGCGCGAACCGGAGGCCGTGATCGCCAAACGCGCCGGCCCGTGAAGCGTCGTCGATATCGCGGTGCCCTGAAGGGGGACCTGTGTCATGTGCGTCGAACCGATCCCTCGATTGGAGCGGGCGTCGCCGGCCCCCAATACCGATCCCGTCATGACCCTGCCGGGAGCGGCGTCCGGGTCGGCGGACATTAATCTACAGACCGTGAAGCGACTTCGCCAGACGCCTGCGCGCACTTGTCCGCCCCGCAAAGCTTGCGCCCGGCGCGACGCCTGCGACCCGCTCATGCCGACCTGCCGAGGTCGGCACGCGGAACGCGCCCGGCAGGCGGGGCCAGGGTCGGCACGCAGCGCCCGGATCGAACCGCGCGAAACCCGATTCCCGACCGGTGAATGCCGGGAGACGCGGGGAGGGCGGGGGATCGTTGCATGGCCGGCCTCCTCGGCGCCGCCGGGCCGGCTCGCCGCGCGCCGACACCGATGACGAAACCGGATCTCACCCAAGAGTGTGGGTCGCATACGCCATCGTCAAGACATGGCCGGACCGGCGCGATTCGGAACGCGAGTGGTTCGCATTAACGGGCCTGTAACTGCACCCGCCTAATTCTCAACCGATGCAGCGGGGCCACGCGATCAACGCAGGCCAGCACCAGAGATACGACCGGCGCATGCCGGTCTCGCGAGGCAATCAGGCGTGATGCGTAGCGTTGTAGGCCGCCCCCGGACGATCCCCGCGCTGCCGGCCGCCTTGGCCGCCGCCGCGGTCCTGACCGCCCTGGCCGCCCCGGCCGAAGCCCGCCGCGGGCGGCACCATCACCATGCGTCAGGGGGCGGCTACAACCCGCCCTACGCCGCCATGGTGGTGGACGTGAAGAGCGGGAAGACGCTGCACGCGGTCAACGAGGACGCGCTGCGCCATCCGGCCTCGATCACCAAGGTCATGACGCTCTACATGCTGTTCGAGCAGATGGAGCGCGGCAAGTTCGCCCTCGATTCCGAGCTGACCATGTCGGCCCACGCCGCCGCCCAGGCGCCCTCGAAGCTCGGCCTGCGCCCCGGCCAGACCATCACGGTCGAGGACGCGATCAAGGCGATCGTCACCAAGTCGGCCAACGACGTGGCCTGCGCGATCGGCGAGAACATCGCCGGCTCCGAGGAGCGCTTCGCCCAGATGATGACCGCCAAGGCGCACGCGCTGGGCATGAGCCGGACCCGCTACGCCAACGCATCCGGCCTGCCGGACCCGGACCAGCTCACCACCGCCCGGGACCTCACCGTCCTGGCCCGCGCCATCCAGGACCGGTTCCCGCACTATTACCGCTACTTCCAGACCCGCGCCTTCGCGTTCCGCGGCCGGGTGATCGGCAACCACAACCACCTGCTCGGCAACGTCCAGGGCGTGGACGGCATCAAGACCGGCTACACCCGCGACTCCGGGTTCAACCTGATGACCGCGGCCAAGTCCGAGGGCCGCCAGATCGTGGCGATCGTGCTCGGCGGCAAGTCGGGCGGCAGCCGCGACCGGATCATGGCCGACCTCGTCCGCGCCAACCTGCCCCGGGCCTATGCCGGCGTCCGCCAGTCGGCGCCGGTCACCGAGGTGGCCGAGCGGGCCCGCCCGGCCGTGGTGGCGGACGCCGTCTCGCGCACCCGCACCCAGGTCGCCTCTGCCGACGACGAGGATGTCGAGACCACCGGCACCACCGGCGAGCCCCTGGACATCATGCCCTCGCGCTCGACCACGACGCCGGGCGGCACCTGGAAGCCCGGTCCGCAGGGCGTGTCGCAGGCCCTCCCGAAAGCCGCGCAGGCCTATGCCGGCGCGAGCGGCGCCCAGGCACCGTTCCCGGGCGCATCCAAGACCGCGGCCCGGATGGCCTCCGCGGAACGCGACGAACCGCCCAAGGCCGTCGCCGGGACCCGCGTCGTCCCCACCGCCTGGGTGATCCAGCTCGGCGCCATGGACGACGAGTCCAAGGCCCGCACGATGCTCTCCGAGGCCCGCGCCAAGGCCGGCGGCAGCCTGTCCAAGGCGGCGCCCTACACGGTCAAGGTCGAGCATGGCGGGACCACGCTGTACCGCGCCCGCTTCTCCGGGTTCGCCGAACAGGATTCCGCGCAGGATGCCTGCTCGGCCCTGAAGCGCAGCGGCTTCAGCTGCTTCGCGACCCGCAGCTGAACGACCTTGAGCATCATCCCGAAAGGTGGATTCCGGCTTTCGGACCAACATGATGCGGAGACAGAGGCCTCGAGCGTCGTCCCGGCCCTGATTTCCGGGACGACGCTCTAGACGATCGACGGCGCGCCCCTCCGGCGCGCCGGCACGGCGGAGCCGCGGCTGTGTTTGCCCGCGGCTGCGAACCAGTCAGCATCTGACAACGCGCGTGGAGTTCAGCGATGTCGGTTCAAAAGCCTGTCCCGGGCCGCGTTGACCCGCGCCGCCCTGTCGGCACTTCCGCCCTGGTCGGGGTGGGTGAGCTTCATCAGAGACCTGTGGGCCGTCCGGACCTGCTCAGCGGTCGCCCCGCGCTGAAGCCCCAGGATCTGGTGCGCCTCCTCCTGCGTCATCGACCCTGGATACGCCGGGCGTCCCGGCCGCGGGTCTCGATCGCGCTCAGCGTCTACACGCCAGCCGGGCGCCCGGCGGTCGAGATACGGCTCTAGCAGCGCCGCGCCCTCGGCATCGCGTGCGCGGCAGACCTGCAGCAGCGCGATCAGGATTTCGGCCGGCAGGGCGTCGAGCCGGGCCCCGGCACCGGGCCCGGCGATCACCCGGCCGTCGCGGATGGAGCCGTCCGGACGCAGGCGGACATCGAGCAGGGACGTGCGGTGCCGGAGCCCGGGGCCGAACCGGGACGTGACGAGGCGGGCGAGGCGCTCGGTCATTGCGGCCTGCCCCTCGATCATCCAGATGCCGCTGAGGCCGAGCAGGGCCGCCAGGATGAGGTTCCCGTGCAGGAGCAGGAACCCGGCCGCCGCGAGCGCGAAGGCGCCGCCGAGCTTCTGCGGCTGGACCGCGCCGGTCACCGCGCCGACGCCCTTGCCGAAGGCACGCCCGAGCCGGCGGCCGAGGCCGTCCCCGTTCTTCGAGAGCCACCAGAGCGTGGCGCAGGCCAGTAGGACCGCAAACAGCACCATCGCGAACCGCCGCCGTTATCGCCGCGCGCCGAATTCGGCGCCGACGCGGCCACCGATCCGCACCGTGGTGCCGTCACCCAGATCGTAGAACCCGCGCGGGGCCGTCGTCGGGGCGTGGGCCGGAACGTCGCAGCCGGGCGGCGGCGGCAGGCGGACACCCTCCGGCAGGTCCTCCGGACAGAGGCGGGACCGCACCCGCGTCTCGGCAGCCTGCGCGATGCCGGCGGAGACCAGGACGAGCAGCACGAGGCCGGGCAGCCGCCTCACCGGCGGTTCTCCGCGACATCCGCGGTGGTGATGCGGACCTCCCGGATCCGGCCGCCGCGCACGACCTTCAGGTTGATGGCCGCGCCGAGGCCGGCCTCCTCGATCGCCGCGGTGAGGTCGGCCAGCCGGCGGATCGGCCGGTCCTCGGCCGCCACGATCACGTCGCCGAGATCGCCGGATTGCGGGTCGACGCCGCGCAGGCCGGCCTGGGACGCGGGCGACCCGGGCAGCACCCGCAGCACCACCACGCCGTCGATCCCCAGCCGGGCGGCGGCGGCCTCCTGGGCGGCGATGATGCCGATGCCGGGGTTGCGCACCCGCCCCACCCGGATCAGCTCCGGGACGACCCGGTTGACCACGTCCACCGGGATCGCGAACCCGATGCCGGCGCTGGCCCCCGAGGGCGAGACGATGGCGGTGTTGACCCCGATCAGCCGGCCGGCGGAATCGAGCAGGGGGCCGCCGGAATTGCCGGGGTTGATCGCCGCGTCGGTCTGGATGACGCCGGATAGCTCACGCCCGGCGCTGGTCGGCATCCGCCGGCGCACGGCGCTGATCACGCCGGTGGTCAGGGTGTGGTCGAGGCCGAACGGGTTGCCGATCGCGAAGGTCGACTGGCCGACCTTCAGGTCCGCCGAGGTCCCGATCGCCAGGGGCGGCGGCATCTTGGCCACCCGCCCGAGCCGCAGGACCGCGAGGTCGTAGGACGGCGCCAGCCCCACCAGGGTCGCGGAGACCACCTCTCCGTCGCTCATCCGCACCGAAACCGAGCCGCCGGATTGCGCCGCGTTCTGCACGACATGCGTATTGGTGACGACGTGGCCGGCCCCGTCCCAGACGAAGCCGGTGCCGGTCTGCGTGCCGCCCTGCTCGCCACCCTCGTCGTCCGCGTCGAGCAGGTCGCGCCCGGTCGCGGCGCTCCGCGCGAAGACGTGAACGACCGAGGGGCTCGCCCGCTCGAACAGCGCGATCGTGGCGGATTCGGACTGGGCCAGATCGCCGCGTGCGGTCACCGCCCGCGGCGTCTCGGCCGCGTAGAGCAGCGCCTGCACGTAGGGTTGGGCGACGTAGAGCGCCAGCAGGACCAGGACCGCGGCGAGCACGATGCGCACGGTACGATCCGGCACGGGGGCGGTCTCCAGGTCAGGACGAGGCAGCGAAGGGGCGGCGGCGGGGCAGCGGCGCAGGACGCGCGGGGAAAGCCTTAAGTGCGCGTTCAGGATCGGGGCGTCAACACAGGGGAAGCACGGTCTCCGCCGGGGCCCTGACGTGTTCTGGCGCACCTCGGAGACTGGCGCGCATTGGCTAACGGAATGGTCATCAATCGGTGGCCACAATTCTCGCAAGTTCACGGCGGATCAGGCATGGCCGGTTTGGGCATGGAACAAGGCACCGCACCTTATCCTACGTAGTAGGACTAGATACTGGTGCCTGAAATGCCCAAATTGATCGCAAAGCTGCCGCAGAGATGCTTGCATTGACGCTCAGCCTCTCGGATCCCGCGGCACACCGGCTCGACCGGGCGGCGGGGATCTGAACGGTCCAAAACGGTTCGGAAGGACAAGTCATCATGGAAACCGAAGCTCTCGAACGCCCGGCCGATCTCACGATCTGGCGCACGGCCCCGGCGAGCGCCCCGCTGGCCCAGCCCGAGCGGTACGGCACCCTGCGCGAGGCGATCGCCGCCGCCGCGGGCGCCCTGACCGATCCGGCCAAGCAGCCCTGGATCATCACCGAGGAGGGCGAGATCCTCTCCCCGAACTGGATCCGCACCTATCTGAACTGACCGGTTCCAGCGGATTCGAAGTGGCTTTGCGCGAAGAGGATCGACCTGCTGGGGTCCTCGCAGCGCAGAGCCCCGCCGATCGATCGGCGGGGCCGTGACGAATTGCCGACCGGTCGTGCCGTGCCCGCCGGATGACGGCGAGGCGGTCGATCAATCCTGCCAAGGTCACGTCGCCCGTGCGCCAGCTCCGTTCGTATGCTGGACGAACGGAGCCTGAAGCTGCACTTCAGGCCAGCCTCTTCTCAAGAGTGCGAGCCGCGTCCGCGACCGCCGTTGCTTTCGACACCCTGCGGTTCGTCCGCACGCTCCGCGACAAGGCCAAAATGTCCTCGGAGCAGGCCAAAGGTCTGGCCGACGCCATCGCCGAGGCGATCCAGAACGATCTGGCGACCAAGACCGACATCGCCGCGGTCCGGACGGATATCGAGGCGCTGCGGCTCTCGACCAAGTCCGAGATCGAGGTGCTGCAGCTAGCCAACAAGGCCGACCTCGCCGAGACGAAGGCCGAGATCGTCACATGGATGCTCGGCGCGATCGGGTTCCAGGCGCTAGTGATCGTCGGCGGCAGCGTGGCCCTGGCACGGGGCCTGCACTGAGCGAACCTGGGCGCGGCTCAGGAACAGCGGGGATATCGGGGATCGCAATCGGTACCCCGCCGGCTCACTCCGCCGCGTCCGAGTGGCGGAAGCCCTCGACCCCGACCTGCTCCGGGTTGATCGCGTGCAGCGCCCGGCGCGCCGCCTCCAACGGGTGCTCGGCCTCGATCCGCACCGACGTCAGATCCGGGCTCTTGTAGACGGTGACGATGGTGTCCATCACCTCGGTCAGCGTCGTGCGCTTGTCCTCGGGGGCGGCGATCAGCAGTTGCAATCCCCAGGCGCGGTAGAGATCGACCAGCGCCTGGCTGTTGCGCACGTCGAGCTTGGAGAACGCCTCGTCGAGGAGACAGAGGCCCAGGCCCGGATTCTCGTCGCCGGGCCGGTCGCCCGGATAGTAGGCGCTCGCCAGCGAAGCCGCGATCGCCACGTAGAACGGCGCCTGCGCCTCGCCGCCGGACCCGCGCAGCGCCCGCGCCGACATCGTCGTGCGGTTGCCGGCCGCGTCCTTCATGCCGATCTCGTACACGAAGTAGTTGCGGTAATCGGCGAGCCGGGCCGCATCCTCCTGGCCGGCGATCAGCGCGGTGATCTCTTCCAGCGCCGCCGCCATCGGCCCCTCGGTTTCGCCGGCCAGCAGCGCCTGCGCGGCCTCGGGGGAGCGGGCGGTCTCGGTGGCCAGGGCGTGGACGGCGGCGTAGCGCCGGTCCACCGCCGCCTCGAACGCGTAGGTCTGGCCGGTGAAGCTGCGCGCCGAGAGCCGCTCGTTCAGGGCGGCGAGCCGGGCATGGACCCGCTCGAACCGGTCGGCCAGGCGGGTCAGAAGATCCTCGGTCATGAGCCGGCGCATCTCGACCTCGGCCCGCTCGGCCTGGGCGCGGTAGCGGCGCAGCTCGTGGCCCTCGACGGCCTCGTATTCCTTGGAGACCCAGGCGTAGCCGTCGATCGCCGGGGCGTCGCCGGCGTTCAGCGGATTCTCGACCCGCCAGGCCGAACAGGCCTCGGTCAGCTCGCGCTCGGCGACGCGCCCGTGCGAGCGGGCCGCCTCGGCGGCCTCCCGGGCGAGCCCGCGCTCCGTGGCGGCCCGTGTGCCCGCGGCCTTGGCGTCGAGGCCCGCGAGCGCACCCCGCGCCTGCGCGATCACGCCGACGCCGAACGTCTCGGAGCGGGCGAGGCGCACCCGCGCCGCGTCGCCGCCCATCGCCTGCCGCAGGGCTGAGCGCCGGGCCGCCAGCGCCGCGCGGGCGGCCTCGCGCACGGTCCCGAGGCGCCCCCGCAGCGCCGCCTCGTCGGCGAGCAGGCGGTCGAGCTTCGGTTCCAGATCGTCGGACAATTCCCGCAGGTAGCCGATCCGCTCGGTGGTCAGCGCGGCGATTTCGGCGGTGAGGCCGGCATTGTCGCGCTTCTCGATGCCCTCGCGCTCGGTCTGGAGCGTGCGCCGCCGCCCCTCCAGCCCGTCCAGCTCGCTCCGCAGGGTATCGACGTCGTCGAGGCCGCGCGCGATGCGGGCCCGGACCGCCGCGGCGGTGCGGGCGGCCTCGCGCAGGACCGCCGCCTCGCCGCGCAGCCGCCGGGCCTCCGCAACCGCGGCCTCGTGCGCCCTGCGGCTGTCCACCGTGGGCCCGCGATGGCCGCGGGTCATCAGCAGATCGACGCTGCGGGTCACCGAATAGGCCATGCCGGCCGTGGTCCGGCCGCTCGGCGCGACGGCGCGGGACAGGCGGGCGAGCTCGGCATCGTCCCGGGCGAGGTCGTAGCCGCCGAGCCGCACCCCGAGGAACGCCTCCGCGTGCGGATCGCTGGTCTCGATCACGGTGAGCGGGCCGTCGTCGTAGCGGCGCGCCCGCTGCTTGGCGGTGTCGGTGGTCTTGACCAGGATGCAGCGGTGGAACCGGTCGCGGCCCGATTGCAGGACGCCCAGCGCCTCGCTCAGCCGGTCGGGCGCCACCACCAGGGCCTCGCGGGCGCGCCCGAGCAGGCCCTCCAGCGCGGGCCCCCAGGTCGGATCGACGATCTCGGCCAGCTCGCAGATCGGCAGAGCGTCGATGTCGCGCCGCGCCAGCTCGCCCCGGAACGCCACCGTATCGGAGGACAGGCGCGCCGCCGGGCCGCCCCCGGTGCGCGGCGCGGTGCGCTCGGCCTCGCTCTCCTGCGCGCGGGCCTTGAGCGCAGCATCCTCGGCCGCCCGCTCCAGGGCCTCGTCGAACTCGGGCAGGCGTGCCAGCCCGTCGATCAGGTCCGCCAGGGGCCCGTCCGGTCGCAGGATCTCGTCGGGCGAGGATTCCCGGCGCAGGCCGGCCCGGGCGCAGGATTCCGCGAGGCGGGCCGCCGGCGGGCAGGCCTGTCGCAGGATCGGGGCGACCGGCTGAAGCTTGCCCATCTGGCCGACCAGGCCGACGAGGTCGGCGATCCGGGCGGAGAGGTCCTTCCGGTCCCGCTCCAACATCGACAGGCCCAGCGTCGAGGCGGCGAGCCGGCCCTCCGCGGCGCTGCCGGCGAGCAGGGCCTTCTTCTCGGCTATCTCGCCGTCGATCTCCCGGACGTGGCCCCGGCTCGCCGCGACCCGCTCCCGGGCGATCCGCAACGTGTCGGCACCCTCGCGCAGGCGCAGGCGGACCGCGACGAGGTCGAGGCTGCGGCGGCGCAGCTCGGCGCAGGCCGCCGCGAACTCGTGGGTGGCAGCGGCCAGCACCGCCTCGCCCCAGGCCTCGTAGCGGTCGCGCAGGCGCCGCAGCCGGGCGAGACGGCTCTCCAGTTCGCCGATCGTCTCGAGCAGGCGGCGCCAGTTGGCGATGGAGAGCCGCACCCGCTCGACGTCCAGGGGCTCCGGGTCGAGCACGAAGGCGCGCACGAAGGCGCTGGTGTCGAAGATCGGCTTGAACGCCACGGCGTTGGAGAAGCTGCGCAGGAAGTGCCGCGGCTCGGGGGAGGGCGCGCCCTCGCGCAGGGTCGCCAGGATGTCGGCGGTGAAGCGCTCGCCGGAGGTCCGGTACTCGGTGAAGCTCGCCGCCCGGGCGCGCAGATCCGCGGCGATCTCGCTCCACGGCGCCGTGAAGCTGCCGCCCGGTGCGGTGCGGGTATAGTCGGCGACCTCGAATCGGTGCCCGACCGCGATGAAGCGGGACAGCACGGTCTCACGCGGCTCCACCGCCCGGGCCGCCAGCGCCAGCCCGACCGTGACGGTGCGGCCCGAGGCGGGGTTCTCGAACACCAGGGCCAGCACGGTCTCGCAGGATTCCCGCGTCGGCCGTCCGCCCTCCGCCGGATCGCTGATCCAGCCCAGGCAATAGTCGCGCACCGTGCGGGCGCTGCGTCCGGAGGCCGAGGCGTTCAGCGCAAGCCGGCTGGCGTTGTTGCCGGCGAGCACCGTGCCGACCGCGTCGAAGATCGTGGACTTGCCGGCCCCCGTCGGCCCGACCAGGGCGGCGGCGCCCCGGAGGCGGATCTGCTCGCGCCGGATCAGGTACCAGTTCGAGATGGCGATGTCGGTGAGGACGTACACGATGTCGGGAGGCCGGGCCGCTGTCGGAAGGATGTGCGGACCAGTTGGCCGGGTTCGGCCGCGCATGCAAGCTTCGGCGTTCCCGGCGCCGAGCTGTCACCTCAACCGGGATTCGCAACTTGTCAGACAATTTTGCGCCTGTATCGTCCCGCCGGGGGGATCCATGAAAACCATGCGCACCAGTCTAAAGTTTACCTTGAGCGGCCTCTTCGCCCTGCTCCTCCTGGCCGCCACGCTTCAGGGCGGGTTCGCGATCCATCGGATGATCGCACTCGACCGCCAGCTCGCGACGCTGCTCGATCACGCGGTCCTGTCGATGAACGAGGCGCAGGCCATCGAGGCGCTGGTGATCCGGTCGCGGCTCACGCAGGTCCGCTTCGTCACCGCGATGGCCGAGACCGAGCGGCAGCTCACCGTCAAGGAGGTCGAGGGGCTGACCCGGGAGCGGAACGCCAAGGTCGAGGCCTATCGGACGCTGATCGCCTCGCCCGACGAGAAGGCCCGGTTCGACGACCTGCTCGCCAAGCTCAAGGTGCAGCACTACGACTGGGAGCGCCTGCGCGGCTTCACGCTCGAGCAGCGCGACCCGGCGATGTCGTATTTCCGCGGAGCGATGAACGGCCATTACGTCGCCGCCGCCGGAGCCGCGCACGCGCTGGCCGAGATGAACATCCAGGCCGGCGACGCGGCCGGGCGCAGCGCCCGCGGGAGCCAGGCCGAGGCGGTCCGCTCGACCGTGATCATGCTGGGCGTCACGCTGCTGATCGCCCTGGGGGCGACGCTCTACAGCTTCGTCGGCGTCTCGCGCCCGATCACCGTCATGACCCAGGCCATGCGCCGGCTGGCGGACGGCGACGTGCAGGCGGAGATCCCCTACGCGGCCCGCCGGGACGAGATCGGCGCCATGTCGGCCACCGTGGCGGTGTTCCGGCGGAACCTGCTGCATACCCGCACCCTCGAGGGCGAGGCGGCACGAGCCCGCGCCGAGTCCGAGACCCAGCGCCGGGAGGCGACGCGGACGCTGGCCGACCGGTTCGAGGGCGCCGTCGGCGGCATCCTCGGCTCGGTGACCGCGGCGGCGACTCGGTTGCAGGCCACCGCCCAGGGCCTGAACGCGACCGCGTCGCAGACCGCCGGCCGGTCGACCGGCGCGGCGGCGGCGGCCGAGCAGGCCTCCACCAACGTGACCACGGTGGCGGTGGCGGCCGAGCAACTGGGCTCGACGGTGGACGAGATCGGGCGCCAGGTCGGCGCATCGGCCGATCTGGCCCAGGCCGCCGTCCACGAGGCGGCCGCGACCGCGCAGCTGGTCCAGGCCCTGAGCACGGGGGCGCAGCGGGTCGGGGAAGTCGTGACGCTGATCTCCTCGATCGCCGACCAGACCAACCTGCTGGCCCTGAACGCCACCATCGAGGCCGCGCGGGCCGGGGAGGCGGGGCGCGGCTTCGCGGTCGTCGCCACCGAGGTGAAGGCGCTCGCGGCCCAGACCGCCCGGGCCACCGCCGAGATCGCGGCGCAGATCGGTCGGATCCAGGGCTCGACCGGCGAGGCGGTGCGGGCGATCGACGGCATCGCGGCCCGCATCCGCGACATCAGCGGGATGGCGACCGCGATCGCCGCCGCCGTGGAGGAGCAGGGCGCCGCGACCCAGGAGATCGTCCGCAACGTCACCCAGGCCGCCACCGGAACCGAGGCGGTGACCGCCAACGTCAACGGCGTGGCCGGCGCCGCAGCGGCGACCGGGCAAGCGGCCGGGCAGGTGCTCGATTCGGCCTCCGAGATGGCCCGCCAGGCGGCGCAGCTCGGCGAGGAGGTCGAGCATTTTCTGGCGACGGTGCGCGCGGCTTGAGACGCCGGGTTACCGTTTGCGCCGAGCCCCTTTCCCGGGCGCAGGCGGCGTGAGCGGCCGGCGATCCAGCGGGACGCGACGCGTCCGCGCGCAGCGACATGGCCCCCCCTGACGGTCCAGGCGTCCGGGAACCGGGCGCGGTTCATCCGCCAGCGGTGCCGAGGGCCGCCCTCAGAGCTCCCCGGCTTCCGACCACGCCCGCAGGCGCTCCAGCCAGGCGTCGGAGGCCAGCACCGCGAGGCCCGGCAGCAGCGACAGCGGCGTGACCCGCTCGACCCGGTCGCGCTCGCCCATCCGCAGGCCCCCGCGCCGGGCGTAGAGGCGCAGGATGTCGGCGAGCCGGCCCTCTTCCGGGGGCTCGTTGCGGGCGACGGCCCGGATCTTCTCCACGATCTCGTCGGTGGTGCACGCGACGATCCCGTCCGTGCCGGCGCGGTTGTCGCGCAGGCCCTCCTCGTAGAGCAGCCGCAGCGCCAGCAGCACCAGGGTCTCGTCCTTGCGCAGGCGCTCGGAGGCGATGTCGTGCCGGGGCGCGTCGGCGGCGGGGCTCAGCGACACCATCTGGTCGCGGTGCGAGACCGTGAGCGCGTAGCCCAGGCAGGCGAAGTAATCGGTGAAGAACGGCGCGTAGTGCCGGGCCAGCTCGTAGGAGCGGCCGATGCCGGGCGTGTCGGCGTAGATCACCTGGCCCTTGAGCATCACCTGGAGGGCGCGGCACAGCTCCTCGGCGTCCGGAGCGCGGGCACCCGGCGGCGGCGGCTCGTCGCCGTCGATGATCGCGCGAAATCCCTCAAGCACCGGCACGCCGCTCCAGCAGGAAATCGGGACAGTCCAGCCAGCCGTTGGCCAGCCGCTCGGGCAGCCGGACCACCGCGTAGCGGTCGCGCAGCCGCGCGTCGAACAGCACCTCGATCTCGCGCAGGCGCTGGAACACCACGAAGTCGTCGACCCCCTCGATCGCGATCTGCGAGCCGCGCAGCGATACGGCCTTGCCGAGCCGCGCCTCGACGAAGGCCGTCATGGTCTCCGGCGTGACGGTGGTGCGGCGGCGGAACTCGGCCTTGGCGGCCGCGAAGGCATCCACCGCGGGGTCGTAGTCGATATCCGGCAGCGGCTCGACGTCGATGGCGCTGCGGCGGGCGCGCGGCGTCTGCAGGTGACCCTGGCCGATCGGCGGCCGGAGCAGCGACACCACCGGCGGCACCTCCGGCGCGACCTCGGCGGCGCCGACGGCGCGCAGCATCCCGGCGACCCGCTCGATCCCCGATGGGTCCGGCCGGTCCATGGCATGGAGCGCGGCGCCGATCCGCCGTTCCAGGCGCGCCACCACGGCATCGACCGCGTCGAGATGGTTGTCGAGCCCCTCGAACACCGAGAGGATCTGGGCGAGATCGGCCCGGACCGCGCGCTGCGCGGTGTCGAGGTCGGGGCTGCGGCCCTCGCGGATCTGCCCCTCGGCCAGCGCCCGCACCGTGAGGGCGTCGCGCAGCGCCCGCCCGGCCTCGCGGACCACGCTGGCGCGGAACCGGAACGGATTGAACCGGGTGTGCAGCGTCCGGTAGTCGCTGATCAGGTGGCGTTCGACGAAATCCTCGAAGAACAGCCGGAAGGTCTTGGCCCGGTCGGGCTCGCGCAGGATCCGCTCCTCGACCTTGCGCATGCCGGCGGCGAGTCCGCGGACATGGGCCAGGAACGCGGCGGACGCCCGGGCGGCGTTGGACAGGGCCTCGGAGCGGTTGGCCGGATCGGAGACGGCGCTCTCCAGGCCGCCCAGCACCTCCAGCACCGCGCCGCCATACGAGCGGGTCTCGCCCCGCTCCAGGCGCGACAGCTCCTCGAGCAGGAGGCGTGCCTCCGGGTCGAACTCGGCCACCGGGACGTAGCGCTCGCGGCGCTCGAGCAGCCAGCCGGTCTCCAGGAGGCGCCGGTAGAGGGCGTTGCGGCGTTCGGCCGGATCCGCGGAGATCGGCTCGTCGCCCAGGATCTCGGGGTCGCTCCAGCCGGCGGCGAAATCGCCGATCTCGGCGAGCAGCTCGGCCTTGCGCACCGGCTCCGCCCCGAGGACGCGCCGGTGCAGGTGCAGCAGCAGGGCCGCGTTGAAGCCCCGGCTCGGCGAGGCCAGCGGCTTGAACAGCTCGTCGGGCAGCTGCGCGAACAGCATTGTCTCGGAGTCTCGCGCTCGCGCAGCGGTCAGACTACTTCGCGCCGAGGAGTTCGACGTCGAAGATCAGCGTGGCGTTCGGCGGGATCACGCCGCCGGCGCCCCGGGCGCCGTAGCCCAGCTCCGGCGGGATGATCAGGGTGCGCTTGCCCCCGGTCTTCATGGTGGCGACGCCGAGATCCCAGCCCTTGATCACCTGGCCGGCGCCCAGCGGGAAGCTGAAGGGCTGGTTGCGGTCGCGGGAGGAATCGAACTTCTTGCCCTTTTTGCCACCCTCGTCGAGCCAGCCCGTGTACTGCACGGTGACCTGCTGGCCGGCCTTCGGCTCGGGCCCGGTGCCCACCACTTCATCCTGGTACTTCAGGCCCGAGGGCAGGGTGACGATCTCGGCATTCGCGGCTGCTGTCATGGCGATGAACGCGGCTCCGGCAATGAGGGACAGGCGAGGCATGGTATCTCCCTGGAGCCGGCGCCGTCCGCGCCGGCCGTCGGGGGGCCTTCTATCGACTCGAGCCGGTCCAGGCCAGGGAGGCGCGCGATCCGACGGATCGGGGTTCGGACGTGCGACGGGCGCGCCGTCCTGCGGCGGGTCGTCGGAGCGAAACCCGACAGCTTGGCTCCGCCCGGTGTCGGGTCAGGCGGCGATGTCGGCGGACGCGGTTTTCATGAGATCCACGATGAGGTTGTAGGTTTCGGTCCAAGCGTCCCGAACCTCCGGCGTGAAGGCCGGGCCGAGCCCCTGCTCCAAGGTCCAGAGCAGGGCGGCGCCGACCGGCGCGAAATGGTCGTTCCTCGTGCCGTAGCCCACGTGACGCCGGCCGAGTTCCTGGACCCTGGCCGTCAGAGTCGCCGGCTGATCCAGATTGGCGACCGCGAGCCCGAGCATCGTCATCAGCTTCTTCTTCTGCGGGGCCATGTCGTCCGGAAACATGGAGCGGACCTGCGGGGCGATCTCGAACAGGCGTCCGTAGAACAGGTCGGCCGCCGTACCGGCGATCGGCCGGACCTTCTCGAAGCTGTCCCGCACGAGCTGGATCTGACGCGGCGCCATCGCGTAGACCGTACGCACGTTCATCAGGAAGCGGGTCACTTCCGCGGTGAGCTGCTCGGACTGGCGCGACAGGACCGAGGCCGACCCCAGGACCTGGTTCGCCGCCCGCCCGGCCTGCTCCACCGCCCCCGCCACGCCGACGGTGTTGCTGGTCACCGCACCGGTGCCGGTCGCCGCCTGCCCGACATTGCGGACGATCTCCTGGGTGGCGGCGCCCTGCTCCTCAACCGCGGCGGCGATACTGGTCGACACGGCGCTGATTTCCTGGATCCGTCCGGTGATCGCGCCGATCGCCGAGACCGCCTGGCCCGTCGAGGTCTGGACGCGTGCGATCTGCCCGGAGATCTCCTCGGTGGCCTTGGCGGTCTGCTCGGCCAGCGCCTTCACTTCGGCGGCGACGACCGCGAAGCCGCGCCCGGCCTCACCCGCGCGCGCCGCCTCGATCGTCGCATTGAGCGCCAGCAGGTTCGTCTGGGCGGCGATGGACGAGATCAGCCCGACCACGTCGCCGATCCGCGCCACGGCGCTGCTCAACTCTTGTACCAGCGCCCCGGTCCGATCGGTCTCGCCCACCGCGCCCTGCGCGAGCTTGGCCGATCCATCGACCTGCCGGCCGATCTCCTCGACCGAGGTTCCCAGTTCCTCGGCGGCGGCCGCCACCGTGTTGACGTTGCTGGCGGCCTCCTCGGCTGCGGAGGCGACTGTGACGGCCTGGCCAGCCGTCCGATCGACCGTTGCGGTCAGGGTTTGTGCGGTGGCTTGCAGGTCCGTGGCGGAGACCGACACCTGTTTGATGATGCCGCCGACCGCGGTCTCGAACGACTCGGCCAAAGCCCGCATGCCGTCACGACGCTGCACCTCGGCGGACAACCGTTCCTGCACGGTCTCGGCCTCAAGCGCGCGGGTGCGGATCAGGTTGTCCTTGAACACCTGCACCGTCCGCGCCATCGCGCCCACCTCGGTGTTGCGGTCGCGCAGCGGCACCTCGACCGACGCGTCGCCGTCGGCCAGGGCCTGCATGGTCCCGGTCATCGTCCGGATCGGACGCAGCACCAAGCGGAATAGGGCGACCAGGCCGAGGGCGACGAGCAGCCCGGAGACCAGCAGCGCCGCCACGTTGCGCACCAGGACGCTGCGTGCATCCTGGGCCAGGGTTTCGGCGCGCGCGATCATCTCGTCGAGGGCGGCGTAGGCGAGGTCCACGAGGGTGGCCTGTTCCGGGGTGTCGAGCTTGCGCGCCTGCTGGAGCGTGATCCCCGGCGGCTGAGCTTGCGCCAAAGCTGTCGAGACCGCCATGCGCCGGTCGAGGGGCGCGCCCTCGAAATTGTTGGTGCGGGCCTTGTCGAAGGCCGCCCGGACGGTGCCCGAGAGGGTCGCCGACGTCTCCGCGGCGAGCTTCCACGTGGCGTCGAGCCGCCCCCGCTCCTCGGCGGCGGCGACAGTCTCGGCGGGCGACCAGGGCGTCTCGGCCGACAGGGATGTCTGGATCCGCAGCGCGATGGCGCCGAGCGCCATGCGGGTCGCCCAGGCCGAGCGCTTGAGGGCGAGATCGCGCTCCAGGACGGTATCGGAGCGCGGGATCGCGGCATCGACCGCATCCGTCGTCGCCGTCAGGGTGTCGAGCATGGCGAGGAAGGCCGTCTGCGCCTCCGCGGTGACGGAGGCGTCACGCTGGGCCTTCGACACCTTCAGGGCGTCATCCACCCGGGGGCGGAGGCGCTCGACACGCTCGCGGGACGCCTGAAGCTGACCGAGCGTCGCCCGGACGGAGGGCAGATCCAGGTCGCCCACCAGTGTCGTCGCGGCGGCGATGCCGGCGACCGCCCGCTGCCGCTCCGTGTAGAGCCCGGACAGGGTCTCGGCATCCATCGGCTGGCCGGCGGCCAGGAACTGCAGGGTGGCGCCCCGCTCCAGCCGCGTCGCGTACAGGGTCTGGAGCAGCGCGCGGCTCGCCCGCACGAGCGAGATACCCGCCTCGGCCTGGACAGCAGAAGCACGGGCTCCGATCAGCGCGGACGTTGCATAGGTGAAGATAATCAGACCCAAGACGAAGAGCACCACGCTCATCGTCATTCGGATCGAAATATTTTGCAGGCGGATCATCGCACAACTCCCGAAGCCCGGCGGTTGCGAGGTCATGTCTTACACCGCATCATTTGTCGAATGTTATGACCACGAGCCTGTTTGACCTCTCTCCAACCGACGTCGCGGGCTGACAATCGATACTCGAACTCATTCGTATCGGAACTGCATCCTTCGGAAAATTTTGGCGCCTTCGTTTCAATTGAAAGCTGTTTAACGGTGTATTTACGCTCGCAATCGCGCAGGTCACTGGTCATCGCGCCGGGGGGGGGCGTTTCGACCACGGCTCCGGGCCGGGCGCGATGACGGCGCGCGGCACGCCCCCCCCCAGAGCCGCACGGGCGACGAAGTCCGCGCAGGGCGTGCCGAGGGCTCACTCCCTCGTGTGGGGGAGGTGGGGGTGGGGGCGGTTCTGAAGGCGCGGCTCCGCGCGATCCGACGCATCCCCCATCCCCGGGCCCCTCCTCACGGGGGGCGTTCAAAGCACTCAGAAGGTGATCAACGAGGTCACGCCGAACACCACGACGTCGGGCTTCTGCTCCGGCGTGGCCCGCCGGGTGATGTACTGGATGTTGGGTCGGACGACGATGTTGTCGGTCACCGCGATGCTGTAGAACGCCTCGACGAAGCGCTCCTGCCACGGCAGCCGCCGGTTGGTCCGGGTGACCAGGTTGCTCAGCTCGATGGCCTCGACCGCCCGGGGATTCGGGGTCGTCTGGCCGGCGCCGAAGCCGATCCAGTCGTTCGGACGCTCCGCGCACCAGCCCTTGTAGATGAACCCGCCCGTCACCTGGGCCGAGTAGATTGAGGTCTCCCGGTCGCTGGCCACGGCCCGGACGAAGGCCGAGACGTTGCGGACGGTGTTGGCGGGATCCGGGCGGTAGACCTCCTGGACACCGACGAAATACAGGCCGTTCCGGCCGTCGTGATGCAGCGGCTGTCCCCGGTACATGGGAAACGGCAGGCGCCGGTCGTTCAGGTAGACGTCGTTGCCGCCGCTGGTCTCGTGCCAGCCGCCGACCTTGTAGCTGCCGGCATAGCCCGCGCCGCCGACCTTCGGGAACCAGCCCGCCTCGGACAGGATCAGGGCGCCGGTGCCCTTGCTGAAGTTGAAGCTGAAGCCGTCGACAAGGTTGTCCGGATTGACCTGGTAGGCGCCGACCTGGACGTAGGCCGTATCCGCCGTGCCGACGCGCAGGCGGGTCGCCCATTGCCCGACCGGGTAGTTGTAGATGTAGTTGCCGGCGATCTTGCCGGTCGGGGCGCCGCACAGGGCGTTGAGCTGGAACTCGCAGGCGAAGCCGGCGAAGTCGTCGCTCGACGGCATCCGGCCGATCTTCAGGTCCACCCAGGGGCCGAACTTCTGATCGTACCAGAACTGGCTCAACCGCCAGATGCGGCTGCGGCCGTAGATCTCCTCGACGCTGGTCTGCGTGCCGAGATGCGCGTCGAGGGTCAGGTCGCGGCCGTGGCGGTGGGTGAGCGTGACCGCGCCGGACCCGCCCTCCAGGCCGAACATCTTCTCGAAATCGAACAGGCCCTTTGCGGTGAACTGGGCCGCTCCGCGCGCCAGCGTGCGATCCCCACCGGCCGCGTTCGTGGCGCCCTCGTAGACGTAGCCGAGGTTGAGCAGGATGCCGTGCTCCCAGAGCCGATCGCGGATACCGCCGAGATTGCCGAGCAGGCCGAATTTCGGGCCGATATTGCGCGGATCCACCGAGCCCACGGCGGGGCGGGTGTCCGGCGCGGGCGTCGAGGGCCGATCCAGCGGCAGGCGCTGCGGCGCATTCGGATCCGGCAGGATCGTCGATTCTTCCGTGTTTCGGGGCGCCGAAGGCTGTGCCTGTGCCAGTCCAACACAAGGACAGGCTCCGATGACCAGCAGAGCAGCCGCCCATCCCGATAGAAGTCTACGTTCCATGATCCATAACGCCCCCGAGCCGACAGTCTTCTGTTCGGCGCCGTGGACTTACACCATCGTAAAACCGCAAATTGCAAGTTTATATAGACAATTTATATTTGTTTGAGCGAGGTCTATAATTCAATCTCAAGAACCGACTTATAAAACCCGCCGTATTTTTAGGACAGAAAATCGACTTCAAATACTGACTGTTTTTTAAATCGGGAGATCGATCCGGTTAATACGTGGGCAACCACATGATCGATCGTCCGATGTGAACGCCGTGTCCACATTCGCAACGCTCTTTGCTGGCTTCATCTTGGCCGGAAGCCAGCTTTGCGAAGCGCGAAGATCCACGAAACGGCCGAGGCTTCGCCGCCACACCCGCGGCGAAATCGGCTTCGCGCGGTCGATTCTGCGGGTCCGATGCCGCCTCAGCGCACCAGCAGGCCGGCCAGATGCGCGACCAGGCGGCGGGCGACCTCGTCCTTTCCGAGGCGCGGCCAGGTCTCCAACGCGCCGTCGCGGTGGATCAGGTGGACGGTGTTGTCGGTCCCGCCCATGACGCCGCCCGCGGCGGAGACGTCGTTCGCCACGATCAGGTCGCACCCCTTCCGGGCGATCTTGGCCCGGGCGTGGTCGAGCACCGTGTCGGTCTCGGCGGCGAAGCCGACCACCAGGGGGGGCCGCCCGGCCTCCAGATGCGCGACGGTGGCGAGGATGTCGGGGTTCTCGACCAGCGGCAGCGGCACCGGGCCGGCGCCGTCCTTCTTGATCTTCTTCGCGCCGGCCTCGGTCTCGGGGCGCCAGTCGGCCACCGCGGCCGCGAAGATCGCGATGTCGGCGGGCAGGGCCGCCTCGACCGCCGCCAGCATCTCCCGGGCGGTCTCGACCCGCACCACGCCGACGCCGGCGGGATCCGGGATCGAGACCGGCCCGGAGACCAGGGTCACGGTGGCGCCGGCCTCGGCGGCGGCAGCCGCGATCGCGTGGCCCTGGCGCCCGGAGGAGCGGTTGGCGAGGTAGCGCACCGGGTCGATCGGCTCGTGGGTCGGCCCGGAGGTCACGAGCACCCGACGGCCGGCGAGGGGGCGGGCGGGCGCGCTCCGGCGGCCCGACAGGAAGCCGAGGCCCGGGGCCCCGTCGCCCGCCTCGGCCAGCATCCGCTCGAGGGCGTCGGCGATCTCGTTGGGCTCGGCCATGCGGCCGGGGCCGGTCTCCGCCTCGGCCATCTTGCCGGCATTCGGCCCGACGAGGCGGATTCCGTCGCCCTCCAGGGTCGCGCGGTTGCGGCTCGTCGCGGGATGCGCCCACATCTGCACGTTCATGGCCGGGGCGATCAGGATCGGCAGGGTGGTCGCCAGCAGGATCGTGGTCGCGAGGTCGGCGGCGTGGCCCCCGGCCATCCGGGCCATCAGGTTGGCGGTCGCCGGCGCCACCACGACGGCGTCCGCCTGGCGGGCCAGCTTGATGTGGCCGATATCCGCCTCCTCGGCCCGGTCGAACAGGTCGGTATGGGCCCGCTCGCCCGCGAGCGCCGCGGCAGCGAGCGGCGTCACGAATTCCTGCGCCCCCGCGGTCAGCACCGGGCAGACGCTGGCGCCCCGCTCGCGCAGGCGCCGGATCAGGTCGAGGGCCTTGTAGGCTGCGATGCCGCCGCCGATGACGAGGAGGACGCGGCGGTTGGCGAGCGTTTCAGTCATGACGGAAAGCCTCTGCCTGAGCCGGCGCGCCCGTCAAGCGGGCCGGGGGTCAGGCCGCCGCCGGGACCGCCGGCGCCTTCAGGCCGCCGAAGCGGCGGTCCCGGCGGGCGAAGTCGGCCGTCGCCGCGGCGAGATCGTCGGGGCCGAAATCGGGCCACATCCGATCGGTGAAGTGGAGTTCGGCATAGGCCGCCTCCCACAGCAGGAAATCCGACAGGCGCTGCTCGCCGCCGGTGCGGATCACGAGGTCCACGTCCACCGGCGAGCCGTGCATCTGCCCGGCCACCAGCGCGCCGAAACTCTCGCGGGAGGCGTCGCCGCCCTGGAGCGCCTGCGCCGCCGCGATGATGGCGTCCCGCGCGGAATAGTCGACGCAGATCCGCAGGTGCAGGCGGGTGCCGGCCGCCGTGGCCGCCTCGGCGGCCGCGATCGCCTCCGGGATGCCCCGGGGCAGGCGGTCGCGCCGGCCCACGACGCTGAGCCGGGTGCCGGTGCGGGCGAGCCGCTGGGTCTCGTTGCGCAGGTAGGAGCGCAGCAGCCGCATCAGGCCGCCGACCTCGTCGTCGGGGCGCTGCCAGTTGTCGGCCGAGAAGGCGTAGAGCGTGAGCGTGCCGATGCCGAGATCCGGGCAGGCCTCGGCGGTGCGCCGGATCGCCTCGACGCCGCGATGGTGGCCGGCCAGACGCGGCAGGCCGCGCTGCGTCGCCCAGCGCCCGTTGCCGTCCATGATGATCGCGGCGTGCAGCCCCCCCGGCCCCGCTTCGCTTTGCATCGTAAAGTCTCCCGGCATGGGCGTATCGCTGAGGTTTATTCGGTTTGCGTTGACAGTCTCTGCGCGATCCGGCGTTCTCAGGCCGGTTTCGTGGCCGGATCGAGGCCGCGCACCCCGCCATCCGGACTTCGCTCGGCCGCCGCCGCCGCGTCGCGCACCACCTGCTCGAGCACGCCGAGATAGAAGATGAAGCGCCGGCGCCCGGTCGGCGTCATCCGGCACACCGTCTGCGTCCGGTTGAGCGAAAACCCCTTTTCGAGGCTCACCAGGTCGGCCTCGCTGAGCACGGCCAGGTGGCGGCTCAGGTTGCCGTCGGTCAGCCCGCATAGGCGCTTGAGGTCGGGGAACGGCAAGCCCTTGGGATGGGCCACCAGGGAGGTGAGCACGCTGAGCCGCGCCCGCTCGTGGATGATCCGGTCCAGCCCCTCGTAGGAGAACCGTCCGTCGTCGCGGTCAGAGGTCATCATCGAAGGCCCGGGCGCCGCGATGGATGAGGCCGGCCAGCCAGATCTGGCCGACCACGAAGGGGAGCCCCATGGTCCAGGGCGACAGGGTGCGGGTCTCGGCCGCGAACGCCAGCGCGGCGAGGCCGGTGAGCAGGTACCAGGCGCCGACCCCCTGGACCGCCCGGGGCAGGATCCGCGCCGAGGCGAACAGGCCGAGCCCGACCAACACCTGCCACAGGCCGGGCAGCATCCAGACCTCTTCCGGAGCGAAGCGGGCGATCACCAGGGCGAGGCACGCCCCGGTGCCGGCGGCCGGCATGAACACCTCGATGGCGTTCCACACCATCGCGTCGGCCAAGCCGGAATGGAGCCGGCGGCTGCGCCGGACCGCCTCGACCCCGATCAGCGCGAACGCCACCAGGGCGGCGCCGATCCACAGGCCGAAGAACAGGGCCGGCCGGGCCGACGGATCGCCGAGCCACAGGGCCTGGCCCACCGCGCAGGCGAGCGACAGGCCGCCGGTGCCCGCCACGGTGGCGGCGCCCAGGCCGCGGAACGCGGTATCGCGGGCGATCTGCGACCGGATCGCCACGATGTCGGCCAGCGCCTTGTCCAGGTCCTGCATGAGCTTCAGCCCCCGCCCTGCATCATGCTTTGCGCCGCAAAGTACCGACGGGCTCCGGTCGCCGCAAGCCAATTCACCGGGTGATGGGACCGAATTTTCTCAGCATCGACCGGTCCGGTCCAGGCCAAAGCACGGTGAATTCTACCTAAGAGTTGTAATTATCCATCTTCGCGGCGAAGAGCATCGAGATCGAGCGGGGCCGTGACCATCCGCAGGGCGCCGTCCGGAGCGCGGGGCCACTCCGCCTCCGGCCGGTCCCGGTAGAGCTCGACGCCGTTCCCGTCCGGGTCGCGCAGGTACAGGGCCTCGCTGACCCCGTGGTCGCTGGCGCCGTCGAGGGGGATGCCGGCCGCCTCGACCCGGCGCAGGGCATCCGCCAGGGCGGCCCGGGTCGGGTAGAGCAGGGCGAGATGGTACAGGCCGGTGGTACCCGGGGCCGGCGGCAGCCCGCCGAGGCTCTCCCAGGTGTTGAGCCCGATATGGTGGTGGTAGCCCCCGGCCGCGACGAAGGCGGCACGCGTGCCGAAGCGCTGGGTCAAACCCAGGCCGAGGATCCCGCAATAGAACCCGAGCGCCCGGTCCAGGTCGGCCACCTTGAGGTGGACGTGCCCGATGCGGGTCTCGGGATGGATCGGTGCGGTCATCGGCGAGCCTCATCCGGGAAAGCGTGAAAACTCCGCAGCCCCGAGGGTTTCTCGCGGCGCGTGCGGGGCCCATATTGGTGCCATGCCTGCTCCGAAGAACACGCCCGCTCCGAAGAAGCCGCGCGCCGTATCCGTCTCGGCCTCGTCGGCCAAGGCATCGAAGCCCGAGCTGAAGCCGCTCGACACCTATCTGGCGGAGTTGCTGAACCCGGCGCTGAACCGCAACCGGCCGCCGCCGATCGCGCCGGAGCCGGAGAAGCCGCGTCCGGGCAAGCCCAAGGGACGGCCCGCCAAGGAGCCGATCAGCAAGGCGGCCACCCGCAAGGTCGAGATCGCCCGCGACGGCTTCGCCGAGGCGCCCCAGGCCGGCTACGCGCTCGGCGACGCGGCCGAGGTCGATCCGCGCCTCGCCCAGGCCCTGGGGCTGACCCCGCCCGAGGACGGGCCCGTGCCCGCGGGCGCAGAGCTGCCGGATCCGGGCGGCGACGGCGGCGCCTCCGCGACCGTGACGGCGCTGGAGCGGCTGCTCATCGAGGGCAACCCGCTGTTCAAGGACGGCCAGACCTGGGTGCCGCACCGGCCAGACCGGCCGCAGAAATCCGAGGGCGGCCTCCAGTTCACGCTGAAATCCGAGTTCGAGCCGGCGGGCGACCAGCCCACCGCCATCGCCGAATTGGTGAAGGGCGTGCAGGCGCACGAGCGCGACCAGGTGCTGCTGGGCGTCACCGGGTCGGGCAAGACCTTCACGATGGCCAAGATCATCGAGCAGACCCAGCGCCCGGCGCTGATCCTCGCCCCGAACAAGACCCTGGCGGCGCAGCTCTACGGCGAGTTCAAGTCGTTCTTCCCGGACAACGCCGTCGAGTATTTCGTCTCCTATTACGACTACTACCAACCCGAAGCGTATGTCCCGCGCTCCGACACGTTCATCGAGAAGGAATCGTCGATCAACGAGCAGATCGACCGGATGCGCCATTCGGCCACCCGCGCCCTGCTGGAACGGGACGACGTCATCATCGTCGCCTCGGTGTCGTGCATCTACGGCATCGGCTCGGTCGAGACCTACACGGCGATGTCGTTCACCGTGACGCTGGGCGAGAAGATCGAGCAGCGCCAGCTCGTAGCCGACCTCGTGGCCCTCCAGTACAAGCGGATCCAGGCGGATTTCGCCCGCGGCACCTTCCGGGTGCGGGGCGATTCCATCGAGCTGTGGCCGGCCCACCTGGAAGATCGCGGCTGGCGGATCGGCATGTTCGGCGACGAGATCGAGTCGATCGTCGAGTTCGACCCGCTCACCGGCAAGAAGATCGCCGAGCTAAAATTCGTGAAGGTCTACGCCAACTCCCACTACGTCACGCCGCGGCCGACGCTGCAGCAGGCGATCAAGGGCATCAAGAACGAGCTGAACGGCCGGATCGAGGAATTGACCAAGATGGGCCGGCTGATCGAGGCCCAGCGCATCGACCAGCGCTGCACCTTCGACATCGAGATGATCGAGGCCACCGGCGCCTGCAACGGCATCGAGAACTATTCCCGCTACCTCACCGGCCGCCGGCCCGGCGAGCCGCCGCCGACCCTGTTCGAGTACCTGCCCGACAACGCCCTGGTGTTCACGGACGAGAGCCACGTCACCGTGCCGCAGATCGGCGGCATGTACCGGGGCGACTTCCGCCGCAAGGCGACCCTGGCGGAGTACGGCTTCCGCCTGCCGTCCTGCCTGGACAACCGGCCGCTGCGCTTCGAGGAATGGGACGCGATGCGGCCCCAGACGGTCCACGTCTCGGCCACCCCCGGCAAGTGGGAGATGGAGCGCACCGGCGGCGTCTTCGCCGAGCAGGTGATCCGCCCGACCGGCCTGGTCGACCCGGTGATCGAGATCCGCCCGGCGCGCGCGCAGGTCGACGACCTGCTGGGCGAGGTCAAGGCGGTCGCGCTGGCCGGCTACCGGACCCTCGTGACCACGCTGACCAAGCGCATGTCCGAGGACCTGACCGAGTACCTCCACGAGAACGGCGTGCGGGTGCGCTACATGCACTCCGACATCGACACCCTGGAGCGGATCGAGATTATTCGCGATTTGCGGCTCGGCGCCTTCGACGTCCTGATCGGCATCAACCTGCTGCGCGAGGGCCTCGACATCCCGGAATGCGCCCTGGTCGCCATCCTGGACGCCGACAAGGAGGGCTTCCTGCGCTCGGAGACCTCCCTGGTCCAGACCATCGGCCGGGCCGCCCGGAACGCCGACGCGCGCTGCATCCTGTACGCCGATTCCATCACCGGCTCGATGGAGCGGGCGATGGCCGAGACCGAGCGGCGCCGCACCAAGCAGCTCGCCTACAACGAGGAGCACGGCATCACGCCCCAGAGCGTGAAGCGCGGGATCAGCGACATCCTCAACAGCGTCTACGAGCGCGACCACGTCCAGGTCGATACCGGCCTGGCCAAGGACGCGATCACGGTGGGCCACAACCTCAAGGCGGTGCTGGCCGACCTGGAGAAGCGGATGCGGACGGCCGCCGCCGATCTCGACTTCGAGGAGGCCGCGCGCCTGCGCGACGAGCTCAAGCGTCTCCAGGCGACGGAGCTGCTGGTCTCGGACGACCCGATGGCCCGGCAGGGCGACGTCGAGCGCGAGGCCGGCAAGTACGGCCGCAAGGCGCCGCGCGGCGCCGGGGCGACCCGGATCTCGAAGCCGGAACTCGACAATATGGGCCCGGGCACCGACCGCGAGATGCCGGCGGGGGCGGTGGCCTGGCAGGAGCGGCCCAAGCCGCGCTCGACGCAGGGCCTCGGCGGCCAGAAGCCGAAATACAAGGGCGGGGGCGGCCGCAAGCGCGGCTGACCGCGCCGGTTTCAGGCGGCCCGGTCGTCCCGGCCGGCATAGCGGCTCGCCACCGCCTCGCCCTCGTCGACCAGCGCCTCGGCGATCCGGAGCGCGAGGGCGTCGCAGGCCTCGTCGTAGGCGTGGGGATCCGCCTGCACGGCCGCCCGCGTCACCGCGCCGACCCGGTCGCGGACGATGTCGCGGGCGATGCGCAACGCATCGGCGAAGGGCTCATAGGGGCGCGGCATGCTCGCTCCGGCGACGGATCGGGCCGTCACGGCCCGGGTGGCGGCTGCAACGAGCATCCGGGGGAAAACGTTCCCGCCTGGTGCTGGGCGTCTTCGCATGCCGGGCCAGACCAGGGCTTCACGCCCCTTGCAGCGCGGTCCACTCACGCGTCCCGTGAAACCCGCAGGGTCTTGTCCGGATTCCGCACCACGTAGATGGCGGCGACGAGGCCCTGGCGGACCTGCAGGGCCGTCGTCTGAATGAGGCCGGGCGTCTCGACGGTCACGAAACCCGGCAGCCCGTCGATGACGGCATAGCGCACGAGCCGGGATGAATTCCGGGCGAAGTCGCGGGCCATGGCCTCGTGACGGACGAGCACGGCGTCCCGCCCGATCAGCGGTTCCGGCGACGCGGGGACCTTGCCGCCGCCATCGGCTGTGGCGACCACGTCGTCGGCCAGGAGGGTGCGCAGCGCACCCATATCGCCGCTGCGCGAAGCGGCGAAGAACGCGGCGGCGATCTTGAAGCCCTCCTCCCGGTCGACAGTGAAGCGTGGCCGCGCTTCCCGGAGATGCGCTCGGGCGCGGCTGGTGAGCTTGCGGCACGCCGCCTCTTCCCGTCCGATCGCCCGGGCCACATCCGGGAACGCCATCCCGAACACGTCGTGCAGCAGGAACGCCGCCCGCTCCAGCGGCGACAGGCGCTCCAGCGCCATCATCAGCGGCAGGGTGATGTCGTCGAGATCGTCGCCCGCATCGGGATCGAAGATCGGCTCCGGCAACCAGGGTCCGATATAGGTTTCCCGCCGGCGGCGGGCCGATTTCAAGTGATTGAGGCAGAGCCGCGTGACCACGATCCGCAAAAACGCAGCCGGCTCCCGTACCGTGTCCCGATCGGCGGCCAGCCAGCGTGCGTAGGCATCCTGAACCACGTCCTCCGCGTCGGCCATCGAACCCAGCATGCGGTAAGCAAGCCGGACCAGGCCCGGGCGGGATTCCTGGAAGCTCGGTTCGGGGGCGGCGGCCCCGTTGCACGGCGCGATCACAGACCCGGCGCCTCCAGGCCGCGCACGAACTGGCGCGTGACCTGCGCGACGCGTCGGCCGAGATGGCGCGCGGTCGCCAGATCGGCCTCCGGAGGCGCGCGGTCGGGACCCGCGTCCGTGTTCGACTGCGCCGCCGCGCCGAGCCAGTAGCCGAGCCGATTCAGATCCTGCTCCGAGCCCGTGGTCGAACAGTTCGCGGGCGGGAGGTCCAGGCTGACCCAGTGCATGCCGTGCTGCGCCGCGAACAGGGCCAGCTGGATCAGCGTGGCGAGCTTATCGCCGGCCATCGCACCGGAATTTGTGAACCCGGCGGCGATCTTGCCCTTCCACGGATAACCCTTGGCCATCACCCGGTTCGAGGTCGATTCCTGGAACGTTTTGAACGCCGCGGACGGCCCGGCCACATACGTCGGGGTGCCGAAGATGATGGCCGGGGCGGCCTCCAGCACGGCCCAGGACCGCTCCACGTCTGCGACGGGCAAAATCAGGGCGTCGGCACCTTCGACGAGCCTCACCCCCTGTGCCACAGCCTCGGCCTGGCGGGCCGTGTGGCCGTAGCCCGAGTGGAATACGATGGCGATCCGCATGGATCCGGCGGCCGCCGCCGGATCCTCACGACGCTCCGTCACGCGAATGTCGACCATGATCCCCCCTGTCAGTCCGGTCCCGGATGACATGACAAGGAAGCCCCGCCCGGTGTGACATGCGCGTGAGTCCGGCAACGACCCTTTCATGAAGCGCGTTTCGGCCGGCGCTGGACAGGGGCACGGTCCCGTCCCAGATCGATCCTCGTTGAAGCAGGCGAACGACGATGACCTCCGAGACGAACACGCCCCCGGCCCTCGACGACGCGACCCTGGCTTTCGCGGGCCGGGTCTTCCAGTTCGCCCGGATGGGCCACGCCGACGAGCTGGCGGAGCTGTTCGGGCAGGGGCTCCCGGCGAACCTGCGCAACGACAAGGGCGACAGCCTGCTGATGCTCGCGGCCTATAACGGCCAGGCGGACGCCACCCGGGTGATCCTGGAGGCCGGCGGCGACCCGGAACTCGCCAACGATCGCGGCCAGACGCCTCTGGCCGGCGCCGCTTTCAAGAACGACCTCGCCGTCGCCCGACTGCTGCTCCAGCACGGCGCCGCGGTGGACGGCACCGGCACCGGCAGCCGCACCGCCCTGATGACCGCGGCGATGTTCGACCGCACCGAGATGGTGGCGCTGCTGCTGGAGCACGGCGCCGACCCGGACTTTCGCGATGCCGCCGGCCAGAGCGCCGCCGACATGGCCCGGGCGATGGGCGCCCAGGCGACCCCGGGCCAGCTCGACGCGGCGGCACGGAAGACGGGGTGAGGGATCAGGGATTTTTCGACGAAGGGGGCCGACGGGACGACCGCCATGCTCTGCGCGCGCAACGTCACACAGGGCTCGACGGAAGGAAGCGGGATCGTTCGTCGAGGGCGGCAGATAGGTAGGCGGCGGAGTTCTCCGGCGTACGCAGATACGTCGAAACGTCGAAGGGCCGGGTGGGAGTCTCGGGATCAGCCAAGAGCGGCCTTCGCGAACCGTCTACGCGCCTTCGTGAAAGTGGCCAGCGAAGCATGAACAAGACGCGACACCGAACCTGCCTGCCGTTCGCTTGTCCCGACCAATCATCACGCCGACCGTTGCTTTAACAAAAGCTGGATCGCCAAGGCCACGCGATCCCGTGCGGTCGCCGAGCCGAGCTTTGCCATACCTTCTTCGGCCAGTGAAATGACTGCCAGAGCATCGGCACGGGTGACGCGATGCGTCGGGTCGTAATCCGCACTGTGTCGCTGAAGCATGAGCCCCTGGAAGATGTCTCCGACCTGAATCAGCTCGGGAGGAAATCCGAAGGTGCGCAGCTGTCTGCAGGCATTCTTGACGTCCCCGTGATTCAGGGCGCGATACGCGTGTCGCCAGGCCTTGTCGGGCCGAGCCCGTCCCGTTCCGACAAGCCGGTCCGCACATTCTTTCGCGAGCGCATGGAAGAGCGCGTAATAGGCCGAGCTGATCGCGCGCTTGAGGTCCGACTGCCGCGGCTTGCCGGGACTCGCCCGCGCCAACCGCCGTGCAGTCCCGAGCAACTCCCGGCTCATCGCCGGCTGCGCGGCTCAGGCATGGCGTCCGGGACCTTGTGCCGTATGTAGCCGAAGCGCGGCTCTTTCAGTTCGAAGAGCGTGTCATTCAGTTTTGTGAGAGCCCTGGACGCGACCTTGAAATCGGGCTCGGCTTCGGGATCCCAATAATGGACGTTGACGAGGATGACGGGATCGCCATCGGCATCCTCGGACTCCGTGACTTCAACCTCGCTGACGCCGAAGCGGCCGAGCTCTTGCCACACGACGGCTTCGATCGCGGCCCGAAGCGTGGGGGAGATGTCCGCACCGATCATGTCTGCGCCCTGCCGCGCATGAGAAACATCCTGGCTCGAAACGCACGTCGGACCGAAGACGAGGCTAGCATAGACCGTTGGCGCTCGCTGGCGATCTCTTTCTAAGTGAGTCGATGTACCCAGGAAGTCGAGCCGACCTCGGATCCCAAGCTTTCCAGACACTCCGCTGCCCGGATCGCGTCGAGGACGCAAACCCGGTGCGTCGGCTCCAACGTCGAGGGGGGACGACACGACGGGCGCCGGAAACTCTCGCCCGGGACGGCAGCGGCACGGGATGCGCAGGAATGGGCGCGTTGTATTCACGAGCCGGGCACGTGAAGGAATAGAGAACCGATAAAACTCGAGGAAACGCCGTGCCGCCCATGACCGCACTTCGCCCCGCGCTGATCGCCGTCGCGATCCTCCTACCCGCCGCCGCCCGCGCCGCCGAGACCCCCTGGCCGGCCTTTGGGCACGACCACAGCAACCGCAACTTCTCCGACCTCACACAGATCGACCGCGCCAGCGTCGCGCGGCTGCGGCCGGCCTGGATCTTCCAGACCGGGGTGACGGGCTATTTCCAGGCGCAGCCGGTGATGGTCGACGGCGCGCTCTACACGTCCACGACCCAGAACAACGTCGCGGCGCTCGATGCCCGCACCGGCCGGCCGCTCTGGACCTACACGCACAAGCCGCGCACGGAAAAGATCTTCGGCCCCCCCTCCAACCGCGGGGTCGCGGTCTCGGACGGCCTCGTGTTCGAGGCGACCATGGACGGGCGGCTGATCGCGCTCGACGCCAAGACCGGCCGGCTGGTGTGGGACACGGAGGCGGTGCGCCCGGAGGAGGGCGAGAGCGAGACCGCCTCGGATCTCGCGGGCAAGCTCGGCGGCAAGCCGGTGCAGGGCTCGAGCCGGCTCGGGTTCAAGATGCCGCCGCTGGTGGTCGAAGGGCTGGTGATCGTCGGGGTCACGGGGGCGGGCTACGGCCTGCATATCGCGGACGAGGCCGGCGGGCTCGACGGCGGCGCCGTGGTCGGGATCGAGGGCGGCTACGGACGGCGCGGCTGGCTCGCGGCCTACGATGCCAAGACCGGCGCGGAGCGCTGGCGCTGGTACGTCACCCCGCCCGAGGGCTGGGAGGGCGGCTTCGTCGCCCAGACGGTGGACGGCGTGCCGCTCCAGCGCGACATCGCCGCCGAGAAGGAAGCGGCGCCGGCCAACCGCGACGCCTGGCGGGTCGGCGGCGGCTCGCTCTGGATGACCCCGGCCTACGACCCGGATCTCGGCCTGATCTTCCTCGGCACCGGCAACCCGGCGCCGCAGAATTTCGGCCTGTCGCGCCCGGGGGACAACCTCTACACGATGTGCCTCGTGGCGCTCGACGTCCGCACCGGACAGCTGCGCTGGTATTCGCAGCAGGTGCCGCACGACGAATGGGGCTACGACGTCGCCGCGCCACCGTTCCTGCTCGACGGGCCGAACGGCACCAAGGCCGTGGCCTCGGCCAGCAAGACCGGGTGGATCTACGTCCACGACCGCGCGACGGGGACGCTGCTCGAACGCTCGGCCCCGCTGATCGAGCAGAAGAACCTGTTCGCGCCGCCGACCCCGCAGGGCACCGTGGTGGCGCCGGGGCCGCTCGGCGCCGTGTCGTGGCCGCCCACCGCCTATGACGGCCGCCGCGCCTACGTGCAGGTCCGCCATGGGGCCACGACCTACACGATCAAGACCGTGCCGGCCTCCGGCGACCGGGCGGAGATCCGCTACACCGAGACCAGCGAGGCGAAGGGCGAGCCGTCCTTCAGCACGCTGACCGCCGTGGACCTCGCCGACGGCGGCAAGATCGCCTGGACCCTGCGGTCCGACAGCCGGCTCTCCGGGGGGACGCTCGCCACCGCGGGCGGCCTCGTCTTCTCCGGCGCCGAGGATGGCCACCTCGAAGCCCACGATGCGCGCGACGGCACGCTGCTCTGGCGGTTCCAGTGCGGGGCGGGCATCAGCGGCCCGGCCATGACCTACGCGCTCGACGGCAAGCAGTACCTCGCGGTGGCGGCCGGCGGCGCGTCCTTCACCAAGGCGGCCGGGTTCGGCACCGGCGACGCACTGCTGGTCTTCGCGCTGCCCGATTGACGCCGGCCGAGCTTGACTGGAAGGCTTCCGGTCAAGCTCGGCGACTCGGCGGGACGATGGCGGACGGAAGCAGCCAGGACGGTGCGCAGGCGGGCGCGGCTTCGCAGCCGAGCCAGCGCGGCGCGCCGGTGATCCGCACCATCGCGATGCCGGCCGACACCAACCCGGCGGGCGACATCTTCGGCGGCTGGCTGATGGCCCAGATGGATCTGGCGGCCGGCAACGTGGCGGCCCGGCGCTCGCGCCGGCGGTGCGCCACCATCGCGGTCGACGCGATCACCTTCCACCATCCTGTCTTCGTCGGCGACGAGGTCAGCCTCTACGCCTGGCTGATCACGGTCGGGCGCTCGTCCCTGCGCATCCAGGTCGAGGTCTGGCGCCGGGAGCGGGCGAGCGAGACCACCATGAAGGTCACGGAGGCGACCTTCACCTTCGTGGCGATCGGCGACGACCGCCGCCCGCGCCCGGTGCCGGCGGAGTAAGCCCGTGCCGGCAACCCCGCCACCGGAGCCGGCGGGCGCGCCGGATGGACAGCACTGTCGCACCGGGTGGGTGACGCAACCCAGGTGATTTCAGCGACGGCGCTCCTGGGCCAGATCGGGCGCGCCGGATCCGCTCCGGTCGGCCCCGTCGATCATGGGTTTTCGCCCCCTCGGTCCATGGTCAACGGGGCCGCTCTTTCGGTACGGAGCACGCTGGATGACGGAAGGGTCTTCGAAGGATCCGGACTTCTGGGACGGCCTGGCCGTGCATGTGACCACGAAGGTCGAACCCGTCCTGCGGCAGGGGCCGCGCGCGCGGAAGCCGGTGATCGCCTACCTGCGGGACCTGGAGGCGGTGGCCCGGCAGGAATGCGACAGCCGGAGCGTGATCCAGATCCTCGCCTCCGCGCGGCGCGTCCTCGGGGATCGGGAACAGGTCGAACCGTCGAACGGCCCCTTCTCGCGGACCTGATCCTGCGTCGCGGCGGGCGGCGTCAGCGCACCCGTTCCAGCTGCCGCTCGATCCAGTCCTGCGCTTCGTCGAGATCGGAGAACGTCGGCCGGTTCGGGGTGTCGACCCGGCCGAAGCCGGCCTCCAGGAACCACATCCCGGCCATGTCCTGGTGAAAGCCCGAGAGCTTCACCAGGACCGCCGCGAGGAACCCATCAGCGAAGACCAGCTGACCCTCAGTGTCGTAGCTGCCCGTCGCGACTTGGATGGGTTGCAGGCGTAGGTTCATGCCGCAGCTTGGTCTCCAAGATGCAGGTAATTGGGCCGGAACTCCGCCAGCGCCCGCAGGCGGGGCAGGTCGAGGATCTTGAGCCATCTCGTCCTCAGTTCAATCAGCCCCTGTCGCCGGAGTTCCCCGAGGGTGCGGTTCACGTGCACGGGCGTGAGCCCGGCGGTGTCGGCGAGGTCCATCTGGGTGACCGGAAGTTCGTAGCTGTCGCCCGGCGCCAGACCCACCGCGCGCAGGCGCAGCAGCAGCTCGCAGAGCAGGTGCGCCAGCCGCTCCAGGGCCGAACGGCGGCCGACGTTGACCAGCCACTCGCGCAGGGTGGCCTCGTCCACGAGCTGGGCCTTGCGCAGCCCCCGGGCGATCTGCGGATGGTTCGCCAGGAGGTCGGCCACCGTCTCGGGCGCCAGGCGCACGACCTCGCAGGCCGACAGGGCCGTGATGGTATGGTCCATCGCGCTCAGAAGGGCGACGTCGAGATCGCACAGGTCGCCCGGCACCAGGTACGCCATGATCTGCCGGGCGCCGCTCACCCGCAGCTTGTGCCGGACCGCCACGCCGTTCATCACCAGGAACACGCCGTCCGGGCGGTCGCCCTCGCGCACCAGGTCGGTGCCGGGGGTGACCCGGCGCGGCTCGGCGCTGATCCGCGCCAGCGTGACCCGGTCCGCGTCCGACAGGGTGGTGAGGCCGCTCAGCTTGCGGATCAGCGGATTGCCCGCGGTGCCGGCGGGCCGGAGGCGCGGCACCGGGGCGGCTCTTGCACGCACCGACGCCGCCATCAACTCACGGAGCGCGGCCACGACGTCGAAGGACAAGGCCGGCTTGAGGAGCCAGGGCACGCCCGCGAGGTCGGGCGTCAGATGCTGGTCCTGACCCGCCTCCAGGTGGACGAGGATCGGCACGTCGAGCCGGCGCAGGGTGTGCGCGAGCTCGATGAAGCTGCCGTCCTTCAGCGCGCCGTCGACGAACGCCAGGTCGGGCTTCCGCTGCACCAGCAGGCGCAGCGCCTCGGCCGTGGTCCTGGCCGGCCCGAGCACGCGGTAGCCGGACCTCTCGAGGGCGTCGCTCAGGTCCATGCCGATCACGGCGTCGCTCTCGGCGAGCAGGATGGCACGCTGTTGGCCCATCTGTGGCATGCAAAGCTCCCGCCGGTCGAGCCGTCCGATCATTCGGCTCACGCATGAATGGATAACGCAAGCTGTAAACCTAGGCTCCCGTGTTATGGAAGGTGCATCCGTATATCGGTATGGTACCCCACCATACGGAATACTGCGTTTTCCGCTAACATAGGTTTGAATTCGAGGCTTGATACCGCCAATTCGACTGGATTATTAGAATGTCGCCTGCCGGCTGATCCGGGCGCAGGCGCTTGAGAGACGGCGTGTGCTCTTGCCCCGACGGGAGCGAAAGCGTGCCCCAGCCTGAGCAATCCAGTATCCGCAATCATCTGCTGAAGGCGCTCGCGCCCGGCGACTTCGCTCTGCTGCAGCCGCACCTGCAGCCCGTGACGACGGTCCTGCACCAGCCGCTCATCGAGGCCGACGTACCGATCCGGCAGCTGTACTTTCCCGAGGTCGGCTTCGGCTCGATCGTCACCCACGGCGCGGACAGGAAGGTCGAGGTCGGCATCGTCGGACGCGAGGGTCTGGGCGGCGCCTCGCCCATCCTGCTGGGCACCGATCGCACGCCCCACGAACACTTCGTCCAGAACGCCGGCATGATGCTGGTCATCGATACCGAGGCGCTGTACGCGGCCGTCGCGGAGAGCCCGCGGCTGCACACGCTGCTCCTGCGCTCGATCCAGGTTCAGATCCTCCAGACGGCGCAGACCGCCTTCGCCAACGCGAGCTACACGGTCGACATCCGCCTCGCCCGCTGGCTGCTGATGTGCCACGACCGGCTCGACGGCGACGAGCTCCTCCTCACGCACGAGTTCCTGTCGATGATGCTGGGCGTGCAGCGGTCCAGCACGACCCTGGCCATCCAGACGCTGGAGGGGCATCGCCTGATCCGGGCCCGGCGCGGCCGCATCACGATCCTGGACCGGGCGGCCCTGGTGGCGGTGGCCGACGACAGCTACGGCCTGCCCGAGCGAGAGTTCGCCCGGCTGATCAAGGGGGCGTGATGCCGCGCTACTTCTTCAACGTCCGGCATCGTCCCGGCCCAGCGGGGCTGGCCGTGGATCCGGAAGGCGAGGACTGCGCGGACCTGGGCGCGGCGCGCGAGAACGCCCTGTCTCAGGCGCGCGGGATGATCGCGCGGGAGCGCCACACCTTCGTACGCGACTGGATGGAGTGCGCCTTCGAGATCGGGGACGAGGCGGGCGAATTGGTGCTCACGGTGCCGTTCCAGGATACCGTCCCCGACGAGGACCCGGGCTGAGGGCGCTTGTGTCGGACGCTCGCCTCGGGCTGGGACGTCGATGGTGCGGAAGCGGATCGCGCATCGCAGCTTCTTCCCGCCTGCCGTACGACCACGGATGCGGCGGCGGCTTCGGCTCGTCACCCTGATGCGAACGACCCTGTTCACCCCGCCGCCAACGCGTAGCGCGTCCGCAGCCGCAGGCCGAACACCGCCATCATGAACATGCAGCAGGTGGCGTTGTTGCCGTTGTACAGCACGGTCTCGAACGAGGCCGAGACGAGGCCCAGGAACCACAGGCGCAGGAACAGCAGCGTCTCGGCATCGAGGCCGCGCCCCCCGGCGACGCGCTGCAGGTCGCGGACCGGCGCCAGCACGAACGCCACCACGGTGAGCGCCAGGAATGGGAATCCGCCGATCAGCGCCGTGTCGAGGTAGGCGTTGTGCGAGTGGTTGGCGGTGTTGACCCAGGTGAGTTCCTCGGAGCCGCCATACATGGTCCGCTCGGTCATCCAGAATGCGCCGATGCCCCAGCCCCGCCAGGGGCGGACCATGATGTTGTCCAGGGCGAACTGCCAGATCTCGCTGCGCCCCGTGAAGGTCGCGTCGGTCAGGAGCGTGCCGACCGCATCCTGAACCGCCGGGATCAGGATGGAGCCGATCGAGACCAGCGAGAACCCGGCGATCGGCCCGAGCAGCAGCAGCGCCCGCAGGCCCCGCCCGGTCAGGATCCGGCACAGGCCGGTGACCGCCAGGATCACCGGCAGCAGCAGGATCGCGGTCTTGGAGCCGCTGGCCACCAGGAAGCCGAGGGCCAGGAGCACGATGGTCCAGCCGAGCACGCGGCTCGCGGCGGCGGCGACGTAGAACCCCACGATCACCAGGATCACCATGGCGGCCCCGGCCTCGTTCTTCTGCGGGAAGATGCCCCGCCACAGGCCCGGATGACTCGGATCGGAATTCACGTCGAAGGCCGAGTGGATCGCCAGATCCGGCACCAGGGCCACCGCCAGGTACGACGCGACCAGGATCACCAGGGCGGACCAGGCCATGGTCAGGGCCAGCTGCCGCGGCGAGCGCGCGACCAAGAGCACGCCCGCCGACAGCATCGTGGCGATGCCGAGCAGGGCGAGCCGCCGCAGCGACAGGCTCGGCTCCACCGACAGGAGCGCGGTGAGCCCGAGCCAGGCGCCGCACAGCATCAGCGGCCAAGTCGCGAGCGGCCGCAGGTGGCGGAACCCGATCCGGTGGATCGCCGCCGCCATGCCGAGTCCCGCCGCCAGGAACAGCACCTGGGTCAGCAGGCTGCCATCCTCGGCGGCCGCCAGCGAAGACCGGTCGGACAGGTCCTTGAGCCAGTCGTGGTTCCACAGCAGGACGAACACCGCCCCGTTCAGGAGCACGCGCACGACATCCGGCAGGTCGCGCCCGGCTACGCCGTTCTGAGCCGTCCCGGCCGGGATCCCGATCGCCGCGTCCGCCGTAGCCATGCCGTTCCACCGCAGCAGCCGCGTGATGCGGCGCTTGTCATTGTAGCGGGTGTGGACGCCGGGGCGATGGGGCGACCGACAGTTGCAGCGGAAGATCTGGCGATAACCTTAGCGGGGGCGATCGCAGGAAGGGGCCTGCGAAGGCGACGGCTTAAGATGACACATCTGGAATCGGAGATACCTCCTGGCGTATAGATCCACGTCCGGCATAACGTGGAGGTACCCCATGAGGGCCAAGGTCATGCCTGATGGACGGATGAGCCTGCCCGCCGACCTCCGCAAGAGGCATGGGCTCGGCAATGGCGGCGAGGTCATCGTCGAAGATGTCGGGGACGCCATCGTGCTCCGGACGCTGGATCAGGTGGTGGCGCGCGCGCAGGATATGAGCCGCCGGTTGATCGGCGGCCACGTCGGCGCCTCGGTCGAGGATTTCCTGGCCGACCGCGCCCGCGAGGCCGAGCGCGAGTGACACGCTTCGTCCTCGATGCCTCGGCTCTCCTCGCGCTCCTGCTCGGACAGCGTGGGGCCGACACGGTCAAGGCCGGGCTCGACGGTTCTGTCATGACGACCGTCAACCTCGCCGAGGTGATCAGCTACTACGCCAAGCTCGGTGCTGGACGCCACGACATCGAGATGCTGCTGCGGCCCCTGCCGATCCGCCTGTTTCCCGTCGATGCGGCATTGTCCTACGACGCGGGCCTCTTACGTTCGATCACGCTCGAAGGCGGCCTGTCGCTCGGGGACCGCTATTGCTTGGCTCTGGCGAAGCGAGAAGGCGTACCCGCCCTCACGGCGGAGCGGCGCTGGCCGGACATCGCCGGGGCCGCCGGTGTCACGATCGAGCTGATCCGCTGAGGCAGGGATTCTCTGAGACAGGACTGTCTGGATGTGACGCTTCATCGAGCAGACTGCTCTTGCCGCCGCCCCTGCATCGGGCGTGGCGGCCAGTTCGATCCGGCCCAGATCGTGGGAACACCCGCCGGCCCCGCGCAGACAACAGGTGCACCATGACCCGATCGGCATCCCGGGCGGTCATCGTCCAGCCCGGCGGCGGCTTCGACAAAGTGGGGTTCGGCGAGCGGCCCGTGGCGGAGCCGGGGCCCGGCGCGATCACCGTGCGGCTGCGGGCGAGTTCGCTCAACTATCACGACTACGCCGTGGTCAGCGGCCTGTGGGGGCCGAGCGAGGCGCGGGTGCCGATGTCCGACGGCGCCGGGGAGATCGAGGCCGTGGGCCCGGGCGTGGACGGGTTCGCGGTGGGCGACCGGGTGGTCAGCACGTTCTTCCCGACCTGGCTCGACGGCACGCCGCTCGTCGAGGGCTTCGCGACCGTGCCGGGCGACGGGGTCGACGGCTACGCCCGCGAGCGGGTGACGGCGCCCGCGACCGCCTTCACCCACGCCCCCCGGGGCTGGGACCATGCCGAGGCCGCGACCCTGACCACGGCCGCGCTCACCGCGTGGCGGGCGCTCCACGCCGATGCCGGGCTCAAGGGCGGCGACGTGGTGCTGGTGCAGGGCACCGGCGGCGTGTCGCTGTTCGCCCTGCAATTCGCCAAGGCGGCGGGCGCGACCGTGATCGCCACCTCGTCCAGCGACGCGAAGCTCGAGCGCCTGCGCGCCCTCGGCGCCGACCACCTGATCAACTACCGCGCCGACCCGGCCTGGGGCGAGACCGCAAGGCGCCTGACCGACGGGCGCGGCGTCGACCACGTGCTCGATGTCGGCGGCCCCGGGACGCTGGAGCAGTCGATGGCGGCCGTCCGGGTGGCCGGCCACATCTCGGTGATCGGGATCCTGACCGGCGTGGCCGGGCCGCTGCCGCTGGTGCCGGCGCTGATCCGGCAGATCCGGCTCCAGGGCGTGCTGGTCGGCAGCCGGAGCCAGCAGATCGCGATGATCCGCGGCATCGAGGCGTGCGGCCTGCGGCCGGTCGTGGACAGCGTCTACCCGCTGGACGAGATCGTGGCGGCGTTCCGGCACCAGGAGAGCAACCGCCATTTCGGCAAGATCTGCATCCAGATCTGAGGGGCGGGAATCGGGTAGGGTGGCGGCCTTCGCGGTCGCCACAGCTCCGAGCCGATGCCAACCAACCCTTCTTCGCCGGCGCTGCCGCCGGGCTTTTCCGCGGTCCCGCCGGGCCACATCGCGGCCATCGTCACCAGCCTGGAAATGTTCGAGCCGCCGGCCCCGCGGCCAGAGCGGCCTTTCCCGGCCGGGACGGCGCTCCACCGCCTCGTCCGGCCGGATTGCGAGACCTACCGCAGGCTGTATCGGGCCGTCGGGGCGGAGTGGCTGTGGTTCTCGCGCCTGACCCTGCCGGACGCTGCGCTGCAGGCGATCCTCGACGATCCACGCGTCGAGATCCAGGCGCTGCGCCGGGACGGTACGGATCTCGGCCTGCTGGAGCTCGACTTCCGCGAGCCGGACACCTGCGAGCTCGCCTTCCTCGGCCTCATCCCGAGCGCGGTCGGGCAGGGGCTCGGCCGCACCCTGATCGACGCGGCGATCGAAAGCGCCTGGTCGCACCCGATCCGGCGGTTCTGGGTCCATACCTGCACGTTCGACCATCCCGGGGCGCTCGGCCTTTACCGGCGTTCGGGCTTCACGCCCTGCGCCGTGACGGTCGAAGTCGCACCCGATCCGCGCCTCACCGGCGTCCTGCCCCGGACCTGCGCCCCGCACGTGCCGGTGCTGGCGTGACCGCCGCGCCCCGTCGTACCCTTGCGCGCGCGGCGATCGTCGGCCCCGGGTTGCACCACGAGCCCCGGCAGCTCTAGCTTTCCACCGCAGCCCAGAAGGAGTGCGCCGCCGTGAACGACAGGATGAACACCGCTCTTCGCCCCGTCTCGTTCACGCTCCCGGCTCGCCATGTCCGCATTCCTCACCCTGGACGGTGTTTCCCTCCGCACACCTGAGGGGCAGACCCTCTTCGACGATCTGAGACTGTCGCTCGGGGCGGAGCGGGTCGGCCTTGTCGGCCGCAACGGCTCCGGCAAGTCATCGCTCCTGCGCGTCGTCGCGGGTGAGGCCGAGCCCGCCGCCGGTTGCCTGCAACGCTCGGGCACGGTCGGCCTGCTTCGGCAGGACTGGCCCGAAGAATGGACGCTGGCGGACGCGCTCGGGATGGCCGCCCAGTTGGCGACGCTGGAGCGGGTTCTGACCGGAACCGGCAGCCCCGACGACCTCGATACCGCAGACTGGACCCTGGAATCGCGCATCGCGGGAGCGCTCGCAGAGGCAGGCCTGCCCGGATGGCCGCTCGAGCGCCGCGTGGGCACGCTGTCGGGCGGCGAGCGCACGCGCGTCGGCATCGCGCGCCTTCTGGTCGAGACGCCCGATCTCATCCTGCTCGACGAGCCGACCAACAATCTCGACGGGTCCGGGCGGGACGCGATCCAGGCGCTGGTGCGCGGCTGGCGCGGCGGCGTGCTGGTGGCGAGCCACGACCGCGCTCTGCTGGAGCATGTCGACCGCATCGTCGAATTGACGCCCCTCGGTGTTCGGATCGTCGGTGGCGGCTGGTCCGCCTTCGCGGCCTGGCGGGAGACAGAGCGGGCCCGCGCCGCCGCTGAATTGGAGCGGGCCGACATCCAGTTGCGCGACGTGCGCGAGGCCGCACAGCAGGAACGCGAAGCCAAGGCCCGGCGCGACAGGACCGGTCGCGCCGCGGCGGTCAAAGGCTCGGAGCCGAAGATCCTGCTCGGCGCCCGGGCAGAGCGCGCCGAAAAGACCGGCGCCCGCGTCCAGGCCGTAGGCGCGCGGCTGATCGGGGATGCCGCCGCCCGGGCCGGGGCGGCGCGGGCACGCGTCGAGGTGCTGACGCCACTGACCATCGCCTTGCCGCCGAGCGGGCTGCCCTCGGGGGCCGACCTACTCGCCCTGGAGGATGTCGTCGCCGATCCCGGCGGCCGCCCGCTCGGTCCCTGGACGCTCGCGATCACCGGGCCGGAGCGGGTGGCGGTTGAGGGCCCGAACGGCGCGGGCAAGACGACCCTGCTGACGGTGGCGGCGGGTTCAACGATGCCGGTCAAGGGCCGGGTGCGGCGGGCGGAGGGCCGGGTCGCCATGCTCGACCAGCATGTCGGGTTGCTCGACCCCGCCGCCAGCATCCTGGCCAATGTCCGCCGCCTGAACGAGGGTCTGAGTGAACGGGAGGCCTATGCGGTCTGCGCCCGCTTCGCCTTCCGCAACCGCGAGGCCGGGCGGCGGGTGGACACGCTCTCGGGCGGCGAGCGCCTGCGCGCCGGGCTCGCCGCCCTCCTCGGTCGGAAGGAGGCGCCCTGGCTGCTGATCCTCGACGAGCCGACCAACCACCTCGACATCGAGTCCGTCGCGCTGCTGGAGGGGGCGTTGCGGGGCTATGACGGCGCGCTGCTCGTGGTCAGCCACGATCCGGCGTTCCTGCACGCCATCGGGATCGCGCGGACGGTCGAGATTCCGGGCCGGCGCTGAGCGGTGCGGCCCTACCGCCGCATCGTGTACTGCGACCGCCCGGCGGCCTGGCGCATCAGGAACGAGGCCATCTCGGCGAGTTCCGGGGCCTTGGAGCGGAATGTCACCGACAGCGCCAGCAGCGTGTCCTTGTGGTCGAGCCCGGCATAGATGCGCTCCTGCACGGGTACGTGGGCGGCGCGCAGCTTGGCGGCGAGGCTCGCCGTATGCCGGGGCTTCACCACCGTGTCGGAATCGCCCGAGGCCAGGAAGGTCGGCGGCGAGAGCGGGCCCGCGAAGGTCATCGGCTGGGTCAGGGGCAGATCGGGCGCCTGACCGAAGACCTTGACGGTGGTGTCCTGGTCGAGCGGCAGGAAGTCGTAGGGGCCGGACAGGCCCGCCACCGCCTTGATCACCTTGGGATCGACCCCGGCGGCGGTGAGGTAGCGCGGATCGAGCCCGAGCATCACGGCGTTGTAGGCCCCGGCCGAGTGGCCGGCGAGCACGATGCGGCGGGGGTCGCCGCCATAGGCCGCGATGTTGTCCCGCACCCAGGCGATCGCCGCCGCGCCGTCTTGGAGGAAGCCGGGGAACGGCGCCTCCGGGTAGAGCCGGTAATCCGGCATCACCGTCACGAAGCCCTGGGCGGCCAGCGCGTGGCCCACGAAGGCGTAGTCGTCCTTGGAGCCGCTTTGCCAGGAGCCGCCGTAGAAGAACACCAGCACGGGCGCCCGCTCGGCCGCCACGGTGGGGACGTAGACGTCGAGCCGCCGCCGCGGCCCCGCACCGAAGGCCTGATCGCGCACCGCGAGGCGGCCGCCGGCGTCGCGCGGGCCGATCGCGTCGAACAGGGTCAGCGGCGAGGCGGCGCTGAAGCCGTACGCCGCAAGACCGAGCCCGAGAAGGCTGGCAAACGCGATGAGGAGGCGTGTCATATCCCGTCCGGTTGCCCTGATTGGCCCATTCAGGGCTCCGCTCGGGGCGGATTGATGACGCGGGCGGGGCAGCGGGCCATAAATCGTCAGGTCCGGAGCACGATGCAGGCGCCCCCGACCTTGCGGATGCGGCCGCACAGGTCGTCGGCGGCCTGCCGGCTCTGGGCGGGGAGGCGGATCCGGTAGAAGGCCCGGGTGCCGCGGTTGCGCAGGCGGGTGCCGATGATCATCGGCCGGGCCTCGCCGATCACGCCGGCATAGGCGCTGCGCGCACGGTTGAAGCTCTGCAGGGCCAGCGCCTTGGAGAAGTTGCCGGCGAGCTGGATGCCCCAGGGCGCCGCCGGACCCTCGTTCGGCCCCAGCGCGAAGCGGTCGCCGCGCGACGGGATGCGCAGGCTGGCCGTGACCTGCAGGCAGGTCACCGGCGTCTCCGGCTTGGTCTCGGCCCTGGCCCCGGGCTTGGCTTCTTTGGCCTCTTTGGCCTTCGCCTCCGGCGCGCCGCCCTCGGGATACGTGATCGTCCCGGCGGTGCCGCCGCGCCAATCCTCGGCGGGCGTCCCCGTGATGGCGGCGACGTAGGCCCGGGTCTCGGCGGGCAGGCCGCCCTCGCCGGACAGCCACTTGCTGACCCGGCCGGCACCACCGTTATAGGCCGCCGCCGCGAGCCCGAGATTGCCGAACTGCGTCTTCAGGTCCGCGAGCAGGTGGGCGGCGTGCGGGATCGCCTGCTCGGGATCGAACGGGTCGAGCAGGCCGCGCTCCCGGGCCGTGCCGGGCATGAACTGCGCGACGCCCTGCGCGCCGGCCGAGCTCACCACGCCGACGCGAAAACTGCTCTCGCGCCAGATCAGCCGGGTCAGGAACGGCACCGGCAGCCCGCGCGCCTTCGCGGAATCGTCGATGAGGCGGCACAAAGCCTGCTCGACGGTCTCGGTCGCCCCCTCGGACGGGGCCGCCGCGGCCGGGCCGGCGCAGAGCAGCGGGAGGAGGGCGAGGAGGCGAAGGCGGGGGACGATCACGCAACCGCTTGTAGCGGGGCGCACGGGCGGATCAATCCGTACGGTTGGGGAGCGATGACGCGCTGCGCATCGCCGGCCCGCACCGCGAGCACGGCGAACCGCGAGGGCGCCTTCCGGGGATCGCGCGGCCGGCCGGCGGGCTCCTTCGTGGCCGTGGCGACGCCGCCGCATCTCGGGATGAGGACCCGGACCGGAAAGACTATCTCAGGCGATCCCGGCGCGATCCGAAGCAAGACCACCGGGGACGATGATTTATCCGCGCCTCACATCCGCTTAAGTTGCAAGTCCGAGGGCGCATTCCATCGGCTGGACGCTGCGTCCGGCGCGCTTCATTTGCATGGCTCCAAGCTTGGCCTCCGGCTTGCTTAGACTGAATCGTCCTGGACGCATCCGGATGAGGAAACGGGAGGCGAGATGGCAGACACATCAGGCTTCAGTCGCCGCAAGCTCATCGCCATGGTCGGCGCCGCCGCCGGGAGCGCGGCGGCCTATCAGGTGATGACCAGCCTCGGGTTTGCCGGGGAATCGCCCTATCGCGGGCCGATCCAGCTCGACGGCGATCCCAAAGGCGCCTCGGTGCTGGTCCTCGGGGCCGGGCTCGCCGGCATGACGGCGGCGCTGGAGCTGCACCGGGCCGGGTACCGGGTGCAGATCCTCGAATACAACACCCGCGCCGGCGGCCGGAACTGGACGCTGCGCGGCGGCGACACCTACACGGAACTCGGCGGCGAAACCCAGCGCTGCGGGTTCGACGCCGGCCTCTACCTCAACCCCGGCCCCTGGCGGATCCCCTACCACCACCACGGCGTGCTCGATTATTGCCGCCGGCTCGGGGTGGCACTGGAGCCTTTCATCCAGCTCAACCACAACGCGTTCGTGCACAGCGCATCCGGTTTCGGCGGCAAGCCGCAGCGGATCCGCACGGTGAAGACCGATCTCGACGGTGCCACCGCCGAACTCCTGGCCAAGGCCACCCGCAAGGGTGCGCTCGACGCACAGGTCTCCAAGGAGGACCAGGAGATCCTGATCGAGGCCCTGCGCTCCCTCGGCGGTCTCGACGAGAACCTCGCCTATCGCGCCGGATCCGAGTCCTCGGAATTCCGCGGCTACGCCCACGATCCCGGCGGCGGCCTCTCGGCACGCCCGGTCGACGGCGAGCCGATGGCGCTGCACGACATCCTGACCTCGCGGCTGTGGCGCGGCCTGCAGAATTTCCTGCTCTACGAGTTCCAGACCACGATGTTCCAGCCGGTCGGCGGCATGGGCCGGATCGGCGAGGCCTTCGCCCGCGCGCTGCCGCCGGACATGATCCGGTACGGCGCCAAGGTCACGCAGATTGCGCAGGATGCCCACGGCGTCACCGCCACCTACCGGGATCTCGGCCAGGGCGGCGCCATGCGGCAGGCTCAGGCGGATTGGTGCGTCTGCGCCCTGCCGCTGACGGTGCTGAGCCAGATCCCGACCCAGGTCGGCCCGACCATGAAGGCGGCGATCGACGCCGTGCCCTACGCCTCATCCGTAAAGGTCGGGCTTCAGTTCAAGCGGCGGTTCTGGGAGGAGGACGAGCAAATCTTCGGCGGAATCTCCTACACCGACCTGCCGATCCGCCAGATCGCCTATCCCGCGACCGGTTACAATGCCGGCGGCAAGGGCGTTCTACTCGGCGCCTATACCTGGAACGGGCCGAACTCCTATGAATTCACAGCCCAGAGCCCCGCCGAGCGGGTGCGCCGGGCGGTGGCCTACGGCAGCCAGATCCACCCGCAATACCGCACCGAGTTCGAGACCGGGATCGCGGTGGCCTGGCACCGGGTGCCGTTCACCCTGGGCTGCGCCGGCGACTGGACCGACGAGGCGCGGGCCCAGCACTACGACAACCTCTGCGCGATCGACGGGCGGATCATGCTGGCCGGCGAGCACGCCTCATACATCCCGGCCTGGCAGGAGGGTGCGATCCTCTCGGCGCTTGACGCGGTCACGCGGCTCCACAAGAGGGTTCTGGCGGCATGAATGTCCTTTCGATCCCCCGAATCGTCGCGCTGCTGCTCGCCTCGGGCGGAGCCGCCACCGCGCAGGAGCACGCCACGATGGCGGCCCTGCCGTCGGCCGGTCCCGCGATGAGCCAAGGCAAGAGCTTCACCCAGGCCGAAGGCGAGGCGCTCTACGCCCAGGTCTGCGCCGCCTGCCACCAGGCGGGGGGCGAGGGCGCGGTCGGCGCGGCCTCGTATCCGCCGCTCCTGCACAACGAAAGACTCGCCGGCGCCGGCTACGCCGTCACGGTGCTGTTGTACGGCCTGCGCGGCATGCCCCCGCTCGGGCGCATGATGAGCGACACCCAGGTGGCCGCGGTGGTGAACTACGTCCGCACCCATTTCGACAACCATTACGGCGACGCGGTCGCCCCCCAGGATGTGAAGGCAGCACGGCCATGATCGGACGGATCCTGATACCGCTCGCCCTCGCCCTGTCGGCCGGGCCGGCGCTTTCCGAAGACATCACCCGGCACCCGATCCCTGGCTCGGACTTCCCGATCTCGGAAGCGGTCGAGGTGCCCGCCGGGCACGCGACCGTTTATCTAAGCGGCTTCGGGCCGGCCGTGACCGATCCCAACGCCGAGAAGAACACGGTCGCCGCCTTCGGCGATACCCGCGCCCAGACCGCCTCGACCCTAGCCGCCATCGAGGCGGCCCTGAAACGCCGGAACCTCTCCCTCCGCGACGTTGTGAAAATGACGGTCTTCTTGGTCGGTGACCCGGCCAAGGGCGGGCGGATGGATTTCGCCGGCCTGATGGAATCCTACCGCGCGACGTTCGGGACGGCGGCTCAGCCGAACCTGCCGACCCGCTCGGCCGTGCAGGTCGCGGCGCTCGCCAATCCGGGCTGGCTGGTGGAGATCGAGGTCACCGCCGTGCGGCCGTGACTAGGGATTGCTCAAGCTACACGGATGCCCACCGCGTCATCCCGCGGCCGCGATATCCGGGATGAATTCGGTTTCGGCCAGCTGACGCGACCCGCTCCGTCATGGCGGTCAGCGAAGCACCCCGGGATGACCGGGGTTGCTGTCGGACCGGCGTCGGCAAGCAACTTGCGCGTCGGATGGCGGGATAGTGTCTGCCTCCCGCAGCAAACACTTGGAAACGGATGGGTCTCAATCCGCAATTCAACGCGCGCCGCCGCACCAGTATGCTCTTCGCCGGCGGGCGCTCGCCACCTGATTTGCATGACTGTAGTTTCTCGACTGCAATTGCTTTACTGAATGCACGCGAACGAAGAGATGCACGACTTTTGCTAAATATTTGAAAAGTTTAGATTTAATCCATTTTTTATTAGAGAGATAAAACGCGGCCGCGATTAAACATCCTTGGTCAGCGGCGCCATCATTTACCTGTAACGGCGGTCAGTTCAGCCGCACCCTCAAGATTGTCGGCACATAGCCCCGACCGGCACGGGGAGATGTCGTTTCTCCGGCAAGCGCCCGTCAATCTATAGGTGACCGAAGTTGCCACGTTACAAGTTCAGATACGGCTTTCGCTTGGTCACGATTTTATCGAAGCGCGTTAAATTCTCGCGCCACAAAGCCGCTGCCTTTTGTGTCGGCGATAGACCTGAAACCAGATCTCTCATGCCATCCGGGGAGAATGGCGGATTCGGGCAGAAATACGGGGTTAGCGGCCTGCTGGCGTAGTAGTTATAGAACAAGGCCCTGCGATTTTTGCCGGTGGCAGGCTTGCCCCTGTGGTAGTATTTCGATGTATCACAAAATATCACGGACCCCGCCGGGCCGTTGAAGGTTGTGATGTCGAAATCGATCTTGCCCTCGTTTTGAGCCTGTATCAATTTCTGTTGCTTGAAGCCTCGTGATTTTTCAAGATCGGAGGTTTTGTGTTGCAAATGAAGAATTTCAAAAGGTCCGTCGTCGTCACCGACATCGTTCAGATAGATGGCAACTTTCACCATCGGAGTGTCTTCGCTATCTTTGTGCCAAGTCCGGGCGCCTTTTTCTAAGCCATCGGCAACAGTGAAAAATATATCGACTCCTCCGAACGCGACGGGGAGCTTCAAGTAATGCTCAATGATTTTAAGAAATTTTTCATCCAGTCCCGCGGAGAAAATGACCTTGAATTGATCCAGCAAAGAGGGATTTGCGTCGAGCAACCTTATGATGTCGATAGTCTTGCCTGTTTTGAGGTAGGTCCGTTCTGTCTCATCATAGATCCGATTGGCGGCGGTACGAAATCGGTTCGCCGTGAAGGATTCGAATAAATCCACGTCCGCCCTGCAGAAACCCCGCTCACTCAAAGCATGCGCGAGCGGCAGCTCCTGAAACGTCAATATCGGCAACTTGTGCCTGTGAGCTTCGATATCAGACGCCCGGTTGTTGATCGACCTGCGCTGGATAGGACCAAGCGAATAGACCAAATGCGTTGTCTTGGACGGCCATTGTGCAATGCGATGGAAGATCTTTCGTATCGTGACGTCGATCTTTCGCATCGCTGTCATAAGGCACCCGCTGCTGAAAAGTTAGGCGCGCAATGGCTCAGTGTCCGCCGCTTCTGCTTTCCACCCATGCCTTCAGAGTATACACGTCTCTGAATGTTTCAATTTTTATAGGTCAATACCATCTTTAAGTGTTTCTATTTGATTCATGTTAAATGTCAAGCTCAAATTGGTGGTCTTGAAGCCCAATTCTCGCTCCCACTACCCCTCTTGCCGACATGTCTCCGGTGGACTGGTTCACCGTCAATCTTCCGCGCACGGGGCCGATCGACCAGATCGCCAACATCACGGCGTTGCCGGCTTCACGCGCCGGTCCAGCGTGCGGGCCGCCGAAGTGGAGCGCGGACCGGAATCCGCACGCGCTTTAAATCGAGTCGTGGGAGGCGATCCTGTTTGCAATGCGATCGGGAAAACGACCTGGCTTCGACGCGGCTGGCAGACAGATATGGATGGACCGGATCGGGTCGGCCTGCGGCGGTCCGTCGACGCGTGGCGCCCCATAAAACTGGACTTCGCCGCACCGCGCGCGCGACCGCGGCCCTGTGCGAAAGCAGGTCCCGACGAGAGATCGGCCCGCCTCGTCCGCTCGATCGCGACTAACCTCGGACCAACCCCGTTCACGGCGTTTGGCGCCCAGCTTCAGGGGTGACGCGCCACGCTCTCCTCCCCCTCGTCGCTGACAGTTACCCACGTTTGAGAGATGCATCGCCCGGGATTTGATTCCCCATCCGTAACGACCCGCGCCGTCATTCCGGAGCGCCGCAGGCGAGCCCTGAACCCAGAATTGCTGCGGGTGCAGGAACTTGACGCATCGGCGCATCTGGATCCCGGGCTCCGCCGCGCGGCCCCGGGATGACGGCACGTGCCGGCATGGGTCCGGCCTTCACCGGACGACGATCGAGCCTTCCGCCCTGGGAAGCGATGACCCCTCCGATCCGTTTAAGACCGTCGCCACGAACCGCGGGAAAACGCCTATTTTTCGAGGCGTTGGCGCCAAACTGAGACGTGTCGATCCGCTTGGTCGAACGTCTCGATCGCGACCCCATCCAAACAGCTCGAGAGGGCTGGCCCAAAACCCGGCTCCTACCGCAGGGACGCCCCCGGCTCCCCGGCCCAAGCCGGCGCGTCATCCCCCAGCCGGCGGGCGGCCCGGTCCCAGCGCATCGCGGCACCCGCGACATTCAGCGGTGGGCGCAGGCGATGCGCAGGCCCCCAGGAGGTCGCCTCGACCTCCGGGGCGAGATCCTCCGGGGTCTCGGGGGCGAAGGCCGGCTCCGGTTCGGCCGGGCCGGCCGCGATCAGGAACGCCGCCGTCCGGGCGAGCGACAGGCGGGCGCGGCCGCCGGTGCCGTCTCGAAGCCGGTGGGCCAGCAGGCGGAGCGCGCCCGCCGCCATGAGGTAGCCGGTGGCGTGGTCGAGCGCCTGGACCGGGAGCGGCACCGGCGCCTCGGCCTGCCGCCAGGCCTGCCCGGCCTCGGCGAGGCCGCAGCTCATCTGCACGAGGCTGTCGAAGCCGCGCCGCCCCGCCCAGGGGCCGGTCCAGCCATAGGCGTCGAGCGCCACGTCGATCAGGCCCGGGGCCAGGGCCCGCCGCGCCTCGGGGCCGTAGCCGAGGCCGTCGAGGGCGCCGGGGCGGTAGCCGTGGACCAGCACGTCCGCCCCCGCCAGCAGCGCCTCGAAGGTCGCCCGGTCTGCGGCCCGGCGCAGGTCGAGGCGGGAACAGGTCTTCCCCAGCGTCATCTCGGGCACGAGGGCCGGCTCGTCCCAGTCGGGCGCATCGATCCGCAGCACATCCGCCCCGAACCCGGCCAGGAACCGGGTCGCCACCGGGCCGGCGAGCACCCGGGTCAGGTCGAGCACCCGCAAACCCGCCAGCGGCCGCTCCGGCCGGGGCCGCCAGCGCGACGCGCTCCGGTCGGGGTCCGAATCGAACGCCACCAGGGGCTCGGCCGCCACCGCCCGGCCCTGGGGATGGGACGCCCACGCCTCCAACCCACGCATCTCGGCCGCGCAGCCGCCCTCGGCCACCACCGCCGCCTCGAGATCCGCCTTGGCCCAGCCGGCCACCGCCCGCGCCATGCCGGCCCGGTCGGCCTGGGCGCCGAGCACCCGCTCGGCCGCCGCCCGGTGATGCGGGGCGTTGGTGTGGAGCCGGATCCAGCCGTCCCGGGTCCGGTAATCCCCGGCCACCGGATCCCAGGGCGCCGGCACCCGCCAGTTATCCGGCCGCAGCGACGTCGCGAACCAGGCCGCGGCGAGCCGCCGGTCCACCGCGACCGGCCCATCGAGGCCCGCAACTTCCGCGAGCGCCTGGCCGGCGGCTGCAATCGAGGCCGCGGCGAGGTCCGTCACCCGGAATGCGGAGGGCAGGGCGCCGGACCCGGAAACGCGAAGTCTGGCGGCAGGCCGTGAAGGCTCTGCGAAGGGAAGCCGGACTTGAGCGGCCAATTCTTCGTCGATCCCGGGCATGGCGCGTCCCCCCGCTGCGAGCACCGCGCATGATCGCGCATCCGCGGGCGGGTAGGCTAGGGTGCCGGCCGCGCTATAAGGGTCCCATGTCCGAGGCCGAAACCCCGCCGCTCCTGTCCGTCGAGGGCCTGTCCGTCGCCTTCCGCTCCCGCGCAGGCGAGACGGCGGCGGTCGATTCGATCGGCTTCACGATCCACCGGGGCGAGACCGTCGCGCTGGTGGGGGAATCGGGCTCCGGCAAGTCCGTGACCGCCCTGGCGATCCTGCGGCTGCTCGACGGCGCGGCGCGGCAGAGTGGAAAAATCCTGTTCAAAGGCAGGGACTTGGCGGTTCTACCGGAACGCCAGATGCGCGATGTGCGCGGCGCCGACATCACCATGGTGTTCCAGGAGCCGATGACCTCGCTCAACCCGCTCCACACGATCGAGCGGCAGATCGGCGAGGTGCTGGGGCTCCACCGCGGCCTCACCGGCAAACCCGCCCGGGCGCGGATTCTCGAGCTCCTGGAACTGGTTGGCCTGCGCGATGCCGCGCGCCGCCTGGGCGCCTACCCGCACGAACTCTCCGGCGGCCAGCGCCAGCGGGTGATGATCGCCATGGCGCTGGCCTGCGAACCGGACCTGCTGGTCGCCGACGAGCCGACCACCGCTCTCGATGTGACGGTGCAGGCCCAGATCCTGGCGCTGCTCGCCGACCTGCAGAAGCGGCTCGGCATGGCGCTCCTGTTCATCACCCACGATCTCGGCATCGTCGAGCGCATCGCCGACCGGGTCTGCGTGATGCTGAAGGGCAAGATCGTCGAGGCCGGCGAGACCAAGGCGGTCTTCGCCGACCCGCAGCACGACTACACACGCCGCCTGATCGCCTCTGAACCGAAGGGCCGGGCCAACCCGGTCCCGGCCGACGCGGCGCCCCTGGTGGAGGCCGGCCCGCTCAAGGTCTGGTTCCCGCTGAAGGCGGGCGCGTTCCGGCGCGTCACCGGCCACGTCAAGGCGGTGGACGGGGTCTCGCTCACGGTGCGGGCGGGCGAAACCGTTGGTGTCGTTGGCGAATCCGGGTCCGGCAAGACCACGCTGGGCCTCGCCCTGCTGCGGCTCACCGGCTCCGAAGGCCCAATCGTGTTCCTAGGCCAGGCCATCGACGGCTTCACCGTGGCGCAGATGCGCCCACTCCGGAAGGACATGCAGGTGGTCTTCCAGGACCCCTACGGCTCGCTCTCGCCGCGCATGTCCGTGGCCGACATCGTCGCCGAGGGGCTGATCGTGCAGGGCACCGCGCGCTCCCGGGCCGAGCGGCGGGCGGTGGTCTCCAAGGCGCTCACCGATGTCGGCCTCGACCCGGCCGCCATGGACCGCTACCCGCACGAATTCTCCGGCGGCCAGCGCCAGCGCATCGCCATCGCCCGGGCCATGGTGCTCAACCCACGCTTCGTCGTGTTGGACGAGCCGACGTCGGCGCTGGACCGCTCGGTGCAGGCGCAGATCGTGACGCTGCTGCGCGACCTGCAGCGCGAGCGCGGGTTGGCCTACCTGTTCATCAGCCACGACCTGAAGGTGGTGCGGGCGCTCGCGAACTACGTGGTGGTGATGCAGAACGGCCGGGTGGTCGAGGAAGGCCCGGCGGAGACTATTTTTTCCGATCCGCAGACACCCTACACACGGGCGCTGTTCAAGGCCGCCTTCGCCCTAGACAGCGATGTCGCCGCCGAGCTGGAGCCCGCCTGAAAGTGGCGCGCGCCCTCCTCATCGTCCTCGATTCCGTCGGCATCGGCGGCGCCCCGGACGCCGCAGCGTACGGCGATACTGGGTCCGACACGCTCGGGCATATCGCCGAGGCCTGCGCGGCCGGGCGCGGCGACCGGGCGGGCCTGCGCGCCGGCCCTCTGCGCCTGCCCCATCTCGCCGGCCTCGGGCTGGGTCTGGCGGCCGCCGGAGCTTCGGGCCGTATGCCTCCGAACCTCGACCCCGCAGGTGAGCCGGAGGGCGCTTACGGACATGCCGTAGAGACGGCCGCCGGCAAGGACACCCCATCCGGCCATTGGGAGATCACCGGGCTACCGATGCCCGAACCCTGGGGCCATTTCCCGAACAGCCAACCAGCCTTCCCGGCCGCGCTGACGGCGGCGTTGATCGCGGAAGGCGGCCTGCCCGGAATCCTGGGTGACCGACACGCGCCCGGCGTCGCCATCATCGACGAACTCGGCGCCGAGCACGTCCGGACCGGTCGGCCGATCTGCTACACCTCGGCCGACAGCGTCTTCCAGATCGCCGCCCACGAGGAGGCGTTCGGATTGGAGCGCCTCTACGCGCTTTGCATGACCGCGCGCCGCCTATGCGACCCCTACCGGGTCTGCCGCGTGATCGCCCGGCCGTTCATCGGCTCCGTGGCGGCGGGCTTCCGCCGGACCGGCAACCGCAAGGATTTCGCGGTCGCCCCCCCGGGGCAAACCCTGCTCGACCGGGCCGAAGCCGAGGGCCGGGCCGTGGTCAGCGTCGGCAAGATCGGCGACATCTTCGCCCACCGCGCCACCGGCCGCGAGATCAAGCCTGGCGCGAACGCGGCCTGCCTCAATGCGGCCCTGGACGCCTTGGGAGATCTGCCCGAGGGCGGGCTGATCTTCGTGAACCTGGTGGATTTCGACACGGAGCACGGCCACCGCCGGGACGTGCCCGGCTACGCCGCGGAACTGGAGGCGTTCGACGCCCGCATCCCGGAGATCCTGGCGGCGCTCGGGCCCGGCGACCTGGCGGTGATCACTGCCGACCACGGCAACGACCCGACCTGGCCGGGGACCGACCATACGCGGGAGCAGGTGCCGGTCCTGGCTTTCGGCCCCGGTGTCGCGTCCCGATCGATCGGCCGGCGGGACACCTTCGCCGATATCGGCGCCACCCTGGCGGCCCATCTCGGATTGGCCTGGGATGGCGCCGGCCAATCGTTCCTGTAGGGAGCCGAGACATGCGAGACGACGACGAGCGGCCGCGCAAGGCCGTCGCCCACGAGATCGGGCAATCTCTCGACACGCTGTCGCTCTCCGACCTCGACGCGCGCGTCGCGCTGCTGCGAGAGGAGATCGCGCGGATCGAGGCGGCCCGGGCGACCAAGCAGGCCGCACAAGGCGCGGCCGACGCCTTTTTCAAGCGGGGCTGACATCTTGGATCGGACCGAAACCCTCGCGGCCCTGCGGCGCGGCGATCTCGCGGGCGCCCGGGAACTGCGGTTGCCGGACGGACTCGCTGAATTTCCCCAGGAGGTGTTCGGCCTCGCAGACACCCTGGAAGTGCTGGATCTCGGGCGTGGTAGCCTCGCCGATCTGCCGGTCGATCTCGGCCGCCTCCAGAATCTGAGGGTGCTGTTCTGCTCCGGCAATCCGTTCGCGCGGCTGCCGTCCGTCCTCGGCCAATGCCCGACGCTGAGCCAGCTCGGCTTTCGCGGATGCGGCATCCGGGAGGTGCCGGCGGAGGCGCTGCCACGCGACCTGCGCTGGCTCACCCTCACGGACAACCGGATCGAGACGCTGCCGGACACGCTGGGGGCACGGCCGCTGCTGCAGAAGCTGATGCTGTCGGGCAACCGCATCGCGCATCTGCCCGAGAGCTTGGCGGAGGCGCAGAACCTCGAACTGATCCGCCTATCCTGCAACCGTCTCGACGCGCTGCCGCCTTGGCTGGCACGCCTGCCGCGCCTCGCCTGGATCTCCTACGCGGGCAATCCCGCCGAACCGCCGACGGAGCCCACACCGGCGGCGGCCGTTCCGTGGACCGCGCTCGAGGTCGGCGATTTGCTCGGGGAGGGTGCCTCGGGCCGGGTCCACCGCGCCGTCTGGCGCGGACCTACTGGCCCGCAGGAGGTTGCGCTGAAGCTGTTCAAGGGCGCGATGACCAGCGACGGTCTGCCGGAGCGCGAGATGGAAGCCTGCCTCGCTGCCGGAACCCATCCGGCGCTCACAGGCGCCCTCGGCCGGCTCGTCGACCATCCCGACGGTGCGCAGGGCTTGCTGCTCCGGCTCTTGCCGGCCCAGTGGCGCGTGCTCGCCGGCCCGCCGAGCCTCGCGAGTTGCAGCCGTGACGTCTACGACCCCACCCTGACGCTTGCCACAGGGCATGGCCTGCGCATCGCCGGCGCGGTGGCCGAAGCCGTGGCCCATCTGCACGGGCGTGGCCTGCTCCACGGCGACGTCTACGCCCACAACACGCTGTGGAATGCCGCAACCGGCGCCGCCGTGCTCAGCGATTTCGGCGCCGCCTCGGCGCTGCCTGCTGGCGAAGACGGTGCGGCGCTGAAGCGGATCGAGGTGCGGGCGGTGGGGATCCTGCTGAGCGAGTTGCTGGACCGCAGCGACGGGGCCCTGAACGGGCTGCAGACGCTTGTGGAGGCCTGCCTGCAACCGACCCCGACGAACCGGCCCGATCTGGCGGAAGTGATCTCAGCGATCACGACCGGCGAAACCTTTGACCGGTGCTTAACCTAAAGCCATTCGCGATCCGGGATGACGATCATGCATCCGGGGCCGCCACGATCACCGGTCCTTCAGCCCTCAGTTCCCCGGATACGTACCAGCTATCCCACTGGGAGAACTGCCGAAAAACCCGGACATATCCCTTCGCAGCGAGAAGCGCGTCGATCGCGACCTCGTTCTTCGGATTGTTCTCGACAGATAGGACATTGAATTTTCGGCTGAAGCTGTAAGCCGAAAGGATGTCGAGTTCGCTCCCCTCGGTATCGATCGACAGGTAATCGATGCAAGGCGGCGCCGCGTAGGCGTCGAGCAGATCGTCCAGGGAAATGGTTTCAATCTCGATGCGCTGCCCGCGGCTGCGCGTCTCGGCGAAATGGTCGGACTCAGCGAAACGGGCGATGCCGCTCAATTCGGGATCCGAGTCGTTGGTCGCGATGAAGGTGACCGTCTCGTGCGACCGGGACGAAACGCATCTGTGTTCGATCGCGGCGTCTCGCTCGGCCGCCAACGCGGCGTGCCAGATAGGATTCGGCTCCGCAAGAATCCCCTTCCACCCCAGTGTTTTTTCGAGCAGCCACGTGTTGCTGTTCTTCCTGCCGTTCGTGGCCCCGAATTCTACAAAGTAGCCGCCGATCTTCTCGCCCAGCTCGAAGCAAACCCAGAGATCCTGCAAAATCTGCGATTTCGATTGAGACCTTCGCGCAAGGCAATACGCAAGGAACGTCGCATCGCGATCCAATACGAACCGTCGTACCTGCTTCCTGTTGAGGCGCAAAGCGTTGAATAACATCTTTTGGATGGCAACATTGTCTAACAGCTTGCCGGCCAAGCTAGACGCACCGGAAAGGAGATATTCCCTCGAAGTCATCACCGTCCGGCCCAGATACATGAATTTGCGCAGCGCAGTAAATGTTTTTACTGTAATGTCAAGGACACTGCGCAGCGCATCTCATGCGATCGGCACCGATTCAGTTCGGTCCCGAGCCGGCAGACGATACGATTTCCCGAAAACCCTTGCCTGCTCCGGGACCAGGTCGCCGCGCGGGCATCCAGGAAAGACCCGGCCTCGCCCTTCGACACCGGGACACCGGGCGATCTCCATTCGTCATCGTCGACCGAGGCGGAGGCCGGGAGGCGCTGCCGCATCGGCGTGAGACCGGAGGGCCTCGCGAGCCTATCGCGACAGCGGTGGTCCCGGATCGATCGCCGGCAACTCGTTCGCCGGGAGGGCCGCGCCGACCTGCGCCTGCGCAGTTCCGACCCCGCGCGCCCGGTTGGCCAGGGTGACGGTGAGGCGCTCGGCCGTATCGGGCTGCATCGCCGAGAGCACCTCGGCCATCTTGCGCGGGTTCATGGCCAGCACGATCGGCACCAGCACGTCCTGGCCGAGGCGGTCGAACACCCGGGCAGCATCCTTGGGCTTCATCGTCTCGTACATCGTGACGATGTTCTTGAGCCCCTGCTTCTCGGCGTCCTCGCGGGCCTTGGCAGCCGAATCGACCTTCTCCTCCGCCTGCTTGAGGTCGCCCAGCCCGGTCTCGAGCTTGCGTTCGGCCTCGTTGAGCATCTTCTCGCGCAGTTCCAGCTCGTCGTTCTTCTGCCGCAGCGCGTCGCGCCGGGCGCCGAGCTTTTCCAGGAGCGCGCGTTCGGTCGGGGAACCGGATGCCGCCTTCGCCGGCTCGGGCGCGGGCATCTCCGACGGCTTCTCGATCGGTGCCGCGGCCGTCTCCTCCTTGGCGCCGACCGAGCCGGTGGTACCGGGATCGGGGGGCTCGTAGCCGGTGCGCGCCCGGGCCACCGCCCGGCCGTATTCGGGCAGGGTTCCGGCACCCGGCAGGCCGACCTGCCCCAGGGTGAGCAGCTTGAGCAGCAGCAGGCCGCCGGCTGCGATCGCCACGGCATCGATCAGGCGCAGCCGCACCGGCCGCACGGGCTTCAACCGCGGGCGGCGCAGGGCCGTGGCGTCCGTGCGTGGCGCCTGCGGGGTCGGCTTGGGTGCCGGCGGGATCTTCGGGGCCGGGACGCCGGTCACGCGGCGCGCGCCCGGACGCGGGCGAGGGCGCGCTCGCTCATGGCCAGGGCCGCGGCGGCGGCGGCGCCGAGGCGCTCGCCGTTGGGGCTCGCGGGCTCGGACCGGCGCGTCGCGGGAGCCTCGGGCTCGGGGACCGGCCGCGGGGCGGACGGCGGCTCGGACCGGACCGGCGCGGCCCGCATCTGCGCGACGATCGCTCCGATGCGCATCACGACGGTCTCCCCGGCCTCCACCTGCGCAGCCAGTTCGGCGGAGCGGGCTGTGGCGGCCTCGATCCGCGTGGTCAGGGTGCGGTCGCCGTCATCGATCGCCGAGCGCAGCCCCGCGATAGCGCGCTCGGCGGTGCTGGTGGCGACCATTAAGTCGCCGATAGTCTGGCGCAAGGCCGCCTCGTCACCCTTGAGTTGGCTGATCCGGCGCGACAGGCGCAGGCAGGTGACGATCGTGGCCGCCAGGAGGACGGCGACCAGGATGTCGGCGGCGAGCGTGACGAAGAGACTCATGATCCGGACCTATCGCACGCTAGACGTCTGTGTGGCTGTTCATTGAGGCCTCGTAGGCCTGGATGGTCGTGCGCGAGCGGCGCAGGGGCCGGGTGACCTGCACGGCGATGTTACCGTCGACTTGGCCGATCCGTCCCTGGGTGAGGGCCCAGTCGCCGCAGCGCACCGCAATCAGGTCGGAGGGCTTGGCGTCGAACATCAGGGTGTCGCCGACCTTGAGGCGCATCACCTGCTTGAGCGGCAGCATCATCTCGTGCAGCACCGCCTCCATGGTGACGTCGGCCTGCCAGATCTCGGTGGCGAGGTGGCCCTCCCAGACATGGTCTCGGCCGAGCTTCTCGCCCATGAAGCTCTGGGTCAGCAGTTCCCGGATCGGCTCGATGGTCGCGTAGGGGAACAGGATCTGCAGCATGCCGCCGCGCCCGTCGACGTCGAGGCGGAGGCTGATCAGGATCGCGGCGTTGCCGGGGCGGGTGATGGTGGCGAAGCGCGGGTTGGTCTCGATCCGGTCGATGCCGAAGGTCACCGGCGAGAGCGGCTGGAACGACATCTCCAGGTCGCCGAGCACGATCTCCACGAGGCGGCGCACTAGCGTCATCTCGATCGACGTAAACGGCCGTCCGTCGAGACGGCTCGACGAGCCACCGCGCTTGCCCCCGAGCAGCAGGTCGAAGGTCGCGTAGGCGAGGTTCGAATCGACTGTGACGAGGCCGGAATTCTCCCATTGCTCGGCGCGGAACACGCCCAGCAGGGTCGGGAGCGGGATCGCGTTGAGATAGTCGCCGAAGCGCACCGAGGTGATGTTGTCCAGCGTCACCTCGACGTTGTCCTGGAACAGGTTGCGCAGGGAGGTCGACAGCAACCGGATCATCCGGTCGAAGACGATCTCCAGCATCGGCAGGCGTTCGTACTGGACGACGCCCGAGTCGACGATGGCCTGAACGCCCCCGGCCCCCGAGGCCGAGAGCTCGCGCATCGAGAAGCCGAGGACGCCGTCGATCTCGTCCTGGTTCAGCACCCGGTCGTTGCCGGCGAGCTCGGGGAGGTTGTCGCTCTCCCCGTCCTCGATCATCGTCGCCCATTCGGCGGCGACGTCTCCGGCGTTGCGCGTGGTGCCCTGCTCGGCGAGCGCCGCGCCCCATTCCTCGGCGAGCGATGTGTCGCCGCCCTCGGCGCCCTGCTCCAGGAGGGCGGCCGACCAGTCGTCTTCGGGAAGTTCGTCCTCGGGTTCCATCAGACGCGTCCGCTAGAAGCCTGGTTCGCGGTGACCGCCAGGGCCGACGGGTCGGTCACTGGACGATCACGTCCTTGAACAGCACCGCCTCGACCTTGGCGGGATAGACGGCGACGTTCACGCGCCGCAGCAACTCCTCGCGCAGCCGGTAGAGCCCGACCGACCCGGTGAGGTCACTCGCACGCAGCTCGCGCATGTAGACCTGCAGGGTGTCCTCGATGCGCGGCATCAGGGGCTTCACCTCGTCCTCGACCCCGGCATCCTTGAGTTCCAGGGCGAGCCGCAGCTTGGCGTACTTGGCCTTCTCCTGTGGCGCGTCGGGGCTGAGGTTCAGCAGCATCTCGCGCATCTCGACGAACACGATCGGCTTCTTGCCGTCCGGGCCGACGCCCTTGGCGGCGTCGCCGTGCCCGCCGCCGTGACCACCACCATGTCCGCCGCCCGAGGCAGCCTCCTTGCCCTCACCGCCACCGCCAGACCCCATCATCATGAAGGCACCGCCGCCGCCGACGACGACCAGCAACACGGCCGCCCCGATCATGATGAGCTTCTTCTTGCCCTTCGGAGCCGCCTCGGCGCCGGCTTCGCCCTCTTCGGCGGCCTTTTTGGGCTTCTTGGCCATGGGAAATAATACTCTCTCGCGGATATCCGCGTGCCGGGTATGACCGGATATCGGAGCATTACGGTTAACGCGTCGTTAAGCGGGCAAATCCTGCCGGGCCAGGATTGCCGTAGCGCAGGCCCGACCCATCCGGGTGGTTGCCGGAGCGTCGCGCAAATCATTCAATTTGCATGCAAATTTGGATTTTTGAGCGTTGGCACAGCGGATGCTGAATGGATCGTTGCCGCCACCGCGGCACGCGAGTGTCAGAGTCCACGATGCAGAATGCCCTCTTCGTCGGCGTGTCGAGCCAGGTGGCGCTTCAGCGCGAGCTGGACGTCATCTCCAACAACATGGCGAACGTCTCGACCACCGGCTTCAAGGGCCGGAGCACGCGGTTCCAGGAATACCTGATGCCGGTGGCCAGCGCGGATTCGTTCGCCCGCCCGGACAGGCGCCTCTCCTACGTCATCGACCAGGGCACGACGCTGGACCTGGGGCAGGGGCCGATCGAGCAGACCGGCAACCCGCTCAACGTCGCGGTGAAGGGCTCGGCGTTCATCGCGGTGCAGTCGCCCCAAGGCGAGCGCTACACCCGGAACGGCGCCTTCGAGATCGACCCGACCGGCGCGCTGGTGACCAGCGACGGCTACAAGGTCGTCGGCGACGGCGGGCCGATCACCATCAACCAGCAGGAGACCGGGCTGACGATCGGCCTCGACGGCACCGTGTCGACCAACCTCGGCATCCGCGGCAAGATCAAGCTCGTCACCTTCGCAAACCCGCAGCGTCTCACCAACGAGGGCGGCAACCTCTACGCGTCGCCCGAGCCGGCCCGCGCGGCCGGACTCGACGGCCGCCTGGAATCCGGCGCGCTGGAGCGCTCGAACGTCCGTCCGGTCATCGAGATGACCCGGCTGATGGACGTGAACCGCTCCTATGCCATGGTGTCGAGCATGATCAGCCGCCTCGACGACCTGCGGGGCACGGCGATCCGCCGCCTCGCCGACGTCGCGTAAGGGGGGCTCGACCGATGCGCGCCCTTTACTCAGCCGCCACCGGCATGGCGGCCCAGGAACTGAACGTCCAGGTCATCTCGAACAACATCGCGAACCTGCGCACCACCGGCTACAAGCGCCAGCAGGTGCATTTCCAGGATCTGCTCTACCAGAACCTGCGCCGAGCCGGCTCCTCGACTTCCGAGCAGAACACCCAGCTTCCCGCCGGCCTCGCCCTCGGCTCGGGCGTGAAGACGACCTCGACCGCCCGCGTCATGTCGCAGGGCACGCTGAGCTCGACCGAGAAGGACTACGACGTCGCGGTCCGTGGCGAGGGCTTCTTCCGGGTGACGATGCCGGATGGCCGCACCGCCTATTCCCGAGACGGTTCGTTCGACCTCTCGGCCACCGGCCAGCTCGTCACCCGCGACGGCTACCTGCTCGATCCGGCGATCACCGTGCCGCAGACGGCGACCGCGGTCACGATCAGCGCTACCGGCGCCGTCCAGGCGACGCTGCCCGGGCAGACCGCGCCGCAGGCGCTCGGCCAGTTCCAGCTCTCGCGATTCGTCAACAAGGTCGGCCTCGAATCGATCGGCGACAACCTGTTCATCGAGACGGCGGCCTCGGGGCCGGCGATCAGCGGCCTGCCGGGAGCGGAAGGATTTGGAAACCTTCAGCAGAGTTATTTGGAAGAGGCGAACGTGAACGCCGTCACCGAGATCTCGTCGCTGATCGCCGCGCAGCGCGCCTACGAGATGAACTCGAAGGTCGTGACCGCCGCCGACCAGATGCTCTCCACCACCTCGCAGATGTTCCGCAGCTGACCGCGCGTCCTGCCCTCACTTCAGGTCTCCGATCATGTATGCCGGCTCCCAGATCGACCTTGCCGACCTGCCCCTCGTCAGCACGGCGACGGACGAGAGCGACCTCAACCCGATCGTCCGCCGGACCCGCCCGCGGGTGGCGCCCCCCGGCGCCGCAGTGCTTGTGCGCGCGGCGCTCGCCTTCCTGACCTTCGCGGCCATCGGCGCCCTTGCGATCCCGGCGATGGCCCAGACCGCCCCCCCGCAGAACGAGGCTCAGAAGGCGCAGCCGCGCCTGCGCGGAGACGTGACCGCCCGCGGCGATGTGCTCGCCCTGTCCGACCTCGTCGAGGGCGCGCCGGACGCGCTCGCCGCGCGGCCGCTGTTCCGCTCACCCGCGCTCGGCGCCACCGGCACGATCCAGACCCGCCGCATCGTCGAGGCCGCCGCAGCCCTGGGCCTGACCGGCCTGGAGACCGGTGGCCGGATGCAGATCGCCGTGCAGCGCGCCGCGCGACGCCTGGGACCGCCGGATCTGGAGGCCGCGCTCAAGCGCGCCCTGGAGACGGGCTACGGCCTCGATCCGCGCAGCGTGGCCGTCCGCTTCGACGGCGACGGCCCGACGCTGCTGGCGCCGGTTGACCTCGCCGGTCAGGCCACGGCCCTCGACCTGACCTACGATCCGCGCTCCCGCCGCGTCACGGGTCTCGTCAGTCTCGGCGAGCGGCAGGCATCGCTCCGGGTCTCGGGCGTGGTGGTCGAACTGCGCGAGGTGGCGGTGCTCACCCGGTCGCTCAACCGGGGTGATCCGGTGCGAGACGGCGACCTCGTCGTCGAGCGCCGCCCCCGCGAGATGGTCGCGGCCGACGCGCAGGCCGGCGCCACGGCGGTCCTGGGTGAGGTCGCCCAGCACGCGCTGCCGGCCGGCACGGTGCTGCGGGTCTCCGACACCGCCCTGCCGGAGCTGGTGGCCCGGGGCGAGAGCGTGACCATCGTGTACGAGACCGCCAGCGTCAGCCTGTCGATGCGCGGGCTGGCCAACGAGGCCGGCCGGATGGGCGCGGTCGTCAACGTCGTGAATGTGGCCTCGAAGAAGGTCCTCCAGGCTACCGTGATCGGCCCCGGCCGGGTCTCGGTCGGCCCCGCCTCCACGACTCAGCAGGCCGCCGCGGCCCCGCAAGTCCAGGCGACGGCGTCCCTGCGCTGATCGCCCATCCGATGCGTCAACGAGTTTCCCGATGACCAGCCGCCTCGCCCTGACCCCGCTCGTCGCCGTGCTGTTCGCCGGCCTCGGGGCCTGCAACACCGCCGACCGGCTGTCCCAGGTCGGCGCCACCCCGGCGCTGTCGGCGATCGAGGATCCGACCACCCAGCCGGGCTACAAGCCTGTCCGGATGCCGATGCCCGACGTGCAGCCGGTCTCCTACGCGCCGAATTCGCTCTGGCGCACCGGCTCCCGGGCGTTCTTCAAGGATCAGCGGGCGGCCCGGCTCGGCGACCTGCTGACCGTGAAGGTCAACGTCACCGACAAGGCCAACATCAACAACGAGACCAAGCGGTCCCGGGCCAACACCGAGAGCTTCGGCCTGCCGAACGCCCTGGGGCTGGAGAACAATGCGGTCGGCAAGTCCTTCGGCGTCGGCAGCACGGCGCTGCTCGCCGCCACCTCGGCCACTGCCAACGACGGCGCCGGCTCGGTCCAGCGGGCCGAGACCGTGACCACCAACGTCGCCGCGGTGGTCACGCAGGTGCTGCCCAACGGCAACCTGGTGGTCGAGGGCAAGCAGGAGATCCGCGTCAACTTCGAGGTTCGCGAGATGGTGGTGGCCGGCGTGGTCCGGCCGGAGGACATCGAGTCCGACAACACCATCGACTCGACCAAGATCGCCCAGGCCCGCATCGCGTATGGCGGCCGCGGCCAGATCACCGACGTGCAGCAGCCCCGCTACGGCCAGCAGATCGTGGATATCCTGCTGCCGTTCTGAGCGCTCTCAGCTCGGCTCCTCCGGCTCCGGCCCGCGGGTCACGTCGAGGCCCGAGGCGGCCCCCGCGGGCGGCCCGACCTTCACCGGCGCACCGGTGCGCGCGGCCTCGTAGATCGCCTCCATGAGCACCTGATCCTGCAGCCCCTCTTCGCCGGGGGTGCGGGGACGCAGGTTCTCCTGGATGCACCGGGAGAAGTGGTCCATCTCGAGGGCGAACTGGTTCTTGGGGCTCAGAACCTTCTCGTCGCGGGTTCCGTTCTTGCCGTCGCGGTGGGACACGAACAGGCGCTGGCCCTCGTACGCGAAGGCGTTCTGCAGATCGACGGAGGCGCTCCCGGTGTGGAGCGTCAGGCTCCGGGCCTCGTACACGCCGTAGCTCGACGTGCATTGCGCGATCACCCCGGACGGGAAGCGCATCGTGAAGGTGACCGTCTCCTCGACCTCGCGGAACTTCGGATCGTCGGGCGGAGAGTGGATCTGGGCCTGGATCAGGTCGGGCTCCTCGCCGAGGACGGCCCGGGTGGTGTTGAGGCAGTAGAGCCCGATATCCGGCAGCGATCCGCCGCCCGCGAGCGCCTTCTTGAGCCGCCACTGCTCAGGCAGCCCGCTCGTCTGGCCGTTGAACGCCTGGATCAGCCGGGGACGCCCGAACTCGCCTGAGCGGGCGAGCTTGATCACCGCGCGGTTGTGCGGCTCGTACTGGCAGCGATAGGCGATCATCAGCTTGACGTTGGCCTGGTTGCAAGCCGCGATCATGTCGCGGCACTCCTGCGAGGCCACCGCCATTGGCTTCTCGCACAGCACCTGCTTTCCGGCTGCCGCGGCGGCCAGGACGTTGTCCCGGTGCACGCTGTTGGGCGTCACGACGTAGACCGCCTGGATTGCCGGGTTGGCCTTCAGCCGATCCCACTCGTCGTAGCCGTAGACGGCATCCTCGGGCAGGCCGTATTGCCGCGCCACGAGCTTGGCCTTGTCGGGGGTTCCCGACATCACCGCGGCCAACCGCGAGCGCTTGGTAACCCCGAAGGCCGGCAGGATCTCGTCGAGGCTCAAACGCCCGAGGCCGACGACGCAATAGCCAACCCGCTGGCCCGGAGGCTGCGGCGCCGGGCTCGGCGCCGGCGGCCGGTCGGCCGGGCCGCGCCAGTTCGGGAACATCACGCGGCCGCCCTGAACAGCGCCGGTATCGGCCGGAACCGCCGGGCCGAGCTGGGCCGCCTGGGCGGTGCTGCCGAGGCCAGCGCCGGCCAGGGCGCCCCCCGCGGCCAGGAGGGTGCGTCGTGAGAGTCGGGTGTCGTCCGCCATGAGCCTCGCCGTTTCGCTGGATCCGGGTCACGGCAGCGAATCGCCGCGACATGGGACGAGCGTCCGCGATCAACGCTGTCCCGTCAGTGAACGCAGGCCGGCATCCGGTCGTTTCCGGACAGCAGCGCGGCGCGCAGACGCGCGACCTCCGCCTCACTGTCGGTCAGGCGGCGGGCCGCCGGAATCCGACTCGGAGGCCGCCTCCGTCGCCTCGCGGATGGGACCCGAAGGCCCCCTCAACCTCCGGTTTACCTTGATCGTCCGGTCAGGCGGGCGGCGGGGGATCGGGCGCCTCCACCTCGCCCCGCCGCTGAAGCTGGAGGGCGACGAACCAGCACAGCGACGCCCAGGCCGCGCCGATGCACCACCCGGCCAGCACGTCGCTCGGCCAGTGAACGCCGAGATAGATCCGGCTGAGTCCGACCAGCAGCGTCAGGCCGACCCCAAGTCCGAGAACCAGGGCCTTCGCGCTGCGATTGCGGTCGAGCCGGGCAATGAGGGTCGCCAGGGTCAGGTACGCGATCGCCGACATCGTGGCGTGGCCGCTCGGGAAGCTCGCCGTGAAGACCTCCATGCCGTGCGGGACAAGGTCCGGCCGGGGCCGCTGGTAGAACAGCTTCAGCACCGTCGAGATTAGCTCACCGCTGCCGACCGCGGCGAGCACGAACAGGCTGATCCGCCGGCGTCCGGAGACCGCCAGGTAGGCCGCCACCGCACAGGTCAGGAACAGGACCGTGAAGACGCTGCCGAGCCCGGTGATGTCGCGCATCGTCTCCTCGAGCCAGGGCGGCCCGATCGGGTCGGACAGGTCGGCGGGATTGCGCAGGGCCAGGAGGATCTTGCGGTCCAGCGCCGCGGTCGAGCCCTCGCCGACCTCGTGGGCGAGGTAGAAGAAGCTGTAGCCCAGGATGCTGACCCCGAGCAGAGCCACGAGGGGCCCGACCTCGTTCAGCCGAAGGCGCAGCCAGACCGACATCGCGCGCCCGGTCAGGGGATAGCGCTGCAGGCCACCCGGCGCCCTCATGGCGCTCCCCTTCCGGTCGGCGTGAGAACCATTAGGCATTCTCCCCGAAGGCCAGCGTGGCGACGGGCTCCCAGGGACCGCCAAGATAGCGCCACAGTTGCGTCGCGGGCGCAGTGAAGTGGAACGGCGCGAAGCCGGCCGACAGGTCGGCGTGGAGCGCGCGGGCCTTGTCGGGGGTGACCTTGTTCTGCACCGTCACGTGTGGCCGCCAACCCTGCCGGTCCTGCGCCGTCAAGTAGGGCTCGAAGGCCTTGGCCAGCCGAGCCCGGAAGTTCGACAGCGACTCTGATTCGAGGACGTAGGCGACGCCGCGGCCCGTGAAGCGCAAGCCCGTGACGGCGACGCCAGGCGCCGGCACCGTCCGGGCCAGCGTCGTCACCGCCTCGATCACCCCGCGCTCCCGGTCCCCCGGCAGGTGGTGGAACAGCGTCGCGTGGGCCGGGATGAAGTTCAGGGCCTCCGGGAAGTTGCGCCGGCGCTCGCCGTCGAAGCGCGCGAAAGTCGGCTCGTCGAAGGCGAGCGTCAGGATCAGGGGGGCCGCGTCATGCATGAGACGCGACATGGCGCCAAAACCGCTCAGGTCCAGTAGAGCACCCGCGCGGCCGGCAGGTCGCGAGCGAGGCGATCCGTCAGATGCGTGCGCATCGCCTGCATCAAGGGCTTCGGGAAGACGTGCTTCACGGTGCCGAACTTGGTGCGCTTCTCCACGCGGTCGGCCTCGTCGAGGGGCAGGTCCGATCCCGGGTACCAGCCGCGCAGGACCGCCTTCGAGATCGGCGTGAAGCGGTGGGTGATGAGTTCGGCGGTCAGGTCCAGATCGGGGATGCCCGCCAGCGCGTCGGCGGCATCGCGGATCAGCCCGGCATAGGCCGCCTCCCAATCCGGTACCGGGATGATCGGCGCGATGGTTAGGCCCACGGGATAGCCGGCCCGCGCCATCGCGGCCATGGCGGCGAGCCGCGCGTCGAGCGGGTCGGTGCCGCCCTCGTAGCGGGAAGCGGGACGGGCATTGACCGAGAAGCGGATCCGCGTGCGCCGGTTGTGCGGCAGGTCGAGGAGCGGGGCGACGGCGGCGAACTTCGTGGTGAAGCGCAACTGCACCGGCGCGTTCCAAGCGCCGAAATGCCGAATCGCCGCCGAGAGCGAGCCGGTGAGATGCTCGATGCCCAGAGGATCCGTGTAGCAGGACGCCTCGAAGGTCGTGCCCTCGTGAGCGCGCTCAGTGGACGCGGAGGTCACGGCGCCCTGGCCGGCATAGCCCGCGAGGTTGCCCAGTATCGCGTCGAGATTGGCGTAGGCCCGGGTCAAGGGCGGCCCCTGGAGCGAGCCGGCGAGGTAGCAATACTGGCAATGGGCCGGGCAGCCCTCCGCGAGGTCGAAGCGCCAGTCGGCCGAGGGCGGGATCGGTTGCAACCGCAGCTTCGTCGGCGGCGCCACCGTAATGGCGAGGGTCGCCTTGGCAGCGGTGTAGGCCCGGCGCGGATCAGCGTCGCGCAGCCCGGTGAGGCGGTTGGCGGCGAGCCGCTCCACGGGCAGCCCCATCGCCTCGGCCCGCGCGACCATGGCACGCCCATGCGCGAAATCCAGCGCGGCCGGGGTTACCAGCACTCGGCGCGGGCGCCAGAGCCGGGCCGGACGGGCACAGGCCGAGCCGTGGCTTTCAACCGGCGAGGGGGCGGGCATCAGGGCAGCGCTGGACGACATGTCTGTCGAACGCACGCCACCCCGGGCGGGTCCGGCCTCGGCGACCCGGCAGCGTGCGGCCGAAGCGCTCGCCGCATTGAAGGCCTGTCGCCGTTCCCGATTGCAAGGTGATCGGGAACGGCTCTAAAGCACCGCCATGGCTGCAGGCAGGGAGAGCGTACATGTCGGCCGCGACGGATGGCTGTTCCTCATCGGCGGCACCAACCGCGTCCTGGACCGTTACCGGGGCGGATTGCGGCACTGGCTGCTCCTGCGCGGCTGGACGCGGCTGATCGAAGCCCGGGCCCGGCGCGCGGAGCGTCTCGGGATCCGCTGCCTTCACGTGATCGTGCCGGAGAAGCTGTCGGTCTACGACGACAAGACCGACGGGCTGCGTTACGCCCCGGGCAAGGCCTCCACACGCCGTCTGGCGCGACGCCTGGCCCGGCATCCGGCCTACCTCGATCTCCTGGCGCCCCTCCGGGCGGGCCGTGACGGCCTGGTGCCGCTCTACCTCCGCACCGACACGCATTGGACCATCGAGGGCTGCCTCCTGGCCTATCGCGAGATCATGCGCGCGCTGGGCTCGATCCCGCCGGCCGATATCGGCGCGCGGCCGCAACTCGTCACCGAAGCCGTGATGGACCTCGGCGAGAAACTCAGAGAGCGCCCACTGGAGCGGCTGAACCGGTTCATGCTGCTGCGCGACGCCAAGCGGGTCGAGGTCGGCCCGCTGCTCGCCGCCTACGAGGCGCAGGGGCGCGACCGGGAGGCCCATGTCGGAGCCCACGTCGTCTTCCGGAACGAGGCGGAGGGCGCCGACCCGCGCCGCCTCGTGCTGTTCGGTGATTCCTGCGCGCATTTTGACCCGTTCCTGCTGACCGGGCTGCTGGCCGAAAGCTTCCGCGAGGTTCACTTTGTCTGGTCGGCCAGCCTCGACTGGGGCTACATCGAACGCGTGCGCCCCGACATCCTGCTGTTCGAGTTGGCCGAGCGATTCCTGGCGCGGCTGCCGCGGGACGATTTCGACGTGGCGGTCTCTGGCCAGCGCGGGACCGGCGGGCGGCTGGCGCAGATGAACGGCGCCGGGCGCGCCACCGCGGCTCAGTAGATCGCGGGGTCCAGGCGGGCGAACTCGGTGATGCTGGCCCCTTGATACTTGACGAAGGATTCGGGGGCGCAGGCGATCCCGATCATCAGCACGAGCAGGGTGGCGACGCAGGCGAGCGTCGCCGTGACCACGTCCGCATGCCGCTTAAGGGTGTGGATCAACAGACACCCCAGGGTGAACAGGGCCGCCTCAGCGACGGGCACCAGCGCGAACGACATCTCTCAGCTCCATCCAGTCTCCCGCCGAGCCGGGGGCGCTGCGGATGCGCAGAAGCGGGCGGGTGGCCGGAAAATGGCCGATTATGCTGCACTGCAATAGAAGCGTTCGCGCAAGCCTGCGTTGCACGAGGCTGGGGCGCACGCCGGAACCGAGTCGGACGGCGCCGCCGGCCCCTTTCCGCAGCCGTCCGGGCTCCCATCTCGCTTCGACGACCATCTGAACCGGGATATCACCATGGGCCTCCTCGTCGACGGCGTCTGGCGCGACCAGTGGTACGACACCGCCTCGACCGGAGGCCGGTTCGAGCGAAAGGCCTCGTCCTTCCGCAACTGGGTGACCGCCGACGGAGCACCCGGTCCTTCAGGGGAGGGCGGCTTCAGGGCCGAGCCGGGGCGCTATCACCTCTACGTCTCGCTGGCCTGCCCGTGGGCCCACCGCACCCTGATCGGGCGGGCGCTCAAGGGCCTGGAGGAGGCGATCACGGTCTCGGTGGTGGATCCGCACATGGGTGCCGAGGGCTGGGTGTTCGGAGACACGCCCGGGGCGACGCCGGACCCGATCCATCGCGCCAGCCGCCTCTACGAGGTCTACCGGGCGGCGGACTCATCCTATACCGGCCGCGTCACGGTGCCGGTGCTGTGGGACCGCAAGCGCGGCACCATCGTGTCGAACGAATCCGCCGAGATCCTGCGGATGCTCAACAGCGCCTTCGGGGAGACCGGGCCGGACCTGTACCCCGAGGATCTGCGCGTTGCGATCGACGCGATCAACGAGCGGGTTTACGACCGGGTCAACAACGGCGTCTACAAGGCCGGCTTCGCCACCGCGCAGGACGCCTACGCGGCAGCCTTCGAGGCGCTGTTTTCCGAACTCGACGCGCTGGAGGAGCGCCTCGACCGGGGCCGCTATCTCTGCGGCGACCGACTGACCGAGGCTGATATCCGCCTGTTCACGACGCTCGTGCGGTTCGATGCCGTCTATGTCGGGCATTTCAAGTGCAACCGGCGCCGCATCGCGGATTATCCCAACCTGTCGAACTATCTGCGCGACCTCTACGCGCTTCCCGGTGTGGCCTCGACAGTCGATTTCACGCACATCAAGCGGCACTATTACGAGAGTCATCCGACCATCAACCCGACCCGGATCGTACCGCTCGGTCCAGAACTCGATCTTACCGCCCCAAACGACCGTGCCCTACGGTTCGGTTGAGCGGAGGCCGATCCCGCCCGGCAGGCCCGCCTCCCTCGACAGACCGTTCAGGACGCCTAGTTCGACCGCAAACGGAGGAGACAGGCCTGCCATGACGAACCGACTGCGCCTCGCGCTGCTTTGCGCGCTCCTCGGCCTCCCCTGCACGGCGCACGCGCAGGCTGCGCTCCGGCTGGAAGGGTCGTGCGAGAAGCTGATCGTCAACGGCCAGGATCTCAGCGCGTCCTGCAGCGACGTGCTGATGAATGCCGTCAACCGCAACCGCACGAGCTTCGACTTCTCCGCTAAGGATGGCCAGACCATCAGCTTCAGCGGCAACGGCGCACAGCAGGAGGCGACCGAGGAGACCGACCCGCTGCAGCCGATCAACCTGGTGATGGTCGGCAAGGACGGGACGCCGACGCTGGCGATCGGCGCCTGCCGCTTCTCGGCCCCGGAGCCCGGCCGCACCGCGATCACCTGCGAGGCCAGCACGGCGGATGGCCGCGCCTTCGCCGGAACCTTTGTAACGGCCGCCAAAGCTGCGGAGAAGGGGGCACCCGGGGCGCCGGCCCGGTGAGTTTGGACTGGTCAGACCCGGTCCGAAGCCCCATCTAAGGCACTCCACGAAAAAAGTTCCGAAGCTAGGCCAATGCTGAATGACACCCTTGCCGGCGGCGCCGCTCCGGCCGGCGACACCGATGCCCTGATCAAGGACACGACGACCGCGGGCTTCCGACAGGATGTCATCGCCGAGTCGATGCACCGGCCGGTCCTGGTCGATTTCTGGGCGCCTTGGTGCGGCCCCTGCAAGCAGCTCACGCCGGTCCTGGAGAAGGTTGTCAAGGCGGCCAAGGGCGCCGTGGCGCTGGTCAAGATGAACATCGACGACCATCCCTCGATCGCGGGCCAGCTCGGGATCCAGTCGATCCCGGCCGTGATCGTGTTCCAGAAGGGCCAGCCCGTCGACGGCTTCATGGGTGCAGTACCGGAAAGCCAGATCAAGGAGCTGATCGACCGTGTCGCGGGCCCCGCCCAGGATCCGGTCGAGCTGGCACTCGCGGACGCCGCCGCCCTGATCGAGGAGGGCGACCTTGCGGGCGCCTCCGAGATCTACGCCGCGGTCCTGGAGCAGCAGCCCGACAACGTGGCGGCGCTCGCCGGCCTGGCGAAGATGCAGCTCGACGCCGGCGAGATCGAGAATGCCAAGCGCGTGCTGGCGATGGTCCCGGACGCAAAGGCCGCCGACCCGGCGCTCACCGGCGTCCGTGCCGCCCTGGAACTCGCCGAGCAGGCCGCCTCGCTCGGCGACCTCACGGGATTGCAGCGTGAGGTCGACGCCAATCCGGACGCCCACCAGGCGCGGTTCGACCTCGCTCTGGGTCTCGCCGCCGCGAACGAGCGCGGACAAGCGGTCGATCACCTGATCGAGTTGCGCAAGCGCGACAAGGAATGGAACGAGGATGCGGCGCGCAAGCAGCTCCTGCAGTTCTTCGAGGCCTGGGGCGTGATGGATCCCGACACGATCCGGGGACGACGCAAGCTCTCGGCGCTCCTGTTCTCATGACACTTCGGCTCGCCCTGGGGCGGATATTCCGCCCCAGCATCAGGCCCATCCGGGAGGCGCCATGAGCACCCATGCGAGCTACAAGGGCCCGGCGGATTGCCCCGCCGTCATCCCAGTCTTTCCGCTGCCCGGCGCATTGCTGCTGCCGCGCGGCCAGATGCCCCTGAACATCTTCGAGCCACGCTACCTGTCGATGATCGACGACGCGATGCGCACGGATCGGGTGATCGGGATGATCCAGCCCGATCCGGAAGGGTCGGGGGCGGCGAACCCCAAGCTCTACCGGGTCGGCTGCGTGGGACGGATCACGCAATACGCCGAGACCGGCGACGGCCGTTACCTCGTCTCGCTGACCGGCATCAGCCGGTTCCGGGTCGAAAGCGAGCTGGCCTCCACCAGCACCTACCGCCGCTGCCACGTCTCCTACGAGGACTTCGCGGTGGACTTCGAGCCGCGGGCGGGCGAGGAATTGGTCGACCGCGACGGCGTCCTCAAGGCACTGCGCGACTTCGTGGAATCGAACGATCTGAAGGTGGATTGGGACGGGATCGACGAGGCGCCAGACGAGGCGCTGGTCAACGCCCTCTGCATGATGAGTCCGTTCGGCGTTCGCGAGAAGCAGGCGATGCTGGAGGCCCCCGACCTGAAGACCCGGGCGGAAATCCTGATCGCGGTCACGCAGATGGAACTGGTTCGCGGCTCCGGCCCCGAGCCGACGATGCAATAGGCTCGCACGACCGATGACCAACGACCTCACAACCACCGTCGAGGCGACCCGCGTGGACCCCAAGCTCCTTGAGATCCTGGTTTGTCCGCTGACCAAGGGCACGCTCGAATACGATTCCGCCCGCCAGGAACTGATCAGCCGCTCTGCGAAGCTCGCCTACCCGATCCGCGACGGCATCCCGATCATGCTGCCGGAAGAGGCGCGCTCACTGACGGATTGAGACGCGCGGGGCCGGGACACGCGGTCGGGCGGACATGGTCCGCGCCGCTCGACGAAACACCGGCCTCGTACTGCCGCTCCAGGACGGGCTGCGACGGTCACGCAGCGCGTTCCGCCAGGTGCGCCGTACCTCCTCTCTCCCTGACGGCAGAGGACTTTTTCTTCATCCTGCCGTCGCGCTGTCCAGCCCGAAATGGACATCTCGTCTCTCGCGCCGGCGCGGGGGACCGATGCCTCGCCCTGCGATGCACGAGCTCGACGGTATGGGCGGGCGCGTCTGTTCCCCGTGCCAAGGCGCAATCTGAAAATCCGGGCGCGGGTCGAGAAGAATGCTACGCCGGGCCCGGGCGCACCCGTTCCACACGCCGCCTTCGAGGACGGCGTGGATGAACGTTCCCCAATCAATGATACGGCCAAGCAATCGCAGAGCGCGGCGTGACTATTTCCGCCTCATCGAGGCGCAGATCCTGATCTCACCCAAAAACCGTGCAGCCATACTCTTGCCGCTTCCCTCATTCAGCATTGCGTCATCCTCCATCGACGAGTGTGACCCGGCGCGCCATGACCGGCGGCGCGCGCTTTGCTGAAAGAGATACCCGCATGATCAAACTGGTCGCCGCCGCGGCTCTCGCCGCCGGCCTGTTCTCCGCCATATCCCCGTCGGCCCACGCCGCACCGGGCGCGAACAACGGAACGTGGTCGGTGGAACTCGTGACCGAGAGCGGGCTATGCAACGCCCGCTACACCTACGCCTTGGCGATCCGCGAGGGCCAGGTTCGGCTGGTCTCGGGCGAGGCAGGAGCCCGGGTGAGCGGCCATGTCGGCGCCGACGGCAGCGTCGGTCTCGCCGTCACCACCGGGACGGCGAGCGGGACCGGAACCGGGCGGCTTCAGGCCGGTACCGGCTCGGGCACCTGGAAGGTCGCCACCCTATGCTCCGGCCACTGGACCGCGCGGCGCAGGAACGACCGCACCGCGCAGGCCGACTGACGACGGTCAGGCGGCGCCGGCGAGCCAGGTCCGCGCCTCGGCGAGGCGGGCGCGCTCGAACACCTTGATCTGGGTCGGCGAGACGAAATTGAATGTCTCGGCCAATGCCTTCAGCCAGGGCGCATCCGTCACCAGGGCGACATGGCTGACGCTCTTCATCATCGAGATGCCGAAGCGCGGGTCCTTGAAGAAGGCGGCCGGCTCCATGCCCTCGAAGGCGCGGATATCCTCGAGCAGCTTGATCTTGCCGCCCTTGTCGAGGTCCGCCTTCATGGCATTCATCGCGGCGTTCATCTCCTCGTCGGAGATCTTGCCGTCGACCACGATCTCGGCGACGTTCGAGTCCGGCGTCTTGGTATAGCTCAGCACTGATCGCTCCTCCGGGAACCGCACGCGTCCCGCCGCCGATCTCCGGCCGCGGGTCCGCTGCCCGTGGCCGCACTGTCTTACAAAAAGCTCTGCGGGTCGACATCGATCGCGACCCGGACGTTGCCACGCACCTTCGGGCCGCGGGCGATCCAGGCGCGCAGATAGGCCTGCATGTCGATGTTGCGCTCCGTCTTCACCAGCAGCCGGAAGCGGTAGCGGCCCCGGACCAAGGCGAGCGGCGCCTCCGCGGGCCCCAGCACCATCACACCCTCCGGCGGATCGGCGGCGCGGGCGAGCGCCTGTCCGTGCGCCTCGGCGACCTCCCGCTCGGCGGCCGAGACGATCAGCGCGGCGAGCCGCCCGAACGGTGGCAGCCCCGCCGCCTCGCGGGCGTGGATCTCCTCCTGATAGAAGCGCTCCGCATCCCCCGACAACAGGGAGGCGATCACCGGGTGTTCGGGCTGGTAGGTCTGGACCAGCGCCCGGCCGGGCTTGTCGCCGCGCCCGGCCCGGCCGGTGACCTGCTGAAGCAGCTGGAAGGTGCGCTCCGCCGCCCGCGGATCGCCAGAGGTCAGTCCGATATCGGCGTCCAGAACGCCGACCAGGGTCAGGCTCGGGAAGTTGTGGCCCTTGGCCACCAGCTGCGTGCCGATGACGAGGTCGCATTCACCGGCCGCCACCGCCTCCAGCTCCTGTCGCAGGCGGTCGGCGCCACCGGGAAAGTCGCTCGACAGCACGACGATGCGCCGGTCCGGGAACAGCGCGGCGGCCTCCTCGGCGATCCGCTCGACGCCGGGGCCGCACGCGGTCAGGTTGTCGAAGGTGCCGCACTCGGTGCAGGCGTCGGGCCGCCGCTCGGTGTAGCCGCACTGATGGCAGACGAGCGCCCGCCGGAACCGGTGCTCCACGAGCCAGGTCGAGCAGTTCTTGCACTGATAGCGGTGCCCGCAGGCCCGGCACAGGGTCAGCGGTGCGTAGCCCCGGCGGTTGAGGAACAGCAAGGCCTGCTCGCCCCGCTCCAGGGTATGCTTCACGGCGTTGACCAGCGGCGGGCTGAGGAAGCGGCCCCGCTCGGGCTGGTCCTTGCGCATGTCGATGGCGGCGATGTCGGGCAGGCGCCGCCCGCCGAACCGCTCCGGCAGCAGCACGTGGCGGTAGCGCCCGCGCGCCGCGTTCACCCGGGTCTCGATCGACGGCGTCGCCGAGGCCAGCACCACCGGACAGCCCTCCAGGCGCCCGCGCACCACCGCCATGTCGCGGGCGTGGTAGTGGACGCCGTCCTCCTGCTTGTAGGCCGCTTCGTGCTCCTCATCGACGACGATCAGGCCGAGGCGGGCGAACGGCAGGAACAGCGCCGAGCGCGCGCCCACCACCACCAGAGCCTCGCCGGCCGCCACCGCGGCCCGCAGTCGCTCGCGGCGTTTGCCGCCGATGCCGGAATGCCAGGCCGCCGGCCGGACCCCGAAGCGCTGGGCGAACCGGTCGAGGAACTGCGCCGTGAGGGCGATCTCGGGCATCAGGATCAGCGCTTGGCGCCCCGCCCGGACGCAGGCCGCGACCGCCTCGAAATAAACCTCGGTCTTGCCGGAGCCGGTGACGCCCTCGAGCAGGATCGGCCGGTTGTCGGCCGCCTCCGCGTCGGGTTGCAGCCACGGGAACCGCTCGACCAGTTCCGTCACCGCCTCGGCCTGGGCGGGCGAAAGCGGCGTGCGCGGAAAGTCCGGCTCGGGGGGCAGGGCGACCGGCTCGGGCTCGACCGCGATGGTCTCCAGGACGCCGTCGTCGATCAGGCCGTCGATTACCGAGAGCGAGACCCCGGCTTCCTTGGCGAGCGCGCTCTTGCCGCGCAGCGCACGGTCCGCGGCCGTCGCCACGACCTTGGCTCGCGCCGCGGTCGGCCGTGAGGGCGGCTTGTCGGTGAGGCGCACCGCAACCCGGGCGGTCTCGGCGGCGGCGGCCTCGTCGGGCAGGCGCAGCACCATGGCGAGCGCCGAGCCCTTCGGGGCGAGGGTGTACCGGGCGATCCAGTCGACCAGACTGCGCAGCGGCTCCGAGAGCGGTGCGTAGGGGAGGGTGCCGGTCACGGGGCGCAGGTTCGAGCCGCCGGCCGTCTCGGCCAAGCCCCAGACGACGCCCACGATCTCGCGGGGCCCGAGCGGCACCTGCACCACGTCGCCGACCGCGAGGTCGAGGCCGCCGGGCACGGCGTAGCTGTAGGGCGCATCGAGCGCCAGCGGGATCAGGATCTCGGCGACAAAGGGCATGCGGGCGTATCGGGCGGGTCCGTTCCGGGTCCGTACCACAGGGCCGGGAAAAGAACCCGCGGCTTCAGCCGTCCCGCAGACCCGGCACCAGCGGCAGGGCGGCGAGGCTCATGGCCGCCATCGCCCAGAAGGCCGGTGCCCCGAAGGCGCCGAAGAGCGCGCCGGAGGCCAGCGTCGCCAGCACGCCGGACAGGCCGAGGCCCAGGGTCCCGTAGAGTGCCAGCGCGGTGGCCCGACGTTCCGGGGGCGTCGCGGCCTCGATCAGGCCGAGGCAGGCGAGGTGCAGCAGGGCGAAGCTCAGCCCGTGCAGGACCTCCGCACCCGCGAGGACGGGGATCGCTGTGGTCGAGGCGAGCGCCGCCCAGCGCAGGGCGCCGGCCAGCGCCGCGACCGCGATTCCGGCCGGGAGCCCGATCCGCGCCAGGAGCCAGGGTCCGGCGAACAGGAACACCAGCACCTCGGCCGCCACCGATCCAGACCAGAGCAGTCCGGCGGTGCCGGCTCCAATTCCGGCAGCGCGCCACAGGATCATGGCGAAACCGTCATGCATGGCGTGGGCGCCGACCACCAGCGAAGCCGCGAAGACCACGCGCAGGAAGCGCGGCAGCCGCAGCAGATCCGCGAAGTTGTGCCACGGCATGGGGCCGTTTTGCGCGCCTTCGCGGACCGGCAGCGCCAGGGCCACACCCGAAGCGGCGATGAACAGGCCCCCGCTCGCCACCAGCGCGGCCCACAAGCCGGACGCGGCGATCAGCCAGCCGGCGGCGCCGGTGGCGGCGATGAAGCCGGCCGAGCCGGCCGCACGGACCCAGCCATACTGGAAGACGGCCCCGCCCCGGGCGGCGGCGAGCGCCAGCGCGTCGGCCAGCGGCGCAGGCGCGGCGGTTCCGGCCGCGTACAGCAGGGCCGGCCCAAGGAGCTGCCAGAACCCGACGCCGGGCAGGTGCGCCAGGACGGCGAGACCCGCGAGCGCGATGCTCGCCGCCAGGACGGGACGGCCGGCCCGGCTCCGGTCCGCGAAGGCGCCGGCCAGAGGGCCGATCACCAGCCGCAGGGCGCCGGCGGCTGCCAGGAGGGTGCCGATCTGCCCCGGCTCCAGCCCACGCGCCGCGAGAAAGCCCGGCAGGATCGGGGAGAGGAAACCGTAGGCCCCGTACAGGGCAACGTACAAAACGAGGAAGCGGGACAGACCACCCCGCCGAGCGGTGTCGCGCGCGCCGGGATCCATCGGAGCAGCCTCGTCAGGATGCGTGCGGCGGGCAGGGCGACATAGAGGTCCGATCGAAGAGAGACCGGGGTCGCTCCGACAACGGCCAGACAACAGCATCCGGATCGCCGAAGCAAATCACTGCTCCGGATGCATCGCCCGTTCAACCGGGTCAGCAATCAGCCGCCCCTACGTCCCCGCGCCTTGCAATCGCGCGGCCTTCGCAAACAACGTCTCGAAGCGGGCCCTCTCGTTTGCCGAGGGGCCGATATCCTCGCCGAAGGCCGATCCGGTCCGCGCTTCCGCGCGCGATCCTGTGCCAGGGTGCCGAGGAGCCGCCCCCGCGATCGGTCAATGCCCGCGCCGGCCTGCCGCCGCGGCGGCGGGGGTCTTGGCGATGCTCTGCCCGAGGCGCAGCAGCAGCATATCGATCAGCAATTGCAGTTCGGTATCCGCGACTCCTTCGAGCGCGTCGCGGCATTCGAGGGCCCGGTCGATGGCGACCGAGAGCGCATCCAGCGGCTCGACCGGCAACGGGGCGGCCTGCTCATCCTCGAGCCGGCTGTCGGTCACGTCGATGATGATGCCGTGCCCGGTCCGCCGGCTCGACGAGCCCGCCGGCAGCCGGCCGCGGTCGAGGATCCACCGGACCTGGCCGGCCGGCGAGAGCGTGCGGTACTCGGCCACGAACAGGCCGCCGCGCTCGCGGACCGCCTGGAACTGCCGCACCACCGCCGGCCGGTCCTCGGGATGGACGCAGGCCTTCGCGATCTCCAGCGGAATCGGCCGCCCGGCGAGGCCAGGATCGCCCGCGAGCACGTCGGCGGCGCCGGCATCGAGGGTGCAGCGATCGGACCGGGGCGACCACGACCACGCGCCGATCACGCCGGACGCGTCGAGGGCTGCCGACAGATCCACCGGCAGGCCGCGCGGGCGCTTGATCGCGTCGACAACCATGGGCGATCTCCGAAACCGGCGTGCCCCTCGCACGCATTCTTCGCAGTCATACAACCCATGATGGAATTAAGAGGCGGTTAACTCAACACCGCAACCTCAATGCTCTCCCGGTCATTCTACTGATGGATTGAGGTTATTCCCGCCGTCCGACGAACCGTCCCCGGTTTCGCGCCATGTCGATGGACGCGCGACGGTTGTACTTCATGCGCGGGCTTCAGCCGATCTGCGTGACCAGCGTGAACGCGCCGAACAGCAGCACCGCCCCGACAACAACCGCCAGAAGAATGAGCGCAGCCCGCGATTCTTGGATGTCCGACGCCATGAGCCTCCCCGATCGTATCGCCCGGTCCGCCGGGCCGCGCTCCGCGGCGCTTTGCGTGCCAGAGTTGCACCGATCGGCCTGGCTGTCGACGGTGGACGGCGCCATCGGGCGACAGGGATCTCTGGCCGAAACGGCGCCATCTTTGACCGGGTTCACCGCGCCGACCTAAGCAAGGTCCGGCACGATGCTTCGGCGATCGAGGGAGCGACCGATGCGAAGCGATGTTGCGTTCAGTTCGGAGGGCCGGACCTTGCGGGGCTGGCTCTATCGGCCGGACACACCGGAGGGCGCATCCGCTGCGGCCGTGGTGATGGCCCACGGCTTCTCGGCGGTGAAAGAGCTCCGGACCTTCCACGTCGCCCACCTTGCCGTAGCGGCCGAACGTGCCGACCGGTCTCGCGGTGACGCCGCTCCTGCGCGAACTGATCCTGCGGGCGATCCGCGATGGCCGGGCGGACGATCGGGGCGGGCGGCAAGGCCGCCTGTTCGATGTCCTGCTCGATGAGGTCGCCGCGCTCCCGCACTGCCCATGCTGCCTGGCGATGCCGGACGACCCGCGGCTCCGGCGTGTCTGCGACGCGATCCTGGCGCGTCCCGGCGACCGGCGGGACATGGCGGCCTTCGCCCGGGATGCCGGGGCCTCGCCGAGAACACTGGTGCGGCTGGCGGAACGAGAGCTGATGGTCCCGTTCTCAGTCTGGCGTCAGCAGGCCCGCGTCCTGGCCGCGTTGCCGATGCTGGTTGGAGGCGGATCGGTCGCCGAAACCGCGGCCGCGCTGGGCTACGAGACGCCCAGCGCCTTTGCGGCCATGTTCCGCCGGATCATCGGTGCAGCCCCGGCCGCCTATCGGACCCAGGGCGCGGATCCCGCCGCTGCCTTTGGACGAGCCGTACCGACCCGCAAGGCGAGCCGATCCGGTTGACGCGAGCTCCCGATGCGTCCACGTTTGTACCAATCGGTACAAACCGTGAGGATACGCTGATGTCGGACCGCCCGCCCTTTCCACCTTTCACCGCGGAGACCGCCGCCCAAAAGGCCCGCATGGCCGAGGATGCCTGGAACGGGCGGGATCCGGAGCGGGTCTCGCTCGCCTACACGCCGGACAGCGTGTGGCGGAACCGAAGCGAGTTCCTGTCGGGGCGCGCGGCGATCGTGGCGTTCCTCCAGCGCAAGTGGGCGCACGAACGCGAATACCGGCTGATCAAGGAGCTCTGGACCTGCGGCGGCGACCGGATCGCCGTGCGCTTCGCGTACGAGTGGCACGACGCGGGCGGGCAATGGTACCGCTCGTACGGCAACGAGAACTGGGAGTTCGACGCGCACGGGCTGATGCGCCGCCGGATCGCCAGCATCAACGATCTGGCGATCGCCGCCGCCGACCGGAAGTTCCATTGGCCGCTGGGCCGGCGCCCCGACGATCATCCGGGCCTGAGCGACCTGGGCCTCTAGGCACGGTGACGGTGCGCAGCGAGATTCTGCCGGCGCTCGCGGAGGTCTTTCGCGAGCACGGCTACGCGGGCGCCAGCCTCGCGCTGATCGGCAAGGCCACCGGCCTGGGCAAAGGCAGCCTGTACCACCTCTTCCCGGGCGGGAAGGCCGAGATGGCAGCCTGCGTGCTCGCGGAGATCGACGCGTGGTTCGAGGCCAACGTATACCGGCCGCTGCGCGAGGCCGACCGGCCCGAGACCGCGATCTGGGAGATGTTCGCGTCGGTCCAAACCTATTTCCGGTCGGGGCAGCGGGTCTGCCTCGTCGGCGTCCTGGCCCTCGGCAGCGGCCGTGATCTGTTCGCCGAGGCGGTGCGGGGCTACTTCGCCCGCTGGGTCGCCGCCCTCGCCGACGCATTGTTGCGTGCGGGGCACGATGCGGAAGCCAGCACGGCGCTGGCCGAGGACGTCGTCGCGCAGATCCAGGGGGCGATCGTGCTCGCGCGGGCGCTCGACGAGCCGGCGGTCTTCACCCGCGCGCTGGCCGCGCTACGGTCGCGGATCGCGACCGCAGCGGGCTGAGGCGTCGTCTCAGGCGGCGGTGCGGCTCTCGACCATCCGGGCCAGGAAGGCGCTGCCGATCGGGATAACCGAGTCGTCGAAATTGTAGCTGGCATTGTGCAGGCCCGGACCGGGGTTCGAGCCGAGCCAGACATACGCGGCCGGCACAGCCTGGGCCATGTCGGCAAAATCCTCGCTGCCCATCTTCGGGGCCGCATCCGCCTCGACATTGTCGGGTCCGAAGAGTTCGGTCGCCACCGCAGTCGCGGCGGCCGCCTGCTCGGGTGCGTTCTCCAGAACGGAGAACATGTCGTGGATATCGACCTTGATCTCGGCGCCGTACGCGGCGGCGAAGCCCGCGGCCAGCTCGCGCATGCGAGTTCCGGCGAGCGCGCGCAGTTCCCGATCGAAGGTGCGGATCGTGCCGGCCAGCTGCGCCGTCTCCGGGATGACGTTGTAGGCCGAGCCGGCCGAGATCCGGGTGATCGACAGCACGATCGACTTCAGCGGGTCGGCGTTGCGCGAGACGATCGACTGGAGCGCCTGGGCGAGCCCCGTGGCGATCACGATCGGGTCGATGCCGCCTTGCGGATGGGCGGCGTGCGCACCCCGGCCACGGATGTTGATGTCGAAGAAGTCGGCCGCCGCCATGAGCGGCCCGGGGCGCAGCTTGATCCGCCCGTGGCCGCCGCCCGGCTGGTTGTGCAGGCCGTAGATCTCGTCGCACGGGAAGCGCTCGAACAGCCCGTCCTTCAGCATCGCCCGGGCGCCGCCGCGGCCCTCTTCGGCGGGCTGGAACACGAACACGGCCGTGCCGTCGAAGTCACGGGTCTCGGCGAGGTAGCGCGCCGCGCCGACCAGCATCGTCGTGTGGCCGTCATGACCGCAGGCGTGCATCTTGCCCGCGTAGGTCGAGCGATAGGGGAGGTTGGTCTCCTCTTCGATCGGCAGGGCGTCCATGTCGGCGCGCAGGCCGATCCGGCGGCCATTATCGGTGCGGCCCTTCAGGAGCCCGACCACGCCGGTGCCGCCGACGCCGCGATGCACCTCGCAGCCGTACTGCTCCAGGAGATCGGCGACGATGCCGGCGGTGCGTACCTCCTCGAAGCCCAGCTCCGGGTGGGCGTGCAGGTCGCGGCGCAGGGCCGTCAGCTCGTCGGCATAGGTCTTGATGTGGTCGATCGGGCTCATGTGCTCGGGCTCTCGGGGGACGAAGGCGTGGACCGGGCCTCAGCGTCGCCGACGGCGTCCGCCTCGGTGCGCCGGAACGGCGTGAGCGTGTCGAGGACGTCGACCGCCTCGGCGACGTGGGCGCGCTCCCGCTGCAAATAATCGGCCACCGCCCGGCGGAAGGCCGGGTCGGCGATGTCGTGGGCGGAGTGCATCAGCACCGGCCTGTAGCCGCGGGCCAGCTTGTGCTCCCCCTGCGCCCCGGCCTCGACCCGCTTGAGCCCGCGGCGGATCGCAAAGTCGATCGCCTGATAGTAGCAGATCTCGAAATGCAGGAACGGGTGGTCCTCGATGCAGCCCCAGTTGCGTCCGTACAGCGCCGTGTCGCCGATCAGGTTGATCGCGCCGGCGATGTAGGCGTCACCGCGGCGGGCCATGATCAGCAGAACCCGGTCGGCCATGCGCTCGGACAGGAGCGAGAAGAACCGGCGGTTGAGGTAGGGCCGCCCCCATTTGCGCGCGCCCGTATCCATGTAGAAGGCGTAGAACGCATCCCAATGGACCTCGGTGATGTCGGCGCCGGTCAGGTGCTCGACGGTGATCCCGGGGGCTAGCGCGTCGCGCCGCTCCTTGCGGATGGTCTTTCGTTTTCGGGATGCGAGCGCGTTGAGGAAATCATCGAAGCTCGCGTAGCCGGCATTCTCCCAGTGGAACTGCTGGTCGGTGCGCTGCAGGAAGCCAGCGGCTCCGGCCCGCTCCCACTCGGCCTCGCGCATGAAGGTGACGTGGATCGACGACGCCTTGGTCTCGGCCCGGAGCGCCCGCAGGCCGGCGACCAGCCCGGCGGTCGCCTCGTCCGGATCGGCGCCCGGGGCGATCAGGAAACGCGGGCCGCTCACGGGGGTGAACGGCACGCTGACCTGCAGCTTCGGATAATAGGCGCCGCCGACCCGCTCGTAGGCATCGGCCCAGCCGTGATCGAACACGTACTCGCCCTGGCTGTGCGACTTCAGATAGCAAGGCGCCACCCCGAGCAGCGTACCTTCGCGCTCCACCGCCACGTGGAGCGGCAGCCAGCCGGTCTTGCGCGCGACGCAGCCGGATTCCTCCAGCGCCGACAGGAAGGCGTGCGAGACGAACGGGTTGTGAGTCTCGTCGCCCGCCGCCAAGGTCTCGGAGGAGAACGCGCAGGCATCCCAGGCCGCGGCGCCGATCTCCTTCAAGCCGGTCATCGCCCGCACGGTGAGCGAGGAGGTCTCCGGCGCCGGCCCGGGTGTTTGCTTCATGCGCCCAATCTAGCCGGGCCGGGCAGCCGGGCAAGCGGGCGGATGCGCGCGGCTGCCCGGCGGACTTGTCAGATGGACGACGGCGTCACACCGTCGGGCGGCAAAACCGAACGGCCCGCATCGATCACGGGACGAAACCCTCGAACACCATCTGGTCCGCGTGCGCGCCCGCGCGGATGCGCTGGTCCTCGGTCCGCACCGTCCAGGCCATCACCGGGATGCGGCTGAGGAGCCGGCACAGGTAGGTCGGCGCGCAGGGGAGGTCGTCGACCCGCCAGGACAGGAAGTCGGGCCGCGACTCCGAAAAGTGCAGCAGGTTGGACAGGGCCCGGCGCGTCGCCCAGGGGAGGGCGGCATAGGCAGGGTCGTCCTGGGTGGTCTCGGCCACGATCCCACGGGGCATTGCGGGCGGGCAGAGATCCCGCAAGGCGGCCACCACCTGCGGGTCGAAGGACTTCATCGCCACGGGGCCGCCCGAAGCCACGGCGATCTCCGCCGCACGGGTCGCCAGCCGCAGGTCTCCATCGTAGCGGGACTTGACCTCGATCACGACCGGGACCGCCCCAGCCACCGCCGCCAGGAAGGCCGACAGGGTCGGGATCGTCTCGGCGGTCCCGCCGACAACGAGCGCCCCGAGTTCGGCCGCCGATTTGGTCCCGATCGCCTCGCTCGCCCCGGTCAGCCGGCCCAGCGCCGCGTCGTGGAACACCATCGCCTCGCCATCGGCGCTCAGTTGAACGTCGCATTCGATGGCAAAGCCCCCCGCCACCGCCGCACGGGCGGCAGCCAGGGTGTTCTCCGGCCGACCCGCCGCCCGGTCGTGCAACCCGCGATGGGCGATCGGCCGCGCGGTGAGCCAGTCGGGCGCAGCCACGCTCAGCGGACCTCGAAGATCGCCTCGACCTCGACCGCGGCGTCGAGGGGCAATTCGGCGACGCCGACCGTCGAGCGGGCATGGCGTCCGCTGTCGCCCAGCAGCTCGACCATCAGGTCGGAGGCACCGTTCATCACCCCGGCGACCGCGGAGAAGCCCGGGGCCGCATTGATGAAGCCGCCCAGCCGCACGCATTGCTCCAGGGCCCGGTCGAGGTCACCCACCGCAGCCTCGAGCTGAGCCAGGACGTTGAGGGCGCAGAGCCGAGCCGCCGCCTTGCCGGCCTCGGCCGAGACGTCGCCGCCGACCTTGCCCTTGTGCTCGGGGGCGATGGTCCCGTCCGCGCCGAAGCAGACCTGGCCGGAGATGACCACGAGGTTGCCGGTGCGCACGAACGGCACGTAGTTGGCCACCGGTGCCGCCGCCTTCGGCAGGGTAAGGCCCAGGCTCTCCAGACGGTCCTTGATCGTGCTCATGGGATTCTCCCGCGCCAACTCGAATCTGCGGCAGCAGGAGCATGTCCGCACCCTGCCGCGCAAGGGCATCGGCCGGGTGTCACACCGCTGAAATCCGATCCGCGCAAGCATCGCGCAGAGCTGCCGCGCACCCTGAACCGACGTCGCAACGTTGACAGGAGCCGGCCGTTTCATAGTAATCGCGCGCGTGCCGCCCATAACGAGGCGGCACTTTCATTTGGAGCCGGCACAATGCTTGCTCCGGTGCCTTGAGAGACGGAGACGGGATCCGTGACGTCAGCCCTTCTGCCGACCTACGTCCGCGCGCCGCTCGCTTTCGAGCGCGGCGAGGGCGCCTGGCTCGTGACGGAGGCCGGGGAGCGATATCTCGATTTCGGCGCCGGCATCGCGGTCAACGGCCTCGGCCACGCCCATCCGCACCTCGTCGGCGCGCTCACCGAGCAGGCCAGCCGGATCTGGCATACGTCGAACCTGTTCGAGATCCCGGGCGGCGAGCGCTTCGGGCGGCGTCTCGTGGACGCGACCTTTGCGGACGTGGCGTTCTTCTGCAACTCGGGGGCGGAGGCCAACGAGGCGGCGATCAAGATCGCCCGGAAGTATCACGCGGCCGGCGGCAATCCGGAGCGCTACCGGATCGTCACCTTCGCGGGCGCCTTCCACGGCCGGACCCTGGCGACCCTCGCGGCAGGCGGCCAGCAGAAATACATCGAGGGGTTCGGCCCCAAGGTCGAAGGCTTCGATCAGGTCCCGGCCGGCGACTTCGCGGCTCTGGAGGCCGTGATCGGCGAGGAGACGGCCGCCCTGATGATCGAGCCGATCCAGGGCGAGGGCGGCGTGCGGGTGATCCCGCATGCGGATCTGCGCCGCCTGCGCGAGATCTGCGACGCGCACGGCCTGCTGCTGATCATGGACGAGGTCCAGACCGGTGTCGGGCGCACCGGCAAGCTGTTTGCGCACGAATGGTCCGGCATCACCCCGGACATCATGAGCGTGGCCAAGGGCATCGGCGGCGGCTTCCCGATGGGCGCCTGTCTCGCCACCCGCGAGGCAGCCCGCGGCATGACTGCCGGCAGCCACGGCACCACCTTCGGCGGCAACCCGCTCGCCATGGCGGTCGGCAACGCCGTTCTCGACGTGGTGCTGGCGGATGGGTTCCTCGACCGCGTCGCCCATGCCGGGCTGCTGCTCAAGCAGAAGCTGGCCGCCCTGCGCGACCGCCACCCGCACGTATTCCAAGAGGTCCGAGGCGAGGGACTGATGCTCGGCCTCAAGCTCGGCGTGCCGAACACGGATTTTGCCGCCGCCGCCCGGGCCGCACATCTTCTGGTTATCCCGGCGGGCGACAACATCGTCCGCCTGCTGCCACCGCTGATCGTCGGCGACAGCGAGATCGACGAGGCGGTCCGGCGGCTGGACGAGACCGCCTCCTCCTTCGCAGCTCTGCGCGGGGCGGCCGAATAGCAGGCCGATCCCGCTTCTACGAATCACCGCCCAGCGCCGCGTTCCGGTGCCGGGCGGTGCGAAGCATTTTCGGGCACGGTCGATCCCGCCGTGCGTGACGAGAATGCCCCTCACCAGGAGATAGAGTGTCGTTCATGATCAGGTGATCGTGGAGCAGGCTCTAGCGAACGTGACGCGATGAAAGCCCAGATTGACGGCCGGGCGCGTGCCCCAGTCCCGCACCTGAACGGTGCCGGCCCCCGCCACTTCCTCGACCTCAAGGACTTCTCCGGAGCGCAGCTGCGCGGGGTGCTCGACGCGAGCGCTGCCATCAAGGCGCGCCGCCGCAAGGGTGAGCGCGCCGCCGAGCGTCCCCTGGTCGGCAAGACCCTCGCGATGGTGTTCGACCGGCCCTCGACCCGGACGCGCGTCTCGTTCGACGTGGCGATGCGTGAACTCGGCGGTGAGACCCTGATGCTGACCGGCTCCGAGATGCAGCTCGGCCGGGGCGAGACCATCGGCGACACCGCCCAGGTCCTGTCGCGCTTCGTTGACGCGATCATGATCCGCATCCTCGACCACGGCCAGATGCTGGAACTGGCCGAGCACGCGACCGTGCCGGTGATCAACGCGCTGACCAAGGTCTCGCATCCGTGCCAGATCATGGCCGACGTGATGACCTTCGAGGAGCATCGCGGGCCGATCAAGGGCCGCACGGTGGCGTGGTCGGGTGATTCGAACAACGTTCTGGCGAGTTGGGTCCACGCGGCCGCGCGGCTCGATTTCCGTCTCAACATCGCCAGCCCGCCCGAGCTCGCCCCCCCGCCCGGCCTGATCGCCTGGGCGAAGCGCGAAGGCGCGACGGTCAATGTCGGCACCGACGCCTTCGCGGCCGTGGCCGGCGCCGACGCCGTGGTGACGGATTGCTGGGTCTCGATGGGCGACGACGACGAAGGCCACCGCCACAACCTGCTGAACCCCTATCAGGTGAACGCCAAGCTGATGGCGGCCGCCAACCCGGACGCGATCTTCATGCACTGCCTGCCGGCCCACCGCGGCGAGGAAGTCACGGCCGAGATCATGGATGGGCCGCGCTCCGTGGTTTTCGACGAGGCCGAGAACCGCCTGCACGCGCAGAAGGGGATCCTGGCCTGGTGCCTGGGCGCGGAGACGCCCTGAACGCAGGCTCGCGCACCGCACCGGTCCCGATTTTCGAGGCGGGGCGGTCGCGAATGTCGGAATGCCGCCCCATATACGGGTGAGCGGGCGGCTTTCGCGGCCCGCCTCCCCATCACGGCTGCCGGACGGCAGTATCCCGGCGACGGATGTGGCGCGATGCGCCCCTTCTCCCGTGCCGGCGCGGGCGGGGTGAGGGAACAGATCGCTCCAGACGGGTCCTCTTCCTCACGCCATTCCCCTCCCTGCGGGAGCGGGACCCGCGCCCCGGCCTGTCGGAGCGGCCGTCGCGGGCGCCGAATGGATCGATCGGAGCGGGCATGACCTCAGGAACAGAGTCGCAATCCCAGGTGCAGGCGGTCGGCAACGGCCATGACGGCGCGGACGATGCCGTACTGCCCTTTGCCGTGGAAGCCCTCGACGTACGCGGGCGGCTGGTCCGGCTCGGCCCCTCGGTGGATACGATCCTGCGCCGTCACGGCTACCCGGATGCCGTCGCCCGGCTTCTGGGCGAGGCCGCCGCCCTGACCGTGCTGCTGGGCTCGTCGCTCAAGTTCGAGGGCCGCTTCCAGCTCCAGACCAAGACCGACGGTCCGGTGGCGATGATCGTCGTCGACTTCGAGGCGCCCGATCGCCTGCGCGCCACCGCGCGGTTCGACGCCGACCGGGTCGCCGCCCTGGGCGAGCGCCCGCTGAAGGACGCCGACCTGATCGGTGCGGGCCACCTCGCCATGACCATCGACCAGGGCTCCGCGTCCAGCCGCTACCAGGGCGTCGTCGCCCTCGAAGGCCAGAGCCTGGAGGAGGCTGCGCACCAGTATTTCCGGCAGTCCGAGCAGATCCCGACCCAGGTGCGCCTCGCGGTCGCCGAGGCGGTGGAGGAGGGGGCTGCCCGGTGGCGGGCCGGCGGCCTGATCGTGCAGTTCCTGCCGCAGTCGATCGACCGCGCCCGCCTCGCCGATCTGCCGCCGGGCGACATCCCGGAGGGACATACGCATCTGTCCGGTCAAGCTGTCGAGGACGATGCTTGGGTCGAGGCGCGTTCTCTCGTCGGCACGGTCGAGGACCACGAGCTGGTCGATCCGAACGTGTCCAGCGAGCGCCTGCTCTACCGGCTGTTCCACGAGCGCGGCGTGCGTGTGTTCGACCGTCAGCCGGTGCACGAGGCCTGCCGTTGCTCCCAGGAGCGCGTCATGGGCATGATCCGCTCGTTCTCGCCTCAGGAGCGGCGCGACATCATCGCGGATGACGGGCGCATCGTCATCACCTGCGAGTTCTGCTCCCGCCGCTACGACCTCGACCCGCAGGAGGTCGAAGCCGAAATCGGCGCGCAGTCGAACCAGTAGATACTTAGCCAGCAAGACCGATCTTCCGGTCTCGGCTACCGATAACGGTCAAGCTTCTCCGCGCGAAACGCTGTCACCTCAGTATTCGATGCGCGAATTTTTAAGGATCCCGGACAGAACCGTTTTCGGACCTTCGACGTTGCGTGGCTGCTTCAATATCGGAGGAGACGCCATGCGAACGTTGTCGATCGGGTTGGCCGCGCTGCTGATCAGCACCTCGGCCTATGCGCAGCAGCCGGGCGGGGCCGATCGCGGCACCGGGATGGCCGGCCGGGCCGAAGCCGGCGGCTCGGCATCGAGCCTGCGGACCGGGTCCGACCGGACCGCGTCACAGGCCGCCGATCAGGCGGCAGCGGGACGCACCGGTGCGGAGATCGGCCGGGCCGCGCAGGGTGGGAACGGCAACCGGGCTTCCGGTGACCGGGCAGCCCAGGATCGCGGGCGGGCCGACTCGGAAGCCGGTGCGCGCGGCGGCCGGGATGGTGCGCGGGGCGAGCGCGCCGAGATCCGGGGTGGGCGCAGCGAGAGCCGCACGGAGCGCCGGACCGATGTCCGGTCGGATCGAGTCGGAGGCGGCGTCCGCCGCGAGGGCCGGTTCGTGGTGATCGGCGGCCACCGGGTGGTCTACGGATCGCCCGAGTACCGCCGCCTGATCGTTACCGAGAATCGGGGGCCTCGGGTCCGGTACGTGGTGATCCGCGGGCAGCGCGTCCTCTATGGCTCGCCCGAGTACCGCCGCCTCGTCGGCGTCCGCGAGAGCCGGCCGCGGGAACGCTTCGTGACCATCCGGGGCCAGCGTGTCGTGTACGGCTCGCCCGAGTATCGCCGCCTGGTATCGGTGCGCGAGGAGCGGTTCGTGACGATCCGCGGCCAGAGGGTGCGCTACGGCTCCGATGAATACCGTCGCCTGAGCGGCGGCGGCACGGTCAATGCCGGCTTCCGGGCCGAGACCCGCGCCGGCGTCCGCACGGACCGTCGCGATCAGCGCGACGGCGCCCGCAATACTGACGGCGGCGACAGGGATCGGACGGCCAATCGCCAGGGCCGGGACGACGGCACGCGTAGCGGCGACATGCGGGGCGGCCGACAGGACGGCATCCGCGATGCCTCCGAGCGCGGCGACCAGCAGGGTGGCGCGCGGCCGGCCAACAACGACGGTGGCCGGATGGGCAACACCGAGCGCGGCGGCATGAATGCCGGTGGCGCTCAGGGCGGCGCAGCGCAGGGAGCCGGAAGGGTCGGCCGCGAGCCCGGCGCCGGCCGCAACTAAGCAGAGGTCCGGGAGGGGTCCGCGCGGCCCCTCCCGCATCCGCCGCGGGATCAGACTTTCAGCACCGGTTCGGCGATGTCGCCGCTGCCGCGGTTCTTGAGATAATCCGGCTGGAACAGGCACATCCGCACGGCGTCGCGATAGCGGCCGTTCACGAAGAACTCGTCCTTGAGCACGCCTTCGGGATGGAAGCCGCAGCGCTCGTAGATCCGCACGGCCCGGGCATTGTCCCGGTCCACGTGTAGGTACAGCTTGTGGATGTTGAGCACGCTGAACGCGTAATCCATGGCGATCCGGGTCGCCTGCCAAGCATAGCCACGGCCCTGGAAGCTGGGGTGGATCGCGATCTGGAACTCGCAGCGCCGGTGCAGGTGGTTGATCTCCACGAGCTCGATCAGCCCCGCCGGTTCGCCGCTCGGATCGGCCACGATGAAGCGGCGCTCGGTCTGGTTGTGGATGTTGCGCTCGTAGAGCTGCTGCAGCTCGGCGAAGGACTCGTAGGCCTCCTCGAACCAGTAGCGCATGATGCTGTCGTTGTTGTTCAGCTGGTGGACGAAGCGCAGGTCCTCGCGTTCCAGCGGGCGCAGCTTGATGGTGATGCCGATCAGCGCGTTCATGACGCACAAGCCTCGATCAGGGCCCTCAGGAACCGCTCGCCCTTGCCGAGCGCGTCGAGGGTGATGAACTCGTCGGGTTGGTGGGCCTGGGCGATGTCGCCGGGGCCGCAGACGACGGTCGCGATCCCGGCCTGCTGGAAGCGACCGGCCTCCGTGGCGTAGGGCACCGCGATGGTGCGGTTGCGCCCCGCGAGCCGCAGGCACAGCCGTTCGGCCTCTGAGCCTGGATCTGGTGCGAGCCCAGGAATATCGACCTCCTCGAGCGTCTCGATTCGCCCGTACTCACCGTAGCGGTTCAGGCGCTCGCGCGTCACCCGCTCGACCACCTCGCCGAACAGGCGCGGAACCTCGGCCGGGTCGAGGTCCGGCAGGCCGCGGTATTCCCAGAGGAAGCGGCACTCCTTGGCGAGGATGTTGCGCGCCGTGCCACCGTGGATCGTCCCGACATGGACCGTGGTGGCGGCCGGATCGAAGCGCCCGGAGGCGTCGCCGCGCTCGATCATCAGGTCGGCGATCCGGTTCAGGCCGGCGACCAGCTCGCAGGCCGCCGCGACCGCGTTCGCCCCCAGCGCCGGCCGTGCCGAATGGGCCTCGTGGCCGTGTACGGTGGTCAGGCAGGTGACGATGCTCTTGTGCGCGTCCGCGACCTCCATGCCGGTCGGCTCCCCGACGATCACGGCGCCGGGCCGCGGGAGGTCGGCACCGAACCGCGTGATCACATCCATCGAGCCGAGGCAGGTGGTCTCCTCGTCGTAGGACAGCAGGATGTGGATCGGCCGCGTGAGGCTGGCGGCCAGCATGTCGGGCACCAGCGCCAGCGCCAGGGCGTCGAAGGCCTTCATGTCGACGGCGCCACGACCGTAGGCCCGCCCGTCGGCGACGCGCAGGGTGAACGGGTCGCCGGTCCAAGCCTGACCCGCCACCGGGACCACGTCGGTATGGCCGGAGAGCACGACGCCGCCGTCGACCATCGGGCCGATCGTGGCGAACAGGGCGGCCTTGTCGCCGGCCGCGTTCGGCAGGCGCAGATAACGGACACCCCAACCGTCGAGATAGGCGCAGACGGAATCGATCAGGGCGAGGTTCGGTTTGTCGCTCTCGGTATCGAACGACACGAGGCGAGCGAGCATGTCGAGCGGGCTGAGCCGCTCGCCGATCCCAGACATAGGTCCCTCCGGAGCGAGACCCCGGAGCCGGGACCTCAGTGCAGGCTGCGGCGGACGTGCGGGCTGTCGAGGGAGAAGGCGGGAATCTCGGCCTCGAAGCTCTCGCCGGCCACCGTCGCCATGGTGTAGCTGCCGGCCATCAGGCCGTCGGGCGTGTTGAGCGGGCAGCCGCTCGTGTAGCAGAAGGACTCGCCGGGCTCTAGCACCGGCTGCTTGCCGACCACGCCCGTGCCCCGCACTTCCTGGCAGGCCCCGTGCCCGTCGATGATGCGCCAGTGCCGGGAGCGCAGCTGCACCTGCTCGCTGCCGGTGTTCACGATCTCGACCGTATAGGCGAAGAAGTAACGACTTTCATTCGGCGAGGATTCCTCCTCGACGAAGCGGGGCTCAACGGTCACACGAATTCCCCGCGTCTCGGCCTTGTACATCGCCCTATTAGGCCCTTCTTCGAACGGTGCGATTCGATGAAGACGAATTGAACGCGCTTCACTGGCGGTGGTAGTGGCCAGTGAAATCGGCGTCAATTGCGGCGGACTACCTCGCGCGGATGATGCCGCAGCCTCGTCCGAGGGGGGTCGAGTCCCGCGCCGCGCGTATCGTACCATCCGGATTAAGCCGGCATTAGCCAGTCCGGGCGGAGAACGTCGGGGATCGCGGATCCACCCGGAGGCGCGCGAAGGAGTCGAGGCGCGATGAACGCGGGCGCAGGGCAGGATGCCGCCGATTCGCAGGCCACCGATCCGGGCGTCGAGATCCGTGGCGGCATCCTGCCGGCCGAGGCGATCGCGGCGCTGGCGCAGGCGGGCGGCATCCGCACCGCCGCCGCCTTCGCGCCGGACCAGATCCAGCCGGCGAGCCTCGACCTGCGCCTCGGTGCGACGGCCTACCGGGTCCGCACCAGCTTCCTGCCGGGGGCGGCCCGGACGGTCCAGGCCTGCGTCGACCGCCTGTCGCTGCACACGATCGACCTGCGCCCCGGCGCTGTGCTGGAGACGGGCTGCGTCTACATCGCGGAACTGCAGGAGGGCCTGGCGCTCCCCGCCGACCTGGCGGCGGCCGCGAACCCCAAGAGTTCAACCGGCCGCATCGACGTGTTCACCCGGGTCATCACCGACCGGGGTGAGGCATTCGACCAGGTCGAGCCCGGCTATACCGGGCCGCTCTATGCCGAGATCTCGCCACGCACCTTCCCGGTGCTGGTCCGCACCGGATCGCGTCTGTCGCAGATCCGCTTCCGCCGTGGGGCGCCGCGGCTGACGGAGGCCGAACTCGGCCAGCTCCACCTGCGCTCACCGCTGGTCGATTGCGCGGCCCCGTCCTTCCAGGGCGGCGTCGCGGTCTCGGTGGACCTGTCCGGGTTCGATGGGCTGATCGGCTACCGGGCCAAGCGCCATACCGGGTTGGTGGACGTCGACGCCCCGGGCCGCCACCGGGCGGCAGATTTCTGGGAGCCGCTGCCGGCGGACGGCTCGGGCGCCCTGATCCTCGATCCCGGCCAGTTCTACATCCTGGCCTCCAAGGAATCGGTGCAGGTCCCCCCCGACCACGCCGCCGAGATGGTGCCGTTCGATCCGCTGGTCGGCGAGTTCCGGGTCCATTACGCCGGGTTCTTCGACCCGGGCTTCGGCCATGCCGGGGCCGGCGGGGCGGGTGCCCGCGCGGTGCTCGAAGTCCGCTCCCGGGACGTGCCGTTCCTGCTGGAGGACGGCCAGATCGTCGGACGGCTCGTCTACGAGCGGATGCTGGCCATCCCCGGCACGCTCTACGGCGCCGGGGCCGGATCGAACTACCAGGCCCAGGGGCTGAAGCTCTCGAAGCACTTCTTCCTGTAGCCCCGGCAGCCCGGACCCCGCGCGGGAGCGATGGTCGTATGGACGCGGTGGACCGAAAAATCCTGGACGTCCTGCAGCAGGACGCGACGCTGCCGGTCGCCGAGTTGGCCGAGCGAGTCGGCGTCAGCGCCGCGCCGTGCTGGCGCCGGGTCAAGAAGCTGGAGGCCTCCGGCGTCATCCGGGGCCGGGTCGCCCTGGTGGACCGCCGCAAGGTCAACGTCCCGACCACGGTGTTCGTCGCCGTGAAGGCACCGCGCCACGCCGCAGACTGGTCCGACGCGTTCCGCCGGGTGGTGGCAGGCTTCCCGGAAATCGTCGAGGCCTGGCGCCTGACCGGCGAGATCGACTACCTGCTGCGCATCGTCGTGCCCGATATCGAGACCTACGACGCGGTCTACCAGCGGCTCATCGCGAAGCTCGAATTCTCGAACCTGTCCTCCTCCATCGCCATGGAGGAGATGAAGTATACGACCGCGGTGCCGACGATCTACATGACGTGAGGCCGTCTTTCAGCAGGAGGCAGGGCGTGGCCTCCGGCGCCATCGCGGGACCGGCGGGGCAACCCGGGGCGATGCGCGGTCCCGGACCGCGGCGAATCCGGCGCAATGAAGCACTGCCGACCGCCTCAAGCCGACGACGCGCACGCGTGCAAGCCTCACGGCCAGACAGGTGCGCCGTCGAGCCCTGCGGTTTCCGGCAGGCCGCAGATCAGGTTCGCATTCTGAACCGCCTGACCGGCCGCCCCCTTGCCGAGATTGTCGACCACGCCCATCGCGATCACGAGGTTGCGCTCGGGATCTGCCGCATAACTGACGAACGCGAGGTTCGAGCCGGTCGCCCATTTGGTCTGCGGCGGCTTGTCGGTGACGCGGACGAAGGCACGTCCGGCGTAGAAGCGCCGCGCCGCCTCCAGGCATTGATCCGTCGTGGCGCGGCCACGGCAGTAGATCGTCACGAGGACGCCGCGGGTCATCGGAACCAAGTGCGGCGTGAACACCAGCCCGGCCGCGCTGCCACCGCTCAGCCGCTCGATCGTCTCGGCGATTTCGGGCATGTGGACATGATTGAGCAGGCCATAGAGCACCAGGTTCTCGTTGCTCTCGGCGTAGCCGAACCGGCTGTCCGCACCGCCCCGACCGGCACCGGAAATGCCGGTCTTGGCGTCGATCACGATGTTGCCGGGCTCGATCAGCTTATCGGCCAGCAACGGCGCCAGCGCCGTCAGGGTCGCTGCCGGAAAACAGCCGGGGTTGGCGACGCGCGCTTGATCCACGATCCGGGCCGGCCAGATGTCGGCCAGGCCGTATGCCCACCCCGCGACGTAGCGGTGGTCACCACCGATATCGACGATCTTCACGTCCCCGGGGACGCGCGCCAGCGCCTCGGCCGAGGTGCCCGTGGGTAGCGACGCGAACAGCACGTCGAGCTTCGGCAGGGCCCCGGGGTCCCACTTCTCGATCACCAGCTCAGCCAGCTTAGCCGGCACACCGGGATAGCGATCCGCCAAACGGCTACCGGCGCTCCCCTCGCCCGCGGCGTAGACGAGCTCGAAGGACGGGTGGCCCGCGATCAGGCGCAACGCCTCGCCGCCGCCAAAACCACTGATCCCGACGATGCCGACGCGAAGGCTCATGTTGGCGTCCTGCTGCGAGACTGAACGAACGGTCGAGCCGAGTTACGACTCGGTCCGGGGGGCCTTTCGTTCCTGTAGCGGACGTCTGCCCTGCGCCGGAAGTCACCGCCTCGAGGCGGTACCACGCGTGAGACGCGGGTTGACCGGGTTGCTCGGCGCGATGCCGATCAGCGAGATCCGAAAGCCTCAGCCGGGCACCGTGTAGGCGCCCGCCGTCACCCCGCCGCGACCTCGTAGGTGCGATGCACCGAGGAGGCCTGCTCCCGGTGATCGTAGCCGTAGACGTGGATCGAGATCGCTGTCGCTGGTCCGTCGTTGGCGATCCGGTGCAGGTTCGGCCCCGAGGGCATCATGCAGGCCACGTAGCCTGGCTCCCGGACCGCATCGCGGGTCGCGACCGCGTGGGTGTCGCTGATCGGGCGATACCAGGTCTCCCGCAGGCTGCCGCTGAGCAGGCCGAAGCAGCAGGAGCAATGGTGGTCGTGCACCGGCGTGATGGCGCCGGGGCTCCACACTATGGCCCAGACGCTGATCGCCCGCGTCCCGAACAGCAGGTTGCGGCCCAGACCCTCCGGCGGTGCGGCCAGCCGCGTCCGGTCCACGACCCCCGGGCGCGCCAGGATCTGCGTCAGGGTCGTCCGAGCCGCGGCCAGGTAGGCGTCAGGAGAGCGAGCGGCCGAGAGCGCCAGATCCGCCATCATCGCCTCGATGTCGGCCGGATGGCTTAGCGGGGTCATGGCGATCTCCTTCGAAGCCCTCCGTCGGGCTCGGCGAATCCTACCGCCAGGGTGCGGGAGACAGGTTGCCAAGTTCGGTCTCGTGCTGCTCCCTCGCGCAATGAGATTGCGCGGAGCGACGGATCGCGAGGGTTTTATTTCTTGGTTGACCAATCGCGTCAGGCCGTTCCACGCGTCTGGCTGTTCCGGCGCAATGCAGGAGGTGCGTGGGCGGCGGTTTCCGCATACTTCGTCTGCAGGCTCGACCGTCATCGCGAGCGCAGCGAAACGACCCGGCGCAGCGCGTTGTCCGGACATCGGCGTCTCCCCGGATCGCTTCGCTGCGTTCGTAAGGGGGACGTGACGCGAGAGGCCGCGTCGATCGGACCGTTCAGGGAGATCGATCGTTCGCGGACGCCAGCGCCCATCAGGACCCGGCGACGGAGCGCTCGAAAGCGCGCACCAGCGCCCGGTCGAGCTTGCCATCCATGCCGTGCAGGATCGCCATGGCCGCCGCGGCCGACATCGGGGCCCGGTAGGGGCGGCGCTCGACCAGCGCGGCGTAGACGTCGCAGACAGTGATCAGCCGGACGATGTCGTCGATGGCGTCACCCACGAGCCCGTCCGGATAGCCCGAGCCGTCGAGGAGTTCGTGGTGGTGTCGCACCACCTTCAGCACCGCGTCGTCGAAGCCGCCGGCCTGGACCAGTATCCGGTGCCCCAGCGCCGGGTGCTCGCGCATCACGGCCCGCTCCGCCACGTCGAGGGGACCGGCCTTATTCAGGATCTCCAGGGGAATCTTGGCCTTGCCGACATCGTGCACGAGGGCGGCGCGCACGAGTTGATGGCGGTCGGCGTCGGAGAAGCCGAGGTCGATCGCGAAGGTCGCGGCGAGGCCGGCTACCAGAAGGCAATGCTGATAGGTCGCGTCGTCGTAGGCACGGACCGTGTCGAGCCAGGCGTTGAGGCCGCCCTGGCCGATCGCCCCAAGGATCGGCTCAAGGCCGTCGTCGACCAGGGCGGCATCGACCGATCCGGAGGCTCGCGCGGCGTCGAGCAGGTTGGCGATGACGGCGCCGGCCTTGTCGGCGGCCTGGACGACGAGGGGCGTCCCGACGCGCCCGCCCGGCTTCGTCACTTCCCCGGGCACGGGCGGCAGCTGCGCCAGCAGGGCCTCGGCCACTGTCTCGGCCGGCGTATCCACGGGGAGGCAGAGGCCCGCCCCGAGCCCGCGCGCCGCCGACAGGCTGCGTGCGCCCATGCTGCGCATCAGGAACACCCGCGGGAGGGCCGGGGCGGCGGCGATCAGGGTCCGCAGGCCGATGAGCGGGGAGGGCTGCAGCAGGTCGACATCCGCCACCAGGGCGAGGCAGGGGCCGGGGGGCGGCATCGCGGCCGCGTTCAGCACCGTGCAGGGGGCAATGTCTCCGAGCACGCGCAGGAGTTCGCCGCGGCGGCCGGGCTGGTCGGTGTAAAGGACGACGGTGCCCGCGCGCATCTGGCTCTTCGTGGCATGCCCCCGGCCCGAGAGGCAGCGGGATCCGCGTCGCGTCGCAGGCAGGCCGTCTTAGCGCATCGGCCTTGCCAGACCGTAACGCCGGATCACCGCCTACGGCGCCGCCGCGGCGTCGAGCAGCCAAGCCACGTCGCCCACGCTGGTGACCCGGCCCGCCGGCAGGTCCTCCCCGTCGGCGATCCGAGCCAGGGCCTCGCGCTTGCCGGCACCCGTGACCAGGAACAAGACGTGCCGTGACGAGGCCAGAGCCGGCAGGGTCAGGCTGATCCGCGGCACGAACGGCGCCAGCCCGGCTTCGGGCACGGGGGCGACCAGGCAGTCGGTCTCGGCGACGGCCGGCTTGCCCGGAAACAGGGAAGCCGTGTGCCCGTCCTCGCCAAGGCCGAGCAGCACCAGGTCGAACAGCGGCCGGGCGGGATCGAGGCTGTCGGCCCCGTAGAAGTCCAGCAGGGTCCGCTCGTAGGCCCGGGCTCCGGCCTCCACGCCCGCGTCGGACGGGATGAAGTGCAGGTGGGTCGAGGGGATCCGGGAGCCGTGCCCGAACGCCTCGCGGACCATCCGGACATTGCTGCGCTCATCGTCCCAGGGGACCACGCGGTCGTCGCCGAAGAACCAATGGATCCTCTCCCACGGCACCCGGGCGGCGTAGTCCGGGCCGGCGAGCAGGCCGTAGAGCACCTTCGGGGTCGAGCCTCCGGCCAGGCAGAGCGCGATCCGCTCGGCGTCGGTCTCGCCGCAGGCCACGATCAGCCGCTCGGCCGCCTCGCGGGCGACCGCCTGCGGATCGGGCAGGACATGGATTCCGGTGGGAAGGCTCATCGGCGCCTCGGGATTCTTTGGGATCAGGAGTTCTTGGCTTCAGGACTTCTTGGGCTCCTGGTGGCCGCCGAACCCCTTGCGCATGGCCGAGAGCAGCTTGTCGGCGTAGCTCTCCTGCTCGCGCGAGCGGAAGCGGCGGTACAGGGCGGCGGACAGCACGGTTGCCGGGACGCTCTCCTCGATGGCAGCGTTGATCGTCCAACGGCCCTCGCCGGAATCCTCGACGTAGCCGGAGAAGTCGTGGAGGCTCTCGTCGCCGGCCAGCGCCTGGGCGGTCAGGTCGAGCAGCCAGGACGAGACGACGCTGCCGCGTCGCCAGACCTCGGCGATGTCGCCCATGTTCAGGTCGAAGCGCCGCTCAGGCGGAAGCGCGTCCGCATTGGCGTGTTTCAGGATGTCGAAGCCCTCGGCATAGGCCTGCATGAGGCCGTACTCGATGCCGTTATGGACCATCTTGACGAAATGGCCGGCGCCGGTGGGCCCGGCATGGATGTAGCCCTGCTCGGCGCGCGGGTCGCGGCCGTCGCGGTTGGGGGTCTTCGGGATGTCGCCGATGCCCGGCGCCAGGGTCTTGAAGATCGGGTCGAGGCGGTCGACGGTCTCGGTATCGCCGCCGATCATCATGCAGTAGCCGCGCTCCAGGCCCCAGACGCCGCCCGATGTGCCGACATCGACGTAATGCAGACCCTTCTCCTTCAATTCCAGCCCCCGGCGCACGTCGTCGCCGTAGAAGGAATTGCCACCGTCGATGATGCAGTCGCCGGACTGCATCAGGCCGCCCAGCGTCTTGACCGCCTCCTCGGTGATCGCGCCGGCCGGCAGCATCACCCAGGCGGTGCGCGGCACTTCCAGCTTGGAGACCAGATCCTCCAGGCTCGACGCGCCGACCGCGCCGGCCTCGACCAGCGCGGCCAAAGCCGCCGGGTTCTGATCGAAGACCACGGCCGTGTGCCCGTCGCGCAGGAGGCGCCGGACGATGTTGCCGCCCATCCGGCCGAGGCCGATCATGCCAAGTTGCATTGTCGTCATCTCCTCGGGGTTTCCCCTCCCCCTTGCGGAGAGGGGTCAGGGGTGGGGGCAGTTCAGACGGGACCGCTGAGCCTCATCCGGAATCACCTCCACCTCCGGTTCCTCCCCGCAAGGGGAAGGAGAGAGCCGGCGCCTAATCCACTGCCGCCGTGAGCGCCGCCGCCACGCGCTTCAGCCCAGCGTCGAGATCGCCCTTGATGTGGACCCGGAGGGCACGGCGGCCGCGCTCGGCCAGCACCGCGAAGTCGCCCCGCGCCTGGGCGGCCACCACGGTGCTGAAGCCCAGCGCCCGGCCGGGAATCGGCAGGTCCTCGGAGGGGGCCGAGGTAATCTGCAGGAATACGCCGGTATCCGGGCCGCCCTTGTAGGCCTGCCCGGTCGAGTGCAGGAACCGCGGCCCGAATTCCAGGCAGGTCGCAACCTTCCGGGCGTCGCGCACGGCGAGCCGGGCTTCCTGCAGAATGCCGGCGGCCTTCGGGTTGCGCGGGACGTAGGCCAGGAGCCCGAGATAGTCACCGTCCTTCAGGCGGGCGATCTGCGCCTTGAGCGCCGCCTCCAGGCCCTCGGTGGCCTGCGGCAAGGCCGCAGCATTCTTCGGGTCGGCGTAGAGGGCGATCGCGTCGTCCTCGAACAGCGGCGTCTCGTCGGGGAGGGCGCCGCTCGCTTCCGCTTCCGAGAACAGCTTCTTCGTCTCGATCTTGCTGGCCTCGACATCGGGCTGGTCGAACGGGTTGATGCCGAGCACCGCGCCGGCGACGGCGGTCGCCATCTCCAACCGGTAGAATTCCTGCGGTAGCTGCTCGATCGAATCGAGGGTGATCCGGGCGATCGGGTGTCCATCGCGCTCCAGGGCGCGCAGGGCCTCGTCCTGTGCCTCCTGAGCCTGACCGTCGAGGCGCAGGTAGATGAAGAACCGGTCGCGGCCGTAGACCGCTGGGACGCTTGCCGGCTCGCCGTCCACCGGCACGAGGCCCTTGCCTTGCTTGCCGGTCGATTCGGCGATGAGCTGCTCGGCCCAGGCGCCGAAGCTGTCGATCCCCGGCGAGGCGATGATCGTGACTTTGTCGCGTCCGGCGAGACCCGCCGCGCCCATCGCGGCACCGAGCAGCACGCCCGGGTTCTGCGCGGGCGGCACCACCGGTCCGCAGGAGCGAACCATGATCCGAGCCATCTCCAAGAACGCCTTCACGTCGAGGCCCAAGGCGGCGGCCGGCACCAGCCCGAAGGCCGACAGCACCGAGTAGCGCCCGCCGATCTGCTTCACGCCGTAGAAGATTTTCTTGAACTTATCTCTTTGAGCGGCGCGCTCCATGTCCGAGCCCGGGTCGGTCACGGCGACGAAGTGATCGCCCGCCCGGTCACCCAGAGTCTCCTTCACGCGCCCCAGGAAATAATCGCGAAAAACGTTGGGCTCCAGCGTCGAGCCGGACTTGGACGAGACGATGAACAGGGTCCGGCCGAGGTCGATGCTCGCCTCCAGGGCGCGCACCTGGTCCGGATGGGTCGAGTCGAGGACCTGGAGCTTCGGGAAGCCCTCGCGCTGTCCGTAGGTCAGGCTCAGCACCTCGGGGCCGAGGCTGGAGCCGCCCATCCCCAACACCACGGCGTCGGTGAAGCCTTCCTGCTTCACCCAGTCGGAAAAGGCGGCGTAGTCTTCGGCCTTCGCCAGCTCCTCCTCGACGATGTGCAGCCAGCCGAGCCAGCTGGCCTCGTCGTGGCCGGACCAGACCGTCGCGTCCCCGGCCCAGAGCCGGCGGATGGCGCCGCTCGCCCGCCAGGATTCGACGGTCTTCTTCGCCTCTGCGGCGAGGCTGTCGTCCATCACGAGGCTCTGGCCGTCGAGGCGCTGGCCCAGCAGCGCCGCACGCTTGCCGGCGACCGCGCCGAGCAGGTCGTCGGCGGCGTCGATGAAGAGCCGCACGCCCTCCTTCACCAGCTGCTCAGCGACCTTTTCGATGTCGATGCCGGCCCGGGCGAGCCGGGTCATGACCGCCTCGGCGCCCGGCACGTCCTCCTCGATCGTCGCCCGCACGGTGCCGTGGTCGCGGAACGCGTCCATGGTGGCAGGCGGCATGGTGTTGACGGTGTTCGGCCCGATCAGCTCCTCGACGTAGAGCACGTCGGGATAGGCCTTGTTCTTCACGCCTGTCGAGGCCCAAAGCAGCCGCTGCGCCTTGGCGCCCTTCTCCGACAGCGACGTCCAGGTCGCCTCGGAAAAAATCGTCCGGTAGCGCTGGTAAGCCAGCTTGGCGTTGGCGATCGCGACCTTGCCCTTGAGCTGGCCGAGTGCCGCCTTCTCGTCGGGGTCGTTGGCCTGGGCGATCTTCTCGTCGAGCAGCTTGTCCACCAGCACGTCGATCCGGCTGATGAAGAAGCTCGCCACGCTGGCGATTTTCGAGACGTCGTGGCCGGCCTTGGCCCGCGCGTCGAGCCCGTCGACGAAGGCGCGGGCCACCGCCTCGTAGGCCTCCTGCGAGAACAGGAGCGTCACGTTGATCGAAATGCCCTCGGCCGTGAGCTGCCGGATCGCCGGGATGCCCTCCGGGGTGGCGGGCACCTTCACCATCAGGTTGTCGCGGGCGACCGCCTTGTGCAGGCGCCGCGCCTCGGTCAGCGTCGCCTCGGTGTCGAGCGCCAGGTAGGGCGAGACTTCGAGGCTGACGTAGCCGTCCGCCCCGTCGCTCGACTCGTAGACCGGGCGGAGCACGTCGGCGGCAGCCTGGATGTCGGCGATGGCCAGGCCCTCGTAGAGGTCGATGACGCGGCTGTCGCCGGTCTCCTGCACGGCCTTCAGGCTGGCATCGTACTCGTCCGAGTGGCCGATCGCCTTCTCGAAGATCGACGGGTTGGACGTCACCCCGCGCAGGCCGTCCTCCTCGACGAGGCGCTTCAGCTCACCCTTCTGGACGAAGCCGCGGGCCACGAAGTCCAGCCAAACCGCCTGATCCTGTTCGTCGTGCAGGGCCTTGAGCGCGTTCATGTCGGTTCCTCGTCCTTCCCTACTCACGCCCTGCTCGCCTCCCCCTCGTGGGGATGCGTTGGAGGTGGGGGTGGTGCCGGATGAGGCTCGGCGGTTCCGTATGAACCACCACCACCCCTGATCCCTCCCCGCAGAGGGGAGGGATCACGCGTTATCGCTTGTGCTTGGCGAGCTGCGCCCGGGCTGCTTCCAGCACCTTCTCGGGGGTAAAGCCGAACTTGGTCTGGAGATCCTTGATCGGCGCCGAGGCGCCGAACGTATCCATGCCGATGACCGTGCCCTCGGTTCCGGCGTAACGGTCCCAGCCGATGATGCTGCCCTGCTCCACGGTCACCCGCGCCTTGACGGTGGGGGGCAGCACGGAATCCCGGTAGGCTTGGTCCTGGCGCTCGAACAAGTCCCAGGACGGCATCGAGACCACTCGGGCCTTCACGCCCTCGGCCTTCAGCGTCTCGTAGGCGCCGACGCAGAGCTGCACCTCGGACCCGGTGCCGATCAGGATTACGTCGGGCGTCCCGTCGCTGTCGGCTAGCACGTAGGCACCCTTGGCGGTGCCGGAGGCCGCGCCGAACTTGGTCCGGTCCATCGTCGGCAGCGGCTGGCGCGAGAGCGCCAGCACGGCCGGCTGGTCTTTGAGCGAGAAGATGACCCGGTAGGCCTCGGCGACCTCGTTCGCGTCGGCCGGGCGCAGGGTGACGAGACCCGGGATGCAACGCAGCGACAGCAGCTGCTCGACCGGCTGGTGGGTCGGTCCATCCTCACCCACGCCGATCGAATCGTGCGTGAAAATGTGGAAGATCGGCAGCTCCATCAGGGAGGCGAGCCGGACCGGCGGCCGCATGTAGTCGGCAAACACCAGGAAGGTCGCGCCATAGGCCCGCAGGCCGGAGAGCCCGAGCCCGTTCACGATCGAGCCCATGGCGTGCTCGCGCACCCCGAAATGCAGGTTGCGCCCGCCGGGCGAGAACGGCCCGAACGAGCCGGCGCCCTCGAAGGTCAGGTTCGACTTGTTGGACGGGGCCAGGTCGGCCGAGCCGCCGAGCAGGAACGGCACGTGCTGCGCGATGGCGTTGAGGACCTTGCCGGACGATTCGCGGGTGGCGAGGCCTTTCGCGTCGGGCTCGAACACCGGGATGTCCTTGTCCCAGCCGTCGGGCAGGCGGCCTTCCAGCAGGGCGTCGAGATCCTCGGCGTGGTCGGCATCGGCCTCCCGGGCCTTGGACAGCAAATCCTGCCAGGCATCGTAGAGCGCGGCGCCGCGCTTGCCGATGCCGTCGCGGAAGTTCTCGTGCACGCCGTCCGGCACCAGGAACTGCGCGTCTTCAGGCCAGCCGTAGGCCCGCTTGGCACCCTTGACCTCCTCCTCGCCCAGCGCGTCCGAGTGCGCCTTCGACGTGCCCTGCTTCTTCGGGGCGCCGTAGCCGATCACCGACTTGACGACGATCAGGGTCGGCCGGTCGTTGGTGGCCAGGAACGTCTCGATGGAGCCGGCGATCGCGTGCACGTCGTTGGCGTCGGCGACCCGCAGCACCTGCCAGCCATAGGCCAGGAACCGGGTGGCGACCTCTTCACCGAAGGCGAGTTCGGTGTGGCCCTCGATGGTGACGGTGTTGTCGTCGTAGATCCAGCAGAGGTTGGCCAGCCGCAGGTGGCCGGCGAGCGAGGCGGCCTCCGAGGCGACGCCCTCCATCAGGTCGCCGTCCGAGCAGATCGCGTAGACGTTGTAGTCGAACAGCGGCAGGTTGGGCCGGTTGAGGTGCTGGCCGAGGAAGCGGCCGCCGATCGCCATGCCGACCGAGTTCGCCACGCCCTGGCCCAGCGGCCCGGTGGTCGTCTCGACGCCGGTGGTGAAATGGTACTCGGGATGTCCCGGGGTGCGGCTGTCGAGCTGCCGGAATTTCTTGATCTCGTCCAGCGTCACGGCCGCCGCGTTGCCGCCGTCGCTCTCCGCGACGTTGGCCAGGTGCAGCAGGGCGTAGAGCAGCATCGACGCGTGACCGCAGGACAGCACGAAGCGGTCCCGGTTCGGCCAGTGCGGATGGGCCGGGTCGTAGCGGAGGTAGCGGTTCCACAGCGTGTAGGCGACCGGGGCGAGGCCCATAGGCGCGCCCGCATGGCCGGAATTCGCCTTCTGCACCGCATCGATGGCGAGCGTTCGGATGGTGTTGATGCTGAGCGTATCGATCTCAGCGAGGGCCGCCTTGGCGGGGGTATCAGCGCCGCTCATGATGTCGCGTCTTCCAGTTCGCCTCTTGCGTGCCGCTTGTCGGCTTCACGCTGCCGCAGGACGGCGGGAGGGGCTCCGTTGGCCTTACCACCCTGCCGATCCGCCGGCCCTTCGCCGCGCGTATAGCTGAGCAGCGTGTTGACGAGCGCCACATGGGTGAATGCCTGGGGGAAGTTACCCACAAGGCGCTTGGCATGCACGTCGTATTCCTCGCTGACGAGGCCGAGATCGGTGCAGATCCCGATCAGGCGCTCGATGATCGCCCGCGCCTCGTCCCGCCGGCCGAGGCCGATCAGGTTGTCGGCATACCAGAACGTGCAGGGCAGGAACGCCCCCTCGTTGCCGGACAGGCCGTCGGTGGTCTGCCCCTGCGTCTCGTAGCGGAGGATGAAGCCGTCCCGCATCAGTCCCTTGCCGATCGCCGCGACGGTACCGACCACCCGGGGATCGTCCTGCGGCAGGAAGCCGGTATGGGCGATGAGCAGCAGGCTCGCATCCAGCGCCTTCGATCCGTACGACTGCACGAAACTGTTGAGTTCGGCGTCGAAGCCCTTCGCGCAGACCTCCGCGTGGATCTCGTCGCGGAGCGCGCGCCAGCGCACGGCCTGCCCCTCGGTGGCGCCGGATTCGTGCATCTCGTGCATGCGCAGGGCCCGGTCGAAGGCGACCCAGGCCATCACCTTCGAGTGGGTGAAGTGACGCGAGCCGCCGCGCACCTCCCAGATGCCCTCGTCGGGCAAGCGCCAGGCCTTCTCGAGGTGGCCCAGGATCGCCAGCCCGACCCGGAGGCCATCCTTGCTGATCGGCAGGCCGCGGGCATGGGCCTGGTAGAGCGCGTCGAACAACTCGCCATAGACGTCGATCTGGAACTGCGAGGCCGCGGCGTTGCCGATCCGCACGGGCTTGGAGTTCTCGTAGCCGGGCAGCCAGTCGAGCTCGATCTCCGGCAGCAGCCGCTCGCCGCCGATACCGTAGAGGATGTGCGCCTGCTCCGGGTTGCCGGCCACCGCCCGCAGCAGCCAGCCCAGCCAGTCGCGCGCCTCGTCGATGTAGCCCGCATCCATCAGGGCGATGAGCGTCAGGGTCGAGTCGCGCAGCCAGCAGAAGCGGTAATCCCAGTTCCGCTCACCGCCGAGCCCCTCGGGCAGGGACGCGGTCGGCGCGGCGACGATGCCGCCGGTGGGCTCGTAGATCAGCGCCTTCAGGGTCAGCAGCGAGCGTTGCAGCATCCGGTCCCAGGCGGTGCCGCCGGCGCAGCGGCTCGACCAGTCGCGCCAGACCTGATCGGTGGCCTCGAGGGTCTTGAGCGGCTCGATCGGATGCGGGTCGTCCTCGTGCGAGGCGCCGTAGCTCAGGACGAAGCGGCAGCGTTCGCCGGCATGGACGGTGAACTCGGATAGCGTCGTCTGCGCGTCCGAGCCCTTCAAGTGGACATCGGTGCGCAGCACGACCTTGTGGGGGCCGGACACAGCGCGCAGGTCGCCCAGTTCCGAGCGCGAGACCCACGGCACCGCGGAGCCGTAGTCGAATCGCACCGCCATCTCCATGCGCATGGCGACGCGCCCATGAACCCCCTCGACCAGGCGCACCAAGTGAGCGCCGTCGCCAACCGGCATGAAATCGGTGACCAGGACCTCGCCCTGCCGCGTCGTGTGCCGGGTCTCCAGCACCAGGCTTCCCGGACGGTAGGCCCAGCTGGTCTCGACATGCTCGGCCTCGGGATAGATCTTCCAGAATCCGTGAGCCTCGGTCCCGAGCAGGCTGGTGAACAGGGCGGCGGCGTCGAAGCGCGGCCAGCACAGCCAGTCGACACTGCCCTGCCGGCTGATCAGCGCGGCGCTGCGGCAATCCCCGACGAGCGCATAATCCTCGATGCGTGCAGCCATACGGCCCCGGCTCCCGCGTGGCCGGAATCCCCCGGCCATCCGCTGCAACGCACCTAGGACGCCCGGTTGCGAGGTCCAGAGCCGGAGGCGCGGCGAGTAGAGTGGAATGCCGTGTCGTACGGACGGAGTTGCGAGCGCGTCAGCGCAGGCAGTCGGCCACTACCAGGGCGACAGATCCCTGCACGGCGGCCGCCCCGTCGCGCATCAGGTTGGCCGCATCGCCGACGACGCGGGCGGCGGGCGTCAGCCGTTCAACCACGGAGGCCGCGAAGGGCAGGGCGGCGGGGGGCAGCAGCCCGGCCTCATCCGAATCGATGGTCTCCGCACGGGCGGCGGCCAGCGGATCGGTCATGCGCTGGGGCATCTCCGGGCAGCGGCGCCCGGGGCAGGCATGGCGGCCTGCGATCGCGATATGCGACGTCGCCTGGGCCGCGAACGCCGGCCGGGCCGGCTGCGTCGGGACCAGGGGATAGACTTCGGCGAAGGCCACGGTGGCCGGGCGGCGGACCGGCACGGACACCGGCGCGGCTTTGACGAACGCGGTGGGCGACGGAGCCTCGGGCGCGACGAGCTCGGCGCGGGCCTCCGGCGGCGGCGTCAGCTGCGACGACGGGCAGTAGAGGGACGCAACGCCCAGGATCCCCACAACGACCAACGTCGGCAGGAACGGCATCGACACGCGGCCGGTGGCGGCGTCCGTGAGGGCAAGCGGGTCTGGCCTGCGCATCCGTTTCACCACCCCCGCCCTAGTTCCGACGACGCAAGAATGCCCCCAGCATTGCGGCGGAAGCTGGACCGTTTCTTTGCGCGGCGGTAACGCTGGCGACAGCTGCGGGGCATATGCCTTGCTTGGCCAGAGCGCCCGAACCGGGTCGCCCTCTCGAGAAGTCCCGCCCGACCGGGCCCCGATGACCGAATCCAACCTCACCGTCGCCGTGATCGACCCGAGCCGCGCCCGCGCGGCGATCCTGGAGGAGGGCTTGCGCGCGGCCGGCATCGGTCGAATCGTGGTGATTCCCGATACCGTCGACCTTCTGGAGCGGGTGACCGCCCTCAAGCCCGACGTGGTGGTGATCCACCTAGAAAGCCCCAGCCGGGACATCCTGGAGCAGATGTCCGGGGTCTCTCGGCAAGTCGAGCGGCCGGTGGCGATGTTCGTCGACCGCTCGGACACCACCATGATGCAGGCGGCGGTCGACGCCGGCATCTCGGCCTACGTGGTCGACGGGCTGCGGGCGGAGCGGATCAAGTCGATCCTCGATATCGCGATCCTGCGCTTCAACGCCTTCGCGCGGCTCCAGCGCGAATTGTCGGAGGCCCGCGGCGAACTGGCCGACCGCAAGTTGATCGAGCGCGCCAAGGGCATCCTGATGAACTTGAAGGGGCTGACCGAGGACGAGGCCTACAAGCAGCTGCGACGCAAGGCCATGAACGAGAAGCGCAAGATCGCCGACATCGCCCGGGCCATCGTCACCACGGCGGACCTGCTCGGATGAGGCTTCAGCTCGGCTACGTCCCGCTCTGCGATGCCGCGCCGCTGATCGTGGCGCACGCGTTCGGCTTCGCCCGGGCCGAGGGACTGGAACTCGACCTTTCGGCCGAGCCGTCCTGGGCGACCCTGCGCGACCGCCTCGCGCTGGGCCATCTCGACGGCGCCCACATGCTGGCGCCGCTGGCGCTGGCGAGCCGGCTCGCCCTGTCGGGACCGCCCTCCGACCTCGTCGTCCCGCTGCAGCTCAGCGCCAACGGCAACGCCATCACGGTGTCGCGCGGGCTCTGGGCCGCGATGGGCCCGGCGAGCGAGGCCCTGACGGATGTGGCCCGGGCCTTCGCCCGGGTGGCGGTCGAGCGCCGGGACGCGGGCCAGCCGCTGACGCTCGGGACCGTGCATCCGTTCTCCTGCCACAGCTATCAGCTGCGGCTGTTCGCCGAGGCCGGCGGCCTCGACCCGTCGGCCTTCCGCACGGTCGTGGTCCCACCCCAGCACAGCGTCGAGGCCCTGGCCCGCGGCCTGGTCGACGGCTACTGCGCGGGCGCGCCCTGGAACGATGTCGCGGTGGCGGCCGGCCACGGGCGGATTGCGGCGCTCGGTTGCGACCTCGCACCGGACGCCCCCGAGAAGGTCCTTGCCGTGTCGGGCCGGCTCGACGACGCGCTGCTGCCCCTCGTCCGGGCGGTGGCGCGGGCCGGCCAATGGTGCGCGGACCCGGCCAACCGCACCGACCTGATCCATTGCCTGGCGCACCGGACCTATCTCGACCTCGACGTCGACCTCGTGGCCCGGGGCTTCGCGGGCGATGCGATCCTGGACGCGGCCGGCGCGACGCGGCCGATGCCGGGCCGTCTCGACCTCGGCGCCGACGTGCAGGAGCCGCGGCCCGAGGCCGCGCGGTGGCTCGTGACGCAGATGGCCGCCTCGCAGCAGTTACCGCCGGGGAGACACCCGGATGCCGAAGCGGCGGCCATCTACAGGCCCGACCTCTACCGGGCCGCGACAGCGCTCTGAGTGGCAGCAGACATCACGTGGATTTCGTCATTCGCCCATTGCCGGGATGCGGCAGATCGCGGAACGTTGCCGGGTCTCGGCCGTTGTGACTACGCCATGCCCGGATGCCGTAAACTCGATACCGAATCGTCGACATCGCATCCGCGCAGCCGGATCGAGCTTCGACGCTATGTTCGCCGCGGCGCCAAGGCTCCGCGCGCGAGCAACGACAACCGCCGTCCCGGCGGTGTTCCGTCCTGGTATTGGGTGCTCGTGGCCGGCGCCATGCCGACGCTGGGCCTGCTGGCGATGCTCTCGACACTGATCTGAGATCCGAGTCGAACACGGCATGTAATCCGATCCGATCGGCGTGTTCCTGCTTCTCCGTCTCACCGAGTAGAGGGAAGCAACCCGAGATCGCTCTCGCTACGAGCGCATAGGGTTCCTCGATTGCTTCGCCGTGCTCGCAATGAGCGTGCAGTGCGATCCTGCTGCCGTCTGCGCTCGTGTTTGAAGACAGCTCGGGCGCCAGTTCCACTGCCACAGCGCTGATCGTTTAAGCGACCACCAGCCCACTTTTTGTGCAGTGCGATGCGCTACACTCCAGCGTGCCAGGCCCCATGGGCCGCCGCGATTTCAAGCGTCATGACAACACCTTACCGATGCGGGTCCAGCTTGGCATGAGATCTGCTTGATAGCTCGCGTCCGTCAATGGCGACGGGCAGCGCCGTCAGCGAGGCCGCTGATCCGGTTCTCCTGCGGGTTCAAGCCTGCCCTGGGGGATAACCGGCAGCGGCTTTTTCGTGGGCGGTCCGCCGACGATCCTGCAATCGAGGTCCCCGACGCGATCGAGAGATGGCGACATCCCCAATGGATACCAGCGCACACGATACGCGCGGCGAGACCGGTCTCCCACGCGAGCGGCTCGTCGTCGTCGGCAACGGCATGGCCTCGCTCCGCTTCCTCGAGCGCCTGACCGAAGGATCGCCCGGCCGGTTCGACGTGACCTGCGTCGGCGCCGAGCCGAAGGCCGCCTATAACCGGGTCCTGCTCTCCTCGCTGCTGGGCGGCGAAGTCGAAGAGGCGGCCTGCGACTTCCGCGGCCTGGACTGGTACGCGGCCCACGGAATCCGCCTGATCACCGGAGCCCCGGTCACCCAGATCGATCGCGAGAACGGGCTGGCGATCGTGGGAGAGACCCACGTCCTGCCCTTCGACAAGCTCGTGCTGGCGGTGGGATCGCTGCCGATCCGCCTGCCCAAGCCCGGGATGGACCTTCCCGGGGTGATCACGTTCCGTGACCTCGCCGACGTGGCGGCGATCCGCAAGGCCGCCGTGCAGCACGCCCGGGCGATCGTCATCGGCGGCGGCCTGCTCGGGCTGGAAGCCGCGGTCGGCCTGGCGCGTCTGGGGGTCGACACGACCCTTCTCCACGTCATGGACCGGCTGATGGAGCGCCAGCTCGACCACCACGCAGCCGGGCTGGTGAAGCGGGCCATGGAGGCCCGCGGCGTGCGGGTGCTGCTCAAGGCCGACACCGCTCGGGTCGAGGGCGACGGCAGGGTCGAGCGCCTGATCCTGGCCGACGGGACCGTGCTCCCGGCCGACATGGTGGTGATGTCGGTGGGGGTGCGCCCCTCTGTTGCCCTGGCCCAGGGGGCGGGGCTGGAGATCGGCCGCGGCATCAAGGTCGATGACCGGATGACCACATCGGACGCCAACATCTTCGCCCTCGGGGAATGCGCCGAGCATCGCGGCCTGATCTACGGGCTGGTCGAGCCGGCCTACGAGCAGGCCGACATCCTGGCCCGGCACCTCGCCGGCGAGAGCGCCGCCTATGCCGGCACCTCGCTTGCCACCAGCCTCAAGGTCTCGGGCCTCCCGGTTTTCTCCGCCGGCCTCGTGGACACCCCCGAAGATGCCGAGGCGATCGTCCTCTCCGATCCCGGCGCCGGGCTCTACCGCAAGCTGCTGGTGCGAGAGGGCAGACTGATCGGTGCCGTGTTCGTCGGCGACATCGCCGAGCAGGGCGCCTGCAAGGGCCTGATCCGCTCCGGCGATCCGGTCGGGAACGTCGACGACCTGATGTTCGGGCGCCCGGTGCCCGAGCCGCTCGCCGCTTAGGTTCCCGGCCGATCGGCCGGGGGTACTAAGCCTTTGATTTGACACGCTCGCTTACGCCGGACCGGCGTTCACTTCGGCGGCGAGCGATCCAGGGAGGCGCAGATGGCCGAGACCACCCCACAGACCGCCCCGGACGGCTTCAATCCCGAGCAGAAGCGCTATCTCGAAGGGTTCGCCTCCGGCGTGGCCGCGGCCCGCCTCACCGGCGGCCTCGCGATCGGGCAGGGCCCGCCGGCGCCGGCCGAGCCCACCGGGCCGGACGCGATCCACCTCAAGGCGCAGGACAAGACCGTCAAGGACGGCGGCAAGCTCTGCGAGCAAGAGAAGTGGAAGCGCGCCGAGCACCCGTTCGACGGCCATAACCGGCTGATCTCGGACGCCGCCGCCGGCAAGCCGCCCAAGCCCGAGGACAATTTCCGCTGGCGCTACCACGGCCTGTTCTGGGTGGCGCCGAACCAGGTGAGCTACATGGCGCGCCTGCGGATCCCCAACGGCATCCTGCACCACTGGCAGTTCGCAGGCGTCGCCGACCTCGCCGACCGGCACGGCGGCGGCTACGTCCACGTGACGACCCGGGCCAACCTCCAGGTCCGCGAGATCGGCCCCGAACACGCCCAGCCGTTCCTCGACGGGCTGGTGGATATCGGCCTGACCGCCCGCGGCTCGGGCGCCGACAACATCCGCAACGTCACCGGCTCGTCGACCGCCGGCATCGACACCCAGGAGCTGCTGGATACGCGCCCGCTGGCGAAATCCTGGAACAACTGGATCATCAACGACCGCTCGCTCTACGGCCTGCCGCGCAAGTTCAACGTCGCCTTCGACGGCGGCGGCGTCATGCCGACCCTGGAGGAGACCAACGACATCGGCTTCCAGGCGATCGAGGTGCTGGACGGGGCCGCGGTGGCGGCGGGCGTCTACATGCGCCTCGTGCTCGGCGGCATCTCCGGCCACCGGGACCTCGCCCGCGACACCGGCATCGTGCTCAAGCCCGAAGACTGCAATGTGGTCGCGGACGCGATCATCCGGGTGTTCATCGAGAACGGCGACCGGACCAACCGCAACAAGAGCCGGATGAAGTACGTCCTCGACGCCTGGGGCTTCGACGCGTACCTCGCCGCCGTCGAGGAGAAGCTCGGCCGCAAGCTCGACCGGGTCGATCCGGCCCACGTGGCGCCGCGCCGGCCCACCGACCGGTTCGCCCATGTCGGCGTCCACGCCCAGAAGCAGCCCGGCCTCAACTGGATCGGCGTGGTCCTGCCGGTCGGCAAGATGACCAGCGACGAGGTCCGGGCGCTGGCCGAGATCGCCCGCGACTGCGGCGACGGCCAGATCCGCCTCACCGTCTGGCAGAATTTCATCTTTTCCGGGGTCCCGGACGCGCGGGTGGCGGAGGTCGAGAGCCGTATCCTCGAACTCGGCCTGACCATCAAAGCGGCCGGCATCCGCTCGGGTCTCGTCGCCTGCACCGGTGCCCGGGGCTGCAAGTTCGCCGCCTCCGACACCAAGGGTCACGCGCTGATCATCGCCGACCACGTCGAGCGCACCGTGACGGAGCTCGACGTGCCGGTGAACGTCCACCTCACCGGCTGCCATCATTCCTGCGCCCAGCACTACATCGGCGACATCGGGCTGATCGGCGCCAAGGTGGTCGTCTCGGAGGAGGGAGACACCGTCGAGGGCTACGACATCGTGGTCGGCGGCGGCTTCGCCGAGAACCCGAAGATCGGCACCGAGATCTGGAAGGCCGTGAAGGCCGAGGACGCGCCGTTCCGGGTCGAGGCGCTGCTGCGCACCTATCTGGCCCGCCGGCAGGGCCCGGACGAGAGCTTCCAATCCTTCACCGCCCGCACCGGCGCCGAAGCCCTGCGGGACGCCGCCGAGGAACAGCCCGCCCTGAAGGCCGCCGCATGACCCAGCACGTCTCGCCCCCCCTCGTCCTGATCCCCGAGACCGCCCCGTTCGACGCCGACCAGCGCTCGTGGCTCTCCGGCTACTTCGCCGCCCTGCTCGGCCCCGCCGTGACGGGATCCACAGCCCTAGCGCCGGGCGAGGCCCCCGCCGCCGGCCCCAAGCTGGCCGACAACGACGACGCGCCCTGGCACGACCCCTCCGTGCCGATCGGCGACCGGATGGCGATGGCCAAGGACCGGCCCGAGCCGCAGAAGCTCATGGCCGCCATGGCCCAGCAGGATTGCGGCCAGTGCGGCTACAACTGCGCCGACTACGCCAACGCGATCTTCCTGAAGAACGAGGAGCGCCTGAATCTTTGCCAGCCCGGCGGCAAGGAGACCCTGCGCATGCTCAAGAAGCTGGACGAGGAATTCGGCACCGCAGGCGGCGCGCCCGTGACCCCGATGGCCGAGGGCGACACACCGAAGCAAACGGCCGATCTCGGCCCCCTGGGCTTCTGCCGCGAGAACCCGGTCGAGGCGCTGTTCCTGTCCCGCCGCCGACTCAACGAGCCGGGCGGCGAGAAGGAGACCTGGCACATCGAGATCGGCCTGGACGGCACGCCGATCACCTACGAGGCCGGCGATTCGCTCGGCCTGTTCCCGGCCAACGCCCCGGCGCTGGTGGACGCGGTGATCGCCGAACTCGGCGCCCGGCCCGAGCGAATGATCGGGACCCAGACCCTGCGCGACCACCTGCTCAAGGACTACGCGCTCGGCGCCGCGCCGGACAACCTCTACCAGCTGCTGTCGCTGCTCACCTCGGGAGCGGCGCGCAAGAAGGCGCAGGCGCTGGCCTCGGGCGAGGACCCGGACGGGGACGCCGCCTATCTCGATGTGCTCGGCGCCCTGCACAAGTTCCCCGGCGCCCGGCCCGACGCGGAGGTCTTCTTGGAAGCTTTGGACGAGCTTCAACCGAGGCTCTACTCGATCTCGTCCTCGCCCAAGATGGATGCCGGCCGCGTCTCGCTGACCGTCGATGCGGTGCGCTACAACCACCGCTCCCGGCTGCGGCTCGGCGTGGCCTCGACCCATCTCGGCGAGCGCCTGCCCGAGCAGACCAAGGTGAAGATCTACCTCCAGAAGGCCCACGGCTTCGCCCTGCCGGCGGACCTGTCCAAGGACGTGATCATGTGCGGCCCCGGCACTGGCATCGCGCCGTTCCGGTCGTTCCTGCGCGAGCGCGCCGCCACCAACGCCCCCGGCCGCAACTGGCTGTTCTACGGCCACCAGCGCCAAGCCACGGACTTCTTCTACAAGGACGAGCTCAACACGCTGAAGGACGACAAGGTGCTCAACCGCCTGTCGCTCGCCTGGTCCCGGGACGGCAGCGAGAAGACCTACGTCCAGGACCGGATGCGCGAGAACGGCGCCGACCTGTGGAAGTGGCTCGAAGGCGGCGCGCATTTCTACGTCTGCGGCGATGCCAAGCGCATGGCCAAGGACGTGGAGCGGGCGATCATCGACGTGGCGGCGCAGTTCGGGGGCAAGAGCCCCGAGGACGCGGTGGCGTATCTCGGCGCACTCAAGAAGGCTGGCCGCTACCAGGCCGACGTGTACTGAGCCCGTGAAACCCTCCCCCCTCTGCGGGGGAGGGAATAGGCGGCCCGCCCCTTGCGGCCGCCGTCGAACACAGAAGTTTCGAGGATTCAGCCATGACCCTGTCCGTGGCAGACCCGGCGGTGCGGACAACCTGCCCCTATTGCGGTGTCGGGTGCGGCGTTCTCGCGACCCCGGACGGGAACGGCGGCGCGGCGATCGCGGGCGATTCCGAGCACCCGGCCAATTTCGGCCGGCTCTGCTCGAAGGGCTCGGCACTCGGCGAGACCCTGTCGCTGGAGAACCGCCTGCTCCACCCGCAGGTCGATGGCGTCCAGGCCTCGTGGGACGCGGCGCTGTCGACCGTGTCGGAAAAACTGCGCGCGGTGGCCGAGGCGCAAGGTCCGGAATCGATCGCGTTCTACCTCTCGGGGCAGCTTCTCACCGAGGATTACTACGTCGCCAACAAGCTGGCGAAGGGCTTCATCGGCACGCCGCATGTCGACACCAATTCGCGGCTCTGCATGTCGAGCGCGGTGGCGGCCCATCGCCGCGCCTTCGGCTCGGACACCGTACCGGGCTGCTACGAGGACTTGGACGAGGCCGACCTGATCGTCATGGTCGGGTCCAACGCCGCCTGGTGCCACCCGGTGCTGTTCCGCCGCATGGCCGACGCCAAGGCCCGTCGGGGCACCAAGTTCGTGGTGATCGACCCGCGCCGGACCCAGACCGGCCAGGAGGCCGACCTGTTCCTCGGGATCCGGCCCGGCAGCGACGTGGCGCTGTTCTCGGGGCTGCTCGTGCACCTTTCGGATAACGGCTTCCGCGACCGGGCCTTCGTGGAGGCCCACACCGCCGGGCTCGATGCCGCCCTGGATCGCGCCCGCCTCATCGCGCCGGACGTGGCGACGGTCGCCGCCGCGACGGGGGTACCGCTCGCCGACATCGCCGCCTTCTACGACCTGTTCGCGGGCACCCGCCGGGTGGTCACCGCCTTCTCGCAGGGTGTGAACCAGTCGGCCCAGGGGACCGACAAGGGCAACAGCATCATCAACTGCCACCTGATCACCGGCCGCATCGGCGAGACCGGGATGGGGCCGTTCTCGCTCACCGGCCAGCCCAACGCCATGGGCGGCCGCGAGGTCGGGGGTCTGGCCAACATGCTGGCCGCCCACATGCACTTCGCCCCCGAGGAGGTGGACCGGGTTCGCCGGTTCTGGGGTGCGCCCCGGATCGTCACCGGCGAGGGCATGAAGGCGGTGGCCCTGTTCGAGGCGATCTGCCGGGGCAGGATCAAGGCCCTGTGGGTGATGGGCACCAACCCGCTGGTCTCGATGCCGCGGGCCGACGTGATCCGCGACGCCCTCGACGGGCTCGACCTCTACGTCGTCTCCGAGGTGATGGCCGATTCCGACACGGTGCGGGGTCTCGGCAAGACTACGGTGCTGCTGCCCGCGCTCGCCTGGGGCGAGAAGGACGGCACGGTCACCAATTCCGAACGGCGGATCTCCCGGCAGCGCCGGTTCCTGGCGCCCCCAGGCGAGGCGCGGGCCGACTGGGCGGTGCTGTCCGACATCGGCCGCCGGCTCGGCCACGGCCGGGCCTTCGCGTTCGACTCCGCGGCGGCGGTGTTCCGCGAGCATGCCGGGCTCTCGGCCTACGAGAACAACGGCACCCGCGACTTCGATCTCGGCGCGCTCACCGACATCGGCGACGCCGCCTACGAGAGCGCCTTGCCGGTGCAATGGCCGATCCCGAAGCGATCCGGCCCGCGGGGCGCGCCGCAGGGCAAGGCCCGGCTGTTCGGCGACGGGCGGTTCTACACCTTCGACCGGCGCGCCCGCTTCGTGGCGGTGCAGCCACCGGGCCTGGCGCAGGCGGTCTCGGAGGCGTTCCCGTTCGTGCTCAACACCGGCCGGGTGCGCGACCACTGGCACACGATGACCCGCACCGGGAAAAGCCAGCGCCTCTCGGCGCACCGTGCCGTGCCGTTCGTCGAGGTGCATCCGGACGACGCGGCCGGCCTCGGCCTCACCGAGGGCGGCATCGCCCGCCTGTGGACCGAGCACGGCGAAGCCGAATTGGAGGTGATGGTCACGGACACGGTGGTACCGGGCTGCCTGTTCATGCCGATGCACTGGGGCAGCGCCCACGCGTCGAAGGCCCGGGTCGGGGGCCTGGTCCGCGGCGTGCCGGACCCGGTCTCGGGCCAGCCCGAGTTGAAGGCGACGCCTGCCGCCATCGCGCCCGTCGCCTACCGGGCTCGGGGCTTCCTGCTGTCGCGCCGTCAGGTGGCGCTGCCGGAGGGCTGGTGGTGGGCACGGGCGGCGATCACCGGCGGATGGGGCGTACAATTCGCCACCGCGGCCAGTTCCAGCGCCGTGGCGCTGATGGTCCGCGGGCTGATCCAGAGCGAGGCGCTCGCCGGCTACGAACTCGCCGAATACGCCGACCATGCCCGCGACCGCTACCGCTGCGCCGTCTACGACGGTGCGCGGCTGGTCGCGTGCCTCGCCTATGCCCCCGCGGAGGCCCGCCCGGACTGGGAAACGGCCAAGGCCCTGTTCGCCATCGAGGCCCCCGAGGCGGCCGAGCGCCGTGCCCTGCTCTCGGGCCGTGCCGCCACCGCGCCGGCCGGCCCGGTGGTCTGCGCCTGCCATGGGGTCGGTGCCGACGTGATCGCCGCGACCATCGCGGCGGGGGCCGGATCCGTCGCGGCGGTGGGCGCGGCCTGCAAGGCGGGCACGAATTGCGGCTCCTGCATCCCCGAGATCCGCAAGATGCTCCCCGGCCAGACTGCCCGCGCCGCATGATTCTTTGATATATGCCCAATCGAGAACGGATCGGCCCGTCCCGCCAGCCCCTCTCATCCTGAGATGCGGGCGCGGAGCGGCAGCGGCGACGCGGCACCTCAGGATGAGGTTGTCGGTTGGGATGACCGGCACGATGTAGGCTCAGGATAGATTCGTGACCGACACCCCAAGCCTCCTGCGCGCGGCCCGCGCACCCCGCGAGACCCAATCCGCCGGCCTGGAGCCGCTGGCGGTGCTGCCGGTGTTCGTGCCCCTGCGTGGCAAGCGGGTGGTGCTCGCCGGATCCTCGGGCGGGGCGCCTTGGAAAGTGAAGGTCCTGGCCGCCGCAGGCGCCCATGTCGACGTCTACGCGCCGCAGCCCAGCGACGAGCTCCGTGCGGTGCCGGACGAGATCGTCGACGGCAGCGTGGCCCTTCACGAGCGCGCCTGGACACCCGACGACCTCTGGGGGGCCGCCTTCTGCATCGGCGCCATGGAGGACGAGGCCGACTGCGTCGCCTTCGTAGTCGCGGCCCGCGGCGCCGGCGCGATCGTCAACGCGGTGGACCGGCCGCACCTGTGCGACGTCAAGTTCGGCGCCATCGTCAACCGCTCGCCCCTGGTCGTCGGCATCTCCACGGAGGGCGCGGCGCCGGTCTTCGGCCAGACCGTGCGCGCCCGGATCGAGGCGATGCTGCCGCGCGGGTTCAGTCGCTGGGTCGGGGCCGCCCGCGACTGGCGGGACGGCGTCACCGCCCGGTTCCACGGGTTCAGTGAGCGACGCAGCTTTTGGGAACGCTTCACCGATCGCGCCTTCGCGGAGCCGGACCGCGCTCCGACGCAACAGGACCTCGCCGAGCTGCTGGGGGAGACTGAGGCGGCGCCGAAGGGCGGCGCGGTGAGCCTCGTCGGCGCCGGTCCGGGCGACGCGGAGCTGCTCACGCTCAAGGCCCTGCGGGCGCTGCGCAACGCCGACGTGATCCTGTACGACGACCTCGTCGCCCCCGAGATCCTGGACTATGCCCGCCGGGAGGCGCGGACCATGCTGGTCGGCAAGACCGGTCACGGCCCGTCCTGCCGCCAGGACGACATCAACGCGCTGATGGTTCAGCTGGCCCGCACCGGCAAGCAGGTGGTGCGGCTGAAATCCGGCGATCCGCTGGTGTTCGGCCGGGCCGGCGAGGAGATCGATGCCTGCCGGGCTGCGGGCATTCCCGTCACCGTGGTGCCGGGCATCTCGGCCGCGCAGGGGGCCGCGGCCGCGCTGGGCCTGTCGCTGACCCACCGCGACGCTGCCCGCCGTCTGCAATTCGTCACCGGCCACGACCGCCGCGGCGCCCTGCCGGACGACCTGAACTGGGGTGCCCTCGCCGATCCGAGCGTCACCACGGTGGTCTACATGCCCAAGCGCACGCTCCGGGCGCTGCTGGCCCGGGCCGTGGACGAGGGGCTGGCGCCCGCGACCCCGGCGCTCCTCGTCTTCAACGTCAGCCGCCAGAACCAGGCCTCGCTGCGCGGCACCGCCGCCGACCTTGCCGACCGGGTCGAGGCTGCGGGCCTCGACGGGCCTGCGCTGCTGATGGTCGGCGAGGCCTTTTCGGAGACGCGGGCGGCGGTGGCCCCCGAGACGGTGCCGGAGCGTTTGGCGATCTGAGGCCGAGACGGATCGGTCCTGGGTCGAAAGTCGGTACTGATCCTGGCATCGCGTTACGCCCCGAGGAATGAAATCTCTCGACGATCGCGATGCGAGCCGTGCTGGCGAACCGGGCTTTGAGCGTGTCGGATCTGGAGGAGGGTCCGGCCGGTGTGTCGAGCGCAGCGCAGGGCGAGCGGGTCGCGATCCTCAACCCCAATCGGGTCATGGCCTAAAAGGCCCCTCCGGCCGCCTGCGAAGCCAGGATGGAGCGGATCGACGCGCCTCCGGGCACCGCTTGGTCTACCGAGTCAGCGATGCGGCGATCACCGTGACCGTGGTCGCCGTGAGGAAGCGCGGTGGGGATGAGGCGTACCGGACCGCTCGGAACCGTTGAGCGCCGTCGATGCCGCCGGCGGTTTCCGATGGGCTGAAGCGGCGAGTGGCTCAGGTCTCGCCGGCCACGAACGCCCGCATCAGGTAGTTGGCGATCGCCATGGGCGGCGGGGACTGGATGCCCTCGGGATGGGTGCCGGCCAGCATGGCGGCGACCGCGGCGCGGTCGAACCAGCGGGCGTCCTCCAATTCGCTCGGATCGGTGACGATGTCGCCGTCGAGGGCCTCGGCGGCGCAGCCCAGCATCAGCGAGGACGGGAACGGCCAGGGCTGCGAGGTCCGGTAGGTGACCGCGCCGACCCGGATCCGCGTCTCCTCGAACACCTCCCGGCGCACCGCGTCCTCGATGGTCTCGCCGGGCTCCAGGAAGCCGGCGAGGCAGGAATACATGTGCGGGCGGAAATGTGGGCCGCGCCCGAGCAGGCAGGTCTCGCCCCGGCGCACCAGCATGATCACCACCGGGTCGACCCGGGGGAAATGGTGGGCGTTGCAGGACGGACATTCCCGGCGGAAGCCCCCGGCCTTCGCCACGGTGGCCGTGCCGCAATTGGCGCAGAAGCCGTGCCGGGCGTGCCAATCGAGCATCGACTTGGCCACCGCCAGCAGGCCCAGCTCCTCGGCCTCGACGGCGTTTTCGGTCGCGATGGCGCGCAGGTCTAGGGTACGGGTCTCGCCGGCGGCAAAACCCTCCGCGGCCTCGGCCGGTGCCGACGCGGCGAAGACCGGCCTTCCGTCCCGATGGCCCAGGAAGATGCGCGTGCCGGACGGGTCCGGCGCTTCGGCCGGGGTGATCAGCGCGGTCGCCCCGCGCAGCACGATCCGGTCGCCGCAGATCAGGACGAGGCGCGCGTCCGGCGCGTCGAACGGAGGCACCGCCTCCTCGGGCTGCTCGGCCGAGTGCCGGTCGAGGCGGTTGCGGACGAAGCCGAGGGTGTCGCGGGGATCGGTCATTCGGGTTCAGGCCGCGGAGAACAGGGTGCCAGCGCGCTCGATCAGCTGGGCGCGGGCATGGAACGGGTAGGGCTTCCGGGTCTCGAAGCCCCAGACCGGCCCGGGCCAGGCCGGGTCGGATCGGAACCGGCCGATGACGTGGACGTGGAGCTGCGCCACGACATTGCCCAACGCCCCGACATTGACCTTGTCGGGCTTCGACAGCGCCTGCATCACCCCGGTGGCGATGCGGATCTCCCGCCACAGTGCCCCGGCATCGGCCTCGGACAAATCTGTGATCTCGGAGACGTCGGGGCGGCGCGGGACCAGGATCAGCCAGGGGAACCGGGCATCGTCCATCAGCAGGACGCGGCAGAGGGTCAGGTCGCCCACCTCGACGGTGTCGGCAGAGAGGCGCGGATCGAGGAGGAAGGCGGACTCGGTCATGGCACGACGGTGTAGCGCAGCCTGCGCGCCGGCGCGCGCCTCGGATGCGCGGAGCGATGACGCAACCGGCGCAAAGCTTCGGTCAGAACGAAGGCACGGCGCCCTGCCGGCCCACCGCGATCGTGCCGACATCGAGGGCGCCGTCCGGCCCGGACCGGGCGAAGATCGTGGTGGCCGCGCCGGGCTCCAGCAGGGCCTTCTCGCCGGGCGCCATCGCGGTGACCGGGGTCCCGGCGGGAACCGAGAAGCTGGCCTGACCGCCGCCGAAGCCCAGGGTCAGGCCGAGCGGACGTCCGCCACGCAGGTCCGAGACCCAGCCAGCCGTGAACGTCGCTCCCGGCTCGGTATCCCAGGTCTGGCTGCCCGCCTCGAAGCCGCGCTCGGAAGGCGAGTACACGGTCACGGCCGTCGCCCGCCGCGGCTCGACCTCGGAGCCGGCGAGCACGCTGACGTAGCTCTCGGGCTTGATGTTGCGCACGGCCGCCTCGGTCACCGCGAAGACCCGGGTCCGCGGGTTCATCCGCAGGGTCAGGGTGCTGCCGCCGGCGCGGCGGATCTGCAGGCGGTCGGCCTCGGCCCACACGATGGTACCGCGGAACCGGACGGTGCTCGGCTGCGCCCGGACGGCGGTCGCCGTCACGGCCATCAGAAGGGCTGCGAGGAGGAAGCGGGTTCGCGATTTCGTCACGGGGATCCTGGTCCGGCTGCGGGGGCCGAACGCCAGGGGCGGACGACGGTTCCAGTCGCGGTCAATGCGCCATCAGCACCGGCATGTCGGCATGGGCCAGCACGTGGCTCGTGACACCTCCGAAGATCATCTGGCGCAGGCGGCTCTGGGTGTAGGCGCCCTTGATCAGGAGGTCGCAGTCGAACGCCTTGGCTTCGGCCAGGAAGGTCTCGCCCGGCGCGCGCCGGCCGGACGGAAGGGAGCGATGCGAGGCGGCCACGCCCTCGCAGGCCAGCGCCTGGGCGAGGTCCTGGGCGCTCGGCCCCGGGACCATGCCGCCCTCGACGCTGAGCACCAGCACCCGCTCGGCCCGTCGCAGGAACGGCATCGCGAAGGCCACCGCCCGGGCGGTCTCGGTAGAGCCGTTCCAGGCGATCAGGATCGCTTCTCCAAGCGACGTCGGGGCGACCGGCGGCGCCAGCAGGATCGGCCGGCCGCCCTCGAACAGCGCAGTCTCGAAGGTGGTCATCCGCGGGGCGTTGTCGGTGGTCCCCGGGCGTCCGACCACGGTGGCCGAGAACAGCCGGGCGTATTGGCCGAGGAACGCGTCGCCGGTGGGCACGTCCTGCCGCCAGCGGTAGCGCGGCCCGGCATCCGCCACCTTCTCGGGGATGCACAGGCCGTCGCGGGCGTGCCGCGGGATCCCGGCCGCGTCCATGAAGGCGACGAAGCGGCCGCCGGCCTCCTCGGCCTCGGCGCGGTCGGCCTCCTCGTCGCGCAGCCAGGTCATGCCGCCCACCATGTCGACGGGGACGTACTCGGCGAGCGCAGGGCGCAGGGATACGCCCTCGATCAGGCTGCCGAAGCGCGACGCCGCGAGCCGCGTCGTCTCGAACACGGAGGTCAGGCCGTCGTGCATCGCGACGGGTACGAGCAAAGTCTTCATCGCGGCATCCTCCTCCGGTGCGCGAGGCTAATCCGCCCGAGGCCCGGTGGGAACCGGGGCCGGGACGGGGCGCACACGGTTTTGCGCGGCGCCGGGATCCAGGTGGTCGCGCGCCCAGCGGCTCAGCGGCCGCTCGACGAACCGGTGGACCAGCAGGGCAGCCGCGACGCTGCCGGCGAGCATCACAACGACGCTGCCCCAGGGGTGCAGGACCGGGGCGAGGCCGAGCCGCAGCAGCGCCTCGCGCCCGAGGCGCAGCGCGAAGGGGTGGACGAGGTACAGCGCGTAGGAGGCGTTCCCCAGGATCACGAGCCCCCGCGTCAAGGCGGGCAGGGCCGCGACCTGAGCGGCATCCCGCGCCGGCCCGAGGGCGGCGGTCACCAGGAGGGCGGATGGCAGGCCGACGAGCAGGGGGCGGAGGACCCCGTCGGCGGACCCGTCGTCGCCGAGCAGGCGGGCGGCCAGGGCTAGACCCAGGAGACCCATCACCCCGAGCCCGAGACGCACCCCGGATCCAGGCCGAAGACCCTCCCGATGGGCGAGGGCGAGCCCAGCCCCGACCAGGAATTCCAGCACGATCGGGTTCGCCCAGAACCGGACCGGCACCGGCAAGGCGGGCACGAGCGCACCCACGGACACCAGCAGCACCAGCGCAAGGGCGAGCCAGGCCACGGCGCCGCGCCGGCCGAAGCCCAGCCCCAGGGCGAAGAGGCCGTAGAAGAACACCTCGTAATTGAGGGTCCAGCCAAGGCCGTAGAGGGGCTGGATGGTGCCGTCCGGCCGGGCCGCCGGCCAGAACAGGAATCCGGCCAGGATCGTGCCCGGCTCTCTGACGAGGGCCGCGGCCTCGCCCAGCCAGTCGGGGCGCGCGATGGCGAGGGCCAGGACGATCAGGCTCACCAGCCAGTACAGGGGGACGACCCGGGCGACCCGGTGCGCCAGGAAGCGGGCGCGTCCGCCCGGCGCCCCGAACAGCCGGCCGCTCGCATGGACGATGACGAAACCAGAGATCACGAAGAACAGGTCGACCCCGCCCCACCATGGCAGGAGCGTCCCGGGATCGAGGGTCGGGCCGGCGCCGCGGGCAGCCATCATCCCGGACTCGTGGCGCGCGTGATGCCAGACCACCATGAGCGCAGCAGCGGCGCGCAGGATCTGGATTCCGAACAGGGTCACGGAGCCTTCAACACAAATGGAGTTCCTCTAATCCCGGGCTCTCAGTAAAAAACGGCAGGAACCATAAGTCGATAGCCCCGTTGTCGAACTAATTCGCGAACGTGTCGCCGTACCGTTTCGGCTGCAAGATCTTGGACCTTCGACCAGGACCGGATCTTTGCTGGCCCCGCGGGCCGCTTCGCGTCTTCACACGTAATCGAGGTTTCCATGCTGAAGAACTACGCTGCCGCGTCCGCGCTCGTCCTGGCGCTATCGACCCCCGCCTTTGCACAGGGCGCGAACGATTTCCGCCTGCAGTCGATGCAGGCGAACGCCTTTGAGGTCCAGTCCTCGCAGATCGCCCTGTCGAAGTCGCGTAATCCCAAGGTTCGGTCGTTCGCCCAGGAAGTCATCCGCGACCATCGCGCCGCCAACGTGGCGCTGTCGGGCGGCGAGAGCAACTACATGGCGGCCCGGGACGAAGGCCTCGGCGGCTTCGTGACGGCACCGCTGGCGGTGGCGGGCGGCGCAGTCGGCGCAGGCGTCGGCGCAGCGACCGGCGTGGTCGGCGGAACCCTGGCGGGCGGCCCGGTCGGCGGCCTTCAGGGCGTCGGCACCGGCGCGGCCAGCGGCGCGGCGGCGGGCAGTCGCCTCGGACGCGGCGATGCCATGGCCACCGGCGCCTCGACTGTCGTCCCGCCGAGCCCCGAGCAGCAGGCGATGCTCGCCGAGCTGTCCGCGACCCCGGCCGGCCCACGCTTCGACCGTCTCTACGCCAGCCAGCAGATCCAGGCGCACCAGATGTCGATCGCCATGACGCAGGCCTACGCCCAGGGCGGCCCGAACCCGGCCCTGCGCAACTACGCCCAGCAGGCCCTGCCGGCCTTGCAGATGCACTTCGATCACGCCCAGCGTCTGCCGGGCGCCATGTGATCGTTTAGGATATCCCGGCCCCGGCCGGGTGACAGGGCGAGGCGGCGTGCGCGAGCACGCCGCCTCGCCCTGTCTCTGACCGCGCACTGCACCGTTCTTGCGGGTGCAGCGAAGCCACCCCGGAAGCAGATGCGGCCAGACGTCATCGTGTTCGAAGGTGCGACGAGCCACTCGACCTTGCGGGCTCGCGGAGCCGCAGATGGTAGACGTCAAGCCGTAAGTATCGGTGCGGAACCTGCTTCCTCTCTCCCTCGTGGGGAGGCGCGTTCGTCGAGCCCTGCAGACGCTTAAGCGCCTTACAGCTTTCGCAAGCGACAACCGATACGCGAAGAGCGGCGACGCGCATCTGCCAGTTGGCGACCGCAGCATCCGGTATGCAGCCCCCCGGCCTGAGACGCCCCGCAGAACACCTCAAGCCGGAATGTCGAGCCGTCCGAGGGGTTCCTCAGTCGCAAGCCACCGCGGTCGGCAGGATCTTGCGGCCGGAATCGTCCACCGCGGGGTGGAAGTCGCCGGTCTCCGGATTCCGGACCAGCAGCACGCCGTTGGCCACGCCGAAATGCGCACCGTGGATGTTGAGCCGGCCATCCTCGACCCGCTCCTTGATGAACGGGAAGCTCAGCAGGTTCTCCATGCTCTGGCTGACCATGGCGTGCTCCATCCGGGTCAGGTAGTCCGGCGCGCTCGAATCACCCGCCTTCGCTTCCGCGGCGCCCACCAGCGAGACCCACTTGCCGATGAAGTTGCTGCTCGAGAGCGGCGCGGCCTTGTTGGCGAAGGCCTTGATGCCGCCGCAGGTGGCGTGGCCGAGCACGACGATGTGCTTCACCTCGAGCGCCTGGACCGCGAACTCGATGGCCGCCGAGGTGCCGTGATAGGCTCCGTCCGGCTCGTAGGTCGGCACGATGTTGGCCACGTTGCGGATCACGAACAACTCACCGGGGCCGGCATCGAAGATCGCCTCCGGGGCCACCCGGCTGTCGCAGCAGCTGATCACCAGGATCTGAGGCTCCTGGCTTTGAGCGAGCTGCGCGAAGCGCCGCCGCTCGGTGGGAAACCGGTCGGCCAGGAACGCGCGGTAGCCCTCGGTCAGGAATTCAGGGAACATGCCGTCTCCTTGAGGTTCGGGATCTTCGCAGATGCGAGATCCGGGTCAGCGATCGTGCCAAGTCAGAACGCGCGGCCGAGGCGGAATAGTCCCGGCCGCGAGATCGGCCGCGAGATCGGCCAGCCCCGCCGGCTCGACGCGCTCGCCGCTCGCCTTGAGTTCGGCCAGCGGCCACCAGCGGGTTCCGATCACCGGGTTGTCCTCGGTCTCGGCGAGCTGGCTGGTATCGACCCGGTCGTCGGGCAGGCGGACCAGGAAGTAGCGCTCCCGGGCATCCCGCGACTGGCGGAACAGGTGGAACGGGCCGTCGCAGGCCGCGACCTGCGGGCCTATCGCGACGTCATCGCGGCCGATCTCCTCGCCCAGCTCCCTGCGGCAGGCGGTGACGTGGTCCTCGCCGGGTTCCAGTCCGCCACCGGGCATGAACCAGAAGCGCAGCGGCTCGCCGTCCGGCCCCTTGGCGTGGACGGAGGCGTACGCGATCAGCAGGATCCGGTCCTGCGGGTCGAGGACGATCGCCCGGGCAATGTGGCGGATCGCGGGTGTGTTCGGTTCGCTCATGCAATTGAGCTAGAGCACGAGGCCACAGACGGACACCGCTCAGCCGCGATCACCAAGTTGTGAGCGATCACAAGACCTCGAGGTGGCGGGTCACAGCACCCGCGCGGCCGGCGCCCAGATCACCACCGGCAGGCCGTACCCATCCCGCTCAGGCGGGTCCGGCAGCGGCACCGCGGTGCCCTCGAGGATGTCCCGTGCCACCAACAAGGCGGCGAGGGCGTCGAGGTGGTCGTCGGCCGGCACGCCCTTGGCGCGGACCTCGATCAGGGCGACCGGCAAGCCCGCAGCCTCCAGCAGGCTCCGGCGCAGGGCGAGGCCCTCGCGGGCCCGGGCGCCCTTCTTGGGCAGGCCGAGGGGCCGGAGGCCGTTCAGGGCGTGGAACGCCACCTCCGGGTGAACCTCGTGGACGCGTGCCAACGCCACCGGCCGCGCCCGCAGCAGCGTGTCCACCGCGCGGACGGCGCGGAAGATGTTGTAGCCCTGGATCGAGGGCGCGAAGGGCGGGTCGCTCGTCGCCCGGGCGATGGCCTTGGCCGCGTCGTAATCCGCCGCGTAGACCGCCGCCCGGGCCGGCATCGGGAACACGGACGATCGGGCCGGGCCGAGCCGGAGGCGGGCGGCCCTGTCGGCACCCCGGCCGCCGGAAACGATCCGGTCCGGCAGGCCGATCGGCACGTCGATGCCGACGATCAGCGGCTGCTCCGGCGCGTCGAGGAGTGCGGCCACGTCGGGAAACAGGGCGCAGCGGTACCGACCGGGATCGTCGAGGTCGAGGAGCGCCCCCGCCCAGGCGCCTCGGCAGCCGTCCAGCCCCGCGACCCAGCGCGCCATCCCGTCCCCGCATCCCGCGATCCGTTCTTGCCCGGGACGCGGTGGAAAGCTATCGGCGACCGCAAGGGCATCGCCGCCGGCCCGGGAGAAGCGTGATGAGCGAGATCCGTCCCCGTCGCAGCGTGCTGGCCATGCCCGGCTCCAACGCCCGCGCCCTCGACAAGGCGCGCACGCTGCCCGCCGACGTGATCCTGATCGACCTGGAAGATGGGGTCGCGCCGGAGAAGAAGGCCGAGGCCCGCGCCCTCGTGGCCGCGGCGGTCTCGGGATCGGGCTTCGGCTCGCGCGAGGTGGTCGTGCGGATCAACCCGCCCGAGACCGAGGACGGCGAGGCTGACCTCGCGGCGCTGGCCGGCGCCGGCCCGGATGCGATCCTGGTGCCGAAGGTGCGCAGCTCCGACGCGCTGATCGCGGTGGGCGCCCGCCTGCGCCGGCTTGGGGCGCCCGCGGCGACGCGGATCTGGGCGATGATCGAGACCCCGATGGCGGTGGTGAACGCCGCCGAGATCGCCGGGGCCGCGCGGGACGTGGATGGACGGCTCGCCGCCCTGGTGATCGGCCCCAACGACCTCGTGAAGGCGGCCCGGATCCGCCCCCCGGGCCGGGCCGCCCTGGTGCCCTGGCTGATGAATGTCCTGGCCGCCGCCCGGGCCTACGAGATCGAGGCAATCGACGGGGTTTTTTCCGGTCTCGACGACGCGGCGGGATTTGAAGCGGAATGCGCCGAAGGCCGCAACCTGGGCTTCGACGGCAAGATGCTGATCCACCCGAGCCAGATCGGCCCGGCCAACGCCGCGTTCGGACCCGACGCGGCCGAGATCGCGGAGGCCCGCCGGGTCGCCGCGGCCTTCGACGCGCCGGAGACCCAGGCCTACGGGGTCATCGCGCTGGACGGGCGCATGGTCGAGCGCCTCCATGTCGAGGCCGCGCGGCGCACCCTGGCCTTGGCCGAGGCGATCGAACGGCTCGGCGCGTGAACGAGCTCCCCGAGGTCGGCCTGCGTCTCCTCGACCCGCGGCTGCCCGGCTGGGGCTTCCCGCGCTGGGGCTCGGCGGCGGCGGCCGGGCTCGACCTCCAGGCCTGCCTGGACGCGCCGCTGACGCTGCCGCCCCGGGGCGCACCGGCCCTGATCCCGGCGGGCTTCTGCGTGCTGATCCGCGACCCCGCCTGGTGCGGCCTGATCTTCCCGCGCTCCGGACGCGGCCACCGGGACGGCTTGGTGCTGGGCAACGGCACCGGAGTGATCGACGCGGATTACGAAGGCCCCCTGATGGTCTCGGCCTGGAATCGCGACGACGCGCGGCCGATCCGGATCGAGCCGGGCGACCGGATCGCCCAACTGGTCTTCACCCGCGTGACCCGGCCGGTCCTCACCGTGCTGGAGGACGAGCCCGGTTCGGGTTCGGGCCGTGGGGCAGGGGGGTTCGGGTCGAGCGGTCGGTAGGGCCCCGGGCGATACGCGGGTGACGGAGATCGCCGGTTGGCGCCCCGCCCCTCAAGCCAGATCATTCCCGAAGGCGATCACCTCGTATCGCGCGAGCCCGACGTAGCTGCCGATGGGTCGCAAGGCCCAAGCCGAACATGCCCTGACGTATCGCGCCGTGCCGACCAGTCGAAGGTCGACTCCCGAGATACGACGGCGGCCGAACGATTCACCGTGTCGTCCCGGCGGGGCGCCGGAGACGGGGACGACACGGTGCGTGGACCGATCTCGGCGCATCCACCGATCCCGCCGCCGATGACCGTCTGAGGCTGCGTCCGCCGGGATGCCGCGCATGTTCTAGGCGGTCAAACGCCTCAATCCAGCACCTTCCCCATCCGCCCGGCCAGGTCCTGGATGAACTGGAAGGCGGTGCGGCCCGAGCGGGAGCCCCGGGTGGTGGCCCATTCCAGGGCCTCGGCGCGCAGGCGCTCCGCGGGCAGGTCCAGGCCATAGCGCTCGGCATAGGCGCGGATCATCGCCAGGAACTCGTCCTGGCTGCATTTGTGGAAGCCGAGCCAGAGGCCGAACCGGTCCGAGAGGGAGACCTTCTCCTCCACGGCCTCGCCGGGGTTGATCGCCGTGGAGCGCTCGTTCTCGACCATGTCGCGGGCCAGCAGGTGCCGGCGGTTCGAGGTGGCGTAGAACAGGACGTTCCCAGGCCGGCCCTCGATGCCGCCGTCCAGCGCGGTCTTGAGCGACTTGTACGAGGTGTCGTCGCCGTCGAAGGACAGGTCGTCGCAATAGACCAGCCAGCGATGCGGGTCGGGCCGCAGCAGGGCCATCAAGTCGGGCAGGGCCTCGATATCCTCCCGGTGGATCTCCACCAGCTTCATCGGCCGCGCACCCTCGGGACGGCGGGCGTTGATCTCGGCATGGGCCGCCTTGACCAGCGAGGACTTGCCCATGCCGCGGGCGCCCCACAGCAGGGCGTTGTTGGCCGGCAGGCCGCGGGCGAAGCGCTCGGTGTTCTCGATCAGCGTGTCGCGCGCCCGGTCGATGCCGGTGAGCAGGCCGATCTCCACCCGCGCCACCTGTGGCACCGGGGTGAGCCGCCGCTCCGGTCCCCACAGGAAAGCGTCGGCGGCGTTCGGGTCGAAGGCCGGCTGGGCGGGCGGCGCGGCGCGCTCCAGGGCGGTGGCGATCCGCTCCAGGAGCGGCATCAGGGTCTCGAGGCTCGTCATCGGATCGGGGGTTCGCTTCCGGATCGGTCGAGCAACCGTACTACGGCGTTCGGTGGCGGAAATCATCCGTCCCCGTGCGGCTCGAACGCGAAGCCGGATCGGGCGTTGAATCCTCCGCGAGGGCGGTCGGGTCGGCCCCGGGAGGGCGCGGATGGATGCGGGACCGACGATCCGGATCACCCAGGTCGGGGCTTACGTCTTCTCCGTCGATTTCGGTGCGGGCCTTCCGGGCCTCCTCACCGACGAGGCGCCCCCGGTCGGCGGCGGCACAGGTCCGATCCCCGAGCAGCTGCTGGCATCGGGCGTAGCGAACTGCCTTTGCGCCAGCCTGGTCTTCGCCCTCGGCAAGTTCCGGCAGGACGCGCAGGGCGTCGCCGCCGAGGCGACCTGCCGGATGGCACGCAACCCGGAGGGCCGCCTGCGGATCGGCGGGATCGACGTGCGCATCCGGCTGGGGGCCGCGGCCGAGGCCATGCCCCGGATCGACCGGGTGCTGGAGCAGTTCGAACGCTTCTGCACGGTCTCGGAGAGCGTGAAGGCCGGGATCCCGGTGGCGGTCTCGGTGGAGGATGCCGACGGGGCGCGGCTCGCATGAGCGCCGGCTGGACGTGTGGCGTTTCGGACCTTCCCGCAGCGTCGCGGCCGACATCTCAAACATCCGGGCGCGCGGCCCGAGATGTCACACACTCATAGCCTACACAGGAGTTGCCCGTGGCCCACGATCACCGACACGCTGCCACCGAGCCGGCGGCGCTGGCCCAGCTCTTCAACGAGCGGGCCAATGCCGGCGATGTCGAGGGCCTGGTGGCGCTCTACGAGCCTGACGCGGTGCTGGCCGCCGGCCGCGTCGTGGCCACGGGTCATGCCGAGATCCGGGCCTTCTACACGGACCTGCTGGCGCGCAAGTCCGACTTCCCGGCCCCCGAGACGCTGGAGCCCGTGCGCAACGGCGCCCTCGCGTTGACCTTCGCCCGGCTGCCCAACGGCGCGCTGTCCGTGGAGGTCGCCCGCGCGCAGCCGGACGGCACCTGGCTCTGGGCGATCGACCAGCTGAAGATCGCGCCGCCGAAGGCGTGAGGACGGCCTGCGCTTGTCCCACCGGACGCGATGCGGCAAAGCGGGGGCCGCGCGCGCCGAGCCTCGTGCGCCGCAGATCCGAGCCGACACGATGCACGACATCCGCGCCATCCGGGACAACCCGGACGCCTTCGACCGCGACCTCGCCCGCCGGGGCCTCAAGCCGCTCTCGTCCGCGCTGATCGGCCTCGACGAGGCCCGCAAGTCCGCGGTCTCGGCGGCCCAGGCCAACCAGGAGCGGCGCAACGCGCTCGCCAAGGAGATCGGCGGCGCCAAGAAGGCCAAGGACGAGGCGCGCGCGGCCGACCTGATGGCCGAGGTCGCCGCGCTCAAAAGCGCCGAGGCCGACTTGAAGGCGGCGCAGGACCGGGCCGACGCGGCGCTGTCCGAAAAACTCGCCGCGATCCCGAACCAGCCCAAGTCCGACGTGCCGGACGGCGCCGACGAGCACGGCAACGTGGTCTACCGCAGCCACGCCTCGACCCGCGAGCGGCTGACCGAGGGCCGCGAGCATTTCGAGCTCGGCGAGGCCAACGGGCTGATGGATTTCGAATCCGCCGCCAAGCTCTCCGGCTCGCGCTTCGTGGTGCTGAAGGGCCAGCTCGCCCGGCTGGAACGCGCGCTCGGCCAGTTTATGCTCGACCTGCACACGCAGGAGCACGGGTACTTGGAGGTGGCGCCGCCGGTACTGGTGCGGGACGCCGCGATGTTCGGCACCGCGCAGCTGCCGAAATTCGAGGATGATCAGTTCTCGGTCTTCAAGGGTCTCGATGCCCCGAAGGCGCAGGAGATCGGCGTGACCCCGGGAGATCAGGACGAGGCCGGCCGGAGCACGTCTGAAAAATTCTGGCTCATCCCCACCGCGGAGGTGCCGCTGACCAACCTCGTCCGCGAATCCATCCTGCGCGAAGAGGAATTGCCCCTGCGCTTCACCGCGCTCACGCCCTGCTTCCGGGCCGAGGCCGGTGCGGCGGGGCGGGATACCCGCGGCATGCTGCGCCAGCACCAGTTCAACAAGGTCGAGATAGTCTCGATCACCACGCCGGAGGAATCCGACAACGAGCACGAGCGCATGCTCACCTGCGCGGAGGCGGTCCTGAAGAAACTCGATCTGCCCTACAGGGTGATGACGCTCTGCACCGGCGACATGGGCTTCGCGTCCCAGAAGACCTACGACATCGAGGTCTGGGTGCCCGGCCAGCGCACCCACCGCGAGATCTCGTCGTGCTCGGTGTGCGGCTCGTTCCAGGCCCGCCGGATGAACGCCCGCTACCGGGGCAAGGACGGCAAGCCGGCCTATGTCCACACGCTGAACGGCTCGGGGGTGGCGGTCGGCCGCGCCCTCATCGCCGTGATGGAGAACTACCAGAACCCGGACGGGAGCATCACGATCCCGTCGGTGCTCCACCCCTACATGGGCGGGCTCAACCGGATCGAAGGGGCCCGCTGATGCGCATCCTAGTCACCAACGACGACGGCATCCACGCGCCGGGGCTCGCCACCCTGGAGGAGATCGCCCGGGAGCTGTCCGACGACGTCTGGGTGGTGGCGCCCGAGAGCGACCAATCCGGCGTCTCGCACTCGCTGTCGCTGAACGACCCGCTGCGCCTGCGGCAGGTCTCGGAGCAGCGCTTCGCCGTGAAGGGCACGCCGTCCGACTGCGTGATCCTGGGCGTGCGCCACATTCTCGGCGAGCACGGGCCGGATCTCGTCCTGTCGGGGGTCAACCGCGGCCAGAACGTCGCCGAGGACGTGACCTATTCGGGCACGATCGCGGCCGCCATGGAGGGCACGATCCTCGGCATCCGCTCGATCGCCCTGAGCCAGGCCTACGGCGCGGGCGGGCGGACCAATCTCAAGTGGGATTGCGCCCGCGAGCACGGGCCGAAGGTGATCCGCAAGATCCTCGAGACCGGCATCGAGCCCGGCATCCTGATCAACGTGAATTTTCCGGACTGCGAACCGGCCGACGTGCAGGGCATTGCGGTGGCCGCGCAGGGCTTCCGCAACCAGGCGCTGCTGTCGATCGATGCAAGGATGGACGGGCGCGGCAACCCGTATTTCTGGCTGGCCTTCGCCAAGGCCCGGTTCGAGCCGGGCCACGGCTCGGACCTGAAGGCGATCGCCGAGAAGAAGATCTCGGTGACGCCCCTGCGCCTGGACCTCACGGACGAGCCGACGCTCACCCGCTTTGCGCAGGCCTTCTCGGCGTGATCGACCTGGGCAGCCTCGAGGAGGCTGCCGGCAACGCGGCCTTCGTCATGGCGCTCCGCGGCCGGGGGATGCGGGACACCGCGATCCTGCGGGCCATGGAGCTGGTCCCGCGAGAGCCGTTCGCCCCCGAGGCCCACCGCGCCCAGGCTCGGCGCGACCTCGCCCTGCCGCTGCCCTGCGGCGCCTCGATGACGGCGCCCACGCAGGTGGCCCAGATGCTGGCGCTGCTGCGGATCGAACCCGGTCTCCGTGTCCTGGAGATCGGCACCGGCTCAGGGTACGTCACGGCGCTGCTCGCCCGGCTCGGGGCCGGGGCCGTCCTCAGCCTGGAGCGCTACGCGACGCTCGCCCATGAGGCCGCCGCGCGGCTCGCCGCCCAGTCCGAGGTGCACGTCGTCCGGGCCGACGGCCTCGCCCCGGAGCTGCCGGACGGCGGCTTCGACCGCATCCTGGTCCATGGCAGCGTCGACGCCATCCCGGCGCACTGGCGCGCGGCCCTCGAACCGGGCGGGCGCCTGGTGACGGGCCTCAGCCGAGAGGGCCGGTGCCGGATCGCGACGCTGGCGACCCCCGATGCGGACCCGGAACTCGGGCCACCGATACGTTTGGCGGGGCTGGTGCCGGGCTTGGCGCGGGTGCTGTGAGGCTGAAGCCTTGCGTCGTCGCGCACGACCCGCCATCCCGCCGACATGTCGGTCGACGCATTCTACAGCGTCAGGCGCGAGGAGCCGCAGTCGGACCTTCGGGACCTCGACCGGGTGGCGCTGAGGGCGCATGCGATAACTGACGACGGCGTGACAATGGAGCCCGGCACCGAGGGAACGATCGTCGGAATCTGGCGGGACGGGGAAGCCTGCGACGTCGAGTTTGCGCATCCGATGGGCGCCCTCGCGACGGTCGAGGCCAGCGACCTCCGCCTCGTGAAGCGCGGGCCGGCTTGACCCTCCCGGACTGGCCTCTGAGCTGATCGCTCGACCCGCGCACGATCAGCAGCTACCTCCTGGATGAAATCCATATCGGAGGGGGTCCGAAAGCACGCTTCTTCAAGCGCTCCGGATTCGGGATGCACGATCCCCTGACGTCCTCAGCCGCCCTCCTCGATCACCCGGCGGACACCACCTTCGTGGTGGAGACGATGTCTGGGCGCGGCGACGTGAAAGTGATCTTCGCGGGGCCTCTCGTCACGCCCGATGGACGCAATCCGCAGGTGCGCACGGTGTGGCGCCTCGATGCCGCGCGCAACGCTTGCTTCGTCACCGCCGTGCCTCTGACCCTAATCCCTGCCTAAGATGGTCTGGCACCATTCTCAAAGCTCGTGCCGGTTCATTACCGATTGAATTCAAAAGCCGACCCGGTGGGCTGTCGCACCGGGCTGCTTCGCTGCGCTCGCAATGGCGATGCCGTCCCGAGCACCACCCCTTTCCCGGGCGCATGCAGCGTTAGCGGAAAGCGACCCTAGACCAAGCACATGACGCCGCGAAGCGTCTGCGTTGCTTCTCGATCGTGCTGCTGCGCGACACTTCCTCTGCCGGATTCCGGACCGCCGTCCACTGCGTCGCCGGCGTCCGGAAAAGGGCGTCGCCTCCCCTAAGAAATCCGCCGCGACGCCCGCCACAACCACCACAGCCGCCGCCAGCGGGGCAGGTCGGTGATGGTGTTGAGCGGGTCGTAGCTCGCCCGCTCCATCGTCGCCAGGTAGGGCTCGACCAGGGCCACCGGCAGGAACGCCGTACCGGCGAGCGGTGCGATCGCCGGACGAGCGGCCTCGAAAGCCTTGAGATGGGTCCGGGCGAGGTCGCGCAGGTCGGCGCAGGCCCGACGCAGGCCGGGGCCGCCGCGGCCGCTGGTGATGTCCTCGCGGGTCACTCCGTAGCGGCCCAGGATGTCCGCCGGCAGGTAGACCTGCCCCGAGCGGGCATGCCACGGCAGGGCGCGGAGCAACCCGGTGATGCCATAGGCGACGCCGGCATGGCCGGCGGCCCCCGCGCCGCCCGGTTCGGTGCCGTTGCCGATCACAAGGCTCGCCAACCGGAACAGCGCCGAGGCGGTCTCGCCGCAATAGCCCTCCAGGTCGTTCACCCGGGGCATCGGGTCCTCGTAGAGGTCGAACACCCGGGCATCGATCAGGTCGACGAAGGGCTGCCGCAGCAGGCGGTTGACCCGGATCGCCTCCTCGAGCGCCGCCGCAACCGGGTTGGCGCGCACGTCACCCCGGGCCTCGCCCTGGAGGGCGTCGCGCCACCATTGCAGGCGGATCTCGCCGGCCATCGGGTTCGAGGCCGCCTCGCGCACCCGCGCGACGGTCAGGCTGAAGGCATAGAGGGCGAAGAGGTGCGGGCGGGCGGCGGCCGGGGCGAACAAGGTCGCATAATAACGGTCGGGGTCTCCGTCGCGGACCAGCTGCTCGCAATGGGTCTGCGCGAAAGCCAGGCCGGTCTCGGCGGGCTTGTCATCGACCTCCGGCATCAATCGACCACGATCAGGGCGGCCGCGACCTTCCGGTTCTCGGCCACCAGGATGTTGTAAGTTCGGGCCGCCGCCCCGGTCTGCATCACGTCCAGCCCGACGCCGGCATCCTTGAGCCAGCCGCGCAGGGACGGATCGATCGCCGCGATGTCGAGGCCAGTGCCGACCAGCAGCAGCTCGATCTCCGCCGCCTCGGCCTGGACCGGGCGCAGGGCCGTGCGGTCGATCGCCTTCGGCGACGTCACGTCCCACGCCCGAACGCCCGACGGCAGGAGCAGGAGCGAGCCGCGATGCGACATCCCGGCGAAGCGGAAGCCGCCATTGCCGTAGGTGTCGATGATGTGGCGCCCCGGCACGAAGCCGGACTCGAAACTCTTCGGACTCGGCTGCTCGGCCATCTCGGGGACAAACTACTCCGCGGGTTGCGGGACACCGGACCGCTCGGCCGCCGCGCGGGCGCCCGAGAGCATCAGCCCCAGATAGATCAACACCGGAGTCGACACGAAGATCGCCGAGTAGGTGCAGATCACGACGCCGCAGAGCATCACGGTGGCGAAGCCCTTGATCGCCTCGCCGCCGAACAGCACCAGCGCGAGCAGCGACAGGCCGGACGAGATCGAGGTCATCACGGTCCGCGACATGGTCGAGTTGATCGACAGGTTGAGCAGGTCGACCGTAGGGATCGTCTTGTAGCGTCGCATCAGCTCGCGGGTCCGGTCGAACACCACCACGGTCTCGTTGAGCGAGTAGCCGACGATGGTCAGGATCGCGGCGATCGAGGTCATGTTGAACTCGATACGGGTGATGATGAACACGCCGACCGTGAGCACGATGTCGTGGAGCGTGCCGACGATGGCGCCGAGCGCCAGTTCGCGCTCGAATCGGAACCACAGGTAGAGCAGCACCGCGACCACCGACAGCACGACGCCGAGCGTCCCCGACTGGACCAGCTCGCCCGATACGCGCGGGCCGACCGTCTCCGTGCGGCGGAAATCGTAATCGGCGTCGAAGGCGGCGTGCGCCTTGTTCATCACGGCGGTCTGGCCCTGCTCGCCGGGCTGGAGCGGCAGGCGGACCAGCACGGTGCCCTGGTTGCCGAGTTCCTGCACCTCCGGCTCGCCGAAGCCGAAGCCCACCGCGGTGTGCCGGATCGCAGCCACGTCGGCAGTGCCGGACTTGGCCTGCAGCTCGACCAGGGTGCCGCCCTTGAAGTCGATGCCGAAGTTCAGCCCGATGGTGAGGAACAGCACCACGGTGACGAGCGACAGCACCGCCGAGAGCGGAAAGGTGAGCCGCCGGAAGCGCATGAAGTCGAAATGCGATTCATCGGGCCAGAGGCGGAGCAGGCGCATGGTTTCGTCTCGGTTCGCGTATCGGGCGCGAGGGGCCTCCGGATGATCGACGCGGGCTCATCCCGCTCGCTCCGCCAGTCCAGGGCACCGTAGGCGAGCCCGGGATCCAGACGCACGGCGGCGACAGGATCGGGCGCCGGCGGCGGCTCTGGATCCCCGGCTCCGCTTCGCGGCCCCGGGATGACGGGTCGGTGTCTGATCGCTCGGCCAACCTCCTCGGAAGATTCGAAGCCTTAGAACGGCAGGGCCTTCGGCCTGAACGTCTTATACCACACCGCGATCATCATCCGGGTCAGCGTCACCGCGGTGATGACCGTGGTCAGGATGCCGAGGATGAACACCACGGCGAACCCCTTCACCGGCCCCGAGCCGAGGAAGAACAGGATCAGCGCGGCGATCGCCATGGTCGAGTTCGAGTCGATGATCGTCGCGAAGGCCCGATCGAAGCCGGCCTGGAGCGCGGAGATCAGCGAGCGGCCGGCATGGCTCTCCTCGCGCATGCGCTCGTAGATCAGCACGTTGGAATCCACCGCCGTGCCGATGGTGAGCACGATGCCGGCGATGCCCGGAAGCGTCATGGTCGCCTCCAGCACCGACATCAGGCCCAGGATCAGCCCGACATGGACCATCAGGGCGATGTTGGCGATGAACCCGAAGGTCCCGTAGGTGGCGAACATGAAGCAGACCACGAGGCCCGCCGCCACCAGGGTCGCGAGCTTGCCGGCCTGGATCGAGTCGCGGCCGAGGCCGGGGCCGACGACGCGGCGCTCGACCACGGTGAACTTTGCCGGCAGGGCGCCGGCCCGGAGCAGGACGGACAGGTCGTTGGCCTGCTGAACCGTGAAGTTACCGGTGATCTGGCCCGAGCCGCCGGTGATCGCAGAGCGGATCACCGGAGCCGACACGACCTCGTTGTCGAGCACGATCGCCATGCGCCGGCCGACATTCTCCGAGGTCGCCTGACCGAAGCGCTGGGCTCCGCGCAGGTTGAATTTGAAGCTGACCATCGGCTCATGCGACTGCTGGTCGAAGGCCGGCTGGGCGTCGGTCAGCTCGCCGCCATCCGCCATGACCCGGCGCTCGACCGGGACCTTGGCGCCCTTCTCGTCCTTGGAGGGCAGCATATCGACGTCGCCCGAGGGGCTGTCGGCCAGCATGCGGAACTCGAGCTTGGCGGTGGAGCCGAGCAGCCTTTCCAGGCGCTCCGGGTTCTGCTCGCCCGGGACCTGGATCAGGATCCGGTCGGCGCCCTGCTGCTGAATCGACGGCTCGGTGGTGCCGGTGGAATCGAGCCGCCGGCGGATGACCTCGATGCCCTGGCTCACGGCCCGCCGTGTCCGGTCGGTGATGCCGGCATCGGTGAGCGCCAGGCGGATCACGCCGCCGGGCTGCTCTGTGATGTCGAGAGTGCGGGCGGCGGTCTGGCCGATCGACGTGGTGATCGGCAGCGACAAGTCCTGCAGCTTCGGCAGGACCTTGGCCCGGGCCGCGTCGTCCGCGACCTTCACCTGGACGCCGCGCTGGAGCAGGCCGATGCCACCGTCGGCCCGGACGTTCTCCTGCTGGAGCGTGCGGCGCACGTCGTCGCGCAGGGCCTTGGCCTGGGAGGCGATCAGCTCGTTCTGGTCCACCTCCAGCAGCAGCTGCGAGCCGCCCTGCAGGTCGAGGCCGAGCACGATGCCCCGGGTCGGGACGATCCAGGTCGGGAACCAGGTCGGGAGGCTCGCCACGAAGCCCTTGCGCTGCTCGGGCGAGAAGAAGCTCGGCACGGCGAGCATCAGACCGATCAGGATCGCCGCGAGGGTCGTGATGATCTTCGCACGGGAGAAGCGCAGCATCGGCCGATGTTTTCTCTGTCAGGCCGGCGGGTTACGCCGGCCGCTTCATGGAAGGTGTCAGACGGCCTTGGCCGGTCCGCCCTTGGCGCGGACCTCGGAGATCATCGTCCGGACGACCCGTACGCGGACGTTCGGGGCGATCTCGACCTCGATCTCCGCCTGGTCGTCGACGGCCTTCACGACCCGCCCGACGAGGCCGCCATTGGTGACGACCGTGTCGTCCCGGCGCACGGCCTTGATCAGCGCCTGGTGGTCCTTGACCCGCTTCTGCTGCGGTCGCAGGATCAGGAAATACATGATCACGAAGATCAGGACGAACGGGATCACCTGAAAGGCGATCTCCGCTCCGCCAGCGGCCGTAGCGGCCCCTTGCGCGAAGGCGGGGGTGATCAACGAGCGTCTCCTGCGATTGGCACGCAGGCCTGCCGCCGGAAGCGGCGTCCGCAGACCTGTCTGAAAGCGCGCGGACTATAGCCAGGGGCTACCCGAAAGCAACGCCCCGCGCTCAGACGGTCACAGCAGGCTGAGTACCGCCTCCGCGAAGGCCTCCGGTGACTCCTGGGGAAAGTTGTGCCCGACCCCCGCGACGATGGCGCGTCGGTACGGCCCGGTGAAGTGCCGGGCGTCGGTGTCTTTCTGAGAAGGCGGCCCGACCCCGTCGTCGGCCCCGAGCAGCACCACCGACGGCACGGTGATGTCCGGCTGAGCCGCCAGCCTTGCCTCGATTCCGGCCAGCGCCGGATCGCCGGGTACAAGCGCGAAGCGATGGCGATAGGAGTGGACCACGACGTCGACGAAATCCGAATTCTCTTCGAAGGACCGTGCGGTCTGGGCGAACGTTTCTTCGGAGAAAGACCACGAGGGCGACCACAGCCGCCACAGTAAGGCGCAGAATTGCGCGCGGTTGGCCGCCAGGCCGGCGCGGCCGCGCGCGCCATGAAGGTAGTACTGGTACCACAACCGGTGCTCGGCCTCCGGCGATGCGGGCTGGGCCGAGGCCTGGATATTCTGGATGTTGTAGCCCAGGCCGCAGCTCACGAGCCCCGTCGCCCGCTCCGGCCAGAGCGCCGCCACCACGCAGGCCGCCCGGCCGCCCCAATCGTAGCCGGCCAGCACCGCCCGCCCAATCCCGAGCGCATCCAGGAAGGCCAGGAGATCCGCTCCCAAGGCCGCCTGCTCACCCGAGCGCGGCGTCTGCGGGTCGCGGAACCGGGTCGGCCCGTAGCCCCGCAGGTACGGGATCAGGCAGCGCACGCCCGCAGAGGCCAGGCGTGCCGCCGCCGCATCGTAGGCACGGACGTCGTACGGGAAGCCGTGGAGCAGGACGGCCGGCTTCCCGTCCGCAGGACCGACCTCCAGGTAGGCGACGTCGAGCAGACCGGCCTGCACGCGCTTCATGGATTACCTCTCGCTGCGTCGGATGTTCTAGCCGATCGCCGCGCAATTGCCGCATGCACCGTTGCCGGCCGCCTCTTGCCGCCCGCCGGTCCCGCCCAACCTTGAGCGTGGTGACCAAACCCGGGGATACGACACGATGAGCCTGCGCGACGGTGTGAAGACCCTGATCGGCGACGTTGTCGCGGCGGCCGACCGGGCGGTCGTGAGCGCCGGCAGCGGCAAGCTGGCACTTGCGTTGGCAAAGTTCTACCCGGGCGGCCTCGTCGCGTTCCTGGATCGGCTGCGCGAGGCGGGCCACGGCGGAGCCGTCGATTCTTGGATCGGTTCCGGTGAGAACCGCCTCGTCCCGGCCTCCGCGATCGCCGGGTGCCTGCCGGATGCGGTCACCGAGCGACTGGCCTACGATCTCAGCCTGCCGGCCGGCCGCGTGCCGACGGCGCTCGCCGAGTTCCTGCCCGCGGCGGTCGCGGCCCAGAGCGAGGACGGCCGGCTGAAGCCGCAGCCGAACTTCAGCACGCAGGTCCGCTGTTAGTTTGATCGGCCGCCCCGGCCGAATCGGTCGACGGTCTCGAGGACTCGCGCTAAAGGGCGGCGCCGGCTGCTTGGGAAAAGCTGTTGCGAATCAGATCGCTAGCGCATCCGGCCGGTTCCGGTACGCGGAACCATGCGCTAAGGTCTGTCCCGACGGAGAGCGACGGGGGATCATCGTGAGCTTGTTCGACAGTCTCGGCGGTTCGTTGGGGCAGATGGCGCTCAAGGCGCTCCCCGGCATCATCCAGCAGGTCCTGCCGGGCGGGCTCAACGCGCTGCTGGATCAGCTCCGCCGCTCCGGCTACGAGAGCCAGGTCAATTCCTGGCTGGGCCGCGGCCCGAACGAGCCGATCACCGCCGACGACCTGCAAAAGGTCCTGGACAACGAGCAGGTCCGCCAGATGGCCGCGAAGCTCGGCATCCCGGTCGACCAGCTGTTTCCGACCCTGGCTAAGACCCTGCCGGAAGCGGTGGATCACCACAGCCCGGACGGATCGCTGCAGGTCCCCAAAGCCTGATCGCAAGAGTTTGATCGTTTAAGCCAGCGGTCGCGAACGAGGACGGCGGCCCCTCTCGGGACCGCCGCACGGGCCGCATCGACTGCGGCGTCTCAGTTGCTGGCGAGCTGGGACATCGGATCCACGGGCGATCCGCCCTTCCGGATCTCGAAGTGCAGCTGCGGCGAGGTGACGTTACCGGAGGCGCCGGACTTCGCGATGGTCTGACCGCGCTTGACCTTGTCGCCGGGCTTCACGTCGATCTCGCCGTTATGGGCGTAGGCCGAGACGAACCCGTTGGCGTGGCGCACCAGCACCAGCTTGCCGTAGCCCTTCACGTCCGAGCCGGCATAGGCCACGGTGCCTTCCTCGGCGGCCTTGACCGGCGTGCCCTCCGGCACCGCGATGTTGATGCCTTCGTTGCCCGACGTGCCATAGCCCGAGATCACCCGGCCCTTGGCGGGCCAGCGGAAGCTCTCCGACGCCGTCGCATCCGCGACGGACCCGGTGGCGGCGGGCTCCGGCTTGGCTGGCGCGGCGGCGGCGACCGGCTTCGGCGCCTCCTTGGCGGCGACCTTCTCGGGCTTCTCGGCGGCTGCGGCCTTCTGGGCCGCCTCCTTGGCGGCCTTCGCTTCGGCGAGCTTCTGGGTGGCCTCGGCCTTCGCGGCCGCCTTGGCCTCGGCCTTGGCTTCCAGGGCCTTCGCCTCGGCCTTGGCCTTCGCCTCAGCCTTCGGGTCGGCCTTCTTCTCGTCCGCCTTGGCGATCTGGCCGGGGCGAACGTGATGCTTCTTGTCGGCGTCCTTCAGAGACGCTTCCTTGCGAGCCTTGTCCTCGGCGACCTTGCGGGCTGCCGTATCCCGAGCCAGCGCCTCCTTGCGGTCCGCTTCCTTCTCGGCGGCGGCGCGCTTGGACGCCTCCTCACGTTTGGAAGCCTCCTCGCGCTTGGCGACCTCCTTGGCCTCCTCGCGCTTCGAGGCGACCTTGGCCTCGACCTGCCGCGCGTCCTCGCGCTTCTCCTCGGCAGCCCGGGCCGGCCGGGCGGTCATCGGAGCCGCGGCCGGGTTCAGCCCGGAGGCGTTGTAGACCGGGATCACGATCTGCCGGCCGGGAGTGATCTGGCTGGCGTTGGACAGGCCGTTCGCCGACAGGATCGCCGAAGCGGGCACGCCGAAGCGCGTCGACATCTGGTTCAGGCTGTCGTTCTTCGACACCGTGATCTGCGTGCCGCCCTGGGCGCTCCAGCCGGGGGCACCGGTCGAGGCGACCCGGGTGCCCGGCGCAGCCGCCGGGGTCGGGGCCGGGATCGCCGTAGCGGCCGGACGCGAGGCAGCGCCGGGGGCGCCAAGCGCCTCGGACTGGATCCGGCCGGTGCGGATCACCGGCGCCGGCTTCAGGCTACCCTCCGGCAGGCTGCCGGTGGCGGCAGGCTCCGACGAGAAGGGGTTTGAAAAAGGGTTGCTCAGGCGCGATGCGTCCGAGGAACAGGCGGCGGCACCGCCACCGATGATGCCGATGAGGGCGACGCGCGACAGCGTCCGTAACCCTCGACCCGTACCGCGCACCCGCATCGACGCACCCGTTTGCCTGACGCAACTTGATGCCCCAATGAAGACGGATTCAGGTTAAGCAACCGTTCCCGTCCGGCCTATCGGTGAGCGCATGACGCTCTGTCTGAGTAGTGGCCGCACTCTGCGCGGGATGAAAGACCGGGGTTTGACCGTGCCTTTTCCGGTCCGGCCGTCACCCCACATCGGAAAGATGTTTACCATTCGCGCCGCCCGCGACAGCCTCGCCGACCTGCCTTCAATCGAGACCCCACGGCTGTCGATCGCCGCGCTGCGGCCACAGGATGCCCAGGATCTCCGCCGGGTCACCGACGATCCGGCGATCACCGCGGCGGTGGATTTCCTGCCGACTCCCTTCACCGTACGCGACGCCGAAGACCTGATCCGCAGCGGTGGGCGCGGCCAGGACCGCTTCCTGGGGGTCTGGATGCACGACGCGGAGGCGGGCCAGCACGCGGCCGCATCCGACCTTGTCGGCGTGGTCGGCACGCATCTGCGCGGCCCCGGTGCGATCGAGATCGGCTACTGGGTCGGTGGCGCAGCGCGGGGGCGCGGCTTGGCCTACGAGGCGGTCTCGGCGATCCTCGAACTCCTCGGCCGGCGGTTCCCGGCCCGTATCATCGTGGCGGAGTGCCGCCCCGGCAACGTCGCCTCCTGGGGCCTCCTGCAGAAGCTCGGCTTTCGCGACACCGGCGAGGAAGGGCACCGTCCCGGGCGACGCATACTCCAGCGCGGCTGAGCCGCGCATCTTCGCGCCGCAGGACGACTGCAGGCGCCGTCAGGTCAGGTGTTCAGGGCCCCGGCCAGTTCACCCGTCGCAACCTGCGCCGCCTCGGCGGCCCGGCGCTTCTTCTTGCTGCCACCGACCTTGATGGTGCGCTCATCCTCCGACACGCGCTCGACGAGGGCGAAGCCATGTAGTTCGGCCAGGCAGGCCAGATCCTGCTCCGGCTCCTCGAGCAAGGCATAGAAGGCGGCCCGCACGATATCCTTCTTGGAGGCATCGGGGTGCTTCTCCCGGACGGCGGCGCGCAACGCCTTCGGCGTCATGCCGGGCGCGGCGACACTCCGCAACGTATCCGACAAAGCCTTGATCACCGGCATGTTCTAAGATCCTCAACCCGCATACGCATCACAGGCGAAGTCTATTACGAGAGTTTACGGCGCCACCGCAAGTTCATTGCGATTCCGGAATCGCTCGAATTGTATGGATTTACCAACCTCTGTGTCGAGAATATACCGGATTAGAGAAGTTCTATATTTTAATTCAGCGATCAAACCCAGACCGAGGCAGTCTTGCACAATGGTTTCGAATTGTTCTTCAGGCATGAAAAAACCCCCGGGCCTGTGCCCGGGGGTCTTCAAAAGGGCCGGCCCGGGGTCCGGCATGAAGAATCAGATCAGAACGTGATGCCGGTCTCGACCATGTAACGATCCTGCGAGGTACGGTTGCCGGTGCGGCCGAAGCCGGTGCCCAGCGAGCCCTCTGCAAGATTCCCACGGGTGATGCCGCCGAGCTCGACGTGAGCGTATTCGACCCGGAAGAAGTAACGGTCGAACGTGAAGGTCGGCGTGACGGTGACTGAGAAGGCGTTGCTGCCAGGACCGAAGCCGAGCAGGTTCGTCTGCGTCGAACCCCGCACACCGGTCTGCTCGGTGTACTCGACCCGGCCGGCTAGGGAGAAGTTATCGGTGAAGGAATAGGCCGCCAGCAGGGCACCGCCGTAGGTGGAAGCGGTGTTGCCGATCCCGACACGCAGGTCACGCTCGACATTCGTGAACTGGAAGTAGGGCGAGATGATCCACGGGCCGTTCGCGTAGGTGTAGTTGATGTTGAAGATGCCGCTGTTCTGCTGCGCGTTCGGCGTAGCGAACTGGTAGCGCGGGCTGCGGTCGAGCGAATTGGTGCGCCCAACATTCAAGCCGCCGTTGACGCCAATCGTGTTGTAATCGTCCAGCTTGTAGGCAACGTTGCCGGTGAACCACGTAATTTCGTTGGAGAAGAAGCCGTCCGTGCCGGCGAGCGAGACCGAGAGCGGACCGCTGCTGTAATTGACCTGCACGCCTTGGTTGATGAAGTTCTCCTGCACGAACAGGAGGCCGCGGTTGATGTTCAGGTTCTGATAGGTGAACAGCAGCTCGGTGCCGATCAGCGTGAACATCCGTCCGCCCTGGACCGACCATTCATCGTTGATCTGGATCTTGCCGAAGGCGACCGGAACCGGGCCGAACAGCAGGTCGGTCTGGGTGAACGTCCCGAGGGTGGGGAAGCCCAGCTGCGGGATCGAGTAGCCACCCGCCTGGATATAGAACTGGAATGCGCCTTCGGGCTTCTGAATGATGCCCTGTATGTTCGAGAAGTCGAACCGCGCGGAGCGATCCCGATCATTCGGGGCGGCCGGCGTCGAGAACGAAGCGAACGGGTTACTCTGCGTGTAGCCGTAGCCGGTGACGGCGCCGCCGACATAGAGGTCGCCCAGCGGACCGGCAGAGAAGCAGGTCGGGTTCGGGTTGGCCTTGATCGTACCGCTGTAAACCGGGCCGATCAGGGTGGCCTTGCAGGGCTCGGCCGGAGGCGCGACGGGGACCGGCGCCGGAGCCGAGAGATCGGCCGCGAGGATGCTGGTCGAGGAGAGCAGCACGGTGGCCAAGCCGGCCAGGGTGGATCGCTTCAGCATGGTTTCGCGGCTCGTTTGAATTGGTTCCCGGCCAAGCTGACACCGACCCGCCGCTGATACAAAATCAAACAAATGGCACTTGCCTAGTTTTTAGTCATTCTTGGACGCCAGGGATGGGTCGGCAGAGGTCTGTGGTTTTGTCGCCACATTTTTCAGCCCGCTTTGCTGCGAGACCTTGTCAGACCGGTGCCCGGATCGCGCGATCCTTCGGCAATAGTGACGAATCAGCCCTCTGCACCGATCCGATCGCAGCGAAACCCGCCGAACGCGTTCCGGGCCAGCCGCTCAGCTAGCGCCGGCAAAAATAGAAGCGCCTCCTCGGCGAGGCGCCAGGGCGGATTCACGATGATCAACCCGCTGCCGCACAGCCGTGTCGGATCGTCCGGCCGGTCGATCAGCAGGTCGAGGCGCAGGGCCGGGCGGGGCAGGGCGGCGTCGAGGTCCCCAACCATGCGGTCGATCGCGGCGGCATCCTTGATCGGATACCAGGCCAGGAACACGCCGGTCGGCCATTTTGCGACCGCCCGGGCGAGGTGGGTCCCGAGCCGCTCGATCTCGCCCGGCACTTCGTAGGGCGGGTCGATGAGCACGAGGCCCCGCCGCTCGGGCGGCGGGATCTGCGCGTTGACCGCAGTCCAGCCGTCGAGGCTCAGGACCCTGGTGCGCGGGTCGCGGGCGTAGCGCTCCCCCAGGGTCGCGGCGTCCTCCGGGTGGAGTTCCACGAACACGCCCTTGTCGCCGGGCCGCAGGGCCTCGCGGATCACCGCGGGCGAGCCGGGATAGGCCATGGCGCCGTAGCGGGCCTGCACTGCCGCGACGGTCTCTCGGTAGGGCGCCAGCAGCGCCTCGACCTCGGGTGCGAAGGGCGTGTCCATCCGGCCCCAGCCGTCCCGCCACTCGCCGGTGCGGGAGGCCTCGTCGGCGGTCAGGTCGTAGACGCCCAGGCCCGCGAAGGCATCGAGCGCCCGGAACGGCTTGTCCTTGAGGCTCAGGTGGGCGAGCACCCGCGCGAGAACGAGGTGCTTGAGCACGTCGGCATGGTTGCCGGCGTGGAAGGCATGCCGATAGTTCATGGCATCGCCCTCAAGCGGATCCTGCGCTCCAGGTCCAGCCTCGGACCGCAAAAACGGTCAAAAAAGTCAGCGGGCGGCGTCGAGGGTGATATCCGGCGCGCGGCAATTGCTCCGGGCGACCTCGGGGCATGGGGTGAAGCCGCGCAGGTCCTTGGAGAAGCAGATCCGCACCTCCTGCAACTGCCCGCGCGTGCAAGTCACCGCCATCATGTCGGGGCGCAGGCCGCGGTTGGCCGCCACGAACTGCCGGGCGATCTCGATCGGCGCCAGGGTCTGCGGGGCGCCGCCGCCCTTGAGCCCCTCGGGGATCGTGACGGCGAGGCGCGCGTCGCGGGCGGCCTGGAAGTAGCGGGCCGGGTCGAGACCGGAGCAGGTGCCGTGGGTGCGCCACTCGTGTCGGGCGAGCCCCTCGCTCGGATAGACCTGGCCAGCCACCTCAAGCGCCTGCCGGGTCGGCGCCCGCTCCACCGCGGAGCAGTTCTGCGGGTAGCCCCGGGCGTATTGCGGCCAGAGACCGTGCACGACGAAGCCGAGGCCCCGGCCGGGGGTGCATTGCACGTCGTTCCGGCGCTCGCCGACGCCCGCGCAGTAGGTGGGCGACCAGGAGAGTGCCAGCACGTAGAAATCGAACGCGCCGGGCTCGCCCCGCCGGCTGAAGCCGCCGAAATCATGGGCGGCGGCCGGCCCGGCGAGCAGCAGGCCGGCGAGGCAGGCGGCGCGAGCGCGCATCCTCAGGGCCGCGCCATCCGGCAGGCCGTCGCGTAAGCGTAGGCGAGGTCGCGGTCGAGGCCGTGGACGCAGAACTCGACGCCCCAGGTCGCCCCGATGATGCCGAGGCTCTCACGCACCGAATAATCGACCTTGCGGCGCACCCCGTCCGACGTGGTGACGGTGGCCGAGCAGAACCGGCGCGGATAGGTGTCGAGGCCCCAGGGTCGCCAGGCGGTGCGCTCGATCGTATCGAACGACCGGATCGTCATCGACGAATTCCAGTACTTCGCCTCCTTCTCGGCGAAGTTGGTCGAGACCCGCTCCAGCACGCTCGGGTCCTGGCAGCCGGGAATCTGTGCGTCGAACGGGAAGATCCGCTCCTCGGCGGGCTCAATATCCTCCCGGGCCGAGCGGGCCAGCGCCGGCTGCGCGACGGAGAGGAGTGCCAGCCCGAGGGCGAGGCTGTGAAGGATCGGGCGCATGGCGCGTGCCTCGACGGGGGTGCTGTCCTGCATGCGCGAGACGATGGCTCGGCTGCGCCGCCAGTCAAGCTCTTGCGCACGATCCGGGACGCTTTAACCGATCTGTGCGGCGCAGCCGCTACAGGTCGGGGCCTACCGAGGCACGGCGGAGACCGGTCGACTCAGTAAATCGGCCCCGTGCTCGGCGGCGGCGCACCGAGCTGCAGTGGCTCGTCGTAATCCTGCACCGACTCCTCCGGGGCGGCGGCGACCCGGGGGGCAGCTGCGATCCGGGGTGCGGGGCGGACCGGCGGCGCGGAGGTGTAGGCCGAGGCCGCGGGCAGGCGCGCCGGGGCGCGGGCGACCTGCGTCGGACTCGCAGCCTTCGACATCGGCGAGACGCCGTAGGGATCGTCCTCCTCGATATCCACCGGGGCCTGCGGCGCGGCCGGCTGGCGCGGCGGCGGCAACGGGCGCGACAGGGGCCGCTCGGCCCCGCTCCCGAGCTGGGGCGTGAACTTGATGAACGGCTGGCAGATCCGCTTCAGGCCGCGCGGGTCGTGCCGGGCGAGGTCGACGTGGATGTGGTCGTAGTGGAACACGTTCGAGCCCGGCGCCAGCACCGTGGTGAAGCGCTGGCAGGCGCCCAGAAAGATCTCGCGCAGGAAGCCCTGCTCGGCCTCAGTACCGCGCCATCCGCCCTTGACGGTGATGACGTGGCCGTCGGCGAGCTTGATCGACATCACGTCGATCGCGTTGCCGAAACCGTGCTCGGAGAGCTTGGCACCGGGCTGGTTGTTGCGCCCCCGGCAGGAATACGAGCCGGCGTTGATCTCGGCCACGGGCACGCCGAAATACAGGTTCGCGGCGGGTTGGATCGTGTCGGCGAGCCAGGCCTCGGCCTCGGCGAGCGCCGGGCAACCCAGCGTCATCCGCTGCTTCATCACAACCGTGCCGCCGGCGAGCCGCGTCACCCGGAAGGGCTGCTGCATGCCGCACGGGCCGGGCCCATCCATCGCCGCGATCGGCGTGATGAACTCGGTCGGCTCGACCAACTTCTTCGCCAGGCAGACTTGCTCCGCCTGGTCGCGCCACGGGTCGCGCCGCTCGAACCGGTTGATCGAGCAAGCGGTGAGCCCCGCGCCGAACAGCGCCAGGGCGGAGAACAGGGATACGCCACGCCACATGACCCGGACGATGCGCACGGTCGCGTAAAGCGTTCGTCAACGGCGATTCGGGATTGGCGCGGCCTGTGGTTTTTGCGGATTGCGCCCGTCGGCGTCTGATCGGGAGCGGTGCCAAATCGTCGGTGGGACGGGCACCCATGCGCCGAACCCGTATTCACACCGGCGGTGAGGGATCGAGTTGACAGAGCCTGTCGACCGCGGACTGAATACAAGATGCTTTCAATCCTCGACCTCCGCGCCCGCATCGAAGCCGGCACCCTGACGCCTTCGGGCGCGATCGATCTGTGCCGCGCGGCCATCGCCGCGCGGGAGCCGGAGCTGCGGGCGCTGGTCACCCTGGACGACAACCCGGCCATCCCGGAGTCCGGACCGCTCGCCGGCATCGCGGTGGGCGTGAAAGACATCATCGACAGCGCCGGCCTGCCGACGCAGATGGGTTCGTCGCTGTACGCCGGCTGGCAGCCCCGGGGCGATGCCTCGGTGGTGGCGCGTCTGAAGAGCCTTGGCGCCGTAGCGCTCGCCAAGACCACCACCACGGCCTTCGCCAGCAGCGACCCGACCGCGACCGTCAACCCGCACGATCCCGGCCACACCCCGGGCGGATCCTCGGCGGGCTCGGCCGCCGCGGTGGGCGCCGGGATGCTGCCCTTGGCGCTCGGCACGCAGACGGCGGGCTCTGTGATCCGGCCTGCGAGCTATTGCGGCTGCGCGGCGGTGAAGCCGTCGTTCCGGCTGATCCCGACGGTCGGGGTCAAGACGTATTCCTGGGCGCTCGATACGGTCGGGCTGTTCGCAGCCGGCGTCGCGGACGTCGCCCACGCGCTGGCGCTGGTCACCGGGCGACCGGAGATCGACCGGGCCGAGACCGGCTCGGCGCCACGGATCGGCCTCGTGCGGCAGGATTTCGCCGAGGCGCCGGAGCCCGCCGCCGAGGCGGCGCTGGACCGCGCCCGGCGGGCGGCCGAGCGGTCCGGTGCACAGGTCACCGACCTGACGCTGCCGGCGGAGCTGGCGCTCGCCTGGGAGCGCCACCGGATCATCCAGAACTACGAGGGCCGGCTGGCGCTGGCCTGGGAGTACGACGGCCAGCGCGACGCGCTGCCGCCGCGGGTCCGTGAGCATCTCGACGCCGGCGCGGCGCTCGGCGCCGCGGAGTACGACGAGGCCCGCCGCCACGGCCACCGGGCCCGCCGGGGGCTCAAGGGCCTGTTCGCCGAGTACGACGCGATCCTCACCTTCTCGGCGCCGGGCCCGGCCCCCGCGACCCTGGCCTCGACGGGCGACCCGCGCTTCAACCAGCTCTGGACCCTGATGGGCGTGCCCTGCGTGAACGTACCGGTGCCGGGCGACCGCCTGCCGGTGGGCGTGCAGGTGATCGGCCGCTTCGGCGACGATGCCCGGGCCCTGGCGGTGGCGCGGATGATCGAGGACGCGCTGCGTGGGTGACGCGTCAGCAGCGCGGATGGCAGGGCCAGGAATTTGGACCTACGGGCGAACGCGGCCGGACTCGTCCGTGGGTCCGGATGCCGGTCTCGCCTACGCATTGGCTGATATCGACCCGACCTAGCCGCATGGTCGACCATAGGCACTTCCCAAGAGCGGACATTCGCCGGTCGTCAGGCAACTTCGGCTCAGGGTGGTGAGCGGTCTCCACCCCAGGCCTGGAAGGCGGACCTTGGCTCCACGCCCGCTACGTGAGGTTCAAACCTCCATCCGACAGCAAGATTTCCCCAGTAAGATAGTCCGAGGCCGCCAGCAGTGCGACGGCCTGGGCGATATCCTCCGGCTTGGCAGCCCGGCGCATGGGCGACCGCTCCCGCCAGAGCGCCTGGGCAGCAGTCCAATCGGCTGTCAGGGGTGTATCCACTAACCCGGGAGCAACGGCATTCACACGAATGTCCGGCGCCAACGATACGGCGAGCAGGCGGGTCATGTGATTCAACGCCGCCTTCGATGCGGCATAGGGGATCGATGCCCCCTTGGGTCTGATCCCCGCGTGCGAGCTGATGTTGACAACACACGCTGAACGACCTCGCCGCGCGGCGTCCCGCAAAGCGGTTTCGGCTTCTGCCACGAGGCGAAACGGCGCCACTACGTTGACCTCGTGCAACTCGTGCCAGACGGCTGGCGAGGCGGCCTTGAGATCGGCGTGAGGGATGACCCGGTTGATGCCTGCGTTGTTGACCAAGACATCGAGACGCCCCCAGAAGGCGATGGCCTGCCGCACCAGCTTGACCCTGTCGGCGTCATCGGCCAGATCGGCCCGGACGTATGCGGCCCTCCCGAGTTCGGCGGCTAGCGCGTGTCCCGTCTCCGCAGACTTGCGCGAGTGCAACACGACCGCGTAGCCATCGCTGGACAGCCGACGCGCTATCGCCGCCCCGATGCCGGACGTGGACCCGGTCACGAGGGCGACGGGCGGCTCATCCTCAGGGCGCTGGCTCAAGGATTATCCTCCATCCCACGGTCAAGCGGTCTCGGGGCCGTGGCGACCGCGTGATCGCAGCAATGGCCCAAGGCGCGGCGTTGTCGTCGGCTTCGGATACCGGAGTTGCCGCATCCAGGAGCGGACATTCGGGGCAGCTGCTTCGGTCGTGAGCGGGCGTGATGGCAGTGTTCGCTTCGCAAGCGGACCTTCCACAAACCACCCTCCGAGACAACGTCACGGCCAAACCGGGCAGGTTCGGGCTCGCGGCCCCGCGCCTCAGGCCATGCGCCTCAACTGCTCGGATCCTCGTGCAGCGTGTCCTCCACGTAGAGCTGCTCCAGCAGCACCTTGATCACCGCCATCAGCGGCAGAGCGAGGGCGATGCCCCAGAGGCCGAAGATCACGCCGAGGATGAGCTGGCCGGCGAAGATCGTTGCCGGGGGTATGTCCAGAGCGCGCTTCTGGATGAACGGCGTCAGGCCGTAGCTCTCCAGGCACTGCACCGCCAGATAGACGCCGACGGCGCCGATCACCGCTTTGAGGCCCGAGGCGAGGGCCGCCAGGATGATCACGATGCCCGCCACCAGAGGTCCCACGGTCGGCACAAAGGCCAGCAGCCCGGCTTGGAGGCCGAGGATCAGCGCGCCGCCGATCCCCAGGAAGGCCAGCCCGGCCCAGGTGCAGACGAAGATCACCGCCATGATGATCAGCTGGCCGAACAGCCAGTGCCGCAGGGTTTCGCCCGCACCGTCCAGCACCTTGGCGGCGCGCCGCCGCTTCTTCGGCGGCACGAACCGCAGCACCCCGTCCCGGTAGGCCTCCGGGTCGGCCGCGAAGGCGAGCCCCAGGAACGCGATCACCAGCAGGTTGCCCAGGGCATCGAACAAGCCGAGGATCACGGCCGCCGCCGGCCCAAGGACGCTGCCCGCGTCGGAGACGATCGAGCTGCTGCTCTTGAGCAGGCCGTTGGCGAGTCCGCCGAGGCCGCCCTCCTTCTGGCCGGGCTCGGCCGAGCCGTCCTTCGGCGCCAGGCTCGGCACGTCGATACCGCGCTCGGACAGCCAGCTCGACACCGTGCCGGCCTGATTCTTGATCGTGGTTCCGAGATCGCGGCCCTGCTGCACGATGGTGGCTCCGCCGTAGGATGCGAAGCCGATCACCCCGACGGCGACCGCGAGGCTGGCGATCGTCAGGCGCAGGCCCCGGGGCAGGGGCAGGACGTGGCCGAGCCCCCGGGTCAGGCCGTCGAGGAACACGCCGAGCAGCACGCCTGCGAAGATCAGCAGGAGCGTGCCCACCGACATCCAGGCCAGCGCCAGCGCCGCGACGAAGCAGACGACGGCGATCCCCGAAGCCGCCAGCGGCAAGGCTCCGCGCCAGGACCCGACCGGGCCGTCCAACTCCCGAGATTGACCGTCCGTCATCATTGCTCCTGCGTGGCGGGCTCACGAACGCCCCTGACCGGCCGGGGTCAAGGGTGGCGCCGTACCAAGCTTGTGTGCGGCCGGACGAGACCGGACGGCCTTTCGCGCGTTGTCCGCCCACGCAAGCGCTCCCGCCGGGAGCCGGACGCATCCAGGAGAGACCGCGTGAGCAGCAACGAGCCCCACACCCATTCCCTCGGCCCCGGCCGGACCGTGGATACGGGCGACCAGGTCAGCAGCGTGGTCATCCTCGGCCTCGCCGTCGCGGGCGCCCTGGCGGCGGTGCTGCTCAACGCGATCCTGTAGGGCATGTTCTGGCGCGAAACGGCGAGCGCTCCGAGTCGTCCCGCGCTGGGTCACGGGCCGCATTCCGCTGACGCTGCATGTGCCCGGGAAAGACTGTCTGGGGAATGACTGGACGGCGCGGGGTCTATTGTCCCCAGCGCTCGGCCGCCGCATCGTCGTGGGCGGCAGCCTCGACCCAGCCGCCGACGGTGCCGTCGGCCAGGTGCTCGCGCTTCCAGAACGGCGCACGGGTCTTCAGGTAGTCCATCAGGAAATTCGCCGCCTCGAAAGCCGCGACCCGGTGGCTGGAGGCGGTCACCACCAGTACGATGCCGTCGCCCGGACACACGCGTCCGTGGCGATGGATCACCCGCAGCGCCTGAAGCGGCCAGCGGGCGACGGCGTCCTCGGCGACCCGGAGGATCTCCGCCTCCGCCATGCCCGGATAATGTTCGAGTTCGAGCGCCGCGAGCCGGCCGGCCTCGTCCCGGCACAGGCCCGTGAAGGTGACGACCGCCCCGGCCCGGCCGCCGAGTTCGGCGCTCACCCGGGCGATCTCGGCGGCGGTGTCGAACGGCTCGGCCTGGATGGCGACGCTCGGTGCGGGGGCGCTCATGCTGCGGTCCAACATCCTCGTCCGACGATCCTCAGGCGGCGCGTGCCGGTCCCACGCCTGTCACACCCGGCCGCGCCTCTATATGGCACGTGAAGTCGCATTCGCCCCGGTCGCGGGCGTGATCGGCGGAGAAGGATGACCGTGTGACCCCCGACCTGATCCTGCCCTACGCGGGCGTCCTGCCGGATTTCGCGAGCCACCCGGTCTGGTGCGGGCGCGGCAGCACGGTGATCGGCGCCGCCCGGATCGGCGCACAGGCCTGGATCGGCGACGAGGCGGTGATCCGCGCCGACGGGCAGGCCATCACCCTCGGGGACAGGTTCTGGCTCGGCCACCGCTCGACGGTGCACATCGCCACGCTCACCCACGCGACGCAGGTCGGCGACCGGGTCACGGTCGGGCGCAACAGCGTCGTGCATGCCTGCACGATCGGCTCCGACGTCGTGATCGAGGACGACGTCGTGATCCTCGACGGCGCCGAGATCGGCGACACCGCGGTGATCGAGGCGGGTGCAACCGTGTTCCCGCGCATGAGGCTCGCGGGTGGATACGCCTATGCCGGCAGCCCGGCGCGGCCGAGCCGGCCGGTCGGCCCGGACGAGGTCGCCGAGCGCGCCGAGCGCCTGCGCGAGCGGATGGGCGACGGGGCATCCGTCGAACCTGGGCTCCCCCCGGAGGTGGAGGACAGCGTGTTCGTGGCTCGGACGGCGCGCTTGCGTGGACGGGTGAGCCTGGGGGCCGGCGTCAGCGTCCTGTTCTCGTGCGATCTCAACGCCGAGGCCGGGCCGATCGTGGTCGGGGCCGACACCAACATCCAGGACAACACGACGATCCGCAGCCGAGCCGAGGGGGTCGTGATCGGGCGCGACACGACCATCGCCCACAACGTTCGGATCGCCGATTGCCGGATCGGCGCGCGGGCCCTGATCGGCATCGGCGCCACGGTCGCCCCCGGCACGCTGATCGCCGACGACGTCATGCTGGCGGCCGGCGCCACCACCGATCCTGGCCAGATCCTGGAGGCCGGCTATCTCTGGGGCGGCCGCCCGGCCCGGATCCTCGCGCCGCTCGACGCCGAGAAGCGCGCGATGATGATCCGCATCGTCGAGGGCTATTGCCAGCACGGGCGGGAGTATCGGGCCGCGCAGGCGGACCTGGCCTGACGGTGCGGCCCAATACGGCCGGAACGCTCAGTGCTGCAAGATCTTCGACAAGAAGGTCTGGGCGCGCTCGGAGCGGGGGCTGCCGAAGAAGTCCTCCTTCCTGGCATCCTCGACGATCTCGCCGCGGTCCATGAAGATCACCCGGTCGGCGACCTTGCGGGCGAAGCCCATCTCGTGGGTCACGACCATCATGGTCATGCCCTCCTTGGCGAGCTCGACCATCACGTCGAGCACTTCGCCGACCATCTCGGGATCCAGCGCCGAGGTCGGCTCGTCGAACAGCATCACCACCGGGTTCATGGCGAGCGCCCGGGCGATCGCCACGCGCTGCTGCTGACCGCCCGAGAGCTGGCCCGGGAACTTGTCCGCCTGGGCGCTCAGGCCCACCCGGGCCAGCAGGTCGAGGCCGCGCTTCTTCGCGTCCTCGGCGCCGCGCCCCAGGACCTTGCGCTGGGCGATGGTGAGGTTCTCGGTGATCGACAGGTGCGGGAACAGCTCGAAATGCTGGAACACCATGCCGACCCGGGAGCGCAACTTGGGCAGGTTGGTCGACTTGTCGATCACCTTGGTGCCGGCGACGGTGATCTGGCCCTTCTGGAACGGCTCGAGGGCGTTGACGCACTTGATCAGTGTCGACTTGCCCGAACCCGAGGGGCCGCAGACCACCACGACCTCACCCTTGGCGACCTTGGTGGAGCAGTTGGTCAGCACCTGGAAGTCGCCGTACCATTTGCTGATGGCGTCGATCGAGATCATCGTCCCGCCGGGGGCCGCGTCCGGTACGCCGGAGACGAGGGCGCCCGGCTGCAGCCCGGCATCGCGAGGCGCGTGGGCGGCGTCGGCGACGGGTTCCTTGACGGACGGGGCCGGCATCGGGGTCGAGGTCATGGCGCGGACTCCAGTGTCGGTCAGCGGATGATGGCGACGCGGCGCTGCAGGCGACGCACCAGGAACGAGGCCGTGAAGCAGATCACGAAGTAGACGATGGCGGCGAAGATATACATCTCGACGAGGCGGCCGTCGCGCTGTGCCACCTTCGAGGCGGCGCCCATGAAGTCGGTGAGCGAGAGCACGTAGACCAGGGAAGTATCCTGGAACAGCACCACGGTCTGCGTCAGCAGAAGCGGCAGCATGTTGCGGAAGGCCTGCGGCAGGACGACGTTGGCCATGGTCTGCCAGTAGTTCATCCCGAGCGCCAGGGCCGCCCCGGTCTGTCCCTTCGGGATCGACTGGATGCCGGCCCGCATGATCTCGGAGAAGTAGGCCGCCTCGAAGGCCATGAAGGTGATCAGCGCCGACGGGAAGGCGCCGACCTGGATCGGGGTCGAGGCGCCGGTCACGTAGGCGCCGATATACGGTACCAGGAAGTAGAACCAGAAGATCACCAGCACCAGCGGCAGCGAGCGGCACAGCTCGACATAGCCCTTGGCGAGGTGGCTGAGGCCCGGCACGCTCGAGAGCCGGGCCATCGCCAGCAGCGTGCCGATGATCACGCCACCGACCGCCGCCATGGCGGTGAGCGTCACCGTGAAGACCATGCCCTGCCCGAACAGGTAGGGCAGGGACGAGAGGATGACGTTGAAATCGAAATTCGAGAGCATCGGGACCTGTTCGCGGTGGCCGAGCGCCGGCGGATCGGGGAAATCGGGGGCGGGGCCGGCGCCTCAGCGCTGGCCGGGGATCGCGACGGCGCGCTCCAGGTAGGTCGCCGCGGTGACGACCACGAGGTTGACGATCACGTACAGCAGCGTCGCCGCCGTGAACGCCTCGAACACCTGGAACGAGAATTCCTGCATCGAGCGGGCGCGAGCGGTCAGCTCCAGGAGGCCGATCGTCAGGGCCACGGAGGTATTCTTGAGGTTGTTCAGGAATTCCGAGGTCATCGGCGGCAGGATGATCCGGTAGGCGTTCGGCAGCAGGACGTACCGGTAGGTCTGGTAGACCGTGAAGCCCATCGCGGTGCCTGCCATGTTCTGGCCACGCGGCAGCGACTGGATGCCGGCCCGGACCTGTTCGGCCACCCGCGAGGCGGTGAAGAAGCCCAGGCACACCACCGCGGTGTAGAACGGCGCGTCAGGCATTTGCTTGATCGCGTCGCCGAACTGCGTCGGCACCACCTCGGGCAGCACGAAGTACCAGAGGAACATCTGCACCAGCAGCGGCACGTTCCGGAACAGCTCGACATAGGTCGTGCCGATCGCGTTGGCGGTCTTCGACGGCAGCGTGCGCAGCACACCGATCAGGGAGCCGAGGAAGAACGCGATGACCCAGGAGCACAGGGCGGTGGCGATCGTCCACATGAGCCCGGAGAGCAGCATGTCGAGATAGGTGCCCGTGCCCTCGGGCGAGGCATCGAAGAAGATGCGCCAGTTCCAATTGTAGTTCATCGCGCTGGTTCTGCCCTGATCTTACGAAGGCGCACCGCAGGGCAGGGCCCCGCGGTCCGCGTCACGCTGGACGGCTCTCAGTAGGCCGCCGGATCGGGGCTGGCGATCGGCGTCGTGAACTGCTTCTTCATCTCCGCGCTCATCGGCAGGTTGAGGTTGATGTTGCGCGGCGGGATCGGCTGGGTGAACCACTTGTCGTAGAGCGCCTTGCCCTCGGGGCTCGTATAGAGCTTGGCGGTGGCCTCGTCGGCGACCTTCTTGAACGCCGTGTCGTCCTTGCGCACCATGATCCCGTAGGGCTCGGGCTTGGACAGGGCCTCGGTGGAGATCTCGTAGGCCGACGGGTCCTTGGAGGAGGCGGCCAGCGAGGCGAGCAGCACGTCGTCCATCACGAACGCCACGGCGCGGCCGGTCTCGACCATCAGGAATGCCTCGGCATGGTCCTTGGCCGGCAGGATCGTCAGGCCGAGCTTCCGCTCGGTGTTGGCCTCGTTGATCTGCTTGATGTTCGTGGTGCCGGAGGTCGACACAACGGTCTTGCCCTTCAGGTCCTCGATCGTGTGCAGGTTGGCCGACTTCTTCGAGACGTAGCGGGTCGCGGTCAGGAAGTGCGAGTTGGTGAACCACACCTGCTTCTCGCGCTCGGCGTTGTTCGTCGTCGAACCGCACTCGAGGTCGATCGTTCCGTTCGCCATCAGCGGGATGCGGGTGGCGGAGGTGACCGGGTTGAGCTTAACCTCGAGGTTCGGGAGGCCCAGATTGGCCTTCACGGCGTCGGCGATCTTGAAGCAGATCTCCATCGCGTAGCCGACCGGCTTCTGGTCGCCGCCGAGATAGGAGAACGGCACGGAGGCGTCGCGGTAGCCGATGACGATGGCGCCGTTGTCCTTCACCTTCTTGAGGGTACCGGTCAGATCCTCGGCCCGCAGGCTGAGGGGGGCCAGGGCGAGGCTCAGGCCGAGCGCCGCGGCAAGGCCACGGCGAGCGATATCAGACTGCATCGGTACGGAACTCCTGGATCGGGTCGAACGGGATCGGCTGGCGGCTCGGCGCTCGGCCCCGCCCGCTCGGGCGACGCCTTTGCAATGATGGTGCCGGAAGCTGGGCTGCAACGCCGCGCAGGTCTGTGGCGGACGACGTACGACCGGCCGCCACCGTCGCGCGAGCGTCCCCGGTTGCGTGTCCCGCCGCCGTCATTCGGCCTCCCCCGGCAGGTCGCGGCAGCTTGCCGGCCCGCGTGCCGCCGGCATCATGCACAATTCTTGAGCGTACGCACCGGGTAGCGCGGCGGGAAGAACAATTAAGGCTGACGAATCCACCGTTCCGGAAACGCAGACGCCGCCCCGCACGCGTGCGAGGCGGCGTCTGCCCGGATTGGATGCAGATTACTTGGTCAGTTCGTTGCCGGTGTAGTCGATCTTGCCATCGGCGCCCTTCTTCCACTCGTACAGGACGTAGTCCGGCCGGGTGATGTCGCCCTTCTTGTCGTACGCGATCGGGCCGACAACCGTGTCGACCGGCTTGCCCTGGTGCAACCACTCGGCGAGCTTCTTGCCGTCGGTGGATCCGGTCTCGGCCATCGCCTTGGCGAGCACCTGGACGGAGGCATAGGAATAGAGCGTGTAGCCCTCGGGATCGATGTTCTTGGCCTTGAACGCGGCCAGGGCGGCCTTGGCGTTCGGGTTCTTGCGGGCATCCGGCGGGAAGGTGGTCAGCGTGCCCTCGGCGGCCGGACCGGCGATCGCCACCAGCTCGCGGTCGACCATGCCGTCGCCGCCCATCAACGTGGCCTTGAGGCCCTGGTCGCGCATCTGGCGCAGGATCAGACCGGCCTCGGTGTAGTAGCCGCCGAAATAGACGATGTCGACGTTGGCCGACTTCAGTTTCGAGACGAGGGCCGAGTAGTCCTTCTCACCGGGGTTGATGCCCTCGAAGATCACCGGCTTCACGCCCTTGGCCTTGAGCACCATCTGGGTCTCGTCGACCAGACCCTTGCCGTAGGGGGTCTTATCGTGGACGAAGGCGATCTTCTTATCCTTATAGTTGGCCACCAGATAGGCGCCCGCCACCGCAGCCTGCTGGTCGTCGCGGCCACAGGTGCGGAAGGTGTTCCACATCCCGCGCTCGGTGAACTTCACGTTGGTCGAGGCCGGGGTGATCTGGATGATTCCGGCGTCGAGGTAGACGTCGGAGGCCGGGATCGACACGCCGGAATTGTAGTCCCCGACCACCATCTTGACGCCGTCGCTGGCGAACTTGTTGGCCACCGAGACGCCCTGCTTGGGGTCGGAGGCATCGTCGCCGATCAGGACCGTCAGGGTCGTGCCCTTGATCCCGCCGGCCTTGTTGATGTCGTCGACGGCTTGGCTGGCGCCGTTCTTGAACTGGACGCCGATGGCGGCGCTGTTGCCGGTAATCGGCGCCGCGATGCCGAGCTTGACCTCGGCCGCCTGCGCCGCGGCGATCATTGCACCGAGAGCGAGCCCGGCGAGCAGAAACGATCTCATCGCTAACATCCCCTAGATTACAGGTCCGCCTGTGCGGATCCGGCCGAACTCACCGTCCCCCGTCCGCCACGGAATCCCGCGTGCGCCACGTCAGCGGTGAGGTTCTTTCGTAGAGCCAGCGGTACTGGCTCGTCATCTGGCGCGTCCGCGTGAACCGGAAGCCGGCCGCACCGATGATCATGACGACGGTCGCGTCGATCGCGTAGTAATGGAGCGAGACGAGCGTCCCCGAGAACAATGCGAAGTGGATGAAGCGCACGGCCGCCGCCACGAGGAGCAGCGCGAGCGCGCATTGCCAGAATGGCCGCCAGCCCCGGGCGACCGCGCGGGCGGCCATCCAGCCGGCCCAGCCGCCCATCACCACGGTGACGAGCAGGAACAGCCAAGCCGATTCCTCCTCGTACAGGATCCCCTGCAGCATGCTCATGCCCCGACCGGGCCGGTATGGCCCCCTTCCAGATAGGCGGCCTTGACGTTCGGATCGTCGAGCAGCGCCCTGCCGGTTCCGCTCAACGTGACGCGACCGTTGACCAGCACGTAGCCGCGATGGGCGAGCTTCAGGGCGTGGTAGGCGTTCTGCTCGACCAGAAAGATCGTCATGCCGTCCGTGCGGTTCAGCTCCCGGATCGCGTCGAAGATGCCCTTGACCACCAGCGGCGCCAGGCCGAGCGACGGCTCGTCCAGGAGCAGCAGGCGCGGACGGCTCATCAGCGCCCGGGCGATGGCCAGCATCTGCTGCTCGCCCCCCGACATCGTGCCGGCGCGCTGGTTCAGGCGCTCCTTCACCCGCGGGAACAGGGTGCAGACCTTCTCGAGATCCTCCTGGAAGTAGCGCTCGCCGTGGAGCGAGGCGCCCATCTGGAGGTTCTCGAACACGCTCATCCGCGGGAAGACCCGGCGGCCCTCCGGCGATTGCGCGACGCCGAGCCGGGCGATCTCGTGGGTCGGCAGCCGGGTGATGTCGCGCCCGTCGTACGTGATCGTCCCGGTGCGCGCCTGGGGGCTGCCGAAGATCGTCATCATCAGGGTCGACTTGCCGGCGCCGTTGGCGCCGATCAGCGTGACGATCTCGCCGTCGGCGACGTCGATATCGACGCCCCGTAGGGCTGCGACGCTGCCGTAATAGGTCGAGACGTCGCGCACCGCGAGGAGCGGGGGCTTGCCCCCCGCCTGGATCGCCCGGGTTTCCTCGACCAGGACGTTGATGCCGGCCACGCTCATACCGAAGCCTCCGAGCGGTTCACGTCCGGACGCGTCGGGTCCCCGTGCGGCACCGTGATGCCGACCTCGGCCTCCACGGCTTCCACCTCGTCGTCCTCGACGCCCAGATAGGCGGCGATCACCTTCGGATCCGCCCGCACCTCGGCCGGGGTGCCGTCGGCGATCTTCTGGCCGTAATCCAGCACGACCACGTGATCCGAGATCTCCATCACCACCGACATGTCGTGCTCGATCAGCAGCACGGAGGTGTCGTGCGCGTCCCGGATGTGGCGCAGCAGCGCGTTGAGCTCGGCGGATTCACGCGGGTTGAGGCCCGCGGCCGGCTCGTCGAGGCAGAGCAGCACCGGATCGGTGCACATCGCCCGGGCGATCTCCAGCCGGCGCTGGGCGCCGTACGGGAGGGCGCCGGCCGGATCGTCGGCCCGCGCCATCAGGTCGATCCGGTCGAGCCAGGCCTTGGCCCGCTCGATCGCCTCGGCCTGCGCGTCCCGGTAGCCCTTGAGGCCGAGCAGACCGAACAGAGTGTAGCCGGAGGCGCGCATCAGCGGCTTGTGCTGGGCGACCAGCAGGTTCTCCAGAACCGTCATGCCCTGGAACAGGCGGATGTTCTGGAAGGTCCGGGCCACCCGGGCGGTGCGGTTGACCGCGTGGTTCGGCAGCCGCTCCAGCAGGTGCGTGGTGCCGTCGTCATGGGCGAGCCGGAGCATGCCCTCGGTCGGCTTGTAAAAGCCGGTGATGCAGTTGAACACCGTGGTTTTGCCGGCCCCGTTCGGGCCGATCAGGGCGGTGATGTCGCCGCGCCTGGCCTCGAAGGACAGGCCGGAGACGGCGGTGAGCCCGCCGAACCGCATGGTCAGGTGCTCGACGGCGAGCACCGGCGGGGCGGAGACCTGCGCCTGCGCCCGGGGATCCGGATGAAGCGCCATCAGCCGTGCCCCTCGCTCACATGCGCACCCGAGACGGCGCGGCGCTCGCCCAATGACACGGAGGGCAGGCGCACCGAGATCAGGCCCCGCGGTCGCCAGACCATCATCGCCACCATGGCGAGCCCGAACAGCAGCAGGCGGTACTCGTTAGGATCGAAGCCGTCACCGAAGACGGCTTTGAGGAAGCCGAGGTTGCGCAGCATCTCGGGGCCGCCGACCATGGCCACCGCCGCGATGGCGACGCCGACCTGGCTGCCCATGCCTCCCAGCACCACGATTGCCAGGATGATCGCGCTCTCCAGGAAGTTGAAGCTCTCAGGGCTGATGAAGCCCTGGCGCACCGCGAAGAACGAGCCCGCGATGCCGCCGAACGCCGCCCCGAGGGCGAAGGCCGTGAGCTTGGTCGCCGTGGTGTCGATGCCGAGTGAGCGGCACGCGATCTCGTCCTCGCGCAGCGCCTCCCAGGCCCGCCCGATCGGCAGCCTGCGCAGGCGCAGGGTGACGAAGTTCGTGAACAGGGCCAGCGCAAGGATGAGGTAGTAGAGGAACACCAGCCGGTGCATCGAATCGTACGGGATGCCGAACCGGGCGGCGAAGCCGTCCTCGCCGGCGCTGAACGGGATGCCGAAGAAGGTCGCCCGCGGGATCGACGAGATGCCGGCCCCGCCCCCGGTCACGTCCGTCCAGTTGATCAGGACGAGGCGGATGATCTCGCCGAAAGCCAGCGTCACGATCGCGAGGTAGTCGCCGCGCAGGCGCAACACGGGGAAGCCGAGCAGCATCCCCCACAGGCCGGCGAACACGCCCGCCAGCGGCAGGCAGATCCAGAACGACAGGCCGAAGGTGGTCGACAGCAGCGCGTAGGAATAGGCGCCGACGGCGTAGAAGGCGACGTAGCCGAGATCGAGCAGGCCGGCGAGGCCGACCACGATGTTGAGGCCCCAGCCGAGCATCACGTAGGTCAGGATCAGGATGCCGAGATCGATCCAGTAGCGCGCCGACGACAGGCCGCCGGTGGCCGCAGCAGCGATCGCCGGCAGGGTCAGGGCGATGCCGACGAACAGGTACAGGCCGACCTTTGAGGTCTTCTGTCCGGCCGCGGGCTCGCCCTGGACCGCCTCGGTGGCCTGGGCCGGGGAGGGGGTCAGGGCGCGGCGGGCGTCCCGGCGCAGGAGAACGAGGCGCTGGAGGACGCGGACGACAAAGATCGCCGCGCACAGCGATGCCACGAGGCCCCAGCGGGGCAGGAGCAGGAGGTCGCTGCCGGGTCCGGCCTCCGTGCGGTAGCTGATGATCGGCACGCAGAGGCCGAAGGCGACGAGCGCGTAGATCGCGGCATCGCGCAGGATGCCGGCCATCGCGGATCCGGGAATCGCGGTGGCGGTGGTCGCGGAGTTGGGGTTCGCCATCAGACCTTCTCGACCTCCGGCCGGCCCAGGATGCCAGACGGCATGAAGATCAGCACGATCGCCAGGATCGAGAACGCGGCGACGTCCTTGTACTCGATGGAGAAGTAGGCCGACCAGAAGGTCTCGATCAGCCCGATGATCAGGCCGCCGAGCACGGCGCCGGGGAGCGAGCCGATCCCGCCGAGCACCGCCGCGGTGAACGCCTTCACGCCGGGCACGAACCCGTCCGAGAACGACACGACGCCGTAGTACATCAGGTAGAGGACCCCGGCGACGGCCGCGAGCGCGGCGCCGAGCACGAAGGTCAGCGAGATCGTCCGGTCGACGTCGATGCCCAGCAGGGCGGCCATCTTGCGGTCCTGCTCGCAGGCGCGCTGCGCCCGGCCGAACGGGGTCCGCTGCACGAGATACCAGAAGCCGGTGAGCAGCACGGCCGTGACCGCCATGATCAGGATCTGCTTGTAGGCCAGGAACACCGCGTAGCCGTCGCGCTCGAACAGCGTGATGCCGCCCGAGAGCATCGGCGGCGTCGGCTTGTTGCGTGCGCCCTGCACCACCTGGACGAAGTTCGACAGGAAGATCGAGACGCCGATCGCCGAGATCAGGGGCGCCAGCCGGAACGAGCCGCGCAAGGGCCGGTACGCGATCCGCTCGATCGCCCAGCCCCACAGGGCGGTGAGCACCATGGCGACCACGAGGACGATCAGGAATGCCAGGGCGATCGAACTAATGCCCAGCCAGGTCGTCAAGAGAAGGAAGGTGATCAGCGCAATGAAGCAAGAGACCATAAACACATCGCCATGGGCGAAGTTTACCATTCCAATAATTCCGAACACCATCGTGTAACCGATCGCGATCAGACCGTAGATCGAACCGAGCGTAAGCCCGTTTATCAGCTGTTGTACGAAGACGTCCATGTATTCTCGCGGGCGCAGGTTTTTGGTCCAGCCTGCAGAAACGGCAGGCAAGCCGGGAGAGCAAGTCTCGTACCGCAGCTGCGACCGGTCGGCCACAGGTTTCAACCCCGGGCGAACGTCCCGGGAAAACAGTCGGCCAAGTCAGTAACACCCCGCGAATGGGCTTGCATCTGGCGTAGTTCGTGCTTCACGTTAACGAAAATCAATGCTGGTCCATCCCGGGCGGCGACGAGGAGCAGTACCGATGTCGGGTTCACGGCTCACGACGTTGATTTTCATCGGCATGCTGCTCGGGATAGCGGTGGGCTACGCCTGCAGCATCACCTGGCCGGATCCGCAGACGGCCAAGGAAATCGCCGGCTATATCGCACTGGTCTCGGACATCTTCCTCCGCCTGATCAAGATGATCATTGCGCCGCTGGTGTTCTCGACACTTGTCGTCGGCATCGCCCATCTCGGGGATACCGCCGCGGTCGGCCGGGTCGGTGGAAAAGCGTTGCTCTGGTTCGTCGGGGCCTCGTTCTGCTCGCTGATGCTGGGCTTGATCCTGGTCAACCTGATGCAGCCGGGCCACAACCTGAACCTGCCCCTGCCCGATGTCGGCGCCGGCACCGGGCTCAAGGCGGCTTCGCTGTCGCTCAAGGAATTCGTCACCCACCTGGTGCCCAAGAGCGCCGTGGAGGCGATGGCCAACAACGAGATCCTGCAGATCGTGGTGTTCTCGATCTTCTTCGGCGTGGCGCTCGCGGCGCTCGGCGAGAAGGGGCACTTCCTGGCCCAGGGCATCGAGGGCCTGGCCGACGTCATGCTCAAGGTGACCGGCTACGTGATGCTGTTCGCCCCCGTGGCGGTGTTCGCGGCCATTGCGGCCACGATTACCACGCAAGGGATCGGCGTCCTCGTGACCTACGGCAAGTTCCTGGTCGAGTTCTACGCCGGCCTCGCGGTGCTCTGGGCGCTGCTGATGGGCGTCGGCTTCCTGATGCTCGGCGGCAGCGGCATCATGCGGCTGTTCAACCTGATCAAGGAGCCGTTCGTGCTCGCCTTCTCGACCGCGTCGAGCGAGGCGGCCTACCCGAAGATGCTGACCAACCTCGAGCAGTTCGGCGTGCCCAATCGCATCACCTCGTTCGTGCTGCCGATGGGTTACTCGTTCAACCTGGACGGCTCGATGATGTACTGCACCTTCGCGGTGATGTTCATCGCCCAGGCCTACAACATCCCTCTCACCTGGGGCCAGCAGCTCACGATGCTGTTCCTGCTGATGGTGACCTCGAAGGGCATGGCCGGCGTGCCGCGCGCCTCGCTGGTGGTGATCTCGGCGACGCTGGCGCAGTTCAACATCCCCGAAGCCGGCCTGCTGCTGATCATCGGCATCGATCAGTTCCTGGATATGGGCCGCTCGGCCACCAACGTGCTGGGCAACAGCATCGCCACCGTCGCGGTGGCCAAGTGGGAGGGCCAGCTCACCAGCACCGATCAGCGCCTCGACCATGTCGGCACGGTCCCATCGCCGGCTGAATAGGACGGCTCGGGGTCACGCGGAGGACACGGGATGTCGGCGATGCGGTTCGGCTTGGTCATGGCAGGCGTGCTCGCCTTGGCGCTGGTGGGCGCCCCGCGCCCCGCCGATGCCGTCGAGGTGCTCACCGGCACCCTGAAGCGGGTGGCCGAGCGCGGCGAGATCGTGCTCGGCTATCGTGAGAGCTCGGTGCCGTTCTCTTTCGTGGAGGGCAAGCACCGGGACGGCAGCCCAAGGGCGATCGGCTACGCCATCGACCTGTGCGGCGAGATTGCCGACGACATCCAGGCGGCGATCGGACGAACCGTGACGGTCCGGTACGAGCCGGTCACCGCGGAGACGCGCATCCCAGCCCTGACCTCGGGCAAGATCGACCTCGAATGCGGCTCGACCACCGCCAACGCCGAGCGGCGCCGGAGCGTCGCCTTCTCCCCGGTCGACTACATCAGCGCGACGCAGCTATTGGTGAAGAAGGGCTCCGGCGTGGCCTCCTACCGGGACCTCGGCGGCAAGACCGTGGTGGTCACGGCCGGCACCACCAACGAGAAGGCGGTGCGCGACCTCCTGGCCAAGCTCAGGATCCAGGCGCAGATCGTGACGGCCCCCGACCATGCGGCGTCCTACGCCATGGTGAAGGCCGGTCAGGCGGACGCCTTCGCCACCGACGACGTGCTGCTCTACGGCCTGATCGCCACCGACAGCCAGGACGGGGCCAACTACACGGTCCTGCCCGACAAGCTCTCCTACGAGCCGTACGGCATCATGTTCCGCAAGGACGATCCCGAGTTGGCTGGGATCATGGCCCAGACCTTCACGAGGCTCGCCGAATCGCGCGCGCTGCGCTGGATCTACGAGCGCTGGTTCCTGAAGCGCCTGCCCAACGGCGAGCGCCTCGACATCCCGATGTCGAACGACCTGCGGACGAGTTTTCAGCTGATGGGCCTGGACGCGCAGGAGTGACGTCTCGGGACCTGCTGCGCCTCGCTTTCGCCCAACCAGCGGATGAGGAAGGGGCCGCGTTTCTCGTGGTCCCCCCTCTCTGCAGCGAGCGTGCCGCCGCCCCATGCCGATCGCCGCGCCTTTCCCCAAGCCCGTCCCCAAACCGGTGCCGAAGCCGGCCCTGAAGACCGTCGCCCTGCTCCTGGCCGCCGGCCTCGCCTGCGCCGCCACGCCCGCGTCCGCCCATCCCCATGTCTGGGTCACCGCGAAGGCGCAGCTCGTCTATCAGGACGGCAAGCTCGTGGGCGTGCGCGATACCTGGAGCTTCGATCCCGAATACACCGCCTTCGTCACGCAGGGGCTCGACACCGACAAGGACGGCACGCTCTCGCCGGACGAATTGGCTGGGCTCGCGGCCGAGAACACCAAGAACCTCGCCGAGTTCGGCTACTTCACGAAACTGAAGGTCGGCGGCAAGGACCAGGCCTTCGCCGAACCGAACGAGCCGGCGATGCGCCTTGAGGGCAGGGCGCTGGAGCTGAGCTTTCTGCTGCCGCTCAAGGCGCCGGTCCAGCAGGGCAGGGGCGTCGCGGCCCTGGAAGTCTACGACCCAACGTATTTCGTCGCCTTCTCCTTCGCGGAGGGCTCGGACGCGGCCACCCTCGCGGGTGCGCCGCAGGGCTGCGCCGCCACGGTCACTCGTCCGAAGACGGAGCAGCCCAAGACCGCCGAAGCCGGTTCGCCCGGCATGACCGAGGCCTTCTTCGAGGCGCTCACCGCCGCCTCGTCCTACGGAGTCCAGTTCGCCAGCCGGATCCTGGTCGCATGTCCGTAGGGATCGGCGTCGCCGCGCAGCCCCGGTACGGACGGCTCGGGCTGCGGTTGGGTCTGATGGCCGCCGCCGTGGTGCTGGCCGCCCTCGTGGCAGCCGGGCTGGCCTGGCTCATCGCCCCCGGGATCGCCGCGCCGCCGGCACGCTCGCCGTTCGGCATCGGCTTCCGCGAGGCGGCCCCGGCCGCCTCGGGTCTCGGCGGCGTGATCCTGGCCCTGCAGGCGAGCTTCTCCCGCAGCCTCAACGCCGCCGTATTGGCGCTGAAGGGCGGCGGCGACTGGGCGCCGCTGATCGGCCTGGCCTTCGCGTACGGCGTGTTCCACGCCGCCGGCCCCGGCCACGGCAAGGCGGTGATCGCCGGCTACATCCTGGCAGGCGAGCGGGCCCTGCGTCGGGGTTGCGCCCTGAGCGCCTGCGCGGCCCTGCTCCAGGCGCTGGTCGCGGGGGCGATCGTCGGGATCGGCACCGTGGTGCTGAACGCCACCGCAGCCGGAGTGACCCGGGCCGGAACCGTGATCGAGACCGCCAGCTTCGCCCTCGTCGCCGTGGTCGGGCTGTCGCTGACCTGGCGTAAGGCCGGCCGGCTCGTCCAACTCGGGACGCCCTGCGGACCTGGCTGCGCCCACCTGCCCGACGCCCGGACGCTCGACAGCCTGGATAGCTGGCGCGCCCGCGCCGGCGTGGTCCTGGCGGCGGGCTCGCGGCCCTGCGCCGGAGCGGTGCTGATCCTGGTCTTCGCGGTCTCGCAGGGGGTGCCGGGGGCGGGGATCCTGGCTGTCCTGGCGATGGCGGTGGGCACCGCGCTGACCACCACGGCCCTGGCCTGCCTCGCAGTCTTCGCCAAGCGTGCGGCCCTGCGCCTCGCGGGCGGTCGCGGCCAAGCGGGTCTGCTGGTCATCGGCGGCCTGGAGCTCGTGGCCGCCGCCTTCGTGCTGGTGCTGGGCGTCGCGATGCTGTCCGGCCTGGCAATGAACCTCGGCGGGTGAGTCCGCAATCGAACGGTCGAAGCCCGTTTGCGGATGCCGGGCAGCGCGCGGGCTGTCGCAGGATCAGCCCCTTACCGGCGAGCGAAATCGTCTCGCCAACAGGGCTTTAGCGTGTCACGCTGCCGTCTCGAGGCGGAGGAGCGCGGATGCACGCCGACTTCCTGACGATCCTGAACTGGCGCCTGCTGGCCGGATCGCATCCCTTCCCGGGTCCCGATGGCGGAACCTGCATCAACGAGGCGGCGATCGTGGCCGCCGGGCTGCCTTACAAGGCGATCCGTTCCAGCGCCGATTGCCCACCCTGCTTCTCCAGGCCGATCGCGGCCTACGCGCTGGGCCTCAACGACGCGATGCCGGACGACGCGCGGTCCCAATTGATCGCCTTCGTGCTGCGGCTGTCCGGCAGCGCCGACCGGCCGGACGTCGAGGCTGCCCGGACCCGGCGCCTCGCTCTGGACAGCATCCGGCAGATCCTGGCGCCCCTCTGCGCTCGGGCCGGCATGGCCGAGCATGCCGAGGCCTGTGCCGGCGCGCCGGACCTGAGCCTGGCCCTGGCGGCGGCACGGTCGGCCGAATGGCAGGGCGGCGCGCTGGCGCAGGAAGCCGCCCGCATGCGGCGCTGGCGGGACGGCGCGCTGCAATCGGCGGTCGCCCGCACGGCGACGGCGGCCCAGCGCGCGGCCGAGGATGCCCGCTGTGCCGCCGAGGTCGCCGAGGGCGCGGCCCCGTTCGTGCCGGACACCTGGGCGCGGGCCTGCACGATCCTCGACGCTGCCCTGGCGATCGGCCGGCAGGCGCCGGAGATCGACCTCATCGGCGCCCGGGCGCGCCTCGACGCGGCCCGGGCGCGAATCCCGGCCTGATCAGGCCAGGACGGGCTCGGCGGCGAGGTCCAGTTCGATGGAGGCGCAGTTCTCCAGGAATGTGCCGGTGAGGTGATAGAAGAACGTCCCGTGACCGACCACCGCGATCGTCGTCTCGGGCCGCCCCCGCAGCCACTCCCGGAATCCGGCCACGCGGGCGTCGAACAGGTGGCGCGGCTCTACCGGGTATCCGCCGACCTCGCAGCCGGGCTCGGCATGCCACCACACCTCGGGCAGGTGGCCGACATCGAGATGCGGGAACTCGGCGGCGATCTCGGAGGCGGCCCGGCCGACGTCGCAGCTGCTCTCCTGGCACTCCCGGTGCAGCACCTCGACCAGCACCCGCGGCTGGTTCGGGTGCTCGCCGAACAGGATCGCGGCGGTCTCGATCGCCCGGGTCAGCGGCGAGATCACCACCAGCTCGAACGGGATATCCTTCAGTCGCTCCCGCGCGTCCCGGGCCTGGGCCTGACCTCGCGGGGTCAGGCGGGCGTCGAGCAGGCCGGGATCGCCGCCCCCGTGCCGGTGGGCGGCGTTGAAGGTGGATTCGCCGTGGCGGATGCAGACAATGCGGGTGGTCTCGGGCATGTGGCTCGGATGTGTCGCGTGGGGGAAGGCGGGACGTTGCAAGCGTGCGCTCCGGAAAGCGGATGCCGGTTCAGCGTCAGCGAGCGCGTTGGATCAGGGACTTAGCGCCGGTCCTGATGGCAACGCGGTCGGGAACGGCTCTAGGCGAAGCGTCCGCCGCGCTGGATGACCTCGATCTTGTAGCCGTCCGGGTCCGTGGCGAAGAAGAACCGGGCCAGCACGGTGTCGCCGTGCTTGAGGGTCTTCACGTCGGTGGCCGGGAAGCCCTCGCGGAGATGGCGGGCGTGTTCGGCCTCGACGTCGTCGACCACGACGGCGATGTGGCCGTAGCCGTCGCCGAGGTCGTAAGGCGTGTCGCGGCCCTTGTTCACCGTGAGCTCCAGCTCGAACGGAGAGGCCGGATCGCGCAGGTAGACCAGTGTGAAATCGTCGAAGTCGTAGCGGTCCGCAGCCTCGAAGCCGAAGGCGCGCGCGTAGTAACTCCGCGCGCGCTCTTCGTCGCGAACGCGGATCATGGCGTGGATGGGCTTGGACATGCGGCAGCGGTTCCGGGATCGTCGAAGCATTCGGGACGCGGTCTATGTGGCGCCGCCTCGGCCCGGGGGAAAGGGCCGACCGTCCGCTGCAACCCCACGCGGTCTCCGGACAACCGCCGCGCCGCGCCTGTACATTGATTCCTGATACCTGAAAGTAAATTCAAGTTTTTTGACACATTGATGATGCGCTCATCGGCGCAATTATGAGAAATTTTCAAATATATTGCGCGAAATTCTGGTTCTAAAATTGCGAATACATGTGTATTCAAACTGTATTATGCGAATAATACCTCAAATTTGGTCCTGTGACAGAAAAATAGCAGACCTTAGGGCCAGATTAATAGAATCATGATACACGGAGCATTCACCTGGGCTCCAGCCCGACCCCAGACCGACGGACCCGAACAGACATGCTGCGCCTGTCGAACCTCAAGATCTTGACCAAGCTGATCACGGTCGTCTCTCTGATCGGCGTCATCGTCGGCGGCTGCGTCTGGTACGCTCAGTCACGCATGAGCCAGATCGACGACGCCTACAGCGCGTTCATCAACGACGAGGCCGTCGCGGTAGCCGAAGGCCGACGCCTCAACCGATTCGTCTTCGAACTCAACTATTTCGTCTATCGGATCATCGCCGAGACCGACGCGGACCAGATCCGGACCGCCAACGCGGGGTTCGAGGCCGCAGTGCCGAACCTGAAGGAAACGCTCAAGTCGCTGCGCGACCACGCGCCCAGTTTCGCGCCGCGCATCGACGCGCTGGCGATGCGAATCAACAAGTTCCTCACCGACGTCACCGAGGTGCGCCGCCTCGGCACCAGCAACCAGAACGACCAGGCGATCGCCCTGGTCCATTCCGCGATCGATCCGACCTTCTCGACCCTCATGGTCGAAGGCAACGCGCTGTCCAACGACATCAACGACTTCATGCAGAGGGGGTCCAACGACCTGTCGGCCAAGACCGATGCCACGCGCCTCAGCCTGATGATCGTCAGCGCCCTCGGGATGCTCGCCGGCGCTGTCCTGGCCGCGTTCATCGCGATGGTCGGCATCACCCGGCCGCTCGACCGCCTGGTCGCCGTGCTGCAGCGGATGGCGAAGGGCGAGATCGAGGCGGAGATCAAAGAGGCAGCCCGCAAGGACGAGATCGGCGCCGTCGGCAAAGCCGTGGAGGGCATCAAGGCGATGGTCGCCCGCAAGGCCGCCGAGGAGGCCGAGGTCCGGCGGGTTGCCGAGGAGGCGGCAGCGGCTGCGCGCAAGCAGACCATGCTGGAGCTCGCCGACGGGTTCGAGCGCGCCGTCGGCGGCATCGTCGGCCTGGTTTCGTCCTCGGCGACGGAGTTGCAGGCGACCGCCCAGTCGATGACGGCGAGCGCCACCCAGACCGCCACCCAATCCACCACGGTGGCCGCCGCCGCCGAGGAAGCCGCCGCCAACGTCCAGACCGTGGCCGCCGCCGCCGAGGAGCTTGGCTCGTCGGTCCAGGAGATCGGCCGGCAGGTACTCGGATCGGCCGGACTCGCCCAGTCGGCGGTCGGCGAGGCGGACCAGACCCATCATCTCGTGCAGGCGCTCAGCCAGGCGGCGACCCGCATCGGCGATATGGTCGGCCTGATCTCCAACATCGCCGGGCAGACCAACCTGCTGGCCCTGAACGCCACCATCGAGGCCGCCCGCGCCGGCGAAGCCGGCCGCGGCTTCGCCGTGGTGGCCTCCGAGGTGAAGGAGTTGGCTGCGCAGACCGCCAAGGCCACCGAGGAGATCAGCCAGCAGATCGGCCAGATCCAGGGCGTGACCGGCCAGGCCGTCACGGCGATCGGGGGCATCACGGCGCGCATCCGGGAGATCGACTCGGTGGCGACCTCGATCGCCGCGGCCGTCGAGGAGCAGGGCGCCGCCACGCAGGAGATCGTCCGCAACGTCGCCCAGGCCGCCACCGGCACCAACGAGGTGACCAGCAACATCGCCGGCGTGGCCCAGGCCTCCGAGGATACCGGCGCCGCCGCAAGCCAGGTGCTCAACGCCGCCGGAGAGCTGTCGCGTCAGTCCGAGCACCTGGGCGCCGAAGTGTCCCGCTTCCTCTCCACCGTGCGGGCAGCGTAACGCACCCGTCCCCTCTGCGGGCTACGACCTTCAGAGATCGGCTCTCATTGGGCTGACAGGCCCCGCTCCCGAACGGGAGCGGGGCCTCGCGCCTCGTCCGCCACCGCTGCGTGAATCCGCCGGTCCCAGCGGTGGGGGAGACGCACTCGGGGCCGGCCTTGGCCCGGGTGCAGCAGCGCGCTCCGTGAACAGCGTAGCCCGCACGAGTAGACGGCAGAGCCACTCGCCGCTCTCGATGCATCGTCGAACGCGGCGCAGATCATAGGGCCGGCGCGGGCAAACTGCGCGTTCAGGCCCTATCCACCCGCTCCACGTCCGCTCCCTCAGCCGAGCGCGGCGCCGTTCCCGGCGAACTCCCAGACCGGGACGCCAGCCTGCTGGTCGAACCTGTTTCCCGACCCCGAGCTGATGGTGAACCTGACCCTGTGCAGCTCGAGCCGATACACTGCTCGGCCGTCCACCATCAGCGCGCCGCACCGCTTGGTCCGACGTGTGCCGAAGTGGGGGTCGACGCCGAACAGATCGGCCGTCGTCCAACCGAGCCGGTGCGCCTCGTCGCCAAATCGTTCGATGAAGTCGAGGGCGCTGTGCCGGAGCCGCACCCAGCGCTCCACCGCCAAAAAGCGACAGGGTGAGCCCTGCGTCGGCATCGCCGCGATCGAATCGCGCCAGAGCACAACAGGGCTCGGGCGGATAGCGGCGTCGATGGTTGTGCACATATTATTATAATACGACAGAAGCTAAGCATTAACCATGTGAGCTGTCGCCAATCCATCGGATTTTGAGCTTATAAAAATTTGACGCTGGCTTTAACACGAGGAATTTTTCGGCCGATATTTATCGTAACGGAAGCTTGACAAACATAGGTTCTTTAAAACCGACAACGTTGCTGCGCAATAAGACAACCGCCGGTTGATTGTGGTAGAAATTTCCCGCCTTGGACCGGGTTCGGATAATGTATTCTCCCGGCCCACGCGGTAGCGGCGGTTCGGACCAAGAGCGCCGGCGCTTCCAAGATGTCTGCGGCCCTCGGGACCCAGGAATTGGCTGGTGGTGCTCGGGCTGTGCCGCGTCGGTGCTGACACCACCCGGATCATCCCGAGGCCGCGTCGCGAAGCCCGGTGATGATGCGCATTCAAGCATCGTTCCGAACGGTGGCCGCCCACTCTCAGAAAACGACGATGCGGATTGAGGACCGCGCGCGTCGTGCCGGTTATGAGATCCGGTACGATGCGCGATCGGCCGTCTCGGCGGTGAGGGCTCCGGTCAGGGTGCCGCGCGGGTGACGACGGCCCGGTCGGCGTTCACGCGTCCGGCCCAGTCCTTGGCGCGGTCCTGACCCTTGAGTTCGATCAGCCGGGCGCCGCTGACATCGACGTTCTTGAAGTCCGTGCCCGCCACCGTGGCCCCGGTCAGGTTTGCCCCGGACAAGTCCGAGCCCATCAGCACGACGTCGGTCAGGTCGGCATCCTTCAAGTCGGCGTATTCCAGGCGCGATCGCCCGAGGTTGGCCCCCTTGAGGTTCGCCCCCGTGAGATTCACCGAGGTGAACACCGCCCGCATCAGCCCCATGGACTGGTTCTTGATGTCGGCGCCGCCCTTGAGGTCCACGAGCGTCGCGCCGCTCATATTGGCGCCCTTGAAGTCGCCGATCGGCCTGGACCGGCTAAGGTCGGCGCCGGTGAGATCGGCATCCCGTGCGGTGATGCCGAACATCCTGGCGTCCGCCAGCTTGGCGCCGGACAGGTCGGCCTTCAGGAACCACGCCTGTTCGAGGTTGGCATCGCTGAGGTCGGTGCCGCGCAGGTTGGTCTTGTTCAGGCGCGCGGTCCGCAGGTTGGCCCCATGCAGGTTCAGCCCGGACAGGTCGAGGCCGGACAAAGCTTTGTCGTGCAGATCGATCGGCTTGCCATCGGCGGCCGCGATCATCGCCTCGACGTCGGCGCGGCTCATCTCGGCCTGTGTCATCGCGGGCGAGGCCATGTCGGCCCCGAGCAGCAGATCCTGCTCGGCCGTGGCCGGACTGGCGGCGAGTGTAGCCAGCATGACGCTCAGGGCGAGGCGGCGCATCTTTTCACTCCCATCGGGGGCCGGGCGGAGCCGGCCCCGTATCGTGTTGGTTGGGCCGCGATGCTATGCCGGGCCGCCGAACCCGGTCGGTGACCCAGGTCACACAAGTCCGGCACGGTGGGAGAGAAACGCAACGCGCGCCGGACGATCCGCCATCGTCGCGGCCGGAGGGTGACGCCAGCCATGACGGACGCGCAGATGGTCGAGCGCTGGATCGACCGGTTTCCGCTGATGCGCGCCCTCAGCCCCGCGCACCTACAACTCGCCCGGGGCACCGTGCAGTTCCCGGTGCTGGAGACGGGCGCCACCGCGTACGAGCTCGATGGCGAATGCGCCAACTACCTGATGTGCCTGGACGGGCGCACGCGCGTCTTCCGAATGTCGGAGGCCGGGCGCGAGGTGCTGATCTACAAGGTCGGCCCGGGCGGCACCTGCGCCCTGACCACGCAATGCCTCCTGTCCGGCGGCACCTTTCCGGCGGAGAGCGTGGCCGAGGAACGGACCCAGCTGGCAGCCCTGCCGGTGGGCACGTTCCAGCACCTGATGGACGACAGCGCGGCCTTCCGCAGCTTCGTCATGGACGACTACACGCGGCTGATGTCCGGCCTGTTCACGCTGATCGACGCGGTCGCGTTCGCCCCGCTCAAGCAGCGCCTGGCCCAGCGGATCCTGGCCGAAGCCGATCCCCGGGGCGTCGCCATGGTCACCCACCAGACGCTCGCCGACGACGTCGGCAGCGTGCGCGAGGTGGTGAGCCGCATTCTCGCGCAATGGGCCGAGGCCGGCCTGATCGAGCTCCGGCGCGGCGCGATCGAGGTCGTCGACCGCGCCAGCCTGGCCGCCGCGGCCCGGCGGTGACGCGCGGCGCGCTCCCTCCGCTCTAACTGGAGCGGTCGGCCGCGATCCCGATCACCCCCCGATCCGCAGCACCTCCGTCCGGTCGCCCGCCTGCGCGAAGGCAGCCGGGTCGGCACCGGTCATCCAAACCTGCCCGGGGAGGGCGTCGAGGGCCTCGAACAGGCCGGCCCGGCGGCGCGGATCGAGATGCGCAGCGACCTCGTCGAGGAGAATCATCGGAGCGATGCCGCTCATCGCGCGCACCAGGCGGGCATGGGCCAGGACCAAGCCGATCAGCAGGGCCTTCTGCTCGCCCGTGGAGGCGGTACCGGCCGGGACGTCCTTTGGGCCGTGGCGGACCACGAGATCGGTGGTCTGTGGCCCCGTGAGGGTGCGGCCGGCGGCGCGGTCGCGGTTGCGGCCGTTGCGCAGGGCGAGCCGGAAGCGATCCTCCGCCTCGATCGCCGGCCAGACCGCCACCAGGTCGTCGAGGTCGCCCTCCAGGCGGATCGACGCCCAGGGAAAGGGCTGGGAATCGTCGCGCGTCTCGGCGATCAGCCGGTCCAGGCGCTCGGCGGTCTCGCGGCGGGCAAGCGCGACCGCCACCCCGAGCTCGGCCACCTCCCGCTCCACGGCGTCGAGCCAGCGGCCGTCGTCGGGCCGGTCCTCCAGCAGCCGGTTGCGCGAGCGCAACGCCCGCTCCATGGCGGAGACCCGGGCACCGTGGCCGGAATCCACCGCGAGTACGAGGCGGTCGAGGAAGCGCCTGCGGTCGCCGGCGGCGCCACGGAACAGGCCGTCGAGATCCGGCGTCAGCCAGACCACCCGGACGAACTCGCTGAACGCCACCGGCGAGGCAGCGGGGGCGCCGTCGATGCGGCAGAGCCGGCTCGTGCGCCCGTCCGGCCCCGGCGGCTCGAGACCGGTGCCGAGGCGATGCTCCGCGCCGTCGCGATCCAGGGTGAGCGAGACCGCGAAGCCCCCCGGGCCGTCGACGCGCGCCATGGCGGCGAACTCCGCCCGGCGCAGGCCCCGGCCCGGCACGAACAGCGAGATCGCCTCGAGCAGGTTGGTCTTGCCGGCACCGTTCTCGCCGACCAGCGCGACGAAGCGGGCGCCGGGGTTGAGTTCGAGGTCGGCGTGGTTGCGGAAGTCGCGGGCGATCAGCCGGGTCAGGCGCGTGGATCCAGCGGCGTCGAGTTCACTCATAAGGCGGCAAGGTGGAGCGATCGCGCTCTGAATGCAGCACGCGCCCGATCGAAATGCGGTCGCCGGGAATGCGATGAAGGATCAGGCAAGATCGGAATATGAGGATCCGTACAGTGAGAGCAATCTTCGGCGCGGGCCTGTCCGTCATCGGCTAACGACCGAGCGACGGACTTCGGTCGAATCGCGCAGCTCCGAGACGCAGCTGCCGGCGCGCGTCTGATTGTCAGTCACGATGACGGCACCGATTGCGCGCAGATCGGTTCGGGCTCGTCGTGACAAAACGACCGGCTTCAAGGGCCGGCCTTTTCCATGGCGGCATAGCGCGCCCCCAAGGCATCCGGCCTGGCGTCGAGCGGCTCATCATCTCCGCTCTCGATGCCCTTCCGCCAGGCCTCAGGCATCGTCGCGAGGCGATCCTCGTGCTGGAGCCGCAGCGCGACGCCAGCCGCGATCCCTTCCTGCGGCGAACCGAAGCGACCCGCCGTGATCAGACGATCGCGCAAGGCTTCCCGAGTTGGATCGAGGATCACGGCGTTCGGCATGACAGCCTGCGACTACACCCGCATCGGCATCAGCACGTACAGGGCCGGCGCGCCCTCGCGATCCTGGATCAGGGTCGGCGAGCCCGGGTCGGCGAGCTTGAACAGGGCGGTGTCGCCCTCAAGCTGCGCGGTGATGTCGAGCAGGTAGCGGGCATTGAACCCGATATCGAGGCCGGCGGCCTCGTAATCGACGTCCAGCTCTTCCGTGGCGCTGCCCGAATCCGGGTTGTTGACCGAGAGCGCCAGGCGCCCCTCGGTGAGCCCGAGCTTCACGGCGCGGCCGCGCTCCGACGAGATCGTCGAGACCCGGTCCACCGCCTTGGCGAAGGCGTCGCGCTCCACGGTCAGCCGCTTGTCGTTGTTGGCCGGGATCACCCGCTGATAGTCCGGGAAGGTGCCGTCGATCAGCTTCGAGATCAGGGTCAGGCCGCCGGCGAAGCGCAGGCGGATCTTGGCGGGAGACAGGTCGACCGCCACGGTCTCGCCGCCATCGTCCAGGAGCTTCTGAATCTCGGCGACCGCCTTGCGGGGCACGATCACCCCCGGCATCCCGACGCTGCCTTGTGGGGCCGGGATCTCGACCCGGGCGAGGCGGTGGCCGTCGGTGGCGACCGCGCGCATCACCGGGCCGGCCTCGGACTCCAGCGTGTGCAGGTAGATGCCGTTGAGGTAGTAGCGCGTCTCCTCGGTGGAGATCGCGAACTGCGTCTTGTCGATCAGGCGCTTCAGGTCGGCGCTCGCGATCTCGAACCCATGTGGCATCTCGCCGGCGGCCAGATCAGGGAAGTCGCCCTCCGGCAGGGCGCCGAGCGCGAACCGCGACCGGCCCGAGCGGATCGTCATCTGGCCGGATTCACCGCCGGTCTCCAGCGAGACCTGGGCGCCGTCGGGCAGCTTGCGCACGATGTCGTAGATCACGTGCGCCGGGACCGTGGTGGCGCCGGGATCGGCCACGTCGGCCGGCACGCTCTCGGTGACCTCGATGTCGAGGTCGGTCGCCCGGAGCTGGAGGCTCGATCCCTCCGAACGCAGCAGCACGTTCGACAGGATCGGGATCGTATTGCGGCGCTCGACGACCCGGTGCACGTGGCCGAGCGACCTGAGCAGGGCCGCGCGCTCGACGGTGACTCTCATCGCGATACTCAAGTGATGGGGGAGGGCGCCGCGGCCGGCATCCCTCTCGAAAACAGGCCGATCAGCTTGGCGAAGGGGACGGTCGAACGCAAGGCCGCCGCAGCGGCATCACACAGCTACACCGCCGGCTGGTGGGATTCAGGGTTCCCGCCGGAGCCGCCCCGTGCGAAAGCGCCGCGCTCAACCTGAAGCAGCACCGGCCGCCCGAGTTCCGTCAGACCATGCCGCACAATGTCGAGACCGCGAGCCCGCATGCCGCTGCACCGAGCGCCAGCCCCGGCCGCATCCTGGCCGCGAGCTTCGTCGGCACCGCGATCGAGTTCTTCGACTTCTACATCTACGCGACCGCGACCGCCCTGGTGATCGGCCCGGTCTTCTTCCCGGCGGGGGCGCCCGGGGTGCAGCAGCTCAGCGCGTTCGCGACCTTCGCGATCGCGTTCATCGCGCGGCCGTTCGGGGCGGCTTTGTTCGGGCATTTCGGCGACCGGGTCGGCCGCAAGGCGACGCTGGTCGCCTCGCTGCTGATCATGGGCTTGTCCACCGTCCTGATCGGCTGCCTGCCGACCTATGCCACCGCGGGCTGGTGGGCGCCGGCCGCGCTGTGCATCCTGCGCTGCGGCCAGGGGATCGGGTTCGGCGGCGAATGGGGCGGGGCGGCCCTGCTGGCCGTGGAGAACGCACCGCCGGGCAAGCGCGCCTGGTACGGCATCTTCCCGCAGCTCGGCGCGCCGGTCGGCTTCATCCTGGCCAATCTCGGCTTCCTCTGCCTCAGCTTCGGCCTGTCGCCGGAGAGTTTCCAGACCTGGGGCTGGCGCCTGCCGTTCCTGGCCTCCGCCGCCCTGGTCGGGGTCGGCCTCTACGTGCGCCTGAAGCTCACCGAGACGCCGGCCTTCAAGGCCGCGCTGACCGACGCGAAGCCCGAGCGCGTGCCGTTCGCCACGATGCTGACCCAACACGGCGGCGCGGTGCTGATCGGGACCTTCGCCATGGTGGCGGTCTACGCCGTGTTCTATCTCTCGACGGTGTTCGCCCTGGGCTACGGCACCGGCACGCTGGGCTACAGCCGCCCGACCTTCCTGATGTTCGAGTGCATCGCGGTCTGCTTCATGGCACTCGGGACCGTGATCTCGGGGGCTGCCGCCGACCGGTTCGGCCGTAAGCCGGTGCTGCTCTCCGGAATGGCCGCGGTGTTCGCCCTCGGCTTCCTGATGGGTCCGATGCTCGGGAACGCCGCCTCGGCCGGGACCTGGCCGCCGGTGCTGGGCTTCCTGTGCCTCAGCCTGCTGGCGATGGGCTGGGTGTTCGGCCCCATGGGCGCGGTTCTGCCGGAACTGTTCCCGACCCGGGTGCGCTACACGGGAGCCTCGGTCACCTACAACCTCGCCGGGATCCTGGGCGCCTCGGGGGCGCCCTACATCGCCCAGGAGCTGGCGGCCTATGGCGGGATCGGTTTCGTCGGATTCTATCTCGCGGCTGCCGCCGTGCTCAGCTTCGTCGCCGTCCTGGCCATGCGGGAAAGCGCGTACGATTGAGGAAGAGGGGTTCGCCCCTCACATGCGGGCTTGGGCGGCCGGCTCGTAACGGCCGAGGAACCGGGTCCGGTCCCACAGCTCGATCGCCTCGTCCGTGGCCATGGCCCGGGCGCGGCGGCGGGCCTGCGTGTCGTCGGCGGCCGGCACGATCTCGGCCGAGAACACGCGGCCGGCCCGGTCGAGCTTGAACGCCCGGTAGGCGCGGTTTCGCTGAGCGGTCTGGGCGTCCAGGTTGAGCATCGGATCCTCCTCGGAGCCCGACCCTTCCCAAAACTGGTTAACCGTCCGTCAACGCGTGATCTCAGTTGCGCTTGTCGAGGGGCCGGCCCAGCAGGCGCGCGAACTCGGCCTCGATCTCCTCCACGGAGAACGGGTTGCCGGCGGCCTTCGGCTCGGGCCGTGGCGGCGCGGCGGGTGCAGCCCGCGGCGGCGGCGCGACAGGCGCCGGAGGTGGCGTCGGCTCCACGGGGGATGGTGGGCTCGGGGCCGGGGGCTCGGGCGTCGAAACCGCGGCCGGCGGCGGCTCGGGCGCGGGTGTCGGCGGCTGGAGCTGCTGGGCGGCCGGCGGGACTGGAGAAACAGGCGGTGCGGGCGGAACGGGTGCAGGGGCCGGAGGTGGAGGCGCGGCCGCCATCAGAGCGGCCATGGGATCCACCGGCTCAGGCGCCAGCGCGGACGGTGCGGGCGTCACCGCCGAGGCGGGGCGCGCCAGCGCGGCCTGGAGCTGCCGCGCCATATCGTTGAGCACCGCCGGATCGACGGAGCGCCGCTCGGTCGGGACGGCCAGACTTGGAGCGGCAAGGTTCGAAGCAGCAAGGCTCGAAGCAGCAAGGCTCGAAGCGGCAAGGCTCGGAGGGGTCGGAGCGGACCGGACGGGCTCGTCGCGCTCAGGGGCGGCCTCCGGCATGCGCTCGGAGGCGGGATTGGCGCGCGGCTCGGCCAGCGGCGGCGCGGTGCGGCTCAGGATCCGCCGGGGCGAGAACGTCTCACGGAGCGGCGGCGACGGGGCGGAGGCTTCGGCTGCGCGGGGCTGCGGGACGGCCGGGGCCGAGACCTCCTGGCCCGGCTCGTCACCGCCCAGCAAGCCGACATCGAGCGGGAAGGTGACCGCCGGGGCGGCGGCGGAGCGCGGCACCGGCGGCGGCACCACGACCGGCATCTCGAAACCGGGATCGAACAACGGCTCGGAGCGGCGGCCGGCGATCTCGGCGAGCGCCCGGGGCGGCTCGGCGAGGCGGCCGCCCTGGGCCATCGGATCGGGCAACGGCTCGGCCAGGGGCTCCGACCCGCCATCGGCGCGCAGCGTCGCCTCGGGCAGGGGGCGCTGCGAGCGCTGGATGTTGCGCTCGACCACGACGTCGTTGGGGCCGCCGACCAGCAACAAGTGCTCGACGTTGTCCCGGCGCAGCAGGATCAGCTGCCGGGCCCGGTCGAGTTCGTAGACATCGACGATGCCGAGCCGCGGCTGGCGCCCGCGGGCAGGGGTGCGTCCGGGCAGCGCCAGGCTGCGTCCGGTCAGGCGGCGCACCGTGAACACGATCGCGGCCAACGCCGTGAAGATGACGGCGAAGATCACGACATACTGGACGATGGGAGAGCCCTCAGAACCGAACACGGATTGCAGCCATTGCAAGATTACGCACTCGCACGTTTCGGCCGCCGCAGGGCCGCGCCCGGCACGAGCCTCGCTCATACCACGCCGGCCGCCCCCCAAGGCAAACGACGTTAAGACTTCGTTAACAGGCTCTTAAGTTTAGCGCCATCGAGACAAGAGGTTGTGAAGGACCGGGCGCCGCCATCCCGGGGAACGTCGCCGCGGCCCCGTCCGCGAGCGCCCGACGCGGCGGTTGTCGATCCCCCGACCGGTTTCGCGCGCTTAACGGTGCGTTAACCATGGAGGCGGCAGATTTTGCCGAGCCCGCTCGAACCGACGGGGCATCGCGCACCCGGAGGCGACCATGGCCCTGACCGACCTGCCCGTCCTGGGGATGCTGCGCACCCGGATGCAGTGGGCGCAGGCGCGCCAGGGGCTGATCGCCGAGAACGTCGCCAACGCCGACATGCCGGGCTTCACGCCGCGCGACCTGGCCGAGCTGCGCTTCGACCGGGCCACCGGCACTGCGGTTAACACCTCTCCGGGCCTGGCGCTGACCAGCCCCGCCCACCTCGCGCCTCCCGGGCAATCCGAGGCCGGGGCCGACGCCAAGGGCGCCAAGCGCTTCGAGATCCGGCCGAACGGCAATGCGGTCAACCTCGAGGACGAGATGATGAAAGCCGGCGACAACCAGTCCGACTACCAGCTCGCCGCCTCGCTCTACCAGCACAGTCTGACGACCCTGAAGATCGCCATCGGCAAGAGCTGAACGTTTCGGACACCGATCGATCGGACGCGGCGTCGAAACGCGCGGCGGAAAAGGGGCCCTGAGCCATGGAATTCAGCAAGTCCCTCACCGTGGCCGCCGCCGGCCTCAAGGCGCAGTCGGGCCGGATGCGGATCATCGCCGAGAACATCGCCAACGCCGATTCCGCGCCGGCCTCGGCCGGGACCGAACCCTACCGCCGCAAGATCCCGTCCTTCACCAGCCACATGGACCCGGAGACCGGGGCCAAGCTGGTGGAAGCGGGCCGGGTCCGGCGCGACACGTCCGCGTTCCGGACCAAGTACGAGCCCGGCAACCCCGCGGCCAACGCCCGGGGCGAGGTGCAGATGCCCAACGTCAACGCCCTGATCGAGAACATGGACCTGCGCGAGGCCCAGCGCTCCTACGAGGCGAACCTCAACATGGTGACGTCCACGCGCAAGATGCTCTCGCAGACGCTGTCGATCCTGAAGTGAGCCCGCCTGACGTGATCCCGAAGGAAGTCTAGCCGATGGCGACGAGCAATTTCGCGGCCGGCGCCTACGCCGCCGTCCAGGGCATGGCGAACGGCCGCCCGGCCCCGAAAATCCAGTCGGCCAATGAGGCCGGCGGCAACTTCATGCAGATGCTGGGCAGCGCCCTGGACAACGTCGGGGATGCCGGACGGCGGGCCGACGGCCAGGCGATCTCGGCGGCGTCCGGCAAGGCCAACGTCGTCGACGTGGTGACCGCGGTAGCCGAGAGCGAGACCGCCCTGCAGACCATGGTTGCGGTGCGCGACCGCATGATCTCCGCCTACGAAGAGATCATGCGGATGCAGATTTGAGCAGACCTCCCGGACCACCGGATTTCCGCTGCCTTCTTTTTGAGCACGACGCCCCATGACCGGCCTGGCCATCCTCGACGTCGCCCGCGACGGCATCTTCGTCTTCCTCAAGGTGGCCGGCCCCCTGATGCTGGTCGCGCTGGCGGTCGGGCTGATCGTCTCGCTGCTCCAGGCGCTGACGCAGGTCCAGGAGCAGACCCTGATCTACGTGCCCAAGATCGTCGCGGTGTTCGCCGCGCTCCTGCTGATGCTGCCGTTCATCGGCGACGCCATGGCGGGCTACATGATCCGCATCGCCGCCCGCATCGCGGCCGGCGGCTGATGGCGCCCTCCGGCGGGACAGGGGCGGCGCGCACGTGCCATAGGGGCGGCGATGAACCTGCTCCTGCCCGGCATCGCCTCGGCCTACCTGATCGCCTTCGCCCGGGTCGGCACGCTGATCATGCTGATGCCCGGGGTCGGCGAGCAGATGGTGTCGCCGCGGATCCGGCTGGCCTTCGCGCTGCTGACCACGCTGGTGCTGTTCCCGACCGTGCGCCCGCTGCTCGGCGGCACCGACGGGCTGGCGGGGCCCCGGCTGATCGGGCTCCTGTTCGCCGAGACGATCGTCGGCCTGGTCCTCGGCCTGTCGGTCCGGATGGTGCTGGCCGCGCTGCAGACCGCCGGGCTGATCATCTCGCAGCAGCTCGGCCTGGCCTACGCCATGACGGTGGACCCGAGCTACGGCGGCCAGCAGGCGGCGCTCGGCAACTTCCTGTCCCTGCTCGGCGTCACGCTGATCTTCGCCGCCGACCTGCACCACCTCGCCATCGAGGGCCTGGCGCAGAGCTACGTGGTGCTGCCTCCGGACGGGGTCCCGGCCTTCTCCGACGCGCTGATGCTGGCGGTGAAGGCGCTCACCCGGGGCTTCACCCTGGCGGTGCAGATCTCCGGGCCGTTCATCGCCTTCGGGCTGCTGTTCAACCTCGGGCTCGGGGTGCTGTCGCGGCTGATGCCGCAATTGCAGGTGTTCTTCCTGGCGGTCCCGGCCTCGGTGCTCGTCGGCATGCTGATCCTGATGGGCTCGCTCGGCGTCATGATGGGCGTCTTTCTGGACGATCTCGGCCGGTATCTCGGCGAATTCGTCGGGCGCTGAGCGTCCACGCGCACTGAGGTCGAGCAGGGACGATGGCCGAGGGCGCGGAGCAGGAAGACAAGACCGAGGAGCCGACCCAGCGGCGGCTCGATCAGGCGATCGAGCGCGGCGACGTCGCAACAAGCGCGGAAATCAACACCTTCGCGATCCTCGGCGCGTTCACGCTGGCCCTGGTGATCGCGGCCCCGACCATCGCCCAGAACCTGACCCAGGGCCTCAAGGCCTACCTCGCCAACGCCCACACCCTGCCGGACGACGCCACCGCCATGAAGCAGGCGGCGACCCGGGGCCTGTGGCTGTGGCTGGAGGCGGTGGCGGTGCCGGTCGGGATGGCGGCTGCGGCCGGCCTCGCCGCCGGCCTGCTGCAGCACCCGCTGGTCCTCACCGCCCAGACCCTGGCGCCGAAATTCGACCGGATCTCGCCGATGGCTGGGATCAAGCGGCTGATGGGGGTCGAGGCCCTGTTCCAGTTCGGCAAGGGCCTCGCCAAAATCGGCGCGGTCGGCATCGTCGGCGCAGTGCTGCTCTGGAACGACCGCGACCGGCTGGAGGTGTTCGCCCGGCTGGATCCGGCCGGCAGCCTGCCCGCGATCCTCTCCCTCAGCCTGCGGCTGCTCGCCGGCATGCTGTGCATGCACTTGGCGATCACGCTGGGCGACGCGCTCTACGCGCGCTTCCGCTGGCGCAAGCGCCACCGCATGTCGAAGGAGGAGATGAAGCAGGAGATGAAGGAGTCGGACGGCAACCCGGAGATCAAGGGCCGCATGAAGCAGATCCGCATGGCGCGGGCGCGGAAGCGGATGATGACGGCGGTGCCGACCGCCACCGTGGTGGTGACCAACCCGACCCACTACGCGGTGGCCCTGCGCTACGAGGCCGGCATGGCCGCCCCGATCTGTGTCGCCAAGGGCGTCGATGCCCTGGCCCTGCGCATCCGCACGGTGGCGGCGGAGCATGGCGTCGCGGTGATCGAGAACCCGCCGCTCGCCCGGGCGCTGCACGCCACGGTGGAGATCGACCGCGAGATCCCGGCCGAACACTACCGCGCGGTGGCGGAAGTCATCGGCTTCGTCCTGCGCCTGCGCCGGCGGGCGGCGTAGGAGCGATTGGCAGGATGTGGGCGTCGGCACGACGATCGCATCCCGTGGGCCCGAAAAGCCACGCTTCCTCCACCTTTTTTTGCAAGGCTGCAGCAAGGCTTGGCGCGACGCGAACGGCGCGACGCGGGTGATGCCGTACCGCCCGTGCCCTGCTATGGCCGGCGGGCCTAACCGGGTGATTGTTCTGGAATGATGCCGATGGCCGACGTCACTGGACCTCCGGCGCCCGCGACGGGCACGCAGATCGCGAACCCGCAGGGGACCGGCTCGATCGACCGCTCGGAGCAGCCGGGCCGGGTCGGGCTGCTGCTCGTGCTCGCCGGCCTGCTGGTCGGGGCCGCCATCGGCCTGTCCTTCGTGGCCAACGAGCAGGCGCAGTCGCTGATCGTCTGGCTGCTGGCCCTGCTGGCGATGGCCGGCGTGTTCTTCCTGTTCGCGCTGGCGATCGGGGCGCTTCAGCTCAGCGGTACCGCGACCCGGGACGACATCACCAAGGGCATCGTCGACGCCTCCCCGGACGGGGCGCTGGTGGTCGAGGATGGCGGCCGCCTGATCTACGCCAACGAGGCCTACCTGCGGGTCGCCGGCGGCGACGCGTTCTCGAACCTCGTGCCCGTGGAGCGCATCCTGGTCGGCTCGCCGGAGGTCTCCGAGGCGGTCTACCGCCTGTCGCAGGCTTCGCGGGACGGCCGGGCCCATACCGAGGAAATCCGGATGTCGCCGCCGCTCGGCCCCCAGGCGAACGAGCGCGGCTTCGGCTGGTACCGGGTGTCGGTGCGGCCCCTGGCGCGCCCGCGCCGGGCCGCCTCGCTCTGGACGGTGGCGGACATCACCGCCGAGCGCGAGCGCCAGGAGAACGTCTTCCAGGAGCTTCAGCACGCGATCGATTATCTCGACCACGCCCCGGCGGGATTCCTGTCGATCGATCCGGCCGGCGCGATCGTCTACATGAACGCGACGCTCGCAGCTTGGCTCGGCTACGACCTGGCGAGCGTCGGCCCGGGCGGCCCGCACCTCACCGAGATCGCCCCGGAGGCCGACGTGCTGGTGCGCACCGCCGGCCTGCCCGGGGAGGTCCGCACCGACCGGTTCGACCTCGACCTGCGCCGCCGCAACGGCCACACCCTGCCGGTGCGGCTGTACCACCGCGTCGCCTTCGGCAAGGATGGCAAGCCCGGCTCGTCGCGGACCTTCGTGATCAACCGCTCGGCCGGGGCCGAGACCGACGAGCCGCAGCGCGCCGCCGAAGTCCGGCTCGCCCGCTTCCTCAACAACTCCCCGATCGCCATCGCGACCCTGGACCGCTCCGGCCGGATCGCCCGGGCCAACACCTCGTTCACGCGTCTGTTCGGCACGGTGCCGCGCCAGGTCGACGAGGGCGGTCCGGAGGGGGAGGGCACCCAGGGCGCCGAGCCCAACGTGGCCGATTCGGTGGTCGACCGCGCCTCCCTGGAGGCCGGCCTCGCCCGGGCCGCCAGCGGCCTGTCCGACCCGGAGCCGATCGAGGTCCAGCTCAGCGGCCCGGGGGGCCGCTCGGCCCGGCTCTGGCTCAGCCCGGCCGACAGCAGTGACGCCACCCACAAGGCCGACGAGGCCGAGCGCGTGATCCTGTACGCCCTCGACACCACGGCGCAGCGGCAACTGGAGCAGCAGGTCGCCCAGGCTCAGAAGATGAACGCCGTAGGCCAGCTCGCCGGCGGCATCGCACACGACTTCAACAACGTCCTCCAGGCGATCATCGGCTACTCGGACCTGCTCCTGGCGAGCCACCGGCCGACCGACCCGGCCTTCCAGGACATCATGCAGATCAAGCAGAACGCCAACCGGGCGGCGGGCCTCGTCCGCCAGCTCCTGGCGTTCTCGCGCCGACAGACCCTGCGTCCGGAGGTGATGAATGTCGGGGAGGGGCTCTCGGAGCTGACCCTGCTGCTCAAGCGGCTGCTCGGCGAGCGCGTCGCCCTGGAGCTGAAGCACGGCCGCGACGTCTGGCCGGTGAAGGCCGACGTCAACCAGTTCGAGCAGGTGATCGTGAACCTGGCGGTCAACGCCCGCGACGCGATGCCGGACGGCGGCAAGCTGATGATCCGCACCGAAAACGTGACCGATCCGGGGCCGATTGCGGCCGTGGAGGGACGCGGCGGCGCACCCGCGGGCGACCACGTCCTGATCGAGGTGCGCGATACCGGCCAGGGCATTCCGGCCGAGCTGATGGAGAAGATCTTCGAGCCCTTCTTCACCACCAAGGAGATCGGCAAGGGCACCGGCCTCGGGCTCTCGACGGTGTTCGGCATCGTCAAGCAATCCGGCGGCACCATCGACGTGCAATCGACCATCGGAGAGGGGACCGCCTTCCGGATCTACCTGCCGCGGCACGTGCCCGTCGCGGAGCCCGAGGAGGCCGCCCCCGCGGTTCCGGCCCTGCCCCGGGCCGACATGCCGGTGACGGCCAAGCCGCTCGGCACCGTCGATCGCACCGGCACCCAGAAGGCACCGGAGAAGCCGGCCCCGCGCAAGCCCGCTGCCGACCATACCGGGCAGGGCACGATCCTGCTGGTCGAGGACGAGGATCCCGTCCGGGCGGTCAACAGCCGGGCGCTGTCGGCTCGGGGCTACACCGTCCTGGAGGCCGCCTCCGGCCTGGAGGCCCTGGCGATCGTGCGCGAGGGCAGCCAGCCCATCGACCTCGTCGTCTCGGACGTGGTGATGCCCGAGATGGACGGCCCGACCCTGCTGCGCGAGGTGCGCAAGAGCCAGCCGGACCTGAAGGTGATCTTCGTCTCGGGCTACGCCGAGGACGCGTTCCGCAAGAACCTGCCCGAGGGCGAAGCCTTCAACTTCCTGCCCAAGCCGTTCAGCCTCAAGCAGCTGGTCGAGACCGTGAAGAAGACCATGGCGGCCGACTGACGGCGCTCCGGCAAAAAGAGCCCGACCGAGAACCTGAGCGCCGCCCCATCCGGGCGGCGTTCCCATGTCCGGCGGCCTTGCAGAATGAGAACAAAAAGGGTACACAAACGCCGTGTTGACGCGCGTTGTGAATGGCGCGCAACCCCTTCATAAGGAGCCCGCCAGATGGCCCAGCCTGCATTGAAAGTGGTCGACATGCCCCCGGTGGACAAGGACAAGTCCAAGGCGATCGACGCCGCCCTGTCCCAGATCGAGCGTGCCTTCGGCAAGGGCTCGATCATGCGCCTCGGCAAGAACGACAAGGTGCAGGAGGTCGAGACCGTCTCAACCGGTTCGATCGGCCTGGACATCGCGCTCGGCGTCGGAGGCCTGCCCCGCGGCCGGGTCGTGGAGATCTACGGCCCCGAATCGTCCGGCAAGACGACGCTGGCCTTGCACACCATCGCCGAGGCCCAGAAGAAGGGCGGCGTCTGCGCCTTCGTGGACGCCGAGCATGCCCTCGACCCGATCTACGCCCGTAAGCTCGGCGTCAATCTCGACGACCTGCTGATCTCGCAGCCGGACACCGGGGAGCAGGCGCTCGAGATCACCGACACGTTGGTGCGCTCCGGCGCCATCGACGTGCTGGTGGTCGATTCGGTCGCCGCGCTGACCCCGCGGGCCGAGATCGAGGGCGAGATGGGCGAGAGCCAGCCCGGCCTCCAGGCCCGCCTGATGAGCCAGGCCCTGCGCAAGCTCACCGGTTCGATCTCGCGCTCGAACTGCATGGTGATCTTCATCAACCAGATCCGGATGAAGATCGGCGTGATGTACGGCAGCCCGGAGACCACCACGGGCGGCAACGCGCTGAAGTTCTACGCCTCGGTGCGCCTCGACATCCGCCGGATCTCGACCCTCAAGGACCGCGACGAGGCGATCGGCAACCAGGTTCGCGTCAAGGTCGTCAAGAACAAGGTCGCGCCGCCGTTCAAGCAGGTCGAGTTCGACATCATGTTCGGCGAGGGCGTGTCGAAGGTCGGCGAGCTGATCGACCTTGGCGTGAAGGCCGGCATCGTCGAGAAGTCCGGCGCCTGGTTCTCGTACAACAGCCAGCGCCTCGGCCAGGGCCGCGAGAACTCGAAGGGGTTCCTGCGCGACAACCCTGAGATCGCCGGCAAGATCGAAGCCTCGATCCGCCAGAATTCCGGCCTCGTCGCCGAGAAGATCCTGGAAAATGCCAAGCCGACCGAGGACGACCTCGACGAGGGCGAGGCCTGACGAACGGCAGACAAGCGGAATGCCAAAGGGCTGGAGCCCTTTGGCAGGGTTCAGCGGGGTTCGAGCCAGTCTCGCGAGCCTCGCAGGGCTCCGCCTTGCACCCGAGAAAGGTCGATGCCCCCCTAAAGCTTTGATCGTCCCGGGCCTGGATCGACCGTTCTCGCCCGATCCAGACCACGCCCCAGAAACGACAACGCCCGGCGCGAATCCGGCCCTATGAGGGTCGAGCTTCGTCCGGGCGTTTGTCGTACTGAACGCCGGGTAGGGAAGAAAGCACCGCATCCGGTGCAACGTCCCGACCGCCCAACTTCCCGCTACGTCGAGGCGGACGCGGAAACCCGCAGCCGCCGCTTCCCTTGATCAGGCCGCTTCGCCGGCCTCGGCGACCGCGGAGGCCTGGTCCTCGACCAGCTTCCAGGTCTTGGTCTTCGAGAAGGGGCGGCACTCCTCGATGAACACCGTCTGCCCAACCTTGGCGACATTCGCCTCGTCGTGGGCATGGTAGTTCTTCGAGCGGCGCACGGTCTTCTTCATCACCGGGTGAGTGAAGCGACGCTCCACCTTCACCACGATGGTCTTTTCGCCCTTGTCGCTGACGACGGTGCCCTGCAGGACGCGCTTCGGCATGGTGTTCTCCTAAGCCCCTGTCAGCTCTTGGACGCCTGCAGCGTCTTCGAACGCTGCAGGGTGCGGACGCGGGCGATGTCGCGGCGGACCTCACGGACGCGGGCGACGTTCTCGAGCTGGCCGGTAGCCCCCTGGAAGCGCAGGTTGAACTGCTCCTTCTTGAGGTTCAGCAACTCGTCGTTCAGCTGATCCGGCGACAACGCCTTCAGATCAGACACTCTCTGGGTCGACTTCACGATATCCTCCGTTCAGTCGGCGATGCGTTGGACGACCCGCGTACGGATCGGGAGCTTGGCGGCACCGAGGCGCAGGGCCTCCTTGGCAATGTCCTCGGCGACACCGTCGACCTCGAACATGATCCGGCCCGGATGGACACGGGCGGCCCAGTAATCCGGAGCGCCCTTGCCCGATCCCATGCGGACTTCGGTCGGCTTCGAGGAGACCGGGACGTCCGGGAACACCCGGATCCAGACGCGGCCCTGGCGCTTCATCTCACGGGTGATCGCGCGGCGGGCCGCCTCGATCTGCCGTGCGGTAACACGCTCGGGCTCGACAGCCTTCAGGCCGAACTGACCGAAGTTCAGCTCGAAGCCGCCCTTGGCCGCACCGTGGATGCGGCCCTTGAACTGCTTACGGAAGCGAGTCTTTTTGGGTTGCAGCATGGCTTCCTACCTTACGCGTGCTCGCGGCGTCCGCGCTCGCGGCCGCCCTCGCCATCGCGCTCACGGCGTCCGCCGGAGCGGCCACCCTCTTCCTGGGCCTTCTTGTCCTGGGCCATCGGGTCGTGCTCAAGGATCTCGCCCTTGAACACCCAGACCTTGATGCCGCAAGTGCCGTAGGTCGTGAACGCCGTAGCGGTGCCGTAATCCACGTCCGCGCGCAGCGTGTGCAGCGGGACCCGGCCCTCGCGGTACCATTCCTGGCGAGCGATCTCGGCGCCGCCGAGACGGCCCGAGCAGTTGATCCGGATGCCCTCCGCACCGAGACGCATCGCCGACTGCACGGCGCGCTTCATGGCGCGACGGAAGGCAACGCGGCGCTCGAGCTGCTGAGCAATCGAGTCGGCCACCAGGGTAGCGTCGATCTCGGGCTTGCGCACCTCGACGATGTTGATCGTCACGTCAGCCTTGGTCATCGTGCCGACCAGCTTGCGCAGCTTCTCGATATCCGCGCCCTTCTTGCCGATCACCACGCCCGGACGACCCGAGTGGATGGTGACGCGGCACTTCCGGTGCGGACGCTCGATTACAATCTTCGAGACGGCGGCCTGCTTCAGCTGCTTCATCAGGGCGGCGCGAATGGCGACGTCCTCGTGCATCAGCTTGGCGTACTCGCCCTTGCCGGCGAACCAGCGGGAGTCCCAGGTCCGGTTGATACCGAGACGGAGACCGATCGGATTGACTTTCTGGCCCATGAGATCCTCCTTAAGCCGCTTCGGCCTGGCGGACTTCGCGAACCACGATGGTGAGGTTCGAGAAGGGCTTCAGGATACGCGCACCGCGGCCGCGGGCACGAGCGTGGAAGCGCTTGAGCACGAGGGCCTTGCCCACGAAGGCCTGGGTGACGACGAGATCGTCGACATCCAGATCGTGGTTGTTCTCGGCATTCGCGATCGCGCTCTCGAGGCACTTCTTGACCTCGGTCGAGATGCGCTTGCGCGAGAACTGCAGCTCGGCCAACGCAGTGTCGACCTTCTTGCCGCGGATCATCTGCGCCACGAGGTTCAGCTTCTGCGGGCTGACACGCAGCATGCGCGCAACCGCCTTCGCCTCGTTCTCGGGGAGCGCGCGGGGGGTGGCTTGCTTGCCCATCTCAGCGCCTCTTCGCCTTCTTGTCGGCCGCGTGCCCGTGGAAGGTGCGGGTCGGCGAGAACTCGCCGAACTTATGCCCCACCATCTCCTCGGAGACGTAGACCGGGATATGCTTCTGCCCGTTGTGCACACCGAAGGTGAGCCCGACGAACTGCGGGAGAATCGTGGAGCGGCGGCTCCAGATCTTGATGACCTCTGAGCGCGAGGAGCCCCGCGCCGCTTCGGCCTTCTTGAAGAGGTAGCCGTCGACGAACGGCCCCTTCCAGAGAGAGCGTGCCATAGCGATTACTTCTTGCGGTTGTGGCGGCTGGACAGGATGAACACGTCGGTCCGCTTGTTGGACCGGGTCTTCTTCCCCTTGGTCGGCACGCCCCACGGCGTGACCGGGTTGCGGCCGCCCGAGGTACGGCCCTCGCCGCCGCCGTGCGGGTGATCCACCGGGTTCATGGAGACGCCGCGGTTATGCGGGCGCTTGCCGAGCCACCGGTTGCGCCCGGCCTTGCCGAGCGAGATGTTCATGTGGTCCGGGTTCGAGACCGCACCGACGGTCGCGAAGCACTGGCCATGGACGAGGCGCTGCTCGCCCGAGTTCAGCCGCAGCGTCACGTAGCCCTGGTCGCGTCCAACGATCTGGGCGTAGTTCCCGGCCGAGCGGGCGATCGCGCCACCCTTGCCGATCTTCAGCTCGACGTTGTGGATGATCGTACCCACCGGCATCGAGCCGACCGGACCGGCATTGCCCGGCTTGATGTCGACGTTCTCGCCCGTCACCACCTTGTCGCCCGGCTGAAGGCGCTGCGGAGCCAGGATGTAGCTCTGCTTCCCGTCGGGGAAGTTGATCAGGGCGATGAACGCGGTGCGGTTCGGATCGTACTCGATCCGCTCGACCGTCGCCGTCACGCCGAGCTGCTCGCGACGCTTAAAATCGACGTTGCGCAGCACACGCTTGTGGCCACCGCCGCGGAAGCGGACGGTGATGCGACCGAGGTTGTTACGGCCGCCGGAGGAGCTCTTGCCCTCCGTCAGCGCCTTCACCGGCTTGCCCTTGTAGAGCTCACGGCGGTCGACGAGCACGAGCTGGCGCAGGCTCGGCGTGACCGGTTTGAATGTCTTCAAGGCCATCGGCTTGGATCCCTAAAACCCGTCCTCAGAGCCCGGTCGTGACGTCGATCGTGTGGCCCTCGGCCAGGGTGACGATCGCCTTTTTCACGTCGGAGCGCTGCCCGCGGAGACCGCGGAAAATCTTCTTCTTGCCCTTGGTCACGAGGGTGTTCACCGCCGTGACCTTGACGTCGAACAGCTTCTCGACCGCCTCCTTGATCTGAGGCTTGGTCGCCTTCGGGCCGACCCGGAAGACGACCTTGTTCTGTTCGGTCAGGTTCGTCGCCTTCTCGGTGATGACCGGGGAGACGATGATATCGTAGTGGCGCGGATCGGCACTCATTTGAAACGCTCCTCCAGCGCGTCGACAGCGGCCTTCGTCAGGACGAGCGTGTTGCGGCGCAGGATGTCGTAGACGTTGATCCCCTGCACGGGAAGGACGTCGATCTGCGGGATGGCACGCGCGGCGCGGCCGAAATTCACGTCGACCTCGGCACCGCCGATGATCAGCGCGTTCGAAAGGCCCATCTTGCCGAAACGCTCGATGAGACCCTTGGTCTTGTGATCCTCGATCTTGATGTCGTCGACGACGATCAGGGTCGAGGACTTGGCCTTGGCCGACAGTGCGTGGCGCAGCGCCAGGGCACGGACCTTCTTGGGAAGATCGTGGCTGTGGTCGCGAACGACCGGCCCGAAGGCGCGTCCGCCACCGCGGAACTGCGGCGCCGAGGCAGCGCCGTGACGGGCGTTGCCGGTGCCCTTCTGCTTGTACAGCTTCTTGCGGGTGCGGTTCACGTCCGAACGGTTCTTCACCGCGTGGGTTCCAGCGCGCCGCTTGGCGAGCTGCCAGCGAACCATGCGCTGGAGGAGGTCGGCCCGCGGCTCAAGGCCGAAGATTTCCTCGTTCAGATCGACCGAGCCGGCGCCAGCGCCGTCGAGAGTGGTGATATCGAGCTTCATCAGGCGGTCTCCTCAGCCGCAGGGGCCTCGGGGGCGGTCTGGGCGGACTCGGTAGACGCGCCGTTCTCACGGAACTTGCCCGGCAGCGGAACGTCGGCGGGGAGCTTGCGCTTCACCGCGTCGCGGATCTGGATCCAGCCACCGGCGACACCGGGGACCGCGCCCTCGACCAGGATCAGGCCGCGCTCGGGATCGGTGCGCACGACGCGCAGGTTCTGGGTGGTGACCCGCTCGACACCGAGGTGACCCGGCATCTTCTTGTTCTTGAAGGTCTTGCCCGGGTCCTGACGGCCGCCGGTCGAACCGATCGAACGGTGCGAGATGGACACGCCGTGGGTGGCGCGCAGGCCGCCGAAGTTCCAGCGCTTGATACCGCCGGCGAAGCCCTTACCCGTGGTCGTGCCCGTCACGTCGACGAACTGACCCGGAATGAAATGGTCCGCGGTGATCTCGGCGCCGACCGGGATCAGCGCATCCTCGGACACGCGGAACTCGGCGAGCTTCTTCTTCGGCTCGACCTTGGCGACCGCGAAGCGACCGCGCTCGGCCGCCGACACGTTCTTAACCTTGGCCTTGCCCACGCCGACCTGGAGGGCGACGTAGCCGTTCTTTTCGACGGTGCGGTGGGCCACCACCTGGCACTGATCGATCTTAAGCACTGTGACGGGGACATGCTCCCCCGCGTCCGTAAAGACGCGGGTCATGCCGACCTTCTGTGCGATGACGCCTGAGCGCATAGGTCTCTCCCTCGCGCGATGAAACGGTAAGCTCTAAATCCCGGCGGGACTTAGAGCTTGATCTCCACGTCCACGCCGGCGGCGAGGTCGAGCTTCATCAGCGCGTCCACGGTCTGCGGCGTCGGATCGACGATATCGAGCACTCGCTTATGCGTGCGCATCTCGAACTGCTCGCGCGACTTCTTGTCGATGTGCGGCGAGCGGTTCACGGTGAACTTCGCGATATGCGTCGGAAGCGGGATCGGACCCCGGATGGTCGCGCCGGTGCGCTTGGCCGTGGAGACAATCTCCTTGGTCGACGCATCGAGGATGCGGTGATCGAACGCCTTGAGGCGGATGCGGATGTTCTGACCGTTCATAATCCTGAAACCTTGAGAGGGACGGCGGGGGGTGCGAGGACGTGTCCCCGCCGCGCCCTGCTAAGGATGCTATCCTGGCTTAGTCGTTGATGGCGGCGACGACGCCGGCACCGACGGTGCGGCCGCCCTCGCGGATGGCGAAGCGCAGCTTCTCCTCCATGGCCACCGGCACGATCAGCGTGACGTCCATGGTCACGTTGTCGCCCGGCATCACCATCTCGGTGCCCTCCGGCAGCTCGCACACCCCGGTCACGTCCGTGGTCCGGAAGTAGAATTGCGGCCGGTAGTTGGTGAAGAACGGCGTGTGGCGGCCGCCCTCCTCCTTGGTCAGGATGTACGCCTCGGCCTTGAACTTGGTGTGCGGCTTCACCGAACCCGGCTTGCACACGACCTGGCCGCGCTCCACGTCCTCGCGCTTGGTGCCGCGCAGCAGCACGCCGACGTTGTCGCCCGCCTGGCCCTGGTCGAGCAGCTTGCGGAACATCTCCACGCCGGTCACCGTCGTGGTCGTGGTCGCCCGGATGCCGACGATCTCCACCGTCTCGCCGACCTTGACGATCCCGCGCTCGACGCGACCCGTCACCACTGTGCCGCGGCCCGAGATCGAGAACACGTCCTCGATCGGCATCAGGAACGGCAGGTCGATCGGACGCTCCGGCTGCGGGATGTAGGCATCCACCGTCGCCATCAGCGCCAGCACCGCCTCCTTGCCGATCTTGGGCTCCTTGTCCTCCAGCGCCATCAGCGCCGAGCCCTTGGTGATCGGGATGTCGTCGCCCGGGAAGTCGTACTTCGACAGAAGCTCGCGCACCTCCAGCTCGACCAGCTCCAGGAGTTCCTCGTCGTCGACCATGTCGACCTTGTTCAGGAACACCACCAGCGCCGGCACGCCGACCTGGCGGGCGAGCAGGATGTGCTCGCGGGTCTGCGGCATCGGGCCGTCGGCCGCCGACACCACCAGGATCGCGCCGTCCATCTGGGCTGCACCCGTGATCATGTTCTTCACGTAGTCGGCGTGGCCGGGGCAGTCGACGTGCGCGTAGTGACGGTTGGCCGTCTCGTACTCCACGTGCGCGGTCGAGATCGTGATCCCGCGCGCCTTCTCCTCCGGCGCTTTGTCGATCTGGTCGTAGGCCGTGAACGTCGCACCGCCCGTCTCAGCCAGGACCTTCGTGATCGCCGCCGTCAGCGACGTCTTGCCGTGATCGACGTGACCGATCGTGCCGATGTTGCAGTGCGGCTTGGTGCGAGCGAACTTTTCCTTGCCCATCAGAGCCTCCTAGATTCGAAATCGTGTTGCGGATGAAGAGGTGGTACCGGCGTAGCCTCAGGCGTACTTGGCGATGACCTTGTCGGCCTCGCCGCGCGGCACCTCTTCGTAGTGGTCGAACTGCATGGTGAAGTTCGCCCGGCCCTGCGACATGGAGCGCAGGTTGTTCACGTAACCGAACATGTTGGCCAGCGGCACCATCGCGTTGATGACGTTGGCGTTGCCGCGCATGTCCTGGCCCTGGATCTGGCCGCGGCGGGAGTTCAGGTCGCCGATGACCGAGCCGGTATACTCTTCCGGCGAGACGACCTCGACCTTCATCACCGGCTCGAGCAGGACCGAGCCGCCCTTCTGAAGCGCCTCGCGCAGTGCGGCCCGGGACGCGATCTCGAAGGCCAACGCCGATGAATCGACGTCGTGGTAGGCACCGTCGATCAGCTCGACCTTGACGTCGACCACCGGGAAGCCCGCCAGCACGCCGGCGCCCAGGACCGAGTTGAGTCCCTTCTCGACGCCCGGGATGTACTCCTTGGGCACCGCGCCGCCGACGATCTTCGACTCGAACTGGAAGCCAGCACCCGGCTCGTTCGGCTCCACGACGAACTTGACGCGGGCGAACTGGCCCGTACCGCCGGTCTGCTTCTTGTGGGTGTAGTCGATCTCCTGACGTCGGGTCAGCTTCTCGCGGTAGGCCACCTGCGGCTGGCCGATATTCGCGTCGACCTTGTAGGTCCGGCGCAGGATATCGACCTTGATGTCCAGGTGAAGCTCGCCCATCCCCTTGAGGATGGTCTGGCCGGATTCCTGGTCCGTCGAGACCCGGAAGGACGGATCCTCGGCGGCGAGCTTGGCGAGCGCGATGCCGAGCTTCTCTTGATCGGCCTTCGACTTGGGCTCGACGGCGATCTCGATCACCGGCTCCGGGAACTCCATGCGCTCCAGGATTACGGCCTTCTGCGGATCGCACAGGGTGTCACCGGTGCGGGTGTCCTTGAGACCGGCGAGGGCGACGATATCGCCCGCGAAGGCTTCCTTGACGTCCTCACGGTTGTTGGCGTGCATCAGGAGCATGCGGCCGACGCGCTCCTTCTTGTCGCGCGTCGAGTTGATGACGTTGGCGCCCGACTCGATCTTGCCCGAGTACACGCGGCAGAACGTGATCGTGCCGACGTGGGGATCGTCCATGATCTTGAAGGCGAGCATGGAGAAGGGATCTGCATCCGTCGGGTGACGGACGACCGGCTCCTCGGTCTTGAAGTCTAGGCCGTCGACGTCGCCACGATCGGCCGGGGAGGGGAGGTAATCCACCACGGCGTCGAGCAGGGGCTGCACGCCCTTGTTCTTGAAGGCCGAGCCGCACAGCACCGGATGGAAGGCGCGCAGCTGCACGGCGCGACGCACGAGCTTGTGCATCGTCGCGGCATCCGGCTCGGTACCGTCGAGATAGGCCACCATGGCTTCGTCATCGAGCTCGACGCAGGCTTCGACCAGCTTGCTGCGGTACTCGACGGCCTGGTCCTTGAGCTCCTCGGGGATCTCGACCTCGGAGAAGTCGGCGCCCAGGGTCTCACCGGACCAGACGATCGCCTTCATCTTGATCAGGTCGATGACGCCCTTGAAGCTGGACTCGGCGCCGATCGGCAGCTGCAGGCAGACCGGCTTGCCGGCGACGCGGTCGATGATGTCGGCGACGCATTTGAAGAAGTCGGCGCCGATCTTGTCCATCTTGTTGACGAACACGACGCGCGGGACGTCGTACTTGTCGGCCTGGCGCCAGACGGTCTCAGTCTGGGGCTCCACGCCTTGGTTGCCGTCGAGCACGCAGACGGCGCCGTCGAGCACGCGCAAGGAGCGCTCGACCTCAATGGTGAAGTCGACGTGCCCAGGGGTGTCGATGATGTTGAGGCGCTTCTCGCGCCAGAAGCACGTCGTCGCGGCGGACGTGATCGTGATGCCGCGCTCCTGCTCCTGCTCCATCCAGTCCATGGTGGCGGCGCCGTCATGGACTTCGCCGATCTTATGCGACTTTCCGGTGTAGTAGAGGATCCGCTCCGTGGTCGTGGTCTTCCCGGCATCAATGTGGGCCATGATGCCGAAGTTGCGGTAGTCCTCGATCGCGTGCGTGCGGGGCATTGGATTGCTCCTGAGAGACGGCGGAACCGCTTACCAGCGGTAGTGCGAGAAGGCGCGGTTGGCTTCAGCCATCCGGTGCGTATCTTCCCGCTTCTTGACGGCGTTGCCGCGGTTGTTCGCGGCGTCGAGCAGCTCGGCGGAGAGCCGCTCGATCATGGTGCGGTCGTTGCGCGACCGGGCGGCCTGGATCAGCCAACGGATGGCGAGGGCCTGGCGGCGCTCGGTCCGGACCTCGACGGGGACCTGGTAGGTCGCGCCGCCGACGCGCCGGGAGCGCACTTCGATCATCGGGGCGACATTGTCGAGCGCAGCGCGGAACACCTCGATCGGGTTGGCGCGGGCGCGGTTCTCGACGATGTCGAAGGCACCGTAGACGATCCGCTCGGCGGTCGACTTCTTGCCCTCGTACATGATCGAGTTCATGAACTTCGTCAGCACCACGTCCCCGTACTTCGGGTCCGGGATGATCTCACGCTTCTCGGCAGAGTGACGACGGGACATCTCTTAAACTCTCAAACGAGTCTGACTTAAGCACCTCGCGCAGGCCGCCTTGGCTTTCTTGATGAAGCCGGCGACATCCTTACGAGGCCGTGGAAACGCATCTCTGCGACCGGATAAACTCCGGTCGCCGGTCTTACTTCGGACGCTTGGCGCCGTACTTGGAACGGCGCTGCTTCCGGTTCTTCACGCCCTGCGTGTCGAGCACGCCGCGCAGGATGTGGTAGCGCACACCCGGAAGATCCTTCACGCGGCCGCCGCGGATCATGACGACCGAGTGCTCCTGGAGGTTGTGGCCCTCGCCAGGAATATAACCAATCACCTCGAAGCCGTTGGTCAAACGGACCTTGGCGACCTTACGAAGGGCCGAGTTCGGCTTCTTCGGGGTCGTCGTGTAGACCCGGGTGCAGACGCCGCGCTTCTGCGGGCAAGCGTCAAGCGCCGGAACCTTGTTGCGGCTCCGCTGGATCTTCCGCGGCTGGGCGATCAGCTGGTTGATCGTCGGCATCCTGTGCCCTCTTCCTCGGTCACCTTGGCCGGACCGCCTAGGGCAGTCCGCAAAACGAATATGCGCCGGAGGTCCTGTCACAGACCCTCGGCGCGGTGTGGGCAGAGGAGCACGCTCATGACGAACGCGCTCGTACCTACGGATCTGACTTAGAGCGTCAGGCGATTTGAGCCTTCGGATCGCTCGAGGCGATCGCGGCGCCCAAGGGTCAAACCCTAGGGCCGTCGGCAGCCAATGGCCGTCCGAAGTGGCGCGCTTTTAGCCTCGGTTAACCCGCAGGTCAATGCGTCGATCGCGATATTCTGGGCACCGCGCCGATCGAGTGATCAGCCCGGCCGACAAACGCATGTGCTGCCGCATCCTATGCGCTCGGTGCGATGGGTGGAAGGCCGAACCGGTTCGGCTCCGCATCGCCGGCTTTTGCCAGCACCTGTACGATGAACCAGATCCAAAATCCGAAGGTGGCAACGCCAGTCAGCAAGGCGAGAGTGCTGAACAAGGCAGGAACCCCGATCGCATGGCGGCTGTAAGATGAGAGAAAGCCGATCGATGCACAAAGGAAGGACAGCGGAGTGAGGACGTAAGGTACGGCGTTCAGCCAACCGGATCGACTTACATCATGGCAGCGCTTGATGCCGAGAGCGAGGCCGCACCACGCCGTAACAAAAAAAACGATTATGTTCACGCCTGGAATAAGGCCAAGAACAATGTTTACAATCATCAGCACTAGGGTGTGAACCGCACCAAGCTCTTGCAGGCTGTGTGATTTTGTGATTCAGGGCCGCCGTTTTCAGCACGGAGGCGGCGATGGCGGATCTGTTCTGGCTCTCGGATGCGCAGTGGGCGGTGATCGAACCGTTCATGCCGAAGGATCAACCCGGACCGGCGCGCAAGGACGACCGGCAGATCATCTCCGGCATCCTGCACGTACTCACCTCCGGCTGCCGCTGGCGCGACTGCCCGGCCGTGTATGGCCCACGTACCACCGTCTACAACCGCTTCAACAGGTGGTCACGGCGCGGCTTCTGGAAGGCCATGCTGGCGGCGATGGCCCAAGCCGGATGGTCGGGCAAGGCTGCTGCCATCGACAGCACCTACGTGAGGGCGCACCGTTCGGCCCACGGCGGTAAAGGGGGGCGCGTGCGCAAGCCATCGGCCCGTCGCGCGGCGGCCAGACGACCAAGATCCACGCCCTCACCGACGTCCTCGGCCGGCCCGGCGTCCTCCTGCTGACGCCCGGCAACGCCAGCGATGTCACCACAGCTCCAGCCGTGCTGGCTGAGGCCCCCGGCCGGATCCGCCGCCTGAGCGCCGACAAGGGTTACGACGCCGATTGGCTGCGCGCTGACCTGCGCGCGAAGGGCATCACGCCGATCATCCCGGGCAAGCGCGGTCGGAAGAAGAGGATCCGCCACGACAAGCGCCGCTACCGCGAACGCTGGCGCATCGAGGCGACCTTCAACCGCCTCAAAGATTTCCGCCGCATCGCCACACGATACGACAAGCTCGCCCGTAACTACGCCTCAGCTGTCGCTCTCGCCGCCGTCATCGCGTTCTGGTGCTGATCGAGTCCAGACCCTAAAAATCCAAAGGTCCAATAGTCACGACGTCCGATGCGGCCATTTGGATTAAAATAGAAAGCAACCCAATCTCGCTGGCGAACAGCTTTACTGAAGGCCGGTGAGAAAACCGAGGCTTGACCGGGGACAGGGTATATTTCGCGTGCCTCACCATCGACAACTATGAAGTCCACCGCATTGCCAGCCCGTGTGCTATTACTGTTCAGATCTGCACTTGAGAAACGATAGCGCTGACCGTCATTGCCCGAGATTGCGCCCGGCGCATTTGCTTCGGGTACTGCCAGAATATATCCGCGCATTCGTCAAACCTCTCGTTTTTGCCCCCGTTATCATTGGGATGCAGAGATCACGACAATGTGCCTGGGAAACCGTTCAGTCAACGTGAGAGGAGATGTCGATTTTTGGTGATCACAAATGTATATATTGAATTTCAATACCATATTAATCGATATCATATTACTAAGGTGATACGTTACATTATCTGGCTCGCCCTTCTGTTATCTCATCGATTGATATCTTTTAACGCCCATAAACTCATCTCATTTCATTCGAACAGTCTCGGTCATACTAATAGATTTTTACTTTTTAATATTAATATGATTGAATTCATATTTTGGCGAGAGAATCCTCCATTTCACAGTTAGTGCTTAAGCGATGTCGGCAGAGCGCACTCCTACAGCCGATAAGGGCACAACCAACGAGACCGTCCTGCGCCGGGACTTTTCGAACGCGACCGTGGTGGCGTTCGACGATACGCCCTTCGCCTTCGCGGCCCTGCGCAACGGCAACGTTCAGGCGAACACGCAGGACGGATCGAAACTCGTCAATCTGCTGGCCACGGCTCCCGACAAAGAGAATCACGAGGTTCCGGCCTTCTCGATTTCCAACGACTACATCGGCGCCGGCATCCCGAAGGGTGAGACCCGCCTCCGCGCGGTGGTGGACGAGACGCTCCGGGAGCTGGAGGCCAGCGCGAAGGCTGCGGCGCTCTACGACCGCTGGTTCGGCCCGAACACGACGTAGCCGCTGCCGTGCCTGTTCCGGATCGGCGACCACAGCTAGCCGACGGCGGTGAGTCCCTTCGGCGATCTGCTCGCGCCGCGCTACCTGGTCTGGCTGCTGCAGGGTTTCGGGGCCACCCTGGTCCTGTCGGCTTCGATGTGCGTGGCCGGAACGGCGCTCGGCCTTGCCTTCTGCTGCCCGAAGGAGGCGGGGGGCCGGTTCGTGAAGGCGCGGAGTACCGCCTTTATCAACCTCACCCGAAACACGCCGCTGCTGGTGCAGCTGCTCCTCTGGTACTTCAGCGCCGTCGCGCTGATGCCGTCCTGGCTCACCGCCTGACTGAATAGCCCACACGGCCTGGCCCTGGGGTCGGCCACCCTGCACCGGCCGGCCTACGAGACCCTGGCCGGCTTCCTCGGGCTGACGCTCTACGCCGCCGCCGACATCGCCGGGGAATGCCGGGCTGGCCTCGACGGCGTACGGCCTGCCCAGCGGGAGCCCGCTTTGGCCCTCCACCTGATCGATCTCCAGATCTTCCGCCAGATCGCGTTGCCGCTGGCCCTGCGCTTCGCCTGGCTGCCGGTGGTCGGCCAATATCTCAACACCATCAAGGACACGTCGCTGACCATGACCATCGGCCTCGCCGAGCTGTCCTATGCGTCCCGGGAGGTGGAGACAGAGAACTTCCTGGCCTTCCAGGTTTTCGGCATCGCGACGCTCCTGGAGAGCCTCGAATCGAGCCAGATCGCGCCGTGAACGGGCGCGGCTCGCGGCAGCCTGCTCCCAGCACCGCGCCGAAGGGCCATCAGGTCGAGACGAACCGCCGGACCCGGTCCGGTCTCGACCGCACCGCCCTCGAGCACCGCGTGATTCGGCATCGTCGAGGCCATCCGGGATGGTGCATCCAACGTGGGCGCCGGAACGGGGGCGTGCCGGATCGGGGCAGGGGCCCGGCAACACGGTCTACGGAAGATTAAAGCGAACCGTCGAAATGTCCCGATCGTCGGACGGCCCGTGGGCCGGCCTTTGTGTGCGTCGAGGATGTTGCGTATGGGTTGCGTCGCGGTCAGCAACGTCGTCCCCTTCCGGCGGATCGCCCCCGCCTCCGCGGCAGGCGAGCGGGACGCCCGCAACCGCCGCCGCAGCGAGCAACGCTCGCTCATGGACGCGGTCTACGCCACCGGCAGCATGATCGTCGCCGCCGAGGACCGTGAGATCAAGCTCACCGCGTCCCGCTTGCAGGTCTACGGCTTCCTGACGATCGAGGAGGTGACCGAGGAGGGCGGCATGCGGCGCCTGCGCCCCTCGGAGGCGATCCGGGCCCGGTCCGAGCGTCCGTGGCGCCTGTCGAAGCCGGCCTACGGAAGCGCCGTGACGATCCCGAGCCTCGACGACTTCCTGTTCGAATCAGCGGGCCAGCCCTTCTGAAGCCCTGAACGCCCGAGAGAGCCATGTCCGCCGCGCGAGGCTGCGCGGCGGACATGGCTGTGGTGTCGTTTCGATTTATCGGCCGCCCCGTCTCGCCGCCCAGCCGCCGCGGAGACATCCTGGCGGAAGCCGCCCTCGACCCGCCGGACGCACATCGATAAGCCCGTGGTCGACCGCCCGGGACACCACGCTGCGCCAGCCATCGAATCGCCCCGACCGCGCCCGATCCCCCCCGATCCCACCGGCGAATGTGTCGCGATCGGCTTGCCTTTCGGGGCAGCCCGTAGTATCCGCCCGGCCTTCGCGACATTTCGATGGGTGCTCGCACCCTCTGAACGCGGTGACCGCGCCGGCGTCTCGGACGCCGCAAGCGCGGTCTATACCATGAGCCGGGGACATCAGATCCCCATCAGGCGTCGTCCGCCGGGCAATACCGCCCGTGTGCGGAAACCCGCCTGAAACAAGGAGTCACGCACGTGATCCAGATGCAGACGAATCTGGACGTCGCCGACAACTCGGGTGCACGCCGTGTGATGTGCATCAAGGTTCTCGGCGGGTCGAAGCGGAAGTATGCCGGCGTTGGCGATGTCATCGTCGTGTCGGTCAAGGAGGCGATCCCGCGCGGTCGCGTCAAGAAGGGCGACGTCATGAAGGCGGTCGTCGTTCGCACGGCCAAGGCCGTGAAGCGCGTCGACGGGTCGGTGATCCGCTTCGACAAGAACGCTGCGGTCCTGATCAACAATCAGAAAGAGCCGATCGGCACCCGCATCTTCGGACCGGTGCCGCGCGAGCTGCGCGCGCGCAACCACATGAAGATCATCTCGCTGGCGCCGGAGGTGCTGTGATGGCCGCGAAGATCAAGAAGGGCGACAAGGTCGTCGTACTCACCGGCCGCGATTCCGGTCGCTCGGGCGAAGTCATCCAGGTTCTGCCGAAGGAAGGCCGCGCTTTCGTGCGTGGCATAAACCTGGTCAAGAAGCACCAGAAGCAGACGCAGAACCAGGAAGGCGGCATCATCTCCAAGGAGGCCGCCATCCAACTCTCGAACATCGCGGTCGCCGATGCCAACGGCAAGCCGACCCGCGTAGGTTTCCGCATCCTCGAAGACGGGCGCAAGGTCCGATTCGCCAAGAGCACGGGGGATCAGATCGATGGCTGAGGCCGACAAGAACGCCTACACCCCGCGCCTGCGTAAGCACTACGACGAAGTGGTGCGCCAGAAGCTGATCGAGGAGTTCGGGTACAAGAACCCGATGCAGGTCCCGCAGATCGAGAAGATTGTCATCAACATGGGCGTCGGCGAGTCCACCGCGGACTCCAAGAAGGCGACCGTGGCGGCTGGCGACCTCGCGCTCATCGCCGGCCAGAAGCCGGTGATCACCCGGGCCCGCAAGGCCATCGCGACCTTCAAGGTCCGTGAAGGCATGCCGATCGGTTGCAAGGTGACGCTGCGCAAGCAGCGCATGTACGAGTTCATGGATCGCCTGATCACGATCGCGCTGCCGCGCGTCCGCGATTTCCGCGGCCTGAACCCGCGCTCGTTCGACGGCCGCGGCAACTACGCCCTGGGTCTCAAGGAGCACCTCGTGTTCCCGGAGATCTCCTACGACAAGGCCGAGCAGATGTGGGGCATGGACATCGTCGTGGCGACCACCGCCCAGACCGATGCCGAGGCCAAGGCACTGCTCGCCGCGTTCCAGTTCCCGTTCCGGCAGTGAGGCCCTCGCGCCTCATACGCGGACACCGGAGATAGACCACATGTCGAAGAAAAGCTCAGTCGAGAAGAATGAGGCCCGCAAGACGCTGGTGAAGCGTTTCGCGGCCAAGCGGAAGGCGCTGCTGGACATCGCCAACAACGACACCCTCGAGATGGAGGAGCGCTTCGAGGCGCGCCTCAAGCTCGCGGAACTGCCGCGCAACTCGTCGGCCACCCGCATCCGCAACCGCTGCGGCATGACCGGCCGGCCCCGCGCGTTCTATCGCAAGATGGGCATCTCGCGCATCGCGCTGCGGGAGCTTGGCAACCGGGGCCTGATCCCCGGCCTGGTCAAGTCGAGCTGGTAAGGAGGTCCCCATGGTCAACGATCCCGTGGGTGACATGCTCACCCGTATCCGCAACGGCCAGCTTCGCCGTCGCAACGTCGTTCAGACACCCGGCTCGCGCCTGCGCGCCAACGTCCTGAACGTCCTGAAGTCCGAGGGCTACATCCGCGACTACGCGGCGACCGACCTCGGCAACGGCCGTACCGAATTCGCCATCGAGCTCAAGTACTACGACGGCCGCCCGGTGATCCGCGAAATCAAGCGCGTTTCGAAGCCGGGTCGTCGGGTCTACTCGTCGGTCGGTGATCTGCCGCACGTGGCCGACGGCCTCGGCGTCACCATCGTCTCCACACCGCAGGGCGTCATGGCCGACCACGAGGCGCGTGAGCGCAACGTCGGCGGTGAAGTGCTCTGCACCGTATTCTGATCGGGACGGAGGAGGTTATCCCATGTCTCGCGTAGGCAAGAAGCCCGTTCCCGTGCCGGCCGGCGTCACCGCCACCGTCACCGGTCAGACGGTGAAGATGAAGGGCTCTAAGGGCGAGCTGCAGTTCGACGTCCCCACGCTGGTCAGCGTGGAGATGAAGGACGGCGCGATCTCGGTCGAGCCGATCAACCAGTCCAAGCCGGCCCGTTCCCTGTGGGGCACGTCGCGGGCTCAGATCGCCAACATCGCCGAGGGCGTGTCGAAGGGCTTCGAAAAGAAGCTTGAGATCACGGGCGTCGGTTATCGTGCGGCGATGGCCGGTAAGGCCCTCAAGCTGTCGCTCGGCTACAGCCACGACATCGAATACGCGATCCCCGCCGGGATCACGATCGTTACCCCGAAGCCCACCGAGATCACGATCACCGGGATCAACCGCCAGCAGGTCGGTCAGGTCGCCGCCGAGATCCGCGATTACCGCGGACCCGAGCCCTACAAGGGCAAGGGCGTGAAGTACGCGGGCGAGTTCATCTTCCGCAAGGAAGGCAAGAAGAAGTAAGGAGGGCATCATGTCTCGCAAGCTCGAAGCCCTCGATCGCCGCAAGGCGCGCGTCCGTCGCGCGCTGCGGGCGGCCGCCAACGGCCGTCCGCGGCTCTCGGTGTTCCGCTCGTCGAAGCAGATCTACGTGCAGGTCATCGACGACGTCGCCGGCAAGACGCTGGCCGCCGCCTCGTCGATCGACAAGGCACTCAAGGGTGAACTCAAGACCGGCGCCGATGTCGCCGCCGCCAAGGCGGTGGGCAAGCTGGTGGCCGAGCGCGCCAAGGCCGCGGGCGTCACGAAGGTGATCTTCGACCGCTCCGGCTACATCTACCACGGCCGCGTCGCAGCCGTGGCCGAGGCCGCCCGCGAAGGCGGCCTGGAGTTCTGAGGAACTCACCCCGCGCGGCGTGATACCCGCGCGGCCATTCCCTCCCGTTTCCGGCGAGGGGAATCGAGCGAGCGGGTCCGAGGATCCGCGCTAGTGAGATAGGTTAGACAACATGGCACGTGAACGGGAAGGCGGGGGCCGCGGCCGCCGCGACGAGCGCGAGGAGCGCGACAGCGAATTCGTGGACAAGCTCGTCCACATCAACCGCGTCGCCAAGGTGGTGAAGGGTGGCCGTCGCTTCGGCTTCGCAGCCCTCGTCGTCGTCGGCGACCAGAAGGGCCGCGTCGGCTTCGGCCACGGCAAGGCCCGTGAGGTGCCGGAGGCGATCCGCAAGGCGACCGAGGCGGCCAAGCGCGGCCTGATCCGGGTGTCGCTGCGCGAGGGTCGGACCCTGCACCACGACGTGAACGGCCGCCACGGCGCCGGCAAGGTGATCCTCCGTGCGGCTCCGCAGGGTACCGGCATCATCGCCGGCGGCCCGATGCGCGCCGTGTTCGAGACGCTCGGCATGCAGGACGTTGTCGCGAAGTCGCTCGGCTCCTCCAACCCCTACAACCTCGTGCGCGCCACCTTCGAGGCGCTTAAGAACGAGGACAGCCCGCGCTCCGTGGCGGCCCGCCGCGGCATCAAGGTTTCGAGCCTCCAGGCCCGTCGCCGCGACGCCGATCCGGCCGACCAGTCCGAAGCTGCGGTCGCGTAAGGGGAGGGTCCGATGGCACAGAAGACCGTCCGTATCGAGCAGATCGGCTCGCCGATCCGCCAGGAGGCCAGCCAGCGCCAGACGCTGATCGGCCTCAAGCTCAACAAGCTCCACCGCGTGTCCGAGCTGGAGGATACCCCCTCCGTGCGCGGCATGATCCGCAAGGTTGCGCACCTCGTGCGCGTCCACGGCGACGTGGCGTGAGGAGGCACCGATGAAGCTCAACGAGATCAGCGACAATCCCGGCGCAACCAAGAATCGGATGCGTGTCGGTCGGGGCATCGGCTCCGGCAAGGGCAAGACCGCCGGCCGCGGCGTGAAGGGTCAGAAGGCCCGGACCGGCGTGTCCATCAAGGGCTTCGAGGGCGGTCAGATGCCGCTGCATCGGCGCCTGCCGAAGCGTGGCTTCAACAACCTCTACGCCCAGGATCTGAACGAGGTGAACCTCGGCCGGATCCAGGAGGCGGTGGACGCCGGTAAGCTCGACAAGGCCGCGACCGTCACGGTCGACAGCCTCGTCACCGCCGGCATCATCGCCCGGGCCCGTGACGGCGTGAAGCTGCTCGGCGTCGGCGAGCTGACCGCGAAGCTCAGCTTCGAGGTCACCCGCGCTTCCAAGTCCGCCATCGAAGCGGTCGAGAAGGCCGGCGGCTCGGTCAGCGTCGCATTCGCCACCGGCGTGTCGACCCGCGGCGGCGCCAAGGCCGAGGCCACGGCCTGACGGCCGGCATGGGAGCGATGCGGGGCCCCGTTGCACGGTCCCCGCGCACCCTTTAAGCCGATCCTTCGAGCGGCGGCCCTGCGACCACGCGGGCCGCCGTTTTCAATTCATCCGGGCGCCGTTCGCCCGGCGACACTCCCAGGACGCGACGCTTATGGCCTCAGCCGCCGAGCAGCTTGCCGCCAACCTCAATTTCGGTGCCATCGCGAAGGCCGATGAGCTGAAGAAGCGCATCTGGTTCACGCTCGGCGCCCTCGTGGTGTTCCGGCTGGGCACCTACATCCCGATCCCCGGCATCGATCCGGAGCAGTTCGCCCGGAACTTCCAGCAGCAGGCTGGCGGCGTGCTCGGGCTGTTCAACATGTTCTCCGGCGGTGCCGTCGAGCGCATGGCGATCTTTGCCCTCAACATCATGCCGTACATCTCGGCCTCGATCATCGTTCAGCTGCTCACCTCGGTGATCCCGAGCCTGGAAGCGCTGAAGAAGGAGGGTGAGTCCGGCCGCAAGGTGATCAACCAGTACACCCGCTACCTCACGGTGGTGCTGGCGCTTGTGCAGTCCTGGGGCATCGCGATCGGTCTCCAGAGCTCGTCCGCGGCCATCGATCCCGGCCCGTTCTTCCTGGCCTCGACGGTGATCACGCTGACCGGCGGCACCCTGTTCCTGATGTGGGTCGGCGAGCAGATCACCTCGCGCGGCATCGGCAACGGCTCGTCGCTGATCATCTTCGCCGGCATCGTCGCCCACCTCCCGGTCGCGATCGCGGGCGCTCTCGAGCTCGGCCGCACCGGCGCGCTGTCGCCGATCATCATCCTGGGCGTCGCCGTGGCGGCCGTGGTGTTGGTCTACTTCATCGTGTTCATGGAGCGCGCCCAGCGCCGCCTGCTGATCAACTACCCGAAGCGCCAGGTCGGCAACCGCATGTACGAGGGCCAGACCTCGTTCCTGCCGTTGAAGCTCAACACGTCGGGTGTGATCCCGCCGATCTTCGCCTCGTCGCTCCTGCTCCTGCCGGCCACCGCGGCGAGCTTCTCCGCCAATGGCGGCAGCAGCGGCTGGCTTGGCACCGTGACGGCCTATCTGGGCCACGGGACGCCACTGTTCATGGCGCTCTACGCGGCGCTGATCATCTTCTTCACGTTCTTCTACACCGCGGTGGTCTTCAATCCGCAGGAGACGGCCGACAACCTGAAGAAGCATGGCGGCTTTATCCCGGGCATCCGTCCGGGCGAGCGCACCGCGGCCTTCATCGACAAGGTGCTGACCCGGATCACGGTGATCGGCGCCCTGTACCTGACTCTCGTCTGCCTCTGCCCCGAGATCCTGTCGTCCTACGCCTCGGCAAGCCTTGGCTTCGGCGGGACCTCGCTGCTGATCGTGGTCTCGGTGACCATGGACACGGTCGCTCAGATCCACGGGCATCTGATGGCGCATCAGTACGAGGGCCTCGTGAAGAAGGCCAAGCTGCGTGGCGCCTCGACCACGCAACGCCGCCGCTGAGCCTGCTACAGAGGCGGGACGAAGCCACCGCCGCGCCCGCCTCTCAGCAAAAGGTCTGGATGCCTCCGGGCCCGGGACCGACTAGAAAAACCCGAAACGGGCGATGCCGGGGAGGCTTCGTCAACCGCCGCTTGTGCCCGTAGAGAGTCGGGCCGGACGAGGACAACGCCATGCGCATCATTCTGCTCGGCCCCCCCGGCGCGGGGAAGGGCACGCAATCCGAGCGGATCGTCGAGCGCTTCGGCATCCCGCAGCTCTCGACCGGGGACATGCTGCGCGCCGCGGTCGCCGCCGGCACGCCGGTGGGCCTCGAGGCCAAGGCCGTGATGGAATCGGGTGGCCTCGTCTCCGACCGGATCGTGGTCGGGATCGTTGCCGACCGGATCGAGGAACCCGACGCGAAGCGCGGCTTCATCCTGGACGGTTTCCCCCGCACTGTGGCCCAGGCCGAGGCGCTGGCAACCATGCTGTCCGGCAAGGACATGAACCTGTCCGCAGTCGTTGAGCTCAAGGTCGACGAGGACGCGCTGGTCGGGCGCATCCAGAAGCGAGCGGCGGAGACGCTCGCGCGCGGGCAGGCGGTGCGCAAGGACGACACCCCCGAGGTGTTCAAGCAGCGCCTGGAGGCCTACCGGGCCCTGACCGCGCCGCTTTCGGACTACTACGCCAAGACCGGTTTGCTCCACACCGTCGATGGCATGCAGCCGATCGATACCGTGACCACGGAGATCATGGCGGTGCTGGAGCCGCACGCGGAACGCGTGGCGTCCTGACCAAGACCGCCGGTACGCCGCATCATTCGGCGGCCGGCCTTGTGATGAACTCGAAGCGCACGAAGCCGACGCTCAAGCAGCAGGCTGAGAGTGGTTCGATCCACTTTCGGTTGCGCAGACCTTAGGTTGGCGCAACGGCGATGATCGGCGATGGCGTCAGCGCCGTCGTTCTTCCAGGAAGATCACAGTTCTTCGACGGTACGGATCGTGTGCGGCTCCGTGTTCGGAGCGAGCCGCGAAGAATCTTGGCTGCCATCGGCGCCGACGCGAAGCGAGGCGTGGGGGTATATCCGGCCCGCAGGTAAATAGTTTCGAGCAGCTTGCCGGCATTCCTCACGACCCCCATCGAGCCATGCCAGAGCGCGGGCTAGGTGGTCTGGATCGAGGACGTAATCCGATTGCGCCGGCCGACCCGGATCGAGGGCCTTGCCGTAGCAGACGCCGTAGCGATGACCGCGCGCCGCTGCGAGGTCGAGATAATACGGATCGGTGAACGTTTCCGGGGCGAAGTATAGAATGCGCGTCCCTGGCGCGCAGAACAGTGTGTTCACCATCGCGGCGCCCATGCAGCCGACGACGCGCTCTGCACACGCGAAGGTCGCGGCCTGCTCCCGCGCTGAGATCCCCTCGGGATCGATCGGCTGGTAGCCGCGGGCCTGCAGGGTCCTGCAGAGGTCCACCCATCCGATCGGCACCCGGCCGCGATCACGTCGGCGAATCACGAACAGACGGGTCGGACGGCGCGGGGGCGATCGCCACCATCGCCGGTCCAGGCGACGCATCATCGCGATGGCCCGAACGGAAAGGTCTGCGAGAGCCTGGGGATGCTTCGGGCCAGGCAGACCAGCCATCGGCGAGGCAAAGTAGAGGTCCGCCGCCCGGTAAGTCGTATCCGGTCGCAGCAACCGAATCGTGACGTCCCGGCGTCCGAGCAAGCCCCGGAGAAGCTCGATCCGCATCCGGTCGGTGGCCGGGACGAAACCGTGCAGCAACAGGCAGATGGGTCTGCGGAGACCGGACAGGCAGTCCACTGCCAGGAGGCGCGGCAGGTCTTCGGCCAGCCAATGTCCCCAGTTGAAGGTCCCGGAGGATGTCAGCAGGAGATAAGCGCAGGTCTTCGGAAGGGTCGTGGTCGGCCCGCTGGCTCCCGGTTGCGGGGGCGTGACGAGATCGGAGGGACGGAAAGTCTCGAACAGGAGCAGCGTTTCCCCATCGCGGGAGACCGTGATGCTCCGGTTGCAGATGCTCGCATTGTCGATCCGAACCAAAACACAGGCCGGTGCGACCGCCTGGACGCCGCCAACGAAGGCGAAAGCCCGATCCAGATTCGGCCGGAGGGCGGGATCGGCGAAGATCGCGTCCGGATCGAGAGTGCGGGTGTAGCAGGCCGGATCGTAGAGATTCGCGACCGAAACGATCTCCGGGGCCGGCGTTGCGTGCAGTCGATGCAGCATATCCAGATCACCCGGAAAGCCGCCCGACGCATAGATCGATGGATCGCAGGAAATGTAGCGCGATGCGCACATGGACTCATGCGGATTGCTCCGCTCGTCGCCAAAGATATTTTATTTAAAACTCTGACGCTACCTAAGGTCAAGCAGGATTTACGCAGCATGTCTCCGCCGGAAGGCATTTCGCTTTAGCCTAATTGATCGACGTCAAATAATAATTTGGATTAATATATTGTATTGAGACACGAAATATTCTTACATTTGCGGCTTAAGGTGGATATGTGATCAAAAGTAGGTTCCGATCTTGCGAGCCGCGAGGAGCGAGCATGTAAAGGCTCAAACCGGTGATCACAGAAAACTTGGCGGTGCTGAGACCGCAGGCCGAGCGCGGCCCCTCCTGCCGCAAACGCCAGCATGCCGCATGCATTCGGATGCCGGCCGCTACCGGAGGACACATCCGTCAGTTCCATCTTGCGCCACGATCCTGCGCGCGGCGAGAAACCAGCAGGCGACACTCGCGGGGTGGCATCGACGGGCCGACCGGCCCTGCGGCGCGATGCGTCGGTCCCATGGGGCCGGCACCGAACGCGGTCCCATCACACAGCCCGGCATGCGCTTGGTCGCTCGACCGGATGTGCGAGATCTGATCGCCCGGTCGTGGGACGCCGTCTCGAACGACGAATTGCCCGGGATCGTAGCGTGCGGTGAACCATAGGCGCAGCCGGAGGTTGATGGCGAAACACGATCGGGAGTCCCGATGACCGCCCTCCGTATCCCCGTAAGCCTTCTGCTTCTGGCCGTGGTGCTGGCGCCCCTCCCGGTCGCGGCGCAGAGCCCCGCGCAATCCTTCGTCTACGGGGAGAAGCGTTTCCGGCATGCGTGTCGGCCGCCTCTCAAGTATGCGGCGGGTGCGTGCGTCCGCCGCTGCCCGGCCGGCTACCAGACGATGGGCGGTTATTGCCGGTACCGAAGCCAGCGATTCCGTTGACGCGGCGGCGTCAGCGATCCCCAGGCCCCTCCGCCCGCAACGCTCCAAAGAAATTGACGATGTCCATCGGCAGCGCGCGGCGTCCGAATAGACGGGTGGGATTGCCGTCGGTGCGGTCGTCGCGCAGTTCGACCATCGCGGTCATGCTGTTGTAGCGGAACACCATCCGGCGGCCCGCGAAGGTCGCCCAGAGCTGGCCGGGACCGTCATCCTCGGTTTGGAGTGCGATGGTACCGGGCTGGGCCTCGGTGAGGATGCCACCGACGACCGCAAGGATCACCGGGACGACTTCCTCGGCATTCTCTTCGGCGGCCCGAAGGACCGAGTCTGCGAAAGCCCGCAGGGTGGCGCCGTCGCTGGTCAGAACCGACATCTGTGCTCCCTCGGTGACCCTGGCATGGTCCGCGCGCGACGCATGGAAGCGCGGCCGATCGTTCACCAGTCGTTGACATCTGGGCCCGCGCACGCTAGCAGGCCCTCCTTCGTCCAATCGATCGCTGGTCCGAGGTGCCCTGTCCAGGGCCGCCCCAGGGCCACGTTGTCGTTTGGCGCGCGCAGGGGCCGGCCTCCACCGGACGCGCGCGATCAACGCCCGCATCGCCGGGCCTCAGATGGAGCGTGATCATGGCCCGTATCGCAGGCGTCAACATCCCGACAAACAAGCGCGTCGTCATCGCGCTCCAGTACATCCACGGCATCGGCTCTAAGAAGGCCGAGGAAATCACCCAGAAGGTGAACATCCCCGCCGAGCGTCGCGTGAACCAGCTCACCGACGCCGAGGTGCTGCAGATCCGCGAGACGATCGACCGCGACTACATCGTCGAGGGCGACCTGCGCCGCGAAGTTTCGATGAACATCAAGCGCCTGATGGATCTTGGCGCCTATCGCGGTCTGCGTCACCGCAAGCAGCTGCCGGTCCGCGGCCAGCGCACCCATACCAACGCCCGCACCCGCAAGGGCAAGGCGAAGCCGATCGCCGGCAAGAAGAAGTAATTCTCCACTTGGAAGGCCGTGCTGAGCTCGGCCTTCCTTCCGTCGTGTTGGTGTCCCGCGAGGGATCCCGCATCGGGCCGGACCGCCCTTCACGGGCGCGCCGGCCGAGTGCCTAGAAGAATCCCGAGCGCCTGGAATTACGGGCGCGCTTGAAGGAAGAGTGAGACCCGAATGGCCAAGGAACCGCAACGCGTCCGCCGGCGCGAACGCAAGAACATCGTGTCGGGCGTCGCCCACGTGAACGCTTCGTTCAACAACACGATGATCACCATCACGGACGCGCAGGGCAACACGATCTCGTGGTCCTCCGCCGGCGCGATGGGCTTCAAGGGCTCGCGCAAGTCGACGCCGTACGCCGCGCAGGTTGCCGCCGAGGATGCCGCCCGCAAGGCGTCCGAGCACGGCATGCGCACCCTCGAGGTCGAGGTGTCCGGCCCGGGTTCGGGTCGTGAGTCGGCGCTGCGCGCGCTCCAGGCCGCGGGCTTCACGGTCACCTCGATCCGCGACGTGACCTCGATCCCGCACAACGGCTGCCGTCCGCGCAAGCGTCGTCGGGTCTGAACCAGTCGGTTTGACGGAGAAGCTCATGACGGGATCGAAGCCGCTTCCGGGCGTGCTGCGTTGGAACCTCGGCGACCTCACGGTCACCGCGCTCAACGACGGCTGGTTTCAGGCCAGCCTCGATCTCGTCACGGGAATCCCGAAAGACGAAGCCGGCAAGCTCCAGGTTGCGGGCTTCCGCACCGAGCAGCCCAAGATCACGCTGAACGCCTTCCTGATCACCGGTGCCGGCCGCGAGCCGGTGTTGATCGATACGGGATACGGTGACTTTGCCCCGGTGGAGACCCTGGGGCGGCTCAGCACGGCTTTGGCGCTCACCGGCGTCAAGCCCGAGGAGATCGAAACCGTCCTGGTCACGCACCTGCATCCCGACCATGTCGGCGGGCTGGTCACGAACGGGGCGGCCCGGTTCCCCAACGCCGAGATCGTGGTGCATGCCGACGAGGCGGCGCACTGGCTGCCGGACGACGCTCTCTCGCGGGCGCCGGACGAGGCCAAGCCGTACTTCGAAAACGCCCGAAAGGCGGTCGCGCCCTACACCAAGCGGATGCGTGAGCATCGCGGCGGTGAGGTCCTGCCGGGGATCAGCGCGGTCCATCTGCCGGGTCATACCCCCGGGCATTGCGGTTTCCGCATCGTCTCCGGTGGACAGTCGCTGCTGATGTGGACGGACGTGGTGCACCTGCCCGCGATCCAGTTCAAGAACCCGGAGGCGGGTGTCGGATTCGACGTCGATGGCGACCAGGCGCGTGCGACGCGCAAGGCCATCATGGACGAGGTGGCGCAGGAGCGGACCTTCATCGCAGGTGCGCACCTGGAATTCCCGGCCCTCGGCTACGTGGATCGGGACGGGGCCGGGTACCGCTTCGTGCCGGCCCTCTGGGTCGGTGGCGAATAACAGACTTGAATTCAGGGACCGTTCGGGGCGCCAGGGGGCGGCGCCGGGCGGCCGAAGCGCGGGAACGGGTGTCGCGGATCCCGAGCATGGACGAGAGGTAGGATCGTGGTCATTCAGAAGAACTGGCAGGAACTGATCAAGCCGAACAAGCTGCAGGTCTCGACCGGCGACGACCCGAAGCGGGTCGCCACCGTCGTGGCCGAGCCGCTCGAGCGCGGCTTCGGCACCACCCTGGGCAACGCCCTGCGCCGGGTGCTCCTGTCCTCGCTCCAGGGCGCGGCCGTGACCTCGGTGCAGATCGACGGCGTGCTGCATGAGTTCTCCTCGATCCCGGGCGTCCGCGAGGACGTCACCGACATCGTCCTGAACATCAAGACCATCGCGATCCGGTCGCAGACCGATGCGCCCAAGCGCATGACCCTGCGCAAGACCGGCCCGGGCACCGTCACGGCGGGTGACATCGGCACGGTCGGCGACATCCAGATCCTGAACCCGGAGCTGGTGATCTGCACGCTGGACGACGGCGCCGAGATCCGCATGGAGTTCACGGTCGCCACGGGCAAGGGTTACGTTCCGGCCGAGCGCAACCGTCCAGAGGACGCGCCGATCGGCCTGATCCCGGTGGACGCGCTGTTCTCCCCGGTGACCAAGGTCAGCTACCGCGTCGAGACCACCCGCGAGGGCCAGGATCTCGACAAGGACAAGCTGACGATGACGATCGAGACCAACGGTGCCGTCGGCCCGGAAGACGCGCTGGCCTATGCCGCGCGGATCATCCAGGACCAGCTGCAGGTCTTCGTGAACTTCGAGGATCCGCGCAAGGAAGAGGCTGCCCCGCTGGCCCCGCAGCTGCCCTTCAACCCGGCTCTGCTCAAGAAGGTCGACGAGCTGGAGCTGTCGGTCCGGTCGGCGAATTGCCTGAAGAACGACAACATCGTCTACATCGGCGACCTGATCCAGAAGTCCGAGGGCGAGATGCTGCGGACCCCGAACTTCGGCCGCAAGTCGCTCAACGAGATCAAGGAAGTGCTGGCCGGCATGGGCCTGCACCTCGGCATGGACATCCCCGGCTGGCCGCCGGAGAACATCGAAGATCTCGCCAAGCGCTTCGAAGAGCATTACTGAGGCGAAACGGCTTCGGGCCGGACTGGGCGGCGCTGTACGGTGCCGTCCGTCGGGCCTGGCCAGATACGGACCTCCGCAGACCTGACGCGAAGTCCAAAAAATCCCGCCGCGGGGTTACGCGGATAACAACAGCCTCGATGAGGCACCCGGCCGTACCGTGGCACGGCGGCCGAGATGAGAAGGAAGCCAAATCATGCGTCACGGTTATCGCGGTCGCCGCTTCAACCGCACAGCTGAGCATCGCAAGGCGATGTTCGCCAACATGTCGGTCGCGCTGCTGAAGCACGAGCAGATCGTCACCACCCTGCCGAAGGCCAAGGACTTGCGTCCCGTGGTCGAGAAGCTCGTCACCCTGGGCCGTATCGACAGCGTGCACACCCGCCGTCTCGCCATGGCGCAGCTGCGCGACGGCGACATGGTCAAGAAGCTCTTCGCCGTGATCGGCCCGCGCTACCAGGGCCGTCCGGGCGGCTATCTCCGCATCATGAAGGCGGGCTTCCGCAAGGGCGACAACGCCCCGCTGGCCGTGATCGAGTTCGTGGATCGCGACGTCGAGGCCCGCGGCAAGGATTCCGGTCAGGTCGAGGTCGCCGAGGCGGCCTGAGCGAAGCTCCAACGATCCAGCTTAAGAAAGCCGTCCCGGGACCGTCCGGGGCGGCTTTTTCGTGTTCGTGCAGAGCCCAAAAAAACCCGCCGGCTTGCGCCGGCGGGCCTGAAGCAGGGTCTACGTCTCGAAACGTCTCGGGAGCTCGCCCTGGCGGTCAGTGTCGGCCTGACCGGGAACTCGACCGCGCGGCAGCTTCGAAACCTCTATCCCTGCCGATCCTTGTTGGGTGGATCGTCCTGATCCGTGTCAGCATCGCGCCGACTGCCTGGGAAGATACCGTGATTGCTCATGGTTCACCTCCACGATCGTAACCCGGAGCGTGACGGCTCCGTGGAGGATCAATGAGCCGGTAACACGCTGGTTCCCGAGAATTTCCGGCTCCCGGGCCCGGGAAGCTGCGTTCCCGGTTTCGAGAGCGGGCAGGGGCGTCGCGTTCCCAGGGGCCTGTGCGCCCCTTGCCGGACCGATCAGTCCGCCCGTGCGAGCTTTTCGAGCGTCGGCAACGCCGGCAGGGTACCCCCCCGTCGGGTTTATCCCCGCCCCGGATCAGACCCGTCCAGCAGCGCCGAGACCCGGATCGCCAGGTCGGCCGAGCGGAACGGCTTGGTCAGAACCGGCAGATCGTCCGGAATCTGCATCGCCTCCGCATGGCCGGTGAGGATCAGCACCGGCAGGCTGGGGTCGCGGCCGCGGATCTCGGCGGCGAGCTCGATGCCGCTCATGCCCGGCATGGCGAGGTCGGCCACGATCAGGTCGAAGCGGCCAGGCGCGAAGGATCGGAGCGCGGCCTCGCCGTCGCCGGCCTCCGTGGCGTCGTGGCCGAAGCCCGCCAGGAACGAGGCGGTGACGTGCCGGACCTGCGCGTCGTCGTCGACCACCAGGATCCGCGCCGAACGGGCTGCCATCGGGGCGTCGTCCTGCTCACCGGCCGCCTCCTCGGGTGCCTCGGTCGCGAAGGGCAGGGCGAGTTCGACCCGCGTGCCCCGGCCGACCTCGCTCTCGATGGCGAGCCGGCCCTTCGATTGCTGGGTGAGGCCGAACACCATGGCGAGGCCGAGGCCCGTGCCCTGACCCACCGCCTTGGTGGTGAAGAACGGCTCGCAGACCCTGCGCAGGATCTCGTCCGGGATGCCGGTGCCCTCGTCGGTGACGCTGATACCGAGATAGGAGCCGTCGGCGATCTCGGGGTCGCCCGCGATGTCGAGGCGCTGGGTCGCCACCGTGATGGTGCCGCCCTCCGGCATCGCGTCCCGGGCGTTGATGCATAGGTTGAGCACGGCGAGTTCGAGCTGGTCCGGATCGACCTGAACGGCGGGCAGGCCCTCGGTCAGGTCGGTGCGGACGCTGACCAAGCCGCCGAGGCTGCGGCCGAACAGGTCGCTCATCCCGCCGATCAGGGCGTTGACGTCCGTGGCGCGGGCCTGGAGGTCGTGCGCGCGGCTGAAGCTCAGCAGGCGCTTGGTCAGGGAGGCGCCGCGCTCGGCCGCGCCGCGTGCATTCTCGATCAGGCGCTGCACCCGCGGCAGGTCGGCGACCTTGGGGGCGGCGAGTTCCAGGCTGCCGAGGATCGCGGTAAGCAGGTTGTTGAAATCGTGCGCGATACCGCCGGCCAGGGTGCCGAGAGCCTGCATCTTGTCGGATTGACGCAGCCGGGCCTCCAGGGTCCGCTGCTCGGTCACGTCCCGCTCGATCACCGCGAGATGACTGATCGCGCCGCCCGCATCGCGGATCGGCACCCGGGTGACGTGGCTCCAGAGTTCTGCACCGACCGGGCCGTCGCTGGTCAGGCTCTCGGCGACCGCCCCGGAACGGATCGCGGCGGCATCGGCCTCGGCCACGGTGCCGCCCTTCGCGCCGATCAGGTCGCCCTCCCGCTGCCCGAGGCAGCCCGAGACGTCCCGGCCGAGCTGGGCCGCCTTGCGGGCGTTGAGGCGCACGAAGCGCCCGTCCGCGTCCTTGAAGCTGATCGCGTCCTGAGCGTGGTCGAGCAGGCCGCGCAGCAGGGCCCGCTCGGTGGCGAGGTCGCGGCCGAGCCGGTGGCGTTCGAAGGCCTGCCGGACCGTGGAGCGCAGCAGGCTCGCGTCCCAGGGCTTGGTGACGTAGCCGACGATGCCGCCGCGGTTGAGCGCGGCAATCACCGCGGTGATGTCGGCATAGCCGGTGAGCAGGATCGCCTGCGCGTCGTGGAAGGCGCGTGCCTCGGCCAAGAGCGCGTCGCCGGTGAGGCCGGGCATGCGCTGATCCGACAGCACCACGGCGATGTCGGGCTCGGCGTGCAGGATCTCGAGCGCCTCGTTCGGGTTCGAGGTCGTCAGAATCCGGTAGGAATCCTCGAACAGGTCCTCCAGGGCGATCAGGATATCCGGCTCGTCATCGACGGCCAGGATGGTCCCGCGGGGGCCATCGAACCCGGCCCCGTTCTCGTGCAGTGAATGCGTATCCGTCACCGAACCGGTGTCCATCGCAGCGGGGAATGCTCGTCCTGCCGTGCCTTCACTCATGCGCTGGACGCCTGCCGCGGAATCCCGATCACGAAGCAGGCTCCCCCGTCCGGCGCCGCCTCCACGGTGAGCGAGCCGCTATGCGCCTGAACGACGCTGTAGGCAATCGCAAGACCCAGGCCGGTGCCTGAGCCCACGGGCTTTGTCGTGAAGAACGGCTCGAATATCTTTTCACGTAGGTCTTCCGGGATACCAGGACCAGTATCGCTGATGCGGATCTCGTCGACCTCCGGGTTCGACAGGGTATCGATCCGGATCATGCCGCCCTCCGGCATGGCGTCGGCGGCGTTGCCCAGGATGTTCATCACCACCTGGTTGAGCAGCGCCGGGGTGCAGTGTATCTCGGGCCGGCCGGCGAAGCTGCGCTCCACCGCGATCCGGCCGCCGAGCTTGTGCTGGATCAGCGCCAGCACGGTCTCGATCGCCTCGGGCACGTTGACCAGGGCCCGCTCGCCCTCGTCGAGGCGCGAGAACTTGCGCAGGTTGAGCACCAGATCCTGGATCCGGGTCAGCCCCATCCGCATCGACCCGACCCGTTGACGGGCCTTGTCGACGGCGCGGGAGGCCGCCTCCGGGGCAGCGTTCGGCAATTCGTTGAGCAGGCGCTCGACCGTACCCTGATGGGCCAGGATGAAGGCCAGGGGATTGTTGATCTCGTGGGCGATGCCGGCGACCAGCTCGCCGAGCGAGGCCATCTTGGCAGCCTGGACCAGCTTGGCCTGGGCCTCGGTGATCTGCCGATTGGCGTCGGCGAGGTCGCGGTTGGCCCGCTCCAGGGCGTCGGCGAGGCGGGCGCGCGCCTCGGAGGCCTCGGCCTCGGCGCGGGCGCGCTCCACCGCCCGCTCGCGCTCGCCGAACTGGCCGGCGATGCGACGGTCGTCCTCCTCCAGCAGGCGGCGGCGCACGAAGCCGCGCACCCGCAGGGCCAGCACCTCGGCATCGGTCTTGGAGACAACATCGTCGGCGCCGGCCGCGAAGGCCTCGACCAGAAAGTCCTTGGCCGGATCGCTGCCGGCGATGCCCACGAGGTGGAAGCCGGCCCCGGCGGCCTGGCCGGAGCGGCGCTGGCTGATCGCCCGGCACAGGGTGAGGCCGTCATAGGCGTGGCCGAGCAGGTCGACGGTCACGCAGTCGAACGCATCCTCGCCCACTCCGTTGAGCGATTCGAGCGCGGCCTCCGGCCCGTCGGCGGTGGCAACGTGGTGCCCCTCCTGCCCGAGCAGGCCCGCCAGGAAGGTCCGGTAGGTCAGGCTGCCGTCGATCACCAGGATCCGCCCGCGCCGGAACGCGGCGGCACCGGGCCCCTCGCCCTCGGCGGAGGGCCGGCGCTCGCGCAGAAGGGCGCGGATGCGCAGAATCATCAGGTCGCGGTCGGCGGATTTCGGCAGGTAGGCGTCGGCGCCGCTCTCCAGGCCCTTCCGTTCGCCGCCACCGCCGCCGGTGAGCATCAGCACCGGCAGGGCCCGGGTGCGCAGGGACAGGCGCATCTGGCGGATCAGCTCGTCGCCATCCATGCCGGGCAGGTGATAATCGGCCACCACGAGGTCGGGCTGGCTGCGGTTGAGATGGTCGAGGGCGGCTTCTGCGGAGGAGCAGCGTTCCACCGAGAAACCGTTCGCCTCAAGGAGAAGGCGCAGTTCCAGAGCCTGCGTCTCCGAATCCTCCACGAGCAGGATCCGGGCAGGCCCGTCCTGGGCGCCGGCCTCGCTCCGGCTCACGGCCGAGCCCCGGGATCGGCAAGCCGCAGGACGTGGTCGCCGATCCGGTCGAGGGGCAGGATCGCGCGGGCGGCGCCGAGCCGCACCGCCGCCGCCGGCATGCCGTAGACCACAGCGGTGCTCTCGTGCTCGGCCACGGTCTGGGCGCCGGCCCGGTGCATGTCGGCGAGGCCGACCGCCCCATCCTCGCCCATGCCGGTGAGCAGCACGCCGATCCCCGAGGGTCCGACCTGACGGGCCAGAGAGCGGAACAGCACCGTGGCAGCCGGGCGCTGGCCGGAGACGGGTTCGGTGGCGATCACGCGCATCACCCGGCCGGAGCCGATCTCCAGGTGCCGGTCACCGGGCGCCACGTAGACGCGGCCGGGCTCCGCGCGCTCCCCGTCCTGCGCCAGCGAGACCGGCAGGGCCACGACGCTGTCGAGCCAGGTGGCGAAACCCTCCATGAAGGCCGGGCCCATATGCTGGACTACCAGCACCGGCAGCGGAAAGGTTTTGGGCAGGGCGCCGATCACCCGGGCGAGCGCCGGCGGGCCGCCTGTCGACGCGCCGATCGCCAGCAGGCTCGGCGCCTGCGCCGCCGCTTCGGTGGGGGCGGCGAAGGAGGCCAGGCTGGTTCGTCCGGCCCATTCGGCACCGATCGGTCGCCGCCGGATCACCGGGACTTGCGCCATGATTCGAAGCTGGGTGCAGATCTCTCCGGCCACCGCCTCGTAGCCCGCATGGGTCGTCGCCACGGGCTTCTCGACCACCGACAGGGCGCCGGCGCGCAGCGCATTCATGGAGATGCGGAGCGACGAATCTTCCACCGCATCGGCGATCACGACGATCGGGGTCGGTTGCTCCGCCATGATCCGGCGGGTGGTCTCGAGACCGTCGATGCCGGGCAGGCGGATATCCATGGAGATCACGTCCGGCCGCACCGTCTGAAGGGTGGCCAGGGCCTCCTCGCCGGAGGGCACCGCGGCCACGAGTTCGAGCCGGGGATCGCGCGACACGATGTAGCGCAGCAACTCGCGCACCACGAGGCTGTCCTCGACGAGCATGACCCGGACGGGCGTCATAGCAGCTGTCCGATCGTGTCGAGCAGCTGGCGCTGGTCGAATTTCTGCTTGGTTAGGTAGGCGTCCGCGCCGAGGTCGAGGCCGCGGGAGACGTCGGCCGCATCCCCGCGCGAGGTCATCAGGATTGTTGGGAGCCGGGCGAAGCGGGTATCGGCGCGCAGGGCCTTGAGCAGGCCGAAGCCGTCGAGGCGCGGCATCTCCACGTCGGCCAGCACAAGATCGATGGGCTCGATCTCGGCGCGCAGCCGGTCGAGGGCGTCCTGACCGTCGACGCAGACGACCACGCGGTAGCCGGCGGCTTCCAAGATGCCCTTCTCCAAGGTGCGTGTGGTGATCGAGTCGTCGACGACCAGGATGGTCGCCCGTGCGGTGGCGCGGGGCGCGGTCGTCGAACGTGGAGCCTGCGCCATCGTTCCGAGCGAAAGGCCCGACGCCATCGACGCGGCCCGGGCGGCGAGGCCGTCGGGGTCGAGGACCAGCACCGGCACGTCGCCGGGCAGGACAGCCGTCCCGGCGATCAGGCCGGGATCGGCCCCGAAGGCCGGCGCCGGCAGGACCAGTAAAGCGCGGACGTCGTGCAGGCGGTCGACCCCGAGCGCCAGGCGGCCGCCGCCGGCCCGCAGCAGCACCGCGGTCAGGATCGTCGGGTCCTGACCGGCCGCGTCCGGGGCGGTCGGCGCTTGGCCCAGGATCTCGGTGAGGGCGGCGACCGGATGGTTCGTCGCGGCATCATCCGCGCCGATCCGCAGGATCGTCCGCCCCAGGGCGATGGGCAAGCCGGCGCGGTCCATGCGCAGCAGCCGCTCCACCGCGCCGCCCGGCAAGGCATAGGTCCGCCCGGCCGCCTCGACCAGCAGCAGGCTGCGCCGGGCCGCCGAGAGCGGCAGGCTGAACACCAGGGCGGTACCGGCGGGCTCGCGCGGCTCCAGGCGCACGCTGCCGAGCAGCTGGCGGGCGGCATCCGCGGCCACGGACAGGCCGTAGCCCCGCCCCGACAGGGTATCGACCGCCTCCGCGGTGGAGAAGCCGGGCTCGAAGACGAGGCGCAGCAGGGTCTCGGGGTCAGCTTCCTCCCCGGGGGCGATCAGGCCGCGGGCGCGGGCTGTGGCGGCGATCCGGGACAGGTCCGGCCCCGGCCCGTCATCCGTGACGGTGACCTGCAGGCGCGAGCCGCGCACGGCCACCTCCAGCCCGAGCGCCAAGGCCTCGGGTTTGCCGGCGGCACGGCGGATCTCCGGACTCTGCCAGCCGTGGCTCAGGGCGTTGCGCAGGGCGTGGAGCAGCGGATCCTTCAGGGCCTGGAGCAGGCCGCGCTCCACAGGCAGGTCGAGGCCGCGCAGGTCGAGATCGACGTCGCGGTCCTGCTCCCGGGCGGTCTCGCGGATCGAGCGGGCGAGGGGGCCGAGCACGGTCTCGGCCGGCACCAGGGCGAGGCGCTCGGCCTCGGCGCGGACCCGGAACGCCGCGCCCTCGACCGCGCTGGTCGCCGCGGCCTGACGGCGGGACAGCTCCGCGGCCTCCCGGGCGAAGCCGCCGAGATGGGCCGCCAGCGCGCGCAGCTCCGGCTCGTCCGCAACGGATTTGGCCGCCAGCGCCTCGGCGCCGGCCCGCATGTCGCGGGCGAGCCGGGCGAGGCGCGCCAGGCCCTCGGCGGCGGGGGCCTGCGCCGCAAGGGTACTGGTCAGGTCGTGGCTTGCTCGGGCCAGGGCCTCCACGGCCTCCCCGGGCACGCGCAGGATCGCGGCGCCGGACTCGGCGGGCTCGGGGGATGGCGCCGGGGCGACCGGAACCGGCGCCGGCGGGGCGGGGGGTTCGGCAGCCCGCGCGACCGGTGGCGGTGGCGCAGCCGGCGGCGGGGCTTCCTCCGCGGCCTCCCCGGGGAGGCCGAGGCATTGCCCGAGGGCCGATAGGGCGTCGGCCGGCATGTCCGGCCCGGCCCCGTCCTGGAGGCCGGCGACGTAGCTCTCGATCCGGTCGAGGGCCAAGTGGACGGCGTTGGCCGCCTCGCGGTCGACCGGTTGCGCGTTGGTGCGGACCCGCTCGAACAGGGTCTCCAGGCGGTGGGCGACCGCCTCCACGGCCGGGAGATCGACGGCGCGGGCGGCACCCTTGAGGCTGTGGGCGCGGCGGAACACGTCGTTCCAGTCCGGGGTCGCGCTCCCGAGCGCGGCCCGGATCGCCGTGACGTGCTCGCGGTGCTCGACCTCGAAGGCCGCGAGCAGGAGCTGGCGGATATCGGCGGGCAAGGCGGTACCGCCCTCAGTGCCGGTAGCGTTCGGCCAGGGCCATGAGGGCCTGGGCGAGTTCGGTGAGGTTGGCCGAGGCCGCCTCGACCTCGCGGGTGCCGGCCGCCGTCTGCTGGCTGGCCTGGCGGATGTTCTGCAGCGCGCCCATCACCTGCTCGATCCCGAGCTGCTGCTGGTTGGTCGAGGCCACGATCTGCTGGAACGTCTGCACGTTCTCCTCCACCCGCGCCGTGATCTCCTCGATCGTCCGCTGGGTCGTGTCCGAGCGCGTCTTGCCGGCCGCCGCGCGCTTGACCGCCTCCTCGGTGAGCATCACCGACGTGTTGATGCCCCGCTGGATCTCGCCCAGGATCCCCCGGACCTGACCGGTGGCCGCCTTGGCCTGGTCGGCCAGCAGCTTCATCTCGGAGGCCACCACGGCGAAGCTGCGCCCGCTCTCGCCGGCCGCCGCCGCCTCGATCGCGGCGTTCAGCGCCAGCAGGTGCGTGCGCTCCGAGATGTCGTTGACCGTCTCGATGATGTCGCCGATCGTCTGGGTCTTCTCCGACAGGCTGACGATGTTGCCGGCCACCGCCTCGGCCTGCTCGCGGATCGCGTCCATCGCCTTGGCGGTGTCGGAGACCGCGCGCAGGCCCTGCCGGGAGGTCTGGGCCGTGGCCTGGGCGGTGGCGATCACCTCGGTGGCGCGCTTGCCGATCTGGGCGCCGGAATGGGTGATCTCGTCCACCGTGGCCGCAGTCTCCTGCACGGCCGCGAACTGCTCCTCGACCGACGCCGCCTGCTGCTGCGCCGAGGCGCGGATCTCGGCCGCGGCGGCGTTCAGGTCGGCGGTGGCCGCCCGGCTCGTGCGGGCGAGGTCCGACAGGTTGTCCACCATCGCGTTCAGGGTCCGCCCCAGGCGCGCGATCTCGTCGCCGCCGCGCATGTCGAGCCGGCCCGAGAGATCCCCGTCGCCGACCCGCTCCACGAAGCCCATCACGGTCTCCAGCGGGCGCACCACGGCCTGCCGGATCATCCAGGTGACGATGATCGCCAGCAGCACGGCTGCAGTCAGCGTCAGGTAGATCGACAGGCGCGAGCGCTCGTAGACCTCGTGGGCGGCGCGCTGCCCCAGGGCCATACCGCCGTCGAGCAGGGTGCGCAGGTTCGTGATGCCCCCCAGGAACGGCGCCTGCAGTCGGCTGATCTCGTCGTTGCGCGCCTCGACCCCGGCGACGTCCTGTCGGGCGATGGCGGCGAACTGCGCCTCGCCGACGCTCCGCACCTCCCGGAACGAGCGCTGCACGTCCGCCGCGGCCGTGGCGATGCGGTCCCAGACGGCGTTGCGCTCGGTGGAGATCGACTGGGTCCGGTACTCGCCGGCGAGTTGCATCGTGGCGGCGAGGCCGCTCTCGATCTGGGCGGCGGTCCGGCGCCAGGTCGTCAGGGTATCGTCGGCGCGCGCCGGCCGCCCTTGCGCCTGCGACAGCATCGCGATCACGGCGCTGCGCCGCAGGAGCCCGAGATCCCGGGCCTGGTTGCCGAGGTCGTCGAGCTGGCGCAGCACCGACATGTCGCGCCGGACGATGGCGTCGGTGGTGTCGCGCACCGCCCCGATCTGCTCCAGCGCGTAGAAGCCGAGCGCCACGATCACCACGGTGACGGCCACGAAGCCGAGGAGGATGCGTCTTCCGATCGAGAACGTCACGGTCGGGGCTGGCTCCGGTGGAGGGGCGCGCGGACGGGATTTTAGGGCAGCACGCGACGCAAGAGGCGGGGAAGGTCGACGACGACGAAATCCGGTCGGCCGTCGCCGGCCGAGGCGGGGGCATAACCCGAAGCGGCGGCATTGCCCAATCCGGCCGGATCGGCGTCCTCCGCGGTCGAGTCGACAGAGGCGGTGGCGATGCCCAGCACCCGGTCGACCGCCAGAGCGACGGGTTGAGCCTGGCCGCCGCGCAGCACGACGAGATGCCCGCCCCCGCGCTCGCCGTCGGGGGGCGATTCAGGGCGGCCCAGCGCCCGGGCAAGGCCCAGGACGCCGACGATCCGGCCCGACAGCGCGATCAGGCCGAGCAGCGCCGGCACCGCTCCCGGCATCGGCGTGCACGGGCGCATCGGCAGAACGTGCGCTACCGCGGCGAGCGGCAGCCCGTAGCGCTCGGCCCCGCAGGCGCAAACGAGGTGGTCGATGCCGGTCTCCGGCCCGGCAGAGAAGACTCTGCGCTGGGCCAGCGCTGCGGTGCGCTCGGCCACCAGGTCCCGGTCGGACTCGAGCGCCTGGTCGGACTTGGGGCGCCCGCCGCGATCCGGCGCGCTGGGCTGCGCTTCCATCAGGGGCTCCCGATGCCGCTGTCAGGGCCACGCTCCGGCCCGAGCCCGGCGCGGGCGGCGGTGGCACCGGCGGCGATCTCGCAGGCCGCGGCGCCGTCGCCCTCGAGCAGGAGCGTGTTCGGTCCGAGGGCTTGGCTCAACGCGATGGCGTTGTCGAGGGCGCGGGCCGCCTCGACGGGACGGTCGAGCCCGATCAGCAGCAGCCCGAGATGGTAGTGGGCCATCACGAAGCCCCGGTCGAGGTAGAGCGCTGCCCGCAGCGCGCGCTCGGCTTCGTCGTCCCGGCCGAGGGTGCGGGCGAGCAGGCCCTCGTAGAAGCGCAGGGCCGGATCGGTCGGGTCGTGCGCAAGGGCGCCGCGCAGGACCCGCCAGGCGGCGCCGGTTTCGCCGGCATCGGCGAGCGCACGGATGCGGGCGAGGTCACCGGCCGGCGCGTCCGGGTCGGCGGCCACGATCTCGACAGAGGACCGCTCGGCCACCTCCATTGCGGGCGGGCGCGGCTGCGCCAGGGTCGCCACGACGGTCTCGAGCGCCGCCCGCGGTTCCTCGACAGGCCGGGGGCGGGGCTCTGGCTCGGCCGGCGGCGGGACCGGCCGGGGCGCGGGCGGCACCGCGTCGGCAAGGCGGCGGTAGGCCACGGTCCCGGGCAGGCTTACGGGATCGAGGAACCCCGAGAAGGTCGGGTTCGGCTCGGCATGGCCCAGCAGCAGCCAGCCGTCCGGCCGAAGTCTGCGCCCGAGGCCGCGCACCACCGCGGCCACCGTCTCGGCCTCGAAATAGATCAGCACGTTGCGGCACAGGATCAGGTCGTACCCTTCGCCCGGCGGGGTCTTGGGCTCGATGAGGCTTAACAAGTTGCCCCGCTCGAACCGCACCAGCGCGCGGAATTCCGGCCGCAGGGCGTAACCGCCCTCGCGGCGGATCCCGGGGGCGGGGGGCAGGCGCGTGAAGTAGCGCAGCCGGTCCTCCGGCGGCATGGTGCGAAGCGCCCAGCGCCCGTACTCGGCGGCCCGGGCGGTGGCCAGCGCCTCGACGCTGATATCGGTGCCGAGGATCGCGATCCGCCAGTCGGGCAGGGCGTCGCCCAGGGCCTCGCGGACCAAGATCGCCAGGGAATAGGGCTCGGCGCCGGTCGAGCAGCCGGCGCTCCAGATCCGGAGGGTGCGGTCGAGGCTGTGAGCCGCGATCAGCGCGGGCAGGATCGTCTGGCGCAGGGCCTGGAACTGCTCCGCGTACCGGAAGAAGAAGGTCTCGCCAACGGTGATCTCGGCCTCCAGGCAGGCCCATTCCGCCTCGCCCCGGGACCGGTCGGCCAGCAAGACGCTGTAGGCGGCGCAGTCGGCGACGGCGGTGGCCCGGAAGCGCCGGCGCAGGCGCTCGATCAGGAGTTCGTCCTTGTCGATATAATAATGGTGGCCCGTGCGGGCGATGATGCGTGCCTTCAGGGCAGCATAGGCGGGGTCGTCGCCCGGATGGGGGCGGGGCGGAACTTGGCGCGCCATCGTGGGATCACGCGGACGGCGGCAAAGCGGCGAGACGCTCGGCGGCGGCCCGGGTCAGCGCCGCGATCCGGGCCCGTTCCTGCGCGGTCAGCAACCCCTCGGGCGCCAGGGCGTGTACCAGGCTGTCGCCGATCACGAGTTCGGCGGCCACGCAGCCGTTGAGCGTCCCGGCCTCCTCGGCCGGCCGGATCGCGGAATCCGGGACGACCACGAGGTCGGCGGCGCGATCGACGAGGTACGCGACCGCGTCGTCGCGGGTCAGTACGAGATGCGCGTAGAGGCTCGGAGCCGTCGCGGCCTGGCGCAGGCCGAGCAGCGGGGCCAGATCGATCACCGGAATCGGCGCGCCGCCGAGGTTGAGGAAGCCGGCGAGCCAGCCGCCCGTGGCGGGGGGATTGTGCAGGGCCGGCAGGGGCAGGATCTCGGACACCGCCGCGCGCGGCAGGGCGCAGGGCGTGCCGGCGACATCCAGGAGCAGATAGGCCGAACCGCTGCTGGCCAAAGCCGCCCCCTCCCGAACGCATCCCGGGCGCGGTCGCGCCGGGACAGGTCGCGAAATAGGCCCTCGGACCCCGCCAAGCAATCATTCGTCTCCGAAACGCGGGATCGGGGAACCAAGTCTCCTCTGGGCCGCTTATTTTCCGACGCAGCGGCACCACCCAGACGACGGACGGCGCCTCGCCTGCGACAGTCTACGCCCAGGGATTGATCATGAGGAAACTTCTGTTGGCCGCCGCGTCGCTGACGCTGCTCGCGGGCTCCGCCTACGCCCAGGGCAACTCGCCCTACAACTCCTCCGGCGCCCAGGCGGGCGGTCCCCGCGGCGGCATGGAGCGCGCTGGCGAAGCCGCCGCCATGGAGCGCGGTGCAGCCCCGGTCGAGCGTCCGATGATGCGCAAGCGCATGAAGCACAAGCGCATGATGAAGCATCACCGCCGGATGCGTCACCACCAGATGTGATCTGCCGGGACGCCGCACGGCGGCGTCACCCGGACGAACGGGCCTGTCGCACCCGCGACAGGCCTTTTTTGCGGGCTTTTGGCCGCAGGCCCGCGGGATCGGTACGGCGAATACGAGCGGAGCCGCGCACAGCGCGAACCTCCCACGGGGCAGGCGTAGCCTCCGGCAGGTCTGTGAATCCATCGGTTCACAGCACCGAAGCGGTTGCCCGGCCACGCCCGCCGGTTCACTCTCCTGCGAAAGCCGCTGCACGCACACAATGTTCGCAAACGAACATCCGCGTCTTCGAGCGGATCGGGGAACGCCAGGAGTGTCGATGTCACGACCGCTCGACCGGAGATCCGAGGACAGGGTCGAGGTGTCCGGCGTCGAGGGGCGGCGCAGCGCCATCGTGGCATCCGTCCGTCAGCGGGGCTTCGTCACCATCGAGGCCCTCGCCGCGCAATTCGGCGTCACCGTCCAGACGATCCGGCGCGACCTCAACGAGCTGAGCGCGGAAGGGCGGCTGGAGCGCTACCGGGGCGGGGGCGGGCTGCCGTCGAGCGTCGAGAACATCGACTACGCCGACCGCCGGGTGACCCTGCTCCCCGAGAAGACCCGGATCGGCCGGTTGGCCGCCAGCCGGATCCCGTCCCACTGCTCGGTCTTCGTCAACATCGGCACGACCCCCGAGGCCGTGGCCCGGGAATTGACCCGGCACGACGACCTCAGCGTCATCACCAACAACCTGAACGTCGCCCTGTCGCTCGCCGAGGCCACGGAATTCCACATCGTCGTGGCCGGCGGCACTGTGCGCAACCGCGACGGCGCGGTGTTGGGCCAGCTCACCTGCGACACGCTCAGCCAGTTCCGGGTCGACGTGGCGGTGATCGGCATCAGCGGGATCGATGCCGACGGCGCGCTGCTCGACTACGATTACGAGGAGGTGCGGGCGACGCAGACCATCCTGGCCCATGCCCGCAAGACCTTCCTGGTGGCGGACCATACCAAGTTCACCCGGAGGCCGATGGTGCAGGTCGGTCGCCTGGATCAGGTCGACACGTTCTTCACCGACCGGATGCCGCCCCCGGAAATCGTCGCGATGATTGAGCGGCAGGGCGTGACCCTGGCGGTGGCGGACAGCGCAGACGAACCGTAACGAACTTCGTTTTTTTCGCTTGCGAAAATGTTCGGGCGGCTCAATATGTCCTCAACCTGCCATCGAGGGCAGGAGAGGAGGAACAATGCCGGCTGCACAGCGCCAGCACGAGCCGTCCGACGCCTACGATCTCCTGGTCATCGGCGGCGGCATCAACGGCACCGGGATCGCACGCGACGCGGCGGGCCGCGGCCTGTCGGTCCTGCTGGCCGAGCGCGGGGATCTGGCCGGCTTCACCTCCTCGTCCTCGACGAAGCTGATCCACGGCGGCCTGCGCTACCTCGAATATTACGAGTTCCGTCTGGTGCGGGAGGCCTTGGCCGAGCGCGAGCGGCTGCTGCGGCAGGCGCCCCACGTGATCTGGCCGCTGCGCTTCGTGCTGCCCCACGACGAGGGCCTGCGCCCGGCCTGGATGCTGCGCCTCGGCCTGTTCCTGTACGACCATCTCGCGCGGCTGCGGACCCTGCAGGGCTCCAAGTCCGTGGACCTGCGCAGCTCGCCCTACGGCGCGCCGCTGCAGAAGCGCCTGACCCGCGGCTTCGTCTATTCCGACTGCTGGGTGGAGGACAGCCGCCTGGTCGTGCTCAACGCCATGGATGCCCGCGAGCGCGGCGCCACGGTGCTGACCCGCACCGGCGTCGTCTCGGCCCGGCGCGATGGCGACGGCTGGGTCGCGACGTTGCGGGACGAGCGCGGCGGCGGCGAGCGGACCGTGCGGGCCAAGGCCGTGGTCAACGCCGCAGGCCCTTGGGTCAGCGCGACCCTGGGCGGCACGCTCGGCATCAACAGCCGCGCGGCGGTCCGTCTGATCAAGGGCAGCCACATCGTGGTGAAGCGCCTGTTCCCGGGCGACCAGGCCTACATCCTGCAGCAGCCCGACAAGCGCATCATCTTCGCGATCCCCTACGAGCGCGACTTCACGCTGATCGGCACCACCGACGTGCCGTATGACGGCGAGCCCGGGCCGGTCTCGATCTCCCGAGACGAGACCGATTACCTCTGCGGCTGCGTCAACCGCTCGTTCGACACGCGCATCACCCCGGCCGACGTGGTCTGGAGCTATTCGGGCGTGCGCCCGCTCTACGACGACGCCGCCGAGAACGCCTCCGCGGTGACCCGCGACTACGTCCTCGACGTGGAGGACCAGGGCGGCAAGGCGGCCGTGCTGTCGGTGTTCGGCGGCAAGATCACCACCTACCGGCGCTTGGCCGAGCACGCGATCGAGAAGCTCAAGCCGTTCTTCCCCGGCCTCAAGCCGGCCTGGACCGGCGATGCGGTGCTGCCCGGCGGCGCCATGCCAGACGCGGATTTCGACACGTTCCTCGCCAAGCTCCAGGCGGAAAAACCGTTCCTGCCCGCCGAGACCGCGCGGCGCCTCGCTCGCGCCTACGGAACCAAGGCGCGCGAGATCGTGGGGACCGCGCAATCCATGGCCGATCTCGGCGAAGTCTTCGATGGCGGCCTCACGGCGGCCGAGGTCGATTACCTGCGGGTCGCGGAATGGGCGGTCACCGCCGAGGACATCCTCTGGCGCCGCTCGAAGCTCGGCCTGCGCACCGGCCCGGAAAGCGCCGCACGCCTCGCCGCCTACCTCGACCGCAGGGCCGAGGCCGCATGATCTTGCCGAACCCGATCCGGCGCGAGACCGGTCGGGCATAACACAGGGAGGGAACGATGAGCCGTTACGTCGGGGCCATCGACCAGGGCACCACGAGCAGCCGCTTCATGGTGTTCGATCGCGAGGGCAGCGTGATCGCGCTGGCCCAGGCCGAGCACGCGCAGATCTATCCGGCTCCTGGCCATGTCGAGCACGACGCCGCCGAGATCTGGACCAAGACGCAGGGTGTGATGCGCGAGGCCCTGGACAAGGCCGGCCTCCAGCCCACCGACCTCGCGGCCGTCGGCATTACCAACCAGCGCGAGACCACGCTGATCTGGGACCGGCGCACCGGCAAGCCGCTGCACAACGCCCTGGTCTGGCAGGACACCCGCAACGACCGGCTGGTCTCCGAATTCGCCCGCGACGGCGGCCGCGACCGGTTCCGCGACCTCACCGGCCTGCCCCTGGCGAGCTATTTCTCGGGCCTCAAGCTGCGCTGGCTGCTCGATCATGTCGAGGGCGCCCGCGAGCGGGCCGAGGCCGGCGACGTGCTGTTCGGCAACATCGACACCTGGCTGGTCTGGAACCTCACCGGCGGCACCGAGGGCGGGCTGCACGTCACCGACGTGACCAACGCCAGCCGCACGCAGCTGATGTCGCTGAAGACCCTGGAATGGGACGACGGTATGCTGAGCGTCTTCGGCATCCCGAAGGCGATGCTGCCGAGGATCGTCTCGTCGAGCGAGGTCTACGGCGAGACCAAGGCGCCGTTCGCGGGCGTGCCGATCGCCGGCATCCTGGGCGACCAGCAGGCGGCCCTGTTCGGGCAGACCTGCTTCGCACCCGGCGAGGCCAAGAACACCTACGGCACCGGCTGCTTCGCGCTGATGAACACCGGCACCGAGCCCGTCCCATCCAAGGCCGGCCTGGTCACGACCCTGGCCTACCGCCTCGACGGCCAGAAGCCCGCCTACGCGCTCGAAGGCTCCATCGCGATCACCGGCGCCCTGGTGCAGTGGCTGCGCGACAACCTCCACATGATCAAGGACTCGGCCGAGGTCGAGACGCTCGCAACCACCGTCGAGGACAACGGCGGCGTCTACTTCGTGCCGGCCTTCTCGGGCCTCTACGCGCCGCACTGGAACGAGGGCGCGCGCGGGCTGATCATCGGCCTGACCCGCTACGTCAACCGCGGCCACATCGCCCGCTCGGTGCTGGAAGCGACGGCCTTCCAGACCCACGAGGTGCTGGACGCCATGGCGCGGGATTCCGGCATTCCGGTCAAAGAATTGCGGGCCGATGGCGGGATGGTCGCCAACAACACGCTGATGCAGTTCCAGGCCGACATGCTCGACGTGCCGGTGGTGCGCCCGAAGGTCTCCGAGACCACGGCGCTCGGCGCCGCCTACGCGGCCGGCCTCGCGGTCGGCTACTGGAAGGGCCTCGACGACCTCAAGCGCAACTGGGGCGTCGACAAGCGCTGGACCCCGAAGATGGATGCCGGCCAGCGCGAGAAGATCGCCGCCGCCTGGGGCCGGGCGGTGCAGCGCTCCTTCGACTGGAAGCTCGACGAGGATTGAGCGGGCCGGTCCCGCGGCTCGAGAGAGCGCGGGACCTTCGGCAGGGGTTCGGGGGCGGAGCCCCCCAGGATGGCCGGGCGTAACCCCGCGCACGCGAAAAGGCCCGGGCCCTTTGAGACCCGCAAGTTCCGACCTCCAGCCAACGCCCGAGGTCGGCGACGGAAGAACCTCAAAAAAAGACTTTCGTAACAAGACGATCTTTGGGGGAGACCAGACCATGACGTCGCCATTCCTGGGTGAATTCCTCGGCACGATGACCCTGATCGTGCTCGGAGACGGCGTCGTCGCCGGCGCCCTGCTCAAGGGATCCAAGGCCGAGAACGCGGGCTGGATCGCGATCACCGCCGGCTGGGCCTTCGCGGTGCTCGCCGGGATCTTCGTCGCCACCGCCACCGGCAGCCCGGACGCGCACCTCAACCCGGCCGTGACCGTGGCGGGCGCCGTCAGCTCCGGGGATGTCTCGAAGCTCGCCGTCTACATCCCGGCCCAGATGCTCGGCGCCTTCGCGGGGGCGGCGATCGTCTGGCTGCACTACCTGCCGCACTGGGCGGCAACCCCCGAGCAGGACCTGAAGCTCGCCTGCTTCTGCACCGGGCCGGCGATCCGGGACGCCAAGGCCAACTGGACGTCGGAGATCATCGCGACCTTCTTCCTGATCCTGACCATCTCGGCGCTGGTGACCAACACGCTGGGCGCCTCCGGGGCGATCCCGCGCGGGGTCGCGCCCTACATGGTCGGCATGCTGGTCTGGGGCGTCGGCCTCTCGCTCGGCGGCACCACCGGCTACGCCATCAACCCCGCTCGCGACCTCGGGCCGCGCATCGCCCACGCAATCCTGCCGATCGCCGGAAAGGGCGCGTCCGACTGGGGCTACGCGCTGGTTCCGGTGGGCGGCCCGGTGATCGGGGCGGCACTGGCCGGCCTGCTCGTGCGGGTGCTCGGGATCTGACGGAAACGCGGCATCCTCAACCACCGCATGGCGTCCCGGCGTCGCGGTGGTTTGCGGCGCGGGGCCGGGCGCCTTAAGTCAGTCTCTACTGACCGACCGCGCCCCCGGGCGCTTCCCCGCGGTGTGGCATGGCCATCGTCCTCGACATCCTGAAGAACGATCCGCGCGCCGCGCGCCTGCGCCATCCCGAGAAGGCGCACCGGCCGGACCAGCCCGTCCAGGCGAAGAAGCCGGACTGGATCCGGGTCAAGGCGCCGGGCTCCAAGGCCTGGACCGAGACCCAGAAGATCGTGCGCGAGCACGGCCTCGTCACGGTCTGCGAGGAGGCCGGCTGCCCGAATATCGGCGAGTGCTGGGAGAAGCGGCACGCCACCTTCATGATCATGGGCGACACCTGCACGCGGGCCTGCGCCTTCTGCAACGTCCGCACCGGCCTGCCAGACGCGCTGGATCAGCACGAGCCCGAGAAAATCGCCGACTCGGTGGCCAAGCTCGGCCTGCACCACGTCGTGATCACCTCGGTGGACCGGGACGACCTGAAGGACGGCGGCGCGCAGCATTTCGCCCGGACCATCGCGGCGATCCGTCGTGCGAGCCCCGGTACCACGGTGGAGATCCTCACCCCGGACTTCCTGCGCAAGGACGGGGCCCTGGAGGTCGTGGTCGCGGCCAAGCCCGACGTGTTCAACCACAACTTGGAGACAGTCCCAGCAAAGTACCTGACGGTGCGGCCGGGCGCCCGCTACTTCCACTCGGTGCGCCTGCTGCAGCGGGTGAAGGAGCTCGACCCGACGATCTTCACCAAGTCCGGCATCATGGTCGGCCTGGGCGAGGAGCGCAACGAAGTGCTCCAGCTGATGGACGACCTGCGCTCGGCCGAGGTCGACTTCCTGACCGTCGGCCAGTACCTGCAGCCGTCCAAGAAGCATCACGAGGTCGTGCGCTTCGTACCGCCCGACGAGTTCAAGACCTACGAGACCACCGCCTACGCCAAGGGCTTCCTGCTGGTCTCGGCCACGCCGCTGACCCGCTCGTCGCACCATGCGGGCGAGGATTTCGCCAAGCTTCAGGCGGCCCGGCTCGCCAAGCATGCCTCCTCGCACGCCCCCGCCCTCTCGGCCTGAGCACGTCGGAACAGAAATGCCGTCCTTCCGGGTTACCCGCACGGTGCGGCATTCGCCGCAGCAGATGTACGATCTCGTGGCGGACGTGGAGCGCTATCCCGAGTTCCTGCCGCTGTGCGAATCCCTGCGGGTGATCCGCCGTCAGCAGGTCCAGCACCAGGACATGCCGGAGGGCGGTGAGGTGCTGATCGCCGAGATGGGCGTGGGCTACAAGGCGATCCGCGAGCGCTTCACCACCCGGGTCAGCCTCGATCCGGCCAACCACAAGATCGTGGCCGAGTACATCGACGGCCCGTTCCGGCACCTTGAGAACCGCTGGTTGTTCAAGGAAGCGCCGAATGGTGGCTGCGCCGTGGATTTCTTCATCACCTACGAGTTCAAGAGCCGGACGCTGGGCCTCCTGATGGGCACGATGTTCGACCGCGCCTTCCGCAAGTTCACCGACGCCTTCGAGGGCCGGGCAAACCGGATGTACGGCACCGCCTGAACGCGTCAGGTCCGGGCCGGCGCGGACACGTGCTCCGGCCGCACGCCCATCCCGATCATCCGGGCGGGCAGGACCTGAAGGATCGGCAGCCTGTCGAGGATCCGCAGGGCGAGCGGAGCCCGGAACGGCGCATCGGCCTTGAGCGTGGTGGCGATCACCCGGGCCTGGATGAACCGCTGTAGCGCCTGCGTCGCCCGGACCGGGAACAACCGCCGGGCCTGGATCCGCGCGAGGTCTGCCTCGGCGACCGGCCCGGACCGCAGGGGCCCGGCCAGGATGTTGGCCGCCGCCACCGCGTCCTGGATCGCGAGATTGATGCCGACCCCACCCACCGGCGACATCGCGTGCGCGGCATCGCCGATGCAGAGCAGGCCGGGGCGGTGCCAGCGCTCCAGCCGATCAACGGTCACGGTGAGGAGCTTGACCGCGTCCCAGTCGGGAATGGACTCGGTGCGGTCGGCCAGGAACGGTGCCATCTCGGCCACCGCCGCCCGGAAGGCCGGCAGCCCCCTGGCGCGAAGCGTCGTGTCCCCGCCCTTCGGGACCAGGTAGGCGCATTGCCAGATGTCGCCCCGGTCGAGGGTGATCAGGAGACGCCCCGGTGCGAAGCGCCCGGCCGCCGCCTCGGGGTCGCCGTCCCGGCGGGGCAGGCGGAACCACAGCACGTCGATCGGCGCCCCGAAGGCCCGGGGCACCAAGCCGGCGCGTTGGCGCATCCGCGAATGCCGGCCATCCGCGCAGAGCACGAGGTCGGCCCGGATCTCCACCGGCCCGTCCGGCCCTTCGGCCCGCACGCCCGCGACCCGGCCCTCCGCTTCGACGAGGTCGCGTGCCTCGGTCCGGCGGATCAGCCGGAACCCCGGATAGCGGCCCGCCTCGCCGGCGAGAAAGTCCAAGAAATCCCATTGCGGCATGAAAGACAGGAATCGGTTGCGGGTCGGCAGCCGGCTGAAATCGGCGACCCGGTAGCTCCGGCCGTTCACGACTCCCGAGAAGGACTCGACCCGCCGCTGGGGCAGGGCGCGAAAGCGCTCGCCGAGGCCGAGCTCGTCCATCAGGTCGAGGGTGGAGGGGTGGATCGTGTCGCCGCGGAAGTCGCGCAGGAAATCCGCGTGCTTCTCCAGCACCGTCACGGCGATCCCGGCCCGGGCGAAGAGCAGTCCGGCCATCATCCCGGCCGGGCCGCCGCCGACGATGCAGAGCTGGGTCTTCAGGCTGACCATCGACCCCTCCCGCCGCTGGATCAGTCCGCCAGCGCTCCCTCGAGCAGGCCGAGCGCGTCCGCGACCGCCGCGCGGCGGATCGCGCCGCGTCCGAGGTCGCCGTAGCGCCGCTCCAGGTGCCGGCGTCCGCCGTCGCGCAGGGCCAACCCGAAATGCACCAACCCGACCGGCTTCTCGGCGCTGCCGCCGCCGGGGCCTGCGATGCCCGTGATCGCCACCGCGACCGTGGCACGCGAGGCCGACAGCGCCCCGCAGGCCATCGCCCGGGCCACATCCTCGCTGACGGCGCCGTGCCGGCGGATCAGGTCGATCGGCACCCCGATCGCCTCCGCCTTGGCCTCGTTCGAGTAGGTGACGTAGCCGCGCTCGACCACCGCCGAGGAACCCGGCACCGCGGTGAGCAGCCCCGCCACCAGCCCCCCGGTGCACGATTCGGCCGTGACGATCGTGCGCCCGGCCTTGGCGTAGGCCGCGACCAGCGCCTCGGCGCGGTCCAGAAGCTCCGTGTCGTCGATCATCGCACGCGGTTCGCCCTGGGCCGGAGCGCCCTATCTCGTGTTGTGACGCAAGGCCGGCCCTGGCTCAAGGACCAGCTGCCCAGACAGGAAACCCAACACCGATGATCTTCCCCGCGACCACGGCCTTCTACGCCGCGCTGCTCGCCCTCGTGTATCTCGGCTTGTCCGGGTGGGTGATGGGATCCCGCGTCTCCGACAACGTCCTGTTGGGCGACGGCGGCGACGCATCCCTGCTCAAGCGGGTCCGCACCCACGCCAACTTTTCGGAATACGTCCCGCTGGCGCTGATCCTGATCGCCCTGCTGGAGGCTGGCGGCGGCCACGGTCTGGTCCAGGGCCTGCTGATCGCCCTGCTGGTCGGCCGTATCCTCCACCCGATCGGCATGTTCGCCGCGCCGAACACCCCCCGCCAGTTCGCATGCCGGGGCGGCGGGATCCTGCTGACGATGGCCACGATCGCCATCGCGGCGATCGCGCTCCTGCTCCGGACGGCGTGATTTCCTTTTTTGGAGAGGGTGCCTTCGGCGTTCAACGCGGATGAGGGCGGGGGTCGGTCGGAAACCCTTCGGCCTCTTCCTCTCGCAGCGCTAACGGCTTCGCGCGACGGGCCGAACGGATCCCCTCGTCCCGCTCGCGGGGAGAGGGGAAGCCGCGCCGTAAAAGCAGAGACGTGAACATCGCGGCTGGGCGCAGCAAGACGTAGAACGCGGCGGCCAGAATAAGCTTCGGTCCGCCAATGCGAACCAGCCGTTTACCCCTGCCGCATCGCGGTCTCGGCCTCGGCGTCGAGCACCGGGCCGTCCTCTTCGGGGAGGCGGATCGTGGCGGCGGCCTGGGCTGCAAGGCCTTCGGCACGGCCGACGAAACCGAGCTTCTCCGTGGTCGTCGCCTTGATCGAAACGGCAGTGAGCGGCACGCCGGCGATCTCGGCGATGCGGGCGCGGATCGCCTCCCGATGCTGGCCGATCCGCGGCGCCTCGGCCAGGACGGTGATGTCGAGATGGTCGATCCGACCGCCGCGGGCGCGGACGAGGGCACAGGCGTGGGCCAGGAACTGGTCCGAGGAAGCGCCCCGCCAACGCTCGTCGGAGGGCGGGAAATGCGTGCCGATATCGCCGTCCGCGATGGCGCCGAGCAGCGCATCGGTGAGCGCATGCAGCGCCACGTCGCCGTCGGAATGAGCCAGCACGCCGCGATCGGCCGGGATCTTGATGCCGCCCAGCCAGACGTGGTCGCCGGACGTGAAGGCGTGGACGTCGAAGCCGGTGCCGAGGCGGGTGACGTAGGCGGTCATGGCGCGGGCTCCGGGCGCTGGCGTTTCGGTTGAATCGGACGCGAAGGCCCGATCCGCCTCGATCAGGTCGGCGGGCTGGGTGATCTTGCGGTTGGCGATGTCGCCCAGGAACACCACCACCGGCAAGCCCGCCCATTCGGCGAGCGCGCCGTCGTCGGTGAAGCCGTCGAGGCCCTGGCCGGCGGCGTCGCGATGCGCGGCGAGCAGGGGGGCGAAGGCGAAGGCTTGGGGGGTCTGGACCGCGCGCAGGTGCTCCCGGGGCGGGGTCTCGATCACGCGGCCGATACCGGGGGCGATCTCGGCGACGCGCTTGACCGTGTCGGTCACCGGCACGCCGGGTACCGCCGCGCCGTGGTCGCGGCCAGCCGCGATCGCCCGGGCGATCAAGGCCGCATCGACGTAGGGGCGGGCGGCGTCGTGGACCAGTACGATCTCCGGCGCAGCACCCGCCGCCAGCGCCTCGAGGCCGGCACGCACCGAGAGCTGGCGCGTGGCCCCGCCCTCGACGGGGGCGCCGATCTTTTCCCGGAGACCGGGGGCGAGTTCGTCCAAGCAACTGAGGAAGAAGTCTGCCGCGTCGGCGGCGATCACCGGCTGGATCCGGTCGATCGTGTCCTGGGCGGCCAGCGCCGCCAGCGTACGGGTCAGAACGGCCTGGCCGCCGACCCTGCGGTACTGCTTGGGCGTGCCGCCGCCGATGCGGATGCCGCGACCGGCCGCCACGACCACCGCGGCGACGCCGGACTCCGTATCCGCGGGTCCGGTGGCAGGCGTGCCGATGGCGGGCATGGGCGGGAAACTCGTGGGATCCTGGCGCGGGAAACGGGGGCGGGCGCGCGGGCCAGCCGTGCTGCCGAACCTCTGCCGGTGAGGGTGCCCGTCGTTTAAGCGGGGGAGGGCTCGAAATCAACGCGCGGTATCCGCTTGCCAGCGGATCGCCCTTGCCTCATTGTTGTGCAGAATGGCGACTGATCATTATTTAAGCGCGCTGCGCCGTGGACGTCCGGGTGGCGGGGAGAAATCCCCCGCCCCGCTCTGCCTGCTCGCGCCCCTGTCCGGGGTCACCGACCTGCACATGCGTCGGATCGCCCGGCGCTGCGGCGCCGACGCGGTGGTGTCCGAAATGGTGGCGGCACGGGAGTTCACCCGCGGCGCCGGCGAGGCGACCCTGCGGGCCGACGGCTCCGGGGTCGACCTGCACGTGGTCCAGTTGGCCGGCTGCGAGGCGGAGCCCATGGCCGAGGCCGCACGCCTCGCGGAGGCCGGTGGCGCCGACGTGATCGACGTCAACATGGGTTGCCCGGCCAAGATCGTCACCGGAATCGCGTCGGGCTCGGCCCTGATGCGCGATCTCGACCATGCCGAACGGCTGCTCGCGGCCGTGCGCGGCGCGGTGTCGGTGCCGGTCACCGTTAAGATGCGGCTCGGCTGGGACGACGCGACCCGCAACGCCGTCGATCTGGCGACCCGGGCCGAGCGGCTCGGGCTCAACGCCGTCACGGTCCACGGGCGGACCCGGCAGCAATTCTACAAAGGCGTGGCCGACTGGGCCGCGATCCGCCCCGTGGTCGAGGCGGTGTCGATCCCGGTGATCGCTAACGGCGACGTGGTCGACCTCGCCAGCGCCCGGGCGTGCCTGGCCGCCTCCGGCGCCGCCGGGGTGATGATCGGGCGCGCGGCCACAGGGCGGCCCTGGCTGGTCGGGCAGGTCGCGGCGGCGCTGGCCGGCCGGCCGACGGATCCGCCGTCTCGGGCCGAGCAGGCCGGGATGGCGGCCGCGCATTACGCCGGGCTGCTGTCGCTCTACGGCCGCCATATGGGCGTGCGCCACGCCCGCAAGCACCTCGCCGCCTATGCCGAGACCGGCGGGGCGCTGGAGCCGGCCGAGCGCGCCGCCCTCCTCACCACCACCGATCCCGAGGTGGCGCTGGCCCTTCTGGCGCGCGCCTTCGGGGCGTCCGAGACCATCCGGGAGGCCGCGTGACCGAGGACGCCTTTCCGCAGGAGCCCGGCGGCCGGCGCGCCACGTCCGGGGAGGCCGTGCTCAACGCCCTGCCGCTGCCGGTCCTGACCATCGGGGGCGACGAGCGGATCCTCCACTGCAACCACGCCGCGGAGGCGTTCTTCGACTATTCCGCGCGCCTGATGCAGCGGCGTCGCCTGCGCGACATCATCCCGTTCGCGTCGCCGATCATCGCGCTCGTGGCCGACGTCCGGCGCCGCCGGGCCAGCGTCAGCGAGTACCGGGTCGAGCTGACCCAGCCCCGCCTCGGTCTGGAGCGTAGCGTCGACGTGTTCGCCACGCCGCTCGCCGACGACGACGACGCCGTGGTGATGATGCTCCAGGAGCGCACCATCGCGGACAAGATGAACCGCCAGCTCACCCATCGCGGCGCCGCCCGCTCGATGGTGGCGCTCGGTGCGATGCTGGCCCACGAGATCAAGAACCCGCTCGCCGGCATCCGCGGCGCCGCGCAGCTCCTGGAGGGCACCGGCGCCGAGGAGGACCGGATGCTCACCCGGTTGATCTGCGACGAATCCGACCGGATCGTGCGGATCGTAGAGCGGATGGAGCTGTTCGGTGACGAGCGCCCGGCCGATCGCGGCGCGGTCAACGTCCACGGGGTGCTCGACCAGGTGAAGCGCTCGGCCCAGAGCGGGTTCGCGCGCCATATCCGCTTCGTCGAGACCTACGATCCGTCGCTGCCGCCGGTGCTCGGAAGCCGCGACCAGTTGATCCAGGTGATCCTGAACCTCGTGAAGAACGCCGCCGAGGCGATCGGCCCGGATGCGGTCGAGGGCGAGATCACCCTGTCCACCGCGTTCCGCACCGGCCTGCGCCTGCAGGTGCCGGGCTCGCGCGAGCGGGTCAGCCTGCCGATCGAGGTCGCGATCCGCGACAACGGCCCGGGCATCTCGGCCGACCTGCTGCCGGACCTGTTCGACCCCTTCGTGACCACCAAGTCACAGGGCTCCGGCCTCGGACTTGCATTGGTCGCCAAGATCGTGGGCGACCACGGCGGCATCGTCGAGTGCGATCCCGCCCCCCGCCGCACGACGTTCCGCATTCTTCTGCCGATGTCGAGCGCCCGCGACGGGCGTGAATCGTCGGTCGACCCTTGAAATCGTCTTGTGTTTCGGCCGCCCGGCCGGACGTCTGAGTAGAGAGTCATGCCGAACGGCCACATCATCGTCGCCGACGACGACGCCGCCATCCGCACGGTGCTGAACCAGGCACTATCCCGGGCGGGCTACGAAGTCCGCTCGACGGGCAATTGCGCAACCCTCTGGCGCTGGGTCGCGCAGGGCGAGGGCGACCTCGTCATCACCGACGTGGTGATGCCCGACGAGAACGTGTTCGACCTGCTGCCCCGCATCAAGCGGGTGCGGCCGGAACTGCCGATCATCGTCATGAGCGCGCAGAACACCTTCATGACGGCGATCCGCGCCTCCGAGCGCGGGGCCTACGAGTACCTGCCGAAACCCTTCGACCTGAAGGAGCTTATCGCCATCGTGGGCCGCGCGTTGTCGCGTCCCCGCGGGGCGCCCGCGGCCGGCGCGCCGCCCGACAACGAGGACATCCCGCTGGTCGGGCGCTCGCCCGCCATGCAGGAGATCTACCGGGCGCTCGCCCGGCTGATGCCCACCGACCTCACCGTGATGATCACCGGAGAGTCCGGTACCGGCAAGGAGCTGGTCGCCCGGGCGCTGCACGATTACGGCCGCCGCCGCACCGGCCCGTTCGTGCCGGTCAACATGGCCGCGATCCCGCGCGACCTGATCGAATCCGAGCTGTTCGGCCACGAGAAGGGCGCCTTCACGGGCGCGCTCCAGCGCTCCGCCGGCCGGTTCGAACAGGCCGAGGGCGGCACCCTGTTCCTCGACGAGATCGGCGACATGCCGATGGAGGCCCAGACCCGGCTCCTGCGCGTGCTGCAGCAGGGCGAGTACACCACGGTCGGCGGCCGCGTTCCGATCAAGACCAACGTCCGGATCATCGCGGCGACCAACAAGGACCTGCGGATCTCGATCCAGCAGGGGATCTTCCGCGAAGACCTGTTCTTCCGGCTGAACGTCGTGCCGCTGCGGCTGCCGGCCCTGCGCGAGCGGTCCGAGGACGTACCGGACCTGATCCGGCACTTCTTCGTGCTGGTCGAGCGCGAGGGCCTGACCCGCAAGTCGCTCGACGGCGACGCCATGGAGCGGCTCAAGCGGTACCGCTGGCCCGGCAACGTCCGCGAGTTGGAGAATCTGGTTCGCCGGCTCGCCGCCCTGTACCCGCAGGAGACGATCACCGGCCCGGTGATCGAGGCCGAGCTCGATACCCTGCCGCTCGCCGCCCCGGCCTCCGCCAACGGCAGCGCCCGCAAGGCCAACGGCGAATCAGAGACCCTGTCCAGCGCGGTGGAGCGCCACCTGTCGGACTACTTCTCCGGCTACCGGGACACGCTGCCGCCGCCCGGGCTCTATCACAGGATCCTGCGGGAGATCGAAGGCCCGCTGATCGGCGCGGCGCTCGCTGCCACGCGGGGCAACCAGATCCGCGCGGCGGAACTGCTGGGGGTCAACCGCAACACCCTGCGCAAGAAGGTCCGCGACCTCGACCTGCAGGTTTTCCGCACCGCCCGGTAGGGGGCCGGCGTACGAGCCGCCTGGCGGGACCCCGTGACGAGCCCCGTCCGCTCAGCGGCGCGGCAGGATCGGGTCGCCGCGCATCAGGGCGTTGAGCCGCTCGGTATCGAACCCGTTCGGGATGCTGGGCACGGCCGCCTTGGGCGTCGGCACGGCCTTGACCGGCGCTGGAAGCGACCCGGTGGCCGAGGGCTCGGCTTGGGCGGCGCGCACCACGGCCGGCGGCGCCAGGTGGGCGAGCCGGTCGGCGCTGACGAAGGCGACGATCGCCGTCGAGACCAGCACGAGGACGCCGCCGAAAAGGGAACGCAGGATACGCACGCAGACGACCCGGAACGCGACTGGAGACGGCAACAGATTACCCGCCGGCCCGTTAACGAAGCCCACCCCAAATCGTCGGGATGGGTGCCAATGTTCGGGAGGCGATATTGACCAACGTCCAGGCCACCGCCAGCGACAGCGCGTTCATTCAGGGGCGCAACGCCCGCCTGTACGGCAAGCCGGCAAGCGAATGTCCCTATCCGGACGGCTCGGAAGAGCATGCCGCCTGGATGCAAGCTTACGAGGAGGCGGTGGTCTCCGATCCGCCCGAGACGCCGTGAGCGATGGGGCCGGGTCGGCGTTAGGCGGTTCAGGCCTCCTCGGTCACGGACCGCATGAGGTTTGAGCCCGCCCGACGCAGGACATCTTCGGCCCATTGATTGAGGCTCGTTCCGGCGAGTTCCGCCGCGCGGGCTGCCTGGGCATGGATTTTCGGGTCAATCCGGAGCATCAGCTTGCCGGAATAAGCCTTTTCCGGCTCCTTTCCGATCGCTCGGCACGCCGCGGTGTAGTCGTCCACCGCCTCATGAAACGCGGCCTTCAGCTCGGGCACGGTGTCCGCGTGAAAGCTGATCACATCGTTGATGCCAGCGATTTGGCCGACGAAAAGCTCATCCTCCTCGTCAAACGCGACGCGGGCACGAAAGCCCTGATAGGTCATCGTGTTCACGGCGACTCTCCCGGTGTGACACCGATTTTGATGAGAAACTCGCGTGTGGCGCGCACCTGATAGCGCGCGGCCTCGTTGGCCGGATGCGGCCGATGGAAAGCAGCCACGACGCCTCTGTACGCGAAACGCACCCGTGACCCGGTCCCTTCAATAAGCCGACATCCGACTGCCAGCAGCAAGCTCTCGATGGCGTGCCATTCGATCGAGGCCGGCACCGGATCCTTGTAGATGGCGCGCAAAGTACGCGCATGCCGGCTGTTCATTTCGCGCCCGATCTCGGCGCACGAGATATCACGAACTGATATCGCCCTAGGCTCATGGGGTCAATCTGGAGGTCGTGCGTCCGCCCCTCTAGCGGCGCCACGCTTGACCTCGCCCAAGCCCGCGGGCTTCGTGTGTCGCAGCGCAACGCGATCCCAGAGCCACAATGTCCCTGACGCCCAAGCCCGAATCCAAGGACAAGTACGGGGCTGCGACGCGCCTCGTCCATGCGGGCCGCGATCCGGGCGCGCAGCACGGCTTCGTCAACACGCCGATCTATCGCGGCTCGACCGTGCTCTATCCGACCTACGACGCGATCAAGAACCGGCGCGGGCGCTACAATTACGGCACCTCGGCGACGCCCACGATGGATTCGCTCACCGATGCCTGGACGGAGCTTGCCGGCGCCGCCGGCACCGTGGTGACGCCCTCGGGATTGTCGGCCCTCACCATCGCGTTGATGGCCGCGGTCTCGGCCGGCGACCATCTCCTCGTCACCGATTCCGCCTACCGGCCGACCCGGCAGTTCTGCGACGGCGTCCTGGCCCGGTTCGGCGTCGCGGTCACCTATTACGATCCGACCGTGGGAGCCGGCATCGCGGAGCTGATGCAACCGAACACCAAGGCGGTGCTGGTCGAGGCGCCGGGCTCCCAGAGCTTCGAGATGCAGGACATCCCGGCCATCGCCGAGGTCGCACATGCGCGAAGCGCCTGCGTGATCATGGACAACACCTGGGCGACGCCGCTGCTGTTCCCGCCCCATGAACGCGGGGTCGACATCGCGGTCGAGGCCGGCACCAAGTATCTCAGCGGTGGCTCGGACCTGCTGATCGGCCTGACCTCCGCCAACGCCGCGTATTACCCGGCGGTACGGCGCACCTTCGATCACCTCGCCCCCTGCGCCGGCGCCGAGGACATCTTCCTGGCGCTCCGGGGTATGCGCACCATGGCGCTGCGCCTGCGCGAGCACGGCCGGGCCGGGCTCGAGATGGCCCGGTGGTTCCAGGCGCGGCCGGAGGTGCTGCGGGTGCTGCATCCGGGGCTGCCGGAGGATCCCGGCCACGCGATCTGGAAGCGCGACTTCTCCGGCGCTTCCGGGCTGTTCGGGGTGATCCTCAAGCCCGTGCCCGAGGCGGCGGTCGCCGCGATGCTGGACGGGCTGGAGCTGTTCGGGATGGGCTTCTCGTGGGGCGGCTTCGAGAGCCTGGTGATCCCGTTCGACTGCGCCGGCTACCGGACGGCGACACAGTGGGCGCCCGGCGGCCCGGCCCTGCGCTTCCATATCGGGCTGGAGGACATCTCCGACCTCCAGGCCGATCTCGACGCCGGCTTCGCGCGCCTGCGGGCCGCGTCCTGACGGTCCGCCGTCACCGCGCGCGATGACGGCGGAATGACGGGGCATTTGACCTTCCCGTCCGATCCTGATTGACCGGCCGGGCATGACCACGAGCCTCTCCGCCGACGGCATTCCGCGCCGCGCACCTGTCGATCGGATCGGCCGCGGGCTCGACGCGCTGAGCCTGACCCATGCCCGCGCCGCGGCCGCCCTGCTGGCGCTCTGCCTGCTGCTGTTCCTGCCCGGGCAGATCTCCCTGCAGCCGATGGACCGGGACGAGCCGCGCTTCGCCCAGGCCTCGAAGCAGATGCTGGAGAGCGGCGACTTCGTCGACATCCGCTTCCAGGGCGAGGCCCGGCACAAGAAGCCGGTCGGAATCTATTGGGCGCAGGCCGCCGCGGTGGCGGCGGGCGAGGCGCTCGGCGTGCCCGACGCGCGCCGGCAGATCGCCCTCTATCGCATCCCGTCGCTGATCGGCGCGACCGCCTCGGTGCTGCTCGCCTACTGGGCCGCGCTCGCCTTCCTGCCCCGCCGCCTCGCGCTGCTGGCGGCCGTCCTGTACGGCGCCGGGCTGATGCTCTCGGCCGAGGCGCATCTGGCCAAGACCGACGCGCTGCTCGCCGCCTGCGCCACCGCGAGCCTGGGGGCGCTCGCGCGGGTATGGCTGGCGTACCGGGCCGGCAAACCCTTGGGTCGTGCCGTCTTCCCCGCCTTCTGGCTCGGGATGGCGCTCGGCATCCTGATCAAGGGCCCGATGGTGCCGCTGTTCGTGGTGCTGCCGGCCCTGATCCTGTCGGTGGTGGCGCGCTCGGGTCGCTGGCTCCTGGCGCTGAAGCCGTGGGCGGGGCTGGCGCTCACGCTGCTGCTGGTGGCCCCCTGGTTCGCGGCGATCGCCTGGAAGAGCGGCGGCACCTTCTATGCTGAGGCGGTAGGGCACGACATGCTGGCCAAGGTCGGCGGCGGGGCCGAGCGGCACTGGGCCCCGCCCGGGGCCTACGCGCTGGCGTTCTTCGCGACCTTCTGGCCCGGCGCGGCCTTCGCGGCGATGAGCCTGCCGCTGGCTTGGCGCGCCCGGCGCGAGCCGGCCTTCGCGTTCCTGATCGCTTCCGTGCTGCCGGCCTGGCTGATCTTCGAGGCGGTGCCGACCAAGCTGCCCCACTACGTCCTGCCGCTGATGCCGTGGCTCGCCATCCTCACCGCCCTGGCCCTGTCCCGCGGTGCGCTCGACCCGCGTCTGCGCGGGGCGCGGGCGACCGCCCTGCTCGTGCCGGCGATTCCTGTGGGTCTGACGCTCGGTCTGTGCCTGGCCGGCTGGCGCCTGGACAGCCACACGCTCCCCTGGGCCGCGCTGCCGCTGCTCGCCGCCGCCTGCGCGGTGGCAGTCCTGGCCTGGATGGCCTTCGCGGGCGGCAGGCCCGAGCGCGCCCTCGTGCTCGGGGTACTCGCTTCCTGCCTGCTCGGGCCGGCGGTACTCGGCGTGGCGCAACGCTCGCTGCCGGCCCTGAAGGTCTCGCCGCGGCTCGCCGCCCTGCGCGACCGCGTGGGCTGCGCGAACCCGCAGGTCGCGAGCCTCGGCTACCGGGAGCCGAGCCTGGTGTTCCTGGCCGGCACGGATCTCGCCCTCCCGCCGGACGGCGCCGCCGCCAGACAATTCCTGGAGGCGGGCGGCTGCCGGCTGCTGTTCGTGGAAGCCCGGGAACGCGACGACTTCAACGCCGCCTGGCCGGTGGCGCGGGGCGCGCCCGCGCCGCTCGCCGAGGTCGAGGGCTTCAACCTCAACACCGGCCGGCGGGTCTTCGTGACCGCCTACGGGGTGGCCCCGTGACCGGCGCGCCGAACCTCAGCGTCGTCGTGCCGGTCAAGAACGAGGCCGGCAACATCGCCCCCCTGGTGGCCGAGATCGAGGCCGCCTGCACGCCGCTCGGCTTCGAGCTGATCTACGTCGACGACGGCTCCACCGACGGCACGCCGGCGGCCCTGGCGGCGGCCCGCGCCGGCCGGCCGTGGATGCGGGTGGTACGGCATGCACGCGGTGGCGGCCAGTCCGCGGCGGTGCGCAGCGGCGTCCTGGCCGCGCGGGCGCCGGTCGTCGCGACCCTCGACGGCGACGGCCAGAACGACCCGGCCTTCATCCCGGCCCTGCTGGCCGCCCTGGAGGCGGGCGGCGCGCAGGCCGGGCTCGCCCAGGGCCAGCGGCGCGGACGCAAGGATGGGCGCTTCAAGATGCTGCAATCGCGCATCGCCAACGGCGTGCGCGGGCGCATCCTCAAGGACGCCACCCGGGATACCGGCTGCGGCCTGAAGGTCTTCCGCCGGGCCGTGTACCTCCGGCTGCCCTATTTCGACGCCCTGCACCGGTTCATGCCGGCCCTGATGGTGCGCGAAGGGTTTTCGGTGGTCCACCACGACGTGATCGACCGGCCGCGGCTCACCGGCGTCTCGAATTACGGCCTGTTCGACCGGCTCTGGGTCGGGCTCCTCGACCTCGCCGGGGTCTGGTGGCTGATCCGACGCAAGCGCGCCGACCCGCAGCCCGCCGAGATCGCCGCCGCCGACACCGCCTCCGACACCGCCATGCCCGCAGACCAGGATGTCGGATGCTGATCCAGCTCGCGCGCGATCTGCCGGACTATTTCTACGACGTGTTCGTCACCCGGCTCGACTTCTGGGTGGTGTTCGGCATCATCGCTCAGCTGGTGTTCGGCTCCCGCTTCATCCTGCAATGGATCGCCAGCGAGCGCGCCGGCCGGAGCGTGATGCCGCTCTCGTTCTGGTTCCTGTCGATCCTGGGCGGGCTGATGACCCTGGTCTACGGATTCGTGCGCCGGGAACCGGTGATCATCATCGGCCAGGGCCTGTCCACCGGCATCTACCTGCGCAACCTGGCGCTGATTTTTCGCGAGCAGCGGCGACGTCGGAGCGACCCGGCATGACCCGCGCTCCCGTGCCGGCCTTCTACGACGACCTCGACGCCAGCTTCGCCGAGCTGTGGCGGCTCTTGGACGAGGGCGCCGCGCAGGGCCGGAGCGGCTTCCACCTGCCGGCCCTGGCGACGCTCGGACCCGAAGGCCCCCGCCTGCGCACGGTGGTGCTGCGCGCCGCCGACGCGAGATCCGGCATCCTGCGGTTCCATTGCGACCGCCGCTCCGACAAGGCCGCCGAGATCCTGGCGCACCCGGCCTGCGCACTCTCCGCCTACGACGCGGCGGCCAAGATCCAGATCCGGATCGAGGGCCGGGCGACGCTCCACACGGACGATGCCGTGGCGGAGGAAGCCTGGGCCGGCTCCCGGGCGATGAGCCGGGTCTGCTACGGCGCCGCCCCCGCTCCGGGCACGGCGCTGCCCACGGGGGACGCCTACACGCTGCCCGACGAGACGGCGGCGGCGACCCTCGGCCGGCCGCATTTCGCCGTCGTCAGGGTACGGGCCGCGCGCCTCGACTTCCTCTACCTTGACCGCCGCGGCCATCGCCGGGCCGCCTGGACCCGGGGCCAGGGTGACTGGACCGGCAGCTGGATCGCCCCGTAAGCTTCACACCGCGGAATGACGGCATTCGGATCGCGCAAACAGCATTAAAATAACGTTCTTTCTTCATTCAAACGCCAGCCTCGCTAAATAATAAGATTTCATAGCGTCGCTCGATCGAGACAATGCCGTTTCTGTTCTCTCGGAACGGGCAGCGTAGACATCGATCGGCAACAATCCATCTTGCCGCCATCCACATTAATCCACACAGATCTCTCGGGCACGTTCGCCATCGCGCCAAGCAGAGGCTTCCATGGAACTGATAGCCAAGATCAATATTCCCACGAAGCTCTTTTCTGTCATTGCGTTGATGAGTATACTCTTCTTCGGATCAGCTTGGTACACATCACAGAACGTCGCCGGAATCGACGTCGCCTACACGATCCTGCTCGACAAGGAATCGAAGGCGGTCGTCCGGGTGGCGCGATTGAACCGCGTCGTCGCGCAGCTGAGCTACGTGGCCTTCCGCAGCGCGGCAGAAGCCGGCACGGCGGACGGGACCCGGGTCGGCATGGGCCTCGAGGGCCTCGTGGCCGAAGCCGCGAAGTTGGTCGAAGACGCCCGTCGCGACGCACCCGCCTTCCGGGAGCGGATCGACCGGATCGCTACGCAATTCGACCTCTACGCCCGGACCGTTGGGGACATGCGCAGCCTCGCCGACAAGGGCCAGGGCAGCGAGGCCCTGGTGCTCGCACACCGGACGGCCGAACCGATCCGGGCGGACCTGACCGAGGCCGCCCGCACCCTCGTGGACGACATGGATGTCTCGGTCCAGAAGCGGTCGGACGACCTCACCGTCGAGACCAACGCGACCCGCTCCCTGCTGCTGACCGTGTCGCTCATCGGTATCGCCACGGGCATCGTCGGGGGCGGCCTGGTCGTGATCTACGGCGTGACGCGCCCGATCCGCCGGCTGACGGATGTGCTGCGGCGCATGGCGGACGGCGAGATCGGGGCCGAGATCCCGGAGGCGCGGCGCGGCGACGAGATCGGCCTGATCGGCCGCGCCGTGGAGGGCATCAAGGCGCTCGTCGCCCAGAAGGCCGCCGAGCAGGCCGAGATCCGGCGGATGGCGGACGAGGCCGCCGCCGAGGCGCGCCGCCAGGCGATGCTGGAATTGGCCGACGGCTTCCAGGGCACGGTCGGCCGGATCATCGGCCAAGTCTCGTCCTCGGCCACCGAGCTGCAGGCCACCGCGCAGGCCATGACCGCCACCGCGACCCAGACCGCCAGCCAATCCACCGCCGTGGCGGCCGCCGCCGAGGAGGCCGCCTCCAACGTCAACACGGTGGCGAGCGCGGCCGAGGAGCTGGGCTCGTCGGTCCAGGAGATCAGCCGGCAGGTGGACGGATCCGCCAAGCTCGCTCAGGGCGCCGTGTCCGAGGCAGACCAGACCGCGACGCTGGTGCAGGAGCTGAGCGCCGCCGCCGCCAAAATCGGTGACGTGGTCCGGCTGATCACCGACATCGCGGCCCAGACCAACCTGCTCGCCCTCAACGCCACGATCGAGGCCGCGCGCGCCGGCGAGGCCGGGCGCGGCTTCGCCGTGGTGGCGGCCGAGGTGAAGGAGCTGGCCAACCAGACCGCCCGGGCCACCGAGGAGGTCGCCGGCCAGATCGGCCAGATCCAGACATCCACCGGCGCGGCCGTCTCGGTGATCGCGGCGATCACCGCTCGGATCAAGGAGATCGAGGCGGTCGCCACCACCATTGCGGCCGCGGTGGAGGAGCAAGGGGCGGCCACCCAGGAGATCGTGCGCAACGTCGGGCAGGCGGCGCAGGGCACCGGCGAGGTGACCAGCAACATCGCCGGCGTGGCCGGCGCCGCCGCGGAGACCGGCCGGGCGGCCGGCCAAGTCCTCGACGCGGCCTCCGAGCTGTCGCGCCAGTCCGAGCATCTCAGCGGCGAGGTCGACCGGTTCCTGGAGACGATCCGAGCCGCCTGAGCCGGGGGGCGCGCCGCGCGCGTCCACCCGGGATGGCGGCCGGGATAGCAGCTCTGCGTCGCGCACCCCTGTCATGGGCGCGACGCGGGGCGTAAAGCCGCAGCACCGTCCGCCCGCTCGGGTCGATCGGGAGGACAATGTGGGCCTGGTCTACGCGCTCGCCGCCTATCTGAGCTGGGGCCTGCTGGTCCCGGTGCATTTCCGCATGCTCGGGGCGTTCAGCCCCAACCACATCCTGGCCGAGCGGATCGTCTGGTCGAGCCTGTTCGCAGGCGCCCTGGCCCTGGCGCTCGCGGCGCGGCGGCGCCTGAACCTGCCGCTGCCCCTGCGCCCGCGCCACGCCCTGCTGGCGGTCTCAGCCGCGATGATCGGGGTGAACTGGCTGCTCTACCTCTACGCGATCGACCGCGGACACCTGCTCGACGCGAGCCTCGGCTACTACATCAATCCCCTGGTGAGCGTGGCGTTCGGGCGCGTGGTGTTCGGCGAGCGGCTGCGGCCCCTGCAGGTCGTGGCGGTCACGATCGCGGCGACGGGCGTGGCCGTCGCCGTAGTGTGGGCGGGGGAGTTACCGGCCCTCTCGCTGTCGCTCGCGGTCAGCTTCGCACTCTACGGGCTGGTGCGGAAGTTTGTGGGAGTCGATGCCCTGGTCGGGTTCCTGACCGAGACGCTGCTGCTCCTGCCGCTCGCGATCCTGTGGCTCGTGCTCTCGCCCGAGCCGTTCCTGCCGGCCGAGCCCAGGAACCTAACGCTGCTGATGCTGACCGGGCTCACCACGGCGCTGCCGCTGATCTGGTTCGCCGCCGCCGCGGTGCGCCTGCGGCTGACCACGCTGGGCCTGCTGCAATACGTCGCCCCGACCTGCCTGCTCGGCCTGAGCGTCCTGGTCTATGGCGAGCACGTGGAGCCGCACCGGGCGGCCATGTTCGCCCTGATCTGGCTGGCGCTGGCCCTCTACAGCATCGATGCCCTCCGCGGCCGGCGGCCGGTGGACCCTGTGGTTGAGGTCCGGTCGGATCCCGACCCGATGCGTGTATAAGGAATACCCTGCGCCCCGCGGGGCGAGCGACGGGATTTCGGCGAGCCGATGAGAGAATCCGAGGGCGGCCAAGGCGTCGTCACCGATGCCGATTACAGGAATCTCGCCGAGACGCTGCCGCAGCTGGCTTGGATCGCCGAGGCCGACGGGACCATCGTCTGGTACAACCAACGCTGGTACGATTACACGGGCAGCACCCTGGACGAGATGCGCGGCTGGGGCTGGCGCGCCGTCCACCACCCCGACCACGTCGATGCCGTCACCGAGCGCTTCCGGGCGGCGATCCTGCTCGGCCAGTCCTGGGAGGACACGTTTCCGCTGCGCGGGCGCGACGGGATCTACCGCTGGTTCCTGTCCAAGGCGCTGCCGCACCGGGACGAGGCCGGGACCATCCTGCGCTGGTACGGCACCAACACCGACATCTCCCGCCGCCGCGCCGTCGAGGAGCGCCTGCGCGATTCCGAGCAGCGCTTCCGGGCGCTGGTGGACGCCTCCGCGGCGGTGATCTGGAACACCAACGCGGTGGGCGAGCTGATGCCGCCGCAGGTCCGGTGGAGCACCTATACCGGCCAGACCGAAGAGGCCTACCAGGGCTGGGGCTGGGTCGACGCGGTCCATCCCGACGACAGCGCGCACGCGGCCGATGCCTGGGCCGCCTCCGTGGAGGCGCGCAAGCCCTACGAGGTCGAGTACCGCCTGCGCCGGCACGACGGCGCCTGGCGGGCCATGGAGGTGCGGGGCGTGCCCGTGCTCGCCGCGGACGGCACTTTGCGCGAATGGGTCGGCACCTGCGTCGACGTCACGGAGCGCAAGGAGGCCGAGGAGGAGGTCGAGCGGGCGCGCCAGGCCGCAGAGGCGGCCAACCGGGCGAAAAGCCAGTTCATCGCCAACATGAGCCACGAGCTGCGCACGCCGCTCTCGGCGGTGATCGGCTATTCCGAGATGCTCGGCGAGGAGCTTGAGGATATCGGCCAGGCCGCCCTGCTGCCGGACCTGCGCAAGATCGAGGCGGCCGCCCGGCATCTGCTGTCGCTGATCAACGACGTGCTCGACATCTCGAAGATCGAGGCCGGGCGCATGACCGCCTCGGCCGAGACGTTTTCCGTCTCGGACCTGCTGCGGGACGTGGTCGATTCCACCGGCTCGCTGGTGGAGAAGAAGGGCAACCGCTTCGTCCTCGATGTGGGCGATGAGGCAGGCGAGGCCGGCCTCGGGTCGATGCACCAGGACCAGACCAAGATCCGCCAGTGCCTGCTCAACCTGATCGGCAACGCCGCCAAGTTCACCGAGAAGGGGACGATCCGCCTCACCGTGCGGCACCACCGGGAGGAGGCGGCGGACTGGCTGTCCTTCGCGGTCACCGATACCGGCATCGGCCTGTCCGAAGCGCAGATCGCGCGCCTGTTCGAGCGCTTCGTGCAGGCCGACGACTCGACCACCCGCCAGTTCGGCGGCACCGGCCTCGGCCTCGCGATCACCCGGGCCTTCTGCCAGACCATGGGCGGCGACATCGCGGTGACCAGCACGGAAGGGCAGGGCGCGACCTTCACGATCCGCCTGCCGGCGGTGCTCAAGCCGGAGGACGAGCCGCAGGAGGTCACCGCCGAGGCCGAGGCGACGGCGGTCGAGTCGCACGAGCAGCACGAGACGGTCCTGCTGGTGGACGACGACCCCGCCGCCCGGGAGCTGCTCCAGCGCTTCCTCGAGCGCGAGGGGTTCCACGTCCGCACCGCCAATGACGGCCGGGCCGGCCTGACGCTCGCCCGGGCGCTCAAGCCGCGGGCGATCCTGCTCGATGTCGAGATGCCGCGCATGGACGGCTGGGCGGTGCTGCACGCGGTCCGCAGCGATCCCGATCTCGCCGGGACGCCGGTGATCATGACCTCGGTGGTGGCCGAGCAGGGGCTCGGTCAGGCGCTCGGCGCCACCGACTACTTCGTCAAGCCGATCGACTGGGACCGGCTGAAGAGCATGATGGAGCGCTACCGCCCGGAGGGCCCGGGGGAGGCGCGCGTCCTCGTGGTCGACGACGACCCGGATGCCCGCGAGCGCCTGCGCCGGTCGCTCGGCCGCGAGGGTTGGACCGTAGACGAGGCTGAGAACGGACGGATCGCCCTGGAGCGGGTCAGCCAGACGCGCCCGAGCCTGATCCTGCTCGACCTGATGATGCCGGAGATGGACGGGTTCGGCTTCCTGCGGGCGCTGCGCGCCCGGCCGGACGGCGACGTGCCGGTGGTGGTGCTCACCGCCAAGGAGATCACCAGCGCCGAGAAGGCGAGCCTCGGCGCCCAGGCCGACCGGGTGATCGCCAAGGGCTCCATGAGCCTCGCCGAGATCGGCCGGCAGCTGCGGGTGCTCTACGCGCGCTCGACCGCCGAGCCGGTCCCGGGCCGGCTCCAGGGCCTGATCGAGCGGCTCGCCGAGAACGATGTGGGAGAAACACAATGAGCGACAACGGGATCGATCCGGACAAGGCGGCGGCGATCCGCCTGCGGGCGCGGCTGGCGGTGGTGGAGCGGGCGGCGTGGTTCGGCCTCGTCCACGCGATGAAAACGCAGCCCGCCGAGACCGAGGCCTACATCGCCTCCGAGCGGGCGCGCTGTGCGGAAGGCTTTGCCGGAACCGCCTGGGCCAAAGACCTCACCGATGCCGAGCGCAAGATGCTCGGCGCGGAGGTCGATGCCGGGCTGGCGCAGCTGATCGCGGATGCGCGCGGAGAGGTGTGACCACCGCGCCTGCGTGCACCCGCGCTGGTCTCATCCCCCACCGAAACGATCGCGCCAGGCCGGCGGCAGGCCCATGACCGACAGCGGCGGTGCGGGCGCCAGCCCAGGCAGGCTATGCGCTGAGAACACGCCGATCGCCACGCTCCGGGCCAGCACCCGCGCGGCGGCGTCGCCCAGGCGGGCGAGATCGGCCACCGGATCGCCCAGCGGCACGGTGCCGGTCGCCACCGCGAAGACGAGGTCGCCGTCGAGGGGTGTATGGACCGGGACCAGGGCGCGGGCGAGGCCGTCCTGCGCGGCCACCGCGAGGCGCCGGCACTGGGCCTTGGTCAGGGCGGCATCGGTGGCGACCACCGCGAGCGTCGTGGCCGAGCCGGGCAGGATCCGGGCCGGGAAGGCGAGGGAATCCGCCGGCACCCGGGCGGGGGAGCCGAGGCCGCCGAACTCGTCGCCCACCTCGAACGGCGCGGCCCAGAAATGCGGCCCACCGCCGATTGTGGCGCGGCCGAAAGCGTTGACCGCCGCCAGCGCGCCGACCGTGAAACCGGTGCCCGACACCGTCGCCGAGGCCGAGCCGATCCCGCCCTTCAGGTTTCCGGTGCGCGCGCCCGTGCCGGCCCCCATGGAGCCCAGGGCGAAGTCGTCCGACGCGGCAGCGGCCGCCAGGAAACCCAGCTCGCGATAGGGCGGGTAGCGGCCCCAATCCTTGTCGCCGCCGTTGAGCAGGTCGAACAGGACCGCCCCCGGCACGATCGGCACCCGCAGCGGGCCGACCGGAAAGCCGCGTCCGGCCTCGGCGAGCCACGCGGTCACGCCCGCGCCCGCGTCGAGCCCGAAGACCGAGCCGCCCGAGAGGACCAGGGCGTCGATCCGCTCCACCGTGCGCTCGGGATCGAGCAGGTCGGTCTCGCGGGTGCCGGGGCCGCCGCCGCGCACGTCCACGGAGGCGATGACGGGCGCGTCGAACAGGATCGCGGTGACCCCGCTGGCGACCGTCGGGTCGCCGGCGTGGCCGACCCGCAGGCCCGGAATGTCTGTGATGCGGTTGCGCAGCATGGCGCGAGCTTGCCATGCCCGGCGATCGGGACAAATCCCCGCCTGCGCCGTCGGGGCCCGGCCCGGGTCGGCACGGCGGCAACGACAGCGAGGAGCGCGGCATGGACGTCGGATTCATCGGATTGGGGCGGATGGGCCGCGGCATGGCCGCCAACCTCGCGCGGGCGGGCCACCGGGTCCGGGCCTGGAACCGCTCGCCCGAGGGCGCCCGCGGCATCGAGGGCGTGACCCCGGTGGCGAGCGCCGCGGAGGCGTTCGCCGGGGATGCCGTCGTCACCATGCTGGCCGACGACGCGGCCCTTGAGTCGGTGATCGTGGCCGGCGGCCTGCTCGACCAGCCGGAGCGCCCCGGCGTGCATATCGGCATGAGCACGATCTCGGTGGCGCTCGCCCGGCAGCTCGCCGCAATCCACGAGCGGGCGGGCGTTCCTTACGTCTCCGCACCGGTCTTCGGGCGGCCGGACGTGGCCGAGGCCGGCAAGCTCAACATCGTGGCGGCCGGCGCGGCGACCGCGCTCGAGCGCGCCGCGCCGCTGCTCGACGCCATGGGCGCCAAGACCTGGCCCTTCGGCGACGAACCGTCACGGGCCAACGCGGTCAAGCTCGCGGGCAACTTCATGCTGATCTCGGCGATCGAGGCCATGGGCGAGGCCTGCGCGCTGACCGAAGGCCACGGGGTCGCGGGCGCCGACTTCCTCGACCTGATGACCAATACGCTGTTCGCTTCGCCGGTCTACAAGGGCTACGGCGCCTCGATCGCCCAGAACCGCTACGAGCCGCCGGGCTTCGGATTGAGGCTCGGCGCCAAGGACGTGCGGCTGGCGCTCCAGGCGGCGGAGGGCGCGGGCGTGCCGATGCCGTTCGCCAGCGTCCTGCGCGACGGGTTGATCGAGGCGATCAGCCAGGGCGACGGCGAGAAGGATCTGGCCGCCCTGGCGCGGGTCTCGGCCCGGCGCGCCGGACGGGGCTGAGGCGCCCCCGGCGTCAGAGCCCGAAGCGGGCGAAGGCCGCGCGTTCCTCCAACGCGGCCACCGCCTCCTCGGCGATGCCGCCCGGGGCCCCGCCCCGGCGCAGCAGGCGGGACAGGAACCCGCCCCGGGCCTCGGCCACGAGCCGCAGGTCGACCGTGTCGCCGAAGCGCGCCCGCATGGTCGAGCGGATATCGCCCAGCGCGTCGACCAGCCCGAGGCCGACCGCCTGACGCCCGGTCCAGACCGCGCCGGTGAACAGGTTTTCCGACGTCGACAGGGTTGGGCGCCGGCTCGTGACGAGGCCGGTGAACAGGTCCTGGATGTCGGCCTGGAGACGCTTCAGGCGCGCGACATCGGCGGGGTCCTCCGGGCGGAACGGGTCGAGCATCGACTTGGCTTCGCCCTGGGTGTGCACCCGACGCTCGATGCCGATCTTCTCCAGGAGACCCTGGAAGCCGAAGCCGGCCGAGACCACCCCGATCGATCCGACGATCGAGGTCGGGTCGGCGACGATCTCGTCGGCCGCGCAGGCGATCATGTAGCCGCCCGACGCCGCCACATCCTCGACGAAGGCCACGACCGGGAGCTTCTTCTCGTCGGCCAGGGCCCGGATGCGGCGGTGGATCAGGTGCGACTGCGCCGGGGCGCCGCCCGGCGAGTTGATCACGATCGCCACCGCCTTGATCCCCGGCATCGTGAAGGCCCGCTCCAGGCTGCCGGCGACGCCGCCGATCGAGAGCCCCGGGCGGATCGGCGAGACCGCCCCAATCGTGCCGGACAGCCGGACCACGGCGACCCGCGGGCGGCGGTCGCGGAAGCGGCGCGGCAGGAAAGCCCGGAGGGCGTCGGGGAGGGCGAACGGCATGGAGGCTCTTCGGGAAAGGCGGGACGCGGAGGTGCTTCCGCCCGAGGTGGGCGTTCCGGCGGCCGGCGCAAGGGAACCGGGACAGCAGGGCCCAACCGTCTGCGCAGTCAGACCGGATCGAACCGTTTGCCCACCTTGGCGGTTCCTGCCGACGGCGCACGGATCGCGCCGGCCCGGATCGGCTGGACGCTCCGGGTCCTCAAACGGGAGAGAGACGATGCGACCCTGGCCTATCCTGGTCCTGCTCGCTGCGCTGATCGGGGGCTTCGCCGACGCCCCGGCGCGCGCGGCGCCCCTGCCGGTCCCGGCGACCGCCGAGGCGGCAGCCCCCGCCCCGACGGTGCAGCTCGCCCGGTGGCATTACCGGCGCCACTGGCACCGGCGCCATCACTGGCGGCGGCACTGGCACCACCGGCGCCATCACTGGCACCGCCGCCACCATTGGCACCGCCATCACTGGCACCGGCGCCCCGTCGCGTACCGCCGGCATTTCGGCCCGCGGCACCCGACGTTCTACTGACGCGTGCAGCGCGCGCCCCGGCCGGATCGGGCCGGGGCGCGGCCTTGTGTCCGGGCCCGGAAAAGCTTATTTAACCACCTGATATCACTGCTGTTCCGCAAGGCCGTCCGGGCGCCCCGCGCGCCATCCGGACGGTCGCCAGCACCGCCCCTCCGGGCCCGATAACGGATACTTCCTTGGCCGAGACCGATCCGACTGGCGCTCCCCCGCCCGCCAGCGACATTCGCCCCGTCTCCATCACCGACGAGATGCGCCGCTCGTACCTCGATTACGCCATGAGCGTGATCGTGAGTCGCGCGCTTCCCGACGCGCGCGACGGCCTGAAGCCGGTGCACCGGCGCATCCTCTATTCCGCCTTCGAATCCGGGCACCTGCCGGAGCGGAAATACGTCAAGTCGGCCCGCATCGTGGGCGACGTGATCGGTCTGTACCACCCGCACGGCGACCAATCGATCTACGACGCCTTGGTGCGGATGGCGCAGGATTTCTCCATGCGCCTGATGCTCATCGACGGGCAGGGCAATTTCGGCTCGGTCGACGGCGATCCGCCGGCGGCCATGCGCTACACCGAATCGCGCCTGGCCAAGCCCGCGACCGCGCTGCTCTCCGACATCGACAAGAACACCGTCGACTTCCAGCCGAACTACGACGAATCGCGCGAGGAGCCTAAGGTCCTCCCGGCCCGGTTCCCGAACCTCCTGGCCAACGGCGCCGGCGGCATCGCGGTCGGCATGGCGACCAACATCCCGCCGCACAATCTGGGTGAGCTGATCGACGCCTGCGTGGCGCTGATCGGCGATCCCGGGCTGACCATCGAGCAGCTGACCGAGATCGTTCCCGGGCCGGACTTCCCGACGGGCGGGATGATCCTCGGCCGCGCCGGCACCCGGCAGGCCTACGCCACCGGCCGCGGCTCGGTGATCATGCGCGCCAAGTCGCATGTCGAGGAGCTGCGCAAGGAGCGCGAGGCGCTGATCTTCACCGAGATCCCGTATCAGGTGAACAAGGCGACGCTGGTCGAGAAGATCGCCGAGCTGGTGAAGGAGAAGCGGGTCGAGGGCATCTCGGACCTGCGCGACGAATCCGACCGCAGCGGCATGCGCATCGTGGTCGAGATCAAGCGCGACGCCATGGCCGAGGTGGTGCTGAACCAGCTCTACCGGTTCACACCGCTGCAATCTTCCTTCGGCTGCAACATGGTCGCCCTCAACGGCGGCCGGCCGGAGCTGATGAACCTGAAGGACCTGCTCCAGGCCTTCGTCGACTTCCGCGAGGAGGTCGTCTCCCGGCGCACCAAGTTCCTGCTCGGCAAGGCCCGCGAGCGCGCCCACGTGTTGTGCGGCTTGGCCATCGCGGTCGCCAACATCGACGAGGTCATCCGCCTGATCCGCACCTCGCCGGACCCGAACACCGCCCGCGAGGCCCTGATGGCCCGCGACTGGCCGGCCCACGACATCGCGCCGCTGATCGCGCTCGTGGACGACCCGCGCCACCGGGTCGCCGAGGACGGCACCTATCGCCTGTCCGAGACCCAGGCCCGCGCCATCCTCGACCTGCGCCTGCAGCGCCTCACGGCGCTTGGCCGCGACGAGGTCGGGGACGAGCTGAAGTCGCTCGCCGACGAGATCGCCGACTACCTGGACATCCTGCGCTCACGCGCCCGCATCCAGGCGATCGTGACGGACGAGCTGATCGAGGTCCGGCAGCAATTCGCCACCCCGCGCCGGACCGAGATCGTCGACTTCGATTCGAGCGTCGAGGACGAGGACCTGATCGCCCGCGAGGACATGGTCGTGACCGTGTCCCATGCCGGCTACGTCAAGCGCGTGCCGCTCTCGACCTACCGGGCCCAGCGCCGGGGCGGAAAGGGCCGCTCGGGCATGGCGACCCGCGACGAGGATTTCGTCACCCGCCTGTTCGTGGCCAACACCCACACGCCGGTGCTGTTCTTCTCCAGCCAGGGCCAGGCCTACAAGGAGAAGGTCTGGCGCCTGCCGATGGCCGCTCCGAACGCCCGCGGCAAGGCGCTGGTGAACATCCTGCAGCTGCAGGACACCTCCGAGCGCATCACCACGATCATGCCGCTGCCCGAGGACGAGGCGTCCTGGGAAACTCTCGACGTGATGTTCGCCACCGCGAGCGGCAACGTCCGGCGCAACAAGCTGTCGGACTTCGTCCAGGTGAACCGCAACGGCAAGATCGCCATGAAGCTCGATCCGGGCGATCACATCGTCCATGTCGAGATCTGCCGGCCGGACCAGAACGTGCTGCTGACGACCGCGATGGGGCAGTGCATCCGCTTCCCCGTCGAGGACGTGCGCGTCTTCAAGGGCCGCGACTCGACCGGCGTGCGCGGCATCCTGCTGGCCAAGGACGACCGGGTCATCTCGATGACGATCCTGAACGCCTTCGACGCCAGCGCCGAGGAGCGGACCGGCTACCTGAAGATGCGCCGCGCCGTCACTGGCGAGGTGGAGGAGGGCGCCGAGGTCGAGGCCGAGGACGGCGCGGAGGCCGCCGCGATCTCGCAGGAGCGCTACGCCGAGATGGGCGGGGCAGAGCAATACGTGCTCACCCTGTCCGAACGGGGCTACGGCAAGCGGTCCTCGTCGTTCGAGTACCGGACCTCGGGCCGCGGCGGTAAGGGCATCACGGCCATGCGGGTCAACGACCGCAACGGCAGCCTCGTGGGCTCCTTCCCGGTGGAGGCGACGGACCAGATCATGCTGGTCACCGACCGCGGACAGCTCATCCGGGTGCCGGTGGACGACATCCGCATCGTCGGCCGCGCCTCGCAGGGCGTCACCGTGTTCAACACCGCCAAGGACGAGAAGGTCGTGTCGGTCGAGCACATCGTGGGAGAGGACGAGGGCAGCGCCGAGGCCGGCCTGGAGAGCGGCATCGAGGCTGGTCCGGAGGACGGCACCGAGGACGGCACCGAAGAGGTGTGAGGCTTCGGCCCGCACAGCCCGAGGTTCCGTCGCGCGCAAAAATGCTCTAGGTCGGGCCGCGATGACGCGCACCGCCCTCTATGCCGGCTCGTTCGATCCGGTCACGAACGGCCATCTCGACGTGGTCCGCCAAGCCTGCCGGCTGGTGGACCGCCTCGTGATCGCCATCGGCGTCCATCCCGGCAAGGCGCCGCTGTTCTCCGCGGAGGAGCGCGCCGCCCTGCTCGCCGAGACCTGCGGGCCGGTGGCCCAGGCCGAGGGCGCGACGCTGGAGATCGCGACGTTCGCCGACCTCGCGGTGTCGGCGGCCCGGCGCTGCGGGGCGTCGATCTTCATACGCGGCCTGCGCGATGGCACGGATCTCGACTACGAGATGCAGCTCGCGGGCATGAACGGCGCCATGGCGCCGGAGGTGCAGACCGTGTTCCTGCCCGCCTCGACGCAGGCGCGCCCGATCACCGCGACGCTGGTGCGCCAGATCGCCGGCATGGGTGGGGATGTCTCGCCCTTCGTGCCGGCGGCCGTCGCCGACCGCCTCCGGCAGCGCTTCGCCACCACAGCCTGATCCTCTGACCTTTCTGGAAGGAACCCGATGAATCGCCGCCACGCCCTCCTCGCGCTCGCCCTCACGCTCGGCTCCGTCCCGGCCGCCCGGGCCGCCGACGCCAACACGGTCTTTCTCGACACCAAGGACGGGCGCATCACCATCGCGTTGCGGCCGGACCTCGCCCCGAAGCACGTGAAGCAGATCAAGACGCTGGTCGGCCAGGGCTTCTACGACGGCCTGAAGTTCCACCGGGTGATCGACGGCTTCATGGCCCAGACCGGCGACCCGAAGGGCAACGGCACCGGCGGCTCCAGCCTGCCGAACATCCCGGGCGAGTTTTCGCAGACGGCCGAGTTCCGCCGCGGCACCGTGGGCATGGCCCGCTCTTCGGATCCGAACTCGGCCAACTCGCAGTTCTTCATCTGCCTCGGCGACGCGCCGTTCCTGAACAAGCAGTACACCGTCGTGGGCAACGTCACGGACGGGCTCGACGTGCTCGACAGGATCAAGAAGGCCGCCCCCGGCGCCCCGGGCGGCGCCGTGCAGGATCCGGACAAGATCGTCCGCATGACCTTGGCCGAGAAGGCCAAGTAGCCCCTCGCCGATGTGGCACCGGCTGGCCCTCCTCGGCGCGCTCGCCCTCGCCCCGGCGACGGCGCGCGCCTATGATGGCGTCTCAGCCTATGGCGGCTACGCGTACGCGCCCGGCGGCGGTTATCCGCTGAGCCTGCCGCAGACCCTGCGCGGCACCGTCGCGGTACCGCTCGCGCATCGGCCGGCCCGGGCGGCCGATACCCTGGCCGAACTCTACCCGGTGCTGGCGGCCTGCTGGCAGCCGCCGGCAGGGCTGGGGCGGCCCGACGGCGGGGCAGCCGATATCGAGATCACCGCGCGGCTGTCGCTCCGGCGCGACGGCAGCCTGATTGGCCGCCCGCGCATCACCTACGCCGCGGGTTTCCAGACCGGCCGGCGCCGCAGCCTGGTGCGGGCGACCCTGGACGCGCTCACCGGGTGCATGCCGGCGCGGATCACCCCGGGCCTCGGCCGGGCGATCGCGGGGCGGCCCGTAGCCCTGCGGTTCGTCTACCGCCCGCCGGCCTGACCGTTTCGCCGCGCTCGCCGGATCGGGTGGGCGCCGCTACATTCTCACCAACAGGAAGGACCTACCATGGCCGACACCGAAAACCTCATCCTCGAGACCACCAAGGGCCGCGTCGTGATCGGGCTGCGCCCCGACCTCGCCCCGGGCCATGTCGAGCGGATCAAGACGCTGGCCGCCCAGGGCTTCTACGACGGCGTGCCGTTCCACCGGGTCATCGACGGCTTCATGGCCCAGACCGGCGATCCGACCGGCACCGGCTCGGGCGGCTCCGAGCTGCCGGACCTGAAGGCCGAGTTCAACGCCGAGCCGCACGTGCGCGGCACCTGCTCGATGGCCCGCACCAACTTCCCGCACTCGGCGAACTCGCAGTTCTTCATCTGCTTCGACGACGCGCGCTTCCTCGACAAGCAGTACACGGTCTGGGGCAAGGTCGTGGACGGCATGGACGTGGTCGACACGATCAACAAGGGCGAGCCGCCGCGCTCCCCGGACAAGATCGTGAAGGCGACGGTCGGCGAAGCGGCCTGAAACGACCGGACGTGTCCGCCCGCCCGGGCGGACACGTCCGCGTACCGATGGGACGATTGTCCCTTGGCAAGACGCGCGCGGCCTGTGAGGTTGCCGCGCCATGGAAACCGCCACGCTTCCGCTTCGGGACCTCTGCCTCGCCGTCGCGGTGGTCGCCGTCTGGGGTACCAACTTCGTGGTGATCCGGATCGGGCTCGACCACCTGCCGCCGCTGCTGTTCGCGGCGCTGCGCTTCACGCTGGCGGCGTGCCCTGGCGTGTTCCTCATGCCCCGGCCCAACGTCGCCTGGCGCAATCTCGCCGCCTACGGGCTGCTGATCGGGGCCGGGCAGTTCGGGCTCCTGTTCATCGCCATGCGCGGCCACATCACCCCCGGCCTCGCGTCGCTGGTGATCCAGGTCCAAGTGTTCTTCACGATCGGATTGTCGATCCGGCTCACCGGCGAGCGGGTCCTTGGCTACCAATGGGCCGCCCTGGCACTGGCGGCGGCCGGCATCGGCGTGATCGCGCTGCATGCCGACGGGGCCACGACGCCCTTTGGCCTCGGCCTCATCGTCCTCGCGGCGGCGAGCTGGGCCGGCGGCAACGTCGCGGCGAAGCGCAGCGGCGTCCGCGCGATGCTGCCCTACGTGGTCTGGGCCAGCCTGTTCTCCGCGCCGCCGCTCTTCGCGCTGTCCTTCCTGCTCGAAGGCTGGGATGCGATCCGCGCCGGCCTCCAGAATGCCGATGCGGCGACCTGGGGGGCGGTGATCTGGCAAACCGTGGGCAATACCTTGTTCGGCTACGCCGTCTGGGGATGGCTGCTCTCCCGCCACCCCGCCGCGCGCATCGTCCCGATCGCGCTGCTGGTACCGGTCTTCGGGATGGCCGGATCCGCCGTCTGGCTCGGTGAGACGCTGCCGGGCTGGAAGCTCGGCGCGGCCGGTCTCGTCCTCGGGGGCCTCGCCCTCGGCATCCTCTATCCACGCTGGCAAGCGCGCCGGGCCTGAGGCCGGGCTCAGCCGCGCCCGAGGCCGGCCAGGATCGCGGCCTCGGCAGCCGCCATGTCGTCGGGCGCGTTGAGATTGCAGAACGGATCCAGGGGCTCCGTCGGCCAGGAGACGGTCGCCGCGCCGTGGCGCGCGATGAACGCCCCGACCCGCCGCTCGTCCCGCTCCACCAGAGCGCGGCGCAGATCCGCCCGCAGCCCGACCGGCCAGAGCGCCACCGTGTAATGCGCGCGCGCGCCCGAGGCGGCGAGGGCGATCGGCGCGTCCCGCAGGGCCGGTTCGAGCCGCATGGCGAGATCGTCCGGCAGGAACGGGGCGTCCCCGGGGGCACTCAGCACATGGGTGACGTCCGGGTGCCGCACGGCGGCGAAGTCCAGACCCGCCAGCAGGCCGGCCAAGGGACCCGGGAGCCCCGGCACGGGATCGGGCAGGATCGGCCCCGGAAACCCGGCGAACCGATCCGGGTCGCCGTTGGCGCTCAAGGCCAGACCCGCGCCGCATTGCGGGGCGAGCCTCTCCACGACGCGGTCGAGAAGCGTCCGGCCAACCAGCCGCATCAGCGGCTTGTCGACCCCGCCCATCCGGCGGCCGAGGCCGCCGGCGAGGATCAGGCCCAGGACGTGCGGGCGATCCACCGGGAGACACTCACTCGATGACGATCCTCGGCGCGGTGCGCCCGGCCGGGGCACCCGAGAGGTTCGCCCACAGGGACGCGGCGATGTCGCGGTAGACCTTGGCGTGGGGGCCGTCCGGATCGGTCGCCACCACGGGCCGGCCGGAATCCGAGGTCTCGCGAATCGTCATGTCGAGCGGCACCTCGCCGAGGAACGGCACGCCCAGGCGCTGCGCCTCGATGCGGGCGCCGCCATGCCCGAAGATGTGCGAGGCGTGGCCGCAATTCGGGCAGACGAAGGTCGCCATGTTCTCGATCACCCCGAGGATCGGGACCGCGACCTTCTTGAACATGGTCACGCCCCGCCGGGCGTCGATCAGCGCCAAGTCCTGGGGCGTCGAGACGATCACGGCGCCCGAGAGCGGGGTCGCCTGGGCCATGGTCAGCTGGGCGTCGCCGGTGCCGGGCGGCATGTCGACGATGAGCACGTCGAGTTCGCCCCACAGCACGTCGCGCAGCATCTGGGTGATCGCCGACTGCACCATCGGCCCGCGCCAGATCATCGCCGTCTCGGGCTCGATCAGGAAGCCGATCGACATGACCTTCAGCCCGTAGCCGACCATCGGCTCCATGGACTTGTTGTCGACGACGGTCGGCTTGCCCGACAGGCCGAACAGCTTCGGTACGGACGGCCCGTAGATGTCGGCATCGAGCAGGCCGACCTTCAATCCCTGGGCCTGCAGGGCCAGCGCGAGGTTGCAGGCGGTGGTGGACTTGCCGACGCCGCCCTTGCCGGAGGCGACCGCCACGATGTGGCGCACGCCCGCGATTTGCGGACCCTGGTTCGGGGGCGCGCCGGGCCGCGGCGGCGCGACCGGCGGCGGCGTCACCGGGCGGGGCGCGGCGTCGCTCTGTGCGGGCATGCCCGGACCGCGCTCCGAGGTCAGGCTCGCGAACACCCCCGAGACGCCCGGCATCTGCAGGATGCGCCCCTCCGCCTGTCGCCGCACCGGCTCGAACCGTTCGGCCTCGCTCGGATCGACCAGGATCGAGAACATCACGCGGTTATTGGGATCGACCACGACCTGAGAGAGCCGGCCGGAGCCGGGCAGGGTGGTGCCGGCGGCATCGACGGTGACGGATTGGAGCGCGCGCAGCACGTCGTCGCGGGTGATCGCCAAATCGTCCTCCACCGGGGGAAAGCAGGTCTCGTTCCCGCTGCATGTAACTAAGCCAGGCGAGAACACCAGACCCTGGCGTCAAACCTCCACGCCGCGGCCCCGCGCGACCGGCCTCCGCGTTCGGTCGCGACTCGGGCAGCCTGATCTTCAACGCCCGGGAATCGGAGCGGCCCATCCGGACGCCTGCGCCGGACCCGATCTCGGCCCGGGCCGGTGCGATGGCCGGCCAGACCCGAGCGGCCACCACGGCCAAGCCTGAGCGGGCCGTCCACCGCCCGATTGCCCCCATCCCGAAACCACCTGAACCAAGCGGGCCTTCGCCCGTTGTCGAGGCGACTTGCGGGCGGGGCCTTCCTGGAGGGGGCTGCCCGCGCGACTCGAACGCCACGTCGGCGACAGTTAAGGAGATCGGTTTCATGCATCAGGGCAACCACCGCGACCACGAGGGCGCGAAGAAGCTGTTCGAGCTGGTCAAGGACGTGAAGATCGCCATGATGACCACCGTCGATGCCGACGGAACGCTCAACAGCCGCCCGATGTGGAACAACGACGCCGACGAGAACGGCGACCTGTGGTTTTTCACCAAGCTGCACTCGCCCAAGACGGCCGAGATCAGCAAGGACAACCAGATCAACCTGGCCTACTCCGACCCGTCGAGCCAGACCTACGTGTCGGTCGCCGGCAAGGCCGAGATCGTGCGCGATCAGGCCAAGATCGACGAGAAGTGGAATGAGAGCCTGAAGACCTGGTTCCCCAACGGCAAGAACGATCCCGAGGTCGCGCTGATCCGCGTCCACCCGGAGAAGGGCGAGTACTGGGACAGCCCTAACAGCACGATGCTGCATCTCTACGGCTACGTGAAGGCCTCGCTCACCGGCGAAAGCCCCAAGACCGAGACCAAGAAGGTCGACCTCGCCTGATCTCGTGTGACTTGGCGATGCGGATGACGGGGCGGCGCGCCAGATCGGCGGGCCGCCCTTCTTCTTGACGTCACGGCTTGCGGCATGCGCTCTGCGCCGGTGGCGCGCGTGAAAGAGTCCGAACGGCATGATTGATCTGGCGAAGCGGGTCTACGATCACAGCTTCCGCATCGACCCGATCGTGCGGTCCCTGCTCGACACCGATTTCTACAAGCTGCTGATGGCGCAGACGATCCTGCGCCGGCATCCACAGATCGACACCACCTTCGGGATCACCAACCGCACCAAGCGCATCCGCATCGCCGACGAGGTCGATGCCGGGCTGCTGCGCGAGCAGCTCGACCACGCCCGCAGCCTGCGGCTCAGCAAGGGCGAAGTGACCTGGCTGCGCGGCAACGTGTTCCGCGGCCAGGGGCGGATCCTGGGCCCCGAATTCGTCGCGTGGTTCGAGGGCTTCCAGTTGCCGGACTACGAGCTCGCGGTCCATGACGGCCAGTACGAGCTGACCTTCCACGGTCCCTGGATCGAGACCACGATGTGGGAGGTCCCGGCGCTCGCGATCCTCAACGAACTCCGCGCGCGCGCGGTGCTGCGCGGCCTTGGCAAGCTCGACCTGCAGGTGCTCTACGCGCGCGCCATGACCCGGGTCTGGGAGAAGATCCAGCGGCTGCAGCGGTTGCCGGACCTGTCGGTGGCGGATTTCGGCACGCGGCGGCGCCACGGCTTCCTGTGGCAGGATTGGTGCGTTCAGGCGATGGCCGAGGGACTTGGCCCCGCATTCCTGGGCACCTCGAACTGCCTGATCGCGGCGCGGCAGGAGGTCGAGCCCGTGGGCACCAACGCCCACGAATTGCCGATGGTCTACGCGGCGCTCGCCGAGGACGATGCGGCGCTGGCCGCCGCGCCCTACGCGGTGCTGGCAGACTGGCAGGAGGATTACGACGGCAACCTGCGGGTCATCCTGCCCGACACCTACGGCACCACCGGCTTCCTGGCGAACGCCCCGGACTGGGTGAGCGACTGGACCGGGATCCGCATCGACTCGAAGGACCCGATCGCGGGCGGCGAGGAGGTGATCCGGTTCTGGCGAGAGCGCGGCTACGATCCCGCGGACAAACTCGCGATCTTCTCCGACGGCCTCGACATCGACGAGATCGAGCGCATCCACGCCCATTTCCACGGGCGCATGCGCATCGGCTACGGCTGGGGCACCCTGCTCACCAACGATTTCCGCGGCCTCCTGCCGGACGGCAAACTCGATCCGGTCTCGGTGGTCTGCAAGGTCGTGGAGGCGAACGGCCGCCCCACCGTCAAGCTGTCCGACAACCCCACCAAGGCGCAGGGACCGGAGGACGAGATCGCCCGCTACCGCCGGGTGTTTGGGGTCGGCGAGCAGGACGCGCTGCCGGTGCTGGTGTGAGGGACGACCGGCTTCGCCACCCCGGCCGATGAACCGCACCCTTTCCCGGACGCCGGACCCGTCAGGGGACGGTGATCCGGGACCCAGCACGCAGAGCGCCGTGCCGCGGCACCGTCGCTGAACCCCACGGACGCTGCGCGTCGTCGTGCGCCGGGTCCCGGGTCACAGTCCGCTCATGCGCCTTGCGCGCAGGGACAGGCGGGGCCTGCGCGCGGATACGAAACGTTCCCCCCTGACGGACCCGAGCTTTATTCAGTATCGTGTCGACCAACAGGGCCGCCGTCTGCGGACGCCCCCGAGGGAGAACGCCATGACCTTCAATCGCCGCGCGCTCATCGGCGCCGCAAGCCTCGCCCTGGCGGCGCCGGCCGTGCAAGGGGTGCAGGCCGCCGAGGCCGTCGACCCCGCGAAGACGCCGGCCGCCAAGGCGCCGCCGCCCGTTACGAAAATCCTCGCGCAGTGGATCCTGGCCTCGTCCTACGACACCCTGCCCGAAACGGTCCGCCGTGAGGGCGTGCGCAGCTTCCTCAACTGGGTCGGCGTGGCGATCGGCGGCTCGCACCACGAGACCGTGGACGTGGCGGTCTCGGCGCTGCAGCCGTTCTCGGGGCCGCCGCAGGCCGGGCTGTTCGGCCGGTCGGAGCGATTCGACATCATGAACGCGGCTTTCCTGAGCGGCGTGGCGAGCCACATCTTCGACTTTGACGACACCCACCTCAAGACGATCATCCATCCGGCCGGGCCGGTCGCGTCGGCGATCCTGGCCTATGCCCAGATGAAGCCGGTCTCGGGCAAGGACTTCCTCGACGCGCTGGTGGTCGGAATCGAGACCGAGTGCCGGATCGGCAACGCGGTCTACCCGAACCACTACGATGCCGGCTGGCACATCACGGGCACCTGCGGGCCGTTCGGCGCCGCTGCGGCAGTCGGCAAGCTGATGGGGCTGACCGAGCAGCAGATGGTCTACGCGCTGGGGCTCGCCGCCTCGCAGCCGGTGGGCCTGCGCGAATCGTTCGGCTCGATGAACAAGAGCTTCAACCCGGGCCGGGCGGCCTCGAACGGCCTGTTCGCGGCGATCCTGGCCGCGAAGGGCTTCACGTCGTCGGACGGCATGATCGAGGCCAAGCGCGGCTGGGCCAACACCATCTCGACAAAGCAGGACTGGTCCGAGATCACCGACGGCCTCGGCACCCGCTACGAGGCCCTGCTCAACACCTACAAGCCGTTCGCCTGCGGGATCGTCATGCACCCGACGATCGATGCCGGCGTGCAGATCCGCGATCAGGACCACGTCCGGCCGGAGGACATCGCCCGGGTCGACCTCAAGGTCCACCCGCTGGTGCTCGAGCTGACCGGCAAGACCGCGCCGAAGACCGGCCTGGAGGGCAAGTTCAGCATCTACCACGCGGCCGCGATCGCCCTCGTGGAGGGCGCGGGCGGCGAGAAGCAGTTCAGCGACAGGGCCGTGAACGACCCGCGCGTCGTGGCTCTGCGCCAGAAGGTGATGCCGGTGATCACCCCGGGCATCGACGCCGCGCAGGTCGACATGACCGTGACGCTGAACGACGGGCGCAGCTTCCACCGCCGGATCGAGCACGCGATCGGCAGCGTCGAGACGCCGATGTCGGACGCGCAGCTGGAGGCGAAGTTCACCGACCTCGCCGCCGGGATCCTGCCGGACGCCCAGGCCAAGCGGGTGATGCAGATGTGCTGGTCGCTCCCCGAACTGAAGGACGTGGGCGAGGTGGCCCGGGCCGGGGTCCAGGGGGCGTAACCGGAGCGCGCGCAACTCTGGGTAACGGATCCGCGAGCCGCGCGGGATCGTTTTCGGACCCCGTGCCGTTCCCATGCCGCGAGGCCCCGCGACCCCGGCGGGCGCCCGCCTGTCGCGTTCGGGGTGTGGATCGCAGCATGGGAACGAGAAGCCCGGTCGGGGCGCAGCCTGAGCGCGCGCTGGTTGCGCCGCGCCCCACGCGCGTCGCCGCGGCCGAGACCCCGCGGTCCGCGATGGCCTCGCCGATCCTGGTCGGGGCCACCATCGTGGCGGTGCTGTATTTCGGCCGCGAGATCTTCATCCCGATCGCGATCGCGCTGCTCCTGTCCTTCGTGCTGACGCCGCTGGTGAACCGCCTGCGGCGCCTGCGCCTGCCGCGGCTGGTGGCGGTGGGCGTGAGCGTGTTTCTGACGCTCGGCATCGTGGCCGCCCTGGCGACGCTGATCGGCATCCAGGCGGCCGACCTCGCCGGCGACATCCCGCGCTACCGCACCACCATCGAGCGCAAGATCGAGGGCCTGCGCGCCTCGCCGGTGGGCCATATCACCGATTACGTCGCCAATATCGGCCGGGCGCTCCATGCCGGCGGCAAGGAGGCGGAGGCGGGCAAGGAGCCCGCGAAGGCGCCGGCCGGTCCGGAGCCCGCGCGCCCCGCCCCGCCGGCCTCCGAGCCGGCGCAGGGATCGGCACTGGACCAGGCCGGGCCCGGCCAAAAGCCCGTCCTGGTCGAGGTGGCCTCGACCCAGCCGGGGCCGCTCGAGACGCTCGGCACCCTGCTGTCGCCGGTGCTGCAGCCGCTGGCCACGGTGGGCATCGTCTTCGTGGTGCTGCTGTTCGTCCTGATGCAGCGCGAGGACCTGCGCGACCGCATGATCCGGCTCGCGGGCTCCAGCGACCTGCACCGCACCACCGGGGCGATCGACGACGCGGCCGGGCGCCTCAGCCGCTACTTCGTGGTGCAGCTCGCCCTCAACACCGCCTTCGGGGTCGTGATCGGGATCGGCCTCTACGTCATCGGCGTGCCGAACCCGGTGCTGTGGGCGATCTTCGCGGCGCTGATGCGGTTCGTGCCATACATCGGCGCGTTCCTGTCGGCGATCCTCCCGATCACGCTCGCCGCCGCGGTCGATCCCGGCTGGAACATGATGATCGCGGTGACGATCCTGTTCCTCATCCTGGAGCCGCTGACCGGCCAGGTGTTCGAGCCGATCGTCTACGGCCAGTCCACCGGGCTCTCGCCGCTCGCGGTGCTGGTCTCGGCCCTGTTCTGGACCTGGCTGTGGGGGCCCGTGGGCCTGCTGCTGTCGACGCCGCTCACCGTCTGCCTGGTGGTGCTGGGACGGCACGTCGAACATCTCGAATTCCTGGACGTGCTGTTCGGCGACCGGCCGGCGCTCACGCCCGTGCAGAATTTCTACCAGCGCATCCTGGCCGGCGATTCCGAGGAGGTGCTGGGCCATGCCGAGCTGATCCTGCAGCAATGCTCGCTCTCGTCCTACTACGACGAGGTGGTGCTCAAGGCGCTCGAACTCGCCGCCCGCGACGCGGCGCGGGGTGTGCTGACCGCCCAGCAGAAGGGCGCGATGCGCACCGCCCTGGGCGAGCTGATCGCCGACCTGTCCGAGCGCGGCGACGCCACCGCCGAGAGCTCGGGGGAGGGTGGCGAGCACGCCTGCAGCCCGATGCCGGTCGGCCCGGCCCCGGATGCGCTGCCGGAAGCCTGGACCCGCGCGGGCGCGGTGCTCTGCATCTCCGGACGCGGCTTCCTCGACGGCGCGGCGGCCGCGATCCTGGCCCAGATCCTGGAGAAGCGCGGGATCGGCGTCCGCACCGTGCCGTTCTCGGACGCCGCCACGGCGCGGATCGGACGGTTCGAGCCGGGCCCGGCCCGGATGGCCTGCGTCGTCTCGCTGGCGCTGAACGGCGAGCCGACGCACCTGCGCCGGCTGGTCGGGCGGCTGCAGGCGCGGATGCCCGGCGTACCGGTCCTGCTCGGCTTGTGGCTGGCCCAGAACGGCCAGTCGGACCGGGTGGCGCGCGTGCCGAACGGCTCCACCGAGGCGTCCGGACAGGTCGCGTCCTTGCGCGAGGCGCTCGAGGCGGTGCTGGCCGCCGTGCAGGCGGATATCGCGGGCACGGCAGCGCCCGCGGCCGGCGCCGAGGCGCGGTTGCCGGAACCCGCGGAGGCGTGAGGCTTGAAGCGGAGGAGCTTGCGGCCAAGGAGCTTGGGGCGAAGGGGCTTGGGGCGAAGGGGCTTGGGGCTTGGGGCGAAGGGGTTTGGGGCGAAGGGGCTTGACGGCCGGGGCCCGGCCCCGGTTTCGTCTCGCGCCGGGCAGGCCCCCATCGGGCCTCGGGCAAAGCAGGGGGCAGGGCCGATGAGCGTCGTCGAACTCGGACGGTTCATGGACGATCTCGCGGAGGCGTCCGGCCAGGCGATCCTGCCGTTCTTCCGCGCCGCGTTCGGCCTCGACGACAAGGCGCGGGGCGGCGCACCGTTCGATCCGGTCACCGAGGCCGACCGCGCGGCCGAGACCGTGCTCCGCCGGATGATCGCCCAGACCTTCCCGAGCCACGGCATCCTGGGCGAAGAGTTCGGCTCCGAGCGCACCGACGCCGAGTGCGTCTGGGTGCTCGACCCGATCGACGGGACCCGCGCCTTCATCGCCGGCCTGCCGACCTGGGGCACGCTGATCGGGCTCACGCGCAACGGCGTGCCGGTGCGCGGGCTGATGCACCAGCCCTATCTCGGCGAGCGCTTCACCGGCGACGGCCGCAACGCCCGCCTGCGCGGCCGCGCCGGCGAGCGCACCCTGCGCGGCCGCCGCTGCGGAGAACTCAGCCAGGCCATCCTGGCCACCACCGACCCGCGCCTGTTCGCGGGCGGCGAGGAGGCCGACCGCTTCCGCGATCTGGAGGGCCGCGTGCGGATGTCCCGCTACGGCACCGATTGTTACGCCTACTGCATGCTCGCCGCCGGCCAGATCGACCTCGTGGTCGAGGCCGGCCTGAAGCCCTACGACATCGTCGCGCTGATCCCGATCGTCGAGGGCGCGGGCGGACGCGTCACAGCCTGGGACGGCGGCTCGGCCGCAGGCGGCGGGCGCGTCGTGGCGGCGGCCGACCCGCGCCTCCACGAGGCCGCGCTGAGGGTGCTGAACCCGTGACGGAGCGCCGTTCCACGGAGGACCGCGACCGTGGGAGCCCGTCCGCGTGCTGTTGAACGCGCTCGTCCTGCTGGCGGCCCTCGTGCCGGCGCTCGTGCCGGCCGCGGAGGATCGCGCGGCTGCGCTGCTGGCCGCCGCGCCGCCGATGGCCGCGGCACCGGCCGAGGCCGCCCCGCCGCGCTTCGATCCCGCCACCCGGTCGGTATCCAACTGGCACGCGCAGGCCGGCGACAACCTGCTGCCGCGGTCCCTGGCGCTGACGGCCCGGCTCGCAGAGAACCCGCCCTACGTCGCCCGCTGCGTCCGGCTCAACAACGGCTGGTGCATCAAGTCCGCCCGCTGGTCGGGGGAGATCGGGGCCGATACCGAGGGCCACACCGCCTTCGCCACGATGGCGGACGGGGCAGACGCCGCCGCGAGCCTGCTGCGCCGCTACGTCCGCGATTACAACCGGCGCAACGCCCTCGCCATCGTGCGCCGCTGGGCGCCTTCCGAGTGCCGGGTCGCGATGCCGAGTCGGACGGGCAGGGGGGTCGCGACCGGGGTCGCCACGCCGGCGGTCTCGGCGACCCTCGCACCCCGGGGACTGGGCCGGACCCTGCGTGCCCGGTTCCTGGCCTCCCACCGGCCGGGCGGCGTGGCCCGGGGCCGGGCCAAGGCCCTGCGGGTGCAGCCCTGGTCGCCGCTCGCCCGGATGGCGGGGAAGGCCGGCGCTCGGCTGCCCGCCCCCCGCGTGTCCCGGGTCGCAACGCTCCAGCCGGTGCCCGACATCGCCGCCGGCATCGCGTCCCCGACGGTACCGGCGCTTGCCCGCGGCGCCGCGGATCCGGCCGCGCTCCTCGACCGCAAGGTCCCGAGCCCGGACCGGATGGTCGCGGAATCGGCGCTCCTGCCCGCCATCGCCTCCGGGCTGCCCCTGCTCGACCTGCGCCTGCCGGCTCCGCTCTGCACGGGCGACGAGGTTCGGATCCAGGCCTATGCCGCGAAGATCAGCGGCAGCGTCGGGCTGAAGCCGACCGACGACCTCGACCTGTTCGGGCCGGACGGCGAGCCGCGACCGAATCTGGGGCCGGTGATGCTGGCGATGTCGGCCGTGGAACTCGGCACGCTCCGGGCAGGTCCCGACCTGGTCAACGCGGCCATCGCCCGTCTGAAGCCGGTCACGCCCGCCGCCAACGCGACGACACCGTAACCGCAAGCCTTGCGGTTCGGCTGCAATCGCGCCACCTGTGCGCGGCCTGTTTCCCTCGATCACGAGCCCGCCCGTGCCCCTGACCGACCTTGCCGCACGCGCCGGCTCGGCCGTCAAAGCCTTCGCCGAAGCCTCGCACGACCTGCTGATCCAGCCGACCTTGCGGCTCGGGGTCACCGGGCTCGCGCGGTCCGGCAAGACCGTGTTCACCACGGCGCTGATCCACCACCTCGTGGAGGCTCACGCGCTGCCGGCGTTCGCGCCCGCGCAGGAGGGCCGCCTCCGCCGCGCCCGGCTGGTGCCGCAGCCCGACGACGACGTGCCGCGCTTCCCCTACGAGGAGCATTTCGGCACCCTCACGGAGGCCCGGCGCTGGCCGCGCTCCACCGACAGGATCAGCCAGTTCCGCCTGGAGATCGCCTACGAGCGCGCCGCAGGCTGGCGCAGCGGGCCAGCGACCCTGATGCTCGACGTGGTCGATTACCCCGGCGAATGGCTGCTCGACCTCGCGCTGATCGAGACCGGCTACACCGCCTGGTCCCGGGCCACGATCAACGGCACCCGCCGGCCGGGCCGGACCGCGGTGGCGGCGCCGTGGCTCGAGGCGCTCAAGGGCTTCGATCCGCACGGCCCCCTCGACGAAGTCGCGGCCGAGCGCGCCAGCGACGCGTTCAAGGCTTATCTGGCGGCCCTGCGCGCCGGCCCGGAATCGGTCGCCACGACGCCGCCGGGGCGCTTCCTGATGCCCGGCGACCTCGCGGGCTCGCCGGCGCTGACCTTCGCGCCGCTCGATAATCTCACCGGCAGCATCCCCCCGGACAGCCTGGCCGGGCTGATGGAGCGGCGCTTCGAAGCCTACAAGGCCAAGGTCGTCACCCCGTTCTTCCGCGACCATTTTCAGCGGGTCGACCGGCAGATCGTGCTGGTGGACGTGCTCGCCGCCGTCGATGCCGGGGCCACCGCCCTGGCGGAGCTGGAGGAGGCGCTGGACGCGGTGCTGCTCAGCCTCAACATCGGGCGCAACACGGTGCTGTCGAAGCTGTTCGCGCCCCGGGCCGACCGGGTTCTGTTCGCCGCCACCAAGGCCGACCACCTCCACCAGACCAGCCACGACCGGCTCGACGCGCTGCTGCGCCTGCTGGTCTCCCGCTCCATGCGGCGGACCGAGGCCGCGGGCGCCCGGGTCGGCACCGTGGCGCTCGCCTCCGTGCGCGCCACCCGCGAGACCACGGTTCATGACGGCTCCGAGGTTCTCCGCGCGGTCGCGGGCACGCCCGAGGCCGGCGAGACGGTGGGCGACGAGGTCTTCGACGGCAACAGCGAGGCCGCCGTGTTCCCGGGCGAACTCCCCGCCCGCGCGGAAGCAGTGCTGGAGGGCGCCGTCGCCCCCGGGTCGCTCCGCTTCCCCCGCTTCCGCCCGCCGCTGATCCGCCCGGACGGCCTCGGCCGCGCCGGCCACCTGCCGCAGATCCGGCTGGACCGGGCGATGCAGTTTCTGATCGGTGACAGGCTCGGGTGATGATGGGGCGGGTGGGTGCCCAGGATGCCGTCGCGGTCGTGAGCCGGTCGGCGCGTATTTCGATCGCCCTGGGCGGCGCGCGCGACCGATGGGCGGGTCCGCGTTCGCGCGCATGTCGCCGGGCCTATACGGCATCGGGCACGATGCAGGTCCTCTCTCCCTTGCGGGAGATGGGGTACGTCGCGGCCAGCGCCAAACGACGTGCGAACAGCGTCCTTGCCGAAGGGGCAAACCCTAAAACAATCCGCCCCCTCAGGAGGCCGTAAGCCATGTCCTCAGGCCAGAAACCCCGAGCCTTCCGGATCAATCCCGAGCCGCCGCCGGGGCCGGGCGTGGCCACGATGCCGCTCGCGCCCCGGCCGGAACAGGCCCGGATCGTCGAGGAGCCGTTCGAGATCGTCGACGCGGCTGACGGCGTCGCGGTGCCGGTTGCGCCGCGCCGGGGCTCGCCCTGGGGGGCGCTGTTCCTGACCGCGGCGGGGGGATTGGTCTCGCTGGGGATCGGCCTGTCGATCGAGCGGATGATCGCAGACCTGTTCCAGGCCGCGCCCTGGCTCGGCTGGGTGGCGCTCGCCCTGCTCGGGCTGGCCGGTCTGGCGCTCCTGGCGATCGTCGTCCGGGAGCTGGCCGGCCTGCGGCGCGAGCGGAAGATCGAGCGCCTGCGCCAATCGGCCATCGACGCGCTCGGCAGCCGCGACCATACCGGCGCGCAGGCGGTGGTGCAGGCGCTCTCGACCTTTTACGCCGATCGCGAATCCCTGGCGCCCGGCCGCGCCCGGATCGACGCCGCCGCCGACGCGATCCTCGACGTGGACGACCGGATCGGGCTGGCCGAGCACGAGTTGCTGGCGGGTCTCGACCGGCAGGCGCGTAACGCCATCGCGGCGGCGGCCAAGCAGGTCTCGGCGGTCACGGCGCTGAGCCCGCGGGCGATCGTCGACGTGGCGTTCGTAGTCTTCGCCGCCGTGCGGCTGCTGCGCCGGATCGCCGCCATCTACGGCGGACGCCCGGGATTCCTGGGCTTCCTACGGCTGGCGCGGGCGGCGGTCGCGCATCTCACCATCACGGGCGGGATGGCGGTGGGCGAGAGCGTGATGCAGCAGGTACTGGGGCTCGGGATCGCGGCCCGGGTCTCGGCCAAGCTGGGGGAGGGCGTGCTGAACGGGCTGATGACCGCCCGGTTCGGGCTGGCCGCCCTCAACGTCTGCCGGCCGCTGCCGTTCGTGCGCGAAGCGCCGCCGCGCCTGGCCGACGTAGCGGGCGAATTGCTGCGCTCGGCAGAGCCCGAATCGAAATAGGCCGACGCGGCTACTTCGCGGCGGCCGTGGCGGCGCGGCGGTTGGCGATGCGCGTGAACATGTTGCCGGTGTAGTCGGCCACCTTCGGCTTCTCGACTTCGCCGACCTTCGCCTCGAACGCCTCGATGCGCTTCAGGAGCGCGGCGTCGTTGAACAGCGAGCTGTTGAAGTTGATGTGGGCCCGCTGCCCGAGGGCGGCCTGGACCACGTCGAGTCGTTCCAGAAGCTCTTTACGCGTCACGGTGCTCTCCAGGGGCGCCTTCGGGGCGAAGGTCCGCCCAAGCCGACACTGGAGGCCGCGAGGGTAAATGGCGCGTTAACGCGCGGCGCAGCGCCTACAGCCCTTTCATGAACCCGGCGAGCCGCATCAGCCCCTCGGGCCACGGCCCGTGGCCGCTCGCGACGTTGATGTGCCCCGATTCGCCGGCATCGACCGTGAGGGAACCCCAGGCATGGGCGAAGTCGTCGGCGCGCGCGTAGGTGCAATACGGGTCGGTGCGGCTCGCGACCAGGAGCGACGGGAAGGGCAGGGGGTCCCGGGGTACCAGCGCGAAGGTGCGCACGGAATCGGGCAGGTCGGGCGCCTCCTCGACGTCCGGGCAGGCCACGAACAGGGCGCCGCGCACGATTCCCGGCGCGAAACGCGGCGCCGCCTCGACGCAGGCCACGACCCCGAGGCTGTGGGCGATCAGGATCACCGGACGGGTCGCGGCCGCGACGGCCTCGGCGATCCGTCCGCACCAGGCCTCCGGGGTCGGCGCGTGCCAATCGTCCTGGGCGACCACGCGGGCGGTGGCGAGCCGGCCGGCCCAGCGGGCCTGCCAATGGTCCTCGTCGGAGCCTCCGAGCCCCGGGACGATGAGGATGTCGCAATCGGCCGTCTTCATGCCGGCTGCCTAGCGCATGATGCGGGAAAGTGAAATCCGGATCTCCGAGATCATCATGCCCGAACAAGGCGCTAGCCCGGTCCGGCGACGCCGCCGAGATCCGCCGTCACTCCGCCGCGATGGCGGCCCGGGCCGGGTCGGTGATGTGGCGGGCGATCTGCGTGGAGGCGTGGTTCTTCGCCTTGGCCTCGATCTCGAAATCGGCCCAGACGAGGTGGCGGGCGACGAGGTCGTTCACGGCCCGGTTCCACATCATGTCGGAATGGGCGGCGAGATCCCGGACCGCGTGGCCGGCCGCGCGCAAAGCCGGGAAATCGGGCAGGGCGTCCGGGTCGCAATCGGCCGAGACCGCTTCGCGCGAGACGCTGATATGCGCCAGCGGCCGCACCCCGCGCCAGGAGTCCCGCACCCGGGCGATCCGGGGATCGTCGGGTTCGAGATATTCGCCGCCGCTCTGCACCCAGTGATGGTGCAGGTCGAGCACCACCGGCACGACGTCGGCGAGTTGCAGCACCGCCTCGACCCCGAAGACGTTCTCGTCGTTCTCGACGGTGAGGAGGTCGCGCGCCACCTGGCTGGCCCGGGGCAGGGTCTCGCGGAAGCCCGCGACGCCCGGGTCGCCGGCCCCGACATGGATGTTGATGTGGGCGCCGTGGGGATGCCAGCCGCCCCCGTAGCCCATGCGGTCGAAGATCTCGGCGTGATAGTCGAGTTCCGACAGGCCGTTGGCGATGGCCGCCGGGTTGCGGCTCGCCAGCAGGCAGAACGGGCCCGGGTGGAAGCTCAGGCGCACGCCGAGCCGGCGCGCCAGCGCCCCGGCCTCCGTCAGCCCCCGCTGGACCAGAGCCTCCATTTCGGGCTCCGCGTAGATCGCCCGGGCGATCGCGTGGGTGTAGCCCGGCAGGACGTTGCTCGCCATCCGCAGCAGGCGCTCGATCGGCGGCCGGGCCCCGACCCAGGCGATCTGGCGGGCCAGCGCGTCCAGATTGTGGGCGACGAGCCCGGCGAGCTTCGCCCGCCGGGCGGCGGGCTCCAGCTTGGTGAGATGCGCCATGGTCACGCTGGTCAGGTTCATGTGGAGCGTGGCCTCGCGCTCCGCCTTGAGGGTGGCATGGGTGCCGGGCGGCTCGTCCAGGACGAACTTGCAGCAGAATCCGAGGCGTGGCTGATCGCGCATAGGATGCACAACGCGCGTCGCAGCCGCGCGTGCCCGAAAACGCGTGCGGAACGGCCGCGCTTCGCCGACGTTTGAGCCTTCGAGCGCGGCAGTTCCGCGCGGAACGTCCGTCTCGTACAGCCATGCGCGCGTCGCCTCCCCGCCCGGGTCCGGAGCCGGATACCGGCTCGGTCCTCTGGATCCTGATGCTGGGCTCGGCCCTGGTGGCGCTCGCTGCGACGCCGGCCCGGCGCCGCACGCAGGCCCTGTCCGAGACCCCGGAGCCGCAGGCCGAACCGCTGCACGTCGACCCGGCCCCACCTGTGCGCAACACGGCGATCAATGTCGGCGCACGCTCGATCGTGGGCCGCGCCGCGCAGCTCACGGCGGCGACCCAGCCCGAGCGTGGACGCGCCGCCGACAGCCCCGCCGAGATGACGGGCGCCGGCTGGAAGGACATCGCGGTCCGGGTCTACCTGGAGTTCAACAAGGACCGGGTGCTGGCCGTGGCCGCCGGGGTGACCTTCTACACCCTGCTGTCGCTGTTCCCGGCGATCGCGGCGCTGGTCACCTGCTACGGCCTGTTCGCGGACGTCAACGCGATCAACGAGCACCTGGCGCAGCTGCACGCCGTACTGCCGACCGGCGCGGTGGAGCTGATCGGCGACCAGATCAAGCGCATCGCCGCCAAGGGCAGCAGCTCCCTCAGCGTCACGTTCTTCACCAGCCTGCTGCTGTCGCTCTGGAGCGCCAACGCCGCCATGAAGGCGATGTTCGATGCCCTGAACGTGGTCTACGAGGAGGAGGAGAAGCGCAACTTCCTCTGGCTCAACATCCGCTCGCTGACCTTCACGGTGGGCGCGCTGCTGTTCATCATCATCGCGCTCAACGCGATCGTGGTGGTTCCGATCGTGCTGAACTTCCTCGGCCTCGGCTCGGGTGCCTGGCTGCTCGCGGCCCTGCGCTGGCCGGCGGTGCTGCTGGTGCTGCTCGCCGGGCTCTCGGTGCTCTACCGCTTCGGCCCGAGCCGGGAACACGCCCGCTGGCGCTGGGTCGGCGTCGGCAGCGTGGTGGCGGGGCTGCTCTGGCTGATCGCGTCCCTGCTGTTCTCCTGGTACGTCGCCAGCTTCGGCACCTACAACGAGACCTACGGCTCGCTGGGGGCGGTGATCGGCTTCATGACCTGGATCTGGATCTCGTCGACCATCGTGCTGCTCGGCGGCGAGATCAACGCCGAGCTCGAGCACCAGACCGGCCGCGACACCACCACGGGGGCGCCCCTGCCGCTCGGACACCGCCGGGCCCGGATGGCCGACACCGTGGGGGCGGCGGCGTAGGACGCGGCCGTAAAGCGGGACCGTGAGCGACAGGTTGCCGCCGGTGCAGCCGTTTTCGGGGTGGCAGGACTGCCGGGCCCCGGGCACGATGCCTATATCGCCCGGCGAACAGGGAGATCTTCATGGCCGATACCGCGACGACCAGCCCGGAGGCCCGCAGCGAGGCCGAGTGGCGGGCGACGCTCACGCCCGAGCAGTACCGGGTGCTGCGCGAGCACGGCACCGAGCGCGCCGGCACGAGCTGCCTGCTGGCCGAGAAGCGGCCCGGCACGTTCACCTGCGTCGGGTGCGGACAGCCGCTGTTCGAGCAGGGCACCAAGTTCGAGTCCGGCAGCGGCTGGCCGAGCTTCTTCGAGCCGCTGGAGGGCGCCGTCGAAACCACCGTGGACCGCAGCCACTGGATGGTCCGGACCGAGGTTCATTGCGCCCGCTGCAAGGGCCATCTCGGCCACGTCTTCGACGACGGCCCCGCCCCCACGGGCCTGCGCTACTGCATGAACGGCGCCGCCATGACCTTCGAGCCGGCGGCCTGAGCCGGGCCGGCCCGGGATTAACCTGGGTTGGAAAATCCATACCGAAAGACGGGATATCGGGGACAGACCCGGAATTGGGGGAATCGCAACCCCATTCCGGACTTGATTTCGTCGTGTTTTTGCTTAGCGCTTAACCGTCTCATGTTGTCGCCGTCCGGTATTGGCGATGGATGCGGTTGAGGGAGAGCCAATACGGCGTTGCGGCTGAGCTTTTACGCCGTGCCGGCCGGCTCGACTTACCAGATCCATCCGGGCCGGCGGCCCTGAGGGCAGTCCGCCGGATCGGCGCACCGCCGACGAAGCGGGAGGGGTTTTGAGTTCATGAGCACCATTCGCCGATTCCTGGTCGCGCCATCCCTGGTCCGCCTGATCCGCAAGGAACGGGGCGGCGCCCGGATCACCGAGGGCCACTTCGTCGCCCAGGGCGGCCGCAGCTCCTACGTGCGCGTCGACGGCCAGATCTGCCAGCTGGTGCTGGTGAACAAGGGCGCCGACGGCATCCCGGCCGAGGAGCGGACCGATGTGCCGCGCGCCCACGGCGACGCGCTGCTGGATGTCTGCCCCGGCAAGGCCGCCTACGACCGCACCGTGCTGACGCTCGGCGGGCGCGAGGTCACGATCGACCGGTACGTCACGCCGGGCAATCTCGACCTGATCAGCGTCGCCTTCGACAATGACGGCGACGCGGGTGCCTTCCAGACCCCGAACTGGTTCGGACGCGAGGTCAGCAGCGAGCCGGCCTACGAGCGCCAGGCTCTGGCCATCCAGGGCGTGCCGGCCGGCGAGGAGGTGCCGCTGAGCAACGCGGCGCTCGACGCCGTGCTCGATATGATCGAGCCGCGTTTCGGCTTCGGCCGCTACGGCAGCAACGCGCGCGGCAGCGAGACGTCGGACGACGGCGCGATGAGCGCCATGCGCCGCATCGTGACGCCTGCGGCCGCCGCACCGGCGGCACCGCCCGCGCCTGCACCGGCGCCGGCGCCGGCCCCCGAAGCCGTCGAGCCGCCGCCCGCACCCCTGCCCGTCGCCGAGGCTCTGCCGCCGGAGCCCGAGCATCAGCCCGAGCCGGCCCCGGAGCCCGTCGCGCCCCCGGCGCCGACCGCCCACGAAACCGCCCCGGCCCCGGCCGCCGCCCACGACGGCATCCACAGCGACGCGCGCATCGACGACGTGATCGAGAGCCTGTCGCAGGCGCTCGGCGCCGCGATCCATCAGCATCCCGAGCCGACCGCCGAGCCCAAGGACGCGAAGGCCGACGAGTCGGCAGGCGTGTTCGAGCGCTGGACCGTGCGCCCCCGCCGGACGCAGCAGCAGACCTGATCGACCGATCCATCGAGAAGGCCGCGGGGGCAGGGCGCCACCGCGGCCTTTTTGCTGCGCACCGTGGAGCCACATGAGGCTTCCACGTGACGGGCCCTGCGCGGCCCCCTCCGTCATCGCAAGCGGAGCGAACCAAACCCCGTGCGGCACGCGCGCTCAGAATGGGGCAAACCCGGGCCGCTTGGCTGGGCTCGCCGCAAAGGAGCCGGCAGAGCGGCGCTCCGCCCTTGACAATGTTCCTATTTTGTGCTCATTAGCCGTCACCTGTCCTTCGGCGGTGTGGGGGTGACTCCACGGCGCTCCTCGGGGGTCCGTCCGGTGGCTGACCGGCGGGCTCGGGGGATGGGGCGATGCCCGCGTCGGTGGCTCTCAGCCGCCATCGCCCCGGGCGGCGTGCCGATGCAGGGCGTGTCTCGGATGCGGGCGTGAAGATCGGGCGGTAGTCTGCCCGGCGGGGTGCGGAAATGCCCCCGCGGCGACCCGGATCTGGGCGTGACCCTCAGAAACCTGCGGACCCGCCCACTACGAGGCGGATGTCGGGTGGAAGGCCACGGCGGTGATGCGGGTTCCGGGGGCGTCTCGGCTGCGATTGCGGCTTGGGCGCCATGGGCAGTGACCGCTAACACGGAGTCGCGGGGATCGGGGCGTCGCACAGACATCGCGACGAGACAGACGGCACCGGCCGGGGACCATGCCCGGCCGATGCCGCGGGTCGCCGCGGGGATCGGATCCCGCGCGTAACTTGGCCGACACCTGGGTTCCCGCGGCGTCCCGCGTCCAGCGTGAGGAGACGTCATGGGCCATGCCCCCGGCGCACCAGGCGCGTGGGGACGAAGAGGCCTGTCGGGAGGTCGCGTGCGAACCGTCCCGATGAACCTGAGTTCGGGACGAAACCGGATCGGGTTCTACAGCAGCATCCCGGAGGAGGACCGCACCGTCAGCGACTTCCTGGCCCGGGACACCAAGTGGGCGAAGGCCAGGGCAGCCGCCGAGGCCTGCGCGGCCGAGGGAAACGTCCGGGACGACTCGGCGACGGTCTCGTCGGCCTCGTTAAGCAGGACCCAGGACCAGAGATGCTCGGCCTGGCGGATCTGGAAGTGCATGGCGAATCCACCCCGTAAGGTCCGGACCACCATGCGCCGCGAAAAGGCCTTGCGAGTTAATGGGTTGCGCCGCCAAAGTCGAATAGTCGACAAACCATCGACTTGTCCGCGCTTTCACCGCTCTTCACAGCGTGGCGTCTGCATCAGGCCTGCGACGTGACCTGGAGGGAGGGCCGACGATGGCAACTTCCACGCCCGGCAGCGTGCTGGAAGATCGGGACGGGCGCGGCGAAGGATGCCGAACAACAAAAAAAGCAAGGCCTGAGGCCTTGCTTTTCAAGCTGCAGTGGCTCGACCTTTGATTATCCTACGCATTGCCTGCGTGGCGGTCGGTTTTCCTCCCGAGACTCGGACCCTGCGCCACCTCTTGCGGGCGTCGCAAACATCACGCGCCGCTTATAGGAACAACAATTCGTGTTGTCACCGGGTGTGCGAGAAAAATCTGCGCTTTCTTGCCGGCAAATGGGCAGTTCGATTCCTATTGCGGCACCGCGCCCGGTCGGCCTGCCCTCCGGCGGCGCGGCCGGATTACGCGCTCTGTCGGCCGACGGTGCTTGTAATTTGCGTCCCCGGCGTGTTGTGTGCCCGGGCGCCTCGGTGCCTCCCGGCCGGATCCAGGCCGAACTCCCCGAAGACAAGCCTCCGAAAACATGCGTCTGTCTCGCTACTTCATGCCGACCTTGCGCGAGACGCCCAAGGAAGCCGAGATCGTCTCCCACCGTCTGATGCTGCGCGCCGGTTTGGTGCGCCAGGAATCGGCCGGCATCTACGCGTGGCTGCCGCTCGGCCTGCGGGTGCTGGAGCGCGTCTGCGCGGTGATCCGCCGGGAACAGGATCGCTCCGGCGCCATCGAGATCCTGATGCCGACCGTGCAATCGGCCGAGCTGTGGCGGGAATCCGGGCGCTACGACGCCTACGGCAAGGAGATGCTGCGCCTGAAGGACCGGCACGACCGCGAGATGCTCTACGGCCCGACCGCCGAGGAGATGGTCACGGAGATCTTCCGGGCCAGCGTGCGCTCCTACAAGGACCTGCCCAAGAACCTCTACCAGATCTCGTGGAAGTTCCGCGACGAGGTGCGGCCGCGCTTCGGCACGATGCGCTCCCGCGAGTTCCTGATGAAGGACGCCTACTCGTTCGACTTCGACCAGGCCGGGGCGCGCCACGCCTACAATCGCATGTTCGTGGCCTACCTGCGCACCTTCGCGGGGCTCGGCCTCCGGGCGATCCCGATGCGCGCCGATACCGGCCCGATCGGCGGCGACCTGTCCCACGAGTTCATCATCCTGGCCAAGACCGGCGAGAGCGAGGTGTTCTGCGACCGGGCCTACCTCGATTTCGAGACCCCGCCCGAGACCGTGGACTTCGACGACGTCGCGAGCCTGCAGGGCATCGTCGACGCCTGGACCTCCCATTACGCCGCCACGGACGAGATCCACGAGCCGGAGGCCTTCGCGGAGGTGCCGGAGGCCGACCGCCTCGCCGCCCGGGGCATCGAGGTCGGGCACATCTTCTATTTCGGCACCAAGTATTCCGAGCCGATGGGTGCCAAGGTCACCGGGCCCGACGGGATCGAGCGGCCGGTCCACATGGGCTCCTACGGCATCGGGCCGAGCCGGCTGGTGGCTGCGATCATCGAGGCCAGCCACGACGAGGCCGGCATCATCTGGCCGGACTCGGTCGCCCCCTTCGATGTGGCCCTGATCAACCTCAAGGTCGGCGATTCCGGCACCGACGCCGCCTGCGCGCAGATCCAGGCGGACCTCGAGGCGGCCGGCCTGTCGGTGCTGTACGACGACCGCGACGAGCGGCCGGGCGCGAAATTCGCCACCGCGGACCTGATCGGCCTGCCCTGGCAGGTGATCGTCGGGCCGAAGGGCCTGGCCGAGGGCAAGGTCGAGCTGAAGCGGCGCGCCGGCGGCGAGCGCGAGAGCCTCGCGACCGTCGACCTGCTGGCCCGCATCCGCCGCGTCTGAGCCGGCAAAGGGCGCCAGCGCGGCGGCCGGCCAAATTGCCGGCGGCAATTCTGCTTCAATCCGTGTTTAGGCATCATTTTCGCCACTTGAGCGGCGACAACGCAGCCAATGGTGCTTAGGGCTAGGCCGATGACTGGAGCAGCGGCGATCGACCGGGTGAGGGGCTTCGCGGCCTCCTTGCGCGAGGGGACGGCCCCCTTCGCGCCGTTCGAGTGGATCATCGCCGGCCGCTACCTGCGGGCGCGTCGCCGGGGTGGCGGCGTGTCGGTGGTGGCGTTCTTCTCCGTCCTCGGCATCGCGCTGGGCGTCGCCACCCTGATCATCGTGCTCTCGGTGATGAACGGGTTTCGCGCCGAGCTGCTCTCCAAGATCGTCGGCATCAACGGTCACCTGTTCGCCACGCCGATCGACCGCCCGTTCAACGACTGGGTCGACCTGTCGGAGCGCCTGTCGAAGGTGGCGGGCGTGCGCGCCGCAGTGCCGCTCGTGGAAGGCCAGGCCTTCGCCTCGTCGCAGTTCGGCGGCTCCGGCGTGATCGTGCGCGGCGTGCGCGCCGCCGACCTCGACGCGCTGGCCGCGGTCTCCAGCGCGATCCGCGGCGGCACGCTGGAGGGGTTCGATGACGGCACCGGCGTCCTGATCGGCCGGCGGCTCGCGGATTCCCTGGGGCTTCAAGCCGGGGACAACATCACGCTGGTCACGCCCAAGGGGTCGTCCACGCCCTTCGGTACGGCGCCCAGGACCAAGAGCTACGCGGTCAAGGCGGTGTTCGAGGTCGGCATGACCGAGTTCGATCAGACCTTCGTGTTCATGCCGCTGACCGAGGCGCAGGCGTTCTTCAACCGGGAGAGCGACGTCAGCATGATCGAGATCTACGTCGACAACCCCGATCAGGTCGGCGACATGCGCGAGCCCCTCGAGATGGCGGCCGAGCGCCCGATCCTGCTGACCGACTGGCGCCAGCGCAACCGCACCTTCTTCGGGGCGCTCGAGGTGGAGCGCAACGTGATGTTCCTGATCCTCAGCCTGATCGTGGTGGTGGCCACGCTCAACATCGTCTCGGGCCTGATCCTGCTGGTGCGCGACAAGTCGAGCGATATCGCGATCCTGCGCACCATGGGGGCGACCCCCGGCACGATCATGCGGGTGTTCCTGATCAACGGCGCACTGATCGGCCTGGTCGGGACCCTGAGCGGTCTCGGGCTCGGGGTCCTGATCACCCTGAACATCAAGCCGATCCAGCACGTGCTGTTTCCCGGGGCCTGGGACCCGACCGTGCGCTTCCTCGCCGAGATCCCGGCTCAGATGAACCCGCGGGAGATCACCGCCGTGGTGATCACCTCGCTGCTGCTGTCGCTCGCAGCGACGCTCTATCCCTCCTGGCGTGCCGCCCGGCTCGATCCGGTGCAGGCTCTGCGCTACGGCTGACGGTCCGCACCCCATGAGTGACGCAAGCGAGCCCGCCGGCAGCCCGCCGGTGCCGGCCCTGTTCTTCGCCCGCGTCGAGCGGCGCTACCGGCAGGCCGAAGGAGCCCTGGATATCCTGCGCGGGGCCGATCTCGCGATCTGGCCCGGGGAGCTGGTTGCCCTCGTCGCGCCCTCCGGGGCCGGCAAGTCGACGCTCCTGCACCTCGCCGGCCTGCTGGAGCGGCCGGACGGTGGCGAGGTCTATATCGGCGGCCGGCCCACCGCCGCGATGCCGGATACCGAGCGCACCCGCCTGCGCCGGGAGGAGATGGGCTTCGTCTACCAGTTCCACCATCTGCTACCGGAGTTCTCGGCCCTCGAGAACGTGGTGATGCCGCAGCTCATCCGCGGCCTCGGCCGTGGCGAGGCGAAGACCCGCGCCACCGAGCTGCTGAGCTTCCTCGGCCTCAAGGACCGCCTGCCGCATCGACCGGCCGAGCTGTCGGGGGGCGAGCAGCAGCGCGTCGCCATCGCCCGCGCGGTAGCCAACGGCCCGCGGCTGCTCCTGGCGGACGAGCCCACGGGCAATCTCGACCCCGGCACCGCCGGCCACGTGTTCTCGGTGCTGATGTCGCTGGTGCGGGCCTCGGGCCTCGCGGCCCTGGTCGCGACCCACAACCTGGACCTCGCCGCCCGCATGGACCGCCGGGTGACGATCCGCGACGGGCTGATCACACCGCTCGATTGACGGCGCGGCGCGCGGAATCCCGGCCCTTCGTCATCCTGAGGGACTTTGGATCCTTCATCGACAGGTGAGCTGGTAGCGCCGGGTGACGAGTTTCCCCGCCGCGTCGAGGAACAGGGTCGACGCCGTCCGGCTCTTGCGGGCCGAGCCGCCGTCGCAGCTGTCGGTGAAGACATCCCGGATGACCTGGCCCGGCGTCGCCAGCCCGCTGCCCGGATCGAGCTTGACCGCGGTGAGCGCCGTGACGCTCTCGCCCATGTTGTAGAACCCGGATTCGAGCAGCACGTCGCTGCGTCCATCGCGATCGGCATCGACTGCGGCGGCGACGCGCTGATACTGGACGTCGTTGGGCAGGCGGAAGAAGCGTGCCTTCGCGCCATCGCCGAGAACGACGAGGACGGGTGCCACCGCATTCGGAAACGGCTCGCTCGCCACGGGCGCCGTTCGCTGAACGAGATAGGCGCGCTCGCGTCTGCCGGGCCGCGTGAACGCACCTGCGGCCACCCCCAGCACCACGGAGTCGGGCCCCAGTTCCGTGCGCAGCGCTTGCGGAGCCTCTTCGGCCATGACCCGCGCGAGATGGGCCCGCTCGTCCGGCGCGATCGAAGGCTTGGCATCCCGGAAGCCGCGGTCCCGGTAATCCACGATGATATCCGTGGCCTGGGCGCTCTGCATCCATCCCAGCAGCATGACACTCGACAGCAGGCGGATCACCGCAACCTCCGGATCAGGATCATCGGATCAACGCTGTGTTGCTCCGGTCCGTCGTTCAAATCATGGCCTTCAGCCGCCGGAGCGAGCTTCGCCCGGATCGGTCTTGTCGACCGGCTCGTACGGTCGCGCTAAACAATGAGGAGAAGCAGATCGGACGAGAGCCCGGAGGGCCGGTGGCGGATCAATCGCGGACCAACCTCCGCCCGGATCCGGTCTCTTCGGGGATCGCGCGGGTTCGCCGGCAGCTGCGACGCCTGGAAGCCCTCGCCGCGCAGCATCGGTTCCCCAAGCGGATCGTCCGGGCCCTGCGCGGCGGAGCAGGCGGCGGCACCACCCTGCTCGTCCTGATGAAAGCCAAGATCGTCGGCTCACTGGCCGGTAAACTCGCGATCGCCGCGTTGGTCGGGCTCGGCCTCGCCTGGCCCCTCGTGACGCTGGCGATCCTCGCGATCGTGGTGATGGTGGCATCGATCCTCAGCTGCGAGTCGACGGACCTCGACGGCTGCGATTGCATTCGGTCGAACCCGCGACGCGCACGGCTTAAGGCGCTGATCAAGCAGCGGCGCGCGTGGCTCGCCGCACCGTCGGGCCAAGCACCGCGGATCCGTGATTTCCGGATGTCGCGAAGCCCCTGAAGGCCGGCAAAGCCATCGACTCAGCGGAGCTATGCCTTCCAGTCGCCCCGAGCCCTCATCGGCGGCCGGCCTCTGCGACCTTCAGGCCGGGTCCGCGCTCGACCGTAAGAAACGCCAGCTCTTCGACGCGGTCGCAAGCGGCGATGATCGCGTCGGGGCTCTCGGCCAAGTGCGCCTTGGCCTGGGCGCAAGCGCGCGTCACCGCCGGGTCGGCCAGCAGCCGCCCCAGGACCCGGGCGGCCCGGGCCGGACGGAAGGCGTGGCGGCTCAAGGTGGTGCCCAGCGTCCGGTCCTTCAGGCGCCGCCCCTCGTCGAAATGATCGAACGCCACCGGGACGACGAGCTGCGGGATGCCCGCCGCCAGGGCCTGCGCCACCGTGCCGACGCCGCCGTGGTGGACCAGGGCGGCGCTGCGCGGCAGCAACGCGCTCAACGGCGCGTAGGGCAGGTGGATGATCCCGGGCGGCAGCGGCATCGGGATCTGGCCGTCCTGGGGAGCGAGCAGGACGCCGCGTCGGCCCATCCGCCGGCACACCTCCAGAGCGGTCTCGAAGAACGCTGCGCCCTGGCGCATCGCCGAGCCGTAGGTGAACACGATCGGCGCGTCGCCTTCGGCCAGGAAGGTCTCGAGTTCCGTCGGCATCGCCGGCACGTCGCCGAACCGATCGACGAGCGGGAAGCCGAGTTGCACCGCCTGGGACGGCCAGTCCGCCTGGCGCGCGGCGTACCAATCCGGGAACATCAGCAGCATGCGGGTCGGGCTGTTCCACCAATGCCGCAGCCGGGTCACCGGATCGAGGCCGAGGCGTTGACGGAGCGCGTTCAGGGGCGGCAGCGTGAACGGGCCGACCGCCACCGTGTCGGCGCCCTGGTTGAGCCAGGCCCGCAACGCCGCCGGGAGGATCCGGGGCAACGGCAGTCCCGGCAGCCGGGGCGGATCGGACCGGCTTTCGATCAGGAACGGCATCACGTGCAGAGTCGCGGCCCGCATGTCGTAGAGTTCCTGGGCGAGCCGCGCGCCCCAGGCCAGGGGCGATGCGACCACGATCTGATCGACCCCGCGCGCCCGGGTGGCTCCGAGCCAGAGGCAGGTGGTCTCGGCCACCCGCAGGGCGAAGTCGAACATCGGACGGAAGCCCCAGCGCGGATGCCAGAGTTCGGGCTGGCCGATCACGGCCTCGTAATCGGCGGTCGTGCCGAGGGGCTGGAAGTACAGACCCGCGCGCCGCGCCATCGCCTCGAACGGCGCCGGTGCGGCCAAGGTGACGCCATGCCCGCGGGCCAGGAGCATGTGGCCCAGCGCGATGAACGGCAGCACGTCGCCGTGCGTCCCGACGGCCACCAGCGCGACCTGGATCCGTTCCCCAATGTGTTGCGCGGGAATAGCCTGCTCCCTTGACCCCCCCGGTCAAATAACGAACGCCCCGATAAAGGCGGACATGGCAGCCCGCCCGATCTCCATCAAGCCACTATTTGTTTACTATGATGTAAAGCCGCAGGCACTGCACCGCTCACGCCCCTATCGCCAGAACGAAACATGAACATAATGGAGACGGAACACGGGAGGCGCGACGATGCTGAAGCGGTTGGTCCTGACCGGGATGGTCGAGTTCATGGCCTTCGGGATGCTGTTTGCGGCGGTCGGCGCCTGGGCGATAGCTCTGGCACCGGTTCGTTAGCCGGGTCCTCCCTTTCGGGGCCGAGTTCCGGCCATGCGCGGCTTATGCACAGGCGATCGAGCCGGCCACGCCGATTATCCACAGAGGGCGCCCGAACTGGTGCGCCGGGAGCACGACCGGTGGATATCGTCAGGTTCGGCTCAGGCATACGTCGACTTGGCAAGGCCGAGCGGGGATGTTGGGCGACCCCGGATCAAGGTCGGCCATGCCACGCCAGCTCAAGGAGGTCGGATTCGTCCACCTCCACGTCCATTCGTCCTATTCCCTCCTCGAAGGGGCGCTGAAGGTCGGCTCCCTGGTCAAGGCCGCGGTCGCCGACCGGCAGCCGGCCCTGGCGCTTACCGACACCAACAATCTGTTCGGTGCGCTGGAATTCTCCGAGAAGGCGGCCGGAGAGGGTGTCCAGCCGATCGCCGGGGTGCAGCTCTCGGTGGCGTTCGAGGCGGCCGACCCGCACCAGCGCACGGCTCCGACGAGCCACGGCGTCGTGCTGCTCGCCCAGGACGAGACCGGCTACGCCAATCTGCTGCGTCTGGCGAGCCGCGCCTATTTCGACACTGCGCTCGGCGAGGCGCCCCGAGTCGAAGCCTCCGCCCTGGCCGAGGCAGGGGCCGGCTTGATCGCGCTCACCGGCGGTCTGTCGGGGCCCCTCGACGCGGCGTTTCGGGCCGGGCGACCCGAGCTGGCGCTGAGCCGCCTCGGGCAGCTGAAAGCGGCCTTCGGCGAGGACCGGCTCTACGTCGAGATCCAGCGCCACGGCTCGCCCGAGGAAGGTCGGATCGAGACGGCGCTGCTCGACATCGCCGGCCGGCACGGTCTTGGAATTGTCGCGACCAACGAACCGTTCTTCGCCAAGTCCGACGATTACGACGCCCATGACGCGCTGCTCGCCATCGCGGACGGACGGCTCGTCTCGGACGAGCGCCGGCGCCGGGTGACGCCACGTCACGCCTTCAAGACCCGCGCCGAGATGGCCGAACTGTTCAGCGACCTGCCGGATGCGCTTCAGGCCACCGTCGAGATCGCCATGCGCTGCGCCGTGCGGGCGCGGACCCGCAAGCCGATCCTGCCGAACTTTTCGAAGGTCGTGGCCGAGGCGATCGCCGAGGATCACGCCGGTGAACCTGGCGTCGCGTCAGTCGCGAACGAGCCGACCGAGCTGCGCCGGCAGGCCGAGGCCGGGCTGGAGCTGCGGCTGAAGCAGCACGGCACTGCGCCGGGTTTCTCGGAGGACGATTACCGCAAACGCCTCGCCTTCGAGCTCGACGTCATCGTGTCGATGAAGTTCCCGGGCTACTTCCTGATCGTCTCGGACTTCATCAAGTGGGCCAAGGACCACGACATCCCGGTTGGTCCCGGCCGCGGCTCCGGCGCCGGCTCGCTGGTGGCCTGGTCGCTGCTCATCACCGACCTCGATCCGCTGCGCTTCGGCCTGCTGTTCGAGCGCTTCCTCAACCCCGAGCGCGTCTCGATGCCGGATTTCGACATCGATTTCTGCGTCGAGGGCCGCGAGCGCGTGATCCGCTACGTGCAGCAGCGCTACGGCGAGCGGCAGGTCGGTCAGATCATCACCTTCGGTACGCTGCTCGCCCGCGGCGTGCTGCGCGATGTCGGCCGCGTGCTGGAGATGCCCTACGGACAAGTCGACAAGCTGACCAAGCTCGTCCCGCAGAATCCAGCCAACCCGGTGACGCTCGCACAGGCGATCGAGGGAGAGCCCAAGCTCCAGCAGGCCATGGAGGAGGAGCCGATCGTCGCCCGGCTCATCGACATCTCCAAGAAGCTCGAGGGCCTGCACCGCCACGCCTCCACCCACGCGGCCGGCGTGGTGATCGGCGATCGGCCCCTCGAGGAGCTGGTGCCGCTCTACCGGGACCCGAAGACCGGAATGCGGGTGACCCAGTTCAACATGAAGTGGGTCGAGCAGGCGGGCTTGGTGAAGTTCGATTTTCTGGGCCTGAAGACGCTTACCATGCTGCGGTGCTGCACCGACCTGCTGAAGCAGCGTGGCATCGAGATCGACCTCGCGAGCCTGCCGCTCGACAACGAAGAGACCTACAAGCCGATGGGCCGTGGCGAGACCGTCGGGGTGTTCCAGGTGGAATCCGCCGGCATGCGCAAGGCGCTCTGCGAGATGCAGGCCGACCGGTTCGAGGACATCATCGCCCTGGTGGCGCTCTACCGGCCGGGCCCGATGGCCAACATCCCGGTCTATTGCGAGCGCAAGCTCGGCCGCGACGCCGGCAACGAGGCGTCCTGGTACCCGGATCCGAAGCTGGAGCCGATGCTGAAGGAGACCTTCGGCATCATCGTCTACCAGGAACAGGTGATGGAGATCGCCAAGGTCCTGGCCGGCTACTCGCTCGGCGAGGCCGACATGCTCCGGCGCGCCATGGGCAAGAAGATCCGCGCCGAGATGGATGCGCAGCGCGATCGGTTCGTGAAAGGCTGCATCGAGCGCGGGCTGATCAAGGCCAAGGCCAACGAGATCTTCGACCTGCTCGCCAAGTTCGCCGATTACGGCTTCAACAAGAGCCACGCGGCGGCGTACGCGCTGCTGACCTACCAGACCGGATACCTGAAGGCGAACTTCCCGGTCGAGTTCCTAGCCGCCGCCATGACGCTGGACATCGACAACACCGACAAGCTCGCCGAATTCCGTCAGGACGCGCAGCGGCTCAAGATCACGGTGGAGCCGCCCTCGATCAACACCTCCGGCGAAGTGTTCGAGGTGCGCGACGGCAAGATCTTCTACGCGCTCGCCGCCATCAAGGGCGTCGGCCGCGAAGCGGTGCGGGCGCTGGTCGAGGCGCGGGGCGACCGGCCGTTCAAGGACCTGGCCTGCCTCGCCCGGCGGCTCAACCCGCGGATGATCAACAAGCGCACCCTGGAAAGCCTGGTCCAGGCCGGCGCCCTCGATTGCATCGAACCGGACCGCGCCCGGGCCTTCGCGGCGGTCGAGCCGATGATGAAGCTGGCTGCCAGCGCCGCAGAGGCCGCCTCCACCGGCGTCACCGACATGTTCGGCGGCGTGGTCGCGGACGACGTGTCGCTGCGCATCCCGCCGCACGAGGTCTGGCCGATGGCCGACACCCTCAAGCGCGAATACACGGCGATCGGCTTCTTCGTCTCAGGCCACCCGCTCGACGAGTACGGCGACCTTCTGGACAAGCTGCGGGTGCAGAGCTGGGCGGATTTCTGCCGCTCGGTCCGGGCCGGGACCAGCAGCGTCGGCCGCGTGGCCGCCTCGGTGCTCGATCGGGCAGAACGGCGGACCAAGACCGGCAACAAGATGGGCATCGTCACCCTGTCGGACCGGACCGCCCATTTCGAGGCGATCATCTTCTCCGAGGGACTCGGCCAGTACCGGGATATCCTTGAACCGGGCCGACCCCTGGTGCTCCAGCTTCAGGCGAACCTGGAGGGCGAGGACGTGCGCGCCCGGATCCTCACCGCGGAACCGCTCGATCACGCGGTCGCCCGGCACCAGAAGGGCATTCGCATTCATCTGAGCGACCCGCGCGGGGTCGCGCCGGTGCAGCAGCGGCTTTCGATGCGCGGGGAGAGCGAGGTCTCCTTGATCCTCAAGCTCGATGGTGGCGGCCGCGAGGTCGAGATCCGGCTTCCGGGCAAGTTCCAGGCCTCGCCCCAGCTCGCCGGCCTGCTCCGCACCGTGCCGGGGGTGGTGCAGGTGGAGGTGAGCTAACTCGCCGCTGAGCCACCTGCCGCCAGCACCACCGCCCGCGTACCGACCGGCACGCGGGCGTACAGGTCGACGATGTCCTGGTTCAGGAACCGCACGCAGCCCGAAGACACCATGGTCCCGATGGTCTGGGGTTCTGTCGTGCTGCGGAAGGGACCGGCGACGCAGCGTGACGCCGTGGTCGAGATGCATCCAGGCTGCCCGACGGTGGTTGCCGGCCCCGAGAAGCACCGAGCCCCGCAGCCTCAGGACCGCGCCGGACGTCGGCGGCATGATCGAGGAACGCAGCTGATCCTGCCGGATTGACCTGTTGCGGATGTCATCGATCGGGGCGTGCGGCGACGCCATTCTGAGAATATTCTTCTCCGGCTATCGAGGTGCCGTAGCTGAAACGTTCCTGCGGGGACGGCAAAAGAAGCTCGGTCGCAGGCAGGAACATGTATGTCCCTCGCCGGTAGGTCCCATGCGCACCTCGCGCAAACGGAGCTGCCCGCATGTTCATGAAGATCGACCGTCTGCTGACGGAGCTACCGGAGCCGAAGAAGCCCGAGCCCAACGCAGCCGCCGCCCTGCAGGAACTGCTCGGTGGCAAGTACGGCGAGATGTCGACCCTCGGGAACTACATGTTCCAGAGCTTCAATTTCCGCAACAAGACCAAACTTCGGCCTTTCTATAGCCTCGTGTCGAGCATCTTCGCTGAAGAGATCGGACACGTCGAACTCGTCTCGACCGGCATCGCCATGCTGAACAATGGTCCAGGCAACCCGAAGAAGGACGTCGACATCTCCAAGGCACCGTTTGCCGAGATGCAGGATGTCCGCCTCGCCGGCAGCTTCCTGGCGAATGGCGGCGGCGCGATGCCGATGAATTCCAACGCCGCGTCCTGGAACATGGACATGGTCACGACGACCGGTAACCTGATCATCGACCTGCTGCACAACTTCCACTTGGAATGCGGTGCCCGCATCCACAAGCTGCGGGTCTACGAGACCATGTCCGAGCCGACCGGCCGGGAAGTCTGTGCCTACCTTCTGGTCCGCGGCTCGCTGCACGCCCATGCCTACGCACTGGCCCTGAAGAAGCTCACCGGCGTCGAGATCGAGAAGATGCTGCCGACCCCGAACATCGATCTGTCGCGGGTCCCTGAGTGTCAGAAGTACCTCGACGAGGGCAAGCACCGGCGCCTCTACACGTTCAGCGAGGCGGATTATCAGGAAGCTGCCGGCGTCTGGTCGAACGACGAGGTGGCGCTGCCGGGCGACCCGCCGGGCAACCTCGAAGTGGTTGATGGCTATCCCGAGGGCGGCAAGATTCCGGAACTCGATGGCAACTACGGGGCCTTCGCGCCGGATTACGCACCGGAAGAAATCTTCGAGATCGCCAGCAAACTCTACAAGAAGGGGCGCTGAGTCCGCTCCGCTTGGGGCCCTTTGCCGGCGCCAAGCCATCAAGGAGGCCACCCCGGACAGGGTGAAGCGTCTTCGTCTCCTCGGAGCAGGATGTCGAGCCGTCCTGCCTCCCCCTGCCGGACAGGGCGTTCGGCATCGTGGTCTGGGATTGATCGTTCGATCCCAGACCACCCACGTGTGTCTTGCCGCCGGAGCGCCCGACGGGCAGTGCGGGTTCGACGGCAGAGTACACCATCGACGCACGAGACGACGTGCAGCGAGCCACTGCAGCTTGACTCCAGATCCAAGCGCCTGGTGCCTTTGAAGGCCCGACGCTTAATTCAGATGTCGCAGTCGGTGCCAAGCGCCGTTACGGCACCGCGAGGCAGCTGTTCAGCGCGGCCTTCAACGCTGCCGCATCACCTTCCGCCACCGAGAAGCTCCCCACCAGGGATTGGTCACCGGCGCGTGGGCTCGTCTGCGTCCAGGTGATTCGGGTCCCGGGCTGGGCAAGCGCCAGGGCGACGCCGCGCAATGGGTCCTCGCCCCGGTGGCCGCCGGTCACCGTCAGGGTGATCTGTTTGTTGGGATCGGTCGAGACAGCCCCCTGCGCTGCCATCCGCACGGAGCGGACGCTCCCCGCGCTCGACACCAGGATGCTGGTGAGCGGTGGTCCTCCTCCGTCGAGGCGGGCCACATCGAACCCATCCGCTAAATCCGTGAAGCGCTGGACCGTCAGGACCGCCGACAGGCCGGCCCCCGCGGGGTCGCAGGCGAGCCGCAGGGTCGCGGGACGCTGACCGGCGCCCAGAGTGGCGTTGCCGGCGAGTTCCACGGCGCCGGCCATCGGCCGCGACCCGTCCGGCAGGAGAGGCGTCCCCCCGGTCAAGACGTCGGACAGCCGGAAGCCGTGGGGCCAGGGGCCCGCGGCCAGCACTGCGACCGCAACCACCAGAATCGCCAGAGCCACACCGATCCTCAGCCGCATCCTGTCCTCGCCCATGGGGATCCTGGGCCGGCGGCATAAAGCATGAGGCGTGAAAGTCGAATCCAGCCTTTTGGAATCGCCATGCGATTTCAAGGAACTAAGGCGTCCTGCCAGGGTCGCGCGGGAACGGGCTACCCGAGACGATCGCGGCCGGCCCGCAACGATTCGTTCACCACGATCCATGGAAATGCCCACAACCACAGCCTGTGAGCCTGTCGGCAACTTCGTAAAAACCGATCGATCCTATGCACCCTCGCTCAACCCTGAGCGTTGCGATGCGCACCAAGATCCTCCTCGCCCTCACCCTCGTCGTCTATCTCACCACCGGGCGGGCGCCGGGTATCCGCGAGCCGCGCAACCCGGATACCGAGCATGCGGGCGGCCGTGTGGTGATCGCGATGAAGCGCGCCTGGTCTTGAGGCTCACTGCCGCGCCGCACGGGCCTTGAGCCGCGCAGCCACGAGGGCCTGAAGGCTCCAGAGGTGGCGGTCGCGGATACCGAGCCGTTCGCAAGCCTCGACGGTCCGGAACAGGTACTCGGCGCTCGGCCCGGCATGCCCGCGGGCGGCCGCGATCTTGTCAGCGATGTCCGGGTCCGAGAGACGGCCCGCGTAGCGCTCGTTGGCTCGGTTGGCCAGGAAGGTCAGCGCCGAGACGGTCCCGGCCTCGGTCGCCACCGGCAGCCAACGGGCGACATAGCCGCGGCCGCGCATCTCCCGCCGCCAGACCGGCATCAGCGCCTCGCGGATCTCCGTCCCCGGCAGACGGAACACGACGCCCTTGCACAGGCCGCCGCGATCCAGCGCCAGGACGAAACCCGGCCGCTCCGGGGTGCCACGGAACCGCCGTTGGAGCAGACAGAAGCGGCGGTGGAAGCCCCGCACGGTCCCGATCCGGCTCTCGGCCACCGGAAATTCCGGCCGCCACATCAGGGACCCGTAGGCGAACACCCAGAGGTCATGCCCCTCCCGCCCGGCCGTGATCGCTTCGAGGCCGGGACGCAGCTCCGCATCGCTGAGCAGCTCGAGTGCGCTCGGATCGTCCGGGACCGGGGTGGCGTGGGCGCGCACGATCAGATCGAGGCTGAGGTCCAGGGTGCGCGCGTGTATCGAGGGCATGGCCATCAACGCGGCCGGCTCACCGCGCGTTGCCGAGGGCGTCCAGTTCCGGGAACGGCTGGCTGCGATGGCCGGTGCAGACCTCGTCGTCGTCGATCACGTCCAGCCGGTCGGCGGCGTAGCGCATCACCGCCTTGGGCCGCTCGGGCTTGCCGAAGGTCCGGCCGCTCATCCGGCTCGACACGCAGTAGATCGTCCGCCCGCCATCCTCGATCGGCCCGGCGAGCCGGCTGCCCGCGAAGCGAACCGGCAGCAGCGAGACCGAACCGAAATCGACCTGTTTCAGGGCGAGCGCGGCAAGCCGCTGCTTCAAGGCCGGGGAGGGCGCTTCCGCGGCAACGGGCTTCGCCGCCTTGGGCGCAGCCCGCGCGCCGGTGAGCGTCAGGGCCAGGACAAGAACCGGAACTGCGGCGCGGCGCATGGGCGTGATTCCTTTACGGCCACGCTAAAGCTGCGCCGCCGGCGCGCAAAGGCGGCGTGGCGGCCGAGGAGCGCTTATATGGAGATCTCTTGCGGATCACCGGCGTTCGCCGACCCGCACCACGCCCACCGGTCACGGGAACTCGATGCAGTGGACCGACGACGCCCTCGTGCTCGGCTTGCGCCGGCACGGAGAGACCGGCGTCATTCTGGAAGCGATGACCGAATACCACGGGCGCCATCTCGGCCTCGTGCATGGCGGACGTTCGCGCCGCATGCAGCCAGTGCTTCAGCCCGGCAACCGGGTCCGGCTGAGCTGGCGGGCGCGGCTAGACGAGGGGCTCGGCGCCTACACTGTGGAGCCGCTGGAATCCCAGGTCTCGCGGATGATCGGGTCGGGCATCGCGCTCTACGGGCTCGGCCACATGGCGGCGCTGCTGCGGCTCCTGCCGGAGCGGGATCCGCATCCGGCTCTCTACGAGGCGGCCGGCGTGCTGGTCGAGCACCTCGACGACCCGGCCGTCGCGCCGCCCCTGATGGTGCGGTTCGAGCTGGAGATCCTGTCTGAGCTCGGATTCGGCCTCGACCTGACTGCCTGCGCGGCGACCGGCGGCAACGACGCGTTGGCCTACGTCTCGCCGAAGAGCGGCCGGGCGGTCAGCGCCTCGGCTGGGGAGCCGTTTCGCGATCGCCTACTGGCGCTGCCGGCCTTCCTGCACGCGGGCGGATCCCCGGGGCCGGACGGTGTTGCCCAAGGGTTTACCTTGACGGGATACTTCCTCGACCGGCACGTCTGGGGTCCGCGCGGCCTCGCCGCGCCGGAAGAGCGCGCACGATTTGTTGCGCTCGGTCGCGAGGCCGAGTAATGTTCGCGTTATGTTCTAGAGACGGCCGAGCCGGGGGCGACTGAGCCCCGGTTGAAACCAACCCCGTCATTCCGGGCTCGCCGACGGCGCCACGGAATGACGAATCGCGCGTTGAGGCGGTGCTGCCGGTCGGCGGCCCTGCCCTGAGACAGGAGCCGTCATGGGCCAGCCCTTCGAGCCGCCGTCCGGCGACGGGATCGAGAGCGTCGAGCTGAAATCCGCGCTGGAAGAGCGCTACCTCGCCTATGCGCTCTCCACGATCATGCACCGGGCGCTGCCGGATGCCCGCGACGGGCTGAAGCCCGTGCACCGGCGCATCCTGTACGGCATGCGGCTGCTTCGCCTCGACCCGAACACCGCGCACAAGAAATGCGCCAAGATCGTCGGCGACGTGATGGGTGACTTCCACCCACACGGCGACCAGGCGATCTACGACGCGCTGGTGCGGCTCTCTCAGGACTTCGCGCAGCGCTATCCGCTGGTCGACGGGCAGGGCAATTTCGGCAATATCGACGGCGACGGCCCGGCCGCCTACCGCTACACGGAGGCCCGGCTCACCGAGGTCGCGCGGCTGCTGCTCGACGGGATCGACGAGGACACGGTCGATTTCCGCCCGTCCTACAACGGCGAGAAAGACGAGCCGGTGGTGCTGCCGGCGGCCTTCCCGAACCTGCTGGCCAACGGCAGCCAGGGCATCGCGGTCGGCATGGCGACCTCGATCCCGCCCCACAACGCCGCCGAGCTGTGCGACGCGGCGCTCTACCTGATCAGCCATCCTGGGGCGACGTCAGCGCAGCTCAACAGCTTCGTCCAGGGGCCGGACTTCCCGACCGGCGGCATCCTGGTCGATTCGGCGGAGTCGATCACCGAGGCCTACCGGACCGGCCGCGGCGCCTTCCGGGTCCGGGCCCGCTGGCACAAGGAGGATCTCGGCCGCGGCACCTGGAACATCATCGTCACCGAGATCCCGTACGGCATCCCGAAGGGCCGGCTGATCGAGAAGATGGCAGAGCTTCTCCAGGAGAAGAAGCTGCCGCTGCTGGCCGACGTACGCGACGAATCGGCCGAGGACGTCCGCGTTGTGCTGGAGCCGCGCTCGCGCACGGTCGATCCCGTGATCCTGATGGAATCGCTGTTCCGGCTGACCGAGCTGGAAGCCCGCATCCCGCTCAACCTCAACGTCCTGGTCGGCGGCCTCGTGCCGAAGGTGATCGGGCTCACCGAATGCCTGCGGGAATGGGTCGACCATCGCCGCGTGGTGCTCCAGCGCCGCTCGCGCCATCGCCTCGGGCAGATCGACAGGCGCCTGGAGATCCTCGGCGGACTGCTGATCGTCTATCTCGACCTCGACGAGGTGATCCGCATCATCCGCGAGGAGGACGAGCCGAAGCCGGCCCTGATGGCCCGGTTCGAGCTGACCGAGATCCAGGCCAACGCGATCCTCGACACGCGCCTCCGGTCCTTGCGAAAGCTCGAAGAGATGGAGCTGAAGCGCGAACTGGACGCACTCACCGCCGAGAAGGCGGAGATCGATGCGCTGCTCGCCTCCGAGCCAGCGCAATGGAAGGCGATCCAAGCCCAGATCCGCGCCGTGAAAAAAACCTTCGGGCCGGAGACCAAGCTGGGCAAGCGCCGCACCACGCTCGCGAGCCCGCCGGATGTCGGCGGCATCGATTTCACGGCAGCCTTGGTCGAGCGCGAGCCGATCACCGTGATCGTCTCGAACAAGGGCTGGATCCGGGCGCTCAAGGGGCACGTCGCCGACCTGTCAGGGGTGGCGTTCAAGGGTGACGACGGCCTGAAGATCGCCTTCCCGAGCGAGACCACTCAAAAGATCCTGCTGCTCGCCTCGAACGGTAAAGTGTTCACCATCGAGGCGTCGAAGCTGCCGGGCGGGCGCGGCTTCGGCGATCCGGTGCGGCTGATGGTCGATCTCGACGACGGCACCGAGGTGGTGGCCGCGCTGCCCTACAAGCCGGAGACCAAGCTGCTGATCGTGGGCTCGGATGGGCGCGGCTTCGTGGCGCCGTCGGACGCGCTGGTGGCCAACACCCGCAAGGGCAAGGGCGTGCTCGGCCTCGACGGCGACGCGGCGGCCGTGGTGCTCGTCCCCGCCGACGGCGATCACGTCGCGGTGGTCAACACCGAGAAGCTGCTGCTGATCTTCCCGATCTCGGAGGTGGCCGAACTCTCCCGGGGCAAGGGCGTCCGGCTCCAGCGCTGCCGCAGCGGCGGCCTCACCGACGCGCACGCCTTCCGGCTGGCCGACGGTCTGCCCTGGCAGGACGGCTCACCCGAGGGGCGGCTCGCCAACGCGTCGGTTCTCGAGAAATGGCTGGGTCACCGCGGCGAGGTCGGCCTGATGATGGCGCGCAGCTTCCCGAAATTCGAGCGGTTCGGGCGGTGAGGGGCAGCATTATCGCTCGCGCACAAAAACCTCGTCGGCGGCCCAGAGATGCTGGGCCGCGTAGGCTCTGAACGGGCGCCATGCCTCGGCCCGGGCGAGGAGTGCGGCCGGGCTGGGACGGCCGGTGGCGGTCTCGAGGGCGCGGAGAAGGCCGATGTCGCCCACCGGCAGGGCGTCCGGCAGCTTGAGCGCCCGCATGGCGATGTACTGCGCGGTCCAGGGGCCGATCCCGCGGATCGCCGTGAAGCGCAGCACCGCATCCTCCAGGGTCCCGGCCGGGGCGAACAGGTCCGGGTTCGCGAGCGCGGCGGCCGCCAGCGCCCGGATCGCTGCGCCGCGGGCGCGGGGCATGTTCAGCGCGAGCGCCACGTCGGCCTCGACCAGTTGAAGCGGCGTCGGGAAGACATGGGTCAGGCTGCCCGCCGGCTCTGCCAGCGGCGTCCCGAATGCGGCGACCAGCTTTCCGGCGAGCCGGATCGCGGCCTGAACCGAGACCTGCTGGCCGAGGATCGCCCGGCATCCGGTCTCGAACGGGTCCCACGCGCCGGGCAGCCGCAATCCTGGCCGGGCCGCCACGAGTCCGGCCAGGGTAGGGTCTCGGGACAGGCAGGCCGCGATCGCGGCCGGATCGGCGTCGCAATCGAACAGGCGGCGCAGGCGCTCGGCGACCTCGATCCCGGACGTGACGTCGAGGCCCTGGAGCGTCGCGTCCAGGCCGGCATCGCCGAACGCGACCGCGACGATGCCGAGCCGTCCGCCGATGCAGACCGTGCGTGCGTAGCATTGCGCGCCGGGCTCGGCCGCTTCGACCCCAAGGATGGCTCGCTTCGCCAGGAAGGCGCGGATCGACGGCCAATCATAGGGTTGCCGACAAGGGATGCGGAGCGTGACGACCGCCCCGCTGGCCAGGACCGGCCAAAGCGAGAGGGGCGGCCCTTCGGCCGCCCCCGGTGTCGCTTCGGGTTCGATGGCTCGGCTCAGCCGCGCTCGTCGACCGGCACGTAGTCGCGCTGCGCCGGGCCGACATAGAGCTGGCGCGGACGGCCGATCTTCTGCATCGGGTCCTCGATCATCTCGGCCCATTGCGCGATCCAGCCGACGGTGCGCGCCACCGCGAACAGCACAGTGAACATGTCGGTCGGGAAACCCATCGCCTTGAGCGTGATGCCCGAATAGAAATCGATGTTCGGGTAGAGCTTCTTCTCGATGAAGTACTCGTCCTTGAGGGCGATCTGCTCCAGTTCCATGGCGACGTGGAGCAGCGGATCCTCCGTCTTGCCGAGTTCCTTGAGGACCTGGTGCGTGGTGCTCTGCATGATCCGGGCGCGCGGATCGTAGTTCTTATAGACCCGGTGGCCGAAGCCCATGAGGCGGAACGGGTCGTTCTTGTCCTTGGCCTTCGCGACGTACTTGCCGACGTTCTCGGGCGTGCCAATCTCCATCAGCATCTTCAGCGCCGCCTCGTTGGCGCCGCCATGGGCCGGCCCCCATAGGCACGCGATGCCGGCCGCGATGCAGGCGAACGGGTTCGCGCCGGACGAACCGGCGAGCCGCACGGTCGAGGTCGAGGCGTTCTGCTCGTGATCGGCGTGCAGGATGAAGATCTTGTCGAGGGCTTTCGCGAAGACCGGATTGACTTCGTAATCCTCGCACGGAACCGCGTAACACATCCGCAGGAAGTTCGAGGTATAGTCCAGATCGTTCTTCGGATACACGAAGGGCTGGCCGATAGAGTACTTGTAGGCCATCGCGGCCAGCGTCGGCATCTTGGCGATCATGCGGATCGACGCGATCAGCCGCTGGCTCTCGTCGGTGATGTCGGTCGAGTCGTGGTAGAAGGCCGAGAGCGCGCCGACGGAGGCGACCATCACGGCCATGGGGTGGGCGTCACGCCGGAAGCCGGTGAAGAACCGGTTCATCTGGTCGTGCACCATGGTGTGGCGCGTGACCCGATAGTCGAAATCGGCCTTCTGGGCGGCGGTCGGCAGCGTACCGAACAGCATCAGGTAGCAGGTCTCGAGGAAGTCGCCCTTCTCGGCGAGTTGCTCGATCGGGTAGCCGCGATAGAGCAGCACGCCCTCATCGCCGTCGATGTAGGTGATCTTCGATTCGCACGAGGCCGTCGAGGTGAAGCCCGGATCGAAGGTGAAGGCGCCGGTCTTGGCGTAGAGCTTGCCGATGTCGATGACGTCCGGGCCGATCGTGCCGGACTTGACCGGCAGTTCGATCTCCTTGCCGTCCACGGTGATGGTGCTGGATGCGCTCATGGAACGTGGACCCTTCTCTGGCGACGTGGCGGATGCCGGCCTCGGGCTGCCCGAGTCGACCCCGGGGCCGGAGCACGCCGCGCGTCATGTTGCGGGTGCTCACAGGCCATGGGTTACCCAAACGGCAGTGCAGCAGCAACGGGGTCGGTGACAACCGACCGCCATCGCCAAGCAAAATCCGGTACCAAGCGAAATCCGGGCCGAGGCGCGCAGTTCCTTCCCGCCCGCTCAGCCCTGCGGCACCTGATCGGCGAGGCGCGCCAGGGTCTCGGATCGTCCGAGCACCGCCATCACGTCGAACAGGGGCGGGGAGGTGGTGCGGCCGGTGAGTGCGGCCCGCAGGGGCTGGGCCACCTGCCCAAGCTTGCACCCGGCTGTCTCCGCATACTGACGCACCGCACCCTCGGTCGCCGCCGCGCTCCACTCGGGCAGCGACTGGAGATCCGGCAGCACCCCAGCCAGACGCGCCCGGCCCTCGTCGGACAGGAGCGTCCGGGCCTTGTCGTCGAGCACCAGGGGACGCTGGGCGGTGAGGTAATAGGCGCTGTCGAGCAGTTCGATCAGTGTCTTGGCCCGCTCTTTCAGGCCCGGCATGGCCTGGATCAGCTGGTCCTTGAGGGCTGGCTGGAGCGTCGCCGGGAGGCCGCGCTCCGGGCCGACGTTCGGCAGGATCGTCTCGAGCGCGCCGACCAGATCCGCATCGGCGCTGCCTCGGATGTAGAGTCCGTTGAGGTTGGCGAGCTTGGCGAAGTCGAACCGCGCCGCCGAGCGCCCCACTGCGCGGAGATCGAAGGCCGTGATCATCTCGTCGGTGGAGAACACCTCCTGGTCGCCGTGGCTCCAGCCCAGGCGCACGAGGTAGTTGCGCAGCGCCTCCGGCAGGTAGCCGAGGTCGCGGTAGGCCTCGACCCCGAGCGCCCCGTGGCGCTTCGACAGCTTCGCCCCGTCGGCGCCGTGGATCAGCGGGATATGGGCCATCCTGGGGATGTCCCAGCCGAGCGCAGAGAAGATCTGGCTCTGCCGGGCCGCGTTGGTGAGGTGGTCGTCGCCGCGGATGACCTGGGTGACGCCCATGTCGTGGTCGTCGACCACGACGGCGAGCATGTAGGTCGGCGTCCCGTCCGAGCGCAGCAGGACGAGGTCGTCGAGATCGCGGTTGGCCCAGGTCACCCGCCCCTGCACGGCATCCTCGACCACCGTCTCGCCCTCGATGGGCGCTCGCAGCCGGATCACCGGCCTGACCCCGGCAGGAGCCTCGGACGGGTCGCGATCGCGCCACCGCCCGTCGTAGCGCGGGGCCCGGCCCTCGGCTCGGGCGGTCTCCCGCATCTGCGTCAGTTCCTCCGCGGAGGCGTAGCAATGGTAGGCGCGGCCGGCGGCCAGGAGCTCCTCGGCGACCGCGCGATGGCGCTCGGCGCGGGCGAACTGGAAGACCACGTCCCCGTCCCAATCGAGGCCGAGCCAGGACAGGCCGTCGAGGATCGCGTCGATCGCGCCCTTGGTCGAGCGTTCCCGGTCGGTATCCTCGATGCGCAGCAGCATCTTGCCGCCGGTGTGGCGGGCGTACAGCCAATTGAACAGCGCCGTGCGGGCACCGCCGATATGGAGGTATCCGGTGGGCGAGGGGGCGAAGCGCGTGACGACGGCTGAGGACATCGGGCCGATATGTTCGGGGGCGAAGGGCGACGGGGCGGTGCAGGGCGTCAGGGCGGCGCCCGTCGCACGGCGTGGCGCCCGTAGCACGAAGCGTCCGCTGTAGCACGGGCCGATGGGTGCGTTAAGAATCCCCGGCCGGGACTTGAGTCGTCCGGCACGGGGCGGGGCGGATGCGGCGGATCGGCGCGAGGCTGGCGGGCGGCGCGGTGGCGCTGGCCGGCACGCGCCCGGTGTCGATGCCGGCGCTCCGCGGCTGGCTCGCCGATGGGCTCACCCGGGAGGTCGAGCAGCGCCGCCTGTTCCCGTGGCTGGCGGTGGCGTTCGGCGCCGGGATCCTGGTCTTCTTCGGGTGTGCCGACGGGACGCCGTTCCTCGCCGCCCCCTTGGCCGGAGCGGCGCTCGCCCTCGCGCCGGCGCCGTTCCTGGGTGCGCGGCCGGGGGCACTCGCCCTTTGCCTGGCGCTGACAGCCGGCTTCCTGGGCTTCGCGGCGGCGACCTGGCGGGTCTCGCAGGTGGCGGCGCCGATCCTCACCCGCACTACAATCGGGCCGCTGACCGGGATGATCGAGGGGCTGGACGAGCGCGAGGTCGGCGCCCGGCTGGTGATCAGGGTCGAGAGCTTCGCCGGGCTCGAACCCGCTTTGAGGCCGCTTCGGGTGCGGGTCTCGTTCCGGAAGGCGCCATCCCTGCGGCCCGGGGACTTCATCGCCGCGACGGCAAGGTTGCTGCCGCCGCCCGAGGCGGCACGACCGGGCGGCTACGATTTCGCCCGGGATGCCTACTTTCAGGGACTCGGCGCGGTAGGCTCGCTGATCGGGGCGATCACGGTTCGAGAGCCGCCCACCCCGCCGCCTCTGCGCCTGCGACTGGCAGCCTTGCTGGACGAGGCCCGCAACGCGCTGACACGCCGGATCGCGCAGGCCGAGGGCGGGCAAGCGGGGGCCGTGGCGGCGGCCCTGGTCACGGGCAAGCGCGGCCTGATCGGACCGGCCGCCAACGATGCGCTCCGGGCGGCGGGCATCTATCACGTCGTTTCCATCTCGGGCCTCCACATGGTGCTGGCCGCCGGCGTGGTGTTCTGGCTGGTGCGGGCCGTCTTGGCGCTGGTGCCGTATTGCGCGCTGGTCTGGCCGATCAAGAAGATCGCCGCCGGGTTCGCGATGCTGGGCGTCACCGCCTATTGCGCGTTCTCGGGCTGGGACATCGCCGCCGAGCGCTCGCTGATCATGACGCTGATCATGCTCGGCGCGATCCTGGTCGACCGGCCGGCGCTGTCCATGCGCAACCTCGCGCTGGCCGCCCTGATAGCATTGGCGCGGGAACCTGAGGGCCTGCTCGGACCGAGCTTCCAGATGTCGTTCGGGGCGGTGGCCGGGCTGATCGCCTGCGCGCGGCTCATCGACGGACGCCTGTTCCAGCGTCCCGGGGCGGGGCGGATCGAACGGTTCGTCGGCACCGGCCTCTCGGCCGTGACAGGCACCCTCGCGACGACCCTGGTGGCACAGGTCGCGACGGCGCCGTTCGTGACCTACCATTTCCAGACGGTCCAGCCGTTCGGGCTGATCGGCAACGCCCTGACCCTGCCGCTGGTCTCCCTGGTCGTGATGCCGGCGGCGGTGATCGGGATCCTGGCCTATCCCTTCGCCCTGGACCGGCCGATCTGGTGGCTGATGGGACAGGCGGTGGGCGGCATGCTGGCGATCTCCGAATGGATCGCCGGCTTCAATCGGGCCGTCCTGGTGCTGCCGGCCTTCGGCACCGGCGCGCTGATGCTGCTGGCGGCAGGGCTGCTGCTGGCGACGCTGCCGGTATCGCGGCTGCGCTGGCTGGCCCTGCCGCCCGCACTGCTCGGGCTCGGCCTCGCCGTCGTTCCGGAGCGATTCGACCTGTACGTCGACCGGCAGGGCGGTGGTGCGGCCGTGCGTGGACCGGACGGAGTCCTGTGGGCCCTCGGCAATCCTTCGGCCTTCGTGATGGAGCAGTGGCTGAAAGCGGATGGCGACGGGCGATCGGCGAAGGCGGTGATCCAGGCTTCGTCGGCTGTCGGACGGTGCGACCGGCTCGGCTGCACCGCAAGCCTGCCGGACGGCCGCGCCGTCGCCCTGGTCCGCGACCGGCGCGCCTTCACGGAGGACTGCGCCCGGGCGGCCCTGCTGATCTCGCGGCTCGCGGCGCCGCCCACCTGCACGGGGCCGCTGGTGATCGACCGCCGGGTGCTCGCCGAACGAGGCGCCGTCGCGCTCCGGGCCGACCGGAATGGCTTCACGGCACGCTATACCCGCGACACGGGCCGTACCGTGCCTTGGCGGGCATCACCGGCTTCGCGGCCGTCGCCTGTCCCACAACCGAAAGTGGTAACGCCCTCCGAGCCGATCCCGGCCGAGGCCGACGTCGCCGGTTCCGAGGCCGCGCCCGGCGACGCGCCGGCCGAACCCCTTCAGTAGCGGCGGACGAGGCTGACGAGCCGGCCCTGGATCTGGACCCGGTCGGGCCCGAGCACGCGGGTCTCGTAGGCCGGGTTGGCGGCCTCCAGGGCGATCGAGGAGCCCCGGCGGCGGAGCCGCTTGAGCGTCGCCTCCTCGTCGTCGATCAGCGCCACGATGATGTCGCCGGTATTGGCCGTATCCTGCTTGCGGATCACCACGAGGTCACCGTCCAGGATGCCGGCATCGACCATCGAGTCGCCGCGGACCTCGAGGGCGTAATGCTCGCCGCCGGCCAGGAAGTCCGGCGACATGGTGATGGCGTGGCTCTGGTTCTGGATCGCCGAGACCGGCGTACCGGCCGCGATCCGGCCCATCACGGGGATCGAGATGGCGCGGCCGCCGTCGTCGATCATCCGGGCGGTCGCCGGCTGCGCCGGCAGCTTGGACTTCCCGCCCTCGACCACGCTCGGGGTGAAGCGGCGGGGCTCCGCGGGTGGAGCAGCCGCCTGGGACAGGCTCTCGGGGATGCGGATCACCTCGATGGCGCGCGCCCGGTTCGGCAAGCGGCGCAGGAAGCCGCGCTCCTCGAGGGCCGTGATCAGCCGGTGGATGCCCGATTTGGACTTCAGATCGAGGGCGTCCTTCATCTCGTCGAACGAGGGCGGGACGCCACATTCCTGCATGCGGCTCTGGATGAAACGCAGGAGGTCCAGCTGCTTGCGCGTGAGCATCGACGGGGGACTCGCGGCTTGGAGGACCGCTTCGATGCGGTCGCGGAAACAAATCACGAACACGTTAAACGTTCCGCAAGTGTTCCGCAAGCGTGATCGGCCGAGCTTGATCGATCGGCGATGTGCGGATGCGGCCGTTGTGTGCCGTGACGCGGTCGCTCCGCCATGGCAGAACCGGTCTGGCCGGATCGGCACGAACCCGGGCCAGCCTCGGTGACCCGAATCGCCGCAATGGTCCATAGGCTGGGACGGTCAGAGTGGCGCGGCGGGCCGCTCACGTCTGCCCACGGCACCTTGCCCGGACGACAGACATAGATCGCATGGACGCCGCATCATCCGACATCGCCGAGACCTGCAGCCGCGTGAAGCGCCTGAGAGTGGCGACCGCGGCCGCCCATGATCAGCTTGATCGGCGCATCATGGCGGCAAAGCCGTTCGCGAGCCTGGAGCGCTACGCGCTGTTCCTCCAGATCCAGTACAGGTTCCATGCGGTCGTCGATCGAGTCTATCGCGATGGCGCGTTCGCCCATGTCCTGCCCGATCTCGACGGCAGGCGCCGACTGCCCTTGATCCAGCAGGATCTGCGCGATGTCGGAGCGCCCGTCCCTGACGGCGCGTCCGAGGAACATCCCGGGACGATCGAACCGGCGCAGGGATTGGGCTGGCTCTACGTCGCCGAGGGCTCGAATCTCGGGGCGGCCATCCTGCTCAAGGAGGCCCGGGCGCTCGGCCTGTCGGAAACCCACGGTGCGCGCCATCTTGCCGGACATCCCGAAGGACGCGGGTTGCATTGGCGGCTTTTCACGGCCGCCCTCGACCGGGTCGAACTCCGGGAGGCCGGGGAGCAACGCGTCGCCGCGGGGGCGACGGAGGCGTTCCAGTTCGTGCGTCGGCTGGTCGGGGACGTCTTCGAGGACTGACGGCGCCGCCACCCGGTCGGATCGTTCCGCCGTCCTGGCGCAGCAACAAAGCCTGTCACGCGCGCCGTCCACCGCCGAGTCGAGCGATGACCGGTCGCGGACGCCTGGAACGGCATCTCGGGCGACAAACGAATTGACTGGGCAAGCGGCGCCGTTTCAATGCGCCGAGGTGCTTGCCCCGGTCGGCGGGGCAGGCGGATCGTCCCGGCGGCTTCGAGACTGGGCTGGAATTGGGCTTGGGATGACGAGGATGCGACGCGCGGCTCTTCTGCCCATCGGTGCCGGGGCCGTCGGCTTGGCGCTGGCCGGCTGCACCACCGGGTTCTCGTATATCTCGCGCAACTACGTGGCGCTCACCCCGCAGGTGGTCACCATCGGCTGCAAGGAGCCCTACGAGGTCTACGACAACCGGCAGGTGCGCCGGATGCTCGTCGTCTCGAACGCCCTGCGCGAGTACACCGGCTGCAATCTCAGCGAGGTGCGGATCGATCCCGATCCGGCCGCGACCCGGGTGAAGCGCTTCCGCACCGCCGCCCGCGCCTATCTCGACGAGACCGTGCGGGAGGATTGCCGGATCACCGGCGAGACGGTGTTCGATCCGCAGAAGAGCGAATTCACCTACGCCTGCGACGCGCCGATCGAGAAGCGGGGCACGGTGGTGCCGCGCCTGCCGGGCCGCAATCCGGGCTTCATCCAACAATGATCTGAGCCGCCCGCGCCGGCCCCGAGACCGCCCGGTCAGGCGCCCGGCTTGGGGAAGGTGCGCTCGGCCGCATCGCCGGCCGCCGCCAGCAGGGCGCGGGCGAAGGCTCGGGCCTCCGCCCGGTCCAGCACGATCGCCGCGGTGACCGGGCCGCCGCCGAGGTCGGCGAGGGCGAGTTCGAGCCGTACCCCGTCCGGCATGGCGCTCGCCTGGAGGCTCCAGCCGCCCCCCCGATCCGTGCTCTCCGTCATGACATCCCTCCCGGCTGCCGGACCCGAGACAACGCCGCAGGCTCCGGCCGGAACGGCCCTGGCCCGGGACTGTTCCCGCGTCGCGCCGCACCCGACTTCCCTGCCCCGCGGATCCGAGTTCCTCAAGAGCGCCGGCCCGACCGTGGCGATCGCCGGGGTCGGCGCCCTCGACGGGGTCGGCCTGCTCCGGAGCGATTGACGCCGGCGCCTCGATGATGTCTCCCCCGGGCGACCTGACACGGGGAGTCGCGAAACATGCAAGAGATCTGGTTCCGCACCGGCGAGGCCACCGTCCTGGCCGCCGACGGGCAGTACACCGACGCCATGCCCGAGGTGCTGATCGGCTCGGTACGGGGACCGGTGGGTCAGGCCTTCGCGTCGATGATGGGGCAGGTCCAGGGCCACACCCGGATGTTCGTGGTGCGCGACCTCAACCAGCTCGTGCGCCCCGCCACGATGATGACCACCAAGGCGACGATCCACACGGCCGAGTATGTCGAGCTGCTCGGCGGCGTCGTCCAGGCCGCCACCGGCGACGCGATCGTGGATTGCATCATCGAGGGCGTGCTGCCCAAGGACGGTCTCGACGAGCTGTGCATGATCATCATGATCTGGCTCGACCCGCGCTGCGCGGAGGACGACAACCTCGACCGCAAGGACCTGTACCGCACCAACTACGAGGCGACGAAGCTCGCCATCGCCCGGGCCCTCAAGGGCGAGCCGACCGTGGACGAGCTGATCGCCAACCGGAAGACCGTGAAGCATTACGCGCTTGAGGACGTGATCGAGTATTGATCAGCGCGGCGGGATGCGCCCCACCGAGCACAGGGTGCGCATCGCGCTGCTGCCGGGATCGGTGTAGCAGGAGGCGGACCAGCCGTTCTGCTGGATGAACGACTTGCGGCGGTCCGACAGGGCGGTCCGGTAGGCGTCGGCGATGATCGGCTCGACCCGCGCGGCCGGCTCGCCGACCAGGATCTCCGAGGCCGCCGCGAGGTCGCGGAAGAAGGCCGCCGAGGGAGCGGGCTCCGCGGAGGTCGCCTGCACGATCGGCTCGGCCCGGCAGGTCACGTCGAACTTGATCGGACCGGCCAGGCGGATGTCGATGCTCGGCCCGGCGCGCTTGCCGACCTTGCCGCCGATCGCCCCGGCGATCTGCTGGGCGAGGTCGTCACACGGCTCCGCCCGGGCGGCGAGGGGCAGGCCGGCCAGGGCCGCGAGGAATGTGGCCAGGAGCGGGCGGGCGACGCGGAAGCTTGACATGGCCGGCACTCTACGCGCCGGGCCGGAGGTGTCGAGGGCGGCGTTCACTGCCGCATCTGGGCGAAGCTCTTGAGCAGGGCCGGGGCGAGGCGCATCCCGGTCGGCACCAGCTCGGCCGGCGGCGGCCGGCGGACGCAATCCTCGAGGTAGGCCAGGGATTCCTCCAGGACCGCTCCGGTGAACGGCTTGGCGATCACCGCCGTGGCGCCCTCCAGATCGTCCGAGAGGGCCCGGGCGTTGGCGGTCATGAAGGCGGCCGTGATGCCGCCGATGGCGCGCACCGCGTGCGCCACGTCCACGCCCGAGGAATCATCGCCGAGGCGCAGGTCGATCAGCACCAGTTCGGGCCGGGTTTCGTGGACGAGGGCGATCGCCTCTGCCGCCGTCATGGCGGTGCCCACGACGCGATAGCCGGCCTCCTCCAGCATCATCTCGATCTGCATCAGGATCAGGGCCTCGTCCTCGACGACGAGGATCCGCATCGGCTCGCTCATCTGGCCTCCGGACCGGTAGCCAATTCGCGGGGCAGGCGAACGTTGACGATCGTGCCCGGGTCGTTCGCCTGCCAGGCGATGCTGGCATTGAGCTGGCGGCAGAGGGTGCCGATCAGCCGCTTGCCGAACGAGCGCTGCTCCATGACCTGCACGGGCATGCCGACGCCGTCGTCGGCGATCTTGATGGTGAAGTGGCGGTCGTCCGGCGCCACCGTCACGGAGAGCCGGCCGGCGCGGTGGTCCGGGAAGGCGTGCTTGAGGGCGTTGGTGATCAGCTCGTTCATCATCAGCGCCACCGGCGGGGCCTTTGTCACCGGGATCTCCACGGTTTCCAGATCCAGGTGCAGGCGGATCCGGTCGGTCCCGGAACCGCGGATCAGGTCGGTGGCGAGGTCGCGGGCGAACTCGGCCACGTCGAACCGCTCGACGTTGTTGGACTGGTAGAGCCTGCGGTGGACCGTGCCGAGGGCCTCCACCCGGGTCAGCATGGATTCCATCGCGGCGCGGGCGGCGGGATCGGTGATCGCCCGCGTCTGCATGGCCAGGAGGGCCGCGATCATCTGGAGGTTGTTCTTGACCCGATGATCGACCTCGTGGACCAGCATGGTCTGCGTGGCCAGGGCCTCGGTGAGGTCGCGGGTCCGGCGGGCGACCTCGGCCTCGAAATGGTCCTTCTCCTTCTGCACCTGCAGGTGCGCGTCGACGCGATCGGTGACGTCGAGCTGCGAGGCGAAGAAGAACAGCACCTCGCCGGCCTCGTTGGCGACGGGGCTGAGATACAGGGCGTTCCAGAACGGCGCCCCGTCCTTGCGATAGTTCAGGACGTCGATCGCGATGTCGCGCTGGGCCGCCACGGCCTCCCGGATCAGCGCCACGGCGCCCCGGTCGGTGTCGGGCCCCTGGAGGAAGCGGCAGTTGCGGCCGAGCACATCCTGGCGGTCATAGCCGCTCATCCGCAGGAACGCGTCGTTGGCGAAGACGATCGGGTTGTCGGGCAGGCGCGGATTGGTCACGATCATCGCCATCCGCGTGGCACGGACCGCGGCGGCGAACGGATCGCCCTTGCCGTGTTCGGCATCGAGCCGGTCCGTCAGATGCCAAGCGTCGGGCTGTTCCATCGAATCGACTCTTTCATGCCCGGCGTTCGTGACCTCCGGCAATCGGCTGGGCCTGCGCGGTCGCAGTGCCGAACGCTCAACGGCCAATCAGAAGATTGGGTTCAGCCCAGTCTCACTTTGATTCTGGAATCGACCAGACAGGATGCCGCACGGGTGGGCCCCGGTCCGGTTTTGCGGGCGCGCCGGCCACGCGACCGCCCGACAGGCCTCATCGTCCCCGCGCGCCTGGTGCGCCGGGGGCATGGCCCAAGAAGATTCAGCACGCTGGACGCGGGACGCCGCGGGAACCCAGGTGTCGGCCAAGTTACGCGCGGGATCCAATCCCCGCGGCGACCCGCGGCATCGGCCGGGCATGGTCCCCGGCCGGTGCCGTCTGTCTCGTCGCGATGTCTGTGCGACGCCCCGATCCCCGCGACTCCGTGTTAGCGGTCACTGCCCATGGCGCCCAAGCCGCAATCGCAGCCGAGACGCCCCCGGAACCCGCATCACCGCCGTGGCCTTCCACCCGACATCCGCCTCGTAGTGGGCGGGTCCGCAGGTTTCTGAGGGTCACGCCCAGATCCGGGTCGCCGCGGGGGCATTTCCGCACCCCGCCGGGCAGACTACCGCCCGATCTTCACGCCCGCATCCGAGACACGCCCTGCATCGGCACGCCGCCCGGGGCGATGGCGGCTGAGAGCCACCGACGCGGGCATCGCCCCATCCCCCGAGCCCGCCGGTCAGCCACCGGACGGACCCCCGAGGAGCGCCGTGGAGTCACCCCCACACCGCCGAAGGACAGGTGACGGCTAATGAGCACAAAATAGGAACATTGTCAAGAGGCAGCGTGGCGGTCGATGGGTCTGCGTCTTCATGCGCCGAGACGGGATCCGACGTTTGGTGCCGTCCGTAACGGCTGGGGAGCAGTCGGTCCGCCCGAGGCTGCGGTCGACGAGGGGCGGACGTTCGAAGACCTGTATCTCCCGCCTGACGGCTGTACTTCTCTGCCCGCCGTAAACTGCTGATATCGGGCGAGCGCGGTAGGAGAGTCGTCTCCTTTACAACGCGCGCATTTGCGTCTCTCCTACGCCCCGTACTCGCCGACGACGGTCAATAACAAACGGGGATGCCAACCCCGGACCATGGGGAGGAGGCAATGCTGGATCAGGGATCAACCCACCGAGAGTGGGCCGATCTGATCACGGAGGGGATCGCCGAAGCGGCGTATGCCCGGGAGGATTATGCACGACGAAGATCCGTCGACGAGGCACGGCACCGAACCCTAGCGCTTGGCCGCATCGTTCAGACGGACATCATCCCGCGGATGATGCTGGTCGATCGCGGCGAGAGGGAGGTCCGGTCGGACGTCCTGCCGAAGCTGGAAGCGGAAACGGTCGCGGGCTTCACGGACCTGATCCTCGGGCACGACGTCACGGCCCTCATGGACGCCTTCACCGCCCTGACGGCCAAGGGATATTCCGTCGACGACCTGTTCCTCGACCTGTTGGCACCTTCGGCGGCCCTGCTGGGGCGCATGTGGGACGACGATCTGTGCGACTTCATCGAGGTCACGGCCGGCCTCGCCCAACTCCAGTTCCTGTTGGCCACGTTCCGCACGGACGGAGGCGTCGCGCCCTACGATAGCGGGCGCCGCATCCTCCTGATGGGAGCACCGGGCGAACTTCACACCTTCGGCTTGGCCATCGTCGAACAGTTCATGCGGAAGGCCGGCTGGCATGCGGATAGCGGGCTTGCCTCCAGCCCCCAGGAGATCGCCGATCTCGTCGCTTCGGAGCGGTTCGGCGTCGTGGGTCTGACGCTGAGCCGGGAGAGCCATCTCGATCAACTCGCCGCCTCGATCCAGGCGGTACGACGGGCGTCGCTCAACCCCTCGATCGGCGTCATGGTCGGGGGACCCGTCTTCCTGGAGCATCCCGAATACGTCGAACGGGTCGGCGCCGATGCCTCGGCGGTCGATGCACCCACCGCGGTTCTGCTCGCGCAGAGATTGCTCACATCCGCCTTCGAGCCTGTGAACGACCGAACGTAGATCTCTCTACCGATCCGAACCAATCCGACGGCCCGATAGGATCCAGCAGCCATGTCTGTCGTTCAGCTCATCTATGCCTCACGCCCCTTTGGGTTTGACCAAGCGATGCTCAACGGCATCCTATCGCAATCGCGGCGATGCAACGCGCGAGATGGGATCACTGGCGCCCTCATCTGTAGGGCCGATGTCTACATGCAGTTGTTGGAGGGCTCGGCCGAAGCGCTGGATGACACCTATGCTCGGATCTTGCGGGACGACCGGCATTTGGAGATCAGGCGATTGTCCTATCACACTGTGACGGACCGATTATTCCCGCGCTGGGCCATGCGTGACGATCCGGCCCGATCTTGGATGTGGTCACAAGCTGAAGTCGCGAACGGCGCGATAGACCGGGCCACTCCTGTGCAAGCATTGAAAGTCTTCGAGCGGCTTGCGGCCGAACGCGGCGACGCGCTTCGCGACTCATGAACCGCTGAGCGATCCGCAACGTATGAGTCTCGACCGGATTGGACCGGCGCCGCCCCGCATATGCGGGCGCGGGTCCGATTGAGGTCGCGGCTTGATTACAGTGTCACACATCAAGCGAGCTTACTCATGTTCGACGAATACGGCATCCCGCGCGGCGTCGAGTTAGACGAAGCTGCGCTGCCCAAACTCTACCATTTTGTCTATTGCAGTCGTGCCGCCGAGGGCGTTGACGACGCCGAAGTCTGCCGCATCGTCGAGACGGCCCAGCGCAACAATTTCGAACACGGCATCACCGGGGTGCTGGTTTTCGGCAGCGGCGTCTTCTTCCAGTGGATCGAGGGGCCGGCCGCCAAGATCCAGAACCTGATCGCGATTTTGCATCGCGACAAGCGGCATCACGACATCGTTTCGCTGAGCCAGAGCGAAGAAGAACGAGAGCGTCTTTACCCGAACTGGGACATGGAGAAAGTCGAGGCCGAGGATATCCGTCTCGTGTTGGAAGATGCGCTCGAAAACGCAGACGATAAAAACAATCGTGCGACGCTGACGCGGATCCTCGAACAACTCGATGCGGGTCCACTTGGTCGAGGCTGATCGGGGCCCCTATCCGCTTTTCGGCAGATCCTAGGAGCACCGTGTACGCCTCGATCGGGTCGCCGGCAGGCGCTGCCAAGCGTCTGTCATCCGCCGCTCGGTCGCGTCGCTGCGCACGCGTTCGCGGCGGGCGTCCCCGGTCGAACGCTCAATGGAAATCCCGGCTCGGATACGCCCGCCGGTCCTGAGGCGCCCCGAAATCGGTGGTCTCGGGGGGCAGCTTCATCCCGGCGGCGCGCAGGTCGCGCAGGGATTCCGTCAGATCGCGAAATCCCTCGGCGACCAAGTGGACCACCCCCTCGGCCCGCTGCACCCGGCCGCGCACGGCGAGGAAGCGGGCCTGCATGGCGGCCCGGCGGTTCGCCTCGAACACCGTCTTCCAGATGATCACGTTGGCGATGCCGGTCTCGTCCTCCAGGGTCAGGAACACCACGCCCTTGGCGGTGCCCGGCCGCTGGCGGATCAGCACCAGGCCCGCCACCGTGACCCGGGCGCCCTGGGGCAGGGCCGGATCCTGATGGGCCCGGGCCGGGATCGCGCCGATCCGGGCGAGCCGGCCCCGGAAGAACGCGACCGGGTGCCCCTGCAGAGACAGGCCGGTGGCGGCGTAATCCTCGGCCACCGCCTCGGACAGGGGCAGCGAGGGCAGGTCCACGTTCGGCTCGTGCCGGAACAGGCCGTCGTCGGCGTGCCAGGCGAACAGCGGCAGCGGCGCGTCGAGGAGGTGGCCGCGCCGCTCGGTGCCGTCCGCCTTGGCCGCCCTCCGGGCCGAGGTGCCCTCGAGGGTCCGCACCATCCACAGGGCGGCGCGCCGATCGAGGCCGAGCGACCGGAACGCATCGGCCTCGGCCAGGCGCTCCAAGGCGTTGCGCGGCAAGGCGAGGGCCGCCTGCAGGCCCTCGATGCTGGCATAGCCGTTGGCGCGAAGCCGGACGAGCCGGTGCATCGCGGCCTCGGGCAGGCCGTTCACCTGGCGCAGGCCGAGACGCACCGCGTGCAGCTTCGGATCCCCGGCCGGCTCCAGGGTGCAGTCCCAGGCGCTGGCGTTGACGCAGACGCCCCGCACCTCGACCCCGTGGGCGCGGGCGTCCCGCACCAGCTGGGCCGGCTGGTAGAAGCCCATCGGCTGGGCGTTGAGGATCGCGGCCAGGAACACGTCCGGGTGCCGGCACTTCATCCAGGCCGAGGCGTAGACCAGGAGCGCGAAGCTCGCCGCGTGGCTCTCCGGGAAACCGTAGGTAGAAAACCCCTTGATCTGCGCGAAGCAGCGCTGGGCGAAATCCGCCGGGTAGCCGCGGCGGGTCATCCCGCCCACGAACTTCTGCTCGAAGCCGCCGATCGTGCCGACATGCCGGAACGTCGCCATCGCCCGGCGCAGGCCGTCGGCCTCGGCCGGGGTGAAGCTCGCCGCCGTGATGGCGATCTGCATCGCGTGCTCCTGGAACAGCGGCACGCCGTAGGTTTTTTTCAGGACTTCCTTCAGCTCGTCCGCATCGCCGTGGGCGGGGTCGGGCGACGGATAGACCACCGGCTCCTGCCCCGACCGCCGGCGCAGGTAGGGATGGACCATGTCGCCCTGGATCGGGCCCGGGCGCACGATCGCCACCTGGACGACGAGGTCGTAGAATTCCTTCGGCTTGAGGCGGGGCAGCATCGACATCTGCGCCCGGCTCTCGACCTGGAACACGCCGACGGAATCGGCCTTCGCCAGCATCGCGTAGGTGTCGGGATCCTCCCGGGGCAGGTCGGCCAGGGTCTCGTAGAAGACGCCGTGGTCCGTCTCCAGAAAATCGAGGCCGCGCTTGAGGCAGGTCAGCATGCCGAGCGCCAGCACGTCGACCTTCATCAGGCCGATCGCGTCGATGTCGTCCTTGTCCCACTCGATGAAGGTGCGGTCCGCCATGGCGCCGTTGCCCACCGGCACGGTCTCGTCGAGGCGCCCGCGGGTCAGGATGAAGCCGCCGACATGCTGCGACAGGTGGCGAGGGAAGCCGATCAGCTGGTGCGCGAGGTCGAGCGCCTGCCGGAGCACCGGGTTGTCGGGGTCGAGGCCGGCCTCGCGCACGTGCTTGTCCGGCACGTCCTTGCCCCAGGAGCCCCAGACCGTGTCGGCGATCGCCGCGGTCACGTCCTCGGTGAGCCCCAAGACCTTGCCGACCTCCCGGATCGCCATGCGCGGACGGTAGTGGATCACCGTGGCGCAGAGGGCGGCACGCTCCCGCCCGTAGCGGTGGTAGAGGTGCTGGATCACCTCCTCCCGCCGCTCGTGCTCGAAATCGACGTCGATGTCGGGGGGCTCGCCCCGGTTCTCGGAGATGAACCGGGCGAACAGCAGCCGGTGCTTGGACGGGTCCACCGCGGTGATGCCTAGGCAGAAGCACACGGCGGAATTGGCCGCCGAGCCGCGCCCCTGGCACAGGATCCCCCGGCTCCGGGCGAACTCGACCACGTCGAACAGGGTCAGGAAGTAGCGGGCGTAGTCCAGCTTGGCGATGAGCCGCAGCTCCTCGCCGAGCGTGGCCCCGACCGAGTCCGGGACGGCGCCGGCATAGCGCCAGCGCGCCCGCTCCCAGGTCTTCTCCTCCAGGTATTCCTGGGCCGTGCGCCCGGGGGGCACCGGCTCGTCGGGATACTCGTAGTGCAGCTGCGACAGGCAGAAGGTGCAGGCCTGCGCGATCTCGACCGTGCGGGCGAGCGCCTCCGGATGGTCGGCGAACAGCCGGGCGATCTCGGAGGGCGGCTTCAGGTGGCGCTCGGCGTTGGCCTCCAGCCGATAGCCGGCCTCCCCGATCCGGCAGCGTTCGCGGATGCAGGCCACCACGTCCTGGAGCGGGCGCCGGTCGGGATGGTGGTAGAGCGCATCCGAGATCGCGACCATGGGCGCCCCGTAGGTCTCCCCCAGCTCGGCCAGGAGGCCGAGACGGCGGCGCTCGTCGCCCCGCCGCGCATGGCTCGCCCCGAGCCAGGTCCGGCCCGGCGCGGCGGCGGCCAGGGCCTCGAGCCGCCCGAGGAAGCCGTCCGGGGGCCGCGGGCGCCGGCCCGGCGGGATCGCGATGAACATCTGTCCCTCGGCGGCCTCCAGCATCTCGGCGAAGGAGAACTGGCACGCGCCCTTGCGGCTGCGCCGGTTGCCCTGGGTGAGCAACCGGCAGAGGCGGCCCCAGGCCTGCCGGTCCACCGGATATGTCACGGCCTCGAACCCGTCCTCGGTGACGAGGCGCACGCCCGGCAGGACGCGGATCGCCACGCCCTCCGCCGCGAGGGCCTGGGCCGCCGCATGGGCCCGCACCACCCCGGCCACGGTGTTGCGGTCGGCGACCCCGATCGCGGCGAGCCCGTAGGCTGCGCCTTGCACGACGTATTCCTGCGGATGCGAGGCGCCGCGTAAAAACGAGAAGTTCGTGGTCAGGGCGAGTTCGGCGTAGGCGGGATCGCTCATGGGAACACCCCGTGGACGAACCAGGCGGCCGGGCGGCCGGGGGCGTGCGGCCCGTCCCGGTACAGCCACAGCCTTCGGCCGGCCGCGCACTCGACCCGGTAATAGTCCCGGGCCTGGCCGGAGGCGCCCCCGTTCGCCGCGTCGGCATCCCTGCCGGCGGCGGGCGCGCCGGGCGTGTGCCACCACTCGGCCGCGATCCGCTCCGGCCCCTCGGCATGGACGATCGCGTGGATCCGGGCGCGCCAGCGGAAGCGCCGGGGCGGTCCCTCGGGCACCGTGGACAGCACGTCGAGGGCGGCCTCGCCCCGGGGGAACAGCACCAGGGGCCGGGGCGGGAGGTGGTCCGGCCAGGGCGTCGGGTCTGCAGTCCACGGGAGGGTGTGGCCGGCGCGCTCCGGGAGGTGGCTCGCCCGCGCCCCGAGGCGCAGGAGCGGCCGGCCGAGCCTCTGCGCCAGGGCGTCGGCCAGGACTCCGATCCCGTCCCCCTGGGGCGACGCCCCGAGATCCGTCTGGCGGGCCGTCATCGGCCCGGTCACCGTGACGGTGAGCGCCACGGTCTCGAAGCCGAAGCCGGCGTCGAGAGCCGCCCCGAGGCGGTCGAGGCGCAGGGAGACCAGGGTGGCGACGCGCTCGGGACAGCGCTCGGGCCGGGACAGGCCGAGATCGAGGGCGCGCGTGACCCCGTCGACCCGGTGCAGGACGAGGCGCAGGGCGCAGGCGCCGACCCCGTCGCGCTCCAGCCGGGGGGCGATCTCCGCCATCAGCAGCCGGGCGGTGACGACGATGTCCGACTGCCGGCCGATCGGGTCGAGGAAGCCCCGGGCGGCCCGGTACGCGGCCTCCTCGGTGAGCGGCGCCAGGGGTTCGGGCCGGCGGCCCATCGCCTGGTCGAGGCGCAGCAGCAGGGCCTCGCCGAAGCGGCGGGCCAGCGGCCCCCGGGCGAGGGCGTCGATCTCGCCGACCCGGCGCAGGCCGAGCCGCCTCAGGCCCGAGACCGTGCCGGGATCGAGGCGCAGGGCCTCCACGGGCAGCCCCCCGAGGGCCCGGGCGGCCTCGCCGGGGGGTACGACCACCCGGTCGGCGGCGCCGAAGCGGGCCACAGCGAAGGCGCCGCCGGGGGTGTCGGCCAGCGCGATCCGGGCGGGAATCTTCGACCGGGCGAGGCGCCCGGCGAGGTCGTCCACGAGGGGGCCCTCGCCCCCGCGCAGGTGGCTCGCCCCGGCGACGTCCACGTAAAACCCGTCCGCGGCCTCGGCCGGCCCGAGCGGCGCCACCCCGGGGGCGTAGCCCTCCGCCCAGCGGCAGAGCCGCAGCAGCGCCGCCCGGTCGGCTTCGGGATCGGCGGGGTAGACCTGGAGCGGCACGCCGATCCGCGCCCGGACCCGGCCCAGGAGTTCGCCGGGCCTCAAGCCGAGGGCACCCGCCTCCGGGTCGAGGGCGAGGAGCCGCAGGCCGCCGGGCCCCTCGGCCGCCACCGCGAGCGGGCCCCGGTCAAGCGCGAGACCGGCCCGCCGCAACCGCGTCACGGGCCAATGGCTCAGGCAGACGCAGACGATGCGCGGCATGGTCCCACTCCAGAAGCCAGTCGCCGCCCCGGCCGTTGCGGCAGCGATCGAGGCGCGCCCGCCAGCGCGGGTTGTCGAGGGTGCCGAACCGGTCCCGGGCGGCCGGAGCCGAGGCGATCCGCCACCGGGTGGCGGCGCCGTTGGGCAGCCCGGCCTCGGCGGGCCGCAGGATCAGCACGAGCGGCGGCCCGTCGCCCTCCGTGCCCCCTTCGGCGGCGAGCTGCAGGCGCCGGCCCGGCTTCAGCGGCAGGCCGTCCTGGACCAGGCCGACGAGCGCCGACAAGGTGCGGGCGTGGAGCGCCGCCTCGAGCGCGCGGAACACCTCCGCGTCGCCGCCCGCTTCCAGCAGGAGCAGCCGGGCCGGATCCAGGCCGAGGCCGGCCAGGCCGGGCCCGTGGAGCAACGGCTGGTTCGGGGCGGCGGCGATCAGCGCCGCGCCTTGCGTGCGGGCGAGCCGGGCGGCACAGAGCGCCAGGGCGAAGCTCAGGGCCGCGATCGCGTCCGCAGGCTCGGCCGGGGCGATCTCGTGCGGCGGCCCGAGGGCCAGACCGCCGCCGGGCAGGTGCGCGTCGATCGCCGGCAGATCCAGGGACAGGACCGACGGCGGGGCTGCCGGACCGGCCGACGCGGACAGGCGCGCCCGCAGCGCCGCCAGCCGCTCCCGGGGGCTGCCCGGCGCGGGATCCCGCCCGGTCTGGTTCGCAGGGTCCAGCCCCATCTCCGCGTGCTCCGATCATGCCGGACGATAAGAACATAACAGGAACATGTTCAAACCGTTTCAGCGGGTCACCTGAATCGGACGCGGGGCCAGCAGCTTGGCCTGTGGATGATTGTGGACGCCTGTGGAATCAGCCGCCCCGCCCGCGACCAAAGCCACGGTTGACCGAGCCCGCGAGCCGAGACCACAGTCGTCTGCCGCGCCAGACGCGGCCGACACGGTCCGAGCATGCGCCCAGCCCTCGCCTTGACGATCCTGCTCGCCCTCTCAGGAGCGGCCCTCGCCCAGCAGCCGCCCGACCCCGGCCCCGCCCCATCCTCCGAGGCGCCCCCGCGCCAGGCCAAGCCGCGCCCCCGGCACGCGCCGGTCCCGAGCCAGCCGATCATGGTCTACGACGCCCGGATCGAGGCCGGCGACCTGCGGATCTCGGGCTCGGTGCGCAAGCCGGGGGCGATCGTGGTCCTGGACGACGACATCTCGATCCAGGCCGATCGGCGCGGGCGCTTCGCGTTCCGGGTCCCCTACCGGCCGCCGACCTGCGTGGTGACCCTCAAGGCCGACCCGGACGAGCGCGAGGCGGTCGTCGCGAACTGCGCCGCCGAAGGCCCGCCGGGCCCGCCCGGCCCCCAGGGCGCCGCGGGTCCGACCGGGGAGCCTGGTCCGAAGGGCGAGACCGGCCCGAAGGGTGAACCGGGCAGCAAGGGCGACTCGGGCAGCAAGGGTGAACCGGGCAGCAAGGGTGAACCGGGCAGCAAGGGAGAGCCTGGCGAGAAGGGTGAGCCGGGTGCTGCGGGAATTCCGGGCGCAAAGGGCGATCCGGGACCGAAGGGCGATCCAGGACCGAAGGGCGAGCCGGGCATCAAGGGCGAGCCCGGCCCGGCCGGCGGGGCAGAGTCCAGGGGCGAGACCGGCGCATCCGCCCTGCGGGCCGTGCGCAAGTCCGACTGCGCGGGCGGCTGCACCGTCACCTGCGCGGCCGATGAGATGCTGGTCACCGCCCACTGCCTCAAGGGCGGCACCCCCGTCTATGACGGGGAGGGCGCCACCTGCCCGGCGGACGCCTCGGGGATCGTCGGGTTCTGCACCCGGCGGTGAGCCGGTATCCCCTTCGGCGACGAGCGTCCTAGCCGCGACGGGCGCCCTAGCCGCCGCTCTGGCGCAGCCAGTCGAGCATCCCGGCGGCGGCGGCCCGTCCGCCCGCGAAGGCGCCCTGGAGCAGGTAGCCGCCGGTCGGCGCCTCCCAGTCGAGCATCTCGCCGGCCAGGAACAGGCCGGGACGGGCGCGCAGCATGGCGCGGCCGTCGAGGGCGTCGAGCCGGACCCCGCCCGCCGTCGAGATCGCCCGCTCGATCGGGGCCGAGCCGGTGAGGTCGAGGGGGGCGGCCTTGATCAGCCCGGCGAGCGCCTTGGGCTCGCCGGGAAGGTTTTGGCCGGCCGCCTCGCGCAGGAGACCCGCGGCCACCGGCGAGAGCCCCGCGGCCTTGCGCAGGCGGGTCGCGGTCGAGTCCCCCGGCCGGGCGCCGGCGAGGCGGCGGGCGAGATCCGTCCCGGTCAGGTCGGGGCGCAGATCGACGGTGAGCCGGGCACGGCCCCGCCCGGCGATCGCCGTCCGCAGGGGCCGCGACAGGGCGTAGATCGCCCCGCCCTCGATCCCGGCGGCCGTGATCACGGCCTCGCCCCGGACCGCAACGCCGTCGCAGGCGAGCGCCACCCGCTTGAGCGGCGCCCCGGAAAACCGCTCGCGGAACAGGGCGGACCACGCCACGGCAAAACCCGCATTGGCCGGCTCCAGGGGCGCGACGTCCACGCCGAGCCCCTCGAGAAGCGGCACCCAGAGCCCGTCAGAGCCGAGCCGCGGCCAGCTCGCCCCGCCGAGCGCCAGCAGGGCAGCCCGGGGCCGGATCTCGACCGGCCCGTCCGGCGTCGCGAAGGCAAGTGCCTCACCGATCGCCGTGAGCCGGTGTCGGGTGCGGATCCGGACCCCGAGCCGGTCGAGCCGCGCCAGCCAGGCCCGGAGCAGCGGCGACGCCTTGAAGCTCGTCGGAAACACCCGCCCGCTCGATCCCACGAAGGTCGGCTCGCCGAGATCCGCGCACCAGTCTCGCAGGGCCTCCGGGGGAAACGCCGCGATGGCGGCGTCCAGGTGGCCGGCGGGATGGTAGCGGGCCAGGAAGGCCGCGCGCGGCTCGCTGTGGGTGAGGTTGAGGCCGCCGCGCCCGGCGATCAGCAGCTTGCGGGCGACAGAGGGCATCCGGTCGTACACCGTGACCGCGCGGCCGGCCTGCGCCAGCACCTCGGCCGCGGCCAGCCCGGCCGGCCCGCCGCCCACGATGGCGATATCGTTGATGTCGTCCGGCATCCGCCTGGAGAGCGGCAGGCTGCCCGCACCTGTCAAGATGTGGCCGATGTCGGCGGCGTCTCAGGGGCCGGACCGCCTTACCCGGCGCCGTTCTGCGACGATGCGGCTCCCCGACAGCCTGTTTGTCCGCCCGGTTCCCGTCGCGTGACGGTTCCGGTTGGCGGAGATCCCACACTCCCCCCTCATCCTGAGGTGCGGCGCAGCCGCCTCGAAGGAGCCCTCCAGGGATCGCGCAGCTGGCTGGAGGGCTCCTTCGAGGCCTCCGCTGCGCTCCGGCGCCTCAGGATGAGGGGGGGGGGGAGGATGGGAAAGATCGAACAACAGATTCTAACACAAATCCGACAGTGTCGGCCAATGGACCCGCAGAATTGTCCTGCCGTTCGCGGCCGGGATCTGCGAGATGGCTTGTTCGACAACCTGGCCGCCCATACGCTCATAGAAGCGAAGCGCAGCCTCATTGGCCTCGAAAACCCATAGGTACAGGCCATTTCCCGCCTGCTGGGCGGCGAGCTTTCGCGCAGCCGAGCGCAGCAGTGCCTCCCCGATCTTCCTGCCCCGCATCTCTGGACGGACGTGCAGGTTATCGACCAAGCTGCCCCATCGCCGATCAAGATCACGATGCGTCGCTACGAAGCCGACAAGTCCTTCATCGGACGTCGAGGCGATCTCGACCATGAAATTCAAGGCCGGCGTGTCGAGCTTTCCGAGCCAGTGCGAAAGGCGATCCTCCTCGACGGGCTCGGCCAGAAACGCGGGATCGAGGATCGACCAATAGGCATCGCGCCAACTCGCTACGTGGATTGCAGCGATGGTCTGCGCGTCCGTCGCCCGCGCGGCCCGGTAGATGATGTCGGCAATCCGCACATTATCCGTGGGGCACCGCCTGCGGGCAATTCACCCCGTGTCACGCACACGGCAGACGACCGCGGAACGCGTAGGATCCGGCGCGGCCCGACGTTAATGCCGTCCTCTGCGCGCAACCGTGATGCTGCAGCCTCGTTCCCGTCCAGCCTGCCGATCCGGCGCAAACCCAGAAGAGGCTTCCCGCCCGTGACGCTCTCCACCGCCGTCACCGCGACCGATCCGTCCACGCCGGCCCCCGCCGTGCCCTCGAAAGGCCGCCTCAGCCCGCTCGAGATCCGGTCGATCGTCTTCGGCCTGATGACCGCGATGCTGCTCGCGGCCCTCGATCAGACCATCGTGGCGACCGCGATGCCGACCATCGGGCTCGATCTCGGCGACGCCGCCAACCTGCCCTGGATCGTCACCGCCTACCTGCTCGCCTCCACGGCGGTCACGCCGCTCTACGGCAAGCTCTCCGACATCCACGGCCGGCGGATCATGCTGCTGATCGCCATCGCGACCTTCGTGCTCGGGTCGCTCGCCTGCGCGGTGGCGCCCACCATGGTGACCCTGGCGCTGGCCCGGGGCCTCCAGGGCATCGGCGGCGGCGGGCTGATCGCCCTGTCGCAGACCATCCTGGCCGACATCATGGCGCCCAAGGAGCGGGCGCGCTACCAGGTGGTGATCGCGGGCGTGTTCGTGGCGGCCTCGGTGGCGGGGCCCCTGCTCGGGGGCTTCTTCGCCCAGCACCTGCACTGGTCGCTGATCTTCTGGATCAACCTGCCGATCGGCTTCCTCGCCTTCGCGCTGACCAACGCCAAGCTGAAGCTGCTGCCGCGCAACGAGCGCCGCCACACGCTGGATTATCCCGGCGCCATCCTGCTGGTGCTGAGCTCGACCACCCTGATGCTGGCCCTGAGCTGGGGCGGCGTGCGCTACCCTTGGGGCTCCGCGCCGGTGCTCGGCCTGCTCGCCGTTGCGGCCGTGCTCGGGTGCGGCTTCGCGGCCCGGCTCGCCACGGCAGCCGAGCCGCTGATCCCCACGCAGGTGCTGAAGGACCGGGTGGTCTACAGCGCCACGCTGTCGGCCTGCTTTGCCATGGGCACCTTCATCGGCCTGACCATCTACGTGCCGATCTTCCTCGAAGGCGTGCTCGGGCTCACCGCCAGCGAATCCGGCGTGGCCCTGGTGCCCCTGATGGTCGGCACCGTCACCGGGGCGACGCTGTCGGGCCGGTCGATGCTGCTGTTCCGGCACTACAAGCGCGTGCCGCTGGCCATGATGAGCGTCAGCATCGCCTGCTGCGCCATCATCGCCCTGGAGGGACGGGCGCTGCCGTTCTGGCTGATGGAGGTGATGCTGGCGCTGCTCTCCATGGGGATCGGGACGATCCTGCCGCTCTCCACCATCGCGATCCAGAACGCCGTGGAGCCGCACCAGCTCGGCATCGCCACGGCAGCGATGAACTTCTTCCGCTCGCTCGGCGGCGCCCTGATCGTGGCCGCCTTCGGGACGATCGTGCTCGGGGGGGCCGCCGGGACCGGGCACGACGTGGAAAGCCTGATCCGCGGCGGCGATCCCGCGCATCTGGCCGAGACCTTCCGCTCCGTGTTCCTGGCCGCCTGCGTCGGCCTGGTGGCGGCCCTCGGGTTCCTCGCCTACATGGAGGAGCGCCCGCTCGGTGAACGTCCCGCGGCAAAGCCCGGCGCAGCGCCGGCCGCCGACACCCCGACATGAGGACACGACCTTGGCTTGGCTGATCCTGCTCGCGGCCGGCCTGCTGGAGGTGGTCTGGGCCTACGCGATGAAGCGCTCGGACGGCTTCACCCAGCCCATCCCGAGCGCCGTGACGGTGGCGGCCGCGCTCGGCAGCTTCGTCCTGCTGGCCTTCGCGATGCGCAGCCTGCCGCTGGGCACCGCCTACACGGTCTGGACCGGCATCGGGGCGGTGGGCGCCTTCCTGCTCGGCATCCTGATGCTCGGCGAGAGCGCGAGCCCGTTGCGGATCGCCGCGGCGGCGCTGATCGTCTCGGGCCTGGTGCTGATGAAGCTCTCCGGGGAGGCCTGAGCACCGGCCGCGGACGCGGTCCGACGCGCGAGTCACCCGCGCGCCGCCACCGTGCCCTTGATTCGCCCGGTTCGCCCGCTTAACTCGCCCCTATCGGCTGCGGGCCCCTCTGGCGGGCGCTTTTCAGCGCCCGTGATGTCGGAGCCGATGCTTTCCTTCCGGAATCAGCATCAGGTCCCGCACATGATGGACGTTCTAACCGTCGAATGGCTCGGCAAGCCGTTGTGGATGTGGCTCGGCTTCCACGTCCTGATCGCCTGTCTGCTCGCCTTCGATCTCGGGCTGCTGCACCGGGACAAGGACCACGAGATCGGGGTCCGCGAGAGCCTGCTGCTGACCGGCTTCTACCTCGCGCTCGGGCTCGCCTTCGGCGGCTGGATCTGGTGGTATCTCGGGCCGCAGGCGGGCGAGGAATACGTCACCGGCCTCGTGGTCGAGAAGTCGCTGTCGATGGACAACGTCTTCGTCATCGCCATGATCCTGGCCGCCCTCGGCATCCCGCGCGCCGCCCAGCACCGGGTCCTGCTCTGGGGCATCCTGGCCGCCGTGCTGTTGCGCGGCCTGATGATCGGGCTCGGCGCGGCGCTGGTGCACCAGGTCCACTGGGTGCTGTCGCTGTTTGCCGCCTTCCTGATCTTCGCCGGCCTCAAGATCCTGTTCTCGGGCCCCGAGGAAGAGGGCGACTTCCAGAACAGCGCCATCGTGCGCTGGATCAAGAAGACCTTCCGGGTCACGCCCGAGCTGCACGGCCAGCACTTCGCGGTGCGCCGGCCGGACCCGGCCACCGGCAAGAAGGCCCTGTGGTTCACCCCGCTCGCCCTGGCGCTGGTGCTGGTCAACGGCGCCGACGTGATCTTCGCGGTCGACAGCGTGCCGGCGATCTTCGCGATCACCACCGACACGTTCGTGGTCTACACCTCCAACATCTTCGCGATCCTGGGACTGCGCGCCCTCTACTTCGCCCTCGCCGCGATGGTCGACCGGTTCGCCTATCTCAAGACCGCGCTCGCCTTCATCCTGATCTTCATCGGCGCCAAGATCGTCATCGCCGACACGTTCGGGCTGATCCACGTCCAGCCGTGGGTGTCCCTGGTGGTGACCCTGTCGCTGCTGACGATCGGCGTGCTCTACAGCCTGTGGCGCACCCGCACCGACGCGCCGGCCCCGGCGGTCTCCGGCCCGGCCCACGGCCACGAGGCGCCGGCCCATCGGGCCTGAAGTCCTGGTTTCAAAAGGTCCGGGACCTTGTGCGGGACCAGGGCGGGGCCCTGGTTCATCGGGGCTCCGCCCCGACACCGCGCCAAAGGGCCGAGCTCTTTGGAAGCCCGGGATTTCCCCGTGCTAGGCTGGTAGCGCGGCGATCAGGTCGCGCAGGGTGGTGATGGTCGAGGCGTCGGCCACGCCGTCCACGCGCTCCTGGCGGAAATGGCGCTGGAAGGCCGTGACGACCGCATGCGTGCGCGCATCGAACGTCCCGGTCACCGCCACGTCGTAGCCGTAGAGGGCGAACATCGCCTGCAGCGCCTCCACGGGCTGGCCGGCATCGCCCTGCGCGAAGAACCGCCCATCCCGGAGGCGGGCCGGCGGCACCCGGTGGCCGATGCCGGCCGCCGCGAGGCGATCCCACGGAAAGGTCTCGCCCGGATCCTCCTTGCGCTCCGGGGCGATGTCGGAATGGCCGAGCACCCGCTCCGGCGGGATCGGCCAGCGCCCCAGGATGTCCAGGGCCAGAGCGATCACGGCGTCGATCTGCACCTCCGGGTAGGGCGGCAGCCCGCCGGCATGGCCCGGATGAACGATCTCGATCCCGACCGAGCGGGAATTCAGGTCGGTCACGCCCTTCCAGGCACCCCGGCCCGCGTGCCAGGCGCGCCGAGCCTCCGGCACCATCTGGACGATGCCGCCATCCTCGAACACGAGGTAGTGGGCCGAGACCTCGCTCAGCGGGTCCCGCAGCCGTGCCAGCGCGGCGGCGCCGCCCGCCATGCCGGTATAGTGCAGGAGCAGCATGTCGGGCTTCGCTCCGCGGCGCTCGCCGTGGTTCGGCGAGGGCGCCACGCGGCGGGCGAGGGGGCTGTCCGGATCGAGGCTCACCGCGCTCCGCGCTCCTGCACGATCCGGTCGTAGGCGGCGTTGATGGCGGCGAGCCGCCGGGTCGCGATGGTCACGGCCTCGGCGGGCAGGCCCCGGGCCAGCGCGCGGTCGGGATGATGCTCGGCGACCAGCGCCCGGTGACGGGCCTTGACGGTGGCCTCGTCGGCCTCCGAGTCGAGGCCGAGGACCGCGTAGGGATCGTCCGGCAGCCGCACGTGCCGGGCCGCGATCCGCCGGAAGGCGGCATCGTCAAAACCGAAGATCTCCGAGACGGCGCGCAGGTAGCGCTCCTCGGCCTCGTGCAGCGCGCCGTCGGCGCCCGCGATCTGGAACAGGCCGTCGAGCACGTCCTCGAGAAGGGCCGGCTCGTCACCGAAGGTCGTCGCGAGCTGACGCGCGTAGGCTTCGAAGCCGTTCGTGGTCTTTTTGGCCAGGTCGAACAGCCGCTCGACGCCGGACCGCGCGGATTCGTCGACGCGGACGACCCGGCCGAACGCCTCGACCTCGGAGGGCAGCACGACGCCGTCGGACTTGGCCATCTTGGCCGCCAGCGCCACCAGTCCGGTGGTGAACACCACGTCGCGCGGCGTCGGGCCGAAGGGCGCGCCGATCCGGTCGACCAGGAAGTGGCCCGCGACGCCGCCGATCAGCGCCCCGAGCGGACCGCCCACGGCGAGGCCGAGCCCGGCACCGCCGAGCTTGCCCCAGGGGCCTTGGAGCTTGGCCCCCTGGCTCATGGACTGGGCGTTCCCGAGGGGAAACGCGGACGCGATGCGGTCATGGTCGGCGGCTTCAGGTCCGGCACCGGGGACGCCCCGGCCAAGGCCGGGATAACCGCTCCTCGGGCGGTGCGGAAGGGCCGGGACGCGCCCGGCCCCCCGGCTTTAGCGGCAGTAGATGTTGCCGTAGGCGTCCCGGTAGGTGCCGTAGGGGCAGCGCGGCGCCGTGGAGGCGCCCACGATGGCGCCGCCGGCGCCGCCGATCGCGGCACCCGCCAGGGCGCCGCCAGCGCGGCCCGTGGCGGCAGCGCCGATGGCCGCGCCGGTGAGCGCGCCGAGGCCGGCACCGCCGAGAGCCCGGTCCTCCGGCGTGTTGCAGGCGCCCAGCGACAGGGCTGCGATGGTGGCGAGGGCGGCTGCGGTCAGCTTCTTCATGGTCCCCTGATCTCCCTTGTGCATCCGGTCCGGCCGTCGTCGTGGCGGATCGCGGTGAGCTTAGCAGTAAAGCAATGCGCTCCCTACGGCTAAGGTTCCCTGCCCGGAGCCGTCGATCGCGCGCGGGTCCCGAATGCCGCGCCGGCGCCTCCCACCGGCGGCGGCCGGAGTTGCGCCCGCTTCCCGTCTCGCCCTATGCCACCGGCCTGAGGCGGCGCTCCGGCCGGGGCGCCGCGGCGCCATCCCCGAGGGTCCCATGTCGAGAGCCACCACGATCGTCCGCCGGGCCGCGGTTCGCCCCGACCGCGTCGTCGACACGGTGAGCCTCGACCACGCGGGCCGGGCGGCGGCCTCCGGATCCATCGTCGCGGAGGGCGGCCTCGGGTTCGAGGTGGCGCTCGCCAAGGCGGCGGCGCTGGAGGACGGCGACGCCCTGCGCCTGGAGGACGGCCGCCTCGTCGCGGTGCGGGCCGCCGCGGAGGCGCTGCTGGAGGTGCGCGCCGGGAACCCGGCCCGGCTGACCCGGCTGGCCTGGCAGCTCGGCGGCAACCACGTCCCCGCCGAGATCGCCGCGGACGTGCTCTACGTCCCGGCCTCGCCGGCCAATGCCGAGCTGGTGCGCGGGCAGGGCTGCACCGCGAGCCCGGTCTCGCGTCCGTTCCGGCCCGAGCATGCCGCGCACGACCACAGCACCTGCGGGCACGATCACGGGCATGACCATCACGACCACGGGCATGATCACGAACACGCCCACGAACACGCCCACGGGCACACCGACGGGCACACCCACGCGCACGCCGACGATCACGCACATGCGCATGATCACGGGCACGCGCATGATCAGGGGCACGGCCATGGTCCTGATCACGACCCTCACGCGCACGACCAGGCCGGGACGCATGACCATGCGCATCCGGGGCACGTGCACGGTCCGGGCTGCAACCACGACCATTAGGACCAACCGCGTCCGGAGCCGCAGCGCGCCGCCGAGCCCGGGGCGACTTCGGCGGCCTGCCTGAGGACGCCATGCCGACCCGGCTCTCCCGCAGGGCCGGGTCGGCTTGCCCGACATGCACGGCGTCCGACAGGCACGCGTCCGCTCTAGATCAGCGCCCCTCCAACCCGCCCCCAGATCCTCAGGCGTAAGCCATCCGAGTCTCGGTCCGTCGCCTCAGGACGCGGGCGAGGATGGGAAAGACGAGCCAGACGGGCCCCGATCTGGATCGGGCCGGCAGACCATGCGGAGAAGTCACGGCACGAGTCCCGCAACATTCGCGCGGGGGTGGAGCGAGTCTATCCGACCTTAATCTATGTTTGTGCCGTAGGCGAACATTGCGACAGTTCTTTCGAACACCGTCCTCGATCCTTCGCGTGACGGCTTTCGATTCACCTTCTCCCCGGACGACCTGTCGCAGGCGGGAACAGTGACCTGAAACCGCAGTTGCCCGAGTCCCGACCAGCGGTTGCCCCCTCCGGGGCGGACCTGCGCAGATACGGGCTACGGAGCGCATGCAGTTTCCCCGCGACGACCAAGAGCATCCGCGTGCCCAGGCCTTCCGCGACTTCATTCGAAATCCCCCGTTCCCCTGCGTCGGCGCCAAGTCGGCGCTGTCGCGCGGGCGCATGAAGATCGTCGTGGCCCGGGACATCACCTCGGGCTGGGACGACATGCGCATCTACCCGGCTCTGCTCGCCTTCGTGGCGCGCTACCGGGAGGCTCCCGACCTGTTCCAGAGCTTCGCGGTGGTGTTCGAGGGGCCGGGCGACCTGTCAGAGGAAGCGTTCGAGCAGAATCTCTGGGCGCGGGCGCAATCCCTGACCGACAAGGATGCCTGGCTCGGCCAGCCCCACGACGCCCGGGTAGCGGACGATCCGGACAACCCGCACTTCTCGTTGAGCTTCGGCGGCGAGGCGTTCTTCGTGGTCGGCCTGCATCCGAACGCGAGCCGGCCGGCGCGGCGGTTCTCCTCGCCGGTTCTGGTGTTCAACCTGCACGCCCAGTTCGAGCGGCTGCGGGCCGAGGGCCGCTACGAGAAGCTCCGCGCCTCGATCCTGGAGCGCGACGAGGCCCTGGCCGGCAGCCTCAATCCGATGCTGGCGCGTCACGGCGAGTCCTCGGAGGCGCGCCAGTACAGCGGCCGCGTCGTCGGCGACGAATGGCGCTGCCCGATGCAGGGCCGTCCGGCGGCGCCCGCCACACCGGTCGTAGACGACTGGCATCCGCTGGCTTCCCCGCGCGACCTCACCTTCCCGACCAGCGGCGCCTGAGGCGCCGCTGGATCGCGGCGGCGCCTGCCGCGTTGCCGGCCGGAGCGGAGCGGGAGCAAAGACACCATGGACCGGGCGGATGTGCAGCAGATCGAGCCGCGCTCAGGCGTCGCCTTCACCCTGGACCGCGGCCAGCGGCTGACGGTGATCGACCCGCGCGGGGAGCAGGTGGCCGATCTGGTCGCCTACAATCGTCACGACACGGGTGAGGTGATCTCGTCCGGACGGACCCTCGACTATGCCAGCCGGATCTACCTGACCACCGGCGACCCGCTCTACTCGAACCGCTCGAACGTGCTGCTGCGCATCGTCGAGGACACGGTCGGCCGCCACGACTTCCTGCTGACGCCGTGCTCGGCCGACACGTTCCGGATCATCTACGGCGACACGGACCCGCACCGGGGCTGCTTCGGCAACCTCGCCGCGGCGCTCGCCCCCTACGGCATCGCACCCGACGCGATCCCGGTGGCGTTCAACTGCTTCATGAACGTGCCGATCGATGGAACGACCGGGGCGCTCACGGTCGAGCCGCCGCTGAGCCGGGCGGGCGACCGGATCGTGTTCACCGCCGAGACCGACCTGATCATCGGATTGACAGCCTGCTCGGCGCTGCAATCGAACAACGGAAGCTTCAAGCCGATTCACTATCGGATCGAGGCTTAGGCCACACAATCCCGCCGGGGCGGGCGGTTGTTCCGCGAAGAGGTTCGTAGTTTTTTCTTGGAAACCTCTTGATCCCCCGCGCTCGTCGCGCGATGTGGCCATCGAATATGTGTCCAGAGACTTATCGAGACCGGAAAGCGTATCCAATACGCTGTCGATACCCGGTGTGGACCGAATCTTTACCAATCCCGTGTCACACCTTCGCCCCGGAACGGTGCCGTGGGGTCCGGGCCGCCGTGGGCGGTGCCGCCCCCCGGCACCGGCAGCCCTCGACGGCCTTCGCCCGTCCCGTTTCCGGTGCCTCAATGATACGCTCGCAGACCGACCGCTCGTCCGAGGGCAACGCCGTGCCCCGGTGGAGCCTCTCGAACGTCACGCTGCGCCACAAGCTGGCGGCGGTGATGGCCCTGGTACTGGCGGCGGTCGGCGCCCTCAGTGGGTTGAACTACGTCGACACCCGCTCCTCAGCGCTCGAGGACCGGGCGTTGATGACAAGAAACCTCGGCGACGTCGCCCAGAGCCTGCTCGCCCATTACGAGGCACTGGCCTCCGCCGGCCGGATGCCGCTCGATCAGGCCCAGAAGGCCGCCCTCGACGCGGTGAGCGCCCTGCGCTTCGGCAACGCCGACTATTTCTTCGTCCTGGATACCGACGGACGGCTGATCGCCAACGCGTTCAACGCCAAGAACGTCGGCAAGGTGGTTCTGGAGCAGACCGACGTCCCGGGCGGGAAACGCTACTTCGCCGAGATGGTGGACGTCGCCAAGCGCGACGGTGCCGGCTTCGTCGACTACATGAAGCCGCGTGCGGGCGGGAGCGAGCCGGTCGAGAAGGTCGCCAGCGTCCAGATGTTCAAGCCCTGGGGCTGGGTCGTCGCCGCCGGGCTCTATCGCGACGACGTCTACGCGGCCGTACGCCACCGCGCGCTGACCAATGCCCTCTGGTCCGCCGGCCTGGTGCTTCCCGTGCTCGCCCTGCTCGTACTCATCGGCAACGGCCTGTCGCGGCCGATCGTGCGCCTGACCGCGGCGATGCGGGGGCTCGCCGGCGGCGACCTCGCGGTGCCGGTGGCGGACCAGCGGCGCGGCGACGAGGTCGGCGCGATGGCCCGGGCCGTACAGGTCTTCAAGGACGCGCTGATCGCCAAGCGGGACGCCGAGACCGTCGCCGCCGCCGAGAACGCCGCCAAGATGCGCCGCGCCCAGGCCCTCGACGAACTCACCGGCCGGTTCGACGCCCATGTCGGCGCGCTGACCCAGAGCCTGTCGGCGGCCGCCGTGGAGATGGAGGCCACCGCCCGGGAGATGACCCGCACGGCCGCCCGCACCACCGACCAGTCCGGGCGTGTCGCGGCCGCCTCGGAGCAGACGTCGTCCAACGTCGAGACCGTGGCCGCCGCCAGCGAGGAGATGTCCGCCTCGATCCAGGAGATCGCGTCCCGCGTCGCCCAGTCCTCCACGATGGCCGACCAGGCCAGCGTCGACGCCGCCCGCACGAACGACCTGATGCAGGTCCTGTCCCGGGGCACGGACCAGATCAGCGAGGTGATGGGCCTGATCGCCGGCATCGCCGGACAGACCAACCTGCTGGCGCTCAACGCCACCATCGAGGCCGCCCGGGCCGGGGAGGCCGGCAAAGGCTTCGCCGTCGTGGCCGGCGAGGTGAAGGCCCTGGCGGCCCAGACCGCCAAGGCCACCGACACGATCGCCCATCAGATCGCCGCGATCCAGAACGAGACCCGGCACGCCGTCGAGTCGATCCGGACGATCGGGGGCACGATCGATGCCATGCGCACGGTCGCCCTGAGCGTGGCCGCCGCCATGGAGGAGCAGGGCGCCGCCACGAGCGAGATCGTGCGCAACGTCACCCAGGCCGCGCAGGGGACGCAGGCCGTCAGCGCCGACATCGCCGAGGTCCGGGAAGCCGCCGGCGAGACCGGCGCCGCCGCCAGCCAGGTGCTGAGCGCCGCGCAGGATCTGGCGCGCTACGCCTCCGGGCTGGGACAGGAGGTGACCACGTTCCTCGCCGCGGTCAAAGCCGCCTGAGAGGGCGGACCCGCGAGGGCCACTTCAACCATGGAGTGGTAGACGGCACTGGGCTGCTTCGGCGACCGTGCGGTTCCTCGCCGGACTCACTGGCGCAAGGGGCCGTACGATGCGCATCGCCCATGTCGCCCTGTGGACTCGCGATCTTAACGCCGCCGCAGCCTTCTGGCGCCGCTATTTCCGGGCCGAGGTCGGCGCGCCGTACCACAGCCAGCGGCAGAGGGGATTCGTATCGCGGTTCGTGACGCTGCCCAGCGACGGCGCGCAAATCGAACTCATGACAGCGCCGGGGGTCGCAGACGGAAAACACGATGAGCGTGTGGGCTGGGCGCATGTCGCGATCGCCCTCGGTAGCATCGAGGCCGTCGATGCCCTTGCCGCCCGATGCGCTGCGGATGGCTGCCTTACGGCCCCCCCGCGCCGGACCGGCGACGGCTTCTATGAGGCGGTGATCGCCATTCCGGACGGTACGCCGATCGAGATCACCGACTGAGCCGCGGAGGGTGGGCTGATACGGTCAGGCAATCCCGTCGATCGCCACCCGGAGATGTTCCGGCCCGCGCAGGGCGGCCCCGGAGCGGTAGGGCGGCGGGTTTTCGATCAGCCGGGGGGCCTTGAGCCGGCTCGCCAGGGCGGTGAGCGCCGCCTCGGCCTCGAACCGGGCGAGCGGGGCGCCGACGCAGTAATGGAGGCTGCCGCCGAAGCCGAGGTGGCGGATGCCGGCGCGGTCGGGATCGAAGCGGTCGGGATCCGGGAAGACGGCGCCGTCGCGGTTGCCGGAGGCGAGCAGCAGGACGAGGTCGGCGCCCTCGGGGATCGTGACGCCGGCGATCTCGATGGCCGACAGCGTCTTTCGGGTCCGGAACTGCACGGGCGGCTCGTAGCGCAGCAGTTCCTCGATGAGGCGCGGGGCGCGGCCGGGATCCTGCCGCAGGCGCTCCAGCTCGTCGGGGTGGCGCAGCAGGGTCAGCAGCCCGTTGGTGATGAGGTTCACGGTGGTCTCGTGGCCTGCCACCAGCATCAGGATCGAGGTGGCGATCAGGTCGTAATCGCCCATCTTGGCGCCCTCCGGCGTCGCCTCGTTGGCGAGCCCCGAGAGCATGTCGTCCTGCGGATGGCGGCGCTTCTCCTTGATCAGGTCGGCCATGTAGCCGCCGATCGCGTCGAAGGTCCGGCTGTTCGCATCGCGGATCTCCCGATCCGACAGGCTGTCCGGCTCGAGGGCGGTGGCGAGCTGGGTCGCCCAGCCGTGGAACTTCGGCTCGTCTTCCCGGGGGACGCCGAACAACTCGCAGATCACCGTCACCGGCAGCGGGTAGGCGAGGTCGTCGACCGCGTCGATCTCCCGGGCGCCGCACTTCTCGTTCAGCAGGTCGGCCACCAGCCGGTCGGAGCGGGCCCGCATCGCCTGGACGCGCGCACGGGAGAACTGGTGCATCACGGACGCCCGCAGGACGTCGTGGTCCGGCGGGTCGCGGAAGATGAAGACCCGGTGCCGGTCCATCATCCAGTCCTTGAGCGGCTTGACGATGAGGTCGGTGAGGGGGTTGCCGGTGCGCGGCCGGTCGGCCGGGGGCAGGGTCTCGGAGCTGACCCGCGGGTCGTGCAGCAAGCTCGAGATGGCGCCGTGGGTCGCGGCCACCCAGGTCCCTTCCTCGGTCCCGTCGTCCTGGCGCGAGACCGGATGCTCCCGCAGCTTGGCGTAGATCGGATAGGGGTCCGCGCGGTTGGCGAAATCCTTGACCTGATCGAGGAGGGTGGCGTCGGGCATGCGGTGTCCAAGTTGCGCATCGTCCGGACGGAGACGTCCGGGCCGATCCAAATCGAAACCTCGGCGCGCCGCCCGGGATCCCGGGCGGGGCGCCGGAGCGGTCAGGGAAAGCCGGGGGTGAGGAGGGTGATCCCTTTCGCCGGGCGATCGGCGGCGGTCCCGTCCGGCGGGAACGGCGCGCCGGCGGCGACCCGCTCGGCATGGGCCGGCAACCAGCGGGCGCTGTCCACCGAGACGGCCGCGATGCACCGCCCCGCCCGTCCGTAGACGGCGAGGAAGCGGCCGGTGCCGGGCTCGCCATGGGTGATCGCCAGGGCGTCCGCGCCCTCGGTCAGCCCGACGGACTTGACCACCACGTTGCCCTGCGCGGACCAGAAGGTCGGCAACGCGCCGTAGGGGCCCTCGGGCTTCGCCCCGGCCAGCAGCCGCCCGGCATGGATGCCCTGCGCCACCGCCTGGCTCCAATGCTCCAGCGCCACGCGCCGCCCGCCGTAGAGCGGATGGGGGAACCGGGCCACGTCGCCGGCGGCGGCGATGCGCGGGTCGGCCGCCCCGTCGGTGTCGAGGACGTAGCCCGCCGCGTCGCAATCGACGCCGCCCGGATCCGCCGACAGGCCGGAGCCGTCGAGCCATTCGGTGTTGCGGACGGCCCCGAGGGCGATCACCGCGACGTCCGCGTCGATGCGGGTGCCGTCCGTGAGGTGTGCGCGCACGAACCGGCCGTCCGCCTCTTCGAGCCACTCGACCTCGCTGCCGCAGCGCAGATCGACGCCCCGCCCCTCGTGGATCGCCCCGATGAACGCCCCGACCGTGCCTCCGAGGACGCGGGCCAGGGGCGTCGGCCCGGGCTCGACCAAGGTCACCGGCAGGCCGAGCTGCCGGCACACGCTGGCGACCTCGCAGCCGATGAAGCCGCCGCCGATCACCAACACCCGGCGGGGAGCCGCGGCCAGCGCGGTCCGCAGGGCGGCGGCATCGTCCCGCCCGCGCAGGGTGAAGACGCCGGCCAGCCGGCCCTCATGGGGGTTGGGCCACGCCCGGGCGCGGGTGCCGGTGGCGATCAGCAAGCGGTCGTAGGGCAGGGCGCGCCCGTCCGCGAGGTGGAGGGTGCGCGCCCCCCGGTCGAGGCGCTCGGCCGGGCTTCCGAGACGCCATTCCACATCCGCGCCGAGGCTGCTCGGCAGGGCGGTCGCGTCCGGTCCGGTCTCGCCGGTGAGAACGTGCTTCGAGAATGGCGGACGGTCATAGGGCCGGTACGGCTCGGCGCCGACGATGGTCAGCGGACCGGCGAACCCGGCCTCCCGCATCGCCTCGGCGCCGCGCAAAGCCGCCAGGCCGGCGCCCACCACGATCGCGCGCTCGGTGGTCGATCCCGACGCCATCTCAGGCAGCCTGCCCCGGATCCTCGACCCGGATCGCCTGGACCGGGCAGGCGACGCGCGCCCGCTCGATGTCGGCGCGGTCGTGCGCGGCCGGGGCGGGATCGTAGAACAGCGCCTCGTGTCCCTCGATGCGGAAGTGCCGCGGCGCCGCGTAACAGCACTGGGCGTAGGCCTGGCAGAGGTTCAGATCGACGCACACCCGCAGGCCGGGTGGTGAGCCGGAGGACGCATCGGCGGGGGTGGACATGGCGGTGCAACCACGGCGGGGGCGGCGAGTTCCGCGCAAAACGCCGTCCCCGCCGTCGCAGACGCAACGGGCTGAGACGATGGGAACGGATCGGGCCGGGACCCGCGATGGCAATCGGGGCCTTCGAGCTCCACTGTGGAGACGCTGCGCCGGATTGCCGACGCGACGGGTACGGAGCCCGCGGTTCGGTTCAGGGGCTCGCGCCGCGGCAGGCCCGTCCAGCCGAGCCGGACACCGGTTTGAAGCAACGGGCACGCGCTCCTCTCAAGCCAGCCGATCTCCAGCTTCGCAGCTCGGATCATCGGGAACGATTCACTGATCTAAAAATGTCCTGGGGGATCGCCGTCGAAATGATGCTGCGGAATTCCCCTGCGCGACGGTTCGCTCTATTGTCGTGCGGCCCAGCGGACCGATCCGAAACACCGCGATCTCAGGAGGGCACCATGCCGTACGGTGCACGAACGAGTCTCGCCGCGCTCGTCCTCGCCCTCGCCCTGGGCGCGACCGGCGCGCGCGCCGAGCCGGCCTCGGGCTGGACCGACCCGCCAGCCCGCAAGGTGGCCCCGGCCGCGAGCCCGGCCGAGGCTCAGAAAGCCGATCCGCCGCCCGCATCGACTCCTGCTGCCGCGGCACCGGCCCGCAAGGCGGTCGCCGCACGGCCCACTCAGAAGCGCGTCGCGACGCGCCGCCCCGCCCCGGAGGCCAAGCGGGTCGCTACGACGCGGGGCGCCACGACGGCGCACCGGTCGCGTGTCGCCGCAGCGGCGGCCCGGCCCATGCGTCCGCACCGGATGGTCGCGGTCGCACCGCCCCCACCGCCGCCGCTGCCGGACGGCTATCCGCGCTATCGGGCCTACAATTACGGCCCCGGCTATGCCGACGAGCGGCTGGAGCGCCTGCGTGCCGCGGAGGCCGCCGGCTACATGGTGGTACGCCGCCGCACGGTGGAGTTCCCGGACGGCCGGTCGCTGCGCGTCTACCGGCCGGACGACGAGGGCGAGCCGTTCTGAGCTGATCCGACCGCGAACACCGACCGCAGGGGCGCCCGCAGGATCTTGCCGGCGGGGTTGCGGGGCAGGAGCCCGTCCCAGACCACCACGCGCACCGGAACCTTGAACGCCGCGAGCCGCTCGGCCGCGAAGGCCCGGATCTCCTCGGGTCCGGTCCGGGCCCCCTCGGCCAGGGCCACGATCGCGCCGGGCTCCTCGCCCAGCGTCGGGTGGGGCACCGCCAGCACCACCGCGTCGATCACGTCCGGATGCGCGTAGAGGACGTTCTCGACCTCGCAGCAATAGATGTTCTCGCCGCCGCGGATCAGCATGTCCTTGATCCGGTCGACGATGGTCAGGAACCCCTCGTCGTCGGCGCGCGCGAGATCGCCGGTGCGCAGCCAGCCGTCGGACAGGATTTCGGCGGTGGCGTCCGGGTCGTCCCAGTAGCCGCGGACCACGTTGGGGCCCTTCACGCACAGCTCCCCGACGCTGCCGGGCGGCAGGTCCTGCCCGAGCGGATCGAGGATCCGCACCTCGCAGACCGGCAGGGGCGGGCCGCAGGATTCGGGATGGGCGAGATAGTCCTCGGCCTGGTGGTGGGTGAAGGTCGCCGAGGTCTCGGTCATGCCCCAGCCGGTGGCGGGGGCCGCCTTCGGGAACGCCTCGCCGAGCGCGCGCACCAGGTCGCCGGCCGCGGGCGCGCCGCCATAGGTCACCGATTCGAGGCTCGGCAGCGGCCGGCCCGCCTCCCGGGCGGCTGTCGCGAGCTGCCAAGCGATGGTCGGGACGCCGCCGGCTCCGGTGCAGCCCTCCCGGTCGATGAGGTCGAGGGCCTCATGGGCGTCCCAGCGATGCATCATCACCAGGCGGTGGCCGCCGTAGAGCGCCGCCCCGAGGCTCGCGTGGCAGCCGGTGACGTGGAACAGCGGGATCACCAGCAGCGAGGCCCGCTGCGGTGCGGACGGATCGGGCTTCGGCGGCGTCTCGCCCCGGCGCAGCGCACTGCGCGACGCCGAATAGGGGTAGGCCATCACGGTGGTGGCCGCAGCCCGGTGGGTGCCGACCGCACCCTTGGGCCGGCCGGTGGTGCCCGAGGTGTAGAACAGGGTCGCGTCGTCCTCCGGGTCGAGGGCGATGTCGGGCGGGGCCCGCTCGGGCAGAGCGGCCCAGTCCGCCACCGGGCCGATCACCGCGGAGAGTGGCGTCATTCGGTCGTCGGGCTCCATCCGCGTGACGAAAACCTGCTCCAGGGCCGGGCATTCCGTGCGGTGGGGGGCGATCCGCTCGAACCGGGCGCCGTCGGCGATCAGCACCCGGGCGCCGGAATGCCGGAGCGCGTAGGCGAGTTCCGGCCCGGTCCACCACGCGTTCAGCGGCGTCGCGATCGCCCCGGCCAGCAGGGCACCGTAATAGCAGACCGGCCATTCCGGCAGATTGCGCAGCGCGATGGCGACGCGGTCGCCCTTGCCGATCCCGGCGGCCACCAGGGCGTGGGCCAGGGCGGTCGCGGCCCGGGTGAAGCCGGTGAAGGTGACGCGCTCGTCCCGGTAGACCACGAAGGTCCGGTCCCCGTGCCCTCGGGCGATGCGGAACAGGTCGCGCAGCGTCGGCGGCGCGCTCGTCCAGATCCGGGTCGGGACGCCCCGGATCGGCAGGGTGGCGATCGCGAACGGCGCCCCTGGTGCGGTGAGGCGCGCTTCCGCCTCGCGGAAGGAGAGGGCCGGCCAGCCGGCGGGAAGGCGGGGATCGGGGCTCGTCATCGCGCGATCGTCACGCCGCCGTCGACGACCAGCGCCTGGCCGGTGACGAACCGGCCGGCCGGCGAGGCCAGGAACACGGCCGCGCCCGCGATCTCGTCAGGCTCGCCGATCCGGCGGAGCGGCGCGGCCTCGGTGGTGGATGCCAGCATCTCGGGATCCTCCCACAGGGCCCGGGCGAAATCGGTGCGGATCAGCCCCGGGCACAGGCAGTTCACCCGCACGTTGGCCGGGCCGTACTCGACCGCGTAGTTGCGGGCGAGCTGAAGGTCGGCGGCCTTGGAGACGTTGTAGGCGCCGATCACCGGCGACCCCTTCAGCGCCCCGATGGACGAGACGATGACGATCGCCCCGTCCCGCCGCGCGACCATCCCGGGGGCGACCATCTGGATCAGCCAGTGGTTCGACAGGACGTTGTTCTCCAGGATCTTGCGGAACTGGGCGTCCGAGATGCCGGCGAGCGGCCCGTAATACGGGTTGCTGGCGGCGTTGCAGACCAGCACGTCCACCGGACCCAACCGGGCCTCGGTCCGGGCGACCAGATCCTCCAGCTCCGCCTTTACCGAGATGCTTGCGGGAATCGCCACCGCGCGGCCCGGGCCGTGGGCGGCCTCGATCTCGGCCACCACCGCCTCGCAGGCCTCGCGCTTGCGCGACGAGATCACCACCCGCGCGCCGTGCTCGGCCATCCGCAGGGCGATCGCCCGGCCGATGCCCCGTGACGAGCCGGTGATCAGCGCGACCTTGTCGGTCAGATCGAACAGGGACATGGCGCGTCCTCCCTGGGTCCGGTCGGGGTTCATCCGGCGTCCAGCATCGACCGGCGCAGGCGCGCCATGCCGGCGAGCCAGCGCTCGGGGTCGTCCGCCCGGCGGCGTGCGTAGTCCGCGACCTGCGGGTGCGGCAGGATCAGGAACCGGCCGGCGGCCAGCCCGTCGAAGGCCGCCTCGGCCACGGCTTCGGGCGCGAGCACGCCGTCGCGGGCGGCGGCGCTCGCGGCACCGAGCATGGCGGTGTCGACGCCCTGCGGGCACAGGGCGGCGATCCGGATGCCGTCCCCCGCATGCGCGATGGCGAGGTGCTCCAGGAAGGCGAGGGCGGCGTGCTTGGTCGCCGAGTAGGTCGCGCTGCCGATCTGGCTCAGCAATCCGGCCGCCGAGACGGTGCCGAGGAACGCCCCCTCGCCCCGGGCGAGCCAGAGCGGGACCAGGACCCGCGCCGCGTGGACGTGGCCCATCACGTTCACCGACCAGGCGCGCTCCCAGCTCGCCGGATCGGCCGAGGTCGCGAGCCCGGGATCCGGGTCGCGCTCCAGGATGCCGGCATTGGAGCAGTACAGCGCGATCGGCCCGGTCTCGGCCTCGATCCGCGCGATGGACTCGGCCACGGCATCGGGATCGGCCACGTCGAGCGCGCAGGCGCGGCCGCCGAGCCGGGCGGCGACGGCCTGGGCCCCGGCGCCGTCCCGGTCCAGGGCGACGACGCAGGCGCCCCGCGCGTGGGCGGCCTCGGCGAGCGCACGGCCGATGCCCCGGGCGGCCCCGGTGACGGCGACGACGCGACCGGCGAGATCCATCTCAGGCCCCCGCGCGCTCGGCGAACGCCCAGGCCGCGGCGGCCAGAGCGGGCACCCGCGCCGCCATGGCGGCGGCGTGCTCGCTCGCGGCGTTGCCGGCCTTGGCGCGCGCGGCCACGCCCTGGAGGATGCCGACCAGCCGGAACAGGTTGTAGGCGAAGTACCAGTCGAGGTCGGGCAGGGCCGCCCGGTCCGCGGCCCGGCAGTAGAGCGCCACCGCCTCCTCCCGGGTCGGGATGCCCAGCGCCGGCAGGTCGAGGCCGCCGAGGCCGCTGCGCCCGTCCGCCGGCAAAGCCCAATGCATCAGCAGGTAGCTGAAATCGGCGAGCGGATCGCCGAGGGTCGACAGCTCCCAGTCGAGCACCGCGCTGACGCCGCCGTCGGGCGAGAAGATCAGGTTGTCGAGGCGGTAATCGCCGTGGACGATGGCCGTGCCCTGCTGCTCGGGCACGGTGCGGGGCAGCCAGGCGATCAGGCGCTCCACATCCGCGAGCCGGCCGTCCTCGGCGGCCCGGTACTGGCGGGTCCAGCGATCGACCTGCCGGGCGAAGTAGTTGCCGGGCTTGCCGTAATCGGCGAGGCCCGCCGCCTCCGGGTCGATCGCGTGGAGGCGCGCGAGCGTCGCGATCATGCCGGCATAGTGCCGGTGCCGGGCATGGGGGTCGAGGCCGGGCAGGGTGCCGTCCCAGTGCACGCTGCCGCCCACCGCCTCCATCACGTAGAAGGCGGCGCCGATGATCGTTTCGTCCTCGCAGAGGGCGAACGGCCTCGGAACCGGAAACCCCTCGCCGTAGAGCGCGCCGATCACCCGGAACTCGCGCTCCACCGCGTGCGCGGAGGGCAGGAGCGGCCCGAACGGCTTGCGCCGCAGCACGTAGGCCTGGCCGGGCGTCTCCAGCCGGTAGGTCGGGTTCGACTGGCCGCCGCGGAACTGCTGCACGGTGAGCGGCCCGGCATAGTCGCGGACGTGTTCTGCGAGCCAGGCGGCCAGCCGGGCCTCGTCGATCCGATGGCGCGGCTCGACCGGCTTCACGCCGGAGAAGGCGTCGGGGCCGCTCATGCACCCTCCCGGGCGTTGGTGTAGCGCCCGAATTCGAGCCGGGCGATGGAGCGGTTGTGCACCTCGTCCGGCCCGTCGGCCAGCCGCAGGGTGCGGATATGGGCGTACATCCTGGCCAGTCCGAAATCCTCGGACACGCCGGCGCCGCCATGGGCCTGGATCGCGTCGTCGATCACCTTGAGGGCGATCCGCGGGGCGGCGACCTTGATCATGGCGATCTCGAGCTTCGCACCCTTGGCGCCGACCTTGTCCATCATGTCGGCGGCCTTCAGGCAGAGCAGCCGGGTCATCTCGATGTCGATCCGCGCCTCCGCGACCCGCTGCTCCCAGACCGACTGCTCGCTGATGCGCTTGCCGAAGGCGACCCGCGAGACGAGGCGCCGGGCCATGGCCTCGAGCGCCGCCTCGGCGACCCCGATGGTGCGCATGCAATGGTGGATGCGCCCCGGCCCGAGCCGCCCCTGCGCGATCTCGAAGCCGCGCCCCTCGCCGAGGATCAGGTTCTCGGCCGGGACGCGCACGTTCTCGAGCACCACCTCGCCGTGTCCCTTGGGCGCGTCCTCGTAGCCGAAGACCGGCAGCAGGCGCGCGACCCGCAGGCCGGGCGTGTCCATGGGCACGAGGATCTGGGATTGCTGCCGGTGGCGGGGCGCCTCCGGGTCCGTCTTGCCCATCAGGATCGCGAGGGTGCAGCGCGGGTCGCCGACCCCGGTGGACCACCATTTGCGTCCGTCGATGACGTAGTGGTCGCCGTCGCGGCGGATCGCGGTCTCGATGTTGGTGGCGTCCGAGGAGGCGACGTCGGGCTCGGTCATCAGGAACGCCGACCGGATCTCCCCGGCCATCAGCGGCCGCAGCCACGTCTCCTTCTGGGCCGGGCTGCCGTAGCGGTGCAGCACCTCCATGTTGCCGGTGTCGGGCGCCGCGCAGTTGAAGCATTCCGACGCGATGCCGACCCGACCCATCGCCTCGGCGCAGAGCGCGTAATCGAGGTTGGTCAGGCCGGCGCCGCGGTAGGCGTCCGTGTCATGCTCGGGGGAGGGCGGCAGGAACAGGTTCCACAGGCCCTCGGCCCGCGCCTGGCCCTTCAGCCGCTCCATGGTGGGCGAGGGCGCGCGGCTTGCCGCCCGCTCGGCCGCCACGGCGGCGGCGGCGGGCTGGATCGCGTCGGCGATGAAGGCGCGGACCCGGGTCAGCCACTGCGTCTGAGTCGGGGAGAGGTTGAAATCCACGGTGTCCGCTCCCGAGTTTCGTTCCGATGGGATCCGCGCCTCTCCCTCCCCCCTTTGCGGGGGAGGGTGGGCCGGCCGTCAGGCCGGGTCGGGAGAGGGGAGCGACGGTGCCGAAGAAGGCTGGCGGCCTTCATCACCGCTCCGCCCCTTTCTGATGCCGGGTTCCCCTCTCCCGACCCCCGCTGACGCGAGGGCCACCCTTCCCCGCAAAGGGGGGAGGGGGAGCAGCGGGTCCGATTCCCCCCTCACAGATACTTCGATCCCATCTCGCCGGCGAACCGGTCCGGCGGGCCCTCCCAGACGATGCGGGCCTGTTCCAGCACGTAGACCCGGTCGGCATGGGGCAGCGCGAAGGTGACGTTCTGCTCGCCGAGCAGGACGGTGATCGGCGTGGTCTGGCGCAGGCGCTCCAGGGCCTTCGACAGCAGTTCCAGGATCACCGGGGCGAGGCCGAGCGTCGGCTCGTCGAGGATCAGGAGGCGTGGGCGCATCATCAAGGCGCGGGCAATGGTCAGCATCTGCTGCTCGCCGCCCGACAGCGTGCGGGCGGTTTGGCCTTCGCGGGCCTTCAGGATCGGGAACAGCTCGTAGAGCCACTCGCGCCGCTGCACGCTCTCGGCCTTGGTGACGTGCTGGCCGCCGAGATCGAGGTTCTCGCGCACGTTGAGGTCGCCGAACAGCTCGCGGGTTTCGGGCACCTGGACGATCCCGGCCCGGGCGATCGCGGCCGGCTTCATGCGGCCGAGATCCTGGCCGTCGAACCGGATCGTGCCGGAATGCGGGACGAGGCCCGAGATGGCGTTGAACAGCGTGGTCTTGCCGGCGCCGTTGAGGCCCACCACCGAGACGAACTCGCCCTCGTGGACGTGGATCGAGGCGGCGCGCAGGGCCTGCGCCTTGCCGTAGAGCACGTCGACGCCCTCGACGGTGAGCAGCGAATCCGCCTTGAACGCGGCCTCGGGCCTGGCGGCGGTCTCGATGCTGCCGCCGAGATAGACCCGGCGCACCGTCGGGTCGGCCATCACCGCCTCGGCCGAGCCCTCCGCGATGCGTTCGCCGAGATACATGGCGAACACCCGGTCCACGAGGGCCGCGACGCTCTTCACGTTGTGGTCGACGAGGAGCACGGCCTTGCCCTCGTCCCGGAAGCCCCGGATCAGCTCGGAGAAGGCCGCGACCTCGCCCCCGGTCAGGCCCGCGAACGGCTCGTCCACCAGCACCACCCGCGGGTCGCGGGCGATCGCCTTGGCGAGTTCCAGGCGGCGCAGGTCCGCGAAGGGGAGGGTACCGGGCCGCCGGTCGGCCACCGCGCCGAGGCCGACGCGCTCGGCGATGTCCCTTGCGCGGCGCGCGACGTGGGGATCCGCAGCCAGGCGGATCAGGCTGTCGGGCAGCAGCGCGAGGCTGATGTTCTCCAGTACGGTCTGCCGCTGGAGCGGTCGCGCGTGCTGGAACACGAGGCCGATCCCCTGGCGGGCGACCCGGTGGGCCGGCATTCCGCCGATCTCGGCGCCGTCGAGGCGGATCGAGCCGGCGCTCGGCCGCTCCAGCCCCATGATCAGCTTCATCACGGTGGACTTGCCCGAGCCGTTCGGCCCGATCAGTCCCAGGATCTCCCCGGGGCGCAGATCGAGGTCGATGTCCTTGACGGCGACGAGGCCGCCGAACCGCTTGGTCAGGCCCCGCACCGTGAGGCAGGGCTCGGCGAGGGGGGCGGCGTTCAGCGCAGGCCTGACGGCGACGGTCATCGCGCTCTCCGGATGGATGCGAGGCCCAGCAGCCCCGAGGGCACGAACAGGATGACCAGCAGGGCCACGGCCGAGACCACGAAGGTCGAGAGCGGGCCGAGCGGGCGCAGCAATTCGCCGGCGGCGATCAGGAACACCGCCCCGAGCGCGGCGCCCACGATGGTCCGCCGCCCGCCGAGCACCGCCGCGATGATCACCTGCACGCCCACCGCGGTGTCGATCAGCGTGCCGACCGAGGCGGTGCCCATGTAGAAGACCACCAGCCCACCCGCGAGGCCCGAGAAGGCGGCGCTGACCGCAAAGGCCGCGAGCTTGTGCTTGGCGACGTTGAAGCCGAGCGCGCCGGTCACGATCGGGTCCTGGCCGGCAGCCTGCAGGATCAGCCCCACCGGGGAGCGGGCGATGGCCGTGAGGACCAGCCCGGCAAAGGCCATGAAGCCGAGCGCGATCCAGTAATTGGTGTCGGCGTCGATGGAGATCACGTCCGGCACCGTGAGCCCGATCTCGCCGCCGGTGATCCCGGAGAACACCACGATCATGTTCTGCAGGAGCAGCACCGCGACCAGGGTGATCAGCCCGAAATACGGACCCCGCACCTTCAGGGCCGGCAGCGCCAGGGCCAGCCCGCCGACCACCGCCAGCACGGTCCCGGCCGCCAGGCAGTAGGGGATCGGCAGCTCGTAGCGGTTGTTGAGGATGCCGGCCCCGTAGGCTCCGAGCCCGATCAGGAAGGTCGGGCCGAAATTCACCTCGCCGGCGAAGCCGAAGAGCAGGTCCCAGGCCATGGCGAAGACGCCGAAATAATACGCGATGGTGAGGAGCCCGAGGATGTAGCCCGAGACCCACCAGGGCAGGAACGCGGCCAGGGCGAGCGCCAGCAGCGCGACCCAGAAGCCCGGGGTGGTGAGGAGCTTCATGAGCGGTTCCATCCTCCGCGCGTTGCCATCCGCCCTCTGCGGAGGAGGGTAGGCCGGCCGTCAGGCCGGGTCGGGAGAGGGGAGAGCGTTCCGCGGAGGTCGCGCATGTGGCATTCGGGCCGGCGGGAGAGTCCCGAAAGAACCATCACCGCCGCCCCAGCAGGCCCTGCGGGCGCAGGTACATGACGGCCACGAGCAGCAGCAGGGCCGGGATCACCCGGTAGGCCGGGGAGATCAGGTAGGCGGTGGCCGTCTCGAGATAGCCGACCACGTAGGCGGCGATCAGCGAGCCGGTGACGCTGCCGAGCCCGCCCAGCACCACGATCGAGAAGGCGCTCGCGGTGAGCGGCCCCACCGAGTAGGACGACACCCCCAGGAACATCCCGAGCAGCACCCCGGCGATCCCGGCGAGCAGCCCGTAGATCGCCCAGACCGCGACGTAGATCCGGCCCATGTCGTGGCCGAGCAGCGTGACCCCGCGGGGGTTCATGGAGGCGGCGAGCAGGACCTTGCCGGCCCGCGCCTTGTTCACGAACAGCCAGAGCAGGCCGATCACGATCCAGCAGATCACCGCGGTGAAGATCTCGTTGCGGGGCGTGCGCACCCCGGCGATCTCGATCACGCCCTCGACGATCGGCAGGACCGTCTTCGGGTTGTCGGTGAAGAAGTAGGCGACCAGCTCCTGGATCATGATGCCCCAGAGCAGGGTGCCGGTGAGGACGAAGATCTCCTTCTCCTCCCGGGGGATCGCCCTGCTGCGCTCGATCGGCGCGACGATGGCGAAGTAGGTCACCAGGGAAGCGGCCAGCCCGCACAGGATGCCGATCCCGGCGCCCGCGTAGGAGCCGAGGCCGAACTGGGCGGAGGCCGCCCAGGCGGCGACCGCAGCCATCACCATCAGCGCGCCGTGCGAGAGGTTGAGCACGCCGGAGACGCCGAAGATCAGGGTGAAGCCCATCGCGCCGAGCGCGTAGAGCGCCGAGATCGCGAAGCCGTCGACGAGGATCTGGAGGCCGATCATCGCGCTCTCCCCGCCCGCTTCACTGCACCGCCGGCTTGACCGCGGGCGGCAGGACCAGCTTGCCGTTGGCCACCTCCGTCGGCCAGATCGCGACCTGCTTGCCGCTCTGCCACTGGGCCAGCAGCCCGGTGACGAAGCCCCGCCCGTACTTGATCGAGTGGGTGAAGGTCTCGTCCTTGCCGTAGAACTGGATGCGCCCGACCGTGCCGAGCCAGTCGGTCTTCTCCAGGGCCTCGACCAGCTTGTCGGCCTCGGTGGAGCCGGCGCGCTTCACCGCGTCCGCCGCGTAGTGCATCGCGTCGTAGGCCATGTAGCCCGCGTAGGACGGGGCGCCGCCGAAGCGCTTGACGTAGGCGTCCGTGAAGGCGTTCGTCTTCTCGGTCATCGCCACGCCGGGGACGGCGATCGCGTCGAACAGCACGCCCTGCGTGCCGCCGTTGGTGTTGGCCCAGAAGGTGGACGAAGTTGCCTGGCCGCTGATGCCGGTCATGGCGATCGGCACCTGCTGGTTCTGCCACTGCACGGTGGGCTGCACGCCGACATGGGCGATGCCGGTGACGATCAGGTCGGGCTTGGCCGCCTCGATCTTGTTGTAGATCGGGGTGAAGTCGCCCGTATCCGGCGAGAACCGGACATGCTCCACCACCTTGAGCCCGGCCTTGGGCAGGCAGTCCTCGTAGGCCGCATCCAGCGGACGGGTCCAGGCCGCGTCCTCGCTCATGATCGCGGCGGATTTCGCCTTGAGCAGCCCGACCAGCGCCTCCTTGGCCGAGTCGCAGACCGACTGCGCCAGGGCGTGCGAGGTCAGGTAGCCGTGGAAGGTGTAGCGGTTGCGCGCGTAGTCCTTGTGGACGGCGACGCTGATCTCGTTGGAGGCGGCCCCCGGGGTAATCATCGGGGTCTTGAGCCGCGCCGACCAAGGCATCAGCGCCAGCACGACCTCGGAGATGTAGCTGGCGATGACGAGGTTGACCTTGTCCTCGCTGACCGCCCGCTGGAACGCCCGGACCGCGTCGGAGGCGGAACTCTTGTCGTCGTAGGTCACGACCTGGATCTGCCGCCCGTCGACCCCGCCCTGGGCGTTGATCTCGTCGGCGGCGAGCTGGACCGCCTTCGGGATCGCGGCGCCGGCCACCGACTGCGCCTCGGCGATCACGCCGACCTTGATCGGGTCGGCCGCGTGGGCCTGTCCCGACACGATCAGCCCCGCAGCGAGTAGCGTGGGCAGCGCGCGCCGAATCGGGGCACGCCGAGCGACGACGCGCACGGTCTCGGACATCGGCGATTCCTCATCCCAAGTGCCCGAATTTTTTATTCGCGGGCTTGGGATGAACTGTATCCGCGCAAAACCAGAGCACAAGGCCCGCACCGGGACCGGCCGGTGACGTTTCGGCCCAGTCGTTTTCCGCCCGGGGTATCGACTCGCGCCGCGCCAGCCTAGGCTCGCACCGGCTCCGCGAAAAGCGGGCTCGACGGCCTCGAAGAAGGGCGACGGACAGGTGAGGAACGCACGCTCGGCCGCGGCCGGGGTTCGCCCCGGACCGCGGCCCCGGATTCCTGCGAGGCGACGCGTCCTGCGGCCTCGGGCGACGGGGCGGCGCTCATGAGCCTGCGCTGGACCCGGCGCCCGGAGGGCTCGACCTGGGGGGATTTCGGCCCCGACGACGAACTCGGGCGCCTGAACCTGCTGACCCCCGAGAAGGTCCGCCAGGGTGTCGCCGAGGTCCGCGAGGGCCTGACCTTCTGCCTCAGCCTGCCGCTGGACCTGCCCGGCGGCACCGTCCTCAATCCGCGCCGCCACCCGCCGCAGATCACCCCGACCCGGCGGGCCGACGGCCGGCCGAACATGAACTTCCCGGTCTGCGAGGAGGTCGCGGGCGCCACCGACGTGATCTGCGACGACCGCGCGCTGATCCACCTGCAATACTCGACGCAGTGGGATTCGCTCGCCCATGTCGGCTCGCTGTTCGATGCGGACGGCACCGGCGCCGGCCCGACCTTCTACAACGGCTTCCGCGGCGGCCGGGACATCGTCGGCCCGAGCACGAACGAGGCGGCCGACCAGCCGTCCCGGGCGAACAGACTCGGGATCGAGCGCCTGGCCGAAGTCGGCATGCAGGGCCGGGCCGTGATGATCGACCTGCGCGCGCATCTCGGCGACGCCAAGGTCAAGGTCGGCTACGACCAGCTCGCCCGGATCCTCGAGGCCGACGGCGTCGTGATCGAGCCCGGCGACATGGTCTGCCTGCACACCGGCTTCGCCGAGCGGCTGATCGCCATGGGCGGCACGCCCGATCCGAAGCAGGTCCACAACCTCTGCGCCGGCCTCGACGGCCGGGACCCGCGGCTCCTCGACTGGATCACCCGCTCGGGGCTGTGCGCGCTGATCGCCGACAACTACGCCGTGGAGGCCTATCCGGCCGGGGTGGGACCGGCCTGCTGCGCGACGCTGCCGCTCCACGAGCACTGCCTGTTCAAGCTCGGAATCAACCTCGGCGAGCTGTGGCACCTGACGCCGCTCGCGGAGTGGCTGCGCGCCCATGGCCGCAGCCGGTTCCTGCTGACGGCGCCGCCGCTGCGCCTGCCAGGAGCGGTCGGCTCGCCGACGACGCCGATCGCGACGGTTTGAGGGAGGACACGATGGAGATCGCGATCGTCGGCGGCGGCCTGATGGGCCACGGCATCGCCCTGGTGCTGGCGCTCCGGGGGCACGGCGTCCGGATCACCGACACGGATGCGCAGACCCGTGCCCGGGTGCCGGCGCTCATGGAATCCGCGCTGGCGACCCTGCGGGAGGGCGGCGCTGCGCCGGACGGGTGGGACGCCGCGCGGCTCGCCCGGTCCGTCCGGGTCGAGGCGGAGCTCGAACCGGCGGTCGCGGGCGCCGGCCTGGTCATCGAGGCAATCACCGAGAACCCGGAATCCAAGCGGGCGCTGTTCGGGGCGCTCGACCGGCTCTGCCCGGCCGACGCGATCCTGGCGAGCAACACCAGCTACCTCGACGTCTTCCCGCTGATCCCGCAGGCCCGGCAGGCGCGGGCGCTCGTGATGCACTGGTACACGCCGCCCTACATCGTCGACCTCGTCGACGTGGTCCCGGGGCCCGGCACGGATCCGGCCGTGATCGCGGCGATGCACGACCTCGTGCTCGGCCTCGGTCAGGTGCCCATCGCGCTCAAGCGCTTCATCCCCGGCTACGTCGCCAACCGCATCCAGTCGGCGATCAGCGCCGAGGTGTTCCGGCTGCTGGACGAAGGCATCGCCGAGCCGCGCGAGATCGACGACGCGATCATCCACGGGCTCAGCTTACGCATCCCGATCCTCGGCCACCTCGCCAAGGCCGATTTCACCGGGCTGGACCTGACCCGGCGCGCCCTGGCGAACGGCAGCTACGCGCCGCCCCCGGCCCGGACCCGGTCGGAGACCCTGGACGCACTCTGCGCCGGGGGCCGGACCGGAGTGATGGCGGGGCGCGGCTATTTCGACTGGGGCGGACGCGAGCCTGCGGACCTGTTCCGCGAGCGCGACCGCAAGCTGCTGGCCTTGAAGAAGGCGATGGCCGGGATCGGCCGGATGGAGGGCACATGATCGGCGCGGACCTGTCCGGACGGCGCATCCTCGTCACCGGCGCCTCCTCGGGCATCGGGCTGGCCACGGTGACGCTGTTCGCCCGCAACGGCGCCAGCGTGGCGCTGAACCACCTCCCCGACGATCCCCGCGGCCCCGCGGAGGCCGAGCGTCTCGCCGCCGAGGGCTTGGCCGTGATGGCGCTGCCCGGGGACGTGTCGCAGCCCGGCGCTGCCGAGGCGATGGTGGCGGCCGGGATCGCGGCGCTCGGCGGCCTCGACGTGCTGGTCAACAATGCCGGGACCTCCGGCACCACTGCGCCGATCGCCTTCGAGGACCTCGACGCGATGACGGAAGAGTTTTGGGCCACGATCCTGGCCACGAACCTCCTCGGCCCGTACCGCTGTTCGCGGGCCGCGGCGGCGAGTCTGAAAGACAACCGCGGGGCGATCGTCAACACGGCCTCCGTGGCCGGGCTCGGGCGGCGGGGCTCCTCGATCGCCTATTCGGCCAGCAAGGCCGGGCTGATCAACCTCACCCGCAGCCTGGCCAGGGCCCTCGCCCCGGACGTGCGCGTCAACGCGGTCGCCCCCGGCCTCGTCGCCACCCCGTGGACCGAGCCGTGGCCGGAGGCGCGCAAGGCCGCGACGGTGCAGCACACGATGCTGCGCCGCATGGCCCGGCCCGAGGACATCGCCGAGACGATCTTCTTCCTGGCCGCGGGCGCCGCCTACATCACGGGCGAGACGATCACGGTGGATGGCGGGGCGCTATAGCGGCCCTCGTCCACACGCGGGACGGCACCGTCAGGATCAGGCCAGGGAGGAAAGTATGTCCAGGACGACCGTCATCACCTGCGCCCTCACGGGCTCGTTCGACACGCCGAAGAAGAACCCGGCGGTGCCGGTGAGCCCGAAGGCCATCGCCCAATCCGCCCTGGAGGCCGCCTCCGCCGGGGCCGCGGTGGTCCACATCCATGTCCGCGATCCCGAGACCGCCGCGCCCAGCATGGAACTCGCCCATTACCGCGAGGTGGTCGAGCGGGTGCGCGAGAAGAACGAGGCCGTGATCCTCAACCTTACCACCGGGGCCGGGGGCCGGTTCGTGCCCGGCGATCCCGACCCGTCGGTGGCCGGCCCCGGCACCACCTTCGCGTCACCCGAGACCCGGACCCGGCACGTCGCGGCGCTACGCCCCGAGATCTGCACCCTCGACGTCGCCACGATGAACTTCGGCGAGCACCTGTTCCTCAATACCCCCGCGCACCTGCGGGCGATGGCGGCGCAGATCCGCGAGGCCGGGGTGAAGCCCGAGATCGAGGTGTTCGACCTCGGCCAGATCGAGCTGGCCCGGCACCTGATCGCCGAGGGGCACCTGGCGCGGCCGCCCCTGTTCCAGATCTGCCTCGGCATCCCCTGGGGCGCGCCCGCGACCCCGGAGGCCCTGGTGGCGATGCGCGCCCGGCTGCCCGAGGACGCGGTCTGGTCGGCCTTCGGCATCGGCCGGGAGGAGTTTCCGATCCTGGCGGTGGCCGCCGGGATGGGCGGCAACGTCCGGGTCGGGCTGGAGGACAACCTCTATCTGTCCCGGGGCGTGCTCGCGCCCAGCAACGCCGCCCTGGTGGAGAAAGCGGTGAGCCTGCTGGCCCATCTCGACCGCGAGCCGGCCACGCCCGACGAGGCGCGGGCGCTGTTTGGGCTGGCGCCCCGCGGGTGAAGGGAGACCCTGACGGATCGCCCGCATCCTCTCACCGGCCGGTATCGGCTCCGATCCGGTCCGCCTAGACTGCATTCGGACGACATCCGAGCGGCGAACAACGCCGCCGCGATCAAAGAAACAGGGAGTGAGACATGACGGTCCGCCACCGCGTCGCGGCACTGACGGGGCTTCTGTGCGCGCTCGGAGCCGGGGCGGCGCTCGCGGCCGACCTCGTGCCGGTGAAGATCGGCGTGCTGAACGACCGCTCGGGCGTCTACTTCGATTCCACCGGCGAGGGCGCCGTGGTGGCGGCCCGCATGGCGGTGGAGGATTTCAAGCCGGAGACCCAGGGGCTGAAGGTCGAGGTCGTGGCCGCCGACCACCAGAACAAGCCCGATGTCGGCGCCTCGATCACCCGGCAATGGTACGACCGCGACGGGGTCGACGCGGTGTTCGACGTGCCGACCTCCTCGGTGGCGCTCGCGGTGGCGCAGATCACCAAGGAGAAGAACAAGGCCTTCATCAACTCGGGCGGCGGCACCGCCGACCTGACCGGCCCGGCCTGCACCCCCAACACCGTCCACTGGACCTACGACACCGCCGCGCTCGCCAACGGCACCGGCAAGGCGATGCTCAAGCGCGGCGGCAAGTCCTGGTACTTCATCACCGCCGACTACGCCTTCGGCCTCGCCCTGGAACGCGACACCAAGGCGGTGGTGGAGAAGAGCGGCGGCACGGTCGTGGGCGGCGTGCGCACGCCCTTCCCGAACCCCGATTTCTCCTCGTTCCTCCTGCAGGCGCAGGCCTCCGGCGCGCAGGTGATCGGCCTGGCCGATGCCGGCCTCGACGCGGCCAACGCGATCAAGCAGGCGCATGAATTCGGCATCCGCCAGGGCGGCCAGACGCTCGCCGCCCTGCTGATCGCCATCACCGACATCCATTCCCTGGGGCTCGAAGTCGCCCAGGGCCTGGCGTTCACCGCCTCGTTCTACTGGGACCTCAACGACGGCACCCGGGCCTTCGCGGACAGGTTCGGCGCGCGCATGTCCGGCCGGAAGCCGACCTCGTACCAGGCCGGCGTCTACGCCAGCACGCTGCACTACCTGAAGGCCGTGGCGGCCCTGCACTCGGCCAAGGACGGCGCCGCCGTGGTGGCCAAGATGAAGGAGCTGCCCACCGACGATCCCCTGTTCGGCAAGGGCACGATCCGGCCGGACGGGCGCAAGATCCACCCGATGTACCTGTTCGAGGCCAAAACGCCCGCCGAGTCGAAGGGCGAGTGGGATCTCTACAAGGTGCTGGAGACGATCCCGGCCGAGCAGGCGTTCCGGCCGATGAGCGAGGGCGGCTGCCCGATGGTGGCCGGCCTGCGGGCCAAGTAGGGCCAAGTAGGGGGCCAAGTAGGCAGCCGCGTCGCCGGTCACGCGGCCCCGATCGCGCCCAGCGTGGCCATCGCGTCGTCAGGCAGGCTCAGCGCGGCCGCCGCGAGATTCTCGCGCAGGTGGCCGAGCGAGCCGGTGCCCGGGATCAGCAGGATGTTGGGCGCCCGGCGCAGCAGCCAAGCCAGCGCCACCTGCATGGGCGTCGCCCCGAGCTTGGCGGCGACCTCCGACAGGGCGGTGGATTGCAGCGGGCTGAAGCCGCCGAGCGGGAAGAACGGCACGTAGGCGGTGCCGGCCTCGGCCAGCGCGTCGATCAGGGCGTCGTCGGCCCGATGCGCGAGATTGTACTGGTTCTGCACGCAGACGATCTCGGTGATCCGCCGGCCCTCGGCGACCTGCGCCTGCGTCCCGTTGCTCAGCCCGATCCGCCGGATCAGCCCCTGGCGCTGCAGCTCCGCCAGCACGGTGAGCGGCGCCTCGATCGGGCCCTCCGCGGGACCGTGGGCGTCGAACATCAGGCGCAGGTTGACCACGTCGAGGGCGTCGACGCCCAGATTGCGCAGGTTGTCGTGGACGGCCCGCGTGAGTTCCTCCGGGGAGAAGGCCGGGTTCCACGAGGCGTCCGGCCCGCGCTTGGCGCCGACTTTGGTCACGATCACCAGATCGTCGGGATAGGGGTGGAGCGCCTCGCGGATGATCTGGTTGGTGACGTGCGGCCCGTAGAAGTCGCTGGTGTCGATGTGGTCGACCCCCTCGGCCACCGCCGCGCGCAGCACCGCGACGGCCGTCCCGCGGTCTTTCGGCGGTCCGAACACGCCCGGCCCGGCGAGTTGCATGGCCCCGTAGCCGAGGCGTTTCACGGTGCGGTCGCCGAGCGCGAACGTGCCGGCCTGCGCGATGTCGGTCATGGCGAATCTCCTGTGTGCGCCCCGGATGTAGACGGCGCGGCCTGATCGGATAAGCGCTGATGTTCGGCACGGGCTGTGCGAGATCTCGAACAATGACGATGGACCTGTCGGACCTGACCGCCTTCGTGACCGTGGCGCGGGCCGGCGGCTTCCGCGAGGGCGCCCGCGCCGGAAACGGCAGCGCGTCGAGCCTCAGTGAGGCGGTGCGCCGGCTCGAGGCGCGCCTCGGCGTGCGCCTCCTGAACCGGACCACCCGCAGCGTCGCGCCCACCGAGGCCGGCATCCGCCTGCTGGAGCGGCTCGGCCCGGCACTCGGAGAAGTCGAGGCCGCCCTCGATGTGGTGAACGGGTTCCGCGACCGGCCGGCCGGACCGCTCCGACTCAACGTGCCTCTGAGCGCGGCACGCCTCGTCCTGCCCGCGATCGTGCCGCCGTTCCTGGCGGCCTATCCCGAGATCCGGCTCGAACTGGTGGTCGAGGATGGATTCGTGGACGTGCTGGCGTCCGGCTGCGACGCCGGCATCCGCTACGACGAGCGGCTGGAGCAGGACATGATCGCGGTGCCGATCGGCCCACGGCGGCAGCGTTTCGCCACGGCGGCGGCGCCGGCTTATCTCGACCGGCGCGGGCGCCCGGAGCATCCGCGCGACCTCCTGGCCCATGATTGCCTGCTGGGCCGGTTCCCAAGCGGCAGCCTGACGGCGCCGTGGGAGTTCGAGCGCGACGGGGAGATCGTCCGCGTGGATCCGTCCGGCCCGCTGATCGTACGCGTCGGCGCCAGCGACCTCGCGGTCGCGGCGGCGGTGGCTGGAACCGGGATCATCCACCTGTTCGAGGACTGGCTGCGCCCGCAGCTCGACAGCGGCGCCCTGGAGCCGGTGCTGGAACCCTGGTGGCAGGTCTTCTCCGGCCCGTTCCTCTACTATCCCGGCCGCCGGCACCTGCCGGCGCCGCTGCGGGCGTTCGTGGACTTCGTCGGCACGGGTCCGCGCGGGCTCACTCCGGCAGCGCGAACACCGTGAGCTGGCCGCCGGGCGCCGTGTACTGCGACAGGGCCGCGTAGCCGCCGACCGCGCCCGAACCGTCCGCCGGGTCGGTCAGTCCGGCGGCCAGCCCGATGCCCGCCCAGCCGCCGATCCCGGACAGCACCGCCACGTATTGCCGACCGTTGTGTGCGTACGTGGTGACGTTGCCGACGATGCCCGACGGCGTCTTGAACCGGTAGAGTTCGTGCCCGTCCCGGGCGTCGACCGCCTTGAGGTAGCCTTCGAGCGTGCCGTAGAAGACGACGTTGCCGGCGGTGGCGAGCGCCCCGGACCAGACCGAGAACGGCTCCGGGATCGTCCAGGCGATTTTTCCCTTGGCCCCGTCCCAGGCGATGAACGCGCCGGTTCGGTCGGAGCCCTCGGGCGGGTGCAGGGTCAGCGTCGCGCCGACATAGGGCTGGCCCGGCGTGTAGCTCACCCGGAACGCCTCGTAATCCATGCACATGTGGTTGGTCGGCACGTAGAACAGCCGGGTGACCGGCGAGTAGGCCGCCGGCTGCTGGTTCTTTGCGCCGAGCGCCCCCGGGCAGATGTTCTTGGTGACCTCCTCCTCGTCGGCCTCGCCGGGCGCGTAGCGCTTGTCGACCACCGGCCGCCCGTAGCCCGGGGAGGCGCGGTCCAGGTCGATCCGGCTCGCCCAGTTGACGCTCGGGTCGAACTTGTCCGCCAACAGCACCTCGCCGGTCGCGCGGTCGAGGGTGTAGCCGAAGCCGTTGCGGTCGAAATGGGTCAGCACCCGGCGCGGGCGTCCGTCGATCACCTGCTCGGTCAGGATCATCTCGTTGACGCCGTCGTAGTCCCACTGGTCGTGGGGCGTCATCTGGTAGACCCAGCGGGCGAGCCCGGTGTCGGGGTCGCGGGCGAAGATCGCCATGGTCCACCGGTTGTCGCCCGGGCGCTGGGCCGGGTTCCAGGTCGCCGGGTTGCCGGTGCCGTAATAGACGAGGTTCAGCGCCGGATCGAACGAGAACCACCCCCAGCTGCAGCCGCCGCCGATCTTCCACTGGTCGCCCTCCCAGCTCGTGAGCGAGGAATCCCGGCCGATCGGGCGGCCGAGTTCGGTGGTCGTGTCCGGATCGACCAGCATGTCGGCATCAGGACCGGTGGCGTAGGCGCGCCAGAGGCGCTGGCCCGTCGCCTGGTCGTACGCGGTGACGTGGCAGCGGGCGCCGTACTCGCCCCCGGCGATGCCGACGATGAGCTTGCCGTGCACCGGCAGGACCGTGGCGGTGTTGGTCTCGCCCCGGGCCGGGTCGCCGTTCTTCACCGACCACAGGACCCCGCCGCTCTCCGGGTCCAGGGCCACGACCGTGGTGTCGGCCAGCTGCAGGAACAGCCGCCCATCCGCGTAGGCGAGACCGCGCGAGACCGTGTCGCAGCACATCACCGCGATCACGCTCGCATCCTGGCGCGGGGCGTAGCGCCAGAGGATCCTGCCGTCGTGATCCAGATCGAGGGCGTAGACCACGTTCGGGAACGGGGTGTGCACGAACATCCGGTTCCCGACCACGATCGGGGCGCCCTCGTGCCCGCGCAGCACGCCGGTGGAGAAGGTCCAGGCGACCTTCAGGCGCGAGACGTTGCCGGCGTCGATCTGGGCGAGGTCGGAATAGCGGGTGTTGGCGTAATCGAGGGTCTGGAGGACCGGCGGCGCCTCCGCGGACGCCGCGGCGGCGAGGCAGGCGAGCGCCAGGGCCGCCAGGATCGGGACGCGCATGCTCGGACTCCGCCAGCCGCCGCCCCGTGCGGCGGCGCCGGCCTCATACACCGACCTTCCGGATCGCCGGCGCGGCCAAGCGTCCGAGGGGTCAAGCGTCCGAGGAGCCAAGCGTCCGAGGAGCCAAGAGGCCGGGCCCGGCCTCACATCCGTTCTTTGACGGTCTCCTCGGCCTGGGGGTCCGGCTCGTGGCCGGCCTCGCGCAGCAGCGGCACCACCGCGGCCGCGTCCCGGGCGATGGTGTAGCTCAGGTCCAACCCAGCCCGGATGAAGCCGTGGCGGCGCATGTGCTCGAACAGGTCGAGCAGCGGCGCCCAGAAATCGGCCACCGAGACCAGCACCACCGGCTTCCGGTGCTGCCCGAGCTGCGCCCAGGTGAGCTGCTCGACCAGTTCCTCCAGGGTGCCGATGCCGCCCGGCAGGGTCACGAACGCGTCCGAGCGCTCGAACATCAGGCGCTTGCGGGTGTGCATGTCGGAGACCACGATGGTCTCCTGCACGTCGTCGAGCATGTGCTCACGCGCCTGCAGGAAGTCCGGGATGATGCCGGTCACGTGGCCGCCGGCCGCCAGCGCAGCGCGCGCCACGGCGCCCATCAGCCCAACGTCACCGCCGCCATAGACCAGGCCCATTCCGGCCTGCGCGATCGCCGTGCCGAGGGTCTCGGCAGCCGCCCGGAAGGCCGGGTCTCCGCCGAAGCCGGAGCCGCAATAGACACAGACAGTCCTCACCGGGGCCATCCGGCGCCCTCCATCACGCAACCGTTGCGAGCCGTCGAGAAAGACCCCCGCGCCCGGCGCTCCACGCGCCAAACTGCTGAATTCGCGTGGGATTCACCCGCCGGAGCGGCGGGACGGCTTGGTGTCGGGACCATGTACGGTATTATGGGCGCCGCAGTCGACGGTTTTTGAGCGGGCAGGTTGCCCATTCGCCGGGCGGCCGGACGAGCAGGGAGGCCTTCGTGGCGATGTCGAGACAGGTGCGGCGCAGTCTCGCCCTGGCGCTCGCCGGCCTCCTCGGCGGTCTCGGCCTCGTGCTGGTCCTGTTCGGCGGCGAGTCCCTGCGGCGGATGATCGGCCGGCACGATCCGGAGCCGCCCGCCGCCGCGGCGCCCGCGCCGCAGAGCGGCGTGCGGGGCCTGGCCGCCCCCGGAGCGACGGCCGAAGCCGGCGCGCCGCCCATCGATTTCCGCGACGACACGTCGGGGGCGAGCAGGCCGGATGGCGCCAAGCCCGGCGAAATTAAGCCCGGCGAGATCAAGCCCGGCGACACCCGTTCGGACGCGCGCAATGCCGTCGATCCGGCACCGGGTGCGGCGCGCACGGCCGACCGGGCGCCCGACGGCAAGCCTGCCGAGCCCGACGCCGCCGAGGTGCCGCGCTTCGACATCGTCCGGGTCGAGCCGAACGGCGACGCCGTGGTGGCCGGGCGCGGCGCGCCGGATGCCGTGATCGAGATGCTGGTCGACGGCAAGCCCGTGGCCCGGGCGACCGCCGACGCCAACGGCCAGTTCGCCCTGGTGCCGCCGGCGCTGCCGGCGGGCTCCAGCGCCCTGCGGCTGCGCATGACCACCAAGGACGGCCGCGTCGCAGACTCACGCCAGAGCGTGGCGGTGGACGTCGCCCCGGGCCGCGACCGCCAGCCCCTGGTGGCGCTGACCGCCCCGGATGCCGCCACGATCGTGCTGTCGCAGCCCGGCGCCCCCGGGCCGGCGGCGACCGGGACCCAGGCGAAGGCGGCGCCCGCAGCCCCCGCCGACGGCAAGGCGCCGGCCGCCAAGATCGTCAGCGTGGACGTGCAGGAGAGCGGCCGGCTGTTCGTGACCGCCACCGGGATCCCGGGCGCGAAGCTCCGGCTCTACCTGAACGACACGCTGATCGCCCCGGGTAGCGTCGGGCCGGACGGGCGAGCGAGCTTCACGATCGGCCGCGGGGTCAAGCCCGGCCAGTATCAGGTGCGGATCGACCAGATCGATCCCCGCACCGGCAAGGTCTCCACCCGCGCCGAGGTGCCGCTCGCGGTGCCCGAGCCGACCCGCGTCGCAGCCGGCGAAGGCGCCGGGCAGGATCGGCCGCAGGGCCCGTCCGGGCGGTCGGCAGCCTCCTCGGCCATGCAGGGTGGGGGCCGCCCCCAAGGCGACAGCGCCGGCGCGGCCGACACTCCCTCCGCCCTCAGCCAGGATGCCGCGGGTGCGCGCAGCCCCACCGGGGCCGGCGCGGTGTTCGTGCCGGAGATCACAACGGCAAAAATCACCCGGGGTGACAACCTCTGGCGGATCAGCCAGCGCACCTACGGCCGGGGCGAGCGCTACACCGTGATCTACGACGCCAACCAGGGGCAGATCCGCGACCCGGACCGGATTTATCCGGGCCAGATCTTCATCCTGCCAACCGACAAGCGGGGCTGACGCCCCCGTCAGTCCACGATCTGGTCGTCCTCCGAGAGGGCCAGGCGGCGCAGGGTCGTGAGCGCCTCGGACAGGTCCTCCGGCGACGGCGTCGCCAGGGCGAGGCGGACCGCGTTCGGCGCGTGGCCGGGATTCACCGCGAAGGCCGCGGCCGGCAGCAGCGCGATGCCCCGGCGCAACGCCGCCGCCGCAAACGCCTCGGCCCGCCACGTCTCGGGCAATTCGAGCCAGAGGTGATAGGCGCGGGGGTCGCCGACCACCGTGAGTCCCGCCAGGATCTCCCGGGCGAGCGTCTGGCGTGACGCCGCGTCCCGGCGCTTAGCCTCCGCCAGGGTCGCGGCCGATCCGCCCGACATCCAGTGCATGCCGGCCGCGAGCGACAGCCCGAGCGCGGTCCAGGCGCCCTGGCGCACGGAGGCCGCGAGCCGGTCGGTCAGGTGCGGGGGCCCGGCGATCAGCCCGACCGTGAGGGCCGGCATCACCCGCTTCGACAGGCTGTCCACCAGGATCGTCCGGTCCGGCGCCAGGCTGGCGAGCGGCTGCGCGTCGGCGAGGAAGCCGTAGACCGCATCCTCGATGGCGGTGAGACCGACCGTGTCGAGGATGCCGGCGAGGTCGGCCCGCCGCGCGGCGCCCATGGTCGCGCCGAGCGGGTTCTGCAGGGTCGGCTGGAGATAGACGCCGCTCAGCGGGGTCGCCCGATGGGCCTGGAGGAGCGCATCCGGGCACACGCCCTCGGTATCCATGGCCAGCGGCACCAGGGTGATCCCGAGCCGGGCCGCGATGCCCCGCACCGCCGGATAGGTCAGCGGCTCGCAACCGATCCGCTCCCCCGGCGCCGCCAGGGCTGCGAGCGCGGCGGCAAGCGCCTGCCGGCCGTTGCCGGTGAACAGGATGTCGGCGGCCCGGGGCGCGTAGCCGTCGCGGGCGAGGAAGTCGGCCGCGACTGTGCGGGCCCGGGGCGTGCCCGCGGGACCGTACTGGCTGAACCCGATCTCGGCGCCCGCGCCCGCCAGGGCCGCCAGGGTCTCGGCCAGCACGACCTCCTGCTCCGGCAAACGCGAATGGGTCCGCTGCAGGTCGATCGCCGCCGGGGGCGGCTCCGGCTGGAGCCGCACGGCCTGGCCGGGCTCGGAGCGGACGAAGGTGCCGCGTCCGACTTCGCCGGTCACGAGCCCGCGCCGGCCCAGCTCTGCGTAGACCCGGCTCGCCGTCGAGACCGCGATGCCCCGGGCATAGGCGAAGTCCCGCTGCGGCGGCAGCCGGTCGCCCGGGCGCAGACGCCCCGAGGCGATCTCGCCGGCGACCGCGTCCGCGACGGTGCGATAATCCGAAGCCCGCATCATTGCTCCGAGTGCAATGTTTCGATTGATCCGAGATATCTATCGGTTCAATCCTGCCCCCGCAATCCCGGCCGGACTGCGTCCCGTCACCGGAACCTACGCCATGTCGATCGTCACACTGTCGTCCGCGGCTCCGTCCACGGCCAGGCCCACGCGCTCCGCGAACCGGTCCGCCGTCCCGTCCCTGCTGGGTCTCTGGCTCCAGCGCATCCGGACCCGGAGGTTGCTCGCCGCCCTGCATCCGGACCAGCTCCGGGATGCCGGCATCGAACCCTGGCACCTGCGCCGCGAGATCCGGAAGCCGTTCTGGAGAGGATGACCGGCCCTGCGGCGGCTGCGGGTGCCCGCTCCGTTCCACGGGCCTATATGCAGGAGGAAGATCCTTCCTCCCGCCGTTCCTCCTGCATCGAATCCCGCATGACCGACGACACCGCGCCCCCGGCCGGGTCCGCACACCCGGCCGAGCGCCCCGGGCTGCTCGCCACCTATCGGCGCCTTTGGCCGCATCTCTGGCCGCACGGACGGCCCGACCTGCAGCGCAGGGTCTTCCTGGCGTTCGGGCTGCTGCTCGCGGCCAAGCTCGTGACCATGGTGACCCCGTTCACCTTCAAGTGGATCACCGACGCCCTGGTCGCCGCGATCGGTGGGAAGGACGCGCCGCTGCCCACGGGCCTGTTCGCGGCCCCGATGCTGCTCATCGCCCTCTACGGCGTATCGCGGATCGCCATGTCGGCGCTGACCCAGGTGCGCGACGGGCTGTTCGCCAAGGTGGCGATGCACGCGGTGCGCCGCCTGGCGCTCCGGACCTTCGAGCACATGCACCGCCTGTCCCTGCGCTTCCACCTGGAGCGCAAGACCGGCGGCCTGACCCGGGTGCTGGAGCGCGGCCGCGCCGGCATCGAGGAATTGTCGCGCTTGATGGTGCTGACCCTGGTTCCGACCATCGTCGAGTTCGCGCTGGTGCTCGGCGTGCTGGCCTACGAGTTCGACTGGCGCTACGCGCTGGTGGCGTTCCTCACGGTCGGGGCGTACCTGGCCTTCACTTACAAGGCGACCGAGTGGCGGATCGCCATCCGCCGCCGGATGAACGCCTCGGATACCGACGCCAACACCAAGGCGGTCGACTCCCTGCTCAACTACGAGACCGTGAAGTATTTCGGCGCGGAGGCCCGCGAGGCCGCCCGCTACGACGTGTCGATGGCCAAGTACGAAAAAGCCTCGACCCAGACCTACGTCTCGCTGGCGGTGCTCAATGCCGGCCAGGCGGTGATCTTCACCATCGGCATGACGATCGTGATGTGGCTCGCGGCCCGGGACATCCTGGCCGGGCGCACGACGATCGGCGGCTTCGTGCTCGCCAACACCCTGCTGGTGCAGCTGTCGATGCCGCTGAACTTCATGGGCATGATCTACCGCGAGATCAAACAGGCGCTGATCGACATCGACGACATGTTCCGCATCCTCGGACAGAACCCGGAGATCGCCGACCGGCCCGGCGCCGCGCCGCTGACGGTCGCGGGCGGCACGGTGCGGTTCGAGGACGTGCGCTTCTCCTACACCCCGGAGCGGCCGATCCTGCGCGGCGTCAGCTTCGAGATCCTGGCGGGGCAGACGGTGGCGGTGGTCGGGCCCTCGGGAGCCGGCAAATCGACTCTGTCGCGGTTGCTGTTCCGGTTCTACGAGCCGTCGGCCGGCCGGATCAGCATCGACGGCCAGGACATCGCGGCGGTGACGCAGGAATCGCTGCGCGCGGCGATCGGCATGGTCCCGCAGGACACCGTGCTGTTCAACGACACGATCGGCTACAACATCCGCTACGGCCGGGCCGACGCCACCGACGCGGAGTTGCGCGAGGCGGCCCAGCTCGCCCAGATCGACCGCTTCGTCTCCGGCCTTCCGGAGGGCTACGACACCCCGGTCGGCGAGCGCGGCCTGAAGCTGTCGGGCGGCGAGAAGCAGCGGGTCGCCATCGCGCGGACCATCCTCAAGGCGCCGCCGATCCTGGTGCTCGACGAGGCGACCTCGGCGCTGGATTCCTTCACCGAGGCCGAGATCCAGTCGGCGCTCGACCGGGTCAGCCGCGGGCGCACCACCCTGGTGATCGCCCACCGGCTGTCCACGGTGGTCAATGCCGACGCGATCCTGGTGCTCGACCACGGCCGCATCGCGGAGCGCGGCACCCATGGCGAGTTGCTGGAGGCCGGCGGCATCTATGCGGCGCTCTGGGACCGCCAGCGCGAGGCCGACGCGGCGCTCGAAGTGCTCCAGCGCGCCGACGCCCCGGTCCTGCCGATCCGGGCCGGGCGCGGAGCCGTGCCGGCGACTGAACCGGTGGAATAGGACATCGGAAGGCGGATTACTTCCCCGGCTGTATTCGTTATACTGCGCTGAACGGCCCATCATGAAGGCCCCGCTGCGAATCGGCTCATGCCGTCCGGTCGGGGGAGACATCGATGTTGAAGGGCCTGATCGCGGCCGGCGCCATGCTGGTCGCCCTCGGCGGCACTGTCCGGGCGGAGGATGTCGTCCGACTCGGCAACCTGAAATTCGCCCATTACGGCGCCATCTCCTACATGAAGGAGATCGCGCCGAAATACGGCCTGAAGATCGACGAGCGCCAGTTCGCCAAGGGCGCCGACATCTACCCGGCGATGGCCGTGGACCAGATCGACATCGCGGCCTCCGGGGGCGACGGCGCGGTGGCCGCCCGCGGCAACGGCGTGAAGCTGGTGGTGGTGGCGGGCTTCGCCGACGGCGGCGTGCGCATCCTCAAGCGGCCGGACCTGCCGGCCAAGAGCGCGGCCGACCTGAAGGGCCTCAAGGTCGCGACGGTGCGCGGCGGCACGCAGGACTTGATGCTCCTGGCCGAGCTCGACAAGCACGGGCTGACCTGGTCCGAGCGCCCGGGCAAGGACGTCCAGCTGACCTACTTCAACAACTACGCCGACCTGAACCAGGCCCTGGGGCAGAAATACGTCGACGTGATCTGCCAGTCGGAGCCGCAATCGACCCAGGCGATCAGCGCCGGCTGGGGCGTCGAGCTGGTCAAGCCCTACGACACGCCGATTGGCAAGCCGGTGCGGCCCCTGGTGATGACCGAGAAGATGTACACCGAGCGGCCGGAGGTGGCCGCCAAGGTGCTGCGCCTGTTCGTGGCCGCCACCAAGGCCTTCATCGACGACCCGGCGCTCGCCGAGAAATACGTCCGCGAGCAGGTGTTCAAGGGTCAGCTCACGAGCCAGGATTTTCGCGATGGCATGGCCAACGCGAGCTACACCTACGCCATGCCGGCGGGGCACATGCAGGTCACCACCGACTACATGGTCAAGTACGGGCTGGGTAAGATGCAGAACCCGCCCAAGAGCGATGCCGAGTGGGTCAAGCTCGATCTGCTCGACAAGGCCAAGGCCGACCTGAAGGTCGAGTGATCCGATGGCCCTGCGCGACCTTCGCGGCGTCCTGGTTCCGGTCGCGCTGCTGATCCTGTGGGAGCTGGCGAGCCGCACCGGGCTCGTCTCGGCCGTGGTGCTGCCGCCGCCGAGCGCGGTGGCGGTGAAATGGTGGTCCGGCCTGCTGCCGGCCCTGCCGTACGATCCGGGCCAGGAGAGTTATCTGTCCTGGCTGTTCTCCGGCGAGATGCCGCACGACGCGGCGTCGAGCCTGTCCCGGGTGGTCTCCGGCTTCCTGATCGGGGCCGGGCTCGCCGTCCCGGTCGGCCTGGTGCTCGGCACCAACGACGGGCTCTACGCCCTGTTCAACCCGCTGCTCCAGGTGCTGCGCCCGATCCCGCCGATCGCCTACATCCCGCTCGCCATCGTGTGGTTCGGGCTCGGCAACCCGCCGGCCCTGTTCCTAATCGCGCTCGGGACCTTCTTCCCGGTCCTGGTGAACACCATCGCGGGGGTGCGCCAGGTCGATTCGATCTACATCCGCGCCGCCCGCAACCTCGGCGCCGGCTCCTGGACGATGTTCCGCCGGGTGATCCTGCCGGCCGCGAGCCCGTTCGTGCTCGCCGGCATGCGCATCGGCATCGGCACCGCCTTCATCGTGGTGATCGTCGCCGAGATGATCGCGGTCTCGGACGGGCTCGGCTACCGGATCCTCGAGGCCCGGGAATACATGTGGTCGGACAAGATCATCGGCGGCATGCTGACGATCGGCATCCTCGGCCTGATCATCGACGGGGCGATGAGCCGCCTCAACGATCACCTGCTGCGCTGGCATCGCGGCCTGGAGCGGTAACCCGGACGATGTCGGCAGAGATCGTGGTCGCGAACGCCGTCAAGGTGTTCGGCAGCGGCGCTTCGGGCGTCGCCGCCCTTCAGGACATCTCGGCGACGGCGCCGGAGGGCCAGTTCCTGTGTTTGCTCGGGCCCTCGGGCTGCGGCAAGTCCACCCTGCTCAACGCGATGGCCGGCTTCAGCCCGCTCACCTCGGGCACGATCACGGTGGGCGGCAAGCCGGTGGTCGATCCCGGCCCGGACCGGGGCATGGTGTTCCAGGAATACGCCCTGTTCCCGTGGATGAGCGTCGAGGACAACGTCCGCTTCGGCCTCGATATCAAGGGCGTGCCGCGCGCCCAGGCCGCCGAGACGGTCGACCGCATCACCGCGACGCTCGGCCTGTCGGACTTCCGCACCCGCTACCCGAAGGACCTGTCGGGCGGGATGCGCCAGCGCGTGGCCATCGCCCGCATCCTCGCCCTCGACCCGCCGGTGATGCTCATGGACGAGCCGTTCGGGGCGCTCGACGCCCTGACGCGCCGCACGCTGCAGGACGAGCTGCTCCGGATCTGGGCCGATTCACGCAAGACGATCGTGTTCGTGACCCACTCGATTGAGGAGGCCATCTACCTGGCCGACCGGATCCTCGTGATGACCTACCGGCCCGGGCGCATTAAGCGCGACGTCACCGTGCCGATCCCCCGGCCCCGGGACCCGGCGAGCGCCGACTTCAACGCCATCAAGCGCGAGCTGGGCCAGCTGGTGATGGAGGAGCAGGCTCGGTTCACCGACGCGGAGCTGCACGCGCCGGCGGTGGATTGAAGCCTTTCACGGAGCGCAGCCGCGAGGGCAGGGGCTCAACCGCCGGAGCGGACCTTCACCCCCAGCAAGGCTTCGAACGGCAGCACCATCGCGCCCTTGTCGCGGTCGCCGTGGCCCTGGCGTAGCGCAGTCTGGTAGGTCGCCGTGGCGGCGGCCGTGACCGGCATGGGATAGCCGCCCTCGGCCGAGATCGCTGCGGCCGCGACGAGGTCCTTGTAGGCCGCGCCCATCGGGTAGCCCTCGTCGAAGCGGCCCTGGAGGATGCGCGGCACGAAATAGTGCGCCGCGTAGCTCCGGCTCGTGCCGGTGGTGACCACCTGGGCGATCTGCTCCGGGTCGAGCCCCATGGCCACCGCCATCGGCAGCACCTCGGCCAGCGCCGCGATGTTGATGTCGTAGAGCACGTTGTTGATCGTCTTGGTGAGCTGGCCGGATCCCGCCGGCCCCATATGCAGGACGCTGGTGCCGATCCGCTCCAGCAGCGGCCGGACCGCCGCGACGCGCTCCGGGTCGCCGCCGCACATCACCGTGAGCGTCCCGGCCTTGGCGCCCGCCGGCGCGCCCGAGACCGGGGCATCGACGAAACACCGCCCGGTCGCGGCCACGGCGCGCCCGATCGCGAGCGCCTTGGCGTGCGCGATGGTGCTGAGATCCACCACGATCGCCCCCGGCGCCAGCCGCTCGACCAGGCGATCCGCGCCGAACAGGGCCGCCTCGACCACGTCGCCGTTCGGCAGGCACAGGAACAGCACCGCGGCGCCGTCGACCGCCGCACGATCCGCCGTCGCGACGAGGCCCGGCGCGTCGAGCCCGGCCAGGCGCGCCGGGTCGGAATCCACCGCCACGACGGTCTCGGAATCGGACAGGCGCTTGGCCGCGAGGTTGCGGGCGATCGGGTGGCCCATGGCGCCGAGGCCGAGGATGGCGAGCTTCTGCACCGGGCGGCTTCCTCCATTGCGGCCGCGGACCGGACCGGCGGCACTATCCTGGGCGGCCGCGCTCGGCTCACGCCGTCGTCGCGTGCGCAGCCTGCCCATCAGGGGAGAACTGTATCAGAGGTGTCGGCAGAGGGCGCAATCGTGGATGCCGTGCAGCTATGGTCGACGCCAGGGTCTTCGCGGCGTCCCGCATCCCCTGGGTCGGGTTTGCTGGACCATGCCTGGCCGCCGCGGGCGGGTGGGGACGATGACGCATGTCTGATAGAGAGACGGAACGCCCCGACACGTTGACGCCGGCCCGGCGGGCTGCCATCCGCGCGTCCGACATGTCCGCCCGCCCGCGGCGCCGTTGAAACCGGAACACGATGACAGACCTGATCGAGACGATCCGTCGGACGCTCGTGCCGATCCACAAGGAGGGCTATCCCTTCATCCTGATCGGCATCGTGCTCACGGTGCTGGCCGGCTATTTCTCGCAGTTCTTCGGCTGGATCTTCCTGATCCTCACCCTCTGGGTCTGCTACTTCTTCCGCGATCCGGAGCGGATCACCCCGGTGGAAGACGGGCTCGTGGTCTCGCCCGCGGACGGGCGCGTCAACCTGATCGCCACCGTGCTGCCGCCGCCCGAGCTCGACCTGCCGCAGGTGCCCACCTTGCGGGTCTCGGTGTTCATGAACGTGTTCGACTGCCACGTGAACCGGGTGCCCGTCTCAGGGCGAATCGGCCAGATCCACTATACGCCCGGCCTGTTCCTCAACGCCGAGCTCGACAAGGCCAGCGACGACAACGAGCGCAACGGGATGGTCATCGAGACCAGCCATGCCGGGCAGGCGAAGCGCGTCGGCGTGGTCCAGATCGCCGGCCTGGTGGCGCGGCGGATCGTCGGGTTCGTCTCGGCCGGCGACGTGCTGTCGGTGGGCGAGCGGTTCGGCCTGATCCGGTTCGGCTCCCGGGTGGACGTCTACCTGCCGGCGGGCGCCACCGTGCTGGTCGGACTCGGCCAGAAGGCCGTGGCCGGCGAGACGGTGCTGGCCGACCTCGGCGGCGGCCCCGGACGGCAGTTCAAGCGGATCTAGACGGCCATGGACGACCTGTTCCCGCCCTTCGCGCCGGATCCGAACGAGCCGCGCCCGCGCCGGTTCAAGCCGGTGCCGTTCCGGATGATCGCGCCCAACATGATCACCCTGATGGCGCTCTGCCTCGGGCTGACCGCGATCCGGCTGGCCTTCGAGGGCAAGTTCGAGCCCGCCGTCATCGCTGTGGTGGCGGCCGGCGTGCTCGACGGCATCGACGGGCGGGTGGCGCGGCTGCTCAAGGGCACCTCGCGCTTCGGGGCCGAGCTCGATTCGCTGGCCGACTTCGTGAATTTCGGCTGCGCACCGGCGCTGATCCTCTACGGGTTCGCGCTGTTCCACCTCAAATCCGCCGGCTGGATCGTAGCGCTGATCTTCGCCATCGCCATGGCCCTGCGGCTCGCGCGCTTCAACGCCATGCTGGACGATCCGAACCGGCCGGAATGGAAGAAGGACTTCTTCGTCGGCATGCCGGCCCCTGCGGGCGCGCTGACCGCGATGCTGCCGCTCTACCTGCACTTCCTCGGCTTCAGCGCCGAGGGCTGGATCGCCTCGGCGATCCTGATCTACGTGCTCGCCATCGCGTTGCTGGTCGTGTCCACGGTCCCGACCTTCTCGGGGAAGACCATGGGCAAGCGGGTGCCGCGCAGCCTCGTCCTGCCCATCTTCCTGCTCGGCGTCGCCGCGTTCGGCATCCTGATCAGCTATCCGTTCGAGGCGCTGGTGGCGGTGAGCGGCGGCTACCTGCTGACCATCCCGGTGGTCGCTGCGCAATACCGCCGTCGCGCCAAGGCCGAGGCGGCCACCGCGGTCGACGAGCCGGCAGCGCCGACGATCAGCGGGGGATAGGCGGGCGCCGCGCTGGCTTTCCGAGCGATCTTCCGTAGTCTGCCCCCGGGATCGGCGGGGGACTGTGCATGCTCGAGGAATTCAAGAAGTTCGCCCTGCGCGGGAACGTCGTCGATCTCGCGGTCGGCGTGATCATCGGCGCGGCCTTCGGGGCGATCGTCAATTCCGCCGTGCAGGACCTGTTCATGCCAGCGATCGGGGCGATCACGGGCGGGCTCGATTTCTCGAACTACTACATCCCGCTCTCGTCGAAGGTGCAGGCCGGGCTGCCCTATGTGGACGCCAAGAAGCAAGGCGCCGTCTTGGGTTACGGCCAGTTCCTAACGCTGACCATCAACTTCATGATCGTGGCCTTCGTGCTGTTCCTGGTGATCCGGGCCATGAACAAGCTGCAGAACGCCGAGGCCAAGAAGCCCGAGGCGGTGGCCGAAGTCCCGGCGGACGTGAAGCTCCTGTCGGAGATCCGCGATCTGCTGGCCGAGAAGCCGCGGGTCTGACACGGCATCGCGTTTCAAACCCGAGACTTGGCGTTTAAACCTGAGACTTGTCGGCGCCGTCCGGCTTCACGCCGAGGGCATCGAGGATCTGATCGAGGGCCTGGCCAACCGCCTCCGTGCCCTCCTCATGGGTCTTCAGCCGAGTCTCGAGCCGGCGGATCTGTGGCTCGAACGCGTCCGGCACCGGATCGTCCCCGAGGAAGCGGGGCTTGTCGGTCCCGACCGGCAGGACGCCGCGCAATTGCTGGCCGAGGTGATCGCGCACCGGTTCCGGCAGTGTCGCGCCGGGGTCGCTCGGATCCTGGCTCATGGTCGCCTCATGGTTCACGTGGCGTATCAACGGCTTCGCCGGAGAACCGTTGCGCCTCCGTCGTCCTGCGGATCGAGGACGGGCCCCGGAGCGGGTCGCTCCGGGGCCCGAGGGGCCGGCGCGGGACCGGCCCGTGCGATCAGTCGATGACCTCAACGATCCGGTGGCCGCGATCGACCAGCACCGGACGGTCGTTCACGACGGTGTAGCGGTAACCCGGCTGCACGCGGTACTCGTTCGGGACGTCGTAGTAGGTGACGCCGGAGGACGGCAGGGTCGAGCCGACGGCGACGCGGCCGTCGTAATCGTACGAGCGGACGTTGCGCTCGCGGACGTAGCTGCGGAAGCGCGGCGCCATGTCGACGCCGAGGATGCCGCCCACCGTGCCGGTGGCCGCACCGACGGCACCGCCGACGATCCCGCCGATCGGGCCGGCCGCGTCGTTGCCGGCGGCAGCGCCACGCTCGGCACCCGGGATGGTGCCCTGGGCCTGGGCGGCGAGGGGCAGTGACAGAGCCAGAGCCGAGGCTGCGATAAGGGTCTTGAAGGTCATGCGGGACATCTCCATTCCGTGGCGTTCCGCCGCAGCGAGGCGACGAAGCTCGGGCCGGTAACGTCCGATCCTCGGATTCGGATGCATCTTTTTTCGGGGCGGGGACGGACCGCCCGGCGCGATCCTTACGCGTCCTTGCCCTACGCGTCCTTGGGCATCGCCGACTGGATGAACCGATCGGAGCCGAGATCCTCCTCGTCGTAGCCCAGCAGCTCCGCCAGGCGGCCGCGGGCGCGGCTGACCCGGCTCTTCACGGTGCCGACCTTGCAGCCCATGATCGTGGCGGCCTCCTCGTAGGAGACGCCCTCGGCACCCACCAGCACCAGCGCCTCGCGCTGGTCCGGCGGCAGCTTGGCCAGGGCCGATTGCAGGTCCTCGACATCGAGCCGGTCGCCCTGGTGCGGGGCCGTGGCCAACCGCGCCGCGTAGGAGCCGTCCTGGTCCTCGACCTCGCGGACCCGCTTGCGATGATCGGAGTAGAAGATGTTGCGCAGGATCGTGAACAACCACGCGTTGAGGTTGGTCCCCGGCTGGAACCGGGCGCGATGCTGCCAGCCCTTGAGCAGGGTGTCCTGGACGAGGTCGTCGGAGCGGGCGGGGTTCGAGGTCAGCGACAGCGCGAAGGCGCGCAAGGACGGGACGGCCGCGAGCAGGCCGTTGCGGAACTCCGGCTCGATCGCCTCGCCGCGGGCGCGCAGAGCCTCTTCCAGCTTCTCGATCAGGTCGGCAAAGCGAGAGGGCAGCACCTCCTCGCCGATCCGCTCGTAGACCGTGCGCAGGTGCTCGCCGAGATGTGTGCGGATGTTCGGGGCGAGATTCGGGCGGCCATCCCGAAGCGCATCCCGAAGCCCGTCCTCGTGGGACAGGGCGGTGTCGGTGTCGTCGCGGGTCATGCGTATCGCGCTCGTCAGCTTATCGTGGCTCGACCTGCGGTCCGGGACGGTCGAGGCGGATCGCTTGCCGGCCGAACTCCCCTGAAGCCCGGCCGATGCGCTCCTGTTACGGTCGTTCTAGCGCATCGGGGGGCGGCATGCACCCTCGCTCAAGTAGGACTTAAGACGCTCCGGCCGGCCTCAACAGGCGGATCGCCCCGTCCCGCAGGGTCAGGACGTCGCCGCGGGCGAGGTCGGTCCAGCGCTCGTCGCGGGTCAGCGCCTGGGTGGCGACGACCGTGACCACGTCGCTTTCCGAGGTCTCCTGCGCGAAATTCACCTGCCAATCCTCGTCGATCAGGGTGGCGGTGCCGAACGGGGCGCGGCGGGTGAGGTAGCACAGGCGCTTGCCGCAATGGGCGTAGAGGGTGCGGCTGTCGGTCAGCAGCATGTTGAACACGCCCATGGCGTGCAGGTCGCCCGCGAGGTCTGCGACGGCGCGGTCCAGGGTGGCGGGACGGGGCAGGGCCTGGAACCGGGTCTGGAGGCGGCCGAGCATCCAGCAGAAGGCGTGCTCGCTGTCGGTCGAGCCGATCGGCATGAACCCGCCGAGCGGCAGACGCTTCACGCCCTTGAGCTGGCCGTTATGCGCGAAGGTCCACCGGCGGCCCCACAATTCCCGGGCGAACGGATGGGTGTTCTCCAGGCTGACCCGGCCGCGATTGGCCTTGCGCACGTGGGCGACGACGATGCGGCTCTTGATCGGCATGTCGCGCAGCAGCCGGGCCAGCTGCGAGCGCGAGCTCGGCTCCGGCTCGTGAAAGCTGCGGCAGGTCCGCCCGTCGTAGAAGCTGATGCCCCAGCCGTCGGCATGCGGGCCGGTTTCGCCGCCACGCCTGGCCAACCCGGCGAACGAGAAGCGGATGTCGGTCGGCACGTTGGCGCTCATGCCGAGCAATTCGCACATCAGGATAAAGCCGGAGCCGAGCGGGGACGGGGCGACGTTTAGAGTGCGTGGCGCCGAAGTGGAAGCCGGCTCGGTGCATCGGACCGGATCACGACACTGTGTTGGCGCCGCCTGACGCCCGGACGACGGAATTCATGGGCGTCACCGCGCCAGGTAATCCGTCAGCGTCATGCCGAACATGATGGCGACCCAGAAGAAGCCGATCCCCGAGAACAGCCGGATCAGCGGCGGCTCGTGGATCACCTCCATGGAGACCAGAAGGATCAGCGCCACCATCACGGCGACGACCAGGAGCTCGACGATCCAGACCTGGGCGAAGGGCAGGGTGGCGCCCAGGGTGACGTTGACGGCCAGCAGCGCCAGCAGCGCCAGGAAGGTCAGCACCGGCGTGCGCAGCCGGCGCCGGAGCAGGGCGCGGTCGTCGGCGCTCAAGGCAGCGAGGGGATTGCGCATCCTACCGGTTGACCACGTAGAGGATCGGGAAGGCCAGGATCCAGACCAGATCGATGAAGTGCCAGTACAGGCCGTAGACCTCGATCCAGTTCTGGTGCCGGGACAGGAAGCCGGCCTTCGCGGCCATCCAAGTCATGCCGAGCAGGAGCGCGATGCCGGTGAACAGGTGCACCGCGTGCAGGATCGTGGCGACGTAATACAGGTTCACGAACAGCCGCGCGGGCGGTGTCTCGGCCAGCGCGAAGGGCCGGCTGCCCAGGAACGGCATCATGTGCTCGTCCCAGTCCGCGTAATACTCGTAGCCCTTGAGCACCAGGAACAGGCCGCCCAGCGCCGCGGTGGCCAGCATCGCCCGGACCATGGCGCGCTGCCAGCCGATCCGCGAGAACTCGATCGCCATCGACATGGTCAAGCTGGAGCAAATCAGCACCACGGTGTTGGTGGCGCCGATCCAGAACTTGAGGTGCTTGGCCGCCGCGACGGTCGCCTCCGGGTGCTGGATCCGGACGATCAGCGCCACCAGGAACAGGGCCGAGAACAGCAGCAGCTCGGTGATCAGCCAGGCCCAGATGCCCAGCGTCGCGGCGGCGCGCTGCTGGGCCACCGTCTCGAAATGCCCGGCGCGGGCGACCCCGACGCCGTCTGCCAGCCCTTTGCTCATCCGTGCTGGTCCTGGGCTTCCTGGGCCTGGATCGGGTAATCGTAGGGGATGCGCGGCACCGCCGGCGGAGAGAGGAAGTTGTGCTTCGGCGGCGGCGAGCCGGTCTCCCATTCGAGCCCCTTGGCGTTCCAGGGGTTGGCGGGTGCCTTGCGGCCGAACCACAGGGAATAGACCAGATAGAGCATCGGGAAGATGTAGCCGGCGGCCAGGATCGTGGCGCCGGCCGAGGACAGCACGTTGAGGAGCTGGAACTCGACCGGATAGGTCGCGTAGCGCCGGGGCATCCCGAGATAGCCGAGGATGAACTGCGGGAAGAAGGTCACGTTGAAGCCGATGAAGATCAGCATCGCCGAGACCCGGCCCCAGGGCTCGCTGTACATCCGCCCGGTGAATTTTGGCCACCAGAAGTGCAGCCCCCCCAGGAACGCCAGCACCGTGCCCCCGACCATGATGTAGTGGAAGTGGGCGACCACGAAGTAGGTCGCGTGGATGTGCTGGTTGATGGCGAGCGTCGCGAGGTAGAGCCCGGTGAGGCCGCCGAGCACGAACAGCCCGATATAGCCCATCGCGTAGAGCATCGGCGTATCGAGCCGTAAGCTCCCCTTATGGATCGTCGCGGTCCAGTTGTAGACCTTGACGGCCGACGGCACCGCCACCGCGAACGACAGGGCCGAGAACACCAGCGAGGCCAAGTCGCTCTGGCCGTTGACGAACATGTGGTGGCCCCAGACGAAGAAGGTCACCGAGGCCAGCCCGATCGACGCGTAGGCGACGAACCGGTAGCCGAACAGCTTCTTCTGCGCGAAGGCCGGGACGATCTCCGAGATCACCCCCATGCCGGGCAAGACCATGATGTACACGGCCGGGTGCGAGTAGAACCAGAACAGGTGCTGGAACAGCACCGGGTCGCCGCCATAGGCCGGGTCGAACACGCCGATGTGGAAGCCCCGCTCCATGATCAGCAGGATCAGCGCGGTCGTGATCACCGGCGTGGCGAGCAGAAAGATCAGGCTGGTGGCGTAGTGCGCCCAGACGAAGATCGGCAGCTTGAACCACGTCATGCCGGGTGCCCGCATGGTGTGGATGGTGACCACGAAGTTGAGCCCCGTCAGGATCGACGAGAAGCCCACGATGGTGACGCCGATCAGGGCCGGCAGGACCCAGGTGTTCGAGAAGGCGGTGGAGAGCGGCGCGTAGAAGGTCCAGCCGGTGTCGACCCCGCCGAGCACCAGCGAGACCAGGGTGAAGAACGCCCCGGCCATGAACACGTACCAGCTCGTCAGGTTGAGCTTTGGGAACGCCAGGTCCTTCGCCCCGATCATGAGGGGGATCAGGAAGTTGCCGAAGGTCGCCGGGATCGACGGGATCAGGAAGAACCACACCATCACCACGCCGTGGATGGTGAAAGCCTTGTTGTAGGTGTCGTTGGTCATGATCGCGCCGTTGGGCACGATCAGCGCCAGCCGGACCACGCCGGCCGCGACCGCCCCGATCACGAAGAAGCCGGTGATCGAGGCCAGGTACAGGATCGCGATGCGCTTGTGGTCGGTGGTGAGGAACCACGAGCGCAGGGTCGAATCTGCGTGAAGGTAGTCGGCCTTGCGCCCGAGGGTGGCCTCCGGCGCGTGCGGCTCGCGGCGGGCCGTGCCGCCGACGCTGCCCGATGCGCTCATGGTGTCGCCCTCGTCGCCGTCATGGATTGGCCGTCATGGAGTGGCCTGCGCGGCCTTGCCGGAGGCCGGCGCCGTGTAGGATTTGAGGAAATCGATGATCGTCCCGAGTTCGCCCTCCGGGATCCGACCGGCGAAGCTCGGCATCACCTGCTTGTAGCCCTCGGCGAGGCGGTCGCCGTTCGGGTTCAGGATCTTCTCGCGCAGCCAGGCGTCGTCGGCCGTCACCGTGCGGCCGTCGGCGAGCTTCACCGGGCTGCCGTAGAGGCCGGCCAGGCTCGGGGCCTTCACGGAGGAGCCGGGATCGTGGCAGCCGGCGCAGCCATAGGCCTCGTAGAGGGTGCGGCCGGCCGCGACCTTGCCCTGCTGCGCGCCGGAATGGGTCAGCCAGTCCTGGTAGTCGCCGGGATTCATGAAGCTGATCTCGCCGCCCATCACCGAATGGTCGGTGCCGCAATATTCCGAGCAATAGAGGTGGTAGGTGCCGATCTTGTCGGCCTTGAACCACAGATCGGTGTAGCGGTCGGGGAGCGCCGCCACCTGCAGGCGCAGGGCCGGCAGGTAGAGGGCGTGGATCACGTCCTGGCTGATGATGCGCAGGCGGATCGGCTGGCCGATCGGCACGTGCAGGTCGTTGATCTCGGCCTGACCGGTGGGATGCTGGAACTTCCACATCCATTGCCGGCCGATCGCCTCGATCACCATGGCGTCCGGCGGGGCGTTCTTGGAGGCGATGAACACCCGGGCGCCCCAGACGAAGAAGATCAGCGTCAGCAGGAACGGGATCAGCATCCAGCTGATCTCGATGAGGTTGGAGCGGATGCCGGAGGGGCTGCGATCCGCCTCCGAACCCTCGCGGTAGCGCAGGGCGAAATAGGTGATTGCCACGAAGACCGGCACGGTCAGCAGCAGGGTCAGGACCGTGAAGGCCAGGATGAGCAGGTCCGTCTCGGTCGCGGTGCCCGAGACCGCGGCGGGCCAAAGCTCCAGGGCTGCGTGGTTCGGCGTCATCCTGCCTACCGTTCCGGCGCGTCGAGGGAGCGGCCGACGACGAGGTCCATCGCCCGATCGACCGGGATGCGGGCGTGGGTGCGGGCCGGATCGCTGTAGCCGTAGCCGGAGAGCCGCGCCCCGGTCGCGGCCCGCTGGCGGTCGAGGTCGGCGTAGGGATCCGCCTGGAGGTTCGGGGGCGGCGGCGTCAGCGTCGCGGTCTGCTGCGGCGTCAGGGGCGGCAGGGCCCGGCGCTGGCTCGCGCTGAACGCGGCGCTCATCCAGACCATCGTGCCGATCACCGTCAGGACGGAGAGCGCCAGGCCCGCCATCACCAGCGTGGTGTTGCGGACCTTGACGTCCCGGGTCTCATAGCCGGGATCGTCGGGGTCGCGCGGGGCGTTGGCCGGCGTGCCCGGCGCGGTGGCGCGACCCGAGCGACCACCGAGCAGGCCGCTGCCGCGCAGGGTCAAGCCGGCCAGGATCGCCGGGATCAGGCCGGGACCGGGACGCGCGCTCATGCCGACCTCCCGGCGCGCCGGGCGCCCGGCGCCGCGCGCAAGAGCGGATGGAGCGCGGCGGCAAGGCAGGCCACCGCCAGGGCCGCGAACCCGTCGACCGGGCGGAGCACGAACCGGTCGCGCAGGGCCGGGGTGACCAGCCAGAACATCTCGAGGGCATGCACCGCGAGCGCCGCGCCGGCCAGGACCCGCGTGGTCGGACGGCCCGGCCGCAGGGTCGCGAGCCCGGCCAGCACCACCACGGCCCCGGCGCCGATCGACAGCCCGCGCCCGAGGCTGCCGCCCCGGGCGAAGTACCAGGCCACCTCCGGGGGCAGGTTGGCGGACCAGACGATCAGGAACTGCACGAAGTGCATGAACGCCCAGAGCCCGAGCAGGACCACCAGGGGAACCAGCCGGCCGCGCCCGGGCGCCGTCCGCCCGCGGCCCACCGGCTCCGGCTCCTCCCAGGCGAGCAGGATCGCGGCCGCGAAGGCCAGCCCGCTCCAGGCGGTCATCACCAACAGGCCGAGCAGGGTCGAGTCGAGCCTCGGGTCGAGGGAGGCGATCACGTCGGTGGTGAACAGCGTGCCGACCACCGCGTGGAGGCCCACCGCCGGCACGGTGCGGCCCTCGCCCGGCTCGTCGAAGGGCCGCGCGAACCGGATCGACAGCCAGGTCCAGGCGGCGAGATACGCGATCACCCGGGCCACGAAGAACGGCGTGATGAACCAGAAAGCCGCCAGCGGTGTGCGGGGCGCCGCCCCGACCCACGGGTAGAGCACCGGCACCGCGGCGAGCAGGGGCAGCCCCAGCAGCGCGGCCACCGGCATCAGCGCCATGAGCCGGCGCAGGCCCGCCAGCATCTCGATCCCGCCGCGCTCGCGCACGCGCTTGCCGAAGCGTTCGGCCACGATCGTCACCGGCAGGGCGCCGACCGGCAGCGCCAGCAGGACGAGCCAGGCCGCCAGGTAGGAGGACGCCGCGCCGCGCCAGCCGCCCGCGAGCCAGCAGGCGGCGAGCAGGCCGAGCCCGAGGAGGCCGATCAGCACGGGCCGGCTCATCGGGTCGCCTCCAGGCGGGCCCGGTCGTCCGGGGGCAGGCCCGCCACCACGGCGTCCTGGCTGAGCTGGAGCGCCCGGACATACGCGACGATCGCCCAGCGGTCGGCCGAGGGGATCATCTGGGCCATGCCGAACATCGCGCGCCGGCCGTTGCCGATGACGCCGTAGATCTCGGCGGCCGGGGCCCGGCGGAGCGGCTCGGCGGTGAGGTCGCCGGCGGGCGGGAAGCCGCGGGCCACGATCATGCCCCCGCCGCGCCCATCCTGGCCGTGGCAGGGCGTGCAGAACACCCCGTAGCGCTCCCGGCCCCGGTCGATCAGGTCCCGGCTGATCGTCTGCGGCTGCGGCGCCTCGCGGGCCGGATCGACCCGCGGCACGGTCCCGGGCACCGGCTGGCGCATGGTGATCTGGCGGGGGAAGAACGGGTTGCGGTCCCAGGTCTTGGCCCGGGCCTGGTCGTCCATGTTGGCCTCGCCGCAGGCCGAGAGACCCGGCAAAGCCGCGACGAGGAGGAGGCTGGCGGCGCGCCTCATCGCGGGATCCTGCGGATCTCGAGGGGGCGCCCGGCCTCGGCCGCCAGGCCCGCGAGCCGGCGCTCGAACCGGCCTGCGTCGAAGCGGTCGTCGCGCGCCTCCGCGGAGAGAAAGAAGCGGTCGTCCGAGGCGCGCAGGAAGCCCGGGATGTTGAAGGCCGGGTGGTTCAGCCGCGGCAAGCGGTTGAGCACCAGCAGGGCGAGGTGGATCGCGATGCAGCCGGTCATCATCGCGAAGGAGATGCTCGGCACCACGAAGGACGGCCAGGACAGGCGCGGACGCCCGCCGATCAGGAACACGTAGTCGTAGGCCGTGGCGTAGATGCACATCGCGTAGAAGCCCGCGCCGCCGAGCAGCGCGCCGGCAAGCGCGTAGGGCAGGATCGAGCGCCCCTCTAGGCCGAGGGACCGCAGGGTCCGCGGCATCGGCACCGGCCCGTGCCCGTCGAGATGGACCTGGTCCGGGGGGCTGATCCCGGACACGGCCTGGAGCGCGGCGGCGAGGTCGGCCTGGCTGGCGAAGGTGGCGGACACGCCCCAGAGCGGCGCCGGCCCCGGATCCTCCTCCGGGCGGGGGGCGGCGTGCGAGACGGCCTCCCGGGCGGCGGCCTGGGTGCCCGGGGCGCGCGCCAGGGCGAGGCGGCGGCTCTCGATGATCGAGACCGCCGGCAGGTAGCGCAGGAACAGCAGCAGCAGGGTCAGGAACAGGCCGAGCGAGCCCGCGAAGGTGGCCACGCCCCAGGGATCCACCCCGTAGGGCAGCCGCGAGGACGGCAGGAAGTCCTGGGTCAGAGTGACGACCAGCACCATGACGTGGTCGGCATAGGCGCCGGCCGCCACCAGGAGCCCGACCGCGGCGAGCGCGAGCGGCGCCGTGCGGGCCCGGGCCGACCACAGCACCTGAGCGGGCAGGACCAACAGGAGGATCGCCATCCAGGAGACCAGCGCGTGGTCGCCGGTCATGCGCCGCGCCAGCACCGCCCGCGCCTCCGGGTCGCCGTTGAGGAACGTGTCGAAATACTCGGCCGCGTAGCAATAGGCGCTGGCGCAGCCGAGGCCGAGCAGCAGGCGGCCGAGCACGTCGAGGTGGCGCACGCTCACCAGGGCGTCGAGGCCGTAGACGACGCGGATCAGCACCACGATCGCCGCCGTCATGCCGACGCCGGAATAGACCGCGTTCACCAGGAAGCTCACCGGCAGCAGCGTGCTGTGCCAGCCCGGCATCAGCGAGCCCGCCAGCATCACCGAGGCGCCGGTCTGGACCGAGACCACCAGCAGCACGCCGAGCAGCGCCACCGTGCGGTAGGCCTGGACCCAGATCTGCCAATGGGCCGCGGACCCGCGCCACCCGGAGGCGACGATGCCGTAGACCTGGGCGCGCAGCAGGGCGAGCCGGCGGGTCGGCGCCTTCGCGTCGGCCTGGCGCATCGCTTCCCCGAAGGCGCGGTCGCGCAGGGTGGCGAGGTCGGGCAGCAGGCCGATGAACCAGAGGCTGACGCAGATCACCAGGAAGGCCACGATGTCGATCGCGTCCCACAGCAGCGGCGAGCGGAACTGCGGCCACAGGTTGTAGGTGTTGGGGTAGGGCAGGTTCCAGAAGAAGAACCACGGCCGACCGAGATGGATGATCGGATAGAGGCCGGCCGCCGCGGTGGCGAGCAGCGCAAGGGTCTCGGCGATGCGGTTCACCGCCCCGCGCCACTCGGCCCCGAGCAGCAGCAGCACCGCCGAGACCAGCAGGCTGCCGGAGGCGACGCCGATCCACCAATCGTAGCTGGCGATGTCCAGCGCCCAGACGACGGCGTTGTTGTTGGCCCAGATCCCAGGCCCCGCGTAGAGCAGGTAGCCGAGGGTCAAGCCGAACACGCCGAGAAGCGCCGCAGCCCCCGCGAAGGCGATCCACCAGCGCCGGTTGCGTGGATGCGTCAGCGGGATCGCGGTGACCGCGCCGCCGATGCCCTGGAGGGTTTCCTCCGGCCGGATCAGCGAACCGCCTGCGAGCGCGCCGGACATGCTCAGCCCTCCCGTCCGGCCGGATCGGCGGCGGGGGCGAGCCCCGCCAGGTAGGTGGTGCGCGGGCGCGTGTTGAGGTGGCCGAGCAGCGCGTATTCCCGCGTGTCCGTGCGGGCGGCCGAGACCTGGCTTCCCGGGTCGGCGACGTTGCCGAAGGTGATCGCCCGGGTCGGGCAGGCCCCCTGGCAGGCGGTCTCGACGGCGCCGTCCGGGATCGGCGCGTGGGCGTCCTTGGCCGAGGTGATCCGGGCCGCCGTGATGCGCTGGATGCAGTAGGTGCACTTCTCCATGACGCCGCGGGCCCGGACCGTGACCTCGGGGTTGCGCTGCTGCTGCTGCACCGGGGTCATGCCGCCGGTGTAGTCCAGGTAGTTGAAGCGGCGGACCTTGTACGGGCAGTAGCTCTGGCAGGTCCGGGTGCCCACGCAGCGGTTGTAGACCTGCAGGTTCAGGCCCTCGCTGTCGTGCAGGGTCGCCTCCACGGGGCAACCGACCTCGCAGGGCGCCTGCTCGCAATGCATGCACGGCACCGGCTGGAAATGCGTCGTCGGCGCGTCCAGCCCGCCCGCGTAGTAGCGGTCGACCCGCAGCCAGCCCATCCAGCGGCCGAGCTCGACCTCGGCGCGCCCGACCACCGGTATGTTGTTCTCCGACTGGCAGGCGGTGACGCAGGCGTTGCAGCCGATGCAGGCGTCGAGGTCGATCGCCATGCCCCATTGCGCCGCGACCCAGCGGTCCTGGCTCTCCGGCGGCGGGTAGAACGAAGCCGGCGCCGGCGCGCCCTTGGGATCGCCCACCGGCGCGGAACCGACGGCCTGGACGCGGACGATGTCCTGCCCCTCCATCGTGCCGAGATGCTGGGTGGTCGCCGGCATGCGGCGCCGTCCGGTCTTCGTCAGCCGCGCGCCGGAGAGCCGCCACGGCGTCCCGGCCGGGCGCAGGGTGGCGGCGTCGTAGCCGAGGCCGCTGGACAGGTGGTCGGGCACGCTGCGGCCGTAGCCGAGGCTCAGCGTCACGGTGTCGGCGGCCTGGCCCGGCAGGATCCAGGCGGCGCCCTCGACGGCGCGCCCCTCCGCCTCGACCCGCACGATGTCGCCGGTCGCGACACCCTCCCGCTCGGCCAGATGCGGGCTGAGCGCGACCACGTTCTCCCAAACCACCTTGGTGAGCGGCTTCGGCAGTTCCTGCAACCAGGCGAGGTCGGCATGGGTACCGTCCCAGACCGTGGGATCCGGGCGGAACACCACCTCGATCCCGGCCTCGGCAGAGGATCGGGCGGGGGGCTGGGCAAAGGGCTGTGCAGAGGGCCCGGTAGAGGGTTCGGCGCCGCCGGCCTCCTGCGTGAGCGCGACCTCCTCGGTCGCAGCCGCGCTGTCCGGCCAGAACCCCCGGCGCAGGGCATCGGAGAAGCGCGCCTCGAACGCCGCCGCGTCCTCGCCCTCGGTCCGCCAGCGCGCCTTGAGCAGGGCGAGCGCGTCGGCGCCTTCCTCACCGCCGCGTCCGTCGGTGAGGAAGGCCAGCATGTCCTGGAGGGTGCGGCCGTTGTAGAGCGGCGCCACCGTGGGCTGGATCAGCCCGACCGTGCCGTCGAGGGACCGGACGTCGCCCCAGCTCTCCAGCGGATGGGCGGCGGGCAGGTGCCAGTCGGCATGCGCGCCGGTCTCTTCGTAGTAGAGCCCGGCATGGATCTTGAGCGGCACGCGCTCCATCCGGGCGGCGAAGTCGAGGGCGCCCGGGGCGTCGTAGACCGGGTTGCCGCCGAGCACGATCAGGACCTTGACGGCACCGCGCTCCATCTCCTCCGCCAGGTCCGCCAGCGTCCCGGAGCCCTGTTCGGCCACGGGCATCGTGTGCCGCAGGGTCGCCCCGGTATTGCCGAGCGCGCCGTTGAGGCGGTGGACCAGTGCGTGCAGGTCCGGGCTCGCCGTCAGCCCGGCCGTGACGATGCCGGCGCCGCGCGCCTCGGTGAGGGCCTTGGCGGCGCGGCGCGTCCAGCGGGAGACCGGATCGTCGCCGGCCGGCGCCGCGGCGCCTGAAGTCACCGCCAAAAAATCCCGCGCCAGGGCTTCGAGGCGTCCGGCCGAGACGGGGACGCCGTGATCCGCCTTGGCGCTGGTGAGGGTCGGGGTCGGGGCCGCGGCGTGGAGGCTCAACAGGCGGCCCTCGGCGTAAGCGGCGCGACGGGCCGCGCTCCAGCGCCCCGACAGGCCGACTTGGCCGGGGCCGAGGTCGAGGAAGTCGCCGTCCAGGGACACGATCGTGCGCGCCCGGCCGAAATCGGGCTGCGTCTCCAGCGGCCGGCCATAGGCCAGGCGGGCGCCCTCGTAGATCGCGTCGCGGCCGGTGCCGGCGCCGACATACCAGCGCAGCGCCGGGTAGGCGGCCCGCATCCGGGCGATCTGCGCCGCGACGGTGGGCGACGTCACCGGTCCGGTCAGCAGCGCCACCCCCGCACCCCCGGCCTCGCGCCAGGCCGGAATCTGCGTCTGCAGGGCCGTCCGGAACGCCGCCCAGGAACTCGGCTTGCCGAGGTGCTGAACCGCCTGCGAGCGGAACGGGTCGTAGAGGCCGAGCACCGAGGCCTGGGCCAGCACGTCGGTGCCGCCGCGGCTCCAGGGGTGATCGGGATTGCCCTCGATCTTCAGCGGCCGACCGTTGCGGGTGGTGACCAGGATCCCGTTGCCGAACCCGTCGAACACGGCCGAGGAGGCGTAGGACAGGTTCGTGCCCGGCACGATCCGCTCGGGCTGGTTGACGTAGGGCACCTCGTAATCGCGCCCGCCCTCCGCGCCGCAGGCCGTGAGGCCGCCGAGCGCGAAGGACGCCGCCATCAGCTTGAGGAATCCGCGCCGCTCCGGGGCGGCGGCGAGGCGGGCCGCCGAGGGGAACTCGGCCGCGAGGTAGTCGCGGAATTCCGGGCTGTCGGCGACGGCGTCGAGGCTGCGCCAGAAGCGGGGGCCGTCGCCGCCGGCGAGCTTGGCGCGCAACGCCGCGATGTCGGAAGTGTGCGTCATCGGTGGCAGATCCCGCACTCGGTGAGCCGCGCACCGCCGCGGATATGGTATTCGGCCACCAGCTTCGGACCCAGCGTCGCCTGGTCGGCCGGCGGCTTCCAGGTCATGTTCCAGACCTGATCGGGCGTGCGCACGTACTTCTCCGGCGCCCGGTGGCAATCGAGGCAGAACTGCATCTCGAAGGCGTTCGCCCGATAGGTCATCTGCATCGACGTCACGTCGCCGTGGCAGGTCGAGCAGCCGATGCCCTTCGTCACATGCACCGAGTGGTTGTAGTAAACGTATTGCGGCAGCTTGTTCAGCCGCACCCATTCCAGCGGCTTGTCCTGCGCGTAGCTGTCGCGCACCGGCTTGAGCATCGTCGACCCGGTCCAGATCTGCGAGTGGCAGGTCATGCAGGTATGGGTCGGCGGGATGCCGGCGGTGGCCTCCTTGTCGACGGTGGTGTGGCAATACCGGCATTGGATGCCGAGCTCGCCGGAATGGTGCTTGTGGCTGAACGGCAGGGGCTGGGCCGGCGCGATGCCGACGCCCGTGACGTAGTTCGAGCGCACGATCCCGGCCGCCAACACGGGCAGGCCGACCAGGCAGGCCACACCGGTCATCAGGGCGAGCCGGTAGGTCGCGTCCGCGCCGGGGGTGAAAAGCTGCGCCATCAGGCGGCCCCGCGCAGGGGGCAGGCGCTCCCGCGTAGGAGGCAGATGCGCCCGCGCAACGAGCCGCAAAACCCGCCGGGCAGGCGGGTTCGGTCGCCGGGCTCGATCTGCTCACCCCCTCGCCGCAAGCGTCGCCCCACCGTTGATCCCAGGTTGAAGTGTGCGGTGCACCGGTCCGCCCGCGCAATGCGACCAAAGCGGCCGGCCCTCACCCAGGAACCTAGAGCTTTTCCAGACGGGGGCTAGAACATGGATCACCATGCCGGGCGCCTCTCGTGCCGAGCCCGCGACACTTCCCGCCGGCGGCGCGAAGGCCTATGCGCTGCCTGACCTGTCGGGCGCGGCGGCCCGATCCCGTCGCCGCCCCACCCCGGACCTGCCTCGGACCCCTATGGATTCCGACCCCATCGTCCTGACCTGGCGCGCGGCGCGGCGCCTGCACACCATTGCGGCCGGCCTCGCTGTCGGGGTCGGCGCCCCGCTCTGCGCGCTCGCCCTGCTGTGTCTGCGCGATCTCGTCGCGGTGCTGCCGCGCGACGAGGCGCTGACGCTGCCGTTCCTGCGGCTCGCCCTGTCGCTGCCGGGCCGCGACGTCGTGCTGACGCACGGTGTCCCGATGCGCCCGGCGGAGCTGGAGCTCGCCGCCTTCCTGTGCATCGCCGCCTGCGCGCTGGCCCTGGCCGGAATCGGCTGGATCGTGGCGCGCCTGTGCTTCAAGGCTCAGAACCGGGCCGCGGACGCGGTCCGGGAGAGCGTCCTGCAGGCGATCCTCGACGCGCCGGCCGGAGCCCGCGACGAGGCCCGCAGCCTGGCCCGCCTGGTCGGCGAGGTGCTGGGCCGGGGCGACCGGCTGCTCGCCGCCGGCATCGTCCTGCCGGCGATGACGCTCGCCGCGCTGCTCCTGGCGCTCGGCTTCGCGGCGCTCGCGGCCCCACGCCTGATCCCGGCCGCGGCGGTCGGCCTGGCGGCGATCGGGCTCGCCTACGGGCTGGTCCTGGAACGCGCCCGGGACCGGCAGGACCTGCGCCTGCGTTCCAGCGCCCGGGCCGAGACGAACCTGAACGACCTGGTCCGTCGGCTGCCGGCCGTTCGCGTCCACGGAGCCGCCGCCCTCGAACGGACACGCATCGCGGCCCGGGTCGCGGCGACGCGCGCCATGGTGGCCCGGGCCGAGGCACGGCTGGCCTACGCGCGGGCCCCGGCGCTGGCCCTGGCGGTGATCCTCCCGGCCATCGCCATCGGCACCGCCCTGTGGCGCTCCGCAGAGACCGGCGGCCCGCCGGCGCCGCCGGTCGATCCAGCCGCCCTGCTCGCGGCCACCGGGGCGTTCGGCCTCGCCGGCTGGCTCGCCGGCATCTGCGCCCGGCTCTGGACGGTGCGCAAATCCGTCCGGCCGCGCTTCCGCGACCTCGCCCGCATCATAGCCCTGCTCGAGGGGCGGCAGGCCCGGGCGCCCAGGCCGGGGCTCGCACCGCAGCCGCTGCCCCGGTCCGGAATCCTGGCGACCCAGGGCGTCGGCGCCTTCGACGCAGCGACCGGCGAGCGCCTGACCGGCGTGGACGTCGCCGTCACCATGCCGGGCCACGTGGCGATCACCGGCAGCCGGGGCAGCGGCGCCCGGGTGCTGGCGGCCGTGCTGGCCGGCCAGGTCGAGCCGACGGCGGGCGCGGTCACCTACGCGGGCTCCGACCTGCGCGGCTTCGATGCCGCGGAGCGCGCCCGCCGCATCGCCTTCGCGGCCGGGGAGGCGATCCTGATCGAGGGCTCGCTCCGGCAGAACCTGCTCTACGGCACCGAGCCGGCGAACGCCCCCGACGACATCGGGCTGATCGGGATCAGCCGGCTCGCCGGGCTCGACGGCTTCGTCTACGCCCGCGGCCTGACCGGCCGCCTCGACCCGGCGAGCCAGCCCCGGCTCGCGGCGGCGATCGTCACGGCCCGCCGGACCATGCGGGCGGCCCTCGCCGCCAAGGGGGCCGAGCGCCTGGTCGAGCCTTTCGACCCGGCCCGCTACAACCATCAGGCGAGCATCGGCGAGAACATCCTGTTCGGCGAACCGGTCGGGGGGGCCTTCGCGCCCCTGCGGTTCGCCCGCCACCCGTACCTGAGGGCGGTGCTGGAGGCCGAGGAGCTGGTGCGGCCGCTCACCGAGATCGGCCTGTCGGTGGCGCGCAGCACGGTGGAAATCTTCGCGGACCTGCCCAACGATCATTCGCTCTTCGACAACTATTCGCTGTTCCAGGCCTCGGAGCGCGGCTACTTCGAAGATCTGGTGGTCCGCCTGCCCAATGCCGCGAGCCTGCGCCGCGGGTCGGCCGGCCAGCGCGACCGCACCCGGCTGATCGGCCTAGCGTTGCGCTACAGCGAATCCCGCCACCGCTTCGGGCTGATCGACGCCGCGTTCGAGCAGCGGCTGGTTCAGGCGCGCCGCTCCTTCGCCCGGATGCTGCCGCCCCACCTCGCCGGCGCCGTCGAGTTCCACGATCCCGGCCGGGTCAATCCGGCCGCCAGCCTGGAGGAGAACCTGCTGTTCGGCCGGATCAGCCTCGGCGAGGCCAACGCGGAGCCCCGGGTGCGGGCACTGGTGCAGCGCGTGCTCGCCGACGAGGGCCTCGAAGCCTCGGTCTACGGGCTCGGCCTGGACAGCAAGGTCGAGATCCAGCCGAGCACCGGCGCGCTGGCCGACGGGGCGATCAACGCCCGGGAGCGCGTCGCGATCGAGCTGGGGCGCTGCCTCGCCCGCGAGCCCGACATCCTGGTGGTCGCGGTGGCGCCCGACGAGCGCAAGGTCGAGGGCGTGCGCGAGCGCCTCGCTCGGCTCCGGCAGGCCCGGGCCGGGCGCGGCTTCATCGTCTGCCTGCCCGAATCGGGGGTACCCGACGGGATCGCGCCGTTCGACGCGGTGATCGCGGTGGAGAACAGCGCCGTGGTCGCCCCCCAGGCCATCGAGGCCGCGGGCGCCGTCGGCGCGGAGCCAGCCCTGGCGTGACCGGCGGTCGTCACGGGCGCGACGGCCTCACGACGGCCGCAATGCCCGGTCAGCCTCCGCGGACCGTGCACGGCCGTGTTCCCCTCCGGCCGATGCGGCGCGGACGGTTCATGCCCCTCCCGATACCGAGATCCCTCGCCGCCGGCCTCGTGCTGCTGACCGTCTGCGGTTCCGTCGCGGCGCAGGCCGGGAAGGCCGACGCGCCGATCCCGGCCGCGACGCTCGCCCTGATGGCGCAGAAGGGCACCAGTGCCGCCGCCCCGGTGCTGTTCCGGGCCTACAAGAAGGAATCCGAGATCGAGGTCTGGAAGAAGGGCCCGGCCGGGTACGTCCACATCAAGACCTTCCCGATCTGCCGCTGGTCCGGCCAGCTCGGCCCCAAGCGCAAGAGCGGCGACCGGCAGACCCCGGAGGGGTTCTATTCGGTGCCCCGGCGCCAGATGAACCCGAACTCGCACTATTACCTGTCCTTCGATGTCGGCTACCCCAACGCCTACGATCGCGCCCATGGCGGCACCGGCTCGGCCGTGATGGTGCACGGCATCTGCTCGTCGATGGGCTGCTTCGCCATGACCGACGGCACGGTCGGGGAGATCTACGCCATCGCCCGCGAGGCCCTGAACGGCGGGCAGGCGGCGTTCCAGTTCCAGTCCTACCCGTTCCGGATGAGTGCCGAGAACATGGCCCGCCACCGCACCGACCCGAACATCGGGTTCTGGCGCGAGCTCAAGGCCGGCTCGGACCGGTTCGAGGCGAGCAAGGAGGAGCTGCAGGTCTCGGTCGTCGCCGGCCGCTACGCCTTCGCGCCGTCCCGGGACCCCGCGCGGGAAGCCGCCGTCGCGACCCACCGCGCCATCGAGGAGGCCCGGATGGCGGCGCTCGCCGAATCCGGCGAGCCGGCCGTGCGCACCACCTATTCCGACGGCGGCCAGCACGCCTTCTGGGCGGCCTACACCGCCCGGGGCGGCGCGGTCGGCGACGTCAGCCGCCCCGAGGCGCTGGCCTTCGCCGGCCAGGAGGTGGTGGTCGTGCCGGGTCACCGGGCGCCGCGGCCGGTGCCGGAGGCGGTGTGGGCCGCCTGGGCCGCCCCCGATTCCGCCCTCGCGTTGCGGCGAATGGCGGGCTTCGTCCCGGTCTACGACCGGGCCCCGGACCCGTTCGGGGCGCTGGCTGGCCGGCTCCCGGCGCGCTACGGCGACGGCCTGCCCGCGATGCTGGCGGCGGGCCTGGGTTGGGTCCCGGGCGCGGTCGGCGGGCCGCTGATTCCCGGCAGCGCCAACGCCGGGCTTGTCGCATCCGCCGCGCGATTCTAAGGGAGCCGCAGCGCCGGGGCGCGGCCCGTCCGTGTGCGCGGACGCACATCACGACGGCCTGCGACCCCCCAATTCATTGTAAGGCAGGGGATGAGCGGTACTCCTGTCCCGTCGGCCTGCCGTAATCAGCGCTACCTTCCCGGAACGGCGACGGGGTTTCGATTCTAACGGATCGGGACCGACTGTCCGCAGATTCGTGATCGCCATGTCCAAGTGTTCCGAGCCGACTATCCGTGCGGCCGACGAGGGCCTCGTCCTCCGATTCTGGGGCGTCCGTGGCTCGACGCCGGTCAGCGGTCCGCAATACGCCGAATTCGGCGGCAACACGCCGTGCCTCGAGGTGCGCTGCGGGGAGCGGATGTTCGTGGTCGATGCCGGCTCCGGCATCTACAACCTCGGTCAGGGCCACCGCACCGATCTCCCCCGGGAAGTCGACCTCCTGTTCAGCCACCTGCACCTCGACCACACGGCGGGCCTCCCGTTCTTCAAGCCGGCAGTCCTCGACTGCGACCGGGTGATCAACACCTATTGTGGCAATCTCGGCGGCGAATCGGCCGGCCCGACGCTCGATCGTCTGTTCGCGCCGCCGCTGTTCCCGGTTACGCTCGACAGGCTGTGCTGCACGTTCAACCATCACGGCTTCGAGGCCGGGCAGTCCCTGACGTTCCCGGATGGCGCCCGGGTCGACACGATCCTGCTGAACCACCCGCAGGGCTCGGTGGGCTATCGCTTCGAGCATGGCGGCCAGCGCCTGTGCCTGATCAGCGACATCGAGCACAGCGACCCCTGGCCGGATCCCGAGCTGGCGCGGTTCGTCGAAGGCGCCGACCTGATGGTCTACGACGGCATGTTCACCGACGGCGAGTATCCGACCTGCCGCGGCTGGGGCCACTCCACCTGGCAGAAGGGCGTCGAGCTGGCCCGGACGGCCGGGGTCAAGGCGCTGGCGATCATCCACCTGCATCCGGCCCATTCGGATACGGCGCTGCGCGACATGGAGGCGGACCTTAAGGCGGAGATGCCCACCGCCTTCATCGCCCGCGAGAGCCAGAGCATCACGGTCGGCGCGCCGCGTTCGGTGAGCCGGGGCGCCGACGGCCGGCCGGCGGTGGCGCGGGAGATCCGCCGCCGGATCAAGGTCGCCTGATCCCGTTGGTCAGACCGAGCGCCGGCCCCGCGTCCGGCTGAACCGGCGATAGGCGAACAGGACGAACAGCGCGACGCCGATGGTCAGGATGCTCCAGCCGTAATTGGTGACGAGCTGCGCATCGATCGGGTGGCCGATCAGGCCCAGCGCGACGAGCAGTCCGAAGACGGCGATCACCGCCGAGACGAGCATCCCTAGAATCATCATGGTCCCCGGCGCGTCCCGGCCGGCGGACGGCCCGGCGAAGTCGTCCGTGGAAATGCGCGGGCGCGGTGCCCGTTCCCGGTCGCATCCGGCGCCAGGACACGGTAATCGCGCCGCGACGCGCATGGGCGGCTCCCAAGGCGCCGAACTTAGGCTAAGTAGGCCCGCATGACGGCGCCCCGGGGCGCGCGAGGAGCCCGAGACCACGGCGATGACCGGCCCACAGAACACGCCTCAGGACAGCATGCCCGCATCCACCGCAGCAACGGGCCCCCTGCGCCCGCAATCCCAGCTCGTGACGATCTTCGGCGGCTCCGGCTTCCTGGGCCGGCACGTGGTGCGGGCGCTCGCCAAACGCGGCTACCGGATCCGCGTCGCGGTGCGCCGGCCGGACCTGGCGCTGTTCCTGCAGCCGCTGGGCAAGGTCAACCAGATCGTGGCCGTCCAGGCCAACCTGCGCTACCCCGAATCGGTGGCCCGCGCGGCCGAGCGCTCGGACGTGGTGATCAACCTCGTCGGCATCCTGCAGGAGACCGGCTCGCAGAGCTTCGCACGCCTGCAGGTCGAAGGCGCGGGCGAGATCGCGCGCGCCGCAGCCCGGCAGGGTGCCCGGATGATTCACGTCTCGGCGATCGGGGCGGATCCGGCCTCGCCGTCGCACTACGCCCGCACCAAGGCGGAGGGCGAGGCCCGGATCTTCGCCGCCTGCCCGGACGCGGTGGTGTTCCGGCCCTCGCTGGTCTTCGGGCCGGGCGACAGCTTCTTCAACCGCTTCGCCGGGCTGGCCCGGGCGCTGCCGGTCCTGCCGCTGGCGGGCGGCCAGTCGCGCTTCCAGCCGGTCTTCGTGGGCGACGTCGCCGAGGCGATCGCCCGGGCCGTCGATGGCGCGGTGCCGGGCGGCAAGGTCTACGAGCTCGGCGGCCCCGAAGTCGCGACGCTCGAGCACCTCGTCCGCTACATGCTGAAGACGATCCAGCGGAAGCGCGCGGTGGTGGACCTGCCGCTGCCGGTGGCCAAGCTCCAGGCCCGGTTCCTGGAGGTCGCCCACACCCTGACCTTCGGCCTGCTGCCCGACAGCCTGAAGCTCACCCGCGACCAGGTGATCCTGCTCCAGAACGACAACGTCGTGTCCGAGGCCGCCAAGGCCGAGGGCCGGACCATCGAGGCGCTCGGTATCAGCCCGACCGCGGCCGAGGCGGTGGTTCCGGGTTATCTCTGGCCGTTCCGTAAGGCCGGCCAGTTCGCCACCGATCGCGACGAGGAACACCTCGCCGAGGTGCCCGACATGGTGGCCTCGACGCCCATGGCGGCCGGCTCCCAGCACAGGCCGCAGACCGCGTCCGGGCCGGCGATCGGCGCCGACGCGGGCAGTTCCCCCGGCAGCGCCCAGAGCCGCATGGGCACCCGCTGGGGCACCCGGACGATGAACTGACGAGCCAGGGTTTCGAAAGGTCTTCGACCCCTTATGGGTGCGGGGCGGAGCCCTGCACCCTGCCGAAGGGTCTCGTACCTTTCGGGATCCCATTTCCTTGCCGGTGCGCGGGTTTATATCGCTGCCTTCTCGTTGAGGGAGACAACGCCTGATCTCGTCCGGGACTGCACGATGATGATGACCCCGTGGAACGGATCGGCAGGCCTGGCGTGAGACGCATCCTCGTCACCGGCGCGGCGGGCTTCGTCGGCGGCCATGTGCTGCCGCTCCTGACCGGATCGGGCGCCCGGGTGGTCGGCATCGGCCGCGGGGAAGCGCCGAGCCTGCCGGAGGGCGTCACCTACGCGCGCATCGACCTCCTGGACGAGGCGGCCCTCGGCGCCTTCGTGGCGCGCTTCCGGCCGACCGAGATCCTCCACTTGGCCGGCCTCGCCTCGGTGGGCCAGTCCGCCACCGGGCCGGGGCAGACCTGGCGGGTGAACGTCAACGGCCTGATGAACCTCGTGGCGGCCGTCGAGGCGGTGCCGGGCTGCACGTTGTTCTTCGTCAGCTCGGGCGAGGTCTATGGCGGTGCCTTCCTGGCCGGCCACGCGCTGTCCGAGGCGGCCGAACCCCTGCCGCGCAACACCTACGCCCGGTCGAAATGGGTCGGCGAGCAGCTGCTGCGCGACCTGCTGCCCCGGATCGGCGTGAAGCTCGTGGTGCTGCGGCCGTTCAACCATATCGGCCCGGGCCAGGACGAGCGCTTCGTCGTGGCCTCCTTCGCCGGGCAGATCGCCCGGATCGAGGCCGGCCTTGCGGCACCGCTCCTCGAGGTCGGCAACCTGTCCTCGTACCGCGATTTCCTCGACGTCGCCGACGTCGCGGGCGCCTATGCCGACCTGATCGGCCGGTCCGAAGCCCTGGCGGACGGGAGCGTGTTCAACATCAGTTCCGGCGTCCCCCGCACGATCGCCAGCGTCCTCGACGGCCTGCGCGCCCGCGCCCGGGTGCCGTTCGAGATCCGGATCGCCCCCGAGCGGGTGCGCCCGAACGAAATCCCGCTGGCGGCGGGCGATTCCGCCCGCCTGCACGACGCCACCGGCTGGCAGCCGCGGGTCGCCTGGGACGACGCCCTGACCCGGGTGCTGGACGATGCCCGCGCCCGGCTGGGCGCCGTCGAGGGCTGAAGGCGCGCTACCGGACCACGCCCTTCGCCACCAGCGCGTCCCGCGCCTGCGCCGACACATCCAGCCGCTCGGCCAGGATCTCGGCGCTCGAATCCCCGAGGCCCGGCGGCATGCGGCGCACCGGCAGCCGGCGCCCGTCGAGCCGGTAGGGCGGGGCGATGACGTGGGCGTTGTCGGCGCCCTCGACCACCAGACCGGCCTCCCGGGCGCGCGGACAGGTCAGCGCCTCGCGCAGGCCCATCACCTCGCCGCAGGGGATGCCGGCCGCGCGCAGGCGCGCGATCAGCGGCGCGCGCTCCCACTTGGCGAGTTCGGCATCCAGGATCGGGATGAAGGCGGCGCGGTTCTTCGAGCGGTCGAGGTTGGTCGCAAAGCGCGGGTCGGCGCACAGGTCCGGCCGCTCCAGCACCTGCTCGCAGAACCGGCGGTACTGGGCGTTGTTGCCGACCGTGATCACCACCGGCCCGTCTCCCGCCTCGAACACCCCGTAGGGCACGATCGACGGGTGGGCGTTGCCGTAGCGCGGCGGATCGATGCCCCGGGCGAGCGCCTCCAGCCCGTAATAGGAGGTCAGCGCCACGCCGCAATCGAACAGGGCGAGGTCGATCGCCTTGCCGCGCCCGGTGCGCTCGCGCTGGAACAGGGCCGCCAGCACGGCCTGGGCCGCGTATTGCCCGGTGAACAGGTCCACCGCCGCGACCCCGAACTTCAGGGGCGGCCCGCCCGCCTCGCCGTTCAGCGCCATCACGCCGGATTCGCCCTGCACCACGAGGTCGTAGCCGGGCCGTCCGGCCTCCGAGCCGTCGGAGCTGTAGCCGGCGATCGAGCAGTAGATCAGCCCGGAATTCTCGGCCGAAAGCGCCGCGTAGCCGAGGCCGAGCTTCTCGGCCCCGCCGGTCTTGAAGTTCTGGACCAGCACGTCGCTCTCGCGGGCCAGCGCCTTGACGATCGCCAGCCCGTCGGGCGTCGCGAGATCGACGCCGATCGAGCGCTTGTTGCGGTTCACGCTGTCGAAATACGAGGTGTTGCCGGGGCTGGTCGCCACGCCCCAGTCCCGCGTGTCGTCGCCGCGCTCCGGGTGCTCGACCTTGATCACGTCGGCGCCGAGATCGCCGAGCACCTGCGCGCACCACGGCCCCGCCAGGACCCGGGACAGGTCGAGGACGCGGATGCCGGCGAGCGGGAGATCTTGGGATGGATCGGTTTCCATGGAACGGGTCCTCATGCTCCCATCACGCCGTCGAGGCTGCGCACGGCTGCGACGAGCTTCGGCCGCACCACGTCCATCAGGAACCGGGCGTCGGTGATGATCGTCGGGGCGCCGCAATTGACCGACATGGCCGGCAGGCCGCCGCCGGGATGAAATCCCACCGCGATCGCGCAGACCGTCTCCTGCCACTCGCCGAACGAGGTGCAGCAACCGAGCTCGCGGTGCTCGGCCACGGCCCGGTCGAGGCCGGCCCGCAGGGCGGGCCAGGCCACCGGGTCGAGGGCCTTCAGGTCCTCGTAGATGCTCTCGCGCTCGCGCTCCGGGCAGACCGCCACGTAGGCGCGACCCATGGCGCTGCGCGCGAGCGAGATCCGCGAGCCGGTGTCGAGGTTCAGCGAGATCGCGGCCGGACCGCGCTGGCAATCGACGTAGCGCATGCTCAACCGGTCGCGCACTCCGAGCCCCACCGAGGCGTTGGCGGCCTCGGCGACCGCCCGCAGCACCGGTCGGGCGATGCCGCGCACGTCGAGGCCGCCCAGCGCCGCCGAACTCAGCGCGATGGTCGCGTGGCCCAGTCGGTAGCGGCCGGTCTCGGCGGTGTGGTGCAGGTAGCCGAGCTTGGTCAGCGTGTAGGTGAGGCGCGACACGGTCGAGCGCGGCAGGCCGCAGGCCGCCGCGAGGTCGTGGTTGGCCAGGCTGGTCCGGCCGGGCCCGAAGCAGGCGAGCACCGCGAGGCCACGGCCGAGCGCCGTGACGAAGTGGCGATCCTCCTTGGCGCCACGCTCGTTGGCGCCGTCGCCCGGCGTCGCCTCGGGATCACCCAGCAGGGCCTCACCCACGGCGTTCATCGGCGCAGGAACGCCGCGAAGGCCGCCTGCGCCTCCGGGCCGCGGCGGAGCCCGTGAAACACCTGCGCCTCCTCGGCGAGCGTGCGGGCGACCACGTCATCGTGGCCCCGGCGCAGGGCGCGCTTGGTCGCGGCGATCGAGACCGGGGGCAGGGCGGCCAGGGCACGGACTCGGGCGAGGGCGGTGTCCAGGGCGGCGCCCTGCGGGACGGCGGCGTTGATCAGGCCGGCCGCCGCCGCCTCCGCGGCGCCGAAGGGCTCGCCGAGCATCAGCAGCTCGGCCGCCCGCTTGGTGCCGGCGATGAGCGGGAGGAGGTAGCTTGAACCGCCTTCCGGGCTCAGCCCGAGCGCCGTGAACGGCAGGCGGAAGCGGGCGCCGTCCCCGGCATAGGCGAGGTCGCAATGCAGCAGCAGCGTCGTGCCGATGCCGACCGCGTGCCCCTCCACCGCCGCGACGACGGGCTTCGGGCAGCCGCGCAGGGCCTTCAGGAAGGTCAGGCCCGGGCTGTCGCCGTCGGTCTGGACATCCTGGAAGTCCCTGAGGTCGTTGCCGGCCGTGAAGCAGCCGCCCGCCCCGGTGAGCACCACGGCGCGCACGGTCTCGTCGGCGCCGGCCGCGGTGAAGGTGGCGGAGAGGCCCGCATAGGTCGCCCGGTCGAGGGCGTTGCGGCGCTCCGGCCGGTCGATGGTGACCAGCCGGATCCCGAGCTCGGGATCGGCGACACGGAGGCTCACGGGACGGCCTCGCCGGCATAGGCCGCGGCGACGCCCCCGAGCCCGGCCCGGGCGGCGGCGTATTCCCGAACGAGCCGGGCCACCAGGTCGGCGGTGGCCGGCGCGTCCGCGATGGTGCCGACCCCCTGGCCGGCGCCCCAGACGTCCCGCCAGGCCTTCACGCCGGCGCTGCCGAAATCCATCGCGGTCTTGTCGCGCACCGGCAAGGCCTCGGGATCGAGCCCGGCGGCGCGGATGCTCGGCGTCAGGTAATTGCCCGGCACGCCCGTGAAGTAGGGGGTGTACAGGACGTCGGCGGCGGCACTGCCGGCGATCATGTCCTTGTAGCCGGACGCGGCGTTCGCCTCCCGGGTGGCGATGAACCGGGTGCCCATGTAGGCGAGGTCGGCGCCCATGGCCTGGGCGGCCAGGATCGCCGAGCCGGTGGTGATCGCCCCCGACAGGATCAGCGGCCCGTCGTAGAAGCGCCGGATCTCGCCGACGAGGGCGAAGGGGCTCAGCGTGCCGGCATGGCCCCCCGCGCCGGCGCAGACGAGGATCAGCCCGTCGACCCCGGCTTCCAGGGCCTTCTCGGCATGGCGGACCGTGGTGACGTCGTGGAACACCACGCCGCCATAGCCGTGGACCGGTCGGATCACCGCGTCCGGCGCCCGCAGCGACGTGATGATGATCGGCACCCGGTGCCGGATGCAGGCCTCGACGTCGTGCGCCAGCCGGTCGTTCGACGCGTGGACGATCTGGTTGACCGCGAAGGGCGCGATCTTGCGGGCGGGATCCTTCGCGCGCGCTTCAGCCAGGGTCCGCGTGATCGTCGAAAGCCATTCGTCGAGGAGTGCGGCGGGCCGGGCGTTGAGCGCCGGGAACGCGCCGACCACCCCGGCCAGGCATTGCGCGATCACGAGTTCCGGCCCCGACACGATGAACATCGGGGCGCAGATCACCGGCAGGGCGAGGCGACCGCGCAGGGTCTCGGGCAGGCGGCTAGCCGGCCCCTGTTCGGATCCGTCGCTCATCGGAGGCTGCCGGGCTGTTGGCCGATACCGCGCACGGCGATCCTCCCTGATCGATCGGGCGGCCCTTCCCATGGAACCCGGCTGGGCGGGCCAGGGTCGGAATCGTGCCCGGGGCGGGTCTGAATGGCATGGCGTCCGGCACCGGTCAAACCGTTCAGCTGAGCGGCGTCTGCAATGCGGAACGCCACGACGCGGGTCACGGGCGATGCCGGCGCATCCTTGACGAGTCGGGGATCGCAGATCAACATCCCCGCAAAATGCAAACGATCATTCTGCAATGCAGAACAGGGAGCGCGACGCTTTGGTTCGTTACGAGGTCGATGGCGGCGTGGCCGTGCTCACGCTGGCGAACCCGCCGGTCAACGCGCTCGGCGCCGGGCTGCGGGCTGCCCTCGATGCCGCCCTGGCCCGGGCGGAGGCGGACGATTCGGTGCGCGCCATCGTGCTGGCGGCCGAGGGCAAGGTGTTCGTCGGCGGGGCCGACATCTCGGAATTCGGCAAGCCGCCTCAGGCCCCGAGCCTGCCCGACGTGCTGGAGCGGCTCGATGCCGGCCGGAAGCCGGTGGTGGCGGCGATCGGCGGCGCGGCGCTCGGCGGCGGACTGGAACTGGCGATGGCCTGCCACGGCCGGATCGCGGCGCCGGCGGCCAAGCTCGGCCTGCCGGAGATCAAGCTCGGGATCATCCCCGGAGCCGGCGGCACCCAGCGCCTGCCGCGCCTGATCGGGCCGGACGCCGCCTTCACGATGATGCTCACCGGCTCGCCAATCTCGGCCGATGCGGCCGCCGAGCGGGGCATCGTCGATGCCGTCGTGCTGGGCGACCTCGTCCCGGCGGCCCGCACCCGGGCCCTGGAACTGGCCGATTCCGGCGCCCTGCCGCGGGTGCGCGACCGGGCGGACAGGCTGACGCCGGAGGCCCGGCAGAGTTTCGAGGCGCTGGCCGAGGAGGCCGTGAAGCGCGATCCGCAGGCGACCAACGTCCGCGCCCTGGTCCGGGCCGTGCGCGCCGGCCTTGACCCGACCGCGTTCGACGCGGCGGTCGCCGTCGAGCGGGACGAGTTCCGCACGCTGGTGGAGGATCCGCGCTCGAAGGCCCTGCGCTACGCCTTCTTCGCCGAGCGCGAGGCGGGCCGGGTCCCGGGCCTGTCGAAGGAGACGCCCCGTCGCGCCATCGAGACGGCCGCGGTGATCGGCGCCGGCACCATGGGCGGCGGGATCAGTATGTGCTTCGCCAATGCCGGCATCCCGGTCACCGTGATCGAGACCGAGGCCGGCGCCCTGGAGCGCGGCCTCGACCGGGTGAAGGCCCTCTATGCGGGCTCGGCCAAGCGCGGCTCGATCACCGAGGCCCAGCGCGATGCGCGGGTCGGCCGGATCACCGGGGCGATCGGCCTGGAGAACGCCGCAGAGGCCGATATCGTGATCGAGGCGGCCTTCGAGGACATGGGCGTCAAGCGCGAGATCTTTTCCAAACTCGACGGCATCGCCAAGCCGGGGGCGATCCTGGCGAGCAACACCTCCTATCTCGATGTCGACGCCATCGCGGCGGTGACCGGCCGGCCGCAGGACGTGCTGGGGCTGCACTTCTTCAGCCCGGCCAACGTCATGCGCCTCGTCGAGGTGGTCCGGGCCGGGAAGACCGCGCCCGACGTGCTCGCCACCGCGCTGGATCTGGCCAAGCGCCTCAACAAGCTCCCGGTGACGGTGGGCGTCTGCTTCGGCTTCGTCGGCAACCGCATCCTGGAGCGCCGCAGCCGGGCCGCCGAGCGCCTGCTGCTCGAAGGCGCGCTGCCGCATGAGGTCGACGCCGCCGTGACCGCCTTCGGCTTCCGGATGGGCCCCTTCGCCATGAGCGACCTCGCCGGCCTCGATATCGGCTGGCGCTCCCGCAAGGATTTCGGCGGCCGGGCCCCGGTCGCCGACGCGCTGGCCGAGATGGGCCGGTTCGGCCAGAAGACGGGCCGCGGCTTCTTTGTGTATGCGGACGGCGCCAGGACCGGGACCCGCGATCCCGAGGTGGACGCGCTCATCGAGAAGACCGCCGCCGAGCACGGCGTCGCACGTCGCACGTTCAGCCCCGACGAGATTGTCGCTCGGCTCATGTACCCGATGGTCAACGAGGGCGCCCGGATCCTCGAAGAGGGGATCGCGGCACGGCCCGGCGACATCGATACGATCTGGATCAACGGCTACAACTGGCCGGCCTGGCGCGGCGGCCCGATGCACTGGGCCGACACGGTCGGGCTCAGGACGGTCGCCGAGGCGCTGTCACGCTTCGCCCGGGAGGCCGGCGACGACAGCCAGGAGCCGGCGCCGCTGCTGCGCAAGCTGGCGGACGAAGGCGGCACCTTCGCCGCCTGGAAGGCGACGGCCTGATGGCCGGCCGGCTCGAACGGGCTTCGTCCCGGTTTCGAGAGGTCCGACGCCTCGGGGCGTTGCCCCGACATCCCACCGAAGGGCGTGACGCCCTTCGGGATCCCCAACCCGCCGGCATCAGGCGCTGTCGCTCCTGCAGCCCGCGCCGCGCCGCCTCTCCCGTGCGGGAGGGGGGACCCGCGCCGCATCCGGCCGATGCTGTGCCAGCATCCGACCTGCACATCCGTGCGGAACCGAAGAGGAATCCGGCATGACCGACGCGGTGATCGTCTCGACCGCCCGCACGCCGATCGGCAAGGCCCATCGCGGCGCGCTGAACCTCACCCGCGGCGCCGACCTCGCGGCCCACGCGATCCGGGGCGCCCTGGACCGGGCCCGGCTCGAGCCGGGAGCCGTCGAGGAGGTGGTGCTGGGCTGCGGCTATCCGGAGACCGCCACCGGCGGCAACGTCGCCCGCCACGCCGCCCTGGTGGCGGGGATCCCGGTGGAATCGGCCGGCGTCACGGTCTCGCGCTTCTGCGCCTCGGGCCTGGAGGCGATCGCCAGCGCCGCCCGCCGGATCATCCTCGATGGCGTTCCAATGGCCGTGGCCGGCGGGGTCGAGTCGATCAGCCTGGTCCAGCCAAAGGTCCAGCGGGAGCTGACCCGCAACGCCTGGCTGGAGGCGCACCTGCCGGCGATCTACATGCCGATGATCGAGACCGCCGACATCGTGGCCGCGCGTTACGGCATCTCCCGGGAGGTGCAGGACGCCTTCGCGGCGGAGAGCCAGCGCCGCACCGCCGCCGCGCAGGAGCGGGGTCTGTTCGACGACGAGATCGTCCCGATGAGCGCCGTGATGGCGGTGACCGACAAGGCCACCGGCGAGACCCGGGAGGTCGAGACGCGGCTCACCAAGGACGAGGGCAACCGCCCCGACACGACGCCGGAGGGCCTCGCCAAGCTCAAGCCCGTGCGCGGGGAGGGCGCCTTCATCACGGCCGGCAACGCCAGCCAGCTCTCGGACGGGGCCGCCGCCAGCGTGCTGATGTCGGCCGAGGAGGCCGCCCGGCGCGGCCTCACGCCGCTCGGCACCTTCCGGGGCTTCGCCTCGGCCGGCTGCGGGCCGGACGAGATGGGCATCGGCCCGGTCTTCGCGGTGCCGCGCCTGCTGGAGCGGCAGGGGCTCACGGTCGCCGACATCGACCTGTGGGAGCTGAACGAGGCCTTCGCGTCCCAGTCGGTCTATTGCCGGGACACGCTCGGGATCGATCCGGACAAGGTCAACGTCAACGGCGGCGCCATCGCGGTCGGCCATCCGTTCGGCATGTCGGGGGCGCGGCTCGTGGGGCACGCCCTCCTGGAAGGCCGCCGCCGCGGGGCGCGCTACGCCGTGGTGACCATGTGCGTGGCCGGCGGCCAGGGCTGCGCCGGCCTGTTCGAGATCGGAGGCTGACGATGGATCTGCGCTTTACGCCGGACGAAATCGCGTTCCGCGACGAGGTCCGTAGCTTCTGCCGGGAGAAGATCCCGGCTGACATACGAAAGAAGGTCTCGGAGGGGCGCAGCCTCGCCAAGGAGGACATCGTCGCCAGCCAGCGGATCCTCAACGCCAAGGGCTGGGCGGTGCCGCACTGGCCGCAGGAATGGGGCGGCCGGGATTGGACCCCGATACAGCGCTACATCTACACCGAGGAGCTGTTCCAGGCCGCGGTGCCGCTGCCGCAGCAGTTCAACTGCTACATGTTCGGCCCCGTGCTCGCGACCTTCGGCCGGCAGGACCAGAAGGCGCGCTTCCTGCCCCGCGCGGCCAATCTCGACGATTGGTGGTGCCAGGGCTTCTCCGAGCCCGGCGCCGGCTCGGACCTCGCCTCCCTGAAGACCAAGGCCGTGCGCGACGGCGACCACTACGTCGTGGACGGCCAGAAGACCTGGACGACGCTGGGCCAGCACGCCGACTGGATTTTTTGTCTCGTGCGCACCGACTTCGAGGCCAAGAAGCAGCGCGGCATCTCCTTCCTCCTGATCGACATGAAGACCCCCGGCATCACCGTGCGGCCGATCCTGACCCTGGAGGGCCGGCACGAGGTCAACGAGGTTTTTTTCGATTCCGTGCGCGTTCCCCTCGAGAACCTCGTCGGCGAGGAGAACCGAGGCTGGGATTACGCAAAATTCCTGCTCGCCAACGAGCGCACCGGCATCGCCCGGATCGGCCTCACCAAGGAACGCATTCAGCGGATCAAGCGCCTCGCCAAGGAGATGCCGGCAGGCTCCGGGACCATGTGGGACGACCGCGACTTCCGCGGCCGGGTCGCGGAGGTCGAGGTCGAGTTGAAGGCGCTGGAGATCACCCAGATGCGGGTGGCGGCCAAGCAGGGTCGCGCGGATTCGGTGGAGCCGGATCCCGCCTCCTCGCTCCTCAAGATCCGCGGCTCGCAGCTCCAGCAGGCGGCGACGGAGTTGCTGGTCGAGCTCGCCGGACCGTTCGCGCTGGCAGCACCATCGCGCGGGGCCGGCGCCAACAACCTGCCCGGCGGCTTCGACTGGGTCGATGCGGCGGCGCCGAGCTACTTCAACAACCGCAAGGTCTCGATCTACGGCGGCTCCAACGAGATCCAGCACAACGTCATCGCCAAGGGGATCTTGGGGTTGTGAGGGCAGGGGGCCCGCAAGCCGCCCCCGCCGATCCCACCCGACCCCCTCATCCTGAGGTGCGGCGAAGCCGCCTCGAAGGAGAACTCCAGGGGTCGCGGGGCTGGCTGGAGGGCTCCTTCGAGGCCTCCGCTGCGCTCTGGCACTTCAGGATGAGGGTGTGGGTGGGATGAACGCGGCGCCCGTGACCTTCCGCGAGAGGACACCACCATGGATTTCGACCTGAACGAGGACCAGTCGCTCCTGCGCGACAGCGTCGAGCGGATGGCGGCGGACCTGTATCCGTCGCTGGAGAGCCGGCAGGCCCGGCTGAAGGCGCCCCTGGGCTTCCCCGAGGCGGGCTGGGCGGCGTTTACCGAACTCGGCGTCACCGGCCTGCCCTTCTCCGAGGACGAGGGCGGGCTGGCCGGCGGCCCGGTCGAAACCATGCTGGTCATGGAGGCGGTGGGGCGCAACCTCGTGGTCGAGCCGCTGTTCGCGAGCCTCGTGCTCGGCGCGACGGCGCTCCGGCTCGGCGGCAGCGCGGCGCAGAAGGAAAAGATCCTGCCCGGCGTGATCGACGGCAGCCTGCGGCTTACCCTGGCCCACACCGAGCGCCAGTCACGCTACGACCTCCACGACGTGGCGACCACGGCCCGTCGCTCGGGCGAAAACTTCGTCCTGAGCGGGGCCAAGAGCGTGGTGCCCAACGCCGACGCGGCCGGGCTGATGGTGGTCTCGGCGCGGGTCTCCGGGGAGCGGCGCGACCCGCACGGGATCGGCCTGTTCCTGGTGCCGGCGGACGCCCCGGGGGTCGCGATCGAGGCCTACCCGACCCAGGATGGCGGCCGGGCCGCGGAGGTGTCGTTCTCGGACGTCGCGCTGCCGGCCGACGCTGCGCTCGGCGATCCCGAGGGCGGCCTGCCGCTGCTGGAGCGGGTGGCCGAGCACGGGATCGCGGCGCTCGCCGCCGAGGCGGTCGGATCGATGGACGCGCTCCACAAGCTCACGGTGGCGTATCTCAAGACCCGCACGCAGTTCGGGGTCAGCGTCGGCTCGTTCCAGGCCCTCCAGCACCGGGCCGTGGACATGCTGATCCAGCTCGAACAGGCGCGCTCGATGGCCCTCTACGCCGCCATGATGGTGGAGGCGGAGGATCCGGCCGCGCGCGCGGCGGCGCTGGCGGCCGTGAAGGTGCAGATCAACAAGGCCTGCCGGTTCGTCGGCCAGGAGGCGGTGCAGCTCCACGGCGGCATCGGCATGACGCTCGAATATATCGGCGCCCACCACTTCAAGCGGCTCGCCATGATCGAATACCAGCTCGGCGACACCGCCCACCACCTGCGCCGGATCACGCAAGGGGAGAACGGCCTGCTGGCGGCGTGAGAAACGGACGTACACCGTCATTCCGGGGCGCCGCAGGGGAGCCTGGAACCGAAGGGGCCGCCCGAGGCGGCAATCGAGAGCCGCCGACAGTGCCGGGTCCTGCTCGAGTCGAGTTTCCGGGTTCCGGGTTCCGCTTCGCGGCCCCGGAATGACCGTGGAGCCAGAGAGGCTCATGCGCTCGAACGTTCCGGCGCGCGCCACGCCATACACGAACGCCCTCCGCTCATGCCGAGGGGAGGGCGCCGGCCTGGACCGTCTCGGTCGTCTGCGAGATCAGTTGAACAGCGAGCCCACGCCGCCCTGCACGCGGCCGAGGCCGGCGCGGGCGACGGCGTTGTTGGGTTCGATCACGGCGGCGCGCTGGTAATTCTCGAGCGCCTCCTTGCGCTGGCCCGACTTCTCGTAGGCGAGGCCGCGATAGGCCCAGGAGGTGGCGTCCTTGTTGTTGACGTTGAGCGCCGCGTTGTAGTCCTCGATCGCCTTCGGGTACTGGTTGGTGGCGATCAGGCTCTGGCCGCGGGCCGCGTACGGCGCGGACACGAACGGGTTGCGGTCGATCGCGGCGTCGAAGTCGGCGATCGCCTGGGTGTCCTGTCCCTGCTTCTGCCGGACCAGGCCGCGGGCATGGTAGGCCTCGGCCGATTCGGGCATCAGCCGGATCGCGACGTTGAGGTCGGACAGGGCCTGGTCGACGTTGCCCTGGGCGCGCTCGACGTTGGCGCGGCCGATATAGGCCGGCCCGTAATTCGGGTCGATGCTGATCGCCTTGCTGAAATCCTGCAGCGCGGCGGCGTCGCGGCCGACCTGGCGCTCGGCCAGCGCGCGGTTGTTGTAGGCCGAACCCGAATTCGGGTCGATCTGGATCGCCTTTGTGAAGTCGGCGATGGCGTCGTTGAACTGGCCGGCCCGGGCATAGGCGGCGCCGCGGGTGTTGTAGGCGGCAGCGTCGTTCGGGTTGCGCTGGATCACCTCGGTCAGCGACGCGATGTTGACGTTGGTGGCGCCGGTGGTGTCGGTCTCCACCACCGCGTATTGCCGCGGGCTGGCGGCACTGCCGACGGTTTCACAGCCCGCAAGGGCCGCGGCCGAGAGCGTGGCCGCGCCGATCAGCGCGATCTTGTGTGCCAGCCCGTTGCGTACGATCATCGCCCCACTCTCCCCGGGGCGCGGCCCGCCTTCGCGCGCGCACCCCGCCCCCGATTGTCCCGTCGCCCGGCCCGCGCCGCGCCCCTCGTCTCCGAGGCACCGTCGCGCATCGCGGTGAATGCCGGCTTAAAGGCGCGCGGTTCCGTGACCGCCCACGATGTGGTGGAAGCGGCGGGATGTGGCGAAGGTATGGCTCGACGGCGCGCAGGCGTCCGGGGGCGGCCTCCGGCACGCGTGCGGCCGGTCCGGTGTGTTCCCGAAGCCGCAGAACCGGGCTCGATCAGGGGATCGGAACGGATCCCAGCCGGGTGACGTGGCCCATCTTGCGGCCGGGCCGGGCCTCGCCCTTGCCGTAGAGGTGCAGGTGGGCGCCGGGCTCGGCCAGCAGGCCCGACCAATCGTCGGCCTGGGCGCCGATCAGGTTGCGCATCTCCACCGGCAACCCGCCGATCCGGGCCGAGTCGCCGAGCGGCCAGCCGCACACCGCGCGGACATGCTGGGCGAATTGCGAGGTCGTCGCCCCCTCGATGGTCCAGTGCCCGGAATTGTGGACCCGCGGCGCGATCTCGTTGACCACCAGCCGCTCGGCTCCGTCCTGGCGCACCAGGAACATCTCGACGGCGAGCACGCCGACATAATCCAGCGCATCGGCGATCCGCTTGGCGATGTCGAGGGCGGCGCGGGCGGTCTCGGGCGTCAGGCCGGGGGCCGGCACCCGGGTCAGCGCCAGGATGTGGTCGCGGTGCTCGTTCTCGCACAGGTCGAAGGCCGCGAAGCCGCCGTCACGGCCGCGGGCGGCGACCACCGAGACCTCGCGCTCGAACGGCACGAAGCCCTCCAGGATCAGCGGCGCGCCGCCGAACTCGGCGAACAGCGCGTTGCGGTCGCCCTCGGCGCGCTCGCGCAGGATGCGCTGACCCTTGCCGTCGTAGCCGAACCGGCGGGTCTTGAGCACCGCCGGAAGGCCGAGCGCCGCGATCGCCCGGTCGAGGTCATCGGGCGTGTCGACCGCCTGGAACGGGGCGGTCGGAATTCCGAGCCGGTTGATGAATTCCTTTTCGCTGAGGCGATCCTGGGTGGTGGCCAAAGCTTCGGCGTTCGGGTGCAGGGGCGCGTGCCGGGCCAGGATGTCGGCGGTGGCGCGCGGGATGTTCTCGAACTCGTAGGTCACCGCGTCGACGCTGCGCGCGAAGGCGGCGAGCGCTTGCGGGTCGTCGTAGGCCGCGCAGGTCGTCCGGGCGCAGACGTCGAAGGCGGGGCTGTCCTGATCGGGCGCGTAGACGTGCACCTTCAGGCCGTAAGCGGCCGCCGCGAGCGCGATCATGCGCCCGAGCTGCCCGCCGCCGACGATGCCGAGGGTGGAGCCGGGCTTCAGGGGTGTGTCCGTCACGAATGCGTTTCCGTCACCGGCCGCTCGGCCACCGACGCGGTCTGGGCCGCGCGCCACGCCTCGAGCCGCTCCGCCAGGCCCGGATCGCCGAGCGCCAGCACCGCGGCCGCCAGCAGCGCCGCGTTGACCGCGCCGGCCCGGCCGATCGCCAGCGTCCCGACGGGAATGCCGGCCGGCATCTGGACGATCGACAGCAGGCTGTCCTGGCCGGACAGGGCCTTCGATTCCACAGGAACGCCGAAGACCGGCAGGCGGGTCATCGCGGCCGCCATGCCGGGCAGGTGCGCGGCCCCGCCGGCACCGGCGATCACGACCTTGAACCCGTCCGCCACCGCGCCCTTGGCGAAGGCCACGAGCCGGTCCGGGGTGCGGTGGGCCGACACGATCCGGGCGTCGTACGGCACCGCGAGCGCATCGAGCGTCTCGGCGGCGTGCCGCATGGTCGCCCAGTCGGACTGACTGCCCATGATGATCGCGACGGGAGGCGACGCCATCGTATGTCCCGGCAAAAGAGGCCGCTTACAGGCGAGGCGGCCCGGCGGCAAGGCGGCGGGCCAGTGCGTCCACCGGCATCGGTGGACCGTCCCGGAAGATGGTTTCCGGCTTCCGGTGCGACGCGCTGCGCTCGCTCACCCCGAACCGGCATCCACTTCGGCGGCGCGCTCTAAGCGATGATATCGGGGGTGAGGGCATCCTCGATATGGTAGATCCGGTCGCGCAGGGTCAGCTTGCGCTTCTTCAAGCGCTGGATCTGAAGCTGATCCCCAGCGACGCTGCGCTCCAGCGCCTCGATGGCGCCGTCGAGGCCCCGGTGCTCCTCGCGCAGACGACTCAGCTCGGCCTCGAGGTCCGACTGCGCGCTCTCACCCGACTCGTCCGCCATCATCACCCGCGGGATCGAAGACCGTTCCAGATCGAAGAGCATGCGTTACGCCCCGCCGCGGGACAAGCCGGCCGTGCAAGCATTCGTGAGGCTTGGCCGGAGAAAAGGCTTCGACAGGTGCGGCATCCTGTGCCAGTCTCTATGTGTCGGAACAATGACAGGAGATTCGACTCATGTCGCTGCAGACGCATTTGAGCCAACTCGCCCGGAAGCACGAAGCCCTCGAGCGCGAGATTCACGAGGCGATCCACAGGCCTTCTGCGAACGACCTCCACATTGCCGAACTGAAGCGACGGAAACTTCTTCTCAAGGACGAAATCAAAAGGCTGCAAGCCGGCAACGATACGTTGCACTGAGCGACGCCTGACTGTCCCACGAACATACTTTCAAGATGAGAACCGCCGTATCGGTCCGCCCGGTGCGGCGGTTCTCTGCACGCGTGTTTTACGCTCTTCCAACCGAGACCCCGTCGCGAGGCGCCCGCGCCACTGAGCCTCGAAGGCGCCCTCCAGATGCAGCCGCGATCCCTGGAACCCTCCTTCGAGGCCTCCGCTTCGGTCCAGAACATCAGAATGATGGGACTGGGTAGGAGAAGCCGGCTCTTCGGCTGAGCCCGGTAGCGATCCATAAGCGCGTTATCATCCACTTGGACGACCGCTCGCGCGCGCAAAAAAATCAGAATCGGCTAATCTCTCCGGGATGCCGCCGGAGAGCGGCTCCGAGGACACGCCGCGCCCATGACCACCGCCAGCCTGCCGGGCCGCTATCCCGAGATCTATGTCGCGGCGCGCCGCGACCCGGAGGCGTTCTGGCGCGAGGCGGCCCGGGCGCTCGACTGGTCGCGCGCGCCCGAGCAGATCTTCGCGCCGGACGCCGGGCCCTACGGCCGCTGGTTCCCGGACGGGACGCTCAACGCCTGCCACAACGCGGTGGACCGCCACGCCGACGGGGCGCGGGCCGAGCAGGCGGCGATCCTGTACGATTCCCCCGTCACCGGCACGAAGCGCAGCATCAGCTACCGGGCCCTGCGCGATTCGGTGGCGACGCTCGCGGCCGTCTTGGCCGATCTCGGCGTCGGCAAGGGCGACCGGGTGATCCTGTACATGCCGATGGTGCCCGAGGCCCTGTTCGGCATGCTGGCCTGCGCCCGGCTGGGCGCCGTCCACTCGGTGGTGTTCGGCGGCTTCGCGGCGAACGAATTGGCGGTGCGGATCGAGGATGCGGCCCCGAAGGTGGTGCTGGCGGCCTCCTGCGGCCTGGAGCCGAACCGGGTGGTCGCCTACAAGCCGCTGCTGGACCTCGCGATCGCCACCTCCCGGCACAAGCCCGACGCCTGCCTGATCCTGCAGCGTCCTCAATGCGCCGCGACGCTCGTCGCGGGCCGCGACCACGATTGGGCCGAGGCCGTCGCGGCCGCCGAGGCGGCGGGCAAGCGCGCCGCCTGCGTGCCGGTGGCCGCCACCGACCCGCTCTACGTCCTCTACACCTCCGGGACGACCGGCAAGCCGAAGGGCGTGGTCCGGGATACCGGCGGCTACCTTGTGGCGCTCGCCTGGTCGATGCCGAACCTCTACGGCGTCCGGCCCGGCGAGACCTATTTCTGCGCCTCCGATATCGGCTGGGTGGTCGGCCATTCCTACATCGTCTACGCGCCGCTGCTGCACGGCTGCACCACGGTCCTGTACGAGGGCAAGCCGGTAGGCACGCCCGATGCCGGGGCGTTCTGGCGGGTGGTCGCCGAGCACGGCGTAGTCTGTCTGTTCACGGCGCCGACGGCCCTGCGCGCGATCAAGAAGGAGGATCCGGCCGGGGCGCTGGTGGGCGACTACGACCTGTCCGCCTTCCGCAGCCTGTTCCTGGCCGGGGAGCGGGCCGACCCGGATTCGGTCGCCTGGGCCGAGCGGGCGCTGGATCGCCCGGTCATCGACCATTGGTGGCAGACCGAGACCGGCTGGCCGATCGCCGGCAACCCGTTGGGCCTCGGCCTCCTGCCGGTCAAGCACGGCAGCACCTGCGTGCCGATGCCGGGCTACGCGGTCGCGGTCCTGGACGAGGGCGGCAAGCCGGTCCCGCCCGGCACGATGGGCACCATCGCGATCCGGCTGCCCCTGCCGCCCGGCTGCCTGCCGACCCTGTGGGGCTCGGACGCCCGGATGCAGTCGAGCTACCTCGCCACCTTCCCGGGCTACTACGACACCTCGGATGCCGGGGTGATCGACGCCGACGGCTACATCACCGTGCTCGGGCGGACCGACGACATTATCAACGTCGCGGGCCATCGCCTGTCCACCGGCGGCATGGAGGCGGTGCTGGCCGGCCACCCCGATGTCGCCGAATGCGCGGTGATCGGCATCCGCGACGCGCTGAAGGGCGAGGTGCCCTGCGGCTTCGTGGTGCTCAAGGCCCGGGTCGACCGCGCGCCCGAGGACATCGAGCGCGAGTTGGTCGCCAAGGTGCGCGACGAGATCGGGCCCGTGGCTGCGTTCAAGCTGGCGCTCACCGTGCCGCGCCTGCCGAAAACCCGGTCCGGCAAGATCCTGCGCGCCACCATGAAGCGCATCGCCGACCACGAGCCCTGGACGATGCCGGCGACCATCGACGACGCCTCCGTCCTCGACGAGATCGGCGCCAGCCTGAAGGGACGGGGGATCGGCGCGGATTGATGATGCGTCGCGATACGGGCTCCCGAAGGGCCCGAGGCCCTTCGGCGGGGTTCGGGGGGCGCAGCCCCGAATCCGGGCGAAGCCGGACACCAGGGCTCCGCCCCGGACACGCAACGGGCCGCCGACCCTTTGAAACCGCGACCGTTTCGAGACGCGTCGCGACCGTATCTTGCGCTGCGGCATCCGTTCACCATCTCTAGACCATCCAACCGGATGGGCTGGAGAGGGCGAGGCGATGGCAGACACCGTACCGGAACTCCGGCCCAAGGTGCCGGATAGCGAGAAGATCACGATCAACCTGGGCTTCGTCGATCTCGGCCGGGTCGACCTGATGGTCCGCGATGGGTTCTACGCCAACCGCGCCGACTTCATCCGCACCGCGGTGCGCAACCAGCTGGACCGGCAGGAGGAGGCGGTGCGCCAATCCGTGGCCCGCCGCCAGCTGCGCCTGGGCGTCTCACACTATTCCCGCGCCTCCCTGGAGGCCGCCCGGGATGCCGGCGTGCCCCTGCACATCCAGGTCCTCGGCCTCGCCACGGTGGCGACGGACGTCACACCCGAATTGGCGCGCGCCGCCATCGCCTCCGTGGAGGTGCTGGGGGCGTTCCAGGCCAGCCCCGCGGTCAAGGCCGCCCTGGCCGACCGGATCGCCTGAAGAATTTCCCGACCGCACAGCCGGGCGCAGCCGCCGGCCGTGTCCGAACCCCGCCCGCAAGGAACGGCCCGATGAAGCACTTCCCCAAGCTGGACTTTTTGAACTTCGACCTGTCCAAGATGAAGCTCGGCGGGTTCGGAGGCCCCGGCTCGGCCGAGGCCGAGGGCAAGCGCGCGGCCCGAGCCGCCCGGATGACGGCCGCCATGGGCCGGTTCCAGAGCCAGCAGGCCGACGCCTTCGCCCGCTGGGCCGAGGCGCGCGAGCGCCCGGCCGAGACGACCGGGGGCGCCCCGATCATCGACATGGAGGCGCCGCAGGCCCCCGGCGACGCCTGGACGCCCCCCAAGCCGAGTGCCGAGCCGGACCACGCCGCCCCACACGTCCCCCCACACGCCGCCGACATCGCCGCGGCGGTGATGCGGACCGTGCGCGACGGCCTCGCGCGGAGCGGACTCCCCACCGGCGCTTTCGCGGAGGGCTTCGCGGGAGCCCCCGTGCAGCAGCCCGGACGGCCCGCCGCCGCGACCGTGCCGGCCGGCGCCCGGTTCGAGGACAGAACCTTCACGGCCGCCGCGGGCAGCCGCCGCTACAAGGTGTTCGTGCCGAGCGGCTACACCGGCCAGGCGCTGCCCGTCCTCCTGATGCTGCACGGCTGCACCCAGAACCCGGACGACTTCGCCGCCGGGACGCGGATGAACCGCCTCGCCGAGGCGCAGACCTTCCTGGTCGCCTATCCGGAGCAGCCCCAGTCGGCAAACATGCAGCGCTGCTGGAACTGGTACGCCACCAGTGACCAGACCCGTGACGCCGGAGAGCCGGCCCTGCTCGCAGGCATCGCCCGGGCGGTGGTGGAGGAGTTCTCGGGCGACCCGAACCGGGTCTACGCTGCGGGTCTCTCGGCCGGGGGTGCTACGGCGGCGATCCTGGCGGCGACCTATCCGGACCTGTTCGCGGCGGTGGGCGTCCATTCGGGCCTGGCCTGCGGCGCGGCCCGGGACGTTCCCTCGGCCTTCGCCGCCATGAAGGGGCAGGGCAGCGCCCCGGGCCGCAACCGGCAGGCGGTCCCGACCATCGTGTTCCACGGCGACATCGATCGCACCGTGCACCCGGCCAACGGCGATCAGGTGGTCGCCCAGGCCATGGCGCCCACGGGCCTCGCCGAGACGGTCGACCGGGGCACGAGCCCGGGGGGCGTCGCCTACACCCGAACGGTCCGCAAGGACGCCGCCGGCGGGACCCAGCTGGAATACTGGATCCTGCACGGGGCAGGGCATGCCTGGTCGGGCGGCAGCCCGGACGGCTCGTTCACCGAGCCCCGCGGGCCGGATGCGAGCGCCGAGATGGTCCGGTTCTTCCTCGGCCATGCGCGCAAGGCGGGTGGCCGAGCCTGACCGTCCGGGCGGGACGAGGTTCAGTCGGCCTCACCCCCCTCGGGTGCCTCGTCCGAGAGGTCGGCCGAGGGGACCGGCCGCGACAGGGCCGGCGCATAGGCCCCCGGCATCGTGGCGGTCGTGACCGAGGCGGGTAGGCGCCGTGGGCCCGGCTCGGCGGGGATCAGCGTCGCGCTTGCCGCGACGAAGCCCGCCAGCGCCCGCAGATCCTCGGGCTGGCGCGGGTCGCGTGAGACGAGCGCCGCGTCGTGCTGCAGGCGCAGGTTGCAGGCCTGCGACGGCAGACCACCTGCCGGCGTGCAGGCGTCGTGGCGGGCGCAGGCGGCGTCGAGGGCATCGATCGGCGGCAGCGGCGCGTTGTTGCCGGGGCCGCAATAGTTGCCGTGAATCAAGATCTTCGGGCCGCCGAACGCCGCCGGCTGGGCATCGGCGGGGACGGCCAGGAACGCCGCCAGGGCGAACGGAGCCGCGGCCAGGGCGGCAAATCGGGTGGAACGGTTCGGGAGCAACATGGCGTGGACCTCGCGCGATCTCGCCCCCTCAGGCGGTTCGCATCGGCGGTATCAGACCGTCATTCAGCCAGAAGTTACCGAACGCGTGGTCGGTTCCCTTGCGACCGTGCCGTGGCCGCATAGCGGGTGGGCTTGCGCACATGCCGATGCTGGCCTCGGCCGCGCGCCTGCGCCACATAGGTCCGGCGCGTAACGGAGCCGCCCATGACCGCCCGCCTGTTCGAACCGCTCACCCTCGACGCCCTCACGCTCGAGAACCGCATCCTGATCGCACCGATGTGCCAGTATTCGGCCCGGGACGGCGAGGCCACAGACTGGCACATGATGCATCTCGGCCAGCTGGCGATGTCGGGGGCCGGCCTGCTGACCCTGGAGGCCACCGCAGTCTCGCCCGAGGCCCGGATCACCGCCTGGGACCTCGGCCTCTACAATGACGGCTGCGAGCGGGCGCTCGGCCGGGTGCTCGAGGCGGTGCGCGAATACGCCCCGATCCCGATCTGCATCCAGATCGCCCATGCCGGCCGCAAGGCATCGAGCGAGGCGCCCTGGGCCGGCGGCCAGCAGATCCCGCCCGAGCAGGCCTATGGCTGGCGCACGGAGGCGCCCTCGGCGGTCGCGCACGGCGAGGCCGAGGTCCCGCCCCACGCCCTCGACGCCGCCGACCTGAAGCGCGTCCGCGAGCAGTTCGTGGCTACCGCCAAGCGCGCCGTGCGCCTGGGCATCGAGGCCGTGGAGCTGCACGGCGCCCACGGCTACCTGCTGCACCAGTTCCTGTCGCCGATCGCCAACAAGCGCACCGATGCCTATGGCGGCAGCCTCGAGAACCGGATGCGCTTCCCCCTCGAAGTCTACGATGCCGTGCGCGACGTCGTCCCGGCGGGCAGCCCGGTCTGGCTGCGGGTCTCGGCCACCGACTGGGTCGAGGACGGCTGGGACCTCGACGAGACCGTGGCCCTGGGACAGGCGCTCAAGCGCGCCGGCTCACCCGCGCTCCACGTCTCGACGGGTGGCGTCTCGCCGAAGCAGGCGATCAAGCTCGGGCCGGGCTACCAAGTGCCCTATGCCGAGCGGATCAAGGCCGAGACCGGGCTGACCACCATCGCGGTCGGTCTCATCACTGAGGCGCAGCAGGCCGAGACGATCCTGGCCGAGGGCAAGGCCGACGCGATCTCGCTGGCCCGGGCCATAATGTACGACCCGCGCTGGCCCTGGCACGCGGCGGCCGAGCTCGGCGCCAAGGTGCACGCCCCGAAGCAGTACTGGCGCTCGCAGCCGCGGGAATACAAGGACCTGTTCAAGGATACGGCGTTCGGGCAGCGCTAGAGCGCGCGCAGCCGGCGTAGTTACCGGTTCGGCGCAAGCGATCGCGTTGCATCGAGGACTGAGAGCCGTCCCGGATTGCAGCGCGATCGGGAGCGGCTCTGGCGCCGCTCCCGATCAGACCGCGCCCGGCTCCGAAGCCGAGCGCGGGTCGATCAGGGCGCCGCGGACTCGCCTTCGAGGATCGCGACGCCCCAAGCCGGCAGGTCGATCGGCTTGCCGCGCGTGACCGCCCGACCGCCGAGGAGTTCGGTGCCGTTCATCATCGCGGGCGTGGCCCGTGCCGCCGCGGAGTAGTTCAACACGTAGCGAACCGGATGCCCGTTCGACAGGGTGCCCCCGCGAACGACGATCGGCCAGTGCGCCGCGGGAACGTCGATCCCGGCGCGCGTGGCCGCATCCGCCAGGATTTTCTCCGCCAGGGCATCGGTCGGCATGAAGCCCACATAGGTGACCTCGCCCGCGCCCCAGCTGTTGCGCGTCACCGCGGCGGCGGCGGGCCAGGACGGGCTCTGGTAGCGCGCCACCACCGTTGCCGTGGTCGGGGTCAACATCTCCATCCACCAGCGGGCCTTGTTGTCGACAGCGCCGACGCCGAACGGATCGCCGGCGAGGGATACGCCCTCGGGAACCGTGAACAGCTGATAGGTCACCCCTGCCGCCTGCGCGATCCCGCCCGGCTGCGCCGCGAAGCGCACCTTCGTGTTCTCGTCGGAGAAGCCGCTCTTGAAGCTGTAGAGCACGTGGGCGCCCGCCTTGGCGCATTCATTGAGCTTGGCGATCTCAGCATCGCTCGCCGCGTAGAGCGCCGGCACCACGATCAGCTTGTATTGATCGAGCGGTACCGTGGAGGACGGAGAGATCAGATCCACCTCGATGTTCTGCCGGTAAAGCGCATCGTAGAATCCTCGCACCACCTCGTTGTAGGTGACGGGCTTCCGATCGGCATTGGCCTTGAAGTCGTGCGTGTTGATCTTGAACGAATCGAAGGCGCTCAACGCGGCGTTGCTGACGTAGAGGGCGACGCGGTTCTTCTTCTTCATGTCGGCGAGCTTCGGCCCGAGCCGCTTGAGATCGGCGCCGATCGTCTTCGCCTCGTCGTAGACCGGGTTGGGCTTGTAGTCCTGCGTCAGCAGCCCGCGCCAGTAGGTCTCGAACGCGTTCGTGGTCGTGGCCCAGTGCCAGTACTCGACCATCTTCGCACCCGAGGCGAGGTGGCTGAAGGCCTGCAGGCGAAGCTGGCCAGGAAAGGGCGTCCATTCCGGGAATCCCTGCGCCTGAGTCTCGATCACCAGGTAATTCTCGCCGCCGCGCAGCGAGCGGGCCACGTCGCCGCCGAAGGCGATCTCGGTCCCGGTCAGCTTCTCCTGGCTGGGATGGTAGATGTCGATGCCGGCCACATCGAGCGCCTTGGCGGCTTCCCAATGATTGACGTCCGGCTGGATGCCGTAGGAATAGCCGCGCCAGTCGAGGTCGAAATTCTGGGTGACGAACTGGCCGGGACGGGCGTGACGACGGACCAGATCAGCCTGCCACGCGAGGAAGTCGGTCACGAGCCCCCGCTGGAAAGCCTGGAAGGCGTTCGTCAAACTGGCGTTGATCGACGCGTTGACCGACGGGAAATCGTCCCAGCTGTTGATCCGGTTGCTCCAGTAGTCGAGCCCCCAAGCCTTGTTGAGCTCGTCGAGGCTCGACCACTTTCTTTTCAGGGCCGCAACGAAGGCGGCCTGGACGTTGGGGCCGCTGGTTCCGAACGACTTGGTCTCGTTGTCGACCTGGTAGCCGATGACCGCCGGATCGTCCTTCACGTGGGCGATCAGGGCCGCAATGACGCGCTCGGCGGCTGCGCGATAATGGGGATTGGTGATGTCCATATTCTGCCGCGGACCGTAGGCGCCCGGCTGCAGCAGGATGTCGGGGTGCTGACGCGCCAACCACGTCGGCACGGCATAGGTCGGCGTGCCGATGATGACCTTGATGCCTTCACGGTTCATCGCCGCGAGGGTCCTGTCGATCGGGGTGAAATTGAAGACGTTTGGCTGAGGCTCCAACGTGCCCCACGTGGATTCGGCGATCCGGACGACGGTGATGCCCGCCGCCTTCATCATCCTGGCGTCTTCGTCGACCCGATCGACCGGCGTATACTCATCGTAATAGGCCGCGCCGTACAGGATCGTTTGCGGGACTTGCGCCCCCGCCGAGCTCGTCGCGATCAGCACAGCTGCGACGCTGCCGAAAAGCCTCGACCGACTCATGTTGCCCCCCTTTATTTTGTCTGAGTATATCGGGGTTGGGCGCGCGTTCAAGCGCTGACGGCGGTTCCGGACCGCCGGGCAATCGACCTCACGGCCCCGGCTCGCATGCCTGCCGGTGTACGCCCACGTGGGGCCTCGTGGGCGTACCGTGATGTGGTCCGGGATCGGATCCGCGGTGACGCAGGATGACGAGCGCGCGCCGTCAGCGCGCCATCGCCCCGACCATTGGCCCCAGCGGCCGGCTGATGTCGGAGCGGCCGAGATTCGGCGCGTAGAGGCTGGACACCGTTCCGTCGAGGAACAGGGCGTTGCGGCAGCCGAGGTCGTCCCGGAACAAGCGGGCGAAGGCCCCGAACGTCACCGGGCGCTCGGAGATGGCGAACACCGCCACGCGGCCGTCCTCCTGTACCCCGACGCCGTTGCGGATCTTCTGGCTCGGCCCGTCCGCCGAGATTTTCGGGTGGATCTGGCCGTCGATTACCAGCATCGGGCCGGATTGGGTCGCGAAGTCGGGCCGGATCTTCGCCCGGAGATAATGTCCGGTGTCGAGCACGCCGGCCTTGTCGCCCTTCAGCCAGAACACGCCGTTGGGCTTGAGGTGGAAGTTGCCCGGCCCGTCCGCGGTCGAGACGTGCTTCATCTCGCGCCCGTCCTCGACGTAGAGGCCCACCGGCGCCTGCTCCTTGTCGTACATGCCGGCATTCATCGCGAAGCCGAGGCGGCCGCCCTGCTTCTCGGCGAGGGTCCCCAGGGCACCGTAGGGCCGGCCGTCCTCCTGAAGCCAGAACAGCCGCACCCGCTGGCGCCGCAGGTCGACGGTGCAGACCGTGAAGCTCTCGCCCTGCGCCTGGACGGCGCGGCAGAGGTCCGGGGCGGCCGGCGCCGCCGCGGCTCCGCGGCTGAGGGCGACCAGCGCCAGGAGCGCGATCAAGAAGGCGTGAACCGGGCGCGTCGTCATCGAGGGTTCCGTGATGCCCACAGGCGGAGACGCGGGCCGACGCAGGAGCTCTCACCTGGGAAAACGGCGATTTTGGTGTCCGGAACCGCACCGTCCACGGTCAGGATGGCGCCGGGCTTGCGCCTTGCGGGAGCGGCGGCGCGCCGCGGGGGGCGGCTGAACTGTTTTCAGTACTCGGCGTTTCTTAGCCACGAGGGCGGTCTAGATCCACGGAGATACATGATGAAGGGTGCAGTGCTTGGCTCGGCCATGCTGGCGGCGGGTGCCCTGGTCGTGATGCCGGCCAGCGCCGACGCGCGTGGCTTCGGCGGAGGCGGCTTCCACGGCGGCGGGTTCCACGGTGGTGGATTCGGCGGCGGGTTTCGAGGCGGCGGATTCGGCGGGTTCCGCGGCGGTGGCTTCGGCGGGTTCCGGGGCGGCTACGGCGGGTTCCGCGGCGCCGGCTTCCGCGGTGGCTACGGCCGGGGCTTCTACGGCCGCGGCTACGGCTATCGCGGCGGCTACGGCTACGGGCTCGGCGGCCTGGGTCTCGGCGTCGGCCTGGGTCTGGCGGCCGGCGGCCTCTATGGTGGCTACGGCGGTTACGGCGGCGGCTACGGCTATCCGGGCTACGGCTATGGCGGCGGCTACGCCCCGGTCGGCTTCGCCGGCGATTACGGCTACGGCGGCGGCTGCTACACGGTCCCGCGGGTGCGCTGGACCCCCTACGGCTACCGCCGGGTTCTGGTGGAGCGCTGCTACTGAGCGACGCCTGAACCGGAACGTCTCGGAAAAGGCCGCCTCAGGGCGGCCTTTTCCTTGCGTAGCACCTCCCCACGGTTGCACAGCTCGGCTATTGGCGCCGATATTGGTATCCGCTGACGGGAGAGTGTGATGCGGACGGAAGCAGGGCCGGGACATCCGGGCGTGGAGGCGGTGGAAATCCGCGATGCCAGCCTGATGGCCTTCTACCGCTCCATGACGTCGACGGAGCGGCACACCTTCTGGGCCTGCGCTGCCGGGTGGTGCCTCGACGGCATGGACTTCATGATCTACCCGCTGGTGATCGGGACGATCATGGCCCTCTGGCATGTCGATTCCGGCACGGCCGGCCTCGCCGCCACGGTGACGCTGCTGGCCTCGGCCCTGGGCGGCTGGCTCGCGGGCTTCGTCGCCGACCGGATCGGCCGGGTGCTCACCCTCCAGATCACCATCCTGTGGTTCTCGGTGTTCTCGTTGCTCTGCGCCTTCGTGCAGAACTTCGAGCAACTGCTCATCGCCCGGGCGATCCTGGGGCTCGGCTTCGGTGGCGAGTGGGCGGCCGGCGCCGTGCTGATCGGCGAGACCATCCGGGCCGAATATCGCGGCCGCGCGGTCGGCTCGGTCCAGTCCGGTTGGGCGATCGGCTGGGGCATGGCGGTGCTCGCACAGGCCGTAACCTTCTCGCTGCTGCCCCCCGAGATCGCCTGGCGCTGGATGTTCGCGATCGGCGCGCTGCCGGCCCTGCTGATCTTCTACCTGCGCCGCTACGTCCAGGAGCCGCAGGTCGCCGCCGAGACTCGTGCCCGGGCCATCGCGACCGGCGACCGGCCGAAGATCTGGGAGATCTTCTCCGGGCCGATCCTCAAGACCACCCTGCTCGCCTCGCTGGCGGCGGCCGGATGCCAGGGCGGCTACTACGCGATCACCACCTGGGTGCCGCGCTTCCTGACCACGGAGCGCGGTCTGTCGGTGGTGTCCTCCACGGGCTACCTCGCGGCCCTGATCGTCGGCTCGTTCGCCGGCTATCTCGTGGGCGCGTGGCTGGCCGACCGGCTCGGGCGCCGGCCGCTGTTCCTGATCTTTTCGCTCGGCGCCATCGCGGTGATCGTCGCCTACACGCAGATCCCGCTCTCCAACGGCGTGCTCTGGGTGCTGGGCTTCCCGCTCGGCTTCTTCGCCTCCGGCTACTTCTCCGGAATGGGCGCGTTCCTGACCGAACTCTACCCGACCCGTTTGCGCGGCTCGGGGCAGGGGTTCTGCTACAATTTCGGCCGGGGCATCGGCGCCCTGTTCCCAGCGCTCGTCGGCTACCTCGCCGAGCGCGCCGGCCTCGCCTCGGCCATCGCGATCTTCGCGGCCATCGCCTACGGGATCTTCTTCCTGGCGGCCTTCGCGCTGCCCGAGACCCGCGGCCGGGTCCTGCACGCGGATACCTGATCATGGCGGAGATCAGAGACTGCCCGGCCCCCGATCCGCACCCCGGCGGCCCGACGCGCTACCGGGTGCCGGAGGGCGCGGTCGACACCCATGCCCACGTGATCGGCCTGCCACCGGCCTATCCGCTCGTGGCCGACCGCAGCTACACGCCCCCGGCCGCCCCCGCGGACCGGTACCTCGCGATGCTCGACGCCACCGGCATGGCCAACGGCGTGCTGGTCCAGGTCAGCGTCCACGGCACCGACAACCGCCTGATGGTGGAGACGCTCCGGGCCAACCGGCAGCGCCTGCGCGGCATCGCGGTGATCCCGCTGGGCCTCCCCGATGCGGACCTCGCCGCCCTGAAGGAGGCCGGGGTGGTGGGCCTGCGCCTCAACGTGCTGTTCGGCGGCGGCATCGGCCTCGATGCGGTGGAGGCCTACGGGGCGCTGGCCCGCGAGATGGGCTGGCACCTCCAGTTCCTGCTCGACGCCCGCGACCTGCCGCCGATTGCGAGCCGCCTGTCGCGGCTGCCGGTGCCCCTGGTGTTCGACCATATGGGCCACATGCCGGCCTCGGCCGGGGTGGAGCATCCAGGCTTCCAGACCCTGCTCGGCCTCGTGCGCGACGGCCATTGGGTGAAGCTGTCGGGCGCCTTCCGGGACTCGGTGGCCGGGCCGCCCTATGCCGATACGATTCCGTTCGCCGGCGCCCTCAACGAGGCCGCCCCCGAGCGCTGCGTCTGGGGCTCGGACTGGCCGCACGTCGCCGCCTGGGACGGCCCGCCGCGCCTGTCCGACCTCCTCGACCTGATGGCCGAGTGGGTGCCGGACGCGGACAGGCGCCGCCGGCTCTTCGTCGACAACCCGCGCCGGCTCTACGGCTTCGGGTAGGCGATTTCAGACCCGTAGGTCGAGGCGCTGGCCCTGGCCGGGAGGCGCCGGCGGCCCGGATGCGGCGCCGCCCTGGGCGGTCTCCGCCACCAGGCCGGCCACCGCCTTCTCGGCGGCGATCTGCTGGCGCGCCACCGCGGTGCCGATCGCCTGGTTCTGGGACGTCGCCAGCATCTGGCTGGCCGTGGCGGCGAGGGTGCTCATGCGACCGTTCTAACGCGAGCCCTTGAATCCGGCGTTAGCCGGATCCGCCGCCTTTGAGTGAAAACCCGGGACCCTCAGTCGTCCTGAAAGCCGCGCTGGCGCGCCCGGTAGCCGCCGATCAGCGTCACGCAGAGGAAGGAGATCCCGGCAAGGACCGTCCCGAACACGGCGATCGGCCACCAATGCCCCTGGAAGCGCTCGGCCAGCACCGTGCCGACGATCGGTGTCAGGCCACCGGCCAGCGCCCCGCAGAACTGGTAGGCGATCGAGATCGCCGTATAGCGCACCCGGGCCGGGAAGGCGCCCGCGAGGTAGCCGGCGATCACCGCGTAGAAGGTCGCGGTGCCGACGACGTTCAGGGCGAGCCCGAGGATGATCAAGCTCACCGACCGGGTCTCGACCAGCCAGAACAGCGGGTAGGGGGCCAGCATCGCCCAGACCAGCGCGCCCTGCAGGAACAGCCGCTCGTTGCGGATGAGCTCCGCGATACGGGCGCCCACCGGGGTCATCACCAGCTGCACCACGGCCGCGATCAGCAGCGCGTCCAGGATCGTCGCGCGGGCGATTCCGAGATACTGCGTCGTGAACGCGATCATGAAGGTGTTGAACAGGTAGACCGAGGCGATCGCGAAGGTGTTGGCGCCGGCCGCCAGCAGCACCGGCTTGAGGAAGGACGACAGCACCTCGCGCACGGGGGCCTGCGGCGGCCCGCCCGCGGCCCGGGTCTTCTCGAAGGCGGGCGATTCGGCGACGCCGAGCCGGATCGCGAGGCCGACGCCCAGCAGCAGAACGCTCACCAGGAACGGCAGGCGCCAGCCCCAGGCCAGGAAGGTCTCCTTGTCCAGCAGGCTGGCGAGCCGGAAAGCCAGGAGCGACAGGATCTGCCCGGCGGGGCTGCCGAGCTGCGCGAACGAGGCGAAGAAGGTGTTGCGCCCGGCCGGCGCGTGCTCGGCGGCCATAAGCACGGCCCCGCCCCACTCGCCGCCGACCGCGATACCCTGCACCAGCCGCAGCACGACCAACAGCACCGGCGCCCACAGGCCGACCGACGCGTAGGTCGGCAGCAGCCCGATCCCGGACGTGGCGATGCCCATCATCACCAGGGTCGCCACCAGGGCGCGCTTGCGCCCGAAGCGGTCGCCGAGATGCCCGAAGATCACCCCGCCGAGGGGCCGGGCCAGGAAGCCGACCGCGAACGTGCCGAAGGCCGCAAGCGTCGCGATGTAGGGCGATTCCGCCGTGAAGAAGAGCGGCCCGAACACCAGGGCCGCCGCGGTGCCGTAGATGAAGAAATCGTACCACTCGATGGTGGTGCCCACGAAGGCCGCCACCGCCGCCCGCGTCGACTGGCTCTTCCCGGGTGCCGATCCCGGGGCTTCCTGCGTGACGGCCATCGATCCTCGCGCGCTCGCGGTGGCATTCTGCATTCACCTGCCAGTACCGAATCCGCCGCCCGCCAGGAACCGCAAAGTCTGCGCGATGACGGTGGGATGATGCATCATCAGCGCGTGGCTCACCGGCAGGACCAGATGACCCTGCAGACCGGCGATCCGGGTCGCGGCCACGCTGACCCGGCCGTCATTGGGCCGGGGCAGCATCAGCCAGCCGATCGGATCGACGGTGCGGGTGCCGGCGATAACGCCGACCGGGTAATCCGGATCGGGCCAGACCGGGACGCTGCGGGTCCCGAGCGTGAGACCCGCCGGCCCGAAGACCCGGCGGTAGAGCCCGAGATGACCCAGCCGGTCCGCGATCTCGCTGCCGCGATTGGGCGGCCCGAGCATGACCAGCCGGCCGAGCCGCTCCGGCCGCGCCTGGGCGATCAGGGCCCGGGCGAGGAGCCCGCCCATCGAGTGCCCGACGAAGTGCAGATCCCCCGGGGTCCCGTGCGCGATCTCGGCGATGCGGGGGCCGAGTGAGGCCGTGAGGTCCGGCAGGGCGTGGCGGGTCGAGTGATAGTCGAGCGCCACCGCTCGGTAGCCCGAGGCGGTCAGCGCCGCCCGCATCCGCGCGAGCGAGGCGGACGTCCGCCCGAGACCGTGGAGGAGGATGACGCTGTCGCCCGGCATCCGGCTCTAAAAACTCGGCGGCGTGCAGGCGCTGACCAGCTCGCACGGGTTGGGGCCGACGCAGCGGAACCGGTGCGGGCGGCGGCTGTCGAAGCTGTAGGCATCGCCGGGGCCGAGGATGCGCCGCTCCTCGCCGACCGTGACCTCGAGGCGGCCGGACAGCACGATGCCGCCCTCCTCGCCCTCGTGGGAGAGCGGCACCCGGCCGGTATCGGCCCCGGGCTCGTAGCGCTCCTTCAGGAGTTGGAGCTTGCGCCCGAACAGGCTGTCGCCGACCTGCAGGAACGAGATCGCCCCCTTGGTCGCCTTGCGGCCGATCTCGGTCAGCTCGTGTGCCGCGAAGAACGCCTTGCGCTCCGGCTCCGGTTCGAGCGCGAAGAACTCGGACATGCCGATCGGCACCCCGTCGAGGATGCGCTTGAGGGCACCCACCGAGGGGTTCACCCGGTTCGCCTCGATCAGCGAGATCGCCGAGTTCGTCACCCCGGCGCGCTTGGCCAGCGCCCGCTGCGACAGGCCGTGGCGGGCCCGCACGAAGCGCAGGCGCGCGCCGACATCGATGCTCATCCGTCCCGGCCCCGTTTCAGGTGTTGAGGATCCCGCAACGGTGCCGTCCGCGGCCCCGATTCTGCAAGGGCTTGGCGGCGATCAGAAAAGGACTTGTTGCCCGATCCGCCAGGGTGTCCCCTGGACTGGACGTCGCCCCGGAGAGCCGACCCATGACCGACCATCCCCTGCGCAACACGCCGTCGCTCGACGCCTTCTGGATGCCGTTCACCGCCAACCGCCAGTTCAAGGCGGCGCCGCGGATGCTGGTGGCCGCCGAGGGCATGCACTACACGGCCGATGACGGCCGCACGGTGCTGGACGGCACCGCCGGGCTCTGGTGCGTCAATGCCGGGCACGGGCGCCGGGGGATCTCCGCCGCGGTAGAGCGCCAGCTCGCGACGCTGGACTTCGCCCCGACCTTCCAGATGGGCCACCCGATCGCGTTCGAGTTCGCCGAGCGGCTCGCCGAGATCGCCCCGGGCGGCCCCGACAACCGCCTCGACCGGGTGTTCTTCACCAATTCCGGCTCCGAATCGGTCGACACCGCCCTCAAGATCGCGCTCGCCTACCAGCGGGCGATCGGGCAGGGCACCCGCACCCGGCTGATCGGCCGCGAGCGCGGCTATCACGGCGTCGGCTTCGGCGGCCTGTCGGTGGGCGGCATCGTGTCGAACCGCCGGGTCTTCCCGCAGCTCAACGGTACCGATCACCTGCGTCATACCCACGATCCGGCCCGCAACGCCTTCGTGAAGGGCCAGCCCGAGCACGGGGCGGAGCTGGCCGACGACCTGGAGCGGCTGGTGGCGCTCCATGGGGCCGAGACCATCGCGGCCTGCATCGTGGAGCCGGTGGCGGGCTCCACCGGCGTGCTGATCCCGCCGAAGGGCTATCTCGAACGCCTGCGCGCGCTCTGCACCAAGCACGGCATCCTGCTGATCTTCGACGAGGTCATCTCCGGCTTCGGCCGCCTCGGCGCGCCCTTCGCCACCGATTATTTCGGCGTGGTGCCCGATCTCGTGACCAGCGCCAAGGGCCTGACCAACGGCACGGTGCCGATGGGCGCGGTGTTCGCGAGCCGCGCGGTGCACGACGCGCTGATGAACGGCCCGGACGGGATCGAGCTGTTCCACGGCTACACCTATTCCGGGCACCCGGTGGCGTGCGCGGCCGGCCTCGCCACGCTCGACATCTACCGGGAGGAGGGGCTGCTCACCCGCGCCGCCGACCTCGCGGACGACTGGGCCACGGCGATGCACGACCTGCGCGGGCGCAAGAACGTCATCGACATCCGCACCATCGGGCTGATTGCCGGCATCGAGCTGGCGCCCCGGCCCGACGCCCCCGGCAAGCGCGCCTACGACCTGTTCGTGGATTGCTTCGCGCGCGGCCTGCTCACCCGCGTCACCGGCGACATCATCGCCCTGTCGCCGCCGCTGATCATCGAACACGGCCAGATCGGCGAGATCGTCGAGGTGCTGGGCGCGGCGATCGACCGGGTGGCGTGAGGAGCGGGGAGCGGCGGCCGCGCATCACGACACCGATCGATGATGATGCTCTGGCGGCACAATAAACCGCTTTGTCATTCCGGGGCGCCGAAGGCGAACCCGGAATCCAGATCCGCCGACGATGAAAGTGCTTGCGCTGTCGGCGGTTATGGATCCCGGGTTCCGCTTCGCGGCCCCGGGATGACAAGGAGGATGTTCGGACGGCGGTGCAACGCCCGCATCCTTCAAAGAAGAAATAGCTCTCTGCGCCCGAGTCCTCCACGAGCACGATCGGTCCCATCCTGAAAGCGGCCAGCGACGAGAACGCCTGTCTACCAAGCGCCTCCGCCAATACCCGCGACGCGGGGGAGGGCGGCGTCGGGCGGCCTTGAAGCCTATGGGGGGCGGCCGCATCTGCCGCTCAACCGGGATGTGAGCCGGGTCGAGAGGATGTGCATGTCGAACACCGCCCTGATCGTCGGCGCCAGCGGGATCGTGGGGAGCGCCACCGGGGCGCTGCTGGCCGAGGATGGCTGGCGGGTCGCGGGGCTCGCCCGCAAGCCTGTGGCGATGGCGGGGGTCGAGCCGGTCGTCGCCGACCTTCAGGACCCGGACTCCCTCGACAAGGCGCTCGCCGGCCTCGCACCGAGCCACGTGTTCCTGGCGACCTGGCAGCGGCGCCCGACCGAGGCGGAGATGATCCGGGTCAACCGGGCCATGATCGAGAACCTGCTCGATGCCCTGCGGCCCCAGAAGAGCGTCCGCCACGTCGCCCTGGTGACCGGGCTGAAGCACTATCTCGGCCCGTTCGAGGCCTACGGCAAAGGCACCCTGCCGCAGACGCCGTTCCGCGAGGACCAGGGCCGGCTCGACGTCGAGAACTTCTACTACGCCCAGGAGGACGCGGTGTTCGCGGCCAGCGCCCGCGACGGCTTCACCTGGAGCGTGCACCGCCCGCACACGATCATCGGCAAGGCGGTCGGCAATGCCATGAACATGGGCACGACGCTGGCCTGCTACGCCACCCTGTGCCGGGAGCTGGGGCGCCCCTTCACATTCCCGGGCTCGGCCGCCCAGTGGAACGGGCTCACCGACATGACCGACGCGAGGCTGCTCGCCCGCCAGCTGCTCTGGGCCTCCACCGAGCCGAAGGCCGCCAACGAGGCGTTCAACGTGGTCGACGGCGACGTCTTCCGCTGGAGCTGGATGTGGGGCCGGATCGCCGACTGGTTCGGGATCGAGGCGGTGCCCTTCGACGGCACGGTCCGGCCGCTGGAGGACAGGATGGCGCAGGACGGGCCGGCCTGGGCCGAGCTCGCCGAGCGCCACGGCCTGGCCGAGACGGACCTCGCGAAGCTCGCCTCCCCCTGGCACACCGATGCCGATCTCGGCCGGCCGATCGAGGTCGTCACCGACATGAGCAAGAGCCGCCGGCTGGGCTTTACGGCGTATCAGCCCACCGACGACGCGTTCTACGACCTGTTCACCCGGCTCCGGGCGGACCGGCTGATCCCCTGAGAGAGGGGGATCGCGGGCGCTCACATCGGGCAGGCAGGTCGTAGCGAACCGCTCGCGCGGAGCCCGTGCTTCAGCCCGCCCGCCGCTCCGTCCCGCACCACTCGGCCACGAACAGCGCCATCGCGGTGGTGCAGCGCTTGACCGAGACGAGGCTGACGCGCTCGTCGAAGCCGTGGACGTTCTGGGCGATCGGCCCGTAGCACAGGGCCGGCACCCGGTCGTAGAGGGCGTAGACCCGCGTATCCAGGTAGCTCGGCGACATGAAGCTCTGCAGCTTGGCGCCCCTCGCCCGCTCGTGGGCGCGACCGAGGACGGCTTCCGCCTCTGAGCCCTCCGCCAGCACGTAGCCTTCGGCGAAGAACCCGTTGAAGGCGACGCGCGGCGGGTTGTTGGCCAAGAAGGAATCCGAGCGGGCGAAATCCGAGACCGCGGCCTCGATCTCGGCGGCGGCCCGGGCCGCTTCCATGCCCGGATAAAGCGCCACCCGGCAGTCGATCCGGCACCAGGCCGGCACCGAGGAGGCCCAGTCGCCGCCCTCGATCCGGCCGATATTGAGGTTGATCGGGTGGTCCTCGGCCTCGAAGTGGCGGTGCGCGCCCTTCTCGGCGTTCCAGCGCGCCTCGAGCTCCCGCAGGGCGGCGATGACCCGATAGGTCGCGTCGATCGCGTTGGCGCCGGCGCCCATCTCGCGCACGTGGACGGGCACGCCCCGGACCTCGACGGTGAACCACAGCACGCCGGTGTTGGCGCGCACCAGCTTCTCGTCCTCGGGCTCCGGGATCAGCACGGCGTCGGCCCGGTAGCCGCGCAGATGGGTCGCGAGCGCGCCGTTGCCGGTGGATTCCTCCTCGACCACTGACTGGATCGTCACCGCGGCGGCGGGCTGGAGGCCGAGGCGGGCCAGCGCATCGAGGGCGAACAGGTTGGCGGCGTGCCCGGCCTTCATGTCGCCGCCGCCGCGGCCGTAGAGCCAGTCGCCCTCGATCACCGGATCGAAGGGCGGGTGAGTCCACAGGTCGCGGGGCCCTTCCGGCACCACGTCGACATGGGCCTGCAGGATCAGCGAGCGCCCGGTCTCGGTCTGCGGGCGGTGGTGGCAGACGACGATCGGGGCGTCCGAGTGGCGCTCGTCGATCTTCGAGCCGCCCGGATGGGCCGCGATGGCGGCGCGGTCCATGGCGAAGCGCTCGGTGGCGTAGCCCCGGGACCGGAACGTCCCGAACACGTAATCCTGGCAGGCATGCTCCGCGCCCCGCAGCGAGGCGAACCGGACCAGCGCCTGCGTGTGCGCGACCTGGTCGGCGAAGCCTTCGGCCACGGACGCTTCGATCTCGGCGGCGAGGGCGGGGTCGAGGGCCATAAGATCTCCGGATCTGGGATGGGGTAGGAGGCGCCCGGCGGCGGGCGGGTGTCAACGGGCGCAACTTCCGGGGGGCATCTTCCGTGCCGAAGCCGGGCCGCCCGCCTGGGGAAGCGGCCAAGGACCAAGCCAAGTTCCGCGTGCAAGCGCTCCACCGGGTGGGTTCGGGACCGCCCGCGACGACGATGCAGGCGGCCGGATCCGGGCGGCCCCTCGGCCGTCGCAGCGCCTGCGCAGTCGAACCCCGCGGCGGCAGGATCCCGCCCAGGAACCTTGGCGTTAGCAAGGGCTTAGCCTATCTCGAAGCGGTTTCCTCCTCCATCGAGGTCATTCATGCGTATCGGTCTGGTCTCGGTCCTGTCCGGACTGCTCCTGTGGGGCGCCGCGTCCCCGGCGGCCCGGGCGGATGTGCTCATCACCGTCGACAAATCCTCCCAGCGCATGGAGGTCACGGTCGATGGGCAGCCGCGCTACACCTGGCCGGTCTCCACCGGGGTCGAGGCCTACGACACGCCGTCCGGTTCCTATCGGCCGTTCCGGATGGAGCGCACCCACTTCTCGAAGGAGTGGGACGATGCGCCCATGCCGTTCGCGATGTTCTTCACGAACCAGGGCCACGCGATCCACGGCACCAACCACGTCCGCAGCCTCGGGGGCGCGGCCTCGCACGGCTGCGTGCGGCTGTCGGTGCGCAACGCCGCGACCTTGTTCAACCTCGTGAAGGCCCAGGGGGCGAGCCACACTCGCGTCCAGATCGAGGGCACCGATGCCCTGGTGGCCGAGCGCGGCACGCGCACCCGCCGGCTCGCCCGGAGCCGCGATCCCTATGCCCCGGACGACACCCTGGCCGACCTGGACCAGATGGGCCGGCGCACGCTCCCGGCCTCGTACGCCCGAACCGCCGTGCGCCCGGCCTACGCGCCGGTGCAGGGATATGGCGACCCGGTCGAGGGCGACGTGGGGGAGGGGTGGTAGGGTAGGGGCTTCGACCGGGACGCCCTGTCCGCCCGCCGCGTCGTCTGGGCGCGGAAGCCGCCGTCCGTCAGGCCGGCCCATTGCCCCGGCGGGTCTCGCGGCTTAGCTCCTGCGCGGCCCCAGAGCCTGCGCGGCGCCCGCCGCGATCGATATGGATGGAGACCCCCCGATGCCCTTCGCTTTCAGCCGGCCCCTGCCGCTTGCCGCCTTGGCGCTGGCCGCTTCCACCGTCGCGGGCCACGCCCTGGAGGTGACGCGCTCGGCCGACATCGCCGCGCCGCCGGCCAAGGTCTGGCAGACGATCGGCGAGTTCTGCGGCATCGGCGATTGGCACCCGGCCATCGAGAAGTGCGTCCTGTCCGACAAGGACGGCCTGAAGGTCCGCACGCTGAGCCTGAAGGGCGGCGGCACCCTCAAGGAGGAGCAGGTCTCCCGCGACGACAAGGTGATGAGCTACACCTACACGATCCTGGAGGGCCCGCTGCCGGTCGCCGACTACAAGTCGACGCTGGCCGTCGCCCCCGAGGGCACGGGCTCCAAGGTGACCTGGAGCGGGACCTTCAACGCCAAGGGCGCCCCCGACACCGTGGCGGTCGACGCCATCCAGGGGATCTACGAATCCGGCCTGAAGGCGCTGTCCGACAAGGCCAAATAGGGCGCGCCGACGCCCGGGCCGGCGGATCTGCGGATCGGGCCCGGGACGATGCACACGGTCAACGGAACGTGCCGTCCAGGGAGGGCGCGTTCCCTCCCCGTTTGCGGGGAGGATGGGCGCGTCCCGGTTCAGGATCGGGCACCTGATCGAGCCTCAGACCACCCGGAACCCCATGTGTGATCATCACAGCGTGCGGGTATGCCGCCCGGGCGATTGACCCACTGCCAAGCTCGGCCCAAAACCCTGGCGGCGCAGCCCGTGCGCCGCAACAGGATGATCGCCGTGCCCGCGTCACGTCTTCCGATGCGCCTCAGCCTCGTGGTTCTCGCCGCCGCGACGCTCGGTGCCTGCCAGCAGCGCGCCGCCGCGCCCAAGGTCTCCGAGCCCTCGCCCATCGTTCCGGCGCCGTTGTCCCTGCCCGCCGGCAGCGGCTGCGGCCCGGAGATCGCGCGCACCAAGGCCATCGTGGATAGCGACGTGGCCACCGGCAACCTCAACAAGCCGGTGGGCGACCAGTTCAACGCCGACCTCAGCCAGGCCGCCGCGGAATGCGGCGCCGGCAAGTCCGGCCCGGCGCTCCACCTGCTGGCCGCCGCCAAGAGCCGGTACGGGTATCGCTGAGCGCGCGGGATCGGGCAGGGCTCGGCTCTGCCCCTTCACGCGGTCCCGGACCAGGTTGATCCGGGACTTAAACGATGAACAGCAAGTTCAAGCCCGCGCGGCGGAATCCGTCCTCGGCGATCTTCAGGTCGAGGCCGTAGGACGCGATATCGTCCGCCACCGGGTCGAGGGTCGGCGCCCGGTGCTGGTGCAGGTGCTTGATGTAGCTGTGGCAGGTCGTGCAGGTCTCGACCTGGACGTCCTTCGAGACCTCGTCGAGCCCGTAATAGCTGATGCCTTCGCCGGAGCCGCAGGCGGTGCAGCGGATCCGGACGTGGTTCCACAGGGTGCTGCAAACCGAGCAGCTCAGGTACCGGGCCTTGTCGGCCGGAGTCCAGCTCACCACCACGCTCGCCACCGGCGCGCCGCCGCAGCACGGGCAAACGCCGTCGGCCACGGGCTTCAGCGCCGAGGCGTCGAGGCGCGCCGCATCCTGGGCGAACCGGACCTGGAGAGCCGCCGCCACGAACACGCATTCGGCGATCCGCTCCACCGGCAGCGCGCCTTCCACGACCTGCACGGCGAGATCCAGCCGGTCCGCCGGGGAGGCCGCGAGCAGGCTCGCGCGGGCGGCCTGTGACGCCTCCGGGGACACCGACAGGTCGAGCTGGTCCAGCAGCGCGGTGAGGCAACCGTCGAAGCCGGCATCCGCCTCGAGCCGCTGGCGCGACAGGGGCGGCATCCCGTGCTCGGTCCGCAGGGCCATGTCGGAGGCAGCCGGGGCCTCGGCGGGTGGAAACGCCGCCTGCACGGACGCCTGCGCCCGGGCCACCTCGGCGACGAACCGGAGATAGGCCTCCATCGGATGCCCCGGTGCCGCCGCCATCAGGCGCGCGGCCCGGTCGGCGAACAGCGTTCCGGGATCGGGCAGCCGCACGAACGGGACCGAGCCCGCGATCCCGATCTTGTCGGGATCGGGCTTCAGCTCGCTAAAATCCCGCCGCCGGGGTTTGGGCTCGGACGCGGCGGGCGTCGTCCCGGACGGTACCGTTGGCTTGCGCCTGAAGAAGTTGGCCACGCATCAGGATCCGCGCTTGTCCACCGAGCCCCGGCGCGCCTTGGATCCGGCGATCTGCCGGAACCACTTGCGGTGATGCCGGTAGGCCCAGCCACCCGTCACCGTGCCGCGCACCATCGCCCGGCCGGTGCCGCGCACCCAGATGCCGGCGTAGATGTGGACCACGATGATCGCGATGGCGATCACGGCCGCGAGCGAGTGGGCGAGCAGCGCCCAGCGCTGGGTCTCGATGGTGGTCAGCCCGCCGAAATAGGTGTTCCAGATCATCAGGCCGGTGACGAACATCACCCCGATCAGCGCGGTCTGGCCCCAGAACACGCCCTTCTGGCCGGCATTGTACTTGCCGAGCTCGGGCAGGCGGTCCTCCCGGTTGGTGACGACGTCGCCGATCTTCATGGACCACGCGACATCGTCCTTGTTGGGGATGTTGAGCTTCCAGAAGCGCACGAACAGGAAGAAGAAGCTCACCGCCAGGGCGACGCCGAACCACGGATGGATCGCGCGCGTCGCCTGCCCGCCGCCGAACAGGCCGGTCAGCGAGAACAGGTAGGGCGTGAACATCGCCAGCCCGGACAGGGTCAGCAGCGTGAACAGGATCGCGGTGATCCAGTGGTTCACGCGTTGCACCCCGGTGTAGCGGGGGACGTACATCACCTCCGGCGCCTCGGACTTGGCGTGGTGGAGGGGGCGGGAATCGCCGTCCCGGATCTCGTTCTGGCTCGTCATCGGCCTTCTCGCGCGTGACGGGGCCGGCTCCGCGGCACGGATCGACCCGGAAACTTAATGTAGGGCGGCATGACCTCGACGGTGCCACCCTGTCGATTCCGGATCCGCGCGGCTCTCCCTCCCCCCCTGCGGGGTAGGGTGGCCCCTGCGTCAGCAGGAGTCGGGAGAGGGGAACCCGGGCTCAGGAAAGGATGCGACCGGCATGACGGGCAACGCCCATCCTGCACCGTCGCTCCCCTCTCCCGACCCCCTTTCGGGGGCCACCCTCCCCCGCAGGGGGGGGAGGGAGACCGTCGCGTCTAGTGCGGCCGAGCCTCGCCGCCGCCGGTCTCGCCGCGGCGCTTGGCCTCGTCGTACTCGACCGCCTCTTCCTCTTCTTCCGGCACGACTTCGTTCGGGCCGGCCGTCACGTAGTGGAAGAAGCCCGCAACTGCGGCAAAGCCCATCGCGGCGAGCCCGAACACCTTGGCGCCGCCCTTCCAGAAGGCCACCAGCGGCGAGATCTTCGGGTCGTTCGGCAGCCCGGCATAGAGGCTCGGCTGGTCGGCGTGGTGCAGCACGTACATGACGTGCGTGCCGCCAACGCCGGCCGGGTCGTAGAGGCCGGCATGCTCGAAGCCGCGCGACTTCAGGTCCTCGACGCGGCTCTCGGCCTGCTCGATCATCGCCTGCTTGGTGCCGAACATGATCGAGCCGGTCGGGCACGCCTTGGCGCAGGCCGGGGCCTGACCCACCGCGACCCGGTCCGAGCACAAGGTGCACTTGTACGCCTTGTGGTCGGTCTGGCTGATGCGCGGGATGTTGAACGGGCATCCCTTCACGCAGTAGCCGCAGCCGATGCAGTTCTCCTCGATGAAGTCGACGATGCCGTTGGAGTACTGCACGATCGCCCCGGGGGACGGGCAGGCCTTGAGGCAGCCCGGCTCGGTGCAGTGCATGCAGCCGTCCTTGCGGATCAGCCATTCGAGGTTCTGGGTCTCCGGGTTCTCGTACTCGGTGAACCGCATGAGGGTCCACGACTTCGGGGTGAGGTCGTGGGGGTTGTCATAGACACCGCGGTTGATCCCGATGTCGTCGCGCAGGTCGTTCCACTCCTCGCAAGCCGATTGGCAGGCCTTGCAGCCGATGCATTTCGACACGTCGATGAGCTTGGCGACCTCCACCTGGCGGCGGATATCCGGCGGCGTCTCCGTGGAGGCGGAGCGCTGGCGGATATCGAGGGAGCTGTAATCGGCCATGCTGTCAGCTCCCCTCAGGCGACCGCGTCGGACGGCGGCGTGGTCGGCTCGATATTCACGAGCCAGGCCTTGAACTCCGGCGTCTCGGTGTTCGCGTCACCCACCACGGGCGTCAGCGAGTTCGGGTGCCATCCTTTCTTCGTCAGGCCCATGAAGCCCCAGTGCTGCGGGATGCCGACGACGTGGACGGGCTTGCCGTCGCAGATCAGCGGCTTGATCCGCTTCGTCACCACCGCCTTGGCCTTGAGCGAGCCGCGCTTCGACCAGACGCGGACCCAGCCGCCCTTGGCGATGCCCTTCTCCTTCGCGAGCTCTTCCGAGATCTCCACGAAGGCCTCCGGCTGGAGGATCGCGTTGATCCGGGCGTGCTTGGTCCAGCCGTGGAAGTGCTCGGTCAGGCGGTAGCTCGTCGCCGCGTAGGGGAACTCGGTCGCGTCGCCGAGATCGGCCAGGTCGTCCTTGAAGATCCGGGCCGCCGGGGCGCCCTTGATCTTCGGGAACGGGATGTTGGCCATCGGCGACTCGAACGGCTCGTAGTGCGTCGGGAACGGCCCGTCGCGCATGAGCCCCCGGGTCCACAGGCGGGCGACACCCTCCTGGTTCAGGATGAACGGGCCGACGCCCTTATCGGGGGCGACGGTCACGCCGTAATCCGGGACGTCGAAGCCGATCCACTGCTTGCCGTTCCACTCGATGAGCTTCTTCTTCTCCGACCAGGGCTTGCCCTCCGGGTCGCAGGACGCCCGGTTGTAGAGCACGCGCCGGTTGGCCGGCCACGCGAAGGCCCAGTTCGGCGCGATGCCGCGGTCGCCGGGATCGGTGTTGTCCCGGCGGGCCATGGTGTTGCCCTTCTCGGTGTAGCAGCCCGAGTAGATCCAGCACCCGCAGGCGGTCGTGCCGTCGTCCTTGAGCTGGGCGAAGCCGTCGAGCTGCCGGCCCGCCGGCATGACCGTCCCGTTGAGGTCGGGCGTCGGCGCCACCGTGTAGCCGTTCAGCTCGCGGGCGAGCTCGGTCGGCGTCGGCGACTCGGCGATGGCATAGTCCCATTTCAGGTTGACGATCGGGTCCGGGAACGCGCCGCCGTCCTTTTTGTAGGCCGCCTTCACGCGGAGGAAGATCTCCGACATGATCTCGATGTCCGAGCGGCACTCGCCCGGAGCCTCCTGGGCCTGCCAGTGCCACTGGAGCCAGCGGCTGGAGTTCGACAGCGAGCCCTCCTCCTCCGCGAACAGGGTGGTCGGCAGCTCGAACACCTCGGTCTGGATCTTGGTCGGGTCGACGTCGTTGTACTCGCCGTGGTTCTCCCAGAACCGGGCGGTCTCCGTCTTGAGCGGATCCATCACCACGATGAACTTCATCTTGGAGAAGGCTTCCGTCATCTTGGCGCGGTTCGGGAACGACAGCAGGGGGTTGAAGCCCTGGATGATGTAGCCCGTCATCTTGCCCTGCTTGGCGAGCTCGAACCCACGGATCACGTCGTAGGTCGGCACGTCGAGCTTGGGCAGGTAATCGTAGGCCCAGTCGTTCTCCTTCGTCGCCTTGTCGCCCCACATCATCTTCTGGAACGAGACGAAGAACTTGTTGTAGTTCTGCCAGTAGCTGGTCTGCCCCGGGCGCAGCGGCTTGAACTGCCGTTTGGCCATGTAGCTCGCGTAATCCGGCTCCTTCTCCACGGGCAGGTTGAGATAACCCGGGATGAGGTTCGACATCAGCCCGAGATCGGTCAGCCCCTGGATGTTGGAGTGACCGCGCAACGCCTGCATCCCGCCGCCGAGCATGCCGATGTTGCCGAGCAACGTCTGGACGATGCACATCGAGCGGATGTTCTGCGAGCCCTTGGAGTGGTGCGTCCAGCCGAGCGCGTAGAGCGAGGCCATCGTCCGCTCAGGGGACGACGTGGTCGCCATCAGCTCGCAGACCTTCAGGAAGGTCTCCTTCGGCGAGCCGCAGATCCGCTCCACCATCTCGGGCGTGTAGATGGCGATGTGCTTCTTCAGGAGCTGCATGACGCAGCGCGGATGCTGCATCGTCTCGTCGACCACGGCGTAGCCATCGGGACCGATCTCGTAGTCCCAGGTGGTCTTGTCGTAGTCGCGCTTGTCGGCGTCGTAGCCGGCGAACAGGCCCTCGCTGAAATCGTAGCCCTCGCGGACGACGTAGCCCGCGTTGGAATAGGCCGCGACGTAGCGGTGCTGCAGCTTGTCGTTGTCGATCAGGTACTTCGCGACGCCGGACAGGAACGCGATGTCGGTCCCCTGCCGGATCGGGCAGTAGAGATCGGCCACCGACGCCGTGCGGGTGAAGCGCGGGTCGACGACGATGAGCTTGGCGTTGTTATGGGCCTTCGCCTCGACGACCCACTTGAATCCGCACGGATGCGCTTCGGCGGCATTGCCGCCCATCACGGTAATCACGTCCGCGTGCTTGATGTCCATCCAGAGGTTGGTCATCGCACCGCGTCCGAAGGAGGGCGCCAAACTGGCGACCGACGGACCGTGTCAAACCCTGGCCTGATTATCGAAGACCAGGGCCCCCATGCTGCGGACTGTCTTGTAGGTCAGCCAGGCCGTCTCGTTGGTGGTGGCCGAGGCGCCGAGGAAGCCCGTCGTGGTCCAGCGGTTGACCGTGAGCTCTTCGTTCTTGGCCAGGAAGTTCTTGTCCCGATCCTCCTTGAGGAGGGTGGCGATCCGGTCGAGGGCGAAGTCCCAGGAGACGCGCTTGAACGCGGACGTGCCCGGGGCGCGGTAGAGCGGGTACTTCGTGCGGGTCTCCGAATGCACGAAGTCGAGCAGCGCCGAGCCCTTCGGGCAGAGGGTGCCGCGGTTGACCGGGTGATCGGGGTCGCCTTCGACATGCATCACCGAGGAGCGCGCGTTCTTCGAGCGGTCGCCGAGGCTGTACAGGATGACGCCGCACGCCACCGAGCAGTACGGGCACGTGTTGCGGGTCTCGCGCATCTGCGCGAGCTTGAACGGCCGCACTGCGGCGGCCATGGCCGGCTGGAGGCCGCCGAAGCCGAGTGCGCCGAGCGAGCCGCCCGCGAGGCCGGCGCCGGCCCCTTTGAGCAGGCCACGCCTAGAGACCTGGACCGTCATCTCCGCTCCTTAAAGGCGATCTGGTATAATTCCAGTGTGTCCCAAAAAAGCGTGCACGAGGCAAGTGTGGTTGCGTGACACAGCCCGCTGATGTTTTAAGTTGATCGGCCCCTTGAATTCGGCACCATCGCCTTGCGCGCGTTGGACTTTCTCACTTCGAGGGCGCGGCCGGGTTCGTGCCGGAGGGGCCGCCGGTGCGGTGGTCCAGCGGTGCCTGCGGCTCCGTCGCCGAAGACCCGCCGGTGTTGGCGCCGGGGACGGGCCGCTTGGCGTTCTCGTCGATGGAGTGGCCACCCGGGTTCGGCGCGTCCTTGGCGGCCGACTGCTCGCGGGGAACGGGGGCTTGGCTCCAGCCATCCTGGGCGCTGCGCGACTTGTCGCCCATGGCGTCGATGCCCTTGATCTCGCCGGGCTTGGTCTGGGCCAGGGCAGGCGCAGCCGTCGCGGCCACCATCAGGAATGCCGAGAGGGTCAGGGACATCGAGCGGGACAAAGGGTGAATCCGATCTGCGCGAGGGGTCATGGGCGGCAACGTGCCCCCGGCGTGGCCAGTTCCGAGCGCGGACATCGGCCATCCGTGACGGTCTCTTAACCAAGCTTTGCCATTCTCAGGGCGGGACACACGGGAGCCTCGGGATCATGACGAAGTCGTATCCGGAGCGCCCCTCCGAAGAGACCGCCTCCTCCACCGTGGCCCCGCTCAGCCCGAGCGTGCGGCGGCATCTCGGCCAGAACCTGCGCTCGGTCTACGCCGACACGTTCGCTGCGCCGATCGACCAGCGCCTCGAAGCCCTGGTGAAGCAGCTCGGTAAAGCGAAGCCGTAAGCGGCGCCCAACTTCGGATCGCGGAGGCGCGCGGGCCCAGACGGCAGCACGCGGCAGGTGCGTCAGCGCACACCAAGTCGTTCTTTCTATGAAACTTACTCCTGTGGCGACATTCTTCTCCCTGCGCATTCTGCGGGAGAAGATCCATGTGCTCCGCCGAGGGGCGAACTCGGACACGCTTGTGTTTCCGGGAATTCCGCCGATCCTGCTTCAAGCGCACGACGATGCGAGAGCCGCCGCCTGGCTTGACTTCGTTCGGTAAAACGAACGATCCAGGGTCCCTGGCGTGCGCCTTTTTACAGCGCAACCGTGGCCGGCGGGGAGAATCGACGTGACGAAGAACGGTGCGGCACGGAACCGGGCTGTGGGCGCGCTCGGCCTCTCGATGCTGGTCGGCGCCGGCCTGCTGAGCGGGCTCCTGCCGGCAAACGCCGAGACCGCACTGCTGAACGTCTCCTACGACCCGACCCGGGAACTCTATCGCGAGATCAACGCGGTCTTCGCCGAGGCGTGGAAGGCCAAGACCGGCGAGGCGATCACCGTGCGCGCCTCGCATGGCGGCTCGGGTGCACAGGCCCGGACTGTGATCGACGGCGTCGACGCCGACGTCGTCACGCTGGGCATCCCGTCGGACATCGACGCCATCGCCAAGCTCACCCGCAAGATCCCCGACGACTGGCGCAGCAAGCTCCCGAACGAGGCCGTGCCCTACACCTCGACGGTGGTGTTCCTGGTCCGCAAGGGCAACCCGAAGGGCGTGAAGGACTGGGCCGACCTGACCAAGCCCGACGTGAAGGTGATCACCCCCAACCCGAAGACCTCGGCCGGCGGACGCTGGAACTTCCTGGCCGCCTGGGGCTACGCCTACGGCCAGGACAAGGACACCGCCAAGGCGGATGCCTTCGTGGGCCAGATCTACAAGAACGTGCCCGTGCTCGACACCGGGGCGCGCGGCTCGACCGTAACCTTCGCGCAGCGCGGGCTCGGCGACGTGCTGCCGACCTGGGAGAACGAGGCCTACTTGGTGCTGCAGGAGTTCGGCGCCGACAAGTTCGACATCGTCTCGCCACCGACCTCGATCTACGCCGAGCCGCCGGTGGCCCTCGTGGCGGTGAACGCCGAGCGCAAGGGCACCACCAAGGCCGCCCAGGCCTATCTCGATTTCCTCTACAGCGACCGCGCGCAGGCGATCTTCGCCAAGCACCATTACCGCCCGATCCGCCGCGAGGCGGCGGCGCCGGCCGACCACGCCCAGCTCCCCGAAATCAAGCTGTTCAAGATCGAGGACATGCAGGGGTCCTGGGACGAGATCCAGAAGCGGAACTTCGACGCCGGCGGCCTGTTCGACCGGTTGAGCCGGGCCGGCCGCTGAGGCGGGAACCATGGTCGAGACACCGCGTCGCAAACGGACCTTCCGCCGTCCCAGCGTGATCCCGGGCTTCGGGCTCAGCTTCGGCTACACGCTGACCTGCCTCGGGCTCGTAGTGCTCCTGCCGCTCGCCGGGCTCGTCGCCAAGGCGTCCGGCCTCGGGCTCTCGGGGATCTGGTACGTGGCCACCGATCCGCGGGTGGCCAGCGCCCTGAAGCTCAGCTTCGGCGTCTCCGCGGTCGCGGCGCTCACCGCCTCGGTGTTCGGCTTCCTGGTCGCCTGGGTCCTGACCCGCTACCGCTTCCCGGGCCGGAAGATCGTCGACGCGGCGGTCGACCTGCCCTTCGCCCTGCCGACCGCCGTGGCCGGCATCGCGCTCGCCGCGCTCTACGCGCCGGACGGGCTGCTCGGCGCGCCGCTCGCCCGTCTCGGCATCCAGGCGGCCTACACGCCGGTGGGGATCTTCATCGCCATGGTGTTCATCGGGCTGCCCTTCGCGGTGCGGACCGTGCAGCCGCTGATCGCCGAGATCGACAAGGAGATCGAGGAGGCCTCCGCCACCCTGGGCGCCACCCGGCTCGGGACCCTGACCCGGGTGGTGCTGCCGCCGCTGATCCCGGCTGTGCTCACCGGGTTCGCCCTGGCCTTCGCCCGGGGGGTCGGCGAATACGGCTCGATCATCTTCATCGCCGGCAACCTGCCCTACGTCTCGGAGATCGCGCCGCTGCTGATCGTGATCAAGCTGTCCGAGTTCGACTACGGCGGCGCGGCGGCCATCGCCACGATCATGCTGGGCATCTCGTTCCTGACCCTGCTCGCCATCAACCTGATCCAGGCCTGGAGCCGGAGGCGCTTCGGCTATGTCTGAGATCTTCTCCCCGACCGTCGCGCCGGCCACGCGGGCGGAGCCCGTCGCCTCGGAGGGCGCCGGAACCCGGCTCGTCCTGATCGGGATCGCGATCACCTTCCTGGCGCTGTTCCTGGTGCTGCCGCTGCTCGCGGTGTTCACCCAGGCGCTCTCGAAGGGGCTCGATGCCTTCCTGGCGGCGTTCCGGGAGCCGGATGCCTGGAGCGCGATCCGCCTGACCCTGACGGTGGCGGCGATCGCGGTGCCGTTCAACGTGGTGTTCGGCCTGGCGGCCTCCTGGGCGATCGCCAAGTTCGAGTTCCCCGGCAAGTCGCTGCTGATCACCCTGATCGACCTGCCGTTCTCGGTCTCGCCGGTGGTCTCTGGGCTGATCTACGTGCTGCTGTTCGGCTCGCAGGGCCTGTTCGGCACCTGGCTCATGGACCACGGGTTCCAGGTGCTGTTCGCCCTGCCGGGGATCGTGCTCGCCACGGTGTTCGTCACCTTCCCGTTCGTGGCCCGCGAGCTGATCCCGCTGATGCAGGAACAGGGTTCCGCGGAGGAGGAGGCCGCGCTGACGCTCGGCGCCTCGGGCCTGCACGCGTTCCGCACGGTGACGCTGCCCAACATCCGCTGGGGCCTGCTCTACAGCGTGCTCCTCTGCAATGCCCGGGCGATGGGCGAATTCGGGGCGGTGTCGGTGGTGTCCGGCCACATCCGCGGCCTGACCAACACCATCCCACTCCACGTGGAGATCCTCTACAATGAGTACAACTTCGTCGCCGCCTTCGCCGTCGCTTCGCTCCTCGCCGTCCTTGCCCTCATCACCCTCGTCCTCAAATCCTTCCTCGAATGGCGCTTCGCGGGCGACCTTGCGCACGGCCGCGCCCACTGACCGTCCCTCGACGGCGATCCGGGTCGAGAACGTCTCGAAGACCTTCGACACGGCCGCGGTGCTGCACGACCTGTCGATCGACGTGCGGGCGGGGGAGCTGCTCGGCCTGCTCGGCCCCTCGGGCTCGGGCAAGACGACCCTGCTGCGGATCATCGCCGGGCTCGACGCGCCGGACCGGGGCCGGATCCTGTTCGGCGACGACGACGCCACGGGGCTTGCCGTGCAGGAGCGGGCGGTGGGCTTCGTGTTCCAGCACTACGCCCTGTTCAAGCACATGAGCGTGGCCGACAACATCGCGTACGGGCTGAACGCGCGGCGCCGGGCCGAGCGGCCGGCCAAGCCTGAGATCAAGCGCCGGGTCGGCGACCTGCTCGACCTGATCCGGCTCTCGGGCTTCGGCGACCGCTTCCCGTCGCAACTCTCCGGCGGCCAGCGCCAGCGGGTGGCGCTCGCGCGCGCGCTCGCCGTCGAGCCGCGGGTCCTGCTGCTGGACGAGCCCTTCGGCGCGCTGGATGCCCAGGTCCGCAAGGACCTGCGCCGCTGGCTGCGCGAGATCCACGACCGCACCGGCCAGACCACGATCTTCGTCACTCACGACCAGGACGAGGCCCTGGAGCTGTCGGACCGGGTCGCCGTGCTCGACCGCGGCCGCCTCGAGCAGGTCGGCACCCCGGACGAGGTCCAGGAGCACCCGGCCTCCGCGACCGTGATGAAGTTTTTGGGCGATCACGTCGAGGTGGAAGCCCTCGCGGAGGGCGGCCGTGTCCTGGTGCGTGGCCGCGAGACGCCCGTCGCCGCGCCGGCCGGGATCATCGGCCCGGTCAAGCTCTACGTCCGGCCGTGGCAGTTGCAGCTCGCCGAGTTCGAGGCGGCGCACCTGTCCGGCACCGTGCGCAGCTCCTACCGCAGCCAGGGCCGCCAGCGCATCGAGGTGGTCGATACCGAGGGGCGGGTCCTGGCGGTGGAGGATTTCGACGGCATCCGCCATCCGGCCGGCCACCCGGTGGGCCTGCGGATCAACGGGGGGCATGTGTTCGGGTGAACCTCGTCAGACGCTGCACATCCACCTAGGCTCCCGCCCATGACGACCCTGAATCGCACCGCCCAGTCCGATGTCCTCTCCGCGGTCGGCCAGACGCCGCTGATCCGCCTGCGCCGGGCTTCCGCGGAGACCGGCTGCGAGATCCTTGGTAAGGCCGAGTTCCTGAATCCCGGCCTGTCGGTGAAGGACCGGGCGGCGCTGTCCATCGTGCAGGATGCCGAGGCGAAGGGGTTGATCCGGCCGGGCGGCACCATTGTGGAGGGCACCGCAGGCAATACCGGCATCGGCCTCGCCCTGGTGGCCTCCGTGCGTGGCTACCGGACGCTGATCGTCATCCCGGTCACCCAGTCCGAGGAGAAGAAGCAGACCCTGCGGCTCGCCGGCGCCCGCCTCGTGGAAGTCCCGGCGGTGCCGTTTTCCAACCCGAACAACTACGTCCACGTCGCCCGCCGGCTGGCGGACAAGCTTGCCGCCACGGAGCCGAACGGGGCGTTCTTCGCCGACCAGTTCGACAACGTCGCCAACCGGCAGGCCCACGTGGACGGGACCGGGCCCGAGATCTGGGAGCAGACCGGCGGCCGCGTCGACGGCTTCGTCTGCGCGGCCGGGACCGGCGGGACGCTGGCCGGCACCGCGGCGGCCCTGCGGGCCCGGAGCCCGGGCGTGCGCATCGCGCTCTCCGACCCGGAGGGATCGGCCCTCTACGCCCACTACACCACCGGCACCCTGAAGGCGGAGGGCTCGTCGATCACCGAGGGGATCGGCCAGGGCCGCATCACCCGCAACCTTGAGGGCTTCACCCCGGACCACGCCTTCCGGATCCCGGACCGCGAGGCGCTGGACATCGTCTTCGGCCTTATGCGGGAGGAGGGGCTGTCGCTCGGCGGCTCGTCCGGCATCAACGTCGCCGGGGCGATCCGGCTGGCCCGGGAGCTCGGTCCCGGCCACACGGTGGCGACGATCCTGTGCGACGGGGCGGCGCGCTACGCCTCGAAATTGTTCAATCCGGCCTTCCTGACCGAGCGCGGCCTGCCGGTCCCGGACTGGCTCGCGGCACCGCAGGATGTGTTGCCGGATTGGCACGCCTGAGATCTACCGCGTCAACCGGCGAATATCCCCGCAAAAGTGCGGTCCGGCGTTGAACGGAACGGATTGTCGCAGCGTTTCAACGGTCACGCTCGCAACAACAGCGACCGTCCGGAGAGCCTGTTTATGTCCCTCGTTACCATTCTCCTCATCATCCTGATCATCCTGGCCTTCGGCGGCGGCGGCTTCCTGGGCGGCGGCGCCTATCGCGGCCCGGGCTTCGGCCTCGGCGGCATCCTGCTCATCGTGCTGATCGTGCTGCTGGTGACCGGCCGCCTGTAAGCGCCCCTCGGACGCAGCCCCGCCGAAGCGTCTCCGGTTCGGCGGGCGCGTCCGAAGCAGCGTGCCCGCTTCATGGATCGGGGAACGTTCCCCGGTCCGCGAGGCGGGCCCTATCGACAGCTGATCCCGACGATGGCCGGGGCCACCGCGCCGGGCCCGGAATTCGGGGCCGGCTTCGCCTCGGCCACACCCTGGCCGGCCAGGAACGCCGCGATCGCTTGGGCCGGCACCAGGGCCAGGCGCGCGGGCGGCACGATGCCGGCGACACGCCGCACCGCCGCCGGATAGCGGGCGACGAGCCCGACGAGCCGCCCCGACCGGTCGAGCAAAGGCGCTCCCGCGGAGCCCGGCTGGAGCGGCGCGATCACGCCGCCGGCTACGGCCGTGGCTGGCGCGGCCAGAACCCCGTCCGAGCCCGGGGCCAACGCGATCAGAACCTCTTCGGCGGCGAGCGTATCGGTCCAGACCGGCACCCGGATCGGGGCCGGGATGCCCGCCGCCTCGAGCAGGGCGAGCCCGGCCGGGTCGGTCGCGATCACCCGGGCGGGTACCGCCCCGACGCGCGGCGCGGGGCACCCCTCCAGCACCGAAGCGGCGGTGAGGACGCGCCCCGGCGCGATCACAAGTCCGGTCCCGGCCTCCGCGCCGGCGGCGCTCGTGGGCGGCACCGCCGCGGCGGATGCCGGCGGCAGGTCCGCGGCGACCTTCGCGGGCTCGGGGGCGGCAGCCGTCGGGAACGGCTCGAAGGCGTTGGCCACCGCGATCACCAGACGGCCGACCTCCGCGGCGAGCGCCCGGTCGTACCCGATCAGGAAGCCGCGCACGCCCTGCGGCCCGGCATCGTACCGAACGTAGGACAGGCCGGTTCCGGTCTCGGCGGTGACCACCAGGGAGTCCGGCCGGCGCAGCTTGTAGGTGACCTTGCGGGCGGGCAGCGGCGCGGTCAGCTGGTCGAACAGGCCGTCCAGGGTCTCGCCCCCGGGCGGGATGGCACGGGATTCCAGGGTCACGCGCCCGTCCGCGCTCTGCCAGCGGGTGCCGGCCTGCAGGGCCGTGCGCTTCGAGAACAGGCGCTCGGGCACGCCCATCATCGCACCGCTCGCCGGATCGACGGCGACCCGGAAGCGCGCCGCCGCCTTGGCCGCCGCGCCCGCCGCCAGCAGCGCCGCCCGGCCGCGCGGCTCCAGGGGATCGGCCCCGCCGGCCCGGGCGCGGTAGGCCGTCAGCGCGTCGAAGGTCCGGCGCCCGAACGCCCCCGAGACCACGGCGTTGAAATCACCGGTCCAGACCAGCGCGTCCTGGACCGCCTTGCGCTCCGCCTCGGGCAGCGCCTCGAACGCGACCCTGGTCGCCTCGAAGGCGGGATCGGGCAGGCGGGCAGGGGGGGCAGCCTTCGGAACGGGCTGGGCCGGCCGGGTCGGCACCGGGCGATCCTGGGCGAACGCCGGCGCCGTCAGGCCCGCGAGCAGCAGGGCCGCCAGCAGAGGCATCGTCCACCGGCCCCACGGGGGCGTCTCCGGACCCGGATCGTATCCTGCCCCGCGCGAAGCCATCGCCGCCCTCGACACACACCGCGGTAACCTTGCACCGCGGCAACCTTGGCAGAGCCTCCGCGCGCGCGCCAGACCGGGCGCGTGCGCGGAATCTGTTCGAACCGCCCCGCAGGCCCGTGCACGCGGCCGCGCGATGCGCTAGAGGGCAGGGGTCCGGCCTCGCGGGCCGGCCCGGATTCCGAATCGTCTCGGACCTCCTGCCGGCCGCGCGCCGCCGCCATGGTCCGACGCGGAGCCCGGCATGAGCGAGACGAGCAACACCTTCAAGAAGGCGCCCAAGCGCAAGCCCACCAAGGGCAAGAGCGTCAGCGTCTCCCCGGAGATGCGGCAGGCCTATGCCAACCTGATCCAGGAACGGGCCGAGAAGCAGGAAACCTACGGGCGGCACCTGCCGCAGGAAGAGACGCGCAAGCGGTAGAATTTCTCCGCCGCCGTCTCCTCCGGATGGGCTCAGCGCTTGCGCACGAACTCGGTGCGCAGGACGAGCCCCTTGATCGTGTCGTGGCGGCAATCGATCTCTTCGGGATCGTCCGTGAGCCGGATCGACCGGATGACCGTGCCCTGCTTCAGGGTCTGGTTCGCGCCCTTGACCTTGAGGTCCTTGATCAGCGTGACCGCGTCGCCGTCGGCCAGGACGTTGCCGGCCGCGTCGCGGGCCTCGGCCCGGGCCGGCGCCGCGGCGGCCTGGCCAGGCGGGAGCCACTCGCCCGTGGCCTCGTCGTACACGTAGGATTCTTCGTCGCCGGCCAATGCCATAACCCCCGATGCCGGGTCCGGGCGCTGCGCCCGTCACCCTGCGCGTCCGCGCCCCTCACGCCGAATCGGTCATCGCCCCGGCGGGGGTGCTGGAACAAGCGCGGCCGTTCTCGCGCCGGGCCGGGCCCGGGGCAAGAGGGGGGAGGAAGAGGCGAGCAGTGGCCGGGGCCGGCGATCCGGCCTCCGCATGCGGGCGGAGGCCGGGGGGGGCGTCAGCGCTTGAGCGGACCGGCCTCGATCACGTCCTCGACCGTGCGCAGGCCGGCGCGCGGAGAGTTGACCAGGCAGGCCATGTTGCCGGGCGGGTGCTGGTTCTTCCACATCTTGGTGTGGGCCTGGGGGATCTTGTCCCAGGGGAACACCTCGCTCATGCACGGGTCGACCCGGCGGTCCATCACGAACTGGTTCGCCGCCGAGGCCTGCTTGAGGTGGGCGAAGTGCGAGCCCTGGATCCGCTTCTGGCGCATCCAGACGTAGCGGGCGTCGAAGGTGATGTTGAAGCCGGTGGTGCCGGCGCAGAACACCACCATGCCGCCGCGCTTCACCACCAGGGCCGAGACCGGGAAGGTCGCCTCGCCGGGATGCTCGAAGACGATGTCGACATCCTGCTTGCCGGTGATGTCCCAGATCGCCTTGCCGAACTTCCGCGCCTCCTTGGTCCAGGCGTGGAACTCGGGCGAGTTCACCGTGGGCAACTGCCCCCAGCAGTTGAAGTCCTTGCGGTTGATGACGCCCTTGGCGCCGAGGCTCATCACGTAGTCGCGCTTCGAATCGTCCGAGATCACCGCGATGGCGTTGGCGCCCGAGGCCGCGCAGAGCTGCACGCCGAACACGCCGAGACCGCCGGAGGCGCCCCAGATCAGCACGTTCTGGCCGGGCCGGACCGTGTGCGGCGCGTGGCCGAACAGCATGCGGTAGGCGGTAGCCAGGGTCAGCGTGTAGCAGGCCGCCTCCTCCCAGGTGAGGTGCTTGGGCCGGTGCATGAGCTGGCGCGACTGCACCCGGCAGTACTGCGCGAACGAGCCGTCGCCCGTCTCGTAGCCCCAGATGCGCTGGCTCGGCGAGAACATCGGGTCGCCGCCGTTGCACTCCTCGTCGTCGCCGTCATCCTGGTTGCAGTGGACGATGACCTCGTCGCCGACCTTCCAGCGCTTCACCTTGGCGCCGACCTTCCAGACGATGCCGGAGGCGTCCGAGCCGGCGATGTGGTATTCGCCCTTATGCACGTCGAAGGGCGAGATCGGCTCGCCCAGGCCCGCCCAGACGCCGTTGTAGTTCACGCCCGCGGCCATGACGTAGACCAGCACCTCGTCGTCGCCGATGTCCCACACCGGCAGGACTTCGAGCTGGTGGGATTGCTCCGGGGGGCCATGACGCTCGCGCCGGATCGCCCAGGCGTACATCTTGGCCGGCACGTGACCCAGCGGCGGGATCTCGCCCATCTCGTAGAGATCCTTGACCTCACCGTCCGCCGGACGGACCGCACCGCTCGCAGCCATCTCGCTCTCCTCTCATCCCGCGCTGTTCTCACGGCCGCGGTTCTCTCCCGCGCTATAGCGGCGATGTCGGAGGCGTCCAAGTGGGCCGAAAGTCGAAATCGGAGGGTTTCGAACGTGAAAAAGCGCCCTGCCCAAGGCCGGCGCCGACGTATTCAAATTCGGCTTGCGAACCGACCAAGTATTATTCGGCGGGGGGCCACCGCCGACCGGACCCGAGACCTTCCGGGACGGGGCGCCGGACCGTCCGGTAGACTTTATACCACCGATGAGCCCGGACACGGCGCTGCGGCCACAGGGCATCCGCTCGACCGACGCCGCGTCGGGTGCGTCGGGAGCGGCTTTGGACTATCGCGAGCGGATCGAGACTCCGCTCCGGGGATGTGCCGCGCCATGCTCAACGTCAGCGCCATCCTCGGCCGCCCGGCCGAGACGGGTCTGCTCCGGATCGCGCTCGCCTGCGGGCTCGCGGCGCTGCCGGTGACAGTCTCGGCAAAGGATCAGTCCAAGCCGTGGAAGGTCAGCGGCAAGCTCCTCGGCGAGCCCGACCCAAAACATCCCGCCGAGGCGGAGCGGAGCGAGAAGGCCCGAGATGTGAGCGGCATCGCCTGCGCCACCGATACCGGCTTCCCGCGGATCTGCCTCGTGGCCGACGACGAGTCGCAGGGCGCCCAGGTGGCGATCCTGCAGGACGGCAGCCTCGTGGCCGGACGCTTCATCCGGCTGATCGACGCCACCCGAAACGGCAAGCCGCTGGAACTCGACGCCGAGGGCGTGGCCTATGCGGACGGCGCCTTCTACGTCATCGGCTCGCATGGCCGCCCCCGGCGCGAGCACGGCCAGGACGCCGAGGGCGACGCGCGGGCCGAGGCGACCCGGCACCTGTTCCGCATCCGCCTCGATCCCAACGCCGTGGACCCGGAGACCGGCCAGCTTCGCGCCGAGCCCGAGATCGCCGGCACGGCGGCGCTGGCGCGGATCATCGCCGACATCCCGGCGCTGGCCCCCTTCCACGACCGGGCCCTGGAGGAGGGCGGCGTCACCATTGAGGGCGTGGCGGTGCGGGGCGGCCGGCTCCATGCCGGCCTGCGCGGCCCCGTGCTGGCGGATGGCGGCGCTGCGGTCGTGTCGGTGCCCCTCGCCGGCCTGTTCGACGGCAAGCCGGCCGCCGGGACCCTCGCCACGGTGGCGCTGGGCCCGGACAGCCGCGGGCAGAAGCGGGGCGTGCGCGACCTCGTGGCCGTGCCGGACGGCTTCCTGATCCTGGCGGGGCCGATGCACGACCCCGAGGGCGGGGCGGTCGCGGCCGGCGACTACACGGTGTTCGCGTGGGACGGCACGGGCGCGCCGCGCAAGCGCCTCGACCTGCCCGGCTACCCGGACCGGGAGAAGCCGGAGGCGCTGCTGCCCCTCGACGAGCGTTCGGACGGGCAGCGGGTGCTGGTGTTCTTCGACGGCCCGAAGGAGGGCGCCCCGCGCGCGCTCATGCTGCCGCGCTGATCGGCCGGGCCCTTCAAATCCGGCTGCCGGCCCGCACAAGTTTTTTAAAGTCTTTCCGAGCCCTCCCGGGCCGTCTTGCCCGTCTGTCACGGATGACGCGCTCGGCTGCCTTCGCTACGGTGCGGCCAAGACTGCGCCCCGCGCGCGGATAGTGAACAAGACCACAGGGAGGCCACGATGGGCGCGAGCGTCGCGGAGACCAAGGGCGACACGTCGAGCCGCGACAAGCCCTGGATCATCCGCACCTATGCCGGGCACTCGACCGCGGCGGAGTCGAACAAGCTCTACCGGGGCAACCTCGCCAAGGGCCAGACCGGCCTGTCGGTGGCCTTCGACCTGCCGACCCAGACCGGCTACGACCCGGACCACGAGCTATCGCGCGGCGAGGTCGGCAAGGTCGGCGTCTCGATCGCGCATCTCGGCGACATGCGGGCCCTGTTCCAGGACATCCCGCTCGCCCAGATGAACACCTCGATGACCATCAACGCCACGGCTCCGTGGCTGCTGGCGCTCTACCTGGCGGTGGCCGAGGAGCAGGGCGCCCCGCTGGACGCGCTCCAGGGCACGACCCAGAACGACATCATCAAGGAGTACCTGTCGCGCGGGACCTACGTGTTCCCGCCCGCGCCCTCGCTCCGGCTCACCAAGGACGTGATCCTGTTCACGACCAAGAACGTGCCGAAGTGGAACCCGATGAACGTCTGCTCCTACCACCTGCAGGAGGCGGGGGCGACGCCGGTCCAGGAGCTGTCCTACGCGCTGGCCATCGCGATCGCGGTGCTCGACACGGTGCGAGACGACCCGGAATTCGACGAAAAGAGCTTCTCCGACGTGTTCGGCCGGATCTCGTTCTTCGTGAATGCCGGGCTGCGGTTCGTCACCGAAATCTGCAAGATGCGGGCGTTCGCCGAGCTCTGGGACGAGATCGCCCAGGAGCGCTACGGCATCGACGACCCGAAGAAGCGCATTTTTCGCTACGGGGTCCAGGTCAACAGCCTCGGGCTGACGGAACAGCAGCCGGAAAACAACGTCCACCGCATCCTGATCGAGATGCTGGCCGTGACGCTCTCGAAGCGCGCCCGCGCCCGGGCCGTGCAGCTGCCGGCCTGGAACGAGGCGCTCGGCCTGCCACGGCCCTGGGACCAGCAATGGTCCATGCGCATGCAGCAGATCCTGGCCTTCGAGACCGACCTGCTCGAATACGAAGACATCTTCGACGGCAGCCACGTGATCGAGGCCAAGGTCGAGGCGCTGAAGGTGCAGACCCGGGCCGAGCTGGAGCGGATCGGCGGCATCGGCGGCGCGGTCGCCGCGGTGGAGACCGGCGCCCTGAAGCGCGCCCTGGTCGAGTCGAACGCCAAGCGGATCTCGGCGATCGAGGCCGGCGAGCAGATCGTCGTCGGCGTGAACAAGTGGCAGCAGGGCGAGCCCTCGCCGCTCACCGCCGGGGAGGGCGCGATCTTCTCCGTGTCCGAGACGGTGGAGATGGAGGCGCAGGGGCGCATCCGCGACTGGCGGGGCAAGCGCGACGCCCAGGCGGTCGGCCGGGCGCTCGACGCCCTGGAGCAGGCCGCGCGCTCCGGCGCCAACATCATGCCGGTCTCGATCGAGGCCGCGAAGGCGGGGGTAACCACGGGCGAGTGGGGCGAGCGCCTGCGCCAGGTGTTCGGCGAGTACCGGGCGCCCACCGGGGTCAGCCCCGAGACCGTCTCCTCCGGGGCGGCCGACGAGGCCAAGCTCCTGATCGCCGATCTCGGGGAGCGCCTGGGCGAGACCCCGCGGCTGGTGGTCGGCAAGCCCGGCCTCGACGGCCACTCGAACGGCGCCGAGCAGATCGCGCTGCGCGCCCGGGACGTCGGCTTCGACGTCACCTACGACGGCATCCGGCAGACCCCGGCCGAGATCGTCGCGAAGGCCAAGGAGACCGGCGCCCACGTGGTCGGGCTGTCGATCCTGTCGGGCAGCCACGTGCCGCTGGTGCGCGAGGTCCGCGCCCAGATGCGCGAGGCGGGGCTGGACCACATCCCGGTGGTGGTCGGCGGCATCATCTCGCCCGAGGACGAGCTGGTCCTGAAGAACATGGGCGTGCGCGCGGTCTACACGCCCAAGGACTACGCCATCGACGCGATCATGATCGGCTTGGCCAAGGTGGTGAACAAGAGCCTGGACCGTGCGTCGGGCCCGGCGGAACCGCCGCGGGAGGGCGCGCAGGTTTATTGAGGCGCATCCCGACCGGGAGGCGGGCTGGCGCGCCTTCCCGGGCACGCCCCGGATCGCGTAGGACGGCGCGATGCCGTCCGCGCTCGACACGATCCTCCTCCTCGCCGTCCCGCTCGCGGCCGCCCTGTCGGCCGGGTTGATCCTGCGGTTGCGGCCGGTGCTGCAGCGCTACGCCCTGGCGCGGCCGAACGCGCGGTCGAGCCACACCGTGCCGACGCCCCAGGGGGGCGGGATCGCCGTGGTGACCGCGCTCGTGACGATCTCGGGGCTGCTGATCGCGGCGCCGGAGATCGGCGGCCGGCCGGACTGGGTCCGGCTTGCGAGCGGCACCCTGGTCCTGGCGCTGCTCGGCGCCGTGGACGACCTGCGGCCATTGCCGGCCGGCCTGCGGCTCGCCGTTCAGGCAGGCGTGGTCGGCGTGTTGGTCTGGCACCTCGACGGCCGTCTGCTGCCCGGGGCGCCCCTGTGGCTCGAGCGCGGCCTCGCGCTGCTGGCCGGGATATGGTTCGTCAATCTGACGAACTTCATGGACGGGCTCGACTGGATGACGGTGGCCGAGATCGTCCCGGTCTCGGGCGCGCTGCTGCTGCTCGGGCTCGCCGGATACCTGCCGGCGCTGCCGGCGCTGGTAGCGGCCTGCCTGCTCGGGTCGATGCTGGGCTTCGCGCCGTTCAACCGGCCGGTGGCAAGTCTCTTCCTCGGGGATGTCGGCTCGCTGCCGGTCGGGCTCGTCACCGCCTGGCTGCTGTGCCAGCTCGCCCTGGCGGGGGGGCTCGCCGCGGCGCTGCTGCTGCCGCTCGCCTACCTCGCCGATGCCAGCCTGACGCTCGCCGCCCGAGTCGCCCGGCGCGAGCGGGTCTGGGAGGCGCATCGCGGCCATCATTACCAGCGCGCCACCGATCACGGCCTGACCGTCCCCGGCGTCGTGGCGCGGCTGTTCGGGGTCAACCTCGTGCTGGCCGGGCTCGCCGCCGCGACCTTGCTTTGGCCGTCCTGGCCGGTCACGCTCGGAGCGCTCGCGGCTGGGCTCGCCCTGGTCGCGGCCCTGCTCCGCCGCTTCGCCCGCGCCCCCGCGCCGGCTCCAGCCGAAGGTGCCGCACGCCCGTGACCGGATTGATCGCGCTCACCGGGGCCACCGGCTTCATCGGCCGCCACCTGCTCGCCGACCTCACCGCCCGCGGCTACCGGGTCCGGGTGCTGCTGCGCCGGCCGACCGCGCTGCCGGAGGGCGCCGCGAGCGCGGTGGTCGGCGACCTGACCCGCCCGATCAACATGGCGGCGGCGCTCGCAGGCGTCGACGCGGTGGTGCACTCGGCGGGCCTCGCCCACGCCAACCTCACCACGTCCCTGTCGGGGGCCCCCGAGGACGATTACCGGACGCTCAACACCGAGGCGACGCGCAAGCTCGCGGAGGCGGCGTCCCGCGCGCGGGTGCGCCGGTTCGTGTTCCTGTCCTCGATCCGCGCGCAGGTCGGCGCCAGCGCGCCCGGCGTGGTCGGGGAGGGCGATGAGCCCCGGCCCACCGATGCCTACGGCCGCTCCAAGCTGGAGGCCGAGCGGGCGCTGGCCGAGACCGGGCTCGACTGGGTCGCCCTCCGCCCGGTCCTGGTCTACGGCACCGGCGTGAAGGGCAATATGGCCGCGCTGCTGCGGCTCGCCCGCAGCCCCTACCCCCTGCCGCTCGGCGGGCTGGCGGCGCGGCGCTCGCTGATCTCCCTGGAGAGCCTGTCGGGCGCCGTGGACGCGGTTTTGCGGGCGCCCGACACACTCCGCGCCGCGCTGATCGCCGCCGACCCGGACCCGTTGAGCTTGGCCGAGATGATCGCGGCGCTGCGCACCGGCCTCGGCCGCAAGCCCGGCCTGGTCCCGGTGCCGGCCGGGCTCCTCGGCCTCGCCTGCCGACTGACCGGCCGGGAGGCTCTGTTCGCCCGCGTCGCGGAGGGCCTGGAAGCCCGCGCCGACGGCCTCGCGGCGCTGGGATGGCGCCCGGCCGCGCCGACCCGGGACGGGCTGGCCCGGCTGGCGCGGGACGGGGGCTGAGCGCCGCCGGCAGCCTGCCCGAGCCCCCGCCCTACGTCCTGACGAGGCGCACGATCGACATGCGGATATCGGCAATTCTCGCCCTGGGCATTGTCGCGCTCGCCGGCCCGACGCATGCGAGTGACGTTGTCTGTACCGCGCTTGCCGATGCCACGGACGGTCGCATCCTGCTCCAGCGCGGCGATTGCAGCCGGCGGGTCACGCCGGCTTCGACGTTCAAGATCGCCATCAGTCTGATGGGCTTCGATGGCGGCTTCCTCGCGGACGTGCACGACCCGGCCCTCCCGTTCCGCGAGGGCGACGCCGCCTGGAATCCGGCTTGGCGGAAGACCGTCGATCCCGAGAGCTGGATCCGCGATTCGGTGGTCTGGTACTCGCAGCGGATCACACGCGCCCTCGGCGCGGATCGGTTCCGAGCCTATGTGACCCGGTTCAGGTACGGCAATGCGGACGTGTCGGGCGATGCCGGCCAAGCGGACGGTTTGACGCGAGCGTGGCTGAGTTCATCCCTGGCGATCAGCCCGCTGGAGCAGGTCGCTTTCCTGAGCCGGCTCGTCCGGCATGACCTGCCCGTCTCAGACGCGGCTCTGGCGATGACCGAAACCCTTACCCGGATCGAGGCCCCCTCGGATGGCTGGGAGATCCACGGCAAAACCGGCACCGGGTTCCCGCGCAACCCGGACAGCTCCCTCGACGAAGCGCATGGCTATGGATGGTTCGTCGGCTGGGCACGCCGCGGTCCCCAGACCGTGGCCTTCGCGCGCCTCATCCAGGACGACCGGCGCGAGGCCGGGCCGGCCGGGATCCGTGCGCGCGTGGCGATGATCGCCGAGCTGCCCCAGCTCTTTACGGAGGTGGGGCGCTGATCGCGCGGCGGCCTGCCAGGACTTTCCGTCGTGTCGGAGCCGCCGGCCCGATCAGCCGATCGCAGCGCTCGCCGCACCCGCCATAGGCCCGGCCTCGACCGCCGCCCCGGCCGGGGCAGGATTCCGCCCGGCCGGCCGTTGCGCATGGCGTTCGCGGAAATGCGGCACCGCCGCCTCGAACACGGCTTCCGCGGCTTCCCGGTCACCCGCCGCGACGGCCGCCCGCAGCTGCGCCACCCAGGCGTCGAGCCGGGCCCGGTCGGCGAAGACCGGGCGGGCCGCCATCACCCCGTCGATGCCCGGCAGGGTGACCCGGGGCTCCTCCCGGGCGAACAGGATCTCGTTGAGGCGCTCGCCGGGCCGGGCGCCGGTATAGGCAATCTCGATCTCAGCCCCCGGCTCGAACCCGGCCAGCCGGATCATGCGCTCGGCGAGTTCGGCGATCCGGACCGGCTGGCCCATCTTGAGCACGTAGACCGCGGCGCGATCCGCCTCCGGGGCGGCACGGCCCTCGCCGTCCGCGTGCGAGGCGGCCGTCAGCACGAGGTCGCAGGCCTCGCGCACGGTCATGAAGTAGCGGACCATGTCGGGATCGGTGACCGTGACCGGCCCCCCGCGGGCGATCTGCGCCTTGAACACCGGCACCACCGAGCCGACGGAGCCGAGCACGTTGCCGAAGCGCACGGCGATCAGCCGCGTGGGGTGGCCTGGGCGGGCCGACTGCTCGGCGTCGAGCGCCTGGGCGACCATCTCGGCGAAGCGCTTGGTGACGCCGAGCTGCGACACCGGCTCGATCGCCTTGTCGGTGGAGACCATCACGAGGGCCCGGGCGCCGGCCGCCACCGCGGCGTCTGCGACGTTGATCGAGCCGAACACGTTGGTCTTGATGCCCTCCTGCCAGTCACGCTCCAGGTAGGGCACCTGCTTAAGCGCGGCGGCGTGGACCACGCACTCGGGCCGGAACGCCGCGATGACCTGATGGACCCGCTCCCGGTCGCGGATGTCGGCGAGGACGCCGGTCACCGTGGCCTGGGCGGACAGGATCGCCGGGTGGCTCAGGATGCCGTGCAGGGCCGGCTCCGAGGATTCGAGCACCAGCACCGCGGCGGCCCCGAAGGCCACGGCCCGCAGGCAGATCTCGGAGCCGATCGAACCGCCGCCGCCCGTCACCACCACCCGGCGGCCGGCCAGGAACGTCTCCAGCCGCGGCCGGTCGATCGCCACGGTGGGGCGCAGGAGCAGGTCCTCGATCTCGAGCGGCGCCAGCTCGGGACCCTGCGCGCCCTCACCGAGCCCGACCACCCGGGCGAGCGGAAGGCCGAGCCGTCGGGCGCGGGCGATGAGGTCGTCGGGGGCGGCCTCCGGCACGAGGGCGCTCGGGGCCGCCACCAGCCGCCGCACCGGCTCGCCGCCCCCCGCGAGGTCGGCGACCACGCGCTCGAGGTCCGAGAAGGCGCCGAGCACCGGAACGCCGCGCATGAACTGCCCGGTCTCGTCCGCCCGGGGCGACAGGATCCCCCGGGGCGCCAGCTTCTTCACCGAGCCCGCCTCGATGGCGCGGATCAGCACGTCGATGTCGGCGCCACGCCCGAGCAGCAGCGTCGGCACGGTGGCGGCCCGGGCGCTCGATTGCCGGGAGCGGCTGTCCTTCAGGTACCGGAACGCCAGGCGCGCGCCCCCGAGCAGAAAGATCTGCAGCACCCAGTACAAAAGGATCGCGATCTTGCCGAAGAAGTAGAAACCGTACAGGTCGGCCGAGACCAGGACCCAGTCGATCACCAGAAGGGCCAGCGCCAGGACGCTGGCGGCCCGGACGATCCCGGCGAGGTCCTGCAGCGAGGCGAAGCGCCACTTGGTCCGGTACAGCCGGAACCGGCTGTAGACCAGGCCGGCGAACAGGAGGAAGGGCGGCAGCAGGAGCGGCAGGGCGTGCAGGCGCTCGGCCAGCATGCCGCCCTGGAAGCGGAACAGGAAGGTTAGCACCACGGCGGCGGCGGTCGCCGCGAGGTCGTGGGCCACCATCACCGCGATCTTGTAGAAGCGCTGCTGCATCGGGGGCCGGATGGGGTGCCGCGCGGTATCCGCCGCGGCACCCGCCCTGTCAACGCGAGCGATCAGCGCGCAGCCGGCCGCCTCGAGGGCATCCGGCCGGCGAAACGGCCTACTTGACGATCGCGCCGGAGAAGCCGGTCTTGAAGTTCTTTTGGTAGGTCCGACCCTTGAGCGGGTAGATCTTGTCGACCAGCAGGATCCTGACGCGCTCGTTGAAATCCTCGGTCGTAACCGTTTGTGCTCGACCAGTAATAAGAGTCCGGGCCATTATCGCCTCCGCGTCGTCGCCCAGGGCACGGAATTGCGCGGAGGGTGAACTCTACATGGGGCACGGGCGACAATTTACAAAGACTTATCTTTCACGACAAAGCCCGGACTGCCGCCCCGGCCGCATCGTCCACCCGGTCGATGTCGGGGGCGTCGATGTGCCGGTAGCGGGCCTGGATCAGCCCGAAGGCCCCGAAGGCGGCGTGGCCGGCCGCGACCAGGCCGAGCAGGATCCAGCCATAGGGCTGCGCGCGCAGCAGCGCGAAGGCTTCGGTCAGTCCCTTCGCGTCCGACGAGCGCTGGTGCCAGGCCGCCGCAACCAGGAAGCCGCCGATGATCAGGAAGGCGATGCCCCGGGCCGCGTAGCCGAAGCGGCCGACCGGGCCGGCCCAGCGCTCGCGGGCCTCGGCGTCGAGGGCGAGCCGGTCGGTGACGTCGCCCCGCCAGGCCTTGCCGAGGAACCCGAAGCCGCCGCCGATCACGCAGAGCCCGCCCAGGGCCACGAGCCAGCGGCCGAACGGCTTGGACAGGAGCCACGCGGTGCCGTCGTGCATGCCGTCGCCGCCGCTCATGCCAAGGCCGAGGCTGAGCGAGGCCGCGCTGACGGCGAGGCCGATATAGATCGCCGCGCTGACCAGGTGGGCGCCGCGCACCGCCAGCCCCTTGGCGGACGTGCCCCGCCGGTCGGCATCGGTCACGCCCTCGACGAAGCGCCAGAGCGCGAAGCCGGCAAGCCCCAGGGCGATCAGCCCGACGACCACCGCGCCGAACGGCCCGGCCAGCACCGCGCGCAGGGCATCCTTGCTGTCGCCGGCCCGGCCGCCCTGGCCGATCGCCGCGAGCAGCGCCAGGGCGCCGACCACGACGTAGACGGTCCCGCGGGCGCCGTAGCCGAAGCGGGCGATGCGCTCGATCGTGTTGCGGCCACCGGGGACGGGCCTCATGCGCGGCACCGGGCGAGTCGGGGTTCTAGATACGGCATGGGCGGGATCCGATGGCGTGGGACCGTTCAACGCCCGGATGCCCACGCGCGATCCGTTGCCGGCTCTACAGCAGGCGCCGGATCACAGGGCCGGTACGCGGCCGGATCACATCGGCGTCCGGTCCGCCCGGCCGGCCAGGGCGACGTAGAAGCCGAGCCCGTCCTGGGCCGGCAGGGTATGCAGGCGTTCGATCAGCCCGCGGCGCTTCGCGTCGAGGAGCAGGCGGCCCGCGGGCTGGAACAGGGTCTCGCCGCCGCCCTCCGGGGGCGGGTCCAGGCGGATCGCCACGGTCTTGCCCTTGGCGAAGCGGCTGCGCTCCAGCATGTCCTTGAGCGACGCCTCGGCGGTCGCCCGGTTGGTGCCGCGCAGGTCGAGCACCGATTCCGCATCCGTCACGCCGAGGGCGCCGCGTAGCTTGGCCGCGTAGAAATCTTCGAAGTGGGGCAAGTCGGTGCCTTGACGCTCTGCTGGGCCGGGGAAGCCGGCCGGTTGAGATCGGGTGCGGCCGCTCAGGATGCGAGACCGCGGTAGATGTCGGGCACGGGCACGGCGCCGTCCAGTTCCGGCAACGCGACGCTGCCGTCGGGACCCAGCGCCTGCACGCTCCAGTCGTCGCCCCGGCGCCGCCAGACCTCAACCCGGACCTCGTCGGAATAGACGATCAGCAGGACCTGCAGGCTCGGCACCGTCCGGTAGAAATCGATCTTGCGGCCCCGGTCCAGGCTCATGGTCGAGGGCGACAGCACCTCGGCGACGAGCAGCGGGTCTTCGGCGTACCCGTCCGGCAGCGATGGCCCGCAGCGCACGACCACGGCGGGGATCGGCACGAAGTCGTCCTGCACCGCACTGAGGATTCCGAGCCCCGGCATGGCGCGACAGCCCCGCGGCTCGGCGAGCGCATCCAGGCGTCCGGCCAAGTTCATGACGATGCGCTGGTGCCGCTCGCGCGGCGGCGCCATGAGCACGGGGTCGCCGTCGAGCAGCTCCCAGCGCTCCCCATCCGGGCGGCTCTCCGCCCAATGCCTGAACTCGGCAACATCCATGCGCGCTTCGCGCTTCGCGGCCAAAGCCATCGCCGCCCTCCGATCCAGGCGCGATGGTAGCACCCGCGGGCGCGGCCGCAACAGCGGTGGTTCAGAACGCCACGCGGGCGTAGACCTCGGACACCGGCAGGCCGCCACCGAGTTCCGGCAGGGGAATCGACGCGTCCGGCCCGGCGACCCGCATCGTCCAGCCGGCATCCCGGCGCCAGACCTCGATCCGGGCCTCGTCCCGATAGACGACCAGCAGGGTCTGGAGGCTCGGGACGGTGGCGTAGAAGGCGCGCTTGCGGCCGCGGTCGTTGGTCATGGTGCCGGGCGCTCGGCGGCGCCATCAGCACGGGCCCGCCATCGCGCAGCTCCCGGCGCTCCTCGTCAGGGCGCGGCTCCACCCAGCGCCGGTATTCGGCAACGCGCATGCGCGCGACGCTATCATGAATCGCAGAAGCCGGCGCCGGCTCAATCCGTCGAGCGCGCGGCCGCGAGGTCCGCGCCGGCCTCGAGGAAGCGCTGCGGATCGACCGGCTCGCCGTCTATGCGCGTCTCGTAGTGCAGGTGCGCCCCGGTGGAGCGCCCGGTCGAGCCGACCAGACCAAGCACGTCCCCGGCGGCGACGCGCTGGCCGGGGCGCACGGCGATGCGGGCGAGGTGCCCGAACCGGGTGACCACGCCATGGCCGTGATCGATCTCGACCATGTTGCCGTAGCCGCCCGCGAATTCCGCGGCGCTGACCCGTCCGGGCGCGGTGGCGCGGGCGGGCTCGCCGTACTCGGCTTTGAGGTCGAGCCCGGTATGGAGCGCGAGGCCCCGGGTGAACGGATCGAGGCGGGTGCCGAACGGACTCGACACCGTGGGCTGGCCGCGTATCGGCCGGCCGAGCGGCAGCGTCGCGGCGAACTGGTGCAGGCGCACGCCGTCGTCGAGCGCCCGGCGGGCGAGGGCCAACCGGGTGTCGAAGTGGGTGTCGAAGCCGGTCTCGAAGGCGATGCCGTCCAGGGCGCCGGCATCGAGGGGGACGAGCGGGCCGCCGGTGCCCGCCGCGCTGCGGTCGAAACGGTCGGGATCGAGGCCGGTGCGGCCGATCAGTCCGCGCAGGCGCCGGACCGTGTCGCCGGCCCGCTCGACCAATTGGGCGAGGCGCGCGCCCTGGGCGGCCCGCACGCCGTCGAGCCGCGCTTCCAGGCGGATCAGCCCGGTCTCGGCGTCGAGGGCGCTCCGGCGGGGGAGGGCGGGGGACGGGAACCGGGCCGGCGCGCCGGCCTCGGCCGGGCGCAGGCGGAACTCGTCATCGCGCTTCGACGGCAGGGCGCCGGTGGTAAGCGGATCGGGGATCTGCGATCCGAGACCTTCCGAACCGAGACTTTGGGATCCGAGACTTTGGGATCCGAGACTTTGGGATCCGAGACTTTGGGATCCGAGACTTTGGGATCCGAGACTTTGGGATCCGAGACTTTGGGATCCGAGATTTGCCAGGGCCGCCTGCCGGCGCTCCAGCTCGGCCTGACGCTCCAGCGCCGCCGCGACCCGCTCGGCCAGGCTGGATTCGGCCCCGGCCCGGTCACGGTGCGTGCGGTCGAGCCGGTCCTGCAGCTCGGCGAGCCGGGCCTCGTAGGCGTCCCGCATCGCCCCCTGGCGGGCCACGAAGCCGGCCAGCACGTCGTCGTGGAACACGATCAGGTAGGAGGCGCCGAGCGCCCATACGAGGGCGAGGGCGAGCCCGGCGGCGAGGATCTTCGGAAGCGGCGGGCGATGCATCGGGACGGCCCCGTGGGAGCCGCCATTCAGACCCGCTTAGGGTTAAGGATCCGTCGCGCCGCGCGCGCTCCGTCCGGTCAGGGCAGGGCCCGGGCGGCGTCCAGCACCGCCTCGGCATGGCCGGGCACCTTCACCTTCGGCCAGATCCGGGCGATGCGCCCCTCCCGGTCGACCAGCACGGTGGTGCGCTCCACGCCCATGTACTTGCGCCCGTACATGCTCTTCTCGACCCAGACCCCGTAGGCCTCCAGCACGCCCTTGTCCTCGTCGGAGGCGAGCGGGAAGGTAAGGCCGTACTTGCCGCAGAACTTGTCGTGGCTCTTCACCGGGTCCGGCGACAGGCCGATCACCTGCGCGTCGGCGCCCGTGAAGGCCGGCAGCAGGCCGTTGAAGTCCTGCGCCTCCAAAGTGCAGCCGCTCGTATCGTCCTTCGGGTAGAAGTAGAGCACGATCTTGTGACCCCTGAGCGCCGACAGGGCGATCCGCCCTCCGCCGGAGGCGGGGAGGTCGAAATCGGGGGCCTGATCGCCTTCTGATAGTGGCATCGTGCCTTCCTTTCGGCCGATTGATGGTGTGCAGTCCCGCCATGCGCGGCAGCACCATCAGGTTGCGTCGCGCCGCCCGAGCAAAACTCGGAGACGCGCCCGCTGTAAAGCGTGGCCGCGCTTCGATCCACCGGCCGCGGAGTTCCGCGCGCGAAGCCCCGGAACAAGGGTCCCGATGGCGGACGAGACGACCTTGGCAGGCAAGCCTCGGGGGACGGCGCGACGCTGGGGCGGGTTCTGCCTCGTCGGCGCGCTGACCCTGGTGCTGCTCGTCGGCGGCGGGATCGGGCTGGCGGCCCTGCGCCTGTCCAACGGCCCGCTGCAGATCGATGCCCTGTCCCGCCGGGTCGCAGCCGCGGTGGCCGAGCGGATCGGGCCTGGCTGGAGCATCGCCATCCGCGGCAGCAGCCTCGAACTCGACCGCGAGAACGCCCTGAGCCTGCGCTTCTCCGGCCTCGACATCCGCAACCCGCAGGGCGACTTGGTGGTGCGGGCGCCGCTCGCCGTGGTCAGCCTCGACCCCTGGGGCCTCCTGCACCTCAACCTGCAGCCGCGCTCGATTGAGTTCCGCGAGACCCAGACCACCGCCCTCGTGCACCGGGACGGCTCGATCGCGTTCGCGGCCTCCGAGGCCAACCACCCGGTCGACATCGAGCCGCACACGCCGCCGAGCGTGGACGACGCGCGCGGCAAGGTCTCGCCGATCTCGGCGACCCTGGCCTCGATCTTCGGGGTGGTGCTGGATTCCAGCGGCATCGTCGGCGCCCTCGACCGCGCCCGCCTGACCGATGCGCGCCTGCGGCTGATCGACGACGACGGCCGCGAGCGCGCGGTGTTCGCCCGGGTCAACGGACTGTTCGGGCGCGATCCCGTGAACGGAACCCGCAACTTCGAGTTGCGCCTGGACGGCCCCCACGGCGAGTGGCGCTTCGGCGGCTCCCTGCGCGAGGGCGGCGAGCCGCAAGATGGCAAGACGCGGGATGGGAAGACGCAGGATGGGAAGACGCAGGATGGCACGCCGCAGGCGCGCTCCGGGGTGATCACCCTGGACGACCTGCCGGTGCCCGACCTGCTGCTGCTCACGGGCCAATCGAGCCTGCCGCTGACCACCGATCTCAAGCTCTCGGCCCGCGCCGACGTGAGCCTGACGGCCGGGCGGATCACGTCCATGAACGCCAAGGTCCATACCGGCGACGGCACCTTCCTGATCGAGGAGAAGGACTTCAACCCGGTCACGGTCGAGAGCCTGGACGCGACCCTGAACTGGGACGAGACCGGCCGGGTGATGTCGCTCACCGGCCTGGATTACCGGGGGGCCGGCAACGCGGTCCACCTGACCGGCGCCTGGACGGAGAGCCCGCCGGACGCCGCAACCGCCTGGACCGCGACGCTCGCGAGCCGCGACGCCGTCCTGCGCGGGGCGACCCCGCGGGACGCGCCGGTGAAGATCGACGCGATCGACGCGCAGCTCACCGGCCGCGACGGCGGCATCGCCATCGACGCGCTCAACGTGGCGGCCCCCGGCGTGCAGGGGGTGATCACCGGCACGATCGGCACCACCGCCGACGAGGGCGGCCTGACCCTGCGCATCCTCGGCCACGACGGCGAGGTCCGGACCGGGCTGCGGCTGTGGCCGGAGCATATCGCCCCGCCGGCCCGCACCTACCTGGTGGACCAGCTGCGGCGCGGCCGGATCAACGCCGTGGACATCCGCGTGAAGATGTCCGGCACCGTGCTGGCCGCCGCGACCCGGGGCGAGCCCGCCCCCGACGACGCGGTGCATATCGACTTCCGCGTCTCCGACGCGGCGCTGGACGTCACCGCCGACGCGCCGCCGGTGGTGAAGGGCAACGTCTCCGGGACCATCACCGGCCGTTCGACCACCGTGCGCAACGTGACCGCCGAGATCCACGGCCCGGACGGCCGCGGGCTCACGGTCACGGACGGCAGCTTCGTGATCCCGCAGATCACGCCGGACCGGGTCGTGGCGCAGATCGGCATGCGGCTCACCGGCGGGGCCGACGGCATGGCCTCGGTGCTCCAGGCGAAGCTGTTCAAGAGCCTGATGAGCGTCGATCTCGACCCGGCCACGATCAAGGGCAATGCCGACCTGCGCGTCGATTTCCCCCTCGACCTCAAGCACGTGCCCGACCTCCCGAGCCTGCCCGTGACCCTGTCCGGGACGCTCTCCGACCTCTCGGTCGACAAGGTGATGGGGAAGGACCGGCTGGAGGCGGGCAGGTTCACTCTGCTGTACGACCGCGGCGCCTTCACGCTGAAGGGCGACGGCCGGGTCGCGGGCGCCCCCATCTCGGTGGACATGCGCCAGCCCAAGGTCGGCCAGCCCGGCGAGGCGGTGGTCACAGTGGCCCTCGACGAGGCCTTGCGCGGCAAGAAGGGCCTGCCGACTGCACCGCAGCTGTCCGGCACCATCCCGGTCCGCGCCGTGGTGCCGATCGGCCGCCCGGGAACGGCCAAGCCGCCGATCCGGGTCGAGGCGGATCTCGCCAGGGCCGGCATCGACGGGCTGGTGCCCGGGCTGACCAAGCCGACGGGCAAGCCGGGCCGCCTCAGCTTCACGCTGGTGGATGCCGGCCAGACCTACGAGCTGCGCGACTTCGCCCTCGACGCCGCCCCGGCCTCCGCGCGCGGCAGCCTCACGATCAGCCCGGAGGGCGGCCTGGAGCGCGCCGACCTGACGAATGTCAAGCTGTCGCCGGGCGACGACCTGCGGGTGAGCCTCGACCGCACCGGCAACGGCTACAAGGTCGTGGTCCGCGGCGCGGTGGTCGATGCGCGCCCGTTCCTCAAGTCCCTGGGCGGCCCGGACGCCAAGAGCGGCAAGGAGGCGAAGGAGTCCAACCCGAAGGATGTCGATGCCGACATCCAGGTCCCGATCGTGGCGGGCTTCAACGACGAGGCGCTGACCAACGCCAACCTGCGGCTGTCGCTGCACGGCCGGACCCTGCGGGCGGCCAACATCACCGGGCGCTTCCGCGCTGCGGCGTTCGTCGCCAGCGTCGCCCGGGGCGAACGCGGCGTGCCGACGCTGGCGGTGGAGTCGGCCGATGCCGGCGCGACGTTGCGCTTCGTCGACGTCTACAGGCGGATGTATGGCGGGCGCCTCACCGCCGGGATCGGCCTCAACGACGGCCCGCAGGCCGGCGTGGTCCAGATCCGCGACTTCTCGCTCCGCAACGAGCCGGCCCTGTCGAGCATCATGGCACAGGGGCCGGAGCCCTCCGAGGCGGAGACGGTCCGCGGCCGCCGCATCGCCCCGGGCCGGGCGGCCGGCGACGTCACCTTCGACCGGATGCGGGCCAACTTCGTGCGCAGCGGCAGCCGGGTCGACTTCAGCGACGCGGCGATCTCGAACGCCGCGATGGGCTTCACCCTGTCGGGCTGGCTCGATACCGGCCGGGAGCGCACGGACATGACCGGCACCTTCGTGCCGCTCTACGGGCTCAACAACGTCGCCTCGCAGCTGCCTCTCCTCGGGCCGCTCCTCGGGGGCGGGCACAACGAGGGGCTGTTCGCCGTCAACTTCCGCGTCTCCGGCAAGCTCGCCTCGCCGGACGTGAGCGTGAACCCGCTCTCGGCGATCGCCCCGGGCTTCCTGCGCAAGCTGTTCAGCGCCGGCGGCGGCCCCTTCGCGGACGGCCTGCCACCGGTGCCGCAGGGGGAGCGGTGAGGCGTGGCCGCCGGCACGTCTTCGAGCAGCACCGTCCTTGCCGGCGGACGACTGTGAACGCGGTTGGGTCGGCATGAAAAAGCCCGGCGCGGCGGACCGCACCGGGCTGAACCCAAAGTCCCAAAGAACTACTTCTCGACGAAGGCCTTCTCGATCACGTAGTGGCCGCCCTCGCCGTGATTGCCTTCCTCGTAGCCGCCGTTGCTCAGCAGCTCGCGGGTGTCGCGGATCATGTCGGGGCTGCCGCAGAGCATGAAGCGATCGTTCTCCACCGACATCGCCGGCAGGCCGATATCGGCAAACAGCTTGCCCGAGACCATCAGGTCGGTGATCCGGCCGCGGTTGCGGAACGGCTCGCGGGTCACGGTGGGGTAGTAGATCAGCTGGTTCGAGATCATCTCGCCCAGGAACTCGTGCTTGGGCAGGGACTCGTTGATCGTCTCGCCGTAGGCCAGCTCTTGAACCTGACGGCAACCATGGACCAGCACGACTTTCTCGAACCGGTCGTAGGTCTCCGGGTCCTTGATGATCGACAGGAACGGCGCGAGCCCCGTGCCGGTGCCGAGCAGGTAGAGGTTGCGGCCCGGCAGCAGGTTGTCGAGCACCAGGGTGCCGGTGGGCTTCTTGCCGACGATGATCGGGTCGCCGACCTTGAGGTGCTGGAGCTTGGAGGTCAGCGGACCGTCCTGCACCTTGATTGAGAAGAACTCGAGCTCCTCCTCGTAGTTCGCCGAGACCACCGAGTAGGCGCGCAGCAGCGGCCGCCCCTCGACCTCGAGGCCGATCATGGTGAACTCGCCGTTGCGGAACCGGAACGCCGGATCCCGCGTGGTGCGGAACGAGAACAGGTTGTCGGTCCAGTGATGCACCGACAGAACGCGCTCCTCGTAGAACTTGCTCATCGACGGATCAGTCCTCGAATCCTCTGATGCTCGGCCCATGCCCCCGATGAATCAGGGCGCATGGGGTTCGGCGGGCGACCGCCGCCCCGCGGCTGCGGGGGCGACCCCCGGGAGCGATCTCGCCGGGATCCGGACGTCGAACCCCTGATCGGATGCTTCTTTCGCAGTTGCAGCACGCTCGTCAAGGCGCACCAGGATCACACCTGCCGAAGAAGTGAATCGCCTGGAATCGTTCGAATATTTAACCGGCGGTGACCGGCCGCAGCGGCTTCAGCCCCGCTTCGATCTCCGCGCGGCGCGGCTCCAGGAACGGCGGCAGGGCGAGGCGCGCGCCGAGACTCTCCAACGGCTCGTCGGCGGTGAAGCCCGGCCCGTCGGTGGCGATCTCGAACAGAATGCCGTTGGGCTCGCGGAAATACAGGCTGCGGAAATAGTAGCGGTCCACCGGCCCGCTGCTCGGCACCCGGGCGGCCTTCAGCCGGTCGGCCCAGGCCTGGTAATCCGCATCGGGGATGCGGAAGGCGACGTGGTGGACCGCGCCCGCACCCTGCTGCGCCGCCGGGGCGGCGTCGGCGAGGAGCTGATCCTCGGCGGCCGGGCCCCCGGACCCCATGGCGTAGACCTCGACCGGGCCGTCGGCAGTCTTGAAGCGCCGCGACAGGCGCATGCCGAGCAGATCGGTCAACACGGCAGCAGTGCGGGAAGGGGCCGGCACGGACAGCCGGATCGGGCCGAGGCCGCGGATCTGGTAGGCCGCCGGCACCGGGGAGGCGTCCCCCGGGTGCTCCGGGCCGGTGCCGCCGTCATCGACCAGGGCGAGGCGCTGGCCCTCGGGATCCTCGAAATCCACGGTGAGGCGTCCGTCACGCAGCGCGGGCTCGGCCGCCACGGCACCAGCATCGCGCAGGCGCGTGTGCCACCACGCCACCGCGCCCTCGCCCGGCACGCGCAGGTGGGTGCGGGTGATGCTGTTCGACCCGCGCCGCTCGGGGGGCGCCGGCCAGTCGAAGAACGTGATGTCGGTGCCCGGGCTCGCCAGGCCATCCGCGTAGAACAGGTGATAGGCCGAGACGTCGTCCTGATTCACGGTCTTCTTCACCAGCCGTAGGCCGAGCGTGCCGGTGTAGAACGCCACGTTCTCCGCGGCGCGGGCGGTCACCGCGGTGAGATGATGGATGCCGGTGAGTTGCATGGCTTTTCGTGTGGGCCCCGCTTTGAGGCGCCTCAGGTGGGGTTCGGACGACGGCGTTGCGAGCGCAAAGCTGGATTGCAGTGGGCGTAAGGGGGTAGACTGCGATGCCCCACGCCTCTGGGAGACACCCGATGGCCGTCGCGTACGAGACCGACACCGTCCTGCCGCCGCTGCATCCCGGCGAGGTGCTGCGCGAGGACTTCCTGATTCCCCTCGGCCTGTCGGCCGGCACGGTGGCGCGGGCCTGCCGGGTCCCGCGGACCCGGATCGAACGGATCGCCGCCGAGCAGATCGGAGTCTCGACCGACACGGCGCTGCGTCTTAGCCGCTATTTCGGCACGAGCGCAGAGTTCTGGCTCAACCTCCAGCGTCAGTACGAGGTGGAGACGCTGAGCCTCAGCATCGGGCCGGAGATCGCGCGGATCGCGCCGCTCGCCCCCGCGGCGGCCTGAACCTCAGAGCCCGACCGGCCGGCCGGCGGCCACCACCAGCATCTTCCCGTCCGCGAAGGTCCGGGCGGCGGCGCGGCGGATGTCGGCCTGGGTCACGGCCGAGACCAGGGCGTTGCGGCGGGCGATGTAGTCCATACCCAATTCCTCGAAGGCGATCTGCACCAGTTGGTGGGCGATCTTGGTCGAGGTGTCGAAGCCCAGCGCGTAGGAGCCGGTGAGGTAGTCCTTGGCCTTCTGCAGCTCGTCGTCGTCAGGGCCATCCGTGATCAGCCGGCCGATCTCGTCGCCGATCACCGACAGCGCCTCGCCGACGCGCTCGTTCTTGGTGGCGGTGTAGCCCCAGGTCATCGCGGCCGAGCGGTGGCTGACCAGCGAGGTCCCCACCGAGTAGGCCAGGCCGCGCTTCTCGCGCACCTCCTGGAACAGGCGCGAGGTGAACGCGCCGCCGCCCAGGATGTGGTTCAGGACGTAGGCCGGGATGAAGTCCGGGTCGCGCCAGGGCACGCCGGCCATGCCGAAGCGGATCACCGATTGCGGCACGTCGAGGTCGACCACGATGCGCCGGCCGAGATCCTGCACCTCGGTCCGCGGCACCGCCTTCAGCGTCCCGGCTTCGGGCAGGGCCCCGAAGGCGCGGTTCAGGCCCTCGGCCAGCTGCTCGGCCCCGATGGCGCCCACCGCCGCGACCTTCACCCGGCCGCGCCCGATGATGCGGGCATGCATCTCCAGGAGGTCGTCCCGGGTGATGGTGGCGACGCTCTCGACCGTGCCCGAGGAGGGCCGGGCATAGGCGTGGCCGGCGAACGCCTCCTTGAAGAACCGGCGCGAGGCCAGCACGCCCGGGTCGTTCTGCTGGTAGCGCAGGCCGGCGATGACCTGGCCCCGGACGCGCTCGATCGCGTCCGGGTCGAGGCGCGGCTTGGCCAGCGCCAGGGCGAGGAGCGCGATGCCCTCGTCGGCGTGCTTGACCAGCATCTTGAGCGAGCCGCCGACCGCGTCGGGGCCGGCATGGAAGGACAATTCGATCGCCCGGGCGGCCAGCCGCTCCTGGAAGGCGTCGGAGGTGAGGTCGCCCGCGCCCTCGTCGAGGAGCCGGGCCAGCATCTGAGCGCAGCCGGCCTTGCCGGCGGGATCCTGGGCGGCACCGCCCTCGAACGTGAAGGCCAGCGCGATCATCGGCACCACGGGGGATTCGACGTGCCACGCCTCGATGCCCGCGGCGGTCGTCACCGGCAGGGCCGTGGTGGGCGAGCTGGCGGGGGCGGCGGTGTCGACCAAGTTCTCGGCGACGCTCATGGGAACCTCATTGTCTTATCGTGTCACGGGCGGAGGCGGAGCAAGCTCTCGTCCTGACGCAGGTCCCGGCGGCGCGAGAAAGCGCCCGCCGGGCCGCGCCCGAAGGAACTACTCCGCGGCCATCGCGACCGGGGCGTCGGGGTCCTGAGCCTTGGTCAGGTAGCCGGTGACCGAGCGGGCCGGGGTCAGCCAGCGCTCGGCGGCCAGCTTGAGGCGCTCCTGCGAGACCGCCTCGATGTCGGTCGGCCAGCGGCGGACCTCCTCGATGGTCTCGCCGATCGCCAGCGCGGAGCCGTAGATCCGGGCGAGCGAGGACTGGCTGTCGGAGGAGTAGACGGTCTCGGCGACCAGCCGGGTCTTGGCCCGCTCGATCGCCTCGGCGCCGAGCGCCTCCGCGGGGGCGCGGCGCAGGATCTTGTCCACGGCCTCCTCCAGAGCCTCCAGGGAGACGCCCTCGGCCGGCACCGCGTAGACGGAGAACCGGGTCTCGTCGATCGCCGAGCCCATGTACCAGGCGCCGGCATTCACCGCGAGGCCGGTCTCCATGACCAGCTTGCGGTAGAGGTAGGAGGTCGACCCGCCGCCCAGCACCTCGGCGAGCAGCTCGAGGTCGTGGCAGCCGCCGTCGCGGGCGGTGATGCAGGAGGGGGTCAGGTAGAGCCGCTGCAGGGTCGGCTGCTCGACCTTCGGGTCGGCGACTGCGACCCGCCGCAGGGCCTTGGGCTCGGGCTCGCGCGCCCGCAGGCGCTCGGGACGGGTGCCCTGGGGGGCGACGCGCCCGTAGGTCTCGTCCGCGAGCCTGCGGACCTCGTCCGGGGTCACGTCGCCGGCCACCACCAGGATCGCGTTCTCGGGGGTGTAGAAGCGCTTGTAATAGGCCAGCGCGTGCTCGCGATTCAGGCCCTCGATCTCGTGCATCCAGCCGATGATCGGGATCCCGTAGGGGTGGTGCACGAACAGCGAGGCGGCCATCGCCTCGGAGAGCTGGGCGGAGGGGTCGGTCTCGACCCGCATGCGCCGCTCCTCCAGAACCACGTCGCGCTCGGGGGCGACCACGGCGTCGTCGAGGACGAGGCCGCCCATGCGGTCGGCCTCGAACGCCATCATGGTGCCGAGATGGTCGCGGGCGACCCGCTGGAAATAGGCGGTGTAGTCGTAGCTGGTGAACGCGTTCTCCTGGCCGCCGAGGCCCGAGACCGCCTTCGAGAAGGCCCCCACCGGGTGCTTCTCGGTGCCCTTGAACATCAGGTGCTCGAGGAAGTGGGCGATGCCCGACTGGCCCAACGGATCATCGGCCGAGCCGTTGCGATACCAGATCATGTGGGTCGCGACGGGGGCCCGGTGATCGGGCACCACCACCACGTCGAGGCCGTTGTCGAGGGTGAAGGCCGTGACTTCGGGTCCACCCGCCTCGGAGCGTCCGAACGGCGCGGCCTCGCCCCGGCCGGCGCTGCCGCCGTAGGGCGAGCCCGGACGCGGCGGGAAGAGGGTGGGCGTCGCCTTCCTGAACAGGTGCATTCCGCTTTCCTTTTGCCGGCCCCGTGCCGGCGACGCCCCTGACCGGAACGCCCGCGTGGATCGGGGCCGTCCTCGTCTCCGGCCGGCAAGAGCCGTACCGGGACAGACATGTCATGTTGCCATGCCGGGCCGCCGTTGCAACGGCGCCACAGCCTGATGGTTACTGCTGGGCCCGCTGGCGCTGGTAGGCCCGGGGGTCGGCCTCGTCGCGCTCGCGGCTGGCGTTGTTGATCGGGTCCCGCGACGGCGGCTGGGCCAGCTTCTTCGGAGATTGCCGGTAGCCGGTGGGCGGATCGGTCAGGATGTCCCGGGCCGGCTCGACATCCGAGGGCTCGGCGTTGGCGCTCTTGCCCTTCAGCAGGTCGAACGGGCTGAGCAGGCTGTCGTCGCGGTTGGTGTCGCCCGGCTTGCGCTCGGCCTCGGTGGTGACGCTCGCCCCGGCGCGGCGGCCGTTGCGGATCTCGTCCACCGACAAGGTGGCGTTGTTGTCGTCGTAGCGGCCGCGTGCCTGGTTGCCCACCGGGCGGCGCCGCTCGGCGGCCGCGCGCTCGCGCTCGACGATCTCGGGATCCTTGGGCCAGGCGGTGCTGGTGGAGCGGGCCCGGGGCTGCGGCAGGACCTTGCCGTCGAGCTTGGGCGGCATCACCAGCGGCGGGCGCTCGTGATAGTCGATCGGGTCCTGGCGCTTCTCCAGGAGGCCGATGCCGGAGAGCGCGTCGCGCATGAACTCGCCGCGCTCCTGCGCCTGCGCGCCGCCGGCCAGCAGCGGCGCCAGCGCGACCGCCGCGGAGAGGATGAGACGAAGCCTGCGATGCCCGGTCATGCTGCCTCACGGGTTCCGGCCGGAAATCCGGCGCGGGGATGGCCGCCACGCGGCCTGATCCGACAGGTCCCGGGGTGGGACCGGTTTCCGGCGATCGTATGGCGCCTTGACCGCATCGCACCAGAGCCTTGAGGCAACTGGGGCCTGTGTGTTGCGCGAATCATAGGCGCGGAGCCGTATCGGTCCGGCCCGGGCCGGTCTTGGCCGGATCCTTGGACGTACCGCGCCCGGCTGGGCTCAGGCTGTCGAGGACCAGCCCGATCACCCCGGCGACGATCGCCGCGTCGGCCACGTTGAACACGTACCAGGACCAGCCGCCGGCATGCAGGTGGACGAAGTCGAACACCGCCCCGTAGGCGGCCCGGTCGATGGCGTTGCCGAGCGCGCCCCCGACGATCAGCCCCAGCGCCACGGCGAGCAGCCGCGACCCGGCCCGGGTCATCCAGATGCCGAGGCCGAGCGCGGCGGCGAGCGACAGGATCACCAGGAACCAGCGCCCGAACCCGCTCTCCTGCTGGAACAGGCCGTAGGAGACGCCCCGGTTCCAGACCACCACGAAGTCGGCGAACGGCGCCAGCCGCCACGGCTGGGTCAGCACGAGGTCGGTGCCGAAATAGAGCCCGAGCTTGGAGGTCTGGTCGAGGACCAGGGTGAGGAACAGGGCCAGCAGGCCGGCGCGGGTGGGGGTCATGGGCGGGGACCGGACACACGCGCCTCTCCCTCCCCCCTCTGCGGGGGAGGGTACCCTGCGAAGCAGGGGGGGAGAGGGGCAGCGCGACGCTTCAGGGTTTCACGCGTGTCGCGCGCTTTCCGGACACGGCGCTCCCCTCTCCCGACCCTCGCTGACGCGAGGCCCACCCTCCCCCGCAGAGGAGGGAGGGAGGCGTCGGCGGTGTAGGCCCCCAAAACCCTCACGCCGCGCTCGCCTCCGGGTGCGCCGCGTCCCACTCGCGCAGGGCCTGGGCGTCGCGGGGGGTGACGTCCGGGTAGTCCGGGTCGCCGCCCACCGTCGGGGTGACCCGCCAGGAGCGGACGCATTTGCGCCCCTCGGCCAGGGTCGGCACCACGGCCACGCCGAGCACCTCGTCGAGCCGGAACGCCTCCGCCGGGCCCTCACCGGCCTCCACCGTGATCGCGGAGGTGATGCAGGTGTCGGCGAAGTCGCAGCCCTCCAGGGCGGCGAGCAGCTCCGGGTCCGCAACGTAGACAGTCGGGGCCGCCTCCAGGCTCGCGCCGATGCGCTTGGCCGCGCGCTCGATCTCCAGGGCGCCGGTCACGGCCCGGCGCACCTTCCGGATTTTCTGCCAGCGCTCCGCCAGGGTGGGGTCGAGCCAGGCCGCGGGCGTCTCCGGCAGGGTCTGCAGGTGGACCGAGCCGTCGGCGGACGGGTAGCGGTCGAGCCAGGCCTCCTCCGCCGTGAAGGCGAGCACCGGCGCCAGCCAGACCACCACGCGGCGGAAGGTCTCGTCGATCACCTGTAGGGCCGCCCGGCGGGTCACCGACGAGATCGGGTCGCAGTACAGCGCGTCCTTACGCACGTCGAAGTAGAACGACGACAGGTCGCCGGTCATGAAGCCGTTGAGCAGCGCCACGACCCGTTTGGTGTCGTAGGTCGCGTAGGCCTCACGGATCTCGCCGTCGAGCTCGGCCAGCCGGTGCAGGATCAGCCGCTCCAGCTCCGGCATATTTTGGAACGCGACGTCATCCCCCTGGATCCGATGCGCCAGGGAGCCGAGCATCCAGCGCAGGGAGTTCCTGAGCTTCCGGTAGGTCTCCGCGAACGTCTTGATGATCTCCGGGCCGATCCGCAGGTCGTCGGTGTAGTCGGAGGCGGCGACCCACAGGCGCAGGATGTCGGCGCCCGAATCCTTGATGATGCTCTGCGGCGCGACGACGTTGCCCTTCGACTTCGACATCTTCAGGCCCTTGCCGTCGAGCACGAAGCCGTGGGTCAGGACGATGTCGTAGGGCGCCCGGCCGCGGGTGCCGGAGGATTCGAGCAGCGAGGACTGGAACCAGCCCCGGTGCTGGTCGGAGCCCTCCAGGTACATCACCCGGTCCTGGCCGCCGTCGCGGACGCGCCGCACGCCGGCGAGCGCCGGGAACGCCTCCGGATCGTCCAGCACGAAGGCATGGGTCGAGCCGGAATCGAACCAGACGTCGAGGACGTCCGTCACCTTCTCGTAGGCGGCCGGGTCGTGGTCGGGGGCCAGGAAGCGCTGCGCCGCGTCGTCCCGGAACCAGGCATCGGCGCCCTCTTCCTTGAAGGCGTCGCGGATCCGGGCGTTGACGCCTTCGTCCTTGAGGATCTCGCCGCTCTCCCGGTGGACGAACACAGTGATCGGCACGCCCCAGGCGCGCTGGCGCGAGACCACCCAGTCGGGCCGATTGCCGACCATGCCGTTGATGCGGTTTTTTCCTTGGGGCGGCACCCACTGGGTCTCTTCGATGCTCTGGAGCGCGACCTCCCGCAGCGAGCGGTTGCCCAGGCTGTCCACCGGCCGATCCATGGCGATGAACCATTGCGGGGTGTTCCGAAAAATCACCGGCTTCTTGGAGCGCCAGGAATGCGGGTACTGGTGGCGCAGCACGCCGCGGGCGACCAGCGCCCCGACCTCGGTGAGCGCGGCGATGACCGCCTTGTTGGCGTCGCCCTTCTCGCCCTTGTCGGTGAGCACCCGGGTGCCCTCGAAGCCCGGCGCGGCCTTGGTCAGGGCGCCGTCCGCATCCACCGTGTACGGGATCGCCGGGTCGATGCCGCGCTCCTGCAGCAGCCGGCCGCTGGACATCCAGAGATCGAAATCCTCGCGGCCGTGGCTCGGCGCCGTGTGGACGAAGCCGGTGCCGGATTCGTCGGTCACGTGGTCGCCGTCGAGCATCGGCACGGCGAAGTCGTAGCCGCGGCCCTTGAGCGGATGCGCCAGGGTGAGGCCGGACAGCGTCTCCGGCCGCACATCGCCGACGCGCTCGAACGCCTCGACCCGGGCCGCCTTGAACACCGTCGCGGCCAGGCTGTCGGCCAGCAGGTAGGTCTGCCCGGGGGTGGCCCAGTTCTCGGCCGGGGCCTGCGTGACGCGGTAGAGCCCGTAGGCGATTTTCTTGGAGTACGCGACGGCACGGTTGCCCGGCATGGTCCAGGGGGTGGTGGTCCAGATCACCACGCGGGCGTCTTTCAGCGCCGCATCGGCCCCGTCATCGGCTCCTTGCCGGATCGGGAACGCGACGAACACGGTGTCGCTGACATGCTCCTCGTACTCCACCTCGGCCTCGGCCAGCGCGGTCTTCTCGACCACCGACCACATCACCGGCTTGGAGCCGCGATAGAGCTGGCCGCTCATCGAGAACTTCATCAGCTCGTCGGCGATCACCGCCTCGGCCGGGTAGGCCATGGTCGCGTAGGGATGGTCCCAGTCGCCGGTGACGCCGAGGCGCTTGAACTCCGCCCGCTGCACGTCGAGCCAGTGGGCCGCGAAGGTCCGGCATTCCTGCCGGAACTCGATCACCGGCACGTCGTCCTTGTTGCGGCCCTTGGCGCGGTACTGCTCCTCGATCTTCCACTCGATCGGCAGGCCGTGGCAATCCCAGCCCGGGACGTAGTTGGCGTCGAGGCCGAGGGCGCCGGCCGAGCGCACCATCACGTCCTTCAGGATCTTGTTGAGCGCCGTGCCGATATGGATGTTGCCGTTGGCGTAGGGCGGCCCGTCGTGCAGCACGAAGCGCGGCCGGCCCGAAGCGGCGGCGCGGATCTTCCCGTAGAGGTCGATCGCGGCCCAGCGCTCCAGCAGCAGCGGCTCCCGGGTCGGCAGGCCGGCGCGCATCGGAAACTCGGTGCGCGGCAGGAACAGGGTCTTGGAATAGTCGCGGGCAGCCGCGGTCTCGGGGGTGGTCATCGGATCTCGCATCGGCGGTCGGGCCGGCGGCAATGGGCCGGCAAGGGCAGGGCGGGCGGCAGCAGGATCCCGGACTTCCGCGCGGCCTCGCCGAAGCGGGCACTCATTTACGCGGAGGCCGGGCCAATAATTCGAAGCCTGCGGCCCAGGCCGCGAAGAGCATGCGAAGCGAACATGACCCGTTCTCTAGCAGCGGCCCCTTCCCGATGCCAGCGGGCGGCCCTGCGATGCCTGATGAGACCTTTCGGCGCTTGAACCGTTGACCGGTACGTCCTCCGCGACGCGCACGTCGCGGAACTCGTCCCGAACGACGACCAGGAGTTGACCATGAAGAAGCTGATGATCGCCGCCCTCGCCCTCGCCCCGCTGGCCTTCGCGACCGGTGCCGAGGCCCAGGGCACGGCCAGGGGCGCCCAGCGCGGCGTCGAGGACGGCTCGGCTGCGGCCGGCCCGGTCGGCGGCGTCGTGGGCGGCGCGGTGGGTGCGGCCACCGGCACTGTCGGCGGCGTGCTCGGCACCGATCCGGATCCGGCCCGCCGCGCCCGCGAGAACCGCCGCGAGGAGCGCATGGACCGCCAGGAGCGCATGGGCCGCTAAAGCCCCGCCTCGGACATCGGCCGGTCGCCCTCAGGCGGCCGGCCTGTCCCGCCGGATCGTCTCCTGCGCCAGGAGATAGAGGCCGGAGCCAACCACGATCATGGCGCCGGCGACCGTCCAGCGGCTCGGCACGTCGCCGAACAGCAGGAAGCCCAGCGTCACGGACCACAGCAGCTGCGTATAGATGAACGGCGCCAGCACGTTGGCCGGCGCGCGGGCATGCGCCATCACCAGCAGCCAGTGCCCGAGCGTGCCGAACAGCGCGACCCCGATCAGCAACGCCCAATGGGTCAGGCTCGCCGGGTTCGTCCAGATCCAGGGCAGAAGTGGCGCCATCAGCGCCAAGCCCGCCAGCCCGGTGTAGAACATGGTGGTGGCGGTGGAATCGTAGGCCGCGAGCTTGCGCGTGATGATCGCGTAGAAGGCGTAGACCACGACGTTGGCCACGCACAGCAGGGCGGCCGGGTGCATCCCGCCGAGGCCCGGGCGGACGATCACCAGCACGCCCAGGAACCCGACGCCGATCGCGGCCATCCGGGCCCGCGACGACCATTCGCCGAGCAGCGGCCCGGCCAGCAGCGCCACCGTGAGCGGGGCGGCGAACTGGATCGAGATCGTCTCGGCAAGCTGCAGGTAGCGCAGGGCCAGGAAGTTCAGGGCCGTGGAGGCGAACAGCAGCAGCGAGCGCACGATCTGCAGCGTCAGCCGCCGGCTCTTCACCACCCCGGGGGTGCGCACCGGGTTGATGAACAGCGAGATCATCGCGACGCTGGCGGCGTAGCGCATGAAGGTGGTGACCAGCGGGTCGACCTCGGCCCGCGCCAGCGTCTTGGCGCAGGCGTCGAGGCTCGCGAAGAAGGCGACCGCGCCGCACATCAAGGCGATGCCGACGATCCGCCGGCGGTGCGCGAGGTCGGGTGACGGGACCGCACGCGCGGAGGCCCTGTCGTTGGCGACGGATGTCGCGACCTGCGTGCTCATGCCTGCCAAATCTCGGTGGAGGCCTGCTTATCTGCCACGCGTGCACCCGCGGCGGCACCCGCCGCCGCGCAGGGGAACCATGCAGCCGGCACGGCGTCGGGCGCCGATGCCGGGCTCAGCGCTTGGCCGCGACCTTGTCGGCGGCCGCCGTCTTCGTCGCCGTCTTGGCGACCTTGGCTTTCGCCGGGGCCGCTCCGGCGATCAGCGCGGCCAGATGCCCCTGGTCCAGGCCCGCGGCCGGAGCCGGCACGGGGGCCGGCGCGAGGGCGGCCGCGCTCGCGGGCCGGCGCGGCTCGATCGAGCCGGTCGCGGCTGGATCGGGCAAGCTGGCAAAGGCCGCGATCGGACTCGCGGGGGTGGATTCGCGCTGCACGCGCAACGTCCAATGGGCGGCGGTCGAGAGAGCGGCGATCCCGAGGATCGCCTTGATGCCGCCGGTGAGCAGGGCTCGCATGGTGGTCAGGCCCGAAAGAACGCGGTTACGCCGGACCGGATCCCGGCCCTATCGCATCATCGCGCGGGAGCGTGAACGAAGCTGCAACCGCCCGGCGTTGCATCGTCCCGGATCGGGGCAGGGCGCCGGATCGGGCGAGGCGTCGGATCGGGCTGCCCAGATGCCGCCGCGGGCACCTGTCGACGCCGATAGCGAACGGAAATCTTTGTGGGCCTTGCGCCGAGCCCGCGGTTCCTGTTCCCCGCGCTCCCGACACTCCTGCAGCGACTCGGCCCACTGAGCCTCACAGGATTGGTCCAGAGAACTGGTCCGAACCACCCCGTCACTGCCGGCCCCGCTACCATGCAGGCCCGAGCGGGCTCGCGAAACCTTCAGGCGCATCGGCCGCGGGAGACCGCCCGTGTAGAGAATGGCAGCCAAGCCGGCAACAGAGCGACGGCCGATTCGGCGCCCCCGCGGCGATCAGCGCGCCGCAGCGGCCGCGGCGAAGCGCATCAGCGCGGCGATCTCGGTGTCCTCCGACCCCGCGGCCAGGCGAGCGTAAAGATCGGCAAAACCTGAAAACACCTGTCGCCCAGCCGCGTCCGGCCCGAGGAAATCGGCGATCTCGCCCATCTCGGGTGCCCAGCGATAGGCCTTCGGCGCCATGTCGGGCAGGGCCTTGGCGAACCGGGCGAGCAGCGCCGGTTCGTTCTCGGAGAGCTCGTCGAGCAGCGCGGCGCCGGCGCCGGCACGCTCGGCCGCCAGGACCATGAGGGCGGCCAGCGCCGTCAGGCCCTTGTTGAGGCCGGCATAGCTCATCTTGAGGCTGGAGGCCGCGCCGACCGGCCCGGAGCAGACGCGCAGGTCCAGCCCGAACGCGCGCAGGGCCATCGCCGGCGCGGTATCGTCCCCGGAGACGTAGACGCGGGGCCCCGTGCTGCCGGGCTTCGGCGGCAGGCCCAGGATCGCCCCGTCGAGGAAGGGCGCGCCCGTCGCCGCAACGATCCCAGCGATGCGCCCGACCGTGTCCGGACTGACGGCGTTGGCGTCGATGTAGACCGGCTTGCGCCGCGCCGCCGTGAGTACGGAGGCGAGGCGGTGAGCCAAGGCCTCCGCGTCGGCGGGCGGCACGATCGACAGCAGGATGTCGGCGGCCGCGAGGTCGGCCAGATCGGCATCGACCAGGCCGGCGGCCTCGGCGCGTGCCCGGCTCGCCGCGCTGCGCCCCGCGAGCGCGGTCAGCACGCGGGCGCCGTGCTCGACCAGCCGCGCCCCGATGGCGCTGCCCATCGCGCCAGGGGCGATCACCGCGATCGTGGGCATGGGAGGCTCCGAAAATGCGCTGCCGGGACAATGGTAGCCGGCGCGCTCACGATGTCATCACGTGCTCCACGATCCGGGATCGCCTTTACGATCACACGGCACGCCGATAATCTTCCAAGCATGGCCCAACGTGCAGAGCATCCGCCCGAGCAGCCCAGGCATTGGCGCCTCCAGGACGCCAAGAGCCGGTTTGGCGAACTCGTTCGGCGAGTCAGGAGCGATGGCCCGCAGCATGTGACTGTCCAAGGCCGGGAGGCCGTCGTCGTGATCTCCGCTGAGGAGTTCCGTCGGCTCACCGGACCTGCGACGGGCCAGTCGCTCATCGATGCGCTGCAAGCCTCACCCCACCGGGACATCGATCTTGAGCCCGAATCTGTGGTGATGCCGGTTCGCGATGTCGGCTTGTGACTCGCTGGCTGCTCGATACCAACGTCCTGTCTGAGTTACGCCGTCCGCGACCCGAGCAGAGGGTCGTGGCCTTCGTCGCCGCCCAACCGCTCGACCCCCTCTTCGTGAGCTGCGTAACGCTCGCAGAACTCCGCTTCGGGATCGAGCGGCTCGCTGACGGAGCCCGTCGGACGGACCTGGCCGATTAGCTCGCGCACCGGCTCAGGCCGATGTTCGAGCGACGCATCTTGCCCCTCGACGAAGACGTGATCGTGCACTGGCGATTTCTGGTCGAAGAGGGCCGGCAACGCGGGCACACGTTCTCGCAGCCGGACCTGCTGATCGCCGCAACGGCCCTGGATGCAGGACTGACACTAGCCACGAGAAACACCTCGGACTTCGCGCAGACCGGCGTCCCGATCTTCAATCCATGGACCGGCCCGCTCCCTTGAGTCTTGCGTAGGGGCGGGACTTACCGCAGCGAGCCGCAGAACCGCTGGATGCGCCGGCAGGCCTCCTCCAGCACGGCGTTGGAGGTGGCGTACGAAATGCGCAGGTTCGGGCCGAGCCCGAAGGCCGAGCCGTGCACGGCGGCCACGCCCTCGGCCTGGAGCAGCTCGGTGACGAAATCCTCGTCGGTCTCGATGGTCTTGCCGGATTCGGTCTTCTTGCCGATCAGCGCCGCGCAGGACGGGTAGACGTAGAAGGCGCCCTCCGGCGTCGGGCAGGTCAGGCCGTTGGTCTGGTTGAGCATCGACACGACGAGGTCGCGCCGGCCCTGGAACGCCGCCCGGAACTTCGCCAGATGGTCCTGGGGGCCGTCGAGGGCAGCCACGGCCGCCCATTGCGCGATCGTGCTCGCCCCGGAGGTCTGCTGGCCCTGGACGAAATCCATCGCCTTGATCAGCGTCTCCGGTCCGGCCGCGTAGCCGATCCGCCAGCCGGTCATGGCGTAGCCCTTCGAGACGCCGTTCATGGTCAGCGTGCGCGCGATCAGCTGCGGCTCGACCTGGGCCAGGGTGACGAAGGCGAAGTCGCCGTAGGTCAGGTGCTCGTAGATGTCGTCGGTCAGGATGTGGACGTCGGGATAGCGCAGCAGCACGTCGGTGAGCGCCTTCATCTCGTCGCGCGTGTAGGCGGCCCCGGATGGGTTCGACGGCGAGTTGAGGACGATCCACTTGGTCTTGGGCGTCAGGACCCGGTCGAGCTCTTCGGCCTGAAGTTTGAAGCCGTGCTCCATGTCGGTGTCGGCGAAGACCGGCGTGCCGCCGCAGAGCCCGACCATCTCGGGGTAGGACACCCAGTAGGGGCGGGGGATCACCACCTCGTCGCCGGGGTTCAGGGTCGCCAGGAAGGCGTTGTAGAGCACCTGCTTGCCGCCGGTGCCCACGATGGTCTGCGAGACCTTGTAGTCGAGCCCGTTCTCGCGCTTGAACTTGCGCACGATCGCCTCGCGCAGGGGCGCGATGCCCGAGACCGGCGGGTAGCGGGTCTCGTTGCGGTGGATCGCCTCGATCGCGGCCTGCTTGATGTGGTCCGGCGTGTCGAAATCCGGCTCGCCCACCGACAGGCTGATGACGTCGACGCCGGAGGCCTTCAGGTCCCGGGCCTTCTGGGTCATCACGATGGTCGCGGACGGCTTCACCCGCGAGAGGACGTCGGCGAGGAGAGCCATGATGTGTCGATCTCCGTGAGGGCGAGGCGATTTCGGGCGCCCGCGATGCGGCCGGGACCCTAGGCCGACGGTGCGGTGCGGACAAGGCTGCGCGGCAGCCCGGTTTTCATGCTAGGATCGTGCCGATCCGAAGAGGCCGAGTGAAGAGGCCGAGTCATGCCACCCGCCGAGACGATCAGCGTCACGCTGCCTCCCGAAACGGTCCGCACCCTGCGCGAGCGCGTCGAGGCCGGCGAATACGCCTCGCTCGGCGAGGTTTTAGAGGACGCGGTGCAGGCTTGGCAGAGCCGGCGCCAGGAGGATGCCGAACGTCTCGACGCGATGCGCGCCCGCATCCGCCGCTCCCTCGACGACCCGCGACCGCCGCTGAGCGTCGAGGAGGTCCGAGCTCACATCAAGGCCCTTCATGCCGAGACCGTGAAGGCCCACCGGAATGCGACGCCTTAGGGTCGTCTTCCGTGCGGAAGCCGAGTTCGATCTGCTGTAGATCTACTGTTGGGTCTACGAGGCGAGCCGCGATCCGAGCGTTGCCGACCGGTTTCTGGACCGGCTCGTCAGACGCTGTGAACGTGTCGGCGACGCACCCCATGGTGGTCGCCCGCGCGACGATTCGGAGCCCGGGTTGCGGACGGTATCGTTCGAACGATCCGCTGTGATCGCTTATCACGTCAACGGCGATCGGGTGGAGATCGTCAACGTCTTCTACGGCGGCCGAGACTTCGAGACCCTGTTTCAGGGCGGGGATCAAGCAGGCGGGACGAACTGAGAGCGACCTGCGTCGCGTGCAGCACGGGCATCGGCCCCTCGACCGGCCCTCGCACCGGCCAGCCCGCCTCCCTATCTCCCAACCATGACACCGCTCTCCATCCTCGACCTCTCCTTCGTCAGCGCCGATTCGACCCCGGCGCAGGCGCTGCACGACACGCTGGCGCTCGCGCGCCACGTCGACGGTCTCGGCTACCGGCGCTACTGGCTGGCCGAGCACCACGCCCTGCCCAACGTGGCGAGCCCGGCCCCCGAGATCATGATCGGCCAGATCGCCGCCGCGACCCGGGCGATCCGAGTCGGATCGGGCGGCATCATGCTGCCGAACCACGCACCGCTGATGGTGGCCGAGCGGTTCCGAGTGCTGGAGGCCCTGTTTCCGGGCCGGATCGACCTCGGCCTCGGGCGCGCGCCCGGCACCGACGGGCTCACCGCCCGGGCCTTGCGCCGCCGGGAGGCGCCCGGCGAGGGGGGCAACGACGACTTCCTCGACCGCCTGCAGGAGTTGCTGTTCTGGGACGGCGGCTTCCCGGAGGGGCACCCGTTCGGGAAGATCCAGGCGAGCCCGTCCGGCGTGCCGCTGCCGCCGATCTTCCTGCTCGGATCGTCCGACTACAGCGCCCAGCTCGCCGGCGACATCGGCTGCGGCTTCGGTTTCGCGCAGCACTTCTCCGGGATGCCGGCCGAGGCCCCGATGCTGGCCTATCGCCGCCTGTTCCGGCCGACGCGGCTGGGCACGCAGCCCCACGCGATCCTCGCGGTGGCGGCGATCTGCGCCGCCACCGACGCGGAGGCCGAGCGCCAGGCCGCGAGCGCCCGCCTGTCGACCCTGCGACGGGAGCGCGGCGAGTACCGGCCGCTGCCGAGCTTGGACGAAGCGCTCGCCTATCCGTATTCCGATGCCGAGCGGGCCCAGATCGAGCGCGGCCGCGACAAGCTGCATGTGGGCGGGCCGGAGACCCTGCGGGCGCGGCTCATGGACCTCGTGGCGCGGACGCAGGCCGACGAACTGATGATCGTCACGGCGATCCCCGACCAGGCGGCGCGGCACGACTCCTATACGCAGCTGGCGCAGGCCTGGGGGCTCGGCGCGGTCTCGGAAGCGGCCTGACGGTCAGGGACCCCAATGGGCTAGCCCGATCCCAGGGCTTCGCCCTGGACCCTCAAAAGTCCCGGACCCTGTGGATCCGGGACCTTGGCTTCAGCGCCCCAACAGGCGGCCGAGGCGACCGAGCAGGCCGGGGGCCTTCTCGTCAGGCGGTGCAGCGGAGGCCGCTGGCGCAGCCTCGCCCTTGGGCGCCAGGACCAGCCCGAGCGCTGCGGTGTCGGTCGTCTCGCGGTCGATCAGGATCAGGCTGCCGGTCTCGCGGTTGGCCGCGTAGGCATCCACCGCCACCGGACGGTCGAGGCGCAGGGACACGTCCGCGATGTCGTTGGCGGTAAGGCGCTCGGCCGGGCCCGGCTTGCCGGTCTCGGGATCGATCCGGGAGAAGATCCGCTCGACGGTGGCGTTGACCGTGGCGGTGCCGATCTTGGCGAGCAGGCTCGCCCCCGGCGCCAGTTCGGTCTCGGCCGCCCAGAACAGACGGGCGTCGAAGCTCTCGGCGACCCGCAGGGGCGCGCCGGATGCCGCGATCACCTGCCCGCGGGAGGCGTCGATCTGGTCGGCCAGCACCAGGGTGACCGATTCGTCCTCGCCGGCCTCCGCAAGGTCGCCGTCGGCGGTGTAGACCCGCGCCACCGTCGAGGTCCGGCCGGAGGGCTGGATGGTGACGGCGTCGCCCGGGCGGACCCGGCCGCTGGCGATCCGCCCGCTGTAGCCGCGGAACTCGGAATTCGGCCGGTTGACCCATTGGATCGCCATGCGGAACGGGGCGTTGAGCGCCTCCGCGTGCACCGGAACGGTCTCCAAGTAGTCGAGCAGCGTGCCGCCGGTGTGCCAGGGGGTGGCGATGCCGGGCTCCACGACGTTGTCGCCGTTCTTGGCCGAGAGCGGGATCGCCTTGATCTCGGCGAAGTTCAGATCGCGGGCAAACTCGGTGAAGCCCGAGCGGATCGCGTCGAACGTGTCCTGCGACCAGCCGACCAGGTCCATCTTGTTCACCGCCAGAACCACCCGGCGGATGCCCAGCATCGAGACCAGCAGGGCGTGGCGCCGGGTCTGGCGGATCAGGCCCTGCCGGGCGTCGACCAGGATCACCGCCACGTCCGCGGTCGAGGCGCCGGTGGCCATGTTGCGGGTGTACTGCTCGTGACCGGGGGTGTCGGCCACGATGAACGAGCGCTTGTCGGTGGAGAAGAACCGGTAGGCGACGTCGATGGTGATGCCCTGCTCGCGCTCGGCCTGGAGGCCGTCGACGAGCAGCGCCAGGTCCATCTCCTGCCCCTGCGTGCCGTGGCGGCGCGAGTCGCGCTGGAGCGCCGAGATCTGGTCGTCGAAGATCTGCTTGGTGTCGTGCAGCAGCCGGCCGATCAGGGTCGACTTGCCGTCATCCACCGAGCCGCAGGCGATGAAGCGCAGCACGGCCTTGCTCTGGTGGGCGGCCAGGAATGCCTGATAGGTGGCGGCACGGTCGCTGAACGCGGTGGGAGCCTGGTGCACGGTCATCAGAAATACCCCTCCTGCTTCTTGCGCTCCATGGCGCCCGCGCCGTCCTTGTCGATCACCCGGCCCTGGCGCTCCGAGGTGCGCGCCGCCAGCGTCTCGCCGACGATCTCGGGCAGCGTGGCCGCGTCGCTCTCCACCGCGCCGGTGAGCGGGTAGCAGCCGAGCGTCCGGAAGCGGACGAGGCGCTGCTGCGGAACCTCGCCGGGCTCCAGCGGCAGCCTGTCGTCGTCGACCATGATCAGCTGGCCGTCGCGCTCCACCACCGGGCGCTCGGCCGCGAAGTAGAGCGGCACGATCGGGATTTTTTCCTGCTCGATGTAGAGCCAGATATCGAGCTCGGTCCAGTTGGACAGCGGGAACACCCGCAGGGACTCGCCGCGCTTCTTCTTCAGGTTGTAGAGGTGCCAGGGCTCCGCGCGCTGGCGCTTGGGATCCCAGCGGTGCTGCGCGGTGCGCAAGGAGACGATCCGCTCCTTGGCCCGGCTCGCCTCCTCGTCGCGGCGGGCACCGCCGAAGGCCGCGTCGAACTTGTACGTGTCGAGCGCCTGACGGAGCGCCTGGGTCTTCATCACGTCGGTGTGGACCTCGGAGCCGTGGCTCACCGGCCCGATGCCGCGGGCGAGCCCGTCCGGGTTGGTGTGGACCAGGAGGTCGAGGCCGAGCTCCTTCACCCGGGCGTCGCGGAAGGCGATCATCTCGCGGAACTTCCACGTCGTGTCGACGTGGAGCAGCGGGAACGGCAGGGTGCCCGGCGCGAAGGCCTTGAGGGCCAGGTGCAGCAGCACCGAGGAATCCTTGCCGATCGAGTAGAGCATCACCGGGTTTTCGGCCTCGGCGACCGTCTCCCGGAAGATATGGATGCTCTCGGCCTCCAGCCGCTTCAGGTGGCTGAGGCGGTCGGCGGAGGCGGGGGCGCCCGTCGGCACCGCGGCGGCGAGGGCTGCGCTCATCGGGCGAACTCCGGCTGGCGGGTCTTCACGTCTGGGGTGCTCTCGAAGATGGCGGGCTCCTGGCCCGGCTGGATCGACGCGGAGGGCTGCCCGACATGCAGGCCGCACTCCTTCTTCTCTTCCTGCTCCCACCACCAGCGCCCGGCGCGCTCCGGCTCGCCGAGCTTCACGGCGCGGGTGCAGGGGGCGCAGCCGATCGACGGGAAGCCGCGATCGTGCAGGACGTTGTAGGGAATGAAGTTCTCGCGCACGAAGCTGTCGACCTGCGCCCGGGACCAGTCGGCCAGGGGGTTGAGCTTGATCAGTCCGCGGGCGGGATCGAACTCGGCGAGCGGCGTCTCGGCGCGGTTGGCCGACTGGCCGGCGCGCAGGCCGGTGAGCCAGCCGCTCGCGCCGTCGAGGGCGCGGCCGAGCGGCTCGACCTTGCGGAACCCGCAGCAGGCCTGCCGGGCCGCCACCGAGCGCCGGAAGCCGTTGATGCCCTCGTCGCGCACGAAGGCCTCCTCGGCGGTCCGCTCCGGCGCGTAGGCGCCGATCCGGATCCCGTAGGCCGATTCGGTCTCGGCCCAGGTGTCGTAGGCCTCCGGGAACAGCCGGCCGGTATCGAGGGTGACGATCTCGACGCGGCCCTTCGCCAGCCCGGCCATCGCCAGCCCGTGGGTCAGCGCCTGGTCCTCGACGCCGAGGCTCGTGGTGAACACGAGCCGGCCCGGGATCTCGGCGGCAATCAGGTGGAGGCGACCTGGCAGATCGAGCCCGGACAGCCGCTCGGACAGGGACTCGGCCATCGTTCGGTCCGGACGGGTCATCGCGACATGTCCTGAGGTTGGTGCGTGGGATAAGGGCGCGGATCACGCCGCACCCAGTTGTCGTCGGGTCGAAATGTTCGCTATAACGAACGAAGTCAAGGCGGCTCGGGGTGCTTGTCGGGCATATCCGGGTGGCCTGGCGTGCGGTGGCGCACCCCGTTCCTCCGCGCCCGAGACCCCGCACGACAAAAGATTCTTCTCGGCGGCCCTCAGAAACGCCTAAACTCCCCGCGCGCGGCCCAGCGTGGAAGGATCCCACGGAGACGACTTTGGACGCCATCGATCTCAAGATTCTCGCCTTGCTCCAGGCGGACGCGACCCTCTCCATCGCGGCGATCGGCGAGCGCGTCGGCCTGTCTCAGACGCCGTGCTGGAAGCGCATCCAGAAGCTGGAGGCCGACGGCGTGATCGACCGGCGGGTGGCGGTGCTCGACCCGGTCAAGCTCGGCCTCGGCCTCACCGTGTTCGTCTCGATCGAGACCGCGGACCACTCCCAGGAATGGCTGCAGCGCTTCGCTGCGACCATCTCGGCCATGCCGGAGGTGCTGGAATTCTACCGGATGGCCGGCGACGTGGATTATATGTTGCGCGTCGTGGTTGCCGACATGCAGGCCTATGACAGCTTCTACAAGCAGCTTATCGCGGTGCTGCCACTGAAGAACGTCACCTCGCGATTCGCCATGGAGAAGGTGAAGTCCACCACCGCCCTGCCGCTGCCGGCACCCCCGAAAACCGGCCGCCACCTCCCCGGCACCGGTCCGGTCCTCGCCGTGGTTGGAGAATGATCTTCTCTTTTATTGCGGCGCAACGAATGCAATATCCTAGTTCAGGCGCGTTCTGCAAAAAGAACGTTTTCGATTGACACCGGCCTCGTAGGCCACGACATGGTCCCCTGATGGCACGCCAGAATCTCCTTCCGCGCACCGCCCCGTTCGGCGACGGCGAGCGCGCCAGCCTCGATGCCGTGCTCGGCAGCGCGACGCCCGTGCAGCGCGCGTGGCTCGCGGGCTTCCTGGCGGGCCTCGACGCCGCCGGAGGGCAGCCGGCCGCCATCCCGGCCGCCCCGCCCAAGGCCGCCGAGCCGCTGACGATCCTCTACGCCAGCGAATCGGGGAACTCCGAGGCGCTGGCCGGCAACGTCGCCAAGCTGGCGCGCAAGCAGGGGTTCAAGCCGAAGGTCGTGGATTTCTCCGACCTCGACCTGGCGAGCCTGCCCAAGGCCGGCAAGCTGATCGCCATCGCGGCGACCTGGGGCGAAGGCGAGCCGCCGGCGCGGGCCGTGCGGGCCTACGGCGAACTGATGGGGGAGGGCGCCCCGCGCATCGACGGCGTCCCCTTCGCCGTCCTGGCGCTGGGCGACACCTCGTATGTCGAGTTCTGTGCCATCGGGAAGGCGCTCGACGCGCGCTTCGAGGCGCTGGGCGGCCAGCGCGCCGCCGAGCGCGCCGACCTCGACCTCGACTTCGAGAAGCCGGCCGCCGACTGGATCAAGAACACCCTCAAGGCCCTCGCCCCGGCGGAGACACCCGACAACGTCGTGGCGGTGGATTTCGCCCGCACCGCCGCCGGCGAGGACGACGAGGCCGAGCCGAGCCGCGAGCCGCTGGTGGTCGAGGTCGTCGAGCACGTGAACCTCAACTCGTCGCGCTCCGACAAGGAGACGATCCACCTGGCGCTGGCCTTCGAGGACGGCGCGCCCGCCTACGAGCCCGGCGATTCGCTCGAGGTCTTCCCCGAGAACGATCCGCAGCTCGTGGACGAGATCCTGAATGCCGCGGGGCTTTCGGAAGACGACGCGCTACGCGGGGCGCTGCTCGCCGAGCGGGACATCACCACGCTGTCGGCCGCCACGATCGAGCGCTTCGCCAAGGCGACCGGCCACGCGGACGCGCAGAAACTGATCGACAGCGGCGAGGCCCGGGCCTGGATCGAGGGGCGGCACCTGATCGACCTGCTCGCGACCTTCCCGGCCACGCTGACGGCCGAGCACCTCAACACCATCACCCGGCCGCTGCCGCCCCGGGCCTACTCGATCGCGTCCTCGCGCAAGGAAGTGGGCGACGAGGTCCACCTCGCCATCGTGGCGGTCCGCTACGAGACCCACGGGCGGACCCGCTCGGGCGTGGCCTCCGTGCATGTGGCCGACCGGATCCGGGACGGCGCCAAGCTGCGGGTGCGGCTGAAGCCGAACCGGCACTTCCGCCTGCCGCAGGATCCGGCCACCGACATCATCATGGTCGGCCCCGGCACCGGCGTCGCCCCGTTCCGCGCCTTCGTGCAGGAGCGCCGCGCCATCGAGGCCCCCGGCCGCGCGTGGCTGTTCTTCGGCGACCGGCACTTCCTGCACGACTTCCTGTACCAGCTGGAATGGCAGGAGGCCCTGGAGGACGGTTCGCTGACGAAGATCGACGTCGCCTTCTCCCGCGACCAGCCGGAGAAGATCTACGTGCAGAACCGCATCACCCACCACGCGCAGGAGCTGGTCTCCTGGCTGGAGGGCGGCGCCCATTTCTACGTCTGCGGCGATGCCAAGAATATGGCCAAGGACGTCCGCGCCGCGGTTGTACGGGCCTACGAAATCGCCAAATCCCTGAGCCCGGCCGACGCCGAGGCGCAGGTTGCGGCCCTGGAGCGCAGCCACCGCTACCAGCAGGACGTCTACTAGAGCGTATGCCGACGGAGCACGGGTAGATCTGGGTTTCCAAAGGGCATGTCGCGCTTTGGTGGGTTGTCAGGGCGGAGCCCTGATGGATCGGGGCCTAGCCCCACACCGCAGGGCTCCGCCCTGCACCCGCAAAAGGTCTCGGACCTTTTGAAGCCGGACTTTGGGACTATCCCGCCCGCATCGGGGGGCGGAGACGTAGTCGAGACTTTGGAAGTGATCTCATGGACGACCACAGCCCCCGCGACGACGCCGACACCCGGGCCCTGGCGCAGACCCCGGCCGCCCGCGTCTACGAGACTCCGCCCAAGAACCGGCCGATCACCGATGCCGAGGCGGCCCGCGCGGCCCAGCTCGCCGCCAACGAGCACATCAAGATCGCCAGCGGCTACCTCCGCGGCGGCCTCGCCGACGGCCTGCTGAAGCACGCCACCGGGGCGATCTCCGAGGATGACGGGCAGCTCGTGAAGTTCCACGGGATGTACATGCAGGACGACCGCGACCTGCGCCCGGAGCGGACCAAGAAGAAGCTCGACAAGGCCTACAGCTTCATGATCCGCCTGCGCATCGCCGGCGGCGTGATCAGCCCGAAGCAGTGGCTGGTCCTCGACGACATCGCGGTGACGTATGCGGGCAGCGCCCTGCGGGCGACCACGCGCCAGACCTTCCAGTATCACGGCGTGATCAAGTCGAACCTCAAGCGCACGATGGCGGCCATCGACGCGGCCCTGCTCGACACCATCGCGGCCTGCGGCGACGTGAACCGCAACGTCATGGCGGCGACCAACCCGGCTCAGGCGGGCGCCCACAAGGCCGCCCACACCCTCGCCAAGGACATCTCGGACAGCCTGCTGCCGAAGACCAGCGCCTGGCGGGAGATCTGGCTCGACGGCGAGCGCGTGGTCGGCGGCGAGGAGGAGGAGGTCGAGCCGGTCTACGGCCGCACCTACCTGCCGCGGAAGTTCAAGATCGTCGTGGCGGTGCCGCCCTCCAACGAGGTCGACATCTTCGCCCACGATCTCGGCTTCATCGCCATCCTGGACAAGAAGAACCAGGTCACCGGCTGGAACGTCACCGTGGGCGGCGGCATGGGCATGACCCATGGCGAGCCCGAGACCTTCCCGCGCACCGCCGACGTGATGGGCTTCGTGCAGTCCGAGGACGCCATCAAGGTCGCCGAGGCCGTGATGACGGTCCAGCGCGACTGGGGCAACCGCAAGAACCGCAAGAACGCCCGGCTCAAGTACACGATCGAGCGCTACGGCCTGGCGGCCTTCCGGGCCGAGGTGGAGACCCGGATCGGCAAGGCGCTCGGCGAGCCGAAGCCCTTCACCTTCACCAACAACGGCGACCGCTTCGGCTGGACCGAGGGCGATGACGGCCGTCATCACCTGACCCTCTACGTCCCCTCCGGCCGGATCAAGGATTACGAGGACGGCCCGCAATTCCTCACCGGCCTGCGCGCGATCGCCCAGGTGCACGCGGGCGATTTTCGCCTCACCGCCAACCAGAACGTGATCGTCGCCAACGTGCCGGCGGAGAAGCGCGCCGAGATCGAGGCGCTGGTCGATCAGTACGGCATCACCAAGGGCGCGGGCGCGCTCCGGCGCAACTCCATCGCCTGCGTGGCGCTGCCGACCTGCGGCCTCGCGCTGGCCGAGAGCGAGCGCTACCTGCCGGATCTGATGACCGAGCTGGAGCAGAGCCTGGCCACGCACGGGCTCGCCGAGGAGGAGATCACGATCCGCTCCACCGGCTGCCCGAACGGCTGCGCCCGCCCGTTCATCGCCGAGATCGGCCTCGTCGGCCGGGGACCCGAGCGCTACCACCTCTATCTCGGCGCCGCCTTCGACGGCTCGCGCCTGAGCAAGCTCTACAAGGAGGACGTGGCGGCCTCGGACATCCGCGACACCCTGGATCCGCTCTTCGCCGACTTCGCCAAGGGCCGGAACCCCGGCGAGCATTTCGGCGACTACCTGATCCGCGCCGGGCACGTCGCCCGGACGATCAACGGGCCGGATTTCCACGACCGGACCGGGGCCCTCAAGCCGGCCGGGCACGCCTGAACCCGGCGCGCCTCCCAGGGCCGGGGCAGCGCCCTTGGCCCCGGGAGGCGCGGCTCGCCTGAGACCGGCTGGCAGAGCCCCGGGCGCGGAGCCGAGTACCGAGTGTCGAGTGACGGGGCATCGCACCGGTCGGACGGCACGATACAACCATCCAGAAACCATACCGACCGACGGCCCGCCCATCCCAGCCTGCGAGAACGAACGTTCATTGACGCGAGAATGAACGTTCATTACGACGGTCAGGCACGCAGGAGTGAGCCATGGCTCTGTCGCTCGAAGGTCGCTGGTCGGATCTGGATGAGGACCGGTTCGACCCGTCCGGAACCGGCGCGGCGCGCCTCCTCGCGACGGTCCGGGCTTTCTGCACCCCGTCGAACCTCACCTTCGCCGCCGTTCTGGTTCTCGCCTGGATGGCGCTGATCAGCTGGACCGGCGCGGGTCCGAAGGGCTGGCAGGCGCGCCTGTGCGCCGACATGAGCCAGACCGCCCAGGCCTGTGCGGCCACCATCCCCGCGAAGGACCAGAGCCGCGTCGCCGCGGTCGCGCAGTTCGCCCCGTGAGCGTGCCGGCCGCCGCCGAGGCGCGCGGCGGCCAGGCCGCGCGGCGCGCGCACATCCTCGACGCCGCCGAAGCCTGCTTTGTGCGCAACGGCTTCCACCGCGCCACGATGCAGGACCTCGCCCGCGAGGCCGCGATGAGCCCGGGCAACTTCTACCGCTACTTCGAGTCCAAGGAGGCCCTGGTCGTCGGGCTGGTCGAGCGCGAGCGCGAGCGCGGCATCCAACTCGTCGAAGAGATGGGGCACAGCGGCGACCCGCGCGCAGCCTTACTCGACCTCATCGCGCGGTACTTCGTGTCGATCACCCGGGAAGCCGCGGTGCTGCGCATGGAGATCTGGTCGGAAGCCACTCGCAACCCGGCCATCTCCGACCTGACCGCCCGGACCGAGGCGGAGACCCGGGACTGGTTCACCGAAACCTTCTCGGCGCTGGCCACCAGCCCGGATTGCGACCCGGAACGGCTCTACGGGCTGGTCGCCCCGCTGATGAAGGGGATCATCGTCGGCCGCGCGATCCTGCCCGATTACGATCCGGCCCCCGCGGTCGCCCAGCTCCACGCCTTGCTGGCGACCGGGCTCGACGGCCGCCTGCCGCGGGCCGCCCCGGGCACGCCGCGACCGGACCGCTGACCCTCATCGGCGGACGAAACCGCAGGAACCGCCGGACAGGCCCACCCGGATCCGCGCCGGCAGGTTCGCCGACGGCGAAGACGGCACATCCGAGGACGTATCGATCCGGAACGGGCCACCGGGCGCGCTCACGCTGCGCGGCTGCCGGCTCGCGGTGCTGCGCAGCGCGCAGGCCCGGATATCGGTGAGGCGCGTCGCGCCGGGCCAGCCGCGACGGGCGCTCCGGGCGGCCCCCGATCCGAACGGATGGCGGCGCGCGCGAAGGACTCGGACGAAGTGAGCGCGCGCCTGATTCGAAGAGGCCGACAGGCGCGCATGTCGATCTCCGTCCCAGCATGATCCGCATCAACGCCTGGACGTGTATCTTGCCCATTTGCGCACGTTTAAGTCTGCATAATCCGCAAGTTTTAAAATCATTCCAAAGGGATGTGTGACGCACCGGACACGTTCGGTGAGTTCCTGCGGCTCCGAGGCATTCAATTTCAATCACGCATTGAATCAGTCTGGCAATCGTACGCACAGACCAGGGCGCCTCGACGCGACGATCTTCTTAAGAATGACTCGAAACTATGCCTCAAGGCCGATCAATCCGCGCCGTCGTCGCAAATTCGGACCGCAATTGCGCAACCAATAAGCGATACGGGCTGGTTTTTACTCTGCTCGCAGCATCGACGACTGTCGCCCACGCACAATCCAGCCCGGTCCAGGATGAGGTCGTCCTCTCGGAACTGAGCGTCACCGGCACGGGCCCCGCGGTCGAGCGGGCGGACGGGCCGGTCGTCGGCTATCGCGCCACGCGCTCGGCGACCGCGACCAAGACCGACACGCCCCTGCGGGACTCGCCGCAATCGATCACCGTCGTCCCGCGCCAGGTGATCACGGACCAGCAGGACCTGCGCCTGACCGATGCCGTCACCAATGTCAGCAACGTCACGCCCGGCAGCACCGTACAGGGCCGCTCGCAGAACTACGTCATCCGCGGTTTCGCCACGCAGCTCTTCGCCGTCGACGGCATCCTGACCAATCCGGCGATCAACTTCTATCCGGTGGAGCGCGACCTCGCGAATGCCGAACGGGTCGAGGTGATCAAGGGGCCGGCCTCGGTGCTGTTCGGTCGGGGCGACCCGGGCGGAGTCGTCAACATCGTCACCCGCAGGCCGACCCTGGAGCCGACCGCGGACGCGAGCGTCCAGGGCGGCAGCTTCGGCTTCCGGCGGTTCCAGGGCTCGGTTTCGAGCGCGATCCCGTCCATCGACGGGCTGGCCGCCCGCCTCACCTTCGCCGCGCAGGAGGACCCGACCTTCCGCAATATCGGGGACAACACCAACCGGCGCGTCTTCATCGCGCCGGCGCTGAGCTGGACGCCGAGCGCCGACACGAGGGTCTACATCAACGCGGAGGCCACCAGCCAGCGCACCCAGTACGACGAGGGGCTCATCGCTTTCCGCGGACGCGTGCCGCTGGACAACATCCGCCGCTACTACGGCGAGCCGTCCTCGCGCTATTACGGCGAGGTCAACGGGATCACGATGCGGGCCGAACACGACGTCAACGAGAACCTGACGCTGCGGCAAGTCATCAACGGGCAATGGGGGGCGTTCAACCTGTTCACGGCCCGTGCCACCGGGGTGAACAACGCCGGGACCCAGGTCACGCGGCGCGACGCCTCGGTCGATTCGCATTTCGCAGCCGTGGATACGCAGACCGAAGCGGTGATGAAGTTCGACACGCTCGGATTCTCCCACACCGCCCTCGTGGGGTTCGAGTACACCAACGGCTTCCGCCACCCCTATTCCCAGCAGGGCACCTACACCCCGGTCAGCTTCCTCAACCCGGTCTTCGGCGGCACGCCCGGAGCTCTCTCGCTCCAGCAAGACCTGAAGCAGAGGCTCGAACTGTTCGGGTTCTACCTGCAGGACCAGATCGTACTCACGCCCCAGTTGCAGCTCGTGCTCGGCGCCCGGTTCGATCTCGGCACCCAATATTATTTCGCCCGCGTACCGGGCTCGAAGACCCAGCCGCCGGAGCAGGAGTTGTTCGGCGCCTCGCCGCGCGTCGGCCTGATCTATCGGCCGTTCGAGCCGCTGACGGTCTATGCCAGCTACGCCACGTCCTTCGCGCCGCAGACCGCGAACGTCCTCAACGTCGTCAACCCGGCGCCCGAGACGGGCGAGCAGCTCGAGGTCGGAACCCGCATCGACATCAACCCCGACCTGACCCTGAGCGCGGCCGCCTTCCGGATCACCCGGGACAACGTCGCCGGCAACGATCCCGTCAACACCGGCTTCTCGGTGATCACCGGCCAGCAGCGTTCGGAGGGCGTCGAGGCGGACCTGGCCGGCGAGATCCTTCCGGGCTGGAAGGTCATCGGCGGCGTCGGCTATCTCGATGCGCGGATCACCAAGGACAGGGTCTTCGCGGTCGGCAACCGCCTCGTGGGCGCGCCGGCCTTCAGCGGCAGCGTGTGGACGACCTACGATGTCCAGGCCGGCTCCCTGCGCGGTCTCGGGCTCGGCATCGGCGTCACCCATGTCGGCCAGCGCTTCGGCGACCTCAACAACAGCTACAAGGTCGGGGCGTACAATCGGGTCGACGCAGCCGTGTACTACGACATCGACGCGCATTACCGGTTCGCGGTCAACATCCGGAACCTGACGAACGCACGCTACATCGAGCAGCCGTTCAATCAGTTCAACAATACCCCCGGCGCGCCCTTCACCGTACTGGCAACGATCACCGCGCGGATGTGAGGGAGACCGGCCGAAGTCAGGGCTCCAGAAGGTCCAAGACCTTGTGCGGGTCCAGGTCAGAGCCCTGAGGGCGGGCGAAGCCCGGCTGCCTCAGGGGGCCCGCCCCTGAACGCCGTCAAAGGGCTGAGCCCTTTGGGAATCCGGTCTTCTCGGGTCTACGATCGGCCGGTGCCGCCGACGGACTCGCGTCGGGGAGTCGCTTCGCGGATGGGCACCGTGGCGCGGACCGGCGCGCGCCGGCGGGCCGCCGCGCGCCGCAGGATGTAGAGGGTCAGGCCGGTGGCGGCGAAGCCCGGCATGGCCAGCGCGGCCACGCAGAACAGCAGGGCGAACAGGTCGCCGAAGAACCGGCCGCGATGCACCTCCAGGATGGACTGGAGGATCTGGCGGCCAAGCGGCGTGTCGGCGGCGTGCTCGGCCGACAGGAAGGCGCCCGTGGCGGCGTCGTAGCGCGCCTCGCTGCGGGCGCTGAGGGACACGACACCCCGGGGCAGCCAGCGGATGCGGATCGCCCCCGTGTCGGCCCCCGGCAGCGTCAGGGTCACGAGGCCGGCCTCGTGACCCTCTCCGGTCCGGAACGCCGTCCAGGCACGGTCGACGGCGTCGGGCCGGGAGTCCGGCACGGGAGAAGCCTCCCGGTGGCCGGCCATGCGGGCCGGCTTCGCCCGCTCCGGTGTCCCGGCGAGCAGCCAGGTGGCGCCGTCCTTGAACGCCGGGTAGGACCAGGTCAGGCCGCTGAGCGCGATGACCAGGTAGACCGGCGTCAGCCAGGTCCCGGCCACGGCGTGCAGGGACCACCAGCGCGGCCGGCCCGGCCGCGACAGGCTCGGCTTCAGCCAGATCCGCCAGCGATGGATCTTGGGCCAGCGCAGGTAGAGGCCTGTGGCCAGGAACACGATCAGCGCCAGGGTGCAGGCGCCCGTGATGGTCCGGCCCCAGCCCTTGGACCCGCCGGGGATCAGCAGCCAGCGGTGCAGGTCCCGCACCGTCGCGAAGGCCGCCTCCAGCCGGACGGGGCCCAGCACCGCACCGTCATAGGGATCGGCATAGGCCGAGGGCGGCCGCGCCCGGGTCTCCGGGTCGCGGGCGAAGCGCACGAACACGCTCGCGTTCGGGTCGTCCGACAGGGTGAGGACGTTCACGATTCGGCCGCCCGCCTGCGCGTCGATCCGGGCGGCGAGGGCGGTGGGGGCGAGCGGCACCCGATCCGCCGCCTCGACCCGCGTCCGGTCGTGGTTGGCGAAGGCTGTGATCGCCTCCTCGTAGCTCATCAGCGCGCCGGTCAGGCCCATCAGCGCGAGCACGAACCCCGCGGTGAGGCCGAGCGCCCAGTGCACGCGGAACAGGACGGCCCGGGGGGTGGGAATCGGCAGCGGCTTCACGATGCCGGCTGCCTAGCAGAGTCCGGCCGCGCTTGCGACGCCGCGCCGCGCATGCCTGGGCTCAGGTGATCGGCGCCGGGTTGAACAGGGTCAGATCGTTGAACAGGCCCCAATGGTCGGACCAGGGCCGCTTGCGCCCGCTCGCCACGTCCAGGATCAGGTGGAACAGCTCCCAGCCGACCTGCTCGATCGTGGCCTCGCCGGTGGCGATCCGGCCGGCATCGAGGTCGATCAGGTCGGACCAGCGCTCGGCCAGCTCCGTCCGGGTCGCGACCTTGATCACCGGGGCCTGAGCGAGACCGTAGGGCGTACCGCGGCCGGTGGAGAACACCTGCAGGGTGATCCCCGAGGCGAGCTGGAGCGTGCCGCAGACGAAGTCGCTGGCCGGGGTCGCGGCGAAGATCAGGCCCTTCTCGCGGACCCGCTCGCCCGGCGCCAGCACCCCGGCGATCGCACCGGTGCCGGACTTGGCGACCGAGCCCAGGGCCTTCTCGACGATGTTGTTGAGGCCGCCCTTCTTGTTGCCGGGCGACGGGTTGGCCCGGCGGTCGGCCTCGCCCTTGGCGAGATAGGCATCGTACCAGGCCATTTCGCGGATCAGGGCCTGGGCCACCTCCGGGTTCTTCGCCCGGGGGGTCAGGAGGTGGATCGCGTCCCGGACCTCCGTGACCTCGGAGAACAACACGGTGCCGCCGCAGGCCACGATCAGGTCGGCGCAGTAGCCGAGCGCCGGGTTGGCGGTGACGCCCGAGAAGGCGTCGCTGCCGCCGCATTGCAGGCCGACCACGAGTTCGGAGGCCGGGCAGGTCTCGCGGGTGCGCCGGTTCAGCACCTCCAGGCGGGTTTCCGCCATCGCCATAATGCTGTCGAGCATCGCGGAGAAACCCCGGTGGCGCTCGTCCTGGAGCCGGACCACCCCGTCCCCGGCGGCGCCGCCGTCGGGCAGCAGGCGCTCCGAGACGAGCTTCTCGCAGCCCAGCCCCACGACCATGACCGCACCGCCGAAATTCGGGTTCTGCGCGAGGCTCTGGAGGGTCCGGATCGGCACCACCGCCTCGGGGGCGTTGATGGCGACGCCGCAGCCATAGGCGTGGGTAAGGCCAACCACGTCGTCGACGTTGGGGAAGCGCGGCAGCAGCTCCTGCTTGATCCGCCGGATCGCCACGTCGAGGGTGCCGGCGACGCATTGCACGCTGATCGAGATCGCCAGGATGTTCTTGGTGCCCACCGACCCGTCCGGGTTGCGGTAGCCCTCGAAGGTGTAGCCCTCGAGCGGGGGCAGGGGCGCCGGCACCCGGGTCGCCAGCTCCAAGGCGTCGAGGGCGGGGGCGACCGGGGTCGCGACCCGAGATTCCTCCACCCAGGCGCCCCGCGGGATCGCTTGCGTGGCGATGCCGACCACCTCGCCGTAGCGGCGCACCGCGCCGCCCTCCGGGATGTCGGACAGCGCCACCTTGTGGCCCTGCGGGATGAACTCGACGAGCGCGAGCCCGTCCGGGAACACCGTGCCGGCCGGCAGCCCGAAGGCGTTGACCACGATCGCGACGTTGTCGTGCTCGCTCAGCCGGATCGTGCGCGGCGCGTCCCCGGCCGGGCGCTCGAGGTCCGGGCGATCCTGCGTCGGGCGATTCTGGGTCGCGCTGTCGATCTCGGCCTGCATCGGACGCTCCCCGCTCAGCCTTCGGTGCGGAAGCGCCCGGCCAGGGCCTCGGCGTTGCGGGCCAGCAGCCCCAGATCCGAGCCGACCGCGGTGAACCGGGTGCCGGCCGCGATGTAGCGCTTGGCCAGCTCCTCGCTCGGCGTGAGAATACCCGCATGTTTGCCGGCCTTCACGATCCGGCCGATGGCTGCCTCGATGGTCGCGACCACCTCCGGGTGACCCTGCTGGCCGAGATGGCCGAGGCTGGTGGAGAGGTCGCCGGGCCCGATGAACACGCCGTCCACGCCTTCGACGGCGGCGATCGCGTCCAGATTGTCCAGGGCGCGGCGGGACTCGACCTGCACGATCACGACGATCTCGGCCTCGCAGCGGGTGTGGTAGTCCGGGATGCGCCCGAACCGGGCGGCCCGGGGCGCCTGCGAGAAGCCGCGGATGCCGCGGGGCGCGTAGCGCGTCGCCGCCACGACCCGCTCGGCCTGCGCGGCATCGTCGATATTGGGAATCATCAGCGACTGGGCGCCGGCATCCAGGATGCGCTTGATGGTGATGGGGTCGTCGCTCGGCACCCGCACCACCGGGTTGGTGGCGTTCTCCATCATGGCCTGGAGCTGAACATAGATGTCCCGCAGGTCGTTGGCGGAGTGCTCCATGTCGAGGAGCAGCCAGTCGAACCCGGCGCCGGCGACGATCTCGGTGGAGATCGGGCTGGCGAGGCTGCACCACAGGCCGATCTGCTGGCGCCCCGCGCCGAGGGCGGCCTTGAAGCGGTTGGTGAGTCGGTCCACGGCGATCCCTCTCCTGGCGGCCCCGGCCTCTGCGGGCCGTCGGGCGCCCATCAGGCGCAGCCTTTCCGCCGGAGGTCAAAGCCAAAGGCTGGATCGATCGATGCCGCGGGCGCATCGATCGACGCCGCGGGCGCTTGGCTCATCGATGCCGGGGGCGCTTGCATCGGGTCGGGGAGCGCTTGGATCAGGCGGGGGCGCTTGGATCAGGCGGGGGGCAGCTCCGCCAGGATCGCGACCAACCGGGCGATCAGCGGTTCGTCCGCGTCCCGCCGCCAGGCCAGGACCAGCTCGGCGGGGTGGGGGGCCGGGAGCACCAGCGGCCGGAACGCCACGCCCTCGAAGCGCAGGCGCTCGGCCGCCGCCGGCACCAGGGCGATGCCGAGGTCGGCCCGGACCAGGGCCAGGATCGAGTGGATCTGGGTCATCCGCTGCACGATCCGGGGCTCCACGTCCGCCTCCGTGAGCAGGCCGAGGATCAGGTCGTGGAAGTAGCGCGCCTCGTTCGGCGCGTAGGCGATGAACGGCTCGCCGCCGAGATCGCCCGGGGCGAGATGCGCCCGCGCCGCCAGGGGATTCCCGGCCGGCAGGGCCACCACCAGGGGCTCGGCCACCGCCCTGACCGCGATCAGGTCCGGATGGACGATGGGCGGGCGCACCAGGGCGGCATCGATGCGGCCAGCCAGCAGCGCCTCGACCTGGTCCCGGCTGACCATCTCGCGCAGGGCCAGCGTGACGTCGGGCAGCGCCCGCCGGAGGGCTGTGACGAGGCGGGGCAGGACATCGTAGGCCGAGGCCGCGGTGAAGCCGAGCTTCAGCACCCCCGCGCGCCCGGCCGCGACCTGGCGGGTGACGTGGGTCGCGGTCTCGGCGAGCCGCAGGATGCGCTGCGCCTCCGGCAGGAAGCTGCGCCCGGCCGCGGTCAGGCGGACGGATCGGCTGGTGCGCTCCAGGAGCTGCACGTCGAGCACCCGCTCCAGCACCTGGATCTGCCGCGACAGGGGCGGCTGCGTCATGTTCAGCCGGGCGGCCGCACGCCCGAAATGCAGCTCCTCCGCCACGGCGGCGAAGCACCGGAGCTGGCTGAAGTCGAACATCGGATCTCCCCTGCGCGCCGGGACGCGGAGGGGAGATCATAAGGCCTCTGCGCCCCTCAGTCGTTCGGCCGATAGAGGTACCGGCCCGCCGGATCCGCGCCGAGGTCCGGGGTTACAGAAGGGCCCACAGCCCTTCGGCGGGGCTCGGGGCGCGGAGCCCCGAAATTCGCGGGGCTCCGGTTTTACGGCGCCAGCTCGTTGCCGGCGTAGTCGATCTTCCCGTCGGCGCCCTTCTTCCAGGCGTAGATCACGTAGTCGGGCCGGGTGAGGTCGCCCTTCTTGTCGTACACGATCGGGCCGACCACGGTCTCGATCGTCTTGCCCTGGTGCAGCCAGTCGGCCAGCACCTTGCCCTCTATCGAGCCGGTCTCGGTGGCGGCCTTGGCCAGCACCTGCACGGCCGCGTAGGCATAGAGCGTGTAGGCGTCGGGATCGATGTTCTTGGCCTTGAACGCCGCGACCACGGGCTGGGCATTCGGGTTCTTCCGGGCGTCCGGCGAGAAGGTCATCAGCGTGCCCTCGGCGCCATCGCCGGCGATCTGCACGAACTCTTTCGGGGCGAGGCCGTCGCCGCCCACCAGGGTCGCCTTCAGGCCCTGGTCGCGCATCTGGCGCAGGATCAGCCCGGCCTCCGTGTGGAACCCACCGTAATAGACCACGTCGACGTTGGCCGACTTCAGCTTGGACACGAGCGCCGAGTAATCCTTCTCGGCCGGGTTGACGCCCTCGAACAGCACCTCCTTGGCGCCCTTGGCCTTGAGCGTCATCTGCGTCTCCTGCGCCAAACCCTTGCCGTAGGACGACTTGTCGTGGACGAAGGCGATCCGCTTGCCCTTGAAGTGATCGGCCAGATACGCGCCGGCCACCACGCCCTGCTGGTCGTCGCGACCGCAGGTGCGGAAGGTGTTCCACATCCCGCGCTCGGTGAACTTCACGTTGGTGGAGGACGGCGTGACCTGGACGATGCCGGCGTCGAGGTAGACGTCGGAGGCCGGGATCGACACGCTGGAGGCGAAGGCACCGACCACCATCGTCACGCCGTCCGCGGCGAGCTTGTTGGCGATCGACACGCCCTGCTTCGGGTCGGAGGCGTCGTCGCCGTAGATCGGCTCGAACGGCCGGCCCTTGATGCCGCCGGCTTTGTTGATGTCCTCGATCGCCTGGCTGACGCCGTTCTTCACCTGCACGCCGAAAGCTGCATACGGCCCGGTCACGCCGGCCGAGACACCGATCTTGATCGGTCCGCCTTTGTCCTGGGCCTGTGCAGTGCCCATCGTCAGAAGACCAAAAATGGTTATCGACAGTAATTTCTTCATGACCGCCCCCGCGCTCGAAGTCCAATCCGACCCGGCAGCCTGATGCAATGTTTCGGCCAGACCCAACGACCGCGCATCGATCTGCCGCGACGCGGGCTTAAGCCTGTTTTCAACCCGCCGCGCCGTCAAGGCCGCAAGCATAGGGATTAGCCGCACGGTCCCGATCTGAAACCGATCTGGACCCTGTCACCCCGCATTCGGCGCCGAACGGCGCGGGCGTACCCTCGGATCCTTGCCGGGGACGCTGCAGGATCGATCGACCTGGCGGCGGCGCAGGATCGATGATTCGCCGGACGGGCGCGTCCGGACGAGACGCGTCGGGCGCGACGGCCGTGCCGCCCCTCGGGTCCGGAGGCCGTGCGAGGGCGCGGCCCCCCGCCCCGGCAGAACGCTGCCGAGGCTCTTCCATCGATCTCCCCGGCGCCCGGCGCCGAGGAGGCTCTGTTGTGGCGAGCGCGGTGCGGGACCGGGCGCGGCGCCTCCCGGCGGAGCGTGGCCGACGCGATCGGGTCAGCAGCTCAGGCGGCGTCCCTCGCGGCGTCCGAAGGTCCGGTAATGGGCCGCACCGGACTCCATCTGGCCGCTGGCGACGGCCCGGCGGACATCGGGGTTGCAGCGCAGATACTCGCGCTCATCGAACCCGCCATAGGCGCGCTCACCGTAGCCCCGGTCGCCGTAGCCGCGGTCGCCGCGATCCCGGCCCCGGTAATCGTCGCCGTCCCGGTCGCGGTCGCCGTAATCCCGGCCGCCATAGCCATAATCGGGGCCGCGCTGAGCGAGGGCCGGGCCGAGCGCGGACATCACGCCGAAGCCGACGGCAACCACAGCCAAAAACGCTTTCATCGTACCTGTCTCCTCACCGAGCCTGGAAACGCGTTGGGCCCCGGATGGTTCGATGGGCCCGCGGGCGAGCGTAGATCTCGGCGGTTGCGATCCTCCACCCCCGGGCTGCGGACGCGCGGATCGATACCGCGCCCGAACGCGACGCCCCTGTCCCCGCTGGACGGCCTCGCCTGCACCCACACGGCATCGAGCCGCAACGGGTATTTCCGGGCCATCGCGGGTCGTCGCCTGCTGGACGCAGGTTTTCGGGCCGAATGGGAACCAGGCGAACCGGGGCATCGATCCGACCGTCCGCGGAGCGCGCGCGCACGGCTAGCGCGGGCTCGCGGAACCGATGCTCCTCGACATGCGGCTCGGCGGGACGGGGGAGGTCCGTACAGCGGCCGCGTGGCGCCGGGCGGAACGTGGGAGCCACTCTGGCGGTGGGGTGGGCTCGACGGCCTCGATCCGCGTCGGCGTCGGCCTGAGAGCGCATGACCTACAGGTCCGCCCCGTATGTAGACCGGGCGAATACGCGAGAAAGACCGGACTGGATCTGCCTCGATCTTGGCATCCGCCACGGCTTTACGGAGAGCGGGACGCCGCTGCCGGCCTGCTTGAACGTGGACCGCGGGGCAGGGCCCCGGTACCGGGGCTCGTCGGGCCAGGGCGCGCTCGGCCACGGCACGCCGCAGACCTTCCTGGTATCGGTGTCAGCAAACGTCCGAGCGCCGCACCGGGCGGCGCTACCGGCGGTTCCGCCGGTAGCGCCGTGTCTTCCGCTTTACATGCGGTGCATCATCTCCCGGCGCATCATGCGGTGGCGCATCTCACGGTGCATCATGCGACGCTCCATGTGACGCCGCTCCATGCGGCGCTCCATGTGGCGACGCTCCATGCGACGCTCCATCCGATCCATCTGGACGGTCGAGACGATGTCGGCCGGCGCAGCGACGGCGCCGGGGCCGATCGGGGCGGCGGAGGCCGGGGAGGCGACGGCGGCGCCGAAGGCGGCGAGCAAGGCCGCAGTGATGATCGTGGTGCGCAAAGGATGTTTCCTCTCATGCCGCCGTCGAGGGCGGTTGTTTTCCGCTGAGCCGTGAGAGGAGCAAATCCTTCCCGGTCCCAGCTCAGCAAGCCGCAGGCCGCCGAGATGGTTCCGTGACGGATCGGGTCGGGGGTGCCTCCGGCCGACCGCTCGCGAGGTCGTGACGGGCGCGATCCGCGCAAGCCCGCCCGGCGGCCGCCGTGAGGTTCGGCGTCGCGCGCGAGCGCCAGGCGCCGGTCAGGCTTCCAGACGCGGCACGGCGCCGGGGGGCGGCGCCGGAGGCGTCACGCTGGTCGCCCCCGGATCGGCGCGATGCCGGCCATTCAGCTCCGACGGGACGGGACGGGGGAGCTCCAGGGTCGGGAGCGCGATACTCTTCGGGTCGCCGAGCAAGGTGATCTGCTTGACCGTGACGGCTTGCCGGCCGCGCATCAGCGGGTTCTGGCGCACGTAGCTGATGAATTCCTCGGCCGCCCGCAGCTTTGACTTGTTCTGCTCGGCCTCTTGCGCCCGGATCCGCTCGGCCTCCGCCTCCCGGATCTTCGCCTCCTTGGCCTGGTGCTGCAGTTCGAGCGAGGCGAAAGCAAGTCCCGTAGCCGCACGGTCGAAGACAGAGCTCGCGCGCAATGTCGGACGGGAAAATAGAATATAAACGCTGTTGGCGACCAAGAAAGCGGCCACCAAAAACACGCCGAGATCGGCGACGTGCCCACTCACAGTCCAGAACACCAGCACGACAGCCAACGATAAGACCGAGAGTCCGAGAAGAACGTATCGCAACGCCGACATGATATAGCCTAAATGCATTTTTTGAATCGAATTGAGACAATTTATAAAGGTTTCGATTCTGAAAGGCAAATCTATCGGGGCTTTGCGTAGTGCGCAGGCCCCGGCCGCGGTCCATCCCCGGTCGGAGGCGGGACGGGTCGCAAAGCACGGGACCGGCCCGGTCGGACCGCCCCGCCGCTCGGCGGCGCCGGCGCCAGGGAAGCCGCCGGCCGATGCGCGGGACCGGCGCGAACGGAAGCCCGGGCTGGGCACGGCACTCCCGGGGATCCAGATCGGCCTGCGGATCGGCCAGGACCAAGCCGAGTCCGGCATGCGCAGCCTGGAGCGTGCGCCCGCGCCCTGGAAGGGCAGGGCCCGAGGGAGGTCCCCGACCGCCCCGGTGGGGAACGCCCGGGGGATCGCGAGGCGCCGGCGGACCGGGCGCAGCTGTTGCCATTGTGCTCTATTCGACCGACGATTTCTGATACATCCGGATCGTGACGGTGCGCCGATCCAGTAAATGGCTTAGCGCGGACGTGCGATACGGATATCGGGGGATATCTTGCTGGAAAACTCCGACGATATTGTCTCAGAGGCGACCCTGATCGCGGCGCTGGAAGCCTCCGGCGGGGTCGGCTTCTGGATGTGGGACATCGCCACCGACGACGCGCGGGCCGATCCGGTCACCGCGCTGCTGTTCAACATCAGCCCGGCCCGTTCGCGGGCCGGGGTCAGCCTCTCGGAGATCCTGAAGGCGGTCTATCATGCGGATCAGGAGCACATCTCCCAGGTCATCCTGGACTGCGTGCAATCCGGCGGCTCGTATACCGCCGAGTACCGGGTCTGCTCCCCGGAGGGCCGGCTGCGCTGGGTGTTCACCCGCGGGCACTTCTACCTGGACGAACTCGGCCGCCCCCTGACCGGACGGGGGGTCGTCGTCGAGATCTCGGACAGCAAGTCCGCCGGCACCGCCTTCGCGACGCAAGACGGGAGCACGATCGAGGACGCCCTGAACAAGACCGCCGACCTGTGCCTGTCGCTCCACAACGCGGTCTCGGCCCTCGGCGACACCCGCATCGTCGCCCTGACCGAAACCCTGCTGCTCGAGATCGGCCGCCACCTCGCGAGCCGGCAACGGTCCCCGTCGAACCAGTCCATGCATTGACGTCGGGCACGCACCCTGAGGCCACCGCACAAGGATCGGGCGTGGGGCGCGTCTTCCCACGCCTCAGGCCGGCCCTCGCTGCTTCAGCCACAGACCGAATTCCTGGACGACGGAGACGACCTTCTTCAACCGCATGCCGTCCTCGGTCAGCGCATAGTCTACTTTGACCGGCGTCGTCGGATAGACGGTGCGCTTGATCAGGCCGGCGGCTTCGAGGGCGCGGAGATCCAGCGTCAGCATCCTCTGCGAGATCCCCGGCAGATCACGCCGAAGCTCGTTGAAGCGCTTCGGTCCGTCGATCAGGTAGGACACGAGGAGCAGGCGCCAGCGGCCGCCGAGCAGATGCATCGCGTGCTCGACGGAGCACCCGGTCACGGTCGCTCGCATCGACCGACCCTCGCGCCACCATACGTATAATTCTTGTTACTCACGCACAAAGTCTTGCGTTCTTTCGGCATCGATAGAACTGCGCTACGTATCTCTGCGGAAACGGTCGTTTCCAACATCGATGAGATCGAGTTGTCCGGGCGCAATCATGAGACTGTACTACATTCCCGCAAGCTGCTCGCTCGCCCCGCACATCATTGCCCACGAGCTCGGCCTCGACTTTGAACTCTGCAAAGTCGATCACGCCGACCACAGGACGGAAGAGGGACAGAATTACTACGCCGTCAACCCGCACGGCTACGTGCCCCTCCTCGAACTCGACGACGGCCGGATCCTGCGCGAGGGCCCCGCCATCCTGCAATACCTGGCCGACCTGAAGCCGGAGACGCGCCTCGCCCCGGCGAACGGCAGCTTCGAGCGCTACCGTCTTCAGGAGATGCTGGGCTTCCTGAATTCCGAGATCCACAAGGGCTTCATTCCCCTCCTCTACGCACGCCTGGCGGGGCGGTATGTCGAAACCGCCAAGCCGAGGCTCGAGGCACGCTTCGCCTGGATCGACGCGCAACTCGCCGGGCAGGCCTTCCTCATGGGGGAGACCTTCACGGTCGCCGACGCCTACCTGTTCGCGCTCACGGGCTGGGGGCAGGCGCCGTGGCTCACCTCGTATTACCGAGCCGACATCCATTTCGACCGCTTGCACAACCTGGACGCCTGGTACGGCCGCGTGCGCGGGCGCCAGGCGGTGAAGACGGCGCTGATGGAGGAGGGGCTGACGTAGCCCCCGCCGCCGCGCGGCACGGCCAACCCGGTCCTGCGGGTCCGGGCCATCCGGACCGCGCGCAGTGCGGCGAGGCCCCCGGGACCCGGCGGGAGCGGGCGCAACCTGCGACCTTCCCGGCCGGAACTTGGCCGTGCGGGCCCGAGGTTGCCCGGATGAATGGATCACCGCGATCCACCATCCATTGCGAGACACCGGCATGACCCTCGATACACGTTCGATCTACGTCACGGCCCTGAAGAACACCCACGCCGTCGAGATGCAGGCCCTGCAGATCATGGAGCGGCAGGTCGAGCGCCTGGAGCGCTACCCGGAGATGGAGAAGGCCCTGCGCCGGCACATCGAGGAGACGCACGGCCAGCGCCAGCGCCTGGAGGAGGCGCTGCAGAGCCTCGGCGACAGCCCGTCGGCGCTCAAGGAGGGGTTCCTGGGCTTCGTCGGCAACATGATGGCGCTCGGCCACACACCGGCCCAGGACGAGATCCTGAAGAACACCTACGCCAACCACGCCTTCGAGAACTTCGAGATCGCGGCCTACGAGTCACTGCTGACGATCGCGGATGCGGCCGGCCAGCAGGCGCATCGGACCGGCTTCCAGCAATCGCTGAAGGAAGAGCAGGGCATGGCCGAGGCGGTGCGGTCGCTGATCAAGCCGACCACCGAGCGCTACCTCGCGCTGACCACGGCCGGCGAGAAGGCCGACCGCTGACGATCCGGACCGCGGCCGGCCTTGCTGGGGCCGGCCGCGAACGCGCAACCATCGAGGCATGAAACGCGCGGCCATGGAAACCGAGACGACGCGCGCGCCGCCCTCCCGGGCGCGGGCCGACGACGGCTCCGCGGGCGAGCCCCTGGGCCAGTCCTGCGTGCATCTCTGCGTCGACATGCAGCGCATGTTCGCCGAGCCGACGGACTGGCAGACGCCGTGGATGCCGCGCGTCCTGCCGCACGTGCGCCGCCTCGCCGAGGCCCACCCGGATCGGACCGTGTTCACGCGCTTCATCCCGGCGGCCCGCCCCGGCCAGGGACGAGGCACGTGGGCGACCTATTCGGCCCGGTGGTCCGGCATGACGCGGGCTGCGCTCGATCCCGGTTTGATCGAGCTGGTCCCCGATCTGGCCCGCCTCGTCCCGCCCGCGGAGGTGATCGACAAGACCGTCTACTCGCCCTGGCTCGAAACGGACCTCGACGCGCGCCTCCGGGCGCGGGGCGTGGACACCCTGGTCGTCACCGGTGCGGAGACCGATGTCTGCGTGCTGGCGGCGGTGCTGGGCGGCGTCGATCTCGGCTACCGCATCGTGCTCGCCACGGACGGCCTGTGCAGTTCCTGCGACGAGGCCCACGACGCCCTGATGGTGATGTACCGGATGCGCTACGGCCACCAGGTCCTGACCCTGACGACCGACGCGATCCTGGAGCGCTGGCCGTGAGCAGCTTCCCCCTGTCTTGAACTGTTATAGTCAAGCTCTAGCGCGATAGGCCGGGTGCGATCCGCGGTGTTCCGGATCACGAACACTCGATGTGTGCAGGTTCACGCGCGAAAAACAGTCGCGACCGTCGAACCGAACGGCAGCGTCACCGTTATGTCCTCGAACACTATTCCGGAGGGAAGGACATGGCCAAGCACGAGATCCTCGGGTACTTCGAGCACCGCCGCGACGGGGCCTGGGTGTGCGTCCGGCCGTTCACCCTGACCACGCGCGATGCCAGCGTCGACATCCGTCAGGGCATGCGCTTCGATTACGGCAAGCGCGTCGGCGGGCTCGACCTCGCCGAGTACCTGGAGCAGCTCGGATCGCAGTTCGGGTCGTAAGGCTGCCCGGGCGGCGGATCGCGCGCAACAATCCATGCCCGTGGAGGGCGCCGGGTGGAAACCCGGCGCCCTTCGGCGTTTCAGGCCCCGCCCCACTGCATCGTGAGGCCGCCATCGACCACCAGCGTGTGGCCGGTGACGTAATGGGCGGCCCCCGACGCGAGGTAGAGGATCGCCCGGGCGATTTCTTCGGGTTGGCCGGCCCGGTGCCACGGAATCCGCTCCAGGGACTTGTCGAGCACCGCGGTCTTCTCGAAGCGGTCCGCGGTCATCGGCGTCTCGATCAGGCCGGGGGCGACGTTGTTGACGTTGATCCGGTCCTCCGCGAGTTCCCGCGACAGGCTCCGGCACAGGGAGCCGAGCCCGGCCTTCGACATGCCGTAGGGGGCGCTGTCGGGGGTCGGCAGGTGCTGGGCCACCGAGGACACGAACACGATCTTGCCGCCACCGCCCTGCGCCCGGCGCATCCCGATGAACGGGCGCGCGCAGAACAGCGGCCCCATCAGGTTCACCCGCAGGATCCGCTCCAGCACCGTGTCGTCCATCTCGGCGACCGGCATGCCGCTCATCGCCTGACCAGCGTTGGCCACCAGGATGTCGAGGCCGCCCAGCTCGCTGCCGACGCGGTCGTAGGCGGCATTCACCGCGGCGGCGTCGCCGACGTCGAGTTGCAGCACCAGGGCGCGGCGGCCGGCCGCCTCGACCCGGGCGGCGGTCTCGCGGATCCCGGCCTCGTCGGTGTGATAGGTGATCGCCACGTCCGCCCCCTCCCGGGCGAACAGCTCGGCGGTCGCCTGCCCGATGCCGGAATCGGCTCCGGTGATCAGGGCTCGCTTGTCGGTCAGGATCATCGTTGCGTGCCTCGTGCGTGCGCCGCCGTGCAGGCGGCCGGATGCCGGGGCAATGGGTCGGACCCGGGAGGGTTCCGGCCGCGCCGACCCGCCGCGGGCAAAGCCGGGTCGCGGGAACCGGGGGTCTTTGACGCCCGCCGCGCCCGTGCCCTACTGAGGAGCATGTCCCTGGATACCCCGACCCCCATGCTCACGGAGGAGAGCGCGCCGACCACCCGCTGCCGCATCCTGGCGACGGCGGCGGCGTATTTTCGCGAGATCGGCTACCAGAAGACCACCGTGGCGGACATCGCCCGGACGCTGAAGATGAGCCCGGCCAACGTCTACCGGTTCTTCGAGTCGAAGAAGGCGATCAACGAGGCGGTGCTGGAGCGGCTGATCGGCGAGATCGAGGCCCTGGTCTCCGAGGTCGCCGCCCGCCCGGGCCTCGGCGCCACCGAACGCCTCGTGGCGGCGATCGACCTCCTGCACCGCGACTGCACGCGGCGCTGCGAGGAATTTCCCCGGCTCCACGAGATGGTCGAGGCGGCCATGGGCGAGAGCTGGGAGGTCTGCCGGCACCACATCGCCCGGGTCACGGCCGGGTTCGAGCGCATCGTCCGCGACGGCGTGGCCCGGGGCGAGTTCGAGGCCGCCGACCCGGCGGAGGCGGCCGCCTGCATCCATGCCGGCATCGCCCGCTACACCCATCCGCTGCTGGTCGGGCAGACCGCGCTCCAGCCGGTCCCCTCGCTGGAGGCCATGACGGCGTTCCTGCTGCGGGGCTTGGCGCCGCGGGGGCCAAGCGGTGCCGGACCGGCGCAAGGCGCACGACTGGGCTGAACCGATGACGCGTCGCCGGCCTCCTCGCAGCACAGCCCGCACGATCAACGGTGGCGTACGGCATCCAGCGAATGGGATCGCACCCCTCATGGATATCGATCGCGCCTTGCCTGAGCCGCTCACCGATGCGGAACGCGCCGCCGCTCAACGCGGCCTGGCCGACCTGCACGCGGGTCGGTTCGCGACGACGGCAGACGTCGAAGCCGCGTACCGCCGCTTCAGACCTCAGCGCCTCGATCCGGATCCGACCCCCGATACGAAGCGCTGAGCCGATCCGAAGACCTTACTCCGAGGCCCGCCCCGCCTCCGGCGCCGGCTCGGACACGCTCGGCTGCGGGCCGTCATAGCCCTCGATCACCAGGATCTCGGCATCGACGCCGCCGCGCTGCTTGGCCTTGGCCGCCTGGTAGAGGTCGGAGTTCCAGCAGGCGAGGGCGTCGGCGTAGCTCGGGAACTCGATCACCACGTTGCGGGAGCGGGGCTGGCCCATCACCGCCTCGAAGGCGCCGCCGCGCACCAGGAAGCGCCCGCCGTGCTTGGCGAAGGCGATGCCGTTGGCGGCCACGTAATCCTTGTAGGCCTCCGCGTCGCGGACATCGACCCGCGCGATCCAGTAGCCCTTCGCCATCCTGTGCCTCATCGTTTGCGGGGTTGAGATGGATTCCGGCCGCCCGAAGGCAATGCCGGGCTTCAGGCCAACTCGGCCACGATCGCCTGCGCCACGGCACGCGGGTCGGCGGCGCCGGTGATCGGGCGCCCGACCACCACGTGGTCGATCCCGACCCTGCGGGCGTCCCCGGGGGTCATCACCCGCTTCTGATCGCCGGCCTCGGCGCCCGCCGGGCGGATCCCCGGGGTGACGATCAGCCGGTCCGGCCCCACGATCCGCCGGACCGAGGCCGCCTCGGCCGCCGAGCAGACGAGGCCGTCGATGCCGATCTCGGCGGCCTGGGCGGCCCGCTTGGCGACCAGCTCGGCCACCGGCAGGCCGTAGCCGGCCTCCGCGGCGTCGGAATCGTCGTAGGAGGTCAGCACCGTCACGGCCAGGATCTTGAGGCTCGCGCCCCGGCCGCGCACGGCCGCCCGCATGGTCTGCGGATAGGCGTGAACGGTGAGGAAGGTGGCGCCCAGGCCCGAGGCCGAGCGCACGCCCTCCTCGACGGTGTTGCCGATGTCGTGGAGCTTGAGGTCGAGGAACACCTTGAGCCCGCGCGCCGCCAGCCGCTCGGCGAGCGCCAGGCCGCCGGCGTAACCCAGCCGGTAGCCGATCTTGTAGAAGGTCGCGGCATCGCCGATCCGGTCGATCAGCGCCTCGGCCTCCGGCACGCCCGGGAGATCGAGGGCCACGATCAGGCGGTCGCGGGGGTCGGCACTCTCGGTCATCGCGGCGTCCTTCGGGCTGGCGGCACGGACCACGCCGCGGCGATCCCTGTCAATCAGGACCGGAGCCTATCAGCCGCGCTTGCCGGCCTTGGCGCGCCGCCTGCCGCGTACGAGGCCCTCGGCCAGGGCTTCGTTCATGCGCGCCTGCCAGGGACCGCCGGCCTGGTAGGCGGCGAGCACATCGGGATCGACGTTCAGAGTGAGTTGCACCCGCCCGGTCTCACCCTGCGAGGGACTCCCTTGAGCCAGGGCGGCGTAGACGGCGGGCGGAAGCACGTCGCGGGCCGGGCGCAGGCGCGCCAGTTCGGCGTCAGTCAGTTCCGCCGAATCGGGATTGTTGGCGATGGACGCCTGGAGAAGCGCCTCCTCGGTATCGCTGAGCGGAGGCGCCCTTCGCTTGGTCGTGTCACGCGTCGTCATAGGCCTTCCGCTCCTTCCGGCTGGCCGGGCGCAGGCTGATCGCCGAAACCGCCTCCGTTCCGAGCACCGCGAACGTGAGAGTCACGAGTTGCGCGTCCAGGAAACCGACGGCCTTGAAGCGGCGCCCGCCCGTCTTGCTCGCGTGGGTCTCGCTGACCAGGGCGGTCTTACATTCGAAACGGGCCTGCGCATCGGCGAAATTCAGGCCGTGCCCCTCGGGCGGAGGCCTGAGGTTCTCTGACGCTTCGGCTCGTCCCAGATCATCCGCACACGATTTTGTAGCGCCCGGATGGCGGGACCGTCGAGCCTTTTTAGGGCTTGCTCACCCGCCCAGCACCCGCGCCACCTCCGCCTTGAGCACCGGCAGCAGTTCCGCCTCGAACCAGGGCTCGCGCTTGAGCCAGCCGTTGTTGCGCCAGGACGGGTGGGGCAGGGGCAGCACCCGGGGGCGGCGGGGCTCGTCCAGGAGCGCGCGCCAGCGCCGCACGGTGCCGGTCAGGCCGCCCTCCATCCGGCCCAGGTGCCAGGCCTGCGCGTACTGGCCGATCACCAGGATGAGATCGAGGTTCGGCAGGCCGGAAAACAGCTCCGTACGCCAGCGCTCGGCGCATTCCCGGCGCGGCGGCCGGTCGCCGCCCTTGGCGTCGAGGCCCGGGAAACAGGAGCCCATCGGCACGATCGCCACCTGCGCGGGGTCGTAGAACCGCGCCTCGTCGAGGCCGAGCCAGCTCCGCAGCCGTACCCCCGACGGGTCGGTGAACGGCATCCCGGTGCGGTGGGCCCGGGTCCCGGGGGCCTGGCTCGCCACGCAGAGCCGCGCGCCGGTGCTGCCCTGCACGATCGGCCGCGGCTCCTGGGGGAGGGGCGGCCCGTAGAGCGGGCTGTCCCGGCACAGGCGGCAGGCGCGCAGGCGCGCGGCAGTGTCTTCGAACGGGGCGTGTGCGGGCATCGTTGCCAAGATGGCGAGCGGCTGCGCAGAAACCAAAAAAAACGGCGCGGTGTCGCGCCGCGCCGTCGTCAGTCGGGTCTCTTACTCAGGTCTCTTGCCTTGGGGGGAAGGCCCCTCCGTCCTACGCCGGGGCGGACAGGCGCGCCGTGCGATTCGTCACGCGCCCTTCACGCCGGAGAGGTCGAGGGGCAGGGAACGCAGGCGCTGGCCGGTGGCGGAGAACACCGCGTTGGCGATGGCGGGCGCCAGCACGGGGACGCCCGGCTCGCCGATCCCGGTGGGCGCGGCCTGGCTCGGCACGATATGCACCGCGACCTGCGGCATCTCGCTCATCCGGGTCGGCTCATAGGCGTCGAAATTGTGCTCCTGCACCTGGCCCTCCTTGAGGGTGATGCGGTTGCGCAGGACCGCGGACAGCGCGAAGCCGACGGCGCCCTCGACCTGGGCGCGGATCACGTCCGGGTTGACCGCGACGCCGACATCTACCGCCGCCACGATCCGGTTCACCCGGATCCCGGAATCCTGGGCGGTGACGTCGGCCACCATGGCGACGTAGGAACCGAAGGATTCGTGGACCGCGACCCCGAGGCCGCGGCCCTTCTCCTGCGGCTTGTCCGACCAGCCGGCCTTGTCGGCGGCGAGCTTCAGCACGCCCGAGAGCCGCGGCGCCTGCGTCAGCAGCGACAGCCGGTAGGCCACCGGATCGACGTCTGCGGCGTGGGCCAGCTCGTCGATCATCACCTCCATGACGTGCGCCGTGTGGGTGTGGCCGACCGAGCGCCACCACAGGACCGGCACGCCCTCGCGGCCGTTATGGACGCCGAACCGGTAGGCCGGCAGCGCGTAGGGCGTGTCGGAGGCGCCCTCGACGGTGGTCGAGTCGATCCCGTTCTTGACGATCATCGCCTCGAAGGGCGAGCCGATCATGATGGACTTGCCGACCATGACGTGGTCCCAGCCGACCACCGCACCCTTGGCGTCGATGCCGGCCCGGACCTTGTGCAGCACGGTCGGGCGGTAATAGCCGCCGGCCATGTCGTCCTCGCGGGTCCAGACCAGGTGGATGGGAGCCGTCTCGCCGGCGGCCTTGAACACGGTGGCGGCTTCCGCGAGGTAGTCGGCGGTGGGCGTCGCCCGGCGCCCGAAGGACCCGCCGGCCCAGTTGCTGTGGAGCCGGACCCGATCGGGCGTCACCCCGAGGATCGCCGCCATGGTCGCCTGCTCCACGGTCTGGAACTGGAAGCCGGCATAGACGTCGTAGCCGCCGTCGGCCGCCCGCTCGATCGTGGCGTTCAGGGGCTCCATCGCGGCATGGGCGAGGTACGGGAAGGTGAACTCGGCCTCGATCACCTTGGCGGCGCCGTTCAACGCGGCCTGCGGGTCGCCGCGCTCGGAGGCGGTGAGGCCGGGGCCCTTGGCGCGCTCCCGGTACTCGGCCAGGATCACGTCCGACGAGCGGGTCTCGGCGGTGCTGTCATCCCAGGCGACGTTGAGCGCCTCGCGGCCCTTCATGGCCGCCCAGGTGTCCCGGGCGATCACCGCCACGCCGGTGGGGACCTGCACCACGTCGAGCACGCCCACGACCTTCCGGGCCGCGGCGGCGTCGAAGCTCTTCACGGTGGCGCCGAAGCGCGGGGCGCGGGCGACCACGGCGGTGACCTGGTTCGGGCGGCGGATGTCGAGGGAGTAGATCGCCGAGCCGTTGGTCTTGGCCACGGAATCGAGGCGCGGCACCGTCCGGCCGATCAGCGTCCACTCGCTCGGGTCCTTGAGCCGCGGCTCGGACGGGACCGGCAGGGAGGCGGCCGAGGCCGCGAGTTCGCCGAACCGGGCCTGCCGGCCCGAGGGTTCGTGGCGGACCACGCCCTCGGCCACCGTGATCTGCGCCACCGGGACCTTCCAGCGGAAGGCCGCCTCGGCCATCAGCATCTCCCGGGCGGCGGCCCCGGCCTTGCGCAGCTGGAACCAGGAATTGGCCACCGCGGTGGAGCCGCCGGTGCCCTGGATCGGGCCCATCAGGCTGTTGTTGTAGAGCGTCGCGTCCGCGGGCGCGAACTCGGTGCGGACCGTCTTCCAGTCGGCGCCGAGCTCGTCGGCCAGGATCGTGGCCAGCCCGGTCGTGTTCCCCTGGCCCATGTCGAGGTGCTTGATCACCACCGTGACGGTGTCGTCCGGGGCGATCCGCACGAAGGCGTTGGGTTGGGCCTTGACGCTCGCGAGGTCCGGGCCGGCGGCGGCCCGGGCGGGCTTCGTGTCGAGCCGGAAGGCGACCACGATGGCGCCGGCGCCGGCCAGGAGGCCGCGGCGGCTGGGACGGACGGGGGATGCGTTCGGTCGACGGGCGTTCAGCATGGCGGCGATGCTCCGGTCAGGACCGCGGGGAGGGGCAGAGGGGTCTGCAGAGGGGTCTTCAGGCGAGGTCGCGCGCGGCCTCGTGGATCGCGGAGCGGATGCGCTGATAGGTGCCGCAGCGGCAGATGTTGCCGTCCATGGCGCCGTCGATGTCGGCGTCGGAGGGCTTGGCGTTGCCGGACAGGAGCCCGATCGCCGACATGATCTGTCCGGACTGGCAGTAGCCGCACTGCACGACGTCGAGCTTGCGCCACGCGGCCTGGACGGCCTCGGCCACGCGGCCGGACACGCCCTCGATGGTGGTCACCTGGGCGGTGCCGACATCGCCCACCTTAGTCTGGCAGGACCGCACCGGCCGCCCGTCGAGATGGACCGTGCAGGCGCCGCACTGGGCGATGCCGCAGCCGTACTTGGTGCCGGTGGCGTCGAGGCGGTCGCGCAGCGCCCACAGCAGGGGCATGTCCGGATCGGCGTCGACCGTGTGGGTAACGCCGTTGACGGTGAGCTTCGGCATGGTCGGCGGCCCTCGATCGACACGCGGGATCCGGGCGCGCGCCGGATCGCGGCGCTTCGGCCCCGCCACGCGGGTCGTTTACCGTAACCGGCCCCGCCTGGCCAACGATGTGTGGCGCCGCACGTCGATCCGGCCGGCCGATCCCCATGGCGCGGACGCCGATGCGTAAGATGCGACCGATGCCGGCAGCCGCTTCTTAAGACATCCGCCCCATCCTGGCGCCGTCGCCCCCCTGCCCAGCTGCCTCGCCGCCGCGTTCGAGCCGAGTTTCAACAATCCCATGTCCGATCTCACCGTCGAGATGGTGCAGCGCGGTCGCGGCCCCTCGACGGAGGAAGCGGCGCGGCGCCTCGGTGTCGCCCGCGAGATCCGCTCGGCGCGCGAGAAGCTGACGTCGCAGACCGGCCTGGAGCGGGCCTTCGACCACGAACTCCTGCGCCATTACGCCCGGTACCGGGCGGGAGCCGGCATTCCGCTGGTGCTGTTCGCCGTCACCCTGGCGACGGCGGCGACCTTCTGGATCGCCCCGGTCGTGGCCGCGCTCTGGGCACTCGGCGTGATCCTGATGGTCACGCTCAACACCACGCTGAGCCGCGGCTTCCTGCGGGCCGACGCGGCCACGATCCCGCTCGCGCGCTGGCGCCGCCGCTTCCTGATCGGCGAGGTCCTGCAGAGCCTGTCGTGGTCGGCGATGATCGGGCTCGGCACCACCGGCGGCTGGACCTTCGCGCTGTTCGGCCTCGTCATCGCGGCCGCGGTCTCGACCATGCTGGCGGCGACGGTGCCGGTGGCGGCGGTCGCCGCCCTGGTGCCGCTGGTGCTCGCCACCGCGTCGCTGGCCGCCTGCTCGAAGGGCATGGAGGCGATGCTGCTGGTGCTGATGGCCGCCGGCGCGCAGCTGTTCTTCCTGGGGCTGGCCCGCCGCCTCTACGCCTCGACGGTGGGCGCCCTGCGTTCCCGGGCCGAGAAGGACGCGGTGTTCGGCGAACTGGAGCAGGCCAAGGCCAATTCCGACGAGGCGCGCCGCCGGGCCGAGGAGGCGAACCTCGCCAAATCGCGTTTCCTCGCCACCATGAGCCACGAGCTGCGCACGCCGCTCAACGCCATCCTGGGCTTCTCGGAGGTGATGAAGAACGAGGTGTTCGGCATCCACACGGCGCCGTCCTACCGGGAATACTCGAACGACATCCACGACAGCGGCATGCACCTGCTGAACCTGATCAACGAGATCCTCGACCTGTCGCGCATCGAGGCCGGCCGCTACGAGCTCAACGAGGAGGCGGTGCAGCTCGCCCACGTGGTCGAGGAATGCCGCCACATGATGGGCCTGCGGGCCAAGACGAAGAACCAGACCTTCCACGACTTGGTCGACGCCTCGCTGCCGCGGCTCTGGGCCGACGAGCGGGCGCTGCGCCAGATCGTACTCAACCTGCTGTCGAACGCCGTCAAGTTCACGCCGCCGGGCGGCGAGATCTGGCTGAAGGTCGGCTGGACCGCCTCGGGTGGGCAGTACGTCTCGGTGAAGGACAGCGGACCCGGCATCCCCGAGGACGAACTCGGCACCGTGATGTCGTCGTTCGGCCGCGGCTCCCTGGCGATCAAGACCGCCGAGCAGGGCTCGGGGCTCGGCTTGCCGATCGTGAAGGGGCTGGTGGAACTGCACGGCGGCCAGTTCCAGCTGTCCTCGCGGCCGCGCGAGGGCACCGAGGTGATCGTGACCCTGCCGGCCTCGCGGGTGATGGACACCCTGCTGCCCGTCGATGTCGGCGCGGACGCGTTCGTCACGGTGCGGGGCGCGTTCAACCGCGCGGCTTGAACGAAGGGGTTCCCGAAGGGCTCAGCCCTTCGGCGAGGATTCGGGGGCGGAGCCCCTGATCATCGGGCGAAGCCCGGCACCAGGGCTCCGCCCTGGACCTGCAAAAGGTCTCGGACCTTTCGAAACCGGGACCTTACGGGATCTCAGCCACGGCGCGGATGCGGTTCCATTCGGCCTCGGTGACCGGCTGAACCGACAGGCGCGAGTTGTTCACCAGCACCATGTCGGCCAGCGCCGGGTCGGCCTTGATCGCGTCCAGCGTCACCGGCCGGGGCAGCGCCGCGACAGCCTTCAGGTCGACCATGCCGAAACGGCCGGTCTCGTCGGTGTGGTCGGGGTAGTAGGGCCGGATCACCGCGACGATGCCGACCACGGCCTTGCCTTCGTTCGAGTGGTAGAAGAAGCCCTGCTCGCCGACCTGCATGGCCATCAGGTGCTTCTTGGCCAGGTGGTTGCGCACGCCGTTCCAGTGGGTGCCGGCCGCGCCGGCCGCGACCTGCTGGTCCCACGACCAGGTCGCGGGCTCGGATTTGAACAGCCAGTACGCCATCACGCCCTCTCTCGCGGGGCCGCCCCGTCGCGGCGGCACGGCCCCCATAGCGCAGCTGTCCCCGGCGCGGACAGGCCCCTCCGGGCCCGGCTCACCGCCCGTTGCGGCCGAGCACGAGCCAGCTGGCGCCCGCGAAGGCCCAGGCGCAGAGCCCGGCATACAGCATGACGCCGTCGACGCCCCGGACCAGCGCCTGCCGGGCGATCGATGCCGCCCCGGCACCGGCGTCGGCCAGCGCCAGATTGCCGGCCGCCACCGTCTCCGCGAGGGCGTCGAGCGCCGCCCCCCTGCGCCAGCGGGGCGAGGCCCGCCCGGACGCCCTGGAGCAGGATGAAACCCATCGGGGCGATGTTGACGGAAAGCGCGATCATCCGCGCGCTCATGTCCATGCCCGCGGCCATCCCGGCGCGCTCCGGCGGCAGGGCGCCCGTGGCGGTGTTGGTCACGGGGGTGTTGGTGAGGCCGAGCCCGGTGCCGGCCAGGAGGCAGCCGGGCAGCAGCGTCAGCCAGCCCGCCTGCGCGCCGGTGGCGGCCGCGCGCATCAGCAGGACGCCGACGCCGATGGCGAACAGGCCGAGCGGGATGACCACGCCCGGGCCGTGGCGCAGGAGCAGGCGCTCCGACAGGGGCGGCGCGACGGCGACATCCTCGGGCCGGAGCATTTCGGCTGGTTCGCGGCCCCGCATTTCGAGCACCGGGCCGGCGAGACGTTGCGCCTGGCCGCGACCTCGCCCTGCTGCTCCGTGCGGGACGTCGCCATCCAGTTGCTGGACCGGGCCGGGATTCCCTGGACGGAGGTGTTCGTCGGCGGCACCGCGGCGATCAGCGCGGCCCTGTCGGCGGGGCTGGCGGTCTCGGCCTTCCCGCGCCGGCTCGCCCCGGCCGACGTGATCGACGTCGCCGACGCGCTGGGGCTACCGCCGATCCCCGCACTCGCCCTGGTGCTGCACTCGTCCCTCACCGATCCGCGCAGCAAGGACGCGCTGCGGGCGATCACGGCGGCGTTCCGGGAGCACCGGCGGGGTTAGGGCGTTCGCACGACGACTTGAGGGTTTCCAAAGGGCTCCGCCCTTTGGCGGGGTTCGGGGGCGGAGCCCCTGAGACACCTTTCAGGCGACCAGGGCTCCGCCCTGGACCCGCAAAAGGTCCCGACCTTTTGAAACCCTAATCCGACTCGCCGCGCAGCGGCCGGGCGAGCAGGCCGGCGATCACGTCCTCGACGCCGGCCCGGCCCGTCACGATCGCCGCGACGGCCTGCGCCACCGGCATGTCGATCGCCCGGGCCGCCGCCAGGCCGGCCAGGGCCGCGGCCGTGAAGGCGCCCTCGGCGAGCTTTCCGCCCGACGCCGCCTCGGGACTCGCCCCGGCGCCGAGCCGCTGCCCGAAGGCGAAGTTGCGCGATTGCGGCGAGGAGGCGGTGAGCACCAGATCGCCGAGGCCGGAAAGGCCCATCAGGGTCTCGGGACGGCCGCCGAAGGCGCGGGCGAAGCGCATCAGCTCGGCGAAGGCGCGGGCGATCAGGGCCGCCCGGGCGCTCTCGCCGAGGCCCCGGCCCGCCACGATCCCGCAGGCGATGGCCAGCACGTTCTTGCCGGCGCCGCCGATCTCGACACCGCGCACGTCGTCGGTGTGGTAGAGCCGGAAGCTCGGCCCCGAGAGCAATGCACTCAACGACGCGGCGAGCCCGGGATCCGTCGCCGCCAGGGTAACGGCCGTGGGAAGGCCGCGGGCGACGTCGGCCGCGAAGCTCGGGCCGGACAGGACAGCGACCGGCGTTCCCGGCGGCAGGACCTCTTCGGCGACCGCGCTCAGGAAGCTGTCGCTGCCGCGCTCGATCCCCTTGGCGCAGAGGATCACCGGCCCGGCCGAGGCGAGGGGACCGCGCAGGGTCTCCAGCACGCCGCGCACGGTCTGGGCCGGCACGACCAGCAGGGTCGCCCGGGCGCCGGCGAGTTGTTCGGATTGCCCTGTCACCACGATCCGGTCGTGGAGCGGCACGCCCGGCAGGTAGCGCGGGTTCTCCCGCGCGGCCTGCAGCCTGGCGGCGGCCTCCGGGTCGCGCAGCCAGAGCGAGACCGGGTGCCCGGCGGCCGCGGCCGCGTTGGCCAGCGCCGTGCCCCAGGCGCCGCCGCCGACGACGTTGATGGGTGCGCTCATGCCGAAACCCCCGCCTGTTCAAGCCGATAGAGGATGTGGCTGCGCAGCGGCCCCTCCGGCACCGCCGGATGCGCGAACGTCTCCGCCCACACCATGCCGAGGCGCTCCATCACCGCCAACGAGCGCCGATTGCCGGACGCGGTGTACGCCACGACCGACCGGATGCCGCAGCGCCCGGCGAGGTCGGCCAGCGTCAGCCGCGCCGCCCGGGTTGCGAGGCCGTGGCCCCAGGCATCCCGGGCGAGGCGCCAGCCGATCTCGATGGTCGCGCCGACCCGCTCGCCCCCCGGGAACGGCATGGCCCGCATGATCCGGAACGCCCCGACGAAGCCGACGAACCGGCCGTCCCGCTCCAGGGCCCAAGGGCCGAACCCATCTGCCACGAAGCGCCGGTCATAGCTGCTCGCCTCGGCGGCGCTCTCGGCCTCGGTCCGGGGCCGGGGGAAGAATTCCATCACCGCCGGATCGGCGTTGAGCGCCGCGAACGGGGTCGTGTCGGCCGGACGCCAGCGGCGCAGGAGCAGGTCGCCGTCCTGAAGGCCGTCCGGCATTGGGGCCGTCGCGATCTCGCTGCGCCGGAGCTTCCCGCGCCGGATCTTGCCGCGCCGGATCTTGCCGCGCCGGATCTTGCCGCGCCGGATCTTGCCGCGCCAAGCCAGGGAACGCCGGTTCAGCAGGGCGAGGTCGGCGGTGCCGGCCAGCACCGCCTCCCCGAGGGCGATCGCGTGCTCAAGGCCGTCGGCCGGCATGTTGGCGTGGGCGGGCGCCGCCACGCTGTCGCGCCAGGGGCCGCCGCAGGCATTGTCCAGGAGGATGCGGGCGAAGCAATGATCGAGGCGCACCGGCCAGCCGGGCCGGGCGGCCTCGGGCAGGCGGCGCGCGACGAGATCCCGCCACTGCGCGCGCCGGTCCGCACCGGTGCTCATCCGGCCGGGACCGCGTCCCGGGCCGGGTCGACGGCCAGCGGCCAGCGGGGGCGGGCCGGCGCGGTCAGGTCGTCGACGAGCCCGAGCCGCAGGCGCTCCAGCCCGGCCCAGGCGATCATGGCGCCGTTGTCGCCGCAGAGCGGCAGGGGCGGGGCGACGAAGCCGAGGCCCGCCTCGCCGGCCAAAGCCGCCAAAGCGCGACGGATCGCGCCGTTGGCCGAGACGCCGCCTGCCGCCACCAGGGCGGTGGGCCGGCCGGCGACGCCCGAGAAGGCGCGCAGGGCGACCCGGGCGCGGTCCACCACCACGTCGACCACGGCGGCCTGGAAGCTCGCGCACAGGTCGGCGACGTCGCGCTCGGCCAGCGGGGCGATCCGCTCGGCCTCGATCCGCAGGGCGGTCTTGAGACCCGACAGGGAGAAATCCGCCTCGCGCCGGCCCAGCATCGGCCGGGGCAGGGCGAAGCGCTCGGGGTCGCCCGACTCGGCCATGCGCTCGACCTCGGGGCCGCCGGGGTAGCCGAGGCCCAGCAGCTTGGCGACCTTGTCGAAGGCCTCGCCGATGGCGTCGTCCACCGTGGAGCCGAGGCGCACATAGTCGCCGACCCCGCGCACGGCGACGAGCTGGGTGTGGCCGCCCGAGGCCAGCAGCAGGAGATACGGGAAGGGCAGGTTGTCGGTCAGCCGCGCGGTGAGCGCGTGGGCCTCGAGGTGGTTGACCGCGAGCAGCGGCTTGCGGGTCACCAGGGCCAGGGTCTTGGCGGTGACGAGGCCAACCAGCACGCCGCCGATCAGCCCGGGCCCGGCCGCCACCGCGATCCCGTCGAGGTCGGAAAAGCCGATCCCGGCCCGGTCGAGGGCGCGGGCGATCAGCCGGTCGAGCACCTCGACATGGGCCCGGGCGGCGATCTCGGGCACGACGCCGCCGTAGGCGGCGTGCTCGGCGATCTGGCTCAGGATCTCGTTGGCGCGGATCTGCGCGGCCCCGTCCTCATCCACGGACACCACGGCGGCGGCGGTCTCGTCGCAGGTGGTCTCGATGCCGAGCACGGTCTTCACGGGCCACTCCCTAGGGTCATCGGACCTGCAGGCCCCGCCCGGGAGCCCGCCGGGCCGGCGTAATCCGGGCGCCGGGCGAGCGCAATGACCGCCCGGCGCCCCATGGCAGGCTCAGTCGACCGCGATCATCACGTCGGAGGCCTTCACCACGGCGTAGGCCGGGCCGCCGGCCACGAGCTTGAGGGCATCGACCGCCTCGTTGGTGATCGCGGCGGTGACCACCTGGCCGGGGCTGATCTCGATCTTCACGTGGGCGGTGGTCGAGCCCTTGTCGACCGAGACCACGGTGCCCTTGAGGACGTTGCGCGCGCTGATCTTCATGCTGTCGTGCTCCGAAGCTCACTCGGCCGAATCGGGCCGCATCCGGCGCGTGTCCTACAGCATGGCGCGGGTCGGCGCGACCACCCGGGGGCGGGGGGACAGGTCCGTCACGCGCTCGCAGCCAGGACGGATTGCCGCTCGAACAGGGCGCGGTAGGCCCCGCCCGGGCGGCGCATCAGGTCGGCGTGGGGGCCGTCCTCGACGATGCGGCCGTGGTCGAACACGAGGATGCGGTCGAGCGCCTGCACGGTCGAGAGCCGGTGCGCGATCACGAGCGCGGTGCGGTCGTGCATCAGCCGCGCCATCGCCTCCTGCACCAGGGCCTCGGATTCCGAATCGAGGCTCGAGGTCGCCTCGTCGAGGATCAGGATCGGCGCATCCGCCAGGAAGGCGCGGGCCAGCGCCACCCGCTGGCGCTCGCCGCCCGAGAGCTTGACCCCGCGCTCGCCGACCAGGGTGGCGTAGCCATCGGGCAGCCGGGCGATGAAGGCGTGCGCGTTGGCAAGCCGGGCCGCCCGCTCGATCGCCTGCGCCGAGGCGCCGGGCCGGGCATACGCGATGTTCTCGGCGAGCGAGCGGTGGAACAGCACCGGCTCCTGGGGCACGATCGCGACCTGCGCCCGCAGGCTGTCCTGGCTCGCCGCCGCCACGTCCTGCCCGTCGATGGTCACGCGCCCGCCCGAGACGTCGTAGAGCCGCTGGATCAGCTTGACGAAGGTGGTCTTGCCCGAGCCCGAGCGGCCGACCAGCCCGACCCGCTGGCCCGCTGGCCCGCCGGGATCGTCACCGACAGCCCGTCGTAGAGCGGATGCCCGTGGGCGCCGTAGTGGAAGCGCACGGCCTCGAAGCGGATCGTCCCGCCCGCGACCGCGAGCGGGGCCGCCCCCGGCCGGTCGGCGACGCCGACGGGCTCGTCCGCCAGCGCGACCAGTTCCTCCATCTCGTTGACCGCCCGCTGCAGGTGGTTGATGTGGCCGCCGATGTCGCGCAGGTAGCCGTGCACCACGAAGGTGGTGGTGAGCACGTAGGCGACGTCGCCCGGGCTCGCCTCCCCGCGCCACCACAGCCACAGGGCGGTAGCCACGATCGCGGTGCGCAGGGCGAGCAGCAGCCCGAGCTGGCCGGTGCCGCTCCACGTGATGATCATCCAGGTGCGGTGCGTGCGCCGCTGCCACCTGGCCAGGAGCCGGCCGAGGCGCGCCTCCTCCCGGGCCTCCGCGCCGAACGCCTTGACCACGGCGTTGTTGCCGATCGCGTCGCTGAGGGCGCCGCCGAGCCGCGTGTCGAGGGCGTTGGAGAGCGCGGAGGAGGGGGCGATGACCCGGGTCGCCAGGAGCGCGGTGGCGCCGACATAGGCGGCGGCGCCCAGCGCCACCACGGCGCCGAGGGCCGGCCAGTGCAGGCCGAGCACGAGGGCGGTGCCGAGCAGCACCACCAGGGCGGGCAGCAGCGCCAGCAGCAGCGTGTCGTTGAGCCCGTCGAGGGCCCACATGCCGCGCGAGATCTTTCTCACGGTGGAGCCCGAGAACGTGTTGGCGTGCCACTCGGTCGAGAAGCACTGGACCCGGGCGAAGCCGTCCCGGGCCATGTCGCTCATGGTGTGGAGGGTGAGCGGCACCACCAGGCTCCAGGCGACGTGCCGCAGCAGCGCGGTGGCGAGGCCCAGCGCCGTCATCGCCAGGAAGGGGGGCAGCGCCGCCGCCAGCGCCGCCTGCCGCTCGGGCCCGGTGAGCGTGTCGACCAGCCGGCCGGCATAGAGCGGCAGCAGCACCTCCGCGAAGGTCGCGAGGGTGATCGCGCCGGAGAGGCCGGCCACGAGGGGCCAGCGCCGGCGCCAGCCGCGGACGACGAAGGCGAGCACGCGGCGGACCGCGCCCACCCGCCGGGGAGGGGACAGGGACATGCATAAGCCCGACGCGTCGGCGTCCGCTCCGGGAAACCCCGGCCCGGCATCGGATGCGACGCGGGCGGGCGCGGTCAGACGGGGGAGAGGCTCGGGGACGCCGGGGCCGTGAGGCCGGGCGCCAGCGGTCAGCCGATCCGCGCGCGGGCTCGGACGATCCCTGCGGGGCGGACGGCATAGACGATGCTCATGCGGTCTCCTCCCTCATGCGAGCGCGACAGGGCCGAGGCTAGGGGAACCGGAAACGATTCGCAACGGCGGAAGACCGCACGTCGAGATGACGGTTGAAGCGCGATCGGAACGGCTGGTGAGGGTGGATACATGCCGGTCCGCTCTTAAGCAGCGAATGGGTAAAAGCGGACATCACTTAGGGGCCGCATGATCATAATTAACTAATCACCAATCGTAAAATTGTAATAGTGCCCTTGTAAATTATGAATCTTTTGTGGAACCGTAACCGCGACTACTCCAGTTTTTGAACCCGCGTAGGGCCAAAATTCGGTTTTGTCTGGACCTTTTCCATCCATTTCATCATAAATAACGTAATAAAACGCATTTGCAGTCACAAATATTGACCTATCTTGATAGTCTAAAACAACTCGTAGCGGCTTTTGCTCTGAATTGTGTGCTTGGGCCTGCTTGATCTGTCGTTGATATTCTGGAAGGTGTGCGTAGAACGAAAGTGTATCCTTGTCCGCAGAAATCAGTGGAGCGCAGCGAACAATAACGATTGCAGTTGCGACGGCGGCAATTAGTGAGAGAGCGTGTCGAAATCGGTTCGTTATGAGGTCGTAGCATAGCCATACAAAGAACGAGATAAGCACCAGCGGAACGATCCCAACCAGAAACAGCAACAACACTGGAGCTGCCTCGGCGACCACGACTAGAGTTATGGCATAAGCTGCCGAAACTGCGATGACAGTTGGTGACCAACTGTCGTTCGCTTTAGTTTCAGTCGGTGCTGCGCTGGGGGGAGATGACTGCATGATAGTCGTAGGCTTGAAGGCAATCTCCACGCTCTGCAATAGGTCCAGGCATAAACGTCAGCTTCTGGCTATGGAATTGGGGTATGCCCGCCACCCTGAGCCGAAGTTACCTGAGCGTCGACGAACGTCCGCTTCGGGTAAGCGCCGACGGACATTGGCATGACTGGCATGGGTCGAAACCAGCCCCTCCAAAAGGGCGCCGCTCTCGTGATCCGCGACAGCTTGCCGGCGACGGGTGCCCCGCTGTCGGGCTGCATCGTCGGGCGTGACCCCGGACCCGGCTTTCCCATCCCCGAATCCCGCCCGCCACCGGGACAAAACGCTAATCCGGCTCGCCCTCCGGATCGGCCTCAGGCTCCTCCTCGGGGATCGGCGCGGCGCCCCACGCGGTGAGCGCCGCGTTGAGGTCGTCGAGGACGAAGTGCCGGGCGCTGTCGCGGTCGTAGCCCTCGCCCAGAAGGTCGTCGTAATCGGTGAAGACGTGGCGGGCATAGGCCACCAGGGCGAGGCGCGCGGCGGTCCCGGGTGCGGCCCCGCGCAGGCCGGCGCTCGCCAGCGCCCGGTCCAGGACGGCGTCGGACTCGAAGGCGGGCAGGCGCGGGGCGATGTGGGCCAGCGCCTCGGCCACGGCCGCGCGGCGGTTCAGGGGCGAGGACGAGGTCGAGGACAAGGGGATCTTCTCCGGGATGCGCGCAGGGCCGCCTGCGGCCGGGCACCATGATTTCGCCGCCGCGGCCGGCTAGGGGGCTGGCCGCCGGTGCGGATACCGGCTCGGGGTGCGCACGCGCATCACGACAAAGGCTTAGCGCCGCATCCAATTGCAACGTGCTCCGGTGCAGCCCTAATGTCATCGGCAGTTGAGGCGGGGCACACAGACAACCCGCCGTCGGGGAGATCAGGTCCATGGCAACGATCCGTCACGCGGTGATCCTGGGCGTGCTGCTCGGGGCGGCGCCGGCCCTGGCCCAGAGCCCGGCGGCCCCGGACGGGTCCCGGGTCGGCCGCAGGATCACCGCCACCGGGCAGACCAAGCCGCCGAGCCCCGCCGCCACGGGTACGGCCCGGCCGGTGAACGAGGTCGCCATGATCAAGGCGCAGAAGGCCGCGGAAGCCCGCTCGAAGGCGTGGGACAGCAAGATGCGCCACACGATGGGCACGATCTGCAACGGCTGCTGAGCCGGATACGAAAAGGGGCCGCCCCTGCGGGCAGCCCCTTCTTTCGCAAGTCCACGGTCCCGAACCGCACCCCGCCGCCGGCTCGGCCGCGGGGTGCGATCCCGGGAGACTCAGCGGGAGTAGAACTCGATGACGAGGTTCGGCTCCATCTGCACCGGGTAGGGCACCTCGGACAGGCTGGGGATGCGGGTGACGCGGGCGGTCATCTTGGCGTGATCGGCCTCGATGTAGTCCGGCACGTCACGCTCGGGCAGCTGGGTCGCCACGATGACGATCTCGAGCTGGCGGGAGGATTCCTTGACCTCGATGAGGTCGCCGGCCTTCACCTGATAGCTCGGGATGTTCACCCGGATCCCGTTGACCTTGACGTGGCCGTGGTTGACGAACTGGCGGGCCGCGAACGGGGTCGCCACGAACTTCGCGCGGTACACCACGGCGTCGAGGCGCCGCTCGAGCAGGCCGACCAGGTTCTCGCCGGAATCGCCGCGCAGGCGGATCGCCTCGGCGTAGTAGCGGCGGAACTGCTTCTCGGTGATGTTGCCGTAATAACCCTTGAGCTTCTGCTTGGCGCGCAGCTGCGTGCCGAAGTCGCTCATCTTGCCCTTGCGGCGCTGGCCGTGCTGGCCGGGGCCGTACTCGCGGCGGTTGACGGGGCTCTTCGGGCGGCCCCAGATGTTCTGGCCCATGCGGCGGTCGAGCTTGTGCTTCGCCTGAATCCGCTTTGACATATGTTTCGCGTCCTCTCGTGACCGAGATTGAGGAACGCGCCCTCCTTTTCCCGGACCCTCAAGGCCGGGACGACAGGGCGGGATGATCCCGCCCACGGGTGCGCGTGAAAACGCGACGGGGCCCCGTGCGGAGCCCCATCGACGGCCGGGTCTTTAGGGGATGGGCCGGCCCGGGTCAACCACAGGCGAACTTTCGGAATGGCGGCGACGATGCGGATCAGGCAGGCGGAGGCGGCGGACGCGGCGGCGATCCGGGGTGTGGTGGACGCGGCCTACGCCAAATGGATCCCGCTGATCGGCCGCCTGCCGACGCCGATGCGGGCCGATTACGCGAAGTCTGTGCAGGATCACCGCTTCGACCTGCTGCAGATCGACGAAGAATTGGCCGCCCTGATCGAGACCACGCGAAGGGACGACGAAGGGAACGGCCACCTGCTGGTCGTCAACGTCGCGGTCCACCCGAATTTCCAGGGCCGGGGCTTCGGGACAACGCTGCTCACCCGCGCGGATACGATCGCCGCCGGGGCCGGCCTGACGCGGCTGCGGCTCTACACGAACAAGAAATACACGGCGAACCTGCGCCTCTACGGATCCCTCGGCTACCGGGTGGAGCGCGAGGAGCCGTATGACGGACCGGGCCGGACCCTGGACGACGACATCACGGTTCACATGGTGAAGGCGATCACTCCGTAACCGGCCTGAACCCGCGATGCCGTCATCCGATGGCAGCGTCGCGGGCGCTAGAAGGGCCGCATGTCCCGCTCGGAACGCCTGTTCGACCTGCTCCACGTCCTGCGCAGCCACCGGCGGCCCGTCAGCGGGCGCGTGCTGGCCGGGGAGACCGGCGTCAGCCTGCGCACCCTGTACCGGGACATCGCGAGCCTTCAGGCGATGGGGGCCGCCATCGAGGGGGAGCCCGGGGTCGGATACGTGCTGAGGCCGGGCTTCCTGCTGCCGCCGCTGATGTTCAGCCCGGAGGAGATCGAAGCGCTGGTCCTGGGATCGCGCTGGGTCGCCGATCGCGCGGATGACCGGCTGAGCAGCGCGGCCCGGAGCGCACTCGCCCGGATCGGCGCGGTCCTGCCCGACGACCTGCGCGAGACCTTCGCGGGTTCGGCGCTGCTGGTCGGCCCCGGCACCGCGGCCCCAGCCGACGCGGTCGACCCCGCCCTGCTGCGCAGGGCGATCCGGACCGAGCGCAAGCTGACACTGCACTACCGCGACGGGACGGGCGCAGCCTCGGAGCGGGTGGTGTGGCCGTTCGCCCTGGCGTTCTTCGACGCCGCCCGGATCCTGGTGGGCTGGTGCGAGCTGCGCCAGGGCTTCCGGCACTTCCGCACCGACCGGATCGCCGAAGCCGAACTGAGCGACGCGCGCTATCCGCGGCGCCGGCAGGCCCTGCTCAAGGACTGGCGGCGCACCGAGGGGATCATAGACCCCGCCGCTTGATGCTGCCGGAAACTGGCAGGGGCGCTGGATATCGAGGTCGCGCATCCACCGACAGGAGCGACCGATGGCCGAACCCAGCAACATCCTTCTCTACGTCACAGACCCGGAGGCCAGCGCGCGCCTCTACGCGACCCTCCTGGACCGAGAACCGGTCGAGGCGAGCCCGACCTTCGTGCTGTTCGCGCTGCCCTCGGGCCTGGCGCTGAGCCTGTGGGCGCGAAGCGGGGTCGTGCCGGCCCCCACGCAAGCGGGCGGCGGAGGCGAAATCGGCTTCCGGGTGCACGGAGCCGCGCGCGTGGACGCGCTCCACGACGCCTGGCGGGCGAAGGGCGCCGAGATCGTCCTGGCACCGACGGATCTCGATTTCGGCAGCAGCTTCGTCGCCGTCGATCCGGACGGGCATCGCCTGCGGGTCTATGCGCGAACCGAGGATCAATGAGCGACCTTCGGCGTGAATGCTGCGCGGAGCCCTGCTATCGGGCTCCGCCCCGATACCCCGCCAAAGGGCTGAGCCCTTTGGAAACCCGGATCGGTCAGGTCACCACGCTCGGCTCGGCCCGGCCGGTGCGGGGCTCGATCTCCGCGACGGCGCGGGCCGCCGCCACGACCGGGGCCAGCACCTCGGAGACGGGCAGGTCGAGCCGGGTCGGATCGGCCTCGTAGCGCTCCAGATAGACCCGGAGCGTCGCCCCGGCGGTGCCGGTGCCCGAGAGACGGAAGACCACACGGGCATCCTCGGCGAAGCCGATGCGGATACCCTGGTACTCGGTGAGCGAGCCGTCGACGGGATCGCGGTAGGCGAACTCGTCGGCCGTCGAGACCGTGAGGTCGCCGAGCCGCGTGCCCGGCAGACCGGCGAGCTTTTCCCGGAGCGCATCCATCAGGCCGTTGGCGGCGTCGGAATCCACCTCCTCGTAGTCGTGGCGGGCGTAGTAGTCGCGGCCGTGGGTGCGCCAATGCGCCCGCACCAGCGCGTCGGCGCGCTCGCCGGTGGCGGCCAGGATGTTGAGCCAGAGCAGCACCGCCCAGAGCCCGTCCTTCTCGCGAACGTGGTTCGAGCCGGTGCCGGCGCTCTCCTCGCCGCACAGGGTGATCAGGCCGGCATCGAGAAGATTCCCAAAGAACTTCCAGCCGGTGGGCGTCTCGTAGGCCTGGATGCCCAGAGCCGCCGCGACCCGGTCGGCGGCGCGGCTCGTGGGCATCGACCGGGCGATGCCGGCGAGCCCACCCGCGTAGCCCGGCGCCCGGTGGGCGTGGGCGGCAAGGAGCGCGAGGCTGTCGCTCGGCGTCACGAACAGGCCCGGGGCCACGATCATGTTGCGGTCGCCGTCGCCGTCGGACGCCGCGCCGAAATCGGGGGCGTCAGGCCCCTGCATCAGGTCGAACAGGTCGTGGCAATGGACCGGGTTCGGATCCGGGTGATGGCCACCGAAATCTTCTTTTGGAATGGCGTTGACGACCGTCCCCCGAGGCGCGCCGAGCATGCCTTCGAGGATGGCGACCGCGTAGGGGCCGGTCACCGCGCTCATCGCGTCGAACCGCATGCGGAAGCCGGAGGCGAACAGGCGCGACACGGCGTCGAAGTCGATCAGCGTGCGCATCAGTTCGGCGTAGTCGGCCACCGGGTCGATGATCGCGACCGTCATGGCGCCGAGCCGGATCTCGCCCAGGGTGTCGAGGTCGAGATCCGGCGCCTCGACCAGGCTGTAGCGGGTGAGCGCCTTGGCCCGTTCGAAGATCGCGTTGGTCATGGTCTCGGGCGCGGGACCGCCGTTGGCGGCATTGAACTTGATGCCGAAATCGCCGTCCGGCCCGCCCGGGTTGTGGCTCGCCGACAGGATGATGCCGCCGATCGCCTGGGCCTTGCGGATCACGCAGGAGGCGGCCGGGGTCGAGAGCAGGCCGCCGCGTCCGACCAGCACCCGGCCGAACCCGTTGCCGGCGGCGAGCCGCAGCGTCTTCTGCACCACCTCGCGGTTGAGGAAACGCCCGTCACCGCCGAGCACCAGGGTCGCGCCCGCCTTGTCGGGCAGGGTGTCGAAGATCGCCTGGACGAAGTTCTCGACGTAGTTCGGCTGCCGGAACACGGGCACCTTCTTGCGCAAGCCGGAGGTGCCCGGCTTCTGATCGGGGAAGGGCGTGGTGGCGACGGTCGTCGGGGTCGTCATGGGCGGGCGTCTCCCGGGTTCTCCCGCCTCAATGCCCGCGCGGAGGCGCGGCGTCACCCGCCCCGGCGACAGAGGCGGGGGTTTTTTCACGCGCTTTCGCCGGATCGGGCAACGGAACCCGCCTCCTGTCCGCCGGCGGCCGCTCCGGACCGTTGCGCCGATCGACACCCGTCGGTTGAATCACCGGAGCCGCCGAACAAGGCGGGCCGGAGGAAACCATGGCGGACAGAGTGGTGCAGAAGGATCCGAACGGGGCGCGGCCGGGCAGGGGCCTGGCCCGACGCCAGCTGGTCGGGGCGCTCGCCGCCGGGGTGGCGGTCGCGGGCTCACCGGCCCCGTCGGCGGCCGCGCCCGCGAGCCGGCTGCAGACGGAGGAATTCCGGCTGCCGTGGAGCGAGCCGGGCGTCGAGATCTACGTCCGCAACAAGCGCCCTGCCGGGATCGACCGGTTTCCGGGCGACCGGATCCTGCTCTACGTGCACGGATCCACCTACCCGTCGTCCACGGCCTTCGACCTGCCGCTGGGCGGCATGTCGGCCATGGACTACCTCGCGGGCCTCGGCTTCGACGTCTACCTCGTGGATCTGCCGGGCTACGGCCTGTCCGGACGCCCGGCCGCGATGGACGCGCCGCCGGCCGACAACCCGCCGCTCATGCGCACGCAGGACGCCGCGAAGGTGGTGGGGCAGGTCGTGGACTTTATCACCAAGAGGCGCGGGGTCGAGAAGATCGACCTGATGGGCTGGTCCTGGGGGACTTCCACGATGGGCCTCTACACCAGCACCCACAACGATCGGGTCAACCGGCTCGTCCTGTACGCGCCGCAATGGCTGGCGCGCACGCCGGGCCTGATCGGCGGCGGCGGCCCGGTGGGGGCCTATCGCAGCGTGAGCCGGGACAGCGCCCGGACGCGCTGGCTGACCGGCGTCCCCGAGGACAAGAAGTCCGACCTGATCCCGGCGGGCTGGTTCGACCAATGGGCCGACGCGACCTTCGCCACCGATCCGGTCGGCGCGAAGCAAGCGCCGCCGGTCCTGCGCGCGCCGAACGGCACGGTCGCCGACAAGGACGCCTACTGGGCGGCCGGCAAACCGCTCTACGACCCGGGCGACATCCGCGTGCCGGTGCTGATCATCCACGCCGAGTGGGACGCGGACCTGCCGAGCTACCAGGCACAGGAGTATTTCGCCAAGCTCACCCACGCCCCCTACAAGCGCTTCGTCGAGCTGGGAGAGGGCACCCATACGGTGATGATGGAGAAGAACCGCATGCAATTCCTCCACACGGTCGGGTCCTTCCTCACGGAGGCGGACCCGACCGCGCTGAACTGAGCGGCGTCCCGTCTCCCCGCGTTCGGGGAGACGGCCCCCGATCTACTCCGCGGCCTGACGCGCCGCGTAGCCCAGCCGCTCGTTCAGCGCGCGGATCAGCTTGACCGCGGCCTCGGCGATCACCGTGCCGGGCGGGAAGATCGCCGAGGCGCCGGCCGCCACCAGGGCGTCGTAGTCGCCCGGCGGGATCACGCCGCCGATGGCGATCATCACGTCGTCGCGGCCCTGCTCGGTGAGTGCCGCCTTCAGCTCCGGCACCAGGGTGAGGTGCCCAGCCGCCAGGGAGGAGACACCGACGATGTGCACGTCGTTCTCCACCGCCTGCCGGGCGGCCTCGTCCGGGGTGGCGAACAGCGGTCCGATATCCACGTCGAAGCCGAGATCGGCGAACGCCGAGGCGATGACCTTCTGGCCACGGTCGTGCCCGTCCTGGCCCATCTTGGCGACCAGGATGCGCGGCCGGCGGCCGTCATTCTCCTCGAACGCCTCGACCAGCGCCCGGACTTCCTCGACCACTGGCGACATGCCCCCCACCTCGCGCTTGTAGACGCCGGAGATCGAGCGGATCTCGGCGCGGTGCCGGCCCCAGGCCTTCTCCAGGGCCTCGGAAATCTCACCCACGGTGGCCTTGGCGCGGGCCGCGTCCACGGCCAGAGCCAGCAGGTTCTCGTTCGTGTCGGCGGCATTGGTCAGCGCCTCGAGCCGGGCCGTGACCGCCGCCTCGTCGCGCTCCGAGCGCAGCCGCTTGAGCTTGTCGATCTGGAGGCGGCGGACATTGCCGTTGTCGACCCGCAGGAGGTCGATCGCCATGTCGTCGTCGGACTTGAACTTGTTGATGCCCACGATGGTCTGGCGGCCGGAATCGATCCGTGCCTGCGCGCGCGCGGCGGCCTCCTCGATCCGCAGCTTGGGGATGCCGGCCTCGATCGCCTTGGCCATGCCGCCGAGCTGGTCGACCTCGCGGATATGCTCCCAGGCCCGGGCCACGATGTCGGCGGTCAGCTTCTCCACGTAGTAGGAGCCGCCCCACGGATCGGCGATCCGGGTGGTGCCGCTCTCCTGCTGCAGGAACAGCTGGGTGTTGCGGGCGATCCGGGCGGAGAAGTCGGTGGGGAGCGCCAGCGCCTCGTCCAGCGCGTTGGTGTGCAGCGACTGCGTGCCGCCCTGCGTCGCCGCCATCGCCTCGATGTTGGTGCGGGTGACGTTGTTGAACACGTCCTGGGCGGTGAGCGACCACCCGGAGGTCTGCGAGTGGGTGCGCAGCGCCAGCGACTTCTCGGATTTCGGATCGAACCCCTTGACCAGCTTCGCCCAGATCAGGCGCGCGGCCCGCATCTTGGCGATCTCCATGAAGAAGTTGGTCGAGATCGCCCAGAAGAACGACAGGCGCGGGGCGAACTGGTCGATGGTCAGGCCAGCCGCGAGCCCGGCCTTGATGTACTCGACGCCGTCGGCCAGCGTGTAGGCGAGCTCAAGGTCGTTCGTCGCCCCGGCCTCCTGCATGTGGTAGCCGGAGATCGAGATCGAGTTGAACTTCGGCATATTCTTGGACGTATACGCAAAGATATCGGAGATGATCCGCATCGATCCCTTGGGGGGATAGATATACGTGTTACGGACCATGAACTCCTTGAGGATGTCGTTCTGGATCGTACCGGCGAGTTTCTGGGGCGGCACGCCCTGCTCCTCGGCGGCGACGATGTAGAGCGCGAGGATCGGCAGCACCGCGCCGTTCATCGTCATCGACACCGTCATCTCGTCGAGCGGGATGCCGGAGAACAGCGTCCGCATGTCGTAGATCGAGTCGATCGCCACCCCGGCCATGCCGACATCGCCCGAGACGCGGGGGTGGTCGGAATCGTAGCCGCGGTGCGTGGCGAGATCGAACGCCACCGACAGGCCCTTCTGCCCGGCCGCGAGGTTGCGCCGATAGAACGCGTTCGAATCCTCGGCCGTGGAGAAGCCGGCATATTGCCGGATCGTCCAGGGCTGGGTCACGTACATGGTCGGGTAGGGGCCGCGCAGGAACGGCGCGATGCCGGGATAGGTGTCGAGGAACTCCAGGCCCTCCCGGTCCTCCGGCCCGTACCGGCCCTTCACCGGGATGCCCTCCGGGGTCATCCAGGGCTCGGGCAGAGCGGGCGATGCCACCGCAAGCGGCTCGCCGACCCAAGACATCTCGGCGAAGTTCGGAATGCGGGTGGTCATGTGGGTGACTCGTTGTGGCGTTTGTCACCCTATTATAGACGCCCCCGGAAACCGGGCTACTCCCCTCCAGGTCTAGACGTCCGCCGGCCGCGCAGGATGTAGATCGCTGCACCGGCCAGCATCAGCGCCATCCCGTACCAGGTCAGCGCATAGACGAGGTGGCTGTTCGGGAAGGCGATCACCGTGAGCCCGCCCACCGGCAGGCCGCCGGAATTGGGCGCCGCGTCGGCGTCGACGAAGTAGGGGGCGACGTCGGTCAGGCCTTTTGCCGCCGCGATGGCGGCCACGTCGCGCGAATACCAGCGCCCATCCTTCGGGTCGTTCGACCGCAGGAACGCGCCACCGGGCTCGGTCAGTCGCAGGAGGCCGGTCACCCGCGCATCCCCCGCCACCTGACCGGCCAGCCGGGTCGCGGGATCCCGGTTCGGCCCCGGCACGAAGCCGCGGTTGACCAGCACGAGGGTGCCGTCGGGCCGGCGGAGCGGCGTCAGCACCCAGAAGCCGCCGCCCCGCTCGGTGACGGCCTGGACCAGCGTCTCGCGGTCGTGGAGGAAGGTGCCGGACAGCCGGACATGCCGGTAGGCGTCGTCGGGGCCGACCCGTGGCCATTCGGCTGGGCCGGGAGCCGGCACCGCCGGGGCGTGGACCCGGGTATCGACCCGGGCGATCAGGTCGAGCTTCCAGGCCCGGCGCTGGACCTGCCACGTCCCGAGCCCGACGAGGACGACGAACACGAAGGCGGCGGCCGCGCCGAACACGAAGCGCCGCGCGAACGAAAGCGGGGCCGGGGAGGGGCCCTGACCGGAGCCCCCCGCCGACCCCGAGGGGATCACGTCCGCACGCCCGCTCAGCGGGCGTTGTTCATGACGTCGTGGGCATCCATCGGCATCATGTTGTGGTTGAGGTGGTACATCACCCAGACCGAGCCCGCGAGCATGATCACCACCACCATGATGGTGAAGATCAGGGCCAGGAAGGTCCAGCCGCCCTCGGACTTCGTGTTCATGTGCAGGAAGTAGATGACATGCACGACCATCTGCACGCCGCCCAGCGCCAAGATCACCAGGGTGGTGACGAGGCTGTTGTCGAGCACGTTGCCCATCACCAGCCAGAACGGGATCACCGTCAGGATGACCGACAGGACGAAGCCGGTGATGTAGCTGCCGAAGCTGCCGTGCCCGCCCTCGCTGTGGGCGTGGGCGTCGTGGGTATCCGGACCGTGACCGGTCAGGTGGTGCGCGTCGGCGCTCATTCGAGCACTCCCATCAGGTAGACGACCGTGAACACCCCGATCCAGATCAGGTCGAGGAAGTGCCAGAACATCGACAGGCACATCAGGCGCCGCTTGTTCTCGACGATCAGGCCGTGCTTGCGCAGCTGAACCAGCAGCACGACCAGCCAGAGGATGCCGACCGAGACGTGCAGGCCGTGCGTCGCCACCAGGGTGTAGAACGACGACAGGAAGGCGCTGCGCCAGGGCGGCGCGCCCTCATGGAACAGGTGGACGAACTCCCGGATCTCCAGGGCCACGAAGGCCACGCCGAACAGGCCGGTGATCGCGAGCCAGATCTGCGTCGGCTTGATCCGGTCCCGGTCCATCTCCAGCATGGCGAAGCCGTAGGTGATGGACGAGAACAGCAGCATCGCGGTGTTCACCGCGATGCCCGGCAAGTCGAACAGCTCCTTGGGAGTCGGCCCGGCCGCGTAGCTGCGGCCGAGCACGCCGTAGGTCGCGAACAGGGTCGCGAAGATGAGGCAGTCGCTCATCAGGTAGAGCCAGAACCCGAGCATCGTCGAGCCCTCGGAGTGATGGCCCTCCTCGTCGGTCTGGTAGAAGACCGGCGCCGCAGCGCCGGGGGGTGCAGTCTCCGCGTGCATCATCGGATCACGCCATCTCCAGCTCGCGTGTCCTCTGACCTTCCGTCCGACTGACCGTGTCGGCAGGAATGTAGAAGTCGCGCTTGTAATTAAAGGTGTGAAGGATCGCGACGACGAGGATCGCCACGAAGCTGAGCGCCGCCAGCCACCAGACGTACCAGACCATGGCCAGGCCGAAGGTGAAGTTCAGTCCAGCCAGGATGGCACCAGTCGCGGTGTTCTTGGGCATGTGGATCGGCTTGTACCCGGTCATCGGCCGGGCGAAGCCGCGGTTCTTCATGTCCCACCACGCGTCGGAATCGTGGACCACCGGGGTGAAGGCGAAATTGTAGTCCGGCGGCGGGGAGGAGGTGGACCATTCGAGGGTCCGGCCGCCCCACGGGTCGCCGGTCAGGTCGCGCAGCTTCTCGCGATTGCGGATCGAGACCACGAACATGATGATCTGCGAAGCGATCCCGCAAGCGATCAGCGCCGCGCCGCCAGCCGCGATCACAAACCAGATCTGAAGCGACGGGTCGTCGAAGTGCTGCATCCGCCGGGTCACGCCCATCAGGCCGAGCACGTAGAGCGGCATGAAAGCGACGTAGAACCCGCTCACCCAGAACACGAGGGCCATCTTGCCCCAGAACTCGTCGAGCTTGAACCCGAAGGCCTTAGGGAACCAGAAGGTCACGCCGGCGAACATGCCGAACAGCACGCCGCCGATGATCACGTTGTGGAAGTGCGCGATCAGGAACAGCGAGTTGTGGAGCACGAAGTCGGCCGGGGGCACCGCCAGGAGGACGCCGGTCATGCCGCCGATCACGAAGGTGACGATGAACGCCACCACCCACATCATCGGCACCTCGAACCGGATCCGGCCGCGGTACATCGTGAACATCCAATTGAAGATCTTCGCGCCCGTCGGGATCGAGATGATCATCGTCGTGATCCCGAAGAACGAGTTCACGTCGGCGCCCGAGCCCATGGTGAAGAAGTGGTGCAACCACACCAGGTAGGCGAGGATGGTGATCACCACGAGCGCGTAGACCATCGACGTATAGCCGAACAGCCGCTTGCCGCAGAACGTCGAGGTGATCTCCGAGAACACCCCGAAGGCCGGCAGGATCAGGATGTAGACCTCCGGGTGGCCCCAGATCCAGATCAGGTTGAAGTACAGCATGGCGTTGCCGCCAAGGTCGTTCGTGAAGAAGTGGGTGCCGACGTAGCGGTCGAGCGACAGCATAGCCAGGACGGCCGTCAGGATCGGGAAGGCGGCCACGATCAGGATGTTGGTGCACAGCGACGACCAGACGAAGATCGGCAGCTTCATCATGGTCATGCCGGGCGCGCGCATCTTCACGATGGTCGCGATCAGGTTGATGCCCGACAGCAGCGTCCCGATACCGGCGATCTGCAGCGCCCAGATGTAGTAGTCGACGCCGACGCCGGGGCTCATGGCAGCCCCCGAGAGCGGCGGGTAGGCGAGCCAGGTGGCGCGCGAGAACTCGCCGACGAACAGCGACACCATCACCAGGATGCCGCCGGCCACCGTCATCCAGAAGCTGAAGTTGTTCAGGAACGGGAAGGCCACGTCGCGGGCGCCGATCTGCAGCGGCACCGCGAAGTTCATGAGCCCCGTGACGAACGGCATCGCCACGAAGAAGATCATGATCATGCCGTGGGCGGTGAAGATCTGGTCGTAGTGGTGCGGCGGCAGGAAGCCCTGCTCCGAACCGAACGCCACCGCCTGCTGCGAGCGCATGAGCAGCGCGTCGGCGAAGCCGCGCAGCAGCATGATCAGCGCGAAGATGCAGTACATGATACCGATCTTCTTGTGGTCGATGGACGTGACCCAGTCACGCCACAGCGGCCCCCAGAAGCGGAAATACGTGATGACGCCCAGCACGGCGAGTCCGACCACGGCCACGCCGGCGAACGTCGCCTGCAGGATCGGCTCGTGATACGGGATCTGCTCGATCGTAAATCGACCGAGGATCAACTGCTGTAGGTCGAGGTTTGCGAACATGGGATCGGCCCGTTCAATGGGTTCGACGGCGACCGCCGGTTTTACGGTGCGGGGCTCGCGTTCACGCGAGCATTCTTACTGGTTGAGCTGCTTGGGCGCGATCTGCCCGCCCTCGCTCTGGCCCTGGCTGTCGGGGGCCTTGACCTCAGGGGTCTTCTCCTGCCCAGGCAGCGCATTCTCGCCCTGGCCGCGCGAGTCCGGGTTGCCCATGTCGGGCCTGGGCTTCATGCCCTGAGGCTGCGTCTGCCCATGCGGGCCGGTCCCGGATGCCGGCCCCGTCGCGCCGGGAGCCTCGTTGCCGCGATCGGCCATGCGGTTGTCGTACTGCAACCGGTCGTAGTTGGCCTCGGCCTCCGCCCCGGACGCGCCGCCCCGGGCGTCGATCTTCACCATCTCACCGACGCACATCTGCTCCGGCCGGGGGCACATGCCGATGATCCGGTCGTACAGGCCCTTGGCGTAGGACTTGTAGAAGCGGGACGGCTCGGACTCGCTCGGCTTCTCCAGCTCGAGATAGGCCTCCTGGGTCAGCTCGCCGCCCTGCGCCTTGGTCTTGGCGACCCACTGATCGAAGGCCTCGTTGGTCACGCCGTTGAACTTGAAGAACATGTTCGAGAAGCCGGCGCCGCTGTAATGCGCCGAGCGGCCCTCATAGGAACCCTCCCGGTTGATCACCGCGTGGAGCTGGGTCTGCATGCCCGGCATCGCGTAGACCATGCCGGCGAGCGTCGGGATGTAGAACGTGTTCATCACGTCGGTGGCGGTGATCTTGAACTGGATCGGCCGGTCCACCGGGGCGGCGAGCTCGTTCACCGTGGCGATCCCGTATTGCGGGTAGAGGAACAGCCACTTCCAATCCATCGCCACCACCTCGACCTGCAGCGGCTCGACGCCGGCCGGGACGTCGCGCTTCGCGTCGATCTTGCTGAGCGGCCGGAACGGATCCAGGGTGTGGGTCCCGATCCAGGTGAGGGCGCCGAGCGCGATGATGATCATCAGGGGCGCCGTCCAGATCAGCACCTCGAGCTGCGTCGAGTGGTGCCATTCGGGATCGTACACCGCGTCCTTGTTGGTGGCGCGGTAGCGCCAGGCGAAGAACAAGGTGAAGAAGATCACCGGGACGATGATCAGGAGCATCAGCCCGGTGGCCGCCAGCACGAGGTTGCGCTGCTGCTCGGCGACGTAGCCGGCCGGGCTCATGACCACGAGGTTGCAGCCACCCAGCAATGCCAGGATCGGCGGCAGGGCGAGGAGCGGCACGAGCCGACGTGCGAGGCCGCTCCGGCGGTCGCTGGGCTCGATCCTGTCCGGGAGAGGGGTCGAAGAGGTCACAGCACTCGTCTCTTTATCCCACGCCGCATGCGCGGCATCCGCGCCGTGTCGCGTCTGCGGCACGGCCGACAACGTCTGGAGGAGGCGCGCAGCCTGCGCCGCGCGCTGCCGGCTACATCTGGCGCATCTCGGAGCGGTCGAGGAACAAGGCCGCGAGGGTGCAGACCGCGCCGGACAACAGGTAGACGCCGACCATGGCCAAGCCGTAGCGCTGCGACAGGAACAGCGCCACCAGCGGGGCGAAGCCGGCACCGACCAGCCAGGCGAAGTCGGAGGTCAGCGCGGCGCCGGTGTAGCGGTAGTGGTTGCCCAACCGGGCCGTCACCGCGCCGGCGGTCTGGCCGTAGGCTAGGCCGAGCAGCATAAAGCCGATCGTGACGTAGATGGTCTGGCCGATCGCGCTCTCGCCGAACAGGAGCGGCGCGATGATGCTGCCGACCGCAAAGAACCCGATCAGCGAGGCGCTCATGATCAGGCAGTTGCGGCGGCCGATCTGGTCGGCGATCAGCCCGGAGGCGGCGATCGCGCCGGCACAGACGATGGCCCCGGAGAACTGCACGATCAGGAACTCGCCGGGCGAGCGGCTGCTGGTGTTGTTGAGTGCCAGCCAGGCGATCGGGAAGATCGTCACGAGGTGGAACAGGGCGAAGCCGGCGAGCGGCACGAAGGCGCCGCGGATCACGTCGGCGGCATGGTGCCGGAACAGCTCCAGGGCCGGGACCGGGCGGAGCCGGTCGAGGTCCATCATCCGGGCGAATTCGTCAGTGGCGACCAGGCGCAGCCGGGCGAACAGGGCGACGACGTTGATGGTGAAGGCGCAGTAGAACGGGAAGCGCCAGCCCCAATCGATGAAGTCGGCCTCGTCGAGGTTGACCAGGAAGAACGCGAACAACGCGCTCGCTACCATGAAGCCCAGGGGCGCGCCGAGCTGCGGGATCATCGCGTACCAGCCGCGGCGCTCCCGGGGGGCGTTCATGGCGAGCAGGGAGGCGAGCCCGTCCCAGGCGCCGCCCAGTGCCAGGCCTTGAAGGATCCGGAGGACCGCTAGGAGGTAGACGGAAGAGATGCCGATGCTATCGTAGCGCGGCAGGAAGCTGACCGCCGCCGTGGCGCCCCCGAGCAGGAACAGCGCGATCGTGAGCTTGACGCTGCGCCCGTGCCGGCGATCGATCGCCATGAAGATCACGGAGCCGATCGGCCGGGCGATGAAGGCCAGGGCGAAGATCGAGAACGCGTACAGCGTGCCGGTCAGCGGATCGACGAAGGGGAAGAACACCTTCGGGAAAACCAGCACGCAGGCGATGCCGAATACGAAGAAGTCGAAGTATTCGGACGCGCGGCCGATGACCACGCCGATGGCGATCTCGTTCGGGTGGACCTTGTGGTCCCCCATCGCCTGCTGAGCATCGCGCTCCAGGGTCGTGGCCGAGGCCATTGGGGTGTTCGCACTCATGGTTGACTGCCGCCCTCGCCGCGCGCCCGTTCGGGCGCCATGGCCGGAACCGCCTCATGCGGCATGTCCAGAGGTATCGCAACCGGCATCCGACGCAAGTTCACCCACTGACGCATGCATGGCACCCCCATGCCTGCCCTGCAGTCGGCACATGCGGGGCGGCCTGCCGCGACGGGCGGAACCCGTCGCCGCGGCGCCGGCCGAGCCCACACGCCTAGACCCGGTAATGCGCGGAATTTCGTGACAGGTTGATGTTGTAGTAGGGGTCGGCCCGGAGCTCAGGGCCCCAGCGGTCGAGCATGGTCAGCACCTCGCCCTCGAAGCGCTTGCGCTTCTCCGGCGTATCCTCGGCGCCCCGACTCTTCGATTCGTGATGAATCAACTTGGCGAACGGCGTCCACACGATGCGGTAGCCGGCCCGGCGGATCTTCAGGCACAGGTCCACGTCGTTGAAGGCGACCTTCAGGGCGTCGGCATCGAAGCCGCCGACCGCCTCGAACACGTCGGCGCGCATGGCCAGGCAGGCGCCCGTGACCGCCGAGACCTCGTGGGCGATGACCATCCGGCAGAAATAGCCGGGATCCGCGTCCGGTACGCCGAGATGGCTGTGCCCGGCGACGCCACCGATCCCCAGCACGATGCCGCCGTGCTGGATGGTCCGGTCCGGGTAGAGCAGCTTCGCCCCGACGGCGCCGATCTCCGGCCGCACCGCGTGCCGGACCAGTTCCCCGAGCCACTCGCGGTCCAGCACCTCGACGTCGTTGTTAAGGAACAGGAGCACCGGCCCGGTGGCGGCGGCCGCGCCGCGGTTCGACAGGTCCGAGAAGTTGAAGGCTCCCGGCACCGGCACGATGCGCACGCGCGGGTCGTCGCGATACCGGGCGAACAGGGCCGCCGTCTCGGGCTCGCGGCTGTCGTTGTCGACGATCACCACCTCGATGTCGGGGTAGTCGGTGCCCGCGAGCAGCCCGTCGAGGGTGACCGACAGGATCTCGGCGCGGTCCCGGGTCGGGATGATCGCGGAGACCCGGGGCGGCGGAAGCGGGAGCGGCCGGACCAGGCGGTTGAAGCCCGACGGCCCGCGCTCGACCCGGCCACCCCAGGGCGCCACGACCTCGTCGAGGGCGCGCAGCCGCGCCGCCTCGGCCCGGGACAGGGCCCGGTCCGAGAAGGTCCCGGAACCCTGCGCGGCGCGCCAATGGTAGAGCACCCGCGGGATGTGGCGGATGCGGGACGGGTCGAGGCCGTCGGTGAGCCGCAGCAGCAGGTCGTGGTCCTGACTGCCCTCAAAACCCGGACGCAGGCCGCCGACCGCCCGCAGGGCGTCGGTCCGGACCACGGTGAGATGGTTGATGTAGTTCTGCGCGTAGAGCAGCTCGCGGTCGAAGCCCGCCTTGAAGTGCGGGTCGAACCGGCGGCCGCGTCCGTCGATCTTGTCCTCGTCGCTGTAGATCAGCACCAGGTCCGGATCGAGGCGAAGCGCCCGGGCGACCTCATAGAGGGCGTCCTCGGTGAGCACATCGTCGTGGTCCATGAAGGCGCAGGCGACACCGCGTGCGAGGCCCAGGGCATCGTTGGTGGCCCGGGCGATGTGGCCGTTCTCGGACCGGGCGAGCACGCGGATGCGCGGATCGGCCTCGGCGGCGCGCTCAAGGATCCGGGGAATCGCGGGCCGCGTCGAGGCGTCGTCGACGACGCACAGTTCCCAGTGCGGATAGAGCTGCGCGCGCAGGGAGGCGAGGGCGGCCTGCAGCACCTTCGGGTCCGGATCGTGCACCGGCATCAGCACCGAGATCAGCGGCGGATCGGCCCAGGCGGCGATCTCGGCGGCAATGCCGTCCCGCTCCGCCCGGCGATAGCCGTGGGCACGGATCCAGGCCTCGTATCCGGTCACCCGGCGGTGAGCCAGCGCCCGGCCCAGGAAGCCGCGCGCCCGCACCTTCTTGCCGAGGATCCGCCAGTAGAGCGCCTGCAGGGTCAGCGCCGGCTCGCGCAGGAGCGCGCGCGGCACCAGGGTCGGCCAGTCGAGGCGGCGCACCGTGATTCGGCGCAGCCGGACCGGGACCCGACCGGCGGGATCGGCCACCCGCAGGGCGACGACGCCCTCGGGGAGGCGCCCGATCCACGTGAAGGCACCCCCGCCCGACGCCTCCTGGGGCAGCAGCGGCCCCGGACGCCCCTCGGGACCGGCGAAGGCCATGCCGGGGATCGTGTCTGGGCCCTCCGTCGGGTCGTTGGACAGGGTGATCTCGAGCCAGCGGCCCGCGAGCCCCGGAAGCTCGACGCGCATCCCGTCCGCCGCCGCCCGGACCGGCAGAGGGCGGCGCTTGCGTCCGGTTCGCGTCAGGTGCGCCGGCGGCAGGCGCGTCTCGGGGCCCCCCGTCTCGGTCGGGCGCGCCATCAGCTCCAGCTCTTGTCGATCGAGTCCTTCACGGCATCCGACATCGCGACGTCGAACACCAGCATCTCCTCCACCGCCTTGACGGTCCGCAAGCGCTCGGCCAGCGCCTGGGTCTCGGCCGGCACCGGCGGCGGGACCGGCACCGGGGCGTGGATGCCCAGCCGGTCGAACAGGGTCGACGCGAAGGCGTGGTACCGCGTCTTGTGGCCGACGATCCCGACCCGGGCCAGGATCTCGATCGCGGCGATCGAGTTGCCCGGGTGCAGGCGATCCTCGGGCATGCGGGTTCCGAGCTGGCGGGTCAACGGGTTGTAGAGCAGCCGGTAGGCCGGCTCCGGCAGCATGCGGAAGTAGCGCTTGAGGCTCTTCACGTCGGTGAAGTCGTAGGATTCCGAGAACGACGCGGCCTCGGCCAGCGGTCCGAGGCGCCAGCCGCGCACCGGATCGAGGGCGTCGCCGGCCCGGGCCTTCAGCCAGAGCATGCGGGTCGCCATCTCGGTGTAGGGGTCCTGCACCAGGATGCCGGTGACCATCAGGTCCGGCGTCATGAAGTTCTCGTAGCGCGGGATCGTCACGGCGCCCGACAGCAACGCCGAGGGGGCTGAGGGGCCGGACAGGATGCAGGTCAGGATCTCGTCCGGCAGCTTGTGGACGCCGAAGTAGCAGTGCTGGAAATACGGGAACAAGGCCGCCTGCAGGGCCGTCTCGGGCTCGATCCCGGTGTTGATGAGCATGACGCGCAGCCGCACGAGCCCGTCCGGAGGCGTGCGGCGATAGACCAGGACATTGGTGTCGGCGTCGTAGAGTTCGAGGCGCTGGATCTCGGCCAGGCCCGGCACCTCGGCCTGCGTGAGTACGAAGGTGCATTGCCCGGTGGCGTGCCAGCCGTTGCGCTTGAACGTCTCGTCGGTGACGCTGGCCGAAACCTCGGCCACGCGCTGGCCTCCGACGGAGACCATCACCCGACTGACGGCGAGGGGATTGTCCGGCACGATCCAGCCGCGGATCGAGTCGCCGTGATCGTGATCGATGAAGTAGCGCATGTCCCGAAGCTTGAGGCGGCGGAATGCCGGGACCGCCCGAGCGGCCCGGCCGGATGCCGGCCGGCACGCCCATAGCGCATTTTCTTCCCCGCGTGCACCATTGCGGTATCCGCCCCCCGGGCTACGCCCCTCAACCTTCCGCTTGCGCCCCCGCCGGGCACCGGCTATAGGCCCGGCCCACCGGTGCTCACGCAGCACCGGACCGGGCGCGTAGCTCAGCGGGAGCGCACTACCTTGACAGGGTATGGGGCACTCCTCATAAGCCGCTGAGTGGCCTGGGTTATTTCGATGGCTTTCAGGCTCGACGAGCCTGATGACGATCGATTAGGAGACGTAGCACAGCGGTAGTGCATTCCCTTGACATGGGAAAGGTCACAGGTTCGATCCCTGTCGTCTCCACCATTCGACCCTATGGCGCCCGAGCGGACGGTTTCCCCGCATTAGATTGAGCCGGCGGGGCCTGCCCCTCAGTGAACGGCGGCATCGTCACCGTCCTCTGGACCGTTCAGGGTTGGAAACTTTCTACACGCCTCCTCAACCTGAAGCACCGCAAGGGCGCGACGCGCTGGACGTCCCTGTCTGCCTTCGGCTTCGCCCGCGAGGACGAGAGACCGGGCAGATGCGCGGGTCCAGCACGCGATGAACAACCGGCCCGGCGTCGTGCAGCCGCAGCCGACCGGCCCGAACCGTGTCGAATGCCGCGGCACGGTGCGCGCGCCAGATGGCCACGACATGCCGCTGCGCACGGTGGGGGAGGTCGCCGGGACGGACAGTGACGCAACCATGCGGTTTCTGATGGCTATCCCGCTGGCCCAGCAACCCTCGACACCGCGAAACCGCCATCTCAGGACCCGACGAAGTCAATCGTTTCGTTGGGACCGTAACGTCGGCCGATGCTTGCACAGGCCGCCATCCGGCAGCACCGGATGCGGGGCCGCTTAGAACCGTAATCTTTGCCAGATGGTCTTGGCCAGGACGATCTGGCCAGGACCATCTGAGACGTGCGAGGGCACGGGAGCATGCATGGGATCCCATCATCCCCGTAGGTCCCGCCGCGTTCCCGGCCGTATCGCCACCTGGTTCCGCTCAGAGCCCCGAAGGCTGCCGTATGACGACGTCCCCTGTCCACGACATCGACACCAAATACATCCGCCAGATCCAGCAGCAGCAGATTGCACTGGCACTGATCACGGCCGAGCGCGACGCGGCCGTGCGGGAGCGCGATCTGGCCCGGGCGCGATCCGAGGCCTCGACCAAGCTGATCGAGGCCCTGTCGGCGAGTTTGCGGCCCTTCGGGTTCAGCCGGAAGCGCTTCCTGTCGGCGATCCGCAGGGCGGCCCGCACGGTACCGGACCAGGGGCCCGATTCGCTGCAGCATACGGTTCTGTTCGACGGCTCGAACCGGATCCTGGGGGCCCGGCCTCTTGACCGGACCCGTCCCTGAGCGCACCGCACCCGCACTCGTCACCTGTATCGATCGGTCCCCTTCAACATGGTGGAACGCAAGGCCATGGATGTCGCGCTCCTGACCGTCTTCAACGCCCTGGTCGATCTCAGGAACGAACTGGACGCGAAGCCCCATCTCGCCAGCTCCGAACTCGAGTTCCTGTCGTTCGCCACGAAGATGGCGCCGTATTCCAACGCGCAGCTGCTGCAGGACCTCTGGGTCCTGTACGAACTCAAGGAGAAGCGGAACGGCTACTTCGTCGAGTTCGGTGCCTGCGACGGGATCAGCCTGAGCAATACGCTGCTGCTCGAGAAGACCTTCGGCTGGCAGGGCGCGCTGGCCGAGCCGGCCCGGGCCTGGCACGCCGCGCTCTACGCCAACCGGAACTGCTACATCACCGACAAGTGCGTCTATAGGACCGACGGGGTCGAGGTCCTATTCAACGAGGTGGACATCGGCGAGCTGTCCGGCATGAACGACCTGGTGACGGGCGATTTCCACGCGCAGTTCCGCCAGGACGGTCGGCAATACGCGGTCCAGACGGTTTCGCTGGAGCGATTCCTGGTTGAGGCCCGGGCGCCGAAGCGCATCGACTACATGAGCATCGACGTGGAGGGCGGCGAGTTTGACGTGCTGGAAAGCTTCGATTTCACGCGCCACGACATCGCCCTGATCAGCGTCGAGCACAACTTCTCGGACAGCCGCGAGAAAATCTACGCCCTGCTGACCGGCCTGGGTTACCGTCGGCGTTTCCGGCAGCTGTCCCTGTTTGACGATTGGTATGTGCGGCCCGACCTCATCGCGACGCAGGCATGACGGAGCGCTCCATCGTGTCAGCCCGGACCGCGATCGGCATCCTTGATTCCCTGTTCGACCTGTTCAAGCAGATGGGCAGCGGCATCGCGCTCGACTTGCATTGGCTCGAGATCGCGCGGCGCCTTCAGCTGGTCCGCGCGGAGGTCGTCTGGTCGGCCGATCTGGCCTTCGTTTCCGCGAAGCTGAAAGCACACGCCGCCCACTACGCAACCACCTACCAGTCCGACGCCGGCTCGGAGCGGATCCGGAGAGCGAACGCCGACAAGCTCGACAAGGTCGTCCAACACTATTCGATCCTTCGTGCCCATCTGGAGCAGCAATTGCCGGCCGCATAGGCCCGCACGAGACGGTCATCGCGCGGATGATCCGCACGCTTCGGCGGGCATGCCCTTAAGACATGCCCTGACAAGTCGCCCGCACTGACGGCCGGGCCGAAACGGCCCCGTTGACTGGATTGGGCCAGCCGCTATCGAAGCCGCAAGACACGAGAGAGTCCGCGCATGAACGCGGACCCTGAGGAAACGCCGGGCCGCGCGCCCGGATCAGGAGGGCCGCCCATGTCGTCGCGAATTCACTTGCCCCTGTCCCGCCGCGGGTTCCTATCCGCCGGCTCGACGGCGATCCTCGCCGGAACCGTGGCGATGCCGCACGTGGCGCGGGCCCAGCGGGCGGACTTCACCTACAAGTACGCCAACAACCTGCCCGACACGCACCCGATGAACGTCCGCGCCCGCGAGATGGCGGACGCGCTGCGAACCGAGAGCGGCGGCCGCTTCGATCTCAAGATCTTCCCCACGAGCCAGCTCGGCTCGGACACCGACACGCTGAGCCAGCTGCGCTCGGGCAGCGTCGAGTTCTTCACGATGTCGCCGCTGATCCTTTCGACCCTGGTGCCCAACGCCTCGATCAACGGCATCGGTTACGCCTTCCCGGATTATGAGGCCGTGTGGCCGGCGATGGACGGGGAGCTGGGTGCCTGGGTCCGCCAGCAGATCGCCAAGGCCAACCTCGTGGCCATGGAGAAGATCTGGGACAACGGCTACCGCCAGACCACCTCCTCGACCCGGCCGATCGCCAGCCCGGACGACTTCAAGGGCTTCCGGATCCGCGTGCCGGTCTCGCCGCTCTGGACCTCAATGTTCCGGGCGTTCGAGGCGGCGCCCGCCTCGATCAACCTCAACGAGACCTACTCGGCCCTCCAGACCAAGATCGTCGAAGGCCAGGAGAACCCGCTGGCGGTGATCGCCACGACGAAGTTCTACGAGGTGCAGAAATACTGCTCGCTCACCAACCACATGTGGGACGGCTACTGGTTCCTGGCGAACCGCCGGGCCTGGGAGCGCCTCCCCGAGGACCTGCGCACCATGGTCGCCCGCCACATCAACGAGGCCGGCATGAAGGAGCGGGCCGACGTGGCCAAGCTCAATGCCAGCCTGCAGGAAGACCTGACCAAGAGCGGCCTCGTGTTCAACAAGCCTGATCCGGAGCCGTTTCGCGAGAAGCTGCGCAAGGCCGGCTTCTACGCCGAATGGAAGGGTCGGTACGGCGAGGAGGGCTGGTCCCTCCTGGAGAAGGCCTGCGGGAAGCTCGCGTGAACGGCCCGGCGGGGCCGGCGCCGCGCGGCGGCGTCGCGCCCTGTTCGCGGCGGGTTATGAACCTCGCCCACTTTCTGCGCCGGGCGGCCCGCCGCTGGCCGGACGCGATCGGCCTCGCCTGGGGTGACCGGACCTGGAGCTGGGGCGCCCTCGACGCCCGGGTCGACGCCATGGCGGCGGCGCTCGCGGCCCGGGGCGTCGCCAAGGGCGACCGCGTGCTGGTCCAGGCGCGCAACGGCAACCAACTGTTCGAATCGATGTTCGTCTGCTTCCGGCTCGGCGCCGTCTGGGTGCCGACGAATTTCCGGCAGACGCCCGCGGAGGTCGCCTATCTCGCCAGCGCCGGTGGCGCCTCGGCGCTGATCTGCGGCGCGGAGTTCCCGGACCACGCCACCGCGATCCGCGAGGCCGCGCCGGACCTGCGCCTCGTGGTCGAGATCGGCGGCTCCGCCTTCGGGCTGGATTACGACGCCCTGGTGGCCGCGCACGCCGCGCAGACGGCCCCCACCGCCGATGTCGAGCACGACGATCCGTGCTGGTTCTTCTTCACCTCGGGCACCACCGGCCGCCCGAAGGCGGCGGTGCTCACCCACGGCCAGATGGCCTTCGTGATCACCAACCACCTCTGCGACCTGATGCCGGGCACGACGGAGGCGGACGCCTCGCTGGTGGTCGCGCCGCTCTCGCACGGAGCCGGCATCCACCAGCTCGCCCAGGTCGCGGCCGGCGCCATGACGGTGCTCACCGGCGGCACGCGCCTGGACCCCGCGGAGGTGTGGTCGCTGGTCGAGCGCTGGCGCATCACCAACCTGTTCACCGTGCCGACCATCGTGAAGCTGATCACCGAGCACCCGGCGGTCGCGGCGCACGACCATACGAGCCTGCGCCACGTGATCTACGCGGGCGCGCCGATGTACCGGGAGGACCAGAAGCGGGCCCTGCGAGCGCTGGGACCGGTGCTGGTCCAGTATTTCGGGCTCGGCGAGGTGACCGGCAACATCACCGTGCTGCCGCCCCGCCTGCACGCCGCCGAAGACGGCCCGGGGGTGAAGGTCGGCACCTGCGGGTTCGAGCGCACCGGCATGCAGGTGCAGATCCAGGACGCGAAGGGGCGGGAGCTGGGGGCCGGCGAGACCGGCGAGATCTGCGTCTGCGGCCCGGCCGTGTTCGCGGGCTACTACGACAACCCGGAGGCCAACGCGGCGGCGTTCCGGAACGGCTGGTTCCGCACCGGCGACCTCGGCCACCTCGACCCGGAAGGGTTTTTGTTCATCACCGGCCGCGCCTCCGACATGTACATCTCGGGCGGGTCGAACGTGTACCCGCGCGAGACCGAGGAGAAGCTCCTGAAGCATCCGGCCATCGCCGAGGCCGCGATCCTGGGGGTGCCCGACCCGGCCTGGGGCGAGGTCGGCGTCGCGGTCTGCGTGGCCCGCCCCGGCGCGGAGATCGGCGAGGCGGAATTGATCGCGTGGCTCGCCGGCGAGGTTGCCCGCTACAAGCTGCCGAAGCGGGTGTTCTTCTGGGACGAATTACCGAAATCCGGCTACGGCAAGATCACCAAGCGGGCGATCCGCGAGGGTCTCGAAGCCCGCGGCGGCCTGCCGTTTGATCCGGGTACCCCTGCCGGACGGTGACGGTTCGGACGACCGCGTTCGCTGCACCGCACCCGGCAGAATCCGTTCGCGGACCGGTTCGGTGAAGAATTCATGCGAACTTCATGCCGTCCTTGCATGGCAGGCCGCGGAAGAGCCCCCTCACGCGCGATCCCGAGCCGGCGCATATTGCACCGCAGCAACCGGGCGCGCCTGCCCGGCCCTTGTTCGGGATCGGACACGATGGCCACCCTCGCGTATCTCGTCGGCTTCCGCTCCGAGCGTTCGCTTCTCGGTCAGGTCGCCGGCCGCCTCGAAGGCGCGCTGAAGCGCGTCGCCGACGGTCGCTACGCCGAGCAGCGCGACCGCGTCGCGCGCACCGGCGGCGCCGGGATGATCTGACCGGCATACAGCCTCAACGCCGGCGTCCGCGCGGCCTCAGCGACGGGCGCATGTCATCCGAGAAGACCAGGTCGGTGGCGCCCACAGGCACCAGCCCACGATGGGCCGCGATGCCGTTCATCATCGAGCCCACCGCGGGCTCGCGGATGCCGTCATGCAGGTCGCGCCCGCATGGGGCGGTTCCGGATCGGGCGCGCGGCGGCGCTCCCCGGACGGGGATGGATCCGGCCGGGTGTCACGGTGGCGAGGGCAGACTCGGTGTCGTCAGAGGAACCCGATCGAGAACCAGGGGACCAGGATGATGACGACGAGGCCGATCAGCAGGGCCAGGATGTAGCCGACGATCGGGCGCATGCCCGCATCCGGGTGGATCCGGCTGATCGCGCAGGCGGCGTAGTAGCCGACGCCGAAGGGTGGGGCGAACAGCCCGATGCCCATCGCGAGGATCACCACCATCGCGTAGTGGACCTCGTGGACGCCCACCTGCCGGGCGATCGGGAACAGCAGCGGGCCGAACAGCACGATCGCCGGGATACCCTCCAGCACCGAGCCCAGGATGATGAACGCGCCGGCCGACACGAACAGGAAGCCCACGGGGCCGCCGGGCAGGCTCTTCATCGCGATCGCCAGCGTCTGCGAGAAGCCCGACTGGGTCAGCGCCCAGGCCATGCCGGTGGCCGCGCCGATGATCAGAAGGATCGCCCCCGACAGCGTCGCGGTCATGACCAGCATCGGGTAGAGCCGCCGCCAGTCGAACTGGCGGTAGATCAGCAGCCCCGCCAGCACCGCGTAGACGATGCCGATGGTCGAGACCTCGGTGGCGGTGGCGATGCCCTCGACCACCGCGAAGCGGATCACGAACGGCAGCGCCAGGGCCGGCACCGCCACCAGGAGAGCCCGGCCGATCACGCTGCGCGACGGGCGGGCGACGTGGCTCAGATCCTCCCGGCGGTAGCGCCACCAGACCAGGGCGCACAGGGTCACGGCCAGCACTAGGCCCGGCAGCAGGCCGCCGGTGAACAGGGCCGTGATCGACACGCCGGTGACCGAGCCGATGGTGATCAACACGATCGAGGGCGGGATCGTCTCGGTCTGCGCGCCGGTTGTGGCGAGCAGGGCCACGAGGTCGCCCTCCTTGGCGCCCCGCGCCTTCATCTCGGGAAACAGCACGGGCGCGACTGCGGCCATGTCGGCGGCCTTCGAGCCGGAGATGCCCGAGACGAGGTACATGGCGCCGACCAGCACGTAATGCAGGCCACCGCGGACGTGACCGAGCAGGGAGGCCAGGAACCCGACCATCGCCCGGGCCATGCCGGTCATCTCGATCAGCAGGCCGAGGAACACGAACAGCGGCACGGCGAGCAGGATGAGATGGCTCATGCCCTCGTCCATGCGCCCGACCACCACCATCGACGGAGCGTTGGTGGTGAGCGTGATGTAGGCGTAGGTCGACAGACCGAACGCGAAGGCGATCGGCACGCCGGAGAAGACCAGGGCGCCGACCCCGAGGACGAAGAACAGCAGCAGGTTGAGGTTGCCGAGCCCCATGAGCCAGGGCTGGAGCGCCATGAGCCCCGCCGCGATGCCGCCGCCCAGGGCGAGCGCGCCGACGGTGAGCCGCCAGTCGGCGGATTCCAGGAGGCGGATCACGGCGACCAGCAGCATGAGGCCGAAGCCGATCGGGAGGGCGGCGGCCCGCCAGGCGTTGTTGAGCTCCAGCGCGGGGGTCTGGACGAAGGTCTCCTCGCTGGCGAATTCGAAAGCCGGCTCCAGCACCAGCGCCACGAAGATCAGGCCGGCCACCAGCGCGACCGTCTCCAGGAAGGCGCGCAGGCGCGGGCCGCACATCGCCACGATGGCGGTCATGCGCATGTGCTCGGCACGGCGGAACGCGACCACGGCGCCCAGCATGGCGAGCCACAGGAACAGGATCGCGGCCAATTCGTCCGACCAGACCAGCGGCTCCTGGAACACGTAGCGGCTGACCACGCCGCCGAACAACACGCCGATCTCGGCCAGAACCAGCAGCGCCGCCGGGATCTCCACGAGGTAGCCGAGGGCCACGTCCAGCTTGCGCAGCCAGGTCCTGGCGCGGAGCGGCGGCCCCGCCAGCTCAAGCCCGGCCGCGCTCTCGACGGCCGCGATATCGATCTGCATGCCGGTCGTCCTTCAGGTCAGCTTGCCGGAGACGTCTTCGAGATGCGCCCACGCCGCATCCCCGTACTTGGCCTTCCAGTCGTGGTAGAAGCTCGTCCGGCTCAGCACCGCGCGGAACCGCGAGCGGTCGACGTAGCCGATGCCCTTGGCGGCAAGGCTCTCGCGCAGGGACAGGCTGAGCTTGGCCACATCCGCGCGCTGGTCGGTGCCGGACCGGTCGAATTCCTGCGAAACTGTCCGGCGCAGATCCTCCGGCAAGCGATGCCAAGCCTTCTTGTTGCCCAAAATCCAGTAGCCGTCCCAGACATGCCCGGTCAGGCTGCAGGATTTCTGCACTTCGTAGAGCCGGGCCGTCGCCGTAATGGCAAGCGGATTCTCCTGCCCCTCGACCACCTTGGTCTGGAGCGCGGAGTACAGCTCGTTGAAATTGATCGGCGCCGCGCCGGCATCGAGCGCCTTGAACAGCGAGGTCAGCATCGGCGCCGGCGGCACCCGGATCTTGAAGCCCTTGAGGTCCTCGGGGGTCCTGATCTCGCGGGTCGAGGAGGTGATCTGCCGGAATCCGTTGTCCCAGACCTTGGAGACGGTGAGGATCGGCGTTTTGGCGATCTCGGCCCGGACGTAGGCACCGAGGCCGCCATCCATCGCCGACCAGACCGCGTCGTAATCCTTGAATGCGAAACCGGTGTTGGGCAGGCTCGCGGCCGGCACGAAGGTGGCGAGGATCGAGGTGGCGAGGTTGAAGAACTCGACGCTGCCGTTGCGCACCTGCGCCAGCAGGTCGGTGTCCGAACCGAGCTGGTTGGCCGGGAACAGCTTGATCTCCAGGCGCCCGCCGGTCGCCTCGCGGATCCGGTCGAGGGCCTCCTGCGCCCGGATGTTGACCGGGTGGGTCGGGTCCTGGCCGGTGGCGAGCTTGTAGGAGAACTCGGCCGCCTGCCCGCGCCGGGTCAGGATGCCGAAGACCGGCACGGCGGTCGCGCCGGCGAGCAGGCTGCGGCGGCTGAAGCGCGTGTCGCGCATGGTTTCACTCCCTGGGTCGTCCCGAGCCGCGCGATCCCCGCCGTTGACCGGTCGTGTGGATTCGTGCGTCCCTTCAGTCTTCGCGGTCCGATACCGGTATCCGGGGGACCGCTTCTGTGCGTCTCACGCGCCGTCTCTCGCTCCGGCGCGGATCATCCAGGCTCAGCGGCGCGGGGACAAGCCGTGGCGGCGCACAAACGCCGACACTTCACCGCTGCCGTGCCCGCACGTTCAGGTCCCGTTGAGGGCGCGATAGGCGCGCACCACTTGGCTGTCGTCGGCGGTGCCGTCGCCGCGGCCCGATGTCGAGACGAAGAGCTGATGGGCCAGCGCCGCGAGCGGCAGCGCCGCCCCCGCGCTTCGGCCGGCCTCCAGCACGATGCCGAGATCCTTGACGAAGATGTCGACCGCGCTGGTGACCTCCGGCTCGCCCTCCAGCATGCGGGGGCCACGGTCGCGCAGCATCCAGCTCGACGCCGACGAGCCCGAGAGGATCTCCAGCACCACCGCGAGATCGACCCCGACCCGGCCGGCCAGAGCCATCGCCTCGGCGGCGGCCGCGATGTGGACGCCGCACAACAGCTGATTCACCGCCTTGACGGTGGCGCCCTGGCCCGGCCGCTCGCCGACATGGAAGATCCGGTCACCCAGGGCGTCGAGCAACGGGCGGATCTCCGCAAGCGTTGCGGCCGGCGCCGCGGCCATGATCGTGAGCTTGGCGGCCTTGGCCCCGACGACGCCCCCCGAGACCGGGGCATCCACGAACCGGCGGCCCGTGGCCGAGACGCGCGCCGCGATGGCCTCCACGGCCCCCGGCGGACAGGTCGCCATCAGGACGACGATCCCGTCCGGGGCGAGGGCGTCGAGCGCACCCTGTCCGAACAGCACGTCCTCGGCCTGGGCGGCGTTGACCACCATCAGCACGAGCGCGTCGGCGCCGTCGGCCGCCTGCGCCAGGGTCCCGGCCAGCTCGCCGCCCGCTGCCGCGAGGGCCGCGCGGCTCTCCGCCCGGACGTCGTAGCCGCGCACGGAAAAACCCGCGGCCACGAGGTGACCCGCCATCGGCAGGCCCATGGCGCCGAGGCCGACGAAGGCGAGGCGGCTCACAGCCATCCGCGGATGCTCCGCGCCATCGCGGCGGCCGAGATCCCGTAGCGGTCGTGGAGCGTGGGCAGGGCGCCGGCGTCGAGGAATGCGTCCGGCAGGCCGATCTGGCGGAAGCCGCGCTCCGGCATCGTTCCGCTGCGCATCAGCACGCCCGCCACCGCTTCGCCGAGGCCGCCGATCACCGTGTGGTTCTCGGCCACCACAACGAGGCGTCCGCCACGTCGGGCCTCGTGCAGGATCGTCGCCTCGTCCAGGGGCTTGATCGTCGGCACGTGCAGGACCGCCACGTCGATCCGGTCGTCGCGCAGCGCCTCGGCCACCTCCAGCGCCCGCATGGTCATCAGCCCGGAGGAGACGATCAGCACGTCGCGCCCGTCGCGGATCGTCTTGGCCTTGCCCAGTTCGAACGTGTAGCCGTACTCGTCGAGCACCAGGGGGACGTTGCCGCGCAGGAGCCGCAGGTACACAGGCCCCTTATGGGCGGCCATGGCCGGCACGACCTGCTCGATCTCGTGCGCGTCGCACGGATCGATGATCGTGAGGTTGGGCATGCCGCGGAAGATCGCGAGGTCCTCCGTCGCCTGGTGGCTCGGGCCGTAGCCGGTGGTCAAGCCGGGCAGGGCACAGGCGATCTTGACGTCGAGATTCTCCTCGGCGATCGCCAGGCAGATGAAGTCGTAGGCCCGGCGGGCGGCGAACACCGCGTAGGTGGTGGCGAAGGGCGTGAAGCCTTCGCGGGCGAGCCCGGCCGCCGCGCTCATCAGGAGCTGCTCGGCCATCCCCATCTGGTAGAACCGCTCAGGATGGGCCTGCGCGAAGATGTGCAGGTCGGTGTATTTCGACAGGTCCGCCGACAGGCCGACGATGTCGGGCCGGGTCTTGGCGAGTTCGACCAGGGCATGTCCGAACGGCGCGGCCCTGGTGCGCTGCCCGGGGGCGGCGAGCGAGGCGATCATCGCCGAGGTCTTGAGGCTGCCGCCTTCCCGCGGGGCGGGTCTCTCGTATTTCGAGCGTCTCACCGCACCCTCCCTTCGTCCAGGACCGCTAAAGCCCGCTGCCATTCGTCCGGCTCGACGCGCAGGAAGTGATTGCGTTCGCGCGCTTCCAGGAACGGCACGCCCTTGGCCATGCGCGTGTCGCAGATGATGATCCGGGGCTGCGGCCCCGGGTGATGGCGCGCCGCATCGAAGGCAGCCACCAGCGCGTCGAGGTCGTTGCCGTCGACCCGCTGCACGAACCAGTTGAACGCCTCGAATTTCGGAGCCAGCGGCTCGAAGTTGAGCACCCCCGTGGAGGCGCCGTCGGCCTGCATGCCGTTCACGTCGACGAGGCCGATCAGGTTGTCGAGCTTGAACGAGCCCGCCGACATGGCGGCCTCCCAGGTCGAGCCCTCGTCGAGCTCGCCGTCGGAGAACAGGTTGTAGACGACGCTCTTCGAGCCCTTCCGCTTCAGACCGAGGCACATGCCCACCGCGATCCCGAGCCCGTGGCCGAGCGAGCCGCCGGTGATCTCCATGCCCGGCGTGTAGGGGGCCATGCCCGACATCGGCAGGCGGCTGTCGTCGCCGCCATAGCTCGTCAGCTCATCCTCCGGGATGATCTCCGCCTCGATCAGCGCGGCGTAGAGCGCGATGGCGTAGTGGCCGATCGACAGCAGGAACCGGTCGCGGCCCTCCCATTCGGGATCCTCCGGCCGGTAGGCCATGGCGTGGAAGTAGCTCACCGCCAGCACGTCGCTGATGCCGAGCGCCTGGGCGATGTAGCCTTGGCCCTGGACCTCGCCCATGCGCAGGGCATGGCGGCGGATATGGTAGGCGCGCTCGCTGAGCGAGACGTTGGACCCCGCACGGGGCCGTTCGGTCGAGGACGGAGACGTCATGGCGTGCCTCTCAATGGATCAGCATGCCGCCGTTCACGTCGATCACCGCGCCGGTGATGTACGCGGACAGGTCGGAGGCCAGGAACAGGCAAGCGTTGGCGACGTCGTCGGCCACCCCGAGGCGCCCCAGCGGGATGCCCTTCGCGATCTCGACCTTGAGCTCGGGGGTGAGCTTGCCGCCCGTGATGTCGGTCTGGATCAGGCCGGGCGTCACGGAATTCACCCGGATCCCGTCGGGGCCGAGTTCCCGGGCCATGGCCTTGGCGAGGCCCAGAACGCCGCCCTTGGCCGCGCTGTAATGCGGGCCTCCGAAGATGCCGCCGCCGCGCTGGGCAGAGACCGAGGACATGCATACGATCGCCCCCGAGCCCTGGCCGCGCATCCCCGGGATCACGGCCTGGCTCATGTAGAGGGTGCCGCGCAGGTTCACGTCGGTGACCGCGTCGTAATTCTCCGGCGCGATGTCCATGATCTTGAGCGGCTGGGTGATGCCGGCGTTGTTGACGAGCACGTCGATGCGCCCGAGCCGGGCCACGACCTCCTCGGCGGCCCGGGAACAGGCGGCCCGGTCGGTCACGTCGCAGGCGAGGCCGACATGGCCGGCCCCGATCTCGCGGGCGGATTCCTCGGCTTGGCCCGCATCGAGGTCGAGCACGGCGATGCGCGCGCCATACTGCGCGAACAGGCGCGCGGTGGCCTTGCCGATGCCGCGGGCGGAGGCCGCCCCGGTGATCACGCAGACCCGATCGTTCAACAGCATGGGACCCTCCCGGCGATCCGCGCGGGTGCGAGATCGAAGCCTGTCGTCGCGACGGAGGCGCCAGCCGGCCGGCGATCGCGATCCGGGGATCGGCGGCCTCGCGGTGACGTTTCCTCGCGTCTTGTTCGTTGGAGGCGACATTGGCCCGGCGAGACCGGCCGCGACAAACGCGAATCCTACACCCTCAGGTGAATGGGATTCACCTGCCGAGGGTGTCAAACCAGCTCGGTGGCCAGCTCGATCGCGAGTTCCTGGGCGAGCCAGCGCGCGAAGACCCGCAGCGGCGCCCGGCGGCGGGCATCGGCCGGGCAGACGAAATGGTGGCCGACGTAGCCGATGTCCTCCGCCCGCCCGGCGAGCGGCGCGACCAGGCGACCGGCGGCGATCTCCCGCTCGGCGAGCCGGGTCGATTCGAGGGCGACGCCGAGCCCGTCCGCCGCCGCCGCCAGGGCGAGGAAACTCCGGTCGAAGCGGATCGCGGCGGTGGGCGGCGCGGCCAGCTGGTTGCGCTCGAACCAGTGAGTCCAGCGCACCTGCTTATTGTCGCTCTGGATCAGGGTCTGCGCGAACAGGTCGGCGGGGCCGGCGATCCGGGCGGCGCGCTCGGGATCGCAGAGGGGCGTCACCGTCTCGAACCCGAGCGGCATGCGCACGAGGCCTTCGCCCCGGGGCGGCCCGTAGACGATGTCGGCGTCGAACTCGTCGGTGATGAAGCGGGCGTAGTCCATGCCGGCGGCCAGCCGAACCTCGAAGCCCGGATGCTCGCTGAGGAAGCGCGCCAAGCGCGGGACGAGCCACTGCGCGGCAAAGCTCGGCGCGCAATGGAGGCGCAGCAGTTGGGGCCCGCGATTCGCCACGAGGTCGAGGCCGCGGTTCAGCTCGGCGAAGGCCCGGCCGACATGGTCGCACAAGGCCTCCCCGGCCGGGGTCGGCGTGATGCCTTGCCCGTTGCGCTCGAACAGGGCGACGCCGAGCGTCTCCTCCATCTTTCGGACGGCGTGGCTGACCGCGCTCGGCGACAGGTTCAGCTCGCCCGCCGCCGCCTTGAATGAGCGCCGCCGCGCGGCGGCCTCGAAGATCCGGACGGCGGACAGGGGGACGGGCGGACGCATCCGAGGCAGGATGGTCCGGCGATGGCGGCGCTGGCAATGGCCGAGGGATCTGTGCGGGCCGTCAGGCGGCCCAACGCTGCGATGAGCTGAGCCGGCTTCAGGCTGCCAGCGCCGCCTGCCCGTCGCGGCCATGGGCCTGATCCATGATCTCGCCGATCCGTTCGCCGACGGCGATCGCGATGCCGGCCGAGGCGGGCCCCTCCGAACCCTGCTGGCAGATCCGAGTGAGGACGTCGGTGACGCGCTGTTCCATGACGGCGAGAATGGCCGCGGCCGCCGCGGGCTGGGCCCCGCGGAGCACGGCCGCGAGGTCGCAATAGGCGTCCTGGAGGAGCCGCAGGGTCAGGCGATCGACAGCCTGCTCGTCTTCAGCCTTCAAGGCACCCATGCCACGCCTCCCTCGGGTCGCTCGCTGCAACTTGGGGAGGACACGTTAACGGCGCGTAAACCGGCAGAGCCTTCGGACGCGATCGGCTAACCATGCCCCGCCCGGCGGCGCAGGCTCAGCAGCCCGAGCAGATGCCGCTCGCGGCCGCGTGGCCGCCTTTCAGGAGGCGCTCCATCGCCGCGTCGCGATCGTAGGTCTGCGCCGGGATCGTCGACGCGGCCGACCGGCCGGCGGCGAGGGCCGGCGGTCTCAGGAGATCGGCGGGACGCAACGCCTCCCAGGCCAGGCGGCTGCGCCGGGACGAGTCCAGGGCCGCACCCGGGTTCAGGCCCCGGGGCTCGAACGCCGGGACCGGGGTCGTCATGGTCCCCGGTATGACGATGCGCGGCAGGGTGGCGACCGCCTCGGCTTGGGCCTCCGGGGCCGCGGCCACCGGCGTCGCGGCGACGGACACTGGGGTGCGCGGCAACGCGCTGTAGGCCGTCGGCACGTTCGGCAGGCGCGAGCACGCCCCCGCCGACAGCAGCATACCTAGGACCGCAATCCGCTTAACATTGATCATGATCGCCCTGATGCGATGCCGCAGCCCTAATCACGGCTATGGGAGTCGATGTTAACCACGGATTAAGCCATATGTCCAACCCGCATGGCCAAGCGTAACTTCCAAATAAACAAACAATACTTGTAGATAACCGGAAATCCCGTGATAATCTTGGCCCGCTCAACCCGTCCGGACGGAAGCATCGTCGGCACGGCCGGTCCAAGACCGGGTTCGCTGCCTGCGTATTGAATACCGACTCTTCAAGAAAACGGTTTGCTCGGCGGCGCCCACGCGGCAACGAGAAGCTTGGCGGCTTTGGACAGCCGCCGAGATGGGTCATGAAGAGCGTTGCACATTCCCTGATGGCGGCGCTTGCTGCTTTCGCCGTCCTGTCGCCGTCGATCGTTGCGGCCGTTCCCGCTGGCCGAAGCGCGGAACAACCCCGCCCGGCGGTCGATCGCAGCGCGCTCATCGCGGAGCGACAGCAACGGACGTGGCAGCAGCTTTCAGGCTCGATCTGCACCGGCTGCATTACGGTGGCCAACCGCGTCGCGCCGGTCAGCTACGACAAGCCGAGCCTGGTCGAGCTGGCGCAGCGCCCGACCCGCCTCGCGACGGCCGCGCGGCGGCCGCGGGCGAAGGTGCGGCTCGCCCAATTGCGGCGCGCCAAGATGCGCGTTGCGCAAATACGACTTGCCCAGATGCGCAAGCGCTACGCCCGGCTTCATCGGCACGACCGGCGCCGGCTCGCGGCAGGAGCGCATCCGGTCCGGCTGGCGAAACGCCCGCCGCCGCGGACACTCGCGCTGGCGGGCGGGTTACCGGTCGGGCCGATCCAGGTCGAGTACCGGCTGCCCGAACACCCGATCGAGCGGCCGTGGGTGCCCCAGGGTGACAACCGCTGGCACGCGACGATCCTGCCGGCCTCGTCGGTACGCCCGCGACGATCCTGACACGACGCGCGGCGCCGTCACGGCGGACGCCGGGATCGGAACGCGATACACCGCCGGCAAACCGGGACGGGCGATTGAACCCCGCCGCCCGCATCCCGTTGTGCCGGCGGAGTTTCCCGTGACCGTCATCCGCCTCGTCGCCGCCGGCCTCGCCGTCTCGCTCAGCCTCGGCTCCGCCCGGGCGGTCGATCGCGATCTGACCGGCAGTATCGCCCGTCCCGACGCGGGTGAGCCGGCTCAGGATATCGTGGTCGCCGCTCCAGACGAGCGGACCACCGTGGTCGTGCTTCCCCAGCAGAGCGTGACCACGTCGGCCCCGTTGCAGAGGGTGCTGCCACCGCTGAAGCCGCTGCCGAAATGGGATCCGCGGGTCTGCATCGGCTGCTGAGCGGTTCCCCGAAGGCGACGCCGGCCAGACGGTCTGAGATCGGCGGAACTTGGCGGCCGGCGCGCGCGTCGACTCGGTGACCCCATCGAACTCCAGAGCTGACCATGCGCGCCATCCTCCTCGCCGGCCTCTGCCTGTCGCCGCTTCTCGCGACCCCCGTCCGGGCTCAGGTGCAGCAGAACAATCCCAACGCCGCGAACCAGTCCATGGAAAACAACAACCAGCTGCGGTCGCTGCGCCAGGAGCAGACGACGCAGGACAACACGCTGCGGATGGACATCCAGCGGAATCAGGCCGCGACGCCGGCTCCCAACACCGGGCCGAACGCGGTCGCCCCGATCGGCGGCGGGACCGGGATCGGCCGCTGAGCCGAACCCGGGTCCCGCCGCCCGCGATCAGGCCGTTGCGGGCAGGGCGGGGCGGCTCTCGATCGCCTTGCGCACAATCGCCTCGACCTCGGCCCGCCGTGCCCCGGACAGGGGCTTGCGCGGACCGCGCACGTGCTCGGTCGAGTTGATCGCGAGGCACTCGGCGAGCTTGATGTTCTGGACCAGGTAGGTCGAGACATCGAGGTCGAGGAGCGGCCGGAACCAGCGGTAGATCGCCAGCGCCTCCTGGGTGCGCCCCGCCTGCATCAGCCGGTAGATCGCGACCGTCTCCGACGGGAACGCGCAGACGAGGCCGGCGACCCAGCCGCAGGCGCCGACCGCGAGCGCTTCCAGGGCGAGGTTGTCGACGCCGGTCAGGACGGCGTAGCGGTCGCCCAGCCGGTTGATGATCTCGGTGGTGCGGCGGATGTCGTCGGAGGATTCCTTGATGGCCACGAACCGCGGATCCGCGGCCAAGTCCTCCATGATCTCGGGCGTGACGTCGACCCGGTAGGCGACGCGGTTGGAATAGATCATCACCGGCAGGTCGCCCGCGGCCGCGACGGCCCGCAGGGTCTCGACCGTCTCGGCCGGATCGGTGTGGTAGATCGGGCTCGGTACCACCATCAGGCCGCTGGCGCCGGCCTTGGCCGCCTTGGCGGCGAGGTCGCAGGCCTCGCGGGTGCCCGCCTCGGACACGGTCAGCAGGGTCGGCTTGCCCTTGGTGACCGACTGGGCCCGCTTGAGCACGTCGATGCGCTCGTCCTGGGACAGCATCGGCCCTTCGCCGAGCGAGCCGCACACGATGATGCCGTCGCATCCGGCGTCCATCTGGAGGCCGAAGCAGCGCTCCATCTCGGCATGGTCGAGGCTGCCGTCGGACTTGAACTTGGTCGTGACGGCGGGAATGACACCGGTCCACATGGTCGAATTTCCTTTTCGATCAACGGGTTGAACAGCACCGCACTCGGCTCGCGCGGCCATGGCTTCGCCCACGCCTCACACGGCGCGGCGGCGAAATCGGCCTGCCCATCGGGGCAGGGGGTGCCTCAGACCGCCTCGGCGGCCGGGGCTGTCTCGTGGGTGGCGATGAGGACCGGACGCCTCTTGATCCGCTCGGCCCGGCGGCGGCGCAGGTGCAGAAGCTCGCCGACCACGCCGCGCCGGAAGAACGAGACGCAGACGATGAAGATCAGGCCGATCACCACGGTCACGAGGTCGCCGATGGTCGCGAGGTAGTTCTGCAGCCCGACCACCAGCCCGGCCCCGAGCAGCGGCCCGAAGATCGTGCCGACGCCCCCGAGCAGGGTCATCAGCACCACCTCGGTCGAGGTGTGCAGCGAAACGTCGTTGAGGGAGACGAGCTGGAACACCAGCGCCTTCATCGCCCCGGCATAGCCGGCGACCGCCGCCGAGATCACGAAGGCCAGAAGCTTGAAGCGGTCGGTGTCGTAGCCGAGCGACGTCGCCCGCGCCTCGTTGTCCCGCACCGCCTGCAGGATCTGGCCGAAGGGCGAGTGGACCACGCGGTCCACGAACAGGAAGCCCGCCGCAAACAGCGCCAGCGTCACGTAGTACATCACCGTGTCGGAGGTGAGGTCGAGCCCGAACAGGCTGCCGCGCGGGATGCCCTGGAGCCCGTCCTCGCCGCCGGTCCAGCGGATCTGCACCGCCAGGAAATAGACGATCTGCGAGAGCGCCAGAGTGATCATCGCGAAGTAGATGCCCCGCCGCCGGATCGCCAGGCCGCCGATGGCGAAGCCAACCAGAGCCGCCGCGGCGACGCCCGCCACGAAGGCCGCCGGCATCCCCAGCGGGTGGTTGCCGAACCGGATCATCAGGGCGCCGGTGACGTAGCCGGCGCTGCCCAGGAAGGCGGCGTGCGCGAAGGACACGAGCCCGGTGAAGCCCAGGAGCAGGTTGAAGGCGCAGGCGAACAGCCCGTAGCACATCACCTTCATCACGAAGACCGGGTAGATCAGCCCCGGCACGAAGGGGACGACCAGGGCGAGCGCGACCAGGACCAGGACAATCTTGAAGGTGTTCGACATCGGCTCCCCTCAGACTTCGCGGCCGAACAGGCCGGCCGGGCGTACCAGCAGGGCCAGCGCCATGATGACGAAGACCACCACGGTCGAGGCCTCCGGGTAGACCACCTTGGTCAGCCCCTCGATCAGCCCGAGGGCGAGCCCGGTCATCATCGCGCCGAGGATCGAGCCGAGGCCGCCGATCACCACCACAGCGAAGACGATGTTGAGCAGGTTGCCGCCCATGAGCGGCGTCACCTGCATGATCGGCGCGGCCAGCACCCCGGCGATGCCGGCCAGCGCCACGCCGAACCCGTAGGTCAGGGTGATCATCACCGGCACGTTGATGCCAAAGGCCTGGAGCAGGCGCGGGTTCTCGGTCCCGGCGCGGAGGTAGGCGCCGAGCTTGGTCCGCTCGAACAGGAACCAGGTGAAGACGCAGATCAGCAGCGAGGCCACGACCACGAAGACGCGGTACTTCGGCAGCAGCATGAAGCCGACATCGACCGGCCCCTGCAGGATCTCCGGCGGCTCGTAGCCCTGGCCGGAGACGCCGAACACGTATCGGAAGCCCCCCTCCATCACCAGCGCCACCCCGAAGGTCAGGAGCAGTCCGTAGAGGTGGTCGAGATGGTAGAGCCGGCGCAGCAGCGTGCGTTCGATGAGCATGCCGAACAGGGCGACGCAGAGCGGGGCCAGCACCAGCGCGACCCAGAAGCTGATCTGGAAGTCGGGATAGCCGAGCCAGGGCCCGATCTGGGTCAGCCCGATCCAGGCCAGGAACGCGGCCATCATGAACTGCGCCCCATGGGTGAAGTTGATGATGTTGAGCAGCCCGAAGATGATCGCCAGCCCCATGCTCAGGAGGGCGTAGAAGCAACCGCCGATGAGGCCGATGGTGAGCTGGGCCATGAAGGCCTGGAGGGTGATGTCCATCGGGGGGTCACCGGCGGCTGCGAGGGGCGGGAACCGCACGGAGACCGTCCGCGCGGAGCGTGGGGACGGCCTCAGCCCTTGGCGTTGAGCGGGCAGGCATCCGAGGGCTTCGGGAACACGTCGTCGCCCTTCAGGACCGCCCGGACGTTGTAGAAGTCCCAGTCGCGCTTGGATTCCGCCGGCTTCTTCACCTGCAGGAGCAGCATGTCGTGGACGAGGGCGCCGTCGGCGCGCAGCGTGCCGTTGCGGATCACCGCGTCGTCGATGGTCATGGTGCGCAGCTTGGCCATCACGGCGCCGGCCTCGTCGGTGCCCGCCGCCTCGATCGCCTTCAGGTAGCTGAGCGCGGCCGAGTAGACCGCCGCCTGTGACGCGCTCGGCATGCGCTTCATCTTGGCGAAATACTTCTCCGCGAAGGCGCGCGAGCGGTCATCGTAGTCCCAGTAGAAGGCTTCGGTGAGGTACATGTCCTGGGCCTTGGCCAGGCCGAGGCTCTTCACGTCGGTGATGTAGGTGAGCAGCGGGGCGATCACCTGCTTGTCGCCGCGCCCGATGCCGTACTCGGCGGCCTGCTTGACGGCGTTGATCGTGTCGCTGCCGGCATTGGCCAGCGCGATCACCTGGGCGCCACTGCCTTGCGCCTTCAGCATGAAGGAGGAGAAGTCGCCGCCCGGGAAGGGATGGCGCGACACGCCCAGCACCTTGCCGCCCTCGGCCTCGACCACCGCGGAGGCGTCCTTCTCGAGGGAATGGCCGAAGGTGTAGTCGGCGGTGACGAAGTACCAGGTCTTGCGGCCGGTCTTCAGCAGCGCCTTGGCGGTGCCGGCCGCGAGCGCGTAGGTGTTCACCATCCACTGCGCGTTGAGCGGCGAGCATTTCTCGTTGATCGCCGCCATGGCGACCCCGGCCGAGAGCATCGTCACCCGGTTCTTCTGCTTGGCGATCTCCATCACGGCAAGCGCCGTCGAGGAGGTCGGGAAGTCGGCGATCATGTCGACCTTGCCCTGGTCGAACCATTCCCGGGCGAGGTTGGCGGCGATGTCGGGCTTGTTCTGGTGGTCGGCCGCGATGAGTTCGATGGGGGCGTTCAGCACTTTGCCGCCCATCTCGTCGATGGCGATCTGCGCCGCCACGGCCGAGCCGCGCCCGGTGAAGTCGGAATAGATGCCCGACAGGTCGTTGAGGATGCCGATCTTGACGACGCCGTCGCTGATCGCCTCGGCGGCGAGCGCCGGCAGGGGGATCGACAGGGGGGCCGACGCGAGCGACGCGCCGAGCACGTAACCGATGAACCGTGACCGCATGTTCCCGCCTCCTGTTCGTCCCGAATACTTGCCCCTGCCGGAGCGTTGTCTGTGCATCGTCGTGTCCCGAAAGCCGGCAGCCGCCTTTCGGGATGAGACTCAGAGGCCGAGCAGGCGCCCGACCTCGGCCTCCCGTGCCGCCACCGCGTCGGCCGGGATCTCGGCCGCGACCCGTCCGTGCTCGATCACGTAGTGGCGGTCGGCGAGGTGCCGGGCGAAGTGGAAGTTCTGCTCGACCAGCACGATGGTGAAGCCGCGGCTCTTGAGCAGGGCCACCGCCCGGCCGAGCGCCTCGACGATGACCGGGGCGAGGCCCTCGGTGATCTCGTCCAGCAGCAGGATGCGGGCGCCCGTGGTCAGGATGCGGCCGAGCGCCAGCATCTGCTGCTCGCCGCCCGAGAGGCGGCCGCCGCCGCTGTCGGCCCGCTCGGCCAGGTTCGGAAACAGCGTCAGCACTTCGGCCACCGACATCCCGTCGGGGCCGAGGCGGGGCAGGAGGGTCAGGTTCTCCTGGGTCGTGAGCGAGCGATAGATGCCGCGCTCCTCCGGGCAGTAGCCGAGGCCGAGCCGGGCGATCCGGTGCGTGCTGAGCCGGATCGTCTCCTGCCCGCGCACCCGCACCGAGCCGGCGCGCCGGTCGGTCAGGCCCAGGATGGCCTTGAGCGTGGTGCTGCGCCCGGCACCGTTGCGGCCGAGCAGGGTCACGCACTCGCCCTCGCGCACCGTGAGGTCGATCCCGTGCAGGACGTGGCTCTCGCCGTACCAGGCTTCGAGCCCGCGGATCTGCAGGGCGATGGTGGGCTCAGGCAAGTCCTTTTTGGGCAAGTCCGTCTCGGGCGAGTCCGTCTCGGGCGGGTCCGTCTCGGGCAAGTCCGTCTCAGGCATGTCCGCCTCCGAGATAGGCCGCCTTAACGCCGGGATCGTTGGAGACCTCGGCGTAGCTGCCCTGGGCGAGGATCTCGCCGCGCTGGAGCACGGTGATCGCGTCGCAGAGGTCCGCCACCACCGACATGTTGTGCTCGACCATCAGGATTGTGCGACCCACGGCGATCCGCCGGATCAGCCGCTTGATCCGGTCAACATCGTCGAGGGCCATGCCCTGGGTCGGCTCGTCGAGGAGAAGAAGGGGCGGATCGAGGGCAAGCGTCGTGGCGATCTCGAGGGTGCGCTTGCGCCCGTAGGAAAGATCGGCGGCGTTCGTGTCGGCGTAATCCGCAAGGCCGACCTCGGACAGAAGCACCATGGCCTCGTCGTCGAGCACGGACAACGATCGGATCGAGCGCCAGAACCAATATTGCGTCCCCAATCGCCGCTGGAGCGCGACACGGACATTGTCACGCACGCTCATGTGCGGGAAAGTCGCCGAGATCTGGAACGAGCGCACGATTCCCCGCCGGGCGATCGCCGCCGAACTCTCGTGCGTGATGTCGGCCCCTTCGTAGAGGATGCGTCCGCCGGTCGGCGTATGGACCTTGGTCAGCAGGTTGAAGAACGTGGTCTTGCCGGCGCCGTTGGGGCCGATGAGCGCGTGGATGGCGTGACGGCGGACCGAAAAGTCGACGTCCCGGACGGCCGTGAAACCGCCGAACGCCTTGGTCAGCCCCTCTGTCACCAACGCGTGCTCAGCCACGACACCCCCCACCGGCTCCGTTTCTGTAGATTGTATAAAATCTTCAGATGCGTCAAGCGTCCTCTGCGACGACAGCTGCACAATCAGCGGGCTTACCCGGCCGGGGCGTTCCGGTAGATCGCCACCAGCGATACGGCGGCGTGCGCGATGTGCGCTTGCAAGAGTTCGGCCGCCTCGGAGATGCGGCCCACCTCGCAGAGCGCCACGATCTGCGTGTGCTCGTGATCGGCACGCGCGGTGTCCCCGGAGGCGGACAGCTGCAGCCGCGTCGGGCGATCGCAATCCTGCAGCAGGGCGGAGACGATGCTGAGCGAGCGGGGGCGATCGGCGTAACGGAGCAGATCGAGGTGGAAGCTTCGGTTCAGCTCGCCCCATCGGTCGACCTGGCCAGCCTCGAGCGCCGCGCCGTACTCGTCGGTGAGGCCGCGCAGCCTCCGATAATCCGCCGCCCCGAAGCGGCGTGCGGAGAGCGCCAGCAGCGGCGGTTCGAGCTGCTCGCGCAGGCGGAAGATGTCTTCCACTTCCTCGACGGTCAGGCCGGTCACGAGCGCCCCGCGATGCGGCACGATCCTGACCAGCCCTTGGGCCTCCAGCTGCAGCAGCGCCTCCCGAACCGGGATGCGGCTGATGCCGAACTCCTCCGCCAGCGCATCCTGGCGCAGCTGGATCCCGGGCGCGAACTCACCGTTCAGGATGCGCTGACGAAGCGATTCCGTGACCGCGGCCGAAACGGTCTTGTGGCGCAGGCGATCGGTGGGACGTGACGGAGGATTGGGATTGGGATTGGGATTGGGATCAGGCATCGGCACCTCGGAATGAGTGTAGATTTTATCCGAAGTCGATGCGTTGCGACAGACGGGGTCCTCACGCGGGCCGGGGCGTTGCCGGGCGCAGGCCGATGAACGTCCCGTGGGTCACCAAGCCGGCCCGACCCTCGCGTCGCGGCCACCATCGCCGCCGCGACGCGAGGGCTGGGGGTGCCACTCAGTCCCCCCGTTCGCCGCGCAGGGTCTTCAGGCCGATGCCGGTCGCCTCGAAGCCGCCATCGACGGCGAGCTGCTGGCCCGTGACGAAGGAGGCCCGTTCGGAGCAGAGGAACACGATCGCCTCCGCGAGTTCCGACTCGAGGCCGTAGCGCCCCAACGGGACGGCATCGTGATAGTCGGCGCGGATCTCCGGGCTGTGAACCGCCTTGGCCATCGCGGTGTCCACCGGCCCGGGGGCGACCGCGTTCACCCGGATCCCGAACTGCGCCAGCTCGACGGCCTGCTGCTTGGTGAGCTGGGCCAACGCCGCCTTGCTGGTGCCGTAGGCGGTCCGCAGCGTCGAGGCGCGCAGGCCCGAGATCGAGGTGATGTTCACGATCGCGCCGCCGCGCTCGGAAAGCAGCGGGACGGCCGCCTGCGTGCACAGGAACGGCCCCGACAGGTTCACGGCGAGCACCCGCGACCAATCGTCGAACGTGGTCTCCATCAGCGGCTTGAAGATCGCGATGCCGGCGTTGTTGACCAGCGCGTCGAGCCGCCCGAACCGGTCGGCGACCTGCCGCATCGCGCCGGCGACCGCCTGCGGATCGGAGACGTCCGCGGTGACCGCCAGCACCGCCTCGGGCCGGTCGAGCCCGACGGCGGCGGCGGCCACGGCCGGGCCGTCGATGTCGAGGAGGGCGACACGCCACCCGTCCGCGAGGAACCGGCTCGCGGCGGCGAGCCCGATGCCGCGGGCCGCCCCCGTCACCAGCGCGGTCCGGTCCTGGGTGTCGCTCATAGCGTCATATCCGTGGGCGAGGGCCGCGCGGCGGCGGCGGGGGATCGTTCCGGCAGCGGCCGGCCTTGCTCATGATGTGCGCCGGCAGCACCGACCGAGACCGCTTCCGCAAGTCCATACGATGCGAGACTTGAATTTCCAGTCCTTCCGTCGGCAGCGCTGCACCGAACATCAGGACCGGCTGCGCTGAACGCGAAGCCTGCGCGCGGCAAACGGACGCCTCGGCACCTTCGGGGCCTGCATCCGCGTGACCGCGATGTGCAACGCGGCTAGCACGGTGATGGCGCGGCCGTGCCGACGCGGTCCGGGCACCCGCCGAGGAATCCCGTCCCGGCGGCTGGCCACGACGGGCCGACGTCATGACCGACCGATCCGGCGCTGCAGCAGCTGCCCCGACCGTCTCCACGCTGGCGGCGACGGCCATCGTCGTGGCCGACATGATCGGCATCGGCGTCTTCACCAGCCTCGGCTTCCAGGTCGCCGACATCCCGTCCGGCTTCACGCTGCTGCTGCTGTGGTTCGTCGGCGGCGTGGTCGCGCTGTGCGGGGCGCTCTGCTACGCCGAACTCGCCACGATGTTTCCCCGCTCCAGCGGCGAGTACAACCTCCTCACGCAGATCTACAGCCCGGCGGTCGGGTTCATGGCCGGGTGGCTCTCGGGCACCGTCGGCTTCGCCGCGCCGGTGGCGCTCGCCGCCATGGCGCTCGGCCAGTACGGCAAGGCGGTGCTGCCCGGGGCGCCGCCGCTCCTGCTCGGCCTCGCGGCGATCTGGATCGTCTCGCTCGTCCACCTGCGGGGCACGCGCCACAGCAGCGCGTTCCAGATTGGGTTCACGCTGCTGAAGCTGGCGCTGATCATCGCCTTCATCGGGGCGGGTTTCGCGCGAGGGGGCGGCGCGGCGATCGGCTTCTCGCCCGCTCCGTTCGATCCGGCGCAGGTCGTCAGCGCCAGCTTCGCGATCAGCCTCGTCTTCGTGATGTACGCCTATTCGGGCTGGAACGCCGCGACCTACATCGTCGGCGAGCTCGCCGACCCGCCGCGCAGCCTGCCGCGGGCGCTGTTCCTCGGGACCGGCCTCGTCGTCGCGCTCTCCATCGCGCTGAACGCGGTGTTCCTCTACACGACGCCCTCCGCCGAACTCGCCGGCCAGGTCGAGGTCGCGGTGATCGCCGGCCGTCACGTCTTCGGCGATGTGGGCGGCCGCGTCGTGGGTGGGCTGATCTGCGCCGGGCTGATCCCGACGATCGGCGCGATGATGTGGATCGGCCCGCGCGTCACCGTCGCGATGGGCGAGGACGTGACGCTGCTGCGCCTGTTCGCCCGGCGCACGCGGCGCGGGGTGCCGGGCGCCGCGCTTCTCCTTCAGGCCTGCGTCGCCACCATCCTGCTGTTCACCCAGAGCTTCGAGGCGGTGCTCGACTTCATCCAGTTCAGCCTGATCCTGTGTTCGTTCCTGACCGTGATCGGGCTGATCAAGCTCCGGATCGCCCGGCCCGACCTACCGCGGCCGTTCCGGGCCTGGGGCTACCCGGTCACCCCGATGATCTTCCTGTCGGTCACGCTGTTCATGCTGGTCCACCTCGTGACCGTCCGGCCGCTCCAGTCCCTCGCGGGCCTCGCGCTGATGCTGGCCGGCCTCCTCCTGTACGGCATCGCGACGGCGCGGGAGCGGAAGACGGCGCGCATGGCGCCGCCGCGGTGAGGCCGGCGCCGCCTGCCCGGACGGCACCCGGCCCGGGGCCGCGCGCGATCACCGTCTTCAGGGAGCGGGCTTGAACGCCCGCAGCACGTCGAGCCGATACTCGGCGGTTCGCGACTGCTTCAGGACCCGCGCAAAACCTTGGGCGCCCGCGATGAAGCCTTCCGCCGCCTCGTCGCCGGAGAGCGGGTAATGGGTGACGCCGAGCCAGTGGACCAGCACGATGTCCGCTTCGGGGAGCACCGAGCCCTCCACCCGGGCGACCAGCCGGGCGAGGTCTGCGCGGTCGAGATAATAGGCGACCTCGGAGATCAGGATCAGGTCGAACCGCCCGTCCGGCCATGCGCCCGGAACGGCCGCGAGCTGGAAGCGCACGTTCGGGCAATCGGCGCAGCGCGCCCGTGCGTCGTCCAGGACGGAGGGGACCACGTCGAGCCCGATCAGCGCGTCGCACCGGGGGCAGAGCTGATGCGTGAACACGCCGATCGAGCAGCCGACTTCGAGGCCGGATGCGTAGCGGGCCCGCGGCAGGGCCGCGAGCGTCGCCGCATACTTGTCGCGCTCGTAAGGGCTCGTGGCGAAGCGCCACGGATCCGACTCCGTGGCGTACATGCCCTTGAAGTAATCGGTATCGAGACTCTTCGCGCGGCGGCCCGCCGAAGTCTCGGCCGGCCGCGTGGGGTCGACCTCGGCGCCCGAGGCACTTTGCATCGCGAGCATCGCGCTCGTCACGGCTGCGCCTCCGGCTTGCAGCAGGCGGCGCCGGGAGGCCGATTTGCGATCACGCACGAGAGGCCTCACCGCGCCTTCGGGATTGTGACGGTGAAACCGGGCGCGGTCCGGGCGGTTCCGGGCTGCGGCGTCAGGCGGCGCTGCCCGCCGCGGCGCGGCCGCCGAGATACGCGGCGCGGATGTCGTCGTTGGCCCAGAGCGCCTGCGGATCGCCTTCGAGGACGAGGCGGCCGGTCTCCAGCACGTAGCCGCGGTCGGCCACCGACAGGCCCATGCGGGCGTTCTGCTCGACCAGCAGCACCGTCGTGCCGCGGCGCCGCACCTCCGCGATGATCGCGAACACCGCCTGGACGATCACCGGGGCGAGGCCGAGCGAGGGCTCGTCCAGCAGCAGGAGGCGCGGCTTGGCCATCAGGCCGCGGGCGAGCGCCACCATCTGGAGCTGGCCGCCCGAGAGGGTCCAGCCGAGCGCGTCGCCGAAGCGCCGGATGTCGGGGAACAGCTCGAACATCGCCTCGACCTCGTCGCGCAAGGCGCGTTTCGGGACGCCGGACCGGTTCGAGGCGCCGAGCATGATGTTCTCGCGCACCGTGAGCCCCGGGAAGACCCGGCGCCCCTCGGGCACGTGGGCGACGCCGAGGCGCACGATCGCTTCGGGCTTCAGGCCGTGGAGCGGCTGCCCGTCGAGCAGGATGCTGCCGCCCGCCGGCTTCACCAAGCCGGAGATCGCCTTGAGGGTGGTCGACTTGCCGGCCCCGTTGGAGCCGAGCAGGGTCACGACCTCGCCCGTGCCGACCACGAACGAGAGCCCGCGCACGGCCTCGATCTCGCCGTAGCGGACGGTGAGGTCGCGGATCTCCAGGACCGGGTTCGACACGGCGGTGCTCATCCTGCTCAGGCCGGCGCGAGATCGGTCTTCAACGCGGTCTGGAGCCCCGCGCCCGGCCCGGTCGCGGCGTCCTCCCCGAGATAGGCCTCGATCACGGCGGGTTCGCGCAGCACGGAGGCGGTGACCCCGTCCGCGATGCGCCGACCGAAGTTCAGGACGGTGACGTGGCTCGCCACGTCGCTGACCAGGGTCATGTCGTGGTCGATGATCAGGATGGTCAGGCCCTTGGCCGCCATCCGGCGCAGCAGCACCGTCAGGGCGTTCTTCTCGCTGGAATTGAGCCCGGCGGCCGGCTCGTCGAGGAGCAGCAGCGTCGGGTTGCCGGCGAGCGCCCGGGCGATCTCGATCAGGCGCTGGTGCCCGTAGGAGAAGCCCGAGATCGGCTCCTGCGCCCGCGCCTCCAGCCCGACGAAGGCCAGGGCGGCGCGCGCCCGGGCCTCCAGCGCCGGCCGGTCGCTTGCGCCAAGGGGGTTGTTCGGGCGCTCGGCGCCGATCACCACATTCTCCAGGGCGCTCATCGAACGGAACAGGCGGATGTTCTGGAACGTGCGCCCGATCCCGACCGCGGCGCGCCGGTGCGGGGGAAACCGGGTGATGTCCCGGTCCTGGAGGCGCATGCTGCCGCCGGTCGGCGTGTAGAGACCGGACAGGACGTTGAGCGTCGTGGTCTTGCCCGAGCCGTTCGGGCCGATCAGCGCGTGGATGCCGCCGCGGGTGACGGTGAAATCGATCGCGTCCACGGCCTTGAGGCCACCGAAATGCTTGGACAGGCCTGACACGGTCAGCAGCGTCGCCGAGGCGTCGCGCTCCTGGCTCAGGGTCAGCTCCGGGGCGGGCGCAGGCGCAGGCTTGGCAGGCCGCAGCCGCCGGACCTGATCGCCCAGAAATCCCCAGATGCCGTCGGGCATGAACACGACGATCAGGATCACCGCGAGCCCGTAGATCGCCAGGTACAGGCCCGGGATCTCCTTGAGGAAGCGCAGCCATTCCGGGATCAGAATCAGCAGGCCCGTGCCGATCACCGCGCCCACCGGCGAACCGACGCCGCCCAGCAGCGCCATGGTCAGGAAGACGATGGACTCGGCGAAGGAGAACTGGTCCGGGCTGATATACGTGAAGCTGCCGGCAAACAGGCCGCCGCCCAGGCCCGCCAGCAACGCCCCGATGGCGAAGGCCGCGACCTTGGTGCGGTAGACGTCGATCCCGCTGACGCCCGCGGCCAGTTCGTTGTCGCGCACCGCCCGCATGGCGCGCCCGAGCCGGGTCCGCGGCAGGTGCCAGACCAGCCAGCCGACCACCGCCAGGACCAGCACGCACAGCGCGAGGTAGCTCTGTCCATCCGCGAACAGCGCCGGGCGGCGGATGTTCGGCACCCCGTCCGGGCCGTGGGTGACCGGGATCCAGTTGGTCAGGACCAGGGTGAGGATCTGCTGGAACGAGATCGTCACCATGGCGAGGTAGTGGCCGCCGAGCCGCAGCGTCGAGGCGCCGAGCACCGCCCCGAGCACGACCGCCAGCGCGAGCCCGATCGGCAGGCACAGCCAGAAATTCAGGCCGTGATCGACCGTGCCGAGGCCGACCGCGTAGGCGCCGATCCCGAAGAAGGCGGCCTGGGCCAGGTTGATCTGGCCGCACAGCCCGAGCACGACGGTGAGCCCGATCACCGCGATCGCGTAGGTCGCGGCCTGCATCAGGATGTTGAGGACGTAGCCGGTGAGCGGCGTGGTCGCGGCGAGCGCCACGGCGGCTGCGGCGAAACCCGCATAGGCGAGGCTGCCGAGCGGCATCGGCCGGGAGGGCCGGGGGGCGGTCCCCGAGAGGGTCGGGTTGGCCGTCGTCGGATCGGCGCTCATGCTTTCTCCGCCACACGCTCGCCGAACAGCCCCTGCGGGCGCACGACCAGGAAGGCCACGAGGACGATGAAGGCGAAGGCGTCCTTGTACGGCACCGAGACGTAGGCCGCTCCGAAGGTCTCGATGATGCCGAGCGCCAGCCCGCCGATGATCGCGCCGGTCACGTCGCCGAACCCGCCGATGATCGTCGCGGCGAAGGCCTTCAGCGCGATGGTCGCACCCATCTGGATCGACACGAACAGAACCGGTGCCACGAGGATGCCGGCGATGCCGCCGAGCACGGCGCTGTAGACGAAGGTGAGCATGATCATGCCGGCGACCGGGATGCCGAGGAGCGCCGCCATCTCCTTGTCCTGGGAGGTCGCCTGGAGCTTCTTGCCGACCAGGGTGTGCTCGAAGAACCAGTACTGGAACGCCACGAGCGCCGCGGTCACCGCGATGATCAGCAGGTACTGGCTGTCGAGGAAGACCGGGCCGAGCAGGAAGCCCTGCGTCTCGAACACCGGCGGCAGGACCTGCGGCTGCGGTCCGTAGAGGGCGAGCGTGGTGTTGGCCAGGAAGATCGAGGCGCCGATGGTCGAGATGATCACCGGCAGGTAGGTGCGGTGGCGCAGGGGATAGTAGACGCCGAGGTTGAACAGGGCGCCGAGCAGAGCCATCCCGCCGATGGTGAGCAGCACCGAGAGCCAGTACGGCCACTCGAGATCGACGGCGAACACCACCATCAGGAAGGCCGCGACCATCGAGAACTCGCCCTGCGCGAAGTTCACGACGTTGGTGGCGCGGAAGATCAGCACGAAGCCCAGGGCCACGAGGGCGTAGACCGAGCCGATGCCGATTCCGGTGAAGAGGAGCTGGAGGATCAGGTCCATGTGCGCGCCCGTGCCCCGTCCGCGACGACGTGTTCAGCCCTGATAGAAGTCGATGCGCCGGTCGAACGTGATCGTGCCCTTGTCGTTGCGCACGACGTTGTAGCCGTGCAGGCCGTCGCCGTTCTTGTCGAAGTTGTAGGTGCCCTCGGCGCCCGCGTGGCCCCGCACCGCCAGCAGCGCCTCGCGGATCGCCTGCGGGTCGGTCTTGCCCGCCTTGTTGATCGCCAGCGCCAGGACCGTCACCGCGTCGAAGGTCCAGGAGGATTGGTTGTCGGGGGCGATCTTGGTCGCGGCGCGGTAGGCCTTGCCGTAGGCCCGGGCCGCGTCGCTCGATTCCTCCGCGTAGTCGGCCACGCCGTAGGTCCCGTAGAGCGAGGGCCCGGCGAGCTTCAGCGCCGTGACGTTGGTGATCGAGGGCGAGCCGACCCAGGGGGCGGTGACGCCGAGCTGGCGGAGCTGGCGGGCGAAGATGCCGAGGTCGTTCTCGAAGGTGAAGTACGAGCCGATCACGTCGGCCCCGGCCTGCCGGATCGCCAGCACCACGGGGGTGAAGTCCTGGCCCTGGTTGGCGTAGCCCTGGTCGAGCACGACCGTGGCGCCGACCTTACCCAGGCTCTCGGTCAGCGCCTTGGCGCCGCTCGTGCCGAAGGCGTCGGTGGAGTGGATGATCGCCCACTTCTTCTTGCCGAGGCCGTTGACGCCGTGCTCGGCGATCACCCGGGCCGAGAAGCTGTCGTTGGGCCGGAAGCGGAACATCCACGGGTTGCCGAGCTGCGTCAGCACCGGGTCGGTGCCGCCGAAGCACATCGGCTTGCCGGTCTTGAGGATGTCCGGCGCCATCGCGTGGTTCTGCGTGGAGCGGACCGAGCCCAGGAAGCCGACGAGATCGGGCTGCGAGGCCAGCTTGGAGAAGGCCAGCACGGCGCCGGGATTGGTGGTCTGGTCGTCCTCGGTGACGATCTCCAGCGGCTTGCCGAGCACGCCGCCGGCCTTGTTGACCGCCTCCAGGGCGATCTTGGCGCCGTTGAGGGCGAAGCGCCCCGCATCCGCGCCGGGGCCCGTGACCGGCAGCACCATGCCGATCCGGATCGTCGCGCCGGCGCCCTGCGCGTGACTCGATCGGATCACCCCCGGGGCGAGGCCGCTCGCAGCCGCGCAAGCGGCACCCGTCAAGAAAACGCGACGCGTCGTCTTCATCGGCATTCCCGTCCCGCCGCCGGTTCTTGTGCCCGACGTTGATTGTATTGGGCCATGCGGAACGCTTCATTGTCTATCCCGCGTCACCCGAACCGGTCGCCTTGCGGGTTAAGAAAGCCTAGGATCGTTACCCGAACGCGCCCGACGAGGCGCGACGACGGGAGATAGACCATCATGCGGATCGACGCCGCCGGACTGACCGCCTTCGTGCGGGACATCTTCGTTCGGGAGGGCTGCTCGGAGGCGGAAGCGGGGCGGATCGGCCAGTTCCTCGTGGCCGCCAACCTCACCGGCCACGACAGCCACGGGGTCATCCGGGTGCCGCGCTACGTCGCGTGGCTGCGCGACGGCGAACTCGTGGCCGACCGCAGCCCCGAGGTGCTGATCGACGGGGGTGCCTTCGCGCTGGTGGACGCCCATTACGGCTTCGGCCAGACCGCCGGCCCGTTCGCCACCGATCTCGGCATCGCCAAGGCCGGTGAGCACGGCGTCTCGGTCATCGCCCTGCGGCATGCCGGGCATCTCGGGCGGATCGGCGAATGGGCCGAGCGTGCCGCCGCCGCGGGCCTGATCTCGGTGCATTTCGTCAACGTCGCCGGCAGCCTGCTCGTCGCGCCGTTCGGCTCGGTGGAGCGACGCTTCTCCACAAACCCCGTCGCGGCCGCCTTTCCGCTTCCGGGGCGCGACCCGATCGTCCTCGACTTCGCGACCTCGGCGGTCGCCGAGGGCAAGGTCCTGGTGGCTTCGCAGGGGGGCAAGCCCCTGCCCGAGGGCGTGCTGATCGAGCCGGATGGCCGCCTCAGCGCCGACCCGACCACCTTGTTCGGCCCGCTCGACGGGCCGGACCGCGACAATCAGAAGGGCACGGGCGCGATCCGGGCCTTCGGCGAGCACAAGGGCTCGGGCCTGTCGCTGATGTGCGAACTCCTGGCCGGCGCGCTCACCGGCTCCGGTACGGCGGGGCCGGGCAAGCGGCGGGTCTGCAACGGCATGCTCTCGCTCTACATGACGCCGAGCGCTTTCGGCTCGGACGACGCGATCGCGGCCGAGGCGCGCAGCTATCTCGATTTCTTCGCCTCCGCCCAGCCGGCGCCGGGTGGCGCGGTGCTGCTGCCCGGGGAGCCCGAGCGCCGCATGAAGGCGGAACGCCTCGCCGAGGGCGTGCCGCTTCCCGAGCCCGTCTGGGAGACGCTGCTCGCCGCCGGCCGGCCGCACGGCCTCGACGGGCAATCCTACTGCGCCTGAGGGGGCCCGGTCTCCCGAGCGGGGCGCCCCCCCCTTGGGCAGGATCTCGACGGCGCGCATCAGGGGCGCGCCGGGGCGTGAAACGGTTCGCTAACTGAAGCCGCCCACCCTCGCGCGCATGTCCAAGCGAACGATCCGAACGGCGAGGGGCGTCCTCTGGATCGCGGCCCTCGCACTCTGCTGTTTTTCGGCCGTGATGCTGGTGAAGGCCAACCGCCCCGCGGAGCGGTCGGTCGCGGCGCCGTCATCCTCCGATCCCGTCACGACGGGATCCATCGACCGGGCTCCGATCCGATGGTGCGGGGCCGCCCCGTGGTGCCGCTGACCGTCGCTACCGTTTCCACTGCTTGACGAGGATCTCATGCGACACTGGATCTCCCTGCCGATCGTGCTGATGCTCGGCTTCGTGACGCCGGCTCACGCGCAAGGCCTGGCGCGCGGCGCGCAGGACGGTCGGGAGCGCGGCGAGGCCATCGCGGGCCCGCTCGGCGCCGTGGTCGGCGGCGCGATCGGTGCCGCCGTCGGCACGGCCAACAGCATCCTCGGGATCGACCGGCGGGACCGCTTCCGCATCTACGCGATCGGCGAGCAGCGGCCCTCCTTCGCCTACGCGGGGCCGGTGCGGGTCGGGACCGTCCTGCCGGAGGACGGTGTGGTCTATTACGACGTGCCGGCCGAATTCGCGCTGCCGAACTACAACTACACCATCGTCAACGATCACCCCGTGCTGGTCGAGCCGCGGACGCGGCGCATCGTCGAGGTCATCGATTAGGGGCTGCACGCATCCGCGCGGAGCCGAGGTGTCACGCCGCCGGGACGCGCCCGGCGGCGTGGTCGTGATCGGCGCGGGGCGCCGACGCGATGTTACTTCAGGCGCGCGGCGGCCCAGGCGATGTGGTCGGCCATGAAGGTCGAGATGAAGAAGTAGGAGTGGTCGTAGCCCTCGCGCATGTTGAGGGTCAGTGCGATCCCGGCCTTCTTGCAGGCCTCCTCCAGCAGCCAGGGGCGCAGGCCGTCCTGGAGGAAGCTGTCGGCGGTGCCCTGATCGACCAGGAACTCGGGGAAGCGCTTGCCGTCCTCGATCAGCGCGGTGGCGTCGTGGGCGCGCCAGGCGGCCGTGTCGGACCCGAGGTACTTCTCGAAGGCCGGCTTCGACCAACCGGCCGTCGCGGGCTGGGCGATCGGCGCGAAGGCGGAGCAGGACTTGAAGCGCTCCGGGTAGGTCAACGCGATGGTGAGCGCGCCGTGGCCGCCCATGGAATGGCCGAAGATGCCCTGGCGGGTCATGTCGGCGGGGAACTCCTTCGCGATGAGGGCCGGCAGCTCCTCCGTCACGTAGCTCCACATCCTGTAGTTCTTGTCATAGGGCGCCTGCGTGGCGTCCAGATAGAACCCGGCGCCGGAGCCGAACTGCCAGTTGCCCTCCTCGTCCGGGATGCCGGGGCCGCGCGGACTGGTGTCGGGGGCCACGATGATCACGCCGTGCTCCGCGGCAGCGGCGCGGTACTCGCCCTTGTCCATGACGTTGGCGTGCGTGCAGGTGAGCCCGGACAGGTACCACAGCACCGGCACCGGGCCCTTTTCGGCCTGGGGCGGCACGAACACCGCGAAGGTCATCGGGCATCCCGTGGTCTGCGCGTCGTGCTTGTAGACGCCCTGCGTGCCGCCGTGGGCGCGGGCCTTCGAGACGGTTTCCATCAGCTGTGATCTCCTGCTCGGGAGGCGGGAGCCCCGCTCGGGGGCTGGATCGCGGGCCCGGGTCTTCGAGAATGCGAGGACGTGCGCGGGGCTCCCCGGCCTTGCAGGCGGGGAGCCCCGGATCGGTCTTCCTCAGTAGACGACGACGGAGCGGATCGACTTGCCTTCGTGCATGAGGTCGAAGGCGTGGTTGATCTCGTCCAACGGCATGGTGTGGGTGATCAGATCGTCGATGTTGATCTTACCCTCCATGTACCAGTCGACGATCTTCGGCACGTCGGTGCGACCGCGGGCGCCGCCGAACGCCGAGCCCCGCCAGACCCGGCCGGTGACGAGCTGGAACGGGCGGGTCGAGATCTCGCGGCCGGCCTCCGCCACGCCGATGACGATCGACTCGCCCCAGCCGCGATGGCAGCATTCGAGGGCCTGGCGCATCACGTGGACGTTGCCGGTGCAATCGAAGGAGAAGTCGGCGCCGCCGCCCGTGAGATCGACGATGGCCTGGACCACCTTGTCGGTGCCGACCTCGTTCGGGTTGATGAAGTGGGTCATCCCGAACTTGCGGGCCATGGCCTGCTTCTCCGGGTTGATGTCGACGCCGATGATCTTGTCGGCACCGACCATCCGGGCGGCCTGCAGCACGTTGAGGCCGATGCCGCCGAGGCCGAACACCACCACGTTAGCGCCGGGCCAGACCTTGGCGGTGTAGATCACCGCGCCGATGCCCGTGGTCACGCCGCAGCCGATGTAGCAGATCTTGTCGAAGGGGGCGTCTTCGCGGATCTTGGCGAGCGCGATGGCCGGCAGGACCGTGAAGTTCGAGAAGGTCGAGCAGCCCATGTAGTGGAACACGGTGTTCGACCCGCCGGGATTGCCGCCGGTGGAGACGCAGGAGAAGCGGCTGGTGCCGTCCGGCATGACGCCCTGGCCCTGGGTCGCCCGGATCGCGGTGCACAGGTTGGTGCGCTGCGAGAGGCAGGACTTACAGTTGCGGCATTCCGGCGTGTAGAGCGGGATGACGTGGTCGCCGGGCTTCAGCGTGGTCACGCCGGCGCCGACCTCGCGAACGATGCCCGCGCCCTCGTGGCCGAGGATCGCCGGGAACTTGCCCTCGGAATCGAGTCCTGAGAGGGTGTAGGCGTCGGTGTGGCAGATGCCGGTGGCCATCAGCTCGACGAGAACCTCGCCGGCCTTGGGCCCTTCGATGTCGATGGTCTCGATGGTGAGAGGCTTCTTGGCTTCCCACGCGACCGCGGCGCGCGTCTTCATCACGTGTTCCTGTTGTTTGGACGATCACGGACGGCGTCGAACGGCCGACTCTTCGGCGCGCCTCGCCCTGGGGCGGCACACCGAACGGTCCGAAAATCTGGGGTGTGTTTGATGGTTCTGGCGCCGAGATGCAACGTGTGCGTCCGCGTTTCGGGTACGTCCCCCGTTCGAGCGGTCCGGGGAATGGGTCGCATCCGCACGGCTTGGGCGGCGCGCTAACTGCGGGGCATGGACCCTACCTTTCCCGTGAATCGCCCCATGACCCGAGCCGCCGGGCTCGACCGGCTCGCCGCCTTCCTGGCCGGAGCCGGGGCCGATTACGCCGCCTGCCGCAACACCGACCGCGGTCCCGGCCGCGCGCCGACCACCTCGGCCCTCTCACCTTACCTGCGCCGGCGCCTGATCACGGAGGCCGAAGTCGCGGCCGCCGCCGAGAACGCGTTCGGCGACGGCGGCGCCGAGAAGTTCGTGTCCGAGGTGTTCTGGCGGACCTACTTTAAGGGCCATCTGGAGACCCACCCGTCCGCCTGGACGGACTACCACGCCCGGGTTGCTTGCGACCGGGAGCGGCTCGCCGCCGAGCCCGGACTGCGCCGCACCTACGCGATGGCGGTCGAGGGCCGGACCGGGATCGACGGGTTCGACGACTGGGCCCGCGACCTCGTCGAGACCGGCTGGCTGCACAACCACGCCCGGATGTGGTTCGCCTCGATCTGGATCTTCACGCTGCGCCTGCCCTGGGCGCTCGGAGCCGCGTTCTTCATGGACCACCTGGTCGATGGCGATCCGGCGAGCAACACCCTGTCCTGGCGCTGGGTGGCGGGGCTGCACACCCGGGGGAAGCACTATGTCGCCCGTGCCGAGAACATCCGGCGCTACACGGAGGGCCGCTTCGACCCCGTCGGCCTCGACGAGGAGCCGGACGCCCTCGACGAGGCGATGCCGCCCCGCGAGGTCCCGCTGCCCCGGGCCGAGACCGTGCCGGCAGGTGACATCGCGCTGCTGCTGCATCTCGACGACCTGCACCCGGAGAGCCTGCCGCTGGGGGACTCCCGGGTGGTTCGCGTCGGCGGCCTGCTGGTCCATGCCCCCGGGGCCTCCGAGCGGGTCCGGGCAGCCGACGCCGAGGCGATGGCCGATGCGCTGCAACGCTCCGCGGCGCAGTTCGGCTGCGAAGCGGGCCCGGTCGAGGCGGGCTGGTCCGGGGATCGTCCGGTCGTCACCGCCTGGGCTCCGGTGGGCCCGTCGGCCGATGCCCTGCCGGAGGATTGCATCCGGGTTCGCCGTGCATGGGACGAGACCGCCTGGCCGCGATCCACGCGCGGCTATTCCCGCCTGCGCTCGGTGATTCCCGCGGTCCTGACAGCATGAGGTCCCGGACCCGTCCGCCGCCGACTGTCCGCGCCGCGCTGATTTGAATCGTCGCGGTTCCGGGTCTTCCGGCCCCGGTCTTCATGGCGACCGACCCGGCAGATACGGTATGGAGCCGCCGGACGGCCTGACCGTTGGGAGACCGACGGCCAGGTCTGGCGACGCGGGGGCGGGATTTCGCTGCATGGATGTCGAACACGACGCGCTGCGTCGGCGCCTTCAGGAGGCCGAGGCCGAGATCGAGCGTTTGCGGGCGTACAACGCGAGCGCCGTGCATGCGCCGAGCGGCAACGAGCGCACGTCGGCGGCCGGGATCGACCTCCTGTTCACGGCGGCGGAGAAGACCCGCATGCCGCAGATCGTCACCGATCCCAACCTGCCCGACAATCCCATCGTCTTCGCCAACCGCGCCTTCCAGGAGCTGTGCGGCTACGGCGCGGAGGACCTGATCGGCCGCAACTGCCGGTTCCTCCAGGGGCCCGGGACGGATCCCGCCGACGTCGCCAAGGTCCGCGACGCCATTGCGGCCCGCCGCGACGTGGTCGTCGAGATCCTGAACTATCACCGCGACGGCAGGCCGTTCCGCAACGAACTCTACGTCAGCCCGGTCTTCGATGCGGACGGGCAGCTGCGCTACTTCTTCGCCAGTCAGCTGGACGTTACTCGCTTCCGCACCGAGGAGGAGCGCCTGGCCGAGAGCGAGGCGCGCTACCAGACCCTGTTCGAGGCCATCGATGCCGGCTTCTGCGTGGTGGAGATGCGGTTCGACGCCGAGGGCCGCGCGGTCGATTACCGCCTGATCGAGGTCAACCCGGCCTTCGAGCGCCATACCGGCCTGCGAAACGCGGCGGGGCGCTGGGTCAGCGAACTCGTTCCCGATCTCGAACCGTCCTGGTTCGAGACCTACGGTGCGGTCGCCATGACCGGGCGCTCGGTGCGCTTCGAGAGCGCCGCCGTGTCGATGGGGCGCTGGTTCGACGTCCATGCCCTGCGCGTCGGCGAGCCGGCGCGGCGGCGCGTCGCGATCCTGTTCAACGACATCACCGACCGGCGCCGCCTCGAGGATCACCTGGAGACCGCCGCCCGCGAGCGGACCGACGAGCGCGACACCCTGTGGCGGGCGAGCCGCGACCTGTTCGTGGTCTGCGGCTTCGACGGCGTGTACCGGGCGGTGAACCCGGCCTGGACCGCGACCCTCGGCTGGACCTCCGAGGATCTGGTCGGCGCCCGGTTCGACGCGTTCGTACACCCGGACGACCGGACGCTCGCGGAACAGGCGCTGGAGCGGGTGATCGCCGTCGGCGACGTCGACGACGTCGATGTCCGGTTCAGGACGCGCGACGGCGCCTATCGCTGGATCTCGTGGAACGTGGTCCCGCGCGGCGACCACTTCTACGCGGCGGGTCGGGACGTCACCGAGCGGAAAGCCCTCGAGGAGCAGCTCCGCCAATCCCAGAAGCTGGAGGCGGTGGGCCAGCTCACCGGCGGGGTGGCGCACGACTTCAACAACCTGCTCACCGTGATCAAGTCGTCTACCGACCTGCTCAAGCGCCCGAACCTCCCCGAGGAGCGCCGCACCCGGTACGTCGACGCCATCTCGGACACCGTCGCCCGCGCCGCCAAGCTGACGGGCCAATTGCTGGCCTTCGCCCGGCGCCAGGCGCTCCAGCCCGAGGTGTTCGACGTCGGCCGCGGCGTGGCTTCGGTCTCCGACATGGTGCGGACCCTGACGGGGGCGCGCATCCACGTCGACATGCAGGTCGTGCCCCTGCGGGACGCGGCGGGGCTGGAGAGCCCGTGCCTGATCGACGCCGATCCGAGCCAGTTCGATACGGCTCTGGTGAACATGGTGGTCAACGCGCGCGACGCCATGGCGGGCGAGGGCCGGATCACCATCCGGGTGCAGCCCGTGAATCGCGTCCCGGCCGTGCGGGCCCACCCGGCGATACAGGGGGATTTCGTCGCGGTCTCGGTCACCGATACCGGCACCGGCATCGCCCCCGGTGACCTGGAGCGGATCTTCGAGCCGTTCTTCACGACCAAGGGGGTGGGGCAGGGCACCGGTCTGGGCCTCAGCCAGGTGTTCGGCTTCGCCAAACAGTCCGGTGGCGAGGTCGTCGCCGAGAGCCGCCTGGGCGCGGGCAGCACCTTCACCCTGTATCTCCCGCGGGCGGTGGCTGCGGCTGTCCCGGAGGCCGAGGCGCCCGAGCCCGCGGCCCTGGCCGACGGCCACGGCACCTGCGTCCTCCTGGTCGAGGACAACCTCGAGGTCGGCGCGTTCGCCGCGCAGGCCCTGCAGGAACTGGGCTACAGCACGGTCTGGGCGACGGACGCGGAGAAGGCGCTACGCGAGTTCGAGCGTGTCCCGTTCCGCTTCGAGGTCGTGTTCTCGGACGTAGTGATGCCCGGCATGAACGGGGTCGAGCTGGCCCACGAGATCCGCCGCCGGCAATCCGACCTCCCGGTCGTCCTGGCATCGGGCTACAGCGACGTGCTTGCAGCGCACGGCACCCACGGCTTCGAGCTGCTGCGCAAGCCGTACTCGGTCACCGACCTGTCGCGCATCCTGCGGCGCGCCGTCGAACGGGCACGGTCGCCGGCCCGGCGCTGACGGACGGGATCTCCCGCAGGCTGCGCGCGCAGGGAAGGGCACACTCCCCGCGGTGTGGGCGGCCTGAACTGAACCAGCGCCGGGACTGGCAACCGGGCGCCGAGGCCAACCCGCGACGAGATCGCCACGGCGGAGATTGATCGGAAAGGCCAAGCGTTCAGCTCACCGGCCCCTGGCCGGCCAACTGCGCTAATTGGCACGTCACCAGTACGCGGACGTACGGAAGCCGGGCTTTAACCCCAGGCAAACCGACACGTTACGCTGACGTCCTAAGGCATTGAGAAAATTGGCGCACCCGACACGATTCGAACGTGTGACCTTTGCCTTCGGAGTGTACGACACACAGTTTTACTGGCGGTCTCAAGCGTTCAAGAATAATGCGCCGGGCGGCGGCAGTCGTTACCAAGGTCTTGTTCCGCAAGGGAAACGGCGCTCACCGCCGTTTCACGGGCCGGAACGCTCACTTCGGCCGTCGCCGGACCACGCGTCCGCCGCTCGGCACACCTTTGGCACACCTCCCGCGAAGCACACGAATCCCATGCCCACCCCCCGCACCTCCGCCCGGACGCACCAGCGCGATCAGCGACGCGACACCTACGACAGCTACGGGCGCCTCGACCTCGGACACGGCGTCACGCTCTATCGGCATCCGCGCTCGCAGAACATCTACGCCGATTACCGCTTTGGCCCCAACGATCGTGTGCGAGAATCGACCAAGACGACGGACCTCGCGATGGCGGAGACGGTCGCGAATCGCCGCCGCAAGGTGCTTGAAACCCGCAAGAAGGCCGGACAGCCCATCTCCTTGAACGGACCGAGCGTGGGTGACATCCTTGAGCGCTGTCTTGAGGACCTCGTTCGTCGATTCGACGCCGGGGTGCGGAAGCTCGGGCCGGAGATCTCGGTCATGCGCCGTAACTTCCTCCCGTTCTGGCGGCAGGTGCCGGTGGCGGATCTCGGTCGGCAGCAGTTCTACGCTTGGGAACGCTGGCGTCTGGAGCAGAACGGGGAGGGGGCTGCCGTCGCGCCGTATCGGCGCGGGGATCAGACGGTGTCGGTTGGACGCCGCCTTCAACCGCCCGCTGCCACGACCCTGCGGCGCGAGAAGCAGTATTTCGTGAAGGCCCTGGCTTGGGCGAGCGATCGGCCCACGCCCCTCGTCAGCGACGAGGTCGTTCACGAACTCCGCCATCTGCCCCGTCCGCGCGAGACCAAAAAGCAGCGGGCCGCCGAGGATCGGCGCGACGCGCTCTCGCGCGAGCAGGTCGCCGCACTCTTGGAAGAGTTCGAGCGCATCGAGGCCACCGAACGTGCCCGTGTCAGGAAGCTGGGGGAGGGGGGGCGGCGCAGGAACTTCGACCGGCGCTTGATGGCGTTGCACGTCCGGTTGCTGCTGTGCTCCGGCATGCGCCCCGGCGTCGAGATCCTCGAACTGACCTGGGATCGCATTCGACAGGTCTGCAACGAGCATGGCGAGGACATCGTCGTCATCGACCCTTGCGGCGATGGCAAGACCGGCCCGCGGATCGTGAACTGCGATCCTGAGGCCATCGATGTGCTCTTCGACCTGCGCGCGCTCCTGACGGAATTCGGCTTCCCGACCGCGGGACGCACGACCCTCTGGCCCTCGCGTCGCGGTGGCGTCGTGCGGGACATGGGCACCAGCTTCAAATCGACCCTTCGGCGACTCGGTTTCCAGGCGACGGCCTCCGGCGAGGCCCTCTATATTTGTCGCCACACTTATCTGACCGAGCGGTTGCGGCGGGGTGTCACCTCGGACATCTTGGCGATCAATTGCGGCACCTCCGTCGAGATGATCACCCGCCATTACAACCACCTTCGGGCGGAACACATCAGGGCTGCACTCCGGCCCGTGGATGCAGGGAGTCCGCTGCGTCTCAGGTCCAGCCAGTCGGCCCGCACGAACGCCCCGAAGATCGGCATTGATGCGAACGGGCAGGCGCTCGTCCTGCGCTGAGAGGTTCAAGAGCGCGAAGTTTACTCGACCAGACAGCGGACGCTGGAGATGCCGCTGTGTGGCCGAGGCGAGGCCATCCGAGTAACGGTGCCTATGAGGTCGCGACGGAAATCGTCTAGACGCATTACGTCATCGGAACATCCGCGCCCAACTCGAACCGCGGGAAGCCTCTGACGAACGATCCTGGGCACAGCAAACGATTTTGACGGAAAGCACACTCGCCGAGATCGCACGAAGCGGATCAAGGCTGGGCACGTGATGTGAGAGATCTCAGTCGGCGACGACTACGGGCTGAACTCGATGCTTCGTCACTACAAAATCGTCGGCTGTCACTCGCCGGGGCACCCGCCGTTCATCGAGATCGACGACGCCAAGAGACTGAAGGCCGCCACCGAGGACCTCATCGAGAAGTTCTACCTCGACGCCGAAGAAGCCGCGGCGCTACGCGACCACCGTCAAATGAGAACAGGCCCAGCGTGATCGACCTCGTACGGACTTGATGGGCTTACACGTGAAACAAGGCGGATGACCGAATCGGTCGTCGATATCTGGTGATCCGTCTCCAAGCCATCCATCCGGCCTGGGAAGCCGCGAACGGCTTAAAGAAGCGTGCCCCATGGCCCGACTCTACGAGATCATCAGCGGGCTGTTGTGTCACCCGGTCTTCGAAATTGTGTACTGCACCGCCGGGTATGAGGCGGCCGTTCAGGCGCTCACCGATCGTTACAGCCTGGACGACGGAGAGATCCGATCGTTGCGCGACATCGTCGAGAGGACGATCAAGCGGACGTAGTTGAAACTTGACGCCCGGCTTCGCCCGCACAGAATGGTTTCAAGATGGTCCGCTTCGAGCAGGCAAACCGGCCAAAGCGGACACGCTGAAACTGCGATTCAGGGGCTAGATCTGTCGCATCCCACCATCGACGCACAGTTCGGCCCCCGCGACAAAGCTCGCCTCGTCGCTCAGAAGGAACAGTGTGGCCGCCGCCACCTCCTCGGGACGCGCCATGCGGCCGAGCGGGATTGGCGCGATCAGTGCGGCCCTCTGCTCCTCAGGCACGCTGGCCATCATGGCGGTGTCAGTTGGGCCGGGGGCCACCACGTTCACGCGGATACCCTGCGGAGCCAGTTCTGCTGTCCATGTGCGCGCGTAAGAGCGCAGCGCCGCCTTCGTCGCGCAATAGGTCCCGTAGGGCGTGATTCCTGCGGCATCGGCGATCGACCCCATCAGCACGACCGAGCCACCCCGTCCCATCGCACTCAACGCCGCTTGCAACCCGAAGACGGCCCCACGGACGTTGACCGCAAAGTGCCGGTCAAAATGCTCGGGCGTCCCGTCGCGCAGGGTCGCCGGTTCCGAGATGCCCGCGTTGAGGACCAGCGCATCGATCCGGCCATGTGTCTCCCGCACCGTCGCCACGACGTGGTGCAAATCTTCCTGTAGGGCCGCATCCGCGACGAGACCCCGCGCACCGCGCCCGATCCTCGCGGCGGCTGCCTCGACCTCGTCGGCGCGCCGTCCGGTGAAGACGACCGACGCGCCCTCGACCGCCAGCCTCTCGGCGACCGCAAGGCCGATGCCCTTCGCCCCGCCGACCACGAGCGCAACCTTGTCCACCATGCGAGCCATCGCGGCATCCCTTCATCTGCAACGGCGCATGAGATACACGGCATATATCTGCTATCAAGAACGCACTTAGGTTAGCCTAGATATGGCCGATGATACTGATCTCGATATCCTATCCGCGTGCGCGCTCGCCGACATGGCGCAGGTCCGCCCGGTGCTGGACAAGATCGCCGACAAGTGGACGATCCTGATCCTCACGGTGCTCTGCCCGCGACCGGCACGGTTCAACGCGATCAAGCGGCGGCTCGACGGCATCACGCACAAGGCGCTGGCGGACGCGCTCAAGCGGCTGGAGCGCAACGGTATGGTGACCCGGACAGTGCTGCCGACCGCGCCCATTGGCGTCGAGTATGCGATCACCCCGCTTGGCCATTCCCTGCGCCAACCCTTCGAGGCGCTCTGCGCGTGGGCACTCGACAATGGCGAGGCGATTGAGGCGGCCAATCGCGAGCATGACAGCCTTAAAACAAGGCCGTGAGAACGCGTCCGCTTTCGGTTCGCCAGATGGTGAACCGCTATGTCTTATCCGTGTCGAACCGGTCCCTCATGCCGGGCAACAAGCGTTGGGACTCGCTTTGTACTCCCAGCGAAAGGCCATATCGCCGACGCGATCCCGCGGTCCCCGCAGTCCGCCCCCGCCCCCGCCCGCCCTAACTTATGAGATCGCCCCAGCCGATCACCTCTGGTTGCCATCCGCGGAACCTGGAGAACCGGATGCACTGGGACGCCTACGAGCGGGTGATCAAGAAAATCACCTTGCCCCTCCATGAGGACCACGTCTTCTACGACCGGGGCCTGTTGTGGGGGGAACGAGGCCGGGGTCCTGGCAGTCATCGAGACCCACGAACTCGATCCCCAGGAAGCCGCCGTCGTCCGTGAACTCGCGACCCGTATTCCCCTTGGGTGGCGAATTCGGCGGCGCCGGAGACGACCGACACGCCGGGCGGCGTCTTCGTGATGATCTACTACGTCGGGTCCCGCGACGGGATCGACTAACCCATATCGGCGCCCGCAGACGCGGCCGTTTCGAAGAGAAGTCCGAACTGGAGTCGCCGGGCCTCCGTCAGATCAGGCACGCGATCTTCCCGCTGGTGGAGATCTTCATCGGCGCACGAGCCCGGTGTCGAGCACGCAAGCGGGATCACAACCTTCTTCTAGTGGCGATCTTCCACCACGCCCGGTGCTCTTCGATCCACTCGATAACGTGCCGATCTCGCCTGTGTCTTCAACGGGTTCGAGACCAGTCGGTGCGGGCGAACTCGCGTATGTTCGTCTACCCAGACACTAGTCGATCAGTGTGTCCTGGACGACGAAGAGATCCGGGCATTGCGCGATTTCGTCGAGCGGACGATCCAGCGCGCCTGACTGACAGTGATGACCATCAACGTGTAACCATCTTCCAGAGGCGCGGGATCTTGCCCTTGAGTGCGGCAGACGAACGCCGGGCTGCAACAGCAGCGGCCGTGAGATGAACTTCGAACTCCGATTGGTCGCACCCGGCTCGGCGAAGACGCCCGGCGAGGCGGCAGAAGTTACGGTCGCGCTGTCCCGCCCGATCACCTTCCAGCGTCCACCAGTCGAGCGCAGCCTCGATCCTGAACTCCTTCTTCCGCACGAACTTGATGGTCTGCTGCGCGAACAGCGCCGCTTGAAGCCGTTGAAGGCGCGGATCCGCCTTCGGGTTCGAGGCAGTCGGTGCTGTGGGAGACCGCACGGGCAGGATGGCCGGTCGCTCGGGAACTGGGCACATCTCGATCCAATCGAACACCGGCAGCGCTGCGCGCTGCCCCCCGGCGAAATCGTGGAAGAAGGCGTCCGCGGGATAGGCACCCAGGCTCGGGACAAACAGCCGTGCGACCGGGTTGAGCTTCGAACGATCGAAACCGTGAGCGCCCATGAAGTCCTTGCGGCGCGACACAGCCGGGTCCTTCCCGATCTCGTCGGCGTGGAAGTAGCCCTGATCGTTGAGCAGGGCGATGATCCTGGCGGTGATAAGGGCGTAGCCTTCGATGTCGAGAACATGGTCGGTCTCAATGATCACGCGCCACTTCGGCAGCGTCGCGGTCGAGGACCACGTCGAGTAGATCATCATCCTCAAGCCGGGGAACAGCGCCGCGAACTGCTCGGGTGAGAGGTCGCCACCATCGTTGTCGAGGATGATGTGGCGCGCGTAGGCCATGTTGACGTAGCCGCAGCGCTTGCCCTGCGGGTTATCGTTGCGCGTGATCGGCACGAAGTACGCTGGGCTCCAGAGCCAGCAGTCCTCCTTGCGCGCGTGCCTCTCCTGCGAGAGGTCGCGGAAGTCCGCCACGACGCCGTCGAACGAGGCGCAGGGCTCGACGTGACCGACGTTCTCGTGAAGGTCGGCGTCGAAGTACGTGCCGTGGAACTTCTCGCAGTCGATCGTGGTGTCCGCGATGTTCAGGGTCTCCTCCATCGTCTCGGCGATGAGGGTGGCCTGAGCCACGTCCCGATCTGCGATGCCGCACCCGTTGACGAGCTTCAGGCGCAGTTCGCGCTCCAGCCGGACGGCCTTCTCGTAGTCCTGGCGTTCGCGGTAGGCGCGCTGACGGTCCGGACCCGAAGCATAGATCTTGGGCCGCCCGGTCTGCGATTGACGGACCGCGTGCTCGGGCAGGCCAAGTTCGAGCCGGTGAAGCCGGGAGCCGGGGAAGAGAATGTGGAGGTACTCGGCCGTCGAGCGATCCGGCACGTACAGGGTCTTCCGGGTCATGCTGTCAGGGTCGCGCAGGCTGATGCGCAGGGCGCCCTGGTAGATCACCTGCTGGTGAAAGGCGGTGAAGACCTCGTCATCGCTCAAGTCGGCGATGTGCTTCAGGAAGGCGATGAGGTCGGGCTTCGGGTTGGCTGCCAGGAGCAGGACGGCGGCGTCGAGGTGCTGGAACGTGTTGAGCCCGTGCGCGAAGGGGGGCAAACGCACGCCGCCCACGAAGCACTTCTCGACGCCGACGTGGCCGTTGTTGGCCAAGACCGCGATCGGTTGATCCCCGACCCGCTCGAGCACCGCGTCCACGAATGCATCACGATGTGTGCGCCCGGCCGCATCACCCGCGATCTCTTTGTTCGCGAACGTCTTCGACCAGCGCCCGTCGTAGGCGAAGTCGATGTCGAGCAGGTGGCCGTTGCCGTGCTCGGTGTAGCGCAGCGAGAAGGTCGAGGTGATGTCGCGGAACACCACGTGCTTGGCAAACATGCGTGACCACAGGAGGTACATCAAGGTGTCGGTGAAGTTCGCCGCCATGACGATGACCTGTCGCCAACCCTTGAGCACGGAAGGGTTGAGGACCGAGAAGGCATCCAACCGGCGCGGGACGCCGTGCACATCGGCTTCGGTGATGAGGGCGTTGTACCGGGCCGCCTGGACGTAGACGATCCGGTGTTTCGACACGACGGCCGACGCGAACGGCTGCATGCGCTCGTAGACCTCGTCCCCGCCGCGGTTGCGCGCGATGTCGTCGAGCTTGCGCGAACCGATCTTCTTACCGATCGCCCAATAGCTCGGGTCGGTCGAACGCGTGATCTCCAAGTGCTCCGTCACGAAGGCGTGCGTGTCCGGCAGTTTGAAGGAGAACGCTTCCTGCACGTCCAGGGCCTCGTCGATGATCACGGTCCAGCCATCTCGGAACGAGGCGTACGTCTCGGCGAGGCGGACGAAAGCGGCGTGAGTGATCACCAGGATCTCGCCGCGGCCCTCGACCGCGTTGTTGATGTGGTCGATCACGGCCTTGGTGATGCCGCCGTTCAGCCGCGTCCGCTCGGAGATCTCGGTGACGTGGCTTGGGTCGATGCCGAGGCGCGTGAACGTGGTCTCGACGGTCTCGCAGATCAGCCGGTTGAGCAACTGGACGAGGATGATCTTCTCGCCCCGGACAACGCGCGCCTTCATGTCGTCGGTTGCGCCGTAGGTCTTGCCCGCGCCGCCGGGCGCGTTCACGAAATCGATTTGCTGCACGAAGTATGTCTCGTCTCGAATATGCGCCCTTCGTAGCTCAGACGGGGCGTGGGGATGAAGAAAATGCGTTACGAAAGTACCTATATATGAAAGGTATTTCGTAACGGAATTTGAAGTCTTGGATCCGTCCCAGTCCGTCTACCGGAGCCGCAGGCACAATAAACATGACGTGCGCGATCTCGTCCGGTCAATTTCCTCGTGCAGATCGCGCGTGACCTTCGAGCCGAAGACTTCGTGGCGCAGCCCGACGGCGTGGTAGAGCAGCCCGAGGATCTCGGGCTGCTCTACCACGCCGTCGCGAGCGGGTGGGCGCGCCTGCCGCGCCTACCCCTCGATACGCACGAAGATCATCGTGGTGATGACGATCCAGTACCGCCCCTTGGGCACGATCAAGGGATCGCGCACCTCCCGTGATCGAGGTAGCCTCGCGGCATGATCGAAGGCGACGATCCTACCCTGAAGGCGGTGGAGGTTCTCGTTGCGGCCGACTTCATGGTCGAGCGCTTCGACGAGGATCCCACGCTATGTCGGGTGAACGGTGAGGTGATGACCGGCGCCGAACTCCTCGACGAGGCGCGGCGGTTGGGGCTCATGGGTGAGTAGGACCGGTTTACGGTCGCTCTACGGCATGGCAGCCGCGATACACCGGGCGATCACGCACCTCGACGGGATCGCCCACGACCTCCCGACCGCACGAAGTCGTCTCGATCTTCTCGCGGACATGGGCGAGATCGAGATGTCGAAGAATGGCCAACAGATACGATCAGAAGCCCCATGGGCGGCCGTTGGGTCAGGGCTGCCTTCTGATCGCCAAAGCCGGTGAAACCCTCCCCACGCACCGGATTTCGCTCGGTCCGCCCGAGTGGAAGAAGATCACGGGGTCGTCTTCGACGTGCCGATCGGTCAGGACGAGATCGTCGTGACGGAGTAGGGTTTGAAGGACCACCTTGATGCGGAAGACACGGCCGAGAAGACCGAATTCGTTTTTGCCTCAAAGATCGTCTTAAAGAAGCGCATCTCGAAGGGCTTCTAGCGGACACAATCTGACACTTGGCACCCACTCGTGAGATTGGCTTAGGGTGGTGAGCCTGCATCGGCAGCGATACACCCAAGCCGCTATTCCGGTAGGCTGAGACCGCCATCGGCCGCGAGGGCAAAGCTTGGGTTCCATGCGACCTCCCACAGGAAGCCATCGAGATCGGCAAAGTGGCCATGATAGCCGCCCCAGACCGCTTCCCGTGCAGGACACGTGACGCATCCCCCCAGCGCCTCCGCCTGGACGAGCACGGTGTCCACCTCGTCCCGGTTTCGCGTATTGTAGGCCAGGGTCAGGCCCTGTGATGGTGCGGTTTGCAAGGGAACCCCGGCATCGGCGACCAAGTCGGCGCGAGGATACAGCGAAAGGCCGATGCCGTTGAGTTGGAAGAAGGCGACGCCTTCAGCCGCGATAATTTTCCTGGGCCATCCCAACCCTTCGTAGAAGGTCGTGGCGCGAACGAGATCGGCGACACCCAGGGTCACGAGACTGAGGCGTGGTTCCATAGCTGCGATCGGCTCAATTACGTGGCTGTTATCAAGGATAACACAGCGTTGGAAGCCCCCCCCTCGCGGTGAGTGCCAAGTGTCTGACTTGGACCACTAGGACGCGGTGTCGAGGAAATCAGACCCAGATCGGGCGATGGTGAAGGCCCGGTCGTCGTCGGCATCGTGACCAACATGTTCTTCGACGAATGGTGCGTGCGGTGATCGGCACGGCGAAGATCATCTCGGGACGCTATGCCGCTTAATCGCGGACTCGCCGCCCACGAACACGGATCAATCTCGCTTGGCCGCCGCTTGTGCGAGGATCAGAATGCGGCGCCGTATCTCTGGATCGCTGATGCGCCGGTAGGCCAGCAGCAGTGCTGCGCAGGCTTCGTCGAGATCAGCCTTTCCGCTGGGAGGGTCGGCTTCAGATCCGACCAGCGGGTCAGACGTGCCGTGCAGCGTGGCCTGCGGTAGTTGCAACACGTCGGCAATGCGCTTCAGCAGTCGCATCTTGCGGGCACGCTCTGCCGCGGCTTGATCCTCCGGGGCGAAGCTGAACGCACGCCCACATCCGTCGTCGTGCTTCGCCATTTCAGTTCCGCCGCCAGTTGCAGGTGCGCAGGATTTAGAACGCCTAACAGAACGGCACCGAGCTTGGTTTTCAGCGTTGGTTTGGCATGGCCAGACTGCTTCTCCCCGATGATCTCTGGGATGAGATCGCGCCGCTCCTCCCGCCGCCTCGGCCGCGTCCGAAGGGCGGGCGTCGTCCAATTGAGAACCGGGCCGCACTCACGGGCATCCTGTTCGTGCTGCGCTCGGGGCTGCCGTGGGAAATGCTGCCGGCCGAGATGGGCTGCGGCTCCGGCATGAGTTGTTGGCGGCGACTGCGGGATTGGCAGGCGGCGGGCGTTTGGAGCCGTCTGCATGACTTGTTGCTGGAGCGCCTGCACGCAGCAGGGGAGATCGACTGGAGCCGGGCTTGCCTGGACAGCGCGTCTGTCCCGGCCAAAAAGGGGGGCCTGCCACCGGCCCGAACCCGACGGATCGGGGCAAGCCGGGCACGAAGCGCCATCTCGTCACCGACGCGCGCGGCACGCCGCTCGGCTTCTGCCTGAGCGGTGCCAACCGGCACGACACCGTCATGATGGCGGCCACCCTCGATGCCATCCCGTCTGTGCGGAGCGGTCGGCGCGGACGACCGCGACGTCGTCCAGACAAGCTGCACGCTGACAAGGCTTACGATGCCAGACCCCGCCGCCAGGAGTGCCGGGTGCGGGGGATCGTGCCGCGCATCGCACGTAGGGGCATCGAGAGCAGCGAGAAACTCGGTCGTCATCGTTGGGTCGTGGAGCGCACCCACGCTTGGTTCAACCGATTCCGTCGATTGCCCATCCGCTACGAGCGACGCGCAGACATCTACGAGGCCTTCACGAGCCTCGCCGCCAGCCTCATCACTCTCAACCAGATCAGACGGTTCTGTTAGGCGCTCTTAGATACCCTTGTTGCGAAGCGACGCAAGATTATGATGCTGTTCGTTGGTCGAATTGCGAAAGCGTCGGATCGTGCATGCCGCGTAAGTCACCTGAAAGCGCCCTGTGGTCACGCTCTCTGACGCTCGCTGCGCCCAGCATCGGCGTCTGGGAGACTGATCTCGAAGCCGACCTGACGCGTGGTGATGCGGTAGTAGCCCGTCTCTTCGGCTGGTCAGAGGCAGAGGCTGAGGAAGGCGTTCCGATCTCACGCTTTCTGTCGGCCATCCACCCGGATGATCTGGCCCAGGGTCAGGAACGTCGCCGCCGCATACGCGAGGAGGGGGGTGTTTTCGTCTGGGAGCACCGCGTCGTACCAGCGCCGGGGGTCGTGCGCTGGGTGCTGGCACGCGGTCAGTTCTGGCGAGATGCGAATGGCCGGATGTTCGGGCGGGGCATCGTCATCGACGTAACCGACAGCCGACGTGACGGGCACACTGACGGGCCAGCCCGGTTCCTAACCACCCCCGAGGTATCTGGTCCGCTCCTGGAGTCCATAGCCGAGCGCGCTCTGGAGATTGAGGAGATAGGTCGTGGCCTTGATGACGAAACCGCGAGGCAGGTTCGCCCTTTGATCGAGGGTCTGCTGTACGAGCTTGGTCGGCAAATCTCTGCATCACTGGCAGAGGACCCGACACCCGAGCGTCCGTCAGACCAAACGATGCACTGAGCGATACACGACACCAACGGCGATGTGCGAGCGGTGCTGCCCTTTGCTTATCGACACCTTTGCCCGAAGATACGAGCGGCTCGGGCCTGCGGATCAGGGTTTTGCCTCAGCCGCGATCAGCCGTCTCCCACAACAGAATTAGAAGCTGACGCGGCTTAAGCGGGGTCCTGGATGCACCTGAATGGATGCAGGAGCAGCACGCACTCGTCCTCGACGCCACAAGGAGCATCGGGCAGGCCCGCAATGCCTACTGTGTCCTGCGGAGCATGCTGCGCGGAGTGTTGCTTTCTCGGGTTCCAGCGATGCGGCGTCGTATCGCAGCATAGAAAATCCTTGGACCTCTCGAAGGTCGCACTGAGGACGCCTGCGGCCAGTGAATCCGCAATCTACGACGACCTTCGTCGTGGAAGAACTCCATCAAAAATTACGTTTACCCTCAAAGGCATCATCGCGTTGTGCCATCCGAGTTGCCCCCTCTCTACGCCGCCTGGAAGACCGGTGCGGACGAGGAAGACGCGGCGGATCTCAGGGGTTAGTCAGGTAATTCGCTTGAAGCCGCATCAACCTGCGACTGCCTCCGTACATTTCGTCACGTTCTCGTAACCAGATCAGCCAATTCAGGTTTTTCTGAAGGGGCGCACCTGGGATGGCGCCGATGCCGCTGTTTTTCTTCGATTTGCGGTCGCGACGTGGGCTGATGCCTGACGACACTGGGCTTGAGTTCGCGAGCGCTGAGATCGCGTATATCGAGGCTTGCAGAGCCATCCCTGAATTAACGACCGAACTCGTGCACGCGGGCGGTATTCCCCAGGGCTACGCTTTCGAGATTGCGGATGAGGCAGGGCGCATCCTGTGGCGGATCCCGTTCAGCGAGATCCTTGGCAGGAAGGCTGGGCTGTGACCTCACCGTGGCTGCGCGAGCAGATCGACACGCATCAGCCATTCTTAAAGAGCCAACTGCCAAAGCCGGTATCAAGCGGGCGGCGATCAAATGCGCGATCCTGGTCGCGCACCCGGTGAGGGAGTGAGCGAGCTTACGACCATGACCACCAATGGCAGGCACTGGTTCTACGATAGCAGGCTGATGGTCTGCTCGTTCTGCCTGCTGTCGGTCGTTGCGATCTTCTGGCAAATGAGCAGGTTCGAAGGCTTTCAGCCTATCTTCTCCTGCGCCAGCGCGAAAGACGTTGATCGCTTGCTGCTCTCGTCGGGGGTGGACGCCTGCATGAGCAGTGCGCGCTCTCAGGTCGAAACAGAGCGATGCATGCGGACCGTCTATGTGCTGGCCTGCATGAAGGAACAGTGGCGTTAGAGGAGGAGATCCGGCAGCGCGACAGAGATAAGACCTCTGTGCCGAACGACGATTATTCGCCCTTCGCCTTGAACGCCCAGACCGGCACGCCCCAGACCTGACCCATTTTATCGCGGCGCTTCGACCTCGTTCGAACGCCACCCACTGCGGCTCGACGGGCTGAGCGCGGTCGCCGGTAATCCGCACGGCGAAGAACTGCGTGCAGATGCGCTCAGAGCCGGATCGTCGTCAGCACCGCGATCGACATGTTCTTCGACGAATGGCGACGCGCAGTGAGCGGCACGACGAAGAACATGTCGCGACGATGCGCCGTTTCGTGGGGCGGTTGATACGGGTAGGTCGGGGGCAACAGCGTTGAAGGCGGCGATCTTGCCAGCGTTCGTCGGCTGCCGACCAGCCGGACGCGAAAAGCCCCGCCGCGTGTTGAGATCACGGCGGGGCTTCCCGAGAGCGAATGGAGGTCGCGCCCCATCCTGTCCGCAGGATGACCCAACATGGTTAGCGGCGAGTTAATGGCTGACATGGGCGGACCAATCTGGGTCATGCTGCGGCCTTCCGATCTCGGGCGCGCCACGCATCGCGGGCGGCATGGCATCGAGCGACGATGCTCTCGATCCAGTCGGCGTCGGCGTTGGTGACGGTGCCGAGCCTCTGAACGGCGCGGAGCCGGTCCTTGTCGGCCCTTGCGAGGGACTTGCCCCCGAACGCCTTCGGGAGGGTCCAGTCCATTTGGAGGCAGTATCCAGCGATAACCCACCAGGGCTCGATCTTCTTCGTGCACCAGATCGGTAGCCCCCCACGGTGGGACGCCGCGTCAGGCGCATCAGGGTCGGACTTCGGCTTCTGGCGGCGTTGTGAGGCGGCCTGACCCGGATCGAAGTCCGCGGCCTCGGACAAGTCGAACGGCGCGGCCTGAGGGCTGCCTGCCTCCTCGATCACCTTAGCAAGCACGTGCCAGTCGAGACCAGCGCCGACCAGGATCCGGCTGATCGCGCCGACCGCGTTGACCACCTCGCCCTCGTGCTCGGTCGCGAGGCGCGGGATGATCTTGGCGAGCTTGGCAGCGATTTCGCGAGGGATCATTGCTGCACTTGCTCAGTTAACGTTTGCGGCGCACCATGAGCGCTCGACCGGCGTGCGACCGTTCGGCTACCACCTCGCACCAAACGGATTTGAACGGTCCCGCCACTGAACCCTGACACCGATCGGAAGGACTGCCCACCATGATCCTAAAGGGCTTCTCTTACGCGATGATTGGGGCGTTCGCCTGCGGCCTCGTGATGACGTTCATTGGCTCGGCCAGCCAGATACTCGGCCTCTAGCGCTGCTGACCGGCGGGTGGCTTGAGCCATCGCCGGAGATGATTTGATGGATCGGCGGCGGGGTGCGAGCCCCGCCGTTTCCATGAGCACCATCATGCCCGTGCCCTGCCCTTTGCGCCGGGCAGTAGATCTGCCCAGGCGGTCCAGATGATCGCCGTCCTGTTGTCGGCGCGACTTGGATCGGCGGCGACGACCGCGTGCAGCAGATCGTCGAGAGCCGCCAGACCACCGGCATGATCAGCCTCGATGCTCTTGCGACGGAGAGCCACTGAAGGCGAGGGCGGCCGGGGCGTTCGGCCCGTGGTGCTCGATGTCCTGCACGAGGGTGATGATCGAGGCGACGGTAGGGGGATCGATGCCGGGGGCGCTCAAGCTACGGTCTCTATCGTGGCGAACTCGGCCATCTCCTCGTCGGTGGCGGCGACGGCGGAGCACCACCATTGCATGTGGACCGGGATCGGCATCTCGTAGGTCGGCACCCGGTAGGAACCGAAGGCGTCGCGCCGGATCTCCCTGCCGGTGTCCTCAATCAGTCCGGCGTCGAGCAGAACCTTCAGCGTCTTCGGGAATGTACGCTGTTGGGGTCTCTGCTTCAGGTGCCTAATCGTCGTCCACGAGCCTGAGCGTCAGGTCGAGAAGCTCCGGGACGTTGGCTCGCCCGGAACCAGGGACTGCCGACACCAGGGATACGCGGTAGAGATGTCCACTCACCTTCACCGGAAGGCCGAGCACCGCGCTGAACTCTACGCCATCGCGCGGTGACGCCTGGACCCGGATGCGCAAGCGTTCGTTGCCGAGGTCCGTGACGGTGATTGGTTCGGGCTCCCAAGTCATGTGACATGCCCTGCGCTCACGCGGCCGTCAGGATGAATGACGCCGGATCGAGCCTCATGCGGTTACCGTGTCATGGCACTCGGTAGCCTTCGACTAGGATACCGCTGCAATCCACGGGGCGCCACTTCACGGGCGGTAGGTCGGACCGCACACAGACGGTTTACCGCTACATGCAAACCTGCGGAACAGGCCCCCGCGCCGAGCATTTAGCGAACTGCCATGCTTTGGTCCTGCCTGATCCTCGTCGCCGAACAGGCGTTCGTACCCGCGCAATGGGAACGTGCCTCAGCGCGGAAGGAGGGCGTACACGAAGCGCTCTGGCTCGGCTTCGTCGGCACCATGGTAGGCGCCGGGGCGCTCGTCTTCCTGACCGGAACGATTCAGATCAGCGGCATAACTCACTGCGCGAATTGGCACCGGAAGTACGCCTCGACGCAACTCGCTGCTCGTCCGCTACCGCCCCTGTCCCCCGAACGCCACGGCAATCTGCCGCTTGAGCACCATGCCGCCGCCCCCGGTGGAACGGCTAGGATGTAGAACTATGGCAAGTGGCAGTCCGTCCAATCGCGGGCTGGACCAACTACCGCTGCCGACCGTCATTCCCGTTCCGGGATCGCCTCAAGCGCAGCCGTTCTGTCTCCGATAACCGTCCTCGATCACTGTGCAGCTTGGGCCACGTCACGTACCCGGCCCCATTGCCGTGAGGAACGGCATCGAACCCCGCCAGCCCTGAAACGATGGGCGGCGGGGCAGCGATCGTCGTCTCGGGGTCCCAATCTCCACCGCGGCGTTGGCGAGCGAGCCGAATGTGCAACCTGTACAGCTTGGTCCGTGGGCAGTCGGAGATCGGCCGGGTGTTCGGCGCCGAGCGCGATGACACCGGCAACCTGCCCCCGCTGCCGGGTATATTCCCCAACACCTCGGCTCCCGTGATCCGCATGCGCGACGCCGCCCGTGCCTTGTCGATGATGCGCTGGGGCATGCCCTCCCCGGCCTTCGCGTTGAAGGGGAAGAAGGTCGATCCCGGCATCACCAATGTGCGCAACACGGCCTCGCCGCACTGGCGCCGCTGGCTCTCGCCCGAGCACCGCTGCCTCGTGCCGTTCACGAGCTTTTCCGAGAACGAGAAGGCCGCAGACGGCTCGCACCCGCCGGTATGGTTCGCTCTGACGGAGGATCGGCTTCTCACCTGCTTCGCGGGCATCCTGACCGAGGGCTGGCAGAGCGTGCGTAAGGTCAAGGACGGCGAGACAACGGACGACCTCTACGCCTTCCTGACCACCGAGCCGAACGCCGAGGTTGGCGCCGTGCATCCGAAGGCGATGCCGGTGATCCTTACGAAGCCGGAGCAGTGGGCGACGTGGCTGTCGGCGCCCTGGCCGGAAGCGAAGGATCTTCAGCGGCCCTTGGCCGATGATGCCCTGGTCGTCGTCGCCCGCGGCGCTCGCCGGGATGGTCGAGCCGACGATTTGGATTAAGGACAACCGCCTAGCTTCATCACAGTCCCGCCGCGATCGGCGCGCCTCCTGAAGGCAATGGCGGGGGCGGTCCGCCGGTATCACGCCGCCAGGAGTACCCCGCATGCGGAACACTCTGCTGGCCCTTCTGGCCGTCGTCGTCGTCATGGCCGCCCACGGCGTGGCCAAGCTGGTGCTGCTGCCGTTCCGTGCGCTGCGTGGCCTGTTCCAACACAGCGCAAAGCCATCGCCGATCACGGTGCGCTAACCAGATCCCGGCACCTTATCGGGACGCAGGTGAGATAGACGACCTCCCCCGTCAGCCCGTGATCAGATCGGGCGACGGGGCCGAGTCAGTCGCGAGAGATTTACTCTTCGTCCTGGCTACCCAGGTGCAGGTAGGTCGGATCGAACTCCCCGGCAGCTACCAGACCATCCCAGTTAAGGACCGTCAGGCGCCTGTTGCGCACGGTGACCAGCCCAGCGTCCCTTAGATCGCCAAGGGTTCGGTTGACGTGGACTGGCGTGATCCCGAGGGCATCAGCGAGTTCGGGCTGCGTCATCGGCAACGGGCAGCTTCGGTCCGGAGCCAGCCCGACTACGTCCAAGCGCGTAACTAACTCGACGAACAAATGCGCCATGCGGGCATAGGCTTCGCGCCTGCCGGTGTTGAGCATCCATTCGCGAACGAACGCGGCATCGATCAGTGAGATCCGCCAGAACGCGGCGCCGATGCGAGGATGGGCCTGAAACAGCGCCCGCAAGGAGTCGTGTTGGACGAAGCCGAGCCTGCACGGACCAACAGCAGAGATGCTGTTGTCGAGCACCTTCAAGTGCAGGCTCTGGATGTCGGGTACGTCGCCGGGGACGTGGTAGGCCGCGATCTGCCGTTTGCCCGAGAGAGTGGTCTTGTACGTGGAAACGAAGCCATCCAGCACCGCAAAGCAGCGGGACGGGCGATCCCCCTCGCGAACGATGTCCTGGTAAGCGTCGAACTGCGCCTCCTGCATCGGCAAGGCGATGAGTGCCGCCCGCTCCTCCTCAGACAGTTTGAAGAGCGCGATGCTCTCCACCTTTCGCAAGATCGGATTGGCATCAGACGGATGGGGTAAATCGGTCATCGCAGTCTCGTCCTACGAGCAAGAGTGCAATGACCCCGGTCACCAATTCCTAACATATGCATGTGTCTACGTCGCGGTTCTGGAGGCGATCAATCCGAGCTTGTCGGCGATCCAGCCCTGTGCGTGATCGAGGTCTACGAACAGCGGCGGGCTCAGATCGGCGACCCGCCCGAAGCCCACCTCCAGATACCACTTGCCCGCGTCGGTCTCGTGCATGTCCGAGAGCCGGACGAGCACCGCCACCAGGAAGCCCTCGTGGAAGACCAGTTGGCTCTCCTGATCGTCGCTGCCGGTGGCAACCTGCACAGGTTGGAGGCGCAAGCTCATGCTGCGACCCTCGCTCCGAGGTGGAGGTAATCCGGCCTGAACTCGGCCAGGGCTTCCAGCCGAGCCAGATCCAAGATCTCCACCCGACTCTCCGAGAACGCGATCAGCCCCTGCTTTTGCAGGCTCGCCAAAGCGCGGTTCACCTGCACGGTGTTCTGACCGGTGGTGTCGGCCAGATCCGCCTGCGTGACCGGCAGGGCGAAACCATCCTCGGTCGCCCGGCCGACTGCACGCAGCCGCAGCAGCAACTCGCACATCAAATGCGCGATGCGCTCCTCGGCATTCCGGCGCCCGAGGTTCACGACCCATTCGCGCAGGGTCGCTTCGTCCACGAGGGTGGCGAGCCGCAGGGCGTGGGTGATGTCGGGATGATGCCGGAGCAGGTCCTGGATGGTTGCAAGATCGATGCGCACCACCTTGCACGCCGACAGCGTGCCGATCGAATGATCCATGCGCGCGAGCATCGCCACGTCGAGGTCACAATAGTCGCCGGGGATGAGGTAGGCCATGATCTGGCGGGCGCCGTTCGCCCGCATCGTGTAGCGGCAGGCGATGCCGTCCAGGATCAGGTAGACACCGTCGGGCTTGTCGCCGACGCGGATCAAGTCGGTCCCCGCCCCAACGGCCTGCGGGTTGGCGCTGATGCACCCCAGCACATCCCGGTCGGAATCGGTCAGCTTGGCGAGGCTATCAAGTTTCAGGATCAGAGGGTTGGTCGTCTCAATATGTGGACGCGATGCGTCGCGTTCGTCGTCCTGTTTGTTGCTATCCTGCATCGCCTCTCAACCGGGTTCACAAGAGTGCTGGGGGCCGATGCGTTTGGCACGCCACACGTGGGTCATCAGCGCGTGGGACTTAGATCGCGGGCAATCAGTTCCAAGGCTTGAGAGCGCCGCACCCGCCAATTCACAGCGGTTGGTTTCGCGTCATAGGTCGTCCCCGTTCATAGACCTGCTGGAAGAGCAGGGCTGGACCCCTTAAACGCCCGTTGACATCAACCTGCGGTAGCACGCAGGGACTACCTATGTTGAAAAAGCTCCCTCAAGGCGCCGCCACCTTCCGTGGTCGCGGCCGAGCGTTCGTCCACGGCACCCAAATCGTGTTGAAGGTCTGCCCGGAGTGCTCGCAGAGGAACGCTCCGAAGGCTGCCGATAAGGGCGTGTGCGGCTGGTGCGCCTACGTCCCCTCTTGCGAGGACGTGGAACCCGCGCAGCAGCTTAAAGCGGCGTAGGTATCGGATCGCTCCAAACGATGAACACGTTCTAAGGGCGGCCCGACATCTCGGCGCCCCCGGCACGAACTCTGCCTCTACGTCCTCGGACATCACACCGCCACTCCGAGGAACACCATGCCGTTAAAGGAGACGCCACGTATCCGACCGGACCTCTCCGAGGTCGATGCCGCGGTCGGTGCTCTCGCAGCTTTGGTCCTGGCCATCGAGCGCACGCCGAGTGCCCCCGAGGCCAGTCATTATCGGACCGCGATCCGGCGACATGGCCGAGCGCTCGCATCTTCGGGAGGCTCTGACATGATGCGGACCGTCCTCCGGAAGATCGGAGAACTATCACCAGCCTACGCAGACGCACGACGGGCAATCATCGCCACAGAGTGGGCTAGAACCAGCGCTTCGATGCGCTGAAGCTGTTCTCAGAGTGCATGCCCTACGAGAACGCCCGCGGGTGACCGCCACGCCGTGCAAGATCGTGACGGCGTCAGATTGCGGGCTTCAAGAATTTGCACTTCCCCCGCAACGGCCACGGCCCCTTGATCGCGTGCTCGGCGCAGAACGCGTCAACTGCCCGCTGGACACCGGGAAAACTCCCGCCCGTTGGGTCATAGTCATCGACGATGAACAGGCCGCCGGGACGTAGCACCTGCCACCACGCCGCGAGATCGGCGGCGACGGAAGCCTGCTCATGGCCCGCGTCGAGGTGGATCACGTCAGCCTGCACCCCGCGAAGGCGCATCAACTCGGCCGCATTCACCGAGTCGAGGGGCAGGGGCACCACGCGATCGGCCAGTCCTTCGCGTAACACGTTTGCTAGGAACGTTCGGTACAAACTCGGGTAGCCATGGTCCGTCGCGAGTTCCGCGAAGAGGCTGGGGTCGGCCCAATGATCGACGGCGCCAAGCCACGTATCGACCGCGATCACCGTGCCCGCGATCTCGTACTCAACCATCGCCTTGGCCATGTAGAGGGCGCTCGCGCCCTTCCATGCGCCAACCTCCACGATGACGCTCGGCCGCCATTCGCGAACTGCGTCGTCGAGGAAGACATGCTGGCTGCGCCATCCTTGGAGATCGAGCGGTCGAAGTTCGGCGGGCGGATTCGCGAACGGGTCTCGCCCGTACCAGAGGACGGCGAGGATATCGTCACGTGTCATGGCATTCCTGTCGGACCGACGATGGCCGTGAGGTGAAGGTGAAAGGTTGAGCGAGGCTCACGAAGAAGGCAGCCCCGTTCGCATCAGCAAGTCATAACGGTCCCGGCGGGAGCGGCCCCGCCCGAACACCGTCCAGAGAAGCTCGACGCCCTGCGCCCGGTCTCCACCAGCTTTTCCGTCTTCAGACCTTCGTTTCAAAGCCTCAGCGGCCGTATCACCACGACCGTGGGCGACCTGACGATCCACTTCGGAGCAACCGGCTGGCGCGGCGTATCTGGTTCCGGGAGCGTGTGGTGCAATGCATAGGCGAAATCAGGGCTGAGACGCCAAGCATGTCGCAGAAAACGAGGAAGCTACCCTTAACCGCGATCCCGCCAAAGAGTGCGTAGACAGTCTGACGATCTCGACTTTAAGTTGCAATCCCGGCATTTTCCTCTCCCGATTGGAGGGGGGGGGGAGTCATGCTGAAGCAAGCCGTCAGAAGTGCCGGACGCCGTGCAGGCGTAGACATCTTCAAAGCGAGCACGGAGCCATTTCGCTGGAGCCACACTGTCCATGACTACCACCCGGTAGCGCCATCCTCTCGATGGGAGCGGGGTAGCGCGCCGCATGGGCATCTTCGTTCGGTTCTGGCCCGAGAGACCGCGGCCTATGATGCTTTTCTTGATGCCCTGGAGCAGCACGCCGACCTGCTCCACACGGTGCCGCACGAAGCCAACGTCGCAGATCCGGTAACACCGCACTGGAACAACACATGGTTTACCGCGCTCGACGCTGCGGCGCTGATGACGATGCTCGCCTGGAAGCGACCGGCCCGCTACCTGGAAATCGGCTCCGGTAGCTCAACCTGCTTTGCTCGCTACACCATCAACGCTCTGCAACTCCCGACGCGGATCACATCGATCGACCCGATGCCCCGCCGGGAGGTCGATGCCATTTGCGACTGGACGGTGCGCAGCCCACTCGAAGCCTGCGACCTGAGGATCTTCGATGAACTGAAGGCCGGAGACATTGTGTTTTTCGATGGGTCACACCGTTCATTCGCAAATTCGGATGTGACGGTGTTCTTCCTTGAAGTGATGCCGCGTCTGGCCAACGGCGTGATTGTACAGATCCACGACATCTTCATCCCGGACGACTATCCCGCGGCTTGGAATTTTCGGCTGTACAACGAGCAGTACCTGCTTGCCGCGATGCTGATGTGTGGCGCTCCGCCGTTCCGCGTGACGGCCCCCGTCATGTACATATGCCAAGACTCCTCGATGAGCGCGCGGGTGAAGAGCGTCTTCGCGGCCCGCGGAACGGGACCCGATATTCCGTTTCTCTACCCGAACGACTCTGGCACGCCGGGCGCCTCATTCTGGTTCGAGATGACCGGCAAACCGGCTTGAGCCATCAATCGTCGGCTTATGCTCCATGCCGATGTTCGCTTCTCCGTCCTAGCTTCAGACCGCGGATGGTCCGGCCTACAAGAGGTATGTCCAGGCCGCTGCCTCCGCATCCAGATCGAACGCCTCGATCTCGACCAGCATGACCGTCCCCGACAGCGTGATCACGGCGCGGGTCATCACGGCCGATCTGTGAGGGCGGACGCAGTCAGTTCTTGGCAAGCCCCTGTCGCAGGCTGGCTGCCGCCTTCACCATCGACAGGACGCTGTCGCGCGTCTTTTCGTCGGAGATGTCCTCCGAGCTTGGCCGGATGTAGAACGAAACTGGAACGCGGTGATGCGGGTGACCGTGAACATCCGCAGGTGCCGTCCGTGTGTCACCGGCATCTGTGAACAGAGCGGGTCTCGGTGATAGATCGTTAACCATGAGGGCGCAGGATGACCGCAGCGATCGGCCTGCAGGCTGAGCATCGAAAGAGTAGCGCCGGGGCCGTTACACGGTCGGTCACGGCGCGGCCTAGCCGGTGAAGTCGCTCTAGGCCCGCCCGGTCCCCCTGGGCGGGCCTTGCTCGTTTCAGGCTTTGATCAATTGGCCACAGCACGGCACCATGGCACGTCCTCACAAGGGACACCCATCGGCCCGGTTCAAGTACGCCCCCGAGCATGGGGTGGGCTGATGGGCCTTGTGCGTTGACGCCGAACGGCGGGCTGCCTCGTGATCGGGGAGGGCAGCCTGTTTCCATTCGAGATCACTGCCAGATTACCACGGCAGCTACATCGTCATGGCTTGCCCAATCCAATCCCAGCATTACGGACTGGCACTGCCGACTGGCATCCCGATCTGAGACCCCTTCAAGCGTAGCCGTTCTGTATCCGATAACCGTCCTCGACCACTGTGAACCTTGGGCCGCGTCGCGTACCCGGACCCATCGCCGTGAGGAACGGCACGACGCCCCGCCAGCCCTGAGACGATGGGCGGCGGGGCAGCGCTATGGATGCTTTCGTGACTGCTATGCTCTCCCGTTCCGATGCGCTGCCGCATGACCCGCTCTTTCAAGCAGGGCGGCAGGTTGCCGAGGCGGAAGAGCGGCGCGAGCAGCAGATGCGCATCCTGTCAGGTCTCGCCCAAGGCTCGCCTGCGCGTGTCTATGCCGAGCACGTCCGGAGCGAGATCGATCGCACCATCGTGCTCAGCCGCATGCATCAGGAGCTAATTGAGAGCCTCCTGGCTGAGTGACGGGTGCCTTCATGGGTTGAGGCGTCCCAACGGCCAGCGGCTCATCCAGGAGCGTGCCCAGCCGATCACCAGTGGCATCGGCGACGCCCCGCAGCACTTCCATTTGAACCCTCCGCGCCTCAGCCAAGACGAAGGTAGCCTCGACAACGTACCGCTCGTCTGCAAGCCACGAAGCGCAGAACGCGAGGTCGTCGGCGAGAGAACCTTCGAGGCTGTTGGCCCCGCCGAACGGGCCTGTCTCAGAGAGGCAGGGCGGAGGATCTATGGCCATGGATCAGCAACCTGCTCACGACGGAAGGGCTCCCCGCGACGTTCACAACCTGCGCGCTGGACGGCAGCGATCAACGCCGAGCAAGAATGCGCCGAGGCGAAAGACGGTCTGACTGACTTTGTCGCGAGTCGGTGCGGGGCAGCTTCCGCTACCCTGTCCGTTTAGCGCTCCAACTGCCGCTACACTCGATCAGCCCGCCGGATGTGCTCCAGGTGCCGCTACCACTGCCCTTTGTGCTGAGGCTCCCGGCAATCGGCACCCTGTTAGCTCCCTTGGTGATCGTCGCCTTCACCGCACCTCGAGCAGATACACCGCCAGCGATGTCGATCTCGTCGCCGGGGATCGATGCGTCGCTGCCCCTGATTTGCACCTGATAGCTCGTGCTGGCTGAGCATGGCCCCTGGGCCGTCGCGGCAATGATCGTCCACGAGCCGTCGTACTGGTTCGGTATCTTCACAGCGGCATCAGCCGGACAGAGGAGGCCCGCCGAGATGGCGGTCGCGAGGATAGGCACGGAAATACGGGCCATCGATAACTTCAAATTTTGCTTCACCATCAACCTCGATGATTGGACACATTTGCGATCATACGAACGCAGCCGCTCAACAGTTTCCGCTGCGGCCAAAATCAATTTTCTTACGTGACCAAGCCTATGAGTAAGCTTAAGCTTCCCTCATCATGAAGCCCCCGACGCAGCCCCAATCATCGGTTCGTGCGGTGAAACTCTGGCGCGATCACGATCGTAGGGGACTGCTGACGCCATACTTCGGCGTCGTGCCGGGGCGTGCGGTTCCCCAACCTTCCTGGCTCTGGGCCGACGCGCCCGCCGAAATCAGAAGATCATGATGAGGAAGACGACCTTCGCTCTCGCTGCTGCAACCCTGCTCGGCAGCTTCACCCTCAGTGTCGGCACCGTGTCGGCGGCTCCAGTTCCGGTAAGCGGTCTTCAGACCGGCCAGTCGGATGTCACGCAGGTCCGTATGATGCACGGCGACCGCATGATGATGAAGAAGCGCATGATGCTTAAGCGGATGATGCACCGCCGCATGCTGCGCAAGCGGATCATGCATCGCATGTGAGAGGCTCACTGCCAGCATCGGGCGGGCTCCGGTGGAGCCCTCTCACCCTCTGTCGTTCCGCCCGATTACGAGGCTGACGCCTTGTCCCACTCCTACAGGCTCGCGGTGATGCCCTGCCCTGTGTACCGGGGCTGCTACCGCTGGATCGTGTCGTCCTCTGACGGCCTCTTCTCCGAGCGATCGGCTTATCCCTAGGCGACCAGGGGCTCCGCCCTGATCGTGGGCCGGATCCGGATGGCAGATCTCAGGGGCGATCAAATTTGATGGGAGACCGGGGATCTCTGCATACGCGATGGAGGAGGTCCGGTGATCGAAGACGGAAGCGGCCTCAGTTTAGAAGCCAGCGTCGATCCTGACCTACGCGCCGCCGAATACGTGCTCGGCAGCCTCGACGCTTGGGACCGCGCAGAGGTGACGCGTCAAGCTACAACCGATGCGCGAATGGCCGACCAGATACGGGTCTGGGAGCGGTGGTTGGCACCCCTACTCGACGCGATCCCCCCAGTGGCGCCACAGTGGAATTTACACGCGGCGCTGTTGAAAGCGCTGCCTGAACGCTCCGAGTGACAGCCTGCGGGAAGCGACCTGAGTAGAAAAAAGGGCGGCGCGACAAATGCCGCGCCGCCGTCGCGATCAGGGCATCAGCACGGCGTTGACGACGTGGATCACGCCGTTCGACTGCATCACGTTCGGGATGGTCACCACGGTGGTGCCGCCCTTCACGTCGGTGATCAGGACCTTCTTGCCCTGCACAGCCACGGCGAGCGGCTCGCCCTCGACCGTGGTGAGTTGGTTCTGTCCACTGCCCTTCTTGGCCAGCGCCATCAGATCCTTGGCGGTGTAGACGCCCGAAACCACGTGGTAGGTCAGGATCTTGGTCAGCGTCGCCTTGTTCTGCGGCTGGACGAGGTTCTCGACGGTGCCCGCCGGTAGCTTAGCGAAGGCAGCGTTCGTGGGTGCGAACACCGTGAACGGGCCGGGACCGCTCAGCGTCTCGACGAGACCCGCAGCTTTAACGGCAGCGACCAGCGTGGTATGGTCCTTGGAGTTGACCGCGTTCTCGACGATGGTCTTGCTGGCATACATCGGCGCGCCGCCGACCATCGGGTTCTTGGCGTAGGCTGCACCGGTCGCACCCAGGCCGAGGGCGAGGGTCAGGGCGAACGTCCGGGCCGCGCGGCGGCCTGTGCTGGTGTTGAACATCATAGTTCCTTCCGTTCCCCCTTCGCTGGGGGCAATGATGGCTCATACGGAGCCATCTGCGGAAAGGTTTCGGATCGTAGGCTCTCCGACCTGATCACTGATCGGTGAGCGTGAGCCCATCAGCGCTGCCGGGACGAGCTTGATCCGTCTCGCGGCCCCCGACTTGTTCACGGCAGACGCCCGATCCCTCGGGCCACGGCAATGATGCTTGCGACTACGAGGGCCACAGCGGCCATCGACAGTTTGATGCGCACCAACGTCAGACCCAGCCCCTTCATCACTGACCGGCCCGCAGCAGCTTTGCCGCTTCATCGGCGGTGAGCAGGTCGGACTCTGTCACACCAATCGTAGCTCCCCCGGCTTGAGCCGGATGCGCTTCACCAAGGCGCGCGACAGGCTTCCGACGACCTCCGGCTTCGATGCGGGCGGAGCGACTAAAGCCACAGCTTCCAACGCCTCTTCCGATGTCCCAGCCAACACCGCATACACACAGACCGCTTCGCACTCCTGCGACACGGCTACGAGATAGGCATGGCGCTTCGGCGAATGCGACATCAATCCGGCGTACGAGCCTCAGGCTCGCGCGTCACTGAGGAATGCGCCTGGGACACAGGTATCTGCAACACAGTCCCGCCGCGATCGGCGCGCCTCCTGAAGACAATGGCGGGGGCGGTCCGCCGGTATCACGCCGCCAGGAGTACCCCGCATGCGGAACACTCTGCTGGCCCTGTTGGCCGTCGTCGTCGTCATGGCCGCCCACGGCGTGGCCAAGCTGATGCTACTGCCATTCCGGGCGCTGCGTGGCCTGTTCCGACACCGACGCAAGCCAGCCCAAGTGACGGTCGGCTAAACCGGCAGCCCCTCTCGTTCAGGGATGGCCGAGCGGGCAACTTGCCGACGAGCACAATCGGCAATTCCCCAAGCCATGCACAGGACGCCATGGGGGGAGCCATCTGCCCTGTTTCGAGTCTACCTTTACATGAGTTAAAGAACGCGACCGCAACGGCACGAGCCCCTGCACCGCATGCCACTCGAAATCGAGCGCAAGTTTCTCTGCACGCCTGCCGTTCTGCCCCTCTGCCAATCCGGCACGCTCCTCGTCCAGGGCTACCTCTACACCGACGCCAACAACACCCTCCGGGTCCGCCGCGCGGGCGACCGAGCATTCCTGACGTGGAAGGGGCCGAAGAGCGGTGCCAGCCGGGAAGAGATCGAGACCGAGGTGCCGTTGTCGATGGGCGAGGCGCTGCTCGCCGACGTGCCGATGCACGCCCGCATCCAGAAGACCCGTTACCGGATCGAGCACGCTGGTGCGGTCTGGGACCTGGACGTGTTCGGCGGTGCCCACGACGGGCTGATCCTGGCTGAGATTGAGATGGAGCACGAGGACCAATTCGTCGTGCTGCCGCCCTGGGTTGGCTGTGAGGTGACGGCCGATCAGCGCTACCGTAATTCGCGGTTGGCCGCCTGGGCGAGACCGGACCGGCTGGCGGCCTGACACGCTCGATCCGACTGGAACGCGTTGGCTCTGCTGACCCCGGATACGGACTGGGAAGTGGTGCCTTCCAGATTGCGTCACGCTGATCATCAGGCCGGAAGGATGTGGAGCATCCCGCCGATCACGCTGAGTGTCCCCATGCCGATCAGCCCCGCGGCGATGTACATCCGCATCCAGCTTTGATCGGCGGTCACCGGGCGGTTCTCGTCGAGGTAGTCAGACCAATCGACCACGGGTCCCCATCGGGTTGCACAGTTAAGAGGGGGCGTCCTCTATGCCCGTGCCACGACGATGAGATGACCTTGGCCGTGTCAGGACGGCCCAAATTGTACGGCAGGCGACACGGTATCCAAGCTTCGGTATACGCCCCTCATCACGAGCAGTTGTGAATGAGGAAAAAGAGCATGAAGCAGCCAGATAATAAGCCCGAGAAAAAGGATTATTCAGAAATCCTGAAGCAGGAGGCCGACGAGATCACGGGTAAAATCGACGAAAAATTTGATAAGCTGGCTAAGAAGTTTCGAGATAAGGCCGACAGGGCAAAAGAGAAGCTGAACGACACGAAGAAGGAAGCCAAGCGGGCCGTTCTGCTTCGGCGCTTCGAGTTGTATGCCGACGCCGCGAACCACCTGGAGGAGTTCTCAGCCCCCAGGCGGGAGGGGAACGACAAGAGCGGCGACTGACCCCCCGCTAAGGCGTCACCTGCTTCAGCCTTCCGCTCCCAAGCCGCTGAGCTACAACAGGAGCGAGGCATAAGCGCTCGGGCATGGTTCATTCACGGCAAGCCAGTGAAGCGGCGCGGCACGTGTCGCGCCGCGCCGCGACGATCGAATGACCCGCCCCTTCGGCCTGTTCAGGCCGCTCGGTGAGCCTTCTGTCGGTTCCGATGGGCATCTCCACGCCGATCCTTCTTCCGACGCGTAACCGGAAGTGGGGTCTCCCCGTCCTCGGAGGCCCGCTCAGTGAGCGCGAAGTCGTGGAGCCGCTGCGCGCGTTCCAGATCGCCGTCCACGGCGCTCGTGAGGGCGTAGAAGGCGGCCCGCACGATGTCCTTCTTGGACGCCTTGGGGTGCTTCTCACGCACCGCGGAGACCAGTTCCTTCCGCTTGATCCCCGGTCCAGCCAGCCCCTGCAACGTCCCAGCGAGTTCCTCGATCGTAGCCATGTTGCCCCCTCAGCCGATGACCATAACCCCGGCTCGCCTGCGTTAGACCCCGAGTTCGTTGGCACCGCACGGAAGAAGGCGGGAGGCCCACGCTGCACTCGGGAGCGCGAAGGGACTTTCTAACCCAGATTACAATTCTATGACACAGCCACACCTTCGGCTTATTGATCGTTGCGGCTTGTCTAGAGGCTGTTATGAACTGAATGGGTGAGGTTTGCGTTTTTGGGCATGAGCGCAGGTCGTGCCGGCTATCCCTCTGACGTGTCCGATGAGGAATGGGCGCTGGTTGCGCCGTATCTGGCGCTGCTGCGGGAGAGTTCGGGCCAGCGTGACCACGACCTGCGCGAGGTGTTCAACGGCTTGCGGTTCATCGTGAAGACGGGGGCGCCGTGGCGGTTCATGCCGCACGACCTGCCGCCGTGGGCGGCGGTGTACCAGCAGACGCAGCGCTGGCTGGCTGCGGAGTGCTTCACCGATGTGGCCGGGGATCTACGGGCGGTTCTACGCATGGCAGGGGATCGCAAGCCGGAGCCGTCTGCGGTGATCCTGGACAGCCGGACGCTGCGGTCCTCGCCCGAGAGCGGCGAGCGGGCGGGCTACGACGGGGCCAAGCGCAAGCGCGGTTCGAAGGTGCATCTGGCGGTGGACACGCCAGGCCACGTGGTGGCGCTGCATGTCACCCCGGCCGATGCCGACGATCGCGGCGAGGTCGATCGCCTGACCGGCGCTGTGCAAGCGGAGACGGACGGAAGCGTCGAGACGGGCTTCGTCGATCAGGGCTACACCGGCGCGCGGGCGGCGGACGCGGCCCAGGCGCACGGTATCGCCCTGGAGGTGGTCAAGGCGCCCGAGGCCAAACGCGGGTTTATCCTGCTGCCGCGTCGCTGGGTGGTGGAGCGGTCCTTCGCCTGGGCGACGCGCTGTCGGCGCCTGGTCAAGGATTACGAGCGTTATGCCAGCACGCTGGCAGGACTTCATATGGTCGCCTTCGTCTGTCTCATGCTGAAACAGGCCGAACGACTTATGACAGGTTCATAACACGCTCTAGGCGCGCATACAACCATATTCCGCCGACGTTCCTTCCCGAGACCGGAACCTGCTCAGGCGCGCTGCCGCGGTGTGGCGCGCCTATCTTGCCTGCTCGTTCAATCCTGGGGCTCGCCCATCCCGATCTCGGTCAGCAGATCGCGTCCGGCCTGCGTCAGGAACCACAGCTTCCGCTCGGACGGTCCGCGTATCAGCCGCTCCTCGACGAGCCCGAGATCTCGCAGCACCGGCATGACGCTCGGGTGCGCGCCGTGCCGCATGCCCTGTGGGTACAGGGCGCAGGCGCGGAGAGCTTCTAGCTGAAGGCCGCGGAGAGGGGCGCGGATCTCGGTGGGCATGCCGTCGAATTACCGCCCCTCGACGAAGAGGAACAACAGGGTCGAGAGCGCCAGCAGCACCCCGAACGCATAGGCGGCGTGGATGTCCCTGCGGTCCAAAGCCACCCTCCCGCGCAGCACGAGGATAAGCTTGGTGGTCGTGATCACCGACCCCATTGCGGAAGCCATAATGGCCGCGAGTAGGATCCAGCCGGTCAAGGTCTGTGGCATGGCGAACTACTGCAACCGGCCGACCCCGGCGTTCAGACCAAGGTGCATGGCGAGCGTTAGCAGTTCGCCGACCGTGAGCCATTCGCCCCCATCGACGCGCCATCGATCGAAGTCGGCGTCGGGCTCGACGGTGTAACCGCGGGACGTGATCACCGTCACGGCCTCCACGATCGGATCCGAGTCCTCGAACATGCGGCTACGCGGATGCCACGATCATCCGGCGGCGCGCCTCGGCAAGGCGCTCCTCGTCGGACTGATCAGGCATGTCGGCGACCACCGTCTCAACGATCGTGCGCGTGGTCCCCTCGTCCAGACCAAGGCCACGGGCGAACCCGTCGAGACGTGCCATCATCCGATGCACCGCAGCCTTATCAGATTAGTTCAATGGCTCACTCATCGTTGGACCAAGGATTTCACTCCCCCACGGCTGGGAACGACATCGACGCGGATCCGCGCTGAGATATCCGCGCCCAGGAAGGTACGCGAGCGCTCTCAATCGAGCGATCTTGCCGAGATCCACGAGGCGTCGGAACCCTGATGAACATTAGGTACGGGGCATCCAGAATAGCTTGCGCGGCGCATCCACGAGGACGACGCGGCGATCCCCTGGGTCGGGCAACCACGCGTCGAGTTCGCCCCGAACTTGAGCGTAGTTCGTCACCTTCTCGAATTGAGTGTTCGGCCAGTCGCTTCCCCAGACGAGGTGATCGAGACCGAAATTCTCACGCAGCAGCGGTATCGCAGCCGCCGGTAAGTCAGCGCCGTTGCGGTACGAGCCGGATATCTTGACCCAGACACGACCCGTGCTCCCCGCAGTCAGCAATTGCCGGAAACCAGGATCATCGATGCCGAGCTTGGGGTCGGGCTTGCCGAAATGGTCCGCCACGACCTTCACACCACTCTTAAGCAGGCGGGGGAGCAACTCCGGCCATCGACGGGCCTCCGCCTGGATCTCGACCTGCCAGTTGAGGTCGGCGAGGCGCTTCAGCAGCATCGGCCAGGGATCGGCATCGAACTGCGGGTTCTGCGCACCGATCAGGTTGAGGCGGATGCCGACGACCCCAGCAGCAGCGAGTTCTCGCAGAGCGTCCTGCTGAATGTCGGGCTGCACCACGGCGATGCCACGGAAGCGGTCCGGGTAACGTTTCAGGGCCTCCAGCATGTAGCTGTTGTCGGTCCCGAGGAAACTCGGTTGAACGAGGACGCCGTTCGACATGCCGTTGGCGTCCAAGTTCCTGATGTAATCCTCAGGCGTCGCATCGTAGTCGGGCGCGTACCGGATGTTGGCAGCCAACGGCAGGCCACGCTTGAAGACATGCGCGTGGGAGTCGATGGCTGTCCCGGACGCATCCTGCGCCACGCTGCGTTGCGGCCAAGCACTTGCCGCAGCCAAGCCCACAATGGTCCCATGGAACATGCGTCGTGACATCATCGCCGCTTCCTTGCGATCACTGCTTCAGTGAGACGACCCTGCTGCGTTCGAAAACGCATCGGGAAGGGCATTCATTGAGGAGAAGGTCCAACACCTCGTCGAAGCCGCTCAAGCACGGCGGCTTCGACGATCGGGACTATTCCGCAGCGGCCGGAGCGGGGGCGGCGGCCCGCGCACGCGAGCCGCGTCCGAGGATCAGGGTCATGATTGCGCCCGAGCCGGTCAGGAACACGAGCGGCAGCAGCGCGAGAGGGAAGCTGCCGGTCTGGTCCTTAATCACACCGAGTAGCCACGAGGCGATGCCGGTGCCCAGATGCGACAGCGTGTTGATCGCTGCGATACCGGCCGCGGCCGTGCCTACCGAGAGCCATTCGGTCGCCATCGCCCAGAACGGACCCTTGATTGCGTAGTTGCCCATCAGCACTAGGCTCAGCAGCACCATCGTCACCGGGAGCGAGGAGGTGAGATTGGTGGCGAACAGGCACATGCAGGTCGCGGCCAGCGGCAACGCTGTGCTCCACACCCGCTCGCCCGTTCGGTCGGCACGCAACCCCCAGAAGATCATGAACACCGAGGCGATGCCAAACGGGATCATGTTCAGCAGGCCCGTCTCTAGGTTGGACAAGCCGAACGCCTTGAGGATCTGCGGCTGCCACAGCGAGAGCGCGTTACTGGTTGCCGACGAGCCCGAGTAGATCAGCGCCAGTGCCCAAATGTACTTGTTTGTCAGGACTTTATGCAGCGGCAGGTGGTGCGCAACCGGGGAGATCCCGGAGCGATCAGCCGCGAGTTGATCTTCCAGCCACGCCCGCTCCTCGGGCGCCAGCCACGTGGCCTCCGCCGGTCGGCTCGGCAGCATGAACAAAGCAGCAAGCCCAAGCAGCACAGCCGGGATCGCCTCAACGATGAACAGCCACTGCCACCCGTGAAGCCCGGCGGCGCCCTCAAGCTGTAGCAGGGAGGCCGAGATCGGCGAGCCGAGGAAGCTGGAGATCGGGATCGCGACCATGAACATGGCGACGATGCGGGCGCGGTACGCCTTGGGGAACCAATAGGTCAGGTACAGGAGCGCGCCGGGGAAGAACCCGGCCTCAGCCGCGCCCAGTAGAAACCGGCAGAGATAGAAGCTGTAGGGGCCGACGATGAAGGCCATCGCGACACCAACCATGCCCCAGGTGATCATGATGCGCGCGATCCAGAGCCGCGCGCCGACCTTCTCCATCGCGATGTTGCTCGGCACCTCGAACAGCACGTAGGCGACGAAGAACAAGCCGCCGCCGATGCCAAACATCGCCTGCGACAGGCCGAGGTCCTTGTTCATGGTGAGGGCGGCGAAGCCCGCGTTCACCCGATCGACGTAGGCGATGAAGTAGCAGAGCACGAGGAACGGCACGATCCGCCATCCCACTCGCCGCATGACGACGGCTCCATCGACTGTTCGATATGGCGTAGCCTGAGTGGCGGCCATCCTGCGTCTCCCGTTGTGTCCGCGTGTTTCTTGGCTCCTTCCGTACCTCAGATTTAAGTGGTCGCCGCACACCGTATTCAGCGTCCGTGGATCAACGGCTTCGATCTGTACGCCCTACGCCGCGGAGGCCAATTGATGCATGTGTTCGACGCTCGTGAGATGAGCGAGATCATCATAAATCAGGAAGTGATCGGCGCGAATATCGTATACCTAAAAACGCGCGGCAGGCCGTCCCAGAAGATCAACACGAGGGCGCCCTCGATCTCGCAGTCACCATTTTCGTACAACGACAATCGACCGGTCGGCTGGAAATCGATGCGATCTTCTTCGTCGCGTCGGAGAAGGTGATCGTCGCCACTGGGTGCGCTGGCCCACCCGGTGCCCTTCAAGCGGGATCGTCGTCCGCACCGTGACCAACATGTTCTTCGACGAATGGTGGCGTGCGGTGACCGGCACGGCGAAGATCATCTCCGGATGGTACGGAAGACCGGTGGTCGTCATCTGAGCAGGGATATCGTCGTGATCACCGACGCCGACATGGTCTCGACGGTCGCGGTAAGGACATCCGCTGGGAGTGGATCTGAGATCCTGAAGCCACCCTCGCGTTCGATCCCTCGATCCGGGCAAGCGAAATCACGGGCCGTGGAGGTCAACCTCCACCGCTAAAGGCCACACCGCCGCCGGATCAAGAGCACCGGCATCGATGCACACGTTCTCAGATGTCAGAGTGAGCAGCAGCCCGACAGTCAGAAGTATGGCGACACCTGCCAGCACCATGCTGACGCGCTCAGGGTTGAGCCAACGGGCGTGCAACACGGCACACCCCAAGGTGAAGGTAGCCGCCTCCGCCAAGGGCACGACGATGGGTAGCCCCATCACGGCCTCCCCGAGCCCAGACCGGCCGCCTTCCTGGACCTATTCCTGGCCCGTGGTGGTTTTCCCGTCTGTGGGGTTCAGAGCGGCTTCTGCGGCCTTCAGCCCGTCGCGGACGCGGGCGATCGTAGCGGCTCGTGTATCGCCGACTTGGTTCAGCGCCTCCAGAAACGCGATCCAGTCCGCCCGCGCCGAAGCTGGGATCTCTCCATCGAGCTTTGCCCGTAGGCTCGCCACCCGCGCCTCCGGAGTTGCTGCTCGTGGTGCCGCTGCGTCAGCGTCGTAGACGCCGACCGCACACATCTGATCACCCGCCTTGGTGTAGTAGGTCGTCTTCGGCTCCTCGACGGTGCTTCCGGGCTTTGGAAACAGGTAGCGGATCACCGAGATCTGTCCGGGCTTGGCCTCCTGCATCATGGTCTTGATGAAGTAGTTACCGGTCTTGTCGTGGAGGTCGCGCACGTCATGACCCTGTAGGATCGGGCTGGGGTGGGCGCTCATAACGCCTTCGGGTCCAACGCAGAACACGTAACTGTCTGCTGTACGGAAGCCGTCCGTGCCCTTGGTGAATGCGCCGAGCGCCTGGGTTTTATCGGCCTTCAGGGCTTTATCGACCCGGCCGAGCATCCATGATGCGAAGCCGTTAGGGCTTGGGTCGTCACAGCTTACTGGAGCTTCGACGAAACCACCGCAGGCCGATGCAGGCGCCGTACAGGCGAGGCCCGCGGCAATCATGCTGGCGACGAGCAATAACCGTGACATCATCGGCTGACTCGTAAACTGACTTGTCATCAGAGACCCCGCCATCAGATAATGCTTATACTCAAATCGCAAGCGTCAATATTAATCATCACGCGTTCGTCATCCCGCCCGGCAGCGGACCCGCACCGCATAGCTCAGCCAGTGCGATCACTCGCGTGGATTGAGAACGTGACGTTTGATACGTGCTCTTGGGTCAAGGTGTGGGACTCGCTGCGCGACAAGATCCCAGACTGGAAGTCCGGCCATGGCGCGTAGCACTCGGTTGCGTGAGATCACCGATCGTTGCTGAGCGGCGCCGATGATGGCTGCGAAGGCGCCGTCGATGCTCATTCTGAGCCCGATCTATCTCCTCGTGGCCGTCAAATCCGCCGCGGCGTCGCTGTTCGCCCCGAACTGGCGCGTTCTGCTGGAGACGGTTAGAGGGGGCCTGTTCTTGGCCGGGCTGGGCCTCATCGGCGCTGGCCTCCCGCTATTCCGATGAGGTGAGTGTGCAGCAGCTAATCGTGCCGCGCCTTTTCGTTCGCGCGTTCAACGACCTCTCGCAAAGCTGCGCTACCTTCCACCGCAAACCAAACTCGCAACATGTTCGAGATATCCGGCGTGTCGCCAGTGCGCTCGCGGAACAGATCGGCATAGCGCCCAAGCTCGCGCTCGGCGAACATATCGAGATATGAGGCGCCCTTGGTCCGTGCGAGATCGACGAGCGCGTCTTCGAGAACGCGTCGCATCATCTCGCCCACCATGGCAGAGACATAGACGGCCTCGGCGCTGCCTTGCTCGGGTTCCCTCAACCAATCCTCCAGCCTACGACGTGGCAGTCCTTAAACCACGGCGCAGTCCTAAGCTTGGCTTGACGAGAAGCGCAACGTCCGGATCGATGCTGTGGTATCGACCGCTCCTGCTGGTCGGCCATATCATTACCGCTCGTCAGTCAGCGGCTGGTCCGGCCTCATCGAGATAGGCCCAGGCCGCGGCTTCGTCCGCTAGATCGAACGTCTTGGTTTCGACCGGCATGACCGTCCCCGACAGGGTGATCATCGCGCGGGCGAACAGCGGCGCGCCGACCACGACGTAATTGCGGATGTGCGCGACCGAGCGGGCCATCACCGTGCTGGCGTAGCCGTCGAACCTCGCCCCGAGGTCCGAGCCTTCGTAGTTCGACATGATCAGCAGCATGTCGATCTTGTCGTAGATTTTCATCGCCTCGTCGGCGATCGAGGACATCCACTCGATGTCGGGCTTGGTGATCCTGTCCTTGATCTCGAAGGCCAGGAGATCGGCGCGTGGCGCCTCGCGCTGGATCACCGATCCGTCTGGTGCTGCGGTCATGAAAGGCTCCATCGCCATCTCTATGTGATGGTCAGAAACAGCACGTCGCTCGGGTTTGATCCTGAAGAGCATCGACCGTGTCGTTGGGCGGCATGTGTCGGAGCAAGGCGTCGCCCCGCTCGCCACCGTTTAACTTCGCAGTTACCCTGAACCGCCACGGTCACTCCCCTCATCGTAGGGATCAGCACATGGCCGATAAGATCGAGATCACCGATACCGTCGCCGTAGCAGGCGAGCGCATCTGCTCCATCATCGAGCGGATCGAGCGGGTCGAGGAAGAGATCAAGGACCTCATGGAGGCCAAGAAGGAGATCTTCGCCGAGGCCAAGGGCGAGGGCCTGGACGTGAAAATTCTCAAGGAGATCCTAAAAATCCGGAAGCAGGACAAGGACGAGCGCGATGAGCACGAGACGCTGCTCGACGTGTACCTGCGCGCCATGGACGCGCCGTCGTCCGCGCCCCTGGCCGAGGCGGCCTGAGTCTTAGTTCTGAATGAGGACGGCGCATCAAGCGCCGTCCTACCTATTCCCGCGCAACAGCGGGCCACCCGAAGCTCACATGATCGTGCCCGGCCCTACAGGGTCACCGGGCATGATATCGGGTCCAGCAGGATCGCCGGGGACAGGGTCAGGCGGTGGCTGCGGCGACGGAGGATCACCCGGCGTTGGGTCGGTCGGAGGCGGTTCGCCGGGGTATGGGAGATCAGGGCCGCCGGGGTCGGGAATACCTGGGTTGGCCATGCCTTTTGTCCTCTTGGCGCTGGGCCGCGATCGAGGCCGCCATCACGCAAATCGGGAAATGGTGTCGAACGGTCTTGGTTGCATTTGGAAAGCGCTCGACCATCGCGACGAGCGCGCCTTTAGGAAATTCGCGAAGGTCGCCCGACCCCGATCCCGCAAGCCTTGATCCTGTTCCGCTGATTGGCAGATACGTCGATGCGCTGATGATGCTCCAAGCGCGCTAAGAAGCCCGCTCGCAGCCATCGCCAGTGTGTCGGCTTCCCCTATCGTCGAAGGTCTCGATCGCCACCCTAAGCGCTCCAATTTCGCGAGGCATCGCACCGCGGCCGCGGTTGATCTTCCTCGTGAAGCGGACGTGGAAGATCCCAACGAACAGGCGCAGTCCGAGAGCAGCGCGCCGAACAAGGTGTGGATCAGCGTCGAAGCGCCACCCCTTCCGCAAATTGGCTGAAGTTATTCGATCAAACTCGAATTGCATCACAAGGTGCGGTCGCGATCGGCGCAGATTCTCACCCTACCTTAATCTCAGTTCTTGTAATTTTGACTGAGATTTAGCTGCATCTATGCCGGGGTCACGCTTCGGGCGCCGATCCACCGTCATGCATGGGGCTGGATTTGCAGGGCCTGCTTCAGACCTGCATCAGGCGGATGTTGTTGGTGGTGCCGCTGACGTGGAACGGGATGCCTGCGGTGACGACGATGATGTCGTTCGCCTTGGCGAAACCCTCGTCCTGAGCGTGGTGACACGCCTTCGTCGTCATCTCCTCGTAGGAGTCCACATCGCCCGTGTGCACGCTGTGGGCGCCCCACAGCAGACATAGACGCCGCGAGGTCGCGAGGCTCGGGGTCAGCGCCAGGATCGGCGGTTCGGGGCGCTTGCGCGCCACACGCGCCGCGGTGGTGCCGCTCGCCGTATAAGCCACGATCGCCTTGGCGTGCACGGCCTCGGCGAGCGTCGCGGTCGCGGTGGCCACCGCGTGCGGCGGCGTCTCCTCCTCGCCGGGATCGGTGGCCGCCATGATCGAGTGGTAGAGCTTGTGCCCCTCCACGCTGCGGATGATCCGGTCCATCATCGACACGGCCTCGACCGGGTAGCTCCCCGTGGCCGACTCCGCCGAGAGCATCACGGCGTCCGCCCCGTCGTAGATCGCGGTCGCCACGTCCGAAGCTTCCGCTCGCGTCGGCGCAGGGGCATTGACCATCGAGTCCAGCATCTGCGTGGCCACGATCACCGGCTTCACCGCAAGCCGACAGGCGCGGATCAACTCCTTCTGACGGCCCGGCACGTCCTCGTGGGGGATCTCGACGCCGAGATCACCGCGGGCGACCATGACGGCGTCGGAGAGCCGGATGATGTCGTCGATCCGCTCCAGCGCCTGCGGCTTCTCGATCTTCGACATTATCCCGGCCCGATCGCCGATCAGGCCGCGCGCCTCAATTACATCCGAGGGCTTCTGCACGAAGGATAGGGCGACCCAGTCAATGCCGAGGTCCAGCCCGAAGGCGAGGTCCGCGCGATCCTTGGCCGTCAGCGGCGAGAGATCGAGCAGGGTGCCGGGCAGGTTGACGCCCTTGCGGTTCGAGATCACCCCGCCCGTGACGACCTCAGCGGTGATGGTGGCAGTCTCCAGCCCGACGACGCGCACGCGCACCCGCCCGTCGTCGATGAGAAGCTCCTGGCCCGGCACGAGGGCGGCGAAGATCTCCGGGTGGTGGAGCGGGATCGCCTGCTTGTCGCCATCCGCTCCCTTCAGCACGAAGCGGACGCTCTCGCCCACCGTCAGGTCGAGGCGACCGTCCTTGACCGTACCCACGCGGATCTTCGGTCCTTGTAGATCCTGAAGAATGCCAATTGGCCGACCGACTTCCTTCTCCAGGGCGCGGATCGCGGCGTGGACCTTGGCATGGTCATCCTGGGTGCCGTGGCTGAAGTTCAGCCGGAAGGTATCGACACCTGCCAGGAATAGGGACTTCAGCCGGTCGGGAGCGGAACTGGCCGGACCCACAGTAGCGACGATCTTGGCGTGGCGGTGACGGCGCATGGGCAGTTCGGCCAAGAACGGCCGCCTCTGTTCCGGGGGGCGTATCAGGCGATCAGGAGCGAGCGAAAGTAGTTGACGCTGAGCCCGGAGACCTCACCCACTGAGCGGCATCGATGGCTTTCGCCATCGATGCCGCAGATTTTCCGGCTCGACCGACAACCATACGATCATCCGACATCTCCGGGAGATGTCGGATGAGGCAAACGGAGGGATCGGCCGCCGCCACGGCGGCTGCAAACAGCCGCCGGAGAAAATCGCCGGGTTCGGTGACGATCCGGTTCTACTCGTTGTCGCCCTTCACGGCGGCGATCACCGCGTCCGTGACCTGACGGGTGGTGGCCGTGCCGCCGAGATCGGGTGTGTGCAGGCTCGGATCAGCAGTGACGCGTTCAACCGCGCGCATCAGCCGTTCGGCCGCGGGCTTCTCGCCGAGGTGTTCCAGCATCTGGCATGCGGTCCAGAAGGTCGCGATCGGGTTGGCGATGCCCTTGCCGGTGATGTCGAAGGCCGAGCCGTGGATCGGCTCGAACATCGACGGGAACGTGCGCTCGGGATTGATGTTGGCGGTGGGCGCGATGCCAAGCGATCCCGCCAGAGCCGCCGCGAGATCCGACAGGATGTCGGCGTGCAGGTTCGTCGCCACGATCGTATCGAGAGTCTGGGGCTTCATCGTCATGCGCATGGTCATCGCATCGACCAACATCTTGTCCCAGGTCACGTCCGGGAAGTCGGCAGCAACCTCGGCGGCTATCTCATCCCACATCACCATGGCGTGGCGCTGCGCGTTCGACTTGGTCACGACCGTGAGTAGCTTGCGCGGGCGAGACTGGGCGAGCTTGAACGCGTAGCGGATGATGCGATCGACGCCCGAGCGGGTCATCATAGACACGTCGGTGGCGACCTCGTTCGGGTGACCCTGGTGAACGCGTCCGCCGACGCCCGCGTACTCGCCCTCGGAGTTCTCACGGACGATCACCCAGTCGAGTTCCGGCCCGGTGACGTGGCGCAGGGGGCTGGTAATGCCCGGCAGGATGCGGGTCGGTCGGACGTTGGCGTACTGGTCGAACGGTTGGCAGATGGCCAACCGCAGACCCCACAGGGTGATGTGGTCGGGTACGTCCGGCGCGCCGACTGCGCCGAAGAAGATCGCGTCGTGGTTACGGATCTGCTCGCGTCCATCCGCAGGCATCATAACACCGTGCTTCTTGTAGTAGTCCGAGCCCCAGTCGAAGTGATCGAACTTGAACTTGAACGTTCCGTTCTTCTCGGCCAGGGCATCGAGTACCTCGATGCCTGCCGCGATCACCTCAATGCCGATGCCGTCCGCGGGAATGGCGGCGATGTTGTAGGTCTGTGTCATGACGGGTCTCCGTGAGTTTGAGAGGGTCTAGGAACGGGGAAGGTTCAGCGGGCGACGGCGCCCGTGGGTTCGGCACGCCGCCCCGCGCGAGCAACTAGGAGGGTGACGACGGCGGAGAGGACGAGCAGCCCGGCGACGAAGATCAGGCCGCCCGTGAAGCTGCCGGTCCGATCCTTGATCCATCCGATCGCCCAGGGGCCGACGAAGCCGCCGAGGTTGCCGATCGAGTTGATCGTGGCGATGCCCACCGCCGCGGCCGAACCAGACAGGAACATCGTCGGCATGGCCCAGAGCGGTGGCTTGGCCGAACTGATGCCGATGTTGACGAGGGTGAGGGCCGCGACGACCGCAATGGTCGAGGATGCTCCCCCGGCCAGCATCAGACCCGCTGCCGCGACGAGGCAAGCGATGACCACGTGCCACGTGCGCTCGCGTGTCTTGTCGGAGTGCCGCGCCCACAGGATCATGGCGATAATCGCGATGGTTGGCGGAACGCCGTTGAGGAAGCCGACCGCCATCGTGGACAAGCCGAAGCTCTTGATGATCTGCGGCGCCCAGATGCCGAGCGTGTACAGACCGGCCGAGGTGCCGAAGTAGATCAGCGCAAGCGCCAGGACGCGGGGGTCGCACATACCCGCTACGATCCCGTGCTTGGCGACCACCTTCTTGCGCGCATGTTCCTCGTTCATCTCGGAGACCAGCCACGTGCGCTGATCGTCCGGGAGCCACTTCGCCTTCTCGGGCCGGTCGGTCATGTAGAAAAGCACGATCACGCCGAGGATGACGGCCGGAACGGCCTCGATGATGAACATCCACTGCCAACCGTGCAGACCGAGGATGCCCTCCATCTCTAGTAGCGCGCTCGACAGCGGCGAGCCGAGCACAACTGAGATCGGTGCTGCGGCCATGAACAGGGAAACGACGCCCGCCCTGTAGCGGATCGGGAACCAGTAGCTCAAGTAAAGGATGATTCCGGGGAAGAAGCCCGCCTCCGCCGCGCCGAGCAGGAACCGGAGGGTGTAGAAGCTGTACTCGCCCTGCACGAAGGCAAACGCAAACGAGATGATCCCCCAAGTGATCATCACGCGGGCAATCCAGAGCCGCGCACCGACCTTGTCGAGGACCATGTTCGAGGGAACCTCGAACAGGAAATAACCGAAGAAAAATATCCCTGCTCCAAAGCCGAATACGGCTGACGTGAAGCCGAGATCCTTGTTCATCGTCAGTGCGGCGAACCCGATGTTCACTCGATCGATGAAGGCGATGAAGTAGAGCAGGCAGATGAAGGGGACCAAGCGCCATGAGACCCGGCGCATGGTCGCCTTTTCAAGCGACGCGTCCATCGTTTCCTCCTGCCGCCGGGTTGCTCCGTTGATCCTGGAGCGCCATCTTCCATGCAAGCTAGAATACGGTTAGGAGCGTCAGGTATCGGTGTCAATCCCTGTTCCTCAGCAGGCATGGAAGATGATAGGCATACTGCGACGGGGGAGGCGAAGAATGGCGCGAGCGCGAGCCGAAGTACGGCCAGACACGGAAGAGACCGAGAAAAAGACCTCGCTCGTCGATGACGCCTATGCTGCCATGCGTGCTGCGATACGCGATGCCAGCTTCGCGCCGGGCTACCAAGCGTCAGAGCAGGAAATCGCGTTGCGATTGGGCATGAGCCGCACCCCCGTGCACGAGGCCGCGATCCGCCTGCAAGAGGACGGTCTGGTGCGTGTGCTGCCGCGCAAGGGCATTCTGATCCTGGCGCTCGCGCCAGATGATGTGCGCGAGATCTACGACGTACTCATCGGCATCGAAGGACGTGCGGCAGAACTTGTTGCTGCGCTGCCGGTGGTCGAGCGGCTTGCCGCCGTGCGTGTCCTCGATGTCCACACGGACGCCATGGAGGGCGCGCACAAGAGTGGGGACTTGCCAGCGTGGGGCGAGGCGGACGGAGCGTTTCACGCGGCGCTGATCGAGCACGCGCGCAACGGCCGGATAAGCCGGATCATCCAGGCGGTGAACGACCAGTCCCACCGCGCCCGGATGCTAACGCTCAACCTCCGCAGGGGGCTTGATGCCTCGATCATTGAGCACCGCAAGCTGGTTGTGGCCATTCGCGCAGGCAAACCCGTCGAAGCGCTGGAGGCCGCACGCCTGCACCGTATCCGCGCACGGGACGAGCTACTGCCGATCCTGAAGAATTACGGACTGAAGCACCTTTGAGGACGATACCGGCGAACCGGAAAGCGTGACGATTCTCGGTCAGTGGGGAGAAATCCCGGAGACTTCGCCGAGAGCCTGCCGGGATAATCTCGGTCTCAGCGCCGAAGGGGATGGATCAACTCTACAGGACTCGCATCGCGGGTGCGTCTTCGCGCAGGACATACCCGCGGCCCCAGACGGTCTCGATGTAGTTCTTGCCCTGGCTGGCGTTGGCGAGCTTCTCCCGCAGCTTGCAGAAGAACACGTCCATGATCATCAACTCGGTCTCGTTCATGCGACCGTGAAAACTACGCGGCCAAAAGCGATCGCGAACAAGAGCGTTGCGCTCACCATCCTTGTGCTGCCAGCCAGTCGTCGAACGCCTTCTGGTCGGTCTCGTACTCGAAGTCGAAGTACACCCGGTCGAGGCGGGCATGACGCACGCGTTCGACAATGAGCCGACGCCATTTGCCCCTGGCCTCGGATTCACACCACTGCGCGGCGTAGTGGTGGTGATCGTTCTGTGACCGGGAATTTAGGTCCAGTACCATCGCTGTAGAGGCGGCGGTGGCGAAGTTGTTACGCGCGATCATCGCCTTGAAGTGAGGATCAGAACGTAAGCGGGCGATCATGCGCCGGATGCTCTCGATATTTCGAATAGCCATCACGAGCACCGCGCATCGATCGAACGACGTGACAGTAGATCGACGACGGGAAGATCGCGGAGGATTTCAGCATCATATGCCTGCACGCGGTCGCGAAGTTCTCCGGTGAGAAGTGTACCGGCCTCGGCCAGCCGCATGCGGATACGCTGGATTGTCCGAGGCGAAACCCTCGCCGTCGCCCCATCACGCCGGGTATAGTCATGAAGATATCCGGGACCGCGATCGCACCAGGATCGCGAGAATTGCTCGTGTGACGAAACCAAACTTACTGACTTCATATCATCGAATAGACGTAAAAGTTGAAAACCGTACATGGTTGAGGGACATGGGCGAATGGTTGTGGTTGTTGGATGCTGCGCCTGCCTCGTCGCGACCGCGCTTGTGGCGATGGTGATTTTCGCTGAGACCGGTGTTCCGCACCTCGAATGGGACAATGCGGGGCAGGCCACCGATATCTGAGTGGCGGGAGGCCGGGGCGCATCCCACAAGCAATCATTTCTGGCTGTGGGATCGGGCAGTTGCCGAACCGTATGACCGGAAGTAATTTCGGCGGTGTCGCGAAAAACGACCGCCCGGCCTAGGGCTGTCGAATGCATGTCATCCGCGCGCCTCGCGCGGGTCGGCCAGCGTCTCCAAAGCAACCGCCCGACGACCTCGGGCAACCGTGGTGATCGGCACGCAGAGGTGCTGATCGCATACGGTCGCAGGAGCGCACCCATGCGACAGTCGATCATAATCCTCGGCGCGGGCCTCGGCGGCCTCGTGCTGGCCCGCGTCCTTCATCTCCACGGGATCACGGCGGCGATCTACGAAGCCGAACCATCGGTCGATGCGAGAGCCCAGGGCGGCCTGCTCGACATCCACGAGCACACCGGACAGATCGCCTTGAGGGCTGCGGGTCTCCACGACGATTTCCTCCGCCTTGTGCGCCCTGGCGAAAACGCCAAGCGCGTCGTCGATCACGGCGGCGATATCCTGTTCGACCTGCCCGGCGACCTCGTGGGTCATCGGCCCGAAGTCGATCGCGGTGACCTGCGGCGGATGCTGATCACCTCGCTCCCCGCGGAGACGATCCGCTGGGGCCACATGGCGATCACGGTCACCGCGTGCGGGAATGGGCGGCATGCGGTCGCCTTCACGAACGGCGCGACGATCACAGCCGACCTGCTCGTGGGCGCGGACGGGGCGTGGTCGAAGGTTCGTCCCCTGCTCTCGTGGGAGAGGCCCGCCTACGCGGGTGTCTCGTTCGTCGAGACGACCGTCCGCGACGGCGACACGCGCCTCAAGGCCAGCGCGGACGCGATTGGCGGTGGCACGCTCATGGCCGTGGCACCGGGCCAGGGCATCCTAGCTCACAGGCATGCAGATGGACGGCTGCGCACCTACACAGCACTGAACAGGCCGGAGTCTTGGTTCGATGTCATCGACTTCTGTAACGTGGAGGCTGCCCTGGCCCACGTTGCGGCGGAGTTCGTGGGGTGGGCGCCGCACCTGACGGCCCTCATTACGACCCACGACGCCAATCCCATCCTTCGTCCCATCCACGCGCTTCCAGTCGGCCACCGCTGGGACCGTGTGCCCGGCCTGACTCTGCTGGGTGACGCGGCGCACCTGATGTCGCCGTTCGCGGGCGAGGGGGCGAACCTTGCCCTCTACGACGGTGCGGAACTCGCCAAGGCGATCGTTGAAGCACCCGACGACATCGAAACGGCGCTCGCCGCATACGAGTACGACCTGTTCCCCCGCAGCGCCCGGATCGCCGATGCGTCTGCGCAGAACCTCATGCAGTTCTTCGGCGCTGGCGCACCTCACAGCGTGGTCGCGATGCTCGCGCCCATGCTTCCGTGAGTGTCCACTACGAGTCGGATGCAGTGGTAGAGAATGATCTGGTGAAGTGTGAGATCCATCAGCGCCTCCCCATGAACTTCCAGCCGACGAAGAACACGACCGCGAACGCGATCATCCGCATCGAGATCCAGGCGAGCGGGCGACAGCAGGCGTAGGCGATCACGACCATCGAGATCAGCGTCATCAACGACGAAGCCTCTCGATCCTGTCGAAGGCCGCCGACGCAGTGGCGAACCGAGCCGACATCCTGATCTTGTCCTGCTCCGCCGCACGATCGGGATGCAGATGCGCCAGCAGTGCGCGCCGGGCGGCGACTACCACGACATCTTCCGCCGTCACCGTCAGCCCGACGACCGAGTACACCGCTTCTCGTTCCTCGATATCCTCAGCCTCGGCGATCCTGGTCTGAAGCGTGGAGATCCAGGCGCGGGCGGTCTCAAGCTGGTGCTGGAGCGCTTCGATCCGGAGGACCGCCTCGTGGTAGTCGGCTTGGAGGCGTTCGTACTTGTGCGCGATATCTGGATGTTGGTCTCCTTCGTGAAGAAGAGCATCTACCAGCCGCAGAACGCACCGTGCCTTGATGGCATACTCCTCCAGGAGGGGACGGAGTGCTTCGAGACGATCATTTTCGAGATCGGCGTTCCAGTCGGTCCAGTCCATTATCGGACGCCCATATCAAGCCGCCTCGTCAAGAAACTGCTCCAGGTCCTGTGCGACCTCCAGCATTTCGACACCCCAGCCCGCGTCATTGTCTGGCTCGACGAGGGTGTGCTCGTTGAGCAGCCGCGCTGCCGCAACGACCGGCTCGTGTTCTCCCGGAGCGTGCGCCAGTAGGGCTATCCCGCAGGCGGAGAGCTTCCTCCGGACGATCTGAGCCCGTTCGGGGTGTACGCGCCGGTTACCAGCCGCGTAGATCTTCTCCAGCAAGAAGCCTTGGTCGGTGTGGCGGAGTTCGGCGATCAGGCCGGGAGTACCACGCCGTCCGGGCTTGAACTCCACGTAGGCAGCGGAGCCGAGGAAGACCTCGTTGATCCTCGTGGCCAAGCAATTTCTGTAGCGCCGTCCTGCGTCAGCAAGCGCTGCGGCACTGTCGAGGGCGATCAGCGTCGGGTCGTCATGGAGATCAAGTTCAACTGGGGGGATGTCGAAGCGCGCGGCCCAGTACCGGATCAGATCACCGCGATGACCGCCCGGCTTAAGCCGACACAGGCTTGCCCGAATGGCATCGTCGGTGGCACCGGAACATCTCGCCCTGATGTACGAGAGCGCATCCTGAATCTCTGTAACTTGACGAACTTCGTAGAGGCACCCGACCAGTGCCGGGTGAAGGAGAACAGGGTCAAGGGCATCGACGACCTGGATCTGTGCACCAACAAGGTTACCGGCGATCTGGCCTAAGACCTTTACACGCTGCCGGTCGGCCGGATCCTTCGAGAGGTACATGCGAGCACAGTCGTAGTAGACACGAGGCTCTCCGACCGGATCAGGCCCAAATCGCCGAAGGGTTCCGAGCAGACCAACCGGTGGACTGGCAAGTATCGTCCTGACCAGATCACGAGGTCGGCGGACAGAGAGGATCGTTTGACCGACGACCGTCGCGGAAGTCGCGGCTCCAAATTTCGGCGTGATCGCCGAGGAGCGCAGGTGGCTGGCGATCTCATCGATGCCGAGGATCTCGACGAGCGCCAAGACGAGAAACATCGCCTGCCGCCGCTGTGCTCCGAAGCAGAAGCTCGCTGCCAGCAAACTTGGCGTATCTCGATCGAGACCGACTACACGATCGAGTGCCCAGCCGGTGTAGGGTCTGGCCGGTGGCCTTCTATCCCGAGTCGTCAGATCAGCTTCTTCGGATAGCAGCATTGCCTTTGGATAACATGATATCGGACTAAAATCGAGAACATACCCCTTGGTGAGACGCTGCGGTCTATTGCGTAGATCTCTTGTTGCGGCTGTCAGGCAACGTACTTGCTCTGAACGAGGTTCAGATTTCATTCGCTTCAGTGGGAACATCGACCGTAATTACCCACGTCATTGATGGCTGGTTTCAGGCGCCGATGGTCTTGAGAATGGTGCCGAAGGGACTGCGGCCTGCGAGGCGCGCGGGATCGACGACGGTGCGGATGTCGGCCTCGCCCTCGGCGGCCCACATCGCGCGGTAGCCGTTGGTCATCTTCCGCTGGATCACGGCCGGGCGCAGCAGCCGCTCGGAGCCGTTGTTGGTCGGCTCGACCGGACCGGGATGGGCGAGGAACACCAAGAGCTGATCGCGAGCCCGTCTGATCTTGGCCTGGAGGGCTCGGGTCAGGTCGCAGCCGCTCGGTGTGGCGAGGATGGCGCCGAGCTGTCGATCCAGGCTCCGGCGCTTGGCGGCCAGCGTCGAGGTGGCCAAGTCGGTGACGTGCTCGGCTAGGGTGAACACGGAGTGCAGCCAGAGCTGCAGCCGCCAGGGCACGGGGTCGTCGCTCACCTCGACGACATAGGCGACGTCCCGGGCGAGATGGGCGAGGCAAGTCTGGTGCGCAGCCGCGTGGCCCTGCTGTGCGGTGTAGCGATCCGAGATCCACACCGCGGGCCGGTGGCCGTCCATCATCTTCCGCACCACGATGGCGCCCCGCGTCGGCGAGGCCGTGTGCACCACCGCGTCGGCCGCGTGGAACACCCAGTGGTAGGCGTTGCTGCCCTCGATCCGGACGCCCGTCTCGTCAGAGGCGACCACTGCGGCCCGGCGCAGGGCGGACACGGCGGCCTCGCGACCGGAGCGGAAGCGCCTTTGCGCGCGCTGAAGCAGGTTCATCAGCCCGCCCTGGCTGAGGGTGAGACCGAACAGGTTCGACAAGGCCGCCTGCAACCGCTCGTAGGACAGCGCCTGAAAGGTCTTGAGATACGTCGCCACCGCATGCAGCCGCGGGCCGAACGGCGTGCCACGCGCCGCCTCCGGCACCGGCGCGACCACCCGCGTCCCGCAGGTCGGGCACTGCACGACCAGTCGCCGATGGTGAGTGATGATCGGCGCCACCTCCGGCAACTCGATCCGCTCGGAGACACTCACGATCTCGGCAGGGAGGGCCCCGTGCAGGGCGCCACTGCAGCACAAGCAGCGGTCGGGACGATGCTCGACGACCGCGTCGGGATCGTCGCTGATCGCCCGGCTATGGCCTTCGTGCCCGGGCTTGGCCCCGCCGGGTTTGGATTGCTCCCGCCGCTCCTTGCGGTCAGTCGCTGGCGGCTTCGAGGAGGTGCGCGAGGTTTTGTCCGGACGCTGCAGCCGCAGCACCAGTTCGATCAACTCCTCGCGGCTCAGCCGCTCAAGATCGGTACGAACCATCCCACGAGGGAATCAGCGAAACCCAACCCGCGCAAGGGGGTGGGTAATTACCATCGACCGTTAGGATAAAGGCGTTCGGCGGCATGCAGAACACTCTGCCGAAGATCGACCGCGGGGCGATCTTCTCGGATCTTCTACGACGGCAGGTTCTACGTCGTGAAGCACGCTTGCCGCTGTTAGATGTTCGCGCTGAGTACCATCGGGCCGTCGAGCAAGCGCTCTGGCGGCGCCACGTCGAACTAAATCACGAACGCGTCCGGGCAGCCGTTTTGGCGCAGCTTCGTGCCAAGCATGGCGAACGATTCGGCGGAAGTTGGGGAGGGCGTATGGCGGTCTCGCTTCTGGCGCAGCAGGCGTTGCAGAACAGCTTCAGAAACCGGTGATGGGACAACTGTGAGCGGGAAACTGCGCCGCGGGTCAGCCGCTCAAGTCTTCGGCTGTCGCCGCCTGCTAACGCTGGAAAAAGCGTTCGACCATCTCGTCGTGCAGAGGAAAGGCGGTGCGCACCGGCTCGTGGATTATGACCACCTCCAGCACTTCGCCATCGTGGGCGAACGAGCCTTCATGTTCGACGGGCGGCGCTTGCCCAAACAGGAGATTCTGCCGTCGATCTGGTGTCGTTACGACTGTAAGCAGCCTCAGGCGATCGGCCTCGATGCGCACGCCGGTTTCCTCGAAGACCTCACGCGCGCCTGCCTCCTGCCATGTCTCTCCGCGCATCTGATAGCCGCCGGGCAACGCGAGTTCGCCATGCCCGTCTGCAACACCGCGGCGGATCATCAGTAGGCCGCCTCGGATCGGCACGAGGACAACGACGACAGTCGGTGTGTTGTCATAGTTGCCCATGATCAGGCGCCCTGCCGAACGGGAGACGTTCTACGCGGCGATAGGTTCAGCAATAGACGAGGTCACAGGGTCGCAAGCTCTCTCGACGCTGTTTCCGCCGAACATGCGCCGGAACAGTTCCGCAGGTGTCCTCGAAAGGCCGTCCCCATCTGCAATCCGCACATCGGCCTTGCCTGAGGCGCTCAGGCTCATGCCCTGAGAGATCGCATTCAGGAGTGAGGCGTGGTGGAAGATAGTCTCGCTCGACTGTGTGCGGGCGATGACAGTGAAGTTCACGGGCGATAATCCTGATGCGGGTTCGCTACGCGACCGTTGGCACGCTTCACGAACCCTGATTGCAAGAACGATTAAGGGCTGAGCCCTGTCGTGAGACGACGGCCGACCGGCATGCGCCTTCGCCCGCAATATCGACTTGTGGTTGACGGAATCTTGTCTGTGGTGGGGCGCGGTGACAGAAGCTGGCCGATGATGAAAATCGAGCCTCTGCCCGCGTGGTCGCTTCTCACGCGGTCCGGTGTTGCGGGACTGCTCGCGCGGCCTGACGGCGGCCCACCTCCTGCAATTCGGTTGGGGCCGAATCTCGACGCGATCAGCGCTGCCGAGATGCCGTTGCTGGCGACGCTGCGCTTGATGATCGCCCACGCGCAGGCGAACAGCGGGCTGACGCTGACTGCCAAACGTGCCCTATCGCGCGCCGACACACGCGCCTTGTTCGATAATCTCGTCTGGCCAGACTACGACAAGACTGAAGTGCTGGCCGTCAACAAGGTCCTCAACGAGGCCGACGTGATGCCGATCGAGACCACCCGCCTGATCGCACAGGCGGCCAAAATCTTCCGCCGCCGTGAGCGCAAACTGCTCGCCACCAAGGTCGGGCAGGATCTCGCGTTGGAGGACCGGAGCGTCGAACTCTTCCGGCGGTTGTTCGCGCTGGTGTTCTGGCGGCTCGACCTCGGCTCGCTGGACCGCGTGCCGATCAATGGCTGGCCGCAGGATCACGTTGGCCTCGTGCTCTGGTGTCTGTCGGCGGCGGCACGTGAATGGAGCAGCGTCGGGGATCTGCTGCCGGTCTGCACCGTGCTTGATGCGGCAGCGGAAGAGACGGCACCCGACTTCCTCGCCTTCGCTTTCGAGGGCCGGATTCTGCGGCCGTTGACATGGTTCGGCCTGCTGGAGACGCGCAGGGTCGGTGAGCCGGGATCCTTCGCGTGGCGCTATGTGCGCGAGTACCGCACGGCCCCGCTGTTCGATCGGGCGCTCGCGTTCGAGGCGGAGGTCTCTCAACCTACCGGGTCGAGGCACTGAGCGGTGGCGCTCATGGTGCGGGCGCTTCATTGCAAAGATGGCCGCCCAACAAGGCGCATCGAAGGGCCGGGCGAGGTCGCTTGATCCAACCCGGCCTTACATCCCTCACTCAGCCAGTTCGCGCATCACCTTGATCAGATCCGATTTCCCCTCAAAACCGATGCCTGGAAGCTCCGGCATGACGATGTGCCCGTTCTCGACCTTCACACCGTCCGGGAACCCGCCGTAGGGCTGGAACAGGTCTGGGTAACTCTCGTTGCCGCCGAGCCCCAGCCCGGCGGCGATGTTGAGTGACATCTGGTGCCCACCGTGCGGGATACAGCGCGAGGGCGACCAGCCGAACTGCGCAAGAACTTCCAAGGTGCGCAGATACTCGACCAAGCCGTAGGACAAGGCGCAGTCGAACTGGAGGTAGTCCCGGTCCGGCCGCATGCCGCCGTAGCGCAGAAGGTTGCGTGCGTCTTGGTGCGAGAACAGGTTTTCGCCGGTCGCCATCGGTCCGGGATAGAACTCGGAGATGGCGGCCTGGAGCGCATAATCGAGCGGGTCTCCGATCTCCTCGTACCAGAACAGCGGATACTGCCGCAGCATCTTCGCGTAGGCGATGCCGGTCTCCAGGTCGAAGCGGCCGTTTACGTCCACCGCAAGCTGCGCTTGCGAGCCGATCTCCTTGAGAACTTCTTCGATCCGGTGCTGATCCTCCTCAATCGGCGCACCGCCAATCTTCATTTTGACCACGCTGTAGCCGCGGTCGAGATACCCGCGCATCTCCTTGCGCAGGGCGCTGTAGTCCTTGCCGGGGTAGTAGTACCCACCCGCCGCGTAGACGAAGACGCGCGGATTCGCCTCGACGCCCTTCTGCTCGGCGAGCATCCGGAACAGCGGCTTGCCCGCGATCTTGGCCGTGGCATCCCAGATCGCCATGTCGAGGGTGCCGACAGCCACCGAGCGCTCCCCATGACCGCCGGGCTTCTCGTTGGTCATCATCGCCGCCCAGAGCTTGTGGGGGCAGAGGTTGTCGCCCGCCTCATTCAGAACGCCCTTGGGGTCGGCCTCCAAGAGGCGGCCCTTGAACCGCTCGCGGATCAGGCCGCCCTGACCATAGCGGCCGTTGGAGTTGAAGCCGTAGCCCACGACCCGGCGGCCATCACGCTCCACATCGGTGACCACCGCAACGAGGCTGGCGGTCATCTTCGTGAAGTCGATGTAGGCGTTGCGGATGGGCGACGAGATCGGCTTGGTGATTTCGCAAACGTCAACGATGCGCATGGTCGTTCTCCTGTGTTGAGTGGGTTGGAGAGGGTAGGGGGTGGTTCGCCCGTAACGGTGCCGATGGTCGGCGTCAGTGCGCGCCTACGGCGCCCCTAGAAGCGGGCACAGCGCGCTCGGCTTCCGTCTTGAGGATGATGTCTCCGGCGGCGACGGCTGCCCGGTTGCGGTAAGCGTTCTCGGCCTTGGTGAGATCGAAGGCGCCCTCCCACTTCGCAACGGCGATCGTCGCCACGGCGTTGCCGATTAGGTTGGTGACCGCACGCGCCTCATTCATGAAGCGATCGACGCCAAGCAGAAGGACGAGACCGGCGACAGGGACGGTGTGGATGCTCGATAGCGTCGCCGCGAGTGTCACGAAGCCCGCACCAGCCACACCCGCCGACCCCTTCGAGGTCAGGAGCAGCACCCCGAGGACCACGAGTTGGTCGCCGATGCCGAGGGGGGTGTTAGTCGCCTGGGCGACGAAGATAGCCGCCATGGTCAGATAGATGCAAGTGCCGTCCGCGTTAAAGGTGTAACCAGTGGGCAGCACCAGCCCGACGACGGACTTCTCGCAGCCTAGGCGCTCCAGCTTGGCCATCATCCGGGGCATGACGGCCTCGGTCGAGCAAGTCCCGAAGGTTATCAGTATCTCGTCCTTGAAGTAGCCAAGTACCTTGACGAGCGAAAAGCCGGTCCAGCGACAGACGGAGCCGATCACCACGGCGATGAACATGGCCGAGGTGACGTACACGGCCAACATCAGGTAGGCGAGCGACCATACCGTGCTGAGACCGTATTTGCTGATGGTGAAGGCGACGCCCGCACCAGCACCGATCGGGGCAAGACGCATGACCATCGCGACGATACGGAACAGTCCGTCGAGGACGCTGTCGATGACGGCGACCGCCGCCTTGCCGCGCTCACCGGCCTGGATGAAAGCAAGGCCGAACAGCACCGAGAGTAGGATGATCTGGAGCATGGCGCCCTTCGCGAAGGCGTCCACCATCGTGGTCGGGATGATGTCCATCAGAAAGCCGACGAGGCCGGGCTGAGCCTCGGCCGCCTTGGCGTACCCCGCTATCGAACTACCGTTCAGATGCGAGGCGTCGATGTTCATGCCGACGCCGGGCTGCATTACGTTGACGACGATGAGGCCGATCACGAGAGCCAACGTCGAGACGACCTCGAAGTAGATCAGTGCTCGCACGCCGATCCGGCCAACCTCCTTGAGATTGCCCATCTTGGCGATGCCAACGACGATCGTGCCGAAAATGACCGGCGCAAGCAGCATCTTGATCAGCTTGATGAAGCCGTCCGCGAGCGGTTGCAGGGTGACACCGACATCGGGGAGGAAGAAACCGATCAGACCGCCCAGAATAATTGCGATGAAGACCTGAATGTAAAGGCGGCTGAGCCATTCTTTCATCGCAATAATCCTCCCGATATTCACGCGCTGGACCACAGAGCGGTCGGCTCCTCGTTCGGGAGCTTGGAGGCGGCATACGGCTGGACACCGCGAGTCGGCCAATGCCATGTTCGGATCACGCTATGCGCGGACGGCATTGGCATGGACCTCGACTGGCTCAAGGACTTCCTGGTCCTGGCCGAGCAGAAGAATTTCTCGCGCGCGGCGGAGGCCCGGAACGTTACGCAACCGGCTTTCAGCCGCCGAATTCGGGCGCTGGAGGACTGGGTCGGTACGCCTTTATTCCTGCGCGGGGGCCAAGGCGCGGCACTCACACCGGCAGGTTCCTATTTCCAGCCCCTCGCGGCGGACCTCGCGCGCGACCTGGAGCAGGCGCGACGTGGGGCGCGCGCAGCGGGCGATCAGGAGACGACAGATCTGTCGATCGCAGCCACCCACGCGATCTCGTTCACGTTCTTTCCCGGCTGGATACGCCGTCACATGTCGTTCGAAGCGCTCGGCGGGCTGAGCTTAAGCTCCGACAGCCTGCAAGCCTGCGAACAAATCATGCTCAGCGGCGAGGCGCACTTTCTGCTGTGCCACTACCACGCTGACGCGCCGATGCGCTTAGATCCCGATCGCTACCCGAGTCTCCAAGTGGGCCGGGATGTGCTGATCCCCCTCTGCGCGCCCGGCGCGGATGGATCTCCCCTGTGGCCGATGCCGGGACGGGACACCAAGCCGATCCGCCACCTCGCCTACAGTCAAGCGTCGGGCCTCGGGCGCATCCTGGCGGCCCACCCAGCCGGGAGACGCCAGACCGCCGACATGGAGACGGTGATCACCTCACATCTGGCCGCGACTCTGATGACGATGGCCCGACAGGGACAAGGCGTCGCGTGGTTGCCGCGCACGCTGGCGGAGGATGAATTGTCGCGGGGGCGCTTGATCCGTGCCGGATCGGACGACTTCGACATCGCGATCGAGATCCGCTTGTTCCGGTCGCGTGAGAGGCGCAATCGGGCCGCTGACGATCTCTGGAGCAATCTGCTCGCGAACCAGATTTGAGCGTACGTTACGACTGGCCGTGGTTCTTAGAGGCGACGGCCAGCTTCAAGAAAACCGCACGCCCCGCACCACGCGTGTCGGCCGCCACCTCCGGCCCCATGCCCCGATCGCGTCGTGGAGTGGCGTTTTTTCAGCGGTGGCTCCGAAAACGTAGAGGGCGAATTTCGATCGCCGCTCGAACAGCTACGCTTAGCCAAGCGGTATTCCAGGCTGCGCGAAGCCGCTGGCCGATTGCAGGTGTCAAGTTTCGCAAGCGAGTCGGGGCTAAAACGCCCCCCCGGTGCCCCGCGTCGGCACGATCACTTTGTCACACCTTTGGCACACCGGACGCCAAAAGGTCCTGAGGGGCTAACCACCCCTCAGCCAAGTCATTGATTTATATTGGAAAATTGGCGCACCCGACACGATTCGAACGTGTGACCTTTGCCTTCGGAGGATTAACCTCCAACTTTTACCCGTGTTTGCCCGAGATTGCCCATCATTCCTAAACCATTCGCGCATCGGCGGTTTGTCTCGATTTCTCGTTTCCCCGAGGTTTACCGGGATTGACGCCGATTGCTTCCGCGTGCTTCCGCAGCGCTTCCGCAAGCTCGGACGGTGGCATGGCGAAAATCACCAAACGCACGGTGGACGCGGCCGAGCCGCGGGGCCGGGACTACTTCTTCTGGTGCGACGAACTCCCGGGCTTCGGGGTACGCGTGTTCGCGTCCGGACGGCGCAGCTACCTCGTCCAGTACCGCACCGGGGGGCGGTCCCGGCGCGTGACGATCGGGCTGCACGGTACCCTGACGACCGAGGAGGCCCGGCGCGAGGCGAAGGGTCTGTTGGGCCAGGTCGCCAAGGGCGAGGATCCGGCAGAAGAGCGCGCGACCCGCCGCCGCTCGATGACAGTCGCCGAGCTGTGCGATGCCTACCTCGTGGCGGCCGACAAGGGCCTGATCATGGGGAAGGGCGGCCAGGCTAAGAAAGCCTCGACCCTCTACGTCGATCGCGGCCGGATCGAGCGGCACATCAAGCCGCTGCTGGGACGCCGCTTGGTCGCCGACCTGACCGCGCCGGACGTTCAGCGCTTCGTCCGCGACGTGCAGGCCGGCAAGACCGCCGGCGTGGTTAAGACGGGCTTCCGGGGCAAGGCGGTTGTCGAGGGCGGCCCAGGCACCGCGGCACGCACCGTGGGGCTCCTGGGTGGAATACTGAGCTACGCGGTCAGCGAGCGCATCATCACCGTGAACCCGGCCATCGGCGTGAAACGGCCGGCGGACAAGAAGCGGAAGCGCCGCCTGACCCCAGCGGAGTACGCCGCGCTCGGCCAAGCGCTAATCGAGGCAGAGGAGGGCAGGGCGGAGCGCTGGCAGGCCGTGGCCGGTGTCCGCCTGCTGGCGCTCACCGGCTGCCGGTTGAGCGAAATCGTGAAACTGCGCTGGTCTGAAATCGATCAAGCCGAGCCATGCCTTCGGCTCGAAGATACGAAAGAGGGCGCCTCGGTCCGGCCGATCAGCAGGGCCGTGCTGCTAATCCTGGACGGCATCGAGCGGACCCCCGACTCAACATATGTGCTGCCGACGGCGCGGGGAGGGCAGGGGCCTTTCGCCAGCCTCGACGACGCCCTGGAGCGCATCGTGGGACGCGCCAAGCTGGAGGGCGTTTCTGCGCACACTCTTCGGCATTCGTTCGCCTCGACAGCGGGCGATCTGGGCTACAGCGACTCCACGATCGGCGCGATGCTGGGCCACGCCGGGCACGGCGTCACCTCGCGGTACATCCACCACCTCGACGCGGTACTGCTCGCAGCCGCGGATCGGGTGGCGATGCAAATCGCGGGAGCAATGAGCAGCACCGAGCAGTAGCCTCGGCCACCGAGATGAGCAAAATTGGGTCACTGCGCCAGCGGGAAAGTGAGCAGTTTTAATTCCAGGCCGGGCGAGCCGTGATGACGTACGGCTTCACGGTCGAACCTGGCGACGATTTCTAGAATTGGCGCGTGGATGGCGGCGACTGGCTCACCGTTGGCGGCCCGCTCTCTTTGGCCATTCACTTCGGTCTAAGCGCCGGGGTCGGCCGGCTGAAGTATCCGTGAGGTCCGATCCAGCCGACGACGCAGCCGCCACGCTGAACGCGTGTTATCGGGAAGGGACCGAAGCTTCTTGAATGACCAGAATGGGCGGGAAGCAGCCGCCCGGCGGTGGCCGAAAGCAGAATGGCTGCTTTGAAAGAGATCTGCCAGAAAAGCGGACGGCCTCCTAACGACCCAAAGCAGCCGTTCATCAGCCCTCCGGCAACTTCGGCTCGGGGTAGAAACAGAGCACCGCTTAAGGCAGGGTCCGCGCGAATGCGCTGACTAGGAACCTGTCACATGCAACAACAAACAAGCCCGGCAAAAGCTGCAGCGACATTTCTACTATTCGGATCATTCCTCTTCGTACTGACGTTTGTTGTATGGGGCATGTATAAAATATTGATAACTGATATCATTAAAACAAATCCACATCGTTCCATCGCACACGCCCTCACAGTTCTTCCAATAATGAGTGCAATAGCCGGAGTAATTACTCTTATCGTTCATTTCTCAGGTGCAATTATTCTGGCGAGCTGTGTTGCGTGCATGTCAGCTGCAATATTTGGCCGTGTTCCGCTATGGATGCTGGTCTTGATTGTTGTCCTATGTGTTCCGGTGGTTTGGGCACAAGATACCGCCCTTCCTGATTTCAAATGGTATAGTGATTTACCAGATGCTCCTCCATCCTCAATGGCGGAATTATACCGGCAATTGAATTTTAATATATACTTATTTCCGAGCTTGCTGGGATGTTGGCTCAAACTTCGGATGAAGCCTTCTGCTTAGGGTGTGAACCGCACCAAGCTCTTGCGAGCTTTGCGCTTCCGTGATTCAGGGCCGCCGCGTGCAGCACGGAGGCGACGATGGCGGAGCTGTTCTGGCTCTCGGATGCGCAGTGGGCGGTGATCGAACCGTTCATGCCGAAGGATCAACCCGGACCGGCGCGCAAGGACGACCGGCAGATCATCTCCGGCATCCTGCACGTACTCACCTCTGGCTGCCGCTGGCGCGACTGCCCGGCCGCGTATGGCCCACGTACCACCGTCTACAACCGCTTCAACAGGTGGTCACGGCGCGGCTTCTGGAAGGCCATGCTGGCGGCGATGGCCCAAGCCGGATGGTCGGGCGAGGCGACGGCCATCGACAGCACCTACGTGCGGGCGCACCGTTCGGCCCACGGCGGTAAAGGGGGGCGCGTGCGCAAGCCATCGGCCCGTCGCGCGGCGGCCAGACGACCAAGATCCACGCCCTCACCGACGTCCTCGGCCGGCCCGGCGTCCTCCTGCTGACGCCCGGCAACGCCAGCGATGTCACCACAGCTCCAGCCGTGCTGGCCGACGCGCCCGGCCGGATCCACCGCTTGGCCGCCGACAAGGGTTACGACGCCGATTGGCTGCGCGCTGACCTGCGCGCAAAGGGCATCACGCCGATCATCCCGGGCAAGCGCGGTCGGAAGAAGAGGATCCGCCACGACAAGCGCCGCTACCGCGAACGCTGGCGCATCGAGGCGACCTTCAACCGCCTCAAAGATTTCCGCCGCATCGCCACACGATACGACAAGCTCGCCCGTAACTACGCCTCAGCTGTCGCTCTCGCCGCCGTCATCGCGTTCTGGTGCTGATCGAGTCCAGGCCCTAGGTTGCGAACCAACGCCTCAAGCGCGTCCGCTTCCACCATTTCCAATTCGGGAGCGGGCGGGCGGAAATCCACTCATCCCAGCCATTCAGGCGCGCCCACTGTCGGGGCTGGATGTGGCCGAAAGCGGCCCGTCCGCTTTATGGCAAACCGTGACCTGAAGCCGACATGCATGCTTGACCGACCATTTTTTTCGGCGCTTGAAAGCCCGACATATTTATCCGACAAAACATGAGCCCGTCTGGTGGGGCACCTGACGGTTGAGACTACTCGTCGGGAAAACGATCAGATATCTGACACCGCTAAGTTATGCGCTCTGTGCAGGTGCCACCTTCGTGAGGCGTGCCGGGCATGCATGCGGCTTGGAATGACTGGTTGGGGTAGAGTTGTGACGATCCGCTTCCAAGCGAAAGTTGGCAGAAGCAGGCACCGCCGTCGGACCCGATCACGACCCAGAGCAGCCGTATGATCGTGCCGCACCGTGCTCGATAGCGGGCAAACAAAGCTAGCCCCGATAGGGCCTACCTCGGCGAACTTTGGCGGCCTCGATGAGGCGAGCAATCCAGATTGGCCGACGTGTATGCAGGGTTTACGTCTTGTCCGGCTCGGTTGACGGAGTGGCAGTGCCCCCCATGCCGTTGCCTAGATCAACTCCCCTGTTAGGCGGTACTCCGCTCAGCAGCATGGGAGCAGGTGAGAGCTCCTTATGCACCTGAACAAGGCCAGCTTCCACCTCTTGGATGAGGTCTGCAAAGGCATACGGCTTGCTGAGCAGGCGTGTACCTGGCGGCAAGTCGGGCTGAAGATCTACCCCGGCTCCCGAAGTGACGATGATGCCGATATCAGGCCAACTTTGGTGGACGATGTGGGCGAGGGCGACACCGTCGCCCACTATGCCGCGCCCTGTTATCAGCATGCGTACGGCGGTTGGTCCTTGAAGCACCGCCAGCGCTTCGGCAACGGTGCCGACCACGATGGCCTGGCAACCGAAATCCGTCAGCATGTCTGCGGTGACCATACGGACGAGTTGGTCAGCCTCCGCAATGAGGATAGCCAAAGGCTTGGCATCAGACACAGACATGCTCCGCGTGATCGGGACGGGAGCGCTCTCTGCTCTCAGCCACTGGCGGCCGAGACCGAAGCCGGTGAAGGCTCCTTATGGGCCGGATATTCAACGAACGCGATGACCTTGGGTTTGTGGCAGCCTCCCACCCAGGGGGCCGCCCCCTTGGATCCCTTCAAGCCGGTGCTCCCGTCGATGCGGGAAGGGGAGGTACAACCTGAATCTCGCTTACCGATAAATCTGAACCGAAGGGCAGCAAGGGCCACGCCTCTTCGTTCGTGGGTCTGGACGCCTCTCGAAGGTAGGCAAGTCCCCTCGCCGTCGGCACGCAGGGACCGGAGGACTCCCGCACGGCGATGGAGGTTTCGGCCACGATGGGCGGGGCCCTGAAGGTCAGCATGAGAGAGCGTCGGACATCTCCACGCAGGGCAGACGGGCCGAGGCGCTCGACCAACTCCTGGACGATGGTCACGCGCTCGTCGGGCATGTCGAAGATACTCAGCACCATGTCGTTCCCGCGTGGATTAGGCGGGAGCACATCGAACTCTCAGGCGTCGACGTCCAGAACCAGTGACCAACTATATAATTGATGTACCACTCTCATTCGCCAAAGGCAATAACCGGAATCTAATTCTGGACCAAAAAACATCAAATTCAAAAATAAAAACCCGTATTTGCGAAACACACGCGGAACATATAGCGGTTTTATACATTAACATCGACCGTACTGGGGCTTTGCTCGATTGACGGTAGCGAGGTAAATCGTGGTCGTATGGGATCCCATCAGCGGAAAAAGCGTCTCCGTCCAGAAGTTGGCGCCGGCGTATCCTGCGAAGGGCAGGCAAGGTTTGCTCAAAACTTGCATGGCCGATCAACCAGAGAGTATGGACGCCGGCGATATAAATGAAATCGAAGATAATTTCACAGGTCTACATGTCCGCACGGTCAAATACCGAAGTGCTACGCGAAGTGTCTTTTCGTTTAATAGCTTTCTATGACGTGACAAATAGAAGTTACATGCCAATTGTTCTGTGAAAAATATTGCTGGGATCGTTGATGGACGAGCTTAGATATGCGCTCGCCGCTACTCGTCTCTTTACGCTTGGGGGCTACGCTGCACTTGCCGAGTGTCACATTGCGGATGCCAAGCTTGAGGAGACCATACTGCAACAGCCCGACCTTTGCGGGCCCGCCAATCGGCAGACCGTAAAGGATCTTCAAAGCCTGCGGGATGCGGCGTTCACCCTGTGGTCCTACGGGCGCCATGCGGACTGCGAGCGCCTAATGGGCAACATCCGCGAACTGATCGCGGGACCTGCCATTACCGGCCTAGGCGACAACAACGAAGATACGGCCGAGGAGCAGATGGCGGCACGGGACCCGAAGGTTCGTCGAGGGGCGACGGAAGGGCGGCGCGACCAAAAAGGCGCCATGCCGCTCGTCGATGTCGACGAATTCGTGCTCGGGTTGAGGGCGGATCAGATCGTCGGCGCGGAGGTTCGCAACTCCGACGACAGGATCGTCGGCGAGGTCAGGAACGTCACCTTCGGGAGTAAGGACCGCCGGGACTACGCCATCGTTGCCTCAGGTGGCTTCTTCACCCCCGGCAAGGACAGCATCGTCGTGCCGATCCATTCCCTCAAGGTGTCGCGGGAGCAGGATAGCTTTTTCCTCCCCGTCCCGGATTCCAAGCTTAAAAGCATCCCGCTCATGCCGGATTAGGATTATAAGTGGCTCTCCGACGAGGCCTGGCGCAATCGAAACGACGCCCTGTTCGCATGACGATGACGCCACGAACGACCCGGGCGTGAGGTGGGCACGTCGCCGCGATCGTCCGCCGGGAAGCGACCGTTCAAGACGCCGCCCCTGCACAGGCTGCCTCGCGAGGACGGCCCGTTCTCTCCGTAAGACATTCAGCGACGAATTCGGCAGTATTAATGATCGCTTAACTCGCCGTAACTACTGATTGCGGTTGCGTTTCGTCAGAATATCGCGGATCGCCCGATCCTGGAGTTCACGCCGAGAGCATAGCCTTGTTGCGCCCCGCCAACGAAACCGAGCGCCTTGCCGCCCTGCGCGACCTGAACATCCTTGATACCGCCCCGGAGCCACAGTTCGACGCGATCTGTCGAACAGCCCAGGTTCTGTTCGGAACGCCGATCGTGCTGGTCTCGCTCCTCGACGAGGACCGCCAATGGTTCAAGGCACGCTGCGGGCTGAGCCACGATGCGACGTCCCGGGACGTTGCGTTCTGCAACCACACCATCCAGGCCGACGAGGTCCTCGTCGTTGAGGATGCCCAGGAGGATGCCCGGTTCAGTTCGAACCCCCTGGTCACGGGGGAGCCGGGCATCCGCTTCTATGCCGGCGCACCGTTGGTCCTGAGGTCGGGCATCCGAGTCGGATCGCTCTGCATCATCGACACCAAGCCGCGACGTTTCTCGACCGAGCAGGCGCTCCAACTTCGCGACCTGGCCGAGGTCGTGACCGCGAACCTGCTGGTCTACCAGGATCGGATCGAGCATCGCCGCGTGGCGGCGGCGCTGGCGGATACCGATGATGCGTTGCGCGACGCCCGAACCCGCTACGCCTCGCTTGCCGATGCCCTCCCGCAGATGGTCTGGACCGTCTCGCCCGAGGACCGCGTCACCGCCTACAGGAACGCGAGCTTCCGCACCTACTACGGCGAGACCGACGGCTCGCAACCGCGCGCCCACAGCCGCAACCATCCGGGCGACGTCGACCGCATGTCGAGCGCCTGGGAGGCCGCGGTCGCGGGCAAGCAGGCTTTCGAACTCGAAGGTCGCCTCAGGCGGCATGACGGGGACTACCGCTGGCACCGAATCGTCATGATGCCGCTCCAACGCAACGGGGAGGTGACCGAGTGGCTCGGTACGGCGCTCGATATCGACCACATCATCGCGGCACAGAACGCGTTGAAAGCGACCGGAGACCTGCTGCGTCTCGCCCAGGAGGCGGCCGAGGCGGGCATCTGGGAGTGGGACATGCGCGACGACGTCGTCCGGCTCTCCCCGATGAGCGCCCGCATGCACAACCTTTCGTTACCGGACGGCCAGGACGCGATGGAGATCTCGCTGGCCGATTGGAAGGAGCAGGTCCATCCCGACGACCTCCCCGGGGTCTGGCACGAGGTGAAGCGTGCCATCGCGGGCCGGTCCTCGTACAGCTGCGAGTTCCGCATCGCCAACCCTGCCGTCTCGGCCGAGCCGCGATGGATGCAGTCCTTCGGACGCATGCTCGACGACGGGGCCGGCGAGCCCGCCCGCTGCGTCGGCCTCCAGATCGACATCACGGATCGTAAGGTCTCCGAGGCGCGCATCGCTCACGTCGCGAGCCACGACAACCTCACCGGCCTGCCCAATCGTATGGTCTTTCACGCGACCCTCGAAAGATGCCTAACCGATCTCGTCGAAGGAAACGGCCAGGCGACGTTGCTCTGCCTCGACCTCGACCGCTTTAAGACCGTCAACGACACCCTCGGACACCATGCCGGGGACGGGCTCCTGCAGGTCGTCGCCGACCGTTTGAAGGTCTCGGTTGTGAATAACGGCGTCATCGCTCGCCTCGGGGGGGACGAGTTCGCGATCGTTCTGCCGGGGACCGGGCTTGAGGCCGGAAAGGCGTTCGCTCAGTGCGTCATCGAAGCCATCGGCCAACCCATCCAGCTCGGCAGCCAGGTCGTGACCATCGGCGCAAGCGTCGGGATCGCGGTCGCACCGGAACACGGGCTGGAGGTGGATCTCCTGCATCGCCACGCCGACCTGGCCCTATACCGGGCCAAGGCTGCCGGACGGAACAGCTTCCAGGTCTACACCAAGGGAATGGACGAGGCCCTGGAGAACCGGAACAAGCTTGAGTTCGAAATGCACCTAGCCCATCGCAAGCAGGAGTTTCGGCTGCATTACCAACCCGTCGTCGCGCTGACGGACGGTCAGGTCCGGGGTTTCGAGGCCCTGATGCGTTGGCCGCACCCGACCCGCGGAATGGTCTCGCCGGCCGAGTTCATCCCAATTGCCGAGGAAACCGGGCTGGTGGTCCCCCTCGGAGCCTGGGCCCTGGAGGAGGCCTGTCGCTTCGCCGCGTCGTGGCCGATCCAGGCGCGCATCGCCGTCAACGTCTCGGCGGTTCAGTTCCAGCAGCCCGGCCTCGAAGCGGCCGTCGCGAATGCCCTTGCGGTCTCCGGTCTCGCGGCCGATAGGCTCGAACTGGAGATCACCGAGAGCCTGATGATCCAGGACGGGGACGCGGTCATCGCCTGCCTGCACAGGCTGAGGTCCATCGGAGTGCGCATTGCGCTGGACGATTTCGGGACGGGGTATTCCAGCCTGAGTTACCTTCGGCGATTCCCGTTTGATAAGATCAAGATCGACCGGTCGTTCGTACGCGAGATTGACGACCCCGACGCGCAGGCCATCGTTCGTGCCGTGGTCAGCATCGGCGAGCGTCTCGGGACCGCGATCACCGCCGAGGGGGTCGAGACGGAGGATCAGCTCGCCCTCGTGACCCAGACGGGATGCACGGAGGTCCAGGGCTTCCTGTTCGGTAGGCCGATGACGCCGGAGCAGGCACTCGCCTACATAAGGGAGCAAACCCCTCGGAAGGTGGCGTGAGGCCGTGCATGTGCAGGTTCGCCTGGAGGCTTACGACACTAGGTAAGCCTTGTTCATCGTGAGAATCACAATGACCCCGGCCTCGTTCCATTCTCGTTCGATCGATCCATTGAGTTGCCGCGTCATTGTCCGTTCGAGAAGCCTGCTCCCGTATCCGCCCGGCCCGGACGGTGCGGTGACGGCGGGTCCTCCCCTCTCTGTCCATGCCAGGACCACGACCTCGCTCTGTGAGGTGCAGGACACGTCAATGGTTCCGGTCGGAACCGAGAGCGCGCCGTACTTGAGGGAGTTGGTCGCGAGCTCATGCACGACGAGGGCTAGGGTTGTCGCCGCGGTCTCGCCGACGCCCATCCGTGGGACAGAAACCCTGATGCGCCCGCTGAAGGCACTCATGTCGTCGTAGGGCGCCAGCAGGATCGCGATTAGATCGCCAAGGAGCGCGGCCTTGCCCTCGCTGCCGGGAAGCGGACGGACGAGGTCGTGGGCCCGGTCCAGGGCAGTTAGGCGTTGGGTGAGCTCGCGGGCCATGTCTACCGACGTAGTCGTCGACCGCGAGGTGATGGCGGTCAGGCCGTTGGCGATGGCGAGCAGGTTCTTGACCCGATGGCTCATCTCGCCAGCGAGCAGTTCATGCCCTTCCTCGGCTTGCTTGCGCCCGGTCACATCGAGGAAGATGCCGAACATTGTCCGCCCGACGATGTTGTAATCCTCGCCTTGGCCCCGCGCCGAGATCCAGCGAACGTCCTTTCCATGCATGATGCGGAAGTCGATCTCGTAGGTTCCCATCAGGGCGCGCGTCGCCGAAAAGGCAGCCCGGACGCGATCGCGGTCCGCGGGATGGATGAACGCCGAAAGGTCCTCGAAGGTCACCGTCCGGTCGACGGGGGCGCCCCACAGGCCATATCCGCGCGTGTCCATCGTGAAAGAGTCGTCATCGACGTTCCAAGACCAGAGGGCCACTCCCGCCGCGTCCACAGCAAGCCGCAGGTGATCCGCGGTCCATGCAGCCGGGCTCGGGGTCTCTATGGTCACGGGATGGATCCTGAAGGTCTTTCCATAAGGTCCGCAGGCTGAGCCGTGTCAATGCATACACCGATGCCCGGGCCAGCGTCTCCTGGGGGGATCCTTGTGGCCTACCCGCATCCTGCCGTTTTAAGCGCCCCCCTCGGTCAAACGCCCGACGAGCAGAGACCTACAACGGGGACGAGTGGGTTTCAGGTGGTCCGCTTCTCGGCTTCTGAGCGGCAAACAACCATTTCCACACATCTCACTGGACCGGTTTCGGTCCGCAGGAGAAGGCGTTCGGAACCGCTATCGCCGGGGTTGTTATGGCGGCTCAGCCGACCCGGGCGTGATGCTAAGCTGCTCTGTTTCTGCAGATGCACGTGTCTCGATCTGATGCTCGATCCAGGCTCGTGCAGCCTCCTCAGTCGGGAGATGCCTGTAGTTGTCGTACAGCAGCGGCCATCCGGGGCTTGAATGATATGTACAGGCTCTGACTCCAGCTTGTTGAAGCGAACTTATGGATCCGAGTAGGACGCCATCCTCGTTCACGTAATCGACCCAGCCTTGACTGCGATTGAGGATCCAACGCAGGTCAGCCACCAGTCTCTTCCTGCTCTTCCGCCATCCGCTGATCGTAAAATTCGAGTCCACTCTCCGGCATCGCGCTATGCGGCCCGCGGATCGCGTCGTGGGATGCAATGAGGAGACTATCAAGCCGAGCAGCTTGCTCGCTTTCCTCAACCGAAACGGTTCGAAGGGCATCCAGGATCAGGCTCAATTCCTCGCGGGTGCCCTTCATCGTGAAGCTGTGGGCGTCCGGTGCCAAGGCCATGAGACGCTCAATTTTGTCAGCCATTGCCTGAGCCGCGACGGATTGATCAGTCGTCATTCCCAACCTCGTAGCGGCTACCCAATCGTGCCCGCTTCTAGGTGAAATGCAATGGCTCGGAGCAGCCCAACAATGCGCTAATCGCCTCGTAGGTGGCGAGCTGACGGCGGATGCCGCACCCGCGGGCTCCCGTCCTCCGAACGGATGACGCAGCTCTCTTCGAGACTGGATAACTATCCCTCCGGGGCTTCGCGAGAGAACTTCCGATGCGTTTCTTTTTGGTATCCGTCCTGCTGATCAACATGGTCAGCGCGTCTCGAGCAGACGACCTCGCAGATCTGCCGGAGCTCGCTTGTGCGCTGGCGCCGACGCCGCTGGAGCGCCAGCAAATCGGCTGCCCGGGTGGCATCTCACCGACCGCGGCAAAGCCTGCCAGAGAAGCTGTCCGATTTGAGATACCGGGTGAGGCGGCCAACGACTAATCAGCTTGTCTTCACGACCAGCCACGCGGCGACCTTATGCCCGCTGCAGAGGAGCAACCCCCATGTCGGACGAAGGCCCTCCGCTCTTATTTGTTGCCCTATGGGGTGCCTTCGCCCTGCTGATGCTGGCCGGTCAGATGCAACTGATCGATCGTGGCTCTCACATCGCCTTGTCTTATCAAATCGATGAGAGCAGCGGTCCAATCGCAATGGCCGCGCTCGACTGAGAACTGGTTCAGCCGATGTCTTAAGGGACTGCCGGTCTCGCACGAACTGGATCGCCGGCTCCAGCACGTAGGGCGAGCCCGGCAGGTGGGCGCCGTCGCCCTCACGGCGAACGATGATTTCGTAGCCCTGCCCCGGGCGCCTGTAGGCACCTCCAGCGCGAACCCGCACCGGCCCCCGTCCCGAAGCCTTCGGTCGCCAAGCCCTCGCGAAACAGATCGACCTGGCATCGACCCAGCAAGCGTCCCATGATCCCAATGAGCGCGATCACGGGCACGTCCGGAGCGTCCGGATCCCAGGCCCGGCCGACGATCCGCCGGCGAGTCAAGACGTCGATACTTCCGCGCAGCGCCACCGGCCGCTCACGCAGCCAGCAACGGCTTCCATGCGCCGGCTGCAACCACTGCCATCGCGCACACCATCTTGCCGTCCGCTGAGCGCCGCACCTCGACAGTGTGGCTCATGCCGGGCGCCAACAGCTCGTCGAGATCGAGATCAAAGCCGTGATGACCGTCGCCGACGCCCGCCGCCGCGATGTCGGCCCGGTACTGATCGGCCACCAACGATGCCCGTCTATCTATACGACCGCTTTCACCGCTACCTGGTGAGCGGCGGCTTGGCGATGATGGGTGCGATTTGGCTCTGGGACGGGCTGTGACGGACTGGCTTATCGCAAAGGCTACGTTCGGCATCGCGATGAGCCTGAGGGGCGAACTAATGAGAGAACCATCTCAATTTGCTAAAAACGATGTTATCTATCTGTATGACCTTGTGATTATGGATCAGACAGGAAGGAAAATTCTAAGTTTCCCCTGCCAGAGAAGCCATTTGAAACATTTAGCGTCGGAGATGGTTTCGATGATTTTGGCTCCTGGAGGAAAATCATCCACGTTGAGCACATGATCGTCCCCATGACTCCTCCAAACAACGGCTGGCTGTTTAAGCGGCGGGTTACTGTACAATAGATCTGGACGAATTCTTCATATTTTAATTTGGCTTTAAGCGCCCGAAAGCGATGGATGACCTAAAGTGAATTCATCCCTGCTCGCCGCGGCGCTGGCCGTGTTTGTCTTGGCGGTCCTTGCGGTGAGGGTGCTCGGGGATGCGGGCTTCGATAACGCCCATCATCGTATTGGCCTCCGGGCTTATCGCCGGCAGCGAAGTTGCCGCTCTGAGGTAAGCGCGAGCAGATCCTGAGGCCCGCCTCATTGTGGCAGAGGCGCTATCAGCCAAGCGGTCCTTCTATGCCTTCCACTCTGGTGAAAGCCTCAATGCCCTACATCCTGCACCGCCTCGTTGCAGGCGGTTACGATGTGCCCTTCAAGGGCATAGTCGTCGGCAGCACAGTGCGCGAGGTCGCGAAGACCTTGGCCCTGGCTGATGCGCATGCGAAGACGTCTATATGCACACAGCCTCAAGCCCCACCTACAGCGTAACGACACGCGCGTGTTCGCTCCACCCGGACCGTTTCCGGTGGCTGCTTCTCTCTTCAGACAACGCGCACAAGATTCATGCGCCAGAGTCCTATGCGACAGAAGGTGAAGCGCTTCAGATCGGCCAGGCTGAGGAGGCTTCCATGAACTGGCGTGGAGACTGGGCGCACTAACGTCTCTCAAACGATCCTCACCTCGGCGCCGCTGATTTCTCCCATTCGGGATCGTCTTGCAGCCGGCCGTTGAGGCTCGTCCAAGCTGACGCTACGGGAGTAGCCCGGTCCACCAAACAAGCACGAGCGCGATGAGGCCGACCGCTACCGCGGCGATGAAGCTGGACACCCCGGCGGTTGGCTCATGACTGGACTGCCTGCTTGCTCCGGTCAGAGCACCGCAATGCGTGCAAATCCTAGCAGACCGGCTGATCTGTCTGCCGCAGGTTCGGCACGTCGAGAACAGCATCGTCCCGCCCTGCTGTCTAAACAACGAGAGGGAGAGGTAGTGCGCAAGGCAGGGGAATCTGCCCCTACATGCGTATGGACTGCTGTTTGCACGGACCTCCACGGATGCGGAGGGCTATCGCGTGCGTCTCGATCTCGACAAACAGGGTGGCTGGCTGACCAAACCCTCGGAACTCGCTCGACGGCTCGGTATGACGGAATGGGCACTGCGAAGGCAGGCCGCTCTGGATGGCATCGATAGCCGTCTTGATCGAGGATATGGCCGCGACGAAGGCCGGTCACGTGTGACGATCACCGTCGGCAAGTTCGGCTGGCAAGGCATCTTCAGTCCCCAGGGCGAGCTGCTCGCCGAGTTCCGTTGGGAGCCTCAGCTAAGTGCCATGGCGATTAACCGGCGCAGGGCAATGCGGGACGTCAAGGGCAACCAGCGCGGGGGCAAGGAGAGCACCACTAACCTGAAGAGGGCCTGATCCTTCCCATTCCGGGATCGAAGCCGCCCCTCGCCGTAGCGCTTCGGCTAACCGGTCCCTGGCATCCTGCATCACGAGCCACGTTGCGTATTGGCTCTCGCCAGTGAGATTGTCGACCTCCCCCGCCAGCCCGTGATCGGATCGGGCGGCGGGGCCGAGCTGACTGGTACGCCAGCAAGGGGTGCAGCCATGCCTGTCGATCGAGAGCAGGTGCTGCCCGGCGACGCGCTAGATCAGCTAGCTTGCAAGCTGCTCGCCGAGGCGCGGGTACCCCATTCCCAGAAGCCGTTGGGCAGGCCTATAGGCGATCTCGGCGACGATGTGGGCACCAATCTGCTCGCCTGGCTTCTGGACGCCTACGACGATGCTCTCGGTGAAGACGGTGATGACAGAGCCGGCATCAACAAATCGCCTGCGGGTGCCGCGATGGCGTGCCGGAGTACCATTTCGGATCCAGCGGACACCCGGTGTGTGCCTTGCAGTGCGTGAACTTCTGGCGACCGCTTTCGGCATATGAGCCTGTGAGCACCACCGCTCCAAGACACGACAGGCAGCGTTTCGTGCCATCGCGTGGATGCTCTTGGCGTCAGCGAGGCCGATCGAGCGCCAGGTGCCCTTGATCCTCGCTTCACAGATGGCTGGATCGGGCGTCGCTATGGCCTGCTGAAGTGCCACGCCAGCGCTATCGCCGCCGGCTCGCCGCAGGAACAGCCACGGAGGTCCGTGCATATGACTCGCATCGTCAGAACGGTGCTGGCATAGCCCATCTATGCCCGACGCTGTTCCCCATCCCTACTCCATCGAAGTGTCGCCGCTTCCCAAGCCGGAAGGGCATTTCCAATGGACGATCCGCCGAAGCGGCAAACTCATTGAGCGCTCCGATCGCGCGCACCGCAGCGAAGCGAAGGCTCATGAGAGCGCGATGGAGGCCATCGAGCGGTCTTTGAAGCCGGGAGCTGATGGCGGGCGCCGGTGAGCGCGCCACCGCCTGTCAGGTCCGGTCCAAACATGATTGGTGCTCATCCACGAAATTACTCTTCGATGACCGCCGCTAGTTCCTCCAGAATGCGGTCGATCGCATGGACGATCTGCTCGGCGGTTTGAGCCAAGCCAGGATCCCGCGACATCACAATCACCGCCTGCTGCAGCGTGCGAAACTGCTGAAGCCGAGCGACCGGATCGACCCTCCGGGCGATGGCGGATCGCACGAGGCCATCGACGAACTCGCGCGCCAAAGGATCATCGAAATTCGGCATCATCTAGATCAGCGCCGTTTGATAACGGCCACTCCTAATCACATTCCGAAGGGCTTGCTGCGGGTCAGCTCCCGGTGAACATCACCTCGGGACTGATGCTCACTCCCTGCAGATATAACTGCCAGAACACGTCTGCGATCCGGTCGGGGGCAAAGGGCGTGCCCTCCTGCATACGGCCTGCAATCGTGACGGTCGCAACGGCGATACCATCGACCTTGAAAGCCTCCGACATCGAGTAGGCGAGATTACGCAGGGCGGCTTTCCCAGCAGATAGGGAGAAAGCACTCGGCCAAGGCCGGGGATCGATGGCGAGACCGGCGCCCGTCAGAAAGATACTGCCGTGGCCGCGGGGTGCCATTAGACCGTGCACCGTTCGAGCTGCCGCGTAGGCTCCGACCACGTTCACCTGCAGGTCGGCCGCAACATCACTCGGTGTCGGTGTGCCCGGCGATCCGATGCTGACCCTGTAGGCGTTGTAGATCAGGACCTCGATCGGTCCGCGATCGGCCTCGATGGAACACAAGGCTGCGTCGAGGTCGGCAAGAGCCACGGCGTCGGTTTGACGAACCTCGATCCGCTCCTCGGCGGATACTCTGTCCAGAGTGCGAGCCAGCCCAACCACGCAAAAGCCTTCGCGGGCGAAGCGGCGAGCGATCGCGAGGCCGAGCCCCGGTCCGATCCCGACCACCACAACTGCTTTGCCCGCATGCATGAGCGTATCCTCCAATAAATGGGGCCGGTGGTGTTAAGACCCGCAGATCGCTCGCCCCCGGCGGCGCAGCGCACGTAAGGGTCGCACGCTCTGGACGTACGCCGCGACTGGATCGAGCCGGATTACCCGTCACGAAACCGGCGCCCAAAAACACCGGCAAACTTCAAAGCGCTATATCCACAATACCTGCTCGTATGATGCAGCCAACCATCACAGATCAACGATAGCATATACACGGCGAAGAGAGTCGAACCCCCAACAGGCTGGCGTACTCGCGTTTCATAGCCGGAAGTCACGTAGCCGGATCAATCCCGACTTGAACGACCACGCGGATTTTAAGCGGGCGAATAACACGAACTGCCAAGCTTTACATTGTGCCCGTCGCCAGCTTTGATGCCCGCCTGCGATCGAGAGGCCGGCAAGGTCCGTGACGCAGTAGCACCGGGAGGGGGCAGATGCAGAACCTCGCTACGCCTGAAGGCCCGTGGGGCGAGAGCGCCTCGCAGGAGCCCGAACGTGCGGCCCAGGCTCGTCAAATCTATGCGCGCAAACGCGCCGCCGAGGCTGCCCGGGAACGTTGCCTCCTACTGGGTCAGGTCATCCAGGCCGAGATCATCCCCCAGCTGGTGCTGCTCCATCGTGGTTTCGTGTCCGAGATCACGAAACCGGCGTACAAGCCGGACGTGGCGCAGGTCGCTGCCTTCACCGATCTGGCGCTCGCGCAGGATGAACAGCCCGTCGTGGAGGCTTTCTCGGCGCTGGTCACGGAAGGCTACCCGGTCGACCGCTTGTTCCTCGACCTCCTTGCGCCCTCCGCGGCTCTCCTGGGCCGGATGTGGGACGAAGATCTGTGCGATTTTCTTGAGGTAACGACCGGCGTCGCTCGGCTTCAGCGCCTCGTGGCTCGGTTCCGGGTCGACGGGGCAGCACTCTCACTCGACGGCGAACGTCGCGCACTCTTGATGGGGGCGCCAGGGGAGCAGCACACGTTCGGCGTACGGATCGTCGAGCAGTTCCTGCGCAGGGCAGGTTGGACGGTGTCGATCGGGCTTTCATCCAGCTCCGAGGAGATCGCCACTTTGGTAGCGAACGAATGGTTCGATGTCGTCGGCCTGACGCTCAGCGACGGGACGCGCCTCGATCAGCTTGCGACTGCAATCGGTTCCGTGCGCGAAGCATCCTGCAACCCAGCCATTGGGATCATGGTTGGGGGGCCAGTGTTCCTTGAGCATCCTGAGCTCGTCAAACGGGTTGGAGCGGATGCGTCTGCGGTCGATGCGGCGACGGCGGTGCTTCTGGCGCAACGGCTGCTCGATTTCGCCACCGATAGCGCCCAGGCCTTGTCAGCGTAATTCGAGGGGACTGGTCGCGGTCGCCGCGATGCAGAAATGCGCAGTCTTGTCCTCGCCTTCAGCCTTACCAGCGGTTCCCGTAAACACGTCGCGTTCAACACCACGCGCCTCACCGTAGACTGCCGGCAGGTAGCTCCTTAGCGAGTCCGGCACGACCCCTGCGTCTACACCCCCGGACACCACGCCTACATTCCGGGGAGCTGTATGCCGTTGCAGGGGACGCCACGTGTCCGATCAGGCCTCTCCGAGGTTGATGCCGCGGTCGGTACTGTCGCAGCTTTGGTCCTGGCGATCGAGCGGACGCCAAGCGCCTCCAGTGCGTCGGATCATCGGACAGCGATCCGACGACATGGCCGAGCGCTCGCAGCGTCGGGCGGCTCTGACATGATGCGTACCGTCCTCCGGAAGATTGGGGAACTATCGCCAGCCTACGCAGACGCGCGGAAGGCGATCATCGCCGCCGAGTGGGCAAGGAGCAGCGCGTTGATACGATGAGGTCGAGGGCCGCGCCTCGTGATGCATGGCTCCGTTTTCGCTCTCGGTTCGCCGGTAATTGGAGAACTGCAATCGTAAAGCGGCTATAACCGCTACACGGCAAGCCGGATCATGACGCTCGACCTGTTCGCCACCCTCGACATCGTCGAGGCTGATGTGACTGCCGTGGTAAACGCCTACATGGCTAACCCGACTTCTGGTACGATCTCATTCGGCAAGAACTATCGGATCGATCCCGCCGCCGCCATCGTGGATCACCCCTTCGCCAACACGCTGATCGGTCAGCGCTGGGTCAGTCCAGAACTTCGGCGCGCTGCCATGCGCGCCGCCATCATGCTCGCGCAGCCGCAGCGGGTGTAGCCGTCGCGTGCGGTCAGCTAGGCAGCTACGAAGCAATCCGCCCCTATCGCCCGCTCAGCCAATGAGATGTGATTTCTCGAAGCGCCGCATCACCGTTCGCCTCTGACGCTCCCTCCGAGCCGAAGGACCGAAGCGACTGACGCACGACCACATTATCCCGCATGACCGCCCAATCAAACCGACCCGGCTCCTTTGAGGATGGGGTGACCCGCAGCTTGTGGGGGTTCGGCTTGAAGGTGATCATACTCTGCATGTGGGGCGTACCAGTCCGCTTACGAGAGGAACAGGCGGCGAGGTGAGCTTAAATTTTCGCCTTACACGAACTTCAATCAATGATATTCCGCCGAATAATTTCGGGGCTCTACTCCATGATCTTCTACTCGATGCCGATGTTTGTCTAGTGAAAACGCACCTTGTATAATCGTGGCTATCTAAATTCAATTTACCGATTATGATGACATTCGTATCGAGGGCAAGGCGCTCAAGGAAGTTGTGGTCAAGCCCACGCCCTCCTCTCGCGCTTGCGCTTCGATAATGATCAAGGGGTTGCCCCGTGTTTCTTACCATCAATCGCAGCGGTGCCCATCGAGGCAGACGCCGGACCAAGGCTAAGCAATTGTCACCGCTCTACCGCGGTCGCGAGCACCGGGTCGTGCGATGGATTGGTGCCGCCAAGCGCCGGATGTCGAAATCGGCCCAGGTCACTGTCATCGAAGTGGTTGGAGCCCCAATTATTCGCTTGAGTTGGGCGGAGACACACGGACGCCTCGTTCGATCCGAGCTTCCGTGGCTCGCCCGAACCATCGACATCGACGCACCTGTGCCCATGCTCGAAGCTCAAGGTGATCTCCGACGTATCGGCGCGATGACCGCAATGTCGGTTCTGAACGGCTGATCAGCCACCTGTCCCGGTTTTCTGCGGCGCAGCACCCGCACCAAGAACGCCGAGGCCGATGGCCTTGGCGAGCGCGGAGCGCTGTGCGGCGTAGCTCGGAGCGGTCAACTACGGGGGTGAGGCGAAGCCCCACCCGGAGGCGATCAGGTAGCTCATCAGCGTTCAACCGCGTCGATATCGTCCTCGTAGGCCGTCACATCGAGGAGGCGGACTGGAAGCTAAGGAATAGCGGAGGGCCTCCACCGCCTCGCATCTCAAACCGGTTCCGGGAATCCCGGGACCGCTGACCTGCAGCAATGTTAATCCACGGAACATCGCAGCGTCTGAACCCTTGAGTGAGGCGAGGTGCTCCGGACGGGCGCGCCGAAACACGCTCACCGATCAGCACTGGACCGACACATGGCCTTGACGCCCGACGCGACGCGCGCCGACCTCGGCCGGACCACCGCGGCGGGCAACCACCCCGCCGACGATCTGCGCACCGTCGCGGTCCACAAGGTCGCCTGGGGCGCGATCTTCGCCGGGGCTGTCATCGCCCTCGTTGCCCAGGTCATCCTCAACATGGTCGGACTGGGCATCAGCCTGTCGACCGTCGACCCTGCAGGAAACGGTACCCCCACCGCGGGGGCGCTCTCCTCGGGCGCTGTAATCTGGTTCGTGATCTCCGGCATTCTCGCCTCCGCCGCCGGCGGCTGGCTCGCCGGACGCCTCTCAGGCAAGCCGGCGCTGCTCACCGGCGGCCTGCACGGCCTGGTGGCCTGGGCGGTCTCGACCCTGGTCGTGGTCTACCTACTCTCTTCGGCGGTCGGCGGTGCAGTCAGTGGTGCATCGACGGCAGTGTCGAGCACGCTCGGTGGGGCCGGTAGCGTGATCGGCGGCTCGGTCAAGACGGCGGCTCAGGCCGCGGCGCCGTCGCTCCCGGGCATGGACAACCCGTTCTCGAACATCGAGAGCCAGGTCCGCAAAGGCACCGGCAACGATCCCGAGGCCCTGAAGAACGCCGCCGTCAGCGCGATGCGCGCCGCCCTCACCGGTGACGCCGCCCAGCAGAAGGATGCGCAGGAGAAGGCCGCTCAGGCTCTCGCCAAGGCCCAGGGCATCCCGGTCGAGCAGGCCCGGACCCAGGTCGCCGACTACACCAAGCAGTTCAACGACACGGTCGCCAAGGCCAAGGAGCAGGCCAAGCAGGCGGGTGATACTGCCGCCCGTGTCGGCTCGCAGGGCGCGCTCTACGGGGCCCTGGGGCTGATCCTCGGTGCAGTCGCCGCCTTCCTCGCCGGCCGTGGCGGTGCCAAGGCTCTCGTCGCGGATCGTGCCGTTGTCGCATCGATTGGTCAGCGTCGCGTCTGATTGGTCCCAGGTCACTTCTTGCCACCCGGCGGGGGAGACCGACTTGATAAGGATGCCCACGGCCATCCGGCCGCGGGAATTCGGGCAATACCATTCGGTCTGGAGCGAGATCATGGACGAGAACCGCATCACAGGTGCCGCCAAGGAACTCGGCGGAAAGGTCCAGGGCGCCATCGGCGACGTGACCAGCGACTGCGAGACCCAGGCCATGGGCACCGCGAACGAGGCAAAGGGTGCCGTCGAGAACCTGTACGGACAGGCCAAAGACGTGGCGCGCGACGTCGCCGACCAAGCCGGTGGAGTGGCCAGGGACGCCATCGAGCAGGGCCGTCGGTCCTTCCCGGATGCCGAGCGGACATACCGTCGGGGCGCCGACACGGTGACGGACTACGCCAAGGAGTCCCCGCTGATGTTGGCAGCCATGGCCGGAGCCATCGGATACCTGCTCGCGATGGTCATCCACGGCCGCCGCTGAACGGTCGACGCCCGGGGCCACGCTTACGACGGGCGCGGTCATCGGTCGGGAACTATACGGTGGGGATCCTCCGATGCCACCTAGGCGCACGCTGATCCACGACGGGTCGAACGACGACCGCTGGTACCTATGCCGCGGTGACGACCCAACCGACTTGTACGTCTTCCACGAGCCGAACGTGCCATCCGGCGGGAGGCAGTCCCACCTCGAACTCGCGGCCTTCCTCGCCTCAGCGAACGGATCCCCCAAGCACCGCGCACTCATCGGCATGATTGGCCCCCTGGTCGGGACGGATCGTGCCGACGTCGCATCGAGCGGCCCCACCCCAGAGCCTGAGGCCGCCGGTGCCGAACCGACTCTCGGCGAGGCCGCCGTCTGACCCGTCCCCTCCCACGCCCGCGAGAACGCCATGGCCATCGACTATCGTTCCGAACTCCGCAGGCCCCTCCCGTTCAGCCTAGCCGTGGTGGCGGCGGTCCTCCTGGTCTGGCTCGTCGTCAACTCCATCGCCGGTGCCAGGCAGAGGACGGCGCGAGACCACCGCATCCAGGACCTAGAGACGCGGCAGGTCGAGCTGCAATCGAACCTCGATCAGCAAAGGGCGGCGGCGGGTACCCTCGACGCGCTCAAGACGAGGATCGCATCTGCCCAGCAGCAGGAGCGGGACATCACCCAGGCGGGCGAACAGGCTAAGGCCAGAGCCGCGAGCCTGGCAACGGAACAGCAGGCGGCCGAGCGCAAGGCCGGTGAGGCCAAGGCCACCGCCGAGGCTGAGACAACCAAGCTCACCGGACTGCAGACCCAGGTCACGCAGGCGGAGCGGAAGCTCGCACCGATGAAGGAGGCCACCACCGCAGCCGAGCAAGCGGCGACGGCCCGAACCAAGGAACTGGCTGAAGTCGGACGCCGATTGGAGGAGACGCGGCAGCAGGAGGCCAAGCTTCGCGCTGACATCGCCGCCATGTCCCAGGAGGCGACCGCCAAGACCGCGGACCTCTCCAAGGCCGAGGAGAGCCAGCAAAAGGCGCGCGAGGGCGCTGCGGCCGCGCAGAAGGACCTCGCCGACGCCCGGGTCGCAAGCGAGCAGGCGGCGAAGCGGAAGGCTGAACTGGAGCAGGCCATCGCTGGCTTGACGGCGAACCGCGACAAGCTCACGAGCGACGTCTCCCAGGCCGGCCAGCAGGTGCAGCAGGCCAAGGACGGCTTGGCGGCTGCCCAGAAGGAACTCGCCACGGCGCAGTCCGAGCGGGATCGCGTGATCTCCGAGCGGAGCCAGGCCGAGCAGGCGGTCCGGAAGTTGGCGTCCGACCGCGACGGTGCGACCTCGGCGGTGGAGGCGCTGCAGAGAAAGCAGACCGATGCCCAGGCGCAGTTGGCGAACTTGACCGAGACGTTGGCTACTCGGAACAAGGAGATGGCCGCGCTTGAGGATCGTATCGGGACGACGCGGCAGGAACTGGCGGGGGCCCAGGCCAAGCTCGCCGAGGCACGTCAGCAGCTCTCGGACCAGCCTCCGGCCATGACGGTTCATCCCGGCCCATCCCAGCCGCAAGCGCCTGCCGTCGCACCCAAGACGGAGTGAGTTTGCAGATGTCCGCCTGCGACTGAAGCCTGATCGGGATCTGTGTCTCGTTAGTGTCGTTCGTCCGTCACATGGGACTTCGATGGCCCCATGTGACGGACGATCCCAAGGCATCCGGATCTCCAGCACAACCCATCGCGTTGCGGGCCAGGAGGGGCGCGACACTTCGGAAGGGACGGCAACCGACTCGTTCATCGCAGGTTCTCTCCCTGTCGGCGGGATCGAGGATTGCATTCGCTCCGGACGCTTGGTCACCGAATTTCGGTGCCCCCGGACAAGGGTTGCAACGGCGTTGCGCAACGATAGCGGGCCTGGCGAGATTGACCTGAGGCTGTTGAAGGCTGCAGTCGAGGCGACGGGCGAGGCCATCCTGATCACCACGGCGGAGCTCGACGAGCCTGGGCCGCGCATCGAATACGCCAACGCCGCCTTCGTGCGCCTGTCCGGTTATGGGTTGGACGAGGTTATTGGCCGAAGCCCACGCTTCCTGCAGGGCTCAAGAACGGAACGTGCCGAGCTCGACCGCGCCCGGGCGTTGCTTGAGGCGGGGGAGCCGTTCCAAGGCGAGGCGTTGAATTACGGTAAGGATGGTTCGACCTACATGGTCGAGTGGCTGATCACACCCGTTCGGGAAGCCGATGGCCGGATCACGCACTGGGTCTCCGCCCAGCGCGACGTGACGGACCGCCGTGCCTTCGAGGACAGGCAGGCCATGATGGTCCGCGAGCTCCACCACCGCGTGAAGAACACCCTAGCGACCGTCCAGGCCGTCCTGAACGCCACGATGCGCTCGGCCGTCTCCCTGCCGGAATTCGGGAGGGCCTTCACCGGCCGCATCGTCTCGCTCGCGCGGACTCACGCGCTCATCACCGAGGACCAGGCACAGGTCGCGTCGTTCGAGGGACTGCTCAGGGCCGAACTCGATCCCTACAACGAGAACGGTCGCATCATGCTCCGGGGACCGGACCTTCGGCTTCCCTCCGAGCTGGCGGTACCCATCGGCATGGCCTTGCACGAGCTGACCACCAACGCCCTTCGGCACGGCGCCCTGGCGCATCCGAATGGTCGGGTCACCGTAACGTGGACCGTGGAGGATCGCCCGGACGGCGGCTGGCTGGCTTGGGTCTGGAACGAGCATGATGGACCGCCGCCTTCGCTGCCCACACGGGAGGGTTTCGGCATGCGACTGATCAACCGCATCCTGTCCGCGCAGACGGGCGCCGAGGTGGACATCGCAGCGGACGCCGACGGCCTCCGGATCAGCATCGGCATCCCCCTGCCGAAGCGCTGACGGTCCTCTTCGCCATCGACGAATCGGACGACGACCGCCGGGACGCTGCGCGGATCGCATGGTGACGTGGTGGCCGTTGCGATAAGGTCGTGCAATGTTTGCGGAAATCGCTCGGACGACGGAATGAGAGCGTGGATGTGATGTCCTGCGATACCGGAATCCCGATTGGCCGGAACGATTCATGCCGCTTGGGCCTGACATTTCCATGGATCGCATCACGATGAGCGACCGGGAGGTCGAACGCCTTCGAGCCCTCGACCGCTACCGGCTGCTGGACACGCCTCCCGAGCAGGACTTCGACGAGATCGCCGAGGCCGCCGCGGACCTGTGCGAGACGCCCATCGCGGTGGTCAACCTCGTCGGCGACGGGCGCCAGTTTTTCAAGGCCGAGATCGGCCTCGGCGTCCGCGAGACCCCGCTTGAGACTTCCTTCTGCCGGCAGGCGCTGCTCCAGGAAGACTTCCTGTGCATCCCCGATGCGAGCCACGACCCGCGGTTCGTAGGCAACCCGCTCGTGACCGGCGAGCCTGGCCTGCGCTTCTATGCGGGCGCCTTACTGAGGACTCCCGAAGGCCAGCCGGTCGGCACGGTCTGCGTGCTCGACACCAAGCCGCACGACCTCACGGATCGACAACGCAAGGGCCTGATGCGTCTCGCCCGACAGGCCATGGGCCAGATGGAGCTTCGCCGCTCCCTCAGGGAGCAGGCCGAGCAGCGTCTGCTCAACGAGCGCATCCTCGACGGCGCCACCGACTACGCCATCGTCGCTAGCGATCCGGAAGGACGCATCACCCGGTGGAACGCCGGGGCCGAGCGCATCATGGCCTGGAGCGAGGCGGAGATGCTCGGTCTCCCACTCGACGTGTTCTTCACGCCTGAGGATCGGGCCGTGGGCATCCCGCGCGAAGAAATGGAGCTCGCCCGGCTGACCGGAAACGGTCCGGACGAGCGATGGCACGTGCGCAAGGACGGCAGCCGTTTCTGGGCGACGGGCGAGGTGAAGCCGCTCATGTCGGGTGGCGGCGAGGTGCTCGGCTACCTCAAGATCCTGAGGGACCGCACCGAGGAGCGCGAGGTCGCGGCCGCCCTGGAAGCCAGCGAGTTGAGGTACCGCTCCCTCGTCGAGGTGAGCCCGCAGGTGGTGTGGTTCGGCGATGCCGACGGGACGATCTCCTACTGCAACGCCTATTGGTACGACTACACGGGCCTCCCGGCCGGCGAGACCGGCGAGGCCAGTTGGATGGGCGTGATCCATCCCGACCATCGCGATGCGATCCGGACGGCATGGCTTTCCGCCGCCTCGGCGGGCCGGCCCTACGAGGTCGAGTTCCTCCTTCGGCGGGTGGACGGCGAGTACCGGTGGTTCCTCTCCCGAGCCCAACCGGTACGGGACACCAATGGAACGATCCGCAGCTGGATCGGAACCTCACTCGACATCCACGAGCGCAAGGTCGCCGAGGAACGCTTTCAGGCGCTCATGACGCTCGCCCCGGCCGTCATCTGGTTCGGCAATCCGGACGGCAGCCTCAGCTTTCTCAACGACCGTTGGTACGCCTACACCGGACAGACCCCCGAGCAGGCCCTGCCGTGGGGATGGGCGGAGGTGATCCACCCGGACGACCTGCCCGGCCTCCGAGAGGCATGGGATGCGGCGCGCATGGGCGAGGTCACCTACGACACCGAGGCCCGGTTGCGACGGCGCGACGGGGCCTACCGCTGGTTCCTGATCCGGGCCGAGCCGATGCGCGACGGCACCGGGCACGTTGTTGGCTGGCTCGGCAGCAACAGCGACATCCACGACCGCAGGCAGGCCGTGGAAGACCTCGTAAGGGCACGGGAACAGCTGAGGCTTGCCGTCGACGCGACCGGCACCGGCATCTTCGACTACGACCTGGTCGCCGACGTGCTTGAGTGGGACGTCCGCACGCGTTCCTTCTTCGGCCTTGGACCCGACGATCCGGTCAGCCTTGAGGTCTACCTCGCCCGCCTCCATCCGGACGACCGCGAGCGGGCCGACCGAGCCGTGGCCGCGGCGCTCGCTCCGGCCGGCGGCGGCACCTACGACATCACGTACCGCACCATCGACCCGGCGGGCGGGATAGAGCGTTGGGTTTCCGCGAGGGGCCAAACGCTGTTCGAGGGCGACCGGCCGATACGCCTCATCGGCACGGCGCGCGACGTCTCCGAGGGCCGCAGGGCGGAGCAGGCCCTGCGCGAGACCGAAGAGCGCTACCGCATCGCCGCACGGGCAACCAACGACGCGATCTGGGACTGGGACCTAACCACCAACCTTGTCCTGTGGAACGAGGCGCTCCATGTCTCCCACGGATACCGACCGGAGACAGTGGAGCCCACCGGCGACTGGTGGATCGCCCATATCCACCCCGATGACCGGTCCCGTATCGACGCTTCCATCCACGCCGTCATCGACCGGATCGACACAGCGTGGACCGACGAGTACCGATTCCGCCGGGCGGACGGGTCCTACGCCGACATCCTTGACCGCGGCTACGTCATCCGGAACGATGATGGTCGTGCCGTGCGGATGATCGGCGCGATGTTCGACATCAGCGAACGCAAGCGCGCCGAGGAGCACCAGCGCCTGCTCACCGGCGAACTCCAGCACCGGGTCAAGAACACCCTCGCCATGGTCCAGGCGATCGCCAGCCAGACCTTCCGCAACGCCGCAGACATCGAGTCCGCCCGCGAGGCGTTCTCCGCCCGCCTGATCTCGCTCGGGCGTGCGCACGACATCCTGACCCAGTCCAGCTGGACCCAGGCTCCCATCGCAGAGGTCGTGGACGGCGCCCTGGCCGTCCACCGCGGCGAGGCGGTCTCGCGTATCCGCTCGAGCGGTCCAGACGTGCCGCTGGCCGCCAAGCCGGCCCTCGCCCTGGCGCTCGCCCTCCACGAACTCGCAACCAACGCGGCCAAGTACGGAGCCCTGTCGAACGAGGCTGGGACCGTGGACCTGCGCTGGCACGTCGTCCACGAGGGCGACACGCCGCGCTTCTGCCTAACCTGGTCCGAACAGGGCGGCCCACCGATCCTGGCACAGCCGTCGCGCCGCGGCTTCGGTTCTCGACTGATCGAGCGCAGCTTCGCGGCAGACGTCGGTGGCGACGTGCGTATGACCTACAGCCCCGCTGGGCTCGTCTGTCGGCTGGAGGCGCCGCTCGCGTCGATGCAGGAAACCAGAGACGAGGCGGCCTGATGCCGCGGTGAGGTCGGGTTCCGACGTCCATCGCAAGTCTAGGCGTGCCCCCGCAATCCCTGATCGGGCATGGGGCCTCCGGAGACCGGCTTCACGGCGTCGCCGCTCCGCACATCCGGCATCGCCTGAAGGGCGCCGCGGGGACCTATCGTTCGACGACGCGTTGGGAAATCACTAGGTTCTTCGAGAGGCTCATGAGCCGCCCGCGTTTCGGGCGTCTGCCGTTGCGCCGCTCCCGCATCATGGTGCCCATGCCCGACGACGATAAGCGTTCCGTTCCGACCCCTGCCCGGACCGCGGTGTCAACCGGCATCCCGGGCCTCGACGACATCCTGGCCGGAGGTCTCACCCCCCAGCGCCTCTACCTCGTGGAAGGCACCCCCGGCACCGGCAAGACGACCCTGTCGCTCCAGTTCCTGCTCGAAGGCGTCGAGCGGGGCGAGAAGGGCCTCTACGTCACCCTTTCCGAGAGCGCGGACGAGCTTCGGGCAGGCGCTGCCTCCCATGGCTGGTCGCTCGACGGCATCGAGGTCTACGAACTCGTCAACGAACTCGGTCTGGACCCCGACAGTGAGCAGTCGATCCTGCATCCCTCGGACGTCGAGCTCGGCGAGACCGTGCGCGAGGTCATGGAGCGCGTCGACGCGCTCGAACCGAGCCGCGTCGTGTTCGACAGCCTCTCGGAACTCCGCCTGCTGGCCCAGAACCCGCTGCGTTACAGGCGGCAGATCCTAGCCCTAAAGCAATACTTCGCGTCACGCCGTTGCACCGTGCTGATGCTGGACGACAACACCGCCGACGTCCAGCTTCATAGCATCGCCCATGGCGTCATCGTCCTGGAGCAGATGGAGCGCCAGTTCGGGGCCGAACGTCGGCGCGTCCGCGTTCTCAAGATGCGTGGCGTCAAGGCCAGAGGCGGCTTCCACGACTTCAACCTCGACACCGGCGGCCTGACCGTCTTCCCCCGCCTCGTCGCCGCGGAACACGGAGCTGACTTCAATCCTGTCACGAACACGACCGGCCTGGCAGAACTCGACCTCCTGCTCGGCGGTGGCCTCGTGAAGGGGACCAGCACGTTGCTGATGGGGCCCTCCGGCAGCGGCAAGACGACCACCGCCGTCCGTTGCTTGCTCGCCGCCCTCGAACGGGGTTCAAGGGCGAGCTATTTCCTGTTCGACGAGGGCAAGGCGACCCTGCTCGCGCGCTCCGCCCTCCTCGGCATGGACCTGCGACCGTACGTGGCGAACGGCTCGCTCGACCTCATGCAGATCGACCCGGCCGAGATCTCACCGGGCGAGCTCTCCTCGCGTGTCCGCGAGGCCGTCGAGCAGAATGGCTCGACCTTCGTGGTCATCGACAGCCTCAACGCCTACGTCCACGCCATGCCGGACGAGCAGTATCTGATCCTGCAGATGCACGAGCTCCTGAGCTACCTGGACCAGAAGGGCGTCACGACCGTGATCGTCCTCGGCCAGCACGGGGTCATCGGCGAGGTCCGCAGTGACGTCGACCTCAGCTACCTCAGCGACGGCATCCTGCTGTTCAGGTACTTCGAGGCGCAAGGATCGGTCCGGACCGCACTCTCGGTGGTCAAGAGCCGGGTCAACGCGCACGAGCGCACGATCCGGGAGCTGCGCATCTCGGCGACCGGCCTTCAGGTCGGAGAGGTGCTGACCGACTTCCAGGGCGTGCTCACAGGGCTGCCGGCCTACGGGGGCAAGGTGGCGATGCTGGAAGGCGAGGCGGTGACGTCCGGACCGGTCACGTGATGTCCGCCTCCGAGGTCGAGAGCCGGGTCCTGATCCTGGCACCGCGCGGACGCGATGCAGGCGTCATCCATCAATTGCTCGCCAAGTCGGGGACGCCCGCCGCGATCTGCGCGGACGTGACGGCGTGGGTCGCCGCACTGAATGACGGGGCGGCAACTACGGTCGTGACCGAAGAGTCCCTAGTGGAGGCCGACACGGCCGCGCTCGATGCTTGGATCGCCGCCCAGCCGCCATGGTCGGACTTCCCGTTCATCCTGCTGGCGACGCGCCAGGCCGGACGCAGGCCGGTACGTGCGGCCGCCATCATCGAGCGGCTCGGCAACGTCGTGCTGCTGGAACGGCCCATCAACGCCGAGACCCTCGCCAGCGCGGTGGCGTCGGCGGTCCGGGTGAGGCGGCGGCAATACCAGGCCCGTGGGCACATCCTCGAACGCGAACAGGCTGAGGAACGGCTCCGCGAAGCCAACGAGACGCTGGAATGCCGGGTCGCGGAGCGTACCCGCGAGGTCGAGGCCGCACGCGAGACACTTTCGTTCGCGCTGGATTCAGCCGGCATGGGTTCCTGGGATCTGGATCTCGCCAGCGATAACGCACGGCGCTCCCCTCGCCACGACGCGATCTTCGGCTACGATGAACCGGTGGCCACATGGGACCGGGCGGACTTCCTCGACCATGTCGTCTCGGAGGACCGCCCGCTCGTCGAGGCCGCCTTCGTACGGGCGACCGGGACCGGAACCCTCGACGTGGAGTGCCGCATCAAGCGACCCGACGGTGCGATCCGGTGGATCGCCGCCAAGGGCCGGGCGAAATACCGCGCCGACGGCGAACCCGTGCGCATGGCCGGCATCGTCATGGACCGGACCGACCAGCGGGTCACTGAAGACGCGTTGCGCCAAGCCCAAAAGATGGAGGCCATCGGGCAGTTGACCGGGGGCGTGGCGCACGACTTCAACAACCTGCTCACCGTCATCGTCGGCGGCCTCGATATGATGATCCGGAAGCCGGAGAACACCGAGCGCGTCGTGCGATTGGCCGAGGCCGCCATGGGCGCCGCGCGCCGCGGCGAACAGCTGACCCAGCAGCTCCTGGCCTTCTCGCGACGACAGATGCTGCGGCCCCAGACCCTCAACCCGAACCGCCTGCTCCTCGACTTCCGGCCCTTGGCCGAGCGTGCGGCCGGCGGCGCAGTCGAGATGGCGTTCGACCTCGATCCGGCTATCGACCCGATCCGCATTGACCCGGCCCAATTCGAGGCCGCGGTGCTGAACCTAGTGGTCAACGCCCGCGACGCGATGGATGGGGGCGACCGCCCCGGACGGATCTCGGTCGCCAGCCACAACGTCCGCCTCGACACCGCCGCCGTGGCAGACAAGGGCGTGCCGCCGGGCGACTACGTCGAGGTCTCGGTCGCAGATACCGGATCCGGTATTCCGCCCGAGACCCTGGCGCGGGTGTTCGAGCCGTTCTTCACAACCAAGGAAGTCGGCAAGGGAACCGGGCTCGGCCTATCCCAGGTCTACGGCTTCACCCGCAGCGCAGGCGGCTACGTCGCCATCGAATCCGTCGTGGATGCCGGCACGACGTTCCGGCTGCTCATCCCACGGTCCTCGGACCCGGCGGGCGAGGAAGTCGGTACGGGCGTCTCCCTACCGCTCAGGAGGGCGACGGACGGCGACACCGTCCTGCTGGTCGAGGACGACGAGCAGGTGCTCGGCATGGCGGTCGAGAGCCTGGAGGAATTGCGCTACCGCGTGGTCGTCGCCCGCAACGCGGCGGAGGCACTGGAGCATCTGCGGGGTGTCGAACGCATCGACATCCTGTTCTCCGACGTCGTGATGCCCGGCGGGATGAACGGGTCCCAGCTCGCTGTCGAGGCCCAACGCCTGCGCCCCGGGCTGAAGGTCCTGCTCACCTCGGGCTACGTCGCGAACCTCGACGAGGGCCAAGTCATCGGCAAGGGCGAGCTGCCGGTCTTGAACAAGCCCTATCGACGGGACGAGCTCGCCCGGTCCCTGCGCCTCGTCCTAAATGGCGAGTGAGGTCCGGCGAACGCTTCGGGTGCCCTCGAACCTCCACCTCCCGAGGCGTGGCGGGGCGCTTCCGCCGCAGGACATTCCAGGAACGGCGGTACCCGCCCCACGTTGGCCGCCGAACCCTGGATAAATCGGAGCCTCGAATACATGGCCGGCACGGACATCGCCACGATCTACGCAGGCGCGTTGCGCAACACCCGCGCCCTCGAGAAACAAGGCCTGGAGCAGATGGAACGTCAGCTCTCAGGCCTGGAGCGCTATCCCGACTACGCCGCCGTCCTCCGACGCCACGTCGAGACCACGAAGGCGCAGATCGACCGCCTTGACAAGGCGTTGGCCGCCATCGGCGAGAGCCCCTCGTCTTTGAAGGAGACCGTCACCAGCGTCGCCGGTTCCATCGGCGCCGCCGTGCACAGCATCGCCCAAGACGAGACGCTGAAGAACCTCTACGCGGGCTACGCCTACCAGTACGACCAAGTCGCCGCCTACCGCTCGTTGGCGGTCATCGCGGAAAGGGCCGGCAAGACCGACCAAGTCTCGGCCTTCCACACCACGGCCGAGGAAGAGGCGAAGGCCGCCGAGGAGATCGCGGCGCTGATCGAACCGGTGACCAAGACCTACCTCGACCTCACCCTCAGCGGCGCCAAGGCCGATAGCTGAACCGATTCAGGGCGGCCTCATGCAGGTCGCCCGTTTCCCGTTTCGGAGTTGAACGATAGCGAACGAGGACGATCACGAGGCGACTTACAAGGCGTTCAAGGAAGTCGTGAACATGACCGCCGCGGCCCTCGATAAGCATCTCGGGAGCGAGGACAGCCAAGCCGTCGGCCGGAAGAAGGACGGGGGCGAGGCGACGGGGCACCAGGAAGGGCGCCGCATCGTAGAGATGCTTCACAAGAAGAAATCCGATCTGTCGGACGACGACTACGGACACATGCGCAAGGTCGTCGGCTACGTTCACCGGCACCTGAAGCAGGGTGGCCCACAGGACAAGGGCGACATGAAGGACTCGCCCTGGCGCATATCGTTGATGAACTGGGGCCACGACCCGAGGAAGGCCTGAACCATGGATGACCCTACCCCGGTCGCCACCACCGTCGAGGCTTGTGGCCAGGATCACGCTCGCTACCGGTGGCACCTCACGGATGCCGACGGTGTGTCCGTCCGCGTCGCTCCTGAAGCCTACGACACGGCCGAGGATGCCGAGGTAGCGGGGCAGGCGGCGCTGGCAGCGTTTGGTTCGGCCTCAAACCTTCGAACGTCGTAAAGTTTTGTAAGATCAGAACCAAAATGGATATGCACGAGACCTGGCGGCGCCGGACCACGTCCTGAAGACGGATGGCCACCATGCCTATGTCGACGCTATGCTGCGCCCGAGTCGCAAGCATCGCGTTAGGGCCCGGAAGCCTGCAGAATCCTGGCGGCCCTGCGCGATAGTGGCATTTCGTCGGAAGACGGTCGACTCTGGGGATGAGCCTTCCGACTGGTTCCATGTCTCGTCTCAGGCGTCCCGTCGGCGCCGCTACGAACTGGCTCCGACCTCCTCGCGTCCAACACATTTGCCTACTAACGCCCCGATATGCAGGCTTTGCACCTATCCGACCCAACGACCTTGACACGCGACAAACTCGAAGCTGAGGTGCGCCAATTACGTGCCCAGTCGGCCTCGCTCGCGCAGATGTTCGAGCAGGCCCCGAGCTTCATCGCGCTTCTGACCGGGCCGGAGCATCGCTTCGCGCTGACCAACGCCGCCTACCAGCAGGCGATCGATCATCGGGACGTGGTCGGAAGCACCGTGGCGGAGGTTCTGCCGGACGCGGCGGCGCAGGGCTACGTCGACCTGCTCGACCAAGTCTTCCGTTCGGGCAAGGCACATAGGGCCACGGCTGCCCGGTTCGATGTCCAGGCTGTGCCAGGTGGACCGGTCAACGAGCGCTACCTCGACTTCGTCTACCAACCGATCACCGATGCCCACGGCACGGTCACAGGCATCTTTGTTGAGGGGCACGACGTCACGGAACGCACGCTCGCCGAGGTCGCCCTCCGCGAGAACGAGGCGCGCTACCGGACGCTGTTCGAGAGCATCGAGGTCGGGTTCTGCATCATCGAGATGCGGTTCGAGGGCGAGCGCGCCGTCGACTACCGGATCGTCGAGGCCAATCCGGCCTTCGTGCGGCAGACGGGGGCCGATGTCGCGGGACGGTGGGTCAGCGAGTTCGCTCCCAACCTGGAACGGCATTGGTTCGACACCTACGGGCATGTCGCCCTGACCGGCGAGCCCGCCCATTTCGAGCACTACGCCGAAGTCTTCGGACGTTGGTTCGACGTCCGCGCCCTGAGGACTAGGGACGCATCCGCAAGACGGGTCGCCATCTTCTTCTCGGACATCACCGAACGAAGGACCGTCGAGAAGCGGGCCGAGGCAGGGGAGCGCGAGCTCCGCCTAATCACCGACGCGCTGCCCGTCCTCATCTCCTTCATCGGCGACGACCACGTCTATCGCTTCGCCAATCGCGCCTACGACGACTGGTTCTCCATCCCGGCCGAGGCAGTCGTCGGCCGCGACGTCAGAGACTTGCTCGGGCCGGAGGCCTACGCCGCCCGGAGGCCGTACATCGACCGGGCGCTTGCGGGCGAGACGGTCACCTTCGAGCTCGACTGGCCGCGTCGCGACGGGGAACCCCGCGTCGCCGAGATCCGCTACCTGCCCCGCCGCGCGACCGACAGGACCGTCGACGGCTTCCACGTGTTCGTCCACGACATCACCGCACGGAAGCGCACGGAAGCGGACCTTTCCCGCCAGGTCGCGGCCCGTACCGCCGAGCGCGACCAGGTCTGGAAAGCCTCCTCTGACCTGCTCTGCGTGGCCAACCTCGATGGTTATTTCGTCAGCCTCAACCCGGCCTGGCCGAGGACGCTGGGTTGGACCGAGGACGAGATGAAGGCGCGGCCATTCCTCGACTTCGTGCACTCGGACGACATCGAAGCCACCCTGGCGGCGGCGGCCGGTCTGTCACGCGGCGAGGCCCAGTTCACCTTCGAGAATCGCTACAGGCACAAGGACGGCAGCCATGTTTGGCTGTCGTGGAATGCAGTCCCAAGCGACGGGTTAATCTACGCCACCGTCCGCGACGTTACTGGGGTCAAGCACCAAGCCGAGGCCCTTGCCAAAACCGAGGAAGCCCTGCGCCAGAGCCAGAAAATGGAGGCGGTCGGTCAACTTACCGGCGGCCTCGCGCACGATTTCAACAACCTTCTGGCGGGCATCTCCGGCTCCCTGGAACTGATGCAGACCCGGATGGCCCAGGGTCGGCTCACCGACATCGACCGGTACATGACGGTGGCACAGGGCGCGGCCAAGCGAGCGGCAGCCCTGACGCACCGCCTTCTCGCCTTCTCGCGCAGGCAGACCCTCGATCCGAAGCCCACGAACGTGAACCGCCTCGTCACGGACATGGAGGAACTCATTCGCCGCACGGTCGGCCCGGCCATCCACTTGGAGGTCGTGGGGCTCGCAGGAATCTGGCCGGCCTTGATCGATCCGGGCCAGCTTGAGAACGCCCTACTCAACCTATGCATCAACGCCCGGGACGCGATGCCGGACGGCGGCCGCATCACCATCGAGACCGCCAACAGGTGGATGGACGATGCCGGCGCAACCCAGCACGACATGCCGCCGGGCCAGTACCTAAGCCTGTGCGTGACCGACAGTGGCGTCGGGATGTCCGCGGACCTGATGACCAAGGTGTTCGAGCCGTTCTTCACCACCAAGCCCCTGGGCGAGGGCACGGGGCTCGGCCTGTCAATGGTCTACGGCTTCGCCCGACAGTCTGGCGGGCAGGTCCGGATCTACTCCGAGGTCGGCGAGGGCACGACCGTCTGCCTGTACCTGCCGCGCCATTACGGCGCGGCCGATGAGGATGACGTCACACGGCGTCTCGCAGAGGTCGGGCGTGCCGGCCAGGGCGAGACGGTACTGATCGTCGACGACGAGCCTTCGGTGCGGATGCTGGTCACCGAGGTTCTTGAGGATCTCGGCTATACGGCCATCGAGGCCGCCGACAGCGTTTCGGGTCTGAAGGTGGTGCAGTCGGACGTCCGCATCGATCTGCTGGTGACCGATGTCGGCCTGCCCGGAGGTATGAACGGCCGCCAGATGGCGGACGCCGCACGCGAGCGGCGCCCGGACCTGAAGGTGCTGTTCATCACCGGCTACGCCGAAAACGCCGTCCTCGGGAACGGGCACCTCCGCCCGGGGATGCAGGTTTTGACCAAGCCGTTCGTTCTGGAAGCCCTCGCAACCCGCATCAAAGATCTCATCGCCGCCCCGATATAAGGGCCGGATCGTCCGAATGGCGGTAGCCCGACCGCCACGCTCACCCTTCTACCGGTCCCGGGATACGAGCTACATATCATGGTCCCGCGACCGACCGCTGAGTGTTGCTGAATGTCCGCTATTCAGGAAGGTTTGAAACTCCTTGAATGTCCGAAATGGGCGCAAAGCGGAACGACCGCTTTTGCGCCGATCGGCGATCCGGCATGGCGTAGGCTGGCCGAAAGCTGCCCGTCCGGTTTCTGGCAAACCGTGGCTCGAAGCAGACATGCACGCCTTACCGAGCGTTTTACCGGCGTTTGAAAGTCCGACATCTTTTCCGACAAAATGTGAGCCGGTCTGGTCGGGCTCCTGACAATAAAAGCGACTCGCCGGAAAAACGGTCAAATATCCGACATCACGTTTAGGTTGCTTCCGACCGAGGATGTGTGAAAACGACAAAGGGGTAGAAGGATCTTCCCGAGAACAACCTGGGCAGCGCCGAAATTTAGGCCTAAATCGCGTCAGAACCGCCCTGCAGCGGGGCCGCTTGTCTGCAGCGTAGAGGATTGTTCTACAATTTCGGCAAGCGCTTTCGTTTTCACACAGGCTCGACCCATAGCAGATCCTGGGGAGGTCTGCTTCAGCGCCAGAAACCTTGAAGCATGGCGCGTACACAGGATCACTGCCGGTGTGGCATCAGGGCGCTTGTAAGCAATTTTCATACAGCGCACGGCTCAGCCATGACCACGCGGCGAACCCTCACTGTATCCATCACCGCAGAGCAGGACGCGCTTGTGCGCGCCTGTCTGAACTCGGGTCGCTACGCGAGCGCAAGCGAAGTCGTGCGGGCTGCGCTTCGCCTGCTGTCACGGGAGGAGGCGAACGCTATCCCAGCCCTGCGCTCAGAGGTCGTTGAGGTCGTGAAGGCAGCCCCGCGTGCCTGACCGCGATCACGCGCTCGGCAACCGAGAAGAGGGGGGCGTGTCCATTGATGCGCCGAACTGGTCCAGTCGGACATGGCAGGTCACCACGGATCTCCTCGTCGTCGCAAACAGCGAAGGCGTGTTCTTCCAGGTGAACCCGGCCTGGGAGGCCGTGCTCGGATGGTCCCAGGCGGAAACGGCCGAGATTTCGTTCTTGGACCTCATCCATCCCGACGACTTGCCCAAAACGCAGGCCGCCTTCGAAAGGCTGCTCGCAGGTGAGCCGGTCCTACGCTTTGAGAACCGCTATCGAACCAAAGCTGGTGATTACCGTGATCTGACGTGGGTCGCTGTGCCCGAGGGCGGTCTATTTTATTGCAGTGCCCGGGATGTCTCCGAGGAGCGAGCGCAGGCCCGGGAACTCGCCAAGCTCACCCAGGAGCGTGACCGCCTTTGGCGCAACTCGCAGGACGTTCAGGTCATCATCGACGGCATGGGCGTGTTCAAAGCCATCAACCCGGCTTTCACCGCGATCCTGGGCTGGACACCTGAGGATGTGATCGGCAGGCCGGTGTTCGATTTTGTGATCCCGGACGATGAGGCGTTGACCGACCGCGCGCTTCAGCATGCGCGCGTCGAGAACCTACCGGTCGTTGAGAACCGCTACCGCCACAAGGATGGGGGCTTCCGCTGGATCTCATGGGTCGCCGCTCCCGAGGAGGAACTGATCTACGCGAGCGGACGGCACATCACAGCCGAGAAGGAGCAGGCTGAGGCTCTGAGCAGGACCGAGGCAGCCCTTCGCCAAGCTCAGAAGATGGAAGCCGTTGGGCAACTCACCGGAGGGCTGGCCCACGACTTCAACAACCTGCTGGCGGGCATCTCCGGTTCGCTGGAATTGATGCAGACCCGCATGCAGCAGGGCCGCCTCACTGACGTGGACCGCTACATGACGGCGGCCCAGGGGGCAGCGAAGCGCGCGGCAGCTCTGACGCACCGCCTGCTCGCGTTCTCGCGCCGCCAGACGCTCGATCCCAAGCCGACCAATGTGAGCCGCCTCGCGACCGGCATGCAGGAGCTAATCCAGCGCACGGTTGGCCCGAACATCCCGATTGAGGTCGTCGGCGCGTCCGGCCTTTGGCCCGCTCTGGTCGATCCTTCGCAGCTTGAGAACGCGCTCCTGAACCTTTGCATCAACGCGCGCGACGCCATGCCAGACGGCGGCCGCATCACCATCGAGACCGCCAACAAGTGGCTCGATGAACGGGCAGCCACCAAGCAGGCCATCCCCGAGGGTCAGTACCTGTCGCTGTGTGTGACCGACACGGGTGTCGGAATGTCGCCTGAGGTGATCGCGCGGGCCTTCGAGCCGTTCTTCACCACCAAGCCGATCGGTGAGGGTACCGGGCTCGGTCTTTCGATGATCTACGGCTTTGCCCAGCAATCGGGCGGGCAGGTACGCATCTACTCGGAGATCGGACAGGGCACGACGGTATGCATCTACCTACCGCGCCACTACGGCGAGGTCGAGGACGATGACTCCTTGGTGGGGGTGTCCGACCTGCCACGCTCCGAACAGGGCGAGACGGTCCTCATTGTAGACGACGAGCCGACCGTGCGCATGCTGGTCGCCGACATCCTGGAAGACCTCGGCTACACGTCGATCGAAGCGGGCGACAGCGCTGCGGGGCTCAAGGTCCTGCAATCGGATGCGCGCATCGACCTGCTGATCACGGACGTAGGTCTGCCGGGCGGCATGAACGGGCGCCAGATGGCGGACGCCGCGCGGGTCGGTCGTCCCGACCTCAAGGTGCTGTTCATCACCGGCTACGCGGAGAACGCCATTCTTGGTAACGGGCAACTCAAGCCCGGTATGGCAGTGCTGACCAAACCGTTCGCCATCGACACGATGGCAGCGCGGATCCGTTCGATGATCGAGGGCAGCAGAGAGCGAGCGCGGCACTCCTAGACCTGCGCCTGCTTTGGTTGAGAGGTGGAACGTCCTGTGTGGATGGCTCCCGCATTGCAAGCGGCGAATTGAGCTTCTGACGCGTTGGTCGGGTGCAGTCTTGTGTCCGGCCTGTTGATGCAGTCGTTCATGTTGACCGCTGGCCCTGATGGTATCCGCGAGCTGGGTCCCACTCTGCTTTGCGGGCTATGATGCCCTGGACATTCAGCGGGGTGTCCCGGTTCCCGGTCTGACCGGTTCGCCATCAACTCTCATCGTCCTCGCAACCTGGAAAAACCTCCGCGCCGTGCGGTCAGGCGGCCGTGGCCGCGGGTGCGCGGTAGGTGCCGCCGCGGGTCATGATCGCCCAGGCGACCCGCGCGGTGCGATTGGCGGCCGCAATGGTCACGACGCGCACCGGCTTGCGCTGGAGAAGGGCCGGCAGCCGCGAGTCGACCGACGTCGGCGCGGCCTTCGCGCGCCGGACCAGAGAAGTCATGCCGACTACGAGCAGGCGGCGCAGGTAGCGGTCGCCCATGCGCGAGATCCGACCCAGGCGCTCCTTGCCGCCGCTACAGTTCTGCAGCGGTGTCAGTCCCAACGAGGCGGCGAACTGCCGACCGGAGCGGAAGCGCTCGGGCTCGCTCACCGAGGCGGCCAGCGCCGTTGCCGACACGATACCGACACCGGGGATCGTCGCCAGGCGCTGCGACAGGTCGTTTTCCCGATGCCAAGCGAGCAACTCCTTCTCCAGGCGGGTGAGCTAGATCTGCAAGGCGCCGATCTGGTCGGCCAGCCCGGTCACCACGCGTTGCGCCAGTGGTGGCACCTCGGCTGCGTCTCCGGCCGAGAGCCGGGCTGCCAGTTCGAGCGCGTGCCGCAGGCCCCGCGCCATCTCGATCCCGAACTCGGCGAGCAGGCCGCGGATCATGTTCACCAGCTGCGTGCGTTGCTTGACCAGCAGGTCGCGCGTCCGGTGCAGCGCCAGCGCCGCCTGCTGCTCGGTCGACTTCACCGGCACGAAGCGCATGCTCGGGCGCGTCACCGCCTCGCAGATGGCAGCGGCGTCGTTCGCATCGGTCTTACCGCGCTTCACATACGGCTTCACGTAAGCGGGCGGCATCAGCCGAACCTCATGGCCGAGCTTCGTCAGTTCCCGGGCCCAGTGATGGGACGTGCCGCACGCCTCTATGCCGACCAGGCATCGCGGCAGCTTGGCGAAGAACGGCACGACCTGCGGCCGCCGCAGCGCCTTGCGAACGACGACGTGCCCAGCTGCATCGACGGCGTGAACCTGGAAAATGCTCTTGGCCAGATCGATGCCGACGGTGGTGATCTCCATGGGGATGGCTCCTGCATCTGCGTGACTGCTGCTTCGACAGCAACCACATCTTGGCACCGAGATGCCGTCAGTTGGAGCGGGAGCCATCCACCCCATCTGCTTTAGGGTGAAAGGCCAGGGTCCGGTTGCCACCCTTATCGGACGCTGCCACGTGCAGCTATCTGCGCCGGGAAAGCGATCGAATAGCCGACACTTGCAGCGCATGCGAGCGACGCAGAGCTAAGCGTCAGACACGACGGATCGGTCTCAGAACTACCGGCAGTCTAGTTTAACTAGTTTACGCGCCAGTGGTCTGGCTTGACGGTCAAACGGACTTAAATGACCCTTCTGCCGAAACGGGTAGCTGAGGCCGATACCCAGGATAAGCTGATTGGTTGCATCTCGGCCTCTCATCCCGATCAAACTTTTCTGCGCACCGCACAGGCCGGACAGCCCTACCGTTGCGGCTCCTGGCTGCTTATGTCGTCCATGCGTCGATCCGGCGAATCTAGATGGGCTCCACGCTCCGCCAGGGCCATGGTGATGCCACGGCTATTCAGGCCCTTCGCGATCGCCGGAGGGCGATGCCGGCTTCGGCCCGACTGTCATCCAGATCACCGCCCTCGGTGATAAGATCATGCTCGCCAAGATCGTCAGGCAGGGTTGCCCATTGATTGGCTACCACGATGCTCAGGCGTGGTCCCTTTCTCTCCGCGACTGGCGACCTGTGGGCTGATCCCGGCCTGATCACGATACGCCGCACGAGGTGAGCTATGACATCGCTGCTCGACCAACTCCGCGAGATGACCGTGGTTGTCGCCGATACAGGCGACATCGGCACCATCGAGACGCTCAAGCCGATCGACTGCACCACCAATCCGTCGCTGCTGCTGAAGGCCGCCGGCATGGAGGGCCTCGCCCCGATCGTCGACGAGGCTGTGGCCTGGGGCAAGACGCGGGGCGGCGAGACCGAGGATGTCGTCCAGGCGGTGGCCGACCGGCTCGCCGTATCGGTGGGCGTCGCGTTGACCAAGCTGGTGCCGGGGCGCGTCTCCACCGAGGTCGACGCCAACCTCTCGTTCAACACCGAGCGGACGCTGGAGAAGGCCCGGGCGATCATCCGCGCCTACGACGAGCGCGGCGTCTCGCGCGACCGGGTGCTGATCAAGATCGCCTCGACCTGGGAGGGGATCCAGGCGGCCCGCGTGCTCCAGCGCGAGGGCGTCGACTGCAACCTGACCCTGCTGTTCTCGCTGGTCCAGGCCATGGCCTGCGCGGATGCCGGCGTGTTCCTGATCTCGCCCTTCGTCGGGCGGATCACCGATTGGTACGCCAAGGCCGAGGGGAAGACCTTCACGGCCGCGGAGGATCCGGGCGTCCACTCGGTGCGGGCGATCTACGCCGCCTACAAGGCGCGCGGGATCAAGACCGTCGTGATGGGTGCCTCGTTCCGCACCATCGGCCAGATCCAGGCGCTCGCGGGCTGCGACCGGCTGACCATTTCGCCGAAGCTGCTGGAGGAGCTGGCCGCGACGGAGGGCGATCTCCCCCGCGCCCTGTCGCCCGAATCCTACGGCGAGCCGCCCGAGGTGCCCGCGACGGACGAGTTCTCGTTCCGCTGGGAGATGAACGAGAGCGCCATGGCGACGGAGAAGCTTGCAGAGGGCATTAGGCAGTTCGGCAGCGACTTGCGGGCTCTCCATGGGCTTATCCGCGACGGACTCGCGCGGGGATAAGCGGCCGAGCCGGCATAAACGCGGTCGGTTGCCTGCTCTGAAACGCGGGTCGGACATGTGGGCGATCAATGGATTGTTCTAAGCAGCGGCCGAGTTCAACCGCAGCCGCACCCGCTGCGGCACGGAGTGTGCCGTGTACAATCCCTTCCTCTCGTCGTTCCTGCTCGCCATCGAGGCACAGCGGGTCATCGAACTCCGGTTGGTTCGATTGGCCTGGGGCGGAGCCGAAGGGCTGGCCGAGGCGCAGTCCATGGTGGTCGAGAAGGTTCACACCGTTGGCGAGGCCATGACGACGCTGATGATGGGCGGCTCGCCCGAGACGGTCATCGCCCGCTACCGCGAGCACGTTGCCTTCAACATCAAGAGACTGTCGGCGTCCTGAGTGCATCGCGCCAGTCATAGCCCAAGCGCTTGAGCATTAAAGCGGTGGGGTCGTTCCCCCGGGCTGTCAGCAGCGGTGACGTCATAGCAGACCACCAAATGGAAGAGGCTGTGTTGGTCCGATCCTTCTGTCATAGAGCCACTTCAATTCGGTCCCGGCGAGCGAAGTAACTCCCGAAAAAATCTGCGGTCATCGTCGCCGGACGTCGGTTGTCTGGGCGTCTGGAACCGTCGAAAACCAATTTCGAGGTAACGACAATGAATGATCTGAGTTCTGCATCGCTGCTGAAGAGTACCTCATCCACCCGACCACCGCTGACCCTCGTCGTAGCGTCGGTCATATCTGCCGCGGCGATTTGGGCGCCGATCTATGATATTGCGGGCCGGCTGATCTTGTTCTGGTGAGACCTGTCATTTGTCTGACCCGGTTTGTCGCCATAAGAGAAATAGACACCCACTAGATATCCCGATTGATGAGCAGTTAGATAGGCAAACACTAAGAATATTTGCAGTGGCTCGAAGGCAACAATCATCACAAACATAATTATTGAGCATAGAAACACTACGACCGACGATATTATGATTGCTCGCGCATTGAAGAGCCATCCGAGTGCGAGCCCAGCAATAAATAGCAAAGCTGCGATTATCATGGCGATGCCTGAAAGTTATATAAAGATAATTTTATGCGTACGTTTTCAGCTCGAATTCTGATTTTTCGGTGGGGCGGGATATCGGCGGATGGTATTTTTCCCGCCTTTGAGTTGCATCACATATGGTTTGCAACCGTGGATGTAAATGGCTTCAAAGCCAAAATGCTATCGTTCAATCCGGTTTGATCGATTTTGTTTTTACCAGTCGCGTAGATAGATTTTGAATTGCAGAAACAGCACTTAAACGAAGCTTGGGTGCAAAAAAAGCCCGCGCCGGCGAGCCGGGCGGGTGGAGGTAAGGAGTCTCCTGGTGCGTTACGCCGGGCGACGGGCCAGACCGTATCAGGGCTGCGACCATAGGGATGCCCGCAACGATGACAGATTGGACCGCCTAAACGCTCACTTTGCCTTCGCCATCTGCCGCCCGTGGATCTGCACCACATCGCGGAATGGGCGTCACTCACACCTGCCAGCTGCAAGCCACCATCGCGTGGGCTCATACCGTCGCCTACTGCGCGTTGCGTAGGTAGTGGATAGCTAGGATGGGTCGGAGCAACACGCAGTCGATCAGCGTTCACACGGCGCACATCAGCGGATCAGGAGGCCGCAATGCCAGCGTGGGCGGTTCATCAGTGGCAGGCACGACGTGATGGGATAGGGCGCGCGGTGATCATCTTCGGCGTGTTCGCCAACCTCGTGTGGATCGGCGCCGGAGTGTTCGCGCTCGGCATGGGGATCAACAGCGTCCTCGGGCTCCTGGGGTGACACGATCCGTTTGAGGTGGCTTCCGGTGAGGATCGGCTGTGAGCCTCATCCAAGCCGATACTAAGGGAATAGCCCGGTCCACCAAGCAAGCACGAGCGCGATGAGGCCGACCGCTACCGCGGCGATGAAGCTGGACACCCCGGCGACGGGTTCATGAATGGACTGCCTGCTTGCTCCAGTCAGGGCACCACAATGGGCGCAGATCCTGGCAGATCGGCTGATCTGTCTGCCGCAGGTTCGGCACGTCGAGAACAGCACCGGACCACCCTGCTGTCTAAACAACGAGAGGGAGAGGTAGTGCGCAAGGCAGGGAAATCTGCCCCCTACGTGCGTATGGACTGCTGTTTGCACGGACCTCCACGGATGCGGAGGGCTATCGCGTGCGTCTCGATCTCGACAGGCAGGGTGGCTGGCTGATCAAACCCCCGGAACTCGCTCGCCGGCTCGGTATGACGGAGTGGGCACTGCAAAGGCAGGCCGCTCTGGATCGCATCGATAGCCGTCTTGATCGGGGATATGGCCGCGATAAAGGCCGATCACGGGTGACAATCACCGTCGGCAAGTTCGGCTGGCAGGGCATCTTTGGCCCCGATGGCCAGTTGCTCACCGACTTCCACTGGGAGCCTCAGCCGAGCGCTATGGCCATCAACCGGCGCAGGGTCCGGCAGGACGTCGAGGTCGTCCCAGACCGCGACAAAGAGAGCGCCTCCAACCTGAAGACCGCCTAACCTCTCATTCTGGGATCGTCCTGTAGCTAGCCGTTTAGGCACGGCTAACTGCGCCTCGTCATCCTACATCTCGGCCGCGTAGCGTAATGGCCCCTCGCCGTGAGGAACGGCATGACGCCCCGCCAGCCCGGAAAATATGGGCGGCGGGGCAGCACTGGCCGTCAGGCAAGCGCTTGAGGATGTGGCGAAAGCATGCCGTTGAAGCGCGCCGGCAGGAGGGGGCAGCCGTTGTGCCCCTTGCGATGCGTGAACTTCCGACGGCCGCCCTCGGCGTATGAGCCCGACAGCACCACTGCCCCATGGCAGGATGGGCAGCGCTTCGGCGACATCACGTAGACGCCTTTTGCCTCGGCAACGTTGATCGAACGCCAAGCGCCTTCGATCTTCGCTTCACAGATCTGAGGGTCGGGCGTCGTCATGACTAGGGAAGTGCCATGCCAGTTCCATCGCCGCCAGCCCGGAATTGGCTCGCCTACGGCGGTCGATGCAAACAACTAGCATCGTCGGAATAGGGCTGGCATAGCGTGCCGATGGCCGAGAACGTCCCCCATCCCTACTCCATCGAGGTCTCACCGCTTCCCAAGCCGGAGGGCCATTTCCAATGGGCCATCCGCCGAAGCGGCAAGCTTATCGAACGGTCCGATCGCGCGCACCGCAGCGAGGGGAAAGCGTATGAGAGCGCCATGGAGGCCATTGAGCGGTCTTTGAAGCCGGGAGCTGATGGCGGGCGTCGTTGAGCGCTCGTGCATGCTTTTCGGGCCAAAAGGCCGATCCATCACACCAGCCGTAGCTCCCCCGGCTTGAGCCCGATGCGCTTTACCAATGCACGCGACAGGCTACCGACGATTTCCAGCTTCGACTTAGAGCGCCTAACAGAACCGTCTGATCTGGTTGAGAGTGATGAGGCTGGCGGCGAGGCTCGTGAAGGCCTCGTAGATGTCTGCGCGTCGCTCGTAGCGGATGGGCAATCGACGGAACCGGTTGAACCAAGCGTGGGTGCGCTCCACGACCCAACGATGACGACCGAGTTTCTCGCTGCTCTCGATGCCCCTACGTGCGATGCGCGGCACGATCCCCCGCACCCGGCACTCCTGGCGGCGGGGTCTGGCATCGTAAGCCTTGTCAGCGTGCAGCTTGTCTGGACGACGTCGCGGTCGTCCGCGCCGACCGCTCCGCACAGACGGGATGGCATCGAGGGTGGCCGCCATCATGACGGTGTCGTGTCGGTTGGCACCGCTCAGGCAGAAGCCGAGCGGCGTGCCGCGCGCGTCGGTGACGAGATGGCGCTTCGTGCCCGGCTTGCCCCGATCCGTCGGGTTCGGGCCGGTGGCAGGCCCCCCTTTTTGGCCGGGACAGACGCGCTGTCCAGGCAAGCCCGGCTCCAGTCGATCTCCCCTGCTGCGTGCAGGCGCTCCAGCAACAAGTCATGCAGACGGCTCCAAACGCCCGCCGCCTGCCAATCCCGCAGTCGCCGCCAACAACTCATGCCGGAGCCGCAGCCCATCTCGGCCGGCAGCATTTCCCACGGCAGCCCCGAGCGCAGCACGAACAGGATGCCCGTGAGTGCGGCCCGGTTCTCAATTGGACGACGCCCGCCCTTCGGACGCGGCCGAGGCGGCGGGAGGAGCGGCGCGATCTCATCCCAGAGATCATCGGGGAGAAGCAGTCTGGCCATGCCAAACCAACGCTGAAAACCAAGCTCGGTGCCGTTCTGTTAGGCGTTCTTACTCGGCGTGCTCGTCGCTGCGCTCAATGCCGAGTTCAACGAACTCGTTATGGCCACGGCTTTGGTCGATGTACGTGGTGCACTTGGCATCAGTCACGACCCCGGACTCTGGATCGAGAGCCTCTACTCCTCGGGTGTCGTGCTCGGGATGGCACTCGGGCCCTGGCTCGCGGTCACATTCACCCTGCGCCGTTTTGCGTTATTCGCCATCGGCTTTACTTGCTGCGCGACGCTGCTCATCCCCTTCGCCTCGGATCTGCCCGTGATGCTGGGCCTGCGTCTGTTCCAGGGCTTGGGCGGAGGGTTCACTATCCCATTGCTGATAATGACGGCCCTGCGCGTCCTCCATCCGTCGGCCCGCCTTTATGGGCTCGCCGCGTACGCGCTCACCGCGACCTTCACGCCGGCTGTCAGCGCCTCAATCGCGGCTTTCTGGACCGATATCGTCGACTGGCGCTTCGTGTTCTTCGAGGCCCTGCCGCTCGGCACCGCCGCAGGCGTCTTCGTCTGGTACGGCCTACCGCAGGATCTTCCGCGCTACGAGCGCCTGCCGCAATTCGATTGGCGGGGCTTCCTGCTCCTCGCTGTCGGAGCGGGTTCCCTGACGACGTTGATGTACCATGGTGATCACTGGGATTGGTTCAACTCAGAGACGGTCTGCGTCCTTGTTCTGCTCTGCGGGATCACCGTCCCGCTGCTAGCCCTCAACGAGTGGTTCCACCCGCTGCCTCTGCTCAAGCTGCAGATGCTCAAACGGCGCAACTTCGCCTACGCGGTGCTCGGGCTGCTCCTCTTCGTTGTTCTCAGCCTTTCCTCCTCGTTGGTGCCGCTCACGTATCTCACCGAGGTCCAGGGCTATCGCGCCCTGCAGGGGCACTGGATTACGCTTCTGATCGCGCTCGCGCAGTTCTTAATGTTGCCTGCGGTGGCCTTCTTGCTCGACCATGAGTCGGCCGATGCCCGAGCGGTGACACTTTGCGGACTGGCGTTCATCGGCATGGCCTGTCTGGGCAACGCCGCTCTCGACGGCTCCTGGAGCCGGGAGCAGTTCTATCTGTGGCAAGCCCTGCAGGCTGTTGGCCAGCCGATGGTCGTCATGCCTCTGCTGATGATGGCGACGAACACCGTTAAGAGCCCAGAGGAAGGCCCGTTCGCCTCGACGCTGATCAACACGACCCGCGCCCTTGCCGCACCGGTTGGGACCTGCGTCTTGGAACTTATCCAGCGCTGGCGCGGGGCATTCCACTCCGAACGCCTGGTCGACCAAGTTGGGCAGGCCCGCTTCCAGCCGATGCTCACACCCCAAAGCTTGCTGCCGGACGGGCAGCACGCTGCCAAGGAGCAGGCAGAACGACTCGGCCGTGCCGTAGCGGCGCAGGTGAGCGTGCTGACGACAGCGGACACCTTCCTGATCCTTGCTGCGTTCGCAGTCGCTCTCGGCCTGCTGGTCGTGTTCCTGCCCGTCCGCACCTACCCGCCACGCGTCCTGTTTGGGAGGAGCTGATCCGCCATGGCCATCTCGGTTCTACCGCCTCAAGCATTCGCCCCCGCCGCCCCGGCCGCTCAGCCGGTCACCGCTAATCCGGCGCCGGTGAGAAGCCGCGTCGCGTGGGTCTGGCCCTGGGCTCTGGCTAGCCTCGTCATCCTGAGCTTCGCGGGTTTGGTGGCTTGGCGCATCTTCGCTCCGCATCCGGACGTATGGACAGACAACGCCTACGTGCGCGTGCACTATGCCGTCATCGCTCCGCGCGTCTCCGGCCAGGTCGCAGCGGTTCGCGTCCAGAACGATGACGTGGTCCGGGCCGGGCAGGTTCTGGTCGAACTCGACGACCGCGACTTCCGCGCTGCTGTGAACGGTGCCGAGGCGACTCTGGCTCGGGATCGCGCCTTGGTCGAGAACGCGGCTGCAGCCGTCGAACGGCAGGAGCCTGTGATCGAGCAGGCCAAAGCCCAGGTGAAAACTTCAGAGGCGCAACTCACCTTCGCTGAGGCAGACTCGAAGCGCTACGATTACCTCGCAACGACCGGGGCCGGTCCAGTCAAGTCCCAGCAGCAGGCGGAAAGCTCGCTACACCAGGGCAGGGCTGCATTGGATGGTACGAAGGCAGCTCTGGAGGCCGCTCAGGCGCAGCTCAGGGTCTTGCGGACCCAGGAAGCTTCGGCCGGCGCGAGCGTGCGCGCCAGCAAAGCGCAGCTTGAGCAGGCGATGCTCAATCTTTCCTACACGAAGATCTTGGCTCCCGTGGACGGCATGGTCGCCCAGCGCGGCGTGCAATTGGGCAACTACGTCAGCTCGGGTGCCGGCCTGATGGCGGTCGTGCCGCTGTCCGAGATCTACATCGAGGCGAACTACCGCGAAGTCGAGTTGAAGCACGTTCAAGCCGGTCAGCGCGCCCGCATCCATGTAGACGCCTACGACATCGACTTGGAAGGCCGAGTGATCGGTGTACCAGCCGCCACCGGGGCGACCTTTGCAACCATCCAGCCGGACAACGCGACCGGCAACTTCACCAAGATTGTGCAGCGCCTGCCGGTGCAGATCGTGATCGCGCCAAACCAGCCACTTGCCCAGCTGCTGCGGGTCGGCCTCTCAGTCGAGACGACGATCGAGACGCATCTCGCCGACGTAATCGGCCGGCATTGTGATGTCGCACAAGGAGCCTTTGCGAGCCTGTGTCCTCGCGGCACTGAGCTGCCCCTCAATGCGGGACGCGTACATTAGAGAAAAGCTACGAGGATCCGAGCGTCCAGATCAGTAACCGTCCCCGTCCGCTATCGGCATCTGAACACCTAACAAATCGAGGATCGCAGAGATGGCGGCTAATAGATCACTTCAATACTCTAGAATACCCCTTGTGCACGGAGCGGGCGAACTTCCTGCGGCCGGGTTCGGTACGTTGATTCCCGACGCGGGCGCGACTCAACGGGCGACCCGAATGGCCTTGGAAGCCGGTTTTCGTCATTTTGACTGTGCCGAGCGCTATCGCAACGAGGATGCAGTGGGCAATGCACTGCAAGACGCGCTCAAGTCCGGATCCGCCACACGAGAAGAATTGTATATCACGACCAAGCTGTGGAATAGCAATCATCGGCCGGAACGGGTCAGGCCCGCTTACGAAGCGAGCTGCCAGAGGCTTCAAGTTGATTATGTCGATTGCTACCTGATCCATACGCCTTTCGCATTTCAGCCCGGGGACGAGCAAGATCCCAGAGATGAACGTGGTCAGGTTATCTACGACCAAGGCGTGACGCTTATCGAAACTTGGCAGGCTCTCGAGCGCCTTGTCGATGATGGCCGATGCAAGGCAATCGGACTGTCAGATGTTTCACTTGAGACATTAAAGGAGGTCTTCGCAGCTGCGCGGATCAAGCCTTCCGTGGTGCAGGTGGAGGCACATCCCTTTCTCCCGGAATGGGAGTTGCTCGACTTTTGCCGCGATCATGGCATCGTCCTGCAAGCGTTCGCCGCATTGGGGCACGGACTGGAGCCGAGCGTCCTCGGCGATCCTGTCATCACGGCCATCGCCAAGCGCGTCCAGAAATCTCCCGCCCAAGTCGCACTCGCCTGGGCTGTACAACGTGGCACATCGTTCCTGACCACCTCCACCAATCGCGACAGGATCCGAGAGAATTTCGATCTATCGCGCCTTCCTGAGGACGCCATGGACGAGATACGGACGCACATCACGACGGCCGTTCGGTTCAATCAGGTCGTGAAGACGGGTGTTCCGGGATTCATCCCGGGATCCGTTGCAGGCTGATGCCGCCAGTGGAACCGTCTCAACTGGGCAACTCTCGGCGTGAGGTACTCGCGCTGACTTTGGTCGTGAGAAGCGGCTCCGCGTCCCTTCAATCTTGGCAGATCCAGCGGGATTTCGAGCGAGGAGCATGGTGATGAGCACGGATCAGAAGGTCGCCATCGTGACCGGTGCCTCTCAGGGCATCGGTGCGGGTATCGTGCGGGCCTATCGCGGCCTCGGCTACGCCGTCGTTGCGAATTCCCGCACCATCAAGGAAGACGAAGATCCCGAGATCGTTTCCGTTGCAGGCGACATCGGCGAGCGCGCGGTCGCCGAGGAAGTGGTGCGAACGGCCACGGAGCGCTTCGGCCGCATCGACACCCTGATCAACAACGCCGGGATTTTCATCGGCAAGCCCTTCACCGACTACACCGTAGAGGATTTCGAACGCGCCCTGCACATCAATGTCGCCGGGTTCTTCCACGTGACGCAACTCGTTGTCCCGCGAATGCTGGAGCAGCGTCGCGGTCACATCGTGCAGATCACAACGGCGCTGGTCGACCAGCCGATTGCCGGAGCACCGTCCGGGCTCGCGGGCCTGACAAAGGGCGGCTTAGCCGCTGTCACACGCGGGCTCGCGATCGAGTATGCCGATCGCGGTCTCCGTGTGAACGCCGTCGCCCCAGGGATCATCAGGACCCCAATGCACGCGCCCGAAACGCTCGGCGCGCTCGGCAAGCTCCACCCCATGGGCCGTCTGGGCGAGGTCGAGGACGTGTTGAAGGCCATCGTCTACCTCGAGCAAGCCCCCTTCGTGACCGGTGAGATCCTGAACGTCGACGGCGGCCAGCACGCAGGCCGGTGATGAGGAGATGCCGCGATGCCGATCGTCACGATTCAGATCACGCGCGAAGGGTCCGATCCGTCGCGCGAGGCGGCGACTTCCGAGGAGAAAGCAGCCCTCATCCGGGGCGTGAGCCAGCTGCTTCTAGACGTGCTGAGCAAGCCTCTCGACGCAACCTTCGTCGTCATTGAGGAGGTTCCGATGGAGAACTGGGGCGTAGGCGGCCTGCCGGTTGCGGAATACCGTCGCCGACGTAACACTCGGGCCGAGTGAAGCCGGAGTGCGAGCTTCCGAAACCGGAAAGGCAATCCCGATTTCGGCTGGGCCGAGAAGCCGGCGTGACGGACGCGCCGTACTTGATCCAAAAGCAGGTTACCAAGCGGCTGCTGCTGTGAGTGGCGACGGCAATCTATTAGTTCAACGCAGCCGCGCAACCACGTTTTCCCAGCTAGTCTTCCCGAATGCTGCCGTTACTTTTCCGGCCAGGAGCTGCCAAAATCAGCCTGTCGAATTGCTTAGAAGCGGACTATTCGGACTTCTGCAACGAGTCGCAAGCGGCCCCTCACCGCGGGTACCAAGCGTCGGATCTGGACCACTAGGAAGCTCACCGGCGGCTGCCGAAGCTCATCCCTTTGCTCCCCCCACCGACGCCATCAAATGATCCCTCAAAGGCCGCCAGAATGCGTTGCTAGAGAAAGGGTCCGGTCGTCAGCCTACGAGCCAGCGCTTCTCACGCAGGTCACGCGGGACTCCAGAGTAGAGATACCGTCTTATGCCTCACAGTATAGTCGGCGCCGGTCCTTTGATGGGGATGCACAGAGACGATGTGTCCAAGCGTCCGAGCTGAGATATCGACAAGTATGTCTTGAACTCCACTCTGCAGACGTTCAGCCCACCGCTCGAGTATCCGATCCGTCCGAGACTGAAACACGTATATCAACATTCCCCCGTGGCTTTGACACTTTCCTCCCGTCGAATACCTAGTACAGAGTTGATTGAACCCTTCCATCAACCATCCGTAGTCGCTATCAAATTTCTTCGCTTCAGCCAGCCAAAGAAAATCATTAGGAGCTTCCACTATAACGTCGCAATGACCCCCGACCTTAGTTTCATGCCTAGCGTTGAACCCCATGAAATGCAGCGCCTGGACTATCTCAATCGTTAGCTCATCCTCTGTATGTTCTTGCTTAAGCTCAGGGTTACGTGCCATTTCCTGACAAATATGATCGACGGCCTCCGTAACAAGAGTCAGCGTCTTGTCGGAATCAGCACCAAGCAGAAGCTGCAAGTTGATACGCTGCGGTACCGATTGTACCCTGCTCATCAGCACAGAAACAGACACCATATCAGTCATTTCCGAGCCGATTTTATCTGCGCGAGGCCGTCGGAGATGCAGAAAAATGGATATAGTTTCTCGTCCGCATTATCTATTTTATGATCGTTGCGATCAAATAGGTAGCCAACGCTAATAGCTTCCAGGGCTGCTTCAGTATCAACCTCGTACTCTTCTTCACCCTCGATAAACATGTACCGCAATTCGAGAGCAGGCGGCTTACAACCTCTCAATAGGGTCAAGGCTCGTAGGATATTATCGTCTATCTCATTGAGATTGAGATAGTTTGCGAACGTCTGAAATGTTATAAGGCTCAACTCTTCGTCCGGTGTGGACGTCAGCAAGTCAATAATCCGCAAGCATGTAGCTTTGAGCACCTCATCCCTGAGATGATTTGTTGCACAATCTTTATATTCCGCAATCGACATCATGGGTTCAGTCGGTCAAGATGGTATTCCAGTCTAGATCGTACATATTCGAAATCCGCAATACCAGCACATCCCCTTATATCAGCGTCGTACAGAAGAGGCACAGTCATATGTAAAAGCCTAGTGTTTCCCTTGAGAGAAAGCTCAAGATGGCTCCGCGCCTTCTCCTCGTACATAGCCTGCCAGCGCACGCTCAGTTTGAACGGCTCGATACCTCTAGATAGCGCCGCTTTCCCCGCCTTATGGTAAAGCTCACGACGCAAACAGGTATGAGCGCGTCGCATTTTCTCGATTTTAACAGACCCGGTGCTAGTCGCAAATCCGAGTTCGGCCACCATACCCTCATTCGGATCCTCGTACATCGCCTTAATAAGTGGGAATAAATTAATCGGTACTTTGAAAAGATCTTTGCCAAATTCTGCTGTAAATTTCTTTGCAAGAGCTAAGTGCGCAGCACCTTGATTTTCGATCGTGGTACCAACAGGACTATCGACTCTGATATCGATACGAGTGCCAGTATGAGGCACCCATACCACGTCAAAGAGCTGCTTCTTTTCCAGCCTCACCCCTATCAATTCTTGGAAATCGTCTAATGTCTGTCCGTCCTGTCTCGAGAGTCTTCTAGGATCGATACGCTCCCGAATCTCAGTCACTCGTATTGATTCGTAGACTCCAGCCAGACCAGTCGCAAAACTCTCAACCGATATCAATCTTGGCTCTGTAGGTGTGAGCGATTTTATTTCTGTAACATCCCGAAAAAGATATCGATTGGGATCGGTGAGCCCTTCTTGTCGCGACAATAGCCAGGCTCTGACTGCATCACACGTCGTCTTGGGCTGGGCGTATATGCGTACTGCTTTTTCACCAGACACAATGTGTTCACGATAGGCCGTAAGCAGTCTGGCGGCCTCATCTTCATATCCTTTAGCCTCGTGGTATTTTTCTACCGTCGAGTCCCATCCTTTGCTCGGCTGTATGTCGAGCCAGTTGAATACCGTGGATGCTACTTGCCACGGCATTCGACGGCTGATCGTCCGGGTTACCTGACCGATTGATGGATCACTCATTGTACCAATCTGTACCAGCTTATCGCCAGGCGCCTGTTACACCGCTGTGTCTTGCTCGCAGCAGAGCATCGCGACAACCACTCGTTACCCTGCATCGCAAATTAGGTAGGCGCTGTCACCGGCAATCTGAGGTGGCGCCGTCGCATCATCTGAACCCTGGGGATAGGGTGCGTTCGATCGTTAGTCGGCGGCTCCGACCTTCGACTTCTTGAATGAAAAGGCTGTCATCTCTCGGCCGCACTGCCCCGCGATGCGCTTCTGTGAGTGGGTATCGCGGGTTCGTATTCAGCCTGTTAGTAGGGGGAGTACCGAAGGGGGGTGATCGCACCGTCGCCGGAGTTGCTGAGACGGATCGTGGATGCGCCTCCCGGGGCCAACAGTACGCCGTTGCCGCCGATGGCCCTTTCGTACACATCAGGTCCGCGAAGAGGCCTCCCTGGAAGATCATGTCCACCGCGGCAATGACAGATATCGACTGTGGGGACGGGGCTTTAGGCCCCGCCCTTCATCTGGTTCTCTCGTTTCCATAGCGGCTGCAGATTTCCGAACCGGCATAGCTCCAAGAGCTCAGCCTCAGATCGAGCTGCAGAGAGAGGTACGGTGTGATCGACCTCCCACTGTCCGTATCGTGCCCACGCCATGCCTTCCCTGAAGCGGGCCGATATGTGCTCGCGCAGGGTAGAATGATCGCACCCAAGCGCTCGTCGGGGACTACATCGTCCTTTGAGCACCTGGCCGTTCCTCCGGTGGACGCTGCGGTACATGCGGTAGGAGGGGTCATTCTGGGACCGATTGCACTCCCGCAAGCGAGCTTTGGAAGCGTTACAGGCGACACACTGGCGGTTGCTGACGTACCTCTCGGCTAGGTGCCCCGCTTTGCAAGGCCGGCCTGTCCGGAAGCGGGAGAGGCCGCGCGTGGCCGCCTCTTCCCGACAGATGATGAAGGTCGGACTGCTATCCGCCATTAGCCAGCGATAGTAGCTTTCTTCATGAAGCCCGACAGTGTATGACCTCCGGTCTGAGATATATAGCGGATGCCGTATAAGCGTAGGTTTTGGGCTTCCGCAGAACGTTCGTTCCGAAAATTAGCGATAACTCTGTCGTAAGTTGATCTAGAAACTCCAAGCTTCGCACTTACCTCCTTATTCGTGTGGATTCCATTCGGCGCACCCCGCAGGAATTCGAAGATGCGCTCTTTGCTTGGTGCTGCCCGCTCCTTCCGCGTTCGAAGCTGTAGCGGCCATTGTCGCACCTGTAAGCCCGGCATTTCAGACTGCAACATATCAACGAGAATTTTTCCTTCCGTCCCTTTGGGTGCAAGCAAGACAACATCGGTCTTGTCACAGCCGCCCTTGGTGTCATTGGTCCGCCTGCACCGTACCCGGTTAACTGCCTGGACCACACTTATAGACAGATGACTCATCATGATCGATTGACGTATATCCTCATGTTTATTGCACTTACGGCTTTCAGCTGATTGGAGCCAATCGCCGTTGGTCGCGCCCCTAATCCCGATATACGTTTCTGCGCTTGCCGAACGGTCCAAGTAATTCAGACCCACCACCACGACAGTATCAAAATCTCGCCAGTGATTTTTTCCCGTGATCGCGCCCCAATGCGCGTAGGCAGTTTGATTAAAGTCAGTCGGAATTCCTTCGATCTTTTCTCGAACGTCCTTGTGGCAACAAACTAGTACGTCGCGTTTCGCGCCTAACGTACGCTCCATCTGTTTAGTGAGCGGCGCCCACAGCTCCCAACCTTTGTCGGTCATATACTCCTTGCCAACTCGCTGGTCGGGTATGATCCATAGGTTAACGTTGTTATAGCTCCTCACCCCTAGTCGCGGAGCAATGATCCGAGCTTTATCGCCGAGTAGTTCGTACCTGGTATCAACCCGAGCGGTCGCATCAAGGATAACGCCAGCCCTCTCTTCTAGTCCGAGTAGGCACTCTGCAGAAGTTATTGTAGTGAGTTTACCTCGCTTTGTGATCCATGGACTGCCAACACGGACAAGCCCACGAATTTCACGCAAAGTCCTCTGACACTGACGCTTTATATCCGCTCCTGAGACACCGCGTTCATCACGGCCGAACATAATTTCACCATCTGGCACACTATCCAGCTCTCCAATCAACGCGTCGATTTCGATGCTTTGAAGGGATACGAACTCCGACTGAGACAGGTAGCGCTCGCTGGAATTTTCACAATCATTCCAAGCTGAGATCGAAGCACACAGCTCGTCAATGGGTAGGAGATTCCTACGGCCGTTAACTCCGGCAACATAACGTAGAGCGCCGCAGAGGATCGATAGGTCTCGCAAGCTTGTCTTGTACGTATGATGAAGCTCAATTCCTTCGTCGATCACCCGAAGTAGGCGCTCGCCTCCTACCCAGCTTGTTAGGCTACGAAGCTTATGACGACCTTCGGACTGCTCTGCTGCAGATTTAAGCCCGGTAAGGTACCCGGAGTGGGTGATCGCAAGTACCGGAGCTTGCTGCAATTGCAAGGTACTATGCTTGCTCGCTGTATGGTAGGACAACGCGATATCTGATGAAGCCAGATTGTTGATTTGCGCACAGATCTCATCAGCCTGCTCCTTGAGCGGAGTTACAATGAGGATACCGGGGTGTTGCTCAGCTTTCAACATTGAGCAGTACAGAGCTAGACTCTGCGTCTTTCCGGAACCTGTTGGCAATGCAAGGACATCCCATTGATCGTTGAATTGTTGCGCTGCGCTCAGATTTAGAGTGCAGGCTACATCTCGCCAGGTGGTCCTCAGACATAAACTGTTCTTGTTCCCCATAGATAACCACAAATGGGACATACGATCCATAAATTCGTCTGGGTCTACTATTTCTCTCTCCTATGTTTTGGCGATGGATGCCGGCCTTCAGCCAACTGGTCTAGCTCGAATTTGGTCGATTGCTTCAGATCGCTCTAGAAGAAGAGAGAGAAAATTATCTGAGGCATCAGCTATCTGCTCATCTGCGGTTTTCCCGGCAGTGGACGCTGGTCGACCCATTCCGGGCTATTCCACATATGAAGGCGAGGGATCCTGCCTGGATAGCGCTGTGGAATTTTCGCTGTCAGGGCAGCTGCTTAGCTGGATTTTCGGCCGCTAGTTTTTCTCATCTTCGGCTGGTCTGTATCCGTCTTAGCGCACGCTCTCACGCTTGCATGGAACTGAGTTCAAGCTTGTGTTTTTTGGGTCTGTGGGGCGACTCTGCGATCAATCAGTACATAAGCCCCCGCATATCGCTGGCGCTTGCCGTGAAGATTTTATTAAATCTGATCTTCTGCAGCACAGAAAATCGTCCGGAATTTGTTGCCGGCTCGGCGAGATGCGGGGCGTTTTACATCTCGACGGATTTAAGATCGCTAGCCAGCTTCTTGGCTTGATCTCCGATCCGCATCACTGTGAGATCGAAGCTTGGAAACAATAGCTTCCGGCTTAAGATGCGTGTAGCGGAACAACATCCGCATATCTCTGTGCCCGCTGATGAGAGCGACTTCAGCGGTACTCAGTCCAAGTTCGAAGAACCTACTGACGGCCTCATGGCGCAGATCGTGGAAGCGAAGATCGAGGATGCCGGGCTTTGAGCGGGAAGCCCGTAGCTTGCACCGCTGCCAAGCCAGTTGGAAGGCATCGGGTTTGACACAAAACACGTGTTCCTCGTTCCGTGCTCCCGGTTCGCTTCGTTTTTCTGTCAGGATCGAGACCGCTTTCGATGTAAGCGGAATGCGGCGGGAGATCCCAGTCTTTGTCCGTGGGATCTTTAGTAGGCCTGCTCTGAGGTCGACGTCGGACCAGCGAACGTTCAGGAGCTCACCCCGTCGCATCCCGGTCTCAATGGCGAGCTGGATCGCATTTCTGAGCCATGTGGTGCGACCGATTGAGCTAGGCTTCAGTAGGCTGTCTAACTCGCCTTCTGCGAGCCGCCTCGTACGACCCTCCGGCGCTGTCGGCTTACGTACCCTGGCAACTGGGTTTGCAGATAGGGGTACGTCCCACTCATTCTGGGCTGTCTCGAACACGGAGCGGAGCAGGCCGAGTTCACGGATGATGGTCCCCGGGCTCACCTGCCGTGCGCGGTCATCGCGGTAGCGGCTGAACACCTGAGGGGTAGCATCAGAAAGGGGCAGGGAGGCCCAGGGCTGGCCCAGGAAGGCGTTCAGCCGGTTGATCTCTGGGATGTGCCCGCGCTTGCGCGGCGTCACTGTGTCCCTGTAGCGCGTCAGCAGGTCCGCGATTGTCGTGCTGGCGAGCAGCTTGGCACCGGCTTGCGCCTGCGTGACCGGCTGAGCCTCAGCGGCATCCAGCTCAGCTTCGACGTCGCGTATCCAACGCTGGGCCTCTGGTTTGGTAGTAAAGCTTCGGGCTCGCGACGGATGCCCGGTCCTGCGGACCTGCGCTTGCCATTTGCCGTTCCGCTTGCGGACGGTAGCCATCGGATTTCCTCACAGCTGGGACCGATTTGGGACCGGCTGATGCTGAGGAGCTTGTCTGGCGCCCAAGCCAAGGCGCTAAGGCCTTGTATTTCCGAGGAGATTTGTTGGCGCACCCGACACGATTCGAACGTGTGACCTTTGCCTTCGGAGGGCAACGCTCTATCCAGCTGAGCTACGGGTGCTAGCCGCGTCGATTTCCTAACCCAACCGCGGCGCCAGTGCAACGGTCTGGGTGAGGCTGCCTTTGCCTGCGTCCGTGTCCGGACTGGGACCAGATACCGAACCGGTTCCGGCCGTCGGCGGCGCGATGGCTGCAGGGTGTTGCCCTGGCGGTCTTGTCTTCGCGTGCGGTTTCCCGGTCCTTGGTGGTCGCTAGGGAATTATGGGGCGAGGCGGGTGTCGCAGCGGGTCGGCGGGGAAGACCGAGCGGCGAACAATTTCGGCACGCTGCGCGTGCTGTTCGCGATCCTGGTCGTGCTCTCGCACGCGCCGGAGCTGGCGGATGGCAATCGGTCGCGCGAATGGCTCACGCAGGTGTTCGGCACGCTGTCGCTGGGCGAGGTCGCGGTGGACGGATTCTTCTTGGTGAGCGGCTACCTGATCACCGCGAGCTACCGCGCCAAGCGTTCGTTCTCCGACTACCTGAAGCGGCGGGCGCTGCGGATCTATCCGGGCTTCGTGGTGGCGTCCCTCGTCTGCATCGCCGTCGTCGCGCCCCTGGGCGGCGGCGACCTGGCCGCGATCTCGCCCGCCGAGACCGTGCTGCGCCTGTCGCTGCTGCTGATGCCGGTGGTTCCGGGCGCGTTCGAGGCGCTGCCCTATCCAATCCTCAACGGATCGCTCTGGACGATTCCGTGCGAGTTCGGCTGCTACCTGCTGCTCGGTCTGGTCGGCGGCGCGCGCGCCCTGCGGCGGCGGCGGCGCTACCTCGTCCTGCTCGCCGGCCTGGGGGGAGTGCTGGCCCTGCGCTGGCTCGTCCTGCCGATCGGCCAGCCCGGGCATGGGCTCGGCGTTCTGTCGGAGATGATCCGCCTGAGCTTCGTGTTCTGCTGCGGCGGCGCCTTCCAGCTGTTCGGCGACCGGATCGCCTATACCGGCCGGGGCGCAGCCGCCGCCGCGTCGCTGCTCCTGCCGCTGATGTTCAGCCCGCCGCTCGCCGAGCCGGCCTTCGCGATTCTCGGCGGCTACCTGATCTTCTGGTTCGCCCTGGCGGTGCGCCCCAACGCCCTCAGCCGCGCCACCGCGCGCGTCGATGCCTCGTACGGGCTCTATCTCTATGCCTGGCCCGTGCAGAACCTGCTGGTCGCCCATCGGCCGGACCTGCCACCCTGGACGGCCGCGATCCTGACCCTCGCGGCGGCGGCCCCCCTGGGGTTCCTGAGCTGGTACTTGGTCGAGAAGCCGATGCTCCGACACCGGCCCGGTACGCACCGGTCTGCGATCCGGGGTTCCGGCGACGCCCTGACGGCCGCCCCCGCGCTCGGCCCGTGACCGCGCGGTAACCGCGGGGGGCCTCGCGGGTTCTCGTCGGGAGAGCACCGGCCCTGCGGGTCGGGCGGAGGCCGGAGCGGGCGATGACGCAGACGATCGATCGCGGAACGCTGGACCGGCTGATCGCCCTCGGCCGGGCGCGGGGCGCACTCACGGCAATCGACCTGCAGGCCGCCCTCCCGGTCGACCGCATGGATGTCGACGCCCTGGTGCTGGTGATGCTGGAGCTCGACGCCGCGGGGGTGAGCGTCGAGCCGGAGGCCCTCGGACCGCCCCTGGATCGGGCGATCCCGGGATCGGTCATCCTCCCGGAGCAGCAGCCCGGGACGCCGCCGCCGGTCCTGCCGGCCGGCGGGACCGGGGCTCCGGCCGCGGCGGCGGAGCCCCGGCCGATTCGATCCGCCGCCGCGCCGGGCCTGGATCCCGACGACAGCCGCGACGCCACCCGGGCCGTCGCGTTGGCGGCCCTCGCGACGTTCCTCATCCTCGGCGTCGTGCTGCTGATGCTGTGAGCGGCGGGCCGGAACGCTTGCGCGGGCGGCTCCGTTGGCCCAGGCCCTGATGGATCGAGAGGATAGACCCGAACCATGCGTCAACGAGCCGACGGCACCCTGGCCCTGCTGGTCGCGGCCCTGCGCGAGAGCGCGACGCATCTGGAATCGCTCCTGAGCCTGGCGCGGACCGAGATCGACGGCAACGTCCGGGCCATCGTCTCGCTGGTCGCGATCGTCGGCACGATTCCCGTGCTGCTGATCGTCACGTTCTTTCTCGGGCTCGACGGACTCGTAAAGCTGCTCGCCGTGCCGTTCGGCTCCGAGGCGCCGGCGGCGCTGATCGTGGCGGCGCCGTTCCTGGTCGCGGCGTTCGCGCTCGGCTGGCTCGGCCTTCGCCGGATGGCGCTGTCGAACCTGGAGCCGTGGCGGACGTGGCGGCAGGTCAAGCAGGATGCCCGGGAGTTGGCGCGGCCCCGGGGGTAATCCGAGGTACCCGCCGCCTGCGGCAGGAGGGGGCGCCCTACCGCGTCGGCACCAGGATCGTGCTCGGCCCCGACTCGATCGGCACATCCAGATGGCAGCGCAGGCCCCCGGCCTCGAAGGCGAGGTCGACCATGCCGTCGAGCTCGCGCCGGACACCGCCGGAGATCAGGCGGGTCCCGAAGCCGGCCCGGGCCGGCGGCTGCACCGGCGGGCCGCCGCTCTCCTGCCAGTCGAGGCGCAGGCGCCGTATCCCGCCCTCCGGCGCGGCCAGCGACCACGAGACCCGCACCCGTCCCCCCGGCACCGCGAGGGCGCCATACTTGGCGGCGTTGGTGGTCAGCTCATGGATCGTCATCCCCAGGGCCAGCACGTGCCGGGGTGAGAGCGCGACGTCGGGCCCGTCGAGGCCGATCTGATCGGCGCCGGTGCGGTAGGGGTTCAGCTCGCTCTCCAGCACCTCACGCAGGGAGGCGCCGCTCCAATCTTCGCGGGTCAGGAGGTCGTGGGTCTTCGACAGCGCCAGGATCCGCGCCTCGAGGACGCCCTCGGCGCCGCGGGACTGGCGGGCCAGGGCCTGCACCGTGGCCAGGGTGTTCTTCACCCGGTGGTTCAGCTCGTGCAGCATCGTCACCTGCTGTTCCTGCAGGGCGCGGCCGTGGCGGATCTCGGCGTGCAGCGCGTCGGTGTTGCTCTGGAGCGCGGACGCCATGGCGTCGAGCTTGCGCCCGAGGCGGCCGAACTCCGCCAGGCCGCGCAGGCCCGTGCGGGCGGAGAGGTCGCCGTCCTGCCAGGCGGCCGCGACCCGGAGCAGGCGATCGATCGGGTGGCGGATGAACATCCGTCCGGCCAGGAGCGCCGCCGCCAGCGCCAGGACCGCGCCCAGGACGATCAGCACCAGCCCGCGGCGGCTGGCGACATCGATATCCGCGAACGCCGCCGCGCTGTCGCGCCCGGCCACGAGGCGCACCCCGGAGAGCGGCCCCTCCGGCATGGCCGTGGCGATGACCCGCGTGCGGCCGTCAAGGCCCTCGGCGATGCGCACCTCGCCGTCCCGGGCCGTCCGCATCACGACGCGCTCCTGCGGGATCGGCTTGCCGATCCAGTCCGCCCCGTCCGGGCGCCGCGCGATGATCAGGCCGTCGCGGTCCGTCACCGTGATGGCCGTCTCGGCCTGGTGCAGGGTCTGCTCCAGATGGTCGGACAGCCAGTCGAGATCGACGGCGGCCAGAAGGACGCCCGTCGCGGAGCCGTCGGTCGCGTCCCCCCCGGCCACGACCCGGGCGAAGTGGATCGAGGGCCGGTTCGAGACGGTCCCCAGCGCGTAGCCGCCGACCGCGAATCCGCCGGCTTCCAGGGCGCGGTGATGATAGGCGCGTGCGCCGGTCGAGTAGGATCCCGGTGCCGAGCCAGCGCTGTCGCAGATCACCGCGCCGGCGGGATCCGTGAGCGCGATCAGGATCACGTGCGGGAGCCGGGCGGCGGAGCGCTTCAGGTAGGCCGCGCAGGCAGCGGGGTCGCGCGCCCGCACGGATGGATCCCCGGAGATGAGGTCGAGCGCCTGGCGCATCCGCTCCGACAGCTGGGAGAAATCCTCCGCGGCGCCCCGGACGGTGGCGAGCGCGTCGGCACGCACCGCCGCGTCGCGGCTCGTGCGCAGGGCAACCTCGTTGTAGCCCTGGATCGCCAGAGCCGGCGTGAGCGCCAGCAGCACCAGCAGCAGGATGCGGGTGGTGAGCGACATGGGCGGTCAGTCGAGACCCGCGATCATCGCGCGCACCCGGGCGGCCAGGGCCTCGACCGGGAACGGCTTGGTCATCATCCGCATGCCGGGTTCGAGGTGGCCGTTGCCGAAGGTCGCGTTCTCGGCGTAGCCGGTGATGAACAGCACCTTCAGGTCCGGCCGGTCCGGGCGGATGGCGTCGACCATCTGGCGGCCATTGAGGCCACCGGGCAATCCGACGTCGCTGATCAGCAGGTCGATCCGCCCCGGCGCGCGCAGCAGCGCGAGGCCCGCCTCGGCGTCCGCGGCCTGGAGTGCGGTGTAGCCGAGGTCGCCGAGAACCTCGGCGATCAGGTCGCGCACCACCGGGTCGTCCTCCACCACGAGCACCGTGTCGCCGCGCTCGGCCCGGTGCACCTCGATGAGACCGGACTCCGCCTCCTCGGGCGGCGCGGCGCCGCGGTGACGCGGGAGATAGAGCTTGACCGTCGTGCCGCGACCCGGCTCCGAGTAGATCCGGACATGTCCCTCGGACTGCTTGGCGAAGCCGTAGATCATCGAGAGGCCGAGGCCGGTGCCCTGGCCGAGGGGCTTGGTGGTGAAGAACGGGTCGAAGGCCCGGGCGGCGACCTCCGGGCTCATGCCGGTCCCGGTATCGCTGACGCTGAGGCAGACATACGCGCCCGCGTTCACGCCGGCGTGCCGGCGGGTGTAGGCGTGGTCGAGATGGGCGTTGGCGGTCTCGATCACGAGGCAGCCGCCCTCGGGCATCGCGTCCCGGGCGTTGATGGCGAGGTTGAGCAGCGCGTTCTCGAGCTGGTGCGGGTCGCAGAGGGTCAGCCACAGGCCACCGGCGGTGACGAGTTCGAGGTGGATCCGCTCGCCCAGGGTCCGCCGCAGCAGGTCCTCCATGCCGGTGACCAGCGGGTTGGCGGCGGTCGGCCGCGGCTCCAGCGGCTGGCGCCGGGCGAAGGCGAGGAGGCGGTGGGTCAGCGCCGCGGCGCGGTTGGCCGACGACAAGGCCGCGCGGGCGTAGCGCTCGATCGCGTCGGTGCGGCCCTGCTGGATGCGGGTCTGCATCAGGTCGAGGGAGCCGACGATGCCGGTCAGCAGGTTGTTGAAGTCGTGGGCGATGCCGCCGGTGAGCTGGCCGATCGCCTCCATCTTCTGCGCCTGGAGCAACTGCTCCTCGACCCGGCGCTGCTCGGTGAGGTCCCGCCCGACGATGTAGAACAGCCCGGTTCCCGGATCGGGCACCGCCGTCCACATCACCACCCGGCGCTCGCCCGCGCGGGTCAGGACGCGGTCGACGAAGCCCGCCACCGTCTCGCCGGCCGACAGGCGGCCCACCACCTCGGCGGTCTCGGCGTGGTCGCCCGGATCGACGACGTCCAGGAACGGCCGGCCGAGCAGTTCCGCCTCGCTCCAGCCGAGCATGTGCGTCCAGGCCGGATTGACGGTCTTGAGGAAGCCGTCGAGGCCCGCCGTGCCCATCAGGTCGTTGGTGGTCTCCCACAACCGGTCGCGTTCGCGGGTCCGCTGGGTGACCTCGGAGAGGAGGGTGGCCTCGACCCGCTTGCGGTCGGTGATGTCCTGCACGAACACGTGGAAGCCGTCGACCGCACCGTCGGCGCCGCGCCGGGGCAGGTAGCGGATCTCGGCGTCACGGTGGCGCCCGTCCTGGTGGGGCCAGGCGATCTCGAACCGGACGGCCTCGCCGGCGCGGGCGCGCTCGACATAGGCGCGCCGCAGCTCGAAGGCGGTCGGCCCGAGCAGCACCCGCACGTCCCGCCCCACGATCTCCGCGGCCGGGCGGAAGAACCAGTCCTGATACGCCGCATTGGCGAAGCGGTAGACGTAGTCCCAGTCGATGAAGGCGATGAGCACCGGCAACGCGTCGGTGATGAGGCGCAGCTCGCGCTGGTTGGCCTCCGCCCGCTGCTCGGCGGACTTGTGGTCGGTGATGTCGCGCACCGCCCCGACGAACCGGATCGGGCGCCCATCGGGGTCGCGCTCGAGCGCGCCGCGGCGGGCGATCCAGCGTTCCGCGCCGTCATCCGCCCGACGGATCCGATAGGCCACGTCGGCATCGGTCAGGCCGGCGCCCCGGTCCGCCCATTGCGCGACGCGTCCGGCATCCTCCGGGATGACGAGACGGACGACCGCGTCGATCGGCAACGTCTCCTGCTCGGCCAGGCCGTACAGGCGGAAGAAGTGCGGCGTGGCGTGGATGACGTTCCGGTCGAGGTCGATGGAGAACACCCCGACGCCGCCGGCCTCCTGGGCCCGGCGCAGGCGCGTCTCGGAGGTGCGGAGCGCCGCCTCGGCCCGGACCTGGGCACCGATCTCGGCGTTGACGCCGAACCAGCGCACCACCCGGCCGGTGGCGTCCCGCAGCGGCACGATCCGCGTCAGGAACGACCGGAACACGCCGTCGGCCCCGCGCAGGGGAAACACCATCTCGAACGGCTCGCCGGTGGCGATCGAGGCGGCCCAGACCGCCGTCACCCGGGGCAGCGCCTCCGGGTCGTGGACGCTCTGCCAGCCCCAGCCGGCCATGGCCGCCTGCGTGGTGCCGCAGTAATCGAGCCAGCGCCTGTTGTACCAGTAGAGATGGCCGTCGCCGCGGGCGAGCCAGCACAGGATCGGCAGGTGGTCGGCGAGCCGGTGGAACTCGGCATCGTCGATCCGCTCGGGATCGGGATCGGGCAGGAACGCGTCGACATGGGCTGACCTGTGCCAGTACGCGCGATCGAAGGCGGTCTCGTCCCGCGGCGCCTCTTCATGCTGCGGCACCTCGGCCCGGGTCTCCGCCCGGCTCGCGGCGAGGGCGGTGCGCAGGCGGGTGACTTCGTCCTCGAGGTCACGGGTGCGGCGCCGGAGAACGTCCGCCTCGTCCGCGCTCAAGGCACCGCTCACGGCGCGCGGACCGCGCGGCATCGGCCGGACACGGACGGCGCACCGGTAGGGATGAGATCGAAGGCTGTACGCCGGCTCATCTCGGCCTTGTTGCAGAACCGGCTGGCGCTCGCCAGCCCATCGGCCGGCCCGGACTTGAGAGGTGCGCGACGTTAATGCTCGCGGCTGCGGCCGCCGCCGGCCACGGGGCGCAGGTGCAGGAAGCTGCGCTCGCCGGTGGCCGCCTCGGCCACGTGCTGGATCGTGTCGAGCAAATCGGTCACCGCCTGCGGGGCAGCGGGACGGAACTGCGCCTTGGGCTCGACCCAGCGCTTCTGCGTGCGCCGCGCGGCGATCTGCGCCTCGCTCAGTGCATCGAAATCCCGGCGTCGAACCATGGCTGAGCCCTCCGTCCGGAACTCTGTCGGCGCATGGTTGACGAAGGGTTAACGCCCCGGAGCGGCGATGCCGTCGCGACGATCGCGCGCGGACGGTGAGCCTATGCGACGCGCTCGCTTGCGCCGAACCGGTATCCACGTCGGCGGCGCGCGCTCTAGGTCGGCGTCGGTCCGCGCGGACCGGTCCGATCCGTCAACGTCCGCACCAGCCTGAGCAGTACCGCGCGGATATGGGCGCGAAGGGGGGTGTTTTCCGCCATGGGTCGGTTACGGCGCTACGGGGCTGGAGGTTTCAGAAACCCGCCATTTCGAAGGGCGTTGCTACGTAAAAAGGCGGTCGTGCGCGGAGGCCGTCGCTGCACCCATCACCCAAGGGCGTATGGTCAAGCCGCCATCAGCGCGTCTAATCCTTGGGTATTGATGAAGCACTGATCTTTGAGAGAACGCTTCGGATATGCACCCGCACCCTCTCTTTCCTGTTTGAGCCGTCGCCCGTTCCCTTCACGGCAGGCGGCTCATCGGCGGTCGACATGGCTAAGCCCCAAGATCAGAAGCCCCGCCGCTTCGAGCCACCGGTGTGGGTGGGCGGGCTATCTCTCAGCTCTATAGTAGATCGATGCGCTCAAATACCGGACGCATTGTGGTAAACCGGTCCGATTCACGTTTTAGACAGATTAAGGTTTATCGCAGCCGGCGTTGGTCACGGTGGCCCATTAAACGACGTCGAGATAGTCCTGGCGTCCGCCACAGGGTTTGAGCAGGGGGATGTCGGTGCCCGAGCGCTTCTACTTCGATGTCGAGAACGACCGGGAGCGGATCCGGGACGAGGTGGGCGTCGAGGCCGAGAGCCTGGAGGAGGCCCTGGACGAGGCGCGCAGCGTGATCGGAGAGATGGCGGGATCCATCGGCACCGGCGCGTCCGGCGCGTCCTGGACCCTCGTCGTACGGGATGCGTCGGGCTCGGTGGTCGGCCGCCTACCGATCCGTGCGTGAGGCTGCCGCAATCAAAGAACCCGCCGCGGCACGGGCCGGGCGGGTTTGGAGGTGGTCTCGTCTCGGAGAATGCCGGACCGTAGACGCGCCACCCCGGCGCCGCATCCCCCATCCGGGGGAAGGAGCCACACGATTTAGCGACCCGTCGATCGCTTTCGCCCGGCCGAGGGATCGGGCGGTCAGCCCCCGAACGCCCGGGGCGGCAGGCCGGTTACGCCAACATCGAGTTCGAACAGCGCGCCTGCGGACGGCTCGTGCTCGACGCCCCGCGACGCCGACGTGACGAACAGCCGGTCGAGCCCGGGTCCCGCGAAGGCGCAACTCGTGATGTTCGTGGCCGGAAGCGCGATGGCCCGCAGGAGGCACCCCTCCGGATCCAGTCGGCTGATCCGGCCAGCCCCCCAGTGGGCGATCCAGATGCAGCCGTCCGCATCCGTGGTCATCCCGTCGGGCCAGCCCCAGGCCTCGGGGAAGCGCAGGAATTCCCGCTTCCCCGTCAAGGTCCCGTCGGCGGCGAGGTCGAAGGCGAAGACGGTCCGGGCTGCGCTGTCGCTGTGATAGAGGATCCGGCCGTCACGGCTGAAGGTCGGGCCGTTGGCGACGCCGTAGGCACCGTCCATCCGACGCCAGGTCAGGTCCGGGTCGAGCCGGTGCAGGGCGCCCGAGACCGCTGTCTCAGGCTGGTGCATGCTCCCGGCCCAGATCCGGCCGGCCGAGTCGACCTTGGCGTCGTTCAGGCGGTTGTCCGGACAGTCCGGCTCCGGATTGCCGATCGGCGTGACGTGGTCGGCCTCCAGGTCGAACAGCGCAAATCCGCTCTTCAGGCCGATCACGAAGTCGCGCCGGCCGGCGCGGGGGATGATCCAGCCGATCGGCTCGGGAAACGGGCGCGTGCCCGTCTCGTCGCTGGCGAGGTCGAGCCAGCGCAGGGCCGGCGCCTCGATGTCCACCCAGAACAGCCGCCCCCGCTCCGGCACCCAGACGGGTCCTTCGCCGAGCCGGTCGCGCTCGGGGCGGGTGACGATGCGGACCTGTGCCTCCATGGGATCGCCTTCTCGAGTCCGGCGGAGGACCGCAGCCCACCGCGTTACGCTGCACCGTCGGTGGTGACCGATATCTCAGGCGCGGTCGGAGGTGCCCAGGCCCGGCCGGCTGCCCCAAAGCGCGAAGAACAGGACGTAGAACTCGCAGGCGGCCGTGATGAGGAAGGAGTGCTGCAGGCCGAACCGGTCGGCGGCCCAGCCCTGCACCACCACCAGGGAGCCCCCTGCGATCGCCATGATCAGCAGGCCCGCCCCCTCCTCGGTCAGCGGGCCGAGGCCGCGGATGCCGAGGGTGAAGATCGTCGGGAACATGACCGCGTGGAACAGCCCCACGGAGATCAGCGCCCACATCGCCAGCGACCCCGTCGCAAAGGTCGCCACCAGCATCACGGTGAAGGCCGCCAGGGCGGCTCCGGCCAGGATGGTCTCGGCGGACCGCACCTGCATCAGGTAGCTGCCGAGGAAGCGGCCGATCATCATCCCACCCCAGAGCAGGAAGAGGTAATGCGAGGCCTGCGTGTGCGTGAGGTCGCCGATCTCGGGCTGCGAGACGAAGTTGATGAACAGGTTCGACACCCCGATCTCGGCGATCAGGTAGATGAAGATCGCCGGCACGCCGAACACGAGGTTGCGGTGGCGCCAGAGCGAGAGGCCGGCGCGTTCGGCCTTGGCGGCCCGCTTCGCGGAGTCGCCTGCGCCGCCGCCCATGGCGGGCAGCGGAAAGCGCGCGATCACCATGGCGAGCACGACGAGGATCGCCGCCACGATCAGGTAGGGGAGTTGCACCGACTGTGCGTCGGCCAGCCGCTCGGCCGCGGTCAGGGTGGTGCCGGCGGCGAGGTTGCCCGAGGCCGAGCGTCCGAGGATCAGGTAACCGCCGAAGAGCGGCGCCAGGGTCGTGCCGAGCGAGTTGAAGGCCTGGACGAGGTTGAGGCGCGCCGGGGCGGTCTCCGGCGGCCCGACCACCGCCACGTAGGGATTGGCCGCGACCTGGAGCAGGGTGATGCCGCTCGCGATGACGAACAGGGCGGTGAGCGTGATCGCATACGAGACCTGATGGGAGGCCAGGACCATGCCCAGCGTGCCCAGCGCCATGATGCAAAGTCCCACCACCAGGGCACGCTGGTAGCCGATGCGCGCGATCAGCTTCGCGGCCGGGATCGAGGCCACGAAATACGCGATGAACCACACCGACTCGATCAGCGTGGTCTGCGTGTAATCGAGGTCGAAGACGCTCCTGAGATGAGGTAGCAGGGTGTTGTTGATGACCGTAATGAAGCCCCACATGAAGAAGAGGCTCGCGAGCAGCGAGAGGGCCGGGCGGTAGCTGCCGCGGTCGGCCGACGCCGTTCCCGCCGCGGGCGCTCCGATGCTCGCGATCGGTCCTGCCATCAAACGTTTCCTCTCCCGGGAGCCGCTTTGCCGTGGCCCCATGTTGTGAAATTAATTTGTATGAGTATATAGCGGAGTTTAAGACGTCAACCGCGGCACGCGTGGAGCGCCGGCGTACGATCGGCAAGCGGGAGGCGGGCATCTTGCGGGGAGATCACATGCGTGGAGTCGGGGCTGTGGCGCTGGGCGCTTGCGCGGCGCTCCCTGTGGCGGCCCAGGCTGCCGAGCCGGTCCGGACAGTGTTCGGCACCCTGCCGGACGGCCGGACGGTCGAAGAGGTGACACTGACCAACGGCAGGGGCGTCACCGCCCGCGTGATCTCGTGGGGTGCCCTGCTGCGGACCCTCGAAGTCCCGGACCGCGCCGGAAAGTCCGCCGACATCGTCCTCGGCTACAACGATCTCACCAGCTACCTGGCCAAGCCCAACTATTTCGGAGCGAGCGTCGGGCGCTACGCCAACCGGATCCGCGGAGGCCGTTTCACCCTCGACGGCCGGACCTACGCGCTGGCGACCAATAACGGGCCCAACGCCCTCCACGGCGGCACGGCCGGGTTCAACAAGCAGCTCTGGACCATCACCGAGGTCAAGGGCGGGGCAGCGCCGTCGGTCAGCCTGCGCTACGTCAGCCCGGACGGCGAGGAAGGCTATCCCGGTACGCTCACCGTCACCGCAACCTACGCGCTCGACGACACCGACACGCTGTCCGTGACCTACCAGGCCACCACCGACAAGCCGACGATCGTCAACCTGACCAACCACAGCTTCTTCAACCTCGCCGGGGAGGGGTCCGGCCGCTCGATCCTAGGCAACGTCCTGACGATCCCGGCCGAGCGCTACACGCCCGTGGACGCGACGCTGATCCCCACGGGCGCGCATGTCCCGGTAGCGGGTACGCCGTTCGACTTCCGCACGCCGACGGTGATCGGCGATCGCATCCGCGACGGACGCGACATCCAGATCCTCCGTGGGCGCGGCTACGACCACAACTGGGTCGTGACCGACGCCCCCACGACCGAGCCGCATCTCGTGGCCCGGGTCGAGGACCCCGAATCCGGCCGGGTTCTGGACGTCGCCAGCAACCAGCCGGGCGTCCAATTCTACACGGGCAACTTCCTCGACGCGACCGCGGTGGGCAAGTCCGGCCTGGCCTACCGGCAGTCGGACGCCCTGGCGCTCGAGCCCGAACTCTTTCCCGACACCCCGAACCAACCGGCCTTCGGCTCGGCCCGCCTCGATCCGGGTTCGACCTACCGGAACGTGATCACCTATCGCTTCTCAACCAGTTCCGCACACCGGACCCATAAGAAATGACCGATCGCCCGAACACACGGCCCCTGCGCTCGCGCGCGTGGTTCGACAACCCCGACAACATCGACATGACCGCGCTCTACCTGGAGCGCTACCTGAACTTCGGCCTGAGCCTCGACGAGTTGCGCTCGGGCAAGCCGATCATCGGCATCGCCCAGACCGGCTCCGACCTGTCGCCGTGCAACCGGCACCATCTCGTCCTGGCGGAGCGCGTGCGTGAGGGCATCCGCGAGGCCGGTGGCATCGCGCTCGAATTCCCGGTCCATCCGATCCAGGAGACCGGCAAGCGGCCCACCGCCGGCCTCGACCGCAACCTCGCCTATCTCGGGCTGGTCGAGCTCTTGTACGGCTACCCCCTCGACGGGGTCGTGCTGACCACGGGCTGCGACAAGACCACGCCGGCCTGCCTGATGGCGGCCGCCACCGTGAACATCCCCGCCATCGCCCTGTCGGTGGGCCCGATGCTCAACGGATGGTACAAGGGCCAGCGCACCGGCTCGGGCACGATCGTGTGGCGCGCGCGCCAGATGCTGGCGGCGGGCGAGATCGACCACGACGGCTTCATCAAGCTGGTGACCTCGTCCGCGCCCTCCACGGGCTACTGCAACACCATGGGCACGGCGACGACGATGAACGCGCTCGCGGAGGCGCTCGGCATGATGCTGCCGGGCTCCGCGGCGATCCCGGCGCCCTACCGGGACCGGCAGGAGGTCGCCTACCTCACGGGCAAGCGCGTGGTCGAGATGGTCGCCGAGGACCTCAAGCCGACCGACATCCTGACCCGGGAGGCCTTCCTCAACGCGATCGTGCTCAATTCGGCGATCGGCGGCTCGACCAACGCCCCGATCCACCTGGCCGCGCTCGCCCGCCACGCCGGCGTCGAGCTCGACATCGCCGACTGGCAGACCCACGGCCTCGAGGTGCCGCTCCTGGTCAACCTGCAGCCGGCCGGCGAGTATCTCGGCGAGGATTACTACCGTGCGGGCGGTCTCCCGGCGGTGGCCGCGCAGCTGATGCAGCGCGGGCTGCTTTATGAGGATGCCCTGACGGTGAACGGGCGCACCATCGGCGACAATTGCCGCGGCGCGGTGATCGAGGACGAGGACGTGATCCGCCCGATCGACCGGCCGCTGAAGGAGGCCGCCGGCTTCCTGGTTCTGCGCGGCAACCTGTTCGACGCGGCGATCATGAAGACCAGCGTGATCGGCGATGAGTTCCGGGACCGCTACCTCTCGAACCCCGACGATCCGGAGGCCTTCGAGGGCCGCGCCGTCGTGTTCGACGGACCGGAGGATTACCACCACCGCATCGACGACCCGGCTCTGGCGATCGACGACAACAGCATCCTCATCATGCGGGGCGCCGGCCCGGTCGGTTATCCGGGCGCCGCCGAGGTGGTGAACATGCGCCCGCCCGCCTACCTGATCCGCTCGGGGGTGCACGCGCTGCCCTGCCTCGGCGACGGGCGCCAATCCGGCACCTCGGCTTCGCCCTCGATCCTCAACGCCTCGCCCGAGGCGGCGGTCGGCGGCGGGCTCGCCCTGCTGCGCACCGGCGACCGGGTGCGGATCGACCTGAAGCGCGGCACCGCCGACATGCTGCTCGACGCCGACGAGATCGAGCGGCGGCGCAAGGCCCTGGAGGATGCCGGGGGATACGCGTATCCGGCATCCCAGACCCCGTGGCAGGCAATCCAGCGGGCCGCCGTGGGGCAGATGCACACCGGCGCGATCCTGGAGGGGGCCGAGCACTTCCAGCGCATCGCCCAGACCAGCGGCCTGCCGCGCGACAACCACTGACACGGAACCCCGCGGCCGCCGCGACGGCGGCCGCGGGGTTCACGCCGTCAGGGACAGCTCGGTGTCGGTCAGGGCGAGGCGGACCAGTTCGGTCATCGCCGCCCGCGCCGCCTCGACGTCGCCGGCCACGATCGCCTCGTACAGGATCCGGTGATCCGGCATGGGGTCCCGGGGCAGGGCGCTGCGACGCTGCTTGAAGATCGTCGTCCAAGTTACTGCAGCGGCTATCGAACTCGACAGCGCCATCAAGGGTCCGTTGCGGGCCGCCTCCAAGATCGTGTTGTGGAACGCCTGGTCGGCGGCCCGCCCGAGCTCGGTGGCGAGGCCGTAGCGTCCCATCTCCTCCAGGGCGTGCCCCATCCGGGAGATGTCGAGGGCTGAACGCCGCTCGGCTGCCAGGGCCGCCGCCGCCGGCTCGACGATCATGCGCAGCTCGAACAGGTCCCGGATGAACGTTTCGCTCGGCTCGGCCTCGAACGCCCAGGCAAGGATGTCCGGGTCGAGGAGGTTCCAGCGGCTGCGCTGGGTCACGCGGGTACCGGTGCGCGGCCGGCTCTCCACCAGCCCCTTGGCGCTCAGGATGCGAATCGCCTCGCGATAGGCGGTGCGCGAGACCTTCAGCTGCTCCGAGAACTCGATCTCGCCGGGCAGCACGTCCCCGGGTGCGTACCGGCCGGCCAGGATCGCGATGCCCAGATCGCGCGCCACCGAACCGTGGATCCTGCGCGAGCCCGAGGCCAGCGGCAGCTTGATGTCCTCGTAGCCTGGATCCCCCCTCAACTGCCACCTCCAGTCCGAAGCCGCCAGGACGGGGCAGGATCGCCGTGATCGTACCCGGAAGTTGTAGGAGTGCAAGCGCCCGCACCCACAAGCACCATAGTGCTGCGACACTTGCAGCCACTGCACAACTGCTCTAAGTTATTTGTATGAGTAAAGAGCTGACGATGAACGCGGAACTTCGCGGCACGATCCTGATCGGCGCCGAGGATGCGACCACCACCGATACGTTCCGGGCTGCCGACGCTGCAAGCGGCGCGGCTCTGGAGCCCGCCTTTTCGGCCGCCGGCACGGCCGAGGTCGAGGCAGCCTGCGCGCTGGCGGATGCGGCGTTCCCGAGCTTTTCCGAATCGACCCCCGCGGTGCGTGCCGGCTTCCTGGACGCCGTGGCCGAGGCCGTGGGCGATCTCGGCGAAGCCCTGATCGCGCGGGCCATGGCCGAGACCGGTCTGCCGCGGGCGCGGCTCGAGGGCGAGCGTGCCCGCACCATCGGCCAGCTGCGCCTGTTCGCGAATGTCGTCCGCGCGGGCGACTGGGTCCAGGCCACGATCGATCCGGCCCAGCCGAAGCGCCTGCCCTTGCCGCGGCCCGACCTGCGCCGCCGTCACGTCGCCCTGGGACCGGTGGCGGTGTTCGGCGCCAGCAACTTCCCGCTCGCGTTCTCTGTGGCCGGGGGCGACACGGCCTCGGCCCTGGCGGCCGGCTGCCCGGTGGTGGTCAAGGGCCATCCGGCCCATCCCGGAACCGGCGAGCTGGTCGCCCGTGCGGTGCGTGCGGCAGTGGCCGCCAGCGACCTGCATCCGGGCGTGTTCTCCTATCTGCCGGGGCCCTCGAACGCCCTGGGGACGGCGCTGGTCGCCGATGCGCGCATCAAGGCGGTCGGCTTCACCGGTTCGCGTGGCGGCGGGCTCGCCCTGATGCGGGTGGCGGCGGGACGCCCCGAGCCGATCCCGGTCTATGCCGAGATGAGCGCGGTCAACCCGGTCCTGCTGCTGCCCGGCGCCCTGCGGGCACGGGGCGCGGCCCTGGCGGCCGGCTTCGTCCAGTCGGTGACCATGGGGGCCGGGCAGTTCTGCACCAATCCGGGCCTCCTGATCGGGATCGCGGGCTCCGACCTGGAGGCCTTCGCGGAGGCCGCCGCGACAGCGATTCGCGAGAGCGCGCCGCACGCGATGCTGACCGCCGACATCCGCGCTCGCTTCGAGCACGGCGTCGCCGAGATGGCGGGCCGCCCAGGGGTCACGGTGGCGGCGCGCGGCGCGAGCGCCGGGCCGGGCGGCGCACCCGCCGCCCTGCTGCGCACCGACGGGGCGCGGTTCCTGACGGATCCCAGCCTTGCCGACGAGATGTTCGGCCCCGCGGCGATCCTGGTGGCGGCCGCGGATCTCGAAGAGGTCCATCGCATCATCGCCGCGCTGCCGGGCCAGCTCACCGCGACGCTGCATCTCGATCGCGCGGACGAGCACATCGCCGCCGGCCTGGTCCCGGCGCTGGCCCGCAAGGTCGGCCGCATCCTGGCGAACGGCTGGCCCACCGGGGTCGAGGTCGCCCCCGCGATGGTCCATGGCGGCCCGTTCCCGGCCACCTCCGACGGGCGGACCACCTCGGTCGGCACCCTGGCCATCGAGCGCTTCCTGCGACCGGTCTGCTACCAGGACCTGCCCGACGCGCTGCTGCCGCAGCCCCTGCGTCCGGACAATCCCTGGCATCTGACCCGGAGGGTCGACGGCACCATCAGCTCGGCCTTCGAGCGCTGACAGCGGCACACTTCGATTTCGAGCCGGCGCGGTCAAGACTGGCCTTGGGAGAGCACGAGATGGGGCAATCACTCCTACAATTCCGCGCCTCGGACGGGCGACGGGGTGTGGCGGTGCTGCAGGACGGCCAGGCGCGGTCCGTGGTCGGCGTGGACAGCGTCCTGGAGCTGGCCCGGCGCGCGCTCGCGGCGGGGGACAGCCTGGTCGAGTCGGCGACCCGACTCGGGTTCGGCGACGCGGTGGATCTCGACGCCGTGCGGCTGCTGCCGCCGATCGACCACACGGACCCCGCGCACCTGCTCCTGAGCGGCACCGGGCTGACGCATCTCGGCTCGGCGGAGGGCCGGGACAAGATGCACCGGGCCGCCGCGGCGGATCCGGCCCCGACCGATTCGATGCGGATGTTCCGGATGGGCGTCGAAGGCGGCAAGCCCGCCCCGGGCGAGGCCGGGGTCCAGCCCGAGTGGTTCTACAAGGGCGATGGCGCCGCGATCGTCGGCACCGGCGAGCCGCTCGTGTCGCCGGCCTTCGCCCTCGACGGGGGCGAGGAGCCCGAGATCGCCGGCATCTACCTGATCGACGCGGACGGCACGCCCGTGCGCCTCGGCTTCGCGCTGGCGAACGAGTTCTCCGATCACGTCACCGAGCGCGGCAACTACCTGTGGCTCGCCCACTCGAAGCTCCGTCCGGCGGCGCTCGGCCCGGAGCTGTGGCTGGGGGCGCTGCCCGCGGACGTGCGCGGCTCCAGCCGTATCCTGCGCGACGGCGCCGTGCTGTGGGAGAAGCCGTTTCTCTCGGGTGAGGCGAACATGTCCCACTCAATCGAGAACCTGGAGCGGCACCACTTCAAATACGCGCCGTTCCTCCGCCCCGGCGACCTGCACGTCCACTTCTTCGGCACCGCGACCCTGTCGTTCAGCGACGGCGTCACGGCGCGGCCCGGGGACGTGTTCGAGATCGAAGCCGCCCCGTTCACCCTGCCGCTGCGCAACCCCCTGGCGGTCGCGCCCGCCCGCGATCTGTCCGTGAAGGTCCTCTGAGATGTCGGCTTCGAACGGGACCATCCGCATCGGTCTGGTCGGCGTCGGCAAGATCGCCCGCGACCAGCATCTGCCGGTCATCGGCGCCTCGCCGGACTACACCCTGTCGGCCGTGGCGAGCCGCGAAGGCCGCTTCGAGGGGGTGCCGAACTACCGCACGCTCGCGGAGATGCTGGCGGCAGATGGCGACCTCGACGCGGTCGCCCTCTGCCAGCCGCCGCAGGTCCGGTTCGCGGCCGCCCTTGCGGCGATCGAGGCCGGCCGGCACGTGTTCCTGGAAAAGCCCCCGGGGGCGACGCTCGCGGAGGTCGGGATCCTGGTCGAGGCCGCGCGGTCGCGGGGCGTCACCCTGTTCGCCAGCTGGCACTCCCGCTACGCCCCCGGGGTCGAGCCCGCGCGCCAATGGCTGTCCGGCCGCCGGATCCGGTCGGTGGCGATCGCCTGGATGGAGGATGTCCGGCACTGGCATCCGAACCAGGCCTGGATCTGGCAAGCCGGCGGCATGGGCGTATTCGATCCGGGCATCAACGCCCTGTCGATCGCGACCCACATCCTGCCGCCCTTCTTCCTCACCGGCGCGACCCTCTCGGTCCCGGAGAACCGGCAGGCGCCGATCGCTGCCGACCTGCACTTCACCGACGCCGCCGGCACCCCGATCCAGGCGGTGTTCGACTGGCGCCAGACCGGCCCGCAGACCTGGGACATCCGCGTCGACACCGAGGACGGCCTGCTGGTGCTGTCTCAGGGCGGCGGCGTCCTCACGATCGACGGCAGTCCGCAGCCGCTGCCACCGGAGGCCGAGTATCGCGGCCTCTACGACCGATTCGCCGCCCTCGTCCGATCCGGCACGAGCGACGTCGACCTGAACCCGCTGATCCACGTCGCCGACGCATTCCTGCGCGGCGAGCGCCGCTCCGTGGAGACCTTCACGGACTGACCGGAGGAATCCCGGCGGAACACCAACGCGACAGAGCCAATCAGGGCCGCGCGTCTTAGGGGGAGTTATCTCATGGGAAAGCACACGCGATGGGCGGCGCTCGCACTTTGCGCCACCACATTCTCTGCGGGCATCAGCTCAGCTGAAGCTCAAATGGCAGACGCCCCGGACGGGGGGCCGTCCCTGGTCAATCCTGGCCCGAGGGCAACTCCGTCGGCCAAGGCCAAGTACCGGGCGAATCGCGCGCGGCGTCGGACGATCCGCGAGTCACGGAGTGCGGCCGGCCCGAGCAGCGCGGCGGCCTCGATCGACGTGCAGGGCAGCAGCGCGACACCGCCTGGCCTGCCGCCGGGGACCCTCTATCTCGGCCACGGGATCAGCATGGTCCTGAACTATACAGGCGAGTTCGCCGCGAACCCGTCCGGCGGCATCCGCCAGGGATCGGCCTATGCCGGCCAGGTCGTGTTCGGCCTTGACGCGGACCTCAGCCGACTCGCCGGGATCGACGGCGGCTCGTTCCATACGATCGTGACGCAGCGCCACGGGCGCAGCCTCGCGCAGGATCGTATCGGCTTCGACGGAAGCGTGCAGGAAATCTACGGTGGCGGCCAGACGGCACACCTCTCGTCGATCTCCTACGAGCAGAAGCTGTTCGACAACCGTCTCGATATCGAGGTTGGCCGTCTTCTAGCCAATCCAAACTTCCTCGGTTCTCCGTTGTATTGCAACTTCCAGAATAACGCAACCTGCGGCGCGCCGAAATCCATCTTCAAGCTGACGAACTTCACGTATTGGCCGATCGCCACCTGGGGCGCCCATGCCAAGGCCTGGGTCACCGATAAAGTGTTCATCCATGCCGGCGTCTACGAGGTGAATCCCCGCGATCAGCAGGCCAACCAGAACGGCATCGACTGGTCGACCCGGGGCGCCACCGGCGTCCTGATCCCGGTGGAGGCCGGCTACTCGACCAACTTCGGCAACGATCCACTGCCGCGCAACTACAGCATCGGCGTGGTCTTCGATCAGTCCGACTACAAGGATCCGGTCTACGACGTGCGCGGACGGCTTCGGGCCTTCAGCGATCTCGATCCGCTGACCCGGTTCGGCCGGTCGGCGGTCTATGCCCGCTTCGACCAGATGGTCTGGCGTCCGGACCCGAACGGCGTCCAGGGCCTGTCGGTGTTCGGGGTCGCGCTCGGCGGCACCGGCGGACGGCAGTTCCAGGACTTCTTCCTTGAGGGCGGCGCCGTGCTGACCGGCACCTTCCCGGGCCGGCCCTACGACACGCTCGGGTTCGTGTTCGCCATGGAGAAGCTGTCGCCCCTGGGCACGGCCAACATCCGGGCCGCGCGGGCCTCGTACGGGCTCAGCAGCCGCAACGTCGACACCCTGCAGACCATCCTGGAACTCAGCTACGGGATCCAGCTCACCCCGGCGGTCCGGCTGATGCCGAACCTGCAATACGTGATCGGCCCGGACCAGACCCGCTTCCCGCTCCGCCCGAAGCCGATCCCCAATGCCTTCGTCATCGGCGCGAAGCTCTCGGTCGACCTGTTCACGCTGGGCGGCTTGGCCAAGGGCCCGGGAAGCCTCTGACTGCACGTCCCGCGCGCCCACCTTGGTGGGTGCGCGGGCGGAAGAATCGCCAGAATCGGCGCGCGCGGAATCTCCGCGCGCGCCGATCGCATTTCAGCGGCCGGGTCGTCCTGCGGCCGACGCTGAGGCTTCCATGAATTCAGAAAGCTGCGGCCCTCGCGGGAACCGCCCGTCCGGCGATCGGTTGACCGGCAGATTGTAGCTGTTCTAATTCGCAAGAGAGAACGGCAGGCAGCCGAACCGACACGGGAGAATCGAGACATGGCCAGCGCGAACTGCGAGAGCTGCAAGTTCTTCGATGAGCACAAGGGCAACGGTGCGAGCGCCCAGGGCGATGCCGGCCTGTGCCGCTTCAACCCGCCGGTGAGCCAGCCCGCACCCGAGTCCAAGGGCCTGTGGCCGGTCGTGGCCACCAACGACTGGTGCGGTCACTTCACCGCCGAGATGACCGCAGCGGAGTAATCCCGAGCGCGCGCACCGCCCAACCGGCGACGCGCGCGACGCATGAGGATCGTCGAACGATGCAGGGTCAGCCGCCACGGCTGGCCCTTTTTCGTTCGCCCCCGGATCCGAACCGGGACGCCTGTTTCGGAGCCTGTGTATCCACGCGGCTTCACCCGGCCGGCCCGAATTGTACGAACCGATGCCCTTGCGAAGGGTTGTGGCCGCCGCCCGGCGACACAATCATCCCCGCAAGACGGTCCTTCTCCCGATACGTCGATCCGAACGCTTTTCCTCTCCATCCGTCAGAACGGCGAGACTGATTGCGCGCCAAATTCAAATTTTTTCCCTGCCGAGCGGGGGGACGGCCAGTACCGCACCCGGATCGCGAGATGAAACCGCGCTCCGAACCGCCGTTTCCGAGCAGAACGTTTTTCTATTCCAGATGAATTAGAAAACCCGTTTCATTGACGTCGCGCGGCGCAGTCAGCAATTCTACTGCTCTATTCGGACATCCGGTTGCGCCGCCGCCATTCGCCATCGCGCAGGGCGGCCCGGTCTTATCGCAAGGCTACTGCAATGACACGACCGAGACTCGTCGGGCTGAGCGCGAATGTTCAGCGTCCGTCCAAGACCCGCACGCTGGTCGACGCCGTGCTGCACGAGGCCTGCGCCCAGGCAGCCTTCGACGGGCGGATCTTCGACTTCGTCGATGCTGGCTCCGGGTTGGGAGCGGCCTGGACGCGCGACCAGCTGCCGCTGCCGGCCCGCCGCGTGCTCGATGCGATCGAGGAGGCTGATGGGCTCGTCGTCGGCTCGCCGGTCTACAAAGGTGCCTATACCGGCCTGTTCAAGCACCTGTTCGACCTGGTCGATCCGACCGCGCTGGCCGGCAAGCCTGTGGCCATCGTGGCCACAGGTGGCGGGACGCGCCACGCCCTGGTGGTCGAGCACGCTTTCCGGCCACTCTTCGGCTTCTTCGGCGCGCTGCAGATCCCGACTGCGGTCTACGCGTCCGATGCGGATTTCAGCGACGGTGTCCTGACCGAGGCTGGCGTGCGGGCCCGCGCCGCCGAGGCTGGCGCCCAGCTCGCCGCCCTTCTGCTGCACCGGGCTGCGGCGGCGACCGGCCCGGCCGAACTCGCCGCCGCCGAATGAGCCGCGCGATGCTCGACCGACGCACCTTCCTGGCCGCATCCCTTGCGGCCGTCCCGGCCCTGCGCGGCGCGCGGGCGGCCGAGCCCGGCGTGCTGCGCATCGGCTACCAGAAGAACGGCATCCTGGTGGTGGCCAAGCAGCAGGGGATCATCGAGCGACGCCTTGCGGCCCTGGGTCATACGGTGCGCTGGGTGGAGTTCTCGCTCGGGCCGCCCTTGGTCGAGGCTCTGTCCCTCGACGGGATCGATTTCGGCCAAACCGGCGACGCACCGCCAATCTTCGCCCAGGCGGCGCGCTCCAGCCTCGTCTACGTAGCCGCCCAGGAAGCCGGCGGCTCCGGGGCCGGGATCCTGCTGCCCAAGGGTTCGACCTTGCGGAGCCTCGCCGATCTCAAGGGAAGGCGCGTCGCCTTCGGCAAGGCAACGAGCGCACACAACCTTACGGTGGCGGCTCTGGAGAAAGCGGGTCTCAGCTACGCCGATATCGAGCCGGTGCTGCTGGCACCAGCCGACGCGGCGGCAGCCTTCGCCCGCGGCAGCGTCGACGCCTGGGTGATCTGGGATCCTTATCTCGCCATCGCCGAGGCGGGGGAGGGCGTGCGCGTGCTGGCCTTCGCCACCGAGATCACGCCACAGAACAATTTCTTCCTGGCGAGCCGTGCCTTTGCGGAAGCACACGGCCCGGTGCTGGTCGCGGCGATCGACGCGCTGAGCGAGGTCGCCGCCTGGTGCCGGGAGAACCGCGGCGCGGTCGCGGCGCTCCTGTCGCAGGGCACTGGCGTGCCGCTGCCGGCCACCCGCCGGGCGGTGGATCGCAACGATTACGTGATCGGCCCGATGACGGCGCGCGTCACTGCCGAGCAGCAGGCCGTCGCCGACCGTTTCCACGCCCTCAAGCTGATTCCCCAACCGATCCGCATCACCGACGCGGTCTGGACACCGCCCGCCCGCAACGGCTGAGATCTCATGACCGACCGAACCTTCCGCATGGCCGGATCCGGGCTTGCCCCGCACCGCCGAAAGCTCCTGTCCGTGGGCCTCGGCCTGGCGGCGGCCGGCGTCCTGCGGCCTGCCCGGGCCGCAGGCGGCACCGTCCGGGTCGGCTACCAGAAATACGGGTCGCTCGTGCTGCTGAAGGCCCGCGGCACCCTCGAGACGGCGCTGAAGCCGCTGGGCTACGCGGTGACGTGGTCGGAATTCCCGTCCGGCCCGCCCCTGATGGAGGCCCTGAATGCCGGGGCGATCGATTTCGGCACGGCCGGCGAGGCGCCGCCGATCTTCGCGCAGGCGGCAAGCCCCGACTTGCGCTACGTGGCGACCGAGCCGCCGGCCCCGCGGGGCGAGGCGATCCTCGTGCCCAGGGACAGCCCGGTGCGCAGCGTCGCCGACCTGCGTGGCCGGACGCTGGCGCTCAACAAGGGCTCGAACGTTCACTTCCTGGTGGTGCGGGCGCTGGAGCAGGCCGGCCTGCCCTACGACGCGGTGAAGTTCGCCTTCCTGGCGCCAGCGGACGCCAACGCCGCCTTCGTGCGCGGCGCCGTGGATGCCTGGGCGATCTGGGATCCCTATCTCGCCGCCGCCGAGCGCGCCACCGGCGCCCGCGTGCTAGCGGACGGGCGGGGGATCGCACCCAACCGCGAGTTCTATCTCTCGCGTCGCGGCTTCACGGAAGCCAACCCGGAGATCATCGCGGCCGTGCTGACGGCGATCGGGGCGATCGACACCTGGGCGGCGGGCCACGCCGAGACCGTGGCGGCGGCACTCGCGCCCTCCGTCGGCATCCCGGCGCCGGTCCTCAAGATCGCCCTCGAACGCCAATCCTACGGGGCCGCCCCCCTGGACGCCGCGGCGATCGCCGACCAGCAGCGGGTGGCGGACGCCTTCCACGGCCTCGGCCTGCTGCCGAAGCCGATCCGCGTGGCCGACGCGGTCTGGACACAGCCCGAACGCCGGGCGGAGAGCCGATGATGCGCCCCACCCCCCTCGCACGCCTGCGCGACACGGCGCTGCCGTGGCTCCTGCCGATCGCGATCCTGCTGGGCTGGCAGGCTGCGGTGTCGGCCGGCCTCGTCTCGAACCGGTTCATGCCGGCCCCCCTGGACGTGGTCCGGGCCGGCTGGGAGGCCGGGCGCACCGGCGAACTCTGGACCAACCTTTGGGTCAGCACCCTGCGGGCCCTCTCGGGCTTCGTTGTGGGCGGCGGCATCGGCTTCGCCCTCGGGTTGGCCAACGGCCTCTCCCGCGTGTCGGAGCAGCTGACCGACACCTCCGTCCAGATGGTGCGCAACGTGCCCCACCTGTCGCTGATCCCGCTGGTGATCCTGTGGTTCGGCATCGGCGAGGAGGCCAAGCTGTTCCTGGTGGCGCTCGGCGTGTTCTTCCCGATCTACGCCAACACCCTGCACGGGATCCGCTCGGTGGACCCGGCGCTGGTGGAGATGGGCCGCGTCTACGGCATGTCGCGCACGGAGCTGTTCACCAAGGTGGTGCTACCCGGCGCCCTGCCGTCGATCTTCGTCGGCCTGCGCTACGCGCTCGGCATCATGTGGTTGACGTTGATCGTCGCCGAGACGATCTCCGCCTCCTCGGGGCTCGGCTACATGGCCATGCAGGCGCGTGAGTTCATGCTGGTCGACGTCGTGGTGCTGGCGATCCTGATCTACGCCGCCCTGGGCAAGCTCGCGGACGCGCTGACGCGCCAGCTCGAGCGTGCCTGCCTCGCCTGGAACCCCGCCTACAGGAGCGCCTGATGCTGCTCGACGCCCTTCGCCGAGAGGCTCCGGCCGATCCCGTCCCCGAGACCCGGAGCGCCGACGCGGGCTCGCTGCCGCCGCCCCATCAGCAGGCGCCGGCCGCCGGCCGCGGCATCGCCGTAACCGCCCGCGATCTCCGAAAGAGTTTCGACGGCCATGCCGTCATCGAGGGGCTCGACCTCTACCTGCCGGCCGGCGGGTTCACCGCCGTGGTCGGGCGCTCCGGCTGCGGCAAGAGCACCCTGCTGCGCCTGATCCTGGGGCTCGAGGCGCCAACGGGCGGCCGGATCGTGCTGGAGGGCCCCGAGACCGGCCCGCGCCGGAGCGATCCGCCCAAGCGCATCATGTTCCAGGAGCCGCGGCTGCTGCCCTGGGCCCGCGTGGTCGACAACGTCACGGTCGGCCTGTCGGGCCAGGGCTCCCGGACCGAGCGCCGGGACAAGGCGCTCGCGGCCCTGGCCGAGGTCGGCCTCGCCGAGAAGGCGGGGCACTGGCCCGCGACCCTGTCGGGCGGCCAGCGCCAGCGCGTCGCGCTGGCCCGGGCACTGGTCGGCCGGCCGGGCCTGCTGGCCCTGGACGAGCCGCTCGGCGCCCTCGACGCGCTCACCCGCATCGGCATGCAGGACCTAATCGAGCGGATCTGGCTGGCCCAGGGCTTCACCGCCCTGCTGGTCACCCACGACGTCTCCGAGGCGGTGGCGCTGGCCGACCGCATCCTGGTGGTCGAGGCCGGCCGCATCGCCCTCGACCTGCGGGTCGACGTGCCGCGCCCGCGTCGGCGTGGGGATCCGGATCTGGCGCGTCTCGAAGGGCGTATTCTCGATCATCTGCTCGGCGCCGAGCCGAACGTCTGACGCCGGGTCGCCGTTTCCTTGAATCGGCGGCCTGCCCTAGCTCTTGGTGATCGCCGGATGCGAAAAGTCGGATCCGGCTTTTCCGCATCCGGCCCATAGCCGCAATGGAGACCCCGATGACCGCGACGAATGACGGGCGCGCCGACGTCCTCTGGTTCCTGCCGACCCACGGCGACGGGCGCTATCTCGGCGCCCAGGAAGGGGCTCGCGACGTCTCGATCAGCTACCTCCGGCAGATCGCCCAGGGCGCCGACGAACTCGGCTATTACGGCGTGCTGCTGCCCACCGGACGCTCCTGCGAGGATTCCTGGATCATCGCCTCGGCGCTGGCGCCGCTGACCAAGCGTCTGCGCTTCCTGGTGGCGGTGCGGCCGGGCCTGATGGAGCCGTCCGCGGCCGCCCGCATGACCGCGACCCTCGACCGGATCTCGGACGGGCGCCTCCTGATCAACGTCGTCACCGGCGGCGATCCGGTGGAGCTGGCCGGCGACGGCGTGTTCCTGTCCCACGACGCGCGCTACGCCGTCACCGACGAGTTCCTGACGATCTGGCGCGGCCTGCTCTCGGGCGAGACCGTGACCTTCCAGGGCCAGCACCTGCGCACCGAGAACGGACGAGTGATCTTCCCGCCCGTGCAGAAGCCCTACCCACCGCTCTATTTCGGCGGCTCCTCCCCCGCCGGCATGGAGGTCGCGGCCGAGCATTGCGACGTGTACCTCACCTGGGGCGAGCCCCCGGCCCAGGTCGCGGAGAAGATCGCCGCCGCCCGGCAGGCCGCGGAGGCCAAGGGCAAGGAATTCTCCTACGGCATCCGCCTGCACGTGATTGCCCGGGAGACCGAGGCCGAGGCCTGGGACGCCGCGGAGAAGCTGATCTCGAAGCTCGACGACGCCACCATCGCCAAGGCGCAGGAGACCCTCAAGCGGCAGGATTCGGTCGGCCAGAGCCGCATGATGGCGCTCCACGGCGGCTCCCGCGAAAAGCTCGTGGTCTCGCCCAACCTCTGGGCCGGGGTCGGGCTGGTGCGCGGCGGCGCCGGAACGGCGCTGGTCGGCTCGGCCGATCAGGTCGCCGACCGGATGAAGGAATACATCGATCTCGGGATCGACCGCTTCATCCTCTCGGGCTACCCGCATCTTGAGGAGGCCTACCGCTTCGCCGAGCTGGTCTTCCCGAAGCTGCCGCTGCGCGCCACCACGGGCCGGCCGGCGGGCAATGCCCGCAACGACGGACCGTTCGGCGAGATCATCGCCAACGACCTCGTGCCCGCCCGCCGGGTCGGCGCGCACTGAGACGGTATTCCGGCCCGGCTCGCCGCACCCGGGATGCCCGCGCCATCGGCCGGATGGCGGGCTAGACATCAGGGTTTCCGGAGGGCCTATCGCCCTCCGGCAGCGTTCGGGACGCGCAGCCCGGCAGGCCCGGCGACGCCCTGCCGCATGGCCGTGCCGGCACCGGAAGAGGGCCCATCACCTTCAGAAGACAGGATTTTCCCCGACATCGTCGCACAATGACGATGGAAAGAACGGGGGATGGCGCAGGTTCGGCACATCCGCGCCAAAGTCACGCCATCCTTGACGCTCAGGTGCCGCGGCTATCACCGCGCGGCTCGATCGCGCGATCATCGCACAGCGACAAGGACATCCATGACTTCGACCAAGGCGGTCCTCCTGGCCCTCGGTCTCTGCCTCGGCCCGGCCGCGGCGCTGGCCGAGCAATCCCCGGCCCGCGAGGCGCTCAAGCAGCACTGCACCGGCGACTACATGGATTATTGCAGCGCCTACGCGCCCGGCGGCCCGGAGGTCGAGGCCTGCTTCAAGGCGAACATGAAGAACCTGTCGCCCGGCTGCTCGGCGGCGATCACCGCCTACAAGCAGGAGAAGAAGGCGACCAAGCGCGTCAGCGAGGTGCGCTGAGATCGACGCCGCGGCGCCTGTCCGGTAGCCATCCCGTCATCGCGCGCGTCGCGAAGCAACACAGCGCGGCGCGGCGGTTGGCCGTGTCGTGCTGGCCCGGGTCACTGCGCTCCTCTGGTGATTCCGGTGCGGGGGACGTTTTTTGAGCGCGCTGCGGTGCCCGCAGCGTGTGATGAAAACCGAGACATATGCAGCGTTTATTTCAGATCAGCTCACAATAAAGCAGTTCATACGCCTACGATAAGTGAAACGCGTTTTACTTATCCGTTATACTGCTTGAGTTTTACTTTTTAGGTATTACAAAATATCGCGAAACATCGCAGGCGTGACATTCCTGCACTTTCCGAAGCCGAGCGCGGCATTAGCCTCCGCCATGCCGCAAATCGGAGATTGCCTCGTGTCCACTGCACGTTGTTTCGCAAAGAATCCTCTCACGCGCGTTCTGGTCCTGGCCGTGCTGGCTGCCAGCGTCGCCGCCTGCGCGACCAAGCCGCCGGCCGAGCCGGTGCCGCTGATCAAGAAGGGCTGAGCACCGCGTCCCGACAGGCGCGGGTTCGCCTTCAGGACGATACCCCAGCACCGTCCCGAATCCGGGGCGGCGCGTTCGGCCGGCCTCACCGCACGGCGATCCCCAGCGGGGCGCCGCGGCAATTGAGATGGGCCGGGTTTGTGGAGACCACGCCTGCGTTGCAGCCGCCCTGCAGCCCGACATAGAGCGGCGTCCCGCTCGCACCGGTGGCCGCCAGGTATCCGATCGGCCGCGTGCCGGCGTCGAGATGGCGCGGGTTGTTGGTGACCAGGCCGGCATCGAGCCCGGCCGTGGTGCCGGCGTAGACCGGCGCGTCGGCGGCCGAGGATGGCTGCGTCAGGGTCGCGCCGATCGGGGCCGTGGTGCACCCCTTGTAACCGGGGTCGATCGTCACTTCGCCGGCATTGCAGCCCGGCTGCGTCCCGACATAGAGCGCCACGCCCGGCGCCCGCGCCGCCGGCGGAGCAGCGGCTGCCCGGGGTGCCGGGGCCGGGTTGTTGGCGGGGAGGGGAGCCGCCTGCCCGCCGGTCAGGGCCGCCCGCAGGGCGACGAGGCCCGCGCGGACGTCCTGCAGGGTGCCGACCACCACGTAGCAGGTGTAGCTGTGCGCCCCCGCGGGGACGTTGTTCTCCCGGAAGACGCAGTTCCACTTCACGGTGGCGTTGCCCGGGCCCGGCAGGGTCGCGAAGTTGAACCGGCCGTAACCGGCATTCGGAACGGTCGCCTGGGGGAGGGCGGGGCTGTAGACGCCCATCGCCCGGGAGCCGTCGGGGGTGGCCAGGATCACCGGCACGCCCTGCTCGCCCGGCCCGGCCGAGAGCGGCACGGACTGGCCGGTCGCCGAGTCGAGGTTCCAGAAGGCCGTGAAGTCCGGCGGCATGTAGGCGGTCGCCGCCTCGAAGGTCGCTGATTCGTGGGGTTGCGCGGTGATGTAGGTGGCGCGGTACGCGATGGCGTTGGCCACGCCCGCGGCGCCCAGGGTGACGGTCTTGGCCAGGACGTCGTCGGACCGGGGTCCGGCATGGGGGCCGGGTCCCTTCGGGCAGCTGCCGGTGACGCGGCCCGGCTCGATCCAGTAGGCCATCTGCGATCGCGTCTGGAGCGTGTCCGGTCCGCGTTTCAGCTCCGTCAGCAGGGTCGTGCTGCGCGGACCCGTACCATCGGAGTCGCTGCCGGCCTCGGTGGGGTTCAGGCACTCGCCGTAGCCGTCGTAGGACGAGGCCGATTGCAGTTCGCGGCCGTGATCGTGGGCGTTAATGAACTGCGTGCCGCCCCAGGTCAGGCTGTCGATCGCGCCGCCGGTGCGGGACGAGACCCCGACCGTGATCGGGGATCCGTTGAAGGCCCGGCTGATCGTCGCCCGGCCGCCGGGCTCGGGCCAGGCGATCGACGGCGCATCCTCGGCCTGCGCGGCCCCCACGAGGCCGGCAAGCAGGAGCGCGGCGCGCACGGGACGGGGCAGGCGGGTCGAGGCGGGCATCGGCGGTTCCTGGTTGGAGCCGGCTTAGAGCATGACGCCGGGGAGAGGAATCCGCCTCCCGAATCGCCAGGCCCGGCAGAGGGATAGCTCCGGATGCCCAGCCGAAACCGCATTCCCGCAGGGTTCGAGCCGCAGCGGATTCGGTTGAAACTTGAACAACACCGTCGCCCGCCCCTTGCTGCCGGTACGATAATTTAAGCCCCGGGCTGCCATCGGGTTAGAAAGCTGCGGCCAAGCCTGATTCCCGCACGTCCGCGCTGCCTGTGCATGCGGCGGCCGGGGATCTGCTGCTCCGGCCGGGAACACATCTTCGGAATGCGGAAACCGTACCGATGACAACCACCGATATGGCCTCCGCCGGCAGTGGGCGGCCGACCGAGGGACGCGAGGCGCTGGTGCGCACGGCGCGCACGATCGCGGCCGCCGCAGTCGCCACCATGGTCCTGCTGCTCGACCTGATCAGCTTCTCGCAGCTGATCTTTTCCGGCCCGCTCGCGGAGAGCCGCGTCGCCGGGATGTCGGCGATGCTGGCGGCCTACGTGCTGGGCAGCCTCGTCTTCGTCGCGCTGCGGCGAACCGTGGTGGTGTCGCTGTCCTTCATCGGGGCGGCCGCGATCGTGCAGGCGGCGATCGCCGCCGCGGTGGCCGGGGAACTCCGCGACAGCGGCATCACCGATCCCGCCACGGTCGGCCGGATCGTGCTGGTCGCCTGCGGCGTCTCGACCTTCGCCACCGGCCTCGTCTTCGCCCTGCTCGGCACGCTGCGCGCCTCGCTCCTGGCGCAGCTCCTGCCCTACCCGGTCCTGACCGGCTTCCTCGGCGGCGTCGGCCTGCTGTTCCTGAAGAGCGGCCTGCAGATCGGCGCGCATCTCGACGATCCCGCCGCGGCGATGCTGAACCTGCTCGAGCCGGCGGCCCTCGACCCGAGCCTCCTCGATCCCGGGGTGCTCGGACGCATCGTCTTGACCTTTGTCATCGGCTTCTGCGCCTTCTACCTGCCCCGGCGCATCAGGCATTGGGGCACCTACCCGACGGTCATCCTGGTCAGCCTCGTCGGCGTGCATCTCGGCCTTGCCGTGCAGGGCATCGACACGGCCGCCGCGCAGGCGGCCGGATGGCTGATCGAGGCGCTGCCGACGGGATCGATGCTGCAGGCCCCGGCCGCGATGGCGCTCCAGGCCCTCGACCCCGCCCTGCTCCTGCCGATCCTGCCCCGGATCGCCACCGAGATCGTCGTCGCGATCATCATCCAGATCCTCTACGTCATCAGCGTCGAATTGGAGATGCGGCGCGATCTCAACATCGACCGGATGTTCGTCGCGTCGGGGGCGGCCAACCTGGTCGGCAGCCTGTTCGGCAGCCCCGCCATGGGCTTCGGCCGGACCTCGACGCTGCTGCTGCACAATATCGGCGGCAGCCACTGGCTCGGCTGGTGGCTCACGCTCGCCGTGATGGCGGCGCTGCTGGTGTTCGGCGCGAGCCCGCTGGCGCTGCTGCCCCGCCCGCTGGCCGGCGGCGCCCTGATCGCCATCGGCCTCGGGCTGCTGGTCAACCTCGCGCTGGCCTGCCGGACCTTCCCGGTGTGGGAGACCGGCATCGCCCTGGCGGTGTGTGCGGCGACCGCCCTGTTCGGCGCCACCACGGGCTTTTTGGTCGGCGTCGTGCTGGCGATCCTGATCTTCGCGGTCCAGTACGGCCAGATCCCGGCAGTGCGCCGGTCGCTGTCCGGCTCGGAGCGGCGCAGCAGCATCATCCGCGCGCCCGACACCGCCGAGCTGCTGCGCGAATCCGGGGACCGGACGCGGATCTACGCCCTGCAGGGCTACCTGTTCTTCCTCAACGCCCAGACGATCTATCGCCGGGCCGCCGCGGAGCCCGGCACCCTGCGCACCCTGATCCTGGACTTCCGCGATTGCGTCGGGCTCGACAGCTCGGCCTTGATCGCGTTCCGCAAGATCGGGCAGCTCGCCGAGCAGCGCGGCTTCGACGTGCTGCTGGTCCATCTGGGGGCCGCGGCGCTCAGGCAGATCGAGCGCGGCGGTCTCGCCGGGCCGCGGCTGCGGACGCGCCACACCCTGGACGAGGCCCTGCGCGAGGCCGAGACGCTGCTGCTCACCGAGACCGGCTCAGCCGGGGAGGGGGCCGTCGCGCTCTTTGCCGAGCACATGGCCGACCGTCTCGGTTGCAGTCTCGCGCAGGCCGATTTCGCGCCGTATCTCAGCGTCCGCACCCTGGCGGCCGGCGAGGCGCTGCTCCGCCAGGGCGAGGCGGCCGACACCCTGTACTTCCTCGAGCAGGGCGTCGTGTCCATCGAGATGGAGGTGTCCGGCCGGCCCAACCTCCGCCTGCGCACCACGACGGCCGGCACGGTGATCGGCGAGATCGGACTGGTGAAGGGCGGGCGGCGCACCGCCACCGCCCTCGCCGAGAGCCCCTGCCGGGTGATCGGCGTCGACCGGGCCGCGCTGTCTCGGATGGAGCGCGAGCGCCCCGACCTCGCCCTCGCGCTCCAGCGCTTCCTGATCCTGGAGCTCGCCGGCAAGGTCGCCGACACCAACCTGCTGCTCGAGGCCGAGCTGACCTGAGGATTGGAGCATCGTCCCGAAAGGTGGCCGCCGCCTTTCGGGACGATGCGAAGCGAAGACCTCGCGCATCGTGCCGGTGCCGATATCCGGCACGATGCGCTAGGCCGCGGCCAACACGGCGGCGAGACCGATATGGGTGACCTGGTGGAGGAACTGATCGACCCCGATCAGCCACCAGAACCGCGCGTCCGAAGCCGGGAAGCGGGTCCGCTGACCGATCAACGCCTTGCCCCGGTCGATCCCCGTGTGGATAGCGAAATCCGCGAGCGCCAGCCACCACAGGCCCGGCTCGACCGCCAGGGCGATCAGCAGCGTCCCGAAACCGTGCAGGCCGGTATGGGCGCAGAGCGGCCAGGCCCAAGCCGAGGCCCGGTCCTTGCCATGGGCCATCCAGTTGGTCTGAAGCAGGAAATCCGCCGCGAGGTGCTTCACCGCGAAGGCGACGAGCAGGAGCGCGAAGGTGCCCACAGGAACGGGCGTGTCGACGGACGGCATTCCGGCCCTGTCACTCCTGGCGCGCCCCTGTCGCGACCGCGCGGGGCGATCCGCTCCGAGCGTCGAATCGTGCACCTCCCCATACACCCGTCCCGCGATTCGGGCAGCGCGACGCCGCACGCGGGCTGTCGATCGACACGCGGAAAACCGGGTTTCCGACGGATCCGCAGCCCTCGGTCGAAGCGGGGCGGAAGGCCCTAAACCGTAAGGATGACGCTGCCCGTGGTCCGGCCGCCCTCCAGGTCGGCATGCGCGCGGGCGGCGTCCCGGAGGTCGTAGGCGGCTCCGATCGGGTTGATCAGGCCGACCTCCAGGGCGGCGATCAGGTCCGCGGCGCCGCGGCGATACAGGTCCGGATCGTTGGCGTAGGCCATCATGCTCGGTCGCATCAACGCGACCGACCGCCCGCCTCCCAGCGTCTCGACGCGGACAGGCGGGATCGGCCCGGCCGGCTGGCCGAGGCTCGCCACGGTCCCGAACGGCCGGACCGCCGCGAAGGTCCGTGCCAGCATGCCGCCGCCGATGCCGTCGATCGCCAGATGCACGCCCTGCCCATCCGCCAGGGACCGCGCCCGCTCGGCCCAGTTATCCGCGCCGTGCAGGAGCACCGCGTCCGCACCGGCCTCCAGGGCCGGCGCGCGCTTGCCCTCGGAACCGACCGTGCCGATGACATGCGCGCCGAGGCGCTTCGCCCAGCGGGTGACGATCTGGCCGAGCCCGCCCGCGGCGGCGTGGACCAGGATCCAGTCGCCGGGCCCGACCGCCCGGACCTTGTGCAGCAGCATGTGGGCGGTCAGGCCGCGCAGCATCGTGCCGCCCATCAGACGGTCGGGGAGGGTGGCGGGCAGCAGCACGAGGCGTTCCGCCGGTAGGATACGCGCCTCGGCATAGGCGCCCATCGGGGCGCCGTGATAGGCGACCCGGTCGCCAGGGCTCGCCGACACGACCCCCGGGCCGACGGCCTCCACCGTCCCGGCCGCCTCGAAACCGAGCACCGCCGGATAGGCGGCGACCGGATAGAGGCCGGTCCGGAAGTAGATGTCGACGAAGTTCACGCCGATCACGGATTGCCGGATGCGGACTTCGCCTGCACCGGGTTCACCGATGTCGATCTCGGCCGCCGTCAGGACATCCGGCGCGCCGGGCCGGGTCATCGTCATCACTGTCGTCATGATCAACCTCCTGTCCCGACAGAGAACCGCGTTTTAGTCTGTGGGAGAATTCGGTGTCTCTTCACGGGCCTCGTGCGAAACTTCACCGATGATCGATTGGCAGGATCTCCACCACTTCGCGGTGCTCGCCCGGACCGGCTCGCTCTCGGCTGCGGCGCGGGACCTCGGGGTCGATCACGCGACGATCGGCCGGCGGGTCGCGTCCCTGGAGGACGCCCTGGCGCTGCGGCTGGTGGAGCGCCTGCCGCGCCGGGTCGCGCTGACGCCGGAGGGGACCGCCATCGCGGCCCTGGCGGCGGAGATCGTCCGAACCGTACAGGCGATCGAGCGCCGCGCCCTTGGCTACGCGGCGGCACCGGTCGCCACGGTCCGGATCAGCGCTCCGCCGGCCGTGGCAGCCCGCCTCATCGCCCCGCAGGTCGCGCGTTTCCACCGGGCGCATCCCGGCATCACCCTGGTCCTGTCCGGTGCCGCCCGGACCGCCGCCCTCGACCGCGGAGAGGCGGAGATCGCCGTGCGTCTGACCCGCCCCGACGACCCGGATCTCCTGATCCGCCGCATCGGGGTGATGCGGTTCGCCCTCTACGCAAGCCCGGACCAGGCCGCGCGGCCGCCGGCGGATTGGACCTTCATCGGCTACGATTCCGCGCTGGACCACGTTCCCCAGCAGATCTGGCTGCGGACCCTGCTGGGGAGCCGTCCGATCGTATTCCAGGCCAGCGACCTGTTCGGCCAGCAGGAGGCGGCCCGGGCCGGCCTGGGCGCCGTCGTCCTGCCCCGTTTCCTGGGCGATGCCGACGGGGTCCTGGCCCGCCTGCCGGCCCAGCCGGAACCGCCGAACCGGGATGTCTGGCTTGCGATCTATCCCGACCTCACGCGCTCGCCCGTGATCCGCGCGGCGCTGGATTTTCTGGCTCGGGTGATCGGCCTGGGATGCCCGATTGCCGCACCGGCGGATCCGGGTCGCGCCGCCGCGCCTGAGAACGCGGTCTCGCCGTAGCCGAGCGGGGGTGATCGGGTCGAGGATTGGCGCGCAGCGTCATGGGCGCAGGCCCCAGGCCGCGGCGTGGAGCCCGCGCAGGCTGCCCGCCGGGACCGCGGCGCGCTTCCGGGGCGCGGGCGGGGCCGGGTCGAGCGCGACCAGGCGGATCACCTCGGCGGCCAGCCGGGTGTAGTCCGCCAGGTGTACGCCGTCCGGGTCGAGGCCCGTGCGGGCGAGACCCGTGCAGGCAAGACCCGTGCAGGCAAGACCCGTGCAGGCAAGACCCGTGCAGGCGAGACCCGTGCAGGCGAGACCCGTGCAGGCGAGACCCGTCCCGGCGCATCCCGGACCGCCGTCGCGCAAGCCCGCGAACGGGTCGAAGAAGCTGTGGCCGCCGGCCCGGCAGAGGCCTTCGAGGCGGTCCGAGAAGGCTGCGACTGCGGCGGGGTCCCGGCCGGCCGTCCAGGCGCCGATCGGCGGGACGGACGCGACGAAGACCTGGGCCGCCCAGGCGTCCAGAACCCGCAGGATGCGCCGGACCGCAGCCTCGAACCGGCGCTCCGTACCCACCCGCTCCGGATGCCGCCAGCGCATGATGTCATTGGTGCCGATGATCAGGATTGCGGCCGCGCAGCGGGCCGGGGCCCGGAGGCCCGCGAGGTACGTCGCGCAATCGGCCGCGGTGCTGCCGCCGAGGCCGAGATTGATGCTGGGCCGGCCACCGAAATCCGGATTCCCGAGGAACTCGGCATGCGAGTTCCCGACCAGCAGCACGCTCTCGGGAGTGGCTTTGCGGAGTGCCGCCTGCAGGGCCGGGCCGCGCTCGGCCAGACGATTGCGGACGATTCGCCCGTGCCGCCACTGCCGGGCGGAGGTCTCGATCCATGACTCGATCCGTGTCCCGATCCGTGGCGCGTGCATGGTGGTCCTGAGCAGGCATGAGGGATCGGCCGCCCGCGGGAGGGCCTGGGCACGGGGGACATATTGGATCGTATCGAGACCTAGTCTTCGGCCAAATTTTTCGTCTTAAGGCCGCAGAAACACTTCGTTACTTTCGATCATGCGCGCAAAAACAGAGTAGAGAACCGCGCTCTGACACCCGATGACCTTCATCTAAATATGTGGGAATTATTCACACGTCAATGGTGAAGCTGGTCCGGGGCGACGTCGTCGGGCCGGCCTTCCGGACTTCACGATCCCGCGCTACGCCGGGCCTCCGACACACCCGGGGGAGCCAGGATGATCAAGGATCGCGTCTACATCGTCACCGGTGCCGGCTCAGGGCTCGGCGCCGCCGTGGCGCGCAGCCTCGTCGCGGCCGGCGCCAGCGTCGTGGTGGCGGACATCGCCCGGGAGGCCGGGGCCGGGGTGGCGGCGGAGCTAGGCGCGCGGGCGCGCTTCGCGGCCACCGACGTCACCAGCGAGGCGGACGGGCAGGCGGCGGTCCAGGCGGCGCTGGACGCGTTCGGGCACCTGCACGGGCTCATCAACTGCGCCGGGATCGCACCGGGCGAGAAGGTGGTCGGCCGCGAAGGCCCGCACCGGCTGGACAGCTTCGCCCGGGCGGTGACGGTCAACCTGGTCGGCACATTCAACATGATCCGGCTGGCCTCCGCGGCGATCGCCCAGGAGGCGCCCGACGCGGAAGGCGCCCGCGGCGTCATCGTCAACACCGCCTCGGTCGCGGCGTTCGACGGCCAGATCGGACAGGCGGCCTATGCGGCCTCGAAGGGCGGCGTCGTCGCGATGACCCTGCCGATCGCCCGGGAGTTGGCCCGGCATGGCATCCGGGTCGTCACCATCGCGCCGGGGATCTTCGAGACGCCCATGATGGCGGGGATGCCGCAGGAGGTGCAGGACGCCCTCGGCCAGAGCGTGCCGTTCCCGCCCCGGCTCGGCCGCCCGTCGGAATATGCCGACCTCGTCCGGCACATCTGCGAGAACCCGATGCTCAACGGCGAGACGATCCGCCTGGACGGGGCGCTGCGGATGCCGCCCCGCTGAGAGGACACGGGCGCATCGCCTCATCCCGGACGCCGGCAACCCCCATCCGGAGCGCGACTCTAACCGATCGAGACGCTGGTCAGGAGTTCGGCGGCCCGGCGCACCTCGGTGACGATCAGTTCCTCGCTCGGCCCCTCGATCGGCATGTCGGACAGGATCGCGGCGACGTCGCGCTTCACGTCCTCGCGGATCTCCGGGTTCTCCTCGGACAGGCGCCCGATCAGGACGCCCAGGACGATCTCCAGCGCGGAGAGCTTCGCGTGCACGCGGGTGAAGTCGTCCAGCGGTTCCGGCTCGTTCGCGTTCATGAGGTGCTCCCGGTGTCGAGGCACCGCACCGTCCGGATGGCGGGCGACGCCTCGGGCCAGCCATACGCTCCCGCGGCCCGCCGGGTCGATCCCGGGACGCGCCGCGATCAGGCGGCCGGGCTCTCGTTCCAGGCGGCCAGGGCCGCCGCGACGCCGGCGCCCGGCGGAACGGTGAAGCCTTCCGCCCGCAGGACAGCCTCCAGGGCACCCAGGGTGATCAGCACCTTGTGCTTGCGGGCGTTGTAGCCCATCGCGCCGATCCGCCAGACCTTGCCGGCCAGGGGCCCGAAGGCGGTGCCGATCTCGATCTCGAAATCCTCCCGCATCCGGCGCCGCACCGCCTCGCCGTCGATCCCGTCCGGGATGTACAGCGCGGTGACGTTGGTCATCCGGTACCGGTCGTCGCCGAACACGGTGAGCCCCATCGCCCGGATGCCGGCCGCGACCGCGCGACCGGCGGCCGCGTGCCGGCGATAGCAGGCCGCCAGACCCTCGCCGAGCAGGACCCGGGCGCATTCGCGCGCGCCGTACAGCATGGTGGTCGCCTCGGTGTGGTGGTTGAGGCGCTTCTCGGACCAGTAATCCATGATCATGGCGAGGTCGAAGTAGTTCGAGCCGATCCGCACGCCTAAGCCGTCGTCGATGTCGTCCCGGCGGATGCCGTGCTCGACGTGGCGCCGGGAGAAGATCCGCTCGGCCGCCGCCGGCGAGACGGTGATGGGCGACGAGCCCGACGGGCCGCCGAGGCATTTCTGCAGGCCGCCGGTCACCACGTCGATGCCCCAACGGTCGGCGGCGATCTCCATGCCCCCGATGGTCGCGGTGGCGTCGACGTACGAGAGGGCGCCGGCCCGGCGGCAGAGGTCGCCGAGCCCGTCGAGGGGCTGGGCCATGGTGGTCGAGGTGTCGCCATGCACAGTCGCCACGACCTTCGGGCCGAAGCGCTCAACCGCGGCGGCGATCGCCTCCAGGGGCACGACCTCGCCCCAGGGCGCATCCACGGTCTCGACCACGGCGCCGACCCGCTCCAGGATCTCGGTGAGCAGCAGGCCGAACCGGCCGAAATTGACCACCAGCACCCGCTCGCCGGGGGCGACCAGGCTCACCAGGGCGGCCTCGATCCCGGCCCGCGCCGTGCCGTCGACCAGGAAGGTCCAGCGGTTCTCGGTGCCGAAGACCGGGCGATAGAGCGCCATCACCTCGTTCATGTAGGCGGTCATCTCGGGGTCGAACTGCCCGAGCAGGTCGGCCGACATGGCGCGCAGTACGCGCGGATGGGCATTGACGGGGCCCGGCCCCATCAGGAGCCGCTGGGGCGGGTCGATCTCGCCGATCTGCTCAAGCACGGGCTGGCTTCCTTCGCTGTCGCGCATTCCGGGCGGGCCGACGCAATCCTTCGGCCAGCCGCCTCCGCCCTGTCGCCTCCGACCCTGCAGCGGTCGAGAGTGGTGCTAGGGACCCGCGGCGCTTCGATCAAGCCAAGCGTTTTTCCTCAGGGCCGGAAACCCCATCCGGGCCGCGGCGTTTCACGGTCCCGAGACAGAACCCGCAAAGGGAAACACGCCATGATCAACCGCCTCGCCACCGCGGCCGGCCTGCTCGCGCTCTCGACGAGCTTCGCGCTGGCCCAGACCGCAACGCCCGCGCCGGCTCAGCCGGCGACCCAGACCGACAGCAGCATGAAGGAGTGGCAAGTCGCCAAGGTCGCCAAGGTCGGCCTCGCCCAGGCCCTGACGACCGCCCAGGCGCAGGGCGACGAGAAGGGCGGCCGCGCCATCGACGCCGATTTCGAGAAGGCCGACAGCAAGAACCCGGCGCACTACGCCATCAAGGTCGTCTACCCGAGCGGCAAGCTGGTGGAATACGGCATCAACGCCGATACCGGCGCCCTGTACAAGACCGAGAACCAGCCGATCGAGCGCTACTTCACCCGGCTGAAGCCCGCCGACTTCCAGAACGCCAAGACCCCGTTGAAGGACGCGCTCTCCATCGCCGAGCAGAAGGCCGGCGGCGGCAAGGCCTACGAGGCCGAGGTCGAGAAGGACGGCTCGACGGTCCAGTACGAGATCAAGGTGGCTGGCGCCGACAAGGAGCAGACGGTGAAGGTCGGCCCGGACGGCAAGGTGGTCGACTGATCCCGTAGGGGTGCCATCCGAAGCGGCGGGGCCGCTCCAAGACCGCCCCGCCGCTGCACGGTGTCGCCCCGCCGCCCGGTCGCGGAGCCGGGCGGCCGCTTCGGCGATTGCTCCCGGGTGAGACTGCGGACCGGGAGCGCGAACATGGAATCAGGCACGCAAGACTCCCGAAAAATCCTCGGAAAGGCCCATACCCGGGTCGAGGGGGCCGACAAGGTCACCGGCCGGGCGCTCTACGCTTCCGACCGGCCCGGCCCGGAGGCGACCGCCCACGCCGCCCTGGTCACCAGCACCATCGCCCGGGGTCGGATCATCGGGTTCGATCTCGCCGCAGCCGAGCGGGTGCCGGGGGTGCTGGCGATCTTCACCCACCAAACGTTTGCCGGGGCGGTGGCGCCGGTGAAGCACCTGATGGCCGGCGGCTACGCCAACAGTTCGCACCGGCCCCTCGACTCCGATGCGGTGGCGTATGCCGGCCAGATCGTCGCGTTGGTAGTGGCCGAGACCCAGGAGGCGGCCGAGGAGGCGGCCGGCGCGGTTCGGGTCTCCTACGCGGAGGAGCCGGCCTCCGGCGGCTTCGACGCCCCCGGGGCCGAGACGGTCCGGCTCGCGGACCTCAAGGCCCAGCACGCCGACATCGCCCGGGGCGACGCCGAGGCCGGGATGCGGGAGGCCGCGATCCGGGTCGAGGCGCGCTACGAGACCCCGATCCAGCACCACAACCCGATCGAGCTGTTCACCACCCGGGCGGCCTGGGACGGCGACCGCCTCACGGTGCACGAGCCGACCCGCTACGTCGGCGCCGTGCAGCACGGGCTCGCCGCGCAGCTCGGCCTCGATCCCGCACAGGTGCGGGTGGTGTCGGGGCTGATCGGCGGCCATTTCGGCTCGAAGTTCGCGCTGTCGCAGCACACGGCCCTGGTCGCCCTGGCGGCCCGCCGCATCGGCCGGCCGGTGTCGCTGGTGCCGACCCGGCGGCAATGCTTCACCATCGCCAATTACCGGCCGGAATCGCGCCATGCCATCCGGCTCGGCGCCGACCGGACAGGGCGGTTCACCGCCCTGGTGCACGAGGCCGAGACCGTGACCTCGCGGTTCGATCCGTTCGTCATGGAGGGGGCCGAGGTGACCGCGGGCCTCTACGCCTGCCCGAACATCCGGACCGAGGAGCGGGCCGTGCGGGTCGACCGCAACACCCCCGGGCCGATGCGGGCGCCCCCGGAGGTGCCGTTCCTGTTCGCCCTGGAAAGCGCCGTCGACGAGGTGGCGGTGGCCCTCGGAATGGATCCGATCGCCCTGCGTCGGATCAACGACACCGCGGTGGATCCCGTCTCCGGCAAGCCGTTCTCGACGCGGCCGCTGATGGCCTGCTTCGATGCCGGGGCGCGGGCCTTCGGCTGGTCGCGCCGGGATCCGCGCCCCGGGGCAATGCGCGACGGCCCCTGGCGGGTGGGCCTGGGCTGCGCGGCCTCGGTGCGGCCGGTGAAGATCGCCGCCGCGACCCTGCGGGTGCGGCTCGCTCCGGACGGCAGCGCGGAAGTCGCCTGCGCGCATCACGAGATCGGCAACGGCATCACCACGCTGCTCGCCATGGGCGCGGCCGAGGGCCTCGGCATTCCGGTGGAGCGGGTCGCGGTCCGGCTCGGCGACACGGCGCTGCCGGCGGCCGGCATCTCCGGCGGATCGAGCACGACGACCAGCCTGATGAACGCCCTCGCGCTCGGCTGCGGTCAGATCCGCGAGGCCCTGGCGCAGGCCGCGACGGGGCAGGGCGGTCGCCTAGCCGGCCGGGATCCGGGCACCTTGCGCCTCGCGAGCGGGCGGCTCGCGGCCCCGGACGGGAGCGGAATCGCGCTGGCCGAGGCGGTCGGCCCCGAGGGCGTCGAGACGCTCGCCGCGTTCGTACCCGCGGGCGCCGACCGGGAGAAGGCGCTGGCGGCCCTGCGGCAGGGTCATATCGGGCTGACCCTCGGCGGGGGCGGGCACGCCGTGTCCTGGGGTTTCGGCGCGCAGTTCGCGGAGGTCCACGTCCACGCCGAGACCGGCGAGATCCGGGTGCCCCGCCTCACCGGCGCCTTCGCGGCGGGACGGATCCTCAACCCGCTGACCGCCCGGAGCCAGCTCATGGGCGGGATGATCTGGGGCCTCGGCTCGGCGCTCCTGGAGGAGACGGTTCTGGACGGCGCCGCCTATCGCAACCCGGATCTCGCCGAGTACCTCGTCCCGACCTCGGCCGACGCCCCGGCGGTCGAGGCGGTGCTGGTGCCGGACCCCGACGATCAGGTCGACGCCCTCGGGCTGAAGGGGCTTGGCGAACTCGGCATCATCGGGGTCAACGCAGCCATCGCCAACGCCGTCCACCACGCCACCGGGCGCCGGATCCGCAAGCTGCCGATCCGACTGGAGGATGTGGCGTAAGGCGACGCACGGCGTGTCCCTCGGGGAGCGGCTACTCCATCGTCGGCGCCAGCTTCTTCACGCTCTGCACGTCCTCGCCCAGCCAGGCGGCGTTCTTGGCGGTGCCGTCGAAGGTCGCGCTCGTCTTGAACAGCTCGTACTTGCCCTCCAGCGCGTAGGGCTTGGAGCGCGACAGCAGTTCGGCCACCGTGGCCTTGTCCATCGGCTTGAACGTCTTCACCGCCTCGAACGCCTGATCGAGGTCGCGCTGGTTCTGGATGCCGGTGATCACCACCGAGACCGGCAGGTTCAGCGAGAAGTGCAGGTATTCCAGCGGCTTGATCGGCGCGTCGGCCTTCAGGATCACCCCGTCGCCGAAGGTCTTCATGGCGAGCGGCGCGATGCCCTCGGCCACGAGGTGCGGCAGCACGAGATGGCCGAACGAGCGGAAATGCGCATCCATCACGTTGAGCGGCATCTGGCAGGAATCGAAGTGGAAGCCGCGCTCCTGCGCCACCGCCAGCATCTGCAGGTGGATGCGCGGGTCCTTGTGGCCGGTGAAGCCGATGTAGCGCAGCTTGCCCTGCTTCTTGGCCTCCAGGAATCCCTCCATGGCCCCGCCTTCGGCGAAGACGCGGTCGGGATCGTCGTAGCGCAGGATCTCGTGGTGCTGGACGAGGTCGATCCGGTCGGTGCGCAGGCGCAGGAGCGACTGGTCGATCTGCTTGAGCGCCTCCTCCTTGGTCCGCCCGTCCATCTTGGACATCAGGAAGACCTTGTCGCGGTAGCCGCCCTCGGCCAGGGCCGCGCCCATGCGCAGTTCGGAGCGGCCGTCGTTGTAGTCCCAGCAATTGTCCATGAAGGTGATGCCGCGATCGACGCCTTCGTGGATCAGCCGCGTCGCCTCGGCATCCGTCACCGCGCTCTTGCCGAGGTGGAACCCGCCCATCCCGATCGCGGAGATCTTTTCGGACGTCCGCCCGAACGGGCGGTAGAGCATCTCGCCCCGGAGTTCGCCGGGATCGGTGACCAGCGGCAGGTCGGCCGGGTCCTGCGGCCGGGTGTTCGGCAGCGGCGGGACGCTCACGGCCGCACCCGCGCTGCCGGCGCCGGCGAGACCGGTGCCCGTAAGCCCCGCGCCGAGCACGGCGCCCTGGATGAAGCTGCGGCGTTCCATCGGATATCTCCGTTCGGGAAGGTGTCTGGTTCGGACGGTAACGGGTGGCGGGACATCATCGTTCGGCCTCCTGGGCGAGGCGGCTCGCCGCGTTGAGCAGGCGCAGGGCCGCGCAGGCGGCCCCGTAGCCGTTGTCGATATTGACCACCACGATCCCGGGGGCGCAGCTCGCCAGCACCGCGTCCAGGGCTGTGCGCCCCCCTGCGGCGACGCCGTAGCCCACGGAGGTCGGGACCGCGATCACCGCCCCGGCGACGAGGCCGCCGACCACGCTCGGCAGCGCCGCATCCATGCCGGCCGCGACGATCACCACCGGATGCGCCCGGATCTCCTCCAGACGCGTGGTCAGCCGCCACAGGCCGGCGACACCGACATCGGCGAACAGCGTCGCGGATCGTCCGGCATAGCCGAGCGTCCGTAAGGCTTCCCGGGCGACCGGGACGTCCGAGGTGCCGGCCGCGACCACGGCCACCCGGGCCGGACCGGCAACCGGCGGGCCCTGCCCGAACACCGCCGTGCGCGAGACCGGACAGTAATCGAGCCGCGCCGCGTGCCCGAGCCGGGAGAACTTCTCCGGGTCGAGCCGGGTCAGGAGCAGCGAGGCACCCCGCTCGCGTGCGGCCGCCAGGATCGCGTCGATCTGCTCGGGGCTCTTGCCGGCGCAGAAGATGGCCTCCTCCAGGCCGATCCGCTCGGGCCGGGCGAAGTCGAGGGTGAATTCGTCCGCCACGCTCATGCGGGGAATGCTCCGGTCAGGAAGGCGCTGCCGACCCGGTAGGGTGCGAACCGGACGGCGCCTGAGAGGCGCGGCGGCGCGATCTTCCGGATGCCGGATCCCAGGGCGGCGCGGCGCTCCGCGTCGAGGGCGGCGAGGCTGCCGGGGTCGAGCTCCACGACCACGCCCTCGGCGCGCACCCGGCAGCGAACCGCCCGCTTGGGGCCCGCCCCGGCATCGAGGGCGCCGCCGACCAGACGCTCGACCGCGTGGATGAAGGCCAAGGTCTCCGGCTCGATCGGGATGCCGGTCTCGACCCGGCTCGACAGGCAAGGCGCGGCCGGCAACTCGGCCACCGCGCCGAGACCGAGGTCGCGGGCCAGCGCCCGCACGGCCGCCTTGTCGAACCCGGCCTCGACATAGGGGTGGCGCACCGCATGCTCCCGGGCGGCGTCGAGGCCGGGTCGGTACTCGCCGAGGTCGTCGCGATTGGCACCCGACAGGATCTGCCGGTCGGTGACGTGCCGGACCGCGCCGTACAGATTGGTCTTGCAGAAGAAGCAGCGGTTCACGGGATTGGCCCGGTAGGCCGGGTCGGCGAACTCGCCGGCCTCGATCACCCGCAGGTCCCAGCCCTCTCGGGCGGCCTCGGCCCGGACCCGCGCGGTCGCCTCCCCGGGCACGGCCGGGGAGACCGCGTGGACCACGAGGGTCGCGGCCGGTGCCAGCCGGTGGGCGAGGGTGGCCAGCGTCAGGCTGTCGACCCCGCCGCTCACCGCCACCGCGACGGGACCGAGCCCCGCCAGCACGGCTTCGAGATGCGCGCGCGTCACCGCTCCTCCTTCGTGGTCTCTCGCAGGGCGAGGCGCTCGGCCTCGCGGCGCACGTGCGCCCGGGCAGTGTGGTCTCCCTGGCCCAGCGTATCGTCGGCCTCGGCCTTGGCGGTGCGCCCGCCCGGCCGGTCGACCACCTTCACCCGCACCGGCCGGCCCTCCGGCGCGACCGTGACGGCCTCCCGGCCGAGCACCGCGCGCGCGACCCGGTGGTGGCGCAGCCCGATCGTGGTGGTCTCGCGGAAGCAGGCCGCGATCGCCGCCTCCAGGTTCTCGGGCTGCACCAGGGCCTGGATATGGGCCATCATCCGGCCCTTCTTGCCCAGCACCGGCATCTGCACGACGTCGCGCATGCCGGGCTCCGCGCGCAGGCGGTCGAGGCCCATTGCCAAATCCTCCCCCGACTGGTCGTCGATCTCGAACGCGATCACCACCAGGTCGTCCCGGCCGGGATGAGCGGCGGGCGCCTCCTCCAGCACGAGGGCGCGCAGGCAATTGCTCAGGCCCGGCAGGACCCTCGTGCCGAAACCGATCCCGCTGGGCCCGAGCGTGCCGGCGGGCCGGCCGCGCCCGGGCGCCTCACCGCAGAGATGGCGCAGGATCGCCGCGCCGGTGGGGGTCACGCGCTCCCCCGGGATCCCATCGTCGAGGGTCGGAAAGCCTTCGAGCAGGAGCGTGGTGGCGGGGGCCGGCACCGGCAGGGGGCCGTGCTGGGTCCGGACCCGGCCCGAGCCCAGCGGCAGGGCCGAGACGCTCCAGTTGCGCACCTCGAGGGCGGCGATCAGGTGGGCGGCGGCGACGATGTCGGCGATCGAATCGAAGGCGCCGACCTCGTGGAACGCCACCGCGTCGACCGCGATGCCGTGGACCCGGGCTTCGGCCTCGGCGAGGTGCCCGAAGATCGCCAGCGCATGCGCCCGGACGGCCGGCGCAAGGTTCGCCCGGTCGAGATCCCCGCGGATCTCGGACCAGGGCCGGTGGCCGTGATGCGGCAGGTGGTCCGCGTGCCCGTGCGTCGGGTCGTGGGCGTGATCGTGCGTGGCATGGTGATCGTGGCGGTCCGGATGGGCCGAGTGGCCGCCGTGCCGATGCGGCGCAGGCATCTCAGCCTCGGGGGCCGAGACCGCGAAGCGCAGGCCCCGCAGGATGCCGTCGTTGTGCTGCGACGTGGTGCAGGCGATGCGCGGATCGACGGCCCGCACGCTGGCGCGCACGCCCTCGAGATGCTCGGGAAAAGCATCCAGCAACGCGGCGGCGAACATGTCGCCGGCGACGCCGCCGAGTGCGTCGAGATGGATGTGCATGGTCTGTCGGTCGGCTCGAACCGGTTGCCTGATGCGGTTCAGATCGGCCGCCGCCGGCCGAAGGCAAGGGACGCGGACCCATCGCGGCGACGCGGCGTATCGCCGTCGGTCCGGGCGGAGCCGTCGTCCGTCAGCGCGGCGGCTCCGGATTACGCGCCGCGGAGCGGTTGGAGGGGCCCACCGAGGGTGAGCTCCGGCCGACGCGTCCTGTAGAACCGGGCCGCTGAGGCCTGACGATCCATCTCAGTTCGGGACCAGCCGCCTTATCGTCTTCGCGGGCACGCCACCGACCAAGACTCCCGCCTCGACATCCTTGGTCACGACAGATCCAGCCGCAACTATAGATTGTTCTCCGATCGTAACGCCGCACAAAATGATTGCCCCGGCTCCGATCCAGACACCGTCATGCACGATGATGTCTTTGTGGAATGTCTGACGCGTTATGCTTGTTCTATCGTGGAACGCGTCGATGACGAGATCATGCGTCGATGTTTCGAAGCTTACCCTGGAACCGACCATGCATCGATTACCGATCTCGATCCGCGCGCTCCGGCAGGCAAATCGGACATCGGAATTGATGAATGTTTGATACCCAATCGTAAGACCTCTTATAGCCTCGTCGTTGAGACTTTGTTCAAAAATGATGGGACTGGAAATATGTGATTTTGCTCCGATTCGGACGCCAATATTGCGCAACAGCGCTCGCCGCGCGCCGTTGAGCCCGTAGAAATTCGGAATCCGGTTATATACGATTAGTATAAAATAACTATATAACCGCAATAAGTAGAGCACACTCAATTCAATCGCCCATATATATCCGCCGATTGACGGCATTTGGTTAAATACTATCCTGAAAATCAATCTTTGAGCAAGCGTATCCCGCCATGGCTCAGGCGCGGATCCCGGCAGCCGCCGCGTCCGAGCGCATGTTACAGCCGCCGGCGGGGGTCCGGGCCGGTACGCCGGTCTCATGCCAGGTGTCTCAGGCCAGATGCAGGTAGGCTGGGTCGAACAGGCCGCGCTCCATCAACCCGTCAAGGTCGTGGATCGTCAGGCGCCGGCCCCGCAGAGCGATGAGGCCGCCGGTGCGCAGCGCCTTCAGGGTACGGTTGATATGCACGCTGGTCTGGCCGAGGGCGTCGGCGAGGTCGGGTTGGGTGATCGGCATCGGGATCGTGTTTCCCTCGGCGAGGCCGACCCGGGCGAGCCGCAGGTACAGCTCGCAGAACAGGTGCGCGAGGCGCTCGATCGCCGAACGGCGCCCGACGCTGGCGATCCACTCGCGCTGGAGCGCCGTGGTGTCGCGCATCTCGCGCCACAGGCACTCCTCCACCGCCGGCCGGGTCCGGATCGCCTCGCCGATCTGGTCCGGCGCGATCCGGGCGACCGTGACCGGCGTGATCGCCCCGATGGCGTGGTCAAGGCGAGGCCAGCGGGCCGGGGAGGGGTCGCACAGGTCGCCCGGCAGGAGCAGCGAGACGATCGCTCGCCGACCGTCCGGAAACTGCTTGTAGCGGCAGGCCCAGCCGTCGAGGATCAGGTGGGTGTGGTGCGGGTCTTCGTGCTGCCCGACGATGTCCTGACGCGGCGCGACGGGGCGGATATGCTGTCGGGCGAGGCCGTCGAGGGCGGCGCGGTCCTCGGGCCCGAGCCGGACGTGCCGCTCCATCTTCCGCACGAACGGGTTGTTCACGGCGGCCTCCGGTCAGCGGCCGCAATGCCGATGCGGTTCCGAACCGTCCGTCCATCCGTAGCTGGATCGTCCCGCCCGCGGCCGGCACGCGGCGGGTGGGCGGGCGTGGAAAGAGGGATCCGAGCAGTCGCGGCGCGCCCCAAACCACGCGACGACGCTGCCGATGGATGCCCACCGCACGAAGACGACTGTTGTCACAGGTATATTGCGGCCCGAGCGTCGAAGTCTGGTTGCAGGCGACGGCTTATGCCGCGACCGGGCGTGCCCGCGCTAACCTGTGTTAACCACCGCTGAGCCCTTTGGCCGCCCCGTCACGCGGCGGCGGCTCCCACGGAATCGGCCATCTGGGCGCGTCGCGTGCCCAGGGGCTGCGGCTCACCCACGGTGGTGTCCTCGGCGGTCTGATGCTCGATCTCGGCGTTCAGCTGGGCACCGGCGAGCACGATCATGGTCGAGATCCAGATCCAGGTCATGAAGCCGATGGCCGCGCCGAGGGAGCCGTAGGTCTTGTTGTAGCTGCCGAAATGGGCGACGTACCAGGAGAACAGCAGCGACGCGACGAGCCACAGCAGGGCCGCCGCGGCGCCCCCGGGGGTGACCCAGCGCCAGCGCGGCGCGTCCCGGCTCGGACCGTAGCGGTAGAGCAGGGCGAGCCCGAGCAGGACTGCCACGAGCAGCGCCGGCCAGCGCAGCAGGGTCAGCCACCAGGCATCGGTCCCGAGCCCGACATAGGTCAGCACCACCGGCAGCACCACGACCGCGGCCAGAGCCAGGATCAGGAACGCCAGCGCCCCCGCGGTGAAGCCGAGGGAGACGACGTTGAGCAGGACGAAATTGCGCTTCTCGCGCTCGTTGTAGACGATGTTGAGGGCGTCGAAGACGTGCTTCACGCCGCCGTTGGCGCTCCAGACCGACAGGACGATGCTGACGACCAGGCTCAGGCCCAGCGCGGTGTTGCCCTTCTCGTTCAGACGCTTGACTTGGTCGCCGATGATCTCAAGGGCGCCCTGGGGCAGGACGCCCTGAAGGCTGGCGAGTTGGTCGTTGATGGTCGAGGCGTCGGCCACGAGGCCGTAGCAGGAGACCAGCGCGGCGACGGCCGGGAAGATCGCCAGCAGGGTGAAGAAGGTGACGCCGGCCGCGATCAGCGACAGGCGGTTCTCGCCGATGTCCCGGTAGGTGCGCAGCGCGATGTCCTTCCAGCCCTTGGCGGGAATTTCGGCCGGATGGCTGGCGCCCCGCCCGCGATCGGCCTGGCGGCTCGCGACCGCCCGGGCCTCGCCGCCCTCGTGCGCGGGCGCGGGTTCCGAGGAGCCCGCGAAGGCGGACCGGCGGCCCGGCTCCGCGCCGGCCGGGGCGGAGGCAGGAACCGGGGCGGCAGACCGCCGCGGGAACGCAACCAGGCCGACGAGCGCGGTGGCCAGCGCCAGGGTCCAGACCGTCGAGGCGTGCCCCCCGGTGTCGCGGGGCACGGTGCGATCGGGATCGGGGGAAGCCATCGACACGCCTCGCTACGGGTTCAGGAACCAAGTCCGGTCGGCCTCCGGAAGGAGACGGATCCGACAGGGAACGCCGTTGCGAGCCCGCCGGTTCGCGGGTCCGTTCGTCTTCGGCCCCGACACCTCGGCCCGTCACGCTTGCTTGTATTGGTTCGTCTCAGTGTCGCGGCAACACGGTCTAAACCCATGTTGGCGCGAGAGCCGCGTGGGCGCGCCACAAGCGAATGCGACGGGCGCGATAGGCCCGCCGTCGATGCCCGGACCTGATGCCAGACACCGAAGGCCACACCCTGCCCGATCCGGCCCGCGACATCCGGCATGGCCTGCCGGACGCGATCCGCATCCACCTCGGGACGCTGCTCGGCCTGACCTACGACGCGGTCGGCCCGACTCCGGCGGCCGCCTCGGATCGCTTTGCCGACCTGTTGGCGCGCCTGGACGCCGCGCTCGCCAAGGACCAGGCCTCAGAGCCGGTCTCGGGGGAGGTCGAACGGGAGGCCGACTTCCGCGCCGGCCTGCTGAAGGTGGTGCCGGCCCTACACCGCTTCGCCGTCTCGTTGACCCGAGACCCCGCCGCGGCCGATGACCTCGTGCAGGACACGCTGCTGCGGGGCTGGCGCGGACGAGCCGGCTTCACCCCCGGGTCCAACCTGGAGGCTTGGCTTTTCACGATCCTGCGCAACGTGTTCTACAGCCAGCACCGCAAGCAGGGTCGCGAGGTCGCGGACACCGACGGCAGCTACGCTGAGCGGTTGACCAGTGTGCCGGAGCAGGGCGGCCATCTCGACCTGCAGGACGTGCGCGCCGCCCTCGACCGGCTCGCCCCGGTGATGCGCGAGGCACTGGTCCTCGTGGCGATCGAGAACCTCAGCTACGAGGAAGCCGCAGCCGTCATGCAGTGTCAGATCGGCACCGTGAAGAGCCGGGTGTGGCGTGCCCGCGAGCAGCTCGCCCGCATGCTGGGCTACACCGGTGCCGAGATCGGCAACGACGGGGTGATGCTGTCGGTGACCGGGACGTCGGCCTGACGCCGCAGCCACGCTCTCCACCGACGAATACCCATCTTCGTCACATCACCCTCTGTATTCGACAGAAAATTTGACTTAGGTGAAGGCGCCCGGGGTCGTTCCTGGGCGACATAGGACGGGTTGGGTCGATTCGTCGTCCCGGCTCAGCTCCCGTCGGTGTGACATCCCCCCGATCCATCGACGGGAGCCCCATCCCGGATCCCCTCAGCGTCCGGTCTCGTCCGCGCGATCGGCGTCGAGCTGCTGCAGCAGCTCCGCCAGCCTCGGATCCAGCACCTCATCGATCACCGGGTCATAGAGCGCGCGCAGCTGGCGCCCCAGGCGCGTCCGCGTTTGCGCATCGAGGACCGGGGCCTCGCTTGAGACCGGGAAGACCCTCAGGGCTGTGGGGGCGGATCGCGGGGCGGCGTGCTGGTGATCGGGACGTGGCATTCCACCTACATCGGCCTCGACCGGCGCGACGGCAACCACACGCCGTCACGAAGTCCCGGGCGGCACGCGATTCCGGCGCATCGTCTTCGTCCGAACGCCGGCGGCTACGGTTCGGGACGAGGCTTCAAGCGTCGTCCTCCGGGGCGAACACTTCGCCCTGCTCGGCCAGCACGGCGTCGGCCTCGTCATGAGCGAGGACATCCGGATCGGCCCGGTCCAGGGCCCGGGCCAGCGCGCGCTCCCAATCCGGCGGCGGGGGGCTGCCCTGCGCGGTCAGGATCTCGGCGGCGCGGGCGCGCAGCCGCGCCCAGGATTCTGCATCCAGCTCGGCAAAACTGCTCCCGAGCCCGAGATCGGCGGCGGCTCGCGCGGCGGCGGCCGTCCAGGCGGGCGGAGCAAGGGGTTCGGTCATAGCGGCCTCCCGTGGCGATCGCGATCCGCTCCGGCACATAGGGCGGCCACACGAAACGACGCGGCCCGGAATTGAGATCGCGGTGCCCTCCGCGGAGGTCAGCGCAGCCCGTGCCGGGCGATCTCCTCCGGCACCAGCTCGGCCGCGTCCTGGCGCGCCAGGATGGCGTCGAGGCCGACCGGGGTGTCGTCCCAGGCATCGACGCCGACATCGCAGGAGCGGCTGGTATCGGGCAGCCAGCCGTGGCTGTGCCCATAGAGGTGGCGGGTCTCCCGCCACAGGCCCGGCCAGGCCCGGTGCGCGTAGTGCGACAGGAACAGGCGGTGCTGCCGGCCCTGGGAATCCAGGGCCGAGATCCGGGCGCTGTCCACGGGCGGGTCCGCCCAGGGCAGATCGAGCACGCGGTTGGAATCGTGGTTGCCCCGGATCAGCCGCTTGGTGCCGTTGAGCTGGGCGAACATCGCCGCGCAATGCTCCCGGCTCGCCCCCGCGGCGAAATCGCCAAGATGCCAGACCGCGTCGTCGGGGCCGACCACGGCGTTCCAGGCTGCGACCAGGGCCGCGTCATGCGCCGTGACGCTGTCGTACCGCGCCCGGCGGTGGCGGAGGATGTGCGGATCGCCGAAATGCGTGTCCGCGGTGAAGAAGAGCGCCATACCGTGAGCTGTCACCGCATCCGAGGGCGCCGTCCATCATGCCCGCCTTCGCGTCCGACGCCGCTCCGAAGTGGATCGGGGCGGGCGCCCAGCAAGGCGCGCGCGGCATCGTGCCCGCCACCGGGGGGATCGCACCGATCGCCGCATCGGCGGCCGGTCCCTAAGCGCCGCTCCAGATCGCGTTGCAATCGGGACCGGCTCTCAATCCTTATCTCAACGCGCTCGCTTGCGCCGAACCGGTCTCCACTTCGGTGGCGCGCACTCTAATCTTCGCCGCGATGCTCGACCCCACCGCCTACGCGCACCTGCTGGACGCCGCCCGGGCGCATCCACGCCTGGAGGCCGCCATCCGGCAGGCCGGCCCGCTCCGGATCGACCCGCCGCCGCACGCCTGCGTGGCCGACCGTCTGTTCGTCGAGGTCGTGAACCAGCAGCTCTCGACCCGTACCGCGGCGGCGATCTGGTCGCGGGTCGAGGCCGCCGCGACGGCGGCGGGGTCGAGCCCGCGCGGGCTGTTCGAGGCCGGAGACCCGGCGCTGCTCCGGGGCTGCGGGATCTCGGGCAACAAGGTCCGCGCCCTTCAGGCGATCGTCGCCGCCGAGGCGGCGGGCCTGCTCGGCCCCGAACTCGCTGGACTGCCGCACACCGAGCGCGCCGCGATCCTGTGCGGCATCCGGGGCGTCGGCCCCTGGACCGCCGACATGGTCGGGATCTTCCACTTCCACGACCCGGACATCTGGCCCGAGGGCGACGTGGCGGCGGTGGGCTGCCTGCGCCGGCTCACCGACAGCACCGACACGCGCGCCGTTGCGGCCGCTTTCGCGCCGTACCGCTCGATTCTGGCCCGCACCCTGTGGCGGATCAAGGACACCACCCCGGTGGAGCCAGCAAGTCCGACTGCAAGTCTGCCCGCGCCCCGCCCCCGGCGCCCCCGCGCTCCGACGAAATCCGGGTGACGGGCGCCCCCCGATCGGCTATCCGTTCGAGTGGGCGCAGGGCCTGTAGCTCAATGGTTAGAGCCGACCGCTCATAACGGTCTGGTTGCAGGTTCGAGTCCTGCCGGGCCCACCATCCGTCCCGCAGAACCTTGCGGCCCGACAGCCTTTTCGGCCCCCTCGCGCAACCGGCTGTGTCAGCCTCGCCCGGCATCGGCACGGTTTCCAAGGCACGGGCCGGACCATCTGCGACCCTGAGACAACGTCCGCCCGCGGGGCGATCGGAGTGCTCCGGCGTTGGATCAGGGCCTGCACCGAAACCCGATCGCTGCCGGCCCACCTCTCTCGCTGCGGGCACGGGGTGAGGTGTCGCCCGGCAAACCATGAGCGCTGATCCGATGAGCTCCGACCTGACCGTCTACTACGATGGCGGCTGCCCGCTCTGCCGGGCCGAGATCGGCCATTACCGCGACTGCCGCGGGGCCGAGCGGATCGCCTTCGTCGATGTCGGGCGCGATGCGCCGGCGGCCGGCCTGGGGCCGGATCTCGACCGGGGCGACGCCCTGCGGCGCTTCCACGTGCGCGGCGCGGACGGCCGGCTCGTGTCGGGGGCGGCGGCGTTCGCGCGGCTGTGGCGCGTCCTGCCGAACTGGCGCTGGCTCGGCCGCCTCGTCGAGCTGCGCGTCTTCGGGCTGCGGCCCATCCTGCCCGTCGCGGAGGCGGCCTACCGGTTGTCCCTGCCCCTGCGGCCGCGGCTGGCGCGGCTGATCACCCGCCGAGGACGCTCAGACTGCGCGCGCGACCCGCGCGAACCGGCATCGGATCGCCGGTGAACGATGAGGCGCTTCCGCCTCGCCCAGAAAGCTGGCATCCTGACACCGTGATCCTCTGGCTGGCCCTTCGGCGGCTGCTTCCGCTCCTGGCGGTTCTCAGCCTCGCCCTGCTTCCGGTCGCCGCCCCTGCGGCGGTCGCCGGCATGCATGCGCCGACGATGGCCCGAGCGGAGCGGGCCGCGCCGCATGAGCACGGCCACGCGATGGCGCAGAAGGACTTGGCGCAGAAGGACTTGGCGCAGAAGGACTTGGCGCAGAAGGACTTGGCGCAGAAGGACTTGGCGCAGAAGGACTTGGCGCAGAAGGACTTGGCGCAGAAGGACTTGGCGCAGAAGGACTTGGCGCAGAAGGACTTGGCGCAGAAGGACTTGGCGCAGAAGGACTTGGCGCAGAAGGACTTGGCGCAGAAGGACTTGGCGCAGAAGGACTTGGCGCAGAAGGACTTGGCGCAGAAGGACTTGGCGCAGAAGGACAACATGGCGGGCGCCGCCATGGACGCCATGCCCTGCTGCCCGCCCGAGGCCGCGACGCCGCCGGACCAGCAGCCCGGGGACGGGGACGGGTCCACGGGCTGTCTCAAGGGCTGCCCGCTGATGGCCCTGTGCCTCGCCGGCCTCGCCTCCTTGCCGCCGTCCGGGGTCGGCCTGCCGGTGCCGTTCGCCACCGGAGCGCCTCTGTTCGCCCGGAAGGCGGCACGGTTCGCCAGCGTGACCGGAACGCCGCCGCCCGAGCCGCCCCGAGCCTGAACCCGATGCCGCGGGCCATGACGCCCGCGTGAGGCTGCACGCCCGTGCGGCCGGCCATCGTGTTCAGGAGATTCTGTGTGACCTTCCAATCCGTTGCCCAATCCGTTGCCCGATCCTTGGCGCGCGCCTGCACGGCCGCGCTCGTCGGCACTGCCCTGTGCGCTCCGGCCCGCGCCGCGCCGGCGGATTACCGGTTCGAACTCGTCACCCGGGAGGCCAAGGTCGGCGAGGCGGTCCTGACGGTCCGCCTGGTCGACACGCGCAGCGGCCAGCCGGTCACCGACGCGGTGATCTTCGCCAAGCGCATCGACATGGCCCCGGACAGCATGGACGAGATGACCTCGACCCTCGCGCAGCTCCCGTCCACGGAGCCGGGCCTCTACCGTTTCAGGACCAAGCTCACCATGGCGGGGGGCTGGCGGCTGTCGCTGGGCGCGAAGGTCCAGGGCGAGGCCGGCACCGTCAGCGACAAGCTCGTCTTCCAGGCCGTGCCGTGAGCCGCCCGGTTTGGCTGGCCGGAACCGTCGCCGCCCTGGCGGCGGGGGGCGCCGGCTATGGGGCGGGACGCATGGGCGGCCCCGATCCGATCCCGCTGTTCGCGCGGGCCTGGGCGGGCTTCGCCGCCGAGCCGTCCGCCGCCACCGGGCCGGTGGTCTATTACCAGGATCCGGACGGCAAGCCGGTCTATTCCCTGTCGCCGATGATGACCGAGGACGGGCGCCTGTTCCGGGCCGTCCAGGCCAGCGAGGATCTCCGATTCGACCGGCCCGCCACGGAGGACGTTCCGGGTCGGGCCGGGCCGGGGGAGGGCGACGGGCCAAAAAAAGATCCCGGCCGGACGGTGCGCTACTACCGCAACCCGATGGGCCTGCCCGACACCTCGCCGATACCCAAGAAGGATTCGATGGGGATGGACTACATCCCGGTCTACGCCGGCGGCGACCCGGACCCGGACACCGTCACGGTCTCGCCGGGCCGGATCCAGCGCACCGGCGTGCGCAGCGCCGTGGTCGAGCGCCGGGTCGTGTCCCGGCCGGTGCGGGTGCCGGGCACGGTGGCGCTCGACGAGCGCCGGGTCACCGTGGTGGCGACTCGCGCGGACGCCTATGTCGACCATGTCGAGGACGTCACCACCGGCGACCGGGTCCGGAAGGGGCAGAATCTGGTCTCGGTCTACGCGCCGGAGATCAACGCCGCCGCCGCGCAGCTCATCGCCAATCCGGGCTTCGACGGCGCCCGGCGCCGCATCCGCAACCTGAACGTCTCCGAGGCCGTGATCGCCGAGATGGAGCGCACCCGGACGGTGCCGCGGGCGATCACCTGGGCCTCGCCCCGGGACGGGCTGGTCCTGGAGCGCCGGGCCGTGGAGGGCATGAAGGCCGCGGCCGGCGACACCCTGTTCCGGATCGCCGACCTGTCGCAGGTCTGGGTGCTGGCCGACGTGCCGGAGCGCGATCTCGCCGGCATCCGCGTGGGCCAGGCCGCGACCGTGCGGGTGCCCGGCCGGACTGCCACCGGCCAGGTCGGGATGATCTACCCGCAGGTGAACCGCGAGACCCGCGCGACCCGCATCCGCATCGCGCTGCCGAACCCGGACGGGCTGCTCCTGCCCGACATGTACGCCGATGTGGAGATCGCCACGGGCTCCACCGAGCCGGTGGTGGCGGTGCCCGAGGGGGCCGTGATCGAGACCGGCGCGCGCCAGGCGGTGCTGATCGAGGCCGGGGAGGGGCGGTTCGCGCCCCGCGCGGTCGAGATCGGGCAGCGCGGCGAGGGCTACGTCGAGATCCGCGCGGGCCTCCGGGCCGGTGAGCGGGTCGTCACCGCGGCGAATTTTCTGATCGACGCCGAGAGCAACCTGAAGGCGGCGCTGGCAAGCCTCGCCGCCCCGCCGGCCGACGGGGAGGCCGGGCGATGATCGCCCGGCTGATCGCCTGGTCGGCGCGCAACCTCGTGCTCGTGCTGATCGGCACCGTCTTCGCGGTAGCGGCGGGAGTCCAGGCCCTGCGCACCCTGCCGCTGGACGCGATCCCGGATCTCTCGGACGTGCAGACCATCGTCTACACCGAGTATCCGGGCCAGGCGCCGCAGGTGGTCGAGGACCAAGTCACCTACCCGCTGACCACCGCGATGCTGACCGTGCCGCGCGCCAAGGTCGTGCGCGGGGTCTCGATGTTCGGGGTCTCGTTCGTCACCGTCATCTCCGCAGACGGCACCGACCCGTATTGGGCGCGCTCGCGGGTGCTCGAGATCCTCAACGGCGCCGGCGGCCGCCTGCCCGCCGGGGTGATCCCGACGCTCGGGCCCGACGCCACCGGGATCGGCTGGGTCTACCAATACGTGATCCTGGCCCGGCAGCGAACGCTCGCCGAGCTGCGCTCCCTGCAGGATTGGGTGGTCCGGTTCGCGGCCTCGCGCGGGGAGGGGGTGGCGGAGGTCGCCCCGGTGGGCGGCTTCGTCAAGCAGTACACCGTGGTGGTCGACCCGAACCGCCTGCGGGCGCGGGGCATCAGCCTGAACCGCCTGCGCGAGGCCATCCGGGCGAGCAACGCCGATGTCGGCGGCCGCACGGTCGAGCTGTCCGAGTTCGAGGTGGTGGTGCGCGGCCGGGGCTACCTCAAGGGCACCGCAGACATCGGCGCCGTCGTGCTCAAGACCGACAACGGCACGCCGGTGCGGGTGCGCGACGTCGCCCGGGTCGAGATCGGGCCCGACGAGCGGCGCGGGATCGCCGAACTCGACGGGGCCGGCGAGGTCGCGGGCGGCATCGTGGTGCAGCGCTTCGCCGCCAACGCCCGCGCCGTCATCGCGAGCGTCAAGGATCGCCTCGACGAGATCGCCAGGAGCCTGCCGTCGGGCACCGAGATCGTGCCGGTCTACGACCGGTCGCAACTCATCGACGCCGCGATCGCGACGCTGACCCACACCCTGGTCGAGGAATGCGCGATCGTCGCGCTGGTCTGCGTCGTGTTCCTGCTGCACCTGCGCAGCGCGCTGGTGGCGATCCTGATGCTGCCGGTGGGGATCCTGATGGCGTTCGCGGCGATGCGGGCGCTCGGGCTCGGCGCCGACATCATGAGCCTGGGCGGCATCGCCATCGCGGTCGGGGCGATGATCGACGCCGCCATCGTGATGATCGAGAACGCCCACAAGCACCTGGAGCGCGCGCCGCCGGGCCGGCCGCGCACCGAGATCCTGGTCGGGGCCGCCGCCGAGGTCGGGCCGTCGCTGTTCCTGTCGCTCCTGGTGATCACCGTCTCGTTCCTGCCGATCTTCAGCCTGGAGAGCCAGGAGGGCCGGCTGTTCGGGCCGCTCGCCGTCACCAAGACCTTCGCGATGGCGGCGGCGGCGCTGCTGTCGGTGACCCTGGTGCCGGCGCTGATGATCCTGTTCGTGCGCGGCCGGATCGTCCCGGAGCACCGCAACCCGGTGAATCGGCTGCTGATCGGGGTTTACCGGCCGCTGATCGCCGCGGTGCTGCGGGCGCGGATCCTGACGCTCGTCCTGGCGCTCGGGATGCTGGCCGCCACGATCTGGCCGGCGCGCCAGCTCGGCTCGGAATTCATGCCCGAGCTCAACGAGGGCACGCTGCTCTACATGCCCACGACCCTGCCGGGCCTCTCCATCACCAAGGCGGCCGAGCTGCTGGCGACCCAGGACCGGATCATCAAGACGTTCCCGGAGGTCGCCTCGGTCTACGGCAAGGCGGGACGCGCCGGCACCGCGACCGACCCGGCGCCGCTGGAGATGTTCGAGACGATCATCCGGCTCAAGGCCCCGGAGGCGTGGCGGCCCGGGGTGACGCTGGCGAGCCTGCGGGCCGAGATGGACAAGGCCCTGCAGTTTCCCGGCGTGTCCAACGCCTGGACCCAGCCGATCCGGGCCCGGATCGACATGCTGGCCACCGGCATCCGCACCCCCGTGGGCGTCAAGCTGTTCGGCCCGGACCTCGCCGCCCTGGAACCGGTCGCCCGGACGGTCGAGGCGGCAATCCGCACGGTCCCGGGCACCGCGAGCGCCTATGCCGAGCGGGTGGTGGGCGGCACCTTCCTCGACATCACCCCCGATCGGGAGGCGCTCGGCCGCTACGGGCTTACCGTCGGCGACGTCCAGGACGTCGTTGCCACCGCGCTCGGCGCCGCGACCGTCACCACAACCGTTGAGGGGCGCGAGCGCTACGGCGTCAGCGTGCGCTACCCGCGGGCCCTGCGGTCCGACCCGCAGGCGATCGCCGATGACGTCCAGGTGGCGCTCCCGGGCGGGGGGACCGTGCCGCTGGGGGCGGTCGCGACGATCCAGCTCGTACGCGGGCCGACGTCGATCCGGAGCGAGAACGGGCGGCCCGCGCTCTACCTCTACGTCGACATCGCCGGGCGCGACCTCGGCGGCTACGTCGCGGAGGCGCGGGACGTGGTGGCGCGCGCGGTACCGCTGCCCGAGGGCGTGACGCTCCAGTGGAGCGGCCAGTTCGAGGCCCTGGAGCGGGCCGAGGCCCGGCTGCGGATCGTCGTCCCGGCGACCCTGCTGGTGATCGTGCTGCTGCTCTACCTCGTGTTCCGCCGGGTGACCGAGACGCTGATCGTGCTGCTGTCGCTGCCCTTCGCGCTGGTCGGCGGCGTCTGGCTGATGTGGGCGATGGGGTTCCACCTGTCGGTCGCCGTGGCGGTGGGCTTCATCGCGCTGGCCGGCGTCGCCGCCGAGACCGGGATCCTGATGCTGGTCTATCTCGACCAGGCGCTCGCCGAGCGGCGCGCGGAGGCGGCCCGCGCCGGGCGGCCCCTCACCCGCGCGGACCTGCGCGCGGCCATCATGGTCGGGGCGGTGGAGCGGCTCCGCCCGAAGATGATGACCGTCGTGGCGATCATGGCCGGCCTCCTGCCGATCCTGTGGAGCACCGGCGCGGGCTCCGAGGTGATGCAGCGGATCGCCGTGCCGATGATCGGCGGCATGGCCTCCTCGACGCTCCTGACCCTGATCGTGATCCCGGCGGTCTACGGCCTGGTCAAGGGCAGGGGCCTGCCGGCCGAGTCCGACCTACAAGCTGAGTCCGGCCTACAAGCTGAGTCCGGCCTACAAGCTGAGTCCGGCCTACAAGCTGAGTCCGACCTGCCGGGCTCGGCCGGGGCCGCGGCCCGCTCGGCCCTCCCGAAGCGCGCGTAGAGGGCCGGCAGGACCACCAGGGTCAGCAGGGTCGCGCTGATCAGGCCGCCGATCACCACGGTGGCGAGCGGCCGCTGCACCTCGGCGCCCGTTCCGGCGGCGAGCGCCATCGGGACGAAGCCCAGGGACGCGACCAGGGCGGTCATCGCCACGGGCCGCAGGCGGGTCACGGCCCCCTCCAGGATCGCCGCCCGCAGGGGCCGGCCCTCGGCGACGAGCTGCTTGATGAAGCTCAGCATCACCAGGCCGTTCAGCACCGCGACACCCGAGAGCGCGATGAACCCGACCGCGGCCGGCACCGACAGCGGCATGCCCCGCAGCCACAGGGCCGCGATCCCGCCGGTGAGCGCCAGCGGCACCGCGGAGAACACCAGGAGCGCGTCGCGCGCGCTGCCGAGCGCCGAGGTCAGCAGCAGGAAGATCAGGCCGAAGCAGACCGGCACCACCAGGGTCAGGCGCCGCCGGGCCGAGGCGAGGTTCTCGAACTGGCCACCCCAGGTCACGTAGGAGCCGGCCGGCAGCGCGACCTGCTCGGCGACCTTCGCCTGCGCTTCGTCTACCAGCGAACCGATGTCCCGGCCGCGCACGTTGGCGGTGACGACGACACGCCGCTGGCCGTTCTCCCGCGAGATCTGGTTCGGCCCCTCGGTCACCGAGAAGCTGGCGACCTGCCGCAGCAGCACGGAGGCGACCTTGCCGTTCGGTCCCGGGGGGAGGGGGACGGGCAGGTTCTCCAGGGCCTCGCGGTCCTCCCGGACGGCGTCGGTCAGGCGCACCACGATCGGGACGCGCCGGTCGCCCTCGAACACGGAACCGGCCTCCCGGCCGCCGATCGCGGCGCCGATCACCTCCTGGATCGCTCCGGTGCTGAGGCCCAGCCGCGCCGCCTCGGTCCGGTCGATCCCGATCTCGAAGACCGGCAGGCCGGCGATCTGCTCGACCTTCACGTCGTCGGCCCCGTCGATGCCACGCAGGATCGCGGCGATCTGGTTGGCGGTCTTGAGCATCGGCTCGAACGCGTCGCCGAACACCTTGACGGCGAGGTCGCCCCGGGTCCCGGCCAGCAGCTCGTTGAAGCGCAGCTGGATCGGCTGGGAGAACTCGTAGATGTTGCCGGCGAGTTCGCCCACGGCCGCCTCGATCTGCGCCTGCAGGGCCGCCTTGGTGAGCGTGGGATCGGGCCACTCCGCCTGCGGCTTCAGGATCACGAAGGTGTCCGAGGCGCTCGGCGGCATCGGGTCGGAGGCGATCTCGGCGGTGCCGGTCTTCGAGAACACGGTGGCCACCTGCGGGAAGCCAGCCACGACCTCCTCGACCTTGAGCTGCATCGCCTGCGACTGGGTCAGGGAGGTCGAGGGGATCCGGCTGGCGTTGAGCGCGATGCTCTTCTCGTCAAGGAGCGGGATGAACTCGGTGCCGAGCCGGGCCGCCAGCAGGCCGGCCCCGGCCAGCAGCAGCAGGGCCGCCCCCAGGAACGGCGCCGGCGCCCGGATCGCCGCGGCGAGCAGCGGCCGGTAGGCCGCCTTCAGGCCCCGGATCAGCGGGTTGTCGGCCTCGGTGACCCGGCCGGTGATCACGATGGCGATCATGGCCGGCACGAAGGTCAGCGACAAGACGAACGCGCAGGCCAGCGCGAGGATCACGGTCAGCGCCATCGGCTCGAACATCTTGCCCTCGACCCCCGTGAAGGTCAGGAGCGGCCCGTAGACCAGGATGATGATCGCCTGCCCGTACAGCGACGGCCGGATCATCTCCTCGGCCGAGGCCCGGACCGTCTGCAGGCGCTCCTCCAGGGTGAGTCCGCGGCCCAGCGCCTGCTGGCGCTCGGCGAGGTGGCGCAGCGCGTTCTCGGTGATGATCACCGCGCCATCGACGATCAGGCCGAAATCCAGGGCGCCGAGGCTCATCAGGTTGGCCGAGATTCTGGCCTCGACCATGCCGGTCACCGTCATCAGCATGGCGACCGGGATCACCAGGGCCGTGACCAGGGCCGCCCGGATGTTGCCGAGCAGCAGGAACAGGACCGCGATCACCAGGGCCGCGCCCTCGGCGAGGTTCCGGGCCACCGTGCGGATCGTGGCCTCGACCAGGACCGTCCGGTCGAGCACCGTCCGCACCACGATCCCGGGCGGCAGCGTCCGCCGGATCTGAGCCATGCGGGCCTCGACCGCGGCCGCGACCGTGCGGCTGTTCTCGCCGATCCGCATCAGGGCGGTGCCGATCACGGCCTCCCGGCCGTCCATGCTGCCCGAGCCGGTGCGCAATTCGCGCCCGAACCGCAGGGCTGCCACGTCCCGGACCCGCACCGGCACGCCACCCCGCGTGGCCACCACCACGTCGGCGATCGCCTCCATGCTCTCCAGCCGGCCCGCGGCGCGCACGACGTAGCCCTCACCGTTATCCTCGAGGTAGCGGGCGCCCTGGTTGGCGTTGTTGGCCTCGAGCGCCCGGACGACGTCGCCGAAGGACAGGTCGAGAGCGGTCAGCTTCGTCGGGTCCGGCTGGACGTGGTACTGCTTCTCGTAGCCGCCGATGCCATCGACCCCGGCCACCCCCGGCACGGTGCGGATCTGGGGCCGGATGATCCAGTCCTGCACGGTGCGCAGGTAGGCGTTCCGCTCCAGCTCGGTGGCGAGACTCTGGCCCTCCGGAGTCAGGTAGCTCCCGTCCGGTTGCCAGCCCGGCCGGCCCGCGGGGGCGACCGTCCGGCCGCCGGGCTTGGCGTACTGGACCGACCACATGGTGATCTCGCCCAGCCCTGTGGAGATCGGGCCCATATGCGGCTCGGCGCCGGGCGGCAGGTCGCCCTTCACCTGCGACAGGCGCTCGGCGATCTGCTGGCGGGCGAAGTAGATGTCGAGCCGCTCGTCGAAGACCGCGGTGACCTGCGAGAAGCCGTTGCGCGAGAGCGAGCGGGTGTGGTCGAGCCCCTTGATGCCGGCGAGCGCGGTCTCGACCGGATAGGTCACCTGACGCTCGATATCGACCGGCGACAGCGACGGCGCCAGGGTGTTGATCTGCACCTGGTTGTTGGTGATGTCGGGCACCGCGTCGATCGGCAGCCTGGTCAGCGCCGTGGCGCCGAAGCCGGCCGCCAGCAGCACGAGGAGCAGGACCAGCCAGCGCTGGCGGATCGCGACGTCGAGGATGCGGCTGAGCATGTCCGGCGCCTCAATCGTCGTGGCCGGCTTCGGCCTTGCCGAGCTCGGCTTTCAGCAGGAAGGTGTTGCCGACCGCGATCTCGGTGCCGGCTGCGAGGCCCGCGGTGACCGCGTAGGATTCGTCGTCGGAGCGCCCGAGCTCGACCGAGCGCATCGCGAAGCCCTCCGGCGTGCGGACGAAGACCACACGCGCACCCGCCACGGTCTGGAGCGCCGCCTTGGGCACCCGGACCGGCACGGGATCCCGGTCGATCTCGATCTCGGCGGTGACGAAGGTACCGGGGCGCCAGGCCAAGTCGGCGTTGGGCAAGGCGACCACGACCCGGGCCGAGCGGGTCTCCGGGTTGAGGAACGGGCTCACGAAGATCACCCGGCCCTCCTGGTGGCGGCCGCCGCCCTCCCGGCCCGGGGTGACGGTGACGCGGGCGCCCTCCTGCACCCGGGCGAGGTCGAGGGTCGGCACCGACAATTCGATCCAGACGGTGGAGAGGTCGGCCACCAGGTAGATCTCGGCCGGGTCGCCCTCCTTGCCGACCGCCGAGCCGACATCGACCTTCCGCTCGACCACGCGACCGGCGAACGGCGCGCGCAGCTCGTAGCGGCGCAGAGTCGAGAGCGTCGGGGTCGCCTCGTCGCGCTTCTGCGCGGCCGCGACCGCGGTGGCGTCGAGCCCCAGCGCCGACAGCTTCTGGCGCGCCAGGTCGGCCCGCAGCCGGGTCTCGAGGAACGCCGCACGGGCGCTCTGGAACGCCGATTCCGAGGCCGAGCGCGAGGCCAGCAGCTTCTGCTGGCGCTCGAAGTTGATCGTCTGGAGTTCGACCTGGACCAGGGCGGTCAGGTACTCGCTCTTGGCGTCGGCGACCTCCCGGCTGTCGAGCACGGCCACGACCTCGTCCTTCTGGACGGCGTCGCCCAGGCGCTTGCGCATCTCCGCGACGGTCCCGACCACCCGGGCGGGAACCCGGGCGATCCGGTCGGTATCGGGGGTGATGGTGCCGGGGACGAGGAGGTGGCGGGCCAGCGTGCCGCCGGTGACCGGCGCGACCGCGATGCCCTGCGCCGCGACCTGTTCGGGCCGCATCCGGATCACGCCCGCCTCGGCGTGCTCGTGGTCCGGATGCCCTTCACTCTGGTGCGCCTGGTTCTGGAATTCTCGCCCTTCCGGCGCGGCGGCCCGCGTCGGGCCATGATCGTGATCGTGCCCGGCGGGCTCGGAGCCGGGATGGCCGGTGGCTCGGGGCAGGCCGACCGCCCCGAGGCTGTCCCGGACGAAGCCGGACACGCCCGGAACCGCGGCCCCGACGACGATGCCGGCGGCCAGGAGGAGAGCGGAGAGGAGGAGAACGGACATACGGAGACGCATGGAGGCCTGCTCGGCCGGGACCGCGGCGCGCCGCTCGGCGGCGTCCGGGGAATCCCGTTCAGATGACGCGTGAGGGCGAGCCGGACGCCCGCGCGGGCAGGCCGGCCAGGACGCGCGCCGAGACCGGCGGCGTCGGCTCAGGCGCGGGGGGGCCGGGGCAGGCGGTCGGGCACGACCGAGGGGAGGGCGCCGGAGATCCGGACCGCGACCGGACGGACGGGAACCACCGGCGGCGCCAGGGCTCCGGTCTCCAGGCGCGCGACCTGGTGGCAGCCGCAATGGAGGTGCTCGGTCACGCCGGGATCGACGCTGGTGCCGGCCTCCGCGAGCGATGGCCCGTCGACGCGGTCGTGATGGCCGCCGGCATGGAACGCCAGGTCCGCCGCGAGGCCGACGCCCGGTCCGGCCAGGCAGAGGGTCAAGACGAGCGCGAGCATGCGGGCGGCGATCGCCCACCAGCCGCGCCCCGAGCGCCCGTGCCGAATCCGAGACTTCATCGGGGCCGTTATGGGCGATCCGGCCCCGGGCGCACAAGGGCCGGCGCGATCGAGGTACCGTTCGGCCGTCCCGCGACCCGAAGGAGCGGGGCGAGGCGGCTCACGCCGACAGCCGGAGGATCCAGTCGTAGAAGTCGGCCCAGCCCTGGCGCGCCGGGAGCGGGGCGGGCGGCGCGCCGGCTTGGATCTGGGCGCGGGTCTGGGCGCGGACGTCCCGGGGGGCGCAACCGAACGCGTCCCGGAAGGCCTGCGTGAAATGCGCGGGGTTCTCGAAATGCCACCGGTAGGCGACCTCCGAGATCCGCGCGAAGCGGCCGTCCCCGGGGCGGGCGAGGTCCCGGTAGGCGCGGTCGAGCCGGCGCTGGCGGATGTAGCCGGCCACGCCGCCCATCGGGGCGAACAGGCGGTAGAGCGTGCTGCGCGAGACGCCGAACCGCCCGCAGAGCGCCTCGGCGGTCAGGCCCGGGTTGGCCAACTCGGCCTCGATCACCCGCCGGATGACGAGGAGGATCGGTGCGCGCTCCGGCGCCCGGTCGGTCCGCTCGCCTCCGGACAGGCGCGGCACGGCAGCGCCGAGCAGCGTCGCGGTCGCTTCCGCGGCCGCCCGGGCCTCGCGTTCCGAGAACCCGTCGGCATGGGCGCTGAGCGAGCGGAGATGGTCTGCGAGCAACTTGCCGAACGGCGTCGTGCCGTGCAGGACCGTCCCGTGCAGCGTGTCGAGATCGACCGCCCCCGCGCCGAACAGCGGCCGCGGCAGGACCAGCGTCAGGGCGCGGTAATCCGTGGAGCGGGCCGCCAGGGGCCGGGACAGGTCGAACAGGCAGATATCGCCGGGCCCGCAATCGTATTCGCTGCCGTCGATCTCGATCCGGGAGCGGCCGGAGACGCGGACATGCGCCAGGATGTGATCGACGCCCATCCGGGCGACCAGGGCGCGCGAGCGCTCGAACCGCAAACCGGAGGCCCCCGCCCGGCACAGGATGGCGTTGCCCAGGTGCCGGACCTGCGACTGCCCGCGGAAGTCGGCGACATCCTCCGGCCGGATGGCGAACTCCCAGAACGGCGCCACGGCCTCACGCCAGGCCGCGGCTTGAAGCAGACCAGGTCCGTCTCCGCCCATCTCCAGGACTGATTTCGACCGCATCGCCTGAGTCGTTCATCCCGACATGCGCGTGCGCAGCCGGCCACGTGCTGATGTCAGGTGCTGGTTTGCAGATGAAAGGTCAAGCTTCGACGATTGGGATACCGGATTTATGCGGCGATACCACGACGTAGAATATAATCCTCGAGAACGCCGGCATCTAAGGGATCGAACCTCAGTCCATCGCGCAAGACAAGCGAGCCTTCGTGTCACGGATTCCGAATTCGGGCCGATCTCTATCGGGAGCCGACGGGCGCTCGCTCGCTTCCGCAGGCGGATGGTCTCGCGGCGTGTCACGCTAGGCGCGCTCCGCTCCTCTGGGGCCGGCGCACGAAAAACCCCGCGGACCCGGTCGGGCTGCGGGGTTGAAGGCGGCACGGTCGTCGGAGCACGGGGCTCCGGGATCGACCGATTACATGGCGCTCAGGGTCGAGGCCGGGTCACTTTCCGCTGGGCGCCGCACCGCTGCCCGTGGCCCCGTTCCCGGTGCTGTTGCTGCCGGCCGGCGAGCCGGAGGTCGAGGTGTTGCCGTTGGGCGTGCTCTGGGCGGCCGCCATCCCGGCGCTGCCCGCGACGAGGGCGAGGGCGAGAAGCGTGGACTGAAGGGTACGGCTGGTCATGAAACGCTCACATCCCGAAGGACCGGCCGGGGCCGGCATGACCTGGACAACGGTGACGGCGCCGGGGCTGTTCCAGGCCCCCGCCCCCCGCCGCAGGGCACGGACCCGCAGCGCGGCGGCTCTGACGGGCTTGCGGAGCGGGCAGCCGTTCTGCGCAGCACGGAATCCCGCCGAGGCCGGGTAGACTGCCCGGCGCGCCCGCATGATCGAGCCGAGCGGTCGGAGCGCCGCCAGCCCGTGCCACGGGCTGAAGACGGGGCCGTCCGTCGTCCAGGCCCGAAAACCCCGTTCCGTGCCGTCCTGGCCATGTTCAACGACAAACGCCCCGGGCGCGGAAGCACCCGAGGCGTTTGCCGGCACAATGTCCGCCCGGCCTGATCGGCCGGGCGGCGTTGGTCCTAGTACGAGCCGAACTTGTAGTTCAGGCCGGCGCGGACGACGGCGAACTCGTCGTCGCGGCGGCCGATGGCGCTGTAGAAGGCCGGGACGTTGTTGGCGGCGTTGATCACGAACGCACCCTGGTTGCGGGTGTTGCGGTCGAGGTTGACGTACAGGCCTTCGACCTTGAGCGTCACGGCCGACGAGCGGAAGAAGTTCAGGAACGAGTCGACCGGGAGGGCGTATTCCATGCCGCCGCCGACGGTCCAGCCGGTGCGGAAGCTGTCGTTGCCGGCGAAGCCGCCGAACGAACGGTCAGCGCTGCCCGAGCCGTAGGCGAAGCCGCCGGTGCCGTACACCAGGACCCGGTCGAAGGCGTAGCCGAGGCGGCCGCGCACGGTGCCGAAGAAGTCGAGGCTCGACAGGCCGCGCGGGTCGGTCACGTAGAAGCCCGGACGCAGCCCGCCACCGGTCACGAAGGCGTTGTTCCGGCCACGGCCGAAATCGAGGTACTGGGCGTCGGCCTCGACGCCGATGACCACGCCCGAACCCGGGGTGAACTGGTAGTTGTAGCCGACCTGGCCACCGCCGGAGAAGCCTTCCTGGTTCCGCTGGCTGAAGTTCGCCGTGGCGACGCCGGTGGCGAACGCGGCCGGGATGCCGAAGCTGGAGGTGCTGTTGCTGCTGGCGTCGAAGGCGTAGCCGGCGTTGATACCGAAGTAGGCGCCGGTCCAGGTGAACACGGGCACCGGGGTGAAGATCGGCGGCGGGGCGGCGCGGCGCGGCAGGTCGGCGGCCGAGGCGGCGGCGGTCAGGGCAGTAAAGGCGGCCAACGAGGCCAGAAGCGTCTTCATAACTGGTCTTTCCCCAGCGAATGTTCCTATCGAGCGGGAAATTACCCGGTTTTCCACACTCAAGCTGTATCGCCACGGCCACAGGTGCCGCGGAAGGGAATTTTGGCGCCATCGGGCCGCCGACCTGAACCATCCTGCCACCGGCCCGTTGGCGCCGGACGCTCTCGGGAACGACGGTGCGTCGCCCCACGCGGAGGCCCCATGACGAAGCTGTTCATCGCTCAGATTCGCGACGCGGACGGAGACAAGCCCCTCGTGACGGTGCGGGCGGAGGCCGAGGGCGAGGCGCGCCTGTTCCTGGCGGCGGCCTACCCGGAAGCGGAGATCGCCGGCCTCACCGAGCCCAGCGACTGGACCAGCGACGCCGATACCGGGTCCCGGGCCGGCGACATCCGCGAGCATCCCGGCACCGCCTGGCAGACGCCCTCCAGCCTGGCGGATTGACTCGCATTCGAGTGATTCCTTTCACCGGCCGTCAGCCCGCCTCAGTGAGGCTGGCGCGGTGATGTCCGGTGATCCCACGCCCCGGCTGCTCGCGGCCGCTTCCGCCCTCACGGGCGCCGCCTCCCTGATGGTCCGGTCGGAACCGTCCTGGACGGGCGTGCTGGTCGGCCTGTCGTGCCTGGCGCTCTGGGCCGCCGGCACCCTGGCGTCGAGACCCGGCAAGCCGCTCGCCCTGACCAAGCCCGCCCGACCGGTGGTATTGGAGGCGGTGATCGTCGAGCGGCCCCGGCCGCCGCTGCTGCTGCCGCCGCCCCCTCGGGTGGCGGATGGGCATGCGGCGGATGTTGGGCAGGTGCCGACGCATCGCCGAACCCGCGGCTAGCGTTGGCCCCGCTCCGCGCGGCGCCATCAACGCGAGCTTCTGCCGCAGCACCAAGGCTCGAGGATCCGCGTTGCCCGCAGCCAACACGGAGACAGGCATGGCCGACACCGCTGACGTGACCACCTACACCATCAAGCAGGCCCTGGCCGCCCAGGTCGGGGACCATATCGAAATCGCGGTCGAGGCCGAGGACGGCACCAAGCTGAAGCTGAAGGCCACCGCCGACCAGCTCGACGCCCTGGTGGGCGACCTGGAGACCATCCTGGACGCGGACGATTCGGACGGCGAATCCGCCTGACCTCACATGCGGGGCCGCCGGCCTTTCGGCGGCCCTCCCGGCGATCCGGGCCTATCGCTTCGCTTCGAGGGCCGGCGCCTCGATCAGCGGGATCAACGGCTTCAGGTCGATGACCGGTCCGCCGATGTCGAAGTAGTCGTTCTCGCAGGCCAGTTCCTCGTCCTCGTCCCGCCGCCCGGACGGCAGGATGGACGACAGCATTCCGAGGCACAAAGCACCGGCGATGAGGGCAACAAGGATCGCGACGCTCATGGCGGAACACTCGGACGAAGCGGACGCGTAGAATCAGGCACCCTCGAGATTAAGACGAAGTTCCTTTGCCGTGCAATGCGAAAGACGAGCCGGTCACGATTGGGCCGGGACCTTGTCCTGCTGGTGCTCGACTTCGTCGCGCACGCCGTGACCCGCCATCAGGATCTCGGTCATGAACGCCCCGATCGCAGCGACCGTGCAGACCAGTGCCGCACCGAAGCAGGCGAACAGGATCGAGGCGGTCGCCGCATCGCGCATCGCTCCGACGAACAGCGTCAGCACCGCCATCCCGATCAGGCAAGCGCCGAGCGAGGCGAGGACCACGGCGACATCGAGCACGAAGGAGCGCCGCCGCAGGAAGGTCAGCCTGCGGGACAGGCGCGCGGCCTCCATGTCGGTCGCCTTGGCGATCTGTCCCGAGAGGGCATCGACCTTGTCGGAGATTCGGCCGAGACGGGCGGAGAACACGTTCAGCAGGGTCGCGAGCGCCGACAGGAGGAAAGCCGGCGCCAGGGCGACCTGGATGATGTGGGCGATGCTGTCGGGCTCGGTGGAGCTCAAGGAGAAGCCGAACATGGGCGCGCTACGCTCGCGGACGTGGCGCAACCGCCCGGTCTCTGGCGCCGCCCCGCGCGACGGCGGATGATCTCGGGTTCAGCATGCCGGGAGCGTCACCACAGGATGGCGTCCGAGCGCAACCCGCGGACCACGCCGCGGGGCCGGGGCATGCCCGCGCCACGCAGACTGTTCGCGGGATGGCGGTTATTCACCGAGGGTTTACAGCCCCCGCACAGGCGGCAGGGGGCGTTAATTAATCTTAACACCCATCAATAGTCCCGGACGGGCTTGCGAGGCGCCGGCCACTCCGATCTAAGTGAGCACGAAGCTTCCTGGTTGGTCCTGGGAATGTTCTCGAGCAAACTAAAGCCCCGTCTGCCTCGTGCGGCGGGGTTTTTTGCTGCCGGAAACTTCGAGATACAAATCTTCGGGCTCAAGTGGCAATCTTGGGCGCGGGATGTGCTCAATCGCACGGACCCAACCACCGGTCCGGGACCCTGGAGGCGCTGTTGCAGCGCTGCACTATCGCGTTTCCCCGACCTGCCGTCTCTGTTGCCGGGCACACATCCCGCCGAACGGGAGACAGAGGACCCGATGATCAAGAAGCTTCTTCTCGCGAGCGCCGCCACGGCCCTCCTGACCGGCGCTGCCTCGGCCGCCGACCTGCCGCGCCGCGCCGCCCCGCCGCCGATCTTCACCCCGGTGCCCGTGTTCACCTGGACCGGCGCCTACTTCGGTATCAACGCCGGCTACGCCTTCGACGCCAGCAGCCGCTCCAACAATTCGGTCTTCGGCATCCCGGCCCCCTACGCCGCCGTCGGCACCACCGCCACCTTCCGCGACCGCAGCCAGGACGGCTTCTCGGGCGGCGCCCAGGTCGGCTACAACTATCAGTTCACCCCGGGCTCGGGCGTGGTCGTCGGCATCGAGGCCGACGCCCAGTACCTCGACTTCGGCCGTAGCCGGAACAACGCCTTCGTGAACGGCGCCGTCGCCCCGGGTTACTACGTCACCGACCCGCGCGGCCTGTCGAGCCTCGACTATTTCGGCACCGTGCGCGGCCGCCTCGGCTACGCCTTCGACCGCACCCTCGTGTACGGCACCGGCGGCTTCGCCTACGGCTCGGGCAGCGCCGACCGCTCGTTCGGCGGCTACGCCGGCAACGACAGCTTCCGCACCGGCTACGCCGTCGGCGGCGGCATCGAGTACGCGCTCCCCACCGACTCGTTCCTGAACTTCTTCCGTTCGAGCGCCGTGACGCTCAAGGTCGAAGGCCTGTACGTCAACCTGGAGCGCGGCAACCGCAACCAGGGTGCCCTGGTCGTCAACGCCGCCAACCTCGTCCCGGTGGCCTACAGCGCCATCGGTCGCCGCGACGACGAGTTCGCCGTCGTCCGCGCCGGCCTGAACTACAAGTTCGGCTCGTACTGAGCAGCGCCGCCGAAACCCCTTGACCTAAGCATCCCCAGCCCGATCAGACTGGCCGCTTGGTCGAGAAGCGTCCCGGGATCACATCCCGGGACGTCTTCATCTGTGCGGTCCCGGTCAGGCTTGGACGGCGTGCTCCAGTTCGGCCTTCGACATCCGCGAGCGGCCGGAGACGTTCTGCGCCCTGGCCTTGCGCATCAGCTCCGCCTTCGTGGTGCCTTCGCGGCCGCCCTTGCGCGCCGCCGCCGCCTTCTCGGCCGCGGCCTTGGGCTGCTTCGAGAACTGCTTACCCTTGCGCGTGTCCGCGCGCTTCTTGGCGGTGCTGGCCGCATATTCCGCATCGGTCAGGCTCTCGCGGGCCTTCCTGGGCAGGTAGCGCTCACCGGTCTCGCCGCTCTCGGCGCCGGACTTCGTGCCCCATTCCTCCTCGGTCCACTGCGTGAGGTGGTTGTCGGACGCCTTCTTGCCGGCGTAGCCGCCGCCTTCCTTCTTGTATTCCGCGGTCGCCATCTGAGCCTTGCGGGCCGACCATTGACCGGGCTTGCCGCCCTTGTCGGATTCGGTGACCGCGTGCTTGACCGTCTCCCACAGCTTCGGATCTGTCTTCTTGGCGGTTCCTGACATCGCTGCGCCTCGCGATTGTAGATTTGGCCGTCAACACCACGGCTGTCGCGGTGTTCCTGCATGCGCATCCGGCACGCTGCGACCGAACGTCGGGCGCGCCGCGTCGACATCCCGGCGGCCCCGGGCGAGACGGCCGGATACCGGAGGCGTCTCGGGCGGTTGCCTCCGAAAGGGAGTCTCGCATGCCCGACGGACCGACGGCCGACACGCAAGACCTCGCCGAGACCGAGTATGACGCCCACCGCCGGGCGCGGGCGACCGCCAGACATCAGCCCGCCCCTCCGGCTGCCGCCAGCCCCGACCGGGCAGCCCCGGACGAGGGCCCGAAGGCCAGCTCGCCCGACGCGAAAGGATCCCAGCATGGCTGACGTGCCCGCCGACACGCAGGCGCAGCGGATGCCCCACGGCAAGCCGAAGAGCGAGGGACTGGCCAACGCCCCGCTCGATACGGCCACCGGCACGGTCAAACCCCAGGACGGCCCGATGGATCGAGCCGGCACCGAGGCGGAGGAGGCAGCCCGGGGTGGCACCAGCCTTGGAGCGGAGCGCGACAAGCCCAGCGGCCGTTAAGCCGGCCCCGGACCCGCGGACTCATTCATGTTTCCGGGCGGTCAAAGCGGGGGTCAGCCGGCATTCAGGCCGCAGGGACGATCTCACCCTCAGCCTGCGCCGGGCGGACCCGGGGCAGGTTTGCACAGAGGGTCTGATCATGATGCACGTGAAGATGCTCGCGGCGGTTGCAGCCGTGGCCGGCGGTCTCGGCTTGGCGTCCGCAGGCGCCGCGCCGCTGGCACCGATGGCCGCCGACGCCATCACCGGCACCGCCCCGATCACAGCGATCGCCTACGGGTGCGGCCCCGGTTTCGCCCCCGGGCCCTACGGCCGCTGCCGCCCGATGTACCGCCGGCCGCGCTTCTACGGTCCCCGCTGCTTCTTCCGCCCGACGCCCTTCGGCCCGCGGCGCGTCTGCCGCTACTGAAGCTGCCGCGCGCCGGGGCTCGACGCCCCGGCCGCACCGTGACCGGGATTTATTTCCGGCCGTCGAAAAAGCGCAGCGGCGCCGGCACCGAACCCCGGGCCGCCTCGGCGGTTGGACCTGAGGTCAGGAGTTTGTCATGGCCCGGGATCAGAGCGGCAGCGCCCAACCCTCTCCGGAGGACCGGAAGGCGAGCGCGCGCGCCGGCCGGAAACGGCTCGGCGCGAACGGCTATCCGCAGGCGGCCCCGGCCGCCGAAGGCCGGGACGCGGCCGAGCGCGGGACGGAATGCAGGGCGCCGGAACCAGCCCCCGCCGCGGTCGAGGACGGCACCGAAAAGGCGTTGTAGCACGTCACGCAAGCGGCCCAGGGACCGCGCGGACCGGCAACCGTCGCCCGCGGAGGCTCGTGTCCGGTCCTGCCCCGACCCTTCGGCCTCCCTCCGAGGCAGCCGAACGGAGCGACGCCGGTCTGGCGCAAGGAACGCATAGAAACGCATCCCGAGGGCGCCCCGGTCGGGATCCGGGCCGTTATCGCGGCTTGGCGCGTTTCTTCCATTCGGAGCCGGTGGGCAGGCCAGGCATGACCGGGCAGTTGCGCCTCCGGCGTGGAGCCGGCTTTCGGGGAAAAGGCGTCGCAGGCCATGACAGGGCCCCGCGGCCGGGACAGGCAAACCGATGTTTCTGAGCGTGTTCGACGTGTTCAAACCGGGCCTCGGCCCCTCCTCGTCCCACACGATGGGGCCGATGACGGCTGCGGCCGACTTCTTGGACCTGCTGCGCCGGCATGATTCGCACGCAGGGGCGGCCGCCCTCCGGGCGACACTGCACGGCTCGCTGGCGTTCACCGGGCGGGGACACGCCACCGACCGCGCCGTCGCGCTCGGTCTCCTCGGTTTCCGGCCGGCCGATATCCCCATGGACGACGCCGAACGCGCGCTCGAGGCACTGCGCGTCGAGAAGCGCCTTGCTCCGGCGGGCCTGCCGGTCCTCGCCTTCGATCCGGCGACGGCGATCATCTTCGATTACGGACCGCCGCTGCCCGGTCACGCGAACGGCCTGGTGATCACCGCCCTCGACGCGGCGGACGCGCCGCTCGTCTCCGAGACCTACTACTCGATCGGCGGCGGCTTCGTCATCACCGCGGCCCAGCGCGCGGCCGATGTGCCGCCCCCCACCGCGGCCGCGGACCTGCGGCTGTGGCCGTACCCGTTCGAGACCTCGGCCGCGATGCTGCGCATGGCCCGCGACAGCGGCCTGTCGGTGGCCGCGATGAAACGTGCGAACGAGGCCGTCGGCCGCTCCGACACGGAGGTCGATGCGGGCCTCACCCGGATCTGGCAGGCCATGAATGCCTGCGTCGAGCGGGGCCTCGCCCGCGAGGGCGAATTGCCCGGCGGCCTGCGGGTCAAGCGCCGTGCCAAGCGGATCCGGGACCAGCTCGACCGCGAGCACGGCTCGAATACCGCCCAACCCCACGTCATGGCGGACTGGCTGAGCGTCTACGCCATGGCGGTCAACGAGGAGAACGCCGCCGGAGGACAAGTCGTGACCGCGCCGACCAACGGTGCCGCCGGCGTCGTTCCGGCGGTGATTCGGTACTACATCGACCATTGCATCGGCGCGGATCCGGGCCGGATCCCGGAGTTCCTCCTGACCGCCGCGGCCATCGGCGGGCTGATCAAGCACAACGCTTCGATCTCCGGGGCGGAGGCCGGCTGCCAGGGGGAGGTCGGCTCGGCCAGCGCCATGGCGGCGGCCGGCCTCTGCGCCGTGCTCGGCGGGACGCCCGCCCAGGTCGAGAATGCCGCCGAGATCGCCCTGGAGCATCACTTGGGGATGACCTGCGACCCGGTGGCCGGCCTGGTGCAGGTGCCCTGCATCGAGCGCAACGGGATCGGTGCCACCAAGGCGGTGGCGGCAGCCTCGTTGGCGCTCCGCGGCGACGGCTCGCATTTCATGCCGCTGGACAATTGCATCGCGGCGATGCGGCAGACCGGCGAGGAGATGAGCGCGAAATACAAGGAGACGAGCCTGGCCGGGCTCGCGGTGAACCTGCCGGAATGCTGACCGGGCCAATCCCTAAACAAGCGGCACCCGCGTCAGGCGGCGCTCAGGATTTGAGATCGGCGGTGACACGGCCGGCGCTGCGCACCGGGCCGTCTCGGCCCTCGACCAGCGCGCGCAGGTCCGCCTCGTCCAGCGGCTGCCCGTCCGGCCCGGTGATGCTGATGCTGTCGTGACCGGCGGCCCGAAAATCGCCCAGCTTCTTGAGCGCCCATTCCGGCGTCGGGCAATTGTACGTCGCGGTCCCGTGGGGTTTCCTCGCCCGCACGACGAAGAGCGGTGCGGACGTCATTCGAGTTCGATGCCCGCCGCGCCGAGGATGACGCGCTGCTTCAGGATCGCGATGCGATGGGTCCGGATCGTGTGCTCGATCTGGGTGACGCCCGGATCGTCATCGGTGGCGTTCAGCAGCACGAGCGCGTCCGACAACGCGGCGATCGCGAACTCGTCCAACAGGATGTTGAACGCGAGGCGTTCCCGCAGGGTCGCGCAGGTGCAGTCAGGCTGGTCTTTCCGCTGCGGCATGTTCGATAACGAGCGGGACCGCCGTTGGTTCTCCGGCCGTCGCCCACACACCACCCGGCCACGCCCTGCAAGGCAGGCGAACGCAGGTGCGCCGGCAGCCCGCCGCAAAGCGGGCTGCCGGCATCGTCACCGAATCAGTGCGGCGCGCCTCAGATCAGGGATCGTGAGGTGCCACCGCCCGGAATCATGCGTTTTTAGCGACGGCCGCCGTCGGCGCCCGGCTTCATGGCGCGCTCGATGGCCTCCATGGCGCTCTCGAACGCCTTCGCCTCGCTGCGGTGCGGACGATCGGATCGCTCGATCAGCTTGCCGCTCCGGCGGATGGCCCATTGGAAATGGCCCTCCGGCTTGGCGATGGGGGAGACCTCGATGGAGTAGGGGTGTGGTACGTCTGACATAAGTGCCCTATGCCAGCCTTGCCGCGCGGATGCCAGTCACCTGCGGGCATTCCGCGGCGCAATCTGTCATGGGCTGGGGGCAACGGACCGGTACGGCACCGCGGGCCCGGGCATCCGGGCGGGCGCGTCGAGCCGGGCACCGCCCCGGCGGCGGCCCCGTGGGATCCGTCTCGGTCGAGGCGGGTCACCGGGCGCCGTCCTGTGCTACACACCCTGAAACCACGCCGGCGATCCGGCATCGATCACGTTCTTAAGGAGAGTTGCAGTGGCGCGTCCGGACCTTGGTACAAAGCGGATCTGCCCGACGACGGGGAAGAAGTTCTACGACCTCAACAAGGATCCCGTCGTCTCCCCCTACTCGGGCGAAGTCGTCCCGACCGCGGTCGCGACCTCGTTCGGCCGGACGGCCGCGCCGGTCGTCGCCCGCAAGGAGGCGCCGGTCGAAGAGGAGGACGAGGCCGAGGGCCCCGAGCTCGTGTCCCTCGATGAGGTCGAGGCCGAGGAGGCCGACAAGGACACCGATACCGAGGGCGACGACGCCCTGGACATCGAGGACGACGGCGAGACGGTCGAGGACGACACCCTCGTGGTCGACGAGGACGACGACAACACCTCCGACCTCGTCGAGGTCAACGACGACGACGACGAGTAGGATCGTCCGAACGCGATGACGCCGTCGGGGCGTCATCGCGTCGTGGCCGGCGCGAAGGCGTGCACCATGTCGGCCGCGGCCAGATCCGGGACGTGATCCGGCCCCGAGGCTTGCGTCCGCGTCGCGGGCTCCGCGAAATAGGCGTCGACCGCACGGCCGCCCGCCTCGATCGCGATGCGCTCGTCGGTCACCAGGTCCCGGAGCGTGGCCGTGCCGGGCATCGGCAAGGTCCTGCACCGCGGGCGGTGAGTCCGACACGTAAGCGACGTTCCGAAAGGAGGTCCCCGCCTTTCGGAAGAAGACGATGCGGATCGAGGCGCTCGCGCATCGTGCCGGGTCCGATATCCGGCACGATGCGCGATGTCGCAGCCCGGGCGGCCGTGCCTGCGGCACCCGCCCCCGACAGGATCGACAGCGATGGCAATTCCGGCCACGGCACCCCGCGCTTGACGGTCCCGCACGCCACGGGAGCGCTCGTTCCCGGCCGGTCCTGCGGATCATGCACGGCCTGCTGCCGCATCCTGGAGATCAAGGCCCTGGCCAAACCGGCGGGAATCCTGTGCCGGCACAATTCCGGCCGGGACTGCGGGATCTACCCCGAGCGTCCCGAGGCCTGCGTGCAATGGCACTGCCTCTGGCGCCGGATCGCGGCCCTGCCGGATGCGCTGAGGCCGGATCGCGCAGGCGTCGTCTTCGCGCTCGAGCGTCGCAATCCCGGCGCGTCTCCTGGCAAGCGACCTGGCGCGGACGCCCCGGAGGGCGCCTGTATCGTGGGTCGTGCCCTGGACGGCGCGGACGCGTTCGAGCGCTGGGAGGCGGTCGAGGCCTTCGCGATGTTCGTTCGGGAGGGTTCGTTGCCGGTGTGGAAGGCGCATGACCGGCACGCGACCTTGCTCTACCGGGGTCCGGCGGTCGCCCATTCGTCCGAGGACGAGACGTGACACGCCCCCCCGCGCCCAGATCCGATCACCGGGCAGCGGGGAGGTCGTGGATCTCACCGGCGCGAGCCGATACGCAACGCGGCTCGCAGGACCGGTGATAGCCGGCTCCGGTTAGCCAAAGCGCAAGCGGACGCGCGCGCTTCGGTCCCGGATCGGGAAAGCTCAGTCGGCCTTGAGGTTGGCCGCGCTCTCCTTGCCGCTGCGCCGATCGGCCTCGACGTCGTAGGAGATCTTCTGTCCCTCGATCAGGTTGCGCATCCCTGCGCGCTCGACAGCCGAGATGTGGACGAAAACGTCCTTGCCGCCATCATCGGGCTGGATGAAGCCGTAGCCCTTGGTCTCGTTGAACCACTTCACGGTACCGGTAGCCATAGAGTTGTCCTAGTCGTCTCCGGCTCGCCAAAGCGACGTGCCGCAGGGGCCGAACGAGCCGCCTCGGCCGACTGTTCCCAAAGTTCCGCACGCGCGTGACGGGCGGGCCATCGAAAACCGCCCGTCACGGCGCCGCCCGCCGCCGCAACCGGCCGCTGCGCGAGGTACGCGACAGGCCGTGCGGCGTCTTATTCCAGCGCACCGGCGCGCGGACCAGCTCGATCAGGGCGAGCCAGGCAGCCAGGCTGACGAGCAGGAAATAGAGCGGCATCCAGGGGGCCGACTGCGCCAGGTCGCCCCAGCCGCGCCGGGCGCAGCCGATCAGGGTCGGCAGCACCATGGCGGCGAACCCCACGCCGAACAGCGTCATGGCGATCCCGGCCACGAGGTTGTCCGGAAAGGACGGCGCGGCCGGGATCTCCGCGACCAGGTAACGCCAGGCGGCGTAGGCGAGGCAGACGGGATAGGCGAGCGCCGAGGCCACCGTGCCGGGTACCAGCGCCGCCGCGCAGAGCGCCTCCAGGGTCCCGAGGCGGCGGGCATTGTCCAGCGGGCGGCGACCGTGGGCGAGGCTGGTCTGCATCAGGCCCTTCAGCCAGCGGGTGCGCTGGGCCAGCCAGGGGCCCAGCCGGGCCGGCGCCTCCTCGATCGTGGCGCTCGGCAGGTCGCCGACCGCGTAACCCGCCAGGGCGAGCCGCATCCCGAGGTCGGCATCCTCGGTGACGTTCCAGGGGTCCCAGCCGTGCAGCGACCGCAGCACCCGTGTGCGTAGGTGCATCGATGTGCCCCCGAGGGGGACCGGCACGTCGAGGCGCGCGAGCGCCGGGTTCAGCACGTCGAACAGGCCCGCGTATTCGAGCGCGAAGGCCCGGGCCAGACGGGAATCGCCGGCATTGTCGATCACGAGGCGGCCCTGCAGGCAGGCGGTCCTCTCGGGCAGGCGCGCGAACAGCGTCGCGGCCAGCCTCAGCTGCCCGGGATCGGGCACGTCCTCGGCGTCGTAGACCGTGAGCAGGGCGCCGCGGGCGAGCGGCAGGGCGGCATTGAGCGCCCGCGGCTTGGTGCGGGGTGCCCCCGGCGGCACCGTGATCACCTCGAACCGGGCCGGCAGGGCGATCGGCGCCAGGGCCGCCGCGGTCTCGGCATCGTCCGCCTCGATCAGCAGCTTGATGTCGAGCTTCGCCGCCGGATAGTCGAGGGCGGCGAGTCCCCGAATCAGGTCGGGCACCACCGCCGCCTCGCGGTGGAGGGCGACGAGCACCGTGTAGACCGGCAGGTCGGCGTCGACGAGCAGGTCAACGGCCTCGGCCGCCACCGGCGCCGCGATGATCGCCGCGGCGAGCCGGACCGTCGTCATCGCCAGGAACAGGGCCTGCCCGGTCAGCGTCACGGCGCGGGCGATGGGCGGCGGCAGCACCGAGAACAGGCAGAACCCCGCGATCAGCACGAGCACGAGGAGCAGCAGCCACCGGCTCGCGGGCTCGGACGGCACGGACCGTTCGGGCGCGTGCCGCCGCAGATCCTGCGCCGCGTGATCCGCCACCGCCCCCGGAATCGCGGCGAACACCGCCTCGCGCAGGTGCGTCGGGCTGGTGATCGCCGGCATCGCGACGCGGCGCGGCCCGTCGAGAAGCTCGGCGATCAGCCGGCCACGGGGCGCCAGCACGCAGGCGGCGACGGACCCGAGGGCCAGGGGCGCGAGCCCGGCGACCAGGCTGTCGGGGAAGCGCAACCCCAGGCCGAACGGGATCGGACCGCCGAGGAACGGGGCGCCGAGGCGCCGGGCCAGGGCGCGGTAATAGGCCGTCTCCTCCATCAGCCCGGAATTCAGCAGCGCGGTCGCCGCATCGGTCCCGGCGGCGGCGGCGTCCCGGGCCGCCCGGGTCAGGAGGCGGGCATCGATCCCCTCGGCGCGCAGGAACGCGATCTCCGGCGGCAGGGACATCGTCGGGGCGATCGAGGCCGTGGGCAGGCGCTGCACCGACATGCCGACGCTCCCCCGGCAGCCCCAGGACGTGGTAGGGGAGGGGCGTGAGCCAGACCCCGTTCCCGTCCTCCGAAAGGAGCATCGCCGCATTTCCGCCGTCAAGGGCGGGCGGAGCGCGATCCGCGCTCGCTTTCGCCATGCTCGCCTTGGCTGCGCTCGCGGCCCTGGCGTGGGGCGGATCGCGGCCCGCCCGTGCGGCGGCGACCGCCGCGCCGCAGGAGGCGACGCCCTCCGTGACGGTCCCGGATTTCTGGAATCCGCGCAGCCGCGGCGAGCGGATCGAGGCGCCCCAGACCGGCCGCGCCGTTCGATTCCTGACCGACGACGAGTTCCCGCCGCTGCACTTCGCAGGCCCGGACGGCAACCCGACCGGCTTCGTGGTCGAGCTCGCCCGGGCGGTGTGCGAGAAACTGACGATCACCTGCACGGTGCAGGCGCGGCGCTTCGACACCCTGCTGGACGCCCTGGACAGCCGCCAGGGCGACGTGATCGCGGCCGCCATCCCGCTGACCGCGCCCGTGCGTGAGAAATTCCTGGCGACGCGCCCGTATTTCCGCTGGCCGGCGCGCTTCGCCGCGCGGGCCGACAAGGGCCTGCCAGTCCCCTCGGCGGCGGCGCTCGCCGGACGCAGCGTCGGAGTGATGGGCGGCAGTGCGCACGCGGCCTACCTCAAGGCGTTCTTCCCCAAAGCCGTCCCGAAGGAGTTCCTCGACCTCGCGGCCGCCGAGGGCGCGCTCAAGCGCGGCGAGATCGACTACCTGTTCGCCGACGGCCTCAACCTCGCCCTCTATGTCGGCGGCCAGGAGGCGGAGGCTTGCTGCGCCCTGATCGGCGGCGACTACCTGGAGAACCGCTATTTCGGCGAGGGCATCGGGCTGATCACCCGCCCGGAGGACGCCGCCCTCTCCCGGGCGCTGGACGACGCGCTCCAGCGGGTCTGGGACGACGGAAAGTACACCGAGCTATACCTGCGGTTCTTCCCGGTGAGCCCGTTCTGAGAGGCTTCCGTCGCGGCAGCGCATCGGTGACCCTGCCCGGCAACGGGTTCGCCGAAAGGACCGAGGCATGACGGATAAGGCGGTAGCGCAGGCTCAAACCCTCGCCCCGGAGGTGCAGGACGAGATCGCCCGCCTGATGCTGGCCTTCGTCGGCGAGGACGCACCGCTCGACCAATTCACCCCGGAGGAGAAGGCGGAACTCGACGCATCCGAGGCGGCAGCGGCGGGTGGCGACCTCGCGACGGAATCGGAGGTACGCGCCATCTGGGACAGACATGGCCTGTGAGGCTGCGCCTCACCCAGACCGCGGCATCGCAACCCGGCAAGGCTCTGGCCTACCTTGACCAGAAGAACCCGCAGGGCGCGCGCAAGGTACGACGGCGGCTTCGGGCGGCCATGGACCTTCTCCTGCGACACCCTTTGCAGGCTCCGTGACGGCCCGGCCCGGTGTCCGACGTCTCCAGGTACGTCCATACCCCTACGCGATCACGTATCACGTCGCGACAGATGAGATCGTCATCCTCGGCAGCCGGCATGCCGGGCGCCAGCCGCAGTCCTAAGAACCCACACGCGCCCCGAACGCCGCCGGGACGCCGGATTGCGCCGGCAGGCGTTCCGCTGGGGCTCGAACCGCTCTAGGGTGCGCGATCCCAGCGTATCTCAGTCCCCAGATCATGCCCGCCGCACCTGCCCTGACCCTCGACCCCGACCTGATCGAGGCGGCCGCCACCGCCGCCGCCTGGCCCTTCGAGGAGGCGCGCAAGCTCGTCGCGCGGCTGGAGAAATCCGGCACGACCGAGGTGGTGTTCGAGACCGGCTACGGGCCGTCGGGACTGCCGCATATCGGCACCTTCGGGGAGGTCGCCCGTACCTCCATGGTCCGCCACGCCTTCCGGGTGCTGACCCGGGACGCGGTGCCGACCCGACTGATCGCCTTCTCGGACGACATGGACGGACTGCGCAAGGTCCCGGACAACGTGCCCAACCGCGAGATGCTGGCCGCGCATCTCAACCAGCCGCTCACCCGCGTGCCGGACCCGTTCGGCACCCACGACAGCTTCGGGGCGCACAACAACGCCGAGTTGCGCCGCTTCCTGGACGCCTTCGGATTCGCTTACGAGTTCCGCTCGGCGACGGATTGCTATCGCTCGGGCGTGTTCGACGCGGCTTTGATGCGCGTTCTTGAGCGCTACGACGCCGTGATGGAGATCATGCTGCCGTCGCTGCGCGCGGAACGATCGGCCTCCTACTCGCCGTTCCTGCCCCTGCACCCGGTCACCGGCCACGTCATGCAGGTGCCGATCGACGAGGTGCGGGTCGAGACCGGCACGCTGGTCTGGCGCGACCCCGCCACGGGCGAGCGCTACGAGACCCCGGTGACCGGCGGCCACGCCAAGCTGCAATGGAAGCCCGACTGGGCGATGCGCTGGGTCGCGCTCGGCGTCGATTACGAGATGGCCGGCAAGGACCTGATCGATTCGGTCAAGCTGTCGGGCAAGATCGCCCGGGCGCTCGGCGGCGAGCCGCCGGAGGGGTTCAACTACGAACTGTTCCTCGACGAGAAGGGCCAGAAAATCTCGAAGTCGAAGGGCAACGGCCTGACCATCGACGACTGGCTGAAGTACGGCACGCCGGAATCCCTAGGCCTGTTCATGTACAACAAGCCCCGCGAGGCCAAGCGCCTGTTCTTCGACGTGATCCCACGGCACGTCGACGAGTATATCGGCTTCCTCGACCGCTATGCCGGCCAGGACGCGAAGCTGCGCCTCGGCAACCCGGTCTGGCACCTGCATGCCGGGAATCCGCCCGAGCCGGAGCGGGTCGAGGGCGCGAGCCTGACCTTCGCGATGCTGCTGAACCTCGCCGCGGTGGCCAACACCGAGGATCCGGCGGTGCTGTGGGGGTTCATCCGCCGCTACGCGCCGCAGACCGGGCCGGAGACCCATCCGGGGCTCGACCGGCTGGTTGTCCACGCGCTCACGTACTTCTCGGACTTCGTGCGCCCGGCCAAGACCTACCGCGAGCCGAGCCAGGAGGAGCGGACGGCCCTCGAGGACCTGTCGGAGACGCTCGGCCAGCATGCCGGCTCCACCGATCCGGAAGCCCTGCAAGCGGCGGTCTACGAGGTCGGGCGGCGCCACTTCCCCGATACGTCCGGCAAGGCCAAGAGCCCGGACGGGCGCCCGGGCGTGTCCCAGGCGTGGTTCACGAGCCTGTACAACGTGCTGTTCGGCGAGGCGCGGGGGCCGCGCTTCGGCTCCTTCGTGGCCCTCTACGGGGTGGCGGAGACCCGGGCGCTGATCGCAGCAGCCCTCTCGGGGGCCCTGGTGGCGGAGCACGCCGCCTTCGTGGGCCGCCCCGCCGACGTCGTCGCGTGAGCGCGATGATCGTCGACAGCATCGCGGCGCTGGAGGCGATCTACGCGCCGTCCCTGGCGCCCGCCTCCGTGGCCAAGGTCACGGCGGCGATCACGCCGGACTACGCGGCGCTGATCGCCGCCGCGCCGTTCGCAGTGCTGGCGACGAGCGGTCCCGAGGGGCTCGATTGCAGCCCCCGGGGCGACCGGCCGGGCTTCGTGCGGGTGGCCGGCCCGCGCACGCTGATCCTGCCCGACCGGCGCGGCAACAACCGGATCGATTCCCTGCGCAACGTCGTGCGCGATCCCCGGGTGGCGCTGCTGTTCCTGATCCCGGGCTCGGGCACAACCTTCCGGGTGAACGGCACGGCGGTGATCTCGGCCGACCCGGATCTCCTGGATTCGTTCCGCGTGGACGGGCACGCGCCGCGCACGGCCCTCGTGATCACGGTCGAGGCGGCGTATTTCCAATGCGCCCGGGCGATCATCCGCGCCCGGCTTTGGGAGCCCGACGCCCGGGTCGATCCGGCGGCCCTGCCGAGCCCCGGGGCGATCCTGGCCGCGCTCACCGCGGGGGAGGTCGGAGGCCAGGTCTACGACGCGGAATGGCCGGGACGGGCCGCCAAGACGATGTGGTGACGCGGCGTTCGATTTTCTGGATCCGCCTGTAGAGTGCGTGCATTACGGGTGCATGCCGTCCATCCGGATCGGCCCGTGCCGCTCACCTCCGATCACCCCACCAGGGCGAGTCCCGGCTGAGAAAAATCCTGCGTCTCGGTCTCGGGGATCACATCGACCTCGACCTTCAGGCGCTGCTTGCCCGAGCCGCTGACGATGCCGTCCACCGGCGCCACGTCGCCGTAGTCGCGGCCTCGGGCCACCACGATGTGGTCGTCCCGCACCGCCACGCCGTTGGTCGGGTCGAGGCCGAGCCAGCCGTCGCCGCACCAGACCGCCACCCAGGCGTGGCTCGCATCCGCGCCGCGCAGGCGCGGCCGGCCCGGCGGCGGCACGGTCCGCAGGTAGCCGCTGACATAGGCGGCCGGCAGCCCCATGCCGCGCAGGCCCGCGATCATCACGTGGGCGAAATCCTGGCAGACCCCGGCCCGGAGCGCGAAGGATTCGGCGAGCGGCGTGCGCACAGTCGTGGCCTTAGCGTCGAACCGGAAGTCGGCGCGGATGCGCAGCATCAGGTCGTAGGCCGTCCCATAGGCGCTGCGGCCGGGCACGAAGCTGGCGCGGGCGTAGTCGGTGACATCGGGGACGAGGGGGACCCGGCCGCTCGGGAACAGGAAATGGACCGGCGCCCGGCCGCGGAGGTCGCACCCGGCCACCACGGCGTCGCGGACCCGCTCCCAGGGCTGGCCGGCCTCGGGCTCCGGCGGGACGCGGCGCTCGACCCGCACGGTGGACAGCGCCTCGACGCTGAAGGTGGTGTGGGGCGTATCGAGCGTGATCGCCACGGCCTCGATCCCGAAATAGTCGCGCCGCATCACCGCGGTGGTGGGGCTCGGATCGATGGTCACGGCGCTCGCCAGCACGCTCTGGCCCTCGCCGTCCTGCGGCTTGAGCCGCAGGGCGCAGCGGGCGAAGCGCACCGGCTTGCCGTAGCGGTAGGTGGTGCGGTGGCGCAGCGTGTAGATCATCGCGACGACCGCGCGCCGCGGGCCGTCCTCAAGGCGGCTTCAGGGGCGCACATCATCAAGCCAGGCCTGTCAGCTTTTCCGGGCGCAGCGCGTTCGGCCCGGCCGGAAAGTAGCGCACCGCGATGCCGTCGGCGAGGCGTTCGAGGTCGGTCTCCAGGGCTGTCAGGCGCACGGCGTCGAAATCGGCGGCCTCGCCGCTGCGCAGTTCCGCCAGGATCCGGGAGGCGATGCGGCGATGCGGCTCCGGGATGCCGTCGGCCGACAGTGCCGGCAGGTCGTCGAGGTGCCGGGAGATCGCCTCGGCCTGGAAGGCGATGGAACGCGGGTTGTAGGGGTCGAGCAACACCATATCGCGGACCGGGTCGAGGGCCGCACCCTGCATGTAGCGCCGGCCGTAGCTGATCTGCGAGTCGCTGAGCGACAGCATCACCCCGAGGCAGCCCGGGGTCGCCTCGTCGTTGGCGAAGGACAGCGCGAAGGTGCAGGTGTTGACCGCCCGCTCGACGCGCCGGCCGAGCTCGACGAAGTGCCAGCCCTCCGCCCGGCTCATGTTCTCGTGGGTGAGCCCGGACAGGGCGGCGAGCTGGCTCAGCGCCCGCTCGGCCCGCCCGGCGAGCTGCGACTCGGTGAAGGCCCGCTCGGTGTCCAGCGACACGATCTCGATCAGGTCGGCCAGCACCCGCCAGGCCTCGCCGGAGAGGCGGGCGCGGAGCGCGGCAGCGTTGCGCCGGGCCGAGACGATGTGGGCGCGGGCCGAGCCGGAGCGCTCGCGCCCGGTCAGCGCCTCCTGGGCGAGCCGGGCCGTGGGCAGGTCGGTGGCGCCGGTGGCGCCCCATTCGTAGAGCAGCGCCCGCAGGGCCAGGGCGGCCGGCGTGTCGAGGGCCCCGGAGATGTCGGCCCCGACGGCGTCGCCGACGCTGCGCAGGTGCGCCAGGACCAGCCGGATCACCGCTTCGGCGCGCTCGAGGTAGCGGCCGAACCAGAACAGGCCGTCGGCGGCACGCGACGGCAGGTGGCCGCCGACCCGGCGCACCCGCGGGGCCGCGTGGGAGCCGATCAGCGGCGCCTCGACCGGGCTCTCGGACAGCACCCACAGGTCGGCCGAGCGGATGCCCAGCCGCATCTCGATCGGGTCGACGTCCTCGCGCTCCGAGACCCGGCAGAAGCCGCCCGGCATGACCTGCCAGCCCGCGGGGGTCCGGGCCGCGAAGACGCGCACCACGAAGGGGCGGGGCACCAGGTAGAGGCCGTTGTCGCCACGCTCCCAGCCCGGCATGGTCGAGAGCGGCGCGGCCTCCTGGGCGACGTAGTCGAACGGCCGGTCGCGCAGGGCCGCCACCACCCGGGCCCGCTCGGCCGCCAGGGCCTGGGGCGCCAGGATCGCGTCGCGGCCGGCCCCGCGCTGGGGCGTGGCGGCCGGGCGCAGGGTCAGGCTGTCGAGGTTGGCCTGGGCGTGGGCCAGGCCTTCGAGGTCGCCGCACCACCAGGCCCGGGGATGCCCGAGCCGCAGCGGCGCGCCCAGCAGCCGGCGGGCGATGCCGTCGAGATACGGGGCGAGCGCCGCGGATTCGACCAGCCCGGAGCCCGGCATGTTGGCCATCACCAGGGAGCCGTTGCGCAGGGCCTCGATCACTCCGGGCACGCCCAGGCGCGAGGCCGGGTTCAGTTCGAGGGGATCGAGATAGTCGGCATCGATCCGCCGCCACAGGGCGTCGGCCCGCTTCAGGCCCGAGACGGTGCGCACGTGCAGGGCGCCGTCGCGCATGACGAGGTCGTCGCCCTCGACCAGCATCAGGCCGAGATACCGGGCCAACGCCGCCTGCTCGACATAGGTGCTGCTGTAGGGCCCCGAGGTCAGCAGGCAGATGCGCGGGTCGGAGCGCTCGGCCCCGAGCGCCAGCCCCTCGCGGAAGGCCTGGAAGAAGGCCGGCAGGCGCTCGACGTGGAGGTCCTGGAAGAAGTCCGGGAAGGTCCGGGCCAGGACCATGCGGTTCTCCAGCGCCCAGCCGAGGCCCGAGGGGGCCTGCGTCCGGTCGGCCAGGACCTGCCAGCGCCCGTCCGGTCCCCGGCCGATATCGGCGGCGTAGAGCTTCAGGTAGTGCCCCCCCGGGGGTGCGACCCCGTGAAGGGGGTGGAGGAATTCGGGCGTCCCGGCCACGATCGCGGCGGGCAGCAGCCCGTCGGCGACCAGGCGGCCCTCGCCGTAGCAATCGGCAAGGATCGCCTCCATCAGCTCCGCGCGCTGGACGATCCCGGCGCTGAGGTCGCGCCACTCGGCGGCCTCGACCACCAGGGGCAGGCAGTCGAGCGGCCAGGGATGCTCGCGCTGGTCGCCGGAGATCCGGAACGAGATGCCGGCATCCCGGATGTGCCGCTCCGCCGAGACGAAGCGGGCCAGGATCTCCGGCTCGGTGAGCGCCCCGAGATGGTCGAGCAGGCGCGGCCACGCCCCCCGGGGGGCGCCGTCGCCGCCCAGGAACTCGTCGGGACGGCCGGAGACGGGCCGATAACCCGCGGTCCAGCGCGCGACGCGCTCCCGCGGGCTCTCGCGCACGTTCTCGCCCGCCTCGGTCCGGGCGGCGCCGGCCGCGAGCGCCGCCTCCATCACCGGGCTCCGGTCATGTCGGGGCCGGCATGCGCAGGTCGAGGGTCAGCGGGAACTCGGCGCTCGTCTCCGCGCGGGGCATCTCGACCCGGCCCGGCGTGTGACCGAGGGGCTCGAAGCGGGCGAGGCGGCGCCCCTCCGCCTCGTAGGCGTTGACCGGGTGGGTCTCGTAGTTCCGTCCGCCCGGGTGGGCGACGTGGTAGCGGCAGCCGCCGAGCGAACGTCCGCTCCAGACGTCGAGGATGTCGAAGGTCAGCGGCGAGTGGGCCGGGATCGTGGGGTGCAGCGAGGAGGCCGGCTGCCACGCCTTGAAGCGCAGGCCCGCCACGGCCTCGCCGCCACGGCCGGTGCCGGTCATGGGCAGCCGGCGCCCGTTGCAGGCGATGACGTGCCGCTCGGGCACGAACCCCTCGACCTTGACCTGAAGCCGCTCGACCGAGCTGTCGACGAAGCGCACGGTGCCCCCGCTGGTCCCTTCCTCGCCCATCACGTGCCAGGGCTCCAGCGCCTGGCGCAGTTCCATTCGGACCCCGCCCTGCTCCACCACGCCGAAGACGGGGAAGCGGAACTGGGCCTGCGCCTCGAACGCGACCGGGTCGAAAGCGTAGCCCGCCGCCCGCAGATCCTCCAGCACCCCGAGGAAGTCGGCCCAGAGGAAATGCGGCAGCATGAAGCGATCGTGGAGGTTCGTGCCCCAGCGGACACAACCCCCGGTCTGCGGCTCGCGCCACAGCCACGCCACCAGGGCCCGCAGCAGCAATTGCTGCGCGAGGCTCATGCGGGCGTCCGGCGGCATCTCGAAGGCCCGGAACTCCAGCAGGCCGAGACGCCCGGTCGGACCGTCCGGCGAGTACAGCTTGTCGATGCAGATCTCGGCCCGGTGGGTGTTGCCGGTGACGTCCACCAGGATGTTGCGGAACACCCGGTCGACCAGCCAGCGCGGGATGTTGGGCGCGTCGGCGGCCGGGATCTGGGCCAGCGCGATCTCCAGCTCGTAGAGCCCGTCATGGCGGGCCTCGTCCATGCGCGGGGCCTGGCTGGTCGGGCCGATGTAGAGGCCGGAGAACAGGTACGAGAGCGCCGGGTGGCGCTGCCAGTAGAGCACCAGGCTCTTGAGCAGGTCGGGCCGGCGCAGGAACGGCGAATCGTCCGGCGTGACGCCGCCCATGACCACGTGGTTGCCGCCGCCGGTGCCGGTGTGGCGCCCGTCGACCATGAATTTCTCCGCGCCGAGCCGGGTCTGCCGGGCTTCGGCGTAGAGGTCGGTGGTGATCGCCACCGCCTCGCGCCAGGACGCGGCCGGGTGGACGTTGACCTCGATCACGCCGGGATCGGGGGTGACCTTGATCAGGCCGATGCGCGCATCGTGGGGCGGCTCGTAGCCCTCGACATGGATCGGCAGCGCCAGCTCGGCGGCAGCCGCCTCGAGGTGGGCGGCGAGCTCGAGATACTCGTCGGCCCGCTGGGTCGGCGGCATGAACACGCGCACGATTCCGTCCCGGGGCTCGATCGCCAGCGCGGTGCGGACCGCGACGCCGGTGATGCCGGCCCCGTTGACCACCGTCGCGGCCTTGGGATCGTCGGGGAGCGGCCCGCGGGGCTCCAGCGGGTCCTGCGGCTGGTAGTAGGGATAGTGCTCGGGCGGCACGTAGGGCAGGGACGACAGGGGCAGGCGGAAGCCGAGGGGCGAATCACCCGGCACCAGGAAGGCCTGGCCCCGGCGGAACACCCACTTCTCCGAGATCCAGACCCGGTCGGAATCGCCGTCCTTGCCGGTGGGCAGGCTCGCGAGCGGCAGGACGTAGCCCGCCGGCTCCCCGAGGCCGCGGGCGTAGACGCGCCGGATCCGGGCGTCGAACTCCACGGAGCCGGACTTGGCGGCGGCCGGCGTGACGTTGACCGGCAGGTCCGCCGCCTTCTTCTCCCAGAGCTCGCCGTCCTCGAAGGTCGGGAACACGTAGTCGGACAGCCCGAGCCGGCGGGCCAGCGCGTCGGCCAGCGCCTTGGCCTGCGCGATGGTGGCGGTACCGTGTGAATCTTGGCCTTCCGCCCCTTCGCCCACCTCGGGGGCGATCAGGGCCGGGTCGGTCCAGATCGGGTTGCCGTCCTTGCGCCAGTAGAGCGCGAAGGCCCAGCGCGGCAGGCTCTCGCCCGGGTACCACTTGCCCTGGCCGTAATGCAGCAGCCCGCCCGGGCCGAATCGGTCGCGCAGGCGCCGGATCAGCGTGTCGGCCATCCGCCGCTTGGTCGGGCCGACCGCGGCGATGTTCCATTCCGGCGCCTCGAAATCGTCCACCGACACGAAGGTCGGCTCGCCGCCCATGGTCAGGCGGACGTCCTGGGCCACGAGGTCGGCGTCGACCCGCTCACCCAGCGCGTCCATGGCCGACCAGACCGCCTCGGAATACGGCTTGGTGATCCGCGGCGTCTCGGCGACCCGGGTGATCCGCATCTCGAAGCCGAACTCGGTCTTGGCCGGCTCGGCCGCACCCGAGATCGGCGCCGCCGAGCGGTAATGCGGGGTCGCGGCGAGCGGGATGTGGCCCTCGCCGGTGAGCAGCCCGGAGGTCGCGTCCATGCCGATCCAGCCGGCGCCCGGCAGGTAGACCTCGGCCCAGGCGTGCAGGTCGGTGAAGTCCGCCGACGCGCCGGCGGGACCGTCGACCGCGGTGGTGTCGGGCACGAGCTGGATCAGGTAGCCGGAGACGAAGCGCGCCGCGAGCCCGATCCGGCGCAGCACCTGCACGAGCAGCCAGGCCGAATCGCGGCATGAACCGCTCTTGAGCCGCAGCGTCTCGGCCGGCGTCTGCACGCCCGGCTCCAGGCGCACGCCGTAGGCGATCTCGCGGGCGATCAGGCCGTTGAGCGCCACCAGGAACAGCACCGTGCTGGGCTCCTCGGGGAGCCGCGCGAGCAGCGCCTCGATCTCAGGCCCGTCCGCGTCCACGGGCATCAGGTAGGGCGCCAGCTCCTCCGACAGGTCCGGCTCGTACGCGAAGGTCCGAGCCTGCGCGTAATCCTCCACGAAGAAGTCGAACGGGTTGATCACCGCCATCTCGGCGGTGAGGTCGACCTCGATCTTCAGCTCGTCGGTCTTCTCCGGGAAGACCAGGCGGGCGAGCCAGTTGCCGCTCGGATCCTGCTGCCAGTTCAGGAAGTGGTTGGCGGGCGTCACCGTCAGCGCGTAGGCCGGCACCTTGGTGCGCGCGTGCGGAGCCGGGCGCAGGCGCACCACCTGGGGACCGAGGCTGATCGGCCGGTCGTAGCGGTAATGCGTGACGTGGTGCAGGGCGGCTTTGATCGACACGATGGCTCCGTCTGAAGGATCGAATGCGGTCTCGTAGCCGGCACCGGGCGCCGCGGCGGGTCGATCGCCGAGCCCACCGCGCGGTTATGTGCCAAGGACGGGGTCACAAGCAATTTTCGTGCGGTGCCCTCTGCGTCCGCGGAGCGCCGCCGACCTTGGCCGGAACTTTGCCGGTCGCGCTCATTTGATCGAAAAGTGGGCCGGTTGCCGGCCCGGGACCACGCGATGAAGCTCTTCCAGTGCCAGGCCTGCGACCAGCCGGTCACCTTCGAGGCGACCGCCTGCGAGAGCTGCGCGCGCCGGCTGGGCTATGTCTGCGCGGCGCACGAGGTCTCGGCCCTGGAGCCCATGGGCCTCTCCGCCCATCCGGCCATGGGCGGCGCCCAGACCTTCCACGCCTATGCGGGTTCCGGACGGCGCTACCGCTACTGCAGCAACGCCTCGTCGGGGGCCTGCAACTGGCTGGTGCCGGAGGACGAATCCGAGATCTTCTGCACCGCCTGCCGGCACAACCGAGTGGTGCCGGACCTGTCGCAATCCTGGAACCTCGCCCGCTGGCGCCAGATCGAGGCGGCCAAGCGCCGGCTGTTCTACTCGCTGCTGCGCCTCGAACTGCCGCTGGCGACCCGGGCCCAGTACACCGACGGGCTGGCCTTCGATTTCCTGGTCGATCCGTCGGAGAGCTTCTCGTACGGGCCGCCGGTGCTCACGGGCCACATCAACGGCCTGATCACCATGAACATCGCCGAGGCCGACGACGTCGAGCGCGAGCGGCGCCGGATCCTGTTCGGGGAGCATTACCGCACCCTGCTCGGCCATTTCCGGCACGAGATCGGGCATTACTTCTGGTACCTGCTGGTCATGAACGGGCCGACCATGGGCGCCTTCCGGGGGTTGTTCGGAGACGAGAACCTGAACTACGTCCGGGCCCTGCAGGACCACTACGCCCACGGCGCCCCGACCGAGTGGGAGGATTCCTACGTCTCGGCCTACGCCACCGCCCATCCGTGGGAGGATTTCGCCGAGACCTTCGCGCATTACCTGCACATCGTCGACACGGTGGAGACCGCCTCGACCTTCGAGCTGCACGTGCGCCCGCGCCTGCGCAACGCCACGACGGCACCCACGGTGATCGATTTCGACCCCTACGACACCCACGACCTCGACCGGCTGATCGAGGCGTGGCTGCCGCTGACCTACGCGATCAACTCCCTGTCCCACAGCATGGGCCAGCCGGCGCTCTACCCGTTCAAGCTGACCCCCACGGTGATCGCCAAGCTCGCCTTCGTGCACGAGCGGATCTACGCCTCCCGCTCCGGCACCCTGCCGGATCCCGGCGAGGCCGGGGCCGAGATGCTGCGGGCGGTGATCCTGGGGTTGCGCCAGAAGGTGGCGGCGCCGACCGTGTGATGCGTTCGGCGGCCTGTCAGGGCCGTGGGCGCGGAATCGGCTTCAGGGTCATGAGCCGGCACGTCCGGGACGAATCGGCCTCATCGACCTGCCAGGCGGTTCTGACCTGTGGATCCGCGCCGGGACGGGCGGCGAGAGGGCCCTCGAAAGACGGCTCGATGGCCCGATAGGAATCCGCGCACATCCGGACGTCGGCCGTGATCGAACGGCGCATCGATCAGGGCGTCCGGATCACCCGGCGTGAATCCGCATGCGGCGAGGAAGCGACACTTCGCGGCCCCGTCCCGGTGGCTCGGATTGAGCAGGTCTGCGGTGACCTTGACCAGGGCGGCGAGGAAGCGGGACGGCCAACCGTCCGGATCGGTCACCCGACCACCCGCTCGACCGACCACCCGCTCGACCGGGCACACGCCGCCGGCCTCGACCGTCGCCGGCATGTCGAACGGCTCCGTGAACTCGACCTCGAAGGCCTCGCCGTCGGCATAGACGGCCGCGACGTGCCTGTCGTGCCCGCCCGGCACCGGCACGTCGTCATCGCCCGAGACCGCCCGCAGGACGCGGCCGAGTTCGCCGGCCGGCGGCAGCGACACACACGATACGCCGTCCCGCATCGCACGCTATGCGCCCGGTCGCCGATCAGATCTCCTCCCGCCCCTCCACGAAGGCGCGGAACGCCGCCAGGGTCTCGGCGCTGACGTGGTGCTCGATCCCCTCGGCATCCCGCCGGGCGGTCTCGGGGCTGACCCCGAGGGTGCACAGGAAGCGCTCGACGATGCGGTGGCGCTCGCGCGCCTGGGCGGCCAGCCGGCGGCCAGCCTCGGTGAGGAACACGCCGCGATAGGGCCGCTGCTGGACGAAGCCGTCCTCGCACAGCCGCTTGAGCATCTTGGCGACGGTCGGCTGGGCCACGCCGAGGCGGGCGGCGATGTCGACCTGGCGCGCCTCGCCGCCGTCACCGATCAGGTCGTCGATCAGTTCGACGTAATCCTCGACGAGTTCGGAGCGCCGGGCCTCGCGGGCCTGGCGGAAGCTCTCCACGTGCCGCTCGGGATCGACCAGCGCGGTCTCGGGCAGGCCCTGGGTTTCGGAGGCACGCGGCTCGGACGGTTCCTGCATCGGCTCTCCCTCTCGCCGCCCCCCGGCGCCGCCCGACCCTTGTTAGCAAAATCCGCCCCGGGGAGGGGAGTCCCGCGACGCGGTTGCGGGCCTGTCTTAAATGCCCCCTTGAAACACGCGGCCGATCCCTTGAATATAGCCCAAGCTATATTTTTGAGAGAAGGGTGAGGCATGGCAACGCCGGATGCGGCGACGATCCCGGGGGGCCAGATGCCCGAGGGACGTACGCCGACAGGAACGGTACCTCCGGCACCGGCGGGCCCTGCGCTCGGCAGGATGAGCCGGCGCACGGAGCAGGCGATCCGCGACACGCTCGACGGGCGGCCGGGCGGCCGCGGCCGGTTCCTGCTGTTCGTGGGCCCCGCCGTGACGGCGTCGATCGCCTACATGGACCCCGGCAACTTCGCGACCAACATCCAGGCCGGCGCCCGCTACGGCTACGGCCTGCTCTGGGTGGTGCTGCTCGCCAACATCACCGCGATGCTGTTCCAGGCGCTCTCGGCCAAGCTCGGGATCGTCACGGGCAAGAACCTCGCGGAGCATTGCCGCGACGCGACGCCGTTGCCGGTGCGGCTCGGCCTGTGGGGCATCAGCGAGGTCGCCGCCATGGCCACCGACCTCGCCGAGTTCCTGGGCGGCGCGATCGGGCTGTCGCTGCTCACCGGCATGCCGCTGATGGCCGGCATGGCGGTCACCGCGATCGTCACCTACGCGATCCTGCTGCTGGAGCAGGAGGGTTTTAGGCCGCTGGAGATCGCGATCGGCGTGATGGTCGGCACGATCGGCCTCTGCTACGCGGTCGAGCTCGCTATCGCCCCGGTGGACTGGGCCGACGCCGCCAAGGGTCTCGTCACCCCGCGGATCCCCGACGCGCAGGCGCTGACCATCGCGGTCGGGATCATCGGCGCCACCGTGATGCCGCACGCCCTGTTCCTGCATTCGGGCCTGACCCAGGGGCGGGGCAGCCCCCGCAACGACGCCGACCGGCGCCTGCTCGTGCGCTTCTCGAACCGCGAGGTGGTGGTGGCGCTGCTGCTGGCGGGCCTCGTCAACATGGCGATGGTGATCATGGCGGCCGCCGCCTTCCATGCCGGCCACAGCGAGGTCGCCGAGATCGACCAGGCCTACCGCACCCTGACCCCCCTGCTCGGGCCGGCGGCCGGGGCTGCCTTCCTGGTGTCGTTGCTGGCCTCCGGGATCTCCTCCTCGGTGGTGGGCACGCTCGCCGGCCAGATGGTGATGCAGGGCTTCACCGGCTGGCACATCCCGCTCATCGTCCGGCGGCTGGTGACCATGCTTCCGGCCTTCGTCGTGGTGGCGATCGGCGTCGACCCGACCCGGGCCCTGGTGCTGTCCCAGGTGGTGCTGTCGCTCGCCCTGCCGGTGCCGATGGTGGCTCTGGTGGTGTTCACCCGCCGCCGCAGCGTGATGGGCGCCTTCGCCAACGGCCCCCTGACCCAGGCCGCCGCCATGGCCGGGGCGGCCCTGGTGCTCGGCCTCAACATGGTGCTGCTGGCCGCCGCCTTCGGGGTGCCGATCCCGGGGCTGGAGTAGAGCCCACCGGGCCCCTTGCCCTGCCCTCAAGACTTGCCCATCCCGTTGGAGGGGCCTGCCCTAACGCCATGGGTTGAGCAGCGTCACGCCGGTCGCGGCGAAATCGGCGCTGTTGCGGGTGACGATCATCAGGTCGTGAGCGAGGTCGGTCGCCGCGATCCGAGCATCGTGCTCGCGCCTGGGATCGGGGACGTGAAGTTGGGCGCCGCGCGATCGCGGTATCGATCGGCAGGATGGGGCCGGCGAAGGCCGGCATGCGCATGCCGGACCTCGCATGTCGGTCCAGACAGTCATTGGAGGCCCGGCAAGCGCCGTCAATCGGCTGCCGGGCCCTCGGACTCCGCCCGTGTTCGGGGTCGATGCCCCCGGGCGCCCCCGGTCAGCTCGCCCGGACCACCACCTCCACGAGGTTGGCGCCCCCTGACCGGATCCCGGCCTCGATCGCCGGGGCGATGTCGGCGGCCCGGGTCACCCGCCGCGACGGCACCCCCATGGAGGTGGCCAGCGCCAGGTAGTCGACGCGCGGGTCGGTGAGATCCATGGCGATGAAGCGGTTGGCGCGCACCGAGGCGTAGTGCGCCTGCCCCTTCATGAAGTTTTTCAGGATGTTGTACTCGGCGTTGTTGATCACCACGAAGGTGACCGGCAGCTTTTCGTGCGCGGCCGTCCAGAGTGCCTGGGGCGAGTACATGGCCGCCCCGTCGCCCACGACGCAGACCACGGGGGCGCGGTCGATGCCGAGGGAAAAACCGACCGCGGCCGGCATGCCCCAGCCGAGCACGCCGCCGCGCATCGCGGCGTATTGGTGGACGGAGTTGCTGTTCAGGAACGTGCGCAGGTGGGTCAGGGTCGCGGGCGCCTCGTCGATGATCGTGGTCTGCGCCCCCACGGCCCGGGCCACCTCGCGGGCGGCGACCAGGGGGGCGATCACCGGATCGTCGAAGGCGGCGTCCGCCGAGGCGGCGAGTTGCGCCCGGCGCTCGGCCCGGGCCGTCGTCGCCGCCGCGCGCAACTCCGCGAAGGCGCCGGTCCGGTCGGCCACGCGCGGCGCCAGCAGCGGCAGCAGCGCGTTCAGGGAGGCCTGGATGTCGCCCACCGTGGACAGGCTGGTGGCGTAGGTGCGCCCGAGGTCGCGGACATCCGCGGAGAGCTGGAACACCTGCGTCCCCGGCGGCACCGCCGAGACCTCCGAGTACAGGATGGTGATCAGCGACTTGCCGCCGAGCGCGAAGACCGCGTCGTAGCGCCCGAGGAGGTCGGCGATGGCGTCGGCCCGGGTCGGCAGGTTGCCGGCCCAGAGCGGGTGGGCGGTGGGGAACGGGATATGGGCCGGCCAGGACGAGCCGTAGACCGGCGCGGCCAGCAGGTCGGCGAGCGCCACCATCTGGGCGGAGGCGTCCGAGGCGTCGATCTCGTCGCCGGCGATCAGCGCCAGGCGGCCGGGCGCGATGGCGGCAAGTTTCTCGGCCAGGCGATCGAGGGAGCCCGCCACCGCCCGCTGGTCGATGGTCGAGGTCTCGCCCGCCGGGGTCGTGGTCATCGCCTCCATGACGTCCATCGGCAGGGACAGGAAGACCGGACCGGACGGGGCGGCGCCGCAATCGTGGAAGGCCCGGCGCAGGAGCACCGGGATCTGGTCCGGGCTCGTGACCTCGCGCGCCCACTTCACCACCGGGTCGGCGATGGCGACGAGGTCGCCCATCAGCAGCGGGTCGGACAGGGCGTGGCGCAGGTCCTGCTGCCCGGCCGTCACCACGAGCGGCGTGCCGCTGACCTGGGCGTTCCACAGCGCACCCATGCCGTGGCCGAGGCCGCCGGCGGTGTGCAAGTTGAGGAAGGCGGGTCGGCGCGCGCCCTGCGCGTAGCCGTCGGCCATCGCCACCGCGGTCGCCTCCTGCAGGGCCAGGATATAGCCGATGTCCTGCGCCTCGGTGAGCGCGTCGATCAGCGGCAATTCGGTGGTGCCGGGATTGCCGAAGATGTAGCGCACGCCCTCCGAGCGCAGCACATCCAGCAGCAGGTCGGCGCCCCTCCGGCTCCCGGCGGCGTCCACGGTCTCGATCGGCATGCGCAAACCTCCTCCGCCCCCCGGCGGAATCAGCGCGACGCTACCCCATGGCCGCGCCGCGACGAAGACCTGCGGCGCGGGATCTGGTTTCCAAAGGGCGAGCCCTTCGGCGGGTTGTCAGGGTGGTGCCCCGACGACGCCGAACGTTACAGCCCCATCGGCAGCAACCCGGGTGCCAAGGCCGCGGCGGCCCGCGGCCCATCCTTGACCAGGCGAATCGCCGTGCGGGCGACGCGGTTGCGCAGGCGCCGGGCCCGCCAGAGCGCGCCCGTCTCCACGGCGAGGCCGCGGGCGTAGACGCTGGCGCGCAGGCTGCGGGCGTCGCAGGCCTGCTTGACCGGGTCGGCGTAGAAGCCGGCGATCTTGTCCCGGCCCATGCCGGGGGTGGCGAGCCAGGCCGGCACGTGGACCCGCGCGAGCTGGTCGGCATCGGTCAGCAGCTTGCCGATCCCGGTACCCGGGATCGGGCAGGCGGTCTGGAAGGCGTCGCCGATCAGCACCAGCCCGGCGCGCTCCACCCCGTCGGCCCGGGCGAGGTCGATCGGCCGGACTTCGAGGGGGCCGGACACCGACAGGTCCGGGCAGTGCCGCGCGAGGCGGGGCATCATCGCCCGCAGGACCGCCTCCGGGTCCCGGCGCAGGACCGCGACCCACGGCTCGCCGGGATCGCGGTAGCAGAACAGGTTGGCCCGCATCACGTCCCCGATCGGGAACAGGGTCAGGTAGGCGTCGCGGCCGCCGAACCCCTCGGAGAAGTAGGTCATGGCCGGGAACGGGAAGGCAGCCCGGGGCGCCGCCATGTCGAAGCCGACCGCCAGCGAGTGACGCGGGCTCAGCGCCCGCTTGGTGATGCCGGCCTTGGCCAGCAGCGCCTGCCCGAGCCCGGTGGCGAGCACGACCAGGCGCGCCTCGATCCGGCGGCCGTCGCTCAGGGAGAGCATCTGGCGATCCGGCCCGAGGTCGAAATCGGCGACCCGGCCGGGGGTCAGCAGCCCCTCCGGCAGGGCGGCCCGGGCGGCCCCGACCAGCACCGGATAATGCGCGCCCCATTCGCGGGAGGCCTCCCGGTAGGCGAGGCGGCCGTAGCGCACCACCGCGACCTCCTCGGTCGCCGTCGTGCAGGCGGCGAGCGCCCGGCCGAAGCCGAGGCCCTCGAACAGCGCCATCTGGTCGGCCCCGAATTTCTCCGCCCGGAAGTCGCGGCGTGCCTCACCGCGCTCGGCCTGAGCGTCGATCAGCGTGACCCGGGTCCCGGCGCGGGCGAGCGCCCCGGCGAGGCAACTCCCGGCCAGCCCGGCCCCCACCACGGCCACGTCGCAGGTTTCCACCGCGCTGCCCATTGCTGTCATCTGAAAGTCGTCCTGCGGCCGCGCCAGAACCTGAACGCGCCAAAACGCATGAATGATAGCGATCGGGAACCCTGTAAAGCACGTACGTAATTTTTCGCGACCCCGGAAACATACGTTTACGCTGCCGCGCAGGCTCCGGCGGCATGCTCATCTTCTGATTGAATTGCTGCATCTTAGCGGATCTACCGCCGGGCCCGGATCTTCCTCGGCTCGATAGCGGCGCCCGCTCCGGTTGGGTTTTGACTTGCTGAGCGTTCCTTGCTGAGCGTTCCTTGCCGGGTGCTACTTGCAAGGTGCTACTTGCCGGGTGTTCCTTGCCGGGCGCTACTTGCCGGAGCGGACTTCCGTGCAGGTGAGAGGGGGCTTGCCCGCCTCCGTCCAGGTGACGGTGCGCCCCTTGCCGCGCAGCTCATGGCTCGCGTCTCCGTACTGGATCCCATCCGCGTGCGGCTCGACCGGCAAGGTGACCGACGGGCCGGCGGGCGGGTGAACGACGGCCGGCGCGTTCAGGTCGGCGGTGTCGAACTCGACCGTGAGCGTCCGCCCCGCGGGACACGCGAACGCGACCCTGTTCATCGCGGACGATGCGGCGTGCGCCTGTTCCACCGCACCCGGAAGTCCCATGGCGAGAAGGAGGGCGATGCCGCCCCGGGAGAGCAAACGGTTCACGGTACCTCCTGCTGCGCTGATCCCGGCACCGCTCCGATGTGCGGGACATCGGAGAATCGGCCTTCGAAGACCGGGCGCGCAACCTACCGCGATTTCGCCGATCACATCAGGATCGATGGACTCGGGACGACGCTTCAGCCCCGCAGCTGCGCCACGAAGGCGCGCATGAACGGCGGCAGGCCGTCGAGGTCGCGCAGGCACAGGGTCAGGTCGCGGCGGGCCCACGGATCGGAGAGCGGCACCACCGCGATGGCGAGGCCCTGAGCCGCCCGGGCGGCGGCGCTCTCGGGGAGCACCGCGAGCCCGACCCGGGCCTGGACCAGACGGCAGACGGCATCGAAGCCGCGCAACTGCACCCGCAGACGCATCGGCCGCCCCTCCCGCACTGCCTGGGCGACCAGGAACCGGCTGATGGCGCTGCGCCGGTCGAGGCCGACCAGGTCGTGGCCGAGCACCTCCACGAAGGGGATGTCGGCCCGCGCCGCCAGGGGATGGTCCCGGGCCGCCACCAGCACGAACCGGTCCTCCCGGAACGGGAAGGTCTGGAGCGAGCCGGTATCGACCGTGCCGGACAGGATGCCGAGATCGGCCGCGCCCTCGGCCACCAGCCCGACGATCTCCTCGGAGGTGCGCTCGTCGATCTCGACGCCGATCCCGGGATGGCCGGCCAGGAAGGCCGAGAGCGCGTCGGGCAGGAACTCGGTCAGCGCGTTGGTGTTGGCGAGCACCCGGATCTGCCCGGCCGCGCCGCCGGAGAACACCGCCATCTCCTCGCGCAGGCGCTCGACGCCGGCCAGGATCTCCCTTGCATGGGCCAGGAGCGTGCGCCCCGCCGGGGTCGGGCTGACGCCCTGCCGTCCTCGGGTGAGGAGCGCGGCGCCCAGCGAATCCTCCATGATCCGGATCCGCGTCGAGGCGGCCGCCAGGGCGAGGTTCGCCCGCGCCGCCCCGTGGGTGATCGAGCCGGCCTCGACCACGTGCCGGAACAGGCCGAGATCGGTGAGATCGAACCGCATCATCGCCGAAGACCCCTCTCAGCAGCGGCACCACCGGGCGCCTTGGTCCCGCAGCGACGGCGCGGGACGGTAGCGTCGCCCGGCACGCGTGTCAGCGACCGCCGGAGGCCGCGTCGCCCGAAGCCGCGTCGGCAACCGGAGCGGCGCAACGGGGGATCGGACACCGCAGAATCAACACAGGCACCGGATCGACATTTTTATCGGTCGATATCATTTGCAATCGCACTACTAATTCTGAAATATTATGTTCTCGATCCATAAAATACTGCGTCAATCCAACCTCAATCTGATATTTTCTGACGCATATCAAGTTATAATCCAAGAGCACGAGGGCGAAATCATTTACTCCCCTTTAACGTGCACTATTCCAAATGTATCGCATCACCGCCGAGACTTCCCCGATCGCGGACGGCACCGTCACCCGCGATCGTCACCGGATCGGATCATGACCGCTTCCAGCCCTCCGGATCCGACGTCGGAGACCCGCGGCTCCCGGCGCCCGCGGGCTGCCGTGATCGCGGCGCCGACGCCCCGCCCGTCCTGCATCCGGACCGCCGAGCGAGGCGAGACGCCATGATGGACGCGCTCCTGGTTGACGACAGCGCAACCATGCGCCTGCGCCTGCGCCAGATGCTGGAGGCCAAGCCAGACGTCAGCGTGACCGACTACGCCGACCCGGCCGCCGCCCTCGTGGAGGCGCAGATGCGCGCCTTCGACATCGTGCTGGTCGACTACCACATGCCGGCCATGGACGGGATCGCGTTCATCCAGCGCATGCGCACCATCCCGCACTACGCGCAGGTGCCGATCGCGATGGTGACCAGCGACATCTCCGACGCGGTGCGGCTCGCCGCGCTCGAGGCCGGGGCGACCGACTTCCTCGACAAGTCCATGCGTGGCGTCGAGCAGACCGTGCGGCTGCGCAACCTGATCCGCCTCGCCAAGGCGGTGCGGCGGCTGGCCGAGCAGGCCGCCTGGCTCGACGGCGAGGTCGAGGCCGCCCTGCGGCACATGCGCGAGCGCGAGGAGGAGATCATCTTCCGCCTGTCGCTGGCCGTGGAGTATCGCGACAACGACACCGGCGACCACACCTGGCGGGTCGCCCGCTACAGCCAGATCGTGGCCGAGGCGCTCGGCCTGCCGGCGGAAGCCTGCCGCAACCTGTACCTCGCCGCGCCGCTGCACGATGTCGGCAAGGTCGCCATCCCGGACGGCATCCTGCTGAAGCCCGGCCGGCTCGATCCGGACGAGTTCGCCCTGATCAAGACGCACGCGACCATCGGCCAGCGCATCCTGGGCGGCAGTTCCTCCGAGCTGATCCGGCTGGCCGCCGAGATCGCCGAGGCGCATCACGAGAAGTGGGACGGCAGCGGCTACCCGAAGGGGCTCGCGGGCGACGCGATCCCCCTGGCGGCCCGGATCGTCGCCGTGGCGGACGTGTTCGACGCCCTGACCACGCAGCGCCCCTACAAGGAGGCGATGCCGTTCGAGGCGGCGCTGGCCTGCATCCGGGCCGACAGCGGCCGCCATTTCGACCCGGCCTGCGTAAAGGCGTTCTGCGCGCGCTGGCCGGACGTCCTCGTGGCCGGCGGTCAGGAGCGGGCCACCGGCCGGCGGGACGCCCACGCCGTCACCGAGCCCTGGGCCCGGGTGCCGACCCTGCTCCGCGAGATCGCGGCCGAGACGCCCGTCCTGGCGGGCCGGCTCGTCGACAGCCCCGACGCCGACGAGCCCGCCTACAGGCGCCACGGATGAGGCCGCATACGTCCTGATCCCCGGAAATCCCGGCTTCGAACGGGCGAGACCTTTCGCGGGACCAAGGCAGAGCCCTGGTGCGCAGAGCCCTGGTGCATCGGGCCCACCGGGCGCGACACCGCCGGCACCGCGGACCGAGCCGGGGTGACGCGGCGCAAAGCTGCGCCTAACCTGCCCCCATGCGCGTCTTCCACACCGCCGCCTCCGCCCGGCACGATCCCGACCAGTATTTGCGGCGGGGCACGCCGATCCCGCATCCCGAGCAGGCCTCGCGCTACGCGATCCTGCACGAAGCGGCCCGGGACGGCGGCCACGCCCTCGCGGAGCCCGCCGATCACGGCCTCGACCCGATCCGGGCGGTGCACGATCCCGGCTACCTCGCGTTCCTGGCCGAGGCCTGGGCACGCCGGTCGGAGATCCCGGGGGTGGCCGACGAAATCCTCACGGGCAGCTTCGCGCGCCCGCAGATGCACCGGACGCCCGCCGGCCTGCTCGGGCTCGCCGGGCTCTACACCGCCGACACCTCGACGCCGATCCGGGCCGGAACCTGGGCGGCGGTCTACGGCGCGGCGCAATGCGCCGTCGCGGCCGCCGACGCGGCCCTTGCGGTCGGCCACGCCTACGCGCTGTGCCGGCCGCCCGGCCACCATGCCTACGCGGATTCGGCCGGCGGCTTCTGCTTCCTCAACAACAGCGCGATCGCGGCGGAGCGGATGCGGGCGGCCGGGGGCGGCCCCGTGGCGATCCTCGACATCGACGTGCACCACGGCAACGGCACGCAGGGGATTTTTTATGCCCGCGGGGACGTGCTTACCGTTTCGGTCCACGCCGACCCGTCGGACTACTTCCCATTCTTTGCCGGATATGCCGACGAGGCCGGGGCGGGGCCCGGCGCCGGCCTCAACCGCAACCTGCCGCTGCCGCCGGGCTCTGGCGACGCGCCCTGGCTCGCCGCCGTGGAGGCCGGGCTCGCGGCGATCGCGGCGTTCCGGCCGCGGGGCCTCGTGGTGGCACTGGGCCTCGACGCCGCGGCGGACGACCCGATCGGCGTCCTCACGGTGACCGGAGCGGGCTTCGCCGCGGCGGCGCAGCGAATCGCACGCGCCGGGCTACCCACCGCGATCGTCCAGGAGGGCGGCTACCTCTGCGCGGCCCTGCCGGAGAACCTGACGACCTTCCTGGGCGCCTTCGACGCGGCCCGCTGAGCCGGGCCTCGGCGCGGCCCGGAGACTGCACGGCGTGGTGCGAATATGGCGCAGCACGACACGAATAGCGTCACCCAAGCCTCTGCACGCGCCGACGCGGCGGCGACGACCTGTATACCTGCCGGGGAGGGGGCCGCGTCGGTTGCGGTCCCACCGGGAGGGCGCGAGCGATGCGTGGGGGCGATGTCCGGCTACCCGATGGGGCCAACGCACCCTGGCACGCCGGCCTGACCCGGCGGCACTGGCGCATTCTCTGGGGCAGCTATCTCGGCTGGATCTTCGACGGCTACGAGGCGGTCGCCCTGGTCTACGCGCTCCGCCCGGCCCTCGGATCGCTCCTCACCCCCGAGCAGGCCCAGGCGCCGGCCTTCTACGTGGGGGCGGCGATCGGGATTACCCTCCTGGGCTGGGGGCTCGGCGGGCTGATGGGCGGAATCGCGGCCGACTACATCGGCCGCAAGCGCATGATGATGCTGTCCATCCTCGGATACGCCCTGTTCACGGGGCTGACGGCGTTTGCCGGGAGCTTCGCTCAGCTCGCGATCCTGCGGTTCATCACCGGTCTCGCCATCGGCTCCGAATGGTCCACCGGCATCGCCCTGGTCGCCGAGACTTGGCCGAACCGGGCCCGGCCGAAGGGCTGCGGCTTCCTGCAATCGGGCTTCGGCGGCGGTGCGGTGCTCGCCGCGATCGTCTGGGCGCTGCTCGCCGCCTTCGAACCGCTCGGCCCGGAATCGTGGCGGATCATGTTCGCGCTGGGGGCGCTTCCGGCTTTCGTCTGCCTGTACCTCCGGCGCGCCCTGGAGGAGTCCGAGCAGTGGATGCAGGCCCTTCGTGAGCAGCGCTGGGCCGCCACCGCCGAGGACGCCGCGAGCACGCAGCGCAGGGGACGGCGTCCGTTCTCCCTGACGGAGATCTTCCGGGAACGCGAGAGCCGCCGGCGGGTCCTGCTCGCCACCCTGATGTCGTTCGCCACGACGGTGGGCTGGTGGGCGGTCTCGTCCTGGCTGCCGGCCTACACGGAGGGGCTGGCCAAGGTCGCAGGCGAACCCGCCAACGTGTGGGGCCCGCGCATGGGCATCATCTACAATGTCGGGGCGATCACCGCCTACCTGCTCTCCGGCTTCGTGGCGGATGCGGTCGGGCGGCGCACCTTCCTCCTGATCACGTATGCCGGCTGCATCGTCACCTCGCTCGCCTGCTATCTCTGGACGGGCGGGCTGGTGCCCTTCATGGGGCTCGCGTTCCTGAACGGGTTCTTCACCCTGGGCTTCGCCTTCTCGTGGATGGCGATCTACCTGGTGGAACTGTTCACCCCGGCAGTGCGGGCGACGGCAGCCAGCGCCGTGTTCAACGGTGCGCGACTGATCGCCTGGATCTTCCCGATCATCGCCGGGCAGATCGTCACCCTGTCGGGCGGCGTGGCCGCCGCGGCCCTGACCATGTCGAGCGTCTACGCGATCGGGCTGATCGTGCCGTGGTTCATGCCGGAGACGACCGGGAAGCCGCTCCCGGATTGACGGCCTCGGCCTGCCCGCCGGAGAAGGGGAGGGACGTCGGCACACCTGCCGAGACGCCCATCGCGGATGCGCCCCTCGCCCACAGCGGGCGCGGGGCGCGGATCGCCGATCCTACGCCTCGTCGTCCTCGCCCTGATGCCGGCCCTTGAGCTTGGCGAAGACCGAATCGGCGTCGATCCGCTCCTCGCGGCCGCCATGCTCGCCGGCGTCCTCGGCTTCGGGGGCCGTCGAGACCTCGGTGGGCAGCAGCGAGGCGCCGGAATCAGCCGCGAGCGCGGCCGGGCGGTCGGCCGCCGCGCGCTGGACCTCGAAGTCGAGGTTGATCTGGGTGGTCAGGCCCAGGGTCACCGGGTCCATTGGCTGGAGCGAGCCGGAATTCCAGTGGGTGCGCTCGCGGATCTGCTGGATCGTCGACTTGGTGGTGCCGACCAGGCGGATGACCTGCGAATCCTTCAGCTCGGGGTGGTTGCGCAGCAGCCACAGGATGGCGTTGGGCCGGTCCTGGCGGCGGGACAGCGGGGTGTAGCGGGGGCCCTTGGTGGTGCGCTTCACCTCCGGCAGCTTCACCTTGGAGACGGCCGGCTTGAGCTTGTAGTGAGGCGCCTTCTGGGCCTTCTCGATCTCGTCGCGGGTGAGCTGGCCGGTGGAGACCGGGTCGAGCCCCTTGATGCCGGCCGCGACCTCGCCGTCGGCGATGCCCTTCACCTCGAGCGGGTGCAGCTTGCAGAAGTCGGCGATCTGCTCGAAGGCCAGGGAGGTGTTCTCGACCAGCCAGACGGCGGTCGCCTTCGGCATCAGCGGACCCTGGGACATGTACTCTCGTGCTCCGGCCTGGCGGGACGGGGGCCGGGCACCGGGCCGCGGGCTCCGGATGCAGATCCGGAAGTCCCGTCTCACGCTGTCGAATGGGGATGAGCGACTATAGGGCCGCCCGGGGAAGGGCGCAATCGCGAGTTCGGGACGCCGGGCGCCGATTAACCGAAGCCCGAGCCCCGGCGACAAACCGGATGTGAGCCTGACCGACCCAGCGGCGAACGCCGCACGCGGCCCGATGCGGCCGGGAGTGCAGAGAATGGTCATCGTACTGGCATGGTCCAGAAAAGCGAATGGCGGTGGAGCTTCCGGCTCCGCCTCGCCATTCCTCTCTGGGCTTGGCTACACCTCAAGCAGGTGAATGCCAGGGATCGGCGGTAGCCGCCAATCCCGCTCCCGAACGTAACGCGGCCCGGAGCGGGCAACAATGTCCGGGCCGACGCCCTACTTCCCCGGCAGCCCGTGCACGATCGGGAAGAACGTGTCCTTCCAATCCTTGGGCTCGGCCTTGATGGTCTTCATCGCGTAGAAGTGCCGGGCCTGGAGCATGATCCCGTACGGGGTGGTGGAGAAGGTGGTGCCGGGCTCCTTCATGATCGCCACCAGCGTCTCGGGGGGCGTCTTGTCGTTGGTGGCGGCGACGTAGTCCTTGGCGGCCTGGAGCGGGTCCTTGGCGATCTCGGCATTCGCCTCGTCGATGGCGGCCACGATGGCGGCGGCGAGCTTGGGGTTGCGGGTGAACCAGCCGGTCCGGGCGTAGAAGATCGCGTTGCTCACCGGCTCGCCGACCAGCTCGTAGGAGTTGAGCACCGCGTGGATCGCCGGGTCCTGGAGCTCGCGCTGCTGGAACGGCGGCAGCGAGAAGTGGCTGTTGACCTCGTTCTGGGGGCTGGCCAGCGCCGCCACCGCGTCGGGATGGCCAAGCTGGACGGTGAGCGGATCGAGCTTGGTCGCCCCATCGGGGCCGAAAGCCTTCTTGGCGGCGATCTGGAGCAGCACCGCCTGGGACGAGACCTTCACGGAGGGCAGGGCGATCTTGTCCTTGCCGGAGAAGTCGCCGACCGTCTTCACGTCCGGGTTGCGGGTGAGCAGCAGCATCGGCGTGCTGCCGACGCCGCACAGCCCCTTCACGTCGCCGCGGGTGCGGTCGTTCAGCAGCAGCATGTTGGTGGAGCCGCTGTCGACGATGTCGATGTTGCCCGACAGCAGCGCGTCGTTGCCGGCTGCGCCGCTGGTCAGGTTCACCCACTCGACCGTGACGTCCCCGAGCCCGGCCGCCTTGGCCTGCTTCTCGATCAGCTTGTGCCGCTCGGCCAGCACCGCCGGCAGGTAGACGAAGCCGGGCTGCCGGCTGATCCGGACCTTGGCGTCGTCGGCCTGGGCCGGGACGGCGAGCGGGGCGGCGAGCGCCAGCCCGGCCAGCAGCAGGGCGACGTGGCCGCCCCGGAAGAGGTGACGGCAGAGTCCCGGAATCGTCCTCGCCCGCAACGCACGCACCATGTGTGTCCTCCCTGTCCCGCCGGCTTCATGTCCGGATCCGGGCTTTATTGGCGCCGAGTGGACAGCCTCATGCCGATAAGCGCAAGGCCCGGCGCGGTCTTCACGGCGCGGTAATGGTAACGTCGCACCGTCTCTCCGCGTGAAATTTTCGTTCCGGAGGGGGCCGAAGGGACCGCCCGCCGCGCCGCAGCGCTCGACCGCCTGACCCGGGCCCTCGAGGCCCAAGGGGCGACCTGAGCCGGGGCTCGCGGCGGCGGCCACCGAGGAGATGTCGGCCTCGGTCCAGGAGATCGCCGGGCAGGTGCACCGCACCTCGGAGGTCGTCGGACGCGCGGCCGAGACCACCCGCCAGGGGGAGGCGACCGCGCGGGCGCTCGCGGACGGCACCGAGCGGATCGGCGACGTGGTCGGGCTGATCGCGTCGATCGCCAGCCAAACCAACCTGCTGGCGCTCGATGCCACCATCGAGGCGGCCCGCACCGGCGAGGCCGGGCGCGGCTTCGCGGTGGTGGCCTCGGAGGGCAGGCGCTGGCCGGGCAGACCGCCCGGGCCACCGACGAGATCGCGACCCAGATCGCCCGGATCCAGGGCGAGACCCGTCAGGCCGTGGCGGCGGTCGGCGAGGTCGGCCAGACCATCGAGGAGATGCGCAGCATCGCGGTCGGGGTCGCGGCCGCCATGGAAGAGCAGAACGCCGCGATCCAGGAGATTGTGCGCGGGGTGGTGAGCGCCAGGAGACCGGACGATCGGGCTCCCGAAGGACTCGGCCTTTCGCGGGGTATCGGGGCGGAGACCCGACCGTTCCAGCCAGACCCTGACCGCGGACGGGTTCAGGCGGACGGAAAACCCCGCACCGCGGCCCGCACCAGGGCGTCGATCATCGGGCGGACATCCGCCGCCCCGAGGGGCCCGAGGCCGCCGAGATCGGCCAGGTAGGTCATGCCGTGGACGCTCGACCAGAGCGCCCGGGCCATCACCGGAATCGCGACCTCGGCGAGCTGGCCGCCATCGCGCAGCACCCCCTCCAGGACCCCGAACAGGGCCGCGATGTCGGCCTGGACCGAGGCGGGCGCCGCCACCGTGCGCCGCTCGAAGATCGCCACCCAGGCGGGATGGTGCTCGGCCGCGAACGCCAGGTAGGCGTCGGCCAGGCACAGCAGCCGGGCTTCGGTCTCCCGGGACGGGCAGGCGGAAAGCGCCGCCGCCAGGGCGTCCCGCAGGCGCCGCATCGTGATGGCGTTGGCCTCCAGCCGCAGCAGCTCCAGGCTGTCGAACTGCGTGTAGACCGAGCCGACCGCGGTGCCGGCCCGCTCGGCGACCGCACGGGCGGTGAGTGCCCCCGGTCCGCCCGCGTCCAGGATCGCCACCGCGGCCACGATCAGCGCCTGACGATCCGCCTGGCGGTCGGTCTGCCCCTTGCGCGGGCGGCCCCTCAGTTTTCTCTGAACGTCGTTCATTTAATGCCTTGCCGGGCCCGTCGGGCTGTGCTTATGTCTTTCATGAACGGCGTTCAACAAATTCCGGACCGGGTCCGGTGCGCCGCTCCCCGAGGTGAACCGTGATGAGGACCCTCTCCCTCCTGATGCGCGGCGTGATCGCCGACAACGCCCAGGCGATCCACGACGCAAACGCGGTGACGATCCTGCGCCAGCAGATCCGGGAGGCGGCCGGAGCCGTGGCGACGGCCCGGCGCGAACTCGCCGTCGCCATGGCCTACCACGCCGCCGAGGCCCGCGCGCTGGACGCGATCGACGCCCGGATCGAGACCCTGTCGGACGGAGCGCGCCGGGCGCTCGCCGACGGACGCGCGGATCTCGGCAGCGAGGCGGCAATCCACATCGCCGCCCTGGTGGACGAGCGCTCCGACCGGCAAGCCGCCGCCGCCCGCTTCGGCGCCGAGATCGAGCGGCTGAAGCGCCTGGTCGGGCAGGGCGGCGACCGGCTTCGGGACCTCGACCGCGGCCTTCAGACCGCCCGGACCACCGAGGCGCTGCGGCGGGCGGGGATCCAGGGGCGCCGGGTCACGGCCTTGTCGGCGGGCGCCCTCGGTGAGGCCGAGCGGACGCTGGAGCGCCTGCGCGAGGCCCAGGCCGCCGAAGCGGATGCCGCCGAGGCCCTGGCGGGCCTGGAGGCCGAGGCGGCGTCCGGGATCGAGGCCGCCCTCGACGCCGCCGGCTACGGCCGTCCCCGCACCGACCCGCGGACGGTGCTCGACCGCCTCCAGGCCCAGGCCTGACCCGTCGTTCCGTTCGCCACCCGAAGAACCACCCGAAGAACCACCCGAGCAACCACCCGAGCCACAGGAGCACGACCGATGATGCCGCAGATGCCCCACACCGCCGCCTGGAAGACCTTCACGCTGGTGAGCTTCACCGCCGCCGCCGCCATGCTGGCGATCGGGATCTTCTTCCTGCCCGCCGATATCTGGATCAAGGGCTACCTCGCCATGGCGGCGCTCTTCCTCACCGGCACGACCTTCACCCTCGCCAAGACCCTGCGCGACGAGCACGAGGCGAGCCGGCTGATCAACAAGATCGAGGACGCCGCCGCCGAGCGGGTGCTGCGCGAGGCGGTGCCGGGCCGGCTGTGACGGCGGTCACCGCCCTGTCTCAGGCCGAGGCGGCCAGGAACGCCGCCACGGCGTCCGAGAATTCCGGGGTCCGCAGGTAGCCGTAGGATTTGTGCCGGTTCTCGGTGCCGTCCGGCCTGCGGTAGGCGTTGATCACCGGCACGTCCCGCACCCGCACTCCGGCGGCGTTGGGCGGGTAGGTCTCGGCGAGGTCGTCGCCCACCGTGGCGATGTCCTGGCGGTCCATCAGGTTGGTCCAGGCAGTGACCGCCTCCGGCACGCGCAGGTCGCCGTGTTCGTCCGCGAGCTTCAGCTTCAGCTCGGCGAGCCCCAGGGGCGAGCCGAGGGTGACCAGGGTGCAGCGGGGCAGGGGAGTCCCGTCCCGCTCGGCGGCCCGGAGCACGTCGTAGGCGATCAACCCACCCATCGAGTGCGCGGCGATCAGCACGTCGCGGTCGACCGCCTCGGTCAGGGCCTCGTGCAGGCGCGCGCGGGCTGCGGCCCGGAACGCCGCGTCCGCGTGATAGCCCCAGAGGTCGTCGAGGCGGTATTCCAGGATCAGGTCGTCGACCGGGGTGAACCCGGTGGCCTCCTCCAGGTACGAGAGGCCGCGATAGATCCGGTCGGTGAGCGTCGGCTCGGCCTGCTCGGGGTCCGGGGACGGGAACGGGCCAGTGCCGGGTTCGGCATCGTAGGGCTCGCGGTTGCGGTCGCCGGCCAGGGGCTGCGGGTAGCGCAGGTCCGCCCAGTACACGAAGGCGAACGGCACCTCGGGCGGCGCGGCGCCGCGATTGCGGGCGAGGCCTTCCAGGATCGCCGCGCGCCACCACGCGGCCTTCTCATCCCGGGGCGGCTTGTTGGCGAGCCCGTGGATGCCGATGAGTGTCGTCCGGCCCAGGGCCCGCCCTCCCGGATCGCGATGCATCCGCAGCCGGGAGGTAGCGCCGAAATCCCGCGCCGGAACTGCGACGAATGCTGCGCCGGCTGTGCGGCGCGTCGAAGAAATGCCGCGCGTCTCCGCGGAGAACCCGCGCGGTCAGTCGAACAGGCTCGAAACGCTGGCCTCGGTGGCGGTCCGGCCGATCGCCTCGCCGAGCAGCGGCGCGATGGTCGCCACCCGGATGTTGCGGGCGAGCTTCACGGCCTGCGTCGGCTGGATCGAATCGGTGATCACCAGCTCCTTCATCCGCGAGGCGGCGATGCGCGAGACCGCGCCGCCGGAGAGCACGCCGTGCGTGATGTAGGCCGACACGTCCTTGGCGCCGGCGTTGAGCAGGGCCTCGGCGGCGTTGACCAGGGTGCCGCCGGAATCGACGATGTCGTCGACCAGGATGCAGGAGCGGCCCTCGACCTCGCCGATGATGTTCATCACCTCGGATTCGCCCGGGCGCTCCCGGCGCTTGTCGACGATGGCCAGCGGGCAGTCGATCCGCTTGGCGATGGCCCGGGCGCGCACGACGCCGCCGACATCCGGCGAGACCACCATGCGGTCGGCGCTCGGCAGCCGCTCCTTGATGTCGCGCACCATCACGGGGGCGGCGAACAGGTTGTCGGTGGGGATGTCGAAGAAGCCTTGGATCTGGCCGGCGTGCAGGTCGAGGGTCAGGACGCGGTCGGCCCCGGCCTCGGTGATCAGGTTCGCCACCAGCTTGGCCGAGATCGGGGTCCGGCCCGAGGTGCGCCGGTCCTGCCGGGCGTAGCCGAAATACGGGATCACCGCCGTGATGCGCCGGGCCGATGACCGACGCGCGGCGTCGATCATGATCAGCAGCTCCATCAGGTGGTCGTTGGCCGGGAACGAGGTCGACTGGACGATGAACACGTCCTCGCCGCGCACGTTCTCCTGGAGCTCGACGAAGATCTCCATGTCGGCGAAGCGCCGGACCATGCACTTGGCCAGCGGCAATTCGAGATAGGCGGCGATCGCCTCGGCCAAGGGCCGGCTCGCGTTGCCGGCGATGATCTTGATCGAGGATTTCATGACGTCCGCCCAATCGCGGCCGCGCTTCGCGCCGCGCTCCGAAAACCGGCCCGCACCGGGCCGGATGGATCTGATGACGGGCGAGGCTCTTAGCAGCGGGCCGAAGGTGTCACAATGCCTTCACGGGCGCGCCGCACAGGCGGGCGCCCGGACCGGCCGGTGCCGGAGTCCGGCTCAGGCGACCGGCGGCTCCAGCAGCCGGTGCAGGTGGACTACGAAGTAGCGCGTCTGCGCGCTGTCGACGGTAGCCTGTGCCTTGGCCCGCCAGGCGGCCTGCGCGGTGGCGTAGTCCGGGAAGATGCCGACGATGTCGAGGCCCTTGATGTCCCGGAACCGGACGCCGTCGAGGTCCTGCAACTCACCACCGAAGACCAGATGGAGCTTCTGATCGTTATCGATCGCCGTCGCCATGACCTCTCCTCTCGATGTCCCGCCCGCGGCGCTCGCAGATGGCAGCCGCCCGGTCAAGCCCGAATGTCCGTCCCCGCCCCATCACACAACCGGGAGCTGGCGTGCCCCGGGACGGCACCATCGCCGGTTCCCGACCCGGCCTCCACTGGGAGCTGCTGACGGAACCCGGGCGCGGCGACGCGGCAGGTACGAAACCGGCCCGCGTCCATGCTAGGGGCGAGGCATGACACGCATGCTACTCCGCGTCGCCGCCCTCGCGCTCGGGCTCTGCGCCGTGCCGGCGCTGGGACAGCCGGCGGCCAAGGCGCCGGCTCGCGCGGGCCAGGATCGGACTGGCCAAGATCGGACTGGCCAAGATCGGGCGAGCCAAGATCGGACTGGGCACGACAAGGCCGCCTCGGACAGGAAGAATGCCGGGCCAGCGGGCGGACATCTGATCGGCTGCCCGTCCCTGGCGAACTACCGGATGCTGATGCACGACGGCGCCCCCGCGGCGGCGGCCGTGCTGGCCGACCCCAAGGCGGACCATCTCGGCTGCACCCTGATGTCGCGCGCCGACATCACCGGCCTGGCCGACCGGGTGTCCCTGGGTGGGCGGAACTACGAGTGCGCCGGCGTGCCGGGGACCACGGCCTGCCACTGGATGGAGGCGGGGGCGGCCGGTCGCCCCGCTCCGGCGAGCCCGGCGGGGCGCTGACCGGCCGCCTCAGCGCAGATGACCGCTCGCGCGAAGGTCCCGCTCGACGGCCTCGTGGACAGTCTGGAGAGGGTTGTCGTTGATGGCGGCCGGCGGGTGCAGCGGCTTCATCGGGCCGGGCCTCGGATCGTGGTCGAGCCGGATCGCGGGCACGTCGGCCGCGCGCGACGGCCACCGGGCGGCGAGCCTGCGCAGGGCCGCCTGGGCGCCCGGCGGGAGGAGCGGAAGGACCTTGTCGATCATGGCATGCGGGACGGTGCGGACCAGCGCGGGAGAACCCGGCGCGTCGGGCGGGCCCCCGGGGAAACGGGCCGGCGGATCCGCCGTTCCGTTTTCGAGCCGGACGGGGCGATTCGGGTTGGGGGACCGGCGCCTCATCGGCGGCCCGGGCCGAGGCGCGACAGGTCGGGCAGGAACGCGGGATCGGTCAGGGCGGCGGCCAGCACCGCGAGCAGCCCGAGATGCAGGCCCGCCGCGAGCGGGAGGCCCTGGACCGACCAGAGCCCGATCGCGCCCGCCGCCATGAGCGGCGGCCCGACGACGTAGATCGGCGTGCGCCATGGGCCGGCGGGCCGGGCGAGGCGCCAGAAGCAGCCCACGAAGGCCGCCAGCGCGAAGCCACCCTTCATCAATGCCATGAAGCGGAGCACCCGCACGAGATCGGGATCGACGGCCGTGCCGGGCCCCCGCGCCGCGATGGCGGCGGCGCCCAGGACGGCCAGGGCCGTCAGCAGGCCGAGCAGGCCCCGCGCGCGGCCGGAGGCGAAATCGAGGATTTGGTCGGCCGCAGCCGGTCGGCCGACCCGTTCTCCGGCCGTATCCCGGACGGCGGATCCCGGCCCGAACCAACGGTCCCCGCGTCCGCGGGGACGTGTTCCGAACGCCGGCAGCCAGCGTTCGGGACGATGCTCCAGGCCCTGCATCGCAGTCTCCTCCAGGGCGCACGGCCGGCTGGGCGATTCCGGGACCGGGTTCTCGGTCCGGGCGCATCCGCCCCCGCGCATTTCGCTCAGAAGTCGTATAACCGCTTTGGATTCTCGACAAGGATCCTGTCACGGGTGGCGCGCTCGGGCACCCAGGTGGCGAGCAGGTCGAGCAGGCGCCCGTCATCGATGTCCTGCGCGGGCGCGAGGTCCGTGGGCTTGCGGCCGGGCTTGGGCGTGCTGTCCGGATGCGGCCAGTCGCTGCCCCAGACCAGCCGCTCCGGGTTCGCCGCCACGAGGGCCCGGGCCAGCGGGGCCACGTCGGGATAGTCGGGCGCCCGGGTCGAGGCGCGGTAGGCGCCCGACAGCTTCACCCAGGCCTTTCCACCGCGCACGAGGTCGAGCACGTCGCCGAAGCCCGGCTGGTCGGGGCCGAGGGCCGCCTGCGCGCCGGCGAAGTGGTCGAACACCACCGGCACCGGCAGGGCGGCCAGCTGCGGCTTCAGCGGGCCGATCACCGACAGGCGGGCATAGACCTGGAGGTGCCAGGGCCGCTGCCCGATCTGCTGGACGGCGCTCTCCAGAGCCTTGGCCGAGGCCGCCGGATCGAACACGCCGGCCTGCTCCAGGTTGACCCGGATCCCGCGGATGCCGGCTTGGGCCAGCGCGTCGAGCTCGGCTGGGGTGGTCCCGGGCCCGATCACCGCAACGCCGCGGGCGCGCTTCGGGCCGAGCAGGCGCAGACCGTCGAGGGTGGCGGCGTTGTCGGTGCCGTAGACGCTGGGCGTCACGATCACGACCCGGTCGAGCTTGAGCGCGTGCTGGAGCGCGAGCAGGCTCTCGGGCGGATCGACCGGCGGGGTGTAGCCGCGCCCCGCCCAGAACGGGAACCTGGCCGGATCGGGGATGACGTGGACGTGGCAGTCGCAGGCCCCCGGTGGGACCTCGAACGAGACCGGGCTCCTGGCGGTCGGCGCGGTGGCCTGTCCCGCGGCCCGGGCCGCCGTGTCGGTCAGGGCGAGGCCGTTGGCGAGGGCGAGGGCGAGCGTTTGCCGGCGTGACAGCATGGCGGGTCTCCTCCGGATTTTTGGGCGAACTTCTGCGAGCGCCTCATCCGGATCGGACCACCCTGGCGCGAGTCGCGCAAGCCGGTCCGGTGTCAAAGAGCCCACGACGACCGCCGACAGGGACGGGAGCGCAGGCGCTTGGGCGCAGTGTCGAGCGCAGCCACGGTGACGGCGGCCCTGGCCGCGATCGCAGCGGACGATTGCCGATCCGCGCGCCGGTGGGCGGCGGAGTTTCGCGGAAGCGGATTTGGCGGAAGCGGATGTCCGCCTAAGCGAGTGGATTAACATTTTCACCGCAATACCTTAGCAAACTCGCTTTACTAACTACCCACATTTCGACCCATGACGAGGAAGTGGCTGCCAACGGACGGTAGAGGATGGTATCGGACGATGCTGATCGCTGTGCTAAACTCACGATGATGCCGAACTTTCGGCTACCTTGCCGCGCGACCACTGAATGAAGATCTGCGTCGCCCATCACCGCGGCCCCAGCTCTTGCGCGCTCGCGCACCACTTGGCGCTGTTCTGATTGCCACCACAAGATCTCCGAGAGCGCGCGCGGCAGATCCTGCGGCGGCGTCTTCGCCTTTGACCGGCAAACCTCAAACCTCGGCTCCATACCGACCCATTACGCGTCGCTCAGCATCATCCCTCCTCAAATTGGAAGAACAAAGTGCACATAACGCTAGATGATTCATACGACGACAGAACCTAGAATGACGCTTGACGACTGAGGCGGTGGGCTAATCACCAGCCATACGAAGGCGCATGTCCAAATGTCCCCCAAAAAACGCCATAGTAAATTGGAAAGAAAATCGACAGAAACTCGAAATCAAGCGGTATTCGAATTTAATCAAGCGCTAGCGTTAGGAATGTCGGCAATTGAGGCCAGCAATAAAATTAAAGCACCATTATCTTCTATATACCGTTGGAGGAGTCACCTAGACATATCGAAAATTCAAGGCGCCAAAGATAGCGTGCGCCGAAAAATTAATTTATCTATTCCGGTTCTTTCTAATACCGAGTCTCACAATCAATTCGAACAGCTCGAGGCAGCCTTCACTATACTGATTTGGCACAGATGGCCAACCGTGCAGCAGAATTTCGATTATGCAATGATGGTATGCGTTGTTACATACTTTATTTTAGCTTATAGGGTCAACAAAATAAGCGAGCTCCCAGATGAATGCTCTCAATTTGTCCTAAAACATCTCAGGCTCGATATTTTAAGTAAGATCTGTAGCGTTTCAGCATTCGAATTGCCGATTTTTGAGCTTCATAACAACGCTGAGCATCCGTACAATGACATGGACTTAGCCGCTGACATTGCCTGGTTTTTCCTTTCTTACCAACCAAATGAAAATAACCCGAGACTGAATGCCAGTCTAAGCAAAGCTCATTTTGCCTCACAGAATAGGATATTTAGGTATAATTCACGCAATGCACCTTCCAGTTTTAGAAAAAAATGGCACGCGTACGGCGCGGCTTCACCTTTTTATTATGTAGAGAGATACCATCAGGGCGTTGAATTCTTTATCGACCCTTCGAGTCCAGTTTTTCACGAAGAAATCGACGAGTTGCTGAGCGATCCGTTGAGACTTCGGATACATCTAGGCAAGTGCCTTAGCGTAGTTGAGCTTCTGCGCGTCAAGCTTGACCCTCGTGCACTCTCAGCGATCTCGTTCCCGGATTTTCCGCCCGGCCTTGAACCGGTGCCAGTATCCCCCCCTCCACTCCCTATTGAGACAAACGGCATTTTGAAGGGCTACACGAAGCTACAAAACTCTTTTAACGACAGCGAGTTAGAAGATATCTGAGAAGTAACCTCCCCAGGCACCTGCGTGGCAGCACCTACCTTTCTCCTCGTACCGAGCCCCTCAGTCGCTCGGACAACAGGAGCACTAGATGTGACAGCACTTGCTAAAACTCGATCAGATCTGCTGCCGGATGGATTTCCTGCCACTGGCTTCTTGAGACTAGTGGACATACTGGCCCCCAGGGGCCCACTTCCAATCGGCAAGTCCACTTGGTGGGCCGGTGTAGCGGCAGGGCGGTTTCCAGTGCCGATCAAGCTCGGGCCGCGCACAACAGTTTGGCGCGTGGAAGATCTTCGCGCCCTAGTCGCATCTCAGCTCACGCGAAACTGAGTTCTCCGGTAACGGCGCTGCAGAGCCGTCCTCTACCGCACGGCAATCAAGAATATCAGTAGCAACGACTATAGTTGTGGCCATAGCAGCTGCGGCAACCGTTTGCGCCACTACCAAGCTCATCACCGCGCAGGCAGACAAAATTCCTACTCCTGAGACGAAATTTGGATCGATTATATAAAGATGGGTGAACCTATGAAAAAGTCAGCAAAGCAGCCACCCCTCCCCAAGAAGAATGAGGGGTTAAAGCTAGGATCAAATCGGCCGCCCTTGTCTCGTGCCAAAAAGGCCCGGAAGCGATTCTTGGCTAGCGAGAAAAGCCATGAAACGAATAAAATCGACGTCGCTGAAGAAATCCTTGGTATCGCACTGCAATACACCAGCGACAATTCAGCCTATCAAACGTTCTGTCAGCGAGCGTTCTTCAAGAATTTGGCAAACAATCCGGGAAGGCGGCTGGACCTAAACGATATTGCAAATACGGTCAGTCAGTATGTTTGCAAAGCAACGATCCGGAGAAGAAAAAGAGAGGCTTATAAGATCGGTCGGGTTGTCGACTCTTGCCTACTCGAAAAAATTGAACCCTGGGAGTTCAAAGACTTTATCGCTGGTCACGGCAGTTTCACGAAAGCCTACAAGTACTCAGTAGCGAAGCACTCACGCTCTGCCGAAACAAACGAGGCTACAGCATCAAGCTCCGATATCGAGACCGAAAATAACGACAACTCCCAAGATCAGGCTGGACCCTCGACCGATGACGATATGCTGAAGCGCGATGAAGTTGCCAATCAAACTGTGCAAGACGAGAAACAAACGTCGAACCGTAAGAAGCCAAAGTGGCCAAAGTCCGAGCGATCCTTGAACTCTCAAGCTACAAACGACGAAGATTTTGCCGCCGTAATGGCTGTGGAGGTGGAGGAAGATGTGTGGGTCCGACTTAGGCGGAGAGCTTTCGATGGGGACTACGTCGACCTCTGCATCAAGGAGGTTTTACCCGGTCATGCCGTAAAGGCGACGAGAAGGCTAGCCGAAGACTAATCGGCCGGTCGGGAAAAAATAGGCGTGGCGGCCCTGACCGCCACGCCCGCACCGCGAGCTATGAAACATCTGATCACTCCGAATCGATCCTTGGCGCTCAAGCGTGATTGACGCTCGCGAGCGTCGATCATGGCGAGCTGAACGCAGTAGCACGCGTCCTCAGATCACCAGATCATCAGGCGGCCGGATACCGCGAACCTGTTCTTCAGGCCGTCGCTGCAAATTTCTCCACGCGATTGCGTTAATCCTTTAAGTACACATCACACCATCGATAGGCTTCATCATGCCAGCAGCTAGCCAACAACTACCCTCAACAGCGCTTTTGAAGCCTCAGACAACGATTTCACCAAAACGACCCCCTCGCCGACCCACCCGCGCTGAAACTCTGCCTGCCATTCGCGATCGGGCTACTTTCATTGAGGCTCATACCGTTCAAGCCAAACTCCTGAAGAACTACCTCGAATGCCCCCAGAAGGGTTACGTGCGCCTGCCCAGTGCGATCACGCGCGAATTAGACCTACGACGGAAGCGTGAGCTCTACGCCAACAATGCTTGGTCGCGCATCGCCTTTGCGGATACCGTTGTGCCTTGCGTTCTCGCCCATGTAGGCGTTCAGGCTGGTCCTGTGTCTCTCGTCACTCTCGCCATCGCTGACCACACCGTCGCCCTTGCTGAAGCGAAGGATTTCGATTGTCGCCGGGTGAAGGGGCTGACCCGCCAAGCCCTGAGAGGCATCCCCTTCGTTGGTATGATCGAGGCGGCGCTCTACCGGAACTTCGGCTGTGATGGTCCACAGATTGGCGACTTCGTTTCCTGGCACGCACACGTTCTGACGTGGGGGGCGAGCCGCAAGGCGATCAACGATGCCGTCAAGCAGATTCGGCGCAGTCGCTCGGCTCTCATCCCAGATCGCAATTGCATCCACGTGAAGCAGCTCACGCCAACATCGCTCGGCGGCAAGCTGTACTATGTGCTGAAGGGTCCACAGAAAGAGTACCGAGTCTATTCGCGGGGCGAGCGGATCGATCCTGAAACCGGCGAGGTGCTTGGCCCGGTGTACCGCCAATCGAAACGTCCCCTGCGTACTGGTGAACGCGCCCGCCTGTGCTACGCCTTTGAAGATCGCTTGCTCGACCAGCTGCTGTTTGGAAACCTTGAGGGCACCGAACTTGTAAGGTCGATCCGGCATGAGGCTTTGAAGCCGTTTCGGGCCTGGGAGAAGCGGCAGCGCTGATTTCGAGGCTGAGCAAGCGGCGTCGGAGGAGGGGGCATCCATGGGCCGGCGCTGACCGCTGCGGCGTAGCAGTGGGTTTGCGCACTCCGCTGAAGCATCAATCCGTCGGAGTTGGCTCACGAAGTGGCGGGTGGCCTTCCCACAGTAATTGACGCCCTGAGCGTCAATCGTCCTCTGTTCCCGCGATGCAGGGTCCGCAGAATATCAACCGCACGGCCTTTTTGCGGGTTGGCTCACATACCCGGGGGCCGACCGGGTTCGACACCCGGGCCTGGCGAATCAAGAAGGATTGGCTCCGCACCGGTCCGCGGGTTCGCCAGCTCGACGTGATGGCTGGCCTCACCTTTGACGGGCTGCTGTTCGGCAACCGCGAGGGCACCGTGCTTGCCAACGCGCTCCGGGATGAGGCGCTGAAGCCGTTCCGGGTCTGGGAGAAGCGTCGGTCTTAAGTATCGGGGCTGAAGGGCTACAGGGGGGGGGGCGATGTCGCTGTCCTCGCCGGCGACGCGTTTGCCATCGATAGGTCCGAGATCCACACCGCCGGCCGATGCCCGTCCATCATCTCCCGCGCGCATCTCGCTCGCGATGTCGCCTACGTCGTCGAAACGAGCGATGATCCCGTACCCTGGCGTTTGCAGCTCTGGCTGCGATCGATGTTCGCCCTGGCCGAGCACGCCACCGACTTGACCACCTCGACGCTGGCCGCCCAGCGCAGGAGCCTAGATCCGCAGCTGGGCGCCATCCTCGCCACGCCGAGCGGCTGCGACCTGACCCGCAACCTGCAGGCCAAGAGCGGCCGGGCTCGCATCGGCTCTTGGTGTTCCTCGCCCACCCCGGCGCGGTCGAACCAATTAACAACGGTTCAGAGAGGCTGCTGCGTCCGTCCGTGGTCCAGCGGAAGGTCATCAACGGCTACCGCGCGATGTGAGCCGCCGAGGGCGAAGCTGCCATCCGCACCGTCGTCGATACCGCCTTCCTCACAGGCCGCAGTCCCTTCGGCACCATCCTCAAAACCGTCGGCACCTGAACCCCGCAATCACACGGGTGAGTAATTACGTGCGGTCGATGATCATGACTTATAAATCAAACCTATCACAAAAATTTGATCAAGTCACACCCGGATCCTGGCGATCAAGTATGGACGTTATTGGACGAACTACATCCCTTCCAAAGATTTGACACCAACAAAATACGTCCGCTTGTATTGGCCTCTATAATCTGGAGGTATCTTATGACCGACTTCAAAACGTATTTATCTCGCCACGAATCATTCGAAATCTGCCGGCGAGCAGCCAATCGCACCATAGAGCGCTTGGCAAAAAACAGGGGCCGAGCGGCTCAAGGGATCCTTGAGCGCCTGAAAAGCTGCCGAAAGGGCAGCCGATGCTTTTCTGGGGTTTGCCCTGTATGCGCACGACGATATCGGCTGCGACTCCTTCCGCAAGCAGAGCATATCCTCAGGGAGGATAATCCATGGGTCCAATTGTGGTGGACTCCGCCCAGTGCGTTAGTAGCGAAAGGCCTGCTCGTCGATTTTGATCTTGGAGAGCTGCTCGATCATCAAAAACAAGTTTTGCTCGAAGCGATACCAGGTACCGTCGCAATCGGTGGTATCGACGTTTCCCTCGGCATCAGAGATAGAGTAGCTGCACTATGGCGGATTTCAAGCTGTGTGCTTATCCCCGGCCCGATCACTCAAGATAATATCGGCCGGCTCACCCATACGTTTCGACCCGGTAGCACCTCCTGTCACTCGTTCAGTATTGAACCGGTGCTAAATCAACCTCATATGCTTTCTTACCTCTTCAAGCACCGCATCTTCGCTCGAACTTACGACCAACATACGTCAGCCGAGAGACGGCCGAAATTCAATACCTTACATCCGTCTTTCGCCGACGAGGCAGATGTATTCCAAGAAAGATGGCCCTTGTGGAACCGGTTACTCCTTCACAATGTGAGCGCGGGCAAGGATCCTCATCGGCCTACGTTGCGCCGGCTCATCTAACCGGAACGTGCCTGCACTTGGTGGGACTCAGCCCCGCCAAGTGCTTGGCGCACAAGTCCGATCCAGGAAATTTTGCCCTTGGCTTTGCCCCATCCGTGCGTTTGACACAGATCCATTCGATTGCCCAATCGTAACTGGAAGAAGCTCCTTCGCTCTAGATAGTTGGGCAAGAGGGCGTTGCGGCTTCTCACTCAGCGCGATTGCGCGCGAACCCTTTTTAGAACAAAATACGAACAGGCTGCCATGTGCAGCGGGCGCCTCCGCGGGCAGTGAGATGTCATCTCCGAGTTCCAGCCGCACGCTGTTCTTCTTCGAGAAGCCCTCGGCCATGCGGCAGCTGCAGCGCTTCTTCCGCTCACCGAACACCGTTTGCGTGGCCGCCGAGGGGCACCTGCTATCGGCCGAGGAGCCGGGTAGCATCCGGCCCGAGTGGAAGCCATGGCGCTTCGAGGCGCTGCCCATCAAGCTCGCCACGATCCCGGTCAGCTGCGGCACCAATCGGTCCGGCCAGTCGCACGAGCCGAAGATCGCCGCCATCCGACAGGCGCTGAGCGGCGTCGAGCGCGTGATCATCGCGACCGATCCCGGGCGAGAGGGCTCCATGATCGCCTGGGAGGTGCTGGAGCACCTGGGCTGGCGCGGCCGCGTCGACCGGCTCAAGCTCGGCGCGCTCGACGACGTCTCGATCCGGCGCGCCTTCGCGGCCCTGGCCAAGGAGCCGGGCTCAGGCGAGCGCGACTACGCCGCCTACCTCGAAGCGCTGTGCAGGCAGTACGAGGATTATCACCTCGGCCTGAACGGCACGCGGGCCATCTCGCTGCGCCTGCGCCCACCCGCGTTCCGAGAGCCTTGGCGCTTCGGTGGCGTTCAGACGCCCACCCTCGCCATCCTGGCCGACCTGGAAGAGCGTATCCGTTCCTTCGTGCCGCAGGACTTCTTCAAGGTTGCCCTGCACCTCGGCACCCAGTCCGGTGCCGAACTGACCCTATGGCATGCCTCCAAGGAGCGGATCTTCGACGCAGCGGTCGCTGAGACGATCCGAGCGGCCGCCGCGACATGGTCGGGTCCCCTGGCGGTCGAGCACAAGGACGTACGCCGCGCACCGCCTCGGCTGTTCTCCAAGGACACCTTGGCGCGGCGCTGCGCCAAGCGATTCGGCTGGGACCCTCAGCAGACGGCCGGACTCGCTCAGGAGCTGTACGATCAGGGTTACTTCAGCTACCCGCGTACTGAGTCCGAGTACCTGCCGGAAGGGCAGGCGGGTGATGCCGCCGCGATCGTTGCCGCCATCGCGACCGTGTTGACCGACGTGCGCGACGTCAGTCCGGGAGGCGAGGTGCCTCTGATCCGACGCGGGGCGAAGGGGCACTACGTCAAGGACCCGGGCGAGCACCATGCCATCGTGCCCCTGCGCAAGGTGCCGGAACGCAGCCGCCTCTCCGCCGATCAGTTCCGGTTGTGGGGGCTCGTCGCGAACGCGTACCTCGCCGCCCACCTGCCCGACGGCATCGACGCCCGTACGAGCGTCACGGCCGAGGTCGGGACGCCGCTGGGCGCGAAGCGGTTTGCCATTTCAGGCAGCCTCATCCGCGTCCCGGGCTGGCGTGCGATCTACGGCAGCGAGGCCGAACTTGAAGCGGACGTGGTGCCCGGCAAGGCCAAGCGCGAGGCGGAGGCCACGTCCGCGCGCCTGCCACTGGTGAACGACGGGGAGGGCGCAACGGCCACGAGCGCAGATGTTGCCACCGCGATGACCGAGCCGCCGCGGCGGATCACCCGAGGCGAGCTGCCGGTGGTGATGGGCCGGTTGATTGATCAGGTGGATGATTCGGCGGTCAAGCGCGCCCTGGAGAACCCGGTCAATCCGAACGAACCCAAGGGCCTCGGCACGGCCGCCACGCGCGACACGATCCTGCCCAAGCTGCTGAAGAGCCGCTACATCACGCTGGCCAATGGCAAGGACCCGGCTATCGAAGTGACCGAGGTTGGGCTGGCCTTCATGACGGCGGTGCGGCGCGTGTTTCCGGCCTACGGCGACCCAGTCGGACGCGCCCTGTTCGAGGCGGAACTGGCCGAGATCGGTCGCGCGGCCACACGGGCCGAGGCCGTCGAGCGGGCCAACGCCTTCCGGCAACGCACGCTCGCGCGCCTCGATGAGCTGATCGCCGCGATCTCGAACTCGCCCGTCGTCAGCCTCGATTCAAGCCTGATTCCGCCCAGTCAGGCCGACAATCGGCCGCCGACGCCGGCCATGGTGTCGTTCGCGGTGAGCTTGGCCGAGCGGAAGGGCGTGAAGCTGCCACGCGGCTGCAAGAGCAGCATCAGCGTCTGCCGCGCTTTCCTCGACACCCATGGCGGGCCACGCGCACCTCAGGAGGGTGACGCCGGCCAAACTGGCGACCGACGCATCCCGAGTGCAGCGATGCTCAAGTACGCACGCAGCCTGGCCGAGCAACGTGGCATCCCCTGCCCATCGGAGGCTGAGACCGACTTTGACGCGTGCCGGCGCTTTCTCGACGCGCACGCCGCACGGCCGCAGCGTGAAGCGGGAACGCCCAGTTCCGGCACAACTAAAGCTGGAGAGCCTGCCCCCCGTGGAAAGCGGCGGGGTAGAGCGGTGCAGGCGCCGAGGCAGACAACTGCGCGACGGCGCGACTGAAGCGAGCGGTTGAATATTGCGCATGGAAGCGGACTCAAGACGCCACGGCGAGGCGCGTGAAGCTCACCGCACTCGCAAACCCTGCAAAGGCCGCCCCGAGCCCCATCGCCAAGGCTGGACCATGCGCTTCCGCGATCGCGAAGCACGCCGCGACGAGGGCGGCGCCCAGGGTTTGACCGAGCAGCCGCGCCGTGGCGACGATGCCGCTCGCACCGCCTGATCGGTTAGCTGGTGCGCTCGTCATGATGGCGCGCAGGTTCGGGGCCTGGAAGAAACCGAACCCGGCCCCGCAGATCGCCATCCGCCAGATGATGTTCGGGACGCTGGGGTCCGCGGGCAGCAGCGCGAGCAGCCCCATGCCGAGCGCGAGGCCGGCGAGCCCGATCCCGCCGAGCAGGCCGGGCGCATAGCGGTCCGAGAGGCGGCCGGCTACCGGCGCCATCAGCGCGACCACCACTGGCCAGGGCGTCATCAGAAAACCGGTCTCGACCTGCGAGCGGCCGAGCGTGTGCTGGAACAGGAACGGCAGCGAGACGAAGGCGAGCCCCTGCGCTGCGAAGGAGCATACAGCGGTCAGGGCCGACAACGCGAACAGCGGGCGCATTAGGAGATCAGCGGCCAGCATCGGCGCCGGGTGCCCGGCCTGGCGACGCAGGAGCAGGGTGAAGCAGGCGAGCGCGCCACTGATCTCTAGGAGGATGCGCCAAGGCGGCCCCTCGTGTGCGGCCTCGCCCAACCCGAGCACGAGGAGCGCGAACGCAGCGGCGTTGAGCAGCGCGCCGGCAACGTCAAAGCTGTGCCCGGAACGTCCGGTCTCCGGCAGCGCGGTCCAGGCCAGGGCGAGGGCGCCGAGGCCGATCGGCACGTTGACGGCGAACAACCAGGGCCATGGCGCCGCCAGCAAAATCAGCGATGCCACGGTCGGACCGACTGCGAAGCCGACGCCGACGACGAAGGCGTTGAGCCCAACCCCGCGGCCGAGCTGATGCGCGGGATAGATGAAACGGATCAGCGCGATGTTGACCGCCATCAGTGCGCTTGCCCCAATCCCCTGGAGCACGCGCGCAGCGACGAGTGTCGGCAGTGACCAAGCCAGGGCGCAGACGAGTGAGGCGCCGGTAAACAGCACGAGGCCAGCGACGTAGATCCGCCGCTGCCCAACGATCTCGCCAAGCGCCGCGATCGGCAGCAGCGTCGCCACGACCGCGAGTTGGTAGGCGTTCACGATCCAGACCGAGGCGCTAGGATCGACCCCAAGGTCAGCGGCGATGGTCGGCAGCGCCGTGTTGGCGATGGCGGTGTCGAGCGTGGCGAGTGCCACCCCGGTGAGCACCGGGGCCATGGCCCGGCCGCGCTGGCCCGGCGGTAGCCCATCGCGAGCTATCGCGGTTGGCCTCAGGGTTGTGACAGACATTCGGACTGAAGGTCTCGCGTTTCGAACCGACCTCGGACTGCGCGCCCTTCCGCAGCTTGGCAATCTCGCAGCATCATCACCCATGTGCGAGGCGGTGCCGCCATCGCCGCGCCGGAATGGAGGTGTCGAGCCCGCGGCTGGGGTGCTCCATGCCATCGGGTCGACACCTCCATTCCGGCGCGGCGATGGCGGCTGGAATTCGGCGCTCGATACTCACTCGCGAGGTTTGCAACGGGTGGTGAGGAGCAGAAGTTGGGTCCACGCCCAGAAGCGGACCTTCGGCTTTGCGCCCATAGCGGGCATTCGCTCGCTTCTCGCGGTGTCTTCAAAGCGGACCTGACCTCACAATGAGCTAACTTCTCATCGCCGTACTTCGGCCTGTCCCGTGCTTAGCGGAATGTAGGAGGCGGTTATACCGATCCACAGCATGCCCTGCGCCAAAGCGGAACTGCTCAGTCTCCTCAGGGGTACAGGACAGGATTGAAGATTGCCACCGCAGCGACGTCTGTATGTCGGGACCTCGATTGTGTGCCGATGTTGGATGCGCCGGCGGTGATTCCGTCCGACACATCGTCAGCCGAGCTGCGTGGGGGCTACTGGGCGTAGGGACGCCGCTCACAGCTCAGGAACCGTTCGACTCCGAGGACCTCGGCCGGATCGTTGTTCAGGAAGCGATGGAAATCGCCCTGACTGTCGGGAGATCCGGCGATCGCCCGCAGGCTATCCCACTCCTCCGACGCCTGTACCGAACCTTGGCTGTCACCCCGGCGCATGGTCGATGGCGAACATCCGAAGCTGCGACGGAACAGACGGTTGAAGTGGGATACGTCCGAGAACCCGCATTCCGTGGCGACCTCCGTGATGGTCTGCGGCGAGTTCGCAAGGAGCCAGCGTCCATAGAGGACGCGAAGGTCCCGCGAGTATTCCTGAACGCTCTTGCCAACGAGCTTACGGAAGACCCGTTCGAGCTGTCGCTTCGAGAGTCCTACGGTCTGCGCGATTTTCTCGACGCGCTGAGGCGTGCTGAGATGCTGCTCAATCAGCAGCATCGCCCGGCGAACCCGGTTGTCCTCGACGATCCCGGCACTCGGCGGCTGGGGCTGAGCCCCGGCCGCGGGACGGGCCCGGTCGGTGACCATAATATGCAAGCTCTTCTGCGCATGTCCCGGACCAAGGTGCCGATCGATGAGCCAAGCCCCGAGATCCAGGCTGGCGAGACCGCCCGCGCAGGTGATGATCGGGCCATCCTCCACGAAGAGTTGGTCCGCGACTGGGATCACATCGTCATGCCGCGCAACGAGATCGGTGAAGTGGTACCAGCTGACGCAGCAGCGGCGGCCGCGCATTAACCCCGCCTCGGCCAAAGCGATGCCGCCGGTGCAGATGCCGATGAGGCGCACCCCGGCAGAATGAGCCTCTCGCATAAATGCGAGGGATCGGGAGTTATAGGGCTCCCGGTCGAGCAGCCCGCCCACGACGACAATGTAATCGAACCGGGTCGGATCCGAGAACGTCTCCCAGGGCATCACTTGGATTCCGCAACTCGATGTCACCGGCTCCAGATCCGGAGCGAGCAAGCTCCATGAGCAGCGCTCGGGTCGGCTGCGATCCCCCTCGTCCGCGGACAAACGTAGGATGTCGATCAGGGTCGAAAAGGCCACAAGGGTGAAGTGGGGCAGCAACACGAAACCGAGCGACAGCTTGCGACGGCTCGGCCCCTGCAGCGGTATGGTCGACGGTGTCCGGGGTGTCGTCATGCCATCCGGTGCGTTTGCCCGGATTGTGATCCGGTCGGTCTCCTTCTGCAAGAGACGGACCAGGGGCGAGCGAACAGCGGGACGCTGGCGTCAGTGCACAGCGCCGAAATAGGCCCGTTGCAATTCGGGGTCGTCCCGCAGCGTCGCGGAGGAGCCCTGCGCCACGATGCGCCCGCCGGATAGGACATAGCCGTGATGGGCGATCGCCAGCGTCTGATTCACGTTCTGCTCGACGAGCAGGACCGTGACGCCGGTCGCATTGATCCGGGCGATCACATTGAAGTTCTCTTGCACGAAGAGCGGCGAGAGCCCCAGCGAGGGCTCGTCGATCACGAGGAGCTTCGGATCGGTCATCAGCCCCCGGCCGATCGACACCATGGCCTGCTCGCCACCGGACATCGTGCCGGCGAGCTGGCGGGCCCGCTCCGCGAGGCGTGGGAAGACGGCATGCACGCCGTCGAGCCTGCGCCGGATCTCCCGCTCGGACGACACGCGGTAGGCGCCGAGCCGAAGGTTCTCCTCGACGGTCATCTTGGAAAAGATCCGGCGGCCCTCGGGAATGCAGCCGATCCCGAGACTGACCACGTCGTGGGTCTGCATCCCGTCGAGCTTGCGCCCGTCGAAGGAGATGGAGCCGCGGCGGGGCGGCGTAAGGCGCAGGATCGAACGGATCAGCGTGGTCTTGCCGGCGCCGTTCGAGCCGAGGATACATGTGATCCGTCCGGGGGCCACCTCGAGGGTGATGTCGTCGAGGACATCGACACGGTCGTACGTGGTGAAGACGCCGTCGATGGTCAGGCGCGCGGTCATGAATGCCCCAGATAGGCTTCGCGGACGGTCGGGTCGGCGGCCACTTCGCGGAAACAGCCCTCGCAGATCTTGCGGCCGTAGTTGAGGACGACGCAGCGGTCGGTGATACGCTCGATCAACCCCATTTCGTGTTCTACGATGATAACAGTCAGGTCGCCGCGGCTGCGCTGCACATCGAGGATCTCGTCGATGAGCTGGTTGGTCTCATCGTGGGTCATGCCGGCGGAGGGCTCGTCGAGCAGCAGGATCTTCGGCCGTCCGATAAGGGCGCGGCAGATCTCGACCCGGCGGCGGTCGATCATGCCGAGGGCGACGGCCGGCTCGTCGAGACGCCGGGCGAGGTCCGGGTTGAACAACCGGGCGAGGTCCCTGGCCTCCTCGGCGAGGGCCGCGACGGCCCGCGCCAGGGTGCGGCGGCGCAGGAGGTTGTCGATCACACCCTGCGGCAGGCGCTCCTGCGCGCCGAGCGCGATGTTGTCGAAGACGGAGAGCGGCAGGCACAAGCGCGAACGCTGGAAGGTCCGGGCGAGACCGAGCCCGGCGAGCGCGTGGGCAGGCTCGCGGGTGATGTCGCGGCCGTCGAGGACGATGGAGCCGGCCGCAGCCGGGTAGATGCCGCTCGTGACGTTGAAAAAGGTGGTCTTGCCGGAGCCGTTCGGGCCGATCAGACCCAACACCTCGCCGCGTCGGACCGTCAGGTCGAGTTCATTGAGGGCGAAGAGGCCGCCGAAGCGGACGGACAGGCCCTTCGCCTCCAGGATCGCGGGGGCTGCCGCCACGGCGCTCATGCCTGGCGCCCCGCGACGAGGGTCCGCGTCCGGCGGGGCAACAGGCCGCCGGGACTGAGGACGAGGACAAGGATCACCAGCACTGCGAACAGCAAAAGCCGGTATTCCTGAATGAACTGCAGTTTCTCCGGCAGCAGCACGACGATCAGCGCCGCCGGTAGTACCCCCCAGCGGTTGCCGATCCCGCCCAGGATGACGATCGACACCATCATCAGCGAGTCGCCGAGGGTGAAGTTGTTGGGGGCGATGAAGCCGGTCATCTTGGCGTAGATCGCCCCGGCCATCCCGGCAAGCACGTTGCCCAGGGTGAAGGCGAGGATCTTCCAACGGGCGATCCGCAGGCCGAAGACCTGGGCGGCGACCTCGTCGAGCCGCACTGCGTCCAGACGGATGCCGATCCACGATCGATCGAGGAGACCGACGAGCGCCAGGGCCACCGCGGTGAGGGCGAGGCACAGCATGACGTAGTTGGCGTAGAAGGAAAACGTCATGCCGAACAAGTCGAGGTCGTTCGAGAAGTCCCAGCCGAACACCGTGATCGGCGCGAGCTTCAGGCCCTGGGGGCCACCGAGCAACTCATTGGCGTCCAGGAAGACGTTGAACATCACCCCGAAGGCCAGTGTCGTCAGGGCGGCGTAGTGGCCCCGCGTCCGCAACAGCGGCAGTACGAGGAGCGAGCCGATCGCGACAGCGACACCGCCCCCGAGGAGAATGACCACCAGGTCCGGGATGGCGATTCCCTCCGCCCGGCCGAGGGCGGCTGCGGTATAGCCGCCGCAGCCGAGAAAGGCCGCGGCGCAAAAATTCGAGAGGCCGGCATAGCCGAGCTGGATCGTCAGGCCGAGGCACACCGTGGCGTAGATCAGCACCGTCGCCAGCATCAAGAGGCCGAAATTGTCCTCGCGCAGGACGACGATGACGGCAAGGCAGGCGGCCACCAGCACGAGCCGCGCCGGCCAGGGATGACCGGCCGCGCCGCGCTCCACGGCGGCGATCACCCGGAACCGAGCGGCGGCGAACCACACCATCCCGCAGGCCACCAGCGCCGAGAGAACGACCCTTTGGTCCTCCGCATGGACCAAGAAAGCGACCGCCCCGGCGCAGGCGGCCACGACAACCGCGAAGATCGCGAAATCCGAAGCCCGCCGGGCACTCACCCCGGCCACCATCGGCAGCGCGTCCCGGGGGACCTCATCTTGGGTGGAGCGGTGGCGCATCAGCATCGGTACGTCATCCGGGCGGGAGGAGAGGTCAGACGCGCTCGCTGGCGCGCTCGGCCAGCAGCCCGGTGGGGCGCCACGTGATCAGGGCGATGACGGCGACGAAGGCGACGACGTTCTTGTATTCGCTGAAGGTCGGCAGGGTGGCGACGACGACGGTTTGAAGCCCGGCGAAGAGGTAGCCCCCTAGGATCGCACCCCAGAGGTTACCGAGCCCGCCGACGATAGCCGCGCTGAAGCCGATCACCGCGATCAGCAGGCCCATGCCGTAGTTGATCTCGCTGTAGTACAGGCCGGAGATCACCCCCGCGAAACCCGCCGTCGCCGAACCGAGGGCGAAGGTCAGGGGGACGACACGGAAGAAGTTGACCCCCATCGTCCGGGCGGTCTCCTGATCCTCCGCCACCGCCCGCATCGCGAGCCCGAAGCGGGTGCGGTTGATGATGTGGTGGACGACGGCGATAATCAGGAGCCCGGCCACGATCAGGATCAGCCCGTCATAGCGGACGAAGACGCCACCGACGGTCGCCCCCCCAGGTGGCAGCAGGGCGGGGAAGCGCTGCGAATTGGTGCCGTTGGGGAAGAACAGCCGGATCGACTCGCGGATCACGGTGCCGACCATCATCGTCATCAGCAGCAGGTTGAGGGGCGGGGCGGAGCGCAGGGGCAGTATCAGGAGGCGGGAGATCCCGGCGCCGAGGAGCGCGGCGAGGCCCACGGCCGTCGAGACGGCGGCCAGGATCTGCACACCGGCCGGCAGCCCCGCAGCGGCGGCGGCAGTCGCCGCGACCAAGGCGCCGAAGGCTCCGAACGTCATCACGTCCCCGTGGGAGAACTTGATGACGTTCATCACCCCGAAGAAGATCGTGAACCCCATCGCCACGAGGCCGTAGATCGTCCCCTGCATGAGCCCGTTGAGGACGTACTGGCCGATCGCGCTCATCGCATATCTCCGATCGCTCGGTCTCAGCGGTGCAGCAACTTGCGCTTGCCGCTTGCGTACTCACTGTCCTCCCAGACGAGCCATTTGCCGTCCTGAACGACGTATTTCGTGGTCAGCGGCGTGATATTCTGGCCGTGGTCGTCGAAGGTGATCGGCCCAACGATCGAGGGCACGTCCTTCACGTCACCGAGCGCCGCGGTGATCTTCGCCCGCTCTGGACCCACCGCCTCGATTTTCTGCATCAGCAGGTGGGTGGCGATGTAGGCGAAGGGTCCGTAGGCCTCCGGCGGCTCCCGGAAGCCCGCCGCCTTGTAGTTTTCGGTGAAGGCTGCGCCGCCGGGCATCTTTGAGAGTGGTGGCGAATCGAAGAAGGTCACGGTACCTTCGGCGAGATCCGGTCCCACGGCGTTGATGAACGCATCGCCCATGATCCCGGAGTTGCCTTCGAGCTGCGCCTTGATCCCGAGCTTGTCCATTTGCGTCCGCAGCCGCGTCCCCAGCGGCGTGAGGCCACCGAAATAGATCACCTCCGGATTCAATTCTTTGATCTTCGTCAGCTCGGCACTGAGATCCTGCTGATCGGGCGCGACCGCGAAATTTCCGAGGATTTTTCCGCCGTTCTCGTTGGTGAACTCGGTGAAATATTTGTTCATCGACTTCCCGTAATCGGTCGAGTCGGCGAAGGAGACGAAGGTCTTGTAACCCTGCTCCTTCATGAACTGCGCACCGACCCGGTTTTGGCCGATGAGGATGCCGCTCACCCGGTGGATTTCCGCGTATTTGTTGGCATAGGTGATCTCGGGCAGCACCGCCGCCCAGACCACCATCGGCAGCTTGAAGCGGTGGAACACGTCGACCGTGGCGATGGCGGTGGCCGAGCAGTAATGCGGTACCGCCGCCGCGATGCTGCGGTCAGACCCGAGCTTGGTCACGACCTGCACGCCGACATTCGGTTTGCATTCGTCGTCTAGGACAACGAGCTCGTACTGATAACGATGGGCCGGATCGGCGTTGAACAGCTTCACGGCGAGTTCGGCGGAGTTGCGGGCGCCGATCCCGTGGGGGGAGTTCGGCCCGGTGAGGGGGCCGACGAACGCGATCTTCACCGTGTCCTTGGCCTCGGCCCATCCTGGGATGAGCAGTGCCCCCGCCACTACCCCTGCGAGGCACCGCCGCGTGATCCGACCCATTCCGCCTCTCCGTCTTCAGTCCAGAAGCAGACTAGGCAGCGGAGCCGTGGGCAGACTAGCACGCAAGCGCGCTGGCTCCTGAACGGATGCGCCATTGGTGCAACCGCGGGGCGCGGCGCGTGCGTACCGAGCCGATGACGGAAATGTCCTAGCTGCCATCCGGCGGAAGGGAGGATCAAGGGCACCCCGAACCAGGGAAGCTCCCACGGAGACTGCGCATGCCGTCCGACCTGCACGACCGATCGATCGTCATCGACGGCCTGATCATCTCCGACTTCGGCCGGCCGGTCTTCGAAGACATGCGCAAGGGCGGCCTGACTGCCGCGAACTGCACCTGCTGCGTCTGGGAGAATTTCACGGAGACAATGCGAAACGTGATGCACTGGAAGGCGTATTTCCGCGAACATGCGGACCTGATCACGCAGATTTACACCACCGCCGACATTCAGGCCGCCAAGGAAGCCGGGAAGACCGGTATCATCCTCGGCTGGCAGAACATCACCGGGATCGAGGACCAGGTTGGCTATCTCGGCCTGTTCAAGGAACTCGGCGTCGGCATCATCCAGATGGCGTACAACACCCAGAACCTCGTCGGCACCGGCTGCTACGAGCGCCGGGACGGGGGCCTGTCGGACTTCGGCCATGACGTGCTGGGTGAGATGAACCGGCTCGGCATCCTGGCCGACCTGTCGCATGTGGGTTCGAAGACGAGCGAGGACGTGATCCTCGGCTCCCGCCAGCGGGTCGCCTACTCGCACTGCCTCCCTGCCGGGCTGAAGGCGCACCCGCGCAACAAGTCCGACGAGCAGCTTCGCTTCATCGCCGAGCGGGACGGGTTTGTCGGCGTGACCATGTTCCCGCCCTTCCTCAAGCGCGGACCGGATTCGACGGTCGATGATTACGTCGAGGCGATCGAGTACGTCCTGAACCTGTGCGGCGAGGACAAGGTCGGCATCGGCACCGATTTTACCCAGGGCTACGGCCGGCCGTTCTTCGACTGGATCACCCACGACAAGGGCTATGGCCGCCGGCTCACCGACTTCGGCGAGGTGATCAACCCCGAGGGCCTGCGCACCATCGGCGAGTGGCCGAACCTGACAGCGGCGATGGAGCGGCGCGGCTGGCCGTCCGCGCGGATCGAGCGGGTGATCGGCGGCAACTGGTTCGCGCTCCTGCGCGACGTGTGGGGAGCGTGAGGGTCATGGGCAAGCCGCAGGTCGAGATCGCGGTCGACGACACCACCGGGCGCTGGTCCGTCGACGCGCTGCCGATGATCCTGGTGCCGCAGCACTTCTTCCTGAACAACCACTTCGCCCTTGAGGCGGAACTGGGTCCCGAACGGCTGGCGGAGGTGCTGCGGCCCGCTGGCCATCGCTCGGCCTATCATTGGTGCGAGAAGGAGGCCGCTCATCATGGGTTGGACGGCCTCGGGGCCTTCCACCACTATATGCGGCGCATCACCCAGCGCGGCTGGGGGCAGTTCGAGGTGCTGGACGTCGATCTCGGGGCCGGCACCGCCTCGGTCCGACTTCGGAACTCGGCCTTTGTGGACGAGGAGCGCCGACGCCTCGGCCGCAAGGTCTGCACGATGTTCGCCGCGTGGCTCGAAGGCTCGCTCGAATATGCGGCGGCGGCCTCGGGCCGGACGCTGCATCTCCATGCCCGGGAAGCCTATTGCGCCGCGGAGGGCACGCACGACCATTGCTTGTTCGAGGTCACGCCGCGGAGATAGGCTTCGGCTCTTTCCGATCCCGGCCGGCTCCCAGTCCGTGACGCCTCCGGCGCTACGGATTGGCGGGGCTCAGGCCCGGCCGCTTGAGGCCCAGGAAGCCGATCTCGTGGCGGGTCCGCCCGTCGCCGCTGGCGAGATCGGCAAGGATCTCGCCGATCACCGAGCAAAACTTGTAGCCGTGCCCCGAGCACGGCGAGGCCAGCACGACCTGCGGGTAGTCCGGGTGGTGATCCAGGATGAAGTGCTCGTCGGGGGTGTTGGTGAACATGCAGTCGCGCAAGGCCATGGTCGGCCCGCTGCCGGCGGGGAAGTAGCGTTCCGCGAAGTCGCGCAGGAGGCGCTCGTCGGCGGCATCCGGCTCCCGCCGCACGGCGTCCGGGGCGCCGGTCTCCCCGAGGTGATGGTAGCGCCCGAACTTGAACCCCGGAACCTCATAGACGGGCAGTCCGTAGTATCGTCCCTCCGGCACCTGCAAGTTGAAGACCGGAAAGCGCGACGGCTCGAACCAAGCGGGCTCCTGAGGCTGGAGCCATGCCAGCACTTGGCGCTCCGGGACGGCAAGACCGGCCAGGGGCGCGGCGAGATCCGCCGCCCAGGCCCCCGCCGTCAGGACCAGCCGCCCGGCTTCGTAGGTCCCGTGATCGGTCCGCACGACGACCCCACCTCCCGGGGTCGCCTGCCAGTCGAGAACCTGCTCGCGGGCATGGATCTCCGCCCCGTGGGCCTGTGCGGCCCGGACGTGGGCGACGATCGCCCGCTCGCTGGCCACGAGCCCGCCCTGGGGCTGGTAGACGGCGCGCATGCCCACCGGGAGCCGGTAAGCCGGGAACCGCTCGTTGACCGCGGTGGCGGTGAGGACCTCGTGGGGCAGGTCGTGCAGCCGGGCCGAGGCCAGGGCGCCCTGGAAGACGTCGCTCTCCTCCGCGCCGCCGTCGATGGAGCCAGTGATCACCAGGATCTCGTCGCTCGTCGCCGCCTCGAGGTCCCGCCACAGCGCGTAGGCCCGGTGCAGGAGCGGCACATAGGCCGGATCCTCGTAGTAGGGCAAACGGATAATCCGGCTGATCCCATGGGACGAGCCCATGGCGTGGGGGATGTCGTAGCGCTCAAGCCCGAGCACGCGCTGACCGCGCTTGGCCAACTGCCAGGCCGCGGCACTGCCCATGCCGCCGATCCCGACAACGATGACATCGTAGGGCGTGTCCGAACGCATGGGGGCCTGCATCTTCGACCTGATGGCGGAGGGTCGCACTTCGGCACCGGTCATCCCCCGGAAGGGCGGGGATCGGCTTGGACGCAAGCGGCGCATCGGTAAGCTGCATGCGGCACGGACGGGACCGCACCTTGTTCGCGGTCCCCGGTGACGAACCGCCGGTTCGAGAGGACGGAGGGGCTTGCCCGTTGTGGGAGGGGGCAGCCTCTCCTGCCGCCGCAGATGTCGTCTTTCTTCGAGTGTTGAGAGTCGAGGGCGATCTCCCGCGCCTGGGTGGTCCGGCCGACGAGACTCAGGCCGGCTCCGGGATCAAGTCATGCCGGCGAGCCAGCAGGAGCATCCCCTCCATGATCATATGCGCGCAAAGATGCGCGGCCATGTTGCTCACGTCCTGCGGCGGGCTCACGGTGTTGTAATCCATCGCCACGATGTTCAGGCCGCTCAGGCTGCGGATCAGCTCGATCCCCTCCTGCGCCGTCAGGCCGCCCCAGCTGGCCATGCAGACACCGGGGGCGACCGACGGATCGAAGACATCCATACCCCAGGAACGAATAGACCTTACTAGTTCCTGTCCGTGGCAGGACGGCCATTCTAAATCCTTAACGTTGTGTGACCGCAGGTTGAAATGACCGGATCAGATATCTCCCGCGGCTCGGTGCCGAAAGTAGCGGTGAGATCTGATTGGATCGCGGGAGGAGCGTCTGCTTTTCGGTGGGACCGCTCCGTAGCGGACCGGCGGCTTTCGGCCAGATTACGTCACACCGGATCACCACCACGCGCAGAACCGGACATTCGGCTTTGCGCCCACACCGGACATTCCCCGGCCATAGGACGTCGCTTGAAAGCGGAAGTCTCTCATGGCTTCCTGCTGCATCAAGCAGATTTCGAAAGAACGGCCGCCCAGTCAGGGCCGGCCGGTCCTTCTGTACCTTCCGTCATTCAGGCTGTCGCGGGCCCTTAGCAATCTCCACTTCAGGCCTTGAGGAATTCCGTGATGGCCGCGGCGATTTCGTTGGTATGCGTTTCCAGGGCGAAATGCCCCGTATCGAGGAACCGGATCTGGGCATCCGGGATATCGCGCCGGTACGCCTCCGCACCGGCCGGCAGGAAGAACGGGTCATTCCGCCCCCAGATCGCCAGAAGCCGCGGGCGGTGCGTGCGGAAATAGGCCTGGAAGTCGGGGTAGAGCGCCACGTTGCTGGCATAGTTGCCGAACAGGTCGAGCTGGATCTCGTCGACCTCCGGCCGCTGGATGTACCACGCGTCGAGGGCGCTCCCGTCGGGCGAGACCAGCGAGGTGTCCGGAACGCCGTGCTCGTATTGCCAGCGGATCGAGGCCGGGGTCAGCAATTCGCGCAGCGCCTGCCGGTTGGCGTCGCTTTGGTCCCGCCAGTAACGCTGAATCGGGTTCCAGCCCTCGCTCAGCCCTTCCTCATAGGCGTTGCCGTTCTGCGAGACGATGGCGGTCACTCGCTCGGGATGCGCCATGGCGACCCGGAAGCCGGTGGGCGCGCCGTAGTCGAAGACGTAGAGCGCGTAGGTCTTCAATCCGATGACCTCCGTGAAGCGGCCGATGACCTTCGCCAGCGCATCGAAGGTGTAGGTGAAGGCGGCGCGCGGCTTGATCTCGGACAGCCCGAATCCCGGCAGGTCGGGGGCGACGAGGTGGAAGCGGTCCGCGAGCAGCGGGATCAGGTCGCGGAACATGTGGCCGGACGAGGGGAAGCCGTGCAGCAGCAGGAGTGTCGGCTTCGCAGAGTCGCCGGCCTCCCGGTAGAAGACTTTGAGGCCGTCGACGTCGACGGTGCGGTAGGTGGTCTGGGTCATCGTTAGCCCTCCGGTGCCGGCGATGCAGCCCGTGCTGCACGCCGTCGGTGAGGCATGGGTACCGACTTGCACTCTGCGGGATAATCTGACCTATCCGAGAGTTACCGTTGCTGAAAACGAGAGGGTGCGATGGACCGGTTGGAGGCCATGAGCCTGCTGGTCGCTGCCGTGGAGGCCGGGAGCCTGTCGGCCGCCGGACGCCGGCTCGGCATCCCCCTGCCGAGCGTCAGCCGCAAGATCGCGGACCTGGAAGCCCATCTCGGCGCGAGGCTCCTCGTCCGCACCACCCGGAAGCTGACTCCGACCGACGCGGGGGCCGCTTACATCGAGGCGTGCCGACGCTTGCTCGGCGAGGTCGAGGAGACCGAGCGTGCGGTCAAGGGCGAGTACACCGAGCCCCGCGGCGCGTTGACGATGACGGCCCCGCTGGTTTTCGGGCGGCTGCACGTCCTGCCGGTGGTCTCGGCGTTCCTGTCCCGGTTCCCGGACATCACCGTGCGCCTGATCCTCACCGACCGGGCCCTGGACCTCGTGGAGGATCACGTGGACCTAGCGGTCCGCATCTCGCACCTGCCGGACAGCGACTTGGTGACGGCGCGGCTGGGCACGGTCACCCGCGTGGTCTGCGGCAGTCCGGACTTCCTCGCCGCCCACGGGACGCCCCACACGCTATCCGACCTCGGCGAGATCCCGTGTGTGACCTTCAGCGACCTGGCCGCCGGCCCGGCCTGGCACTTCGCCACGTCCGACCGGAAGGCCGTCCAAGTGGTCCGGGTGCGGTCGCGTCTGCAGGTCAACACGGCCGAGGCGGCGCTCGACGCGGCGGCGGCCGGCGTGGGCCTCACGCAGGTGCTGTCGTACCAGGCGGCACCCCTGGTCGCCGCCGGGCGGCAGGTCCTCGTGCTGCGGTCGTTCGAGCTCGCCCCCGTCCCGGTCAGCGTTGTCCATGTCGGCCATGGCCGCCTCCCGCTCAAGCTGCGGGCATTCCTCGACTTCGCGACGCCGCGCATGCGCGCGTCGCTGGGTGCCGTTATCCCACCCCCATGAAGGCCGATGCGCGCCGGCTTGGTACGAGCGTCCGCCGGGTAAGAAAAGGCCGAGCCACATCCCTCTCGAATTCCGTAAGGCTGAGTTTCGCAAACTCTGTGTTCTAGCGAGGGCCAAGAGAGTTCATCGTGATCACACTGTCCGGTCCCGAGCCTGAACGCCGCGGCACGGTCGGAGGGCTCGCGGCGAAGGCCGGTGCATCCGCCTCGACGTGCGCGACATTCGCGGTCGCGAGGCGAGCAATCCGGACGTTCCCCGGCCCGCACATATGCGAGTGGAGCGATGAGACAGGACACGGCATTCCAAGACGGGCGTTCCAGGGCGACGCGGCGGAGTCTTCTCGCCGGCAGCGTCATGGCGGCAGGCTTAGGCCCGGTCGGCGCCGTCGCGGCGGAAACGCGGCCCGCCGAGGTCGCAGAGGTCCGCCACGGCACGGTCCGGGCCGACGGCGTGGACGTCTTCTATCGCGAGGCCGGCCGGCCCGACGCCCCGGTGTTCCTGCTGCTGCACGGTTTCGCGAATTCGTCCTTCTACTTCCGCCATCTCATGCCGAGGCTCGCGGACCGGTTTCGCCTGATCGCGCCGGATCTCCCGTCCTTCGGTTTCACGGTGGTCCCGGACGACCGCGGCTACGTCTACGACTTCGCGTCGCTGTCGCGAACGATCGAGGCCTTCGTCGACGTCCTCGGCCTCCGGCGCTACCGCCTCTACACTTTCGACTACGGGGCTCCGGTGGGTTGGGACCTGGCGCTCGCGCATCCCGACCGCATCGCCGGCATCGTGTCCCAGAACGGCAACGCCTATCTAGAGGGGCTCGGCGAGGCGGCCTGGGCGCCCCTCAAAGCCTATTGGGAAAAGCCGAACGAGGCCGCCGTGGAGGCCATCCGCGCCCGTATGACCCTCGACGGCGTCAAGGCATCCTACTTCCACGGGGTGCCCGACCCGTCAGTCATTGAGCCCGAGTCGTACACGCTCGACGCCGCCGTTCTGGCGCGACCGGGCAATGCGGACCGCCAAGTCAAGCTCAAGCTCGACTACAAGCGCAACCTGGAACGCTACCCGCTGGTCCAGGCCTTCTTCCGCGAGCGCCGCCCGAAGCTCCTCGCGATATGGGGCCGCAACGACCCCTTCTTCATCCCGCCCGGAGCCGAGGCGTTCAAGCGCGATATCCCGGACGCACGGGTCCGCTTCCTCGACACCGGCCACTTTGCGCTGGAGACGAACGGGGACGACATCGCCCGAGAGATCCGGGCCTACTTCTGAGCCTCCGGCGTGCCGGGCCATCCTCGCGGGCCCGACACGCCGTGGGATGGCTCGGATCGGGCGCTCACTCAGTTCTGGGCGGCCATGGTCCGTGCCACGTCGGCGGCGCTGATGCCCTCCAGGGCCAGGCCGTAGCCGGTGCCCTCCTCGACGAGCCGGCGCAGACGCTGCGTGAGCGCGATCCGCGTGTAGCGGCCGGTGAGCGGCGGCAGGGCTGCGATCCCGTCCGCGATCTCGTGCGCCCTGGCCAGCAGCCGGTCATGCGGCACGATCTCGTTGACGACGCCCCAATCCTTGGCCGTCTGGGCATCCAGCACCTGCCGCGTCAGCAGGAAGTACCGCCCGCGGATCGAACCGATCACCTCAGGCCACAGGATGTGTATGCCGTCGCCCGGCACGATCCCGAACTCGAAATGCGGCTTGTCCTGGAACACCGTCTCGGGCGTAGCCAGCACGATGTCGGTGAGCAGCGCGTATTCGCTGTGCAGCAGGACCGGTCCGTTGAGCGCGGTGATCATCGGCACTTCGATGTCGAGGATGTTGCTGAGCACCTTGCGGCCCTCCCGCAGGATCTTGTCGTAGCCCTGCGGCGTGAAGAAATCGAAGCCCTCGGGGCTGATCGCGTCCATGAAGGCGTCCCCCGCCCCCGTCAGGATCACCGCCCGGTTGTCGCAGTCCTCGCCGATCGCGTGGAACAGGTCGACGAACTGCTCGTGGGTGTGACCGTTAAAGACGAGCTTGCCGCCCTCGGTGTGGAGCATGACCTCCAGCACGCCGTTCGGCTTCCGGGTCAGGCGGGCGTTGGGGAACGCGTCGCGGTAGGTCTCGAAACGGGCCATCGGTGCTGTCCTCGTGGTGGCCGGCCCCGTTGGTCGGCGTGAGGACGAGGTAGACGGCGCCGCCCGGCGACGGATGACGGCGCGCAGCGATAAGACTTATGCCGTGGCGGAATGGGGCTCCCGGGTCTCGGCCATCACCGCCTCGACGAAGCCGGCGAAGAGCCGCGCCTTGGCGCTGGCCATGCGGCCGGTGGGGAAGACCGCCCAGAGATCGATCATAGGCAATGCCCAGGGCTGCAGCAGCCGCCGGACCGAGCCGCTCGCCAGTTCGGGGGCGAACATCCAGTCCGACGCGATGGTGAGCCCGATATCGGCCAGCACGGCCGCACGCAGGCCTTCGGCCGCGCTGACCCGGACGCGGCCATGCACCGCAACCGAGATCTCGGCGCCGTCCCGGGTGAAGGACCAAGCATCGGGCTGCCGGCTGTAGACCACCGCCTCGTGCCCGGCGAGGTCCGCGGGACTGCGCGGTTCGCCCGCGCGGGCGAGATAGGCGGGCGTGGCGAGCACCGAACGGCCGCCGGTGGCGAGCTTGCGCGCGACGACGGCCGAATCCGGCAGCGCCCCCATGCGCAGGGACAGGTCGATCCCCTCGCCGACGAGGTCGATCACCCGGTCGTCGAGGACGATCTCGATGTCGAGGTCCGGGTGATCGGCGAGGAAGCGCGGCAGCATCGGCACCACGTGAAGCCGGGCGAAGGTAGTCGCCGCCGAGACGCGCAGCCGTCCCGAAAGACCGGCCCCCGCGCCGCGGGCGGCGCGCTCGGCCTCGTCCGCCTCCGCGATGGCCGCCCGCGCCCGCTCGTAGAAACGCAGGCCCGCCTCCGTGGGGCTCAGGCCGTGCGTCGAGCGGACGAGCAGGCTGACCTGCAGCCGGTTCTCCAGCTGCGCGATCGTCTTAGAGACGGCGGGCTGGCCGACATTCAGGAGTCGAGCGGCCCCCGAGAAGGAGCCCGATTCCACGACCTGCACGAAGGTGGCCATCGCCTGATACCGGTCCACGCCATGCCTCCCTGGAATGAACGTTATCGCCTCGGGCTTTCTGCCCTGTCCATCGGGTGAGGCGCATCAGTCCGGCCGTCTTCACCGCGCCGCTGCGGTGACCCAGCCGGAGCAACGCGGACATGTTCGAGGTCTATGCCTTCGCCACGCCCAACAGCATCAAGGTCCTCATCGCGCTGGAGGAACTCGACCTCCCATACCGCCTCCACGGAGTGAACGTGCGTCAGGGCGAGCAGAAGGCGCCTGAATTCCTGGCGCTGAACGCGAACGCGAAGGTGCCGGTACTGATCGACCCGGCGGCGGCCGATGGCCGGCTGGTCCTGACCGAGTCCGCGGCAATCCTGGTCTACCTCGCCGAAACGGGCGGCCGCCTGATGCCGCCGGACGGCGAAGGCCGGGCGCGCGTGTTCGAGCAGCTGTTCTTCCACGCCTCCGGGCTTGGCCCGGCCTTCGGGCAGGCGGGCTTCTTTCAACGCCAGGCCGCGGAGCCGCAGCCGCTCGCCATCGCCCGCTTCTCGGCGGAGGCGAACCGGACGCTCGGTGTACTCGACGGGGTCCTGGCCGAACGTTGCTACGTCGCCGGCGACGCCTTCACGGTGGCCGACATCGCCCATTTCAGCTGGCTCTGGCGACGCGAGTTCGCGGGCGTGAGCTTCGAGAACACGCCGCATGTCGCCCGCTGGTACGACGCGATGGCCGCGCGTCCCGCTGTCCAACGCGCGATCGAGCGGGTGAACGCGCTCGTGCCGCAGGCCTGACCGGTCGCACGCCACCGGACTCGCCCCGGGCCGGTCCATTCCCGCAAGCCAGCAGCGCAAGCCAGCTCGCCAGCCTGTCGCACGAGGCACAAATCCATGACCCTGCAATCCAAGCTCGACGCGTTCAAAGCCGATTTCGAGGCCGGCAAGCCCCCCTACAACGTCCCGCCCTCGGTGATCCGGACGATGCACCGGGCCACCGCGGAACTGATCGCCACCGGCGCCGCGACCCGTGCCCTCAGGGCCGGCGACCGGGCGCCGGCGTTCACGCTCAACGACCCGGAGGGGCAGCCCGTCTCCTCCGACGCCCTGCTGGCGCGCGGGCCGCTCGTGATCAGCTTCTACCGCGGCGTGTGGTGCCCCTACTGCAACATGGAGCTCCGGGCGCTTCAGGAGGCGCTGCCACAATTCGAGAAGCTCGGGGCGAGCCTCGTTGCCTTCTCGCCGCAGACGGCGGCCAACAGCCGGAAGTCGGTCCGCCAGAATGCCCTTGAATTCCCGATCCTGTCGGACCCGCACAACGCCGTCGCGGCCGCGTTCGGCCTGCGCTTCGCGCTGCCCGATTACCTGGTCGATCTCTACATGAGCCTGAAGAACGACCTGCCAGCGTTCAACGGCGACGCGAGCTGGACCCTGCCGATGCCAGGACGCTTCGTCGTCGGGCAGGACGGCGTGATCATCTACGCCGAGGTAAACCCCGACTACACCCGCCGTCCCGAGCCCGAGGACATGCTGCCGGCGCTCCGCCGCGCCGCCTCCATTCCCGCCTGACTAGACACGGCCGCAAGGAGATCCAGGATGTCCCGAACCTTTCTCGTGACCGGTGCCAGCAAGGGCATCGGGCTGGCGCTGGCCCACCGTCTCGCCGGCGACGGCCACCACGTCGTCGGCCTCGCGCGCAGAGGCCTCGACGATTTCCCCGGCACGCTCGTGCCGGTCGACCTCGCCGACGGCAACGCCACAGACGCGGTCCTCGCGGACCTGACCGGACGCTTCGCCTTCGACGGCGTGGTCAACAATGTCGGATTGGTCCGGCCGCAGCGGCTCGAGGCTGTCGAAATCCCCGCGCTGGACGAGGTCCTGCGCGTCAACCTCCATCCGGCGCTTCAGGCTGTGCAGGCAACCCTGCCCAGCATGCGCCGGCGCGGCTGGGGCCGGGTCGTCAACATCGCCAGCCTGACCGTCCTCGGCAGCGTCGAGCGCACGGCCTACGCAGCCGCGAAGGCGGCGCTGGTCAGCTTCACCCGCTCCTGGGCGCTCGAACTCGCAACGACCGGGATCACCGTCAACGCAGTGGCGCCCGGACCGACGGAGACCGAGCTGTTCCGGGCCAACAACCCGCCGGGCAGCCCGGGCGAGACGCGCTACCTCGCCGGGGTGCCGATGGGGCGCTTCGGACGGCCGGAGGAGATCGCGGCAGCCATCGCGTTCCTGATGTCGGACGGGGCGGCGTTCATGACGGGGCAGACGCTCTACGTCGACGGCGGTGCCTCGATCGGCCGGGCGGCGCTGTAGCCTCGGACGCGGCTCACCGTGTCGCGGCGGCATCGAGTTCGTTGTCGCCGCCGACCAGCTGGAGGCACCATTCGGTGAAAGCGCGGACCTTCGCGGCGCGATGCTGCCGCGACGGGTAGATCGCGTACAGGGGGAAGGTCTCGTCGGGCCAATCCGGGAAGATCTCGACGAGCTTGCCGCTCGCGACGAAATTCCGGCTGCCGAGCTGCATGACCTGCGCGATCCCCGCGCCCTCGCAACAGGCGCCGATCATCGTCTCGACGTCCGACACCATCAGGCGCGCCGGCTGCCGCACCGGCACGACCTCGTCGCCGCGGTGGAACTCCCACGCGAAGGGGCGGCCCGTCAGCGGATCCTGATAGTCGATGCAGGCGTGGTCGCGAAGGTCGCGCGGGTGCGCGGGGCGGCCGTGCGCAGCGAGGTACGCCGGCGCCGCGACCGTCAGGATCCGCGTTTCCAGGAGCTTACGCGCGGTGAAGCCCGCCACCGGCGGATCCCCGAACCGCAGCGCCATATCGAACCCGTCGGCGACGAGGTCGCCGATCTGATCGCGCATGATCAGTTCGAGCCGCAGTTCGCGATGGATCGCGAGGAAGCCCGTCAGCTCGCGCGACAGGACGAGGCGCGAGAAAAACGGATCGACATTCACCCGCAAACGGCCCCGCACCGTCCGAGCGCTGCCCGCAGCTTCCAGGGCCGCCTCCTCGATCCCGTCGAGATGCGGGCCGACCCGCTCCCAGAAGCGACGTCCCTCGTCGGTGAGCTGCAAGGTCCGGGTCGTGCGATCGAGCAACCGCACACCGACGCGGGTCTCCAGACGCTGGATGGCGCGTCCCACACCCGACTGGGTGAGCCCGAGGGCCTCTGCCGCTCGGGTCATGGTTCCGGCCTCGACCACAGCCATCAGAACCGTCACGCCGGCGAGCAGTCGGCCATCATAAGGCATCGTTCCATGACCCCGAGTCCGGAATGATCTGACAGAACGACGCTAATTCCTGTCCCGACTCTACGCCACAAAGAGCCATGGCAATTCAGAGGAGGCTCTCATGACAGGGCAATCCACGGCGCTCGTCGTCGGCGCTTCGCGCGGACTGGGCTTCGCCCTCGCGGAGGAGTGGCTCGGGCGCGGGTGGCGCGTGATCGCAACGGCACGCGGCCGCTCCGAGCAGCTTGAGACGCTCGCGAAGCGCTTTCCCGACAGCCTCGAGCTTCAGCCGATCGACATCAACGATGTAGGCTCTGTCCACGCGCTGCGCGAGCGTTTGAGCGGTCGACGCGTCGACGTCCTGTTCATCAATGCCGGCATCGCCCGCGAAATCGAGGCGAGCCCGGTCAGCGCGCACGAGACGGACTTTCTCGACATGATGCTGACCAACGCCTTCTCGCCCGTGCGCGCGGTCGAGCTCCTGCGGGATCTGGTGCCAGCCGGCGGCACCATCGGGATCATGAGCTCCGAGCTCGGCAGCATCGCGAACGCAACCGGCGGCTGGCAGCTCTACGCGTCCAGCAAAGCCGCGCTCAACATGCTCATGAAGGGCTATGCGGCGAAGCACCCCGATGACGGGCGCGCCCTGCTCCTCGTCGCTCCCGGCTGGGTGCGGACCGAGATGGGCGGCGGCGATGCGGCTCTGTCCGTCGCGGAGAGCATCCCGCGCGTGGTTGACATGATCGAGGCGAACCGCGGCTTGGCCGGGCTGCGCTACGTCGATCGGTTCAACAATCCGCTTCCCTGGTGACTGGCTGACTGCCAGGCGAACCGGACATGCGCCACCCGCGCACCACGGCAGGCAGCGTCCACCCGAGGAGATCGGCGACGGTGACCGGAACGGCTCCGGTTGCCGCGCAGAGCCGCCCGTTATCGCCTGGAGCGGTGCTGCCCGAGCAGGCATTCGCGACGCACGATCTACGGGCGGCCGCGTCGTTGCAGCACTCTCAAACGCCGATCGTGGCCGAAGCATTGCTGAAAGACTGACGATGGCCCGTATCTTCCTTACCGGATCGTCGGATGGCCTTGGGCTCATGGCGGGCCAGCGCCTGGCTCGCGAGGGCCATGAAGTCGTGCTGCATGCGCGGAACACCGATCGCGGTGAGGTCGCGCGACAGGCGCTTCCGAACGCGGCCCAGACCGTCATCGGTGATGTCGTCACGATCGCCGGCATGCGATCCGTGGTCGAGCAGGCCAACGCGATCGGGCGCTTCGACGCCGTCATCCATAATGTCGGCATCGGTTATCGCGAAGCGCGCCGGCTGGAGACCCGGGATGGTCTGAGCCATCTCTTCGCGATCAACGTCTTGGCGCCCTACGTGCTCACCGCCTTGATGGAGAAGCCAGACCGCCTCGTCTACCTGAGCTCGGGCATGCACCCAGGCGGTATCCCGGACATGGACGATCTGCAATGGACCAGACGGCGCTGGAGCGGATCGCAGGCTTACGCGGAAACGAAGTTCCTGAATGTCCTGTTGGCTTTCGGCGTGGCACGACGCTGGCCCGCAGTGCGATCGAACGCCCTCGAACCGGGCTGGGTACCCACCCGTATGGGCGGTCCCGGTGCGCCGGATGATATGGCCGCCGCGCCCGTGACCCAGGCATGGCTGGCGGTCGGGGACGACCCAGCGACCCGTGTAACGGGCCGGTACTTCTATCATCAGCGCGAAAAATTGCCGGAGCCCAGCACCCGTCGCGTCGGGCTGCAGGAGGCTCTGCTGGACCAGTGCGCGACGCTGTCCGGTGTGCCGCTGCCCTAGACAACCACGCAGCACCTTGGTGGAGCGCCTAAGGTCGGGGAACTTAGGCGCGTACGGCCATCATATGCCGGACAACGCTCGGCCTGGACGTCCCGTGAAGCGAAGGACAGTCTCTGCGAAGGCCCAGGCCTCCTCGATATGGGCGAAGTGGCCGCTCTGCTCGAAGATTCTCATTTGCGCCTGCGGTAGCAGATCGGCCAGCAACGCCGCGTGGTGCGGGCCGAGAATGAAGTCGTCGGTTCCGGTGACGACGAGCGCCGGAACCTGCAAGGTAGCGAGGCGGTCGCGAACGTCGAAGACTTGGCTATCGCCGACCAGCAGAGTCGCCTGGAGCTGCCGCTGCAGGGTCGCGAGGATGTCGGGCCAGCGCCGGAAGTCCGACACATAGGCTGGAAGGAGGTCGCGAAGCGCCGCGGTATAGGCCGCGTCTGTGCGGATAGTGGGGATCGAGGCCCAGGCCCTCTCGACCGCGTTGGCTTCCGCCGTCCCCGCGTGGCGTGCCACGAAGACGGCGATCTCAGCGCTCGCATCGGCCATGAAGGCGCCGCCTGTGTAGGCAGCGCCCGCATACATGATCAGGCCCGCGAGTCCTCCTGGGCGCTTGAGCGCTGCCTCCAGCACCACAAAGGCACCGTGCGAATGGCCGAGAAGGTAAGGATTGGGGATACCGGCCGCGTCGATGAACGCGAGCAGCTGTTCGGAGAAGCGGTCTACGCTGTACCCCTGAGGATGGGTCGCGAGGCGTCCGGACGATCCTGTGCCGATCGGGTCCAAATACACCATGGTCAGGTCCTCTTCGAGCAGAGGCAATCGCAAGTAGCTGGCCTCTATGCCGGGGCCACCGGCATGCGCGATGCAATAGGGTCCGATGCCGGAGACGTGATAATGTTGAGCTACGCCGTTCACGGCGATGCTGTGCGTGCCAGGCGCTAGGACCGACGGCATGAACATCCTTTCACATCTTAAATGGCGGGATATGCCACCCGCAGATCCACGTCTCTGATGTTCCGATGGTGCCCGGAGTGACTGCGCGACTCCGTTCCCAACTCGGCAGCAGGCGTCGATCCGTACGCAGACGCGCTGGATATACAAAGCAGGGTAATGTCTAAGGACAGCATAACCTCAGGCGGCCCGCTTTGATCGTCTGCCGAGGTGGCCGATATGCGTCACTCTATGCTGGTCTTTCGCCGAGCAGACCATTCTTTCATCGGGGCTTGCCATCGACCCAACCAGACCAAGCGTCTGTGCCACGTTGACGAAGAGCATCATCGATCGGCGTGGCAGATCCTGATTTCAAGATTTCTCAGCCTTAATGGGCGCCGCTTCTCGGGTCGCGCCGTGCATACTGAAGAGCAGGATTTTTAAGAGTCCTCATCCTCGAAAGGCCGCCCTTTGTTTTACGAATGAAGGCCCCTGAGGAAATCCGGGCCGTCTTTTCGACGCACCGCTTATATGCAGGTTTAATTTCAGAAACCACCAAGTTCGAGCCACAGCACCTGATTTGAACGATAACGCACGCCGTGCGGGTTCCCCCATCGCAAGTTTTTGGCGAGACTATCCGGCGTTGATGATGGCAATACCCTCGGTGCTCGTGTTCAACTCGGAAGATATCCACCCGCATGCACGCTCAGGGCCTTTCGGATTTCCGCCGTGCGCCGTCGATCCCGAGGTCGGATTGTTGCTCCAGGGATCTGACCAGGCTCGTGGCTTGAGCGCGGTAGGCGCTCGGATCGCACCCGTAAGCGGTCTTGAAGGCGTGCGAGAAGTAACTGCGGCTGGCGTAACCGACGCTCTCAGAGATGACCTTCACGGGCATGGGCGAGGACGTCAGCAGCTTGGCTGCCAGTTGCAGTCGCGCCCGCTGCAGATACTCGATCGGACCCTCGCCGAATGTGGCGGAGAAGCGCTCGGCGAAACCAGAGCGGCTCATTCCACAGAGCGCAGCCAAGCTATCGACCGTATGCTGCGCCCCAGGCGCGTCGAGGACAGCCGCGATCGCCGGGACCAGTCTCGGATCGCGCAGCGCTTCGAAGATCGGCGATTCAGCGCCTTTCTCCTTCAGATGGATCCGAAGCAGGATCGTCAGGCACTGCTTCATCAGCGCACTCGTCACTTCCTGCGTACCAAGACTTGGATTGACCAGTTCCTCGATTATGAAAGCGAAGGCGTGGCGCAGCCTGTCGCTGCCGGATAAATCTTCAATCAAAGCGTTGTGCAGACGGTCGAAAAGACCGAGCGCGCCGGCATATCGCGCCGCGATAGAGCCACAGGCCAGTAAAATGTCCCGTCTTCCATCACCCGCCGTCAACGCAATAAGGCCATCCGGAAGTACTCTGCGTGCGTCTTCGGCCGTAACCGTTCGGGTAGCTCCCGCGAAACCAATTGAGTGCCGCATGCCGCGCGGTGGGATCACCATGCAATTCGGCCCGAAACGTAGAGGTTCTTGACCTTCGACCACGATCGTTCCTGAGCCCGCAAGAACGTAATGGACAAGAATCGCGTCCGCCATGCCGTTCTTCGCCAGCTGCCACCCGGTCTGGATCTCACAGAACGCGAACGCATGGACCTGCACAGACAAAGTCGAGAACAGACGCGGAAGAATATCGCAGGACATGGGCACTCCGTGCGCTCTTACTGATGAACTAATGTCAGCGTCTTCAGTGGAAGGTCTAGGTCATCACGATAGGCAATTTCGCGATTGGCTTTTCACATATGACTTGTCGATCCCATAATTCATCAATTTACGACCACGTATTGGATCAAAACACACGAAGGGCGCCCGCTATCATGAAGATGAACTCGATCAGGTCCAGGCGTCGCTTGCACCCATGGCCGGTGCGAATCATGCACTGGACGAACGCCGTGGCGATGGTGGTGCTGATCGGCTCCGGCTGGGGCATCTACGACGACTCCGTCATCATCCACGGCGTGTACTTCCCCAAGGCGATCCGGCTCGGGTCCTGGGCGGCCGAGAGCCTGCTCTGGCATTTCGCCGCCATGTGGCTGCTGGTTGCCAATGGCGGCGCCTATCTCGTCTACGGCGTCGCGACCGGGCGCCTGCGCGAGCGTCTCCTGCCGATCCGGCCGCGCGACATCGTGCAGACGGTCCGCGACACGCTGCGACTCAAGCTCGCCCACGAGGACCTGACGACCTACAACGCCGTCCAGAAGATCCTCTACATCGTCGCCATCCTGGCCGGCATCAGCCAAGTCGTCAGCGGCCTGGCCATCTGGAAGCCGGTCCAGTTCTCGGGCCTCGTCGCGCTGCTCGGCGGCTTCCAGGAGGCGCGCTTCGTCCACTTCGCCGGCATGGCGGTGCTGGCGGGCTTCCTCGCCATCCACGTCGTGCTCGCCCTGCTCGTGCCGCGCACGCTGTGGGCGATGCTGACCGGCGGCCCGGTCCGCCGTCCGGCCCTTCCGGCCGTGGCGCGGGAGGCGACGCGATGAGGTCGCCCTTCCGCCCCCTCAAGGTGCCAGATCCCGGCATCCTCGACGACCACAGGCCCCTGGTCCGGCAGATCGAGCGGCGCGGTCTGCTGCGCGGCGGCCTGACGCTTGGGACGCTCACCATGCTCACCGGCTGCGACGTGACCGACACGACCGCTGTCGGTCGGGCACTGCGCGCGGTCTCCGACTTCAACGACGGCGTCCAGGCCGCCCTGTTCGATCCCCACAAGCTCGCGCCCGAGTACCCCGCCTCGCAGGTGCTGAAGCCGCCGCGCTTCAACGCCTACTACGATGTCGAGGACGTCAAGCCAATCGACGGCGAGGCGTGGCGGCTCGAGCTCGCCGGGCTGATCTCCGACAAGCGGCCCTGGACGCGCCAGCAGATCGCGGAACTACCCGAGCGCGAGATCATCATCCGCCACGTCTGCGTGGAGGGCTGGGACTATATCGGACAGTGGTCGGGCGTGCCGCTCCGCGCGTTCCTCGAGCGGGTCGGCGCCGACCTCACCGCCAAGTACGTCGCCTTCAAGACGGCGGACGACTACCCGAGCAGCATCGACATGGCCAGTGCGCTGCACCCGCAGACGCTGCTCGCCACCCGCTACGCCGGCCAGGACCTGCCGGACCCCTACGGGTATCCGCTGCGCCTGCGCACCGCGGTCAAGCTCGGCTTCAAGAACCCGAAATGGATCACGGCCATCGAGGTCACCAACACCTATTCCGGCGGCTACTGGGAGAGCCGCGGATTCAGCTGGTTCGCCGGCCTATGAGCGCCCGCGTATGTCCGTGCGCCTTGGGCGCCGCGCTGCTGACCCTGACCGTCGTCGGGCCGGGGCGGGCGCAGACGGCCGGTCCCTCGCCGACCCCCGACCACATGCCGAAGCCCGGCATGACCGCCCCCGAGATGGCGGGCCGCGCGGCCGACCGGTTTCCCCAGCCCGTGCGCGCCGGCGATCTCCCCGGCCGCTTCCTGCTCCAGCCGGAGGAGTCCCAGCCCGTGCTCGGCCGCGTGACGGGCCTCGTCCGCCGCGACGATGGCGGCGCCGCCTTGATCGTGCGCCTCGACGGCGTCCTCGGGCTGAACCGGCTCGGGCTCCAGCCGGCGGCCTGGAGCGGGGTCGAATCCCGGCTCGTGGCCGTGCCGGTCGAGGCGGTGGCGCTGCTGGGCGAGTACGTCGCCCTCATGGGCCTGACACCGGAGCACCTGCGCGCACTGCCGACCTTCGTGGCCGGCTCGGCCGCCGCAATCCCGCCAGATGAGACGCTCCGCATCGGGATCGTCCGGCCCTTCCACTGATCACGGAGGATTCTGTGAGATGGCACCGAGATCGACATCCGGATCGTCCGCCACCTGCGCGATCGGCGTGATGGCCAAGGCGCCGCGCAGCGGCCGCTCCAAGACGCGGCTGTGCCCGCCGCTGAGGCCCGACCATGCCGCGCTCCTGAGCGCCGCCTTCCTGTGCGACACGACCGCCAACATCCTGGAGGCGGCGCGCGCCGCGCCGATCGCCGCCTATGCGGCCTATGCGCCGCGCGGCGCCGAGGCGCTGGTGGTCCCACACATCGCATGCGGAACACGGCTCGTCGCGGCGGACGGCGACATTCCGGCCCCGGCGGCGGTCGAGGGCTTCGGCCGCTGCCTGCTGCAGGCCGTCGGGAGCATGCTCGCGGAGGGCCATGCGGCGGCCTGCGTGCTCAGCGCCGACATCCCGACACTGCCGACGCGCCTCCTCGTCCAGGCCGCCCGGATCCTGCTCGCGCCGGGGGACCGGGCCGTGCTCGGCGCCTGCGACGACGGCGGCTACTACATCCTCGGCCTCAAGCAGGCCCATGCCCGCCTCTTCGCCGACATCGCCTGGAGCACCGACACCGTCGCGGCCGCGACCCGCGCCCGGGCGCGCGAGATCGGCCTCGATCTCGTCGAGCTGGAGCCCTGGTACGACGTCGACGACGCGGCCTCGCTCGGCCGGCTTTCGGCCGACAGGACCGGCTTCGCCGCCCCGGCGACGCGTGCGGTTCTGGCGCGGCTCGCGGAGATGTCGGAGGCCGTGCCGGCATGACCCGGCTGCTCGCCAGTCCCGCACGCAGGCTTACGGCCCTCGGCCTCCTGCTGCTGGCCGTGAATGTCGGCGCGCTCGCGATCCACGTACCGGGCGCCGACACGGTCGGCTCGGTCACCCGCGCCAATGTCTTCGTCGGCAGCGTGGCGGTCGGCCTCGCGGTCTACCTCCTCGCCGTGCGCCTCGTGCTGCGGGAGCGGTTGCCGCGGGCCGCCCTGTGGACGATCCTCGGCGTCGCCGTGCTGATGCGGGCCGCGCTGCTGCCGGCGCCGCCGTTCCTGTCGAGCGACATCTACCGCTACGTCTGGGACGGGCAGGTTCAGGCTGCCGGGATCAACCCCTACCGCTACATACCGGCCGATCCGGCCCTCGAACGGCTGCGCGACGCGGCGGTCTACCCGCAGATCAACCGGAAGGATTACGCCCGCACGATCTACCCGCCCGCGGCGCAGATGGTGTTTGCCGCCGTAGGCCAGGTCTCGCACGGCGTCACCGGGATGAAGCTGGCGATGCTGGGCTTCGAGGCCCTGGGCGTGCTCGCGATGCTCGCGATCCTGCGCGGGGCCGGCCTGCCGTCGGCCCGGATCCTGATCTACGCCTGGAACCCGCTCGCCCTGTGGTCCTTCGCCTGCGACGGGCACGTCGACGCCGTGGCGATCGGCCTCCTCGGCTTCGCGCTGCTCGCCCGCACCCGCCGTCGGTACGGGCTCGCTGGCGCGCTCCTCGGCGCGGCGACCTTAGTCAAGGTTCTGCCCGTCGCGGTAGCGCCCGCCTTCGTACGTGGTGGCCGGCTGTGGCGGCCAATGCTCGTCGGTGCGGCCGTGATCGCGGTCCTCTACCTGCCCTATCTCGGCGCCGGCGCGAATGTGCTCGGATTCGCCGGGGGCTACGGGGCCGAGGAGGGGTACGAGACCGGCGCGGGCTACTGGCTGCTCGCCGGGCTTGGCCATCTCGGGCTCAGCCCACCGGGCCTGCTGCGGACCTATCTGGTCTGCGCCGGCCTGACGCTCACCGCGCTCGCGCTCCGGATCGCCTTCGGCCTGGACCGGCCACCTGCGCCCGACGCGGTCGCGCTGTGCCGCGATGCCGGGCTCCTCGCAGCCCTCACCACCTGCGCGGCGAGCCCGCACTACGCTTGGTACTACCCCTGGCTGGCGCTGCCCGCGGTGGTCGCGCCGGCCCCGGCCCTGATCTGGCTCGGCGCTGCGCCGATCTTGTTCCTGATCGATCCATTCAACGACCGCTCCCTCTGGCCATCGCTGGTCTTCGTCCCGGCTCTCGTCCTGGCCGCCCGTGCGCTGTGGCGGGCCCGCACCGCACCCCTCGCCGCTCTCCCGGAAGGAACCGCCCAATGACGGCCTCAGCCGCCCTGAAGGATCCGCGCCGCTACTTCGAGGCGATCGGTACCGACCGAGCCTCCGAGGCCGTGGCGCCTCCGGTCTGCCTCTATCTTGAGGTCACGAACCGCTGCAACCTGCTGTGCGAGACCTGCCCGCGCACCTTCGAGACCTTGGAACCCCCGGCCGACATGAGCTGGGATTTGTTCACGCGGATCGTCGACCAAGTGCCGAACGTCGCCCGGGTCGTGCTCCACGGGGTCGGCGAGCCGATGCTGGTCAAGGACCTGCCGCGCATGATCCGCTACCTCAAAGACCGCGACACCTACGTCCTGTTCAATACCAACGGCACCCTGCTGCAGCCCAAGCGCTTCCGGGAGCTGATCGACACCGGGCTCGACGAACTGCGCGTCTCCCTCGACGCCGCTGACCGGGCCTCGTACCGCAGGGTGCGCGGCAAGGATTTCTTCGACCGCATCGTGCGCGACGTCGGCAAGTTCGTCGCGTTCCAGAAGGCGTCCGGCGCCACGACGCCCCGGGTCTCGCTCTGGCTGACGGGTCTCAAGGAGACCGTGGACCAGCTCCCCGCCTTCGTGAGCTTGGCGGCCGAGATGGGCGTGACTGAGGTGCACCTGCAGCGCCTCGTCTTCGACGAGGCCGGGTACGGCATGGCCCGAGCCGACCTGTCGCTATTCGAGAGTGCGCGGGCCGAGGAGACCGCGGCGATCGCCGAGGCCGAGGCCCTGGGCCGCTCGCTGGGGGTGACGCTCGACGCCTCGGGCGCGACCGAGCCCGGGATCAGCCTGAAGCGGCAGGAGGACCGCGCCTGGGCCACCTGTCGGCGACCCTGGTCCCTGATGTACTTCACAGCCCACGGACGGGCGCTGCCCTGCTGCATCGCGCCCTTCTCGGTGCGCGGCTATTCCAACTACACGTTGGGCGACGCCACGCAGGCCACGCTCCGAGAGATCTGGAACGGCGAGGCCTATCGCGACTTCCGCACCTCGCTCCTCTCCGACGCGCCGCCCGCCCCGTGCCGGAACTGCGGCCTGCGCTGGAGTCTTTGAGCGATGCACCCGGTCAGCATCGTCATTCCGACCCTGAACGAGGCCGAGGCGATCGGCGCGGTGATCCGCGAGATCCCGCCGGCCTATGCAGCCGACATCATCGTCGCCGACAGCGGCTCGACCGACGGTACGCAGGCCATCGCCCGAGTCGCCGGCGCCCGGGTGATCGAGGTCGGACGCGGCTACGGGCGGGCCTGCGCGCTCGGAGCAGCCGCCGCCGATCCGGCCTCGCGCGTGATCGTCTACCTGGATGGGGACGGCGCGGACCGCGGCGACCTGATCGAGCGGATCGCCGCGCCGGTGCTCGCCGGCCACCACAACCTCGTCCTCGCCTCGCGCACCCTGGGGAGCCGCGAGCCCGGGTCGATGCTCTGGCACCAAGTTCTCGCCGGCCGCCTCGCAGGCCTCGGCATCGGCCTGCGCTACGGCGTCCGTTACACCGACATGTGCGCCTTCCGCGCCATCGACCGCGCGGCGCTGCGGGCCCTCGACTTGCGCGAGCTGACCTACGGCTGGAACATCGAGATGCAGATGCAGGCCGCGCGCGTGGGCCTGCGCATCCGCGAGGTGCCGATGCCCTACCGGCGCCGTCTGGGCGGATCCTCGAAGGTCGCGGGCTCGCTCGGTGGGACGCTTCGGGCGACCACGCGGATCGGGGCGACCTACCTGCGCGTCGCCGCTAGCCCGGCCCAGAGATCGTAAGGCCATGGCGTTCGACGCTTACCATGCACCGGGCGGTTGGGCAGGCGACATACGAGAGGACCGCGCCCTCCTCAGATCGCCGAGACGCGGGCCCACGCCCGGGCGGTCCTTCGCGCTGGCGGCATATCTGGCCCGTTGGTCGACATGCGCGCACCACGACCTCGCCGCGTCGGACTCGCAGTCGCTCTCACTCGCCGCGCTGCTGCGTCTTGCTGGTCCGGAGGACGTGAAGCGCTGGCAGAACGCGGACCTCGGCTACGCCGACCCGCGCGGCGCCTCTTGGTTACGCGCCGCGGTCGCCGAGCGGTACGTCGGCCTGAAACCCCATGACGTGCTCGTCAGTGCCGGCGCACAGGAAGCGGTGGCCTGCGTTCTGCGCGCGTTGCTCGGCCCGGACGACCATGCGGTGGTGGTGGTGCCGATCTACCAACCGTCCGAGCTCGTCGTGACGAGTTTATGCGCGGCGGATGGGGTCGCCCTGAGTTCGGACCGGCATTGGGCGCTCGACCTGGACCACCTCGCCAGCGTGATCCGGCCGAACACGCGGCTGGTGCTGGTGAACTTCCCTAACAGCCCGACAGGTGCGACCTTGGACCGGACGACCCTGGCTGGCTTGATCGACCTCTGCCGCCGGCACGGGCTCTGGCTTGTCAATGACGAGGTCTATCGCCAGACGGACGCCAACCCGGAGGGTGCCATCCCGCCAGTCATCGACGTGTACGAGCGTGGGATCTCGATTAACGGACTTTCGAAGGGTTTCGGGCTGCCGGGCCTGCGCGTCGGCTGGGTTGCCTGCCGAGACCGCGCCGTGCTCGAACGCGTCCTTGCCATCAAGAGCCTGTTGTCGAGCTGCCTCGCCGGCCCGAGCGAGGTCCTCGCGCATATCGCGTTGCGGGCCGAGCCGCGCATCACCGGGCGCGCCCGCGCGACAGGTCGCGGCAACCATCGCCGACTGCGCGCCCTGCTCGATCGCCATCCGGAACGGTTCGAGCCGGACGAACTGAGGAATCTGGCCTTCGCCTTTCCCCGTTTCCGCGGGCGGGAGGGCGCGGCCGCGTTCGCGCGGGCGGTCGCGTCAGAGGTGGGCCTGCTCGTATTGCCTTCCGTGTTGTGGCGTTCGTCGTTGGCGCCGGTCCCGGCGGACCGCCTGCGCCTCGGCCTCGGCCGGCGCGGCAGCGGTGCGGCGCTCGAAATCCTTGAGGATCACCTGCAACGGCGCTCGCACCGATGAGAGCCCACCCGAAGCGCGACCGGAACGTCGCGAAACCTGTCGGGCGCCTGGGTGTGGTCCTGCGCGGAGCATGGCGAGTGACGGGACGTCTTATCCGCGGGCTCAGGCTCGGCGTTATCGCCACTGCACTGCTCGCCCTGGGCATCCTGTTCCTGAACTACGGCGTGCTCTCGACGCCGCAGGCTCGCGCCTACCGCGACCTCGATCCGGCCGTCCCGGAGTGCAGCGAGGGCCTTCGGACCGGCTGGACCGTCCTCAGCGAGGTCGGCCGCGGCGCCCCGATGTCGTCCATGCTCGACGGCGACGGCTGGCGCGACCCGACCAACGACGAGGGCGCGCTCCGCGACGACCGGCGCTGGCGGACGCGACTACGGTGCGCCCTGCAGCGCCACGTCATCCCGTCCGCGCGCGGCGAGCGGCCGCTGGAGTACACGCTCGGCTTCCTGGAGTTCAAGGAGGACGGCGAGCCCTACGCCCTCGTGTCGCGCGCCGGCGGCAGCGACGTCGCCATCGACAGCGCCATGCTGCGCCACGCGATGGAGGGCGAGATGCACGCCCGCGGCGCGCCGGCTACGGGGCTCAAGCCAGTCATCACGCAGCTCGACGCTCTGACGCAGCACCTGGCCACCGGACGTCACTACGTCATCGCCTTCATCCACGGCTGGCGCCACGACGCCCAGGTCGGCGACGCCAACGTCGCGGATCTGCGCTTCTACGCGGCGCACGCCGCCCGCTTCCTACGCGATCGCTGTCGGAGCGATCCCGCCGCCTGCGGGATGGACGTCACCGCGGTCTACGTCGGCTGGCGCGGCGCCCGGGTCGACGAGCGCGGCCTGCGCGACAGGTTCGGGGCGGCGCTCGGTGGCTTCTTCGGCGAGCTCTCCGCGGCTGCGACCCTTTTCGACCGCAAACCCGTGAGTGAGGCGGTCGCACCCGCGGCCATATCCGCGCTGCGCACTCTGGAGGCGGCGTTGAGGAGGCCGGGCCCCGACGGGGCCGACCGGCACAACAAGCTCGTCGTGGCCGGCCACAGCCTTGGCGGCAACATGCTGGCGACCGGCCTCAAGGACGACCTCCTCAAGGCCGTGCGGCGCCACCGGTTCGGCGAAGCGATGCCGCCGGTGCTCGGCGACTTCGTGGTGCTCATCAACCCGGCCGCCGAAGCGAGCAAGTGGACGGCGGTCCAACGCGCCGTGTGGGAGCGCGTCGCGACGCCTGCCGACCCGGGCGCCACGCCCGGGGAGGTGGCGCATGACAGCGGCCTGTTCCCGCTGGACCAGCGCCCGGTGGTAATGTCGGTCACCGCGGCGCTCGCCTTCCCGGCGGGCGGGCTGCGGCCGGGCGATTGCGCCTGGATTGGCCTCGACGTCGACGACGGCTTCCAGGACGCCCGGGCACGCATCCGGCAGCGGCTCGCCGGCACCGACGCGATGTTCAACGCCGGCGTGGACTACGATTGGGCGACCCACGACCTGTTCCCGACCTTCAAGTTCGACTTCCGGCCCGCCGCGGGCTTTCTCGAACGAGCGGCCGCGCGCATTGAGCATAGGCCACCCCGCGGAATGAGCTGCGCGGTCCCACGCGAGGCGGATCTCCTCGACAGCGTTCTCACTTTACCCTTGCGGACCCTGTCGGTCCTGGCCGCGACCTTTCCGTTCCAGATCAGCCTGCCGGAGGAGTCGCACACGATCGGTAACCTCGACCCGCCGCGACCGGCCGCCGGCGTGCTCGCCGACGCGCGGCCCTCGGGCGCACCGTTCGGCACGACCCACGAGATGCTCGGTTTGGCGGCAACCGGCTCGGAGCGGCACCACGCCTACGCGACACTGGCTGACGCGGACATCGACTGCCCGCGCGCGAACGGTTGGTTGGTCCGCGCGCGTCGACGGCGGGTGAAGGAAGGTGGTCTCGGGTGGGACAGCCAGGACTTGGCACCGCCGCAGGCCGGGGCCGAGGGTCAGGGGTCGCCCGCGGTGCGCTTCCAGCACGGGTTACCGTTAACCGGCATCGCCCCGGTCACGCTGGCCAACGATCCGTTCTGGAATGTGCGCGCCTTCGACAACGCGCTATCGCGTCACGACGGATACCGGCTGTCATCCTTCATTTGCGCGCTGAGCCAGCTGGTCATGGACGACATCGTCGACGCGGCGCACGGCAACCAAACCGGCATGTCGTCCCCATGACGATGGCCCCTCGCGCCAAAGGATCAGTCCGGCGTTGCGGGAGGCTCTAATCTGTTACGACTCTCTCGGCGGACGCTTTGGGATAGCGGATGCATTGGTGGCGCGTGCGTGCTGGTGGGCGTGGTCGCGGCCAGCTTCATCAAGACGCGCGAGAACGAGGCAAGTTAGCCAGCCATCAATCCGGCAGCCGTCAAGGCCGGCTGATCGACGTAGAGGCGGCCCCCCGCACCCTTGGTGCGGGGGGCCGCAGGCGCAAGCTGCGACTCGACGTGTGGCAGGCCGTGCTCTCTACGCCGGACGATGTCTTCGTCACGGGGCAAGCCGATTGGGGTCTGCTACCGGGTGGCATGACTGAAATCCGGCTGGCGACCGTGCCTCGCTACCGGTTGGACGCTGCTGGGTTGGCTCGGGCGCGCTTAGGGGCGGGACTGCGTCGGATCTGTTGTCCCATATGCCCCATAGATGTGGTTGGGCTGAGCCGATGCGGCTCAAGTCTGCTTTCTGAAGCTGTGCTTTTGCTCCTGTATGATTTGATTGGGTCGGTTGGAGGACGGCTCCTTTTGCAGCGGAGCCCCTGAGTGCGGACAAGCTGCTTTCGACCAAATCCAGCCTGCTGGAATGCGCCACTGAATGACCGGGATGGGTGGGTAGGAGGCTGTCCGCTTTTGCGGCCGACTTGTCACGGAGCGGACCGGCCGCTTACGGCCAGCTCTGGTCATTCGTAAAAACTCGGAGTGCCCAACGCGGCCAGAATGAACAGGCGTTCTGCGGCCTGCTGGCGGTGACGGTGTAGCCGTGAAGGGCGCTTGTTGTGCCGGGGCTGAGCTGCAGGTCGCCGGTTATGGTTTAGCCCGTATGTGCGCAGAACCGTGGGGACGAGGGCGCTCTGGTTTCAAACACTTGCGCGGGGGCCAACCGGGCAGAACCGCTGGATGTACATGTGTAGGTGCGGGTGGATCCGTGCCGCGAGTGTGAGTGGGACGAGCAGGATAGGGCCGGCGGCCGGGTCGGTGAGCTGGCGGTTGTAAGTTGCAGTCATTTGGAAGCGGAGTTGTTTAGGAGCGAGGCAGCCGTTGCCCGACGATATTTTCATCTGCGAGTAGCCCACCGATCCTGGATGCGAAACCAACCAAATACGGCCGGCATGAACCACGCCTTGCCGGAGACGAGCGGCACCCACCGCGGCGGGCGGAAGTCGAGGGCTGATTGTCCCGCCTGATCGTTCAGGACCTGGAGCGCCGCCCTCTGGCCAGCCCATCGCGCCCAAACGACGCCCGATCCGCAGTAGCCCGCCGCGTAGCGGCGCCCGTCTCGCGCGAAGATGCGGGGGACCATGTCGCGGTTCATGGCAACGTTGCCGTACCAGCTGTGCTCGATCGCGACGCTGTCGAGCTGTGGGAAGATGTCGGCCAGCGCGCGCCGCAGGCTCGCCGTAGGCCACTCCGCCTCGCCGGCGATCGTCCCGTCCCGGCCGCCGAACAGGATGCGCGTCCCGTCGGGCGACGGCCGATAGTAATAGTGGAGCTTGCGCGTCTCCGAATACATCATGCGGCTCGGCATCAATTCGCCCATAAGGTTGGCCGAGAGCGGCACGGTCGCGATGATGCGGCTGCGCACGGGCACGAGCCGGCTGCGCAGCCACCGGTCGAACCGATCCGTGTAGCCGTTGGTGCCGACGATCACGTGGCTGGCGCGGACCGCGCCCCGCGTGGTCAGGACCTCGTAGCCCCCGGCCTCGCCCCGGATGCCGAGAACGGCGGTCTCGCCGTGCACGAGGGCGCCCGCGTCCCGGGCGAGGCGGAGCATCGCGGCGTGCAGTTTCGCCGGATGAAGGCCGCCGATGTCCATGCGGACGTTACCGCCGTGGTAGAACGCCGTGCCGATGTAACTGCGCTGCTCGCCGCGCGCGACCGAGTGGGCCTCGATGCCGAACGCGCCGCGCAGGTGATCGGCCTCCCGCGCCAGGCGCTCGTAGTCGACGGCGCGGGAGGCGCCGGCGAAGCGGCCGACGAGCTTGAAGTCGCAGTCGATCCCCTCCTCGGCGATGAACCGGTACAGGTCCTCACGCGCCGCCTTAGCCTCGGCCACGAGGGCGCCCGCGCGCTCGTGGCCGAACCGCTTCGTCAACTCGGCGAGTGACAGGCGCAAATTCCCGCTCGTGATTCCGCCGTTGCGGGACGAGGCGCCCTCGCCGGGCCTCTGCCGGTCGAAGACCTGAACGCTGCGGCCAGCCCGGGCCAGCGTTAGCGCCGCGGACAGTCCCGTATAGCCCGCGCCGACGATGACCACGTCGGAGCTGTCGCGCACGGGCAAAGGGTCAGATTCGGCCAGAGGTGCCGCCCGCCACCAGTACGGCTCGTTCCTGATCATGGACGCTCCCTTCGACGGCCGGCGAGACCACGCTCCGATCTCCGGCGTGAGTATGCAAGCGCGGGGCTAGACCGCGGACCACCGCTACAGCACGTCGCTTGTGCGACACGTCGTAAATGCGGTCAGAATTGCCTGCGATTTCCGCTAGCCCGACAGTATTTCCTGCGCCTACACTCTTCCCCGAGGTGATGGGAGCGCGCGGTGCCGAAGCTGTCCACGACCCCGACGCGGCGCGGCCTCATGGTGGGCAGTGCAGCGTTGCTCGCCATGCCGGCCGTGATCACGAACCCCGCCCGGGCGGCCACGCAACTGCGGGTGCGCACGCCCGGCGGCTCGTTTGACGAGATCAAGCGCAGGACCGTCTACGAGCCGTTCCTGAAAGAGACCGGTATCGAGATCGTTCCCGTCCCGAGCACGGTGGGCAAATTGCTCGCTATGTATAAAGCCGGGCAGGTCGAGATCGACTGCATCGACACCGGCAATGACGCCAACCTCATGCTGGAGGAGGCGGGCGCGCTCGTCCCGATCGACTACGGCGCGTTTCGATACACGAAGCTCGAGGACATCGAGCCAAGCCTGAAGCTCAGCCATCAGGTCGGCTCGTTCGTGTACGCGTTCGTGCTCTGCTACCGCACGGACGTGTTCAAGCCCGGCTCCGAGCCAAAATCCTGGGCCGAGTTCTGGGACACGCAGGCGTTTCCCGGGCCGCGCACGCTGGCCGGGATCGAGTCCGGAGCCCCGAACCTCGAGATCGCGCTCCTCGCCGACGGCGTTGCGATGGACAAGGTCTACCCCGTCGACATCGACCGCGCCCTCAAATCCATGGGCCGGATCAAGTCCAGCGTCCCCAAGTTCTGGGATACCGGCGCGCTGTCCGCGCAGATGCTGGCCGACAAGGAGGCCGTGCTCGGCGTGCTCTGGAACACCCGCGCTCAGGCCTCCATCGACGGCGGCGCACCGCTCGGCATCCAGTGGAACCAGAACCAGGTCTTGGTGCAGTCCTACGCCATACCCAAGGGGGCCAAGGCGCCCGAGGCCGCGCTCAAGTTCATCGATTACTCGATCAGCGAGGACGTACAGAAGCGCTGGCTGGCCGAGTACAAGGCGATCCCCGTCAACACCAAGGTCTACCCGCACACGTCCAATCTCCTGATCGATCCCGCAACCGGCACGCCCTGGACCGTGTCGAAGGGCTTCAGGAACGACATCAACTGGTGGTCGGCCAACCGAACCAAAGTGAGCCGCGCTTGGTCGAACTGGGTGCTGTGATCGGACAGGACGCGATCGTGCCGGGTGCAGTCGGCCTCACCCGCCCGCGCGAGCACGTGGCGGCCGCGGCAGTCACTGGACCGGCCGGCAAAGCGCTGGAGCTCCAGGGGCTGACCAAGATCTACGGCTCCGAGACCGTCGTCGACCGCTTCGAGACCCACATCAAGGCGGGCGAGTTCTTCTCGCTGCTCGGCCCCTCCGGCTCGGGCAAGACCACGACCCTGATGATGGTCGCGGGATTCGCGTCGATTGACGCCGGGCGCCTCCTGGTCGACGGGGTCGACCTCGCGGCCGTGCCCCCGGAGCGGCGCGGCTTCGGCATGGTCTTCCAGAACTACGCGATCTTCCCGCACATGGACGTGTTCGAGAACGTGGCGTTCCCGCTCAGGGCGCGCGGAATGCCGAAGGCGCTCGTGCGCGAGCGGGTCGCGGCCGCGCTCGACCTTGTCCAACTCAGGCACCTGTCCGACCGCTACGCGCGCCAGCTCTCGGGCGGCCAGCAGCAGCGCGTGGCCATCGCCCGGGCGATCGTGTTCCAGCCGCCCGTCGTGCTGATGGACGAGCCCCTGGGCGCCCTCGACAAGAACCTCCGCTACGACCTGCAGGTCGAGATCAAGGAGATCCAGCGGCGGCTCGGAATGACGGTCCTCTATGTTACCCACGACCAAGAGGAGGCGATGAACCTGTCCGATCGCGTGGCGATCATGAGCCGCGGCCGCGTCGAGCAGATCGGCGCGCCCCGCGACGTCTACGAGCGCCCGGTCAACGCCTTCACCGCCCGGTTCCTGGGCGAGGCGAACCTCCTGCCGGGCAGGATTGTGACGCCCGGCCCGGACCGCATCGCATTCCAGCTCGAGGATGGGGCAGTGCTGCACGCGGATGGAGCGGCGACCCGCGGGGCGGGGACCGAGGGTCAGCTGTTCGTGCGCCCGGAGAAGCTGACGCTGCACCCCTCAGCCGATCTGCCGCGCGAGGCGGTCAACCGCCTGAGCGGCACGGTGCGGCGCGCGTCCTTCCTCGGCAGCGTCGTGCGCTACGCGGTCGAGACGGCGAGCGGCGCGCTCGTGACAGCCGACGCCCCGAACGTGGCCGCCCATCACCACCCAGAGCCCGGCGAGCGCGTCGCCCTCGCGTGGTCCCCGGCCGACACGGTCATCCTACCGCCGGACGCCGCGTGATGGGACGGGACCGGACGTGGCTCCTGCTCCTGCCCGCGCTCGGCCTGCTCGCGCTGCTGTTCCTCACGCCGCTCGCCTGGTTCCTGGCGCGGACCCTGTTCATCGAGACGACGCCCGCCGAGGTGCCCGAGCTCTTCGTCGACGTCCTCACCGCGCGCGCGATGCAGGTCGCCGCGCTCACGACGCTCTGGGTCTCGGTCCTCGTCACGCTCGCGACGCTGGTGATCGGCTACCCAATCGCATTCTACCTGGCCAATCGCCGCGGCTGGCGCGCCGCGCTCGTCGTGTTTTGCGTGATCGTGCCGTACTTCACCAGCGTGATCGTGCGGACCTACGCGCTGACCGTGGTGCTCGGCCGCAGCGGGCTCGTCAACGAGCTCCTGGGCGCGTCGGGGCTCATCGGAGCGCCCCTCGCGCTCCTGTACAATACCTTCGGGATCGTGGTCGGCATGACCTACGTGCTGCTGCCCTACATGGTGCTGACGCTCTACGCGACCATGAAGGCGATCGACCCCAACCTGCTGCGGGCCGGGCGCGCCCTCGGGGCGAGCCCCCTCTATCTGTTCCGGCGCGTCTATCTCCCGCTGTCGGTCCCGGGGATCGTGTCGGGCTCGCTCATCGTCCTCATCCTGGCGCTCGGCTTCTTCATCACGCCCGCCCTGATGGGTGGGCCCAGCAACGTCACCGTCGCGATGTTGATCGAGCGGGCGGTCGAGATCCTGATCGACTGGCCGAGCGCGGCCGTGATGTCGGTGGTGCTACTCGTCGCGACCCTGATCCTCTTCGCGATCTACGCCCGCGTGACGGATCTGCGCCGCATGATGGGGGCCTGAGCGTGCGCGCCGCGCTGCCGCTGTTCGTCGGATGCGCCTGCCTGCTCCTGATCCTGCCGATCGTCATCGTGGTGGTGCTGGGCTTCAGCGGCGGCACCCTCCTGCGCTTCCCGCCCACGTCCCTGTCGCTGCGCTGGTTCGCGGCCTTCCTCGGCGATCCGGCCTGGCGCGCCGCGCTGTGGTCGAGCCTCGCGATCGGCGGTGTGGCTTGCGTCGTCGCCACCGGGGTAGGGTTCCTAGCTGCCTACGCGCTCGTGCGCGGCGCGTTTCCGGCCAAGCGGCTGATCCTGGCCGTCGCGCTCCTGCCGATCGTCTCGCCGACCGTCGTGACGGCGATCGCCATGTACTACGCGTCCGCGCGCCTCGGGATGGTCGGAAGCGTAATCTGGGTCGGCCTGTGCCACGCGGTGATCGCCTTCCCGGTCGTCCTGCTGATCCTGTTGTCCGCGCTGCAGTCCGTCGACCTGCGCTTGGAGCAGGCGGCCCTGAGCCTGGGCGCCAGCCGCGCCCGGACCATGCGCACCGTCGTCGTGCCGCTCGCCGCACCCGGCCTCGCGTCGGCCGCCCTGTTCGCGTTTCTGACCTCCTTCGACGAGCTCGTCATCTCGCTCTTTCTCACCAACGCTGCCACCCAGACCCTGCCGGTGCGCATCTGGAACAGCCTGCACATGCAGGTGGAGCCGACGGTGGCGGCGGTCAGCGCGTTCCTGATCGGCGTCACGGGCGTGATTCTGGGCGTCGACGCGCTCCTGCGCCGGCGCCGGGACGCCTGACCCCATGCACGGGATCCCCCCGCTCCCACGATCCCGCCCGCATCGCGCGGGCGACGCGCGCGGTCCGCGGTCGCCGCGGCGAGATCCGAATGCGATTTCCTCGGCCGATCTCGGTCGGGCCACCGCCTATCCTCGGCCGCCGGAGACGCCGCATGAGCGATGATAACAACGCGATCGTCCTCGGCGCGGGCGTGGTCGGGCTGTCAACCGCGCTCTACCTCCGGCGCGTCGGCCGAGATGTGACCGTGATCGATCCGCTGCCGCCGGGCGGCGGCGCCTCCTACGGCAACGCGGGCATGATCAGCGCCGACACGGCCTCGCCGATCGCGATGCCCGGCATGCTACGCCAGGTGCCCGGCTGGCTTCGGGACAAGAAGGGTCCCCTCGTCGTCCACCCCTCCTACTTGCCCACCGCGCTGCCTTGGCTGATGCGCTGGATCAAGGAGGGACGGATCGAGCGGGTCCTGGCGATCTCGGACGCGCTGCGCGCCCTCCACAAGGACGCGTTCGCCTGCTGGCAGGACCTGATCGGACCGCAGGTGTTCGGCGAGCTTGTCCGGCGCACCGGTCAGATCCAGGTCTGGGACGGCGAGGGCGAGAGCGCGGGCGCGGGCGTTGAGCGGCAGATCCGCGAGCGGCACGGGATCGAGGCGCAGATGCTCGGTGCCGACGACCTGCAGCAGATGGTGCCCGGCATCTCCCGCGCCGTGCGGCGCGCGCTCCTCGTGCCCGGCAACGGCTACACGATCAGCCCCGCCCGGCTCATCGGGGCTCTAGCGGACCGGCTGCGCGCGGAGGGCGGCACGATCGTGGCCGAGCGGGCCCTGAAACTCATCCCGCGCGAGGGCGGCGGCTTCACAGTCTGGACCAATGTCGCGAACCGAGCCGGCGCCGACGTCGTGGTCGCGGGCGGGGCATGGTCGAAGGCGCTGCTCGACCCGCTCGGCGTGCGCGTGCCGCTCGAGACCGAGCGCGGCTATCACGCCATGCTGCCCACGCCGTCGATCGAACCGCGCTACACGATCAGCTACAAATCGCGCGGCTTCGGGGTGACGCCGATGGTAGGTGGCCTGCGCGCGGCCGGAACGGTCGAGTTCGCGGGGCTCGACGCCCCGCCGGACGAGACCCGCGCCCGGATCCTGGCCGAGCACGCGCGCGCGCTCTTCCCCGGCCTCACCCACGGGGAGCCGCAGCTGTGGCTCGGGTTCCGGCCTTCACTCCCGGATACGCTGCCCGTGCTCGGTCCGGTCCCTCAGCAGCCGGGCCTACACCTCGCGTTCGGCCACGGCCACTACGGCATGACCGCCGGTCCGCCGAGCGGGCGCTTGGTCGCCACGCTAATGGCACAGCGCGCGGCCCCGATCGATCCGGCTCCCTACGCCGTCGGCCGCTTCGCGTCCTGAGCGCGAGCGCGGCCCCTCGCCCTGAGGCGGCCCCAGCGACGATGACACGGCGAAGTCTCAAGCGGAGGGTGAGGCCGCCCCAGGAGGCCGAGCGCACCTTCGCCTCGTTCGCGGCGGGTATCGAACCCTCAGCCGCAGGGCCAATCGGACACAGCCTCCGGGAATTAGAGGTCGCGCCACGACACCGGCGCGCTCGCGATCATGCCAGCGCGCGCCATGAAGTTGGCGAACTTCATCACGTTATGCGGGGCGAAGCTCCAGTTGATCCCGGGCTCGTCCAGGACGCGCGCGGCGACCTCGAGCTGCAGCTTCGATCCGGTGGTGGCGACCCTCACGCCGCGCCGGGCGAAGGTCACGGCAGTGGCCTTACCATTGCCCCACCAGGGCAACTGCGAGCCGCAGCCGGTGATGAGCGCGACCTTGCCGTGGAGGGAGAAGGGGGCTGTCATCGGTCAGCCCGCCCCGCACGCATGTCGTCGGCGGAGCTGATGCCGAGCGCTTCGAGGAAGCGCGAGACCATGTTGTAGGCCCCGACCGTCGCGGTGAGCTCGACGATCGCCCGCGGGTCGAAGTGGGTGCGCAGGTCCGCGAACACGTCAGCCGGCACGTGGATGGTTCGGGTCATCGCATCGCAGTAGGCCAGGGCCGCGCGCTGCGCCGGCTCGAACACGTCGGACGCCCTCCAGTCGGGGAGGGCGTCGACCTGCGCTTGGTGCACCCCCTCGCGCAGCGCGATCGGGATATGCTGCTCGGCCTCGTAGGGCGCCCCGTTGAGGTGGGCAACCTGCAGAATCACGAGCTCGCGCAGCGCGCCCGGCAGATCGCAGCGCTGGCGAATCGCACTGAGGAAGTGCAGCCAACCGTCGGCCACCGGCGGGCTGTGCAGCAGCATGGCGTAGAGGTGCAGCACCCCGCCGCGCTGGGCGGTGATGCGGGCGACGAGCTCGGCCGTCTCGGGTCGATCCGGGTCGGCGTAGGGAAGGCGGGCCATCTGTATCCCTTCCGTGTCGGTGAGTCGGGGATCGCGCCGGAGCGACGGGAAGAGGGGGGACAGGATCTCCGCGCGGCACGGCGGGGTTCGACGACGGCACGACGCCCAGCACGAGCCTCGCGTGTCGTCCTCAACCAGGGCGATCCCGCGTGCTGCGATCGGGGCTGGCCGGAACCTTACGGCTTCCGATTCCGACCGTGCGGTCGCACAGAGCCGACGGTCACGCCTCGCCCTCGAGCGTGTGGGAGAACATGGTGTGCCCGGGCGTCTCCAAGTCGGCTTGCAGGATGACGCCTGAGCCGGACTCGGTGATGAACAGCGCGCGTCCATCCGCGCCGCCGAACGCCACGTTAGTAGTATGCAGACCGGCGCAGGAGGCGATGCGCAACACCGGTTCCCCCGTGGCGTCGAACAGCCAGACGGTGCCCTTCCCGGCATGGGCGACGGCGAGGCGGCCCTCCGCGTCGAGGGCGAGCCCGTCCGGCCCCGCCCCGCCCGACATCTGGATGAAGGTGCCCACCTTGGCGGCCGTCCCATCCCGCATCAGCGGGATCCGCCAGACCGCGTTGGCCCGCGTAACTGCCAGGTACACCGTGTCCTCGGTGAGGTTCATGACGAGGCCGTTCGGGCTCGGGATGCCGTCCAGGATGCAGGTCACGGACCCGTCCGCCCGAACGCGGAAAAGGCGTCCGCCGGGGTCCTGCCAGCCAGTTAGGCCCTGATCGGTGAAGAAGAGATCGCCATCGCGAGAGAAGAAGAGATCGTTGACGCCCCGGAACCGCTCGGGGCCGACCCGCAGGAGGAACGGCCGGACCGTGCCGGAGGCGGGGTCGACGACCATAATGCCGTTCTTGTAGTCGGCGATCAATATCCGGCCGTCACGGTGGATCTTGAGGCCGTTCGGCCAACCATCGTACTCGGCTACGATGGTGAAACCGCCGTCCGGCGCCACGCGCAAGATGCGTCCGTTCGGGATGTCGACACACCAGAGATTGCCGTCCCGGTCGAAGGACGGCCCCTCCAGGAACGACCCGATCGGCATGCGCCCGGGCTGCGTGCGGATCCACTCGTTCTCCGCCGTGGCCACCCGCCACGCCTCGGGGTATGTGGCGAAGACACTCGTTGGGCAGATAGGCGGGGCTGCGTACATCGTGACCTCCGTCTAAGAGCTTAAGCGCGGCGCAGCGCGGGGACGACCGCTGGGGCGGGGAGGTCGCCACCGATCGGGGCGTGCGTCAGGGTCAGCGTGATTACGGCCCCGGTCACCAGCAGCACGCCACCGGCCACGAAGGCGAGGTCGTAGCTACCCGTCGCCGCGATGATGTAGCCCGTGGCGATTGGCGCGATGAGGCCGAACATGTTCCCGCCGGTGATCTGGATCGCCATGGCCTTGCCAGCACTCGCCGGCGACCGCAGCAGATCGGCGGCCAGGGCAATGTTGAGCGAGATGCCCGTCGCCAATCCGGTCAGCGAGATGGTGATCAGGCCCAGGATCATCGGCGTGCTGTCGACGAACGGTGCCGCCAAGATCACGGCCGCGCTGAGCATCGACACGACGACGATGCGCCGCCGCCGCCCCGTGCTGGAGCCGCCCTCCGCGGCCAGCGCACGATCGCTCAGATGGGCGAGGACCCACGCGAAGACCGTTGCCGCGAAGTACGGGAACGCCGTGAACAGGCCCGACTTTACGATCGACATGTGCTTGACGTTGGCGAGATAGCTCGGAAGCCAGGTCAGGAACACGATCTGCGTGTAGACGGCGCAGCCCTGCGTGACGGCGACGGCGATCATACTGCGCGAGCGCAACAGCACGCCAAACCCGTCGGCCGAGCCACCGGATTTCGCCCCGGAATCGCGCTCACGCAGGATGAAGGCGCGCTCGTCCTCGCCGACGAAGGTTGCCGTCTCCGGCCCGCGATACCAGACCAACCAGCCGACCAGCCAAACCAAGCCCAGCAAGCCGGCCGTATAGAAACCCCACCGCCAGCCGTGGACTGACACCACCCACCCGAGCAGCAAGGTCCCGAACGCAGGACCCGCGTAGCCGCCGCTGTTGAGCATCGTGGCCGCCAGACCGAACTCGGATCGCGGCGCCCAATCCCGCAACACGCGACCGCCCGCTGGATAGGTGGACGCCTCCGCCGCGCCCATCAGCATGCGCGAGCCGAGAAGGCTGACGAAGCCGGACGCGAGCCCTGTGAGAATCGTCGCGCCGGACCACACGAGCACACCGACGCCGTTGACCACCTTCGCCCCGTAGCGATCGGTCAGAAATCCGCATGGGATCAAGCAGACGACATACGTCCAGAGATAAGCTGAGAACAGGTAACCGACCTGTACCGGACTCAGATTGTATTCAGCCGCGATCGCCGGCGCCGCGACCGACAGCGCGACGCGGTCCACATAATTGAAGACAACAAGCAAGAAAATGCCAATATACAGAAAATAACGGCGCTTGCTCATTAGCACATCCCGCTGCATTCGATATTTTTATTTTACATTACAATTAAAGACATAGGACACCGCAATCATTTCCGGCACCGCAAGCTCTATATCCACGCCGTATTGTGCTCTGCATAGATGCGCGCCGCGGTGTGCAGCAATCGATCAGTCGATCACGTCCGGATGCTGGCGCAAAGTACGGTCGAACATCGGCTGGGCATGAAGCCACGCCATGAACGGAGTGGCGAGGTGTTTGGCGGAGTGCGCCGCATTGGCTTCGGGAACGAGCTTCAGGGGGTGGCCCGTCGCCTCGGCCTTGAGTTGAATCTCGCAGGCCCGCTCGGCGGCCACGAACCACCAAACGGCCTCCTCGATGCTCTCCTGGCCGGCGCTGAACAGGCCGTGGTTCTGGTGAATGGCAACCTTAGTGTCGCGTCCGAACGCGGCGGCGACGCTGTGGCCGGCCCCGCGCTCCACCACCACGGCGCCAGCTTCCTCGGTGATCAGGGCCTGCCCATCACCGTAGAAGCCGCAGGCTGTCTGGGTGATCGGATCCAATCGCCGGCCCAGGGCGGCCCAAGCCATGCCGTTGATCGTGTGGCAGTGGCAGGATGCCAGGATGCCGGGGTGCGCCTCGTGGATGGCGGCGTGCAGAACAAAGCCGGCGCGGTTCACCGCACGCGCGCCCTCGATGACTCGGCCGTCGTGGTCGACGAGGAGGAGGTCCGACGCCTTGACCGCCCCGAATTCCATGGCGAACGGATTCGTCCAGTAGAGGTTCGGATCCTCCGGGTCACGGACGGTGATGTGGCCGGCGAATCCGTATTCGTAGCCCAGATCAGCAAAGAGCCTACAGGCGGCAGCCAACCGAACCTTGCGGTGTCTTCGCTCCTGCGCGGCATCATCGAACACTGGGTAGCGAGGGAAAGCCAGACCGGCTTGGTCAGGTTCGTACACCGACCGCTTGGCTGCAACATTCATTTGGCGGCTCCCTCAGTCGATCGAATGTTATTTGATATTATCTTTCGCGATCAATCAAATCAAAGGCTGGAACTGGCTGACATAATGCAGATGTTGTCTTGCTTCTGCTGCTTTCGTTCCTGGGACGTCCTCTTCCCACGTCACGTACGGGGGCGGGGTGACCCAACCGGAAGCCCCCCAGCACTCAAGTGGGCGCCCTTCACTTCAAGGCTTGCTGCGCCCGCCGATGAACGCCTGCACCGCATCCCGATGCTCGGGCGTCGCGGTGATCACCGCATAGTGCGAGGAGATCAGGTCGAGGTTGGTGCGCAGGTCGTTGCGCATCCCCTGATAGACTGCGCGCTTGATCAGGCTCAGCGTGAGCGGTGGCGCCTTGGCGATCCGACGCGCCAGCGCCTCGACCGCCGGCATCAGGGCCACATCGTCGTGAACGCCGTTGACGAGGCCGATCCGGAGTGCTTCCTCCGCATCGACGAAATCACCGGTGAAGAACAGCTCCAGCGCCTTCGCGGTGCCGACGAGTCGGGGCAGGAAGTGGGCGCCCCCGGCACCGGGCACCAGCCCGACGCGAACATAGGTCTCGGCAAAGCGGGCACTGCGCGCAGCGTAGCGCAGGTCGCACATCAGTGCGAGGTCGAGGCCCGCCCCGGTGGCCACGCCGTTCAGCGCGGCGATGACCGGCTTGTCGAGATCCTCGAGCGCCAGCGGGATGCGCTGGATCCGGCTAAAAAGTTCGTCCTTTCGCCGCTGGGGCGGCTGGTTGAGGCGCTCGCCCATTTCGACGATGTCGCCGCCGCTGCAGAAGGCCGGGCCTGCGCCGGTCACGATGACGACGCGGACCGCCTCATCCATGCGGCAGCGCTGGAGGGCCGCCGTCCAGGCCTCGATCATCGGGAAGGTGAAGGCGTTTTTCCGCTCTGGTCGGTTCAACGTGATGGTCGCCACCCCCTCGGCGACAGCGAACAGGAGGTCTTCGCCCGCACCAAGATCCTCGGTCTGGCTGGTCATGGGGCGGTCTCCAGGGGTGCGACGGCCGAGCGTTCGGCCGTCGTGGTCGTCGCTTCGGGCGCGGTCATGTCCGCGCCCAGGGCAGCGATCTCCGACGGATCGAGGCCCGCCTCGGCCAGGACCTCGGCGGTGTGCTCGCCGTGACGGGGCGCGTGGCGGCGAATCGTGAATCGGCTGCCGCTGAACGAGACCGGCCTGCGCATGGTGCGGTAGCGGCCCTCACTCGGATGCTCGGCGGTGCCGAAGAAGCCCACCGCCTTGAGGTGCGCGTCCTCCGGCAGGTCCTCTAGCCCGAGGACCGGCATGCACGGGATGCTCACCGAGTCGCAGAACGCCACCCACTCTGCCGTGGTCCTGCGCGGGGCCTCCTCCTCCACCAGCGCGTACAGGACCTCGATGTTCTCCACCCGCACGGCGAGCGGCGTGAAGCGCGGGTCGTCCACGAACTCGAGGCGGCCGGTGTGGATGAAGAAGTCGCGCCAGTTCCGGTCGGAGTAGGGCAGGATGCAGGCGTGACCGTCCTGGGTGCGGTAGGGCTTGCGCTTCGGGCTGAGCACCCGGTTGAAGCCCGGCGGCCCGAGCGGTGGCTGGAATGCGTAGCCGACCATGTGCTCGACGAAGTTGAACTCCACCATGGTCTCGAACATAGGCACTTCCACTGCCTGCCCGCCGCCGCCGGCCCGTCGCTCGTAGAGGGCCGCCAGGATCGCGCAGGCGATGGCCTGCCCCGCGATCTTGTCGCAGAGCACGGTGGGCAGGTAGCCGGGCTGGCCGGTGGCGGCGGTCTGGAGGGTGGCGAGGCCAGAGCCCGCCTGGATCAGATCGTCGTAGGCCGCTTTGTGCGCGTAGGGGCCGTCGGCCCCGAAGCCGTAGGCGCCGCAGAAGATGATCTCGGGCTTAAGCGCGCGCACGCGGTCGTAGCCGTAGCCCAGCCGCAGGATCGCGTCCGGGCGCATCGAGTGCACGAAGACGTCCGCCGTGGCGATCAGCCGGTCCAGGGCCGCGCGGGCCTCGTGCCGCTTCAGGTCGAGACGGACGCTGCGCTTGTTGCGGTTGAGGTGTAGGAAGTTGCCGCCCATCCCGGCGTTGCGGGCCGGCCGGTAGTGACGGAAGGAGTCGCCCTCCGGCGTCTCGATCTTGATTACGTCCGCCCCGAGATCGGCCAAAATGTGCGTGGCCGAGGGCCCCATGATCACGCTGGTGAGATCCACGATCCGCACGCCCGCGAGGGGACCGTCCTCTTTCGTCTCGGCGGAATGATCCAGCACGCACTAATCTCCCATCTCAACCGGCACCGGCCCGCAGCCGGACCAGCAAAGGCCATAGTGCAGCGCCGCCGCCCGCGCAGACCGCGCGCCCGATCCGTTCCTGCCACACGGCGTCGGAGCCGAACTCGTCTCGCCAGGACCACAGCCGCCGCGTCGCACGGTGCAGCGGGTGCTCCTGGGTGAAACCCATCGCTCCGTGGATCTGGTGGCAGATTGCGGCGACGTGGCCCGCCGCCTCGCCGCAGCGCGCCTTGGCCATCGCGGTGGCGAGGACGAAGCGCGCATCTCCCCAGCACGCGGCAGCGAGATCAGCCGACGCGGTCGCCGCCGCGACGTGGCCCGCGGCCTCGGCCAGCATGTGCTGGATCGCCTGAAACTTGGCGAGCGGCCGCCCGAATTGCTGCCGCTCGCGGGCGTGATCGAGGGCGGAGGCGAGGCAGGTCTCCATCGCGCCCACCAACTGCTGCGCGCGCACCCAGGCGCCGGCTGCCTCCACCGAGCCGACACCAACCTCGGCCGCCCAGTCCGGCGCTGCCCGTACCTCGTCGATGGCGGCGGTACAGCCTGTGAGGTCGAGGGCGTCGCGCGGCTCACCCGCGAGGTTGTGGCGCGTATCACGAACCGTGCCCGGCGCCGTGATCCGCACGAGGTGGCGGACGCCTGCGGCGTCGATCGCATCCGCGAGCAGGGCCGCGACCGAACCGCCCCAGGGCACCTGCGCCGCCCGCCCGTCGAGGACGAAACCGTCGGCCCGCCGCGTGATTCGAACGGGACTGCCGGCTGGGACCAAGGTGAGGGCGCCCTCCGGCGCGCCGCCGCCTGCCGCCGCCCAGAGCGCTGCGCCCGCGATGGTCTCGGGCAGCGGCAGCGGCAAGGCCGCCTGCCCACAGCGCCGAATTAGCAAGGCGGCCGTCCTGGCCTCCAAGCCGATCCCGTCGGCCGCTTCGGGCACCAGGGCCAGGGGCAGACCGCTGTCGTTAAGCGCCCTCCAGAGATCCGCGGGCCAGGCCGCGTCGTCCACGGCACCGTCGAAGGCCGCCAGCACCTGCGGCGAGAGATGCTGGGCCAGCAGCCGCTCGAATTGATCGAGGACGATGCCGGCGACCTCGTCGGCCGCCCCATCCTGTGCGTGGTTGGTCGTGTTCATCGCAAGCCCAGCCCCCGCGCGATGACCCCGCGCAGAACCTCGCGGGTGCCGCCGCGCAGGGTGAAGGAGGGCGCCCGCAGGGTTACGCCGCCGAGCGCCTCACGGAACGGCTCGCCCTGCGCGGTGAGGCTCGGCTCAACCGGCACGAGCCGCCGGGCGATCTCCGGCACCGCGCGCTCGAAGCTGTTGCCGACATCCTTCACGAGCGCCGCCTCAACGCCGGGGACGACGCCCTTGTCGAGGAGCCGGGCCACCGAGGCCGACATGCCGAGGAGCGCGGTGAGCTGCGCCACCATCCGGCCGGTCTCGACCGCCTGGAACCGGTCGGGTTCCGGCCCAATCCGGTCGACGAGTTCGACGAGCAGCCGGTAGTCCGACAGGAAGCGGTCGGGCCCCGAGCGCTCGAAAGCGAGTTCCTCCGTGACGAGCCCCCAGCCCTCGCCCTCCGCGCCGACCATCATGGCGTCCGGGACGCGGTAGTCGGTGAAGAACACCTCGTTGAACTCGTGGTGGCCTGACAGGTCGAGGATCGGTCGCACCGTGACCCCGGGAGCCGCCATGTCGATGATGAACTGGGTCAGGCCGCCGTGCCGGTCTGGTCCGGGCTCACCGGTCCGGACCAGGGCCAGCAGGTAATCGACCTGATGGGCGTTCGTCGTCCAGATCTTGGAGCCGTTGATCAACCAATCGTCGCCGTCGCGCGCCGCGCGGGTGCGCACGGCGGCGAGGTCCGAGCCCGAGTTCGGCTCGCTCATGCCGATGCCGAAGGCGCATTCGCCGCGGCAGATCCGCGGCAGGATCGCCCGCTTGGCCGCCTCGGAACCGTGCCGCAGGATCTGTGGGCCAGACTGGCGGTCGGAGATCCAGTGCGCCCCGCAGGGCGCGCCGGCCGCCAGCATCTCCTCGGTGACGACGAAGCGGACGAGGCCGGACCGCTCATGGCCACCATACGCCTCCGGCATGGTCAGGCCGATGAACCCGGCCGCCCCGGCACGTCGGCTGAAGCCGGCGTCGAAGGTCGTCCACGAGGTCCGATGTGGCACGAAGTGCCCCGCCGCCAGTTCAGCGTCGAGAAAAACCCGGACGGCCGCACGGGCCGCCTCGGCCTCGGCCGGGAGCGGTTCGGCGCTGAAGCGAAAGCTCTGCATCTCTGCTCCGTGGTCTGTCAGATCAGGGGCTCGCCCGTATGGCTCGCTCAGCTTCCGTCGCGTTCCTTGAGGCCCGGAAAGAAGAGCTCTTGCCAGTCGGTCGGCACTTTGCGCAGGAGCCCCTGCGCCGCCATCGCCTTGGCAAGGTTGACCATGTCTTTCGGGGCCACGCCGTAGACGAGGGACCCGTCGGTGAGGGTCGACTCGACCTGGGCCTGATCGATCTGCACCTGCTCTGAAGCCAGGTAGATCGCCGCCGCCCGCCTCGGGTCGCTGCGGATGAGCGAAACCGCGTCCTCGATGCCGGCGAGGATCGCCTGCGTCACCTTGGGATTGGCGTCGACGAAGCCCTGCTTGGCGTTCAGGGTCGCGGCGGTGGGGTCACCGTCGCCGATCAGACCGGTGGAGGTCATGATCGCCCGGAGCTTGGGATCCGCCCGTAGGATCTGGGTGAAGGGTGGCGTCGAGAAGTAGCCGGCGATGCCTTGTCCGGCGCGCATGGCCGCGGTGGCGTCGGGGTGGGGCAGGCTCACCATCAGAGTATCCGCCTTGGCCGGATCGCCGAGCTGCCGGGCTGCGGCCACCCGCAGCAGGATAGCCTGCGGCGAGTTGAAGGCTGGGACCGCGATTTTGTCGCCAAAGGTAAAATCCTTCAGCGCGGTAACGCCCTGCTTGCCCGTAAACAGCGTGTAGACGACTGAAGTGAGGGCGCAGAGACTCTTGATCTGCTGACGACCGCGGGTTTTGTCCCAGGCGATCAAGGCGCCGGTCGCGCCGAGTGTGCCCAGCTCGATGCTGTCGGAGAGCAGCGCGTCGTTCATCGCGGCCGAGCCACTGAAGCGGCTCAACGTAACCGACAGCCCGTCGAGGCCTGCCGCCTTGGCGCGCTTATCGAACAAACCTTCGTTCTGAGCGATCATTACCGGCAGGTAGACGAGGCCGTATTGCAGGCCGATGCGGACCGTGTTCGTCTCGGCGCGGGTCGGTCCGCTCAAAGCGGACAATAGCAGCGCCACGGAGACGAGACGCGCGGCGACGGCCGCGAGGCGGATCGGCATCGGCATTCCTCCCGAGCAGAGCCGCCCTTGGCGCGCGGTCTCAGCACGTCCGGACAGCATCACTGTCCGGCGCTCGCCCTCGAGTAGGACAGAGCCGGGATTGGTCTTCAACCGTCATCGTGGATCTGCTGAGCGATATCACATCTGTGATGGAGCGGCGGATGATTCGCACTATACGTCGTCGAGCGCGGATGCGGTGATGCATTCATGACGGCAGCTGGACCCAAGCGGCCCGTACTCCATTCACGATGATTGGACATGCCATGAGATCGCGCCGCAGACGCCATGTTCGTTCGAGTTGCGGGCGACTCAGATGATTGCCGGGCGGACAGCCTATTGGTGGGCTTCACGGTGCGCGGATATCACGTTCGAGGCCGTTCACAGCCTCCTCGCACTACCGGCCTGGAGCCGGGTATGATTGCCCCCGACCGCTTCACGCCTCGGGTAAAGACCGGAGCGGGTTCGAGCACGGACCTCTTGGTCAGGGCCGATGCAGTCGGTCCCTCCTTGGCTTTCGTGAAGTCCGCGGGCCGCGTGCTTCAGATCCTGGAGCTGTTCGACGTGCTTCAGCGCGAAGCTCGGGTCTCGGAGATTGCCGAACGCCTAGGCTTTCCGCAATCCTCAACCTCGATGCTCCTGAAGAGCCTCGCCCAACTCGGCTATCTCGATTACGACGCCGATAACCGCAGCTTCCTGCCGTCGCCGCGGGTCGCGCTGCTCGGCGCGTGGCTCGACAAGGGGCCGGTGCGCGACGGTAGTCTCGTGCGCATGCTCGAGCATCTGTCCGAGTGCACGGGCGGCACGGTGATCCTAGCGGCACGCAACACCATCTACTCGCAGTACGTCCACGTGTTGCAGGCGCAAACCGCGATGCGCTTTCACGTCCCACCCGGCACGCGCCGACTTGTGGTGTGGTCGGCAACTGGCACCGCGCTTCTCGCCGGGATCCCGGATGCCGAGATCGGCCCACTCGTACGGCGCACGAACGCGGAGGCCCCGCCCGAGCAACCCCCGATTCAAGTCGCAGCCGTCTTGGCCAACGTGGCCCGTTTGCGGCAGGACGGCCATTTCTTCTCGCATGGCCTCGTCACGTCCGGCGCCGGGTCGATCGCGGTGCCACTACCCAACCGCATCGACCGCAAGGGCCGTCCCCTCGCCGTTGCGGTCTCAGGACTGCTCGAGGAATTCGAGCGACGGGAGGCACAGATCGTCGCGATGATTCACGATGCGATCGCACGTTTCCTCGTACACATGGACTAGGACGATGGATCGGCATGTCCGCGGCCAGTCAGGGCAGGGGGCGATTGCGCCGTGGCAGCTCGTTCTGAGTGAGGCGGTGTGACGACCACTCTGTTAGCTTCAAGATCATCTGCTCCCTCCTGTGCGGCCGACAGGCTGGGGCCATCACCGACCGGACCTATCGCTCAACCTTAGGCACGTATCTCGGCCTCCTGAGCAGGGCCGGGGCACCGCCATCAAGATGGTGGTGCGAGGCACAAGACGCGGTGCGGTCCAGGGACGGTCGCGTAGTTCGGTCTGGCTCATCCACGGAAAGGCCGATTATCGTGATCTCACGCCGTCTTCTCCTAGCATGTCTGGCCCTCGCCCCGACGTCGAGCCGGGGTCAGGAGGGCGCAGCGACCAGACGTATCGTGCTTGGCACGGCAACGCCGGGGGGCTCGTTCCCCGCCTTCGGTCGCGCGCTCGTCGCAGCAGTCAACGAGGTTGATCCCGGTCTGACGATCGAGCCTCGCATCACGAAGGGCTCGACCGAGAACCTCGCACTGCTGCGGGAAGGCAAGCTCGATCTGGCCCTCGTGCAAGGCGAGTACGCTTTCGACGCGTTGAATGCTCAGCCACCTTCCGGACCCGGCCTGACCGTCGTCGCCCCGATCGACGCATCGCCCGGGTTGTTCGTGGTCCCGACGGCCAGCTCAATCCACAGCGTGGCGGACTTGCGCGGGTGCGCCGTCGCGCTCGGCACGCGCGCCTCCGGCTTTACGCTGATGGGGCGTACCGTGCTCCTGGGTTCAGGCATCGATCCCGAGCACGACATCCGCCCGATCCTTCTCGACGATGCCGGCGACGGCGCCGTTCAAGTCCGCGATGGCCGAGCGGCTGCCCTGTGGGGCGCGAGCCTCGGCTGGCCGGGCTTCAAGACCCTCGCGGACGCGCCCGGCGGCGCTCGGTTCTTCGGCCCGGCGCCGGAAGCAGTCCCGAAGATCCTCGCGCTCCGCTCGTCGCTGCGACGCCTGACCGTCCCGGCGGGCTCGTTCAAGGGACAAGACGCGGCGCTCGAGACCGTCGGCTCTTGGAGCTTCATTCTAGGCCGGCCAGGGCTCGATGACGCCTACGTCTCGCGCCTCGTGCGGGCGATCGATCAGGGGCGGAACACGCTGGCGCGCCACTATGCACAGGGACACGAGAGCGATCCGCGCAACCTGGTCTCGAACGTGCCGGCCGCGTGGCTGCATCCGGCGACCGCAATCTATCTGCGGGAGATCGGCGCCGTTCCGCAGTGAGCCCCGCGGAGCCTTCCCGGCCGCAGTCTCTCGCGTAGCACTGCGAGGACCCGGCCCTATCCAACACCTCTGACCCTCTAAAGGGCAACAGTGAGGGGGTACCGTTGCCGCGTTCCTGGTGTCGCTATGACTTAAGGCTTTGTGCTGACGCACCAGGCTCACCAACATCTTTGGCGGCCAAGTTCTTGAGATAACGATCGACTTCGGTGTGATCGGCGGCGGGTCCCAGCTGTTCTAGGGCGCGGCGGGCGAATGCGACGACGTCCTGGGAAAAGGGTGCGGGCCGCGCCAGCTCTTTGGCGAGATCAACCGCGATACCGATATCCTTGGTCATGAGCGCGAGCCCGAAACCCGAATTGTAGGCTTCCGTGATGATGAAGGGCTTGAGCTTGTTCTCAGTGGAATTGTTGCGCCCGGTGGAGACGTTGAAAATATCCGTCATCAGTTCTGGGTCGAGGCCGAACGCAGCGCCGATCTGCACCGCCTCGCAGGCGGCGATCAACCCGGCGGCAGAGACGTAGTTGTTGAGCGCCTTCATGGCATGCGCTGAACCCAAGGCGCCGGTTCGGAACATGGAGCCGCCCATCGCGTCCAGCACGCCCGTGATGCGCTCGATCACTGCCGGCTCGCCGCCTGCCATGATGGACAATGTACCGGCGACAGCTTTCTTCACACCGCCCGAGACCGGCGCATCGACGACATCGATCCCAGCCCCCGCCAGTCTCTCCCCGAGCGCCCGGGTCGAGAGTGGTGCCGAGGAGCTCATCTCGATCAAGACTGCGCCCCGGGTCATCGCGGTGCCGACCGGATCGGTGTCGTCGAGAACCACGCGGCGCACGGTATCGCCATCGGGCAACATGGTGATCACCGCCGCCGCGCCCGTCGCCGTTGCCGCGGCGGACGTACATGCCGTGCCGCCAGCGCCGACCAGGTTGTCGAGGGCCTGCTGGGCTGGATCGTAGCCGCGCACGGCGTAGCCGGCCTCGATCAACCGTACGGCCATCGGAAGTCCCATCTTACCCAGGCCGATAAACCCAAGCGTCGCGGGTGGCATGATCTTGTGGTCCGCCATCGTTCTCTCCTCCATGGATCTTCTATTCGTCAGCCGGCAGCCCGGATCGCCTCGAGTGCCCGCGTGAAGTAAGGGCGGAACAGGTCCGGGTCTTCGGACATCGGGAAATGTCCGAGGTTCGGCATTTCGTGAAAACTGCTGCCCGGCATGAGGGCCGCGAGCGCCGCACCATCGTCGGTGGTGGCCGAGTAATCGTAGGTCCCGGTGAGGAGGTGGACCGGAAGCCGGCCCGCATCGATTTGCGGCGCGACCCGGGCCCCGTCAAACTCGTCGCTGTAGAAGGCCAGATCACCGGTATAAATGCCCGGTCCACCCTGCGCGTAGATCCACGCGGCGCGCCGCCGCCACGCTTCCGGGCTGGTCGGGCTCATCAAACCGCGCACGTAGGCGCTGTTGTGCATTCCCCCTGAGACGGCCGCATGGGCGAGATAGGGGTTGCGGCGCCCCGATGAGCGCAGCGGCGCTTCCAGAGCGATGACTCCCCGCAGCAGGTCGGGGCGGTCGGCAGCGACCGTCAAGGCGATCGCCGCACCCATCGAGCAGCCGACCAGAATCGCTGGCGCCGACACAACTGTCTCCAGAAACGTCGTGACCCACGAAGCGTAGCGTACGCCGTCGAGACGATACGCGCCCCCGTCCCAATCCAGGGGTGGCAGCGATCGCCCGTGAAAGGGGCAATCGAATGCCAGGAGCTTCCAGTCCCGCGCCAATGCCACGTCCGACAGCAACGCGCCGTACTGCCGGGAATCGGCCCCGGCCGTGTGCAGGAACACCACCGGCGACCCAGAACCCGCCGCCTCGAAAAAGACCTCGCACGGTCCCTCCTGCGTGATCAGAGACACGTAGCGTCCGATCACCTGGCCCATATCCCGGGCAACGGGCTGAGGCGGCGAACCACCGCTGGTGGTCGGTGCTGCCACCAGCCGCAGGACCTCGAGCAGCCGCTCCAGGGCCGGGCGCGCCTGGGCCACCCGCAGTGGGTCGCCCGACACGATGGCGTCGGGATTTGCCAGTTGCAGGGCGGTGAAAGACTGGTGCCGCGGCGGCGGCACCCCCGCCAGGGCGGCCTCCCAAACCGCCGGCGGCGCGGTCAGAGCGACGTCGACAACGCCGCCGGCGGAATCACACCATCGCGTCGGCGTATCCGGCGCGAACACGAGGTCGACCTTCGCGTCGCCGCACGCGAGTCGGACGCGCGCGTCCAGGCCACGCGCCGACGCCCGCAACTCGGGATCGTCTAGGGCGCGGGGGAGGCGCGCTGTCAGCGTCGCGATAAAATCCAGCATCTCGGTCCCTCAGCCCGTTGCCCAGGAGGCAGCCAAACGCGTCGCCCCCTCGGCCGGATGATCATTTGTTCTGACGGCAGCCTGGAAAGGGAGATGGAACATCCGGCGCTCAGATCCCGAGATAGGCGGTTCGCACCTGCGAGTTGGTCCGCAACATCTCCGCGGTCCCCTCGATCACGATGCGACCGGCCTCCAAGACGTAGCCCCGGCTTGCGACATCGAGGGCGAGCGCCGTGTTCTGCTCCACCAAGAGGATGGCGGTTCCGCGGGCGTGTATGTCGGACAGGGCTCGGTGCAGTTCCTCGACGACGATCGGCGCGAGTCCGTGGCTCGGCTCGTCGAGAATCAGCAGACCCGGGGCGAGCATGAGCGCGCGCCCGAGGGCCACCATCTGCTGCTCGCCCCCCGACATCGAGCCAGCGCGCTGCCTGCGCCGCTCGGCGAGCCGGGGGAAGAGGGCGTAGACCGTCTCGATCCGCTCGCCGAGGCTCGGTTCCCGCCGCCGGCTGAACGCGCCGAGCCACAGATTCTCCTCGACCGTCATGTCACCGAAGACGTGACGCCCTTCGGGCACGTGGGCGATGCCGAGCGCCGGCACGGCGTGGGCCGGCATAGACATCAGGTCGGTGCCGCAAAAGCTGATGGCCCCACGTGCCCGGGGCACGAGGCGGGAGATCGCCCGCAGAAGCGTGCTTTTGCCGGCGGTATTGGCTCCGATGACGCAGACGAACTCGCCCGCGCCGACGCGCAGCGAGACGCCGTGCAAAATGTCCGCCTTGCCATAGCCCGCATGGAGGTCGCGCACGTTCAGGAGGTCGACGGCCTCACTCGGCATAGGCGCGCCCAAGATATGCGGTGACGACATCGGGGTGTCGAACGATCTCGTCTGGCGAACCCACCGCCAGCAGCCGGCCGAAGCTCAGCGCGACGATGCGGTCGCACAGCGCCATGATCGCCTTCATGTGATGCTCGACCACGATGACGGTGAGCCCGTCCGCCCGCAGCGCCCGGATCAGGTCCATCATCTCCGCCATCTCCACGGCGTTCAAAGCCGCCATGACCTCGTCGAGCAGGAGTAACTTCGGCTCGGTCGACAGGGCACGGGCGACCTCGACGCGGGCGCGTTCGGGAAACGAGAGGTCGCCCGCCCGTTTGTGCGCGATACTGGCGAGCCCGACGCGCTCTAGGCAGGCGAGCGCGCGGACGCGTGCCTCGGGCAACGGGTGGTGCAGCAAGGCGCCGATGACGACGTTGTCGAGAACGTCCGTGTCCATGAACAGCGCGACGTTTTGGAAGGTTTTGGTCAGACCGAGCCGTGCGATCCGGTGGGGTTTGAGCCCGACGAGATTCCGGCCCTCCAGCTGGATCGTCCCGGCATCCGCCCGGTGCAGGCCGACCAGTGTCGAGAACAGGGTGGTTTTCCCGGCGCCATTCGGACCGATCAGACCCAAGATCTCCCCACGCCGGACCTCAAAGCTCACATCCTGAAGCGCCTGCAGCCCGCCGAAGCGCTTGCCGACGCCGCGCAACGCCAAGATTGAGCTCATCGGCGTGCCCGGCGCGGTCACTTCGGTGCATCCACGGCCGGGACGCGCCGGGACCACCGGAAGACTGGTCCGAAGGCGACGAGTCCGTGCGGCTGAATCATGATCACCGAGATCAGGATCACGCCGTAGACGAGGTTCGACAGTCCGGCGACCTGACCCGAGAGCAGTACGTTGGCGATTTCTTCCAACGACACGATCAGGATCGCACCGAGGATCGGGCCCGCTGCCGTACCGATGCCGCCCACAATCGCGATGAGGGCGATGCGCACCGAGATCGGCGCCGCACCGAACACCGCGTCGGGATCAAAGAAGAAGTTCATTTGGGCGTAGAGCGTCCCGAGCATTGCGGTCAACGCCCCGGAAATCACGGCCGCCTGGATCTTGATACGCGCGGTGTCGACGCCGACGACCTCGGCGGCGCTCGCGTCCTCTCGCACGGCGCGGAGTCGGTAGCCGAAGGCCGAGCGGCGGATGCCGACAAACACCGCCGTCACCCCCACGAGTGCGGCGAGGTTCAAGTAGTAGAACGGGAGCGTGCCCTTGAAGCTCAGCATCCACAGTCCCGGCGCCGAATAGGGAACGGAGATGCCAACGGGGCCGCCGGTCAGGCCGGTCCAGGCGTTGGCGACGACGCGCATGACCTCCCCGAAGGCGAGGGTGGCGAGGGCGAAATAGTGGCCGCGCAGCCGCATCGTCGGGAGGCTGATCAAGGCGGCGGCGGCTCCCCCGAGGACGCCTCCGGCGAGCATCCCGAACCAGGGCGACAGACCGAAGTCGATCAGGAGTCGCGTCGAGGTGTAAGCACCGATCCCGAAGAAGGCCGCGTGCCCGAGCGAGATCTGGTTTGCGAGCCCCCCGACGATGTTCCAGCTCTGGCCCAGTGCCGCAAACAGGAACACCAGGGCGATGACGCGGATCGCGTAGCCGTCGCCGTCGAGCCCGAGCGGCACGATCAGCGCAGCCGCGAGCGCCACGGCGGGCACAAATCGCCGTGAGATCGGCGCTCCCGCTGAGGGCAGGGACGTGGCGAAAACGCTCATCGCGCCTTCCCCAGAAGACCCTCGGGGCGAACCGCTAGGACCGCGATGAACACCACGAACAGCACGAGGTTCTGAAGCTGGATCGGGAAGACGAGTCCCGAGAGCGATTGGATCACCCCGACCGCGAGGCCACCGACTACGGCGCCCGCCACGCTGCCCAGGCCACCGAGCACCACCACCGTGAACATCAAGACCGTGAACTGGCTGCCGACCGTGGGATAGACCGTCAGGTACGGCAGGATCACCGCGCCTCCGAACGCGGAGAGTCCGACACCGAGGCCGAAAGCGAGGCGACGCATCCGGTCGACGTCGATGCCCGACAACCGCGCCGCCATCGGGTCTTGGGCTGTCGCCCGCATCGCTCGACCGAACCAGCTCACCCGCAGAAACCACCACAGCCCCAGGCCACTGAGTGCGGACATCGCGAAGGCGGCGAGATAGGGCACGCTGATGAACAGCGGCCCGAGCCGGAGAGCGGCGGTTTGGTAGGGTGTCGATACCGAGCGGAAATCTGAGCCGAAGGCGAGCAGCGCGGCGTTCTCCAGAACGATCAGCAAGCCGACTGTCAGGAAGATCTGCGCGACTTCGGGCGCACGCATCACCCGACGGACCAGCCAGTGCTGCACGGCGAGGCCGAAGAGGAAGACGAGCCCGAAGGCCAGAAAGGCGCCGATCAGCGGGTCGAGCCCGAGCTTGGCCCAGGCAAACCACGCGATGAACATGCCGAGCATGAGAAATTCGGCCTGGGCAAAGTTGATGATGCCCATCACGCCGAACACCAGCGTCAGACCGATCGAGATCACGGCGTAGACGCCGCCGATCATTATCCCGTCGAGAATGGCCTGGATGAGCGCCACGTCAGGCTTTCCAGACCGGCTGAGCCTTGGCGAACCGCTCCGGCCAAACGGTGACGGGCTCCTTGCCCCGCCATTGCACCATCAACGGCTCAGCCAACGTGTTCAGACCGGCCGCATCGAATTGGACGGCCCCTCCGGTCATCACCTTGGTCCAGCCGCCATCGAAACGCGTGCCGTGTAGGGCATCGCGCAGGGAGGCCGGGTCCGACTTGCCGGCCTTCTCCAAGGCCTGCGCCAATACGTCGAGGCAGACCGCGTGCTCCAGCGCCTCGTGCACCATGAAGTAGCCATAGCGCTTGCTGAACGCGTCGGTCAGTGCAGGATCCTGGTCCCAGCTTGCGGGGCTGATCGAGAGAATGCCCTCCGCGTACTCTCCGAGACCGCTCTTGAAGTCCGGAATGACGTAGCCCGCCGCGCCGCCGATCGCCGGGATGGTCAGCCCTTGCTGGCGCATCACCCGAATGATCTGCAGGCTGTCGTTGAGGTAGGAGACCGGAAACACCGCCTGGGCACCGGATGTGCGCAGCTTATTGATCAGCGGGGTCACGTCGGTGATGCCGAGCGGGTAGCCCTCGTCCATCACGACCTGCACGCCGGCCTTCGCCGCAGCCTTGCGCAGCCCGCCCGCCTGAGATGTCCCGTAGGCGGTATCCTCGAACAGGATCGCGACCTGCTTCAGGTCGGTCCCGGCCTTTTTCGCGATCGCAAGCGTTCCATCGAACTGAGCTGCGCCAATCATGGAAGCCTTGGCGACGACCTGAAACACGCTCTTGAAGCCGCGTTCGGTGATCTGGTCCGAGAACGACATCGTCAGGAGCGGGATATCGCGTCGCTCCGTCACTTCGGAAATTGCGAGTGTCAGCGACGACGCAAATGCGCCGAGGATCGCCGAAACTCGGTTCTGGGTGATCATGCGCTGCGCGACTGTCGCGGCCTGCGTCGGCGTCGAGGTGGCATCCGCCACGACGAGTTCAATCCGAGCGCCGCCGAGGCTCTTGATACCGCCGGCCGCGTTGATCTGATCTGCAACGAGCTGGATGCCATTCCGGGAATTGACCCCGAACTGAGCATTCGCTCCGGACAGGGGCAGAATAACCCCAATGCTAACCGCTGAAGCAGCCTGCGCGCTCCGGATCAGGAAGGGCGCCGCGACCGCTCCGCCCAGCGCGCCAACCAACTGCCTCCGGTCGAGCCGCAAACGCCGATCTCCGGCGGCATTGTCCGACATTGTGGTCCTCCCAGTGGTCCGTGTTCGGCCCATCGTTGACCGGCACACTGTCAAACCGGTCGCAGCGCGTCAATCGACACTCCGTCAATCTGATTGTAAGACAGCGTGGATTGTCGACTGCAGAGGCTCGCGTCCGCGGGGTAGCACGGTGGTCACATTTGGGTTGGGGGCTTGCCTCTGGCGTTTCGCCAACACGCTGACCCACGGGGCAGACCCAGAGGCCCACGATCACACGAATTTAAGGCCCAGCCTGGCGGCTCTGTTTCAGGCGAGGAAGGGGGTTGAGAGAACGATGACCTACGAAGTCCTTGCGATCCGTTACGCCACCCATGCCAGATTTGCGCACGAAAACTTCATTTTCCCACCGGATGGCAGCCGAGACGCGCACGATACGCCAATGCCGATGGACTATTTTGTTTGGTTGCTGCGCTCCGACGAGCGAACGATCCTCGTCGATACGGGCTTTGGCGAGGCGGAAGCCCGTGCCCGGGGCCGGGTCCTGCTGCAGCACCCGAGCGATGCGCTGCGTGCGGTCGGCGTCGAGCCAGGAAGCGTCACCGACGTCATCATCACGCATTTGCACTACGACCACGCGGGCAATCTGGCGGCGTTTCCCGCGGCGAGATTTCACCTCCAGGACGCGGAGATGGCCTACGCTACCGGCCGCTGCATGTGTCACGGCCGGCTACGCAACGCTTTCGCGGTCGAAGACGTGGTTGAGATGGTCCGGCGGGTCTACGCCGGCCAGGTGCGCTTCACCAACGGCGACGCAACGCTCTTTCCCGGCGTGTCGGTGCACCTCGTCCCAGGCCACTCCCGCGGCTTGCAATGCGTGCGCGTCGAGACCGTCCGGGGCGCCGTCGTGCTGGCCTCCGACGCCGCGCACTATTACGCCAATATGGAGACCGGAAATCCTTACCCGATCGTCGTTGACGTGGCGGCGATGGCCGAGAGCTGGGCGCGCCTCCATGAACTTGCCGAAAGCGAAGCGCATATCATTCCGGGACACGATCCACTGGTGATGGCGCGCTATCCACGCCTCGACCGGCCTGACGTCGAGGCGGTTCAACTTCACGTGCCGCCATCTGCCTAGTGTTCACGGACATGCAGCCCATACCGCGCCCGTATCGGCGTGGAGGCGCCGATGGGAATGCTGCAATTCAGCGTGATTCCCCGCTGAGCGACCGGTGGCGTGAAACGATGTCATGCGAGACGAGAAATCGCTGTCGCGCCACGAGCGCGACCTCCGACTGAACCACCAATCGCATTTGTCTTATTGACATACAGTATGCGATTGCGGACTGTTCGATTGGTCTGTGATATGGAGCGGGTGTGATGGCTGAGAGCGAACAGTTCGAGAAGGGTTTGGCGGTGCGGCGCGCCGTACTCGGCGCAGAGTACGTCGATGGCGGGCTCGCCAAGGCCGACGATTTCATGATGGCGTTTCAGCGCATCACGACCGAGTGGTGCTGGGGCTACGCCTGGACGCGCGACGGCCTCGATCGGCGCACGCGCAGCATGCTCAACCTCGCGATGCTCACCGCGCTCAGCAAGCCAGCTGAGTTGAAACTTCACGTGAAGGGCGCGCTCGCCAACGGCGTCTCCGTGGAGGAAATCAAGGAAATCCTGCTTCACGCGACCGTCTATTGCGGCATCCCTGCGGGCCTCGATGCCTTCAAAGCCGCACACGAGGTGCTGAAGGCTGAGGGCGCGGTTTCGGGTGAGCCCGTCGGGCCCGCCTGATCGTGGCGGCCGTGGATGGCGCGCTTTGCGGCCATTCACGGCACATACGTCGCCTGAACATCAAGCTCCCCTCCCGGCAGGCGATCAGACCGGGGCACGCGCTCGCTCTCAGTCGCTGCCAGATGGCCCACTCAAGGGGATGTCTCGCTGCGCTCGCAGGATCCGAAGCGCTACGTCTGCAGCCCGTTGCACGTGCTCACGGCACGCAATGAATGCCTCGTTGGGATCGCGTCGCTCGATCGCCTCGACGACCCGCCGGATCTCCTTGATCGTCCAAGGCAGGCGGCCTGGATCCGACAACGACATCGCGCGCAGTTGCATATTGCGGTTCATCAGCTGCTCAAGCATGCGGGCGACATAGGCATTGCGCGCGCCCTTCAGCAGCCCTCCGTAGAACCGTTGCTTGATCGCAAGCAGGGTCTCCCGCTCTGTGTCTGGCCCACAGCGAGCGAGTTCCTCGAAGACCTCTCGCAACGCACGGCGCTCCTCGTCGGTCGCACGCAACGCGAACCCTTCACCGGCCAACGCCTCCAGTACGCTGCGTAGCTCGTAAATCTGCGAGGCTTCCTCGACGGAGAGATGCGCGACGAATGGGCCGCGGTTGGGCTGCACCGTGACCAGCCCCTCCGCCTCGAGCAGCCGGACGGCCTCTCGCACCACGCTACGACTGGCCCCCGTCAACTCGCAGAGTACGCGATCGGACAGGTGCTCTCCGGGCAGGAAGCGCCCGCTCACGATCGCCGAGCGAAGCCCCTCCTCGACCTGCCGCCGCATGGGCGTGGGGACTACCCGCAGAGTATCACTCATCAACATTCAATCCGTCACAGTGCGCTACGATGCCTGGGTGGGGAGTACGGGTCCAGGCGTGCCATCCTCTTCGACGGGCCACGGGGTCAAATATCCTTCGTTTCCAATGGCTGACACGTAGCGATTGTCTACAGGCCGCCTCACATCACAACGAGGTGTCGGATCACCTCGCCTCGGTCGAGCCGGTCGAATGCCGCGTTGATATCAATCAACGGTCCCGTGCTCGATAAAAGCCGCGTCACCGGCAAGCGACCTTGACGCCATAGGTCGATGAAGCGGGGGATATCGCGGGAGGGCACACAGCTGCCCATGTACGAGCCCTTGATGACCCTCTCCTCGCCGACGAGAGCCAGCGGCGGGATCTGGAACCGTTGGGCGGCATTCGCCAGTCCCGCCGTTGCTGTGGTGCCGCCGCGGCGAGTGACATTCAGCGCAAGATCGAAGGCCTGAACCGAGCCCGCCATCTCCACCGCATAGTGGACCCCGCCCCCCGTTAGGTCCCGGACGGCCTCGATGACGTTGGGCGCATCAGCCAGGAACACATCCGTCGCGCCGATCTCGCGCGCTACGTCAAGCTTGGCCGGCGAAAGGTCGATCGCCACGATGCGATTGGCGCCGCACGCCACCGCTCCAAGCACGGCCGAGAGTCCGACACCACCGAGTCCGACGACGGCTACGCTCTCGCCGAGGCGCACTGCGCAAGTGTTCACGACGGCGCCCACGCCCGTCATGACCGCACAACCGAACAAGGCAGCCTCGACGAGGGGGATATCTTGGCCTATCCGCACGACCGAGCGCCGTGAGACGACAGTATGCTCGCCGAAGGCCGAGACACCGCTGTGATGGTTGAGCTCGATGCCGTCGCAGTGAAATCTCCGCGCCCCGGACAGCAGCGTACCGCGCCCGTTTGCTGCATGCCCCGGTTCGCACAGTGCCCCGCGCCCCTCCGCACAGGGACCGCAGACACCGCAAGTCGGCAGGAACGACATCACCACATGATCGCCAACCGCAAGATCGTCGACGCCCGCACCGAGGCCGGCCACGACGCCTGAGGCCTCATGCCCGAGAGCCACCGGGACGGGCCGGGGGCGATCGCCGTTCATGGCCGAAAGGTCCGAATGGCACAGTCCGGCCGCTGCAACGCGCACCAGCACCTCTCCCGGCCCCGGATCGTCGAGTTCAATCTCCTCAATCGTCAAGGGCAAGGTCTGCGCATAGGGCTTCGCGCATGGCGTGGCGCGCAGAACGGCGGACCGAGATCTCACTGAACCTCTCCTCGAGCGTATTGTCATACAGTCATACAGATGGTAGGTCAGTGTGAATAGCCGGAATCGGCGCTTCTCACGGGAGGGTCACCGATGGTGGCGGAACGCCGATACTTGACGCGTCGCACTGTGCTGGCCGGGGCGTCGAGCAGTTTGTGCATGCCGGCGCTGCTCACCGGGCCGGCCTCGGCGGCGGACCCGATCAAGATAGGCGTCCTGAGCGACCTGTCCGGCTCACTGTCGGATTACAGTGGCCCGACTTGCATCATTGCGGCCCAGATGGCGGCCGAAGATTTTGGCGGCACAGTACTCGGCCGGCCGATTCAGATCATCTCAGCGGATCATCAAAATAAGGCGGATGTCGGCGCCGGCATCGCGCGGCAATGGTTCGATGTGGAGGGCGTTGGCGCAATCGCCGATCTGCCGAACTCATCCGTCGCTTTGGCCGTCCAGCACCTTGCTGCGGATCGTGGGAAGATCACGCTCTTATGCGGACCGGCGAGCGGGCAACTGATGAACGAAGGCTGCTCGAAGACAGGTTTCCTCTGGGTTCTCGATACCTACTCCAACACTGTTGGCCCCGCCCGCATCCTCATGGATCAGGGTAAGACGACGTGGTTCCTGATCGTTGCCGATTATGCCTACGGCCATCAGATGCGCGCAGATCTGACCCGGAGCGTCGAGCGTGCAGGGGGACGAGTCTTGGGGAGCGCGCAGCATCCGACCGCCTCCCCTGATTTCTCGTCCTTCCTTCTGCAGGCGCAGGGATCAGGAGCGCAGGTTATCGGGCTTCTGAATGCTGGAAGCGATACGATAAATTGCGTCAAACAGGCGAACGAATTTGGAATTACATCTCACCAGAAACTATTTCTCCCGGGGGCGGTGATCAGCGACATACACGCCCTGGGCCTCGAGCAAGCCAAAGGTCTGCTGCTCATGACCGGCTTCTATTGGGATCGCAACGACGAAAGCGGGCTTTGGGGCCAGCGCTTTTTTCAGCGGGCCAAACGCATGCCCGGCCAGATCCAGGCCGGCGTGTATTCTTCCGTGCTCCACTACCTGCGCGGCATCGCGAAAGCTGGCTCCGACGACGGCCGGGTCGTTGCAGAAACAATGCGCGCCACGCGTGTCAACGACGTGTTCGTCAGCGATGGCGAGATCAGGCCGGACGGTCGGCTGATCCACGATTTCTACACCGTCGAAGTAAAATCCCCGAAGGAGTCGGCACGCCCCTGGGATTACTACAAATTAACCGGACACATCGCCGGCGGCGACGCGATGCAGCCCCTATCCGAGACCCGCTGCCCGTATCTGAAGAGCTAGGATCTGCCTCATGCGCCTCGTCGACAAGGTCGCTCTGATTACCGGCGGCGCGAGCGGCATCGGCCGTGCGACCGCCTCGCTCTTCGCCGCGGAGGGAGCAGCTGTCGTCATCGCAGACCGCGATGGCGCGGCAGCCGAACGGGCAGCACGGGATATCGGAGATCGCGCCACCGCCGTTGAGATGGACGTGTCGCGTGCAGCCGAGGTAACGGCGGGGGTCGCAGCGGCAGTCGCACGCCACGGTCGGATCGATATTCTCGTCAACAACGCAGGATACGGGGCACGTGGTTCGGTCGTCGAAACCGAGGAGGAAGCCTGGGACGCATTGATGGCCACCAATCTGAAGGGTGTCTATCTGTGCGCCAGGACGGTCATCCCGCTGATGGAAAAACAGGGCGGCGGAGTCATCGTCAACACCGGCTCGTATACCGCGAGCGCGGCCATTCGCGACCGCGCCGCCTACGTCGCTTCGAAGGGTGGCGTGGTCGCCCTTTCCAGGGCCATGGCGCTCGACCACATCGATCAGAACATCCGGGTGAATTGCATCGCCCCGGGGACGATCTTCTCGCCGTACTTCGACAAGATGCTAGCCGCTGCGCCAGATCCGGCGGCGATGCAGCGTGAGTTGGACGGGCGAGCACCGATCGGACGCATGGGACGGCCGGACGAGATCGCCAGGGCCATTCTCTTCCTCGCCTCCGACGATTCCGCGTTCGTCGTCGGCAGCGTGCTCACAGCCGATGGCGGAACGACCGCCTGGTAGGCTGTTTTGCAGATGGTCGCCGGGATTCGGCGCCAAATCAGCGGAGGTCGTTTGACAGTGACTCAAACTCACCGCTCGACTTGGTGCCGAGTGAGGGCTCAATCGCAAAAATATCGCACCGGCGCCTGACGAAAACTTGGGCGAGCAAGGCCCGTCAGACAAATACAGCTGTCCCCCGCGCGTCCGCCGGAGACCGGCTTTGGCCAGACCTCGGGTTCCAGAGTCGAAGGTTCCAAGAGCGAGAGGGCGACGGTGATGCCGGCATCGGTGGGCATCAGCCTAGCTCTCGCCGCCACGCCGCCACGCCGCCACGCCGCCCCCCACGACGGATCGAGGGCACTTATGATTTACGCCAAATATATACCGTCATCGCCAATATCATGATCTGCACCCTAGAGAATGTGCGCGATCCGTCAGCGCGCGGCAGGCATTAGGACTTGCCCCATGCTTTGTCAGCTGTAAGGCTATCCAAAATACAAACCGCGCGACGACGCGGAATCACATCGGGAGGCGTCGATGAAAGCCCACATTTTAAGCACGCTTGCCTGTGCGCTCGCCCTGGTCGCGCCGGCGGCAGCGCAGAGCCCGATCGTCATTAAATTCAGCCACGTCGTGACGACAGACACGCCCAAGGGTCAGGGTGCGGAGCGTTTCAAGCAACTCGCCGAAGAGCGGACCAAGGGTGCGGTCAAGGTCGAGATCTACCCGAACAGCACGCTTTATAAAGACAAGGAAGAGGTCGAGATGCTTCAACTCGGCGCCGTGCAGATGCTGGCGCCGTCCACGAGCAAATTCGGGCCGCTCGGCGTCAAGGAATTTGAGGCCTTCGATCTCCCCTACATCTTTCCAAACGAGCAGGTGCTGCGGAAGGTACAGGATGGTCCCATCGGCCAAGGCCTGTTCAAGAAGCTGGAGTCCAAGGGCATCAAGGGCCTCGGCTACTGGGACAACGGTTTCAAGATCCTGACGTCCAACAGGCCGATGCACGGGCCGGAAGATGTGAAAGGCCTGAAGTTTCGCATCCAGTCCTCGAAGGTGCTCGAGGCGCAGTTCAAGGCGGTCGGCGCGCTGCCGCAGGTGCTGGCGTTCTCAGAACTCTACCAGGCGCTCCAGACCGGCGTGGTCGACGGCCAGGAAAATCCGCCGTCCAACATCACCACGCAGAAGGTCAACGAGGTGCAGAAACACGCGACCCTGACCTATCACGGCTACGTCGGCTACGCGGTGATCGTGAACAAGGGCTTCTGGGACGGATTGCCCGCCGACATCCGCACGACGCTCGAGGGCGCGATCAAGGATGCGACGGACTACGAGCACCAGATCGCCGACAAGCAGAACGAGAAGGCGCTCGCTGACATCCGCTCCACCGGTAAGACTGAGGTCTACACCCCGACCGAGGCCGAGAACGCCGCGTGGCGCAAGGCTTTGAACCCCGTCCAGAAGGAGATGGCCTCGCGCGTCGGCAAGGACTTGGTCGCGGCCCTGAACAAGGAAGCCGAGGGCGCGCCGAACAACTGATCCGATAATCCGCTATTGGGTCTCGACACCATGATCCTCAAGATTCTCGATCGGCTCGAAGAATTACTGATCGGCACGCTGATGGCGGCAGCCACGGTCATCACCTTCGCCACCGTGGTGCATCGCTTCCTCTCGGGCATCCCAGCGTTGCAAGACTATACCGACCGGCTCGACTTCGGTTGGTCGCAGGAATTGTGCATCTACATGTTCATCTGGGTCGCCAAGTTCGGGGCGGCCTACGGCGTGCGCACCGGCATTCACGTCGGCGTGGACGTGCTGGTCAACCGCCTGCCACCGCGCGCGCGTCGCACCATGGTTCTCGTCAGCCTTGGAGCAGGCGCGCTGTTTACCGGCATTGTCGGAACGCTTGGGACCAACTTCGTCTGGCGCATTGGCCACACCGAGCAAACCACGCCGGACATGGAGATCCCGGTCTGGATCGTCTACCTCGCGATCCCGCTCGGCTCCTACCTGATGTGCTTCCGCTTCCTGCAAGTAGCCTGGACCTTCTACAGGACGGGACACCTGCCAGCGCGCGATCACGCCCATGTCGACGGCGTCGAAACCGTCGAGGGCGTCGACCCGATCCAGTTGGCGCGCGAGGGAGGCCCGGCATGAGTGGACTGATCATCTTCGGGCTGCTCATCGCCCTGATGCTCACCGGCATGCCGATCTCGATCGCGCTCGGCCTGACGGTGCTAACATTCCTGTTCACCCTGACCCAGGTGCCAATCGAGAGCGTTGCGCTCAAGCTGTTCACCGGGATCGAAAACTTCTCGATCATGGCGATCCCGTTCTTCATCCTGGCCGGCAATTTCCTGGCTCATGGCGGCGTCGCCAAGCGGATGATCAACTTCACCACGTCGCTCGTCGGCCACTGGCCAGGGGGACTGGGCCTCGCGGGCGTCGTTGCCTGCGCCCTCTTTGCCGCCGTCTCAGGGTCGAGTGTCGCCACGGTGGTCGCCATCGGATCGATCATCCTGCCGGCGATGGTGGCCGAGGGCTATCCAAAGCGCTTCGGCGCCGGCGTGATCACCACCTCGGGCGCGCTCGGCATCCTCGTGCCGCCCTCGATCATCCTTGTGCTCTACGGGGTGTCGACGAACTCTTCGATCGGCAACCTGTTCCTGGCCGGGGTGATGCCGGGCATCGTGCTCTCGGCGATGCTGGCTGCCGTCACCTTCATCATTGCCAAGAAGCGCGGCTATCCCCGGATGCCGAAAGCGTCTTGGATGGAGCGCCTGCGCGCCTTCCGGGAGAGTGCCTGGGGCCTGTTCCTCGTGGTGATGGTGATCGGTGGCATCTACGCCGGCATCTTCACGCCGACTGAGGCGGCGGCCACAGCCGCCGTATACGCCTTCGTCATCTCAGTGTTCGTCTACCGGGACCTGAAACTTTCCGACGTGCCGCGCGTGTTGCTGGCCTCGGCCAACATGAGCGCGATGCTGCTGTACATCATCACCAACGCGGTGCTGTTCTCGTTTCTGATGACATCGGAGAACATCCCACAGACGATGGCGGCGTGGCTCATCGCGATGAACTTCAGCCCGCTGGTCTTCCTGCTTGTCGTCAACATCATCCTGCTCATCGCCGGCAACGTGATGGAGCCGTCCTCGATCCTGCTGATCATGGCGCCGATCCTGTTCCCGATCGCGATCAAGCTCGGCATCGATCCGATTCACTTCGGGATCATCATGGCGGTGAACATGGAGGTCGGCCTGTGCCACCCACCGGTCGGGCTCAACCTCTACGTCGCGAGCGGTATCGCCCATATGGGCATCTCCGAACTCACCGTCGCCGTGATGCCGTGGCTGCTGACCATGTTGGCTTTCCTCGTCCTCGTGACCTACTGGCCGGGCCTGTCGCTGTGGCTGCCCAGGGCGCTGGGGGCGATATGAGGAGATGCCCATGAGCATTCCGACGCCGGAACCAGCCCCGCGCTGGCGCTCCTTGTTGTTCGTGCCCGCGCACGTGCCGCGCTTCATTGACGGCGCGCACAAGCGCGGTGCGGACGGGCTGGTCCTCGACTTGGAGGACGCCGTGCCGGCCGGCGAAAAAGCCGGTGCCCGCGACCGGCTGGCGGACGCGATCCGCGCGGTCTCCCGCGATGGCGCAGTGGCGATGGTCCGGGTCAATCACGGCCTGCGCGACCTCGTGCGCGACCTCGAGGCCGCGGTGGTGCCGGGGCTAACCGCGCTGGTCGTACCGAAGGTCGAGCATGCCGGCTACGTTGCGGAAGTGGCTGACGCAGTCGCTGGAATCGAGGCCGAGCGAGGTATGCTGCACGGTAGCGTACGCCTCGTCCTGCAGGTCGAGACGCCGGCGGCGTTCCCGCATCTCGATGCGATTGCTTCGCACCCCCGCATCGCGGCCATGACTCTTGGCCCCGAGGACTACGCCGCCGTGATGGGTGGCGTGCCTGATCCCGACACGTTGCTGGTGCCGAGTTTTGCCGTCCTGCGGGCGGCGCGGGCCGCAGGAATCTTACCTCTCGGCTTTATCGACAGCATCGGTGCCTACCGCGATTTGGACGCCTTTCGTGCGACGGTGGAGCGGGCCCGACGTTTTGGCTTCCGTGGTTCGCTCGCCGTGCACCCGGCGCAAGTGGCTATCCTCAACGAAGGATTCGGACCGACGGCGGCGGAGATCGATTGGGCGCGCCGCGTCGTAGCCGGCAACATCGCTGCACAGGCGGAGGGGCGCGGTGCATTCGAACTCGACGGGCGCATGATCGACGCTCCTGTGGTGCGCCGTGCCGCCGACATCCTGGCGTCCGCGAGCACCTGATGGCCGATACGGTCCGTGAGCTTCCCTCCGAGATTGCCGGCTATGGGGCGGTCCGGCCCTATACGGGCGCTTTCGACAATCTCGGCACTCTGCGGCGTGCCGTCCGGACGGTGCACGCCGCTCGGCCCGGAGCCGACAAAGTCCTGCCCGATATCGACGCCGCGATCCGCGCCTGCAGCCTGCGCGACGGCGCGGTGATCTCGTTCCACCATCATCTGCGCAACGGCGACGGCGTGCTCAACCGTGTCCTCGACGCAGTCGCGCGCGCGGGGCTGCGAGACATCACCGTGGCGGCCAGCGCGCTCTTCCCGGTCCACGCGCCGTTGATCGGCCATATCCGCAGCGGGGTCGTCATCGGCCTCGCCGCGAGCACAATCTACGGGCCCCTGGCGAAGGCAGTCTCGCACGGCATCCTGGCGCGTCCGGTGCTGATGTACACGCACGGGGGCAGGGCGCGCTGCATCGAATCTGGGGACCTCCGGATCGACGTGGCGTTCGTCGCCGCGCCCACCGCCGACGCCTACGGCAATCTCACAGGCGCGGTCGGCCGGGCAGCCTGCGGGCCGCTCGGCTACGCGGTGACGGACGCTCAAGGGGCCGAACGCGTCGTGGCGATCACCGACACCCTCGTGCCTTATCCCACGGTGCCGATCGAGATCGGCCAGGACTGGGTCGACTTCGTGGTGGCCGTGGATTCGATCGGCGACCCATCGCAGATCGTCTCAGGCACGACGCTGGCGACCACGAACCCGATCGCGCTCGGCATCGCAGACACGGCCGCCCGAGTCATCGCGGCATCCGGCCTCTTGAAGGACGGCTTTTCGTTCCAGACGGGGGCAGGGGGGGCCTCACTGGCGGCAGCTGCATACCTCGGGCGGATCATGTCTGAGCGGGGTGTGCAGGGGAGTTTCGCGGCGGGCGGCATCACGGCGGGCATCGTCGAGATGTTCGACGCCGGCCTGTTCCGCGCGCTGATGGATGTGCAGGCTTTCGACCACGCGGCGGTGGACAGCTTTCGCCGCAGCGAGGCGCATCAGACCATGTCGGCCTCGATGTATGCCAACCCGCACAACCGCGGCTGCGTCGTGAACCGCATCGATGCCACGATCCTCGGTGCTGCCGAGATCGACCGCGCCTTCGACGTGAACGTGACCACCGGGACCGACGGCGTTATTCTGGGCGGATCCGGAGGGCACGCCGATACCGCGGCGGGCGCCAAGCTGACCGTAATCACGACCTCGCTCGCCGCCGGGCGCCACGCAAAGGTGGTTGAACGTGTCACCACGCGCACCACGCCGGGCGAGACGGTGGATGTCGTCGTAACGGACGGCGGAATCGCCGTGAACCCACGTCGCCCGGAGCTGGCCGAGCGGCTCCACGCGGCTGGCCTACCGCTCACCACCATCGACGCATTGGCCAACCGTGCGGCGGAACTGGCGCCAGTTCCGCCCCGCGACCGAAGCCACGACGGTCGGATCGTAGCCGTCGTCGAGTACCGAGACGGGACGGTCATCGACGTCGTGCGTGCCGTTCCTGAGACATGAGAGTGCTCAATAGCCCAGCCGGTCAGCGCTGCACGGGACTGAATTAACGTGCTCGATGCCGGTGCCGTTACTGGTTCGGCGTCGGTGGGCGCGTGACATCCAGGGACTGGAGGCAGGCTCACGCAGGACGTGCCCGGCCCCCACGCGATGCGTTGACGGCAACGTTCGGACATCGAAATCAAAAACGTCCAGGGAACGAACCATGCAGACGATCGATCACGGCAGCTACAGTGACATCCGCGATGCGGTGCGAAGCCTCTGTGCGGAGTTCCCAGCGGAATACCACCGGAAGATCGACGAGGCGCGTGGCTACCCTGAGACATTCGTCGACGCGCTGACCAAGGCCGGCTGGATGGCCGCTCTCATCCCGGAGGAATACGGCGGTTCAGGTCTCGGGCTCACCGAGGCTTCTGTGATCATGGAGGAGATCAACCGCTCAGGCGGCAACTCGGGTGCCTGCCATGGGCAGATGTACAACATGGGCACTCTGATCCGGCACGGGTCGGAGGAGCAGAGACGCAAGTACCTGCCTCGCATCGCCGAGGGCGAATTGCGGCTCCAGTCGATGGGTGTGACCGAACCGACCGCCGGCACCGACACGACCCGCATCAAGACTCTCGCGGTTCGCAAAGGCGACCGCTACGTGATCAACGGGCAAAAGGTCTGGATCTCACGGGTTCAGCACTCTGACCTGATGATTCTGCTCGCCCGCACCACACCCTTGGATCAGGTTGCCAAAAAGTCCGAGGGCATGTCGATCTTCATCGTCGACCTGCACGAGGCTCAGAAAAAGGGCATGACGGTTCGACCGATCCTCAACATGGTCAATCACGAGACCAACGAGTTGTTTTTCGACGACCTGGAGATCCCCGCCGAAAATTTGATCGGCGAGGAAGGCCAGGGCTTCAAATACATCCTCACCGGGCTCAACGCCGAACGCACCCTGATCGCGGCCGAATGCATCGGCGACGGTTACTGGTTTATCGACAAGGTTACGGCCTACACCAAGGAGCGCCATGTCTTCGGCCGCCCGATCGGACAAAATCAGGGCGTGCAGTTCCCGATCGCCGAGAGCTTCATCGAGATCGAGGCGGCCAACCTGATGCGCTACGAGGCCTGCCGATTGTACGATGCGCACCAGCCCTGCGGCGCCCAGGCCAACATGGCCAAGTACCTCGCGGCGAAAGCGTCCTGGGAGGCGGCTAACGCCTGCATCCAGTTTCACGGCGGCTTCGGCTTCGCTGCGGAGTACGATGTCGAGCGCAAGTTCCGGGAGACCCGTCTCTACCAAGTCGCGCCGATTTCCACGAACCTGATCCTCTCCTACGTCGCCGAGCATATCCTCGGCCTGCCTCGGTCATTCTGATGTCGGCGCAGCTTCCCCTCGAGGGTCTCGTCGTCGTCGCGATCGAGCAAGCGGTGGCGGCCCCGTTCTGCACCGCCCGTCTCGCGGATGCGGGGGCGCGAGTGATCAAGGTCGAACGGCCGGAGGGCGATTTCGCCCGGGGCTACGACGACGTCGTGGCCGGCGGGCAGAGCAGCTATTTCGTGTGGCTCAACCGCGGCAAGGAATCCCGGACTCTCGATCTGTCCACGGACGCGGGCAGACGCGCACTGCGTGATCTGATCGTCGGAGCGGACGTGCTCGTGCAGAACCTCAAGCCCGGCGCCCTCGATCGGATGGGGCTTGGGGTCGAGACCCTGTGCGTGGAGTATCCCCGTCTGATCGCCTGCTCGATCAGCGGCTACGGCGAGACGGGGCCGCTCGCGAGCCGCAAAGCCTACGACTTGCTGATTCAGGCCGAGTCCGGCCTGTCCTCGATCACGGGGGGGCCAGACGAGCCGGCGCGCGTCGGCATCTCGATCGTGGACATCGCCACGGGCGCCACCGCGCAAGCGGCGATCCTGGAAGCGTTGATTGCCCGTGGCATTACCGGCCGCGGCGCCGATATTCGGATCTCGATGTTCGACGTGATGGCCGATTGGCTGACCGTGCCACTGTTGCATCACGAAGGTGGACGGTCGCCAAAGCGGGTCGGCCTCGCGCACCCGTCCATCGCCCCCTACGGCGTATTCAAAACGCGGGACGGCAAACAGATTCTGATCTCGATCCAGAGCGACCGGGAATGGGTGAAATTCTGCGCCCTACTTCTGTGCGACGACGCGGTGGCTAAGGACGAGCGCTTCGCTACCAACGTCGCGCGCACGCGCAACCGCGGCGAGACCGACGCCTTGGTCGCGCACGCCTTTGGGGGCCTCGACGAGGCCCAGGCGATAGCCCGGCTGACGGAGGCAGATACCGCTTTCGCGTCAGTCAACGATATGGAGGCGTTGGCGAGCCATCCGCACCTACGGCGGATCACCGTGGACACCTCGACCGGCCCCGTCGCCTTCCCGGCTCCGGCTGCCGTCGTGCGGGGCGAGGAGCGCACCTATGGCCCGGTCCCGGCACTTGGCCGATCGAACCTCCTCGACCCATGAACGATAGGCCGACCTCGCGACGACGGGTGATCCCATGAAGCGCAACTCGGAGCCGGTGGACATCGACCTTCTACGATCCTGGATCGGTCGGTCGCGCGAGAAGGCGGACCGGATCACGCCGCGCATCTTCGACGCATTCCACGCTACGTTCGGGCAGCTTCTGGCACCGGGGGAGGGAGATGTTGCTCCGCCAGCGCTCCATTGGTGTCTGGCGCCCGAAACGCCGCCGGCCGACGCCCTTGGGCCGGACGGACACGCGGCCAAGGGTGGGTTCCTGCCGCCAGTGCCACTTCCCCGAAGGATGTGGGCGGGTGGCACGGTCGAAACTCTCGACACCCTGCGCCTGGATGACTTGGTGACGCGCCGTGAGACGGTGCGGGACGTGGTCTTTAAGGAGGGCCGCAGCGGTCGCCTCTGCTTCGTAACAGTCGATCATGTCGTGTCGACGGCACGCGGCGTCGCCATCCGCGAACAGCAAGACATCGTCTACCGGGACAAGCCGGGCGCCTCATCGGTCGTGGCATCGACGCCGCAGCGAGACCTGCCGTCTGATTACGCAGAGACACGGTCGGTCGTGGCGACACCCACGCTCCTGTTCCGCTACTCAGCGATGACCTTCAATGGCCATCGCTTCCACTACGATCGCCCCTACGCCACCGAGGTGGAGGGCTACGCCGATCTAGTCGTGCATGGCCCCATCCAGGCGACGCTGCTAATGAATCAGGCCGCTCGGCTGATCGGCCACGTTCCGCGCCACTTCATGCACCGGGGCGTGTCCGCACTCACTGCCAACCAGACGTTTCGCATCTGTGGGCGCCTCGACGGCGAGGGCCGTTTTGACGGTGTGACGCTGGATCAGACCGACGGGGTTTGCATGCGGGCAGACGGCCACGGAGGGGCGGCATGAAGCCCTCGAGGTTCTCGCCGGAGCGCTGAACGACGTCCCCCTCTGACGGAGACGCGTCATGACCCTGTCCAACACGACCGATCAGACCCGGCTGTTTCGGTCAGCTGGCACTCTGGCTCGGACTGGAGATCTGAGGCGAGCCGTTCCTCACACCTTGCGGTCCGCCTACGTAAACTCGGTGATCGCCTTTCACCAATGCCGTTCGGCTTGCAAACTCGCGTTGTCCTACCCGCAGGGCAAGCGGCGAGGCGGCTCCCGGATATAGAGCGCCCCCACTGAGAGACGCCTCACTCTGATGAGAAGGGGTTTGAGGGGAGCAAAAGTGGTGCGAGAGGAGCTATCTGCTGTGCACAGCAGGACCAATCAGAAGATTTTAGATTTATTGTAAAAGTCAACCCCGCAACCAAGAGTGAGGCGCCGCCGACAAATTTATATCGGCGCTATTAAAATAGACCCAACATGCTTCATGTCAATATTAAACCTACGCACCAATTTATGTTGCGACCCCGCATATTAATCTAAAGACGCGCAATCGCAGATCATATCCTCGAACTGCGAGCCGTTTGCTGATTGAGGATTTAGCGGCGAGAATAAGCCCCGAGCGCGGTGGCAACACAGCGCCGACATCCCCAGCAAGCCGATTTCTGGCGCCGCGTCCAGCCGGTCGCTCAGGGGCGCCGGCTATGTGCCGGGAAGCGACGGTCACCGGTCAATCGTGTTCGAACGCGTTGTCGTGACATCATCGGCAGCTCAGTTGCAGACCTCCTTCGATTGCCGGTCCATCGGGAGCGACATTCGGCCAAATGCGTCGCTGAACCTGGACGGGGTGTCAGCCGTGCGACTGGACGAATTTGACTTTGCGGCGTCAGTTGTGCGGTCGAGATTGAAGCATAAAATCTAGAGGCGCCAGCATGCTACGACGTTTAGGGATTGTCGTTCGTCCTGCCCTCGCGGCTCCGTCAGGTCCGGATGAACCCCACATGGTCCAACGCGCTTCTGCGGGGGGATCGCGATGATCGCCGCGACCGACCCGACGGGGGCCGCCGCCTGCCCTTGCTGCCTGCAGCGCCGCGGCTTCATCCGCGGCCTCGCGGGCTTTGGAGCTGTCGCCGCGGCCATCACAATGGACACCGCACGCGCCGAGCCAGCGCCGCAGGGGCCCCGTTATACAGGCCTCGTGATCGACTGCCACGGACACTACACCACCGAGCCGCCGGCCCTGTTGTCTTGGCGCAAGCGTCAGATCGATGCCATCAACGACCCCGCTCAATCGCCGAGCCCGTCCAGTCTACGAGTGAGCGACGACGAGATCCGCGAGAGTGTGAGCGGGCGCCAGCTGAAGCTTCAGAGCGAGCGGGGCATCTCACTCGCCCTGTTCTCACCGCGGGCGGGGGGCATGGGCCACCATATTGGCACCGCGCGCACCAGCCTCGACTGGTCGATCGTATCGAATGACATGATCCACCGTGTCGCGAGCCTGATGCCGAAGAATTTCGTCGGCGTCTGCCAGCTGCCACAGACACCCGGCGTCTCGCCAAAAAACTGCACGGCCGAGCTGGAGCGCTGTGTAAATGATCTCGGCTTCGTCGGCTGCAACGTCAATCCAGACCCCTCGGGGGGCTACTGGACGGACCCACCTCTGTCCGATCGATTCTGGTACCCCCTCTGGGAGAAGATGGTGGAACTGGACGTGCCGGGCATGGTGCATGTCAGCGCCTCGGCCAATCCCAATTTCCACGCGACGGGCGCGCACTACATCAACGGTGACACCAGTGCGTTCATGCAGTTCGTCACCTCGGACCTCTTCAAGGACTTCCCGACGCTTCGCCTGATCATCCCCCACGGCGGCGGCGCTGTGCCCTACCATTGGGGCCGCTACAGAGGTCTCGCGCAGGACCTGAAGAGGCCGCCTCTGTCCGAGTTGATGCGCAACGTTTACTTCGACACCTGCGTCTATCATCAACCGGGCATCGACCTGCTGCTCAAAGTCGTGCCGCATGAGAATGTGCTGTTCGCCTCGGAGATGGTGGGCGCGGTGAACGGCACTGATCCTGAAACCGGCCACGCCTACGATGACACCAAGCGCTATGTCGATGCGGCTGAAGTGTCCGACACCGATCGGGCGAAGATCTACGCCGGAAATACATTGAAGGTCTATCCGCGACTCGCAAGCAAACTTAAATCGGCCGATCTGATGCCATAAACGAATATCCGATTTGATGACACAGATGGCCCGACAGAACGGCTTCTGTGCGACCGCGCGTTTGCCCGCTGGTCCGCGACGGGAGTCGATAGAGGCCGATCGATTCAGCTCCTCGGCATGGCCGATGCAGACGGATTGTGGCCAGCCTCCCCGGCCATGTTGAATGGGAATCCAGAATGGCGCTGCAAGAAGCATCCAGGTCGCCGGTCCGAGGCGGCCGCGTCGCGATCGCCGGCCTCGGCACGGTCGGGCGCGCCGTAGCGCGGGCGCTCGACGGGGGCGCTATACCGGGACTGAGCCTGACCGCCGTCGCGGTCCGCGACGCCGCTAAGGCTCGCGCCGAACTCGCGGCGCTGGCCGAGCCGCCCGAGGTCGTCACCGCGTTCGACGCCCTGGAGCCGCGGGCCGATATCGTTCTGGAATGCGCACCATCCCAGCACCTCCCCGCGATCGTGCGGCCGTTCGTGAGGGCGGGCAAGACGGCCGTCGTGCTGAGCTGCGGAGCGCTCCTCGACAACGAGGACCTCGTGGAGCTCGCCCGCGCCCACGGGGGGCAGATCGTCGTCCCGACTGGCGCGCTGCTCGGCCTCGACGCCGTGACGGCCGCCGCGGAGGGCACGATCCACACGGTGCGCATGATTACCCGCAAGCCCGTGCGCGGGCTTGTCGGCGCGCCCTACCTCGTTGAAAACGGCATCGAGATCGCTGGGATCACCGAGCCGATGCGGGTTTTTGCCGGCAGCCCACGCGAGGCGGCCCGCGGGTTTCCGGCAAACCTCAACGTCGCGGTCGCGCTCTCGCTCGCCGGCATCGGACCGGATCGGACTGAGCTCGAGATCTGGGCCGACCCCATCCTCGACCGCAACACCCACCGCATCGAGGTCGAGGCCGACGCGGCGCGATTCTCGATGACGATCGAGAACGTGCCGACTGATGAGAACCCCCGCACGGGTCGCATCACCGCTCTGTCGGTCATCGCCTACCTGCGCAAGCTCGCCGCCCCGCTCAGGGTCGGGACCTAAAGGACCCATCCGGGCTGGCACGCCCTGTGCTGCCACGCTCACGCGCTTGGGCCAAAGGCCGCGCGCGGTTGTCTCTCAGATCCCGGAGCGGTCCGTGACATCGGCGAGCGGTGAGATCCTGTCCGAGATCGAGCGGGTAACGATGCGGCGCGTGACGATGCGGCTCATGCCGCTCCTGATGCTGGGCTTCCTCGTCGCCTTCATCGACCGCGTCAACGTCGGCTTCGCCGCCCTGCAGATGAACGCCGATGCCGGCCTGTCGTCCTCGGTCTTCGGCCTGGGCGCCGGTCTCTTCTTCGTCGCCTATTTCCTGTTCGAGGTGCCCTCCAACCTGATGCTCGAGCGGTTCGGTGCCCGCCTCTGGCTGGCCCGCATCATGATCACCTGGGGACTCATCTCCGCGGCCACCGCGTTCGTCATCGGCCCACTCTCGTTCTGCACGGTGCGCTTCCTGCTCGGCGCGGCGGAGGCCGGCTTCTATCCCGGCGTGATCTTCTACCTGACGCGCTGGTTCCCGAAGGCCTACCGCGCCCGCGTGATCGCCCTCTTCGCGGTGGCCGTGCCCCTGTCGAACTTCGTCGGCTCGCCGATCTCGGCGGCCCTGCTCGGGCTCGACGGCTGGCTGGGTCTGCGCGGCTGGCAGCTGATGTCAATCGTCGAGGCGGCGCCGGCCGTGGTTCTCGGCCTGCTCGTCCTGCGATTTCTGCCGGAGGGGCCGGACCGAGCGCCCTGGCTCGACGAGGCGCAGCGCGGTTGGCTGATTGGACGCCTGGCCGCGGAGCGCGCGGAGCAGCCAACAGTGCGGCCTTCCGTCTGGCGGGTGATCTCCGATCGGCGCGTGATGGCGGCGGGCTTAATCTTCGCCGGAAGTGTCGGCGCGAGCGCGTGCCTGTCGATCTGGCAGCCACAGATCTTCAAGTCCTACGGCCTCACGACGATGGAGATCGGCATGCTCAACTCGGTGCCGTTCGGGATCGCGGCCGGGCTGATGGTGCTCTGGGCCCGACGCTCGGACCGTACGGGGGAACGAGCTTGGCACGTCGCCGGGCCTCAGGCGCTCACCGCACTCTGTCTCGCGGCAGCGCTGGCTGCGCAGGGGCTCTGGCCGACAGTCGGGATCCTGTTCCTGGCAATCCTTGGGACCTACGCAGTCAAAGGCCCGTTTTGGGCGCTGGTCACGGAATGGCTGCCGCCGGGCGCGTCCGCGGCCGGGATCGCGCAGGTCAACGCCATCGGCAACCTCGGCGCCTTCATCGGAACGTATCTGATGGGCGTGATCAAGGACGCGAGCGGCAGCTACGCGCTGGGCTTGCTGCCGCTCGCGCTGGTCACGGCCACGGGCGCCGCGCTCGCGTTGGGACTGGGCCGCACGCGCCCCCCGTTGATCCCCGTCCTGCCAGGCGAGCAGGCGTAGAACATAAACGACGCCCTGCACCGCGGTTCGGGCGGGAGTTCCGCGAGACGATGTCAGCAGCACGCCCTAGCTTCGATTACCGCCCGCTCTTCGCCATCTAGCCGACAGCCCGGCATCACCGTCCGGGAGTGCTGCCCCCCGGGCGATTGGGCGGCGATGCCGCGAGGAGACGCGTCCGGGTACCACTGGGTCCCGCATCACCGGGGCCGCGCTCGGACGGGGGAGGGCTCCCCCAATAAGGGACAGACAACGGCGGACGCGACACACGGTTTGTGGAGCACGGCGCTCCGTGCTGCAAAATCAAGCGCGCCCCGCTGGTCCGCAAGACGGAGGCGTCGCGCCCAAGGAGAGATGCCATGCGCCGAGCTCAGCTTCTGTCGATCGCTTGCTGTACGACCGTGCTGAGCACGCCCGCGGCGGCCGCCGACATCCGCGTGCTCGCAACGGGCGTCTACGCGTCGAGCCTGCGCGACCTCATCGCGTTGTTCGAGCGGCAGACCGGCGACCACCTCGTCCTGACGATCACCAATGCGGGCGGCGTCCTCGCCAAGCTTGCCGCGCACGAAGACGCCGACGTGGTCATGACCGCCTTGGCCGGCGTCGACACGCTCGTCGCGCGCGGGGACGTTCGCGCGGAGACCAAGGTCGAAGTCGCACGCATGCGGCTCGGCGCCGCCGTCAAGTCTGGGACCGCTCTCCCCGACCTGACGGGCGAGGCGGGTTTTCGTGCGACGCTCCTCGCGGCACCCACCGTGGCCTACATCGATCCGAGGGGTGGCGGCACGTCGGGCGCCTTCTTCGACGTGATGTTGACGCGACTCGGGCTCATCGATGCGGTGCACGCGAAGGCAGTTCTCTGCACCACCGGAGCCGAGGTCGCCGCAGCCGTCGCCTCGGGCAGGGGGACGATCGGCCTGACACAAGCCAGCGAACTCATCGACGCACCCGGAGTGGCGTTCGCGGGCTTCCTGCCCGACGCCCTCAACGCGAGTACGCCCTACGCCGCCGCCGTCACGACGCGGACTCAGGTCCAGCGTTCGGCACGCGCCTTCATCGCCTTCGTGACGGGCCCGACCGGCAGCGCCCGGCTGAAGCAAGCGGGTTGGAACGTCCCACCGCACTGAGCGGAGCACCCGTACCAGCAAGGCATCATCAAGGGGTTCAGCGGTCTCGATCAATCGGCGATGAAGTCGAGCAGGCAGGTATTGAACGCCTCCGCGCTGTCGAGAGACGAGATATGCGCCGCCCCAGGAATGACCGTGAACCGCGCACCGGCCACGGCGTTGCTGACCTCGCGCGCGACGGCGGGCGGAAACAGCTTATCCTCCTCGCCCGCGATCACCAGGGTGGGATGCGTGATGGTCCGGAGGCGACCGGCGACGTCGAACGCGCGCATGCCGAGGGCAACGTTCGCGAGCGAGGATCCGTTATGTCGCTCGGCTAAGCGGCACCACGTCGCGAAGGTCGCTCGTCCGGCCGAGCTCTGCCGGTACGCCGCATTGAGCATCACAGGCCACGTCGCCTGAAAACGCTTGAGTGGCCCGCCCGGCTGACAAAACATTTCTACCCAGCCGGCGACAAGATCCGCCGTCGCCGGGTCGTTGAACGCAGCCCGCGAGTTCGCGACGACGAGCCGGTCAATCCGCTGCGGCTGCTCGAGCGCGAGCGTCAGCGCGATCATGCCCCCGAGCGACAACCCGCAGACCGAGACGCGCTCGAGCGCGAGATGGTCGAGCAACCCGATGACGTCTCGAGTCAGATCGTCCACGGTCGTGACGTCGGTTGCCGGATCCGACAGGCCGTGCCCGCGGAGATCGGGCACGATCACGCTGTAGCCGGCGAATACCAAAGCGGCGACCTGGTTCATCCAGGACCAGCCGGCGTTTGTGAACCCGTGGATCAGCATCACCGGGTCGCCCCGGCCGAGCAGTTCGTAGTGCAGCCGGCGTCCGTCGCGTTCGAAGTGCGGCATCGTCTCAGACCTGACCTGTCGTACCGGAGAGTTCCGCCGTGACCGCTTCCAGCGATTTACCGCGGGTCTCGTAGCCGAGGAGGTAGCCCCCGACGCCTCCGATCAGCAGCAGCATGCCCAGGGCGGTGAAGAAGGCGTAATTGGGGGCGCCGTTACCCAGCATCCATCCGAGCGCCGGCGCCGCGACGATCCCGCCGATCCGCTGCCAGGCCGCGGCCCAGCCCGTCCCGACGGCGCGGTACCGCGTCGGGTAGACCTCGCTCGTGTAGGCGAAGAGTGGTCCGCCCGCACCACCCGAGGCGAAGAACGCCGTCAGCGCGCCGAGCCCAAGGATCGACCAGGACTCGGTGGCCTGCCCCCAAGCGAACATGAGGAGACCACCGATGCACAGGAACACCGGGACGGTCGTGCGCCGCCCCCAGCGATCCAGCAGCAGGCCGCCCGCGATGTTGCCCAGCGCGCCCGTCCCCGCAATCAGGCCGGTGAAGGCGAAGCTCTTCACGACCGGAAAGCCCATGCGTGCGAAAATCGACGGCAGCCAGATCGCCACAGCGAAGAACACCGCCCCGCCGGTGAGTTGCATCAGCCAAATGCTCGCGGTCGGTCGGAAGTAGCCGCCGCGCAGGATCGCGCTCAGGCGTGCCGGCTCGGCCGGCGGTCGATGGACGGTCGGCGGCAGCGTCCGCGGGTCGACGGTGCTGAGGCCGTCAACGATGCGGTCGGCTTCGTCGAGGCGACCGCGAGCGATGAGGAAGCGAACGGATTCGGGCAAAAGCGCCCAGAGCACGATCAGTACGAGGCCGGGAACGGCTCCCGCGATGAACATCCCCCGCCACGTGAACGCCGGGATGACGAGGAGGGCGACCATCGCCGCGATGAAGCTTGAGCCCTGCCAAAACGCAACGGTCGAGGCGAGCATGAGCCCGCGTCGGCGGGCCGGGATGAATTCGGAGAGGTACGTGAACACGAGCGGCACCTCCGCGCCCAGTCCGATGCCCTGAAGGATCCGCAGCACCAGGAGCGAGTCATGGCTCCAGGCGAACGCGACGGCGCAGCTGAGGACGCAGTAGGCAGCGATCGAGCCGACCATCGTCCATTTGCGCCCGAACCGATCGGCGAGGAAGCCGACACAGGTCGAGCCGATCAGCATGCCGATGAAGACGCTGGAAGCCAGGACGCCGGCCTCGGCCGGGCTCAGCGTGAAGGCCGCGACGATGCCGGGCAACGCGAAGCCCATCATGTTGATGTCGAAGCCGTCGAACAAATGGCCGAGCGCGGCGGTCACGTACATGCGCCAGTGCTTCGCCGTGAAATCCGACCGGTCGAGGCTCTCAAGCAACTGGCCCGCTTGTACTTGCGTCATCATCAGCTCGACGGTGATCGAATAATCGGATGCTCGACTGGGTATCTTCGTGAGAACGGTGTCGTTCGCAGTTGCGCGCCTCAGCCCTGATCTCATCAGCCTGAGTTCAAGAGATCCTCAGCACCACCGGGCGCGTCTAGCGCACGCGGTTCTACGGGTTGCGCGGCGAGGGGCTCATTGGGCCCCTCGGTCGAGCCGCTGGCCTGGGCCGCTTCCACCAGCACTGCCTCTCACCAGCCTTGGTTTGGTCGGATGTTGTAGCCCGGCGGCTGCGTTCGCTCGATCGCCGCAGCCGTTCGCACCACGTCGGCCTCGCCCAGAGTGCGGCCGACGATTTGGAGACCGACCGGCATGCCGTCCGGGGCAAGGCCCGCGCAGACGGAGGCCGCAGGCTGACCAGTGAGGTTGAAGGGATAAGTGTAGAACGCCCAGGAGACGAGGCTGCGGTCGCCGAGCCCCTCGGGGATGTTCCGGCCGGCCTCCAGGGACGAGATCGGCAGGGTCGGCGAGAGCAGGACGTCATGGTCCGCAAAGAAGCGGACCATGCGGTCACGCAGCGCGTAGCGCGCGAAAACCGTCTCGTAGTACCCACGCATCTCCTGGGCGAGCGCGGCGTCGAGCACGTCGGCGACCGCCGGATCGAGCAGGTCGCGGCGGGTCTCGAGGATGCCGCGCAGCCTGGTCCCGATGCCGGCGTAGAATTCCGCGGTCCAGAGATCTGCCGGGTCGGTCTCGAAGACGGTGTCGATCTCCTCGACCACCGCGCCCTGGTCGGCGAGCGCCAGGGCGGCCGTGCGGGCGATCGCGGCAACCTCCGGATCGGGACGGGCGTAGCCGAGGGTCGCGCTCCAGGCGACGCGCAGGCCGGCCACTGAAGCTTGCGCAGCGCCGAGAAGATCGGGCACCGGGCCAGCCACCGCGAAGGGATCGCGCGGGTCGTAGCCGGATATCGCAGTCGTTAGCAGGGCCGCATCGACCACGTTGCGTGCGAGGGAGCCTACATGGGCCAGCGTCGGCGTCGCCGATGTTGGCCAGACCGGCACGCGCCCGAACTGGGCCTTGAGTCCTACGAGCCCGGTGAGCGAGGCCGGGATGCGCAAGGATCCGCCGCCGTCCGTCCCCACGGCAAACGGCGTGATCCCGGCCGCCACCGAGGCGGCCGCGCCGGCGCTCGATCCGCCCGGCGTCTTTTCGAGATTCCAGGGATGTCGGGTGATTCCGGTGAGCGGCGAGTCGCCCACCGGCTTGGCCCCAAATTCACTTGTCGTGGTCTTGCCGATGATGATCGCGCCCGCAGCCCGCAGCCGCTCGACGGAGGGGGCATCAGCGGCCGCAATATTGCCCGCCATGGCGCGCGAGCCCGAAGCATAGGGCACGCCTGCTACCGCGATCAGATCCTTCACCGAGACCGGTAGACCATGGAGGAGCCCGAGGACTCCACCGCGCATCACCGCCTCCTCGGACCGCCGGGCGGCGGCGCGGGCCTCGTCCCCCATCAGGTGGCAGAATGCATTTAGCGTCGCTTGGCTGGACTCTGCCAGCGAGAGGGCTCGCGCAGTCAGCTCAACCGGGGAGACCGCGCGCGTCGCGACGAGCCGGCGCAACTCGAGCGCGGTCATGAAGTCGAATTCGGCCGTCATCGAACCACCCTCCCGTCTTGGGCGGCGCCCAAGAGGCGCCGCGATCGAGTCAGTCGTTGACGATGGCGAAGGCGCGTACCGGCGAGCCGGACCCGCCCTTGAACTTCAGGGGCACGCCGAAGAACTGGACCTCGCCCTTGCCCAGGAGTTCCTCCAGGTTCACCAGCCACTCCCAGTGGCTCATGCCGAGGTCTCGGCACAGACGGTGCTGGGCGAAAATGTTGTCGCTCGGCTTGTCGGTGGAGGGACCCTCGACGCCTTGCATCTTCGAGCCACGCGCGTGCAGCCACTTGGTTGCCTCCGCGGTGAGCAGCGGATTCTTCCAGACCGAGTCGGGCCCCGGGTAGTTGCGAGCGTGGAAGCCGGTGCAGAGCAGGACGATGTGACCATCGATCTTCACGCCGCTCTTGGCCTCAGCCGCCTCCATATCGGCGACCGTGATGTCGCCGAGGTCGGGGATGTGGCGCAGGTCGAAGCACACCGCCTTACCCATGAACATCTCAAGCGGCATCTCGTCGACCGGTTGGCCGTTCGGGTTCACGTGGAGGAACGCATCGACGTGCGTGCCGACATGGTCCAGCATCGCGATGAAGTTCGTCTGGAACGTCATTGCGTCGCCGGGGACGCCGAGTTCAAGGGCAGCGGAGCTCTCGTGGCTGAGATGGGTGGTGAGCACCGGCCTCTGAAAGAGCTTGTGGGCCGGCATGTTGTCCTCGATCAGGAGGCTCAGGTCGACGACGCGCTGGGGCATGACGGTTCCTTATCGGGCATGAGAGACCGTTCGCAGCGCCGCCTGGTGCCGCGTCGGATCGGGTCTTCGAGGTGTCGTTCTCAGGCGGCTTTCTTCTTGCCGAGGAAGGTTTCCATGACCTCCGGATCGCGGGCGAGAAGCACGCTCGGGCCGTCCCGCACCACGCGCCCCTGTGCCACCACGAAGGCGTGGTCGGCGATGGCGAGCGCGTAGGATGCGAGCTGCTCGACGAGAAGAATGGTGAGGCCCTGCCGGTTGAGGTCGCGCAGGACGCCGATCAGTTGCTCGACGATCCGGGGGGCGAGGCCGAGCGAGAGTTCGTCGATGACGAGGAGGTCGGGCTCGGCCATCAAGCCGCGGGCGATGGCCAGCATTTGCTGCTCGCCGCCCGACATGCTGCCTGCGGGCTGACGAAGACGCTCACGCAGCCGCGGAAACAGGGCGAGCGATCGTTCCAGGGTCTCCTTCGACCGCATCGTCTTCAGACCGCCGTGGGCATAGGCGCCCAGGATGAGGTTGTCCTCGACCGTTTGGTCGGGGAAGATCAGCCGCCCCTCCGGCACCATCACGAGGCCACGGGCCACCTTGGCGTGGGCGGCAAGCCGCGTGATCTCCTCCCCCTTGAACAGGACACGCCCGGCGCTCGGCCGCACAAGCCCGGTGAGGCCGCGCATCAGGGAAGTCTTGCCGGCCCCATTGTTGCCGATCACAGCGACGAGCTGGCCGCGGCGAACGCTCAAGCTGGCGCCGCGCAGCGCGGTGACCGCGCCGTATCGCACCTCCAGGTCATCGACCGAGAGAAGGGGAGCGTCGGTCATCAAGCAGCCTCCTCGCTGAGGATGGTGGAAGGGCCGCCGAAATAGGCCTCGATCACCCGCGGATCGGCCTGCACGACGTCCGGCCGATCGCTCGCGATGATCTGACCATAGTCGAGTACCGTCACGGTATCGGCGACTGCCATGATCAGGTCGACGTGGTGCTCGATGAGCAGCACCGACACACCAAGTCCGGCGATCTTGCGGATCATGACCTCCAGCTCGTCGATTTCCCCGGTGGTCAAGCCGGCGGCGGGCTCGTCGAGGAGAAGCAGGCGAGGTCGTGTGGCGAGCGCCCGGGCGATCTCCAGACGGCGTTGATGGCCAAAGGGCAGATAGCGCGCCTGCTCGTTAGCCGCGTCCGTGAGGCCGACGAAGTCGAGCAGGCCGATGGCTGCAGCGTGGCAAGCAGCCTCTTCGCGGCGGAAGCGGGGCGTGCGCAGGATCGCGCTCGGCAAACCGTAGCCAAGATGAGGGAAGCCGCCGACCATAACGTTCTCCAGCACCGTCATCTGTCCGAACAGCTCGGTGTTCTGGAAGGTACGGGCCAGGCCACGCCGGGCGATGTCGTGGACCTTCCGACCGGCGAGTTCGGTGCCGTCGAGACGCACACCACCGTCGCTCGGCCGGTAGAAACCCGAGATCGTGTTGACGAAAGTTGACTTGCCGGCACCGTTCGGACCGATCAAGGCGTGGATCTCACCGGGAGCGACCCGGACAGTTGCCGCGTCGAGAGCCGTCAGGCCACCGAAGCGGACGGTGAGACCGTTCGTCTCCAGCGCGGCGGGTGCACGCCCAGCCAGGATCGCGCTGGCGGCCGTACCGTCAGCCGGGTCGACACCGCGCGGACCCGGGCGCAGCCGGGCGTAGACATTGCCGAGCGTGCCGAGGATGCCGCCTGGCAGTCCGAACATCACGGCGAGGAGCAGCGCGCCGTAGGCGAACTTCTGCCACTCCGCAAAGCGCTGCAGAACCTCCGGCAGGTAGGTGAGGATGAAGGCCCCGAGCACCGGCCCGAAGGTCGAGGCCGCTCCGCCCAGGATCACCATCAGCAGGAAGCGAACGGAATCCGAGAACGTGAAAATGTCGGGCGAGATGTAGGCGTTGAGGAAGGCATAGAAACTGCCGGCCACGCCCGCCGTCACAGCTGCGACCGCGAAGGCAAGCGTCCGGATGCCCGTCGCGCCGATCCCGAGGCTGCGCGCCGCGGTCTCACTCTGAGAGACAGCCAGCATCGCCCGGCCGTAGCCAGAGTGCTTCAGGTTGTGCGTCGCGAGCGTCCCCAGGAAGAGGGTGACGGCGAGCACGGCGTAGAAGGCGTAACCCGATAGGGGGTAACCAAGTAGGTTCGGGCCTGGGATGCCGCTGAGCCCGGTGGTGCCGCCGGTCAGCCCCTGCCACTCGATCGCGACGTTCTCGACGATGAGTCCGAAGGCGATCGTCACCACGGCGAGATAGACGCCGCGGACGCGCACGCTCGGATAAGCGAGCGCCGCGCCAAAGACCCCCGCCACGACAGCAGCGCCAAGGCTCGCGAGCACGAGGTCCAGGCCGAGACGGATCGCCAGGATCGCGCCGGCATAGGATCCAAGCGCGAACAGTCCCGCCTGCCCGAGCGAAACGAGGCCGGTGAGGCCGACCAGGACGTTCAGACCGACCGCGATCAGGCCGTAGATCAGGAACAGCATGAACAGGCGTAGCTCGTACTCGTTGCCGGAGGTGAGCGGCACGGCGACGAGGATCGCGGCGAATAGCGCGAAGCCGATGAGGTGGAGAGCCTTCATACCTTGAAGATCTCCCGGCGACCGAACAGGCCCTGAGGGCAGGCGAGCAGCACCAAGATCATCACGCTGAAGCCGACGATCTCGCGGGCCGCCGTCGAGACGTAGCCTTCGACGAACTTCTCCATGATGCCAAAAGCGAGGCCGGCCACGACGACGCCTGGCCCGCTGGTGATCCCGCCGATGATCGCGACCGCGAAACCCTTGAGACCCAGGAGCACGCCCATGCTGGCCGAAGCCTGGATCACGGGGGCAACAAGTACGCCCGCTCCAGCGCCAAGCAGGGCGGCAAGACCGAAAGAGAACATCACGATCCGGTCGACGTCGATGCCCATAAGGGCCGCGGCTTGGCGGTTGTGGGCGACCGCTTGCATCGCACGCCCTACGAGCGTGTGCCGCTGCATCAGGTGCAGACCGATCATCGCCAGCACTGCGACAGCCGGGATCACCAGTTCCTGAGGATAGACGCCCGCTCCGAAGACCGAGATTGCTCGGGCGACGCCAGGCGAGGGCAGCGGGCGTGAGAAGCCGCCGAACTGCATGGTGGCGAGAGCTTCCGCCATGATGCCGACCGCGATGGTGGTGAGCATCCAGCCGATCGAGGCGTTAGCGCCGATGAATGGCCGCACCGCAAGGCGCTCCAGCACGACGCCGAATACTCCCCCCGCCAGAACTGCCAGTAGGCAGGCGAGCGGCAGCGGAATGCCGGCGTCAAGGCCCATCACGGCGATCACGGCGCCGATCATCAGAGTATCGCCGTGGGCAAAGTTCACGGCCTTGGCAGCCGACCACATGATGTGGAAGCCGAGCGCGACCAAGGCGTAGATGCCCCCGATCGCCAAGCCCGAAAGGGTATACTGCAGGGCGGTCGTCATGACTGCGCGGGCCTCTCAATGCGAAGCGTGCAGAGCGTCCACAGGAGTCGGGGCGGTCCGGCCCGGCGAGGGGGATCCGGACGAACCGCCCCAGCCCTCCCGCTAGGGAAGGGGTGAAAGGCGCGTGCCTCAGTTCGACTTACCGTAGGGAGTCTGTCCAATCGGCAGCAGCTTGCCGTCGGACCAGACGGTCAGCTTGTAGTAGCTCGGCAAGATCGCGTCCTGCCGCTCCGGGTCGGAGGCGTCGAAGGCGGGGTCGTACTTGGCGACCAAGCCGTCGTACTTGACTTGGTAGAGAGCTTCGCGGACCTTTTTCCAATCATAAGCGCCAGCTTTTTCGATCGCCTGAGCCACGATGTGGACTGCGTCGTAGGTGTTGGCGATGCCGGAGCCCATCTTGATCTGCGAGGGATCCTTCAGTCCGTACTTGGCCTGAACCTTCTGCCAGAGCGCCTGACCCTTCGGGTCGAGATCACCCATGAAGCTGTAGGTCTGGACAACCTCGATGCCGTTAGCGAGTGGGCCAGCAAGCTCGCCGAGATTGCCGGCGATGCCCCAGGCGCCGATGACGGTGGGTTTGTAGCCGACCTTGTCCATCGAGCGGACCAGCTGATTGCCCTCGCGGTCGAGAGCCCAGAAAAGGGCCACATCCGCGCCCGCGTCCCGTGCGCGGATCGCCTGCGGGGTCATGTCCTGATCGTTCCAGTTGAAGGTCTCGGTAGCGACAAGCTCCTTGCCGGCCTTGGCGATCGCCGCCTTGACATCGGGCACCGCACCGTTGCCCCAACCTGTGTTCTCGTAGAAGAACGCGATCTTGCCACTCTTCGAAACTTTCGCTGCCTGCTCCACCAGGAAGCGGGCGACCCATTTGTCCTTGGCTGAGACGCGGAACATGTAGTTCGGGCTGCGACCGTTCTCGATCGCCTGGGTGTTGGCGGCCAGCACTCCGACGAACGGGATGCCGATGGCATGGACTGGCTCGACCTGCGCCACCGAGACGGTAGAGTGGTAGCCGCCCAGAACCACCACGCATTTGTCAGCGAGTGCGATGCGGCGAGTGTTGTCGACGCCGCGAGGCGGAGCGCCTGCATCGTCGTACTGTACGAAGCGCAACGGCTTGCCCAGAACGCCGCCCTTGGCGTTGATCTCGTCGATGGCGATCTCGGCACCCATCTTGATGGCCTGTCCACCGAAGGCCGCAGGACCAGTTATCGCTGCAGAATTGCCGATACACGGCTCCTGCTGCGCCAGGGCCGCATCCGGGATAGTGAGTATCAGCGGGGCAGCCAGAGAGAGGCCGCGCAAATACTTGTGCGCATCCATGCTATGGTCTCCGATTTCCAGATAGCAGCCCGGGTTCGGCCCTGATGCTCGGCGAATTAACGCAAGGCTACGCGCCGAATACAGCCATCATCAAAGACCAAATTCCGATACGAGGTATCGGAATTTCCTATGAGCATTAATCATAGGCGATTTACACCGGAGGATGCGCTCACCAACCCACTGTGAACACATCGAAAAACATGCCCTCGTGCACATAGCTTGCGCAGATTGCACAGCGCTAGAGCAGTTTGACATCGGCGGCGCGCTGCGCCGATGCTACCGAAGATTCGATAGGATCAGCATGGATCTTCGTCAGCTTCGCTATTTCGCCCAGATCGCCGAGAGCGGAAATGTCTCTCGGGCCGCCGAGGTCTTGCGGATCGCACAGCCCTCTCTCAGCCAGCAGATGCGAAATCTCGAGGAGGAGCTCGGCATCGAGTTGCTGTTCCGGCATGCCCGGGGCGTTACACCGACAGAGCTGGGGCTTAAATTCTACGAGCATGCCCGACGTATCCTCCAAGAGGTCGAGCGAGCCAAAGAGAGTGTTCGATCCCAATCGACGAGTCCGAGCGGGCGCATTTCGGTCGGACTGCCGACGTCGGCCTGCCGGGGCCTGTCCCTGCCGTTGCATCGCGCGATGGCGATGGCATTGCCTAACATCACACTGCACATCGTCGAAGCCATGAGCGGTACGCTCGACGAGTGGATTCAATCCGGCCGCCTGGATGTGGCGCTGCTCTACGACCACAAGGCCTTCGAGCATGTGGCTTGGACCGAAATGATGGTCGAGGCTCTGATGTTCGTCGTCCCGGCAGCCCACCCGCTGGCGGCGCAGCATGAAATCAAATTCGAACAAGTCTTCAAGCAGAACTTACCTGTCGTACTTCCAGGGCGGCCGAACGTCCTTCGGGTCGTGATTGAGCAGCTTGGGGCCCGCCACGACGTCACACCGGTTGCTACGGATTGCGAGAGCTTGCCGGCGATCGCAGAGCTGGTGCGAGCTCAGGCGTTTGCGACTGTCATGCCGCACTTCGCATTGGCTGCGGAGATCGAGCGCGGAGAGATGGTTGCTATCCCGATCGTAGATCCGACCCCATCCTGGCGGCTCTCCGTGGTCGTCTCTCAGCGGACTCTCAACGCCCGCGGCAGCGAGGCTGTCGCCGAAGTTCTGGCGAGCGTGATCGGAGATTTGGTCGAGCGCTCCATCTGGCGTGCCCGGCTTAAACCAACGGACCGTACCGCGCCTGCACGCACTCGTGCCTAAAAAGTGGCTCGGGTTCATTAAGAATCCAAGGACGACTTAAGGCATCCCAGCCGCAGGCTCGAATGAACAAAGAGTATTGATCATGAAAGCCTGCCTTTAGACTGAGAGCCTCGAAAGCGGCTGAGCGGATGGCAGGGCAGCGGAGAGCTTATGGCGGCGGTAGGCGTACCGCCTCGGGGCTGGGGAAGGGAAGGCCAGCGGAGAGGGTCGTCGGTACGCCGGCGATAGGCTTGCTAAGAATAGGGTGAACGGAATTTAGCGGGCGCGACAGGCGTTCGACGCGTGCAGCGGAGCGTCGAAGCGCCGTCCGTTCACTGTAGGCCCGAGAATACCAATAGCGGACGTTCCGCTTTGCGCCCATCCCGGTCATTCGAGCAGCCGCGGCCGCTTCCCCATAGCGGACATTAATTGTGCCGGCTGCCATGCTGGGCCATTCACATGAATTTCATCCTGGGAGTGCCGCCGACGTTCATTGCATTTCTGTCTGTCCGAGGCGCCGTCCATGACGCGCGCCTGTTGGGTGAAGGCATCCCGGGAGCGGACGAACCCGCCGAGCCGAAGGCAGCGCACGCGACGGGGCTCATTCCCGAGGGCGACGCCGACCTGGGCGAGGATGTTGAGGGCGCATAGGCGTGCCGCGGCCTGTGCGTCCTCGACCGTCACATCCTCGCCGACGATGCCGAGATACCGGGGTATGCCGTCCTGCACCGGCGTCTGCCCAGCCACGAACAGGAGGGAGCCAGCGCGCGCGAACGGGACGTAGTTGGCCGCCGGCATCGTCGGTCGCTGCAAGGCCAACCCGGCTGCCGCCAGGCGGGCGAGGATCATGGCGTTCATGCCGGCGTTCCTTCGGGACCGGGACGAAGTTCAGCCCCGGGCGCAACCTCACCCCCGAGCAGGCAGCCGACGGGGCGGTCCCCGGCGAAGCCGATCCGGACTTGTATCTCCGACAGGCAGCCCATGGCCCGACCTTGGTGGATCAGGATCGGGCGATCATCGGGTTCGATGGTTCCGTCGTGCAGGAGACCGAACGCGAGCGCCGCCGCGGCGATGCCCGTCGCGGCATCTTCCGGGTAACCGGACGACCGCGGGAACTGGCGCGCCTCGAATGCACGACCCGGCCCGTCGACCACGGCGTAGGGGTAAAGCCCGGTCGAACCGATGGTCCGGCAGGCAGCCTCGACGGATGCCGGGTCGGGGGCAAGGGCGTGAAGGCCCTCCGGTAGACGCATCGGCACGAGGGTCTTCACGCGGGAGGTAGCGGCATTGTGCACCGGGAGGTCCGCGAGGACATCGCGACCGATGCCCAAGGCCGCGCAGACGGCGTCCACGCGATCCGGCGCGAGCGGCACCACCCGTCCGGCGGGTTGGGTGATCTCGACGCGCCATGACCCGTCCTCGCGCCCTCTCACGAACCCGGTGACGGGACCGCTCGCCGTGGCGATCCGGACCGAGGCTGTCGTCACCCGTCCCTTCCGGGCCAGGATCCAAAGCGCGCCGATGGTGGCGTGGGCGCACATCTCCATCTCATGGTTCGGCACGAAGAACCGGAACCTGTAGTCGTGCGTGTCGTCCTCGGCTGTCAGTACGAAGCCGCTCTCATGACCGTGCCGCCGTGCGACCGCCCGCATCGCGTCCGCGTCCATGGCGCCGGCATCAACGACCACAGGGCAGGGATTTCCTCCCGCGCCGCCGGACGTGAAGACACGGACGACCTCGACTTCGCTCATGGCTTCCGTCCCTCGATCGGGGCGCTCCAAATCTCGGAGGCGCTGTGAACCCGTATCGTTGCAGGAACCGGGAGCGGCCGCGCGACCGTGCGGGCCTTACCTCGCGACCGGGCGGGCCATCGCGTTCAAGGAGGAACGGATGTCCGTGGCCGCCACGCCGTCACGCTGGCGCAAGGCGCGCGACAGCGCAGAACCGCTCTCGAAGCCGACCCGAAACGCGATCTCGTCGACGGCAAGGTCCGTGGAGATCAACAGGTCCTTGGCGGCGTCGAGGCGGTGGGCCCGTTGGAACGCTCCGACCGATTGACCGACCTCGGCCTGGAACAGGCGGGTCAGATGCCGACGCGAGACGCCGAGGCGATCGGCCAGAAGGTCGAGCGGGACGTCCTGGTCCATGCGTGCGGCGACGAAGGCCTTCGCCTCGCGAACCAAGACCGCGCCCTGACCCCGATGCGAAGCCGAGGGGAGGGTCCGGCCCCGCTCGATGGCTCCGAGGCGCCGGATGAGCAACGCGGTTGAGAGATGGTCGCGAACGGCCTCCAGCCCTACCGCGTCACCGCCGCCGTCGCGACACAGCGAGTGCAAGGTGCGGATTTCCGGTGTGACCGGAAACATGGCGATCCTGCGGATCGATGCTCGGACGCGTTCGAGCGAGCCGATCCGCGTCTCGATGCGGCGTAAGGCCTTGTCGTCGATGTACAGGGCGATGTGGGTCTGGTTGGAACGACAGGCGCTCGTGTCATGGGCGTGCATGGCGGGGACGATGGCGAAACGGTCGTCGGAGACCCAGTCACCGTCGCGTCGCCCCTCGTGTTTCAGGTTCAGGACGCCGAACCAGGGCAACAGCAGCATGAGGCCGTCGTGCCAATGCCAGGGCCTTGCGTAGTCGGTGCCGCCGTCGACGATCGTGATGTGCTCGTCCCCGTCGCCGATGACCGAGGAGGGCTGCGCCGTCTGCCGGAGAAGGGCGAGGGACCTGAGCATCGTGGGATGCTACCGCGGTCGGGGTGATGCGACCAGTACCGTCAAACGAACCGTGTAATGCCCCTTAGATTGAGGATGGCAACACGGATCGGGATCTTCGCGATTCCCTCGCCGAGGGGCCGTCGTTCCGCTCACAAGCCCCCCGATTTGCTTGAACGACCGCGATGGGTGGATGAACGAACCCGCTCGCGCGGGATGGGTGGCAGCTTCGAGGCTAGCGGATTGACCCGAGCGCCCTGCGCCAATTGAGCGCCGCCCAGCCCGGGCGGACGATCCCGGCTCCCTTACTTCGAGTGGAGCCATCCCATGACCATCCTCGCCGTTCCCGCCGCTGCCGGCGGCTCGCTGCGCCAGCGCCTGATCGACGACATGACCCTGCGCCGGTTCTCCCGGGCGACGCAGCGCAACTACATCCGCGACGTCGGGCGGCTGGCCGCCTTCCTGCGGCGATCACCCGATACCGCGACCGGCGACGACCTGCGCCGCTTCCAGATCGCCCAGCAGGAGGTCGGCCTCGGCGTGCCGACCATGAACGCCATCGTCTCCGCCCTGCGCTTCTTCTTCGTCCAGACGCTCAACCGCCCCGATCTCGCCCGGGGGCTGGTCCGCCTCAACCAGCCGCGCACCCTGCCCGACGTGCTGAGCGCCGGCAAGGTCGGGCGTCTGCTCGATGCCACGGTCTGCCTGAAGCATCTCGCCGCCCTGTCCCTCGCCTACGGCGCGGGACTGCGCGTGGCCGAAGTCGCCGCGCTTCGGATCGGCGATGTCGACTCGACCCGCATGCTCCTGCGGATCGAGCGTGGCAAAGGCGGCCGCGACCGCAACGCCATGCTGTCGGCCGATCTCCTGGACCTGCTGCGGCGCTGGTGGCGCGAGGGGCACCGGCAGGGCGTCCTGCAGCGCCAGGGCTGGCTGTTCCCCGGGCAGGACTGGACACGGCCGATCAGCACGCGCCAGCTGCACCGCGTCGTCGTCGAGGCGGCGCGCTCGGCCGGGATCCCCAAGCGCGTCGGTCCCCATACCCTGCGCCACTCCTTCGCCACCCATCTCCTGGAGGACGGCGTCGACATCCGCGTCATCCAGGTTCTGCTCGGGCACAGCCGGCTCGACACCACCGCCCTCTACGCCAAGGTCGCCACCCGGACGGTGCGGGCCGTGACCAGCCCCCTCGACAGGCTCGCCCTGTTCCACAGGCAGGGGCCCGCGCCGGGCTGAGGCGATGCCCGCCACGACGGGCACGACGACGGCCGCCACCATCGAACTGGCCGACGTCTTCCGCGCCGCCGGTCCAGCCTACCGCGCCGATCAGGCCGGCCATCTGAGCCTGGACACGCTGAAGGTGATGGCGGCGATCGAGCACTGCCGCACGGCCAGCCTCGGCGGCCATGTCGAGGGCTGCGATGCGTGCGGCCACCTGCGCATCGCCTACAACTCCTGCCGCAACCGGCATTGCCCCCGCTGCCAGGGTGCGGCGGCCCGCGACTGGCTCGCCGCGCGCGAGGCCGACCTCCTGCCGGTCGGCTACTTCCACGTCGTCTTCACCCTGCCGGCCGAGATCGCCGCCATCGCCTTCCACAACAAGGCCGCCGTCTACGACCTGCTGTTCCGAGCGGCGAGCACCACCATGATGCGGATCGCCGCCGACCCGAAGCACCTCGGGGCCCGCATCGGTCTCACCGCCGTGCTCCACACCTGGGGCTCGGCCATGACCCACCATCCCCATCTCCACATGATCGTCCCCGGCGGAGGCCTCTCGCCGGACGGGACCCGATGGGTCGCGTTGCGCCCTGCCTTCCTCCTGCCGGTGCGGGTGCTGGGCATGCTGTTCCGCCGCCTGTTCCTCGAAGGGCTCGCCGCCCTCCACGAGGCCGGGACGCTCGTCTTCTTCGGCACCCTGGCTCCGCTCTCGGATCCCAGAGCCTTCGCCCGCGCGCTCGCCCCGGTGCGCAGGAAGCGCTGGGTGGTCTACGCCAAGCCGCCGTTTGCCGGGCCGAAGGCCGTGCTCGCCTACCTGGCGCGCTACACCCACCGCGTCGCAATCTCCAGCCGACGCATCCTCGCCTTCGACGGGGCGAGTGTCAGCTTCCGCGTCAAGGACTACCGGCGCGACGAGGCCGGACGGCCGCGGGTCATGACCCTGTCGGCCACGGAGTTCATCCGGCGCTTCCTGCTCCATGTCCTGCCGCGCGGCTTCCACCGCATCCGGCACTACGGCCTCCTCACGGGCGCAAACCGGAAGGCAGGCCTGGCCCACATCCGCGCGATCCTCGGCGTCCCGGCCCCGCCTCGCCCCACCGCCGACGCGCCCGATCCGCAGGACAGCCCCGGCAAGGCCCGCTCGCCTTGCCCCTGCTGCGGCGGTCCCATGATGATCGTCGGGTCCTTCGCGGGCTGGCATCAGCCCCGGGGGCCGCCGTTCCGCTCCACGTCGCACCGGGCCGGTTCGCCATGACCCGGCATGGCCTGACGCCGCCAACCACCCGCGGAGCCGCGCCCCGGGGCATGCCTCACCGTGTGCCGAATGCCAGGATGGGCCGCGCAACCGCGATCGTCGAACCCCGGTCGGCTTCGCCAAGACCCGGGGGCCCGCCAGTCCGGCAGCCCTCAGCCTCGCAACCGGCGAGGTTTGCCCACCGTTGCCCCGCCCCTGGGGGCGACGCCTAACCCAAATCCCCATAGGACCGCCCGCCATCCCGCGGGTTCGTTCATCCACGACTTTCGTACGCCTCGCGGCGACCGAAACTCTTCAGGATAGGCGCCGGTCCGCTTTCGGTCGACTTCCCGCGAATGCGGAAGCTCGGAGAGGGAGCAGGAGACGTCGAGGGTCCTGGTAGAAATCGAGAGAGCACCGTACTTGAGGGAGTTGGTGGCGAGTTCGTGCACGACAAGCGCAAGGGTTGTCGCGGCTGCCTCTCCGACACCTATCCTTGACATGGACACCCGGATACGTCCGCTGAACGTGCCCTAGAGCAACCGGGTCATTGGGCACCCGCAGTTCGCGCACGCTCGGATGCTCACGCTTTTTCAGATTCCAAAACTCGGCAGCAGGGCTACTGCCGCCATACGCAACGGGTTGGTGGGATCGGAGAGTAGACGTAGAGCCATTGCACTAGCAATGGTGATTAGAAGCGGCCTAATGAGCTTGGCGCCCATGCGGACCGCGAGTGCTGAGCCGATCTGAGCACCAAGATAGGCACCAACCGTCATGACAAATCCGATTGGCCACACCACATGACCCGCGACGACGAACAGGCCGAGGCTGCCGAGATTGCTTGCGGCATTGGCTAGCTTCGTGTGTGCGGTCGCTCTTACAACACCGAGGCCGAGAATCGTCACGAAGCCGATCATGTAGAAGGCGCCGGCACCAGGGCCGAACACTCCGTCATAGAACCCCACAGCTGGTGCGAAGCTCAGTGCGAACGCAGCCGGTGAAAGGCGCGCGGTCGCATCCTGTTCGCTCATTCGTGGTCCAAAGGCGAAATAGAGAGCAATCCCGACGAGCAGTACCGGAACGCCAGCATCCAGAACGGCTCGCGGCAACAGCCCAATGGACAGCGCGCCGAGGATTGAACCGGCGGCGGCAGCGAGCGCGATTGGCCAAACTTGCGCCCATACGATCAGCCCGCGTCTGGCAAAAGCCATAGTCGCCGAGCAGGCGCCAACGCTGCCTTGCAGCTTGTTAGTCGCTACCGCACTAACCGGGTCGAGCCCTGCAAGGATCAGTGCCGGCACGGTTATCAGGCCGCCACCACCTGCGATAGCGTCCACACCGCCACCCAGCAGCGCCACGCCGAACATGGTCGCAAGCAAGGCCGGATCATACCCCCACATGAGTTGCGCTTCCTTATAATTGACGCGCAAGCAGGAGAACCCTCTCGCAGGACCGGATTGAGCGGTAGTAACGGCGATAGGCAGGTGCGTCGACGCAATCCAGGATACTCGGAGGCACCAGACCGATGATCGCCTCACTGCCCTGGACGGCGATGGAGGGTCGAATGCGGCATGTCCGCTTCCAGGCAAGGGTCAGGGTCCGCAAACCGTTTAAAGCAACCCTGTAGCCTTCACGGTATTTCGACGCAGGCGGACACATCGGACGCTTCAACCGCCGCCGCGAACGCCCGACGTGCGCGCTCGATCTCAGCGTGGTGCGTCTCAGCCCAGATCCACACACCACAGAACGCCGCCCCCAAGCTCTGGCCGAGCGGCGTCAGCGTGTAATCCACGTGCGGCGGGATCACCGGATGCACGGTGCGTCGCACGAGACCATCCCGTTCCATCTGCCGGACCGTCTGCGTCAGCATCTTTTGGCTGATCCGACCCACCGCCTTGCCGAGTTGCGTGAACCGTAGGGTGCCATGCTCGTCCAGAGCCTCAAGGATCAGCATGGTCCACTTGTCGGCCACCTTGGCAATGATGTCGTTCACCAGCACCTCGATCGTCGGATCGACGTCCTTCGGGATCGGTCCCTTCCGTTGGGCCTCGATGATGGGATCCGGGGTAGCCCTACGCATCCGACGCTCTCCTTTCGGTAAGTACAAATCTTTTCGGTGCCTACTTCAGCCTGGAGAGCGTGATCGATAATTTCGTCGGCGACAACAACGAAGGTCGCCGTCATGAACATCTCAGGCAACACCATTCTCATCACCGGAGGCGGCTCCGGGATCGGAGAGGCTCTCGCGCATCGCTTCCACGATCTGGGCAACACCGTCATCGTCGTCGGTCGCCGGGCGGAGGCACTGGAACGGGTCACCAGCGGCCGCCCGGGCATGCACGCGATGCCGCTCGACATCGCGGACGCCGGAGACATCGCCGGGTTCGCGCAGCGGATCGTGGCCGAGCACCCGGCCCTGAACGTGGTGATCAACAACGCCGGGATCATGCGCTTCGAGGCGCTGGATCAGGCCCGCGACCTCTCAGACGCCGAAGCGACGATCACCGCCAACCTGCTCGGCCCAATCCGGCTGACGGACGCCCTGATCGAGCATCTGCTCGGCCGCCCTGATGCGGCACTGATCAACGTGTCCTCCGGACTGGCCTTCGTTCCCCTGACGGCGACACCGACCTACTCAGCGACGAAGGCCGCCATTCACAGCTACACGGTATCGCTACGAGAGGTCCTGAAGGGCAGGATCGAAGTGATCGAACTGGTGCCCCCGGCGGTACAGACCGATCTGACCCCCGGCCAAGCCACCCGCGATGGCTACCTGCCACTCGCCGACTTCATCGATGAGGTCATGGCTCTGTTCCAGCAGCAGCCAACGCCGCGTGAGATCCTCGTGCAGCGCGTCGCCTTTCAGCGCAACGCCGAAGCTGAGCACCGCTTCGACGAGGCTGTGACGACCTTGAACGATGCCGCCCGCAAGGCACGTGAGAAGAAGCGCTGAGGCTGTTGGGCCAGCCCGCCTACCACGCCGCCGTTCAACTCACCCACCGTGGAGAAGACTGATGCCGTTTGCTAACATCAAGGTCCCAGAAGCGGCGCTCAGCCACGCGCAGAAGGAAGAGATCGTCCACCGCGTGACGAACCTGTTCGTCGATTACTTTAGCGAAGCCGTTCGACCACACACCATGGTGCTGATAGAAGAGGTCAAGGACGGCGGCTACGCTCGGGCCGGTGATGTGTTCATTATACCGGATGCTTATCGCGCGAAGGACTGATCGCACATGGGCCGCCATGGGATTGGCGGCCCCTACACCCGGCGTCAGCGCAAGCTGATGCACGAACACCCGGAGAAGTTGGTAAGTCTGCCGCCCCGGTCAGCCTTCACGACCTGAAGGGTGGCATTCCTACGACTACTTCCGAGGATAGTACGCTCCCTCTTACGACGCAGTTGGGTGGTATACGGCTCGACCGACTTCGGGAACGCAGGTGGCAGGCTCTTCCGCCGTCTCAGGCTAGCCGTTGACCTACCAAGTTTCACCGAACGGCCGAGCCTCGACCTCGAAGCTCCATGCTCGCCGCGACTGACGGGTCAGGTCCAACGCGATCTCGGCAACACCCGCCGGGTCTAAGAAAAATTCATCGGGCTGCCGGGCATCCCCAGGCGCGTGCTTTCAAGGTCGACGATGCCGTCAAGGATGATGAGGGCGACATGGATGCCGGCTGGCCAGAGCGAGCGCGCCATCGACTCCGCCAAGCTGCGCTGTGCCGCCTTGGCTGGTGCGAACGCGGCCGTCATCTTGCTGCCGCGACGGGACGCCGTGGCTCCGACGAAGACGATGTTCCCTTCGCCTGCCGCCTTCATGGCGGGGATCACCTCGCGGGAGCAGAGGAAGGCGCCGAGCGCGTTCACCCGCCAGGATGCCTCGAACTGTTCGGCCGTGATGTTCTCGACATCTGCGAAGGCACCGCTGCCGGCGTTGAACAGGAGCGTGTCCACCTCACCCAGTTCGGCCCTGATCGCGGAGAAGGCTGCCTTGACCGACCCCTCATCCGCCACGTCGCAGGCATAAACCTGCCCTCCGTCGATATCCGCAGCGAGTGCGTCCACACGGGCCTTGTCACGCGCGAGCATCGCCACACGGTTGCCGCCGACCGCAAAACGCCGGGCGAGTGCTGCCCCGTTACCCGGTCCGACCCCTGCCACCACCACTACCTTACCGGTCGTCATCGTCGTTCTCCTTGAGGAATGCCGGGCGGGAGCCGCTCCCGCCCACATCTTGGTCAGAACGCGTACCGGAGGCCCTTCGAGCGCGGCATCCCGAAAGGCGTGATGATGACGGCAGGCAGCCAAGAGCGCCGGTCCGCTGATCGTCGGGACGTTGAGCGCGATGGTTCCTGACGTGACCTGAAGGAAGGTGAAGCCGAGATCGCAGAGCCCAGGGCTCAGGCCGCCATAGCTTCCGCCACCGCGTCCGCGCCCGCGGGTAAGCGCATCGGACATGACGGGTCCGTGACCGCTCGCCAGACCGCCTCCGCGACGTCCGAGGCTCGCGTCAATTCCTCCGTCGACTGCTGGAACCGAGCGAAGACCTGGGTGGCCAAGCCGGCATAGGCCTCCGGAACGTCCATGCCCATGCGGGCGCGGGCGTTGGCGCCGAACGCGGTCTCCGGGGCGCGACCGGGAATGACCAGCCGCGCGCGCACCCCGAACGGATCCAGCTCCAGGGCAAGGGATTCGGTAAAGGCATTCACCGCCGCCTTGCTCGCGGTGTAGACCGACAGCAGATGCAAGGGACGCTGCGTCACGCTGGACGTCACGTTGACGATCACCCCAGCCCCCCGCGCCCGGAACTGCGGCAGCACGGCCTGGGTCATGGCGATGGTGCCGAGCGTGTTCGTCTCGAACACCTCGCGGACGGCATCCATCGAGACGCCCTCCAAGGCGTTCAGGAGCCCGACGCCCGCATTGTTGACCAGGGCATCGATAGGTCCGGCCGCCTCGATGGCGTGGGAGATGCTGCCCGCGTCGGTGATATCCAACGCCAGGACCTTGAGGCGGTCGGAGGTGGGCAGGACGTCCTCACGCGGCGTGCGCATGGTGGCGACGACCCAGTAGCCGCGATCGAGGAAGTGGCGTGCCGTCTCAAGGCCGAAGCCGGACGAGCAGCCGGTGATGAGGATGGTGTTCATGGGACCTCCCGTTTGAAGCGCCAAGAGTGATAGGCGGGGGTCTACGGACGTGATACGGGCTGAAGTCCGGTTTGCATTGGCGAGCGTCCGAGAATGACCGATCCCCTCACACATGTCGTCGGGTTGCTCAGGCCCAATGCCTCGTTCTCGAAGCTGGTCAGCGGCGGTGGCCACTGGGCCGTTCGCCGCTCCGACAACGGACGCCCGTTCTACGCCGCCGTGCTCGACGGGGCATGCCGTCTTGCCGTCGATGGGCAGGCCGAGGTCGTTCTTCAAACGGGCGACTTCGTCCTCATCCCGGCAGCCCATGCCTTCACGACCTCCAGCCTCGAACCACCGGCACCCGGCTTTTGGCCTGACCCCGTCGAGGTAAGCCCGGGGGTTTTCCGGTTGGGCGCACCGGGTGAGGCACCGCACGTCCGCATGATCGTCGGGCACTGCGCCTTCGCGTCGGACGACGCGGATCTGCTCGTGTCGCTTCTGCCGCGATTCGTACATGTCCGCGGTGAGGAACGGCTGACCACGCTCCTAAGCCTCGTCAACGGCGAGACGCGCAGCGACAGGCCCGGCCGTGACGTGGTCCTGGCCCGGTTGCTGGAGGTGCTGCTGATCGAGGCGTTCCGCTCGACCACGGGGCCGGCGGCGCCATCCGGACTGCTGCGCGGGCTTGCCGACGACCGGCTTGCGGCGGCGCTTCGGCAGATGCACGAACATCCCACCCGAGCCTGGACGGTGGCCGACCTCGCCAGGGAAGCGGGGCTGTCCCGGTCCACGTTCTTCGAACGGTTCCGGCGCGAGGTCGGCGTCACGCCGATGGACTACCTGCTGGCATGGCGCATGGCGTTGGCCAAGGACGTGCTGAGTCGCGAGCCGGCGGGAATGGCCGAGGTGGCCGAACGCGTGGGCTATAGCTCGGCGAGCACGTTCAGCGTCGCCTTCGCGCGGCACGTCGGCAAGCCGCCGATCAACTACGCCCGCGAGCGGCGTATGGGCTGATCCGGGTCGGCCAACGACTGGGGGAGCCGTTTTCGCGACTCCGAAGGTATCGCATGCGGGGTAACGGCACCCGCTACGCGCTACGGTATTTCGAGGTCCTGCGGATCCGCCGTCGGCCTGTCTGGTTAATCCGGGGCTTGTGCCGGCGGGCCGCTCATCGCGTGACCTTAGAAGCAGGCAGGGGCAGCTTCGGAAGTTTCTCGCAGAGCGCAACCAGTCGCCGCTTCCGGCAATCGACACCGACGTCGAGGCTGCACCGAAAGCCATGAACCCATACCAGCGGGAAGGTCGAGCAGCAGCGTCAGCCTTCCGGAAACGAAGGGTTCCGGATACCGCCTTCTTTGCTCTGCCCCGCCGGAAAGTCGCTCCCCTCATTGGCGGCTTTGATGAAGTCCAGGAACGCCCGTAGCGGCGGCGGTACCAAGCGGCGGCCGCTATAATACAGAAATGGACCCGGGAAGGACGGCCACCAATCCGGCAATACGGGCTCTAAGGTGCCGGCCTTCAAATGAGGCCTAAGCCAGTCCTCGAACAGGGCGATGATGCCGGAACCGGCGACAGCCATATCCACGGCGAGGTCCATCGCACCACTGATGCTGACGATCAGGGGGCCCTGCGGCTCTATGCGAATGAGCTCGTCAGCCCGATCGAAGTCCCAGGGGCTGAAGAGCGAACCGTTGTCGAACCGCCCGCGCAAGCACCGATGCCGAAGGAGATCGCTCGGGTGGATGGGCTCACCCCAAGCCGCGAGATACGAGGGCGCGGCAGCGACCGCCAACCGCTGGACGCGCGGCCCGATGGGAATAGCGATCATGTCCTGTTCGAGACGGTTGTCATAGCGGATACCAGCGTCCGCCCCGGCTGCCAGCACGTCGACGATGGTGTCCTCGGTGACGACCTCGACTTGGATATCCGGATACGACCTCAGGAAGCCGGCAAGCAGGGGAGGCAGTACAAGACGCGCCGCGCTGACCGGAACGTTCAGCCTCAGCGTTCCCGCGGGCGTGTCGCGGAAAGCATTCACGCTATCCAGTGCCGCCTGAACTTCGCCGAGCGCGGGAACGAGCCGCTCCACCAACCTGTGGCCTGCTTCGGTCGGGGTCACGCTTCGGGTGGTGCGATGGAGCAGCCGCACGCCGAGCCGCGCTTCCAATCGTCGTACCGTCTCGCTCAGCGTCGTCGGGCTCACGCCCAACGAGCGCGCAGCCTCACGAAATCCTCGCGACCGCGCGACCGTCAGGAAGGCAGTGAGATCGTCGACGTTGGCCCCCAATGTCCAAATTCCCGTACAGCCCGTCCCGACAATGGCGGATTATCGGATGAATTGGCAAGACGTAGATATTGGGCATCGGCCACCCCCTGATCGTCACCAACGGAGGTTCACATGTCCCACGCAATCGTCGACCGCGCCCCGAACCGCGATTCGAAGCGTACGCTCGCCAACGTCCTTGAAGTCGCGGTCACTCAGGAAAGATTGGTCCCGGGCCGGATCGAAGACGTTTTCGATTTCGTGGCGGCTGAAGACGTCCTCCCGAAGATCCTTACCGGCTACGGCCTCGTGCCGGCCGTCGCATTCACCTCGAACGTCTCGGGGCCGTGGGATGAGCCCGGTTCCGACCGCACCGTACACCTCGCGGACGGCAGCACCGTCAGCGAGGGTGTGACGCACTATCAGCGTGCTTCCTACTTCGCTTACCGCGTCAGTAACCCGAGCTTCTCGTTGAAGCATCTGATGGTCGAGGCGCGTGGGCAGTTCTGGTTCGAGGAACGCGATGGCGGCGTTCAAGTCAGGTGGACCTACACCTTCATCGCAAAGAACCGGTTTGCGAAACTCCCGCTGATGCTCTTCGTCAAAACGCAGTGGAAGGGTTTCATGGCGGTTTGCATGGATAACATCGGCAAGCACTTCGCCGGCAAGTGAGAAGGACGATGCTCACCTGAATGGGCCGCACCGGTGCTCCCCGGGCGGCGCCAAGCCCTGAAGCCTCCCATCACCCCTTCCCAGCGACGCCTCAGCCCTCACGCGGCGACGGATCGAGGCAACCGTCAAGGCTTGGTCAGGATGGCGCTGGCGATGACGTCGGAGAGGTGATCGACGCGTGCCGCGAACGACGGCTGGTCGTGGAGCCAGGCGAGCGCACTCACCAACGCGAACAGGTCGGTGCCGTTGAGGTCGGCTCGCGCCTTGCCCTCCTCCTGGGCGCGGACGAGGAGGTGGGTGCCGGCCGCCTTCATCGTGACGCAGGAGGCGTGGAGCGGTGAGTCCGGCTCGGCGATGGCCTTCACCATCGCGGCGATGGCACCTCTGAAATCATGCGTGAGCGCCACGATCTCGCGCATCCATGAGGTCAGCGCGGTCTCTGACGCCGTCGACCCTTCCAGTTCGTGCGCCCTGTCCGTGAGGGCGTCGAAGCTCGTGCGGAGCAGGGCTTCGAGCAAGGCCTCGCGCGTCGGGAAGTGCCGGTAAAGCGTTCCGAGGCCCACCTCCGCCCGACGGGCGATCTCGCGCAGCGACGCGTCGGCGCCCTCCTCGGCCACGACCCCACGCGCGACGACCAGCAGGTGGTCGTAGTTCTTTCTCGCGTCCGCTCGCATCGCCCTCACTTGACAAACGGAGCACCGCTCCGGATATGCGGGGCAGTGCTCCGGTAAACGGATACATCATCTGCGGCGGAGGTGGAAGTTATGGCGACAGAAACGATGAAAGCGATCCGATTTCACGAGTTCGGTGGTCCCGAGGTGCTGGTCTATGAGGATGCCCCGAAGCCGGAATTGAGGTCCGGCGAAGTGTCCGTCCGCGTCCATGCGGTCGGTCTCAATCCCCCCGACTGGTACCTGCGCGACGGGTACCGGATGCTTCCTCCCGAGTGGCAGCCGCAGGTCGCTTTTCCCGCCATTCCGGGAACCGACATCTCGGGTGTCGTCGAGGCAATCGCCGACGACGTAAAGAGCGTTTCCGTCGGGGACCCGGTGTACGCGATGGTCCGCTTTCCCGGCGGCCTCGCGGGGGGCAGCAGAGCCTATGCCGAGTATGTCAGCGTGCCGGCCTCGGAAGTTGCCCTCAAGCCGACGGGCATCGACCATGTACACGCCGCCGGAGCACCGATGTCGCTGCTCACCGCCTGGCAGTTCCTGGTCGAGCTCGGGCACGCCGAACCGAATCCGCTTCAGCCGACCCAGCACGAGATGGCGCCGCTCGAAGGAAGGACCGTCCTCGTGAACGGGGCCGCGGGCGGCGTAGGCCACTTCGCGGTGCAGATCGCGAAGCTGAAGGGTGCACGCGTCATCGCCGTGGCATCGGGTAAGCATGAGGCGTTTTTGCGCGACCTCGGCGCCGACGCGTTCAACGACTACACCAAGACGGCACCCGAGGACGTCGCGCATGACGTCGATCTGGTCGTCGACGCCGTCGGTGGCCCCACGACAGGCCGTTTCCTACGGACCCTGAAGCGCGGCGGCGCCTTGTTCCCGATCTTTCCCCTTGGCTTTACCGGCGCCGGGGAAGCGGAGAGGCTGGGCGTCACGGTCTCGACGACCCAGGTGCGCTCAAACGGAGCGCAGTTGGCGGAACTCGCACGCCTGCTCGATGCCGGGACGATCCGCGTCGTCGTCGATAGCACCTACCCGCTGGCTGAAGCTCGCGAAGCGCACGAGCGGGCGGCCCAGGGGCACATCCAAGGCAAGATCGTGCTCACGGTCGCATGAGGATGGCGGCTTCGATGATCATCCTGATAGGATACGTCCAGGTGCAGGCAATGGATGCGGTTCGGTTCCTCTCCGACGTTCAGGCGCTTGCCCCCGCAACGAGGGCGCGGGAGGGATGCCTGTTCTATTCAGTCGCCGCGGAGGATGCGGCTGCCGGACGGATGCTGGTCGTGGAGCGTTGGCGGGACCAGGCCTCGCTGACGGCTCACCTTGAGGCATCGGACACCGTTGCGTTCGTCGGGAGGTGGTCGAGCAGGATGGTGGGCGGTCTCCACAAGTTCGACGCCACCAACGAACGGACGATCATGGACTGAAGGCACGAGGCTGACGTTCGGCGGCCGCACCCAGCTAGTCTCGCACCGAAACCCCAAATGGTCGCGTCGGCGAGCGTCCATGCGTGGCGAGCGATGCCGGCGAACCAAAGGGCGGCCTCGCACCTTCGACATTGAATGCGCCGTGGCACGAAGCCTGCCCGCCTGCGTTCGGAAAGGGACCTGCCCGATGAAGCGACCGATGGGGACCGAGACCAAGCCGAGGCTCGTCGGCGTGAACCATGTCGCGCTTGAGGTGGGCGACCTCGAAGCCGCGCTTACCTTCTACGCGGCGATCTTCTCGTTCACCCTACGCGGCCGGGTTGAGGGACACGCCTTCATCGACCTGGGAGACCAGTTCCTCGCGCTTGCCGAGACGTCCGCGGCGGCTGCGCGCCCACCCGACTTCCGGCCGGATGGGCACTTCGGCTTGGTGGTCGACGACCGCAGCCGTGCGAGGGCCCTGGCCGAGGCCGCTGGGGCACGCATGATCGAGGGAGCCTTCCTCGACTTCCTCGATCCCTGGGGTAACCGCATCGAGGTCATGGAATACGCCGACATCCAGTTCACCAAGGCGCCTGGAGTTCAGGCCGGCATGGGCCTCGACCTGCGCAAGACCGACAAGGCGCTGAAGGATCTCGGGGCCAAGGGGATGACGCCCTGATCAGGACGGCCGGAAGGCGGGACCGCATCCGAGCTCGGGTCACTTCACCAGGCGGACCCGAGTTAAGCCTCAGATGAACGACGGCGCGAAGCCGGAGGGGGCGTCAGCTCGCGATCAGGGCGAACCCATTCCGGCAACGCAAGATGATGATCGTCGGCGGCTCAGGTAGCGAGTGACTGCCCAGTCCTAACCGACGCTCAATGCTTCGGTTGGTTCTTCCGGAAGCGGCCGCCGTGCCGGGTAGGGCTGCCTTGGACGGCAGCCCTGTGACAAAGCTTCAAAGCTTGCCCTCCGCAAGAAGCTCGCGCGTGCGCGTCAGAGTCGACAGCAGGGCCGCCCTGTAGCCCTTGTCGCCGTCGAACTGCGCCTGCTCGGTCTGCTCCTCGGGTCCACCCGGCGCCTTCCCGCGCAGGCCGAGGTAGCAGTAGAACCGGAGATGGAGCGCGCCGGCGTCATCCTCGAACAGCTCGTTCACGATGGCGCCCTCCCGAGGACCGGTGGCCTGGAAGAAGGTCACCTTGGCCTCGGGCTCGAAGGCGATGATCTCGCGCAGGTCGACGCCCGCGATAGTGGCCTCGCGCACGATGTGCGTCGCGCTTTCCTCCACAACGTCGCAACGCGTGCAGAGGTTGGGCGGCAGGAACTGGCGGGCGTCGCGGGCCTTGAGGACCAAGCCCTGCCAAGCCTGGGTACGGCTCAACTTGGTCTCGCCTTCCGGGTTCACCGGGACGGTCGCGGTCGAGTAGATCATGACGATGGTCCTTCCGTTGATGATTGCGTGTGGCCCAGCCGTCAGGCCGAGGCCGCGATCTCGGCCGCAAGGTTGCGGTAGGTGCGCAGGGGGCGGCCCAGGAGTGCGGTCAGGCGCTCGACGTCGCCGGCCTCGGGGACCATGCCGTCGGTGAGGAAGCGCTCGGCCATGAGGCGCATGTCGTAGGCCATCCACCCCGGCATGAACTGGCGGAGGTTCTGCTCGAACCCGGCGGTGTCGTCGCCACCGTAGGCGACCGGGCGGCCCAGCACCTCCGACCAGGTCTTGGCCACGTCCGCGCCGGTCAGCGTCTCGGGACCGACGACGTTGATCCGGTCGAGGGGGAGCGGCCCGGTGGCCTCTTCGCGGCGCATCAGTTCGATGGCCGCGATCTCACCGAGGTCGCGTCCGTCGACCATGGCAAGCCCCTTGGCGCCGATGGGCATCGGGTAGACGCCGTGCTGCAGGACGACGTCCTTGATCGTCAGTTCGTTGCTCATGAAGTAGGCCGGGCGCAGGATGGTGGCCTCGAAGCCCATCCGCTCGATCATCCGCTCCACGCCGAACTTGCCGGCGAAGTGCGGCACGTTCACGTAGACGTCGCTGTGGATCACCGAGAGGTAGACGATCCGCTTGATCCCGGCCTCCCGGGCGACGTTGAGCGCGATCAGAGCCTGGGTGAATTCGTCAGCCACGACCCCGTTGAGAAGGAACATGGTCGAGACGCCCGCGAAGGTGCTCCTCAGGGATTCGACGTCCAGCATGTCGCCTTGGACGACGGCGACGCCGGCCGGCAGGCCGGCCTTGGCCGGATCGCGGACAAGGGCGCGGACATCGGCACCGCGCTGCACGAGATGGTCGACGACATGGCGGCCGATGGTGCCGGTGGCGCCGGTGACGAGGATGGTCATGGTGTTTCTCCGGGTTGCTGTTGGTGACAAGCCGGAATTTAGCGATCCACGTCCGCTCCGAAAGTCGCTATATCTGGACGGTCCGTCTCTCTGGTGGAACGCATGGATCTCCTCGCCCTCGCCGACTTCAACCTCGTCGCCCGCCACGGCGGGTTCGGGCGCGCCGCGCGGGCGGCCGGGCGTCCGAAGGCGACGCTGTCTCGCCGGGTGGCTGACTTGGAGGCCGCCCTCGACCTGCGCCTGTTCGAGCGCGGAGCGCGCACGCTGAAGCTCACCGAGGAAGGGCGTGCCCTGCACGAGCGGACGGGCATGCTGCTGGCTGAACTCGAAGAGACCGCGGCAGCAATTGCCTCGGGCAGCACAAAGCCGCGCGGCCGGCTTCGGATCAGTGCGCCGCTCCTGTTCTCGCAGGTCGCCATGGGAAAGCTGGCGGCCGGGTTCGCAGCCAAGCATCCGGAAGTTCGGCTGGAGGTGACGACGGAGGACCGGGGCGTCGACATGGTGGAGGAGGGGTACGACCTCGTGATCCGGGTCAACCCGGACATCGACGAGAGCTTGGTGGGGCGCGTCTTCCTGCGTGACCGTCTGGTCGTGGTGGCGAGCCCGGAACTGGCTCGGCCGGCGGGCAACCGGACCGTACCGGCCGTGGTGCGCGGCCCGGGCGGAAGCGATGCCTGGAAGGTCGCCGCACCCGGCGGACTATCGCGCATCGCCTTCGAGCCGGTGCTGCGGCTATCGTCACTCATCATGGTCCGCGATGCGGTCCGAGCCGGCGTCGGGGCCGGGTGCCTGCCGGTCTCGCTGGTCGGCCACGACCTCGCCGCGGGCACCCTGCTCCACTGGGGCGATGTCGATGGCCCCGATATAGCGCTCTGGACGCTTTACCCCTCGCGCCGGCTGCTCAGCGCCCGTGTGTCGGCATTCCTGGACCACCTGAAGCGAGCATTCCCCAACGGGACGCCCGACGAGCTGGCCTCCTACGCCGCGGGGTGACGCAAGGTTCCCTGCGCGACGACCCTGGCCAAGCCGAGGCTGACCGCGGATGGACCGGACCTGCTGGCCCTTCGCAAGCATCTACGCCTGAAGGATACCGTCTGCGAGGAAGGTACCGCCCCGGAGCCGTATGACTACACTTCCGTGCCGAAGACCTTCCGGCAATACGCGACAAGGCGGTCGGGCCGGTCGGCATCACCGCGGAAGGCGATGTGACCGTCGGGGCGGACCAACACCAGCGCCGGCTCCCCTTCGAGCCCGTAGGCGCCGTGCGCCTTGCCGTCCATGTCCGAGAGAACAAGGGCGTCGGCGCCGGCGACCAATGGGCCGGCGAGCACGAGGCGCGGTCGGAGGCTTTTCCAGGGAGCCACCGCCCGGATCGCATCCGGGAGGGCCTGCCCCGCCTTGTCCGAGCGCCCGTCGAAGCACAGCAGCGCCCATCCGGTCGTGCGTCCGTCCGGGTTGTAGAGGAACGGGAACAGCGTGGTGGTCTCGCCCCGGTGGACGACCTCCGCGTCCGGCGCGCGTTCGCCGGACCGAACCCCACGACCCGTGATCCGGTCGCCGATGCCGGTCAGGTGGTCGTCGTTGAGCAGGCTGTTCGGATAGCCCACGGAGATCTGTTGCAGGTCGTTCGTACCAAGGATCAGCGAACCGATGTTCGGCAGGATCCTGGTGGCCACACTCAGAACCGTGTCGGTGACCGCGCCGCGATAGACCGACGTCCGCATTCCCTTGTTCTGCTGCTCGCACAGGCGGGCATGCTCGCCACCGCGCTCGCCATCGTAGGAACCGAGGAAGACGGGAGCGGCCTCGCCCCGCAGGGTCATGGCCAGCCGCCACGCGATTTCGATGGAATCGTGGAGCCCCGCGTTCATGCCCTGGCCGCCGATGGGAAGGGACAGGTGCCCGGCGTCGCCCGCCAGGAATACACGTCCCTTGGCGTAGCCCGGCGAGACGCCGCTCTGGAAGCGGCTGTGGGTGGACCACTGGAGGTCCGAGAGCGTCAGTGTCTCGTCGCCCACGACCTCGCGCGCCAACGCCTGGATTTCGTCGAGCGTCGGGTCGCGGTCAGGCACGCCGGCGTCGTCACCGAGGAAGAACAGCCGGTGGTAGCCGCCCCAGACCGGCATGACGCCGGCAAGCCCGTGCTCGTAGTAGAAGAACCAGAGCTGGTCGGGCTCCAGCGACCTGCGCCAGGAAAGCTTGGCGTCGACCTGCCGGTTCATGCGACCCTCGAACCGCTCCGTCTCGAAATCAAGGTCAATTCGTGTTCGAAGGTCGGGCTCGACGACGCGCGAGGGCGGCTCACTGACCGGGGAAGGCATGTCCGGTCGAGGCGGCATCCGGTCCCTCCGGGGCGGGCCGCGCGAGTGCGCGCAGACGCGGCTCCCCGACCTGGGAGAGCATGTCGCCATGGACCGGTTTCCAGCCGAGCTCCGTCCGGGCGCGGTGGTCGAGCGAGCGGCTGCACGCGGAATAGATCATCGCGCCCCGCGGACCGAACATCTTGTGCGCCTCCTCCATCGAAAGGCTGCGGGTCGGTACGCCCAGGTCCCGGGCGACGGCCTCCGCGATCCACCTCCAGGCAAACTCTCCACCGGCTGCATGATACAGGGCGCCGGGTACGCCACGCTCGATGGCCAGCGAGTACAGCCGAGCTAGGTCGGCGTGGTGGATGCTCGAATAAGCCGCCAAGCCCGAACCGACGTAGCAGGCCGCCCCCGCGGTCGCGACGGTGCGATAGACCCGGGCCACCTGCCCATTGTCGCCCGGCCCCCAGATCGCCGGCGGCCGGATAACAATGCCGCGAACTCCTGTTTCCGTCGCCGCACGCACGATGCGCTCCGTCCTCACCCGCTCGCTCAGGAATGCGACGGGTTCGAACGGGTCGTCTTCGGCCATCGCGTCCGAAGTCCATTCACCGCCCGTTCGCTTCATGAAGACGCCGCTTCCGGAGGTGAAGATCAGCGTCTTGCCCGTCCCAGCCAGCGCCTCGCACAACTGTTCAAGGACGACGGGTTCGCGATCCAACTCGACCTGAGCGGCGTAGACCACCGCGTCGGCGTGGCGTGCGGCCGTCGACACGGTGGCCATGGCAGCGTCGAGGTTGCCCGACACCGGCGTGATCCCGTCCGCTGCCAGCTTCGCGCCGGCCTCCTTCGTCCGCGCCAGGCCGGTGACCTCGTACCCCTCCTCCACGAAGTGCCGAGCGAGCACGCCGCCGAGGTAGCCGGTGGCGCCGATGACAAAGATGCTTTTCGACATGGGTGATGCCTCGACGAAGCGAGCCGAATGTGCGGATGAAGCGAGGAAGGTTGCGGGGTCTGGGACGTGCCGTGCGGGAACCGACCTAGACCGAGGCCCGGGCCACCTCGCCGAGGAGGTCTACGTGCCGCGGTTCCCACCCCAGCATTCGACGGGCCTTCGCGCTCGATGACTGGCTGTTCGAAGACCAGTAATCCGCCATCGGCGGAAAGCCGATAGCTTCGGCGAGGGCGGCACGTTCCAGGGCCACGGTCTTCCCGCCCAGCCCCATGCCGTGGCTGAGGGCGACGGCTATGTCCTGGGTGAGTAGGCCGTTTTGGGCCCCGGCGTGGAAGAGCTGCCCGGCAGGGGCCTTTTCGAGGGCGAGTACGAAGAGGTCGGCCAGGTCGTCGACATGGACGAAGGTCCAGAGATTGTCGGCTGACCCGTCCGCGTAGGGGACTGCCCCCAATCGTTCGGCGGCGGCCCGTATCATCCAGAACACGGCGCGGCCGTCGCCACGCCCGTACACGTTGGGCGGTCGCAGCACGATGCCGCGCAGGCCCGGCGCGTTCAGGACCATCTTCTCGATTTCGAGGCGCATCTGGAGCGCCCGGACGGCGGGCAGTTCCGACGCCGCAATGGGGGTATCCTCATCAAAGACGACCGACCCGGTGTTTCCCAACACCCCCGTCCCGCTGGTGTAGACGAGCGGCTTGTCGCTCCCCTGCAGCCCGGCGATCAAGGCTTCGACGGCCTTGGCATCGAGGGCATTGGATGCCGCGAAGTCGCCCGTACTCATGTCGAAGGCATTGTGGATGACGCCGTCTGCCGCCTCGGCCGCATGCGTGAGGGTTTGCGTATCGGTGAGGGCACCGTGGAGAGGCTCGATGCCTTTGCTTTCCAGGTTCCGTGCTGAATCGTTGGAACGGGCGAGTGCCACGATCCGGTTCCCTGCTTCCAGCAGCCTTTGGACGATGGCGCTTCCGATGTAGCCGGTGGCACCCGTCATGAATACTTTCATGGTCATATCTCTATCTAAGGTTGTTTTTTAAGGCTTGTGTCGGTCATTGGCACAGGCGGTTGGGACCATTGATGTTGGAGGGGCTCGGTCCCTCGGCGGCTCAGAAGACGAGCGCACTCTTTCCTCGGACATGCCTTTGCAGGATCGCATCGTAGGCTTTCGGTGCGTCAGCGAAGGGGTGGGTTGCGCTGACCTTCCAAGCGAAGTCGCCTGCCGCGATGCCGTCCACGATGCGCTCGACCACCCTTGGGTCCCGCCGTCTCCAGATCTGCTTGATGCGCAGCGAGGAGGGTTGCATCGCGGCTATGGACCCGATGAGCCCGTCCGGTCTCACGCGGTCCAGCGAGGCTTGCGTCGCCTCGTCCGAAGCCGCCATGTCGATGGATGCATCGAACCGATCCGGCCAGGCCATTTCCAGCCGCTCGATGAGGCCAGGTCCGTACACGACCGGGATCGCGCCGAGCGAGGCGAGGTAATCCTGGTTGGCCTCCGAGCCGGTGGCCACGACGGCGATGCCCTGCCGTCGTGCCAGTTGCAGCGTAATCGACCCGACGCCTCCCGCGCCGCCGTGCACGAGGAGCGAGGAGATCGGGCCGAGCTCCTCCATAATCGTCACGGCGGTCTGCGCCGCCCCGGCCAGCGAGCCGGCGACCTCCCAGGGAACCGACAACGGGCGCTTCACCAGGTTGGCGATGGGAACGTCGATGACCGTGGCATGGGTGAAGTCGCCACCTGATCCCAGGACCTCGTCGCCGACCCTCCATCCCCCGGCATCGCCGTCCAACGCGACGACCGTGCCGGCGAACTCGGTGCCGAACGACAGCGGAGGGGTGCCGTGGCGGAGCTCGCCCGTCATCCGGCGGGCATCGACCGGATTGATCCCGGCTGCCCTCACGGCGATGCGCGCAAGCCCAACGCCAAGCGGCGGAAGTTCGAACGTGGTGAACTCCAGCACGTCGGATTGCCCGTACCGCTTGGCGGTCAAAGCCGTGGTTTCCATGTTAGCGGCCTCTCTTGGAATGCTTCGCGCCAGCCTGCGGGGATCAGACCAGTTCGGAGAGGGAGGCGAAGTCGAAGCCCTTGAGGGATTCCGGGTCCCGTCCTTGTGTTTTCAGGACCCAGTTGGGGTCGCTGAGCAGCGCCCGTCCGACCGCGATGAGGTCGAACTCGTCCCGTCCCATGCGCTCGACCAATCGATCCAGTCCCACGCTGGTGGAGCTCTCGCCACGGAACGCGGACGATGAATCGGCGGACAGGCCGACCGACCCGACTGCAATCGTCGCCGCCCCCGTCAGCTTCTTGGCCCACCCGGCGAGGTTGAGGCCGTCCTCGCCATCGATCTCCGGGAACTCAGGCTCCCAGTACCGGCGCTGGGAGCAATGCAGGATGTCCACGCCCGCCTCCACCAGGGGCAGTAGCCATTCGGTCATGAGCTTCGGCGTTTCGGCGAGCCTGACCGTGTAGTCCTGCTGCTTCCATTGGCTGACGCGCAGGATGAGCGGGAGGTCGGGCCCGATGGCCGATTTGACAGCGGCGACGGTCTCGCCCGCGAACCTAGCCCGTTCCTTGAGGGTCGCGCCCCCGTACCGGTCGGTGCGCAGGTTCGTGCCGGACCAGAAGAACTGGTCGATGAGGTATCCGTGCGCGCCGTGGATCTCGACTGCGTCGAAGCCGAGCCGCTTGGCCTCGGTCGCCGCCGAGGCGAAGGCCGCCACCGTGTCGGCGATGGCCTCCTCGCTCATGGCCTCTCCCCGCGGCGCATCTGGTGCCAACAGGCCGGAGGGGCTCTCGACCGGGGCGTCCGGCTCCCATTGCAGGTGCTTGGTCGATCCGGTGTGCCAGAGTTGCGGCGCCATCCGGCCGCCGGCCTCGTGGACGGTGTCGATGACGCCCTTCCACCCGGCGAGGGCGGCCTCTCCGTAGAAGGACGGTACGTCGGGATGATTGCGCGACGCGGGGCGGTCGACGACCGTGCCCTCCGAGAGGATCAGCCCGACCTGTCCCTCGGCCCGACGCCTGTAATAGGCCGCGTTCGCCTCGCGCGGGATGCCACCCGGTGCCATGGCGCGGGTCATCGGCGCCATGACGATGCGGTTCTTCAGGTCGAGCGACTTGAGATGGAAGGGGCGAAACAGCGGAGCGGTGTCGGGGACGGACATTGGGAAACCTCCTCGCGCGCTCAACGGAAGCCGCCGCTCGCCATCAGGCGCTCGCCGGTGATCCAGCGGGCATCGTCCGAGGCCAGGAAGACCGCGGCGCCGGTGATGTCGTCCGGTTGTCCGATACGTCCGAGCGGGGTCTGGGCAATCGCGTATTGCTCGAAGTCCGAGCCGATCATCCCCATGGCGCGGGTGCCCTCGGTCTCGACGACGCCGGGAAGGAGCGCGTTCACCCGGATCCTGCGCCCGCCCAACTCGTTGGCGAGCACGCCGGTGATGGCCTCAAGGGCCCCCTTTGTGCCCGCATAGACGGCGGACGTCGGGGGCAACAGGGTCGTCGCGTTCGACGAGATGTTGATGATGCTGCCGCCCTCGCCGAGGTGCTTGAGCGCCGCCTGGGTGGTCAGCAGGGGACCGAGAACGTTCACGTCGAAGGTGCGGCGGTAGTAATCCTCAGTGACCTGCTCGATGGGCACCATGGCGTAGATGGCGGCGTTGTTCACCAGCACGTCCAGTCGCCCGAACTCCGCGACCGCGGCGTCCACCAGGCCTTGCGCCTGGTCCGCCTTCGAAACGTCGCCGGCGACCGCGATGGCCTCTCCGCCGGCTTGCCTGATTGCCTCGACGACGGCGTCCGCTCCCTCGCGGCTCGACGCATAGTTCACCACCACCTTGGCGCCCTCGGTGGCGAACGCCTTGGCGATGGCCGCGCCGATGCCCTTGGAGGCTCCGGTCACGACCGCGACCTTCCCAGTGAGCTTATCCATGTTGAGACCTTCCGAACCGGGACCGCCGCGCCAAGGCAGCTTTAAATTCCTTTATCCCGTTATTCAGGTTTTCTGGATTATTGAACTCGCTGTCAAGGCCGTTTATGGAAACCCCATGCGCCAGCCATCCCACCCCGCCATCGAGGACGTACGGCCTGACGCGATCCTGCACGCCCTGGGCGACGCGGAGCGCGCGGCGATTTTCGCGCAGATTGAGGGCGTCTGTTCCGGCGGGACGTGCACGGCTTTGGCGAACACGGGCGAGCGCGTGGTCCCTCGGTCATCCCTATCCCAACACATCAAGGTGCTGCGCGAGGCCGGCCTTATCCGGAGCGAGCGCCACGGCGTCGAGATCCGTAATCGGTCGCGGACCCCCGAATTACAGGAGCCGCTCAGAGACCTCGTGAGGTCCGTCATGGATGCTTACGCATGGCACTACGGTCCACGAGCGAGAGCTGACCGGTAGCGTCCGTTAAGCGGGTCAGCAGCCACTGGAGCCCCGGGCGGACCTTTCGAGGAACTCTCGACTATCCTGCGGCAAGGCGTGCACTGGATCGGCAACGCAAGGCGCCGGCTGGGGCACCAAGTGGTCATCCTCTTGGAACGCCGTGTAGCGCTAGAACGCGGCAGGTCGGTCACGAACCCGCCCTCGAACAATCGGGCATACACAAAGGAAGCGTAGCCGGGCGGGTTCAGCCGTTGAGAAGGCCTGAAGGGTGGACCTGCGGCACGATCCAATGGACGGCGCCGACCGACTGAGCCAACCTAGGCTACGGAGCGGACAACGCCGCCGTCGACGCGCAGCGCCGCGCCGCTGGTCGCGGAGGACTGTTCCGAGCAGGCGTAGACGATCATGTTGGCGACCTCCTCGGTCGTCGCGAACCGCCCGAGTAGGCTCGTCGGACGCAGCGACGACAGGAAGGCCTGTTCGGCCTCCTCCTGGGTGATGCCTTGATCCCTCGCCTGCTGCGCCATGAAGTTGCCGAGGATCTCGGACCTGGTCGGACCGGGCAGGATCGCATTCACGGTGACCCCGGTACCCGCGACGGCCTCGGCTAAGCCGCGTGACACGGCGAGCTGCGCGATCTTGGTCATGCCGTAGTCGAGCATCTCCTTCGGGGTGTTGACCGCGGACTCGCTGCTGACGAACACGACCCGACCCCAGCCCTTTCTCACCATCCGTGGCAGGTAGTGGCGGGTCGCGCGCACGCCGCTCATCACGTTGAGATGGAACAGGCTGAGCCAGTCCCCGTCGGGGATGGCGGTGATATCCTCGATGCCCGCATAGGGGCGGAGATAGGCGGTGCCGACGTTGTTCACGAGGATGTCGGCGTCGGGAACCTGGGTGACGACCGCATTCACGCCTTCCACTGTCGAAAGGTCGGCCGCGACACCGGATACGTCGCTCCCGGGAATGGCGTCGCGGATCTGCCGCACCGCCTCGTCGACGCGCACGCTGCCGCGACCGTTCAAGACCACCGCAGCGCCGGCACGCGCCAGCCCTTCGGCCGTTGCCCGCCCGATGCCGGCGGTTGATCCCGTCACGATGGCTTTCCTGCCGGTGAGGTTGATGTGCATGGGGTCGGTTCCGTGTGGCGTTCGTCGATGAGCGGGACCCGACCGAGGCTTGACCGATGGACATCTCGACGAGGAATTGACCGCACGGCATCACGTGAAAGGGACCGTCATGGTTCGGGCGGGGCACAACATCCTCGTCGGAGAGAAGGCCGGACCCGGAGGCGGGATGTCAGAGCTTCACGCCGACGCTCTCTAGGAAGGTGTCCATCCGGTCGTCGACCTCGGCCTTCGTTTCAGCCCACGCTGGGAAAGACCGGAGCAGGTTGTCGTGCCACGCAACTAGGTTGGGGTAATCCCCGAACGGGAACCGTGCGCGGTCGACCTGGGAGAAGGGGGCTGCGACATCGAGGTCGGCCAGGGTCAACACGTCGCCGACCATGAACTCGCGGCCTTCAAGATGCTTGTCGAGCACCTTCGCCGCCGCGCGGATCTTGCCTTCGGCGAAGGCAATGAGGCTTTCGTCCTTCGGCAGCTTCATGATGGTCTTGCCGATCCGCTCGTCGAAGATCGTGACGGTGTAGGTCCGCCACTGCTCGCCCGACCAGAACATCCATTGAAGGACCTCAGAGCGTTCCCTCTCCGTGGTCCCAAGCAGCGGCGAGTTCACCTTGTTGGCCAGGTACAGGTTGATCGCTGCGGCCTCGTAGAGGATGAAGTCCCCGTCCTCCAGGACCGGCGTCAGGCCATGCGGGTTGAGGCGCACCTTGAACGCGTCTGTCTGGCTCTCGCCCTTGAATAGGTCGACATTCACGCGCTCCAGTTCGATGCCCATGATCTTCGCGGCGGTGGTTACCCGGCGCAAGCTGCCCGAACCCGGATCGCCGTAGATCTTCATCGTCATGATCGTCCCTTCCATTCCGGACCCGAAGCGGGTCATCGGGAGTGGATGTTTCACATTCGAAACAGGAATGGCATTGACGGTAATGCCATACGAACTATTCTATTTGGGAATGGACGATATGATGGTTCCCGCGCGGAGACTGGCCTAATCAGCAAATTCGACCGACACCCGGTCGGGGTAGAAGGCGAGATGGCCGACGATGTCGCCTACCGCCTCGAAGGGTGCTTCGTAGGTCCAGACGGCGTTCAGCCCGGCCTCCCCAAGGGCGGGTATACTGAAGTAGTTCGCCTCGCCCTTGTACGGGCAGTAGGTCGTGTGTCGTGATCGCTCCAAGTGGGACATGTCGACGTCACCACAAGGTATGTATTGAACAGGCTCATAGGACGCCTCTGCAAGCGTCAGCGCGCTGCGTGTCCGTGCGATGCGCAGCATATCCCTTCTGACAAGGACCATCACCGGACATTTGCTGATGGCGATGGGATGGCTGGTGTCCGGCGTAAGGATCTTGCGATTGGTCATGAACTTTCCTCTCATCCTTAATCTACATCATATGCCCAACCTCTCTAGGCAGTCAGTGGCTATAGATTATATTCTCTCTCGGAATGGAAATGATGGATAAGTTGGATGCGATGCGGATGTTCGTACGCGTCGTCGAAAGCGGAAGCTTTTCGCAAGCCGCGCGAGATCTGAACGTCAGCCAGCCGACGGCTAGCAAGCAGCTCGCTGCGCTTGAGGCGCGCCTCGGGACGCAACTCCTTACGAGGAACTCCCGTACCCTCGCCGTGACGCCTGCAGGGCAGGATTATTATGAGGACACCCTCCGCATCCTGCAGGATCTCGACTTTGCCGAAGAGAAGGCGTCCGCGGGACAGTCGGCCCCTTCGGGACTGGTTCGCGTCACCCTCTCTCCCGCATTCGGGAGGATGTTCGTCATTCCCCGGCTGGCCGACTTCAGAAGCGCCTTCCCCGACGTGTCCATCGAGATGGAGGTCTCCGGGAGGCACGTCGACCTCATCGAGGAGGGGATGGACGTCGCGATCCGTATCGGCCGGCTCGCGGACTCCGCGCTTGTCGCGCGTCACATCGGCGACATGCGGATGATCACCCTGGCCTCCGCCGATTACCTTGCCCGACATGGCACGCCAGAGACATTGGATGAATTACGCCACCACCAGCGTATCAGCTATGTCTATCAAGGGGATCTCATCGGGTGGGGCTTCGACGTGGATGGCCGGCTGGTGACTGTCGATGGCGGGGGAGCGTTCCGCACGAACGACGCCGAGCATGTTCGTGCCGCGGTCCTCGCGGGTCTCGGCATCGCTCACCATGCGAGTTGGCTGTTCACGAATGAGAGAGCCTCGGGCGAAGTCGTTCAAATTCTGAACCGGTATGCGCCCCCGCCTTTTCCCATCAACGCGGTTATCGCTGCCGGACGGCGAATGCCCTCCCGTGTGCGCCGGTTCATCGATTTCCTAGCCGCGATGTGCGCCGAGGAGCCGGAGCTACGGATTAGCGAAGGTTGACCGCGCAGGGTGAACCGCAGCGATGCGCGTCCGGACATCCATTTTAGGGGGTGACAGGGACCGGCTTGTACGGCCAGCTTGGGTTGAGACCTGTCCGTCTGCTTCACGTCCGAGTGGGGTGGTGAACAGTAGGTCAGCTTTCGGTCAATGCACCAAATGCGAGACCCTGCGATGGCCTAAGCCTGTCCGCTCCTCTTAAACGCGTTAAGCGAGACGGACGCCACCGTGCGCAAGGCGTCGCGGTTCGCGCCGGACGACGCCATGACCCCCATGCCGGAGGCCACGGTCGACAGGAATCGCGCCAGCGCCACCGGGTCCGCATCGGCCGGGAGATCGCCGGCCTCCTTGGCCTGGACGAAGCGCCCGAGGAGTTCCGTCTCGGTCTGCGCCCGGCGGGAGGCCAATTCGAACGGGATGTTCTCCGAGCCGGCGCCACAAGCGAGGCCGCCCTGGACCAGGAGGCAGCCGGGCGGATTGGCCGGGTCGGTATGGCTCTCGGCGATGCTACTGAGGAATCGTTCGGCCACATCGCGCGCGGTGGGACCGGTCAGCACGTAGCGCATGTGCTCGGAGCGCCGCAGCGCGTAGCGATCCAGGGCGGCCTTCAGCAGGCCTTCCTTGCTACCGAAGGCGGCGTAGAGGCTCGGCGCCTTGATACCCATCGCCTTCGTCAGCATGGCGAGGCTGGCGCCGTCGTAACCATGGCGCCAGAACACCTCCATCGCCTCGTCGAGGGCTTTGTCCATGTCGAAGGACCGGGGCCGCCCCATCACCATTGTCTGCAGGCTCCAACTTTTGTATCGAGTGGTAGATAAGTCTCTTGACGGCCGGCGTCCATGCCGACATGTGTAGCAAGCTTTACATATGTCGGAGCCGGTCGTGAACCCTGCGCCTCATTCCCCTCCTACCCGTTCCGGCGTCCGCCGCAGCCTCGGTGTCGGCATCGCACTCGCCCTGCTGACGGGTGCCTCCGTCCAGTTCCTGGCATCCCTGACGCCACGCGGGATGGAGGCGGTCGCCGCCCCGGCACCGACCGAGCAAGCGATGCCGGTGCCGGTGGCGACCGTCGCGCCCCGGGCGGTCGTTCTCTGGGACGAGTTCTCTGGACGCCTCGAAGCCGTCGACCGGGTCGAGGTCAGGGCTCGTGTCGGCGGAGCGATCCAGGCGACGCACTTTATCGAAGGCGAACTGGTCCGGCCCGGCGACCTGCTGGTGACCATCGACCCGGCGCCCTACGCCGCCGAGGTGCAGCGCCTGGAGGCGCAGGTCGCCGGCGCTGAGGCGCGCGTTGCTCTGACCGCGAGCGACCTGGAGCGCGGGCAGAGGCTGTCGGGCCAGCAGATCGTCACGGCCCGCGACCTGGACGTGCGCTCCAACGCATTCAAGGAAGCTAAGGCGAGCCTCGATGCGGCGAAGGCGACGCTTGAAGCGGCGCGACTGAACCTCGGCTACACGGAGGTCCGCGCTGCGGTCGGGGGCCGCGTCGGGCGCCGTGAGATCACGCCGGGCAACCTCGTCGCCACCGGCGCCGGCGCTGCAGTTCTGACCACGCTCGTCTCCGTTGATCCCGTCTATGCCAGCTTCGACGCGGACGAGACCGTCGTCCTCAAGGCGCTGGCGTCGCTCGCCGAACCGTCGGGCAAGCGCGGTCGACTCGATCGTATCCCGGTCGAGATGGTCACCGCCGATGGTGCCCGGGCGGGCGGGCATCTCCAGTTCATCGACAACAAAGTCGACGCGCGCAGCGGCACCATTCGGGTCCGCGCCAGCTTCGCCAACGGCGACGGTCATCTCATCCCCGGCCAGTTCGCGCGCATGCGTCTTGGTCAGGCCGCGCCCCAATCGCTGCTCCTCGTGGACGAGCGGGCGGTCGGCACGGATCAGGACAAGAAGTTCGTGCTCATGGTCGGTGCGGACGACCGGGCCGAGTTCCGCGCCGTCACCCTCGGCCGGGCCGTCGACGGGCTCCGCGTCGTGACCTCGGGCCTGTCCGGCGGCGAGCGCATCATCGTGAACGGCTTGCAGCGGGTTCGCCCCGGCATGCTCCTGCGGCCCGAGCCCGTCTCCATGGGCGCCCGGCCTCAGGACGCCGCATCCGCCGCGCGCCAGCTCGCCCTGCGCTGACGGCCGGCGCCGACGCATCCTTACCGAAAATCATTCACGGCGGCCGTCTCGCGACCGCCCTCTCTAGCCGCGCGCAATCCCACGCCGCGCGATCTCTCTCGCCCTCAGGAGAGCGGCATGAATTTCTCGAAGTTCTTCATCGACCGGCCGATATTTGCGGGCGTGCTCTCGGTGCTTATCTTCATCATGGGCCTGATCTCGCTCTTCGCGATGCCGATCTCCGAGTACCCCGACGTAGTGCCGCCCTCAGTCGTCGTGCGCGCGACCTTCCCAGGCGCCAACCCGAAGGTCATCGTCGAGACGGTGGCGACGCCGATCGAGGAGCAGATCAACGGCGTCGAGGGCATGCTCTACATGTCGAGCCAGGCCACGACCGACGGCATCATGACGCTCACCGTCACGTTCCGGCTCGGCACCGACCCCGACAAGGCGCAGCAGCTCGTCCAAAACCGCGTCTCGCAGGCCGAGCCGCGCCTGCCGGCGATCGTGCGCCAGCTCGGCATCGTCACGGTGAAGTCCTCGCCGGACCTGACCATGGTGGTGCACCTCGTCTCGCCGAATGGGCGCTACGACATGACGTACCTGCGCAACTACGCGGTGCTGAACATCAAGGACCGGCTTGCCCGCCTCGACGGCGTCGGGCAGGTGCAGCTCTTCGGCTCCGGCGACTATTCGATGCGTATCTGGCTTGATCCGCAGAAGGTCGCAGAGCACGGGCTTTCGGCGGGCGACGTCGTGCGCGAGATCCAGGCCCAGAACGTCGAGGCGGCGGCCGGCGTCATCGGCGCCTCGCCGGCGATCCCGGGGCTCGACCTCCAATTGTCGCTCAACGCCGAGGGCCGGCTGACCAGCGAGGAGCAGTTCGGCGACATCGTGGTCAAGACCGGCGAGGGCGGTGAGATCACCCGCCTGCGCGACGTCGCCCGGATCGAACTCGGCGCCTCGGACTACGCCCTGCGCTCCCTCCTCGACAACAAGCCGGCCGTGGCGCTCCCGATCTCTCAGTCGCCCGGCTCCAACGCGATCCAGATTTCCGATGCCGTCCGCCAGACCATGGCGGAGATCAAGCGGAACATGCCCGAGGGCGTCGACTACGAGATCGTCTACGATCCGACGCAGTTCGTGCGCGCCTCCATCGAGGCCGTGATCCACACCCTGCTGGAGGCGATTGCCCTCGTCGTCGTCGTGGTGATCATGTTCCTGCAGACGTGGCGGGCCTCAATCATCCCGCTGCTGGCGGTGCCGGTCTCCATCGTCGGCACCTTCGCGGTGATGCACGCGTTCGGGTTCTCAATCAACGCGCTCAGCCTGTTCGGCCTCGTGCTCGCCATCGGCATCGTCGTCGACGACGCCATCGTGGTGGTCGAGAACGTCGAGCGGAACATCGAGCGCGGGCTGTCGCCCCGCGAGGCCAGCTACCAGGCCATGCGCGAGGTCTCGGGCCCGATCATCGCCATCGCACTTGTGCTCGTGGCGGTGTTCGTACCGCTCGCCTTCATCAGTGGCCTGACGGGTCAGTTCTACAAGCAGTTCGCCCTCACCATCGCAATTTCCACCGTCATCTCGGCCGTCAATTCGCTGACCCTCTCGCCCGCCCTCTCGGCGCTTCTCCTAAGGGACCACCACGCCCCCAAGGACCGCCTCACCCGAATCCTCGATGGGCTGCTCGGCTGGTTCTTCCGGCGCTTCAACCGTGCCTTCGGGCGGGCCTCGGACGGGTACGGGCGCGGCGTCGGTTTCGTCGTCTCGCGCAAGGCGACGATGATGGTGCTCTACCTTGTCCTCGTCGGACTGACCGTGATGCTGTTCCGCCAGATCCCCGGCGGCTTCGTACCAGGGCAGGACAAGCAGTACCTCGTCGGCTTCGCGCAGCTGCCGGATGGTGCGACCCTCGACCGGACCGAGGACGTGATCCGCCGCATGAGCGAGATCGCCCTCAAGGAGCCGGGCGTCGAGAGCGCCGTCGCCTTCCCGGGCCTCTCGATCAACGGCTTCACCAACAGCTCGAATTCGGGAATCGTGTTCTCGACCCTGAAACCCTTCGAGGAGCGCCGCTCGCCGGCCCTGAACGGGGGCGCCATCGCGCAGTCACTCAACAAGAAGTTCGCCGCGATCCCCGAGGCGTTCATCGCGATGTTCCCGCCGCCGCCGGTTAACGGGTTGGGCACCATCGGCGGCTTCAAGCTCCAGATCGAGGACCGAGCCGGCCTCGGCTACGAGGCGCTGAACGACGCGACCAAGGCCTTCCTAGCTAAGGCGGCGCAGGCGCCCGAGCTCGCCGGCCTGTTCTCCAGCTTCCAGATGAACGTGCCGCAGCTCTTTGCCGACATCGACCGCACGAAGGCCCGCCAGCTCCGCATCCCGGTCACCGACGTGTTCGACACGCTGCAGATCTATCTCGGCTCCCTCTACGTCAACGACTTCAACCGGTTCGGCCGGACCTACTCGGTCCGGGTCCAGGCCGACGCGCCGTTCCGCGCCCGCTCGGACGACATCGGGGCGCTGAAGGTGCGTGCGGGCTCGGGCGAGATGGTGCCGCTCGCGGCTCTCCTGCACGTCCGGCAGACGGCCGGTCCGGAGCGCGCCATGCGCTACAACGGCTTTCTCTCCGCCGACATCAACGCCGGCGCGGCGCCCGGTTACTCGTCGGGCCAGGCCCAGGCGGCGGCCGCCCGCATCGCGGCCGAGACCCTGCCGCGGGGCTTTGCCTTCGAGTGGACCGACTTGACTTATCAGGAGTTCATCGCGGGCAACTCCGGGATGTGGGTGTTTCCGCTCGCCCTGCTCCTGGTCTTCCTTGTGCTCGCCGCCCAGTACGAGAGCCTGGCGCTGCCGCTCGCCATCCTGATGATCGTGCCGATGGGCCTGCTCGCGGCGATGTTCGGCGTCTGGCTCTCGGCCGGCGACAACAACGTCTTCACCCAGATCGGCCTGATCGTCCTCGTCGGCCTCTCGGCAAAGAACGCGATCCTGATCGTCGAATTCGCCCGCGAACTGGAATTCGCCGGTCGCTCCCCGCTTCAGGCCGCGATCGAGGCGAGCCGCCTACGGCTGCGCCCGATCCTGATGACCTCGATGGCCTTCATCATGGGCGTCCTGCCCCTGGTGACGGCCACCGGCGCCGGCTCCGAGATGCGCAGCGCCATGGGCGTCGCCGTGTTCTCCGGCATGATCGGCGTCACCGCCTTCGGGCTCTTCCTGACGCCGGTGTTCTACGTCCTGCTGCGTCGCCTCTCCGGCAACCGGCCGCTCAAGCAGCATGGCGGCAGCGCACCGGACCTCCAAAGGGAGCAGGTCGCGGAAGCCGCATAGCGGTTCCGCAAATGGGGGAATTCCTTCGCAAAGATGGCTCGACAGCCACGTGCGCAGCACGCTCCGCTCGACGAATGCTTTTGGGATTGATCCGCTTCGGAATGCACGACAGTTTGGGTCGCAAGCAACCGGTCCGGAGGGTCTCAAAAATCGTGGTTTTGCGACGGTCCGCTTCGGGGATGCAAACTGACCGAAGCGGACACGCTGAAACTGCGATTGAGGGGTTAGATCTGTCGCATCCCACCATCGACGCACAGTTCGGCCCCCGCGACAAAGCTCGCCTCGTCGCTCAGAAGGAACAGTGTGGCCGCCGCCACCTCCTCGGGACGCGCCATGCGGCCGAGCGGGATTGGCGCGATCAGTGCGGCCCTCTGCTCCTCAGGCACGCTGGCCATCATGGCGGTGTCAGTTGGGCCGGGGGCCACCACGTTCACGCGGATACCCTGCGGAGCCAGTTCTGCTGTCCATGTGCGCGCGTAAGAGCGCAGCGCCGCCTTCGTCGCGCAATAGGTCCCGTAGGGCGTGATTCCTGCGGCATCGGCGATCGACCCCATCAGCACGACCGAGCCACCCCGTCCCATCGCACTCAACGCCGCTTGCAACCCGAAGACGGCCCCACGGACGTTGACCGCAAAGTGCCGGTCAAAATGCTCGGGCGTCCCGTCGCGCAGGGTCGCCGGTTCCGAGATGCCCGCGTTGAGGACCAGCGCATCGATCCGGCCATGTGTCTCCCGCACCGTCGCCACGACGTGGTGCAAATCTTCCTGTAGGGCCGCATCCGCGACGAGACCCCGCGCACCGCGCCCGATCCTCGCGGCGGCTGCCTCGACCTCGTCGGCGCGCCGTCCGGTGAAGACGACCGACGCGCCCTCGACCGCCAGCCTCTCGGCGACCGCAAGGCCGATGCCCTTCGCCCCGCCGACCACGAGCGCAACCTTGTCCACCATGCGAGCCATCGCGGCATCCCTTCATCTGCAACGGCGCATGAGATACACGGCATATATCTGCTATCAAGAACGCACTTAGGTTAGCCTAGATATGGCCGATGATACTGATCTCGATATCCTATCCGCGTGCGCGCTCGCCGACATGGCGCAGGTCCGCCCGGTGCTGGACAAGATCGCCGACAAGTGGACGATCCTGATCCTCACGGTGCTCTGCCCGCGACCGGCACGGTTCAACGCGATCAAGCGGCGGCTCGACGGCATCACGCACAAGGCGCTGGCGGACGCGCTCAAGCGGCTGGAGCGCAACGGTATGGTGACCCGGACAGTGCTGCCGACCGCGCCCATTGGCGTCGAGTATGCGATCACCCCGCTTGGCCATTCCCTGCGCCAACCCTTCGAGGCGCTCTGCGCGTGGGCACTCGACAATGGCGAGGCGATTGAGGCGGCCAATCGCGAGCATGACAGCCTTAAAACAAGGCCGTGAGAGCGCGTCCGCTCTCGGTTTGGCAAATGTTGAACCGCTATGCTCGATCAGGGTCGTAAAGGGATAGTCTGCTTTTGCGTCGGACCGTTTCGGAAGCAGACGAGCCGCTTTCGGCCAGACTACGCCATGCCGGATCGCCGACAGGCGCAAAACCGGTCCTTCGGCTTACCGCCTGCACGAACTCCCTGTAGTCCCGTCCTGGGATCGCGGGTGGGTAGCGGCCTGTAGGGACGGGATGGGGCTGCGCGGATGCCAATCAGCAGGATGGACCTCGTAGACGCGGCCTCGCCTGAGGCGCTCGTCAAACGCATCCTACAGGCTGAGCCGAACCTTTCGGTGCCCGTGCCGATCCAAGACCTGTGCGCGCGCCTTGGCATTCTCGGAATAGAGGACCTCTACACCGACGAGTTCGAGGGTGGCCTCGTTACCGACGCGAAGCGGTCCGAAGGCACCATCCTCGTCAAGCGCGGGGGCGAACCGCGTCGCCGCTTCACCATCGCGCATGAACTCGCCCACTTTCTGATGGCGCACCACGTCCCGGATCAATCCGGCCGGTTCATGTGCAAGAGCTCTGACCTTCTCCGCGTCACAGCGAAGGAGGGTGATCAGCGGCAGCGCAGGGAGGTCGAGGCCAATCGCTTCGCCACTCTCATGTTGATGCCCCCGCACCTGTTGCGGGGAGCCATGGCGGCCTTTCGCGAGCCCAATCTGCAGCACGTTCTCATGCTCGCGCGCGACTTCGCGGTCGGCAAGGAGGTGGCGGCTCGGGCCTACGTGCAATACCAACCCGAGAGGATCGCCATCGTCGTGGCGGGCAATGGCCGGGTGCAGCGGTGCTACCGCAGCCTCTCCTTTCCGGCCATCATCTCCGCGGTCGGCAGCCCGGTCCCGACAGGCTCGCTCTATCACAGTGGTCCACATCAGCCGAACATCGCGAGCGACATCGATGCGTGTAGCTCCGATCTCTGGATCGACGTGAAGCGCGACCTCCGCGCGCCGTCCCTCTACGAGCAGGTTTACCTTGAGCAGAACAAGTTTGCGATGATCCTCCTGCGTCTGGAAGCTGTCCCGGAGGAGAGCGCGGAGGAACGCAGGCTGGATGAGGGCTGGCGTCACCGTTTCCACTCGGGGCGACGGTAGGCAAGACACAGCCCTGATGGAACAACCCCGACGGCTATAGCCTGCTGCTTCGTCAGAGCGGGCGGTACCGCCGTCCTGAGGCTGATCCGGCGCACTCCTCAGGCCGGCATATGAGCAATGAGGGTCGTGAATGGCGGGAACTGACGACTATCTTCGGTTGGTCCTCAATCTGGCTGCGGAAGAGGAAGCGTTCCTCGACCCGGCCGGCCGCGCCGAGGACGCCGGGCTGAACGCTATGGGCACCGCGTCTGTAACGTCTCCTGCGGTGTCGCTGATGATCACGAACCGTCAGCGAGCAGCGCTTCGTGAGCTTGGCTTTTCCGAAGAATCCATACGGCAGATGACGCCCGCCGAGGCGCATGAGAAGCTTGGATTGGCCTAGCTGTCGTCACCTGAACGCGGATCAGGCGGCTGCCGGCGGCGGCGATGGTGTCGTTGCGAAATGGGCGGTTGTCACGGCGGGGCTGAGCTACAGCTCGCCGGTCGTGGATAAGGCCGCTTGTGTGCAGAACCGCGCCGCTCGAACCTCTCAAGTTTCAAACACTTGCACGGTGCACGAAGCGGGTAGAACCAGAGATGTGCCTGCGTGGGGTAGGCTAGTGGCGCTTAAGCATGCGCGGCGGTGTGAGTTTGCGTCAGAGACGGGTTCGAGCCGACAGCAAGTGCTTGCCGCCGGCTCGTATCGTGCATTGTTTATTCTGCCATCACGCAGCAGCTCGGGTCCGGGTCGCGGGCCGCGTGCGCTGCGGTCGTGAACGGTTGACCGGCTTGCTCGCGCTGATGGTGTCAACGGTCTGCATGTGCGCGGGCGCTGCCAGTGCCTCAGCAGCGGGTGCGTATGCGCCGGCTCCTATCGCGAGTTCGAGTTCACCGTCGAGGAGCCACCAGTCAGTATAACGGCGATGAAGCGCCGCGGCTTGTACAGGCAGGCCGGCGGCGGCCATGGCGGTGAACGCGTGCTCCAGTGTGAGCGGGACGAATGGGATTAGGCCGGCCGCCGGGTCCAGGAGTTGGCGCTTGTAAGTTGCGGTGGCTGCGTGTGCGAGTTGGTTGTGCGCGGGGGCGATTAAGGCGAGCGTGGCCGTGTCCGCGAGGCCGGCGGTGAGCATGGCGCTCGCGAGGCAGTGCTGGCGATAGAGCTGCTGGCAGGCTGGGCCGGTCAGGGTCGGGTCGTCGGGCGCGATGAACAGGCCCGGGGTCGTATGCGCGATCTCCGTGTGCCGCGGGTTGGGCGGTGGGGCAGGTTCATATCCGGCTTCGCTGTACTTCATCTCGATGCAGATAAGTGCGCGGGCGCCGGTGGGGGTGATGCCGCGGAGGACGATGTCGAACGCGGTTCGGTCGGCGGTGAAGCGTGGATCGCCGCGGCCCGGCGAGTGCTCGAACAGGATTTCGGTGACCTCTGCCAGAGTCCCGGGGAACAGCTCTGCCATGAAGCGGGTGGCGAGCGCGGGGTCGGCGGCGAGGGGGCCGAACAGGTTGAACGCGAGCGGCTGCGAGGACAGCAGGTTGGTGCGCAGGCGGCTGATGTCATACGCGGCGCCAGGTTCGCGGTAGGCGAGCGCGCGGGCGGCCACGGCGGCGATGGAGGGCGTCATGAAGTTGGCGCCGGTGCGGCCGGCGGCGAGGGAGATGCGTGAGCCGAGGCGGCGGACACGGTGCGAATTAGCGCGGTCGAGATGGGTGCCGATTGGCAGGTCACAGTCCTCGCGCCAGAGCGCTTGGAGGAAGCGGGCCGCGGCCTTGAAGCGGTGGTCGGCGGGGACGAACACGTGGTGACGGCGGCGGGCGGCTTCGGGGATGACGGGGAGGTGGGATGGCGGTGCGCCGAGCCCGGAGGGGTCGAGGATGGTGCGGGCGGTGTCGGCAAGTGCGGTCGGGATGCCGCGGGTGTCATGCAGGTCGCCGGTTTCGGCGAGCCGGGGCAGGGTGATGCTGACGTGCATGGTCAGGGGCCTCGTGACGGCCGCGGGGGTGCGGCCGAGACGGGGTTCCCGGGAGGGGCGGAGAGATGAACAGGCGCCGCGGTCGGCGGCCGACACTGGCGCAGGGTAGGCAGGTGTGGGACGGCGGCGGGGAGCGGCGGCGATCGCACGGCAAGCGAGGCTTGGCGGTGGGGAGCGGCGGTGGGCCTGCCCGGGGTCTAGGCGCAGGTGAAACGGGTTGGATGTGATGTAGCCGGTGGGACACGCGCTCGACACGCGCAGCCGTGCGTCAAAGCGCCGTCCGGTCACTTGGGTCCGAGATGCGCCATGAGCAGACATCAGCCCGCCGCCCGGCAGCGAACAGTCAGCTTCAGGTGGGTGACCATCCGGTGTCGAAACGAAGCAGACCTTCAGGGATGCCTCGCTGATCGACCGCTATTTGCCCAGGAATGGACCGTCTGGTGCTCGAGCGGCGCAGGCATTTAGCGGAGCCGGGATCGAACCGGTGACCAGGCGTCGCCGCAATCGGTCTCGTCGCCTATGCTCGGCTCGCCCGCAGGCGGGCGACCTCGCTCGGTCCGATCTCGAGGTAGAACCGGATTGCATCGTCGACCAGAGCGTCGGGCGTGACACCCGCCGCCTTCGCAGCCCGAGTGACCTGGAGGCCAAGCGCAAGATCGACGCGGAGGGCGGCGCCTTGGCTCGGCGAAGCTGGCGCAGCGGCAAGGGCAGGGGAAGTCGCAGGTAGGGGCGCAGCACTGTTCCGCGACTCGAGCTTGCCGAGCTTCGCTTCGCGACGGCCCCGGTGGACGAGAGCGTCAGCGCGCTCATTGAGACGGTCGCCGGCATGCCCCCGGACCCAGGTCCATTTCACGTCGCGCGCCGCGTTCAGTTCGTCGAGGCGCTTCATGAGGTCGACGTTCTTCACGTCACCCGTCGTTGTGCGCCAGCCCTTCGCCTTCCAACCGCGCATCCAATCGGTCACCGATTTGACGACGTACTGGCTATCGCACCGCATCTCGATCGCGGCCCCGGCCGGGAAATGCTCGAGGCCCTTGATCGCAGCTGTCAGCTCCATGCGGTTGTTGGTCGTGGTGCCGGGCTCTCCGCCGCACAGCTCGGCCGTGCCGTCCGGGGCCGCAACGACGACCCCCCAACCCCCTGGCCCGGGGTTAGGGTCGCAACCGCCATCAGCATAAACGATCGTTCGCATCGTGGGCTCAGCCCTTCCGTATGGGGTGGTCGATGGGAGGCCGCCCTCGATGCCCGAAATTGGCTGACAGATGGTATCTTCACGGGTCGCCGTTTGAGCCGAATGAGAGCGTCCGGTCCTCGAAGATTTTGCCAACTGGCGAGACGGCTAAGACGGGTCAAGTGGGGTAGAAGGGCGGTTGTTGCGCTAGGGGCGAGCTACAGCTCGCAGGTCGCCGCGTAGCCCCTTTGTCGGCCGAACTAGGCCATTCTGACTCTTCAAGTTTCAAACACTTGGCGGGGCCGCGAAACGTCCGGAAACGCCGTTGTCGGGGTGAGGGGGGCCGCCGGATGGTGATCGCCGCCCAAGAGGTGAGCACGACCGGCATTCAGCAAGGAGGCTGCCGTGTCTGGGGCCGAGCGGGGGCTGGCCATCGTCGGACCCCTGAAGGGCGGACGGGGCCTGACGTGCGTCGAGCCAGTTGGTACGTCGGCGGGGATGGCCGCAGGTGTAGCCGGCGTCGGCGGTCCGCCAGCCGGCGGGGGTAGGCAGTCCGGCGGGGAGGCGCTCTTCACATCCGGTCTGTGCGCGTTTCGGAGAAACATAGCCCCGTCCGGAGTGTGGTGCGCAGGCGGATCCGCCGCTGGCCTCTGTAGCGATGGCGCCGATGTCCTCGCGCGGGTGCCGGTCGCCGTGACGCGTGAGTTACCTACGTCTTCACGTCCGGCTGACAGTGCGCGTCCGAGCGCACAGCGACGTCCTGCATTTGCAACGCGAACTGCCAAAGACTTCGGTCGCTGCCGACGCCACAGAAAGTGGGGGCAGAGCAAACTTGCACTTGATCAGCCAGGCTTTGACTCGTCACCATCTTCGAGGATGCGGCGCCAGACCGGCACATAGTACGGGTCGAGCCGGGCGCGCCGCTCGCTCATATACCGGTTGAACGAAGACGTCGTCGACAGGACAGCGTTGCCAATCGCCAGCCGCAGCCGCGTCTGCCCCGTCTCTTCCAGGTCGTCCGTCTCACGCAGAAGGCTCTGCACGCGGTAGAGGTCGACCGTGCCCCCCGTGATCAGCGCGGAGGCGTCCGCTGGATGATCGATGCCGTCCGTTCGGCACCACAGCCAGAGCAGGTGCTCCGCGTTCGCCAGCCGCGCAGGGACGCCGAACCACGGGCGGGTGATCGCCTTCGCCAGCAAACCGACCTCGGTCGCGCAGACGCAGGGCCGCAGCGTCACCTCGATGGGCCGCGGGCACAGCTTCGGGTCCATGTGCGGCGCGAACCGCACCCGTGTCGCCTGAACGAGATCCGCGGCACGCTCGCGCCCGTCCGCGCCGAGGTCGGCGACGATCTCGATCACGCCGACGTATCGCGCCTGCTCGTGCAGCGTCAGCGCGATGCGTCCGACAACGGCGTAGGCGTAGCGCTCCGCGTCGAGCCGTCCGACGATGTCGCGGAAGATCGCCGGCAGCATCCCCGGCGTCGGGTTGCTTAGGTCGTGGCAGTCGACGAGGAGCGCCTCAATGTCGTCTGAGCTACCGCCCATGTTGTGTGACCTCTTTAGGTGTTGGTGCGGTAGTGCGCGTCCGAGCGCACCGCGTGGCGCTCCCCGGCAAGGCCGAACAGCCGCACGAGTTCGGCGATTGCCTCCGGCCGCTGAAGGTGCCGGTCGGCGTACAGCGTGAACAGCGCGGGTCCGCGCATGTAGACCACCCGCCCGCGCGGGAACGCCTCGTACTCGTGGCCGGCGATGGCCGGCGGTAGGCCGCGGCGGCGCAGCATCGTGGCCCCCAGCTTGCGCCAGGCCTCCCAGACCTCATGGTGTCCACGGGGGTGGGTGAGGCAATCGCCGTAGGCTTCCGCCCCCGCCAGGGAGGTACGGTCGATTACCAGCACGGTGCGATCGCCCTCTGGCACACCCCAGAAGATGCCGACGCTCGGCGGGGGCTTTGCATTTACGGGAAAGCCGGGGTCCGGACCGGCGGCGTTGTCCGTGGTCATGGCGCGCCTAGTCAATGAGCGGACCGAGCGGGCGTCGGGATAGCATCGAGGGCGATGGCGGGGGGCATTGAACCGAGTCTCCGCGGCTCGGGCGGAGCCGATGAGTGAGTTTCCCGCAAGCCCGACGAAAATTTACAGCTGCGCTTCGATTTCGGCGCGACCGACCGACGCATTACCTGCGCTAGCCCTCGTGGAGTTAGCCCGGGTGGCGCAGAGACGCATCTCGATGGCGACGCATGAAATGCGTCAACTGTGACCGACGGCGATAGAGCGACTACGCTTCGAACGCAGACCGGCCCTGGCCCTACGGGTGGAGGCTCAGGCTGTCACTTTTGATCCACAATGCAGCTCTTGCCATGCCGAGGCCGACATCCGTGCCTTCGTTGACAAGCTAGACGACCATTACGGTCGCCATCGAACCAGACCTAATCACCGAGAAGACACGATCGTCTCGTCCGCTATCGTCCGCAGAGATCCGCCAAAGATCACAAATTCGAGTTGGGACCGGGATTGGGACCGAACTTGATGCAGCCCAAATTGCAGATCGATTACAAAGACTTATGAGCATACATGGCGGAAGCGGATGGGAATCGAACCCACCGTACGCTGTTGGCGTACCACTGGTTTTGAAGACCAGGGGGGCCACCAGACCCCGTTCGCCTCCGAAGGCGGGGGTACGGGCCACTTCCGGCGGGGTCAAGCAGGATGCTCTGCGGCGGAATGGATCACCGGTCGCCGCCCTGACGCCGCGATTCGTATTAATTCCGCCACACTGTTGTGGCCCTGCACCAGTCATGCCGTTCCTGCGACGCTCAAAGCCTGTGGAAGGCCCTGCGCCGGCCCCCGAGGGGGCTGCACCGTCGTCCGCTGAGCCGCCGGGCGAGGGGGCGGGCGATTGGGCGGGCGAGGATACCGCGGGGGATGCGGGCCAAGAGACCGCATCCCAAGAAGCGGCATCCCAAGCAATCGCATCCCAGGAGACCACACCGGATTCGCCGCAGTCCCAGGAGCTGAGCACGCCGCTCGCGGAATCGCTGCGGCCCGGGCCGCGCGGGCCGGGCTGGATCGGCGCCGCCGTGGTGGTGACCGCGCTGATCTCGGCGCTGGCGACCTTCCTGATCCTGGCCGGGGTGATCCGGGTGACCCCGACGCCGGCCTACGGCGTCACGCTGCTCGGCATCAACGCCGTCCTGGTGCTCGGGCTGGTCTTCGTCATCGCCTGGGAGGCGCGGGTCTTCCTGCACGCCCGCAAGGCCAACGCTGCGGTGGCCCGGCTGCACTCGCGCATCGTCGGCCTGTTCTCGCTGATCGCGATCCTGCCCACCGTGCTGCTGGCCGTGGTGGCGTCGGTGACCATCGACCGGGGCCTGTCGCTCGGCTTCACCGACCGGGTCCGCGACGTGGTGCTCAAATCCGTCGAGGTGGCCGACGCCTACCAGGAGAACCAGTGCCAGTCGCTCGCCCGGGAGATCCGCATCCTGGTGGACGACCTGACCCGGGCGCGCCCGAACTTCGACCGGGACCGGGCCTGGTTCGAGAACTTCCTGACCACGCGGGCGACCAATCTCGGCCTGCCGGTGGCGCAGATCATGCGCGGGCCCACCGACGTGGTCGCCCGGGCCAAGATCGACGTGCTCAAGCAGGTGCGGCTGCCCTCGGCGGCGGCCTTCGAGGAGGCGGCGACATCGACCGACCCGATCTGCCTGCTGCCTTCGGAGGGCCGCGTCTTCGCCGCGCTCCTGCGGATGCCGGCCTACGACGACGCGGTACTGATGGTGCAGCGGGAGGTCAGCCAGCTGGCCATCGAATTCCCGGGCGTCTCCCGAGCTGCGGCGGCCGAGTACCTGACCTACGATTCGCTCCGGCGCTCGATCCAGATCACCTTCGCGTCGGTGTTCCTGCTGATCGCCCTGATCGCGCTACTGTCGGCGGTGTGGTTCGGGATGAACTTCGCCAACCGGTTCGTGGCGCCGATCCGGCGGCTGATCAACGCCGCCGACCAGGTCGCGTCCGGCAACTTCTACGCCCAGGTGCCGACCAAGAAGACCAGCGGCGACCTGGCCCATCTCGGCGAGGCGTTCAACAAGATGACGCAGGAGCTGCGCCGCCAGCATACCGGCCTGATCGCCGCCAACGACCTGATCGACACCCGCCGCCGCTTCACGGAGGCCGTTCTGTCGGGGGTCTCGCCCGGGGTGATCGGCCTCGACGCGGCGGGCTTCGTCACCATCGCCAACCCGGCCGCCGAGCGGATGCTCGACCTGGAGAGCGAGACCCTGATCGGCCAGCCGCTGGCCCGCGCGGTGCCGGAGCTCGCCCCCGTGCTCGCCGAGAGCGAGAACCGCCCGCGCGCCCTCCAGCAGCAGCAACTCCAGCTCACCCGGTCGCGGGGCGAGCGCACCGTGACCGTGCGGGTCACGAGCGAGCAGGCCCAGGGGACGTCGCGCGGCTCGGTGGTGACCCTTGACGACATCACCGACCTCGTCCAGGCGCAGCGCAGCTCCGCCTGGGGCGACGTCGCCCGCCGCATCGCCCACGAGATCAAGAACCCCCTGACCCCGATCCAACTCTCCGCCGAGCGCATCCGGCGCAAGTACGGCAAGGTCATCACCGCCGACAAGGAGGTGTTCGACCAGTGCACCGCCACGATCGTGCGCCAAGTGGACGAGATCAAGCGCATGGTCGACGAGTTCTCGGCCTTCGCCCGGATGCCCAAGCCGGCCATCGCGCCGAACGACCTCACAGAGATCGCCAAGCAGAACCTGTTCATGATGCGCGTGGCGCACCCGGACATCGACTTCGCGTTCTCGGCGCAGGGCGGGGCGGGCAACGCGGAGAAGATCGTGGCGGCCTTCGACATCAGGCTGCTCAGCCAGGTGATCACCAACATCCTGAAGAACGCCGTCGAGGCGGTGGCCGAGGTGCCGGCGGACGAGCTCGGCAAGGGCAAGATCGCGCTCGGTCTCGCGGTCGAGGACGGCTTCGCGGTCATCACGGTGACCGACAACGGCAAGGGTTTTCCGGTGGAGGGGCGCCAACGGCTGCTCGAGCCCTACATGACCACACGCGAAGGTGGCACCGGGCTGGGACTTGCTATCGTCAGCAAGGTGCTTGAGGAGCACGGCGGCGGGATCGCGCTGAACGACAACCCCGCCGGCCGTGGCGGGCAGGTGCAGATGCGGGTCCCGCGCGAGCACGGGCCCGAGCCGTCCGGCCCCGAGACCAGCCCCGTCACGACAGAGGAGAAGGGCGCCGCACCGACGGCCCCCCGGATCGCGGAGATGCACGCATGAGCGCCGATATCCTGATTGTCGACGACGAGGCCGACATCCGCGACCTCGTGGCGGGCATCCTCGACGACGAGGGCCACCGCTGCCGCACGGCCGGCGGCTCCGACGAGGCGCTGGCCGCCATCGAGGCGCGCCGGCCCCACCTGGTGTTCCTGGACATCTGGCTGCAGGGCTCGCGCCTGGACGGCCTGCAGGTGCTCGACCTGATCAAGGCCGCCAACCCCGACCTGCCGGTGGTGATGATCTCGGGCCACGGCAACATCGAGACCGCGGTCTCGGCCATCAAGGCGGGGGCCTACGACTTCATCGAGAAGCCGTTCAAGGCCGACCGGCTGATCCTGGTGGCCGAGCGGGCGCTGGAAGCCTCCCGGCTCCGGCGCGAGGTCCGCGACCTGACGGCGCGCTCCGGGAATCCCAACCGCATCGTCGGCGGCTCGCTGGCGATCAACCAGCTCCGCCAGACCATCGACCGGGTCGCGCCGACCAACGCCCGGGTGATGATCACCGGGGCGCTGGGCTCCGGCAAGGAACTCGCGGCGCGCAGCCTGCACAAGGCCTCGGCCCGCGCCAACGGCCCGTTCGTGCTGCTCAACGCGGCCGCGATCCTGCCCGAGACCATGGAGGCGGAGCTGTTCGGGGTCGAGGGCGAGTCCGGCCGACGGGTCGGTGCCCTGGAGGAGGCCCATGGCGGCACCCTCTACCTCGACGAGGTCGCCGACATGCCGCGCGAGAGCCAGAACCGGATCCTGCGCGTCCTGGTCGACCAGAATTTCCAGCGCGTCGGCGGCACCACCCGGGTCCACGTGGATGTCCGGATCATCTCGTCCTCGTCGCGGGATCTGGCCGAGGAAATCGCCGCGGGCCGCTTCCGCGAGGACCTGTTCCACCGGCTCTCGGTGGTGCCGGTGCGCGTGCCGGCCCTGTCGGAGCGCCGGGAGGACGTGCCCGAGCTGATCCAGTTCTTCATGGACAACATCTCGTCCCAGACCGGCCTGCCGAAGCGCGTAATCGCCGAGGACGCGATGGCGGTGCTCCAGTCGCACAACTGGCCGGGCAACGTCCGCCAGCTCAAGAACAACGTCGAGCGGCTGATGATCCTGACCCAGGCCGACCCGGACCAGGAGGTCACCTCCGAGATGCTGCCCTCCGAGATCGGCGCCCTGGTGCCGACCACCCCGGGGGGGGCGGGCGGCGAGAAGCTGATGAGCCTGGCCCTGCGCGAGGCGCGCGAGATCTTCGAGCGCGAGTACCTCGTGGCGCAGATCGCGCGGTTCTCGGGCAACATCTCGCGCACCGCCGAGTTCATCGGGATGGAGCGCTCGGCGCTGCACCGCAAGCTGAAGTCCCTGGGCATCGGCCCGTAGCACGCCGGGCCGAGAGGGGGCGGAGACGGGGGACGAACCGTGAAACTGAAGCCGATCCGTCACGGATCGGGCGGAACGGGGCTTGCTTGCCCCCGGGCTTTCACGCCGTCATGCTGTAGACTCGGTCCGTGCGGGATGATCGGACGATCCCGCACGTGACGGCCCCAACCACGTGACAGATTCCGACGTCGCGTACCCAACCCGAGCCTTTCGCGCCGGGACAACAAAAAGGCAAAAAAGATGGCGGGCGAACGCGCACAAAACCTTCAGGACACGTTCCTCAATCATGTCCGCAAGAACAAGATCCCGCTGACCATCTTCCTCGTCAACGGCGTCAAGCTCCAGGGTGTGGTCACCTGGTTCGACAATTTCTGCGTGCTGCTGCGCCGGGACGGCCATTCGCAGCTCGTCTACAAGCACGCGATCTCCACGATCATGCCGGGCCACCCGGTGCAGCTGTTCGAGCCGGACGAGACCGCCGAGAAGGCGTGATTGTCTTGTGGGGGAGGGCGGCTTTGCCTGTCTTCCTCTGTGGACTTGCGGAGTAGGCTGGCGGATCGACAGATCGCGTTCCGGATCATGCCAAGGCTGGAGAGGGCGCCTAGAGCGCCCGCCGCCGACGTGGAGGCCGGCTCGTCGTAAGCGAGCGCGGTACATCAAGGCCTTAGAGCTGGTCCCGATCGCATTGTGATCGGGACCAGCTCAAGCCCGGAGATGACAGGCGCCATTCCTCTCCCCTCTGCTCCTCTCCCCTATGCGGGGATGGGCCGGCCGTCAGACCGGCTCGGGTCGGGATGAAGTCCCGCAAGGGGGCAGCGCGACGGTTCGGGATTTCACGCCGGACACTGCCTTTCCGGAAGCGTTGCTTCCCTCTTCCGACCCGCTTCGCAGGCATCCCTCCCCCGCACGCGGAGGACGAGGAACACGGAGTTTCCCGGTCGAACGGGCTCTCCGATCCCAGCCTCTCGAATCCCGGCATCTTGAAGCCCGGCACCTTGGCCCGGCCCCGCCCAATCCCCATCTCGAAAATCCGAATTCTCGAACGAAGCTGCCGGCGCGCGGGCGGCGTTAAAGGTTGCATGAGTGAGACGCTGACGTCCGGCGAGGCCCGGCTCCAGGCACAGGCCGCGCCCGAGGGCGAGATTGCCGCGGCGACCCACACCTTGGTGATCGGGCCCTATCTGGCCCGCGGCGCCCCCGGGCCCGGGGGACCGGGTCACGGGCCCGCCCAGCCGACCCGCTCGGTGGAGGCGCGCCTCGACGAGGCGACCGGACTCGCCGCCGCGATCGAGCTCGACGTGGTCGAGAGCCTCGCGGTCAGCCTGCCGCGCATCCGCCCCTCGACCTATCTCGGCAAGGGCCGGGTCGAGGAGATCGCCGGATTGATCCGGGCCGGCGAGATCGGTCTCGTGGTGATGGATTGCGCGCTCTCGCCGGTGCAGCAGCGCAACCTCGAGAAGGCATGGGGCGCCAAGGTCATCGACCGCACCGGCCTGATCCTCGAGATCTTCGGCCGGCGCGCCTCGACCCGCGAGGGCACGCTTCAGGTCGAGCACGCCCACCTCGCCTACCAGAAGTCCCGCCTCGTCCGGTCCTGGACCCACCTGGAGCGCCAGCGCGGCGGCTTCGGCTTCCTGGGCGGCCCCGGCGAAACCCAGATCGAAGCCGACCGGCGCATGATCCAGGAGCGCATGACCCGGATCGAGCGCGACCTCGACGCGGTGGTGCGGACCCGCGGCCTGCACCGGCAGAGCCGGGCCCGGGTCCCGTACCCGATCGTCGCGCTGGTGGGCTACACCAATGCCGGAAAGTCGAGCCTGTTCAACACCCTGACCAGCGCCGAGGTCACCGCCAAGGACATGCTGTTCGCCACCCTCGACCCGACCGCGCGCGCGACCAAGCTGCCCCACGGCGAGACCGTGATCCTGTCGGACACGGTGGGCTTCATCTCCGACCTGCCGACCGCCCTGATCGCGGCGTTCCGGGCGACCCTGGAGGACGCGATCGAGGCCGACGTGCTGCTGCACGTGCGCGACGTCAGCCACGTCGATTCCGAGGCCCAGGCCGAGGATGTCGGCGAGGTGCTGCGCGAGCTCGGCATCGAGACCACGGCCGAGCGGATCATCGAGGTCTGGAACAAGTCCGATCTGCTCGACGACGACGAGCGCACCCGGCTGATGAACCTCAGCGGCCAGGCCAAGGCCCGCAACGACCGCGACAGCGACGCGCCGGTTCTGGTCTCGGCGCTGACCGGCGAGGGGCTCGCCGCGCTCACCGCCCGGATCGAGGCGCGGATCGGCCGCCACCGGACGAGCTTCGCGGTGTCGCTGCCCCCCGAGGACGGGGCGGCGCTCAATTGGCTCTACGAGAACGCCGAGATCCTGGATCGGCGCGCGGAAGCCGACGGCACCGTGCACCTCGCGATCCGGATCGCCCCCGAGAAGGAGCCGCGCTTCCTCAACCGCTTCAGCGCGGCCCGGCGCCTCGACCGGGGCGCGTGATGGCCACGGGCGGCGCCCGGACCCAACCGCTTTGCGCCCCCAAGCCCGCCCGGGACCTCTCTGCGCGCAAGGCGGAGACGAGCCAGGACGACGCCGCGGTCCTGCGCGCCATGCAGGCGGGCGGCGGGCTGCGGCTGCTCGGGCTGCGGATCGTGATCGTGCTGGTGCTGCTGATGGCGGCCCAGGCTTATGACGGCTCGCTGCACGCCTTCAGCCACTGGTTCATCCTCGGCCTCTACGGCGTCGGCACGATCTGGTTCGGGCTCGGGGAGCGGGGCGGCGGCCCCGCGGCGGCGGCCTACAGCTGGGCCGGGACGCTGCTCAACGCCGGGCTCGCCGTCTACGTGATCATCGAGCACATGCTGGCCGGCGGCGGGGCCGGCCTCGGCGCCGACGCGGTGAGCCGCCTGCCGGCCTTCCTGCTCCTGCTCCAGACCGGCCTGAGCATGCGGGTCGCCCAGACCCTGCTGTTCTGCGGGGTGGTGACGGCGTGCTGGAGCGCGGCCTTCCTGGTCGGGCTGGCCGATCCCGGGCTGTTCCCGGGGCCGGATTCGTTCCCGACCGCGCAGGTCACCGGGCTCGCCACCTTCGTGGCGGCCGGGCTGCTCGTGGTCGACGGCATGACCCGCCTGCGCGAAGCGGTCACCCGGGCCCTGCGCATGGAGCACGAGCGCGCCCAGCTCGCGCGCTTCGTGCCCGACACGGTCGCCCTGGACCTCGCCGCGGAGGACGCCGACGCCGCCATGGGCATCCACCGGCGCCATGCCTGCCTGATGGTGCTGGACATCCGCGGCTTCTCCCGGTTGAGCCGGGAGCATCCGCCCGAGGCGATGGTGACGGCCCTGCTCGCCGTCCGGGCGGCCGCCCAGGCCGCGGTGGCCGAGCAGGGCGGCCTCGTGGACAAGTATGTCGGCGACGCCGTGCTGGTGCAGTTCGTGGTCGGCCGACCGCGCGCGCAGGCCCGTGCGGCGCTGGCCTGCGCCCTGTCGCTCCAGGACCGGATCGCCGCCCTCAACGAAGCGCGGGCCGAGGCGGGGATGTTCACCCTGCGGGTGGTGGTCGCCCTGCATGCCGGCGACCTCCTGGTCGGCGTGTTCGACGACGGGGTGCGGGCCGAGTACACCGTGCTGGGCCCCGCCATGAACGCCCTGTCGCGCCTCGAGGCCCGGGCCAAGGCCGCCGAGCTCGAGATCGCCGCCTCGGGGGATTTCCTGGATCTGCTCGGAGGGCCGCTGCCATCGCGCATCCGGGCGGTCCCGGTGCCGGACGCGAAGGCCGTGCAGCCCGCCCTGTTCGCGATCGTGGAGGGTCCGGCCGCCTGACGGCCTGGAACTTGCGCATCACTGATCCGTTCGGTCGGCGCGGCGCAGGGTCGCGAAGGGACCGGACCCCATGAACAAGATCCTCCTCGGCGCGACCCTCGCGCTCGGCCTCGTCCTGGGCGCCGCCAGCCCGAGCCTCGCCGCCCCGGGCGACGGCCTCGACCGGAACGCTGCCGCCACCGGCAACGGCAATTTCGGTGGCATGCACCGCGGTGCCCGGATGTCCTCCCGGGGCGTGATGCGGAGCCGCCATCACATGATGCGCCGGCACCATCGCCGCCACATGATGCGCCGCCACGGCCGCTGAGCCCAGGCCTTCCGCATCGCGGCTGGCCCGGTCGCCCCGCCTTCACGATCCCGCCGCGCGTGACTCAGGCCACGCGCGGCCCGCGTCTCACCACTTGTAGCTCACGCTCGCCAGGACCCGCCTCGCGTCGCCGTAGAAGCAGGAGGTCGAGGTCTGGCAGGACGAGACGAAGCGGCGGTCGCCGATATTCGTCGCGTTGACCTGCAGGCGCCAGCGCTCCCAGTCGTAGTGGACCTGCGCGTCGAACAGCACGTAGTCCGGCACCCGCAGGGTGTTGCCGACGTCGGCGAAGGACCGCCCGACGTAGCGCACGCCACCACCGAAGCCGAAGCCGCGCAGGTCGCCGTTCGGGATGGTGTAGTCGACGAACACGTTGGCGAAGTTCTCCGGGATGTTGACCGGGACCTTGCCGATCAGCTCCGGGCCGCCCCGCTCGTTGGTCAGCCCGTAGATCGTGTACGAGGCCGCCACGTTGAGGCCCTCGGCCAGGCTCGCGACCAGCTGGGCCTCGAAGCCTGTGGACCGCACCTCGGCCAGCTGGGCGTTGAACAGCGGGTTGCCGGGATTGGCGGTCAGCACGTTCTGGCGGTGGATGTCGAAGCCCGCCAGGGTGAGGAAGTAGCCCTGGCCCGGGGGCTCGAACTTGACGCCGCCCTCCACCTGCTTGCCGGTCTCGGGCTTGAAGGTCTGGTTGTTGATGTCGGTGCCGATCAGCGGCTGGAACGAGGTCGAGAGGCTGACATAGGGGGCGAGCCCGTTGTCGAAGTTGTAGATCAGTGCGGTCCGGTAGGTCGTGCCGTTGTCGCTGCGGCCGTTGTTGCCCAGACCGTTGTTGAGCTTGTCGACCACCCGGTTGTCCGCGAAGTCCTGGCGGCCGCCGACCAGCAGGGTGAGCCGGTCGGTGACCTTGATCTGGTCCTGCAGGTAGAGGCCGAGCTGCTTGAACGCGTCGGAATTGATCAGGTACGGCGACGGCGTCCCGGTGGGCAGGCCGTAGACCGGGGCCAGGATGTTCAGGTCGCTCGCGGGGAACAGCGACGCCTGGTTGTCGTTCAGGCGGTAATCCTTGTAGTCCAAGCCCATCAGCAGGTCGTGACGGAAGTATCCATCGAAGAACCGCGCCTCGGCCTGGTTGTCGACCTGGAACAGGTTGACCTTGGCGCTGTCGCGGAACTGGTAGCGGGCGAGCAGCGTCTGGGCCGGGTTGCTGTAGCCGAGCTGGCCGATATCCGAGTTCTGGAAGCTTTTGAGGAACGAGTACCGGAGGTTCTGCCGGAAGGTCCACGTCTCGTTGAAGTCGTGCTCGAACTCGTAGCCCAGGAACGCCTGGTCGCGCTGGAAGGTGTTGAAGCCGGCATCGCCGACGTTGAGCGAGCGCGGGATCCGAAGCCCGGAGGCGTTGGGCCGCACGGTCCCGAGATACGGCAGGAAGTTCGACGTCACCGCGGTGTTGTCGTGCTGGAAGCTCGACAGGAAGGTGAAGCGCGTCGCCCCGTCCGGCTTATAGGTGACGGCCGGTGCGATGTAGAAGCTGTCGTCCGGGGCGCCCTCGACCTGCGTCCCGCCCTGGCGGCCGTAGCCGGTCAGCCGGTAGAACCAGTGGCCCTCCTGGTCGGCCGGGCCGCCGAAGTCGAAGGCGGCGTATTTCTGGCCGAACGAGCCGCCGCCGACCTCGGCATAGCCGAACGGATCGAGCGTCGGGCGCTTGGTGACCTGGTTGACGATGCCGCCGGGGCTGCCGGCCCCGAACAGGACCGCCGCGGGGCCGCGCAGCACCTCGATGCGCTCGAGCCCGAACGTGTTGGTCTTGAAGTAGCCGAAGCCGTAGTTCAGCTGCTGCAGCCCGTCCCGGTAGATGCCGAAATCGCTCACCACGAAGCCGCGCAGGGTGAGGTAGTCGATGCGCGAATCCGCGCCGAACACGCCGCCATAGGCCCCCGCGACGTACTGGGTGGCCTGGGTCAAAGTCTGGGCGTTCTGGGCGTCGAGCTGCTGGCGCCCGATCACGGTGATCGATTGCGGCGCCTCGATCAGCGGGGTGTTGGTCTTCGTCGCGGTGTTCGAGCGCTTCGCCACGAACCCGTCGATTGGGCCGGTCGGGCTCTCCACGCTGCGCGAGGCCGTATTGGAGCGCCCCGCCTGGACCGGGCCGCCCCCACGGCTCTCGACGCTGATCTCGTCGAGCTGCACGCTGCCCCCGGCGGGTGGATTGGCGATGCCGCGGCGCGGCGGCGTCGCGTCCTGGGAGAGGGCCGGGACGACCTGCGCCAGAACGGCCAGGGAGGCGCCGGCCAGGAAGGCGCCGGCGCGGCGGGCGCGCAGGGCGCCGGGACGGGGGTGAACGACTGGCATCTGACTGGGCCCTGCACGACGCTTCGGGCAGCCGCCCGCATGCGCCGGGACGGGCCCGGCGGGGCTGCCCCGCTCTTTAGAATTGTGATAAACTGCTGTTATTATTGAGGTTTCTACAACTTTCAGTACGATCCGCCACGCTTGGCCGCAAGCGGGTCGCGCGCGGAAGGCGAATGCTGTTGCGGTTTCAACACGCAGCGATGGAGGGGCCGCCAGAGCGGGGAGGGCGCTGTCACCAACGCTGCGGCGGAAATGCCTGTGGACGCCGGGGGGACGCGCCGCGGCGCCTGATCCCGAGGCGGCTACTTCACGCGGCCCGCGATCCAGGCGGCCACGGCATCCGCTACGGCGTCGCTGTTGGACTCGAGCATCACCATGTGGCCGTTGCCGTGAAGGCCCCGCTCGGCCAGCCGGATCGCGTCGGGCTTGGCGCCGGCCTGGGTCAGGAATGCGACCGTGCAGGCATCGTAGGTGGCGTGGAACGAGGCCTCGGCGGTCACCAATGCGGCCGGCACCTTGGCGAGGTTCGGCAGGGTCCGGGCCGGCTCGGCCTGCAGCCAGCAGCGGATCTGGCCCTCCGCCGCCTTGGGATCGGATCCTTTCGCCTGCTGCGCCACCATCAGATCCTCCGGCGCCTTGACCGGCGGGTCGAAGGTCAGGGGCATGCGGGTCAACCCATAGGCGCGGGCGCGGCCGTCGCCGGACTTCTCCCAGAACTCCTTGCCGCCGCGGAACTGCACGTCGAAGAAGGGCGGCCCATTCGGCTCCACGGTGACGTGGGCCTTCACCAGATCGGGCCGCGCATCCGAGGCCGCCCAGCCGAACAGGGCGCCCTGGCCATGCGTGAGCAGGATCGCCGGCCCGACCTTCTCCAGGAGCGCGAGCAGGGCCGGGGCGACAAGTTCCTCGGTCTGCTGGCTGTTGGCCAGGAACGGGACCTGGCTGGCGAAGAACTGGTCGAACCCGGCATTGCCCTGCACCCCGGTACCGCCCGGCCATTGCGTGTGGAGCTTCGCCTGCGGGAACAGGTCGTAGACCTCCGGTGCCGTGTAGGTCTTCTCGAGGGTGCGGGTGCCGAGCCGGTCGTAGGGGCCGTAGACCTCCGGGTTGGTGCCCGAACGCCCGCGTCCGACCTGATCGACCACGTAAACCTGATAGCCCTTCTCGACGAAGCGCTGCACCCAGCCGGGCCGGCCGTCCGGGGTGGCCAGGAAGTTCACTCCGGTCTGGGCGAGACCGTGCACCATCACCACCGGGTAGGGCTGGGTGATCTCGGCCGGCGCACGCGCCTGCACGAACATCTGGCCGACCATCACGGTCTTGTCGCCGAGCTTCTGATACCGCCCGCCGATGTAGAAATAACTCGCCCGGGTGACCGGCCCGGGGGCGGGCGCCTCGGCCCGCACCGGCAGCGCGGCCAGGATCGTGCCCTGAACGGCCAGCAACGCTCCAAAAATGCGGCCCGCGATCCCCGCAGCGATCCCGTTACCGGCCATACGTCCCTCCCCGGATGCACGTCGCATCGCGCGGGCTTATTGCGGGAATCGGGGCGTACGGCCAGCACCTCCGGTTGACGCAGGATCCGGCCCGGTGACGGAGAGCCCGAACCCACACGCATGCCAGGCCCACCACGGCGACGCTGGTGAAAGCCCGGCCGCGCGCCCACCTTCCTGTCATCGCAGGCGCCGGGATCGGCGCCCCTCGCCCGGTCAGCCCGCGGCGAGACGAGCTAAGGACGTCACGCCGTGGACCCCGCTACCGCCAAGATCCTGGTTTCCGCAGCCCTGGTCGCCTCGATCGCCCTGTTCAGCCTCATGTCGATCCAGGCCTTCATCGCCCAGGTCGCGTCCGATCTGCGTGCCGCCAAACCCGTGCGCGCCACGGTCCGCGCGGAGCCTCGGCAGCCCCCGCAGGCCTGAATGAGGCCGCTCAGGCCTCGTCCTGACGGGCCCGCTCGCGCAGGATGAATTTCTGGACCTTTCCCGTGGAGGTCTTCGGCAGGTCGCCGAAGATCACGTGGCGGGGCAGCTTGTAGGCGGCCAGCCGCCCGCGGCACCACTGGATCAGTTCGTCGGCGCTGGGCGACGCGCCCGGCTTCAGCTCCACGAAGGCGCAGGGCGTCTCCCCCCATTTCGGGTCGGGCTTGGCCACCACCGCGGCGGCCGACACCGCCGGATGCTTGAACAGCGCGTCCTCCACTTCGATCGACGAGATGTTCTCGCCGCCCGAGATGATGATGTCCTTCGAGCGGTCCTTGAGCTGGATGTAGCCGTCCGGATGCTTCACCCCGAGGTCGCCGGTGCGGAACCAGCCGCCCTTGAAGGCGGCCTGCGTGGCCGCCGGATTCTTGAGGTAGCCGCGCATCACCACGTTGCCGCGCATCATCACCTCGCCGATCGTCGTGCCGTCGGCCGGCACCGGCACCATCGTGTCCGGGTCGCGCACGTCGAGCGCCTCCAGAACCGGGTAGCGCACGCCCTGGCGGGCCTTCTTGGCCGCCCGCTGGTCGGCCGCGAGCGCGTCCCAATCCGCGTTCCAGGCATTGACCACGGCCGGGCCGTAGCTCTCGGTCAGCCCGTACAGGTGGGTCACGTCGAACCCGGCCTCCGACATGCCGGCCAGGATCGCCTCGGGCGGCGGGGCGGCGGCGGTGAAGAACGCCACCCGTCGGGGCAGGTCCCGACGCTCGGCATCGGGGGCGTTGATCAGCATCTGCATCACGATCGGCGCGCCGCAGAGATGCGTGACCGCGTGCTCGGCCATCAGCCGGTACATCGCCTCCGCGCGGACCTGGCGCAGGCAGACATGGGTGCCGGCCACGATCGACAGGGTCCAGGGGAAGCACCAGCCGTTGCAGTGGAACATCGGCAGCGTCCAGAGATAGACCGGGTGCTGCCCGAGCCCCCCGGTGATGACGTTGCCGAGCGCCAGCAGCGCCGCGCCCCGGTGGTGGTAGACCACGCCCTTCGGATCGCCGGTGGTGCCCGAGGTGTAGTTCAGCGTGATCGCGTCCCACTCGTCGTCGGGCAGCGCCCAGTCGTGCTCCGGGTCCCCGCCCGCCAGGAACGCCTCGTAGTCGGTCTCGCCGAGGCGCGCGCCGGGGCCGTCGTAATCCGGGTCGTCGACGTCGATCACGAACGGTTTCGTCGCCAGGCCCTCGAGGGCCGCAGCGGCGGTCTTCGAGAACTCGCGATCGGTGATCAGCACCTTGGCCTCGCCGTGCTCCAGGCAGAACCGGATCGCGGCGGCGTCGAGACGGGTGTTGAGGGTGTTGAGCACCGCCCCGGTCATCGGCACGCCGTAATGGCACTCGACCATCTCGGGGGTGTTGGCCAGGAACGCCGCCACGGTATCCCCGCGGCCGAGCCCGCGCCGCGCCAGCGCCGAGGCCAGGCGCCGGGCGCGGGCGTAGAGGTCCCGGTACGAGCGCCGCAGGGGGCCGTGGACCACCGCGACCTGGTCGGGAAACACCCGCGCCGCCCGGTCGAGATAGAGCAGGGGGGTCAGCGGCTGGTGGTTGGCCGGCACACGGTCGAGATCGCGGTCGTAGATCGTGTCGCGGGCCATCGGAATCCTCCCGGCAAAGTCTTGCCGGGACCGTAGCTTGGGGGCGTGGGCGCGATCAATCGCACTTCGACCCTGCGCACGGGCTCGGGCGCGGCATCGTCTTGGGCCGAATGCCGGAACCCATCGTTCGGGGCATTGCGCTCAGTGGCGCGGCTCGTCCTCGGGCTCCGGCAGGAACCGGGCGAGCTCGAAGCCGATCTCGATCATCAGGCGCTCGATCCGCTCGACCAGCGCCGGCCGCTCCAGGACGTGGGCGAGGTCGCGCAGGGCGATGACGTGCTCGGCCATCCGGTTCACCACCCGCTCGCTCTGCACGAGGTTGGCCGCCTGCACCTCGGTCCGGTCGATGGCGATGCCGCGCCCCTGGAGCGTGCGGCCCGAGGGATCGCGGTCGATCCGGCCGCGCATCAGCAAGGTGCGGACGCCGGTGCGGGTGTCACGGGTGCGGAACTCCGCCTCCAAGGTGCCGCCGGTCTCCGACACCGCGTGCAGGTAGCTCTCGATCCGGATGCGGTCCTCCGGATGGGTGCGGTCGAGGAACGCCGCGAGGGACACCCCCGTGGCGGCCGCCACCGGGTCGAGGCCGAGCAGCCCCGCCAGGGAGCCCGAGAGCGCCAGCCGATCGGCCCAGTGATCGTGGACCCACGTCCCGACCACGCCGGAGGCGTCCAGAACGGATTGCGGGATCGGGGCGTCGGCCATGCCATTCCTCGCCGGGGTTTCGAACGCCGCCAAACCTGAGGTTATAAAATCCATCGCAGCTCCGGCGCCGGCTACCTTGACGCTACGGCATCCTAGAGCTGCTGAAAAGGCCGTTCCGGAACAAGACTGCCGACATATGAACCTGAGGTTTAGATTGCATGCGATGACCGAACACCCTGACCCGATCCAGCGGTGCACCGGCGGCAGGGCATCTTAACGCCTCGTTAACCATGCTGGACGCACCGTGCCGCTCGACATCCTTGGGTCACAGGATCGCGGCAGCCCGTGATTGCGCACCTGAGGTTGCCCGACGAGGGCGCGGCATTCGTGAATGCCAGCGCTTCCGGCGGATGCGCGGGGCCTTCTGGAGGATGCCCAGGATGAAAGCCATCACCTTCGTCACGCAGAAGGGCGGCAGCGGCAAGAGCACGCTGTGCATCTCCCTGGCGGTCGCCGCCCGCGAGGCGGGCCACACGGTCTGCATCCTGGAGATGGACCGCCAGGCCACGATCTCGGATTGGCTGGACCACCGCACCGCCGACGGTCCCGAGGTCGCGCAGATCGACGCGACGCAGATCGACGCCGTGATGGAGCGCCTGCGCGACTCGGCCTACGACTACGTGTTCATCGATACGCCGGGGGTCGATTCAACCGGCACGCTCTCGGCCATCCGTGCGGCGGACCTGTGCATCATCCCGTGCCGGCCGACCCCGGCCGACCTGCGGGCGTTCAAGCCGACGCTGGCGGCGGTCTACCGGCTCGAAAAGAAGTTCGCCTTCGTGCTGAACCAGACCCCGCCCCGCTCCTACCGGGTCCGGGACGCAGCCGACGGGCTGGCGGTGCTCGGCATCCTGCCGGACGTGAACATCGTCGCCCGCACCGACCACCAGGACGCGATCGGCCTCGGCCAGGGCGTCACCGAATTCAACCCCAAGGGCCAGGCCGCCGGAGAGGTCCGGCGCCTCTGGTCGTGGATCGAGCGCCGCACGCAGTCGCTGAAGACGGGCCGACATGTCCAAGCCGCCTAAGCTCAGCCTCGCGGCGATCGTCGCCTCGGCGAACCCGCCGGACCGGCACGCGGCCCGGCCGCAGGGCGCCGAGATCGTGACCCTGGCGCTGGCGCCCCCGGCGGCGAAGCCCGCCGCCACGCTGAAGCAGCGCGCCCGGCAGATGTCGGTCTACCTGGAGCCCCCGGTCTACGACCAGCTCCGGGACCTCGCCTATGCCGAGCGGACCAAGATGCACGCCCTGATGCTGGAAGGGCTCGACCTGCTGTTCAAGCAGCGCGGCGCCCGCTCCATCGCGCAGCTGACCGACACCCCGCCGCGCTGACCCCGGCGAGGCTCGACCCTGCCTCCGCACAGGATCCCGAACGCGATCCGTGCAGGGTGTCTGCAGAGGCAGCTCTGACAACAACCCCGTCATCGGGGCCGCGCAGCCAAGCCCCGAAATGACGGGGCGGATGCCGATGCGTCCTCGGACATCCGGGATCCGTAGCGGGTCGCCCGTTTCCGTGCAGACCCTTCGACAGCCACCCGGGCGATGGATGCGCCCGGGCCATCAGGCCGGTCCTGCGCGCTCTCGACCGCCCGGCGCCGCTGGCGCGGGTCTTTTCGGGCAGCGCAATGCGAGCACCTCGAGAGCGCCCGGTCTTGATTACATAAACCTCAAAGCATCCATTTATCAGACCGTTGCTGGCAAATCCTGATGTGGCACGCGAGGTTTTAGAGCGGCTCGGCTGCAACGCCTGAACCGCGACAGCCGACATCGTTCAGGCTTCCTTTACGCGACCGCTACAATTCTGGGTGGACTGGCTGAGCCCTTGGGGCGCGGCCGGTGCCGGCCCGTTTCCGGGCCGTTGTCCCGCGTCGCGTTTGGTGAACCCCGATATGGTGCGCACGACCCTTCCCCGGCCTGCGCGCCTCGCCCTGCGGCTCTTGGCCGTCTCGGGCGTGGCCCTGGCCACGGCCAACTGCGCCACCAATCCCCAGCAGCAGAAGCTCAGCTCCGGCAACGGCATCGACCCGAAATACGGGGTCAAGGCGAGCCCGCGCCTCTACAACGAGGGCGACGTGATCCCGAAGGGCGGCGGGCGCCGCTACACCGGCAAGCCCTACGTGGTGGCCGGCCAGACCTATGTGCCCAAGGAAGATCCCCGCGGCTACGTGCGAGAGGGCCTGGCCTCCTGGTACGGCTCGGCCTTCCACGGCCGCATGACCGCCAACGGCGAGGTGTTCGACCGCCACTCGATCGCGGCCGCCCACCCTACCCTGCCGCTGCCGAGCTACGCCCGGGTGACCAACCTCGACAACGGCGCCTCGATGATCGTGCGGGTCAACGACCGGGGCCCCTACCATGCCGGCCGCGTCATGGACGTCTCCGAGGAGGCGGCCGAGGCCCTGGGCTTCCACCGGCGCGGCACCGCGCGGGTGCGGGTCGAGTATGCCGGCAAGGCCGCGGTCGCCGGCAGCGACGACCGCAAGCTGCTCGCCAGCCTGCGCACCGACGGGCAGCCGGCCGGCCGCTCGACCGTGATGATGGCGGATCTCGGCCCCTCGGAGGAGCCTGAGCGCTACGCCCGCTCGGCCGCCGAGCCATTGGCCTTCAAGCCGCCCCCCGAGCGGGCGCAGTCCGACGAGGCCCCGGCGTCGCGGCCCGAGCGGCCGGCCCCGGTGCGCGCTCCGATCGTGCTCGCCTCGGCCGCCATGCGGGTACCGGCGGCCGTCCAGCCGACCGCCCAGAAGGTGCGGGATTTCCGGCCCGCGCCGATCCAGGTCGCCGAGCATGCGGGGGCCGGCGCCAAAGGCGCGAGCCTCAAGGGGGCGGACCTGAAGGTCGCGGGCCTCAACCCGGCCCAGGGTCACGGCGCGGCCGCGAAGACCGTCGCCGCCGGCCGGCCGGCACGGCCCGGAACGCCCGCCCCGACGAAACTCGCCGCGGCGGCCCCCGCGGCGCTGCCGGCCTCGGCCAAGTCCACCCTGGCGCATCTGGCCTCCGGCGCCGCCAAGGGGTCGACGATGCTCGCCTCCAAGACCGCGGCCCCGGCCTCGGCCAAGGCGGCGGTGCCAACCAAGGTCGCGGCGGCCGCGAAGGCTCCGGCCCCTGTGAAAGCCGGGGCCCCCACCCGGACGGCGTCGGGCGGGGGGCATGCCCGCCTCGCCGGGATCTATTGAGGGCAGCCCCGGCGCGTCCCGGACGGCACGCCGTTCCGCAATGCGGCATTTCGCGTTCGATCCGGCGCTGAAACCGTAATATGGTCACGCTTGTTATCCGGATGCGGCGGGAGTTTCTCCGGCCGGGCGGCAGGCGCGGGACGGACCGGTGATGCGCAGGACCCTTCTCACCCTTCTGGCGGCCGCTTGCGCGCTGGGCGCCGGCCTCGCGGGCGCGACCGCTCAGGGCTTCCAGACGGCGGCCCCGCACGCGATCCTGATCGATGCGGATTCCGGCTCGGTGCTGTTCGAGAAGGCCGCCGACGAGCGGTTCTCCCCGGCCAGCATGGCCAAATTGATGACCACCGACATCGTGTTCGAGGCGCTGAAATCCGGCCGCCTGGCGATGGATACGGAGTTCACCGTCACCGAGGACGCCTGGAAGCGGGGCGGGGCGGGCGGCGGCGGCTCATCGATGTTCGCCCAGGTCAACAGCCGCATCAAGATGTCGGACCTGCTGCGCGGGCTGATCGTCCAGTCGGGCAACGACGCCGCGATCACCATCGCGGAGAACATGGCCGGCACCGAGGATTCCTTCGCCGGGCTGATGAACCGGCGGGCCAAGGAGATCGGGCTGACGAATTCGACCTTCCGCAACGCCACCGGCTACTCGGCCCCCGACCAGAAGGTCACGGCCCGGGACATGGCCAAGCTCGCGATCCACCTGATCGACACCTACCCGGACCTGTACAAGATCTTCGCCGAGAAGGAGTTCACCTGGAACAAGATCCGCCAGCAGAACCGCAACCCGCTCCTGGCGCTCGACATCGGCGCCGACGGGCTGAAGACCGGGTACCTGGAGGAATCCGGCTACGCGCTGACCGGCTCGGCGGTGCAGAACGGCCAGCGCCTGGTGCTGGTGATCTCGGGGCTCAAGACCGCCCGGGACCGGGCCTCCGAGGCGCGCAAGCTGATGGAATGGGGTTTCCGCGCGTTCGAGACGCGGCAGATCTTCGGGGCCGGCGAGACGGTCGCCGACGCCTCCGTGTTCGGCGGCCAGGCGGGCTCCGTTCCGCTGGTCTCGAAGAAGCCGGTGCGGGTCCTGCTGCCCCGCGGCTCCAGCGACCGGGTCAGCGCCAAGGTGGTCTATACCGGGCCGCTGATGGCCCCCGTCGAGGAGGGCCAGCAGGTCGGCACCCTGCGGATCCAGCGCGGCGACACGGTCGCCCTCGACCAGCCGCTCTTCGCCGGCGCGACGGTGGAGCCTGGCACGCTGTCGCAGCGGGCGATGGACGCGGCGCTGGAGTTCGGTACCGGCCTCGTGCGCAAGGCCTTCGACCGCGTCGGCAAGAAGGACGCGAAGTCCGGCGAGCGTACGGCCGATCCGACGTGATTGGACGCCCGTGATCGTGCCAGGCTTCGAGGACGCTTCGCAGCGAACCTTCATCACCTTCGAAGGCGGGGAGGGCGCCGGCAAGTCGACCCAGGTCGCCCGCCTGGCCGCGACCCTGCGGTCCCGCTCGGGCCGGGAGGTCCGCGTGACCCGCGAGCCCGGCGGCTCGCCCCGGGCCGAGGAAATCCGCGTGGCCCTGCTCGGCGGCGTCGCCAAGCCCTACGGCCCCTTCGCGGAGGCGCTGCTGTTCAGCGCAGCCCGGATCGACCACCTCGACCGCCTGATCCGCCCGGCCCTGCGCCGGGGCGAGATCGTGCTGTGCGACCGCTTCATCGACTCGACCCGGGCCTACCAGGGCGCGGCGGGCGGCCTCGACCCGGCGGTGATCGCCGCCCTGGAGCGGGTCGTGGTCGGCCCGACCCGGCCCGACCTGACCCTGATCCTCGATCTGCCACCCGAAGCCGGGCTCGCCCGCGCGGCCGGGCGCAGCGCCGGGACGGGGCAGGGGGCCGACCGGTTCGAGGCGGAATCGCTCGCCTTCCACACGCGGCTGCGCGATGCCTTCCTGGCGATCGCCCGGGCCGAGCCGCAACGCTGCGCGGTGATCGATGCCGGCCGCGACCCCGATGCGGTGGAAGCCGCGATCCGCGCCGCGGTGGCCTCCCGCCTGCCGGGCCTGCTGCCGCTCAAGGAAAGCCGCGGCGATGCCGCCTGAACCCCGCGCCATGAAACCGGCAGACCGGGCCGCCGACGACGTCGAGCCCGGCGACCTCCCCGGTATCGCGCGCCCGCGGGAGACCCGGGCGCTGGTCGGCCACGCGGCCGCGGCGGCCGCCTTCGCGGAGGGGATCGCGGCGGGGCGCCTGCACCATGCCTGGCTGATCGGCGGCGCGCCCGGGATCGGCAAGGCGACGCTGGCCTACCGGGTCGCCCGCCGCCTGCTGGCCTATCCCGCCGGCGGCGGGCCGGCCGGGCTCGATGTGCCGGACGAGAACCCCGTCGCCGGCAAGGTCGCGGGCCTGTCGCATCCGAACCTCGTGGCCCTGCGCCGCCACCGCACCGTCGGCGCCAAGACGCTGCCCACCAAGATCTCGGTCGACATGGTCCGCCGGGCCCTGGACCTGTTTTCCTCGACCGCCACCGATTCCGGCTGGCGGGTCTGCATCCTCGACAGCGCCGACGACCTCAACGCCAACGCGGCCAACGCCCTGCTCAAGGTCCTGGAGGAGCCGCCGCCGCGCGCCCTGTTCCTGATCCTGGCCCACCAGCCCGGCCGACTGCTGCCGACGATCCGCTCCCGCTGCCGGGTGCTGATGCTGCGCCCGCTGGCGCCCGAGGCGGTGGCCCAGGTGGTGCGCGGCCTGCCCGAGCCGTTCCCGCAGCCGGAGGAGGCCGCCCTGGCCCGGGCGGTCGCCCAGTGCGAGGGCTCGGTCGCCCGGGCGCTGGCGATGCTCGACCCGGTCACGGCCGGCCTCGTCGCCGAGGTCGAGACCCTGCTCGCCCGGGCGCAGACGCCCGATTGGGGCCGGGTGCTCAAGCTCGCCGAGACCCTGGCCGGGCGCGACGCCGAGGCGCGGTTCGAGGCCGCCCAGGACGCGGTCCTGCGCTTCGTCTCGGCCGAACTCGACCGCCGCCGGAACGAGCCGCCCGCCCGCCTCGCCGCCCTGGTGGACGTCGCGGACCGGTTCGGCCGCGCCGCCCGGGAGGCGGCGATCTACAATCTCGACCGGCGCCCGGTGGTGCTGTCGCTGTTCGGCGATCTCGCCGAGGCGGCCTCGTAACCCCTCTGCGCGCCGGGACGACCAGGGCGCTGCCCTGGACCCGCAAAAGGTCCCGGACCGTCTGGGGTCACGATCGTCCGGGCGGTTCCCGATCCCGGCGGCTGTTGCGTCCCCGCCGCTGCCGCGCGACAACGCGGGCAACCTCCTGCGATGATCCGGAACACCCCGACGTGACGTCCAACGCCCCGGCGCACTCCAAAAAAACCTTCGGCCTCTCGACCGCGATCTCCTACCCCAACGGCGCGCCGCATATCGGTCACGCCTACGAGGTGATCGCCGCCGACGCCATCGCCCGCTTCCACCGGCTCGACGGCTACGACGTGCTGTTCTCCACCGGCACGGACGAGCACGGCCTCAAGATCCAGCAGGCGGCGACCCGGGCCGGCACCAGCCCGCGCGCGTATGTCGACGGCACCGCAGCGCGCTTCCAGGCGATGGCCGACCGGATGGACTGCGCCTACGACCGCTTCATCCGCACCACCGAGCCCGGCCACTACGAAGCCGCGCAGGAGATCTGGCGACGGATGGAGGCCAACGGCGACATCTACCTCGACACGTATGCCGGCTGGTACTCGGTGCGCGACGAGGCCTATTACGACGAGGCCGAGACCCGCCTGCTCGAGGATGGCAGCCGCCGCAGCCTCGCCACCGACACCCCGGTCGTGTGGATGGAGGAGGAGAATTTTCTCTTCAGATTGTCCGCCTATCAGGACCGGCTGCTGAAGCTCTACGAGGACCAGCCCGACTTCATCGGCCCGGAAACCCGAAGGAACGAGGTGGCGAGCTTCGTGCGCTCCGGCCTCAAGGACCTCTCGGTCAGCCGCACCAATTTCGACTGGGGGGTACCGGTGCCGGGGCATCCCGGCCACGTCATGTATGTCTGGGTCGACGCCCTGACCAACTACCTGAGCGTCACCGGCTTCCCCGACGCGGAGAATCCCCTGAAGAAGTTCTGGCCGATGGACCTGCACGTCATCGGCAAGGACATCGTCCGGTTCCACGCGGTCTACTGGCCGGCCTTCCTGATGGCGGCCGGGCTGCCCCTGCCCAAGCGCGTCTTCGGCCACGGCTTCCTGCTCTCCAAGGGCGAGAAGATGTCGAAGTCGCTCGGCAACGTGCTCGACCCGTTCGAGCTCGCCGACACCTACGGGGTCGACCCGGTGCGCTACTTCGTGCTGCGCGAGGTGCCGTTCGGCGGCGACGGCAGCTACAGCCACGAGGCGATCATCGGCCGGATCAACGCCGATCTCGCCAACGACCTCGGCAACCTCGCCCAGCGCTCGCTCTCGATGGTCGCCAAGAATTGCGACGGCGCGGTGCCGGATCCCGGGGCCCTGCCGGGTTCCTTGGACGAGGCCGATCGTGCCCTGCTGGCCCAGGCCGACGCTCTCCCGGACAGGGTGCGGAGCCTGATGGGCGATCTCGCGCTCCACAGCGTCCTGGCCGAGATCTGGGCGGTGGTGGCCGAGGCCAACCGCTACTTCGCCGGGCAGGAGCCGTGGCGCCTGCGCAAGTCCGATCCGGCCCGGATGAACGCGGTGCTCTACACGACGCTGGAATCGCTGCGGGCGTTCGGCATCCTGGTCCAGCCGTTCGTTCCGACCGCGGCCTCCAAGCTCCTGGACCTGCTGGCCGTTCCGGCGGACCGGCGCAACCTCGCCGATGCGGGGGAGGGCGGACGCCTGGTACCCGGCACGGCGCTCCCCGCCCCGGCTCCGGTCTTCCCGAGGTTCGAGCGGCCCGAAGCGCCGGCGGCCTGACAGCGATCCGAGACACGATGCTGATCGACAGCCACTGCCATCTGGATTTCCCGGATTTCGCCGCCGACCTGCCGGGGGTGATCGCCCGTGCCCGGGAGGCGGGCGTCACCGGGATGCTGACCATCTCGACCCGGGTCGCCCGGGCCGGGACCTACCGGGCGATCGCCGAGGCCCACCCCGAGATCTGGTTCACCGTCGGCACCCATCCGGACGGGGCCGCCGAGGAGCCGGATGTGCCCGCCGAGACGATCGCGGGCCTCGCGCGCGCGCATCCCCGCTGCGTCGGGATCGGCGAGGCCGGGCTCGACTACCACTACCCCGACGGCGCCCCCGAGGCCGTGCAGGAACGGGTGCTGCGCGCCCATATCGAGGCGGCGCGCCTGTCCGGCCTGCCGCTCGTCATCCACGCCCGGGATGCCGACGAGCACATGGAGCGGGTGCTCACCGACGAGATGGGTCGGACGCCGTTCCGGGCGGTGCTGCACTGCTTCTCGTCGGGCCGGCGCCTCGCCGAGGCCGGGCTCGAGCTCGGGCTGTCGATCTCGTTCTCCGGCATCGTCACCTTCCGGCGCGCGCACGCGTTGCGCGACATCGCCCGGAGCGTGCCCCTCGACCGGATCCTGGTGGAGACCGACGCGCCGTTCCTCGCCCCCGAGCCGCATCGCGGGC
>NZ_JBTXKY010000001.1:3617500-3837500 GCF_054818005.1 Methylobacterium sp. CM6246
GATGTCGACGAAGCCGTTGGCGCTGCGGGTGAAGCCGTAGACCTGGCTGAGCCCGAGCCCGGTCCCCTTGCCGACCTCCTTGGTGGTGAAGAACGGCTCGAACACCCGCTGAAGCTTATCCGGCGGGATTCCCGCACCGCCATCGGTGACCGAGACCAGCACGTAGGGGCCGGGCGCCACGCCCTTCTCGGCCACAGCGCCGGTGCCGAGATGGACGTTGCGGCTCGTCACGGCGATCCGGGTGTGACCCGGCCGGCCCTCCATGGCGTCGCGGGCGTTGACGATCAGGTTGAGCACCGCGGCCTCGAACTGTGCGGGGTCGATGCGGATCGGATCGAGCGCGGGGTCGAGGTCGAAGGCGAGCTCCACCGCGCCGCCGGCGGCGCGTTCCGCTAGCGGCCGGAAATCCAGGAGCAGGCGGTTGGGATTGAGCGTCTGCGGCCGCAACATCTGCCGACGGGAGAACGCCAGGAGCTGCTGGGTCAGCTGCTCGCCGCGCCGGGCCGCGCCCATGGCGGCCTCCGCGAGTCGCTTGACCCGGTCGACCTGCTCGGGCCGGCGGAGCACCATGTCGAGCCCACCCACGATGACGGTGAGCAGGTTGTTGAAGTCATGGGCGACGCCGCCCGTAAGCTGGCCGATCGCCTCCATCTTCTGGGCCTGGCGCAGGGCCTCCTCGGTGACGTGCTGGTCGGTGCGATCCATCAGGATGCCGGCGATCCGGGTCGCAGTGCCGGCCGCGTCGTACTTGACCTGCCCCCGCAGGGCGATCCAGCGCACCGCCCCGTCAAGCCGGCGGATCCGGCATTCCAGATCGAGCCGGCCGGTCAGGCCGACCGTGGAGAAAGCCCGGTCGACGCCCGCACGATCCTCCTCGACGACGTGGGCCAGGAAGGTATCCCGGTTCCAGAACGCCTGGGGCGCGTCGTAGCCGAACACCGTGTCGAAGCGAAGCGAGCGCCGGGACGCGCCGGTGACGTGGTCGAGGTCCCAGGATCCCATCCCGGCGGCGTCGAGGGCGAAGGCGAGGGTCTCGTGGGCGGTCTCGACCTCCCGGGTCCGCTCGGCCACGCGCCGTTCCAGCCCCTCGTTGGCGAGCCGGAGCTGCTCCCGGTCGCGCTCGCGCTCCAGGAGACGCTCACGCGCCTGGTATTGACGACGGCGCGCCCGCAGGGCCGCGGCCGTGGCGCTGACCAGGGTCTCGGCGTTGATCGGGCGCTCCAGCAGGACCACGTTGCCGAGCCGGGCGAGGAGCTGGGACGCGCGCTGGGAGCGGTGCCCGAGCTGGCGGGTCGCCAGCACGATGAACGGGAAGTCCGACCAGGCGGGCTGCGCCTCGAGCCATGCGAAAAGGTCCGGCGGCCCGGTCTCCCCGAGGGCCTCTTCGGTGACCAGCGCGGCGGCGGCCCCGGCCCAGAGGGCGTCGATCCAGCCGGCGAGGTCGGGACAGATCGCGGCCGGCGTGCCGGCCCGGGCGATCACCTGCTCGGCCACCGCGGCGTCGCGCCCGCGCGGCGCCAGGATCAGGACGCGCTCCTCGTCCTGCGCCAATGCCGTCATAGGGCGCGGCCGTCGGCCGGCGCGTCGCCGGTCAGCATCGCCACCGCGCCGCGATAGGAGGGCAGGCCGGTGAGCACGCCCTCGAAATCGGCCAGGGCCTCGCCGACCTGGATCCCATGCGCCGACAGCTTCATCTCGCGGATGGTGCGCTCGTGCGCGTTGACCCGGCTCTTGACCACGGACAGGGCCGTGCGGACCTCGCCCTTGGCTTCGAAGAACCGGAACAGCAGGATCGAATCGCTGAGATAGCTGAGATCGATGTCGGTGCGGACCTCGCCGATGACCCCGTGCTGCCCCAGGACCAGCAGCGTCGTAACGCCCTGCTGGTTCAGGTAGCTCAGCATCTCGTGCATCTGCAGGATAAGGTACTCCTCGCCCGGCATCGCGTGCAGGTAGGCGTTCAGGCTGTCGATCGCGACGACGCTGGAGCCGTGCTCCTCCACGCTCTGCCGGACCATGCTGGAGAACTCCCCGGGGGAGAGTTCGGCCGGGTCGATCTGCGTGATGGTCAGGCGCCCGGCCGCGATATGCGGGCTCAGGTCCATGCCAAGGGTCGCCGACCGCGCGAGCAGGGTCGCGAGGCCCTCGTCGAACAGGTAGTAGGTGCCCCGCTCGCCGCGCTCCAGGGCGGTCAGCATGCAGCGGATGGCCATGGTGGTCTTGCCCACCCCGGACGGGCCGAGCAACAGGGTGTTGGTGCCGGGCACCAATCCGCCGCCGAGCAGCAGGTCGAGCGCGTCCGAGCCCGTGGAGCGCGCCATCGCGTCGAACGGCGTGTGGTGCTCGGCCGCGATCAGGCGCGGGAACGCCAGGATGCCGCCGGTCTCCAGCAGGAAGTCGTGGTAGCCGCCCCGGTACTTGATGCCACGCATCTTGACGATGCGCAGGCGCCGGCGCTCGGAGCCGAACTCGCGCGGGACCTGCTCCAGCGAGACGACCCCGTGGGCGATGCTGTGGAGCTGCAGGTCGCCCGTCTCCGACGTGCGGTCGTCGAGCATCAGCACGGTGCAGGCCCGCTTGGCGAAGAACTGCTTGAGCGCCAGGATCTGGCGGCGGTAGCGCAGTGGGTTCTGGGCCAGCAGGCGCAGCTCCGACAGCGAGTCGAACACGACCCGCTCGGGCTTCAGCGCCTCGACCCGGGCGATGACCTCCCGGACGGTCTCGCCGAGTTCGATCTCGGACGGGTGGAGGATCGACTGCTCGCTGTCGGGGTCGAGCCCCATCTCGTTGACGAGCTCGTAGAGCTCGATGCCGTCGAGAGACCAGCCGTGGGTCGCGGCGGACGCGCGGAGCTCCTGGCCGGTCTCCGACAGGGTGACGTAGAGCGTCGGCTCGCCCCGGGCCGCGCCCGCGCGCAGGAACTGGAGCGCCAGGGTGGTCTTGCCGGTTCCGGGCGTGCCCTCGAGCAGGTAGAGGCGGCTCGGGGTCAGGCCGCCGCAGAGGATGTCGTCCAGGCCTGGAACGCCCGTCGAGATTCGCGGCGCCGGACAGGCCGGGAACGCCGTTTCGGTATCGATCATCGGCTTGCCCTACGTTTCCCCCACGGTCCCACGCCCCCCCGGTGCCGCGCGCACGGTAGCGGCCGCGCCATGCCTTGTCAGTGCCATGCCTTGTCAGTGCCGCCCGCGCCGCAGCCGTGAGGCGCCCGTGCGCCGCGGGACAGCGCGGGGCCTCACGGCTCGATCATATCGCGGATGCGCGCGGCCAGCGCCTCGATCACGAAGGGCTTGGTGAGCACCTGCATGCCGTCGTCCAGGTAGCCGTTGCCCACCGCGGCGTTCTCGGCATAGCCGGTAATGAACAGCACCTTGAGCCCGGGACGGGTCTCGCGGGCGGCATCGGCCACCTGCCGGCCGTTCATGCCGCCCGGCAGGCCGACATCGGTGATCAGCAGGTCGATCCGCACGTCCGATTGCAGGACCTTCAGCCCGGACGGGCCGTCGGCGGCCTCGATCGCCATGTAGCCGAGATCCTCCAGGACCTCGGTCACCAGCATCCGCACGGAGGGCTCGTCGTCGATGAGCAGGACCGTCTCGCCCTGCTCGGCCCGGGGCACCGCGCCGGCATCCGGCACGGCCACCGCGGCGGAGATGTCGCCGTGGAAGCGCGGCAGGTAGAGGCACACGGTCGTGCCCTGACCGACCTCGGAGTAGATCCGCACTTGCCCGCCGGATTGCCGGGCGAAGCCGTAGATCATCGACAGGCCGAGCCCGGTGCCCTGCCCGATGGGCTTGGTGGTGAAGAACGGGTCGAAGGCCTTGGCGATCACCTCCGGGGGCATGCCGGTCCCGGTATCGGACACGCAGAGCGACAGGTACTGGCCGTGCGGCAGGTCGCGCTCCCGGGCGGCGCGGTCGTCGAGCCAGCGGTTGGCGGTCTCGATGGTGATGCGCCCGCCCTCCGGCATGGCGTCCCGGGCGTTGATGCACAGGTTCAGGAGCCCGTTCTCGAGCTGGCCGGGATCGACCAGGGCGGGCCACAGGCCGGCCGAGCCCACCACCTCGATGTGGATCGACGGGCCGACGGTCCGGCGCACCAGCTCCTCCATGCCGTGGACCAGGGCGTTCACGTCGGTGGGCTTGGGGTCGAGGGTCTGGCGGCGCGAGAAGGCGAGCAGGCGGTGGGTCAGCGCCGCCGCCCGCTTGGCCGCGCCCTGGGCGGCGGTCATGTAGCGGTCGAGGTCGGTCAGCCGGCCTTGGCTCATCCGCGTCTGCAGCAGCTCCAGGCTGCCCGAGATGCCGGTGAGCAGGTTGTTGAAGTCGTGGGCGATGCCGCCGGTCAGTTGACCGACCGCCTCCATCTTCTGCGATTGCCGCAGGGCCTCCTCGACCTTCTCGCGCCGGGCGGCCTCCTCCTCGACGCGCCGCTCCAGGGTGGCGTTGAACGCCTCCAGGGCGGCCTTGGCGCGCAGCTCCCCCTCGATGTTGCGGGCCTCGATGACCGTGCCGATCGGCTCGCCGCGCTCGTTGCGGATCGGGCTTGCGGTGAAGCCTACGGGATAGAACGAGCCGTCCTTGTGGACGAAGACCTCCTCGCCCTGCTCGCGCTCGTTCTCCGGGAAGGCCTGGTCGATCGGGCATTCGCAGAGCGGGTAGGGCGATCCGTCCGGCCGCGTATGGTGCACGACGTCGTGCAGGGCGCGGCCCTCGGTCTCCTCCAGGGCGTAGCCGGTGAGCGTCTCGGCGGCGCGGTTCATGTAGCTGCAGTGCTGGCGCTCATCCATCAGGAAGATCGCCTGCGAGGTGTTGTTGAGGATGGCGTCGAGCCGGCGCGTGGTCTCGACCAGGCGCTCCTCGGCGGCCTTGCGGTCGTGGATGTCGGTGACCGAGCCGATATAGCCGCGGAAGCCGCCATCCTCGCCGCGACGGGGCTGGGCCGCGTCGATGAACCAGTGATAGCGGCCGTCGGCGCCGCGCAGGCGGTACTCGACCTGGAACGGCCCGTGCCGGGCGTTGGCGTCCAGGAACGCCCGGGCCGAGGCATCCCGGTCGTCCGGGTGGACCGCGTCGAGCCAGCCGAGGCCAAGGCTCTCCGCCTCGGTCTGGCCGGTATACGCGTACCAGCGGCGGTTGAGGTAGGTGCAGGCCCCGTCGGCGCCGGTCACCCACATCATCACCGGGGCATGGTCGGCCATGTTGCGGAACCGCGCCTCGCTCTCCCGGAGCGCGGTCTCGGCCCGCATCCGGGCGGTGGTCTCCGTGCAGGTGCAGAACACCCCGGCCACCGCGCCGGCCGCGTCCCGGAGCGGCGCGCAGGAGAGGGTGAACCAGGTCTCCTCGTCGTAGCCGTGGCGGTTCATGACCAGCGGCCGGTTCTCGACCCAGGTCGCCTCGCCGGCCATCGCCGCCTCGACGAGGGGCGCAAGGTCGGCCCAGATCTCCGCCCAGACGTCCCGGAGGCGCGCGCCCATGGCGGCCGGATGCTTGCTGCCCAGCACATCCGCGTAGGCGTCGTTGTAGAGGAGGCCCAGCGCCGGCCCGACGGCCACGAACATCGGGAATCCCGACCCATGGATCAAGCTCACGGCAGCCGACAGCCACTGGGGCCAGCGCTCGGGCGGGCCCAGCGGCGAGGAGGACCAGTCGAACGCGCGCATGACGGCGCCCGCCGCGCCGCCGCCCGCGACCAGGGCCGGACCGTCCCAACCGGCCCCCCCGTCCTCCGCACGCCCCGTCACCCTCGCCAACCCGGTCTCCTTCAACACGCGCGCCCGCGCCCGTCTGAACCGTAGCAACAACGCCGCTCGGCGGCGGCCGTTCTCGGCACCGGCGCGGAAGGCTGCCGGGCCCAGCCCTTGTCGCCCCTGCGAAGGGCGCCGCCAAGTCTCCATCCGGAACCCGGATCCGGATCGACGGACTTGCGCGCGCGGCGAGGGGGAAATACTGGCCCTGGCCGGCACTCGCGGGTGCCTGCGGCTTTCGAGCCCGTCCGAATTGCCGTGCGCCCCGTTCCGCGAGGCGCTATTCCCCCCTGAACCACCCCAGCCCCGCCCCGGGCCCTAGGTGAGGCCCGACCTTGGCGCAGCACGCCCGTTCCCTTCTGTTCGTCGCCTACTGGACCGTCTGGACGGCCCTGTTCGTCGCGCCGCTGGTCGTCCTGGCGCTCGCCGGGGCGCCGGCGCGGCCGGTCCGCACGGCGGCGCGGCTCTGGGCCCGCGGGGTCCTGGCGGGCCTGCACGGCATCGTCGGCCTGCGCTACGTCGAGGAGGGGCGCGAACACCTCCCGGCCGAGCCCTGCCTGCTCGTGGCCAACCACCAGTCGACCTGGGAGACCCTGGCCTTCCTGGTGCTGGTCCCCGACGTCGCCATCGTGGCCAAGCGGGAATTGCTGGCGATCCCGGTGGTCGGCTGGTTCCTGCGGCGCTCGCCGATGATCGTGATCGACCGCGCCAACGGCACGCAGGCCCTGCGGGCGATCATCGAGGGCAGCCAGGCTGCCGTCGCGGCGGGCCGCTCGGTGCTGATCTTTCCGGAGGGCACGCGGGGCCGGGCCGGCGACCCGCTGCAGTTCAAGCGTGGCGTGGAGCTGCTGTACGGCCGGCTGCGCCTGCCGGTGGTGCCGGTCGCGGTGAATTCCGGATTGTTCTGGCCCCGGGGCATGGCCACGCGAGCCGGCACGATCGTGGTGAGCTACCTCGCCGCCCTCGCGCCCGGCCTGCCGGCCGCGGAGTTCCTGCGCGGCACCGAGGGCGCGATCGACCGGGAGCTCGACCGCTGGCGTCCGGCCGAGGCGCAGGGGCGGCGTTAGGCCCTCGTTCCAGCACCGACAAACCGCAGCTGCGCGCAGGCCGTCCCGCGGCGAAGGAGCCGCCGCCCACCGCGCGGGCCGCCACCGGCGAGCTGGTCGGGTTGGCGAAGACCCGCTTTCATCTGTCCGCCGGGCTTTACCCGAACACGATCGCGGTCCTCGATCAGCGGATCGACGCGATCGGCCGGACCGGCCACCCCCGCAAGCGTATTCTCGCAACAGACGCGATCCACCGAATCAAGGTGGCCTCGGTATTCCCTACCGACGCCGCAATTTGCAACTCACAGTTGCAAAACTGGTTACTTGATGAACCAGGAGGTGTTCATGTCGCTCTCTCCCGCCGCAATCCTCAGCCCCGCGTCGCGCTCCCTCGCATGGCTCGTCGGCCCCGACGCACTCCTATCCACGACCGCCCTCTCCACCGGCCAGCTCGCGAGCCTCGGCCCGATCGCCTCGCTCATCGAGGGCACCGTCGATACCGGCTCCACGGATGCGCGCGGATCGGTGCTGCCCGACGCGGTCAGCGCGACGGCGAACCAGATCGTGCTCGACACCCATGCGCAGCTGGAGGGGCTCGGCCACGCGGTCGCCCCGCTGAACGGGCCGCTGCACGGGCTGACCAATCTCGGCGAGACCGTGGGCCTCGGCCATATCGGCGCGGGCGGCAACCTGATCACCGACCTCACGAGCGCTGGCGCCGACCCGGCCGGGCCCGGCGCGATCCCGTCGCTGCCGAGCGATGCCGGGGCCGTCGCCGCGGCCGCCGGCGCCCTGCTCGGATCGGTCACGGCAGCGCCGGCGAACGGCAACGGCCTGGTCGGGGCCGACGGCATCCTCAGCCCGGCGACCAGCATCCTCAACCAGGCCGTCCTCGATCTGCACACCACGCTGGAGGATGCCGGCCACCAGATCCCGGTGCTGAACGCGCCGGTCCACGCGGTCACGGCTCTCGGCGAGACACTCGGCCTCGGCTATCTGGGTCAGAGCGGCAACCTCCTGACCGACACGCTGGCCCTGCCCGGATCGCTCCTGACCGGCGGCGGCCTGGCGTCGGCCAACCCGGTCCTGTCCGATCTCGGCCACGTCCTCGGCTCGGCCGACACCCTGGTCGGCTCGGTGACCGGGGTCGCCAATGCCGGCGGCCTGCTCTCGTCGGACGGGCTGCTGGCCCCCGTCACCAACCTGGCGAACACCGCGGTGCTCGACATCCACGCGACCCTCGAGAATCTCGGGCACGCGGTTCCGCTCCTGAACGACGCCCTGCACGGCCTGACCCATCTCGGCGAGACCCTCGGCCTCGGCCATCTGGGGCAGGGCGGCAACCTCCTGACCGACGTCGCGGCCCTGCCCGGGGACTTGCTGGGCGGCCAGGGCCTCGGGGCGCTGTCGCCGATCCTCGGCGATGTCGGCGCCGTGACCCACGCGGCCGGCGGCCTGCTGGGCGGCGTCACCGGCCTCCTCGGCGGGCTCGGCGGCGATACCGGAGCGCCAGGCGGCAGCCTGCTCGCCCCCGTGACCTCGGCGGTGGATGGCCTGCTCGGCGGGCACGGCGGAACGCCCCTCGACGGGTTGCTCGGCGGCCTCGCCGGTGGAGGCCAGGCGGATGGGATCGGCACCCTGCTCGGACCGAACGCGCCGCTGCAGCCCGTGGCCGGGCTCGCCAACGGGGCGATCGACGCCATCCACGGCGTGCTGGAACAAGCCGGCCACGACGTGGCGATCCTGAACGCGCCGCTCCACGCCGTGATCGACCTCGGCACCGATGTGGGCTTGGGCGAGCTCGGGGAGTCGACCAACCTCCTGACCGACGTGGTCAACCTGCCCGGCGCGGTTCTGAGCGGCAACGCGGCCCCCGCGATCGGGCAGGTCGCCGGCGATGTCGGGCATGTCGCCGGTGCGGCCGGCGGCGTCCTGGGGTCGGTGACCGGGGCCCTCTCCGGCGCCGCCGGCGGCCAGGGCGGCGCGGGTCCGCTCGATGGCGTGCTCGGGACCGTAACCTCGGTCCTGGGCGCCACGGAGGGCGGCGCGGGCGGCAACCCGGTCGGCGGCCTGCTGGGCGGCCTGACCGGCGGCGGCTCGGGCGATGCCGGCCCCGGGACCCACCCGCTGATCGACGTGGCCGCGGGCCCGACCACCGCGACGCCCCTGGCCAACGCGGCCGTGCTCACCCCGGCCGCGGATCCGTCCCACACCGTGCAGGCGAGCGCCATCGCGGTGGGTGCCGACCAGCCGAGCCTGGCCACCGCCAGCCTGCTCTCCGGCGACAGCATCCTGCTGCCGCAAGGCAGCGGCGGCGGCGTGGATTCCCTCGTCGGGCAGATCCTGAGCCCGGCCTCGACGGCGCCGGCGGGTGCCGGGGAAGCCGGCGGCTCCCACGGGGCGAGCCTCGATCTCGGGACCGTCACGATCGACCTCGGCAGCCATGCCGACATCCACCACACCGACCCGACTCCGCACTCGGCCGCGGGCGGCCTGCACCTGCTCGGCCTCTGACGACCGGAGCCCCCGCCGCCCACGCGGCGGGGGCTTTTTTTGGGAGGATGTGGAGCCGAGGCTCCGGGGGACAGTCCGTTGACCGACGAACGCGTGTTGCGTGCTGCCAAGCGCCGGGAATTCTGGGCCGCGATCGGGGCCGGGCGCACCGCCCTGATCACCGTGATGATCGTCAGCGGCCTGATCAACCTGCTGATGCTGACCGCCCCGATCTTCATGCTGCAGGTCTACGACCGGGTGCTGCCGAGCCGCAGCATCGCCACCCTGGTCGGGCTCGCCGGCATCGCCCTGATGCTGTTCGTGATCCAGAGCGTGTTCGAGGTCTTCCGCGCCCGGATCCTGTCGCGGTTCGGCCGCCTGGTGGACGAGCGCCTCGGTCCGCGGATCTTCCGGACCCTGCTGGCGCGCGGCTCCGAGACGCCCCGCGGCGACGACGGCCCCCAGGCCCTGCGCGACCTCGACACCGTGCGGGGCTTCGTGTCGAGTATGGCGCTCACCGCCTTCTTCGACCTGCCCTGGGTGCCGCTCTACATCGCGGTCTGCTTCCTGTTCCATCCCTGGCTCGGGGCGGCGATCGCGGCCGGCGCCCTGTTCCTGTGCGTGCTGACGGTCCTGACCGACTGGGCCTCCGCCGAGACCACCCGGGAGACCGTGCGGGTCGCCGGCGAGCGCCGGTCCTTCACCGACATGGCGCACCGGACGGCGCCGCTGCTCTGCGCGCTGGGGATGCGGTCGCGGGTGGCCGACCTCTGGCAGGTCCGGACCCGCCGGAACCTCGACGTCGCCACCTCCGGCAACGACCTGGCCATCGGCTTCGGTGCGGTCGCGCGCCTGCTGCGCACGGTGCTGCAATCCGGGATCCTGGGGCTCGGCGCCTACCTGGTGGTGCGCGAAGAGGCCACCGCCGGCGTCATGCTGGCCGCCACGATCCTGTCGGCCCGGGCGCTCGCGCCGGTGGACCTCGCCATCGCCAACTGGAAGTTGTTCTCGGCCGCCCGGCAGGCCTGGAGCCGGCTCGTGGCGTTCCTGCCCCGGCGGGAGCCGGAGGCCCTGACGCCCCTGCCGGCGCCCCGGGAGAGCGTGCGCGTGACCGCCCTGTCGATCGCCGCCCCCGGGACCGACAGCCTGATCCTGCACGACGTCAACGTCGCCTTGGCCCCCGGCAGCGCGCTCGGGGTGATCGGCGCCAGCGGCTCGGGCAAGTCCACCTTCGCCCGCGCGCTCGTCGGCCTGGCCCGTCCGGTCCGCGGGGTGATCCGCCTCGACGGCGCGGCGATCGACCAGTGGGATCCCGACGCCCTCGGGCGCGCCGTCGGCTACCTGCCGCAGGACATCGAGATGTTCGACGGCACCATCGCGGAGAACATCACCCGGTTCGACCCGGCGCCGGACCCGGAGGCCCTGCAATCGGCCGCGAAGGCGGCGGGCGTCCACGAGGTCGTGCTGCGGCTTCCGGGCGGCTACGACGCCCGGGTCGGCGCCGGCGGGCTCGGCCTGTCGGGGGGCCAGCGCCAGCGGATCGCGCTGGCGCGGGCGCTCTACGGCGACCCGTTCCTGGTGGTGCTGGACGAGCCGAACTCCAACCTCGACGTCGACGGCGACCGCGCCCTGTCGGCCGCCGTGCAGGGCGTGCGCGCCCGGGGCGGCATCGTCGTGGTGATCGCCCACCGGCCGAGCGCGCTGGCGGCGGTGGACCGCATCCTGGTCCTGGGCGAGGGCCGCGTGCGCCTGCACGGGCCCCGCGACGAGGTGTTGGCGCAGCTGGGCGCCCTGACCCGGCAGACACCCACGAGGGTCGCATGACGCGGGACCAGGCCTCCGCCGACCCGACCCGCGAGACCCGGCGCTCGCTGCGGCGGCACGTCGTCGGCGTCGCCGCGGTGATCGTGCTGGCCACCGGGACCGGCGCCTGGACGGCCGCCACGGAACTGTCCGGGGCGATCATCGCCACGGGCTCCCTGGTGGTCGAGAGCAACATCAAGAAGGTCCAGCACCCCACCGGCGGCGTGGTCGCCGAACTGCCGATCCAGGAGGGCGCCCGGGTCCTGGCCGGCGACCTGCTGGTCCGCCTCGACGCCACCACCACCCGGGCGACCTACGACAGCGTCACCAAGAGCCTGTGGGAGATCGCCGCCCGCAATGCCCGGCTGGAGGCCGAGCGCGACGGCCGCGAGGAGGTCGCGTTCCCGGCCGAACTCGGCGGAGCCGGACCCGACGTCGCCCGGATCGTCGACGGCGAGCGCAAGCTGTTCCGCTTCCGCCGCGACGCGCTCCAGGGCCAGAAGGCGCAGCTGCGCGAGCGGATCGGCCAGCTGCGCGAGGAGATCAAGGGCTTGGTCGAGCAGGCCGCCGCCAAGGAGCAGGAGACCACGATCATCGGCCGGGAATACGAGGGCGTCGAGGATCTCTGGAAGAAGAACCTGATCCAGCTGACCCGGCTCACGAGCCTGCAGCGCGACATGTCCCGCCTCAAGGGCGAGCGCGGGGTCCTGGTGGCCAACATCGCCCAAACCAAGGGCAAGGTCTCGGAGACCGAGCTGCAGATCATCCAGCTCGAGCAGAACCTGCGCAGCGACGTCGCCAAGGAGCTGGCCGAGAACCGCGCCAAGGCCGCGACCCTGACCGAGCAGCGGATCGCCGCCTTCGACCAGCTCCAGCGCATCGAGATCCGCTCGCCGCAGACCGGCTACGTCCACGAGCTGGCGGTCCATACCCGTGGGGGCGTGATCTCCCCGGGCGAACCGATCATGCTGATCGTGCCGAACGCCGATTCCCTGGTGGCCGAGGTCCGGGTCGCGCCCCAGGACATCGACCGGCTGCAGACCGGGCAGGCCGCCGGCCTGCGCTTCCCGAGCTTCGACCAGCGGACGACCCCGGAGCTCAACGGCCGCGTCATCCGGATCGCCGCCGACGTCAGCGAGGACAAGCGGACCGGCAGCTTCTACTACCTGGTGCGCCTGGGCGTGACCAAGGACGAGCTCGGCCGGCTCGATGGCGCCAAGCTGATGCCCGGCATGCCCGTGGAGGCCTTCATCCGGACCGCCGACCGGACGGTGCTGTCGTACCTGACCAAGCCCCTGGTCGATCAGGCGCGCCGGGCGTTTCGCGAGAAGTAGGGCCGGGCGCCTGTTCGCCGGGCCGGCAAGGATATTGCAACTCTTGATTGCATAATGGAACCGGGCCGCCGGGATCCGGCACAACCGACAGGCCAGCCACCATGCCGATCGACCCAAAGAACCTCGCGCAGACCGCGACCCTGACCTACAGCGCCGAGTTCGACACGCTGCAGCTCTGGAACGGGACCTCGGGCCTCGACACGGCGGGCGGGCCGCAATGGGGCAGCTACGTCACGGCGACCGGGACGCGTCCGTTCAACCAGGAGCAGGAATGGTACCTCCGCGCCGACCATCTCGTCGGCGGGAGCGGCGCGGCTTTGCCGAACCCGTTCGGCGTCCATGACGGCATCCTGACCATCACGGCCGCGCCGTCCGACCCGGCGCTGCTCCCGGACCTCGGCGGCCAGCCCTACACGTCCGGGATGATCAACACGTCCCACAGCTTCAGCCAGACCTACGGCTACTTCGAGATGCGGGCCGAGCTGCCGGCCGGGCAGGGGATGTGGCCGGCCTTCTGGCTGCTGGCGAAGGACGGCTCCTGGCCCCCCGAGATCGACGTGATGGAGATGCTCGGGCACGACCCCGACACGCTCTACACCAGCGTCCACAGCCTGGCGCCCGGCCAGACCGCCGGCGACCACACCCTGAGCCAGGGCACCGCGCACGTCGCCGACATGAGCGGGGGCTTCCACACCTACGGGGTCGACTGGGGGCCCGACAGCCTGGCCTTCTACTTCGACGGCCAGGAGGTCTACCGCACGCCGACGCCGGCCAGCCTGGACAAGCCGATGTACATGATCGCCAACCTGGCGGTCGGCGGCACGTGGCCGGGCGATGCCGACGCGACGACGCCGTTCCCGGCCCACATGAACGTCGACTACCTGCGCGCCTACCAGGCCAACCCGAGCAGTGCGGGCGCGAGCCTGGAGCCGGTCTTCCACTTCTACGACGCGTCCACCGGACAGCACCTCTACACGGCCAGCACGGCGGAACGGGACACCCTGACGGGTTCCCAGACGGCCTACGCGTATCAGGGGGTCGGCTGGGCGGCGCCCACCGACACGGCCGGCACCGCGGACGTGTTCCACTTCACCAACGCGGCGACCGGCGACCATTTCTACACGGCCAGCGCCGCCGAGCGGGACGGCCTGATCGGGTCCGGCTCGGGCTACCGCTACGACGGCGTCGCCTTCGAGGCCTACACGGATCCGTCCGCGCCCGGATCGGCCGCGATGAACATCGAGCGGTTCGTCAACACCGAGAGCGGCCGCCACTACTACGCGTCGAGCGCCGCGGAGATCACCTATATCGAGCAGGGCCACGCCGGCACCGGCTGGATCGACGAGGGCCACGCCTTCACGCTCCACGCCCCGACCCAGAGCATGTTCGGCCTGTAGCGGCCGGGGTGGGGGAGGGGGACGACCCGGATCGGATCACGATTGCGGCAGCAGGGGCCGGAAACCGCCGTCGTCCGTTATGTTTGCCCGATGCGGCGGGAACAATCGCCGGGGCCGCCTTTTGTGCTGGCGGTCCCACCCGTCGGCCCGGTCCGGATCGCCCGCCGACCCCATCGAGACAGGAGATCGCTGTGCCCGCGGCGCGGAGCGCGACCATGCGCGAGCCCATCCGGCCGGCCGCTCCGGCCGGCGGGATCGCCGGCGCACGAGCGACACGCACCTGCCTGGGCCGATTCCGCGCGACCCGATCCTGCATGGTCCGATCCTGCGTGGCCAGATCCTGCGTATTCCTCGCCCGCGCGACCACGGCATGACCGCCCGGACCGCCCTGGACGTGATCGAGCAGCTGCCCCGGCGCTCGAAGACCGTCGACCGGATGATCGCGGGCCTCGCGGTGATCCTGACCATGCTGGGCATCGCCGTGGGCGCCTCGGTCTACCAGCAGCGCGGCAGCGAGGCCGTGCGCCACGCCCTGGCGGTGGAGGGGCGCCTCGGCCGGGTGCTGTCGGCGGTGCAGGACGCCGAGACCGGGCAGCGCGGCTACCTGCTCACCGGGGACGAGGATTTCCTGCCGCCGTTCCGGGCCGGCCGCTCCAAGGTCAACGGCGAACTCGCCCGCCTGGGCGACCTGCTGCGGGACGACGACGGCCAGCGCGCCGAACTTGACGGCCTGATCCTGCTGATCCGCGAGAAGCTCGGCGAACTTGCCACCACCATCGACCTGTACCGGGGCGGCGACGCCGAGGCGAGCCGGACCCTCGTCCGGGAGGGGAGCGGGCGCCGCCTGATGGACGAGATCCGCACGGTCGTGCGCCGCATGGAGGCCCAGGAGACGGCCCTGATGGAGCAGCGCCAGGCGGCGGTCTCCCGGATCGCGCTGCTGATCTGGGCGGCCCTGGCCGCGCTCGTCCTGGTGCTGATCCTGTTCGCCGTGTCGGCCATGCGCGAGGCGGGGCGCCGCCGCCGGCTGTCGCGCTTCCTGCCGCAGGAGCTGGTCTCGCGCCTGGCCGACGACGACGGCAGCCTGCGGGCAGGCCGGCGACAGCAGGCGGTCATCGCCTTCGTCGACATGCGCGGCTCCACCGCCCTGGCCGAGCGCCTCGACCCGCAGCAGCTCTCCGCGTTCCTGTCCGCGTTCCGGCGCCGGGTGATGTGGACGGCCAAGCTGCACAACGGCGTGGTCGACAAGTTCCTGGGCGACGGCGCCCTGGTGGTGTTCGGCCTGCCGGAGGCGCAGGGCGACGACGCCGCCCGGGCAGTGGCCTTCGCGGGGGACCTGGTCGAGGCCATCGCCCGCTGGAACCGCAAGGGCGAGCACGACGCCACGGTGCGCATCGGGATCGGCCTCCATTGCGGCGAGGTGTTCAGCGGGATCATCGGTGAGGAGGCCCGCTACGAGTTCACCGTGCTGGGCGACACCGTGAACGTCGCCGCGCGCCTTGAGCAGGCGACCAAGGTCCACGGCGTGCCGATCCTGGCCTCGGAGGCGGTCCGGCGGGCCGCAGGCCCGGCCACCGCGGTCTGGCGGGAGGTCAGCCGCGAGCCCCTGCGCGGCCGCCGGGAGCCGATGGCCTATTTTTCCGTCGAGCCCCCGGACCACGCCGAGCCCGCACCGGCCCGCCTGCGCGACGTCGATCCGCTCCCGGAACTGGCGCTGTAGCCGCGCTTTCGAGCCGCGCCGGCAAGCGGCGCAGACGCGACCCACCGAGAGGCCGATGCCGAGCGATCTGTCCTGGCTGCTGCGCCGCGAGACCCTGCTGGCCGGCGCCGTCCTGCTCCTCGGTGTCGCGGCCCTGGCCGCCTGGTATCTCCTGCAGGCGACCGTGCTCACCGTCGCGGTGGCGCCCCGGGACGGCACCGAGCCCGCCCTGATCAAAGCCTACGCGGACGCGCTGGAATCGGGCCGCACGGGCCTGCGCCTCAAGATCCTCGCTTTCGAGGACGTGCGCGAGAGCGCCGCCGCCCTGCAGGACGGTCGGGCCGACCTGGCGGTGGTCCGGCCCGACGTGCTGCTGCCGACCAACGGGCTCACCCTGGCGATCCTGCGCGACCAGGCGATGATCATCGCCTCGCCCGAGCAGGCCGGCATCACGGATTTCCCGCACCTGGCCGGCAAGCGGATCGGCATCGGCACGCACCGGGACGCCGATATCGGACTGCTCAAGAGCCTCCTCGGCTATTACGGCCTGACGCTGGAGCCGGCGGCGGGCACCGGACCGGGCGACCGCGCGGTCGTGCTCGTGCCGGTCGCCGAGGATGGCGTGGCCGGCGCGCTGCGCGAGAAGCGGATTGACGCCTTCATCAGCATCATCGCGCCCTCCGCGCCCAAGGCGCTCGATCTGGTCGCGGCGGTCCGCTCGGTGGCGCGCGGCGGCAAGGTCGCGTTCGTCGCCGTGGCGGACGACGACGCCGTGATTGAGCGCTTCCCCAAGCTCCAGGCGGTGGCCATCCCGGGCGGCCTGTTCGGCGGCCGGCCCAAGCTTCCGGCCGACGACGTGAAGACGGTGGGCGCCTCCTACCGGCTGATGGCCCGCGCATCCCTCAGCCGTGCCGTGGCGGCCGACCTGACCCAGCAGCTGTTCGAGAAGCGCACGCAGGCAGCCAACGCCACGGAGGCGGCCGATTACGTCCAGGCCCCGTCCTACGAGACCACGGTGGCGGCCACGAGCGCCCGGATCCCGATCCACCCGGGGGCGATCGACTATTACGAGCGCGAGCAGCACGGCTTCGTCGAGCGCTACGGCGACACGCTCTACCTGCTCGGCGCGCTCGCGGGCGGCCTGGTCTCGGTCCTGGCCTGGATCCGGCAGCGCCTGGCCGGCCTGCGCCGCGAGCACATCGACGAGATCGTGGAGCGGCTCCTGGAGATCACCGAACAGGCCCGCGCGGCCCAGGACCCGGCGGCGACCGCCGGGCTGACCCGCGAGGTCGACCGCCTGGCCGGCGACGCCGTCCGCTACGCCCGCGAGCGTGCCCCCGACGCGGCCACGATGTCGGCCGTCGCCATCGCCCTCGACACCGCCCGGGCGACGATCGCGGACCTGCGCCGCCACGCCGCCGCGGACTGACCGGGCCGGGATGGCTTCTGCGCCGCGTTGGGGAAGCCGGGGGCGCCGGAGCGGGGCGCTACGGGCGGCAGCGCGCGACGACGCGCCGGAGGGACTCGCGCTCCCGGGCCGGCGCGAACAGGTCTGCCCGGGCCGCGCCGCACGCGGCCAGGGTGTCCAGGAACCCGGGCTCTTCCTCGGCGCGCAGGAGCAGGGAGGCCAGGGCGGCCTCGTCGAAGACCGGGAAATAGCCGGGATAGGCCGGCCCCAGCAGGCCGCGCGTGCCGGGGATGTCGGAGGCGATCACCGGCAGGCCGGACACGAGGGCTTCCGACACCACGTTGGCACCGCCCTCCTGCTGAGAACTGAGGACCATGACGCGCCCCCGGGTCAGCCACCGCCGAACCAGGGAGCCCGGCCGGTCACCGAGCCACAGGTAGCGCGGATTGTCGGCCATCTCGGCGCGCGCCCGGTCCGCCCAGACCTCCGAGGAGGCGCCGCCGAGATGGACGATGCGCGTGCGGGACCGGGCCGGAAGCCGCCGGGCGGCGCGGGCGGCGCAGAACGGGTCCTTCTCGGTGCGCAGGTGCCCGACGACGAGGACCTCGAAAGCCGCCGCCGATACCGGCCAGCGCTGTCGCCGCGGCAGGGCGGACTGGAACACGACGTCGAGCTTGCCGCGGTGGCGCTCCGGAAGCGCGGCGGGGATCAGGTCGTGGAGGCCGATCAGGCGGTCGGCCAGATCCAACGCGTGCAGCGTCGGCCCGGGGTCCGCCGCGAGATAGTGGTAGACGTCCGTGCCGGTCAGGGCGACCACCAGCGGCCGGTCGGGGTGGCGGGCCTTGAAGCGCGCGATGGACCCGGCGCTGCGCCAGGCGTGCAGGGCGAGCATCAGATCGGCGTCCGCATCCTCCCCGTAGGCCGTCGTCACCTCGACTTGGTGTCCGAGATCGCCGAGGATGCGCGCCCAGCGGGTCGCCGTTGTCCGATTTCCGGCGCGGGACATTCGCGCTGCCGGCGTGATGAGACTGATCTTCATGGTCTCGACAGGCTTCCAGGACGTTTGATGCGCACACCGGTTTCCGCTGCCGACCTCGTGGCCATGCTGCAGGATGCCCGGGCGCGAACGCTCGAATTGGTGGCAGGCCTCGATCGTGACCGCCTCATGGGGCCGAAATCTGATCTCGTGAACCCGCTCCTGTGGGAAATCGGGCATCTCGCCTGGTTTCACGAACATTTCATCCTGAGAGCGCTCGACGGGCAGCCGCCGCTGATGGCCGAGGCCGACGCGCTCTACGATTCCGCCCGGGTGCCGCACGCGACGCGCTGGTCGATCCCGCTGCCGGCGCTGCCGGAGACCCTGGGCTACATGGCGCGGGTCCACGAGGCCCTGATCCGGCGTCTGGCCGACCGCGAGCCGACAGGCGAGGAAGCCGACCTCTACCAGCTCGTCACCTTCCACGAGGACATGCACGACGAGGCCTTCACGTACACGCGCCAGACGCTGGGCTATCCCGCACCGGCCTTCGCCGCATCGGCCAGCGCCCGGTCCGCGGGAACCGGCCCGTGGCCGGGCGACGCCACCGTGGGCGGCGGAACCTGGCGGCTCGGATCCGAGCCCGGGGGCTTCGTGTTCGACAATGAGAAATGGGCGCATCCGGTGCCGGTCGCGCCGTTCCGCATCGCCCGCGCGCCGGTGACCAATGCAGAGTTCGCGGCCTTCGTCGCGGATGGCGGCTACCGCGCGGACGCCCACTGGGACGCGGACGGGGCGGGTTGGCGCGACGGCTGCGGGGCCGCGCACCCGGCCTACTGGACGCCTCACGGCGCGCGGGACTGGACCGTCCGCAGGTTCGACCGGGACGCGCCGCTGGCGCCCGATGAGCCGGTCGTCCACGTCAACTGGCACGAGGCCAACGCCTATTGCCGCTGGGCCGGCCGGCGCCTGCCCACGGAGGCGGAATGGGAGGCCGCCGCCGCCGGAGCGCCGGCGCGCGATGGGACGCTCGGTGGCACCAAGCGCGGCTATCCCTGGGGCGATGCCCCGCCCACGGCCGACCGCGCCAATCTCGACGGCGGCCATCTCGGCTGCGTCGACGTCGCCGCCTACCCCGCGGGCGACAGCGCCTGGGGCTGCCGGCAGATGCTCGGCAACGTCTGGGAATGGACCGCGAGCCCCTTCCTGCCCTTTCCCGGCTTCGCGCCCGACGCCTACAAGGAGTATTCGGAGCCGGCCTTCGGGACGCGCAAGGTCCTGCGCGGCGGCGCCTGGGCGACCCGCTCGCGCATGGTCGACACCGGCTATCGCAACTTCTTCGGCCCGGAGCGCCGGGACGTGTTCGCCGGCTTCCGCACGGTGGCGCTTTAGGGCGCTTGCCGCCGAACTGGATACCGGTTCGGTGCAAGCGGCCCAGACGAGGTCGAGGCCGCCCCGTGCCCCCTCAGGCCTCGACGCGGATCCCGGGGGCGCCGGCCTCGAACCGCCCCACGATGGCGGCCTGCGCGAAACCCGCGGCGCGGACCTGGGCCAGGATCCCCTCGGCACGCCCGGGCGAACAGGTCACGAGGAGGCCGCCCGAGGTCTGGGGATCGGTGAGGATGTGGCGGCGCCAGTCCGGCAGATCCTCGGGCAGGGTGACCTGGCCGCCGAAACTCGCCCAGTTGCGGTGCGAGGCGCCGGTGACGAAGCCGTCCCGCGCCAGCGCTTCGGCCCGGGGCAGGAGCGGGATCGCGCCGGCCGCGACGACGAAGGTCAGGCCGGCGCCGCGGGCGAGTTCGAGCCCATGCCCGAGGAGGCCGAAACCGGTGATGTCGGTGATGGCATGGACCTCCGCATCGCCCGCCAGATCTGCCCCGACCCTGTTGAGACGCGTCGTGGTGGCGACGAAGTCGGCATAGCCCGCGGCGTCGAGGGCCTCGCGCTTGATCGCGGCGGAGTAGATGCCGACGCCGAGCGGCTTGGTCAGGATGGCCACGTCGCCGGCTCGCGCGTCGGCGTTGCGCCGGATGCGGGCACGGTCGCACAATCCGATCACCGCCAGGCCGTAGATCGGCTCCGGGGTATCGATCGAGTGGCCGCCCGCGATCGGGATGCCCGCCTCGGCGCAGGTGGCGGCCCCGCCCTTCAGGATCCGGGCGACGATCTCGGGGGCGATCTTGCCCACCGGCATGCCCAGGATGGCGAGCGCGAGGATCGGCTTGCCGCCCATGGCGTAGACGTCGGAGATCGCGTTGGTGGCGGCGATCCGACCGAAATCGTGGGGATCGTCCACCATCGGCGTGAAGAAGTCCGTCGTGGCGATGAGGCAGGTCCCGTCATCCAGGGCCCAGACCGCCGCGTCGTCGGCCGTCTCGTTGCCCACGAGCAGGCGCTCGAATGGGCCGGCCACCGGCTGGTCGGCGAGGAGCGTGCGCAGCACCGCCGGATCGAGCTTGCAGCCGCAGCCTCCGCCATGGGCGAGGCTGGTGAGGCGGACCGGAGGCGTATCCATGGCTGAATCCTGTGGCATCGAGAGCTGTGACAACTGACGGTTCGGAACGGGTCCTACCAGACAAAAGCGGGCATCCGGTACAGACCGCCATCAGGCCGGCACAGCGCGGGCGCGTCGCACCACCACCCGGCTCGTGCCCGCCTCGTGCCCGGATCGGTGCAGCGCAGGCGGCGGCCGGGCCGAAGCGCGCGGTGCAGGACCGCATTGCGGCCACCGCCTCCGGGCGGCCCGTAGGCGCACGGCATCGTCCCGCAGGATCCATCATCGACAGAAGGGGCCCCGATCCGGTGACCGGGAGCGGCTCCCAGTCCTCGATTCAAGGCTCTCGCTGACGCCGAACCGGTATCCACTTCGGCGGCGCGCGCTTTAACGCCCGCATGAGCCGTCAATTGATTGGACATCGGCGTGCGCTTGAGGGTGTAGAGTGTCGGAACACGGGTGGGGACGGCGATGCTGAGACGGACGTTGAACGGGGCGTTGCTGGCGGGACTGGGATGCCTCGTCGCATCCGGCCCCGCGGGCGCGCAGGAGCGCGCGAAACCGGCCTTCGTCTTCACCGGCATTCCCGACCAGGACGAGAGTCGTCTCGTGGAGCGCTTCGGCAAGGTCGCGCGCTATCTCGAGGGCAAGCTCGGCGTCCCCGTGACGTACATCCCCGTGAAGAACTACCCGGCGGCGGTGACGGCCTTCACCAACGGCCAGGTGCAACTCGCGTGGTTCGGAGGCTTCACCGGGGTGCAGGCGCGCAAGGCCTCGCCCGGTGCGCAGGCGATCGCGCAAGGCGCCGAGGACGCGGCCTTCAAGACCTACCTCATCGCCAACACGAAGACCGGCCTGGCGAAGTCGGCCGACTTCCCGAAGGCGGTCGCCGGCAAGACGTTCACGTTCGGCTCGCGCGCCTCGACCTCGGGTCGCCTGATGCCGGAGTATTTCATCCGCGCGGCGTTCCCGGGCAAGACGCCCGAGGAGGTGTTCTCCCGCGTCGGCTTCTCCGGGGACCACACCCGCACGATCCAGCTCGTCCAGTCCGGAGCTTTCGAGGTCGGGGCGGTCGACTACTCGGTGTGGGACTTGGACGACAAGGCCGGCAAGGTCGACCACACGACCGTCGGCATCATCTGGGAGAGCCCGCCGTTTCCCGACTACCAGTGGACCGTGCGGGGCGATGTCGACGCGATCTACGGCGCCGGCTTCACCGAGACGCTGAAGGCGGCCCTCGTCGGCATCACCGATCCGGCGATCCTGGCGCCCTTCGCCCGCTCGAAGTTCATCCCGGTCACCAATGCCGCCTATGAGCCGATCGAGCGCGTGGCGAAATCCACGGGCTTGCTGGACTGAGACGAGCGCAGCGCGGTGAACGCCGGATCCCGACCCGAGCCGGAGATCGTGCTGTCGGGCGCCCAGGCGGCCTATGACGGCAAGCCGGTCCTGTTCGGGGTGGACCTGACCATCCGGGCCGGCGAGCGGGTCGCCCTGATGGGCCGCTCGGGGGCGGGCAAGTCCACCCTGCTCGGGCTCATCCACGCCCAAGCGCGCGCCCGCACCGCGCTGATCCCGCAGGCGGCGGCCCTGGTGCGGACCCTGTCGGTCTTCCACAACGTCTACATGGGCCGGCTCGACCGGCGCTCGACCCTGCACAACCTGCGCACGCTGGCGTTTCCGGCCCGCGCCGACCTGGACGAGATCCGGGACATCCTCGGGGAGATCGGGCTCGCCGGCGAACTCCACGCCAAGGCCGGCGCCCTGTCGGGCGGGCAGCAGCAGCGCGTCTCGGTGGCGCGCGCGCTCTACAACGGGCGCCCGATCCTGATCGGGGACGAGCCGGTCTCGGCTCTGGACCGCACGCAGGGCGGCCTCGTCCTGGAGCGGCTGGCCAGGCGCCACCGGACCCTGGTGCTGGCGCTCCACGACATCGCCCTGGCCCTCGCGCACACGGACCGGATCGTGGTCCTCGATGCCGGGCGCATCGTGCTCGACGCGCCCGCCCGCGACCTCGACGAGGCGGCCCTCGTCCCGTTCTACGGTCAAGCCTCGTGAGCGCCCTGCGCCGGATTCCCGGCTGGGGCTACGCGGCGGTGACGCGCTGGTTTGCAGCGGGTGCGCTGGCCGCGCTCCTGGCAGCCGACCTCGCAGTCAGCAGCCTGCATCCCTGGGCCGACCTCCAGCGCCTGCTCGGCGGCCTGATCCATCCGGACTTGCTGGCGGTGGACATCTGGAGCGTCGTGTACACCGTCGCGTTCGCGATCCTCGGGGTGACGGCGGGGGCCGGGGCCGGCTTCGTCCTCGCCATTCCGTTCGCCAGAATCCGGGGCGTGCGCCTCGTCTGCGCCGGCCTGCGCTCCGTGCACGAGCTGTTCTGGGCGCTGCTCCTGATGCAGGTGTTCGGCTTGTCGGCCCTCACCGGCATCCTCGCCATCGCGCTGCCCTATGCCGGGATCTGCGCCAAGGTCTATTCCGAGATCATGGAGGAGGCCGACCTGTCGGCCCTGCGGGTGCTGCCCGAGGGGACCGGTGCCCTCTCGGCCTTCGCGTACGGCCGTCTTCCGGATGTCGCCGCGGCCTTCCGACACTACACGCTCTATCGGTTCGAGTGCGCCATGCGCTCGACCCTGGTGCTCGGCTTCATCGGCCTGCCGACCATGGGCTTCTACCTCGAATCCGCCTTCCGGCAGGGCCGCTACGCCGAGGCCGGCGCCCTGCTCCTCGTGTTCTACGCCCTGATCGGCTCGCGCCGTCTCTGGATGCGGCTCTCGACCCTGCCCCTCCTTCTCATCGTCAGCGTGCTCGCCCTTCCGCGCACCGTCGGGACGACGCACTGGCTCTCCAGCCTGGACCGCTTCGTGACGCACGACATCGTCCCGAGCCCGCTCCGGTCCGGCGCGCTCCTCGACCCGGCGACCTGGAGCCGGCTCGGGCTCTGGTTCCAGCCGATCCTCACCCAGCAGATCCTGCCGGGCGCCGTCCAGACCCTGGTGCTCGCGCAGATCGCGCTGGTGGCCACCGCCCTCGGCGCGCTGCTGCTGTTCCCCTTGGCCTCGCGCCGGTTCGCGGGGCCGATCGGCCAGCCCTTCGGGCGCGTCCTGCTCGTGATCGTGCGCTCGACGCCGGAATACATGCTGGCCTACGTGCTGCTGCAGCTGCTCGGGCCGTCGATGCTGCCGGCGATCCTGGCGCTGACGATCCACAACGCGGGCATCGTCGGCTACCTGATGGGGCGCCACGCCGACGACCTCGCCTACCGTGCCGACGCCCCGACGGGCCTGAACCTCTACAGCTACGAGACGGTGCCGCGGCTCTACGGGCAGTTCCTCGCCTACCTGCTGTACCGCTGGGAGCTGATCCTGCGCGAGAGCGCGATCTTCGGCATCCTCGGCGTGGCGACGCTCGGCTTCTACGTCGACGCCGCGATCTCGGAGCTGCGCCTCGACGTCGCCGTGCTGCTGATCGTGGCGACCGCCGTCCTGACGATGCTGGTGGATGCGCTGTCCAGGGCCCTGCGCCGGTCCCTGCGCCTCACCGACCTGCCGATCCGCCTCTCCGCGCCGCGGCACGGATCCGCCGCGACCCCGCCCCTCCGGGCGGCCTGCTCCTGACGGGCTTGCGCCCCTTCACGGCCGCCACGCGGGGGCGACCGGCCGCGGCGAGGAGCGCCGCCGGCAGGGCCGGGGAATCCGGCTGGATCGGCCCGGGGGGCCGACAAGCCTCTTAGGCCGGCAGGACCACCACCTTCGTCTTGACCGGCGTGCGCGCGTAGAGGTGGATCATGTCCTGGCTGAGCAGGCCGACGCAGCCGCTCGTGATGCCGGAGCCGATCGTCTCGGGATCGCTGCTCGCGTAGATCGTGTAGAGCGTGTAGGCGCCGTTCTGGTAGAGATGGAGCGTGCGGGCGCCGAGCGGGTTGTCGAGGCCGCCCGGCATGCCGCGGGCATACTTGGCGGCTTCGGGCTGGCGCTTGATCATCTCCCGGGGCGGCGTCCAGGTCGCCCATTCGGATTTACGGCCGACGTAGGCGTCGCCGCTCCACAGGAACCCATCGCGGCCGACATTGGCCCCGTAGCGGGTGGCGGATCCGTCACCCTCGACGCGGTAGACGTAGAAGTTGCGGGGATCGACGACGATCGTGCCGGCCGCCTCCTTGGTGTCGTAGCGGACCGTCTGGCGGAAGTATTTCGGATTGACCTTGCTGACGTCGGCGGCCGGGATCGGGAATTTCTCGTCGGGCATCGGCCCGTAGATCTTCGCCGCCTCGGCCAGGATCAGGCCATCGGATGTCGCGCAGCCACCGAGCCCGAGCGCGCCCAGGCCGACGGCCGAGCCAGCCAGAAACGACCGGCGGCTGAGAACTCCCGTCTGACGCCCGCGCAGGCCGACCGCATCCCCGTCGCCGCCCTCGGCGCCCCGACCGTCCATGATCATGATCCCGGACTTCCCATGAGCCGCGGCCCGATACGGTCACGCCCGCGGCCGATACCAATCATGCGTCCTGCTCAGCTGAGCTTGACAACACCTGTCCCGCCTGGAAGCGCGGCTATTACGTCGAGAGTATGGCCAAGCCTGTACAGCGCTGGGATGCGGCGATCGTCGACCGGGGGACGTCGGGGGCGGACCTGATCCTCAGATCGGCGACACGGCCAGCCTCGAGGCGGCCACCGGACGTCACACCCGAAAGCAGATTTTGCCTGGACGGAGCCAAGGTGCTGCAGCAAATCGACTATCGACGCCGGCGCCGATAGTCGATTTGCCGCTCGAGCACGCGGGGCGCCGGCGGTGCGCGATCGTCCTGCGTCGTTGGGTGGATCACCAGCCCAGGCGAAAGCTTGTCGTCCCGGCGTGCGGTTGCGTCGGAGAGCGGGGAGCGGGATGGCGCTGCATCGCGCTCGCTGCTCCCGCGGCACCCAATGCGGTCGATCGCACCCGGCTTGCGGCGGATCCCCCAGCCCGCCGCGCCGAAGACGAAACGGGACGGTCCGTCGATCGCGCGGCCGTCGATCAACGAACGCTCCGAGTGGCCGAAGCAGTCACCGTCAGCGAGTAGCCCCGCGGCTGCGTCCATGGCTGCGCCGCTTGAACGGGAACCGTAGCGGGACCGCTCGATTGACCGTGCGCGTACGCTGCATCCTCCGCCTGTCCGGGAGGAACCACGCGACCGCCCCCACCCTATCGTAGGATCCCGGTTCGGCTGCCAAAGGGGGTGGGTCGGAACGTCGGTCCGGAGCGTCGTGCATGGAACACGGTTTGGCGACGGCGGTCCTTTGCGTCGTCGGTGGCGGCATGGCCGCTCAGGTTCTCGCGGCCCGACTGCGCATCCCTGCCATCGTCATCCTGCTCGCGCTCGGCTTCCTGGTCGGGCCGGTGCTCGGGCTGCTTCATCCAACGCACGATTTCGGCCCGAACCTGCGCCCCCTGATCGGCTTGGCGGTTGCCATCGTGGTGTTCGAGGGTGGTCTCGCACTCGATTTCCGCGAGTTACGGGCGTCCGGCGAGGGGGTGCTACGGCTGACCGCCTTCGCCTTGCCCATCAATTTCGTCCTGGGCACGCTCGCCGCCCACCTGATCGGGGGGATGTTGTGGGGGCCGGCATCCGTGTTCGGCGCCATCCTCGTCGTCACCGGGCCGACCGTAATCCTGCCGCTCCTGCGCCACGCGCGACTGGAGAGGCGCTCGGCCGCCTTCCTGAAGTGGGAGGCCATCGTCAACGACCCGGTCGGAGCCATCCTGACCGCGGTCGTCATCGAGATGCTTGTGGGCGTGCCCCGCGCAGCCGGCGAGGATCCGGCAACGGCGCTCATGCTTCACCTCGCCGAGGGGGTGCTGGTGGCAGGTGCGCTCGGCGTGGGTTCGGCACTCCTTGTCGCCTGGGCGTTCCGGCGCGACCTCATCCCCGAGACGCTGAAGACGCCCGTGCTGCTGGCACTCGCGCTCATCGCCTACGTCGTGCCGAACCTGCTCATGAACGAGGCCGGGCTGATCGGTGCGACCGTGTTCGGCATCGCGCTTGCGAACCGGCACGTGCCGGGTCTGGCCGAACTCCGTCGATTCAAGGAAAGCCTCGTCGTCCTGCTGGTGTCTTGCCTGTTCGTGGTGCTGACCGCCGACCTCGACCTCGCGGTCCTTGGAAAGCTGTCGGCACCCATCCTCGGGTTAACGGCCGCGATCCTGTTCGTGGTTCGCCCGGCGGCGATCTGGTTGGCCACGCTGCGCAGCGACCTGTCCCGGCGCGAGCGCCTGTTCGTCGGCTGGATCGGGCCGCGTGGCATCGTCGCGGCCGCCGTCGCCGGGCTGGCCGGTCCCCGCCTCAGCGAGGCGGGGTACGCCGGAGGCGACCTGATCCAACCCACCGTGTTTTCAGTCATCGTCGCGACCGTGCTCGCCCACGGCTTCTCCCTGGGCCCACTCGCCCGCAGGTTCGGCCTGTCGACCGCCGCCGATACGCAGCGGCTCGCCGTGGTCGGGGCATCCCCATGGGCGAGCGACATGGTGATCGCGCTGCATCGGGCCGGCGTACCGGTCGTGATCATCGACATCTACCCCGGCGCCATGCTGGCCGCCCGAGACGCGGGGGTGCCGACGCTGCAGGCGGAACTCCTGTCCCGATCCGCCGAGGAAGGGATGGCCGACCATCCTCCGGACCATCTGCTCGCTGCGACCCGGGATGAGCTCTACAACGCCCTCGTATGCACGCGGCTGGCCCCGGAGATCGGTCGCGAGCGCGTCTATCAGGTCGCTCCGTCCGAAAACCACCTGCTGCACGCCGACACCGGTGTCAGCCGGGATGCCCGCGGCAAGGTCTTCGGGGATGCGGACGCCAGCTTCGATGCGCTGGCCGGACGGCACGAGGCCGGCTGGCGGTTCCTGGTCGCCGGCCCGGACGCCGTCGAGCAACCGGACTCCATCCATCTGCTCGCCATCAAGGCCGACGGGAGCCTGGAATTCTTCTCGGTCGATCACGAGGAGAACGACGTCGGCGAGGGCGATCGGGTCCTGATCCTGCAGGCGCCAAGCCGGACGGAAATCGACGCCGATGACCGACCCGCCATGCTGTTTGCCTGAACGGTCGTGTCCCCTGCGGGATCGATCCGTCCCGATCCCGATGCTTCGACCGCGCGCCGCTGGAAAGACCCGCCGACCGGTGTGGGGGATCCAGTCGGCCTGCGCCCATCCGCGGTGGTTCCCGCAATGTGGGGGTCTGGGCGGAACAGACCACGCCCGCCGCGCAGTCCCGTCACCATCGTAGGCAATCCCATGCCCGCAGATCGCCGGTGCCGGCCGGCTACATCCGCCGGCGGGGCTGACGGCCGGCGGCTTCCAACGGCCGCGCCGCGCGTTCGAACTCGGCCCAGGGATCGCGCTGAAAGGCGGAAAGGCGGCTTGGCAGGTTCATGACGTCGAAGCGCGCGCCGGACCCCAGCGACGGAAGCTCGTCCCAATCGACGGGGACGGAAACCGGCGCGCCGGGGCGGGCACGGGTCGAGAAGGCCGAGACGGCGGTCGCGCCCCGTTGGTTGCGCAGGTAGTCCACGAAGATCCGGGCGTCCCTGGCCTTCTTGGACACGGTTGCGACGTAGAGGTCGGGCGCGTCCTTCGCCATCTCGGATGCGATGCGCTGCGCGAAGGCTTTCGCCTCGGCCCACCCGGCCTTCGGCTCGATCGGGACGACGACGTGCAGTCCCTTGCCGCCGGTGGTCTTCACGAACGTGGCGAAGCCCGCCGCCGACACCCGTTCTCGCACCTCCAGGGCGCCGGCGACCAGATCGCACCACCCGATGCCGTCGCCCGGATCAAGGTCGAAGATCAGGCGGTCCGGCCGTTCCGGGTCCGAGGCCGGCGCACCCCAGGGGTGGATTTCAAGGACGCTCCCCTGGACCAGCGTGCGCAGGCCTTCGCGATCGCGGATCACCACGGCCTTCTCGTCACCCACGACCCGGAGGTACCGCTCGTCGAGCCCGGCCCAGCCGTGCTTCTGGTAGAAGCAGGACCCGAGGCCGTCGGGGCACCGGAGGAGCGACAGCGGGCGGTCGATCACATGCGGCAGCATGCGGTCGGCGATCTCCGCATAGTACGCGGCGAGACCCTCCTTGGTCAGGCCGACGTCGGACCAGAGGACGCGATCGGGATGCGTCAGCGTCACGGTCTCTCCTGGCGCCTTCCGCGTGCTTGCCTTCGGGGCCGCAGGCGTCTTCTCCCGTACGACCTCGTCCGGACGCACGTCGCTCCGGAGGGTCTTGAAGGAGGCATGCCGCAGCTGATCGTCGCCCGTCCACCCGCGGAACGTCACCTCGCAGACGAGCCGGGGTTCGACCCAGCGGGCGTTGCGGCGCGCAAGCGGCGGCAGCTCGGCTTCGAAGGGCGGCGCCGGGATGCGCAGCGGCTCCAGTTCGGTCCAGAGATCCCGCGCGACCGCGTCGCGGAAGCCGGTACCAACCCGCCCGACATGGACGAGGGTGCCGTCCGCGTGCGTCCCGAGGATCAACGACCCCACAGATCGCGCCGCCGTGGTCGAGGGCATGTAGCCCGCGACGACGAACTCCTCGGATCGGGTGCATTTGATCTTGCGCCAGGCATCGGTCCGGCCCGACCGGTAGGGCGCGTCCGCCCGTTTGGCGACGATACCTTCCAGGCCGAGCCTGCAGGCGTGGCGCGCCATGGCCGCGCCGTCGGCGGCCAGGTGCTCGCTGAACCGGATTGGGCCGCCCGATTGGGCGTCGTCGAGACTCTGCAGCAGCAGATCCTTGCGTTCGGTCAGGGGCAGGTCCCGGATATCCCTCCCGTCCAGGTACAGGAGGTCGAAGGCGTAAAAGACCGCCGATGCGGCATCGCCCGCGGCGAGCGATCGCTGCAGCGCAGAGAAGCTCGAAACGCCGCCCGCCGTCTCGACGACGATCTCGGCGTCGATCAGGGCGGAGGGCAGCTTCATGGCCTTCAGGGCCTGCGCCGTCGCTTCGAACTTCGCGGTCCAGTCGAGGCCCGAGCGCGTCAAGAGCTTCACCGAGCCCCCGTCGATGCGGGCCTGCATGCGATAGCCGTCGTGCTTGATCTCGTACAGCCACCCGTCGCCGGTGGGCACGTCGTCGACGAGGGCCGCGAGCGCGGGCTCGACGAAGGGCGGCAGGATCGCCTTGCGGGCGCTCTTGGACCGGCTCGTGGGCGGCTTCGTCCTCCGCGCGGCAGCCACCTCGGCGCGGGCGGCGTGATCGGCCCTGACGCCCCCGCCCTCGGCGAGATCCCGGTTGGTCCGCCCCGACAGGACGGAGGCTTCGTGCGCGACGAGGATGTCGCCCTCACGCCGGGCGTGCTCGTCGTCGGCCTTCATGAGAAGCCACGGCTGCTTCTTCTCGCCGCCGCGCCCCTTCATCCGCACGAGGTGCCAGCGGCCAGCGAGCCGCTCGCCGTGCAGGGCGAACTCGAGGTGGCCCTTCGCCAGCCCGGCGGCCGGATCGCCGACCGGCTCCCAGGAACCGGTGTCCCAGACGATCATGGTCCCGCCGCCGTACTGGCCCTTCGGGATCGATCCTTCCCAGGCCAGGTAATCGACCGGGTGATCCTCGGTCATGACGGCGAGCCGCTTCTCGGCGGGCGACAGGCTCGGTCCGCGCGTCACGGCCCAGCTCTTCAGCACGCCGTCCATCTCCAGACGCAGGTCGTAGTGCAGGCGCCGCGCGTCGTGCTTCTGGACGACGAACCGCGCGCGCGCCGCCTTGCGGCCGCGCTTCCCCTGGGGCTCGGGCGACGCCTCGAAGTCCCGCTTGGCCCGATACGGTTTGAGGAGCTCGGTCATCGCTTCCAGGAAACGGGACCAGTCGGATCGGGTTCCTGGGGGGCCGGGACGGCGGAGCGAACGACAATAATGGGCCCGTTATCCACAGGTGCGCCTGTGGAGGAACGAGTCGAGTTGGACTCTCGTTGAACCGCCAAGCTCCCGATCGCCGCATTACCGATGCATCGACGGGTGGAGATACTTCGACGGACACAGGAGAGCGACGTGGCAGCCCGCGCCAACTGGAAAGGTCATCTTCGACTGTTACTCGTCTCCTGTGCGGTCGGACTGTATCCGGCGGTCAGCTCTTCGAGAGAGCTGAAGTGCCATACGATCAACCGCGAGACCGGAAACCGCCTCAAGCAGCTCATGGTCGACTCCGTGACCGGCGACACCGTAGAGCGCGACGATCAGGTGAAGGGCTGCGAGATCGCCAAGGACGAACTCGTCCCCGTCGAGGATGACGAGCTCAGCGAGATCGCCCTGGAGAGCACGCACACCATCAACATCGAGACCTTCTGCCGGCGCGCGGAGGTCGACGAGCGCTACCTCGACAAGCCGTATTACCTCGCGGCCGAGGACAAGGTCTCGCGGGAGGCTTTCGCCGTGATCCGGGATGCGATGAAGAAGAAGGGCATGGCCGGGCTCGGACGCATCGTCATCTACAAGCGCGAGCGGATCGTCCTGCTCGAACCGTACGGCAAGGGCCTGCTGGCCACGCTGCTGCGCTATCAGGACGAGGTTCGATCGCCGACGGCCTACTTCGAGGACATGCCCGACGGTGATCCAACAGCCGAGATGCGAGCGCTCGCCGAGGAGCTGATCACGCGCGCGACGCGGACGTTCGATCCGTCGAAGTTCGAGGACCGCTACGAGGAGGCGCTGATCGCATTGGTCAAGGGCAAGGCGCCCAAGGCACCGAAGGGCAGGGGGCGGGCAAAGGCCGGGGCCGCAAGTTCCGGCAACGTCGTGAGCCTGATGGAAGCCCTCAAGCGCAGCATCGACGCCGAGAAGAGCGGCAAGCCGGCGAAACCGTCGCGTCGGAAAACATCGAGTTCCGAGCGCTCGAACTCAGCCCCGAAACGCGCGCCGGCCAAGACCGCTTCGGAGAAGGCGCGGAAAGCGGCGTGACCGACACGCACGCCCGACGTCCAGTGGGCCTGGTGCGCGCGGCACGCAAGGAACGGCGCGCGCGGCTACCGTGCGCGATGCCGAAATCGCCGCCAATCCGGGGAACATAGTCGAGACGCTCGAGGGCAGAGGCATCCGCGTCGTTCGACTCGTGCACGCCGCGGAGCACCCCCGGGGCGTGTAAGCGGGACCAACTCACGATCTCGACCGTGGCCCGTAGCGATCCCACCCGGCGCCCGCTGCGTCCGTCGCCACGGTCTTCAAGCGGCAAGGACACCTGCCGCGTCGTCGGAACTCGGCTGTCCCGTCGGATGCGTTAACACCGATCCGAGACCGGGGGCCACGTTCTGGACGTCGCTCGCTTCTCGGGCCATCGCCGTGGCGAGGAGCTGCGCACGCCCAGCCCAACGATCCCGTTCGATCCGCAGGGCATCGCACTGATCCTCGCTCGATGCCAACGCGACTTGCAACGCGTCGATCTCAGTCCGAAGATCGCTCGTGCGCTGCCGCTCACTGGCCAGAGCGGCCTTGAGTATATTCAATGCCGCGGCGGTTGCTCCCTTCGACGAGCGTCTCACGTCGCCAGCGGGACGGGATTGCGGCCCCGCGTTCGTGAAGGCACCGCTTTGCTTTTCGTCCGCCGGCGTCGACATCCGAGTCGCTGCGGCATCCGGCCGAAGCTGCGCGATTTCCGCTTTCAGTTGCTCGACATCGAGTCCTGCCGGGGAGCCGGCATCGGTCGGCCCGAACAAAGGAGCGGTGGCGAGGGAGGTCGGCAGCCCCTCCTCCTCCAAGACCAACTCGTGCAGCATGGCGAACACGGCATCGCCGTCCAGCCTGGACAGGTCAAAACCACTCTCAGCCGCAAGTTGGTTGAACTGCGCCTGCCCTCCGGCCGACTGCCCGACGAAGGCCATCGACCAATTGGCAAAGCCGCGGGACTCCGTCGGGCCGCACTGAAGAACCGTCACGTCCCCATGACGATCATCGCACTGGATCCGCTCGAAGGTCTCTTCGACCCCCCGGCGCGGGCCTTCGAGGACTTGAGCGAAGGCGCCGGCGTTGAACATCAGCGCACCGGTCACCTCGGATCGATCGTTGTTTCGCTGCGACGCGGCCAGGATCTGACTGACGGTGGCTGTCAGCTCGGCCTCGGTTCCTTGGAACAGGTTCTTGCTGGCATAGACCAAGCGGTAGAGTTCGCTCATGGGATTGTCCGACGGATAGGGTGGATCAACGGTGTGGACGGTAGTTCGCAAGGAACTGCAGCAGGTCGTCAGCGGGTATCGGCCTGCTGATGAGGTAGCCTTGAACGTCGGTGCAGCCTTCGTCGCGGATGCGCTGCATCTGCTCCGGCGTCTCGACGCCTTCGGCGACCGTGGTCATGCCCAGGCTCTTGCCGAGGCCGGCGATCGCGCGAATGATCGCGTCACCGTCGGGCTTGCTCGACAGATCTTTCACGAACGACCTGTCGATCTTGATCTTATCGAACGGGAAACTGCGCAGGTAACTCAGGGACGAGTAGCCGGTGCCGAAATCGTCCATGGAGACACGGACCCCGAGTTCGCGCAGACGATGCAGCGTTTGCAAGGTCTTCTCGCTCTCCTGCAGAAGCACCCCCTCGGTGATCTCCACCTCCAGCCGCTTCGCTGACAAACCTGAACTGGCAAGGGCCGAGATGATCGTCTCGACCAACCGGTCACTCTTGAACTGAGCCGGCGACACGTTCACCGCGACGGACATCCCGGCGGGCCAAGTCGTCGCATCGCGGCAGGCCTGACGAATGACCCACTCGCCGATCGGTACGATCAGGCCGATCTCTTCGGCGAGCGGAATGAAATCGAGCGGCGACACCGAGCCACGCTCGGGATGCTTCCAGCGGATCAGAGCTTCGCAGCCGATCAGCCTGTCATCGTCCAGCTGTAACTGTGGTTGGTAGTGCAGCTGAAACTCGCGGCGGGCCAGCGCCTGACGCATGTCGAGTTCGAGCCGACGGCGCGCTTGCATGCGCGCATCCATTTCAGGTTCGAAGAAGCGGTATGTCCCGCGCCCGTCAAGCTTGGCCCTGTACAAAGCGAGGTCGGCGTTCTTCAAAAGCTTGTCGGCACTTTCCCCGTCTGCGGGCGCGAGGGCTACGCCAACACTGGCCCCGATCGTCAAGAGGTGGCCATCGACCATGTAGGTGCGGCCGATCAGATCGACGATGCGCCGGGCCAGCGCTTGTGTATTCCCGGCCTCACGGATGTCGGTTTGCAGGATGACGAACTCGTCGCCCCCGATGCGGGCCACGGTGTCTGTGGGCCTGACGGTGGAGCGCAGGCGATCGGCAACCTTCGCGAGCAGTGCGTCGCCGACCGGGTGGCCGAGCGTGTCGTTGACCGGCTTGAACCGATCGAGGTCGATGAGAAGCAGTGCGCACGCCTCGCCGCTGCGCTGCAAGCGCGCCAGAGCCTCGGCCAGACGTTCACGCAAGAGGAGGCGGTTCGGCAAGCCAGTGAGGGGATCGAGGCGCGCCATCTCGTCGGCTCGCGCCTCGCTCGCCTTGCGTGCGCTGACATCCTCCAGCGTTGCGATCCAGCCTCCATCCGCGATAGGACAGAGTTCGATCTGAAGCGTACGATCCTGGCCCGTCACCTCGAAAGACACCGCCGTCTGAAGATCCAGCGCATGCCGCAGCGACTGAAATATTGCGCGGCGCGTCAACGCGGTCCCGCGAGATAAAGCGCGGAACAACGAAATCGCAGACAGCTCGATTGTCAGTTCGACGCTCAGGCTTGTCAGGAGAAGCTTGGCTGGGACGTTGAAGCCGATGACATATCCGGACCGGCCGATCATGAGCAGGCCGTGTCGAATGACGTCGAGGTAGTGGTTGGGCGTCATGCGGGAAGCCGCACCTGAGTCCGGTCGCGTCGCCGGCACCGGTATTTTGGGTTGCACTGCGCCGAGGTGGTGCAGGTCAGCATTCATCACGCAATGGCCCTGTCAGAAACGCCTTGAAAGTACAGGTCGTCTAAAATCAGGACGGATATAAGCAGTGAATCTTTAATTCGAGGTTTATGCCCTTCGAAATATATCGAAGCATTCCAGATCGAGTCCAAGACCAGCTACTGATCTAAGTTAATCCGCGACAATGTGTAACCGCGCCCCGGAATAGGCGACCTGTCCTAAACGTGTGACGGTCGCTGATCCCATCGGCTTTTTATCGATCCGCGGACGTATAGTGCGAGTCGTCAAAAGCAGCTTCTTACTCATGTCGAATATGTGAGGGCCTACAAATCAATCAAACTTCCCATTCGTGCCATGGATAGTTCGAGCGAAGTTGTGACCGCGGCGACGCCGTCGGAGGCCGGCACCGGACCCGACGCATCGGTGAAGGAGGCATCCGCTTGTCTGGTCGACGATCGCCGGATCGGGCCAGCGACTTTCGCCCAAGGTCGGTCTGCGGTCAGGCGGATTTTGGCAGCTCGCCGACTTCGATGGAGGCGTTCTCGTGAGCGGCTTCGGAAATGGCATCCCGGGCGATCTTTACGGTCACACCCATCACGTGCCGTCGCAGAAGACGGGACAAGCGAGCGGCTTTGCGAACCTTCAAAGCGTCCATGATCGCGTGGTGATCGCTCACCGCGGCGAGCCAGTTCTCCGGGCTCTTGCGAGCCACAAATCGGAACGCCCGCGTCCGCGTCAGGATCTGCATGTAGCTGGCTGTCAGCGTGGCGTTTCCGGCCGCGGACACGAGGGTCTCGTGGAAGCTGCGGTTCGCCTGCAGGTATGTCGGCTCGTCCTCGGCGGCGTGAGCGCGCATCATATGATCGTGGATGGCGCCCAAGCGCGCCAGGTCCTCATCGCTGGCATGTTTGCAGACCAATTCACCCGCGAGCGCCTCAAGCGCCGCCATCACGGGGAACAGCTCGTCGATCTCCTCCGGGCTGACGTTCGCCACGATGGCGCCGCGCCGGGGCAGCAGCTGGAGCATGCCTTCCGAAGCCAGGACCTTCAGCGCTTCTCGCAACGGCGTACGCGAGACCCCGAACCGCTGGCAGAGCGCTTGTTCCGGGACCTTGTCGCCGGGCCGCAGCACGCCAGCGATCACCATCTCGCGAATGCCGGCAACGAGCATGTCGTGGAGGTTGGTCCGGATGAGGTTCGTCGGCTGCATCATCGCGATCGTCAGATGGTCTCTATGCCCTACCGTTTCATATCGGACCTGCGCCCCCGGCAACATTTTTCGGTGGCCGCATCGAGCTAAACTGCGTTCCCGGGCGCCACCGTCGGCGACAGACTGGACGTCGCCTCGCTCCCTGTGACCTCATCCCGCGGCAGGCCCCGCCAAGCCAGGACCGCGCCGACCAGCAGCAAGGCGATCGAGCCGACGAACGGCAGGGCATAGCTTCCCGAGAGCTGGGCGATCACGCCGAACGCCAGCGGCGAGACGATGCCGGCGATTGCCGACCCGGTGTTCATGATGCCGCTGGCGGTGCCGGCATGCTTCGGCGCCACGTCCATCGGGATTGCCCAGATCGGGCCGACCGTCAATTCAAGGAAGAAGAACGCGCCGCTCAGACAGAGTGCGACGACCGCGAGTTCGTGGACGAAGAGCACCGGGAGCAAGCAGACCATCGAGCCGAGCAGGCTCACGACGATCACCGTGCGACGCGCCCGCGCGAGGTCGTTGGTACGGCGATAGATGCGGTCGGCCCAGATGCCGCCCATGGCGTCGCCGACGACACCGGCGCCGAACACACCGAAGGCGAAGAACGCAGACTCCTTGATATTAAGGCCCTGCGCCTTGACGAAGTAGCTGGGCAGCCATGTCACGTAGAGCCACAGCGTCCAATTATAGCAGAAGTACACCAGCGTCGTCGGCAGCATGCGGCGCAGGAGGGCCGCCCAAGGGGTGGGTTCCGACGATTCACCGGCCGACTTGCGCGGCGCCGGCAACTCCGCCAGCTCCTCCGGCGTGCAGCCCGGATGGTCACTCGGCTCATCTCGGAAGTACAGGGCCCAGACGACAATCCAGCACAGGCTCACCGCCGCGAGCGCGATGAAGGTGCCCCGCCAGCCAAAATAGGCAGCCATCAGGACGACCAGTGGCGGCGTCACGGTGTTGGCCAACCGCGAGCAGGAATGGACGACACCCTGCGCATAGCCGCGCTCAGCCGTCGGAACCCAGCGTGTCATCGCGGTGGTCGCGGCGGGGAAGGTCGCGCCCTCACCGACGCCCAGAAGCAGGCGGGCGAGGACGAGGGAGAGCAGGCCGCCGACGAACCCGGTCAGCAGCGTTCCGACGGTCCACACGATCCCGCACAGGACCAGGGTCCGACGCGCGCCGAGCCGGTCGGCGGTCATTCCGCCCAGGATCTGGAACAGCGCGTAGGTGTAGCCGAACGAAGAGAGGGCAAAGCCCAGCTCCACGTTGTTCAGGTGTAGGTCGGCCGCCATCAGCGGCGCTAACGTCGAGAGGTTCACCCGATCGACGTAAGTGATGAAGTAGACCAGGCACAGCAGCGCGAAAACGCGCCCCCGGGTCGTCGTGAACGTGCGGCGCAAGGCGTGCGTGACGCCGCCGGATCCTAGGCTCATCGGCTGTTCCTCCCGTGAGCGCGGTTGGCTCCGCACCCATCGCATGTCGCTGCTTGTCTCGGCTCAGACTGCGCGCAGGCGTCAAACCCCGCAAGATGAATTCTGCACGCAAAATGCATTTTATGCGTGACGCCCGGAATATCGTTGCACGCGCCGAAAATCGCCTTATGCATGCAGAATTCAAAAGGCGACGCCTTGGATGCGTCGCGGGAGGAGAGCCCTGAATGGATGAGATCGGCCGTTCCGACGATCGCTCGGCTCAGGCGCTGGAGGATGAGGTTGCTACCGCACCCGTCCGGCCGCTGCCGCTCGCAGGCCTGCGCGTTCTCGACGTCACGCAGGTGATGGCGGGTCCGTTCTGCAGCATGCTGCTGGCGGATCTCGGCGCCGACGTCATCAAGATCGAACCACCCGGCACGGGCGACCAGACCCGCGGCGCGATGGGGTTCAAGATGAAGGGGCCCGACAGCATGGGCTTCCTCAACATGAACCGGAACAAGCGCAGCATCGCGATCAACCTGAAGAGCGAGGCCGGCCGCGCGTTATTCATGACTTTCGTGGCCACCGCCGATATTCTGGTCGAGAACTACCGTCCGGGCGTGATGAAGAAGCTCGGGCTCGGTTACGACGTGCTGCGCGCGCACAATCCGCGTCTGATCTATGCCAGCATCTCGGGCTTCGGTCAGTCCGGTCCCTGGGCGATGCGGCCGGGCTACGATCTGATGGCTCAGGCGATGTCCGGGGTGATGAGCGTGACCGGCCATCCCGGCGGGCCGCCGGTCAAGGCGGGCGTGCCGGTAGCCGATATCGGCTGCGCATTGTTCTGCGTCTACGGGATCCTGAGCGCGTATATCGGCCGGCAGACGAGCGGCGAAGGCCAGTACATCGACGCGTCGCTGTTCGACTCCGCCCTGGCGTTCTCGATCTGGGACATCTCGGAATACTGGGGTACCGGCCGCATCCCGAAGCCGCTCGGCACCGCGAACCTGATGAGCGCCCCCTATCAGGCCGTGCGCGCTTCGGACGGCTACTTCGTCATGGGCGCGACCAACCAGAAGCTCTGGCGGCTGCTATGCGAGGTGCTTGCGCGGGCCGACCTCGTCGATGACCCGCGCTTCGTCGACATCCCGGCCCGACTCGCCAACCGCGACGTGCTGATTGGCGAGTTGGAGAAGAGCTTTGCCGAACGGACCGCCGAGGAATGGGTGACCCACCTGCTCGCGGTCGGCATTCCGGCCGGCCGGATGAACACCTATCCGGAAGCGTTCGAAAGCGAGCACGGCCGCCATCGTGAGATGCGGATCGAGGTCCCGCATCCCAATGAGGGTAGCGTCCCCAACATCGGTTTCCCTGTGAAGTTCTCGGGCACACCGCCGCGCACCCGGATGCATGCACCGCTTCTGGGCGAGCATACGGAGAGCCTGCTCCGGGAACTCGGTCTCGGCGAAGACGAAACCGAGGCGCTGCGCGCGGGAGGCGCGTTCGCACCGTGAGCGCGTGCGAGCGGGAGGGCGCAGTCCGCTATCGCGCCGAGGACGGCATCGCCCACCTGACCTTCGACCGGCCCGCCGCGCGCAACGCGATGACGTGGCGGATGTACGAAGACCTGGCCGACGGCCTCGCCCGGATCGAGGCTGACCCGGCGATCCGCATTGCGGTCCTGCGCGGGACGGGCGGCAAAGCTTTTGTTGCCGGCACGGACATCGAACAGTTCGTGGGGTTCACCGGGGAGGACGGGGTGGCCTACGAGGCGCGGATCGACGCGTATGTCACTGGACTGGAACGCGTGCGCGTCCCGACAATCGCCGTCATTGAGGGTCTGGCAGTCGGCGGTGGCCTCGCGATCGCCAATGCGTGCGACCTGCGCGTGGCCACACCGGGCGCGCGGTTCGGCGTTCCGATCGCCCGCACCCTCGGCAATTGTCTGTCGCCCGCGAACTTGCGTCGCCTGACGGCGACGCTGGGTCTGAGCACCGTCAAGCGCATGCTCCTGCTCGCCGACATGCCGACGGCCGAGAGCCTGGAGCCGCTCGGCTACCTCGCCGCGATCGAGAGTCCCGAGACCCTCGACGCTCGTGTGGTGGAGCTCTGCCAGCGCCTGCTCGGTCATGCCCCGGTGACCATGCGCGTCACCCGGGAGATGCTGACGGCGCTCGCCCTCGATCCTGACGCTGACGGCAGCGCCGGGATCCGAACCTGCTACGGCAGCCGGGATTTCGCCGAGGGCGTTCGAGCCTTCCTCGACAAGAAGCCAGCGGTTTGGTCGGGCGCCTGACGTCGGGTCTCTCATCCAACAGTCAGCACGGCTCGTCCGCGACGGCACTGGAAGAGGACACGACATGCCCCTTCGGCAGGGACGGCATTTTCTCAACATCCCCGGCCCAAACCGGTGCCCGAGCGTGTTCTCCAGGCGATGGACCGACAGGCGATCGATCACCGGGGCCGGAATTCGGCCGGCTGGATCGGGAGATGCGCGAAGGTTGCAGGGCGGTCTTCCGGACCGAGGGACCGGCCGTTCCGTTTTTGGCTCCGGCACGGGGGCGTGGGAGGCGACGATCGTCAACATGCTCTCGCCGGGCGCCCGGGTGTTGATGTCCGAGACCGGGCATCCCGCCACGCTGTGGAGCAAAATGGCCGCCCAATGAGGGATCGCAGTTGAGTTTGTACCGGGCGACTGGCGCCACGGTGCGGACCCGGCCAACGTCGAGGCCACGCTCGCCGAGGACACGGCGCACGCGATCAAGGCGGTTATCGTCGCCGGTCATACGGCTTTGCGCCCTTGTCGGACGCCGAACGAGCCAGAGCGCTCGGTTGGAAGCAGACGCTCGCGGGCAGGATGGTCAGTCTCAGCACGCTGGCGCTATCCTTGCGTCGGGCCAGCTTGCCCCCAGACGCGAGAGCTGACCAATCATGGCTGTCACAGACCAAGCGCTCGCCTGGACGCAGCTGTTTGGAGACCTCGACCGCAGCGGCTTGGCGCTGCACTTTCAGATCCGCCGGGCAATCGTCACCGCCATCGAACGGGGCCTGTTCACCGCGCAGGCCCGACTACCGTCGACACGCCAGTTGGCGACGCTGCTCGGGGTTGCCCGGAACACGGTGGTGAACGCCTACCAGCAATTGATCGACGAGGGATTTCTGGTCGCCCACGAACGCAGCGGCATCTTCCTGGCACCGGACCTGGCCGTCTCCCAGGCGCCCGCGGCCCCCGGCGGCCGGACCATCGATTGGTCGGAGCGCCTCGCGCTTCGGCCTGCGCGGCTACGACAGATCACCAAGCCCCGGGACTGGCTCGACTACCCCTATCCCTTCCTGTTCGGCCAGTTCGATCCGTCCCTGTTCCCGGCCAATGATTGGCGCGAGAGCGTGCGGGCCGCCTCCGGCGTGTCCGAGATCAACGCCTGGGCGGGCGACTTGATCGACGAGGACGACCCCGACCTGGTCGATCAGCTGCGCCTGCAGGTACTGCCCCGGCGGGGCATCTTCGCGAGCGCGGACGAGGTGATGGTCACGATCGGCTCGCAACAGGCGCTTTCGCTGCTGATCCAGCTGCTGGTCGGCCGCAACACCCCGGCGGGCGTCGAGGACCCCTGTTATCCCGATACCCGCAACATGCTGACGCTGGCCACCGACGACCTGGCGACACTCGCCATCGACCGGCAGGGGGTCGTGCCGGATGCGACCTTCGCCAGCCGGCGCGTCGCCTTCGTCACCGTGGGCCATCAGTGCCCGACGACGGCGGTCATGCCGCTGGAGCGACGCCGCGCCCTCCTGGAGGCCGCGCGGCGCCACGACGTCGTCCTGGTGGAGGACGATTACGAGGCCGACCTCGCGCTGTCGGACGAGATCCCCGCGCTCAAGAGCCTCGATGCAGACGGGCGCGTTGTCTATGTCGGCAGCTTCTCGAAGGTGTTGGCCCCGGGCCTGCGCGTTGGCTACGTGGTGGCACCCCGGGCCGTGATCGCCGAGTTGCGCGTGCTGCGGCGGCTGATGCTGCGCCACCCGCCGTCGAACAATCAGCGCGCCACCGCGATGTTCGTGGCGCTCGGGCATTACCGCACGCACCTCCGCCGGACAGCCAGCGTGCTGGAGGAGCGCGCGTCGCGCATTGCCGGTTTGCTGCCCCGCCTCATGCCCCGGTTCAGCTGGCGGCGCGATCCGGGAGCCACAAGCTTCTGGATGAAGGGACCGGCAGGCCTCGATGCCCGGGATCTCAGTCTGCGCGCCCGCGCCCGCGGCGTCCTGATCGAGCCGGGCGACATCTTCTTCGCCGATCCGGATGCCGGCCGGGCTTGTTTCCGGCTGGGCTTCGCCTCGATCCGCACCGATCGGATCGAGGCGGGGCTCACCCACCTGTCGGAGCTGATCGGCCCGGCGGGCGCTCCGCTGTCACAGAGGATGGCCGAGCAGGTCTGAGACCGCCTGCACCACGCTCGTGATCGCCACGGTACAGAGGAGCAGGATCGACAACGCCCGATGGCCGCGGCCGGCGCCGCGCTGGAGGAGCGCCTCGCCGACCCGGCTTCCGGCGACGATGAGCGGGATGCCGATCGCCACCGGGATCGCCAGGGATACCCCGAGGAGGCCCGCGGTCGCGAGGCTGACGGCGCTGGCGATCGACGTGGCGAGGAAGAACACCAGCAACGAGGCGCGCCCCTGCTGAGGCGAGAGCGGCGTCGCGAGATAATAGGCGACCACGGGCGGGCCGGGCATCGCCGCGAGCCCGTTGCACAGGCCGGCCGCCAGCCCGACCACCAGCGTCGCGCCGCCGCGCGGCAGCACCACGAAACGGAAGCCCCGCACCAGCGCGACGGTTCCCCCACCGCAGATCAGCGCGATGCCGAGCCGCGCGACGTCGGGGCTCGCCGCTGCGAGCGCGGCCACGCCCAGCGGCGATCCGACCACCGCACCGGCGACGAGCCAGCCGAGCGAGGGCCAGTGGCAGGTCCGGCGCGCCCGCGGCAGGTCGGACAGGCTTGCGCAGAACTGAAGGGCGACGGCGAGCGGGACGCATTGGCTCGGCGGCAGCGAGAAGCCCAGCAGCGGCACGGCCGCCAGGGCGAATCCGAAGCCCGTGAAGCCGCGGATCAACGCCGCCGCGAAGACCGCCGCCGCGATGGCGACCAGGGTCCCCGGCTGGGGCGCGGCCGCCAGCAGGGCGGGAACGGCTTCCATCGCCTCAGCGCATGTCGACCACGATTGTCTTCTTGCGGGTGAAATGCTCCAGCATCGCCTCGAGGGAGGCTTCCTTGCCGAGGCCGGACTTCTTGAAGCCGCCGTAACTCAGGTTCGGCTGGATCGTCAGGTTCTGATTGACCTGGACATAGCCGGCATCGAGCGCGTGCGACACCCGCAGCGCACGACGCAGGTCGGTGGTCCACACTGTCGCGGCGAGGCCGAAATCCCCGGCATTCGCCGCATCCAGAACGGCCTCCTCGTCGGAGAACGGCACGATGCAGGCGACCGGCCCGAAGATCTCGTCGCGCATGAGCGGGCTGTCCTCGGTAAGACCGGTGAACAGGACCGGCTCGACGAAGAGGCCTCCGGCGAGCTCCGCCGCTTCGGGGAGGGTTCCGCAACGCACGGCCTGCGCGCCCGGGGTCGCCTCGCCCTGCGCGATGTAGTCCATGATCTTGGCACGCTGCCGGGCGTTGATGACGGTGCCGATATCGGTCGCCTCGTCGAGCGGGTCGCCCATCCGGAGGTTCGAGACGGCAGCGGCCAGCCGCTCCACGAACGGGTCGTGCAGGTCCGCATCGACGTAGATCCGGCTCGACGCGGTGCAGCTCTGACCCTGGCGGGTAAAGCGCATGCCGGCTACTGCGCCCGCGACGGCCCGGTCGAGATCGGCGTCGGCGAAGACCAGCATCGGGCTCTTGCCGCCGAGCTCCAAGCTCACCGGGATCAGCTTGTCGGCGGCCTCCCGGTAGATCGCCTCACCCACCGCCTGCGAGCCCGTAAAGGTGACCTTGGCGACGTCGGGGTGGCGGACCAGCGGCGCCCCGCATCCGGCTCCGGTGCCACAGATCACGTTGAGGACGCCGGGCGGCAGGAGCTCCGCCAGCAGGCGCGCGGCCTCGATCGTCGCGAAGGGGGCCTCCTCGGAGGCCTTCACCACCACGGTGTTGCCCGCCACCAGGGCCGGGCCGATCTTGAGCGCCATCAGCACGAGGGGCACATTCCAGGGCAGGATCGCCGCCACCACGCCCAGGGGCTCCCGGGTGGTCAGCGCCAGCATGTCCGGGCTGAACGGCAGCGTCTCGCCTTTGAGTTCCGTGGCGAGGCCGCCGAACATCGCGAGGATGTCGGCGGCGGTGGCGATCTCGGGTCGGCATTCGGTGCGGATCGCCTTGCCGGTCTCGGCGGCGAGGAGCGGGGCGAGGTCCGGGGACGCCGCCGCGATCCGGCGCCCGCCCTCGGCGACCAGCCGCCCGCGCTCGCGCGCCGGCACCCGCGCCCAGGCCTTTCCGGCGGCGCGGGCGGCCGCGACCGCCGCCTGGACATCCGCCGGGCCGGCCGCCGGCGCCTGCCCCAGTGCGTCGCCGGTCGCCGGATCGAGAACAGTCAGGCATGTGCCGTCCACCGGGCCCACCAGCGCGTTCCCGATCAGGTGGCGTCCCGCAAGCGAGGCCAGGAGGTCGCGCGCGTTCCCAGGAAGGCGCGCCGGGCCGCGCGTCAGGCTCTCGGGTTCGTTCGACATGGGCGGGTCACTCGCGATCGGACTCGGGCGTCCCGCCGTCGATAAAACCGGTGCGGGCGCCGCGACAGGTCCAGGCGGCGGCGAGTGAGCGGACCAGGGCGCCGTCCGGGCGCCGTCAGGCCTTGCCCTTCCAGGGCACCAGCGCGCGTTCGAGCCGCCGCAGGCCGAATTCGAAAAGGGCTGCGAACAGGCCGATCAGCAGGATCCCCATCACCACCACGTCGGTGCGCAGGAAGTTCGAGGCGTTGAGGACGAGCTGGCCGAGCCCGGCCTGGGCCGCCACCATCTCGGCGGCGACCAGGGTGGTCCAGCCGACGCCCATGCCGATCCGCAGGCCGATCAGGATCTCCGGCATCGCGGCCGGGAACACCACGTAGCGGAGCACTTGCCAGCGGCTCGCCCCGAGTGCGCGCGCCGCGTTGATCTGGTCGACAGAGGCCGAGAGCACGCCCGATCGGGTCGCCAGGGCCACCGGGGCGAAGCAGGCCAGGACGATCAGCAGCACCTTCGACAACTCGCCGATCCCCAACCAGATGATCATCAGCGGCAGGTAGGCCAACGGCGGCAGCGGCCGGTAGAACTCGATCAGCGGGTCGAGGATGCCGCGGGCGATCCGGCTCATGCCCATGGCCAAACCGGCCGGGACACCCAGCAGCGTGGCGAGCCCGAAGGCGCCGAGGACGCGCAAGAGGCTGTCGCGCACGTGAAGGCCGAGGGGGGCGCCGTCGAGTTCGCCGTTCCAGGCCTGCCCGAGGGCCGTCAGGACCGCCTCCGGCGGCGGCAGGAACAGCGGTTTGATCCAGCCGACATGGGTCGCGACCGCCCAGAGACCGAGGCAGGCCAGCACGGTGGCCAGACTGATGATCGGCACCAGCGACTCGTCGCGGCGGCCACGGCGCCCGGGGCGAGAGCGCGACGCCTCGGGAACCGCCGCGTCGAGGGGAAGGCCGCTCATCGGGAGCCTCCGAACGCCGGTTCGATCCGGTGATGGATGCGCCCGAGCACGCGCTCGCGCACGGCGATGAAGTCGGGATCCGACTTGACCGCCCGCGCCGCCCGCCCGGCCACGACCGCGCGCGAAAAGGGCAGGTCGATCGTCTCGACGATGCGGCCCGGCCGCGGGCTCATGATCAGGAGCTTGGTGGCCAGGAACACCGCCTCCTCGACGTCGTGCGTGATGAAGAAGGCCATCTTGCCGGTCCGGTGCCAGACTTGGAGGATCAGCTCCTGGACCTGCTCGCGCGTGAATGCATCCAGGGCGCCCAGCGGCTCGTCCATCAGCAGGGCGCGCGGGTCACTGGCCAGCGCCCGGGCGATGCCGACCCGCTGCTACATGCCGCCCGAGAGCTCGTAGGTCTTCCGGTCCGCGAACTCGGCGAGACCGACCAGCTCAAGCATGGCGAGGGCGATCCGGTGCCGCTCCGGGCGCGCAACGCCGCGCATCTTGGGACCGAAGGCCACGTTCTCGGCCACGCTCAGCCAGGGCATCAGCGCGTGGCGCTGGAACACCACCCCCCGGTCGGCCCCCGGACCCCGGACCGGCACCCCGTCCAGCAGGATGCTACCCTCGGTCGGTTCAAGGAAGCCGGCCATCGCCGAGAGCAGGGTGGTCTTGCCGCAGCCTGAGGCGCCGAGCGCCACCACGAACTCCCCCGGCCGGATCGTGAGGTTCACCTGCGAGAGGGCGACGATGCCGGTCTCGCCCTCCCCGTAATGGACGCTGAGGTTGCGGATCTCGATCATGGATCTCTCCGGCTTCGCCGCGGGCTATTGTCCGGCCGCCGCCACGTAATCGCCGGTGACGAACCGGCCGTAATCGGGTGCCAGCGCCTGCACGCGCCCCTGCGCCTTCAGGAACTCCGCGGTCTCCGTCAGGGCCCTGGCGGCCCCGCCGCCAAGCCAGGCCGGGGAGGCCTGCGCGTCGAGGGCCGGGAAGCGGTAGCTCGCGAGGCTCGCCGGCACCTCTGCGGGGGTCGCACCGGTGATCTTGGCCACCGCCTTCACCTCGCTTGAATCGGCAGCCCAAGGCCGAGCCCTGTAGGCCGCGTCCTCGGCCGCGATCAGCTTCACCAGCGTGACGAGGAAGTCCCGGTTCTGTGCCGCCCAGGCCCGGTCGACCACGAGGCCGTCGAAGGTCGCCTTGCCCTTGCGGGCGATGTCGCCCGCCGAAATCAGCACCGTGCCGGACTTCTTCACGCGGGCCAGCACAGGGTCCCAGATGAAGGTCGCATCGATGTCGCCGCGCTCCCAGGCGGCGGCGATCTCGGGCGGCCGCATGTTGAGGATCGTCACGTCCTTCTGGCTCAACCCGGCCTCCGCCAGCGCGGCGATCAGCTGATAGTGGGATGTCGAGACGAACGGCACCGCGACGGTCTTGCCACGCAGGTCGGCCACGGTTTTGACGCTGCTGCCGTTGCGCGCGACAAGCTGCTCGGCGTCGGCGATCTCGTCGAGGATCCAGAAGAGCTGGATGTCGAGTCCCTGCGAGGCCGCCGCAGTGATCGGGCTCGACCCCGCCTCTCCGATCTGGACGTTGCCCGACGCCATGGCGCGAATCACGTCGCCGCCGCCGCCGAACTTACGCCACGTCACGGTGTAGCCGGTGACCTTCTCGATGGCGCCCGAGGCCATCAGGGCCCGGAACGGGACCACCATGTCCTGGTGCGCGAAGGTGACCGATTTCTCGGCGGCCCGGGCGGGGTCAGGCGAGAGGATGCCGAGGAACAGCGGTGCCAAAGCCGCCAGAGCGGCTAAGATTGCTCGCGCGGCGGGGCGGGCTTTTGGTCGCGATCGTACGCTGTCCATGAGCATTCATCCCCTCCGGGACCCCGAAGCGCTCCCGATGAGCGGTCCGACCGGAGGGTCCGACAAGGCAAGCTCCGTGCACAAGGGGCCAGACGATGCCTAAATCTCCCCCCGCATGGCTCCCCCGCGCCAGTCGCTCCCCAGGGCCGGCCAACTGGATGCGTCGTTGACACCGCTCTGGACCTCGCGAGGCTGACGGCGCCGGCGCTAGGTCGTGGCGACGACAGCCGCCCGCGGGCGAGCCAGGGGAGTGCGGTTCCATGAATGAAACGACGACCGAAGCGGAGCGCCACGCGGTGCTCGACAGCCTGTTCGAAGCCTTCAACCGCCACGATGCGGACGGGGTGATGGCCTGCTTCACGCCGGACGTGGTGTTCGATACCGCCGCCGGCCCGGAGGCGCACGGGCGCCGGCTGACCAGCCAGGACGCGGTGCGGGCGGCCTTCGTGGCCGTCTGGACCGACATGCCGGACGTGGCCTGGACGGTCACCCGCCACACCCTGGCGGGGGAGCGCGCCACGTCGGAATGGCTGTTCACCGGCACCCGGGCCGATGGCGGCCGGGTCGCCGTGGAGGGGGTCGACCTGTTCGTGTTCGAGGGAAGGCTGATCGCCCGCAAGAGCGCCTTCCGCAAGGACCGCCCGGTCCAGGCGGCCTGAGGGAGGCGGACCGTGAGCCTGACCCCCGATCCCGTGCCACGCCCGACCGGCGCGCCCTACGATCCGACCTACGATCCCCTGACCAGCGCGACCCCTGGCACGAACCGCGCCTACGCGCCGACCTACTGGGTGGCCACCGCCGGCCCTCCGCCGGAGGATGACGGCCCGATCACGGGCGACGTCGATGCCGACGTGGTGATCGTCGGCTCGGGCTTCACCGGCCTGTCCTGCGCCCTCAGCCTCGCCCGCGATCACGGCATCAAAGCCACCGTGCTGGAGGCCAACCGGGTTGCGTGGGGCTGCAGCACCCGCAACGGGGGCCAGGGCCAGAACGCGTCGGGCCGGCTCAGCCGCTCGCAATGGATCGCCCGCTACGGTCGGGAGACCGCGCTCCGGCTCCACGCCGAGATCCAGGACGGGTTCTCATACTTCTCCGACCTCGTCCGCGAATTCGACCCCGATCCGCAGCCTGGCGGCCACATCTACGTCGCCCATCGGGCGCGCACCTTCGCCAAGCTGGCAGCCGAATGCGAGGTCGCCAACGCGGTGTTCGGGTATCGCACTCGGATGCTCGGCCCGGACGAGTTGCGGCGCGACTGGCTCGACGAGGCCGGGGCGGTCGGTGCACTCCATGAGCCGTTGGGTATCGGCATCCACCCGGCGAAGTTCGCCTTCGGGTATCTCCGGGCCGCGCGGGCGGCTGGCGCGCGGATCCACCCCGCCAGCCCGGTGCTCGGGATCGACCGCGACGGCGCCGGATTCCGGGTGCGCACCCCCCACGGAACCGTTCGGGCCCGTGCAGTCGCGATCGCCACGGGGGGCTACACCAGCCAGGGACTGCACCCGCGCCTGCGCAGCCGGATCATGCCGATCCTGTCCAATTCCCTGGTCACCCGCCCGCTGACGCAGGACGAGATCGCCGCGACGTTGCGGACCACCACCTTCGTCACGGACACCCGCACCCTGCGCTTCTACTACCGCCGGCTACCCGACAACCGGGTCCAGATCGGCAGCCGCAGCGCCATCACCGGGGCGGACGCGACCAACCCGCGCCACCTCCGCCTCCTGGTCGATGGCCTGCACCAGAAATTCCCGGCGCTCGAAGGCATTGCGATCGACTATTCCTGGTGGGGCTGGGTCGATGTCAGCCACGACATGATGCCCCGGATCGTTCGGCCGGAGCCGGACCAGCCGCTGTTCTACGCCCTGGGCTATGGCGGCAACGGCGTCTCGTTCTCCGCTCAGGCTGGCCGCCGGCTCGCCGGGCTGGTGGCAGGTCGCAAGCTCGCGGGTCTGCCGATCTTCGAGGGATCCTTGCCGAGCCACCCCTTCGCGCCGTTCCGGCGTATCGGGCAGCGGATGTTGTATCGCTGGTACCACCACCGCGACGAGGCGGCCTGACCCGGCTGTCTGCGGGAACGAATAACCCAGCCCTCTTCGGATGGGCCGCCCGGTCGGTTCGGGGCGGCCCTTGCCATGTCGGGAGGTACCGCCGGATGGTCAGGCAGCCTGTGCCTGATCGAAGTTCGGCGCCTCGATCTCGCCGACACGGTGACAGGCGACGTAGTGACCCTGGCCCGTCGCGAGCAGGGCCGGATCCTCGGCCCTGCACCGCTCGACCGCGAACGGACAGCGCCCGGCGAACCGGCAGCCCGCGGGCGGATCGATCGGGCTCGGCGGCTCGCCGCGCACGAGGTAGCGGGCCTTCAGGGCCTCCCGTGCCGGACCGGCCGGCACCGCCGCCGAGATCAGCGACCAGCTATAGGGATGGCGCGGGGCGGAGAAGAACGTCCGCGTCGGCGCCTGCTCGACGATCCGGCCGAGATACATCACCGCGACCTCGTCGCAGAGGTGCTGCACCACGCCGAGATCGTGCGAGATGAAGATGTAGGCGAGCCCTCGCTCGGCCTGGAGCCTGGCCAGGAGGTTGAGGATCTGCGCCTGGATGGCGACGTCGAGGGCCGAGACCGCCTCGTCGCAGACGATGATGTCGGGCTCGGTCGCCAGGGCCCGGGCGATGCACAGGCGCTGGCGTTGCCCGCCCGAGAACTGATGCGGGAACAGGCTTTTGGCCTCCGGTGGCAGGCCCACCGCGGCGAACAGCGCGTCGAGCCGCGCCGCGGCCTGCTTGCGCGACAGCCCCTCCAGCAGCCGGAGCGGCTCGGCCACGAGGTCGCCGGCACAGCGGCGGGGATCGAGCGACGCGAACGGGTCCTGGAACACCATCTGGATGTGGCGGCGCGCCTGCCGCAACCGGGCGCCCCGGAGGCCGAGGATGTCCTCGCCGTCGAGGACGACGTGGCCGGCGGTCGCCGGAACGAGGCGCATGATGCCCTGCGCTGTGGTGGATTTGCCTGATCCGGACTCTCCGACGATGCCGAAGCTCGCGCCGCGACGCACGACGAAGCTTACGCCATCGACCGCGTGTACCCGCGAGCCGCCGCGACCCGGGACCGGAAAATGAACCCTGAGGTCGTTGACCTGCAGGATGGCGGCGCCCGTCGGGGCCGGGATGGGTCTCACGTTCATGCCGCTCTGGCTGCTCTTGCCGCTCATGCCGCTCGTGCCTCCGGGTGCCAGCAGGCCACCGCCCGGGCGGACCCGGTTTCGGCCAGGGCCGGCTGGGGACTGTCCAGACAGGTGGCGTCGACCCGCGCGCAGCGGTCGGCGAAGGCGCAGATCGCGGGTCGACGGCCGAGCGGAGGGACGAGGCCTGGGATCTCGCGCAACGCGCCCGTCCCGGCGTCCGCCGCTGCGCCGAGGCGCAGGTGCGGCGTGCAGCCCATCAGCCCGTAGGTATAGGGATGCTGCGCCGCGCGCATCACGGCGCGGGTCTCGCCCTGCTCGATGCACCGCCCGGCGTAGAGTACCGCCACCGTGTCGGCGATGTCGGCCACCGCCCCGAGATCGTGGGTGATCAGCACGATGGCGGTGCCCATCTCGTCCTGGAGGGCCTTCAGCAGATCGAACACCTGCGCCTGCACGGTCACGTCCAGCGCCGTCGTCGGCTCGTCGGCGATCAGCAGCTTCGGCCGGCAGGCCAGCGCCATGGCGATCATCACGCGCTGGCGCATGCCGCCGGAGAGCTCGTGCGGGTAGGCGTGAAGGCGCCGATCGGCGGCCGGGATTTGGACCGCCCTGAGCATCGCCAGGGCCCGGTCCAGGGCGTCGCGGCGCCCGAGCCGCTGATGCAGCCGCAGCGCCTCGGCAATCTGGTCGCCCACCGTGTAGACCGGGTTCAGGGCCGTCATCGGTTCCTGGAAGATCATCGACATGGCGCTGCCGCGCAACGCCCGCAGCCGGGCCGGCTTGGCCGCCGCGAGATCCTCCCCGGCGAGGCGAATGCGACCGCCGGCACGGGTGAATCCCTCCGGCAGCAGGCCCATGATCGCCAGCGCGGTCATGCTCTTGCCGCAGCCGGATTCGCCGACCAGCGCGATGGTGCGGCCGGCCTCGACGGAGAAGCTCAGGTGCTCCAGCACCGGCACGCTGGCTCCGGCCTGCCGCAAGGTGACGGTGAGGTCTTCGACTGCGAGGACGGGGGGCATCGCTCAGCTCCGCTTGCGCAGGCGCGGGTTGACCGCGTCGTTGACGGCGTCGCCCACGAGGCTGACGCCGAGGACCGCGAGGAAGATCGCCGCCCCGGGCAGCAGCACCGTCCACCACGCCTCCAGGGCGTAGGCGCGGTTCTGGCCGATCATCAGCCCCCAGCTCATCACGTTGGGGTCGCCCAGCCCGAGGAAGCTCAGAGCCCCCTCGAACAGCACGGCGGTGCCGATCGCCAGCGTCGCCGAGACCACGATCGGCGGTGCGGCGTTCGGCAGGATCACCCGGCCGATCAGGTAGAGCGGTCCGGCCCCGGCCGCCCGCGCGGCTTTGACGAAGTCGAGGCCGCACAGGCGCAGGAACTCCGCCCGGGTCAGCCGCGCCGTGGGCGGCCAGGAGACGATCCCGATCGCGATCGTGGTGATGGCGATCCTCTGGCCGAACAGGGTGACCAGAACCATCGCGAACAGCAGGGTCGGCAGCACCTGGAAGAATTCGGTGACCTTCATCAGCAGCGTGTCGGTCCGGCCTCCGAAGAAGCCCGCCAGCGCCCCGAAGGTCACGCCGATCACCACGGTGATCAGGGCCGCGGAGAAACCGACCAGCAGGGTCGCGCGACCGCCCTGCAGCAGGGCCGCCAGGATGTCCTGGCCGAGGTAGTCCGTGCCGAGCAGCGGATCGCCGCCGGGCGGCTGGAACGGGGCGCCGACGATGTCGAACGGATCGACCCCGTAGAGGTGCGGTCCGACCAGCGCGGCGAACAGGAGGCCGAGCAGGATGGCGAGACCGAGGAGGCCGCTGGGGTTGCGCAGGAACAGGCGAAGCGTGGCGAGCCCGGGCGTGACAGCCGGGCGCGGCATCGGCGGGGCCGCCTCGGGGCGCGTCGCCTCCGATGGCAAGGTCGAGCCGGTCGCAGCGGCGACGTTCATGCGGGCCTCCCGGCACGGATGCGCGGATCGATCAGGCGATAGAGGAGGTCGGTGACAAGGTTCGCGGCGACGACCAACAGCGCCGAGCAGAACAGGATGCCGAGCAGCGTCGGGTAGTCGCGCCGCAGGATCGAGTCGAAGGTCAGGCGGCCGAGTCCCGGCCAAGCGAACACGGTCTCGACCAGGATGGCGCCCGCGAAGAGCTGTCCGAACTGGAGTCCGACCATGGTGACGAGCGGGATCAGCGCGTTGCGCAGGGCGTGCTTGCCGACCACGATCCACTCCGGCAGGCCCTTGGCACGGGCGGTGCGGACGTAGTCGGCATTGAGCGCATCGATCATGCTGGCCCGCATCAGACGGCTGTATTGGGCGACGTAGACGATGCCGAGGGTGAGCATCGGCAGGACCAGATGTTCGGCCACGTCGAGGGCGTGGGCGAGGCCGCGCCGCGGCGTCGCCACATCCTCCATCCCGGCGACCGGCAGAACCGGCCACAGGGAGGCGAACACCACCAGCAGCATCAGGCCGGTCCAGAAGACCGGTGCGGCATTGCCGGCGATCGCCACCAGCGAGACGACGTGACTGAGGAGGCCGTTCGGTTTGCGCGCGCTCAGGATCCCGAGGCCGGCGCCGATCAGCACCGCGAGGGCGAGGGAACTCAGAACGAGCAGGGCGGTGGCTGGCAGCCTGCCGAGGATGAGGCGCGAAACCGGCTCGTTGAAGTAGAACGAGTAGCCGAGGTCGCCCTTCGCCACCTTGCCGACATAGGTCGCGAGCTGTTCGGGGATGCTGCGATCGAGGCCGTAGCGCGTGCGGATCTCGGCCATGATCTCCGGCGAAGCACCACCCATCTCTCCGGCGATCACCTGCGCCGGGTCACCGGGTGCCGCCTGGATCAGCAGGAAGTTCAGCACCACGACGGCGAGCAGCAATCCGACCGCGTTCAGCGCGGTCGAACCGAGGCTGCGCAGAGCCGTCATCTCTCGGCTCCCGCGGCGCCTTGCGCCCAGGCGACCTCGTCGAGGGGTGAGAGCGGGCCCCAGATCGACAGCGGCAGATTGGTCAGGCGCTTGTCGTAGACCGCCTTGTAGGGCGTGAGGTTGAGGTAGGCGATCGGCGCATCGGACACGACGATCTTCTGGAAGTCATCGTAGAGCGTCTTGCGCTTGGCGACGTCGGTCTCGATTGCGGCCGCGTTAAGCAATTCGTCGACTTTTGGATTCTGGTATTGCTGGGTGTTCGACCAGATTACGCCTTTGCGAATGTTGGTCGACAGGTAGGTTCGCGCCACGCCGATCACGGGGTCGCCCCAATTGAAGACGTTGTCCATGGTCAGGTCGAAATCGAAGTTCGAGACGCGCTGCGCCCAGGTCGGGAAGTCCGGCGCAGCCCGGACCTGAAGGGCGATGCCGATCCGCTTGAGGCCGGCCCGCAGGTATTCGGCGACGTTGCGCTGCTGGTCGTTGTCGTTGGGGATGTAATCGATGGTGAGCTGAAGCCGCGTGCCGTCGGCCCCTTTCTTCAGCCCGGCCTCGTCGAGCAGGCTCTCCGCCTTGGCGATGTCGAGCTTGTACGGGTCGACGGCCGGCTCGTAGAACGGCGAGCCCGGCACGATCGGGCCGGTGGCGGGCTTCGCCACGCCGCCGAGCAGCTTGCCCGTGATGAAGTCGCGGTTGGCGGCAAGAGCGATGGCCCGGCGCACCCGCACGTCGTCGAGCGGCTTCTTCCCGCAATTGAAGGCCAGCCAGTTGATCGGGCCGATCCCCTCGAAGCCGCGATCGGTCACCGTGAGGGTCTGCGCCTTGCTCAGGCGCTCGATGTCCCGCACCGAGGACAGGAACGGCAGCATCCCGATCTCGCGCCGTTCGGTGGCGATGACGAGGCTGTTCTGGTCCGGCAAGATTCGGTAGACAAGCCGCGCGAGCTTGGGCCGCCCGGCGATGAAGAACTTGTCGAACCGCTCGAGCTGGATCGACTCGCCCTGCTTGTACGCGACGAACTTGAACGGGCCCGATCCGACCGGCTTCAGGTTGGCCGGATGGGTCTTGATGTCCTGCCCGTCGCCGTAGACGTGCTTGGGCAGGATCGGCATCAGGCCGGGTGACATGGCCAGCAGCAGCGCAGGATGCGGCCGCGAAAGCCGGATCACGACGGTATGGGCGTCGGGGGTCTCCACGGTCGAGACCGGCTCCAGCATGGTCTGGAACGGGTGGTTCGCCTTGATCACCCCGATCGAGAAGGCGACATCCTCCGAGGTCAGCGGATGGCCGTCGTGGAACACGGCATCGCTCACGAGGTGGAGCGTCACGCTGAGGTTGTCGGGGGCGACCTCCCAGGACTTCGCCAGATAGGGAAGCGGGTTCCACGCGTCGTCGTAACGCAGCGGGCTCGCGAAGATCTGCGTCGAGACCATCCCGGTGGCGATACCGGACTGCACCGCGCCGTTGAAATGGCGGGGCACCTGGTTGGTGCCGATCACCAACGGCGCGTTCGCGTCGTCGGCCAAAGCCGCGGGCAAACCGAGGATCGGGGAGGCCAAGGGGGCGGTCAACACCGCGAGGCCGGCGCCGAGGAGCGTGCGTTTGGTCAGTCGCATCCGAGTCGGTCTCCGTGGGGGATCTGCGGCGGGAGCAGCGCGGCGTCGAGGAGGTCGCTCAGCGTCGGACCGGCCTCCGTGTCGGCCGCTGCGATGCCGACGAGTTCGATGCCGCCCTGTGCAGCCTCCGGCAGCGGCGAGAGGCTCCACCGGCGCCCGACCATCTGAAGCAGGTGCATCCCGGAGGCGTCGCCCAGTCGGACCCGGCCCTTCAGGCGCAAGAGCGGGGTCGGCATGCCGGCGAGTGCGCGTCCGAGACCGGCGCGGTCGAACGTCCCCGTGCGCCGGTAGAGCAGGCGCTGGAACGTGTCCTCGTGCGTGACCGCTTCGGCACGCAGCCGGGAGGAGCCCCGCCCCACCAGTTCCGGAGCCTCGCCGCCGAGGGCGAAGAGCGCCTCCGGCAGCACGGCCGCCACGGTATCGACCACCGGGACAGCGGGCGCGAGGGCGGCGAGCGTGGCGTGCGACGCCGCGAGGCCGAATGCATCCACGAGGTCGCGCTTGTTCAGCACCAGGATGTCGGCCGCGCGGATCTGGCGGGCGATCGTGTCGCCCATCCGCGGATCGGCGGCGAGGGCGGGCAGGCGCTCGGCATCCACCAGCACGACGACGCCGCGCAGGACGAGGTCAGGCTCCACCAGGGCGATCTCCGCGATGGCGCCGGGATCGCCGACACCGCTGGCCTCGATGACGATGTGATCGAAGGGTTCGGGCTCGGCGAGCACGCGCATCAGCGTGTCGAGGAAGCCGTCGGCCAGACTGCAGCAGACGCAGCCATTGGTCAGCCGCAAAGTCTGCCCGTCATGGTCGCGGATCAGGCCGGCATCGACGTTCACCGCGCCGAAATCGTTGACTAGCACTGCGTAGCGGCCCTGCGCGCCGGCGAGCAACCGGTTCAGCAGCGTCGTCTTGCCGGCGCCGAGGAAGCCGCCGACCACCGTGAGCGGGCAGCGCGTCGCGGGGGCGCGAAGCTCCTGCCTCATACCGACGGCACCGCGAAGACGCGGCCGCCCAGTACCGTGGCGTGGACGGGAATGTCCTTCAGGGTCTCTGGCGGCGTCTCGAACGGATCCGCGTCGAGGACGGCGAAGTCGGCGAACTTCCCGGCTTCGATGGAGCCGACGCAATGGTCCATCCGGAGGGTGTAGGCGGCCCCCAGCGTCACAGCGTGCAGAGCCTCGGCGACGCTCAGCCGTTCGTCGGGGCCGAGCACACGCCCCGACGACGTGGTCCGGTTGACGGCGCACCAGGCCGTGAAAAGCGGCCCCAGTGGCGTCACAGGCGCGTCCGAGTGGATCGCGAGCGGGATGCCGAGGCGCGCCGCGCTCCCGGCGGCGTCGATCCGGGCCGCGCGTTCCGGCCCCATGGTCAGATCGTGGTGGGCATCGCCCCAGTAATAGAGATGGTTCGAGAACAGGTTGAGGCACAAACCCAGCGCCTTGATCCGGCGCAGCTGTGCCTCGGTCGCCATCTGGCAGTGCTGGAGCGTGTGCCGGTGGTCGGGACGCGGATGGGCGATCTGCGCCTTCTCGACCGCGTCGAGGGCCGCCTCGGTGGCCTCGTTGCCGTTGGTGTGGATGTGGAGCTGGATGCCGGCGGCGTGGTAGACACCCACGATCCGGTCGAGGTCGTCCGGGGCGACGTACCAGAGGCCATTTGGTGCGCCGTTATGGTAGCCGGGCGGCAGGAGCCGTGCGGTGAAGCCCTGGATCGAACCGTCGACGACGATCTTCACGATGCCGAAGCGCAGGCGGTCGGTGTTGGCGGCATTGAGGCGGCCGATCTTGGCGACGCCCTCTTCCGGCGCACAGGAGACCGAGGCCAGCGCCGGCACGATCCGCACCGGCAGGCCGTCGACGCAGGCGGCCCGATAGACCGCCACGGACGCCTCCGTAAGGTCGTTGTGCAGGTCCGCGATGGTGGTGATGCCCTGGAGCTGCGCGGCGGAGCCGAACCGGGCGACATCGGCCGCATCGAGATGCCCGCTCATCGGGTTGTAGCCGAGCGCTCGGAATAGGCGCAGCCGGGCGGCGATGCCCTGCAACTCGCCCGACGGGGTGCCATCCGCCAGCTTCGGCACACCATCGATCGCGGTGGTGGCGTCGAAGCCCGCCATCTCCAAGAGGAGGCTGTTGACGTTGGTGATGTGCAGGCTGGCATGGTGGACCATGACCGGCCGGGTTGTGGAGACCCGATCGAGATCGTGCCGGGTCAGGCGTGCGCCGCCGAGATGCAGCGGATCGAAGCCCCACCCGTAGAGCAGCTGGTCCGGGTCGGCGATGGACCGGTCCGCGTCCGAAAGCCGGGCGACGACGGCCCCGATATCGCGCAGGCCCGGCACGCGGCGTCCGTCCGGACTGCGGCGGTCGCCGGCCCCGACATAGGTCTGGCGCCAGAGGGTGCCCTCCATGACGTGGGCGTGTCCCTCGACGAAGCCGGGAAGGATGACCTTGTCGGCAAAACGCCGATCGGGAACTGCATCGAGCCCGTCGAACTCGTCTTCCGTCCCGACCATCAGCACGCATCCGTCACGCACGGCGACGTGCGTCGCGTACGGCCGCGATGGGTTCATCGTGATGACCCGCCGGGCCTCGAAGAGGGTGATCTCGCTCGGCATGGCTGTCCTCGGCACGGCGGCCAAGATGTCGGCCGTTCTCCGGGGCCGCTAGCGCCAGACGCCGGGTATGAAGGGGGCCAGGGTGCCGCAATTCGAAGATCGGAATCCCCGCATCGAGCGGCGATGGGGACGCCGCCGTTGAAGTCCTCGCTCATGCCGCGGCGCCCGATTTCTCGGGCTCGTTCGCCTCAAGGGGATCCAGTCCGCCCGGAAGGCTGCGTGACACCCGTCGGGGGGCGGGTGGCTCCCGCCGGCGGGCAGCCCCCCGCGGCCAACGCCGAAGCGACTGTGCGAAGCCTCGCCCGGCGCTTTCGGCTCCCACACGGGGAGGGATAGCGCGCCGGCGTGAACACCATCCCGGTCTTTCCGGTGCGCACGCCCGAGGAGGCGGGCAACTGCCGGGACATCAATTTCGATCCGCTCGTCCTGCCAGACGGAATCGGGCCATCCGACGACCCGCTGTTGCGCGCCCGCCCAGCTGTCTATTCCCGATCCTTCACGCGCCGGGCGGGCGAGGCGAAGACCCCGAGTGCTGCAGTTGCAGCGACGGCCCAAGGAGCTGGCCTATGACCGCTCCACCCGCTTCAACCTGCCGGCTCGCCTGCTCCACTGGAGCATGGCGGTCCTGAACCTGGCGATGCTGTTGATCGGCGTAGCGATGGTGACCGCGCTCGCCGACTACCACGTGCTGGCCGCGCTGCACCGCCGCTCGGCTCACCGCGCGATGCCGGAACATCTGACGCGCGCGTCCGGTGCGCGCCGGACGTGTCCTTCGGCACGCAGCCGACGCCCCGGCGGACCGCGTGTTATAACGGTAACCATCGGCTCCACGTCCGACATGATCGTGTAGCTTCGGCATCCGAGGGTCCTCGCGCCGACATCCTCGGTCCGCCGCATGGGGGCATCCCCCGCTTCACGCACCTCGCCTACGAAGGCTCCCGACTGCCGAGCTTCACCTTCGGACCGGAAGACATCCCGAACCTCGAAGCGGCGGCGGCTGCACCAACAGGATTTCATGCGCGCGATCGTCGAGGCGCGCCGGTCTGCGACATCCGGCGCGGCGCGGATCGGCGCGGTTCAGCCCGTACGCGGCGCGCGCGTCGTCCTGCGCCTGTTCGCCATCGCCCTGGCCCCAGAGCGGCCGGGCGCAATCTCAAAGGGATCGGGATTCCTCCGCATGGTGGCCGAACAGGTTCGTCGAGACCGGGTCTGGAAGCGCCGTGTGGCCGCATTCCTCGGATCGGCCGTTCTCCTGGCCGGCGCGGCCAGCGTCGGCCCGCGTCTCCTCAGGCCGAACGCCTACGCGTCCGTCACGTCGATCGCGACGCGGCCGGACTTTCATGATCCTGCGCTGCTGGCGCGGGCCTGGGCCTTACCGGTGGCGGCGGCTTACCGGAGACGGCCTTACGAGTACCAGAGCAATCCGAGCTTCTGCGGTCCTGCCACGGTGGCGAACCTGCTCCGCTCCCTCGGCGTCGACTTCTCGCAAGCCGACGTGCTCCGGGGGACGGCGTTCCAGCCCTGGTTCGGCGTGCTCGTGAATGGGCTGACGCTGGACGAGCTGGCCGACCTGATGCGAAGGCGGCTCGACCGCCCGGTCCATGTCGTGCGCGATCTCACGTTGCCGGCGTTCCGCGATCTGATGAAGGGCGGCAACGACCCCGACAAGCGGCTGGTCGTCAACTTCCATCGCGGCCCCTTGTTCGGACGCGGCGCCGGGCATTTCTCGCCGATCCTCGGATATCTGCCGGACGCGGACCTCGTCTTTGTCGGCGATGTCAACGGCGACTACCGGCCGTTCCTGGTCGACAGCGAGCGCCTGTGGCGCGCCGTCGCGACGCGCGACAGCACCTCGGGCAAGACGCGCGGGTTGCTGATCGTCGATACGACCGGGCATTGAGGCAGAGACGCGCCGATCGAGGGCCGGCGTCAAAACCGTCGCTGCGAGCGTGCGGGAGGACGGTCGACGGGGGAATGCCGGCGGATGCCGCGCGATCGCCTCTGGGCGCTTCCGGTCAGCATTCGGGGAAACGGGGCGGCCCGTCGCCAACCCTGCAAGCGCAGCACCACCGGTTTGTGGGGAAGGCCACGCGCCGGGACGCCGGGTCCCGAACGGGCGGCCGTCCCGCCCTGACGGGCTCACGGCCCTTCGATGGCCGCTCCGGCGTCGCCGGCGTGCCTCCGTCAGGGCAGAGACGATGTCTCGTGGTGCCGGGAATCTCGGACCGGATCAGGTCGCCTTGGATTCGGCGACGAGGCGGTCCAGCGTTCCAAGGATCACTGCCGACGTATCGATCGCCGCCATATCCGCCGCGATCGACCGCGCGCGCTCGACGAAGGAGGGCACGGTCAGGACCCGCTCGACCGCCACGCGCAGGTCTCGAGCCTCCGGCCGCTGCGACGGGATCTCGAGGCCTACGCCCGACCACGCCACCCGGGCGCCGACCTCGGCCTTGTCCTCGGTGCGCCCCGCTGCCACGATCGGTACGCCGGCTTGAAGAGCCAGCTGCACAGTCCCGTAACCGCCATTGGTGACCAGCACGTCGACCTTCGGCAGGAGCGCCGCGAAATCGAGGAACTCGGCAAGACGAGCGTTCTTCGGGATCGGTCCGCGCACGTTCCCGATCGGTCGGAGGCCGGTGGTGACGAGCACCAGCAGGTCGTCGCGCGTGCCGAGCGCCGATAGGGTCGGCTCGATCAGCTCGCCGAGATCGGCGTTGGCGACTGTCCCCTGGGTTACGAGCACGACCTGCTTGGACCCGTCGAGTTCGCCCCACCAGTCCGGCAGGGCAGCGTCCCGCTGAGGCGGAGGGGGCAGGGCGCCTACGAACCGGACGTGGTCGGGCAGCCCCCCGAAATCGTACTCGAACGCCGGTACGGTCGTCTGAAAGACGGCGTCGGCCATGAGATGGCGCGAATGCAGCACCGAGCACGGCAACGGCGGCAGGCCCATCTCGGCAAGTTTGGCATCCGCGTAAGCGCGGACCGGCGCACCGAATAGACGTTCGGCTTCGATGGCGATGGCCGCGTATGCCGCGCGCGCCGCCTCGTCGCGTGCCGGCGGCAACCCGATCATGGTCGGAGCTCCATCCGGCCTGTCGGCCACCAGGATCGTGATGCTGCAGGCGACGATCGGTGGCCGGGGTGTCCCCTCGTCCAGGAACAGGGCCGTCGCGCCGAAGAACAGATTGTCCACGACGATGATGTCGGGGCGTTCGGACGCGATGATCCTGCGCAGCGTCTCGGCCTGAGCCCGCATCGGATCGAGGAAGATACGCTCGAAATTGTAGCGGAGCTGCTCCGGGCCCGGGGGTAGATTTGCGCGCTCGGGCAACACGTCCTCGATCCGCGTGAGGTCGATGTCAGCGCCGGCGGCGAGCGGCAGGAAGCGGGCACCGGACTTTTCGACGGACGGGCGGAGGTACCCGGCCGTGGCCACCAGCGCCTCGTCGCCGCGCGCCAAGGCCATGCGCGCGATGGCCAGCAGCGGATTCAGGTGGCCGGCGGCCGGCGTAGCGGCAAAGAGGATTTTCATGGAGGACCTGTGACGGCGACAAAGCAGGTTCTGGTCGGTCGCACGCGCTGCACTGTTCCGTGCTCGGTGGTGAACGACAGTCCCTGCTCCTGACCGGGTGTCTGCGCCTTGCGCATGACCGCAGCGTTTCGCCCGTCGGCGATAAGGTTACAGGCGTAACGTCGGACGGTCGGGCATTCGCCGCTGCCTTGCGTCGGCTATGGCGTTCCTCTGAGCAATCGTCCGCCTTCCAAATCGCACGCAACGCCATGTCCTGATCGCATCATGGCGAGGATGGGCCGTCCGCGTTTCTGCTTCGAAGCGGACAGGCCACTTCCGGCCAGACTACGCGATGCTGGATCGCCACTCGGCGTAACACCGGCCCTTCGGTTTCGCGCCCGATGTCGCCGTCCATTCAAGCCAGGCAGCATCGCGAAGGCGGACGCTGAGACAAACGTCGTGGGTCGGATCACGGGAACGCTGGTTCCCGGCTCGGGACGGACATGGGAACGTGCCGCTTCGCAAGCCTGCGAAGGTCCGGCGCTTATATGTATTCGGATGATCCGAGGAACGCCCGTACCGTGTCGCGGAGAAAAGCCGCATCGGCCGGGTTGGTGGAGGGATTGCCGGCGCGGTGGCCCCAAATGCTGGGGATCGGCCGCAGGATGGCGTCGCGCAGGGCGGGCAGTTCGGCCGCATTGTCGGCGACGCGGAAGTAGAGGTCGGTCTCCGCGGGCATCAGCAGCAGCCTGGCCGTGATCGCGCCGAGCGCCCGCGTCAGGTCGCCGTCGAAGCGTGGATCGCGGCTGATGTCGCCCGCGTCCCAGGTGCAGAGCTGCGCGTAGAGGTCGGCCGCCGGGCGCCGGGCGAAGCGTTCCTCCCAGTCGGTGCGCAGGAAGGTGTCGAGGTCCGGCGCGCCGAGCGCAGTCCGGTGCAGGTCCGCCCGGTAGAAGTCCTGGCTGAGCGCCCAGCCGGCGTAGATGCGCCCGAAGGCCCGGAGGGACGCGGCGGGCTCGGCCGAGAAGCGGCCCGCGCCGCGATACGCGGGCGCGGCCTCCAGCACCGCCATGAGGCCCTTCAGGAACACGCGGTTATGGGTGGCGGTGCGGGCGCTGCCGCAAATGATCACCGCCCGGGCGACCTGCTCGGGGAACAGGGCCGCCCAATGGTAGGCTTGCTGCGCGCCCATCGACCAGCCGTAGACGGCGTGCAGCCGCGCGATCCCCCAGGTCTCGGCGAGGAGGCGGCGCTGGGCGTGGACGTTGTCCCAGGCGGTGACGAGGCCGGGCCAGTCCGGCGTGTTGGATGGGCTCGATGACAGGCCGTTGCCGAACATGTCCGGGATGACGATGAACCACCGCTCCGGATCGAGCACGCCGTCCGGGCCGATCAGCCATTCGAGGTCGGGATGCTGGGCCGCGTAGCTCGTCGGGTAGAGCACGACGTTGTCGCGCCCGGGGGCGAGGGTTCCGTGCGTCTTCCAGCGCAGCTGCGCCCCCTCCAGCACGCCGCCCGATTGGAGGGGCAGATCGCCGAGGGCGAAGGTTCCGGCGGCGCTGGCCCAGCCGGTCACGGGCGCAACGTCCGGACGAAGCCGACATGCCACTTGGCGTAGCCGCGCTGCAGCACGACGAGCCGCTCGCGCATCGCCGCGTGGGCGTCCGGCAGGCGGTGGAACGGGATCGACGGGTAGAGGTGATGCTCGGTGTGGAACGGCATGTTCCACATGAGCAGACGCATCAGGCCGTTGGTCAAGGTCGTGCGGGTGTTGGTCAGGCCGTTGTTGTCCATGGTGCAGAGCGTGTGCTCGGTGAGCAGGTAGAGCCGCAGGAACGGCTGCCCGAGGAGCTGCGGACCGATCCAGAACACCAGGGGCGCCCACCATCCGACCAGCACCATGGCCAGAACCGAGACGCCGAGCAGGACGGCGCACATCAGCCGGAGCGACCGGATGATGCGCGGCGCGGCGCGCTCCGTGATGAAAGGGTAGGCCGAAAGATCGCCGCGCAGGCCGGCCGCAGCCACTTGGAGGCGGGTGCGCCAGTAGGGCAGCGCCATCACGCGCCAGACATAGGCGTCGAGGGTGGAGGGGGGCAGCAACGCGAGTTCCGGATCGTGCTCGGGGTCCTGGGTATGGCGGTGATGGGCCAAGTGGAAGGCCGTGTAGAAGTGCCAGTTCAGGAGCGACGGGCAGGCCACCAGCCAGCCGACGACGGCGTTGGCCCGGCGCGAGCGGAATGCGGTCAGGTGGATCGTCTCGTGGATCGGCGCGAACAACGCCGATTGCACGATGCCGAGCAGCAGCATGGCGGGCAGCAGCGTCCACGGCCCGGAGCGCCAGACCAGCCAGCCGGAGCCGGCCAACATCAGGACATGCGCGCCGAGGCGCATCGCACCGCGCAGGTCCGAGCGCTGCGACAGCGCCTTCACCTCCGCGCCCGTCAGAATTCGTCCGCTCGCCGAAGCCATGGATCTCCCCGAGAGTTGCAGGCGCCTCGAAAAACACACGCCTGGTGCATCATCCGTGCCGGTGCCGCGGGCCTTCGTCGCCGAACCGGCGGACGCGCTCAGGCGGTCCGCGCCTCGGGCGCCGACGCGTCGAGGCCGCCGAACAGGCGGCGGCCGGGCATCGCGGCCACGAGGCCGCGCGTGTAGGGGTGCTCGGGCGCGGCGAAGATCGCAGCGGCCGGTCCCGCCTCGACGATCCGGCCCTGCTGCATCACCGCGACCCGGTCGGCGATCCGGGCCGCGATGCGCAGGTCGTGGGTGATGAACAGCATCGCGAGATTGTACTCGGCGCGGAGCTCCGCCAGCAGGTCGAGCACGCGGGCCTGTACGGAAACGTCGAGCGCCGAAACCGCCTCGTCCGCTACGAGGACGCGCGGCTTGAGCGCCAGCGCCCGGGCGATGCAGATGCGCTGGCGCTGGCCGCCGGAGAACTCGTGCGGGAAGCGGTCGGCCGCGCCTGCCTTCAGGCCGACCCGGTCGAGCAGCGCCCGTGCCTCGGCGACGGCCTCGGCCTTCGGCACGCCGTAGGCCATCGGGCCGCGGGCGATCGCCTCGCCGACCCTCTGGCGCGGGTTCAGCGCCGCGAACGGGTCCTGGAACACGATCTGGAGGCGGCGGCGTGCGACCCGGAGGGCTTCGCCCCGCAGGGCCAGGAGATCCTGGCCCTCGAAGCGGACACGGCCCGAATCCGGCTCGGCCAGACGCAGGATCATCTGCCCCAGGGTCGACTTGCCCGACCCCGACTCGCCCACCACCGCCACCGTCTCGCCGGCCGACAGCGTGAGGGAGATCCCGTCCGCGGCGACCACGCGCCGGGCCGGACGGAACCAGCCCTGCCGGGTGATGAAGGTCTTGGAGAGTGCTTCGATCTCGAGCAGCGGCGGCGACGCCGCCGTCGTCCTGCGGGGCGTGCGGCCGCCGCCATGCGGCACCGCGGCGATCAATGCCCGGGTGTAGGGGTCGCGCGGCGCGGTCAGGACCGCCTCGGCGCTGCCCTGCTCGACGACCCGGCCGTCGCGCATCACCACGACGCGGTCGGCCATCTCGGCGACCACGCCGAAATCGTGCGTGATCAGCAGGACGCCCATCTGCCGCTCGCTCTGGAGGCGGCGGATCAGCGCCAGGATCTGCGCCTGCGTGGTCACGTCGAGGGCGGTGGTCGGCTCGTCGGCCACCAGCAGCGCCGGATTGTTGGCCATGGCGATGGCGATCATCACCCGCTGGCGCTGGCCGCCCGACAGCGCGAACGGGAAGCTGGCCCGGATCCGCGCCGGGTCGGGCAGGCCGACATCCTGGATCAGCGCGCCGACCCGTGCTCCGACCGCGGAGCGCGGCGTTTCCGGCGCATGGGCCCGTATGCCCTCGGCGATCTGCTCGCCGATCCGTTTCAGCGGGTTCAGTGCGCTGAGCGGCTCCTGGAAGATCATCGCGGCCTCGCGTCCGCGGACGGTGCGCATCTCCGCCTCGGAGGCGGTGGCGATGTCGCGCCCGCGCAGCGCGACCGCGCCGCCGGCCACCGTCACCCCCGACGGCAGCAGGCCCAGGATCGCGTGGGCGATCATCGACTTGCCCGACCCCGACTCGCCCACGAGGCAGACGATCTCGTTTGCGCCCACCGTGATCGAGACGTCGCTCACCGCCTGGGCCCGGTCGGCGCCCCGCGGCAGGCTTACGGAGAGTTCCGAGATCGTGAGGACCGGCGGGCTCATGCGCCGCTCCGCCGGGCAAGCCGCGGGTTGAGCGCGTCGTTGAGCGCCTCGCCGACGAGGTTGATGGCGAGCACCGTCACGAGGATCGCGGCGCCGGGGAAGACGCTCGTCCACCAGGCCTGCCGGATGACCGTGCGGGCGGCGCCGACCATGTAGCCCCAGGACATCAGGTTCGGATCGCCCAGACCGAGGAAACTCAGCGCGCTCTCGATCAGGATCGCGGTGGCCACCGTGAGCGAGCCGGTGACGATGATCGGCGCCAGGGCGTTCGGCAGGATGTGGCGCAGGACCAGGGCCGCGGGGCGCTCGCCCTGGCAGGCGGCGGCCCGCACGAAGTCCCGGTTCTTCAGCCGCAGGAACTCGCCGCGGGTCAGGCGTGCCAGCGGCGGCCAGCTGATCGCCGCGATCGCCAGGATCTCGTGGGCGAGCGACGGCCCGAGGGTCGCGACCAGCAGTACCGCCAGGATGAAGCCGGGAATCGTCTGGAACAGCTCGGCGATCCGCATCAGCACGGCGTCGACGACGCCGCCGAACCATCCGGCCGTCGCCCCGATCGCCACGCCGATCAGCAGCGCTGCGAGCGTCGAGGCGAGGCCGATCGCCAGCGAGACCCGGGCGCCATGGGCGAGGCCGGCGGCGATGTCCCGGCCCATCGTGTCGGAGCCCAAGGGCAGATCGGGGCTGAGCGGCGGCTCGAAGGGCGCGCCGACCATCTCCCAGGGATCGACCGGGACGAGGAGCGGCGCGAAGATCGCCACCACGACCACCGCCACGAGCAGCACGAGGCCGATCACCCCGCCGGGATTGCGCAGGAACGCCCGGACGAACCCCATCACGCGGCCTTCGCGGAGGCGTCGATCCGCGGATCGATGAGCCGCGAGAGCAGGTCGGTCAGCATGTTGATGACGATCACGAGCACGGACATGACGAGGAAGATCCCAAGCAGGACCGGGTAGTCGCGCTGGCTGAGGGCCTCGAACACCAGCCGGCCGAGCCCCGGCCAGGCGAAGACGGTCTCGACCACCACCGAGCCGCCCACGAGCGCCCCGGCCTGCATGCCGGCGACGGTGACCACCGGCAGGATCGCGTTGCGGATCATGTGGTCGCGGATCACGCGTCCGCGGGTAAGCCCCTTGGCCCGGGCGGTCTTCACGAAATCCTGGGCGGCCACCTCGACGATCGAGCTCCGCATCAGGCGGGCGTAGACCGCCAGATAGACCGCGGCGAGCGACAGGACGGGCAGGATCAGATGGGCCAGCACGTCGCCGACCTGCCCCAGCGGCGAGAGGGTCGCGCCGACGCTGCGGTAGCCGAAGGCCGGCAGCCATTCGAGCTGGACCGAGAAGACCAGCACCAGCATCAGGCCGAGCCAGAAGACCGGCATGGCGTAGAGCACCAGCGCCACGAGGCCGATCAGCGTGTCGGACCACCGGCCCGCCCGGACGCCCGACAGGGTACCGAGCAGGATCCCGGACCCGAGCGCCAGGGCGAAGGCCGTGCCGGTGAGCAGCAGGGTCGCGGGCAGGCGCTCCAGCACGAGGCCGAGCACCGGCCGCTGCTGCCGGTAGGAATAGCCGAGGTCGAGCCGCAGGACCCGGCCGAGATAGGTCGCGAGTTGCACCGGGTAGGGCTTGTCGAGGCCGTATTCCGCCCGGAGCTGCCGGAGAAGCGTCTCGTCCGAGGCGCCGGACTGGCCCGCGATGACCTGGGCCGGATCGCCGGGCGCCGCGTGGACGAGGGCGAAGTTCACACTGGCGATGACCAGGATCACCGCCAGCGTCCGCGCGATCCAGGCGGCCAGGGCGGCCATCGTCCTCATGCGCGATAGGCCCGGGCGAAGGTGTCGTTCACGCCGCTGCCCGTGACGACGAGATCCTTGATGCGCTTGTCGGTGAAGGTCGGGAAATCGAGTTCGGTGAGCCAGGCCACCGCGGCGTCCTCGACCAGGATCTTCTGGACCCGGCTGTAGAGCGCCTGCCGGGTCGCGTCGTCCCGCGCCACGGCAGCCTCCTCGAACAACCTGTCGACTTCCGGATTGCTGTATCCGGAGGTGTTCGAGAACAGGATGCCCTTGCGGATGTTCGTGGAGATGTAGGAGCGCGAGACGCCGAGAGCGGGATCCCCGTATTGGTAGGTCCAGGGCGCGGAGATCTCGAACTCCCAGTTGCCGCATCGCGCCGCCCAGCCGCCGACGTCGATGCCTTCCAGCACGATGTCGATCCCGACCTTGCCGAGGGACTGGCGCACGTACTCGGCCACCCGCTGCCACAGCTCGCCGTAGGGCGGCACCAAGTATTTCAGGCTTACCCGCTTGCCGCCCGCGCCGGGCTTCAGCCCCATCTCGTCCAGGAGCGCCGCCGCCTTGGCCGGGGCATACTCGTAGGTCTTCACGTCCGGCTCGTAGAACCGCGTCTTCGAGGAGACCGGGCCGGTGGCGACCTTGCCGAGGCCGAAGAAGACGCGCTTGCGCAGGGCCTCCCGGTCGATGGCGTAGAGCACCGCCTGCCGGAATCGCCGGTCGTTCATCGGCGCGATGCGCGTGTTCATCTCCAGCCAGAGATGGGGGGCGTAGAACTCATAGCCCTTCGTGGTCATGTCGAGGTTCGGCAGCGCCTTGAGGCGCGGCACGTCGAAGGCCTCGACGTCGTTCCACTGGGTCAGCTGGATCGTGCCGCTCTCCAGGGCGACGGCCCGGGAGGCCGCGTCCGGAATGACGCGGTAGTAGATCTCGTCGAGATAGGGTTCACCGTTGCGGTAATAGCCTTCGTGGCGCACGAGGTGGATGTGGGATCCCTTGACCCATTCCTTGAGCTTGAACGGGCCGGTGCCGATCGCCCGGGCGTTGTTCGGGTTCTGCCGCAGATCGGTGTTCTCGTAGAGCGCTTTGGAGATGATCGGCGCGGTGGTGGCGTCGAAAGCGTGCAGGAACGGCGCGAACGGCTCCTTCAGCTTGAACACCACGGTGAGCGGGTCCGGCGCTTCGGCGGACGCAAGGCGCGAGAACGTGCCGCGCGCCCTCGCATGAGCCTCCATCAGCGCCTTCGTGACGGAGAACACCACATCCTCCGAGGTCATCGGCGACCCGTCGTGAAAGGTGATCCCGGGAAACAGCTTGAACGTGTAGGTCAGGCCATCCGGGCTGCGCTCCCAGCTCTGGGCCATGCCGGGCTTCGGCGTCAGATCGAAATCGTAGGTGAGCAGGCTCTCGTAGATCTTGCCGCAGACCGTGAGCGTCGGGGCCTGCTGGTTGAGCGCCGAGACCAGGATCGGCGGCTCGGGCTGGATCACGGTGGTGAGGACGCCGCCGCGGGTCTGGCCTGCGGCGCGCGTGATGCCGAAGGGGATCGGCCCCGCCGCACCTGCGGCGAGCACGAGCTTGGCGAAATCGCGTCGATTCATCCGGGACCTTTTCAAGCGGCTCGGAGCCCTCCGGGGCGATCCGGCAATCCCCACGGCGAGCTGGGGCCGCTCCAGCCGAATGCATCGAACAGGCCACTTCTGGTGGCGCTAACCCGGCAACCTTCCAATTCGTGGGTGAGGAGGCCCGCACGGTGCCCTCGCGGATCGCGCCGAACGCCCCTGGATCGGCACGCCATCTTTTGCTGGTATCCGGCTTGCTTAGCCGGCCCGGACACAGGGTGAATACGCATGAGACGATTCTGGCTTCCCGGGCTGATTGCAGCCGCGGATGCGCTCCTCGCGCCGGCACCGGCCGGTGCGGAGACGACGGTGCGGGCCGTGCTCGAGGCGGAGATCGTCACCCTCGATCCTTATTTCACCACGGCCTACATCACCCGAACCTTCGGCTTCATGGTCTACGACACGCTGTTCGCGCCGGACGCGCGGGGCCTGTTCCAGCCGCAAATGGTCGACACGTGGTCGGTGTCGGATGACCGCCTGACCTGGCGCTTCACCTTGCGCGACGGCCTGCGCTTCCATGACGGCACGCCCGTCCGGGCCGCCGACTGCGTCGCCTCGCTCAAGCGCTGGGCAGCCCGCAGCGCACTCGGCGGCCGGCTGATCGACGTGGCGGCCGCGCTCGAGCCCGTGGACGACAAAACCTTCGTGCTGACGCTGCGGGAGCCCTACGGCCTCGTGCTCGACACGCTCGGCACCACGTCGAGCCCGACGCCCTTCATCATGCCCGCCCGGCTCGCCGCGACGCCGGCCACGACGCAGCTCTCGGAGGTCATGGGATCGGGTCCCTTCGTCTACGACCGCGCCGCGCACATCACCGGCGACCACATGCTGTTGCGCAAGAACGCCGATTATCGGCCGCGTCCCGAGCCGGCGGACTTCCTGGCCGGCGGCAAGGTCGTGAAGGTCGACGCCCTCGACATTCGCGTCATTCCGGACGGGGCGACGGCCGTCGGCGCCCTCGGCGTGGGCGAGATCGATCTCATGCAGTACGCGCCCTTCGATCTGATCGAACAGATCGAGCGCAACAAGGACCTGGCGGTGTTGAACTTCACCGGCCCGCACAGGTTCACGGGGCATTACCGCATCAACACGGCGGCCGCGCCCTTCGACGACCCGGCGATCCGGCGCGTGCTGCTGAGCCTCGTGGATCAGCGCGAGGTCCTGGACGGGTTCGGCCTGGATCCACGCTTCTCGCAGACCTGCGACGCCTTCTTCATCTGCGGCTCCCCCTACGAGACGCATGCCGGGACCGAACTCCTGCGCGATCCGTCGGTGGCGGCGGCCCGAGCCGCCCTGAAGGCGACCGCCTACAAGGGCGAGCCCGTGATCGTGATGGCGGCCAACGATCTCGAGGCGGCGCGCGTCTCCTCGACGATCCTGGCCGACCGGCTGAAACAGGCCGGCTTCACCGTGGATCTCCAGGTCATGGATTGGGCGGCCCTGCTCGCGCGTCGCACCAAGAAGGCCGGGTGGAACGTCTTCGGCATTCACGCCCTCGGCCTCGACCTCAGCTCCCCGCTCACGAACTCGGCGATCAACTTCAATTGCAAGGATGCAGCGAGTTCCGGGTTCATGTGCGACCCGCGCATGGTCGGGCTGTTCGACCGGTTCTCCCGCGAGCCCGATCCGGACAAGCGGCGTGACATCGCGGGCGAGATTCAATCCGTCATCTACGGCGAAGGCCTGGTCGTGCCCTTCGGCCAATTCGCGCAGCCCGCAGCCTACCGGACCACGCTCACCGGCCTGATCCCGTCCGCCATCCCGCTGTTCTGGAACGTTGAGAAGAAATGAGCGCAGCCCTGTACGATGTGGTCGTCGTCGGCGCCGGATCCGCGGGGGCCGCGCTCGCCGCACGCCTCTCGGAAGATCCGAAGCGACGTGTGCTCCTGCTGGAGGCGGGGCGCGACTGGCGCACCGGCGAGGCCCCGCCGGCCTTGCGCTCGGCCAACATCGTCCCGTTCATGTACGATCCGGACCACCAGGCGGATTGGCAATGGCCCGGGCTGATGAGCCGGCGGACGCGCGTGCAGGAGCCCCGCTTTTATTGGCGTGGGCGTGCGCTCGGCGGCAGCTCGACGGTCAACGCACAGATCGCGATCCGCGGTGTCCCGGCGGCCTTCGATGCCTGGGCGGAACAGGGCTGCACCGGCTGGTCGGCCCGTGACGTGCTGCCGCTCTTCGACCGGATCGAGGACGACGCCGAATTCGGCACGGAGGCCGGCATCCGTCGTGGCGGTCCGCTCCCGGTCTACCGTGCGCCGCCGGAGGCCTGGGGCGCGGTGGATCTCGGGCTGCGGGACGCAGCCCTCGCTGTCGGCCATCCCTGGAAGGCGAACCTCAACGCTCCAGAGGGCGAAGGCGTCTCGTGCAATCCGATCAACAGTCGCGATGGGCACCGTGTCACCACCAACGACGCCTACCTCGAGCCGGCACGCGGGCGGCCCAATCTCGAGATCCGCGGCGGCGCCCTCGTCGATCGCGTCCTGTTCGAGGGACGCCGCGCGGTCGGGATCCGCGTCCGCTTCGGGACGGGCCCCTGGACCGAAGTTCACGGCCACGAGATCGTCCTGTGCGCCGGCGCCATCCATAGCCCGGCCATCCTGATGCGCTCCGGGATCGGCCCGGCCGCGCAGCTCCACGCCCTCGGCATCCCCGTTCTTCAGGCCCGCGAGGCGGTCGGCGGCCATTTCATGGATCACCCGATCCTGCGGGCGACGATGGATCTGCGGCCCGACCACCGGGCGTTCGGTCCGGACGCGCGACACACCAACTGCTGCGTGACGTATTCCAGCGGTCTCGCGGGCGGCGGCGAGCGCGACATGATCCTCGTCGCCTACAATCACCGGGGCCTGACGGGTCCGGAGCCGACCCCGCAAGGGGCCGTCGGCGTCGGGCTGTACGATGCGTTCTCGCGCGGTTCGCTGCACCTCACGTCGGCCGATCCCGAGATCAATCCGGTCATCGAGGAGAACATGCTGGACGATCCGCGCGATCGCCTGCGCATGCGCGATGCGGTGCGACGCCTCGCGCACCTGATGGCGCAGCCGGCTCTGGCCGACCTCGCCACGGCGATCCGGTTCGGAGAAAGCCCGCTCGCGATCGGCGAGGCCGCGCGCCTCCCGGATACCGAACTCGACGCCCTGATGCTCGCCGAAGCCGGCGATATCCAGCACGCGGCCGGCACCTGCCGCATGAGCGGATGGCAGGACGCATCCGGCGTCGTCGACCCGGATCTCAAGGTTCGCGAGATTGGCGGACTGCGCGTCTGCGATGCGTCGATCATGCCCAGTGATTGCCGGGCCAACTTGCACTTCACCTGCGTGATGATCGGCGAACATCTCGCTCGGAGCATGGCCAAGCAATAAGATAAAGCTCTTTCATGTGCCGAATTTTATGATTCACTGCCGTTCATCGCCCACTCGGACGAGCCTGCAAGGCTTGCGAATCGCGGAACGAGGGCTGCTTCGTCTCGACGGAACACCGAACGCAACCGGTTTCTCTTCGGCCAGATCCCGTCGTTCATGGCCGCTCAGACGGTGGTGACCGGACCCATCTTCAGCGGCCTGCGATGTGCGGCCTGCATCAAGAGGTCCGCGTTATGCGCGCTTCGATTATGCGGAGCGCCTCAAGCCGTTCATCGTCGTTCGGCAGTGCGCGGAAAGCCCGGATCAACCTGGCGAGCAGGTAGGTGCCGTGCAGATCACCGGCTTTGTCCAGTTCGACAGCACTTTCAGTCGCAAACACTTGCGCAGGTACGCTGAGGGCTGCCGCAATCAATCGCAGGAGATGATCGTCTCGCTCGTCGTGCGCCAAGGGCTATCCGAATCCTCTGTCGGCCGATGCGGGATGCCTCCTACCTAGACGATCAAACCGAGCCGGAAACCCTCGGCCACAGACTGAGCCCGATTGCGTGTTCGAAGTTTCGTGCGCACCCCGCGCAGGTGTGAGTCGACCCCATGTTCCGAGATGCCCATGATCTCGCCGATTTCCCAGTCGGTTTTGCCCTCAGCGGTCCACTGAAGGGTCTCACGCTCGCGCGGTGAAAGGCCAGCGGATTGTTCGATTGGCTGGCCGCGCACAAGTAGGCCGTGACCGAAGGCGTAGCTGGCGACAAGCGTCAGCATTCCGCGATGCTCGGGGGCTATCTCGAGCCGGCGGCCGGCAAAGCTCATCCCGCCGATCTCACCCTCGACGGTCGTCAGGGGGACCGTGTAGCCGTCGCGAAGGCCGAACTCGGCCGCCTCGTTCATGATTTGAACAGCGGTCTCCGACGTCGGCGACGGAAGTGCGGGGTCGCGCCAGCCAAATCCCGTCTGCCTGTGCAGGGTTTGCACGACGATCGGATCGTGTGCGGCGTAGCGCCGATGCAGGTACCGTTGCCGCCACTCGTCGGGAACGCTTTCCATCACCAGGAACTGCCGATTGAAGCTGGTTAAGGCGGACGATGTAGGGAGAAGCCCGGCGATGATCGCGTCGATCCCAAAACCCGCGAGTTGGCGGTGTACCGTTGAAACCACCTCGGGAACGCTGCCGGCTCGGTCAAGCTCTTTAAGCAACTTGAGCGTGTGATCGAGTGATTTTCGGCTCACGACAGCCCCTATCGTCTGCTCTCGAAAGCTTCGAGCCGCGGTTCAACCGACGATAGCACCGAGACCTCATCTCCGGAAATAGCCCGCACCGCGCAACAAACAGGCGGACACCACGCGTTCGCGTGGTGTCGCGCGCCTCGTCGGGCGGGCACACCAAGCACGGAGGTGTTTCATGATTAAAGTCATCACTGCCGCGAATATCGATCATAACCGAGAGCTAATGGAGCAAGCGTGGCGCCTGCGGCATAGAATTTTCGTGGAGGAGATGGGCTGGGCGGCAATCGCGCGCGATGACGAGCGTGAGATCGACGAGTTCGACGATGAACATGCCGTCCATCTTCTCGCAGTCGACGACGATGAGGTTGTGGGATACTCCAGGCTCCTCCCAACTTTACGCCCCTACGTTCTGTCCACGCATTTGCCGCAGCTTTGCGAAGGCGTGCCACCCGCCTCGCCGCATATCGTCGAGTGGAGTCGGATCGGCGTCGCCGGCCCCGCCCGCACCTCGGGCCGTCGGCTCAATCCAACAGCTCTGGCCATTCTCACGGGCATCGTCGAGTGGGGGCTGCCTCGTGGCCTGAAAGGCTTCGTCTCCGAGATGCCAACGAGTTGGCTTCTACGGCTGCTTCAGCTGCACATCCATGCCCTGCCCCTTGGGCTTCCGCAGACGATCGATGACGTCGAGATCGTCGCGGTCAATGCCGGCTTCGACGGCCGCAGCCTCCGACAACTCCAGAAGATGCGCGGGAGCACGGACTCGGTCTTGGCGCCGGAGAGCCGGGTCGCCGCCCGGTTGGCAAGCTAAAGAAGGCCGCCTTCATGAGCAACGCGCTGGCCGATGGCAGCCATGTCGACAACGGGGGTGAGCTCATAAGGCGCGCCGCCGAGCAGGCCCTGGATCTGCGACAGACCGTCAACGAACTGGTCGATCCGCAGCTACGCGAACTTGTTGACGTTGTACTGATCGAACTTGGATTTCGCCTTTCCAAGCTGAAATGACGATCATCCCGCACAACATCTCCAGGTAGCGAAACCTAAAAACCGCGCCGCCGCACATCTTATGTTGCCGCCCAATAGCATCTTCCTGTCGCTGGAACTGGCCGAAAATCCAGCGGCAGGCCCCTGATTCCTTCGAATACTTACTGGCCATGCCAAGATCCAGCAAGAGGAATCAGTCTCATGCTTTCGCCGACAGCAGAAGGCCATGTAAGGAAAAATCCAATGCCCAAAATGTCTTCTCAAGAATCACTGCCACACTCATGCCTTGAGCTAGCAGCTGAGATCACGGCCGCCTATGTCACCAACAATCACATCGCGGCGACCGATCTGCCAGGTTTGTTCGAGTCCATTCACTGGGCACTTTGCAACCTGGAGCAGCCATCCGACGAACGCCGTTCAGCCATCGCAACCACTGAAGTCCCGAGTCCTGCACAGATCCGCAGGTCGGTCCAGCATGACCACATCATGAGCTTTATCGACGGACGTTTGTACAGAACCCTAAAGCGACATCTCACCGCCCACGGCCTTACGCCTGAGACGTACCGTGCCCGCTACCGCCTGCCCAACGACTACCCGACTGTGGCCCCCAGCTACGCCGAGCAACGCTCGGCGATCGCGAAGGCGATCGGTCTTGGGGTACCGGGGGCACAGAGTGTTCGGCGCCCGCAACAGGCCGCCGAGTGAGACCCGGAGGCTCACCTTTCGGCCGGACCAAGACCCGGGGACCCTCACCAGCCCGAGACCTTGCACAGGCCTTGGTTGGCAAACGGGGTCAACGCCAGCATGGCTCAAAGCCATACCTCAGGGAGGACGACTTTTGAGGGGTCAGGTCACGTCAACGGTGAGACGGGCGGCAAAAGCATGGCGTGGGTTTTTCCCCAGTTGGCGGGAAGCAGTCATGCCGCCAGCGATGAGATTGCAACGATCAGGTGCTTGATGCCGCAATTAAACGCATTCGGCACGAACCATCCGGTTCGGTCCTCTATCCCAAAGAGCGGCAGGCTCTTTACCAGGCCCCGCTCCTCGCGTGACCGGTGGTGAACGGCACCCTGCGATCGGAGCGGGCGTCACCCGACAGGAACCGGGACCGATGAAGGAGCTTGGCTCACCAAGTCGGTACGGTCGCCGGCCGGGAGAAACGCATGTCTGCCGATACTGAGAAGCACCGCGCCCTGCTTGGCGCCCTCAAGGACGCCCACGGCAAGGGCGACGGGTCATTCGAGAAAGCTGTCACGGCGGCGTTCGAACACGTCTTCGAGCACCTGGGCCGCCTGAGCGACCACGTCGCACGGGGCGGTCCCGATGGCGAGGAACGGCGCCTGGAGGACGGGGAATCTGCGACTTTACGATAATCGCGGCCCCTCGTTGCGGCGTTGACGCTCAGGTGCGCCAACGCCTTTCGGTGGATCAGGAATTCTGCGCGGCCGCGGACCGTACGGGAAGGGCCCAGTTCGGTCTGACGAAGTGGCAGGTGTACCCATCGGGCCGCCGCTCCAGGTAATCCTGGTGTTCGGGCTCGGCCTCCCAGAAGTCTTCGGCGGGCGCCACCTCGGTCACGACCTTCCCGGGCCACAGGCCGGACGCGTCGACGTCGGCGATGGTGTCCTCCGCCACCCGACGCTGGTCGTCGTCGGTGTAGTAGATCGCCGAACGGTAGCTCAGGCCGCGATCGTTGCCTTGGCGGTTCGGGGTGGTGGGGTCGTGGATCTGGAAAAAGAACTCCAGCACGCGCCGGAAGCTCGTCCGTGTCGGGTCGTAGACGATTTCGATGGCCTCAGCGTGGGTGCCGTGGTTGCGGTAAGTGGCGTTCGGCACGTCGCCGCCGGTGTAGCCGACCCGGGTCGACAGCACGCCTTCCTGACGCCGGATCAGGTCTTGCATACCCCAGAAGCATCCGCCTGCCAGCACCGCTCTCTCGCTACCCATGTTGTCCTCCGTAAGCTCCTGCACACTCCTAGATAGGGGCTCCGACTGCGCTTACCCCATGGCCCGGTCTACCTGCTGTCAAACAGCGTTGAACATTGACCCCTAGGATGGGTATGGCGGGACGCCCCTGATCAGCCCGGCGTAGCGAGTCGAGGGGGCACAGCCGGTCAGATCGGGGGCCAGCGGACGCGATGCGTGTGCCGGCCTCAGGCGCGGTTCTGGAAGCGCCAGTTCTCCTTGCCGGTCTCGACGATCCCGCAATGGTGGACGAGCCGGTCGAGCAGCGCCGGGGTCATTTTGGCGTCGCCGGCGAAGACGCTGGGCCATTCCCCGAAGGCGAGGTTGGTGGTGACCACGATCGTGGTGGTCTCGGAGAGCTTGCCGATTAGGTGGAACAGGAGCTGGCCGCCCGACAGTGTGCACCTTCATAGGCGCGCGGCTGCGAGGCAGCAGGGATGAAAGGGGGGGGGACGAGGCCGGATAAACCGCAAGATCGGAACCGTGCCGCTGAGCATAGCTTGAACCCATCCCGAGCCAACGCCCACGGTTCAGGCAAGCGCGACGCTCCATCGGTCGGAATTGGCGACATGCTGATGGCCGACCGAAGCCACCATCGTCCAGGGTTGTCCATCCCGTTCGACTGGGCACAAACTGGACGCCGGCCAGAACAGTATAAGTTAAGCGCCTGAAAACCCTGGCGCGCCCTACGGGAATCGAACCCGTGTTTTCGCCGTGAAAGGGCGACGTCCTGGACCGCTAGACGAAGGGCGCTTTGGCTAGGCCGGGGTTCTATAGTCGGCGGCGGCGCGTCCGGCAACCGTCGATCCGCACGCGGGCTCGGGTTTGACCCCGGGACGGGTTGGGGCGATGGAGGGGCATGCCGCAGATCCCGCCCCGCATGACCCTCGTCCTCGGCGGGGCGCGTTCCGGCAAGAGCGCCTACGCGGAGGGGCTGATCGAGGCCTGCCCCGGCCCGTGGCTCTACCTCGCCACCGCGCAGGCGTTCGACGGCGAGATGGTCGCGCGCATCGCCCAGCACCGCGCCCGGCGCACCGGAGCGTGGCGGACCCGCGACGTTCCGCTCGCTCTGCCGGAGGCGGTTGCCGAGGCCGAGGGGGCCGTCCTGGTCGATTGCCTCACCCTGTGGCTCACCAATCTGATCCTGGCCGAAGCCGACCTGGAGGACGCGGTGGCGCGGCTCATCGCCGCCTGCGCGCGGGCGCCGGGTCCGCTGGTGCTGGTCGGCAACGAGGTCGGGCTCGGGATCGTGCCGGACAACGCCCTCGCCCGCCGCTTCCGCGACGAGGCCGGGCGCCTGCACCAGCGGCTCGCCGCCCGGGCCGACCGGGTCGTGCTCACCGTGGCGGGCCTGCCGCTCGTGGTGAAGCCGCAAGCCCCCGTACAAGCCCTCATTCCCGGAGCCTCCGCATGAGCGACGACGCGACCCGCCACCGCGAGAAGATGGAGAAGCGCAAGGCCGTGCAGGATGCCGAGGTGGCAGCCAAGACCGTCGAGAAGGGCCTGCTCATGGTCCATACCGGCCCCGGCAAGGGCAAGAGCACGGCGGCGCTCGGGCTGATGCTGCGGGCGCTGGGTCGCGGCTGGCGGGTTGGCATGGTCCAGTTCATCAAGGGCGGCTGGGATACCGGCGAGCGCCACGCGGTCGCGGTGTTCGGCGACAAGGTCGCCTGGCACACGCTGGGGGAGGGGTTCACCTGGGAGACCCAGGACAAGGCCCGGGACATCGCCGCCTGCCGCCACGCCTGGGACGTGGCCGAGGGCCTGATGGCCGATCCCACGATCCGCCTGCTCGTCCTCGACGAGCTCAACATCGCCCTGCGCTACGAGTATCTCGACCTTGATGCCGTGGTCGCCGCGCTGCAGGCGCGCCGGCCGGACCTGCACGTGGTCGTCACCGGCCGCAACGCCAAACCGGCCCTGATCGAGGCCGCCGACCTCGTCACCGAGATGGGCAGCGTGAAGCACCACTTCTCGGCCGGCGTGAAGGCTCAGGAGGGGATCGAGTTCTGAAGCCCACGCGCAAGAAGGCCCTGATGATCCAGGGCACCGGCTCCGATGTCGGCAAGTCGCTGCTCGTGGCGGGGCTGGCGCGCGCCTTCACCGACCGGGGCTTGGCGGTGCGGCCGTTCAAGCCGCAGAACATGTCGAACAACGCCGCCGTCACGCCGGATGGCGGCGAGATCGGCCGGGCCCAGGCGCTCCAGGCCCGGGCCGCCCGGGTGGCGCCGTCCGTGCACATGAACCCGGTCCTGCTCAAGCCCCAGAGCGAGGTCGGCTCCCAGGTGGTGGTGCAGGGGCGGATGGTCGCCACCGTGAAGGCCCGCGACTACCAGGCCTGGAAGCCCCGGCTGATGCCCGCCGTCCTGGAGAGCTTTTCGCACCTGGCCGCGGAGGCCGATCTCGTGCTGGTCGAGGGCGCGGGCTCGGCCTCCGAGGTGAACCTCCGGGCCGGGGACATCGCCAATATGGGCTTTGCCCGGGCCACCGACACGCCGGTGGTGCTGGTCGGCGACATCGACCGGGGCGGAGTGATCGCCAGCCTCGTCGGCACAAGGGCGGTGATCGATCCCGCCGACGCCGCGATGATCGCCGGCTTCATCGTCAACCGCTTCCGGGGCGACCCGAGCCTGTTCGCCGACGGGATGCGGCTGATCGCCGAGCGGACCGGCTGGGCGCCGCTCGGCCTCGTGCCGCACTTCCCCGCGGCCGCGCGCCTTCCGGCCGAGGACGTGCTCGGGCTGGCGGGTTCCGGGCCGCGCCCGGCCGGGACCGTTACGGTGGCGGTGCCGGTGCTTCCGCGCATCGCCAATTTCGACGACCTCGACCCGCTCCGGGCCGAGCCCGGGGTGTCGGTGGTGCTGGTGCGCCCCGGAACGCCGATCCCGGCGGACGCCGCCCTGGTCCTGCTGCCGGGCTCCAAGACCACCATCGACGACCTGGACTTCTTCCGGGCCGAGGGCTGGGACGTCGATCTGCGCGCCCATGTCCGGCGGGGCGGGCGGGTGCTCGGCCTGTGCGGCGGCTACCAGATGCTGGGGCGCAGCCTCGCCGATCCGCACGGGATCGAGGGGGCGCCCCGCACGGTGCCGGGGCTCGGGCTCCTCGACGTCGATACCGTGATGACACCGCACAAGCGCCTTGCCGAAGCCACCGGCACGAGCCTGTCCGATGCGGTGCCGTTCTCGGGCTACGAGATGCATATCGGCGCCACGCACGGCCCCGACGCGGCCCGGCCGCTGCTGCGGCTCTCCGACGGGCGCACCGACGGGGCGGTCTCGGCGGACGGGCTTGTGGCCGGGACCTACGTGCACGGGCTGTTCGCACACGATGCCCAGCGCGCGGCTTGGCTCGCCCGCCTCGGCACGGTCTCGGAGGGGGCGGGCTACGAGGCCGGGGTCGAGGCGGCGCTCGACGGCCTGGCGCGACACATCGCGGCCCATGTCGACTGCGACCGGCTGCTGGCGCTTGCCCGGTAGGCGAGGGCCGGGCCAGGGATTACTCTGTGTAATGCCGGCCCTCGCCACGAGGGGCCGCACGGACCCAGAGGAAACGCCAGATGCCCCCCACGCAATCCCCGGCTGGGGAAGATTTCGCCGAGAGCACCGTCCGCACGGTGACATTGCGGCTGATGCCGCTGCTCGGCCTCCTCTACCTGATCGCGTATATCGACCGGCAGAACGTGTCCTACGCCAAGCTGGACATGGTCGGCAGCCTGGGTCTCAGCGAGACCGCCTACGGCCTCGGCGCGTCGCTGTTCTTCCTGGGCTACTTCCTGTTCGAGGTGCCCGCCAACGTGTTCCTCGAGCGGGTCGGCGCACGGGTCTGGTTCGCCCGGATCATGTTCACCTGGGGCATCGTCACGCTCCTCCTCGGCTTCACCCAGAACGCCGCGATGTTCTACGTGCTGCGCTTCCTGCTCGGCGCCGCGGAGGCCGGCTTCTTCCCCGGCGTGCTGTTCGCGCTGACCCTCTGGTTCCCGCAGGAGCACCGGGCTCGGATGATCGGCTGGTTCATGATCGCCAGCGCGGTGGCCAACGCGGTGGGGGCGGCGATCGGCGGGGCGCTGCTCGGCCTCGACGGGGTCCTGGGGCTGGCGGGCTGGCAATGGGTGTTCCTGGCCACCGGGGCGCCGGCGATCGTGATGACCGCGATCGTGCTGCTGGTCCTACCGAACGGCCCCGAGACGGCGCCCTGGCTGTCCCAGGACCAGCGCGACTGGCTCGCTCGGACGCTCCGGGCCGAGCGCGAGGGCGGCGGCCTCGTGGATCACGGCAACCCCTTCGCGGCGCTCCTCGACAAGCGCGTGCTGATGCTCGCCGGGGTCTACGTATCGCTGCCGCTGGCCGCCTACGGGCTCGGCTACTGGCTGCCCACGGTGGTCAAGGGCTTCGGCGTCTCGAACCTCACCAACGGCTTCCTGAACATCATCCCGTGGGTCGCCACGGCCGTCGCCCTGTGGTGGGTTCCCCGCCACGCCGCCCGCACGAGCGCCCAGGGCAACGCCCTGACCTGGCACGTGGTCGGGCCGGCGCTGGTCGGGGCGACCGGGCTGGCGTTGAGCGTCATCCTGCCGGGCAACGCCGTGAAGTTCGCGTGCCTGTGCGTGGCGGCGGCTGGGACGTTCTCGGCCCAGCCGGTATTCTGGTCGATGCCCGCGACCTTCCTGCGCGGGGCGACCGCGGCGGCCGGGATCGCGGCGATCAACTCGGTCGGCAACCTCGGCGGCTTCGTCGCGCAGAACATGGTCCCGTTCATCCGCGACCAGACCAAGAGCGACCTCGTGCCGATGCTGTTCCTGTCCGCCTGCCTGGCGATCGGCGCCGGGGCGATGTTCGTGGTGCTCTCCGCCCTGCGGCGGGATGCGGCCAAGCGCGGGGCGGCGACGACGAGGCCCCGCGCCGCCTGAACATCGGTCGTCATCGCGCGTTATCCTTCATCGTGCCGCTCAATCCGGCACGATGATGTGACCTCGCGCTCCCGCGGGACATCATCGATGAGGGTACCGCAATGAGCGAAGGCATTCCGCTTCTGATCCTCGCCCTGGGCACTCTGGGCGGCGTCTGGTTCCTGGCCGCCGCAGCACGGAAGCAGGTCGCCGACGCCAAGGGTTCGCCGGAACGCTCCAGCGTGATCCGCGATCACGGCGGCACGCCGCGCGCGAACATGCCCGGCACCGAGCACTGACGGGATCAGCCGACGGCAATCCGCCGGCAATGGTCGAGGGCGGCGCCGATCAGGTTGTCGCTGGCCTCGGGCGTGCGGAAGGCCGAATGCGCCGACAGGACGACGTTCGGCAGGCCCGCGAGCGGGTGGTCGCCGGGAAGCGGCTCGACCGCGAACACGTCGAGCCCGGCCGCGGCGATCCGCCCCGTGCGAAGCGCCTCGACGAGGGCATCCTCGTCGATCAACGCCCCCCGGGCGGTGTTGATCAGGATCGCGCCGGGCTTCTGCGCGGCGATGCGCGCTGCCGACAGGAAGCCGCGGGTCTCGTCGGTCAGGAGCAGGTGGAGCGAGACCACGTCGCTCTCTTGCAGCAGCTGTTCCAAGGACACGAACGCGACGCCCTGATGCGTCTTCGGCGTCCGGTTCCAGGCCAGCACCCGCAGGCCTGCGCCGTGGCAGAGCCGTGCCATCTCGCCCGCGATCCCGCCGAAGCCGATCAGTCCGACGGTCTTGCCGGTGAGCTGGATCGCCTCGGTGCGCAGCCACCGCCCCGCCCGTATGGCCCGGTCCATCTCGGGCAGGCCCCGGGCGGCGGCCCACATCAGCGCGAAGGCGCATTCCGCGACCGCGGTGTCGCCGTAGCCCTTGATCGTGTGGACCGTGACGCCGCATGCGGTCCGGAGCGCTTCCGGGTCCATGTAGCTGCGGGCGCCGGTGCCCAGGAACACCACGTGCCGCAATCCCGTGCAGGCGCGGGCCACGTCGACCGGGAGGGCGGTGTGGTCGATCACCGCGATCTCTGCGCCGGCCAGCAGGGCGGGCAGGTCCTCCGGGGCGATGTCGGGCTGGAGGTTGATCGCGAACGCGGGATCGTCCGGCCGCAGCAGGCGGTGCGCCACCGCCGCCAGGGTCTCGCTGGCATCGACGAACACCGCGCGCATCGGCTTCTCCCTGACCGCTCAACCCAGCGTAGCGCATCCTCCCGAAAGGCGGGTCCCGGCTTTCGAAAAAAATGATGCAACCCAGAGCCCTGGCGCAGGCGGTGCCGTCGGGTCAGCCCAGCACGGCGAACCAGAGGGCGAGCAGGGTGAGGACGAGGCCGCCCTGAAGCAGGCAGGCCGTGCGGTAGAGGGTCAGGGCCCGGGCGATGTCGTCGGCCGTGGCCTCGGCCCGGCCGTCGCCCATATGCGCGTCGGGGACGCGGGTGCCGTCATAGACCCGCGGACCCGCGAGCCTCAGGCCGAGCGCACCGGCCATGGCGGCTTCGGGCCAGCCGGCATTGGGCGAGCGGTGCCGGCCGGCATCGCGGGCCATCGCCCGGAGGCCGCCGCGTGCGTCGGCGCCGCGCAGGAGCGCCGCACAGACGATCAGCAGGCCGGCGAGCCGGGAGGCCGGCAGGTTCACCAGGTCGTCGAGCCGGGCGGCCGCCCAGCCGAAGGCCGCGTAGCGCGGGCTGCGATGGCCGATCATGCTGTCGGCGGTGTTGATCGCCTTGTAGAGTGCGCCGCCGGGCAGGCCCAGACACCCGATCCAGAAGGCCGGCGCCACGATCCCGTCGGAAAAATTCTCCGCCAGGCTCTCGATGGCGGCGCGGCACACCGCCGGCGTGTCGAGCTGGTCCGGGTCGCGCCCGACGATCATCGACACGGCGCGGCGCCCGGCCGCCAGGCCGCCGTCGCGCAGGGCGGTCTCCACGGCCGCGACGTGGTCGTTGAGACTGCGCTGCGCCGGCAGGCTCGCGCAGAGCAGGCCGAGCAGCAGGAAGGCGGGGAGGGGACCCGCCCACAGGGCGAGGCCGGTGAGCGCCCAGGCCGGAAGCCCCGTGATCGCCAGAAGAAGCACCAGCGCGACGCAGCCCGCGACCCGGCGGCGGCGCCCGGAACCGCGATTCAGGCCACGCTCCAGCCAGGAAATCAGCCGGCCGATCCAGGTGACAGGGTGGCCGATGGCCTTGTAGAGCGCGTCCGGGTAGCCGGACGCCGCCTCGATCCCGAGGGCAAGGGCGAGGATGGCGAGCGTGTCGGGCGGATGAACCATCGTTTCTGGAATCCCGCTCCGAGGCCGGGGGCGATCCCGGGTGTCATCCCCCATGGCGGCGATCTCGGCGGGCTTCGGGACGCCTTTCCAGACGCGCCGGAACCCTGGCTCGACCTCTCGACGGGGATCAATCCGGTCCCGTATCGCGTGCCGCCGATGGAGGCCAGCGCCTGGACGCGGCTTCCCGCCGCCGCCGAGGTCGAGGCCCTACGGGAGGCGGCCGCGGCGGCGTACGGGGCTCCGGGCGCCGCCCAGGTCGTGCCCGCCCCCGGCACCCAGATCCTGATCGAGACCCTGCCCCGGATGGTGGCCCCGACCCGGGTGGCGGTTGTCGGCCCGACCTATGCCGAGCACGCCGCCGCCTGGGCGCGGGCGGGGCACGCGGTGGCGCAGGTCGACGGGATCCAGACGGTCGGCGATGCGGCCGTCGCGGTGCTGGTGGATCCGAACAACCCGGACGGGCGGACCCATCCGCTCGCCGATCGGCTCGCCTTGGCGGAAACGCTGCGCGCCCGCGGCGGCCTGCTGGTCGCCGACGAGGCCTTCGCGGACCTGGAGCCGGTGGCGAGCCTGTGCCCGCATGTCGGACCTGGGCTCGTGGTGCTGCGCTCCTTCGGCAAGACCTACGGGCTCGCCGGCCTGCGCCTCGGCTTCGCGGTGACGGATTCCGGGACGGCGGGCCGGATCGCCACGGCGCTCGGTCCCTGGGCGGTGTCGGGGCCGGCCCTGGCGATCGGGCGGGCGGCCCTGGCGGACGTGGACTGGCGCGCGGAGGCGGCCCGGTCGCGGGCGGCGGATGCGGGCCGCCTCGACCGGCTGATCGCCCGCGGCGGCGGAACCGTCATCGGCGGCACCAGCCTGTTCCGCACCGCAGACTTCGCGGACGGCCCGGGCCTGTACCGGCGGCTCGCCGAGGGCGGCATCGCGGTGCGGCGCTTCCCCGAGCGGCCCGAGCGCCTGCGCTTCGGCCTGCCGGCCGGGAAGGCGGCGTGGTGTCGCCTGTCGCGGGTGCTCAGGTAGACGGCGCTGCCAGCCCGTGCCGGTCGCGGGCCGCCACCAGCACGGCCAGCACCGAGAAGACCAGCCCCACAGCGCAGACCCCCGGCCAGCCGACCATCAGGAACGCCTGCGAGCCCGCGAAGGCGCCGAGCGCCCCGAACACGAACAGGGTCGTGAACAGCACGGTGTTGATGCGGCCCCGGGCCCCCGGCACCAGGGCGTAGGCCCGGGTCTGGTTGGCGATGAGCGCGCCGTTCATGCCGATATCGATCAGCAGGACGCCGAGCCCGACGGCGACGAGCGACCACGTGCCCCCGGCCCACAGCACCAGGAACGACAGGGCGACCATCAGGCTGCCGCCGAGCACCACGGGCCGGGCGCCACTCCGGTCGGTGAAGCGGCCCGACACGGGGGCGACGAACGCGCCGCAGACCCCGATCACCCCGAACAGCCCCGCCCCGGCGGCGGACAGCCCGAAGGGCGGGCCCTCGACCAGCAGCGCGAGGGTCGCCCAGAAGGCGTTGAACGCGGCGAACAGCAGCGCCTGCGACAGGCTCGCGGTGCGCAGGACCGGCTGCGACCGGGCGAGGTGCAGGATCGACAGCATCAGGGCACGATAGCGCAGCGGATGGGTCTGCGGCGTGTGCGGCAGGGTGGCGCGGGCGATGCCCGCCATGACGAGCGCCAGGAGCGAGGCGGCCAGGAACACCGCCCGCCAGCCGAGATGCGCCCCCAGGAACCCGCTCGCCGTGCGGGCGAGCAGGATACCGGTGAGCAGTCCGGTCATCACCTGGCCGACGATCCGCCCGCGGCTCGCATCCGGGGCAAGCTCGGCCGCGAACGGCACCGCCTGCTGCGCCGCGCAGGCGAGGACGCCGACCACCAGATGGGCCAGGGCCAGGCAGGCGAGGTTCGGCGCGAGGCCGACGGCGAGCAGTGCCACGGAGAGCCCGAGGCATTGGGCCACGATCAGGCGGCGGCGGGGCAGGGCGTCGCCCAGGGGCACGAGCCCGATGATGCCGAGCCCGTAGCCGACCAGGGCCGTGGTCGGCACCCAGAGGGCGGCGGCGTCGCCGAATTCGGATACGATCAGGCCGAGCAGCGGCTGATTGTAATAGATGTTGGCGACCGCCCCGCCGGCGATCAGCGTCAGGCCGAGCCGGGCCTTCGCGTCGAGGATGGTGGTCACGGCAGGATCGGGAGCAGGCGGGCGCGCCGCCGCGGGAGGGCCGTGATGGGGGCCATCGTGAGGTCCGTACGGGTGAGGGAGGGCAGGGCCGAGATCGATACGGGCAGAGCGCGCCGTCCGGCAAGCGCCGGGCCTGCAGCCCTCCGCCACGCCCCGAACCCCTTCACGGGCCCGCGCCCCGCACCATATCCGGTCGACGCGGTTCAGGCCGTCCGCAGCGGAAGCGCTGCCGGTCGCGTCCCAAGGGCCGAAGACCAGCCGAAGCCGACCGGGGCTCCTCATCCGGATACGGTCCTGGGGCTGGTTTCGTTCCGCATGGCGACGTCGGAACCGCTGCAGCAGGGAGTACGGGATGCCGAACTACCGCGTCGAGTTCGCCCGGGAGATCCTCGGGGTACCCTTCACCATCGGGTCCGTCGAGATCACGCGGGCCCGCGATCCGGAACGTGCGCTCCGGGCGGCCGAACTCCGCTTCGCCCGCCAGCACGGCCTCGGCGACTGGCGGGAGCGGGCCGACCTCGCCACCCTGGCCGAGCGCCTCTGAGGGTCCGCGTCGCATCCTCCCCGAACGCCGTCGTTCGGGACGGTGCTTGGTGAACCCCTGGTTCCACCCGTCACACGGTGTTCGTCTTCGAGTTGCAGGGTGGGCGTTCGTTGGTTCGTGCGACCGCTCAAGCTCTGGTCGGGACGGCTGCGCCACCATAGAATGGCGGACGGAGCCGGGAACCGCCGTGTCCCTGCGTGACGGGACGAGGGCGTCCCGCTCCGCAGACCGGCGGACGGGTCCGGAGAGACGTCAGGTCCGACAGGGGTCAGTGCAAGGGTCATGGCGGCGATCTCCTTCTTCGGCGACCTGCTCCAGACCATCAGCGAGCGCGGCCGCGACCTGATCGGCATCGGACGCGGCGAGATCGGCGGCCGTGCCAGCGCGGGCGAGCTGGTCAAGCTGTGCGAGGACCTGATCTCCCGGCGCGGCGAGGCCTCCGGGGTGGCGCTGGCGCGGCTGATCCTCGACCGCTACGCCAGCTTCGGCCAGCCGGAGCGTCATGTCTTCCTGCGGGCGATCGCGCTGGATTTCGACGCGGACCACGCCGCCGTCGACGAGGCGATCGCCGCCTACCGGGCCGATCCGACCCGCGCCCGCCTCGGCACCCTGCATGAGGCCGCCGAGCCGCGCAGCCAGGAGCTGATTCGCCGCCTCAACCTCGCCCGCGGCGGCACGCTGAGCCTGGTGCGGATGCGCGAGGACCTGTTCCACCTGCGCAAGGCGCTGCGCACCGGGGCCGAGGCGGACCCGGTGGTGCTCGACGCGGTCGACAGCCTCGATTCCGATTTCGAGCACCTGTTCGCATCCTGGTTCAACCGGGGCTTCCTGGTGCTGCGGCACATCGACTGGACCACGCCGGCCCATATCCTCGAGAAGATCATCCGGTACGAGGCGGTGCACGCGATCTCCGGGTGGGACGACCTGCGCGCCCGGATCGAGCCGCCGGACCGGCGCTGCTTCGCGTTCTTCCACCCGGCCCTGGCCGACGAGCCGCTGATCTTCGTCGAGGTCGCGCTCACCGAGCAGGTCGCCCCGGCGATCGCCCCGATCCTGTCGCAGGAACGCAAGCCGCTGCAGCCGCGGGCGGCCACCACGGCGGTCTTCTACTCGATCTCGAACTGCCAGAAGGGCTTGGCCGGCGTCACCTTCGGCAATTTTCTGATCAAGCAGGTGGTGGAGGATCTGACCCGCGAGGTGCCCTCGCTGAAGACCTTCGTCACGCTCTCGCCGGTGCCCGGCTTCGCGGCCTGGCTCGCCCGGGAGCGCCGGGCCGACAGTCCGCAGGGGCTGCTGCCCGAGGATGTGGAGATCCTGCGGGCCCTGGACGATCCGGACTGGCACGCCGACAAGGCCCGGGCCGAGGCGGTGCGCAAGGCGCTGATCCCGGCCGCGGCCGCCTATTTCCTGCGCGCCAAGAACGAGCGCGGGCGCCCGCTCGACCCGGTGGCCCGGTTCCACCTCGGCAACGGCGCCCGGCTGGACCGGATCAACTTCCTCGGCGACACCGCGAAGAAGGGGCTAGCCCAGTCGCACGGCTTGATGGTGAACTACCTCTACGACCTGGCGGCGATCGAGAAGAACCACGAGACCTACGCCAATCTCGGCACCGTGGCGGCTTCGCCGGCAGTCACCCGGGAGCTGCGCACCAAGCTGCCGCCGCCGCGGGCCGTGGTGCTCGCCGAGGCGTGAGCCGGGGGCTTCCTCACCCTGAAGGGGATCTCGGTTCGCGCATCGACGCCCGGTGAACGTCATGGCGGAAAGCCGGCCTGCGATTGCGGGGCGGTCGCCAACGGTTCTATGGCTGCCTGAACCCCATGGCCCGTGATAGCTCAAGCCTCACGATGACGAACCACCTCTTCTCCCTGGTCCGGGACGGCGTTCCGGATCCTGCCAAGACCGTGATCGAGACGCCGGACGGGCGCCGATACAGTTACGCGGACCTGATCGCCCGCTCCGGCGCCTACGCGGCGGCCCTGCGGGCGGCGGGCGTGCAGCCCGGCGACCGGGTGGCGGTCCAGGTCGAGAAGAGCCCGGAGGTGATCTTCCTCTATCTCGGCGTCGTACGGGCCGGCGCCGTGTTCCTGCCGCTCAACACGGCCTACACCCCGGCGGAGATCGAATATTTCCTCGGCGATGCCGAGCCCACGATCTTCGTCTGCGACCCGGGCCGGCGCGACGCCCTCGCCGGAGCCGCCTCCGGCATCCGCGAGACCTGGACGCTGGATGCCGCGGGGACCGGCAGCGCCGCCGAGGCCGCGGACCGACAGGACACGGATATCACGGACGTGCCCCGCGGCCCGGAGGATCTCGCCGCGATCCTGTACACCTCGGGCACGACCGGGCGCTCCAAGGGCGCCATGCTGACCCACGACAACCTCGCCTCGAACGCCCGCACGCTGGTCGAGATCTGGCGCTTCACCGCCGACGACGTGCTGATCCACGCCCTGCCGGTGTTCCACACCCACGGGCTGTTCGTGGCGACCAACACGGTGCTGGCGAGCGGCGGCACCATGCTGTTCCTGCCGCGCCTCGATCCGAAGCTGATCCTGAGCCTGATGGGCCGGGCGACCGCCCTGATGGGCGTGCCGACCTTCTACACGCGCCTCCTGAAGGAGCCGGGCCTGACCCCCGACGCGGCGAAAGGCATGCGGCTGTTTGTATCGGGCTCGGCACCGCTGCTCGCGGAGACGCACCGGGACTGGCAGGCCCGCACCGGCCACGCCATCCTCGAGCGCTACGGCATGACCGAGACCAACATGAGCACCTCGAACCCCTACACGGGGGACCGGGTCGCCGGCACGGTCGGATTTCCGCTGCCGGGTGTATCCCTGCGGGTGGTCGATCCCGAGACCGGCGCGGTGCTGGGCCCGGATGCGGTCGGCATGATCGAGGTCAAGGGCCCAAACGTGTTCAAGGGCTACTGGCGGATGCCGGAGAAGACCGCGGCCGAGTTCAGGCCGGACGGCTTCTTCATCTCCGGCGACCTCGGCAAGGTCGATGCCCGGGGCTACGTCCACATCGTCGGGCGCGGCAAGGATCTGATCATCTCAGGGGGCTTCAACGTCTACCCCAAGGAGGTCGAAACCGAGATCGACGCCCTGCCGGGCGTGGTCGAATCCGCGGTGATCGGACTGGCACACCCGGATTTCGGTGAAGCCGTCACAGCCGTGGTGGTCGGCGGCGCGAACGCGCCGGACGAGTCCGGCGTGCTGGCGGCTCTGGAGGAGCGTCTCGCCCGGTTCAAATGCCCCAAGCGCGTGCTGTTCGTGGACGAACTGCCCCGCAACACCATGGGCAAGGTCCAGAAGAACCTGCTCCGTGAGACGCATGCGGGGCTGTATCGCGCGTAAAAGAAACCGCCCGCTGGCCTCGGGGCCAGCGGGCGGTTTCCTCGTCGTGATCAGAGGTTGTGTGCGGTTCGCTCGTTCTCCGGCGGCGTATGCCCGTCGGGATCCGTGGCCTTGCGGACCGCCGCGTTGAGGTTGTCCGGGTCGAGGGCGGTCTGAACGAACTCGCGGCCCATACTGGTCACCTCGCGGGCGTAGCGCAGACCCTGGTCGCGGACCTCGTCGGCCCAGGGACCGATGTTGCGGTCCTCCTGGCGGGTGCGCGGCAGCAGCGCGCCGAGCAGCAGGCCGGCGGCGACGCCGACGACGCCCACCAGCAGCGGATTGTCGTCCACGAAGCGCTCGACCGCGCTGCGGCCGCGCTGGAGACCGTCGATCCCCTGGGTGGTGATGTCGTCGAGCGCCCGCAGGTTGCGCTTATGCAGCGCCCCGGCACGCTCCCGGGCATCGTCATAGGCCGAAGCGGCCCGCGCGCGGGCCTGGTCGGCGGCGCTACCGAGGCGGTCGCCGATGTCGTCGGCCAACTCCGATACGGTTTGGCGGGCCTGTCCGGCGAGATCGCTGGCGCGCTCGCCGGCCGCCTGGGCGTTCTCCCGCGCGGTGGCGGCCGCGTCGATCGGCCGGGCCGCGGCGCCGTGCGGAAGCGGATCGTGCAGCCCGCGCGGGTCGGGGCGGAGCGTGAAGTCGCCCGCCGCCTCGCCGGGAGCCGGGCGGGTGTCGCCGTGGCCGGCCGGATCGGGCCGCAGGCTGCTGTCGCTCGAGCCGGTCGGCATGCCCGCCGCGGCGGCGAGCTGATCGGGGAGGCTGGACGGATTCGGCTTGTCAGTCATGGCGGTGTCCTCGGATGTCCGTCGCGGCGGCGCCTGGGGGGTGGAGCCCCTCCCGGCTCTCCGGCCGGGCTCGGGTCGTCACGGTTCGGGTGTCAGATGTCGGTCGTCTCGAGGGGATCGCGGGGCGGACGCGCCGTCGGGAGATCGGGGTCGTAGCCGCGGGCCGTACCGGTGTTGAGCGTGGCCACGCGCTCGGCCGAGACCTGGGTCCGGCGGCGTTCGGCATCCCGTGCCATCCGGTTGAACAGCAGACCCACCCCGGCGGCGATCAGAAGGACCGGCACCGGGTTGCGGCGCACCGCCTCCAGGGCCCCGTCGTATACGCCACTCAGTGCGGGCGTGCGTCGGGCGTTGCCCAGCATCTCGTCCACGATGTTCGGGACCGAGAGCTTGCCCTGGATCTGGTCGATCGTGTCGTCGAGCCGAGCCCGGCTCGCCTCGATTTCCTTCTCGAGGTCGGTCATCGAACTCATCCGGACACGCGCTCCGACAGGGCCTGGGCATCCTGGCGCACCTGGCGCGTCGTACGCGTCGGCGCCAAGGTGGAGAGGGACAGGACGCTGCGCGCCCACAGGGCCATGCCGACGGCGATGACCAGCAGTACGCCGCCCACGATGAGCGCCGACAGCCACTCGGAGCCCACGATGGTGGCGAGCCACTTCACGAACGCGCCGATCAGGACCAGCAGGGCGACCACGGCGAACACCGCGGAGCCGACCATGCAGGCCAGGCCGACGATGAGCTGGCGGACGTTGCCCGCCATCTCGGCGCGGAACAGCGCGATTTCTTTACGGGCGAGCTCGTTGGTCTCCCGCAGCGCATCGCCGATCAGGCTCTGAATGCTGGAGGCGCCGGTCTGGCGCGGATCAGGACCCTGGGCCATGGTCTCAGGCCCGGAAGCTGTCGCGGGCGTCGCCGTCCGGGGCTTCCGGCGGCAGGCTCGACGACTTGATGAACCGGGCGGCGATCAGGCCGGCCACGAAGGTCCCCACCGCCACCGCTACCGGAGCGCGCCGGGCGAAAGCCTCGGCCTCACCGTAGAAGTCGCCGAGGCTGCGCCGCTCGATCGAGGAGCCGAGCTGCTCGAGGCCGTCGGCGGCGCTGTCGAAGAAGGCGCGCACGTTCGGCTTGTCGCCGAGGTCGCGGCCGGAATTGCGGATCGTCTGCGCCAGCTCGTGGACCGACTGCGCGGCGTCGCCCTTGCGCCGCTCGACGTAGTCCTGGGCCTGGAGTCGCGCCGCGTCGATCAGGCCGCGGCCGCGCTCGGCGGCTTCGTCGGCGAGACCTTCGACGTCGCCCTGCAGCGCGCGCCACTGGGCGCGCTCGCCGGGGCCATCGTGCAGCGGATCCTTGAGCGGGTCCTTCGGCGCGTCCTGCGGGAACTCGTTGCCGGCCATCTCGAAAACACTCCTCGCGGCGCAGGGATGGTGCCGCTTGCGGCGACCGCGGCCCCCGCGATGGCTGAGTAACCGGTTGGGCTGTCACCGGTTCCGGCCGATCCCGAAGGACCGCTCCGCGCGGGTTCGCGGCCGCCGCTCAGCCGGCGTTCAGGCGCGGTCTGGCAGAACCGCCACGCTTGCACAACGGCGACGCTTCGCCCGCTCTTCAACACGCTCCGGGCTTCCCTTCGCATCGCCTTCGAAGGCTGACCGGACGGGCGTCGGAGGCGTTCGGAACCCGGAGGCCGGCACCGGACAGGGCGGCGATCCTGTCCGGCGCGGCGGCGTGCTCGACTTGACCCGCGCCCGGCTTCACGCTTGGGTTGCTTCGACAAAGGATCGCGCAGGGACTCCGCGCGTTCTGCTATAAGAGAAGTCCCGATGCAGGCGCGGCGCGGTCCTCGACGCGGACCGCGCCCATGATCCGGAGCCGACCCGCGTGGCACGCCTTGTGATCGTATCGAACCGCGTCGCCATCCCCGAGGATGGCGGGAAGGCGGTTGCGGCGGGCGGCCTCGCGGTCGCCGTGAAGGAGGCGTTCACCGCCTACGAGGGGTTGTGGTTCGGCTGGAGCGGCAACATCTCGGAGGAGCCCTCCGAGGAGCCGACGCTGATCGACCGCGGCCGGGTCCAGTACGCCGTCGTCGACCTCTCCCCGCAGGACCACCTGGAATATTACGCCGGCTTCGCGAACCGGGCCCTGTGGCCGATCATGCATTACCGGCTGGGGCTCGGCGCGTTCTCGCGCTCGGATTACGCCGGCTACAGCCGCGTCAACCGCACCTTCGCCCGGGCGCTCGCCAAGCTGGTCGAGCCCGACGACATCATCTGGGTGCACGACTACCACCTGCTGCCGCTGGCCGCCGAGCTGCGCGGCCTCGGGCTCGACAACCCGATCGGCTACTTCCACCACATCCCCTGGCCCGCCGCCGACGTGTTCAACTCGCTGCCGGCGAGCACCGAGCTGCTGCGCGCCATCGTCGATTACGACCTGATCGGCCTGCAGACCGAGGCCGACGTCCAGAACCTGCAGCGCAACCTGGTCGACACCCAGCGGGCGATCCCGCTGGGCGGCGGCTCGCTGATGGTCGACGGGCGCCGCACCCGGATCCGCGCCTTCCCGATCGGGATCGACGTCGCCGGCTTCAAGGAGGCGGCCGAGAAGGCCAACGCCAACAAGGTGGTGCGCGAGACCATCGCGGGCCTGCGCACCCGTAAGCTGCTGATCGGCGTCGACCGGCTCGACTATTCCAAGGGCGTGTCCGAGCGAATGGAGGCCGTGGAGAGCTTCTTCGCCTCGAATCCCGACCAGCGCGGCAACGTCACCTACATCCAGATCACCCCGAAATCCCGCAGCGAGGTGCCGGAATACGAGCAGCTCGCCCGAGACGTGAACGAGAAGGTCGGCGAGATCAACGGCGCGCTCGGCGACCCGGCCTGGACGCCGATCCAGTATATCACCAAGGCCTACCCGCGCCCGGTCCTGGCCGGCCTGTACCGGGCGGCCCGGGTCGGCCTGGTCACGCCGATGCGCGACGGCATGAACCTCGTCGCCAAGGAATACGTGGTCGCCCAGAGCGAGGACGATCCGGGCGTCCTGGTCCTGTCGAAATTCGCCGGCGCGGCCCGGCAGATGCCCGAGGCGCTGCTGATCAACCCCTACGACCGGTTCGAGGTCGCCGAGGCGATCCGCTCCGCCCTGTACATGCCCAAGGCCGAGCGGCTGGCGCGGTGGAAGCCGATGGTCGAGCGCATGACCCGCGAGGACGTGGATTGGTGGGCCCGCAACTTCCTGTCGGAGCTGGAGAACTTCCGCACCATGGAGCGCGAGCCCCCGACCGCCGCCGCGGCCGCCGAGTAGGCGGATCAGGGCGGCAGCCGAGGCGCGCCTCTCCCTTCCCCCTCTGCGGGGGAGGGTGGGCCGGCCGTGAGGCCCGCATCGGGAGACGAGAACCCGGCTTCCCGACAAGGCGCGACCGGCATGACGGGTGAAACCCTGTCCTGCAGCCGTCGCCCTTCTCTCTCGCCCTCTTCCGGGGCCTCCCTCCGCCGCAGAGCTCCGGGTTAGACTGGTCGGAATTTTGATCTCTGCTCAGGGCGGAAGGCTCGGTCTTCCCCTCGTGAAGACCTGACCGATACGGCCGCGCGCCGTCATCCCGGGGCCGTGCAGCGGAGCCCGGGATCCAGAGACGCCGACGTGTCCAGCACTTGCGCCGCCCCTTGAACCGACACTTGCGCCGACCCTTGCGCCGACAGCGGTTCTGGGTCCGGGCTCGCCTTCGGCCCCCAGGAATGACGACGCGGGTCATCCGATAGGGGGGATCGCTCCTCGGGAGATGGGTCTTCCAACCAGTCTGACCCGCAGCCCGCAAAGGGGGGAGGGAGGGCGCGCGCCCGCTGCGATGCGGCTTCTCCTGCCGCCAGGAGGAAGGATCCGGACTGCGTTCCCCGAACCCGCCGGCCTTTGCGGGGAAGGAAGGGCGCGTGTCATACCTGGACCGAACGCCCCTGCGAGCCGAGCGCCATCCAGAACCCTATGAATGACCGCGCGCCCTCCCATCCCCCCACCTCCCACAAAACCGGACCCCGCCCATGATCGCCGTCGATGACGGGGTGCCGGCGCCGCTCGGCGCGCATTTCGATGGGCGCGGGGTCAACTTCGCCCTGTTCTCCGAGCACGCCACCGCGGTGGACATCTGCCTGTTCGAGCCGGGGGAGCGGCACGAGACCCGCACGGTCCGGCTGCCCTGCCGCACCGACGACGTCTGGCACGGCTACCTGCGCGGGGTGCTGCCGGGCCAGCTCTACGGCTACCGGGTGCACGGCCCCTGGGATCCGGCCAACGGCCACCGGTTCAACGCCTCGAAGCTGGTGCTCGACCCCTATGCCAGGGAGATCCGGGGCCGGATCCGCTGGCACGACGCGCTCTACGGCCACCGCCGGGGAAACGAGAGCCGGATCGACCGGCGGGACAGCGCGGTCTACATGCCCAAGGGGGTGGTCACGGCCCCGGAGGTGCCCGACCTCGCCCTCGCCCCGCTGCGCCGGCCGCTCACCGAGACCGTGGTGTACGAGGCGCACGTCAAGGCGCTGACCCGCACCCATCCCGCCATCCCGGAAGCGGAGCGCGGCACCTACGCGGCGCTCGCCCATCCGGCGATCATCGCGCACCTGGTCAAGCTCGGGGTCACCGCCCTGGAGCTGCTGCCGATCCAGGCCTTCGCGGACGACCGCTTCCTGGTCGAGAAGGGGCTCGTCAATTTCTGGGGCTATCAGCCCCTGGGCTACTTCGCCCCGGATCCGCGCTACCTCGGGGAGGGCGGGCTCGGCGGCCTCAAGGCGGCGATCCGCGAGCTGAACGCCGCCGGGATCGAGACCTGGCTCGACGTCGTCTACAACCACACCGCCGAGGGCGACCACAGCGGCCCGACCCTGTCGTTCCGCGGCATCGACAATGCCAGCTACTACAAGCTCGACCCCGCGGACCGGCGCCGGACGATCGATTGCACCGGCTGCGGCAACACCCTCGATGCGAGCCACCCGCGGGTGATGCAGCTGGTGCTCGATTCCCTGCGCCACTGGGTCACCGCCTACGGCATCGCCGGCTTCCGGTTCGACCTCGCCACCAGCCTCGGGCGCGCGCCGGTCGCCTTCACCCCGCAGGCGGCGTTCTTCCAGGCGGTGGCGCAGGATCCGGTGCTCGCCCGGGTCAAGATGGTGGCCGAGCCCTGGGACATCGGGGAGGGCGGCTACCAGCTCGGCGGCTACCCGCGCGGCTGGAGCGAGTGGAACGACAAGTTCCGCGACGCGGCCCGGGGCTTCTGGAAGGGCGATTCCGGCACCCTGGCGAAATTGACCCAGGGGCTGACCGGCTCGCGCGAGGTGTTCGCCCCGTCCCGGCGCTCGCCGCTGGCCAGCGTCAACTTCATCGCCAGCCACGACGGCTACACCCTGGCCGACACGGTGGCCTACGAGCAGAAGCACAACGCGGCCAACGGCGAGGACAACCGCGACGGCCACGGCCACAACGTCAGCTGCAATTACGGCGTCGAGGGCGACACCGACGACCCGGCGATCCTGGGCGCCCGCGCCCGCCAGAAGCGCAACATGCTGGCCACCGTGATGCTGGCCCAGGGCGTGCCGATGCTGCTGATGGGCGACGAGCGCTCCCGCAGCCAGGGCGGCAACAACAACGCCTACGCCCAGGACAACCCGATCAGCTGGATGGACTGGACCAGCGACCCGGACCCGCAGCTCACCGGCTTCGTGGCGAACCTCCTGGCCCTGCGCCGGGCCCAGCCGGCCCTGCGGCGGCGGACCTTCTTCACCGGCGTCCCGGCCACCCCCGAGGCGCCCCTCCGGGACGTGCACTGGCTCGCCCCCGAGGGCACCGAGATGGAGAACCACCACTGGGCCGACGACGGCCTGCAGGTGTTCGGCATGCAGATCGGCAACGACGGGGACGGCGACCGCCTGCTGCTGCTGTTCAACGCCGGGGTGGAGCCCCTCGACTTCCGCCTCGCCCCGGTGATCGGCGGCCCCTGGCAGCCGGCCTTCGACACCGGCGAGGCCGCCGGCACGGTCCCGCCGGGCGCCCCGTCCTACGGGCCGGACGCGCCGGTGCCGCTGCCGGGCCGCTCGGTGCTGGTGCTCACCGCGGCGGGCGTGGGGGCGGGGGTGTCGAGCGGTTGGGTGCCGAGGGGTTGAGAGCAGGCCCCAGTTCGAGCCGGTCGAAGCGAGATGATTGCGCGCGGGGGTCCTGCGCGTTACGTTGCCTGATCATACGATTTGTTGAACGTCATCGGAGCATCGCCATGGCTGGAGATCGTTCGCAGCCGAGGCAGGCCTCAGGGACTGAGACAGCCCTTGCCCCTTCCGTTACCGCTGTCATGGCCCGCGCGCAGGAAAGCGGCCTGACCCGGGGCAAGGCCAGCCGGATCTCCGGACGCGTCGCGCCGGAATTGATCGAACGCGCCAAGGCCCGGACGGGGCTTCACTCCGATACCGCGCTGATCGAGTTCGCGCTCGCCAACATCGCCATCGAGGATGGCTTCGCGGACGTATTCCGCACGCTGCGGGCCTCGGTCGACCCGGAACTCGACCTGAGCTTCTAGCGAGTGGCCTTCACCTTCAAGGCTGCGGAACGGCTGCGTCGGCAGGCACCGAAGACGGCGTTGCAGCGCCGGGACGATACCGCACTGCCCTTCCTGGAGGGGCAGGCGCAGGCGGGCCGTCCCCTCCTGCTCGATACCTGCGTCTACATCGACCAGATGCAGGGGCGGGCGCCGCCCCTGGTCGAGGATCTCCTCGGCATCCGGATCGTGAACCACAGCACTGTCGCCATCCAGGAGTTGATGCACACGGTAGGGGTCCTCGATCCCAAGGCCCCTCGCAGCGCCCAGGCCGTCGCGGCAATCGGAACCGCGATCGACGCGATGCCGGCGCACCGGATCTTCACGCCCGACGCCGAGATCCTGGGAAGCGCCGCCGTCTATGCGGGCATGCTCTGCCGGATCCAGGGCTATGCAAAGGACGACCGCATGGGCGCACTCCACGATTGCGTCCTGTTCCTGCAGGCGCTCAAGCTCGGCTTCTGCGTGCTCACGCGCAACCTCAGGGACTTCGACGCCCTGTTGCAACTCCGCCCGGATAGCCAGGTCCTGTTCTATCGAACGTGACCCCACAGCCTACCACTTGGTCCCCCGCGCCATTTTTCGCACGCTGGCCGTCTCATCACGTCGCCATAGCTGCGCTGCGGGAACCGGATCGTGTGCGGGGCCTTCTCCCACGACAATGATCCCTGCCGCGCTTGTCCCTCGGGACGCACGGCCAACGACGAGGACCGTGGCCCGATGCGGCGCGCCCACAGCATGGATTTCGGAGCCGAGATGGTGGGGGGCGGCGTGCGCTTCGCGCTCTGGGCCCCGACCGCCCAGAGCGTCGAACTCGTCGTCGACGGCGTCGCGCATCCGTTGCCGGAATCCGGCGGCGGCTGGCGGCGCACCGCCCTGCCCGGGGTGAAGCCCGGCGCCCGTTACGGATTCCGGGTCGACGGCGACCTCGTGGCGCCGGACCCGGCCTCGCGCTTCCAGCCGGACGACGTCTCGGGCCTCAGCGAGGTGATCGATCCGCGCGCCTTCGCGTGGACGGACGAGGCCTGGACCGGGCGTCCGTTCGAGGAGGCGGTGATCTACGAGTGCCATGTCGGCACCGCGACCCCGGAGGGCACCTATGCCGCCCTGCAGTCGCGCCTGCCCGATCTCAAGGCGCTCGGCGTCACCGCGATCGAGCTGCTGCCGCTCGCCGACTTCAAGGGCTCGCGCAACTGGGGCTACGACGGGGTCCTGCCCTACGCCCCCGACGGCGCCTATGGCCGCCCGGACGACCTCAAGGGCCTGATCGACGCCGCCCACGGGCTCGGGCTGATGGTCTACCTCGACGCGGTCTACAACCATTTCGGGCCGGCCGGGAATTACCTGCACGCCTACGCCAAGACCTTCTTCACCGAGCGCCACCAGACCCCGTGGGGCGCCGGCATCAACTTCGACGGCAAGGAGAGCGGCGCCACGGTGCGGCAGTTCTTCATCCAGAACACCCTGTACTGGCTGGAGGAATACCATTTCGACGGCCTGCGCTTCGACGCCGTCCACGCCATCCTCGACGATTCGCCGCGCCATTTTTTGGCCGAGCTCGGTGAGACGGTCCGCAAGACCTTCCCGGACCGCGACATCCACCTGATGCTCGAGAACGAGGCCAACCAGGCGCGCTGGCTCGAGCGCGACGGCGCCGGGCGGCCGAAGATGCACGACGCGCAATGGGCCGACGACCTGCACCATTGCTGGCACGTGCTGCTCACCGGTGAGGACGCCGGCTATTACCAGAGCTTTGCCGACAAACCCGTCGCGCGCCTGGCCCGCTGCCTGGCGGAGGGGTTTGCGTATCAGGGCGAGCCGTTCGCCACCCTCGACAACCATCCGCGCGGCGAGCCCTCGGCGCACCTGCCGCCGTCGGCCTTCGTGACCTTCCTGCAGAACCACGACCAGGTCGGGAACCGGGCGCTCGGCGAGCGGCTGTCGCATCTGGCCGACCCCGCGAAACTCGACCTCGCCCGGGCCGGGTTCCTGCTGGCGCCGCAGATCCCGATGCTCTGGATGGGCGAGGAATGGTCGGCCTCGACGCCGTTCCTGTTCTTCGTCGATTTCGCCCCGGACGAAGACCTGAACACGGCGGTGCGCGAGGGCCGCCGCCGGGAGTTCAAGAGCTTCGCGGCGTTCGCCGACGACACCTCGAAGATCCCGGATCCCACCGAGCACGAGACCTTCGCGGCCTCCAAGCTCGACTGGTCCGAGCGGGCGCGCTCGCCGCACCGGGAGGTGCTGGCCGAGACCACGCGCCTGCTGGGCCTGCGGCGGGAGGTCGTGGTGCCGCTGGCGAAATCCGGCTACCAGGGCGCCGCCGCCACCCTGCCGCGCGCCGACGTGGTCGACTGCACCTGGCGGTTCGGTGCCGGCACCCTGCGGTTCGTGGCCAATGTCGGCACAGAGGCCTTCGCGGTGGATCCGGGCGGCGCCCGGGTGGTCTGGACCAACGCCCCCGACAAGACCGGACGGGACCTGCCCGCCTGGACCGGCCTGTTCCTGACGGAGCCCCGCTCGTGAGCCCCCTCGAAAAACTCGCCGACCTCGTCGGCGTCGCCTCCGGATACACCGACGCCTTCGGCAAGCCGGTGGAGACCTCCCTGGAGGTCCGGCGCGGCCTGCTGGCGGCGCTCGGCTTCGCGGTCGAGGACGAGGCCGGCATCGGCGAGAGCCTGGCCCAGGTCGAGGCCCTGCGCGGCGGCCTGGTCCCGCCGCTCCTGCCCGTGGAGGCGCGCCGCGCCGCCCGGGTGCCGGTCCGCGTCGCCGACGGATCCCCGCATACGCTGGTCTGGCGCTTGGTGGACGAGCGCGGCGCCGCCCGCGAGGGCCGGGCCAACCTGCAGGGGGCGGAGCCGAGCCAGGGTGCGGGCTTCGAGCTGCCGCCGCTGACCCCGGGCTACCACCGGCTCACCGTCCAGGCCGGCCGGATCCGGGCCGAATCCTGGGTGATCGCCGCGCCCCAGCGCTGCTGGCGCCCGCGGCCCTACACGGAGGAGGGCGCCTCCGACTGGGGCATGGCCGCCCAGCTCTATGGCCTGCGCTCGGCCACCAACATCGGCATCGGCACCTACGCGGATGCCGGCGAGGCCGCCCGCGAGGCGGCGTTGCGCGGGGCGGCGTTCTTGGGGCTCAGCCCGGTCCACGCCCTGTTCGGCTCCGACCGGACCAAGATCTCGCCCTACTCGCCGTCCTCGCGGCTGTTCCTCGAGACGCTGTTCATCGCGCCGCGCAGCCTGCCGGGGCTCGCCGGCTCCCGGGCCGAGGCGCTGCTCGCCGAGCGCGCCGACGCGATCACGGCCCTGCGCGAGGCCGCGCTCGTCGATCACCAGGGCGTGGCCGACGTGCTCGACCCGGTGCTGCGCGCCCTCTGGCTCGAATCCCCGGCCCGGGCCGGCACCGACGCGGACTTCGAGCGCTTCCGCCAGGAGGGCGGCGTCGACCTCGCCGCCCACGCGGTGTTCGAGGCCCTGTCCGAGCATTTCCGGCAGCAGGGCGCCCATTGGCTGGGCGACTGGCCGGAGGAGTACCGCCGCGCCGGCACCGAGGCGGTGGTGGCCTTCGCGGCCGAGAAGGCCGAGGCGGTGGGCTACCACGCGTGGCTGCAATACCTCGCCGACCGCCAGCTCGCGGCGGCCTCCGCGACGGCGCTCACGGCCGGCATGCGGGTCGGGCTCTATCGCGACCTCGCGGTGGGCGCCGACCGGGGCGGCTCCGAGATCTGGTCCCATCCCGAGCGCTTCGCCGACCGAGTCTCGATCGGCGCGCCCCCGGACCTGCTCGCCCCCAAGGGCCAGAACTGGGGCCTGCCCGCCTTCGACCCGCTGGAGATGGAGCGGGACGGCCTCGCGGCGTTCCGGGCCCTGGTCCAGGCCAACATGCGCCATGCCGGCGCGATCCGGATCGACCACGCCTTCCAGCTCGCCCGGCTGTTCCTGATCCCGCTGGGGGCCGGCGCCCATGCCGGCGCCTACGTGGCGATGCCGTTCGAGCCGATGCTGGCGGTGCTGCGGCTGGAGAGCCACCGCAACAAGTGCCTGGTCATCGCCGAGGATCTCGGCACCGCGCCCGAGGGTTTCTCCGACGCCCTGATGCGGGCCGGCGTGCTCAGCTACCGGATCCTGGCCTTCGAGCGGGAAGGGGACGGCCGGTTCAAGGCCCCGTCCGCCTACCCGCGCGACGCACTCACCGCCATCACCACCCACGACCTGCCGACCTTCGTCGGCTGGTGGCGCGGGGTCGACACCGACACCCGCCAGTCTCTGGGCCTGTACGATCAGGATCGCGCCGAGGCCGAGCGCGGCGAGCGGGTGGTCGAGCGCCGCCGCCTCACCGAGGCGCTGGCCGGGGAGCAGCTCCTGCCGACGGCCGAGCCCCCCGAGGCCGCGCCGTTCGAGGCCGCCGCCCGCTACCTCGCCCGCGCCCCCTCGATGCTGACCGCCGTGCAGTACGAGGACGTGGTCTCGGAACTGGCCCAGGCCAACGTGCCGGGCTCCACCGAGGGCTATCCGAACTGGCGGCGCAAGCTCGACCGGGACCTCGTGGACATCGCCGCCCCCGGGGGACCGCTCGCCAAGCTGGCGGCCTCGCTCTCGGCCGAGTCCCGGGGCCCGCGCTCGGGCTCCGCCCGGCTGGCCGTGCCGCCGCCGCAATCGACCTACCGGCTGCAGTTCCACAAGGACTTCACCTTCGCGGACGCGGAGCGGATCGTCCCGTATCTCAAGAAGCTCGGGATCAGCCACGTCTACGCCTCGCCGCTGCAGAAGGCGCGGCCCGGCTCGACCCACGGCTACGACATCGTCGATCACGGCGCGATCAACCCGGAACTCGGCGGCGAGGCGGATTTCGTCCGGCTCTCCGAGACCCTGCACGGGCACGGGCTGAAGCTGCTGCTGGACATCGTCCCGAACCACATGGGCGTCGGCGGCTCCGACAACCCGTGGTGGCTCTCGGTGCTCGAATGGGGCTCCCTGTCGCCCTTCGCGGACGCGTTCGACATCGACTGGCAGCGCCTCGGCGCCGGCCGCAACCTGGTGATCCCGTTCCTGGGCGAGCGCTACGGCGAGGCCCTGGAGCAGGGCACGCTGGAGCTGAAGTTCGATCCCGAGGCCGGCGCCTTCAGCGTCTGGCACTACGAGCACCAGCTGCCGATCCGCCCCTTGAGCTATCCGACCATCCTCAACCGGGTGATCGCCGCCATCGGCGCGGTGGACGACGACACCACCGCGGAGCTGCTCGCCATCTCCGAGCGCCTGCGCGCCATGGCGATCGACACCGACGAGACCCGCCGGACGGGCTTCCCGGAGGAGGCCGAGGGGCTCAAGCGCCGGCTCGCCGAGATCTACGGCGTCTCGCCCCTGATCCAGGAGGCCACCGCCAGCACCCTGGCGCTGCTCAACGGCTTCAAGGGCCGCCCCGACAGCTTCGGGCCGCTGCACCGGCTCCTGGAGGCCCAGGCCTACCGGCTGGCCCATTGGCGGGTGGCCTCGAGCGACATCAACTACCGGCGGTTCTTCGACGTGAACTCGCTGGCGGGCCTGCGGGTGGAGTTGTCCGACATCTTCCACCGCTCGCACGAGACCGTGTTCCGGCACATCCGCGAGGGCCGGATCGACGGGTTGCGCATCGACCACATCGACGGGCTCGCCGACCCGCTGGGCTACGCCCGCGCGCTCCAGGCCGCCGTCGGCCCGGGCTTCTACGTGGTGGTGGAGAAGATCCTGGAGCCCGGCGAGCGGCTGCGGCCCTGGCCGGTGGCCGGGACCACGGGCTACGACGTGCTCAACCAGCTCGACGGCATCCTGGTGGACAAGGAGCGGCAGGGGAAGGTCCGGCGCCTGTACGAATGGGCCTCGGGCTTCGACGAGCCCTACGGGTTCCAGCTCCGCGCCGCCAAGGCCGAGATCCTGGAGATCAGCTTCGCCAGCGAGCTGGAAGTGCTGACCTCCGATCTCAAGGAGGTGGCCGATGCCGACCGGCGCACCCGCGACTTCACCGTCAACGCCCTGCGCCGGGCGCTGATCGAGATCATCGCCCGCTTCCCGACCTATCGCAGCTACCTGCCGCCGGAGCTGGAGGAGGGCGAGGTCGAGCCCCAGGACGTGCGGCTGATCGAGGGCGCGGTCGCCAAGGCCAAGCGCTGGTCGAGCCTGCCGGACCGCTCGGTGCACGATTTCGCCGCCGACGTGCTGCTCGGGCGGATCGAGACCACGGGGCCTGGCCGCCCGGACCCGCGGGTGGCGCTGCGCTTCCGCCGGCGGTTCCAGCAGCTCACCGGCCCGGTCATGGCCAAGAGCCTGGAGGACACGCTGTTCTACCGGTACGCCTGCCTGCTCGGCCTCAACGAGGTCGGCGGCGATCCGGGCGAGTACGGCATCGACGCCGAGCATTTCCACGACCTCCAGATCGCCCGCGCCCGCGACTGGCCGAACGCCATGATCACCACGGCGACCCACGACACCAAGCGCGGCGAGGATGCCCGGACCCGGATGCTCGCGCTCTCCGAGATCCCGGAGGGCTGGGCCGGCGCCTGGGACCTGTGGCAGCGCACCGCCGGGCCGCACCTCGCCCGGATCGACGGCGAGCCGGCCCCGGATGCCAACGACCAGTGGATGTTCTTCCAGGCGATCCTCGGCGCCTGGCCGCTGGAACTGCTGGAGCGGGACGAGACGGCGGCGATCGCGGACTTCCGCGACCGTCTGATCGCCTACGGCGAGAAGGCCATGCGGGAGGGCAAGCGCCGGTCGAGCTGGGTCAACGTCGACGAGGTCTACGAGGGCGCGGTCAAGAAGCTGTTCTCGGCGCTGATCGCCCCGGGCTCGGACTTCCTGCGCGAGCTGCGCCCCTTCGCCCGGCGGCTCGCCCATCTTGGCATGCTGGCCGGCCTCGGCCGGACGGTCCTGAAATGCACCCTGCCGGGGCTGCCCGACACCTACCAGGGCACGGAGGTCTGGGACTTTTCGTTCGTCGATCCCGACAACCGCCGCCCGGTGGATTACCCGGCCCTCGAGCGCATGCTCGAGCAGGGCGGCGCACCGGCCGACCTGCTGCCGCACTGGCCGGACGGGCGGGTCAAGCAGGCGACCCTGGCGCGCCTGCTCGCCGAGCGGGCCGAGCGGCCGGCCTTCTACGCCAGCGCGGCCTACGAGCCGGTCGAGGCCAGGGGCGACCGGGCGGCCCACGTGATCGCCTACCGGCGGACCGACCCGGGCGAGGAGGGCGGCGACCTGTTCGTGGCGGTGCCGCGCCTGTTCGCCGGCATCGTCGGCGAGGCGGTCTGGTCGGGCGAGGCGTTCGCCGGCACCCGGGTCGATCTCGGGGCGGGCACGATATGGCGCGACCTCGTCTCGGGGCGGATCGTGGAGACCGGAGGGGAGGGGGCCGATCTCGGCCAGCTCCTGCGCGACCTGCCCTACGCGGTCCTGCGGCGGGAGCCGTGAGGGACGCGGCCGGATCGGCGGATCTCCCGCCCCCTCTGCGGGGGCGGGTGGGCCGGCCGTCAGGCCGGGTCGGGAGAGGGGAGCCCGGGTTCAGGACATGACGCGACCGGCAGGACGGGCAAAGCTTGTTTCTGCACCGTCGCTCCCCTCTTGCGGGACTTCGTCCCGGCCCGACCCCCTTCGAGGGCCACCCTCCCCCGCAAAGGGGGGAGGGAGGATGCGCAGGTCCGCTGCTGCTACGAAGAACACGATCGGCAGGCCCCTCGCGGACCTGTCATGCGAATCTGCTGAGAGACGGGTCGCGCGGACCTGACCATTCGCGCCGTCCCGGGCAAGGCACGCCCGCGCGGTTCGGGCGTTACGAGACATGGACCAGGAGCCAGAGACCAGCATGAACGCACCGACCAAAGCCGCCGCCGCGACGACCGGGGCCGAGGCCGTCCTGCCCGCATCCCCGGCGCCTCGCGCCGCGGGGCCGCGGATCTACAACCTGTTCCCGCTGCTGGTCGGGCGCGTCTCCGACTGGGCGGCCGAGCTGCCCCGGATCGCGGCGCTCGGCTTCGACTGGATCTACCTCAACCCGTTCCACCAGACCGGCGGCTCGCGGAGCCTCTACGCGGTGGCCGATCCCGAGCGGCTCGACGAGCGGTTCCGTGACCAGGACGGCACGCCCGACGACGCGCAGATCGGCCGGTTCTGCGCCGCCGCGCAGGCCGCGGGCCTGTCGGTGATGACCGACCTCGTGATCAACCACACCGCCGACAACGCCCGGCTGGCCGTGGAGCGGCCCGACCTGTTCATGAAGGAGCCCGACGGCTCGATCATGCATCCGGGCGCCGTCGACCCGGACGATCCCACGATCCGCACGGTCTGGGGCGATCTCGCCGAACTCGACTATCACACGCCCGCCGCCCGGGACGAGCTGACCCGGATCTGGGGCGCCTACGTGGCCCGGCTCCAGGCGCTCGGCGTCGCGGGCTTCCGGTGCGATGCCGCCTACAAGGTCCCGCCCGAGACCTGGCGCGTCCTGATCGGGGAGGCCAAGGGCCGCGACCCCGCCTGCCTGTTCGCCGCCGAGACCCTGGGCTGCACCTTCGAGGAGGCGCGCGCCACGGCCGGCGCCGGCTTCGACTACCTGTTCAACTCCTTCGCCTGGTGGGACCTCCAGAAGCCCTGGGCGCTGGAGCAGTACGAGCGCCTGCGGGTGCTGGCGCCCTCGATCGCCTTTCCGGAAAACCACGACATGAAGCGGCTGGCCGCCGAGGCCGGCGGCGGCCCCGAGGCGGTGGCGCGGCACCTGCGCACCCGCTACGCGCTGGCTGCTTTCTTCTCGGCCGGCGTGCTGATGCCGATCGGCTACGAGTGGGGCTACCGCCGGGCGCTGCACGTGGTCGAGACCACCCCGCGCGACCGCGAGACCGACACCGGCCTCGACATCTCCGCCTCGATCCGGGCGATCAACGCCCTGCGGGCTGAACTGCCGGCCGCCAACGTCGAGGGCGCGCAGATGCGCATCTCGGCCCCCGACAGCGACCTCGTGGCGCTCGCCCGCTTCGACACCGGCCATCCGGCCTCGGCGCAGAACGCCGTGATCGTGCTCTACAACCCGTCGGACAGGCCGGTGCCGGTGGATGCCGGCACCCTCATCGCCCGCACCGGCGGGATGCTCGGCGCCTTCGTCGACCGGACCCCCGAGGCCGAGCCGATCGCGTTCCATCCCGGCAGCGCCATCGACCTGCTCCCGGGCGAGTTGCGCATCCTCAGCGCCGGGCCCGCCCAGGTCGCCCAGCTGCCCGAGCGCGACACGCCGACCGGCGAGGGCCGGGTGGTGATCGAGGCGGTGAGCCCGGAGCTCGACGGCGGCCGTTCGGCGGTGAAGCGCGTCGTCGGCGAATCCCTGCGGGTCGAGGCCGACATCTTCACCGACGGCCACGAGATCCTCGACGCCGCGATCCTGTCGCGGGTCGCCGGCACCGAGGCGTGGCGCGAGGACCCGATGGTCTTCGTCGACAACGACCGCTGGGCCGGGCAATTCCCCCTGGAGCGCAACGCCCGCTACGAATTCACCCTGATCGCGTGGCGCGACCCGTTCTCGTCCTGGGTGCGCGACACCCTGAAGAAGCGCGCCGCCGGCGTCGATGTCCGCCTGGAGACGATCGAGGGCGTGACCCTGGTCGAGAGCGCCGCCTCCCTGGCCCGCGGCCGCGGCGCCGGGCGCGACGCGGAGCGGCTCGCCGCCCTGGTCGCGGCGCTCGCCGCCGAGGAGACCGGCTCGGCCGCCCAGCTCGAGCGGATCCTGCAACCCGAGGCCGCGAGCCTGGTCCGCCGGAACGCCGAGCGGGTGAATCTCAGCCGCTATCCGGTGGTCCTGCCGGTGATCGCCGACCGGCTCGCGGCCCGGTTCTCCGCCTGGTACGAGATCTTTCCGCGCTCGCAATCGATGGACGTGAACCGCCACGGCACCTTCGACGACGTGATCCGGCGGCTGCCCGAGATCCGCGAGCTGGGCTTCGACGTGCTCTACTTCACGCCGATCCACCCGGTGGGCCGGACCAACCGCAAGGGCAAGAACAACACCCTCAAGGCCCTGCCGGGCGATGTCGGCTCGGTCTACGCGGTGGGCGCGGAGGAGGGCGGCCACGAGGCCGTGCACCCCGACCTCGGCACGCTGGAGGATTTCGAGCGGCTGGTGGCGGAAAGCCACGCCTTCGGCATGGAGATCGCCCTCGACTTCGCGATCCAGTGCTCGCCCGACCATCCCTGGATCAAGGACCATCCCGAATGGTTCGAGTGGCGCCCCGACGGGACGCTGAAATTCGCCGAGAACCCGCCCAAGAAGTACGAGGACATCTCGAACGTCCACTTCTACGGGGGCGCCCTGCCCTCGCTGTGGATCGAGCTGCGCGACATCCTGCTCGGGTGGTGCGCCCGGGGCGTGCGCATCTTCCGGGTCGACAACCCGCACACCAAGCCGATCCCGTTCTGGGAATGGGTGATCGCCGAGGTCAACGGCCGCTATCCCGACGCTCTGTTCCTGGCCGAGGCCTTCACCCGGCCGAAGATGATGAAGAAGCTCGCCAAGGCGGGCTACCAGCAGAGCTACACCTACTTCACGTGGCGCAACACGAAGCAGGAGCTCACCGCATACGCCCTGGAGCTGGCCGGCGAGATGGGCGAGTACTACCGCCCGAACTTCTTCGCCAACACGCCTGACATCAACCCGCACTACCTCCAGACCAGCGGCCGGGCGGGCTTCGTGATCCGGGGGACGCTGGCCGCCACCCTGTCGTCGGTCTACGGCATCTACAACGGCTTCGAGCTGTGCGAGGCCGCGCCCTACCCGGGCAAGGAAGAATACCTGAACTCGGAGAAGTACGAGCTGAAGGCCTGGGACTACGACCGGCCCGGCAACATCCGCGAGCACATCGTCACGCTGAACAAGATCCGGCGCGAGAACCCCGCCCTCTGGGATTTCCGCAACGTGGTCTTCACCGGCGCCTCCAACGACCAGATCATCGCCTACGCCAAGGCGACGCCGGAGCGTGACAATTGCGTGTTCACGATGGTCAACCTCGATCCCAAGAACCGCCAGGAATGCACCTACGAGGTGCCGCTCTGGCTGTTCGGCCTGCCGGATGACGGCGCCGTGGAGGTTGAGGACCTGATCCAGGGCTACAGGTTCGAGTTGCGGGGCAAGACCCACCGCATCGCGCTCGATCCGGCCGAGCGATCCTGCGTCATCTGGCGTCTCCGGGCGCCGCGGCGGGTTGCGGGCTGAGGCCACCCGTGGCACCTCACCCTCACGTCTGACACCGGCGACGGGCCTGCCCGCCGCCGACCATTGCGCCGCGCGGCCGACCGCCCGCGCCCCGGCCGGTCCCGACCGCCGGTCCCCTTGACCTTCGACCGATGAGGCAGCGACGCGATGATCGATCGCAGCGACCCGCAATGGTACCGTGACGCCATCATCTACCAGATCCACGTCAAGTCGTTCTTCGACTCGAACGACGACGGGATCGGTGATTTCGAGGGGCTGACCCGGCGGCTCGACTATGTCCGTGACCTCGGGGTCACGGCGATCTGGCTGATGCCGTTCTATCCCTCGCCGCTGCGCGACGACGGCTACGACATCGCCGATTACGAGGGCATCAACCCGTCCTACGGGACCATGGAGGACTTCAGGGCCTTCGTGGCGGCGGCGCACGAGCGCGGCCTGCGGGTGATCACCGAGCTCGTGATCAACCACACCAGCGACCAGCACCCCTGGTTCCAGGCGGCCCGCGAGGCGCCCCCCGGCTCGCCCGAGCGCGACTTCTACGTCTGGTCGGACACCGACGCGCCGTACAAGGACACGCGGATCATCTTCCTCGACACCGAGTCCTCGAACTGGACCTGGGACCCGGTCGCCAAGCAGTATTTCTGGCACCGGTTCTACAGCCACCAGCCGGACCTGAACTTCGACAACCCGAAGGTGCTGGAAGCCGTCATCGCGACGATGCGCTACTGGCTCGACATGGGCGTCGACGGCCTGCGGCTGGACGCGATCCCCTACCTGATCGAGCGCGACGGCACGAACTGCGAAAACCTGTCCGAAACGCACGACGTCATCAAGGCGATCCGGGCCGCCCTCGATGTCAGCTATCCCGACCGGATGCTGCTGGCCGAGGCCAACCAGTGGCCCGAGGAGACCGCCCAGTATTTCGGCGACGGCGACGAATGCCACATGGCGTTCCACTTCCCGCTGATGCCGCGGATGTACATGGCGATCGCCCGGGAGGACCGGCATCCGATCACCGACATCATGCGCCAGACCCCGGAGATCCCCGAGGGGTGCCAGTGGGCGATCTTCCTGCGGAATCACGACGAGCTGACGCTCGAGATGGTGACCGCCGAGGAGCGTGACTACCTCTGGTCGTTCTACGCCGCCGAGCGGCGCGCCCGGATCAACCTCGGCATCCGCCGCCGCCTCGCGCCGCTGCTGGAGAACGACCGGCGCAAGATCGAACTGATGAAGTCCCTCGTCCTGTCGATGCCCGGCACGCCGGTGCTCTACTACGGCGACGAGATCGGCATGGGCGACAACATCTATCTGGGCGACCGCGACGGCGTCCGCACGCCGATGCAATGGTCCCCGGACCGCAACGGCGGCTTCTCCAAGGCGAACCCGCAGCGGCTGTTCCTGCCGGCGATCCAGGACCCGATCTACGGCTTCGACGCGATCAACGTCGAGGCGCAGACCCAGTCGCAGACCAGCCTGCTGAACTGGACCCGGCGGATGATCGCCATCCGCAACAACAGCGTCGCGCTGGGCCGCGGCACGATCCAGTTCCTCTATCCCTCGAACCGCAAGGTCCTGGCCTGGATCCGCGAGCACGAGGACGAGCGGATCCTGTGCGTCGCCAACCTGTCGCGGGCCCCGCAGGCGGTGCAGCTCGACCTGTCGGAGCTGCGTACCGCGGTGCCGATCGAGCTCACCGGCGGCACCGAGTTCCCGCCGATCGGAGACCTGCCCTACCTGCTGACCCTGCCGTCCTACGGCTTCTACTGGTTCTCGTTGAGCGCCGCCCGCTCGGGCGCGATCGGCCCGCAGCAGGAGCCCCCGGAGCTGTTCACCCTGGTGCTCACCGGCGGCATCGAGAGCCTGATGTCCGGCCGTGAGCGCGTCGCCTTCGAGCGCACCGTGGTGCCGCCGTTCCTGCTGAGCCGGCGCTGGTTCGGCGCCAAGGGCTCGCGGATCCGGTCCGTGAAGGTGGTCGACTTCGCCGCCCTCAAGGACGTGGACGGCAGCGCCCGGTTCCTGCTGCCGCGGCTGCAGGTGCAGCTCGCCAACGGCGAGAGCCACGAATACTTCATGCCGGTCGGCGTGGAGGAGGGCCGCGAGGACGAGACGCTGCTGCCCTTCGCGGTGGCGCGGGTGCGCCGCGGGCCGCGGACCGGGCTGCTCTACGGGGCGGCCGGCTCCAACGACTTCGCGGCCTGCCTGATCGACGACATGCGCCAGGGCACCGAGATCCCGACCGAGAGCGGGCGGCTGGTCTTTTCCACCACGTCGGCCTTCGATCCGGACGTCACCGTGGACGTGGCCGACATCCGCCGGCTGTCGGCGGAGCAGAGCAACACCTCGATCGCCATCGGCTCGAAGATGATGCTCAAGCTGCTGCGCCGCCTGCAGCCGGGGATGCATCCCGAGATCGAGGTCGGGCGCTTCCTCACCGAGCAGGCGGGCTTCTCCAACACGCCCGCGCTGCTCGGCACGCTCGAGCACGTGGCCGAGGACGGCACCCGGACGGCGCTGGCGGTCCTGCAGAAGTTCGTCATGAACCAGGGCGACGCCTGGACGCTGATGCTGGAGGGCCTGCGCCGGGACTTCGAGACCGTCGTGCTCACCCCCGAGAGCGAGGCCGCCAGCCCCGAGGAGGCGTTCCAGGCCCACCGGCCCTGGGCCGACCTGCTCGGCCGGCGCACCGCCGAGATGCACGCCGCCTTCGCGATCGAGACCGACGACCCGGCCTTCGCGGCCGAGCCGTTCGCCGAGGACGACCTGGCGGTGCTCGTCCGGGACGCGCGCCACCAGGCCGATCGGGCCTTCCGGGCGCTCAAGGGCCTGGTCGAGCGCGGCCTCGATGCCGGCAAGCCCGCCTGCGCGGAGCTGGGTCAGCGGCGGGCCGAGGTCGAGGCGCTGATCGAGGCGCTGTCCACCGAGGCGCCGCGCGGGGCCCACAAGATCCGCATCCACGGCGACTATCACCTGGGTCAGGTGCTGGTTTCCGAGAGCGACCTGATCATCGTCGACTTCGAGGGCGAGCCCTCCCGCCCGGCCGACGAGCGGCGGGCGAAGTCGATGCCGCTGCGCGACGTCGCCGGCCTGATGCGCTCCTTCGCGTACGGGGCCGAGACCGTGATCCGCGAGATCACCGTCCGGTTCGGCGATTCCGAGGAGCGGGCGCGGGACGCGGCCAAGGCGTGGCGCGGCATGATCGAGGCGGCCTTCCTGGCCGGCTACGACGCGGCCGCGGCGGGGACGCGGGCGGCCGTGACCGACCCGGCCACCCGGACGCGGCTGCTGCGCCTCTGCCTGCTGACCAAGGCCCTCTACGAAGTCGATTACGAGGCCAACAACCGGCCGGACTGGATCGAAATCCCCGCCCGAGGGGTTCTCACCATTCTGGACACGGACGGCCGCGAGCCCGGAGAAACTGAATGACGGCGATCGACGAGACCTTCGCACCGCGGAACGACCCGGAAGCGGCGGGCGCGCGGAACGCGGACGTCCCGAACTCCGGAGCCGCCTCGGCGCCGGCGGGCTCCCATCCGGGCGTCCATCCGGACGCGATCGCCGCGCTGATGTCCGCCAACCACGGCGACCCGTTCTCGGTGCTCGGCCCCCACCGGGTCGGCCCGAACGCCTGGGAGGTCCGCGCCGTCCTGCCCGAGGCGCGGTCCGCCGCCCTGGTGACGAGCGCGCGCACCGTGCCGTTCGAGAAGCGGCATCCGGACGGGTTCTACGTCGCCCGGATCGAGGGCGAGAGCCGGCCGCTCTACGAGATCGAGGTCGAGTTCTGGGACGGGACCAAGCGGCGCCGCTTCGACCCCTACGGCTTCGGCTCCTCGATCGAGCCCTACGACGTCGCGACCCTGCGCGAGGTCGGCACCAACCTGGTCTACCGGATGCTCGGCGCCCAGTCGGGGCAGCTCGACGGCATCGACGGCTTCCGCTTCGCCGTGTGGGCGCCCAACGCCCGCAAGGTCAGCGTCGTCGGCGACTTCAACGAGTGGGACGGGCGGCGCCACCCGATGCGCCTGTGGCAGGAAGGCGGGATCTGGGAGGTGTTCGTGCCCGGCCTCAAGGCCGGTGAGCGCTACAAGTTCGAGATCCGCGGCCCCGACGGCGCCCTGATCCCGCTCAAGGCCGACCCGGTCGCCTTCGCGGCACAGCACCCGCCGGAGACGGCCTCGGTCACCCACGGGACGGGGGAGTTCGACTGGCGCGATGCCGGCTGGATGACGACCCGCGGCGCCAAGGATCCGCGCCACACCGCGATCTCGATCTACGAGGTCCATCTCGGCTCCTGGGCGCGGGTGCCCGAGGAGGGCAACCGCTACCTCACCTACAAGGAGCTGGGCGAACGGCTGATCCCCTACGTCAAGGATATGGGCTTCACCCATATCGAGATGCTGCCGATCACCGAGTTCCCGTTCGACGGTTCCTGGGGCTACCAGCCGGTCTCGCTGTTCGCCCCGACCAGCCGCTTCGGCACGCCCGAGGATTTCGCGGCCTTCGTGGACACCGCCCACGAGGCCGGCATCGGCGTGATGCTCGACTGGGTGCCCGGCCACTTCCCGCTGGACGCGCACGGGCTCGGCTTGTTCGACGGCACGCACCTCTACGAGCACGCCGACCCGCGCCAGGGTTTCCACCAGGATTGGGGCACCTACATCTACAATTTCGGCCGGACCGAGGTCGCGACCTTCCTGGCCGCCAACGCCCGGTTCTGGCTGGAGCACTACCACCTCGACGGCCTGCGGGTGGATGCCGTGGCCTCGATGCTCTACCTCGACTATTCGCGCCGGCAGGGCGAGTGGATCCCGAACCGCTACGGCGGCAACGAGAACCTCGACGCCATCGACTTCCTGCGCAAGACCAACGAGGCGACCTACAGCCACGCCCCCGGCACCATCACGGTGGCGGAGGAATCGACCTCCTGGCCGGGGGTCTCGCACCCGACCTACACGGGCGGCCTCGGCTTCGGCTTCAAGTGGAACATGGGCTGGATGCACGACACGTTGAAATACGTGTCGGAGGATCCGATCCACCGCCGCTACCACCACCACAACCTGACCTTCGGGCTGCTCTACGCCTTCTCGGAGAACTTCATCCTGCCGCTCTCCCACGACGAGGTCGTGCACGGGAAGGGCTCGCTGCTCGGCAAGATGCCGGGCGACCGCTGGCAGAAATTCGCAAACCTGCGCGCCTATTTCGGCTTCATGTGGGGGCATCCCGGCAAGAAGCTGCTGTTCATGGGCGGCGAGTTCGGCCAGGAGCGGGAGTGGAACCACGACATCAGCTTGGACTGGCACCTGCTCGACGATCCCCTGCACAAGGGCGTCAAGGACGTGGTGCGGGACCTCAACCGGCTCTACGTCTCGACCCCGGCCCTCCACACCCGGGACGTCGAGGCGACCGGGTTCCAGTGGCTGGTGGCCGACGACCAGGACAACAGCGTCATCGCCTGGGCCCGCAAGGGCGCCAAGCCGGGCGAGGTCGCGATCGTGGTGTCGAACTTCACTCCGATTCCCCGGGAGGGCTACCGGGTCGGCGTGCCGGAGGCGGGTTTTTACCGCGAGGCGTTCAACTCGGACGCGGGGGTCTACGGCGGCTCGAACCTCGGCAACAACGGCGGCCGCCACACCGACGCGGAGGCGGCCCACGGCCAGGCGCAGTTCCTGTCGCTGACCCTGCCGCCGCTGGCGACGATGATTTTTTTGCTGGAGCGGTGACGTAAATCCCTCCCCCCTCTGCGGGGGAGGGTGGCCCCTGCGTCAGCAAGGGTCGGGAAAGGGGAGCGCCGTTTCCGGAAAGCGCGCGACAGGCGTGAGATCCTGAACCGTCGCGCTGCCCCTCTCCCGACCCGGCCTGACGGCCGGCCCACCCTCCCCCGCGAAGGGGGGAGGGAGGACGCGTGTCAGATCCGGACTGGATGATATCCTGCCGCGCCGCGAACAGATTCAGAGCCTGCCGAAGCGCCAGCCCTACGCGGCGCGCCAGCGCAGCGCCGGGCTGTTGCCCATGGCGCGGGCGTAGAGGCCGGCGTAGCTGTCGGCGGCCTGGTCCCAGCCGAACCGGGCGGCCATGGCGCGCCGGCGCATGGCGTTGAGGCGCTTCTTCTGGCCGAACGCCTCGAACGCCCGGCGGACCGCCGACCCGAACGCCGGGGCCGAGGCCTCCGCGAAGGTGAAGCCGGTCACCCCGTCCTCCACCGTGTCGGCGAGGCCCCCGGTGCGGTGCACGATCGGCAGCGAGCCGAAGCGCTGGGCGTACATCTGGGCCAGCCCGCACGGCTCGAACCGCGAGGGCATCAGCAGGAAGTCGCTGCCGGCGAACATCCGCCGTGCCTGGGCCTCCTCGAAGCCGACATGCACGCCGACCGCGTCCGGGTGGCGCTTCGACAGGCCGCGCAGGGCCTGCTCGAACCGGCCCTCGCCCTGGCCGATCACCACGAGCTGTCCGCCCTCGGCCACGATCGCCTCCGCCGCCTGCAGGCTCAAGTCGATGCCCTTCTGGTGCACCAGGCGCGACACGATGGCGAAGAGTGGCCCGCGGGAGACCGCGAGGCCGAATTGCTGGCGCACCGCCTCGGCGTTGGCGCGCTTGCCCTTCCAGTCGTCGACCTCGAACCGGGTGGCGAGGTGCGGGTCGGTGCTCGGATCCCAGGTCTCGTCGATGCCGTTGAGGATCCCGGCCAGCCGCCCCTGCCCGGCGCGGGTGCGCAGCAGCCCGTCGAGCCCGCAGCCCATCTCGGGCGTCTGGATCTCCCGAGCGTAGGTCTCGCTCACCGTGGTGACCTGCGAGGCGTAGAAGATGCCGGCCTTGAGGAACGACAGCTGGCCGTAGAACTCCGCGCCGTCGACCTGGAACGCCGAATCCGGCACGCCGAGGCGGCCCAGGCTGTCGCGGGGGAACAGCCCCTGATAGGCGAGGTTGTGGATCGTCAGCACGCTCGGGATGCGCCGGCCGCGCCAGGCCAGGTAGGCCGGGGCGAGGGCCGCCTGCCAGTCGTTGAGGTGCAGCAGGTCGGCGGCCCAGTCCGAATCGGCGCCGGCGGCGATCTCCGCGGCCGCGAGGCTCAGGCGGGCGAAGCGCAGGTCGTTGTCGCCGAAATCGCCGTTCGCGTCGCCGTAGGGCGTGCCGTCGCGCTCGTACAGGTCGGGGGCCAGCAGGACGTAGATGCGCAGGCCGTCGGCGGCCTCGACCAGGCCGAGGTCGCAGGGGGGTACGCCCGCGAAGCCCTCGAGCCGGGCGACCACCGGGATGTCGGGGAACGCGGCCCGGACCTGGCGGTAGCCGGGGATCAGGACGCGGATGTCGTAATGCGGCACCAGGGCCCGGGGCAGGGCGGCCGAGACCTCGCCGAGGCCGCCGGTCTTCACGAAGTCGGCCATCTCCGGGGTGGCGTACAGGATGCGGCGGCGCAGCGAGGCCGGCCAGGCCGGGTTGGTGAACTGCGCTGCGGCACCGCCGCCTTCGCCGAAGGCTTCATCCGCGCAGAAACCGCCGCGACGCGCGTCGTGCATGGGCATCGCTCCGGGCCGGGCAGGGTGCCCCGGCCTGGCAGAGGATCGGGCAGACGCGGCTGTCACGGCCTCAACCATGTCCAATGCTCCTCCGTCGCACCCGTTCCGCTGCGACGCACAATTTAGGCCAGTGTCAGCCTTAAGCTTCGGTTACAGATTTCGCCATGGCGCGATGTCCGTGCTGCACTGCGACAAGAGATGGCAGGGGCGGGCTCAGGTGCGGCGCAGGATCACCCCCTCGGCAGGCCCGAGCGCCAGGGGCGCGCCGACGCTCGCCCCCGCCCGGCCGGGAAGCGTCGAGAGCAGCACCGTCCAGTCGCCCTCGGGCAGGGACAGGCTGTGCGGATCGCCGCCGAAGTTCAGGATCACGCGCAGGCACGTGCCGTCGGCGCAGCGCTCGTAGGCGAACACGGCCTCGGCCTCGACCGGCAGGCCCCGGTAGTCGCCCACGCAGAGCGCCGGGTGGTCGCGCCGCAGCGCCAGGAGCCGCCGGTGCAGGGTCAGCATCGAGCCGGGATCCGAGCGCTGGGCCTCGACGTTGCGGGTGGCCCAATCCTCCGAGAGCGGCAGCCACGGCTCCCCGACCGAGAAGCCGGCCTGCGGGGCCTCGTCCCATTGCATCGGGGTCCGCTCCGGGTCGCGGCCGTGGCCGGGCTCGTTGCGCTCCCAGGGGTCCCGGGCGCGCCCCGGCGGGATCGCGACGCGGCCGAGCCCGATCTCGTCGCCGTAATAGAGGGTCGGGGTGCCGCGCAACGTCAGCAGCAGCATCGCGGCGATGCGAGCCTGGGCCTCGCCCACCCGGGCGGCGATCCGCGGCTGGTCGTGGTTGCCCAGCACCCAGTTCGGCCAGCCGCCCTCGGGCAGAGCCGCCTCGTACTGGGCCACGAGGTCGGCGACCGCGTCGGCCCGCCACGGGGTCTGGATCAGCTGGAAGTTGAAGGGCAGGTCGGCGCCGGTGAGGTCGGGGCCGTAATAGGCCACCAGCCGCTCGATCGGCAGGTAGATCTCGCCGATCAGCACCCGCTCGCCGTACCGGCGCAGCACCGCCCGCATCCCGGCGATGACGTCGAACACCTCCGGGCGGTCGGCGGAATAGACCTGGGTGAAGCGGTTGATCTCGGGCGTGCCCGGCGCGTAGTCGGGATTGGCCGGGTTGTCGCGGAATCCGGCGTCCTTCATCAGGTGCCAGATCACGTCGACCCGGAACCCGTCGACCCCGCGGTCCAGCCAGAACCGGAGCGCGTCGTGCATCGCCGCCCGGACGGCGGGGTTGCGCCAGTTCAGGTCCGGCTGCTCGGCCAGGAAGGCGTGGTAGTAGTACTGGCCGGTGGCCGCATCCAGCGTCCAGGCCGGGCCTCCGAAATTCGACACCCAGTTGTTCGGCGGACCGCCCCCCGGGGCCGGGTCGCGCCAGATGTACCAGTCCCGCTGCGGGCTGGAGCGCGACGACCGGCTCTCCGCGAACCACGGATGCGCGATCGACGAGTGGTTGGGCACGAAGTCCAGGATCACCTTCAGCTTGCGCCGATGGGCCTCGGCGATGAGCGCGTCGAAATCGGCCAGCGTGCCGAACAACGGGTCGATGCCGCAGTAATCGGCGACGTCGTAGCCGAAATCCGCCATGGGCGAGGGGTAGACCGGCGAGATCCACACCGCGTCCACCCCGAGCCAGGCGAGGTAGTCGAGCCGCGCCGTGATCCCCGCCAGGTCGCCGACCCCGTCGCCGTTCGTATCCTGGAACGAGCGCGGATAGACCTGGTAGACGGTCCCGCGCTTCCACCAGACGGTCTCGGTCATGCTGCGCCTCGCGAATCCCCGGCCCAGGGTTAACCGCTGAGCCGCGCGCTGGCGACGGCTCAGATGCGCGCGTCGCGGGTTGGCGGTGCCGGCCGTTGTGTCTAGAATGTCACGTAGTCGCGCCATATCTCCGGCCGCGCCGTCGCGTGCCCCGTTCGGGGCGGCACCGCCACGACTTCGCCTGGAAGCCGGTCGCACAGTCGCGGCTTCGGGGCACGGATCGCCCGCCCGTTCACGCGGCGGCAATCCATCAAAAGAGATAATCCGCCCACGATAGCCCTGGCGCTAGAATCCGGGGCGCTGACTTTGGGGGACCCGCACGTGCTGAACGACGTTCTCACTCCGCCCGCCCAGCGGGACGCCCTGCGCGACGACGCCGCGGCCGAGCTGCCGGTGGCCGCCTGGACCGCGCCGCTCCTGTCGCAGACCGGTGACGCCGTGGTCGACCTGCGGGAATCGATCCGCGCCAAGCTGACCTTCGCGCTCGGCCGGACCCCCGAATCCGCCCGCCCGCGCGACTGGTTCGTGGCCACCGCGATGGCCCTGCGCGAGCGCGTCGTGGCGGCCTGCATGGCCTCCGAGAAGGCCGTGCCGAACAAGCGGGTCTACTATCTCTCGCTCGAATTCCTGATCGGCCGGCTGATGTCGGACGCCATGAACAACCTCGGCCTCACCGACACGACCCGGGCGGCGCTGCGGGAACTCGGGGTCGATCTCGACGCCGTGCAGGATGCGGAGCCCGACGCGGCGCTCGGCAATGGCGGCCTCGGGCGGCTGGCCGCCTGCTTCATGGACAGCATGGCCAGCATCGGCATCCCGGCGATCGGCTACGGCATCCGGTACGATCACGGCCTGTTCCGCCAGTCCTTCGAGGACGGCTGGCAGCGCGAGGCGCCGGAGACCTGGCTGGCCGAGGGCAATCCCTGGGAGTTCGTCCGGCCCGACGCGACCTACACGATCGGCTTCGGCGGCACCGTCACGCTGTCCTCGCCCGGCGAGGGCGTGATCCGCCGCCACTGGCAGCCGGCCGAGACCGTGCGGGCGGTCGCCCACGACATCCCGGTGGTCGGCTGGCGCGGGCGCCACGTCAACCGGCTGCGCCTGTGGAAGGCGGAGGCCGGCGAGCCGGTCGACCTCGGCCGCTTCAACGATGGCGACCATGTCGGCGCCGTCGCGGCCCGCATGCGGGCGGAGGCGATCTCCCGGGTGCTCTATCCGAGCGATTCCTCGGCCGACGGGCAGGAACTGCGCCTGCGCCAGGAATACTTCTTCACCTCGGCCTCGCTCCAGGATCTCATCGCCCGCCACGTCATGGAGCGCGGCGACGTGCGGTCCCTGTCGGACCACGCCGCGATCCAGCTCAACGACACCCACCCGGCCATCGCGGTGCCGGAGCTGATGCGCATCCTGATGGAGGACCACGACCTCTCCTGGGAGGATGCGTGGCACGTCACCACCCACACGCTGAACTACACCAACCACACCCTGCTGCCCGAGGCGCTGGAGACCTGGCCGGTGGAGCTGATGGAGCGGCTGCTGCCGCGCCACATGCAGATCATCTACCTGATCAACTGGATGCATCTCGAAGAGCAGGCCAAGCACGGCCGCCAGGACGCCGCCCACCAGGACGCCGCCTACCTGGCCTCGATCTCGCTGATCGACGAGGCGCATGGCCGGCGGGTCCGGATGGGGCACCTCGCCTTCCACGGCGCCCGGCGGGTCAACGGCGTCTCGGCGCTGCACACCGACCTGATGCGGTCCACGGTGTTCGCGCCGCTCCACGCGCTGGATCCGGACAAGATCGTCAACAAGACCAACGGCATCACCTTCCGGCGCTGGCTCCACAACGCCAATCCGGGCCTCACCCGGCTCGCCGTGGAGACGGTGGGCGCGGGCGTCCTCGACGATCCCGAGCTGCTCCGGGGCCTGGAGGCCCATGCCGAGGATCCGGCCTTCGTGGCGCGCTACGCCGCCGTGCGCCGGCAGCGCAAGGTGGCGCTGGCCAAGGTCGTGGCCGAGCGCACCGGCATCGACATCGATCCGGACGCGCTGTTCGACATCCAGGTCAAGCGCATCCACGAGTACAAGCGCCAGCTCCTCAACGTCGTCGAGACGGTGGCGCTCTACCAGGCGATCAAGGCCGACCCGCACCGGGACTGGACGCCCCGGGTGAAGATCTTCGCCGGCAAGGCCGCGCCGAGCTACGTCCGGGCCAAGCTGATCATCAAGCTCGCCTGCGACGTGGCCAAGGCGGTGAACGACGATCCGGAGGTCGCGGGCCGGCTGAAGGTGGTGTTCCTGCCGAACTACTCGGTGAGCCTCGCCGAGACGATCATCCCGGGCGCCGACCTGTCGGAGCAGATCTCCACCGCCGGCATGGAGGCCTCGGGCACCGGCAACATGAAGTTCGCCCTCAACGGCGCGCTCACGGTGGGCACGCTGGACGGCGCCAACATCGAGATCCGCGACCATGTCGGGGCGGACAACATCTTCATCTTCGGCCTCGACGCCGCCGGGGTGCAGGCGCGCGAGGCCGAGCCGGGCTACGCCGCGACGGCGATCCAGGCCTCGCCCCGGCTGGCGGCGGCGCTGGACATGATCGCCTCCGGGCGGTTCTCGCCGGAGGAGCCGGGCCGGTTCCGGCCGCTCACCGACGACCTGCGCCAGCGCGACCAGTACCTGCTCACCGCCGACTTCGACGATTACTGGCGGGTGCAGCGCTCCATCGACGCCGCCTGGCGCGACCCGCGCGGCTGGTGGGCCAAGGCGATCCGCAACACCGCCCGGATGGCGTGGTTCTCCTCGGACCGCTCGATGCGTGAATACGCGGACGAGATCTGGCGCGTCCGCCTGGGCTGAAGGACGTCCCGGTTTCGAAAGGAAGTCCTGGTTTCGAAAGGAAGTCCTGGTTTCGAAAGGTCTCGGACCTTTCGCGGGTCCAGGGCGGCGCCCTGGTGTCGGGCTCCGCCCCGACACCCCGCCCAAGGGCCTCAGGCCCTTGGGAAACCCCTGAGCCGGCGCAGGTTGCGTAGAAGCCGGTGACGGATCAGCGCCACGCGCTCGGCGAGGCCGAGCCGGCGCCGGACGAAGACGTGCGACACCCGGCCGAGACGCGGCCCCCGGTCCGGCTCGCCCTTGCGCAGGGCGATGTCGGGCAGCGCGGCCCCCTGCGTGATCCTCAGGGTCCGGACGGCCGGGAACACGAAGCTCCGGAACATGGAGCGCGTGTAATAGGAGAATTCGTCGTAGGCGGTGATCGCGCGTGACCGCCCGGTCGCCGGATCCTGGACCGTCAGCGTGCCGGCCCGCGGGCCGTAGGTCACCAGGGCGCCGATCACGCGACGCGGCCGCCCGAGCGGGATCTCGACGCTCGCGCCCTCGGGAATCTCCAGGAAGTGCAGCGGGATGCCGTTGCGGCGCAGTTCGAACCCGCATTCCAGGCCGGGGAGGGTGCGCAGCGGCAGGGATTCGAACCGGACCGGCAATCGCCGGAGCCGGTCGACATAGGCGCGGCCGGGGGGCGGCGCCCGCATGAAGGCGTAGACCAGGATGCCGTAGAGTTCGGCCCCGGCCGGGGCGAGATGGGTCCCGTCCTTCAGCAGGTAGGTGATGTCGCCCGCCCCCGCGGCGGCCACCGGGGCGGCGATGTCGAGGTAGACGATGCCGTAGAGGGCGCGGTACTCCGCGAGCAGGGCGGCGACGGGCTCGGCCGCGTAATCGACCCCGCCCTGGTGGAGGTTGAGGAAGGCCACCGGCAGGCCCCGCCGGGCGGTCGCCGCCAGGATGTCGTCCAGGTAGGCCCGCATTGTCGCGCCGTCGAAGTAGCGGACGTTGCCGGTGAACAGCTCCAGCAGGACGTGGTCGCAGGGACAGGCGTCGAGGATCTCGTCGATCAGGGCGGCGATCGAGGGCAGCGAGTGGCCGCCCCAGCCGCTGCGCAGGAAGGTGACCGGCCGCCCCTCGGCCGCGGCCAGGGCGTTGGCGTGCTCGACATAGCCCGCCAGCTCCGTGACGCTGTAGCCGAGGCAGAGCACGCGGAGCATCGACGCAGACCGACTCACGGGAAGGGACGAAATCCCAAAGGGCGCCCGGCCCTTTGGCGGGGTATCGGGGCGGAGCCCTGATGGTCCGGGCGCGGTCCGCGGACGGGCGCCGTGGTCAGTCGAGCACGATCGGGTAGCAGCGCGCGCCCACCGCGGCGGCGAGCACCTGCACGGCGCCGACGGTGGCGATGTCGCCGGCCACGTGGACGACGTCGGTGGCGCGCAGGCTCGGCAGGTGGGCGGTGAGCGGGCCGGAGCGCACGTCCGGCGGCCGCTGGCCGCCGCGGTCGGCGCAGAGCACGATCCGGCCGACGCCGGTGCAGCGCAGCCAGTCCAGGCTCTCGCGCATGTAGAGGTCGAGGGCGTCCCGGGCGCCGACCGCCAGCGCCATCTCGCGGGCGGGCTCGACGTAGCGGGCCGCCCGGGCGATCGCCCAGATCGGGCCGAAGCCGGCTCCCGCCGCCACCAGCACGAGGCGCCCGCCGCCGGGCCGGTACTGGCCGCGGCCGACGGGGCCCTTCAGGCGCACGGGCTGGTCGAGCCGGATCGCGTCGACCGGGCCGCCCTCGGGGTCGCGGGGGATGTGGAACACCGCCTCGTTGATCTCGGCCGAGCCGTCGATCCGCAGGGTCGGGGACAGGGTCAGGGCAGGCAGGCCCGCGAAGGTGACGAGCGCCTGGTGGCCGGGCTCGAGGTTCGGGCGCCGGGTCAGGGTCGCCACGACCTCGACGATGCCGGGGCAGAGCCGCCGGATCTGCGAGACGGTGCCCTTGCGGATGGCGACGGCCGGGGGCGGGGCCTCCTCCTGGCCCAGGATCGGGGCGCCGGGCAGGCTCGGCCGCAGGGCCTCGGCCCGGGCCCGGCGGGCCGGGGGCCGACGGCTCGACGGCGCGGCGCTGCCCTGGCCGGCGACCTGGCTGGCGAGCTGCGCCTGCACGGGCGCGATCATGCCCTCGGCGAGCGCCGCCTCCAGCGGCGTGTCGCCGGTCGAGACGCGCACCGACCGGCCGTTGACGACGAGCGAGCAGCGCGCGCCCATGGCCGTACCCCGCTTGGTCTGGAGAGGGATCACCGGGCGCGGATCAGCAGGGTGTCCACCAGGGACGCCCAGCGCTCGCGGGTCGCCCGCACGTCGTCGCTGGCCGCCGATTCGGTCAGGAGCTGGCGCTGCGCCCGGAGGGCCTCGACCTCCTGCCGCTGGGCCCGGAGCACCGCCTTCATCACCTGCAGCTCGGTCTCGAGCCGGGCGATCTCGTCGGCCTCGTCGAAATCCTCGGACAGGTCGTCCAGGGCGGCGCCGGAGACGCGCGGATCCTGCACAGCTTGGCCGGGCAGAGCCTGGCCGGGGACCGGCAGCCGGGTGCGGGCCTGCTGCTCCAGCCGGACCGGCCGGGCGATCAGGCGACGCACGAGATCCGAGCTGCCCGCCTGCTGGTAACGCCTCGCCGCCTCGGCCATCCGCCCATCCCCTCCACGCGCGCCGGAGCGCCATTCCATCAACAGGAGCTTGCGCGGACATGGTTAAGGGGGACTTAAACCGATCGTCGACTTCCGAAGGGGTTCAGGCGGCCTCCGCCGCCGCTCCCGTCATCAACCCGGCCACCAGCGTGTAGGTCTCGGTCCAGGCCGCGCGGACCTCCGGGGTGAAGTCCGGGCCGAGGCCCTGCTCCAGGGTCCACAGCAGCGCGGCGCCGACCGGGGCGTAGTGGGCGGCCTGGGTGCCGTAGGCCACGTGCTTGCGCCCGAGATCCCGGATCGCCGGGGCCACGGTCTCCGGGTGGCCGAGATGGGCCACCGCCAGGCCCAGCATGGCCATCAGCTTCTTCTTCTGCTCGGCCATGTCGTCGGGGAAGAGCGGGCGGACCTCCGGGGCGATCTCGAACAGGCGCCCGTAGAACAGGTCGGCCGCCGTCCCGGCGATCGGCCGCACCTTCGCGAAGCTGTCCTGGACGAGCCTGACCTGTTCGGGCGTCATCGCATCCCCTGCCACCGCCTTCATCGCTGGTCGGCAGTATACCTGATTCGGTCGGCCAGAACCAAGATCAGGCCGCCTCGGGGGCGGCTCCGACGATCTGGCGGGCCTGCAGCATGGTCATCGGCTCGCCGAAGGCCGGCCCGAGGGCGTATTCGCAGCCGAGCCCGGCCAGCGCCTGCGCGTCGCTCTCCGATTCGCAGCCCTCCGCCACGATGGCGAGGTTCAGTTCGCTCGCCATCCGGACGATCGAGCGCAGGATCGCGGTCTGGCCGGTGCCGATCTGGCGCACGAAGGTCGCGTCGACCTTGATCGTGTCGAACGGGAAGCGCTGGAGGTAGGACAGGGCCGAGTAGCCGGTGCCGAAATCCGACAGGCACAGGCCGGCCCCGAGGTCGTGGATGCGGGCCAGCATCTGGGCGGCGTATTCCGGGTTCTCCATCACCAGGCTCTCGCTGAATTCCAGCTTGAGCGAGCCGGGCAGCGCCCCGGAGCGGGCCAGCACGGTTTTTACGTCGTGCAGGAGGTCGTGGCGCAGGAGCTGGCGCGACGACAGGTTGCAGGCCGCGAAGATCGGCGGCTCGACCTCGAGGGAACGCTGCCAGGCGGCGAGTTCCAGGGCGGTGCGCTCCAGGGCGAAGATGCCGAGGTTGACGACGAAGCCGCTCTCCTCGGCGAGCGGCATGAAGGTCGAGGCCGGGATGCGGCCGAGCTTCGGGTGGTCCCAGCGCAGCACGGTCTCGAACCCCGCCACGGTGCGGTCCTCGAGGCGGACCACCGGCAGGAACAGCACCCGCAGCTCGTTGCGCTCGATCGCCTTGCGCAGGTCGCTCTCCAGCATCAGCCGGTCGGAGCGGTCGGTGCGCATATGGGCGCGGAACACCTCGATGCGGTCGCCGCCGTTGCGCTTGGCCTGGATCATGGCGATCTCGGCGCTCTTGAACACCTCGTCGCGCTTCAGGTTCGCCCCCGCCTCGTAGAGCGCGAGCCCGATCGAGACGGTGAGGAAGATCTCCCGGTCGGCATAGGTGATCGGCGTGGCGATCGCCCGGCGGATCATCTCGGCAAACGCCAGGATCCGGTCGGGGTCGCGCTCGGACAGCAGGATCACGGCGAATTCGTCGCTGGTGATCCGGGCCAGGCTGTCCTGCGGCCGCAGCAGGCGGCCGAGCCGGCGGGACAGGGTCAGCAGGATCGAATCGCCCGCCGACAGGCCGATCGCGTCGTTGATGCCCTTGAACCGGTCGACATCCAGCACGATCACGGTCGGCTTGAGCCGCTGGTCCTGGCCGGCGAAGGCCAGAGCCGCGTCCAGGCGGTCGCCGAACAGCTCGCGGTTGGGCAGGCCGGTCAGGCTGTCGTGCACCGCGTCGTGGAGCAGGCGCTCCTCGGCGGTCTTGATCTCGGTGACGTCCGCGATGGTGCCGACCACGCGGATCACCTCGCCGTCGGCGCCGATCACCGGCCGCGCCTTCAGCCGGTACCAGAAATAGGTGCCGGCGGCCGAGCGCAGGCGGAAATCGTGGACGATGCGCCCGCGCCGCTCCTCGATCACCGTGTCGAGGGCCGCCGAGTAGCGCTCCACGTCGAACGGGTGGAGCGTGCCGAGCCAGTTCGTCGCCGGGCCCTCCAGGGTGCCCCGGGGCAGGCCGAGCTGCGCCTCGATCTCGGGGCCGGCGAAGACCCGGTCGGCCGGCACGTCCCAGTCGAACACCACGTCGCCCGCGCCGGTGAGCGCCAGCGCCCGCCGCTCGGTGTCCGACACGAGGGCATGGCTGAGGCCGCCCCCCGCGAAGGCGTGCTGCAGCACCGTGAAGCCGATCAGCATCACGATCAGCACCAGGCCGCCGATCAGCGCCGGCTGCACCAGGTCGCTGCCGATCTGGCCGGTGACCGCGAAGCCCGCCGCCGTCACCCAGACCACCAGCAGCAGCCAGGTCGGCACCAGCAGGATCGCCCGGTCGTAGCCGTTATGGGCGGCGAGGTAGACGATCAGCAGCAGGCCGATCCCCGCCACCGCGGCGATGGAGATGCGCGCCACCCCCGCCGCCACCGGCGGGTCGAACACCGCCAGCCCGACGAGGCCCGCCAGGAAGGCCAGCCAGAAGAACGCCACGTGACTGTAGCGCACGTGCCAGCGGGCGAGGTTCAGGTAGGCGAACAGGAACACCAGCAGCGTCGCCCCGAGCACCGCCTCGGCGGAGGCCCGGTAGACCCGCTCGGCCAATTCGGTGACGGGGAACACCCGCTGCAGGAAGCCGAAATCGATGCACGCATAGGCCAGCACCGACCAGGCCAGGGCCGCGGCGGCCGGGAAGATGATCGCACCCTTGACCACGAACACGATGGTCAGGAACAGCGCCAGCAACCCGCTGATGCCGATGATGATGCCCTTGTACAGGGTCAGCCCGGCGGTCTTGCGGCGGTAGGCGTCCTGATCCCACAGGTGCAGCTGGGGCACGTTGGGGCCGCGCAGCTCGGCGACGTAGGTGACCGTGGTGCCGGGATCCAGCGTGATCGTGAACTGGTCGGCCTCGGGGTTCTCGTCGCGCTCCGGGCGGATGCCCTGGCTCGCCGTGATGGCGGCGATCCGCGAGCCGCCGAGATCGGGCCAGATCACCCCGGAATCCACCAGCCGGAAATGCGGCGCCACCAGGATGCGGTCGATCTGCTCGTCGGTGTCGTTGGTGAGGGCGAACACGATCCAGTCCGGCCGGGCGCCGGCGTCCCGCGCCTTCACGACGATGCGGCGGACGATGCCGTCCTTGCCGGGCGCCGTGGAGATCTGGATCAGGTCGCCGTCCGAGCGGTAGCGCTCGATCGCGGTGGTCAGGTCGATCACCGGCGCGTCGAGGGTGACGCGCACCGCCTCGACGGCTTGAGCCGGCCCACACAGCGAGAGGGCACCGACGAGGCCGCCGACCAGGGTCAGGAGGAGGGCGAGGATGCGCAAGGGTGTCTTGAGTTCCGGCCGTGCGAGCTTCGGCATCGGCCACCCGGGCGGCCGCGATCGAAAGGAAGGCCCCGGCCCCGGGGCAGCCGCCCCGGTCCGGATCCGGACTCCGCGGATCGCGCCCCTTTGCGGCCAAATCAAGTTGGGCGGGGCAGGGGGCGTCGTTGCGGGGCCCGAACAGGGCGTCTCAGAGCCTGTCCGGCTCGGAGTGTCTTAACCCTCACCGTGGCTGGCGCGCGCGGTCGGGCGCCCCAACGGAGGCTCAAGCCCCCCGAAGCGCGGCGGCGATCCGGTCGAGGGCGGGCAGCTTGCGGATCGGGCCGATCGCCGCGAGCGTCGGGGCGCCCTCAAGCATCGCGGCCGCGGCGGCCCGCACGTCCGCCACCGTGACGGCGTCGACCTTGTCGATCACCTCGCCGGCCGGGATCACCCGGCCCCAGGCCAGGATCTGGCGGGCGTTGCGCTCGATGCGGCCGCCCGGCGTCTCCAGCGCCGAGAGCAGCGACACCTTCAGCTGCGCCTTGGCACGGGCGATCTCGGGCTCGGCGAGGTCCCGGGCGGCCCGGGCCGTGGCCGCCAGCGTCACGTCGACGAGCTCGGGCAGGTCCGCCCCCGCGGTCCCGGCGCCGATGCCGAACAGGCCGCAATCGGAGAACGGCCAGTGGAAGGCCTGGATCTCGTAGGCGAGGCCGCGGGTCTCGCGCACCTCCTGCCACAGCCGCGAGGTCAGGCCGCCGCCGAGCACCTGCGCGAACATGTGCAGCGCGTAGTAGCCGTCGTCCCGGAACGACAGGCCGGGCAAGCCGATCACGACGTTGGCCTGTTCGAGCTTGCGCGGCATCCGCCGCTCGCCGCCGCCGTAGAGCCCCGGCACCGCCGCGGGCGCCGCCTTGGCCGGCAGGGCGCCGAAATGGCGCTCGGCCGCCTCGACGATCGCCTCGTGGGTGACCGCGCCGGCCCCGGCCACGACGATCCGGTCCGGCGTGTATTCCCGGGCGAGGTAGGCGCGGATGCCGGCCTCGTCGAAGCTCCGGATCGTCTCGGGGCGCCCGAGGATCGGCCGTCCGACCGGCTGGTCCGGGAAGGCGGCCTCCGTGAAGGCGTCGTAGACCACGTCGTCCGGGGTGTCCTCGACGGCGGCGTATTCCTGCAGGATCACGCCCTTCTCGCGGGCGAGCTCGCCGGCATCGAACACCGAATCGGTGAGGATGTCGCCGATCACGTCGAGGGCGAGGCCGGCATCCTCGCCGAGCACCCGGGCGGTGTAGCTCGTCCCCTCCGTGGAGGTGGCGGCGTTGATCTCGCCGCCGACATTCTCGATCTCCTCGGCGATCCTCTGGGCCGAGCGCGTGCGCGTCCCCTTGAACGCCATGTGCTCGATGAGGTGCGACAGCCCGGCCTCGTCGGCGCGCTCGTTGCGCGAGCCGGCCCCGACCCAGACGCCGACGCTGGCGGTCGCCACCCCGGGCATCGGCTCGGTCACCACCGTGACGCCGTTGGCGAGCCGCGTGGTGCGCAGGGACGGGGAGGCGGCGTGCGTGGAGAAATGCTGGTTCATCGCGGGCTCAGGCACCCTTCGTGATGCGGGCGCGCGCGCGGATCAGCCGCTCCACGGCGGCCTGATCGTTGGCCACCGGGGTCATGCGCTCGGGCCGGTCCATGAGGTCGGCGAGGTGCGGCGGCAGGGGCGGGCGCAGGCCGCCGGTGGCCTTGGCGACCGCGTCGGGGAATTTCGCGGGGTGCGCCGTGGCCAGGGCGACGACGGGGGTCGCGGGATCCCGCTCCAGGAGCCGGCGGCCGGCGCGCACCCCGATGGCGCTATGGGGATCGAGCACGATCCCGGTGGCGGCCTGGGTCAGGGCGATCTCTTCCATCACGTAGGGCTCCGGCACCGCGACGGCGTCGAACTCGGAGCGGATTGAGGCCAGGATCTCCGGGCTCAAGGAAAAGCCGCCGGACTGCTTCAGCCCGGACATCAGCCGCGACAGCGCCGAGGCGTCGCGGCCGAGCGCCTCGAACAGCAGCCGCTCGAAGTTGGACGAGATCTGGATGTCCATGGAGGGCGAGGTCGTGGGCACGACGCCGCGCAGCGCGTAGGCGCCGTGCTCCAGGGTGCGCACCAGGATGTCGTTGGCGTTGGTGCCGATCATCAGCCGCTCGATCGGCAGCCCCATCCGCTTGGCGACCCAGCCGGCGAGCACGTCGCCGAAATTGCCGGTCGGCACCGCGAAGGAGACCGGCCGGTGGGGGGCGCCGAGCGCCACCGCGCTGGTGAAGTAGTACACCGCCTGCGCCGCGACCCGGGCCCAGTTGATCGAGTTGACCCCGGACAGGCGCACCGAATCGGCGAAATCCGCGTGCTGGAACAGGGCTTTGACCAGGTTCTGGCAATCGTCGAAGGTGCCGTCCACGGCGAGCGCGTGGACGTTCTGGGCCGGCACCGAGGTCATCTGCCGCCGCTGGACCTCCGACACGCGCCCGTGCGGGTAGAGGATGAAGATGTCGACCCGGTCGAGGCCCCCGAACGCCTCGACGGCGGCCGAGCCGGTATCCCCCGAGGTCGCGCCCACGATGGTGGCGCGGGTGTCGCGCTTGGTGAGCACGTGGTCCATCAGCCGCCCGAGCAGCTGCATCGCCACGTCCTTGAAGGCCAGCGTCGGCCCGTGGAAGAGCTCCAGCAGGAACAGGTTGTCGTCGAGCTGGGTCAGCGGGCAGACCGCCGGGTGCCGGAAGGTGGCGTAGGATTCGTCGATCATCCGGTCGAGATCGGTGTCTTCGATCTCGCCATCGATCAGCGGGCGCAGCACGCGCTTGGCGGCCTCCGCGTAGGGCTTGCCGGCGAAGCCGGCGATCTCCGCCCGGCCGATCTGCGGCCAGGTCTGCGGCACGTAGAGGCCGCCGTCGCGGGCGAGGCCAGCGAGGAGGGCATCCGAGAACGAGAGCGGCGCGGCCTCGCCGCGGGTCGAGACGTGGAGCACAGGGGCCTCCGGGAGGAAGGCGCCCCCTCTACACGATGCGGGCGGACCTGTCGAAAGTCCGGGCGGTCGCGGCGGGCCGGCGCGGTTTAACCGGGCCTGAACGGGCCGGTTCAGGACCGGTTGCGCGGCCGCTCCTAGGAACCGGATCACCCCCGCGGCACCCCGGTTCGACCGGCCGCCGCCGCCGGGGCGGCCCGACCCCGCCCGCGGGGTGCTTCCTCAGAGAGAGCCGACATGATTCTCCCCCTCATCCTTCGCCCCCTCGTCGTTCGCCCCCTCATCCTGGCAGGCGGCGCCGCGCTGCTGCTCGGCACCGCCGCGATCGCGCAGACCCCGCCCCCCGGCGGCCCGCGGCCGGGCCCGGAGGCGGGCGCTCCGCCGCCCCCGCCGCCGGGCGGTCCCCGGCGCGGTCCGGGCCCGGACGGAGCGCCCCCGCCGCCCGGCGGCCCGCAGCGCGGCCCCGGGCCCGACGGGCCGCCCCCGCCCCCGCCCCCGCCCCCGCCGAAGGGCGCGTACTTCCAGGTCGAGCGCGGCGATGCCCGGATCGACGTGAAATGCGCCGACGAGGAATCGATGAAGGCCTGCGCCGACATCACCCTGCAGCTGCTCGACAAACTCGCGACGCTGCGCCCCGGCGACGCCCGGTAGGCCCCACCCGGGGGGCGGGGCAAGAACCACCCCCGCCCCCACCCCGACACGGAAACAGGAACAGGATCAACGCCATGACCGATACGCAGACCGAACCGTTCGACGCCGCCGGCACCGTCTGGGCGGTGTTCGGGCACCGCTTCGCCCTCGACGGGGCCGGGGGGCGGATCCTGGCGGATCTCGGCCCGAAGGGCGCCGCCGGGATCGTCCTGGCGGCCGGCGACCGGGTCTCGCTGCGGGGCACGCGCAAGCCCTCCGAGATCAAGGTCACCCGCCTTACGCTTGCGGACGGCTCGACCCGCACGATCGACTGGCCCGAAAAGGACGCCTCCAAGAAGGACGCCCGCAAGACGGGCGCCGCCAAGACGGAGGGTCACGGCCATCCGGTGGCCGATCCCGCCCTGGCGGTCCGGGCCGCGGAGGCCGCGGGCTACGCGGTCGCCGGCGCGGAAGCCCAGGCATTTCGAGCTGCAGGGCGCAAAGGACGGCGTGCGCCACACGGTCCACGTCGCGCTCGACGGGACGATCCGGAAGGCCGTGGCGCTGGCCGCGTAAAGGTCGGCGGACGCGCGGGCGCGGGTCCGGGCGCCCGCCAGAAGCCCGTCAGGCACTTGTGCCCGGCGCCTTGATCAGGCGGCAGCCGGTGATGCGCCACGTCCCATCGGCGTCCCGGGCGAGGCTGTACTCGGCGGTCCAGTCGACGCCGTACTCGTCCTGGATCGCCACCGACTGCACCACGCCCGCCTCCCCGGTGTCCCGGCCCTCGCCGAACACGAAGCTGCGGTGGCGGTAGACCGGGCGGTACTGGTTGCGCACCATGCCGATGAACAGGTCGGCGTTCGGGAACATCTCCCGGATCGCCGGGGCCGCCTGGGCGTAGGCGGTCGGCGCGTCGTCGCGCCCGAGCGCCTCGACCTGCCGGGTGATCACCGCCCGCGCCTCCGTCCGGGCGCCGTCATCGGCCGCCGCCGGCCCCGCGACGCCGGGGAGCACCAGGAGGGGGAGCAGCAGGAGGGCGAGCCACGCGCGCATCGACGGTCACTCCGATCGGGCGCCTCCCACGAGACCCCTGAGCCGACAGAACATCTAGACGGGCCGCGGCGGTCGGCAAGCACCGCGCGCGCAGGATGTGCAGATATCGCGCGCTGGTTGTGCAAGCCGCTGGAAAGAGAGGCATTTTCCGCCTCATCCCGGCGCACGGGTTTGCTTCTGTGCCCAGGTTTTGCGAGCGTCCGCTCGACCGACTCAAGCCCTGCGGGGCTCGGCCGAGCGAAGGAGAGGGCGATGGTGCAGAGCCAGGTGGACGCCGAGACCGTTCCCGTGCCCCTTCCAGACACCGTGCCCCTTCCCGACACCGTGCCGGCCGGGGACGTCGCCCCGATGAGCGTCGGGGTGTTCATCCCGATCGGCAACAACGGCTGGCTGCTGTCGGAGAACGCCCCGCAATACCGGCCGAGCTTCGCGCTCAACAAGCAGGTCACCCTCAAGGCGGAGGCGCACGGCCTGGATTTCGCCCTGTCGATGATCAAGCTGCGCGGCTTCGGCGGCAAGACCGAGTTCTGGGACCACAACCTCGAGTCGTTCACCCTGATGGCGGGGCTGGCCGCGATCACCACCCGGATCAAGCTGTTCGCCACCGCGGCGACCCTGTGCATGCCGCCGGCGATCACCGCCCGCATGGCCGCGACGATCGATTCGATCTCGGACGGCCGCTTCGGCCTGAACCTCGTCACCGGCTGGCAGAAGCCGGAATACGACCAGATGGGCCTGTGGCCCGGCGAGGCGTATTTCGCGAAACGATACGACTACTTGGCAGAGTATGCTCAGGTTCTGCGCGAGCTGTGGGAGACGGGTGCCAGCGACCTCAAGGGCACGTATTTCCAGATGAACGATTGCCGCCTGAGCCCCCGCCCGCAGGCGCCGATGAAGATCATCTGCGCCGGCCAGAGCGGGGCCGGCCTGGATTTCACGGCCCGCTACGCCGACTACAATTTCTGCTTGGGGAAAGGCCTCAACACGCCCACCGCGTTCGCCCCCGTGGTGGAGCGGCTGGCCGAGGCCAGCGCCAGGACCGGGCGGCGCGTGACCGCCTACGCGCTGTTCATGATCATCGCCGACGAGACCGACGCCGCCGCGATGGCGACCTGGGCGCATTACAAGGCCGGCGCCGATACCGAGGCGATCGCCTGGCTCGGCCTCCAGGGCGCGGCCGACACCAAATCCGGCAGCGACACGAACGTCCGCCAGCTCGCCGACCCGACCTCCGCGGTGAACCTCAACATGGGCACCCTGGTGGGCAGCTACGCCCAGGTGGCCGCGATGCTGGACACGATCATGACGATCGACGGCGTCGAGGGCGTGCTGCTGGTGTTCGACGACTTCCTGACCGGCCTCGACGCGTTCGGGACCCGGATCCAGCCGCTGATGCGGTCCCGCCGGCACGTGGTGCCGGCACCGCTCCGAGACGTGGCGTGACGAGAGAAGTGGCGTGATGGATTTGCAAGCCGGATTCCACGATCCCCAGGGCCGCCACGGCGGCGTGATCCTGCCGGCCCGGCCCGAGCCGATCGCCTTCGACCCGGCCGCGACCGCGCTGATCGTCGTGGACGTGCAGAACGCCTACGCGAGCCCGGGCGGCTATCTCGACCTCGCGGGCTTCGACGTGTCGGGCACCGGCCCGGTCATCGCCCGGATCGCCCGGGCGGTGGCCGCCGCCCGGGCGGCGGGCATCCGGATCCTGTGGTTCCAGAACGGCTGGGACCCGGACTATGTCGAGGCCGGCGGCCCGGGCTCGCCGAACTGGCACAAGTCCAACGCCCTCAAGACCATGCGGCGGCGGCCCGAGATGAACGCGCAGCTCCTGGCCAAGGGCTCGTGGGACTACGCCCTGGTCGATGCCCTGAAGCCGGAGCCCGGCGACATCGTGCTGGGCAAGCCGCGCTACAGCGGCTTCTACAACACGCCGCTCGACAGCATGCTGCGGGCCCGGGGGGTGAACACGCTGGTCTTCACCGGCATCGCCACCAATGTCTGCGTCGAGTCGACCCTGCGGGACGGCTACCACCGGGAGTATTTTGGAATTGTGCTCGCCGACGCCACCCACCAGGCAGGCCCGCGGAGCCTGCACGAGGGGGCGCTCGCCAACATCGAGACCTTCTTCGGATGGGTCTCGGACGTGGCTTCGTTCGAGACGGCGCTGAGCGCGCAGACACGCGCCGCCGCCGAATAGACCGCCCGCAATCCCCGAACCCGCACCGCGAAAGTCCCGAAACAATGCCGAAGCAGGTCGTCATCCCGCCGGGGTCGGGCAAGCCGCTCGCCCCCTACGTGCCCGGCACCCTGGCCGACGGGGTGCTGTACGTCTCGGGCACGCTGCCGCTCGATGCCGACGCCAACGTCGTCCATGTCGGCGACGCGGGCGCCCAGGCCCGGCACGTGCTGGAAACGATCAAGGGCGTGGTCGAGGCCGCGGGCGGCACGATGGACGACGTGACCTTCAACCACGTCTTCCTCAAGGACTGGGCCGATTACGCGGCGATCAACGCGGTCTACGCGGCGTATTTCCCGGGCGAGAAGCCGGCGCGCTACTGCATCCAGTGCGGCCTGGTGAAACCCGACGCCCTCGTGGAGATCGCCTCGGTGGCCCATATCGGCCGCTGATCAACGACCCCGAAGAAGCTGCGGCGCGAGGCCGGGCAGGGCGGCGGCCAAAAGTCCGGCCGCGCGCAGCACCTCCGCGGCCTCTTGCGGCGAGCGGCGGGCAAGAGCCAGGAGAAGCCGCAGCGGCACCTGCGCGCCAAAACTCGCCAGCGTGAGGGCGAGGGCCGCGACACGGCCGTGATGCTTGTGCGCATACAGGATCTGGCTGCGCAGGACGTAGAACAGCCGGCGGGCCCGCACCTGCCGGGTCGTGCCCTGGCCGACATGGTGGGCGACCGCACCGGCCACGTGCCGCACCGCGAAGCCGGCGGCGCGGGCGCGGGTGCAGAGGTCGGCATCCTCCCAGTAGACGAAGAAGCGGGGGTCGAAGCCGCCGAGCGCCGCGAACAGGTCCCGGCGGATCATCAGGAACGCACCCATCACCTGCCCGACGGCGCGGTCGTCGGCATGGTCCCATTCGACCAGAAAATGCGGCCGCACGAGTCCCAGCCGGTCGAGTGCGAGGGCGCGGCCGAGCAGGCCGAGACCCGTGGGCGCCCGGGCGCAGGAGCGCGCGGTCCGGCCGTCCGGATCGACCAGCCGGGCGCCGACGATCCCGGTGCGCGGGTCGGCCGACAGGGCGTCCAGGGCCACCCGGAGCGCGTCGGGGGCGACCTGCGTGTCCGGGTTGAGGAACAGGATCGCGGGGGCCTCCCCGGCGGCGGCGCCCTGGTCGCAGGCCCGGCCGAAGCCGCGATTCTCGGCGTTGCGGATCAGCCGGAGCGGGCGGGGCAGGGCGGGCAGGTCGTCCACCGAGCCGTCCCGGGAGGCGTTGTCCACCACGATGACCTGCACGGCGGCGGCCTCCTGGACGGCCGCAAGGCTCGCCAGGCAGGCGCCGAGCAGGGCGCCGCCGTTCCAGTTGACGATCACCACGTCGAGGATCGGGCGCTGTGTCATACGCGATCCCGCGGGGGCCCGAGACGCCCGAGGGCGCCGTCGCGGGCGGCTCCGAGCAGCCGCAGCAGCACGGCGGGCCGCCAGCCCGAATCCGCCCAATACAGCCCGGCCTGGAGCGGCAGGTAGGCGGCCTGCGCGAGCTTCCAGCGCAGGGGCACGTGCGGCAGGCGCCAGGCATAGACCGCGTTGCGCAGGTAGGTCGCCATCCGGAACAGGGGCTGGCGCGGCATCGCGATCCCGAGGCCGCGGATCACCCCGCCGCCGACCCGGTGGGGGATCGCGACGTCCCGGGCGAGGTAGCAGCCCCAGCCCAGGCTCCAGGCGCGAAAGCACCATTCCAGCTCGACGCCGTCGATGAAGAAGTCGGCGCGGAACGGCCCGACCCGGGCGAGGGCGTCGAGGTCGATGAGCGAGCCGGAGGTCGCCAGGAACTGCACCGGAGCGAGGGCGCCGCAGGCTGGAGGGAGGGCGCCGCAGGCCGGCGCGCCGGGGCGGGCCGGGTAGGACGGCGCCTTGTGGCCGGCGGCCGGCGCGGGGGCCGGCCCCACGACGGCGACCGGAATCGCGGCCTCCCGGAGCCGGTCGCGGGCGGCGAGCAGCGCCGCGGCCAGCCCGGCGGGCGGCTCGGCATCCTGGTCGAGCAGCAGCAGGGCCTCGGCGCCGCCCGCCCGGGCCGATGCGGCGATCCGGTTGAGCGCCTCGGCGATACCGACATTGCGCCCCGCCGACAGCACGGCGACGCCGGCCCGGGCCAGGCGCTCCGCGTCCGCATCCGCCAGGCCGCCATCGTCGAAGGCGATCACCCGGGTGGATCCCGACGCGGCGTGCGCCAGCACCCGGTCCACCTGGTCCCGGCTCGGCCGGAACAGGGTGATGCCGAGCGCGAGGCGGTCCAGTCCTGGATCAGGCACGGGCCGAACTCCGGCCGCGCACGCCCACTCCACTGCGAAGGTCTGCCCGGCGTCGAGGGCCCCGCGGGTCGGCATCGATCGAGCGGGGGGGCCGGACTGGAAAGCCGGCGAGGCGGCGCATGGCGTCGATCCGGTCTCGAGAGAGCGCGCGCCGCCGACGTGGAGACCGGTACGGCATCAGCGAGCGCGTTGGATCAAGGGCCGCTTCGATATCGCGGACCCCGGTCCCCGACAAGCGGCCAGGCCGGATCACGCGGCCGCGCAGGCCGAGGACGGGCCGGCCCATGGTTTACGGACTCGGCCGGTTCCGTTAGTTCGACGGGCGAAGAATACGCGGCCCGCCTCCGCGCCTCGCACGCCCCCGACGCTGCCGACCATGATCCGATCCGAGACCAGCGCCTCGACCGCGTCGACCCCGAAGGCGGCCGACGGATGCCGCGCCTCGTGACGGCGCGCGGCGATCATACCCCCGCAGAGCCCTGAGATGCGCCTCGGTTTGCCCCCGACCCTCGGGCGGTTCAAGCGCCGCCTCGGCCGGCCGGTCGCGCGCGGCGTCACGGAGTCCGCGCGCGTCCTGCGCCTCGGCTGGCGCCAGATCAGCGACCCGCTGGGCCGGCCCGGCGCGCTGCAGGCCCGCTGGGCCGACGCCGAGGCCGGAGTCGGCGACACCCTCGAGACGCGCCTGGTCGCGGCGCTGGAGCCGCATGTCGATACGGGCTTCTACGCGAGCTGGTACGGCATCACGGTCGATCCCGTGCGCGACTACTTCACGGTCGGCTGGCGCGCGGGCCGGGATCCGCGGCCCGACTTCTCGACCGACGACTACCTCGCCGCGCGGCCGTATCTGGCCGCCGCCGGCATCAACCCGTTCCTGCACTGGGTGACGGCGCAGCGCGCTAAAGGCGGCGCCCTGCCCAGGCCCGACACCGGGCAGGCCGAGCGCCTGGCCCGCCGCCTCGTGGACAGCGCGTTCTACCTCGCCAACAACCCCGACCTGCAGGCCGCCGGCGTCGATCCGGCCGGCCACTACATGGCGTCCGGCTGGCGCGAGGGCCGCGAGCCGTCGCCGCATTTCGACACCCTGGCCTACTGCCTGACCCGAAACATCTCCTACGTGACCCAGAACCCGCTGGTGCACTACGTCCTGCACGGCGGCCCGGCCCGGCCCGAGCCCAAGGATCTTTTCGCGCTTCAGGCCGAGGCGCTCGCGCCCTACTTCGACGCCGCCTTTTTTCGCCAAGGGCTGGACGAGCCGGAGGAGGCCTCCGACGCGGAGCTGATGCGGGCCTACGTGGCCGGCGGCTGGCGTGCGCTGCGCAGCCCGCGCCAGGATTTCGACCCGGCCGGCTTCGTGCAGGCGCGCGCCGGCAGCCGGGCAGTGATCGGCGACCCGTTCTTCCGGTACGTGGCCGAGACCCGGCTCGCGGGGAAAAAGCCGTTCGCGGGCCCGGACAGGTTGAACGTCCCGGCCGTGGACGAGGCCTGGTACCGGGCGACCTACGCGGATGTGGGGGAGGCCGGCCCCTACCTCCACTTCGCCACAAGCGGCTGGCGGGAGCTGCGCGATCCCGGCCCGGGCCGGTCGACGCTCGACGCGCTGCTGCGCGTCTGCGGCCTGCGCCCGGCGCGTCCGCCCGCGGAGGACACGCTCTGGCTCGGCGCGGTCAGCCGGAAGCCCCTGGACCGGCCGGCGTCCCTGGACCGGAGGGCGTCCCTGGACCTGCAGGCCGGGCTGGCGGCGCTCCATTTCGACCATGCCTTCTACCGGCAGCGCTACGGCCTGGCGGAGGACGCCGACGCGGTCCGCGATTATTGCGACGCCGGCTGGCGGGACGGCCGCAACCCGCGCGCCGACTTCAACGGCCAGGCCTATCTCGACGCGCATCCCTGGGTGCGGGAGACCGGGATCGCGCCCCTCGTCCACCACCTCGCCACGGCGCTGCTGCACGGCGTCGACATCGCGGCCGGGACATTCGATCCGCATTACGGCCCGGCGCCCTCCGAGGCGGACGCCCTGGCGGAACAGGCCCGGCTGATCGAGCCCTTCTTCGACGCCGCGTTCTACGCGAAGCGCAATCCCGATGTCGCCGGCGCGGCGGGCGGCCCACTCGCCCATTTCGTCGCCTACGGCCAGCACGAGGGCCGCGACCCCAGCAAGGCCTTCTCGATCGCCTTCTACGCGGAGACCTACGGCCACCTGTTCGCGCCGGGCGAACCGCCGTTCCTGCACTACGTCCGCACCGGCCGGGCTGCCGGGCTGATGGGCGGCCCGGAGGATCTCGGCACCTGGCCGGCCATGGAGGCGCCCGAGCCGCGGGACTGGGACGGCCTGCCCCGCGCGCTCACCCTCGCCCAGGCCCGGGTCGTCGTGATCATGCCGGTCTACAAGGGCCGCGGCGAGACCCTGCGCGCCATCTACGCCTGCCTGTCCGCCCCGCAGAACACACCCTTCACCCTGCTCGCGGTCAACGACCGGTCCCCCGACCCGCAGCTGACCGCAGACCTGAAGGACCTCGCCGGCCGCGGCCTGTTCCACCTCGTCGAAAACCCAGACAACCTCGGCTTCGTCCGCTCGGTCAACCGCGGCCTGTCCCTGCGCCAGGGCCGCGCCGCGGTCCTGCTCAACTCCGATGCCGAGGTGTTCGGCGACTGGCTCGACCGGCTCGTCGCCCACGCCGAGGCCGCCGAGACGGAGGGCCGCCCGCCGGTCGGCAGCGTCACGCCCCTGTCCAGCAACGCCACGATCTGCAGCTACCCGAAGTTCAACGCCAACAACGCCATGGCGCTGGAGATCCCCCGGCCCGACCTCGACCAGGCCGCCAAGGCGCTCAACCGCGGCCGCTCGGTCGAGGTGCCCACCGGGGTCGGCTTCTGCATGTATATGACCGCCGCCGCGCTCGATGCCGTCGGCACCCTCGATGCGGTCGCCTTCGGCAAGGGCTACGGCGAGGAGAACGACTGGTGCATGCGCGCCCGCAAGGCGGGGTTCTCGAACCTGCTGGCCGAGGACGTGTACGTCTACCATGCCGGGCAGATCTCGTTCGGGCTCGATCCGGGCGGCGAGTACGACCAGGGCCAGGCGGCCTTGCTCGCCAAGCACCCGGACTACCCGGCGCTGGTCGGCCAGTTCGTCCAGGCCGATCCGGGCCGGCGCGGCCGGGCGCGGCTCGACCTGTACCGGCTCGCCCGGCACTTCCGCGGCCGGGCGGTGCTGTTCGTGACCCACAGCTGGGGTGGCGGCATCCAGCGGCACATCGACGACATGATCGCCCGGCTGAAAGCCGAGGGCACCGCCGTGGTGCTGCTCTCGGTCGACCGGGCCCGCAACATCCAGGTCAACGTCTCGTACCGCAGCCGGGAGTTCGTGTACCTGCCGAGCCTGGATAGTCTGTACCTGCCCCGCGACGCCGAGGCGGTCTCCGCGTTCATCGACCAGCTGGCGCCGCTCTTGATCCACGTGCACTCGCTGGCGGGCCTGCGCTGGAACGCGGCGCGCGCGCTGATGGATCTGGTCGCCGGCTCGGGGCGGCCCTACGCCTGGACGCTGCACGACTTCTCGCCGGTCTGCCACCGCAACCACCTGGTGATGCCGGACGGGCGCTATTGCGGGCTGGCGCCGGTGCCCGTGTGCCGGGACTGCCTGGCCTCGGACGCGGACGGCTACGAGGAGCCGGATCCTGAGGAGCGCCGGGCCGCGTTCGGACGGTTCCTGGCCGGGGCGGCGCGGGTGTTCGCGCCGTCGGCCGACACGGCGGGGCGGATCGGGGCGGTGTATCCGGATCTGGCGATCACGGTGCGGCCGCATGTCGAGCACGACCGCAGCGTGCGCTCCACCACCCTGCGCCGGCCGGGCCGCGTGCGCCGGGTCGCGGTGCTCGGCGCGATCAGCGCCACCAAGGGCGGCCTGTTCCTCCAGGCGCTGGCGACCGACGCGCAGGACCGGAAGCTGCCGCTGCGCTTCGCGATCGTGGGCTACACCGATCCCGCGCTCACGGGCGGCCTGGAGCGGGCCGGGGTGACCCAGACCGGCCGCTATGCCGGCGACGCCGAGGCGCTGGATCTCGTCGGGCGGGTTTCCGCCGACCTGATCCTGCTGCCGGCGATCTGGCCGGAGACCTACTCGTACGCCCTGACGCTCGGGCTGCGGACCGGCCTGCCGGTGGCGGCCTTCGACCTCGGCGCCCAGGGCGACCGGCTGCGCGCCTACCCGAACGGCCATGGCCTGCCCTACGCCTTGGCCAACGATCCGGGCGCCTTCAACGACCGGCTGCTGGCGATCGACGTCTCCCCCGGCGGAGAGCTCTCGGTGCCGATCCAGGCGGCCGAATACGACGACCTGATGCGCGACTACTACGTCCTGGACCTGAATCCGGCCGGGGCGCAAAACCCACTCGACGAGGACGCCGCATGATCTCCGTCAACGAGGACATGAAGCAGGAGATGCTGCGGCGCGGCATCTCGGTGCTGCATCCGGCTCCGTTCGGCCTGCCGGAGGATTGCACCTTCGAGCCGCCGTGCAGCATCAAGTGGATGGGGATCGATTACTGCCTCACCATGGGGGCGTTCTCGTACGCGGTGAGCGGCTACTATTTCGGCGCCGACATCGCCCGCTACTGCTCGATCGGCGAGAGCGTCCAGGTCGGGCGCGGCAGCCACCCGGTGCATTGCGGCTCGACCTCGCCGCTGTTCTACACGCACCATTCGGCGGTGTTCGACCACCACGATCCGCGCGCCGAGGATTACGAGATCTGCGGGCCCTACCTGTGGCCCAAGCGCGTGCGCATCGGCAACGACGTCTATATCGGCCACGGCGCCTTCCTGATGCCCGACATCACCATCGGCGACGGGGCGATCATCGGCGCCATGGCGGTGGTGACCAAGGACGTGCCGCCCTACGCGATCGTGGCCGGCAGCCCGGCCCGGGTGGTGAAGATGCGCTTCCCCGACGCGCTGATCGAGCGCTACCTGGCGGTGCGCTGGTGGCGCTACGCCTTCTGGGACCTGCGCCAGTGCTCGATCACCGACCCCGAGAAATTCCTCGACGCCGTGGAAGAACGGATCGCCGGCGGGATGCAGGAATACCGCCCGGACCTGATCCCGATCCAGTCGCTGATCCCGGGCGCCTGAGGCTCACGCTTCCGCGTCGGCGAACCGCTGCGCGAACGCCGCCACCAGCGCGTCGGCGGCCGGCTCGCTCAGGTCGCTGAAGCAGAGCCCGTCGCCGACGAACACGGTCCACACCCCGTCATAGGTCGCTTCCTTGCGAATCCGCATGGCCGCCCTCCGGCATCGATGCGGGTCAACGGTTGGGCGCGGGGAGCGTTGCTTCGATGGTGGAGGGCCGACGCTGGCCGGCCCTCGCTCCGCCACAAGCGCCCGACGAGGACGCGGCGCTTGTCGCCGTCCTGCGCGACAGCAGCCTCACCCCGCCAGCACCCGCGCCGCCGCCGCGCCGAGCGCGCGCACGCCAAAGGCCAGGTCCGCGTCGCTGGTATCCTCCGCCCAATGATGGCTGATGCCGCCGATCGATGGGACGAACAGCATCGCGGCCGGGAGGATCCGGGCGATGTTCTGGGCGTCGTGGCCGGCGCCCGAGGGCATCACCTGCCAGTGGCCGGGACAGACCTGCTCGGCAGCCTCGGAGAGGGCCCGCATCAGGCCCGGGTCGCAGGGGGCGGGAACGGCCTTGGACAGGACCGTGAGCGTGGCGGGGCAGCGCTCGCGCCGGTTGGATTCGCGCACCAGTGCCTCGAGGCAGGCTTCCATCCGCTCCAGCACCGGGATCGATACGTCGCGGAACTGGAAAGCCACCTCGGCCCGGCCCGGGATGATGCTGTAGCCGCCGGGATCCAGGGTGATCCGCCCCGTGGTCCAGGTGCTGCGCGGGCCGCAGAGTTTCGGGAATTCCCGGTCGATCGCCGCGAGCAGGCGTATCGCCGAGAGCCCCGCATCCCGGCGCTCGGCCATGGTGGTGCCGCCGGCATGGTCCTGGTTGCCTTCGAACACGATCCGGAATTGCCAGATCGCCACGATGCCGCTGACCACGCCGAGATGCAGGCCGGCGGATTCGAGCTGCGTCCCCTGCTCGATATGCAGTTCCAGGAAGCCCCGGTAGCGGGCCGGGTCGATCCGCAGCCGCGGCAATCCGGCGAGCCCGGCGGCTTCGAGGGCCGCGCGGAGCGGCGTGCCGTCGGTGCGGTTGTAGGCGGCGTCGATCTCGGCCTCGGTGAGGTCGCCGATCGCCGAGCGGCTGCCCAGGAAGCCGCCGGAGAAGTGCCCCTCCTCGTCCGCGAAGGCGACGACGTCGACGGGCAGCCCGGCCCGGGCCAGGGCCAACCCGGCGACCACGCCCAGCGCCCCGTCGAGCCAACCGGCCTCGTTCTGGGTCTCGATGTGGCTGCCGACCAGGAGGTGGGGTCCGGGCCCGCGATGGCGCCCGAGCACGTTGCCGATCCCGTCGATCGACGCCTCCAGCCCGCAGGCCTCCAGACGGGCCATCAGCCAGCGGCGCGAGTCCATGTCCTGGGGCGAGAAGGTCGGCCGGTGGACGCCGGTGCGGAACCGGCCGATCGCGCGCAGGGCGTAGAGGTCGGCCAGGAAAGTATCGGTATCGATCTCGGTCATGCGGTCCCCGGGGCTGAACGCACGGGCGGTGCAAGCGCCATGCGCGCCTGTGGGTTTCCAAAGGGCAAGCCCTTTGGCGGGGTGTCGGGGCGGAGCCCGACAGCAGGGCTCTGCCCTGCACCCGCGAAAGGTCACAGACCTTTCGAAACCATGACGTGCCGCGCTACTCGGCCGCCGCCAGCCGCCAATCCGCCACGGGGGCGCCGGCCATCCAGGCGGCGAGGTCGGCCCGGGCGCGGTCGGTGAGCGCCCGCTTCTTCAGCACGGCTTTCTCCGGGCCGCGCAGGCGGCGGCCGGTCTCGTTGCGGGGGGCCTGGGCGAGCGGCGGGAACAGGCCGAAATTGACGTTCATCGGCTGGAACGAGCGCGGCGCGTTGGCCTCGCCGTCGGCCCCGACATGGCCGCCGGTGATGTGGGCGATGAGGGCGCCGAGCGCCGTGGTCTGGGGCAGGGGGCTGAGCGGCCGGCCCGCCGCCTCGGCCACCGCGAAGCGCCCCGCCATCAGCCCGACCGAGGCACTCTCGACATAGCCCTCGCAGCCGGTGATCTGGCCGGCGAAGCGCAAGGCCGGCCGGGCCTTCAGCCGGAGGGTGGCGTCCAAGAGGCGCGGACTGTCGAGATAGGTGTTGCGGTGCAGGCCGCCGAGCCGGGCGAACTCGGCCCGCTCCAGGCCGGGAATCGTGCGGAAGATCCGGACCTGCTCGGCATAGGTCAGCTTCGTCTGGAAGCCGACCATGTTGTAGAGGGTGCCCAGCGCGTTGTCCTGGCGCAGCTGCACGATCGCGCAGGCCTTGACCTGCGGGTCGCGCGGGTTGGTGAGCCCCACGGGCTTCATCGGGCCGTGCCGCAGGGTCTCGGGGCCGCGCTCGGCCATCACCTCGATCGGCAGGCAGCCGTCGAAATACGGCGTCCCCTCCCACTGCTGGAACCCGATCTTGTCCCCCGCCACCAGGGCGGCCACGAAGGCGTCGTACTGCGCCCGGTCCATCGGGCAGTTGAGATAGTCGGCCCCGGTGCCGCCGGGACCGGGCTTGTCGTAGCGGGACTGGAACCACGCCACGTCCATGTCGATCGAGTCGCGGTGCACGATCGGCGCGATGGCGTCGAAGAAGGCGAGCGACTCGGCGCCGGTGAGCGCCCGGATGCCCTCGGCCAGCGCCGGGGCGGTCAGCGGGCCGGTGGCGACGATGCAGGGCCCCCACTCCTCCGGCGGCAGGCCCTCGACCTCGCCGCGCGCGATCGTGACGTTGGGATGCTCCTCGAGGGCCCGGGTCACCGTGGCGGAGAAGCCTTCGCGATCCACCGCCAGGGCGCCCCCTGCCGGCACCTGGTTCGCGTCGGCCGCCCGCATGATCAGCGAGCTCAAGGAGCGCATCTCCTGATGGAGCAGCCCGACGGCGTTGCTCTCCGGGTCGTCCGACCGGAACGAGTTCGAGCAGACGAGCTCGGCCAGGCCGTCGGTCTGGTGGGCCTCGGTGCCGCGGACCGGCCGCATCTCGTGGATCACGGCGCGATGGCCGGCCTCGGCCACCTGCCAGGCCGCCTCGGATCCCGCCAGGCCGCCGCCGACGATGTGTAGGGTCTGTGTCATATCCCAGAATAGCGAAGGACCGTCGCCCGGATCAACGGGCGGCGGTCCTTTGAATCGAATCGCGATGGTTCAGGAGATCAGACGCGGGCGATGCCGTGGATCTCGCTACGGTTGATGCCGAGATCGGCAAGGTCGCGATCCGAGAGGCGGGACAGCTGGGAGACGGTGTCGCGGTACCGGAGATAGGCGCGGACGCGACCCAGGACGCTACGAGCGGCGGACATGGAGTGTATTGACCTCTGTTCGGGCAGTGAGTGGCGCGCCGTTGCGCATCGCTGCCTCTTGTTGGTGCAACGCACATATAAACCTCCCGCGGCGCAGCAGGAGTCGAAAGGCCAAGGATCTGGTCTGCGTGGGCCGCATACGCGGATTAAGAAACCGGCAACCTTCCCGGCTGGTCATTCTTTGTGCGCATGCGGAGACCCGGTCTGAACGCGCGAAGGGCGCCCCGCCGGCCGGCGGGGCGCCCTTCGCAGCGCAAAACGGAGGCGGCGCTCAGTAGAACGGGCGCGGGCCGTAGAAGCCGTTGGGCCGGTAGAACGGGCGGCCATAGGGGCGGTAGAAGGGACGCGGGCGGACGTAGCCGCCATAATAGACCGGCCGGCGCCCGTAATAGGGGCGGGGACCCCAGTTCGGGCGGCAGAGGCCCCAGGGATTCGGGTGGAAGCCCGGGCCGCAGCCGCCCGCCGCCTGGGCGGAGCCCGCGAGCCCGAGGCCGCCGGCGATCGCGGCGGCCACAACGAGTGCCTTCGCGCGCGATGCGCTCAGAATCGCCATGACAGATCTCCTCGAAACGTCCGGCGGATCGGTGCCGGTCGGGGGAGACTCGGCCGCGCCGCCTGAACGGATGCTGAGCCTGTGGTTGTATCCGGTGCAGGCTCCGCGCCCGGGAAACGCGGCCCCGGCGGAGACGGTTTCCCGCACCGCGCCTTCAGTGCAGCGAGGGCGTGCGCAGGAACCGCTCCCGGTCGGCCGAGACCAGGGCGAGCTTCACGCTGCGCCCGTCGCGGCGCACGGTGAGCGGGACGCGGACGCCGGCCTCGCCCAGCGCCCAGATGCTGCGGAACAGGGCGGCGAGGTCCGGGATCGGCTCGCCGGCCACCGCCTCGATCACGTCGCCGCCGCGCAGGCCTCCGGTCTCGGCCGGGCCGCCGTCGGCGAGGCCCATGACCACGATGCCCTCCTCGCTCTCGGTGGCGTAGAGGCCGAGCCAGGGCCGCGGCGGCCGGTTGGCGCGCCCGCGCGTGGCCAGGTCGTCGAGGATCGGCGGCAGCAGGTCGATCGGCACCACCATGTTGATCGGGCGGGCATTGCTGCTGCCGCCCTGCTGCAATTGCAGGGAGCCGATGCCGAGCAGCTCGCCCTGCGCGCCGATCAGCGCGGTGCCGCCCCAATGGGGGTGGGCCGGGGCGGTGAACAGGGCCTCGTCGAGGACATACTCCCAGTACCCGGCGAATTCCTGCCGGGCGACGACCTCGACGGCGACGCAGCGCTGGCGCCCGCCCGCCCCCGCCACCACGGCCCGGTCGCCGGTCTTCAGGCCGGCCGACTGGCCGAGCGGCAGGGCCGGGACGCCGAGATCGCCCAGGGCCTGGACCAGGCCGAAGCCGGTGGCGGCATCGAAGCCGAGCACGTGGCCCTGCACGGAGCGGCCCTCCCGGGTGGTGAGCCAGACGCTCTCCGCCTCCGTGACGAGGTAGCCGACCGTGAGCACCAGCCCGTCTTCCCGGATCACCACGCCGTTGCCGGCGCGCTCGGTGCCGAGGGTCTCGGCCGTGAAGGCGCTCTCGGGCACCCGCGCCGAGAGGGCGAGCACCGACGAGAGCGCCCGATCGAGATCGTAGCCGTAATCCGCAGGCCTGGGCTGGGCCTGCGCGGGGATCTTCCACTCGCCCTGCGTCGCCATGAGATTCCTTCGACTCGTTCGCTCTGCTCCGGCACCGCCGGATGCGCGAAATCAGACTAAGATAGGCTGTCGCCACGGCCTGCGACACCCGTGGCGCGGCGCCGCGCGCGGATCGGCAGCCGACGACACGTCCGCGATCCGGTGCGGGCCGGCGATGTGACAGGACACGCGGGGGCGCTTAGAGCTATCTTACGGGAGCGCGACCGGCAGGGGAACGGCGCGCGGACGCAGGAACGGATCTTGGCCGGACCGATCTTTGCCGCGGGGGCGACTCAGGACCGGGTGCCGCCGGGCCTTCATGGCGCCGACGATGCGCGGCTGCGCCGGCTGCTGTTCGAGATCGGGCGCGGCGAGGCGGCCGCCCTGGCCGAACTCTACGACCTGACCAGCCCGAAACTCTTCGGCGTGATCCTGCGTATCCAACGCGATCGGTCGCTCGCCGAGGACGTCCTGCAAGACGCGTATCTGCGGATCTGGCAGGCGGCCGGGAGCTACGACCCCGAGGCCGGACGCCCGCTCGCATGGCTGTGCACGATCGCCCGGAACCGGGCGATCGACGGCCTGCGCCGGAAGGGGGCCGCCGAGGTTCAGGGACCGGTGCGGGATGACGGAGAGGATTGGGTGGCGCGGTTGATGGACCCGCACGACGACGCCGCGGCGTTCCTGGACCGGGACGCGCTCGGGGCCTGCCTCGGCCGGCTGGAGCCGGCGCACCGGGATTGCGTGGTGCTGGCCTATTGCGAGGGCCGCTCCCGCGACGAGCTGGCCGAGCGCTACGACCGGCCGGTCAACACGATCAAGACCTGGCTGCACCGGGCGCTCGCATCGCTGAAGACCTGCCTGGAGGCGGTCACGTGACCGGCGGGCCAGGCGACCTGACCGCGGATCCCGGCTCGGATCCGGACCTGCGCGCGGCCGAGTACGTGATCGGCACCCTCGACCGCGAAGAGCGGGCCGCGATGGCGCTCGCGCTCGCCACCGATACCGCCGCTGTCGCCCGGGTGCAGGCCTGGGAGCGGCGATTCTCGCCCCTGCTCGGTGCCATCCCGCCGGTGATGCCGTCGCCGCGGGTGCGGGCGGCGCTGCTGCGCGCGCTCCCGGTTGGGCCCGGCGGATCGACCGCTCCGCAGGGGGGCAATCCCCTCGCCGGCGATCCCGTCACTCAAGATCCCCGTCTGCGCGATCCCCTCGCCCATCTGCGGCGGCAGGTCCGGCGCTGGCGCATCGCCACCGCGGGGGCCGGGCTGCTGGCGGCCGGGCTGGCGCTGTTCGTGGCGGTGGGCCTGCGGCCGGAGCCGGAGGGCGGCCGCTACCTCGCGGTGGTGCAGGGCGGCGGCGCGCTCCCGGCGCTGATCGTGCGCGTCGACACCCGCACCGGCACCGCCCAGGTCCGGCCGGTCGGGGCCGAGGCGCCCGCGGGCCGGAGCTTGGAGCTGTGGTATGTCGGCGCCGAGGGCCCGAAGCCGCTCGGCCTCGTCGGGGGCGGTGCGACCCGGGTGACCCTGCCGCAGGGCGCCGCGCCGGACGGGGTGCTGGCGGTCTCCGTGGAGCCTCCGGGCGGCTCGCCGAGCGGCCAGCCCACGGGACCGGTGGTCTATACCGGCAAGCTGATCGCCGAGTAGCAACAGTGAGGAACCCGCAGCGCCGGAGCGGCGCCGCGGGTGGGTCGGATCACGGAATCCGGATCAGGGGGTCAGCACGGCGTTGATCACGTGGATCACGCCGTTCGACTGCATCACGTTCGGGATCGTCACCGTGGCGGTGTTGCCCTTCACGTCGGTGATCAGGACCTTCTTGCCCTGCACAGCCACGGCGAGCGGCTCGCCCTCGACCGTGGTGAGCTGGCCCTGGCCGCCGCCCTTCTTGACCAAAGCCACCAGGTCCTGCGCGGTGTAGACGCCCGGGACGACGTGGTAGGTCAGGATCTTGGTCAGCGTGGGCTTGTTCTGGGGCTGCACCAGGCTCTCGACGGTGCCCGGCGGCAGCTTGGCGAAGGCGGCGTTCGTGGGCGCGAACACCGTGAACGGGCCGGGGCCGCTCAGCGTCTCGACGAGGCCGGCGGCCTTCACGGCGGCGACCAGGGTGGTGTGGTCCTTGGAGTTGACCGCGTTCTCGACGATCGTCTTGCTGGCATACATCGGCGCGCCGCCGACCATCGGGTTCTTGGCGTAGGCCGCGCCGGTCGCACCGAGGCCGAGGGTCAGAGCGAGGGCGACCGCCCGGGCCGCGCGCCGGCCTCCGATAACGTTGAGCATCCTGGTGTTTCCTTCCCTGAGGTATCCCGGGATCGAGCGAGGACCGGGATTACGTCGCCGCTTACGGGTCCTCGGGCGGAAAGGTTTCGCAGGATCTGAATATCCGCCCGGGTCCAGGGGCATGGTCCGGCCGGGCATGAAAAAACCGCCCGGCGGTGGCCGGGCGGTTCGCCGTCCTGGCGGACGGGATGGCGGAGATCCGGGCTCCCCACCGCCTGCGCGGTGGGAACCCGGATCTCGGTTCGATCAGTACTTGTCGATCAGTACTTGTCGATCAGTACTTGCGGACCAGGGCGGTCGGGACCGGCGAGACCGGGGCCGGCGAGTACAGCGGCACGATCAGGCGCAGCCAGCCGTCCGTCGAGTAGTCGCTGCGGGCGCGGCTGAACGGCGTCGCGGCGATCTGCGCGCCGGTGACCACGTCGCGGGCGACGTAGGCCTGCACGGTGAAGACCTTGAAGTCGTAGCCGATCAGGCCGCCGACGGCGAACCGGCCGCGGTTGTTGGCGGCCGCGCTGAACTGGCCGATGTCGAAGTTGTAGGTGCCGTAGGCGACCGGACCGATCTCGAAGTTGCCGAACTTCTTGGTCGCGGTGAGGTCGAAGTTCAGGGCGTTGGACAGGTAGAACGGGCCGAGCGCCGCGCCGACCGGACCACCGAAGCGGCCGGGCGAATCGTAGATGTTGGCGGTCAGGTTGCCGGTGATGTTCCAGCCGTCGCCGGTGTAGCTGCCGGCCACGCCGAAGCGGTAGGTGTTCGAGGAGAGCTGCGGCAGCACCGGGGTGGCGGTCGTGCCGTTGGCGGTGATGATCGAGCCGCGATCACCGTTGAGGTCGTTCAGGTACGCGCCGCCGAGCAAGCTGACGCCGAAGTTGTTGCCGAGGTCGAACGCCCAGATGCCGCCGACGAAGGTGCCGACGTTGATCGAGATGTCCTTGTTGCGCACGCCAGCCGGGTTGCGGGTGAAGGCGAACACGGTCGGGGGGGCGACGAGCAGCTCGATGCGGCCGCCGAACGGCACAAGCGGGGTCGACCAGACCAGCACCGGGACGTTGACGGCGGTATCGGGATCGTTCCGGCCATCGGTGCGGCGGAACGTGAAGGTGTTGATCGCGTAGATACCCTCGGGCAGCGGCGCGCCGATGGCGAGGCCGACCTGCTCGCCCGGAACCGTCGTGGTCTGCGCCTGAGCGATCGTCGAGGTCATGCCGACCGTGAGCGCGACCGCGCCGGCCGCGAGCCAGTTCTTCATCATTGTTTCTGTCCTTCCCAAGGTCTCAAGGCTTCCGTCCCGCATTCGGCACTACCCTGCCGGTCTGCTCGCCATTGGCGGCTGCCGACTTCCGGTGTGCCGAGCGCCCCCACGGAGCCCGCCCGTCTCAACGCCAATGACTATTCTACAGAGACCTGCGGAATGACAGTGGAATGCCGGTCGAAGCGGCAAAACCGGCCGAACCGTTGCGCAAAAGACGCATTTTTGCGGCGATGCAACACAGTCCCCAGGATTGAATAGCGGGCGGGCGGCCGGCAAAATATCGTTGAATGGTCAAGCTGTTGCCCGGGACCTCCCGGCACTTTGGCGGGAGAATCCGGCAAGCAGGGGTGGGTGAACGGGCATTCGTCCCAGCCGGGCGCCGAACCCGGAAACCCCGCTCCGGACGGCCGATCCCCGGCCGAAGACGGGCGGGAGCCGACCGAATCACGGGGCGCTGAGGCGGTCCCGAGCGGATTTTCGGGCCGCACCGGGCAGAATCTGCCGCCTCGAGCCCGGCCGGCGCCTATTCGGCGGCGGTGCGGCGGCCGGATTGCGGGGCCGGGCGACGGGCCAGCACCTCGCGCAGGAACCGGCCGGTATGGCTCGCCTTCGAGCGGGCGATCTCCTCCGGGGTGCCGAGCGCCACCACCCGGCCACCGCCGTCCCCGCCCTCGGGCCCCATGTCGATCACCCAGTCGGCGGTCTTGATCACTTCGAGATTGTGCTCGATCACCACCACCGTGTTGCCCTGGTCCACCAGCTCGTGGAGCACCTCCATGAGCTTGGCCACGTCGTGGAAGTGCAGCCCGGTGGTCGGCTCGTCGAGGATGTAGAGCGTGCGGCCCGTGGCACGCTTCGACAGCTCCTTGGACAGCTTCACCCGTTGCGCCTCGCCCCCCGACAGGGTGGTGGCCTGCTGGCCGACATGGACGTAGTGCAGGCCGACCCGCTTCAGGGTCTCGAGCTTCTCGCGGATCGCCGGCACCGCCTTGAACAGCTCGGCCGCCTCCTCGACGGTGGAATCGAGCACGTCGGCGATGGACTTGCCGCGGTACTTCACCTCCAGGGTCTCGCGGTCGTAGCGCTTGCCCTTGCACACGTCGCAGGTGACGTAGACGTCCGGCAGGAAGTGCATCTCGATCTTGATGACGCCGTCGCCCGAGCAGGCCTCGCAGCGCCCGCCCTTCACGTTGAACGAGAAGCGCCCCGGCTGGTAGCCCCGGGCCTTGGCCTCGGGCAGGCCCGCGAACCAGTCGCGGATCGGCGTGAAGGCGCCGATATAGGTGGCGGGGTTCGAGCGCGGCGTCCGGCCGATCGGCGACTGGTCGATGTCGATGACCTTGTCGAGATGCTCCAGCCCCTCGAGTCTGTCGTACGGGGCCGGGTGCTCCAGCGCCCCGTTCAGCTTCTTTGCGACGGCCTTGTACAGGGTGTCGATCACCAGGGTGGACTTGCCGCCGCCCGAGACGCCGGTGATGCACGTGAAGGTGCCGAGCGGCACCTCGATATCCACGTCCTTGAGGTTGTTGCCCCGGGCGCCGAACACCCCGAGCTTGCCCTTCCGGCTCTTGCGCCGCGCGGCCGGGGTGCGGACCGCCATCGCGCCGGTGAGGTACTTGGCCGTGAGCGAGGCCGGGTTGGCCAGCACCTCGGCGGGGGTGCCCTGGGCGATGATCTCGCCGCCATGGATGCCCGCACCCGGGCCGACATCGACCACGTAGTCGGCCTGCAGGATCGCGTCCTCGTCGTGCTCGACCACGATCACCGAGTTGCCGAGGTCGCGCAGGCGCTTGAGCGTGCCGAGCAGCCGCTCGTTGTCGCGCTGGTGCAGGCCGATCGAGGGCTCGTCCAGCACGTAGAGCACGCCGGTGAGCCCGGAGCCGATCTGCGAGGCCAGCCGGATGCGCTGGCTTTCGCCCCCCGACAGGGAGCCGGAGCCGCGGGCCAGCGTCAGGTATTCGAGGCCGACATCCACCAGGAAGCTGAGCCGGTCGCGGATTTCTTTGAGAATTCTGACCGCGATCTCGTTTTGCTTGGCCGTCAGCTTCTCCGGCAATTCGGAGAACCAGCGATGGGCTTCCGAAACGGACAGCGCCGTCACGTCGCCGATATCGGCCATGGCGACCTTCACGGCCAGCGCCTCGGGCTTCAGCCGCTTGCCGCCGCAGGACGCGCAGGGCGTCTCGCTCATGAACCGGCCGATTTCCTCCCGCACCGCGTCGGACTCGCTCTCCTTGTAGCGGCGCTCCAGGTTCGGGATCACGCCCTCGAACGGCTTGTTGACCGCATACTTGCGCAGGCCGTCGTCGTAGGCGAAGCGGATCGCCTGCTTGCCGGAGCCGTACAGAACGACGGCGCGGGCCGCCTCCGGCAGGCTCTGCCAGGCCACGCTCGTCTTGAAGCCGTAATGCTCCGCCAGCGCGTCCAGCGTCTGGCCGTAATAGGGCGAGGTCGATTTCGCCCAGGGGCCGACCGCGCCGCGCTTCAAGCTGAGCGCAGGGTCCGAGATCACCAGTTCGGGGTCGATCCGCATCTCGTGGCCGATGCCGCCGCAGGTCGGGCAGGCGCCGAACGGGTTGTTGAACGAGAACAGCCGCGGCTCGATCTCCGCGATGGTGAAGCCCGAGACGGGACAGGCGAAACGCGACGAGAACGTGATCGTCCGGGGCTCCTCGCCCTCCGGCGCGTCGGCGAACACGATCTCGCTGATGCCGTCGGCGAGTTCCAGCGCGGTCTCGAACGAATCCGCCAGCCGCGCGGCGATGTCGGGCCGCACCACGATCCGGTCGACGACCACGTCGATGTCGTGCTTGAACTTCTTGTCGAGCTTGGGCGCGTCGTCGATCGCGTAATATTCGCCGTCGACCCGCAGCCGCTGAAACCCTTTCTTTTGGTACTCGGCGATTTCCTTGCGGTACTCGCCCTTCCGGCCGCGGACCACCGGGGCGAGCAGGTACAGCCGGCTCTTCTCCGGCAGCTCCAGCACCCGGTCGACCATCTGCTGGACGGTCTGGCTCTCGATCGGCAGGCCGGTGGCCGGGGAGTAGGGGATGCCGACCCGCGCCCAGAGCAGGCGCATGTAGTCGTAGATCTCGGTCACCGTCCCGACGGTGGACCGGGGGTTCTTGGAGGTGGTCTTCTGCTCGATGGAGATCGCCGGCGACAGCCCGTCGATCTGGTCGACATCGGGCTTGGACATCATCTCCAGGAACTGGCGGGCATAGGCCGAGAGCGATTCGACGTAGCGGCGCTGCCCCTCGGCGTAGATCGTGTCGAAGGCGAGCGACGACTTGCCCGAGCCCGACAGCCCGGTGAACACCACGAGCTTGTCCCGGGGGATCGTCAGGTCGACGTTCTTGAGGTTGTGCTCCCGGGCGCCCCGGACCGTGATCACCCGCCGGTCGGCGGCGCTCGGCGGCGCGGCGTCGAACAGGGCCTCCAGCTTGGCGTCGACGGCGGCCTCCGCGGCCGCGCTCCGGCTGCTGCCCGGGCGGACGGGGGCGGGGGCCTCGGCCTTCTTCGTACGCGCGGGCTTGTTCGTCCGCTCAGGCTCGGCCGGAACCGCCTCGGCCGGCGCTTTGGCGGACGACGCCTTCACGGGAGACGGTTTGGGGGCGGCTTTGCTGGCGCCGACGCGGGGTCCGACTCGGGTTCCGGCTTGGGCTTTGGCCATGAGGGCGGCGGTCTTTCGAGGCGTCGACGCGGTCGGGGCTGGCTTTGCGCGCGGGTCAGCCGCCGCACCCGCTCATGTCGAGCCCGGAGCGGTCGACGGCAAGGTGAGGCCGGCGGGACGCAGGCCCGACATGCAACGCCATTGCTAGAACGAAACGCGTACGCCGGCAACCGCTCGCCGGAAGCCTGTCGTTTCGCGGCCGAAAAGACGGGATTTCCAAAGGGCCTGCGGCCCTTTGGCGGGGTGTCGGGGCAGGCCCCGACAGCAGGGCGCTGCCCTGCACCCGCAAAAGGTCCGGGACCTTTTGGATCCGGGACTTCACGCGTCGGCGTTGCGCGCCATGAAGGTGGCGGGGGTGCCGTCCTCGGGGTTCACGAAGATGATGTCGGTGGGGGCCCGCCGCGGGGTGTCGATCGACAGGAACGTCACCGGCTCGCCCGGGGCGATCTCCGGCATCGCGTGCACCGTGCCCGTCTCGAAGAACAAGAGCTGGCCGGGGCCGAACGGTGTGAGGTTCGCGGGGTCACCCAGCCAGACTGTGCCGCGTCCCGACAGGCAGTACAGGTACTCGTCGCAGGTGGCGTGATAGTGCGGCGGGGTCGGGCGGTAGACCCGGAACACCCGGGCGCTCGCCGCCGCCCGGTCGGTCAGGTAGGTGTCGACCAGGAGCGTCCGCGCGCTGTCGGGCAGCGCCGCCGCGAGCGCCGCCACGTCGAAGATTCCGGTGCCCGTCCCGGTCATGGCGCCCGCCTCACGACGCAAAACCTTCGAGCACGATCTTGCCCTTGGCGCGCCCGCTCTCGATCAGCGCGTGCGCCCGCCGCAGGTTCCGGGCGTCGATCCGCCCGTAATGCTCGCCCAGGGTCGTGCGCAGGCGCCCCGCATCCACCAGCCGGGCGACCTCGTCGAGGAGCGCGCCCTGGGCGGCGATATCGGAGGTGCCGAACATCGAGCGGGTGAACATGAACTCCCAGTGCAGCGACAGGCTCTTGCGCTTGAGCAGCGCCACGTCGAGCTGCGCGGGATCGTCGATCAGGGCGAACCGGCCCTGCGGGGCGATCAGCGTCGCGATCTCGGCGAGATGCGCGTCGGTGTTGGTGGTCGAGAACACGAGGCCCGGCGCGCCGAGGCCCAGGGCCGCCACCTCGGCGGAGAGCGGCTTGGCATGATCGACCACGTGGTGGGCGCCGAGATCCCGGCACCAGGCCGCCGTCTCCGGCCGGGACGCGGTGGCGATCACGGTGAGGTCGGTGAGCTGCCGGGCGAGCTGGATCGCCACCGAGCCGACGCCGCCCGCCCCGCCGACGATCAGGATCGCCGGGGCGGCGCCCGGCACCGGTTTCTTGGCGTCGAGCCGGTCGAACAGGGCCTCCCAGGCGGTGATCGCGGTGAGCGGCAGGGCGGCGGCCTGCGCCCAGTCGAGGCCGGCGGGCTTGTGCCCGACGATGCGCGCGTCGACGCAATGGAATTCGGCGTTGGTCCCCGGCCGGGTGAGGTCGCCCGCGTAGAACACCGCGTCTCCGACCGAGAAGCCCTCGGCCTCGGCACCCGTGGCGAGAACGGTGCCGGCGGCGTCCCAGCCCAGGACCTTGACCCCGCCGGCCTCGGGCTCGGCCCGCACCCGGACCTTGGTGTCGACCGGGTTCACCGAGACCGCCTCGACCTTCACCAGCAGGTCGCGGGGGCCGGGATCGGGCCGGGGCAGGTCGCAATCGACCAGGGCCTCGGCCTCGGTGATCGGCAGGGATTTTCTGTACCCGACGGCGCGCATCGCAATCTCCTCCGACTGACCCGCACGGAGATGCCGTCCGCCTTCACGGCGCGCAAGTACGCACATAAAACGCCGATAGTGCCGAGAATGATACCGCCCGACGATCGCCTTGGGATCCCGCCATGCCCCGCACCCGACACCATAGCGGCAACTGCAGCCCCGGCTGCGCCGTCGAGGCCACCCTCCGGCTCATCGACGGCAAGTGGAAGGGCGTGATCCTCTACCACCTGCTAGAGGGGACCCTGCGCTTCAACGAGATCCGCCGGCGGCTGGCGAGCGTGACGCAGCGCATGCTCACGAACCAGCTGCGCGAGATGGAGGCGGACGGCCTGATCGCCCGGAAGGTCTACGCCGAGGTGCCCCCGAAGGTGGAGTACAGTCTGACCGAGCGGGGGCGGACCCTGGAGCCGGTCATCCACGCGCTCAAGGTCTGGGGCGACCTGCATGCCGATTTGCATGAGGCCGATTTGCATGATCCCGAACGGCTTGAGGCCGAACGGCTTGAGGCCGAACGGCTTGCCGAGGCGGCACCGACCGTCGGGACTGCCGCCTGATTGTGCATTGCAGGCCGGGCCAAACCCCTCCACCCTAACGGTGTTTTTATAACCGTCCCGGATGATTCCGGCGAACGTTGCAGGATTCCGGGTTCCGATGGCCGTCCTCTCCTCACTCCGCGCGCGCATCCTCGCGGTGGCGCTCGCGCCCTGCCTTGCCTTCGCGGGGGCGGCCGGGTGGGCGGTGTCCGACCAATGGGCGCGGCGGGCCGAGATGGACCGGGTCGAGACCCTCGTCGGCCTCGCCTCGCGGATCAGCGCCTTCGTCCACGAGGCCCAGCGCGAGCGCGGCGCCTCCAGCCTGTTCCTGGGCGCCAGGGGGGCGCAGTTCGGGCCGGAACTCGCGGCCCAGCGCAGCCGCACCGACGCGGCTTTGGCCGGGCTCCCCGACGCGATGGCGGCCGCGACCGGCTTCGGCCCCGCCTTCGCGGCACGCGCCGAGGGCTTCGCGCAGGGGCTCACCGGGCTCGCGGCCCAGCGCCGGGCGGTCGATGCCCTGGGCCTCACCGCGCCGCAGGCGACGGGCTTCTACACCGGCCTGATCGGCGAGGGGCTGGGCGTGGTCCGGGCGATGGGCGGCGTGATCGACGAGGCCGGCATCGCGGCCCGGGCCAACGCCTACGCGGCGTTCCTGGCGCTGAAGGAGGCCGCCGGCCAGGAGCGGGCCGCCGCCTCGGCGGTGTTCGCCTCCGGCAGCCTGGACCTCCCCGCCGCGCGCCGGCTCACCACGCTCTCGGCCGATCAGGCGACCTACGGCGCCCTGTTCCGGGCCGGGGCCGTCGAGGGTCAGGCCGCGCTGCTGGACGCCGCGGAGGCGACCGAGCCGGCGCGGGAGGTGGCACGCCTGCGCAGCGCCGCGCAGGAGACGATGCCGGGCACGACCCTCGCCTTCCGCGACGCGCCGGCCTGGTTCCGGCTCGCCACCCAGCGCATCGACGCCCTCAAAGGCGTCGAGGACCGGCTGACCGCCGACCTGGTGGCCGCCGCCGGCGCGGTGCGGGCCCGGGCCGACCGGATGCTGACGGTCTGGATCGCGGGCGGGCTCGCCCTGTTCGCGCTCTCGGTCGGCTTCGCGTTCTGGCTCGGCACGGCCATCGCGCGGCCCCTGGTCCGGATGGCCCGGGTGCTGACGGCGATCGGGCGGGGCGAGGGACACGACGGGCCGGGCGCCGACCTGGCCATCCCGGCGGGGGGCCCGCGCGAGGTGCGGGCGATCGCCGACGCCGCGGTGACGTTCCGCGACAGCGTCGCCGAGCGCCGGCTCGCCCGGGCCGCGCAGCAGCGCCTCGCCGCCGAGAATGCTGCCGCGCAGCGCGCCGCCGCCCTGAGCCTCGCCGACAGCTTCGAGGGGCAGGTCGGAGGCATCGTCGCGGCGGTCTCGGCCGCCGCCGAGCAGCTGGAGGCCTCCGCCCACGGCATGGCCCGGGCCGCGCAGGACACCACCGACCTCAGCCGGGCGGTGGCCGGCGCCGCGGATTCGGCCGCCCGCTCGGCCGACACCGTGGCGGCGGCCACCGAGGAGCTCACGGCCTCGGTCCGGGAGATCGGCGTGCAGGTCGGAGCCTCGGCCGACCTCGCGGCCTCGGCGACCCGGGACGCGGACGGCATGGCCGGAGAGGTCCGCCGCCTCGCCCAGGCCGCCGGGAGCATCGGGGAGATCGTCGCGATGATCTCGGACATCGCCGGCCAGACCAACCTGCTCGCCCTCAACGCCACCATCGAGGCGGCCCGAGCCGGCGAGGCGGGCCGGGGCTTCGCGGTGGTGGCCGCCGAGGTCAAGAACCTCGCCGGCCAGACCGCCCGGGCGACCGAGGAGATCGCCGCCAAGGTCGCCGAGATCACCGGCTCCACCGAGGCCTCCGTCCGCTCGATCGGCGGCATCACCGAGGTGATCCGCACCCTCGCCCGGATCGGGGCCGAGATCGCCGCCATGGTCGAGCAGCAGGGCGCGGCCACCGCCGAGATCGCCCGCACCACCGGCCAGACCTCGCAGGATACCCGCGCGGTCTCGGGCACCATCGCCGGCGTGGGCGAGGCGGCCGGCACGGCCAGCCACAGCTCGTCCCAGGTGCTCGACGCCGCCAGCGACCTGGCCCGGCAGGCCAGCGCCCTGCGCGGCGCCGTCGGCGATTTTTTGGCCAACGTCCGGGCCGCCTGACGGCAAAGTCCCGGATTCAATAGGTCCGAGACCTTTTGCGGGTGCGGGCGGAGCCCGCTGTTTTCAAGGGCTCCGCCCCTGAACCCCGCCAAAGGGCTGAGCCCTTTGGAAACCCGGGACTAAGCCTCGGCCAGGCCGAGCCCGAGCAGGCGGTTGGCGTTGCGCCAGAGGGCGGCGTCCAGGGCGTCCTCCGACAGGCCGAGCGCGCGGAAATCCGCGACGCCCTGGCCCATCGCCCGGAACGGGAACGAGGAGCCGAACAGGAACTGGTCCTTCATGAAGCCGTTCGCCGCCTCCACGTAGAGGCCGCCGCCGGGCGCGAACGTGTACATGTCCGGGGAGACGAAGACGTTCTCGTTGCGGAAGGCCACGGTCACCATCTCGGCCACGTGCGGGTAGAACCCGTGGCAGCACACGATCGGCAGCTTCGGGAAGGTCCGGGCGACCCGGTCCACCGCCAGCGGGTCGTTGAGGCGCAGGTCCGGCGTGGTCGGGCCGGACATGACGAAAGCCGGGACCGCCAGCGTCTCGCACAGCTCGTAGAGCGGCATCAGGCGCTCGTCGTCGGCCCGCATGCCCTCGCGGTAGAAGCCGGCATCGAGGTTGATCCCCTTGAAGCCGAGCTCGGTCACGGCGCGCTTGGCCTCCGCCACCGCGGCCTTGCGGCCGAGCTTGACCGGATCCACCGAGGCGATGCCGATCAGCCGCTTCGGATCGTGCCCGGCGGCCTGCGCGAGGGCGTCGTTCGAGACCCGGACCCCCGGGACCGACCGGGCGACCATCACGGCGACGTCGATCCCGGCCCCGTCCATCTCGGCGCGGAAGCCCTCGATCGTGGCGCCGCGGGTGAAGTGCTCGACCTCGCGGCTGCCGACCCGGGCGTTCAGCCAGCGGGCGACGCCGAATTCCGGCGTGTCGGGCTCGGCGCCGAAGAACGTGTGCAGGAAGGTCGGCCGGCTGCGCATGTCCACGACGGGCATTGTTTTGGGACTCCATGGTTGTGACGGGATCCACAAGGTCGAGACCTTGTGCGGGTGCAGGGCGGAGCCCTGCTATCGGGCCTCGGGCCGTGCGCTCAAGGGCTCCGCCCCTGAACCCCGCCAAAGGGCTGAGCCCTTTGGAAACCCGATCTCGTCCCTGGCAGGCGGGTCTCGTCAATGCGAGACCGCCTCCAGCACCTTGCCGCGGGTCTCGACCCCGAGGGTGAGCACCAGGAGGGCGGCGATCAGGAAACCGCCCGCGCCGACCTGGAACGCGGTGGCCGGGCCGTAATCGCGCACCAGCACCGGCACGATCATCGGCCCCAGGATGGCGCCGATCCGCCCGAAGGCCGAGGCGAAGCCGGCCCCGGTGGCCCGGGCGCGGGTCGGGTACAGCTCCGGCGTGTAGGCGTAGAGGCAGCTCCACATGCCGAACATGAAGAACTGCATCACGAAGCCCGCGACGAACAGCCAGGTCACCGTGACGCCGGCGACGGTCAGCACGGGCTCGCCGCCGGCATTGCCGTACAGCCAGGCCGCGGCCGCCGCGCAGATCAGGAACAGGGCCGTGGTCGGCTTGCGGCCGATCCGCTCGAGCAGCACGGCCGCCGCGGCGAAGCCCGGGATGCCGCCCAGGGTGATCAGGGTCACGAAGCCCACCGAGCCGACGATCGAGAAGCCGCGCTCCTTGAGCAGCACCGCGATCCAGGAATTGAGCCCGAAGAAGCCGATCAGCGCGAAGAACCACAACCCGAAGGCCATCACGGTGCGCAGCCGGTAGGCCGGCGCGAACAGGGTCGCCACCGCGCTCAGCCGGGGCCCGGGAATCCGATCGGCGACCGTCTCCGCCACCGCGGCGGCGACCTGCGGGGTGATTGGGGGCAGGGGCCGGCCGGTGGCGCGCTCGACCGCGCGCTCCATCGTGGTCATCACGGCGTCGGCTTCCGCGTGCCGGCCCGTTTCGGCGAGCCAGCGGGGCGATTCGGGCATGGAGCGGCGCACCGCGAGCACCACCAGCGACAGCAGGCCGACCACCACGAAGGCCCAGCGCCAGCCGAGATAGGGCAGCACGAAGAAGCTGATCGCCCCGGACAGGACGTAGCCCACCGCCCAGAACCCCTCCAGGATCGCGATGTACTTGCCGCGCACGGGGGCCGGGACGATCTCGGAGACCATCGCCTGCGCCACCGGCGCCTCGCCGCCGACGCCCACCCCGATCAGGAACCGGCAGGCCATCAGCACGGGCAGGCTCCAGGCGGCCGCCGCCGCGAGGCTCGCGAGGCCCCAGACCACCATGGTCACCTGGAACACCGCCTTGCGGCCGAACCGGTCGGAGGCGGTGCCGGCGACGATGTTGCCGACGAGCTGGCCCGCGAAGGTCATGGCGGCGAGCTGGCCGGCCTCCGTGGGGCTCAGCCCGAAAGCCACCACGATCGAGCCGAGCAGGAAGGTCAGGAGCGCCACGTCGATCTGGTCGACCAGCCACGCGGAGGCGATGATCGCGAAGATCTTTCGCTGGTAGCGCGACATCGGCAGCCGTTCGAGGCGCGCGGCGATGTCCGAGACGACCGGACGCCCGTCCTCCCGAGCTGTGGCGGCAAGCGGCACGGTGGATCCTTTCTCGACACCCGGACCGCCGCGCGGTCCCGTGCCGACCCCGGTACAGCAGGCCCGCCTGCCGGAACAGGCATGACGGCGGACAGGCATGGCGCCGGACAGGCATGGCGCCGGACAGGCATGGCGCCGGATCGGATCCGGCCTATCTGCCCGGGCGCCCCCGGACACTGGACCCGCGATGGATGATGCTCCCTCGGCCGCGCAGCACGGCCGCTACCGCTACAGCGCCCTCCCGGACCGGCCGGTCTACGATTGGCCCGGGGGCCGGCGGCTCGCGGTCTATGTCGGGCTCAACCTCGAGACCTTCGATTTCGGGGCGGGGCTCGGGGCCGAGCTCGCCCCGGGCGGGCCGCAGCCGGACGTGCTCAATTACGGCTGGCGCGACTGGGGCAACCGGGTCGGGGCCTGGCGGCTGCGGGACACCCTCGACGGCCTCGGCCTGCCCGCGAGCGTGCTGGTCAACAGCCGGCTCTACCGGGATTGCCCGGGCCTGATCGAGGCGTTCCGGGCGCGCGGCGACGAGATCGTCGGGCACGGCCGCACCAATGCCGAGCGGCAGGGCACCCTGTCCGAAGCGGAGGAGGGCGCCCTGATCGCGGAGGCCACCGCGATCCTGACCCGGGCGGAGGGCCGGGCGCCGGCCGGCTGGCTCGGCCCCTGGATCTCGCAGTCGCGGGTGACGCCGGACCTGCTCGCCGAGGCCGGCTACCGCTACCTGCTCGACTGGTGCCACGACGACCAGCCGACCTGGATGGCGACCCGGGGCGGCGGCCGGATCCTGGCCATTCCGTATCCCCAGGAGCTGAACGACATCCCGGCGATCGTCGCCCGCAAGGAGACGGGCCGCCACTTCGCCGACGCGCTCGTCGACGCCTTCGACGAGATGCTGGAGCAATCCGCCGCGGCGCCGCTGGTGATGGGCATCGCGCTCCATCCCTACATCGTCGGCCAGCCCCACCGGCTGCGACCGCTGCGGGCGGCGCTCGCCCATATCGCGGCCCATCGGGACCGGGTCTGGATCACCACGGCGGGCGCGATCGCAGCGCACGCCGTGGCGGTGTCCGGCTGACCGGAGCCGAGACGACCCGCACCCGCACCCCCGCACCCGCCGATGGCCCGATCTCGGACCCGGTATTCAAGACGAGCCATCGGGTTTTCGCGCGCGCCTCAGCGCGAAAACCCGCACTCGACGTGCGCGATAACGATCCCGGTCACGATTTTCTTGCGGTCAGCCTTGCTGCCGCCATCGTTGCCCCGGAGGCGGCAGTATCCGCGCCCATCGATAACGCCGCCGCGCACGCCGCCATGTCCGACACCAGGTCCGACACCCGGGACCCGTACTGCCGCGCGGCCGTGGCCGGCGCCGTCCCCGATCCCGCGCCGGAACCGGGCTTCGAGGACCTTCTCCGCATGGCCCGCCGGGCCTGCGGGGCCCCGATGGCTCTGCTCAGCCTCGACACCGGGGACCGGCCCCGGTCCGAGGCCGCGGACGGGTTCGGGGCCGGCATCCTTTCGCCCCCAGGCAGCCTTGCGCCCACAGGCATCCTTGCGCCCACAGACGCGCTCGCCGGTATCCTCGCGCGTATCCCCGACGGCCCGGGCGTTCTGGTCATTCCCGACCTGACGGCGGATGCGCCGGCCCGCGCCGACCCGCGCCGCGCGGCCGGACCGGCGCTGGGTTTTTTCGCAGGCGCCGCGCTGGAATCCCCGGCGGGCCGGCGCCTCGGCACCCTCTGCGTGCTCGACACAGCCCCCCGGCCCGGGGGTCTCGATCCCGAGGCGGCCGAGGACCTGGCCACCCTGGCGCAGCTGGCCGCGACCCGGCTGGAGCTGCGCCAGACCCGGGCGGCACGCGACCGCCTGCTGGCCCAGCGGGCCGTGGTGGCGGATCTGGTGGCGGCCTTGCCGGGTGCCGGCGACCGCGGGGCGATCCTGGATCTCCTGGTGGCTGCCGCCCTGGCAGCCGTGCCGGAGGCCGAGGGTGGGGCCGCCGCCCTGCGCGAGGGGTCCGATCTGGTCTACCGCTCGGCGGCCGGTAGCCTCGCCCACCAGGTCGGCCTGCGCCGGCCGCTCGCCGGCGGGTCGGCCGAGCCGGCGCTGCCGGCCCGTGCGGCGACCCCCGGCTCAGACCGGATGGCAGACCTGCGGACGGCGGAGCTGCCGCCGGCGGACCTGCCGCCGGCACCCGGCATGCACGCCGCCCTCACGGTTCCCGTGCAGCTCGGCGGCGCGGCGTCGGGGATCCTCGAGCTGCGCGCCGCCCGGGCCGACGCCTTCACGCAGGATGCCTTCACACCGGATGCCTTCACACCGGATGCCTTCACACCGGATGACCTGGCGGTCGTGCAGCTGATCGCCGGCACGGTCGCGGCGAGCCTCACCGAGACCCGGGAGGTCGGCGCGGCCGAGGCCCGGCTCGCCACCGTGATGGATACGGTCCCGGTCGGGATCCTGCTCGCCGAGGCGCCCTCCGGCCGCATCGTCATGGGCAACCGGCGCATCCGGGAGGTGCTGGGCCACGACACGGTCTATGCGCCGGACAGTGCGGCGTACGGCGCCTACGTCGCCTACCACGCCGACGACAGACCGGTGGCGCCGGAGGAATTCCCGCTCGCCCGGATCTGCGCGGGCGAGGCGGCCCGGGCCGAGCTGGAGGTCCGCTACCAGCAGCCCGACGGGACGCGCCGCTGGATCGCCATCGCGGGCGAGGCGATCCGGGACCCGGCCGGCAAAGTCGTGGGCGCCGTGGTGGCGGTCTCCGACATCGAGGCGCGCAAGCGCGCCGAGGCGGACCAGAACCTGCTCAACAGCGAGCTGTCGCACCGGCTGAAGAACACCCTGGCGCTGGTGCAGGCGATCGCCGCCCAGACCCTGCGCAACGCCCCCGACATCGACACGGCCCGCGAGGCCCTGGCGGCGCGCCTGGTCGCCCTGGGCAAGGCCCACGACATCCTGCTGGCCGGCCATCTCGCCGGCCGCCCCGAGGCCGCCAGCGTCGCCGCGGTGGTGACCGGCAGCCTGGCGCTGCACCAGGACGATCCCGGCCGGTTCGGCTTCGCCGGCCCCGATCTCCTGATCGGGCCGGCGGCCGCCCTGTCGCTGGCCCTGATGCTGCACGAACTCGCCACCAACGCGGCGAAGTACGGCGCGCTCTCGACGCAGACGGGCCGGGTCGACGTCGGATGGGACACGGCCCCCGACGCGGCCGGGGACCCGGTCTTCACCCTGGTCTGGCGCGAGAGCGGCGGCCCGCCGGTGGCGCCGCCGACGCGCCGGGGCTTCGGCTCGCGGCTGATCGAGCGGGGGCTCGCCGGGGCGGTCGGCGGCCGGGCCGCGCTCGACTATCACCGCGACGGGCTGGTCTGCACCCTCACCGCCCCGCTCGCCGGATTCCGGGCCGAGCCGTAAAGCGGCCCGTCGGGGTTCCGAAGGGCTCAACCCTTCGGCGGGGTTCCGGGGCGCAACCCCTGAGGAGAGCGGGCCCCGCCCGCACCCGCGAGAGGTCGACGGCCTTGCAAATCCAACCGGCTTGGCGAATCCAAGAGGACCTTGCGAATCCCGGATCGTGTCCGCTCAGTCGGGGATCGCCAGTCCGATCCACAGGCACAGCGCCCCGACTGCGGTCAGGGCCACGGCAGCCTGGCGGACCTGGTGCCAGCGGGCGGTGCGGGCCCGTTCCTCCGGGCTCGCGCCCAGGCGCAGCTCGTCGTCGAACCCCTTCACGAAGGATTCGAAGTTCGGGAAGGCCCGCCGGGCGAGCCACAGCCACACGCCGACGGCGATCAGGCTGAAGGCCCCACCGCCATACGTCAAAGCATCGTCCAGCATTCAGCGCACGCCTACCAGCCCACGCCCCCCTCTACTGCCGACGTCTACGGCAGGGTGCTGGACTTGCCTAGGTCATCCCCGGAATCGGGCGGGCGAATTTTTGTTTCCGCGCCGTATCCGGCGGTCCTTCAGGCCGGCGGCCGGCCCAGGGCGTAGAGCGTGATCGCAGCCGCGTTCGAGACGTTGAGGCTGCGGATCGCCCCCGAGAACGGGATCCGGGCCAGGATATCGCAGCAGGTCCGGGTCCGCTCGCGCAGGCCCTTCCCCTCCGCTCCGAGGACGATCACCAGCGGACGGGCGACGGTGAGGGTGTCCAGGCTCGCGGGCGCGTCGGAATCGAGGCCGATCCGCGTGTAGCCGCGCTCGCCCAGCTCGATCAGCGCCTCGGCCAGGTTGCGGACGGTGACGAAGGGCACGTGCTCCAGCCCACCCGAAGCGGATTTCGCCAGGACCCCGGTGGCGCCCGGCGCGTGCCGCACCGTCGTGACGATGCCGGCGACCCCGAAGGCCGCGGCCGTGCGGACGATCGCCCCGACATTGTGCGGGTCGGTGATCTGGTCGAGGGCCAGCAGCAGGGCGTCGGCCGGCAGGTCGTCGAGCCCCGGGGCGGGCAGGGGCTCGGCCTCGAGATACAGGCCCTGGTGGACCGCGTCCGGCCCGAGCAGGCGGCCGATCTCGCTCGGTCGGACCAGTTCGGGGGCGATGCGCAGGGCATCGCCGAATTCCTCGGTCAGCCGGGCCGCCGCGTTCTCGGTGGCGAGCAGCCGGTGCAGGCCGCGTTCCGCGTTGCCCAGCGCCTGGACCACCGGGTGCCAGCCGTACAGCACCGCGGCGCCATCGGGTCCCCTGGACTCGGGCCGCGGCCCGGATCCGCCGGGACGCCCGCCGGACCGGAAGCCGGGCCGAAACCCGGACCGGGGCGGGCCGCCCGGGCGGCCGTCGTTGCGGCGGCCGGTCATCGGAACGCGATCGGGGAGGGGAGCATCGGGACGGCCTTTCCAGAATGGGTCGGTCCGAGAAACCGGGCGGCACAGCCCACGTCAACCCGACGCCGTCGGAAACATCGGGTCCGGGGCGCCCCGGACCCGGATTCCCTGAATGCCAACTTCTCCCCGGGCGCCCCGATCTGTGGATGGATCCGGGATATTCCCTTCAAACCATGTGTATGTCGACGGAACCGAGTGTGTTCTTCAGACCGAACGAGCGCCGCGTTAAGTAGGAAGATTATCAAGATGGAATCTTTCAGAGAGTCAGTTCGGAAGACTATATGGGGTGCCGAATTCATGATCTTCGTCAGAGGGTTGAGCCTGCTTTTCGTATCCGACTCTGCGCGGATGCGCATGCGACTCTGCGCGACCTCGTATCGGAGTCTGCGCGGATCCAGCCGGGGGGTGCATTGGATTCTGCGCGGTTCCGTATCGGATTCGGCGCGGATTCCGGCCCGGAACGGTGGAATGCGGGGATAGACGGCCGGGACCCGGGCGTATCGAACTCTGCGTGGGCCGATGTCCCCGATCCGTCCGTATGCAACTCTGCGCCGCAACCCCGCGCGAGAACCCCGGGGAACCGTGGATTGCCGGGACAAGCCGGACCGGACCGGAGCCCCGGCCGTCGAATCGTGGCATGGCAGGATCGGGCCGCCCCTCCGCCTTCCGGGAGGGACGTGTCGGCGTGCGGCTCGGGCTGAGGGACGATGGGCATCGAGGAGAAAATCGCAGGGATCCACGACGCGGATCTGCGGGCCGAGATCGAGGCGGCGCGCGGCGGCTTCCTGTTCGCCCAGATCGTCGAGCACGTGCTGCATCGCCAGCGCGAGCGCGACGCGCAGGCCGCCGTTCTCGGGGAGCAGGAACTCCGCCGGGCCCAGCTATCGCGCGACCAGCGCCGACGCGACGCGGTCCGCCTGGTGATCGAGAACGAGCCGGCCCTGCCGTCGAGCCTGCAGCACATCCACTCGGTGCTGGCGCTCTGCGGCCTGCCCTATCGCGACCCCGGTCCCGTGCGCGAATTCTCCCGCACCTACGGGCGCAACTCGCTCAGCCTGATGGCCGGGCGGATCAAGGATCCGGAGACCGGCGCCTTCGCGCCGCAGGGGCTGCCCTACGGTCCGAAGGCCAGGCTGGTGCTGCTGCACCTCTGCACCGAGGCGGTGCGCCAGCGCAGCCCGACCGTGAAGGTCGCCGAGACGCTCTCGGGCTTCATGCGCGAGATGGGGTTTGCCGTCACGGGCGGCGAGCGCGGCACCATCCGGCAGTTCAAGGAGCAGCTGAATCGGCTGGCCGCCTGCACCATGCAGATCGGCCTCTGGGATGGGCGCGACAGCGCCACAACCCTCAACGTGCCGCCGTTCCGCAGCCTCGAATTGTGGCGTCCGCGCGCCGGCGAGGGCGACGAGGAGGCGGGGCGGACGGTCCGCTTCGATCTGGAATTCTACGAGACGCTGATCAAGCACGCGCTGCCCGTGGATGTGCGAGCGGCGCGGGCCTTCTCGGGCTCGGCGCGCAAGCTCGACCTGCTGTTCTGGACCGGCTACCGGCTGCGGTCCCTGCAGCGCCCGCTGCGGCTGACCTGGAACAACCTGCACGCGCAGTTCGGCGCCGAGAACGCCTCGATCCGCAGTTTCCGGCAGGCCTTCAAGGCCGATCTGGCACATCTGCGCGAGGTGTTTCCGCGCCTGCCGCTCGTGCTCGACGATGGCGGCCTGACCCTGCACCCGGCCGACCCGAGCGCGCTGCTGGTGCCGCCGCGCCCCGCCTCCGCGAAGGGAATGAAGGGACGCCAGAAGGGAATGTGATCCGTTCCCTTTGTTCCCTTTGTCCCATTGGTGGGAATGCATCGCGGCGCGGCGGTTCGGAAAGAATGTTCCCTCTGCGAACGGAATGAGCTAGACGTTCCGTTCGGGTGAAGGGAACATCGGATGGGTCTGTCGGAACAGGATATCGAGGCCCGGCTCTCCGCATTGCGGCGGCAGCGCGAGGCGATCGACCGGGAGATCGCCGACCTCGTCCTCTACCTGGAACTCGGCCGGCGCCTGAGCGGTGCGCAGGGTGGCCCGGCCGTCGCCGATCCGGGGCGGGGGGACGGGCCGGATCGCGCCGTCCAGCCGCCGCTCCGGCAAGCGCCGGCCGCCCGCGCCGCCGCTGCCGAGACCGGCCGCTCGGACATCGCGCAGCCGTCTGCCCGCCCGGCCTGGACCGATCTCGAGGATGCGGAGGCCGGTCCGGTCGGGCTGCAGGCCGTGCCGCAGCGCCGGGAGCTGCAGAGCCTGGAGCCGCAGCGCCTGGAGCCGGAAGCCGGGCCGAACGGAATCCCGCTTGCGATCGCCTTCACGGAGGATGCCGCCGGCGCCCGCCGCTACGGCCGGGCGCTGGTGGAGGCGGCCTGCGGGGCGATCCTGGCGGCCGGCCGGCCGCTGCACGCGGGCGAGATCCTGGAGATCCTCCTGGCCCGCGGCTTCACCCTGCCGGGGCGCGATCCGGTGGCGGCCCTCAACACCCGCCTGTGGAAGCGGTCCGGCCCCGGAGGTCCCCTGCTCCGGGTCGCCGAGGCCACCTATGCCCTGGCCGGGCTGGAGGCCGGCGCCGGGATGGCGCGGCCCGTCCGGGGCTACGATCCGGACGCGTGAGGCCGCGGCGGTCCCGGATCGCCAACCGATCGAGCGATCCGCGGCCGGTCACGATGGCGTGACACCGCCCCTTCGGAGCGGCGCGCCGGACCCGGTTGCAGCCGGTATTCGACCCATATGGGGGAGGCGCCGGCGCACCGTCCGCGCGTAGGGTCCCGGCCCGCACCCGAGCCGGTGCGGGCCGGGCTTACCGGACGGGCGGCTCCGGTGCGGGCCGGCTTGGAGGTCGTGAAGGATGCCCAGCGCCGCGCGATCCCGCTCCGCCCTCCGGGAGGCGGCCCGATGACGATGGCGCTGGTGACACCGGCCGCTCAGGCCTGTGCCTTCGCGCTGGGCTGTGCGGTGATCCATGCCGCCCGCGGGCACGCGGAGATCCTCACGCGGGTACTCGCCGCCGCGGCGATCGTGGCGGCATTCCTGGTGCTGCTGGTCGCGTCCCTCGACTGCGCCCCGCAGGGGGACGCGGGTCTTCCGGATCCGCTCCCGGCCGCCGCTGCCCCCTGAGCACGCCGCCGGGTCCCGGACCGCGAGCGCGCGCCGCCGAAGGGGATACCGGTTCGGCGGCGGCGAGCGCGTCGCATCGGGAACGGCTCTAGTTGATCAGGCAGAATCCGGCCCCTGTGCCGACGCGCCGCTCCTGCGCGCACCAGGGCCTGGGGGCGGGCCTGGGAGCGGGTCCGAGCGCCTCCCGGGGCAGGTCGGCCGGGCTCTTCAGGGAGGCCGTGGTCTGGGCGGCCTCGGGCTCCGGGTGACGGAGCGCGAGGCTGTCGAGGCGGGCCCCGGGGTCCGGGAGCCGAACCTCCGGAGCGGGGCTCGCCGGCATCGGCATCGCTCCGGCCACGACGGCCTGGTCCTGCGCGGCGGCGGCTCCGGCCAGGGCCAGGCAGGCGACCGGGACCGCGAGGAACCTGAACATCGGCGACGCTCCCTGCCGAGGACGCGCGTCCGGCGGATCCCGGACAGCGGGTGGCGGGGCGAGTGTGGCGATGGCGTCTTAAGAGGGCGCGAAGATTCAGTCTTAACCGAAGGCGAAGATTGCGGATCGGAGGTCCGGTGCGGGCCAGCACAATCATCGACCCGGCCGGCGATCACGGGTCGGCCGCCATTCCTTCGCCGATACGCCGAGACGCAGCCCCCGTCGCGCCGTGCGGCGAGGGCTGCTTGTCGCTTTGCGGGTCACCGCACGGTCACTGCGCGGGGGCGGCGACCGCGGCGGCGAGGCGGTCGTGCGGGAGGCCCGATCCGCCGACCACCGCGACGCGGGTTCCGGCGGCCATGCGCCGGCTCGCCCAGTCGCCGATCATCTCCAGGCAGGTATGGTCGATCGCCGCGAGGTCCCCGGTGGCGAGGTGGACCTCGCCGCCCACGGGGGTGCGCTCCAGCGCCGCCGTCAGGGTCGGCAGCTGCAGGAAGGTCGCCGCCCCGGACAGCCGCAGCTCCGGCACGCCCGGGACCTCCGGGGCCGCGGCGTGCTCGATCCGCAGCCGCCCCTTGCGCAGGCTCGGCAGGGTCTGCGCGAGGCTCAGGGCCAGCCCGGTGAGCACCCCGCTCAGCAGGTCCACCGCCACCACGGTTGCCATCGTGGCGAACCAGATCGCCGCGGTGGTCCAGCCGTAGCGGGCCCGCAGGTGCAGGCCGTGGACCGGGCTCGCCAGCCGCCAGCCGGTGACCACCAGGATGCCGGCGAGGCTCGCGGTGGGCACCAGCGCCAGCAGCCAGGGCAGGGCGACCAGGAAGGCCAGGATCCAGAGCCCGTGCATCACCGTGGCGGCCCGGGTGACCGCCCCGGCCTGCACGTTGGCGGAGGAGCGCACGATCACCCCGGTCATCGGCAGGGCGCCCAGGAGCCCGCAGATCAGGTTGCCGATGCCCTGCGCGCCCAGTTCCCGGTCGAACCGGGTCCGGGGCCGTGATGCATGCGGTCGACGGCGGCGGCCGAGAGCAGGCTTTCGGCGCTGGCGATGACCGCGATGACCAGTGCCATCATGACGATCTCGGCCTCGGCAAGCCGCGCCCAGGCCTCCGGATTCGGCAGGGCGAGGCCGGAGAAGATCCCGTCCGGCACCACGACGCGCTTGACCGCGAGGCCGCCGAGCCCGGCCACCAGGCTGCCCGCCAGCACCCCGATCAGCGCCCCCGGCAGCAGCCGGAGCCGCTTCGGGCGCAGCCGCTCCCAGGCGATCATCGCCGCGATGGTCGCGCTCCCGACCAGCACCGCGCCGGGACGGTCGCCGGCCCCGGTGACGAAGTCGAAGAACGCGGCCGGGATCGCCACGAGGTTGTCGAGGCCGCTCGCCTGGGGCATGGCGTCGGTCAGGACGTGGACCTGGGCGAGCACGATCAGGATGCCGATGCCGGCCAGCATGCCGTGCACCACGGCCGGCGAGATCGCCCGGAACCAGCCGCCGATCCGCAGGGCGCCGGCGGCGAGCTGGACCAGGCCGGCCACCACCAGGACGGGGCCCAGGGCATCGAGCCCGTGCGCCTGCACGAACCCGTAGACGATCACGGCGAGCCCCGCCGCCGGCCCGCTGACCTGGAGCGGCGAGCCGGCGATCAGCCCGACTGCGATGCCGCCGACGAGACCGGTGATCAGGCCGCGCTCGGGCGGCACCCCGGACGCGATGGCGATGCCCATGCACAGGGGCAGCGCCACCAGGAACACCACGAACGAGGCGGGCAGGTCGCGCGCCAGGCTGGTCCGGACCGCGCTGCCCGGCCCGAGCCGGTCGCGCAGGCCGGCGAGCGACACGCCGCTCACGCCGCCTGCACCCGGTCGCCGGCCAGGGCGGAGGCCGAAGCGGGAGCCTGGGCCACCGGCATGTCCGCCTCCGCGATCGGCCGGAACCGCCCGGTGGTGCCGTCATAGGCCAGCAGCGCGCCGGATTCGATCTCGAAGAACCAGCCGTGCAGGCGCAAGCGGCCCTTGGCCAGGCCGGCGGCGACGCTCGGATGGGTGCGCAGGTTGGCGAGCTGCACCACCACGTTCTCCAGGGCGAGCGCCCGGTGACGCTCCTGCGGGTCCATGCCCTCGGGATAGGCCTCGCAGACGATGCGCTCGGCCGCTTCGGCGTGGCGCAGCCAGGCCGCGACGCTGGGCATCTTCTTCAGGAGCTCCGGCCTCATCAGGCCGCTCATGGCGCCGCAATCGGAATGGCCGCAGATCACGATGTCGCGCACCCCCAGGGCGACCACGGCGTACTCGATCGCCGAGGAGACGCCGCCGATCACGTCGGAGGCCGGGGGCACGATGTTGCCGGCGTTGCGGCAGACGAACAAGTCGCCCGGCCCCGCCTGGGTGATGTGCTCGGGCGAGACCCGGGAATCCGCGCAGGCGATGATCAGCGCGCTCGGGTGCTGACCGTCGCGCACGAGCTGCTGGTACATCTGGCGCTGGCCGGGGAAGACGCTGCCCTGGAAGCTGGCGATGCCCTGGATGATGCTGTTCACGTGCGGGAACTCTGCGGCTGGGGCGGGCTGGGAGATCGGGTCTAAGAGATCGGGTCTGGGAGATCGGGCCGGGACGAGGTTCGGACAGGGATCGGCGCCCGGGAGCTTGGGCGCTGCACCGTCCCGGCGCGGCGTCCGATCGGATACGGGGAGATCGCAAGGTGGCCGCCCGACCGGGGTCCGGGCGGCCCGGGGGCCTGCTCAGCGCCGGGTGCGGCGTTCCACATGGCCGGACGCCCAGTGCGGATCGACCACGCTGCCACGCGAGACCGTGGCGGTGCCCCGGTCATGCATCATCGGGGCGCCGAGGAGCTGGCCGCTGCCCAGGCGCTGCGAATGCAGCGAACGCGGATCGTGGGACGGATCGCTGACATAGGAACTCATGTGGCCGCCGCCGGCGACCTGCCGGCTGCCGCTGCCGCCCTCGCCGGCCTGGGCCGCCATCGGCAGCGCAAGGGCACCGGCCAGGAGGCCGAGGGCCAGGAAACGCTGTGTTCGGTTCCGCGTCATGGGAGGCTCCGCCTGTGCTCGTCGTGCTGGCCGGGACACCGCGTCCTGAGCCGATGCCTCGAACATAGCCGCAGTCGAACAAAGTAGATGTGCGGTTGAACACAGTCGATCAATGTAAAATTTAATCCGTTTCAGCGATATACTTGGTGCGGGATCGCACGGCGTCGATAAAGCGTCGTTGAGGCCATGGATTAAACGGCACCGACCGCTCCATCGGACCGGTGGCAACCCGGCAGGTCGGCCGCGATCGACGGCCGGAGGTGGGGAGCGGGCGCGCCCCGGCGGGACCGGATCAGCCCGCGCCGTGCCGGATATCGACGGCCGGTCCGTCGTCATCCCGCGGGGACCCGGATTCCGGCCGGAATCCGGCGGGCAGCGGCGCCGTCGCGGTGTAGACGAGGCCGTCCGGCTCGTACGCCAGGGCGGCGCTGTCGCGGCCGGCGAGGCCGCGCTCCAGCAGGCGGGTGCCGAAGCCGCGCCGCGACGGGGCGGCGACCGGCGGGCCCCCGCGCTCGCGCCAGGCGATCCGCAGGGTCCGGCCGCCGGGGCCGGCCTCCAGGGTCCAACCCAAGGACGCCCGCCCGGCCGGGACCGAGAGGGCGCCGTACTTGACCGCGTTGGTGCACACCTCGTGCAGGATCATCGTGAGCGCGAGCGCCATCTCGGGCGGCAGCCGCAGGTCCGGTCCGGCCAGGGCGATGCGCCCTGCCTCGGGCCCCTGGAAGGGACGCAGGGCCTGGCCGGCGATCCCGCGCAGGTCGGCGCTCAGCCAGCTCTCGCGGGTCAGGACGTCGTGGGCGCGGGACAGGCTGAGCAGCCGGGCCTCGAAGGCCTCGCGCCCCGCCGCCGCCCCGTCGCCGAGATCCTTCAGGCTCTGCGCCGCCATCGACTGCACGGTGGCCAGGGTGTTCTTCACCCGGTGGTTCAACTCGTCGATCAGGAGGCGCTGGGCCTCCCCGCGCCGGGCGAGCTCGTCCGCCGCCCCGGTGAGGGCGTCCGCGATCATCGCGCCCTCGCGCACGATCGCCCGGGGCAGCGGCGGCAGGGGCCCGTCGCGACCCAGCGCCCCGGCGGCCGCGGCCAGATCCCGCAGCGGCCGGGCGATCAGGCCGGCGAGCAGCCACGCGAGGACGGCCGCGGCGAGCGCCACGGCACTGCCCGCGGCCAGGATGTTCCAGCGCAGGGCCGCCACCGAGGCCAGGGCCCGGTCCGCGCTCTGGCGCACCACGACCCGCCAGCCGAGGCCGGGATAATCGCGCTCGCCGTTCGTGCGCGCGCTCGCGCTGAGATACCCGGCGGCGGCGTCGGGCCAGGGTCCGACCCGGCTCGTGCCCTGCGGGTCGAGGGCGCGCCCGCCGGACAGCACGGTCTCGGGCAGGCGGTTGCCCTGGAGGGGCGGCGGTCCGAGCAGCACGGTGCCGTCGTGGGACAGGATCAGGATCTCGGCGCCGCCGCGATGGCTCCGGAGCGAGCCTTCGAGACTGCGCGCCATATCGCGCGCCCAGACCCAGTCGAGATGCGCGGCCAGCACCCCGAGGAGGCGCCCGTCCGGGTCCCTGACCGGGGCGGCGAGGTCGAGGAGGCGAAGAGGCTCGTGGAATGGCGGCTCGTGGATGGCCGGCCCGTGAACCGCCGGCGCCAGCACGGCCTGCAGAAGCTTGGCCGGGTGCACGTCCCCCACGAACGGCCGCTCGCGGGCCGCCTGGAAATAGGTGCGGCCGGAGACGTCCGCCCCCTCCAGCGCGCCGATGCTGGTGACTGCGACCCGCCCGTCCGGGTCGATCAGCCCGATGATCGAGTAGGCCGGGTAGGTCTCCTGGAGGCGCCGCATCACGGCGCGCTTGGCGTCGGTCCCGGCCCCGGGATCGCGCAGGCTGTCTGAGGTGGCCGCGATCTGGATGTCGCGCCAGCGCTCGAACATGCCGAGATCGAGGCTGCGCGCCATCTGTCCGGCGATCTCGGCGAGCTGGCCGCCGACCTCGGCCTCCAGCCGGCGCGTCGCCTCGCGGCTCACCAGGATGGCCAGCGCCAGGGCGGCGAGGAACCCGAGCGTCCCGAAGCCCAGGGCCAGCGCGAGACGCAGCCGCGGCACCTTGGGTGTCCGGCGGCCGGAATCGGCCAAGCCTCCGGGACTGGCTTGCGATCCCGACGCCGCTGCAGGGCCCGACCGGGCGACCGCTCGCATCCGCTTCCCCCGGCCCGGTCGGTCCCCCCGGGTCGAGGCGGGTCGCGTCCGTGCCCGCCCGTCTCAGCACGCGCGGGAGGGCTCAGCAAGACCGTATCGCGACCTGAGCCGCGGTTCGTGCAACTGCATGTTGCGGCGATGCATCCGTGCACCGCAGCCTTTCGTTCGCGACCGCACGCGACCGCACGCGACGCCCCGTCGCCGAGCCTCAGCCCCCGAGCAGCGCGTGCGCGGCCCGCACCAGGATCCCGTCCGGCCGGCGCAGCTCGCCCAGAACCGAGAAATGCTCGGCGCCCGGCACCGGCAGCAGGGGACCCGGCGCGTGGGCCGCGGCCCGCAGGGCGTGCAGGTTGCGGGCGTCGTGGATCAGGGCCGGCAGCTCGCGGCTTCCGTAGGCGAGGCAGAGCGGCTTGCCCACCACCGGACGGCGCAGGGGCGACAACGCCTCGACTTCCGCCTCCGTGAGGTTGAGCTTGTCGTCGAGGGTGGTCTGGCGGATCGGCGCGAGGTCGTAGACCCCCGAGATCGCGAGCCCCGCGGCGATCGCCGGATGACCGAGCTGGAGTGCGGTCAGCAGCCCGCCCGCCGACCAGCCCGCCAGGACCAGGGGGCCGCCGATCCCATGCGCGGGGCCGTGCGCGCCGATCCAGTCCAGCGCCGCGCCGATCTCGTCCGCGATCCGGGTCAGGCTCGCCTCCGGGGCGAGGGTATAGCCGACCATCGCCACCGACCAGCCGGCGGCGTTCGGCCCCTCGGCGAAGCAGGCGAACAGCTCGCGGGCACCCCGCTGCCAGTAGCCGCCGTGGAGGAAGACCAGGCCGGGCGCCGAGGCGTCGCGGGCCGGGTAGAGGTCGAGGGCGTTGCGGGGGCCGGTTCCGTACGGGATGTCGAGGCCGGCCGGATGCCTGGCCCGGTAGGCGGCCGAGGCGGCGTCGCGGGCGGCCACCTGGGCGGCGCTGTCGGCGACCGCGCGGGTGTTGTCGTAGCAGGCGCTGCGCGCGTCCCGGTCGAGCTCGGCCCAGCGGCGGCGCGGGTCGGCTTGGGTCGGATCGTCCAGGCGGAACGTCAGAGCCATCGTGGGTTGTCTCCCAACCTCCTGCCACACCATGCCAGCCCGCCCGACCCGGGTCGAGGCCGGGTTCAGGGAGTAGTGCCGGGAGCGGTGCCGTGATCCTGCGCGCCGATCGCCCGCAGGGCGGCGCGGGCCACCGCCACGTCCTGGTCGCTGGCGCCGGACCCGACCCCGATGCCGCCCAGGCAGGCGCCGTCGATCACGATCGGCAGGCCGCCGGGCAGGTTGGTCAGCCGCCCGCCGGTGGCGAGGCCGACCGTCACGGCGAGGTCGGCGGCGAGCCCGCCGGTGGGCGCACCGTTCGAGGCGGCGGTGACCGCCTTGGCCAGCGCGCTCTCCCGGGACAGCAGCTTGGCGCCGTCCATGCGCAGGAAGGCGAGCAGGTTGCCGTCGGCATCGACCACGGCAACGACCTCCGGCACCCCGATCGCCTCCGCGTGGGCGACGGCCGCCTGGAGCGCGATGAGGGCCGCCGCGTGGGTGAGCCGGGCGGCGGGGCGGGTGATGGCGGGCATCGCGGATCCTCGCAAGCGGTCTTCTCGGCGGCACCCCGTGGAGGGGCGGGGGCGGCGGTTCGGCGTCAGCGCGCGTCGAAGCCAGGATTGGTTCTAGAAACCGGGCCCGGCCCCCGGGATCGTACCGCCGTAGCCCCAGCCGGTGAACGGTGGGGCCGCGACCCGCTCCCGGCTGGCCGGGGGCAGGGCACGCCCCGGGGGGCGCGGTTGCTGCCAGACCCGCCAGCCCCGGAGCCGGTCGCGCGCGGCCATGCGGGCCAGCGTCATGTCCATGTCGGACGCCGCCCGCAGATCGGACGCCGCCCGGTGGTGCGGTTCCCTCGGCCGCGGGCGGGCCTCGGCCGGGGCGATCGTCAGAAGCAGCGCCGCCGGCAGCAGGGCCGCGCGGATCGGGGCGGGCGCGGGGCGCATGGTGTGGGCTCGGGCTGTGCGGAGCGCGACGGCGCTGTCTCCGCCGCCTACGCCGCTCCGGGCCTCCGGTTCCGGGACGATCCCGGGGGCAGGGCGGTTTTCGCGGGTCCGGAATCCGCGAAAACCCTTTAGGATGCCCTCACCCGAGACGATGCGAGCCGCCCGATGCCGATCCCCGCCCAGAACGCCCCCGCGCAGGATCCGGTCGCGCTGCTCAAGACCCTCGTGGCCTTCGACACGGTGAGCGCCCGCTCGAACCTGCCGCTGATCGACTGGGCGGAAGGCTATTGCCGCCACCACGGCGCCGCGGTCGCGCGCGTGCCCAACGCCACCGGGGCGAAGGCGGCCCTGCTCGTGAGCGTCGGCCCGTTCGAGACGCGACCGGGCTACGTGCTCTCCGGCCACAGCGACGTGGTGCCGGTCGAGGGCCAGCCCTGGTCGTCGGACCCGTTCGTCCTGCGGGAGGAGGCGGGCCGACTCTACGGGCGCGGTACCTCCGACATGAAGGGGTTTCTCGCGGTCTGCCTCGCGCTGCTGCCCGAGATGGCGGCGGCGGAGCTCGCGACCCCGCTCCACCTCGCGATCTCGTACGACGAGGAGGTCGGCTGCCTCGGGGTGCGCCCGCTGATCGCCCGGATGCTGGAGCGGGGACCGCGCCCGCTGGGCTGCTTCGTCGGCGAGCCCACCGGCATGGACGTGGTGGTCGGGCACAAGGGCAAGTCCGCCTCCCGCCTCACCTTTCGGGGCAAGGCCAGCCACTCGGCCCTGGCGCCGGCGGGCGTCAACGCGGTGGAATACGCCGCTCGCTTCATCGAGCATGTCCGGCTGTCCGCGGAGGCGATCGCCCGGGACGGCGCCCGCGATCCGCTCTACGACGTGCCCCACACCACCGGCCTGTCGAGCGTGGTCCGGGGTGGCTCGGCGCTCAACATCGTGCCCGACAGCTGCAGCGTGGAGTTCGAGTACCGGGCGATCGGGGCCGACGATGCCGGGGCGCTGGCGGCGGCCGCGATCGCCTACGCCACCGACACCCTGGCGCCGCTGATGCGGGAGACGGACCCGGCCTGCGGCGTCGATGTCGAGCCGCTGATCGACTATCCCGGCCTCGACACCGACCCGGAGGCGGAGATCGTGACGCGCGCCAAGCGGCTGGCCGGGCGCAACGGGCACGGCAAGGTCTCCTACGGCACGGAGGGCGGGCTGTTCGAGCGGCTGGGCGGCGTGCCGGCGGTGGTGATCGGCCCGGGATCGATCGGCCGGGCCCACAAGGCCGACGAATACGTGACCCGGGACGAGCTCGCGGCCTGCGCGGACTTCGTCCGGCGGCTGATCCGGGACTGCCGGGTCTGAGAGGCTTCGACGTCTGGCGCGGCCTTCGACGCGCGTCGTCTACGAAGGGTCCACGACGTCTGCGGCGGTCCGGCCACCCCGCGTGGCATCCTGCGAAGAAACGCCCGCCACGAACGAGAAACCTTTGCGCCGCTCGCGGTTTGGATGGGCGGCGGGCCGCGAGGCCGGATCGGGAATCGGCGAGAAGCGCATGGCCAGCCTCAGCGTCGCGATCGCGTTCGGCGTCCGCCTGCTCTTGGTGCTGCTGTTCCTGCCGTTCAGCGCCCTCGACAAGATTCTCAACTTCAAGGGCGCGGTCGGCCAGGCCCGGCAGGCGGTGCATGCCACCGGGCCGGCGACCCTGCTGATCCTGATCGGGCTCTGCGTCGAGATCGGGATGTCGCTGTGCGTCCTGACCGGCACCGCCGACCGGGCGGCGGCCTTCGTGCTCGCCGGCTATTGCGGCGTCACCGCGCTGCTGTGGAAACAGTTCTGGGCGCCCGGCGACTTCTGGGCAGGCGGCGAGGGCCGCGCGTTGTTCTGGGACTTCTTGAAGAATTTTGCGCTGGCCGGAGGTTTTTTGCTGATCACCTTCGGGACGGGCGCCGGGACGGTCCAGGATTTCTTCGCCGACCCGCTCGCCTCGTCGCACCCCTACGCGGTCCAGGCCCGGCCATAAGATCCGGGATCCCAAAGGACCCACGGCCCTTTGGTGGGGTACTGGGGCGCGCAGCCCCGAGACGTCAGCCCTGCGGTACGGTGGCGACCATCGAGGGCCGGCCCTCGAACACCGCGGACCAGGCGGCGGTGGCGGGGCGGCCGTCGCGCCAGGCGAGGTCGGGGAAGCGCAGGTCGAGGTAGCCGACCGCGCAGGCCAGTGCGACCGTGCCGATATCGAGCGCCGGCATGTCGGCGACCAGGGTCTCGAACCGGTCCAGCGCAGCCGTGATCTTGGCCACCTGCCCGGCGTCCCAGGCCGCCCAGCGCTGCGCCTCCGGGCGCAGGACCCGCTCGTAGCGGGTGAGCAGGGCGGCATCGAGCAGGCCGTCGGCGAGCGCCTGCCGGGTGAGCGCGTCCCAGCGCGCCGGACCCTCGGGGAACAGGCGCGGACCGGCCGACAGGCCGTCGAGATACTCGCAGATCACCCGGCTGTCGTAGAGGACGGTGCCGTCCTCCAGGACGAGGGCCGGGATCTTGCCGAGCGGGTTGTGGGCGGCGACCTCGGGGGAGGGACCGGTCGGGGAGGCTCCGGCGACGGTGACGGCGATCCTGTCGATCAGCCCGGTCTCGTGGGCCAGCACCAGCACCTTGCGGGCATACGGGGAGGCGGGGGAGTAGAGGAGCTTCATCGGACCGTCCCGGTTCGTGGCGACGCATCTGGTCATGCCACGCAGACCTCGCATCGCTGCCCGCCGGAATCCAGCCCCGTCAGACCTTCCGGGACATCCCGGAGCCGGCATGCACCACCCGGCCCCGCACCCGGCCCTGGCGCTTGGACTGCCGGTGCGCCCGCCAGACGAGGATGCCGGTGGCGAGCCGGTCCAGCAGGAGCAGGGACAGGCTGCCGATGATCGCGAGCACGCAGACGGCGCCGATCACGACGCCCCAGATCCCGGGGGCCGGGATGATCATCAGGCACAGCAGGCCGAACACCGCCGCCCCGGGGATCCATCGTGCCATCGTGCCGCCTGTCTTCGATAAGGGTCTCCCCTCTTGGGTGAGGCCCGGAAAAAAGGCATTGATGTATGTTTTAATCTCTATTTGCCGATCGTTATGCTTGAAAGCATGGTTTAAATTCGATCTATTTTTTTAATTACAGATCTCATTCTCGTCTCGAGCCGTTTCGGCTCAACCGAGGCCGCGAGCCGGCCTTCCGGGGAGCGCGCGGGCTGCCCTGGAGCGTGCCGCCAGGGCCAGGGGGCCAGAGCCAGGGCCAGAGCCAGGGCCAGAGCTAGGGCCAGAGCTAGGGCCAGAGCTAGGGCCAGAGCTAGGGCCAGAGCTAGGGCCAGGGGCAGGGCAGGGGCCTCCGGAGGATTTCGGCGCGCTGGCGGCGCATGACTGCATCGGGATCCTGCGCGGCCGCCGCCTGGGCCGGGCTCGGCCTCGCGGAATTGCCGCTGTGGCTGGCGATCGACGCCCGCGCGGCCGGGCTGCCGGCCGCGCGGGAGCCCTTTACGCCGCCGGGATGAACCGCAGCGTGCCGGCCCGGCGGGTCGGCTGGCCGGTGTCGCTGGTGTGGTTGACCCCGTCCATGACCGGCACCGCGGGGAAGTCGAACGGGCTGACCCCGTCGAGGCAGGCCACGTTCACGGCGTAGAGGTTTTGGTTCGAGCGCCGCTGGTGGTGGGTGTAGATCCCGCAGCGGGAGCAGAAGAAGTGCTCCGCCGTCCCGGTGTGGAAGCGGTAGCGGGTCAGAGCCTCCGCGCCCGCCAGGATCTCGACCCCGCCGGCCTCCGCCATGGCGACGACGGCGCCGCGCATCCGGCAGTAGGAGCAGGTGCAGCGGCGGATCGAATCGAATCCGTCGCCGAGGGTCGCCCGGAAGCGCACCGTGCCGCAATGGCACTGGCCGGACCGGATGGTGGCCCGGCTGGTGGCTTGGTCGGTGACTTGGTCAGTCATGGCGCCTGTCCTGTTCCGATCGCCGCCGGGCCCGGTCCGGCCGGGCGCCTGCCTCCGGCGACCGCCCTCGCCGTCGCGCCGGGGGTAGCCCCGGGATCCGGGCCGGACAATCCCTGAAAAGCGCGCGCGTCGCGTGAGGAAAATGCACGCGGGGACCCCCGATCCAAGCTGCGCTGCCAGGTTTTCCGCGCTTCCGGGTTTTCCGCGCTTCCGGGTTTTCCGAGGGCGGGGACTCGAATTGCCATCCCGGCGTTTCTTGAATACCTACTAGTTGGTAGGTGGCACGGGCGGTGCCGCTGCGGCAACGGCTCCCGAGAGAGCCGCGTTCGGAGGAACGCCGAGATGGAGAATTGGAACGGTTACCGGGGCGAGCTGATGGCCACGCTGGGTCAGATGGGCCAGATCAGCCCGGACCTGCTGCACGCCCACGATAAGCTGGCCTCGGCCCAGCCGAAGGTGCCGCAGCTCGACGCCAAGACCCGGGAGCTCATCGCCCTCGCGGTGGCGGTGACGACCCGGTGCGACGGCTGCATCGCCTTCCACACCGACGCCGCCCGGAAGGCCGGCGCGACCCAGGAGGAGATGGTCGAGGCGCTGGGCGTCGCCGTCGCGCTGAATGCCGGCGCGGCGTTGGTCTACAGCGCCCGGGCCTTCGACGCCTTCACGCGCGATCCGGGCTGAGCGGCCCGCGACCGGGGTGCCCCCGCGCTGCCGCGGGGCACCCCGGACCCGGCCGTCGCGCGCCCTATCCCGCCACGTCGAGGCTGCGGGCCTCGCTCACGAGGTGATAGAACCGGCCGTCGAACATCTGCATCACCGCCTCGGTGGCGGCGTGGGATTCCGGCCGGATCGACGAGGCCAGGCAGGCGTCGAGCGCCGCCTGATCGGGAAAATCCATCTCCAGGATCATGGCGATCGGCCGCGCGTCGGCATCCTTGGAGACCAGGCGCTGCACCCGCACCGCTGTGACCCCCGGGAAGCGCCGCCAGAACGGCTCCAGCTCGTCCCGGACCCGGCGGAAGAACGCATCGTCCTGGCCGTCGCGCACCGTGCCCTCGTAGATCGCGGTCCTGGTCAGCATCGGGCGTCTCCCCACGTTTCGAGCGGTCAACCGGCCAGCGCCGGGTTCGCTCCCGCCGGGTGACAGCGCGGCCGCGCTGTCCGTCCGGGCGATTGCGCCGGCCTTCACCCGGGCCGGCGAATCGGGGTAACGAATCCTCAGCCCATCGCGACGATGCGGGAGAGACCGGGATTCACCCACCAGAGGGGGGCCCGGCGCCGACGGAGCAACCGCCCCGGAAACTCTCAGGCACCGGAACCGTGTCGTCAGGGCGATCTGGAGAGCGGTGCAGCGGATCGTTTCGGTCCGTGGGCACCCGCCGAAGGGGACGTCCGCGCCAGCCTCGCCAGGGCCGGCCGGATCAAACTCTCAGGCACCGGGACAGATGGGGCGCGAAAACCGGCCGACCCGCGAGGGAAGGCCTCATCGCGTCCGCACGTCCCGGAGACCCCATCATGACCCACATCGCCATCATCGGCGCCGGCATCACCGGCGTGACCACCGCCTACGCGCTCGCCCGGCGCGGCTACGACGTCACCGTCCTCGACCGGCAGCGCTACGCCGCCATGGAGACCTCCTTCGCCAACGGCGGCCAGCTCTCGGCCTGCAACGCCGAGGTCTGGAACAAGCTCTCCACCGTGCTCCATGGCGTCCAGTGGATGATGCGCCGCGACGCGCCGCTGCTGATGAACCCGGCCCCGTCCTGGCACAAGCTGTCCTGGATGGCGGAGTTCATGCGCGAGATCGCCCATTACCGGCAGAACACCGTGGAGACCGTGCGGCTGGCGCTCAAGGCGCGCACCGCCCTGTTCGCCATGGCCGAGGCCGAGGGCATCGACTTCGACCTCAAAACCCGCGGCATCCTGCATTTCTACCGGGACCGGGCGAGCTTCGAGAAGGCGCACGCCGTCAACGCCCTGCTGCGGGAGGGCGGGCTCGAGCGCGACGCCGTGACCCCGGAGGAGATCCGGGCGATCGAGCCGACGCTCGCCGGATCCTACGCGGGCGGCTTCTTCACGCCCTCGGACGCCACCGGCGACATCCACAAGTTCACCCGGGGCCTGGCGGCCGCCTGCGCCCGCAGGGGCGTCCGCTTCGTCCACGACGCCAGCGTCGAGACGATCGCGGCCGGGGCGGGGGGCTACGCCATCGGCTGGCGCAGAACCGATCAGCTGGCGGACCGCCCGGCCGGCGCCCCGCAGGCCCTGCGCGCCGACGCGGTGGTGATCTGCGCGGGCTGCGCCAGCCGGCGCTTCGCCGCGATGCTCGGCGACCGGGTCAACGTCTACCCGGTGAAGGGCTACTCGATCACCGTGAACCTGCTGACCCCGGAGGCGCAAGCTGCGGCCCCGGAGGTCAGCATCCTCGACGAGGCGGCCAAGATCGTCACCAGCCGGCTCGGCGACGAGCGCCTGCGGGTCGCCGGCACCGCCGAGTTCAACGGCTTCAACCGCGACATCCGGCACGACCGGGTGCAGCCGCTGATCGACTGGACCCGGGAGCAGTTCCCGCTGGTCGACACCGACCGGGTGGTGGCCTGGAGCGGCCTGCGGCCGATGCTGCCGAACATGCTGCCCAAGGTCGGGCGCGGCCGCCGGCCCGGCGTGTTCTACAACACCGGCCACGGCCATCTCGGCTGGACCCTCTCGGGCGCCACCGCCGAACTCGTCGCCGAGGCCGTGGCCGCCGAGCACGCTCCGGAGGCCGCGGGCCTGCCGCTCGCCGCCTGATGCGGCGTCGAGGTCCGGGGCTCCCAAAGGGCCAGCCCTCTGGCGGGTGATCAGGGCGGAGCCCCGATGGGGGTGGGGGCTCCGCGCCGCACCCGTCAGGATCCCGGACGTCCCACGGCCGACGTGCCAAGCCGGATTATTATGTATACACTACCAGAGCCGCCCCGGATCCCCGAGCCGTGATGCGCATGCCTGCTCCCGATATGCCGCCTGCCTATATCGACCCCGCCACCGGGGCCTCCTATCCGATCGAGGTCCCGCGCTGGCGCGGCGATTCGGGCGGTCCGCTGATGATCTCGCCGCTGCCCGGGATCGACCGGGGGCAGATCGACACCGGCCAGCGCTCGCTCTGGCGGTACGGTGCGGCGCTGCCGGTGGCGGTCAAGGATCCGGTCTCGCTGGGCGAGGGCTGCACGCCGCTGGTGCGCCGGCCCTGGCGGGGGCGGCACGCCCATTTCAAGCTCGAATGGTTCGCCCCCTCGGGCAGCTTCAAGGATCGCGGCGCCTCCGTGATGCTGTCGATCCTGCGCCAGCAGGGCATCGACGCGGTGCTGGAGGATTCGTCCGGCAACGGCGGCGCCGCGGTGGCGACCTACGCGGCCGCGGCCGGGATGCGGGCCAAGATCCTGGTCCCGGCCTCGACCTCGCCGGCCAAGACCGTGCAGATGCGCGCCGCCGGCGCCGAGGTCGAGCTGATCCCCGGCACCCGCCAGGACACCGCGGACGCGGCCATCCGGCAGGCCGACACGATCTTCTACGCCAGCCACAACTGGCAGGCGCATTTCCTCCAGGGCACCAAGACGCTGGCCTACGAGCTGTGGGAGGATCTGGGTTTTTCCGCCCCCGACGCGGTGATCATCCCGTGCGGGGCGGGCAGCAACGTGCTTGGCTGCGACATCGGCTTCTCGGAGCTGCTGCGCCGGGGCGCCATCGCCCGGCTGCCCCGCCTCTACGCGGTGCAGCCGGCCCGGTGCGCGCCCCTGCATGCCGGCTTCCAGGCCGAGGCCGAGGATTTCGTGCCGGTGACCCCGGGCCCGACTCTGGCCGAGGGCGCCTCCATCGCCCAGCCGGTGCGCGGCCGGGCGGTGCTGGCGGCGCTCCGCCGGTCCGGCGGCGGCACCGTGGCGGTGTCCGAGCCGGCGATCGAGGCGGCGCTGATGGAGCTCGCCCGGTCCGGCCTCTACGTCGAGCCGACCTGCGCGATGGCGGCGGCGGCGCTGACCGACCTGACCGCCAGCGGCGCGATCGGGCCCGACGAGACCGTCGTGGCGGTGCTCACCGGCACCGGCATCAAGGCGACGCCGCGCATCGCCGAGCTTTTGGGTCTCGCCCCGTGAGCCGCTGACGTGACCACGACGCCATAAACACGCGACGACCAGGAGGAAAAACCCATGCGCAACAATATTCCCGCCCGCGTCGGCATGCCGGTGGATGCGATCGACACCCCCTGCCTGATGGTCGATCTCGACGCCTTCGAGCGCAACGTCGACAAGCTCGGCCGCTTCATGAAGGAGAACGGCCTGCGCCACCGCGCCCACGCCAAGACGCACAAGTCCTCCGACATCGCGACCGTGCAGATCGAGCGGGGCGGGGCCTGCGGGGTCTGCTGCCAGAAGGTCAGCGAGGCCGAGGCCCTGGTGAGCGCCGGCATCCGCGACGTGCTGGTGTCGAACCAGGTCGTGGCGCCCCAGAAGATCGAGCGCCTGGCCGCCCTCGCGAAGCGGGCGCGGGTGCTGGTCTGCGTCGACGACCCCGGCAATGTCGATGACCTGTCGGCGGCCGCCGTGAAATACGGCGTCACCCTCGAGGCCCTGGTGGAGATCGATGTCGGCGCCGGCCGCTGCGGCGTCGCCCCCGGCGAGCCCGCGGTGGCGATCGCGAAGAAAATCGCCGCCGCGCCCGGGCTGACCTTCGCCGGGCTGCAGGCCTATCAGGGCCGGGCGCAGCACGTGCGCGACTACGACGAGCGCAAGGCCCTGATCCAGACGGCGATCGACGACACGAAGCGCACCGTCGACCTGCTGAAGGCCGAGGGGCTCGCCTGCGACATCGTGGCGGGGGCGGGCACCGGCAGCTTCGCCCTGGAGGGCGGCAGCGGCGTCTACAACGAGCTGCAATGCGGCTCCTACGTCTTCATGGACGCCGACTACCAGCGGGTGAAGGACGCGAGCGGCCAGCCGATCGGCGACTTCGAGAACAGCCTGTTCATCGTCACCTCGATCATGAGCAAGGCCAAGGCCGATGTCGCGATCTGCGACGCCGGCCTGAAGGCCCAGAGCATCGACAGCGGCCTGCCCCTGGTGTTCGGCCGGACCGACGTGGAATACGTCAAGTGCTCGGACGAGCACGGGGTGATCAGCGATCCGGGCAACGTGCTCAAGCTCAACGACCGCCTGAAGCTGATTCCGGGCCATTGCGACCCGACCGTCAACGTCTACGACTGGTATGTCGGGGTGCGGGACGGGCGGGTCGAGGCGGTCTGGCCGGTCACCGCCCGCGGCATGACGTTGTGACGGGGGCTGTGCCGTAACGGGTTCCCAAAGGGCGAGCCCTTTGGCGGGTGCAGGGCGGAGCCCTGATTCATCACAGCAGGGCGCTGCCCTGCACCCGCAAAAGGTCGCAGACCTTTTGAAACCATGACTTTGGAGGTCTTCACGTCATGCGCTTCATCTCGGAAGAGGAATCCGCCGCCCTGGTCGATCACGCCCTGGCGTTCGAGGCGGCCCGGGAGGCGCTGATCGCCGCGGTCGCGCCCGGCACCACCCTGTTCCCGGCGGTGCTGGGGCACGGCTCGGAGCCGGCCAACCGGTTCTCGATCAAGTCGGGGTCGACCGCCGACTATGCCGGCCTGAAGGTCGGCTCGTTCTGGCCGGGCAACCCGGACCGAGGCCTGCCGCGGCACAATTCGGTGATCCTGCTGTTCGACCAGGATGTCGGCCGGGTCGACACGGTGATCGAGGCCGGCCGCGTCAACGCCTACCGCACCGCCGCCGCCGACGCGGTGGCGGCCAGCGTCCTGGCCCGGCCGGATTCGGCGGTGCTCGCCGTGTTCGGGGCCGGCAACCAGGCGGAATTCGAATGCGCGGCCTTGGCCCGGATCCTGCCGATCCGGACCGTGCTGGTGGTGGCGCGGGATCACGACAAGGTCGCGGGGTTTGCCGAGCGCCTGCGGGGGCAGGGGGCCGCGGTCGAGGTGCGGGCGGCCTCGGCGCAGGAGGCCTGCCGGGCCGCCGACGTGATCGTCACGGCGACGCCAGCCCGGGCGCCTCTGTTCGAGGCCGATTGGGTCCGCCCCGGCACCCATGTCGCCGCCATGGGGGCGGATGCCAAGGGCAAGCAGGAGCTGCCCCCGGCCCTGCTCGAGCGGGCGGCCCTCTATTGCGACCTGCCCGAGCAGTCGCGCATCATCGGCGAGTTCCAGCACGCCCCCGCGGCGGCGGAACTGCGGGCGATCGGCGCCGTGCTGGGGAGCGGGCAGGGGGCCCGGACCGACCCCGAGGCGATCACGGTGTTCGATTCCTCCGGCATCGCCCTCCAGGACCTGACCATCGCCCGGGCGATCCTCGCCAAAGCGGGCGGGCGCGGGTAGGGGACGCCGACGCCGGCCCTCCCCCGCCCCGGCGGAGGACAGCGCAGCATGCAGGACAGGCAGATCCGGGTCATCGGCATCGGCACGGGCGATCCCGAGCACCTGACCCTCCAGGCGGTGCGGGCACTCTCCGATGTCGATGCAGTGTTCGTGCTCGACAAGCGCGCCGAGACCGCCGACCTGGTGGAGATCCGCAAGCGGATCTGCGCCGCCCACATCTCAAGACCCCACCGGGTCGTCACCGTCGAGGATCCGCCCCGGGAGCGCCGCCCGGCCGATTACGGCGCCACGGTCGAGGCCTGGCACGCGGCCCGGGCCGAGCGGCTGGAGGCGGCGTTCGCGGCGGAGCTCGAATCCGGGCAGATCGGGGCGATCCTGGTCTGGGGCGATCCGGCCCTCTACGACAGCACCCTGCGGATCCTCGACCGCATCGCGGCGCGCGGGCGCCTCGCCCTGCGCTGCGCCGTGATCCCCGGTCTCTCGAGCGTTCAGGTCCTGGCCGCCCGCCACGGCGTGCCGCTCAACGCCATCGGCGGCCCGGTGCTGATCACCACCGGGCGCCGCCTCGCGGCGGGCTGGCCCGGAGGGGCGGATGACGGGGCCGACAGCGTCGTGGTGATGCTCGACGGCGATCCGAGCTTCGCCGGCCTCGACCCGGAGTTGACGATCTACTGGGGCGCCTATCTCGGCAGCCCGGACGAGATCCTGGTCTCCGGCCGCCTCGGCACGGTCGGCGCCGAGATCCGGCGGGTCCGCGCGCAGGCCCGGGCGCGGCACGGCTGGATCATGGATATTTATTTGTTACGACGGCTCTGAGCGAGAGAGGCTGCGCGCCCCGGCCCCGGCCCCGGTGCTGCGCTGCGCGCGAATATCCCAATTCCGTCCGTCATCCTGAGGTGCCGCGCAGCGGCCTCGAAGGAACCCTCCAGGGATCGCGCGGCTGGCTGGAGCCCTCCTTCGAGGTCTCCGCTTCGCTTCGCCGCCTCAGGATGAGGGGGAGGATGGGAGGACCCGGGTCGAACACGCCCCGCGAGAACGCCGACCCCCTTGCGTGACCCCGCCGCCACGGACAAGACGGCCCGACCCGGCTAGACCCGCCGCCATGCTGCGCTTGCGGGACTACCAGCGCGCCAGCCTCGACGCGCTCGCGGCCGCCTGGGGGCGGGGAGGGGGCGACGCGGCGGCGCCCGGCCATCTGGTCGTGCTGCCCACCGGGGCCGGCAAGGCCCTGGTCATCGCCGCCCTCGCCCGGGAGGCGGTCACACAAAACCCCCTCGCCCGGGTGGCGATCGTCACCCACAGCCGCGAGCTCGTGGCCCAGAACTTTTTGGAGTTGACCCGCTACTGGCCGGAGGCGCCGGCCGGCATCTTCTCCGCCGGGCTCGGGCGCCGGGAGGCCGGCGCGCAGGTCCTGGTCTGCGGCATCCAGTCCGTGGCGGACCGGCTCGACGCGGTGGGCCCGCGCGACCTCGTGATCGTCGACGAGGCGCACCTGATCCCGCGGGCCGCCCACACCCGCTACGGCCGGTTCCTGGCCGGGCTGCAGGCGCTCGCCCCCGGGATGCGGGTGGCGGGCTTCACCGCGACCCCCTACCGGCTCGATTCCGGCCGCCTCGACGCAGGGGAGGGCCGCCTGTTTTCCGGGATCGCCTACGAGGCCGATACCGGCGACCTGATCCGCCGGGGCTTCCTGGCGCCGCTCGTGTCCAAGGCGACGCTCACCCAGCTCGACGTCTCCGGGGTCGGCCGGCGCGGGGGCGACTACATCCCGGCCGAGCTGGAGGCGGCGGTCAACCGCGACTGGATCACCCGGGCCGCCGTGGCGGAGCTGGCGGAATACGGGAGCGGGCGCCGGGCCTGGCTCGCCTTCTGCGCCGGCCTCGCCCACGCGGACGCCGTGCGCGACGCGGTGCGGGCCGAGGGGTATTCCTGCGAGACGGTCTCGGGGGAGACCCCCCGCCGGGAGCGCGACCGGATCGTGGCGGCGTTCCGGGCGGGCAAGATCCGCTGCCTGACCTCGGTGGGCGTGCTCGGCACCGGCTTCAACGCCCCGGAGGTCGACCTCGTGGCGCTGCTGCGCCCGACCCGCAGCACCGGCCTCTACGTGCAGCAGGTCGGCCGGGCGCTGCGCCGCGCCCCCGGCAAGGCCGACGCGCTGATCCTCGACTATGCCGGACTGGTGCGGATGCACGGGCCGGTGGATTCCGTGACGGCCCTCAGCGCCGCCCAGGTGCTCGGCGGGGCAGGGGGGCTGCGTGCAAAACCCTGCCCCGGCTGCGGCGCCCTGATCGCCCTGAACGCCTCCACGTGCGAGGCCTGCTGGACCGAGCCGGAGGACGAGGCCGACCCGGCCGCCCTGCACGACGCCGCGGCCGAGGACGAATTGCCGATCCTGTCGGCCGGGATCGTGCCGGCCTCGGAGCCCGCCGGCCCTGCCCCGGAGGCGGATGCGCCGTGGCATCCGGTGACGGACCTGACCCTGGAGGCGGCCCCGGACGGGCTCGATCTCGTGCTCGGCTGGCGGGACGGCGGTGCCGCGGCCGACTGGCGGGTGCGTCTGCGGCCCGGGCGCAGCGGCTACGAGCGGGAGAAGGCGGTGCTGTGGTGGCGCGGGCTCGGCGGCGGTCGCGACGCGCCGATGGATGCCGCCGGCTTCCTGGAGCGGGCCGAGGCCCTGGCCCGGCCGGCGGCGATCCGGATCCGGCCGGGCCGGCTGTCGGACCAGATCGAGTGCCGCGCCCAGGACGGCCGGATCTTCGCCGACCAGAGCCGGCTCGCCGGGCGCGCCGCGTGACGCCGCGGCAAGGGCAAGGGCAAGGCAAGGGCAAGGGCAAGGCGCGGGCGCGGGGAGGGCGCTTCATGCAGGTTCCCCGGACCGCCCTCACCCGGATCTCGCCGATCCGACGCCGGTCAGCCGCGCTCCCGGCCGCTGGGCCGGCCGCCGTCGGTGCCGAGAGGACGGAGCCGGCGATCGAGGCGTGCTCAGCCGGCCGCTGGCCCGGCCATCTGGCATGCCAGACCCCCTCACCCGACCGTACCGACGCTGTTAGTTCCATAATATATCTTATGCGAACTCTGGATGGGGCTGCCGGGGCTGCTCCGGGTGGGGCCGATCCAGTCCGAGCCTGGGCCTCACCATCACGGTGACGGCCCCTGAACCGTGCCGGCTGCCGGCCTTGTGAGCGCGCCTCGCGAGTTGGTTTTGGCAGTTTGGTCTTGGTCGTTGGCCTTGGCCGTCCTGGGACGCGCGTCCTCGATCTGGCGGTCTCTGAGCCGACGGGGTTGGGCGCCACGCGGGGCCCCGCCGGGCCTCTGAGGCCGCCGACCGTGTGCCGCTCCGGTGGCACCGGCGCCGCGGCGAAGCCGCCGCCTGGATGAAGCGGCCCGGCACGTGTCGTCGTGCCGGAGACCCGCGCGGCCGCATCAGCGCGGAACGGCCCGTCCGGGCGAGGGCGGCCCGCATTCCGGCCGGACGCCCCTCCCCGCGGCTGCGTCAGCAATCCGACAAGGGCCGGGCCCCGCTCGGGTTCGAGCATCGTCCTGACGGGTGGAGGCCGGTGCATCGGGATGGAGGCCCGGGATGGGGGCCTCGGATGGAGGGGCGGACGATCGGTCCGGGTGGCCGGCACGACCTGCGCCGGGGCGGGCGAGGCGGGACGGCCTCACAGGGCGGACGGGCAGTGTTCGCCGGTCTCACGCCCCTGCCCTGCCTCGCCCGGTGCCTGCCCCGTCCCCTCTCTTTCTCTCTGCCCCCTGCCCCGCCCATGACGGTGCGGGCGCGCGGACCGTCAACCGGCTGGCGCCGCGTCGAACCCGTCATAATAGTCGAAGAAGACCCGCTCGGGGTCGTGCCGGCTGCGCAGGGCGCAGAGCCGCTGCCATTTCTCGGGCGTGAAGGCGCGCGCGACGCTATCGGGATTCTCGATCGTGTTGCTCTCGCCCAGGTAGCAGCCGACCGTGAGCGGCCTCAGAGCCCCGACCATGGCCCGGTGCCAGTCCGTGTTGGTCCGGTCGTCGGCCGCCTCGTGCCACATCGTCCACGGGCCGCCATAGACCGCCGAGGACATCGAGCAGGCCATGTCCTTCTGCGCGGCCGGGACATCGGGGCCGCAGAAGATCGTGAGCAGGAACACGCTCGTGCTCGACGGCGCCGCCGGCAACAGCGGCAGGACGGCTTCGATCAGGTCCCCGGGGCTGTGATTCGAATACGTCGCCTCGACCCGGGACCGGAGCCCGTCCGGCCACAGCGCGCCGGACATGTCGAAGAGCTGCTCGAAGGTGAGCGGCACGGCGCGCTCCGCCGCGAGCGGCGCCACCGGCGCGCGGTCCAGGGGCTCCAGGGCGCGCCCGGCCGCCTCCGGCGTGTCCTCGAACGCCGTCCCGGTCACCATGCACAGCCAGCCGTCGTCGTCGGCGGCCGCCGCGCGCAGCGCCGGCGGCGCCTGGACGAGGAACTGGCTGAGCTCGACGCTGGGCGACACGTCCCGGGCGATCGCGCCGAGCCAGCGGCCGACCGCGGGGGCCTCCGCGAGACGGTAGTAATGGGTGCTGCCGTGGATCGCGTGCGGCAGCGCGTGAAGCTTGAGGTGGTACCGCGTGACGACGCCGAAAAAGCCCGGGCCGGCGCCGCGGGCGGCCCAGAAGAAATCCGGGTTCTCGGTCTCGCTGGCGCGGATGCGTTCGCCCTGCGCGGTGACCAGCTCGATGGCCTCCAGGCTCTCGGCGCCCAGCCCCCAGACCGTGGGGTTCCAGGCCATGCCGCCGCCCAGGAAGTAGCCGCTCGCCTTGACCTGCGGGCAATGGCCGGTGGGGAAGGCGAGCCCCAGCGGGTTGAGCGCCCGCTGGATGTCGCGGTTGCTGACGATCGGCCGGATCACCGCCCTGCGCTGCGCGGCGTCGATCGAGACGAAGCCCGTGAGATCCTGGAGATCGATCAGCAGGCCGCCGGACCGCAGGGTCGGCTGGCACCAATTGTGGCCGCCGCCCCGGACGACCACCTTCAGCCCGTTCGCCCGCGCGAAGGTCACGGCCGCGACGACGTCGTCCTCGTCGGCCACCCGCACCACGACATCCGGGGCGCGGTCCGGGATCAGCCGGTTCCAGAGGTTCGCGTGGGCCGCCTCCCGGAACTGCGGATCGCCCGCCGCGATCACGGAACCGCGGCAGGATCGTCTCAGGCTGTCGAGGGTCATGACCGCACCCGGCGCGAGGAATGGTTTCGGTCGGGCACGATCACGCCCCCCAGCCCTGTCGCAAGCTCAGTACGGCACCCGGTCTTCCTTCTCGGCGTACTTCTTCCAGACCTCGACGGCCTCGGCCCGCATGATCTGCTTGGCCGGGATCGCGCGGTCGCCGACGTCCTTCTTGAACTCGGCGTAGATCATGCTGTCGTCGAACCCGCCATACGTGAGCGCGTCCTCGACCTGGGCGGCGTAGTAGATGTTCTTGACGCCGGCCCAGTAGGCGGCCGCCAGGCACATCGGGCAGGGCTCGGCGCTCGTGTAGAGGGTGGCGTTGCGGAGCTTGAAGCTCTTCTGCGTCGTGCAGGCCTTGCGGATCGCCTCGACCTCGGCGTGCCAGGTCGGATCGTTCTCCGCGACGACGCGGTTGGCGCCTTCCGCGATGATCTCGCCGTCCTGCACGATCACGCAGCCGAACACGCCGCCGGCGCTGTCGACCAGCGAGGTCTTCTCCGAGAGCGCGATCGCGCGGGCCATGAACTCTTCGTGCCTGTCAGCCATTGTCTCGCTCCTCAAGGTTCCTGGACGTATCGATCAGTGTCCGGTGTAATAATCACACCTTACCGGTCAATGACTAAACCAAACACACAATCATATAATCTAAACAACCGCTGAATGGTCCGTGCCGTCGCTACCATGCCAGGGCGACATTCCGAATACAGCGGCGGATGATGGCGTGGCGCGCATCGGCGGATCCGATGTCGTGGACCGTCATCACGCATCGTCCATCAATCCCGGTGGCGAAAGACGTGTCTCGATCGTCACGAATCTCCATCGGGCCGAATGGTCTGACGATAATCGGCAGATGAAAACAGGAAGCATGGATGTCAGATCCGCGTCAACACGGATCGGCCGCCGCGCCGGGAATGTGTGTCACGCGGAAACCGGTCGCGCATTTACGAATCGTCGTAGTCTTCTTCAGCGCGATACCTTGTCCGATACGGGAAAGACTTGCTTCTGTAGGCCGGGGCCGGGCGGCGGAGGTCGGGTCCGCCCGGACGCGTGAGACGCACGGTCAAGAAAAACCGCCTCGGTCGCCGCCCCGGAGGGGCCGTCACAACAGCTTCCAGAACACCAGGATCATGACCGCGTAGGCGGCGACCAGCAGTCCGGCGCCGAGACGGTCCGCGCGCCGGCGTTTCTCAGGGGCCGGTGCCAGCCACCAGCGGAGGTGCTCGGCGGTCCACGGCACCAGGCGCGACGTCAGGAGCACGCTGAAGACGTTCCCGATGAACAGCGCCACCGGGAAGTCGATGCCCAGGGTCTGGGTGAGCAGCGGCGTGCCGACCAGCAGGCCCCACAGGAAGACCGTGGGATAGAGCGTCAGCAGGACGATCATGTTCATCTTCCACGCCGCGGGCGCGGGGGCGCCCTCCGGCGCGACGTCGCGGAACCATTGCTCGAAGCCGCTATGCACCATGCGGGTGTGGAATTCCGCCGTCAGCGGCGCGGCTTCCTCGATCAGCGCTTGGCGCTCGGGGGAGCCGAGCCAGGCTTGCAGGTTGGCGTCGCTGTCGAAGCGCAGGATCGCGACGTAATCCTCCTGCACCCCCGGCACCGCGGGCTCGAAGCGGTAGCCCTGCAGGCCGGTCGCCCTGGACTGGGCGGCGGCGACCTTCTGCTCCCACCGGAGGTATTGCGCCTCCATCCCGGGCTTCACGCGCGTGCTGATCACGGCCGAGACCGGGGCGGTCCGGGCGGCGCTGGCGTCGTCGGTGACGATGTGGACGTCGTCGCGCCCCACCAGCATCGCGGCGGCGCCGGAGATGCGGGATTGCCGCTCGGACGAGACCAGCCAGGCCCGGGCGTGATCCAGGCTGGCGAACCGCTGCAGGATCACCCAGTCGACCTGAAGCGGCGGGCGCGGCGGCATCAGCCGCTGCTCGATGAAGCCGGGAAACCGGGCGATCACCGCGCTGGTGTCGCCCTGCCATTGCGCGAAGGCGTCGGCGCTCTCCGGCTTGACCGTCGTCTGCGTCACGATGCTGACGCTGGTACCGACGTTCGTGCCGACGCTCGCGGTGCGGCTCGTTCTGGGCTCGCTCACGAGGCGCCACGCGTCCGCGGCAGGGCCGGGCAGGCCGGCGCATCCGTGCCGCACCGCCGTGGAACCCACAGGCGCCCGCCTGCCGGATACCGGGCGTTCCCGGAATGCCCGGAACGCCCGGTCGAACGCGCGCGCGCAACTCTCTGCATAGGCCCCCCACGGCACGGCCGGCGGCTCGACGTGATGGATTCAGGATAGGCGGGCGCGGGAGGGGAAAGTCAATCTGCGCGGAAGAGTATCGGCCGTCGCGAATGTAAACACTGTTGTTTTGTATTAACAAATGCAGATTTTAATCATCAATCAGCGAAGACTTGTCTTCGCCGGATCCAATGTCTGGGCGTCCGGCACGGTCGAGCGGTGATCCGGCCGCGAAGCGGATCGACTGAGACGGATCGTCAAAAGATAAACCGCGCGGCGTCACGGCAGTCGGGACCGCAGCCAGCCGAGGAGCGTCCGGCCCGGGAACCGGGGCGGCGGCATCCGGAACGTGGGTGCGGCCGCCGCCTCCGGGATCGGTCCCTCGTGGAAGCGCGCGCCGAACGACCAGAACCGGTCCCGCCGCGTGCCGATCATGCCGAGCCCCACGGGCTCGCGGGCGACGCCCGGGCGCATCCGCCCGCCCGCCCAGACCCGCTGCCAGCAGTCCCGCCGCGACAGGTCGGCGTCGCGCCAGCCCAGGCGCCCGTGGCCGGCGACCGCGAAGACCCGTTCGCCGGCGAACGCCTCCGGGATCCACACCCAGGTCGAGAACACGTAGGCCCGGTCGGTGCCGAGGCCGGACGGTTCGACCGCCCGCGTGTAGGCGCTGAGCGCCGTCGCGGCGTGCCGCCCGGCATGCCGGCGCAGGCCGCCCGGCAGGGTCAGGGCCGCCCCGAAGGCGCCCGCCTCGAACGTGGTCGGCGGCGCGCCGTGCTCGAGCGCGTAGGCGCTGTCGATCAGGTGGAGCCAGGGCTCGAGATCGATCTCCCAGGCTTGCGCGGTGGGGGCGAAGCGGCGCACCTGCCCGGCGATCACCCGGTCGGCGACCCGCCGGGCCGGCTCCGGGCGCCAGTCCGACCCGACCCGATCCGGCCCGGCCTCGACGACGCGCAGCAGCGTCGAGGGGCCGTGCGCCCAGACCGCCTCGGCCAGGCGCTCGAAGTCGGAATCCGGGGCGTCGCGGTCGACCTTGCGGACCAGGATCTTCGATCCGTCGGCGAGCTCGTCCAGCATCTTGCGCTTCAGGTGGGCGAGCCGGCCGTATTCGCGCTCCACCAGCACGTCCGGGTCGATCGAGCCGGCGGGATGGCCGGTGTTCGACCAGATGTTGTAGGCCACGCTGTGGCAGTAATAGGTGCCGCCGTCGCTGATGGCGATGCGCAGGTCCCCCGGCGCGCCGAAATCCGCAAATCCGCAGCGCAGGCCGCGGATCAGGTCCTCCATCGGCGTGTAGGCGAAGCGCAGCAGGCCCGACGGCTCGACCCCGCCGTAGCGCTGCACGAAGCCGAACTCGCAATTGCCGCCCAGGCTGCGAAACCCGTGGAGCCGCTCCGAAAGCCTCGCGGCCACCGCGTTCCTGATCCCGGTCACTGTCGTCCGCTCTGATCCCGCCGCGCCCTGCCGGGACAGATCGCGGCCTCCGCCCGGGTTTGTCCAGCCCCGCCCGCGCATGGGGGCGGGGCGCGACCGGCACGGCCGGCCCGGGAGGAGGGGGACCCGCCCGCCGGGGCCGCGAGGTCCCCTCCCCGGCCTCAGGGCGCGATCGCGGCCTCCAGGGTCTGCAGGCTCGAATCGGTGCCGATCGCGTGGCCGCTCTCGGCCAGCCAGCGCTCGGCGGTGGCGCGGCCGAGGTCGCGCAGGGCGCCGATCGTCGACCAGCGGGTGTCGAGCTTGCTGATCTCGCCCCCGGCCAGCTCGCAGGGCGCCTGGAGCAGGTGGATGTTGATGTCGGCCACCGCCCGCATCCGGGCATCCTGGGTGTCCGTCTCCCGGGCGTAGCGCTGCAATTCGGTCAGCGCCTTCAGGTCGCGCATCAGGCAGGCGTTGAAGCTGATGTCGCTGACCCGCCCGGCGACCTCGGAGGGCAGCAGGCCGATCGCGTCGGTCACGAACGGCGTCAGCTGCAGGACGATCAGGTCGGTGGCGCCGTGGCCGTTGAACACCAGCGGCTCCAGGGCCGGGTTGGCGGCGTAGCCCCCGTCCCAGTAGCGCCGGCCGTCGATCTCCACCGGGGCGAACAGTTCCGGCAGGCACGAGGACGCCATCAGGGCCTTCAGGGTGACCTCGGGGCCGGTGAACAGACGCGCCGCCCCGGTCAGGATGTCGGTGGCCGAGACGTAGAGCGGCACCCGCTCCTGCCGGGCCACCGTCTCGAGGTCGATGCTGGCCCGCACCACCGCCTGGAACAGGTGCATGTCGCGTAACGTCGGCAGGAACGGCGAGACGTAGGCCGAGGCCTCGCGGAACAGCGCCAGGGACCGGGCGACGAACGGGTCCAGGAAGGGGGCCACGTACGGCTCGAACGTGGTGCCGAACCCTTCGAAGCCGCGCAGGGGCGAGCGCTCGGCGGTCGCCCGCCACAGCCGCTCCAGGGCCTCCCGGCCGCCCTCGTCGCCGCCGGTGGCCAAGCCCGCCGCCAGGGCGGCGCCGTTCAGCGCGCCCGCGCTGGCGCCGCTGACCGCGACGATCTCGATATGCTCCTCCAGCAGCCGGTCGATCACGCCCCAGCCGTAGGCCCCGTAGGAGCCGCCACCCTGGAGCCCGAGGGCCACGCGCGGTTTCATCTGTGCCATCGTCCCTGCCGATCCTGCGCCTGCCGCGCCTGAGCGGGAACGCGTCGGCGCCCGGATTGCTGCACCGCCGCGGACCGGTCCGACGCCGCAGGCTCGGGCCCGCCTCAGGCGGCCTCCGCGTCCAGCCCCCTCCCCGGCCCCGGAGCCCGGAACCGGGCGAAGCGCAGGGCGAGCTCGGGCAGGATTGCCAGGGTGAGCAGCGTTGCGGTGACGAGGCCGCCCAGGATCACCAGCGCCATCGGGCCCTCGATCTCCCGGCCGGGCTCGCCCGCCCCCAGCGCCAGCGGCAGCAGGCCGAGGCCGGTGACCAGGGAGGTCATCAGGATCGGCACCATCCGGTCGGCGGCGCCCTCCACGGCGGTGGCCCGGTCCCAGGGGCGGCCCGCCTGCACCAGCTGCTCGTAATGGGCGATCATCATCACGCTGTTGCGCAGGCTGATGCCCGACAGGGTGACGAAGCCGACGATCGAGCCCAGGGACAGCACGCCCCCGGTGAGCACGATCGCGGCCACCCCACCGAGACCCGCGAAGGGCAGGGTCACCAGCACCAGCAGCAGGTTGGCCCCCGACCCGGTCACCACGGCGAGCAGCAGCACGATCCCGAATCCGGCGAGCGCGGCATGGGCGAGGAGGTCGGTGCGGGCCTGCGCCTGCGCCTCCGCGGCCCCCGCGAAGGCGACGTAGACGCCCTCCGGCAGGCGCACCGACCGGGCGATCTTGGCGCGCGCCGCCGCCACGAAGCCGGCCACGTCCCGGCCCTCGACGCCCGCCGTCACGGTCTGGACCCGCTGGGCGCCCTGGTGCTGGACCTGGTAGCGGCCGGTGCTCTCGTAGATGTCGGCGACCTGGGACAGCCGGACGTAGCGCCCGCCCGGATTGCGCAGGGGCAGGTCGCCCAGCGCGCTGAGCCGGCCGCGGGACCGGGCGTCGAGGATCACCAGCACGTTGAACACCGCGTTGCCGACATAGGTCTGGCCGACCGTGTCGCCCTGGTAGGCGGTGCGCACCGCCTCCAGCACCTCGATCGCGTCGAGGCCCCAGTGGCGCAAGTCCGCGGGACGCAAGGAGGCGGTCACCTGCGGCAGCCCGGCCGGGGCGGCGAGCTGCACGTCCCGGGCCCCCCGCACCTCGGCGAGTTCGCGCGCCACCGCCCGGGCGGCGGCCTCGATCCGGGGCAGGTCGTCGCCGACGAGGTTGACCACCACGGGCGCGGTGTGGCCCGAGACCGTCTCCTCGATCCGCTCGGTCAGGAAGGTCTTGAGTGAGAAGGCCGCGCCCGGGAAGCCGGCCGTGAGGGCGCGGATCCCGGCTTCCGTGGCCCGCTGGGCCGCGCCGTCGAGGCCGGGCTCGAGGTCGATATGGATCTCGCTGTAATGGGTGCCGGCCGTGTCCTGCCCGGCCTCGGCCCGGCCGATCTGCGCCGCCACGGTCCGGACCCCCGGGATGCCCTTGAGGCCCGCGGTGATCAGGCCGCCCAGCCGCTGGGATTCCTGCAGGGCGGTGCCGGGGGCCGCCGCCATGTGCAGGATCAGGTGGCCCTCCTTCAGGTCGGGCAGGAAGCTGGCGCCGAGGCGGGGCACCAGGGCCAAACCGGCCAGCACCGCGAGCGCGCTCAGGGCGATCGCGGTGCGCGGCACCCGCCCGATCCCGGCGAGCAGCCCCCGGTAGGCCCCCCGGCAGAGGCGCACCACCGGCGGGTCGGCGGCCGCGGTCGCCCCGGGCCCGGCGAGCAGAAGCAGGGCGAGGGCGGGGGTCACCGTCAGCGCCACCAGCAGCGAGGCCAGCACGGCGGCGATGTAGGCGAGCGCCAGGGGGCCGAACAGGCGGCCGGCGACGCCGGTGAGCGCCAGCACCGGCAGGAACATCAGCAGCACCGCCAGGGTCGCGTACGCGACCGCGCCGCGCACCTCCAGGATGGCGTCGAACACCACCCGGGCCGCGCCGGCTTCCCAGCCCTCTGCCCGGCCCTTCGCCCGGCTCTCGCGCAGGCGCCGGGCGACGTTCTCGACGCCGATCACCGCGTCGTCCACCACCTCGCCGATGGCGAGCGCCAGCCCGCCGAGCGTCATGGTGTTGAGGCTCTCGCCCCAGGCCTGGAGGGCGAGCGCCGCGGCGATCAGCGAGAGTGGGATCGCGGCCGCGCTGATCAGGGCCGTGCGCCAGTCCGCCAGGAAGACCAGCAGGACGACGACCACCAGGGCGCCGCCCAGCAGCAGGGCCTGGAGGACGTTGCCGTTGGCGACGTCGACGAAGTTCGCCGGCCGGAACAGGTCCGCATGCAGGCCGATTCCGGCCCGGGCCAGAGCCGGCCGCAGCTCCGCCAGGGCCGCCTCGAGGCGGCCGGTGACCGTCCTGGTGTCGACGCCGACCTGGGCGCCGACCATCAGCAGCACGCCGGGCTTGCCGTCGACCAGGGCGGCGCCGATCGCCGGCTCGGGGGCCGCCAGGACGGTGGCGACGTCGGCCAGGACCACGCTCGCCCCGCCCTCGTTGACCAGCACGGTGCGCCCCAGCGCCTCCGGGGTGAGCGACTGCCCCTCGGTGCGCAGGACCACCCGCTGGCTGGGCGTGTCCACGAAGCCGGCGCCCCGCACCCCCGTGGCCTTTCGGGCGGCCGCCAGCACGTCGTTGAGCCCGACCCGGTAGCGGATCAGGTCGTCGGGGCGGACCTGCACCTGGAGCGAACGCACGGCGCCGCCATAGACCGAGACCTGCGCGATGCCCGGCACCGCCTGGAGGCGCAGCCGCACCGTCCAGTCGGCGAGCGTGCGCAGGTCCATGGCGCTGCGGCTGTCCGAGGTCAGCCCGATCAGCAGCACCGTCGAGGTGGAGGAGGTCAGCGCCGTCATGGCGGGCGCCATGACGCCCTGGGGCAGCCGGCCGGCCAGGGCCGCCAGCCGTTCGTTGACCCGCTGGCGCACCCGGTCGACGTCGCTGCCGGCCCGGAACGCGGCGCTGATCACCGACAGGCCCTGGATCGAGGAGGAGCGCAGGGTCTCCAGCCCGGGCAGGCCGCCCACCGCCCCCTCGATCGCCTGGGTGACCAGGACCTCGACCTGCTCCGGATCGAGGCCGGGCGCCTCGGTCTGGATCGTCACGGTGGGCGGCGCGAATTCCGGGAACACGTCGTAGCGGGCGCTGCGCAGGGCGTAGAGCCCGAACGCCAGGAGCGCGCAGGCCAGGGCCAGCACCACGCGCGGGCGCCGCACCGAGAACCCGACCAGCCCGGCCTGGGGGCCGCCCGTGAGACGCTCAATCATCGTCGTCGCCGGAGACCCGGATCTGGCCCTTCATCTCCTCGGAGAGCAGCGCCTGGCCGCCCCTGAGCACGATCTCGCTGCCGTCCGGCAGGTCCTCGACCACGAAGGAATCGGCCGAGAGCGGCGCGTCGGCCCGGACCGGGTGGCGGACGAATCCGCCCTGTGGCACGCCCCGGTAGACCCAGGTTCCCCCCTCCCCGTGCACCACCGCGTCCTCCGGGACCAGCACCCCGGTGGCCGAGCGGGCGGCGGGCAGGAACGCCATCGTGCTCATGCCCGGCAAGAGGCCGCCCTCCCCGGAGACGAGGTAGAAGAAGCTCTGGCCCTGGATCCGCGGATCGGTGCGGGTCGCCGGGGAGACCAGGCGCAGGGGCACCCGGACGCTCTGCGGCGGCACCTCCGCGAAGGCCGAGTCCGGGGCCGGGTTCAGGGCCTCGCCCGGCGGCAGGGTCACCTGCATCAGGAAGTCGGCGCGCTCGATCAGGCGGGTGACCAGCGGCGCCCGCTCGACGATGCCCCGGCCGAGCACCGGCCCCCATTCCTGCTGGGCGGTGGCCGCCAGGGTGCGCAGCTGCGATTCGGCGGCCGTGACGGCGGCCCGGTCGGTCAGCACGGTGGCCTCGACGGTCTCGATCTGGGCGGCCGCCATGGTGGCGGGGCCGAGGCTGCGGGCCCGCCGCGCGGCGCTGGCCGAGACCTCGGCCCGGGCCCGGGCGGTCTGGAGCGCGGCCATCGCGCCGGCATACGCGTTGGTCAGCTCCGTCACCCGGGCGAGGTCGAGGACGCTGCCATAGGCGGTGAGCTCCTGGCGGTGGGGTTTGGCCGGCAGGATGGCGGTCTCCAGCCCGATCCGGGCGCGCTCCTCCGGGGTGAGCCGCACGATCGTGCGCCCGTCCTCCACGGCGACCCGCGCAGCCTCAGCCTTCGGCTCCGGCGCGGCGGCGGGCGCGTCCGGCAGGATGCTCCTGGAGAGTTCGGCCAGCGGAGCGAGCGCGCGCAGGCCCCGGGCGCGCAGGTCCGGCCCGGCGAGGGCGAGGGCGGCAAGGATACCGGCCAGGGCACCGGCAAGGACGAGGATTCCCGCCAGGGCCAGCCCTGCCGGCAGCACGCGCCGCCGTCGCATCCCGCCCCCTCCCGCAAACGCCGCTCTGGGGGTGCCCCGGCGGTGATTGCCACTTTTGCCCGGTTTCTTCGTCCGAATCTACCTGAACTTCAGGGCTGCCGCCGGGGCGGGCGGTTCAGGCCGTCAGGGGCACTTCGAGCCGGAAGCAGGCGCCCTGCCCCGTCTGCGGCACCGTGAGCGTGCCGCCGAGCTGCCGGGTCAGGCTGCCGACCACCCGCATGCCGAGGCTCTTCGAGCTGCGCCCGATCTCGAAATCCGCCGGCAGGCCGACCCCGTCGTCGGCGACCTCGACCACGAGGGCGTCGAGCGCGCGCTCGGTGCGGACCCGGATCGCGCCGCCCTTCGGATGGGTCTGGGGCGGGTAGGCGTATTTCAGCGCGTTGGTGACGAGCTCGTTGACCAGGAGCCCGATCGGGATCGCCCGGTCGGCCGAGATCCGCTGCTGCGCCGCCGTGCAGGTGAGGGTCTGGCCCGGGGCGCCGCTGTCGAGGTTGGCCACCAGCTTCTCCAGGAAAGGCGCGAGGTCGAGCTCGCCGGGCACGCCCTCCCCGTCCCCGTCCCCGATCTTGTCGCCGGTCCTGTCTCCTTGCCGCCAGAGCTGGTCGTGGACGCCCGCGATGGCCTCGACGCGGCTGCGCGCGTCCGACAGGGCCGCGTGCACGGCGGGCTCGGCCTCGGCGGCGCGGGCCTGGAGGGCGAGCAGGCTCGCCACGATGGCGAGGCTGTTCTTGACCCGGTGGCTCATCTCGCGGGCGAGCAGGTCCTGCCGGGCGAGCGCGGCGCGCAGCAGGCTCTCGGTGCGCTGGCGCTCGATCGCGCCGCCGAGCAGGTTGGCGAAGCCCTGCATGAAGGCGATGTCGGATTCCTCGAACATGCCCTCGCGGGTGTCGTCTACCTCCAGCACCCCGAAGGCCCCGTCCCGGTTCTCGATCAGCACGTTGATCGCCCGGCGGATGCCGTGGTCGGCCATCAGCTGGGGCGTGCGGAACCGGGTCTCCTCGGCGAGGTGGTTCGAGATCACCGGCCGGCCGGTCTTGAGGGCGAAGCCCGCCGGGGAGGCGAGGTCGGCCCCGACCCGGGCCTGCCCGATCACGTCCGGCCCCCAGCCGACGCCGGCGCGCACCAGGAGCGCGTCCTCGCCGCGGCGGTATTCCAGCGCCTTGCAGAACTCCGCGCCCATCCCCTGGGCGCACAGGTCCGCGGCCCGCTGCAGCAGGTGGTCGACATCGGTGCCGCGCAGGGCCTCGACCCCGAACTCGGACAGGATCACCTGCTGGCGCAGGCGGTAGCCGAGATCGGGGGGCGTGAGGCCGGGCGCGGCAGGATCCGCCTGCGCGTCGGGGCTGAGTTCCACTTCGGTCTGGTCGCCTGTCGTCGTCATGAGGGCGGCAGAGTAGCAGGAAGCGTGTCCCGGGGCTAAGCCGGCTTGTCGGTCCGGCCACGCTCCGCCGGTGGCGCCGTCGTCGCACCCGATCGTCGCACCCGATCGTCGCACCCTTGCTCGCCCCCGGACCCCGCCGGCGCCGGGCGGCGTTCCATCAGTCCCACCCGTCTCGAAGGATGGCACGATGGCCGACGATGTGAACGGACTCTCCGACAAGGCGCTCTCGATCTTCGCCTTCGCGGCCTATCACCGCCTGGTCAGCGGCGAGCGGGTCACCTCGGTCATCCGCAAGGACGGCGCCGGCCACGAGGCCGACCCGGCGGGCGTGAGGGAGCTGGAGGAGCGCGGCCTCGTCACCGTCGGCGAGACCGACATCGACCTCGGCGACACCGCCCAGGCGACCGTGGAAGCGATGGTCGCGGCTTTGCGCGGGGCAGTCGGGCGCTGAGGCCGCGCCTCGGCCTCGGATCGCTCGGCTGCGGCATCCCGGCCGTGGAAGCCCGGGAACGCCCCCGCCCCCGGCGGCCTTCTCCCGCACCAGACGATGGAGCGCGCGGATGAGCAAGGCGGACGTGAAGGCCGGGGACGACGTGACCTACAAATGGGGCAAGGGCACCGTCGAAGGCGAGGTGACCAAGGTCCACACCAAGGACGTCGAGAAGACGATCAAGGGCAACACGGTCAAGCGCGAGGCCTCGAAGGACGAGCCCGCCGTGGAGATCGAGACCACCAAGGGCAAGACGGTTCTGAAGTCCGTCTCCGAGGTTAAGGTCAAGTAAGCCGATCCGCGCAGCACCCCGCGGTGTGAGATGGCGCACATGATCCCCGCTCCGGGCCTCGCCGGTGGCGGGGTCCCGGCTATCTGTAACGGTTCCAGCCTTTGCCAGCCGGGACCCAGCATGAATATTCCCCTCCGGCTTACCCTGAACGGGCAAGCCCGCGAGATCGCCCTCGACGATCCGCGCGTCACTCTCCTCGACCTCCTGCGCGAGCGGCTCGGCCTGACCGGCGCCAAGAAGGGCTGCGACCGCGGCCAGTGCGGCGCCTGCACGGTGCTGGTGGACGGGCGGCGGATCAATGCCTGCCTCACCCTCGCCGCGAGCCTCGACGGCGCCGAGATCCTGACCATCGAGGGTCTGGCCGAGGGCGACCGGCTGCACCCGGTCCAGGCCGCCTTCATCGCGCATGACGGGTTCCAGTGCGGCTTCTGCACCCCGGGCCAGATCATGAGCGCGGTCGGGCTGATCCGCGAGGGCCAGGCCGGCATCGATCCCGAGCGCATCCGCGAGGGCATGAGCGGCAACCTCTGCCGCTGCGGCGCCTATGCCGGCATCCTCGACGCGGTGCAGGAGGCGTCGCGCCTCACCGGACAGGTCGAGCATCGGGAGGACGCGGCGTGAGGATCTTCGACTACATCCGCCCTGCGAGCCTGCCGGAGGCCGTCGCGGCCGGGCAGGTTCCCGACACCGCCTATCTCGCCGCCGGCACCAACCTGGTCGACCTGATGAAGGGCGGCGTCACCGCCCCCGCCCGGATCGTCGACATCACCCGGCTGCCAGGCCTCTCCAGCATCGAGCGTCTGAATGACGGCGGCACCCGTATCGGGGCGCTCGTGCGCAACAGCGACCTCGCCTACGACGCGATGGTCGAGAAGACCTACCCGATGGTGGCCGAGGCCCTACTGGCCGGCGCCTCGGCACAGCTGCGCAACGCCGCCACGGTGGGCGGCAACCTCATGCAGCGCACCCGCTGCCCGTTCTTCACCGACGCGGTCTCCAACTGCAACAAGCGCGAGCCCGGCTCCGGCTGCGCCGCGCTGGGGCACGCCACCCGGATCCACGCCGTCCAGGGCTGGAGCGAGCAGTGCATCGCCACCAACCCGTCCGATTTCTGCGTGCCGCTCGCTGCCCTCGATGCGGTCGTCGAGATCGCCGGGCCGGACGGCGCCCGGGAGGTGCCGCTGACCGCGTTCCACACTCTCCCCGGCGACCATCCGGAGCACGAGACGGCGCTCCGCCCGGCCGAGCTGATCACCGCCGTGCGGCTGCCGCCCGAGGCGGCGGCGTTCCAGGGTCACGCCCGCTACCTCAAGGTCCGCGACCGCACCTCCTACGCGTTCGCGGTGGTCTCGGCCGCCGCCGCCCTCACGCTCGACGGCGAAAAGATCGGCCAGGCCCGGCTCGCCTTCGGCGGGCTGGCGCTCAAGCCCTGGCGGGTGGAGGCGGCCGAGGCGGCGCTCGCCGGCCAGGCGCCCTCCCCCGAGGCCTACGCCAGGGCCGCCGCCCTGGCCCTCGACGGCGCCAAGCCCACCGGCGAGGCCAACGCCTTCAAGATCGAACTCGCCCGCCGCGTCGCGGTGCGGGCGCTGACCCTCGCGGCCGCCGGGACGCCTGCCCGGATCCCGGCGCTCCCCGCCTCCCCGTTCGGCATCGTCTGAGGACAGACCGCATGACCGCGACCGCAACACCCCAGAACTCCGCCGCCGGCACCCGCCACGGCTCCAGCATCGGCCAGCCGCTGACCCGGCGGGACGGGCCCCTCAAGGTGACCGGCCAGGCCCGGTTCTCCGCCGACAACCTGCCCCCCGGCACGCTGCACGCGGCGCTCTGCGTCGCCCGGATCGCCAAGGGCCGGGTCACCGGCCTGAACCGGGCGGCCGCCGAGGCCCATCCGGGCGTCGTCGCGGTGATGACCCCGGAGAACGCCCCACACCTCGCCCAGGACCCGGACGCCAAGGCCGGACCGTTCATCTTCCGCCTCGACCTGCTGCAGAACGACCGGGTCCGCTACGCCAACCAGCCGATCGCCGTGGTGATCGCCGAGACCCTCGAGGCCGCCACCGAGGGCGCGCGGTTGCTGGCGCCGACCTACGCGACCGAGACGCCGCGCATCGGCCTCGATTCCGGCGACGTGTTCACCCCGGATTCGGTGGGCGTCGGCGCGCCTCCGTCTGAGAGCGACGGCGACGTCGAGGCGGGCCTGGCATCCGCCTCGCGCACCATCGCGGCCACCTACGAGACCCCGGCCCAGTACCACAACGCCATGGAGCCGCACGCGGCCCTGGCCCAGTGGGACGGCGATCGGCTGACCCTGCACATGCCGACCCAGGGGCTGGCGATCTCGCAGGGACGGCTCGCCGGGCTGTTCGGGATCAAGCCCGACGACATCCACATCGAGAGTCCCTATCTCGGCGGCGGCTTCGGCTCGAAGGGCGTGCCTTCGGGGCCGCAGGTGCTGGCCTGCATGGCGGCCCGGATGGTCGGGCGGCCGGTCAAGCTCGTGCCGACCCGCTCCCAGATGTACGGCCCGATGGGCCATCGCGGCCCGACCCGGCAGACGCTCCGGCTCGGCACCGACGCGGCCGGCAAGCTCACGGCGCTCGACCACCACATCCTGACCGCCTCCTCGAGCTTCGACGACTTCTTCGAGCCGGCCGGCCGGGCGACCAGCACCCTCTACGCCAGCCCGGCCATCGCGATCCGGCACGAGGCGGTACGGCTCGATACCGGCACGCCCCTGTTCATGCGCGCCCCCGGCGAGGCCACCGGCAGCGTCGCCCTCGAGAGCGCGCTCGACGAGATGGCCCACGAACTCGGCATGGACCCGCTGGAGTTCCGGCTCGCCAACTACGCCGAGGTCGAGCCGATCACCGGCAAGCCGTTCTCGTCCAAGGCCCTGCGTGCGTGTTACCAGCGCGGCGCCGAGGCGTTCGGCTGGGCCGGACGCCCGCTCCAGCCCCGCCAGACCCGGGACAAGGACGGCTTCCTGGTCGGCATCGGCATGGGCACCGCCACCTTCCCGGCCCTGATCTTCGAGGGCATGGCCCGGGCCGAGATCCGCGCCGACGGCACCGGCACGGTGGAACTCGGGGCGATCGACATGGGCCAGGGCGCCTGGACCGCGCTCGCCCAGATCGCCGCCGACGGGCTCGGGATCGGCATGGAGGCCCTCACCTTCCGGATGGGGTCTTCCGACCTCCCGAATGCCGGCATTGCGGGCGGCTCCGGCCACACCGCCACCGCCGGCAACGCGATCCACGCCGCATCCCAGGACGTGATCGCCCAGCTGGCCAAGCTCGCCACCGACGACCCTGCCTCCCCGCTCTACGGCGCCGGCAATGCCGGGGTCACCGCGGCGGGCGGGCGCCTGACCCGGCAGGACGACCCGAGCCGGAGCGAATCCTTCGCCGACATCCTGAAGCGGGCCGGGCGGGCCAGCATCGAGGGCCAGGGCAAGGCCGGGGCCGACCCGGCCGCGCAGAAATCCTACGCGATGCACGCCCACGGCGCGGTCTTCGCCGAGGTGCGGGTCGATCCCGATCTCGGCCAGATCCGGGTCAGCCGGCTGGTCGGCGCCTTCGCGGCCGGCCGGGTGATCAACCCGCGGCTGGTCCAAAGCCAGTATTACGGCGGGATGATCTGGGGCCTGTCCTTCGCCCTGCACGAGCGGGCCGAGATGGACCCGCGTACCGGCCGCTTCCTCAACGACAACCTAGCCGAGTACCACCTGCCGGTGAACGCCGACATCCCGGCCATGGAGGCGATCCTGGTCCACGAGGACGATGCGATCGTGAACGCGCTCGGCGTGAAGGGCGTCGGCGAGATCGGCATCACCGGCACCGTCGGCGCCATCGCCAACGCGGTCTGGCACGCCACCGGCGTGCGGGTGCGCGAGATGCCGATCACCCTGGACAAGCTCCTGGGCTGATCCGTCCGGGCCGGACGGTGTGTTCCGTCCGGCTCTCGCGCTTCCGCCGGCTCGAACGATGAGAACCCTGCCCGATCGGGCGGGGTTTTTTGGTGTTTGACGGGCCGCTCCCCGACTGAGGGACCGCACAGGTTGGAGGCGCCACCTCTCCCGGGGCCTGCCAATTCACGCATCGGGTTCCCGGTGATGCGCACCTCGGAAACCCCGCTCGCGGCGGTGGGCGTCGCTCTCGACGCCATCGCCGCCGTGGTGATCGGCGGCACGCTGCTCACCCGCGGAGAGGGCGGCATCCCGGGCACGTTCCTGGGCGTGATGATCGGCGGCCTGGTTCAGACCGTCATCACCTTCGACGACACACTGTCGAGCTGGTTGACCAAGATCGCCATCGGCCTGCTGCTCATCGTCTTCATCGCCCAGCGGCAGGGCTCGGTGGCCCTGGCTGGGCGCCCCGGCCGGGCCCGCCCGCCCCCGCCCGGAACGGCAGCAGGCCGGCCGGCGGAGGCCCGTCCCTGACAGGACCGGATCTTTTTGGCAAAGCCGGGGACCACCTTTCGGGACGATGCTCTATGATCTTCCCCGCACGGCCGCCCCTCGAGCCGCGCGACGGAGGACAGAACCGGCATGCCCCTCACCAGCGATCTCCGCGGCGTCGTGCCGATCGCCCCGACGCCGTTCCACCCGGATGGCCGGATCGACGCGGTCTCCCTCGACCGGATGATCGACTTCTTCGGCGGTGCGGGTGTCGACGGCCTGACGATCCTGGGCCAGCTTGGCGAGGCCGGCAAGCTCGACCATGGCGAAGGGCTCGCCGTCGCGAGACAGGTCCTCGGGCGCACCCGCCTTCCGGTGATCGTCGGCGTGACGGCGCCGGGCTTCGCGGCCATGCGGGCACTCGCTCGCGAGGTGATGGAGATGGGCGCGGCCGGCGTGATGATCGCACCGCCGAATACCCTGCGCACCGACGACCAAGTGGTCGGCTATTACCGCAACGCCGTCGAGGCGATCGGCTCGGACGTCCCCTTCGTGCTTCAAGACTATCCCCTCACCTTCTCGGTGCAGATGACGCCCGGCGTGATCCGCCGGATCGTGTCCGAGAGCCCCTCCTGCGTGATGCTCAAGCACGAGGACTGGCCGGGGCTGGAAAAGATCTCGACCCTGCGGGGCTTCGAGGCGGACGGCTCGATGCGCCACATCGCGATCCTGGTCGGCAATGGCGGCCTGTTCCTGGATTTCGAGACCGAGCGCGGCGCCGACGGCGCCAACACGGGCTACGCCTTCCCGGAGATGCTGGTCGACGTGGTCCGCCTCGGCCGGGCGGGGGAGCGCGACGCCGCCCACGACCTGTTCGACGCCCACCTGCCCTACCTGCGCTACGAGCAGCAGCAGGGCCCGCTCGGGCTCGCGGTGCGCAAATACGTGTTCCAGCGCCGGGGGATCTTCTCGTCCGACGCCCAGCGCAAGCCGTCCCAGGCGCTCACCCCGCAGGCCAAGGCCGAGGTCGAGTACCTGCTGGCCCGCCTCGCCCGCACGGATCCGCGGGCGAAGCTTATGGAGTCCCAAGGTCTGTGATCGGTCAGGGCTCCGCCCTGGCGACCCGCCAGAGCGCGGAGCCCTTTGGAAACCCCGTTCGGGCGCTCAGTCGAGCCGGTAGGCGATGACCTAGTCGCCCGGCGTGGTGCCGAGGGAGCCGTGGCCGCCGGCGGCGATCACGACGTATTGCCGGCCGTTGCCCCGGTAGGTCATCGGGGTCGCCTGCCCGCCCGCCGGCAGCGTCATGGACCAGAGGGTCTCTCCTTTCTGCATGTCGTAGCCGCGGATCAGGTCGTCCAGGGCGGCGCCCGCGATGGCGACCCCGCCGGCCGTGGTCAGGGTGCCGCCATGGGCCAGCATGCCCATCTCGAACCGGATCGGGAACGTGATGCCGGCGATCTTCTGGCCAGCCGCGGTACCGCTGCGGTGCCTCCACGCGGTGGTGCCGTCCGCGAGGTTCACCCCGACCCGCACGCCCCAGGGCGGCGCGTTGCAGGGCACGCCGAGCGCCGAGCGCATGTGGGCGATCGACACTGCGTAGGAGCCGCCGAGCTTCTCGTTGCCGGGCTTCGAGTCCGGGTCGGTGGAGAACGGGCGCTTGTTCGGCTCGGCCTCCGGGCGCCGATGCAGCTGGTTGGTTTCAGGCTGTGCGGATCGACGGGCCGGGGGCGGCCCTCACGTCCGAGCCCTCACGTCCCAGTCTTCACGTCTCAGTCTTGCCCTCCGGCCGCAGGGCGACCGGGTCGCCGTCGCGCAGCGACGCCGGCGGCCCGACCACGACCCGCTCGCCGCCGGTCAGGCCGGTGCGCAGCTCCAGCACCGTCCCGGTCTGACGGAAGATCGTCACCGGGCGCATCCGCACCACATGACCACTCTCTGCGCCGGCCTCCACCACCGCCACCCGGGTGCCGTCCTGATCGAAGATCAGGGCGTCGTTCGGGACCGACACCGCCGGGGACACCCGGGGGATCGCCAGGGTGAGGGTGATGTAGAGGCCGGCCTGCAGGACCCGGTCCGGGTTGGGGATGTCGACCTGCGTCACCAGGGTGCGCGAGGCGTGGAGCAGGGTCGTGGACGAGCGCGAGACCCGGCCGGGGAAGACCTGTCCGGGGCGCTGCGCCACCTCGGCCTTGGCCTCCAGGCCGTCGCGGATTCCGTCGGCCGCGTACAGCGGCACGTTCACCGCCATGCGCAGCACGTCGTCCCGGGCCAGCGTCAGCAGCGGCGCGCCCGTGTTGGTGTCCGCCGTGACCGCGTCGCCGACATCGGTGTTGCGGGTGGTCACGACCCCGTCGAAGGGCGCGCGGATCTGCTCGAAGCCGGTCAGGACCTTGAGCCGGGCGACCTGGGCCTCCTGGGCGGCGATGTTGGCCTCCGCGACCTTCACGGCCGCCTTGACCGCGTCGACGTTGGCGCCCTGCGCCAGCACCCCGGCCTGCGCAGTGTCGGCGTTCTGCCGGGTCTCGGTGCCGCTGCCGGCCAGCGTCGAGGTCCGCCGGTTGGTCACGTCCGCGAGGTGGCGGTTGGCCTCGGCCTGGTCGACCATGGCGCGCGCCTGGATCAGCGCCGCCTGCAATTGCAGCACCTGCGATTGCGCCTGGACGAGCTGCTGGTCGAGGTCGGGCGCGCTGATCCGGAACAGCAGGTCGCCCTTCTTCACGTGCGAGCCGATATCGACCTTGCGCTCGACGATGTAGCCGGTCGCCCGCGGATAGAGGCTCGCCGTGTCGAAGGCCTGGGTGGTGCCGGTCTGGGTCAGGCTGAGCGTGTCGGAGGCCTGCCGGGCCATGGCCACCCGCACGGTCTGGAGCTTCTTGGCCGCCTGCGGCGGGCTCGATGCCCGGGACGGGTCCGGCCAGTGGCGGTAGCCCAGGAGCCCGACGGCCGCCAGCGCCAGCAGGCCGACCCACAGGCGGCCGCGCCGCGCGGGGCCGCCGGCCGCATCCGGCGCAGCTGATGCGCGCGCGGCTGAACTGTCCCGGTCCGCCATCTGGTCCTCGGGTCGCGCCGAACGTCCGCCTGGCAGGGGCGATCCGGCCTGCGGCCGGCGTCCGCCAACCGGGACACGTTCAAGAGTGTATTCAAGTCATAGACCAGGCCCGGGGTCCGGGCGAGATGCCGCAGCGCACGATCCTGTGCTGGATCCTCCGATGCCGCGGCCGGTTACCCTCGCGACGGGGCTGGATTCCGACCCCTGCTCCCAGACGCGCCGCCGCCGGACCGGTCCCCCTCTTCGGCGGCGCGCTCCAACAGGCCGACACGCGATGACCGAGATCTCCCGGCGCTCCATGATTGCCGCCGCGGGCGGTGCAATGATGGCGTCCCCCGCCCTGGCGCAGCCCGCCGCCGCGCCCCTCGCCGCCCCTCCGCCGCAGCGGGGCACCAAGGGCGCCGACATCCTGGGCCCGTCCAACGGGCCCCGCGCCGCCGAGGAGCCGTTCACCCAGGCGCCGCCGGCCACCGACCACGGCACGATGCCGAACCTGAAATGGTCGTTCACCGACAGCCACATGCGGCTGGAGGAAGGCGGCTGGGCGCGCCAGACCACTGTGCGCGAACTGCCGGTCTCCAAGGCCATGGCCGGGGTCAACATGCGGCTCAAGGCCGGCGTGGTCCGCGAGATGCACTGGCACAAGGAAGCCGAGTGGTCCTACATGATCAAGGGCAAGGCCCGGATCACCGCGATCGACCAGGACGGGCGCACCTTCGCGGACGATGTCGGCGAGGGCGACCTCTGGTACTTCCCGGGCGGCATCCCGCACTCGATCCAGGGGCTCGCGGCCGACGGGGTCGACGGCTGCGAGTTCCTGCTGGTGTTCGACGACGGCGGCTTCTCGGAGGATTCGACCTTCCTGCTGACCGACTGGCTGGCCCACACCCCCAAGGACATCCTGGCCAAGAATCTCGGGGTGCCCGAGAGCGCACTGGCCAAAATCCCCGACAAGGAGCTCTACATCTTCCCCGGGCCGACCCCCGGCCCGCTCGCGGCCGACCTGATGGGGGGGGCCGGCCAGATCCCAAAGAAGTTCAGCCACCGGATGCTGGCGCAGGAGCCGATCCGCACCAAGAGCGGGCGCGTGCGCATCACCGATTCCACGGTGTTCCCGGCCTCGGTGACGATCGCGGCGGCGCTGGTCGAGGTCGAGCCCGGGGGCCTGCGCGAGCTGCACTGGCACCCCAACAGCGACGAGTGGCAATACTACCTCTCGGGCAAGGGCCGGATGACGGTGTTCGGCTCGGAATCGAAGGCCCGCACCTTCGACTACCAGGCCGGCGACGTCGGCTACGTGCCCTTCGCCATGGGCCATTACATCGAGAATACCGGCGACACGACGCTGACCTTCCTGGAGATGTTCAAGAGCCCGCGCTACGCCGACATCTCGCTGAACCAGTGGCTCGCGCTGACCCCGCATCCCCTGGTGCAGGCCCATACCGGGCTGGATCCCAAGCAGCTCGACGCCCTGCCGCAGACCAAGACGCCGGTCGTGCCGGGTTGACGTTGCCGGAGCGCTCGCTGACGAAGTGGAGGCCGGTTCGGCGTCCGCGAGCGCGTCACCATAACGCTTGGAACTTGATCGAGCCTCGATGCGTCGATGGAATGGACAGTATTCAAGCCTGATCACGGAGAAACCGATGCGCGCCCTCGCCCGCGCGTTCCTCGCCCTGGCACTCGCCCTCCCGGCGGGCGCCGCCTGGGCGCAGGTCCAGCCGAACGACCCGAACGCGGCCAATTCCTCGTTCGCCCTGCAGAGCCAGATCCGCACCCTCAACCAGCAGCGGGTTTCCGACTACAACACGTTGAACCAGCAGTTCCAGCGCAACGTCCAGTACCAGCCCCACGGGCCGTATTACGGGGTCTACGGCGGGCGCCGGGTCGGCCGGCATGGGATCGCGCGGGCGCCCCGGGGCGGGGTCAACACCAGCGTGTGCATCGGCTGCTGACCGTCCCGGGTCCGGGCATAGCGGGGACAGCCCGAAAAAAACCTTTTCCCGTCCGCACGCTTGGCCCAGAAGCAGGGCCCATGGTGGCGCGCGCATGAACATTCTGCTGATCGGCTCGGGGGGACGCGAGCACGCGCTGGCCTGGCGCTTGGCCAAGAGCCCGCTCTGTACCCGCCTGTTCACGGCCCCGGGCAATCCCGGCACCGCCCGCCACGGCACCAACCTGCCCGACCTCAAGGTCACCGACCACGCCGCGGTGGCGGCCTTCTGCGCCGCCGAGTCGATCGGCCTCGTGGTGGTCGGGCCCGAGGCGCCGCTGGTCGCCGGTCTGGTCGACGACCTGAAGATCGCGGGGATTCGCACCTTCGGGCCGACCCGCGACGCGGCGCGGCTCGAGGGCTCCAAGGGCTTCACCAAGGACCTCTGCGCCGCCTGCGGGATCCCGACCGCCGCCTTCGCGCGCTTCACCGCCCTGGAGCCGGCGCTCGCCTATGTCCGCCGGGAGGGCGTCCCGATCGTCGTGAAGGCCGACGGCCTCGCGGCCGGCAAGGGCGTCACCGTCGCCGAGACGCTGGACCAGGCCGAGGACGCGCTGGCGTCGCTGTTCGAGGATCCCGGCGCCGAGGTGGTGGTCGAGGAATGCCTGTTCGGCGAGGAGGCGAGCTTCTTCGCGCTGTGCGACGGCACCCGGGCGATCCCGCTCGGCACCGCGCAGGACCACAAGCGCGTGTTCGACGGCGACCGCGGCCCCAACACCGGCGGCATGGGCGCCTATTCCCCGGCCCGGGTCGTGACCCCGGAGATCGAGGCCCGGGTCATGGCCGAGATCATCCTGCCGACGTTGGCCGGCATGCGGGCGCGCGGCTGCCCGTTCACGGGCATTCTCTACGCCGGCCTGATGCTCACCGCGGACGGCCCCAAGCTGATCGAGTACAACACCCGCTTCGGCGATCCCGAGGCGCAGGTGCTGATGCCGCGCCTCGCCTCCGACCTCGTGCCGGCTTTGCTCTCGGCCAGCGAGGGCGACCTCTCCGGGGTCACGCTGGAATTCGACGCCCACCGGGCCGCGCTCACCGTGGTGATGGCGGCCGCCGGGTATCCGGGGGCCGTGGTGCGGGGCTCGGTGATCCGGGGCGTCGACGGGGCCGAGGGCGACGGCGTCTTCGTGTTCCAGGCCGGCACCCGCGACGAGGGCGGCCAGCTGCTCGCCGACGGTGGCCGGGTGCTGGCGGTCACGGCCGTCGGCGACAGCGTCACCGACGCCCAGGACCGCGCCTACGCGGCGGTGGCCCGGATCGACTGGCCGGAAGGGTTCTGCCGCCGCGACATCGGCTTCCGGGAAGTGGCCCGGGAAGCCGCGGACCGGGGCTGAAATCCCGGTACCTCGGGGGCTCCGCCTCCGAAGCGCCGCCGAAGGGCCCGCCCTTGGGAACCCGTTACTCGCCGATCGCGGCGCCGGCCGGCCTCCGGTTGTCGTTGGCGCCGTAGAGCAAGCCTGGGCGCATGCGCTCGGTGCGGGTCGCGTCGTTGCCCGAGGAGGCCGCGTCGGTGGGCTCCGGCACGGCGGCGCGGACCGCGATCAGCTCCTGCGCGCCCCAGGGTCTCTGCTCGACGATCGTGTGGCCCATGCCCCGTAGGATGCCTTGCGTGTCCGCCGAGAGCGCGAACGGCTCGGCATAGACCGTGTCGGGCAGCCATTGGTGATGGATGCGCGGGGCGTCCACCGCCTCCTGCGGCTCCATGCCGAAATCGAGCACGTTGATCAGCGTCTGGGCGTTGATCGTGATGATCCGGGAGCCCCCGGGCGAGCCCGCCACCAGGGCGACCTTGCCGTCCCGCAGCACGATGGTCGGCGCCATCGACGAGAGCGGGCGCTTGCCGGGCTCGATCGCGTTCCGGGCGCCCTGGACCAGGCCGAACAGGTTCGGCACCCCGGGCTTGACCGTGAAGTCGTCCATCTCGTCGTTGAGGAAGAACCCGGTCTCCCCGGCCATCACCCCGGCGCCGAAATAGCCGTTGATCGTGTAGGTCAGCGAGACCGCGTTGCCGGCCTTGTCCATCACCGAGATGTGGGTGGTCTCGGGCTTCTCCTGCGGGAGGCTTTCGGGGGCCGGGCGGATCTCGGCGGACGGGGTCGCACGGTCCGGCCGGATCGTGGCCCGGAGTTTGTCCGCGTAGGTCCGCGACAGCAGCTGCGCCACCGGGTTGGGCCCGAAATCCGGGTCGCCCAGCAGGACGTTGCGGTCGGCATAGGCGCGCCGCATCGCCTCGACCATCAGGTGCACGGTCCGGGCGGAATTGAAGCCGGCCGCCCGCAGGTCGTAGCCGTCGAGGACGTTCAGGACCTCGCACAGCGTCGTGCCGCCGGACGAGGGCGGGGGCGCCGACAGGATGGTGGCGCCCCGGTAGCGGCAGGTCAGCGGCTCGGATTCGGTCACCGTGTAGGCGGCGAAGTCCGAAGCCGTCAGCAGGCCGCCCCCGGCCCGGGACGCCGCCTCGACCTGGCGGGGGATCTCGCCCGTGTAGAACGCGTCCGAGCCGCCCTCGGCGATGGCCTGGAGGGTGCGGGCGAGGCCGGCCTGGACCATCCGGTCGCCGGGCCGCCAGGACGTGCCGTCCGGGCGCAGGAAGACGCGGGCGACGTTGGCCTGCCCGGCAAACAGCTTCGCGCCGAAATCCAGGATGTCGGTGTCGCCCCGGGTGAGCACGAAGCCGTCCCGGGCCAGCGCCACCGCCGGGGCCATCACCTTGGCCAGCGACAGGGTGCCGTATTCCGCGAGCGCAGTGTTCAGGCCGAGCACGGTGCCGGGCACGCCCGCCGCCTTCCAGCCGCGCAGGCTCGCGCCCTTCACGACGCTGCCGTGGGTGTCGAGATACATGTCGCGGCTGGCCGCCGCGGGCGCCTTCTCGCGGAAATTGATGAAGCGGCTCTGTCCGTCGGCCCGGTGCAGGACCAGGAAGCCGCCGCCGCCGATATTGCCGCAGCACGGGTTCACCACCGCCTCGGCATAGGCCACGGCCACCGCGGCATCGACGGCGTTGCCGCCGGCCTTCAGGATGTCGGCGCCGACCTGAGAGGCCAGGCGCTGGGACGACACCACCATGCCGTTCTCGGCCTCCACGGCCGGTCCCGAGGCGGCCCGCGCCCCGGGGCCTCCGAGGACGACGAGAAGCCCGAGGAGCAGCGCGCGTGCCGGTGCGATCATCCAGGCTCTCTTCGATGCGGGTCCGGCGCTGCCATATAGGGGGCTGGGCGCGGGAGTCGCGGCTCCCAAGCCGAACCTCATCCTGAGGTGGTGCAGCGTAGCGGAACCGTCCAGTGAGCCGCGCGCGTCCTGGAGGGCTCCTTCGAGGCCCGGCGACCATCGATCGCCGGGCGCCTTGGGATGCGGGAGGCCGATGGGTGAGGCGGTTCGGCCGCTGCCGGGCTCAGCCGTTGCGGAACGTGTAGCTGTAGCCGTTCAGCGCCGGCGCGCCGCCGAGATGGGCGTAGAGGATCTTCGCGCCCTTCGGGAAGAAGCCCTTCTTCACGAGGTCGACCATGCCCTGCATGGATTTGCCCTCGTAGACCGGGTCGGTGATCATCCCCTCGAGCCGGGCCGAGAGGCGGATCGCCTCGACGGTCTCCTGCGAGGGCACGCCGTAGACCGGGTAGGCGTAATCCTCGTTGAGCACCACGTCGTCGGCGACGATGTCGCCCGCGCCGATCAGGGCGGCGGTGTTCTGGGCGATGTCGAGCACCTGGGCCTTGGTCTGGGCCGGGGTGCAGGAGGCGTCGATGCCGATGACGTTGCGGGCGCGCCCGTCGGCCGCGAAGCCCACCACCATGCCGGCATGGGTCGAGCCGGTCACCGTGCAGACCACCACGTAGTCGAAGCGCAGGCCCATCTCGGCCTCCTGGGCCCGAACCTCCTCGGCGAAGCCGACATAGCCGAGCCCGCCGTACTTGTGCACCGAGGCGCCGGCCGGGATCGCGTAGGGCTTGCCGCCCTCGGCCTCGACCTCGGCGAGCGCGCGCTTCCAGCTGTCGCGGATGCCGATGTCGAAGCCGTCATCCACGAGCTGCGTCTGGGCGCCCATGATCCGCGACAGGAGGATGTTGCCGACGCGGTCGTAGACGGCATCCTCGTGGGGCACCCAGGCCTCCTGGATCAGCCGGCACTTCATGCCGATCTTGGCGGCCACCGCCGCGACCATGCGGGTGTGGTTCGACTGGACGCCGCCGATCGAGACCAGGGTATCGGCCCCGCTCTTGATCGCGTCCGGCACGATGTATTCGAGCTTGCGCAGCTTGTTGCCGCCGTAGGCCAGGCCCGAATTGCAATCCTCACGCTTGGCGTAGATCTCGACCGCATCCCCCAGATGGGCCGAGAGCCGCTTGAGCGGCTCGATCGGCGTCGGGCCGAAGGTCAGGGGGTAGCGCTCGAACTGTTGCAGCATCGGGACTCTCCGGGTCTTCCGGCCGCCGGGATCGTTGTCCACCCGGCGCGGCCGCCTTCGGGGTACGGCGGAAAACTAACCCGGATCGCCTGAAAGGTGCTCTCGATCTCGGGCCGCCGATAGCCACGCGCTTGCATCGATTGCCGCAACGGATGAGAAATCATCCGAAATGCAGCCAAAAGATGAAAGAAATCGCCATGTCCGCAGGGCTCGATCGGATCGACCTCAAAATCCTGCGCCTGCTGCAGGCGGACGGGCGCATGGCCAATGCCGAGATCGCCGAGCGCTCCGGCACCAGCGCGGCGACCTGCCATCGCCGGATCCAGCGCCTGTTCACGGACGGATTCGTGCGGGCGGTCCGGGCGCTGGTCGATCCGGCCCGGGTCGGCCGCGGCACCCTGGTCTTCGTCGGCGTCGTGCTCGACCGCTCGACCCCCGAGAGCTTCTCCGAGTTCGAGGCCGCGGTACGGGCGATCCCGGTGCTGCTCGACTGTCACCTCGTGGCCGGCGATTTCGACTACATCCTGAAGATCCGCGTCTCCGACATGGCCGACTTCAACCGGCTCCACAGCGCCACGCTGATCGGCCTGCCCGGGGTGCGCCAGACCCGCACCTTCTTCGTGATGAAGGAGGTCATCGACAACGCGCCGCTGGACCTCTGACGCGGACCCGGTTTCAGGCGGTGTCGATGGCCGCCGGGCATATCACGATGGACGATGCGCGCCCCTTTCCCGGACAGGCGAGCGAAGCGGAACCGGGTCCGGGATCCCGCACGCAGAGCGCGGCGCAGCGGCACAGGATGGCATCGCGGCGGCGCAGGCGGACGCTTCGCTGCGTCTTGTGCGGGATCGCGAGGCGCATTCCGCTGACGCTCCACGCACCCGGGCAAGGGACGGCGCGCAGGCCATGTCCCGCGCAGGTCCGCCCTATTCCTCCCCGCGTCGTGCCTGGCGCAGGGCCTCCCAGCGGGCGAGGCGCTCGGCCAAGCGGGTCTCGTAGCCGCGCTCGGTGGGTGCATAGAGGTGCTGGCGGCCGAGCGCGTCGGGCCAGTAATCCTGGCCCGAGAAGGCGTCGGGCTCATCGTGGTCGTAGCGGTAGCCCTCGCCGTAGCCGATGCGCTTCATCAGCTTGGTCGGCGCGTTGAGGATGGTGCGGGGCGGCGCCAGGGAGCCGGCCTCCTTGGCGAGCCGCGTCGCAGCCTTGTAGGCGGTATAGACCGCGTTCGATTTCGGCGCGCAGGCCAGGTAGATCGCGGCCTGCGCCAGGGCCAGCTCGCCCTCGGGGCTGCCGAGGAAGTCGAACGCGTCCTTGGCGGCGTTGGCCACGACCAAGGCCTGCGGGTCGGCGAGCCCGATATCCTCCACCGCCATGCGCACGAGCCGGCGGGCGATGAACAGCCGGTCCTCGCCGGCATCGAGCATCCGGCACAGATAGTAGAGCGCCGCGTCCGGATCGGAGCCGCGCACGGTCTTATGCAGGGCCGAGATCAGGTTGTAATGGCCCTCCTGGGCCTTGTCGTAGATCGGCGCCCGCCGCTGCACGATGTCTTGCAACGCGTCCGCGTCGAGGGTCTCCCCCGGGCTGGCCGAGCGCCAGACTTCTTCCGCCAGGGTCAGCGCCGCGCGGCCGTCGCCGTCGGCCATCCGGACCAGCACGCCGCGGGCCTCCTCGGTGAGCGGCAGGGCCTGGCCGGTCAGGGCCTCGGCCCGGACCAGCAGCCGTGCGATGGCGCCCGGGTCGAGCGCCCGGAACAGCAGCACCCGGGCGCGGGACAGGAGCGCGGCGTTCAGCTCGAACGACGGGTTCTCCGTGGTGGCGCCGACCAGCGTGACCGTGCCGTCCTCCATCACCGGCAGGAAGGCGTCGAGCTGCGCCCGGTTGAACCGGTGGATCTCGTCGACGAACAGCAGGGTCGCCTGCCCGGTCGCCCGGCGCTTGCGCGCGGCCTCGAACACCTTGCGCAGGTCGGGCACGCCCGAGAAGATCGCCGAGATCTGCTCGAAATGCAGGTCGGTGCCCTGGGCCAGCAGCCGTGCCACCGTGGTCTTGCCGGTGCCGGGCGGTCCCCAGAAGATCAGCGATCCGAGGCTGCGTCCCCGCAGCAGGCGGGTGAGCGCCCCGCCCTCCCCGGTCAGGTGCTCCTGGCCGACCACCTCCGCGAGACTCTGCGGGCGCAGCCGGTCCGCGAGCGGGCGGCTGGCCTCCGCGACGGGGGCGTGGCCGGAATCCGGGGCCGCTGGGGGTTCGGCGGAGGCGAACAGGTCGGACATCCGCGCATCAACACCGGGCGCGGGCGGGGGCGCAACCCGGGAGCCGGGCCTTGCCCACGGCCATCGGCCGGATGCGCGCCGTCCGGCTCAGCCCCCGAACACCGAGGTCATGATCTCGCCGTTGCGGTTGATCACCACCTCCCAGGAATTGAGGGTGTTGCGGGTGACCCGGTCCAGGTCCTTGGTGGTCGCCACCGGCACGCCGTTGACCGCCACGATGATGTCGCCCTTCTGCAGCCCGAGCCGGCTGGCGATGGAGGTCTCGTCCACCGCCTGCACGGCCACGCCCTCGGCCGGGAAGTCGACCTGCAGCTCCTCGGCCACCGCCGGCGAGGTGTTGACCAGGCTCGCGCCCTGGAACGGCGAGCGGGTCTTCACCTTGAGCACGTCGCGGGGGCGCGTCTCCGGGGCGGGGGCGAGCTTGACCGCGACCGTCTGGCGGGCCGTGCCGCGCAGGATCCCGAAGCGGGTCTGGCCCTGGACACCCTTGAGGGCGAAGCGATAGCCGAACGCCTCCGGGTCGGCGACCTCCTGGCCGTCGATGGTCAGGATCAGGTCGCCGCGCTTCAGGCCGGCCTCGTCCGCGGGGCTCTTGGGCTGCAGGCTCGCCACCAGGACGCCGGTCGGATGGTCGAGGCCCATGCTGTCGGCGATGTCGGGGGTCACGCTCTGGATGCGCGCGCCGAGCCAGGGCCGGCGCACCACGCTCGCGCCGTCGCGGGCCGCGTCGACCACCGCCTTGACCATGCCCACCGGGATCGCGAAGCCGATGCCGTGGCTGCCGCCGGATTGCGAGTAGATCGCCGTGTTGATGCCGACCAGCTGGCCGCGCAGGTCGACCAGGGCGCCGCCCGAATTGCCCGGATTGATCGCGGCGTCGGTCTGGATGAAGTACTGGTAGTCCGCCGAGCCGACCTGGGTCCGCGCCAGCGCCGACACGATGCCCTGCGTCACGGTCTGGCCGACCCCGAACGGGTTGCCGATCGCCATCACGAAGTCGCCGACCTCCAGGGCGTCGGCATCGCCGAACGGCATCGGCACCAGGCCCTTCGGGGCTTCCTTGAGCTTGAGCACCGCCAGATCGGTGCGGGTGTCGCGCATCACGATCGTCGCCTCGAACTCCCGGCGGTCGGAGAGCGCGATGCGGACCTCGTTCATGTTGTCGATGACGTGGTTGTTGGTGATCACGAGGCCGTCGGCATCGACCAGCACGCCGGAGCCGAGCGACCGCTGGGCCCGGTCGCCCCGGGGGCCGCGGCCGCCCTCCGGCTCGCCGAAGAAGCGGCGCATGAACTCGTCCATGGCGCTGGCGCGCGCGGTGGAACGCTTCTCGACATGGGAGGCGTAGACGTTGACCACCGAGGGTGCGGCCCGCTTCACCACCGGGGCGAAGGACAGCTGGACGTCGCTCCGGCTGAGGGGCACCACCTTGGCCGTCCCCTCCTTGGAGGCGGCAGGAGCCTCCGTGCGGGCCATCTGCGCCCCGGCGGGGCCGGCGGCCAGCAGGGTTGCGACGAGGGCGGGCAGGACGGGGCGGATCAGCATGCAGGGCTCCGGCGGCAGGTCGGGCGCGCCGTCCGGATCGGCGGCGGCGCACCGTGCGGCCTTACGCTATCGGAGCCGATTGCGGCAGGCCCGCGACGCCGTCGCCGGAAGAGCCGGGCGGCCCCGGCCGTCAGGGCCGTTCAGGCGTCTTCCTTGCGGCGCACGGTGCGCTTCTTCGGCTGTTCGGGGGCCTGCGCGACCGGCTCGGGCTGGGATGGCGGCGCGGCGGATTTCCGGCGCTGCTGGCCGAGGCCGAGCGAGCGGGCGAGCTGCGAGCGCTGCGCGGAATAGCTCTGGGCGGTCATCGGGTAATCGGCATCGAGGCCCCACTTGGCGCGATAGGCTTCCGGGGTCAGGCCGCGCAGGGTGAGATGGCGGCGCAGGGTCTTGTAGGGCTTCCCGTCCTCGAACGAGATCAGGAAGTCGGGCGTCACCGAACGCCGGATCTCCTGCGTGGTCGCCTTGGTGGGGGCCGCGACGGCCGCGCCGCCGGTGTGGACGCCCTGGATCGCGCCGTGGATGTCGCTGAGCAGTTTCGGCAGATCCGCGCTCTGCACGTGGTTGTTGCTCACATAGGCCGAGACGATCTCGGATGCGAGCGTAACGAAGCGGCTCCTGTCGCCATCGCGTTGAGTCATATCGTGTACGCCGCCTTCTTGTGATGTCCAAACTGGCCAGAACGCAAGAACAGCGTCGCGA
>NZ_JBTXKY010000001.1:3845000-4835000 GCF_054818005.1 Methylobacterium sp. CM6246
GCCAACCTCGCCCGGCATGCCGGGATCGATCCCGAGACCGCGCTGCGCGACGGAACCGCCAAGTTCGAGCGCCGCTTCGCCGCCATGGCGGAGCACCTGACGTCTGCGGGCGGGGCGCTCGGCCGTTCGGATCTCGCCGCCATGGAGGCCGCCTGGCAGGCGGTGAAGCGGGACGAGAAGCGGTAGCGGGCGCGGCTTTCCCCCGCATGGCGCCCCCGGTCCGAGGGCTCGACAGGCGGCGGTCGGCGCTTATCCTTGGCCCATGCGCATCCTCCTTTCCGCCTTCGCCGCCCTCGCCGTCATGGTGTCCCTGCCCCGGGACGCGCGCGCCGAAACCATCGTCCAGGAGCGGTTCGGCTGCCACGCCCCGGAGGTCACCGATCGCTTGTTCAAGCTGGTCATGGCCGGCGAAGAGGTGGCGTTCGGGCAGCTCCTGAAGAGCAGCCTGGCCAGCGGCGAGTGCCGGTCGTGGAAGCTCGGCGAAGCGGTCCGGCTCGAGAACCGGACGGTGACCTACGGATGTCTCGCCCCGACGAGCGGGCAGGATCGCTGCTACTGGACGCCGCTCAGCGCGATCGAGACCGCGAAGTGACTTTTTTGGGGGGCTCGGACCTGTGCCGGGGCACCTGACGGATACGGTCGGCCCGATTCCAGCCTGATCCGCGCACCCGACAACGGCCGGGGCTGGGCCCCTCGGAAACGCGTATCCCTGGGCCGGCGGAGGAGCGGACTCCCCTCCTCCGCCGCAGCCGCGCTCAGGCCGCCTTCTTCGGAGCCTTGCCTTTTGGAGCCTCGCCTTTCGGAACCTCGGCGTCGTCGTCCGCCGGGGTGCCCTCGGCATTGATCGTCTCGGCGATCTTGGAGAGCAGCACGTCGGTCTTCTTCTCCTCCTGCAGGGTCTCGTCGAGCAGTTTGGCGGCCTCCTCGTGGCCGAGCTGGCGAGCCCAGGTCTTGAGGGTGCCGTAGCGGGCGATCTCGTAATGCTCCACCGCCTGGGCGCAGGCGGCGAGCACCGCGTCGGCCGCCGGGCTGTCGGCGAAATCCTCCAGATCCTCCTCCATCTCGGAGGTGATGCCCTGCATCGCCTCGCAGGTCTTGGCGCGGGCGGGCTTGCCGATGATCTCGAACACCTGGGTCAGGCGCTCGACCTGCTGGGCGCTCTCCTCGGCATGGGTCTCGAAGGCCTGGCGCAGCTCCGGGTGCTCGGCCGCCTTGGCGGACTTCTTAAGCGCCTTCACGGATTGCTTCTCGGCGTAATAGACGTCCTTCAGGGTCTCGTAGAAGGCGTCGTGCAGCGTCTTCGGCTTGGCCATGGCTGTCCGTCTCCAGTGCGGGCCGCCGTCTCGGGGACGCGGCTTCCGGACGGGGAACGCCGGTCCGCCCCGTCGTTTCCGGGCGATATCTTCGTTCTGTGGAGGAACTTTTTGGCCGTGCCCTGGCACGCCCGGACCGGCGTCGCCGGGCCGGCGCGTCACGGCCGCGCCCACGCCGCCACTGACGTTCGCCAAGGCGCTTGAAGAAGACGAAGGCTTCGCGCTACACTCTGTGGCCCGGATCTTCAGTCTTTGTGATCGAGATCCGAGTATTGATATCCCAATCGACATTATGAATGTGACTGAAATCGATCGTCCGAGGGGGAATTCTGTAGCATAAGTATTGAATTTTGGGGGAAAATGATCGATATAAAGCTATATATGCTCCAGTCCGGCTCGCTGAAGTGCAAGGTTCACAACATCAAGATGAACCAGGGCGACGATGCGGATTTTGAGATTCCGGTGCAGTTCTTTCTGATCATGCATCCGGCCGGACATACCATCATCGATGGCGGCGACGCGGTGGAGGTCGCGGAAAATCCCCACGCCTATTGGGGCAGCATCGCCGACGTCTACTATCCCGTGCTCCGAAAGGAGGAGGGTTGCGTCGACCAGCTGCGCCGCCTCGGGATCAATCCGGAAGACGTTCGCTACGTCCTTCAATCCCACCTGCACCTCGATCATACGGGCGCGATCGGCCGCTTCCCGAACGCCACGCACATCGTCCAGCGGTCGGAATACGAATATGCGTTCACGCCGGACTGGTTCGCCCGAGGTGGCTATACCCGCGCTGATTTCGACCGGCCCAATCTCAAGTGGCACTTCCTGAACGGGTCAGCCGACGATTATCATGACATCTACGGCGACGGCACGCTGACGACGGTGTTTACCCCGGGGCACGCCCCTGGACATCAATCGGTTCTGGTGCGGTTGCCGGCTTCGAGACCGGTTCTGCTCACGATCGACGCGGCCTACACGCTCGATCACTGGAACCAGAAAGCGCTGCCGGCCTTCCTAGCCTCGGCCGTCGACTGCGTCCGCTCGGTCCAGAAACTGCACGGCATCGCCAACAAGACGGGGGCCGAGATCGTGACCGGTCACGATCCGGATGCGTGGCCGATGTTCAAGAAGGCCCCCGCCTTCTACGCTTAGCGCAGCGTGCCGAAAGGCGGCCGCCGTCTTTCGGCACGATGCGGATCGATGCGCACCCTGCCGGTTCCGAGACCCGGCAAGGTGCGCGACACGATCGTCCTGGGGGGCAATCTTTGCCCTTCGGAGCGCGGGGCTGCGCCCGGCCGCATCCGGCCGTTCAATCGGCCTTCCGGACCGGACCGGGCTTCCGGGGGGCCTCGGTCGCCGGGCGGCGGGACGTGGCTGGGCCAGCTGACTTGGGTTGCGGGCGGTCCCTGACGTCCTGGCGATTCTTGGTCTCCTGGCGGTCCTTGGGACGCAGGCGGTCGAGGACGGCCTCGATGGCGCGCTCGACCGCGGCCTGCTCCGGCAGCGTGTCGGCGAGCGGTGTCGTTCGGCCGGCCTCGCGGCGCTTGGTCATGCAGTTCGCCCGTATCGGGGCCGTGCGACGCGATGTTCCAGCGCGTGCGGCGACCGCACCGCAGTCTATCCGCAGTGATCCCGGGATCAAAGCCTGCCGTGAGCCTGCGATCCGGGGATCCTGTGATCACGGTTTCTCAGGGATTGCTCGCCGTCCTGTCCTGGGGGCGCGACGAATGCCGGGCCGCCCGGGGATCGACCGGCCGGCGCCTCAGCGCCGGCGCGCGCCGAATGGCCAGTCGATCAGACCGCCGGCCCAGAGCGCCGCCCAGACGAAGACCGGCTGAAACGCCAGCCGGGGTCCGTGGTACCACCAGGAATCCGGGATGCCCTCGACGTGGACGGCCGCGAAGGCGTGCTTCAGGTTGGCCGGGTAGACGCAGACCGCGTAGACGGCGAGCCCGATCGCGGCCGCCCGGCGCAGCGACCGGGTCTGAAGCCCGATCGCCCCGGCGATCTCGCACAGGCCGGTGGCCAGGATCACCAACCGCGGCGCCGGCACCCAGTCCGGCATCAGCGGCAGCATCGCGTCGGCGGCCAAGAGGTGGACGATCCCGATCCCGGCATAGACTAGGGCCAGCCCGTAGCGCAGCCGGCGCCGCCAGGCCTCAGGCCTCGGCTCGCTCATCCTACCCGGTCTTCCGCGACGCCGCAGGCGCGGGCGATTGCGGTTCGGAGCGCCGCCGTCAGCCGGGCCACGGCCGGGTGTTCCGCGCTGGCGAAGCCGGTCGCGCCGATCGCGGTCACGGGGGCGAGCAGCCGCAGGGAGTTCGTGACGAACACGGCCTCGGCGCGGAGGAACGCGGGCAGGCTCAGCGAGCCCTCCTCCGGGCGCAATCCGCACGCCCCTGCCAGCCCCAGCACCTCCGCACGGACGATCCCGGGGAGCACGCCGTCGGCCAGCGGCGGCGTGATCAGCGTGTCGCCGAACAGGGCGAACAGATTGCCGGTGCCCGCACAGGCGACGCGGCCGCCTGTGTTGCAGAACAGCGCTTCGTCGAAGCCCGAAGCGGCGGCCTCGCGTGCGGCCAGCACGGCGTCCAGATAGCCCAGGGTCTTGAGCCGGGCGGCCGGGGTGGTGTCGTTGCGTGCGATCCCCGTCGGCCACAACCGCAGGCGCGCGAAGGCCGCGCCCTTCGCGCTCGGCGCCGCGGTGGCGAACAGGGTCGGATGCGGATCCTCCGGCGGCTTCAGCCCGCGTGGGCCGGAGCCGCGGGTGAGGGTGGTGCGGATCGCCAGCCGGTCGTCGTCCCCCCTACCTTTGTCATTCCCCTGCCCGGCGAGCGCCCGCATGGCGGCGCGGATCCGGTCCGCCTCGGCGGGGATCCCGAGGGTCTCCGCCCCGGCGACGAGCCGGGCGATATGGGCCTCCTCGAAGGCCACCCGGCCGCCCAGGGCGAGCGCCGTGTCGAACAGGCCGTCGCCGAGCGTCAGGCCGCGGTCGGTGTGGTCCAGGGACGCCTGCGTCCCCGGGACGATCGTCCCGTCACGCCACAGCATCGTCGCCCCTGCCCCGGTGGCCCCGCTCGTCGCGCCAGGCGCGGGCGAGTCCCAGAAAATTGGCGAACAGGGCGTGGCCGCCCTCGGTCAGCACCGATTCCGGGTGGAACTGGATGCCGTAGGTCGGGTGGGTCCGGTGCGAGAGCGCCATCACCTCGCCCTCCTGCGAGACCGCGTCGACCGAGAGGTGCTTGTCCATGTCCGGGCCCGGGGTGACCACCAGCGAGTGGTAGCGCCCGACCGGCATCGGCGCGGGCAGTCCGGAGAACAGCCGCTCGCCCCGGTGCGCGATCGGGGTCGCCTGCCCGTGCAGGGGGCGCTGCGCGCGCTCCACCGTGCCGCCGAACGCGGCGCCGATCGCCTGGTGGCCGAGGCAGACCCCGAGGATCGGCACCGCGCCGGACAGGTCGCGGATCGCCGGCAGCGAGATGCCGGCCTCCGCGGGGGTGCAGGGGCCCGGCGACACCACAAGGGCATCCGGGGCGAGCGCCCGGATGCCGGCGACGTCGACCGCATCGCTGCGCACCACCCGGACCTCTTCGCCCAGCTCCTCCAGGTAGCGGACGACATTGAAGACGAAGGAATCGTAGTTGTCGAGGACGAGGATCATGCGAAGGCCTCGAACACCCGGGCGGCCTTGGCGAGCGTCTCGTCGTATTCCGGGCCCGGCTCCGACAGCAGGGTCACGCCGCCGCCGGCCTGCAGGACCGCCCGGGTCTCGTCCATGAACACGGTGCGGATCGCGATCGCGGTGTCGAGCGCGCCGTCGAAGCCGATCCGCCCGATGGCGCCGCAATAGAGCTCCCGGGCGTCGCCCTCGATCTCGGTGATGATGTCCATGGCGCGGATCTTCGGGGCGCCGGTGATCGAGCCCCCGGGGAAGGTGCCCTCCAGCAGGTCGAGGGCGTCGAGCCCATCGCGCAAGGTCCCAGTCACCACCGAGACCAGGTGGTGGACGTTGGCGTAGGTCTCCAGCCCGCACAGGGTGGGTACGGCGACGCTGCCTGGCGCGCAGACCCGGGACAGGTCGTTGCGCAGCAGGTCGACGATCATGACGTTCTCGGCCCGCTCCTTGACCGAGGCCAGGAGCGCCTTGGCGGCGGCCCGGTCGGCCTCCGGGTCGTCGAGCCGGCGGGCGGTGCCCTTGATCGGCCGGGTCTCGACGTGCCGGCCGTCGAGCCGGATGAAGCGCTCCGGGGAGGACGACGCGACGGTCAGCCCGGCCAGTTCCAGATAGGCCCCGAAGGTCGCCGGATTGGTGGCGCGCAGGCGCCGGTAGAGCGCGAACCGGTCGAAGCCCGTCGGCAGGTCGGCACTGAAGCGCTGGGCGATGTTGGCCTGGTAGATATCGCCCGCCCGGATATAGGCGCGGACCTTTTCGACAGCCTCTTCATAGGTTTGCCGGTCGAAGTTCGAGTGCCACGCGAGGTTTTTTGCGGGTTGGGGCGGTGCCTCCTCGGGCTCGGTCGCGGTGCCGAGCCGGTCGGTGAAGGCGGCGAGCCGCGCCTCGGCGCGGGCCTGCCGGGCGGCCGGCTCGGTCTCGGGAAATCCCGTGGCGACGAGCCGGCACGTCCCGGCGGCGTGGTCGATCACCAGCACCGTGTCGTAGAGGTTGACCGCGATGTCGTCGGTGAGCCCCGCCCGCCGGGCCGGGGCTGCGACCCGCTCCAGCTGCGCGCCGAGATCATACGCGAGATAGCCGATCGCCCCGCCCGGGAACGGGGTGTCCGGATCGGGCTCGACCCGGTAGGGGGCGAGGCAGGCCCGCAGCGCAGCGAACGGGCCGCCCGACACCGGGCGCCCGTCCAGCGTCGCGCGCCCATCCCGGAACCGGAACCGCGCGAACGGGTCGGCGGCCACGATCGAGTGCCGCCCCAGCGCGTCGTGCCGCATGGCGCTGTCGAGGAAGGCGAGATCCGGCAGGGGCCGCAGCCGGGCGGCCGCCGCGACGGGATCGACGAAGGGGATCTCTCGGGTCCAGATCTCTTGGGTCCACATGACCGGGTTCGGGCTGATGTCCTGAGGGCACGCGCCCCGCACGCTGCCGTTGCACAGGCGATGCCGCGGGGAAAGCGGCAGTTCCGCGCAAGGCCCCACCCGTCGCGGGCGGTCGGGGTCCGTCCCGGGTTCGGGAGACGGCGGGCCGCACCTGATGTGGGATCTCAGGAGCCGCCGGCAAAGCCCTGCGAACAGCCAAGTTTCGGCGATGTGCCGTACCTCCTGCGCCGAGCCTCCCGCGCGGGGCCGGGTACCCCTGCGGCGGCCGGTCTCGCGCGAGCGCGTCAGAACCGCTATAGGGGCGCGATCCCGAATGCCTGTCCTCGCGCGCCGTGCGACCCGATCCACCGGCCGCACGCGAGGGTGGCGTCCGACCCGTCTTCCGAATGCGACCATGACCGCAACCGCCACGCCCGCCCCCCGGGACGCCGTCCCCGGGGCCGCCCCGAAAATCTCGTTCGTCTCGCTCGGCTGCCCCAAGGCGCTCGTCGATTCCGAGCGGATCCTCACGCACCTGCGCGCCGAGGGCTACGAGCTGGCCCGCCGCCACGACGGGGCGGACGTGGTGATCGTCAACACCTGCGGGTTCCTGGATTCGGCCAAGGCGGAATCGCTTTCGGCGATCGGCGAGGCCATGGCCGAGAACGGCCGGGTGATCGTCACCGGCTGCATGGGCGCGCAGCCGGAAGAGATCCGCGCGAAATACCCGGACCTGCTCGCCGTGACCGGGCCGCAGGCCTACGAATCCGTGGTGGCGGCGGTCCACGAGGCGGTGCCTCCGGCCCACGACCCGTTCCTCGATCTCGTCCCGCCGCAGGGGATCAAGCTCACCCCGCGCCACTACGCCTACCTGAAGATCTCGGAAGGCTGCAGCAACCGCTGCAGCTTCTGCATCATCCCGAGCTTGCGCGGGAATCTCGTCAGCCGCCCGGCCGGCGACGTGTTGCGGGAGGCCGAGAAGCTGGTCAAGGCCGGCGTGAAGGAGCTGCTGGTCGTCTCGCAGGATACCAGCGCCTACGGGGTCGACATCCGCTACGCCGAGAGCCCGTGGCGCGACCGGAGCGTGCGGGCGAAGTTCTACGACCTGACCAAGGAGCTCGGCGAGCTCGGGGCCTGGGTGCGGCTGCACTACGTCTACCCCTACCCGCACGTGGACGAGGTCATCCCGCTGATGGCCGAGGGCAAGGTGCTTCCCTACCTCGACATGCCGCTCCAGCACGCCAGCCCCTCCGTGCTCAAGCGGATGCGCCGGCCCGGCAACCAGGAGCGCCAGCTCGACCGGATCCGCAGCTGGCGGCAGACCTGCCCGGACCTCGCGATCCGCTCGACCTTCATCGTCGGCTTCCCGGGTGAGACCGAGGCCGAGTTCGAGGAGCTGCTGGCCTGGCTGCAGGAGGCCAGGCTCGAGCGCGTCGGCTGCTTCGAGTACGAGCCCGTGGCCGGCGCCACCGCCAACGCCCTGGGCGACCTCGTGCCGCCGGAGCTGAAGGCCGAGCGCAAGCGCCGGTTCATGGAGACGCAGAACGCGATCTCGCTGCGGCTCCAGCGGGCCAAGGTCGGCAAGCGGCTGGCCATGATCGTCGATTCCGTCGAGGGCGGGATCGCCAAGGGCCGGTCGAAGGCCGACGCCCCCGAGATCGACGGCAACGTCCACGCCGCGTTCCGGCGCCCGGTGCGCTCCGGCGACATCGTCACCGTGAAGATCGACCGGGCCGACGCCTACGACCTCTACGGCACCGTGACCTGATGGTCCCGGATTGCGCGCAATCCCCTGTGCGCCGTCGGATCGGAGCGGTTGACCCGGGCGTCCGGTCTGGCATGTCTGGAACATAGCAGGAACTTCAGTCCGGACCCCGAGGCTGCGATGGATCCGGAGGTCGCGCTCCGCAAGATCATCCATATCGACATGGACGCGTTCTACGCCTCCGTGGAGCAGCGCGACGATCCCGTCTTGCGCGGGCTGCCGCTCGCCGTGGGCGGCTCCCGGGAGCGCGGCGTGGTGATGGCGGCGAGCTACGAGGCGCGGCGGTTCGGCGTGCGCTCGGCCATGCCGTCGGCCACCGCCCGGCGGCTCTGCCCGGACCTGCTGTTCGTCAAGCCGCGCTTCGAGGTCTACCGGGCGGTCTCAGAGGAGATCCGGGCGGTGTTCGCCCGGCACACGCCGGTGATCGAGCCGGTCGCCCTGGACGAGGCCTATCTCGACGTCACCGAGAACCTGCTGGGCCTTCCGACCGCGACCGCGGTCGCCAAGGCGATCCGGGCCGAGATCCTGGAGCGCACCGGCCTCGTCGCCTCGGCCGGGGTCTCGTACAACAAGTTCCTGGCCAAGGTCGCCTCCGACTTCAGGAAGCCTGACGCCCTGTTCGTCATTACCCCGTCCATGGGGCCGGATTTCGTCGCCGCCCTGCCGATCGGCCGGTTCCACGGCGTCGGCCCGGTCACCGAAGCGAAGATGAAGCGGCTCGGCATCGAGACCGGGGCCGACCTGCGCGCCTGGGATCCGGACCGCCTGCGCGAGACCTTCGGGTCGGCCGGGGCCTATTATCACGCGGTCGCCCGCGGGCTCGACATGCGGCCGGTCCGCGCCCACCGGGTGCGCAAGTCGATCGGGGCGGAGACCACCTTCTCGGAGGATACGGCCGCCTTCACGATCCTGGCCGAGCGGCTCGCGCCCCTGTTCGACAAGGTCTGGGGCGGGGCCGAGGCCAAGGGGATGCGGGCCCGGACCGTGACCCTGAAGCTGAAGTTCTCGGATTTCGCCCAGGTCACCCGGGCGAGGTCCCTCCCCGCCCCGGTGGTCGACCGGGCCGCCCTGGAGCGGATCGGGCTGGAACTGCTCTCCGGCCTGTTTCCCCTCCGGCGCAGCGCGCGGCTGATCGGGATCGCGCTCTCGAGCTTCGAGCAGGGGGAGAAGGAAGAGCCGCTGCAGCTCGGGCTCGGGCTCTGATCCGCCTCGGCCGGCGTTGCCCGCCACCTCACGAACCAAAAGGTCCCGTCCCAATGTCGAAATCGATCTCCCTGGCCCTGGCGACCGCCCTGCTGCTCGGCGTCCCGGTGGGTGCCGCCCGCGCCGACAGCACCGCGTCCTTCAGGGCCGCCAACGCGATCCTGCTGCGGGGCTACAGCGCGAGCCCGCCGCAGCTCTACGTGTCCTCGGGCGGCCCGGGCGCCGGCTTCCTCACCGATGGGACCGCCGTGCCGCAGCGCCCGAAGGCGCCGACCCGCGCCCGCTGACGCCCATGGCCCGGGCCATGGGCGTCAGCGGGCTTCTCGGATCAGGCTTCTCGGATCAGGCGTCTGGAATTAGGCGTTCTTGCGCGGGCGGTGGTTCGGGTCGATGCCGCCGTCGGGTTTGGTCTCGTTCTCGACGTCGCCCTCGAAGGTGGAATCCGCCTCCAGATCTTCAGGGTCGGCGCCGGTCATGCCCTTCGAGGTGCCGATCCCGGGATTGCCCTTGAGGTCGGCGTCCGTGGGCGTATCGGTCTTCGGGTGCTTGCCTGACATGCTGGCTCCTGTTGGCTGGTGCCAGTCCAACGCGTCGAGACGGGGGCGGTCGCGCGGTCGCCGTGCGGCGGTTCGCCTCTCGATCCCCCGCCGATCCCCCACGCGCCGACAGCCAGCCGCCGGGATGGCGCGCTACGCGATCTCGGCCGACCCGATCCGGCGCACGCCGGCCGCCTCCATCCGGGCCCAGGCCCGAGCGAGCGAGCCGTCCACGTCGATCCCGCGCACGGCATCCTCCACCACCTGGACCTCGAAGCCCGCGTCGCGGGCATCCAGCGCGCTCCAGAGCACGCAGAAATCGGTCGCGAGGCCACACAGGACGACGCGGGTGATGCCGCGTTCCGCCAGCGCGCCGGCGAGCCCAGTGCGGGTGATGCGGTCGGCCTCCAGGAACGCCGAATAGCTGTCGACCCGGGGGTCCAGGCCCTTGCGGACCACCAGGCTCGCCCGGTCGGTGGCCAGCCCCGGCGCGAAGCCCGCGCCCAGGCTGCCCTGGACGCAGTGCCGAGGCCACAGCACCTGCGGGCCGTAGGGCAGCGCCACGGTCTCGAACGGGGCCCGCCCGGGATGGGTGTCGGCGAAGGAGACGTGGTCGGCCGGATGCCAGTCCTGCATCAGCACCACGTGGCGGAAGCGGTGCTGGAGCGCGTTGATCGGCGCGACCACCGCGTCGCCGTCCCGGACGGGGAGGGCCCCGCCCGGCAGGAAGTCGACCTGCACGTCGATGACGAGGAGCAGGTCGGCGGCGCCGGGTGTCACGGCAGCATCACGATCGAGCCGGTGGTCTCGCGTCCGGCGAGGTCCCGGTGCACGGTCTGCGCCTCGGCGAGCGGGTAGGTCGCGTTGACGGCGATCTTCACGGCGCCGTCGCCGACCACCTTGAACAGGCGGGCGGCCGCCTCCTCCAGGGTGGTGCGGTTCGACGAGAACGTCGCCAGGGTCGGCCGCGTCACGTAGAGCGAGCCGCGCGGGGCGAGCAGGCCGAGGTCGAGGCCGGTGATCGGCCCGGAGGCCGAGCCGAAGCTCGCCAGCAGGCCCATCGGCGCGAGGCTGTCGAGCGAGCCCATCAGGGTCGCCTGCCCGACGCCGTCATAGACCACCGGCACGCCCTTGCCGCCGGTGATCTCGCGCACCCGCTTGGCGACATCCTCCTCGCGGTACAGGATGACGTGGTCACAGCCGTTCTGCTTGGCCAGTTCGGCCTTCTCGGGGCTGCCGGCGGTGCCGATCACGGTGGCGCCGAGGTGCTTGGCCCATTGGCAGGCGATCAGGCCGACGCCGCCGGCGGCCGCGTGCCACAGGATCGTGTCGCCGGGCTTCACCGCGTAGGTCCGGTGCAGCAGGTACTCGGCGGTCAGGCCCTTCAGCATCATGGCGGCGGCGGTCTTCTCGTCGACGCCGTCGGGGATCGGAACAGCCGCCGCGGCCGGGATCACCGCCTCCTCGGCGTAGCAGCCGTCCGGCACCGAGCCGTAGGCCACCCGGTCACCGGTCTTGATGTTGGAGACCCCCTCGCCCACCGCCGTGACGGTGCCGGCGCCCTCCTTGCCGGGGGTGTAGGGCAGGTGCGGCGACTTGTAGGCGCCGGTGCGGAAGTAGATGTCGATGAAGTTGACGCCGATGGCGGCTTGGCGGACCCGGATCTGCCCGGGGCCCGGCTCGGCCAGGGGCACATCCTCGAACTTCATCACCTCGGGGCCGCCGTACTCGTAGACCCGGATCGCCTTCGGCATCATCGTACTCCGCTCAAGTCCCGTTGCGCCGGGACGTCGCGGACTCGAGATAACGGAGGCCCCGCCGGAGGCAATTGCTTTTTGCCGTTCGCCCTGCGGTTGCGGCCCGATCTGAAACCCGAAACCCGGAATCCCAATCCTGGATCCGGCCCCCCGCGCAGCCTATCTTGATGCTGACCACCCTCTGACCGGAAGTCCCGAACAATGTCCGGCACCACCCGCACCAGCGCCGACCTCGACCCGCGCCGCCGCCGCCTGCTGTTCCAGTCCTGGCACCGGGGCATCCGCGAGATGGACCTAATCATGGGCCGCTTCGCCGACGCGGAGATCGGCACCCTGTCGGAGTCGGAACTCACCGAATTCGAGGCGCTGATCGAGGTGCCGGACCGCGACCTGTTCAAGTGGCTCACCGGCGAGGCCGAGACGCCGTCGAACTACGACACCGCGGTCTGGCGCCGCGTGCGGGCGTTCCACCGGCACGACGCACCGATCCATTCCTGACCCGAGAGCGCGCGATGGACGAGCCCAAGCCCCCCTACGATCACCCCGCCCGGTCGATCGCGACCGAACTCGTGGTGCGCATCATGTTGGAGATGATGGAGCGCGACGACCCGGCGCTGCGCGCGGAGATCCTGCGGCAGGCGACCAGCCGGGCCGCCGCGATGACCCAGACCATGCCCAACGCCGACTTCTTCCGCGGCCGGGTCGAGGCGGCGCTCGCGGAGCTCGTGGGGCCCGACGCGTAGGGGTGGGGCTCAGCGCCCCGTCCCGGCCGCGCGCAGGGGTGGCGGCCGATCCGGGCTTCCACCTCCGAGCAGGCCATGGCGCGACGCGTGATGTGCCAAGCTCCTGCACGGATAGCGTTTCCGGGTTCCGGGCTCGCCTGCGGCGCCCCGGAATGACGGCGCTTCGAACCGGTATCGCCCGCTTCCAGGAGGCCCCGTCGCGGCCGGGGTGATCCGGGTCGGCCCTACGCACATGCGCGATCTCTATCGTCCGGCGGGGCCGCGCGCTGGGCGCGGTCGCTCACGGCAACCACCGGCCGTGATGCGCCATCGGGCCGGCGCTGAACCGGCGTTCCATCCGCCCGGTGCGTGAACAGGATCGCGTCGGCATGCGCCATGGCGGGCGCGCCCCCTCCGATCGACCAGCGCGTCGAAAGTGCCGCGCCCCCGGCAAGAGGGCGCGTCCCCGAAACGCAACCGAACACACGTTCCCTGCTGGAGCGTCGCCGCCATATAGGGCACCGTCAGCCGCCCGAACGCCGGCCGTCGGGATGCTTTATCACGACGGCTCAATGGGCTAACGCCGGCCCGCGTCAGCCCTCCCAGTACCCGGCGGGATTCCCCGCGAAAGACCCGATGGCCAAGCCCCAGCCGAAATCCTCCCCGAAGCCCCCTGCCCCGGCCGCCAAGCCGGCTGCCAAGCCGCAGGCCGCGCGCTTCGCCCTGCCGAAGTCCTCGGCGCTCGCGCAGGTGCTGGACGCGCTCAAGCGCGGCGACAGCCCGGTCCTGGCGAACGCCCCGGAGGGGTTCGACGCGCTTGCGGTGGCCGACCTCGCCCGGGCGCTGGCGCCCACCGTCGACGCCCCCGCGGTGCTGGTCCACGTGGCGCGCGATTCCGGGCGCTCGGCGGCGTTCCAATCGGCGCTCGGCTTCGTCGCGCCCGAGATGGACGTGATGAACCTGCCGGCCTGGGACTGCCAGCCCTACGACCGGGTCTCGCCGACCACGGCCACCGCCGCCGCCCGGATGACCGCGCTGGCCCGCCTGGCCCGGACCCGCTCGGCCGAGGACCGCCCGCGCATCCTCTGCACCACGGTCAACGCGCTGGTGCAGCGGGTGCCGCCCCGGGGCCACATCGCCAAGGAGGCGTTCTCGGCCGCGATCGGCAACGTCGTGGCGATGGACGACGTGGTCGCCTGGGTCGAGGCCAACGGGTTCCTGCGCACCGGGACGGTGCGGGACACGGGCGAGTACGCGGTGCGCGGCGGCATCCTCGACCTGTCGCCGCCGGGCCTGCCGGTGCCGATCCGCCTCGACTTCTTCGGCGACACGCTGGAATCGATCCGCGCCTTCGATCCGGAGACCCAGCGCACCACCGGCCAGCTGCGCTCGCTCGACCTGATGCCGATGAGCGAGGTCCAGCTCACCACCGAGACGATCCGGCGCTTCCGCCAGGGCTACATCCAGAGCTTCGGCGCGGCGACCCGCGACGACCGGCTCTACGAGACCGTGAGCGAGGGCCGCCGCTATGCCGGCCTCGAGCACTGGATGCCGCTGTTCTACGACGGGCTCGACACGCTGTTCGACTATCTCGGCGGCGTGCCGCTGGTGTTCGACCCGCAGGTCGAGGACGCCGCCGCCGAGCGGATCAGCCTCGTGCAGGATTACTACCAAGCCCGCGAGGGCGCGATGAAGACGCCCCAGTCCGGCGTCGCCCCCTATAAGCCGCTGCCGCCGCGCGCCCTCTACCTGACCCCGAACGAGTTCAAGGAGCGGATCGCGACCGCGACCGTGGCCCGGCTGACCCCGTTCGCGCAGCCGGATTCCCCCGAGCGCGCGGTGATCGATTGCGGCGCCAAGGCCGGACGCACCTTCGCCCCGGAGCGCGCGAACGAGAGCGCCAGCGTGTTCGACGCGGCGGTGGCCCATATCCGCGACCTCCAGGGATCCGGTCATCACGTGATCCTGGGATCCTGGTCCGACGGCTCCCGCGACCGGCTCTGCGGCGTGCTCACCGACCACGGCCTGAGGAAGCCCGTGGCGATCACCCGCCTGTCGGACGTCTACGCGCTCAAGCGCGGCGCCGATTCCGCCGTGGCGGTCTGGGGCCTGGAGGCGGGCTTCACGGTGGGCGAGCTCGCCGTGGTCTCCGAGGGCGACATCCTGGGCGACCGGCTGGTGCGCCAGAAGCGCAAGGCCAAGCGGCCCCAGGACGTGATCCTGGAGGTGCAGGCGCTGCAGCCCGGCGACCTCGTGGTCCATGCCGACCACGGCATCGGCCGGTTCTCCGGCCTGAAGACGATCCACGCCGCCGGCGCGCCGCACGATTGCCTGGAGCTGAGCTACACCGGCGGCCTGCTGCTGCTGCCGGTGGAGAATATCGAACTCCTGACCCGCTACGGCTCGGAGGATTCGGAGGTCGCCCTGGACCGGCTCGGCGGCGGGGCCTGGCAGGCCCGCAAGGCCAAGATGAAGCGCCGCATCCTCGAGATGGCGGGCGAGCTGATCAAGGTCGCGGCCCAGCGCTTCGTCCGGAAGGCCCCGGTCCTCAAGGCGCCGGAGGGGCTCTACGGCGAGTTCGCCGCCCGCTTCCCGTTCGAGGAGACCGAGGACCAGGCCAACGCCATCGACGCGGTGCTGGACGACCTCAATGCCGGGCGGCCGATGGACCGGCTGGTCTGCGGCGATGTCGGCTTCGGCAAGACCGAGGTGGCGTTGCGCGGCGCCTTCGCGGCGGCGATCGCCGGCAAGCAGGTGGCGGTGATCGTGCCGACCACCCTGCTCGCCCGCCAGCACTTCCGGACCTTCACCGAGCGCTTCAAGGGCCTGCCGATCCAGATCGCCCAGCTGTCCCGGTTCGTCTCGGCCGGGGACATGAAGCAGACCCGGGCCGGCCTGATCGCCGGCACGGTGGACATCGTGGTCGGCACCCACGCGCTGCTGGCGAAGACCATCGCGTTCAAGGATCTCGGCCTGATCATCGTCGACGAGGAGCAGCATTTCGGCGTCGCCCACAAGGAGCGGTTGAAGGCGCTCCAGGCGGATGTCCACGTGCTGACGCTCTCGGCGACCCCGATCCCGCGCACGCTCCAGCTCGCCATGACCGGCGTGCGCGAGCTGTCGATCATCGCGACGCCCCCGGTGGACCGGCTGGTGGTGCGCACCTTCGTGACCCCGTTCGACCCGCTGACGATCCGGGAGGCGCTGCTGCGCGAGCGTTACCGCGGCGGCCAGTCGTTCTATGTCGTGCCCAGAATCGAAGATCTGGCGGACGTGAAGAAATTCCTCGACGCCGAGATGCCGGAGATCAAGGTCGCGATCGCCCACGGCCAGATGGCGGCGGGCCAGCTCGAGGACGTGATGACCGCGTTCTACGAGGGCAAGTTCGACGTGCTGCTCTCGACCACCATCGTCGAATCCGGCCTCGACATCCCCACCGCCAACACGCTGATCGTCCACCGGGCCGACATGTTCGGCCTGGCCCAGCTCTACCAGCTGCGCGGCCGCGTCGGCCGCTCGAAGGCCCGGGCCTACGCGCTGTTCACCACCCCGGCCAACCGCCAGCTCACGACCCAGGCCGAGCAGCGGCTCAAGGTGCTGCAGACCCTCGACACGCTGGGCGCCGGCTTCCAGCTGGCCAGCCACGACCTCGACATCCGCGGCGCCGGCAACCTCCTAGGCGACGCCCAGTCCGGCCACATCAAGGAGGTCGGCTACGAACTCTACCAGCAGATGCTGGAGGACGCGGTCACGGCGCTCAAGGCCGGCATCGAGGACGTGCCCGAGGAGGCGTGGTCGCCGACCATCGCGCTCGGCGCCCCGGTGACCATCCCGGAGACCTATGTCGAGGATCTCGGGGCGCGGCTGTCCCTCTACCGCCGGCTCGCCACCCTCCAGGACGATGCCGAGATGGAGAGCTTCGGGGCCGAGATGATCGACCGGTTCGGGCCTCTGCCGCCGGAGGTGGAGCAGCTCCTCAAGATCGGCACGATCAAGATCCTGTGCCTCAAGGCCAACGTCGAGAAGGTCGAGGCCGGCCCGAAGGGCGTGGTCGTCCACTTCCGGGACAAATCCTACGCCAACCCGCAGGGGCTGGTGGCGTTCGTGGCCGAGCAGGCCTCCTTCGCCAAGGTGCGGCCCGACATGAGCGTCGTGTTCGTGCGCGAGCTGACCACGATCCCGGCCCGGCTCAAGACCGCCACGGAGGTGCTGCGCAGCCTGGTGAAGATCGCCGAGCGGGTGAAGAAGGCGGCGTGAGGGGCGGGGTGGGGACAAGGGCTCCGCCAACGATCCCCCTCACCGTGAGGTGAGCGTGCAGCGGGTCTCGAACGAGGCCGCCAGCCGGCCCCGCGCTCCCGGGGCCCCTCCTTCGAGGGCTCCGGGCGCTTCAGGCTGAGGTGGCGGGTGGGACCGTCGCGTGTTGCGCCTCCCGCCCATCTCTGCTCTCACCGTCGCGAACCCCAGGAGACGCGTGGATGGCAAACCCGGCGCAGGCCACCGGTGCGTCCGGCCCGGCCAAGTCCGAAACGAACGCCTTCCTGACGCCCCTGTTCACCGACCGGCGGGTCGGGGCGGTGCTGGGGCTGGGCTTCGCGCAGGGCATCCCGTTCCTGCTCGTCTACGCGACGCAGTCGGCGTGGCTCGTCCAGGCCAAGGTGCCGCTGGCGACGATCGGCCTGATGAGCGAGCTGACCATCGCGTACAAGCTCAAGTTCCTCTGGGCGCCGTTCCTCGACCGGCACGACGCGCCCCTGCTCGGGCGCTGGCTCGGGCGGCGGCGGGGCTGGATCGTCGCCACGCAGATCCTGGTGGCGCTGGCGCTCGCCGGGGTGGCGTTCGGCGATCCGGCGCATTGGCTCGGCTGGACGGTGGCGTTCTCCCTGGCGCTTGGGGTGGCGGGCGCGACCCAGGACGTGGTGATCGACGGCTGGCGCATCACCGCGGCGCCGCCCGAGCGGCAGGCGCTGATGTCGTCCTGGTCGGAGATCGGCTACCGGGTCGGCAACCTCGCGGCCGGCGCCGGCGCCCTCTACCTGTCCGACGCCTACGGCTGGCGCACCGCCTACCTGTGCATGGCGGTGCTGCTCGCCCCCGGCACGATCGCGGCGCTGCTGGCCCCCGAGCCCCCCGCCGCGCCGCTGCCGCCCGGCGGCTTCGTCGAGACCGTCTGGGCGCCGATCCGCGACCTGCTGGCCCGCCTCGGGCCCCTGGCGGTGCCGGTGCTCGCTCTGGTGGCGGGCTTCCGGATGCCCGGCTACGTGTCGAGCACCATGGCGATCCCGCTGTTCAAGACGCTGGGCTACACCAACACCGACATCGCCACGGTGACCAAGCTGTTCGGCTTCTGGATCGCGCTGGGCGGCACCTTCCTGGCGAGCGGGATCATCCCGCGGATCGGCATGATGGCGAGCCTGCTGATCGGCACCGTGGTCGCCTCCGCGTCGCATCTCGCGCTGGCCTACCTCGCTTGGCACGGCGGCCATGGCGGGGCGGCGTTCTGGACCTTCGCGGTGACGGTCGGGATCGACGGCTTCGCCTACGCCTTCGCGTCGATCGTGCTGATCACCTACATGTCCCGGCTCGCGGCCACCGAGCACGCGGCCAGCCAGTACGCCCTGCTGACCTCGCTCTGCGCCCTGCCGGGCAGCCTGCTCGCCGGGCTGTCGGGATTCGTCATCGAGCAGACCGGCTTCACGTGGTTCTTCGTCGGCACCTCGCTGATCGGCGTGCCGGTGGCGCTGCTGTGCCTCCTGGTGGCGCGCCGCCACGGGCCCATGGAGGCGCCGGCCGGGTGACGGCCCGCGGACGCGTGCGCGATCTCCACAGTCTTCGCGCGCCGGCGACCGGTTTTCGGGGCGCGTGTGCGGTGTTCCGCACGCCGTCCGAGCGTGTTCCAGGGCGGTGCGTCCGACGTCGCCGGCTCTTTAGCCAAGATTAACCACGCCGAGGCCTAATGGGCTGGACGGTTGATGTCCTCCCCAGACGGGCAGCCCAGGCCACGTGCGCGGAAAAAGCCTCCGCGGGCGAACGGCGACGGCTGCCATACGGGGAAGCGCGTACGCGAGTTCCCGCATGGCCCAGGTTGCGTATTCCCGACCCGCGTACCGCGACGCGGCCCCTCTCCTGGCCTCCGTGCCGGCGCCCTACCCGCGCCTCGTCTATGAGGCGGCCTACGCGCCCCCGGGCCGGGCCCCCTACCCGAGCGCCATGCGGCGCGCCCGCCGCCGCGCCCGGCTGACGGCGCTGATCTCGCTGGCCGCCCTGTCCATGGCCGGCTGGACCGTGCTGACCCTGCCGCACGGCCTGCCGACCACTTGGTCGACCGCTTGGCCGACCACCCGGAGCGAGACCGCCCCTGCCGCCGAGGCACAGCCCGCCCCCGCATCCCGGCCCGCGCCGCGGCCGAGCATTGCCTGGATGCTCGATCCCAGCCCGGCGCTCGGCTCCGGCGCCGCCACCGCTTTCGGGGCGCCGCCCCCGGCCGCGTCCTTCCAGGTCGCGGTGGCCGAGCCGTCCCCGGCGGTCCGGGAGATCGCCCAGAAGGTCGCCCGCAAGGTGGTCCAGGCCCGGATGGCGTCCGCCGAGCCGGCCCCGATTCCCGTCGTTCAGGCCCCGATCACGCAGGCCACCGCCGCGCCGTCCAGGGCGCCGGTCCGGATCGCCGCCGCCGAGCCGCCGCCCGCCGCCCGCGTGCCCAATCTCGTCCCCTTACCGGTCGCCCGGCCGTCCGAATTGCGGCGCCCGGCCGCGGTGGCCGCGATGGCCCCGGCGCCCCGGGTGGCGGCCCGCGCCCTGCCCCGCACCCGCGACGTGTTCCGCGCCGCCATGGCGGAGGAGCCGTCCTTCCTCGAGACGCTGTTCGGCGTCGGCGCCGCCGCGCCCCGCGCGGAGTCGCGTCAGGCGCTCGCCTATGCCAGCCCGGACGCCCTGCCGCAGGAGGCGCCGCGCACCCGGATCAGCGCCGCCCCGGACTCGGTCGCCGGCACCGCCGTCTACGACATCACCGCCCGCACCGTGACCCTCCCCTCCGGCGATGTGCTGGAGGCTCATTCCGGCCTCGGCGAGGCCATGGACGACCCGCGCTACGTCCACCTGCGCATGCGCGGCTCGACGCCCCCCGGCACCTACGACCTGACCGAGCGCGAGCGCCTGTTCCACGGGGTCCGGGCGATCCGCCTCAACCCGGTCGGCGGCAGCGCCGCGATCCACGGCCGCGATGGCCTGCTCGCCCACACCTACATGCTGCGCCAGCCCGGCGCCTCGAACGGCTGCGTCTCGTTCCGCGACTACAACCGCTTCCTGCAGGCGTTCCTGCGGGGCGAGGTCCGCCGCCTCGTGGTGGTGGCCGGCAAGAGCGGCGATTTCTTCGGCAGCCGGGTCGGCATGGCCGACCGCCCGGGCCGGCGGGGCTGACGCGCGCACGTCGTAGCGGGGATCGCGGGCCGGTCTCCCGATCGCACCACGGCCGGGAACGGCTCCGGGCGGCTGCCCCGAAAGTCGGAGGGGGCTTGGACGGCCAGCGCCTTTACGCGCCGCCCCAAGCCTGCCTTAACGGGCCAGACGCCAAGCCCGTTACAAGAGGCCCATCATGAAACTGCCCCGCCGCTTCTTCCAGCCCCTCGCCACCGGCGCGCCGGCCCCGTTCCGCGAGCTGCCGGTGCGGCTGGAGCGGATGATCCACTTCGTCCCGCCCCACAACGACAAGGTCCGCGCCCGGGTGCCCGAGCTCGCCGGCACCGTCGACGTGGTGCTGGGCAACCTGGAGGACGCGGTCCCGGCCGACCAGAAGGAGGCCGCCCGCAAGGGCTTCGTCGCCATGGCGCAGGCGACCGACTTCGCCGCCACCGGCACCGGCCTCTGGACCCGGATCAACGCCCTCAACTCGCCCTGGATCTTGGACGACCTGTTCACCATCGTCGCCGAGGTGGGATCCAAGCTCGACGTCGTGATGGTGCCCAAGGTCGAGGGGCCGTGGGACATCCACTACGTCGACCAGCTGCTCGCCCAGCTCGAGGCCCGGCACGGGGTGACCAAGCCGATCCTGATCCACGCGATCCTGGAGACCGCCGAGGGCGTGGCCAACGTCGACGCCATCGCGTCGGCCTCGCCGCGGATGCACGGCATGAGCCTCGGCCCGGCCGATCTGGCGGCCTCCCGCGGCATGAAGACCACCCGGGTCGGCGGCGGCCACCCGGATTACCGGGTGCTCAGCGACCCCGCGGGCGACGCGCCCCGGGCCACCGCCCAGCAGGACCTGTGGCACTACACCATCGCCAAGATGGTCGATGCCTGCATGGCCAACGGCATCAAGGCGTTCTACGGCCCGTTCGGCGACTTCTCCGACGGCGATGCCTGCGAGGCGCAGTTCCGCAACGCCTTCCTGATGGGCTGCGCCGGCGCCTGGACGCTGCACCCGAGCCAGGTGACGATCGCCAAGCGGGTCTTCGCCCCCGACCCCGCCGAGGTGGCGTTCGCGGCCCGCATCGTCGCGGCCATGCCCGACGGCACCGGTGCCGTGATGCTCGACGGCAAGATGCAGGACGACGCCACCTGGAAGCAGGCCAAGGTCATCGTGGATCTGGCCAAGCTGGTCGCCGCGAAGGATCCGGAACTGGCGGCGGTGTATCAGCTGGGGTAGCCCCCTCACCCCCCGAACCGCGCCCGATACTCCTGCGGCGTCGCCGCCACGTGCCGCAGGAAGCTGCGCCGCAGGGTCTCCTCGGAGCCGAAGCCGCAGGTCCGGGCGATGCGCTTCACCGGCTGCGCGGTCTCGGCCAGCGCCCGCCGGGCCGCCTCAATCCGCAGGCGCTCCACGGCCTTGGCCGGGGTGAGGCCGGTCGCCTCCCGGTAGTGCCGGCTCAGGCTGCGTTCGCTCATCCCGGCGGCCTCCGCCAGGGCCGGGAGCGACAGGTCCCCCGACAGGTTTTGGGCGATGAAGGCGTGCAGGGCGGCGAAGCGGTCCTCCCCGGCCTGCAGGGCCAAGGCCGCGCTGAACTGCGCCTGCCCGCCGGGGCGCTTCAGGAACATCACGAGGTGGCGCGCCACCGCCAGGGCGAGGTCGCGGCCGAGATCGGCCTCGACCAGGGCTAGCGCCAGGTCGATCCCCGCGGTGACGCCCGCGGAGGTCCAGACCGGGCCGTCCTGCACGAAGATCGGGTCGGGCTCGACCCGGGCCAGCGGATAGCGTCGGGCCAGGGCACCGCAATGCTTCCAGTGGGTCACGGCCCGCCGCCCGTCCAAAAGCCCGGCGGCCCCGAGCAAAAAAGCCCCGGTGCAGACCGAGGCGACCCGGCGCGCCCGCCCGGCCCGGTCCCGCGCCCAGGCCACCAGCGCCGGGTCGGCGCAGGCCGCCGTGACGCCGGGCCCGCCCGCGACGATCAGGGTGTCCACCGGCGCGCCGCACTCCGGCAGCGGCTCGGCCACCAGCCGCAGGCCGGCCGAGGCGGTGAGCGCCCCGTCGCCGGCCGCGATCACCCGCGGCGCGTAGGGCGCAAGCCCGCCGCTCAGGTCGTTCGCGGTGGCGAAGACCTGGAGCGGCCCGGCGACGTCGAGCAGTTGCACCGCCGGGAAGGCCAGCAGCTCCACGGCGCGCGGGAGATCTGGCGAGAAACGAGGGGTCTTTGGCATCTCGGCCAGACCGTGCCGCGGTAAGGTCTCCCTGTCCAGCACGGAGGCCCGCATGATTCCCCCCGAGACCCACCTGCAGATCGGTTCGCTCCTGTTCGAGGGGCTCGACCAGATCGACCTCACCGGGCCGTTCGAGGTTCTGTCGCGGATCCCCAATTCGACCTACCGGATCTACGGGCCGAGCCTGGACCCGGTGCGCGACGTGCGCGGCCTCCGGATCACCCCCGACGCCACCCTGGCGCAGGCGCCGCGCCTCGACGTGCTGCACATCCCCGGCGGCCAGGGCCAGGAGGCGCTGATGCGCGACGCCGCCGTGCTCGGCTGGATCCGCAGCCAGGCCTCGGGCGCCTCCCACGTCTTCTCGGTCTGCACCGGCGCGCTGCTGCTCGGGGCGGCGGGGCTGCTGGTCGGGCGGCGGGCCACGACCTACTGGAACGCGGTCCACCTGCTGCCCTGGTTCGGCGCGGAGGCGGTGGACGCGCGGGTGGTGATCGACCCCGATGCCGACGGCCGCACCTGGCTGTTCGCGGCCGGGGTCACCGCGGGGATCGACGGCGCGCTACAGCTCGCGGCGGAGCTGCGCGGCGACGATGCCGCCCGGCTGATCCAGCTCGGCATGCAATACGCCCCCGAGCCGCCGTTCGACAGCGGCACGCCCGGCAGCGCCCCGCCGGCGATCCTGGCCCGGGCCCGGGAGGCGGCGGCCGGGATCACCGCCCGGCGCGAGGCCACCGCCCGGGCGATCGCGGCCGAACTCGGCATTTCAGATCCCGAGATCCACGACTTGCCAAATCGCACGCCGGTCACCGGGAGATGACGCCGGCCCGGTGACACGACTCGGCATCGGTCCTATCTGTCCGCTCTGGGCGGGCAGAGTCATGACGGACGTAACACTGAGAACCGCGAAGTTCGCGATCGGCGCCGTGGTGCGTCACAGGATCTACCCGTTCCGGGGTATCGTGTTCGACGTCGACCCGGTGTTCGACAACACCGAGGAATGGTGGCTGGCGATTCCCGAGGATGTCCGGCCGCGCAAGGACCAGCCGTTCTACCACCTGCTCGCCGAGAACGCCGAGACCGAGTACGTCGCCTACGTGTCGGAGCAGAACCTCCTGCCCGACACCTCCGGCGAGGCGCTGCGCCACGCCGGCATCGCCGAGATGTTCGAGCGCGACGCCGTGGGCGGCTACCGCGTGCGCGACCGCGTCCGGAACTGATTTTTTTGCAGGTCTTCGAAGGAGCCGGCCGGCACGCCGTGCCCGGCCCCGGACTCGTGGGGTCCGGTCGGTTGAGGCTGTGCTTCCCAGGTCCGGGCTCGCAAGCCTTTGGCGGAGCCCGGACGCTTGGCGCCGGCGATCGCGCATGAAAAAGGGGCCGGCCCTCGCGGTCCGGCCCCCGATCTCAATCCGCCGGGGCGTTACTTCGCGGCCGGAGCGGGCGCGGCGCCGGCCGCCGGCGCGGCGTTGCCCTGCTGCTCGAGCTTCTTGCGCATGTCCTCGGAGCGCTTCTCCAGCTCCGACTGCAGCTTCTTCTGCTGCTCTTCCAGGACCTTCGGGTCGATGGCCGGGCCGTCGAAGGCCTTGCCGAAGCCGGCCAGCGGCACCGCGAAGGTGACTTCGCGCTGGGTCTGGTTCTGGACCGAGACGTTGAGGCTCGTGCCCTTCTTCATCGCGGCGACGACGCCGGCATCGACGCCGCCGGCCTCGGCGAAGCAGCCGTTCGGGAAGCAGACCGCGAAGCGGCCCGGGGTCGCGGCCTGGCCGTCGACGTTGAAGCGGATGCCCGGCTGCAGCAGCAGGCCGAGCGGCAGCAGGTAGCGCACCACGCGGACTTCCTGCTTCTGCGCGGCGTTCTTCATCTCGTAGACGGCCACCGCCAGCACGGGCTGGCCCTGGTCGGACACGAAATCGCGCGTCGTGTAGCAGATGTCGGTGCCGGAGCCCTGGTCCTTGCCGCAGACCTTGGTCCAGTCGGCCTGGCTCGGCTCGGACTTCACGGTCACGATCTGGGGACCGGCCTGCGCGGCGCCGCCGGCGGGGGTGTTGGCGGCCGGAGTGTTCGGTGCGGTGGGGGCGGGCGCGGTCGGCGCGGGGGCCGCGGGCTTCTTCGCCTGGGACAGCGCCGGGGCGGCCGCGAGGCCGAGGCCCGCAAGGCCGAGGAGGGCGGCGCGTGCCAGCGTCGCGGGGCGGGTGAAGGACATCGGCTCTGACCCCTTTGAAGAAACGTGGTGTGGCTTGCGGAATGCGGAGCCGGCCTGACGGGCTGGTCCGCCGGACCGCCCGGGCACGCACCGCCGTGGCGTGCCTCCCGGGGCTCCGGATGAATCGGTCCGACCATCGGGCGAGGATGGGCGCCTCATGCGCGCATCGCCCGCCCCAGCGACCGGGCGGCCTGCCTGTCCCCTCCGAATGAGGCGAAGGCATGACACCACGGCATCGAGCGCCCTCGGAGCGCGTCGTGCCGCAGCGGCCTCCGATAGGCTCCTGCCTCCCCGGCCGCAAGCGCGACGTTGGCCGCGCCCGCGTGCACGGCCCCCACGCGCCACCGTGATCCGGACGTGTGGCGCGGCGACAGCCTCGCCCAAGGGCTGGCGACAGCCTCGCCCAAGCGAGCCGATTTCAAGTGAGCGCATCTTAGGCGCGGGTTAACCATGGCCGGCCGACCATGCGGATGGATCTGCGGTTTGAGCGGGGGTCGGATTGAGCGCGTTCGCGGTGGCGGAGAGGACGGCCGACGCCGCGCCGGACGCGTCCGCGCGGTCCGGCGGGCTGTCCGCCAGCCTGTTCGCGGCGGCTCGGTCCGGCCCGCAGCGCACGGCCCTGCGTGATTCGGGGGACCGGGCGGCGTGGTGCGGGCGCCCGCCGATCACCTGGACCTACGCGGCGGCGGCGGAGATCGTCGGCCGGCTCGCGCGCGGGATCGGCGCCTGGCGGCTGCCCGCGGGCAGCCGGGTCGGCCTGTGGTTCTCCGGCGGCGCCGAATCGGCCCTCGCCCACCTGGCCGTCGAGGCGGCCGGCCACCTGCCCTGCCCGATGCCCGCCCTCTGGGATGCCGGGCAGCTCTCGGCCGGGATCGCGTCCGCCGGCCTGGTCGCGGTGCTGACGGAGGGCCGCCGCGGTGCGCGCCGTCCGGCCGAGGACCTCGCCCAGGCGGCCATGGGCCATTTCGGCCTGCGCTACCTCGCCGCCTTCGGGCCGGGCGTCCCGGACGGCGTGATCAGCCTCGACGCGATGGCTCTGGAGCGCGGGGTCGTCGAGCCGGTCGCGAGCCGCGGCCTCGTGACCTTCGCGGCGGCCGACCCGACCCGGCCGGTCTACCGCAGCGCGGCAGCGCTCGCCGCGGCGATCGACGTCCACCTCGACGTGCTGCCGGTGACGGCGGACGAGCGGATCCTGACGCTCCTGCCGGCCCACGACCTGCGCGGACTGGTCACCGGCCTCGGCGCGGCGCTGGCGGCCGGGGCCAGCCTCGAGACCGTGATTCCCTTCGACGAGGCGGGGTTCCGGGCCGGCCTGATGCGGCCGGTGCCGACGCGCCTCGTGGTCCCGTCCCTGATCGAGGCGGCGCTCGCCGCCCTGCCCCTGCCCTGGACCGTGCGGGCCCTCCACGTGGTCCACCGGGCGCCCACGCACCTGATCCCGGGCCCCGTCGCCGAATCGGCCGGCCCGCGCCGCCTCGATTCGCTGGTGTTCGACGAAGACGTAGTCCTCACGCGACCGGGCGGCCGCGACCTCGCCGCGACACTGGCCCATCCGGAGCGGGCGCCCCTGCCCCGAGCGCTCCTCGATCTCGCATTCCTCGATCGCGGCCCGGTTTATCGGGGCCTGGTTTATCGCGGCTTGGCCTGCGCGGCGGCGCCCCTCCCCCGTGGCGGCGTTCCCGACCTGGACCCCCAGGATTGGCGGAACTCGGGCTACCGGCCGGTCTCGGCCGGCGGGACCGTGACCGGTGTCGAGACCGCCTGACCGGCGGACGGCATTCGGTTCATCCAGCGCTCAGGCACGACGGATAATCTCGCACGCGCACACAACCGGACGGATCCGATCCGCTTCTTCGCGGGTTTCGCTTCGGATTGTGGTTCTGGCTATCTTCCCAAGCCACGCTTCATGAGGTACCGCTCAAGCCTATGGGTGCGCTGCAACAAGTGCTCGTGGTCGATGACGGTGTTCGCGCCGTGGACCGGTCCCTTTCGGGCGAGCTGGCCAACCTCGGCTACGCGAGCGTCACCGCCTCGATGGAGGCGGCGGACGATGTCCTGGCCGTGATCGCCCGCCCCGCGGCGGTGCTGCTCCAGGCCCCGACCCGTCGGGACCCGGCCTACGCCCGCCGCGCCGCACGCCTGCGCGCGCAACTGCGGGACCGCGGCATCCCGGTCCTCCTGATCGGCGACGCGGCCGAGGGCCGGGCCGGCGGCCCGGTCGACCTCGCCACCCGTCTCGGCGCCTACGTGGCCGCCCAGCCCGACCTCTAAGCGATAAGTTTTCGTTCAAAGCTCCGCCGCCCTAGCGGGTGCCGCGAGGCAACCTTAGGTCGCGCGCCGTCCCGGAGTGCAGCGCAGCACTGGGTCGCTGCGCTGCGCGCCATGACGGCCTTGGACGATCTGCCCGGACGATCGTGTCCGATTCGGCCAAGGGCCCACGGCGCGTCATCGGCGGCGATTGGAAGCGCGCTCAGCGCGCGCCGCGCATCAGTTCCGGCGCGCCGAGCCGCGGCAGCACGCCCTCGCGCATTACGATCCGCCGGAGCGGACCGAGATGCGACATCGCCAGCAGTCCCAGGCCCCGCAGCGCGTCGACCGGAACGAGGTCGGTGAGCAGGCTTCGGTTCAGGAGGTCGACCGCGGCCGTGCGGGCCGCCGCGTCGAGGCGGCGGCTCCGGGCGTAGCCGTCGAGTACCGGCCGGCCGCCGGGGTCGCGGCCGTCCCGGGAGGCGGCGACCAGCAGGTCGCGCAGGGCGGCCGCGTCGCGCAGGCCGAGGTTCAGCCCCTGTGCGCCGATCGGCGGGAAGACGTGGGCTGCCTCGCCGACGAGCGCCAGCCGCTGCGCCACCGGGCTCGACACGGACAGGCCGCGCATCGGCACGAGGCCCCGGGGGCCGTCGATCCGCATCGCGCCGAGCATCGCCCGGGCCTGGCGCTCCACCGCCTGGCCGAGGGCGGCGTCGTCCAGGGCCGCGAGGCGCCGCGCGGCGCTCTCCGCGGTGACCCAGACGAGGCTCGACCGGTGGCCGCCCGGCAGCGGCACCAGGGTGAACGGGCCGGAGCGGGTGTGGAACTCGGTGGAAACGTCCCGGTGCGGGCGGTCATGCGCCAGGATCGTGGTGATGGCGCTCTGCGGATAGGTCCAGTCGCGCACGCGCACGCCGCTGGCGGCCCGGAGCGGGGAGCGCGCCCCGTCGGCACCCACCACCAGACGCGCCGCGACCGTGCCGCCATCCGCCAGGGTCAGGCGCGAGACCGCCTCGCCGGGGGCGGCGCCGGCCGCATCCGCCTCGACCAGGGTGAGATTCTCTTGGGCGCGGGCCCGGATGCGCAGGCTCTCGACCAGGCGGGCGCTCTCGACGTTCCACCCGAAGGCGTCCAGCCCGATCTCGGCGGCCTGGAAGCGCACCGGCGGCGGCCGGAACAGGCTGCCGGTGTCGTCGATGATCTGCAGGGTGCAGAGCGGGCTGGCCTGCGGCGCCACCGCCTCCCAGGCGCCCAGCGCCTCCAGGAAGCGCACCGACCCGTCCAGCAGCGCCACGGTGCGCCCGTCCGCCACGGGGGCGTGCCGGCCGACCAGGGCGGTCCGGATGCCGGCCTGGGCGCTCGCCAGCGCGGCGGCGAGCCCCGCGGCTCCCGCGCCCACCACGGCGACGTCGAAAGGTATATTCGCCACTTCTGACATGCTGCCCGACGCGATCCTTTGAACCGCCTGCGCCCATGATCCGGGTCGCATTGGCGGTCTCGGCCGATTCGTCCCTATGGGACAGATCCTATCTGAGTCTTGCAGTCACCCTGCCAATCCCGGCCGGCGCCGCCACGGCGCCGCAGCCCACCGAGCGATTGGCCTGCCCGGTGAGTCTCCGTTCGCAGAACAACGTTGACGTGAGGCCGGGGGTCTACATTTCTGTGGACTTCCACGAACCTGTCGGACGTCCGATATCCGCACGAACGCGAGCGAACTCCGCAGGCTCCTCGCCGCGAAGGGATGCACGTTCGAGAACCACACGGGCGGCTCGGGCCATCTCACGGTCCGGCGTGGCGATCGGGTGTCGCAGATCCCGATGCATGGCGGCCGGAAGGAGCTCGGCACGGGGCTCGTCAACCGCATCCTTAAGCCGTTGGATCTCAAGTGACTGGCTACATCTTCGATCTCGAACCCGACGACAACGGGACGTATCTCGCCACCTGTGCGGCCTTTCCCGAGATCACCACGTATGTCGAGGATCCGGCCGCCCTTCCGATGAACGGCTTAGGTGCCCTTGAGGAAGCCCTGGCGGCGCGCATCGCGCGCGGTGTGGACATACCCGCACCGGCGCGAGTGGAGGCCGACGAGGCTCCCGACACCTGGGATGGACGCATCATCAGGGCTTGGGTCAAGCTGCCATTGCAGACCGACCTCAAGGTGATGCTGTACCGGATGCTGCGGAGCAAAGGCATCACGCGCGCCGAGCTGCAGCGCCAGCTCGGCTGGAACCGGGAGAGCGTCGACCGGCTGTTCCGGCTCGATCATCAGACCCGAACGGCACAGTTCGACGCTGCCTACCGGGCGCTCGGTTGCGAACTGAGCGTGCAGAGCGTGCCGGTGTCCTGAGCGCTGCGTCTTCGCTTCGTCCGAGCGCGCCGTTTCACCCGAGGAACGCCGACAGCTCCGAAAACACCTCCTCGGGCCGCTCCTCCTGCAGGGTATGCCCGCAATCGAGCGCCCGGCCCGAGACGGCTGTGGCCTTCTCGCGCCAGGTCTCCAGCACGTCGTAGGTCTGGCCGACCACGCCCCGCGCCCCCCAGAGGGCGAGCAGCGGCGCCGTGATCCGCGCCTCCGAATCGGCCGCGTCGTGCTCCAGGTCGATGCCTGCCGCCGCCCGGTAATCCTCGCAGATCGCGTGGCGGCAGGCCGGGTCACTGTAGCAGCGCAGGTATTCCGAAAAGAGGTCCGGCGGGGTCGAGCCGGAGGTCTTGGACTGGCCCTCGACGTGGTGGCGCAGGAAGTATTCCGGGTCCGCGCCGATCAGGGTTTCGGGAAGCGGATGCGGCTGGATGAAGAAGAACCACCAGAAATAGCGCGTCGCGAAGGCCTTGTCGGTGCGGGCGTACATCGTCGCCGTGGGGGCGATGTCGAACAGGGCCAGGCGCTCGACCCGCTCCGGATGGTCCAGGGCCAAGCGGTGGGCGACACGGCCGCCGCGGTCGTGGCCGACCACAGCGAACCGGTCGTGGCCGAGCGCCCGCATCACCGCCACTGCGTCCGCCGCCATGGCGCGCTTGGCGTAGGCGGCGTGGCGCTCGCCGCCCGGGGGCTTGTCCGAATCGCCGTAGCCACGCAGGTCCATCGCCACGATGGTGCGGCGCTCGGCCAGGCGCGGGGCGACGTGCAGCCAGGTCGACAGCGTCTGCGGGTGGCCGTGCAGCAGCAGCACCGGCGGCCCCGAGCCGGCCGAGCGCGCGTGGATCGTCACGCCGGGTGCGGTCTCGATCCGGTGCCGGTCGAAGCCCGGCAGAAAATCCGTCGCCATGCGAGTGGGTCGCCTCCGTGTCGCGAACGCGTGTGCCGTGAGCCCAGGTGCCATGCGCCCGTGCGCCCGTGCCTTGCGCCGCACTGGCGCGCCGGCATGCACCGGATGATAAGGCGGCTCCGGCACGATGTCCGCCGAGCCACCATGACAGATGCACGCGCGCCTCAGGACGCCGCCCCCCGGGATGCGGCCGTGAACGACCCCGACGCCGCGGAGGCGCCGGAGGGCGTCCGCGCGCCGCTGCTGCGTCCGAGCATCCTCGATCCCCTGTTCGCCCCGGCCCGCGCCCTGCCGGGCGTCGGTCCCAAGATGGCGCCGCTGATCGAGAAGCTGCTCGGCACGCCTGAGCGGGAGGCCCGGATCGTGGACCTGCTGTTCCACCTGCCCCAGGGCGGCGTCCCGCGCCGGCTGATGGGCTCGGTCAGCGAGGCGCCCGTGGGCGAGCCGGTGACCGTCGGGGTCACCGTGGTGGCCCACCGTCCGGCCCAGATCGGATCGGGCAAGCGCCCGCACCGGGTGCTGGTGGAGGATTCCACCGGCGACATCTCCCTGGTGTTCTTCGGCATGCCCCGCGCCCGGGTGGAGAAGATGCTGCCGCTGGGTGCGCATCGCTACATCACCGGCCGGATCGACCTGTGGGACGGCACCCGCCAGATGGTCCACCCGTCCCGCATCGTGGACGAGGCGGGCTTGGCCGAGCTGCCTGCCGTCGAGCCGATCTACGGCGCCACGGAGGGGCTGACCTCCCGGGCGATCAACAAGCTCGCGGTGGCGGCCCTCGATCGCCTGCCGACGCTGCCCGAATGGCAGGATCCGGCCTGGCTGGAGAAGAACCGCCTGCCCGCCTTCGCGGATGCGCTCCGCGTGGAGCACCGCCCCGACGAGCCGCTGCCGAAGGCCGAGGATCCGCTCCAGCCGCCGCCGGCCACCCCCGCACGGCGGCGGCTGTCCTACGACGAATTGCTCGCCTCGCAGCTGGCGCTCGCCCTGATGCGGGCCCGCCAGCGGCGCAAGGCCGGCCGGGTCAACGCCGGCGACGGGGCGCTGAGCGGGCGCATCCGGGCCGCCCTGCCCTTCGCGCTCACCGGCGCCCAGGCCCGGGCGGTGGTGGAGATCCGCGAGGATCTCGCCGCCCCGCGCCGGATGCTGCGCCTGCTCCAGGGCGATGTCGGCTCGGGCAAGACCGCGGTGGCCCTGCTGGCCATGGCGTCGGCCGTGGAGGCCGGGCGGCAGGCCGCCCTGATGGCGCCCACGGAGATCCTGGCCCGGCAGCATTTCGACCGGCTCCAGCCGCTGGCCGGCTCCCTACGGCTGCGCCTGATGACCGGCCGCGACCGGGCCGCCGAGCGCAAGAGCACGCTCGCCGCCCTCGCGGCGGGCGAGATCGACATCCTGGTCGGCACCCACGCGCTGTTCCAGGAGGCGGTGACGTTCCGGGACCTCGGTCTCGCCGTCGTGGATGAACAGCACCGGTTCGGCGTGCACCAGCGCCTGGCGCTCGGCGCCAAGGGCGAGGCGGTGGACTTCCTGGTCATGACCGCGACGCCGATCCCGCGCACGCTGGCGCTGACCTTCTTCGGCGACATGGACGTCTCGGTCCTCGACGAGAAGCCCGCCGGCCGCCAGCCGATCCGCACCATCACCCTGCCGACCGAGCGGATCGACGAGGTCGTGGCGGGGCTCGCCCGGGCGATCGCCACGGGGGAGCGGGTCTACTGGATCTGCCCGCTCGTAGAGGAATCCGAGTTCATCGACCTCGCCGCCGCGGCCGAGCGCTTCGACGACCTGAAACAGCATTTCGGCGACGCGGTCGGGCTGATCCACGGCAAGATGCCTGGGCCCGAGAAGGACGCCGGCATGGCCCGGTTCGCCGCTGGGGACACCAAGGTCCTGGTCTCGACCACGGTGGTGGAGGTCGGGGTCGACGTGCCCGAGGCGACCATCATGGTGATCGAGCATGCCGAACGGTTCGGCCTGGCACAGCTGCACCAGCTCCGGGGCCGGGTCGGGCGCGGCTCCAAGGCGTCGTCCTGCCTGCTGCTCTACCGCGGGCCGCTTGGGCAGGTGGCGCGGGCCCGGCTCGAGATGATGCGCGACAGCGAGGACGGCTTCCGCATCGCCGAGGCCGACCTGAAGCTGCGCGGCGAAGGCGAGGTGCTCGGCACCCGCCAGTCGGGCCTCGCCGCGTTCCGGCTGGCCCGGCTCGAGAGCGACGGCGACCTGCTCGTGGCTGCCCGGGACGACGCCCGGATGATCGTCGAGCGCGATCCCGGCCTGAGGAGCCCGCGCGGCCAGGCGCTGCGGGTGCTGCTCTACCTGTTCGAGCGCGATGCCGCGATCCGATTGATCGGGGCCGGCTGAACGGCCCGGGTGGGACGTGGCTTTCCTGAACGGCGCGTTCAGGAAAGCCCACCGTTCAGGAAAACGCCACCTTGGCCCTGCACGCCCGGGAACAAACCGCACGAAACCGCCTGCTGATGCACGCGGAGCACGTAATGCGGAGAAAATCTCTGTTTCAGAAGGACTTGTGCTGAGCTGCGGGCGGGCCGGGGCCGGCCTCACGGCGGCGGGAGATCGCGTAGACATGCGCCTTGACCTTGCATCACCCACAATCGTCCCTTAACTGTAGATGAACGAATGGCCCGGTAAGCCGGGACATCACGGACGAATCTGGAGGACGGACATGTCGAACGGACTGTTCCAAAACCTGCCGGGCTCCCACGAGATGGCCGGTATCCAAGCCTTGCCGACCGAGCCCTGGTTGTTGCCGATCTCGGACGGTGCCGTCGCAGCGGTGACGAAGACGTCGGAGGATCTGCAGGCTGCCGTGCGGCGGGCCGCGCGTCCGTTCTGGCTCGCTGCCAACGGGATCTGCATCGCGCTGGGCTTGGCCCTGACCATGCAGTGCGCCACCGGTTGGGCCCCGACTCCGACCCGCAGCGCCGTCACGGTCGCCCAGGCCACGCCGCCGACCATCGCGCCGCAGACGGCTTCGCTGCAGCGCTGAGTCACACGATCTCAGAATGAGCGACGGATTTCAGGGCCGGCCCGCGCGTGCGGGGCGGCCCTTTCGGTTGGGCCTCACGCGTCCTGCGGCTCCCGGTGGGCCGCCGGGTCGCCTGCCTGCTGCGCCGTCCGCAGGGACGCCGCCATGGCATGAAGCCGTCCCTGCGGGTCCTCCGGCTGGATCACGCCCGCCGACATCACCAGCTTGGCCGCGTCGTCGACACTGATATGCAGTTCCACCACCGCCGAGCGCGGCAGGTAGAAGAAGAAGCCCGTGGTCGGGTTGGGCGCGCAGGGCAGGAACACCCCGACCATCTCGTCGGCGCCGGCGGCGTTCCGGGCCTGCAGCGCGCCCTCGACCTCCGGGGAGGCCGGAGCCGACAGGAACACCACCGACCACGTGCCCTTCACCGGGAACTCGACCAAGCCGACCGTGCGGAACGAGGTGCCGTTGGCCGAGAACAGGGTCTCGAAGATCTGGCGCAGGCCCTTGTACAGGCCGGAGATCACCGGGGTGCGGGCCAGCAGCACCTCGCCGAACTCGATCACCGAGCGACCGACTAGGTTCGCCGTGAGGAAGCCCAGCAGCGTCACCGCCAGGAACGCGATGACAAGGCCGAGGCCGGGGATCGAGAACGGCAGGTAATGGTCCGGCAGGTAGTTCGCCGGCACCAGCGGCTTCACGAAGGAATCGATCAGCGCGATGAACCACCACGTGATGTAGGCGGTGATCGCCAGCGGTCCGGCCACGATGATGCCGGTGAGGAAATAGGTGCGCAGCCGCCCCCGCGCGCTGACGCGCGTCTTCGGGGTGGCGGGGCCGGGCGCGGATGCGTCGGGCTCGGGAGCCTGAATCGGCGGGGAACTCGGCGCCACGGGTGCCCTCTCGGCCGCTCGACCTGCGGCGATCCTGCCTGGGGGCGATCGGTCCCCCGAAGGCACAGGTAGCGGCTGCGCTTGTCCGCCTCAAGGGCGATAGCCGCGTGCGGCCTCGCCGCCTGACCGTCCGGTGGCCGAGCCATGACCGAAATTTCACGCAACGGCCGCCCCCGGCAGGCGGTTGTTCCGGCAGTCCCGACGGCGCGCTGAAGACGACCGACGCCGGCCGCCGACGCCCACCGGGCCAGACCGGAATCCTGACATGACCAGACTGAAGACGCTGGCGGCTGCCCTGGCCGCATCGACCTTGCTCGCCGGCGCGGCCGCGGCCGCCGACCAAGCTGCGCAGCCGGACCGCACGGCACCGCACGTGACCGGCGCGCTGCAGAAGCAGGCCGCCGCGGAGGCCGGCAAGCTGTCGACCGACGGCATCGACGCCTATCGCGACGTCCACCTGGCGCGGCTCGCGATCTACGAGGCGAAGCCCGAGCAAGCGCGGATGTTCGTCAGCCACGCCCAATCCGCACTGGAGAAGTCCAAGACCGATTCCACCGCCTTCACGAAGGCCGAAGCCGACCTCAAGCCGCCGTCCGGCATGCGCACGGCGGCCACGATGGCAGGGGGTGCCCCGGCGGGCGACGCCGCGATGGGGCAAGCGGGCGCCAAGGACACGCCGCCGGCGAAGGCCGGGACCGCGCGCGCGACCGAATCGGTCACGTGGTTGCCGGTTGACGCGCAACTGGTCCTGGCCGACGACTTCGTGGCCCGCACCAAGGATCAGTCCGCCGCGATCGACGAAGCCAACCACAAGCTGCGGGCCGGAGATCGAACCGGCGCGGTCGATCGGCTCAAGCTTGCCGGCGTCGATGTCGATTTCACCATGGCGGTGGTGCCGCTGGTCAAGACCACCCAGGACGTCGATCAGGCCGCCAAGCTGATCGCCGACGGTCAGTATTACCAGGCCAACGTTGCGCTGAAGCAGGTCGAGGACGGCGTACGCTTCGATACGATCGACGTGACCACGGTGCCGAAAGCGGCTGCCGCGCCCAAGCCGGAGGCTGGACACGCCACGGCCAGCACCGCCAAGTCGGCCGCGCAGTGAGGCGGGGCGGCGGGCTACGGGTCTGCCGCTGCAACCTCGCCGCTACCGCTCGGACGGGGACGTCGGATAGCGGGTGCTGGCATCGCGTCCCGGGGGATCACCGCGCCGCGATGCCCGATCACGGCGCCTGCTAGGCGGTGCGCCTCGGCGGCGGAGGCCTCCGGGGGCAGCCCGGCAATGCGTGCCGCGAGGTAGCCAGCCGCGAAGCTGTCGCCCGCGGCCGTCGTGTCGACCACCCGGTCCACCGGGCCGGCCGGCACGTTCGTGTCAGACGTCCCGTCCAGCACCCGGGCGACCGGGACCGAGCCGTCCGCGGTCTTGAGCACGATCTCGGCACGGCCACGGTAGCGCAGCACCTCCTCTTCCCCCGCCTCGCCGAACAGCCAGTCCAGGTCCTCCACCGAGGCGAAGATCAGGTCCGCCTGCGCCAGGGCCTGGCGGAACGCCGCCCGAGCCACGTCCCGGTCCGGCCAGCCGCGGGGCCGGTAATTGGTATCGAACGCGACCCGTCCGCCCCGGGCGCGCAGGGTCGCCAGGGTCTCGGCCAGGGCGGCGCGGCCGGCCTCGCCGTAGAGCGACAGGCTGATCCCGGAGACGTAGACGAGGTCGTCGGACTCCAGGGCGGCACGCGTCTCGGCCGCGCCCGGTTCCGAGAACAGGTCCCGCGCGGCGGCGCTGTCGCGCCAGTAATGGAAGCTGCGTTCGCCCGCGTCGTCAGTGCGGATGATGTAGAGCCCCGGCATCCGGCCCGGCAGGCGGCGGACCCGCTCGAGGCCGATACCCTCGCGGCCCCAGGCTTCCACCATCGCGTCGCTCCAGGTGTCATCTCCCAGGGCGGTGACGTAATCCACCGTCACGCCGAGGCGGGCGAGGTAGAGCGCGGTGTTGAGCGTGTCGCCGCCGAAACCGCGGACCAGGCTCCCATCCGGCCGCTCCGACAACTCGACCATGCACTCCCCGACGCAGGCGACCCTCATGCGGCTTCTCCGTGTGCGGAGCCTCGACCGGGCCGGTGGACGACCGGACCCGTCCGGCTTGGCCTATCGATCGCGCGGCCGCCTCGTGGGCTCGTATCCTTTTGAAGTATAGCCCTCATCGACCCCCGCCGGTATCCGGTTTTCGCGCGTCGCGCGCAGTCTTCCAGCGCGCCGTCCTGAATTGTCGGACGTCATTGACCGTCTCGGAATTTTGAAGATCCGATTCGAACATATTGGAACGTTGAGGGCCACTGGCTCCGGCCCGGCATCAACACGAACTCGTAATAGGGTAACGAGGATGGCTACTTCGCAGAGGGTATCCTCCCGTACGACCTGACGTCGGCCGTCAGCGTCGGTATCGGCGGCCGCCACTGGCGAATGCAGACCGGTTCGGTCCGTATCAGCTCTCGTTCTCCCCCGGAAGCTCGACCGAATTCGAGACCGACCGGTGCAACGCCTCCGCTCAGATCGCCTACGAGCTGTCGGATCTGGGGCTCGGCGGATCGGACGGTCCGCCGGTTCTGGTTCACACGGACCTATCTGCGCCGGGTCGAGGTTTGGGAGCAGTGCCTTGTTCGTACGGAACGCGCGTCATATCCCGGATCTCGTCTTGCCGGATGGTTCGGCAAATCCGTGTGTGCCCTCTGGATACCATCTCTGGAAGCGCGGCGGCCGCGCATGCTTTAACAAAGTCATCAGTCGAGTCGTGAAAGGTGCGGGTCGCACGCGCGCTTTCGAAGACGACCTTCATGTCCCATCGCTCATCCGTGATAACCCGACCTGACGGCCTCGATCTGGATCGTCCGATCCGGGAGGGCGGCGCCCGGATGGCTCCCCTGTGGCAGGTGCTGGTCGGGGGCGATGCGGTCCGCCGCCATGCGCACCTGATCCTGGCCGCCGGCGTGGCCCTGGCCCTGCTGGGCGTCGCCGTGATGATCGATGCCCTCGCGGGGGCGGTCCATATCCCGGAGCGCTGGTTCGGCCTGCTCCTGCTGGTGGACGCCCTCGGTTCGCTCGGCGCCGGCCTGATCGCCGCGGGGGCGGCCCGGCGGCTGCGGATCTTCAAGGGCCTGTTCCTGGCCTTGGCGGCCATCCTGATCATGATGGCCTCGGCCTCGAGCTTCTTCCTGCTGGCGATGCTGTTCGGCACCGTCTTCCTGGTCGACGGCATGATCCGGATCGTCCTCGCCTACCTGCTGAAATTCCCCGAATGGCGGACCTCTGTGGCGCTCGGCGCGCTGGGCGTCGCCTTCGGCGTGTTCCACCTGCAGCCTTGGCCGACCTGGTACGTCGGCACCGTGGGCTACTGCATCGGGATGTTCCTGGTCATCAACGGCCTGCGGTTGGCCTTGGCGGGCCTGCGGACCCGGCGGACGGCCCCGGAGCCGGTGCTGGAGGGGGCGTCGGCCCTGAACTCCGACAGCTTGACCGTCTATGTCTGGACGCCGACCGGCCAGGCCACGACGCCGGCCACGCAGCGGCTGGTCCGGCGCTACGTCGCCTCCGTCGACGTGGCGGGGCGGTACTCCACCGGCCACGCCGCCCTCGAACTGGCGGGCGACCTCTATATCAGCCACTACCCCGCGGTGGAGATCGACCGCTCGCCGGCCAACCTCCGGTCGAGCCTGCGCGCCGGTCCCGAGAACGACGTCCCCGGCCGGTTCCTGCCGTCGCATCGCGCGGAGGTCGCGGATTGGTGCGAGGCCACCGTCGCGGTCACACTCAACGGCGTCGACGGCCTCCGGCTGCGGGCGTTCTGGGACGCCTATCGCGGCGACACGACCTACAACTTCATCAGCCGCAACTGTTCGACCACGGTCGCCCGCGCCCTGGATGTCGCCGTGGAGGGCGCGTTCAGCCGCGGGGGGCATCCCTGGCGGAGCCTCGCCAACGCGCTGACGAGCCCGGAATTCTGGGCCGCGGCGCTGCTGCGCAACGGTGCCCGGTCGATGACCTGGACCCCCGGTCTGGTGCTCGATTACACGCGCGCGCTCAGCGCCCTCGTCGACCCGGCCACACCGGTGACCTCCATCGCCTGGGCCAATGTGGGCCGCCGGTTCGTCCGCAACGGGCGGTTCGGGTCCCTGACCCGGTTGTTCCACCTCGCCTGGCGCCGGCGCGCATCAGGCTCGGGTCAGACCGAGGCCTGACTGAGGGCCTTCCGGGTCCCCCTGCCCTCCGGGCCGCCGATAGGGTGGCGCGCCCGGGTCAACGGGCCGTGCGGCGGGCAGCGAGATCGCGGGCGATGGCCTGCATCACCGACAATGTGTCGACCTCATCCTGCTCGGCGCCGTGGTCGCTGAGCTTCACGATCACGGTCCCAGTCTCGCGGTCGACGTAGACGTACTGGCCGTAGACGCCGATCGCCGAGATGTCGCTGTCGTCGCCCCCGGGGGCATGCCACCACTGGGCCGAATACTGCCAGCCATCGACCGCCCGGCGGGCCGGCGTCTCGATCCGGTCGATCCAGCGAGCCGGGATGATGCGGTTCTGGCCCGCCAAGCCCTGGTCGGCCACCAGAAGCCCAAGGCGGGCGAAGTCGCGGGGCGTGGCGTTGATGCAGCAGAACGCCTTCTCGATCCCGCCGGCCCGGTCGAGATTCCAGGTCGCGTCGGCCTGGGCGCCCATCGGCTTCCAGATCCGCTCGGAGAGGAGGTTCGCCAGGGGCTTGCCCTCGACCCGCGCCAGGATCAGGCCGAGCAACTCGGTGTCGATGCTGCGGTAGCGGCCCTGGCTGCCGGGCTTGAACGCCAGATGGGCGTTGTCGCGGACGAAGGCAGTGATGTCGCGCGTCAGGTACATCCCGGCGGTGCCGGTCAGCGGATGCTGCGGGTCGTAGTTCTCCGGCACGGCGATCCCGCTCGTCATGTCGAGGAGGTCGCGCACGGTGATCTGGCCGAAGACCGCGCCGTGGCGCAGTTCGGGCAGCAGGGCCGAGACCCGGTCGGTCTCCGCGAGCTTGCCGCCCGCCACCGCGGTGGCGACCAGCAGCGACACGATCGACTTCGCCACCGACCAGGACGGGAACAGCGTCGCCGGTCCTGTGCCCGGCCGCTGCCATTCGTGGATCAGGACGCCGTCCTGCACCACCAGGAAGGCGTTGGTGTGCGTCTCCGCCAGCATCGTCGCGAGCGGAACCGTCCGGCCCTTCCAGGAGACGCGCTCCAGGATCGGGCTCGGCCGGAACGCCAGGTCGCGGGCCCGTTCGGGCGCCTGCACCACCCGGCTGGGGAACCAGGGGCCGATCGCGGACGGCTCGATGACCGCCAGGGCTGCCAGCGTGACCGGATTCGGGACGTTGATCAGTGCGGTGGCGGTCCAGGCGCAGCCCGCCGCCACGCCGCCGCCGGCCGCGGCGATCAGGCCCCAGCGCATGCCCCGCTGGCGGCCCGGACGGGGGCGGGCCGAAGCTTCCGGGATCGCGGGCGACGCAGTCATGGTGGATTGGTATCGCTCTGGATCGGCACTGTCGTGGCGCCGTCGATCGGGGCCTTGGCACGGGCGGCGACCATGATGAGGAGGCGTTAACGAAGGGCCAACCCGGTCGGACGTCGAATTCGGCGCTCAGCCGCGCGTGCCTAGTGCGGAGGATTCGAAAATCTTCATCGATTCGACGGAAAAGGGCTCCCGAACGCCGGCGGCACCTTATGGGAGGAGGCTGCCGCGCACAAACTGCAACCCACCGTCCTCCCCTGATCGTCCTTGCCGATCCGAAGAACCGATTTTCACTTGAGACTGGCTCCGCGCCTGCACAAAAGGTCTTCCGCGCGATGAACCCTTTCCTGATCCTCGGGCTCGCGATCGGCGCGGAGGTCACCGCCACCCTGGCGCTGAAGGCCGCCGACGGCCTGACCAAGCCGGGCCCCACCCTGATCGTGGCGGTCGGCTACGGCACCGCCCTATGGCTGATGTCGAGCAGCATGGACATGCTGCCGATCGGGGTGGTCTACGCGATCTGGTCCGGGGTCGGCATGATCGGCGCCGCACTCGGCGGCGCGTGGCTGTACGGCGAGGCGATCAGCCCGACCATGCTAGTGGGGATCGCGATCATCGCGGTGGGCGTGGCCATCCTGGCGTCCGGGCAGGGCCAGCACTGAGCCGGATCCCCTCCGGGCCCCGGGGTCGCGCTCAGAATCGGCCGCGCTCAGAACCGGCCCGCGATGGTGAGGCGCACGGCCGTGGGCTCGGCCGGGTGGAACACGCGGTCGGTCAGGCCCTCGGCGGGCTCCCCGGGCAGGCGCGAGACGTAGGCGTAGGTGATCTGGTCGGACTTGCTGTTGGTCAGGTTCAGCACGTCGAGGGAGACGCTGACCCCGTTCTCGAAGGCGTAGCCGACCCGGCCGTTGAACAGGGCGGTCGGGCGCGAGCGGATGGAATTGTCCTCGATCAGCGGGCGCGGCCCGAAATACCGGAACCGCAGGGAGCCGAACCAGCCGAGCGGCGCGCCGAAGGTGATGCCGGCCGACGCGATGGTGGTAGGCGCCTCCGGCACCCGGGTGCCGACCGGGTCGGAATCGGAGAACCGGGCGTTGGTGATCGTCAGATCGCCCTCCAGCGACAGGAACGGCGTCAGCGCGTAGCGGTTCGTCCACTCGACGCCGAAGCGCCGGGTCGGGCGGCTCGGCTCCGTGGTGCCGGTGTCGCCCTGGAACAGGTTTTCGGACGCGAAGTCGAGCCGGAACAAGGCGAGGCTGGTCTCCAGCCCGGCGATCGAGCGGTTGCGCAGCCCGACCTCGTAGCCGGTCGAGGGCACCAGGAACGGCGCGCGGCCGATGTTGAACAGGGGGCTTGCCGGATCGACCGTGGCAGTCACCCCGCGCACGTCGTTCGAGTGGAAGCCGCCGCCGTAATTCACGTAGAACTCGGTGTCGAACCACGGTCCGAGGGTCAGGCCGAGCTTAGGATTGACGATGCCGTCGCGGGCCCGGCCCGAATTGGCCGGCGTGTCCGAGGCGACGCGGGCATCATAGCCGTCGGCGCGGAAGCCGAGGCTGGTGCGCAGCCAGTCGGTCCAGCGCACCCGGTTGTCGAAATAGAAGGCCCCGCTCGTCTCCAGCACCCGATCGTCGAGCACGCCCGAGCGGTATTGCCGGTTCGTCGTGTTGAACAGCCCGACCCGGATGCTGTCGGTCCGGGTCTGCACGCCGACCTCGTTCTCCATCGGACGCCCGAACAACGCGCCCTGGAAGATGTGCAGCGCCTCGCCGCCGCCGATGATGCGCTGGTCGAGCTGGTGGAACTGGTCGCCCGCGACGGGGTCGTTGAGGACATAAGTGAAGTCGTTGAACAGGTTGAGCTGCGAGCGGATCACGTAGGCCGAGGCCCGGGTCACGCCTGTGTCGTCGGTGCTGCTGAAGCGGCCGGACAGCGAGAGGCGGCTCGTATCCCCGCCATCCGTGGGGTTGATCGTGCCGTATCGGCCGATCAGCCCCTGAGCGACGGCCCGCTCGGGGATCTGGTTGGTGGCGGTCCAGCGGCTGGCATAGGCCATGCCCGTGACCGAGAAGCCGTCGAGCGCCGTGCCCTGGCTGTAGCGGGCGACGGTGCTGATCTTGCGCAGGGCGTCCGGGACCACCCACGGACCGTCGTAGACCTGTGCGTCGGCCGCGACCAGGAGGTTGCCGTCCCCGATCGGGGTCGAGGCGATGGTGAGCGCGCGCTTGTAGCCGAAGCTGCCGATGGCGGTGAGCGCGAGGTTTTTCTGGACGGTGTCGAGATAGTCGATCCGCACCGAGCCGGCGGAGGCGAAATCGCCGTCGCGTACGAAGTACGGCCCCTTGTGGAACTCCACCGCGCCGACGAGTTCGGGGATCAGGAAGTTGATGTCGGCATAGCCCTGCCCGTGGGCGTGGGTGCGCATGTTGAGCGGCATGCCGTCCAGGAACAGGGCGATGTCGGTACCGTGGTCGAGGTTGAAGCCGCGCAGGAAGAACTGGTTGGCCTTCCCCTCCCCGCTATGCTGGGTGACGATCAGGCCCGGCACCGCCTCCAGCACCTCGCCGGGACGCGTCACCGGCCGGCTGTTGAGCTGGGCGCCCGTGATCACCCCCGCGCTGGCGGAAGCCACGGGCAGGAGCGGGCCGCCGATGCCGGTCACGCCGCTGACATAGCCCGCACTCGCGGCGGCACCGCCCCGCGGGGCCCCGGAAGGCTCTGCGGTGACCGAGATCTCGTCGAGCGTCGCCTCGGTGTCCTGGCTCGGCCGGGATCCGTCCCGGGCGGAGGCCGCCGGGGGCAGCAGCGCCAGGGCCGTCAGCACGGCCAGTTTCGAGAGCGTCAAGCGCGGCACAGGACGGGACACGGGACCTCGGGCGACGGCAGTGGCACGTCACCGCGAACGAGGCCGCGCCGACCGCGCTCGCGCGGGCGTCCCGGCACCCGCCAGGACACCCCGCCCAGCGCGTTTCGCGTGTGACCACGACTGACGGCAGGTCTCCTGGCTCACGGGTCGCCGCCCTCTCGTCGTCTTCCCGGGCGAGGCGGCCCAGTGACGTGGTGACGAGAAGGCTCACCGCTTACAGTTGCGGGGGCAGCCGCGGATTCGGGGAAGACCCCTCACCGCGTTCCCTTTTGATCCCCGAAGGGAACCGTCCCGGCCACCTTCGAGCCAAGGCTTGGGTCCCGTCAACGTCCCGGCACCGGTTGGCGGCGTGTGTGTCTATCGGATGACACCGGGCCCTCGGCCGGCTCTCGTTCCAGCCGAACGAGGCCGCCGACCGGGGGACTCGTCCCTCCGATCCCGGACGGCTCCGGGCGATGCTACGCTAATGGTATCGCGAAGCTTTTCCGCCCGGACCTGCGGCTCCCGCTGCGGCTCCGGTCCGTCCCGCGAGGGGCCGCGTTCCAGGGCTGTCCGTGGTCCGCCAGCGCGGGCCGACCGGCGTTCGGGGCGATCCACGCATGCCGGCCCGCCACATCCTCGCCGCGAACGTGCACACAAGCTTGGCGCGTACAACGATCGAGAGTGGCGACGCCGGGCAGGGCGATCGCCCTGCCCCGAGGCCGGAGGACGGAGCGCTGATGCATGCAGGGTAGCGAGAGGATCAAGACCGTTTCGGGGCTGGTCGCGCTGGCGCTCGCCGGCGGCCTCGGTGCGTGCAACACCGCGTCACCCCTGACCACAGGATCGATCCCCGGCCGCAAGCCGTCGATGGTGGTCACCGACGCCGAGCGCGACTGCCTCGGCCGGGCCATGTATTTCGAATCGAACCGCAGCGACGAATCCGGTCTGCTGGCCGTCGGCACCGTGGTCATGAACCGGATGGAGGCCGCGATCTTCCCGGGCGGCATCTGTGCGGTGGTCGGGCAGCCCGGGCAGTTCGCCCCCGGCGTCCTGACCAAGCCGATGCAGGACCGCGACCTCCAAAAGGTGGCGGATGCCGCCGACGCGGTGCTGGCGGGCGAGCGTCACCCGAAGGTCGGGAAGGCGATGTATTTCCACACGGCCGGCCACCACTTCCCGTACACGAACATGCACTACGTGGCCGTAGCCGGCGGCAATGCCTTCTACGAGAAGCGCAACTCCCGCGCCGCCAAGGCGGAAACGCCGGCGCCCGCCGCCCTGCCCCCGACGGTGTCGAGCTACGCGGCCGGCCCGGCTGCGCCGACGCGTTAGCGCTGCGCACAACGATCCGAACGGCCTTGCCGGATCCGGATCGCGCTTCCGGCGCGGGTCCCTCCCCTTGCCGCAAGCCTGCGCCCCGGCACCACCCGCTCGCAGCGCGTGTCCATCCCGCTGCGAGCGTGGCCGCCCGCGACCACGCGGGCCGGCGGAAGCCGCCGCAAGCCATACATCGGGACGCGGCTCCCGACAGGGACGCGGATCGACCGGCATAGAACGAGGCGGTGCTGTCGATCGCACCATCTTGACCGGTCATGGCAGATGAAGTGACATCGCGCGCGGCGGTAAATCTGTTGATTGGCTCCGTGACCCGCGGAGGCGAGATTTACATCGACGGGCGACGCCTTAGCTTGTCGGTTAGAACTACCCACGAATCACGGATCTGCCGCCGATGATTGCCCACAGGGTAGCGCTCGCTGGTGCGGTCCTCATTCTGAGCATCGCACCGGCAGCCTCTCAGTTGCGCCGCCCGATGACCTGTACGGAGGACGTCTCGGTGGGGCTCGACGCGGCCCCCGGCCCCGAGGGTGCAAAGCCTCAGCCGCACCGGGCGCGGACCTTCTCGTTGGTCTCCGGCGGCGGCTTGCTGACCGTCCTCTCCGCCGGGCGGTCCGACTATTACGAATGTCAGGTGGCGTCGCCGCGCTTGAATGAACGGACCCCGCGCAACGCGATCAAGTGCCAGAACGGCGTATATTTTCTTCTGATCGACCTAAACAAGCTGAACTTCGTCGAGGCGCAGCTCAATCCGGAGGATCGCGGCGAGATCAAGATGAGCTACGGAAGCTGCAAGATCCTCTGACTGCGCTCAATCCATCCGGATCAGGATGTAGGCCGAGACCGCGATGACCGCGATGGTCACCGCGAACAGCAGAAGCGTCCTGGCGAACGCGCCGTCGGGCGGGTCTGGTGCGTCGTTCATCATGCTCTCCCAGCCCCGGAAGGATGGTGGCGTTTGCCGTCTTGCTCAACGTATGAGCGGCCAATAGGCAGCATCCGCATAGAGTGGTCGGTAATCTGCGCTGTTGGCACTGAAGAAACCGTTCCTCGTCTGCATCTCTCGCCGCCTAGCCGGAAGGGACGTGGCATGCCTCGAGGGGATCGGCGCCGGCCACCGTGATCGAGCGTGCCCGCGGCCGCCCCCGGTCGAAGGGTGCATCACCGGTAGAACTGCGTCGCCGCCGGGGTCCATTGCCTGAATCCGGTCGCGACCATGTTGGCGACCACCCGGCAGATATACTGTTTCTGCGCCGCATTGTTGTTCGGCCCGGCATGGTAGCGCGCCACCGCCATCGTCCAGCTGCCCTCTCGCTTCTTGAACTCTTGGAGGAATTGGGTGGCGTACTGGACGTTCGCGAGCCGGTCGATCATGGCCTCGACCGAGCCGAGCTTGCCGCCGTGATAGAGGTGGTTGATCTGCATGCAGCCGAGGTCGATCGGGCGGATGCCCTTGCTGCGCGCTTCCGTGAAGCGAGCGATCACGTCCCGCGGCCCCGTTCCGAAATAGGCGGTTCCGGCGAAGCTCATGGCGTAGGGTTGAAGGGAGCCGCGCTTGCTGATCCTCGGTCAGGCCGACGGCGTAGAGCACGCCCAGCGGCACGCAGTAGCGGGCGGAGGCGCGCGCCATCTCGGCCTCGCAGACATTCGCCACTGCCGTGACAACGCTAGAGATAAATGCCGCTCTCACGAAGACGTACCACTTCATCCGTCCGTTCCCTTTTGCGTCTGTTGCCCGCTTGGCGCTGCTCGTCCTGCTGCTGTCTGGTGCCCTCGTTGCCCGCGCGGGCCCCGTCGTTGAACGATGGCGACGCGTGAAATTGTGAGCCGTCCGACGCGGTCGATGCCTCGGCTGAACGCGCCTGCCCGACGATGCCCCCGGCTTGGTAGCTGCCGTGGCTCAGGAGGTCGGTATGGATCGCCGTATGCTCGCGCAGCAGCGTGGCGGTCTCCGACTGCGAGGCGCGCGGATGGGTTAAAAACTGGCCATTGGAGAGCTGCACCTCCAGGGTGACGACCCCGAGATCGTCCGGCCGAAGCCGGATCTTGAGGACGCGCAGCGGCCCGTCCGGGACGCCGCCAGCCGTCGGATCGGCATGGGTCCGGCCTTGCACGGCGGCCGCGGTCGCGCTCTCGAGCTTCTCCCGGATGGCCGTCGCGATCATCGGCAGGGTTCGGCGGGCAAGCTCGTGGCGGTCCCGCTTCCGTCGCGCGATCCGGCCGACACTGCGGCATCCTCCGCATGCTCGCCGATGGAGGCGAGAACGGCCCGCTCGATCCAGGAGATCACCTGGCTTTGCGCAGGTGCGACGCCCATCGGCTTCTGGGGGGCGGCCGTGTCGAATGCCGTGGTCGTGCCGCGGATCCGGCTTCGACTGGACCAGCGGCTGAAGCTTCAGCGCCGCTGCGGCATTCAGGGCCAGCAGCGCGGACAGGGCGCCTGCAGGATCGAGAATCGTTGACATCAGGGCCGGGCGGCTTCGCACTCGCAGGCTCGGGCGCGGGCGCGCCACCCGCGACGTTGGGCTTGAAACGAACCGCACGGCCCAGCACCGCGACGCTCGCCCCGGCGCCGCGAAGGACCTTCGCGACGTCAGGCGGATCTCGCTTTGGTGGCCGCCGAGGTGATTCGTAGGAAGGATTGCCGGCTGGCAGTCGGGCGCTTCGCGGCGTTCGTAGGCGTCGCCGAGACCACGGTGCGCAACGCGATCTGCGAGGCCCGGAAGCTCGAGCTGCTGACCGTCGAGGAGCGTCAGATCACCGGCTTCCGCAGCGAGACCAAAATCGTGCGGATCGTCTCGCCCGAATGGACCGCCCGGCCACGGCTGGCCCAAAGGGAGAATGCCGCCGAGTCTCCCCCGTCCGGAGAGAAGGTCATCACCACCCTGCTTTTCGGGGGGAGAGGGTGCAAGTCCGCAAAGCGTATGTCCGCTGAGGCTGCAGATCTGTGAAAGACGAGGCCAGCGGGACCAAAACAGGGGCTGCCGACAACCGGCTGTCGACCTCGACCAATCAGGCCAACCGAGAATGCGCGCGCGTGGTGGAACAGGCCGAGCCATGCGGTGAGGATCTGCAGCCGTTCGGCGAGACGGACGAGAAAACAGGATTGAGAACGAAACAGTTCTCGCAGTCGACCCGTTGAGGACGCCATGACCTGCATCGCGCTCCTTATCGAAGCCCCTCAGGGGGTACGGTTCCTCGTCGCCGCCACACCGCGGGAGGCTGCGCTGAAGGCCGAGTCCGTTATTGCCGCCATCCCGCAAACCCAGTTGCCCGTTCCAGCTTGGGTTGCGGGAGCTAGCTCTGGCACGGCCGATCGCCTGATGAACTACCTGGCCGACGTGCAGATGGAGCGCTTGCTGGAGGGGGCCCTCTGAGACCATCTCAGGATTTGCTAAAGCGTCGCCTCTTCCGTCTGTGCGCCTGAGGCGTTCGCGACACCGCAAAGCGTGCGGCGGCCAAGCTCGTGACGACAGGCGCTCTCCGGGCCAGTTCCCCACAGGGCGCCCGTGAAGCCTCGGCCGGGCAGTCGCGGGAGGGTCGGCGCGGCGGGGGAACTGGACACCGCAAGCGCCGGCACACGGCCCGGATCTCTGATCGTCGGAGGCAATCCGCAGGGATCTCAACGAGTACTGGTGACCCGACACAGAACTCCAGCCTCTGCTCCTACCTCGAACCCATTCAAATCCCACGGCAGGATTGATCTTGTTGTTGCGCCGCAAAGGCGAAATTTCGTCAAAAAACACAATTTAAAATTGTTTTATTATGGGACTACTGTGCGCGTCTCATGCATATCCGTAATGCAGCTTAACCTCCCAGATTGGTTCTGCCACATTCGCGACATGATCCGCGGCGTTAACCAGCATTAGCCTGCTGAGGCGACCGCCAATATTTTTTAATATGCTCAACTATCGACAGAATGTTGGCCGTAATAGTTCGTTAACTTACCGATGATTTATCATTCGTTCCGTCTCTACTGTGAAGCATAGCCATGTCGCATACCGCAATTTACCAAGAGATCGAGCATGTTTTTGCATTGCGGCATAAGCTCGACATCACGCATTTTGGTGTGGATGTTGAGAAGGTCCCAAGCCCGGTGATCGAAGCGACCGAGGCTGTTCTGCCGGATACGCCGTTCGTGGCGCGTGGGCTTCGGCTGGATTGGGCGGCCAAGCGCGGGCTCGACATCGGGGTGGCGGCGACCGCGCTGTTCCTGCTGCTGCCGCTGATGCTGCTGATCGCCGTGCTGGTCTGGGCCGGCGACCGCAAGGCGCCGATCTTCCGGCACATGCGGCTCGGCCGGGACGGACGCAGCTTCGGCTGCCTGAAGTTCCGCTCGATGGTCACGGACGGCGAGGGCGTGCTGGCCGCGCACCTGGCCGCCAGCCCGAGCGCCCGTGCCGAGTGGGCCGCCACGCACAAGCTCTCCGACGATCCGCGCATCACCGCCATCGGCCAGGTGCTGCGCAAGACCTCGCTCGACGAGCTGCCGCAGCTGTGGAACGTCCTGCGCGGCGAGATGAGCCTGGTCGGCCCGCGCCCGATCGTGCAGGCCGAGGTCGCCCGCTACGGCCGGGCGTTCGCGACCTGCTTTGCCGTGCCGCCGGGCGTCACCGGGCTGTGGCAGGTCTCGGGCCGCTCCGACACCAGCTACGCCGAGCGCGTGGCGCTCGACCTGGACTACGCCAGCCGCTGGAGCCTGCGCCGGGACATCGCGATCATGCTGCGCACCGTCCCGGCCGTGCTCGCCCAGCGCGGCAGCAAGTAGCGTGGCCGTGCCGCCGAGGGACCACGCCATGCAGGACGACAACCCGCTCTGGTGCGATTACGCTGAACCCGACGAGGCACCCTGTCGAACGCTGCTCGTTTTAGCTGGCTTGGTGTCCATCGCGATGAACATCATCGCGGCTACGATCCGGGTATGCCGGATGTCCGACCAGCTGTGGCCCTTGAAACCAACTCAGTTGGCTCAAACTCGAAGGGTGCGGGTAGAGCCGCTTTAAGCCGCGTGGTAGCTGTCGCAAACCTGCGTGGCCTTAAACGACGCCCTTGCCCACGTCGTCCCGCGAAGTCGGCGCAGCTTCACATATGCGCCAGAATTCGACAAAGCCTACGACGTAGGCGGTGAGGACAACGGCGGCCCAATGCATCATCAGGTTTTTTAACACGGACGACCCATATTTGTGCAGCCAAAACCTTAACAAATTACAACATTTTGAAGTTGTGTCAGACCCTATGCGCCGGCTGTGAGGTCCTGCGTCACGTCCACTTAAAGAAAGCGGATTGTCAGGCGTGGGGACAACCGAACGGATCGCCTAACGCCTGCCGCCGGAACAGTGTGGGCCTCCTAAGCCGCCTCTGGTGCTCCAGTTCCAGCCTATGATGGCACGCGACAGCGCGGGCAGAAGGCCAGAGGTTGGGCGATGACGTGAGCGCGTTTATCCCCATCGCACGCGAGAATGCCGACCTGTGGTAGCAGCTCGCGATCGCCCAGGACATGCTGATGGAAACCGCGATCGACGCCGGTAGCATGCATGCGCTGATCAAGGCGGTTCAGGGCGAGCGCGATGCCTGGCGGAATGAAATCCTGGTGATTGCCGACGGCCCGACGTCCATCTCAGTCCGGGGTGCGCAGAAGAGGATCGGCGGCTCTGTTGAGATGGCGAAGGCTGTCGGGACGTAGACCAAGGATATCCATGACGCGTTCTCGGGCGCTGACATCGAAAACCTGTCTGCCGTTCTCGAGCTCGGTGATCACCCCGGGCTCAACCCGGGCGAGCGTTGCCAAGGTCTCTATCGAGTAGGCGCCGCGTAGGCGGGCGGCTTGGACCTGCGCAGCTAGGGTCGCATCGAGGGATGCAGGCTTTTTATCTGGATCGATCATGGGCCTTCGGTACGTGCAGGCTCGGACCGAAGTTTCTGCTCGGCGAGTTTTTTTGAGTGGTGGCTACACAGCTCCAAGCGCCCGAGGGCGGGGTTCGCCAAGCTCGGTCAGGCCGAGAAAAAGGGCGAGCCGCATCAATTCGGCGAGCGAAGATGAGCAGTCGCTGCCGTTCTCGACCGTTGCGATGAGCTCAGGTGTGAGGTGAACCAAGCGGGCTGCATTGTCCAAAGACATGCACATCCGGCTCCGTGCCGAGCCGGCGTGTGTCGCGAGATTGCGCAGCACGATTTCCCGTTGATCTTTGGTCTCGGCCATGAAGAATGTTGATCTCGTGAGGCACTGACGCCATCGCAAGATCGTTACTACGATGGGCGAACCATTCCAATAATAAAAATTACATCTAAGCCGAGTTTTAAGTCGGCTGCTCCTGATGCGCTGGACCACTGTTGTGGTGGCTCTTTCAAGCGTAGGGCCCACCGAATAAGAGCGTGGGACAAAACCCATTCGGGCGGGTTGGGAGGGCATGGATGCTCTTGTACCCGACGACCTCTGGGCGGTGGTCGAGCCGCTTCGTCCGCCTAAGCCCGAGAAGCCGAAAGGTGGCCGGCCGCACGTCTCGGATCGGGCGGCGCTGTCCGGCATCATCCTGGTTTTGCGGACCGGCATGCAGAGGACGCACCTGCCGCGTTCCGAAGTGGGCTGCAGCGGCAAGACGAGTTGGCGGCGGCTGGGCGCGTGGCAGGCGGCGGGCGTCTGGGCCGCCTTGCATCGCGTGATGCTGGAGCAGCTTCAGGATGCCGATGTGCTCGATTGGTCACGGGCTGCCCTCGACAGCGCGAGCCTGCCAGCGAAAAAGGGGCTCTGCGACGGGCTCGAACCCGACGGACCGGGGCAAGCCGGGCACGAAGCGCCACCTCGTCGTGGACGCCAACGGCACGCCGCTCGGCCTGATACTCACCGGGGCCAACTGCCACGACAGCCGCATGCTGGCTGCCACGCTCGACGCGGTGCCGGGCGTGCGCACCGGCCGGCGTGGTCGCCCGCGGCGCAGGCCCGACAAGCTGCACGCTGACAAGGGCTACGATCATCGCCGGTGTCGGCGCGAGTGCCGGGCTCGTAGCATCACGCCGCGGATCGCCCGCCGTGGCATCGAGAGCCGCGAGCACCTGGGAGGCTACCGCTGGATCGTGGAGCGCATCCTGGCTTGGCTGGCCCGCTTCCGCCGACTGACCATCCGCTGCCAGCGACGCCTCAACCTCCACCTCGCCCTCACGACACTCGCCTGCGCCCTCATCTGCCGAACTCAGGCCAAACGGTTTTGTCCCTAACTCTTAATTAAAAGTTTCAGATCGCGACGGCACCGCAGGGGCGAGTACCGCGAGCAACTCGCACGCCGTCTAGTGCTCTGACGCCGGCAAAACGCACACAAGGCAGTATGATCTTTCAAGCGATGGCAGTTAGTTCGCGGGAAAGCACGTGGTGCGTTCGTTGGCGTCTGTGCACTAGATGCTGGAGAGATGACGCTGGCGCAGTTCGAGCAAGAGAAGGAGCTCGCCTTGCCGCGCCTCAAGGCTCAGCGCGGTCGAGCCTAACCAGCGACAGTCTCTTCCAGGCCTGCTATAGGACCGCCTCCTTCCGTCAGTGTGACCAAGATGTTCGCGACACCGCAATGCACGCGGCGGGCAAGCATGTGACGACAGGCGCTCTCCGGGCCAGTTCCCTGTAGGCTGCCTGTGAGGCCTTGGCCGGGCAGTCGCATGAGGGTCGGTGCGGCGGGGGGAACTGAACACTGCAGGCACCGGCTCATGGCCAGGATCCCCTCAGCATCAGCGGCGTTGTTCGCCGTCATACCCACTCAGGCGAGCGCGATAGCGCTTCCTATCGAATACGGCAGCGCGGCACGCTCATGTCATCCACTGTCCTGCGTCTTGGGCTGCCTCTCATGCTTCTGCTGCCCAGCTTGGCGAAGGCCGAAACGATCCCTCTGAACGTGCCGATCCTGATGCATGGGTCGATCGGCGACGATGCCTGTCCGGAGATGGGGCGTGTGATCGAACTCGGAGCCGAGCCGGAGAGCTTCGTGGCGGTGCAGAGCGGGCCCGGAGAAGCTCCGTTTCGCGAGATCGGCCGCCTGCACGACGGCGACATGGTCGTGGTCTGCGAGAAGCTCGGCCCGTGGCTGGGCGTCGTCTACGGCTCCGCGCTGCTCGGATGCCGGACCACGATCCTCACGCCGATCGAGCAGAGTTACACCGGCCCCTGCGAGCACGGCTGGGTTCTGGCGCGCTACATCAGCCTCAGCAAAGATCGAAACTAGCGTCGTTTGCCCAGGCAATAAGCACCGCGACAGCTATTAACCATCGCGTAATGTTCGTTAATAACTCGTTGACGTGATACCGCTGTTTGTGAGGAAATACGTAGGCGGGTTGGTGCCCGCCACGTCTTTCGAGGTAATCATGGTTCGGGTCTCGGCGCTCAGGCTCACGCGTCGCCTGGGTACGCGCTCGCTGGCAAGCCTCGCAGCCCCACCCTTGGCCCTCCTCGCCGGTACGTGCTCCGCCAGCGCTCACGTAAAATGGTTCTGTGCCTACGACGTCGCCGGGCAGCCGCGTGGCCTTGAGCAGGTGCTGTGCGCTGACTTCGAGTGGCTCGCCGGTCTGGCCATCCTGTGCCTGATGTTCGGGTGCCTGACCGAGGGTACGCCGCTGGGCGGTGCCCTGCTCAACGCGCTGGATCGTGTGACCACCCGGATCCGCACCGACACCGAACTTCTGGTCCGCGCCACGCTGGGCTTCTTCTTCGTCTCGCTCTGGGAACTCGGCGGCATCATCCTCACCCCGGAGCTCAAGACCGACGTCGCCTGGATCCCGTGGTTCCAGCTCGCGCTGGCCGCCGGCCTGATCTGGCGGCGGACCATGCCGCTCACCGGCCTGGGCATCGTCTTCCTGTTCAGCTTCGCCACCGCGCAGTACGGCGTGTTCCACCTCGCCGACTATCCGGTGTTTCTCGGGGTGGCGGTCTACCTGATCTTCCAAGGCCTCAACCTGAAGCCCTTCGGCCTGCGTTCGCTCGACATCGTGCGCTGGGCCGCTGCCGTCACGCTGATGTGGGCCTCGGTCGAGAAATGGGCCTACCCGCAGTGGACCGATCCGCTGCTCGCCGCCAAGCCGCAGATGACCATGGGTGCGACGCCTGAGCTGTTCATGCAGGCGGCCGGTGTCATCGAGTTCACCCTGGCCTTCGCGCTGATCTGGACACCGCTGGTGCGACGCGCTGCGGCGATCATCCTGGCGGCGATTTTCGTCTCGGCGGTGTTCGAGTTCGGCAAGGTCGACGCGATCGGGCATTCCGGGATCATCGTCGTGCTGCTCGGCATTGCCGCCGACGACGTGCGCACCGCGGTGCGGGTCCGCGACATCACGTGGGCGCCGGCGTACTACGGCGGTGCGCTCGCGACCTTCCTGGCGCTGTACTACGTCGGCCACGAAGCCCTGTACGAAGGCCTCACCGGCCTACCGGTGATCTGAGGCCGCCTGATAGATGGAGCTCGGTGGCGGCCATCCTACTGGACGTGGAGGGTAAGCTTCATCTTCGGGTGGATACCGCACTCGATCACGAAGTCGCCGGGCTCCTTCAGCGTCAGCGTGGCCTGCTTGCCCGGCTCCTGATCGCCGGCGTCGAACGCGAACCGATCGGCCTCGATGAAGGCATGATGGATCGCGCCGTCGTCCCCGTTGACCAGGACGATGGTGTCACCTCGGCGGAGGAACAGGTCGGTGGGGGCGTATTGCCGACCCTTCTGCAGCACGACGCGGACGACGTTGGCAAGATCGGCTTGGGCCGGTCCGAGCGCGAGTAACCCTGCTATGAGCGCGATAGGCGTGCCGACGAGAAACCCGCGACCAAGATTGCGTATCGGCACGGCTACAACCCAAGTAAATAATTTCGCGAAACAAGCCTAGCACTAAGGGGCTGGGCGTCGCCTAACAGAGATCAGTATAGCCTTCTAAAAGTTCGGTGTGCCTTGCCCAAAATTGGAGAAGCAAGTGCTATTTGTGTGCTGATCGCAATCAATTGTTAGGTATGATCAATCTCAGATTGATATTCTAGGAGTAGGGACCACCGAACAGGTCGCCCACCGCCTTCCGCCGGAACGGTATTCTCCGACAGCGCCTTTGATGCTCCGGCCGGTCGTTGCTCATGTGTCAGCGCTGGCAGAAGGCCGCGAGGTTGGCGTCCGCGCTGTTGGCCGTGTCGTGATCCCGGTGAGCTGCTGCCAGGACGACATGGGTCCGGCGAGTGCGGCCGAGGATATCAGCACCCGACCTGACCCGGATCCGGCGGCCCCATCCATCGCGCCAGCGGCTGGCCTCAGCGTCCCACCGACGCCCATCGCCCAGATCTTTAGACCATCTGTCCGTGCGATCGCCCGCAACTCTCACACCGACCCTGCGCCCGACCGATGCGGATCGCCATCGACAACTCGCGCCAGTCGATCGGGTAAAAAAGCGGTGCTCGGGCCGGATCAGCATGGCGTGGCATGGAGACTGGACGGAGGTGCCGCCTTCCAATGAGCCTCACCCTCCAAGCCGTGACTTGCGGGCCACAGTTCGCGGAGAGCGACGCTGCATGATGCAACCAAATTGGAGGCCAGTAATTGTGGCGCGCTGTGCTGTACATTGTGAAGTACTTCGTTAGCGCAGCGCTGCTTCATAAACGGTTTACTATGCCGTCTTGCCCCGTCGGCGACAGGTGTGTCCGTAAAACTACAGCTATTTGGCTCATGGGCCGGTAGCCTTACCGTCAGATAGAAATCCCGGACCCAACACGATGACCAAGCTTCTCGCCTCCCTGGCCGCCTTCACCGCCCTGACCGGCGCCGCTGCCGCCGCCGACCTGCCGCGTCGCGCCGCCCCGCCGCCCGTGTTCACCCCGGTGCCGGTGTTCACCTGGACCGGCTTCTACGCGGGTTTCAACGCCGGCTACGCCTTCGACGCCAGCAGCCGCTCGAACAACTCCACCTTCGGCGTCCCGGCCCCGTTCGCCGTTCCCGGCACCACCGCCACCTTCCGCAACCGCAGCCAGGACGGCTTCTCCGGCGGCGCGCAGATCGGCTACAACGTCCAATTCACCCCGGGTTCGGGCGTGGTCGTCGGCATCGAGGCCGACGCCCAGTACCTCGACTTCGGCCGTAGCCGGAACAACGCCTTCGTGAACGGCGCCGTCGCCCCGGGCTACTACGTCACCGACCCGCGCGGCCTGTCGAGCCTCGACTACTTCGGCACCGTGCGCGGCCGCCTCGGCTACGCCTTCGACCGCACCCTCGTGTACGGCACCGGCGGCTTCGCCTACGGCTCGGGCAGCGCCGACCGCTCGTTCGGCGGCTACGCCGGCAACGACAGCTTCCGCACCGGCTACGCCGTCGGCGGCGGTGTCGAGTTCGCCCTCCCCACCGAGTCGTTCCTGAACTTCTTCCGCTCCTCGGCCGTGACGTTCAAGATCGAAGGTCTGTACGTCAACCTGGAGCGCGGCAACCGCAACCAGGGCGCCCTGGTCGTCAACGCCGCCAACCTCGTCCCGGTGGCCTACAGCGCCATCGGTCGCCGCGACGACGAGTTCGCCGTCGTCCGCGCCGGCCTGAACTACAAGTTCGGCTCGTACTAGTATCGGATCGCGCTGCTCCCGGCCTCAACGCCGGGAGATGCGGCCGGCGGGCGAGAGGTGTTGGTCCTCCTCCTCGCTCCCCGCCGCGGAAGGTGCCGACAACTCGTTGGCCTCCGGATCCCCAGCCCGATCAATCTGGCCGTGAGGTCGGCAACACCCTGGGAGCACCCGCTCCTGGGGTGTTTTTTCGTGTCGGGATCTAATCCAGTCGCAGGTCATCATGACCTTGTCGCAACTCGCCAGGCTGTCAGGAGGCAATCTGTGCCGGGCATTCTGGGCGTGGCGTGACGGTAGATGCCACGGTCCGCTAAAAGGAGATGGCCGAGTTCGAGGTCGAATTGGGTATCTAGGCATGAGCCACTTCAGACCCCTAGCATCTCGCTTGCACGAAGTGCTTGGGTAGGCTCAGTGCATGCGCATAGACACCAGTGCGAAAGCTCAGCCAATCAGTGTGGCGGCTAAAATTATTCGGTTGGTCCAGTTGACGGTCGTCTCCATCGGATTTGCGGCGGTCGTCGCGCTGAGATCTCGATTCATGCCCAAGCTTTCGGGTCCGACATGTTCTGGATCGCCAGCACTGTAAGAGACAAAACGGTGTCTGTTGACCCCGTCGGCCTGTGTGGGGAGCGGCCCGTTCACAAGTTGATGCAACAAATATTGCTACCGGCTAACGTCAGACGTTCGAGGCGCCATAGGTTCTGACGAGACGAACAAACTCACGAACCAGAACAAGGTCATCGCCGCGATCGCCGCCGCTGTCCCGAACAAGGGACTGACAACCAAGGCGGCGAGCATGCCGTGCTTCAACATCAGGGTCATTGCGATCAGCCAGCCTAGGCTGCCGGCGATAGCCACCCGGATGATGCAGCATTCTGATGCCTGCATCACAGCTTCTCCGAATTTAATTCAATCCAAAGTTGCATTTCGACCTTGGCCTTTCAATGGGCCAGACTGCCGAGCGCGAGCTCTCGTTGCGTGTCCGGGTCGAGATGTGGTCGGGCAGCCAGATAGATGGCTGTTGGCGGTGATCCGCCATCACGCCAACGCGCCGCCCCCAAAAAGACGAGCCAGGACAAGATCACCCCCAAGGCTGCGCGCTCACTGATTCGCTGGTCGGTCCAGGAGATCCGCTGCCTCGCCGTGCGGCTGGCGCAGCGGCGCATCTAGCCCGCCCACGTTGTCGCGTGGTCGCTATGGCGACGCGCGCATCAGGCGGCCACCCGAAACGCCCATTTCAAATGCCGAGCGTCAGCCGACCCGAGACATCGACGCCCTAAGCCCAGCAAAACAGGCTGACGACGAAAAGCCGAAAAATGCAACTGTAATGCTAGTAATTTGAGTTAGAAGTTTTTTGGCAGAAGCGTTTGACGTTGGCGAGGATGGCGTCGGCTGATTTGGTCCAGACGAATGGCTTTGGCTGGGCGTTGGTCTGATCGATGTAGGCGTGGATGGCGGTCTCCAGATCGCCCATGGTCTGGAACACGCCGCGTTGAAGCTGGCGCCGCGTCAGCAGCGCGAACCAGCCCTCGACGACGTTGAGCCATGAGGCCGAGGTCGGGGTGAAGTGCAGGTGCCAGCGCGGGCGCTTCAGCAGCCAGTCGTGGATCAGTTTGGTCTTGTGGGTGGCGGCGTTGTCGAGGACGAGGTGGACGTCGAGGTTTGCCGGCACGCTCGCCTCGACCTGATCGAGAAAGGCGCGGAACTCGACCGAACGATGCCGGGGCGTACAGCGGCCGATCACGGTCCCCGTCTGCACGTCGAGGGCAGCGAACAGATCGGTCGTGCCCTGGCGGCAATAGTCGTGGGTCCGGCGCTCGGGCTGGCCGGGCCGCATCGGCAGCACCGGCGCGGTACCGGTCAGCGCCTGGATCTGAGGTTTCTCATCGACGCACAGCACCACGGCGCGGTGGGGCGGGGCCATGTACAGGCCGACGACATCACGCACCTTGTCGACGAAGGCCGGGTCGGTCGACAGCTTGAAGGTCTCGGTCCTGTGTGGCTGCAAGCCGAAGGTGCGCCAGACCCGCGAGACCATGGTCTGGCTCATTCCGACCCGCTTCGCCATGGCGCGCGTCGACCAGTGGGTGGCGTTCTCCGGCTGGCCTTCCAGGGTCAGCGTGATCATCGCCTCGATCGCAGTGTCCTCGACGGCACGCGGCGCACCGGAGCGGGGCAGGTCGATGAGGCCGTCGAGGCGGTGGGCGAGGAAGCGGGCGCGCCAGGTCGTGACGCTCGGACGGCTGACCCCGAGGCTGCGGGCGATGCCGGTGTTCGTGGAGCCGGGCTCGGCGCAGGCCAGCACGATCCGGGCGCGCTGGGCCAGCGCCTGACCGATCTTGCGGCGGCGGACCAGGCCTTCCAGCCGCGCGCGCTCATCTTCGGTCAGATCAAGCTCGGCCGGCTTGGGACCACGGGCCATCGCAGAAACCTCCTCGCGGACGTCCGGCAGATGGCTCTCGACTCCCAAAACCGCAAGGGAACCTCTAACTCACTCCACTAGGCCAACCAGGGTCGCGGGCGTCAAAAGGAATGCCGCGGTGAGCATTCGTTCCCCTGCACGCTGACGGGGTCGGCTGCGGCTGCGGCAAGGGCGGCCGCGAGAGCTGCGATAAGAGCCGCCTTGATAATCGCAAACGACTTCCGACTTCTGGTACGGCGGCCAGGTCGATGTTGTGTCCCTCGGCGGCCAGGGCCTTGCGCACGAGGTACTTTACTGAAACCCGGCGGCTTAGCGCCTCCTTCCGTAGCGCCGTCCTCACCAGATCCGGCACCTCAACTTTGAGGGCCGTGCCCTTCATATGAGCAATGGGAACTTTGGGGGCAGTCGGGGCTGTAGCGGGAACCGGCTCAGCTGCGTTAGCGGGCGCCACCGGCTCCTCGGCCCGCGCCTTGGCATTCCAGCTCTGAAGGAGGCAAGGCCGACATCAGGGAGGGGTGGTTCGGTTCGTCAATGAGCGCTGAACAGTAAGAACGCCTGTTAACGGTTCGGTATTGATAGGGAACTAGAACACCTCATAGTTCGAGGTGATGTCATGCGTGTTCTGCTAATCGAAGACGATGTCACTGTCGCACATAGCATTGATCTAATGCTCAAGTCCGAGAGTTTCGTCACCTATGCCACCGATCTTGGCGAAGAAGGCATAGACCTCGGCAAGCTCTACGATTACGACATCATCCTCCTCGACTTGAACCTGCCCGACATGTCGGGCTACGAGGTGCTGCGCAACCTGCGCGTAGCCAAAATTCAGACTCCCATCCTCGTCCTGTCCGGCATGGCCAGCATTGAGGACAAGGTGAAGGGTCTGGGCTTCGGGGCCGACGACTACCTCACCAAGCCGTTCCACAAGGACGAGCTGGTCGCCCGCATCCACGCCATCGTGCGCCGGTCGAAGGGCCACGCCCAGTCGGTGATCACCATCGACGACCTGATCGTGAACCTCGACCAGAAGACCGTCGAGGTCGGCGGCGCCCGGGTGCACCTCACTGGCAAGGAGTACCAGATGCTGGAACTCCTCTCGCTGCGGAAGGGCACGACGCTCACCAAGGAGATGTTCCTCAACCATCTCTACGGTGGCATGGACGAACCCGAGCTGAAGATCATCGACGTGTTCATCTGCAAGCTGCGCAAGAAGCTCGCCAACGCCAGCCAGGGCAAGAACTACATCGAGACCGTCTGGGGTCGCGGCTACGTGATGCGTGACGGCACAAGCGAGATGCAAGCTATGGCTGGCTAAAATTATCCTGCTATAATTTAGAAAGATTTCTAACCCCGGTTGATGTTACGTTCACATGGGCACAAATGTCCTGCTTCACACGTGCAGGTACACCATGGACGAGAATTCAGAGACCATCGAGTGTGGGGCGGCAGACTACATGGAGCTGACGACTGGCCTCGTCGAAGCCTATGTGTCGAACAATCACGTACAAGGCGCCGAGCTTGCGACGCTGATCGCCAACACGCACGCTGCGCTGACTGGGCTCGGTAAGGAAGCTACCACCCAGGCTCCAGCAGCCGACAAGCCCATCCCTTCCCAGATCCGGAAGTCGGTCACTCCCGATGCGCTGATCAGTTTCGTCGACGGCAAGCCGTACAAGACGCTCAAGCGCCACCTCAGCGGCAATGGGATGACGATCAAGCAGTACCGGGAGTGCTATGGCTTGCCGCGGGACTACCCCTCGACGGCGGCGAGCTACTCCGAGCAGCGCTCTGCGCTCGCTAAGAGCCTCGGCCTCGGAAACCGGCGCAAGAAAGCTGCCCCCGATGGCTTCGGAGCCCGCTGAGACTGTCTCTCCCGAGCCGAAGCGCGCTGTTGGGCGGCCGCGGAAGGCCAAGGGGAATACTACCGAGCCGTAAAGCTCAGGTAGACCGGCTGCAGAGGGGGACGGCCAAGCTATGTGGCCGATGCAGGCACAGGTAGCAAAATTGTGAGCAACTCAATCGTACGTAATGTGGTTTGAGGGCTCTGGCTGCTCTGGCCACCCCGACACATCAAGAGAAAGCTGCCCACAAGATGACTGCCCCCTACAAGCCGAAGCTAGCCACCGACGCTGATCGCACCATCGGGAGCCGCATCGCAGCGCTTCGTGCCGCCCAGGGTCTGAGCCAGACGGTGCTTGGGCAAGCGATCGGTGTCAGCTTTCAGCAGGTGCAGAAGTACGAGAAGGGTCGCAACCGCATCGGCGCAGGCCGGCTGCAGGCGATCGCAGACACCATGCAGTTGCCAGTCGAAACCTTCTTTGCGGGTCAGGCAGGGGCGGGGGATAGTGAGGGCACCGCGTCGACGTTCTTCGACGATCCAAAGGTGATGGAACTCGTGCTGGCATTCATGAGCATCTCCGACGAGACGACGCGGGATAGCGTTCTGTCAATCGTGAAAGCGGCGGCGACCCTTCGGCGGGGTTAGGCGCAGCAAACAGACCCAAGCCAATCAGGCTACGTAGAAATTGCGTTTGATTGCATCAAATACAACTTATAAGCGATAATGGCGACACTTCGAGGGTTGCCATGGCTGCGCGAACGAGCCTCATCGTCCTGATAGTCGCTGCCTACATAGGCGGAGCGGTCGCTCTCCATGTATGCTGGCAACACAGTTTCCTGTTGGCCCTCCTGGCGGCGCCGTTCGGTGGCAGCCTTGCAGCTATCTCCGCCGCCTTGTTGCTTTACCTGCGCGACCCTAATGCTCGGAACCGGCCATCTGGGCCTGAACAGCGCATATCATCCGAACTATTGGCCCGGATTTCCTGATCTTGGTGCGATCGTCGGTGTACCGCCCAAGGGTGCTCATCGGACAACCAAGCAATTCCTTCAAGCCCTCCGCCGGTGTGCAGGCTGATCATTCGTGCCTCTCATGCAGGTACGGTCATGCCTTTGAGGAACGCCTTTCAAACGGTTTAGTTGGTCCCGGCATAGGTTGGGAGAGACATCGTGCGGACCATAGCTAAAGCGGCGGCAGTCGCGATTATCACACTCGTTAGCGTTGGCGCAGCTGAAGCGAAGGGCTGTATCAAGGGTGCTATTATCGGTGGCCTCGCCGGTCATTACCTAGCCGAGCGAGGAGTAGTTGGTGCGGTTGCCGGTTGTTTGGCGGGACGCGCTTTGGCTAATCGCCGCGCTCAACGAGAGATCGATTATGGTGCTCGCGTACAGCCGCGCAGCCCAGGGTATGGCGCGCCGCAGCGCCCCTCGCGCGGAGAGTATGGGTACTGAGAGCTGGCTAAACCGAGCGGGGCGTCAAGTGTCCGCCCCGCCGACCTCACCGTTACGAAAAACCGTTACCTGCGTGTCCCTTAGTGGCATTCGCTCGGTGGCTGTAATCGGCCGCCTTCGGATTTTTGGCCGCTCTGGCCCATGAGTCGCGCAAGGTTGATAGACCGTACCTTTGCTTCAGATCACATCTACGGTGCCCGCCCGACGTGCCAAGCCAGGCGGATGCTCATGCGACCCAACCTCGCATAGCCACATTGACCGCCCTCACCTGCCTACCCTCTGTGAGCGTTGCACAGAGCCGGCCAGAGCATGACGAAGACCACGCCTCGAATCAGCCCCAGGCGAAGACGCGGCTAACGACATCGATTCGGAGGTGCTGGCGCGCTGCCGCCGCCAAACCGCAGATCAGAAGCTGAAGGGGCCAGCTCGCGGCGCGCGAGGCATTCTTAGGCACCTGCGTGACGCCGAGGGGTCAAGGTCAGGAGCCGCACTGTGATTTAGTCTACGTCACATGATGGCGTTGTTACGTCGATACATCACTCATCGCCTCGGTCCAGCGCATCGCAGTCCCGCCCGTGCTGCCACAGAGCCATTTGGCCTGCCCCCTGGAAAGTGGCTCTTCGCCGGGTTTGGTGGATCAGGCTGCGAGGAGGAACCGTCGGCGGAGGAGATCGAGGTTGGCGCGGCCGTACATGGCGCGCTTCAAGAGCTTGAGACGCGTGATCTGCCCTTCGGCCTGCCCACTGCTCCAAGGCAGCGTCAGCGCAGCCCGCACGGCGTCTCCGTCCTGACCGAGGCTGACAGCAAAGTTCTCCACGATGCGGACGCCGCAGGTTTGCGCTTCGCAGAGCCATTCATCGAACGCCGTGACATCCGATCCCCCGACGACTGCGGGCCACAGCGGCTCCGGACGATCCAACAGAACCGGCGGGCGAGATCGACGACCTTGGCCGCCTCGGTATCCTGCAGGACGCGCGCGACCACTGCGGCAGCCTCGGGATCAAGGTCTTTGGGCTCACGCAGGAGATGCCAGGATAGCTGCTTGGATGAGGCGAGGGGTGATGCGGTGGAGATCGCAACACGGATGTCAGCTGTTGCTGGCGGCGACCGGATGGTCATTCCAGCCGGGCCTGCGCGCCGCTCGGATAACCAGCGACGCACCTGCTTCGCGGTGCCGGCGAATCCGATACCCTGAAGTTCGCGCCAGAGCTGCGTCGCGTTCTCGCACCCCTCATCCAGGCGGACATGCAGGTGCCCGAGATAAGGATCGAGCATGCTCGGCTGCGGCTCGCGCATGCCGTTCCGGGGGAAGCTCGCGGCGAAGGCGTACTTGCGCACCGTGGCCCGGGCCAAGCCGGTCTCGCGTTTGATGCGCCGAAGCGACTGTCCCTCCGCATGGCGGCGACGCACGTCATCGTAGGCCGCTTCCCATCGGCCGCGGGCCGCAGCTCGCGCGAGCATCTCGGACGGTGCGCGTGGGAAGGCCGTGACGCGCCGGATCGAGGGCGATGACGGCGCCACGGCCGGCAACAGCTTCAGACGCGGATGGACGCGGGCGAGCCAGCGCTCGACCATTTGCCGGGTATTGAGCAGGAGATGCCATCGGTCTGCGACCTGAACGGCATCGGGCGCACCCATGGTGGTCCCACGCGCATATTCGGTCGAGCGGTCCCGTGCCACGACCTGGATCTGCGGGTCTCGCCGGAGCCGAGCCGCCAGCGTCGCGGCCGAACGATCCGGCAGCAGGTCGATGGCATGGCGGCGTTCGAGGTCGACCAGGATGGTGCCGTAGGTTCGGCCTTTGCGCAGGGCCCAGTCGTCTACCCCGACGATGATCGGTTTGGATCGGGTCGGCAGCGGCCATTTGCGGATGCCCCTCAGCAGTGTCGTGGCACTGGTCGGCATCGCCAGGTGCGGCAGCAGCCGGGCGGCGGGCGTGGCACCGAGCGCCAGCGCGGTCCGAACCTGGGCATCGGCCAGCCGGCGGGTCCTCTGAGCGTAGAGGGCCTCAAGGTTCCCGCTCGTCAGCCGAAGCGGTCGCGCCTCTGGCTCAACGACGGCTCCTGCCTGCGGCTGCGGCCGGAGCGGCCTGACCACGTCTGGTCCTACGACTTCGTCGAGAACCGCACGCACAACGGGCGCAAGTACCGGATGCTGAACGTCATCGATGAGTTCACCCGCGAGTGTCTGGCCATCCGCGTATCCCGCAAACTGAAGGCGCTGGACGTGATCGACGTGCTCTCGGATCTGTTCAGCTTACGCGGTGTGCCAGGCCATGTCCGCTCGGACAATGGACCGGAGTTCATCGCCAAGGCCGTTCAGGACTGGATCGCGGCGGTGGGATCGACGACTGCCTACATTGAGCCGGGCAGTCCGTGGGAGAACGGTGATTTACGAGAGCTTCAACGCAAAGCTGCGGGATGAACTCCTCAACGGCGAGGTGTTTTACACCCTCAAGGAGGCCAGCGTCGTGATCGAGCAATGGCGGAAGCACGACAACGGCATCCGGCCGCACTCGTCGCTCGGCTACCAGCCGCCTGCGCCAGAGGTCGTCATCTGGCCAACCGAACCGAGCGGATCAGTGCCGTCCGCTCGTTCTGCCATCGTCACACGACCGACGATGCACTAACTTCGAACCTGGGCCACCGAACGGGGGCAGGCCAGTTCGGCGATGGCGTCTTCGATCCCATCGAGTCGCTCCCTCGGGTGTACGGGTATGGTTTTCGTATTCATAATCCATTCAACGCCTCAATAGGTAGTGTCCAACACGCATCGGTTGCGGCCACCTGTCGCTTATCCCTTGAGGTTGCATATCGGGGCTCGATACAAGGTGAAATTCCCCTGGCCGGGATAGAAAATTTCGATGCCGAAAATGAAGCAGCACCAAAACCGGACTTGCCCCGAGGCGTTTCAGCGAGCCCTCGATGCACTTGATGTGATCGGGCGATGGGAATGGGATGCAGCCACCGATCTTGCTCGATCGGATACGTTCGTAGCCCTGCTGTTCGACGTTGATCCGGTAGAAGCCGAAACCGGTGTCCCGATCACTGAGTACGTCAATGCCATCCATGCTGAGGACCGGGAACGCGTCGTCAACTTGATCCGCAGCAACGCTCGCGAAGGCAGCACATACCTAACCGAGTACCGCGTACACTCGGCTGATGGCCGGACGCGGTGGGTATTGTCGCGGGGCCGTTTCAACAGCGACCATGTTGGCAGGCCAGTAGGTGGAAGCGGCATCCTCGTGGATGTCACCCAGATGCGGATGAACGAGGGCACGTTCTTTGAGGCCGAGATCAATCCAGCGGAGCCGCCATTGGAGCGGGCCGCCGACCACGCGATGGCGGCCCAGCAGGCGATCGTCGAGTTGGAGGACCCGGTCCTGAAATCTCAGGCGGATGCGCTCTTGCTTGGATTAGGACGCAAACTGGCCGAGCAAGAAGTTCAGGGGCAGCGTAAGAGCATGAATTGAGCACCGCTGGGCTCGACCCCGCCCCCCGATCTGATCGCAGGCTGGCGGGGAGGCCGTCTATCTCCACCGGTGGTCCAGCTGACACGCAACGTCGCTAGAAATGCAGGATGGGACGCGGCAGTTAGTGGGCTGTACAGCCGTCTTGAAGCGAAGCGTCCCGACGCGGGATCACTAGCGCATCAATGCGATGCTACCCTTCGTTGAAGAAGTCCACGTTGCCCGTATCCAGACTGTAGGCGGCGCCGACCACGCGCAGCTTGCCGTTCTTCTGCGGATCGGTAAGGATAGGCTCTGCAGCCGAGCGCAAGCGGGCTACCGTGCGGTCGACGTTGGCGCGGACCGAGTTTTCCACGAGGTCTCCCGGCTTATCCCGAACCGAAAGTACCGCCGGCACGATCGGCTCGATCATCTGGCCGATGGCGCCCGGGAAGGTGGTGTTGTTCTTGACCACGCTCACGGCTGCCTCGACGGCACCGCAGCGGCTGTGGCCCATCACCAGGACCAACGGGACGCCGAGTTGTGCCACGGCATACTCGATCGATCCGAGCGCCGTCGTGTCGATGGTGTTGCCGGCATTGCGCACGATGAACAGCTCGCCGAGGCCGCGACCGAACAGGATCTCTGGGGAGACGCGGCTGTCGGAGCAGCTCACCAGCACGCAGAATGGCGTCTGTCCCAGGGCGATCTCGATGCGCCGTTCCCGACCCTGCGCGGAGCGCACCGGCGAGTCCGTCAGGTAGTTGGTGTTGCCGTCCTTCATGGCCTTCAGAGCCTGATCCGGCGTCATGTCGGTCTTCTTCGCGTTCGGTGAAGCGGCCAGGGCCAGGCTTCCTGTAGCCATAGCCGCAATCATCCCGACTCCGAGGCTGCACCCGCATCCAAGAAGGTGTCGACGGCTCAGCGTGTGCATCGTGATGTCCCCCGGTAGCCCATGCTGTTGTCGACAAGCGAGGATACGAAAGTCTGACAGGCAACGATTGCGCACAAGGCCTTAATCCAGTGGTGGTCCGACCAACTGCAATTTTTATTGGTCCCCTGCTGCCTTACCGCTGGCTGTCACCATTGTGGTAGCTGAACAGCGTGTGATTCACCGGCTTGCTTGCCCTTAGGCCTTGGTCCTCGCTGCAGGTGATGGCCCCTTGGTGGCTTTGCTCCAACGAGGGCGGCCCTCTCATTCTTCCCTGACACGGCCATCGCCAACGCCCGGAAATCGTTGCATAGGCGCGGTTCAGCGACCTCTACCGCGTGAGGGTGTGGTCGGCCCCAGGCTTCCGATCAGTTCGCGCGGAGCGATGCTTAGTCCACCCTGCCCAAGGGAGGGGGCATCACGGCCTCGCCTTTCAAGGGAGAGGGATCAAAAGCGTGACCAACACGCCCACTGAGGTTCCAGATCTGGGGAAAACGAGGCCAGCGGAACCGAAAAAGGGCTGCCGACAAGCGGCTGTCGGCCTCGACCGATCAGGCCGGACGGGAATTCTCGCGGGTGGTGGCCTGGGCCGAGCTATGCGTTGAGGGTCTGCAGACGGACGATATGAAGAACGGCGTCGGCCGATGGTTGGACGACCGAAGAAAATGAGAGCGAGCCCGATGATGCGTCCAGCGCAGGTCCGGAGCCGGCCCCTCCGCTTCCGTCGCAGCGTCGTGCGTGATCTGCGCAACCGCATCCGTTTCGCCCTCATCGGCCTGCTAGTCCTTATCGGACTGCACGTTGCCGCGATGATCGCCTTCGAGGGTCTTAGCCTGGGTGAAGCGGTGTGGCTGACCTTCACCACTATCACCACCACTGGTTACGGCGATCTCTCCGCCAAGACACCCAGTGGACGGGCGGCCACCATCGTCCTGATCTACCTATCAGGCATCTTCCTGCTAACCCAGGCGGGGGGAGCTTTCTTCGAGTTCCGGATCCTGCGGCGTGAACGCAAACGTCGAGGCGAGTGGAGGTGGGACATGCGCGACCACATCGTCTTCGTGAACGCCCCGGCCGATGAGCCCGGTGATTATCTGCGTCGCCTCCTAGACCAGCTGCACCGTTCGCACGCCAACTTCGCAAGTGTGCCGTCGCTGATCCTGACAGAGGCGTTCCCGGATGGCCTGCCACCAGACCTCGAAGATGATCCGTTCATAGTCCAGCTCAAGGGACGCTTCGACGACCCCGCGGCACTGGAAGCTGCCGGCGTCGATCATGCCCGAGTGCTCGTCATCCTCGCCGAGCAGGAGGGAGAACGTCTGTCCGATAGCCGGACCTTCGACATCATCCATCGATTGCGCGAGCGGGGTATCAAAGTACGTATCGTCGCCGAGTGCGTCGATGACCAGAACCGTGAGCGCCTGAAGCGAGCAGGGGCTTCGGCGATCGTCAGGCCCTTACGCGGCTACCCGGAGATGATCGTCCGAGCCATCGTTGCGCCCGGCACCGAGTGGATCATCGAGCGCCTGTTCTCGAGCGAGGGTGACGAGTGCCTTCGCTTCGACGTCAAGATTACCAATGTTGTCTGGGCGGACGTTGTATCAGCCATCTTGAACGAGAATTTCGGCACGCCGGTGGGCTACGCGGATGTCCAGGGTGAGCCGCATAGCAACCCGCCGCCACATACTGCCGTCACAGGGGAGGCCTTGTTCGTCTTGGTCGACGAGACCCAGCGACCAAGCAGCGTGTCGATCCAGAGGTTGCTCGACCGGCTGGCCGGCAGCAGAGCCGTTTGAAAACTGCGATCACAGAACGCTACGCTCGAACGGTAGCTCATCCTGACCGCTCTGCGTGTCACGCCCGCTGCGACGATCGAGGAAGCGTAGCACGGGCGTGACTGTCACCCCGTGCAGGACGATGGATACCAAAACAGTCAGCCCGGCCGTCGCCCAGAGCAAGTCCGGCGCCTCGAACCGTGCGTGGTTCAGCGCGAACGCGAGATAGTACATCGTGCCGAGTCCCCGGATGCCGAAGAAGGAGATCACGGCTTTTTCGTCAGCCGGTAATCCCGAGCCGAGTAGTCCAATCCAGCCGCTGATCGGGCGTACGATCAGAAGGGCGAGGATGACAAAGCCGACCGCCGAGAGGCTGAGACCATCGAGTAGGCCACCGGCCCCAAGTGCCAATCCGAACCCGACGAGCAGGACCATCATCAGCAGGCGCTCGAGTTCCTCGGCGTAGGTGTGCATCTTCTGATGGTAGTCGTGGCTGTGATGAGAGGCGCGCAGCGCCAGTGCAGCTGCGAATACACCGACGAAACCGTAGCCGTCAGCGACCTGGACGATCCCGTAGGTCAGGCAGGTTGCCCCGAGAGCCACGAACCCGTCGCCGGTGCGAGACAGCTTGGACGCGTTCGGCAGGTGGAAGATAAGCCAGCCGAGACCTCGTCCGATCAAGCCTCCGAGTGCCGCCCCGACGACGATCTTCCAGACCACGTCGACGGTCAGCCAGTGACCTAGCGACAGATCAGCGAAACTGCCGGCACCGGCGAGTACGATGGCGAGGTTGACGAAGGGGAAGGCGAGCCCGTCATTGAGGCCGGCCTCCGAGGTCAAGGCAAAGCGCATCTCGTCCTCGCCCCCTTCTGTGGGATGCCCTACTTGGACATCGGAGGCGAGGACTGGATCGGTCGGGGCGAGGGATGCGGCCAGGAGCAGAGCGGTTGCTGGCCCAACCTCGAGGAGCGCCCAGGCGAGCACGGCCAGTGCCAGGATGGTCAGTGGCATGGCAATGCCCAGTAGCCGCCAGGTCACGGCCCAGCGGTGCCAGCCGATCAACCGGTCGATCTTAAGTCCAGCTCCCATCAGCGAGATGATGACCACACCCTCAGTGGCATGCTCGACCAGTGACAGGTGCTCGGAAAGCTTCAGAGGCAGTCCGGCGACTACGGGTAGCAGGGACAAAACCGCACCGGCGCCGACACAGCAGATGGGCAAAGACAGCGGGAGTGCCCGGAGTACCATCGGCAGCCATGCCGTCAGCAGGACCAGGGCACCGAACCCGGCGAGGACGACGACATAGGTTTCCATTGTAGGGCGAACCAATCTTGGATCGCGCCGTTCCGTGAATGCCCCAACATTCGTATCGACGACATCGCGAGGCGTGCAGCGCACAAGCATGTGACGACGGCCGGCCGTGGGCCGGTTCCCTGCGTCCCGCTCGTGGAGCCGCGGCCGGGCAGTCGCGTGAGGGTCGGTGCGGCGGGGGAACTGCACACTGCAGGCGCCGGCTCATGGCCCTCAGTCACGGCTTCAGTCAAAGCCCCGACTGGACGCTGCCAGAGACGTGGACGAGCCCCATGGAACCGGACGACCAGATCCCAGATGAACAGATCCGCGAACGGGCTCGTGACATCGGGACCGACATCATCGGCCTGAAGGTTATGACCTGCAGTTCTGGCTCATGGCTGAGCGGGAGCTGAAGGCGGAGCGCAGGGCTGACACCGCCGCGAAAACCGTCGTTCCAACTGTGTGATGGCATCCCGGCTATCTTTGTTGCCCCCAGAGGCGCAAGGTGCCGACATCACCGGATCGGCTGAACCAGGCTCCGGTGGCTGAGGACCCTGTGCCCTCGCCTGTGACGAACAGGCAAGCTCATGGCAGACCTTCTTCAGTATCCGACACAGCCCCGCTCGCGACATGCCCGGCGGGCCTATCAGGTCCGCAAGTTCGCCGCGGACGGTGGCATGAAGACATCGCGGACCATCACAGCCCGCAACGATGCCGATGCTACCCGCCAGGCCTTAGATCTCGCCGATCAGCACGGTGCTGAACTGTGGTCGGCTAGTCGCCTCGTAGGGCAATTCGGGCTGCTGGACGATCCAACCGCAATCTCTATCAAGATGCTGGCTGATCGATCGACAATCGGCTGTTGAAGGCAGCGTTCCTCATCCGCTTGTCATGGACAGCTTGCATGGTAGATCAGAACCGGTCGTTGATGTGCCCAGTGATGCGCAAGCTGATCACGATGATCGCGCGCAAGTCGCGATCACCCGGTCTTCATGAGCATGGTCAGTTGATTGATCAGCTCACGGCCCTTGAGGTCGAAGGCGTGGCTAAGGACGCTCCGTCGCGGACGTTGGAAGCCATTCGGTCCACGCGGCTGAAACTGCGGGTTGGGAGTTTGATCCTGAAAACTCCGCTTCGCCGAGGGCACTGAGCGGCATGACATGTTCATGGAGGCCCAATGCAACCTGCTGATGCAGCCGGCACCGAGGCGGCTCCGACCTTTACGTAATCTGCAGGCTCTTCCCGGGTGACGCAGGTGGGATCGCTAGGTCTCTGACCACTGTTATCCAGCGAGGGGAATGGAGAAGAGGTGACTGTGAGGTTCCAGACGAGCTTAGCGGTTACGGCTCTTGTCGCCGGGCTAGCAGGCCCAGCTCCGGCTTGCGCTTGGACTTCACCGGGCTGCACCAATCTCCCCGAATATGAGCGCGCCCTCGGCGCTCTCCAGGGTATGACGAGCGCCTGCGATATGAGCATCGAAAAGGCGACCAGGATCGCGGCTGCTCACGGATACAGACCAGGAGGCTTGTTCGGGGCGCTCCTGAGTAGTCCGTCCCGTCCGGTAGCCGAGGCGGTTCCGATCTCGGGCTACTCGCAGAGCCGCGGACCTCGGCTTTACCACCGCCGCGCTCGCCACGGCGCCGCACATCGCCGTGAAGCCGTCGCTCGCTGAAGGCATGAGAACCGAGCAGGACGCTTGCGGATTGAGGCCGAGCGCTTAACGAGGCACAGCGTTCAAGGAGCGTGATCATTCGGTCGTCGTTTGCGTGATGCGGGCCGAAGCGACGTCCTACTCAGAGTTGGCAGCTGCTCGGAACAGCGAGTGGAATGCAAGACGTCGAGTGTGTCTGATCCGCTCTCGCCCCAACGGTATGGACCAGTTTAGCTCCCCTGAACGAGGGGCTGTCCATGAACCGATACATCGCCGCCATCCTGCTGACCACGGTTGGGCTAGGCGCTTGCCAAACAGGCGCTCCAGGATCGCAGCCATCCGCTTCAGGGCTCCGGGGTGCCGCGCTCCTCCAGGAAGAGGTCGCCCGCCTCAAAGCGGATCGCGATGCCGGTCGGATCAGCTACACGGAGTGGGCTGAACGTACCCAGGCGGCTGCGCGAGCCAGTGTGCCGCTGAGCGCGCAAGAAGAGGACGCGCTGGAATCCCGCAAGCAGCTCGCACGCCGTGTGGACGCTGGAGAAATGACGCCGGCCCAGTTCGATCGCGAGAATGAACGCGCCCTGCAGCAGCTGAAGGCTCAACGCGGAAGAGCCTGACCGACGACAGCTAGGCTCGCGCCTGCTATAAAACCGCCTCTTCCCGTCAGCGCGCCCGAGGCGTTCGCGACACCGCAAAGCGTGCGGCGGGCAAGCACGTGACGACAGGCGATCTCCGGGCCAGTTCCCCGTAGGGCGCCCGTGAAGCCTCGGCCGGGCGGTCGCCGTGAGGGTCGGTGCGGCGGAGGAACTGGACACCGCAAGCGCCGGCCCATGGCCCGTTATTGTAGGCGGCTCGATCCAGCGTTGGCCCTGATCCATCGCGGCGAGAGAATGTCGCCGTCCTGTCTGGTGATCCAGGGCTGCGCATCGTCTGCGTCTATGGCTTCAGCCGCTGCCGCAAGGGCCTGGCGTGGCGTTGGGAGCTCGTGACCCTGCGCGATGTGCGCTGGGTCCCCGCCAGGCCACACACTCAGCGCGGCGCGCTTTTCGAGGTCAGCTCACGTCATGCTCTGCTCACGGCTGTTGCGGGAGCGAGAGTGCCTACCGCCGACATGCGGCGAGCGAGGGACAATCTGGTTAACGGTCGGTGTCTACAGACCGTATCGCGACCAGGCAAATGCGACCGCACGCTCAATTGAAATAGCTGAGCCGTGAATACGGAGGCGGTGAGGCCGCTCCATTCGATTGAGGTTCAGCGGTTGCGAGGTGTTCCGCTCGTCCAGCTTGGCTTCGGGCCTGATCCGGCGTCGTTGGCTCCCGTGCTGTTCGTGGTGCCGGAGCGGCTCATCCCACCAGTTGAAGGGCCGCTGCCGGCCGCACCCGGGGATGAGCCTCAGCCCGCATCGTTCGGGCCGGTACTGTTTGCGGTTCCTGAACGGCTTGAGCCGCCAACTCCACTTTCAGCAGCGAAGGCTGTGCTGCCGAGGGCGAGAATGGCTGCAACAACAAGCAGTGGTGCCTTCATAAGCGTTCTCCTATTGACCCGCCTCCCGAGCTTTGGGACCCTTGGACAGCTTTACGGTAATCGTCTTTCCGTGAAGCTGTTTCTCGATTGGATAGTAGCTGCTCGTAGGCGTCGCCAACCGTTCGTGGCTCCCGACAAGAAGCCTTAATGAAAGCTCGGATCGTTCCTGCAGCCGGGCTGAACGGCACCCGTGAAGTCACGGTTAGCTATCCCGAGAGAGCAAGCGGAACGGCAAGCTTGGCAGTCGGTTCCACCGACATGAAACGCCACAGATCCACCCTCGCCACCACCGCGATTGCTGCCTTCGGGCTGCTGGTCGCCGCCCACGTCCTACATCCGGGCAACTACGAGAGGTCGGAACGTTTGTTAGGGTCGGTGTAGTCGCTGATGGAACGGCGGCCGGGCCGACGATCTGGGCCGATCCTCCGCATAGGCTACACGGCAGTGAGCCTGCTGCGTTGATGGCGGACAGCGCCGCGCTGTTGGCACATCGCCCAACGATGCCCGTACCGCCGGGGGAGAAAATTGCCCAGGCTTTCGAGCGCCTTGATACATCCAGCTGCCCAGAGCAGGACCGCCGACGGCGATCCGATCGGTGACCTGATCCGCAATCTTGACCGCGATCAGGATAGCTGACTGCTTTCTCAGCCGGATCTCGGGCGTAGGGTCCACCGAATGGATCCCCCATCGCCTTGCGCCGGAACAGCGTTTTTCGACGCCGTCTCTGATGCTCCGGCCGGTCGTGGATCATGTGGTCGCGCTGGCAGAAGGCCGCGAGGTTGGCGTCCGCGTTGTCGGCCGTGTCGTGGTCTCGTTGCACGGCTGCCAGAACGACATGGGGTCGGCGAGCGCGACCGAGGATATCAACGCCAGACCTGATTCGGATCCGGCTGCCCCAGCCATCGCGCCAGCGGCTGGCCTCAGCGTCCCACCAGCGTCCATCGCCGAGGTGGTAGACCAATCTGCCCGTGCGGTCGCCCGCAGCGCTCACAGCGGCCCTGCGCCCGACCAAAGCGGATCGCCGTCGATACCTCGCGCCAGTCTATCGGATAGAATAAGCGGTGTTCGGGCCGGATCGGCATGGTGGCGGCCCTGTGCCACAGGTCGTGAAAAAGCGTAGCGATACAACCTCCAAGAAGGCAGAGCCCGACCTGGCGACAGCAAAGGACGTGGCAGCTTACGAGGTGCCGACCACCTCAAGCGCCCGCTTCTGCAAGGAGGCCGGGACGTTCTGCGAATTCGCACAGCGGGTCTGATTGCGCCCGCTCGCCTTGGATTCGTAGAGCGCCGTATCCGCGAGGCGGTAGAGGTCCGTCAGCGCGATGGCTGGCTCGCCCGTCGGCACGGCACACGCCAGCCCAATGCTCACCGTGACCGCTCCTGGCCCAATGCCGGCTGATCCGATGGCCAGGGTTGATACCTCGGCGTGGACCTTCTCCGCGATGCGCAGGGCACCTGCCTGATCAGTATCCGGTAGGAGGATGGTGAATTCCTCACCACCCACCCGGCAGACGAGATCGTGGGGGCGATGAACGCTGGCCGACAGGCGGCGTGCTAAGCCTTGCAGCACCTCGTCGCCGACCTGATGGCCGTAGTGGTCGTTGAAGCGCTTGAAGTGGTCTGCATCGACGATCAGGAGGGAGAGCGGTTTACCCAAGTGCTTCGCGCTGCCCCCCGCCCGGCTGAAGGCGTCCTCGAACGCGCGGCGGTTCGGCAGGCCTGTCAGGACGTCCGTCAGCGACAGCTTGGCGAGTTCGGCCTGCATCGCTGATCGGCGGCGCAGTTCACGCCCGAACAGGAGCGACAGCGCGACGGTCAGCCCGCACAGCGCTAGCACGATGACGCTGATCACAAGCGCCTTCTGACGCCACTCGGCCTCGATCTCTCTCGTGCCAAGTGCCACGTTGAGGATCATCGGCAGATCTCCCACCTGCATAAAGGTGTAGAACCGCTCTACGCCGTCACGCGCCGATGGACCGACGAAGCTGCCGCTGCGGCTGCCCGCGAACCGCGCGAAGTTCGGGCCACCCGCTATGTTCACGCCGATGTCGGGGACAGCGTAGGGGTGGCGCATGACCCGCGTGCCATCACGCAGGTACAGGTTGATCGCTCCGTCGCGCCCGAGACCGATCCGGTCGAACAGGTGTGTGAAAAAGGACAGCTTCAGGGTTCCGAGGACAACCCCGCCGAATGTGCCATCGGGCTTGTCGATGCGACGGCTGAGCACGACGATGTGGGTGCCCGTCAGTCGGGAGACCAGCGGTTCGCTGATGTAGAGGCCGAGATCGGACCGGGCCTTATGCGCTTGGAAGTAGGCACGGTCAGCGTTGTTCACCTTGCGCGCGGACAGGGTACTCGCGTCGATGATGCTGTCGCCGTTCTCGTCGAGGACCAGCATGACGCCCAGGTCCTGGGCCGTAGCAGCGCGATCAAACAGGACGAGCTGGCGCAGCGCGGGGCTGAGCTGATCGAGGCCCGGGGTTTTGAGGTTTTCGACCACGGCGCGCAGCGAGAGATCGTACATCTCGATGTTGCGGGCAATGTCGCGCTCAAGGACCTGGAGGAGGTTCTTGGAGGTCTGCTCGGCCTTGTCCCAAGCATCCTGCCGCAGATCGAGCAGCATGAGGCCGGAGACCACGACCATACCGAGGGGCGCCAGAACGCCGAGTGCGATCCAGGTGCGGGCGGAACGGAACGGATGCGTCAGGCGCTGCATCGAGGGCATCAGGCACCTCGCGATCGCGCCTACACTGGCGTTACCGTAGCATGTAGGTCTTAAGCCGCCCTTTCGTGCTGATGAGACCTGCGACCGATGCATCTATCTACGTACCCCCATCAAGGCAGTTGTGACCAAGCGCGATGCATGCCGGGACGAAGCCAAGCGCCTGGAAGCCCGACGGTCACCGATCCAGGTACCGTCGCCCATGCCTCACCATGATGGCATCGCAACTCGCCAGACGGTCATGGCGAGTTGGATTCCTAACACCCGAGCGTCAGCCGATGACCGGTCCGGCGTCATCCGCTGATGCGACCGGGTCAGCCGATGAGACGTCCAGGATTCTGATGTGGCTCGAATGTTTGTATCTTGCGTCGATCCGGTATGAATGAGGGGCCTCTGAAATGGGGGCACCCCGATGTCGGACGAGAGCCAGCCGCAAACCCCACCCCCGGGCGTCCCGGTTGGACACCCCCGGCCCGGAAGTCCCGCAAGGGAATGTCGAAGCGGCTGAAGCACAGCATCGACGCCCATGCCGAGACCGAGGCAGGGCGCCGACAAGCCCGTCAGAAGATCGGAACGCCGAAGCGCGATGACGTTGGCAGGGCGGTGCTGCACGCGATGCTGCGGGGCCTACAAAGCCACCGGATCTGGAGGAGCCGCAAAGCCTACGGCGCTACACAATCCGTCTGCTGGGTGCGGCGCTATTCGACAAGGGAGAGGCCGAGCGGGTGATGGCAGAAATGCTGGTTCGGGCCGACCACAACCGAAAGGAGTAGATCTACGGCCGCAAGTTCTGGGTGTGGCGCGATTGCGAGTGCCAAGGACCCCGCCCCGAGCGTCCGGCCGCTCCCAAGGGCAAGGTCCGGTCGATCCCGCGTCGACCGGACGGCACGATGCACTGGACGAACACGACTCCGCGCCCGCCGGGTTCGAAGCGCCGGAGCGCGTTACCGGATGACCTCAGCTGAGCGGTTCTCGGCTTGGTGCTACTAACGGGAGGCCCAGGGGGCGAGGTGTTTTCTTGTGCGCCTGAAAGGTCAGCTTACCGCCCAGAGCAACGGGACCGGACCGGCCAGGAACAGGGCCGAGGACAGGAGCACGGCGAAGTGCTCGCGGTGATAGAGGGCGAAGGCATGAGCTCGGGCGAACATGAGATGAGGCGGATCGAATGGAAGCATCATGCTCACCCTCGAACCTTGACCGATCGGAGGCATTCCGCACCCTCCATAGGCGGTCTTCGAGCACCGTCGCATCCGAGCCACGGACGGTTGGAAGTGCTGTTGCGCACGCCCCGGTGATCAAATCGGGCGTATCCATGTCATCAAGGCTGTCCTCCGCCCCCTCAGGCGGCCCGATCAAGCGGCGCAGTAACCTTCTAGGTTACTGCGCCGTTGTCGTTTCAGTATCTATGTGAGTGCAATGGAGCTGATCGCCTAAAAAAACACTTTGCCTCCTTGGCACAATGCCGAGCGTGAATCGCTTCCACATGCACCAGCCATAAGCAACGTGTTGAATCGATTGACGTCAGTCAGCTGGCGATACGTTGCCCCTGCCGTTTTGCCTGCTCGAACTCTTGCAGGTCGAGGGCGAGCTGAAGGATCTGCGTGCTCTTCATCCGGACGGGATCCAGAGCGCCGCCGATGCCATGGCTTAAATAGACCTCCTGCACCTCCGGTGAACGCAGGGCGCCGCCCATGGTCCAATTCGGGAAGGATCGGCTGGCAACATCGTGGACATTCACAATGGTTGCGCTGGAGTGACGACTGTCGCGTGCGATGCGATTGTAGGTCTCGGTCACCTTGGCCCGTTCACCCTCGAGGATCTGCAAGAACCACGTCTTGTCGAAGATCAGGAAGCCGGTCACGCCGTCGCGGCTGTTGTTGCGCTGCGAGGCAGAGACGATCTCGCGCAGATTCGTGAGCATCTGACGGTCGCCACCGGGAACCGTGTTGCGGCTGTAGTAGACCAACTGATGGATCATTAGGGCTGTGCCTCATTGGGGCCGCCAGCGGCCCTCATCTAACCAGCTATAACGGCCAAGCTGACGAATGATCCTTGATTGATAGCTCCTGTTAGTGGTGTATTTTGCTGCAACAATAACGCTGAGTTAACGCGATTTGCATGCGCCTTGTGCTGTTGGCCAGCGTTGGCATTAGCCCCGCCTAGCCCGATCCCTCTCTTCAGCGCGGACCGCTTCTACCGCGGCGATAACGTTCTCCAGCTCGGCGACCTGACGCATAGAGCCCCCTGACGGCAGCCCATCGTGCTCGGCCACCGCCAAAATGATCGTGCGCTGGTGCGACTTCAGGCGTTCAAGGAGGACGTCGAGCTGGTTGGACATGGGCGGGCTGTAGCCGCGAGAGCGGGTATCGACAGTATACGCATTTCGACAGCTACGTTTACTGAGACTATTCTAGCGGTATGCGCTACGCTTTCGCCGCCCTACTCCTCATGGCTTCATCAGCCAGCGCCGAGCCGTGGACCCAGCCCCCCGATTTGAGTCGCGACGTAGATTCAATGGCCGAGTCGCCGGACAAAGGCCCATCAGGCGAGCGGGACGCCAAGGGCTATTTCGAGCGGCTGGATCGGGCGGGCTTCAACTGTGATGCGCAGGACAAGGCGCCTCGCCGCATCGTCATACAGTGCAGCAACGGACGCGAAAACTCTCTCACCTATCGCTGTGAGTTTGTTGGGGCGGGCTATCTGGATCTCACTGAAGCAACAGTGGATGGACACCGCCTAAGCAAGTCCGAACTTATCATGCATCAATCGGGCGTCTGGAGCGGGGAGCTTCGATCCCCGCCCGGTAGGCGCCTTCCGGCCTCAGACCGTCGCGGACTGTGCGTTCTGAAGCGCCAGGCTGTGCATGTTGGAGATCGACGCCACCCTGCCGGACGATGAGAAGAGTCGCGCCGTCGACGACTTCATCAGCTCCGCCGTGCTACGCGCCGCGGAACTGGCCGAGATCGAGTTCGCCGCCCGCCCGGAGGTGTGCTGATGTCGGTCGAGCGGCCGCCCCATCCCGGCCGCACGTCGCCCAGCGCCGCGCCCTCGACGTAATCCGGTGCGGCGAGACCCCGCGCTGCTCTCCGAAGACGCTGAAGGCCCTGCTCGGCGCTGGGCTGATCGTGGGCGCCGGGGGGCGAGACCCGTCGCGATGCGCTCGGATCCTACCGGGTGCCAAGCTACGCCATGCCGATCCCGGTTCACTTCGCCTGGTGCTCGGCCGTCGCCTCGGGGGACAAGGAGATGGCTGCGTTCGAGGCCGAGCTGGAGGGGCTGCACTGACTGCCTCGCGCGCACACGCTCTTGTGGAGGTGGCCTTGGAAAGGCGGTTCAGCGGCCACTCAGACGAAATGCGTTGGCAGGACATTTGCCACCCTTCAGAGCCGATCAGCCGAGGTTCAAGCCATGCACTACGTCATTCACGGGCGATGCGAGGAAACCGCTCCGACTATCTTGATGTCGGCTGGGCTTGGCGGCTTGGGCTCATACTGGAAGCCTCAAATTGATGCTCTCGGCGCACAGTACCGTGTCGTGGTCTACGACCACCGCGGGACGGGTAAGAACTGGGAAGAGCTGAGTGCCGAATATTCGATAGCCGATATGGCTGATGATGTGCTCGACGTTCTTGATCGAGCAGGCGTGCGACGCTGCCACTTCGTCGGCCACGCGCTCGGTGGTCTGGTCGGCATAGATCTCGCCCTGCGTGCAGCGGGACGCCTGTCGAGCTTGGTTCTCGTCAATGCGTGGGCGAAGGTCGACGCCCACACCCGGCGCTGCTTCGATGCCCGTACCGCGCTTCTGAAACACGGAGGTCCCGAAGCTTACCTCCGGGCCCAGCCGATCTTTCTCTACCCCGCTCCCTGGCTGTCGCAACATCCGGAGCGCGTGGCACGGGAGCAAGCCGAGGGTGTCCGGCATTTCCAAGGGAGCCACAATCTTCATGCTCGCCTTGGAGCACTCCTCGCGTTCGATGCCGAGGCGCGACTGGGTGAAATCCAGGTACCAACTCTGGTCGCAGCTTCGCGCGACGATGTGCTGGTCCCGTACACGCGCTCGGAGGATCTCGCTCGCGCCATCCCGGCTTCGCGCTTGGCGCTAGCTGCTGAGGGCGGCCACGCCCATTCAGCCACAGGCCCTGATCGGTTCAACGCCGATCTGACAGACTTTCTCAAGAAGGTCATCCATGCCCGCCACCCCCATTGAGGCCGCTGCTGACGCCTTCCTGCGCATTGTCGTGGAGAGCGAGGGGAGAGCAGCGCCGCCGCCAACCCCCGCTCGGCCAAAGGCCGGCCGTGGTTGACTCCATGGCGCCCGTGGAAGTTGATGACTTCGACGTGGCCGGCCTCGCCGCGGATCCAATTAGCGCCGCCTGCTGGGCCTAGCTACGCCGGGTCGGCCATGCCCTACACGCTGCCAAACCGGACGAGGACTTTGTCGGCCTGTCCGTCGAGATCGCGGGGATGGACCCTGCCCATTCCGGTTGGCGCGCGATCGTGCTCGAAATGGCATCGCACGGGATCAGAGGGCGCTCGTCGTGACCGGCCTATACCAGCGAGTTTAGCCCATGGCGCCTAGCCTCTATCAGCAGGCACGACGCCGCTGCTCGATCCCTCAAGCGAAGTGCGTGGGCAGGCTCAGTGCCTGCGCGTAGGTCATCAGTACGAAAGCGCCGCCGATCAGCGTGGCGGCTATGGTGATGCGGTTGGCCCAGGTCATCGTCGTCTCCATCGGGTTCGCGACTGTCGTCGCGGTGTGATCCCGATGTATGCCCAGGCTTTCAGGTCCGACGTGTTCTGGAACACCAGCGCCGTAAAAGGTCGATAGATTTTCCGCTGAGAGGATACGGGCGGCTCACTCGCGCACGCGCGAGTGAGAAACCTCGGTGACCCTGACCCACCAAACTGGTCCGCGCTGAGCGCAAGTGCTTCGGGCATCCTGAACCCTGAAGGAGGGTGGATGCCATGCCTCGCAAGCGCTTTACGAACGAACAGATCGCCTTCGCCCTTCGGCAGGCGGAGAACGGCGCGACGGTGGACGAGGTCTGCCGGAAGATGGGTGTGTCCGAGCCAACGTTCTACCGCTGGAAGAAGCAGTTCGTCGGCATGGGCGTGCCGGAGATCCGGCGGCTGAAGCAGCTGGAGGACGAGAACAGCAAGCTCAAACGATTGGTGGCCGACCTGACGCTGGATCGCTCGATGTTGCAGGATGTCCTGAAGCGAAAGTGGTAAGGCCCGGCGCTCGCCGTGAAGTCGCCGGCCACCTGCAGGTGGCCTACGGCATCAGCGAGCGTCGGGCCTGCCGGGCCACCGGTTTTGGCCGCTCGTCCCAGCGTTACAGGAAGCGCTCTGACCCGCAGGTTGCGCTGCGGATGCGGCTGAAGGAACTCGCTGCCGCGCGGGTGCGCTACGGCTACCGACGGCTGCATATCCTAATGCGACGGGAGGGCTGGGAGGTGAGCCACAAGCCCACCCCCTCGCAGATCCGGAAGTCGGTCACTCCCGATGCGCTGATCAGCTTCGTCGACGGCAAGCCGTACAAGACCCTGAAGCGGCACCTCAATGGCGTCGGCATGACGATCGAGCAGTACCGGGAGCGCTACAGCTTGCCGCGCGACTATCCCTCGACGGCCGCCAGCTACTCCGAGGCGCGCTCCAAGCTCGCCCACAGCTTCGGCCTCGGTCAGAAGCGTAAGAATGCGGCTCCGAAGGCCGCCGAGCCCGCTGAGACCGTCTCCGATAAGCCCAAGCGTGCCGGCCGGCCGCGGAAGGCCAAGGAGGCCTAAGGAGGGGCTGATTAGCGCCTTCTGGAAAAGGTCGCGCCGGCGATCCTGACCGTCACGTTGATAGACATGGCGGCAGGTCCGTAGGGGATATGAAGGCCTCAAGCTTGTCCGCATGATTTGAAGTGTGGTTGTGATTGTCTCGCAAATAGCGTAGTGGTCACTTATCGATCTTTGGCCAAATATTGGGCCGCCTCGCCTCAACAGGGCGAGCGCTCGGCATTTCTCCCATTTTCGACGAATAACAATCGAGCGCGTGCAGTGCATGCGCTCAACCTATCGGCTTGCCTACAGCAATACGGAATATTTATGCCTATCGGTACTGTGAAATGGTTCAACGAAACCAAGGGCTTCGGCTTTATCCAGCCTGACGATGGCGGCAATGATGTGTTCGTGCACATCTCGGCCGTAGAGCGTGCAGGGATGCGTAATCTCATTGAGGGACAAAAGATTTCTTACGAGATGGAAAGCGACAAGCGCAGCGGCAAGCAGTCTGCTGGCAACCTCCAGTCCGCTTGAGCGTCGCTTATCTATCTATGACCAGCTTCGAAGCCGTTCCCCTGGGAGCGGCTTCATGGAGGACGATTGATGTCTCATAAATTCAAGCTTGGTCAGAGCGTTCGGCAGCTCGGTATCAACTACGGCAACAATAAAAGCACCGTCGTCGACGGCCTTTACGAGGTTGTTCGGCTCATGCCTGACGACCGGTCCGGCGAGCCTTGCTACCGGATTAAGTCTGATGGTGGCGAGCGTGCTGCTCGGGAAGGCGAACTCGCTCTCGTCTCCTAAGAAACCTCAGTCGAGCGGGTCCTATCGTGCAACCAGGCAGCCTATAAAAACCCGCTTCCTGAGTGCCCCTTAAAGGCGTTCGCTCGCAGAATGTATCCGACGACGGTCCGCGGATCCCGGTAGCCGGACTGATCCATGATCCGCGCGAGATCGGCCCCGCGCTCGGCTGCTGTGGTAATGTAGCCAGCTCGCAGGCTGTGAACCCCGAAGGTCGAGGCATCGAGCCCGGCAGCCGTACAGTACCGCTTGATGATATCGGCCACCGCGTGGGTGGTCAGCCGGGGCGTAGCAAGCGCCTCCTCAGTTTTGAGGGTGCCTCGCACATTCCCTGATCGTGACACCGGCCGGAACACTGGCCCCTGGACGATCCCAGCCGCGTTGAGCCATTCCCGCACCAACGCCACTGGCCGGATGAACCTCCCGTGCGGGATCGCCTTCTCCAGCCCCCTACCCGCTTGGTCCGTCTTCGACCGGCGAACCCGGACCCGCAGGCCCTCGGGATCCTCGACCAGGTCGGTGACGTCGAGGACGACGAGCTCAGACCGGCGGAACGCGCCCGCGAAGCCCGACGCCAGCAGCGCCCAATCCCGCTTGCCCGTCAGGGTGTCCAGCGTTCGCATCAGAAGCGCTGCTAGGATCTCAGCCGTGGCAGCTGCTCTTTCTGAGTCGGCGCCACGCCCACCTTGCGCCGGGCGTCCATCATCGCGGCGCGAACACCTTCGTCCTCTGTCGGGTCGGCGGCGCCCGCAAGCTTGTACGCGCACCGGATCGCGGCGATCCACCGGCCTAGCGTCGAAGCGGCACACCCCTCCTCCACCTCCGACACGATGAAAGCGGCCACTGCCTCTGGGCTTGCCGGCAACGACCGAGGCCCGAACCGGGCGCACTAGTCCTGAAACACCTGGGCGTCCGAGGTGTAGCCCGCACGGTCGCGTCGGCCTTGCTGGGCCGCTGATAGGCTCGAACGACCGCTGCAGCTTCGGCCGGCAGTTTTTGCAGCCTCCGCGTAATCTTCGATGAGTAAGGCTTTGGCTGACGTCGCTCAGTTTCCGGGGCTTCGTGCGAGTCGAGCCCTGTCCGACCCATCTGTTCGGCCAGTTCTGCGCACCAACCAACTGGCAGATCGACTCCGCGCATCCGCGCCCGCGCCTCGACGGAAGCCGGCAGCCGCTGCTAAAGCTCCGGCGCCAACTGCTGTGCGTCAGAAGAGAACCCGGGGTTCCGAGGCGCGGCCAAGGCGGCTTCTCGGGGGAATCCAATCGTCGTTCACTACCCGCCGCCCTGTTGTCCGCGCCCGAATTTGCGCGCCAACGCTTCCTGCCAGCCGATCGGCGGGTCGATGATCCCGCGGAGCCGCGCTGCCTCTTTGACGTTGCGCAGAATGACGTCCCATTCGGCTTCGCTGGCCTGGGCAGGCGGTGCAAACCCCATCGCGTGCGCGATGGCCTCGGCCGATCGCCGCCACTCCGCTGGGAGGAACGGAAGGCTTTCGTTGTCGTCTGTCATGTGAGGCGATCCACCATTGCCCTTGCTCGAACGGCGAACCCTACAGAGGGCTTCGATCCTCGGCATATAGCCTCGGCTTCATTTCTTCACGGCTGCTTCGCGAGGGGACTGTCAGGAATTTCGTGTGCGGGCGGCGTGTTGAACATCAGGCCGCCATGGCCCGGGTGAAGCGCTCGCCGAAGATGACGGCGAACTGCGCCTTGGCCATGACCCCCTCACGCGGGCCCATCTTCCACGCCTTCTCGGAGCGGTTCAAGACCAGGTAGAGCAGCTTCAGCGCGGCCTCGTCGGTCGGGAAGTGGCCTCGGGCGCGCACAGCCCGGCGCAGCGTGGCGTTCAGGGCCTCGATGGCGTTCGTGGTGTACAGGATTCGCCGGACCTCGCCCGGGAACGCGTAGAACGGGATGACTTCGCCCCAGGCCCGTCGCCAACTCTGAGCGATGGCCGGGTACTTCCGGCCCCACTCACCTTCCTCGAAGGCCGCCAAGGCCGCCTCGCCAGCTGTGGCATCGAGCGCGCGGTAGATGTCCTTCAGCGCGGCCGCCACGAGCTTGCGGTCCTTGTAGGAGACAAAGTCGAGGCTGTGGCGCAGCAGGTGAACGATGCAGGTCTGGACCAGCGCCTCGGGGAACACCGCCCGGATCGCATCGGGGAAGCCCTTCAGGCCATCGACCACGGCCAGGAGCACGTCCTCGACGCCGCGGTTCCTGAGCTCGTTCATGACCCGCAACCAGAACTTGGCGCCCTCGTTCTGCTCCAGCCACAGGCCGAGGATCTCCTTGGATCCGTCGGCGCGCACGCCGAGCGCGATATGGACCGCCTTGTTCCGGACCACACCCTCATCGCGCACCTTGATCCGCAGGGCGTCGAAGAACACGATCGTATAGACCGGCTCCAGCGGCCGGGCCTGCCAGGCGGCGATCTCCTCCAGCACCGCGTCGGTCACTGCGCTGATCAGGTCGGGCGAGACCTCGATCCCGTAGAGCTCGCGCAGGTGCCCGACGATCTCCCGGGTGCTCATGCCGCGGGCGTACATCGACACGATCTTGTCGTCGAAGCCGGGAAAGCGGCGCTGATACCGGGCGATCAGTTGCGGATCGAACGTCGCCTGCCGGTCGCGCGGGATCGCCAGCTCGATCCGGCCAGTCTCGGTCGTGACTGTCTTGCGGCCATAGCCGTTGCGCGTGTTGCCAGCATCCTCGCCCGCCAGATGGTGGTCCATCTCGGCATTGAGCGCTCGCTCGGCCAGGGCTTTCTTCAGCTCGTTCAGCAGGCCGTCGGCCTCGAAGGCCGTCTTCGGATCGGCCCCGGCCAGAAGCTGATCCAGGAGCGTGTCAGGAATACGGGGTGCTTTGCGTCGTGCCATCGGGAACCTCCATCGGATCCACTATGGCCGCCCGCACACGAAATTCCTGACAGTCCCCGCGGCCGGTCCAGTGCGTGACCTCGTCCGGCGGTTCCGAACACGTCAGCGCCAGCACCGTCGCCACGGTGCGGGTGGAATGCGGCGGGGTGCCGGGTGGGCGGGTCTTGTCCCGCAGCAGGCCCTCAACGCCCTCCTCGGCAAAGCGCTGCTGCCAGCGCCAGACTGCGGGCCGGCTGACGCCGGCCTGCCGAGCCACGTCCTGCACGCTCAAGCGTTCGAACGAGAGCAGGACGATGCGCGCCCGCAGGATGTGCTTGAGCGGGCGGGATCGGTCTCCGGCGATCGTAGACAACGCCAACTTGGTGGCGTCGTCGAGGAGCACGCAGACGGTCTGAGCCATCGCCCAGACTCGCATGCATCACCCCCTGTGTGAATCCTCTGACCGCGTCAGTGCACTACGAGGCCGAGGAGCGCGGTGGCGAGTGCCAACATCCAGACTGTCGAGCCTTGTTCGTTAGGCGGGTCAGACGGATCTGGGTTCGAGGGGGTAGGAGACATAGGCGGGATGCAGCCTCAAGCGAGCGCTCAATCACTGCCACAACGACGAGGCGCCAAACGCTGTTGCAAGAAACGTAGCAGCCGGACCGCAAACGCCTCGCGGCATCAGCACGCAGGTCGAACGGGGCCAAGCGGCTGAAGCTCAGGGTGGGGTTGGATGGGCTCCCATGATGGCGGCCGCCAGCACCGTCCGAAACCCCTTCACCTGTGGCTGAGACCGATCCGCCATCGTGGAAGCTGGAGAGGCGCTCACGAGGGCTGCGAGGTCGAGGCTGTGGCCGCTGACGAAGCGATAAGGCCAAGCCGCTGAGTCTCGCATGTAGATATAGCGAGGGGAAGATCACCGCGGCCGAGGCTGAGGCACTGTCTGGACTTATTGACGGCTGCCACTCCTCGGTCGGTGGACAGAAATGCGGACAGAGCCTGAACCCAACGGCAACAGCTGACGCGAGCTTGACACTTTCGCCCCCAAATCGCGCAGGAAGCCCCAGGAGGCCCGGCGTTGGCTTCCGGTCACTACACACGTGGATGTCTCGATGGAACGGAGCCGCCGCTGGGCCGCCTCTGGCCGCCTTCCCCCCGGGTCTAGCCTCCAGTTCACTCTGGCCGATCCGCGCGCGTCGGGCCATCCGAGCGCGTGGCCTCGTCCGTCTGGGAGGCGCCCGCCCCTGCGCTACCGGTCAGAACCGATGCGGATCCCGGTGACGGTTCGCGACGCGCAAGCGTCGCTGAGACCCGGCCGAGGCTCCTCCGCGCAAGCCCGGGACGGCGCGCGTCACGCGCCCCGGCGCTTCGCCGCCCGGCGGTAGCGGTGCAGGACGAACTCGGTGTAGCCGTTCGGCTGGGCCGCACCCTCGAAAATCAGTGCCTCCGCGGCTTGGAAGGCCGGCCCGTCGAAATCCGGTCCCATCGGCCGGTAGGCCGGATCGCCGGCGTTCTGGCGGTCGACGATACCGGACATCCGGCGCAGGGCCTCGGCGACCTGCACGCGGTCCACGATCCCGTGCCGGAGCCAGTTGGCGATGTGCTGGCTGGAGATGCGCAGGGTGGCGCGGTCCTCCATCAGCCCGACATCGTGGATGTCGGGCACCTTCGAGCAGCCGACGCCCTGGTCGATCCAGCGGACCACGTAGCCGAGGATGCCCTGGCAGTTGTTGTCAAGCTCCTCCCGGACGGCCTCGGGCGGGAACGGCTCCGTGGCCAGCGGCAGGGTCAGCATGGCGGCGCGGGTCGCGGGCGCCCGGCCGCGGAGTTCCGCCTGGCGGGCGCGCACCTCGGTCCGGTGGTAGTGGAGCGCGTGGAGCGTGGCCGCCGTCGGGGATGGGACCCAGGCGGTGTTTGCGCCAGCCTCCGGCTGGTCGCCCTTCGCGGCCAGCATCGCCGCCATCCGGTCGGGGGCGGCCCACATGCCCTTGCCGATCTGGGCGTGGTCCGGCAGCCCGCAGGCCAGCCCGGCATCCACGTTGCCGTCCTCATAGGCCCGGATCCAGGCGGTGGCCTTCATGGCGTCCTTGCGGACCACGGGGCCGGCCTCCATCGTGGTGTGGATCTCGTCCCCGGTCCGGTCGAGGAAGCCGGTGTTGATGAAGAACAGGCGGTCGGCCGCGGCGGCGATCGAGGCCCGGAGGTTCGCGCTGGTGCGCCGCTCCTCGTCCATCACGCCGATCTTCAGGGTCCGCGGCGCCAGCCCCAGCAGCGTCTCGACCCGGCCGAAAAGCTCCGCCGCGAACGCCACTTCGTCGGGCCCGTGCAGCTTCGGCTTGACCATGTAGACCGAGCCTGCCCGACTGTTGCGGAGCGGGCCGGTGCCCTTGAGATCGTGGAGCGCGATCAGCGCGGTGATCGCCGCGTCCAGCATCGTCTCGGGGATCTCGGCGCCGTCCAGCTTCACGGAGTCCGTGACCATGTGATGCCCGACATGGCGCACCAGCATCAGCGACCGGCCCGGCAGGCTCAGGCCGCCGCCGTCGGGGGCCGTGTAGGTCCGGTCCTCGGCAAGCCGCCGCGCGATGGTGTGGCCGCCCTTGGGCAGATGCGCGACGAGGTCGCCGCGCATCAGGCCGAGCCAGCTCCGGTACACCGCGACCTTGTCGGCGGTGTCCACGGCGGCAACCGAATCCTCCATGTCCATGATGGTCGAGAGGGCGGATTCGAGCACCACGTCGGCGATGCCGGCCGGATCGGTGCGGCCGATCGGGCTGGTCCGGTCGAGCCGGATCTCGATGTGCAGCCCGTGATGGCGCAGCAGAATGGCGTCAGGCGCCTGCGCGGCACCGGTATAGCCCGCCAGCGCGGCCTCGTCCGCCAGCCCGGCCGTCCGGCCGCCGAGATCCACCGCGAGGCGTCCCGCCGTCACCGCGAAGCCGGTGGCCTCGGCCCAGGCGCCGGCGGTCAGCGGCGCGGCGGCGTCCAGGAACGCCCTGGTCCGGGCGACCACGGCCGCCCCGCGGGCCGGGTTGAAGCCCTGGCCCGGGGCGAGGTCGCCGTCCCGCGGGATCGCGTCGGTGCCGTAGAGCGCGTCGTAGAGGCTGCCCCAGCGGGCGTTGGCGGCATTGAGGGCGTAGCGCGCGTTCGAGATCGGTACCACGAGCTGCGGGCCAGCGATCCCAGCGATCTCCGCATCCACGTCCGCGGTGGTGACCCGCACGGCTTCCGGCTCCGGCTGCAGGTAGCCGATCTGCGCCAGGAACGCCGCGTAGGCCGCCGGATCGTGCGGCTGGCCCCTTCGGTCGCGATGCCAGGTATCGATGTCGGCCTGGAGCGCGTCGCGCCGGTCGAGGAGCGCCCGGTTGCGCGGCGCGAGATCCCGGAGGATCGCCGCGAAGCCCGACCAGAACCGGTCCGCGTCCACGCCCGTCCCGGGCAGCGCCTCCTCGGACACGAAGCGGCGGAGGTCTTCGGCGACGACGAGGCCCGACATGGCGATCCCCTGGGCTGGCGCGCGCATGTCAGAAAAACTTGAGCGGCGCGTGAAGAATCTTTGACGCCCCAGCGATAGGACCCTTGGCTCCGGCGAAAAAGGCGCCAAAAGGGATTTGATTCTTTCCGCGGCGTTGAGAATGCGGATCCCACCCGATGCACGACCACAGCGACCTGGAGATCTTCGCCCGGGTGGTCCGGGCCGGCAGCCTCACCCAGGCCGGGGCCGAACTCGGCCTGTCGGTGGCGGTGGTCTCGAAGCGCCTGAAGCGGCTGGAGGAGCGGCTGGCGGTGCGGCTGCTGCACCGGACCACCCGGCGGGTCGTCCCCACCGATGTCGGCCAGGAGTTCTTCCAGCGGATCGCCCCGATCGTCGATTCCATCGCGGAGGCCGAGACCCTGGTGTCGCAGCGGGCCTCACGGGCCCGGGGCACCCTGCGGGTGACGGCACCGACCTCGTTCGGGCGGCTGCACATCGTCCCGCACCTGCGGGCCTTCTTCACGCTCCATCCCGAGATCGTCCTGAACCTGGAGCTGAGCGACGATTTCGAGCCCATCGTGGAGCGCGGCTACGATCTCGCGATCCGGGTCGGCGCCCTGGAGAGTTCCGGGCTGACCGCGTTGCGCCTCGCCCCGGTGCGGCGCGTGTTGTGCGCACGCCCGAGCTACCTCGACGCGGCCGGGCGCCCGGCCAGCCTCGACGACCTGCGCGGCCATGTCTGCCTCGCCACCGAGAACCAGAACCCGTGGCGGCTGGTCGGACCGAACGGGCCCTGCACGGTCGGCGCCGCCGGGCCGCTGCGCACCCATTCCAACGAGGTCGTGCGCGAGGCGGTGATCGGCGGGCTGGGCATCGCCCTGCGCTCCACCTGGGACGTGCACGCGGAATTGCGCAGCGGCCTGCTGGAGGTGGTGCTGCCGGCCTACACGGCCGCCGCGCAGGCCGGCATCTACGCGGTCTATCCGAGCCGGGCCTTCGTCCCAGCCAAGACCCGGGCGTTCCTCGATTTCCTGAAGCGCACCTACCGGTCGAGCGCTGCCTGGCCGGAGCCGTGAGGCGCCCTGCCCGGCTCACCGGCGGGTAAAGGATTTGGCGCAGGTCCCCTCTCCCGCACGGGGATGGGAACCTGCGCCCTCTGCGCCTACGGCATGATCACGGCTCCGGTGGAAACCGGTGTAACCCGTAGCCACAAGGGGCCGGAGAGCGCCGCCCGTGTTCCAGATGACAACGCCCCACGCCCCAAAACCTCCGCCATCCGTAGCCGGCTCACTGAGCACAATCGGGATCGGTGCGGGCCAGCATCCGCTTGAACGCTGCCCACTCGTTGTCGGGCGCGCCCTGGACGGCGACGCGATCGTAGCCGGCTGCGTATTGCCCGGCGGTCTTGGCCGCGATGGCGGCGGAGGGCCGGGTGATCGGGGCCCCGGCCGCCTGGATGGCCAGCTGCGCCCGGCACGAGCGCTCCAGGTTGTGCATCAGCTTAAACGCCTCGCCGACCGAGCGGCCGCAGGTCAGCAGCCCGTGGTTGCGCAACACCATGACGGGCTTGTCGCCGAGGTCGGCCACCAGCCGCGCCCGCTCGTCGAGGTCGAGGGCGATGCCCTCGTAGGCGTGATAGGCGAGCCGGCCGGCGAACTGCATCGACCACTGGTTCAGGGCGAGCAGCCCCTCCTCCTGGCACGACACCGCGACGCCCGCGACCGTGTGGGTGTGCAGCACGCAGATCGCGTCGTGGCGCGCGGCGTGGATGGCGCTATGGATCGTGAAGCCGGCGGGGTTGATGCCCAGCCCCATCGGATCCTCGAGCACGCGCCCGTCGATATCGACGGTGACGAGGTTGTGCGGCGTCACCTCCTCGAAGCGCATCCCGTAGGGGTTGATCAGGAACCGATGCCCCTCTCCCGGCAGCCGCGCCGAGATGTGGGTGTAGATGCTGTCGTCAAGGCCGAGCCGGTGGATCAGCCGGTAGGCCGCAGCCAGGTCGAAACGCATCGCCTCGACCGCGGCGGGGTCGGCTGCGGGGTCCGGGGCACTCGAATGGGCGGCTTCGATCATGCGACGGCTCCTGGCTCGCTGGGCGGCATCGCCGACAGGGTGCACCAGGGGCCGGCGGCCGGCAATGCATCGGGGCCGATCGCTGGAGTCCTGGATCCGCACAAGGTCCGGGACCTTGTGCGGATCCAGGGCGGAGCCCGGGTGTGGGGCATAGCCCCATGATCAGGGGCTCCTTCCCCGAACCCCGCCAAAGGACTTGCCTTTTGGGAGCCCTTTACTCCGCGATTTTTTATATTATTCCTATCTTGTGCTCATGGTCTCACCGCCTGCCGCGATATGTCGTGAGACGTCCCACAGCCGCCGGCCCGGTTAGCCGCCGGATCGGCGGCTGTGGGATGGGGCCCGCGTCTGCCGTCGGCTGCGGCAGCCTCGGGCGCGGGAACGCGACACCCCCCGACTCGGGCTGGGCGGCGGCCGGCGGAAGAAATTCCTCCGGTCGTTCAGAGGCCAGCGGCGACCCTGTCCTGGCGGCCCTGTCCTGGGCGGTGCGGCGGTTCTGCGGCGCTCTCCACTACGAGGGGGCGTGCGACGAAGGCTCGCTCGGAAGTGCTGAGGGGCGATGAGCACCTCGGGTCGGATCTTAGCGCAGGCGCGTTCCCGCGTGACGAACACCAGACGTAAAAGACGGATGGGGTGGTGCGATCAGCCTATCGGCGGCGGCGCCACCTGTCCGCGGGACGCCGGGGAGCCGGCTTTGTGCAACGTTGCGTTCGGGCTTCGCGGCGTCCCGCGTCACCCCGGTTGCGCCTGGGTTTTTTAGGCCATGCCCCCGGCGGTGTTTTCCGCGCGGGGCCGATGCGGTGTGTCGAAAGCCGTCGAGCCCCGCACCGTCGCAGACCATCCCCCTCATCCTGAGGGACCGAAGCGGAGCGGAGGTCTCGAAGGAGGGCTCCGGGAATAGCGCGGTCGGCTTGAGGCTCCTTCGAGGCCCGCTGACGCGGGCGTCTCAGGATGAGGGAGAGATGACGGGATGGGTGGGATGGGCCGGCCGGACAGGCGTTCACAACGTCCCGGGATATGCTCCGCCGTCCATCAGCAAGTTCTGGCCGGTGATGAACCCGGCGTGGCGGCTGCACAGGAACGCGCAGGCGGCGCCGAACTCGTCCGGCTGGCCGAAGCGGCCCGCGGGGTTGTCGCGCGCCCGGGCTTCGAGGAACGCCTCCACGCTGGTGCCGGCCTTGGCGGCGCCGGCGGCGGCGTTGCTGCGGATCCGGTCGGTGTCGAACGGGCCGGGCAGGAGGTTGTTGATCGTCACGTTGTGCCGCACCGTCTGGCGGGCGAGGCCGGCCACGAAGCCGGTCAGCCCCGAGCGGGCGCCGTTGGACAGGCCGAGATGCGCGATCGGCGCCTTCACGGCCCCGGAGGTGATGTTCACGATCCGGCCGAACCTGCGCCCGATCATGCCGTCGACGGTAGCCTGAATGAGGGCGATCGGCGCCAGCATGTTGGCGTCGAGCGCCCGGATCCAGGCGTCGCGGTCCCAGTCGCGAAAATCCCCCGGGGGCGGGCCGCCGGCATTGTTGACCAGGATGTCGGGCTCCGGGCAGGCGGCGAGCGCGGCGGCCCGGCCGGCCTCGGTGGCGATGTCGCCCACCACCACGGTCACGGCGGCGCCGGTTTCCCGGCGGATGGCCTCGGCGGTCGCCTCCAGGGTCTCCGCGGTGCGGGCGGTGATCGTCACGGCGACGCCCTCGCGGGCGAGCGCCAGGGCGCAGCCCCGGCCGAGACCCTTGCTGGCCGCGCATACGAGCGCCCGGCGCCCGCTCAACCCGAGATCCATGGATGCCTCCGAGAACCGGTCCTCCCGGCGAGGACCTTTGCGGGATGGTAACGCGCGCCCGTTGCCGCCGGCACCCGGGGCGGGGCGTATGCGGGACCGGGCGTGCCGATCCGCCGAAAGACTTATCGAACCCGATGCAACCTGTGGGATTGGTCTCTCATGGAGGTGCCCATGATCGTGCTTCGGATTCCTTTGGCCGGGTTTGCGCTCTGGGCGCTCTCGGCCGGACTGGCCTGCGCGCAGCCGGACGTCACCGGGACCGGCGGAGGCCCGCTCTCGACCGAGAAAGTGCCGAACACCACCGCGGTGGGACAGACCAAACCGCCGAGTCGGGACGCCAGCCCGGCCGAGATCCGGCCGATCGCGCGCCGGACCCCGCGCCAGGTCGCGGACAACGCGATCAGCACCCGGATCTGCATCGGCTGCCGGCCCGATCCCGGCACCACCGGCTCCTTGGCCGAGCCCTTGCCCAGCGCCTCGCCTGCCTCCTTGCCCAACGCGTCGCCTGGATCCGGACCGGAGGCCGGCGTGCCGGCCAAACGCGACGTCCAGCTCGACGAACTCCGGACCCTGGCGCCGCCCAAGCAGCAAGCCGACCTCGACACTCTGCCGCTGGCCTCCGCGCACCGCGAGCAGGCGCGCTCGGCACAGGATAAGACCGATGGCCTCTGGCAATCGTGGCTGGTCTCGGTCTGCGACGGCTGCGGCGATCAGAAGCCGGCCCGGCATCTGAAGCTCGAGGATTGGCCGGACCGGGAGGCTGCGATGGCCCCAAGTGCGGCCGACCACGGCAGGACGCCGCCGACCCGGGTGCGGGCCGCCGCAACCCCGCCGCACCGGAGTCTGGCGGCCGACCTTTCGCCAGAGAACATCACCGGGATCCGACGCATGCCGTGAGCGGCCCCCTCCCCGCCCCGTCCCCGGTGGCGGGCCCGAAAAGTGAGGTGCGCGCTACCAGGTCCGCAGGTCGCGGCGCGCGCCCGCTTCCGGCACCTCGTCAAGGCACGGGGCTACGAACCCAGCCCAGAGCAGGGCGCCGACGCCGGTCAGCAGCGGGGCGGTGATACTGAGAACGAGACTGAGGGTCACGGTGGCCTGCTCGCTGAACAGCTTAGAATTGCCCGGATGCAGCAATCATCGTCGAAAAATATTGTTTTGCCCTTAAAATGAATGGTCGTTTTGAGGTGGATTCAGCATGTCGCCGGGACCGATACCCGTTGCGCACAGACTGGGCGGCCGGCGCCTCGCAGGAGCGCGCGGTCCCGTAAGGATAGGGAATCGTTCCGGGTCGGGACGTCTGTTGGGCGGTCGGCCGCTTATAGCGGGAGCGGCGGGCGCATCGGCGACGACCGGGAGCCGGGGGTACCGGCGAGGCGGGCGAGCAAGGCTCCCCCTCCCGCCTCGCCGGTACTGGCCTGCGTGGGGGGTACGCAAGTCAGTAATCTACGCCTATCATTCCGGCTATGGAGTCGCCAATCAGCGGTTTATACTGAGTGATAGAGCATAGGCCGCTATTGGCGTGTTTCTGTATTGCATCGGGATGGATTGATGGCGGCCCTTCTTGCGGATCCGTTCGGCCGGCAGTTGTTGAGTCTGCTCACCGCGGATTACGGGCTCCCCGGCGATCCCGGGCGGCGGGTCCTCCGGCACGAGCTGCAGCAGCTTCAGCTGCGCGCCCAGGCCGCGAGCGCGCCCCGATCTGTGACGCTGGCGATCCGCGCGGCGCTCGCCGCCCTCCGGGCCGAGTTTTCCGGGCCTCTCCCAATTGCACCTTGCCCAATCGCGTCCGGCCCGGGCGCCCTGCTCGGATTGTGACCGTGTGGCGGGGCGGTCGGCACTCTTCATCGGGCTGTTACAACCAGGAACTAGAGGCATCCTGCGTAACATCATCTCAGGAGCGAAGGCGGATGCCGGCCCATTATTGTATTAACCCGCTCGATCCGTATGCCGAACAGGAAGTCCTCGTCACCTACGACGATCACCGGCCGTTCGTGACGGTCCGGTCCGCGGTGGACGAGGAGGGCTACGACATCCTGACGGAGCTATCGGCCGAGTGCATGCGGATCCTGCAACTCGAGATCGCCGGGTATCACGGCCATACCGCGCCCTACGCCTGGACACCGCACGCGGTCGACGTCGTGGCGGCTCCGGAGGTCGCTTGACCGCGGCGGCGCGTCAGGGCCGGGGCGGGTCCGCGGCGAGCGTGCCGAACTCGCTGACCATGCATTCGTGCATGCGTCGCAGCCACATATGCGCCTCCGTCGCGCGGGCTTCCGCCCGGTCGGCCCGCTCGGCCGCCAAGCGGACCTGTTCCTCGGCCCGCTCCGCGCGGGCAACCGCCTCGCGCATCGTCGCCTCGGCATGGCGGGCCCGGTCCTCGGCCGCCCGCGCCGCCGCATCCGCCTCGCGGACCGAGCGCTGCGCGTCTCGGGCGGAGTCCCGCGCGCGCTTCTGCATCTCGCGGACCCGAGCTGCGACGCCCCGGACGGCCAGCAGCGAGGCCGACCAATCCTCGTCCTCCGCGGACGCGACGGCGTCGGGTCCGGAGAACAGCGCGACCACCCGGTCCACCGGCTCGACTTCCGGGGGGACCGCTTGCGCTCGGGCCGGGCTGCTGCTCATGCGGCGGCCTGATCGGTCAGGTCGGAGAATTCGGACATGATCGCGTCCTGGACGCGGGCCAGCCACTCCTCGGCGTGACGCGCGCGATCCTCCGCCGCCCGGGCTCGCGCCTCGGCCGCCTTGGCGCGCTCTTCGGCGGCGATGACCTGCGCTTCCGCGCGAACCTGCGCTTCCCGCGCCTGAACTTCGGCGATGCGGGCCCGTTCGTTCGATGCATTGATGTCGTCGCGGACCCGCTCCAGCACGTGCTCGATGCGCTCCTCGCGCTCCCGAGCCTGGGCCTCGACTTCCCGCGCTTGCCGGGCCGCGGCCTGCACCCGGTGGATCAGCGCGTCCCAATCCTGCGGCGACGATTGCGGTGTCGGCAACGGGGCCTGCTCGTTCAGCGACGACACCACCCGCAGGACGTTGCCGAGATTGGCTTCCGGGGCTGCGCCCGGCTCGCGCTTCGATTTGTCGGCGGTGCGGAAGCGCGGATCGTTCAAAAGCCGCTGCAGCTCGCTCACGGGGCGCCCTCTCCCTGCCTGTAGACGTTGGGTGATTAAACGAAGCGCAATGATTAACAAACCATTAAAATCAAGTCGGCAGGGTGAGGGTTTGTTAACATAGGCTGCGCCCGGTGCTGGAATTCGCGCGGGTTGGATGGACCGCGCCGGCCGGCTCCGCGACACCGGAAAGGCCGACGCTCCCCCGGTCGCTCGCGGAACTGGATGGGCTGCTGCCGGCTTCCCTTCAGACGGATTCCTGCCGGAGAACAGCTTGATGCGGAACAGTGCCCAGGATCGAGGTCCGACCTCCTCCGGGCCGGACCGGGACCCGGCGCGTGGGTTCGCAGACGCCCTGCGCGATCAAGCACACGGCTATGCCGGTAAGCGGCGGGCCGATGCGGTCCGGGTCGTCTCCGATGTCGGCGATGCCATCCGGGATTCGGGCGCGGGCTTCGATGGGCTGCCGCATGTGAAAGCCTTCTTCGAGCAGGCCGCTCTCGGTGTCGACGGGTTGGCCGAGGACATGTCCCGCCGCTCCTTCGGCGAGATGTACGACGCGGTCCGGGCAGCCGCCCGGCGCCGGCCCGTCCTGACCGCGGCCGCCGCCATGCTGGCCGGCGTCGCGCTCTATCGGCTGATCAACCCGCCCGGGATCCGGCCGGTGCCGCGCTCGCGGGCCCTGGTCCCGGTCGACGTCCTGCCGACGCCGGACCTGTAGGGCCGCGTCGCGGATCGCGGATCCCGGTAGGCGGCGGACCCGGATGGGACGGCAGATCAGCAGAGATGCGCAGGGTCTCGCGGATCGTCCTGGACATCCGCTCCGGGACGAGGCCTGAGAGTTTCGATTTCGCATCGTACCGAGGGCCGGAAACCGGCACCGCGGGACGATGCCCCACCGGAGTACAGGACCCATGACCAACGCGGCGGACGAACTCGAGCAGGACGTGGAGGCGAGCCGCGGGCGCCTGGATCGCACGCTGGGCGATCTGCAATCCCGCCTTCAAGGTCCGGGCATCCCCCGGGATCTCGGCGACCTGAAGCGGTCCGGGCAGGCCGCCGGCGAGGCGGTCGAGCGTTTCGTCGCCGACGTGCGGGTCAACCCCGTGCCGGCCCTGCTGATCGCCGCCGGGCTCGGCCTGCTCGTCTACGACGTGTTCCGGTCGACGGCGCGCCGGCGTTCGACCGCGCTCGCGGCCGGATTCCCGGCTGCGGATCGGGGTCTCGCCGCGAACCAGGCGGATCGGATGGAAAAGCGGCTCGACGAGGCGCTGGAAGAGAGCTTTCCCGGCAGCGATCCGGTCTCGGTGCGGATCACCAAATAGCGCGCATCGGTCTCCCCGAGGCCCGGGGAGAGCGGGCCGGCCCCGCCCTCCCCGCTTCGGCGGGCGCCCACCGTCGCCCCTCGTTGGGTCACCGCCGAGAGAGACCGCGCCGACCGGGCCGGTGACCGATCGATCATCGGTCTTCGCCCTGACAACGCCGAACAGACTGAAAAATCTGCTTTCGATGAACCCGATTGTCATGTCATCGGGCAACGCCGTCGATCGGCGATGGAACATGCCTGCCGCCGAACCCGTATTCATCCGGGTGGCGCGCGGCTACGAAGCGAAGGGGGGCTGACATGACCGACAGGGACCCCGACGCGCATTCCAGCCCAGAATGCGATCCCCGGACAGCTCGGATGCCGGAGGTTCTGCGCCTCTCGACGGCCCTGGCGGAGCAGATGCTGGCTTCTCAGATCATGGGGCGGGCGATCTCGGGCGATCAACTCGCCGCGCTGGTGGGTGCGGCGCGCCTCCTTCAGGACAGCAACGTGCCCTGGCCGCCCCTCGTCCACGAGGTCGTGCAGGATCTGGCCGACCGCATGGATACCGCCGGACCGCAGCCGGACGGGGTGCTCTGACAGGCATCCGACACCCCGTCGGACCATCTCCGCGCGGTTGTCGCGGCAGTATGAGAGGTCACCGACCTCGGTTGTGCGCCGCCACGGCCCCGACCGTGTCGCCAACCCGTGCCGTCACAGATCGGGATCTCAACCATGTGGTACCTGTACGGCTTCGTTTTGCTGGCGGGCGTCGCCAATGCCGTCCAGGCGGGGCAGAACGGGGCGCTCTCCAAAGGGCTTGCCGAATCGCTGACCGCGGGGCTCGTGGTGGCGGCCGGGACTGCCACCTGCATCCTCGTGGTCGGCCTCCTCTCCGGCAGGCTCACCTGGCCCACGGCGGATCAGGTGATGGCGATGCCCTGGTGGGCGTGGTTCGGTGGGATCCTGGGCGGCTGCATCATCCTGGCGCAATTCATCGTGGCGCGGCAGATCGGGGCCGCACCGTTCCTCGGCCTTCTCGTCACCTCTGGTGTGATCACCTCGATCGTACTGGACCATTTCGGCTGGGTCGGCTTCGAGACGCATCCCGCCGGCCTGTGGCGCATCCTCGGCGGCGTCCTGATGGTCGCCGGTGTGGCGCTGGTTGCAACCTTCTGACAACGGGGCCGACTGCACCGCCGGCATGCCGGAACGGTCCCGCTCCGCACGGGGTTGCCCTTCGGAGAGTTCAAGGAGAGCGCGATGCTGACGGGTGGTCTGCTGTGGCTGATCGGGGTCCCGATCCCCGTCCTCATCCTGATCTGGTTCTTCTTCCTGCGCGGGCGATAGCGTGCCCGACCGGCGGTAAATCCCTGAGATGCGGACCCCTGTGATGACCGCGCGCCCTAGTGAGCGGACCGGCCGCCGTGCCCGCTCGACGCGGTCGTCGTCTCGACAAGGCTCCGCCGGCCTGTATCGTGCCGGGATGCGCACCGCCCTCGCCGCCCTCACCCTCAGTATGGCTGCCGGGGTCGCACTCGCACAGCAGCCGCCGCCCACGGTGCCCGAACTGCTGAGCGCGGAGGCGCGGGCCGCGCTCGGATGCGAGGGATCCGGCGATCCTGCCGTCATCCGCGAGCAGTGCCGGCTCCGGGACCGACTAAGCGGACGCCTGGCCCAGGCCGGCTATTGCTGGGGTCGCAAAGGGCAGACCGACGAGAAGAAGGACTGGCACGCCTGCCAGCCCGACTCGATCTTCGAGGACGACATCGAGGCGGTACAGCGCTGAGTCTCGATCTCGAACGGTCGCGGAGCTTCGGTGCCCCCGATGCGCCGAGCATCGGGACGGCTTCCGCTGAAAAAACGGCAGACCCTCGTCTAGCTGATCGCCGCCGGGTGCCGCGATGGCGCGCCCTTGTAGTGGCGCGGGATCAGCGGGCAGCCATCGTGGACGCGGAAATGTGACGGCGAAGCGCGCCGCACCGCCGTATAGCCACCCTGAATCATCAGGCGTCCGAAGCAGGCCGGGCAGCGCTTGAGGGCGTCGCGATGGCGCGCTTGCGCCTCGTCGACCGTCATGGCCACCCAGGCTCCTTCGACGGAGACTTCGCAGGTCGGGGTTCCGGGCTTCACCATGACGCGACGATGCCGTCTGTCGGCGGGCCGCGCCAGCGCAGGGACGCCACAGCGGGCCGCCGACAGACGGTCAGGTTATGCCGCAAAGCGTCGCGGCCAGACCCTGTCCGGGCCTCCTCACGCCGAGCTCGTATGCCGGATGGTCGATCGCACTCTGCGCGGTGGCGCAGCAACTACTTCTGCGCCGACCGGGTCTTGATACACAGCAACACGCGCCGGATGTGGTTGCGCAGCTGGTCTTTACTGTCCGACGGCGCGTCGGTTTTCTTGGCCGAGTCCGGTTTGTTACACGTCGACATGGCAAGTGCCCCAAGGAAGGAGCGCCACCTCAGCGGGCCTTAGGGCCTTGGTTCGGAAGGCGATCGCTAAAAGCTTTAGTGGATCGTCTCGCCAAAATCTCGACATAATTGCAACTCACGCAGCCAATTCAGATTTGAGATATTTTAAGGTTTATCGTTGTTTTTGAATGCTGCTGTGCTGTTACGCACTACGTAGCCGAATTCATGGACCCTTACGGGGGATTCGATCTGGGGGACCTGCCAGATGCCCGAGCGCTTCTACTTCGACATCGAGAACGGCGCCGAGGCGATCCGCGACGAGGACGGCGTCGAGGCTGTCAGTCTAGATGCGGCCCTGGAGGAGGCCCGGAGCGTGATCCGGGAGATGGCCGCCGAGTTGGCGACCGCAGATCCCGACGAAGCGTGGATCCTGATCGTGCGCGACGCGTCCGGATCCGTGGTCGGGCGGTTGCCGGTCACGCCCTAGGATCCGCGCACGATCCTGCGTGGATCGGCGGGGCCGCACCGCCGCCCGCGCCAGGCGCGTCAAAAATGCGCGGGCGGGCGGCGGATCTTGGCCGCAGGTCCAAGAGCTAGCGGAGCATGTGGTATCTTTACGGACTCACCATCCTCGCCGGCCTCGCCAATGCGATCCAGCCCGGCCAGAACGCGACGTTGTCGAAATCCCTCGGCTTGCCGATTACGGCCGCCCTGCTGACGCTGCTGGTCAGTACGGCCGCCCTTCTGGTGGGCGGCCTCGCCGTCGGCAAGCTCGAGATCCCGAGCGGGCAGCAATGGGCGCAGGTGCCCTGGTGGGCCTGGCTCGGCGGGTTCCTCAGCATCCTGCTGATCCTCGCCCAACTCTACGCGTCGCCGGCCATCGGCGCCGCGTCCTTCCTCGGCATCATCGTCACCGTGGGCGTGGTCGCGTCGATCGTGCTCGACAATTACGGTTGGGTCGGCTTCGCCGTGCACCCGGCAAGCCTCTGGCGGATGCTGGGTGCCGTCCTCATGATCGCTGGCGTGGCGCTGGTCGCGCTGTTCTGAGCGGCGGACGCCCTTCAAGCCGGGGCGGCGGCGGCCACAACCTCGGCGGCGTAGCGGGCCCGGCCTGGCCCGTCGGCTAGCACGCCGCTATCGGCGCACCACGCCGCGAACGCAGCGGGCTCGATCGACACGCGTATCACGGCGACGCCGCTGCGCTGGACCTCGCGCTCCATCTGCTCGGTGGCGATCCGCCAAGTCTCGTACCGAGGCGGCAGCCGCGGTCCGTCGGCGAGGCTGGCGCGGAGCGCCTCGTAATGCTCCGGGGCGTACCAGGGCAGGCCCACGCGACGCGGACGGGTCATCGGAAGCTCGCAGGCCATGGGCGTGGATATGCGACCCCGACCGCTCCTCGGCCGGCATCACGTCCCTCAACGGCGCAGCGCGGCGTTCGGTTCTGCCGCGCTTCCGGCATCAACACTCCGCCGGCCCTCGACACGTCGCTCGGTCGTGGCGTGGAATCGTATCTGCGGAACGATCCGGCCGTACTGAGGCGTGCGCCGACGCTCTCCCGTCCGTCATCGGTCCGACCGGCTGCCCTTACCGCAGCCTTGCGGGCCCCGGCGGCGCGATCGGGAGCGGCTCTAATCGGTGGCCTCGGCCGTCCGTGAAATGGCGCCACCGCGCCCGAAGGTCTCGTGGGCCGCCTGCGTCAGCTCCCGGCGGGCGACGACGTCGGCCAAGGCCATCAGGATGCCCATCAGCCCCAGGACCAAGACAATGCGGCGGAGGATCGGTCGATTGGACATGCGCGGCATCCAGAGACGTCGAGCTGTCTAGCAGCGCCCCCGAAAAGCCGCTGCCGCCCCCGGGCCACAGTGGGTACGGAATGTGAACGCGAGCACTGCCGCCATCCTTCTGCTGCCCTCCGCGAACCCGTTCTGTCGCTCTTCGGCCACAGGGGCTCGGCAACCGCCGCGTCGCCGCAACCGATGCGCGGCGTCGGCGTTGTCACAGTCGGCCCAGTATTCCCGAATGATGTCTGGCGGACCGCAGCCATTTACCGCCGGTTTACTATGATGCCCGGTGTCGTTGCCGGCGGGTGTGTCCGTAAAACTACAGCTTTCTTCCCGACGGATTGGTAGTCATGGCGTCAGATTTCACGTCCTGGATTACCCCGCATGACCAAGCTTCTCGCCTCCCTGGCCGCCTTCACCGCCCTGACCGGCGCCGCTGCCGCCGCCGACCTGCCGCGTCGCGCCGCCCCGCCGCCCGTGTTCACCCCGGTGCCGGTGTTCACCTGGACCGGCTTCTACGCGGGTTTCAACGCCGGCTACGCCTTCGACGCCAGCAGCCGCTCGAACAACTCCACCTTCGGCGTCCCGGCCCCGTTCGCCGTTCCCGGCACCACCGCCACCTTCCGCAACCGCAGCCAGGACGGCTTCTCCGGCGGCGCGCAGATCGGCTACAACGTCCAATTCACCCCGGGTTCGGGCGTGGTCGTCGGCATCGAGGCCGACGCCCAGTACCTCGACTTCGGCCGTAGCCGGAACAACGCCTTCGTGAACGGCGCCGTCGCCCCGGGCTACTACGTCACCGACCCGCGCGGCCTGTCGAGCCTCGACTACTTCGGCACCGTGCGCGGCCGCCTCGGCTACGCCTTCGACCGCACCCTCGTGTACGGCACCGGCGGCTTCGCCTACGGCTCGGGCAGCGCCGACCGCTCGTTCGGCGGCTACGCCGGCAACGACAGCTTCCGCACCGGCTACGCCGTCGGCGGCGGTGTCGAGTTCGCCCTCCCCACCGAGTCGTTCCTGAACTTCTTCCGCTCCTCGGCCGTGACGTTCAAGATCGAAGGTCTGTACGTCAACCTGGAGCGCGGCAACCGCAACCAGGGCGCCCTGGTCGTCAACGCCGCCAACCTCGTCCCGGTGGCCTACAGCGCCATCGGTCGCCGCGACGACGAGTTCGCCGTCGTCCGCGCCGGCCTGAACTACAAGTTCGGCTCGTACTAGGACCCGCGACGCTCCCGGCCTTAACGCCGGGAGTCGTCTTCGCCGGAAGTCGTCTTGGCCGGGAGCCGCTTCGGCATCCCAGCCCGGTCAAATCGGCCGCTCCGGCCGTGCAGAACCCCGGGTGCCCCTGGCACCCGGGGTTTTTCCATTGCGCAAAGGTGAGCCGCGGCCTCGGATGACCCGGGACCGGTACCGCCCTTAGTGCCGGTAGCGTTCGGCCAGGGCCATGAGGGCCTGGGCGAGTTCGGTGAGGTTGGCCGAGGCCGCCTCGACCTCGCGGGTGCCGGCCGCCGTCTGCTGGCTGGCCTGGCGGATGTTCTGCAGCGCGCCCATCACCTGCTCGATCCCGAGCTGCTGCTGGTTGGTCGAGGCCACGATCTGCTGGAACGTCTGCACGTTCTCCTCCACCCGCGCCGTGATCTCCTCGATCGTCCGCTGGGTCGTGTCCGAGCGCGTCTTGCCGGCCGCTGCGCGCTTGACCGCCTCCTCGGTGAGCATCACCGACGTGTTGATGCCCCGCTGGATCTCGCCCAGGATCCCCCGGACCTGACCGGTGGCCGCCTTGGCCTGGTCGGCCAGCAGCTTCATCTCGGAGGCCACAACGGCGAAGCTGCGCCCGCTCTCGCCGGCCGCCGCCGCCTCGATCGCGGCGTTCAGCGCCAGCAGGTGCGTGCGCTCCGAGATGTCGTTGACCGTCTCGATGATGTCGCCGATCGTCTGTGTCTTCTCCGACAGGCTGACGATGTTGCCGGCCACCGCCTCGGCCTGCTCGCGGATCGCGTCCATCGCCTTGGCGGTGTCGGAGACCGCGCGCAGGCCCTGCCGGGAGGTCTGGGCCGTGGCTTGGGCGGTGGCGATCACCTCGGTGGCACGCTTGCCGATCTGGGCGCCGGAATGGGTGATCTCGTCCACCGTGGCCGCAGTCTCCTGCACGGCCGCGAACTGCTCCTCGACCGACGCCGCCTGCTGCTGCGCCGAGGCGCGGATCTCGGCCGCGGCGGCGTTGAGGTCGGCGGTGGCCGCCCGGCTCGTGCGGGCGAGGTCCGACAGGTTGTCCACCATCGCGTTCAGGGTCCGCCCCAGGCGCGCGATCTCGTCACGCCCGCCGGAGCGCAGCCGGCCGGACAAATCGCCCGCGCCGACCCGTTCGACGAAGCCCAACACGGCCCCGAGGGGCCGGACGATCAGGCGGTTGATGGCAAGCCCGATCCCGGCGCAGATCAGGAGCGTGATCAGGGTGCCGCCCCACAGGGCGAGGCTCTCGTTGCGCTCGGCCCGGGCGACGCGCAGCTTCAAGGCGACCCGGCGGGCTTCTTCGGCGGTCTCGATGGCGCCCAGCTTGGACCGCAGGGTGTCGAACAGCTGCTTGCCCGCGCCCTCGGCCTCGATGCGGATCGCCTCGGGCCGGGTCGCCGGGTCGGCTGCGCCCTTGATCGCCGCCTCGCTGATCTCGGTCTGCCAAGTGCGCGCCGCCGTGGCGGCATCGGCCAGAAGCCGCGACGCCGTCGCGTCGGTGCCGATCAGGAGGCTGAGGCGGTTGATCGCCGCGTCCAGGGCCGGCCGTCCCTGCCGGTAGGGTTCGAGGCTGCCATCCCGTCCGGTGATCAGGTAGCCGCGCAGCCCCGTCTCCTGGTTGAGCATGGCGTTGCGGAACGCGTCGAGGCCGCGGATCGTCTGGTTCGACCGGTCGAGGACGTCGTTGGCGTCCTGCAGCTGCCCGCGGGTGACCAGGACCGCCCCACTGCTGAGCACCGAGACCAGCGCGATGACGCCGATGGCGCCGCCTAGGGTGCGGTTGAGGCCCAACGTGTTCTGCATGCTCGACTTTCCCTGCCTGGATTTGCGGACGGCCGCGCGCGGCCGCGGCTATCGATGGCGGGTAAGCCCATAACGCCCAAACCCCGCCGGTGCGAGCGACCGGCGGCGACAGCGCGCCGCCCTTCCGGGCCGGCGCCCTCCGCATGACGGTACGGCGGTCTGCGATGCCGCCACGAACCAGTGGACCTTCCGGCGCGTACGCGGTAGAATGTCCGCGAGGTTGATGACCGGTTCATAATAACGTTTCAGGACCCGGGGGCGGTACCCGGCGCCTCCACCAAAAACATCCTGCCCGGTGATTTTCACGGGGCAGCGCAGACGGCCCTTAACGGGCGTCGATTGCGGCCAGGGTGTTTCTGCTGGGGGCGAAGTTAGGTTCGACTGGACGGTAAAGGGACCGCGAGTTCTACCCTGTTTCGGCAGGATAAGATGCGATCTTCGGTAAGGACTCGACCGGTTCGGCGCAGGCAACCCCTGTTCCGGGCACCTGACCAAAACTCTAAATGCCAACGATAACGTTGTCATGGATGCCCGCCTCGCGGCGTAAGCATCTTGCGGCAGGGCAGCCGTAGAAACAGAACCCGGGGCTTCGGCCCCGGGGCCCACCTTTTTCCTTCATCGCGATGATCGACGACGCTCAGTGGCCAAGCCGTGGGCGGTCGATGCACGTCCGGACGCTCGGATCGCGCCTTGACCGGCAGCAGTGCAGACTCTTCCTCAGCCTGGGCGAGACTTCGGCGGCGCGGCGCATTCCGGCTTTTCGCGCGTCCACGTCCCCCGTAAGGATGGGCCCGCCTCGCGCATTACACCGGAGCCGTCATGGCGCGCACATCGTCGTTGAAATCCTGTCTCGGCATGCTCGCCTTGGTCTCCCTCGGCACGGTCACGAGCCAGACGGCCCAGGCGGACGCGACGCTCGACCGGATCAAGGGGCGGCAGAAGTTCACGGTCGGCATCATCCTGTCGGGTGCGCCCTTCGGCTACATCGATCCGCAGAGCCGGGCCGAGAAGGGCTTCAATATCGACCTGGCGAAGGCGCTGGCCGAGAAGCTCGGCGTGAAGGTCGAGCTCGTCACCGTCACGCCGCCCAACCGCGTGCAGTTCCTGCAGCAGGGCAAGGTCGACGTCCTGATCGCCAACATGCAGTTCACCGAGGATCGCGCGAAGATCATGGATCACGTGCAGACCCCGTATGACCGAGCCGGCGGTGCCGCGCTCGGCCGTAAGGACAGCGGGATCAAGGACTGGGCGGACCTGAAGGGCAAGCCGGTCTGCATCTCGCAGGGCTCGAACTACGCGCAGCCCCTGACCGACACCTACGGCGCCGAGGTGAAGGGCATCCCGAGCCAGCCGGAATCGATGCTCGCGCTCCAGGGCGGCAATTGCGTCGTCGCCGTCCACGTGGCGCCGACGATCAAGCTGCTGCTCGCCGACCGCCCGAACGAGTGGAAGGACTTCGCCATCGTCATCCCGACGGAGCTGGAGCCGGCCGATTCGGTGATCTGGCTGCGCAAGGGCGAGCGCGACACCGGCGCGGCGCTCGACGCGGCGGTGCGCGATCTCCATGCCTCGGGTGCGATGCTGGAGATGGCCAAGGCCAACCGTCTGGTCGATCCGACCTTCCTGGAGGAGGCACGGCGCAGATACGCCGCGCCCGCCAAGCCGTAACCGCGTCGCTGCCGGCATGATCGACCAAGCCGTCCGGACCTTCATCGCCCTCGCGGGCGAGGTCGGCCTGCACTACGACTTCCTCCTCAGCGCGTCCGAGGTCCGGCCCTGGATCGCCGGCATGGGCACCACGCTCCTGCTCGTGCTCCTGGCAATCCCGCTGAGCCTTGCGGCCGGCGTGGCCTTCGCGGCGGCCCTGACCTCGGGCCGGCCCTGGCTCGCCGGCCCGGTGCGGGCCTATGTCGAGCTCACCCGCAACACCCCGACCCTCGTCCAGCTCATGTTCGCGTTCTTCGCGCTCAACATGCTGCTGTCGAAGGCGCTCGGCGGCGCGGCCCACAACCCGTTCACGCCGTTCTTCTGGGTGGTCGCAGTCACCGGGCTCCACGTCGCCGCCTTCCACGCCGAAGCTTTGCGCGGCGGGATCGAGGCCGTGCCGGCAGCCATGGTGGAGACGGCGCATGCCATCGGCTTCTCCGCCTTCGAGGTCCTGCGCTTCGTGACGCTTCCCCTCGCCCTGCGCACGGCGATGCCGGCCATCGTGAACAACCTCGTCAACCTCGTGAAGCTGACGACAATCGGGTCGGCGATCGCGGTGGGCGAGGTCACCTATGCGTCGATCATGATCTGGACGCAGCGCGACAACGTCCTCGAACTGATGATCGTGATCCTGCTGTTCTTCGGCCTGATCAACACGGTGCTGTCGCAGGTCGGCCGGTACGTGGAGCGTCGCCTCGCCGTCCCGGGCTACGGCGTGTGAGCACCGCCGCGCTCCCCGCGCGAAGCCGCGCCACCCTCGGTCCGGCCCTGGCATGGCTCGGTCTCGCCGCCGCCGGCTTCCTCCTGTGGTTCGTGCTCGACGCGCGGCTCGCCCGCGACCTGCTCGACTGGCTGCCCTATCTCGCCTCGGGCTTCGCCATGAACATCCTGATCAGCGTGCTCGCCATGGGCGCGGGCACGCTCGCGGGCGTCATGCTGGGGGCGATGGAGCTGTCGGCCTCGCGGCTCGTGCGAGCCCCGGCGGTGGCCTACGTGCAAGTCTTCCGCAACGCGCCGCACCTCGTGCTGATCTTCGCCACCACCTACATCTTCCCATTCGAGATCGTGGTGGCTGGCAACTACCTGCCCTTTCCCGACTGGCTGAAGGCGGTGTTCGGGCTCGCGATCCCGGCGAGCGCCTACGTGGCCGAGATCGTCCGCGGGGCGATCCAGTCGGTCCCGACCACGCAGTGGGACGCCGCCAAGGGCGTCGGCATGTCCCGCGGGCAAACCCTGCGCTGGATCATCCTGCCCCAGTGCCTGCGCCGGGCGCTGCCGCCCTGGATGAACCTCTACGCCTCGATCACCATGAGCACGGCGCTGGCCTCCCTGGTCGGCGTCCACGAGCTGCTGCACGCGGCCACCGACGCGAGCACGGCGGTGCGCCGCGACGACTTCACCATCGCGGTCTACCTCACGGTGCTCGCCGCCTTCTTCCTCTTCTGCTTCCCGATCTCGCGCCTGACGCGGCGCCTCGAACGCCGCCTCGCCCCGCGATGAAAGTCGATCGCCGCCCCATGGCACAGGATTCCACCCCCCGGCCGATCCTCGTCGAGCTTCAGGACGTCCACCTGTCCTTCGGGGCGGCCGAAGTGCTCAAGGGCATCGATCTCACGGTGGCGAAGGGGGATGCGGTCTCGATCATCGGACCGTCCGGATCGGGCAAGTCCACGATCCTGCGCTGCATCAACGGGCTCGCCCAGCCGCAGGCGGGCCGGATCACGGTGGCCGGCACCCGGGTCGACACCCTGCGCACCGAGGCCGAGCGGATCGCCCTGCGCAAGCGCATCGGCATCGTGTTCCAGCAATACAACCTGTTCCCGCACCTCACCGTGCTGGAGAACATCACCATCGCGCCAACCCGCATCCTCAACGTGCCGCGGGCCGAGGCCGAGGCCCTGGCCCGCGACCTGCTCGCCCGGGTCCGCCTCGCCGACAAGGTCGCGGCCTATCCGGGCGCATTGTCCGGCGGCCAGCAGCAGCGCGTCGCCATCGCGCGGGCGCTGGCCATGCGGCCGGACCTCGTCCTGTTCGACGAGGTCACCTCCGCCCTGGATCCCGAGATGGTCGGCGAGGTGCTCGCCGTCATCCGGGAGCTGGTCCGCGACGGGCTGACCAGCATCCTCGTCACCCACGAGATGCGCTTCGCCGAGGAGATCAGCGACACGATCGCGTTCACCGAGAACGGCCGGATCGTCGCGCAGGCGCCGCCGGCCGAGCTGTTCTATCGGTCCGGCAATCCGCGCATCCGCCAGTTCATCGGCGGCTTCCAGGGCTACCGGGACGCCGTGCAGGACCGGGAGGGGATCTGATGCCGAACCCGCGCACCGCCGCCCTCGCGGAGGCGATCGTCGCCGCCCGCCCGGACGCCGATCCGGCCGCCATGATGGCGGCGCGGGTCGCGCTGGTGGACTTCCTGGCCTGCGCTCTGGCGGGCAGCACCGACCCGTCGCTCGCGACGTTGCGCGGCGTCTTCGGCGATGCGCCCGGTCGTGCCCTGGTGATCGGCTCCGGGCAGCCGGCCGACCCGTTCCTCGCTGCCCTCCTCAACGGCCATGCGGGCCACGTGCTCGATTACGACGACGTGCAGGCCAGCGTGCGCGGCCATCCGACCACCGTGATCGTCCCGGCGCTGCTCGCCACCCTCGACCCGGACGCGCTCCCCACCGCGGTCGCGTTCCTGGCCGCCTACCTGGTCGGGCTGGAGACGATGGCGCATCTCGGGCGCGCGATCGGCCCTGCCCATTACGAGCGCGGCTTCCACGCCACCGCCACCCTCGGTCCCCTCGGTGCGGCGGCCGCGATCGCGCATCTGCGCGGCTTCACCGCCGGGACGACCGCGATCGCCCTCGGTCTCGCCGCGACGCAGGCCGCCGGGCTGCGGCTGCAATTCGGATCCGACGCGAAGCCGCTCCATGCCGGGCTCGCCGCCCGCAACGGCCTGGCGGCGGCCCTCCTGGCCGAGGCCGGCCTGTCCGGCGCCGACGACGGCCTCGATGGCGCGAACGGGTTCCTGCAGGCCTACGGCTTCGGCGAGGCGGCGCCCGAGCGGCTGCTGGAAGATTGGGGCGCCCCCTGGCAGATCGTCCGCCCCGGCCTGACCCTCAAGGCGTTCCCCTGCTGCACGGCGGCCCACCCCGTGGCAGTGGCCGGCCTCGCCTTCCACCGCGAGGGGATCCGCGACTTGGCGGGGGCGACGATCACCTTCCCGCCGGGGGGCGACGCGGCCCTGGTGGTCCGGACGCCGCGCACCGGCATCGAGGCACGGTTCAGCCCGGAATACATCCTGGCCGCGGCCCTGGTGGACGGGGCGGTCCGGATCGACCATTTCGACGCGCGTCCGGTCCGCCCCGACCTCGCGGCGCTGGCGGCGCGGGTCGAGCGCCGGCACGATCCGTCCGCCCGCCGCCTTTCCTCAGACCCGAGCACGCGCTTCGTCGTGGTGGAGATCACGGACCCCGCGGGCCGCACGAATTGCCGGCGCATCGACGGCCTGCCTGGGCTCACGGATCCCGACGACAAGTTCCGGGACGCGACCGCCGGTTCGGAGGCCTTGCGTCCGGTGCCCGACCTCGTGCGCAACATGCACGACGGAAACGATCTCGCCCACCTCCTCGGCCTTCTCGCGCGACGGCTGCAGCCGTGAGCATTCCAGCCGCCCCCGAACCGCATCCGTGAGCCCGCCCATGACGACGACCCCGCGACAGATGCATCTCGGCCTGTTCCTGCAGGGAGCCGGCCATCACGTCTCCGGCTGGCGCCACCCGCGCGCCGAGGCCGGCAGCGAGAATTTCGACCTCCTGCGCCGGGTGACGCAGATGGCCGAGGACGCCAAGTTCGACATGGTGTTCCTCGCGGACGGCCTTACCAGCGCGGTGGACGCGCATCCGTCGATGATCGCGCGCTTCGAGCCGCTGACGCTGTTGAGCGCCCTGGCGATGGTGACGAGCCGCATCGGCCTCGCGGCGACCTCCTCGACCACCTACGGCGAGCCGTATCACACCGCCCGCGCCTTCGCGTCGCTCGATCATTTGAGCGGCGGACGGGCGGCGTGGAACGTCGTCACCACCTCCTACGCGCGCACCGCCGACAACTTCTCGAAGGACCATCCCGCGCATGACGAGCGCTACGCCGTCGCCGAGGAGTTCGTCGACGTGGTCTGCGGCCTCTGGGACAGCTGGGACGACGACGCCTTCGTGAAGGACAAGGCACGCGGCATCTACGCCGATCCCGCGAAGGTGCGGGTGCTCGACCATGTCGGCCGCTACTTCCGTACCAAGGGCCCGCTCAACATCCCACGTTCGCCGCAAGGCCACCCGATCCTGATCCAGGCCGGTTCGTCCGGTCCGGGCCAGGATCTCGCCGCCCGCAGGGCCGACGTGGTGTTCACCGCCCAGCAGACCATCGAGGAGGCGCAGACATTCTACGCCAGCCTCCGGCAGCGCGTCGCCGGCTTCGGCCGCGATCCCGCGACCGTGGCGGTCATGCCGGGTATCCTCCCGGTCATCGGTCGGACGCTGGAGGAGGCGAGCGCGAAGCTGATCGAACTCGATCGGTGGACGGAGATCGCCAAGGCGATGCCGCTGTTGGAAGAGCGTCTCGGCCATTCGCTGGCAACCTACGATTTGGACGGGCCGCTCCCGGACCTCCCGATCTCGGATCAGCTGCGCAGCCGCGCCGAACTCCTCACCGGGCTGGCCCGCCGGGAGCGGTTGACCATACGCCAGCTCGCCCTGCGGGTGGCAGCGGGGCGCGGCCACCACATGATCGTCGGCACGGCGACGGACGTCGCCGACCGCATGCAGGCTTGGTTCGAGGGTGGGGCCGCGGACGGCTTCAACGTGATGCCGCCCTTCTTCCCCGAGGGGCTGAGCGATTTCGTCCGAGAGGTCGTTCCGCTGCTCCAAGAGCGCGGCCTGTTCCGGACGGAGTACACGGGAACCACCCTGCGCGGGCATCTCGGCCTGTCGAGGCCGGAGCCGCAGTAAATCCGGTTCCAGCGGCGGGCGCGTCCTCGACCCGGGCCGCGAGCCGAACGTCGTTGATGGCTGTCGCCGTCAGTCGGCGTTGGAGGCAAATCTTAGCCAGCCCGCGATATCGACTGTGGTGCAGGTCCATCACCGTCTCTGCGCGCGAGCAACCCCCCGGTGCCGGACTGGCGACGCCGGTCGGAGACGAACGTCGGCTGCCGCTCTCGCGCACGTGCGGAGCCTGCAACCGACGTCATTGCCGGCGACAGGCCCGGATATATTCCCAGGGGACGCCGGATCTCGCCCGACGCAGCATCGCGCCGATCGCGGCGCCATGTCCGTCACGTTCGCCGGCGGTCGAGGCGAGCAAATGCCGGACAATGCGCACCGAGACGCGACCCAGCCCAGTTGGGCCGACGACGCGCGTCAGGGCGTCGTCGAGGCTGATGAACGGTCCCTGCTCTCCGCTGGCCATCGGCAGGAGTTTGATCGAACCCGGATCCGCGCGCGGCCCTCGAGAATCGGAAGCACAGCTACTTTGATTTGCCGGACTCGCCGGACCAGGGTGCCATCCTTTCGTCCCTCGAGCCGACAGCATGGCTGTGCCCTGTCGAACTGGGACCTTCTCAGCCTCACGATCTCGCTCAGTTGGCAACCGGCGAGCGCGGCGAATCGGCCGCTATCCGTCCACCGTCGTCGTCTTGCGATCGGAAGCTGCTCCGCGGAGCGCTCGGACAGCCGGTACGCTACGGTGATCGATCCGACCGGCCGTGCGACCGATGCTGTAGGAAGACGCGTGGGCACGCACGTAGAGGGACGGTCTGAATTCGGATGCGGCCAGGCTTCCGTTAACGCTCCCACAGGGAACGGCATGTTTGGCCGGAAATTTCTCCAAATCGGCGCTTCCCAAAGGCTTCCGACCAGGCCAGGTTCACGAGTGGCTGATCCGTCGCATGTGCCACGCCGCCCTTTAGCAGGGGGCGGCCGACACTGGTGTTAGCAGCACCTGCGCCGGCCTGACCACGATCCGTATCGGCAAAGGATACAGACCCATGGCTGAGACCTTCACTACCGACGTTGTCGCGTCCGTGAAACCGCCCCACGGCACGAAATACGAGCGGCGCGCCAGGTCCTTTCCGGCAAAGCGCATGATCGCCTGAGGCTCGCCCGCGCACCCACCCGGTGCGGACGCGCGTCACCTCGCTTTCCTGCAATCCCGATGCTCGATCGATGCCGGTGGCAGCGGCCACGGCACGAACCTGCTTGTCGTCCTGCCGCATCGCGGCGGGCGGCCGCTGGCGGGTGTCACCTGGACGGACCTCCCCGTATGCCCATCGTCGTTTCCCACCCGGCCGCCCACCGCGGCGTCCGGCACCGGACGTCTGCGCGCGGCCAGCCCGCCGCCAGTCCGCAACATCATTCACGCGTCACCGTCCCGCTCGGCAGCGCCGCTGCAGTCGGCTGCTCCTTCACCCACGCCGTGATCCCTCAGGCGTGCGGGAGCGAGCTCCTCGCCGCCGCCGAGGCGGCGGTCGACGGCGCACTCAAGGCGACCTTCGTCCCCGATCCTCTGCTCGGGCCCGGCCTGTCGCAGCTCGGTTCGGTTTTGGCCTCCGTGGTCAAGCGCCACGGTGGCCTGATCGAGATGTCTATGACGGACGTCCTGGAGCGCAGCGGTCGCTACATCGTCCTGAGGGGTGTCGCGATGCCGATCACGACGCCCACCCAGGAGTTGGTGCGCGCGAGCACCCTCGCGCAGCTCGGCGACATGTCGATCGCGATCTCCGGAGCCGTGGCCCAGACCGTGTTCCTCGACCTCATCGTGGTCGATCGGCACGAAAGCCGTGCCATCATCGCCGAGGTCAAACGTGGTTCCGGCAAGAACGAGGCCAGGAAGATTCATCAGGTCGAGTGGACTCTACGCTGTGCCCAGGTCCAGGGGCGGGCCTTTCTGGCGAGCCTCGGCTTCGAGGTCGCGTCGGCGCGCGCGGTGCTGATCGATATCTACGGACGTGCCGGTTACGGCGATGACCTGACGGTCTCGGGCCCCGAGATCGACCGCTTGTTCGCGGTGCCGGTGACGGCCGCGGTCGAGGCCGTCACCGCGGTGCTTCAGCGCCGCCTGCGCGCCGCCGTCCCGGACCTTCTCACGGTCGCGCTGGCGAGCCTCGGCATCGGCGAGGGCGCCGCACTCCCTCGTCGCTCCGAGTTGCCCTCGCTCTGACCACACCCGTTGGCGCCGGGCGGAAGGCCCGGCGCGACTTCCAGCCTCTCCGTTCATCGCCGTGCCGCGCGCCTGCGCGCCGGTGCGCTCTCCAGGTTTGCCTTCATGAATCCCGCTTCCCACCCCGATGCCGGCCGGCCGCGTATGTCCGCCGAGCCCGCGCTTCGGACGTCGCCTCTGACGTGGTGGCGCCTCCTCGCACCCACGGCGCTCGACCCGGACACGCAGCTTCGTCTCCGGGCCGCTCTGCTCGATGCGCCGCCCCTGCCCTCGCCCAACTGGGACGCGGCCTGCCGGGCCGATCCGGCCGCAGCGCTCGGTGTCGCGTTGAACGCGCTCGCCGGAGCCACGGTCCTGCCGGGGCGCCTGGATCGGGCCATGTCGGCGATCCTTCTGTGCGCCGCACTCGAGGACGCCGCATCCATCGAACTGCTTGTCCACGTTCTCGGACGGCGGGCTCGGCGTCGGGCCGACCTCGGGGCCTTATGGCTCGCCAGGGCTTGGTGCTCCACCTCTCGACGCGGGCCCGACCGCATCGTCGCTGCCCTCGGCCGCTGAAGGGGGGCGAAGGATGACTTTCTCCTCGACAACCGCGGTGCTGCAGATCGACCCCGAGTCGGCGCGGCGTCTGCTGCTGCCCATGTTGCCGCGGCGCCTGCGCGCCTGCGTCGACCAGAACCTGCGCATTCCGGACGCCTGCACCGGCCTCGCCGTCGAGATCACCACTCTTGCCCCGGAGGCCGAGGCGCTGGTCTCGGCCTGGACCGACGCGATCGCCGCGTCGGGGGGGGCCCTGTGGCATGACCACCGGTGGATCGCCCCTCGACGCGCCCTGACCTTGTTTCTCGACGCTTGGGCGGTCGAACGCGACCGGCCGGCGGCACGCGCGCTCGCGGATATCGTGATGCTGCTCTCCTGTGGGGGCGATGATCGCGAAGCCGCGGCGCGTCTCGCTCGGCCGCTCTGGCTCGAACGCGACGCCGTACCCAGCCTCAGCCTGCAACTCGCCAGCCTCGCGGAGGCGCAGACGCGCCTCTCGCTCGGCCGCGCTTCCGAGCCCGATGCCGAGACCGACGTCATCGGCGCGACCGATCTTGCGACCGCCCTTCAGACGGCTTGGGGCGATGCGTTCGCCGATGCCCTACTGGAGCTCTCGAGCGAAGCGAGCAACGCCGCCGCTGCGGCGGCGGTGCTGGCCGCCGGAGCCCATGACCCGTTCGCCAGCGAAGTTCCGCTGGTCCACGCCCTCGTGCCGGTCGGACATCGTATGATGCTACCGGTCGCGGAGCGCGCGGCCACGCGGGAGCGGCGCAAGCGGAAGGCCGTCGAAGCCTCGCTGGCCCGCAGCGAGGCGCGTCATCGCGACACGGCGACCACGGGGCGGATCGAGGCGTCGATGCCGGATGCGGACCTCAAACCCGAGGTCGTACCGGAGGGACACGTCTTGGTCGTCCCGGCGATCCCGCAGACGGGGACCGATCGCAGCAAGGGGGTCGTCCGCGGCTACGAGCACATCATCGGCAAGCACTTGCCGCTGGCCCCGGTGCCGGATCTCGCGGCGGTTCGTGCCGCATTGCTGTATGAATTTCCGTACGCCGAGGTCACCGTCGATCGACTGCTCGCCGATCTGGTCGGACGGACGCATGCGACCCTGCGCCCGACGATCCTGGTCGGACCGCCCGGCGCCGGCAAGAGTCGCTTCGCGACTAGGGTGGCCCATCACCTCGGCTTGGTGCTCTGGCGGGTGGATGCGACGCGGGATTCGGGGGCGTCCCTCGGAGGGCTTGATCGCCGCTGGGCGACGTCCGAGCCGGCGCACGCGGTCATGGCCGTGGCCAGGGCCAGCTGCGCCAATCCATGCCTGCTCATCGATGAGCTTGAAAAGGCCGCCACCAGATCCGACAACGGCAGGCTGTGGGACGCATTGCTGCCGATGCTGGAGCCCGAGACCGCCCGGAACTACCAGGACCCGGCGTTCCAGGTCGAGGTCGACCTGAGCCAAGTGTCGTGGCTTGCCACGTCCAACAGCATCGATAATTTGCCCGGCCCGCTGCTCGATCGCCTGCGCGTTCTGGAGATGCCTGCGCCCAGCGCGATGCATCTGGAGGCTCTTCTCGACCCGGTACTCAAGCGGATCGCCTCTGATCGCGGCCTCAATCCCGCCTTCATGCCGACCCTGGACGGTGACGCCGTCTCGCTGATCAGACGAGGGTGGCAGGGAGGCTCGATTCGGCGGCTGCTCCGGCTGGTCGAGGCGCTGGTGACGACGCGCGAGACACTCCTAACGCGCCATTAGAGCCAGGCCCTTGCGGGTTGAATCGTTTGGGGCCGGCGGTGTGGATCGGGTGTGATTCACTGGATAGGTTTCCGCAGGAGGGACGCCATGCCTCCAGCCCTGTCGGTCGATCTGCGCGGGCGTGTGGTCGGCGATGCAGGGGGACCCACGCAGCGTCCGGTGGCCAAACGTTTCGGTCTCGGAGGGGCCAGCGCGGTACGATGGCACGAGCGCTCCCGGCTTGAACCTGAGAGATCTGCGTTCTCACACGGCCTCGGTGGCAAGCAGCCATTCCGCTTCTCATGAAATTCGGTGAGAAGCGGGCATGGTTGCTCACGTTGTCGGCTTTCGGCGGCTGACCATGGACAGGGACCAGGGAAGGCGAGCCCGAGAGAGTAGTGTCGGTTGATGACGGCTCTTGATCTATGAGCGTTCAACCCGCCTCGTCAGACCTGCGCCTGACCACCGTCGACGAACAGTTCGACGCCGTTGACGAAGCTCGCCTCGTCGGAGGCTAGGAACAGGACCGCATTGGCGATCTCCGTCGCCTCGCCAACGCGTCCGAGGGGGATGCGCGAGCCCAGGAAATCGAGAAGGCCCTGCTGCTTGTCGGCATCGTCGCCGGCAAGGCCGACGAGGCCCGGCGTGCGCGTCGCACCGGGGCTGACCACGTTGACGCGGATGCGACGCTCCTTCAGGTCGAGGATCCAGGTGCGCGCGAAGTTGCGAACGGCTGCCTTGCTAGCGGAATAGACGCTGAAGGCCGGCGTCCCTTCGCTGCCGGCGGTCGAGCCGGTCAGCACCACCGCGCCGCCATCCTTCAGAAGCGGAAGGGCCTTCTGGACAGTGAAGAGTGTGCCCTTCACGTTGGTGTCGAAGGTGCTATCGAACTGCTCTTCCGTGATGGCACCGAGCGGCGCGAACGCGCCACCGCCGGCATTGGCGAAGACGATGTCGATCTGCACGTGCTTCTGCTGGACGGCATCGTAGAGGCGGTCGATGTCGGCGAGGTTCGCCATGTCGCCCCGAACGCCGGTGACCCGGCCGCCGATCTGCTCCACCGCTGCGTCTAGCGCGTCCTGACGGCGACCGGTCACGAACACCGAGGCGCCCTCCCGCGAGAAGGCCTTGGCGGCAGCGAGGCCGATGCCGCTGGTGCCACCAGTCACCACCACCACCTTGTCCTGGAATCTGCTGGTCATCATCGCTCTCCATAGTTCGGCTGCGTGTGAGCCGCTGCCGAGAGAGATGCTCCCAGAACGATGATGCGAACAGGTCTTGGAAATGGCACTTAGCGTTCCAATCGGGGAACGATGATGCGCCCAGACCTCAACGATTACGTCACCTTCGCCGAGGTCGTTGCCCATGGCGGCTTCACCGCCGCTGGCCGGGCGCTTCGCGAGCCGAAGTCGAAGCTGAGCCGGCGCGTCTCGGCGCTGGAAGCCCGCCTTGGAGTGCGGCTCATCGAGCGCTCCAGCCGGCGCTTCCGCGTCACTGAGGTCGGACAGACCTTTTACGAGCGCTGCCGCGCCATGATGCTGGAGGCGGAGCGGGCTGAGGCACTCATCGCGGAAGCCCAGGCCGAACCGCACGGGCGCATCCGCATGAGTTGCCCGCGGAACCTCGTGAAAGTCGTCTCCGCTATCATGCGATGTTTCCTCGACCGCTTTCCGAAGGTCCAGCTCCAACTCATCGTAACGGATCGAGCCGTCGACCTGATCGAGGAGCGGATCGACGTCGCGCTGCGCGTCCGCCACGAGCTGACGAGCGATGCATCTCTCACGATGCGGTCGCTCGGCCGCTCCCGCTGGATCCTCGTCGCCAGCCCGCGGGTCGCGAGCGGCCTCGGGGCCGACCTTGCCGATCTCGCCTCCGTCCCCACCATGGGAACGAGCGACGAGGTGGGCGAAACCACCTGGATGCTGGAGCGCGAGGACGGGACAGCGCATGTGATGCGCCACGAGCCGCGCCTGACCTGCGCAGACTACGCGGTTCTCTGCGATGCCGCAGCGGACGGTCTGGGCGTTGCTTTCCTGCCCGATCACGCCTGTGCAGCACACATCGACGCCGGAAGGCTCGTCCGTGTCTTCCGGGACTGGCGTAGCAGGGATGGTATCGTCCATCTCGTTTTCACGACCCGCCGCGGCCTGCCGCCCGCCGTCCGATCCCTGATCGACCACCTGGCAAGAGAGTTTCCGGATCTTTGAGGGTCCGAACACCCCGGTTGATGATCGTTTCCTTGAGGGTAGAGAAACTCAGACTTGATGGATAATAATCAAATTTTACCATCGAATTTCACTAGGATGACATCTAAAGCAGTCGCCGTCGACAGCGACATGACCCAAACCAGGCATGGAAAATGGCATGCAAATAAGCGTGCGCGCCGTACAGCAATAATTGATAGCAGGCCTATCCTTGATTTTACTGAATGGCTCGGTTCAATGTCAGAAAAAAACTTGATTCTTGGGTTATCAAGAATCGAAGCCGAATGATGCACCAAGTAACCAATGATATACAGTTGATTATCACCTGAGTGAAGCCGAAAGCTTCTATGTTCTGCGGAATGGAATGGCGTAAAAATGGTCTCTATTACCGGCAAAACTGCTTATTATTCTTAAAGAAATTAATCCGATTTTACAATGGCGGCAGCTTGTTTCACGCTATCCGAACCGTGGCATCAATGTATGATCCAAAATGTTATCCGTCGGTCCAATAATAAAAACCAATCTCCGTCAAATAAATCGCAGCATTTGGAAATTGGAGGCTGCCTTTGTCATTGCACAGCCCGCCGTTATTATCGCGATGAGGGTGAGAGCACACAACAGGGTCTATGCTTCCTGGACGGATGCCAGCTTCTATTGAGCGATTATGCAATAAGCTGCTACTGTTCCCGAAAATTTTCGAGGATCCGATCCCATTTTCAAAGATCAAATGTTTCCGCCTATAGAGATAACGGGAATATTAATGGGGATTGCAATGCTTTTGGCCGGCAAACAATTTTACTTCAGGCGCCGCTCAAACTCTTCAGCTGGGCTGCCGCCGAACGCGATGGCCGGAGGTCCAAGATCACGCACCCCGTCGGAGACAACAACGATGTCTGCAGCGCGGAAGTTAAATCTGTAGGGAGGCGCTGTTTTTGGGGATGGCCTCAAGCCGGATTGATCGGCCAACATTGACATCACCTGCTCCTCGCTCTCGAATGGAGTTCGCTTATAATCAAAATACGTCTGCGCTCAATGATCGGGGCTTCTAACCCGGATATCTGACGGAGTGGGCTATGCTCAGATACAGGGGACATATCGGAATGCGCTCAGAGGCCGACTTACCCTTGCTGCTCCTGTCAAGTGTCTGCCTCCCGCAGATGTCTGCAGCGTTTCATCGGCACGCGGGAGCGTTACGTTTGTAATTTCAAAACGCTGGCCATTTCTTGCCGTCGAACCCGCGCACGGGCGACCGCCCCCGGTTGCTCGCGTGATACCTGCGTCTGGACCGCGGTGCCGGTCTCAAACAACTTGCTTTGACTGGATGGTGTCGAACGCCCGAGCGCGGGCGCGTCCGCACTCGGGGAACGCCGGGTTAGTTCGGGATCGGCTCACGGACGGGGCCGCCTGTCTCCTGGCCGCGGGCCTGAGCGTAGCCCGGCAGGGCTGGGTTCCGGGCATTGCCGCTGTCGGTGTCTATCCCGCCGAGCCAGTACGTGGATTGCGCCTGCGGCAGGACCGAGCCCGTGGTCCTTGGGTCCTCGGTGGGATGGGAAACGGTCCGGGCCCGGGAGGCGCCGGTCAAGGCGGCAAGGGTGCAGGCAGACGCGAAAGCGATGGCCGAAACACTCTTGAGCATCGTCATGTCAGCTCTCCAGTGCTGTCCTGCTCGATCCAACAGCGTCAAGCAGGGATGCCGGACAGACGACGTCTTCGGCTGCTTATTTCGCGTCGCATCAAAGAAGTTTGATGCTCGTATCCATAGCCACATCACCGAGCATGGGTACGTGATGCGGGTCTGAAATAGATCGCCGCGTGCGTGGAATAATCCCGGATTGGCAGCGTCCATGCCTCCGAAGCCAAGCCCAGAGCAGGCTCACATCGTTTGGCTTGCACACGGAGGGGTCCCGCCCATGCCAGGAGATCGGACATGACGGACATGATGCGCCTCATCGAGCCGCTGATCCCGGCCCTGCGCCGCTATGCCCGCGCACTCCTGCACAATCCCACCGATGCCGACGATCTCGTGCAGGACTGCCTGGAGCGCGCTGTCGGTCGGTGGCACCAGCGCCAAGTCGATCGCGACACGCGGACCTGGCTTTTCGCCATCCTCCACAACCTCGCCGTGACGCAGATGCGCCAGCGCGCGCGGCGCGGCGCCCACATGCCCATCGAGGACACGGCGGAGGCCAACCTCGCGGTGGCGCCGACCCAGGAGAGCGGCCTGCGCCACCGAGACTTGATGAGCGCGCTCGATGCGCTCCCTGAGGAGCAGCGCGGCGTCCTCCTCCTCGTGACGGTGGAAGGGCTGTCCTATGCCGAAACCGCCGACATCCTCGCCATCCCGACGGGCACCGTGATGTCCCGCCTGTCCCGCGCCCGGGATCGGATGATCCAGCTCATGGACGGCGCCGACGCCACCGTTCCAGCCAAGCGCCCGCTCCTGCGGAGGGTGAAATGACCATGCGTCCCATCAGCGACGACGATCTTCAAGGCCTCGTGGACGAGCGGCTGGATGCCGCCCGCAGGCGCGAGGTCGAAGCCTATCTCGCCCAACATCCCGAGGCGCAAGCACGGGTCGACCGCCTCGTCGCGCTCGGCGAGGAGATGCGGGCCGCCTTCGCGTCCATCGCCGCGGAGCCGGTCCCTGCCCAACTGAACCTGACGCGGATCGTCGAGGCACGCCGTCGCCCGCAACGGCCCGTCTGGCAGGCGATGGCAGCCGGGCTTCTGCTTCTCATCGGGGGAGCGGGAGGCTGGGGCCTGCGCGATGCGGTCTCGCCGGTGCCGACAGGGATCGAGGCGTTGGCCCAGTCCGCGAGCATGAACTACGCGGTCTATGCCCCGGACCACACCCGTCCGGTCGAGCTCGTCGCAGCCGATCGGGACGAGCTTGCCGGTTGGTTCTCGGCCCGGCTCAGGCGGCCGGTGAGCGTGCCGGACCTCAGCGGCTCCGGCTATCACCTCATGGGAGGGCGCCTCGTCGCAACAGCCCAGGGGCCAGCCGGGCTGCTGATGTACGATGACGGGCACGGCGCGCGCTTCATGATGCTGATGCGGCCGATGTCCGTGCCCGGCGACGCGCCGATGCAGCCGCACACCTCCGGGACGTCGAACGGCTACGCCTGGGCTCAGGACGGACTCGGCTACAGCCTCGTGGGAGCAGCCGACCCAGCGGTCCTTCACCCGCTCGCCAATGACATCCGCCGCGCCACCGCGAAGAAGATCTGAAGGCCAGCGATGTCCCTCCTCAACGACCTCACCGGCGTCAGCCCGGATCTGAACGCGCGCGCCGTCCTCCTGCGCCTCGGTGCCATCGGGGCGCTCGTTTCCGGCGCTGCTGGGGCCTTCGCCTATGTCGGCGGCTGGTTCTCGCCAGGCGCCCTGACGCAGGCGCGGATCGTCGACCGCTTCGAGCGGGTCAACGGCCCGCATCCGGGGTTCCGGCGCAACCACGCCAAGGGGCTCTGCCTCGCCGGCCGCTTCGAGAGCACCGGCCGGGGCGAGCGCCTGTCGAAGGCGTCGCTGTTCGCGGCGGGTCAGATCACCCCGATCACCGGACGCATCGCCCTCGCGGGCGGCCAGCCCTACGCAGCGGATGCATCGACCACGGTCCGCAGCCTCGCACTCCGTTTCCAACTTCCCGACGGCGAGGAATGGCGCACCGGCAACAACGACATCCCGGTCTTCCCGGTGCGGACGCCAGAGGCGTTCTACGCCCAGCTCCTCGCCGCTAAGCCCGATCCGGCCACGGGCAAGCCCGATCCGGAGGCGCTCAAAGCCTTCTTCGCCGCAAACCCGGAGAGCACGACGGCGGCGGCCTTGATCAAGGCGCGTACGATCACCTCCGGCTTCGCTGACGACACCTTCCGAGGCTTGAACGCCTTCCGGTTCGTCGCCGGAGACGGCACGGAAACGCCCGTTCGCTGGGCGTTCGTGCCGGAGCAGGCCGCCACAGCCGAGAGTGCGGCCCAGACCGCACGTGCGGACAAGAATTACCTCTTCGACGACTTCGAGTCCGCGGTCCGTCGGGCGCCCGTGCGCTGGCACCTCTTCGCCACCCTCGGGGAAGCAGGCGATGCCACGGCAGACGCGACGCATCCCTGGCCGGCCGAGCGGACGAGCGTCGATCTCGGGAGCGTGGCGGTCACCGCGACGGAAGCGGAGGCCAGCGGCAATTGCCGTGACGTGAACTTCGACCCCCTGGTCCTGCCCACCGGCATCGCGGGATCGGACGATCCGCTGCTCAGCGCGCGCTCGGCAGCCTACGCGCAATCCTTCACGCGACGCGCTGGCGAGCCGAAGGCCCCAAGCGCCGTCCACGATGTCCCCGCTGCAGGAGCCGGATTGTGAGCACCACCATGAACTTCAACCGACCGGCCCGGCTGCTGCACTGGGCCATGGCCGGCATGATCCTGGCCATGCTGTTCATCGGCGTGGCAATGGTGACCTCCCTGTCGCACTATGACGCCCTCGTGGCGCTGCACCGCCCCCTCGGGATCGGCATCCTGATCCTCGCGGCGCTCCGCCTCGTCAACCGCTGGCGTCATCCGCCGCCCGAACTGCCGGCGGACCTTCCGTGCTGGCAGCGACAGGCGGCGCACGCCTCGCACATCCTGCTCTACGGCTTGATGCTCGGGTTGCCGCTTATCGGCTGGGCGATGCTGTCGGCGGCCGGCTACCCCATCGGGCTCGGCGGCGCGGTGGTGCTTCCGCCGATCTTGCCGCGCGATCCCACGATCTACGCCTGGCTGCGTCCGCTTCACACGGTGCTGGCCTACGCCCTGTTCGGTCTCATCCTCGCCCATCTCGGCGCCGCCCTGATACACGGGCTGATCCGGCGGGATGGTGTCTTCTCCAGCATGGCCCTGCGCTTGACGAGCCCGCGGTCACGATGACGACGGGCCAGGCAACGAGGCGAGACAGCATGGACGACAGCGCAGCGGGCCGGGTGCTTATAGCCGGGGGCGGTATCGCCGGACTTGCCATGCGGCGAGCGCTGCAGCGACGCGGCATTCCCTCGCTGACCCTGGAGCGGCGCTCGACGCCGGCCGATGCGGGCCTCGCCATCAACCTGCCGGGGAACGCAGTCCAAGCCCTCGGGCAGCTCGGCTTGAGCGAAGCCCTGCGCAACATCGGCTCGCCCGTCCGTCGGCGCGAGTACCGCACCGAGAGCGGGCGCCTCATCTTCGGAATCGACGAGGCAGCGTTCTGGGGGGAAGAAGCGTGCCCGCGTTGTGTGCGTCGCGCCGACCTGCTGCGCCTCTTGGCACTCGACCTTCCCCCGACCGATCTCCGGCCGGGATCTGAGATCAGCGCTGTCCGGCAGATGCCAAGGGGCGTCGCGGTCGAGCTTCAGGATGGGACGGCCGAAACCGGCGGATTCCACGTCGGCGCCGACGGTGTCCACTCGCGGGTTCGACGCGACACGTTCGGTGCTTCCGAGCTCGGAGCGGCGATGCTCGCCCCTGCGAGCTGGCGTTTCATGGCGCCGAACCCAGGCCTTGACGCATGGACGCTTTGGGCAGGATCGAACGGATTGTTCCTGCTCATCCCCGTCGACCATGGCAAGGTCTATGGCTGGGTCTCAGTAAGCGGGGCCGCCGGACGGGGGCAGGACCTGGCTGCCTTTCAAAATGTCTTCGCATCGTTTCCGCGACTCGTCCGCGACACTCTCGATGCGGTTCTGGCTAAGCCCGGCGCACTCTATCACTCCCCCCTCGAAGAGGTTCGTATTCCGAGTTGGACCCGGGACCGGGTGGCGCTCGTGGGAGACGCCGCCCACGCGACTGCACCGGTCTGGGCTCAGGGGGCCGCCCTCGCTCTTGAGGATGCGCTGGTGCTGGCCGCGCTGCTGGCTGAGCGGATGGACTGGGGCACGATCGGTGCCGAGTACGAGGCGCTACGCCGGCCCCGAGTGGCTCATGTCCAGGCGATGACCGATCGCCTATCGCGGACCGCACGGATGCCGAGTTGGGCCAAAAACCTCCTGCTTCCCATGATTGGGCCGCGCAGCTACCGCGCGACGTACTCTCCGCTCCGCACACCGGTCTCGGCATGAGCATCGGGCTGAGGCGATTCAGCCCATCCCAACGGTCGTAGGGCGGGACCTTCAAACCTTGACCGCTAAGAAAGGCGGACGTCCCGAGTTGGGAGCTTAGTGGACAACCGGCTGATCCCGTGGCGCTGCAGGCAGCGGTGCAGGGACGTGCGGGTCAGGTGCGGGATGGTGGCCTGGAGCGCACACAGGCAGTCGCCGGGCGGCAGGAGCGTGTGCCGTCCAAAGGCAACGATTACCGCCTCCTCTTCGGTAGTGAGCACAGTGCTGTGCGGAGTCTTTGGTCCCATCGCCGCATCATGCACCAACGCGCGCTTGCGCCACTTCACGACCGTCTTGGGGTTCAGTCCATGCTGTGCCGCAAGCTTCTTGAACGAGGCTTTCGATCGCTGTAGCGCTGCTCTGACCGCGTGCGTGGTCGTGGCGCAGCCGTGAAGAACCTGTCCCACAACGCCCCCCGGTGTGCAGCGACCTCAGCTAAAGTGATGCCACCACACTGTGGGACTGCACACTTGGAACCGAGCTAAGGCGTCCGTGACCGCGGAGGGCCGTGGGCGTGTCATCACTATGCGAATGGCAGCTTCGCCAGGTCCCTGGCCGTCGTTGAACGCCGCCGCGTACCGAAAGAGCCTACGTCCAGAATGTTTCAAGCGTAACCGATTCACCTATCGCTCGAAACAGAGCCGAAACTCCACTTGGCTATCAAGGTCTTCGGTAGGACTAGGCGCCTAGCACCCAGAAGAAATACTTAGAACTAGCCAAGCCGAAATCGGCTGGCATGATCCACAAATCGCATGGTGGTTGCGCATGAAATCCGTCGCTTCCCAGCTATACGCCACTGGCGTGTTTTCAGCCTCCATCGTCTGCGCTGGCTCTCTCAAGGCGGAGCCGCTGCCGCTGTCCCACGGCAATTACGTCCGAGCAGATCTGACGTGCGAGGGCGCGCCGTTTGCTGCTTTGAGGACATACGACGGGCAGGGGCTGGGCGGCCCGCACGACAGCAAATGCGTCAGCAAGATCATAAACGCTCGCGGCAAGACATACAAAATAGCGACCTCTTGCGGCGCTGCGGGGGACGGAAGCCCGGTGACGCCAACGACCACGTCTGAGACGGTGTTCGTGCAGTCGCGCGGGAGCTTCAAAATCTCGGGTACGTCGGCTGGCGATCAAGCAGGCGTAGCGTATAAACTTTGCCCTGTAAGCAAATGAGGTCCGGGGGGCTTTGACTTAATCGAGTCCCTGAATTTCGTGAAGAAAAAACATTGAATGATTGGCACTTCTCTTTCATGAGCGAAAGCGGATGATGCCGAAAATTCTTCCGCTAGGAGACGATGTGTTTAATGATCTGCGCAGTGTAGGCAGCGTTAGATCGGGAAATTTGGAACTCCTATGAGCTCAGGCGAAAGCTAGTATGTACAGCCCTGGCCAACCCTTCGAGCCTCCAGCGCCTCCGCTCGCACCCGACCAGATCACTGGTCTCGGCGTCCTCATGCGGGTCCGGAGCAACGCCTTCTCAGCCTTCCCAGAACGGTGCTTCACCGCGCCGGTAATGAAGTTCCGCCTCGGCATCACGGATTTGATCCTCGCCAACACCCCCGACGCCATGCGTCATGTCCTGGCAGATCATCCGGATCGTTTCCGCCGCGTACGAGCGACAGGACGCGTGCTCGGTCCCATCCTCGGCCGGGGACTTGCTGCAGCGGAGGGAGATGCTTGGCGGCATCAGCGCCGCACGCTTGCGCCCGCGTTCACGCCGCGGACACTGCCCGTCCTGTCGCAGCATATCGCGGCGTGCGCGGAGGCAACCTGCGTACGGATCGAAGCCTCGAAGGGCGGCCTAATCGATCTGCTGTCCGCGATGCAGGACCTGAGTTTGGATATCGCAGCGCGCTCGATGTTCTCGCTCGAAACGGCCCGTTTCGGGCCTGAGCTGAGGCGTTTGCTCCTGTTCTATTCCGCCACGATAGGGCGTCCCCGCGCGAGTGATTTCTTGCTGCCATCGAAGTTGCTGACGCCGACAGATATGCGGCGGGCACTGTTTCGGCGACGCTGGTCGCGAATTATCTCCTCCATCATCGTGGAACGCCGCTACACGGCGTCGCCAGATACGCCGCGCGATTTGTTTGATATACTGGCGGATGCCTACAAGGACCAAGACGAGGCCTTGTTGGCCGATGAAGTGTCGACGATGCTCTTCGCCGGCCACGAGACCACGGGACTAACCCTCTTCTGGGCGTGCTATCTCCTCGCCAACGCGCCTGAATGGCAGGGCGCCGTGCGCGACGAGGCTTGCGCCTGTGACGTGTCGCCGACTTCGGCCGGAGAGGCGCTCGCGCGCCTGCCGCTGACACGGGCCGTGGTCGAGGAAACCCTGCGCCTGTATCCCCCAGCCTATATGTCGGCCCGCGAAGTTAGGGACCCGCACGACCTATGCGAATTACCGATCCGCGGTGGCAGCCTCGTTCTCCTTCCCTTCTGCATGCTGCATAGGAACCCCGTGTTCTGGACCTCCCCTTCGCGTTTCGATCCATCGCGTTTCCTCGGCGCTGTGAAGCCTGCGCGGTTTACGTTCCTGCCGTTCGGTGCCGGACCGCGGGTCTGCATCGGCGCTCAACTCGCCCTCGCCGAGAGTGTGCTTGTCCTTGCTCGACTCCTACGTGGCAACGCAATTGCTATCGAACAAGCCAATCCTGTCCAGCCGATCGGATCGTTCTCGACGCGGCCGAGCCATGTGCCGATGTTCAGGCTGCGTCGCTGCACGCATTAGGGCGTCTCTGCAAAGTCATGTGAGACAGAGCATGGTCATGCCTATGGCCTGTCCGCATACCAAGCGGCCAAGTGGCCTGCCTCCTGAAAAGAGGTCCTCCTTGAGGTATAGCTTTGGGCCATGTGGAGGATGTCGTCATGGGGCGGAAGAAGCATACGGCTGAAGAGATTGTCTCCAAGCTGCGCCAGGTCGATGTCCTGGTCTCGCAGGGTCGCAAGGTTGCCGAAGCAATCCGCTCCATCGAGGTGACGGAAGTCACTTATTATCGCTGGCGTTCCGAGTACGGCGGTCTGAAGGGTGACCAGGTCAAGCGGCTGAAGTCTCTGGAGACAGAGAACCAGCGCCTCCGTCGAGCGATCTCCGACCTGACCTTGGAGAAGCTGATTCTAAAGGAGGCCGCCTCGGGAAACTTCTGAGCCCGGCTCGCCGCCGGGCCTGTGTCGACTTCGTCGTTGCCGAGCACGGTGTGTCCGAACGCTTCGCTTGCCGTGTCCTGGGCCAACATCGTTCGACCCAGCGCAAGGTCGCCGTCGTGGTTGAGGATGAGGTCGCTGTGACGGCCGCCATCGTCGCTCTGGCTCTGCAGTATGGGCGCTACGGCTATCGTCGGATCACGGCCTTGCTCCGGCGTGACGGCTGGACGGTGAACGTGAAGCGCGTCGAGCGGATCTGGCGCCGCGAGGGCCTCAAGGTTCCCGCTCGTCAGCCGAAGCGGTCGCGCCTCTGGCTCAACGACGGCTCCTGCCTGCGGCTGCGGCCGGAGCGGCCTGACCACGTCTGGTCCTACGACTTCGTCGAGAACCGCACGCACAACGGGCGCAAGTACCGGATGCTGAACGTCATCGATGAGTTCACCCGCGAGTGTCTGGCCATCCGCGTATCCCGCAAACTGAAGGCGCTGGACGTGATCGACGTGCTCTCGGATCTGTTCAGCTTACGCGGTGTGCCAGGCCATGTCCGCTCGGACAATGGACCGGAGTTCATCGCCAAGGCCGTTCAGGACTGGATCGCGGCGGTGGGATCGACGACCGCCTACATTGAGCCGGGCAGTCCGTGGGAGAACGGCTATTGCGAGAGCTTCAACGCAAAGCTGCGGGATGAACTCCTCAACGGCGAGGTGTTTTACACCCTCAAGGAGGCCAGCGTCGTGATCGAGCAATGGCGGAAGCACGACAACGGCATCCGGCCGCACTCGTCGCTCGGCTACCAGCCGCCTGCGCCAGAGGTCGTCATCTGGCCAACCGAACCGAGCGGATCAGTGCCGTCCGCTCGTTCTGCCATCGTCACACGACCGACGATGCACTAACTTCGAACCTGGGCCACCGAACGGGGGCAGGCCAGAGGGCTTTGCTATGTCTGCGATGCTGGTAGTGTTTCGGTATGCACCCGGCGTAACGCCCCGGACGCTCCCTTAACTCAGCCCGCCCGGTCCGCCGGCGCCGGCTTTTTAGTGCGCTACCTTTGCCGCGCTTTCTAGCCCAAAAAGAATAGAGCTAATCCTTTGCCCAAATAATACCTTCTCGTGCAATGCATCCCTCGGGGCATTTTGCATTGCCTGCCTTAATATGACCGAGCTTCGGCATGATCTCTGCCGCTAGACTTCCGGCCGACATGATCGTACCGGGAGTTTTGGTGTTGCTATAGTCCTTTCCGAGCACAGATTGAAAGAGTTTGTCTAAGCCGCAGATCGCAGGCTTTCCCTCACTTGCAGCAGCTTCCATCGCATCTTTGCCCTCCGCGGACTTCGAAATTTTGACCATTTTCTTATAGATTGGGTCCGTAAATGACATAAGATTGAGTTTAGGCTTCAAGCCACTCTCGTTCATCATATCTACGATGTATGACGCGGCGGGATCCATCAGCGCCCTTTCGTAAAGTGTGCGCTGATCTGAGTCTTTAAAATCGCGAATTCTCTCGATAGTCCATTTTTTCAGCGCCACAGTGGCCAGTCCCATTGCTCATGTACACGGCCGTGCGTTTTTCGGCATGGTCACAGCAGGATTCACCAAGCCAGCGATCTCGTCCACACTCTACCGCGGGCAGATGAATTTCGCTGCCCAACCGGTGAAATCGGACGCTCCCCCGCCCTGTGAGCAGATCGGGGTCGGGCCGAGCGGATGTTCAGCACAATGGGGGGTGAGACGGTATGTCGTTGCAGTCTCGCCAGCGAGCGGCGATCAGCCTGCGATCACCTTCAAATATCGGAAGTGGATCCATCCCGCTTTGCACGGGCCAGTGTAGGCCTGCTTGACCGGCCAAGGGGTATCGACGTTGCAGTCCGTGCCGCGAGTTCCGTAGACCACGCCCATCCAAGGGCCATTCTCTGTACAGATCGCAACGAGATTGCCGTTATAGAGGCGGTCGACCTCTCGAAACGGGCGACCGCCTGGGCCACTGCGGACGGACAGGAACCCGTCGCCGTTCGGATCAAGACCAACGACCTGGCCGTTACCGCCACACGCATCAAAGCGATTGTCGCCACCCGCGTAGATCGGTACGTCGAGGTGAGGCTGGCCTATTGCACCGCCGACAGCGAAAACGAGACCAAGGGCGGCGAGGGCGGTGCGCATCCCGGCAGAATAGCAAAGCGATGACGTCAGGCAACTCGTTCGAGTGCGTTGCGCAGCATAGCGATGCGTTAAGTGCCGCGGGCGGACTGCGCGTTCCCTAAAGCCCCTTTGGTGCGGATCCGCCTTAGCAAGCCCGCGGCTTGCGACGCTCCCCCGCGGTCCCTCCCGCACCACCTTCAGCCCCGCCGGCAGCCGCCGCGCGGGGCTTTCTCGTTGGCGATTCTACCGTTCGCCCATACGGCAGAGCCAGCCCTCGCGGAACGCGAAGTGTTGGATGGAACACCAAGCGTCCAACGTCCGCATATTTCTAACCTGCGGTAATGTGCTCGGCTCTGTTAGGCACTAGCCCGCCGATATGCACGACGACATGTTCCGGCAGGCCCTCTACGTCATCACTGGGGAGGCTAAGGAAGGCTTTGTCCAACAGACGCGCCAAGTGGCTTCTAATGCACTCGTGCTTGCGCAGCGGTGGATGGACTCTGGCTATGCCGACGTTCGGATAACAAACACGTTGGGCCGCCCATTCAACGTCGATAAGTTCCGAGCGAGCTACCTGAACGGACGGCGGCTCTAAGGGGTAAGGCGGCGGCCCTGACGGAGAGGATCTCAGCCGCGTTTGGGCTCTCCTCGCGCTACTGGGTGGCATCGTCGTCGGCCGGGATCTCCCCCGGAATCCAGGCTGAGCCGCAATCGCTACCCCGCCAACTGTGTCTACCGTCTCTCTCGCGAGAGACCTACGAAGCCCTGGCCCGCCTAGCGCCGCGTACGGGGCTGCGTCATTTTAGCCAGGCGTGATCTGCTTCATGTTAAAGCAGCGGGCCGACAGCACGGTAATCTAGATTTTCCTCCGAGACCACCTTCAGCCCCGCCGGCATCCGCCGCGCGGGGCTTTTCGTCGGCTATTATATATTTGACACATACAAGGATAGTTCGGTTCGGTCTCACACAACGTGCGGCAAACGCGAAGGTCTATATGATTATCTGCGAGTTTGACGGGCTGTTCGGACGCCGATCGACGGAGCCGAAAACTTCGACAAGATCTGCGTTATCGGATACTCGATTCTCTTGCGCAGAGCCATTGGCACGTTGAGAAGCGGATTTTTTTTGCCAATTAGCTGCGTCGTCACTAAAGACTGCAGCATCACAATAGCGGTTAATATGTACGCAGACTCCTGAAACAACAGGTTTTCTTGTTGGTTTTCTGCGACTTGGAGCCGTAGTACTATTTGCAAATCTACTATAATCCACAGGGGAGAAATGAGATAAATCTGAAACGCGTTGCGGCCCAGCGAAGCCAGGGACTTAACCAAATTGATTTTTTGCAAAACTGTCATTGTTGAAACAATTAGGATGATCCCTATAACGCTTTCGAAAATCGCCAGTGCTGGTATAGCAAATGCATCTAACGGAACGGTAAGATGTGCGATTGGCACATACGTTATGGCACTTAAAACAAGCAACTTTCCACTATGTTTTTGCATAAAGTCGACAAATATCTGTCGGGTATAAGCCCCTGCAAACGTGAACGTTAGATTGTATATCAAAAAATTCTGAATTTTATAACCGGAGGTGGTTGTCAGCAACGTTGTGCAAACGAGGGCGATCATAATTCCTATTGGCAAAACACGGTGCGTTAGCATGCACAACGCAATGCAACAGGGCATCCACAAAATGAACCACAGCTCGGGAGCTGGGAAAAAAAATCTTTTCAAATTTTGCAGGACCCCCGCATCAATACTATGCCGTCCAAAAGCGTAAAAAATTATATGGTAGATCATAACCCACACAATATATATATAAACGTAAGATCCAACAGCAGCGGATATCAACCCAATCCGGTTTTTCTGAATGATTGCGCTAAATGAAATTCCCAAAAGATAGAAAAATAGCGGCAGAGGTATGTACCACAGGTATTTGAAAATTGTTCCGTGAACTTGGTATAAAGGATAGCTATTCGATAAATGAATGTCGACGTGCCACAATACAGCTATGAAAACAGCTATTCCTCTAGAAGCGGCTAATGCAGAGCTGATATTTAAGTTTTTATTATCAACCATTATATCAACCAAGCCGGAACCGCTCACCAATCCTATGCACTTCCTGACATAGTATAGGTCAGTCAGTCTTGCAAATTACGTTTGCGTTGGCTCTTTTGCAGCGGGACGAATACGTAGTTTTTGTTTTGACTACCGAGCTTTTCGGCTCCTCTCCTTTCCCTGGCTCGAGCGGAGTTCGAGTTGATGATCTTCAACAATCTCATCGATGACTATCATTCATAACCGATCTATCGAGAAAATACCAACTATAATTCGCAGTAGATGACGTCAGAGTTAGTCAGATATTTTATCAATATGGAGTATATATGCGAGTATTGCGATTGATGCTGCTTTCAAAAATTGTATAAGTTATTATCACAGCTGTCGCGGCTTATTGAGCTCTTCACGGTACTATCCGGACCTCCTCCTGAGGGGCAAATAGCACCCCCAATAAGTCGCGGGGCGTCGAGCCGACGCGGATACTGTTCGAGCGGATGTTGAGCTATTGGAACCGACCCGGTCAGGCATGGGACACGTCGATCGGGAAATCCGCGCCGAAGAGCAGCCGGTGCTGAAAATCCGAGACATGGTACCTGCGGCCGGGGGGCTGCTTACGACCCAGCCTGGTCGGTTGCGATCCTCGTTTCATCCTGCCAAGGCGAACGGGGATATGACTATGATACCCCGCGACAAACGCAGATCCTGACGATTTAGCTGAGTCAATTAATTAGTATAGTTCATTCAAACTTATAAGCGAGAAGTAAATTGCATGAGGTGCAAGAAACAGAGCCATTAATAATAAATTAGACATAGGGCGCTACTTCTAGAATGAATTGTTCCGCCCGGAATCGCGCTGAAATGAACTTCAACTTCTCCGTACGGGTACGCTTGATCGCGTCGCTTCTGGTTTTGCTCGCCCTATCCGTTGGACTGGGTGGCTTCTGCTACGCCCGCCTAAACGCCCTTACTGGGTCCGTCCACGACCTCGGCGGTAATACCCTGCCGTCCACCCGGATCCTCAGCCGCTTGGCCACGAATTTCGAGGCGCTTCGCAGCCGGCAACTGGCCTACCTCGTCTCTAGCGAAGAGCGCCGGCCTCAGTCCCTGCCACGCCTTCGGGCGAGCATGGCCGACATTGAGACGGACCTGAAAGAGTACGCCCCCTATCTCAGCGACGGTGAAGAAACTCTCTGGAAGGCCGTGACGGCAGCGGTGCCTGCTTACTCACAGATGGGCGAGGAGTTCCTGCGCCGGATGCACGTCGGAGAGACGAAGGCGGCGGCGGACTATCTCCTGGACAGCATGCTGCCGAACCTGAACGTGGCCCGCACGGCTCTGAAGGCAGACATCGCCTTCAACGATACGTCCGGCAAGCAGAGCGCCGCCAGTGCCAAAGCTCTAGCCGAGAGCGCCCGCGCTGGCATCGCGGTCGTGCTTGTCGTCGTGGTTGCCATCACGCTGGCGATCGGCTGGATGTCCGTCTTCACGATCTCGGTCCCTGTTCGCCGCATGGCGGACGTCATGAAACGGGTGGCCGAGGGCGCGGCTGATCTTGCGGTGCCGAATGCCGGCGAGCGCAGCGAGATCGGCGAAATGGCCGCTGCCGTGCAGGTGTTCAAGGACAACCTCGTCCGCACCCGTAGGCTCGAAGAGGAGACCGCCCTGGCCCGGGCCTCCGCGGAGGAGCAGCGCAAGCGCGCGATGCGCGAAATGGCCGACGGGTTCGAGGCCGCAGTGGGTGGTGTCATCGGCATGGTGTCGTCCTCGGCCACTGAACTACAGGCCACCGCTGGAGCCATGAGCGGCACTGCGGCCGAGACCGCCGCCCAATCCTCCGCGGTCGCGGCCGCTGCTGAGGAGGCGGCCTCCAACGTCAACACCGTTGCCGCGGCGGCCGAGGAGCTCGGCTCTTCGGTGCAAGAGATCGGACGGCAGGTTGACGGCTCTGCAGACCTCGCCCGGCAGGCCGTCGCCGAGGCCGATCAGGCCGGCGCGCTGGTACAGGAACTCAGCGCCGCCGTCTCCCGGATCGGCGATGTCGTGGGCTTGATCTCGACCATCGCGGGTCAGACGAACCTGTTGGCTCTCAACGCCACAATTGAAGCTGCGCGCGCGGGGGCCGCTGGGAAGGGCTTTGCCGTTGTCGCATCGGAGGTAAAAGCGCTGGCCGAGCAGACCGCTAAGGCGACGAGCGAGATTTCCGGACAGATCCTGCAGATCCAGGCGTCAACCGGGCAGGCCGTCGCCTCAATCGGCGCGATTACAGGACGCATCCGCGAGATCAGCGCAGTCGCCACCTCCATCGCCGCGGCGGTGGAGGAGCAGGGTGCGGCGACACAGGAGATCGTCCGCAATGTCGCCCAGGCGGCGGTAGGCACGGGCGAGGTGACGGGCAACATCGCTGGTGTGGCGGGGGCTGCCGAAGAGACCGGCGCGGCAGCGAGCCAAGTGCTCGGGGCCGCTTCTGAACTATCGCGCCAATCTGAGCATCTCACGGCGGAAGTCTCACGTTTCCTGGCTACTGTACGAGCCGCCTGAGCTGAGTCCGGTGGCCCGCAGTGTGCAAGCGATGGAATTCGGCCGCAACTCGAATGTCCGCTTCCCTGCCGACTGATCTTGGAAGCGGAAGAGCCTCTTCCCACCCGACTACGCCATGCCGGATCGCCGACCCGCGCCAGGGCGGTCGTTCGGCTCTGCGCCCATTTCCGTCATTCGAATCGGATCTTAAGGTCCTCCATAGCGGACATTCAACGTGATGACGGTGACGTTATGCCATTCGTATAAAGGGCAGCTATCGGAACGCGGCACTGTAGCGAAAGATTATATCTGCCTGTTCGAGGCAAGGCGGTCTGCGTACTACTTCCTGTTGCACTAAGTGGTTGGCTGGAGCATGTTTTCTTTCCAGAAGACGATCCCTGCCGTTGCACGATTGTCTGCATGCCGCAGGAAAAACGGAACCATCCGATCGTTGCGGGTTTGCTGATCATAGCATCCACCATATTTTAGAGTTCAGGGTGCCCGAAAAATTGCACTCGATGCGGATTTGTTTGTTGGGTTAGGAGCAGCCAGGCCGTTGAGGCAAGCGTAAGCTCGCCTCGGGCCTGCGTTAGCCCCTAACCGAGTGGAGCGTGGCGCTCGTCCGCTGAACCATTCCGGCGGCCACGGGGTTGGCCTTCCACAGGATCCGATGCGATCTGGCCAGAGGAACGACCATGCCGAAGACCACACTCGCCCTTACCGCCGCCGTGACGCTTGCGCTGTCGGGAGCGGCCATGGCCCAGGCTCCGACCACCGGCGGCGCCGGGCAGGGCAACGTGAACAAGTCCGGCGCCGTGGGCGGCACCGGGCAGGGCTCGCTGGAACAGTCCGGTTCGGCGCGACCGGGCGCGACGACCGGTTCCACCGCCGCCCACCGGGCCGGCACGCCCGGCGTGCCCGCTGGCAGCGGCACGGCGCCCAGCGCCCGCTAAGTCAGCCTAGGCCGATCCCGGAGACTCCCGGGAGCGGCCGTCCGGATAAGGCGACGAGCCCGCCGAGGCATATATATATGGTGTTCGAGTAATCTTTGATGCCTTTAGGCCCCCTGGCGGCCGACACCCGATTCCTTCACGCCGCCGAAGGGCCGCCTCGGTGGCGATGGTCCCCTTGTTGATCCCGACCATGCCGTATTCCAGCGCCTCGGCGGCCCGGAAGGTGCGGCTGAGATCGCGGGTGTAGAAGTAGCGGGCCGGGCGGTACTCATTGTCGTTGGCCATGTGGATCGCCTCCGCCTCGTCTCGGAACCTATTGGTGCGAATAATTTTTCGCTCTGAAAGTAATGAATTCAGAGATCACTGACGTGCCGATGCGGCGAGGCCTTATCATACCAAGGTTCCTCAAAAAATCAGTCCAAGTCAACTAGATCGACGCTGAAAATCTATCCTGATGCCGTTCTTAAAAAGGGTCCTATATTCGAAAGCCGTCCCCAGCGACCGGCGCAAAATAAGTGAGAAGACCCGAGGGATAGCCTTCAAACTTGCTCCCCTCCCCTGGGACTTCCCCCGCCCTTCCCTACTGGCACCGTGGCACCCCCGGCCCCCGCGCGAACCTACCCACGGCCGTTCCTAAATTCTGGCCTCACGCCAAACGCGTCCGGATCGGGCCGTTGAATCGGAGCGCCCACCGATGGCTTTGCTCGGCAAACGCGCCGACGTCTCTGGTCTTCATTTCAACATCACCATCTTACGTGAAGGCCACACCACGGACCCTGTGGTCGCTCCATAACGGGTAGCGGCATTCGCGCATGGCAGCTTACGCGCACCGGTCGTCGTGAGCGATTATACCAATCGGCGTTGATCATAACCGGTAGGCCCACGAGCGCAGGCCTAGGGACATGATCTTCCAGGGCTGGTCGATGAGGCGGTTCCAGGCGTCGCAACGGCTTTCGAAGATGTCGTCGTAGGAGGCGACGATTCGGTCGCCGAGCCAGTTGTCGTGCATGAACTGCCAGACGTTCTCGACCGGGTTGAGTTTGGGCGCGCAGGGCGGCAGCGTCAGCAGGGTGATGTTGTCCGGCACGACGACGTCGTGAGCGCCGTGCCAGCCTGCGCCGTCGAGCATCAGCACGGCATGAGCGCGGGGCGCGACGGAGTGGCTGATCTCGGCCAGATGCAGGTTCATCGCCTCGCTGTCGCAGCGGGGTAGGACGAGACCGGCGCCCTTGCCCTTCTCCGGGCAGATCGCTCCGAAGATGTAGGCATAGGCTGTGCGCTGGTCCTTGGGGGCCGAGGGTCGTGTCCCGCGGCGCGCCCATCGCCGCGGCAGGGTGTTCTTCTGGCCGACGCGCGCTTCGTCCTGCCACCATACCTCGATGGCCGTTCCGGCTGGCAGCCCCGCGCGGATCGCCTTCACGGCGGCGGGCAGGTTTTTTTGAAGGCCGTCAGGGCGGCTGGATCCTGCTCGTGGTGGCGCGGGCGCACCGACAGCTTGCGGAAGCCGAGGCGATTGATGAGCCGTCCGAGCGTGCTCTCGTCCAAGCTGACGCCAAAGCTCGCGTAGATCGAGGCGGCCAGATCCTTCAGCCGCCAACGCACCACGCCGTACCGGTCCGGGTCCGGCCCGCTCTCGACAATCTGCATCAGTGCCCGGCGCGGTGCCGCGTCTAGCTTCGGCTTCTGGCCCGGCGCCTTTCCGGTGATCAGCCCCGCCGGACCATCCGCGTTGAAAGCCAGCACCCAATCGCGCACCGTCTGCAGGCCCACCACCCCGATCCGCGCCGCATCCGTGCGGCTGCCGCCGTCGTAGATCTCAGCCAACGCCAGAAGACGACGGCTCTGGCCCGCGTCCCGGCTGACCTTGGCTCGCCGCCGCAGATCATCGGACGTGAAGTCCTCGCGCAGCGGCACCGCAGCTGACATGGCAAACCCTCCGGTTCACCGCATCGAATCAGATCCAGCCCCGCAACGAAACCCCGTGAGTCAGCCTCCCCGTCGATTGGTGTTAGGTGCAGTATGATGCTCGCAGATATCGATGCAGGCTAACAAGGCTGGACGCAGCTCATCCACCAACCCAGGGGCGCGTGGCGGAGGCCCACAATACCGCGCACCCAGATTGGGTGCTCTTTGCGAACGCAGGCCGTATCCTTGTGGTTTCCCGCAGGAGGAAATCGAGAAAGATAGGACGAGATGTCGACCGCAGAACCAAAACAACCGCCTGCCTCCTTCAAACAGGACGCATGGGCCTTAGCGATCATGCGCAATCAGGACGTGAAAAAATCGGCCGAGCACGTCGCCTGGTTGATTTCGTTGGATGCTGACTTCTGGACGAAGGGATGTACCGCCGAGGATCCAGACATCGCTGCTCGGTTGGACTTGGCTGCCAACACCGTAAAAAATGCACTTATCAGTCTGCGTGCGGCGGGCTCTATCGTGTGGTCGCGTTGCACAGTCGACGGCGTTCACGTTCGGACGATCCAACCCGATCCCCGATGGAAAGCCGGTCATTCTGTCGAAACCGTGTCTCTTGGTGACGTTCAGGCTCCTATTGCCGGCGCGGTGCCTTCGCCCTTTGGGGGCAAGCATCCTCATCGACCCCGCCGATACCGATCCGATGTAGCCGTATGCCCGACGCCGGAACCGCTTTCGGCTGGGACGGACGTTTCCGCCCCAGCTGGTTTTTCAGCTCCGGACACCGCCTGTACGATCGCCGATTGCACCCAAAATGGGTGCGACGCCGATCCGTCCCCCGGGAAACATGAACTCGAAGAGGATGGCGCTGATAGGACGCCCGAGGTCGAAATTTTGCGTGTATTTCAAGATCCGCCGTCGTCGAACAGCACCCAAATTGGGGGCGATACCACGGTCGCTCAAGCAACGATCACCCCGCGTAGATCGAGGAAGCGCTACGATCGAAGCATGCCCCTATGGATGCAGGGGACCGACGTGCAGTATGCGCGGGCTGCCTTCCACGCGGAGCAGCTCTCGTGGGATGCTCGTTGCGAACACGATGGCTGCGGATCGCGGTCGATTGCTTTTCTTTGTGCCGATGAAGGCACCCCACTCTGCGCTCGGCATGGTGGATACGCGAACCTTCCGGTTGCGCTCGCGATCTTCGGTCTTGATCGGCGGCGGTGACCGAGCGTTTTTCGTCAGCCTCTGCAAGCTTCCTCCAGACCGGATTTGAGACGGCTGCCGTTACTGGAAGCCGTTACTGCCAGTCGCAGTAACGTGGGGGTGACGAGCATGGATGCCAAAAACCAGACCCGTACATTGGAGACGGAACAGGCCTATTTCAAACGCGCTAATGACCTCGCGAAGACGGCGGCAGGAGAGCTCGGCCTGACATGCGAGTTCACCCCTTTCGGCAAACTCGTCGAGTGGTTTCAGGGGGCGGACGGCAGGTGGGCGCCGTCGACAGTTCGACAATATCGAGCCTCCCTCCGTTTTGCTCTGGAGAGTTTCTGCTGCAACCCGGCATACTACGAGGAAGCAAGATTGGCTCTGGAACGATTGAACGCCGAGCCGATGCGTCCCGAGCCGACCAAGGGCGGGAAGCGCAGGACGAGTGCGAAGAAGAGGAAGGCGTGCATGCCCGACGAGGTGAGGGCGATTTCCGACGTGTTGCAGCAGTCGCAGCATCGGTACGCTCTCCTCGCCAGAAGCATACTGTGGCTCGGTAGCGAGCTCGGCCTGCGTCCGATTGAATGGTCGACCGCCCGCCTGGAGGGAACCACCCTGGTGGTGATGAATGCCAAGGCGACGAACGAGCGTGCGAACGGCGAAGTCCGCTACCTCGAGTTGAGCGGACTCGAGCCCGCGCGAAACGCCATGATCACCAAGCTGCTCGCGATGATCAAAACGTCGCTGAAGACCAACACCTGGGCCAAGATCTTTGCCAGCATCCGGTATCTATTCTCGTGGGCATCTGCGCAAGCGGCCAAGGCGGTGCCGTCGCTGCGGGGAGGACGGATCAGCCCCTATACGACCCGTCACATTGCCGCTGCACGCGCCAAGGGTGTGATGGACGGAGCGAGCGTCGCTGCGTTGCTCGGACACAACTCGACGCGAACCGCTACATCCCACTACGCCCGCCGGCGTTCCGCGAGAGGTTGGGCGCCGACGATGGTCGGAGTCGATCCTTCTCAAGTGGCGATGGTCCGGCCGACTTATCGGGCGAGGGGCGCGAAGCTCTCGTCGGCTGTACACGAGCCGCCCAAAATCTGACGCGAGCGATACCGGCCCGCACACCTTCGTGCGCGCGAGTGGCCTCAAGATACCCCGATCTCAGAAAGAAGCCAGCTTTGCAGTCCCTCTGCCCGGATTTCGCGAGCGAGCGATCGATCTGGCACTGCAACGCTATATATGAGCGTTGCGGCGTCAGAGCATTTTCACGAACTGCACATACAAGTCATTGCACCTGCTAGCTAGCCTCGAGCAAGTGAAGTTGTCTACGTGCGGAAGCGGCGGGCGATCCTGGGCTCTTGCGCTTACCGCCGTGCTCGATCGCAGGCACTGGGAGACCGACAGCCTAACTGGAAAGTCGGAGCGTGGGTCGCCAGTCCGGCGCATTCGGGAGAGTATACGGCCGCTGAATTCGCGCCGACGAGCGATCGACCTGGAGATTGTAGCGGCCGAGCCCGACGCGCTGATTCCTGAGGGCGCAACGGTACGTTTTAAGAGTCGATGCCGCGTTATCGACGTCCCCGCCTCGACGCTGATGCAGGACGCGCCGCGCAGCTCGAGCTACGCCAGAATTGGCAATCGGCCTGACCGATTTCAGACGCGAATATCTACGACCCGCCTCTGCGATGGTGGAGACAGTTGCCTACCCTCCCGCTGCTGCGCCCCAGTCTCGCTGGAGCGAGCAATTTCGACCGAGACGGTATGCGGTCCTTCCCGATGATCGAGCGCTGCATCCGTGCGCGCCGTTTGCAGCATTTCGGTCGCGCGCACGACGCCAACCGTGTTGATCGAGGCAGTGATCGTCATGGCTCTGGCCTCCTCGCATGAAGGTGGACCATGGAACCCATGAGGATCGGGTTTCGGAGATTCAGTCATTTTGATAGATCTGCCTGAGCAGCGGCAAGGGGCAGCCGGTGTGCGGAATTGGCGGGGGTATTCTAACTGCGGCACGGTGGATGCTCCCCTCCCCCCTCCATGAGCTAGTACGGGTCGGCCGCGATTGATTTGACGGCGGATACAGCGCGCAAACGCCCTGAAGGGGCGTACCTGAGCTGCGTTCCAAGCCGATGGAAGCGAGGGGCACCTGAGATGACAGACGCTGACGTACCACCCAACAAGCTGGCAGAAGTCGCCGGGTTGGCGACAGCACTGGCCGACCGGATCCTCGATCAGCACGTTGCCGGCACATCGATCCAGCCGAGCCAATTCCATATGTTGGTCCGGGCCACCCAGATGCTCCAGGACAACGATGTGCCCTGGCCGCCCTCGGTCGAGATCGTTTTCATGGAGATCGCTCAGCGCGTTGAGAAGGCTGAGGTGCATCCAGAGAGCGCGGGGGTGAGGCCCAACGGCGATGATGTCGTGGTGCAGATGAGCCGGTTCGTCGGCGACGTTGAACGGACCTGAGAAAGCCGGCCGTGGACGAGGATCGCGAGTTCGAGCACTCGGGTATGTCCGGCTCGTTCACCCGTGGCGGTGAGACCGTCGACGTGGAGATCTATCGGTTCGCGGGGACGCAGGATCCCTGAGAGTTGGCGGTCGTCCACATGGCGAGCGGTAGCACGGCGTGGCAAGAGCGCTTCGCAACCGAGCAGGATACCTACCGCGCCTTTTTAGAGGTCGTGGAGAGGGACGGTCTGGCAGCGTTTGGCCCGGGAATCAGCAGGGTGGTGCACTGATCCTATCGGCTGCTTCATGACGGAGCGCGCGTTGGGTACGGGATCTCCACGGCGTCGTCATGCCGATGGGGCAATCCCTCTTGGAGATCTGATGCTCTGCACGAGAGCCCAGTCGCGGCGAAGATATCGGCAGATAAGCTGTTGTGGGTCGCCGGATGTTCGATCACAGCACGGGATGCGACGAATCGAGCCTTAGACGTCGGAGCTCTGTCGGTTAAGCCTTGCACGGGTGGGCTGATGTCGTAGCGCCTTGGCGGCAGCGCTTGCGCTCTCTTTGAGAGCTTAAGATTGCCCGACGGCTCCCCGCACGGGATGCGCGAGCGGCCGTCGTAAAAGTGGGAACGGTGTTGGAGAGACGAGATTGACCACGCAGGGACCTCATCCCGTCTCGCGATAGTCAGGGATCTCCACTTGAAAGCCTCACCTCTCACGGTAACCATGGTTGGCGGCGTCGCAGTCATCGGCTTGATCACCGTGGCCGCCGCACAGGGAGTCGGTTCCGGTTCCGCACCAGGAAGTGGAAGCGGGAGCGGTTCGGCCCCGATCGCCGGCAGCACGTCGCCGTCGAGCAGCAGTAGCTTAGGCGGAAGCGCGGGAAAGGCAGGCGGCCACGGTGGGGTCGGAGGTGGTGCGGCACCGTCTGGTGGCGTTGGCGCGCTGTACGGCGGCAATGGTCAGCCGCAGCGCTCAGATCCGACTCCGCCGACCGGTGCCGTGGCGCCAGAGGGAACAGGTGCCGGCGCCGGGGACATGAGCAACCCTCAAGGCAGTCCGTCGACGACCAGCCGGGCGGGGAATCAATCGTCCGCGACGCCGACCAATCCCGCAGGATCTGCGTTTGGTGTGCCGCACTGAATCGAGAGTGATCCAACCCAAGATATAGTGCCGCGTATCAAAGTCTTTTAGCACGGTGACGTCAGCGGGCTGGGCAGCTCCTGGCGATCCACGCCCGCTGCGCAACATCCCCCCGGAGTCGCGCGAGCGGGCGTGGATTTTTTGAAGGCGGCCCCTGCGACACGAGTAGCGCTGTCTTTTTCAAACAGCGGACCGATCAAGCGCGGTCTTCTCACGGGCCAGCCGCATGTTCTCGGGCAGGACCTCGCCGAAGGCGATGCTCGCCCCCGGCGGGACGGTGTTGGCCAGGGGCTCGTCCTCGAACACCACGATTCCGACCTCGACCACTTCGAACTGCGCCTCGATAATGAGGGCCCGCGCCTGCCAGCGAGATCGGCACGCCGGCTCTCGAGCGGTTTCGACGGCCGAGGCGGATCGATCGGCGCCGGTCTCGGTCTTCGTGAGCTCAGCTGCCTTCGGAGCGGGCATCGCGAGCAGAAACGGGATCCACCGGTCGCGTATGATGAAGTAGGTCGCGGCCTGGGTGTCGCTCTCCATGTGGGCGAACTCGCCGGCACCGTAGCGCCGGACGGTGGCCCAGATCTCGGAGCTGTGTCGGTCCATCCCGACCGACGTGTCGCCCGACTAGCTAGCGGCGCGTGATCGGAAGACAGTCTCCTGACGCGTCGCTCCGCATTTCGGGCAGCGATCGCGTTCTTCAACGACTTGCAAGCGTCTACCAGGCCGCACGATCAGATTGCCTTCGCGTCGCCAGCCGTATCGGCACCCGTCCTGTCGAAAGGCACGCATGCGGGCGGCTATGGCTCGCCATCAGTCAGCCGTCGCGCGCATGCCGCCGCCGCGATGTTGAGCACCTCGGCCGTGACGAACATGAAGCACCCGTTTTGCGAAGCGTCTGCGCGGCGGTTGAGACGAGTGCTGATCCGCACGGCATTGCGGCTTCTCACATCCCAAATACTGACGGCGATCCACTGGAAACTGAGGAGGTTCGCCATGACAGCTCCCCAAACCCTCGCAACGATCTTTGCTTTGATCTCCGTCGGCTCGGCTCTGACCCTGGCTTTGATGGCATCTGCGTCGGCAGCGCTCGATGCCTTGGCTGTGGCATGCGATCGATCGTTGGTGAGCGTCCGAGATGACCGGCCCGGACCACTCTCGACCGCAGTATGCCGGGCGCACCAGATGGCCCTCGCGCGCGTCCATCTGCAGTAGCGGAGCGGAACCGAAGTCACGGGTTCACGCCTGGCAAGGCGCCAACACGTCTTTGCTCGCGTCCTCGCTGTCGGCTTCCGCACGGAGCTTCCACGATCGCGTGCATGAGTGCGCTGTAGCAGTCGGCAAGTTGCTGGGTCCTGCTTCCGATCTCTACCCTTCGAGGATCAGCGCGTAGCCGCTGGCGGACCTCTCGCTCAGCGCAATCGGCCGGGTCGGCGGCGCTGAAGGTCTCAGCCGCGGGCGTCTTTTGCCGCGACGAACTAACCCCGCGCCCATGACTTCGTCGCCACAACCAAAAGTTGTCTTACGAAGGCAGGCATGAGCCTTCGTATTGTATTGACGTCAATAAATATCGATCTTTTGCGCAATATTCACGGCTGCGTGCCGCATGGTGATTGGCACTTACGCTCTCTGAACGAACACGAGGAGTGCATTCTGATGATTGATGACCGGTCGGCTGACAATACAAGCCGCGATGAGCCACCCTCTGCCGCTGCGCAGGAGGCGAATGGTGTGGCGTTTCTCCTTGCCAGCGCGGCCTACCTGACGCTCGCGGGGGCGCACCTGCGTCGTGAGGGATCGGACGGTCTCGCCCTGATGGACGAGATCGAGAACCAAATCACGGAAGCGCTGGACAGCTTCGCTGCTGAGCACGCGAGCGAGGTCGCCCGCCCCGACATCATGCTGCATGCGATGCGCAAGGTTCGCGCTCTTCTCGATGCCGGACGCTCAATGGCACCGGAGGGACGTTCCCTCCAGTGACGCGGTCCACCCGCGAGGGGTGATCGACCTCGATGGTCCCGCGCTGATCATTATGGGCTCAGGCATGCTGCTGGCCCGCGGCTTGGGGGGGGGCGCGGCTCGAAGCGGAACGCCCGGCGGGTTGCCGCAACAGACGATTTGGCCGGGTGGATTTCGGCTGCAACGAACAGGACATCGCCCTGTAGGTCAGACCATTTAGCCCTCATCCGAGCCCGTATTTCTGCGGGGTGGACGGAGGGCGTCATGCTCAACGATCGTGCCAACTCAAATCGGGCTGCAGCGTACGACGTGCTAGCTCACGAACGCGCAGTTCGAGATCCCTCTCGCCGCATGAAAGCATTGGGGTTCGCCTGCCTCGGCATGGCATTCCTCGGGACAGCAAGCACAGTGGTAGCGCCGCGAGACATTCCCACGCACGCTTCCGCGGCGGCCGGCAAAGATCACGGATAAGACGCGATCGAAGGTGGATGCAGATCCCCGGCGTCTCCTGATCCGGGGCGGCGCCGGACCCGCGGCGCCGCCGCCAGGTCGCGGCTCGGTGCCCCACACGCGCAGCCAAGACATCTGTGCGTGCTTGAACCGCTCGCGCCACTTGCCGTCGGTCTCGTCGTTGCCGACCGGCTTCATGGCACGGGATTAGGCCCCCTTCCAGGTCCACGTCGGCGACCTTCTGAGCGCCGTCCAAGTACCCACCTCGATGGTCATCCTGTCGAGATACGCCACGCCGAGGCGCCGATACGAGCACGCACGCAACGCGAAACGGCTGGGGATGACCCCAGCCGCGACGTCTACGATGCAGCGGACGCTTAGCGCAGGAGCTGCAGGATGCCCTGCTGCGCCTGGTTCGCCAGCGACAGGGCCGAGATGCCCAGCGACTGACGGGTGGACAGGGCTTGCGAGTTCGCAGCTTCAGCGTTCAAGTCAGCGGACGTCAGGTTCGATGAGCCAGTGTCGAGCACGTTGACCAAGTTCTTAGTGAAGTCCTGACGGTTCTGCACCACCGACAGGTTCGAACCGAAGGTCGACGAGTCCGTCCGCAGCTGGCTGGAGGCGGTCGTGAGCTTGTTCAGGGTCGTGTTGATGTCGGCGTTGAGCAGGAAGTTGCCCTGCCCGATCGTCGACGTCTTCGTCGAGGTACTGGTGATCGAGGTCAGCCCCAGGCCACCCGAGGTCTCGTCGGTCGCGGTGACCGTGAGGTTCGAGTTGCCCTTCGGGTTGAAGTTGATCGTCAGGTTGTTGTTGTCGCTCTTGCCGTTGATCAGGTTCGTGCCGTTGAAGCTCGAATCGCCAGCGAGCTGATCGATCTGGGTCAGCAGGCTGTTGTACTGCGTCGCGAGCGTCGCCCGGGCTGTGACGCCCGACACGCTGAGGTCCGAACTCTGGCCGGCCGCGGAGGTGGTACCGTAGGTCGGTCCGGAGGAGGCCGTACCGCCGGCAAAGCCGAGTGCGGTCTGGTCGGCCGAGGTCTTGAATTCCACGTCCGAGGACGCGTTCATCACGATCTTGGTGCCGTCAGTGCTCTTCGAGAAGCTGCCGGCGCCGACCGCGGCGTTGAGCTTGGTCAAGGCCTGGTCGAGGGTGTCGGCCGTGGCCAGCGCGACGGTGGTCGCCGAGCCGTTGACGTAGAGGTTCAGGGTGGTTGCAGCGGCCGGAGCAGAGTAGGCGGTCGAGGCGGTGCCGGTGGTGGTGATCTGGGTGGACAGCGCTTGGTTGGCGACCGACTTGGCCTGATCGACCAGCTTCTGGATCGAGGTGATGCCCTGGTTGGCGGCCTGGATCGACTGGATCCCGTTCGAGATGCCGTCGAGCAGGTTGCCGAGGTCGCCCGAGCGCTGGCTGAGGGACTGCGAGGTGAAGAAGTTGACCGGGTTGTCGAGGGCCGAGGAGACCTTCAGGCCGGTGGAGAGCCGGTTCTGGGTGGTCGCGGTCAGCGCAGCGGTATCCTGCAGCGAGAGCAGGTTTTGGCGGGTGGCCGCGGTAAGCGTGACGCTAGAAGACATTGGTTACGCATCCATCATTGAGCGTGCACTGCTTTTTTGCACGATAGGATGAATGAAATCTTATTGCGGTCGCACTCCAAGAAACTCTTCGCTGGATGGTCCGGGGCGAGGTGCTGCTTGTACGGGCCTCTCTCCCTCGATCGCTGCTCGGGCGATGGCGTTGGAGGAGCTGCGCCGCTATCGCTGCCTGGTGCCCGCGGTCCCGTAAGGCGAGGGCAAAGGTGCGCCGGATTACGGCTGACGGCCATCTGCCGTTTCGGAACCACGTCACCCTGAGTTCCTTTTTCAAACTGGAGCGCAATGGATCGAGAGCGTGCGATGAGTCGTACCGAACCAACCCCAGCTCAAGAGGTAGTCACAGAGGCTCCTTCTAACGCTCGCCCCCATCCCCCGAGTGACGTCGCCGTGCGACCGCAGGGGCCTCGATCGCCGGGCGAGTCCGAGCCCGGCGATATGGGTGCCTTTGACGACAAGGAGTACGAGGAGCCGCAGCACGAGAGTACCAAGGGCAACGGCAAAAGCGGGTATCGAGGCGCCTGAGGAAGGACCTGGGTGTGCCGCAACGCCCACCTCGTCTGAACCGCATCAGCTATCGTCTGCGTCAAACTCAAAATCGCAACCACGAGCGGCGTTTCAGGCGACGATTGGTGAGTTCGGCCTCCGTCGCTGGGAGGAAAAAGCCCACGTCACTGCAATTCCGACGGGATTCTGGATAAAATAAAGGCTGGACGCTTGTCGGCAGTGATCAGTGGTTCTCTGCCTCCAGACCTCCCTCAGGCTCCGTCATCTGTCGCTCTGGGTCCTGGTTGACGTCGTCAATCAGTTTGTCGTTAGGCCGAGGTCGCCGCCTCGGAACGCCTAACTGATTCTTATCCCTATTGACCCAGACCCGGTCGAGCACGATCGCGGTTCGAGTTCTGCAGCATGACGTATCCTGTTCCCGCTAATGAACTTGAACGCCTCGCCGTTTTGGAAAATCTCGACCTACTCGATACGCCGCAAGATCCCGCTTTTGACGATCTTTGCCGAGAAGCCGCCCTGACCTTCGACGCGCCGGTCGCGCTTATCACGCTGCTCGACGCGCGGCGGCAGTGGTTCAAGTCTCGCGTCGGCTTGGACATTTGTGAGACGACGCGAGACGCGTCATTCTGCAATTATGTAGTCGCACAGGACGTGGTCTTGATCGTTCCCGATGCGCGGCAAGATTCGCGGTTTGCCTCGAATCCGCTCGTGGTCGGACCACCGCATGTGCGGTTCTACGCGGGGGCTCCGCTCTACTACGGAGATGGCATCCGTCTCGGTGCGCTGTGCATCATCGATCGGCGCCCGCGCGCCACGGATGAGATCGACGTCCCCACGTTGCGACATTTGGCTGACCGGGTCGCGGGCGAGATTTGGGTCCGGCAAGCCGCGCGTTCTGCCGGACATCAGCGTGTCTGAGTTCGCCTCGCTGCGACAGGAGGCTTGAGCGATGCTACGCTCGGACGCACGTGTTCTCATCGTCGATGGTCAGGTGGCGGTCGCGCGCCTCGTGGCCAAAATTTTCGGCTCAGCCGGTCTGACGAATTCGGATGTCGCCTTCGACACCCTCACCGCACGCGGGCAGATCGAGGCGACCGCACCTGATATCGCGGTGATCGACGCGCGGGTCGGTCCGATGCGCGTCACCGCATTTATCATGCTGGTACGGAGGCTGACGGACAATCGGGCGCTGACGTTCGTGATGACCACCTCGCGAACTGGCGAGATGGTGGAAGCGGCGGGCGAGGCCGGCGTCGATGGCGTGCTGTTGAAGCCGTTTACGCCAGCCGATCTGAGCGCGCAGATCGCTGCTGCGGTGGAGAGGAAGCACGCGTTTCCTCACGGCAAGTGGGATCACTCACGGCCGACCATCGTGGTGATGGATTAGCCGAGCGGGCGTTCGTGGCGACATCGAATTGCCCGCGTCAACGTCCACCTCGGTTCATGACCGCGCCTTCGAGCGGGCTACCAGAGGCGAGCGGGCCAAGCTTGGTCTCTGACCCAGGCCTCTGAACCACGACCGACACGCTGCCGTACTGCCTCGGTCTTCGTATCGTCAACGACCCGGGTATAACCAACCAACGCCTCGGGTCGGTCGGTGCCGCGCATCGCCTCGAGAGCCGTTCCGACATTTTCTGGCCAATCCTTCATCCGGGGGCGGCTTCCCCGACATCAAGGCGGGTAGGCCATGGTGAGGCGGAGCGCGAAGGCCTAGCCTTTGACCGCGACGGCCGCAGAGGTACTGATCGATCGGGTCCGGCCGAGTACGGCTTCGCAGGGATTGTCCCGGACCAGGATGCCTGGGAAACGGTGACGGCGAGAATGTCGCTCTGCGTTTCACATCCATGAGCGAGCTCCTGACCATCCCGGAGATCCATCACGCCATCGAGATCGGCGCGGACCTGATCGCGCTAGGGCCGACATGCTTTTGCCGCGAGCTGATGGGACTGCCCATGCGCACAGCCGCACTGAGGCCGCCGGTATCCGGCCGAGTCTCGAAACCTCGCGGATCGCCAGCGCCAGGGACTGGTCCATGAATATGGAAGCTCGGAAGGCCGGCGGACAGCCCATCGCCGCCCCTCAGAATCAAAAAGCGATCGCCAAGGTCCTGCAGCGGTTACCAAACGTTCCCAGCTTCCGGGACCGCAAGAAGGGTGTGACGTCCTACCAGAGCCACGTCAAAAGCGATCCCTGGATCCTGATCCTGTTCGTGGTCTGCTTCGTGCTGCCGACGCTGGTTGGGGCGCTGTACTATGGCCTGATCGCGTCGGATCGGTACGTGACCGAGGTGAAGTTCGCAATCCGCCCCTCGGTCGGCACGGCCGATAAGGCGGCGCCCGATGCGGTTGGCACCAGTGTCGGCGTGGTGAGTTCGACGATCGCGCAAGACACGCTGATCACCCAGGAGTACATCCTTAGCCGGCCGATGCTTGAGCAGATCGAGGCCCAGCTGCCGATCCGCGAATGGTTCGGCCGCGACAGCGTCGATTTCGCGTCCCGGCTCAACCCTGAGAAGCCGATTGAGAAAGCTCTTCGCTACTGGAAGCGGCGGGTGTCCATCGATGTCGAGTCCGCCTCGGGCATCATGGGACTGACGGTAGAGGCGTTTGATCCAGACGAGTCCCTGGCGATCACACAAGCGATCCTGAATGATGCCGAGCAGATGCTGGGCAACCTCAGTTTGAGGGCACGTGAGGATGCCTTGGTTGAGAGCACGCGTGAACTGAAGATCGCTGAGGATCGCGTCGCTAAGCTTGACCTCGCTCAAACGGATCTGCGCAATCGCGAAGGCCTGCTCGATGCTCAAAAATCCAACGAGGCCAATCTCAAGCTCGTCTCAGAGCTGCGAGGCTCCCGCATCAACTTGGCCGTTCAGCTCTCGATCGGCCAGCGAGATCTCGGCCCAGAGTCTCGTCGGATCATCGATATCAAGCAGCAGATCAGAGATCTCGATGACAACATCGCTCGAATCGAACGGCAGGCTACAGGCCAGGATCCAAGCCAGAAACGTCAGCTCGCAAGCGCACTGACGCGGTTCGAGGCCCTCGATCATGAGCGGAAAAGCGCAGTCAAATACGCCGAAGAGGTTCGGAAGGCGTTTGACCGAGCACGCATCTTGGTCGCTCGGCAGCCGCAGTTCTTCAACATGATCACTGCACCGATAAAGGCAGATTCCGCCACGGAGCCTCGGCGCCTGTTGATGATAAGCCTGATCGCCGCAGGATCCGCTGTTTTGTTTGCGGCTGCGATGTTTGCCCGCAAAACAATGGTTAGCTGATTGAGGCCAGGCATTCGGAGGTTTTAGGCAGCCTCGGCTGTGGCGAGTAGCCGTGCCCCGTAATGCTTGGCTGCCGCCTCGATCGCAGGTGCAAACACGCCTATGGTCCAGGGCATCTTGGCTTCGAGCAGCAAGGTGTCGCCCGCCACGACGATGTTACCTCGGACGTCCTGTCCAAGAGCGCGCGCCGTGAATGCCCTCCGGTCCTCGACCCACTCTGTCATCGTGACGGAGATGTTCTCGCGCTTCAACCGCTGCACCGCCCAATCGGTCCGTTGGTCCAGGCGACGGATCACTTCTGCGGCGCCGAGATCGTGTGGGATCGCGATGGTGATGTGCTTCGGCATATGCCTTCCCATGATGGTCGTTTGCAAAGTGGCGAGCGCGGGTTAAGCGCCGGTCACCATCGCAAGACGCTTCCCTTCCAGACCACCCCGCGGAGGTGGTTCGAGATTTGCCGCGGACGCATGGGTCACAGAACCGAGACCGGGTTCCGTGCCGATATACCCCTCAGCTTACGAGCTTAGCTCGTTCAGCGCACGCTGAGGCGGGCTTTTCATCACAGCACCTGTTCGCTCGCATCACGGTCGGTCGGTCAAGCTGCTTGCCCGCCGCCGTCACATGCTGTGACCGACGCGGACCCCGTCGATGCATGCCTTGCCCTGCACGATTCCGGGGCGGCATTCCGTGTGACGAGCCGAAAGTCGGTTGCTGCCTTTTGCGCCCCCCTGTCACGGACGCCGGCAGTGAGTAGGAAAATGGTCGTCATGCCCAGGCCTTGGATTGTTGCCTGCGCGTCGCACCGCGACTGGATTGAGGCGGGTTGGAGTTGATCCGTGGCGGCAGGTCGGCTCGCCTGACGAATCGGCGTCGGCGAGACGATGTTTGAACTGATTACTGGTTATTTGGATCGATTGGGGAGGTAAGATTGCCATCGCTAATTTCCTGAACGAGGCGGGCATATTCCACTGGACTGCTCGGACGAATGGAGCGTTACTCAGTGGGCCACGAAAAAGCCCACTACGCGACTCGGGACATGAAATTTATGAGCAAGTCTCCTTAGACGAGCGTTACCTACTGGCACGCAGCGGAGTGCTAGAACAATCATTCCGGCGTATCGAGCTGGTTTTGGCCATCGATGTGATCATACTCAAGGCTTAGACCCGGGCATGCTATTCATCTATACCTTATAACCATCCTGCACCGGGAGGTGTCTGGTTCGTATGACACTCAATCGCTCAAAGACCGACCGGCGGACGTGAGCGCCAAAGCTCCGTTCGCTTGAGGGACGCCGCCCGCAAGCGGGGCGGGACATTTGAAGGATGACATCACCCTGCAGGCCTACCGGGCTGCGTGCGGGGTCGGGGCAGTGGCGGGGCCGATCCCGCCGCGAACTCGGTGCGTGTCATGTATCTCCCCGATTTTACCCTTCTCCTCCCCCCATCCCCGCTCGATCGCCCAAGGCTGAGACTGTGCAGCTGTCGGATATCGGACCACCGCTTGGCACCGCCCTCCCCGATCTCGGCGTAAGGGCGGGCATGTCCAATCGCAGCATCTCTTGGGCGGCCGCACTGCGCGAGCTGAAGTCCGACCGAGTGGCACGCTCGGCGATTCGCGAGGAGCGTCTACGCACGAGCACGGGCTTACGGGGCGCGCCTGTCCTCGCTATGAGCGCTTGGCGGGGGCACTCGGGCCGACGCTACGTCGTCGTGGTGCAGCCGCTCGATACCGTCGATCTCGTCGCCGAAGATCCTGCGGTCGTCTTGGCCGTGGGCCGCGACGAGCAGGGACAGGCCTCGATTGCCGCTGTTCGCGTCTGCCCAGCCGGCGATCCGGGTTTTCTCGGGTGGCTCGCCGCCTGCGCGACACGCGGGGCGAGTGAACTGCATACCTATCGACTGGCCGAGAGCGGACCTGAACGCGCGGCGATCGCCGCCGATCTGGGTGGTCCGATCCCGACTGCTGACGTGGGAGGGGTGTGATGCCCCGCCGGGAATTCAGCAAAGCTGTCCTGCGCGCTGCCCTCGCCCGAGCGATGGGGCGATGCGAGGGTGTGCTGACCGATGGCAGCCGCTGCCCATGCGCCCTGCACGTTGGGCGGTTCCACTACGATCACATCGTGCCAGCAGCGTTGACCGAGGATGCGTCGCTCGACAACTGCCAGGTGCTGTGCAGGCCCTGTCACGCGGCCAAGACGGTGATCGACGTCGGCGTGATCGCGTGGGTTCGCCGCGTGCGTGACCGGCATGCAGGCATCACAGATGCGCATCGCCGTTCGCTTCCGGGCGGCAAGGCCAGCCCATTCAAGCGACTGATCGGTGGTGGTGTCGTCCGGCGAGACACAGGTGAGCGGCTGGATAGGCGAGATCGATAGTGCTCCAGCCCGCTCCATGCCCGGGATCGCCGCAGGACCATTCAATGGGTGCGGCCGGGTTGAACTTTCTGGCTTTGGCAAAGCGCTATGGCTCGCCGACGATTCCGATCGCCGGCGCGAGCACATAGGGCGAGTCGGGTAGATGAGTCCCATCGCCCTCCCGCCGGGCGCTGATCTCGTACCCGTGGTGTGGTGATAGCAGGGCTGCCGTTATGCTCATCGCAAAACCGCACCGGCCTGTCCCGATGCCGTGTACTGCCAGATCTTCACGGAACAAATCCGCCTTGCACCGGCCCAGGACACGCCGGTCGATTGCGATCAATACGGCGACCGGTGTTTCCGGCGCGTCCGTCTCCCAAGCCCAACCGACGATCCGCCGATGGCTGAGCACATCGATGCTGCCGCGCAACGCCATAGCGGTCCTTCTCCGGCCGGTCAGGCAACCAGCGTCCGGCTCCAGACGCCCGTCGCATCCACTCGCATTGCACCGATCGGTGCGCCGTCGGCCGAGCGGCGCACTTCGATCGTGTGCGCTGTCCCCGACGTCAGAGGCTCATCGAAACCCAGATCGAAGCCGTGCCTCCCGTCGCCGACCCCGGCCTCCGCGAGGTCGGGCCGATACACCTCAGCTAGGGTGAGCGCCGCAACCGTTCCGTCTACGACCACGTCGAGGCAAACCGGCCCGTTTGGATGCGCCGCATCTCGCGCCCAGCCGGCGACGCGCAGATTGCCGCCGTAGACTTCGCAGAGGTCGAGTTCGCCACGGAGATCGCCGAGGCCCGGGTGGTCCAGCGATAGGCCGGCATGCAGGATGAGGCGCCGGCGCAGCGCTGTCAGTCTTGGGCCTTCCTGGGCCCGCTCGGCGTACGGTGCTGACGTCACCTGCGCGATCGGTTCGGCTCGCTCACCGTCGAAGTGCCGGTACAGGCCGGGCATGGCCAGGAAACTCTCCGCCGGGGTATTCTCCGCCAGCAGGAGGTCGTGAGTGTCGAGTTCGACATGCCAGTAGGTCAGATCCGCCACCGCTTCGCCGCGCGTGATGGTCCGGCCGTTGACCAGGTGGCCGGCGGCCACGAACAGGTCGTCGACGAACAGCGCGTGGTCAGGTGAGACCCATAAGTCGCGCGCGGGGACCCCTTCGGCCAGGGCACCTGCTCTGATCCGCACCGGTCGGTCGGCACGCGGGGCGGTTTGCTCGGGATAGTGGCGGCTCCCGATCCAGCGCACTGGGCGGGATTGGCCGGAAGCGGTCACCACCATGTCATCGACACCCAGCTCCTGTACTACCACCTCACCGCGGATCGTGAGGATGTGCGTGTCGGTGCAGTAGCAAGGTGCTGGATTGGCTGACGTCGCGGTCTCCGGCGTGCCCAGCGGTGCGGATGCCGATCCGGTCATCCCCGTCGCGGCGGGCGTTGATCCGCTCGCACTCGTCGAGGGACCTGATGCCACCGATGACGGCGTGGCTCCAGACGTTGCCACCGAGGAGGGAGTCGAACCGCTCTTTGCGGTCGCGGCTGGCACGGATCCCGTCATGCCGGTCGAGGCCGGGGCCGATCCTGATATACCCGTCGACGGCGGTGTTGACCCGACCGCCCCCGTGGAAGCTGGTATCGATGCGTTCGCTCCCGGAGTGGTCGGCACGGATCCCGTCATGCCGGTCGAGGCCGGGGCCGATCCTGATATACCCGTCGACGGCGGTGTTGACCCGACCGCCCCCGTCGAAGCTGGTATCGCTGCGCCCGCGCCCGGAGTGGTCGGTACGGCGGCCGTCGCCCCATACAAGCCGGGATCGGTTCCATCCGGGGAGGAAACCCTACCTTGTGGGACAGCGGTCGCGTTCGTCGCGTTAGAATAGACCCGGATATAATCGATGTTCGACGTAAACGGACTTCCCGTCGCGGGAGCGTTACTCTGGACGGCTAGATTAGCTAGCAGATACATGGGGCTGTGTAAGTCAGACGGCGTCGCCTGCGACCCTGCGAACTGACCGTCGACGTAGAAACTGATCTTATCTGCCTGCCAGTTCACGCCGTACGTATGATATCCAGACGGATTAGGGATTTCGCTATAGACTTGCCGATTGACCTGCCAAGGCGTGCTGCCTTGTACATCTGTCGTATGTATCGTGCTGTACACACCCTTGTCGTTGTTGCCATAGTGCTCGACGACATCAAGCTCTTGATGGCCGCCAGAGTTGTTCCGGTCCGGCGTCTGCTGGTTGGGTAGAAGCCAGAACGCGTCCCAGGCGTTGGCGTTATTCGAGAAATCGGCACGAATTTCGAAATAGCCGTACGTCTGCGAGAAGTTGCCCTGAGTGGTGATCAGGCCCGAATCCCAGCTGCCGGGATAGCCCGACGCCGTCGTACCGGGCGGCGCTGCCGTGATCGATAGCGCTCCGTTTTGAAGACTGAAGGGATCATAGCCTGAGGCGGAATCGACGAATGACGAGCGTCCAAAGCCGATGTCGGAGTTGGCGTCGAAGCGCCATTCCGATCGGATGTCGGCGTACGTGGTGCCGACGCCATTCTGCGAGATGCTGCGCGTGTTGAATTCGTCGTCGAAGGTCAGGCGGTAACCGGAGAGATCGACCATCAGTTCAACCCCGATTCGAGCCTATAGTCCTCTGAAATACGCACTGATCTACAGATGTCGCAGTGCACGCATAATTCTTAAATGGTTAATGCATCGTTATGATTCGTGGTCGATGGTCCCAGGCAGCCATAGTGGGTGTGTCAGAGCGAGGACTGAGCCGATCGCTTGCCGCTGCTTTGTATGACGAACGCTGATCGCGTAGGAAAATTACGCCGCGCTGTCGGGTGTACACCAAGATGGCGGCATGATTGCAGCCATTGCCGTGTGTCATCAGCGTGTTGAGCGGGATTGATAAGATGCGCCCGAGGTAATTTCGCGTCGATGCCACCAGACTATGAGCCGGCGCATGGTCAAACTATAACCTGAAATATTACTTTGTCCTGCCGAATTGCTGTCCAGGATTGTGTACGGATCACCTGCACGATCAAAAGTTATCGCGCTCGCTTCTTTGATCTGCCTATTTCTGTAGCTAGACCGATAAGTATTTGTATAATTTGTAACATTTTTTTTGGAGTGATGTGCATGGATATCGATACCACGCACATGCTCCTGACGCCCGGTCAAATCGATCTTAAGTTCAGTCTGACATTGGTCACGTGTTTAAGCGGCTCGGATATCCTGCGCTACCTGGAGATCGAGCCATAGGTCCAAGCCCAATGGACCCTGTTTGCGAAAGGCGACCCGCGCACGCTGCGCTTGGCCATCACGCAGGAAGGTTAAATGCTCGGGAATTCCGCCAGCTGTAAGCACGCGGACATGAGCGCTGCCGTCATTGAATGCCAGGACCGAGCAAGGCACGCGAAGCTGCCGAGTCGGATGGTTGCGGTTTGATGCCGAGCGGCGTGAACAAAGTGCTTGTTGGCCATGCTGTATGCGTCCTCCTTAATGGAGAGACAGACTAAGCCAAGCCGATGCGTCTTGTGTCGCGGGGCAGCAACGGCGCTCGCAAATGCGTGAGAGCGCCATCTATGACGTCTCAACCCTGGAGCAGATGCAGCCCACATTTCCCATCACGGTTATGCGGGCTATCATAAGCTGAGGGGCCGCCTCGCGTCGTTCGACGCCAACCCGGACCACGCCGCGGGTAGAACGGGCTTATGGCGGCGAGTTGGGCGTTGGTTCTGCGCTCCGGTGATCTGAGAACGTATCGCGACGCGGTATCTCGATCACGCTGGCTGTCTCGGCCGCTATGAGTAGTCGGGCCGTCCCGCCATCGCGGCCGCCGCTGCTGTCAGTCCCCACTGGACGAGAGCTTGAGCGTCGCGAGCGGACTTGGCCTCGGCATAGCAGCGTAGCTCAGGAGCGTTGCCTGAGGCCCGGAAATGAATCGACCGGCCGCCGTTCAGGCCGATCCGGATCCCATCCTGCTCATCGACCGATTGCGGCGAACCGATCGACCGGAGAAATTCGCCTCGGAAGTTCGGCTCGCGGAGCCGTTCGAGAAAGGCGCTGCTTTGCTCCGACGGCGTGTTGGGCAGCCGGTCGCTCGCCATCTCCCCCGCGTCGAGCGAGGTCACGAGATCGGTCAGCCGCATACCCTCCGCGCGTGCCGCGGCGAGTGTCGCCAGAATTGGGAGCATCGCGTCCCGCGTCGGCAAGGCGGACAGAATCTTGCCCCCGAGAGACACATCCGATCCGAGCAGGAACCCACCGTTCGCCTCGAAACCCACGACGGCCTGCGCCCCGGCTTCCTTCGCCTGTTCCATACCGGCGATGACGAAGGGCGAGCCGACCTTGGTCCGCACGACTCGGCTGAAGCCGCCGGACTGCTCCAGCGCCGAACCGGCGGTCACAGGGACCACGACCGTATCGGCGCCGAGGTGGCGGGCGGTGATCAGACCGAGCACATCCCCGCGCACGATCCGCCCAGTGCCATCGGCCACCAGGGGCCGGTCCGCGTCGCCATCCGTCGTCACCAGCGCGTCGAAGTCGCCGGACGACATCGTGTCCAGGATGAACGCGATGTCTTCGGGACGATGCGCCTCGGTATCGATCGGCACGAACTTGTCCGAGCGACCGATCGGCGTAACGCTCGCCCCGAAGCGCGCGAGCAGATCGCTCAGCAGGTCGCGAGCGACCGAACTTTGCTGATAGACCGCGATGCGTACGCCCTTCAGGATCTCGGGCGCGAAGGCGTCGCTGTAGCGCTGGTGGTAGCGCTCGATGGCGTTGGGTTCTAATATCGCTGGCACTGCTGTCGGTATCTCACCGACCGCAGTGACATCCCCCAACGCCGCCAGGATGGCGATCTCGTCGTCCTTGGTGATCTCGCCGTCGGGCCGATAGAATTTCAGACCGTTGCGATCCTCAGGGATGTGACTGCCGGTAACCATGACGGCGTGGGCTCCACGCCGCATCGCTTCAAGTGCGAGGGCTGGGGTTGGGAGGGCGCCGCAGTCGATCGCCTCGAAGCCGCATGCCGCGGCGGCGCTCGCCACAGTCGCGGCGATGCCTGGGCTGCTGTCGCGCAGGTCACGGCCGATCACCACCTTACGGAGGGCACCATCTGCCGCGACGGATCGGAAAAACGCGCTGGCGTATGCGTAGCTCGGCCAGCCTACTAGGTCCGTCACGAGACCTCGCAGGCCACTGGTGCCAAATTTCAAGCTGCTCACGGCGTTTCCATCGGCTCCAGCGGTTAGATCTGTTCCAACGCCTGATGCCGTGAATCGCCCCTTTTCTCAACGCCTGCCGGCGGGGGGATTTCAACGCCGTCGTGACCCCCATGTGCCCGACACCGCCGTCGCACTGTTCCCCGACTGAGACAGTCGATCTCTATCCATGTGCAGTCAATCTCGCCGCGCGGATCGCGTAGCAATTCGCTGCCATAAAAACCGGATGAATACCTTCAGCGCAAGTAGCCGGTTTGCGCCAGGGCGTACTCGACGACCTTGTGAACACTCTCCATAGGGTCGTCGTTTGCAGCGTTGGGCGGGTTTATCCGCGGCATTGCAGCAGCAACTGCGCTCAGGAAGGCGTGGGCTTCCATGGCTTCCTTGTCGTGCTGCTTATCTGCCTCAGGCTGCGGTGGGGGCACGGGCAGCGGCGCAACATGCGCGAGCAATCTCTTCAGCATCCGCGCCGCCTCCACATCAGTCCTGCATCAATCGCACCGCATATCCTCGCACCGCAAGGCTTCGCTGTCATCCGGCGTAACGCCGGGCCTCGGATCCGCCGGGCGCTTTTGAAGGTGCCCTGGGACTGCTCGGTCTCGCCATCGGGGCGCATAGGGGCTGGTCGAGAGGTCGAGGCCGCGACATCCTGGTCACGGTGGACTGGTCAGGCCATCGTGAAGGTCTGCCTGGTCCTTGGCCGCGTCGATTATCGACGTCTCGTTGGGTTCGTTTCGCCAAAAGCTTCCGAAATGACGGCCGATCGCTGAGCCACTGGCGGTGAAGGGCTCACAGCGCAAATTCTGCTCGGTTTGAATCTGTGAAGGAGAGCGGTCGCCATGCGTCCCGTGTCTGCAGCTATGAATTTCAAACTACTAAGATCAGAATGCTTGATTCGCTATAAAACATATTGGTTGAATATGTTTTTGATAATAATCGTCTCGACCTTTAGATCAGAGCGCTGGCGCAAATGCCTGTCGGAATTCTTCAGAACTAATGACGGTGCTAAGTAACTGCTTTTTAGTTATAGCCCCTGTATTCAACTGGTAGGCCCAATGTCGGACGGCGTCATCCTCCGCTTCGCGAGCCAATACAATCCGGTAGAGGTCGCTTACAAATGGCTGGCTGTGTTTGCTGATCTGCTCTGAATCAAATAATCCTGACTGAATATACTCAATGACCGCTAGGGATCTGCCGCGACTCTTTGGTGCGGTCTCGATCACGTCGAAGAGCGCCTTCTTGATCTGGTTAGGCAACTCGATGTGATGTTCTCGTAAGAGGGAGGCGACGGTTCCGACAGCCATGGCTTGATCATCGGCTACCGCTTGACCCTGGCACCGTGCATCCGCGATGCGGTCCGCCAGGGCAATCGCTAGATTGAGCACGTCGCCGAGTTCGGGGCTTCTATCGTACGTACCGGTCATCGCCCTGGCTTCAGTCAGACACCCCTTTATCATAGTCGGATAATGGGATTGTAGTTAACAAAATGTAAATCCGCTTCGTTTGCGAGGAGGGCGATCATGCTGTGGGGGTTCGGACTCCGTTTAAGCGCTCCAACTGACCAGTTCATTGAACTGGCGAATCGCGAACTTGCGACGTGACAACGCTCGACGCTCGTAGCGATCTAGACTTTCAAGCTGTCGGAGGAGGTTCAGAAGGGACTCTGCAGGTGGAACATCTTCCAATTCCCCTTTCCATCCTGGGGCGAGAGGGGTGTTCCGCTGCAGCGTCGTTTTGAATGTCCGGACACGCTGGAGCTGAAACTGCGCATCGGCAACTCCGCGTGCGGCCTCCAGAACGCCTGCAACGAAGTGGTGATGGCCCGCGATCAGCTCAGCGAGACGCTCGATTTCCGCCGATGTCCCAGGGTTTGGGTCTGTCGCCGTAAGGCCGTGCTTGCGGGCATTTTGTCTCGAGCGATCCTTACCCGCCCGTGTGCGTGGGCCGGTGCTGGCTTGAGCGTTTCGGCGATTTGCGAGCTTGGCGGGCTCAGAGGTCATTGCAACGACAATCGTTGGAACGGTGATTCACGAGATATCCGCGCCGTCGGCATCAATAGTGTTTGCTGTGGCTCTGCGCACCTGCTCGCCGAAGCTCGCCCGCTTCCGCTCGATCTCGCGTAAGAGCGCGTCTCGACGGTGGTCGGCCATGGACACAAGACGATCGATGCGCTCGATCGCGGGGAGGCTCAGCAAGAAACCATGTGCATCAACGTCATTGGACGTGATGCCGCGAGCCGAAAACATTGTTTCAACCTCCGCTTTCTCAATCTGTTTGTTCGTTGCCCACCCCGCTGCAAGTGAGCCGGGTGTTTGATCCGTCGCACTATTCCTAAGTATAGGACTTATATTATCGCGAGCCTGTCGAATCAAATTTTCGGCGGCTTCCAGCCGAGCCTGCACCAAAATTTGACGGCGCCAGCGGCGGAGCCGTTTGGCCTCCCAGATCAGGTCGATAACATCCTTGACCCAGATCGCCTCTATCACGTCGACGGGTTTGACCTGCTTGACGATGCTGCGCAGGAGCGCGTCGTACTGGTCTGCGTCCTCTCCGGGCAAAAGCGGACGTTCAGCAAAGAGAAAGTCAAGATGGGCTGGAATTTCCGGCACCATCTCGCCTGAGTAGATTGCATCGCCAGCCGTATTATCAGTTGTTTGACGTCGGGCGGGCCGCTGTCGAATTTTCATCGGATTCACCGTTCCTGCCTCACTCTCCTTATCGGAAGGTGTGGGGCAGAGACAAAGCCGATCCTTCGGTTTCATTGCTGCATCCACCGGGAATGGCATCGGATTGCTCCTGACGACTCTTCCCTGCCCCAACGTTGAACTGGTATCGGCAGAAGCGCGCAGCGGATCCGCGCGAAGGACCACCGTGCCGTCGACCTTCCGCTTGAGGGCGCTCGTTCGCGAGCCAGGTAGCGGCCGAGTGACGACAACGGCGCCAAGATGGCGGATCTTCTGCCGCTTCGCTTCGGCGGCCCGAGCGTGATCATCAAGCGTCTTCTCGCGACCGCAAGCCTCATGCGCGGGGCCCATGTTGTCGATGTCATCCATCCCCCCGAGCTCGAGGGCCCGGATGTGTTCGACGATCCATCGCTCGCGCACGCCGTCGATCCGCCGATCACACAGGATGCAGGTGCCGCCAGTCTTCTCCCAAACCTCGAGCCGGCGGCGCCCCGATAACGATCGACGCTTCGTCGTGCCGACGTCCTCAAGAGCGACGTACGGCATCGTGACGCTCGCCTTGAGGGTTCGGTCGGACTGCGAGCGCTTTGAGCGCCCGGTGGGTTAGCCCCTCCCAATCACACAGGAGTTGCTCATAGCGTTCGATCAGGTCCCTCAACTCTGCGTCGTCCTCACGGGCGACGAGCTTCACTTGAAGGGATAATGACGCCACCGTTGGGCGCGTGTGGTCATCCGCGCGACTGCGCGGTCTCTTCTGAGCCATGGTTTGCCTCGCTGCTGGATTCGGGGACGAGAGGCTGGGTGCGGGTTCGTTGGCCTTGCCAGGTCGAGTTGTCGTGTCAGCCTGCTGCGCGGATCGAGCCGGCCGCCATGTCCCACAGCCCTCTCCGGACTGGCTGAAATCGGGGATGCGCGCATACGTCATCGTTCGCGCTCCGAATGGGGCTCGTGGTGGCAGGTCGAAGGTGGCAGGTGCTTTGGTCGGAGGCCGGTTAGGCTTGCGAGGCGCTTAGGACGCCGGGGAAGCGGGTACGCAGCGTCCGTGTGTGGTCGATGGCCCACGTGTGGCGCTGGCGTAGGTCTGCGGGATCGCCGTCGGCGCGGATGAGGCGGATGCGGTACGCGGCGGCCAGGACGAGGCAGGTCGCGTGATCCTCCCGAGCGTGTGCGAGACGCTGGGTTGGCGAGCGTAGGACGAGGGGGAGTGCATGGTTCATGGCCCCCCTCCCCTCAGTGTGCGGCCATGTGACGGGCGAACTTCGCTGCGCCCCAGGCTGCCTTAAGCGCCACCGACATGGCGTCGACCCAGGAGCAACAGTACCGCGCCTGATGGAGGTGAGCGACCGTGGCTGCAGTCCGCATAATGGCAGACCGGTCGAACTCACCCACGACGACCAGTGGGCGACGGTCGTAGCGGACGGTCAGGTTGATGGAGGCTTTGGCGACGAGCAGGCCAGCCGGAAGCTTGGCGCGTTCGTCACGAAAGCCGATGGCGGCGTTCCAGGAGATACGGCGCTGGAGGGACATAGTACCGGTCCGCGTTGCCAACGTCGTGGTGCGTTGGTACGATGTACCTATCAACAAACCGGTACAGTGTCAACTCGCGTTTGGACAGTACACCAATGAACCCGGCTCAGATGCGGATGGCTCGTGCTGCTTTGGGATGGGGCGTGCGCGATCTGGCAGAGAAGGCAGGGATTACTGCCAACACCGTGACGCGCATTGAGAACGGCGCCGACGCGAAGCAGTCGACTATCGAGGCCATGCGATCCGCCTTCGAGGCGGCGGGGATCGAGTTCATCCCCGAAAACGGTGGCGGGGCCGGGATCCGGTTTCGGGAGCGGAAGGCGCCGTGACGCACTTTGTCGGTGTCAAGCTACCCCTGAAGCGATTGGCGCGAGCCATGCCGCGCGGGTTGAACCGCGCCGGGTTTCCCGGCGGCCCCAACTTTTGCGGGGATGGAGCGATGACGCAGCGAACCCCACCGTATTCCCCTGAGGTCCGTGCCCGCGCGGTGCGGATGGTGCTGGACCACCAAGGCGAGCATGCCTCGCGATGGGCGGCGATCAGCTCGATCGCGGCCAAGATCGGCTGCTCGGGCGAGACGCTCCGGAACTGGATCCGGCAGTCCGAGAGGGATAATGGCCTGCGCGGTGGCCCGAGCGCGGACGAGCGCGAGCGGATCAAGGCGCTGGAGCGCGAGAACCGCGAACTCCGGCAGGCCAACGAGATCCTTCGGAAGGCATCGGCGTATTTTGCGATGGCGGACCTCGACCGCTGTTCGCGAACATGATCGCCTTCATCGACGGCGACGCGGCGCTGAGGGTCGAGATCCAGCGTGTGTTCGAGGCGAACTTCTACGTCTACGGCGTGCGCAAGGTCTGGCAGCAGCTCCGCCGAGACGGGATCGTGGTAGCTCGGTGCACCGTCGCTCCGCTGATGCGGCCGATGGGACTGAAGGACCTCGTGCGGGGCAGACGGTCCGGATGACAATCCCCGATCTGGCAGCTTTGTGCCCGCTTGACCGGGTCAATCGCCAGTTCACGGCACCACGCTCGAACGCACGTTGGGTTGACTGATGCGGGATCGAGGTTAGGTGCAGGGGCCGCCTCATCTCGGGCGAGAGCCCGTTGAACACGCGCTGCCGGCGGCCGTTATAAGCCACATTGAAGCCGAGCAGAGCGCCGAACCCGCGACGATCGCCGCCAGGCCAGTGCGCTAACGAGGTTTCTTGGAACAAACAGTCGACCGTGGAGCTACGGTACATGCCTATGTCGATCAGACCAACGTCAACCCAAAGCCCTTCGACTGAATCCAGTCCGCCGACGTCTTTCTCGGTACCGTCACAAGCTTCTGCAGACGAGCTTCTAAATCAGATCATTATTCGCTGTGGCAAATATGCCATAGCCAAGGTTGTTTGTTCTAGCGTAGGTTGCTATTGAGCGCTTGTCGTCAGAGTGATTTAAGATTCGCTTATGCTAAACGACGATGATGAAGCAAGTCAGATGCCGGTATTCGCGTGTGCTCCTTGAAATTATGACTGTTGCCGAACCAGACTAGCCTGATGCAAACCGTCGACACAATTACTCGCCTGCTTTTCAGTTTGGGCCTCAATGGGGACGCTGCTGTTTCGTTCCGAAACCGTCTTGTCAACGGTAGTCTCGCCATCAATCAGCGTGCCGCACCCGTTAGCCCAACAGTGTATGAACCTGGCGCATTCATTCGTGATCGTTGGAGAGCTGGCTCTGGCGGATGTACTGCAGCCTGCGCGATTGCGCCGAACGGCGACCCTACGCTTCACATCGGTGCGGGATCAGTGTTGCAATCAGTCGAAGGCCGCCACTATCTCCAGGAAGGGGGGAATTTTTGCTTATCCTGGAAGGGCACGGCGATTGGACGATTAGTCGTACCAGGTGAAACCGCAACCTTGACAGCCGGCCCCGTGGTTGTTCCTCGTTTGAAGCCTGGATCGGATGCCCTCGTTGAATTCGGCATTTCTCATGGGGCTGAGCCTGTCTCCCTGCAGTTTGTCCAACTCGAGCCGGGTTCGACGCCTTCTGTGTTCGAACGCCGCGACGACGAGCTGCGCCGATGTCAACGCTACTTCATTCGGTTGACTGATCCGCCCCTGCGCGGGGTCGTGTGCGGGAGCGTAGCAGGCCGCTGTGGAATGCCTTTGCCGGTGCAGATGCGCACAACGCCGACTGTAATTTTGTCCGGTGCATTGCAAATATTTGATGGAGTCGACATAGCAGCTGCAAGTAGCATAATTGCTGATTACAGTACTGCAGATAGCCTGGAAATGGATCTGCAGCTTGATGCTTCATTAGCAATTGGCCGTCCTGCAATTATATTTGCCGCAGAACGAAGTGGTGTTTTGGATGTGAGTGCCGAGCTCGAGTTATTTACAAGATGAATTCTTCGTTATGATTGGCTCTTTAAAAATTCTGCACCAATTGCTGCTGTTCGACAAACTTTTTTAGAGGGTCGATGTGAACGAACGACAAGCACCGGGCAGCTGATGACAGTAATCTGCCGGCGTCCAACTTACGCCCTCAGCTACCAACGCAATTTTTTTGGTTGCTGAACACTGGCTTTGGGGTCAACGGATTATTACCTCGACCAAAAGTTGGACAATAAGTTGTGCCTCGATCCGAGGCGCGCCGTTTGGGGGCTTGCTCTAACTGTTTGGTTGCGGAACGTCGTTGGGATGCGGCGCGTTGGGCGATCAAAGCCTATGCGTGGCGGTTTGCAGGTGCGCGCCGCCGTTCTTCTAGGAGGGCCCGCTGATGCTCGCCATCCATCCCCAAGCCCGCACCACCCCGGCTGTCCGTGCCGAGATCGCCCGCTCGTACGAGCGCTCCGGGGTGCTGGCCAAGCGCTACGGCGTGTCCACCGAGACCATCCGCAAATGGCGCAATCGCGGTCCCGATGCGTGTCAGGACCGCTCGGCTCGACCCCACAAGCTGCCCTGGAAAGCCACCGATGAGGAGCGCGCCATCGTGTGCGCGCTCCGCCGCTCCACCGGCTTTCCTCTGGATGCACTGACCTTCATCGTCAGCCACTTCCTGCCGCACCTGAACCGGGATGCGGTCTACCGCATCCTCAAGGCCCAGGGCCTTAACCGGCTGCCGCCCGCCGAGCAGGCCCGCAAGCCACACGGCACCTTCAAGGACTACGAGGTCGGCTTCATCCATGTCGATGTGAAGCACCTGCCCAAGCTGCAGGATCGCGACCGCGTCTCGCGCAAGCGCTACCTGTACGTCGCCATCGATCGCGCCTCCCGCTACGTGCACCTCGCCGTCAAGGACGACGAGACCACGGCCTCGGCGGTGGCCTTCCTCACGGACGCGCTCGGGGCCTTTCCGTTCAAAGTCACCCACGTGCTCACCGACCGCGGCTCATGCTTCACGGCCGATGCGTTTGAGGCCGCCTGCCAGCGGCACGGTGTGCAGCATCGCAAGACGCGTCCCTACACGCCTAAAACCAACGGCATGGTCGAGCGCTTCAACGGGCGCGTCCATCGCGAGGTGCTGGGGATCACGCTCTACAGCCACGCCGACCTGGAGATCGTGCTGCGCGGCTTCAACGCGGCCTACAACGGCCGCCGGCAGCGCGTGCTCAAGGGGCTCTCGCCCGAGATGGTGCTGCGCCAGCGTGTCGAAGCCGATCCCGCATTGGCCAACCCAACCTACAGACCGCCCAGTTCTACTATCATCAAACGCGCCCTCTGCGTCGTTGCAGATGCCAAGGAGGTCTCGCATCCAGACACACCTCGTGCTCGACAACGCCGTAGTCAATCGCTCAATTTGGTGCATCCTGAAATTGCGCTTATGCAATAGTCAGGCCCCGGCGCCAACGCCAATTCAATCTGCTGATCATCTCGATTAAGTTTATGCACTGGTTGGATTTTAAAAAATAGGCGAATACCTTGCGGCACTGATTTAAAGTGTGATGTTGCCCATGACTATCAATCGGCAGCTTGGGCATAATTTTACCTAGAATGCTATCGTAGGGCGCTTATAGAAAATTGGTTTGTTTTCCATCTCCGGCGGGTAAAAATACACGGATCGTCTGAAGGCCGCTGTCATCAAGGTGGGACATTCGGATCAAAGCCTCTGTGCCATCGGTCATAGGCCAGAGCGCTACAATTGTACCTTCAATGCCCAAGGATTCTAAGCTCAGCTGCTGGCCTACAATCAGACGTTGTCTGTATGCTTTCATTGTCGCAAGCTGCCCTAGTGAATCTAAAATAAGTTAGAGTCTATATACATATCCACGGCGTCTACCACTTGCTCAGATGGTTCGGGATCATGCTACTTTAGACGTAGAGCTTTCATCCCAATTTTGTGTGATCTCTGCCGAAGCTCCGGAGGCGGCGGAAGCGGACACTTGCATTAACGACGAGACTATCAGGGCTGCGGACTGCGCAACTGTACAGTTTTGAGTGGTGACTGCGAGGTCCGGCATGATCGGGGCCTCGTACGGGGCAGATACCCCCGTAAAATCTGTAATCATTCCAGCACGCGCTCTGCTGTACAGACCTTTTGGGTCGCGCGCTTCGCAAAGTGATAACGGGGTATCGATAAAGATCTCTAAAAAAGTAATATCGCCTGCAATAGCCCGGGCGGCCGCTCGTTCTTCACGAAAAGGCGATATGAGTGAAACGATTACTATAAGGCCGGCCTCAGCCATAAGGCGAGCGGTCTCAGCAGCACGTCGGACATTTTCGCCTCGATCAGCTGCACTGAAGCCAAGATCTCGGTTGAGCCCATGGCGAAGATTATCGCCATCTATTACCATTGTGTGGCGGCCATTCTGTATCAGGGCGCGATCGACTGAGTTGGCGATGCTCGACTTGCCTGATCCAGAGAACCCAGTGAGCCAGGCAATCGCTGGACGTTGACCGAGAGCATGCCAGCGTTCTTCATGAGGCAGCATGGTCTGCCAAGTCAGGTTGCGATCAGCTGCGTCTGCGAACGGCCGGGTCATGCGACTTCCAATTGCCCACGGATTGCGAGTGTACACGCATCTGTGATCGTAAGCGTGTCAAAAATACTACATCGCAGGTTGTGGGATTGGGATTGCCCCGTTTCTGTGGACGGTTCAGGGGGCTTGGCTAAGCAGGGTCTCGGGCAACGGGTCCGAGCGGGTTTCATTCTCGTAGACAACGGGCGAGCGGTAGCCGAGCGCCGAGTGCCGGCGCAGCGGATTGTAGAAGCCCTCGATATAGCTGAAGCAAGCCATCCGAGCCTCGGCCTGCGAGCGGAAGCGGCGGCGGGCGAGCGGCTCACATTCGAGGGTCGAGAAGAAGCTTTCGGCCATGGCGTTGTCGTAGGCATCGCCGCCCGAGCCCATCGAGGGGCGTACGCCAGCCTCCCGGCATCGATTGCCGAAGGCCAGCGACGTGTATTGCTTGGGTTCAAGCGGTCGTCGCAACACCATCTTGCTCGGCGGCCAGCACAGGGACTGTCAGGAATTTCGTGTGGAGGCGGCCATAGTGGATCCGAAGGAGGTTCCCGATGGCACGACGCAAAGCACCCCACATCCCTGACGCGATCCTGGATCAGCTCCTGGCCGGGGCCGATCCGAAGACGGCGTTCGAGTCCGACGGCTTACTGGACGCGCTGAAGAAGGCCCTGGCCGAGCGTGCGCTCAACGCCGAGATGGACCACCATCTGGCGGGCGAGGAGGCCGGCAACACGCGCAACGGCTATGGTCGCAAGACGGTCACGACCGAGACCGGCCGGATCGAGCTTGCGATCCCGCGTGACCGACAGGCGACATTCGATCCGCAGCTGATCGCTCGCTATCAGCGCCGCTTTCCCGGCTTCGACGACAAAATCGTGTCGATGTACGCCCGCGGCATGAGCACCCGGGAGATCGTCGGGCACCTGCGCGAGCTCTACGGGATCGAGGTCTCGCCCGACCTGATCAGCGCGGTGACCGACGCGGTGCTGGAGGAGGTCGCCGCCTGGCAGGCCCGGCCGCTGGAGCCGGTCTATCCGATCGTGTTCTTCGACGCCCTGCGGATCAAGGTGCGCGATGAGGGTGTGGTCCGGAACAAGGCGGTCCATATCGCGCTCGGCGTGCGCGCCGACGGATCCAAGGAGATCCTCGGCCTGTGGCTGGAGCAGAACGAAGGCGCCAAGTTCTGGTTGCGGGTCATGAACGAGCTCAGGAACCGCGGCGTCGAGGACGTGCTCCTGGCCGTGGTCGATGGCCTCAAGGGCTTCCCCGACGCGATCCGGGCGGTGTTCCCCGAGGCGCTGGTCCAGACCTGTTGGTGTGGACGGTCTCTCAACGGCATCAGGATGTGCCACGATGAGGTTGTTGAGAACCAGATAAAGGAGACCGTCCGTGGAAAAGCCTATCCGGATTGGGATCGACACGTCTAAGCACGTCTTCCAGCTTCACGGGGTAGACGCCGCCGAGAAGCCGGTGCTTCGCAGGCAGTTGCGGCGAGCGGACATGCTGATGTTCTTCGAGAGGCTGCCGCCGACCAGCGTCGCGCTCGAGGCCTGTGGGGCGTCCCACAACTTGGCACGGCTGCTGACCTCTTATGGCCATGAGGTCAAACTGATCGCGCCGCAATTGGTCAAACCTTATGTGAAGCGCGGAAAGAACGATGCTGCGGATGCGGAGGCCATTTGTGAGGCGATGAGCCGGCCAACGATGAGGTTCGTACCGATAAAGACGCCACAACAGCAGGCAGCGTTGATGCTGATCGGTGTACGCGAACGTCTGATCCAAATGCGAACGCAGGTGGCAAATTCCATCCGCGGCTACGCAGCCGAGTTCGGGCTCATAGCCGCGAAGGGCATCTGCAGGGCCGAACAACTTCTCGACCGGATCGCTCTGGATCGCTCCGTCCCTGCGCTTGCCCGGACGCTGTTCGCAACGCAGGGAAAAATCTATCAGCAATTGGAAGAAGAGATCGCCGAGACCGAAGCGCAACTCGCCCAGTGGCACCGCGCGGACGAACGCGCGCGCCGTTTAGCTGGAATACCAGGTGTCGGCCCGATCGGCGCTTCGCTTCTCACCATGAAGTCGCCCGCTCCCGAGCTGTTCGCATCAGCGCGGCAGTTCGCAGCCTGGATAGGGCTCACACCAAAAGATCACTCGACAGGCGGCAAAACGCGAACCGGGAAGATCACGCGAGCCGGCGACGAGGCCTTAAGAAGCGTGCTCGTCGCAGGCGCTACGGCGCTGTTACGGCATGTTCGCGCCGGACGTAGCAAGCATGCGAGCCCCTGGCTCCTGGATATGCTGAAGCGGAAGCCGCCCAAACTGGTTGCCGTGGCCGTCGCCAACAAAATTGCCCGCATCGCGTGGAAATTGATGGTCTCGGGAGAGCGGTACCACTCGCGCAGCACCAATCAACCCGTGACGGCATAATGTAATGAAATCCGCCCAAAGCTCATAGGACAGGTGCTGCTGGGCTGGAAGCGAACTTGCAAGACCACGGTAGATGGATTTGATCGATCCGGGCTCACGGCAAACCATACGATGCAATGGCACTTAAATGCCGCAGATTTGTTTGGACCCTGAGTAGCGGAAACCATCTTGGCCAGCGATCAATCGCGATCGCACCTCAAAGGCCGGACATATGAAGGCAAGCGATCAGCCCCAATCTGCCTGAATGTCTTGTAAGCGGGAGACCGTCCACATATGCATCGTCCACCTCCTGCGCCACAGCCTCGACTTCGTCTCCTACAAGGACCGCAAGCTCGTGGCGGCGGCGCTGAAGGAGATCTACCGTGCGCTCGATGCCGCCGCCGGCGAGACGGCCTTGGCTGCCTTCGAGGCGAGCGAGTGGGGCCGGAAGTACCCGGCCATCGCTCAGAGTTGGCGACGGGCCTGGGGCGAAGTCATCCCTCTCTCAGCGTTCCCGGGCGAGGTCCGGCGGATCCTGTACACCACGAACGCCATCGAGGCCTTGAACGCCACGCTGCGCCGGGCTGTGCGCGCCCGCGGCCACTTCCCGACCGACGAGGCCGCGCTGAAGCTGCTCTACCTGGTCTTGAACCGCTCCGAGAAGGCGTGAAAGATGGGCCCACGTGAGTGGGTCATGGCCAAGGCGCAGTTCGCCGTCATCTTCGGCGAGCGCTTCACCCGGGCCATGGCGGCCTGATGTTCAACCCGCCGCCCACACACGGAATTTCCGATAGTCCCCCAGCACAGCGTCGAGCGCCTCTGCCTGCGTCTTCCAGTTCAGCGTCTTGCGCGGTCGGCTGTTGAGGGCCGCGGCCACAGCAGCAAGATCGTTCGCGCTGTGGGCGCTCAGATCCGTTCCTTTCGGGAAGTACTGCCGCAGTAATCCGTTCGTGTTCTCGTTCGTCCCCCGCTGCCAGGGTGAGCGCGGATCGCAGAAGTAGACCTGCAGACCCGCGTCAATCCGTAAGCGCACATGCTCGGCCATCTCCGCTCCCTGGTCCCAGGTCAACGAGCGCCGCAGTTGCTCTGGCAAGCCCGCGATCGTGCCGGTGATCGCCTCGCGGACCGCCTCGGCCCCGTGCCCCGCCAGCGCCGGGCCGTTCTTGGCACGCGGTGTCACCCCATGGCCGTCCATCGGCGGAAGATGCAACAGCAGCGTGAAGCGTGTCGTGCGCTCGACCAGGGTCCCGATCGCCGAACTCTTCAGTCCCAGGATCAGATCTCCTTCCCAGTGGCCCGGCACCGCGCGGTCCTCGACCTCGGGCGGACCCTCGCTGATGAGCACGTCGGGGGTGACCAACGACTTGCCTCGGCCCAGGCTGCGGGCCCGCGGCACCCGCAACACCCGTCCTGTGCGAAGGCACGCTATCAACGCACGCTTCAGCGCGCCCCGGCCCTGGACGTAGAGGGCCTGATTGATCGCCTCGTGACTGATGCGCATCGTCGTGTCGCCCGGAAAGTCGAGCCTCAGGCGCTCGGCGATCTGTTGCGGGCTCCAGGATCGACCCCATCGCCGGCTCTGGCGTCGCCCGTGTCGCCGTCCCTTCCAGGCAACGCTCGGTCCAGGCAAGGCGCTCCCGCCCGGTGTTGCGACAGCACCGGCGAGCCGGTCCGGCACGTACGTCCGCAGCACCACGTTCCCCGCCAGCTTTGCTGGCTTTGGCCGGCGTGCCGCGCGTTCAGCGCGCCACTGCGCGGTCGTGGCGCGATAATCCAGGCCGCCACTGCGGGTCGCCGCATGGCGCCGCAACTCTCGCGAGATGGTCGACGCCGCACGTCCCAGACGTCGAGCGACTTCTCGGACCCCGTGACCTTGCGCGTGGAGTATCGCGATTTCCCCCCCCCGCGAACGACATCTGCAGTCTCTTACGCACAAATCATTGTCTAAATTTTCGTCTACGAGGTGAGCGAACACAAATTTCTGACTTAAGAATAAATTAAATATACGTCAAGACCTCGAAGCCTCGCTATCGCAATGTCACTAGGCCAATCACCCAGCGGCTCAAGACAATTTTTGACTTCGAATGAAAAAGATTAAGCCGGCAAAAAAAGAAATTGACTATCTGATTGAACATAGAAAAGCATTCCTCGCAGGCAAACGCTAGAACGTAAATTGATTCGCCCAAAATAACTACCACAATGAATAAAAATAAGGGGTCGCGGCAAAGTTGTGCTACCATTTTACTCAACAAATAGCCCATATGATCGGCGCTTGCTCGGAAAGCCCATGTTGTATAAATTACCTACCAGCCCAGCTCCTTGTAACTTAAAACCTAGAAGTGGTAGAGAAACTCAATGCGATCGCTCCCATCGGGCGGCAAAGGATAAAATATGAATCGGCGCGACTTAATATTGCAGGGTCTCGACATAAAGAACCTTCGCGGCCTAGAACTGGGCCCGCTGTCTAAGCCACTAGTAAGGCGCAGTGATGGCCTTATTTATTATGTAGATCATGCGCCTCTAAATGAATTAAAGACTAAGTACGGCGTCAACCAATATTACGACCTAAATGATTTCGTGAATGTTGACATCGTCTGGAATGGTGGTTCACTGCAAGAAGCTATTGGAAGTGATATAAAAATCGACTATATCGTAGCTTCCCACGTAATAGAACATGTTCCAAATCTAATTGATTGGCTGAGGGAGTTGTCATCGGTTCTAGCGGACGGAGGCGAGATTCGACTCGCGATTCCGGATAAAAGATTCATCTTCGACTATTATAGGCAAGTTACACAGGTAGCAGAAGTTCTTGGCGCCTGGATCCGGAAAGATAAGACTCCAGGACCGAACTCCATAATAGATTACATGATTAACGCGATCAACGCCGATGCCAATAATATATGGAATGGTATTGCACCCAGTGAGCCTGTCGTCGATTCGACTTTATTGCAAGTTGCATTCGAAACAGCAAACAAAGCTTTTGTGGAATCAGCTTACCTTGACGCGCACTGTTGGGTATTTACTCCGAAGTCGTTCGCGGACCTAATGCGACAAATTTCAGGGATTGGAGCGATTTGGCTCAAATGCCAAAATTATATCCCTACAAGGAGGGATAGTATCGAATTTTATGTCAGCCTTGCTATCGGCGACAGCCGGGAAGAAAATGCAAAAAGCTGGGCTAAAGCTCATGACTTGGCACAGCATTGGATGGGCAACGAAACGTTTTGACACGGGTTGCCGCGGACACCAAGACCATGACAGGTCTAACAACATGAGACTGACTTCATGACACACGCGCGTGCAATTCACGACGGCTGGTTGCTCAGGGTGGTACCTACCATGGAATGCCGCTGGGCGAGCTAGTCTGGCTGGTGCGGAACCGTAGATGACGGCACAGCGGACTTGATATCCTCGTTGTTAGCGTCAAAAAATAAATCAAATTGCCAATCGTATGCAAGGCCTGGCAGATAACGAATGACTGATCGATCGGATTATATACTTATTTCTAACGACGCGGTGCATCATTCAGACTTTAAGCCTGGAGGAAGCATAGATTCGATCGATGGAAATGAAATAAAAGGATGGTGTGTGGACCCGGCTGCCGCCGAACGGCCTGTGTCTTTGAATGTAAATATCGCAGATTTTTGCATAGCTGAAATAATCACAGAAGTAGAGAGAGCCGATATAGCTCGCCATTTTGACAGCACTGCATTTTGTGGGTTCTGTTTTAGTTTCCTCCAGCTGGATACGGAACGCGCAAGTTCAGCGCTAGAGAAATTCGAAATTGCGCTAAGCGAAAGACCTGGCGAAACCGCCGATATAAGGGTCCTTGTAAAGGACACTGACTACGAGCTTCCGCGCTGGAACAATGCTGGCTCTACTTTCAGTAACATTAATTTATTGAGTGTTCTAAAATCATCCAGCTCGAACAGATTGATCGAGACTCCTTCCCTTCCAAAGCGCGGCGGTTTCATGCAGAGACCAAGTGCGAAATCGGACGCTTTGGGATATACATCCGAAGAAATAACACATCTATTACAGCGGATTGGTCAGACTAACGAGTATCATTACTTATCAGGTATAGAACGGTATTTTGAGCACGGCGAGTTAGAAGAACCTGAAATCGTAGAAGCTCTTTCACTTGCCATCGGGTCCACAGATGTTAATCTTATTGTCCGATTTGCAAAAGCGGCGGCTGAATCCGGGAAGGTTGATTCAATTCCAATAAATCTGTTGCTCCAAGTTTCAAAACTCCTCTCTAAAAACAGGGGGATTCGGGATATTGAAAGAATGTCACCGGATGTAATAATTGGTTCGATTAACGTATATAAAGACATAACGCGTCGGCAGCAGTTTTTGATTGAAGCTCTGTTATCTCGCCTATCTAAGGCATAAAACGTTAGACGGATGGAGAACAAAATGCATTTCCATGTTTTTACAATAGATTTGCTTCCAGGGAACAAGACTGTCTCAACCGGGGGCGGCTTGCGGAGCAAGCAAATTATAGAAGGACTACGGAAGGCTGGAGCTGACGTTACTTACTCTATGCCAAAGGCCTCGGATTCGGTTAAAAGATTTTGGAGCGTGCTAGATTCATCGGAACGGGAGCTGGCGTTTGATTTTTCTGAAGCCGGCAGATCGCCACTGGATATAGTAAACAGACTCGCGCCCGACGCTGCCGTTTTCCTATGGCCCAAGCTCTTCACGTTTCCGAGGGCACAGAAGAGAAACGTTATAAATATATATGATATAAATGGACTGCAAAATATCGAAGGAGCTTTATTCGAGGCCGCACTAAACAAATCAGTCCCTAACATTAAAAACGCAACTGTCGAGTATCTAAACACTTTAAAGTGCGCCGATATAGTTCTGACGGGATCTTCGCAGCAAGCTGCGTTTTGGTCCGGGCTCTTTGCATTTAACGAAAATTCCTCGCAGGGTCTGGATGCGATAGAGATACCCTTTGTTCCTCCAATCAGAAGTGCAGAATTCACCTACGACGCCGGAAGCCCAACTTTCTATATAAGCGGATCCTTTCTGCCATGGAATTCGCCGGGCCGATGGATTGCCAACATCGCAGAAGTGCTAGAAAACAAAAAGAAGGGAAAGTTAGTTGTTGTTGGAAAAGCAAACGCGCTGCTTCCCCACGGTGAAATACTAAATGCCGAGCTTCGTAAGTTCGCCGAGAGCAATTTTGTAGAAGTGAAAGACTCCATGCACTTGGATGACTTTACAACTATGATTCGAGGGAACGGAGTTGCTATCGATTTGCATGAAAAGACCTTGGAGCGGCAGCTGGCCCTACCCATACGCACATTGGTTTATCTTGCAAACGGAGTGCCGGTAGTAAGCGATAACTACTCCAATATTTCATCGCTGATTGAAAAACACGACGCTGGATGGCGATTCGATCCGTCTGACGTGGCTGCAATACAAGATTTTGTGGCCAGAATTTTGGATAACCCTCTTGGCTCGGGTCTAAGCCAGAAATCGATGAATGGGCCCAAGCTCCTTAAGAACTGTTTTGACTCGACGGCAGGGTTCGAGCGTTTGATTAAGAAGGTCGAAATCCTGCATACGAAAAGCTTAACTACGACACGGACCGCCCGCGAAAAATCTTATTTCAATTCAAGGAAAAGATCGTCGCCAGTTGTACTCGTTCTTACTGACGACCATGAAAATTTTATTTCACTAAGAATCAAGATACCCTTCGATGCTATGTATCGCGCAGGCCATATTGGCGGCTATATAGTTCTTGCAAATGGTAAGATCCATTCTCTGACTGGAGATCGTGACCGATTGGCGACAATCGATGCCATCTGGGTTCAGCGAGGTGCTCTATCATATGTTTCGTTTCTGACCGAGTTCTTCCCAGAACAGTACAATCTTGACTTGGACGATAACTTGTTTATCACGCCGAGTTACCGTACTCCATACGGCCAACCGTGGATAGCAGGCCTTTCTTCTTTGGTAAAAAGCGCTGGAACGATTTCGACCACCACATCGAGGTTGGTCGAGTCATTAAAAAGAACCTTAGGTTTCCAGATAGAGCATAAGATCGTGCTTGCACCGAATCTCACTGATCAATTATTTAGACGTCGGTTTAAAACCAAACCGGAAGCTTTGCTTTTGGCATCTAGCGATAAGCTACCGCTTACCACTTCGCGCGCGCCATTCTTCACTGCGATTAATTCCTTTGCGAAATCGAGGGGACTGCCTGTTTTCTATATTGGAACAGGGGCAAACAACTTTCCTGAATTGGACTGTGATATTTATGAAACTGGGTTTCTAAGTTATTCGGACTATCGTCGGTTTTTGCATAATGAGAATGTATTAGCGGTGGCGCCGCTCGATACCCATGCCGACGCGCTGACTCAAGAGTTTATCAATTGCAAATCCGACATTAAAATGGTAGAGTTTGCGTCTTTTGGCGTTCCGGCTCTTTACTCTGAGGCTGCACCCTATTCGGATTCCCCACTAAATGCTGGCCCGTTGGTAGACTGCAGTGACGCTAAAGCTATTATAGATTGTCTTGACGAAATATATTACGATCCAGATCTTGGGCTACGCTGTGCCTATGAAAGCATCATGGAGCATCGGTTTGCGGATGATGTTGTTGGTCAGTCCTGGGCGTGTGCAATAGATAAGGTCAGATTCGCGGTCGGAATTCCCTTCGAAGCTTTGATGGAGAAATTTGCGATTTCTCGAACAACTGTTCAAGGGGGTTATTCAGTCGTACCTGAATCTGACTTCAATGCGTCTGATTATCAAACTTTGAACCCTGATGTTCCGGCGATTCTGGTCGATCGTGGTATAACGGCTTATCAGCATTATACTCTTTATGGCGCCAAGGAGGGTAGACTTTGGTTTCCGGCAACGTCGAAAACTGAACGCGTCTCTGCGTCCGATATTCGCAATCAACTCCTGTCTGATCTAGATCTTATGACGGCCTTTGAATTACGAGCCAGAGGCATTCTAGATAACTGATTTCCTCCAAGCAGGAGGTCCTTGATCGATGCATTTAAAGTCCATGTGGGCACTTCTCGCACATTGACAGCGTTAATAATTATCCCGTTCCATTCGTGTTCTTCGATCCCTTCTAGCCGGCCACTACTGAGCAAGAGTTGAGATGTCCAGAAAGCTTATGTGTTATCTTCATATCCCAAAGTGTGGCGGAACGACCATGCGGGATTTAGCGGCATCTTATATGGTCAAACCGTCCGAGATTTTTGATTGTTATTGGGCGGTGCCGGGAAAAACAATTGAGGATCTCCTTTGGATGAGCGATAAGGAGCGCAGGCAGATCAAACTAATCTATGGCCATTTTTTCTTTGGGGTCCATAAATTGCTTGACCGTCCTGCGAACTATATGACGGTTTTTCGAGATCCTGTTAGTCGAGTTATCTCTCAATATTGCTTCCAGCATCGTGGCGCAAATGGCGGAATTGAAATTCCGACATCCGCCCTCGATCATTTTAAAGCAATTGTGCGCAGCGGGGATTTTCAGTATAATAACCTTGCTGCTCGCATGATCTCCGGCTTCGGACCTTCCAAGCGAACTGATTCGGAGCTTCTCGAGACCGCTTTGAAAAATATTGATAAGTATTTTTCTTTTGTAGGCGCGCTGGAGGATCCGAAGCTTAACCGAAAGATTGGCCGATCATTTGCAAGGTTCTATAATCTGCCGCCCGGTAATATCGAGCTTGGGAGGAAAAATGTTAATAATTATAAACTTCCCCATCTAGACGACGAATTGATAGACTTGATTGAATCTTCCAATAAGGTCGATCTTCAGCTCTATTTGCGTTACATCGGTACGTCGCGAGAGTCAGAATATCGCGCAAATGACCGTGCAGTTTAAAGGATTGCCTTATAAACGGCATTATTCCGCGCCTCATCAATAATCGAATAATGGCCGATCATCTTTCGACGGCTTTCAGGAGGATTGAGGGACTGTTAGGTAGGTAGGCCAGTTAATAGTTGTCTGAGTTAGATAACTTCTCATGTTTTGTGTCGCGAGAAACATATGCCCGGCTTTCGAGCGAAGGCTGTTTGGGTAGCCGACGGTTTTAAAGCGGGGCGAATTAGATCTGACCAGCGACGAGCGCGCGCGACGGGCAGGGCTTGTGCGCCGCCGCAACGTCGGTCAAACACTGCCCAATGCGCGCGATTTTTGTTGGCGTTTGCCGAATTTGGCACTACGAGTACCGGCACGTAATTACCCACCCTCGTGAAAGCATGGTTCAGGCGCCGACGGTCGTGAGGATGGTGCTGAACGGGCTGCGCCCTGCGAGGCGGGCGGTATCGACGACGGTGCGGATGGCGGCTTCGCCCTCGGCGGCCCACATCGCGCGGTAGCCGTTGGTGACCTTCCGCTGGACCACGAACGGACGCAGCAGCCTCTCTGAACCGTTGTTGGTCGGCTCGACCGCGCCGGGCTGGGCGAGGAACACCAGGAGCTGATGGCGAGCCCGGCCGATCTTGGCCTGAAGGTCGCGGGTCAGATCACAGCGGCTTGGCGTGGCCAGGATGACGCCGAGTTGGCGATCCAGGCTTCGGCGTTTGGCGGCTCGCGTCGAGGCGGCCAGATCGGTGACGTGCCCGGCCAGGGCGAACACGGAGGCCAGCCAGAGCTGCAAACGCCAGGGTACGGGATCATCGCTGGTCTCGGCGACGTAGGCGACGTCGCGGGCGAGATGGGCAAGGCAGTGATCCTCCCCTGGTTGCACGGACACCTCTGATACGCTCCTTGCGGGCGGGGAAGGTGTTTGATGGCGAAGACGAGACGCGAGTTCACACCCGAGTTCAAACGCGATGCGGTGGCCCTGCTGGAAAGCAGCGGCCGGCCACAGATGCAGATCGCGGCCGAACTCGGGATCCTACCCTCCATGCTGAGGCAGTGGCGCACGGGGCTGATGGGTGGCTCCCCACTGCCGCGGGCAGCAGGTTCACCGGGAGCCGCATCCGCGAGCCCGGTGGCTTCCCCCTCCGACCAAGCGGCCAAGATCGCCCGTCTGCGGCGTGAACTCGACCGGACGCGCATGGAGCGCGACGTCCTAAAAACGTATGGCCCGCCCCGTCTGCAAGGTCGTCGATGAAGGTGCCTGTGACCGGTCTGCACAAACGTATCCGGCATGTCGGCATGGTGGCCGCCGCCAAGATGGAGAGCCGCACGTCCCGGGCCTCATAAGCAATTCGGCCTCGGGGGCCGCTTTTTTTGCCAGGCTTCCGGAACGCCGCTCGACCGTCAGGCCATCTTCACTGTCCTCCCGCAGACCTCGTGGACCTGCGCCGAGCGATCGTGCTCCGCCTCAGGTCAACCTCTTTTGATGCCCTATGCGAGGGCCGGCTCCGGCCGCCGCTCGAAGCTCACTCCTTTGCGCAGCGTCGCCCAGGCGATCCGCGCGAGCTTGGCGGCGAGCGCGACGACCACGACGTTGTAGTGCGCCCGCGCCAGCAGACCGCGCAGCCATCGGCCGGTCGCATCCTCGACCTTGGACAGCGAGGCTAGCGCTGCGCGCGCCCCATGGATGAAGAGCCCACGCAGATAGGCGTTGCCCCTCTTGCTGATGCCGAGCAGCTTCGGCTTGCCACCGGTCGTATGCTGTCGGGGCACGAGGCCAAGCCAAGCCGGCAGGTCGCGCGCGGACGCGAAGGCGCTTCCGTCGTCGATGGCCGCGCGCAAGGCCGTGGCCGTCATCGGCCCGACGCCCGGGATCGACACCAGGCGATGTGCCGCCTCGTCGGCGCGGGCATGCGCCGCGAACTCTCGGTCGAGCGCTTCGATACGGCCGTCGAGGCTCGCCCACTCCTCACGGATCTCGGCGACGAGAGCTTGGATACGCGCGCCAATCTGCGCCTGGGGATCCGTCACGAGAATGCCGACCGCCGTCTCGAACTTGCGGCGGCCTTGCGGGAAAACGAGACCGCGCTCCAGCAGGATCGCGCGGAGCTGGTTCATGAGCATGGTGCGCATGCCGACCAGCCGAGACCGGACCCGGTGCAGGCTCTGCATGTCGAGTTGCTCCTGCGCCTTGAGGGGCACGAAGCGCATCGTCGGACGTGTGGCGGCCTCGGCGATCGCTTCGGCATCGCGGTCGTCGTTCTTCTGCGCCTTGACGTAGGGGCGGACATACTCGGGCGACATCAGTCGGATGGTATGTCCCTGCGCGGCCAGCAGCCGCCCGAGGTGATGGGCGCCACAGCAGGCCTCCATCGCGACGACACAAGCGGACAGCTTGGCCGTGAGGCCGACGATCGTCTCACGCCGTGCGCGACGACGCAGAACCACCGTACCGGCTGGGTCGAAGCCAACCAGGCTACAGCTGTTTTTGCCGAGATCGATACCCAGCACGGCGACCGAACTCTTTGCCATTCCCGATCCCTCCATTTCTCCAAGGCAGCAGCATGCCACCAACGGTTCGGTGAGGGGCGGGCCATCCCATAAGCGATCGGCATCTTCGCGGAGATGCCCAAGTGACGTTCGCCTTCATCGAGCAGCATGCGAACACCTGGCCGGTGCGTCTCATGTGCCGCCTGCTCGAAGTCTCCCCCAGCGGCTACTACGATTGGCGATCACGCTCCGAGAGCGCCCAGGCGACGTCCAACCATCAACTCCTCGACGACGTCCGGCGTATCCACACCGGGCATCACAGGCGCTACGGCTCGCCTCGGATCCATGCTGCCCTGCGCGCAGAGGGCCGAACGGCCAGTCGCGGGCGGGTGGAGCGTCTGATGCGCCGTCATGGCATCCGGGCACTGGCAGGACGTCGATTCCGGCCCTGCACGACCGACAGCCGCCACGATCTGCCGATCGCACCCACCCTCGTGAAGCAACAGTTCTCGGCGGCGTTGCCCAACACGGTTTGGCTGGCAGATATCACCTATCTGCCCACCGGAGAGGGCTGGCTCTACCTGGCCGCCGTCCTCGATCTCGCCACTCGCAAGATCGTCGGCTGGTCCATGCGCGAGCACATGCGGACCGAATTGACGTCGGCGGCCCTGATGATGGCCACCCAACGGCAACGACCGCGGGCTGGCCTCATCTGCCACTCGGATCGCGGCAGCCAATACGCCGCCGAGGCCTATCGAAAGCAGCTCATCGGCATGAAGGCGACGCCCTCCATGAGCCGGACGGGCTGCTGTTACGACAACACTCCCGTGGAAAGCTTCTTCCATACCCTCAAGGTCGAGCTCGTCCACCAACGACGATGGGCGACCCGGGACGAGGCTCGACGCGACTTGTTCGCCTCCATCGAGGGCTACTACAATCGGCATCGCATCCACTCGGCACTGGGCTACATCACCCCCAAGCAGGCCGAACGGAACGCGAGCTAAACCCCTGTCCGTGAAGTCGGGGGAGAATCACCTGCGAGGAGCGGGTCGACGTTATGGCGGTGACCGGCCTAAACCGGCCAGACTTCCGAACCATCGCCGATTTCCACAAGCGCCACCTCGTGGCCTTAACCCGTCCCCTAACTGATAGGATATTTACAACAACGGTATCATAATTGAGCGCCTATGGGCCGGGCTCGAGAAATATCGCACTATCGCAACTTGCTATGAGCAGACTGCTGCGATTTTCAAATGCCTGCCCTGCATCGCTGCATATCTTAATCTGGTAGCGATGACACGCGTTGGTAAAATTATGAGTGTTAAAGGTTTTCTAATGCGATTAACTATCTGGCCATTCGCCCATTCAATTGTAGAAGTTGAAGTAAGGAGAAAGATCGATGGGTATGAACGATCCTCTTATCGGTGCTGCGATGCTTTCTTTAGTGATCCTATGTGCCCAAGCTGATCAGGTATTGGGATCTGACCGGATTGAGGGCGCAAACGAATTGGTCCTTCCTGGAGGCCCAACACTTCGTCTTTGGGAGGTAGGTACGATCAAGTCGCGGCTTGCTACAGCGTCATTAACCGTATCTGCGCCCCGGTCCATCAAGTGGGCTGGAGCAACGCCGCTTGCTACAGAGGTATTAGACCTTAATGCCAGTTCCAATTCCACCCAGGAGGCAGGAGCAATTTTTCGTATGACTTCGAGTAAGGGAGCCTCAACCGGCACAGGCCCACTCAGCGCATTCAAAATTCCACTCGCGACCGAAATGGTAATGCAACCTGGCTCAGGGAATGGTTACGGATTTAATTCTGTTATTACTGCTCAAAAAAACGTTGATCGCCAACAAGTATTAGGCGTCGAAATTAATGTGAACACTAACAATTTAGATTATACGCCGGTAATTGGCAGCCCATTCGCGAACTTCCTAACGCTAGGCGGTATTTCTGCTTTTCCAAGCACTTCTGGAATATTTATAAATGACGTCGGTTCAAGTTCTTATATGGTCCATGAAGGAATTTGGTTCTACGGCCGCAAGACTGTAAAAGACCATACGATTCGGGATGACACATCATCAGCGGTTAGTTATTCGATCGGTGGTGAACATGGCAGTGCGTCGATCTCAGACAACGCAATTACGCCGACCGCCCTCAATCTCGGTGGCACCTACTCGCTCTCAGCAATCTTTACAGCCAACAGCTCAGCAACTGTTGCTTTCGCAGCCGGAGATGGGCAGCGGGTCTGTTTCAAAGGCGTTGACGTCTGCCTCTATCATAGCGATACAAGTCTCCGACTCTCTATCGGTGGATCCGACGTAGCACAGATCTCCGATAGCGGCGGCGGCACTTTTACTACACTCTCTGCGACCGGCTTAACAAAGTTGGGGGTTTTCAACTATGACCACCTTCCGCCTTGCGTTTCTGCTAACCAGTACACTTACGTAACTGTTGTAGATGCGTTGACTGTTGCATTCGGCCAAGCCATTAACAAAGGAGGGGGCAGCAACCAAGTGCTCGTCTACTGCAACGGCAATGCGTGGGTGCAGCGTTGAAACATACATTTATGAGCCCGGCTGAGTGGTTTTCTCATCCGACGAGCGGTGGGATGATTTACTCTGCGCATGCGCGAGATGCTATGCTTCAGCGATGTCGTTGAGGGTGGGTAGCTGCGTCCTTGCTGCACGAGTTGGTTCCACCATGGATATAGGGAATAATTTGTGCACGGTACGATAAGGCCGCGCGTCGCTAGGGTCATGTAAACCATGTGGGACGCCGAGGGCGAGGCCGCCATCCGCACCGTCGTCGATACCGCTCGCCTCGCAGGCCGCAGCCCCTTCAGCACCATCCTCAAGACCGTCGGTGCCTGATCCCAGTCGTCACAGGCCTAGGTAATTACTCCACATCGACATCGCACAGGTCAGCACCGAATAGGGCAAGCTGCACCTGTTCGTGGCCATCGACCGCACGAGCAAGTTTGCCTTTGTTCAATTGCACGAGAAAGCGATACAACGGATCGCGGCAGCCTTTCTAAATGATCTGGTCGCCGCCGTGCCGTACACGATCCACACGGTGCTGACGGATAATGGCATCCAGTTCGCCGACAACCATCCGGTGAACGAGGAAGCCGAGGCCAAGGCAGCTGCCTATTGGGCAGAGCGCGACGAGCCGCGCATCTACCGCTGGCACTCGTTCGAATGGGCCTGCGAGCAGACTAATATCGAGCATCGCCTGACCAAACCACGCTGCCCGTGGACGAACGGCCAGGTCGAGCGAATGAACCGCACTATCAAGGACGCTACGGTCAAGCGCTACCATTACACCGACAACGACGGGCTGCGCCGCCACCCGCAACTGTTCGTGGAGGCCTACAACTACGGTCGCCGGCTGAAGACCCTGCGACGCCTCACCCCCTACGAACCTATCTGCCAGACCTGGACGAAAAAGCGTACGCCTACGGTGAAGCTTCCAATTACCCACATCGTCGGTGCGGTTTGCTTTGCCTGAATCGGCCGTGATTCTCTCCGTGACGCCGAATCACGGAGGCGTCACGGATGTGCGATGGTGTATTGGCCGGCGACGCCGGCTGGCAGGACGCCGAGATCGCCTGCGCGAGCTTGCCCGATCAGCGCCTCGCCCGTCGCCTTCGCCGGCTCCTGGATCAGATGTCCGCCGCGCCGGGTCAGCCAATGCCGGCGGCCTGCGGCGACTGGGCTGCCACGAAAGCAGCCTACCGCTTCTTCGACAACCCGCGCATCACCGAGCACGGCATCCTGGCCGGGCACTTCGCCGCGACTGCCGTACGTTGCGCGGCGACTGAAGGGCCGATCCTCATCCTCCAGGACACGACCGAGTTCATCTACGGCCGCGCGCATCCGGGCAAGATCGGCTTCACCAGGACCATCAACGGCGGGCGGTACAAAGCGGGGCAACCCAACGTGCACACGCTGTGTGGCGTGCTGATGCATTCCAGTCTCGCCGTTTCGCTCGCGGGCACGCCTCTCGGCCTGACGGCGGCGAAGTTCTGGACGCGCACCAAGTTCAAGGGGACCTGGACACTCAAGCGGAACGTGAACCCCACCCGTGTACCCATCGAGACCAAGGAAAGCTATCGCTGGCTTGAGAACCTCCACCAGTCGATGGCTCTCCTCGGCACGCCGGAGCGCTGCGTGCACGTCGCCGACCGGGAGAGCGACATCTACGAACTGTTCTGCCTCGCACAGGATCTACGCACCCGTTTCCTGGTGCGCGTGCAGACCAACAGACTGGCCAAACCGCCGCCCGCCGGGCCGCGCCAGAATGCGGACCATCGCGTCTACGCTCAACTCGATGCGGTCCCCTGGTCGGGTCCCCATCACGTGACCGTCGGCGGCAACGCCGCTGACACCGCCTGCCTGCAGGTCAAGTTCGCCGCCATCACGACCCTGCCGCCCATCGGCAAGCAGAAGCGCTACAGCCCGCAGGTCCTCACCTACATCCACGCTCTCGAACTCGATCCGCCAACCGATCGTCCGCCGATCGACTGGAAGCTCGTCACCAACCTGCCGGTCACCGACCTCGCCGGGGCCGTGGAGAAGCTCGACTGGTACGCTCTGCGATGGAAGGCAGAGGTCTTCCACAAAGTCATGAAGTCGGGCTGCCGCGCCGAGGAGAGCAGGCTGCAGACTGCCGAGAGGCTGGTGAAGTTCCTCGCCCTCGTGACGGTGGTCAGCTGGCGCATCTTCTTTCTCACCATGACGGCCCGCGTCGAACCCGATGCACCACCCGACACCGTCCTCACCGCCGCTGAGATCAACGCGCTCAACAGCCTCGATGCGGCACGCTCAAAACCGCGGCTGCGTCGGCGAACGCTTGCCGACTACCTCCTGCAGATCGCCATGCTTGGCGGCTACCTCGCCCGCAGTCGCGACCCGCCGCCCGGCAACATGGTCGTCTGGCGTGGCCTCACCCGCCTGCACGACATCGCCGTCGGCATAACCATCGGCACCGAACGACGATGTGGGTAATTGGAAGCCTCACCGGAGGCGTACGAAAAAGCACGAGCGGTTCAGGCTCGACCCGTCACACCACACCGCGGGACCAAACATCTAGTCTCATTAAACGGGCCCTACGCATCGTTGAAAACGGCAAGGCGGTCTCACATCAAGACACTCTTAGAATGTGGCAGGGTGAGCCTTGCCGCTAGGGCCGGATCTCCCAAGGCTGCGAAGGGCCCGTTGCGGTGGTCGGGTCCGTGATGCCCATAGCGGATCGGGCCCCCGTCCGATACCATTACGCAGCCCCCGGCGGCAGCGACGATGTGATCGCCGGCTGCGGTGTCCCATTCCATGGTCGGACCGCAGCGCACGTAGATGTCCGCCTCGCCGGCTGCAATAAGGCCGAACTTGAGGGCTGAGCCGACCTGACGCGTTTCTAGAACCGGCAGAGCCGTGAGGCAGGCATCCGTCTCGGGATCGCCGTGTTGTCGACTGCGCAAAGCGATGAGGCCGCCTTGTGGCGCCAGCCGCGTCCGAACCGACCGCCCACTCCCCGGGCGGCCCTTCTCTACGGCGGCCTCGAAGGTTGCCGCGCCCGCCCACCAGACTCGGCCAAATCCAGGCGCGGCGAGCGCTGCCGCCACCGGGCGCTCGCCCGCCACAAGGGCGATGTTGACTGAGTAATCCAGCGTGCCGGCGAGAAAATCCCGGGTACCGTCAAGGGGGTCCACCAAGAAGAAGGTGTCACCTGATCGCGTCACTCCATGCTGAGATCGTTCCTCGGCGACGACCGCGATCTCAGGAAAGCGCCCAGCGAGGGCGGAGACTATCAGATCTTCGGCCTCGACATCGGCAGCGCTCGATGGGAAGCCATCCGGCTTTAGGGCATGACGACAAGGGCCTTTGTGGTGACGCCGCAGGACCTCGCCCGCCGCACATGCAATCTCGGCGAGCACGACGGCGATTCGTTCGCGAGCAGGCTCTGAAATGTTTGCATGTTTCATAACGCTATCCTTTTGACTTCAGGCCGCGTGCTCAAGTGGCCAGGTGAGGTGTGAGGTCTTCACTGGCTGCTGTAGCCGCACATCAACTCGATAAGCGCCTCGCGGCTTGGCGACTTAAGTTCCCTACGAGTCTGTTTGAAGACGGCTCTCGGGTTGGATTGTAGAGGGCGTTGGCGTAATTACCCACCCCCTTGCGCGGGTTGGGTTTCGCTGATTCCCTTCTGGGATGAGCCGAAGCGATCTTGAGCGGCTGAGCCGTGAGGAGCTGATCGAGCTGGTGCTGCGATTGCAGCGCCCGGACAAGACCTCGCGCACGTCCTCGAAGCCGCCGGCGACAGACCGCAAGGAGCGGCGCGACCAGGCAAAGCCCGGCGTAATTACCCACCCTCGTAAGTGCGTGGTTCAGGCGCCGACGGTCGTGAGGATGGTGCCGAATGGGCTGTGGCCTGCGAGGCGTGCGGTATCGACGACGGTGCGGATGGCGGCCTCGCCCACGGCGGCCCACATGGCGCCGTAGCCGTTGGTCACCTTCCGCTGGACGACCGCTGGGCGCAGCAGTCGCTCTGAGCCGTTGTTGGTCGGTTCGACCGCGCCGGGATGGGCGAGGAAGACGAGGAGCTGATCACGCGCCCGTCCGATCTTGGCCTGCAGGTCGCGGGTCAGGTCGCAGCAGCTCGGTGTGGCGAGGATGGCGCCGAGCTGTCGATCCAAGGTCCGGCGCTTGGCGGCGAGCGTCGAGGCAGCCAGATCGGTGACGCGCTCGGCCAGGCCAAATACCGTCTGCAACCAGAGCTGCAATCGCCAGCGCACGGGATCGTCGCTGACCTCGACGACGTAAGCGACGTCGCAGGCGAGATGGGCGAGGCAGGTCTGGTGCGCGGCGGCATGACCCTGCTGGGCGGTGTAGCGGTCCGAGATCCAAACCGCGGGCCGGTGGCCGTCCATCATCTCCCGCACCACGATGGCGCCCCGCGTCGGCGAGGCCGTGTGCACCACGGCGTCGGTCGCGTGGAACACCCAATGATAAGCGTTGCTGCCCTCGATCCGGACGCCGGTCTCGTCCGAGGCGATCACAGCGGCCCGGCGTAGCGTCGAGACGGCCTCCTCGCGACCGGAGCGGAAGTGCCTCTGCGCGCGCTGGAGCAGGTTCATCAGCCCGCCCTGGCTGAGCGTCAGACCGAACAGGTCCGCCAAGGCTGCCTGCAGTCGCTCGTAGGACAGCGCGTGGAAGGTCTTGAGATACGTCGCCACCGCATGCAGCCGTGGGCCGAACGGCGTGCCCCGCGCCGCCTCCGGCACCGGCGCGACGACCCGCGCCCCGCAGGTTGGGCAGTGAACGGCCAACCGTCGATGCTGCGTCACGACCGGTGTCACCGCCGGCAACTCGATCCGCTCGGACACGCTCACGAGTTCGACAGCAAGATCTCCGTGCAGGGCGCCGCCGCAGCACGCGCAGCGGTCGGGCTGATGATCGACGACCGCGTCGGGATCGTCGCTCATCACACGGCTATGGCCCTCGTGGCCGGGCTTGGCCCCGCCAGGTTTGGATTGCTCGTGCCGCTCTTTGCGGTCTGTGGCGGGTGGCTTCGAGGATGTGCGAGAGGTCTTGTCCGGACGCTGCAGACGCAGCACCACCTCATCCCGAGCCTGTCGAAGGATCGATCAGTTCCTCGCGGCTCAACCGCTCAAGATCGCTGCGCCCCATCCTACGAAAGAATCAGCGAAACCCGACCCGCGCAAGGGCCTGGGTAATTACGCCGGTAGCCATAGCGCACCCGTGCGGCAGCCAACTCCTTCAATCGCATCCGCAGCGCGACCTGAGGGTCGGAGTGCTTCCTGTAGCGCTGGGACGAGCGGCCGAAGCCGGTGGCCTGGCAGGCCCGACGCTCGCTGATGCCGTAGGCTACCTGCAGGTGACCGGCGACCTCGCGGCGAGCGGCGGGCCTCACCACTTTCGCTTGAGCACGTCCTGCAGCATGGAGCGGTCCAGCGTCAGGTCGGCGACAAGTCGTTTGAGCTTGCCGTTCTCATCCTCTAGCTGCTTCAGCCGCCGAATCTCCGGCACACCCATGCCGACGAACTGCTTCTTTCAGCGATAAAAGGTCGGCTCGGATACGCCCATCTTCCGGCAGACCTCGTCCACCGTCGCATCGTTCTCCGCCTGCCGCAGGGCAAAGGCAATCTGTTCGTTCGTGAAGCGTTTGCCAGGCATGGCATCCACCCTCCTTCAGGGTTCAGGATGCCCGAAAAACTTGCGTTCAACGCGGACCAGTTTGCAGGGTCAGGGTCATAGGCGGTATCCGCCCAGACGTCGCCGGCAGTGTTGGCCTTCGATTCCAGACCGGGCAACTGCGCCCCTTCGTGCCGGGCCGCGTTGGTGGCGAGCCAGGTGCGGATCAGCCCGTGGCGGCGATCGATGCCGACGTGGTTCTTGTAGCCGAAGGCCGGCAACGCGAGGTCGATCCGCTTCGCGCCATCCTCGGCCGGCTTGGCCTTCGACCACTTGATCGTCCACCGCGCATCCAGATCCTTCTGGGCGAGCTTGGCTGGTCGGGCCTCCCAGGCGTCGAGCACGCACCCCGCCTTCAGATCCGCCTTCTCCGCCTCGGTGTTGCGTTGCTTGGGCGCGGCCACCACGGTCGCGTCGACGATCTGCCCGTCCATCTAAAGGAAGCTAGCAGCACGCAAGACCGCGTCGTAGGCGCCAAATAGCACCTCGATCGCCGGCCTGCCCGCGATCTCGGCCCGGGTGAGCACCTCGCGGGGGGGCCAGATCGTGTTGGCGTCCGGCACCGAGTTGGACTGCCCCAACCCGAGGAAGCGCATGAACGAGAGCCGGTCCTTGATCAGGAACTCGGTGCGCTCGTCCGACAGCGAGTGGCTGACCTGGAGGATCAGCACCTTGAACATGAACACGCGGTCAAACGGCGGGCGACCGCCCTTCGACCCGTCCGAGCGGGGCACGGAAAGGGCGAGGTCGTCCCGGAACAGTTCGAAATCGACGATGCGGCTCAGCCGCTCCAGCGCGTCGCCCTTGGCTGAGAGATCCTTAGGGCGCTCGTCGCTGTCGAAAAAACTGGGCTGACCGCGCATCGCTGCACCTCACCAACCGCCGAGGCCATCACACCACGAAACCTCTCAAACCACGAGGTTTTTGGAGGTGTCCATCCGGTCGAGCCCTCCTGATTGCCACTCCTGGGTAGAGGCCCAAACCCCGTCAACCAACACGCAAAGGCATCCGGCTCAAAGTCCTCACATCAGAGCCGCTAATGAGAACCTCCGCTGACGCTCTGCCACAAGCCGCTTCGCATCCTGAATTAATTCGAATTGATCCATCTTGAGTTTCTCCCGTCCTTCTACTCGCTCCGGCTTCCGAAAAGATACAAAAAATTCGAAATCGCCCTCAAAAGTGGGTTCAATACAAGTCAAGAGTAAGTCAAATCTTTCGAGCAACACTGCGCCCTCGATCAGCTCAAGGAAAGATGCCGGCGTGTAGAACCAACAATGGCTATCGATGTAAGCGCCATCATTTATAATCTGAGCCGCCTGCGCGTGCGCGAGATAAATAGCATATTCAGAATTATATTTTTCCAGTCCGTCTACATTCACGTCTTCGCGCCAGATCGCACCGGGCTCGATCCTCGCAATGTTGAAAGTATGTTCAAACATCTGTCGCACGCTCGGAATCTGGTAGTTGAGCATGTCTGCCTCGATCAATTCTGCGAGCGTACTAAGGGGGCACTTCAGATCGAAAGTGTAACGCTTGTCCGGGATCGCGAGATTGAATACCCCATCTGGTTTCATAACGGAGCAGATACCGCGGAACCATCCAAGTGTATTCGGTACATGTTCAATTACGTGGCTTGCGATCACGTAGTCAAAAGCGTCCTTCTCACCAACGACTTCCGCTAGAGAACCGGACCCGCGCCACACATAATCAACGTTCACAATGCCGGCGACCCTATTCGGCAGGGTTTCATGCTGCCTTCGCAGTCCGTCCGTATCAGTGTAATCGACATACTTGATCGAGCCTACTTCGGGACGAATGACAGGGTTGTTCAAGGCCCCGATCTCGAGGCCTCGCTGGACATTCGGATTAGAGCCGCGGGTGAGAAATGCATCGCGGCGTGTAACCGGAGACCATGCCATAGCCACAACTCCATTTAGATTAGACAACGGGATAAATTACGCTTCCGGAACGGCGCCGCGGATTATGCGTCGAATTTCATCGCGTTGAACCGTACCTTGGACCCTAGAAGCTCGAAAACAACTTGGAAGACGCGACATTAATCACGCGGATTGATGAAGTTATTGAGCCGGCTTCGAAAGAATAGACGCCGATGTTCGAGGATCGTTTTCATCCTTGCTTAGGGCCCATCCCGGCGAGCGACTTCTCGCCGGCGCTGAGTTGTCGTCCATCAGCTCCAGCATCTAATATGTTTCGATAAATAAGAACGAGATCCTCGCCTTGGTCGTCGGCCCACCGCGGTTCCACGTTCGTTGCGGGTGGGGACACCAAATAGCGATCCGGATCCTCATCGATCCGGCGCAGAATATCACGCAATGGCGTCACGTCGCTAACGTCGACAACGTAACCATTCACATCTTCTTCGATGTCTTCGCCAACCGCGCCTAAACTGCTCGCTACGACCCACAGCCCGGCTGCTTTCGCTTCTCTGACAGCTAAGCCGAAGCTCTCCGGCCACAGTGAAGGCGCAAGAAGGACATCCAATTGTGCATACAACTGGGTTACACGTTCTTGTGCAACTGGGCCAATGATTTCAACAGGAGTTGTGCCCCACGTCTCCGACCTCGTATAACCAGCGTCATATCTATTGTCGACCATTGTTAAGCTTAGATTTCGAAAATCATTTGCCCGAAGTATTGCTTCCAGCAAGGTGGCGCCTTTGTGTGCAGAGCGGTTTCCAATGTGACCGAGCCGCACTCTTCCGGTAGTGGACATCGTGTGAGGAAGAAAGCGGAGCTTAGATATGCCGTTTGGGACCGCAACCGTTTGCTCGACGCCAGCATTCCTATAAATCTCGGAAAAGCTGTTCGAAACGGCTAGAACCATTTTCGCCTTTGAAAGTAGGCGCTCTAATCGACGTCGTCTCGCCACAGAGGCCAGCCGGCCGATTGGTACGTCGCTCGACGAAGCTAAAAGATCTGTCGTTGGGAGGCGGAGCTGGCCATCCGCATCAATCAAAAACTGGAAATCCGAGATCCACCAGGCGTCATGAAGTGTGACCAGATATGGAATACCGAGCTCGGCGGCAATTTCGACCGGAGTCGCTGTTAAGCCCTGCACGCAATGAAAGTGAATGAGATCCGGTTTAAAATGATCAAGCACCTCTTGAAAAGGGGCGCTCATTTTCTGGTCGAACCCATACCAGTCCATATGATGTTTGCGTTCTATGGCGGTCCGATAAACCGGAGTTCCATCGTGGGAATCAATGGATGTCTCATAGGGCCTCTCTGAGCCCACATCACTCGCCAAAACTGCTAAGTCAAACGCGTGTTTATAATGCGATGTAATATATTCAACGTTATCCCGGACGACCCGGGTCGCTCCTCCTATCGAATGTGGGGGAAAATATATGTTGACCACTAGGACGCGATGCCGTCGGCCATTCTGAGCGGATGACGGCTGCTTCGATCCGATGCGCCGGCCAAAGATCTGCTCATGAGCTCTGAGCCTCGCTTGGTGGTATGACGCCGAAGGTTCGACAATTTCAGCTGGGCCGGCGGGAGAGCTTCGCCCCACCGTGTGTAAGGATTTCTCTTTGTAAGCGAGGCTATTAGGAAGCGGCAGAAATGACGACAGGCCTTCAATTCCGGCCGCGGCGCTGTAGTCGGCCATCGCCCGTTCTTTGGCCTTTCCGCCTATTTGGGAGCGGCCCTCCGGGTGGAGGACGAGGTATTCCAAGGCCTGCGCCCAACCCTCTGGCGAACGCGCTATCAACACGTCCTCGCCGTCGCGAAGCGCGTCATCGTAGGTCGCAGTCGAACTTACAACCGAAGGAATGCCGCACATCGCGGCCTCAAGCCATTTGATCTCGCTTTTGCAATCGGTTGTCCTACTTTTGTTGAGAGGCGCGAGATTGATATCGGCGCCCGATAGCGCTTCCCAGTAGTCAGATACATCTGTGCTGAAGGGGATTTGGCAGACTCGTTCGCCGAGGCTCTGCAATTCTGGAACGAGTTTAAGGTGCCCCACGATCATTAGGCGCGTGTCGGCGTACTTGCGCAAGATGTACGCCAACGCGGGCGCCGCAAGTTCGTTAAAATCTTGATTGTGAGCCTTAGTGCCGGACCCGTAGAAAAACGTCAACTTGGCTGCGGACAGACGTTTCGGCTTGTGCTGGATATAAGCGTTATTCCTGTAGTCAAGACCGTTGCGAAGAACGTGGCATATGCCAGTGCGGACCAGAGGTCGAATATACTTGGCGAGTTCAGGGGTAGATGCAATTCCAACGTCACACAATTTCATCGCGTAGCGGAATAAAGGTACGCCGTATTGGAGACTTGCATAGGTCTCCTCGTCGATTTGCCCTTGAAAGCTTGCGAATGTATCAGGGTACAATTCTGCGTCAAAAATTAAATCATCGATATCGTAGTAGGTTTGTAAGCCAATTGCTCGAGCATACAGGATAGCATGGATGATATCTGGTGTGGACGGAGTTCTGTAAAAGATAACCGCCCTGGCTCGGTCGATAGCAGGCCGGTACGCATCCGGGTGATTTTGGTCGTAAACCTCGGCCTCCCATCCACCAAGCCGAAGGTAATTGTACTTTTGGATAACCCGATAATGATCACATTGTGCCAAGTCCCTGTTCGCTATTATGAGGATGGGTCCGACGTCGCGTTGCGGGAGAATCGCCGGAAAGGGCCTGATTTTAGCCAAGACTTTTACAAGGCGGTCGAGGTCGACTTGAATTTCGTTATCCGCCTCGGCGCGCCTGCCCCGCAGATACATTTCTATGTAATGGTTGCGCTTGATATTCTGCAGATGACTCAGGGCGCGGCGCGATGTGTTCCGCCAGTGATACGACGAGCTGCAATATGCCGATGAGAACTCGATCTCCCTCAGCGTTTGATCAAAGAGGTCCAGTGTGAACGCCAGTCCTTCGACAGCATGAATATGACTCCATATTGAGGCATTCGGCAGATGCGCAGCAATCAAGAATTCTTTTGTTGCGTCGGGCATGTTGCCCTGTGCCTTAAGCACATCGCCGCGTGTGTGGTGCACCGAACTCACATGGTCGGCCATTGAGATTGCCGTATCAGTGGCCTTCAAAGCCAGTGTGAGTTGATTGCTAAGCAAATAACGTCGGGCCAGGACATTCATGAAGGCGGCGCCACTGCTTCCACCGTCAACGACCTGCAAACCCATTCCGAAGCCAAACTCGACGAAGTGCCGCAATGCGTTAGCGCGACCATCCGGGATAGATATGTGTGTGCTGACGATCTTACGATACAAAAATTCGTTGAAGCAGATTGGAAATTCATCCTCGCCGATAATACCATTAAGATATTCCGCTTCATTCGGAGCTTCCCCGCGCCCGAAGCCGGTGTTTAGCCAGTATGCGTACAATTGTGTAGCGCTGGGACGTTCTATATCGAGGCTAGTCACGGTTGTGTAAAATTGCGCGTCGAATTTGTATTTGGATGAAAGCGCAAATTGCCTCTCGATACCAATTTCAATAAAAGTACAAATTGCCTCAATCTTCGTTAGGCAGGGACTTGCGAGATCGCCTCGATTCAGAAGGTTAAATTCGCTTAAATTGAGTAGTTTCGTCCATGATATTGACGATATGAAGTGTAGCCGTACAAATTCCTCCAGGGTGTCTGGCAACCTTCGTGAGTTCGCTGCCTTGAGTGCCAGCAGTCGATAGTCATTTTCTAATACGTCATCCTTGTGAATGTATTCTCGACCCTCGATTTTTCCGAATTGTAGATAATGCGCAATTAGCTCATAGTTCTCCTTCAGATGTCGGAGGTCGGGGTTTGCAATTCGATATTCAGAAGGTTGGAATTCGGCCGGGGGCGTGCCATACTTGAGGGCAAGTTTTTTCAGTAGCTCCTCCGGCGTGCCCGGACGACCCTCGACTCGGCCGTGCCGATAATAGTGCCGACGAAGCGCCTTCTCTCCGCGGAGGTGGCTTAAATCGCCGAAATATTTCCTATAGAAATCTGGGTCGAACTGTTTTTTCGGTTGTCCAGCGGCGACGAGTTCGTCCGCTATCTTTGCCCATGTTCGCTTAAGTTTGCTCGGAAATCGTGGCATTACTGGTCCTTATGCATCTGAATATCTGGACCGATCGGTAAGAATCTCGTCGATGGTCGTCTAGGTAAGCGCTCTTTGGTCCAGCAGGGTGTCGAAGGGGGGCGACGGCTTGCGGCCCTCGCGCCAGCCCGAGGCCATGTGGTGGTCGACCGGATCGACGTCGGCGGCCGCGAGGTCATAGTTGCCGCGAGGTAGAACGGCCCGTCGACGAGTTAGCCGTGTCGGGCTGGCCAGGACTGCGTTGCCTTCCTCGCCGACGCGCCCGCCGACCGGGCCTTTCCTAGGACGCTGGTTTGCGAGGAGGTGCCGGAACGGGTTGATGCCGGCCCGGACGAGATAGGGCAGGTCGGTCGCGGAGGAGAAGTTGGGCCGCGGGTCGCGGCCCTCGCGCCAGCCGTGGACCAGGTAGTCGCGCACCGGATCGGCCGTGATCCCGTACCAGCTCGGGTAGAAGCCCGCGTCGAAAAAAGGCGCCACCGCCGCGATCTGCTCGTGCGCGGTGGCGAGATCGTTCGCGGTGGGGAGGCCGCCGCGCGCGGCGAGCCGGGCAAGCCGGTTGCTGCTCGCGCGGACGGCGCTCGTGCTCGCCCGACGGTGGTACAGGCTAACAAGCTTCTTCAAAGCACCGCTCTCACTGCGCGGCTTCCTCGCCTTTCCTGTGCCCCCCGGCCCGGTTCGGCCTTGCCCATAATACCCACGTGAGCTTTCAGCCCCTCTGATGCGCCTGCAGACGGGGGATACCTGTGTCGTGACGGTTGCACGCTGTGGGCTGACGGACGCGGAAGCTTCCCTAGCAAATGGCTTGGAATTTGAAGCGCGGGTGGACATACGTTCGCACAGGAAAGCGAGGGTGTGCCGTCGCGATGACGAGTGGCTCTTCGGCGGTCTTGCCCTATCGGAACGCTCGCGCTGGGTAAATACGAAGGCCAGGCCTGTGCTAGCCGGGCGATGCAGCGGCTGACCTCATCACGCTGCAGCCTGAGGAGATCATGCTACTGCTGGGCTTAGTCGGTGCGGTGCGCAAAACATCGCGACGTATAACGCGACACTGGTGAGAATGGACGCTGGCATGGACGTGATCGAGACCGAGATTCCGGACGTCAAGCGCATCAAGCCCAAGCGCTTCGGCGACAGCCGCGGCTGGTTCTCGGAGACGTTCCGGGTCGACGCGATGGAAAAGGCCGGGATCACGACGCCGTTCGTGCAGGACAACCAGTCCTTCTCGGCGCCGCAGGGCACGATCCGCGGGCTGCACTTCCAGATCGCCCCGCAGGCGCAGGCCAAGCTGATCCGCGTGCTCCAGGGCGCGATCCTCGACGTCGCGGTGGATATCCGAAGCGCCTCGCCGACCTTCGGCAAATACGTCGCCGTGACGCTGGACGCCGAGAACGGCGAGCAGCTCTACATCCCGCACGGCTTCACCCACGGCTTCTGCACCCTGACCTCGGACGTGATGGTCGCCTACAAGGTCGACGCCTATTACAGCCCCGAGCACGACCGGGCGCTGGCCTGGGACGATCCCGAGATCGGGATCCCGTGGCCGGTCTCGGGCGAGGCCGCGATCCTGTCCGACAAGGACCGCCGCGCGCCCCGGCTCGCCGATCTCGGCCGGGTGTTCTGAACCCACGTTTCCGTCCGGCTCGCGGCCGGGCCGTATTTTCGTCACGCCGGGCGGTCTTTAGCTGCCGGCAGCTCATTTTCATCCGCGATCGATCCGAAGGGGACCCGCCATGCGCATTCTCGTGACCGGAGGCTGCGGCTTCATCGGCTCGGCGCTGGTGCTGCATCTCGTCAACGATCTCGGCCACGAGGTGTGCACCCTCGACGCGATGACCTACGCGGCCAACCCGATCTCCCTGGTGTCGCTCGCCGAAAACCCGCGCCACCGGTTGGTCGAGGCCGATATCTGCGACCGGGCCGCCGTGCAGGCCGCCATCGCCGACTTCAAGCCGCAGGCGGTGATGCATCTGGCCGCCGAGAGCCATGTCGACCGCTCGATCACCGATCCGGGCGCCTTCGTGCGCACCAACGTCATCGGCACCCAGACCATGCTGGACGGGGCCCGGGGCTATTACGAGGCCCTGCCGGAGGCGGAGAAGACGACCTTCCGGTTCCTGCACGTCTCGACCGACGAGGTCTACGGCTCGCTGTCGCCGGAGGCGTTCTTCACCGAGGACAGCCGCTACGACCCGCGCTCGCCCTACTCGGCCTCGAAGGCCGCCTCCGACCACCTGGCGCGCGCCTGGCACGAGACCTACGGGCTGCCGGTGCTGGTGACCAACTGCTCGAACAATTACGGGCCGCGGCACTTCCCGGAGAAGCTGATCCCGCTGATGATCCTCAACGCCCTCGAGGGCAAGAAGCTGCCGGTCTACGGCGACGGGCTGAACGAGCGCGACTGGATCCATGTCGAGGACCACGCCAAGGGCCTGGTCGCCGTGCTGGAGCGCGGCCGCATCGGCAACACCTACCTGCTCGGCGGCCGGGCGGTGCGCAACAACCTCGCGGTGGTGAAGGCGCTCTGCGCGGCCTTCGACCGGCTGCGGCCCGAGAACGGCCCGCACGAGCAGCTGATCAGCTTCGTCACCGACCGGCCCGGCCACGACCGGCGCTACGCCATCGACTGCACCAAGGCCGAGACCGAACTCGGCTGGCGGCCGCAGAAGACCTTCGAGCAGGCGCTCGAAGAGACCGTGGCCTGGTACCTCGACAACGAGAGCTGGTGGCGCCCGATCCGCGAGGGCCGCTACACGGGCGAGCGCCTCGGGCTGACCCGCTGATGGATATCCTGGTCCTCGGCGGCGGCGGACAGGTCGGCACCGAGCTGCAGGCCCTGGCCTGGCCGGACGGGGTTTCGGTGCACGCGCCGAGCCGCGCCGAGCTCGACATCACCGACCCGGGCGCCGTCGCCCGGACCCTGGACGCGCGCGCCTACCGGGCGGTGATCAACACCGCCGCCTATACGGCCGTCGATAAGGCCGAGTCCGACGTAGTCGAGGCCTGGCGCCTCAACGCGCTCGCCCCGGCGATCCTGGCGGCCGCGACGGCCGCCTGGAAGATCCCGCTCGTGCACGTCTCGACCGACTACGTCTTCGCCGGCACCAAGCCCGACGGCGCCTATGCCCCAGACGAGGCGATCGATCCGCAGAGCGTCTACGGCGCCAGCAAGGCCGCGGGCGAACTCGCCGTGCGCAGTGCCAACCCGCACCACGCGATCGTGCGCACCGCCTGGGTGGTGAGCCCGCACCGGGGCAACTTCGTCAAGACGATGTTGCGGCTCGCCGGCGAGCGCGACGCCCTCACGGTCGTCGACGACCAGCATGGCTGCCCGACCTCCGCGGCCGACCTCGCCGCCGCCCTGGCGGTGATCGCGCAGCGTTTGGCCGAGGATGCGGACGCGCCCACCGGGACGTTCCATTATGTGAATGCCGGCGCCACCACCTGGCACGGCTTCGCCGAGGCGATCGTGGCGGGGTTGGCCCGGCGCGGGGGCCGGTCGATCCCGGTCACCGGCATCCCGACCTCCGCCTATCCGACACCGGCCCGGCGGCCGGCCAATTCGCGCCTGTCCACCGACAGCCTGACAGCGGCCTACGGCATCGCGCCGCGGCCCTGGCAGGCGGCGCTCGACGACATCCTGGACCGGCTCGTGGGGCCGGTTCGAGAGGGAGCTTCCAAGCCATGAAGGGCATCGTCCTGGCCGGCGGATCCGGCACGCGCCTGCATCCGGCCACGCTGTCGATCAACAAGCAGCTGCTGCCGGTCTACGACAAGCCGATGATCTACTACCCGATCTCGGTTCTGATGCTGGCCGGCATCCGCGAGATCCTGATCATCTCGTCGCCGGAGCACCTCGACAACTACAAGCGCCTGTTCGGCACCGGCGAGCAGTTCGGCCTGCAATTCACCTACGTGGTGCAGCCGCGGCCAGAGGGCCTGGCCCAGGCCTTCGTGATCGGACGCGACTTCGTCGGCACTGACGACGTGGCGCTGATCCTTGGCGACAACCTGTTCTTCGGCGCCGGCATGAGGGAGCTGCTGCACCAAGCGCGGTCACGCAAGGACGGCGCGACGGTGTTCGCCTACCACGTCGACAATCCGCAGGCCTACGGCGTGGTCAATCTCGACAAGACCGGGCGCCCGACCAAGATCGTCGAGAAGCCGCAGAATCCGGAATCCACCTGGGCAGTGACCGGCCTGTACTTCTACGACAACCAAGTGCTCGACATCGCCGCCGCCGTGAAGCCGTCGGCCCGGGGCGAGCTGGAGATCACCAGCGTCAACGAGGCCTATCTCGAGCGCGGACAGCTCTATGTCGAGCGGATGTCGCGCGGCTATGCCTGGCTCGACACCGGAACGCACGACAGCCTGCTGGAAGCCAGCGAGTTCGTCCGCACCCTGCAGAACCGCCAGGGCCTCCAGGTGGCTTGCCTGGAGGAAATTGCCTTCCTCCAGAAATTTATCACCCGCGAACAGTTGATCGCCCGCGGCGAGATGTTCGCCAAGACCAATTACGGCCAGAACCTGCTGAGGCTCGCCCGCGAGAGCGAGGAGGACCTGCTCCTACGTCGGGGCAAGTAGCGGCCCAACCGGCGATCGATACGCGGGATTATCGGGCGTTGCAGCCGATGCAGATCCCGCACATGAGCCGGTCGTTCTGCATCTCCTGCTTCGTCCGGATGCGCCTGTCGGTCGGCGTGGCCACACGCGCACAGCGGCGGCATGGCGCGCCCGACCGACGAGGTATTCGGCGTGGCCGCGGTCAAGGCGGGACCGCCGCCGGTCCCCAATTCGGACCTCCGCCGAGGCGGTGGCGGATATCAGGTTAGGAGTTCATCTTGCGCAACGGTTGATATTCCAGCCAATGACGGGACTCCCGCGACGTTGACGGCAAGTGAGTGTATCAAGTGGTAGCAACCAAAAAAGGAATGCTGTCGTGTCCGTCGTCAGATGATTTGGGATAGTCTGCGGTGTTCACGAGCGGAGGCTCCGGTCCATCTGAGGTGAGAGGTTAGGCAGCTTGCGCATGGTGGCGCAGCGGCGATCCATCAGGGCCTGACGCTTGATGCGTTCCCGCTCGGCCAGGATCCCTTCGCCGAGTCCGAAGTAGACGTCAGCGGGCGTAAGGCTGCCGAGGCTCTCATGGGCTCGGGCATGGTTGTAGTGTTCGACGAAGTCGGCAACTTGCGTCTCCAGCTCGCCGGGCAAGTAAGCGTGTTCGAGCAGGTTGCGGTTCCTGAGCGTCTGATGCCAACGCTTGATCTTGCCCTGAGTTTGCGGATGGCATGGCGCACCGCGGATGTGGGCCATGCCCCGAATGCCGAGCCAGTCAGCCAGGTCGCTGGCGACGTAGCTTGGACCGTTGTCGGAGAACAGGCGTAGCCGCTGCATCACCCGCGGCTGATGGAGCCCTGCCGCGTCCAGCGCCAGGTCGAGCGTGGCGGTGACGTCGCTGGCCTGCATCGTTGTACACAGCTTCCAGAAGACGATGTAGCGTGAGAATTCGTCCAAGACGGTCGACAGGTGGTACCAGCCCCAGCCAATGATCTTGAGGTAGGTGAAGTCCGTCTGCCAGAGCTGGTTGGAAGCCGTGGTTTTATCGCGGAACTCGTCAGCGGCCTTGATAACGATATAGGCCGGGCTGGTGATCAGGTCCTGGGACTTGAGCAACCGGTAGACGGTCGCTTCCAAGACGAAGTAGCGGCGCTCGTCTGTGAAGCGCACCGCCAGCTCATGCGGACTGAGTTCAGGCTGCTCCAGAGCCAGGGCAACGATCTGCTCGCGGATTTCCGCAGGCAGGCGGTTCCAGACCCGGCTCGGCTGCGAAGTTTGGTCATTCAACGCCTCGGGGCCGCCGCGCTGGTAGGCGTCGTACCAGCGGTAGAACGTCAAGCGCGTGATGCCGAGTTTGTCCAGGGTGGCACGCACCGACAGGTGGGATTGCTCGACCAGCCGGATGATCTCCAGCTTCTCGGGGGCTGGGTCCACCCAATACCGCGACCCGGCGGACGTGGTCCGGGCGCCGCAGGGCCGTCACGCGCACGCTACGGTCGGTCTCGACATGCGGCCGTACCGTGATCGCCAGCTCCGGGTACACCGCCCCGATCCGCCCCGCCGTGTCAGCCGACGGCGCGAACACCCGCGCCGCCCCGGCCAGGAACTGCCCGAACACGTCCCGGCGATCCTCAGAGGATCCGGCTCCTCGTAGCCGTCGGCGTCCGATGCCAGGCAGTCCCGGCACACGGGCACCGGCGCCAGCCCGCAATAGCGCCCGTCCGGCATCACCAAGTGGTTGCGGTGGCAGACCGGCGAGAAGTCGTGCAGCGTCCAGGCGTAGGGCCGCCCCTAGCCGGAGACGAGGTCCATCAGGGCGCGCGCCGCGTTCCAGCGCAGGGCCGCCAGCGAGTGCACGTGGATCAGAACCGGCGCCAGCTGGTCGATGAACGCGGAGACCGCCTCGGCGTCGCGGGGCAGGTACAGGCTGTCCAGGCTCGGCAGGTACACGAACTCCCGGCTGCGGTACGAGACGTTGACCTGGATGTTGCGGGCCCGGTCGACTGAGAGCAGCACCACGGCGGTGCCTTCTTCCTTCAGCCGGGCGATCATGTCGTCGATGTGCCGCTGGATGCCCCCGCCCCAGCTGTGGGTCACGAACAGCACCGCCCAGCCGCGGAAGTGCCGAGCGAGTCGGTACAGGTCGAGCCGCGCCCGGCCGCGCCGGCCCGGATCGGCCTGGACGAACTGGCCGACCAGCGCCGGATAGTCCGGATGCTTGGTGAGCAAGGCCGCCTGGCCCTGGTCGTACTCGCCGCCCGGGTCGAACCCGAACGAGATCCAATTGCATTTAAGGTGAAGGTATTGAAGCACGGTGCCAAGTCTCGGCTCGGACGTCAGGCGGGGCGCACTCAGCCCTGAATCTTGCTAACCACATGCTTCACCATAAACAGTCCAATGCTTGCGGCCGTTAAAGCGAACAGGATGACATACATGTGGTCGACTTGAATCCCTGCGTACGGGTAGTATGCCGATCTGACCCACTCAGCACATTGCAAGGCGGGGTTATATTTCATCCAGTAATAAATTTTATCAGGCATGTAACTGGGCAGAAACATAACGCCGCTCGACACATACATGATGATGCTGAATAGCGCATAGCCAATCATCCATCCGGGGAAAAACCCGATGATGGCGACGTTGATTGTCCCAATGCCAATTCCTAGGAGAATAGCCGCCACATAGCCGCACACGGCAGTGAGTGGATCTGCTGGAATCGGGTTAGATCCAATGACGACCAGCACTGACGCGACGACCAGCAAAGCAAGAAAGCCGGTCACGATCTCGACTAAGATGCGTGAGAATACCAGGTCAAACAATTTCACTTGAGGGTAATAGGTCAAGGGCCGATTCATGACGACCGATTTCATGACCTCACGGGACACATACTGGAAGACAAGCACCGGCACTGCGCCCGTCGCAAAGAACAGCGCGCGGTTGTCTCCGAGCGGAGCGGCCACCTTCTGGAACGTGTAGATCGCGATCAGCATGAAGATGTGCACGCACGGCCAGATCACCACCACGCCGTAACCCCAGATCGAGGCTCCGAAGCGGGTGCGCATGTCGCGCAAGATCAGCGCGTGCAGGACGTGCAGGTAAGACTCGACCGGGCTTTTCTGGGTCTGAGCCGCCGGGAGAACGGACATCGGTTGACCTCTGCGTTTCCCCGCCTGCTTTCACGAGAAACTGGGCTAAAGTGCGTTGACCTGGTGTTGACGCTCCCGCCGTCCCCTCCCCCGCTCGTCCGGGTGCTGGGCTGCGTAGAAGGTCATCCTGCCGCTGAAGCTACGTGAGGGTGGCGTCGGACGGCAACTAGGTCATCAGAGCATAGTAATCGCGCATCAGGTTCTCGTACGCCGCCGCTTCAGGGGGGACGGAGCGCCGGTCGTAATCGGAGAGTTCGAGCGTGAGGAGCTGATCGTTACAAGCGGCCGGATCTTCGGCGAGGTCGAAAGGTAGGAGATGGCCATGTGGCTGGGTGCGCAGCCGTTCGCCCTGCGCGCCTAAATCGAAGGCGACCACCGGCAATCCGGTTCGCAGCCCTAGGGTCGGTGCTGTCGAATGTGTCTCCGGCCAAATCGACGGCACGAGGATCAAGTCGGCGGACACCTTCGGTAGGAGATCGAGCATCTCATCGTCTTCCCAGGGGTGCCCGGTCTCTGCGATCGCGACAGCCGCACGGGCGACCCGATCGAGCGTCGGGTCGTCGGTGGAGTAGCGCCCAGTCTCGGTGATTCCGGCCCGCTCCAGCCCGTCCGTGAGCGCCGGGTCGGAGAAGCCCACGATCGCGAAGCGCAGCGGCAGATCTCGCCTCCGGGCGTCCGCAGCCAGCGCCTGCAGCAACAAGCCGCCTTCGGGCATGCTGACGCCGCCCAGTACGGCCACTTGGCGGACCCGGCTGGGCCGCCGCAGCGCCGTCGGGCGGGCACGCGTGTCGTGCTCGACATGCGGGCGCACCGTGATCGCCAGCTCCGGGTACACCGCCCCGATCCGCCCCGCCGTATCGGCCGACGGCGCGAACACCCGTGCCGCCCTGGCCAGGAACCGCCCGAACACGGCCCGGCGCTCCTCCGGGTCCGGCTCCTCGTAGCCGTCCGCGTCCGATGCCAGGCAGTCCCGACACACGGGCACCGGCGCCAGGCCGCAATAGCGCCCGTCCGGCATCACCAAGTGGTTGCGGTGGCAGACCGGCGAGAAGTCGTGCAGCGTCCAGGCGTAGGGTCGCCCCGAGCCGGAGACGAGGTCCATCAGGGCGCGCGCCGCGTTCCAGCGCAGGCCCGCCAGCGAGTGCACGTGGATCAGAACTGGCGCCAGCTGCTCCACGAAGGCGGCCACCGCCTCGGCGTCGCGGGGCAGGTACAGGCTGTCCAGGTTCGGCAGGTACACGAACTCCCGGCTGCGGTACGAGACGTTGACCTGGATGTTGCGGGCCCGGTCGACTGAGAGCAGCACCACGGCGGTGCCTTCTTCCTTCAGCCGGGCGATCATGTCGTCGATGTGCCGCTGGATGCCCCCGCCCCAGCTGTGGGTCACGAACAGCACAGCCCGGCCGCGGAAGTGCCGGGCCAGCCGGTACAGGTCGAGCCGCGCCCGGCCGCGCCGGCCCGGATCGGCCTGGACGAACTGGCCGACCAGCGCCGGGTAGTCCGGGTGCTTGGCGAGCAAGGCCGCCTGGCCCTGGTCGTACTCGCCGCCCGGGTCGAGCCCGAACGAGATCTGCCCGGCATGGTAGACGTACACGTCCTCGGCGAGCAGGTTCGAGAACCCGGCCTTGCGGGCGCGCATGCACCAGTCGTTCTCCTCGCCGTAGCCCTTGCCGAAGGCGACCGCATCGAGGGTGCCGACGGCATCGAGCGCGGCGGCGGTCATGTATAGGCAGAAGCCGACCCCGGTGGGCACCTCGACCGAGCGGCCGCGGTTGAGCGCCTTGGCGGCCTGGTCGAGCTCGGGCCGAGGGATCTCCAGCGCCATGGCGTTGTTGGCGTTGAACTTCGGGTAGCTGCAGATCGTGGCGTTGCTGGCCAGCGGCGTGACGCTGCCGACCGGCGGGCGGCCCTCCGTTTCGGCGGCCTCGGCGTGGGCGACCAGCCGGTCGAGCCAGTCGCCGAACACCTGGGCGTCGGAGTTGAGCAGGACCACGGCGCGGCCCTGGCGCAGGGACAGGCCGCGGTTGACCGAGCGCACGAAGCCGAGGTTGTCTGGGTTTTCGACGAGGTGGAACAGGCCGCGGCCGGCGAGGTCCTTCAGGTCTGCGGTCAGCTGCGGGTCGGGGGACCGGTCGTTGACCGCGAGCAGGGTGAACGGGGTCTTTTGCGGAGCCGAGAGGCAGGCGTGGATGGCGCGCAGGGTCTCGCCGCGGCCCTTGTAGACCGGCATGATCACGACGACCCGGGCCTGGGCGAGGGTGAGCGCGCTGGGCAGGCCGTCCCAGTCGTGGGACTCGGGGGCCTCCATGGCCGGCCAGCTGCCGAGATCCTCCGGGCAGCCCATCAGCCCGGCGGCCCGGCCGGTGCGGACGTAGTGCAGGAACGGCGCCTCGCCCGGCGCGAACAAGTGGCCGTAAGCCCGGCGGTAGAAGCGGGTCGAGAAGGCCTTGCTCGGATCACGATCCTCCTCCTGGCCATGCGACAGGAAGTGGATGGCCGGGCCGTTCTCGAAGCCGCGTGTGTCGGGGTAGCGCTTCAAATACCAAGCTGCGTCGAAGAAGGGCTCGATCAGCTCGGCCTGCTCGATGAGTTCCGCATCCTCCGCGGCGGGCGGCGTTCCGTAGCCTGGATCGAAGGCATCCCCCGACAGGTCGATGCCGCGCAGCAATGCTGTGGCGAGGTGGTGGACGAAGGGGGCGATCCCTGTCGCCTCGACGTAGGGGCGGTGGGCGCGATAGGCCCAGCCGTTGAAGGCGGCGCGCGGGTTGCGGCCCCGGCGCCAACCGGTGTCACAGTAGTCGCGGACGGCGTCGACGTCCTCCGCTAAGCCGTAGCGCTGCCGGTAGAAGGCGTGGTCGAAATGCAACGCCGCCAGCTCGGCTTGCAGGTCCAGGAATGCTGCCCGGTCCAACGGCACATAGCCGATTGCGCCGAGCCAGCCGGTCTCCTCGATCGGCGGTCGCGCTGGGCTCGAGCCGCAGACCTGCAGCAGCCTGCCGAGTGTCGACCAATTCGGGCCGGGATCGCGCAGCTCCCGCCAGCCGGCCCGGGAGAAATGGACGTAGGGCGCAAGCCCCTGCGCATCCGGGTAGGTCGTCCGGTACCAAACCTCATCTATGACGGGAAACTGTGGCAGATCCTCGCCCGCGAACGGCTTTTCCCCCGCGAGCCGCGTCTCGGCGACGTACCGGAAGAACGGGTCGCCGATCACCGCCCGGCTGCCGGCGCGCGCCTGCACGAAGCCGGCCGGATCGAAATCCTGGCGCGGGCTGCGCATCTTCCGCCAGCCGCCGCTCACGTAGGTGCGAAGCAACTCGGCGTCGGAGGCCTCGGCGAGTTCCTGGGCTTCCCGCTCGTCCAATCCGTCCCGGTAATAGGCGGCGTCGAAATAGGGCGCGAGCGTCTCGGCCTGAAGCGCGAAAAGATCCTCGGGCTCGGGCCGGGTCGGGCCGCCGTGCAGGACGTAGTGCACCAGCGGGTTCTGGGTCGCGTAGGAGATGCCCCGGGTCAGGCAGTAGGCCAGGGTGTCGAAGTGCGGCGACGGCTCGCGGCCCTCGCGCCAGCCGGAGGCCATGTAGTGGCCGGCCGGGTCGACGCCGGCCGCCTGCAGGTCGGGGTTGTTGGCGAGGTAGAACGCGCCGTCCACGAGGCGGCGGGCCAGGCGCTCGGCCTGCCCGGTGTCGGGCCTGGACAGGGGGCCGCCTCGGGCGCGCTGCGCCGTCACCCAGTGCAGGAACGGGTTGATGCCGGCGGCGGCCAGATACGGCCGCGCGGCGAGGTAGTCGGCGGTCGAGAAGTCGGGCCGCGGATCCCGACCCTCGCGCCAGCCGAGCACGAGGTAGTCGCGCACCGGATCGACCGTGATGCCGTACCAACTCGCGTAGAAACCTGTATCGACATAGGGCTCTAGCGTTGCGATCTGCTCCGCCGCCGACGTGATATCGCTCGCCGCTGGAAGGCTGCGACCTGTGGCGAGCCGGATCAGCGGATTGCGGCTTGCACGCGCGCCGGCGGAAGCTGCCCAGCTGGAATAGAGGCCGTAGAGGGTCTTCAACGCGCGGTTCTCACCTTGCCGCCCATCGCGCGCGCTCCAGCATGCGGGCCTGGCTGGAGTTTGGGTCGAGGTCTTCGGCTCGGGTGAGCATGTTCTCGCGCGTGCTATGTCGAGGTCGGATCACCGCGTTGGGCAAGCGGATCGCCGGCGGCCCTCGACCTACCGGAACAGGCGCGCCCGGTAAATATGGACGCTGGCCATCCGGGCCAACCGCGGCAACTCAAGACGCCTCGAACCGAGCCCGCGCGCGGGCTACGACCGAGGCGGCGCGATCAGATCAGGTCCGACCGCCAAGTGACATCCTCACGCACGATGCGCGCGGGGTTGCCGGCGGCCACGCAATGAGGCGGCACGACCCCGGTGACGACCGCGTGCGCCCCGACGATCGCGTTGTCACCGATGGTTGAACCCTTGAGGAGCGTGGCCTGGTTGGCGATCCATACATGGTTGCCGACGCGGACGGGCTTTGCCGGGTTCAGCCGGGTACCTCCGCTTCGACTGATGATCGAATGAAAATCGCTCGTCGTCATCCATACACCGGATGCGATCGAGCAATCCGAGCCAATCTCAATCGCCTTCCCCTCGACCGGATTGAGGTGGACCAATCCGGTGAAGCCGGTTCTGTCACCGATGCGGAGCATCGAGCCTGGGCCGATATAGATGTTAGCCATGCCTAAACGGACATGCTCGCCGATGTCGAATTTACAGTTCGACTCGACGACGATGTGCATGTCCTTGTCGGATACGCAGCCTCGTCCTACGCGGACGTAATTATTGCTTCCATTGATGTAAATTTTGCCCGCTTGATCGTGCTGTTCACGAGTGTCAATGTCGATGACATTATTCTCGCCGCTGTCGAAGATATCTAATGGCATTGATCGCTCTGTAAATTAGATTCTGGTGTTCCCACCGGCGAGGTTGATGTCATCCATAATGACCATTTGCATACGGAGGCCGCGGGGCCGAATGCTGTATAGCCAAGCGATATTGGCGGAGGAGAGGTTGGCATTCGACCGGAGTGTCAAGCGGCGCCTCCGCAGCGGTCCCGCCCCCGACCGCAGAAACAGTTCAAATATCTTTAAGCCAAGCTATGTCCCTCCGACAACTCAGCACGCCTCAAAGGCCCCTTAAAGCATGACAGGGATACTCCAGGTTGGTGTTGACGCTTCCACGGTCCTGTGACCTAGGATCCCGGACAAACGAATGTTTGCGATAAGGCTGGTTCATGGCTGAGGATAACACCCTAACCAAAGCGCTGGTTGATGTGCGCGCGCGGAAGGCCGCACTCCAGAGCGACTACGACCGGATCTCGTCTGAACTCACCAAATTGCATGCAGCGGAGGCTGCGCTGACGGCGATTGTGGAAGGCGTTCCGTTGAAGGAAACGGCCATCCTTCGTTCGTCCGATAATCAGCGACCGTCGGCTGAAGATCAGAGCGGGTCCGGTCGCAGTGGGCGGCGTGGAGCTCGTGGTCCCCGATCGAACTCAGCCAAGGGGCGCCTGAAGACCCTCCTCGGCGGTGCGGGGCCGCAAGGGCTGACGCACGCCGAGATCGCCGAGCGGTTGCCCGATGTCGCTCCGAACACGCTCAACACCTACCTCAGCATGATGGTGACGGGGGGCGAGGCCGTGCGGAGGGGCGACTTTTTCACCGCCGCCGAGGGATCGGAGGAGGAATCCGAGAATGAGGCGGACGACACCGATACCGAGGCCGATGCTGACCAGGATGATACGGTGTCCGAGGATGAGGATCCGCACCATCAGACGGCTGCGGCTGAGTGAGGGAATCGGGCGTTAGCCGTCAAGCACCCTCCCCCAGCGAAACGCACACCGTCGGCGCGTCAGACGGCCCTTTGCAAACGCTGGCGCGAAGGCCCATTCGGGGGCTCTCGAGATAACGGCCGCGCCTCGCGACCGCCGGGCGGGCCTGCTATGCTGCCATCCGCCGCCCGTTCGGTGCGGCGTCACCAAGGGCCCTGCGCCATGCGGTCGATGCTCCTGCTCTGCTCCCTTCTAATCCTGCCTACGCAAGCGTGGGCAGCCTGTCGGTGTGCCTGTGTCAGGGGGGTGATGCGGCCGATCTGCCAGCAGACCGATCTCGCTGAGCCGATTTGTACAGGGCTGTGCACGGATTCCATCCGCCCTGAAGTCGTTGCGAAGCCGCTCTACGGCGGGCAGCAGGTGTTTAACCCGGTCGAGCCTTTTGATCCCGCTCCCCCCGGTTTGGTCCAGAGGGATCTGAATTTGAGTTCCGACACGCGCGGGAATCCGCTCGGTACCGCCGGTGTCCAGGGTGGTAGTGATGCATTCTCGAGCTCCGGGGGGACGCCATCGCGCTGAGTGGTCGGACGACGTTCGCCGGTCATCGGCGGAGTTTTCCCGGGGCGTGTCAGATTTTGCGGGTCCGGTCGGTCTCAAGCTGGCGCTGACAGGCGCCGGATCATCGGCAGCATCAGCGCGCCTGGGGGCGCGGCCGGAACGGGAAAGATCGTGGCGGTCTGATCGGTCTTCACCCGCGGCAGGCGCTCGACCATGGTCCGCAGGTTCGGGATGGTCCGAGGCAGCGTCGCCGCGAGCGTCTCGCCGGCGGTCTTCGCCATCACGTATTCCAGGGTGTCGCGCGGCGCCTCGTCGATGGCGGTGGTCGAGGGATAGAAGGCCGCCAGCTGGTCGCGCCGTTCGAGGCAAAACAGGCTCAGCTCGTAGAACGCGTAATTATAGACCCGCATCATCTCTTCGAAGCACGACGGCTCGAACGGCGCCCGCTTCTGCCGGAAGATGCGCGGTGTCGCGAAGTGATAGAGCTGGGACGGTTTGATCGCCAGGGATTGAAGTTGCGGTCCGACCGGGTGCGCGGCGTCGTAGCGCAAGACTTGGCAGCGTCCCCCACCGTTGCGAATTTCAGCGGCGACCGCCTCCGCTTCGGAGGCGCCCGACGCGTAGGTGATGCAGACCTCGCCGCCCCCCGCCGCGATTAGCTTGGCCGTGGCTGCGCCGAGGCCGCGCGATCCCCCGACGATGAGGGCGGACACCGCGGAGAATTCGCCGGGTTGCACCAGGGCCGCGAGGTCCGCCAGCTTCTCCGGCTCGATCGGGCGCGGGCGTACGAAGCTCTCGACCCGGGCCTCGAGGCCCGGACCGCTGGCCTGCGTCGTCACCGACTGGAGCATCGGTTGAAACCGCTTCACGGTGTAGGCCAGGCTCGAACCGTCGGCCTCATCCGTGAGCGTCACGTCGATCTTGGAGAGGATCGAATGCAGCCCGGGCACGACCATGCCGACCAGGGTTGAGAGACCGCCGAGGGCGGCGACCCGGGCGGGACCGATGGCCCGCGCGAGCCGGGGCACCAGCGCGGCAATCGCCTCCGGTGCGGGGAGCCGGAATGCCCCCGTCGCACCGGCGATCGTTGATGGATCGACGACGGCCGGCTCCGTCGGGATCGCCCCGGATGCGACCGCCGCGGGCTCGGCCCGCGGTCGCGCTCCTCCGAGCGTCGCCTGGATCGTCGCCGCACGGACGCCGTCCACCGCCAGGGAGAGACGCAAGCCCTGCGCATCCGCCTCATGCACCGCGAGTTCGGTGCGGTCGCCCACCAGCACGAAGCGTTCGAACCGCATCTGCAGGCTGCTCAAGTCTTCGAGCCGGTATGTTTCCGCGCAGGCATCCAGCGCCCACAGGGCCGCGTGAACGCCGTGGACCGCGCGGCCGCCTGCGAGCGTCCGCTGTGCCAGGCGCACATCCATATGCATCGGGTTCACGTCGCCGGTGGCCCGGGCGAAGGCCGTCTGGTGGGTCTCGGACCAGATCCGCACCATCGCCGTCGCGGCAGCTGAATCGGATCCGTTCATGGTGAAGCTCCTTGTCGACGACCAAGTCGGTGGCTTCGGAACCGGCCCCGATCCAACCGGATCGGGGCCGGTTCCGAAACCGTGCTTCGATCGGGCGCTCGGGCGCGACCAACCGTGATCCGGTTCGGCCCCTTGCTTTATGGTATCGGATCTCGCAAGAGGGCGCCGCTCACATAGTCAGGATGGGGCCGGTCGATCGCCGGAGGGCAGGCATTCTTCGGACTGTCGCAGGGACCGGTATCGAGGATGACCACGGCTCGCGCTCTCTCGCTCGGCTTCGTCGGAAACGTCGTCACCAACCCGTTCGGGAAGGTGACTGGCCGCCTCGCGGATCTCGCTCAGGTCGCGTGCGAGCATTTCCCGATCGGGCAGATTGAGCAGGTCCTGGCGGGACCGGCCTCTTTCGACACCCTCATCGTCCATCTCGATCACCGCTGGTTCTTCGATGTCGCCCCGGACGAGGCCTCGGTCGCGCGGGCTCGGATGCTGGCGGAACTGGTCTCGGCCCGCCTCGCGAGCGCGCCAGGAACGATCATCCTCAACACGGTGCCGTTCGTGCCGGTCTCGTCGGTGGAGAGCGACCTCCACGGCCAGCTGGACGCCATGGCCCGCATCAACGGGGTGTTGTTCGAACTCGCCCGCGCCAACGAGCGCGTCAGCGTCATCGATGCGGCGGGAGCGCTGGCACAGATCGGCTTCGCCAACGCGCTGCGCGAGCGCAACCGCTACCTCTATCAGATGCCCTACGCCCCGGCCGCCGTCGATGCGCTGGTCGAGCGCTACGCCGACGCGATCGCGGCCCGCCTGCGGGCGCGCCGCAAGGTCGTGGTGGTCGATGCCGACAACACCCTCTGGGGCGGCGTCGTCGGCGAGGACGGCGTCGAGAATCTCGAGGTCGACAGCGACTATCCCGGGATCGTCCACACCCAGCTCCAGCGGCAGCTGCTGCGCCTGAAGAGCCTCGGCATCCTGCTCTGCGCGGTCACGAAGAACAACGACGCGGATTTCCGCTCGGTCTTCGAGCAGCGCACGATGCCCCTGCGCCTCGACGACTTCGTGGCCTACCGCAGCAACTGGTCCGAGAAGAGCGACAACATCCGCGAACTTGCCGAGACGCTCAATCTCGGCCTCGATAGCTTCATCTTCCTCGACGACAATCCGTTCGAGATCGAGGAGGTCCGCGCCCGGCTGCCCGGCGTCGAGTGCCACCTATTCGACCGGACACGGCCGGAGCAGGCGCTGACCCTGCTCGACGGGATCGCGTCGCTTCGGGCCCGGAATGTTACCGCGGAAGACATGTCGAAGACCGAGCAGTATCGCGGTGAGGCGCAGCGGCAGGAACTGCAGCGCTCGGCCGCCTCCATGGACGAGTATCTCGCCTCGCTCGACATCCGCCTGCACATCACCCGCAACAACGCCGGTGCGCTCCGGCGCGTGGCGCAACTGATCAACAAGACCAACCAGTTCAACCTCACCACCCGTCGCTACACCGAGGACGAGGTCGCCACCGCGATGCGCGAGGGCAGCGTCTACGCGGCCCGGGTGGTCGATCGCTTCGGCGATATGGGCATCGTCGGCGTCGCCATCGTCCGGGGCGGTGCGATCGAGACGTTCTTGATGAGCTGCCGGGCGCTCGGACGCCGCATTGAGAGCCAAGTCCTGCGCTACGTCTGCCAGGAAGAGGCCGACCCGGCGCTGCGGGCGAGGTATCGCCCCAGCGCCAAGAACCGGATGGTCGAGACCTTCCTGGACGAGAACGGGTTCGCGCTCATCGGCTCTGGCACCGAGGGCAAGGACTATCGACTGACCCGAGGACCGGATGACACTGCCTACGTCCACATCGTCGCCGAGTGAGCACGCTGCCGCGGCGGCCGCCCGCACCACGCTGGACCGCTTGGTCGAGACGTGGAGCCGACCGGAGCTGAGCGGCCTCGGCCCGGAGGACGACCTCTACGAGCGGATCGACTCCTTCGCGGTGGTCGAGCTGCTGCTGGAGACCGAGTCCGAGGTCGAGAAGGCGGTCGGGCGCTACGTCCCGCTGGCCGACGAGAGCATCCTCGACAGCACCCGCTCACCCCTGCGCCGGCTCCAGGGCTGGTTCGACTACGTCGCGCAGGCCGTCGCCCGTGGCTGAGCTGCGATTCCAACACGCTGGGATTGCCGGCCTGGTCACGACGGTCGGCGGCCGGGCGCTCGCCTTCGACGCCGAGGCGGCGGATCTCGGGATGTCCCCCGAGGAGGCCGAGCGGCTCAAGCGCGCGATGGGCTTCACCACCCGCCACGTGGTCGTACGCGACGACACCACCACCGCCGACCTCTGCCTCAACTCGGCCCAAGAGCTCCTGCGCGGCCTCGGCCTGCAGCCGACGGATCTCGACGGATTGATCCTGGTCACCCAGACCCCCGACTACAGCTCGCCCTCGACCGCGATCTCGATGCAGCATCGCTTAGGCATGCGCACCGACACGCTGTGCTTCGACATGCGGCTGGGCTGCAGCGGCTTCGTGTACGGGCTCTCGGTCGCCTACAGCCTGGTCGAGTCCGGGCTGAAGCGCATGCTCCTCTGCGTCGGCGATGTCGCAAGCCGCATGGTTGCCACGAACGATCGCTCCATCACCCCGATCATGGGCGATGCCGGCGCCGCCGTTTTGATCGATCGGCGGGAGACCGAGAGCGTCTTCCAGCTCCACAGTGACGGCTCCGGCGAGAAGGCGCTGTTCATCCCGCATAGCGGGCTGCGCGCGGATCCCGAGGATGCGAGCAAGCCGGCCTCCATGCACATGGATGGCGCGCAGGTATTCAACTTCTCCCTGAAGCGCGTTCCCTCGCTGGTCACCGACATCCTGGCGGCCTCCGGGATGGGGCCGGAGGAGCCGGATTTCTACGTGCTGCACCAGCCGAACAAGTACATTCTCAAGAACCTGCAGCGGCGCCTGGGGCTCGACGACGGCAAGCTTCCCTCGGGCACGCAATCCGTCTACGGAAACCAGAACTCTGCCTCGATCCCTGGTACGATCTCGGGTTTCCTGGCGGAGGATTTCGCGCGCCGGCCGCTGCGCGCGGTGTTGGCGGGGTTCGGTGTCGGTCTGAGCTGGGGCGCGTGTGCGCTCAGCACCGACCGGATCTACGCCCCGCCCGTTTTGAAGTTCGAGGAGACCGCGTGATGACCGAGGCTGGGTTCCTGGACGAGCTCGGCGCGATTCTGGATCAGCCGGGGCCGCTCGCACGCGGACAGACGCTCGGCGAGATCGAGACCTTCGACTCCCTCGGCATCCTCAACATCATGGCCCTGTTCGACACGCTGGGTCTCGAGGTGGAGCCGTCCCGGATCGCGGAGGCCGCGACCACGGACGACCTCCTCGGTATCGCCGGCGCGAAGCTGCAGGCCTGAGGCCGCGCGATGACGGAACCCGCGGGACATATCCTCGTCGTCGGAGCCAGCAGCGGCATCGGCCGGGCCGTCGCCGAGCGCTTCGCCGCGCAAGGACCCGTGACCGCCCTCGCCCGTCGGGCAGACCGCTTAGCCGAGCTGACGGAGGCCGGGATCGCCACGGTGGCCGCGGACGTGACCGACCTCACCGGCATCGCCGGGATCCTGCAGACTGCCGTCACCGAACGCGGGCTGCTGACCGGGCTGGTCTATTGCGCCGGTGTCCAGATCATCAAGCCGATGCGCAGCCTGAGCGTGGAGGAGGTCCAGCGCCTCTACACCACGAACCTCGTCGCCCCGACCATGTTCGCCGCAGCCTTCGGCAGTGCCCGGATCTCGACCCGCGACGCGGTGTTCTGCGCCGTCTCTTCGGTCGCCGCCCAGCGGCCGGAGCCGGCCATCGTTCCCTACGCCGCCTCGAAGGCGGGCCTCGACACCCTGATACGCGGCGTCGCCCGGGAACTCGCCCCCCGGCGCGCGGTCGGCATCGCCCCGGGGTGGCTCGACACCGAAATGACCCAGGCGCATGCGAGGCTTTATGGCGAGGGCTTCAAGGAGGCGCTGCAAAAGCGCAGCCCCGCAGGCGTTGCGACGGTCGCGGCGGTCGTCGACGCCATCGCCTTCCTGATGTCGGCGCAGGCGCGGCACGTAACCGGCGAGATCATGCGGGTCGATGGCGGAGCGTCCCTATGATTGGTAGAATCACGTGACGGCTAAAGTAAAGCGCCTCGCTCTGATCGGCGGCGGCGGCTTCTCCAAGGAGATTGCTGAAGTCGCGCAGCTGCTCGGTTACACGGTCGAGGCGACCTATTCGAGCCAGCCGAGCGCGCAGGTCGGCACCTACAGGGGGTACCTAGACGAATTGCTGGCCGACCGCGCCGAGTATATGGGCGTCGCGCTAGCCGTGGGCGGGGTGAGCCGGGCGGCGATCCAAGCACGGGCGGAAATCATCGCATGGCTCGACGAGCACGCCCTGCCCTGCCCACCCCTGGTGTCACCGCATGCAATTGTGAGCCAGGGAGTGGCCTTGGGCCCGGGGGCCTTTGTTGCGCACGGGGTGATCGTTAACATTGATGCGCGCCTAGGACGCTTCTGCGTCGTGAACACCGGAGCGATTATCGGCCACGATGCAGAGATCGGCGATAACACCACCATCTCGCCCGCGGCGTTCATCGGCGGGCGCTGCGCGATCGGTAAGGATGGGTTGGTCGGTCCGTTGGCCAAGGTCCTACAAGGCCTCAAGATCGGTGAGCAGGCGACGATCGGCATGGGCTGCACTGTTCTACGCGCTCTACCTGACGAGGGTGTAATCTGGCCGAGACCCGATAACCCCGTAGTAAAACTGGATCGCGCTTGAGCCGATAGGAGCCTGATTAGGCGGCATGGCGCCTTTTAGGCAGGTGCGATAGCTTGCTATTAAAGTTGTGCTGCGCATGACTAGACATCATCGATCGCGCGTTGAAATAGTTCGCGAGCGCTGCCTTTCCGCCGAATCTAACAGTAATCCTCTCCGAGATTTACAAAAAAGTTTGCGGTTCATCCGGTCTAGTGAACTGTGCTGTAGACAAATGCTGAAGGGATGGGCTCCCGATTGTAATCGCCTTCGATATAGGCCGAGCAAGTTACGTCGAACTTCGTCACCGGTTTCCCATCGTCGCAGGCGGGCGAGCTCGACTTGCGGTGTGGAAGTCGCTTTTTGCGATCCCGTCAAACAAGGACCGCCGCCCGCCGATCTTGGCCTGGTCTTTAGACCGGAGCGAAATCGCACTCGCAAGCCGACGGAGACGCAGGTGAAGCGGATCCGGACAAGGACCAATGCCGACCGCAAGAGCGCCACGTCTTTACGAGGGACCAAGCAGAACCGCCAGTCCCGAAGGTCTCCTACTTGCAGGGGCGATGGATCAGACTTCCGGAAAAGACCGCCCGTACCGATGACATAGGCGGTCCGTGACAACCAGAGATCACTATCCCCGGGGGCACCGCCGGCTGCACTAAAACGGGGGTCTGCGCTTAGCTTAGAAACCTTAGGATAGGCCTCTAGAGAGATTAGGCGAGTCTAGAAATTTGATCTTGCATCGTCTGAATCCTGCCCTCTTCGACGAGCCGTGTTCCCGCTTTTCGATGAAAAGCTATGTAATCGTCAAAATCGTTTGCCGCACATTTCCTGTAGTTCGAAAAATCAAATGTACGGCCTGCTCCTGGCGCCAGTCGTTCAATGGATGAAACCCATTTCTCACGATCAAGTATGCTAACGCCCCATTCACCAAGTTCCCGCTCCTCATACGGGTGCCGCGCAATGGTTCCAACAAAGCTCGTTATCGGCAACCTTTCGTAGAACGAAGTTCGAGGTCTCACCAGCGCGTCGAAAATATAACCAGTTTCCGGGCGCCGCTGCAGCAGCCAAATTTGATTAAGATTTCCAAGGAACTCAAGACCGTGACATGCAGATCCCTCCGGGAAAACAATGACCTCTGCTTTGCGGTAGTAATCCATCTGCGTCGATAGGTCGTGGTCTTCAGGGTAGACAATACTAAACCCATGCCCCTCAAAGAAGCTAGCGATGTAACTTTCACCAAGGATATTGCCTCCATGTTTTATGGCCGCGCGTGTCACAAAAATTTTCTTCGGCCTAACTGTGTCTCCAAAAACAAAATCAAGACGACGCCTAGTGAACGAATTCAAACGGCGGAGGTAATCGCTATCCACGGATCCTGCAAAGCTCGCGCCTTGTTTGCATAAATTTAAACGTTCAACGATAGTGTTTTTTGTGATGAGACACACATCGGCAGCCTTAATTTCGAAAAATTCAAGGGCCGAAACCAATGCCGAAGGAAGTTGAATTTTTCCGTTGGTTTCGCCGACCAAAAGCCACTTACCACAATTAAATGTTTCAAGGTATTGTAGTATGCGATGGGTAGATTCGGCCATCGCGTGCCCAAAATGCGTGAAAGCAGGGCCTACATAATTCCATTCACCTTCCAAAAAATCGTGATAAACGGCGCCTTCATCAAAGGTGTCGGAAATACTATCTTTGATGAGATGTCTTAGTCTCCAAAGGCCGGTATTTTCTATAAATGGCCCGCCGTTGTGGCTGTGCATGTTGCCAAAAGATTGTACTTTTGCGGATGCGATACTTGCGGAAACGATGGTTGGGTTAGACTCCAGCATAGGCCGTGATTTCCACTTTTAGAGTTCGAATGTATGCCTGCCATCTTAGCGAACGATCGCTCTGAATCAAAGTCCGCATTAACGTCGTAAGCGCCGTACAGATTCGGCGCCTCTAAAGCCAAAGTCCTACATCATGATTGCCGCAACCTGATTATGAAAAACATTCCCCGGATATAGACGATGCTGCAGAGTCCTGCACAGCAACCTCGCGTCGCTAGCTTCGACGTAGCACATTCCCAAGTCTCCTAGACTTTTAGCCAACGATCAAGTGCTACGATGCCGTGCACGTGTGCGGCACTAGCCCTCCTTATCAACGAAGCACGTCGCGACGTTTCTCGCAGCAAAGCTATTGCGGTTTTGAGTCAATGCGCTAGCTTTGTGTCGCTGCCGGGTTCAACATCGGGTGTAGGCCAACTGAGCGACAGGTCGGAATAGTTCAATAGACCGCCGACGGCAAGCTTAAATTTATTGTTGGCATTAAGTTTTGAACGGATCAGAATCATGCGACGCGTTGTTGAAAAAGAAGTGGAGAAAACTAATCAGTTTGGAGCCTGGCCGAGCAATGGGTTGATGGTGGCTACTGCGAGGAATTGTCAGTTTTGTTGACGCGCCTTGAAATTGAGCATCTAGAACAGGCTTTGAGCCCAAGTAAAACATTGGATAGTCCATCGGGTTGGCTGTTTCTTATTAACGACCATAACTCGTTTCTCTATTATCAGTATGGTTTCAACTTATGGACGAGCGATCAAGAATCATCCGCGCGTGATATTATGAGCAAGCGGTTGCAGGTCTTGACGGATCGCGGCATTGATTATATCAAATTAATTGTTCCAGAAAAGAGTATAATTTATTCAGAGCTCATGCCGGAGCGTTTCTCATCCGCTCCCATCTGTAACTTTCGCCCTGCGGTACAGCTTGTTTCGCAATTTCCTGATCGTATTCTTTATGGGAGGCGAACTCTTGATGACGCCAAGCGTATTTGTCCGGTATATTTCAGAGGTGACACACATACTAATTGGATAGGTGCGTGGGCACTATATCGAAGTCTGATGGAGCCGTTACAGAAAACAACTCCATCAATCGGTCCTTTGCTATCGCTTCGCGATCTCTCCAGCCGAGTGGCGTATTGGGACGGCGACCTGCGTGAGCAAATGACCACTGAGCAAGCTACTGCCTATGACGAGCAATGGTGTCCTTGGTTAACTCAATGGGGTTTGGAACAGACAATCTTGCTGGAGATTCCGGAACAAAGAAGACTGGCGAGGCCGGTCTCTGTACCGGCCGAGTACCAGCAAGCCTTTCACCGCCCTACCTATATCTATGAAACTAGTGAACAATCAAAACCTCGGGCTGTCATCTTTAGGGACAGCACCGCAGATTTAATGCACCCATTCATTGCCGAGCATTTTTCAAGGTCCGTCTTTGTCTGGCGGGATGGCATCATTTACGAAGATGTGATCAATCGTGAGGATCCGGATATTGTGCTTCACATCATGGCCGAACGATTTGTTTCCGCTTATTGGCAATCGGAGCCAATAGCATCCGCCGGAGCGTTGACCGGGTTTTTGAAAGAGTAAGCGGGAGTTCCCTCGGTCCCTTAAACCATATTAACTCGAAACAGTTGTCTAGTTGGTGGGTGGCCGATTATTTGCTTGAGCCTGTTTGAGGACTGCTCTCAGGCTGGATTTTAAAGGACGTGGATGGTCATGAGGCTGGCGATGTAGGCGAGCCGGCCCGAGGCGATATTCAGGCGACCGGTGCGTTCAGGGTGCCGGCCAGCTCCCGGGGGCTGAGCTAGCCGAAGGTGCGCTCGACCACTCGGCGCCGCCCCAGCACAACGAAGCGCTTCTGGTCGGGCTTCTTCTCGACGACGCAGTGGCGCATGCCGTGGATATTGCACCAGTCCTTGCAGCGCTCGGCCGAGAAGGCGCCGCCGAGGATGGCCAAGCGCGAGCTGGGCCACTGGTCCTTGCCGTCATCGAAGGCGGACAGGGTATCGCAATCCTGAACGTTGGCCGGGACGACGGAGATAGCCAGGACGTGGCCTTCCGCATCGACCAGAGCCACACCCTCATTGTGCGGCTGTCGAACCATTGCGCCCGACGACCATCTTGAAGGTATCGTAGCCGCGCGACCCGCGCACGCTGATGCATTTGACGCTCTGTGTGTCGATGATCGCAAGCCGTGGCTCCCACCACTGTCCACACCGCCGGCGCTGTCGGCGAGACAGAGCCCGCATCAGGCTCTCGTCGATCCAGCGCCGGAACCAGCCATCGACTGTGCGCCAGGGCGGAAAGTCCGCAGGTAACGCCCGCGATACTCCGCTGACCAGAAGGCGCCAGGCATCCGCGGCCAGCACGCAAAGCGCCGGTGTCGCCTCCGGACGGACTAGTGGATCTACCCTTCTCAAGCAGCGCGCCACCGCGTCCAGGCCAGTGTGAAGTGCCATGTTCTTTAGGCGCGCCTCATGACGCGTCGGATGTCGCTACGTCCACACCTGCTCTCCAATCCGGCCCGCCAAGTGAAATCTGTGTGTTTGCAAAAGATAAATGGCGTCAGCCCGCCGAGGGCACAAAAAGGATCATAATTATCTTCCGAAAACGCGACGCATCTTTCATGGCTTTTTAAGCTATTTATCCAAAATCGGATGCATCACCTCCGAGCCGAGTTGAAGGGTTTTAACGATTGATTTTATTATTTTTCCAGAGCTGAAGGGGTTCTCAGCCAGTAAGCGAATTGCATCGTTGTCACGATAATATCGCCGCTCAGCGTAAAGGATCGGGCTGCCGTCGGTGTAGGAGCCGTATGCCCACCAACGGTCCGGAAAACCATCAATTTTGGATTCGCCAAGCTTTTTTCTATACCAAACTAGTAATTCGAAAACAGCAACAGATCCGTTACAATAACGTTCGATCATGGTCTCGCCAATTCGGTCAATTTTCGTGAAATGATAAAATTTCAGTTCCTGACCGTTGACAAGTATCGTCCCCTCATCGTTTATCGATATGATGCGATTGCTTAAGTTCCAGCTCGCAACATTGTATCCAGAGTGCTTGAGTATTGCAACATTGTCAAAGAATGCCGGGACGTGATCGCACCACTTCTGATCCGTAAATAACCCTCCAGGCACGTCATCATAACAAAATTCAAGAAGCCTAGAGCTCCACCATTTCGCAAATCGGCGGGCCTCTGGCCCGTTCCTTAACCCCAAAAAGCCTAAATTATATATTCCATACTTTAGAGATCCAATCTCGTTATCTATAATAGCCTGTTTATCGCTCTCCGGCGTAAGCTGGTGTGGGGTCAGTAATATATCCTGGGTTTCAAGCAGATCGAGAGCCTCCGACAAAGGTCCAAACAAAGCTATATCAGGATCTATATAAAAGACCTTATCGGCTTCTTCTTGTGAAAGTATATGCTCTAACATTCTTCCTTTTACCGCAGTGCACAGCTCCACGATATCATGACAAAAAGCCCATTGCTTAAAATTTGGAATCTGGAGTTCTTCTGCGTTAACAACCCGATCTAACTGACAAATGAGGTTGTCGGCGCATGCCTCCGGATGAGGTTGATCAACCAAGCACAGCCAAAACTCCCAATCAGGGTGAAACTCTTTGACTGTTTTCGATAATACCAGGACCCGATCGATATACGCAAATGACGCGCTTGTGAAACAATGAACCTTCGTCATGCTTTCCTCTGAGAATGTAGTGCCGGAGCAAGATGGTCTAGTTTATGCAGGATGTTTGCTATGTAGACTAATTTCGATCTTTCTAAGTATGAGTTCGGCACAATAATTCGACATATTCTGATTTGTCGGGAAACAGATGCGCGCTATTTGCGCGCCCGATTGATTTGAGGATTTGTGCATTTAGCTGCGTCCTTTGAAAATCAGGCGGGCGTTTTTGCTTCGAGTAGATCTATTGTGCCGTTGGTAGACTTCAGCTCCCCAATATGACGTGCTGCCCCGGAAATAAGCTCAAATATTCTTCCATTTAAAAATATCGATAACAACTCACCATCGTCATTGGCGATAAAGCTTTGCTTTGGCGCTTCCTCTTCGAGGAATCTCGCAATATTCCCAGATTGCTTAGTCGTCACTACAAATGCGCCCGCAGAAACAGCTTCATAAGTTGCAAAATTAAAAGTCTCAGGCCACTTTGGGCAACTGACGACCACGTCTATTTGGTTTTCTCGGATTGCGTTGATCATTCCGTCGGGATTCGCTTGCGTAACTCGTACGGGGACGAATTTAACTAAACTCTTCGATATATGTTTTCCCGATTCATCACCTAAGTGGAAAAATTCATAGCGGCTATTTTCGCGTGTGAGCTCTACCAAATTTCTGAAATTATCCCATCCTTTATGAGTTAGGCGCGCTCCGACAAAGGCGATTCGGAGAACTGCAGAAGTCTCGATTGGGGCCTTGTGACGATTGAGGCCAGTCTCAGTGGGGGAAAATCTAAATACAGCAGGCTCAGCAACTTTTCCATATTTGAATCGGCACGATGTAAATCTAATCCAGTTTTCAAGTGCGGTTTTAGAAGGCGCAACTACAATTGGATTTACCTCCTCAAAAAAAGATTTTATTCGAGCTTCGTGAATTTCTCTTGCCTTTCCATAAACGCAGATTCTGCAGCTGCCCGACGCGAGTGGAGGGGCAGAGCAAAAAGTGAGATCGTTTCGCAGTAGAGTAAATTTCTCACACGCAGTGAAGTAGTCGTGAACCCAATAATATATTTTGTGCGGACTTCGGAGTGCAAAACTTGCGATTATAGCGGGATGGAGCCCCATCAAATGATGAATTATTGAAGTAAATTCGTAATTCGCGCGGGATAACTCATTTGCGAGGCCCGACAAGTCGGCCACGTTTAGTAGGCCTAAATACCTTCCATTGTATCTACAACGTAGGAAGTTTGGGGTACTTTTCGTCTCGTCTGCCAAGGTAAGTGCGAAATCGAATGGGCTTAAGTGAATGTAGCTTCCGCCACTGAGCTGTGTCTGAGTCGCCTCGTTTCGAATGATATTTTGGACGCCGCCGAAGTTTTCTGCGTAGTCGTCGTGACTAAATGAGAAAATTAAAGGCTCAAAATTTCCTTTACGAAGAAGGCTAAGGATGTCTGTTGTGGATATGAATTCTTGATCTGCGGCGATAGGTCTTATGAAAGAATATTGGTTAGCGGGTTTTGCCCTCTCTATTGTTAATCTCTCTTCATGCAATACTCTCTTTGGCTTTCGGCCTTCTGATTTTCCGGCGAGGCCGTAGTGTAAAAGTGGGTTTATACCTATATTTGAAATATCCCAATTCGTATCAAGATAGTATTTCGTATTAAAGTGCGGGCTTGGGTCTCGACCTTCTCTCCACCCGTGGAGATGGTAGTGTTCGATCGCCTCGATTTCTATTCCAATTAAATCGGGATTGCTGCTAAGGTAAAAGTCCTTATCAAACAGTTCTTCTAGAATTTTCCTTTCTTCGGGTTCTAAGATGGGTTTGCTGGTGGGCCGCCCTTCTGACAGGCCGCTTCGGACGTAGTGGAGCAGAGGGTCAACTTTGGCTTCTGCTACATCTGGGTTGGCATTCAGATAATATGTGGTGCTGAAGGTCGCACTGGGATCACGGCCCTCGCGCCAGCCATCTTTATGGAAATGAATTAGCGGATCACGCCCGGATGCTTCTACGTCCGGATTGTTAGCCAGATAGTAGTCGCGGTCGAAGTATGCTTCGATCGCGCGCAGGCTCTCTAGATCGGTTTCGGACTCGTTGATGGCTCTCTTCTCGAGATGGCCGCTGCGTGCGTAATGGAGCAGAGGGTTGACTCCGCTCTCCGCTACATCCGGATTGGAGTTGAGATAATATGTGGTACTGAAGGTCGCGCTTGGATCGCGACCCTCGCGCCAGCCGTCTTCATAGTAATGGATTAGCGGGTCGCGCCCAGAAGCGGCGACGTCAGGGTTCGTGGTGAGGTAGTAGTCGCGGTCGAAATATGGCCCTATCGCGCGCCGGTTCTCCGAGTCATTTTCAAAGACATGGATAGCTCTCTTCTCAAGATGTCCAGTGCGCGCGTAGTGGAGCAGAGGGTTGACTCCGGCCTCCGCTACGTCGGGATTGGAGTTGAGATAATATGTGGTACTGAAGGTCGCGCTTGGATCGCGACCCTCGCGCCAGCCGTCTTCATAGTAATGGATCAGCGGGTCACGCCCAGAGGCCGCGACGTCTGGATTATTGGCCAGATAATAATTGCGATCGAAATATGATTCTATCGCGCGCAATTCGTCCAAAACATTTTCGGGACATGGATTTTTCTTACGGTTATCTGAATAATTGTTACTCACTGGACATTTAACTCCTTCTTAGAAGGTGCGGTCATTTCGCGAACGCTAAAAGAGTGGTTTGCTCTCGACGATATTTCGTTCGGCTGTGCGCAAATTTTTACACGTCCTTTGCGAGGTGTGTGGGGCTTAGTTCGATTTTTTCAATTTGCCGGTCTGAGATATGGATGATGCATCGAAGTTCAATTTTGCGCTGAGATGTTTATGTTTGAATTGCTAAGCATTGCCATGTTCGTCAAGGCACCAGTTACCGGAGGCTTGGCTATGATGCCTAACCGGTGGCCGCTACCATACCAGGAAGTAGCGTCGTCCTGCAGCGATTGCTGAGGCACAGAATCAAGAAGTGAAAGTTGCTCGACCGGCGATCAGGTTGCTACCCTAGCTTCCGCCGTTGGCCACTTCAATGGCAGCGTCGCGCCCTCAACCGACAGCTCCCAACGGAGATAGCAATGCTGGGCGCAACAGCCATCGCGCCAGTCTCGCAAGGCTGCAGCCTTTCCTTACAGTCGTTAATCTTGATTAGCGGCTGCTCGGTTTCCGCTTCGAAAATGCTGCCGCCAATCACTCGGACAAAAATGAGTAGAACATGCTGGTATTGGGCTTGATATGTGATCAAGAATGCGTCTTGGATTGTTCAAAGCATCACGTCCTGGTCTCCGTGAGTCATCGTCGTATCGATATGGTGTTTGAGGGCTCGGTCTGGTCCGGACCCTTAACAGGTATCTTGACGAGGAGTAAGCGCTGCATTCTTAGTTTGCGATACACCCAGATTGTGCGGTACGAGAGAGGCTCGTTCGCTGTCAGGCGGGTTGCGATGCTTCGCTGCCCGGCGCGCACTGTTCCGATTTAAAGTCGTGCTATGGCTCGCCAGAATGCGTTCCGCCGGTCGCTGAGCAAACTCCTCGGTATTGACTTCGCCCTCCCAGCCGAGCAGAGACTCTTAGGGTCTAACCTGTTCGATGCAGAGTGGTACCGGACGACCCAGGCGGCCGACGTAGCCTCGGACGGAGCCGTGCAGCACTACCTGCAGGAGGGTGCCGCTCGGGGCTTGAACCCCGGGCCGCACTTCGATGGGCCTTGGTACCTTCGAAACAACGCCGATGTCGCCGCCGCGGGCTTGAACCCCCTGCTGCATTATCTCGACAGCGGGCGCGCGGAAGGACGTCCGATCTGCCCGGTCGCCGACGCGGAAGCGGTCGCGCGGATCGCGGGCTCGGATCTTTTCGACGCGGGGTGGTACCGCGCGACGCAGGCCCCAGACGTGGCGGCGGACCACGCCGCAGGGCACTACCTGCAAGAGGGCGCCGCGCGGGGCTTGAGCCCCGGCCCCCTGTTCGACGGGCCATGGTACCTCAAGACCAACACCGACGTGGCGGACGCGGGCCAGAACCCCCTCCTCCACTACCTGAACGATGGGCGCGCCGAGGGCCGGCCGATCTGCCCGTTCGCCGATCCAGAGGCGCTGGCGCGGGTCGAGGGCTCCGAGCTGTTCGATGCGGAATGGTACCGCGCGACCCACGTCCCCGATCTGTCGCCGAGCCTGGCCGCGCGCCATTACCTCCGGGAGGGCGCGGCTAGCGGGATGAACCCCGGCCCGCTGTTCGACGGGGCGTGGTACCTCGGCAACAACGCCGATGTCGCCGAAGCCGGCGCGAACCCATTCCTGCACTACCTGGTCAGTGGACGCGCGGAGGGACGGCCCATCCGTCTCGCTGTCGCTCGCGATGTGTGCGCAAACCGGATCGAGACCCGCCCCATCGTCCTGCGCGAGAGCACGCCGGCGCGCATCGTCGTCGTCGTCCACGCCTTCTATGTCGACGTGTTCGAGGAGCTCCTGCCCCACCTCGTGCGGGCGATCTCCCAGTTCGACCTGCTGGTCTCCACTGACCAGCCGGACAAGAAGATAGCGCTCGACGCGGCGGCGGAGCGCGCCGGGCTCGCCGGCCGCTGCCGGGCCGTGCTTGTGGAGAATCGTGGGCGCAATTTCGGGCCGTTCGTCACCGTGTTCGCGCCCGACATTCTGCGCTACGATTACGTGCTCCACGTCCACACCAAGAAGTCGCTGTTCAGCGGCGCCGAGCAGACGCGCTGGCGCGACGAGATCTATCGCGCGCTGTTCGCCAACGCCGCCTGCGCCCGCCTCGCCGTGACTCTGCTGGACGAGGATCCCCAGATCGGCCTGTTCTTCCCTGAGACCAGCAAGCACATCGTCTATTGGGCGCATTCCTGGCTCGCCAATATCGGCGTCGGCTACGGGCTGCTCGATCGCCTCTGCCTGCGCTACGACGGGTTCGACGAGTATCTCGACTATCCGGTGGGCGGCATGTTTTGGGCGCGGGTCGATGCCCTGCGCCCGCTCCTGACCGCCGGATTGACCCCACAGGATTTCCCCGAGGAGCACGGCCAGACCGACGGGACGCTCGCCCATGCGATCGAGCGGGTGGTCCCCATCGTGTGCCGATCCCAGGGCTACAGCTCGGTCTGCCTGGACTACGACCGGGGGCTCGCCCGCTTCGATAGCAGCGCGCGCAATTGGGATCAGTACAGCGCCCGCACCCAGGAGGAGGTGCTTCGGACACTGGGCGATGTCGAGCTCGTCTCGTTCGACCTGTTCGACACCCTCGTGAGCCGCCCAGCCCGGCGCCCGGATTCGGTGCTCAAGCTCGTCGAGCATCGGATTTCCTCGGAGGCTGGCCGGCCGATCCCGCTCTTCGCGGAGCGCCGCGCCGCCGAGAACCGGGTGCGCGCCCGCAAGCACCATCAGGGCGACGTCAACCTGTCGGAGATCTACGCGGAGCTTGCCGCCTCGGGGCCGATCCCGGGCGACGTGGTCGCGCGGGCGCACGCCCTGGAGAAGCGGATCGACCTCGGCGCCCTGCGCCCGCGCACGGAGGTCATCGCGATCCTCGAAGCGGCGCACGCGCTCGGCAAACGGATCGTCCTGATGACGGACACCTATTACGAGGAGGCCGACATCCGCGCGATCCTCAACGGTGCCGGGATCGCCGACCGGTTCGCCGCCCTCTACGTGTCCAACGCGGTGGGCGCGCGCAAGGACCGGGGCGATCTTTGGCGCCACGTCGAGGAGGCCGAGGCGGTGCCGCGCGCCCGCTGGCTGCATGTCGGCGACAACGAGCACTCGGATATCCAGGCGGCCTGCGACCGCCGCATCCCCTACCTGCACGTCGCCCATCCGGCCAAGATCCTCGCCCAGAGCGGGTTCGTGCGGGACGAGGGCGATCTGGCGCGGACGTGGCCGGCCGATCTGGTCGTCGGCCACGCCATGCTCAAGCTGGGCCGAAATCCGTTTCTCGGCAGGGCGGCCGCCCCCTACCTGTCTCTCGGCTCGAGCCGTGAGATCGGGTACGCCGTCTACGGTCCGCTGCTGCTGCTGTTCATGTCGTGGCTGATCCGCCACGAAGGCTTGGCCCGGGTCGAGCGGCTGTACTTCCTGGCGCGCGAAGGCGACGTCCTCGTCAGGATCTACCGGCTCATCCGGGAGCGCTACGGCTGGGACCACCTGCCCGAGGGGCGCTACTTCCACGTCTCCCGGCAAACGGCGATCGCCGCCGCCCTCGCCAAGGCGTTCCGCCCGGACCTGGTGACGGCGGCCGGACGCTACGTGGGCTCCGTGCAGGGGCTCCTGTGGAACAGGGCCGGGTTCACGGCCCCGGCGCATCGCGAGCTCGACCGCATCGCGGTGCGGCTTCCGGGCGATGTCGAGGCCGTCGAGCGGATCATGATCGACCTCGAGCCGGAGATTGCGGCGCATGCCGCGGACATGCACCGGCGCCTCCTGGCCTACGCTCGGCAGGAGGGGTTGGACCCGGATGTCGCCTGCGGCGTCGTCGATGTCGGATACTCGGCCACGATCCAGCGGATGATGCAGACGGCGCTCGGCCGGCCGTTGACCGGGTTCTACCTGGCGGCCCTGGACAAGGCGAACGCCGTCGCGGCGGAGGGCGGGTCCGCCTTCGGCTGCCTGTGCGAGAACGTCGCGACCTTGACCGCGTCGATGCCCGCGCTGAACCACTCCCTCTCCGTCGAAGCCTTCCTGACCGCAGCTCATGGACAGGTGATCGGCTATGACACGGCGGGCGATCGGATCGAGCCGCTGTTCAAGGCGGATCCGCGGACGCCGGAGGAGCACGCCATCCTGGCCGAGCTGCATGCCGGCGCCGAGCAGTACGTGATCGAGACCCTCGACCTCTACGGGCCGGAGCTGCTGCGGGCCGAGATCCCCCTGATGGCACCGCAGGAGCTCTTGCGCATGCTGATGGAAGGCCAGATCGCGACGCCCTCGGAACCGATCGGTAAGCTCGGCGTCGAGGACGATTTCTGCGGCTTCCCGCTCCACAAGGTCTACGCGGCGGTGTAGCTGCGGCGGCCTGCCGGCTGGGGCCGCTCAGAATGCGGCCAGCGCTTGCAGGATCGCCGCGGGCGAGGCCGCGTAATCCGCGTGCATCGGATGGAGGCCTTCCGTGTGCACGGCGTGGCCGCGGACGAACAGGAGGCGCGCCCCGCTCGACTCGATCAGGCTGGTGAAGCCCCGGAAATAGAACGCCGGGTTGTCGTGGGTCAGGGCGATGACCTGCGCGCCCGGGCGACAGAACAGGCAATTGATCAGGGCGGAACTCGCCGACCCGACGACGATGTCGGCCGCGTGATAGATCTCGACCTGCTCGGCGAAGGTGTGATTCTCGGGTTGGATGACTTCGAAGCCGTGAGGCTGCAGGGCGTCCGCGATCTCCGCTTCGTTGACCAACCGACGCTGCGTGAAGCCGCGCCGGGACAGGAGGATCCGCCGCCCCGTCCGCCGCAAGTCGCCGCCTTGCGCGGCGAGCCGCTCAAGGATCTTGCCCCGCATGGCGGCCAGCACGTCGCTCGGCCAGATCGCGTCGTAGGTCGGCAGGCCCGGCCGCGTGTCGAAGGGATAGAAGGTCGGCACCGGGGCGAGGCCCAGTTCCCGAAAGCGGGTCGCCACCGGCGGCAGGACCTGCACCGGGCGGTCGCGCTCGTCCATCAACGCGATGATCTGCCGGTGGGAGTCCGGCATCTGGTCGTCGATGCAGAGCGGCAGGCCCGCCGGGCAGGTGGGATCGTTGAACCACAGCATCCGGGGCGCGAATTCGAGCAGCCAGTGTCCGTATTGCCGGCTCTGGAAGCCGAACAGCATCAGGCCGGCGTCGATCTCGTGGATCTCGGCGGGCGCCTCGACCAGAGCGCGCCCGGGCCCCCAGACGGCCAGCATGATCTGGCCGGGATTGACCCCGTCCTTGATGTCGGCGAGGCCGCTGAGCGGATGGGCCGCCAGATCGTAGATCAGGCGCGGTCCGTGCAGAACAACGTTGCTACGCGGGAAGGTCAAGCAGTCCTTGAACAGCGCGACGTATTGCGGGGGGGCATTGAGCGATCCCGCCCGGGAGGTCAGCGCGATCGAGCCCCCGAGGAATTTCACCTCGGGCTCGTCGATGGTGCGGCCGGCCAGCAGCTCGCGATAGCGCCCGTGCCCGGCGTCGGCGGCCTGTTGCGCCGAGACGATGTCGTAGATGCCGACCGGGCGGAACCCGGCGATCGCCCGCGTGCTCTCGTGTAGGGCCGCGGCCTCTTCGTAGTAGCCCGCCTCCGCCAAGGCGTTCATCTGCAGGATGCGCAGGTTCCGGATCTTGGCGCTGAGGCTGTGACCGTCCCCGGTCGAGAGGCCGGAATCGCCGCCGTTGAGCGCGAAAGCCAGGCGGTAGCACTGGACGGCGGGTTCGGCTCGGCCGCGGCACTCGTGATCCCAACCGACTTGCAGCAGCGTCCTCGCGGCCTCGCGCAGGGCCGCCTCCGTCTCTCCGCGGCTCCTGATCTCGGCGATGAACGCCGCCGCGTCGTCCCAGCGTTCGTGCTCGACGAAGTCGCGCAGGCGCGCCGTCGCGGCGATCATGCGCCAGCGCTGAAGACCCGGCGCATCGATCGAGGCGGCGAGTTCGTAGGCATGGGCGGCATCCCCGAACCGCGCGCCGCCTTCGAGCCGGAACCCGAGGGCCTCAAGGTGCCGCAGGGTCGCGGCCGTGCGCGCCGCCGGGGGCGGCTCCGCGCCCAGCAGGGCGGCCAGCGTCTCGAGCTTGGTCGTGGCATTGCCGCTGTCGATCGACCGGATCAGGTCGATGAAGGTCGCCGTCGGCCGCATGGCGCTCCCGTCTCCAGAACCTGAGAGCTACGGGCCGACGCCCACGCTCTCCAGGCCGCGCAGAACCTGTCCGGGCGTGACCGTGTAATTGGCGTGGAACGGATGCGCGTTCTCGCCCGCGACCGTCGTGCCGCGAATGAACAGCACCTTCGCGCCGCTCGATTCGATCATGCTGGTGTAGCCGCGGAAGTTGAACGACCGGTTCTCGTGAATCAGCGCGACGACGCGGGCGTTGTCGTTGCAGAAAATGCAGTTCGTCAGGGCCGAACTGGCGGAGCCGACGATCACGTCGGCCGCGTGATACAGCGCGATCTGCTCCACGAACGACAGCTTCTCCGGATACACGACCTCGAACCCGTGCCGCGCCAGGGCGCCGGCGATCTCCGTCTCGTTGACGAGCTGGCGCTGCGTGAAGCCCTTCCGCGACAGGAAGATCCGCCGCCCGGTGGAACGCACGTCCACGCCGCGCGCCGCGAGCTTGTCGAGCACCGCGCGCCGCATGCCTCCCAGGACATCCTTCGGCCAGACCGCGTCGTAGACCGGCAGGCCCGGACGCGCGTCGAACGGAAAGAAGGTCGGGACCGGGGCGACCCCGAGTTCCTTGAAGCGGACAGCCCGTGCCGGCAGAGGCAGGATCGGCCTGTTGCGCTCGTCGAGCAGCTCCACGATCTGCCGGTGCGTCTCGGGCATGTGGTCGTCGATGCAGATCGGGAAGCCCGCGGGGCAGGCGGGATCGTTAAAGCACAGCATCCGCGGCACGAACTCGAGCAGCCAATGGCCGTAGTTCTTGCTCTGGAGCCCGAACATCATCAGGCCGGCATCCAGGGTCTGCGCCTCGGCCGGCTCCTCGACCAGGGCGCGCCCGGCCCCGTAGACGGCCGTCATGATCTGATCGGAATTCTTCCCGTCCTTGATGTCCGCGACGCCGCTGTCCGGGTGCGCGGCGAGGTCGTAGATCAGGCGATTGCCCTGGAGCACGATGTTGCTGCGCGGGAAGGTCAGGCAGTCCTTGAACCGGGCGACGTATTGCGGCGGGGCGTCCAGGGTGCCGCAGGTCGAGGTCAGCGTCACCGGGCCTGCGAGGAAGCGGATCTCCGGCTCCGCGATCCGGCGGGGCCCGATAAGCTCGCGATAGTCGCCCTCCCCCGCGGCGGCGGCTTGGCGGGCGGAGACGATGTCGTAGATCCGCACCGGCCCGAGCCCGAGGGTCGTGCGCGTGCGTTCGTGCAGCGCCTGCGCCTCCTCGTGCCGCCCCTCTTCGGCCAGCGTGGTCATCTGCAGGCTGCGCAGATTTCGGATCTTGCGCTCCAGCGTGTCGCCGTCGACCGTGAGCGCTGGGCCGCCCAGGATGTCCCGCGCGATCCGCGCCAGCAGGTAGCAGCGCACCGCGCTCTCGGCTTCCCCGGCGAGCTCGTAATCCCAGGCGATCTGGACCAGCGACGGATCGTTCGACCCACGGTCCCCTGCTGAGGCCTTGGCTTGGCGCAGCTCCTCCAGGAGGTCCTCCACACCGTCGAAGGCCTGCTGGCGGCAGCAAGCGACGATGCCCGTCCGGATGGCGGCAAGATGGTATTGAGCAGCGTGGGACCGCGAGGTCCGGGCCGCCAGCCCGTAGGCGCGGGCGGCCAGATCGAAGCTGTCCTCGCCCTGGAACCGAAAGCCCAGGGTCGCGAGGTGCTGCGCGGCGGTCTCGGCCCGGCCCTCCGCTACGGAGGCGAGGGCGCCCGCGATCGTGTCGAGGGCGGCGGTGCCGTTCGCGCGATTGGCCTGCGTCAGGGTCCGGCGAAAGTCGTCCTGCATCGTCACCGACCGTTCCCCTTTCGCGATACGCAAGCCCCCTCAGCGGGCCGCCAGCGCCCGCTCCGCGCAGCCGCAGACCTCCGCGATCTGCTCCCGGGTGATCGCCGGGAAGAACGGCAGCCCGATGGCGCCGGCGGCGACGCTCTCGGTCCGCGCCAGACCGTCGTGCCGGCATGTGGCGAAGGCGGGATGCGCCTGGCAGCCGGTGCCGTACCAGCGCCGCCACTGGATCCCGGCGGCGTCGAAGCCGTCCGTCACCGCCTTGGCGGCGGCGGGCTCGAACAGCGCGTTGACCGTCATGGTCAGCCAGTCTGCGCCGAAGCCGGGCTGCATCCGCACCCCGATCCGGTCGAAGCCCTCGACATAGGCCAGGGACGCCTCGCGCAACTGCCGGATGCGCGCCTCCAGGCCGTCGAACACCGCAAGGCCGACGGCGGCTGCGTATTCGGAGATCCGGTAATTGCCGCCGCGCACCTCCGAGACCCGGCTGGTCGTCGTGAAGCCGAACCCGGTCATCGCGGTGGTCTGCTCCACCAAGGCTGTGTCGGTGGTGAGGATCGCGCCACCCTCCCCGATCCCGAGCGCCTTGGTGGCGTGCAGGCTGACGCAGATCGGCTGCGCGCCGACCCGGTGCAGGTTGAGCGTGGCGGCGGCGGCGTCGAACACCACCGGGATCCCGTGCGTCGCTTCGAACGCCTCCCAGGCGGTGCTATCGATCGGCGCCCCGAACGGGCTGACCACCACGACGGCCGCGACATCCCCCTCCGCCATCGCGAGCGCCCGCTCGGCGATGGCGGGCGTCAGCGACAGGGTCTCGGGATCCACGTCGGCGAAGAACGGCTCCAGGCCGACATTCACCGCCGCGTGCGCGGTGGCCACGAAGGTGTACCCTGGCATCAGGCAGAGCCGGCCGGACCGGCCCGCGATGCGATAGCGCAGCGCGAGTTCGATGGCGCTGGTGCCGTTGCCGGTGATCGTCGCGGCGACCGACGCACCATCGGCGCGCTCCGAGACGAAGGCGCAGAGCTTGGCCGTGAATTCGCGCGAGAGCGGCCCGTAATTGCTGTAGGTGTGCGTCTGATCGATCCGGCGCAGATACGGCACGATCGCGTCCGTATCCGGCAGGCTGGGAATGAGCACGGGGATCATCGTCGAGACACATCCTGACTGTCGGTCGCCACCATCCTATCCGCACGCCCGGTGACGGCGCCCGCTATACATGGCCGGGTGCGGCCGCGGAAGGCGGCGACCGCCGCCTGTCAGGCGCGCCGCGGGGGTCGGGCTGGCAAGGCGCGTGCGGGATTGCCGAACACCGTCTGGCCCGGCGCGACGTTCCGGATCACCACGGCCCCGGCGCCGACCAGGGCATGCGCGCCGATCCGTATCTTCGGGATCACGCAGGCGCCCGTACCGAGGAACGCCCCCTCCCCGACTTGGACATGCCCGGCCAAGTGGACGCCGGGGCTCAGCGTCGCGAAATCCTCCAGCACGTCGTCGTGGGCGACGGTGCAGCCCGGATTGACCAGCACGTGGTCGCCGATCTGCGCATCCGCCGTGATCGAGGAGTGGCCGAGGATCACCGCGCCCGCGCCGATGCGGCTGCTCGCGCCGATCAGCGCGCCGGGATCGATGATCGTGGCGAACTGAGCACCAATTTCCGATCGCAGATGCGCGACCGCTCGGGCGCGGGGTCCTGGTTCGCCAAGGGCCACGACAAAACGCAGGCTGTCGTCGCCCGCGAAGGTGCGGACGTCCCGAACCACCGGCGTTCCGCGGAAGGTCTCCGGCGCATCGATACCGGGATCGACGATGCTCGCCTGCAGCTCGATCGCGGTCTCGCGCGCGTTCAGGCGCTTCAGGGCATCGACGATCTCGCGGGCGAGGGCGCCCGCTCCGTAGAGGACGAGGCGGACCGTCATCGCGCCGTTTGCCGTGACCGGCTCCGGCTCGGCGCTGGCGGCTGCCTGCCGCTCGGGCGAACGTCCATGCGCGGGTTCCCTGCCTGTCGGGAGCCCTGCCCTACACGAGTCCCCGCGGGCTCTCCAGGGGCGAGGCTTCGGATCGCTCTTCGGGATCGGCCGGCATCGCGGCGGCGGGTGGATCGATGGTTCGAGGCTCGCGGAACCCGGGATGCCTCGTCACGCTGCCTCCGTTCCAGTACACCGCCGACAGGTGCGCGCGGCATGATCGACCGCGCAAACGCGCGCGGACGGGCAGGATGTTGAGACGGACATGAAGCCGACGGAGACGTTCATCGACTTGATCCGGACGGTCAATCGCGACAACGCTTCGGAGGTCCTCGAGCGGCTGCACACGCTCGTGCCGGTCGACGATCAGGCCGGCCTCACCACGATACGACGGCATCTCGAGGCGCTCGCGTTCCGGCTCGAGGGCGACGACCAGCTCGGCGCCGCCGCCGACACCTACGATCTGATCGGCTCGCTGGTCCCGCACGAGCGCGAGCGCTGGGCTTTGGCCGCCGTCACCGCGCGCCTGCGCGACCTCTGCGGGCACGCTCGCTACGCGGAGGCCACGGCCCTCGTCCGAAGTCTGCACGCGAGCCGCGAGCCCGCCGCCATCCGCGACGGCGTCGCAACCTTGCTCCGGCTCGGTTGGGTGGCCGAGTGCAGGGGGGAGCCGGAAGCCTGCGCGCAGAGCTATCGGCTGGCCTACGAGTTGAACGGTGGTGACGACGGCATCACGACGGCGGACGGCTTTGCCGTGAGCACCAAGGTCAAGAACCTGCGCCGGCTGCAGCTCGATGCCCTGCTCCCGGATCGGCGTTACGCGGACGCGATCGCGCTGCACGAGCAGACCCGTCACGTTTATTCGGCCGGGCCGTTCTCCGCCTACGACATCACCACGGCCAAGGCGCTCGCGGTGAGCGGGGGCGCCGCGTACACGGAGCTGCGGCCGGCGCGCAGGATCGCGCCTCCCGAACTCCGCTTCTTCGAGCCGCCCCCGGCCCTGCTGTCCGAGCGGGGCGAACTCGACATGCCGCCCCAGTACCTCGCCTTTCTGAAAGAAGCCCGCGCGTTCCCGCGCAGCAACGTGGTCATCGCCGGCGACAAGCTCGTCTACGATCTGGCCGCGCATCCGCGCCGCCCGGACATCCTGCTGCAGGACGGGCTCAATCCAGACCAGATCATGATGGCCGCGTTCGGCGATACGCGCGCCCTCGTGGAAGTGCCCGAGGATCCGCACGTGGTCGAGGCGGGACTGATGATGTTCGGCCTCCAGAGCCGGAACTACGGGCATTGGTTCTGCGAGTACGTCCCGCGGATGCTCTGCTACAACGATCCGCGTTGCCCGGACGGGATCCCGCTGTGCATCGACGACCACATGCCCGGCTCGCACGAGGAGATCCTGCGCCTGCTCGATACGCGCGACCGGCCCGTGATCAAGCTGCCGCCCAAGCCCGTCGAATTCGGGCTCCTCGGGATGGCGCCCCCGCCGGCGTTCTTCCCGTTCGAGATGAAGCCCGGGCGGCCGGTCTACGATGCGGTCTGGCCGGCCGACATCTTCGCGGCGGTGCGCGAGCGGATCCTCGAGAGCGCGCGGGAGCGCGGGGTCCTGTCGGACCGGACCGATCGGCGCCTGTTCATCTCGCGCAAGGCCTTCACCCAGCGGGCGCTGGTGAACGAGGCCGAGATCGCCGAGCGCCTGCGTCCCCTGGGCTTCGAGGTGATCTACCCGGAGACGATGTCGTTCCTCGAACAGGTCGACGCGTTCCACTCGGCCGCCCTGGTGGTCGGCTCGTCGAGTTCGGCCTTGAGCAACGCCCTGTTCTGCCGGCCCGGCTGCCGGATCCTCGGTTTGATCCACGAGGAGCTGGCCTTCAACTTCCGGGGCTATACCAGCTACATCGAGGTCGGGGGCGCGCGGATCCTGTTCCTGCGCGGCCGGACCCTCCACCGCCCGGGCGTGCACGCCTTCCACGTGAGCTACACCGTCGATCCGGGGAAGGTCGCCGCCGCGGTCGCCGCCTTGGAGAACGAGGTCGCGTCCGGCACGCCCGCCGGCTTCACGCTTTCGGACCCGGACAGCCATCCCATCCGCGTGCCGGATGACGGCGTGCTTCAGTCGCCGGCCCGTGGGGAGCCTGTGCGGGTAGACCCCGCGCGCCGCGCACGCATCACAACCCTGGCGGCCGGTCCGCACGCGAGCCCGGACCAGGGCCTGTGCGCTCTGGAGGCGGTGGCCTACCTCGCCGGCGAGCCCCATTCCGATCAGCCCGCCTGCGCCTCGCCCAGCATCTCCGCCTTCGTCCGGACCTTGAGCGATGGCCTGCCGCAGGCGGAGCGCGACGGCTTGATTCTCCCGCTGGTCCCGCGTGTCGTCGGCACGCGCGGTTCGGAGGCCTTGGAGCGACGGCGCATCGCGATGGTCGCCGATTGGCTCGTGCGCAGCCACGTGCCGGCCTGGTTCCGCCTGGCCAAGCTGAACGTCGAGGCGGACGAGCTGGCCGACCTGGCCGAACTCACGGACGTCGCCGATCTCACCCTCCTGTGCGATCACCTGAAGCGTGCGCGCAAGCGGGCCGCGGTCGCCAACCTCACCCTGCGGCAGACCGGCTCCGCGGTTCGGGCCGCGGCCTGGGATGCCACCCAGCAGGCCGCCTGGATCACCGTCCGAGACGCCTTGGAGGAGGCCGGGCCGCCAATCCTCGCCGCCGGCTGGGATGCGGCCTATGCGGCCGCCTACGCGGCGACCCGGGCCTACGGGAAGGCGCCGCTGGAGCCGACGCGCCGTGCGCTGGAGCAATCTGCCCTCGCCCTGGTCGAGCGCTTGATCGAAGCGCGAGACGCGGACTCGGCCGGGCCCGAGGCGCCGGCAGCCCCGGCGCCGGTGCACCCGAGCGCCGAAATCCGACCATGAGCGGCGGCCGAAGACATGACGGGCTGCCGATCGATCCGGCAGCAATCGGCCCATCGGTTTCGGCCCTGGCGGGAGCCCGCTGTCTCGTCCTGGGCGGTGCGGGCTTCCTCGGCCTGAACCTGTGCAACCGCTTGGCGCAAGCCGGCGCCGAGGTCACCTGTTTCAGCCGCAGCCACCCGCAAGCCGAGGTTCTCGACCGGCGCGTCGCCCGGGTGACCGGCCAGTTCGCCGATCGGCTCGGCATTGCCAACGCGGTCGAGCGTCAGGACATCGTCTTCCACCTGATCGCCGGATCGATCCCCGAGAGCTCGAACCGCGACCCGTCCGCGGAACTGGCCGCCGCACCGATCGCCACCCTGCACCTGCTGGAAATCTGCCGCTCGGCCCGGATCAAGAAGGTCGTGTTCGCATCCTCTGGGGGCGCGATCTACGGGATCCCGCGCGCCACCCCGATCCCGGAGCGGGCGCCCACCGACCCGATCTCGGCCTACGGCATCAGCAAGCTGATGATCGAGAAGTCGCTCTACCTGTACCGGCATCTTCACGGGATCGATTACCAGATCCTGCGGATCGCCAATCCGTATGGCCGGTTCCAACTCGGCAACAAGCACCAGGGCCTGATCGGCAGCTATATCCACCGCGTGCTCGCGAACCTGCCGCTGGAAGTCTGGGGCACCGGCGAGGTCGTGCGCGACTTCCTGCACATCGACGATGTCAGCGACGCCTTCCTGGCCGCCATCCCGTATGACGGGCCGCACAAAGTGATGAATGTCGGCAGCGGTGCGGGCCTGAGCGTCAACCAGATCATCGCCGAACTGGAGCGGGTCTTCCGGCGCGAGCGCCTGCCCTGCGTGTACAAGGCGAGCCGCGCGGCCGACGTGCCGGCCAACGTGCTCGACACCACGCTGATTCGATCCGAACTCGGCTGGCGGCCCCGGGTCGCCCTGCGCGACGGGCTCACCGGTACGATCGACTGGATGCGGGCTCATCTGGCGGAGGCGCGCGGGGACGGCGCGCTGTCGAACCTGGCCCGCTGAGGCCGGCGAAGCCCGAGAGCCATCGTGCTCGGCGGCACAGCCGATCGTGGCCCGGCCAGGTATTTCGCGCTCCGCCCCGGAGCGGCCATGTTTCTCGCCGACAGGGCAGCCCTCCGATCCGCGAGGAGACCGCATGTCCTTCCTGCACGATCTGCCCATTGCCGACCTGATCGCCAATTACGGCTACATCGCCATCTTCGTCATCATCACCCTGGAGAGCGCCGGCCTGCCGCTGCCGGGCGAGACGGTCCTGCTCACCTCGGCGGCCTATGCCGGCAGCACCGGCAACCTGAGCATCGCCCTCGTGGTCGCGATCGCCGCGACCGCCGCGATCCTCGGCGACAATGCCGGCTACTGGGTCGGCCGCCGCTGGGGCCTGCCCCTGCTCCTGCGCAAGGGCCACATGATCGGCCTCGATCACGGCCGGCTCAAGCTCGGCCAGTACCTGTTCCGCCGGCATGGCGGGAAGATCGTGTTCTTCGGCCGCTTCACCGCGATGCTGCGCGCCTACGCGGCGGTCCTCGCCGGCGTGAACAAGCTCGATGCCCGCCGCTTCATGTTCTTCAACGCCGTCGGCGGCGTCGCCTGGGCCTCGATCATGGGCTTCGGCGCATATCTGTGCGGTCGCTCCATCGAGAACGTCATGGGGCCCGTGGGCCTCGCGCTCCTGGCCTTCGTGCTGCTGGGCGCCGTGGCCCTGTGGATGTTCATGCGCCGCCACGAGGCGCGCCTGATGGTCGACGCCGAGGCCGCGATCCCCGGCCCGCTGGTCGCGGGCTCGGTCGCGCCGCAGGCGGTCGCGGGGTAGGCAAAGCCACTCCCGGTCCGCGCGTAGCCACTCGACGCCACGCTACGCGCGGCGTTCTCTTCGCAGAGGATGCGCCGGCGCCACCCTGCGCCGGTGGCGTGTCGGGCATCGGCAGATCGTCTTACAGGCTGAATCGCCCAAGGTTGACCGACTCCGGTGCCGATCGTATCACCCCGCCTCACGCGGCGTGCGGTCCGATCGCGCCTCTGATCCGGCCATCCCGCCGCATGATCCCATGCACGCATTCAGGACGTCGTGACTGAGACGGAGCCGACCTTGAGCGAGGACGTGGACGCGCTGCGGGCCGAGCTCGCCGAGACGCAGGCGAGGCTCAAGGACGCGCAGGGCGAGATGGCCCGGCTGGTGCGTCTGGCCGAGGCCGATCTCCAGCGCCGGCGGCCCGGCGAGCCATCGAGCGTCGTCGCCTCCTCGGTGCGCCGGCCCCCCGCCAAGGAGGTCGCGGCCCGGATCGCCAAGTTCGTGCATCTCTACCGGGAGGCCGCCGCGGCGAGCCCCGATCGGGCGCCGGTCGTCCCCGAGCAGACCATGCTCGATTGGCTCGAGACCTCCGGGCTGTTCGATCGGCACTTCTACCTGTCCTGCAACGACGACGTCGCGAATGCCGGCGCCGATCCGACGCGGCACTATTACAACCACGGCTCCGAGGAAGGGCGCCTTCCCGGCACCCTCTGAGGGGCCGGTCGAAGGACGTGGTCCCGAGCGTTCGAGGAATCTGATCGATGCAGGACGGTGCAGGAGACGCCGCGCCGGGTGCGAGCACGGCGACGCCCGCCCTGGAGCCGTGGCAGGACGATTTCTCGACGATCTATCGCAGCGGCCTGTTCGACCACATCTGGTACGCGGCGCGCTATCCCGATGTCGGCCTGACCGACCTCTCGCCGCTGGAGCATTACGTCAAGTACGGCGCCCGGCTCGGGCGGCAGCCGCGGGCGGACTTTACCGCCGAGCCGGACGAGAGCTTCGACGGCACCTTCGTCAATCCGTTCGCGGCCTGGATCCGCGCGCGCGCTGAGGCCGAGCCGGTGCCGGAATGGAACCGGCCGGTCGTGTCGGTCCTGTGCATCACCTACAACCAAGCCCGGTTCATCCGGCAGACCCTCGACAGCATCCTCGGCCAGGTCACGGATTTCCCGTTCGAGCTCCTGGTCGGCGACGACCGGTCGAGCGACGGCACCGCCGAGATCATCGCGGACTACGCCGCGCGCCATCCCAACCTCGTGGCGGTGCTGCGATCTGAGAATCTCGGGCCGAACAAGAATTTTTCCGATCTTACGGCCCGCGCCCGCGGTGAATACGTCGCGATCTGCGAGGGCGACGATTACTGGACGGATTCGAGCAAGCTCCAGCGCCAGGTCGAATTCCTGCGGGCGAACCCGGAATTCACCCTGTGCTTCCACCCGGTGCGCGTCCTCTACGAGGACATGCCGGGCGTCGAGGAGATCTATCCGAAGCATTCGAGCCCGCAGCCGTCGCTGTCCGACCTCGTCGCGCACAACTTCGTCCAGACCAACAGCGTGCTCTATCGCTGGCGCTACCACGGCGAAGAGCCGTTCCGGCTCGACGAGGGCATCGCCCCGGGGGATTGGTACGTTCACCTGATGCATGCCGAGGTCGGCCGCATCGGCTTCCTGCCCCAGATCATGGCGGTCTACCGCAAGCACGCGGCCGGGATGTGGGCGACCTACGCCACCGAACTCGCCCGGCACAAGAAGCTCGGCAATTCCGAGATCGCGTTCTTCCGGGCGCTCCGCGGCCATTTCGGCGGCCGCTACGCCGCGGGCTACGAAGCCTCGCAGAAGGCGATCTTCCGGCGCCTGGCCGAGGCCTATCTCGACGAGGAGGACGTCCCGAGCCTGGGCGCCCTGATCGAGGCCAACCCCGACATCGCCCGGGCGGCCCTGCGCGACATGGGCCTCGACGCGCCCGACGCCCTCTCCGGCGATCCGGCAGCCCTGCGCGTCTGGCTCGAGGAACAGCTGACGGTCAGCGTCATCGTCACCGCCTACAACCATGCCGCCTACATCCGCCGCTGCCTCGACGGGGTTCTGGCCCAGCGCGGCCTGTTCAAGCTCCAGGTCGTGATCGGGGACGATTGCTCCACCGACGGGACGCCCGAGATCGTCGAATCCTACCGGGCGCGCGATCCGGAGCGGATCACCGTGCGGCCCCGGGCGAAAAACCTCGGCATGCTGCGCAACATGCAGGATTGCCTCGGCGCCTGCACCGGGCGCTACATCGCGTTCTGCGAAGCCGACGATTACTGGCTGTCCGACCGCAAGATCGCGATGCAGCTGCGGATGCTGCGCAACGACCGCGCCCTCGACATGTGCTTCAACTGGGTCCTGCTGCACTACCCGGCGACCGGCTCCTACGTGCCGCACGACGAGCAGGGCCGCTACCCCACCGGCACGATCAGCTTCCCGGTGCTGGCCAACGCGCCGCTCACCGCCAACTTCTCGTGCTGCGTCTACCGCGCCGAGGCCCTGCGCCGGGTGCCGGAGGCGTATTACGAGAACGCGGCGGCGGCCGACTGGCTGATGAACCTCTACGTCGCCGACAAGGGCCGCATCGCGTTCCTGCGCGAGCTGCTGTCGGTCTACACGGTCCAGGAGAAGGGCCAGTGGTCGGGCCTGCCCGAGGACATCAGGAACGCCCGGATCGCCCAGTACCAGAAGCAGTTCGCGCAGATCTTCGGCGAGGGGCGCGGCTTCGAGAAATACGAGGTCGGCTGCACGATCGCCGAACTCGACGGCGAATTGCCGGATTCCTTCGCCCGGGCGAACCTCGAATCGCCCCCGGACCGGGTCTGGGCCGAGATCCAGGACGGGCAGGTGGTGCTGGTTGGCTGGGTGGTCTCGGCGAGCCGGGCCAAGGCGACGCTCGTTGCCGAGGTCGACGGCGAGATCCAGCGCCATCCCGTGGACGTGCACCGGCCCGACGTGATCGCGGCGGTACTGGGCGACATGCCGACCACCATGGAGGAGGCCCGCTGCGGCTTCCGCCTCACCCTTCCTTACGCGCTCCACCTCGAAGTGCTGCTCTCGATCGAGGTCGAGCACGAGGTCGTGCCGTGGCTGTCGGTCATCTTCACGCACCGGGTGAAGCAGACCGACCGACAGGGGTAAGGCGGCGGGCTACCGCCTTCCGCCGAGCAGGCGGCGGACGCGGGCGAGGGGCGTGCGCGGTCGGTCCAGCACCCGCGTCACCTCGGCCGCCAACCGGGCGGCGACGATCTCGCGGGCCGGATCGTCATAGTGCACGATGTCGTAGAAGGTCCCCTCCTCCCGATCGCGGAACAGTCCGCTGAGATCGAGCGCCGTGAAGGTGCTGCGATAGGGCCGTCGCGCCGCGAGTTTGGCCGTGAACGCCTCCAGCTTGGCGTACTGGCGGTCGAGATAGGCGAGGAACGCCCCCGAGGCGACGCTCCGCTCCACCGCGGTGAGGTGGCGTTTGCGCAGCACCGTCGGCTGCAGCACGCTCACGATCGGCACGGCGTGGTCGTGGGACAGCTTGGTCAGGCGGTGCGCGGCGAGCTGGTAATGGTGGACGATGGCGTCCTCCCAGCCGGGCGTCTGCCAGCCCACCTCCGCGCGCAGCCGCTTCAGCGCCTCGTAGATCAGGGTGACCAGCGCGTCGTAGGACAGGCCGTCCTCGCGCGCCCGGGGATCGTGCGTGTCGAAGAAGTGGTCGTAGAGCCGCTCGGTGATGAAGGCGTTGTACGGGTAGCCGGGCCGCGGATCGTAGGTCCAGGGCTGGAACAGGTCGGTGCTGCCGCTCATCACCACGATCGCATCGGGCCGGTAGCTGACGAGCCGCGACCAGATCAGGTGGGTCATCTGCGTGAGGCAGCTCGACATCACGCCGAAATTGTAGACCCGCGCCGCGGCGAGCCCGTCCGCCCGCAGGATCCGCTCGAGGCGCCCCGGCAGGGTGTTGGCCAGCGTGCCGCCGTCGATGGTTGTCGAGTCGCCGACCACGAAGACCCGGGTCTCGCCCGGGGGCTTGTCCGCCGTGATGGCAGTGGCGTTGAGGAAGCCCTGGGCGTCGAACGGGACGCCGTAATGGCTCGCCCCCGGCTTGCCGGCGAACTGGATGTAGGGGCTCGGATGGCGGGTGTTCGAGTCGAGATAGCCGAAATGGTGCAAGAACTTGCGCCGGCGCGCGGCATCCTCGCTCTCGGGCGGCGCCCAGATCTGGTCGACGCCCGCCGCGGTGAGCGCCGCCAGCATCGCGGCCTGGAGCGCGGCGTTGCCGGCGGCGTTGAGGCGCACGCCGTCGTCGCTGAGATCGGGCCTGAGCGCGCCCGCGGCATTCGCCAGCACGGGATCGTGGTCGATGAAGCCGGCGCCGTATTCGTGCACGTGGTCGCGCAGCCACGCGTTCACCTGTCCGATGAGTTCGAGGGGCCGCCCGGAAGCGGCGGGTGAGGCCGGGTCGACCGGCGGGATCGAGCCGACCCAGCTGCGCACGTAGAGGTCGCGGGTGTCGGCGAGCATCGCCCGGATGTCGGCCACGATGCCGTCGAGCGACACGCCCGGGGCGCCGCCCAGGATGTCGTCGCGGCCGCAGATCAGGTGCAGGCCCCGGGCGCCGTAGAGGGCGATCTCGGAGCGGAGCCGGCGCGCCATGTCCCGGGTCGTCTGGCCGGCGATCCCGCGCGGCACGGTCTGCGGGCCGGAGAACGCCTGCGGCATCTGCGCCGTCCAGCCGGCCGTCACCGAGTCGCCGAAGAACAGGATCGGCCCGAACGGGAAGAGCGGCCTGTCGCCGGCCGGCGCGCTCATGCGGTCTGCCTCGTCATGGGTGGCGTCATCGTCCGTGATGCGGGCTGTCGTCCGGCACGCCGGGTCAGCGGGCCGCGAAGATCTCGATCCCGTCGAGGTGCAGGACCTGCTCCTCGTCGAGATCGACCTTCAGGTAGCGGAACCGGGCATTGTCGAAGCGGAGATAGAGCGGCAGGCCGGGGTGCCAGTCGGCATCCACGGCGTCGAAGACCAGGCGATACTCGGCCTCGGTCTCGCCGAGCCACACCCGCATCATCTGGGCGCGCTCGCTGAGCTGCCCCCAGCGGTTGTAGAGCCGGATCTCCGAGACCCGCTCGACCGTGCCGAGGTCGAGCACGAACCAGGGCTTCGGCTCCAGCGCCGTGTGGAAGAAGAACGACGGGTCGCCGGTGGTCCGCTCGCCGTAGACGCCGTGCGTCCCAGACCAGGGCGAGGCGGAGCTGGCCCGCCAGGTCTTGCCCAGTGCGATGTTCTCGGACGGCCGGACCGAGACCAGGGTGTCCATCTCCAGTTCGCCGACCAGCGTCTTGATCTTCTTCGAGGCCTCCCGCAGGGGCGGGATCTCCAAGTCGAGCTTGTAGATCAGGTTCGACAGGATGCTCTGGTCGAAGCGGTGATCGATGAAGCCGTCGAAATCGGCTAAGCCCATCTGGTTGGGGATGTCGGTCACCACCCGTTCGTCGCCGGCATAACGCAGCCATTCGGCGACCAAGTGACGGGTCTCCGGGCCGACCATGAAGGCGATCCAGGTCGCCTGGATCTGGTCGGCGTTCCAGTAGCGCTCGATGTCGCAGTCCATGAGCACGAAGCAGTCGCGCTTGGTCCAGACCCGCTGCGGCTTGCCGTGCAGCACGCCCACCGCGACCCGGCGCCCGGATTCGGCGAGCCAAGTCAGGAGCGGCGTGACCGGCGGCAGGGGATCGGCGTCGATCGCCTGCATGCCGGTATCGGTGAACACGATGAAGTCGCCGTCGCGGCTGTGCGCGAGCGCCTCGGCGATGATGTAGGGCTTCCAGGCCCAGTTCCCGGCGCCCCGGGACCGGTCGAGGATCGCCCTGTGCGCCGTGTAGAACGGCGTCCCGCGCAGCCGGTCGGGCGACCAGCTCTCGATCGTATCGAAATCCCCGGTGGCGGCGGCCGCGGCCACGAGGCGGCGCTGGCTCTCGACGTAGTGGTACTTCGCGGCGAAGCTGACCAGGGTCTTGCGGCGCGGGCGCAGGCGCCGCCGCTGCTGCATCAGGACCTCGGCCCGGTGCATCGGGAAGGCGTTGACCCGCAGGGCCTCCGAGGGCTGGACATCGCTGGCCAAATCGATCCTCCCGGGCGGCTGACCCAGCCGTCGATCGGCGCACCGGCAAGACCGGGATCCCAAGGGGCTTGAGCCCTTTGGCGGGGTTCGGGGGCGGAGCCCACGAGCATTGGGCGAAGCCCGACACCAGGGCTCCGCCCTGGACCCGCAAAAGGTCATGGACCTTTTAAATCCTGGATTCTTTTCGGCGTGCAGGACCGACTCAAGGTTTCTCGGGCGCTTGTCACCGAGTTTCCCGCCGTCGGCAAGGGCGGCGGTTCAGGCGTCGTCGAAGGCGAGGTTCTCGATCGGGTAGTCGAGCATCAGCGCGCGCCGTTCCGGCGAATTATCCCATTCGCCGACCTTCGTGTAGCTGCCCGCCACGTCCAGCACCTCAACCACCGCGCCGATGGTCGGGATGCTCTTGAAGTGCTGCGGCCAGCCGGAGGCGAAGTAGAACACCTGCTCCACCCGGTCCGAGAGCTGGCAGACGCCGGGGCCGAAGGTGCCGAGCCCGAACACGAGGTAGCGCCCGTTCATCAGCGCCGCGACGTCGTCCGTCAGCGCGCCGCTCTGCGTCGAGAGCGGTACGCCGCGCGCCGCGATCCAGGCTTCCAACGCCGGGATCACCGGGTTGAGTCGGTTCTCGAACACCAACTTGATCGACGCGATCTTGCCCTCCCCCAGGAGCCGGTCGATCACCATCCGGTAGAAGGCGAGCGGCGGCTGCGGGTATTGCGGCGCCACCCAGGTGCCGAAGATGTCGCCCGAGCGGATATGGATCAGCAACGCGTCGTCAGGCTTCTCGGGGATCTGTGCCGGCAGCCGGTTGAACAGCGGCCGGATGGTGGTCCGCACGATCTCCCGGGTCTCCTCGGGGCCGAGCACGCCGGCCAGACGCTGGATCCCGAGGTCGAAATACATCCCCGACAGGTAGTCCCCGTCCTCCGGCAGCGGCTCGGATCCGGGGATGAAGGTGATGCCGCCGAGCGTCACGGGTCCGGATAGGGCGATCACCGCACTGCGGTCGGCGGCGGGGAGCTTGATGGTCTTGAGGTTGAGGTTGCGGGCGATCCCGATCGCCAGCAGGCACTGGATCAGGCAATTGCCGAAGGCGCCGCACTCGTAGAGCGCGATGCCGACCAGCGCGTGCGACCGGGGCCGCTCGGCGCTGACGAGGCTGTAGGTGATGTAGGGCGTGGATCCCGGCCGCTCGCCGGCCATGTCGAACGACGCGCCCAAGACCTGCCGCAGGGCGATCAAGTCGAACGCGGCGCGCGCGCACCAGACCTGCACGGCCGGGAGGCCCGCCCCGGCCGGGAGCTTTGCGGTCACCCGGACGTGGCGCGCCCAGGTGCCCTCCCCGGGCTCGATCACCCGGGCCGCCGAGGCCCCCTCGCCCGCCTCGAGGGCGACCTCCGACCAGACCTCCCCGTCATCCGAGACGGCGAGATCCCGGAGTTCGCCGTCGCCCGCGACGGCGTGGATCGGGAAGCGCAGGCCGAGATCGACCTGCAGCCGGACGGTGCAGGCGGGATCGGGGCGTCGCGCCTCGGTATCCAGCCGATGCCACGGCTGTCCCGCCGCCAAGTCGATCAGATCGTCCGTCCCGCCGAGTGCCGCGCGCATCGTCCCTGGATCCTCCCGAATGCCGGGAGATCCTGTACCGGAGCCGATGGCGGTCGTCCCGCCTGACGAGAGCCGTTCCCGGTCGTGCCGCGATCGTCGCAGGTGGAGCTGCCATCGGAACGGGCACGATGGGCCTCAACGCCAGGCGGGCGTGAGGCCGCCGGGCATCAGGACCCCCAGCCCCGCGCCCGGCTTGCCCGGAAGCGCGGCGTGGTGGCGGCAGCCCGCGTCGCAGAACGCGCGCAGGGTGCGCCGGTCCAGGCCGACATCGTGCAGCGCATCGTCGTCGAGCGCCGAGAGGACGCGGTAGGTCCGCGCAGCCGCGCGCCGGACCCGAATGGATCTCAAGATCGAGACGAGCATATCGCGCTCTCCCCCGCTGTGAATATTGATGTAGTGTCGATATTCGACGAATGGCAGCGTCGTTTTATTCTACGGTTCGCGCATCACTCATTTGAGCGATACTCCGTCGAAAATCCTGTCGGCTGCCAGTTTGCTTCGGCGGTGGCCGGGACGGGGAGCGGGCATAGCAGCAGCAGGCGCATCAGCTCGGCCTGCCGGTTGGTGCCGGTCTTCTCGAACAGACGGCGCAGATGCGCGCGCGCCGTGTGCAGGGTGATCCGGCGCCGGGCCGCGCTCGCCGCGAGATCGTGCCCGGCCAGGATGTCGGTGGCGAGCGCCGCCTCGGCCGGCGTGAAGCCGAACAGCTCCTGCAGCGCCCCCGGGTCCGGCAGCGGGGCGGCGGCGGGGTCGATGACGCGTAGCAGCACTCCGTTGCCGGGGATCGGGCAGGCGGCGATCAGGAGCGTGCCGCCCTCCCCCGCGAGGCGAAGCGCGCCGCCGGTGCCGGTTGCGCAGCGGGCGACGAGCCGGCCGAACACCGCGGCGTGCTCGGGCGTGCCGGTGCACAGGTATCCGTTCCGGAGGAGCAGCAGGCCCCGGCGGACCAAGGCGTGGGCGGCGCGGTTCAGGACCTGAACGCGCCCGGACCGGTCGGTCACCGCCACCCCCTGCTCGAGATGCTCGACCAGCCGGTAAAGCGCGTCCTCCAGAGTTGCCGGTTCGCGGGCCGGGCGCGGGTCGCCGAACCCACGGGGCGGATCGGGCGTCGGCGTGGCGTGCCGGTCGGATGGGCGCAGGGTGCGGTCGGGACTGACGATCACGCGCGGCCCTCATGGGATCGAAGCGGATGGCAGGATGTAGAACCCGGTTCCCCGCGCGGTTATTCCCGGACGCCGATCGAATTCGTCAGTGCGGCTGCCCGGTCCGGGCGCGGTACAGCGCGACGAAGCCCCGCAGGTCTCGGGCGTTGAGGTCCGACACCGCCCAGTAGGTGAGGTCGCCGGCGCTCCAGCGCTCGATGAACGTCCCGTCCCGGCGCGCCTCGACGGCCGCCGCATCGGCGGCCGCCGGCACCACGGTGACGCTGATCACGTGCCGGTCGTGGCGGTAGACCAGGGTCGGCACCGGCTTGCCGTCGACGATGTCGATCCGGCCGCCGGCCAGCGAATAGCCCCGTTCGTCGAGGTCGGGGGCGTCGGGGGCGATGATGGTGCGGCCGTTGAACCACGGCTTGACCACGTGCCCGTCCGAGGAGGGGATATCGTAGGGCTGCGGCGCGGCGAGACCTCGCAGATGGCCGGCCAGAATGGCGTCGGCCGCCCGCGGCGGGGGGGCGGCGATCCCGAGGGGACCGAGGCCGCCGAGCGAGGCACCGAGGGCGATCCCGACCACCAGCGTAGCAGCGAGCGCCGGCCAAGAGGTGAGCCGAGGGCTCAGCCAAGAGCTGATCCTTGCGCGGCCGGGCTCCGGGTCGGCGAACCCGACCTCCTGGACGATCCGTCCGCGCAGGGTCTCGGGGAGCGGCACCGCCGCCAGCGTGGTCCGCACCGCGCTGGAGAGGCCGCGCAGGCGCTCGGCCCTGGTCCGGAGCTCGGGATCGGCCGCGAGGCGCCGCTCCATAGCCAGCACCTCGCCCGGCGACAGCTCGCCGTCGGCGTAGGCGCAGAGCAGCAGGAGGGTCTCGTCGCCGCCGGTCATCGCCCCTCCCCTGCGAGCCGTTCGAGCAGGTGCTGGCGCGCCCGCCCGAGACGCGACATCACGGTCCCGATCGGCACGTCCGTCACCTCGGCGATCTCCCGGTAGCTCAGGCCGTGATACTCGCGCAGCACCAGCGTCTCGCGGAACGGGACCGGAAGCGCGTCGATCGCCCGGGCGAGACGCCCGCCCTCGTCGTGGGCGATGAGCGCGGCTTCGGGCGTCTCGGGCGCCTCGGCGTGCACGCTTCCTGCATCCAGGATCGCGCGGGCCTCTGGAGCGAGGTCCTCGGCGAAGACCACCGTCCGGGGCCGGTGCCGGTGCAGCCACGAATAGCCGGTGTTGCGGACGATGGTCAGGAACCACGCCCGGGCGTTGCCCTCCGCGAAGGTCTCGATCGCCCGATAGGCGCGCAGGCAGGCCTCCTGCATCACGTCTTCGGCGTCGGTGGCGTTGCCGGTGAGCCAGTGCGCGAGCCGGTAGCCCTCGTCGAGCCGGGGCAGGACGAGTTGGCTGAAGCGCGCACGGGCGAGCGTCGTCATGCGCCGCCGCCCGCCGGGTCCGTATCCTGCGCCGCCATCGGCCGCTCACCCCGCAGCTCCTCGCCCCGGACTGAGAACCGTCGGGCCGTCCCGGGTATTCCCGGGATCGGCGAAAAATCAGGCGTCGAGCCCGAGCATCAGCCCGAGATTCTGCACCGCCGCCCCGGAGGCGCCCTTGCCGAGGTTGTCGAGGCGCGCCACCAGCACCGCCTGACCGTGCTCGGAGGAGCCGAACACCCGCAGCTCGAGTCGGTCGGTGTCGTTCAGATCCTCGGGGGTGATCTTCTCGCGGTGCTGGCCGGTCTCGGCGCCGGTCACCACCTGCACCAGCGGCTGGCCGGCGTACCAGTCGCGCAGGGCCGCCTCGAGGTCGCCGGAAGCGGGCTTGCCCGGCAGCGCGTCGAGGTGGAGCGGCACGCTTACCAGCATGCCCTGGCGGAAATTGCCCACCGACGGCACGAAGATCGGCCGCCGGGTGAGCCCGCTGTAGCGCTGCAGCTCCGGCACGTGCTTGTGGGCGAAGCCGAGGCCGTAGAGCAGGAACGGCGCCGCGCCGCCCCGCTCGTACTCCTCGATCATGCCCTTGCCGCCGCCGCTGTAGCCGCTGACCGCGTTGACGCTGAGCGGGATATCCGCCGGGATCAGGCCGGCCTCGACCAGGGGACGCAGGAGCGCGATCCCGCCCGTGGGGTAGCAGCCGGGATTGGCCACGCGCCGGGCGCGGGCCACGGCGGCGTCCTGCTCCCGGGTCATCTCCGGGAAGCCGTAGGTCCAGCCGGGGGCGACCCGGTGGGCGGTGCTGGCGTCGAGGATGCGCGGGCCGCCCCCGGGCAGGCCGTCGGCCAGCGCCACCGTCTCCCTGGCGGCGTCGTCCGGCAGGCACAGGACGGCGAGATCGACCTCGGCGAGCAGCGCGCGCTTCGCCTCCGGATCCTTCCGGTGCTCGGGCGCGATGCTGCGCAGGGTCACGCGGCCGTCGCGCTCCAGGCGCTCGCGGATGCCGAGACCGGTCGTGCCGGCCTCGCCATCGATGAACACGATGGGCCGCGTCGCTGCTTCGCTCGCCATGATCCGCCTCTCAGGCCAGAATCACGCCTGGCCGTCAGGTCCTGGAGGTGACCATTGCGCGCACGCCTGTCAACGGCGGCGCCCGCATCGGCTCCGGCGCGGCGGCCGGGACGATGCGGGCGCGTGGTGTTCCGGCCTCAGGTCGGCAGGCGGCCGTCGGGCGAATAGCGGTCGATCGCCGAGGGCAGCTCCCGGGACAGGCGCGCCAGGAGCGCCGCCCGGCTCAGGCCGGTCTGACGGGTCAGGTGGTCGAGGGTCTCGGGACCGATGGCGCGCTCGAGGTCGGCCTCGGGGAGGTCGCGATTGGCGCCGTGGTTGATCCACGAGGTGGCGGCCTCGCCGTGACCGCCCTTGGTGAAGTGGTCGACGAGCTCGCTGAGCCCGCTAGCGATCAGGCCGCCGACGCCGGCGGTCCCGGCGCCGCCCAGAAGGCCCGAGAGGCCGGAGAAATTCTCGAGCCCGCCGGTCGCGGTCCCGGTTCCTGTCGGGGCCGATTTCGGCACGGACGGAACCTGCGCCGGGCTGGTCCCGTGGTCGTGGCCCTTCAGCAGCTCGGCGAGCTTGTCGCGGTTCTGGTAGCCGGCCACGGCCAGTAGGCCCAGCAGCGCGGTCATCGAGGGGTAACCCTTGCTCATTGGCGTGTCCTCTCGTGTAGCCGCCCATCGTCGTGGAAGCGCGGGCCCCGGTCGGCGGATGCCGGGCCCCGCGATGCGGATCTCAGCGGGGGCGGCGGGTCGGCGCGGCGGACCGGCCGGCGAAGCGGCGGCCGACATAGGCGATCAGCTTCGGCAGAACGAAGATGGTGAGGAGCTTGCGGATCATCGTGGGTCTCCGTGACGGTTCAGCGGGGGGAGCGGGTGAGCCAGCCGACGCCGAAGGCGACGACGGCGACGGCGAGAAGGGTGCTGCTGCGGTGGTCGTCCGCGTAGCCGAGGGCGTCGCGGCCGAAGCGGGTGCCACGCTGCCGGGCCTCCCGGGCGTAGCGGCTGCCGTCGTCGAGGAGCCGTTCGCCCCGCCGGCGGGCTTCGTGGGCGAGCTCGGTGCCTTCTTCCACGAGATCGTCGGTGCGCTCCCGGGCGCGGCCGTAGGCGTATTGCGCCCCGCCGGCGACCTGATCGACCGCACCGCGGACTTGGCGGGCCGGATCGCCGGTCAGGCCGCCGAGCGCGGTGTTGGCGCGGCCCTTGAGGTGGCGCGTGGCGCCGCGAAACCCGTCCCGGTTCATGTGAGGCTCCTGTCTCGGTCCCTGGGGCGGAAGCGGCCGGGTGGCCGCCCCCGCGCTTTCGGCAGCGCTTGCGTCAATGCTTGCCGGTGATCTTGTCGGCGAGGTTCTTGGCGCCGTCCTTGGCGTCGCCGACGGTCTTCTGCGCTTCGCCCTTGAGCTCCTGGGCCTTGCCCTCGGCCACGAGCTTGTCGTTGCCGGTGACGTTGCCGGCGGCCTGCTTGACGTTGCCGACGGCCTCGTTGGCCAGGCCCTTGATCTTGTCGGTGGTGCTGCTCATCGAAGGTCTCTTTGCGGGGTGCTGCGGGTGGCCGGCTCGTGCCGGTCGGGCGAGGTCCCCGCCGCGAGGGCGGGGACCGAGGGGGGATCAGGCGCGGCGGGCGTCGTAGGCGCCGACCAGGGTCTCGGCCTTCGGGGCGCCGAGGCGACCGCCGAAGAAGGCGGCCAGCGCGCCGAGGATCAGCGCCAGGGCGGCGTAGAAGGCGCCCTGCGTGGCGGCGGACTTGGCCGCGACGGCCGCCGCCTCGGCCTTCTGCTTGGCGGTGGCGACCGCCTGGTCGTACTGCTTCTCGTAGTCCTGGATCTGCTGCTTGGCCTGGTCGACCGGGATGTTCTGGGCCTTGGCCAGGGCGTCGGCCGCGCGGGCCTCGGCCTGGGCCTTCTGGCTCGGATCGCCGGTGAACAGCGCCTTCACGGCGGCGACGGCGGCGTCACGGGCGGCCTGCGGGTCCTGGCCGGCGGCCTGCTGGCGGACCGTGCTCTCGATCCCGTCGAGCGGGTTCGTGATCTTGGACAGCGACGGCGCGGCGGCCTGGGCGGCCGTCTGCACGGTGCCGCCGACGAGCGAGCCGGCCCCCCCCAGGGTGCTGGTCACGCCGCTGAACGCGCCGCCGACGATGCCGCCGACCGCCGAGGTCAGCAGGTACAGCACCACCAGGGTGGTCACCGCCCAGGACACCAGACCGTGCAGGCCGGCGGCGCCGGCCACGGGCTTGCCCGAGAGCCGACCGGCCAGGAGGCCGCCGATCAGCGAGGCGACGATGCCGGAGGCGACGAACCAGATGCCGGCGCTCATCGACAGGGTCGAGGCGGCCGGGTTGTCGGCGGCGTTCATGCCGACGCTGGACAGCCCGATGCCGACGCCGAGCATGTTGAAGATGACCTGGGCGACCAGGGCCGTGGTGGCGCCTGCGAAGATCGCGCCCCAGGACACTTGGTGGAGCAGGACGGTTCGCGAGTCGCTCGCATGGGCGAGCGGTGTGGTCGAGAGGTTGGGGGAAGCGGCCACTGGGTAACTCCTGGTCGTCGTCGTCTTGGTCGTCGTCTTGGTCGTCATCGTCTTGGTCGTCGTATCGGGGTCGCCCCGGATGCGCGGCCCGGCCTCAGCGGCGGGTGTGCATCAGCAGGGCGAGGCCGTACCCGACCGCTCCGGCGATCAGCAGCGCGACGATCGGGCTTTCCTCGACCTGCCGGGCCACGGCGCGGCTGCCCCGGCGGGCGTAGTCGCCGGCATGCTCGTAGGCGTCCTCGGCGTAGTGGCCGGCCTCGTCGGCGTAGTCGGCGGCCTGGTCGGCCGCCTGCCGGACCGTGTCCTTGGCCTGGCCGTAGAGGTTCTCGGCGGAGCCCTGTGCCTCGCGGAAGCGCCCCTCGACCGAGTCGCTCTTCGAGCCGGTGAGGTCGCCGACGGCGCCCTGCGCCTTGCCGACGAACGCCTTGGCGGCGCCCGTCACGCGATCCGTATCAACCATGGTGTCTCTCCTGTCTGGGGGTCGGCGGGTGGCTTGGTGGTCGTGCGCCGCTCGACCCGGCCTACGCGTTGCGCGGGATCCCGGGTTTCGCGTCGGACGTCTGCGAAGAGTGCTGAGCCTGGCCGCCGGCGGGGATCTCCGCGGCGCCGGTCAGCGTGGGATGGGTTTCGATGGTCAAACCCATTGTTGATCCTGGCGATACTAGAGTGGGATCTGATATCGCTGGTTCAATGGTATAATTATACCGATTTGCTCGAACTTATGTACTAGCTTCCCGCGTGGTGAAGCCATTGTCCCGGCCCCAGACGATCACCTCGGTGCGTTTGTGGACCCCGAGCTTGCGGTAGAGGGCGGCGGCGTGGTTGCGCACGGTGTTGCGCGACAGGTTCAGACGCTTGGCGATCGCCTCGTCGGAGAGGCCGGCGCAGACCAGCCCGAGGATCTGGCGTTCCCGGACCGTGAGGCTCTGGACGCCCTCGTCGGTGCTGTCGCGGCCGGGATGGCGCAGGCCCGCGAGCTTCTCGATCAGGCCGCGGCTGAACCACGAGGTGTCGGCCATCACGGTCTCGATCGCGGTGAACAGGTCGCGCTCGGAGCGCTTGCGCTCGGTGATGTCCTGGAGCACCGCCAGGACGTAGTCGTCCTCGCCGATCACCACCCGCTCGGCCGACACCAGGCAGTCGATCTCGGTCCCGTCCTCGTGCCGCATGCAGGTCTCGAGGCCGAGCACGTAGCCGGTGCGCCGGACCGTGGCCTCGAACTTCGTCCGGGCGCTGTCCGAGATCCACAGGCCCAGTTCCGCGGCGGAGCGGCCCACGGTCTTGTCCAGGCCGTAGCCGAAAATCCGCGGGAAGGCCTCGTTGACGGCCGTGATGGCGAATCCGTCGGCCCGGGCGAGGAGGGTCGGCACCGGGGTCATCCGGAACGCGGTGGCGAAGCGGGACTCGCTCTGGCGCAGGGAGGTCTCGGCCTTCTTGCGCAGCTCCAGATCCGCGAAGGTGAAGAGCATGCACGGCTCGTCGCCCATCTCCATCGGCTGGCCGGCCACGATGACGAAGCGGGTGCCGCCATCCGGCAGCCGCAGGCAGGCCTCCATCTGCGGGATGGTCGCGCCCGCATTGAGCCGCGTCACCGCCAGCTCGCGCTGCTTGGCGTCGGCCAGCACGTCGACCTCGTAGACGCTGCGCCCGATCACTTGGTCGCGGGTGTGGCCGGTCATCTCCAGGAAGCCGGCATTGACCTTGACGTGGCGCAGGTCGGACAGCCGGGTGATCACGGCCGGCGCCGGATTGGCGTTGAAGGTCTTCTCGAACCGCTCCTCGGCCTCGAATTGCGGCGTGACGTTCTGGAGGATCAGCGCGAGGCAGCTCGGTTGCCCGGCCCGGTCGGTGGCGACCAGGCTGCGCAGGGAATGGACGAAGGCGACGTCCGGCTTATCGGACCGCACCACCTCGACGATGACGTCGTGGAACGTCTCGCCCCGCACCACCCTCTCGATCGGGTAGGACTCGGGCGGCCGGTTGTTGCGGTAGCGGACGGAGAACCGGTCGCGGTAGGCGTCAACGGTCTCGCCCAGCTCCTCCAGGCTGCCGGCGCCGTGCATCGCCAGGGCGGCGTCGTTGGCCCAGGTGATCGTCTGATCCGGCTCGACCAGGATGACGCCCTCGGTCAGGCCGGCGATGATCTGCCTCAGCTCGTGTCTGTCGACGCCCGCGGTCACGGTGGTTCAGCTGCCTTGCCTGATGCGACCCGGACTGGATCGGCGGCGGGTAACAGGCGGCGCACCCGGTTGTTCCCTTGTGCGCAATCGGATTGCTGGTATATTTTACTTAGGATTGTAATCGGGCGTCGTGGTGTGACTCCGCGCGGACGGCCAAGGTTCTGCAATGTTCAGAGGGCGATCAAGGCCCTGCCGGAGGCCCCGAAACGTCGCCGGCTCCGCACGAGGCGGCCCTCGCGGACGCAGTCAGGAGAGGGTTGGTCCCGGTCTTGGGCGAGGGCGACGAACCGACCTCGTGGAGCCCGTTTCCCGAAGGCGACGGATCTCCTGTGGTGTGAACCCAATTCGTTGGAGCATTGTACGGCTGCTTTCGACCGAGGATGTGTGAAAACGACAAAGGGGCAGAAGGATCTTCCCGAGAACAACCTGGGCAGCGCCGAAATTTAGGCCTAAATCGCGTCAGAACCGCCCTGCAGCGGGGCCGCTTGTCTGCAGCGTAGAGGATTGTTCTACAATTTCGGCAAGCGCTTTCGTTTTCACACAGGCTCGACCCAATCCAGCCACCGGGACCGCTGTTGCCGCTTCTCAAAAGCGGTCGTTCGTCAGCCCGGCAACTTCGGCTCGGGGTGGAGAGCGGACTTTGGCCGTTTGCTAGGTAGCGGATATCCGCCTCGCGGTGGCTGGTGCGTCCTGGTAGATCGCGTAAGCCGAAACACCGAATAGGACGACCATGACCTTTCAGAATGAGATCGCAGCGTTCTTCGACAGCTACGTCAGTGCGTTCGTTCGCCGCGACGCCGATGCGTTGAGCGATCTCTGGGAGCCGGTTGGACTGTTCCCGTCTCCGACCGGCAACTTTGCGATGCCGAGGGAGGCGTTCCGCGACCATTGCGTGACGCTGCTAGACTTCTATCGCAAGCAAGGGGTCGTTCAGCCTGTGGGCGAACTGCTGTCGGCGGTCGAACTCTTCCCGAATGTCGCTGAGGCTCGGATGGCTTACCGGATGCAGGGCGAAGGAGAAGCACTCATCGCAGAATGGGAGCATGTCTATATTCTGCGCCGCAGCGACCGTTGGCGGGTATCGTTGACGATTGCCGATGGTGAGATGGCGGCATGGGCCGCACGAGGGGCGCAACTCTAACCCTCGAATGTCAAGCACTCCGCACAGGTAGTTCACGCAGGTGCATCGCCAAGAAGCGGGCACTGCGAATGGCTCTGAAGGGTCGCGAGCGGGCGGGACAGCTTTGTCTGCTTCTACCAATTTCCACCCGAAAGCGCACGGGCAGCAATCCACCCAGGCCGGACGTTGAGCAGAGCAGTAGGTCGCGGGCTGCTACCAACCCATATGCTGCTAGAGGGGCTCCGTAAGGGGACTTTCGGTCTCGATCCTGTCGTGGGCCCCGCAAAGGAGCGCGCCGATGCCTTCCCGAACGTTTTGCGTGACAGGGTTGTAGACGATCATGCCCAGATCTGGACGGCCGTCCACGGAGAAGGCCGAGAATTCCAGCTCGATGGAGCCCAGGATCGGATGCCGGAGCCGCTTGACCCCGTCCGTGTGCGCCCGGACGTCGTTCTCCTGCCACAGGGCTGCGAACTCCGGGCTGGTGCGACTGAGTTCCTCCGCCAGTTCGTTGACCTCGGATGCGGCACCCGCCCGCACTGCGTCCGCCCGGAACGCGCCTACGACATAGCGAGCGACGCTATGCCAATCATGCTGCGCCGCTCGCACACGCGGGTCGCCGAACATGCGGCGCAGAATGTTGCGCTCGCCGGGAGGGACCGTGTCCCAGTCGGTCAGTACGACGGCCGCGGCGCGGTTCCAGGCGACTACATCCCAGGTCGCCGTCTTGATCAGCGCGGGGCTGACCTCAAGCGTGTCGAGCAACCGCTGCAGGCGCGGGGTGATCCCTTCCTTCGGCGTGTAGCGGACCTCGGGAGGACGCCCGAGGGCGAGCATGAACACGTGCTCGCGCTCGGGTTCAGTCAGCATCAACCCGACCGCGATGCGGTTCAGGACGTCAGCCGAGGGCGCTCCGCCACGTCCCTGCTCCAGCCACGTGTACCAGGTGGCGCTGATGTTCGAGCGCTGGGCGACCTCTTCCCGGCGCAGGCCGGGCGTGCGCCGGCGGCCCGAGAACCCTAGCGCGGCAGGATCGAGCCTGGTGCGCCGATCCCGCAGGTATGCTCCGAGCGAGGTTTCAGTGCTGGCAAGCATGGCGATCCTGTTAGTCGCTATACCGGGATACGGTCACTACTTTAACGGGATCAACAGTCAGCGGATAGTTGGCGTCTGAACCCAACGGACCGCTTCCCATGCTCATCTTCCTCACCGGCGCCACCGGCTTCATCGGCTCGGCCATCGTCCCCGAACTCCTCTCCGCGGGCCATCGGGTCCTCGGGATGACACGGTCGGAGGCCGGGGCACGGGCCCTTACCGAAGCCGGAGCCGAACCGTTCCTCGGCAACCTAGAGGACGTCGACAGCCTCCGTCGCGGCGCCGTCCAAGCCGACGGGGTCATTCACACCGCCTTCGACCACGACGACTTCTCGAACTTCGTCGCCAACTGCGAGAAGGATCGGCGCGCCATCGAGGCCCTGGGCTCGGCGCTCAAGGGGTCCGACCGTCCCCTCCTGATCACGTCCGGGGTCGGCTTCGGTTGCTCGGCCCCGGGGCAGCTGGCGCGCGAGGACGTTTTCAATGCCGAGTATCCGAACCCCCGTGTGGCCTCGGAACTCGCGGCGGCGAAGCTCTTGGACGAGGGGGTGAACGTCTCGGTGATGCGCCTCCCGCAGGTCCACGACACGGTCAAGCAGGGGCTCGTGACCTACCTGGTCGATCTCGCGCGCGTCAAAGGCGTATCAGCTTATGCCGGAGGCGGAGCGAACCGCTGGGCGGCGGGTCCCGTCCTCGACGTTGCGCGCCTCTATCGTCTTGCAGTGGAAAAGGCGGATGCGGGGTCCCGTTACCACGCGGTCGCCGAGGAGGGTGTCAGCACCCGCGACATCGCGGAGGTCATCGGCCGCGGCCTTAAGGTGCCGGTATCTGCCATCTCGTCGGAGGAGGTAGCCGGACACTTCGGGTGGCTCGGCATGTTCGCCGGCCACGACATGTCAGCGTCCAGTGTCTGGACGCAGGCTCAGCTCGGCTGGCGTCCGACCGGACCGAGCCTGCTGGCCGACCTTGAGCGGATGGACTACTCCCGTGCCTCGTCTTGAGATGTTGGTCGACGCTAGTGAACGAGCTTCGACGCTCTCATTTGTTGACCGCGGAATGTCGCAAACCAATCTGACCTCAACATAGAGCGGACGGACGGGTTTCGACCCAACTACGACGTAGCCAGGGATTCGGCCGTCGCTCGAAAGCAGACGCTCCAACCTGCTCGTTTGTCAGCACCCATCGCCTGCTTCGTAACTCTTGAGGGCCTCTGCAGCGTCATCGAAGGCCGCCCAGGTCTTTCGGGCAAGGCTTCCACCCACGCTGCAGCGACGGACCCCGCATTCGGCGAACGCCCGGATGCCCGCGTCGTACTGGTGCACGACGACGTTGACGGGCTTTGGAGCGACCGCCGCGACGAGTTCCGCGACGGCACCTTGATCGAGGATGAAGGGCACGAAGAGGCAGTCGGCGCCGGCCTCCGCATAGGCGACGACGCGCGCGATGCTGGCAGTCACCGACATGCCGGCGACACGGAAGTTTTCGTTGCGACCGACGAGCATCACCGTGGGATCGATGGCGTCGATAGCCCTGCGCGCGGCCGCGATCCGTTCGACGGCGTGAGCCGTCTCGTACATCGCGGTTCCGGACCAATCCTCGATCGACAGGGCGGCCACGCCCGTGTCGACCGCCAGGGCGACGTTCCGCGCGACATCCTCCGGACGGTCGGCGAAGCCGTTCTCGAAATCGGCGTTGACCGGTAGAGGGGTGCTGGCAACGAGCATCCTCAGGTGATCGAGGATGGCCTCCAGACCGAGTTCCCCATCCTGCCGGCCGGCGGCCCATGCCGCACCCGCGCTCGTTGAGGCGAGGGCCTTGAAGCCGAGCTTGGCGAGTCGAACGGCGCTGCCGCGGTCCCAGGCATTGGGCAGAAGGAAGAAGCCGCTCTCGTGAAGGCTGCAAAAGGCCTTCCGCTTCTCCACCGTGGTGGTCATCGGTTGATCCATCGTCATCAGGCCCTGACATCGTCCAGCCGACGCCGCTGCTGGCCAGCCTCGTCGAAGTTCGAGGGCGCGAGCCAGGCGGTCAACGCGGCCGAGATCCTGGGCCATTCAGGGCTGATGATCGAGAACCAGGCCGTGTCCCGGCTCTCACCCTTCACCATCATGTGCTGGCGGAAGATGCCCTCGAAGGTGAAACCGAACCGAGCCGCCGCGTTCCGCGATGGTGCGTTCCGGCTGTCGCATTTCCATTCGAACCGTCGGTAACCGAGTGTCTCGAACGCGTAGGCGGCGAAGAGGGAGAGCGCTTCCGTCGCCACCCGTGTCCTTGCGATGGCCGGTCCCCAGAGAATGTTGCCGATCTCGATGACGCCGTGGGTCGGATCTATGCGCATCAGGGCTTGGCGCCCTTCGGCCCGTCCCGTCGCTTGGTCGATCACGGCGAAGAACAGTGGATCGTGCGACGTCGATGCTGTCTCAAGCCAAGCGGCAAAGCTGGGCTCATCCACCGGTGGTTCATCGAAGAGATAGCGGAAGCGATCCTCGGCGCCCGGTCGGAGCGCCGAGTGAAGGAGCGTCGGACCGTGTCGCGCGGGGCTCAGCGGCTCGAGGCGCGCGTAACGCCCTTCCAGCACGCAAGATCCGGGCTTCGGGACGCCGATCCAGTTCTGTCGATCCATAGCTTTCAGTAATCCATCTGAGATGAGGGAGTATTGGATAAGGCAAGCCTGATCCGTTCAGCAGTGTCCGAACGGTCTTGCCACTCAGAAGGCAATCCCGAGAGCGACGCCGGCCAGAATCGCGAACGCAGAGAGGACGAGAACCGGGTCGAGCCCTTCACCGAGGAAGACGGCGGATAGGCCGATCCCGAGAACGGGCGTCGCCAAGAGGCCAAGAGAAGCCTTGGCTGCCGGCAGGCGGCGGCTCACGACAGTCATTGCCCAAAAGCCGAGTGCCGTCCCAATCACGCCGTTATAGGCAAGTGCGATGAGGACGGAGGCGCTCATCCGCGGGGATGGCGCACCGTCGACCAGAAGTGCGAGCCCGACGAGAACCGAGCTAGCCAGCAGGCACTGCCAGGGCATGAGTTGAAGCGGCGTCGCCGTCCAGCGGTGGCCGCGCGTATAAACGAGGCTGACGGACCAAGAGAGTGCGGCCAGAAGCAGAAGGCCATTGCCGTAGAGAGCCGCTGGGCTTCCCCAATCCAGACCACGCGGTCCTAGGAGGAGAAGCAGTCCAAAAAGCCCGATGGCGATGCCAATCGCCTGACGCGTCGTGATGCGCTCCCCAAGGAACAGGAACGCAGCGGGCGCCACCCAGAGCGGCGTCGTGTAACCCAGCACGATGGCGCGGCTCGCTGGAACGAATGTCATGCCCACCGTCATGAGCGCCGCGAAGGCGACCATGTGGAACAAGGCAATGACGAGCACGACGGGGAGGTCAGCACGGGGCGGACGAACGAGATGCCCCGTGGCCAAAAGCGCCGGAAACAGGACCAGGGTAGCCAGAACGGTACGGATGGCAACGGCCCAGAGTGGCGTGATCTCCCGAACGGCAACCTTGATGACAACCCAGTTGAGGCTCCAGGCCACCACCACGAAGGCGAAGAGACCAAGCGTCGAGCGAGCAGAGGCCGGAGACGGTCGGCGTCCAAGAACGGTGGTGGCGGAGCTGGACGTCATGCCTAGAGGGTCCCTGAGAGCACCTTACCTTCGTCTCAAAATGGTTTAGCGTAGAGTGCCATTATCGGTGTTTTCGGCTAGTCCACTTGGATGCCGAAGCAGCGAACGATCATTGTGATCCCCTCCCTGAGAGCCTTCGAGCGGCGCGACGGCCACCTCGGCCGCCAGATCGCGCAGCGCCTGCGTGATGCCGTGGCGAGTGGCGAACTGAAGCCAGGAGAGCGGCTTCCATCGACCCGCACGCTGGCTGCCTCCCTTGGGGTTGCCAGAGGGTTGGTGGTCGAGGCGTTCGACCAGCTCAGGGCGGAAGGCTACCTCGACGCGCGCGTCGGTGCGGGTACCCGTGTCGCGTCGACGCTCAGCGACGAGCCGCTGGTCACGCCGCCAGAGTCGAGCCTACATCTGATATCCTATGAAATGGTCTTGCCGCCTGCGGCGGAACGACTGGCCGCCTTCGCCCGTGCCGTCGCGTCACAGCCCCAGGTTCCCTTCGCGGTCGCCGTGCCGGCGGCCGGCATTGCCCCCGACGACACGTGGCGAAAGCTCGGCAATCGTGTCCGGGCTTCCAGTCGCTCCGCACCGGCGGGCTACGCCGATCCGTACGGACTACCCGCGTTGCGAGCGGCAATCGCCGATCACGTACGCCGCGCACGCGCGGTTCGGTGCGGAATGGAGAACGTCATCGTCACGTCCGGCACCCAGCAGGGCCTCTACATGGCCGGTCGGGTGCTGCTGTCGCGCGCCGATGCGGTCTGGGCGGAGGACCCGGCCTATCCGGGCTTGCGGGCCGTGTTGGAAGACCTCGGCGTCCTCACGCACCACCTGCCCGTGGATGAGCAAGGCCTCGACGTGCAACGCGGCCTATCAATCTGCGCGACGGCCCGCGCCGCCTTCGTCACCCCCTCTCATCAATATCCGGTCGGGATGCCGATGAGCATGGCCCGGCGCCAAGCCCTCGTCGCGTGGGCCGAGCGTAATCAGGCTTGGATCGTGGAGGACGATTACGACAGCGAGCTGCGCTACGCGGGGCATCCCTTCCCGGCCATCCAGGGGCTCAGCCCAGCGCGGGTCATCTACCTCGGCACCTTCAGCAAGGTGCTGTTTCCTTCGCTGCGGCTTGGCTACGTCATCGCGCCGAGTCCGCTGGTCGAGGCGTTCGCCGGTGCCCGAGCGATGCTCGACCGACACTCCCCCACCGCTGATCAGCACCTGCTGGCCGCCTACATGCAGGACGGTTCATTCGAGGCCCATGTCCGGCGCATCCGCGGCCTCTATGCCGAGCGCCGGGCCGTGCTGCTGGAAGCGCTCACGCCGGCCCTGCCGGAGGGCTGGTCCATTCAGCCGAGTGACCAGGGCATGCACATCGTGCTGTGGCTGCCGGAAGGGGCGGACGATGTGCAGGTTGCTGCCCGGGCGCAGGCCATCGGTTTGGTGATGCGTCCGATCTCGCCGATGTACGCCGAGCTACCCGGACGTCCGGGACTGATGCTCGGCTTCGGCGGTTTTCTGCCCGAGCAATTGCGCGACGCAGTCAGGCGACTCGCTACCCTATTCGTGCTGCCTCCGCTGTAGCTCGTTCAGGATAGCCTGTGCGAGCTGATGTAGGCAGCTTCCGCTTAGAGCCTCATCCACTCCCGAGCAGCCGTTCTGCCTTCCACCCACCCCGGCCGTAGAGCAGACGGACGGGTCCCGACCCAACACAGTCATTAGGATCACCATCAGCGCTTCCCGAAAGCGGCCATTCGTCGGCCGTCCGGCAAACTCGGCTCGGGATGGGTAACGGACCTTGACCTTCTGCCCCGAAGCGGACACCGAACCATTGGAGTGCAGCAGTCACCGTCTACCGGCAGAGGCCAAGCTGCCTCTGTCAATGATCTCGACCGCGCCACGACGTAGCTCGACCAGACCAGCCTCTGCCCATTGCGCCAGAATGCGACTCACCACCTCGCAGACGCTGCCGATGTCAGTAGCTATTTCCTGGTCAATCGAAAGACTGGCGCCATGGACCTGATCAAGGGTGAGAGCCGCAAGGTCGATAGGATCTCGTGCCGCAAGCACGACAGCCTCATCCCGATTCCAGTGGACGAGCGTCCGGCGAACGAATTCTGAGTGACCCGTTCTGGCTCCGAACGCATCTGAGGAGGCGGGTATCCCTGACGTAGCTAATTCGCGCATGCCCTTGCGCTTGCGTTCCGTCACGCACCTGATCGCCGCCACCGTCCTCCTGCCCCTGGGCATCCTGCTCCTCGGCCTGTGGGAGCAGGAGCGGGCCGGCGCCGATTGGGCCGACCTCGTCGCCGAGCGGGAGCACCTGACCCGGATCGTCGCGGATCTGGAGGCGCGGGCGCCGCCGGACGGGCGCCCCGATTTCCGGATGCAGTTCCGCCGCAACGGCAAGGGTTATGGCGGTCCACTTGCCCTGGTTCAGGCCCGGGCGGCCCGGGACGAGGTCGCGACCCTGACGACGGTCATGGACTGGCGCCGCCTGCTCCCGCCCGTGGTCGTCGCGGCCGGGGGGGGCGCCGCACTACTGTCGATCCTCGTGCTCCTCGCCGGCGCCGCTCTCGGGGGGCTGGGGCGGGCCTCGCGCGACGCGCTGGTGGCCGGTTTCTCGTGGATGCGCCGCCTGCTGCCGCCGGTGCTCGCCCTCCAAGTGCTCTTTACCACGGCGGGCTTCGTCGCCGCCGTGGTCTTCGAGGCCGGGTTGCTGGCACGGCCCGGGCTGGGCGGCAGCGAGATCAAGATGCTGTTCGTGGCCGTCGTCGCCATCGGGGCGGTCCTGGTCGCGGCGGGCGCCACAGTGCTCGGCCTGCGCCGTGCGCTCTCCGCCTTCGAGCCCGACCCCCTGTCGATCTTCGGCCGGGTCGTCTCGCCCGCCGAGGCGCCGGGCCTGTGGCGGCTGATCGAGGGGCTGGGTGACCGGCTCGGGGCGTTGAAGCCCGAGGCCGTGGTGGTCGGCCTCACGGGCGGCTTCTTCGTCAGCGCCGGTCCTGCCGTGGTCGAGCCCGGCGGCGCGCCGCTGACGGGCCGGATCCTCTACCTGCCGCTGCCCTACCTTGCCCTCCTGCGGGGCGACGAGGTGGCGGCGATCATCGGCCACGAACTCGCCCACTACGCCGGGGGCGACACCGTCTACAGTCAGCGATTCCTTCCCATCTACGCCGGCGTCGGGCGCTCCCTCGACGCGGTGGCGGAGGGACATGCCGGGTCCTTCGGGCTGCTCGGTCCGTCCCTGCGCCTCGGCGTCTTCGTCATGGAGAACTTCCACCTCGCCGTGCGCCACTGGAGCCGGACCCGCGAGTTCGCTGCCGACGCGGCGGGCGCCGGCCCGGTCTCCGTCGACGCCGCCGCGCGGGCGCTCCTGCGCACCGGGGCCGTGGCCCCCCGCATCGCCGAGACCTTGGACGCCGCCGCCGAAGCGCCCGGGTCCGCCCCGGCCGACCTCGTGGCGGCGAGCCTCGACCACGCCATCGCGCGCGGCCTCGACGATCCGGCGACGCATCTCGAGGCGGAGCAGGCCCACCCCACCGACACCCATCCGCCGACCCGCGAGCGCGTGGCAGCTTTGGGACGGACCCTCGATACCGAACTCCTGGCCGCCGCGGCCGCGGTGCCACCCCCGCACGCGCTCGGCCAGCTCGCCGCCTACTTCGCCGACCCCACCGGCCTCTGCCGCGCGGCGACGCACGACTTCCTCGACGCGGTGCGGACCCGCGACGCGGCGTTCCGCGCGCACCTGGAGGCGACGGTGGCGGAGATCGGCACCGAGGCACGGGTGCTGCGCGAAAGCACCCGCCCGGGGGCCATCGCCCTCCTGGTCGCCGGCGGCTTCTTCATCGGGGTCGCCCTCCTGTGGCTCGCCGCCGGCCTGCCCGGCCTGTCCGCCAGCCAGGCGGGGGCCGTTATGGGGGTGGCGCTGGCCTGCGGGGCGGTCCTCGGCGGCATTGGCGGTTTCCGGCTGTGGCGGGGCGAGCGCACGACGATGATCCTGAGCCCCAATTCCGTGGCGGTGCCCGGCCTCGACCGGCCGATCTCCTGGGACAGCATCGCCGACCTCGACATGACGACCCGGCAGAACGGCGTCGTCACCCGCCTCCTGCTGCCGCCGGAGGCGCCGTTCCCGCAACGGGTGCCGGGCGGCCGCAAGGTGAAGCTCGATGCGGGCCGGCGTATAGTCACCATCACGGCGGGCCTGCCGTACCGGATGTCTGTACAGGACTTCGCCGGCCTCATCGGCCGCTACCGGCAGGCGGCGCAGGCGCGCCGTGTCCTGGCCGAGACCGCGGCGGCCTCCGAATCCTCCCAGACTCCCTTGATCCCGTGAGGTTCCGAGCATGAACACCGCCGCCGACCGCCCCGAGCCCCTGCGCCTGCCGCCGCCCCGCCAGGGCTGGGGCAACATCTTCTGGACCCTATTCGGCCTCGTGGCGCTAGCGGCCCTCCTCGTCGCATGCGCCGTCTACACGGCCCCGCCCGTGATCTCGGATTGGCAAATCCGGGACACGGCGCGCCCCGTCGCCGCCGCGCGGGTGAGCGACGGCAAGTGCAGCGCCAAGATCGTGCTCCATCTCTGCGACATGACCCTCACCCTGCCCACGCCGACGGGCACGGTGGTGCGCCGGATCAATACCGTGTTCACGGGCATGCACGTGGGCGATTACAGCGTCCGGGTGCTGGCTGATCCGGCCCGGCCCGACCTCGTCACCACCGATCTCGCCCTCGACCGCCTGTGGAACCGCACCGTCACGCTTCTAGTCATCGCCGGGGCGCTGGCGGTCATCATCGTCGCGGCCCTCGCCGCGATGGTGCGCAACCGGCGCGCCGGCGCGATGGGCTAACGCGGTCGCGGCCCGGGCGGATCGCTCCGAAACACGAGGGATAAGGACCAGCACATGATCGTCTTCTGGACCGGGCGCGGCTACTGGGTCGTCCTCTTCGTGGCGCTGGCGATGTTCCTGCCCCTGATCGTCCTGCGGCAGGTCGACGGGCCGGAAGTTGACAGGGCGGTCTGCCTCACCATGAGTCTCGCGGCGCTCGCCGTCCTCGGTCTCGGATGGCGCTGGAACCACGGCACGACCTTCGGGCCGGCCGGGCGCGACCACGCCTTTTGGGGGCTGCCGATGCAGGTCTGGGCCGTGCCGATGCTCGTGTTCGCGGCCCTGCTCGGGACCGGCACCATCACCACGGCGGAGGCCTCGCGCGCCCGCCCTTCCCTCCAAGAACCCGGCGGCGTTGTTCGGTAAATCTCAGCCCCGCGACACGAAAAACCAGTTCGGCGCGAGGCGGCGGTCGCTCTCGGCCCCGGAGGCGGCCGGAAACACGTCGTCCGGCCGGTACACGAACGACGTGCCCCAGGGCGTGCCCCCCGGGATCGGTTCGTCCAGGCCGATCTCGCCGCCGGGACCGCGGGTGAACCCCGCGAGCCCGAGGCGTTCGAGGGCGTCGCAGATGGCGCGGTAGCGGTCGTAGGGAACCCCGAGTTCCCGCAGGACGTCGATCTCCCGCAGGCTGTCCGTGTCGCGCGCGTCTTGCGGGCGGTACGGGGTGACGCGCTGGCCGTTGACGAGGCGGGTGCTCTCCCACCACGCCGTTCGCTCCGCCTCCGCCGGAGGATCGTCCCGCCCGCGTTCGAAGGACACCAGGGTGGGCATGGCCGCGATCTCCGCCACCACGGCGTCGAGCCGCGATCGGTTCAGTACGAAGTAGCCCGTCGTCGTTCCGAACGCCGCCCAGATCACGGCAGCAGAGAAGACCGCCAGGGCCAGGAAGGCCGCGACCCGGCGCTTCGCCGCGCGGGCGAACGCCGGCACCGCGACGACGGCCGCGGCGATCCCCGGGGCCGGCGCGTAGGCGACGAGGGCCCAGCCGAACACGACGACACCGCAGCCGCCGACGATGAGGGCCGCCCTTCGCGTCCCGTCGGACCGAGGGGCAATCATGGCGGGACGATCATCGCCGAGAATCCCCGACCAGAATCCTCGAACGGCGCCGTCATCGAACGGCCGCACGGTCGATGCGGGCGCGTCGCGCCGGGAGGTGCCGGCCCAGGAGCACGAGGCCGAGCCAAGCCAAAACCCAAGCCAAAACCCAGGCCGAAAACCACGCTGCGAGCCAGATCTCGTACAGGTGGGCGTCGAGGGCGGCTTCCCCATCGAGGCCGAGCCAGCGCGCGAGCCCGTGCGGGACCGGAAGGTCGGTCCAGAGGAAGACGCGCAGGACCGGGATCGAGAGCAGGCCGACGGCGAGGACGAGGCCGGCCGCCCGGTAGAGGGACCGCGACGCGCCCTCCAAGGTGCCGACGAGGCCGCCGACGAGGGCCGTGCCGAGCCAGAGTTCGACGGGCCGCAAGGTCGGATCGGTTCCGGGTTCGGCGGGCAGGAGGGGAAACAGCAGGAAGACCGGGGCGAGGCCGAGCGCCAGCAGCAATCCGAGGAGCGGAACGTGCAGCAGCCGCAAGACGCGTCGGCGGACCGGATCGCCGGCGTCGGGCCCCCGCTCAGCTGTCCGCATCGCGCGCCCGGTCGAGGGCCTTCGGGACGGCGGGGTCGCCCCGGTAGCGCCGTCGCAGGGTCCGCTCGTCCGCCTCGGCGTCGTCGCAGCGCAGGCGCTTCACGGCCGCCGCGATGGCCCGGCCGCGCGCCGCGTCCGTGGCATCCTCCCCGCCCCAGTGGTTGCAGTCCCGCAGCCGCGTCACGTACGCCGTCACGTCGCCCGGCAGAGCGGGCTCGGCCCGGACGGCGAGCGGCCCGAGGAGCGGCGCGGCGAGAAGCGTTGCGAGCGGCCCGGCAGAACGCTTGGCTACCTTGGAGAGAACGGTCCGCATGGCTCTCCATCCTGCCTTTCTTCGGGCGTCCCACGCCGTATACAGGGAACCCGCATGAGACGCAGCCTTCTCCCCGCCGCCCGCTTCGCGCTCCTCGCAGCGTGCCTCCCCGCCCCGTCAGTGGCGGCGGGATGGGAGGCGGCGCGGTTCGAGTCGCCCGCGAAGACCGAGACCGCGACGTCTGGAGAGGGCAAGATGTCGGGGGAGGGCAAGCAGATCACCTGCACCACCTACCGCGATCTCATGGTGCGCGAGAGCGACGCCGACACGCCGGACCCCGAGGACGCGACCCTCGTGCCCCTCGCGAACGGCGCCGCCCCCGCCTGCGCCACCGCGCCGGGGCCGGGTGCGCGCATCCTGGCGACCGCCGGCCAGCGCTTCCTCGGCCGCACGGGCGGGTTCCTCGTCTTCGAGCAGGCGAGCACCAACGGCACCGTCCCGTTCGCGGTGCTCGACGCGGGCACGGGCCGCACCCTGATCCGGGACACGACCGCCTAGGCCGGCATCGACACCTTCGCGGTTGCGGACGGGACCCTGCGGCTCGGGTTCCAGCGCGGTGTGCAGGGGGCCTGCTCGATCCCGAAGCACGGCGCCGCGTGCTGGGCGCGGATCGCCCGCGACGGGCCGCTTCCACCCGCCGTCGCGGCGCTGCCGGCGCCCGTGAAGGCCTGCGCCGGGAGTTATCGGGCCGGAAAGGCCCCGAAGGACACGCCCAGCATCGTCTCGTTTCCCGTACAACTAACGGGGACCGCCCCACCCACCGTCGAGGCCGGCGGCCCGGTGCGCTGCGCCCCGACACCGTGAAAGCGATCTTCCCGTGAGGGCGGGTCTCACTTTGACAGCGTGCCCGCCCCGTCATTGAACCGTCACGCCAAGCCCGCATCCGGGGCCGTCCTACCGAGGAACCGCCGTATGATCTCTCGCCGTCACGCCCTCGCCGCTGCGCTCGCCCTGTCGGTCCTGTCCGCCCCCTCGGCCATGGCCGAGCCGACCATCGGCCTCGCCGAGCGCCGGGCGATCGCGGCCTACCGCCAGGACCGCTACAGCGCGCAGGAGAAGGCGATCCAGGAGGCGGCGGGCTTCGCCGTGCCGGTGGAGGTGGCGTGGGACGACCTCACGCTCCCGGGCGACGCCAAGTACTATTCCGACCCGGACTATTTCGAGAAGACGATCTTCGAGCCCCTGGCCGTTGGGCTGAAGGAGGTGGCCAAGGACAAAATGGGCCGCGACGCCCTGGCCGCGAAGCTCAAGACCATCCGCGTCCGCTTCGACGAGAACACCGCGCCGGCCTCGAACTACGCCAAGCGCCTCACGTTCGACGGCGGGGTCCTCGACGTGAACTGGCGGCCGTTCACCAACGTCGCCGACTCGAAGGACCGGGTCGAGGCCGTGGTGAAGCTGCTGGAGAAGGGCCTCTGACGGTGCGTGGCACCGCCCTGAGCCTCGCCGCCCTGCTCGCCGCCTGCGGCGCGGCGGCGGGTGAGCCGGCCGCCCGGTCCGGCACCTACGACAGCCTGACGCTGGCGATCTCCGGCGATGCGGTGGCGGGGGTCTTCGCCGAGCAGCGGGGGGCGGTCGATGCCGGTAGCCCGCAATTCGCCTGCGTCTTCCTCCTGCGCGGCACCCTCGCGGGCGACCGGGCCAAGGTCGAGACGTGGTTTCCCGACGAGCCGGAGCGCATCCCGGGGGACCTCGCCTTTACCCCCGACGGCGCCGCCCTGACCCTCGTGGAGGATCACGGCGGTTGTTCGATGACCACGGGAACCATGGTGGGGACCCCCTACGCGCTCTCGCGGCGTGCGGCAGCGACCCCGTCCGGATGGATCGGCGTCGGCCTCGTGACGGCCGAGCGCACGGCCTTCCGGCCGGAACCCGGCCCGGCTCCGGCCCGAGCGCCCTACCTCGTCCGGCTCGATCCCGTCGCGGTGCTGGAGCGGCGGGGCGCCTGGGTGCGCGTGCGCTACCGGGGGGAGAAGGCCCCGGTCATCGGCTGGCTGCCGGCGGCTGACCTCGCCGTGGTGACTCCCTGACCCCCTCGCCGCTCGAACGGGCCGAAGGCCCGCCCCCGACCACAGGATGTCCCATGCGCCGAACGCTGTCCCACACCCTCCTCCCGCTGATCCTCGTGACCGGCCCGGCCGTCGCCCAGGCCCCGGCCGCGCCGCCGCGCCCGGCCACGACCTGGGTGCCGGTGGAGGAGCCCATGAGCGCGCTCCTCAACGGCGGCCACCGCATCGTCTCCGCCTCCGGTCCGAGTTTCACCCTCGAGCGGGGCGGCAAGTACGTGGTCTGCGAGGTGCGGCCGGCGGGTGGGATGCGCGGGGCATCCGAGACCACCTCGACCTGCCACCGCGTGAACTGAGGCCGGTGCGATGGAAGTCAGGGACGCCTCCCTTCGCGCGCGGTTCGACGCCCTGTGGGCGCGTACCGTCGGCACGCCCGGCGCGGCGGCGTGGCGGGCCCTCGACGCGGGCTACGGCGCGGCGGACCGGCACTATCACGGCTGGCCCCACGTCGCGGCGCTGCTCGCGGGGCACGATTCCGTGCGGGCGCATCCCGATTTCGCCGGCCTCGACGGCGACGCCATCGATCTCGCCATCGCCTTCCACGACGCCGTCTACGACACCGCTCGTGACGACAACGAAACCCGCAGCGCCGACCTGCTGCGTGCCGAGGCGGGGCCGGCGTCCGGGGATGCGCACGTCCGTGCCGCGATCGCGATGATCCACGCGACGGCGGCACACGGCCCGAGCGCGGAACCGGCGACCCGGCTCCTCCTCGATCTCGATCTCGCCGTGCTCGGTGCGCCGCGCGCCGTCTACGCGGCCTACGCGGCGGCGATCCGCCGGGAATACGCGGCCGTTCCCGAGGCGGTTTGGCGGCTCGGGCGCGCCCAGGTCCTCGACCGTTTCCTCGCCCGGCCGCGCCTCTACCAGACTGACCTCTTCCACGACCGCTTGGAGGCCGCCGCCCGCGCCAACGTTGCGGCGGAAGCGGCCGGGCTCCGTGCCGGCCCCCCGGAATAGGGACGTCCCGCATGCGTCCCTCGCGACGCGTGGCGCTCCTCGTTGCGCTCCTCGGCCTGCCCCTCGTGCTCGCGGCCTTTGCGGCAGAGGGCCAGTTCGGCACCACGCGGTACCGCCTCATCGGGACCGCGTACGCCGTGCCGCACGCCTACGAGTTTTCCCGAAACTTCCGCCTACCCTGGCTCGACGCGCTCCCGGGGCTCGGCCGGGAGCCGGCGGACGCGCTCTGGCTGATGCTGCCCGCCACCGAGGTCGCGGCGGGCCTCGCCGGCTACAGCCCCCTCAGCCACGACCATGCCGGCCCGTTCGCCACCGACCTCGTGGTCCACGTCGTGGGCGACCCGGACGGTCGCCACTTCGCATTCCGCCACGCCCGGCAATGGGGCACTTTCGACGCGCGGCTGGCCGAGGGCGCACCGTGGCGGCCCGACCCGTACGGCGGCGAGCGCCTCGTCTATTCCGAAGGCGTCGACCACCGGCGCTTCTACCGCCTCCCGTCCCAGCAAGCGGCACGGCCGGCCGACCAGACGCCGCACAGCTGCCTCGCCTCGGACACCTCGGACGGGCGCGAGGTCTCCACCTGCACCTACCTCGTCCACCGCGATGGCCTGACCTACGATTTCTCCCTGCGCCCAGAGAACCTCGACGTGGCCGACCGCGTGCCGGCCTACGTCCTGGCGCGCCTCGCGGCCTGGAAGCGGTAGGCGCCGGCCCGGGAGGAGGCTCTATGATCCGACGCTACCCGGCCTACCGGTAGCGCCTGCGCCAGGACCATCCCTCGAACGTGGCGGCCGGGCTCGCCCTCGTAGCGGGCGTCGCCGCCACCATCTCGGTCATCGGCTGCCTCGTGCCCGGACCACACGGCCCCACCCGTGCCCAACCCCTCTACTGGCTGTCGATGCTCCCCCTGGTCTGGTGGGTGAACGGCCTGGTGCGGTTCGAGCCGCGCGCGGTGCGGAACTGGCGCTCCACCTTGGCCCTGGCCTGCCTCGGCGCCGGCGCGTGTCTCGCGGCGGCCCTGTGGCGGGCGGAGGACTGGACGCTGCCCGCCCTCGGCTGCGCCGTCACCCTCGCGAGCGCGGGAGCGAGCCTCGCGGTCCACCGCGACAGTCTGGTCGCGCGCAAGGGGCCGGCGCGCTGAGCGCCACGGACCCGTCAGCGCCGGCGGATCGGCCGCAGGGGGCCGTGAAAGAAGCTGGGCTCCATCCCGATGGCGGCGGCTCGCTCACCGATCACGGCGAGGCCGCCCAGCAGCCCCGCGATGGGGGCATCCAGCAGGCCGGGATGGTTGAGGGCCTTGCCGATCTGGCGGCCCTCCCACCAGAATTCCGCGAAGAGCAGGGCGAGGAGGCCGAGTAGCCCCCAGGTCACCAGGCCCTGCCCGAGGAAGTAGACGCCGTAGGGCGGCGACAGGATCGTGCTGAGCTTGGCCAAGCCGATCACCCCGGCAAAGCCCAGGACGAGGATCAGGAGCAGGCGGACCAGCAGGCGCCGATACAGGCGCAGGGCCAAGTCTAGTTCCTCCACGGAGGAGTGGTCGAGCTTCAAGGACATCTAGGTTCCTGACATGCGGTTCTTCCGCCTGATCCGGTCCGGGAGGTGTGGCTGACGGGCGGCCGCCCCGCAACCGGCACCGGGGCGGGTGACATCCCGGGGCCGGACGCCCATGCTCGTTCGCCGATGCAAGGAGCCCGAACCGTGCTGGCGATCCTGGACCGCTTGTTCTCCCGATCCGCCAGACCTGCCCCCGCGACGGGCCGCCTCAAGCCCGAGCAGGCGGCGGCGATCGCGGCGTGCGCCGCGGCGGGAACAGGCACAGCCACCACCGGCACGGCCGTGCCGACCCGGACGGACACCGGCCTCGTCTGGGATGTTTGCGAGGTCGCCTACGGCAGCGGCTGGCGCGTGTTCGTGGACGACGCCGCGGGCGCGCCCGGCCCGCTCGGGCGCTGGGGCCTCAGGTGAGCCTGAGGGCACGGGGAAGAGTGCTCGGTGCGCTCGCCCTCCTGGGGCTTGCGGCCGGCCTCGCGCCGCAGGCCGTGCAGGCGCGCGCCGGGGCGCCTACCCACTGGCCTGCCGTGACGTCCACGCGGATTTCGCCCGCACGGAGCACTGCGCCCGCCGCGCGGGGGACTTCGTCCGCATCGACCCCGTCCGCCTCGCGCGCATGCCGTTCCGGGGTGGGGTGACGGAGATCGTCGTCGATGGAGTCGGCTCGCTCTGGGCGCGCCGCGACGGGCTGGCGCTGCCGGTGTTCCCCCTCGACAACGGGCCGGATCCCTTCGCGCAGGGGTTGGTGCGCGCTCGTCACGCCGGCAAGGTCGCGTTTCACGATCGGCGCCTGCGCCGGGTGCTGGCCACGAATTTCGACTGGTCGTTCCCGTTCAACGCCCGCGGCGAGGCCCTGGTTTGCCAGGGCTGCCGCTCGGACGGGCGCGAGCCATCCGCCATGGTCGGGGGCCGATGGGGGTTGATCGACCGGCGCGGCCGGCTGACGAGGCCGTTGGCGGAAGGCCGAGGCGCCGCCCGGCGCTACTTCGACTGGCCCCGATGAGGAGCGGACGACGCGATCGCGATCCCGCGCAAAGGTTTAGCGACCGCTCTCCGTCCGTCCTCATTAATAGACGCCGGTGCTACCCGTGGAACGTACGCTCCTTGACGTCAACCTGCTCGTCTCCCCGCAGACTTACGGAGGCGTAAGGACGAGCGTTTACCTTGAAGGAGACATCAGTCCTGTCTTCAGCGATCTTCGGCTGACCTCAGCCTGGACGCACCCGACTCTCATTCTTATGGCAAGATTCTAGATCGCGTACCGAGCGGTTGTAGGTCTCGTTGAAGCGTTGCGCCGGTTGGCTCGGATCACTCTTGGCGCGAATGTCCCGGGCGACGTCCCGGCCATGCCCAATCACGCTTGCAACCGTGTCGGTGTAGACGGTGCAGGATGAGTTCGCCTTCGGGCTCATGCCGTCGAGAACCGTGCCGAGGTGGCGGTTGGCGTTCGAGACCTCGCCGAGTGCGGTCAGGAAGGGAGCGACATCCGCCTTCGGTCCCAGTGCCTCGAACCGCCGGACTGCGCGGCGCAGGGTGAGGCTGGTGGAGAGGAGGCGCCGTGCCGGCGCATCCTCCGGCAGCGCCGCCAGGCGGAGCTCATCCCGGGCGATCTCGCGCTCGAACAGGGCCGTGCCATACGCGTCCATCGCCTTGGCGGCCGCGTCGACTCTGGGAACGAGGATCGCGTGCTGCTCGCGGGCGAACTTGAAGCCATCCTCTTTGAACTCGCGTGTGGTCTGATAGCGCGTGAGCGCCTTCAGGATGGGATTGACCTCACGCAGGGCTGCCAGCAGCCGGGAGGCCTGAGCATCCACCTCTGGCACGACGCCCGGCAAGGCAACGGCCTTCTCCAACTCGTCGATGACCCCATCGAAATCCACGATGCCGAAGTGGTACCAGGCGTTGGCGCCGAACTTCGTTCCGAGCTTGAGCACCCGCTCGTTGTCGCGCCGGTAGTCGGCCAACTGCTGCTCCAGGGGATGCGACCGGACGAGGTGGTTCTGGGCCTCGGTGTAAGCATTGGCCTTTGCCAGCGCCTGAGCCTCGGGCGTCGGCGCCGGGCGGGCGGTCGCCCGAGGCGAGCCCGGCGGTGGCGGCGGGCTCTGCAACAGGGCCTGTGAGGCCGCGGGTGCGGCGGGAAAATCGCATTTGAATGCGTCGACCAAGCTTTTGCGCACGGCCTCATGAGCCTGGGCGCACTGATAGGCCACGGTCGGACGCGCCGCCTCGTTGCGCAGGACCGAGTCGCGGAAGCTCTCGCGCATCGTGTTGATGCCCTGGCGGATGCCGGGGCGAGCGGCTTCCGGTACGCCGGGGCTGGCCGCGCATTGGGCATAGGCTTCCAGGAAGGCGTCGCAGCTCTCGACGCCCACCGGTGTCACCGGCGTGACCGCCACCACGGGTGTGGCCGAGATCCCCGACAGGAGGGCCAGCGCACAGGCCGAACGGTGAGACATGCCGAGCTTTCTCGTGGAGGCTGTGCTGCGCATTCTGGTCCTCGAAGTTGAAGCGCTTGGTCATGGAACGACGACGCTAGGGATTGCGGATGGCGACATGGACCTCGTTGCATCGATCAAGTCGGGATTGTAGCCGAGAAGATGGTCCGAACCCTCCTCGGCGATGCCTTTCCTCATAATTACGTGGGCCTGGCTGGTCTCCGCCGGGGTTCTTCATCCCGGGGTAGATCGGCAATGCTGGATGACCGCTTTGTCGATCTGCCGCCAATCAGCGGACAGACCGCAATCCACCCAACTCGGACATCGCGACAGCCAATCCGATCGCGGTCAGATTCCGGTTTCCTGCGCTGCGTCCAAACACGAAAAAGGGCGGCTCCCGCAGGAACCGCCCTCTTCCAAACCGTCGATGAGACCGCGGATTAGCGCTTCGAGAACTGGAAGCTGCGGCGGGCCTTCTTGCGGCCGTACTTCTTGCGCTCGACGACGCGGGCGTCGCGGGTGAGGAAGCCTTCGCGCTTGAGCGGGGCGCGCAGCTCCGGCTCGTAGTAGGTCAGCGCCTTCGAGAGGCCGTGGCGCACAGCGCCGGCCTGGCCCGAGAGGCCGCCGCCGGCGACCGTGACGTTGATGTCGTACTGGTCGACGCGGCCGGCGATCTCCAGCGGCTGGCGCAGGATCATGCGCAGCACCGGACGGGCGAAGTAGACCTCGACCGGACGCTTGTTGATCGTGACCGTGCCGTTGCCCGGCTTGATCCAGACGCGGGCGACCGCGTCCTTGCGCTTGCCGGTGGCGTAGGCGCGGCCCTGGGTGTCCAGCTTCTGGACGTGGACCGGCGCCTCGTTGGCGGGATCCACCGCGCCGGTGTTCGCCCGGTTGAGGTCGGCGAGGGACTGGAGGGTCGCCATGATCAAGCGCTCACGTTCTTGCGGTTGAGGGCGCCGACGTCGAGCGCCTGCGGCTGCTGGGCCACGTGCGGGTGCTCGGCGCCCTTGTAGACGCGGAGGTTGCCGAGGATCTGCCGGAAGAGCGGGCCGCGGGGCAGCATGCGCTCGACGGCCTTCTCGACCACGCGTTCGGGGAAGCGCCCTTCGAGGATGAACTTGGCCGTGCGGTCCTTGATCCCGCCCGGGTAGCCGGTGTGGTAGTAGTAGCGCTTCTGGACGTACTTGCGGCCGGTGAACTTCACCTTGTCCGCGTTGACGACAATCACGTGGTCACCGCAATCGACGTGGGGCGTGTAGGCGGCCTTGTGCTTGCCGCGCAGGCGCATCGCGACGATCGAGGCGAGGCGGCCGACGACGAGGCCCTCCGCGTCGATCACGATCCACTTCTTGTCGACCTCGGCGGGCTTTAGCGAGGTGGTCTTCATGGTGAGATCCCAGGGTTCCGATGCGCCGGAACCCCGACGGATCGGGACGCGGACAGCCTCGGGGTGCCGAAAAACGAGCCGCCGCGTGGGGAGCACGCGGCGGCGACGGCCGGTGGATAGCCGGGGATGCCCGCTCCGTCAACCGACAAAATCGAAATCCCGAAAACGCTTTTCGCTGGAATGACTTCGCCTTAGCGGTATCATGATACCGCGTCCCTCACTCCGGGCGTTTGCCCCGCTCGGCGATGGTGAGCCTCTGGACGCCCCGGCCCGCCAGAACCGGTTTCTTCGCGGTGATGATGCGGGAGTTCACCCCGGTCCAGCCGATCTCCCCCGAGAGCCGGCCGTACTCGATCTTCGGGCAGCGGTTCATGATCACCGCGAGGCCGCGGGCCTCGGCCCGGGCGGCGGCGGCGTCGTCGCGCACGCCGAGCTGCATCCAGATCACCTTCGGCGGCGGGTCGAGGGCGAGCGCCTCGTCCACCAGCGGGCCGGCGGCGGCAGAGTTGCGGAAGATCTCGACCATGTCGATCGGCTCACGGATCTCGGCGAGCGCGGCCGCCACCCGCCGCCCGAGCAGCTCCTGCCCGGCGAGCCCGGGATTGACCGGGATGACCGCATAGCCCCGGTCGAGCAGGTATTTCAGCACGATCCAGCTCGGGCGGGCCGGGTTCGCGGAGGCGCCGACCAGCGCGATCGTGCGCGTGTCGTTCAGGATCCTGCGGATCTGCGCCTCTGGATAGCGCGTGTGCCGGCCGGCGAAATCCGACCCCGGCTCCTCGGTGACGCTGGTCTCTTGCATGTCGCGGATCCGCTCCCGCCGCATCATCGCAGGGCCGGCGGCCGTGCGGGTTCACATCTCTCTATAACCGCCAGACTTCGTGCCCCAGCGCCCGGAACGCGGCCGGGTCGTAGAGCGCCTTCACGTCCACGATCAGGCCCCCGGCCTTGAGCCGGGCGGCGATCTCCTCTGGGGGGCGCTCGGCATAGTCCCGGTGCGGCACCGCCACCACGACGGCGTCGGCCTGGTCGGGCAGATCGGCCCAGTCGATCAGGTCGATGCCGTACGCGGCCCTGGCCTCGTCCTTGCGCGCGCGGGGATCGTGGACCGAGACGGCGCAGCCGAACTCCGCCAGCTCCCGGACCAGGTCGGCCACCTTGGAGTTGCGCAGGTCCGAGCAATTCTCCTTGAAGGTCAAACCCAGCACGATGACCTTGGCGCCCCGGGCACCGCCGCCATTGCGGGCCCCCTGCCGGACGATCAGCTTGACGGTCTTGCGGGCGACATGGGCCGCCATGCTGTCGTTGATGCGACGCCCGGCCAGGATCACCTGCGGATGGTGGCCGACCATCGCGGCCTTGTGGGTCAGGTAATAGGGATCGACCCCGATGCAGTGGCCACCGACCAGCCCCGGGCGGAACGGCAGAAAATTCCACTTGGTGCCGGCGGCCCGCAGCACCTCCAGGGTGTCGAGGTCGAGCTTGTCGAAGATCTGCGACAGCTCGTTCATCAGCGCGATGTTCAGGTCGCGCTGGGTGTTCTCGATCACCTTGGCGGCCTCCGCGACCCGGATCGACGAGGTCGCGTGGATCCCGGCCTCGATGATCGTCCCGTAGAGCGCGGTGAGCCGGTCCAGGGTTTCGGGCGTGTCGCCGGCCACGATTTTCACGACCTTGGCGAGGCTGTGCTCCCGGTCGCCGGGATTGATCCGCTCCGGCGAGTAGCCGACCCAGAAATCAGTTTTCCAGCGCAGGCCGGAATGCCGCTCCAGCACGGGCACGCAGACCTCCTCGGTGGCGCCCGGATAGACCGTGGATTCGAACACCACGGTCGCCCCGGGCCGCATGTGCCGCCCGACCAGCGCGGAGGCCTCGGTGAGCAGGCTGAAATCCGGGCTCTGGGCGTCGTCGACCGGCGTCGGCACCGTGACGATGATCACGTCGGCCCTCGACAGGGCGGCCGGGTCGTCGGTGATCGACAGGTACTGGGCTGCCCGGAATGCCCCCGGCTCGATCTCGCCGGCCGGGTCGATCCCGTCCCGGTAGGCCGCGACCTTGGCGGTCGCGCGCTCGTAGCCGATCGTGCGCAGGCCCTGCCCGAACGCCAGGGCGAGCGGCAGCCCGACATAGCCCAGGCCGACGATGGCCACGCATGTTTCTTCGGAGGGAGTGACGTCCATCGTGATGCCGTGCGGGGCGCGTGCCGCCCGGATCGGGTCATACCTGTTCCGGGCGGGTTTCGGTATGCGGGGTTGGGCCAGCGACGGTGCATCGCCTTCACGGCAGTCGCGCTCCCTCCCCACCCCACGGGGAGGGAAAGGCGCGCGTGGCCTGCCGCCGCCTTCACCCCACCGACATCCGCAGCGGCGGCACCACCTCCGGCGGCAGCGGCGAGACGTAGCCGGCGGCGCCGACCCGGCGTGCGAGGTCGGCCTTGGCGGCCTCGCGAAGGGCCGGATCGGTGAGCGCCAGGGCGCCGGTGGCGGCCATCGCCTTGGCGACCTGAACCATCGCCTTGTGGGCGGCCGGGCTGCGGCCCTGGGCGACCACCTGCCAGGTGTGGAACGGGGTTCCGATCGCCACCGTGGGCGCGTGGGCCTGCACGGTCGGCACCACCCAGCTCACGTCGCCGACATCGGTGGAGCCCACCGCCGGGTTGCGCGGAGCGTCGCGCGGGACCAGGAAATCGGCGAGCGGTGCCTCCGTACGGGGCAGCCCGATGGCGCGGAACACGGCATCGATGTCGCCGTCGCTGAGCGTCCCCCGGATCGCGCCGGCGAAGGCCCGGTCGGCCTCGTCGAAATGCGGGGGGCCGAGGTCCTCCATGACGCCGTGGAGCGCCCGCTCCAGCGGGTCGTTGCCCAGGAGGTTCGACACCGCGCTGACGATCCGCACCTCGACGCCGGTCTCGGTCATCAGGGCGGCGCCCTCGGCCACCTTCTTCACCCGCTCGACCAGGGCGAGCATGCCCGGGAGGTCCCGCGCTCGGATCGAGTACCGCACCCGGGCGCTCGCCTGGACGACGTTGGGGGCGATGCCTCCGGCGTCGAGATAGGCGTAGTGCACCCTTGCGTCGGAGGGCATGTGCTCGCGCATGTAGTTCACGCCGACGCTCATCAGCTCCACCGCGTCCAGCGCCGAGCGGCCGAGATGCGGCGCGGCCGCCGCGTGGGCGGTCCGGCCGGTGAAGATGAAATCCGCCCGGGTGTTGGCGAGCGCCACCGGGGGCGCCACCTCCCAGAAGCTGCCGGGGTGCCAGGAGATCGCGATGTCGGCATCCGCGAAGGCGCCCTCGCGGACCATGAACGCCTTGGCGGCCCCGCCCTCCTCGGCCGGGCAGCCGTAATAGCGCACGCGGCCGGGGGTGCCGGTCTCGGCGAGCCAGTCCTTCACGGCGGTCGCGGCCAGCAACGCCGCCGCCCCGAGCAGGTTGTGGCCGCAGCCATGGCCGTGGCCACCCTGCTCCACGGGCCGGTGCTCGGCGATCCCCGCCTCCTGCGACAGTCCTGGTAGCGCGTCGTACTCGCCCAGGAAGGCGATGACCGGACCGCCCTCTCCCGCCTCGCCCATCACGGCGGTGGGGATGCCGGCGACCTGCTCGGTGACGCGGAAGCCTTGATGGCGCAGCTCCGCCGCGTGCTCGGCGCAGGAGCGCTCTTCCGTGTAGCAGACCTCCGGCATGCCCCACACGCGTTCGGACAGGGCGATCAGCCGCGCCTTCTGCGTATCGACGTGGCGCCACACGGTGTTGCGGTTGTCCATCTCGTCGTCTCCGAGCGTGTCTCGCGTTGATGCGCATCCATAGCGGGTGCGGCGGCCTGCGTGTCGGGCCCCGTCATGCAGGCCCGGGGCCAGGCTGCCGAGCCCCGGCGACGACGTTTCGCCCCAAGCGTAACTGGCGCGCCCCTTGCCAAGGGCCTTGCCAAAGCCGCACCCAGAAGGATGCTATGCGGGTCGCGGCGGCAATCAGGGATAGGTGCATGGACGAGCGGGATCTGCGCGGGCTCATCGGGCAGGTGAAGGTCGGCCGCTTGTCGCGGCGCGGCTTCGTGCAGCGGATGCTGGCCGTCGGCCTTTCCGCGCCGATGGCGGGGCTGATGCTGGCAGGCAACGGGGTGGCGATGGCCGCCGACATCCGGGGCGGCTACAAGGCGGCGAAGGCTGGCGGCGGCGGTGCGCTGCGCTTGCTCTGGTGGCAGGCGCCGACCCTGATCAACCCGCATTTCGCCATCGGCACGAAGGACCAGGAGGCCTCGCGGATCTTCTACGAGCCGCTCGCCGCCTGGGACGCGGACGGCAACCTCGTGCCGGTGCTGGCCGCCGAGATCCCGTCCAAGGAGAATGGCGGGCTGGCCGCCGACGGCCGCTCGGTGGTCTGGAAGATCAAGCCGGGCGTGACGTGGCACGACGGCAAGCCGCTCACCGCCGACGACCTCGTGTTCACCTGGGCCTATGCCCGCGACCCCGCCACCGCGGCGGTGACGATCGGCTCCTACAAGGATTGCACGGTCGAGAAGGTCGACGACCTCAGCGTCCGGATCCTGTTCGACAAGCCGACGCCGTACTGGAGCGATGCCTTCGTGGGTACCGTCGGCATGGTGATCCCCAAGCATCTGTTCGCCGCCTATACCGGGGCCAAGTCCCGAGATGCGCCGCAGAACCTCGCCCCCGTGGGCACCGGGCCGTACCGGTTCCTCGAGTTCCGGCCCGGCGACATCGTCCGGGGCGAGCGCAACCCGAACTACCACCTGCCCAACCGGCCCTACTTCGACACCATCGAGATGAAGGGCGGCGGCGACGCGGTCTCGGCAGCCCGCGCGGTGCTCCAGACCGGCGAGTACGACTACGCCTGGAACCTGCTCGTCGAGGACGAGGTGCTCAAGCGCCTGGAGACCGGCGGCAAGGGCCGGGTCGACGTCGTCTACGGCGGCAAGCTCGAGTTCCTGCTGCTCAACACCACCGACCCGAACATCGAGGTCGACGGCGAACGCTCCTCGCTCAAGACCAAGCACCCCGCCTTCTCGGACCCGAAGGTCTGCCACGCGATGAACCTGCTGGTCGACCGCAAGTCGATCCAGGACTACATCTACGGCCGGACCGGCCGGGCCACGGCCAACTCGGTCAACGGCCCGGAGCGCTTCGTCTCCAAGAACACCCGCTTCGCCTTCGACCCGGCCAAGGCCAACGCGCTCCTCGACGAGGCCGGCTGGGCGAGAGGCTCGGACGGCGTGCGGGCCAAGGACGGCAAGCGCCTGAAGCTGCTGTTCCAGACCTCGATCAACGCCCCGCGCCAGAAGACCCAGGCGATCATCAAGCAGGCGGCGGCCAAGGCCGGGATCGAGATCGAGCTGAAATCGGTCACCGGCTCGGTGTTCTTCTCCTCCGACACCGCCAACCCGGACACGTTCCCGCATTTCTACGCGGACATGGAGATGTACGCGATCAGCATGACCCAGGCCGATCCCTCGACCTGGCTGCTCCAGTACGTCTCGTGGGAGGCCGCCACCAAGGACAACAAGTGGCAGGGCCGCAACATCGCGCGCTGGCGCAACGCGGATTACGACGCCGCCTACAGGGACGCCCAGGCCGAACTCGACCCGGTCAAGCGCGCCGCCCTGCTGATCAAGGCCAACGACCTCGCGGTCTCGGAGAACATTCTGCCGCTGATCCATCGGGCGGAGGTCTCGGGGGCCGCCGCCAAGCTGGTGGCCCCGCGCAGCGGCTGGGACAACGACTTGGCGTTCCTGCCCGAATGGAGCCGGGAGGCCTGAGCGGGAGCCGCGCGCCATGGGCGCCTACATCCTGCGCAGGCTCCTGATCGCGATCCCGAGCCTGCTCGGGATCAGCCTGATCCTGTTCGTCGTCCTGGCCCTTGCCCCGGGAGACCCGTTCGGCGAGCTCGCCGCCAACCCGAACGTGCCCCCGGAGGTCCGCGCGGCCCTGCGGCTCAAGTTCGGGCTCGATGACCCGATCTTCACCCGCTACCTGCGCTGGCTCTGGGCGATGCTGCACGGCGACTGGGGCTTCTCCTTCGCCAGTCGGGTGAACGTCGACACGTTGATCCTGCAGCGGCTGCCGACCACGCTGTTCGTGGTCGGGTCCTCGCAGGTCCTGGCTCTGCTGGTGGCGGTGCCGGTCGGGCTCTACGCCGCCCGCCGGCCCTACTCGCTGGCCGACCAGGTCGCCAACACCCTGGCCTTCGTGGGCTTCTCGCTGCCGACCTTCTTCACCGGCCTGTTGTTCATCCTGCTGTTCTCGATCAAGCTCGGCTGGCTACCTTTCGTCTACCAAGCCGACCTGCCCGGCACGGGGCTGGCCTGGGCCTGGGAGAGCGTGCGGCAGGCGATCATGCCGGTGGCGGTGCTGGGCTTCTTCCAGGCCGCCTCCTACACACGCTACGTGCGCGCCTCGGCGCTGGACGTCGCCCGCCTCGACTACGTCACCACGGCCCGGGCCAAGGGGCTGACCGAGGGCACCGTCACCCGCCGGCACGTCGCCCGCAACGCCCTGATCCCGGTGGTGACCCTCGTCGCCCTCCAGATCCCGGCGGTGTTCGGCGGCGCCATCGTCACCGAGCAGATCTTCCGGATCCCCGGCATAGGCTCCCTGCTGATCGACGCGATGCTGGCCAACGACACCCCGGTGGTGATGGCCGTGACCTTCGTGTTCGCGGGCCTCGTCGTCCTGTTCAACCTCGTCGCGGACCTGCTCTATGGCTGGCTCGACCCTCGCATCGCCCTCCGTTGAGGCGTCCCCCCTGGCCCGCTCCCCGGCCTCGCCTGGGCGGGAGACCTGGCGGCGCTTCCGCCGGCACCGGCTGGCGCTGGCCAGCGTCGCCGTGCTGGCGGTGCTGGTCGGCGGGGTGTTGTTCGGCGGCCTCGTCTGGCCGCTGGCCATCGACGACATCGACTTCTCGGCTCAGCTCCAGGGGCCGTCCTGGGCGCACCCGTTCGGCACCGACGACCTTGGCCAGGACCTGCTCGCCCGGATGATCTACGGCGGCCGGATCTCGCTCGCGGTCGGCTTCGCCGCCATGGCGGTGGCAAGCCTGATCGGGGTCGTGGTCGGGGCGCTGGCCGGCATGTCGCGCCGCCTGCTCGATCCGGCGCTGATGTGGTTGACCGACCTGTTCCTGTCGCTGCCGCAGCTGCCGCTGCTGCTCTTGGTGATCTACTTGTTCCGCGACAGCCTGAAGGCCGTGTTCGGGGTCCAGGGCGGCGTCTTTCTCATGATCGTCGCGGTGATCGGCGGCCTGCGCTGGATGCCGGTCGCCCGGCTGGTGCGGGCGCAGTTCCTCACGCTGCGCGAGAAGGAGTTCGTCGAGGCGGCCCGCTCGCAGGGCGCCACCACCGGACACCTCGTCCGCCGCCACATCCTGCCCAACGCCCTGGGGCCGGTGATCGTGGCCGCCTCCATCGAGGTCTCGGCGGCGATCATCGCGGAATCGACGCTCTCGTTCCTGGGCCTCGGCTTCCCCCCGGACATCCCGACCTGGGGCAGGCTGCTGTTCGACGCCAAGGACCATCTCGACGTCGCCCCGCACTGGGCGCTGTTCCCCGGCGGCGCGATCTTCCTGACCGTGCTGGCGATCAACTTCATCGGCGACGGCCTGCGCGACGCCCTCGACCCGCGCCGGGTTTTCTAACGGGCACCTCCGCCGTAGGGCTCCGCCCTGCACCCGCGAAAGGTCCCGGACCTTTTGAAACCAGGACTGGTCAAGGAGCTGAGCCCGTGACGGATCCGATCCTCTCGGTGCGCGACCTCACCGCCGCCTTTCGCTCCGACGGGCAGTGGCGCGAGGTGGTGCATGGCGTCTCATTCGATATCGGCCCCCGGGAGACCGTGGCGCTGGTGGGCGAATCCGGCTCCGGCAAGAGTGTGAGCGCGATGTCGATCATGCGGCTGCTCGCCCGGGACGCCAGCCGCGTCGGCGGCAGCGTGCGGTTCGAGGGCCGGGAACTGCTCACCGCCTCCGAGGCCGAGATGCGCCAGGTCCGGGGCGATGCCATCGCCATGATCTTCCAGGAGCCGATGACCTCCCTGAACCCGGTCCTAACCGTCGGCTTCCAGATCGCCGAGGCGCTGATCCGGCACCGGGGCCTGTCGCGGGCCGGCGCCGAGGCCGAGGTGGTCCGGCTGCTCGACAAGGTCCGGATCCCGGGCGCCCGGTCGCGGATCCATCAATACCCGCACCTGTTCTCCGGCGGCATGCGCCAGCGGGTGATGATCGCCATGGCGCTGGCCTGCCGGCCCAAGCTCCTGATCGCCGACGAGCCGACCACGGCGCTCGACGTGACGATCCAGGCCCAGATCCTCGACCTGATCAAGAGCCTCCAGGACGAGGAGGGCATGTCGGTCCTGTTCATCACCCACGACATGGGCGTGGTCGCCGAGATCGCCGACCGCACGGTGGTGATGTATCGTGGCCGCGCCGTGGAGGCCGGCCCCACCGCCCGGATCTTCGCCGCGCCCGAGGATCCTTACACCCGGGCCTTGCTGGCGGCCGTGCCGCGGCTCGGCGCCATGGCGGGGCGGGCCCGGCCGATGCGCTTCCCCGTGATCGACCGCGCCACCGGCGTCGCCGAGCCGACGCCCGAAACCCCCGACACCGTCAAGGCGGCCGAGCGCCCGATCCTGGAGGTGCGCGACCTGACCACCCGGTTCGAGATGCGCGGCGGCCTGTTCGGCCGGGTGACCGGGCGCGTCCACGCGGTCGAGCGGGTCTCGTTCAGCTTGGCGGCCGGCGAGACTCTGGCGCTGGTCGGGGAATCCGGCTGCGGCAAGTCCACCACCGGCCGTTCGATCCTGCGACTGGTCGAGCCGCTCTCCGGCTCGGTCCTGCTCGACGGCGAGGACGTCGCCGCCCTCGACCCCAAGGCCCTGCGCCTGCGGCGCCAGCGGATGCAGATGATCTTCCAGGACCCGTTCGCCAGTCTCGACCCGCGCATGAGCGTCGGCGCCGCGGTGGCCGAGCCCCTGCTGATCAACCGCCTAGCCACGGGTCGCGAGGCGCGCGCGCGGGCGGAAGCGCTGCTGACCCGGGTCGGGCTGCCGGCCGAGGCCGCGGGGCGCTTCCCGCACGAGTTCTCCGGCGGCCAGCGCCAGCGGATCTGCATCGCCCGGGCGCTGGCCTTGCGCCCCCGCCTGATCGTGGCCGACGAGGCGGTCTCGGCGCTCGACGTCTCGGTGAAGGCACAGGTGGTCAACCTGATGCTCGACCTGCAGGCCGAGATGGGGCTCGCCTATCTCTTCATCTCCCACGACATGGCAGTGGTCGAGCGGGTGAGTCACCGGGTCGCCGTGATGTATCTCGGCGAGATCGTGGAGATCGGCCCCCGCGCGGCCGTGTTCGGCGACCCCCAGCACCCTTATACGAAGAAGCTGCTGGCCGCCGTCCCGGTCCCCGACCCTGCCCGCCGCCGGGACCGTCACGCGCTGCCGGACGACGAGATCCGCAGCCCGATCCGGGCACCGGACTACGCGCCGCCGGAGCGGCTGTACCGTGAGGTCTCCCCAGGCCACGTGGTGCAGGATTGGGGCGCCGACTGGGAGGGCGCCACGACGCGCATGGCAGCGGCGTGACGGGCGACTGCGGAGTCATCGCCAGCGGAGCACCTGCTTGATCCGGCTGTCAGCGTGCGGATCGGCGTAGTGCAGCAGCACGATGGCGCGGATCGCGTCGGCATCACACGCTTCGTCGGTGTGCAGCGAGCGGGAGCCCCAGGAGAAGTGGAGGCTCCCGGGCTTGAGCTTGAGGCGGATTGTGCGCCGGCCCCCACGACGATACGCCGCGTTCGGTAGAGCCTGGGCTAGCTGGTTGTCGGGACCCTGACCCAGCAAACTGATCCACGGCTGAGCGCGAGTTTTTCGGGCATCCCGAACCCCGGACGGGGGATGCCATGCCCCGCAAGCGCTTCACGAACGAACGGGGCGCCTTTGCCCTGCGGCAGGCGCAGAACGGTGAGACGGTGGACGAGGTCTGCCGGAAGGGGGGTGGTCCGAGCCTACGTTCCACCAGTGAAAGAAACAGTTCGTCGGCCTGGGTTGCCGGAGATCCGGCGGCTCAAGCAGCTGGAAGACGAGAACGGCAAGCTCAAGAGGTTGGTGGCCGACCTGACGCTGGACCGCTCGATGTTGCAGGATGTCCTGACGCGACAGCGGTAAGGCCCTGCGCTCGCCGTGAAGTCGCCGGTCACCTGCAAGGTGGCCCGAGGCTCGAGTCGAGCGTCGGGCCTGCCAGGCCACCGGCGTCGGTCGCCTGTCGTCTGTCGCAGCGCTAAAGGAAGCGATCCGACCCTCAGGTCGCGCTGCGGATGCGGCTGAAGGAGTTGGCCGTAGCGCACGTGCTCTATGCCTACCGGCGGCTGCACACCCCAATTCTGCCGGCCGCATGCTTGACCGGTGGACCTACTTCAACGGGGTCGAGTTCGACTTCTCCCGACCAGGCAGACCGACCGACAACGCCGACATCGCGTCGGTCAACGGCCGTCTACCGGCGGAGTGCCTGAACGTCTCGTGGTTCCTGTCGTTGGCGGATGCTCGCGAGCGCGTCGAGGAATGGAGGTACCACGACACCGAAGATCGACCCCACACAGCCCCGGATGGCTTTGTGCCCCGAGCTTTCGCCAACAAAGCCGTCACCGCCCGAGAGCTCCCATAGGTCGTGAACCACAAACGGGGTCAACTCCAGATCGGCGATGCAGTAACGTTCATGTTGGATCACCCCGTTGGAAGCGATCGGGTACGTGAATTAGGCTGGTGCCGTTCCAGCTAGGAAACGCTTACGAAGAAAGTGGCGTAGCCGTCCGCGTGGACACGATCCAGATGCGCTCGATAGGCTGCGTAAGTCGCCTCATGCGGAGCGATGCGGCCGTAACGGAGTTCAGCCGCAACGCGCTCCGGGAGCAGGGCGAGCGGGGCAGCAGCGGGCGTGAGCTGCATGCCGCGGCCCGCGTGCAGCGTGGTGAGAATCCCGTACATCTCGCCTCGAATATTGGGACGGCCTAGCACCGCGAGACGATGCTGCCCGTGCCAGTTGGTCGTTAAGTATACCATGCCTGATTGGCTGGGAACGGCGACACTGCCGGACTGTGCGAACGGCGCATCGATCCGCTCGGCCTCACGGAATACCAAGCGCGCGCTGTCCGTGTCCCAGGCAATCTCGGTTCGGTAGGCGAAAATCACTCCCGCCGTCTCGAACGAGGGGCGTAGGGTGAGGTAACAGCCCTCCAGCCAAGACACACCCTGACGCGCGTAGGCCCCGAGTTCGTCGGGGGCGTGACGGGGCAGTTCCGGAACCGGTGCCTGCTCCGCCGGCTGCCGCAGGGATTGGCCCAACGCCTCCTCCAGCCGGATCGTGGTTGCCAGGGTGAACGGCCGGCGGCCGGCGAGTGCTTTCTCCAGGGTCGAGATGCTGATCCGGGCCTCATCGGCCAGCGTCTGCCGAGACATGCGTCGGCGGGCCAGCGCCTCGCGTACATTCTGGGCGATGGCGCGGCTCTGCGCTGCGGACAGTTCAACTTCGTTCACGGACAAGGCTCGCGCAGGCTCGATCCGTACAGATCCGCATGAAACCGCACATTTGCGCAAGCGCGGCCAAGCTGGCCAGCCACGCCGGCCCATCAGGAACGCCCTGCCTCCGACGCCAACTCGGTCTCGACGATCAGCCGCAGCGGACCGGCCTGCAGCGCCTCCAGGGGCCAGCAGGTGACGAGGTCGAGATGCCGTCCCGGGGCGTGTGGGTCGATGCCCGAGGCGTCCCAGCGCGCAACCCGCGTGCCGGTGACGCGGAAGCGCAAGGTTCGGCCGTCCCGGCCCGTCACCGTGACCGAATCGCCGGGGCCGATCTGCCCCAGTCCCGCGAACTGCGTGTCGCGGTGCGCGGCGAAGACCGCAGTACCGGGTTCGCCGGCCTCCGGGGTGCCGTCCAGATGGCCGGGGCCGAAGGCCAGGGCCTGCCCGCTCCCGCCCCGCAGGACCACGAAGCTGCGGCCCGCGACGGTGAGCCGGGCGATCGGCTCGGTGTCGGCCCAGGGCCATGGCTTGGCGGGCTGCCGCCCGGCCAGGCTGCGGGCGAAGGCACGCTCCAGCAGCACCTGCGCCAGAATGGCCTTGACGGGTATCCAGGCGGCCTGCGCTGTCAGCGCGAGGCCCGCAAGGGTGAGGAGGGTCGCGAGGGCCCTCCCCCGCCCGGGTCCGAGATGACGGCGCATCATATTTCCCCGGTCCGCCGGCCGCCGGACCGATGACCGGCGCCCAGCAGTAGGCCCAGGAGAGCGAGGAGAAGGCCCAGGCTAAGCTCCGCCAGGATACCGGCCCCCGTCTGCGGCAGGTCAACGGCCGCGCCATCGGCACTGATCGGCACGATTCGGGCCGCCTTTTCGTCGGCTGGCGCGTCGTCGGGCCGGTCCGTGCCGAACACTCTGGCGAAGTCCCAGCCCGCCGGCAGGTTCAGCGGCAGGTCGGCGGCGACGAGGGGCGTGCCCGGCGCCCGGCGCGGGGTGGCGTCGATGGCTACGAGAGCAGTCAGCCGCGTCGTCAGGCCGTGCTCCAGGGCGAGGGCCAGGATGGTGGCGTCGGCCGCGTCCGCGCCGAGTCGCCCGGTCAGGCGCGTCGTCTCGGTCTCGCCGATCCGGGAGCGCGCCCAAACCTTGGAGATGCCGGCGCCCGCGTCCGCCTCGGCGAGCGGCAGCGTCCGGCTCCAGGTCCGGCCGCCCACCCGGCCCGCGACGGTCACGGTCCCCTCGGCAGTCCTCGGCAGCCGCGCGGCGAAGACCAGAGGCTCGCCGCGGTACAGGTCGGGCAGCGCACCCGGCGTGACCTCGACGCCCGGAACCGAGAAGGTCGCGGTCAGGTCGGTGACGGCGGGAGATTCAAGCTTCTCGTAGAGTGCGCGGGTCCGTTCGCCGACCTGCGCGAGGTCGCGGATCTCGGTAAAGCTGCCGCGTCCGATCCCGGCGGCGTGGCGCATCAGGTGGCCGTTGGGCGCCGAGCCGATGCCGACCATGAACAGGCGCGAGCGCCCAAGATTCGCGTGGATCGCCGCGAAGATCTGCTCCTCGTCACCGACGGCTCCGTCGGTGAGGAACACGACTTGGCGCACGCGCCCGTCCTCCGCATGGGGATCGGCCAGGGCGGCCTTGAGTGGCGCCAGCATCTCGGTGCCGCCGCGAGCCTCCAAGGCGGCGACGAAGCGTTCGGCCTCTGCCAGGGCATCCGGCGTCGCCGGCACGGGTACGGGATGCAGCGCGTCCCAGGTGTCGTCGAAGCGGATGACGTTGAAGCGGTCCTGCGGAGTCAGGCGCCCGAGGCCGGCCAGCAGCCCGGCCTTGGCCTGCCGCATCGAGGCGCCGGACATCGAGCCGGAATTGTCGATGACGAATATGACGTCGCGCGCCGGCCGGGAGGCCGTGTCGGCCTCGATCGCGGGCGGGTTCACGGCGGCCAGCAGGTAAGTCCGGCCGGCGACGGTCTCGCGGAACAGGCCGAGGCCGGGCATCCGGCCCGGGACCGGCGCCCAGGTCAGCTCGAGGTCACGGTCGGCCGGCGCGACGCCGTTGGCCAGGGTGATGGTCCGGGCCTCCGGGCTGGTCTCTGTCACGCTGATCGCGTGGGTCGCGCTGCGAACGGCTCCGACGTCGAAACCCGCCCGAAGCCGAACCGTGACGGCGACGGGGTTGGTCGATCGGGAGATCGACGGGTCGAGCACCGGCGGGCTGATCCGGGCGCGATCCGGAACCGGGTCGCGGGCCGCCTCGACCACGGCGTCGAGGGAGACTGCCGCCACCGAGGCAGGGGTGGGATTGTAGCGGGGCGCGACCACCAGGGGCAGGCGCAGCATCCGCGTCTCGCCGGAGACGGGGATCGTCTGCTGATAGGTGATCTGGACAAGCACCGTCTCGCCGGGGCCGATATTGGCGACCGCGTTGGTGAAGATGTTGGGCCGCTCCTGGGTGGTCAGGGCTGCCGACTGCCCCGCCGCCCGCGCGGCCTCGTAGGCGCGCTTGGCCGCCGCCCGCTCGCGAATGTCGGCGACGATCACGCGGGAGCCAACGACGAGCTTCATGCCATCCACGGCGGCGTCCTCCGGCAGGGGATACACGTAGGTGCCCTCGACCCAGTTCGTACTCGTGTTGCGGAAGGCTTGGGTGACGACGGTCCGGGCGGTCGGGCCGCTGACATCGACGCCGATGTCGGTCGCAAGCTGGACGGCCTCGACCTGCGCGGTGCCGGCCGACCCGCGCAGCGTCAGGCCGCCCCGGCGCGGTCCGGGCGCCGCCTGAGCCGAGGCGAGCATGACGAGGAGCGCCAGCAGCGCGAGGAAGAGCGGCGACAGCGTGGCGATGTGCCTGGGCTCGGCTGCGGATCGTGGAGTGAAGAACGGCATCGGGGAAGTCTCCTGCGCCGGCTGATCGAGGCCGGCTCGCCGCTGAAGCTCCCGCGCCCGCCCCTCTGCCACCACCAGAAACTTCGCTCTTTTCCGGGCTGGAGCCGCACCCGCTCGCCGCGACCGGACGGATCTGTGCGGGGCCGGTGCGGCTCTGTCCGCCCCGCGGTGCCGGCTGCCGACCAGACGCTGCGCGGCGCCAACATCACGGTCTCCTGGCCGAATGCCGGCCGTGCTCATCTTCTCCGGGCGGTACGGCCATTCCCGCGAAGGCGTTCTGTGGCACTTCGCGGCCCCGCCAAGTGGTTGAACCTCGGGAGGTCGAAGGGACCCGAGTCGGCCGACGAACGGGCTACGCGGCGACCGAAGCGCCGTAGCTCGCCGTAGCTGCAGCAGCCGCTCTCCTGCTGGGTTTTCTGTGTCCCGACCCGACTCGTTGCAGCAAGCCCGAAGGCCCGCTCCAGGCACTTGATGAGAGCCGCGATCGAAACGGGTGGATGTCCACTGGTCCTCCTTCGGGCGGTGGTGCCTGAAAGAGGACGTCGCGGCCCCCCCTCACGACATGCAGCAGCCCCTCATGGAAGCTTCGCCGACTGGCCGCTACTTGCCCAAAAAGCTTCTGGTGTCCGAGCGGCCGACGCATGTGATAAAGTCGGGATCGAGCCGGCGACCAATCGGCGTCGCAACCGGCCTCGTCTACTTTGCTCGGCTCGATCGCAGGCGGGCGACCTCGCTCGGTCCGATTTCGAGGTAGAACCGGATCGCATCGTCGATCAGAGCGTCGGGCGTAACACCCGCCGCCTTCGCGGCCCGAGCGACCTGGAGGCCGAGCGCCAGATCGACGCGCAGGGCGGCGCCTTGGCTCGGCGACGCTGGTGCGGCCGCAGGGGCAGGTATGGGCGCAGCACTGTTCCGCGACTCGAGCTTGCCGAGCTTCGCTTCGCGACGGCCCCGGTGGACGAGAGCGTCTGCGCGCTCATTGAGACGATCGCCGGCATGCCCCCGGACCCAGGTCCATTTGACGTCCCGCGCCGCGTTCAGTTCGTCGAGGCGCTTCATGAGGTCGACGTTCTTCACGTCACCCGTCGTCGTGCGCCAGCCCTTCGCCTTCCAACCGCGCATCCACTCGGTCACCGATTTGACGACGTACTGGCTGTCGCACCGCATCTCGATCGCGGCCCCGGCCGGGAAATGCTCCAGACCCTTGATCGCCGCCGTCAGCTCCATGCGGTTGTTGGTCGTTGTGCCGGGCTCTCCGCCGCACAGCTCGACCGTGCCGTCCGGAGCGGCGACGACGACCCCCCAACCGCCTGGCCCGGGGTTAGGGTCGCAACCGCCATCGGCATAAACGATCGTTCGCATCGTAGCATCAGTCCTTCCGTATTGGGTGGTCGATCGCAGACTACCATCGCTTCGAGGCGCGCCGATGGCTGTCCAATCGCAGCGTTGTTCATTGCCGCGATACGGTTGAAGCGAAATTAATAGCAGTGGATGTCAGGGTATGAGTCGGGGCGGCGCCACCGACGGATACTGATATTATAAAATAGCACAACGTTTATTCGTCTATATCTTATCGTTCAATCTCTAAATAAGCATTATGATGAGTTTCTGATATTTTTGTCGACTGATGTTTGGGGGTAGACCAAGATTTTAGCTGGAAAATTTCTTTTCTTTCAATATTTAAGAACCCAGTGTCTGATCCGTGCGAGCCGATACCCCCAGATTGCGATGATTGACCGATCGATGGTCACCTGAACGCAGCCCACCGGCATCCGGTTGGCACTTGGAAAGTCATGTCTTCAAGTGTCAGGCGCGTTCGCCCTGCCCTCGACAGCGCGAAGATTTGTGCATCCGGCGCACTCAAAAGCGGCAGACGGCCGCTTGCGTATGATCGGAAAATTTCTCAAAAACGCAACGGAAGAGAATTTTTGATCGGTTGAGACGCCGTGGCCCTACAATCTGAGGACGCGTCCGTAACACACCGCATCGCGAAGGCTTTCCCGGCGCTCAGCGCGGCCCATCGGCAGGTCGCACGATTCGTCCTGGATCATCCGTTGAAGGTGGCTACCCTGCCGGTGAACGAGCTTGCCGACCTCGTCGGCGTCTCCGTCGCCACAGCTAACCGGTTCGCCCGCGCCGTCGGCTACGAGGGCTATGCGAAGTTCCGCGCTGCCCTGGTCCTCAGTTACGAAAAGGCCCTGGCACCGGTCGAGAAGCTGCGCGTCGGCCGGGATCAGCCTGCGACCGTCCCTGAAATCCTCGACGGGGCCCTCGCCGACATCATCCGCAACATCGAAGCGACCCGGCGGACGCTCGACGGCGCGACGTGTACCCAAGCGGTCCAGGCGATCCATCAGGCCCGGAGGGTGTACGTCGTAGGTTTGGGCAGCAGCAGCTGGCCGGCCGGGATCCTCGCGCGCAACCTGGACGTCAACCGCGAGGACGTCCATCTGCTGGCGACGCTGGAAGGCCCCGGCTTCGCCGCGCGGACCCTGCGCCGACTGACCCCCGATGACCTCGTCCTCGTCCTCGCCACGCCGCGATACTTCGCCGATACGGTGCGGCTGGCCCAGATCGCCCGGAGGCACGGGGCCGCGGTGCTGGCGCTGACCGACGGGCCGCATTCCCCCCTCGTCGCGACCGCCACCCTGGCGCTCTACGCGCAGACCGACTGCCATTACTTCGCTGCCTCGGATGCCAGCCTGACAGCGCTCGTGGAGGCCTTGGCAAGCGCCTTCGCGTTCGCCGCCGGGGACCTCGTCCCGGCCGCGACGCGGGTCACGGAAGCGGTGCTGCCCTGGCTCGATCGCGACTATGCCGCTTGGCCGCCCCAGGGTGGAGCCGACGACCTGTCAGAGACCCCGCAATCCGGAGCTGCCTCATGAGCGACCGCCGCCCCGTTCTCGTGATCCACGGTGGTGCTGGGACCATCGCGCAGGGCCAGGCAGATGCTGGCGAGACACACTATCACGCGGCCCTCGCCGGCATCCTGGCGGCTGGAGCGGACTGCCTCGCGCGCGGTGGCAGCGCCCTCGATGTCGTGGGCCTCGCCGTCGACCTCTTGGAAGAGTGTCCGCTCTTCAACGCGGGCCACGGCGCCGTCTTCACCAGCGCCGGAACGCACGAGCTCGACGCCGCCGTCATGGACGGCGCCACGCTGCGCGCGGGCGCCGTCGCGAGTGTCACGCGGGTGCGCCGGCCCGGTCGGGCGGCCCGGGCCGTGATGGATGGGGGCGAGCACGTCCTCATAGCCGGTGGCGGTGCCGATGCATTTGCTGAGGGGCGAGGCCTTGAGATGGTCGAACCGGACTTCTTCTCCACGGATGCCCGCCGCGACCAGCTCCACCGCGCCCAGGCCGCCGGAAAGGTCGCCCTCGACCATGACGTGGCGTCCGGCCCGCTCGACGAGACGCGCAAGTTCGGGACGATCGGCGCCGTTGCGCTCGACCGGAACGGCCATCTCGCTGCCATGACCTCGACCGGGGGCATGACCAACAAGCGTCCCGGCCGGGTCGGCGACTCACCCCTGATCGGCGCGGGGACCTATGCGGACGACCGGACCGCCGCCGTGTCCTGCACCGGCACGGGCGAGGCTTTCATTCGCATCGCGGCGGCGCACGACGTCTGCGCGCGCATGGCCTACGGGGGGCAAGATCTCGAGACGGCGGCCCGTGCGGTGGTCCACGAGGCCCTTGCGGCGGTCGGTGGCCGTGGCGGGCTGATCGCGGTCGACGCCCATGGGCAAGTCGCGATGCCGTTCAATACTGAGGGCATGTATCGTGGCCTTGTCCATCCGGGCGAGACGCCGGTCACGGCGATCTTCAGTGATTCCCGTCACATATCGCCCCCCTTGCGCTGAGGTCCGTCATGCTGGCCACCGCATCCGGGACCGCTTCCCATTCCGTTCTGCCGGACCGCCAAGTCGTCGCCGTCGAGGGCCTGACAGTCCGCTTCGCCACCTCCGAACGCGTCGTGGAGGCGGTCCGCGACCTATCGTTCCATGTCGACGCGGGCGAGACCTTGGCGATCGTCGGCGAGTCCGGCTCCGGTAAGTCCGTGACCTCGCTGAGCTTGATGCGTCTCGTCGAACACGGCGGCGGCCGGATCGCGGCCGGGCGGATGCCGTTTCGGCGGCGCTCGGGCGAAATCGTCGACTTGGCGGGTGCCTCGAACGCTCGGATGCGCGCGATCCGCGGCGCCGAGATCGCGATGATCTTCCAGGAACCGATGACCTCGCTGAACCCGGTCTTCACGGCTGGGGATCAGATCGCGGAGTCGATTCGCGTCCATCAAGGGAAGAGCGCGTCAGCTGCCCGGGCCGAGGCGCTGCGCATGCTCGATCTCGTGCGTATCCCCGAGGCGCGCAACGTGCTCGGGCGCTATCCGCATCAGCTCTCCGGCGGGATGCGCCAACGCGTGATGATCGCCATGGCCCTGGCCTGCAAGCCCCAGTTGCTCATCGCCGACGAGCCGACCACCGCCCTCGACGTCACCATCCAAGCGCAGATCCTCGAACTTATCCGCAGCCTTCAGGCCGAGATGAAGATGGGTGTCGTCTTCATCACCCATGACATGGGCGTCGTGGCCGAGATCGCCGACCGCGTGCTGGTGATGTACCGCGGCGACAAGGTCGAGGAGGGGCCGGCCCCGGCACTCTTCGCAGACCCTCGCCACGGCTATACCCGTGCTCTCCTGGCCGCCGTCCCGCGGCTGGGAGCGATGGCAGGAAGCGATCTGCCGAAAAAATTCGATCTGCTGCGAGCCGAGCTTCCGGCGGATATGGTCCCGCCGGACGAGGCGCCGCCCCACGACACCATTCGCCCCGGCGCCGCACCGATCCTGCGGGTGCGCGACCTCGTCACCCGGTTCGACATTCGCGCCGGCCTACTCGACCGCGTTCGCCGCCGGGTCCGCGCGGTCGAGCGGGTCAGCTTCGATCTCCATCCCGGAGAGACTCTCGCTCTGGTCGGCGAATCCGGGTGCGGCAAGTCGACGACGGGCCGCTCGCTCCTGCGTCTGGTCGAGAGCCAGAGTGGCCTGATCGAGTTCGATGGCGGAAACGTCCGCGACCTGCCTGCCGGACAGCTGCGCGGCCTGCGGCGGAATATCCAGTTCATCTTTCAGGACCCCTACGCGTCCCTCGACCCACGCCTGACGGTGGGTTTCTCGATCATGGAGCCGCTTCTCGTTCACCGGATCGCGACCCGCCGGGCGGCCGAAGCCCGCGTGGCTTGGCTCCTTGAACGCGTTGGCCTCACCCCCGACCAAGCCCAGCGCTACCCGCACGAGTTCTCGGGTGGCCAGCGCCAGCGAATCGCCATCGCCCGGGCGCTCGCCCTGAACCCGAAGGTCATCGTCGCCGATGAGGCGGTGTCGGCTCTCGACGTGTCGATCCAAGCCCAGATCGTCAACCTGATGCTCGACCTCCAGCAGGAGTTCGGCCTCGCCTACCTCTTCATCAGCCACGACATGGCCGTAGTCGAACGGATCAGCCACCGGGTCGCGGTCATGTATCTCGGTCAGATCGTCGAGATCGGCCCGCGCCGGGCGATCTTCGAGAACCCGCAGCATCCCTACACCCGCAAGCTGATGGCGGCGGTACCGGTCGCCGACCCAGCACGCCGCCACCTGCGTGCTGGCCGGCTCATGACCGACGAGATCCCGAGCCCGATCCGGTCGCTTGGCGACGAGCCGCCCGTGGCGCCCCTCGTAGCGGTCGGTCCCGGCCATTTCGTCGCCCGCCACATGGTCGGTGGCCTTGCCGCCTGACCCCGCCTCAATCCCGCCAGTAGGATCGCCCCCATGCCCCGAGGTCTGACCGTGTTCGAGCGTATGCTCCTTGCTTCCACTCTCCTGACCGTAGCGGTATCTCCCGCAACGGCGGCGGGCGATCCGATCCTGGCGATCAGCGGCCAGCCCGAGACGCTCGACCCGTACAATACAAACACGACGCTCACGACGGCCGTCACCAAGTCGTTCTACGAGGGGCTCTTCGGGTTTGATAAGGACCTCAAGGTCCGCAACGTTCTTGCCCAGAACTACGAGATGTCTCCGGACGGTCTCGTCTACACGTTCACGCTGCGCGAAGGCGTGAAATTCCACGACGGCACGGCGTTCGACGCGGCAGCGGTCAAAGCCAATCTCGACCGTGTCCTCGATCCGGAGAACCATCTCGCCCGCTTCAATCAGTTCAACCGCATCAAGATGGTCGAGGTGCTCTCGCCCGCGAGCCTGCGCATCACCCTGAAGGAGCCCTTCGGGCCGTTCATCAATTCCCTCGCCCACGCCTCGGCGGCGATCATCTCTCCGACGGCCTTGAAGAAATACGGCAAGGACATCGCCTTCCACCCGGTCGGCACCGGACCCTTCACCTTCGTGGACTGGAAGCAGACCGATTACGTCAAGGGCGCAAAGTTCGCCGCGTACTGGCAGGCCGGGCTCCCGAAGGTCGACACCGTCACCTGGAAGCCTGTCCCGGAGAACGGCACCCGCGCGGCCATGCTGCAGACGGGAGAGGCCGACTTCGCCTTCCCGCTCCCCTACGAGCAGGCTAAGATGCTTGAGACCAACAAGAAGCTGAGGGTCGAGGCGCACGCCTCGATCATCGAGAGATACCTCAGCATGAACGTGCTGCAGAAGCCGTTTGACGACCTGAGGGTGCGTCAGGCGATCAACTACGCCATCAACAAGGATGCGCTCGCCAAGGTCGCCTTCAGCGGCTACGCCTTCCCCGCGCAGGGCATCGTCCCGCAGGGCGTGCTCTATGCCCACGCTATGAATCCGTGGCCCTACGACCCCGCCAAGGCGCGCCAGCTGCTCAAGGACGCGGGCTACCCCAACGGCTTCGAGGCAAGCCTCTGGAGCGCCTACACCACGACCACCGCCCAGAAGGCGATCCAGTTCATCCAGCAGCAGCTCGGTCAGGTCGGCATCAAGGTGCAGACCCAGGCGCTTGAGCCCGGCCAGCGCACCGAGTGGGTTCAGACCGCTCCCGACCCGAAGACGGCCCGGGTCCGTCTGTACTATGCCGGTTGGTCGTCCTCGACAGGTGAGGCCGACTGGGGTCTACGGCCGCTTCTGGCGACGGAGGCCTGGCCGCCCAAGCTCAACAACACGGCCTATTACAGCAACCCTGAATTCGACTCTCTCCTGGCCAAGGCCCTGGTCTCGACCAGCGACGCGGAGAAGACCGACCTGTACGCCAAGGCCCAGGAGATCGTCATGAAGGATGCGCCCTGGGCGCCCCTCGTGACCGAGCAGAACCTCTACGCAACCTCGGCGCGGCTCTCTGGTGTCTACGTCATGCCTGACGGCAACATCGATTCCGGTGAGATCGCCGTCACGCCCTAGACGCGTCCGGCCCCGGACCCGACGCGAGGCGGCATTCAAGGCTGACCGCCTCGCGCTGCAGGCGTTCACGCATTCCTCACGAAAACCTTCGATCGCAGGCGCGAGCCTATGTTGACCTTCCTGCTCAAGCGGCTCCTCGGGCTGCTGCCCACGCTGCTGATCGTCGCGGTGCTGGTGTTCCTGTTCGTCCATCTGCTTCCGGGCGATCCGGCACGCCTGGCGGCCGGACAGGATGCCGACGCCCAGACGGTGGCGCTGGTGCGCACCGAACTCGGCCTTGACCGGTCGCTGCCCGAGCAGTTCGTCCGCTATTTCGCCCACCTCGCGCAGGGCGATTTCGGCGTCTCGATCCGCACTCGCCGCCCGGTCGCCGTCGAGATCGGCGAGCGCTTCATGCCGACGCTGCTGCTGACGCTCACCAGCATGGCCTGGGCCGTCGCCTTCGGCCTCATGATCGGCATCGTCTCCGCGGTCTACCGGAACGAGTGGCCCGACCGGTTCGGCATGACGCTCGCCGTCTCCGGCATCTCGTTCCCCGCCTTCGCGCTGGGCATCCTCCTGATGCAGATCTTCTCGGTGGAGCTCGGGTGGCTGCCCACCGTCGGTGCGGCGACGTGGTGGCACTACATCCTGCCTTCGCTGACCCTCGGCGCCGCCGTCGCCGCCGTGATGGCTCGCTTCACGCGCGCCGCCTTCATCGAGGTGATCGGCGAGGATTTCGTGCGCACGGCTCGAGCGAAGGGGCTGAAGGAGCGAAGCGTCATCGCCAAGCACTGCCTGCGCAACGCCCTGATCCCCGTCGTCACCATGATGGGCCTGCAGTTCGGTTTCCTCCTCGGCGGCTCAATCGTCGTGGAGGCGGTGTTCAACTGGCCCGGCATCGGCCGTCTGCTCGTCGATGCCGTAAATCAGCGCGACTATCCGGTGATCCAGGCCTTGGTCCTGCTGTTCTCCCTGGAGTTCATCCTGATCAATCTGGTCGTGGACGTGCTCTACGGTCTCATCAACCCGACCATTCGCTACAGCTGAGCTGGCCGTGATCGAAACCGTCGTCCCCGCCGCGATTGCATCCGTCCCCAGCGGCGTGCGCACGCCGTGGTCCGAGTTCCTGCGCAAGTTCCGGCGCCAGCGTGTCGCCGTCGCTGCGCTCGGCTTCATCGCCCTCTTGGTCGTGATCGCCGTTCTGGCTCCCTGGATCGTCCCCTACGACGCCGTCAACGACTTTGACTACGACCGGATCAACGAGGGCCCCTCGGTCGCACACTGGTTGGGCGTCGATCCCCTCGGGCGGGATATCCTTAGTCGCATCATCGAGGGTGCGCGGATCTCCCTCGCTACAGGCTTCCTTTCGGTCGCCGTCGGCGGCTTCGTCGGTACGCTTCTCGGTCTGCTGGCGGGCTACTACGGCGGCTGGTGGGACCGGCTGGTCATGCGCATGTCAGACGTCCTGTTCGCCTTCCCGGGAATCCTACTCGCCCTCGGCGTCGTGGCGATACTCGGTTCGGGGCTCGTCAACGTCGTCGTAGCCGTGTCCGTTTTCAGCGTTCCGGCCTTCGCGCGGCTCGTGCGCGGCACGACCTTGGTCCTGAAGAACACCACCTATATCGAGGCCGCGCACAGCATCGGTGCTCCCGACCGGACAATCCTCCTTCGGCACATCCTCCCGGGTACGATCTCGGGTATCGTCGTCTACTTCACGATGCGGCTGGGCACCTCGATCATCACGGCGGCGAGCCTGTCCTTCCTCGGGATGGGCGCGCAGCCGCCGACGCCCGAATGGGGGGCCATGCTGAACGAAGCCCGGGCCGACATGGTCTCGGCGCCGCACGTAGCCCTGTTCCCGAGCCTGGCGATCTTCTTCACGGTGCTCGCCTTCAACCTCCTCGGGGATGGTCTTCGGGACGCCCTTGACCCGAAGATCGATCGCCAATGACGGCGCCCGCCTCTCCTCGCCCGGCGCCGCGGGTCGGGCGCCTGCCGCGGGGCGCCCGCGACGCCATCACCGATGTGGCGGGCGTGACTGTCGGCCATTGCACGCTGGCCGACGGGGAGGTGCAGACCGGGGTGACGGTCGTCCTGCCGCACGGTGGCGATCTATACCGGGACCGGGTCCCGGCGGCCGGCGTGGTGCTCAACGGATTCGGCAAGTCCGTCGGCCTCATGCAGGTCGAGGAACTCGGTGTGCTGGAGACGCCCGTCGCCCTGACCAACACCTTCAGCGTGCCGGCGGTGGCGGCCGCCCAGATCCGGATCGCGATCACTGCCAATCCTGAGATCGGGCGCGGGTTGCCAACCGTCAACCCGCTCGTGTTCGAGTGCAACGACGGCCATCTCAACGACATCCAGCGCATGGCGGTCGAACCGGCTCATTATCGCGACGCGGTCGGCGCGGCCGGGACCACCGTGGCGGAAGGGTCGGTCGGTGCCGGGCGCGGGATGTCGAGTTTCGGGTTCAAGGGTGGCATCGGTACCGCCTCCCGGCGGATCCGCACGCCAGCGCGCGGCCGATTCACTGTGGGCACGCTCGTCTTGTCGAACTTCGGCAAGCCGTCTCAGATCCGAGTCTGCGGCAAGCCGCTTGCGCCCTACCTCAGGACCGCTTCAGAGGACGAGGTAGCAGGCGCGGAAACCCCGGAGAAGGGATCGATCATCATGATCGTCGCCACCGATGCGCCGCTCGACGCGCGCCAGTTGCGTCGGGTCGCCCGGCGCGCCGGCGCGGGCCTTGCCCGGACCGGGTCGGTGTTCGGCCACGGTAGCGGCGACATCGCTCTCGCTTTCACGACCGCCTACACCGTGCCGCACGATCCCACACGCCCAGCGCCCATGCCCGTCCTGCTTCACGACGCGGAGCTCGATCCGTTGTTCGAGGCCGCCGCCGACGGAATCGAGCAGGCGATCATCCATGCCCTGTGGCGGGCCGAGACGGTGACGGGTCGAGCCGGCCACACGCGACACGCGCTGACCGAACTTCTGCCCAGCTGGGCCGACATCCTCGGGGCCTGATTGATGTGCGACCTGATCTCGACGGACATCGAGGGCGACGCCGGCATCTACAGGCCGAACTGCTTGGCTCGGTAGGATCGGATCCGGCGATTGACCGGATTGCAGGTCTGCGGCTCGACTCACTGGAAAGCCGCGAGGATCACCTTCGGCACCTTGCAGATGTACGTGTATTTCGGATTGACCATCTGCGTGCAGCGCGCCTCGGCGATCTGTGCGAGCAGAAGGTAACCCTCCGGTTCGGGGATGTTCCACTCGTCCGCAAGCCAGTAGATCATGTCGGCGAACGCGATGCGCATCGCGTCCTCAAGCGGACGGGCGCAGCCGAGCGTGCAGATATGCGTGGGCGTCTCGATCCGCGGGTGGCCGAGCCGCGCCGGCGCGGGCACGAGGCTCACCCGCAGGGTCACGTTCGCACCGATTTCGATCGCCCCCATCCCAACCGCTTCGCCGTCGCCCTGGAGCGCGTGACAATCGCCGATGAAGAAATGCGCGCCGGCCTTCTCGACCCGCAGCATCACCATGTTGCCGGTAGTGACCTCCTGAACGTCGAGGTTGCCGCCATGCGTGCCGTTGTCGACCGTGAGGACTGCACCATGGACGGGCGCGACGCCGATGACGCCGGCCATCGGCTTCACCGGCAGCCGGAGACGGTCATTCCAGATGACATGACCGTCGTTTACATCGACGATCTTTGTCCGGATGCCCCATTCCTTGCGGCGCACCCAGTCCGGAAACATGCCGTGCCCGGGCCAGAGGGAGCTGTAGCCGCGTTGGCCCAGTTCCATGTCGAGGATTTCGACCTTCAGCATGTCGCCCGGCTTCGCGCCCGCGACTTCGATCGGCCCCGTCGCCCCATTCACGAACGGGAAGGTAACGTCGGCCTCGGTCAGGTTCTGCCCGAGTTCCTTTATGACCCCGTCACCAATGTTGATCACGCATTCAACCGTGACGATCTCGCCGGGTGCGATCGTCGCGACGAAGGGCTCGTCGCCCGAGAGGGCGTATTTGATCGTTCCTTGTTTGCTGATGCGCTGCGTCACATGGAACTCCTTTGGCGATGTCGGTGGTATCGAGGGGGCGTGGGTCAGAGATGATCCCGCCAAGGCATGAGCGCCCGTTCGGCCCGGCCGACTAGGAAAGTCAGAACGAGGGCCAGCGCGATCGTGCCGACCAGCGCGGCGAAGACCTTCGGGATCGCGTAGAGGGATCCCGCTTGGAAGATTGCGTGGCCCAGCCCCACGGACGACGACATGAACTCGCCGACGATGGCGCCGATCAGCGCGAAGCCGACAGTGAGCTTCAAGCCGGCGAAGATGTCGGCGAGGCTCGACGGCACGACGAGCTTGGTGAAGATCTGCGGCTTTCGTGCACCGAGAGTCCGCAGGAGGTTGATCTGGTCCGGGTCGACGCCGAGCGCGCCCTTGTAGGAGGTCACGAGGGCGACCACGACGACGGACAGCGTCGACATCGCGACCTTCGAGGCGAGCCCCGTGCCGAACCAGATGATGATGATCGGGGCGAGCGCGATGATCGGGATCGAGCCTACCGCAACGATGAAGGGCTGGACGACCCGCGAGACGAAGGTCGAGTACCAGAGAGAAAGACCGGCGAGCGTGCCCACGACGTTGCCGATGAGGAACCCGAGCCCCGTTTCGAGGGCGGTGACGCCCGCGTCGCGCAAGAGCGTGCCGTCGGCAAGACCCTGCCAGAGGAACCGGCCGATCGCCGAGGGCGAGCCGAACAGGAAAGACGATTGCGGGCTTTGGCGCGTCTGCCATTCCCAGGCCGCCAACAGGGCCGCGAGCAGTGTGATCTGCACGAGCAGGACGAGCGCGCCCGAGCGCAGGCGTGGGCCGTCGCGCAGCGGTGCAGATGGGACAGCCCAGCTCGTCCCGGCCTCCGTTGCCGGTCCGGTCACAGCATCCGACATTTCAGGACCTCGCTGCAGCGCGGCTGATCCCACGACCTGCGCCGCCGATCGTAGTGCGTGGGATATCGAGATCGGCCCAGATCTGGCGGACGTAATCGCCAAAACCGACGCTCTCCCGGGCCCCGATCATGTCATCGGGCGCGCAGTCGAGGTCGATCGTGTAGGAGGCCTTGACGGTGGTCGGCCGCCCGCTCAGCACGAGGACGCGGTCGGCCACCGAGACGGCTTCCTCTATGTCATGTGTGATCAGAAGCACGGATTTGCCGCCGTCGCGCACGAGCCGCACCGTGTCGGCCTCGATCAGCAGCTTCGTCTGGAAGTCGAGCGCCGCGAAGGGCTCGTCGAACAGCAGGACGTCCGGATCGTTGATCAGTGTGCGTGCGAGGGCCACGCGCTGGCGCATGCCGCCGGATAGGGTCGCGGGATAGGCACCGGCGAACCCGTGCAGACCGAGCTGGTTAAGGAGCGCGCGTGCCCGCTCATCCGCTAACCCGCGGGGCATCCCGCGCAGTTCGGTCCCGAGCTTCACGTTGTCGAGGGCCGTGCGCCAGGGCAGCAGGAGATCCTTCTGCAGCATGTAGCCGATCCCGCTCGGCGGCCGACCACGTCGGTCGAGGGGCAAGCCGTTCCAGAGGATGCGCCCGGCATCCACCGGTGTCAGACCGCAGACGGCGTTGAGGAGCGTGGTCTTCCCGCAACCAGAGGGCCCGACAATCGCGACGATCTCCCGGCGAGCGAGCGCGAAGGTGAGATCGCCGACGACGGGCAGGACGTGACTGCCCGTCCGATACGCCTTGGCGAGGCGCTCGACGGCGAGAGGAGGCGTGGGGTTGGTCGCGGCGTGCAGGAGGCCTTCGGACACAGGGCGCCAGTCAACCGGCTCGCTTCGCGGCCTTGTCGGCAAACGTATTGTCGACGATCTGATCGAAAGAGAGCGTGCCCTTGATATTTCCAAGATACTTCTGCATGTCCATCAGGCTTTCCCAGGCGTCCTTCTCCGTCACGACGCTGGACGCTGGGATCTTGTACTTCAGCTCGGCGTCGATTGCCGCGTCCACTACATCCTCAGGCAGGTCCGGAAACTCCAGCCGCGCGACCTTCTTGGCGTAGTCGGGATCGCTGTAGGTCCTGCGCCCAGCCTCCTCAAAGGCCGTCACTAGGGCCTGCACGGTCGTGGGATCCTTCTGCATGGTTGTGGGTAGGACCATGATCCCGGTGTTGCAGAAGGGCCCGACATAATTCGAGAAATCGAACACGATCTTGGCGCCCTGTGCCACGGCCTGCGCCACGCCGGGCTGGAAGGCGACCGCGATATCGGCCGCGCCCGCGAGCATGGCGGCGATCTCGGATCCGGGACTTACCGGCACGATCGTCGCGTCGACGCCGAGCTTCATCCCGTTGCTCTCGACGAGACGCTTGGTGACGCTGAAGTTTGTGTTGGGCTCCGGCGATGTGGCGATCCGCTTGCCCTTGAAGCCCTTCGGATCGGTGAAGGCCTCGACCGTCTTCGAGACTGCAAAGTAGTGGGCCCGCTGAACGACGGTGCCGACGACCATCCCGGGACCGCCGTTCTCGCGCGAGATCACCGCCATCGTCGGATCGCCGATGGCGAAATCTGACGAGCCGCCGAGCACGGCCGCGAAGGTCTGCGTGTCGCCGCCGGCAGCACTCACCTGCATGTCGAGGCCGTTCTTCTCGAAGATGCCGGCGTGCATTCCGACGTAGAGATTGATGTAGCCGAGGTTGTGGACGGCCTCGCTGAAGCGGACGGTCTTGAGGCCCGCGGCGCGCGCGGCCGTCGGCGCCAGCGGCGCACCGACCGCTAGGCCGGCCAGACCTTTCAGGATCGAGCGCCTACCAAGCAGTGGCGACCAGGATTGAGGCATACGAACTCCGCGAGACGCGAGGAGGCGATCGGCCGATTGCCGCAGACGTGCGATGGCGTCGGTTCACGATCGTACGATTGCCGCCGCCGGCCCCTGTATGAAGCAAGTTAGCTGCCAGACCACGCGAGTGCTCCCGGCAATGGGGGGTACTCGATCTTGGATCCGCTCCGTATGCGTGGGATCCATTGCGCACGTCTGCTCGGCGGCGCTAAGGAAGCCTCACTCGCGTGGTCGATTTGCGTGGTTGTCGCGACAATCGATCGTCGGTCCTGATCGGCCCCCACAAGGTGGTCCAAGGTTCAGGTTGGTGCGCGGTAGGCCTGGAGTTGACCCCGTTTGTGGTCCACGGCCTAAGCAAGTTCCCGGGCGGTGACAGCTTGGTTGGCGAAGGCTCGGGGCGTCAAGCCGCCCAGGGCCGTGTGGGGTCGATCTTCGTTGTCGTGGCACCTCCATTCCTCGATGCGCTCGCGGGCAGCGGCCAGTGACAGGAACCACGAGGCGTTCAGGCATTCCGCCCGTAGACGGCCGTTGAACGACTCGTTTGTGGCCGTTGTCGGTTGGCTTGCCCGGTCGTGAGAAGTCGATCTCGGCCCGTTCAGGTACGCCCACTGGTCGAGCGTGCGCCCGGCAAACTCCGGCCCATTGTCGACCCGCAGGCTCTTGGGCCGCCCCCGCAGCCTGACCGAGGCGTCGAGCGCCTCGGTCACCTGGAAGGCGCGGAAGTTGGCTCTCGGCGTGAGTGAGAGCGCCTCTCGCGTGTGGCAACCGACCACCGTCAGGATCCGGAACGGACGTCCGTCGAAGATGCGGTCGGACATGAAGTCCATCGCCCAGGCCTCGTTGGGTCCGCCGATGGCCGGCCGGCCTTGCCGGTAGCGCCGAGCCCGCTTTCGTTTGGGCCAGCCGTCGGTAGCCGTAGCGCACCCGCGCGGCAGCCAGCTCCTTCAGCCGCACCCGCAGCACCACCTACGGGTCCGAGCGCTTCCTGTAACGCTGGGGCGAGCGACCGAGTCCGGTGGCCTGGCAGGCCCGACGCTCGCTGATGCGGTAGGCCGCCTTAAGGTGGCCGGCGACCTCACGGCGAGCGGCGGCCCTCACCACTGATCCTTGAGCACATCTCGGCACGCATGGAGCGGTCCAGCGTCAGATCGGCGACCAGCCTCTTCAGCTTACTGTTCTCGTCCTCTAATTGCTTGAGCCGGCGGATCTCCGGCACGCCCATGCCGACGAACTGCTTCTTCCAGCGGTAAAACGTCGGCTCGGACACGCCCATCTTCCGGCAGACCTCATCCACCGTCGCACCATTCTCCGCCTGCCGCAGGGCGAAGGCGATCCGTTCGTTCGTGAAGCGTTGGCGAGGCATGGCATCCACCCTCCTTCAAGGTTCAGGATGCCCGAAAAACTTGCGTTCAGCGCGGACCAGTTTGCTGGGTCAGGGTCACCCGAATTCCGCACGCGGGATAATCACGAGAACTCTGGACCGTCACCTCATCGTCACGCGGCCAATTTAATCCCCGATCGGCGAAATAAATTCTCAAGGTGTTCATGTCCGACGCAATCCTGGCACCGACCGGTACTGTTGGACATGTGACGGCCGGTAAACCCAAGCTCGATCACGGCATCCATCCCGGTGGCGTGATCGCCTTCCTGCTCGTGCTCGTCGCAGGGCTCGGCTACGCGGTGTTCAGCCTGATCGCCGACATGAACGCCGTCCACCAAGAGCCCCTCGCACTAGGCGCCTTCGCTCTCCTTGGCCTCGCTCTGCTGATCGCCCTGGCCTTCGAGTTCGTGAACGGATTCCACGACACCGCCAACGCGGTGGCCACCGTGATCTACACCCACTCAATGCCGCCCCTGGTGGCGGTGATCTGGTCCGGGACTTTCAACTTCCTGGGCGTTCTGCTGTCCTCAGGCGCCGTCGCCTACGCCATCGTCACCCTGCTGCCGGTGGAACTGATCCTGCAGGTCGGCTCTGGCGCCGGATACGCGATGATCTTCTCCCTGCTCATCGCGGCCATCCTCTGGAACCTCGGAACCTGGGCCCTCGGACTACCGAACTCCTCATCGCACGCGCTGATCGGCTCGGTGCTCGGCGTCGGTCTCGCCAACCAATTGATGGGCGGCCAGGACGGCACCTCTGGAGTCGACTGGACGCAGGCGCTCGGCGTGTTCAAGGCACTCGCCTTCAGCCCGATCTGCGGCTTCGTGGCTGCCGCCTTACTGCTCCTCGCACTCAAGTTCACCGTGCGACGCAAGGACCTGTACGAGGCGCCCAAGGGCGAGGCGCCACCTCCGCTGTGGATCCGCGGCCTCCTAATCCTGACCTGCACGCTGGTGTCGTTCTTCCACGGCGGCAACGACGGTCAGAAGGGCATGGGCCTGATCATGCTGATCCTGATCGGCGCTGCCCCCACCGCGTACGCCCTGAACCGGACCATGAACGCCGACGCGACCCCGGCCTTCGTCCAGACCTCCGAGGCCGCCAGCAAGGTGTTCTCGACCTACGCCGACGGGGCGGCACGTCCCGACGCCGCCCAAGCCCGGAAGACCGTGGCCGAAGCGCTGAAAGCCAAGGCGCTCAACAAGCCGGAGGTGTTCGGTGCTCTCTCGACGCTCTCGAGCGACATCGCGGTGTCGGTGAAGGGCTACGGCTCGCTCCAGCAAGTTCCGGCTGGCGCAACCTCGAACGTGCGCAACGACATGTACCTCGCTTCCGACGCGATCCGCCTCCTCCCGAAGTCCGGGGCCGCCCTCTCCGAGGCCGATGCCAAGACGCTGAAGGGCTACACCGAGCTCCTCAACGAAGGCACGCGCTACATCCCGAGTTGGGTGAAGGTCTGCGTCGCCCTGGCGCTCGGCCTCGGCACCATGGTCGGCTGGAAGCGCATCGTCGTCACGGTGGGCGAGAAGATCGGCAAGACCCACCTCACCTACGCCCAGGGCGCCTCGGCCGAGATCGTGGCTGCAGGGACGATCGGGCTCGCTGAACTCTATGGTCTGCCGGTCTCGACCACGCACATCCTATCGTCGGGCGTCGCCGGGACCATGGCGGCCAACGGCTCGGGCCTGCAGATGTCCACGGTGCGCAACATGGCGCTGGCCTGGGTGATGACCCTGCCGGCCGCGATCCTCATTGCTGGGACGCTGTTCTTCATCCTGCGCCACGTGTTCTGAGCCGGATGGAGGCCCGCACCGCGACACCCGCTCGCCGTCTGTGCGACGAGCCGGCGCTTCCAGGACTTCTCTGGGCGATGCGCTTCGACGAGGGTGGCCGCGGTCATCTCTTCGACCACGGTGAGGCGCTGCCAGCCCCGGGGATTTTCGGTGAGACGTTCACCTGGCTGCACTTCAACCTGAACGACGCGCGCCTGCCGGCCGTAATCGAGGAAGGGCGTCTCGGCCCCCCGCGTCTCGCAGCCGCGGCCTTCGCCAGCGATCCGCACCAGCGCCTCATCGTCGAGGCAGGTCATATCGGCGGCGTCGTGGCCGATCTCGTCCGGGAGGCCGGTGAGAGCCCCAAGATCGACGCCGGCGGGCGCCTGCATTTCGTCATGGGCCCGCGCCTCCTGGCGAGCGGCCGACGACATCCCGTCCTCGGACCGGACCTCGCCCGTGACGCCGCTGTGGAAGGTCGCGGCATCCTGGCCCCGATCCATCTGCTCGATGTCATCGTCGAGCGGGTTGTCACGTCGATGGCCGATACCGGTGCTCACCTGGCCGACGAGCTCGACGAGATCGAGGACCACATCCTCGACGAGCGTGTGCGCGGCGAGCGACGGCGGCTCGGGCCGATCCGCCGGGACGCGGTCCGGCTGCATCGCCAGCTCCTCGGCCTGCGCGCGGTCTTCCATCGTCTGGAGACCGCTTCGGCCAACGAGGAGGTTCCGGATGCGGCCATCGCCGCGGCCACCCGGATCGCGCAGAGGCTCGACGCGCTCGACCGCGACATGGTCCTGCTCGCGGACCGCAGCCGTCTGATGCAGGAGGAGCTGTCCTCCTATCTCGCGCAGGCCTCGAACCGGCAGCTCTACATGCTGTCGGTGCTCACCGCGCTGTTCCTGCCGCCGACGCTCGTGACCGGGCTGTTCGGCATGAACACCAAGGGCCTGCCGCTCACGGACAACGAAACCGGCTCCACCGTGGCCATCGCCATCGCCTGCCTCTCGGCGGTCGTCGCCTATGCGCTAATCCGCGTCCTGGGCATCCGGCCGCCGCGAGATTGAGCCGACGAACCGTGCCCAGCTCAGTAGCGGCTGATGGCGCGAAGGCCAAACACCGTGGCGTTGCGCACTCGATTGCCGTCGGGATCACGGGGGTTGGCGATTCCGCCCCCCGGGTGGACGACGTACTGCACAGTCGGCTGCAGCGCGATGCCGGGAGCGAGCACGGCCTGATACGTCGCCTCTAACAGAAGCTCGGTACTGCGCCGGGGGGTGGGTGCCGAACTTTGGAGCGCGGCAATCGCATCGAGCCGCCGCGCCATTGGGGAGATGTGCGTGACGCCGAGGCCGAAACCAAGGGTGTCGTCCGAGCGCCCGGGGAATAGGCCGCGATAGGCGATGCCGGCGTCGAGGTAGAAGTCTACGAGGTTGCGGTCGGCAGGAGAGGCCGAGGCCCTCAGGAACACGCTGGCACCGTCGTTGGGATCGTTCGGCTCCTGATAGATCGTCTGGTCGATCACACCGTAGACGCCAGAATCACCGGAGACCCGTCGGCCGAGTCCGCTCACCGGGTCTGGCATGATTGCATCGACGCGACCGAACCGGTGCCAGCCCCCGAACGTCACGGTGCCGGGCAGGCCCGTGTCGCCGGGATGGGCGTTGTAGGCGTAGGAGACCTCGGCGATGGCCAGCGGCGGATCGGAGACCGGAAAGCGGACGCCGTTCGGATTGCGCCGTTGCGGGTCGACCCCCGAGCGTGGGTTGCCTCCACCGGGCGTCCCGTCGATCAGACTGGCCTGAAACGAGAGCTCACGGGTCGGCACGTATTTCAGGCGAACGGTCGGCGCCGAGAGCGGGTAGGCCGGCCCTCCGTCGGTCATGTTCGCGGCGAAGATTGCCGGCCAGCCGAAGGTGCCGTTGGTGAACAGGATGCTGGTCTGGCTGACCATGTACTCGGTGTCGGCGGAGAGCTGGCCGATCCGGAGAAACAGCCGGTCGTCGAACAGGCTCTGCTCCAGCCAAAGTTCGGACAGGCGCGAGGCGGGCAGGGCCTCGATCTCGCTGATGGTCATGAGGTTGCCGACGCGCGAGCGAGAGGTGCCGCTGCCCTGGATCTGGTAGACCGTGCCGTGGGCCGTGGCCCCTTTCCATCCAGCCAGGGTGTCGAGATCCACGTCGACGTCGAGGTCAAGCAGCGTCAGGCCCGTGGAGCCGCGCCGCAGTCCGCCACGAACATCGCGGTAGGTCTCCGCCACCGTGATCAGTCCGAAGGTGATCCCGTGTCGCTCTAGGAATGCGCGGTATCCGCCCGGGTCGCCGGCGGGCCCGAGCAATGGCTGGAACGAGGTCGTCACCTCCGCCGCCCGGCCGGCCGAGAAGACGGGCTGGGCAACCGAGGTCTGCGGATCGCCGCCCGCGCCGGAGGGCGAGCCGATGGTGATGCCTTCAGCTGCAAGCCGTGCAGCCGTGGCTTGTTCCTCGCGTCCCTCGGTCTGGGCCGCGCCTAGGTTTGGGGGCAGCCAGAGGGCAAGCGCAACGACGGCAAAGATGGTGGTGCGGCGGGAGGAACGCACCTCGATCTCCGATCCGGTTGGAAGGCTGAGCATCGACACAGCTTCATCACCGTTCCACGACACGCAGGTTTCTGAAACAATTTACGGCTTCGCGTCGGCATTTATGAGCGTTCATGCCTTCGTCACGGCACGGGCCTAGGAGAGCCGCCTCGCCGCCCTGGCGGCGTCAACCAGCCCTGACCATGCCGAAGCACCTCTGCATCGATCCGCACGACCCCTACGCCCAGGATGAGGTCATGGTAGAGTTCGAGCGGGATGGAACGGGTTTCCGCCTCGTCGCAGTTATAGACGAACGCGACGAGGATATCCTCGCCGATCTCGTCGAGGCGCAGCGGGACGACCTACGGCGCGAGCTCGCCGACGCCGATTGCGCCCTGTCCGGCCCCATCCCGCCGCCATCTTGCCAAGACACCGGCTTGTCGCTGGCATCGCACTGATGTTTCGGGATCACCGAGACGACGAGGGGATGGACCGCATCCTCGCGAGGATGGACGACCGCGACCGTCGAATGCCGCTGTACATCACCGGCTCCCTGATCGCCTGGCGGTCGTCGAACAGGTTGGCCAAGAATTGCTGGCCTGACGGCCGACCGCCGAACGGTAGGTCCTTGAGCGTCAAAACGGGCGGACGTCGACTAACGCTTGATGCGCCTTGGCGGCCGAGGCCAGCAGCTTCCTTGTCCGTGCCTCGATGTCCCCCATGGTCACACCCGCCGCGAACAGCGCCGATCCGGTTCCGACTTCGGTCCCGGTAAGTCCGTCGAGGATCTCGTGGCCGGTGGCGATCTCGTTGAGGTCGCCGCGGTCGTCCTGCAAGTCTTCACAGGCGGGCGGGAATGATTTGTGACGCTTGGCGGCCTTCTTGCCGGCGTTAAAGGCCGGCAAAGAACTGGGCGCCGTAGCGCAGCTTCTTGGCTGCAGGCCAGGGCCTTCTTCCCAACCATCACAGACCTTCATACGGACTATCTGCAACGGCAGTATCTAGATGTAAGCAGCCTGTCCGAAGTAGGGGCCCCAATGGCATCTATGCCCCCATACCGGGTGCCTGGAGGGCTGCCACATAGAAGAATGCTCCAAATTTTGGAAAGCCTCTGCTTTTTCACACAGCCTCGGTGGTAAGCGGAAGTCGGCACGAAGTCCGGAAGCAGACCTTCGGCTCCGCGTCCACCTCACGCCCTCACGAAGGCGAGGAGGTCGGTGTTGAGTACGTCCGCATTGATCGTCAGCATGCCATGGCCATAGCCGGGATAAGTCTTCAGCGTGCCATTGCGCAGCAGCTTGACCGACTTCGGCGCCGCCGCGATGATCGGCACGATCTGATCATCCTCGCCGTGCAGCACCAGCGTCGGAACGCCGATCGCCTTCAAATTCTCTGTCTGATCGGTCTCTGAGAACGCCTTAATACCTTCGTAGTGCGCCAGGGCAGAGCCCATCATGGCTTGCCGCCACCAGTTCCGGATCACGCCCTGCTGGACCTGAGCGCCATCGCGGTTGAAGCCGTAGAACGGTCCCGATGGGACGTCGAGGAAGAACATGGCGCGGTTGCCCGCGAGCGCTTGGCGGAAGCCGTCGAATACTTCGATCGGCTGTCCTTCCGGGTTCGCTGCGGTCTTCAGCATCAATGGGGGCACGGCGCTCACCAGCACCGCCTTGGCCACGCGACCCTGAGGCTCGCCGTATCGCGCGACGTAGCGTGTGGCCTCGCCACCGCCAGTGGAGTGGCCGATGTGGACGGCGTTCCTGAGATCAAGATGCTCGACCACAGCGGCGGCGTCGGCCGCGTAGTGGTCCATGTCGTGCCCGTCCGAGACCTGCGCCGAGCGGCCGTGGCCGCGGCGGTCGTGGGCAACGACACGATAGCCGTGCTTGAGGAAGAACAACATCTGTGTGTCCCAGTCGTCTGCGGAGAGCGGCCAGCCGTGATGGAACATGATCGGCTGCGCGTCCTCCGGGCCCCAGTCTTTGTAGAAGATCTCGACGCCGTCTTGGGTTGTGATCGTGGCCATGACGCTTCTCCTCAATCCAAAATAATTCTCAAACACCCTCATAGACTAGACGGGTGAAGAGCGCTGGACTGATGACGGACCGGTACCATTTCGCGTCGTGCGCTGCGGTCGGGCGGGCCGCGACAGTCGCCTCTAAGGATAGGCCTCGCCTCTTCAAGCCGGCGACGTTCGCACGCACGTCCACCAACATGTCATGGAAGTCGCGCAGCTGTGCGCGAGTACCGACAGGCGCTCCATGGCCAGGGATGACGATAGTCTGGTCTGTCGTCACGGCTATGTTCGCTTCAGCTGCAGCGATCGTCCCGTCGATGTTGCCACCCGTGGAGTAATCGATGAACGGGTAGATGCCGTTCCAGAAAGTGTCGCCCGTGTGCAGGATGTCGGCCTCGACGAAGCGGACGGAGATATCGCTGTCCGTGTGTGCGGAGCCGTAATGCTTCAGCATCAGCGTGCTGCCGTTCAGCTTGGTCTCGTGCTCGGACGAAAACACCTGCGTCGGCAGCGCGTTGGGCGGTGCCGCGGGGAAGTCATGGTCCCAGTCGTCCACGCGCTGCGCGGCCGCGAGGTGCTTGCGGGTCTTCTCGTGGGCGAGGATCTCCGCCCCTTCCGCGTTCAGCCAAGCGTTGCCGTCCGCGTGATCAAAGTGCCAATGTGTGTTGATGAGATGGGTGATCGGCGCGTCGCCGAGGTCGTTCAGCGCCGTCAGCATCTGGGCGCGCGACACGCCGATCCCGGCGTCCACCAGCAGCTTCCCGTCCGGCCCGGTCAGAACCGCGACGTTGCCGCCAGACCCCTCCAGCACGGCGACACCCCCGCGCAGCCTATGGACTGTGATCGGCGAGCGGGTGGCTTCGAACATAATCGTGTCCACAATGCCGCGCGCCTGCGCGAACGCAGAGCGGGGTGAGAGCCAGCCGCTCGCCGTCGGCAGAGCAGAGGCGGACAGACAGCAGAGGCAGAAGCCGCGGCGTGATAGGGAGAACGTTTGTCTCGCGGCGCCGGACGCAGGTTCACGGGCGGTCATAGTCTGTGCTCCGAAGGTCAGGTTGTGGGGGGCCTCACATCAGGCAATCGTTCCGCTCCGGAGAGCTTCCGCACTGCCTCGCATCGCCAAAACGAGCGCCGCGCACGAGCGGCGCTCGCGGGTCCTAGGTTCGGGATGCGGTCGCGAGGGTAGCGCCCAGGCTGGCACGATCCACCGAGGTCTGAACCGTGTGTTCGAGTACGGCGCGGGCCCCGTCGGCCACCACGAGCCAAGCTCCAGCCATCAGAACGATGTCCTTCAGCACGAGGCGCCCCCCGCCGGACAGGTACGGGAAGCCGTGCTGCGCATCGCCCAGCGCCGCCACCCAGGCTTCGGGCGTCGTCACCAGGAACGACAGCGTGACCACCGGCGTCAGGAAGGCGAGCGCCGCGCCTACGAGACCCCAGCGGCGCGAGACCAGCCCGACGAGGACCAGAAGGCCGATGGCGATCTCGACGCTCCCGAGGCCGTTCGAGAACGCGTAGGTGTCGTTCGCCGCCTGCCAAGCGCGCTCGGCGAGCTTGAGTTCGCCCTCGTGGGTGAGGTGCTGCGCGTACTGGTCGGGGTGCCTGTAGAAAAACGACATCAGCGGGCTGTTGGCCACGAACGGGGTGATGCTGTCGGCCTCGTAGGGAGCGAACTTCAACCCCCCGATCCAGATGAAGATGGTGGCGATGGCGACCCGCACGGCGTCCAGGCCGATGCGGTTGGATCTTTGCCCCGAGACGATCCCGAGCACCTGACGGATCTGCGTGTTCATGACGTGGCTCCTTGGTTCAAAAGGTCGGATGCTTGCCAAATTGGCGGCGTTCGACCTTCATGGACGCGGGTCGGGCGCTGCCGTTCACGGCTGGGATTGGGTGCGGACATGACCGCCTGCTTCGATGCCGCAAACATGATCGCTGGCGCCGGGTCTCGCGATGCCGGCCCGGCGCAGGATGATGACCGCGCGGATCAAGCGCGCCGCGGAGGGGCGCCATGGCGGAGCGGATGACGGATGACACCCTGAGCGGGCTCGCGCCGCTCCTGCGTGTGCGCCCCGTGCTCGGTGATGTGTGCCGCCTGGGCGGGGCTTGGACGTCCCCGCACGAACCCGAGCCGAACGGCCACGCCTACTTCCACATCGTCACGCAGGGCTGCGCGCTGCTCGACCGCCACGGGACCGGCGTGCTGCGGCTCGAAGCGGGTGACGTCCTGCTCCTGCCGCACGGCGACGCTCATACCACGCGCGCGGTTGAGAGTGCCGGGCATGCGCAGTCCGTGACCACGGTCCGGCGGATCGGCGAATTGCGGCTGAAGACGACCGTTGGGGTCGAGCCAGACGTCGAGCTGGTATGCGGCCGGCTGAGCTTCGAAGGTGCGCCCCAGAGCCTGATCTTGGCGGCGCTGCCCGACACGATCGTGCTGCGGGTCGGCCTGCAGCCTCTGGCCAGCCGATACAGCCCCCTCGTCGCCGGCATCCGCTCGGAGCTGACCGATATCCGCCCCGGATCGATCGCAATCGCGAGCGATCTCGCTAGCGCGCTGTTCATCATGCTGCTGCGCGCCCACCTCGAAGCCTCCGCGTCGGCCGAGGGCCTGCTCCGGCTCATCGGGCAGCGCGTGACGGCGCAGGCGGTGCTCGCGATGGTGCGCGATCCGGTGCGCGCCTGGACGCTGGACGAGCTGTCCTCGATCGCCGCCGCCTCACGGGCGAGCCTGGTGCGCGCCTTCCGCAAGGCGGTGGACATGGCGCCGCTGGAATTCCTCGCCGACCTGCGGCTCGGGCTAGCCCGCCACCGCCTGCGGACAGACACCAGCTCGCTCGACCAGATCGCGGTCGACGTGGGCTATCAGTCCCAAGCCGCGCTCAGCCGCGCGTTCTTGCGCAAGTACGGCGTCCGTCCGGGCAGCCTGCGTCGGGATGCGGGCGCGCGGATCACGCAGGCGGACAGCTCACAGGCCGGTTGATCCGGCCGGTCATCGGATCGCGCCGGGCCGGCATCAACGGGCGATGCCGCCCCGGCTACCTTCCCCGCATCGGAGGAGGCAGACATGACCGCGATCAGGCGCAACGACAGGTTCACGAACCAAGTGGTGGTCGTCACCGGCGGCACGAGTGGGATCGGGCTCGCAACCGCCACGGCGTTCGCGGCGGAGGGAGCTTCGGTGTTCATCACCGGCCGGCGCCAAGACGCACTCGACGCCGCGGTCGCGGTGATCGGCGGCGAGGCGACCAAGGGCGAAGTGACGGGCGTGCGGGCCGACATGAGCCGGCTCGCCGACATCGATCGGCTCTACGAGACGGTCCGGCAGAACCACGCGCAGATCGACGTCGTCTTCGCCAATGCCGGCGGGGGCAGTTTCGCCCCGCTCGGGGCGATCGACGAGGCGCACTTCGACACGATTTTCGCGACCAACGTGAAGGGCGTGCTGTTCACCGTCCAGAAGGCGCTCCCGCTCCTACGCGATGGCGCGTCCGTCGTTCTCACAGGTTCGACCACCGGCTCGGCCGGCACGCCCGCCTTCAGTGTCTACAGCGCGACCAAGGCGGCGGTACGCAACTTCGCGCGCAGTTGGATCCTGGACCTCAAGGATAGGCACATCCGGGTCAATGTCGTAAGCCCCGGCGTGACTGACACGGCCGGGCTGACCGATTTGTTCGGTAGCGGCGAACAAGCCGAGGCGGTCAAGGCGGGGATGCTCGCAAATATCCCATCGGATCGGATTGGCCGATCGGAGGACGTTGCTGCGGCTGTCCTGTTTCTGGCCTCGGACGCGACCAGCTTCGTTAACGGTGTCGAGCTGTTCGTAGATGGGGGGATGGTCCAGATTTGATCCCCCCTCCCCTCCCCAATGCAGACGCATGAGAAGGCCAAACTTGGTCGCTCTGGAATGATGAGACACCCAGGAGCAGACCTTTTGAAAGACTGCAATGGGTCGTGAGCGGGTGCGACGGCAGTGTCTACTTCTGCCGCCGCCCGGAAGGGGACCATCGCAAATCCACTCATCACAGACTTGCATACGGACAACCTGCAACGACGGGATCTGGCCGAAAGCAGCTGGCCCGCTTCGTAGTAGGTTAAATGGAAAAGCGGACGTTCTCTACAGCGATCCGCGACAATAACGTTCGTGCAGAAAATGGTCTGCATCGACCCCCGCTGCCAACCACAATGGGCTCTGCTCGCAGGGCTTGATGAAGCGCACCGTGCGCGTCCGGGCCGGCCTGTGGCCGGTGATGGTGGTCAGGAGCTTTTATCTGCCGATCAATGGCCGCTATGCCCTAGCTGGGGCGGCGATCGTGCACGCCCGCATGAGGAGAAAAGAGCATCTCGTAAAGATCGTTCTGAGCGTCTGACGCACAGTCCCAAGCGTCGGTCCCGGACAAGCCGGTCCCTCGCGGGGCGGCCGCTTCTCGACCGGATTGCGGCGTTTCGCCGGGAGATTGCCGGAGCCCCGATGTCTAGCCGACAAGATGTGGCGGCCGCCGTGGCGCTGATTGGTACAGGGCGCGGGGCTCTTCACGGGCGTATCCAACGCCGGTGCAGAGCGTCGAGTAGTGCGCCGCGTGAGAATCCACAATCTCGGCCGGCGGGCGACGATGGATCAACGCGTTGCCAGATCAGAGCGCCTCGTATTCTGGATTATGGCGTTCGGCTGGGTGGCAGGATCATCGCGGTATCCGGGTCGGAGACGTCGCCCTCCTGCTGTTGATCGAGGGTGAGCTTGGCCGCGAGGTCCGGCACCTGCCCGTTCGCCAATTGCTGCGCGGCCGCGACTTCCTTGTCCCGTGCCTGCTCCGCCGTGAGCTCGCCGCGCACCACTGCCCGAGCTAAGTTCAGGCTCAGGACATTCTCGGCCTCGCTGGCGCCGTAGACGGTGAGCGTGCCTCGCGTTCGGTCCGGAATGACGCTGCCGTTGAAAGTCGCGACGGCGCTAAAGAGGTTGAGCGGAACCTTGTAGGGCAGGCTCTGCTCCAGCACGTCGCTGTGCTTGACCGGGAAGTCGTGCTCGGCTCCGACCTTGTGCACCACCGTCCGCATCCACGGCCCGTTGCGGTACCAGATCAGCAGCGTCGCCGTATGCTCCTGTGGTGCGCCGTACTTGTCAGCAACGGCCTCAGCGGCCTTGCGGGACGGCTCGGGCCAATCCTGCGCAAGGCGCTCCGCCGCCCTCGCGGGCCCCGCGGACAGCGCAAGGAAGAGAGCGAGGATGCATCTGCTGCGGTTCTGCGAAGGCATGTACTTCCCTGACGGCGCCGGGGGCAGCACGACCCCGTGCAGCGAATAGGGATCGCTGTCACGCCGCCGCGTTGCTCCGGATCTACGCCGGGTATAGGCCGAGCACCCCAGAATGGTTCCAGGGAGATGCCCGATGGCGCAGCCGATGTCGCTGGACGTGAACGGGCGCGCGGCGCCCGTGAGCGTGGACGACCCCGATACGCCTCTCCTCTACGTGCTGCGCGATGATCTGGGCCTGCACGGGCCGCGCTTCGGCTGCGGTCTGGGCCAGTGCGGCGCCTGCACGGTGCATGTCGATGGGCAAGCGGTGCGCTCCTGCATCACCCCGGTCTCGAGCCTGAAGGCGGGGGCCAAGATCGTGACGCTCGAAGGTCTCGGCAGCCTGGACAAGCCGCACCCGGTGCAGGCGGCCTTCATCGCCGAGCAGGCAGCGCAATGCGGCTACTGCATCAACGGCATGATCATGCAGTCGGCCGCCCTGCTCAACGAGACGCCGAAGCCCGACGAGACCGCGATCCGGCAGGCGCTCGCCCAGAATCTCTGCCGGTGCGGCACTCATCAGCGGATCGTGCGCGCCGTCCAGCGCGCGGCCGGTACGCTCTGACGGAGATCGTTGCCATGAACGCACCCGCCCTCTCCCGCCGCAGCCTGCTCCTCCAGGGCGGCGCCCTCGTGGTCGGCTTCTCGCTGTCCGGCCGCGGCGCCAGCGCCCAGACCTTCGCGCCGGTCGCCACAAACGGCTTCGCGAAGCCCGTCGCCCCGGACCGCGTCGACAGCTTCCTGGCGCTCGGCGCCGACGGTCGCGCCACGATCTTCTCCGGAAAGGTCGATCTCGGCACCGGCGTCGAGACCGCCCTGTCGCAGATCGCGGCCGAGGAGCTCGATCTGCCGCTCGACCGCGTGATCATCGTCCAGGGCGATACGGCGCTGACGCCAGATCAGGGACCGACCTACGGCAGTCTCTCGATCCAGAAGGGCGGCGTCGAGATCCGGCAGGCGGCGGCGACGGCCCGTGTGCGCCTCGTGCAGATGGCCAGCGAGCGCCTCGGCGTACCGGCCGACGCGCTGATGAGCGAGAACGGCACCGTCCGCCCGAAAGCTGGCGGCCAGGGCCTCTCCTACGCCGACCTCGTGAAGGACGGGCGCCTCGACCTCAAGGTCGATCCCGCGGTCAAGACCAAGGACCCGGCGCAGTTCGCCCTCGTCGGCAAGCCGGTGGCGCGGATCGACATCCCCGAGAAGATGACCGGTCGCTTCACCTATATGCAGGATTACCGCGTGCCCGGTATGGTGCATGCGCGGGTGGTCCGTCCCCTGACCATCGGGGCGGATCTGCAGGCCGTGGACGAGGCATCGGTCGCGGACATCCCGGGACTGATCAAGGTCGTGCGCCAGGGCAACTTCCTGGCTGTCGTCACCGAGAAGGAGTGGGCGGCCGTGAAGGCTGCCAAGCAGCTGAAGGCGACGTGGTCGAAATGGGAAGGCCTGCCCGAGCAGGACAAGCTCTGGCAGCACGTGCGCGCCACGAAGGTCACCAAGGACGACGTCACGAGCAGCACGGGCGATGCCGTGGCAGCACTCGGGCAGGCGGCCCGGAGGCTCGAAGCCACCTACGACTTCGCCATCCACACCCACGGCTCGATCGGGCCGTCCTGCGCCATCGCGGAGCTGAAGGACGGGTTCCTGACCTGCTGGACGGCCTCGCAGATGACGCACGCCCTGCGCAAGCAACTCGCGGCCATGACCGGCCTCGCGCCGGAATTGGTCCGGTGCATCTACGTAGAGGGTTCAGGCTGCTACGGCCGAAACGGTCACGAGGACGCGGCGGGCGACGCCGCCCTTCTCGCCCGCGCAACCGGTCGCCCCGTGAGGGTCCAGTGGTCGCGCGCCGACGAGCACGGCTGGGATCCGAAGGGACCGCCGACCCTGATCGACCTGCAGGCCGGGCTCGACCCGCAGGGCAACGTCGCCGCATGGTCCTCACAGTTCCACATCCCGGAAGGAGCGGCCGGCAACGTGCCGCTGGTGGCGGCCTCACTGGCCGACCTGCCGCACGAGACCACGATGGCGCCCGGCAACATCATCGGCAACTCGGCGCTGCCCTACGCCTTCCCGAACGTGCGCACGGTCTGCCACCGGCTGGCCTCGACGCCGTTCCGGCCCTCCTGGATCCGCACCCCCGGGCGGATGCAGAACACCTACGCCAACGAGGCCTTCCTCGACGAATGCGCGGCGGCAGCCGGCGCCGACCCGCTGGAGTACCGCCTGCGCGCGCTTAAGGATCCGCGCGGCATCGAGGTGCTGAAGCGGGTTGCCGACCTCGCCAAGTGGCAGGCGCGCCCCTCGCCGGTGAAGGATGTCGCGGGCGACGTGCTGCGCGGCCGCGGGATCTCCTACGTAAAGTACGAACTCAATCGCACCTACGTGGCCGGCGTGGCCGAGGTCGAGGTCAATCGCAACACAGGGCAGGTGCGGGTGCCGCGCTTCTTCGTGGTCCAGGATTGCGGCCAGATCATTAATCCGGACGGCGTGCGCAACCAGCTCGACGGCAACGTCATCCAGACCGTCAGCCGGGTGCTGATGGAGGAGGTCACCTTCGATCGCGGCGCCGTCACAAGCCTCGACTGGGCGAGCTACCCGATTCTGACCTTCCCGGACGTGCCCGAGGTCGTGATCGACCTGATCGACCGGCCGACCGAGAAGCCGTGGGGCGCCGGCGAGCCGTCCGCGGCTATCGTGCCTGCGGCGGTCTCGAACGCGATCTTCGACGCGACCGGCGTGCGCGTGCGGTCCGTGCCGTTCACCCCGGCCAAGGTGAAGGCAGCCCTGCAAGGGGCCTGAAATGCGAATGGGCAGGATCGTCGGGGCGCGGCGCCGGTCCTGCGGCGCGGGCCCGGATCGCAATCTGCCGGACGCGCCGCGGACACCGGGTGGTGCCGCACCCGGCGCTCCGGAACGGTGGCGGGGTTCGACCCGAGGCAAGCATCAACACGTTCGAAGGCGAGACTTCCGATGCGCATACCAAACCGCAGGCCGCTGAGATGGGCCCTGACCGCGGCGCTGCTGGTCGCCGGCCTGTTGCCTTCCGCCGCACATGGTCCGAACGACCCACCGCACCGGCTGGAGTCGCTCGGCGACCTGCCGCTGGAGAGCGGCGAGACGATCCGCGACTTCGCAATCTCCTACGTTACCCACGGGACGCTGAACGCCGACAAGTCGAACGCGATCCTGATGACCACCGCGATCGGCGGCAACCATCATCGGATCGACTTCCTCATCGGTCCCGGCAAGGCCCTCGACACGGACCGGTACTTCGTCGTCGCCACCGACGCGATCGGCAACGGGCTGACCACGAGCCCGAGCAACAGCACGAGCCAGCACGGCACCGCCTTCCCGCACTTCACCATCCGCGACATGGTCGAGAGCCAGAAGCGGCTCCTGGACCGGCTCGGGATCACCCACGTCGTTGCGGTGGCGGGCGCCTCGATGGGCGGCATGCAGGCACTGCAATGGGGCGTCAGCCATCCCGGCTTCATGGACGCCTTAGTGGCGTTGACCCCGATGGCGCGCACCGCGCCCTGGTCGATCGCCGTCAACGAGGCGACCCGCAAGGCGCTGATGCTCGATCCTGCCTTCAAGGACGGCGCCTACGAAAGGCAGCCCGAGCAGGGCTGGCGGCTGCGCGCCGACATCCTGCAGGTGCTGGCTGCCCGGACCCCGGAGGCCCTACGCGGGATCGCTCCGCAGCCCCTCGACATCTTGCCTTGGATGCGCGCACAAGAGGAGGCGGTGCTCAAAGCTGGCTTCGATGCCAACGACTGGATCGCTCAGACCTGGGCCTACGACCGCCACGACATCGGCCAGACCCCCGGGTTCGGCGGCGATGTCCGGAAGGCGCTCGCCGCGATCAGGGCCCGTACGCTGATCCTCACCGGCGGCAACCTTGACCTGTACAATCCAGTCGAGGAGGCCCGCGAGGCCGGCGCCTATATTTCGCAGGCGAGCGTCGTCGCCGTGCCGTCCGTGCAGGGTCACACGACGGCCACGGCGACCAAAGCGGCGGACGTGGATTTCATGAACCGGACCGTCCAGGATTTTCTGGGCGCGGCCGCGCCGCGCGGTCGTTGAGACAGCGAGAGGTCAGACGATGATCGGACAGACGGTGATCGCGATCGGCGCGGCTCTGGCGGCGCTCGCCGCCGGCCCTGCTGCGGCGCAGCAGCAGGCCGCCCCGCTGCAGGTGCCGGCCAAGTCGGTGCCGGTGCCCACCGACGTCAGCCCGCAGATGGGCAAGATCATCGGCCAGCCGCTGCGGCCGAACTGGGACATACACCCGAAGGACGGCGCGGCCTGGAAGCCCGTCGCCGAGGCCAGCGCGGGGGCGCTCAAGAAGCTCATGCCCGGCATGATCCAGCGCCTGCACGTGAAGGTCGAACGCACGACGATCGACGGGGTGCGGGCCTTCATCGTGACCCCAGAGGTCGTCCCGCCGGAGAACCGCGACCGGGTGCTCGTCCACGTCCACGGCGGCTGCTACGTGCTCAACCCCGGCGAGGCCGGCCTGCCGGAGGCGCTGTTCATGGCCGGGTTCGGCCACTTCAAGGTGATCTCGGTCGACTACCGCATGCCGCCGGAGGCCGTCTATCCGGCCGCCCACGACGACGCCATGACGGTCTGGAGGGCCGTGACGCGGGCGACGGATCCGCGGAAGACCGCGATCTTCGGCACCTCGGCCGGCGGCGCGCTGACCCTCGCCATGGTGCTGCGGGCGAAGCAGGAGGGGCTGCCCTTACCTGCCGCCATCGCGCCGGGCACGCCGATGTCGGACACCACCAAGGTCGGCGACAGCTTCGTGACGAACGCCATGCTCGACAACGTGCTCGTCTCGCCGGACGGCTTCTGCGACGACGGTGCCAAGGTCTACGCGGACGGCCACGACCTCAAGGATCCGATGCTGTCGCCCGTCTACGGCAACTTCAAAGGTTTCCCGCCCACCATCCTGACCACCGGCACGCGAGACTTGCTGCTGTCGAACACGGTTCGCGTGCATCGCAAGCTGCGAGAGGCTGGCGTGGAGGCCTTCCTTCAAGTTGGGGAAGGCCAATCCCATGCTCACTACATTCGAGACGACACCGCGCCGGAGTCCCGAGCGGTCTTTCAAGAGATCGCGCGCTTCTTCGACAAGCATCTGGCGCGGTAGCTTCCCGCGTGGGGCGGATGGCCGCTTCTGCTTACGGGATCGTGTAACAGCCAGCTCTATGACTGTTGTGGGCGCAAAGCGGCCGGCCGGATCCTGCCGATGACGGAATAGTTGCTCTCGGCGGTCGATGCAGCTGGCTGTACACAAGCCCTCTTTAACATGATCATATGAAAATTCGAGACGCTATAAAGAAGTCAAACGCCTCCAGGAAGCCGACTCAATTCCTCCAGCATCATCTCGAAAGCAAGCTTGCTGAACGTTTCGACAAGCCGGCTTCGAGCATGATCCGGCGGAAAAAGAAGAGCAAAACGTACGGGCAAAGAGGGCACAAAAGGCCGGATCTCTATTTCTGAAACTTTCGCCTCTTCATAGGCTGCTAAAGGGTTCATCAAGCTCATACCTAGTCCGGCGGCTACTAACACACAGATTGATGCGCCCAGCCCGGCCTCGACAGAGACTATGGGTTCGACACCCGCGGCTTCGAACACCGCGTCGATCTGCGTCCGCAGCGTGCTTCCCAGGGGCGATGCGATAAACGGCGCATCATGAAAATCAGCCGGCTCCAAACGTTCAAGCGCGGCGGGCGGGTGGGCCGGGGGCAGCACGGCGACACAATCCATCGTCAAGACGTGCTCTGGCGCTGGATCGGTGGCATCACCGTAGATCATCGTGAGCACCACGTCGCAAAAGCCGGTGGCGATCCACTCGCTCACTGCCGCGTCGCCGCCGGAATGGATCGCGATTGCCACCTCCTGATGCTCGATCTTAAATCGGGCCACAGCCCGCGCGAGCAACCCACCAGCCAGACGTGGCATCGCGGCGACCCGCAGACGCCCGGAACCGAATGAGCGGATGCGAACCGCCGCAGCTTCTAGATGTTTGGTCCCGCCGTGTGGTGATACATCTGGTGCCACATGGAGGGACGCGCTATGGGACAGATTCTCCACGGCAGCGCCACAACGACTGAGACGGTCCGTCGGGCAATCCAAGCTCGTAAAGAGAGCGTGAGAGCCGCCGCGAAGCATTATGGGATCAGCCCGACCACCGTGCAGAAGTGGCGGTCACGTCCGACCAGCACCGATGCGCGGATGGGACCGAAGGAGCCTCACTCCACGGCGCTGAGCCTGGAGCACGAGGCGGTCATCGTCGCCTTTCGCCGGCATACCCTGCTGCCACTGGATGACTGCCTCTACGCGCTTCAGGCCAGCATTCCGCACCTGACCCGCTCAAGTCTGCACCGCTGTCTCCAGCGTCACGGCATCAGTCGACTGCCGGAGGTCGACGGCGACAAGCCCAAGCGTTCGCGCTTCAAAGCCTACCCGATCGGCTACTTCCACATCGACATCGCACAGGTCAGCACCGAACAAGGCAAGCTCCACCTGTTCGTTGCCATCGACCGCACGAGCAAATTTGCCTTCGTTCAACTTCACGAGAAGGCAACTCAGCGGATCGCAGCGGCCTTTCCACGCGATCTGGTCGCGGCCGTGCCCTACACGATCCACACGGTCCTGACCGACAACGGCATTCAGTTCACCGACAACAAGCCGGTGAACGCGGAGGCCGAAGCGAAGGCGGCCGCCTACTGGGCGACCCAGGACGGGCCGCGCCTGTACCGCTGGCATTCGTTCGAATGGGCCTGCGAGCAGACCAAGATCGAGCATCGCCTGACCAAACCACGCCGCCCGTGGACGAACGGTCAGGTCGAGCGGATGAACCGCACCATCAAGGACGCCACGGTCAAGCGCTACCATTACATCGACAACGACGAGCTGCGCCGCCACCTGCAACTGTTCGTGGAGGCCTACAACTACGGTCGCCGGCTGAAGACCCTGCGAGGCCTCACCCCCTACGAATTTATCTGCCAGACCTGGACGAAAGAGCCCGAACGCTTCAGGCTCAATCCGTCACACCACATGCCGGGACCAAACATCTAGCCACGCCGGGAACCTACCCCGAGCGGTTCGCTGCAGCCGCAAGCTTTCACGGGGGCAATCTCGCGACCGATGCGCCCACGAGCCCCCACCTATTCGCGCCGAAGCTGAAGGCGGAGGTCTACATTGGCGCTGCCGAGAACGATGGCAGCTACCCGCCTGCGATGGGCGAGTGGCTGCAGCGATCTCTGACGGAGGCCTGCGTACGCTATACATCGCAAACGTATTCGGCCGCGCACGGTTGGATGATGCCGGACTTTCCTGTCTATGATTACGCCGCCGCCGAGCGTGGCTGGAGCGAGATGCTCGCGCTCTTCAGCCGGACCCTGCACGGTGGCGAGTGATAACGCGGGTACTGATCCAGCGTCCGCCAACGAGCAGGCCGTGGAATAGCCTGATCGGCGACGTCGGGTCGGATTCGGAATGGACGTTTAGGGTGCTCTGGAGATGGTCCGCTTCCGCTGCGAAAGGAGGCAAAAGCGGACCTCATGCAACATGTGTTTAAGTTCTTGCTGTAATACATTGTCAGACGGCGGCAAGTTCGGGGCGACGGAGGTGGGTCTGCGTTGCAACCTTGATGAATAGCCACCCTTGCCTTTGAAATAGAATGTCCAAGCACCGTGGTAGTTGCGCGGCTCTGGGACGTCCCAGCCGTCAGCACCTAAGCCTCCAAGACCGCCGAATCGGTCAATCTGTTCCGCCGCATCGTCGACATCCCGCTGTCGCGCCGACCCGACGGACAAGATTGATTCTAGCCATTCCACCTCCGAGGTGCCTCGGATACAGCGCGCGTGAGCGAGATCTATCAATAAATTTTATAATGAGTTTCGAATCCTTCGCGTGGGCGATCGAATGAAAAATTAAAGAGTAAATAAAAAATCCACTAGAGCCGTGCCCTGGCGGGTTGAATCGCGCGGGGTAGGCGATCTGGCTGGCGTGTGATTCACTGGATGGGCTTGTGATGGAGGATCGCCATGCCTTCAGCCCTGTCGGTGGATCTGCGCGAGCGTGTGGTCGCTGCGATTGAAGCGGGTGCATCGCGGCGTCAGGCGGCCAAACGCTTCGGGGTCGGGGCGGCCAGCGCGGTCCGTTGGTACGAGCGCTTCCGTCAGAACGGGCAGATCGCGCCCAAGCCCATGGGCGGCGACCGCAACTCGCAGCGTCTGGAAGCGCAGGCGGCCCTGATCCTTCGGCTCAACGAAGAACACCCGCTCTCCTTCTTGCGGGAACTGCGCGACAGGCTCTCGGACCGCGGCGTCCGGGCGAGCACGAGCAGTTTGTCGCGCTTCTTCGCCCGGCATGGGATCACCCGTAAAAAGGGGCTGTCCACGCGGCCGAGCAGGAGCGGCCGGATGTGAAGGCTGCACGCGAGGACTGGTTCGAGCGACAACCCGATCTGGATCCAGATCGCCTGGTTTTCCTCGACGAGACGGCCGCCACGACGAAGATGGTCCGCCGCTATGGTCGTGCTCCGTGCGGTCAGCGCTGCCGGATCGCCGTGCCTCACGGGCACTACAAGACCACCACCATCACCGCCGCCCTGCGCGCCACGGGACTGATCGCCAGGACCGTCTTCGATGGGGCCACGAATGGTATGCGTTTCCGGGCCTACGTCACCGACACCCTGGCTCCGGTGCTGAGGCCCGGTGACACCGTCATCCTCGACAATTTGAACGCCCACAAGGTCGCCGGGGTGCGCGAGGCCATCGAGGCGGTCGGCGCACGGGTTCTCTACCTCCCGCCCTACAGTCCCGACTTCAATCCGATCGAGCAGGTCTTTGCCAAGGTCAAAGCCCTCCTCCGGACGGCTGCAGCACGGACCGCCGCCGGCCTGACCATCGCCATCGAGGACGCGTTCGCCGCCGTCCGACCGGATGAGTGCCGAAACTACCTTACCGCTGCTGGATACGATGCCTATGAGCCAACCTGAAAGGGCACGGCTCTAAAGCGTATATATTGACTTTTTGACCGGTAATTCTGCTTGTACCGCAAGAATATGTTACGTTTATCATGGTTTGACTGTCGGAAAGATCCTTGATCGGGAGCCTACGGACAACGAAGAACAGGGCCAATAATAAAGTATTAACCAGTAAGATGGCGATATTTCCGCGCAGCAGAATATTTAAGCAGGGCGTCTCTAAGATCCGGGCAAATTCTGCGTTCGAGGACACGCCTGATGCTGAACTGCGACGTTGCGACACGCCCCGAAATTACGATGGCGCATATGGGTTTCGTGACGTCGATCGATGGCTCGAAGGTCCATCTCGGGCTGCTGGGCGGCGATGGGCGTCCCAATATCCGCGCGACGGTAGGGCATTTCGTTCAGATCCAGGCCGGCGCCGCCAGGTTAGTCGGCGTCATCACCACCTTGTCGTCAGGTGGCGATCGCGGTGGGCCATCGAGCGCTTACGCCAGCCTCGATCTGCTGGGCGAGTTCATCGTCGAGGCCGGTGCAAAGCGGTTCCGCCGCGGCGTCGCCTGTTATCCGGCGATCGGCGACGGCGTTAGCCTGCTCGCTCCGGCCGACCTTCGGGTGGTCTACGAAGTCTCCGCCTCGAACGTCGTGGCCATCGGCACGCTCGTGCAGGATCCGGATACGCCAGCCTGCATCAAGATCGACGATCTTCTGTCGAAGCATTTCGCCGTCCTGGGAACGACCGGAGTCGGGAAGTCGAGCGGCGTCGCCGTGATCCTCGATCAGGTCATGCGCGCGCAGCGGAAGGTTCGCATCTTCCTGCTCGATGTCCACAACGAGTACGCCAATTGCTTCGGCGAACAGGCGAATGTGATCACACCCCGCAACCTCAAGCTTCCGTTCTGGTTTTTCAATCTCGAAGAGATCGCAGATGTGATCTACGGAGGCCGACCTCCGGTCGACGAGGAGATCGAGATCCTGGCGGACGTCATTCCGCTCGCGAAGCTGAAGTATGCTCAGTACAAAGAGGCGAGTGAGCGACAAACCATCAAGCGTTCGAACGGCAAGAACGCCGGCTACACCGTCGACACGCCTGTGCCCTACATGCTGCAGGACCTGATCGCGTTGATCGACGAGCGGATGGGGCGGCTCGAGAACCGCGTCACGCGGATGCACTTCCATCGCCTCATCACCCGGATCGAGGCCATTCGCAACGACCTGCGCTACGGCTTCATGTTCGAGAACGCCAACGTCGGCGGCGATATGATGGGCGAGATCCTCGCGCATCTGTTCCGGTTGGAGCCGGACGGGCGGCCGATGACGATCATGCAACTCGGCGGGTTGCCGATGGAGGTCGTCGACGCCGTCGTGTGCGTGCTCTGTCGCCTCGCTTTCGAGTTCGGCATCTGGAGCGAGGGCGCGATCCCGTTGCTGTTCGTGTGCGAGGAGGCCCACCGCTACGCCTCGGCCGACCGGGCGATCGGATTCACGCCGACCCGGCGCGCGCTCTCACGCATCGCCCGCGAGGGCCGCAAGCACGGGGTCTATCTGGGCCTCGTCACGCAGCGCCCCGCCGAACTCGACCCGACGATCATGTCGCAATGCAGCACGCTGTTTGCCATGCGCATGACCAACGACCGCGATCAGGCCATACTGGCCGCCGCCGTTTCGGATGCGGTGAACCTGCTCACGTTCGTTCCGTCCCTGGGCACCGGGGAGGTGATCGCGTTCGGCGAAGGCGTGCCGATGCCGGCGCGGTTCACGTTTCGCCCGCTGCCGCCGGAGCGGCAGCCGCGCAACGATATGAGCGCGCGTCTCATGGATGACGGCGTGGCGATCGCGGGCGCGGGCTTCGTCGGCGCGGTGGTGGAACGCTGGCGCGGCGCCACCATGAACAAGGCCGGCGGGCCCGACACCGACCCATCGGTCGCGACCCGCATCGGTCGCGACCCGGTCGCCGACGCCGGCAACGGCAGCGCCATCGACCAGGTCCATCGCCGGCTGCTCAGGCGTCCTCTCGACGGCGCCGACCACGCGGCCGAGGCCGGCGCGCGCTCCGCCAAGTCCCTCTGGCAGCAGGGCTGACCGTGACCGAGCGATCCGTCACCCATCTGCAAAGCTTGCTGGAAGTCACGCTTCAGGCGCTGCCGGTCGGGATCCTGGTCCACGACGACCACGGTCTCTGCATTCTCGCCAACGCCGCGACGCACCAGCTCGGAGCCAAGGCGACGCGAGACCTGCCGCGCGCAGCCCTGACGCATCCGGACGGGGTTGTCGTCGAGCCGGTCGGCGAGCGCGTTTTGGAGGTTCAGGCGCGGAGCGTGATGGTTGAACAGGAGGTCTACACGTTGACCTCCCTGATCGACGTCACGCACCACCACAGGCTCCAGCGCGACCTCATCAATCGCGCCTTCATCGACGCGCTCACTGGCCTGCCCAACCGCACCATGTTCGAGCAGAGCGTTGAGGAGCTGGTCGCACGAGCGGGTCCGGCCGACCGGTTCGCCCTCGCGTTCATCGATCTCGACAACTTCAAGCACATCAACGATTACTATAGTCATGCGGCCGGCGACGCCGTGCTGCGTCGGGTCTCCGACCGGATCCGCGGCGCCCTGCGCCCCAGTGACATGCTGGCCCGCGTCGGCGGCGACGAATTCGTGCTGCTGCTGAACCCGGTCACCGATCGCATCGCGACGGTTGCGGCGATCACGGAGATTTCCGAACGCCTGAAACAGCCGTGCTTCATCGACGGCCACGAGATCTTCGCGTCCGCGTCGATCGGCGTCAGCCTGTTTCCGGATCACGGCGCGACCTACGAGATCCTGCGCTGCCGAGCCGATAACGCGATGTATCAGGTCAAAGGCGGCGTGAAAGGGGGCGTCAGCCTGTTCGACGAGACCATGAGCCACGCCGCTACGGCGCGCATGGCGGTCGAGCAGCGGTTGCGCCTCGCCATTCGCGACCGCCGCTTCTGTTGCGCCTTCCAGCCGAAGGTCGACATGCGCACGCACACGGTGCTGGGCGTCGAGGTGCTGCTGCGGTGGCGGGATGAACGTGGGACGGTTCACGCCCCGGGGGACTTCATCGGTCTTGCGATCGAACTCGGGCTGATCAACGAGATAACGCTCCAGATATTGTCGGAGACCATCCGGACAATACCGGAAATCGATGACATATTTGGGACCGGCATCTCGATCAGCTTGAACATCGCCGCCAAGCAAGCGTGTGACGTTCCGTTCATGACCCGGTTCTGCGACGCCCTCGGCAAAACCGGCATGGCCAGCCGCTTCGTGCTCGAACTCACCGAGGAAGCGTTCTTCACGAAGGGGCTGTTCCAGCGCGAGGTTCTTCCCTGCATCCGGGCTGTCGGGGCGCGGGTTTCGATCGACGATTTCGGCGTGGGCTATTCATCCCTCGCAGCCCTCGCCGAGATCACCGCGGACGAACTGAAGATCGACCGCTCATTCATCACGGACATTCACAAGCGGCCGCGCAGCCAGATTCTGCTCAGAGCGATCGAATCCCTGGGCCTCGCCCTCGGGATGTCGGTGGTCGCCGAGGGTGTCGAAACCCACGAGGAGGTCGCCTACCTGCTCGGCGCGACGCAGATCCGCTGCGCACAAGGCTATTACTTCGCCAAGCCTATGCTGATTGACCAGATCGATAGCCCGGACAAGCGGATTTCCGCACCGCGCGGCACATATCAGCAACGGCAAATCTCCTCCGGCCGGGCTTATGAAACCCGGATAAGTGCGCTGCGCTGAGCCGCGTCGAACTTTAACGAATGATGTCACCACATCGGCCGGTGTCCGGCGCGCCTGATGGGCGAGATCTCGGCGACAACAACGACGGCGTCCGAGACGACAATTTTCGCGTCTTTCAATGCTGCGTCACGGCCGCCGAGCGCGTCAGCATCAGATTAATCATTCCCTGAACGCTCCGCGGTATTACCGTTAATAACCTTTTATTTATCGGTCTTTGTTAGATATGCGCTTAACAAAGTTCGTGTAATCATAGGTCGAATTAGATGAGTCGGTGATTTGAATACGATCATTGCACAGGAGCATATATCCGCCAATGATGGGCCGCGGATATTGCGAATAAAATATTTGATTTTGAAGAATGAAGCATGAATACTATTGACTCGCGTTTCTCAAGTCGCATCCGCCGAGACTTATCGGCTACGACCGCCGTAGCAATCGGTCTTGGCTTGATGTTCACCGGGTCAGCCCGTGCGCAAAGTAGCTATGCGGCGGGTGGCGGATCTACGCCCAACGCAAATAACAACGCGACAGCGATCGGGTCTGGAGCGACAGCCAGCGGCGATCGCTCGTTTGCCGGTGGGTACAATGCCACGAGCAGCGGCGCGGACTCGACGGCCATCGGCTCGGGCGCGAGCGGAACAGGCGCCGGCGCCGTCGCAATCGGCTCGGACGCAAAGGCACAGTCGGCGACGAAAGCGCAAGGAATCATCAATTATAGAGACCGCAGTGGCGCCGGCATCAGCGGTGCCGCCGCAGGCGGCGATCTCTCCAGCGGCTCCAACGGCAGCACGTCACCGCCCAACGAAACTTCGGATGTGGGTTCGATCCCGTCCGGTACCGCAATCGGATTGCGATCGACAGTCGGCGCTGCCGGCGGTGTGGCGGTCGGCTACAACAACAGCGCGGGCAACCCGGACTACAACTCGACCGCGATCGGGACGAGTAACTCCGCCAACGGCGCGTACGGCGTTGCGATCGGCTATGGCAATACAGCGGATGGCCGTTCGACGCTGTCGCTGGGCACCGGCAACCAGGCGTCGGGCGATATCGCCATCGCCCTCGGGCGGCAATCCTATGCCGTAGGTGACTTTTCGTTCGCGCAAGGCTTCATCGCCAGTGCCTACGGCCAGGATGCGCTCGCCATCGGCCGCCTCTCGGTCGCGGGCGAGAAAGGCGCAAATTCGACGGCCAGCAACATCGCCATCGGTGACAACACGTCTGCCAAGGGTGGCTCGGCGCTGGCGATCGGCAGCGGTGCCAAAGCGTCGTCGAAACAGGCGGTCGCGATCGGCTCGAACGCCATGGCGTTGCGCGGAACGATCAGCGGCACGGAGGCATATAGCGGCACGGCACTGAGTTCGGCCAATACGGAATTCTCGGTCGGCGATTCCGGGACCGAGCGCCTGATCACCAATGTTGCGGGTGGCCAGAAAGACACTGACGCGGTCAACGTGCGTCAGCTCAGGAGTCTCGGCAACACCCTTGGCACTACGCTCGGAAGCTCGTTCGACCAGGCGACCAACACTTACACGCCGCCGAAATATTCCTACGCGAAACGAGACTACAGCACGATCCCGGATCTCGTCGGTTCGATCGACAGCCTAGCCTTGCGCTATGACACAGATGGTGGCGGAAAGCGTCTGGCGAGCATCGATCTGACCCGTGGCGGCGACCTCGGATCAGCCGTTTCGATCACCGGCCTGGCTCCGGCAGCAACCGATAGCGGCGCCGTGGCCCTGTCACAGATGCCGCTGCGCTATTCGACCGCGAGCAGCCCGACCGTCGCGAATCCGGCCGTTCCATCGAATGACGTGACGCTGGTCGGTTCGAACGCCCGCCAGACGGTCCTGCTCCACAATGTCGGCCCCGGCGATATCACCACCAGCGACTCGACGGATGCTGTCAATGGAAGCCAACTCTATTCGACCAACCAGAAGGTCGCTGCGCTCCAGAACGGCAGCCTCGGTCTCGTCCAGCAGGATCAGACCACCCGCACCATCCGCGTCGGGAAGGGCACCGATGGCAGCGCCGTCGATTTCACCGGGACCGACGGCCCCCGCCGCCTGACCGGCGTCGCCGCCGGAACCAGCGACAGTGACGCCGCGACGCTGGGTCAGCTCCGGGCAACCGGCGACGCGCTGGGCGGCGGCGCAGGGTACGACGCCACGGGCGTCTTCACGAAGCCGAGTTACAGCGTCGGTGGCCAGATCTACCGCGATGTCGGTTCGGCCCTCGCGGCGAGCAACAACCTCGCGGTCCAATACGTGCCGGATAGGAATGGCAACCCGACCAACGTCGTCGATCTCGCCAAGGGTGGCACTACGGCCGTCTCCTTGCGCGGCGTCGCGTCGGGCTTGGTGGCGGCAGGCTCGACCGAAGCGGTCAACGGCGGTCAGCTCTACGCGGTCAGCAACAGCGTCACCGATCTGCAGAACGGGACCTCCGGTCTGGTGCGACAGGACTCGACCTCGCGCGCCATCTCGATCGGCGGCGCCACGGACGGAACGGTGGTTTCCATCGCCGACCAGAACGGCACGGCGCGCACGCTGACCGGGGTCGGCGCAGGCCAAATCACGGCCAGCAGCACGCAGGCGATCAACGGCGGCCAGATCTACACGGTCGGCGCCTCCGTGGCCTCGACACTGGGCGGCGGCGCTGGGATCGCCGGCGACGGGACGCTAAGCGCGCCCAGCTATGCGATCCAGGGGGCGACCTACAACACCGTCGGTGGCGCCCTCGGCGGCCTCAACGCTGCGGTGACGACGCTCAGCACCAACGGTAGCCGCTATGTGGCCGTGCGGAGCACGGGCGCTGCGGCGCAGGCCCTCGGCGCCGATTCCGTGGCGATCGGACCTGCGGCGTCGGCCCGCGCCGATCGCGGCGTCGCCCTCGGGGCCGGTTCGGTCGCCACCCGAGCCGGGATGGCGGGGGCCGCCGAAGCCTTCTCGGGAGCCGCGGTGAACTCGACACAGGGGGCGATCTCGGTTGGCTTCGAGGGCGGCGAACGCCAGATCACCAACGTCGCCGGTGGAACGCAGGACACCGACGCGGTGAATCTGCGCCAAGTGCGCGCTCTGGGTGGCAACCTGGCGAGTGCGCTGGGTGGTGGAGCTCGCTTCACGGCGGATGGCGGCTTCACGGCGCCCAGCTACACGATCGGCGGCCAGACCTACGCCAGCGTCGGCGCAGCCCTCGGCGCCGTCGACACCTTCGGGGTGAGATACGACGTGGACCCCTCCACCGGCGGCCGCGGTCAGTCGATGACGCTGGCTGGCGCCGATCCGAACCAGCCGGTGATGATTCGCAATGTCGCGGCGGGCGTGCTGGCCACCGATGTTGCCAACACCGGACAGGTGGCACAGGCCAAGGCCGAGGCCAACGCCTATACCGACCGGAGCGTCGCGGTGGCTTCGGCCGCCAGCGTCGCCTACACCGATGCGGCCGTGGCCCCCCTGCAGAAGCAGATGAGCAGTCTCGGCAGCCAGTTGCTCGATCTCAATCGACAAGTCGGCGAGGTTCGCGCGGACGCGCGGCGCGGAGCGGCGATCGGGCTGGCCGCCGCGGCCCTCCGCTTCGACGACCGGCCGGGCAAGCTCAGCGTCGCCGCCGGTGGCGGCGCTTGGCGCGGCGAAGCTGCTGCGTCCTTCGGCATCGGATACACCCTCCCGGACGGCACGGCCCGGGTGAATGCCACCGGTGTCGCCGCAGGCCGCGATTTCGGCATCGGCGCCGGCGCAAGCTTCACCCTGAACTGAGGTGCCCAGCGTGCGGCCACCGCGGATGTCATGGCGACCGGGATGCGCATGCGCGCTCCTCCTGGGGATCGGCCTGTTGTCGGCGGCACAGGCGCAGTCGCCCCTGCGCGGCAGCCTGACCGAGGAGCTACCGTCCGCCGCGCCAACCTATCAAGTGAAGCCCGTCGACGGGGCCCCGGTCAGCCCGGGCATTCGCCGCGTCCTCGAACGGTTTCTGACTTGGACATTGATCTGCGACGAGGCGAAAGGCCGTCAGGTCTGCAACATTGTCCAATCGATTGCTGCCCCGGACGGGAGCCTTGTCTTCAGTTGGTCAATCGCTGCCACAGCGTCAGGCGAACCGGTCTTCGTCGTGCGCGCACCGGTGACGGGCGTCCCCGCCCGCACCGTCACGTTAAATTTCGGGGGTGCTGCAACGGTGGTTCGTCTGACCGCCTGCGACGCCAGCCTGTGCGTCGGCTTTCTGCCGGTCGACCCGACGATGATGCGCCAGATCCGTGACAAGGGCACCGTAAAGATCCATTACTGGACAGCAGACGGATCGCCCAGAGTCGATATATCGTCGTCGTTGGACGGGCTTGCACTTGCAATCAAAAGTTTGCGAGGAAAATCGACCCCGAGCTAGATCTCGGCGTCTGAGCTCGACTTTGGCCAATTGGGGTACCGGTCGAGCGGTGCGAGGTGACGAAGCGGGCATGACGGGTAGGCTGGGGTGTCACCAGCAAGAGACACCCGATGCCCGATCTGTCCGCCCGCTTCGCCGGACCCATCCTGTCGTTCACGCCACTGTTCGTCCACCGCTCGTGGCGTCATGCGCAGATCCTCCTGATCGGCGCGATCCTCATACCCGGCCGTCGCACGGCGACCATCTTACTGCACATCATGGGCCGCGCGCATGAGCGGCGGTTCGTGAACGTCCACCGCATCCTCGACCGCGCCGCATGGCGCCCTCGGTCCGGCAGCCGCATCCTGCTCGGACTGCTGATCGCCGCCTTCGCGCCGCACGGCCCACCGCGGCCAGCCGGGTGGTGGTGACACCTTCGACCTACGGCACCGACAACCGCGCAACCCTCGATGGCGTCGCACAGTTCGGCCCCACGGCCCGAGCGGTGGTCGTGGTCGATCTCGACATCGCCGATACCGCGCTCCGAGCGATGGCGACACGGGGCGTTGTGGGGATTCGCATGAACTTCGGTACGCCGCAGTCTTGGGGACCGACGACAGCCAAGCGATTGGAGGCGATGGCCCGCAAGGTCGAGCCCCTCGGCTGGCACCTCCAGATCTACGCGACCGACGACCAGATCCTGGAGCTGGAGCCCGTGCTGAGGCGCCTACCGACGTCCCTCGTCGTTAATCACTTGTCGCGGCTCTCGCCGGCCCAGGGTGTGAGCCATCCCGCCTACGCCGCGGTGCGCCAGCTGCTCGATGGCGGTCGGACATGTATGAAACTGTCGGGCGCCTTCCTCAACACCGCGAGCGGCCCGCCTGCTTACGCCGAAGCGACGATGGTCGCGAAGTCCTACGCGATGGCGGCCCCGGACCGGATGATCTGGGGCAGTGACTGGCTTCGCAGGGGCGAAAAGCACATGCCCAAAGATGCCGAGCTGTTGGACCATCTGGACCAATGGGTGCCCGACGACCAAGCGCGAACGCGGGTTTTGGTCGACAATCCTGCAACGCTTTACGGCTTCAATTGAACGAACTTTAAGGAGTGCGTGAAATGAAGCCCTTCGAGTTCGTGTCCGCTTACAGCGAATCCGCAGATCCGGTTGGATGACCGGGATGGGCGCAAAGCGGCCGGCCGGATCCTGCCGATGACGGAATAGTTGCTCTCGGCGGTCGATGCAGCTGGCTGTACACAAGGCCTCTTTAACATGATCATATGAAAATTCGAGACGCTATAAAGAAGTCAAACGCCTCCAGGAAGCCGACTCAATTCCTCCAGCATCATCTCGAAAGCAAGCTTGCTGAACGTTTCGACAAGCCGGCTTCGAGCATGATCCGGCGGAAAAAGAAGAGCAAAACGTACGGGCAAAGAGGGCACAAAAGGCCGGATCTCTATTTCTGAAACTTTCGCCTCTTCATAGGCTGCTAAAGGGTTCATCAAGCTCATACCTAGTCCGGCGGCTACTAACACACAGATTGATGCGCCCAGCCCGGCCTCGACAGAGACTATGGGTTCGACACCCGCGGCTTCGAACACCGCGTCGATCTGCGTCCGCAGCGTGCTTCCCAGGGGCGATGCGATAAACGGCGCATCATGAAAATCAGCCGGCTCCAAACGTTCAAGCGCGGCGAGCGGGTGGGCCGGGGGCAGCACGGCGACACAATCCATCGTCAAGACGTGCTCTGGCGCTGGATCGGTGGCATCACCGTAGATCATCGTGAGCGCCACGTCGCAAAAGCCGGTGGCGATCCACTCGCTCACTGCCGCGTCGCCGCCGGAATGGATCGCGATTGCCACCTCCTGATGCTCGGTCTTAAATCGGGCCACAGCCCGCGCGAGCAACCCACCAGCCAGACGTGGCATCGCGGCGACCCGCAGACGCCCGGAGCCGAATGAGCGGATGCGAACCGCCGCAGCTTCTAGGCTCGACAAACCGACGAAGGCTCGCTCGACTTCGGCGGAAAAGCGCATGCCGTCGAGTGTCGGCGCGAGCCGGCCGCCGGCACGCTCAAACAAGGGAAGACCCGTTATCGCCTCGAGTTGCGCGATCAGGCGGCTCACCTGTGGTTGCGAGGTATGCAGGCGCTGAGCCGCCGCTGTCATCGAGCCGGCCGCTATGACAGCCCGGAACGCCTCGACATGCCGGAAACTCATCAGCCGCTTGCGCATATCAAATCCGAATAGACGACCGGCGAATTGGAATTGGACGACGTATGCGCCCCGCACGATAACACCATACCATCGCCTCTGCGGATCGCTCACAGGCACCCGTCTCGCTACCTTCGCAGAAGCATGAGGACCGAAGCGATGTTGAAATCCTGTTTCGCACTGCTCAGCGTCGCGGTTTGGATAGGAACTGGAGTTCCAGTATCGGCCGAAGGCGAAAGTCGACTGGACAAAATTCGAATGTCTGGACGTATCAACATCGGTTTTCCCGATGCGTCGCCGCCGTTTGCCTTCCTTGACGGATCCGCCAAGCCGGTGGGCTATTCATTGGAGATATGCGAGCACGTGGCCGCGGAGCTCAAGACCGCGCTGGGGTTAGCCAAGCTCGACGTAGGCTACGTTCCCGTCATGTCGGCGACACGGATCCCACTCATCAACAACGGCACGATCGACTTGGAATGCGGCACGGCGAGCAACCTGCCGGAGCGGCACAAGCTCGTGGCGTTCGCCCCGACAACCTTCGTCGCACAGATCGTGCTCGTGGCGCGTAAGGAGACGCCGGTCGACGTGAACGACCTCGCTTCGTTCCGTGGAAAAGCGATCTCAGCTCAGGCCGGAGGTGAGACGCAACGCGTCGTCACCCGGCTCAATGTCCGCGACAAGCTCGACATCCGGATCATGCCAGCCAAGGACACGGCGGAAACCTTCCTGCTGTTGGATAGCGGTCGCGCCGCCGGCTCAGTCAACGACGATGCGCTCGCGCACGCGACCGTGGCGGGCGCCAAGCGCCCAGGCGACTTCAAGATAGGCGTCAAGGGCCTCGAATTCGCACCCTATGGCATCCTCGAGCCCAAGGACGATCCTGACTTCAAGGCTCAGGTCGACAAAGCGGTTGTCAAGCTGATCGAGGACGGTACCGTAGCCAAACTCTATACTAAGTATTTCGAGTCCCCGATCCCGCCCAAGGGTATCAATCTTGAACTTCCGATGAGCGAGATCTTGAAGCGCGCACTCGCCAAGCCGACCGATTCCGGCGACGAAGCCGATTACCGATAGCCGGCACACCATACCATGGCCTCTTCCATATCCATCGACTCCAGCCCCCACGCCACCGCGGTCGACCTGCGCAGCGATACCGTCACGCGGCCGACCGAGGCGATGTACGAACGGATGCGCACCGCTCCGCTCGGCGATGACGGTCTTGAGGGCGACCCGACCGTGCGCGAACTCGAGGCGACTACCGCCGCGATGCTTGGCAAAGATGCCGGCTTGTTCGTACCCACCTGCACCATGGCCAATCTCCTGGCGATCCTCGCGCAGGTACAGCGCAGCGAGCAGATCCTGCTGGAAGCACAGGCTCACATGGTCACCACCGAGCGTGGGGCAGCTACCTTCACCGGGGCCTTCCTACTTGGAATCACGGGTTGCCGCGGGGCGATGGATCTCAACCGGTTGGAGGACGCTTTACGGCCTTCCGCCAGCCCGCTCCGGACGGCGATGATAGCGCTGGAGACCTCGCACAACGCGGCTGGCGGCGCGGTGCCGCCCGTCTCACACATGGCGGCCGTGGCGGAGATGGCTCGCTCGCGCGGTATCCTTGTCCATCTGGACGGGGCGCGACTGTTCAATGCCGCCACCTATCTCGGGCTCGCACCGGCAAAGCTTGCGGTCCATGCCGGTACGGTGTCGCTATGTCTGTCGAAGGGCTTGAGCGCCCCGGTGGGCGCGGTTCTGACCGGTCCGGATGCCGTGATCGCCAATGCACGACGGATCCGCAAAATGATCGGCGGAACGCAGCGTCAACTCGGCATTATGGCCGCGGCTGGTCTGGAAGCAGTGACGGTGATGGGCGCGCGGCTAGTCGACGACCACGCAAGCGCCCGCCAACTCAGCGATGGGCTGAACGCGCTGCATCCCAGCATCTCTGCAAGTGTGCCGCAGACCAACATCGTTCAAGTCGATCTATCGCGCACCGGCCGAGGTAGCGAGCTTTGGGTCACCGATTTGGAGGCCGCGGGTGTGAGAGTGCGCCCGCTGGGTGAAAACCGGCTCCGGCTCGTCACCCATCGTCACATTGGGCCAGCCGAAATTGACAAAACCGTTGCATTTTTCGGATCATGCTTGAATTATGTAAAATAAAACTTAACATTAACGCCTGGTTATTTCCTGCATAAAATTATGCTTCATAGAAGATTTGGTTTCTGAAAATCACATAACATAAATTCGCATTCGCCATATGAATTTGTTATGATATTTTTTTATAAAAGATATTCAGGGCGTCTTCTTTGTTAAGACTAATTTCGAAGGAGGAGCTTTATAACTGGCCGGTTCAGTTAGTCAGTCGACTGGCCCTGCAGAAAGCAGCATGTCCGCGTCAGAGAAGTTCGACCGAAAAGGCGGACGGGCTCCAACCGTCCCAAAATTGACGTTGGTGATGGCTGGCCTGATGCTCCAAAGCAGTTGTGGGTAGCGCTCCGGTCTGAACGGTGGAATGAACATGCTTTCACAGCAGGCCGCTCGAACCGCCGGTTAAGCTGGATAGGCGCAGGAGGTCTTCCATGAACGATCAAGAGATTAGACGCGCTCTCGACCCGCACTGGGCAGCCTCGGACGCGTACGATTTTGAGGAAGAGCATCAGATCTATCTCGACAACGCAGTGCTTGAATATCTTCAATCCGGCGAGCGCATCAGCGGGCGGTACAAGATCCAGGCATCTCGTACGGCGCAACCTAATAAGAAACGGTTTGATGTGAGACGGATTGTCGGCTCTGGCGATTTATGGGTGACGGAGTACGTACTCACGTATGACGGTAAGCCGTCCTACACCGTGAGCATTATGGAGTTTCGCGACGGGAAAGTTGTTCGGGAAACGCAATATTTCGGTGACCCCTTCCCACCGGGACCGTCGCGTTCGCAGTGGGTTGAACAGATTGTTTGACTTCGAGCCCCGGACCGGCAGTGGGAGCCGCCGAGAAGCGAGAGTTCGCTTTCTGGGTTCGGCGGCCGATAGCAGACCAGCAGATATCCACCCAATTGCGTCGTAGGAGGGACCGTACATCATCGGAAGCAGCCGTAAGAATTCTATCGTTCAGGCCGTGAAGGACGGCCGGAGTAGTGTAGTTACTGACTCATTTAGATTTTCATGCAAAACTTGCGCCAAAACTATTTTTAAGGGGCGCCAATTCCATCGGCGGCCCACCTGCGATCAGTCCTTCGCGCGATATGCATCCGGTATGACGAACACTTCATCCGCTCGGGCGTAGCCGCCATCCTTGACCTCTTCGATCAAAACCATGGTGTGTGGTCGAACGGCTTCGCTGAAGTAATCGACGAACAGGTTGGTCACCTTGTGGACGATCTCTTCCTTCTGCGCCCGGCTGAGCGCAGCCTCCGGGACCTTGATGTTAGCGAACGGCATCAGAGTTCTCCGCGGTGGGTGAACTGAACGGCGGCGTGGTAGGCGTCCCGGCCCACTGGCCTCAGCGCTGCTTCTCGCGGGCCTTACGAACGGCATCGTTCAAGGTCGTCACAGCCTCGTCGAAGCGGTGCTCCGCTTCGGCGTTGCGCTGGAAGGCGACGCGCTGCACGAGGATCTCAGGCGGCGTCGGCTGGTGCTGGAACAGAGCCATGACCTCATCGATGAAGTCGGCCAACGGCAGGTAGCCTTCGCGGTTGGCTTGGCCGGGCGTCAGATCGGTCTGAACCGCCGGAGGCACCAGTTCAATCACCTCAACCCTGCCCTTCAGGACTTCGCGCAACGAAACCGTGTAGCTGTGAATGGCGGCCTTCGTCGCCGAGTAGGTCGGTGTCGCCGCCAGGGGAACGAATGCTAGTCCGGAGGATACGTTGATCAGCACGGCGTCAGGGCGCGCGAGCAGATGCTCGATCAAGGCGTCCGCGATCCGGATCGGGCCGAGCAGGTTGGTGGTTATCGTCGCCTCCGCGTCTGAGAGGTCTCGGGTCTGATCCAGCGTCTCGAAGCGCATGATCCCGGCGTTGTTGATCACCACGTTTAGGGCCGGGTGCTCGGCTACGACCCGCTGCGCGAATGCGGCGATGTCCGCGGCGTCCGAGATATCGAGCGGCAAGGCGTTGATGCCGGGGCGGCTGCTGGCGACCTGTTCCAGTGCCTCCACCCGACGCCCGGCGATGATGACGGTGTTGCCTAGATCGTGAAAGCGATGCGCAAGAGCCTCCCCGATCCCGGAGCCGCCTCCGGTGATGAGAATGGTGTTGCCTGAGATGTTCATGACGGCGACCTTCGTTGTTGTCGCCGACGAAATTATCGATCACGCTCTCCAGGCTGAAGTAGGCACCGAAAAGATTTGTACTTACCGAAAGGAGAGCGTCGGATGCGTAGGGCTACCCCGGATCCCATCATCGAGGCCCAACGGAAGGGACCGATCCCGAAGGACGTCGATCCGACGATCGAGGTGCTGGTGAACGACATCATTGCCAAGGTGGCCGACAAGTGGACCATGCTGATCCTTGAGGCTCTGGACGAGCATGGCACCCTACGGTTCACGCAACTCGGCAAGGCGGTGGGTCGGATCAGCCAAAAGATGCTGACGCAGACGGTCCGGCAGATGGAACGGGATGGTCTCGTGCGACGCACCGTGCATCCGGTGATCCCGCCGCACGTGGATTACACGCTAACGCCATTGGGCGAGAGTTTGGGGGCGGCGTTCTGTGGTGTGTGGATCTGGGCTGAAACCCATCACGCTGAGATCAAGCACGCACGTCGGGCGTTTGCGGCGGCGGGTGAACCGTCCGATGTGTCCGCATGCATCAAGACACCGTGAAGGCAGAGGGCCGATATACGTGGCTTGCGGACCCTGCCCTTTCGCGGAAGCGGAGGTGCTGCATCCGACCCAACCTAGCCGCCCGGACCCCTCCCGTCGCTTCTCCGAAGCGGCCGTTCGTCGGCGGCCTAGTAACTTCGTCCGACGCACTCTTTTGAGGTGTGCGCCTTCTCACCGCGTCTTTCATAGCAGGTGCCTTAGGAAGCCCAGATGAGCATCAGCATCCACGACGTCAGCGTCCCCGTCTTCGTCAACGCGCTTCGCAACATGAGCACTTGGCTCGACAAGGCGGCATCGGAGAAGCCAGAAGCCGAGCTGCTCGTCCGGCGGCTGGCTCCCGACATGAAGCCTCTGCCTGCCCAGTACCAAATGGCATCCGACAGTGCGAAGAATGCGGTGGCACGGCTGGCTGGGATCGAAGCGCCCTCGATGCCCGACGTCGAGACGACCTTCGCCGAACTCAAGGAGCGCTGTGCCAGGACGATCGCCTTCGTTGAAGGCATCGATCCGGCGGCGCTGGCCTCAAGCACGGAGCGGGAGGTGGAGCTGAAGTTCCCGAATGGCATGGGATACCGCTTCAGTGGGCAGGCCTATCTGACCGGCTTCGCGCTTCCAAACTTCTTCTTCCACGTGACAACAGCCTACGGGATCCTCCGGGGCGCTGGCGTGAGCCTCGGCAAGCCGGATTTTCTCCAGCATCTTGGCCCTCCGAATATCCACGCGGCGCAGTAGTCGTTCCGGCTCCCAAAGCCCCAGATCCAATCCGCGCGACCGGGTGAACGTGCGCATGACGCCTTCGCCGCGGCAGTTTCTGCGTCCTCGACCGAGCCTTACCGCTGCCGGTGCATTTACTCCTGTTTCCTCCTCCGAACGGGAGCCCCAAGGTCGAGCCTATCCAAGTGAAAGGCTCGCCTGATCGTCCATGGTCAGCAGCCCTACAATGTCGAACTGCCTCTCAGCCGACTGCGCGCCTGTTACCTCTGCACGTGCTGGCAGCGGGTTGGGGTGACCGAGATAGATCCTCACCACAGGGGCGCGGTCTTGGCGAAGGATTTGCCCGCCACCATAATCCCGTCGATTACCGCACTCCCGTCTGACGCTATGCGCGCCTCCACGAGAATTTCCTTACGCGCCGTGCGATCGAGCTTGGCAGGCACACCTTGCTTTCCGTACCATCGCTCGATGCCGTAGTTCACGACGCCCGTTAGACAGACGGAACGCTGGCAAGTGGTGGGGTCGGTGGGCTGACCGCCGTTCCTGGCCCGAATGCCGAGCAGAGCCCCCTGGCGCACCAGCGTGCCTGAACTCAAGTGGCCCTTGATGAACGGAACGTCACCTGTCGGAAGCTCGAACAGCACCTCGGCTGCCCGGTGGATGCCCTCGGCATCGACCGAGAGCCGAAGATAAACGGTACGCCCGGCCTCAAGCCGACAGCTCTCGCGGGCATTGAGATCGCAGCTCGGTGGCTTCGTTCCTGCGCCTGTCCCCTGGATGCGTCCGATCTCGTATGCGAGGACGCTAAATTCCCCGCGCAGCAGATCACGTGGATCCCGGGTTTCGCCGGCGAGGCGGACCAAGCGCCCGTCATTCAGCCGTTGCGTCTGCTGCCAGGCCAGAAGCGCCGAAGGTAGCACCTGGATCACCAGCAAGCCAGCGAAGGCGAAGCCGAGGATATAGCTTCTCACGCGGCTCTCCGATCGACGAGGCGAGCAGCCCAGCGACAGGCCAATAGCGCGAGGGTTACGAGAAGCGCGCAGAGCAGCAGGTTCCCCGAGAAGGCGATCAGATTGCGGGATGCAGCGAGCATGCTCAGCGAGAAACCACCGGTCAGTGCCAATCCCCAGCCGTACAATTCGCGCCTGTCCTCGAGTTCGCCGGCCACGACGAGTATAAGCGCCGGCACGATGCCGCCCCATACGGTCCAGAACGTCGAGGACTAGCGGCTCGAGCCTGTGACCCGCCAGACCACAAGTGCCAGGGCGGCCGCAGCAAGAACGAGGAGATCACTCATCGGAGTCGTCGCCCAAGTGGGCGTTCGGAAGCGTACAAGGATGAGTACGGCGAGCGCGATCGCGACGAATGCGAGCGCCACCATGAAGGTTGGCTGCGCGCTACCGAAGCCAAGCGTGCGCACCGATACCATGACGCTACCTAGCAGGCTGAGCCCGACAGCGGCGTGCGTGAGTGCTTGCGCACCGTCGTGGAGGCGCGACGCCCATACTCCCTCGCGTGAGAAACGGGACAGCACGTGGCCGAGAGCAAGGGCGAGGGCCGCGACAGACAGGATGCGGTCAGGCGGCAGAAGAAACGTCAGCCCAGCGGGCGCGCCCCCGAGATGATTGGTCAGCACGATCAAGAGCAGGAGCAGCGTGGTCCCTCGCGCCGGCAGCCAGCCCGACAGGCTTGCGAGGAACAGCGCCGGCCCCACCATCCAGAACCAAGACCCCGATCCTGAGGCGGCTTCTCCCCGCATCAGGGCAAGGTCGAGCCCACCCAGGCCCGCGTCGGTTGCGATGAGCGCAATGCAGGCGATGAACCCCCCCCCCCCCCCCCCCCCCCCCCCCCCCCCCCCCCCAGCGTGTGACGAGCGCGGTCGCTAGACCGAGAACCGCGATAGTCTCGGCGAAGCCGTGGGGATCCGCGGCGACGTGGAAGGTCTGCCCAACCAGGGCCAGCGTGGCCGCCGCGATGGCGAGGGACAAGGTTGCCAGCCCATCCACGAGCCTGGGTATCGAGCCGGCTTGGTCGCGGGCAACGCGCCGCGATGCGAGGTAGGTGGCGGACACGGCCGCGGCGTTGGCGAGGAATAGAACGATCAGCCGAGCGGACGGCGACATCGTGGACCAGTTCGCCGTTACGAACGCGATGATGGATGGCGCTACGAGCAGGAGGATGCACAGGGCAAGAGCGGTCTGAAAATGCCGGAGACCGCGAGGCGCGAGGGCATGGGCGGCAATACGCCCAGCCTGCTCCGGCTGGATCAAACCGCGTTCTTGCCAGTCGCGAAGGTCGCGCCGCAGGCGTGCGGAATAGGACAGCGGCATGTGCGACCTTCGGATCCTGAGGCGAATCAAACAGCCCAAAATCTTACGTCATGGTCTCTGAAATCCGAATCTTTCGGCACAACCGCATCAGATGATTGTCAATTTGTGAATGAACTACCCCGTCCTGACCTGGGATGAGACCATGGACGGTCAATTCAATAGCCTTCATGAATGAGAGCGACGGAATTGCCCCTGCTTGCCTCGACGCTGAGACCCGGCGTCTTGGACAGCACCAATCTGCCGTGAGGCGCTTTAGAGCAGGCGTCTAATTGACCATTGTCGATAGACCGAATATTGAACGTGGCCACGGAGCTTGTCGAAGATATCTGCACGAGACTTGAGCCGCCGCGTTCGATAAAGTCTTCGCAGCGAGCAGTACCTCGGCCGTCGAAGCACTAACGGATCGCGATGAGCGAGAACACGGAGCGGTCCACCGCATCGGAATGGTCGGTTCCGGAACGTCGGCTTGCCGCGATCTTCGCCGCCGACATAGCTGGCTATTCCCGAGCGATGCACGCCGACGAAAGCGGCGCGATGCGGGCTCTCCAGGCCATGCGGATGATCGTCGACCGCCTTATCCTGGCGCGGCGAGGACGGATCGCCAACACGGCCGGGGACAGCGTGTTGGCCGAGTTCGCATCTGTAACGGACGCTGTGTGCTGCGCCGTGGCGATCCAGCGGGCGCTTGCCGAAGCCGACGGCGACGCAGGACAGTTTCGCCTGCGCATCGGGATCCATATCGGCGACATTATGGTGCATGCCGGCGATCTTTTCGGCGACGGCGTCAACATCGCGGCGCGCTTGCAGACGGCAGCCGATCCCGGTGCGTTGAGGCTTTCCGAGGCGGCCTATCTTCAAGTGCGCGGCCTTCCGGATATCCGCTTCATCGATCTCGGTCCGCAGCGCCTGAAGAACATCGCCCGGCCCTTGCGCGTGTATGCCGTGCCCCCACCGGATGGACAGCCATGGCGCAACGTCCAGGCACGCCGCGCCCGCGCAGCCCTTCGACCGACCCTCGGGGCGGCCGCCGTTCTGGCCGCCGCCGCAGGGCTGGCTATGGCCTGGCCTCACCTCGTCGGATCCGAGCAGGGGGAAGCACCGCGCGTGCCTGCGCGACCGAGGCTGTCGCTCGTTGTCCTGCCGCTCACAAATCAGAGTGGCGACACGGACCAGGATTATCTCGCCGAGCAGCTGGCCGAGGATCTCTCCGCCGACCTCGCCCGCGCCCCCGGCACCTTCGTGATCGCTCACGGCACGGCCCAATCTTACAAGGGGCGGCAGTCCGAACCGCGCGCGATCGGTCGAGAGCTCGGCGTGCGCTACGTCGTGCAGGGCAGTTTACGGCACAGCGCCGAGCAAGTGCGTTTCGCCGTGCAACTCACGGACGTCGAGACTGGCGCCTCCCTCTGGGCGGACCACTACGACAGACCGCGTGCCGCTGTCGGCGCCACGCAGGATGTCCTCGTCACACAGGTCGGCCGCGCGCTCGGTGTTCGTCTCTTAGAAGCTGCGACACGCGCGCGCTCCGGTCAGCCGGTGGATGCGGTGGATCTGGTCATGCGCGGCCAAGCCCTGCTCAACCGGCCTTTTGCACGCGAGAATCATGCGCAGGCCCTCCCTTTATTCGAGCGGGCCCTCAAGCTCGATCCGGAGAATGTCGACGCACGACTTGGAATGGCCGAGGTGCTCGTCGATGGGGCGCTGAACGGCTGGACTACCGAACGGACTGCCGACCTCGAGGTGGCCGAGCGCGCCATTGCCTCGGTGCTGCAGGGTGATCCCACGCACCCGTTTGCGCATTACCTGCGCGGTGAGACGTTGCGCGCCCGATCCCGCTACTCGGAGGCGCTCGCCGCGTTCGACCGGGTTCTGACCCTGAATCGTAGCTTTGCGCGGGCCCACGCCTATCGCGGCCTCATCCATATTTTCCTCGGTCGGGCAGAGGAGACGGAGCGCGACATTGCGGCTGCGATCCGCCTCAGCCCAAAAGATCCTTTGCTCGGCGCTTGGCTCGCACGGGAAGGGCTGGCCAAGCTTCATCTCGGGCAGGATCAAGAGGCGATCGCACCGCTACGCCGCGCGGCGGCCGTAAACCCGCTGTTCGACTTCCCGCATCTCTATCTCGCCTGTGCCTTTGCACGGCTGGATCGGGATGCCGAAGCCCGGGCGTCCCTCGCCGAGTTTCTCAAGCTCCGGCCAGGCTACACCCTTGCCCGCTATCGAGGTCTGACCTCCACAGATCCGAATTTCCTCGCCCAACGCGAGCGCATCTACGACGGGCTCCGACGCGCGGGTTTGCCAGAGCGGTGAACGCATTCAACGAGCCCATCGAATCGGTGGGTCCAAGTCGGCAAGCAGCTGCTTTTGGCCGAAAGCGGCTGGTCCGCTTCCGAGCATGACTGCGGTAAAAGCAGATGGGGTGGATGGCTCCCGCTCCAACTGACGGCATCTCGGTGCCAAGATGTGGTTGCTGTCGAAGCAGCAGCCACGCAGATGCAGGAGCCATTCTCATGGAGATCACCACCGTCGGCATCGATCTGGCCAAGAGCATATTTCAGGTTCACGCCGTCGATGCAGCTGGGCACGTCGTCGTGCGCAAGACTCTGAGGCGGGCACAGGTCGTGCCGTTCTTCTCCAAGCTGCCGCGATGCATGGTTGGCATGGAGGCGTGCGGCACGGCGCACCACTGGGCCCGGGAACTCATGAAGCTCGGCCACGACGTGCGGCTGATGCCGCCAGTTTACGTGAAGCCGTACGTCAAGCGTGGCAAGACCGATGCGAACGACGCCGCTGCCATCTATGAGGCGGTGACGCGCCCGAGCATGCGCTTCGTGCCGGTGACGTCGACCGAGCAGCAGGCGGCGCTGGCGCTGCACCGGACGCGCGATCTGCTGGTCAAGCAACGCACGCAGTTGGTGAACATGATCCGCGGCCTGCTCGCCGAGTTTGGGATCGAGATGGCGCGGGGCCTGCGGCACGCGCTCGAACTGGCGGCCCGGCTCTCGGCCGGAGACGCGGCCGAGGTGGCGCCGTTAGCCCAGCGCGTGGTGACCGGGCTGGCCGATCAGATCGGAGCCTTGCAGATCCAACTCACTCGACTGGAGGAGGAGTTGCTGGCCTGGCATCGAGACAGCGACCTGTCGCAGCGCCTGGCGACGATCCCGGGTGTCGGCATCGTGTCGGCAACCGCGTTGGCCGCCTCGGTGAGCGAGCCCGAGCGCTTTCGCTCCGGTCGGCAGTTCGCGGCCTCGTTGGGCCTGACACCGCTGCAGAACTGCAGGGGCGGCAAGGAGCGCCTGGGCCGGATCTCGCGCATGGGCGACCGCTACCTGCGCCGGCTGCTCGTAGTCGGCATGACCTCTCTGATCCGGCGTGCGAAGACCACACCGACCTCGGTCGACCCGCGGCTGCCGGCGCTGCTGCAGCGTAAGCCGGTGCGCGTGGTGACCGTTGCGGCGGCCAATCGCACGGCGCGGGTCGCCTGGGCGATCATGACCCACGGCGGCACCTACTGCGCACCGGCGGCCAGGGCTGCCTGACAGCACGGAGAAGACGACTGTCCAGGTTGCGAGGACGATGAGAGTTGATGGCGAACCGGTCAGACCGGGAGCCGGGACACCCCGCTGTCTGTCCAGGGCATCATAGCCCGCAAAGCAGAGTGGGACCCAGCTCGCGGATACCATCAGGGCCAGCGGTCAACATGAACGACTGCATCAACAGGCCGGACACAAGACTGCACCCGACCAACGCGCCAGAACCTGAATTCGCCGCCCGCAATGCGAGGTCCATCCACACAAGACATTGGCGGGAACGTTCGGTGCTACTGTAGCTGAACGGAAGCGGTTTAACCGCTTCAGGTGCTTGTATCGGAGAAGCGGATGTTCGCAACGGCTCAGGCCTTGATCTTGGAGCGTCACTGAGCGGCCTCTTGCTCGGACGCGTTCTGTATTTGGGCCATTTCGCGCCTAATTTATTCGAACAGCTATTTTGATCTTGAGCGAGATCTGATGACGTAGAATTTAGTTGGATTTGTCCAGGAAGGTCCGGGATTGAAGCCCGAGTTTTGGTGCCAACACTATTCAGCGGCACCGCATCGTCGAGCTTCGAATCCCTTGGAGAGGACGGTTGCGGCCGCTCGGTGCACCAGTCCAGACGCTCCGAACCAAACGCCACCGAGAGGCGGGCGCGCTGGCCACGATCAGCGTGGGTCGGCGGCCCGACTTTCGAGATAATATATGCGCTGTCCAGGTTCACCACGGCGACGCGGTTGCTGACCACGTCGAAGTATGCGTGAACTAGAAACAGGCAATTGCCGGACGGAATCTGCAGGATGTCGATATTTTAAGATAGGACTGACGTGGGAGTAACTTCACGATTTGATTGGCCGGGTAATCTAAACGCTGAACAATATATATTCATTTATATTTGCACCGAAACTACATTTTTACGACCGATTTTAATATTTGACAAAAATGACGAGCTTACGATCAAGTTGATACTGCCGAGATGCGTCCAACCATGATAAGGAATCACGGTGCCGCGATGTACTGCTTCATCCGGAACGCTCGTTACGGATGGCCAATCAGGAGCCAGGGATGGCAAACACGATGGGGCCGGCTGGGCAGGACGAGAAGATCGTCCGCAATACACTTGCGATCCTGGCGGCCGATGTGGTGGGCTATTCGCGACTGACCGAGATCGCCGAAGAGGATACGCACACGCGGCTACGTGCGCTCAGGGTGCGCACCATCGACCCCTGCATCGTCTCTTTCCGCGGTCACATCGTAAAGAACACCGGCGATGGCCTGATCGCGTCATTCGACTCGCCGCTCGACGCTGTCGAATGCGCGATCCAGCTGCAAGATGAGGTCGCCGCCACCGAGCGCGCCCAGCCAGGCGAGCGCAGGATCAGGTTCCGGATCGGCGTCAATGTCGACTCTACGATTATCGACTCCGGCGATGTGTTCGGCCGCGGCGTCAACATCGCGGCGCGCTTGCAGGAAATGGCGCCGCCGGACGGTATCATCATCTCCAAGCCCGTCTTCGACGCGATCGCGCCGCGCGCGAGGATTAAAGCGACCGACCTCGGCCCGATTCATCTCAAAAATATGGCGATACCGGTGCGGGCCTATTCGATTCTGGGGAGTGAGCCCGAATCGGATGCAGCGGCGCGACCGCTGCGTCGGCTGAAGGCCAAGGTCCCATCGATCGCGGTGCTTCCCTTCGTTACCGAGGGTCGGACGCTCGGCTCCGACTACATTGGCATGGGGCTGGCCAATGACCTTATCGTGGCGTTGCAAAGTGTGCGTGGATTGCTGGTTATTTCGCGCAGCTCCACCCTGCCGTATCAGGGCCGAAGCATCGACCGCAGGCGGGTCAGTCGGGAACTCGGCGTCCGCTACGTGCTCAGCGGCTCCGTGGCGGTCGACGGGGCAACGCTGCGGATCAACGCCAGCCTCGCCGATCAGGAGACCGGTGTCGTGATTTGGGCCGACCGTTACGACGGGTCGAACTCCGATATCTTCGACCTGCAGAGCCGCATCGCCACCCGCATTCTGTGGAGCATCGCACCCCATGTCCGCGAGGCCGAACTGAAGCGCGCGCTTCGTAAGCGCTCCGAGAACCGGAACGCCTACGAACTGGTGCTGCAGGCCGTCGACGCGATGTACCTCATGCGCAGCCCTGAGTTTCCGAAGGCTCGCGAACACCTGCAGAACGCAATGCAGACGGACGAAACCTACGCAACGTCCTTCGCGTATGCTGCCCTGTGGCACATTCATAACGTGGCGCAGGGTTGGGCCACGGATGTAGCCTCCGAGGCCGAGGAGGCGACACGTCTCGCAGTCGCCGCAGTGGAGCGCGACCCGGCAGACGGCTTCGCGCTCGCGGTCTACGGTCACACGCAAGCGCTTTTTTTTCGCGAATACCCTAACGCGATGCTAATATTCGAGCGCGCCCTCGAAGCCTCGCCCGGCAACGCCATGGCCTGGACGCTCAGTAGCGGTGTCTACGGCTATGTTGGACAGGGAGCAACTGCAGTCAAACGTGCGGAGCAAGGGCTGCGTATCTCTCCGGTTGACGTGCAAACATATTTTTATCTTATGTTTTTAGGGCAAGCGCATTATCTTAATGGAAACTATGAGGAGGCGCATATATGGTCGCGGAAAACATATGCGCTTAATCCAAGGCTGTCTGCAAATCTTCGAATACTTTCAGCAACATTAGTTGCGCTCGATCAAATTCCGGAAGCCAATCTTGCTGCTCGCAAGATTCTTTCGATTCAGCCGGATTTTCGCTTGAAAACGTATTCGGCAAGGTGTCCATTTTTAGGGAATTTGTTAGGTGAATTTATAGACAGACTGGAGCAGGCCGGACTACCGCAATAGTAGCGCGGACCGGTGCCATGGCAGATCGGGGAGCGGGCAATGGGAGGCAATTGGTTCGACGCACAGGGCGGCAACTGGGCTGACACCGCGAGCTCGCTTGGTGCGCAGACCTTCGCGATGCGTGCTGACCATCCGCTCGCGGAGATCCCGGTTCCAGCAAATTTCACTGCCACGTTCAGGGCCTCCGATTGGGATCCCGACCTGTTCGCTCTCGCTATCGTGCCTCAATTTATGAAGGCCAAGGTCGGCACAAAGACCTGGGATGCCGCGATCACTATGCCGGGTCCGGCCGCCATCACTCAGCCAATGATCGACGATCTGCTGATCCTGGCGATTACAGAACGCCCGGATGCACTCGCTGAGATCGTCCAGCAGCACCAAAATTTCCAGATCTGCTGGATGCAGTTGCTTAACATCAGCAGGGCTTCGCATCCGCTAACCTACCTGCTTATGAAGCTGATTGCGCGGTGCGGCGAGTTGGCGATGATGGTGTTGAAGCTTCGTAACCCAACGCGGCCGCGGCCGTCCCAGGTCTGTCCTACGCTCTACCCACCGGTTTCGGTGCCAGGCCACGCCTCTTATCCTGCCGGTCATGCTCTGATCGGAAGCTTGACCTCTGCCTGCCTTGCGGAACTCGTTCCAGCCCACGCCCAGGCTCTGTCGGCGCTTGCCACGAGGGTCGGCTTTAACCGAGTGATTGCAGGCTTGCACTTCCGCCAGGACGTCGATGTCGGCCTGGATTTGGGCCAGCAACTGAAGCCCTTCATCAAGCAGTGTCAGCTCTACAAGGACACGCTGGTGGCTGCGCAGGCGGAGTGGGCTTGAGCATCCGCCGCCGAGACGGACACCGATTTGACGGTGGATGCACTCGCGGTGAGGAATGGAGGCTTTCGTGGCGCTCAATATCCCGCAATCCGGATTCCGTCGCGTCCTCTGGGAGCGTCCGGGCGACCGGGCCCTCGTCCGGGCTGCTGAGAGCGTGGCCGCCCGCGAGCCAGCTAGCCGAAGGCTGGACGCGTACCGCGTCCCGGATGGGGTGAGGCTTGACCGCAATTTCGGGGCGATCCCGATCGGCGCAGGCGCGGCCGCGCGGGAGGTCTCTCCCTTGGCATTCGACCCACGCAAGTCGGAGCGGTTCCTAGTGCGTGCCATCGTTCCGGTGCCTGCCTCCGGCGAGATCCCCGACACACTCGACGAGGGTGCGATTTATTCCGATGCCGAGGTCGGCACCAACCTGACCTGTGGCAGCAGCCGGCCGGTCGGAACTGTGGCGGATGTGCGGATGCGGCTCGACACCGATGTGCTCACCCAGAACGGTCTTGACGGCACGGGCGTCGCGATCGCGATTGTGGATGTCGGCATCTCCCTGGCGCGGTTGAGCGCTCAGCTCGGCGCACCGCCGCTCCTCGACGTGAGCCAGTCCTGGTCGCCCTCGACCATTGTCTCCGTACCCGGCATGCACCGGGTCGGGCACGGGACGATGTGCGCCTTCGACGCGCTGATCGCAGCGCCGAAGGCCACCCTGCTTGACATTCCGGCCCTCGCCGCCCGCCCGGCCGGCGATCACACGGCAGCGGGAACGATCGGGGCCGCCATTCAAGCTTACTGGTTCCTGATCACCCGCTGGGTGCTCGACGGACCGCCCAAGGGCCTAGAAGCGCTCGTGGTAAGCAACAGCTGGGGCATCTACCATCCGAGCCTCGACCTCCCAAAAGGTCATCCGGGCCGCTACGTCGACAACCCGAGTCATCCGTTCCGGTCATACGTCCGCGCCTTAACGTCGGCTGGAGCCGACGTCGTGTTCGCGGGCTCCAATTGCGGGCCTGAATGTCCAGCGGCTCCGTGCCTGAAGCGTGTGAAGGGTGCGATCATGGGAGGTAACGCTTATCCGGAGGTGCTCACTCTCGCCGCCTGCACGGTTGCCGGGGACCGGCTCGGCTACTCCGCCAAGGGGCCGTCGATCGCTGGGATGATGCCGCAGAAACCAGACGTAACAGCCTACAGTCACTTTCTGGGCTCGCTTAGCCGAAACCGGTTCACGCCCGATGGGGGAACCTCGGCTGCCTGCGCGGTCGCGGCCGGCTGTGTCGCAGCGCTTCGAACTGGTGCGAAGCCGACGACCACTTCCGCCGCCTCTATGGTGCAGGTCCTGCGCTCGACCGCCCTGCAGTCTGGACCCGCGGGGTGGAATGCGGAGTTTGGCTACGGCGTTCTGCAGCCCATTGACGCGGGCCGTAGCCTGGGACTCATCCCTTAATTCATTTGGGCGCCGGCGGGGTGAAAGGGCTTCGCCTCACTAAAAGCCCTGTGTGATCTTGCGCTCCTCTATTTGCAGCTAATTTCCTTAATATACACAGAAACGGCGTCGGCCACTGCGACTGCAACATCAAAATGGTGATCTTTAGAATTATACGTCAACGTCCATGCATTATCAACAATTTGCCGCTCGCTGTCGATGAAAAGAAGCATTCTGACTCGTACTTCGTCTTCCGAGCGTTGGACGCTGCCGCAGCATAGCAGTTGTTTTTCTGGCAAGTTTTGCTGATTTGTTTCTCGTCCTTGGAGAGCATCGATTATAGCAAAACGCAGTGCTAACACCGAATCGTCATCGGCCCAGCCGATACAGAAACGGATTGGCTTCGATATATCAAAAGTCCTATGCGGCTCCGTCATCGGGACCATCTGCTATTAAATGACCAGCGTTCAAAAATTTTGACTAGTCTGAAGCTAGTCGCAGGCATTCAGCAATCTGTCGATAGAAAATCCAACTTGATGCTGTACACATCCGATCGTGAACCATAATCGCGTCGCAATACTTTATCAATTCTCCACGGTACTTGTCAACGGCGCTTCGTCCTAGAAAACATAGCTCGTAATCTTGTTGCGATTAGCGGGGAGGCCAGCGATGGCGTGGTCCAGACGGTCGGGAATTTCGTGTGGGGGATCATAGTAGACCCGAAGGTGGTTCCTAATGATACGGTGCAGAGTACCCTATATCATTAATAGGACTCGCTCACCGTGGCAGCGGCCGCGCAAAATGTCCAACCTGGTGGAGCGGCTGTAATACATCGAATGATTTGAATGGGCAGATAGCCGCCGATCATTGATAGCTAAGTACACGTCCGCTTTTCTGATCGAGCATCCCGAAAGCAGACCGGCAAAAATCTACCCAAGCCGGTCGTTGAAGCATTTAACCAAGACGCCGGACGCGGATATGCCCGAGGCCCGGTAAGCAGGGTCAGCCAGGGTCGAAGGCGGCGACCCATGTGCGGCTCCACTGCGGCTCCCGCGCTGCACAAGAACTTTCCAGCGTGACGCAAGCCAGCGACGCCTCTAGTTTCCCAACGCGTCCCGTCCATACGCGGATCGTAGCTGTCGGCGCACATGTTGGTTCGGGGGCAATCCAGATGACCTGGCCGCCGCCCGATGAGGGGTACCGGGTCCCTGACGTGGCCTCGCGCAGCACTGGCTTTTGCGATACCGGCCGCGAAGCCCCCGGCAGTGCGACGCCGCCGTAGCCGAACCTGCACGGCGCCTCCCGCACGTCGAGAGCGGTTCAAGGTAGGCTCGACCACGCCCCGCACGACCACGGCCTCGATAGCTGGCATTCCCGATGTCGTGGCAGGCCCTCAGGGTCTCGATGACAACCAGAGACGCGAGGGGGTGGGAGGGCGCCACCGCCCCGTTGGCGGCATAGACGGGCGAGCGCCCGGCATCGCGGAATTTGTAACTGCATCCTGTTCTCGGGGGCGGTACCCGGTGGTCGAAGCTTGGTGGTCGGGACTCGGAGACTGGTCCCGCTTGTGCTTGGCCGAGGCAGGCTAGGCGGGTTTAGCTGGGCCAAGGCTGGCGGGCATATCGTCGTCCGGCAGGACACCGGACGACGAAGGCAGGATGGGTGGAAACGCCATGGTGAGCAGCACGACGCGGCAGGGCGGCACGGACCGAGTCGGGGCGATCTGCCGGGCTCTGCGGCAGGCGATCGTCGAACGAGCCGTAGCGCCCGGCGACCGGTTGCCGGAGGATGCCCTGGGCGAGCGATTCGGCGTCAGCCGCACGATCGCGCGCCAGGCCCTGGGGCAACTCGCCGGCGAGGGGCTGGTGGAGTTGCGCCGCAACCGCATCGCCGTCGTGGCGACGCCGAGCTGGGAGGAGGCGCGCGACACCTTCGACATCCGCATCGGCCTGGAACGCCTCGTCGTCGCCCGCCTCGCCGGCCGCCTCGATGCCGGCCAGGAGGCCGCTTTGCATGCCCATGTCGACAGCGAGGAGGCGGCCCGGCGCGGCGGCGGACTGGGCTCGATCCGCCTCGCAACGGAGTTCCATCTGCTGCTGGCGCAGATGACCGGCAGCTCCGTGCTGGACCGCTACGTCGGCGAACTCGGCTACCGCTGCGCCCTCATCCTGTCGCTCTACAGCCGGCCCCATTCGGCCGAATGCGCGGTGGCCGAGCACCGCGCCCTCATCGCGGCGCTGGTCGCGGGCGATGTCGACCGCGCCGCCGCCCTCATGGACCACCACCTCGACGCCGTCGCCGAGCGGGCGCGCATCACTGCTACGCCGCGCCGCGACCGCGACCTCCTCCAGCTGCTCGCCCCCTATGCCGAGGCGTCAAACTGATCAGGCAGTGATGCCGCGTGCCGTCAGGATGCGCTCGGCACTGTCGTTCCACACCTCCATGGTGACGATCAGGCCGTCCCGCACGGTGAAGCGGTCGACGTAGCGGTTACCCTCGAACGTCGTGCCGTCGGGCCAAGCGCCGTAAAGGGTACCGAGGCTGTAGACCGTGGTGAAGCCCTCGTCCGGCACCACGTCAAGGCGTTCCATGCGCTTCTTCACCCAGGCGTAGCGCCCGGCGTTGAACGCTGTGACCTCACGGGGATGCCGGAAGCGGCGGGCGCCCGTGAACACGATCTCGATGCCCGGCGCCATGTAGGTCGCCGCTCGCTCCGGATCGGGCACCATCGAGGCTTCGAGATACGCGGTGACGATGGCCGCGTCCTGCGCCGTCGTGTCCAATCCGGTCGTGTTCGGGTCGTTCGGTCCTTCCGTCATCCCTCAATCTCCTTCATGTGCTCCTGCCCCTTCTCGCCGCCGTCCGCCCAAAGTGCATGCAAAAAGTGTATGCACTTTGGTGAAGTTCGAGGCATGCTCTTGGGGCTGTTCTGATTTCTTGAGTTATTGCAATGGTTTCGTGCATGGCACACGCATTGCGCATGGCGAGCTCATTCAGTCGGAGACCTCCCATCATGCGCATCCGCACCAGCCCGTCCCTGACCCGCCGGGCATCCTTTGGCGCGACCCTCGGCGCCGCCCTGCTCCTGGGTGCCTCCGGCACGGCCCTCGCCGAGGAGCCGATCCGTATTGGCTTGGTCACGGCCTTGAGCGGCCAGTCGGCCAAATCCGGCGAGGCGATCTCACGCGGCATCGGCCTCGCCATCGACGAGATCAACGGCGCCGGTGGCGTTCTTGGCCGGCCCCTCGAACTCGTCGCGCGCGACGACGAGGCCAATCCGTCGAAGGGCGTGCTTGCCGCACGCGAATTGATCCAGCGCGTCGGCGTCGTCGCTCTAGTCGGCGGCCTCGACACCCCCGTCTCCATGGCGGTGGTGCCTATTGCCAACCAGTTGAAGGTGCCGTTCCTCGGCCCCTGGGCCGCCGGCACCGGCATCACCCGCAACGGAGCAGCCGACAACTACGCGTTCCGGGTCTCGGCCGTGGACGCCCTCGTCGACGAAGCCCTGGTGGCCTACGCGGTGAAGACCCACGGCGCGAAGAAGCCCGGCCTCATCCTCGTCAACAACGCCTGGGGCGAGTCGAACCGTGAGGGCCTCGTCGCGGCCCTCAAGGCGGCGAACCTCCCCAACGCGGGCATCGAGAAGTACGAGGCCGCCGACGTCGACATGGTGCCCCAACTCACCCGCCTGAAGGAGGCCGGCGCCGACTCTCTGTTCCTCGTAGGCAATGTCGGCCCCTCGGCCCAGGTGGTGAAATCCCTCGACCGCATGGGCTGGACCGTGCCGGTGGTCTCGCACTGGGGCCCGGCGGGCGGACGCTTCGACGAACTCGCCGGCCCGAACGCCGGGAAAGTCCACTTCATCCAGACCTTCACCTTCGCAGGCAACACCTCGCCGAAGGCTTCGGCCGTCCTTGAGGCACTGAAGAAGAAGTACCCGGCGATCAAGTCGATGGCCGACGTGACGCCGGCGGTGGGCATCGCCAACGCCTACGATGCGATCCACCTGCTGGCGCTCGCGATCAAAGCAGCGAACTCGACCAAGGGTCCGGAGGTCCGCGACGGCTTCTACAAGGTCGCGACATACCCGGGCCTGATCAAGACCTACGACAAGCCCTTCGCTCCGGGCCAGCACGACGCGCTTGGTCCGCAGGACTACGTCTTCACCCGCTTCCAGAACGGCGAGATCGTCGCCGTGACGAACTGAGTCCGGTCGGATGCTGACCGGAACCCTCGTCACCGGCCTCGGCCTCGGCAGCATGTACGGGCTGATCGCGCTCGGTTTCCACATCACCTACGCGGTGTCGGGCACGGTCAACTTCGCGCAAGGGTCGGCCGTGACGCTGGGCGCCGTCCTCGGCTACTGGCTCGGGGTGACACTGGGCTGGCCTATGCCGCTCGCCGTCCTCGCTGCGCTTGCCGGTTGTGCCCTCCTCGGCGTGGTGGTGGAGCGGCTGCTGGTTTGGCCGTTCGTCGAGCGCGGCTCGGATGCGTGGCTGCTCGCCACGGTCGCCGGCGGCATCGTCCTCGACAACGCCATGCTGTTCACCTTCGGCAAGGAGCCGCGAAGCCTGCCTTCCGTGCTGGCAGTGTCGCCCGTGCAGATCTTCGGGACCGGGATCTACCCGCTCCAGCTCGTCATTCCGGTCATCGGCATCGCGGTGGCCATCGCGATCCGCACGGTGTTCCGCCGGACCGATCTAGGGCGCGTGCTGCTGGCCGTCGCCCAGAACGCGGACGCGGCCCGCCTCATGGGCATCGACGTGCGGAAAACCGTGGCCTGCGCCTTCGCCCTGTCGGCGGTGCTGGCCGGCGTCGCGGGGCTGCTCATCGCGCCCCTGTTCTCCGTTTCGGCGGAAATGGGCGTGCTGTTCGGGATCAAGGCCTTCGCCGTGGCGATCCTCGGCGGCATCGGCTCGGCCACCGGCGTCGTCGTGGCGGGGCTGCTCTACGGCCTCCTTGAGGCGGGCGTCACGGCGACGCTTGGATCCGCCTACACCCAGCTCATCGTGTTCTCGGTGATCATCTTGGCGCTGGCGCTGCGACCGGATGGGCTGTTCGGCCGTCGCGCCGTCAACAAGGTCTGACGCCATGCGCCACCTGAACGGACGGCTGGCGATGCCCATCGCCATCGCGGCACTCACGGCGATGGGCCTCGGCCTCGTCGCGGGAACGGCTGGCTACAGCCACTTCATCATTGCGCTGGTGGCGCTGACGACCGTCGCGGGGGTCGGCCTCAACGTGCTCCTCGGGCTGGCCGGGCTGATCTCCTTCGGTCATGCCGGCTTCTACGCCATCGGCGCCTATGCGAGTGCCGTGCTCACCGGCGCGGGTATGGGCTTCTGGCTGGCCGTGCCGGCCGCAGCCCTGCTCTCGGCACTCGTCGGCGTGGTCCTGGCGGTGCCGGCCATGCGGGTGAAGGGGCCGTACCTCGCCATGGTCACCATCGCCTTTGGCTTCATCGTCGAGCATGCGCTGATCGAGGGCGGTGCGCTCACCGGCGGGCAGAACGGCCTCGTCGTCACCGGCGGCCCGAGCCTGTTCGGCATCCCCTTCGCGGAGCGCGAACTTGCGATCTTGAGCGTGCTCGCTGCCGGAATGAGCCTCTATGGCTTCCACCGTCTGGCGCTCAGCCGCCTCGGCCAGGCCATGTGCGCCGTGCGGGATACCGACGTGGCGGCTGCCTCGCTGGGCTTCGATCCGGTGCGGGTGAAGACGCTGGCCTTCGCCGTCTCGGCGGCGCTCACGGGGCTCGCCGGCGCCGTGCTGCCGCCCCTCATGTTATTCATCGCCCCGAGCTCGTTCCCGTTCTCACAATCGATCCTGTTCGTCCTCGCTGTCGTTGTCGGTGGGGCCGGCACCGTGCTGGGCCCCCTGTTCGGCGCCCTCGTCACCGTGCTTCTGCCCGAGACCCTGTCGGGGCTCGCCGAGTATCGGCTGCTGTTCTTCGGGATCGCCACCCTCGTGGTGCTCTGGCTCGTGCCGTCCGGTCTCGTCGGCAGCCTTTCGCGGCTGATTCCCCTTCGTATGGACGCTCGGGTCACTGGAGACACCGACCTTGCCGGCTTCCTAGGCGATCGGCCGGGCGAGTCCATGGTGGTGGAGGCCATCGGCATTCAGTTCGGTGGTATCCGCGCGGCGGATGGCGTGTCGTTCACCGCCGCTCCCGGTGTCATCACCAGCGTCATCGGCCCGAACGGGGCCGGCAAGACAACGGTGCTCAACATGGTCTCGGGCTTCTACCGCCCGAGCACCGGTGCCATCCGCTTGGGTACCAGGGACCTCACGGGTGCGCCTGCGCAGACCATCGCCCGGGCCGGCATCGCCCGCACCTACCAGACCACGCGGCTGTTCGGCTCGCTGAGTGTCGTCGACAACGTCGCCCTGGCCTTCTCTCCAGGCCGGCTCTTGCGTCGTGCCGGCCGCGCGGATCGGATGACGGCGGCTGGCCTGCTGGCCTTCACCGGCTATACCGGCGCTCTCGACCGGCGGGCCGACGAACTGCCCCACGTCGACCGCCGTCTCGTGGAGATCGCCCGCGCGCTCGCCGGCCGGCCCCGGGTGCTCCTCCTCGACGAGCCCGCCGCCGGTCTCACCCGCGCTGACACCGACCGCCTGGGCGGGCTTCTGCGCCGGATCGCCGGCTGCGGGGTCACTGTTATCCTCGTCGAGCACGACATGCCGCTCGTCATGGGTATCTCCGACCACATCCTCGTCATGGATGCCGGGCGGCCCATCGCCAGCGGCGTCCCGGCCGCGATCCGCCACGACCCGGCGGTGATCCGCGCCTATCTTGGTGCCGCCGACACGCCGGCTCGGCCACGCGCGGCCCCCTGGCGGGGGCCGGCCGACGCCGTCCTCTCGGCCCACGGTCTCACCGCCGGCTACGGCGCCGCCGCCGTGCTGGAGGGAGTGTCCCTGGAGGTCCGCCCCGGCGAGACCGTGGCGTTGCTCGGCGCCAACGGTGCCGGCAAGTCCACGGCCATGCGGGCGCTCGCCGGCCTCCTGCGCCCGGTCGAGGGCGGGATCGTGCTGGAAGACCGCGCCGTCGATGGGCTCCCCGCCCACCGGATCGCCCGCCTCGGCCTCGCCCTCGTGCCCGAGGGCCGCCAAGTTTTTCCGGAGTTGACCGTCTTGGAGAACATCCGCCTCGGCGCCCACGGCCGGAAGGACCCGATCGACCCCGCCGAGATCGAGGCGCTGCTCACCCGCTTCCCCCGCCTGCGCGACCGAGCGACGAGCCGGGCCGGCCTCCTGTCGGGCGGCGAGCAGCAGATGCTTGCGATTGCCCGAGGGATGATGGCGCGGCCCCGCATCCTCCTCCTCGACGAGCCGTCGCTCGGCCTCGCGCCGGCGATGATCAATGCCCTCTACGCCGTGGTGGCGGAGCTTCGGGATGCCAGCACCACGATTCTCATCGTCGACCAGATGGCGGCGCTCGCCCTGACCGTGGCCGACCGCGGCTACGTCCTCGAGCAGGGCCGCGTCGTCACACAAGGAACGTCCGCCGAGCTTGCGGCGGACAAGGGCTTGGAGGCGGCTTATCTCGGCGCGGCTTGATCTAGGTTTTGCGAGAGCTAACTGGATTTGGAGGCGATGGCGGGTGGATCAGAGGCCTGCTCCCGCGCGGCGAGGCCGTGAGGGGACGCAACTCAACCCTGACCTCTCGCCCCGACGCGGACGTTCCGCCTCCGACCCATACGAGCCGTTCAGAGAATTGCCGGGACATTCCGAAAGCGGCCGTTGGTGGCAGGTCAGTGGTCTATGAGGTGGAGCGATCGACACCGACGACACTCCACCTCAGCGTTACACCGAAATACCGCTTTTACGTCGTCTGTCCACCGTCCACATTCAGGATGGCCCCGGTGACATGCCGGGCTGAAGGACTCGCCAGGAAGGTGACGGAGGCGGCGACGTCCTCTGGCGTTCCATACCGGCCGAGCGGACTGAGGCTACGCTGAAAGTCGGAGAACTCGCCGTTTGCCGGGTTCATGTCGGTATCGGTGGACCCGGGTTGGATTAGATTGACCGTGATGTCGCGCGATCCAAGTTCTCGCGCGAGGCCGCGCGTGAAGGAGTGTAGAGCGGATTTCGTCATGAAGTAGATCGCACCCGTGTCGCCGACGATGCGTTCGGCACCCGCGGAGCCGATCGTCACGATGCGCCCGCCTGCAGGGAGATGAGGAATGGCGGCCTGCGCCGCGAGCAGCGGCCCCCGCACGTTCACGTCGAACAAGGCATCGATCGTCTCGACGCTGACATCCGCGAACGTCGAGTAGAGCGCGATCCCGGCATTGTTGACGAGAATGTCCAAGCCCCCGAGCGCCTGGACAGCTTCGGCCACCGCCCGTTTGACCGCCGATGGATCTGCAAAATCCGCCTGGATGGCAAATGCCCTGCGGCCCCTGCTTTCGATCGATTTGACGACCTCCGCGGCACGGTCTGCCGAACGCTCGTAGGTGATCGCCACGTCGGCGCCCTTCTCGGCGAGCGCGACCGCGATGGCCGCACCTATCCCACGCGAAGCACCCGTGACGAGGGCTCGCTTCCCAACCAGTTCCTGCATCGCTAAACCTTTCTGTATCGTTCGACACAGAAATGGCTAGGCATGTTGGCGATCGGGGTCAAGGGATTTATATATCGAACGATGCAGAAACCGGATCAGAGACCAGAGCCTCCCGGAGCGCACCAGGTTCGAGGTCGAGGACGCCCTCGTGCGTTCGACCGTGAGGCGGCGCTCGCCCAGGCGACGCGTCTGTTCTGGTGCAAAGGCTACGAAGCAACATCCATCGCCGATCTCACGGAAGCGATGGGGATCGGATCGCCGAGCCTCTATGCCGCCTTCGGTTCGAAGGAGGCGCTCTATGCTGAGGCGCTACGCCATTACGTCTACACCTACGAGGCGCTCGTCTGGGGGCGGTTCCGGGCGGCGGGGACGGCGCGCGAGGCTGTCGAGGCTTTTCTCAAGGACTCCGCCGCGGCCTTGACGGGCTCGGTCACCGACATTCCGCGCGGCTGCATGGTGACGCTGTCCTCGGTCGGGAATGAGGGCCACGCCGAACTCGGGGATCTCGTGCGCTCGGCACGCGCCGGTACGCTTGAGAGTCTGCAGGCGTGCCTGGAGAGGGCTATGGGTGCGGGCGAGCTCCCGGCCTCAATCAACGTTCGCGCTCTTTCCCGCTTCGTGCAGACCGTTCAGAACGGCATGTCGATCCTGGCCCGTGATGGCGCGAGCCGGGAAGAGTTGGACGCGGTCGCCGATATTGCGATGGCTGGCTGGGACGCCCGAATTGCCAAATCTATGGTCGACGACGTCTGATCTACTGGCCTCTTCCCGAAAGCAGACCGGCGATAATTCACCCATCCTGGCCGTGGAGCGGTCTGGCCGATGTCGACCCACCCCGGCCGTTCGGGTCGCCGCGGGCACTTCCCATAAGCCGCCATCCAGCGACTTCGCCCTTAGGTGGAAAGCCCAAACGGGATGATTGCTTCATTGCCTACTAGCGCCCGGCCTTTCGCCTGTTAGGTTATGGAATGTCGCTGAATGCCCCGCCTGTTGTGCCTGAGTTCGACGTTTCCGATCTGGATCGATCCTTATCGTTTTACGTCGAAGCCTTGGGTTTCGAACGGCTTTTTGATCGACCCGAGGAGCGATTTGCCTACCTCGCGCGAGGTCCGGTGCATTTGATGCTCGAAGAGGCAGGTGGACCTGGGCGTCGGTTCCGGCCCGCCCCATTAGAATACCCTTACGTCAGAGGGATCAATCTTCAGATCAACGTTCCAGACGTTGACGATTTGTACGAGAGAGCAGAGCGATCGGGCGCGAAATTCTATTTGCCACTTGAAGATAAATGGTATCGGATAAACCATGAAGATGGCGGCAACCGTCAGTTTGTCGTATCTGACCCTGATGGTTATCTTCTCCGCTTTTTCACTGGTCTTGGCAGGAGGGCCGCAGTGGTGGCGCCAAAGTGAGTAAAATCGCTTTTCCATCATCTGCCTAGGATCGCGAACGGGTGCAACGGCGATGTCAGCTTCCCTTGATTATTGCCCGGAAGCAGATTGACGCAGATCTACCCCAAGCAGTCATTCGGCAACTGACCCGATGCAGACGGCGGACGGCTGTTCGATGCGTCTCGAAAGCGGTCATTCACCTGCTCGATCGGACACCTCGAAATACCCCCTTCCGTACGGTGCGGTGTCGTGATTCCCTGATGCTGTCGGCGTTGGGGAGGCTCGGATGGGTCACCCAGGGTTCTTCGATCTGGATGAGCGCTATCAGCGTCTGTCGGAGAACGGCGACCCGCTGGTGAAGCTCGCGGCCTTGATCGACTTCGAGGCTTTCCGCCCGAAGTTGGCCACCGCACTGAAGCGGTCCGATGGGTCGAAGGGGGGCCGCCCGCCCTACGACCCGGTCCTGATGTTCAAGATCTTGGTCCTTCAGACACTCTACACGCTCTCGGACGACGCCACCGAGTTCCAGATCCGGGATCGGCTCTCGTTCATGCGCTTCCTCGGTCTCGGCTTCGAGGATGGCGTGCCCGACGCCAAGACGGTGTGGCTGTTCCGGGAGCATCTGACCCGGGCCGGCGCGATCGACGAACTGTTTGCAGCCTTCGACGCCTGGTTGAAGGGCAAGGGTTACCTCGCGACGTCGGGCCAGATCATCGATGCCTCGATCATCGCGGCTCCGCGTCAGCGCAACACCGATGCGGAGAAGGCGGCTCTCAGGGAGGGCAAGATCCCTGACGCGTGGGCGGCCAAACCGAAGAAGCTGGCGCGAGATGAGATCGCGATGCCTGCTGGACCCTGAAGCGGGTCAAGGCGCGGCCCGCAATGGCGGACGGCACCAAGGCCAAGGTCGAGATCGCCGTTCCGATGTTTGGCTACAAGACCCACGTCTCGATCGACCGCAAGCACGGGTTCGTCCGCCGCTTCACCGTGACCAGCGCGGCCGCCCACGACGGGGCACAACTAGCCAACGTCCTCGACGCGACCAACACGGCGAGCGACGTATGGGCCGATACCGCCTACCGCTCGAAGACTAACGAAGCGCATCTTGCCAAGAATGGCCGGCGCTCGAAGGTCCACTTCCGGCGGCAGCCCGGCCTCGATCTGACGCCGGCGCAGCGCAAGGCCAACCGCGCCCGCTCCAAGGTCCGCTCAGCCGTCGAGACGGTGTTCGCCGGGCAGAAGCACCGCTTCGGCCTGTTCGTGCGCACGATCGGTTTGGCCCGAGCCCGGACCAAGATCGGGCTCGCCAATCTCGCCTACAACCTCAAGCGCTTCCTTTGGATCGAAGCCCGGCCGGTGGAGGCCTGAGGGACGCTCGGGATAGCCCCCTGAGCTCGTTCACGACCACCGCCAGATTACCAGAACGCCAATCCAATCACGCCAAAGCTGCGAGTGGCGTCAAATCGACGGCTAAACCCCGCAATTACAGGGTTCTTCGAGGTGTCCGATCGCTGTGGTGCGCGAGCAACACATATGCATCGAGAGCAGCGGGATTATAACGCTTCTACAAGTCTAACCGAGCACATTTGAATGACTACAAACTAGGCTTGTCGATATAGCCCCTTCACGCGCTTGACCCTATGCGTTTCTGAATTGTAACGGCCGACCACTGATCCAAGTTGGTTTGCGTCCGTGGCTGTATCGATCATCAATCTCAAGAGGAGCTCCAAACTCACGACCTCAGCCGCACTCGTGCTTATAGCGCAGTCCGGCTCCTTGGTCGGTTTTGGACCGAGCTTTGCCCTAGCCCAGCTCGCTACCGACGCGTCGCAGGAGGTGCAGCTCGACGAGCTGTCGGTGGCCGGCGATAGCGGACCCGCCAGCAGCCTAGCCAGCAGGGTGGATGGCTATCTCGCCAAGGGTAGCGTCAGCGCGACGCGCACCGATACACCACTACGCGAGGTGCCCCAGACCGTCGTCGTCGTGCCGGATCGAGTGCTCCAAGACGCCGCCGCAACGCGTGTCGACACCGCGCTCGATCTTGCCGGCGTTGGCCGAGCCAACAACTTCGCCGGTCTCGGCCTGACGGAGTTCACGATCCGTGGATTTAACACCGGCGAGTATTACCGCAACGGCTTCCCGATCAACCGGGGCTACCCACCCTCACCGGACGTAGTTTCTATCGAGCGGATCGAGGTACTGAAAGGCCCGTCCGCTTTTCTCTACGGACGTGGCGACCCCGGCGGGACCTTCAACATCGTCACCAAGCAACCCATCGCCGAGCGATCCTTCGCCATCGGCACACAATTTGGCAGCTACAACCAGAAGCGCAGCACCTTCGACGCCACCGGCGCCCTGGATGAGGAAGGCAAGGTGCTTGCCCGCGTTACGGGCGCAGTTGAAGACAACGGCAGCTTCCGCGACTTCGTGCACGGTGATCGTTTCTATCTCGCCCCCGTCATTGCCTGGAAGCCGACCGCCGACACCACGATCACTCTAGAGGGTGAATTCGTCAGCACGGCCGCGACGTTCGACAGGGGCGTCGTACCAATCAACGGCAACATCCGGGCCCTGCCGCGCAATCGCTTCATCGGCGAGTCGGGTATCCCGCCTGTGCGCAACGACAATGCTCTCGGCCAGCTTCGCATCGAGCACAAGCTCGATCAGGACTGGGTGGTGACGGCCGGAGTGCAGGCGCTGGGCGGGAGCCTCGTTGGCGACGGCGTGGGCGCCATGAACGTCCTCCCCAACGGGCGCACCCTGCGCCGGACCTTCGAGCATCGTGACTTGAGCTGGTCGGACCTCGACCTGCAGCTCAACCTGGCGGGCAAGTTCGAGACCGGCCCCTTCCGCCATACCCTGCTGATGGGCTTCGAGTACGACACTTACCGCTACCGGGAGATTTTCGATCGCTCGAACGCAAACCTCTTCCCGTTCACCCTCGACCTTCTCGCGCCCCTCTACGGGCAATCTGCCCTGCCGCCGCTGGCCTCGATCACTAACTTCCTGCAGAACACTGAGAGCTTCGGCGGCTACGTTCAAGACCAGATCGACCTCACGCCGCGCCTCCATGCACTTCTCGGCGTGCGAGTGGAAAACCTCAGCCTGGTTTCGACTGACTACCGCACTGGCCGCACTACGAGCCTGCAGGACACGGTCACGACCCCGCGCTTCGGCCTTACCTATGATCTCACCGAGGAGGTCTCGATCTATGGCAGCTATGGCCGCTCATTCCTGCCGAATACTGGCACGGATCGCTCGGGGCGGCCCTTCGCTTTCCAGCAGGGTGAGGGCTACGAGTTCGGCACTAAAGTCAGCCTGCTTGACGGGCAACTGAGCGCCACTGCGGCAGTGTTCGACATACGGCGCACCAACGTCCTCACTGCCGATCCGGTGGATCCGAACTTCAGTGTTGCGGCGGGCGAGGTGCGCAGCCGGGGCTTCGATCTGACCGTCGCCGGCTACCTCGCACCCGGTTGGCGGGTGATCGGCACCTACACCCACGCCGATGCCGCCGTGAGCCGCGACAACACCCTGCCCGTAGGTACGCGGATCGCCAACATTCCCGCCGATACTTTTGCAGTGCAGAGCGTCTATGAATTCCAGGGGGGCGCGTTGCGTGGCCTCGGCCTCGGCGGCGGCTTGAGTTATGTCGGTCAGCGCGTAGCCGGCACAGCCCTCTCGACCTTCCGTCTGCCAGACTACACGGTCGTCAACTTGATCTCGTACTATTGGATCACTCCGCAAGTGCGGGTCTATCTCAACGTCGACAACCTACTCGACACATCCTACTACGACCGCGCCTTCCAGAACCGCTACGCCACACCGGGTACGCCACGCACGATCATGGGTGGTGTCGCGGCACGCTTTTGACCTCCATGGCTGTTAAAAAGGGGGCACTGCGGCGGATCACCTATCTGTTTAGCGGCTACGTCCGCTCTGATGCTTGAGCTGCTCGAAAGCAGACCGCCTCAAAGCCACCCAACCCGGCCGTTCACCCCGCCTGGCAACACGGCCGATGCTGGCCGATAGCGAACTGGCTGGTTTCGGCTTCGCCATGTCCTTAAGCGGACATCGCAACAGTCTCGCTTCCCGTATCCAAAGAACACGTTTTGCCGACGTTTGAATAGCCGACATGGTTACCCGACAGGATTTCAATCGCGTTGACCAATCTATCATATGCGACCCACGACCGTCGGAAAAACGATCGTTTTGCCGACGATCCGTAGCGGCAGCGCCCGCCCGGCAGCGGACGTAGTCTACGAGCGCCGCGCCTGCTCCTTGCTGCCCTCAATCATCGAGCGGATGCGCGCGGCCATGTTGTCCATCGCGAACGGCTTGGTCAGCACTGCCATCCCGGGCGCAAGGCTCCCGTTGCCGAGGATGGCGTTCTCTGCATAGCCGGTGATGAAGAGGACCTTGAGGTCAGAGCGGTACACACGTGCCGCATCAGCCATCTGTCGGCCATTCATCCCGCCGGGCAGACCCACGTCCGTAACCAACAGGTCGATCCGCACGTCCGACTGCAGGACTTTCAAGCCCGCCACGCTGTCGCTCGCCTCAATCGCCGTGTAGCCAAGATCCTCTAGGATGTCGGTGACCAACATCCGCACGGTCGGCTCATCGTCCACGATCAGCACCGTCTCCCCCTGCTCGGAACGTGGCAGGTTGGCCACCGTCACCGAGGCGTCTTCATCCGAGACCTCGCCGTAGTGGCGAGGCAGGTAGATGCAGACAGTCGTCCCTTGACCGACCTCAGAGTAGATGCGGACCTGCCCTCCCGACTGCTGCGCAAACCCGTAGATCATCGAGAGGCCGAGCCCTGTGCCCTCGCCAATAGGTTTGGTGGTGAAGAACGGCTCGAATACGCGGGCGACCACCTCTGGTGGCATGCCGGTCCCGGTATCTGTAACGGACAGAGAGAGGTACTGCCCTTCCGGCATGTCGAGCTGATGCGCGGCCCGTTCATCGAGCCACTTGTTGGCGGTCTCTATGGTGATGCGGCCACCGTCCGGCATGGCGTCGCGCGCGTTGATGCACAGGTTCAGGAGGGCGTTTTCGAGCTGAGACGGATCGACCAGGGCGGGCCAGCTACTGGAGGCGCCCACCACCTCGACCGGGATACCGGGTCCTACCGTGCGCTGGATCAACTCCTGCAAACCCATAGCAAGCCGGGTCACGTTGGTAGGCTTCGGGTCAAGCGTCTGACGGCGGGAGAAGGCGAGTAGGCGGTGAGTCAGAGCGGCAGCCCGCTTCGCCGCTCCTTGGGCCGCGGTCATGTAGCGGTCGACATCGGTGAGCCGGCCCTGCTGCATTCGGGTTTGCATCAGCTCCAGCGAGCCGGAGATACCCGCCAGCAGGTTGTTGAAGTCGTGAGCGAGGCCGCCGGTGAGCTGGCCCACCGCTTCCATCTTCTGCGACTGCCGCAAGGCCTCCTCGACACGCATCAGTTCTCCGGTTCGCGCGCTGACCTGCTCCTCGAGCGTCGCGTTCAGGGTGGCGAGCGCCGCAACTGCTTCGCGCACCGCCGCGTCGGCGCGAACCCGTTCGATATGGGCCCAGCAGCGCTCGGTAACTTCGCGAATGAGCGTGAGGTCGCCGGCCGTCCAGATGCGCGAAACCCGGTCATGAACCGCCATCAAGGCCGTCAGTCGGCCGTCCTTGATCAGTGGTATGCAGAGCGTAGCGGCGAGGCCCAGGGCCTGGAACGTCGCCGCCTCCTCCGGCGCCAACTCGAACTGGGTATCGTTGAGGACCAGCGGCTCGCCGGCACTCAGGTTGCGAACCGCGAGCTTGCCGAAATCGGCGAGGCTATAATGGCCAACGATGCTCGGCGAGCCTTCGGCCGCCCAGTCGCCACGGATCGTAAACCCGTCCTGATCGGGATCCATGTCGGCATAGGCACAGCTCGAAAGGAGAAGGTGCTCGGCCACCATCCGCGTTGTCGTTGCGAGGACAGCGTCGGCATCGGTGCTGTTAGCCGTCTCCCTGGCTAGAATGTCGAGGAAGCGAAGGCGGCCCTCGTTGGCGCGGAGAGCCTCGTCCGCCTGCCTCCGGTGGGTGATGTCAATGGCCGTACCCAGTGCCCGGATACATCGACCGGTCTCGTCGAACATGCCTCGACCCTTGGCGGCGACCCAGCGTACGACGCCGTCCTCCTTGCCGATCGTACGGTATTCCACGTCGTAGGTGGCGCGCCGCATGGGATCGAGGGCGGAGGCGAAGGCAGCGACTGTGACGTCGCGGTCATCGGGATGCAGGCCGGCGTAGAAGTCGGCCATGCTGCAGGGTACGTTCGGGGAGATGCCGAACATGGCCTTCGTGCGGTCCGACCAAGTCAGCACATCGCTGAATAGGTCGAGATCCCAGGTACCGATCTCGGCCGCCTCAATGGCGAGCTGGCGCGACTCCTCGCTGAAGGCGAGCCGGTCCCGGTCGGCTCGCCGTTCGGCTGTCAGAGTCGCATTCTCGTTCTCAAGCGCCGCCAAGCGCTCTCGCTCGGTCGTGACGTCGAGCTGGCTGGCGAAGAAGTAGGCGAGCGCGCCGCCGGCATCGTTGACCGGCGCCATCAGCAGCCGGTTCCAGAACGACGTGCCGTCCTTGCGATAGTTGCGGATGTCGATCTCGATCGCGCGGGGTGCTGCGATCGCCTCTCGCAGGCGTGCCACGTCAGCAGGGTCGGTGGCAGGTCCTTGCAGGAAGCGACAATTTTGTCCGACGATCTCGTCGCGGGTGTAGCCGGTCAGACGGCAGAACGAGTCGTTGACGAAGACGATCGGATTGTCGGGCAGGCGTGGGTTCGTGATGACCATCGGCATGCGCGTGGCACGCACCGCGGCCGGGAAGGGATCGATGCCGCCATCCGTGCCGTCGATTTCCGACGTGATCCTGGCGCGGTCACGCTTGAGCTGTTCGGGGGTCGCCCCTGTACCTGGCGGCTTGACGGTCTCGTTCATGGGGCCGAGGCTTTACCAAACCTCTGCCGGGTTTTCACCGCGGCCCTGAGCCGGAGGAGTGCTCGGACTGGTTCACCCTGCGGTATGCACCAGACGGGAGGGCGTCGCATGCCGGAGGTCCGATCGTTTTCCCGACCCCCGTGGCTGCATTTGGCAGCGTACGAAAAAGGTGTTGAGCCGGCAGTGGGTTTCCGTCCGAGCGCTGACATACAGTTTGGGACCCGTCCCGGTTATGTTGAGGCCCTCGAAAGCGTCAGGGCCGGCGACAGTCCATCGCTGCAGTTGCCTCCGTGACGCTGAGGGCCCTGCGCCTCGTCTCCAGCGATGCATCCGGATCATCCGATACGGAGGCCGCCTCTCGCCTGAGCGTCGCGTCGCAGGCGCAGGAGGTGTACCCGGCGGTGTCGTAGCAGGCGTCGTGGCGCATGCAGGCCGCGTCGAGGGCGTCGATGGCGGGCAGCTCCTCGCCGCGTTGCCCCTTCCCGCAGTAGTTGCCGTGGAACAACTCCTTGCCCGCCGCCACCTTGCCGAGGTCGCCCTTAGGCGGAGCCTGTGCTTCAGCTTGCCCGCTCGGGTTCAAGTCGTTGGCCGGACCTCCCGCCTTGGATCCTGACGACCGCAGCACCTTTGGGATGCTAGAACGCGCGCCGGGTTCATTGAGGGCTTCACCCGCACGCCCGTTCGGATCGGACAACTCCGGCAACGGTGGAGGTGGCCCCGGACGGAGCTCATCTGCCTCGATGGTCGTGGTGGCGCCTTCCCCAGTGGCAACCTGCGCCAGGAGGCTTTGCGGGCTGGCTAAGAGCGACAGCCCAAGGAGCATGAGCAGAGAGGGTCGCAAGGCAGGCTCCCGAATTTGGAGCGATCAATCCGAAGCTCGACATTTCCGTTCCACCGGAGCTCTACGCATCCGCGACTGTCAGAGACCGTGGTGACCGATCCTGGGCGTCGGGCTCCAGCAGCCCGGCGCCGCCGCAGTAAGCTTCGAACCACCCGTAACTGCAGCAAATTAGCAACAGTCGATCGCTAAACATCATGCAGCCCCTCAGGAGCGGGCATACTGGGCTTGGGGTGCGACGGGGCTGGGGCAATCTCGCGCCTCCAGATCTCCGCAGCTAATGCATGAAGCAGGAGGCGCGAGAGGGCCTGCATCTCGGGGGATCCCTGGTTTGAGATCGCCCCGTGGTTCGCGATGCATGCATCAGCCATTGCATCGAAGTCGTCCGCGTCTCCCATCAAAATCAGGCCGGCGGCTGGCTGTCGAACGACACGCCCAGTGTGCCGACAAGGAGGGCGCGGGCCCGACTGACCCGGCTTTTGATGGTTCCGACTTGGCAGCCAAGCTTCGCTGCTGCTTCTTCGTAGGTGTATCCTTCAGCACCGACGAGCAATAACGCTTGGCGCTGGGTGACTGGAAGAGCATCGATGTTGTTCCATACAATCCTCAGTGTATTAGCTTCCTCTTGATCCGGGAGTGCTATGAGCCGTCCGGCGTGTTTGCCTTCGGCATCTTCGATCTCTCGCTTACGCTTTCTCAAATCCGAGTACAGTTGGTTGCGCATGATCGTGAACAGCCACGCTGTGAAGTTCGTGCCCGGCATGAAGTGGTGCCATTTCGTCCAGGCTCGAACGAACGTCTCCTGCACGAGGTCATCGGCGCGATTCACATCCCCGCACAAGGAAAGTGCGAAGGTCCTCAGCGCCGGAAGCGCTCTGATCAGGTCGTCACGAAATTCATTTGCAACGGTGCGTCCACGACAAGCGAACGCCTTCTCGAAGCGCTGGACGAGCTCGGCCAATCGCGGCGGCAGGGCGTTCTGCTCGGTTACGCAGAAGTACTCTTGCAGGGGGGCTGAGAGGCAACCCGGAAGACTCGGGATCAGCTCTGTATCCTCGCAGGGCGGCTCGTCAGCTTGAGGAGGCATTCGGTTCATATCCCACATGCAGAAATACTTCCGATCTGAATACATTATTACATCCAATATCTTTATGTAAATTTCTTATTTGCTGTAAATTAGTGTTGACATTAACTTTTAAATCTTTGATTATAATCGCAACCTGAGCAGATTTTCGTTCGGCGGGCTAGGGTTAATTTTAAATCTTCGCGGATCAATACGTAGGTGGAGCTGAAACTCCCGGTTGATGAGCAAGCCAATTCATCGGGTCGTGGTCAAATTACAAATTCCCAATCTTGGCTGACACGCTTCTCTCGCCGAACCTGAAGGACCGGGGCCTGATGAAAATCCTGGCTGTCGAGGACGATGCCCTGACCCTGGCATTGCTCGTATCGAGCCTCGGGGAGGCCGGACACGAGGTCGAGCAAGCAGGTGATGGACACACCGGGCTCAAGCTCGCGCGTGGGAGGGCCCACGATGTGGCCGTCATCGATCGCATGCTGCCAGGCATCGACGGTCTCGAACTCGTGCGCCGACTGCGCGCCGCGGGCGTCCAGACGCCGGTCTTGTTCCTCACCACGATGGGCGGCATCAGCGACAGGGTTGATGGCCTAGAGGCCGGCGGCGACGACTATCTCGTCAAGCCATTCGCATTTGCCGAGCTGCTCGCTCGCATTCACGCGCTCGCGCGACGCCCACCCCTCGGTCGGGTCGAGACTGTCCTACATGCGGCCGGCATCGAGCTGGATCTCATTACACGACGGGTTAGCCGCGCCGGACAGGCCGTGGATCTACAGCCCCGGGAGTTCAGCCTACTGGAGTTCCTGATGCGCAACGCCGGGCAAATCGTCACCAGGCGGCAGCTCCTGGAGAGCGTCTGGGGGTTCCACTTCGACCCAAAGACGAACATCGTCGAGACCCACATGAGCCGCCTGCGTGCCAAGCTCAACAGCAATGATGAGCCGGACCCGATCGAGACGATCCGCGGCGCGGGGTACCTCCTCCATGCGCTCATGGCGTGACCTCCTGCGAAGCGCAGGTCTACGCTTCGCCTTGATGTACACAGCCGCGTTCATGGTCACGGTCGGCGTGATCGGGTGGGTGACGGTTCTCGTGGTGTCGGACACGTTGGAGCGCCAGGCGCAGCGTGGGCTGGAGAACGAGGCCAGCGCTCTCGTTGATGAGTTTAAGGCCGGTGGGCGGCAGGATCTGGAAGCGGCGCTGTCCGGGCGGTTTGCCAACCCGCTCACACACATTCGTTACGTCCTCATCGGAGTTGATGGCCGGGCACTCCTCGGAGATGAGACGTTACTGCCGTATGGCCGCGATCCCGCGAGCTCTGTGGCGTCGCGAGGCGCTGGTCCACGAACAGCGGCCCGCGCGCTTAGCGACAGCAGCCGCGTCGTGGTGGCTGACGATCTCGCGGATGTGCGCCACGTCGAGGCCGTGATCAGACGCGCTTTCCTGATCGCGCTCGCCATTGCAGGGGCGCTCGGGCTCGGCACGGGGTCCCTGCTCTCCACGGCGCTTTTGCGCCGGCTCGACGCCATCACCCGCACTGCCGAAGCCGTGGTCGCCGGAGATTTGACGCAGCGAATTACGCACACCGGGTCGAAGGATGAGTTCGACCGCCTCGCCGTGACCCTCAACCGGATGCTCGACCGCATCGACGGGCTGATGGTCAACCTGAGGCAGGTCTCCACCGACATCGCACACGATCTGCGCACGCCGCTCTCACGACTACGTCAGAACCTCGAAGCCACCAACCGCCGCGCCGCCACTCTCGACGACTATCGAGTGGCCGTGGAGCAGGCGGTCGAAGAGACCGACAGGATCTTGGACATCTTCTCGGCACTGCTGCGTATCGCGCAGATCGAGGCCACTACGCTTCGTAAGGGGTTCCGCCCGGTCAACCTGTCGGAGCTCTTCCACACTGTTGCGGACGCCTACGCTGCTCCGGCAAGCGATGGTGGGCGTACGCTCGCGGCCGACATCACCGCGGATGTCTGGGTCCAAGCCGATCAGGACCTACTCACACAGCTTTTCGTGAACCTGGTCGAGAACGCCCTCCTGCACACGCCGCAGCGCAGCACGGTCACACTTGAACTCAGCGTACGGGATCTCTCAGTTGTGGCCGCCGTCTGCGACGATGGCCCTGGTATCCCGGCAACGGAGCGGGAGAAGGTAATCCGCCGTTTCTACCGGCTGGAGCGGAGCCGATACGGTTCAGGCAACGGCCTTGGCTTGAGCCTAGCAGCGGCCGTCGCGGAACTGCACGGGGGGCAGCTCACACTCTCGGACGCTCAGCCAGGGCTACGGGTAAGCATCGCATTCACTCGCGAACTTGTCCTGTAAGCAGCCAGGCGGCCGGTAAATGCCTCGGCCTTCTGATTTGCATTCTTTCGGCTGCCCAGAAGCGGACCCTACGGCCTTCTGCAATAGGTAGATAGCAATCTGAACGCTATGTCGGCAAACCGATCGAATTGCCGACACTTGAAGCGCATGCAAGCGACGCAAAGCTACGGATCACACACGACGGATCGGTCAGAGAACCGCTGGCAGTCTGGTTTGCTTGGTTCACATGCTGACGGTCGGTATCGTTCAGGCACCGACCCTGATTGAAGTTAAAAATCTTGACGGCGTCGCAACCGCAGCGCCAGGATCAGCGCGCCAGGCCAGAACCCGAGGCTCAGCACTGCGATCGGCATGATAGGGCGGCCCTTCAACCACACGATGATCACCGGCACGAACAGGCCGAGGAGTGCGATGGCGAGGAGCGCCCAGAATTCGAGGTTGGACAGGTTCATGGGCGGTAGGTAGGGGCATTCTAACGCTACGCTTCCTTCACAACTGGTGGCACAGTCCGCCACCATGCCGATCCGGCCCGAGCACCGCTTCTTCTACCCGATCGACTGGCGCGAGCTGTCGATGGCGATCCGCTTTGGTCGGGCGCAGGGCCGCTGTGAGAGCTGTGGCCGACCGCACGGGCAGATGGTCTACCATCTCGGCGATGGGCGTTGGTGGGACGCTGAGGCCAGCCGTTGGCGCAATGGATGGGGGCGCCGGATCCGGATCAGGTCTGGCGTCGATATCCTCGGCCGCTCTCGCCGGACCTATGTCGTCCTGGCAGCCGCTCACCGGGATCACGACACGGCCAATAACGCAGACGCCAACCTCGCAGCCTTCTGCCAGCGCTGCCACATGATCCACGATCGGCCGGAGCATCAGAGGCGGCGTAGGCGGACGCTATTCCTTCGGAAGGCGATGGGCGACCTGTTTGGTGGTCCCTACGCCTGAGGCGTCGATCCGCGATTGCCCAGTCCTAATAATTCTTTGCAATCATTGCGCAAATTGCGCTTACATAACGAATTGATCGGGAAGCACAGGGAACTTTTAGACGGATATACTGATATCTGTTAGGCGAACCTGGGCTATATAATGCTATGCCTATTTCAGAAAATTGATTTACCCAGGCTGTATCCGTGTCGATACGTAATCTTGGTCGCGGGTTTCTCGTCGGCACGCCTATCGCGCTCATAGCAGGGTTACTCGCGCTCGGACCGGCCCAAGCCGATCTTGCCAACGTCGTCCGCGTCGTGCTGCAGAAGGGTCGGCAATATGCCCCCACCGACCTGTTCCTCCGCCGAGGTGACACCATCGTCCTGGTCAACGGGGACGACGGCGCGATCCATCGTAAGACCGTATGTCCGCGCCTCTGAGGTGGCTCGCCCTACACTGCGCCTACGAGGGTTACTCGGATGGGCCGAGCCGATCCTCATCGCAGGAGGGCGAGCCATGGAGCAGTGTAGCGAGGTTTTCGTCGGCATCGACGTCGCAAAGATGCGCAACGCGATCGCAGTTGCGGACGGCGAACGTGGAGGCGAGGTCCGTTATCTCGGTGAGGTCGATGCCGCACCTGAGAGCATGCGCCGCCTCATCAAGCGCTTGGCTGCCAAGCATGAACGCGTGCATTTTTGCTACGAGGCAGGGCCGACCGGCTACGGCTTGTACCGCCTCATCACCGATCTCGGCCATCCCTGCACGGTCGTGGCCCCTTCGCTGATCCCGAGGAAGCCCGGCGACCGGGTCAAGACGAACCGCCGCGACGCGCTCGCGCTGGCCAAGCTCCTGCGCGCCGGTGAACTCACCGCCGTGTGGGTCCCCGACGCGGGCCACGAGGCCATGCGCGATCTCGTGCGCGCTCGTGCTGCTGCGGTCGAGAGCCTGCGCGTACATCGCCAGCAGGTGAGTGCCTTCATGCTCAAGCATGGCCGCATCTACCCGCGCAAAACGGGTTGGACGATGCGCTACCTGCGCTGGCTGCAGGAGCAGCGCTTCGAACACCCTGCCCACCAGATCGCACTGCAGGAAATGGTCGAGGCCGCATCGCCAAGGAGCGCGTCGCGCGCATCGAGACGGTCATCGCCGAGTTCGTCCCGTCATGGTCGCTGGGCCCGATCGTGCAGGCCTTACAGACCCTGCGCGGCGTCGATCTGATCGTGGCTGTGACGTTTGCTACCGAGGTCGGCGACGTCGGCCGCTTCGAGAACCCGCGCCAGCTCATGGGCTATCTCGGCTTGGTGCCAAGTGAGCGCTCCACCGGCGATACGGTCCGGCGCGGCGGGATAACCAAAGCTGGCAACGGACGGGTCCGCCACATGCTCGTCGAGAGCGCCTGGACCTACCGGCATCCGCCCAAGATCGGCAAGGAGAAGCTCTACCGCCTTGAGGCCGTGCCGCCGAGGGTGCGCGAGATCGCTTGGAAGGCGCAGAGCCGCCTGACCGCGCGTTACCGGGCGCTGAGCGGGCGGAGCAAGAAGGCGACGGTGGTCTGCACCGCGATCGCCCGTGAGCTCGTCGGCTTCATGTGGTCGGTGGCCCGCGAGGCACGGGCGACCTGACACGCCGCCGAGCGGCGGATCACTCCCTCGCGCACCGGCGGGGGCGGGACCACGGCAGGGGAACGCCCGTCAGACGCTTTGTGGCCGGTTCTCGAACCGACGCCCGCTGTAAGATCGGGACAGCCCCGGACGCACACCCGGGAATGCGGTAGCCAACCCGCGCATCAGAGCTTGATCACCGACGTCCTTCAGGTCCCGCCTCCACCCGTGCGCGTACAAACAACCTCACCGCCCGTCAGAGCGGCTGGTCATGCTCGGCCATGTCGTTGACAGCGGACATCAGAGCGCTGTTTTCAGGCCACGGCTTTGAGGGCTGGCATGGCCGGGTAGGCCCATGGCAGCAGGTCGTCGAGACGGCGCTGTGGGTGACCCTCGACGATGCGGGTGATGACGTCGGCGAGGTAGGCGTGCGGCTCTACGCCGACGAGCTTGCAGGTCTCGATCAACGAGGCGATCACCGCCCAATGCTGCCCTTATGCGAATTGCCCGGCGAAACAGCCGTCGCGCTGAATGTCCGCTATTGGTGAGCGGCCGAGGCTCCTTGAATGACCGAGATGGGCGCAAACCAGCCGGTTGGTCCTTGCCGGAAGCAGGATGACAGTTTCGGTGTTGAAGCGCTGAAGAAGCGGGCGAGCCCTTTCCGACCCAACGGGGCTCTGGCGACCTCACCGCAGCGTCAGGGAGCGAGGCAGGTCCGAAAGGGGCTCGGCCCCATGCGCGGTGACGATGACGGTCTCGGATGCGCCGACGGTCCAGGCGCCATAGCGGCGCAAGGTCGCCGGCAGGTGGAAGACCATGCCTGGCTCGATCGGCCGGTCGACGCCGGTGAAGAGGCTGAGCAGCCCCCCCTCGCCCCAATCGGGCGCGAAGGCGATACCCATCGAGTAGCCGATGCGCTTGCGGAAGGCTGGGCCGTAGCCCGCCGCATTGATGATGGCTTGAGCGGCCTCGTGAGGGACGGAGCAGGGCCGGCCCGGTCGTATCGCGTCGAGGGCCGCGTCGAGGGCTCGCAGCGCGCAATCCATCATCCGCCGCGCCTCGGACGGCGGCTCGCCGATCCAAACGCTGCGCATCAGCGCCGCGTGGTAGCGGGCATGGCTGCCTGCGAGTTCGAGGAACACCGCATCGCCCGGTTCCAGCCGGCGCCGGCGCCACGTCATGTGCGGTAGCCCGCTGCGGGGGCCCGACGAGATCAGGGGCTCCATCGCCATCGCCTCGGACCCGGCCGTCGTGGCGGCGGCGAGCATGGCGGCGGCGACCGCGTTCTCGTCGTTCCCCACTGTGCAGGCCGCGATGCCGGCCGCGAGCCCGGCCTGTGCGTAACGTGCGGCGGCCCGGATCGCCTTCAGCTCGACCGCTGACTTCACTGTGCGCAGGGGGCCGAGGAGGCCCGACCCGTCCGGAACCGGGTCGATGCCGAGCGCCATGCCGATCCGCGCCGCCAGGGCGGGCGAGACGAACCAGCCGTCCCGCTCCAGCGCCGGCCGGGCGAAGCCCCGGCGGCGCACGAGAGCGGCCAGGGCGTCGGCCGGGTCGGTCCCGTCTGGATAGGCCTGGATGTCGTTGAGCCAGGTATTGGCCGCCGCCCCCGGCAATTCGAGCTGGCGCACCAGCAAGGCCGGCTCTCCCTCCACCGGCAGCGCGAGGGCCTGAAAGGCGAAGTAGCCCGCCGTCTGGCGGCCGGTCAGCCAGTAGATCGCCTCCGGACCGGTCACAACCAGGGCATCGTGGCCGGCGGCGGCGATTGCAGCCCGTGCCGCCATCTGCCGCGCGGCGAACTCCGCCTCCGGGAAGGCCGCCTCACAGCCGCGCAGGTTCGCAAATTCATCCATCGCGCCGCCACAACTTAGAATTCGCTCAGGCGGCGAATAATGCCCAGCTTGAAGTTTTCGAGATGAGCCGCGATGGCATCGGCCGCCGCCGCCGCGTCCCCGGCTCGCAGGGCGGCGACCACCGCCAAGTGCTCGCGATGCACTGCCTCGAACCGTTCGGGCATCCGGCTCAGGTTAAACATCTGCGTCTTAAGCCGCAGATCCTTGATCGTCTTGGCCAGGATCGCATTTTGACTGTGATCGGCGAACAGTTCGTGGAAACGGCGGTCGACCTCCCAGTTGCCCGGGGCATCCGGATCCCCCGCCGCCAGCAGCGCCTCGATCTGTCCCTGCAAATCCTCCAGCACGGCGTCGGCGATCCGGCCCGCGGCGAGCACGACGCTCTCCCGTTCCAGCAGGCGGCGGACGTGCAGGATCTCGATCAGCTCGCGCAGGGAGAACTCCTTCACGACGAGCATCCCGCCGGGCTGCCGCTCGATCAGGCCCTCGGTCTCCAGCCGCGACATCGCCTCGCGGGTCGGTGTGCGCGAGATGTCGAGCATCTCGGCGAGGCGACGCTCGTGCAGCACGGTCCCGGCCGGAAGGTCGCGCCGCACCAGCATGTCGAGCAGCTTGTCATAGGCCATCTGACCCAGGCTCTGTTCGCGCCGGGCGTTGAGCGCCGTCGTGTACGACGATGCGTCAAGGGTCTTCATCGGTTCCTCCCGGAGCGGCCGGCCGGGCCGCCCCCGTCTTCTTGTCGGTATGCCGTGTCGCCGCCGCCTTTCACATGGCGTTCGTGCGGATCGGCTCCTTCGGCGCCGGGTCATAGCCGATCAGCGGGGTGATGAGCTTGGCATAGGTGCCGTCGGCGACCATCCCGGCGAGGGCTTTGTTGACGGCCGCATGCAGGTTCGGCTTCCCCTTCTTGATGGCAAAGCCCTTCTGGATGGTGCTGAGCGGGGTCTCGATCATCACCAGCGGCAGCTTGCGGGCCTTGATCGCGTAGTTGCCGGCCACCGCGTCGTTGATCACCGCGTCGATATTGCCACCGACGAGGTCCTGCATGGCGTCCGCGGCGGTCTTGTAGCTCTTCAAGGTGGCGCCGTGGTCCTCGGCGAGCTTTCCGAAGGTCGAGGCCGAGAGGGCGCCCACATTCCGGCCCTTTAGATCGTCCGGACCCTTGATGCCCGTATCCTTGCGGGTGACGATCCGCGCCCCGGATTCGAGCCACCCGTCCGCGAAGGCGACCTGCTTCTGCCGGGCGGGCGTGATGTCCATCGACTCGCTGGTGATGTCGTACTGATCGGCCATCAGGCCGATCAGCAGGGCATCGAACTTGACGTTCAAGGGGCTGTATTCGAGCCCGAGCCTTCGGCAGACCTCGCGCATCACCCGGACCTCCAGCCCGTCGAGCTCGCCGCTCGGCGTACGCATGCTGAAGGGCGCGAAGGTGCTGTCGGTCGCCACGATCAGCTTGCCGGGCTCGATCAGTTCCAGCTTGCCCTCGGCCGCGCGGACCGCGGGAGCAGCCAGCAGGCTGGTGCAGAGGGCAGCGAGTGCGAGGAGGTGTCGGCGGTTCATAGCAATCTCCGATGTTGGGACGGGGCGAGAGGTGTGAGCCGCGGCCCGACTCGCGGCAGGCGCTGCTCAGGACAGACGGGCGTAGCGCCGCTCGAAGTAGGCGGAGAGCTGCGACAGGATCGACGTGAGGCCGAGGTAGATCAGCGCCGCCGCGATGTAGAAATCGAACGGGCGAAACGTGGTGGCGATCATAAGCTGGGCGTAGAGGGTCAGCTCGACCACCGTGATCGTCGAGAGCAACGACGTGTTCTTGACCGACGAGATCGCCTCGTTGGTGAGCGAAGGCAGGATCATGCGGAAGACCTGCGGCATTACGATCCGCGCCATCATGATCCGCGGGTTCATGCCCAAGGCCAAGGCCGATTCCATCTGACCCCGGGGGATCGCCGCGAGGCCGGCACGGATGGTCTCGGCTACGTAGGCGCCGCTGCTGACGCCCAGCGCGATGATCCCGGCGGTGATCGGCGACAGCTTCACGCCGATCTGCGGCATGCCGAAATAGACGATGAACACCTGGACAAGGGTCGGCGTACCCCGAATAAACCAGACGTAGAAGCTCGCCAGGGCCCGGAAGGGAGCGAAGGACGAGCGCTTGCCTAGCGCCCCGAGCAGGCCGCAGACCCAGCTCACAAGAATACTCGCCACCGTGACGCCGAGAACGACGATGGTCGCCGAGAAAAAGCCGGGGCCGTAGGTGACGACCTCTTCCGAGAGGCTGAGCCACCAGTCCTGAATTGCCGTCACGCTCATCACCGTCCGAACTCCCCGCTGGATATGCGGCTACTCACGCCGAGTGCCCGAGGCCGGTCGGCTCGTGCAGCACACGCCGGAGGAAGTGGCGCAACCGCTCGCTCCGAGGGGCACCGATGACTTCCTTAGGCGGGCCGTCCTCGGCGATCACGCCACCGTCGAAGAACAGAGTGCGGGTGCCGACGTCGCGGGCGAAGGCCATCTCGTGGGTGACGAGCAGCATCGTCATCCCATCCGACGCGAGGGAGGCCATCAGCGCCAGCACCTCGCCCACCAGCTCAGGATCGAGGGCCGAGGTCACCTCGTCGAACAGCATCACCTTGGGTGCCATCGCCAGGGCGCGCACGATCGCCACGCGCTGCTGCTGCCCACCCGAGAGCTTCGACGGGTAGGCTTGCCTCTTCTCGTAGAGGCCGATGCGCTGTAGCAGCGCCTCAGCTTCCTCCACCGCCTGCCGGCGCGGCATTCGTCGCACTCGGATCGGCGCCTCGACGACGTTCTCCAGCACGGTCATGTGCGGCCAGAGATTGTAGCTCTGGAAGACCATGCCGATCCGCGCCCGCAATTCGCAGAGCTGCTGCGGGGTCGGCTGACGACGGGCGCCCAGCTCGTAGTCGAAGGCGAATCGCTCGAAATCCATGAAGCCAGAGGTCGGCGTCTCCATAAGGTTCAGGCACCGCAGGAAGGTGCTCTTGCCCGAGCCGCTCGCGCCGATGATCGACACCACTTCGCCCTCGTGGATATCGAGGGAGATGCCCTTCAGGACCTCGTTGGCGCCGTAGCTCTTGTGCAGCTTCCTGATCTTCAAAAGCGGCGTCTTGGCAACTTCAATCTCCGTCATCGTTCACCCTAAATCGTTGTCATGGTTTCAATTTTTATTGTAATACTGTGATAGTACTTGAACATATCGATATATTCGCTCTACCGTTCAAGAATATTACCGTGATATGCTGATCTGTATTGGATTTTCATGTTGCCAGTATCGAGGCGATGCGGTACACTCATCGGTATACCACCGGCATTCAAGCGGTATTTATGAGCAGTGCTGCCTCGTACGTGTTCACTGAGCCTTCCTTCCCCCGTTCCCCCTCCGCGGAACCGTCGGGCGTCTGCCTCATCGTTCAGCCGATCCACGCAGCCGGGCTGGCCCGTCTCCGGGCGGCGGGGCTTGAGCACCGGATCGCCACCGACCTCGCCCCCGCGACTCTCGTCCGCGAGGCGGCCGACTGTGTCGCGGTGATCACGCGCAACGGCGGCTTCCCCGCAGAGGCGGTGCTGGCCGCGCCCCGGCTGAGGGTGATCGGGGTTCATGGCACCGGGACTGACCCGGTGGCCGTTCCCGAGGCGACGAGGGTAGGAATTCCGGTCGTCAACACGCCGGGGGCCAATGCCCAGTCCGTCGCCGAGCATGCGATCGGCCTGATCTTCGCCCTGGCGAAGGCGATCCCGCAGGCCGACCGGGCCATGCGGGAAGGCGACCACGATTTCCGCTACGGGGCGCGCCTCGTGGAACTCGCCGGGCTGACGCTCGGTCTCGTCGGGTTCGGTGCCATCGGGCAAGCGACCGGCCGACTGGCGGCGGCCCTCGGCATGGAAGTGCTCGCCTACGGCCCGACACGGCCCGACTCCGATTTTCAGGCCATAGGAGCCGAGCGCGCCACCTCCCTGCCGGACCTCCTCGCCCGGGCCGACGTGGTCTCCCTGCACCTGCCGCTCACGCCCCTGACCCGTGGGCTGATCGGTTCGGGGGAGCTGACCCGCATGAAGGCTGGCGCTTTTTTGATCAACACCGCCCGTGGCGCCTTGGTGGACGAGGGTGCCCTGGCCAAGGCTCTCGCTGCTGGGACCATTGCTGGCGCGGGGCTCGACGTGGTGTCGGGGGACGCGCTCGCGGACGACCATCCGCTCCATGGGGAGCGCCGGGCGATCCTTACCCCCCATGTCGCGGCATCCACCGAGGCGGCCCTGATCCGTGCGGCCGAGCGGGTCGCCGGGCAGGTGGTCGACGTGCTCGCCGGCCGCCGCCCACCGAACCTCGTCAACGCGGAGGTCTGGGATCGGCGGCGGCAGGGTGAACCGTCCGCGGAGTTTCCGGCATGAACGGGTTAGGGGCTGCAACGGGCGCAGATTTGATCGCCATCGACCCGGACTTCTGCGCCGGACTGTTCGCGCAGCTCCTGTCCTTCAGCCACGACGAGCCCGGGGTCACGCGGGCTGCCTACGGCGAGGGGGAGGAGCGGGCCCACGCCCTTATGCGAGCGACCGGGCTCGCACTGGGTCTGAGGCCCGAATGCGATGCCGCCGGCAATCTCTTCCTGACAATGCTGGGACGCGACCCGGCACTGTCACCCTGGATGGTCGGCTCGCATGTGGATACGGTACCGCACGGTGGTAACTTCGATGGTGCGGCCGGGGTGATTGGTGGCCTCGCAGCCCTTGAAGCCCTGCGCCGGGCGGGCCTCGTGCCGGCGCGCCCGGTGACGGTGGCGGTGTTCCGAGCCGAAGAGAGCGTGTGGTTCCCTGCCTCCTATGTCGGCAGCCGCGCCGCCTTCGGCTTACTGCCGCCCGACGTGCTCGACCTGCCCCGCGCCGATTCCGGCCGGAGCCTGCGCGAGCACATGGCTGAGCTCGGCCTGCGGCCGGAGGCTGTGGCGCGGGGCGAGCGGCTGCTCGACCCGACGCGGATCCACGGTTTTGTGGAAATGCATATCGAACAGGGTCCGGCGCTGGAGGCGACCGGGGTCCCGGTAGGCTTCGTCACGGCGATCAGCGGCAGCTTCCGCTACCGCAAGGCCGCCTGCTTCGGCCGCTACGGCCATTCCGGCGCGGTAGCGCGGTCCGAGCGCAGCGACGCCGTCTTCGCCCTCGCCGACCTGATCACCGGCCTCGATGCCCTGTGGGGCACGCTGGAGGCGGAGGGGCGGCCGGCCACGATCACGCTGGGCGAGGTCGGCACTGACCCGGTCCAGCACGCCTTCGCCAAGATCCCCGGCGAGGTCCGCTTCTGCCTCGACGTGCGCAGCACCGAGCCCGCCGTTCTGGACCGGATCGAGGCGGCCTTGGCCGAATTGGTTGCCGCCATCGAGGCCGCCCGCGGCGTGCGCTTCGTCCTGGGCGAGCGCACTGGCAGCACGCCGGCCCGAATGAGCTCAGCGTTGGTCGAGGCCCTGTCGGGCCATGCGCGTCGGCTCGGGATGCCGTTCCGGACCATGCCGAGCGGGGCGGGACACGACACCGCGACCCTCGCCGGCCAGGGCGTGCCAAGCACGATGATCTTCATCCGCAACCAGAACGGCAGCCATAACCCGCACGAGGCGATGCGGATCGAGGATCTGTGCGCCGCCGCGGCCCTGGTGGCGCACCTCGTCGCAGAAGCCTGACCCCGCAGACAGAACCCACGCGAAAGGATGCACCGATGATCGTCGATCTGAACTGCGACATGGGCGAGGGCTTCGGCGTCTATCGCCTCGGCGACGACGCCGAGATGCTGACGGTGGCGACCTCCGCCAACATCGCCTGCGGCTTCCACGCGGGTGACCCGCTGGTGATGCACGAGACCCTGCGCGGCGCCGCCGCGAACGGCGTGCAGGCCGGCGCGCATCCAAGCTTCCTCGACCTCTGGGGCTTCGGCCGGCGGCCGATCCACGGCGAACGCCCGGCCGACATCGAGAAGGCGGTTCTCTACCAGGTCGGCGCCCTCCTGGCGCTCGCCCAGGATGCCGGCTGCCCGGTCCGCCACGTGAAGACGCACGGGGCGATGGGCAACATGGCCAACGAGGATGCCGACCTCGCCGTAGCGGTGGCGCGGGCGATCCGCACCCTCGACCGCGACCTGATCTTCGTGGTCATGCCGGGCCTGGAGACCGAGAAGGCCGGCGAGAAGCTCGGCCTGCTGATCGCCCGCGAGATCTACGCCGACCGCGCCTACGCGGATGATGGCTCCCTCGTCTCGCGCAAGCTCCCCGGCGCCGTGCTGCACGATCCAGACTCCGTCTCGGAGCGCGTGATGCGGATGTTGGAGGATGGGGCGATCACCAGCCTATCCGGCCGGCGCATCCCGACTCGGATCGACACGATCTGCGTTCACGGCGACACGCCGGGCGCCGTCGCCATGGGACGCCGCCTGCGCGAGGATTGCTCCGCCAAGGGCATCGGTCTGCGTCCAATGGCTGAGGTGCTTGGTGTCTGAGCCTGGCTATCGCCTCCTCGATTGCGGCGATCGTGCCCTGACGGTCGAACTTGGCAAGACGGTTGATCCTGCGGTCAACGCGCAGGTCATCGCCCTGGACGAGGCGATCCGCGGCGCTGGACGACCAGGCCTCTTAGAGACGGTGCCGACCTATCGCTCGCTCCTCGTCCTCTACGACCCTGACCGGTTGCCCCGGGTCGAACTCGCGGCGCTGATCGCCGCCCATTGGCCGCCCCCGGAAGCAGGGGCCGGCGCGGGCCGCCGCTGGCGGGTACCAGTCCACTACGGCGGCGAGCACGGGGCCGATCTCGCCTCGCTTGCGGCCGGGGCGGGCTTGAGCCCGGAGGAGGTGGTCGCCGTCCATGCCGGCCGCGATTACCGCGTCTACATGATCGGCTTCGCCCCCGGCTTCGCCTATCTCGGCGGCCTGGATCCCCGCATCCATGCGAGCCGGCGCACCGATCCCCGACCCAAGACCCCGGCGGGCAGTGTATCCATCGGCGGGAACCAGACCGGCGTCTCGCCACCCCTGGAGTTGCCTAGCGGCTGGCAACTCATCGGCCGCACGCCCGCACGCTCCTACGATCCGGCGCGTGCCGAGCCGTTCCTGTTCACGGCCGGAGATCTGATCCGGTTCGACCCCATCGGCCGCGCCGAGTTCGATTCTCTCAGCGAGGCCGCCCGTGCCGGTGAGACCGTGGCCACCTTGGAGCGAATCGATGGCTGAAGGCCTGCGCGTCGTTGCCCCTGGTGTCGCCTCGACCCTGCAGGATGCCGGTCGGCAGGGCTACCTGCGCTACGGTATCTCCGGGTCCGGGGCGATGGATCCCGATCTGCTGGCTCTGGCCAACGCCCTTGTCGGCAATCCGCTCGACACGGCCGTGATCGAAATGGCGATGGTCGGCCCCAATCTCGTATGCGAGGCGGAATCCTGCCGCATCGCCCTCGCCGGGGCGCCCTTCGGGATGAGCCTGAATGGGCGCATACTCGACCTCTTCACCGCCTACGACCTACGGCGGGGGGATCGGCTCATCCTGGGCGCCCCACGGCAGGGCTTACGGGCCTACCTCGCGGTCGCCGGGGGCTTCGCCGTGGCGCCGATGCTCGCCAGCGTCTCGACGCATAGCCGTACTCGCCTAGGCGGCCTGGACGGCAATCCTCTCGCTGCGGGCGACCTGCTACCCCTCGGCGCGCCCAAGTCCAGCGACCGACCGCTGACCCTGCCGCCGCTCCACCGGCCACGTTTAGGCGGTCCGATCCGGGTTGTTCTCGGGCCGCAGGCCGACAGCTTCACCGAACAGGGTCTGCGAACCTTCCTCTCCGCGCCCTACACGCTCACCGCGCGGGCGGACAGGATGGGCTGCCACCTCGACGGGCCGCCGATCGCCCATGCAGATGGCTTCAACATAGTCTCAGACGGGATCGTGAACGGCTCGATCCAGGTGCCCGGACACGGACGTCCCCTCATCCTGCTCGCCGACCGCCACACCACCGGAGGGTATCCAAAGATCGCCACGGTGATCTCGGCCGATCTCGGTCGCCTGTCGCAGGTGCGGCCGGGCGAAACGATTGTGTTTGAAGCCGTCACCGTCGAGGAGGCCCAGTCCCTCGCCCGCGGGGCGAGACGTACCCTCGCAGCGCGACGGGCGGCCCTCGTACCGGCCGGCGGCGCAGAGCTCGACAGCGCCTTCCTGCTGTCCTGCAACCTCATCGGTGGCGTCATCTCGGCGAGCGCTCTCGAACCGGCCGCCTGAGGGTGCGACGGTCCCGTCCATACACGACGAAAAGGCTTATCGATGCTCACGCCATTCCACCTCGCCTACCACGTCACCGACCTCGACGCGGCGCGCCGCTTCTACGGCGGTGTGCTCGGCTGCCGGGAGGGGCGCAGCACGGAGACCTGGGTGGATTTCGAATTCTTCGGCCATCAGATCTCGCTGCATCTGGGTGAGCCCTTCGCGACGACCCGGACCGGAAAGGTCGGTACCCACATGGTGATGATGCCCCATCTCGGCGTGGTGCTGCCGCTCGACGCCTGGGAGGCACTGGCCGCCCGCATTGAGGCGGAGGGCGTTGCTTTTGACATCCCGCCGGTAATCCGTTTCGCGGGGGAGCCCGGCGAGCAGCGCACGATGTTCTTCTTCGACCCAAGCGGTAACCCCATCGAAATCAAGGGTTTTAGGGATCTCAAGAGCGTCTTCGAACACTGACTTACATTCGCAGTTAGCCCTCACGCGCCTGAATGCCGGCTCGTTCGTTCCGTGGCGCGGTCGAGCAGGCGGAAGGCGGAGCATGATGGCGATTCGCTGTTGAATGTCCGCTCTGAAGCGAAGAAGAGAAGCGCCTGGATGGCTGAAATGGGCGCCAAGCCGAACGACCGGTTTTGCGGCTGGCAGCGGCCTGGCGCGACTTAGATTGGCCGAAAGCGGACTGGCTGGTTTCGACTTCACCATGTCCTTAAGCGGACGTCGCAACAGCCTCGCTTCCCGTATCCAAAGAACACGTTTTGCCGACCTTTGAATAGCCGACATGGTTACCCGACAGGATTTCAATCGCGTTGATCAGTCTATCATATACGGCCTACGACCATCTGGAAAACGATCGTTTTCGGGGCATCAGGGCGTACCCACTTGAACGATCTGTTGGGGTGGTTCTCCGCCAGGCCGCTTCCAAGTAGCCGCGAATCGAAGCGGACGTCGCGGTTTGGCCCGCTCACGACCCCTTGCAGACCCATGGAACGTCCGCTTGTAGCTTGCTCGGGGTGGCAGGAATCTACTGCCGGAACGGGCAGTCATGCGGCTGCAGCCGAGCCCTGCAAGAAGTGAGTTATTCACGAACAAACTTCACCTGCCGTCATGAACTGAGCCGCATACTCCTCCTCGATCGAGGATGGTTAAAGATGTTCAAGCGGCTCGCGGACCGCGTTTCATTGCGCCGCCAGATCAGTCTGCTCGCCGGCGCCATCGGCCTTGCTATTGTCGGCGTGACCACGATCGGGTCCGCGCTGCTGGCGCGCGGGCAGGCCACCGATATGGCGCAGAACACCCTCCTGCAGGTCGCCCGATCGATGGCCGATCGACTTGATCAGGACATGGCCGAACGCCTGCGGGAAGTCCGCAACGTTGGTTCACTCGAACCGCTGCAGCCCCACTGGATGGCGAACACCGGCGGCCTGCGCATAGTGCTTGAGACGATGCAGAGGACGTTGCCGGACTACGCCTGGATCGGGTTTGCCGATCGCGACGGCCGGGTGCGTGCCGCAACAGGCGGCGTTCTCGATGGGGTAAGCGTCAGCCAGCGCCCCTGGTTCAGCAATGGTCTTCGGCAAGCGGCGGTGGAGGATGTGCACGCGGCAGCCCTGCTGGAATCCAAGCTTCCTCCCTACAGCGATGGAACGCCGTTTCGGTTCGTGGACTTGGCTGTCCCGGTCCGCGATGCCTCGGGACAGATCATCGGTGTCCTTGGGGCGCACCTCAGCTGGCGATGGGCAGACGTGGTCCGGCGCGAGGTCCTGTCGTCTCGCAGACCTGAGCTGAAGGAGGACGTAGTCGTCCTCGATCGCTCCGGCCGAGTTCTGCTCGGATCCGACGCTTTAGCGACCCCGTACACGGCCGCGGAACTCGCATCCGGGAATTTCATCGTCCAGAGCGCTGAGGGCACTCGGCTTGCTGCGGTCGCTGCAACGCGCGGTCGAGGCGAATATCCGGGCCTGGGATGGACCGTCGTCGCGCTGCAGCCGATCGATACGGCGCTGGCCGGGGCTAACCGTCTGACCAGCCTGATCCTTCTCCTCGGGCTCGCCACGGCTATCCTCGGTGCTGTCGGTATCTGGTGGGTCGCGGCCCGGCTGACCCAGCCACTGACGCAGCTGACGGCGGCAGTCGACCGCATCGGCCGCGAGGCGAATGCGACGATGACGCGCCACCTGCACGGCTCTCCCGAGGTTCTGCGCCTATCGACCTCTGTCAGATCGCTCTTGAGACGCATCGGCACGGTCGAGGCGGGTGCCCGCCTTATCGAAGCGGAGGCCTCACACGCGATCGAAGCCGCAGAGAATCGCCTCAAACGTCTCGGCGCCGATCTGCACGCCATGCAGGTTCTTGCCGACACCGACGCACTGACTGCTCTCCTCAACCGACGCGCGTTCCTGCCCTTAGCCAACGGCGCGATGAGCAACTTCAAGCGGTACCGGCGTTCGATCTGCATTCTGATGATCGACATCGATCATTTCAAGCGTGTCAACGACCTGTACGGTCATGCCGCGGGCGATGAGGTTATCCGCCAAGTTGGGCGCATCGTCAGCGAGGCTATCCGACCCACCGACAAGGTGGCGCGGTTCGGTGGCGAGGAGTTCGTGGTCCTGCTCTGCGAAATTGGTCTGGAAGGCGCGGCTATCTTCGCGGACCGCATCCGACAGACGGTGGCAAACACTGTATTTGAGCCTGGCGGTCAGTGTCTCAGAGCTACAATCAGCATCGGCATGGCCGAGGCTGAGTTCACCGATGGCGACGTCGACCACACGATCGAACGGGCAGACCGCGCACTCTATGCGGCCAAGTCCGGCGGCCGCAACTGCGTGCGATCGTTTGAGGCTTCAAAATCACCAGGTCTGAAAGCGGCAGCTTAGAGCGACCGCGGGATATCCCAGTCGCTTACGTGAGAGGCTACTGGGTCGAGATCTCCCGGATCGCCGAGCCCTTACTTTTACATTGAGAGCGACGAGGCGGCTGAAGCTGTCGTCACGGGACACAGGGTCGTCATGCATGATCTGACCCAAAGGTGAACCAGTCTCAATCCATGCAGCTTTAGTTAGCGATGATCAACGCACCTGGGCGATTAAGTCGCGGGCGATTTGGCCGCCCGAGGCTCCGCAAAGGGTGGCAAGCAGCAGTTATGCTTTCAGCACTAGGAGAAATGCCGCTTTCAAACCCGGATAATCGCTCTGATACCGTTAATTTTCCTCCTTTGCGTGCTACGATCTAGTCGATCCAGCTATAAGACACGCTTTTTTGAGGCTGTAAGGCCGTCTTCCTGCTACAAACAGAGTTTGGCAAGGGTTTTTCAGTTAGATGGATCAGGGGGATATGAGGCTTAGGTCGGGTGAAAGCGCCGCCCGTACCTTTGCCGCACGAAGGCTTGCAGTCGCACTATGTCTGAAATTTTACACAATGACCGTTCCGAGGAAGCGCGCCTGAGTGCACTTCAACAGTACGACCTGCTCGACACGCCGCCGAGCGAGAGCTTCGACCGCATCACGCGGATGGCTAGCCAGATCTTCAACCTGCCAATTTCAGCGGTGTCGCTGACGGACCGCGACCGGCAATGGTTCAAGTCGCGCGTCGGCGTCGAGCATTCATCGATCCCGCGGGAACAGGCGCCGTGCGGACAGGTGGCTGAGACCGCCGACGTTCTGGTGATCCCCGACTTCAAGAAAGATGCCTGCTACGCCGACAGCGTGCTCGGCCGCAGCGGCATCCGCTTCTATGCCGGCGCGCCGCTGGTGACCCGCGAAGGTTACGGGCTCGGCGCCCTATGCGTTTTAGGAACTGAGCCGCGCGCTGCCACTGAGGCCGAGGTCGCCGCCCTGAAAGATTTGGCCGCGATGGTCATGGCGCAGATCGAGTTGCAGCATGCCTTCGGCCGGATCGACCCGCTGAGCGGCCTGCCGAGCCGGAACCAGTTCCTTGATGACCTGTCCGATCTCGCGGCCGAGCGTCCGGACGAGGCTCGGCTTGCCGTGCTCATCGATCTCGCGCGTCCCGAACAGATCAATGCCTATGCCCGCGTCATGGGCCTGGGCCGCATCGACGATTTAATCAGGGACACCGCGCGCGGAATACACCGTGACATCGGTAGAGAGCTCAAGCTCTATCACACGGCGGCCACGCAATTCGCCTTCCTGGCGCCCCCGGGAGTCCGACAAGACGATTATGTCCGTCGGCTGACGGACGGACAGAGGGAGGCGCAGCAGCGCTCCATCACTGGAATGCTTATGACCAGCGCCATCGGTGTGACCGTCTTTGCGCCCGGATCGACCAGACCGCAAGACGTACTGCGAGCCCTCTACGGCGCGGTTCAGGAGGCCCGCATGTCGCCCGATCTAGAGCGTGTTATGCACCTGTCATAAGTCGTTCGGCCTGTTTCAGCATGAGACAGACGAAGGCGACCATATGAAGTCCTGCCAGCGTGCTGGCATAACGCTCGTAATCCTTGACCAGGCGCCGACAGCGCGTCGCCCAGGCGAAGGACCGCTCCACCACCCAGCGACGCGGCAGCAGGATAAACCCGCGTTTGGCCTCGGGCGCCTTGACCACCTCCAGGGCGATACCGTGCGCCTGGGCCGCGTCCGCCGCCCGCGCGCCGGTGTAGCCCTGATCGACGAAACCCATCTCGACGCTTCCGTCCGTCTCCGCTTGCACAGCGCCGGTCAGGCGATCGACCTCGCCGCGATCGTCGGCATCGGCCGGGGTGACATGCAGCGCCACCACGTGGCCTGGCGTGTCCACCGCCAGATGCACCTTCGAACCGCGCTTGCGCTTGGCCCCGTCGTAGCCCGCCCGCTCGCCGCTCTCCGGCGAGGACCGCAGCGTCCGGCTGTCCAGGATCACCGCAGACGGCTCCGGCTTGCGATCCCCTGCCATGCGTAGAACCGCCCGTAGATCCCCGGCCACATCGGTGAAGCACTCCGCAGCCAGCCAGCGCTGCATCTGCTGGTACACCGCCGCCCACGGCGGCAGGTCGTGCGGCATGAACCGCCACGGCGCCCCCGTCTTCACGATGAACCGCAAGCCGTTGAACACCTCGCGCAGGTCGTGGTCACGCTGGCCCGAACTCTCCCGCAGCAGCGCCAGATACGGCGCAACCAGCGCCCATTCCTCATCGGACACGTCAGAGGGATAGCCGGCACGACCTGCGCTCATGCCCAAAAACGCAAACCTCACCCATTCAGTTCATAACAGCCTCTAGTCGGCATCTATTCACTCGCGGCCGATCAAGCCTATCATCGCCGATACAGACTGCTGCAGGACTTCGGGTCGGCACTGCTTGCTGGTGATCAGTTGCGGCTCGTGTTCCAGCCGCGCATCGATCTGCCCACGGGACGATGTATCGGCGCGGAAGCGCTGCTGCGCTGGAACCACCCGGTCTTGGGCCCCGTGTCTCCCAGCGAGTTCGTCCCGGTCATCGAGCACTCACCACACGCCCAAGCCATGACGGCCTTCGTTCTGGAAACAGCCCTCGCGCAGGCGCGTCGCTGGCGAGACGCCAAGCGTGAGATTGTGATTTCGATCAACGTCTCGGCTGCCAACCTGCACGAAATGGATTTCGCCCATTCCGTCCAGGTCGCGCTTGAGCGGCTCGGTCTGGAACCGGAGCGACTAGAGTTGGAGGTGACTGAGAGCGCGATCATGCAGGATGCTATCAACGCGCGGCGCCAGTTGGACGAGCTTGCCGCCGCCGGGGTTCGCCTAGCGATCGATGATTTCGGCACCGGCTACAGCAGCCTCGCCTATCTTCAGGATCTGCCAGCCCACGTCGTGAAGATCGACCGCAGCTTCGTACTGAAACTAAGCGAAGGCCAGAAGGAGATGTCGCTCGTGCGCTCGATGATCGGCCTCTCGCATGATCTCGGCTACCGTGTGGTAGCGGAAGGCATCGAGACCGTTGAGGCGGCCGATCTGCTTTTGGCGATGCAATGCGACGAGGCCCAGGGCTACTTCTTTGCTCGTCCGCTGGAGGTCGATGAATTTCAGAGTTGGTTTGAAGACCACGAGTAAAATATCAAATCTTCGGGTACTATAAGTAATTGAAAATGGTCAAACAGAATGAGCTATATTCGTAATAGCGCTGTTTCTAAATGTAATATGTTAATTGCTAATCAAGTTGAATGGGGCATTATCTGGTCAACCTATAAATTTCGATGATAGCGATGGCGAAAACAGAATTAATTCGCAAATATAAATCATTTTCAGGTAATTTAACTCTTCTATATAACTAACTAGATTTAAATTATTTCTTGGTTCGGGGCGGACTTCACATCTACCTCTGATGCAATACATTCGGTTTTTGGGAGTGAATGAGCAGGAAACCATCCTACCCGAACGCAGGTCGTGCTTTATTGAGCTGCCACGAGCGGACCTTTTGAGGATCCGAGAAGGGCCGGAGGCAGCCCCAAGCTTCGGGTATCAAGTGTCGGGTTCGGGCCAATCGTCGCAAATTGCGGATCTGGAGCCGTACAGGCACCTCTGCACTTGCTCGGATTCTGTAGCGGAAAACGACCCGCGCCCGTCCAGAGCCAAATTTGGCGACCGTAGAAGCCGCCCGTCGATCCAGGAAACCCGCCGGTCCTGGGACCAGCGGGCTCTCACGATTCCAGGGGTAAGAACCGTGCGGTTCAACCTGCCTTGCGAGCCTTTTCACGAGGCTCGGTGTGTGAGCCGGGCTGCCCCAGTCCGATCGCCTTGGCCAGCGCTGAACGCTGTTCGGCATAGCTGGGGGCGACCATCGGGTAGTCGGCTGGAAGACCGTAGCGCTCGCAGTAGGTCTGCGGGGTCAGCCCATTGGCGGTCAGGTGCCGCTTGAGCGTCTTGTATGTCTTTCCATCGACGAAGCTCGTCAGACCGTCCTGCTGAACCGACTTGCGGATCTGGGCGGGGGATGGTCGTGCAACTTCTGGCTGAGATTCGGCGGCACTGGCAGCCGAACCTGAAGCAATCGAAGCGATGGTGTCGTGCATGGCTCGGATCAGACCAGCCAACTCAGCGACCGGCACGGAATTGTTCGAGATGTACGCGGCGACAACCTCACCAGCCAATCGGACGGAATCAACCTGAGGTCCGGTATCTTCTAGTATCATCTTACTACTGCTCAGTTGGAAGCTTAGGTGCGTGCATGCACCACGGCCACGCAAATTAGATCAGCAGCGAAAGGCAGGATTCAAGCCCCGACTGCCGGGGATTCCAATATGGTTAACAGAAGCCCGCCGGTCGTGGGGCTAGCGGGTTGCTTCGTTGCGGACGAGTTTAATGCGCTCGTTGAAGAAGGAAGCGGAATCCCAGTCACAATACCCGAGGATCGGCCCGGCTCGCACAATCAGCTGATATGATGATCCAAGCGCCCGATGAATCGCTCGCGATCCCATACCTCGACGCTGCGCCCATCAGCCATACCACGAGCCGTGGTCATCGCTTCACCGTCATCTTCGGAACGGATGATCTCCGCTCCATCGATCCGACCATCCCCGCGTAACCAGTAAACTCGGTAGCAAGGGCGTCGCCTGGTTTCGTCCCGGACTTGCGATTGAGCAAACATGGGAAGGCTCCCAAAGGGCGAAGCGGCTGCCCCTCGCGCCGTAACCGATCTCCAATATCGGTCGTACGAGGATCCTGTGATGACCGAACAGTGATCCGCAACAACCTGTATTAGAACTCATGAGCTATCTCTGGCGTCAGTGTGAAACCGTCCGCCAGAAAGCCTGTCGAGTCTGGAATCGTAAGCCAACGCACAAGTGATGCCGATCCTCATTGATTAGAACCCATGAGCCCAGGCGCGCAGTCCGATAAAGATGGTGCGCCAGGGTCGGTCGATGAGGGTGTTCCAGTCGCGGCAGCAGTGGTCGAGGATGTCAGCGTAAAATTGAAGACGCGGTTGCCGAGCTAGTTGTCGCGCATGAACTGCCAGAGGTTCTCCATGGGGTTCAGTCGGAGGAGCGAGCCGGCACGGGCAATAGGGTGATGTTGGCGGGCAAGACGAGTTTCTTGGTTGTGCGCCAGCCCGCCTGATCGAGCAGCAGGACGGCGTGCGCACCGGGGCGACGACCTGGGCGATCTCTTCGAGATGCAAGGCCATCGCCTCGGTGATGCAGCGTGGCATGACGAGGCCGTCCCCTTTGCCGAGGGCGGGGCAGATCGCACCGAAGATGTAGGCGGAGGCGGCGCGCTGGTCCTTCGGCGCCGCAGGTCGCGTGCCGCGCTTGGCCCAGCGGCGGGTGATCGTGTTCTTCTGGCCGACCCGAGCCTCGTCGGCGAACCAGATCTCTATCGGCTTGCCGCCGACGGCTTGCGCGATCTCCGCCATGCGGGCGGGGAAGGCTTTCTAAAAACCGGGATGGCTTCCGGGTCCTGGGCGTGATGGCGCGGGCAGGCGGAGAGCTTGCGGTAGCCCCGGGCTCGCAGGACCCGGCTCAGCGAAGCGGACGAGCGAAAATCCCCCCAACCAAGTCGCAGGCCGCCACGTGGTCGATAGCCGGGACGCGGACTTCGCGAGGCGCACAATGGGCCGCTAGCAGCCGCGGACTATCAAGGCGCGCCTGTTGCTGTAGCTTGACCTCTTGCGAACGGGTTGCCGCAGCCGTCGCGGTAGGCGTTCGCTATTGAGGAGCGTCGGAGGCTCACTGAACGACCGGGATGGGCGCAAAGCGACCTTGCTAACGGGATTGCTGCGGGAGAGGTCCAGCGGTCGGTCGGCCACATGGCCCTCCGGGTTGCGGCCGGTTCCTAGTCCACGTGTTCGCGAGGCGCGCCTACAGCCTACGCATAATCGTTTAGGGACGACCATCCAACGAGGAATTGGCCTGCCGCCGTCGCATGGCTGAGCATCTATAAGATCGCATCCTAACCGATAGCTAGCCATCTATAAGGGTCCCGCGCGAGGGCTCGATTTGCCTTCGGCGCCCAGGCGAACTGGATGTCCAAGAAGCTCGATTATTTGCGCCAAGCCTACACCCATACCTTGCTGCTGGCCGGGCGACAGTGGCGGCGCGCAGCTAACGGCGTCGTAGAATCACATGGCCTCTCCGACGCGACCGCGCTCCCTCTCATTCTCATTGGCCGACTCGATGGCGAGCCGCGCCAGAACGCTGTGGCCGAGGCCGTCGGCATCGAAGGCGCATCGCTGGTGAGGTTGCTCGATCAGCTCTGCACGGCTGGACTGGTCGTGCGGAAGGAAGATCCGACGGATAGGCGCGCCAAGATGCTCAGCCTCACGCAGGCCGGGCAGCAGACCGTGGCACAGATGGAAGCCGAACTCAACGAACTACGGGAGCAGGTGTTCTCCGACGTCGACACCGCTGATCTGGAAGCGAGCGTGAGGGTCTTCCAAGCGCTTCAGAAGTACATCCGTGAGTTCCCGAACGGCATGGCCCGCGAGGAGGCCGCAGAATGACGCTCCCCGGCTGGCGCGACTGGGCGTTCTCGATCAAGACCTTCGTGGCGGCGGTGCTGGCGATGTATCTCGCCATGTGGATCGACCTGCCTCGGCCCTACTGGGCGCTGGGCACCGTTTACATCACCAGCCAGGTGCTGGCCGGTGCGACTCGGGCCAAGGCCCTCTACCGGGTCCTGGGCACCCTGCTGGGCGCTGTCGTCAGCATCACCCTCGTGCCGAACCTCGTCAATGCGCCTGAGCTTCTGACGCTCGCTATCGCGCTCTGGGTGTCGATCTGCCTGTACTTCTCGCTGCTCGACCGCACCCCCCGCAGCTATCTGATGATGCTCGGCGGCTACACGGCGGCCCTGATCGGCTTCCCGAGCGTGGGCGAACCGGGGACGATGTTCGACACCGCGGTGGCCCGCGCCGAGGAGATCACGCTCGGCATCCTGTGCGCCAGCCTCGTCAATACGATCGTATTGCCCCAGTCCGTGGCGCCGATGATATCCACGCGCCTGGATCTCTGGCTGCGCGACGCGCGCGGTTGGGTTGCCGACGTGCTCGGCCGTGCGCGTCAGACGAGAGACACTCAAGCCAAGCGGCTCAAGCTCGCCTCGGACGCCATCGCCTTCGACGCCCTGGCGACGCCGTTGCGCTACGACATGACCGGCGCCGAGCGCTCTGTCGCCGCCATGGCGACGCTGCGCCAGCACATGCTGATGTTTCTGCCGATCGTTTCGGCGGTCGCAGACCGAGTCGATGCCCTGGAGCAAGCCAAGGCGCTTCCGATCCGCGTGCGCGCCCTCCTCGACGATATGGCTGCGTGGCTCGCCTCTGGGGCGACCGACCCCGTCGCGGCTGACCGGCTGCGGATGGCAGCCGACGCGGTCGATCCGGTCCTTCACAAAAACTTCGCCTGGCCGGACCTGGTGCTCGCCAGCTTGGTGGCGCGCCTGCGCGACTTCATCGACCTGCGCCAGGATGCCAGGCTCCTGCAAAGGCACATCGTCGACGGGACGCCCGTTAGAAAGGAACTCGCCTTTCGCTATACCGCCGCCGCGCGCACGATCCGTCACCGTGACCATGGCATGGCGCTTCTGTCCGCGGTCGGCGTGTTCCTTGTCGTCCTGCTCACCTGCTCGATCTGGATCGCGACCGGTTGGCCGGATGGCTCCGGCGCGCCGATGATGGCGTCGGTCGGCTGCTGCTTCTTCGCCGCGCAGGACGACCCTGCACCGTCCATCCTTGGCTTCGCCAACTCGGCCGTGCTCGGCGCCGTCGTCGCCGCCATCTACCTGTTCGCGGTTCTGCCGCAGGCCACGAGCTTCGAGATGCTGGCCCTGGCGCTGGCGCCGGCGCTCATCCTGTGCGGAGTCTGCATGACGCAGCCGCGGACGGCGCCGATGGCGATGGGTGCTGCGGTCAACGGTTCGGCCGTGATCGCGCTCCAGAACAGCTACACCGGCGACTTCGCTGCCTTCGCCAACTCTGCGCTCTCGATCATCGTCGGGATGTGGGTCGCCACGCTGGTGACACGCCTCGTCCGGTCGGTCGGGGCCGGGTGGTCGGCGCACCGCCTCCAGGCCGTGAACCGGCGCAGCCTCGCCCAGGCCGCCGAGCGTCACGGCGCGCAGAGCGGTCTGGAGCTCGCCGCCATCATGCTGGACCGCGTCGGACTGCTCGCTCCGCGTCTCGCAGCCTTACCGCCGGATGATGCGGAATGGACGGCCGATCTGCTCGCCGAGGTGCGGATCGGGGTGAACGTGGTCGAACTGCGCCGCGACCGCCGGCAGCTCTCGACGGAAGCCAGGACCGCGGTCGAGCGGCTCCTTGGCGGCATGGCGCGGCACTTCGGCGGCCGCGCGGCTCTCCCGCCCACCGAACTCCTGGTGTCCCTCGATGCGGCGCTCGACGCGGTGGCGATTGAACCGGAGCGCCCGGCACATCGAGCGGCGCTCCTCGGGCTTGTCGGCATCCGCCGCGGGCTGTTTCCCGAGGCTCCTCCCTATCGGCCGAGTCTGGTGGCCCAAACCCAGGCGGCGCTTGCGGCATGACCGGCGAACTCGACATCTACGGCGTCTTCGTCCCGAGCCTCGGGGCCTGGATGATCCTCGCCTTCTTGATCAGCCTGCCCCTGCGCCGGATGCTCGCACTGACAGGCTTCTACCGGCTGGTCTGGCACCGGCCGCTGTTCGACCTCGCGCTCTACGTCGTCCTGCTGGGCTGTGTTGTCACGGTCGGGCAGCCCCTGATCTCCTGACAGTTCGTCGTTCGCCCCCGTCAGTTCCTCACGCCTTCTCTTGATCGTTTGGTTCCCGCCATGACACGGTTTCTCGCCCTCTCGTTCCGGCTCGTCGTCACCCTGGCGATGGTCGCCGCCGCCGTCGTTGTCGGCCTGGCTTTGTGGGACTACTACATGGAGGCGCCCTGGACCCGGGATGGTCGCGTGCGCGCCGACGTGGTCGAGGTGGCGCCGGACGTCTCCGGCCTCGTCACCGAGGTGCTGGTCGAGGACAACCAGACCGTGAAGCGCGGTGACGTGCTGTTCAAGATCGACCCCGAGCGCTTCACCCTCGCCCTGCGGCAGGCCGATGCGATCGTCGAGGGCAAGAAAGCGACGGCGGAACAGGCGGCAGCCGACTACCAGCGCTACATCAAGCTGAGCGACGCCGCGGTCTCGCAGCAGAAGGTCGAGCTTGCACGAGCGACAGACCTCGCCGCGAAAGCTGCTTACGATCAGGCCATGGCCGACCGCGACCTCGCCCGTCTGAACCTCGAACGCTCGGCGGTGAAGGCTTCAGTCAACGGGCGCATCACCAACATGGAGCTGCGCCCGGGCAACTACGTCAACACCGGCCGGGGCGTTATGGCACTGGTCGACCGCGACACGCTCCGGGTCGAGGGCTACTTCGAGGAGACGAAGCTGCCGCGCATCCACGTCGGCGATAAGGCCAGCATCCGCCTGATGGGCGATGATGGACTGTTGGCCGGGCACGTCGAGAGCGTCGCCGGCGGCATCGAGGACCGTGAGCGTTCGGCCGGTGCGAACCTGCTGGCCAACGTCAACCCGACCTTCGCGTGGGTGCGGCTGGCACAGCGCATTCCCGTGCGGATCAAGCTGGACAGGGTGCCTGATCAGACGCGGCTGGTCTCGGGCCGAACAGCGACGGTCGCCGTCGATGCGGCGGGCGAAAACCACCGGCCCGCCCTCCTTGGATTTCTGCACAAGTTTACGCTCGTGGCCGATCGCTCCTCGAAGTGACCGAGGTGCAGCGTCAATCGATGTGAGTAGTCGAACCTCTCTATGCAGGTCGCACGCGCCTATCCGCCGAGATCCTGTGTGAATGCGCTGCCTTCGAGACGGGACGCCTCCACCAGGGCACCGCCTTCCCAACTGCCGGAAGCCGCTGCACCGCGCTGAAGCTGACGGCGCCTCCTGATCGTCCCCCTTTGAAGTGGTCCGCCCTGAAGTATGGCTTTTGAGCCGACTGGAGTTGACCCCGTTTGTGGTCCACGGCCTATGCAAGTTCTCGGGCTGTTACAGCTTGATCGGCGAAGGCTCGGGGCGTCAAGCCGCCCATGGCCGTGTGGGGTCGATCTTCGTTGTCGTGGCACCTCCTTTCCTCGATGCGCTCACGGGCATCGGCCAGCGACAGGAACCACGAGGCGTTCAGGCATTCCGCTCGGAGGCGGCCGTTGAACGACTCGATATAGGCGTTGTCGGTCGGCCTGCCCGGTCGGGAGAAGTCGATCTCGACCCCGTTCAGGTAGGCCCATTGGTCGAGCATGCGCCCGGCGAACTCCGGCCCGTTGTCGACCCGCAGGCTCTTGGGTCGGCCCCGCAGCCGGACCAAGGCGTCCAGAGCCTCGGTCACCTGGAAGGCGCGAAAGTTCGCTCTCGGTGTGAGTGAGAGCGCCTCTCGCGTGTGGCAATCGACGACGGTCAGGATCCGAAATGGACGCCCGTCGAAGATGCGGTCGGACATGAAGTCCGTCGCCCAGACCTCGTTGGGCCCACCGATCGCCGGTCGTCCCTGGCGATAGCGCCAGGCTCGTTTGCGCTTGGGCAGCTTGGACCGAATCGAAAGTCCCTCGTCGCGGTAGATCCGGTAGGTGCGCTTATGGTTCACCTCCCAGCCCTCCCGTCGTAACAGGATGTGCAGCCGTCGGTAGCCGTAGCGCACCCGTGCAGCAGCCAACTCCTTCAATCGCATCGGCAGCGCGACCTGAGGGTCCGAGCGCTTCCTGTAACGCTGGGACGAGCGACTGAGTCCGGTGGCCTGGCAGGCCCGACGCTCGCTGATCCCGTAGGCCACCTGCAGGTGACCAGCGACCTCACGGCGAGCGGCAGGCCTCACCACTTTCGTTTGAGGACGTCCTGCAACATGGAGCGGTCCAGCGTCAGGTCGGCGACCAGCCGCTTGAGCTTGCTGTTCTCGTCCTCCAACTGCTTGAGCCGTCGGATCTCCGGCACGCCAATGCCGACGAACTGTTTCTCCCATAGATAAAAGGTCGGCTCGGATACGCCCACCTTCCGGCAGACCTCGTCCACCGTCGCGCCGTTCTCCGCCTGCCGCAGGGCGAAGGCGATCTGTTCGTTCGTGAGGCGTTTGCGAGGCATGGCATCCACCCTCCTTCAGGGTTCAGGATGCCCGAAGCACTTGCGCTCAGCGCGGACCAGTTTGGTGGGTCAGGATCATTCGAGAGCCCGGCGATCGTCAGCCGACGCTCGGGCGCGTGCGCAATGCCCATCGCGCTGGTCCTGATGGCGCTACGGCCTCCGCTCGCGTCCAGGGCCTACCGCGCCCGGATGTAGGCCAGGCCGACGGTGAGGGCTGGGCGTCCCGGGAGAAGGCCAGGAAGGCGTTCGAGACTATGCAGAAGGGCGAGGGCCGCCTCGATGCGTCCGCCGGCCGTGCCGGTGTCGTGGGCGGCACGAAGGTCGAGGCGAACGGCAGCGTGAACGTCCTCGTTCAGAAGCCCGGGCCCGACACGAACGTCCGGACCTCTGCCTCCGGCAACCTGTTCAAGGACGTGGTGCTAAGCCGGGGGCGGACGATGGCCCCGGCAGAGCGGTCGTGAGGCGCTAGCCCCTCACCTGGCTAGCCGCGCCGGTAGCACTGTCGGGGTCGTGCTCGACGCATTTGACGCTGCAAACGAGGCTACGAAGCCAGCCATTGAGCGAACGTCGTCCGGCTGGCGTGGATCGTGGGCGACCGCCTCCGCTTCGCGTTCCAGCCGGAGATTACAGGCCTTCGATGGTAGGCCGACATCAGGCGTGCAGGCGTCGTGGCGGGCGCAAGCTGCGTCCAGCGCGTCGATGGGTGGCAGCGGAGCGTTGTTGCCTGGGCCGCAGTAATTGCCGTGAATGAGAAGCTTGGGGCCACCATTGGCGGCAGGTTGCGCGAGAGACGGGGCGGCCCACGAAGCGATTAGAAGCATCGGGGCGGCGAGTCGGATGGCGGCGAGCGACATCATGGCGGAGACCCTCCAGCACCGGCGCCTCTCTTAGTCACGTCGGCGAGGACGGTGCGAAGAATGGTTAAACACCACCCACCAATCCGTGATGTGTTCCGGAACACTACCCTTGCGTGTGCTGCGCTCCAGCGAACCGAGTGATCCCAGAAAGCTTAGCCGCGCCTCTCGAAGGCTTGCTGCTTCGGCGTGGGTGAACCGGTTCTGCGTAATCAGCCCTCAAGCCTAGCTGCAGACTCGCGTTGAGGTAGCGCTGCAAATCGATATGCTACCGATAGTTGTATTCGTAACCTAGCATGAGCGGCGCGTCGGATGGCCCAGGCCTATGCAGCACGACAGCATGACAGCAGCTTTCGCCTGGACCATGCGATAGGCGCATTACTCTTTGTACCATGCATCATTGTATGGACGATCGGCGTACTGTGCATGCTACCGATAACAATAATGGCGTTTCCCGCACAGTATCTATTCGCAAATAATCCCAAATTTCATGGCGACGTTGTCACAGGATTAGTTATAATAGGTGCAGCCAACGCGCTGATAACACCAGCAGTGGTGCTATGCACTATTTACGCTTGAGGACGTGCTCCCGGCAACGCTTGCCCCACCAGCTGGTGCATCAGAACCTCGGGATCCTGGATGACGCCTGTATCCCAAGCTGAGAGGCCGCCCGATTTGTCATCGCAGCGGTCTCTCCTGCGCCTGAAATGCTGATACGGTCGGCCTGCCGCCTGGCGTAACGCACCAGGAGGCCCCTTACCTTCGCCCGCCCGGCTCACGCTGCGGCGGGCTTTCTTTTGGCTCTGGCCGGGGTATGAACGTGGGGATTTCCGACTCCCCCGAGTTCGAGGTCACAACCTTCGCCCGCCCGGCTCGCCGGCGCGGGCTTTTTCGTGCCCGGCCGTCAGCGTGGCTTCGGAGCTGGCGACTTCGGATCCTTGAAGGACCCACTCCGCCCCTCGGCCAAGCCGGTGTTCACGAAGTGCACCAACGGGTTGTGGCCAGAGGCAACCACATCAGGGTTCGCAGCCAGAAAGCCATCCGTGCTGAAGCCCGCGCTCGGGTCGCGGCCCTCCTTCCAGCCGTGCCGCAGATAGTGATCGAGTGGGTTTAACCCCACTGCCCGCACGTCTGGGTACGCGTTCAAATAGTAGGCCGAGTCGAAGCCCGGCAGCCGGACTTTGACGAACGACGGAGGCCGCTTGAACGGCTTCAGCATGCGAAATTTCATGATGGATCCACGAGCATGAGACATGCGCTCGATCCATCATTGCGAGATGTACTGCAACCTCAGCCCCGCCCGCCCAGTGCCGCGTGGGACGTCTTTGTTCACGCGACGGCAAGCCGGCGGTAGCTTTCAGCGAACGTTTCGGCGGCCTCACGGGTCAGATCGGTTACCACCAGGCCCGGACCGTAGACAGTCCAGCGCCCGTCCGTACCTTCGGAAATGCTGATTTCGGCCATGGCGCCCCTCCTGGAAGCGGAGGAGCAAAGCGGTTACGGCCTGACAGTTCCCTAAACGAGCCCGATCAGTGCCGATGGCGCTGGGGGAAGTGAGGGTCGAAAGTCTCGTTGCCTGCGCCGGCTGAGGCTTTCTTCACGCGGCGCTGCGCAGGGAAATGGGGGTCGTAGAGATCCTGCGGGGTATCGCGCTGCGCGGGCTTCACTGCACGCTCGTCGACGTGTCCGGTAGCTGTGCTCATGGCCTGCAATCCGACGTTGTCCGTCCGGACACATAGAACCGTCATGGTTGGGAAGCTGTTGCGTAGAGGCCACCGCGATGCCCTTGGCATCCGCGCCGAAGTCCTGGAACGGGCTTGCCGCCTCCCCGTTATCGCCTCAATCCATATTTCACGAGGCCGAGATGAACGCCGACCTGATCGAGACCCGCCAGCAGGCCTTGGATCTGCTCGATGCCGACATGATCACCTTCGGGGCCTATGTCGCCCTCTGCCGGCATAAGGGTTGGCAGGCCTGAAACAGCTGAAGGCTGATCGCCTTTGAGATAGCCCGCCCGGCCCAGCGCCGCGGCGGGTTTTTTTGTGCCCGCGCCCTGGAGCTATTCCGCGACCGAAACCAGCCAGTCTTGGCGGTAGTCACCGCGATAGGCGACCCGGGCTTTATCGCCGTGCTTTGCGGCGTACTCCCGTGCCTCGGTCTCGCTCCCAAAAACATAGAACTTGGACGACATAGCGCGCCTCCAGACGGTGTGCCTGAGGATAGAGATGGCGCTCGCTGGATCGGCGGCAATGCGCCTTTGTACTTACGCTCTTAGGTACCAGCTCGGTTGGCACCCTTCGGTAACGGCCCAGCGTCATCATGCATCCCGAGCCGCGTTGCATATCGGCTCGACCGCCGGTGAAATCGGACGCTCCCCCGCCCTATGAACAGATCGGGACGGGGCCGAGCGACAGTCAGCGCGAAGGCATCGGCCGCTGTGCCTGCGCCCCACCGGCAGCGACGACGAAGGCGAGGGCGGCGAGGGCGGTGCGCATGGCGGGAGGATAGCCACCGGCGCACAAGTGTCGAGGCGTCTACGACCGCCCCGCGTTCAGCGCCTCTTTCACGAGGAGCCCGCGGCTTCTGAGTGGCGCGGTGAGCCCTCAGCATCCTCATCCAGGAGCGCTGATTTAGCGGCTGCCATCCGCTTTCCGATTTCGTGCACGACCTCCTCGACAAGCGGAGGCCATGCCATGTTGTTGTCCTTGAGGAACCGAGCTGCGCCGACAAGCGCCGTAAATTTCTGGGTGGGGATCGGCTGCCCCATGACCTGCGCCTCCAACATCTGCTCAGCGAGAGCTGTCGATAGGCGGAGGATCTCGTCCACCTTGGGAGGCTGAGGGTTGGCGTCGCTCATTTAGGTGGCCCTTTGCCTTTAGGTGCTCGGTGAGCGACATCCGCTGCGCCCTCAGAGGGCTTTGCTCTCCCGGGCCAGCCGCAATGCCTTCAGCTGGGCCGTCCGTTCGTCGGTTGCGTGCTGCTTGTCCTCAACTTCCCCCCGAACATTCACCGCATTCTCCAGGCGCGCAGTTGCCCTGGCCGCCCTTGAGTCCAGTTGGCCGCGGGCGGTGTGGGGAAGATCAGACATGGGCGGTCCTATCATGTCGGCCGGAAAACTTAGTGCAGTTCTGTGGCGTCAGGATCGCTTCGCCTTCGGCGTTTCCTCGCAGAGGCGGCGGATAGGAGCTTACATGCATCCGGCGCGCCTCAAGGCGCCCATCAGTTTCCGTCCGATATGGAAGCCATTCAGGGCCTCAGAGCCGAGGACGCGCACGTGCTCGGCCGTGCCGGTCCGATGATAGAGAAAGACCTGGTAGGTCGGCTTAAGTTGTCCAGCATCGAGAGCGCTCACTTGGCCGCAGAACTCGATCTCATGCCCAGCTTCTGTGGTGATGCGCCGGACGTTGCGGAAGCGGATCAGTAGGGCGTCCGGAAACTCAGATGCAACCCGCACTCGCATCTCTGCTTCCGGCTCCGCACCTGATCTCGGCGCGTCCGGCGCGTCGAGGCCAAGGCCGTCTTGCGCATAAGCACCGGATTGGAAGAGCAAGAGCGCTACCACAGCACCGAGGGGTGCGCTTTTCATTTTAGGTAGCCCTTCGCATTCAGGTGCTCGGTGAGGCGCACTAGTTTGCCTCCTCGGGATCCTCACGCCGTACAAAGCGCTATCGGTTAGCTAGTCTGTTACAGCGCATCCCAGAGCCAAGCCGCTCCCATCATGGCGAACCCGCCGCACACCAAAGCCACTACGATGTAGCGGTGCAAGCGATCGTAGATCGGTATCGGCATAGACGGGTGCTCGCATAAGCGGAACAACTGATGCCCACGAACGGCATTCGACCGCCAGCGATAAATCTTAACAGTTCGTCAATTCAGCATTTGCGTGGTTCGCGGGCCACAGAGTCTGAAAGTCAGCCCACGTTGCGGCTCACAAGGCCGCCAAGAACCACAACCGCGACGACGGCAATTGCAACTACGGCGGCAATCAGGATGGCTCGCATCTGCCCGCTCCCTGGTCGCCGCCGAGCGTCGCGCTCATTTCAGATAGCCCTTCGCCTCGGGGCGCTTCATGATCTGCGTTCGCTGTGGCCTCAGGATCCGGCGCTATCGCGAGTAAGTCGCTGCTGTCTAAGTTTCGCCGTACGCTCCTCCACAACCTGACGCTCCTCCTCGATTTCAACCCAGACCTCGGCGGAGTTCGTCTCGCGGGTCTCAGCCTTCAAGTGCAGGCTTGTGTGATCGTTGGAGTGTATGATCGGAAAGTGAGACATTAGCCCTCCGCGATGATTGGGAGCGGTTGAGATGCTAGCGCTGTGTGTCAGAGCTTCTTCATCTCGCCCGCGGAGCTATCTCGTTCCAGGCGCGCAGCCTTCAGCCGGGCCGTGTTTTGATCCGCATCGCTGATACCTGGTATGACGGAGATCTTGTCGCCGAGGTGGTCCTGTATCTTGGCGAACGCGGCCTCGGCCTGCTTGCGCTCTTTACTATGATTTTCAGGCAAACTGCATTCCTTAGTTTGCTCCCTCCGGATCCTCGCGGTGCCTCACGTAGCCCTGGCCTGTAAGCCAGTCCGTAAGAGCGTACCGGATCGCCTCCGGACGGGTTGGCTTCGGATCGGGCTGATCAGCAATCCAGGCGTCGAGGGGGGCAACCTGTTCAGGCTGCACCCGGACCTGGATCTGAATGCCGGTTTGCTTCCCGCGGGTTCTACCCGTGCGCATATGGTACCATAGTTGACGTGCCTCACGCCTAGTGGTACCACAACTGCGGGCCGGAAGGAAGATTGAGCCCTTCCATCCGGCCCTTACCACCAACCGCATCTGGAGGATGCTGTTCATGGCTATTCACGCCCATAGCACACGCACGCCCTTATTACCCCAGTCCGGCAACCCGCGGCCCCTATTAGGTCAAGGGCTCGGCCGGCAGCTGGGTCCCGTCACCAGGGCGATCCGAGCCTGCCGCGAGACCGACCTCGCCGACCAGGTCATCACCGAGATCCAGATCTGCCTCGACAGCTTCTTCGCCGATGCGGACCGCCAGCGCGTCCGTGAGCTGCGCCGCCGGATCGCTGACCGGATCGAGGCGGACCTGGCCTTATTAGATGCGCTCGACGGCGACGCTGACCGCGAGCCGGAGGCGCTGGACGCCTCGGCCACCGAGTGGACCGGCCGTAGCGCTCACCGCTTCAATGTCGTGAGGGCGGCATGAGCGCTCCCGCATCCCGTCGAGACGATCTCACCAGCTTGATCTTCGACATGGAGGACGCGGTTCGAAATCTCGTCCGCTGGGGCCAGGCGGTCCGCGCCATGGGCTGCTCGGGCTGCGACGTCGAAGCCGGCGCCCTCTACGTCGTGGGCGACGCGATGGTGGAAGCCGCCGTGAAGGTCGAGCGACTGGGAGCGCGCCTTCGAACTGTCCCGCCCGCTGCGGGAGGGCGCACGATGAGCATCGCATGCGTCGACTGGGGTCAGATCTTAGCCCTGGAGGATGACATCATGCACCTGGATCGTCTGGCCAACGTGCTGACGACCCTCGGCACGCACGACGACGTCGTGCACCGCGAGTGCATCTACGTGATGGGCTGCATGCTCAGCCAGATTGGCAAGCGGCTGGAGGCCAATTACGGGGCCATCAAGCCGATCCGAGACGGGGGCGCTGTGACCGCCTTCACTCGCCTCGGCGTCCTGGCCGGCCACGTCGTTGGCTTCGCTTGGCTCGGCCGCCGCGTGCTCCTGGCCTGGCTCGCCCATCGTGACCTGCAGCGAGCCAAGGTGCTGCTGCGGCGCTCGGACCGGCGGTTCGCAGCTTCAGGGTTGTTCGCTGTGCCTGTCACGGCCAGCGGCGTGCCGCGGGTGTGTCGATCGTGAGAGGGCATCCACGCCCGCCCGGAAAAGCTTTGGCTGGCTCGTCAAGCGGGCGTGGAAGGTCAGCGACCCATCCCGCCGCTAACACCGGCCGCCTTACCCCAGGGCAGTCAAATGCGAAACTGTTTCGCTTTTCGCGGAACGGAACCGATTTCAGTCTTGCCGTGCTGAATGTGAAAAACCACGCCCACTCGCTGGGTATCGGGGGGAAAACCAAGAAGCGGGCGTGGGGTCGCTTTGCACAGCAGTTACTCACGCCGTTTGGTGTCTTAGGGAAAACCCAAGCGGCTGGAGCGGATTGTCGAATTTGAGATCGACCCGTCTTTGCTACCGCGGCGCGATACGACGCGTCTCTAACCTATGCCAATGACGCTCCCCGAAACCGGGGATCGCAAAACCTGAGTGGAACACAGGTTATCTTCGGATCGGACAGAAGCCCTTTCGCTCACAGGTGAACGAAAGCATCCACGCCCGCCACCCTCACACCGGGTGGATGTTTGGGCGGCGGGCGTGGATCGTCAAGGAGCCGCCCAGCCCGCTGACAAAACCAACCTAACCGGCATCGGCCAGCGGAAATACAAACTGGGTTGGAAGTCTGACCGGCACGCGGCTCGTATATTCTGCAAGGCTCGCTGCGAGCGTTCGCAGCGACAGCCAGACTCCCTGGAGATTTCCCCAGTGACGGTCGCTCTTGCCGCCAACGTTGTCAGTCGAAGCATCCACGCCCGCCGGGCCGCCACCGTCGAAGTGAAACCGTCGGCGGGCGTGGAAGATCGGCGCTGGGCCGACAAAGGCAGGATGCCGACGAGAGATTGACGCTAAGTTGATAGCGGCAACCACCAGCGACATCCACGCCCGCCCCATCGGTGAGTTGAGGGGCACTGTCGAGACGGACGTGGAAGGTCGGCTGGAGAGTCGACACCCAAGAATACGGCTCCTTGCTTGTTCGGTCGATGGCCCCGAACGCAGCCCTCATGAATGCTACTCGCGCATCCCGTGCGGGCTCACCCCTTGGCTGCACACACGGTCACGGCGGTAGCCCCAGAAAAAGTGCGGTTAGACTCGGCGATCATTTTTGCCGCTTCTTCACACGCATGTTTGCTGTTGAACTCGATGGACCCGATCGCAGAACCCGAGCCTGAGCCTGATCCGGCCAGCATGATGATGAGCACGTAGATCAAGGCACCCTCCTCGGAACGAGGATGCCGCCACGGGATCAAGTGACGCCCGCGCACCCCCGTGCGAGCGGCTTGTAGGTATCATTGTAAGCAAGGTTGAGATGGAAACCGCTAACTCGTTGAGGATAAACGGGTTTTGCGGGTCAATTGGCGGAGGGAGCGGGATTCGAACCCGCGATACGGTTTCCCGTATACACACTTTCCAGGCGTGCGCCTTCAACCACTCGGCCACCCCTCCGACCGCGGACAGGGCGCCCGGGCACCGAGGCGCCGGACGCGACCAGGGCCGCGCGGTGCGGTGCTGTTAGCCGGGTGCGCCGCCGGGCGCAAGCGGCGGACCCTGAGCGAGACGAAAACCGTCCCGCTCAGCGCGTCTCAGGCCTCCGGGTCGAGGTGGAAATGCACGCTCTCGACGTTGGCGCGCTCAAAAGCCTGCATCACGTGCTGGTAGGAGCGCTCCATCTCGGTGGCGTCGTCGCCCGGGGTGTCCTCGGGCTTGAGCACGAACATCAGGAGCGAGCGCCCGGTCACGTCGTAGCCATTGCCGAACGGGAAGCTCTCGACGTCCTGGCTGTCGGGCAGGTTGGTGTCGAGCAGCCGGGTCCAGGCCACGCCGTTGGGCGATTCGGGCAGAGTGAACGTCACCAGGTCGTGGTGGGCGTTGAACATGATCAGCAGCGTGGCGTCGCCGCCCCGGCGGTGCAGGCCGGTGGCCTGGGCACGCCCGTCGAGCTGGACCGCGAACGCCTTCGCCGCCCCCTCGGACCAGTTCTCGCTGGCCATCTCGCCCCCGTCCGGGCGCAGCCAGGTCACGTCCTTGACGCCGAACTCCTCGTCGTACTGCCCGGTGAGGAAGCGTCCGCGGCTGAGGATCGGCAGGGCGTTGCGCAGGATGACCAGGCGCTGGGTGAACTCCGCGAGATCGCGCTCCTCGTCGCCGATCGCCCCCCAGTCGAGCCAAGAGACCTCGTTGTCCTGGCAATAGGCGTTGTTGTTGCCGTTCTGGGTGCGGGCGAACTCGTCGCCGGCGAGCAGCATCGGGGTGCCGCGCGACAGGAACAGGGTCGCCAGCATGTTGCGCATCTGGCGCAGCCGCACGGCCCGGATCGCCGGGTCCTCGGTCGGGCCCTCGGCGCCGTAATTGTACGAGAGGTTGTGCGAGTGGCCGTCGCGGTTGCCCTCGCCGTTCGCCTCGTTGTGCTTCTCGTTGTAGGCCACCGTGTCATGCAGGGTGAAGCCGTCATGGGCGGTGAGGAAGTTCACCGAGGCCCAGGGTTTACGGCCGCGCTTGTCGAACTTGTCGGCCGAGCCCGAGACCCGGGCGGCGAGGTCCGGCAGCAGGCCGGGATCGCCCCGCCAATAGGCGCGCACGTCGTCGCGGAACCGGTCGTTCCACTCGGCCCAGCCCGGCGGGAAGCCGCCGACCTGGTAGCCGCCGGGGCCGCAATCCCACGGCTCGGCGATCAGCTTGACGCCGTTGAGCACCGGGTCCTGCCGGCAGGTGTCGAGGAAGCCGCCGCCCTCGTCGAAGCCGTAGGGCTCACGGCCGAGGATCGTGGCCAGGTCGAACCGGAAGCCGTCGACCCGCATCTCGGTGGCCCAGTAGCGCAGGGAGTCGGTCACCAGCTGCAGCACCCGCGGGTGCGACAGGTTGAAGGTGTTCCCGGTGCCTGTGTCGTTGATGTAGTAGCGCGGCTCGCCCGGCAGGAGCCGGTAGTAGGAGGCGTTGTCGACGCCCTTGAACGACAGGGTCGGGCCCTTCTCGTTGCCCTCGGCGGTGTGGTTGTAGACCACGTCGAGGATCACCTCGAGGCCGGCGCCGTGGAAGCGTGAGACCATCTCCTTGAACTCGGAGAAGGCGAAGTCCGGCACCGCCGCGTAGCGCCGGGCGGGGGTGAAGAACGAGATCGTGTTGTAGCCCCAGTAATTCACCAGGTTCTTCTGCTGCAGGTAGTCGTCCTGCACGAAGGAATGCACCGGGAGCAGCTCCACCGAAGTGACGCCGAGGCTCTTGATGTAGTCGAGCACGTCGGGCGTGCCGAGGCCGGCATAGGTGCCGCGCAGCTTCTCCGGAACCCGCGGGTCGAGCTTGGTCATGCCCTTCACGTGGGCCTCGTAGAAGATCGTCTTCTCCCACGGCACGTTGGGCTTGCGGTGCCGGCCCCAAGTGAAGGCCGGGTCGATCACCCGCGAGCGGCGGTTGAACGGCGCGCTGTCGCGCTCGTCGAAGGTCAGGTCGTCGCCCGATTCCATCTGGTAGCCGAACAGGGCAGGGTTCCAGGTGATCGAGCCCACCAGTCCCTTGGCGTAGGGGTCGATCAGGAGCTTGTTGTGGTTGAACCGGTGGCCGGCCTTCGGCTCGTAGGGGCCGTGGACCCGGTAGCCGTAGATCGTGCCGGGCCGCGCATCCGGCAGGTAGCCGTGCCAGATCTCGTCCGTGTATTCGGGGAGCTCGATCCGCTCGATCTCCTTCTCGCCCTGGTCGTCGAACAGGCAGAGTTCGACCTTGGTGGCGTGGGCCGAGAACAGGGCGAAGTTGACGCCCAGCCCGTCCCAGGTGGCGCCGAGCGGATAGGGCTGGCCTTCCTGGATGCGCGTGCGGGTCGCGCGGGACGAGTTTGTCGAACGGGTCGGGTCGGCCATGGGAGCTCCGGTGCTGGCAGCCCGGAACGCCGGCCGCGCGTCGCGGGACGCCTCGGCCGGTGACCCCGGACTGCAACGCAAACGTCCCGGGAACAGCGAAGCTCCCGCCGGGGCGGGCGAATTTTTGCGGTGCGGTTCGGGCCGGCGGGCCCCGCCTCTCGCGCCGCGTGCCGCATATCGGAACCGGCACGCGGCGCGAGTTTTTCGCTGCGCATCGTCGTTTTCCGAAAGCCGGAATCCACCCTTTGGGACGATGCCCTAGTGTCGTGCGCCTGAAGTTTGTGACAATGTGGGGGGGCTGTTGGGAGGTGCTGATGGCCTACCGCGTGCTCACCCCGCTCGACCTCAGCGCCGAGGAACGAGCCGAGCTTGAGAGCTGGGCTCGCCGCCGCAAGACAGCCCAGGGGCTCGCCCTGCGCGCGAGGATCGTGCTGCGGGCTGCCGACGGGCTGAACAACACGAGCATCGCGGCCGAGTTGGCCACCGGCAAGCACACAGTCGGCAAGTGGCGCGAACGGTTCGCCAGCGCGGGCACGGACGGGCTCCTGGACGAGCCTCGCTCGGGGGCACCGCGCCGGATCGGCGACGAACAGGTCGCCGAACTCATCGACCGCACGCTGTCTGAGCGGCCGCCGGGCGCCAGCCACTGGAGCCGGCGCAGCATGGCCAAGGCCAGCGGCGTGTCGGGCACGACGGTCGGGCGTGTGTGGCGAGCGTTTGGCCTGCAGCCGCATCGGTCCGAGACCTTCAAGCTCTCGACCGACCCACTCTTTGCCGAGAAGGTGCGCGACATCGTCGGGCTCTATCTGGCCCCACCCGCCCGCGCCCTGGTTCTCTGCGTGGACGAGAAGTCCCAGGTGCAGGCGCTCGATCGCACGCAGCCGCTGTTGCCACTACGGCCCGGGCAGGCCGAGCGGCGCACCCACGACTATGCCCGGCACGGCACCACCAGCCTGTTTGCCGCGTTCGACGTGAAGGCCGGGACGGTGATCGGGCAGTGCTATCCGCGTCACCGCGCCAGCGAGTTCCGCCGCTTCCTGGACGAGATCGAGGCGGCGGTGCCGGCCGACCTCGACGTGCACTTGGTGCTCGACAACTCGGCGACGCACAAGACCAAGCTGATCCGCGACTGGCTGACCCAGCGCCCACGCTACCACGTGCACTTCACGCCGACTTCCGCCTCGTGGATCAACCAAGTTGAGCGGTGGTTCGGCCTGCTGACGGACCGGGCAATCCGACGTGGCGTGCACTGTTCGGTGGAGGAGCTTGAACGCGACATCCGCGCGTTCATCGAGGCCACGAACGCTGACCCGAAGCCATTCCGATGGGTGAAGTCGGCCGATGCCATCCTGGCTAGCGTCAAGCGCTTCTGCCTGCGAACGCTCGACACAGATCCTCACAATGCACCTTTGCCATAAACTTCAGGCGCAGGACACTAGTTCGCGTTCGGAGCCGGCGCGGTGATGCTGCGGTCGAGCACCCGGCCGACGTCGAGCCGCTTGGCCAGGATGCCGTAGCGGGTCGCGCGATCGGACGCCTCCTGGACCTCCGCGACCACGCCGTCGTCGATGTTGATCGGGCTGGTCCGCTGCGCCGCATAGGCCGCCAGCAGCACATCCTCCGGCAGGCGTGTCAGGGCGGCGGTGCTCTTGGCGTATTCGGGGAGATGGTCGAGCGACCACAGCCGGGCCCTGTTCAGGCGGTCCAGCAGGTCCTGCACGGCCGCCCGCTTGGTGGCGATGGCGGTGTCGGAGGCGACAATGAACGTGATGGTCGGGGTCAGGCCCGCGCCGTCGGCGATCACCCGGGCGTTGTCCTTGCGGGTCGCGAACGAGACGTAGGGCTCCCAGACCGCCCAGGCATCGATCGAGCCGGCGACCAGGGCGACCTTGGCGTCCACGGGGTTGAGCGGCGCGAAGGTGGCGTCCTCCAACCTAATCCGCGTCTTCTCCAGGGTCGCGTCGATCAGGAACTGGCCCCAGCCGCCGCGGGTGCCGGCCAGGCGCTTGCCCGCGAGGTCGGCGGCCGACCGGATCGGGGAATCCTGGCGGACCAGGATCGCATGGCTCCGCGGGTCCGATTTCGTGCCGCCGACCGCCTTGATCGGGGCGCCGGCCGCGTAGGCCGTGAGCAGCGACAGGTCGCCGGTATAGCCGACATCGAGGGCGCCGGCATTGAGCGCCTCCAGGATCGGCGCGGCGGCGGGGAATTCCGACCAGGCGATCGTGTAGCGCAGGTCTTTTCCGAAGCCGGAGATCTCCAGCAGCGCGCGGTTGCCGCCCTTCTGGTCGCCGACCCGCAGCATCACGGGCTCGGCCGCGCAGGACGGGGCGGCCGCCGACAGCATCAGGGCGGCGGCGAGCCAGGCGGCCGCGTGCCGGCGGGTCGTTCTCGGGGCGTCAGAGAGGATGCGCATGTCGCCCGTTTCGTTGCCCGGCGCAGCGTGCGCGAGGGGTCCAGCGGAGCGGCCAAGTCTATGGAAGCGCCTGCGGCGAACAAGGAAACGACACTCCGTATTGCGGGCACATCGGGTGATGGCGGTGTCGGGTTTCGTCGCGCGAGAGAAGATACGTGTCGTTGCGGCGGGCCTCTCTCACCCAACCGGGTCTTCGTGAGGTGCGTTCGCGCAGCGGAGGTTTCGAAGGAGCCCTCCAGCCGGCCGCGCGATCCCCGGAGGGCTCCTTCGAGGCTCGGTGCGCTCGCACCTCAGGATGAGGGGACTGGGTGGGAGCGGCCCTCGTCCGATGACCAGCCCTCAGCCTCCCTGCCGCCGGGCTCCGGCAGCCTACACCGCAAAAGCATCCGCCAGATACGCCCGCACGAAGCCCGGCATCCGAGTCGCCTCCGGACCGTCGGCCGCGCGCGCCACGTGGATCCCGGCGAGTTCCGGCTCCGCCTCCCGGCGGCGGTGGGCCTCGATGCGGGCGCACAGGGCGTCGGCCGTCTCCGGGAACCGCACCGGGCGCAGGAAGGCGAGCTGCCCCTCCCCGGCCAGCAGCACCCAGTCGGTCGCGGCATCCGCCGGCAGCGCCAGGCCGGTCTCCTCGGCAAGCTCCCGGGCGGCGCTGCCGGCGAGGTCGACGGTCTCGCCCCGCACGTCGTCGAGGTCGGGCGTGCCGCACGGGAAGTAGAGCTGGCCGGCATTGGCCGTATGGGTGCCCATCGCGCCGAGCAGCACCCCACCGTCCAGGCTCCCGGGCACGATCGCCGCGAAGGCGTTGACCACGCCGGCTTCCGTGCGGCCCTGGTCCCGGTAGGCGATGAAGCTGGAATAGCGGGCGGCAAACAGGTCGACCCGGGCAATCCCGTCCGCGACCGACCAGGCGCGGGCGAGCAACACGGTGCCGTCGAACATCCCGGGGCTGCGGGCGCGCCGCGCCTGCCAGTGTTCGGCGATTTCCGCTTCGTGGTCCCGGGCGAACGGCCAGTCATGCGCGACGAGTCGCGCCGTGACCCCGGCGAGCCGGGTGATCCGGAAGCCGTCAGACACGCAAGGTCCCGTCCGACACGATCACGGCCGAGCCGCCGATCTCCACCGAGCGAAGGGCGCCGGCCGCGATCGTGAGCTGGAGCGCGATGGCGCTCGGCCGGCCCATGGCCTCGCCCTGCTGGATCGCCACGTCGTGGGTGCCGTCGCCCAGGGTCTCGAACTGCATCAGCACCCCCGCGAAGGCGGCGGCCGCCGAGCCGGTGGCGGGATCCTCCGCGATACCGAGATGCGGCGCGAACATCCGCACCCGCCAGCTCTGGCCCGTCCCCTCGGGGTCTGGCGCGTAGAGGTAGAGCCCGTCCTGCGCCTCCGGTCCTCGCGCCGGCTGGGCGGAATCGAGCGCCGCCACCGTGGCCACCGGCACGCAGGTGAAGGTCGGCCCGACCCCGTGGCGGCTCGGGACGTGCCGGCCGGTGCAGAGATCGCCGGGCTCGAGCCCGAGGAGCGGCGCGAGCACCGCCGGCTCCGGGCCGGCGCCCAGAAATTCCGGCAGGGCCGGCAGCTTGAACCGTGCCCGGCCGCCGCTGCCGTCGGACAGCGTCTCGACCACGCAGGGCACGATCCCGATCCGCTCCTCCAGGCCGAAGGCCCGGGCATCGCCCCGGGACGGGTCCTCCAGCGCGAGCAGCACGGCGCTCCCCACGGTCGGGTGGCCGGCGAACGGAAGCTCGTGCCGCGGCGTGAAGATCCGCAGACGCGCCCGCTGCCGCGCGTCGGTGGGCGGCAGCACGAACACCGTCTCGGACAGGTTGAACTCCGCCGCGATCGCCTGCATCGCGGCCGTGTCGAGCCCCTCGGCGTCGCGCACCACGGCCAGCGGGTTGCCGGCGAGTTTTTGGTCGGTGAACACGTCGAGGGTGACGAAGCGGCGCGCCATCGTGTCGGTCCTCCGGGCGGCGCCCGCGACCGGCTGGCGGCTGCGGCGCGCTTTGCTAAGGCTGTGCGAACGCCCGACTCGATCCGGGCGGCGCGGTCCCAGAGCCTAGCCCAGTGCGGCACCGCTTCCCAGGCCGCGGAGACGGGAGGGAGCCATGCCCGACACGGAGCACGCCTACGCGGTCACGGTGACCTGGACCGGCAACACCGGGGCCGGCACCCGGACCTATCGCGGCTACGACCGCGCCTTCGAGGCCGCCTCCCCGGGCAAGCCGGTGATCGCCGGCTCGTCCGACCCGGCCTTCCGGGGCGACCCGGCGCGCTGGAACCCGGAGGACCTGCTGGTGGCCTCGCTCTCGGCCTGCCACAAGCTCTGGTATCTCGGCCTGTGCGCGCAGGCCGGGATCGTGGTGACGGCCTACGCCGACACCGCCGAGGGCCGCATGACCGAGGAGCCCGGCGGCGCGGGCCAGTTCACCACGGTCACCCTGCGCCCGCGCGTGACCGTCACGGCGGAATCGGACGCCGCCGCCGCCCTGGCGCTGCACCACCGGGCGCACGCGCAATGCTTCATCGCCCGCTCGGTGAACTTTGCGGTGACGCACGAACCGACCATCGTGCGGGAGGGCGTGGATTGAGGGCGTGCGCGATCCGGCCCCTACACCGCCTCGACCAAAAAGGTCTCGGTCGGGGTCACGTATTCCGCCTGCGCGGCCACGGTGAGGATCTCCCGGGAGCCCGCCGCCGCGGTGCGCTTCAGGAGGCCGTAGACCGAGGCGGCGGCCGCGCCCAAAGCCGTGGCGGCCGAGCCGGTGCGGGCGTAGTGGACCAGGAACAGGGCCGCGATGCAGTCGCCAGCGCCGTTCACCGCGATGGCGAGGCGCGGGGTGCGGACCCGGAACACCCGGCCCTCCGCCCCGGCCAGCAGGTCGATCCGGTCGGGCGGCGTGTCGGCGCAGAGCGCCGAGGTGACCAGCACCACCCGGGGGCCCCGGGCCTGGAGCGCCGCGATCGCGGCCGCCGCCTCCGGCAGGGTCCGGCTCGGCAGGTCGGTGAGCCGGTCGAGCTCGAACTGGTTGGGGGTGAGGATGTCGGCCGCCGGCACGGCGTGGTCACGCAGGAACGCCTCGATCCCGGGCCGCACGTAGACGCCCTCCGCGACGTCGCCGATCACCGGGTCGCAGCAATAGAGGGCCTGCGGGTTCGCGGCCCGCACGGAGGCCACCGCCTCCAGGATCGCCGCCCCGATCGCGGCCGAGCCCATGTAGCCCGACAGCACCGCGTCGCAGCCGGGAAACACCCCGCGCTCGCCGATGCCCCGCACCACGTCGCGGATCATGTCCGCCTCGAAGATCGGGCCGCGCCACGCCCCGTAGCCGGTGTGGTTGGAGAACTGCACCGTGTGCACCGGCCAGACTTCGACCCCGAGCCGCTGCATCGGGAACACCGCCGACGCGTTGCCGACATGCCCGTAGGCGACGTGGGACTGGATCGACAGGACGTTCAACGCGGGTGATTCCCGGTGCCGTGAGGAGAGCCGCTGCTGTCGGCGATCCGGCGCGCGGGCGCAAGCGCGGGGGGCACGCCGCGAGCGGCGCGGTTCGGACGGCCGGCCCGCCTCGGGTTCGGCCCCCGCGGCCGGCAGGCGGGCCGGACCGCGTCCCGCTCGGCTGGACGGCGGGAGCGGATCAGGGCGCGCGGCAGCGCATGGCCACCGTCGCCTGCGTGACGCTCAGCGCCCGGCGCCGCGTCTCCAGCGAGGCGCCCGGCGCGTCCGAGACGGACGCGGCCTCCCGCTTCAGCGTAGCGTCGCAGGCGCAGGAGCTGTAGCCGGCGGCGTCGTAGCAGGCGTCGTGGCGCATGCAGGCGGCATCGAGGGCGTCGATCGGGGGCAGGCCCTCGCCGCGCTGGCCCGTGCCGCAATAATTGCCGTGGAACAGGTCCTCGCCGGCCGCGACCTTGCCGAGATCGCCCTTGGGCGGCGCCGGCGCCTCCGCCTGCCCGCTCGGGTTGAGGTCGTTGGCCGGGCCGCCAGCCTTGGAGCCCGACGCCCGCAGCGCCTTGGGGATGCCGGAGCGCTCGCCCGGCTCGTTGAGCGCCTCGCCCGCCCGGCCGTTCGGATCGGACAGGTCCGGCAGCGGCGGCGGCGGCCCCGGGCGGGGCTCGTCCGCCTCCAGGGTGGTATACGCCTCACCGGCGACGGCCTGCGCCCGGACATGCTGCGGGACGGCCAGGAGCGACAGCCCGAGGAGGACGAGAAGGGTGGGTCTCACGGCAGGCTCCCGAATGCGGAGCCAGCAATGCGGAGCGCGACTGTTCCGTTCCGAAGTCGGTCTGCGCAGCGGGGCCGGGTCGGGGGCGTCCTGCGCGGTTGGGGCCGAGCCCCGAGAGGCCGCCAGCACGGCGCGCCCGGTGCCGACCCGTCTGCGCCCGCCGATGCCCCGGACCGTGGCGCGGATTGTTTCCGCGTCGAAGACGGGGCGTCAGTCGAGATGGTTTGAGAATGGGACGGTGTGGACCGGCCCGACCTCGACCCCGCGCCGCTGCATCGGGACCATCGAAGCCGCGTTGCCAATCGGGCCGTAGTCGACGTCGGACTAGATCGACAGGGTGTTCAACGCCGGTAATTCTCGGATCGCGGGGGAGAACCGCCGCTGCGGGCGATATTGTCCTAGATCTTGGTTTAAAAAGAGCCTGCATATCTAGCGGTAATTTTGTAAAATTAGTTTGTCCGTATCTTATAAGGCGCCATCGGGATTAAATAAATCCGTTTGCTTCGGAGGGCGATCGGGAACGAAGCGCATGACCTTTTTAATTTTGTAAGTTGGTTGTTTGGCGTTACTGTCGGAGTCATAAGGCGTGATTATTTCCAACACAACTTGGTACGCATCCTCTGATAGTGCGCCGCCTCTTTCCAGTGTATCTTGTGCAATTGTTGTCGCAATAATGTCTGCGTGTATGGTTTCCAGCCCAAGGCGAAACCGCCAGTTTATTGCGCTTGCATCGTATACCGGCGAATAAACGCTTAGCCATGCGGGTGTTTCTTCAACGTCTGGCTCGTTGACCTATTTGCTTTCTTCTATGCCCTTCACACAAGATGCGGCGATATTGGCAACCTCTTCGGGTGTAAAATTTTCCGGCGTATCCTCTTGATTCCCAGAAACACGCATTGTTTCAAAGCCATCATGCCCCAGTGGCAAAAAAGCATCCTGAGTTGCTTGAAGCGTCTTTGGATCTTTTGACAGGCTATATATTTCTGGTGTCAGGCAAACCCTATTGTCATTGCCTTTTATTGTGACTTTTATAATTCCGCGCGGGTCGGATCCGACTCTTTATTCTATAATATCTTGGCCTTTTTCCGCTCGAGATATTTCAAAAAATTTATTTAGCCTGTTGCAAGCCCAACTCCATATAGCGGACCTTTCGGAAGGCCGATCTATACAAATATTTCTTTCGCGATTTTTACTTGATCCAGGCCGAGAAATTGCTTGATTTGATCGTAAAAACCATTGATCGGTTCAATATTTATGTTAAAGCATTTGTGCCCGGAATCTGAGACAACTAAAACTTTAGTTGTGGATTTTTTGCCATCAAACTCTGTATTAGCCTCGCGCAGCAGTCGGCCAAAAGCCAGCAGCGCTGGCGCCAAGTTCCGGACATCAATAGAGTGGTCGTCCGCACGAGAGGGGCCATCGTAAGCAACTAAGAACTCTTGCCGGCTCATCGGCACGTCCTCGGCTTGAGCCATTTGTACCCCTCCTTCACAGACAGCGAAGAGTGCAAATCGCGTTTAAGTTGTCCATCCATGACATGGCCGGATTCAGCAGGAAGCTTAACCGCTGTGATAAAACTGCTGCAGGCTCCTTATGGAGCTATCTATAGCACGCGAACAAAGGATGAACAAACTGGCGGATTACCGACCCCTGCAATGCCGGCTCTGGATTTGCCGTCGGTAGCAAGAACAATCGCAAAGGGCGATCAATCAATATGTCAGGTTCATAGGCTGGTGCTCCCGCCCCTACTCCCAAGCCTAGTTCAATCACCCAAAACCCTTGTCCCCGGCCCCCTCCCGCCTCAGATGGGTCCGATCCCCCCGCCGCCCCCCGAGCCCGATGGACATCGAAGCCCTGCGGACCTCCACCCTCGCCTTCGTCGAGGCGCACAAGGTCTGGACGCCGCTGATCGCCGGGGGGCTCGCCTTCTGCGAGTCGATCGCGATCCTGTCGCTGTTCGTGCCGGCCACCGTGATCCTGATCGGCATCGGCGCCCTGGTCGGGGGGGCCGACATCCCGCTCTGGCCGGTGATCGGCGCCGCCGCCCTGGGGGCCGCGCTGGGGGATTGGCTCTCCTACGAGGCCGGGCGCTGGGTCGGGCCGGGCGCCCGCACCAAGTGGCCGTTGCGGCGCTACCCCGACCTCGTCGCCAAGGCGGAACGCTTCATCGGCCGCTGGGGCATCGCCGCGGTGGCGCTGGGGCGCTTCTTCGGGCCGGCCCGGGCCCTGGTGCCGCTGCTCGCCGGCACCCTCGGGCTGGCGCGGCTGCCGTTCCAGCTGGCCAATGTCGGCTCGGCGCTGGTCTGGGCCTTCGTGCTGCTCGCCCCCGGGGCCGGGCTGCTCGCCTGGCTCGACCGATGATCCGGTCGGCCCGCTGATGCGCCGCTTCCCGCCGGAGCGCATCGTCTGCCTCACCGAGGAGACCGTCGAGACCTTGTACCTTCTGGGTGAGGAGGACCGGATCGTCGGCGTCTCGGGCTACGCGGTGCGCCCGCCCCGGGTCCGGCGGGAGAAGCTCCGGGTCTCGGCCTTCACCAGCGCCGACATCCCAAAGATCCTGGCCCTGGCGCCGGACCTCGTCCTGGCGTTCTCCGACCTCCAGGCCGACATCGCCGCCGATCTCGCCCGCGCGGGTATCGCCGTACACCTGTTCAACCAGAGGGATGTGGCGGGCTGCCTCGCTATGGTCCGCACCCTGGGGGCTCTGGTCGGGGTCCCGGAGCGGGCCGACGCGCTCGCACGGTTCTTCGAAGAATCCCTGCATTCCGCCGCCGCACAGGCCCCGACCCGGCCCAGACTTCGCGTTTACTTCGAAGAGTGGGACGCGCCGATGATCTCCGGAATCGGCTGGATCTCCGAATTAATCGGCTTCGCCGGCGGCCAGGATGTGTTCCCCGAACTCAGCCGGCAGCCGGCCGCGAAGGACCGGATCGTCACCGCCGACCAAGTGATCGCCGCCGCCCCCGACGTGATCCTGGCCTCCTGGTGCGGCAAGAAGGTCAACGTCGACCGCATCCGCGCCCGCCCCGGCTGGGACGCGATCCCGGCGGTGCAGATCGGCCGGATCCACGAGATCAAGGCCCCGCTGATCCTCCAGCCGGGCCCCGCCGCGCTCACCGACGGGTTCGCTGCGATCCAGGCCTTCCTGGCTTAAGCCTCTGAATTCAAGTGGATGTTCATTCCGGGTGGCGGGGGCGATGCCGCGCCGCAGGTGACGGATCGGTCGCGGTTCGGCAGGATGTCCCGATTCGACACAGGCGCATCCCGCAACCGCATGTCCGCTTCCCTCGGCCTCCCCGCGCTCCCGGCGGGCGACGTGATCCTGCCCCCCGACAGACGGCAATCGCCGACCGCCCTGCGGATCCAGCGCGGCGTGCGCCGCCTGTTCTCCGAGATGGGCTGCGTCACCCTGCCGGAATTCTCCCTGGTCAACGGCCGCCGCGCCGACGTGATTGCCCTGTGCGGCGCCGGCCGGCTCACCATCGTGGAGATCAAGTCGAGCGTCGCGGATTTCCGCGCCGACAGAAAGTGGCCTGATTACAGGGACTTCTGCGACCGGTTCTTCTTCGCGATCCCCGAGGACGTGCCGGAATCGCTGATCCCGGAGGCATGTGGCCTGATCGTCGCCGACGCCTACGGCGCCGGCATCCTGCGGGAAGCCCCGGAGCACCCGCTCAGCGGCCCCCGCCGCAAGGCCGTCACCCTCCGCTTCGCCCACAGCGCCGCCCGCATCCTCCACGCGCTGGCCGACCCGGGCGCTGTGCGGAAAGGGGCGCTTTGACGAGGGATTTCAACGGGTAAGCCCTTTGGGGGGGCGGTGGCGGAGCCCCGGGACCTGCAAGGCTTTGCTCTATACCCACAACAGGTCTCGGACCTTTTGAAACCCTGACGTTTTCGTGAAGACTACGCTATGGGCGGGTGATGACGCCCGTTGCCCTGTTCGAATTGATTCTCGCGCTCCTCGGGGCGGCCCTTCTGCTGTCGCTCGCAGCCGGACGGCTCGGGTTTCCCCCGGCCGCCGCCCTGGTGCTGGGCGGCATGGCGCTGGCGGTGGCGCCGGGCCTGCCGGCCTTCGATCTCGATCCGGACCTGATCATGGTCCTGTTCCTGCCGCCGCTGCTGCTCGAATCGGCCTATTTCACCGTCTGGCGCGACTTCCGCGCGAGCCTCGGCGCGATCCTGTCGCTCTCGCTCGGGGCGGTGCTGTTCACCACCCTGGTGGTCGGGCTCGTCGCCCACGCGGTGGTGCCGGCCCTGCCCTGGGCCGCCTGCTTCGCGCTCGGCGCCATCGTGTCGCCGCCGGACGCGGTCGCCGCCAAGGCGGTGCTGGCCCGGGTCGCCCTGCCCCGCCGGATGGTCACGGTCCTGGAGGGCGAGAGCCTCGTCAACGACGCGTCCGGCCTCGTGCTCTACCGGTTCGCCGTTGCGGCGGCGCTGACCGGCAGCTTCAGCGTCTGGGCGGCTGCGGGCAGCTTCGCCTGGCTGGCGGTGGCGGGCGTCGCGGTCGGGCTCGCCTGCGGCCTGGCGGTGAACGCGCTGGTGCGGCGCCTGCACGACGCCAACGCCGTGGCGGTACTGAGTTTTCTGGCTTCCTACGCCGCCTACCTCGCCGCCGAGGAGGTCCACGCCTCCGGGGTGCTCGCCGTGGTCGCGTGCGGGCTGATGATGGGCGGGCGCGAGCACGAGACCTTCGATGCTCATGTCCGGCGTCACGCCGTGTCGGTGTGGGAATTCGTGGTCTTCGTGCTGGAGGCCCTGGTCTTCGTGCTGATCGGGCTGGCCCTGCGCGGCGTGCTGGCCCGGTCCGGTGGCGACCTCGGCGCGCTCGCCACCGGTCTGCCGCTGGCGGTCACCGTCACGGTCGCATGCGTGACCGCGCGGCTGCTGTGGGTGTTCCCCGCCGTCTACCTGCGGCGGACCCTGTCGGCCCGGGTTCGCGCCCAGGAGCCCCGCCCGGACCCGCGGGTGCCGCTGATCATCGGCTGGGCCGGCATGCGCGGGGTGGTGACCCTGGCCGCTGCCCTGGCACTGCCGGTGGACTTTCCGGGCCGTGACGCGATCCTGGTGGCGGCCTTCGCGGTGATCCTGTTCACGGTCCTGATCCAGGGCACGACGCTTGGTCCGCTGATCCGGTGGCTACGCCTCGACCCGCGCCAGAGCCTCCCGGAGGGCCATCTCGACGCCGCGATGGCCCGGGTGGTGATGAACGAGGCCGGGCTCGGTGCCCTACAGCGGCTGGTGGCGCCCGGGTCCGGCGCGCTGCAGCATCCGCGCCTGGTCGAGGAGTACCGTCGCCGGGTGCGGGCATCGTCCCGGGACCGCGACGAGCGTGGGGCGCTGGCCGCCGAGAAGACCGAGCATTTCGCCGCCGCGCTGCTCGCGGTGCGGTCCGGGCGCTCGGCGCTGATCGCCCTGCACCGGGAGAACCGCATCCACAGCTCGGTGTTGCGGGCCCTGGAAGGGGAGATCGACCTGGAGGAACTCCACCTGAAGCGCCTGGCCGGCGAGGCGCCGGCGCACGGCGCCGTCTAAGCCCGAACTCCGAGCGGAGCGTCGGGGATCTCGAGGCTAAGCGTTCGCGCATCCTGCCGGATGTCGGAACCAGCACGTTGCGCTGGCATCTTGATCCGCAACGTTTTTTTCCGAAAGCCGGCGGCCGCCTTTCGGAACGATGCCTTAGCGGGTGGTGCAGGCGTCGGCCGGGTTGCTGTAGCCGCTGTAGACGACCCGCACCTTGCGCAGGCAGGGGGCGGCCTCCTTGGGCGCCGCCACGGGGGAGACCTCCACCGGCTCCACCCGCAGGCTCGCCGTGACGGTCGGCTCCTCAGGGGTCGCCAGCGCGCGGCTGGCGCTCATCACGAACGGGGTGGCAACCATCGCCGAGACGGCGAGCGCGGCCAAGACGGCAAAGTTCTTGCGGCCGAAATCGTGACGCGTGCGAGCCTGATGCATGACTGGTGGTCCGTCGTATTCGGCAGCGCTGAGGTGCCGAAATCCCCTGTTTGCGGCGATAACTTGGCCGCGAACTTGACGGTTCCCGCTATGCCGAGAAAACGGCCCCGCTTGCGTGCTTCGCCACACAACCGGGGCGCCCGTGCGAAGGATTCAGACGATCCTACGGTACTGCACGAAGCCCGACCGCTCCGCGATCCGGTCGTAGAGCAGCATCGCGTCGCTATTGGTCTCATGGGTCAACCAATGGACGCGTGAGCAGCCGGCGGCTTTTGCGGCCGCGTAGACATGCGTGATCAGCCGACGGCCGATTCCCGCGCCACGAACTGTGTCCGCCACGAACAGGTCCTGCAGGTAGCAGTAATCGCCGATCGTCCAGGCCGAGCGGTGGCGGATGTGGTGGACCAGCCCGACCGCCTCGGCGCCCCGCCAGGCCAGGGCGCCGTCGACCGGTTCGGCCGGGTCGTTGAGACGGGCCCAGGTGCAGTCCGTGACGGCCTCGGCGATCTCGACCTTGTAGAAGGCCTGGTAGCCCCGCCAGAGCGGCAGCCACGCCGCCCGATCCTCCGGGGCGATCGGACGGATGGCGATGGTCTCCGGTTCGAGGGTCATGGTCCGCGTCTCCCGCATGGCACAGGGGGAGAGCTGACCACCCTCCGTACCCCGGGCGCAAGCGCAACCGCGCCCGCCCCGCTGGCCCTTCGTCTTGCACCCCCCGCCGCCCGCACCTAAACCGGCCCGCCGACCCCCAGACCCGCATCGCCGAGCCGTCTCCGCCCATGTCCCAAAAGAAATCGTTCCAGGGGCTGATCCTGACGCTGCAGGAGTTCTGGGCCGCGCAGGGCTGCGTGATCCTCCAGCCTTACGACATGGAGGTCGGCGCCGGCACGTTCCATCCGGCGACGACGCTGCGCGCGCTCGGCCCGAAGCCCTGGAAGGCCGCCTATGTCCAGCCGTCGCGCCGGCCCAAGGACGGCCGCTACGGCGAGAATCCCAACCGGCTCCAGCATTATTACCAGTTCCAGGTGATCCTGAAGCCGAACCCGCCCAACCTCCAGGAACTCTACCTCGCCTCCCTCGACGCGATCGGGGTCGACCTGAAGCTCCACGATATCCGCTTCGTCGAGGACGATTGGGAGAGCCCGACGCTCGGCGCCTGGGGCCTCGGCTGGGAATGCTGGTGCGACGGGATGGAGGTCAGCCAGTTCACCTACTTCCAGCAGGTGGCGGGCTTCGAATGCGCGCCCGTGGCCGGCGAGCTGACCTACGGCCTCGAGCGGCTCGCCATGTACGTCCAGGGTGTCGAGAACGTCTACGACCTCGACTTCAACGGCGCCGAGGGCGCGGACCGGATCACCTACGGCGACGTGTTCCTGCAGGCCGAGCAGGAATATTCCCGGCACAACTTCGAGGCGGCCGACACCGCGATGCTGTTCCGCCAGTTCACCGACGCGGAGGCCGCCTGCCGGTCCTATCTCGACGCCGGCGCGCCCGCCGCCGAGACCGAGCGCCACCGCATGGCGCAACCGGCCTACGACCAGTGCATCAAGGCGAGCCACGTCTTCAACCTGCTCGACGCCCGCGGGGTCATCTCGGTCACCGAGCGCCAGAGCTACATCCTGCGGGTGCGGGAACTCGCCAAGGCCTGCGGCGCGGCGTGGCTCAAGACGGCGGCCGGTGGAGCCCCTTGAGCCCTCGCGCGTTGCAACCCCCGCCAATCGGCGCGTTTCGGCGCGTCCGCAGACGCGGGAATCCCATGATGAAAAAGACCCTCCTCGCCCTCGGCGTCCTCGCGTTCGGTCTCGCCCCGGCGCTCGCGGCCGATCCCGGCCCGGAGGCTGTGGTCAAGAAGCTCTATGCGGAGCCGCGCCCGAATCACTCGGCCGTCTACACCAAGCGCCTGCAGGGCCTGTTCGACGCCGACGCCAAGCAGGCCAACGGCGCCACCGGCAGCCTCGACTTCGATTACCGCCTGAACGGCGAGCCCCTGAAGCCCGATACCGTGAAGGCCCTGACCTTCAAGGAGGCCACGGAGGGCAAGGACCAGGCGAAGGTCACGGTGGAGCGCAAGGGCGGGGACGGCTCGAAATCCATCGTCTTCGACCTCGTGCGCGAGGACGGCGCCTGGCGGGTGTCGGATGCCCACGCGATCGGCGATCGCAAGTGGCAGCTCACCACCATCCTGAAGGGCGAGGCGCAATAAGAGCTTCTCACGAAACTCCCGATCACCGGGAGTTCTTCTCTGGCAGCGACGGCGCAGCGGGAGATTTGTGAGAGGTTCTCAGGACGGCCCCGGCCGTTCGACCCTCGACAGGCCAGCGGCGCGGCGATATGGCCGCGCCATGCCCGACCTCCTGCTCGAACTCCGCTCGGAAGAGATCCCCGCCCGCATGCAGCGGCGCGCGGCGGAGGATCTGAAGAAACTCGTCACCGACGCGCTGGTCGAGCGCGGCTTCCTGTACGAGGGCGCCAAGGCGTTCTCGACGCCGCGCCGCCTCGCCCTGCACATCGCCGGCCTGCCCGCCCGCGGCGAGGCCGTGCGCGAGGAGCGCCGCGGGCCGCGGGTCGGCGCCCCCGAGGCCGCCGTCCAAGGCTTCCTGAAGGGCGCCGGCCTTGCGAGCCTGGACGAGGCCCAACGAATCACCGACCCCAAGAAAGGGGAATTCTACCTCGCGGTGATCGAGCGCCCGGGCCGCGAGACCCTGGACGTGCTGGCCGAGCTCCTGCCCGAGATCATCCGGAGCTTCCCCTGGCCGAAGGCGATGCGCTGGGGCGCAACCTCCGCCCAATCCGGCGCCCTGCGCTGGGTGCGGCCGCTGCAATCGATCGTCGCGACCTTCGGGCCGGAGACCGAGACCCCCGAGGTGGTGCCGTTCGCCGTCAGTGGCATCGCGGCCGGGACCGTCACCTACGGCCATCGCTTCCTGGCGCCCGGACCGATCGAGGTGCGCCGGTTCGACGACTACATCCAGGCCCTGGAGCGCGCGAAGGTCATCCTCGACGCCGACCGGCGCAAGGACGTGATCCTGCACGATGCCCGCGACCTTGCCTTCGCCCGCGGCCTCGACCTCGTGGAGGACGAGGGCCTGCTGGAGGAGGTGTCCGGCCTGGTGGAATGGCCCGTGGTGCTGATGGGCTCCTTCGACGACGCCTTCCTCGACATCCCGGCCGAAGCGATCCGGGCGACCATCCGGGCGAACCAGAAGTGCTTCGTCCTGCGCAAATCCGGCTCGGAGGATCTGGCCCCCGCGTTCATCCTGGTCTCGAATCTGGTGGCCTCGGATGGCGGGCTGGCGATCACCGCCGGCAACGAGCGCGTGGTGCGGGCGCGCCTGTCGGACGCAAAATTCTTCTGGGAGACCGACAAGGCGATCCGCCTGGACGACCGGCTGCCCAAGCTCGACAGCATCGTCTTCCACGAAAAGCTCGGGACGCAGGGTGAGCGGATCGCCCGTATCGCCGCTCTGGCGAAGGAGCTGGCGCCCCTGGTCGGGGCCGCCCCGGCGCTCGCCGAGCGCGCTGCCCGCCTCGCCAAGGCCGACCTCGTCACCGAGATGGTCGGCGAGTTCCCGGAGCTTCAGGGCCTGATGGGCGGCAAATACGCGGCGCTCCAGGGCGAGCACGGAAGCGTCTGCGCGGCTATCGAGGAGCATTACAAGCCGGTCGGCCCCTCCGACCGGGTGCCGAGCGATCCGGTCTCGATCGCCGTGGCGCTGGCCGACAAGCTCGACACGCTGGTGGGCTTTTGGGCGATCGACGAGAAGCCGACGGGGAGCAAGGACCCATATGCGCTGCGAAGAGCGGCGTTGGGTGTGATTCGGTATGTCCTCAATGGGCTCCGCCTGAATCTCGTTAACATTTTCGACGCGCATTCTGATCTGGTTGGCAAGTCTATAAACGCGACAGCAAGTGCCAAAGCGTCTCCTGGAGGCAATGCGTTCGGGCATGGTCGTGGTCTAATCGATTGGGGCGGACGAACTGCAGATATCAGCAGCATTGATCTTCTCGCCTTCTTCGCCGACCGCCTCAAGGTCTACCTGCGCGACCAGGGCGCCCGGCACGACCTGATCGACGCGGTCTTCGCGCTGCCCGGGCAGGACGACCTGCTGATGGTGGTGCGCCGGGTCGAGGCCCTGCAGGCCTTCCTGGAGACCGAGGACGGCAAGAACCTGCTGGCCGGGGTCAAGCGCGCCTCGAACATCCTGCGGATCGAGGAGAAAAAGGACGGCCGCGCCTATGATGCCGCGCCCGATTCCGCGCTGGCCGCGTCCGGTGAGCCGGCCGAGCGGGCGCTCGCCGAGGCCCTGACGGGCGCCGCCGCGACGGCATCGCACGCCATCGCGAACGAGGACTTCGCCGGCGCGATGCGGGCGCTCTCGACCCTGCGCGCGCCGGTCGACGCCTTCTTCCAGGATGTCACCGTCAACGCGCCCGATCCGGGCTTGCGCGAGAACCGCCTGCTGCTGCTCAACGCGCTACGCGCCGCGACCCGCGCGGTGGCGGATTTCTCGAAGATCGAGGGATAGCACCCCTTCTCCCCGCAGGCGGGGCGACGGGACGCGCGGCCCCCGTCCCGTCACCCATGATCGTGCCCGGCATGGTCGTCCACCTCCGGCAGGGTCAGCCCGAAATGGGTGACGAGATCCGCCACCTGTCCCGGGCTCAACTGCCGCGGGTTGAGGTTGCGAAGTAACAGATAAAGCTTGGCGGTCTCCTCCAGCTCCTCGGTGGCGAACACCGCGCCCTCCAGGCTGTCGCCGGCCACCACCGGACCGTGATTTGCGAGCAGCACCGAGCTGTACCGGCCGGCGAGCCCCCGGATCGCGTCCGCCACCGCGGGGTCGCCGGGGCGATAATACGGTACCAGCGCTGTGCCCCCGGTGCGCATCAGGTAATAGGGCGTCAGCGGCGGCAGCACCTGGCGCGGGTCGATCTCGGGCAGCATCGAGACCGCCACCGCGTGGGTGGAGTGCAGGTGCACGATCGCCTTGGCCTCGCCCCGGCTCTCGTAGAGCGCAGTGTGCAGCGGGATTTCCTTGGTCGGCTTGTCGCCCGAGATCAGCCGGCCATCCTGGTCGAGCCGCGAGATCCGGGCGGGGTCGAGGAAGCCCAGCGACGCGTTGGTCGGCGTCACCAGCCAGCCGCCGTCGGGCAGGCGCAGCGAGATGTTGCCGGAGGAGCCCGGCGTCAGGCCGCGCTCGAACAGCGAGCGGCCGTAGCGGCAGATTTGTTCACGCAACGCCGTCTCGCTCATGCGGTCGCTCCCTCGATCAGCTCGAATCCGAGATCGATTCTTTTGGGACTTTCACCCATCAGGCAGATGGCCGCCTGCCGGCCGATCTCCAGGCGCGGGGTGCGCACCGTCGACAAGGGCTGGGGCATCGCCGCCGTGAAGTCGAGCCCGTTGAAGCCGAACAGGGCGATCCGCCCCGGCACCGCCAGCCCTGCCGACAGGCAAGCGAAGTAGCCCCCGAGCGCCATGTCGTCGTTGGAGAAGTAGACCGCGTCGAGGTCCGGACGGCGCGCCAGCAGCGTCTCCAGCCCGGCCCGCCCTGAGGCCGGCGAGGACGGCCCCGGCCGGATTTCTCGGGCCTGGAGCGCCAAGCCCGCTTCGCCCAGGGCAGCCTCGAACCCGGCCAGTCGCTTGCCCGCCCTCAGGTCGACCGCAAGGTCGTGGCCGAGATAGGCGATGCGGCGATACCCGCGGAGCGCGAGATGCCGGGCGCTCGCCGCCCCCACCGCCCGGTTGGAGAAGCCGACCACGGCGTCGATCCCGGGCCCGTCCGTGTCGATCATCTCGACCACGCGCACGCCCCCGGCCTTCGCCAGGGCTACGGTCCCGGGATTGTGCTCCAGCCCGGTCAGCAACAGCGCGGCCGGGCGCCAGGACAGCAGCGCGGCGGCCAGCGCCTCCTCCCGGTCGGGATCGTAGTCGCTCACCCCGATCACGCACTGGATGCCCTCGGCCTCCAGCGCCCCGGTCAGCCCGCGCAGCAGGTCGGGGAACACCACGTTGGCGAGCGACGGCACGATCACCCCGGCGAGCTGTGCGCTCGCGCCGGGACCGGCGAGGCTGCCGGCGAGGCGGTTGGGCACGTAGCCGAGCCGGGCCACGGCCTCGGCCACCCGCTCCCCGGCCCGCTTCGAATAGGAGCCGTGGTTGCGCAGGACCCGCGAGACCGTGCTCTCGCCGACCCCCGCCGCCCGGGCGACGTCGGTGAGCGTCACGAGCCGCCCCGGCGGCTGGAATGCATCCATCTCCCGGCTTCTCCCGGCCATTTTCGCGTCTCCGCCTCGCCTCCCACCCAGGGCCCTCATCCTGAGGCCTCCGCTGCGCTTCGGCACCTCTGGATGGGGGGTGGATTGGATGCAGGGCTCCCGTTTGGCGGCGCCTTATGCCCCGCCATAGCGGCCTGCATTATTTCGCACAAGCCGGATTGGCAGCGCTGCCAAAAACCGTTACAGCCCCCGTCAGCGCCGCCGGAACGAGCGGTGAAAACTATTATCCGTCCGCCTCCCGCGGGGTGCGGACCAGGGAGTACGCCGATGTCGGTTCAAGCCGCCCCGCTGCGGGGCGCGGCCCTCGCGGACGAGAAGACTTTTACCGACCGCACCTACGCGAAGGTGTTCTGGCGCCTCGTGCCGTTCCTGATGCTCTGCTACGTGGTGGCGTATCTGGACCGGGTGAATGTCGGCTTCGCCAAGCTCCAGATGTCCCAGGAGCTCAAGTTCTCCGAGACGGTCTACGGCCTCGGCGCCGGCATTTTCTTTCTGGGCTACTTCCTGTTCGAGGTGCCATCGAACGTGATCCTGCACCGGGTCGGTGCCCGGGTCTGGATCGCCCGGATCATGATCACCTGGGGGTTGATCTCCGGCGCGTTCGTGTTCGTGAACTCGGAATGGACCTTCTACGGGATGCGCTTCCTGCTCGGGTTGGCCGAGGCCGGGTTCTACCCGGGCGTGATCCTGTACACGACGCAGTGGTTCCCGGCCCATCGCCGCGCCAGGGTGATCGCGGTGTTCATGGCGGCGATCCCGATCTCGGGTATCTTCGGCAACCCGCTCTCCGGCTGGATCATGGACGCGTTCAACGGCGCCCACGGCCTGTCCGGCTGGCAATGGATGTTCCTGATCGAGGCCGTGCCGGCCGTGCTGATCGGCGTCGCCGTGTTCCTCTACCTCGACAACCGTCCGTCCGAGGCCAAGTGGTTGACCGACACCGAGAAGCAGGTGCTGGCGCGGGACATCGCCGCCGACAATCACGGCAAGGAATCCAGCCCGCACTCGATCGCGACCGTGTTCCGCAACGGCCGCGTCTGGTTCATGAGCTTGATCTACTTCGCCTTCGTCACCGGCCAGTACGGCCTGACCTTCTGGCTGCCGACCATCGTCAAGGCGTCCGGGGTGCAGGGCAACCTCAATATCGGCCTGATCAGCGCGATCCCGTTCCTGTGCGCGGCCGTCGTGATGGTCCTGCTGGGCTTGAGCGCCGACCGGATGCGCGAGCGCCGCTGGCATCTCATCGTCCCGGCGCTGGTCGGGGCCGTCGGCTTCGTGGTCTCGGCGAGCGCGGGCTCGACCACGGTCGCGGTGGCGGCCCTTTCGGTGGCGGCGGCCGGCGTGCTGACCTGCTCGCCCCTGTTCTGGTCCCTGCCCACCGCCTTCCTGAGCGGCGCCGGCGCGGCTGCCGGTATCGCGCTGATCAACTCGGTGGGGAACCTCGCCGGCTTCGTCAGCCCCTACGTGATCGGGGCGCTGCGCGACGCCACCGGCAGCACCGCGGCCGGCATGTACGCGCTGGCGGTGATGCTGGTGGTCGGCTCGGCCTGCGTGTTCGTCACCCCGGCCAGGATGGTCAACCGCTGAGGGTCTTTCCCCCCCCTCTCCACACGGGGGAGGAGAGCGCGCTTCGCCCTGCGCTGCCGCCTCACCTGTCCCGTCATCAAGAGCAGGACCCAACCCGATGGCCAACACCACGCAGACAGGCCGCGCCGCGGTGATCGGCCTCGGCTCCATGGGCTCCGGCATGGCAGGCTCGCTCCTGCGCGCCGGCTTCTCCGTGTCCGCCTGCGACGTGAACCCGGAGGCCGTCGCCCGATTCCGGGATGCGGGTGGCACTGCCGCGGCCGATCCGGCCGAGGCGGCACGGGGCGCCGACGTGGTGGTGAGCGTGGTCGTCAACGCCGCCCAGACCGAGGCGGTGCTGTTCGGCGAGGCCGGCGCCGCCGCGGCGATGCCCGAAGGCGCCGTGTTCGTGTCCTCGGCGACCATGGATCCGGCCGTCGCCCGGGCACTGGCGGCGCGGCTGGAGGCCACCGGCCGCCATTATCTCGACGCCCCGATGAGCGGCGGCGCCGCCCGCGCGGCGGATGGCGGCCTGACCTTCCTGGCCTCGGGCTCGGCGGCGGCCTTCGCCAAGGCCCGCCCCGCCCTCAATGCCATGGCGGGCACGCTCTACGAACTCGGCGACGCGGCCGGCCAGGGTGCGGCCTTCAAGATGATCAACCAGCTGCTCGCCGGCGTGCACATCGCCGCCGCCTGCGAGGCGATGGCCTTCGCGGCCAAGCAGGGCCTCGATCTGGCCCGCGTCTACGAGGTGATCACCAAGTCGGCCGGCAATTCCTGGATGTTCGAGAACCGGGTGCCCCACATCCTCGATGCCGACTACGCGCCGAAGAGCGCGGTCGACATCTTCGTCAAGGACCTCGGCATCGTGCAGGACATGGCCCGGGCCGAAAAATATCCGGTTCCGGTGGCCGCGGCGGCGCTCCAGATGTTCCTGATGGCGTCCGGATCCGGCATGGGCCGGGACGACGACGCATCCGTGGCGCGGCTCTACGCGCAGGTCTCGGGCGCCAAGCTTCCCGGTCGGCAGTGACCGGATCGCGCAGGGAGTCCGAACAATGCCGCGCTTTGCCGCCAATCTCAGCCTGATGTTCAACGAGGTGCCGTTCCTCGATCGCTTCGAGGCGGCGGCCCATGCCGGGTTCGACGCCGTCGAGTTCCTGTTTCCCTACGAACACCCGCCCGCGGCCATCGCCGAGCGGCTTCGGGCGAACGGCCTGACCCAGGCGCTGTTCAACCTGCCGCCGGGCGATTTCGCCAAGGGCGAGCGCGGCGTGGCGGCGTTTCCCGAGCGCTTCGATGAACTGAGGGCCGGCGTCGACACGGCGCTCCGCTACGCCGAGGCGACCGGCGTCGCCCAGCTGCACCTGATGGCGGGCTTGGCCGACCCGAACGATCCGCGCGCCGCGGAGGCCTATCGCCGGGCGGTGGCCTGGACGGCGGAGCGCCTGGGCGCGGCCGGCCTCGACCTCGTGCTCGAGCCGATCAACGGCCGCAACATGCCGGGCTACTTCCTGAACGATTTCGGCCGGGCCGCGGACCTGATCCGCGCGCTGGCTCTGCCGAACCTCAAGCTGCAGTTCGACCTCTACCATTGCCAGATCCTGCACGGGGACGTGACCATGCGGCTGCGCGCGCTGATGCCGATCGTCGGCCATGTCCAGACCGCGAGCGTGCCCGAGCGTCACGAACCCGGCACCGGCGAGATGAACGACGCGTTCCTGTTCGACGAGCTGGACCGGCTCGGCTACGCCGGCTTCGTCGGCTGCGAGTACATCCCGGCCGGCGACACCGTGGCCGGCCTCGGCTGGCTCGCCGCCTACAAAGGGAGTGCCCGATGAGCCTTGCACTGGGATGCGTCGCCGACGACTACACGGGCGCCTCGGACCTCGCCAACACCCTGACCAAGGCGGGCCTGCGCACGATCCAGACCATCGGCGTGCCGACGGACGACCGTGCCCTGCCGGAGGCCGACGCGGTGGTGGTGGCGCTCAAGAGCCGCTCGATCCCGGCCGGCGAGGCCGTGGCGCGCTCCCGCGAGGCGGACGGCTGGCTGCGCGCCCGGGGCGCCGCCCACGTCATGTTCAAGGTCTGCTCGACCTTCGATTCGACGGAGGCCGGCAACATCGGTCCGGTCATGGATGCCCTGCGGACGGATGCCGGGGAGCCGATCGCCCTGGTCACCCCGGCTTTCCCGGAGACGGGGCGGAGCGTCTACCAGGGCAACCTGTTCGTCGGCTCCGTGCCCCTGAACGAGAGCCCGCTGAAGGATCATCCGCTCAACCCCATGCGCGATGCCAACCTTGTGCGCGTGCTGGCGCGACAAAGCGCGGGCCCGGTTGGCCTCGTCGACACCGCCACGGTGGCCCGCGGCGCCGAGGCCGTGGCGGCCCGGCTCGACGCCCTGGCGTCGGAGGGCAAGCAGGCGGCCATCGCGGACGCAATCTTCGACAAAGACCTCGAAACGCTCGGCCGGGCGATCCTCGCTAAACGGTTCTCGGTGGGCGCCTCGGGGCTCGGGTTGGGGCTCGCCCGCGCCCTCGTGGCCGACAGGCGCGGCAACCCGGACGCGGCCGGCGGCGCTCTCGGCGAACCGGTGGGCGGGGCCGCGGCGTGCCTCGCCGGCAGCTGCTCCCAGGCGACCCTCCAGCAGATCGCCGCCGCGGAGGCTTTGATGCCGGTGCTGCGCCTCGACACGGCGGCCCTGCTCGGCGGCGCCGATGCGGTGGCGCGCGTGGTCGGCGAGGCCCTTGCCTTCGCTGAAGAACGCCTGGCCGCCGGCCCGGTGCTGATCGCCTCCTCGGCGACCCCCGAGGCGGTGCGTGCCCTCCAGGCCGAGCACGGGATCGACGCGACCGGTCACGCCATCGAGGCGGCGCTGGCCGCCATCGCCGAGGGGCTGGTCGCCCGCGGCGTGCGCCGGCTCGTGGTGGCGGGGGGCGAGACTTCGGGCGCCGTGGTCGACCGGCTCGGTCTCCGGGCGTTCCTGGTCGGACCCGAGATCGCCGCGGGCGTGCCGATCCTGCGTACCGCCGGCCGGCCGGAGCCGATGCTGCTCGCCCTGAAATCCGGCAATTTCGGCGGGCCCGACTTGTTCGGGCGCGCCCTGGACATGATGGCCTGACGCGGCAAACCACCAAGCATCATCCCGAGAGCGGTGGCGCCGGCTTTCGAACAACGATGATGCGTCACTAAAAATCTAGGGCTTTGCCCTGGAGCAGGAGGTTACCCATGCACGCCCTGATTCTCGGTGCCGCCGGCATGATCGGCCGCCGCCTTGTCGATGCCTTGGTCGCGGACGGCACGGTAGGCGGCGCGCCGCTCACCGCCCTTACCCTGCTCGACGTGGTGCCGCCCACGGCGCCCGCGGGCTTCTCCGGGCCGGTGAAGGCCGAGGCCGCGGACCTCACCGCCCCGGGCGCCGCCGAATCCGCCATCGCCGAGCGTCCGGAGGTGATCTTCCACCTCGCCGCGGTGGTCTCGGGCGAGGCCGAGGCGAACCTGGAGCTCGGCTACCGGGTCAACCTGGACGGGACGCGGCTGCTGCTCGACGCGATCCGCCGGGCCAACGCCGCCGACGGCTACCGGCCGAAGCTGGTCTTCACCTCGTCGCTCGCGGTGTTCGGGCCGCCCTTCCCGAAGGTGATCCCGGACGATTACATCCTGCGTCCGGCCTCCTCGTACGGGGTCCAGAAGGCCATGGGCGAGCTGATGCTCGCCGACTACGCCCGGCGCGGCTTCCTGGACGGGATCGGGTTGCGGCTGCCGACCATCTGCGTGCGCCCGGGCAAGCCCAACAAGGCGGCCTCGGGCTTCTTCTCCGGGATCATCCGCGAGCCGCTGGCCGGCCAGGAGGCGGTGCTGCCGGTCCCCGAGACGGTGCGGCACTGGTTCGCCAGCCCCGCCGCCGCGGTCGGCTTCCTGGTCCATGCGGCGGGGCTCGACCGCGCGGCGATCGGCTCGCGGATCAGCCTGACCATGCCGGGCGTCTCCGCGACCGTGGCCGAGGAGATCGAGGCCCTGCGGCGGGTGGCCGGCGACAAGGCCGTGGCGCTGATCCGGCGCGAGCCGGACGCGACCATCGCCCGGATCGTCTCCTCCTGGCCTGAGGCGTTCGAGCCGGAGGCGGCCCTGGCGCTCGGCTTCCGGGCGGACGCCTCCTTCGACGCGATCGTGGCGCAGCACGTGGCGGAGTTCCACGCCGGCTGAGGCCTCATCGGGCCAGGGCGGAGCGGATATCCTGCTGCCGAAAGTCGTCGCCGACGAACAGCGGCGGCACGCCGTGGACCTGCGCGCAGGCATCGGCGAAGCCGTCGCCGAGGTTCGGCCGGGCGGGGTGGCGGCCCTTGCCGAAGCGGGCATGGGCGGTCAGGGCCTCGCGGCTTTCTGGCGCGCCGATCGGGACGATTTGGATACCGCTCGCAATAAGAAAGCGCAGGATCTGCGATACCGAGGCTGCCAGATCCTGGGCGAGCTTCCGCGTGAGGGCTGTGGCCGTCTCGAACACCGCCAAAGCTGATGTGATCGGCATCTCGGACCCGTCGTGGCAGCGAACCAGGTCGCCGGCCCCCGGCTCGTCCGACAGGATCGCGACCATTGCGGACGCATCGACGAACATCACTCGTCGTTCAGGCTGTCGTAGAACTCCTTGTCGGCGTCCAGGCCCGTGCGCGGGATCGCTGCAAGCTCGTCGAGCAACGGCTTCAGCCGCTCGGCGAGCGGCACCCGCGGCTCCTGGCGCGCCAACTCGTTCGTCCGCGCGATCCGCACCGCTTCGGTCTTGCTCGCGCCGGCGCGCGAGGCCAGTGTCTCGGCGAGTCGGTTCACCGCTTCGCTGCGGATGTTGAGCGGCATGACCGTCCCCATGTAGAGATCCGAAAGGCTGGTGTGTCGCCACGGGTGCCGCAAGCCGCGCACAAGTCCCGAAACCAAGGATCCCGATGACCCGCCTCGACGAGGCTCGCGCCGCGCTGAAGAAGACCTTCGGGTACGAGGATTTCCGGCCCGGGCAGGACGAGGTGATCGGCGCGGTGCTGGACGGCGACGACGTGTTCGCCGTGATGCCCACGGGCTCGGGCAAGTCGATGACCTACCAGCTTCCGGCGCTGATCGATGCCGGGTTGACCGTCGTCGTCTCGCCCCTGATCGCCCTGATGCACGACCAGGTGCAGCAGATGCGCAGCGTCGGCGTCGAGGCCGCCACCCTCAATTCGTCCGTATCGGAGGTCGAGTCGCGCGAGACCTGGCGCAGCCTCCGCTCCGGGGAGCTGCGCCTGCTGTTCGTCTCCCCCGAGCGGCTGCTAATGGAGGGCTGCATCGAGGCCCTGCGCGGGGTCGGGGTCCGTCGGCTCGCGGTGGACGAGGCCCATTGCGTCTCGCAATGGGGGCACGATTTCCGCCCGGAATATCGGGAGATCGCCCGGGCCCGGCAGGCGCTGGGCAACATCCAGACCCTGGCGCTGACCGCCACCGCCGATGCCGCCACCCGGGCCGAGATCGCCGAGCGGCTGTTCCCGCAGGGGCGCGGCCCGAAAATCTTCGTCCACTCCTTCGACCGGCCGAACATCCGGCTGACGTTCCAGCCCAAGGACAACCCGGCCCGCCAGATCGAGCGCTTCCTCAAGCACCGCAGGGCGGAGAGCGGGATCATCTACTGCTCCTCGCGCAAGCGTGTCGAGCAGCTCGCCGAGACCCTCAAGAAGGACGGGTTCGACGCCCTGCCCTACCATGCCGGGCTCGACCAGGGCACGCGGATGCGCAACCAGGACCGGTTCCTCCAGGAGGACGGGGTGGTGATGACCGCCACGATCGCCTTCGGCATGGGCATCAACAAGCCTGACGTGCGCTTCGTCTGCCACGCCGACATGCCCAACAACGTCGAGGGCTACTACCAGGAGATCGGCCGCGCCGGCCGCGACGGGCTGCCGGCCGACACGCTGACCCTCTACGGCCTCGACGACATGGCGTTGCGCCGCCGCCAGATCGACGAAAAGGAGATCTCCGACGAGCGCCGCCGGGTCGAGCGGCGCAAGCTCGAGGCGATGATCGGGCTGTGCGAGGGCGCCTCCTGCCGGCGCCAGTCGCTGCTCGGCTATTTCGGCGAGGCCAGCGAGCCCTGCGGCCGCTGCGACCTTTGCCGCGGCGGCGTCACCCTGGTGGACGGGACCGTAGCGGCACAGAAGATCCTGTCGGCGATCGTGCGCACCGGCCAGCGCTTCGGCGCGGCCTATATCTGCGACGTGGTCCACGGCAAGGAAAGCGAGCAGGTCCGCCGCAACGGCCATACCGGCCTCAAGACCTTCGGAGTCGGGGCGGACAAGCCGGTGGCCGCCTGGCGCGCGATCCTGCGCCAGCTCTTCGCCGCCGGGGCGATCGCCGAGAATGCCGATGGCTACGGCGGCCTGTCCATGACCGAGAAGGGCGAGGCGATCCTGTTCGGCCGCGAGCCGGTCAAGCTGCGCCCCGATCCGGAGCCGAAATCCGAATCCCGCGACCGCCGCCGCGCCGCGCCGCGCGAGGAGGGCGAGATCGCGCTCTCCGAGGCCGACGAGGCGCTGTTCCAGCACCTGCGCGGCCTGCGCGCCACCCTGGCGCGGGCCGAGGGCATCGCCGCCTTCATGGTGTTCCCGGATCGGACCCTGATCGAGATGGCCCGGCAGAAGCCCGTCGACCTGTGGGCGCTGCGGGCGGTCCACGGCGTCGGCGAGCGCAAGCGCGAGGCCTACGGCGAGCGGTTCGTGGCGGCGATCGGCGAGTTCCTGGCCCAGCCGCCGGCGGCGTGAGCCTGCCGCCTCGGCGACCGGTCCGGCGCGGGCCCAACGCAGTTTCACTCTCGGCGCGCCCGGCCGCTTCATGTAGGCAAGCCGCCAACTCGAATCGATCGGACCCATCATTTCGACGCTTACGCCCGCCGCCGACGCACCGGCCCAGCACCCCTCCGGGAAGCCGGACGGCGCCGCATCGCGGACGCTGACCTCCCGCATCGTGTTCTACATGCCGGGCTTCGACCCGCGCGATCCGGAGACCTATTGGGGCCTGTTCCGTCGCGAGGCGCGGTTCACCGCCGCGCGCCGGGGGGCCGCGATCACGGTCGGCGATCCGGTCCGCTCGGCGGACGGGCTCGAACTTGCCTGGACGGCGGAATCGCGCGGCGTTTCCACCCGCTACGTCCTGCTGCGCTGGGAGGACATCGTCCGCGCCCGGTTCCCGCAATCCGACTGGACGCGGCTCCGGGGCGTGCCGGCGCTGCTCTGGCGCCTGTGGCGGTCGGGCTACATGGCGAACCTGCGCCGGGAGAGCTGGCGCTTCTCGACGGTGATCTTCTACGTCCACTACATCTACATCGCGCTGGCGCTCCTCAGCCTCGCCGCGGCCGCCGGGCTCGCCGGCCTGGCCCCGGCGCCGGTCCAGCCCTGGAGCCTGCTGGCGGTGCCGCCGCTCGCCTACGCGATCCTGGCCGGGCTGATCCGGGCGACCCGCGGCAAGCCGCTCTACGTGCCCCACCTCGTCGACGACACGGCCTTTACGCATGCCTACGCGGCGGGCGAGGCACCCGAGATGGGACCCCGGCTCGACGCCTTCGCGGCCCGCATCCACGCCGCCGAGGGCGAGGCCGACGAGGTGGTGGTGGTCGGCCATTCCTCGTCGAGCTTCCTCGGCATCGAGGCACTGGACCGGGTGCTCGCCCGCGATCCCGGATTCGGCGGGCGCGGCACGCCGGTCTCGTTCGTGAGCATCGGCAGCGTCATCCCCTGGCTCGGCCTCGATCCGGCCGCCCAGGGCTTCCGCGACAGCCTCCTGCGGTTCGGGCGGGCCGCGCAGATCCGCTGGCTCGACGTGCGCGCCACCTGGGACTGGCTGTCGATCCACAAGAACAACCCGATCGCCGCCTGCGGCCTGACCCCGCCCGATTCCGGACGGCCCGCCGTCCTCTGGGTGGCGATCCACGAGCTGATCACCAGCGCCGATGTCGGCCGGCGGCAGTGGAACCTGTTCCAGATGCACTTCCAGCTGCTCATGGCGAGCCAGCGCGACAGCGGCTTCGACTATCTCGACGTGGTCACCGGGCCGGAGCCGGTGCACGCGCTCGTGTCCCGCTGCCAGGAGGATGGACCGCCCCCGGAGCGCGTCGGCGAAGCCGGGATCTGACCCCCGCCCCGCGCCCACGGATGTTGCCAGCGCGGGCGCTTCCGCTTTAGAGCCGGGTCAGCTTGAGATCTCAGCCCGGTTCGGGTTCGCCGCGGTACGCGTCCTCCGGGACGGGCCGCTCTCTGCCGAGACCTTCGCATGTTCCGCAACGACGTTCCGATCACCCCCGAGCTCGTGGCCCAGCACGGCCTCACGCCGGAGGAGTACGAGCGCTTCCGCGGCCTGATCGGGCGCGACCCGACGCTGACCGAACTCGGCATCGTCTCGGCGATGTGGAACGAGCACTGCTCGTACAAATCGTCGCGCAAGCACCTGCGGGGCCTGCCGACCTCGGGTCCGCACGTAATCCAGGGTCCGGGCGAGAATGCCGGCGTCATCGACATCGGCGACGGGCTCGCCTGCGTCTTCAAGATGGAGAGCCACAACCACCCGAGCTACATCGAGCCCTACCAGGGCGCGGCGACCGGCGTCGGCGGCATCCTGCGGGACGTGTTCACCATGGGCGCGCGGCCGATCGCGGCGCTCAACGCCCTGCGGTTCGGCTCCCCCGATCATCCGCGCACCCGCGCCCTCGTCTCCGGCGTGGTGGCGGGCGTGGGCGGGTACGGCAATTCCTTCGGGGTGCCGACGGTGGGCGGGCTCACCGGCTTCCACCGGCGCTACGACGGCAACATCCTGGTCAACGCCATGGCGGTGGGGCTCGCCCGCACCGACGCGATCTTCTACGCCGCCGCCACCGGGGTCGGGAACCCGATCGTCTATCTCGGCTCCAAGACCGGCCGCGACGGCATCCACGGCGCCACCATGGCGTCCGCGGAGTTCGACGAGGCCACGGAATCGAAGCGTCCGACCGTGCAGGTCGGCGACCCCTTCGCCGAGAAGCTGCTGCTCGAGGCCTGCCTCGAGCTGATGGCCTCGGGCGCGGTCATCGCCATCCAGGACATGGGCGCGGCGGGGCTGACCTGCTCGGCGGTCGAGATGGGCGCCAAGGGCGATCTCGGCGTCGAGCTCGACATCGAGAAGGTGCCGGCCCGCGAGGCCGGCATGACCCCCTACGAGATGATGCTCTCCGAGAGCCAGGAGCGCATGCTCATGGTGCTCAAGCCCGGCATGGAGGCCGAGGCGGAAGGCATCTTCGTGAAGTGGGGCCTCGACTTCGCGGTGATCGGCCGGACCACCGACACGCTGCGCTTCGTGGTCAAGTGGCACGGCGAGACCGTGGCCGACCTGCCGATCAAGGAACTGGGCGACGAGGCGCCGCTCTACGACCGGCCGCACTTGGCCAACACCCATCAGCCGGTGATCGCCGCATCCGCGGTGCCGGCGCCGGCCTCGCTCACCGAGGCGCTCAAGCGCCTGGTCGGCTCGCCCGACCTCGCCTCGAAGCGCTGGGTCTACGAGCAATACGACCACTTCATCCTCGGAAACACCGTGCAGAAGCCCGGCGGCGACGCCGCGATCGTGCGGGTCGAGGACGGCCCGAAGGGCCTCGCGCTGACCTGCGACGTCACCCCGCGCTACTGCGAGGCCGACCCGGTCGAGGGCGGCCGGCAGGCCGTGGCCGAGGCGTGGCGCAACATCACCGCGGTGGGGGCCAAGCCGCTCGCCATCACCGACAACCTGAACTTCGGCAATCCCGAGAAGCCCGAGGTGATGGGCCAGCTGGTCGGCTGCCTCCAGGGCATCGGCGAGGCCTGCCGGGCCCTCGACTTCCCGGTCGTGTCCGGCAACGTCTCCCTCTACAACGAGACCAACGGCGTCGGCATCCTGCCGACCCCGACCATCGGCGGCGTCGGCGTGCTCGACGACGTGGAGCGGCACGCCACCATCGCGCTCAAGCGCGAGGGCGACGTGCTGGTCCTGGTCGGCGCCGGCGAGGGCTGGCTCGGCCAGTCGTCCTATCTCGCGGTGATCGAGGGCCGGGAAGAAGGCGCGCCGCCCCCGGTCGACCTCTCGCTCGAGCGCCGCAACGGCGACTTCGTGCGCGGGCTGATCGTGTCCGGCACGGTCGACACCGTCCACGACCTGTCCGACGGCGGACTCGCGGTGGCGCTCGCCGAGATGGCGATGGCCGGCGGCATCGGCGCAGCGCTGCCGGAGGTGCCGGTGGACCTGGCCCCCCACGCCTACCTGTTCGGCGAGGACCAGGCCCGCTACCTGCTGGCGGTCGATCCGGAGGTGGCGACCGACCTCCTCTACAGCGCCTCGGCCCAGGGCATCGACGCGGCCGTCGTCGGGGTGACCGGCTCCGACCGTTTGACCCTGCCGGGTGGCGAGACCATATCGCTGTCCGAGCTGATCGCGGCCCATGAAGGCTGGCTGCCCACCTACATGGCGAGCCAGCCGGCCGCGCCTGCCGCCTGACCCCTCAACGCCCTGGGAGTTTTTCGATGCCGATGGATGCGGGCGAGATCGAGCGCATGATCCGCGAGGCCCTGCCCGACGCGCAGGTCGAGATCCGCGACCTCGCGGGCGATGGCGACCATTACGCGGCCACCGTCCTGTCTGCGGCCTTCAAGGGCAAGACCCGGGTGGCCCAGCACCAGATGGTCTACGGCGCCCTCCAGGGCCGGATGGGCGGCGTGCTGCACGCCCTTGCGCTGACCACGGGCGTCCCGCAGGATTGACGCCTCACGCGGGATTCGCGGCCATGGACAACGGACCGAGCCTCTACGACGACGACATCGTGACCTGGGCTGAGGAGCAGGTCACGGCCTTGCGCGCCCTCGCCATGCGCGGCGACCTGTCGAATGTCGTCGATTGGGCGAACGTGATCGAGGAGATCGAGAGCGTGGGGCGGGCCGATCTTGAGCGGGTCGAGAGTGCTATCCTCCAGCTGTTGATCCACGTCCTCAAATATGCGTCGGCGCCTGGTGCCCAATCTACGAAATCCTGGCGCAAGGAGGTCCTTGTTTTTCAGGCATCCGCGCGTCGGAATTATCGGCGGTCGATGCGGCAGCGCATCGACTGGGACGCGCTTTGGTCGTCAGCCAGAAAGATTGCTGATTCCTCGCTCGGGATGTTCGGCGACGCACTGCTCGGCGGGTTGCCGGACCGCATGCCGTTCACGCCCGAGGCGATAACGGCGCCCGGCTTCGACATGGACGAAGCGCTGGAGCGTCTCGCCACGGTGTTGAATTCCGACCCTGGTCACCCCTAAATCACGCTATCGCACGAGGACTGACCTAATGACCGACGCCAACGCAACCATCCAGAACGAGATCGCCTCCCAGGACGTGGTGGTGTTCATGAAGGGTACCCCGCAGATGCCGCAATGCGGCTTCTCGGGCCAGGTGGTGCAGATCCTCAATTACCTCGAAGTGCCGTTCAAGGGCGTGAACGTGCTGGCCGACCAGGGCATCCGCGAGGGCATCAAGGCCTTCTCGAACTGGCCGACCATCCCGCAGATCTACGTGAAGGGCGAGTTCGTCGGCGGCTGCGACATCACCCGCGAGATGTTCCAGTCGGGCGAGCTGCAGACCTTCCTGGCCGAGAAGGGCATCCCGGTGAAGTCCGCCGCCGCCTGATTCTGTCGGGACTTTGCACATTGAATGAGGGCGCCTGCGGGCGCCCTTTTTCAGGCCCGTCATTGCGAGTCCGGCGAAGCAACCCGGGACGGCGCGAGGTCGGTGGACGTTGCGCCGCTGGATTGGTTCGCTGCGCCCGCAAAGACCGTGTCCGGATCAGCGCGGCCCCCGCGTGACGAACAGGGCAACGCAGCCGACGACCGTGATCTCCACGAACCGGAAGCGCTGATCGAGGGCTGCGCAGGGCTGGCAGGGTGTCGTCGACGTTCGAGAACACGCCCTTGCGGTTGTAGATCCGCATGAGGGTCCGCGCCGCAGCCGTGACCGGGACGCCGCCCGAGAGGGTCGTGGCGCCGAACACCACACCGTCGTCGCGCAGGCACGGGCGCACCGTGTCGAAGGCTTTCGCTTTCTTGGCGATGTCCCCCGGCAGGCAATGCAGCAGGTAGGTCAGGCCGATCGAGTCGAACGGCGCGAGGCCGCCGGCCGGGGCGCCGAGCACGTCGACGCGATAGATCTCGGGCCGATAACGCGCGATCCGGTGGGCCGCGAAGGCGAGGCTGTCGGCTTTGAGATCCATCAACCCGACCCGAGGCGTCGGAGACGGGAAACGGCAACGGTCGAGGTACCAGCCGGTCCCGACGCCGACATCGAGATGGGCGGTGCCCACGTGCCGGTGGTAGAGGGCGAGGATCCGCGCGGTCGGGCAGCGCCAGACCAGCGGGTTCGACAGGCGCAGCACGACGAGGTCGTACAGCCGTAACGTCCGGTTGTTGTAGATCGCCTGCCCGGCTCGGGTATCGCTCGCCATGGCTCTCCGTCAGGCCCCCTGTGGGCGGCGCGCATTCGCATTCGCCGGCGCAATCGCCTATATCAAACCCTTTCCAATCGAATGGATCGTTTGAACGCTATGGCGACGCCGTCGCTCGACAGCGCCCGCGCGGCCGATGCCGCGATCGAGAAGGCGCCCGATTTCCAACCCATGCCGCTCCCCGGCCGGCGCCCCTCGCTGGTCGGGCTGACCCGCGACGCGCTCAAGGCGCAGCTCGTGGCGATGGGTGTGCCCGAGCGCGAGAGCCGGATGCGGGCCGGCCAGCTCTGGCACTGGGTCAACTTCCGGGGCGCCCACGACTTTGCCGAGATGACCAATGTCGGCAAGGCCCTGAAAGCCGAGTTGGCGCAGCATTTCACCCTGGAGCGTCCCGAGGTCGCCAGCCGCCAGGTCTCCCGCGACGGCACCCGCAAGTGGCTTCTGCGCATGGCTCCGACCAACCCGCAGGAGCACAACCGCGGCGCCGAGATCGAGTGCGTCTACATTCCGGGTCCGGACCGGGGCACGCTCTGCGTCTCCTCGCAGGTCGGCTGCACCCTCACCTGCTCGTTCTGCCACACCGGCACGCAGCGCCTCGTGCGCAACCTCTCGGCCGCCGAGATCGTGCAGCAGCTGGTGACCGCCCGGGACGAGCTCGGCGACTGGCCCGGCCAGATGCCGAGCCGCGACGCCTCCGGGGGCGGCGACGCGGGACGCCTGGTGACCAACATCGTGTTCATGGGCATGGGCGAGCCCCTGTACAACCTCGACGCGGTGATCGACGCCGTGGGGGTGATGTCCGACCAGGAGGGGCTCGCCCTGTCGCGGCGGCGCATCACGGTCTCCACCTCCGGGGTCGTGCCGCAGATCCCTCGGCTGGGCGAGGCGGCCAATTCCATGCTGGCGATCTCGCTCCACGCGGTGCGCGACGATCTCCGCAACGAGCTGGTGCCGCTCAACCGCAAATACCCGATCGCCCAGCTGCTCGAAGCCTGCCGGACCTATCCGGGCGTGAGCAACGCGCGCCGTATCACCTTCGAGTACGTGATGCTGAAGGGCGTGAACGATTCGGACGCGGATGCGCGCGAGCTGGTCCGCCTGCTCAAGGGCATCCCGGCCAAGATCAACCTGATCCCGTTCAATCCCTGGCCCGGCAGCCGCTACGAGTGCTCGGACTGGGACCGGATCGAGCGCTTCTCCGAGATCGTGTTCAACGCCGGCTACGCCTCGCCGGTGCGCACCCCCCGGGGCCGGGACATCCTGGCCGCCTGCGGCCAGCTCAAGAGCGAGACCGAGAAGCTGCGCGCCCGGGCCCGGCTGATGCAGGAAGAGGGCATCGGCGTGGAGAGTTTTTACGCCGGCGCCGACGACTGACCCGGTCAGGGTTGCGAAAGGTCCGAGACCTTTCCTGGGTGCAGGGCGAAGCCTTGCTACTGCCGGGCTTCGCCCGCTGTCGGGCTTCCCCGTGACGTTCCGCCAAAGGGCATGGCCCTTTGGGATCCTCTTTTGGACCCTGGCGATTACGCGGCGATCCGGTGCCCGTCGGCCCGGCGCAAGGGGGGCTCCTCGGCGCCGACCCATTCGGTCCGGTGCCGCGGCAGGGCCTCGGGGTGCTCCGCCTGGAGCCAGGTGATCATCGCCTCCCGGATTACGCACCGCAGGTCCCAGGCCTGGGGCGCATTGCGGGCGCTCACCAGTATCCGGATCTCGATAGAGGTTTCCCGGGCGTCCGAGACCTGGAGGTTGACCACCTTGCCGTCCCACAGGGGTGTGGCGGCGGCGATCTCCGACAGCTTCTCGCGCATCCGGGCCACCGGGGCGCGATGGTCGACATACAGGAACACGCTGCCGATCAGCGAGGCGCCGTCCCGGGTCCAGTTCTGGAACGGCTTCTGGATGAAGTAGGTCAGCGGCAGCACCAGGCGCCGCCAGTCCCACAGGCGCACCACCACGTAGGTCGCGGTGATCTCCTCGACCCAGCCCCACTCGTTCTCGACGATGATCGCGTCCTCGATCCGGATCGGCTGGGTGATGGCGATCTGGATGCCGGCAACGAGGTTCGACAGGACCGGCTGCATGGCCAGCCCCAGGATCAGGCCGGCGGCCCCCGCCGAGGCCAGCAGGCTCACCCCGTACTGGCGCACCGGCTCGAAGGTCATGAGCGCCACCGAGACGGTGATCAGGCCGACCAGGGTGACGGCGGCGCGCTCCAGGATGCGCATCTGGGTGAAGTGCTTGCGCGCCAGCAGGTTGTCCTCGGCGTCGAGCTTGAACCGGCGCAGGTAGATCACCGTGGCGATGTGGAGCGCGGTGGCGCAGCACCAGCCGGTGAGCGTCACGAAGGCGACGAGCAGGAGCTGGTTGAGGGCGATCCGCACCTCCCAGGACAGGCGCACCGTGGTCGAGGCGAGGCTGATCGCCACGACGATCAGGCCCAGGCGGCTCGGTCCGCGGGTGCGTGAGACCAGGGAGCGCCAGAACAGGCTCTTGCTCGCCACCGCCCGCTTCATCGCCCGGTACGCGACCCCGTGCAGCGGAATCACCACGGCACAGCAGGTGACGATCAGGATCAGGCTCTCGGCCCACCACGGCAGATAGGCCAGCACGGAGGCGGCGCGGCCGGTCAGGGCATCAAGGTCCGGCATCGGGCATGACCTCCACGGGTTCCGAACGGGACCTGGAGGAATGGGCGGCACCGGTCGGGGTTCCGCAATGCACCATGCCGGCGCTGCAACGCAGCGGCATGGTCAGAACGCGGCGGGGCGGTTGCGTTTCGGCGCCCGGCCGGGCAGCCGCGCGCGCTTGTCGGCGACTCGCCCCGATAGGCGGACCGATCCCGGGACCATACACCTAGCGCGCCGCGCCGATCTCCACGCTGCCGGTGGCCGTCCGGCCGAACCGCGCCGGCCGGTACATGTCCTCCACCGAAGCGCCCGGGTGCACGTAGGTCCCGGGCGAGACCGCCCGGACCGTGTAGGCCACGGTGAAGAACGCCGACTGGCTCGGATCGCGGTCGTAGGCGGCCACGAAGCGGTCGTCGCGGAACTCGGTGTGGACCGGCTGCACCTCCGATTTGGCGAAGGCGAGGCCCTGGAGGGCGTCGGCGTCGAGCAGCTTCAGGTTGTCGATCTCCAGCCCCGCCGGCAGCGGATCGACCAGCAGGATCCGCCCGGCCTGAGCCTTGTCCTCGGTCACCTTGAGCACCACCACGAGCCGGTCGTTCTGGCGCAGGCCGTGGGCCGGATCGACCACGCTGCCGTCGAGCCGGTGGATGCTGCGCTCGATCCTGTAGCCCTGGGCGGCGGCGGGCTCGGGCACCAGCGGACTGCCGTTCACGCCCAGCACCACCTGCACCGGCGCCCGGCCAGTGTTGACCAGCGCGATGCTGCGCCCATCCAGGGAAGGCCCCCGGTAGATCCGGGCGAGCGGCCCGGCCTGCACCGCGCCGTCGAGGCTGAACGACAGAGCGTCGGCCTCCTTGGACAGGCCCTCGGCCGCGAGCACCAGCCAGGCATTCTCCTGTGTGCTGGTGGTCCGCGTGTCCTGTGATTCCTCGCCGATCACCGCGGCCACCGGGGCCAGCGCGACCTGGGTCAGCCCACTCTCGGCCGCCAGCGCGATCAGACCGGCTCCATCGCGCAGGCGGGAGCCGTAATCGGCCCGGTACACGCCCGTATCCCGCTGGGATCGCAGCGTGGCCAGCGCCGCGTCCATCGCCTTGGCGGCGCGACCCCGGTCGCCCAGGAGCGCCAGGGAGGCGGCGAGCTGCGCCCGGCCGAGCCCGGTCGCGAAGGCGTCGAGCTTGGTGTCGACGAGGTAGCGCAGGTCGCCCATCACCGGCCGGCCGTTGCGGGCCAGCACGTAGGCGGCGTAGGCGAGGTCGGCGCCCCCGTCGCGCACCTCCGTGGCGTTGGCGACGGTGTTGCGCAGGCGGTCCAACGCCTGGGTGAAGGCCGGCTGCGGTACCGCGAAGCCGCGCTCCCGGGCGCGGGTGAGGAAGTCGGTGACGTAGGCATCGAGCCAGACGTCGCCCGATCCCTGCGCCGACCATAGGCCGAAATCGCCGCTCGCATCCTGGCGGGCGAGCAGCCGCTCGATCGATTCGCGCACGCGATCGTCGACGTTCGCGTCGAGGGCCAGCTTGTCGGGCCCGGCCAGCCGGTTGACGTAGAGCAGCGGCATCGCCCGGCTGACGATCTGCTCGGAACAGCCGTAAGGATAGCGGTCGAGGGCCTGGAGCAGCGCCGGAACGTCGAGGCCCGGCAGCGCCGAGGCCGAGAGCGAGACGCTGCCGGTTCCGGGTAGCAGGTCGGCCAGCAGGTCGGCGCTCACCGTCAGGCCGGCCCCGGGCGCCAGGCTGCGCACCGACCGGCGCAGCAGCGCCCCGGTCCCCGGCAGCACGCCGAGCGCGAAGCTCTGGCCGAGAGGGCCGTCGAGGCCGGGCCCCGACAGGGCGAGGTCGAGCCGTGCCGTGCCCGGCCCCGCGGCGGTGATCGGGACCGCGACCTGGCCCCTGCCCCCGGCCTCCAGCCGGATCGTCTGGCGCAGGGCCCCGGCGCCGATCAGGATCGGGCCGGACGGGGCGATGTCGACCGTGTAGTCGCCCGCCGCGCCTTCGACGTTGTCGAGCGCCATGAACAGGCGCGAGCGGTCGCCGGTGTCGAGGAAGCGCGGCAGCGTGGCGGCGAGCACCACGGGGTCGCGGATGATCACGTCCGCCTGCGCCTGTCCGACCCGGTCGCCGCTCCAGGCGGTGACCATCACGCGGCCGGTGCCGTTGAACGCCGGCAGCGGAAAGGTGACGCTGGCCGCCCCGTCCGGCCCCACGGTCACGACGCCCGAGAACAGGGCGAGCGGCGCCTGGGTCGGTGGCGCGTCGGCGAGCTCGCCGCCCCCCGCGTCGCCCCCGGATCGGATCGCCCCGGCCGAACCCTGCATGCCGTCGATCAGGTAGCCGTAGAGGTCGCGGAACTCCGGACCCAGGGCCTTCTGGCCGAGGAAGTACCGGGTCGGGTTCGGCGCCTCGTAGCGGGTCAGGTTGAGGATGCCGACATCGACCAGAGCCACGGTGATCCGTGCCGGCTCGCCGGACTTCAGCCCGATGAGCTGCACCGGGATCGTCAGGTCCCGGCGCGGACGGGTGCGCTCCGGCGCCTTCACGGCGACGCCGAGGCTGCGCCGCTCGCGGTCCACCGAGAACCAAGCGAGCCCGAGCGCCCGCCCCGGCAGCCGCTTGGCCGCCTGGTCGAGGGGCCGGTAGGCGGTGGCGACCAGGTAGGCGCCCGCGCCCCACTCGGCCTTGACCGGAAGGCTGACGGTGGTGCCGCCCGCCGGGACGCTGACCTCGACGGTCTCGTGCACCCGGTCGCCCACCACCATGAGGCTGGCCTGCCCCTTGAACGTCGGGCTGATCTTGGCCCGCAGCGTGTCGCCCGCCGCATAGGCGGCCTTGTCGAGGGTGAGGTCGAGCAGGTCCGGCGCCTCGGCGGTCTCCGAGCCGCCCCAGCCGACCGTGAAGCCGAGGCTCGCGGTGGCGTCCGGGGCGCCCGCGGCCGAGACCTCGAGCCGGTAGCGCCCGAGGCCGACCGGCGCCTCGATCAGGCCCGACCCGCCGGCTCCGAGGTCGAGGCCGCCCTCGGCGACGCGGCGGCTTGTCTTGACCGGCTCGAACGACCAGCGGCCGCCGGCGCGGTACCATTGGTAGCTCTGGTCGATCTGCGAGAGCGTCCAGGTCACGCCCGGCCGGGCCAGCAGCGTACCGTCCGGGGCCGCGAAGACCACCGTGAAGGTCGCGCGTCCGCCGTCCTTCAGGTCCGAGAAACCCTTCCGGATCGCCAGCACCGGGGCGGCCGGAAGGATCGGCAGGGTGAGGCTGCGCGACAGCGCCCGCCCGCCGGGCTCGCCGACCGCGAGGGTGATCTTCGCCTCCAGGGGCCGCGGCGCCGCGAGGTCCGGGATCGGCACCAGGATCGTGGCCAGGCCCCGCGCGTCCGTGGTCGCCCCGCCGGAGATCTCCTGGGTGACCGGCTCCACCGCCTCGTCGTCGAGGCCGACGGCGTAGCCCTCCAGGCCCTTGATGCCGGAGCCGGAGGCGGCCTGCTGCACGACGACGCTGCCCGAGACGTCGAGCCCGGCGCCCGGGGCGCCGTAGAGGTAGCGTGCCGCGACGGCGACCTGCGCGGCCTCGCCCCGGCGCAGGCCGGCCTGCGCCGGCTTGAGGGTCACCTCCAGACGCTCGGGGACGTAATCCTCCAGGAGGAAGCTGGTCTCGCCCAGGGCCGGCGCCTTCGGGTCGCTGTAGGCGGCGATCCGCCAGGTGCCCCGCATGGCGCCCGACAGCAGCGGCAGCGGTAGCGCCCGGCCGCCGAGCCCCTGGTCCGGCACCGAAACCCGGCGATACTCGACCCCGTCCGGGCGCTTCACCACCACGGTCAGCGGCAGGTTCGGCACCGCCGCGCCCCGTGGGTCGCGCAGCAGGGCGGTGATCTGCACGGTCTCGCCCGAGCGGTAGACCCCCCGCTCGGTGAACAGGTAGGCGTCGAGGCCGCCGCTCTCGGGCCGGCCCTTCACGCCCCGGTCGGTCAGGTCGAAGGCGCCGAGGTTGAGGTCGAGGAAGCCGTAATCGTCCCCGGCCTGGGCGACCACGAGGCTCGGCGCGGTGCCACCCTCCCCGCGGGCGAGGCCCGGACCGAACACGGCCCGGCCCTGGGCGTCGGTCCTGGCGGTGCCCAGCACCTCGTTGTTGCGGGCGACCAGCCGGATCTCGGCCCCCGGCAGGACCTGCGCGGAGGCGAGCGAGCGCAGGACCACGTTGACCCCGTCCCGCCCCTTGGTGGCGGTGAGGCCGAGATCCGAGACCACGAACCACTGGGTCGCCTGCGTCTCGTATCCGTCCTCGTCCCCGGCGACCGTGCCGGAGGGCCGGGCCACCATCACGTAGATCCCGGGTTCCAGCTTGCCCACGGCCTGCAGGACCGGGAAGGCGGTCACCGCCTCCTGGTTCAGCTCGGCCTTGGCGGTGTCGAGCGTGCCCTTCCAGACGCGCTGGCCCTTCTCGGCCGCCAGCGTCGCGGCATTCGTGCCGCTGAGCTGGCCCAGGAAATCCTCGGAGCGCAGGGTTGGCAGCAGGCCGCGGTCGCCGATGCGCAGGACCTCGACGTCGAGCTTGGCGGCATTCACCGAGACCAGGGGCACGCCCGCCTGCCCGGTGCGGGGCAGGACGTAGTTGCGCCCGGTGAACCGGACCTGCGGGGCGCGGTCGCGGACGTAGATCTCGTAATCGGCGGACTTGAGCAGGCTCTCGCCCACCGCGGACGGCAGCCCCTGGCGCAGGACCACTGCGTAGCGGCCGCCGTGCTTCAGCCCGTCGACGCAGACCTGCGCGTTCTCGGCGGTCACGGCGGCGCTGCTGCTGCCCGAGACCGCTACGTAGGGGGCGTAGTCGGTCTTGGGGACCACCGGCTCCGAGAGGGTGAAGCACAAGCGCGGCGCGGCCGCATCCGAATCGACCTTGTAGTCGAGGATGCGGAAGCCGTGCTCGGCCCGCAGGGCCTCGTAGGTCCGGTGCGTCGCGGGCAGGTCGTCGAGGGCCAGGCTGGCCGCGTAGGCGTTCAGGGCCGGCCGCCAGTTGGATTGCCCGGCCTCCAGGGCGCCGAGCTGCGCCAGGGAGGCCGCCGCGTCGGCGGGCGAGCCGGCGCGCTCGTAGGCCCGGTAGGCCGCTGCGGCGGCCCGGTCCCGCAGGCGGGCCCGGCCCTGGTAATCGTTCTCCTCCAGGGCATCGGCCGCTGCCGCGGCGGCGCGGGAGAACGCCTGCCAGCTCCGGATGTCGGCCGGGTCGGCCGCGACCGCGGCGGTGAGCGGGACCAGCGCCTCGTCCGGCTTGCCGGCGGCGAGCAGCGCCAGTCCCGCGGCCCGGGACTGGCCGGCCGGCCTGAGCGGTCCGCCGGCCTCGGCCTTCAGCGCCGCCTCGAGCCGCACGGCGGCGCTGGCGAGATCGGTCCGGACGAAGGTCCTTTCGAAGGCTGCAGCCTGACGGGGCGCGGTGCGCGAGGCCGGCGCCGTCTGGGCGAGGGCCGGCCCGCAGGCGAGACCTGCCAGAAGCGCCAGAGCACCCGCCAGCCGGATCCGCCACGCCATACGCCTGCCCTCGTCGGCCCCGGATCCAGGACGATTCGTCCCGGGATCGGCCGGCCGGGAGCCTAGCACCGATCGATCCCGCCGCAACGCTTCGGATGCGTGTTGAGAGCCGCTCCGCGGCCCCTTTCCGCGGAGCTATGGCCGCAACAGGATCGAGGCGCGATGGGCTTTTGCAGGCTGCAACGCACCCCCGCGCCCGTATGGGCGGGCGGATGCACAGAGTGCCCTCCGGACGGTCCTCGGCCGCAAGAGAGGTCTGCGCGAGGCAGGCACGCGCTCTTCCGCCCCCCCTTAGCGGGCTACGGGTTGCACAGGTTGGACAATTCACCTCCTGAGGATCAATGCCCCATACCTGTTGACCCGCGCCGTCATTCCGGGGCGCCGCAGGCGAGCCCGGACCCGAAGGGGCCGCGGGGGCGGCAACCCAGAAACGCTGTCCGTGCAGGAGCTCGACACAGCGATGGTTCTGGATCCCGGGCTCCGCTGCGCGGTCCCGGGACGACCGCCCCTGGCGGCATCGATCCAGCCACCGCTTGAAGAACGAGACGGAGCTTTCCGCGCGCTGAAACGATGAACATTCCAGCTGCGATGTGCGAACGACCGAGCCTGCACGGGACAGGCAACCCGCGCGTGTCCCGGGTCACCGGTGGTCGATCGTCCCGCCCCTACCGCGAGCGCGGCGCGCGATCCCAAAAATTCAGAACGCCTTGAGCACCTGCTCGGTGTGCTCGACCGAGACCGGGCCGGCGAAGCAGTGCGAGACCAGGGCGCGGTAATCCTGCCAGGGCTGCGAGCCGGTGAAGTCCTTGGTGTGGGCCTCCAGCGTGTCCCAGTGGATCATCAGCCGGTAGCGCTGCGGATGCTCGATCGAGCGGCGGACCTCGAAGGCGCGGCAGCCCTTGGCGGCCTTGAAGATCGCCGAGGCCTCGGTGATGCCGGCCTCGAACGCCGCCTCCATGCCGGGCTTGATCTCGATCTGTGCAATTTCGAGGATCATGGCGTCGAATCCTTTTCCTTACGCGTGGAGGGGGCGGCCGAGCTTGGACGCCAGGATACGCTGCGGGCTCAAGCCGGGATCGGCTTGGGCGGCGACCGGCAGGTAGGCGGTCTGCTCCAACATGTAGCGGCCGCCCATCGCCCCGTGCATCACGAGGTCGGAGAAGGTCACCCAGGTCTCGCCGGGCCGGAACGCGACGTCGACCTGGGGGGCGCTGGCCTGGTAGGCCTCGTCCTGCTTCAGGGCGTCGTGCAGGTGCAGCATCAGGTGGTCGTATTCGGAGCGCCGGGCCTTGGTGATCCGCAGGGCCGCGAGCAGCCGCGCCGTGAGCGGCGCGTAGCGCGGCAGCCGGGGCAGGAACGTCTCCGCCATCGACCCGAAATCCTCGCCGACCCGCCAGCGGCGGGGCTCGCCGGACGGGTTGATGTTGCGGAACACCCGCAGGATCCGCTTCTCGCCGATCGGGTTCGACGGGAAGGCGTCGACATGCAGCCGGGTGTCGTCGCGCCGCCAGCTGAGCTTGCGCCGGTCCACGTCGAACGGGCGGTAGGAGGTGCCGGCGAGCGCCACCCGGTCGGCGTAATCCGGCAGGTAGGTGCCGATCAGGTCACGGGCGAAGGCGCGGTAGCGGATCAGGAGTTGGCGCAGGGCCTCTTGTTCCTCCGGGGTGCCGGCGGCGCCGCGCAGCTCCGCGGCCTCGCCCCGGATGTTGACGTTCTTGGCCTTTCCGTCCGCGAAGGGGCGCTCGGTAAACCGGTGCTCGTACGCGCTGAATGGGAACGGCAGGTCCGGGAACAGCAGCACCGCCCCGGCTTCCAGCTCCCGGGCCAGGGAGCCAACATTCTCACCGGGGACGACTGTGCGGATCGGGCTGATCATCGTGTTCGGGCTGGATCTGCCGGGCCGAAGAGGGGCTAGACGGGGTGCAATCCTGTAGCCGAGCCGCCCGCGGGAGGCCAGGGCCCGCATTTCCGGTGGATGACATCGCTCGTCCACTGGCACCGGCCGGGGGCGCCGCCCCGGGTGCTTGCGCAACCGCCGCGTTCCCGGCACGTTCCCCTCCGCATACCGGCCCACGAGCCCGGCGGAGGATGGCGCCGATGGCGACCCTGAAGGAATTCGAGGAAGCCCTGCGCGAGCATGGCATGAACATGGCGCTGGCGTTGCTGGAGCGCCTGCGCGAGCGCGACCGCGCCACCCGCACGGTCAAGCCGGCCCGCCGTCTCACGGGCCAGAAGATGACGCCCGAACTCGCCCGGGCGATTCTCGACCTGCACGCCTCCACGGGCATGACCCAGCAGGAGATCGCGTTCAAGGTCGGGGTCAACCAGGGCCGGGTCAACGAGGTGATCAAGCGCGGCAAGTGGCTGTCGGACGACCCCCAGGCCCCCGAGGCGGTGGCCCGCGACAAGGCGTTGGCCCGCATGCGCGGCGACCCCAAGCCGAAGAAGCCGCCGCTGGCTACCGCGCGGCCGAAGGAGCGCAAGGCGGCCGCCACGAAGGTGCCCGCCAAGGCGCGCAACCAGGGCCAGCTGGCTTTGGGCGATCTGTAGGAGCGACAGGAGGGGATCCCGAAGGGCTTGCAGCCCTTCGGCGGAGTTCGGGGCGCGCAGCCTCGAGATCCCTATCCCAGGGCTCTGCCCTGGACCCGCAAGAGGTCACGGACCTTCTGAAACCGGGATTTCTATGGGTCGGCGACCGGGGCTCAGTTCGCCGGCGCGAAATGCCCGCGGTAGCGCGCGCCGATCGCCTCGACCGGAAGCGCCACGAACACATCGGTGGTGCCGAACTGGCGGTCGATCACCGCGCCTTCCCCGAAGGTCGCGCCGAGCCGGAGATAGCCCTTGATCAGGGGCGGCAGCGCCTGCAGCGCCGCCTTGGGATCGACCGCCTCGCGGGGCATCCGATCCATGGACACCGCACGCTCCGGCAGGGCCCGGGCCCGCCACGCCTCGGGTGCGCGGGCATGGTGGTGCAGGAACGACAGCGGCAGGGCCAGCCGGTCCGGATCGGTGCCCTCCAGGCTGGCGCAGCCGATCAGCGCATCGATCCGGTGATGCAGCACGTAGGCGTAGATCCCCTGCCAGAGCAGCTCGACGGTGCGCTTGCTGCGGTAGGGCTTGAGCACGCAGGAGCGGCCGAGTTCCAGCAGGCGCCGATGCTCCTGCGCCGCCAGGATTGGCTCCAGATCGTATTCGCCCTCGGAGTAGAAGCCGGCATGGCGCTCGGCGACCTCGCCGCGCAGCAACCTGTAGGTGCCGACCACCTTGGGCCGATGCTCGACGAACGGCTTCTTCCGCCGGGGCGCGTCATGGTCGAGGACGAGGAGATGGTCGCAGAGCGCGTCGTAGGCGTCGGCGTCGCGTCGTGACAAAGCCGCAAGACCCGTCGGGATCGCCGCCATTTCTTCGTAGAACACCTTGAACCGAAGGCGCTGCGCGCGCCGGATTTCGGATTTCTTCGAAGCTAACCGGACCTCGAGGTTGCCGATCCGGCCCAGGCTGCGCCCCTCGAACGGCTCCGGCAGACGAATCGCCCGCTCGCCCGACAGGATGTCGGCGATGGCCGCCGGTTCCGCCTGGACGAGCGCGTGGCGCCGCCGCAGTTTCGCGATCGGCGCGCCGACCCCCCATTGAACGCCCTTGTGCCAGCCGGCTCCGAGCGCGCTGTAGGCTCCGCGAGCGAGATTGGCGACCATGGACGGGTTCACTCCGGGCGCACGATCGTGCACCGTCGGGAAGGACAGAGAGCACGAACCGCACACGCCATTATGACAGCCCCGACACGAAAGCGCCCCGGCCGGGGCCGGGGCGCTCCAACAGCGTAGCGGGTTCCGAGGCGCGACCGGATCAGGCCGCCTGCGGGACCGGGTCCTTGCGCACGTCACCCTCGATCACCGGGGCGGACGGGGTCCCGGCCGTGGCGATCTGGATGCGGCGCGGCTTCTTCGCCTCCGGGACCTCGCGGACGAGGTCGATGTGGAGGAGGCCGTTCTCCAGGGCGGCGCCGGTCACCTGGACGTGGTCGGCGAGCTGGAAGCGGCGCTCGAAGGCACGGGCCGCGATGCCCTGGTGCAGGAACTCCGCCTTGGGCTCGGCCTTGCGCTCGCCCTTCAGGGTCAGCGCATTCTCCCGCACTTCGATCGACAGGTCGGACTCGGTGAAGCCGGCGACCGCGACGGTGATGCGGTAGGCGTTCTCGCCGGTCCGCTCGATGTTGTAGGGCGGGTAGGTCGGCGCCGCCTCGGCGGTGGCGAACTGGTCGAGGGCGGAGAACAGCCGGTCGAAGCCGACGGTGGAACGATACAGGGGAGCGAGATCGAACTGACGCATGACATATCCTCGTATGAGCAACATGCAGAAGCGGTCCGCCCGATGGGCCGGACCCGTCGTTCGTGCCGCCTGACGGCCGGCACAGACGGGATATCGGGGGGCAAAAAACCGGGTTCAAGACCTCCGGAAGGACTTGGATGCGAGATTTTTCCGCTACGGTGACGCTTGCATGCGGACCCGGCATGCGGACGGACTGAGGTTGGCCCGTGAGACGGTTGGACGGCGATATCGGACGGGAGCCGCCGCTCCTGACCCTGCGCGGCACGCCGGACAATCCGGTGCCGCCGGGCGGCACCCTGATCGCGGTCGGCACCCGCGACGACTGCACGCTGCGGGCCGCCTACTGGCAGGCCACGACGCGGACCTGCCGGGGCACGGTCTGCCTGCTCCAGGGACGGGCCGAATTCATCGAGAAGTACTACGAGACCATCCACGACCTGCGTGCGCGGGGCTTCGCCGTGGTGGCGTTCGACTGGCGCGGCCAGGGCGAGTCGGACCGGCGGGTCGACGACCCGCACAAGGGCCATGTCGGCCGGTTCGACGATTATCGCCTCGACCTGCGGGCGGTGGCCGAGACGGTGCTGGTGCCGCTGATGCCTGAGCCGCATGTCGGCCTGGCGCATTCGATGGGGGGCTGCGTCGCGCTGATCGGGGCGCTCGACGGCTGGCTGCCGTTCCGGCGTTTGGTGACGGTGGCGCCGATGCTGTCGATCCGGATGGTGCGCTGGCCCGCCGGGGCGGCGTTCCTGTCGCGGTCCCTGCACCGGATCGGGCTGGGCGACCGCTACATCCCGCTGGGCAAGCCGGTCTCGATCGCCACCAAGCCCTATGTCGGCAACCGGCTGTCGCGGGATCCCGCGCGCTATGCCCGCAACGCGGCGGCGGCCCGGCAGGTCGGCGCCGGCGCGGTCGGCGACCCGACGATCGCGTGGCTCGCGGAGGCGTTCCGTGCGATGGCGCGCCTGCGCGACCCGCGCGCCGCCCCGCGCATCACGCTGCCCACCCTGATCGTCGCGGCCGGCGCCGACCCGGTCTGCGGGACCCTGGACACCGAGCGGTTCGCGGCGCGGTTGAAGGCCGGCCACATCCTGGTCCTGCCGGATTCCCGGCACGAGATCCTGAGCGAACGGGACGCCATCCGGCAGGATTTCTGGGCGGCCTTCGTCGCCTTCGTGCCGGGCTCGCCCCTGCCCTCCCACACGGAGGTTGAGGCACATCAGGCGGTGCCGGTGGCCTGAGCCGTCAGCCCCCCAGATCGGGGTCGATGTCCCGCGGCCGCACGAACCGCTCCAGCCGCCCCTGCCCCGGGGCGATCGCCGACCAGGCCGCGGCGTCGAACGCGATCACCGCGTAGGCGGCGGTGGGGAATTCCGTGGCGAGGCGCGTGCGTTCCTTGCGCGGCCCCTCCCCGGCCAGGGTCGCGGCGAGGTCGCCCAGGCCGGGATTGTGGCCGACGACGATCACGGTTTCCGCGCTGTCCGGCGCCCCCCGGATCAGCCCGAGGATCCGCTCGGCCGGCGCCTCGTAGATGTCGTGGTGATACCGCGCCTCGGGTGCGCCGAGGGCGGCCGAGACCGCATCCCAGGTCTCGCGGGTGCGGGTGGCGGTGGAGACCAGGGCCAAGTCCGGTCGGGGACCCTCTTGGCCGATGTGGCCGCCGACAGCGGGCGCGGCCCGGCGGCCGCGGTCGTTGAGCGGCCGTTCGTGGTCGGCGACGCCGGCCGGACGATCCGACTTGGCGTGCCGCAACAGGATCAGCCTGCGCATGGAGCGGGCCCTTCTCGGGATGGGGTGACCGACGCGCGCCGAACAGGCGCGGGGGCCCGGTTAGCGCAAAGCGCGGCGCCCGGGAACCTCGGCGATCCTGCCCGGTTCGAAAAGCTGGGCCGCCGATGCGGGACGCGCATAGGGTGGCGGTCTCTGTCGGAGGAGGTCGCGCCATGGATCGCTCGCCCCGCGTTTCGGAGATCCTGTCCTGGTACGGGGCCGACAGCCCCGGCACGCTGACCAACCTCGCCCGGATGCTGGAGCACGGCCGGCTCGGCGGCACCGGCAAGATGCTGATCCTGCCGGTGGATCAGGGCTTCGAGCATGGCCCGGCCCGCAGCTTCGGCCCGAACCCGCCGGCCTACGATCCGCATTACCATTTCGAATTGGCCCTGGCGGCGGGCTGCAACGCCTACGCGGCGCCGCTGGGCTTCCTCGAGGCGGGCGCCCGGGACTATGCCGGGCGGATCCCGCTGATCCTCAAGCTCAACGACCACGACCTCCTGGCCGACGAGGAGGATCCCGAGCAGGCGATTACCGGCTCGGTGGCGGACGCGCTGCGGCTCGGCGCTTGCGCCATCGGCTTCACGATCTATCCGGGCTCCGCGCACCGCAACGCCATGTATGGCCAGATCCGCGCGATCGCCGAGGAGGCCAAGAGATCCGGGCTCGCCGTGGTGATCTGGTCCTATGCGAGGGGCTCGGCGCTGTCGAAGGACGGCGAGACCGCCATCGACGTGATCGGCTACGCGGCGCAGATCGCCGCGCAGCTCGGAGCCCACATCATCAAGGTCAAGCTGCCCACCGCCCATATCGAGCAGCCGGCGGCCAAGAGGGTCTACGAATCCACCGGCATCCCGATCGGCACCGCGGCGGAGCGCGTCCGCCACGTGGTGCAATGCGCCTTCAACGGGCGGCGGATCGTGATCTTTTCGGGCGGTGCCCATGCCGAGGACGACACGTTCCTCGACGAGATCCGGGCCATCCAGGCGGGCGGCGGCTTCGGCTCCATCGTCGGCCGCAACGCCTTCCAGCGCGCGAAGGCGGATGCCCTGACGCTGCTGGGGCGGATCACCGACATCTATGCCGGCAAGGCAGTTTGACGCTCAGCCGCCGCGCTGCTCCCGGCGCATCATGAAGGCCAGCTTCTCGAACAGGCTGACATCCTGCTCGTTCTTGAGCAGCGCGCCGTGCAGCGGCGGGATCAGCTTGCGGCCGTCACGCTCGCGCAGGGTCTCGGGCGAAATATCCTCAGAGACGAGGAGCTTGAGCCAGTCCAGCAGTTCGGAGGTCGAGGGCTTCTTCTTGAGGCCCGGGACCTCGCGGGTCTCGAGAAAGACCCGCAGGGCCTCCTCGACCAAGCGGTGCTTGATGCCCGGATAGTGCACGTCGACGATGCGCATCAGCGTCTCGGCGTCCGGGAACTTGATGTAGTGGAAGAAGCAGCGGCGCAGAAACGCGTCCGGCAGTTCCTTCTCGTTGTTCGACGTGATGATCATGATCGGCCGGCGCACGGCCTTCACGGTCTCGCCGGTCTCGTAGACATGGAACTCCATCCGGTCGAGTTCGGTCAGGAGGTCGTTGGGGAACTCGATGTCGGCCTTGTCGATCTCATCGATCAGAAGCACCGGCCGCTCGGGCGCAGTGAACGCTTCCCAGAGCTTGCCCCGGCGGATGTAGTTGCCGATGTCCGAGACCCGCGGGTCGCCGAGCTGCGAGTCGCGCAGGCGCGAAACAGCGTCGTACTCGTAGAGGCCCTGCTGGGCCTTGGTGGTCGACTTGATGTTCCAGACGATGAGCGGCGCGCCCAGGCCCCGGGCGATCTCCTCGGCCAGCACGGTCTTGCCGGTGCCGGGCTCGCCCTTGACCAGGAGCGGGCGCTCCAAGACCACGGCGGCATTGACCGCAGCGGTCAGGTCGGGGGTCGCGACGTAGGACTCGGTTCCGGAAAATCGCATCGCGCTCTCGGAGAAACTGGCCTGGACGCAACCGGTAGCGCGTGGCGATGCCGCCCCGCAAGCGAGACGGGTCTACCCCTTCTCGTGCCAGACGCAGTTCCGGGCCAGGATCTCCAGGTTCACGTCGGATTTCTGCGGCTGCGGCAGGGTCTTGGTGTCCATGGCGAGGTCGATCTTGATCTCGACCTGGCCCTTCGACTCGTTGGAGCGTCGGGAGAAGTAGCAGTACTGCTGATAGGGCTGGTCGGCGTTGTCCTTGAAATTCCAGCCGGTGACGATCTGGCCGTCGAGATAGGGTACCTGCTTGAACACCGTGAAGGTGGTGTTCACCGCCGCCTTCGAGGCCGGGGCGGCGTCGCTGCCGAGCTGCGCCTTGGTGGGCGTCGGCGTGCCGCCGCCGCCCATCTTGGGCAGACCTTCGAGCTTGAGCGTGTTGTCGGTCAGCGTGACCTCGCCCTTGGTCTTCAGGGTCACGTCCGAGAGCGCGGTCTGCATGGCCGCGGCGATCTTCTCGGCCGCCGTGTCGAACTGGTTGAGGGTGGCCCAGCCATAGGCCGCCGCCCCGATCCCGATGCCGGCCAGGCACGCGAAGGCGCCGAAGCCCAGCGCGCGGAACAGGAAGGCCCGCGCCGCCACGTAGCTCGAATCCGCCCGCAGGCGGGAGTTCACCTGCTGGGCGAGGGCGACGTTCTCAGGGGTGCCGCCGGCGACGTAGTTCATGCGCCGGCTCCCGCGGCAGGGAGGGGCTGACCCGGAACGGCCTGACCCGGATGGCTCTGGCCGGGCAGGCTCTGCTGGGTCTGGGCGGGGCGGTTCATCGGGATCACCGCACCCGTGGCGTTGGCCGCGCGGGGCAGGATCGGCTCGGGGTTCGAGCGCAGCGCGTCGGCGATCGCGTCCAGCATGTAGGGCGCGGCCTCCGGGTTCACGGCGGCGCCCAGGTCGTCCTCATCCATGAAGGTCCGGCGGGTCGAGACCGCGCAGAGCGCCAGGATGGTCGACGCGAAGGCGGCGCAGACGGCGGGCAGGAACACGAAGATCCGCAGGAAGGCATGGACCTGTTGCTCGGTCACGTCGATCGGATCGACGCCGTAGACCATCGCGGTGAAGGAGTGCAGCTGCGAGCGGTTGACCGCGTTGCGGTAGCCCTGCTCGGCATCGGCCACGCGCCGGTCGGCGGCGCCTGGGTCGAGGGTCGCGCGCGCCTTGCGGGCGTCCTCCAGTTCCTTGATCAGCACGGCACGGTCGGCCGACGCCTTGGTCACGCCCGCCGACAGGGCGGCCACGCGCGGGTCGGCCACGCATTTCAGGTTCTGGTACTTGCGGCCCTTGCTGTTGGTGCCGAACACCCGCTCGCAGCGCTGGGCCGGCAGGCCGGCAAGCTGCTGGGCGTTGTCGGAGGACCGCTTCTCGATCTGGTCGAGCTCGGTCGTGTACTGCGCCACGCGCTCGTCCGCCGCTTTGATGCGGTCGCCGATCGTGGCGCGGTCGGCCTGGGCGTCCTTCAGGGCGGTCTTGGTCCGGGCGGCTTCCATCAGGCGGGGATGGAACATCATCTCGCCGAGCTGCGACACCGACTTGGTGGTGACGCCGGCCGCGAAGATGATGCCGAGCACCGCGAGCCCGCGCACGAAATGCGAGCGCTGGGTGCGGGCCAGGATGCCGAGCGGCACCCGGCACAGCTCCACGGCGGCGTAGACCAGGGGCGCCAGCAACATGAAGTAGAAGGCGTGCCAGTCGCCGTCGCTGTAGACGCCCGCGAACAGCCATGCGCCCCAGAGCGAGGCGCCGATCACCATGAACTCGACGAGATACGCGATCGCCACGTAGCCCCACTTGATGCGGTAGCCGCGGTCGACGTGGCGCTGGTGCACCCACCGGTCCGACTCGAGCCGCCATTCGCGGCGCTCGCGCTGCAGATCGCGACTCGGGGGGGCCGTCGGACCGGAGAATATCGACTTGATGGAGATCATCGGCCTCGTCACATCCATCGGGTCCAGTCTCGCAGGCGCCGTGTTACAGCTCGGGCGCGGTCCTGGCCGAACTTAACGCCCAGTTAACCGCCGCGTGTATGCGGGCATTGTGCCGATTTTGGGCCGCCCTGCACGCAATTCGCCGGTGGATCGCCGGCAAGCCGCATCCGGGTGGCTCAAATGTCTCACCCGAGCCGTGTATCCGGCTTGTGTCCGAGCGCACCTCGCCGGCCTTGCCTTGGCCGAAAGCGGTTGCCCGCTGCGCGGGGCCGACCCATGATCGCGCATCCGTGATTGGTCTCCGCGCCGGTCGGAAACAGGAGGTTCGATCCGCCGCCGATGCCAGAAGTCCACGCCGGCTCCTACAAGGAAGCGATCCTGTTCCTCGTCACCGCGGGGATTGTGGTGCCGTTGTTCCACCGCCTGCGGATCTCCCCGGTGCTCGGCTTCATAGGCGCCGGCGCCCTGCTCGGACCGTTCGGCCTCGGTCGGCTCGCCGACACCCATCCCTACGTCCACCTCTTCACCATCGGCAACCGCACCGAGATCTCGCACCTGGCCGAGTTCGGGGTGATCTTCCTGATGTTCATGATCGGGGTCGAGCTGTCGTGGGAGCGGCTGCGCACCCTGCGGCGGCTCGTGTTCGGCCTCGGCTCGCTGCAGGTCGGCTGCTCGACGCTGATCCTCGGGGCGATCCTGTACGGGCTGCAGGTGCCGCTTGCGGGCGCGGTGATCGTCGGCATCGGGCTGGCCCTGTCGTCCACCGCGGTGGTGCTGCCGGTCCTGGCCGAGCAGAAGCGGCTCAACGCGCCCTCCGGCCGCGCCAGCTTCGCGGTCCTGCTGTTCCAGGACCTCGCGGTCGCCCCGGTCCTGTTCGCGATCGCCGTCCTCGGCCGCGGCGACGAGGGCGACAAGGGCTGGGCGTTGGCCATGGCGCTGGGCCAGGCCGCGATCGCGCTGGTGCTGATCGTCGTGGCCGGCCGCCTCGCCCTGCGCCCGCTGTTCCAGCTGGTGGCGCGGACGCGCTCGACCGAGCTGTTCATGGCGGCCTGCCTCCTGGTCATCGTCGGCACCGCGCTGACGGCGGCGGCGAGCGGCCTGTCGATGACGCTGGGTGCCTTCGTGGCCGGGCTGCTGCTGGCCGAGACCGAGTACCGCCGGGCGATCGAGGCGACCATCGACCCGTTCAAGGGCCTGCTGCTCGGCGTGTTCTTTGTCTCGGTCGGCATGAACCTGGATCCCGCCCAGCTCATGGCGGCGCCCGGGGCGATCCTCGGCCTGTCGCTGGCGCTGGTGCTGATCAAGGCCGCCGTGGTGATGATGGCCGCGCCCGCCCTCAAGATCTCGCGCCCGGTGGCCCTGGAGGCGGCGTTGCTGCTCGGGCCGGGCGGCGAGTTCGCCTTCGTGCTGATCGGGGGCGCAGTGGCCACCGGGCTGGTGCCGGAGGATGTCGGCGCCGCCGCGCTCATCGTGACCACGGTCACCATGATCATGATCCCGGCCCTGGCGGCCTTGGGCCGCAGGCTGAGCCGTGGCGCGGCCAGCGCCGCCCAGGCCGCCATGAAGACGGAGCCGCTTCCGGAGCGGGTGGAGAACCGGGTGGTGATCGCGGGCTTTGGCCGCGTCGGCCGCCAGGTCGCCGAGATGCTGGACCGGCACGGGATTCCCTACCTCGCCCTCGATTCCGACGCGGCCCGGGTCGCCGAGCAGCGCCGGGCCGGCGCGCCCGTCTACTTTGGGGATTCGGGCAACACCGAGATCTTGCGCCGCTGCGACATCGCCACGGCGCGCGCCCTTGTGGTCACCCTCGACAATCCGCGGGCGGTTGAGCAGGCGGTGGCGGCGGCCCGGGCTGAGCGGCCGGACCTGACGATCGTCGCCCGTGCCCGCGACGCCCGGCACGCCTCGGCGCTCTACGAGCTGGGCGTCGACGACGCCGTGCCGGAGACGATCGAGGCGTCTCTACAATTGTCGGAGGCCGTGCTGGTCGATGTCGGCGTGCCGATGGGGCTCGTCATCGCGTCGATCCACGAGCGGCGGGACGAGTACCGCGCGCTGCTCAAGAAGCGCGAGAACGAGGCCAAGCCGATCTTCCGGGCCCGGCGCACCGTCGGGAAGGCCCTCGGCAAGCCGCCGGCCAAGAAGGAGGCGCCGCCGCGTCAGGAGGCCGGGCGCCAGGAGGCCTGAGCCGGCCCGCAGCGAGCGTGAGCCGGGTGCCGGCTCACGCCGGGGCGAGATGCGCCTCGGCGTGCTTGGGCTGACGCGTGACGCGGTTGCGCGGCGCCGGCTCGAACCCGTCGGCGAAGCTGCACCGGTACACGATCTCGTCCGCCGGCCCGAGGCCGGTGACCAGCGGGACCGTCACGGTGTCCCCCGAGAAGCGCCAGCCGCGCGCGCCCTTGTCCCAGTACAGCCACACGGTCCCGGGGAACCCCCGCAGGGTGAACACCGCGGCCTTGCGAGACAGGGCTTGTACGGCGCGCGGCGCGTACATGCCCTTGGCGTGATAGGCCTCCCGGGTCGTCTCGGGCTGGCGATCCATGAAGGTGTTGCGCACTAGTTGAATCGTCGCACCCGGCTTCCCGAGAAACCGTTTGAAATCCGTCAGATTCCGCAGGATGACCGCCATTGCTGGTCTCCTCGCTTCGGTTGGTGCGGCACGCGTCCTCGCGGCTGAACACACCTGAGATGCCGAGTTGAGCGATTCCCGTGACCGTTTCAGTGTCTGCGCGAGGCTTGGACCCGCACATATCAACAGATTCGGTGAGTTATGCCCAGCTTATGACTCTCCGAGGCTTCTGGAGACTCTCCGGGAGACTCCGGATTAGCGCTTCGCCTGCCGATGAATCTTGTCGACCATCTGAAAAGACTCTGAGATCAGCGCCGGACGTGCCGGCTGCCGGATCCAGAACTTGGCTGATTCGCCCGGGCTTGACCCGCGCGCTTTGCTGGCGCGTTCTTCGGGGATGCTGCTGCACTTCTTCACGGCCCTCCGAGATGCCAAGGTTCCCGTCTCCCTCAAGGAGTACCTGACCCTGCTCGGCGCCCTCGACCGGGGCTTGGCCGAGCGGGACGTCGAGGCGTTCTACTTCCTGGCGCGCACGGCCCTGGTGAAGGACGAGGCGCATCTCGACCGGTTCGACCGGGTGTTCGGCACCGTCTTCAAGGGGCTGGAGACGCTCGGGGAGGCGGTGGAGCCTGCAGCCATCCCCGAGGAATGGCTGCGCAAGCTCGCAGAGACGTATCTGACCGATGCCGAGAAGGCCGAGCTGCAAACGCTCGGCTGGGACAAGCTGTTCGAGACCCTGAGGCAGCGGTTGGCCGAGCAGAAGGAGCGTCACCAAGGCGGCTCGAAATGGATCGGTACCGGCGGGACCTCGCCGTTCGGCGCCTACGGCTACAATCCCGAGGGTATCCGCATCGGCCAGGACGGCAACCGCAACTTCCGCGCGGTGAAGGTCTGGGACAAGCGCGAGTTCAAGGATCTCGACGACGACCGCGAGATCGGCGCGCGCACTATGCGCCTCGCTCTGCGGCGGCTGCGCCGCTTCGCCCGGACGGGAGCGGCCGAGGAACTGGACCTCGACGGCACGATCCGCGAGAGCGCCCGCCAGGGCTACATCGATGTGCGGCTGCGGCCTGAGCGGCGCAATGCCGTGAAGGTGCTGCTGTTCCTAGACGTCGGCGGCTCAATGGACTGGCACATCGAGCAGGCGGAGGCGCTGTTCTCGGCGGCGCGCTCGGAGTTCAAGCACCTCGCGCATTACTACTTCCACAACTGCCCCTACGAGGCGGTCTGGACCGAGAACCGGCGCCGCCACGACGCCAGGACCCCGCTGCCGGAGGTGATCCGCACTTACGGCAGCGACTATCGGGTGGTGTTCGTCGGCGACGCCTCGATGAGCCCCTACGAGATCGCCACGCCGGGCGGGTCGGTGGAGCACTGGAACGCGGAGCCGGGCGCCGTGTGGCTGCAGCGGCTCCTCGCCCATTTCCCGAAGGCGGCGTGGCTGAACCCGGTGCCGGAGACTCACTGGGGCTACACCCAGTCGATCGGGATGGTGCAGCGGCTCGTCGGCGGCCGCATGTTCCCCCTCACCCTCGATGGGCTCGACGCGGCGGCCCGGGTGCTGGTGCGGTGAGAGCCGCTACCCCTGCTGGGACGGGGTCGAGACCACGAGCCCGTCCAGGTTCGGGGCGATCTTGATCTGGCAGGACAGACGGGAATTCTCGCGCACGTCGGAGGCGAAATCGAGCATGTCCTGCTCCATGTCCTGGGCCTTGCCCACGACGTCGATCCACGCGTCGGCGACGTAGACGTGGCAGGTGGCGCAGGCGCAGGCGCCGCCGCACTCCGCATCGATGCCCGGGACGTTGTTGCGCAGCGCCGTCTCCATCACGGTCGCGCCGACGCTGCCTTCGACGGTCCTCTCCGTCCCGGCGTGGTCGACGTATGTGATCTTGGGCATGCTCGGCTCCGGGCTCGCGTCGAGCGGCCTCGCTTCGACGGGCGGGGTGACTGCTTGGCGGCTGAGGCCATGGAATGCAAGCGCGGTGGCGGCGGTCCGTTCCGGATCGATCGCCGCATCGGCGCATGTTCGGCGAACGGCCGCTCTTAAGACTCGGCGTCCGGCGCGATCTCGGCCAGTGCCGCCGCAACGGCCTGAACGAGGTCGTCGAGGGCGACCGCCTCGGCGCCGGCCCGCAATCGTGCCTCGGCGGCGTCCGCGCAGGCGCGGACCCGGGTGGCGCCGACTCCGGAGGCCGAGCCCTTTAGGGTGTGGGCGAGGTCGGCGCGCTGGGCCGCTGGCAGGGACGGGTCGGTCAGACGAGGCAGGATCGACCGGCATTGCCCGGCAAACAGCGCCAGCACCTCGTCGGCCAGCTCGGCGTCGCCGAAGGTCTGCGCATCGAGCTCCGCACGATCGATGGCCAGCATGCTCGAACTCCCGGAATCCGCAATCTTCTGGGGGTTGCCGAACCTCTCCCCATGATTCACCCCCCGATTCGCCGGACGGGGATCGCGCAGGGACCCTCATCTGCGCCAAGATGGTGGAGCCGGAAGGCGGCGGACCCGGTAACCATTCTCGTAACGGTTTCTGGGGTCGGACGGCGGCTCGGGTATCGGCAATCGGTGTCCGCGTCTAATCCTGTAATGGTAAACGGGACGTTGCGTCTCTGGCATCAGCCTCCCCAGGTGCCGGTGAAACCCGTGTGACGAGGCGTTGAATGGCGACCGAGAAGAAGCTGAAGGATCCGGCCGAGGCCGCGCTCTCTGCGATCGAGCAGGCGCTGAACCTCGACGCCCTGACGCCGACCGGCACCGAGAGCCGCGCCGAGCCGCGCCTGCCCGATGTCGGGGATGCCGATCCCCTGCTCGACGGTGCCCTCGATCCGGCCGGCCGCCAGACGCCGCCGCGCCTCGACCTCGACCCGCCCCTCGCCTCCGACCTGCCCCCGCCCGGCCGGGAGCGCCCGCGCCGCGAGGGCGGCCTGCTGCCGCCCGACCGCTCGCTGGTGGCGAACGACGACCGGCGCAACATCGGGATCCTGCAGCAGACCCTGCGGGTGCGGTCCTCGCCCAAGCCTTACCTGTACGCGTTGCTGGCCGGCCTCGCCTGGGTCGCCGGCTTGGTGCTGGTCGCCTGGCTGCAATCCGGCGGCGACCTGCGCGGCGTCGTCTCGGGCCTCACCCCGCTCCAGGCGTCGGTGGGCGCTGCGGCCCTGCTCGGACCGGTCGTCCTGTTCGTGATCGCCGCCATGCTGGCCGCACGGGCGCAGGAGATGCGCCTCGTCGCCCGCGCAGTCGGCGAAGTCGCGGTGCGCCTGGCCGAGCCCGAGAGCTTCTCCACGGACGCGGTCCTGACCATGTCGCAGACGGTGCGCCGGGAAGTCGCCGCGGTCGGCGACGGCGTCGAGCGTGCGCTCGCCCGGGCCGGCGAGCTCGAGACCCTGGTGCGTGGCGAGATCGCCACCTTGGAGCGGGCCTATTCCGACAACGAGATCCGCATCCGCTCCCTCGTCGAGGAGCTGGTGGCGCAGCGGGAATCCATCGTCACCAACGCCGAGCGGGTGCGCGGCGCGATCACCGGCTCCCACCAGAGCCTGAGCCAGGAACTGGAGGGCGCGTCCGAGCGGATCGTCCTGGCCCTCAACGGCGCGGGCGAGCGCGTGACCGGGGCGCTCGACGCCCGCGGCGCGGCCATCACCGCATCCCTGGGCGAGGCCGGCGACCGGGTCGTCAGCCTCATGACCGGCCGCGGCGACGAGCTGATCGAGAACCTCGCGGCCACGAGCGAGGGCGTGCGCGGCAGCCTGCTGGACGTCGGCGAGAGCCTGACGCGCGCCTTCGAGACCCGCGCCCAAGACGTGACCGGCGCGTTCCAGTCGACCGGGGACGCCCTCACCGGGCGGATCGCCGAGAGCACCGCCTCCGTCGCCCAGAGCCTCGCCGAGACCGGCCTGCGCGTCAGCGAGTCCCTGGAACGCCAGGGCGGCGTCGTGCGCGAGAGCTTCGAGCGCTCGGTGATCGGCCTGGAGAACGCCTTCCTGTCGCGGAGCTCCGAGCTGACAGACCGGTTCGGCGCGATGGGGACCCAGATCACCGCGCGCTTCGCCGAGACCGGCGCGGCCCTTACCCAGGACATCGCCGGCCGTGGCCTGGCGCTGCGTGCCGAGATCGAGAATGCCGGACTCTCCGTCGCCGAAGCAATCGAGAGCCGCGGACGCGACGCCCAGGCCGCCCTGGCGCTGGCCATGGGCGGCGTCGGCGAGACGCTGACCAGCCAGGCCGGCACCGTGCGCGACGACCTGATCGGCACCGCCGAGCGGATCGCCGAGACGATTTCCGAGCACGGCAACGCCCTGGCCGGGCGCATGGACGGCATCGCGGCGCGCCTGCACGACACCGTGACCGTGCAGGCCTCGGACCTCGAGGGCCGCGTCCAGGCGGCGGCCGAGCGGGCCGGCGGCCACATCACCGACCGGACACAGGCGGCCACGCAGAGCCTGGAATCCGCCTTCTCGGCGCTGGGCCACGGCTTCGAGGCCGGCGCCGCCGCCGCCGTTCAGTCCCTTCGCGGCTCCGCGAGCACCGTCACCGGCGAACTCGAGGCCCATACCCGCGCGGCCTCAGCCCGCCTGGCCGACACCCTGCAGACCTTGCGCCACGGCTCGGCCGAGGTGACCAGCGCGGTCGAGGCCGAGACCGCGAACCTGCTGACCCATTTCCGCGATGCCGCCGACCGGGCCGGCATCGAACTCGGCGAGCGCAGCTCCGCCGCGGTGACCGCCCTGCGCGGCGCCCTCGACGACCTCAACCGCGAGCTGTCCGCCCGCACCGACGATGCCACCGGCAGCCTGGCGCAGGCCGCCCGCGCCATCTCGGACGACCTCGCCGCCCGCATCGGCGAGATGGAGTCCGCCTTCGGCGAGCACGGCAAGGGCGTGGCCGAACTCCTGGCCAGCCATGCCGAGGAGACCCAGACCCGGATCAGCGGCACCGGCCGCGACATCGTGCTCGCGGTGGCGAGCCAAGGTGCGCGGATCGCCGACACGCTCAGCCAGACCGGCGCGAGCTTCGCCGAGACCGCCGACGGCCGCGTCCGCGCCATCGACGAGACGCTGGGCAGCCGCCTCGCCGCCCTGCAGGAGACCATCGCCCGCGGCGACATCCTGGCCGACCGCATCGGCCGCGACACCGCGACGATGGGCGAGACCGTCGGGGCCCGGCTGGAGGAGATGGACCGGCTCATCACCGTCAAGGGCCAGGCGGTGGCCGAGACCATCGCGACCCGCGCCCGCGAGGCCGGCAGCCTGGTCGAGACCCATCTCGGCGACCTGGAAGCGCGTTCCGCCAAGCGCGCCGCCGAGATCGGCGACGTCGTGGCGAACCTGGTCGATCACGTCGACGGCCGGATCGACGCCCGCGGCAAGGCCCTGAACGAGGCGCTGGCCGCCCGGACCGGGGAGATGGCCCGGATCATGGAAGAGGGCAGCCGCAACCTGGTCGCGGTGCTCGACGGACGGGCCGAGGGGCTCGGGCAGGACATCGATCGGCGCACCGCCGAGATGGCCCGCCGCATCGCGGGCAGCGCCGAGCATTTCGACGCCGGCGTGATCAGCCGTCTGCAGGAAATCGCCAACGCCCTCGATGAGCGCGCCCGCCTCGTGGATGAGAGCTTCGGCGTGCAGGCCTTCGAGGCGATCCGCCTGATCGAGGCGCGGACCCGCGCGGTCGACGAGGAACTGGCCGGCCGCACCCGCGACCTGGTCGCGACGATCACCGACCGGACCGGTGGGATCGACAAGGCGATGGCCGAGAGCATCGGGAGCCTCACGGGGGCCGTCGTGGAATCCACCCGGGTTCTCGAGGCCTCGCTGTCGGGCCGGGTGCAGGAGATCGTCCAGCTGGTGGACGAGCGGGCCCAGAGCGCTGACGCGGCCCTCTCTGCTCGGACAGAGGCCGTGCGCGCGGCCTTCGCCGAGCGCTCGGAGCTGCTCGCGAAGCTGATCGACGAGCGCATCACCGTCATGTCGAGCGAGCTCGACGAGAAGGGCCGCACCGTGTTCGGGGCGATCGGCGGCCGCATCACCGAGCTGGCGCGCCTGTTCGATCGCGGCGGCACCTCGCTGGCCGAGCTGATCGACCAGCGCGGCGACAGCGTCCTGTCCAAGCTGCAGCAGACCATCGCGGATGCCGAGCGGATGCTGGAGGCCGGCGAAGGCCGCCTCGGCCACACCCTGTCGAGCCGCACCGCCGACATCAGCGGCCTGCTCGACGAGGGCGTGCGCTCGGTCCACGGCCTGCTCGACGACCGCACCAACCAGATCCGCGTGATGCTGGATGGCCATGCTGGAACCCTGGCCAGCACCCTCGACGGCCGCATGGGCCCGCTCAACGAGGCGCTGGACACCCGCGGCCGCGCGCTGATCGCCGCCGTCGAGGACGCCTTCGGCAGCGCCGCCGGAGCCTTGGATTCCCGGACCCAGGCGCTCGGTGGCCTGTTCGACGAACGCCTCGGGCACTTGGAGAACCTGGTCGAGGGCCGCGGCAACCGCCTCGCTGAGACCCTGGACGCCCGCGCCCAGGGCCTGCGGACCCTGTTCGAGGAAGCCCACACCGCCCTCGACGCGGTGGTGGAAGGCGGGGGCGGCCGCTTCGCCGCCTCGGTCGACACCAAGATCCAGGCGCTGCGGACGATGCTGGAGGCGGCGCCCGCCGCCGTCACCGCGCTGGTCGAGACCCGGGAGCGCCAGCTTGCCGCGACGCTCGACAGCCGCACGCAGCGCCTCCAAACCCTGTTCGAGGAGGCTCAGGCAGGCCTGCGCGATCTCGTGGAGGTGCGCGGCCAGGAACTCGCCGACACGATCACCACCCGGACCGAGGGCCTGCGCCAGACCCTCGACGCGGCTCCCACCGACATGGCGGACCTGCTGGACGCGCGCTTTGCCGACCTGCGTGCCCTGTTCGAGCGTGCTCAGTCAGAGATCGACCGCCTGGTCGATGGCCGCAGCCGCGAGATCGCCGGGACCATCGAGCACCGCACCCAGGCCCTGCAATCCGTGATCGAACAGGCGAGCCCGGCCATCGCCGGCCTGCTGCAGGCGGGTGAGACCCAGCTGGCCCAGGCCTTCGAGGCTCAAAACGGCGACCTGCAGGCCCTGTTCGCGCAGGCCCAGTCGGAGATCGACCGCCTGGTCGACGGCCGCGGCCGCGAGATCGCCGGGGTGATCGAGCACCGCACCCAGGCCCTGCAATCCGTGATCGAGCAGGCGAGCCCGGCCATCGCCGGCCTGCTGCAGGCGGGTGAGACCCAGCTGGCCCAGGCCTTCGAGGCTCAAAACGGCGACCTGCAGGCCCTGTTCGCGCAGGCCCAGTCGGAGATCGACCGCCTGGTCGATGGCCGCGGCCGCGAGATCGCGGGGACGATCGAGCATCGCACCCAGGCACTGCAGACCGTGATCGAGCAGGCGAGCCCGGCCATCGCCGGCCTGCTGCAGGCGGGTGAGACCCAGCTGGCCCAGGCCTTCGAGGCTCAAAACGGCGACCTGCAGGCCCTGTTCGCGCAGGCCCAGTCGGAGATCGACCGCCTGGTCGATGGCCGCGGCCGCGAGATCGCGGGGACGATCGAGCATCGCACCCAGGCACTGCAGACCGTGATCGAGCAGGCGAACCCGGCCATCGCCGGCTTGCTCGAGGCCCGCGAGACGCAGTTCGCCGAGACCTTCGAGGCCCGCAGCGGTCAGCTCCGGACCCTGTTCGAGCGGGCGCAATCCAGCCTCGAGCTTTCTGTGGAGAGCCGCGGCCGGGAGATCGCCATGGCGGTCCAGGCGCACACGCAGGACCTGCGCACGCTCCTCGACGCGGCGCCCACGGGCGTGGCCGCCCTCTTGGACACCCGGATCGAGACCCTGCGTACGACCTTCGACGAGGCGCGTTCAGCGATCGAGACGCTGCTCAGCGAGCGCAGCCAGTCGCTGCTCGACGCCGCTCAGGGGCGCACCGGTTCGCTGGTCGAGGCGTTCGACGCACGGATCCGCGACCTCGACGGCGTCGTCGAGGGGCGTACCGCAGCCCTGGTCCACACGGTCGAGGCGCAGAGCGAGGCGCTGGCCCGCGGGGTCGATGCCCGCGCCGACGCCTTCACCCAGCGCATCGACAGCCGCATGCGGCTGTTCGCGACGCTGGTCGCCCAGCGCGCCGAGACGCTGGCCACCGCCTTCGACGACCGCCACGACGCTTTCGCGGTCCTCATGGACGAGCGCACCGCCAGCCTCGTGGCGGCGCTCGACGAGCGGGCGCGGGCACATGCCGGGCAGGTCGACGCGCACAACGCCGCCCTGGCCGACACGCTCAGCCGTCGCGAGGCCGCGCTGGCGGGCCTGATCGACGCCCGCACCGAGGCGCTGGGGGCCGGCTTCGAGCGCCGCGCCACCGCGCTCGGCGCCCTGGTCGATGCCCGCGGGGAAGCCCTGTCCCGTCGCCTTGCGGAGAGCGCCGAGGTGCTGGTCCGCGCCATCGAGGAGAAGGGCGGGGCGCTCATCGCCAGCGTCGACGGCAGCGGCCGTGCGGTGGGCGACAGCCTGGAGGGGCATGTCGATCGCCTGCGCGCCGCCATCGACGGGCCGATGCTCGACCTGTCGCGGGCCCTGGCCGACCGTGCCGACGCGATCGAGCGCGTTCTGATCGAGACCGGCGTGCCGCTGGCCGAGACCCTGCGGCTACAGACCGAGGAACTGGCCGCGCAGTCGCGGGCCTCGGCCGAGCTGCTCCGCGCCGCCATCGACGATGGCGCGGGCCGTGCCCTCACCGAGCTGTTCGAGACCAACGATCGGCTGGGCCGCGAACTGGGTGCCGTCCTCCAGCGGATCGAGGGCGCCAACGCCGCCCTGGGCGAGCTGGTGTCCGGTGCCGGAACCAATCTCGGCGCGATCGAGCAGGGTCTGGCGGGCCGGGTCGAGCAGGTCCAGTCGGCGCTGCAGCGCATCGCCTCGGAGACCGGCCGCGCCACCGCGGGCGTGGCGTCCCAGGTCGAGGCCCTGCGCGAGGTCGCCAACACGGCGCTCCGCGAGGCGACCGGCCTCGCCGAGTCCCTCGACGGCCGCGGCCGTGCACTCGGCGAGCAGACCTCGGTGCACGTCTCGGCGCTCGACCGGGCGGCCTCGTCGCTCGCCGCGATCGAGGAGCGCCTTGGGGCGACCCTGGCGGGCCGCGAGGCCGCGCTCGCGGAGGCGCTGGCCGGCTTCGAGGCGCGAGCCAGCACCCTGGAGCAGCAGGGCGGTGCCCTGGCCGAGACGATCGAGCGCACGCTGCGGACTGCCGAAGAGCGCGCCCGCGCCGTCGGCGAGGCGCTGACCCGCTCGGCGGAGGGCGCGGGGGCTTCGGTTACCAGCGCCTTCGAGGGCCTCAAGGACAGCGCAGGGGCGGAGAGCGAGAAGGCAGCCCAGGGCGTGCGGCAGGCCATCGAGGAGGCCGCTCGGGAGATGCGCAGCGGCCTCGACGAGGCGCAGACCAAGTTCGGTGCCTCCGTCTCGTCCCTGCGGGAGATGGCGGGCTCGATCCGCGGCGAACTCGACGCGACCCGCGCCGAACTCGCCCGGGGCGTCCTCGACCTTCCGCGCGAGACGCAGGATGCCACCGGCGAGATGCGCCGGGTGGTGGCCGACCAGATCAAGGCGCTGAACGAGCTGTCGGCCCTGGTGTCCCGCACCACCCGCTCGGTGGACGTGGCCCAGCCGCAGGCCCAGCGCCGGGTGGCCGAGGGTGGTGGATCCCGCGCCGTCTCGGCGGCGCAGGTGAGCAGCGCTTCGACTGCGACGCAGGCTCAGCCGGTCTCGACTCCGGCTCTGCCGGCGCCCCAGGCTCAGGCGCGGTCCGCCATCGGTCCGGCCCGGATCGAGGCGCCGCGGCCCTCCGCGACCGCTCGCCCCGCCGCCATGACGGCGGGCGGCGCCAAGCGCGGCTGGCTGTCGGACCTGCTGACCCGCGCCTCGCTGGACGAGGACGACGATGCCGAGCCGGCGGCCACCAGCGCCGCGTCCCCGGCCCCGACGGGCCGCCAGACCGCGGCGCAGTCTCAGGCCCCCGCCGAGACCGGTCGGATCGCGCTGGACACGATCTCCACCGACATCGCCCGGATGATCGAGCACCGGACCGTGGTCGACCTGTGGGAGCGCTATCGCCGGGGCGAGCCGAACCTGTTCGACCCGCGCATCTACACGCCGCAGGGCCGGACCACCTTCGCGGAGATCCAACGCCGCTACCGCGCCGATGCGGAGTTCCGCCGCAGCGTCGACCGGTACGTGGGTGAGTTCGAGCGGCTGTTGGGGGACGTGGTCAAGAACGACAGCGACGCCAAGCGGACCGACGCCTATCTCACCTCGGAGACCGGCAAGGTCTACACGATGCTGGCCCATGCCAGCGGGCGCTTCGACGGCGCGTAGGACGACGGCCGGCGCGGGTGCATCACGTGCCCGCGCCGCCGATACGCGGCCTCAGAGCAGGCCCAGCCCGACCAGCTCGCGGCGCAGGGCCTCGGGCATCTCGGCGAGATCACCCGATTGCCCGGCGCCCAGGTCGGCCGGCGCGTCCCGGGCCGTGAGGTAGCGCCAGCCCTGGAATGGGCGGCAGGGGCGGGGCGACACGGGAACGAGGCGCGGATCGAAGACGAGCCGGCAGCGCGGGATGCCGTCCTCTCCGGTCAGCTTCTCGATCGCGGTGATCGCCTGCCGACAGGACAGGGTCCCGCGGATCACCCAATAGATCGAGCCCTTGCCGGCGATCTCGCGATGGCGCTTGGGCAGGGTGCGGGTGACGTGGAACGGTTCAGCCGGACGTCCCTCGCACAGCGCCTCGGTCCGGAACCGGTCCTGACGGGCTTCGAGGTCCGCGATCGAGGCGGGTCCGACGCAGAGCTTGATCAGGTTCAGGGCCACGGAAGCGTTTTCGGCTGACGGCCCTCGGCGGGCGGGCCCCCCTGATAGCAGGCTCCGAGCGCGTCCGCGCCGTCAGGCGAACAGCGCGAGCCGCTGCTCCGGCGGCAGCGCGTCGATCGCCGCGAAGCTCAAGGCCGGCAAGTCCGGTTCCAAGGCGGGTGCGGCCGCGAACTCGGCCCGATCCGCGTCGGGGCTGGGTTCGGCATGTACGGCATCCATGCCTGCGAACGCGTCGGCCGCCGCGAGGTCCTCGACCGTCACACTCTCCGCCTCCTCCGAGACCGGCAGGAACACGATGTCCTCGTGCAGCGGCGGGCTTCCCGGGCGGGCGACGAGCGCCGCCGCCGTCACGGCGGGGACCTCCATGGCGATGTAGCGGTCTATGTCGCTCTGGCAGAGGTCGAGCGGCGGCGCGTTTGGCAGGGCCCCGGCCGCCGGGTTGACCGGCATCGGCGGGATCCGCTCGGCCTCGCTGCCCCAGATCGCGATCATCGACGCGAGCCGGTCCTCGAGGTAGCGCAATGTGTAGACGATCCGGGCGGTGCGCTGGGCGGTGAGATCCTGGAACGAGCAGGCCGTGTAGATCGCGGTCGCGTGCCGATCCAGCGCGTCGCAGGTCGGGGCGTCGGCGCCCCGCTCGCGCAGGGTCCAGGCCGCCTCCTGGATCGCTTCGGCCGAGCCGAGGATGTCGGAGGTCGCCTGCTCGGTCTCGCGTACGATGGCGTCCAGCGCCAGGGAGGCCTGCGTCAGGCGGGTCTGCTCGTTGTCGCGCGCGCTGATCGCGGCGATCTCGGCCTTGGTCTGGCTGATCGCCGCGGCCATCTCGACGAGGTTGCCGTGCAGCTGACCGAAGGCTTGGTTGTCCCGCTCGGCCGTCACCACGTGCTCGAGCCGGCTCATGGCGCCGAGCAGCATCTCGGTCTCGGCGGCCCGGTTGCGCCGGGCATACTCGGCCAGGAACCAGCGCCCGCGCTCGCTGAGGCAGATCGTCGCCTCGATCGCCTCGTACTCGGCGAGGGCGCCTGCGGGGGCTGAACCGGACATGGAATCCCTCCGAACCCGAAAGGACGGCACGGCGAAGGCCGGCGCGCGGTGCGAACCGGGAGACGGTAAATTGACAGGGAGGGTTTAACGGGCGCTTACGGCGTTCGGACCCGGGACCCGGGACGCCCCGAACCCGCCTCCCTTCCTCCGGGACCTTCCATCCTTGCATCGACCGTCCGGCCCGGCGCGCCTGTCGCTGCTCTACGCCGTCGTCTTCACCGAGATCGGCATCGCGATGCCGTTCATGCCGCTCTGGCTCGACGGGCTCGGCCTCGATGCCGGGGTGATCGGCGTGCTGCTCGCCCTGCCGATCGCCACGCGGATCGTCGCGACGGCGCCGCTGATGAGCCTGCTCGACCGCGGGCTGGGTCCGCGGCGGCTGATCATGCTCGGCAGCCTCGCCCTCAGCCTGACCTACGCGCTGATGCCCGGCGCCGCCGGGATCGGCTGGCCCGCGCTCGCGTCGCTCATCGTCCTCAACGCCGTGGCCGGCGCGCCGCTGGTGCCGTGCATCGACTACCTGACGCTGGCGGCCGTGCGCCGCGACGCCCGCTTGGTCTACGCCCGGATCCGGATGGCGGGCTCCATCGCGTTCCTGCTGGCCAACCTCGTGGGCGGCCTGATGCTCTCGGCGCTCGGCGGCCAGCTCGCGGTGCCGCTGCTGCTCACCGGCCTCGCCCTGGCGGCGGGGTTCGTGGCCTGGCGCAGCCGCTCGGTGGTGGCGCTGCCGCAGGTCCCGTCCGGGACCATGCGGCCGCGCCTGCCGCTCAGGCTGTGGCTCTGCATCGGCGCCGCGGCGGCGATCCAGGCGAGCCACGGGGCGATCTACGGGTTCGGCAGCATCTACTGGACCAGCCAGGGGATCGCACCGGCCTGGGTCGGCTCGCTCTGGGCGACCGGCGTGCTGGCCGAGATCGCGCTGTTTGCCGGCATCACCGCCCTCCCCGCCGCCTGGCGCAGCCCGGTGCGGCTCCTGGCTCTGGGCGCGGCGGCGGCGATCCTGCGCGCGGTCGGCATGTATCTTCTCGGCGACCACCTGGCCGCCCTGGTACCGCTCCAATGCCTGCACGGCCTGACCTTCGGGGCGACGCAGCTCGGCGCGATGGCGGCGGTGTCGGCCTTCGCCCCCGAGGGCGCGCGGGGCCGCGCGCAGGGCACGCTCAGCGCGGTCAACGCCGGAATCTCCGTGGTCGCCACCCTGGCGAGCGGGCTCGCCTACCGGACCGGCGGCCCCCTCGCCTTCCTGCTGATGGCGCCGCTCGCCGCCTGTGGCCTGGGTCTGGCGCTCGCCTCCGACCGCGTGACGTCGGATACGGATCGTCAACCGTAATGTCGACATAACCACACGGCAGGGTGGTGCCTCCAATCGAGGAGTTAGGGCTTGCTGAGCGAGGGCATGGTTCCCGGCGCATCGCTGCGGGACCGGCCGGCGGATGGCCGGTTGGCGCTCGACGGGCGCTGGACCGCCGATCAGGCGCCGACCGTCGAGGCGAATGCGGCGCGCATCCTGGCGGCCGGCCGGGCCGGTTCCATGACGGTCGACCTGTCCGGGATCGAGCGGCTCGACACGCTGGGCGCCTGGGTGCTCGAGCGGACCCGCGCCGAGATCGAGCAGGCGGGAGGCACGCTGACCTATGTCGGCGTGCGGTCCGAGCACCGGACCCTGCTGGGCGAGGTCCGCCTGCGCGAGGTCGAGTCGGCGGACCCGCTGCGGCACGGCCGCATCGTCGGGTTCCTCGACACCGTCGGCCGCGAGACCGTGCGCGGGGGTCGCGAGTTCGTCACCGCCCTCGCCTTCCTGGGCGAGGTGATCGCCGCCTGCGGGCGCGTGGCCCTGCGGCCGGGCACGTTCCGGGGCACCGCCCTGGTCAACCAGATCCAGCAGGTGGCCTTCAACGGCGCCCCGATCATCGTGCTGATCTCGTTCCTGGTCGGCGGCATCGTCGCCCAGCAGGGCATCTTCCAGCTCCAGCGCTTCGGCGCCCAGACCTTCGTGGTGAACCTGATCGGCCTCCTGATCCTGCGCGAGATGGGCGTCCTGCTCACCTCGATCATGGTGGCGGGCCGCTCGGGCTCGGCGATCACCGCCGAGATCGGCTCGATGCGCATGCGCGAGGAGGTCGATGCCCTCCGGGTCATGGGCCTCGATCCCGTCGAGATCCTGATCGTGCCGCGGGTGCTGGCCTTGATGGTCGGCCTGCCGATGCTGACGCTGATCGGCGACATCGCCGCGCTCACCGGCGGCGGCCTCACCGCCATGCTGTACGGCGGGCTGACGCTGGATCAGTTCCTGGTCCGGCTCCAGGCGGCGGTGGGCGTGCACCACGTCATGGTCGGCCTGATCAAGGCGCCGTTCATGGCGCTGATCATCGGGATCCTCGCCACGATCGAGGGCTTCGCCGTGGAGGGCTCGGCCGAATCGCTGGGCCGCCACGTCACGGCCTCAGTCGTGAAGTCCATCTTCATGGTCATCGTCCTCGATGGATTGTTCGCGGTGTTCTTCGCCGCGATCGATTTCTGAGCCCGCTGTGATGATCGCCCCCGCCATGCCCGAGACCGCCGCTGGCCCCGCGCCCATCATCCGGGTGCGCGACCTCGTGGTCGGCTTCCGGGACCGCACCATCCTCAAGGGGCTGAACCTCGACATCCGCGCGGGCGAGATCATGGGCTTCGTCGGGCCGTCGGGCCAGGGCAAGTCGGTGCTGACCCGGACGATCCTGGGCCTGACGCCGAAGCGGGCGGGCACGATCGAGGTGTTCGGCCGCGACGTCGACGGCATGACCTATGCCGAGCGGCGCCGCATGGAGCAGCGCTGGGGCGTGCTGTTCCAGCAGGGCGCCCTGTTCTCGGCGCTGACCGTCAAGCAGAACATCCAGGTGCCGATGCGCGAGCATCTCGACCTGTCCGAACGCCTGCTCGACGAGTTCGCCCGGCTCAAGATCGAGATGGTCGGCTTGCAACCGGATGCGGCCGACAAGCTGCCGTCCGAGCTGTCCGGCGGCATGATCAAGCGCGCGGCGCTCGCCCGCTCCCTGGCGCTCGATCCCGAGATCCTGTTCCTCGACGAGCCGACCTCGGGCCTCGACCCGATCGGTGCGGGCGAGTTCGACGACCTCGTCTCGACCCTGAAGGAGACGCTGGGCCTGACCGTGTTCATGGTCACCCACGACCTCGACAGCCTCTACACCGCCTGCGACCGCATCGCGGCGCTGGGCGACGGGCAGATCATCGCCGCCGGCACGATCGAGGAGATGCTGGCGAGCGACCACCCTTGGTTGCGCTCATACTTCCACGGCAAGCGGGCTCGCGCCATCACCCCCGGGGTGCCGGCGCATGCCTGACCGCTTCTTCCCCCTGATCCCGTCCCGGTCCCATCCGGGATCGTGGATACGCAGCTCGGCCGGACCGTGTTCGCCGAGCGGAACCGCAGGCTGATCGCATGGAAACCCGCGCGAACTACGCCCTCATCGGGGCCTTCACCCTCGCCGTCATCCTGGCGGGCTTCGGCACCGTGCTGTGGCTCTCCGGCGGCTCCTCGCGGCAGGTGAGCCAAGTCGTCCGCATCGTGTTCTCCGGCTCGGTCGGCGGGCTCTCCCGCGGGTCGAGCGTGAACTTCAACGGCATCAAGGTCGGCGAGGTCACCGATATCCGCCTCGCCCCGCAGGACCCGCGCCGGGTGCTCGCCCAGATCAAGGTCGACCCCTCGACACCGCTCCGGGCGGACACCCGCGCCCGGCTCGATTCGGCGATGCTGACCGGCGTCTCGGTGATCTCCCTGTCGGGCGGCAACGCCGACGCGCCCGTGCTCGCCCCGATGGCCAACGGGGAGCCGCCGACGATCTTCGCCGATTCCTCCGACATGCAGGACATGATGGCGCTGGCCCGGCAGGTCGCCCAGCGGGCCGACGACATGCTCGCCAGGCTGGACCGGATCGTGGCCGGCAACGAGGGCGCGATCAATCGCGCGCTCACCAACGTCGAGGCGTTCTCGAAGACGCTCGCCGATGCGGGCCCGAACATCGCGACCCTGGTCAAGGCGGTGGACGGGGCGAAGCTCGGCCACGTCATCGACAACGCCGACCGGTTCTCGGCGGCCCTGTCCAAGTCCAGCCCCGACATCGAGGGCGCCGTGCACGACGCCCGCTCCCTGGCGGCCAAGCTCAATGCCTCGGCCGACAAGATCGACGCGGTGCTCAACGGCGCCCAGAGCTTCCTCGGCTCCGCCGCTGGCCAGGAGGGCTCCAGCACGTTCACCGAGATCCGCGCGGCCGCGGTCTCGGTGCGCGACGCCGGCAAGGCCTTCCGCGTCATGTCGGAGAACCTCGACAAGCGCACCGCCAGCATCTCGACGAATTTCGGCCGCCTGAGCGGGACCGGCCGCCGGGAGGTGGAGGCCCTGTCGGGAGACGGACAGCGCACCCTCAACACCCTGAACCGCACCGTGCGCAGCCTGGAGCGCGACCCGAGCCAGGTGATCTTCGGCGGCAAGCCGTCGTTGCCCGAATACAACGGCGGCCGGTGAAATCATCGTGCGCCGGGCCGATGTGTCCCGGCGCACGGCACTTATACGAGAGAGGGATAGTTTCTGCGGCATAGCTTATACAGCTCTGCCGTTCGCCGGCGGGGTTCCTCAGGTTGTGCGTATGGCCCGCTGCTCGTCCCACCTCATCGCCGCCACCCTGCTCGCCGCCCTGCTGGGTGGCTGCGGCGGTGCGACGCCCCTGACCTTCGATCTCGCGGCACTCCCTCCGGCCGGGCGCCCGGTTGCGGCCGGCCGCTCGATCGCGGTGTCGGAGCCGGTGGGGATCCAGCCGTTCGAGGCCGACCGGATCATCGTGCGTGAATCCGGTGGCGCCCTCGCCTTCCTGGGCGGCGGCCAATGGGCCGACCGGCTGCCGCGGCTGATCCAGACCCGCCTCCTGCAGAGCCTGGAAAATTCCGGCCGGCTCCGTTCGGTCAGCCGGCCCGGCGACAAGGTCGTGGCGGATTACCAGCTGATCAGCGAGATCCGCGCCTTCGACATCCAGGCGACGACCGGCGAGGCGGTGGTCGACCTGTCCCTGAAGCTCGTGGCCGACGGTACCGGCAAGGTCACTGCCGCCCGGATCTTCACCGCCCGCGTGCCGGTGTCCAAGATCGATGCCGGCAACGGCGCCCGCGCCCTCGATCAGGCTCTGACCACCGTGCTGGCCGACGTGGTGCGCTGGGTGAATACCGGGCGGTGACGGGCCGAGGCCTCGGTCGCCTTACTCCATCACCGCGGCCTTCATGATCACCACCATGGTGGCCCGGGCCGGGCCCTCGGTGCAGCGCACGAGGTGGGGCCGGTCGCAGCGGTAACGCAGGGTCTCGCCGGTCCGGGCGCGCTGCACGATCCCGCCGATCTCGACCTCGAACGCGCCCTCGGTGACCGAGAGCGATTCCACCGAGCCGCGCTGGTGCGGGTCCGAATCGAGGACGCCGCCGAGGTCGGCCGTGACCTCGTACCATTGCAGCCACTCGATCGTCTTGATCCAGCCGATGATCGCCAGCCGGACCTTGCCATCCTCCGAGACCAGGATCGGGGTGTCCGCCCGGGAGGTCTTCTCGATGAACGGCTCCTCGTCGCTCGACGCCAGGACCCGGTCGATCGACACGTCGAGCGCCTGGGACAGCCGCCAGATCGTCGCCAGCGTCGGGTTCGTCTCGTTGCGCTCGATCTGGCTGATGATCGACTTTGCCACGCCCGATTGCTCGGCGAGTTCCGACAGTGAGAGGTTGTAGGCCTTGCGCAGGCGCTGGATCGTCTTGCCGAGCTGGCCGGAGAGCACCTGTGCCCCGGTCAGCAGGTCGCGTCCGCGCGTCCGGTCGGGCCGTTCCGCCTGGTCCTGCATCGTCACCGGTCCACCCTGGCCGTTCCATTATCCGAACGATCGTGCGCTTCTTCAAACGCAATCGCTGCTCCGACGCAAGGCAGGGGCGATCGGGAGCTAGCGCCAGATTGCGTGGAAGTGGTGGACCGGCCCATGGCCGGCGCCGATCGCGAGCCGGTCCGCCGCGGTGAGCGCGGCCGTGAGGTAATCCTTGGCGGCCGTCACGGCCTCAGGCAGCGTCAGGCCCCGGGCGAGCCCCGCCGCGATTGCGGAGGAGAGCGTGCAGCCGGTGCCGTGGGTGTTGCGCGTGGCGATTCGCTGGGCCGCGAAGGTCTGTGCGAGACCCTCCCGCATCACGAGGTGGTCGATGCTCATCGCCCCCGTCCCGTGCCCGCCCTTGATCAGCACGGCGCGGGCGCCCAGCCCGACCAGGCGGCGGGCCTGGGCCACGATTGTCGCCTCGTCCCCGGCGACCGGCTCGCCGAGCAGCACCGCCGCCTCCGGCAGGTTGGGGGTGATCAGGTCGGCCCGGCCCATCAGCCGCTCGCGAAGCGCCGCCACGGCGTCCTCCGAGATCAGCCGGTCGCCGCTGGTGGCGACCATCACGGGGTCGAGGACGACCGGGGCGGTCCCGGCCCACCGTGACAGCCCGTCGGCGACCGCCTCGATCACCGCAATCTGCGACAGCATGCCGATCTTCACGGCATCGACCGCCAGATCGGAGAAGACGCTGTCGATCTGCCGGGCCACGAAATCGGCCGGCACGTCGTGGATGCCCTGGACGCCTCGGGTGTTCTGGGCGGTGAGCGCCGTGATCACGCTGGCGCCGTAGACGCCCAAGGCCGAGAAGGTCTTGAGGTCGGCCTGGATGCCGGCGCCGCCGCCGGAATCCGAGCCCGCGATAGTGACCGCGATCGGGCTGGCGCCGCTCACTTCGCGTCTCCCCGCGCCGCCAGGGCGGCGTCGATGGCCGCGCGCAGCTCCCGGGCACGCTGGCGCACCGGCTCGGTCCCGAACAGGGCGGTGATCACCGCGACGCCGTCCGCACCGGCGGCGATCACCGGGGCGGCGTTGTGCAGGCCGATGCCCGCGATGGCGCCGAGCGGCAAGCCGGAGCCCCGGGCAAGCCGGGCCCGGAAGGCGATGCGCGAAAACCCGTCGAGGCCGACCGGCGGGTCCGGATTGTCCTTGCTGGTGGTGGCGAACACGCCGCCGATGCAGGCGTAGTCGACCGGGAGGCGGTACAGCTCGTCGGCTTGGGCGGCGGTCTTCACGGTCAGCCCGATGATCGCCCCCTCCCCGAGGAGACGGCGCGCCTCGGCCGGGTGCAGGTCGCTCTGTCCGAGATGGACGCCGTCCGCCCCGGCCGCCAGGGCCAGATCGACCCGGTCGTTGACCAGCACAGGCACCCGCCCGCCCACGGCAGCCTGGATCGCCCGGATCCGCGCCAGCGCGGCGCGGGTGTCCGGGATGTCCTTCTCGCGGTATTGGAGCAGGGTCGCGCCCCCCGTCGCCGCGTCGGCGGCGAGCCGCGCCAAGTGATCGCCGTCGGCGCCGCAGACGCCGACATCGAGGAGGCCGTAGAGCCGCAGGTCGACGGGCCGGCTTCCGGCTGTCGCGGAGTTCGCGCGCGCTGCCATTCTGGTCGCCGGCCCCCGCCGGAACTGGCCCCGCGCCGGCCCCGCGCCGGCGCATCTCGGGCGGCCCTGTTTGGGCAGCGGCCGCCGGCTTTGCAAGACGTCCGGTCACACGGCCGCGTTGACGCGCGGCGATCCTGTGCCCCTATAGAGACGTATCGATCTGAGATCCCGCACCCGGCGGGAGAGGTTTTATAGAGGGACGATGGCGGTCGGCGAGGCGCAGACGGGTGCGCGCGGGGCACAGGCCCTGCCGGAGCGCTCCTCCGTGGGCCTCGTCGCGGTGATCGTCGCGGCGACCAAGGGGGAGCCGCGCGCCCTGACCATTCGGGTTCCGGATCAGGCCCCGGGCCGCGGCGACGGCCTCCCGGCCGGGCCGCTCGTGCCCGAGCACGCCACCCTGGAGCGGGGCCTGCGCGCCTGGGTCGAGCGGCAGACGCACCAGCGCCTCGGCTATGTCGAGCAGCTCTACACCTTCGGCGACCGCGACCGCTCCGGCACCGCCGACATGCCGGACGCGCATTCGCTCTCGGTGGCCTACCTCGCACTGGTCCGGGAGGAGCGCCCGGCCGGCTTGGCCGAGGCGGCGTGGCAGAACTGGTACCGCTACCTCCCGTACGAGGATTTCCGCAAAGGCCGGCCGCCCCAGCTCGACGCGATCGAGACGCGGCTCGCCGCCTGGGCCGCCGAGCCCGCGGATTGCGCGATCCGCACCCGGCGCCTCGACCGGCTCGGCCTGACCTTCGGGATGAACGGCGGCACCTGGAACGAGGAGCGCGTGCTGGAGCGCTACGAGTTGCTGTTCGAGGCCGGCCTGATCCCGGAGGCGCGCGGCAATGCCGGCCCGGCGGTGCCGAACGACCCGACCGGCGTGCCGATGGCCTTCGACCACCGCCGGGTGCTCGCCACCGCGATCGGCCGGCTCCGCGGCAAGATCAAGTATCGCCCGGTGGTGTTCGAGCTGATGCCTCCGGCCTTCACGCTGCTCCAGCTCCAGCGCACCGTCGAGGCCCTGTCGGGCACGCAGCTGCACAAGCAGAACTTTCGCCGGCTCGTTGCCCAGCAGGGTCTGGTGGAGGAGACCGAGGCCCTCACCAGCGGCACCGCCGGACGGCCGGCACGCCTGGTGCGCTTCCGCCGGGAGGTGCTCTTGGAACGGCCGGCGCCGGGGTTGCGGCTGCCCTCGCGGCGGGTGGGGTGATCGGCACAGCGTCGCTCAACGGTGCCGGCCAGGGGGCTTACGAGATCGGGTTGTGCGATCTGACGCCGTGTCAGACGGGCACCAGCCTCTCGGGCGATGCGCGCGCGGCGCGCCACAGCCACAGGGCGGTCAGCACCAGTAGAACCGTGGCGATGGCACCGGTGCAGTCCAGGGCGTCCCAGCCGGCGCGGCGGCCGGGACCCAGCAGGCGCACCAGCACCGGCCCGAGGATTTGCCCGGCCGCGAAGGCGGCGGTCATGCGGGCGAGGAGCGGCGTCGGGTTGTCGGGCCGCGCCTCGCGGGCCAGTTGCAGGCCCGCCATGGTGGCAACCATGAAGGTGCCGCCCACCAGCACCGCCGAGGCTGCGACCGCCCACAGGGTGTGGGCGACCAGGGGCAGTCCGGTGCCCAGCGCCATGAGGCCCTGGGCCGACGCCCAGAGAAGCCGCCGCGGCACGCTCGCCAGCCACCGGGCCACCGCCGCCACCGACAGGGCCGAGGCGAGGCCGAACAGCGGCCAGGTCAGGCCGAACACCCGGGGGTCCGAGGCCAGCTCGCGGGCCATCGCCGGCAGGAACGTGGCCGGCACGATGTAGCCGAACCCGAAGATGCCGTAGCACAGGACCAGGGCCGCCTGCCCGCTCCGGGAAGGACGTGCGAAGGACGCGCCCTCGCGCTCCTCGATCCGGGCCGGGGCCATGCCCTGTCCCCGGGACAGGAACCCGACGAGCAGCGCACCCAGCCCTGCGACGAGGCCCAGTTCGAGCCACAGCCGCGTCGCCGGTTGGGTTCCGCCCAGCCAGGCCAGCGCGCCGGCCAGCGCGATGCCGAGGCCGACGCCGGTGTAGATCCACGCGCCGAGCCGCGCGACGTGGCACCGGGCAAGCTCGGCCAGGCACCAGCCGCTCGCGCAGATCAGCGCCCACGCGCTGAACACGCCGGCCAGGGCCCGCAATCCCGCCCCGAGGCCGGCGGGCGCGGCGTGATCGGCCGCCGCCATCGCCACCGTCGTCAGCGCCACGCCGGCGAGGCTGAGGAGGAGGCCCCGGAGCGGAGCGCGGGCGAACCAGGGGGCCGTCAGCGCACCGACCAAATACCCGACATAGTTCGCCGCCGCCCATTCGGCGCCCGCGGCGGCGGTGAGGGTGCCGTCGCGCATCATCAGCGGCATCAGGGGCGTGAAGGCGAACCGGCCGATCCCCATCGCGACCGCGAGGGCGACGAGGCCGCTGGCGACGATTGGCCAGGCTGGGTGCTTCGGATCGGTCGGGGCGTGCGGGTGCGTGCTCATGGCGGCACCTCTTGAACACCGATCGGACGTTCTTGGAAAATGAATTTTTGTGACGTACGGTTCTCTTGATGAGAACGATGGATCTGGACGATCTCGATATTTTCCGCTGCGTGGTCCGGGAGGGCGGGGTGACGCGGGCGGCGACGCGGCTGCACCGGGTCCCGTCCAACGTGACGACCCGGATCAAGCAGTTCGAGGCGCGGCTGGGCGTGGCCCTGTTCCGCCGCGAGGGCCGCAACCTGAACCTCACCGAGGCGGGACGCATTCTCCTGGGCCATGCCGAGACGCTGCTGCGGATGGCCGATCTGGCCGAGCAGGAGCTGCGCAGCGGTGTGGTCCGCGGCGTCCTGCGGCTGGGTTCGCTGGAGAGCGCGGCGGGCGCGCGGCTGCCGCCGATCCTGTCGGCCTTCCACGCACAGTTCCCCGACGTCACGATCGAGCTGCAGACCGGGACGAGCCGCGCCATGCTCCGGCACCTCGAGCGCTTCGAGATCGAGGCGGCCTTCGTCTCCGAACCGTTCGATCACGTGAGCCTGTCGTCGGTGCCGGCCTTCGACGAGGAGCTGGTGCTGATCACCGGCCGGAACGCGTCCGGGATCGGCAACGGCTCCGGCCGGCGGACCCTGGTGGCGTTCCCGCACGGCTGCTCCTATCGCCAGCGCCTGATCGCGTGGCTGGCGGAGGATGGGGCGTCCTACGACCGGGTTCTGGAGATGAGCTCGTACCACGCCATCGTGGCCTGCGTGGCCGCCGGCACCGGTATCGCCATCGTGCCGGCGGCGGTGCTCGACAATGCGGTGATGAGCACGGCGGTCGAGCGCCATCCGCTGCCGCCGCACCTGCGCGTCAACCGGACCCGCCTGGTCTGGAAGGGGGAGGCCAGCGCGGCCCTGCGCGCGCTCACGATGCTGCTGCCCGACGCGGCCGGGACCAGCGCGCCGGCGTAGGGCGCGTGGTCGCCCCTACCCGTAGGTGTGGTCGTCCGCCGGGAACCGCCCGGCCTGCACGGCGTCGGCGTAGGCTTTGACGGCGTCCTCGATATGGGCTCGCAGCGACCCGAACTGGCGGACGAACTTGGGGGTGCGCTCGGACAGGCCCAGCATATCCTCCAGCACCAGGATCTGCCCGTCGCAGACCGCCGAGGCGCCGATGCCGATGGTGGCGGCGGTGACCTGCGGGGACGTCGCGATGGCGCGCGCCACCGGCTCGACGATGCCCTCCAGCACGATCGCGAAGGCCCCGGCCTCTGAGATCGCGCGGGCATCCTCCAGCAGGCGGCGCTCGTCGTCCGGCGCCCGGCCCTGGACCTTGAACCCGCCCATCGTGTTCACCGCCTGCGGGGTCAGGCCGATATGGCCCATCACCGGCACGCCGCGCTGGACCAGGAACGCCACCGTCTCGGCGAAATGCGCCCCGCCCTCCATCTTGATCGCCCCCGCCCCGCTCTCCTTGAGCACCCGGGCGGCGTTGAGGAAGGCCTGCTCCCGGCTGGCCTCGTAGGAGCCGAACGGCATGTCGACCACCACCAGCGCCTTGGCGGTGCCGCGGATCACCGCCTGCGCCTGCAGGATCATCATCTCCAGGGTCACCGGAATGGTCGATTCCATCCCGTGCATCACCATGCCGAGCGAATCGCCCACCAGGATGAAGTCGCAATAGGGATCGACGATGCCGGCGGTGTGGGCATGGTAGGCGGTGAGCGCGATGATCTTGCGCCCCTCGGCTTTGCGCTTTCCGATGTCGATGGCTCGGAGCCGGCGCGACTGCACGACCTGCGACATGGTTCAGACCTCTTTCGGCTCATCGGGGTCGGCGGAGGGCGCCCGAAACACCACGGTTTTTCCTCCCCGTTCGTTGGGGAGGATGGCCCCTGCGTCAGCAGAGGTCGGGAGATGCGCAGCACGACGAAGCAGGATCTCAGCTCCGCCGCGACCCCTTCGGAAACGGCGCTCCCCCCTCCCGACCCGCTTCGCGAGCCACCCTCCCCCGCAGAGGGGGAAGGAGACCCACGTGCTGAACGAGCCCGTACAGGGCGGGCCCGTCCCAGCGCTTCTGGTACCCTTCATACACCGCACCGCCCCGCGGGTCAGCGTCCCGCCTGGGGCTCGGCGGCAGCCTTCCAGGCCGGATCCTCCCGCAGGGTCATGGTCTCGTGCCTCTCCTGCCAGCCCTCGACGCCCTCGGGGAACCAGCGCACGCCGGTATAGCCCTTGCGGACCAGACGCTTGGCCGCGTTCCAGCTACCCCAGCACTCGACATGGCAGAACACCACGACAGGTTTTCCCGTTTCGCCGCCGGTCAGCTCCGCGACCCGGGCGTAGAACAGGGCCTCCCGCTCCGGGGCGATCGGCTCGGCCCCGGCCAGCGGCAGCCAGATCGAGCCGGGGATCGAGGGATGCACCGGCAGCCAGAGGCGGCCTTCGGGGAAGTTCGACGGCTTGCGGTCGGGGGCGGCGACGTCGATCAGCACCGGTTTGTCCGGCCCCGTCATCAGGGCGGCGAGCGCGTCGGCATCGACCACCGTGGCGCCCTGCAGGGTTTGCGGGGTGTAGCCCTTGGGCGGACCGGCGTAGAGCCCCTCCGGCTCGGGCACGTTGACGGGGGAATCGGCCGGTGCGGCGGCGAGGCAGCCGACGGCGGCCAACGCCGCCGCCAGCCGACCGATCAGGGATGCGCGCCGCATGGTCAGTTCGTCGGGCTCGGCGGGGTGAAGCTGTGCTGCCAGCTACCGCCGGCATTGTCGCTCGCCGCGACCTGGAGCGGCTTGCCGTCCGGCTTGAACGCGAAGTTGATCACCGGGTTCGAGGCGATCGAGATGTCGCCCGTCATCGTGAAGACCTTGCGGTCGCCAGCCGAGACGGTGAGCTTGTCGATGTAGCGGGCCGGCGTGTAGTCGCGGGTGACCTGGTTCATCTGCATGCCGGAGAAGTTCGGGTGGCGGATCATCAGCGTCGCCTCCACGGGCTTGCCGACCTTCGTCTCGGCGAACTTCATCCGCATGTCGCCCATGCCCTTCATGGCCTCCTCGTCGCTCATGCCCATCGGGGCCGAGCAGCCGCCGGACGCCTTCACGAACTGCTTGGCCTCGTAGAGCTTGCCGTCCTGGGTCTCCACCACGGCATGCATGTCGGTGTAGTTGTTGACCCGCACCCGGAGTTTCAGCTCCGTCGGGTCGGCGGCCGGCCCGAACTCGAACCGGGCCGCGTAGGGCGCCGGGTTGTCGTCGATGATCAGCGACACGGCCTTGATCTGCCCGTCCTGCGGCATGGTCAGGGTGATGGGGACCAGGGCGGCGTCGAGCGCGCGCGCCGGCGCGTCGATCTTCACCAGGTTGTCGGTGGTCTCGATGGCGCGGTCGCCGAAGATCGACTTGGCGATCTCCTGCCAGCGCGCGGTCCGCTCCTGCTCGGTGTCGGAGGCGCCGGCGGCCCGGACGGGTCCCGACAGGGCGGTGGTTGCGAGGATCAGGGCGAGCGCTGCCGCGTGGGCGGTCTTGAGCGTCATGGCGTTTCTCCCGGTTGGTCTCAATATGGAGGTTCGAGCGACTATTCCCACTCGAGTTCCTGATAGGCCACGGTGACGTTGCGGCCGTTATAGGTGTCGAACAGGGCCCACTTGTCCCGCTGGTCCCGGGCGACGCTGGCCACCGCCTTCTCGATCGAGACATCCTTGGCGATCGCCGCCCGGGTGCCGTCGCGCAGGGCGGTCAGGTAGCCGCTCAGGTCGTCCAGTGCCGGGGCGAGATCGACAGAGACCGGCCCATGGCCCGGCACCGCCCGGGTCGCCCCCATGGCCTTCAGCCGCTCGATCTCCTTGAGCCAGCCCCGCAGGCTGCCGTCGAGGGACGGGATCCGGTTCACGAACAGCAGGTCGGCGGGGAACAGAAGGCCGCTGGCGGAATCGCGCATCGACAGGTCGCAGCTGGTATGGGCCGGCCCGTGCGCCGTGAAGGTCAGGCGCCGGTCGCCGAGGTCGATCTCGGCCGTGTCGGCCACGCTCAGCGTCGGGTAGACCACCGGCCCGGTGCGATCGGCGCCGAGCATCTCGATCAGGCGCTGACGGTAGAATTCGCCCCGCGCACGCAGGGCCTCGGCGAGCTTGGCGTGGCCGATGAAGACCGGCTTGTCCTGCACGAAGGCCCCTGCCCCGAACACGTGGTCCGGATGGACATGGGTCAGCACCACGTGGGTGATCGGCTTCGGGGTTCGCTTGGCGATCTCGGCCCGCAGCCACTGGCCGTCCACCAAGCTGCCGCCGGTCTCGGTCACGAGCACGCCGTCCCGGCCGATGAGGAAACCGATATTGGCGATGGCGTCGGCGTTGTCGGTCGAAGCGTCCGCGGTCAGGCCCTGGCGCATGAAGATGCCGGGTCCGACCTCCTCCATCGCGAAGCCCTCGGCGGCGCGCCCGAGACCCGGCAGGCAGCACAGGCAGAGGCCGGCGAACAGGGCGTCACGCCGCGACAGGGGGCGGCCTACGGCGACGGATTCGCCTTGATGGACGGCGGACGCCGTCATGCCGGAACCTCCCTATTCTTCTTGCCTACCATTAAGTAGGTAGATCTTTCGGTGGTCAAGTGGCATGTTGGAGGTCGGGCCCCGGACCGTCACACGTTCGCGCGAGCCCCAGAAACGATGTCTGAGCGATGCGCGACACACGGGCCGAGCTGCTGAGCCAAGCCGAGATTCTGGTCCGGGGGCGCGGCTATGCCGGTTTCAGCTACGCCGACCTCGCCGGAGCGGTGGGGATCCGCAAGGCGAGCATCCACCATCATTTTCCCACCAAGGTCGATCTCGGCGCCGCCCTGGTGGCAGCTTACGCGGCGCGCTACGACGACGCCCTCACGGGGATCGGCACCGCGGTGCCGGACGGTCCCGGCCGGATCGCGGCCTATGGCCGGCTCTATCTCGGCGGCGTCGAGCAGGGGCTCGGGTGCCTGTGCGCGGCTTTGGCCATCGAGGGCGAGGCCCTGCCCGAGCGCCTGCGCGCCGACATCGCGGCGTTCTTCGAGACGCATCTCGCCTGGCTGGAGACGATCCTGCGCGCGGGCCAGGCTGACGGCAGCGTCCAGCGTGGCCAGGAACCGGCCGCGCTCGCCCGCTACGTCATCGCTACGCTGGAGGGGGCGCTGCTGATGGAGCGGCTGTTCGCGAGCCCGGCGGCGTTTTCGGGGACGCTGGCGGTGCTGGTGGACGGTCTCAGGCCGCGGTGAACCTTGCGAAGCCGTCCGCCCGCAGCCGGCAGGCCGGGCAGGTGCCGCAACCGTAGCCCCAGGCATGCCGTGCCCCGCGCTCGCCGAGATAACAGGTGTGGCTGTCCTCCACGATCAGGTCGACGAGCGCCCGCTCGCCCAGAGCCTCGGCGAGGCCCCAGGTCTGCGCCTTGTCGAGCCACATCAGCGGCGTGTGCAGCACGAAACGGCGCTCCATGCCGAGGTTCAGCGCGACCTGCAGCGCCTTGATCGTGTCGTCCCGGCAATCGGGATAGCCGGAATAGTCGGTCTCGCACATGCCGCCGACCACGTGCCGGATGCCGCGCCGGTAGGCGAGCGCCGCCGCGAAGGTCAGGAACACGAGGTTGCGACCGGGCACGAAGGTGTTGGGCAGGCCCGACGCCTCGAACCCGATCTCGGCGTCCCGGGTCAGCGCCGTCTCGGAGATTTTTCCCAGCGCTTCGAGCGCGACCGTGTGGTCGTCACCGAGGCGTCCCGCCCAGGTGGGGTCGATGCGGCCCATGCCGGCCCGCAGCACGGCCCGACGATCCAGCTCGACCCGGTGACGCTGGCCATAATCGAACCCCAACGTCTCGACATGGTCGTACCGGTCGAGCGCCCAGGCGAGGCACGTGGCCGAATCCTGGCCGCCGGAGAACAGGACCAGCGCCGAGCGGTCGCCGATGATCGTGTCGTCAGTCGCCATCGTACTCCGCCCAGGACATCGGCGTCTCCGCGACCCGCACCCGGGCGAGCCCCGGCAGATCCGGCCGCAGCCGTTGCCAGATCCAGGCCGCGATATTCTCGGCGGTCGGGTTTTCCAGCCCCTCGATTTCGTTGAGGCAATGGTGGTCGAGCCGCGCCAGCAGCGGCCCGAAGATGCTCTCGATCTCGTAGAAGTCGATCACCCAGCCGGTATGGGGATCCACGGGCCCGGAGACGGTCAGCTCGACGCGGTAGGAATGCCCGTGCATCCGATGGCAGCGATGCGTCGCGGGCACGTTCGGCAGCCGGTGGGCCGCCTCGAAGGTGAAGGCTTGGGTGATGTTCATGGGTCGCGGTCGCAAGGCCGGGCGGTCGGAGCGCCGGAATAGCGCCGACGATAGCCTCCATGCAAAACATGGTTCGACGGAGGCAACCGGCTGACGCGTCTCCATTTCCCCTCGGATCGCCAGCGTCCGCTGTGATGCCCCAGCCTCTCCAGGGCGTGAATGAGCGTGACGTGCCGATGGGCGTTTCCTCTCTGCGTCTGTTTTCCTATATCTATGCAAAGTCGTAGATTTTTCGAAATTGACTTGCTACGATAATAATATTGTGCTGAATTTTAGAATTTCTACCTAACGTGTGACAGCAAGTTGATAATTTGTAGTATAGATATATTATAAAAATCAAATTTTTGACGATACGGAATGACATCATATCGTCTGGCATAAATCATGCTTATTTATTCACGCCAGATTTACTCGATAATATTCCCGTTATGTCAAACGCATGAGGCGGATATGAGCAATTTTGCTGTTGCGGATCTTGTGAACATATCGGCCCAGACATTGAAGAGCCAAGCGACCTCGCATCTGACATCCATTCAAACCATTGCCAGCCGCATGAAGCTGCTGGCTCTGAACGCGCTGATCGAGGCGGCGCATGCCGGCGAGAAGGGGCTGGGCTTCTCGGTCGTCGCCCAGGAAGTCCGCGCCGTGTCGACGCAGGTCGATCGACTGACCTCGATCCTGCGTCTGGACCTGAGTACCGGCGTCGACGATCTGACCCAGGCAGTGAGCCGCCTGACCGACGAGGCTTCCGCCGTCCGCAGCGTGGACCTGGCCCTGAACGCCGTCGAGTTGATAGACCGTAATCTCTACGAGCGGACCTGCGACGTGCGCTGGTGGGCAACGGACGCGGCGGTCGTCGCATGCGGCTCCGACCCGAGCGCGGAGGCGGCCGCCTACGCTACACAACGTCTGGGCGTCATCCTCTCTGCGTACACAGTCTACCTGGACCTGTGGCTGTGCGATTTGGACGGCCGCGTCCTCGCGAACGGCCGCCCCGACACATACCCGGACGTCGTCGGCTCGGAGGTCGGGCGAGAATCTTGGTTCAGGGATGCCGTGACACTGCGGAGCGGCGACGCCTTCGCTGTGGCCGACGTGCGGACCGAGACTCGGCTCCGGGGCGCGCAAGTCGCCACCTACTGCGCGAGCATTCGCGCCGACGGTCGAAGCGACGGCGCGCCACTTGGCGTTCTGGCGATCCATTTCGACTGGCAGCCGCAAGCCAAGGCCATCGTCGACGGCGTCCGGCTAGGGGCCGGCGAGAAGGAGCGGACCCGCGTGATGCTTCTGGACGCGCGCCACCGGGTGATCGCCTGCTCGTGGGGGCAGGGCATGCTGAGCGAGACCTACCCACTTCGCACCGAGGATCAAGCGCAGGGCTATTATCTGAACGAGCGCGGCGCCCTGGTCGCGTTCCACGAGACGCCCGGTTACGAGACCTATCGGGGCATGGGGTGGCGTGGCGTGATCGAGCAGAAATCCATCGCCTGAGACCGGACCTCAATGAGGCGAGCGCGTCGAGGTCCGGTCCTACGCCTACCCGCCGCTCTTCCCTGAAACGCCCGCCTGCGCGAAGGTCGCCATGCCGGTGTGGCAGGCGAGCGCGCCCTTGAGCAGGCCGATCGCCATGGCGCTCCCCGAGCCCTCGCCGAGCCGCATCCCCAGGGCCAGGAGCGGCACCAGGCCGAGCCGCTCCAGCACCTCCGCGTGGACGCCCTCCGCCGAGACGTGGCCGGCCAGGCAATGGTCGAGCGCGGTCGGGTCCACGGCGTGCAGCAGTGCCGCCGCCGCGGTGGCGACGTAGCCGTCGATCACCACCGGGATGCGCTGCAGCCGGGCCGCTAGGATCGCGCCCGCCATGGCGGCGATCTCGCGGCCGCCGAGCCGGGCGAGCACCTGGAGCGGGTCGTCGAGATGGCCGGCATGGTAAGCCAGCGCGGCTTCGACGGCTGCCACTTTCCGGGCGAGCCCATCCTGGTCGACGCCGGTGCCGCGTCCGACCCAGTGGGCGGGCTCGCCGCCGAACAGGGCGGCGTAGAGGGCGGCAGCCACCGTGGTGTTGCCGATGCCCATCTCGCCGATGCCGAGGCAATCGGTGCCGGCGGCCACCGCCTCCATGCCGAACGCCATGGTCGCCACGGTGGCGCGCTCATCGAGCGCCGGGCCTTCGGTGATGTCGCCGGTCGGCATGTCGAGGGCCAAGTCGAACACCTTGAAGCCGAGCCCGTAGGCCGCGCAGATCTGGTTTATCGCCGCCCCGCCGGCCGCGAAGTTGTCGAGCATCTGGCGGTTGACCGCGTCCGGGAAGGCCGAGACGCCCTTGCGCGTCACCCCGTGACTGCCGGCGAAGACGCAGACCAGCGGCCTGTCGAGGCTCGGCGGCGCCTTGCCCTGCCAGGCCGCCAGCCAGGAGACGAGGCTCTCCATCCGTCCGAGCGAGCCCGCCGGCTTGGTCAGGCTCGCGTCCCGGGCGGCCACCGCCTCCTGCGCGTCCCGGTCCGGGCCCGGCATCGCCTTGAGCAGGTTGCGGATGTCGTCGAACGGACCTGGATCAGTCTTGGCGGCGTCGGTCATGGCGGCGATGATTTCCTGTGGGCGCCCGCGAACGGGGAGACGGCGACGTGGCGGGGCGACTATAGTGGTCCTGCGCCGCCCGACCGTTCGCGATCGGCTCGCCCCGCCGGGGGCGGTGGGGGAGTGACCGCGATGGACAGGCAGACCGGCGGGGAGGCCGACTGGCCCGGGCGCGCCGCCCTCTACGACCTCGCCGGGTGCCTGCGGTTCTACTCCCGCCTGCCCATCCCGCAACTGCCCGGCGAGCCCGATCCGCACCGGGTCCCCGATTTCACCGCCCTGCCCCGGATGCTGCCGCTGGCCGGCGTGATCCTGGCCCTGCCCGCCGCCCTGACGCTGGCGGCCGGCTGGTGGATCGGGCTCGGGCCGTTCCTGGCCGCGACCCTCGCGGTGGCCGTCATGGTCCTGGCCACCGGGGCGCTCCACGAGGATGGCCTGGCCGACGTCGCCGACGGCTTCGGGGGCGGCGCCACGCTTGAACGGCGCCTGGAGATCATGCGTGACAGCCGGATCGGCGCCTATGGCGGGGCGGCCCTGGTCCTGGCGCTCGCCCTGCGCATCGGCGCGCTGGCGACGCTCCTGGACCGCGCCGGCTACGCCGCCGCGACCGCGCTCGTCCTGGTCGCCGCCCTGTCGCGGCTCGCGGCGCTCGCCCCGATGGTGCTGCTGCCGCCGGCCCGCCCCGGGGGGCTCTCCGCCGCGGTCGGCCGCCCGGACCGGGGGAGCCTTCGGATCGCCCTCGGCAGCGGCCTCGCCGTCGCGCTGGGAAGCGTTCTTCTCGGCCTGCCGGTGGCCGGCGTCGCGCTGATGATCCCGTGCGCCGGCTTCGCGGTGCTCGCCCTCACCCGGCTCGCCCGAAGCAAGATCGGCGGCCAGACCGGCGACGTGATCGGCGCCTGCCAGCAGCTCGCCGAGATCGCCGCGCTGCTGGCCCTGGTGGCGGCGTTGGCGGATTGATGCGGCATTCAGGGCCTTGATCGGGCCACGATCCGTCGGCCAAGGATCCGCGATGCAGCCCGCGCCCAAACCCTCGTCCCCCTGCACCAAGGTCTGCGTGCTCGACGCCGGCAGCGGGTTGTGCCGCGGCTGCGGTCGGACCCGCGACGAGATCGCCACCTGGGGCGGGATGCCGGAGGCGCGGCGGCGCGCCATCATGGCCGGGCTCGGCGCGCGGCTGCGCGCGGCGGGTTTCATCCCCCTCGAGGAGCCGCTGCCGTCATGATCTATCTCGGGCTCGCCGCCATCGCGCTGGTCATGGCCGTGCTGGTCCTCAGCGACGGCAGCGACACCATCGGCGGCGTGATCGAGCCCGACCACCTCGCCGGGCTCGCCTCGACGGGGGGCATCCTGATCCTGGTGGTCGCCGGCTACTGGCGGCAGATCACGACCTCGCTCGGCCCGAGCCTGCGGGCGCTCCTGGCCTGGGCGCTGATCGGGCTCGCCCTGGTCATCGGTTACAGCTACCGCGGCCAGTTCCAGGGCGTTGGGGCCCGGATGCTCAGCGAACTCCGGCCGGGCTCGGCCGTCTCCGGGCCCGGCGGCGGCGTCACGATCACCCGGCGGGCGGACGGCGACTTCCGGGTTGAGGCCGAGGTCAACGGCCGCGTGCAGCCGTTCCTGTTCGACACCGGCGCGAGCAGCGTGGTGCTGACCGCCGAGAATGCCGCCGCCCTGGGTCTCACCCCGGCGGCGGCCGACTTCACCGCCCGGGTGTCCACGGCCAACGGCATAGCGTATGCGGCGCCGATCCAGCTGGATTCTCTGCGCATCGGCACCATCACCGAGCGCCGGGTGAACGCCATGGTGGCGCGGCCGGGCTCGCTGGCCGGCAACCTGCTGGGCCAGACCTTCCTGACGCGCCTGTCGGCCTACGAGGTCCGAGGCGACCGGCTGATCCTGAGCCCGCCCTGAAGCATCGTTCCAAGAGCCGGCTGCCGCCTTCGGAAAAGACAATGCGGATCAGTGATCTAGCGCATCGTACAGATGCCCGGCACGATACGCTGAGACGGGGCGCCGCTCACGCCGCCCGCGCCTCCGGCACTTCGCGCGAGACCAGGGCGACCGCATCCCGCAGGGTCTGGAGTCCGGCATCGGGCCGCATTCCGTGGGTCGAGAGGTGGCGCCGGAAGGCCCGGGCGCCGGGCCTCCCGTTGAACAGACCGAGCATGTGGCGAGTCACGGCATGCAGACGCTCGCCCCGGGCCAGGACCTCAGCCAGGTAGGGCTCGAACGCTGCCATGGCCGCGAAGGCGTCAGGGACGGGCGCGGCCACGCCGAACAGCTCCGGATCGACGCCGAGCAACAGCGCCGGCTCGGTATAGGCGGCGCGCCCGACCATCGCGCCGTCCACCTCGGCGAGGTGCGCGCGCACCGTATCCAGGTCGCGCAGCCCGCCGTTGACCGCCACCGGCAGGGCGCCGAGCCGCCGCTTCAGCCGTGCGGCGCGGCCGTAATCGAGGGGCGGCACGTCGCGGTTCTCCTTGGGCGACAGCCCCTGGAGCCAGGCCTTGCGGGCGTGGACGATCAGCCCGTCCACCCCCGCGGCCACGACCGCGTCGGCGAGCGCATCCAGGGCCGCCTCGGGATCCTGGTCGTCGACGCCGATCCGGCACTTGACCGTCACGGGAACCGACACGGCTGCCTTCAAGGCTGCCACGCAGTCGCCGACCAGGGCCGGCTCGCGCATCAGGCAGGCGCCGAAGCGGCCGTCCTGCACCCGATCGGACGGGCAGCCGACATTGAGGTTGATCTCGGCGTAGCCGAACTCCGCCGCGATCCGCGCCGCCTGCGCCAGCTCGGCCGGATCCGACCCGCCGAGCTGGACCGCGACCGGATGCTCCTGCTCGGAGAACCCAAGTAGCCGTTCGCGCGGGCCATGCAGCACCGCGCCCGTGGTCACCATCTCGGTATAAAGCCGCGCCCGCGCCGAGAGGGTGCGGTGGAAGGCCCGGCAATGGCGATCGGTCCAGTCCATCATCGGGGCGACGGAGAACCGCCATCCCGGAAGTGCGCCGCAAGTCTCAGCCGCCGTCACGTGTGCAAGATCCGTGTTGACCCGTGTCCTGCCGGCGCCCCGCGCCTCGGGGCGCGGTCGGTGTCTTCCGGTGGATCGAGGAGGAGGCCTGTTGATACCACGGGCGGGCGAGCCTCGAAAAGCGCGCGGGTCTGGGACACCGCCCGGTGGCAAGCCCGGCGGTGTTCCCGGATGCAGAAAGCGGGAGCGGTCCGTCTCAGAACACCGGCATCGCGCCGGCCACGGTGACGAGCGCCCCCGACGTGTAGCTGCTCTCCTCGGAGGCCAGCATCACGTACGCGGAGGCGAGCTCGGCCGGCTGGCCCGGGCGGCCGAACGGCACCTGGCTACCGAAGGATTTCACCGAATCCTGGCTCATTCCGGACGGGATGAACGGCGTCCAGATCGGGCCCGGCAGCACGCCGTTCACCCGGATGCCCTTCTCGGCCAGGAGTTGGGACAGGCTCAGCACCATGTTGCTCAGTGCGCCCTTGGTCGCACTATAGGCCATGAGGGACGGCATCGGATGCTTGGAATTCACCGAGGAGGTGAAGATCACCGACGCGCCGGGCTTCAGGTGGGCGAGCGCCGCCTTGGTCACGTAGAACGGGCCGAACACGTTCGTGCGGAAATGGTCCTCGAAGATGGCGTCCTCGATGGCGTCCAGGCCCTGGTTCGGCTGCTGGAACGCGCCGTTGTTCACAAGCACGTCGAGGCGTCCGAAGGTCTCTGCGGTGCGGGCCACGATCGAGCGGCCGTAGGCGGGATCCTTGAGGTCGCCCGGCAGCAGCAGCGCGCGCCGACCCGCCTTCTCGATCCAGCCGCTCACCGCCTCGGCATCCGCCTGCTCGTCGGGCAGGTACGAGATAGCGACGTCGGCCCCCTCGCGGGCGTAGGCGATCGCCACCGCGCGGCCGATGCCGCTGTCGCCACCGGTGATCAGCGCGACCTTGCCGGTGAGCTTGCCCGCGCCCTTGTAGCTCTCCTCGCCGTGATCGGGCTCGGGCGCCATGCGGCCGGTCTTGCCCGGAAAGCTCTGCGGCTGCGCCTCGAACGGCGGACGGGGATACTTGTGCAGGGGATCTGTGGTCATGCGGGGTCTCGCGTTGGGTTATGGGTCCAACGATGGCTCGACCGGGGTGTTCCTGTGCCGCGCCGACGCGCCGATAGGGACAGAGACGCGGGGACATCGAGCAGCAACAGGCGCTCCCCATTCTACGGCCCGAGGGAGGGCGCGCCATGATCGTGTTGCAGTCTGAGGCTCGCATCGCACGCAGGATCGATCGCGCCCTGCTCGGCGCCGCGATGCTGGCGCTCACCTTCGGCCTGGCCGCGGGCCTGTGGGGCGTGCTCCAGTGAGCTCCGCGCCGGGCGCCGCCCGCTCTACGGCGGATGCGGGAGCATCATCCTGAAAGGCGGCCACCGGTGTTCGGCAAAAAGCCGATGCGCATCAGAAAGCCAGCGTATCGTACCGGTTCCAGTACCCGGCACGATGGGTTAGGCCGGCCCGCGATGGGCCGGCCTGATCTCGATCGCACCGCCGTCGTGCTGATCTGCGCGGGCCTCGTGCTGCTCGCGCTGGCGCAACTGTTGGTCGGGTTCCCGTGATGGGCCGCTGGGTCCTCCGGCGTGGACGGGAGCGGGACCGATGCTGAACCGCGCCATCGTGGCCGTGACCCTGGTCGCGGTGGCCGCGTTCCTGGTCTACCTGGCGGGTCTCGCCCGCGAGGCCCTGTCGCCGAACCAGACCTACGCGGCCAGCATCGGCCTGACCCTCGATCAATGTGTGACGGCCCAGGACGGCCTCTCGGACGCGGAGGCGCGCGCCTATTGCCGGCGGCCGGTGCCGAAGCGGCCGTGAGGCGCGGATGCGAACGCCGCTCGGGCTCGTCAGGGCCGATGCGGAGGACGAAAGGCCGACCGACGGAAACAGAAGGCCATACTTACTCGGCCTTTTGCCGAATGCGCCAGATCCTTGATGCGAGGCCCTCGCTCGACCGAGCCGGGATCCCTGTCGGCGGCGAGCGCTTGCAGTCCTGAGCGGACCGCGAAGCCATCGACGAGCCGGCGGCCGCCTTCCGGAGCGATGCTTTAGCTGCCGAACTTGTAGTTCAAGCCGAAGCGGCCGAGCACGCCCTCGTTCCGGAAGCGCGCCACGTAGGCGCCGACGCCCGGTCCGACCGCCACGACCGGGACGGTGCGGCGTCCGAAATCGTAGTACAGCGCCTTGCCTCTGAGGGTCACGGCGTTGGTGTGGAAGATATTGAACGCCGAATCGGTGGGCAGGGCGAACTCGATGCCGCCGCCGACGGCATAGCCGGTCTCGACGCGCGAGCTGCCGCCGTCTGGAAGACGCCGCGGCAGGTCTCGCCTGCGTAGGCGAAGCCGCCGGTGCCGTACACGAGGGTGCGGTCGAAGGCGTAGCCGACGCGCCCGCGCAGGGTCCCCGAGCGCGTTGCCCATCTGCCGGACCGTGCTGATCCCGCCCAGACGCCCGGTGCTGCTGTTACTAGATCAAAACAAAAGCGTTTCGCGGTGTGGTCAATTTGCTTTCTGCAGTAAATGCGTTCGCAGCAGCGCGATATCGAAGGGTGCCGGCCTGATCGGCGATGCCGATAGTGGGCCGTCGCAGGGTCTATCCAACGCCTCTCATCGTGAGGCCCGCCTCCGCGCCGTCGCAGCCCCGAACGCCGCAAACAACGCCCGGTTGATCGGGTTGGTCGCGGCGTCGTGCTCCGGGTGCCATTGCACGCCCAGGGCGAAGCCCGGCGCGTCGTGGATGCGGATCGCCTCGATGGTGTCGTCCTCGGCGATGCCTTCGATCACGATACGGGCGCCCGGCTTCAGGATGCCCTGGCCGTGCAAGGAGTTCACCCGGATCGTCTCGCGCCCGAGCAGCCGCGCGAAGGCGCCGCCCGGGGTGAGGCGGACCGCGTGGCGGTCGGCGAACACCACTTCGAGGTCCGGGTGAATCTCGCCGTTCTCGAGCCGTGGCATCCGGTGGTTGAGGCGCCCGGGCAGGTTGCGGATCTCCGGGTGCAGGCTGCCACCGAAGGCGACGTTCATCTCCTGAAACCCGCGGCAGATGCCGAACAGTGGTACGCCCCGCGCCACGCAGGCCTCGATCAGCGGAAGCGCCGTCGCGTCGCGGGCCTCGTCGTAGGGCTCGTGGGCGGGGTCCGCCGCGGTGCTGAACCGGGTTGGATGGACGTTGGCGCGGCCGCCGGTGAGCAGGATGCCGTCGACCGTGTCGAGGAGGTCGCCGAGATCGGTGATCCCGGGGCAGCCGGCGAACATCAGCGGCAGGGCCTCGGCCACTTCGGCCACCGCCCGGAGGTTGTTCTGGCCGACGATCTGTGCCGTGAACCGGTTGTCGAGCAGGCGCGCGTTTCCGATGACGCCGATCACGGGTCTCGCCATCGTCCCGGCCACTCCTTCATCTTGGCCTCGCCGCAGGCCCTGTACCTTGCGGTTGGCTCTACGACCCACGCAAACCCGGCGCCAGTCCCGTCAGACGCCGAGAATGCCCGCGGCCCGGGCCTCCTCGTGCAGCACCTCGGCGACCCGCTCGGGAGCCTCCTCGTGCGCGAGATGGCCGAGCCCCCGGATCAGCGCGACGCGGGCGTCGGGCAAGCGGTCGCGGACCGAGAAGGCGGTGTCGGGTCGGATCGCCCGGTCGTCGCCGCCGACGATCAGCAGGGTCCGGGTCGTGAGCTCCGGCAGCGCCCGGTGCAGCCCGGCCAGGTCCCAGTTCGCCATCATGCCGAGGGCGCCGCGGACGTGCCCGGCCCGGGCGAACAGGCGCCTGTAGAGATCGACGCCCTGCGGATCGAGCCGCGAGCCCGTCCCCTCGATCAGCTTTTTGGCCGCCGACCGGTCCGCCGTCCAGGCGAAGATCCTCGGCGTGAACGGGTTGAGGAACAGCAGCCTCGCCATGCCGGGGAACAGCAGGCTCGCCGCCCCGGGCAACGGCGCCAGCGCGCCGTTAAATGCCGCGAGCAGGCGCGGCGCGATCGACCCGTCCAGGCACATCCGCGCCAGCACGGCCGCCCCAGCCGAGTGACCGGCCGCCACGATGGGCGGGCGTCCGAGCACGCCCACGAGCCCCGCCACGGCCCTGGCCATGCCGGGCAGCGACAGGTCGGCGTCCGGCAGGGGATCGGTGAAGCCGTGGCCCGGAAGGTCCGGGGCGATGACGAAGTAATCGTGGGCCAGGAGCGGTGCGAGCCCGCGCCAGGAATGGGTGGCCGCCCCGGTCCCGTGCAGGAGCAGCAGCACCGGCGCCTCGGGCCGCCCGAACTCCTGGACATGCCAGCGCAGGCCCGCCGCCTCAACGAAGCGGCTCGCGTCCCGATGCGGCCAATCCCGGCCCTCGACTGCCCAATCGGGCCGGTCGGCGTCGCGGGGCCTCAGCACCGGCCATCGTTCCGCGACGCACCAAAGGTAGCTATATGGATCATGGCTGCGCTATCGTTCTGGGTTGGAAATATTTCGTAAAGCACTGAGAACGCATGCGGAAATCGCATGCCACCGCTGCCGCAGCCTGGATTGCTGCGACGCAGCATCGAGAGCATCAAAGGGGCGAACGCAGGCACCGCGCATCTCTCACCGTTGGAACCGGCCATGATCGTCTTCACCTCCTCGACCCATCACTTTGCCAGCTCGACCAACGGCCGCTGGAGCTTCCGAGGCCTGTTCCGCGAGATGCTGAACGCCTGGATGTCCCACAACCAGCGCGTCGCCGATCTCGGGGCCGGGTACCACCTCTGATCCTCGACCGGGTTCGGCCTCGCCCAACCTTTCTGCTCAGAGCGCGGCCCGTACCGCGGCGCTGAGCAGGCCGGCATCGGCCCGCGGCAGCACGAGATAGCGGGCCGCCATCGCCTCGGCGACCGCCCGGGCGCCTTCGCCCCGGGCCCCGGTATCGATCACCAGGGCCGGCAACCCGGCCGCCCGGAGCGCCCGGCCCGCCTGCAGGGCTTCGGCCCCGGCCCGGGCCCGGCCGCCCTCCCCCGAGCGTGCCACGTTGGCGCGTCCGTCAGTCAGCAGCACGATGACCGGTCGGCTTCCGCTCCGGCGCACGCCGAGCGCCACGTTGAGTGCCGCATCGATCCCGGCGGCCAGCGGCGTCCCACCCCCGCCCGGCAGGCCCGAGAGGCCGCGCTTCGCCCGGGTGAGCGAGCGGGTCGGCGGCAGCACCAGTTCCGCACCGCTGCCGCGGAACGCCACCAGGGCGACCCGGTCGCGTCGGACATACGCCTCGGCCAGCAGCAGCTCGACCGCGCCCTTCGCCTCGGCCAGCCGCTCCAGGGCGGCCGAGCCCGAGGCGTCGACGCAGAACACCGTCGTGGTCTCGGTCCGCTGCCGCAGGATCCGGATCCGCAGGTCGTCCCGCCGGACCACGATCGGGCGGGTTTCCCCCTCCGCCCGCCGCAGCGTCTGCCACGGGGCCGCCGCCCGCAGGGTCGCCAGCAGGTCGAGGCGCCCGCGCCGCGGATCGCCCCGCCGGCTGCCGATCGGCCGCCCGGTGCGGGACGCCGCCGGCTGGCCGACCCGCCCGGCCTTCGCGGCCGAGAGCCGTACGCCCCCCGCCAGCAACTGATCCAGGAGGTTTGCCGGGATCGCCGTGCGCACCGCATCGAGCACGCGGTCGTCGGCCGCCTCGGCGGGGGCGGGATCCGTCGCGTCTTCCGCGGCAGCCTGGTCTTCCGCGGGCGGGGGCGGAGGTGGTGCCTCGGCCTCCTCGGGTGGCCTGTCCTCCGGCATGGGCAGCCGCGTGGCCCGCGGCGCCAGGACCAGGCGAGCCGCCATGGTGAGCTCGGCCGCGCCGACCGGGTTCCCGGCTGCCAGGGACCTGGCCACCCGGGCGGCCAGGATCGGCCCGCGCAGGGAGGCGACGCCGAACGCCTCCGACAATCGGCACAGTACGCCGAGCGGGTCGGCTTCCGGGGCGCCGGGATCGGACTCCGGATCGACTTGAGCGGCATCGCAATCCGCGAGCCCGACGCCGCTCAGGTCGATCCGGAAGGCCAGGCGGTCGGCGAGGGACTCCGCCACGGTCTCGTCGCCTTCGCCCTCGTCGAGCAGCACGAGGCCGAAGCGCGCCGGCCGCTCCGACGCGGTACCCGCGTCGAGGGCGGCGGCCAGGCGGGCCGCGACGCCGGAGGGCAGCCGCTCGGCCATGGGCACGACGATCAGCCCGCCATCGGCCTCGGCGAGCAGGCCGGTCCGCGCCATCGGCCGGCCGGCCGCGAGCGTCGCGGCGAGGTCGAGGCCGCCGAGCAGGCCGTCGTCGCCGATGCCCGGCGGCAGCCTCCGCCAGGGCGTGCCTGTGGGGAGCAACACCCGCACGTCATCGAGCCAGCGGTCGCGTACAAGCCCGGGCCCCGCCCGCACCACCGCGCCGCCGCATCCGCTCGGGTCGGCGGCCAGGAGGCGTGCGGCGATGCAGGCTTCGAGCCAGGTTTTTTTTGCCGTTTTCGCCTTTCCTCCCCCCTCTGCGGGGGAGGATGGCCCTCGCGTCAGCGAGGGTCGGGAGAGGGGAGCGCCGCTGCCGGAGGAGCCGCGACGGGTCTCGCATTCTGAGCCGACGCGCTGCCCCTCTCGCGGGACTTCGTCCCGGCCCCCTATGCTGCGCAGGGTACCCTCCCCCGTAGCGCGGGGAGGGAGAGACGGCGGCTCCGTCACGAGAACACCTCCGCCAGCGCCCGCTCGACCCGGGCGGTCGAGCCAGATTCGTCCAGCGGATTGCGTCGCAGGCGATGGCGCAGGGCGGCCGGGGCGACCCGGCGGATGTGGTCGTCCGTGACCGAACCGGCGCCGTCGAGGGCCGCCAAGGCCCGGGCCGTGCGCATCAGGGTCAGCTCGCCGCGCAAGCCATCGGTGCCGAGCGCCAGGCAGAGCTGAGCGGCGCGCTCCAACGCCGAATCCGGCACCGTCAGGCCCGGCAGGCGTTCCCGGGCCAACAGGATCTTCTTCCGGATGGCGGCCTCGTCCCGGGCGCGGGCGGCACAGAACCCCTCGGGGTCGCGCTCGTAGGCGTCGCGGGCGCGCACCACCGCGATCCGGGTGGCGATGTCCCGCGGGGTCACGACCTCGCAGGCCAGCCCGAACCGGTCGAGCAGCTGCGGGCGCAGCTCCCCCTCTTCCGGGTTGCCGGAGCCGACCAGGACGAACTTGGCGGGGTGGCGCAAGCTGAGGCCCTCCCGCTCCACGGTGTTGATCCCGGAGGCCGCCACGTCGAGGAGGAGATCCACCAGGTGGTCCTCGAGGAGGTTCACTTCGTCAATATACAAAAAACCGCGATTGGCCCGGGCCAGCAGCCCCGGCTCGAACGCCTTCACGCCGGCGCCGAGCGCCCGCTCCAGATCGAGGGTGCCGACCACCCGGTCCTCGGTGGCGCCGAGCGGCAGGTCCACCACCGGCACCGCCGTCTTGTGACTCTTGCGCGGGCCCGGCGTGGCCGCGCAGTGCGGGCAGGCTTCGGCCGGGCTGTCGGGGTCGCACCGGTACGGGCAGCCGACCACCGCCCGCATCGGCGGCAGCAGGGCGGCCAGCGCCCGAATCGCCGTGGACTTCCCCGTGCCCCGGTCGCCGAACACCAGCACGCCGCCGATGGAGGGATCCACCGCGGCGATCAGCAGCGCCTGGCGCATCTCGTCCTGCGCGACGATGGCCGAGAAGGGGAAGGTTGACACGCGGTGACTCGATGCTGCTGGGGGATCCGATCCACCCCCCTCATCCTGAGGTGCCGAAGCGCAGCGAAGGCCTCGAACGAGACCTCCGGGGATCGGGTCGCCGGCTTGAGGGCTCCGTCGACGCCCGCTCGCGCGGGCTCTCAGGATGCGGGAGCGGGTGGGAGAAGGGAACCGCTACTCCGCCGCCTTCTGCCGGAGCCCGATCCGCGCCCAGATCGTGGAGAGCGCCCCGACCAGATTGGCGATATCCGCATCCGTGTGCAGCGGCGATGGGGTGATCCGGAGGCGCTCGGTGCCGCGGGCTACCGTCGGGTAGTTGATCGGTTGCACGTAGATGCCGAACTCGTCGAGCAGGGTGTCGGAGATCGCCTTGCACAGCACGGGATCGCAGACCATCACCGGCACGATGTGGCTGTCGTTGGGCAGGACCGGGATGTCGGCGGCCTCCAGGGCGGTCCGGACCTTGGCGCAGCGCTCCTGATGGCGCGCCCGCTCGGTGCCGCTGGCCTTGAGATGGCGGATCGAGGCCGCTGCGCCGGCCGCAACCGCGGGGGGCAGCGAAGTGGTGAAGATGAAGCCGGAGGCGAAGCTGCGCACGAAGTCGCACAGCTTCTCCGAGGCGGTGATGTAGCCGCCGTGCACGCCGAACGCCTTACCCAGCGTCCCCTCGATCACATCGAGGCGGTGGGCGACGCCGTCGCGCTCCGAGATTCCGCCGCCACGGGCGCCGTAGAGGCCGACCGCGTGGACCTCGTCGAGATAGGTGAGCGCCCCATGGGCCTCGGCCACGTCGCAGATTTCTTCGATGGGGGCGATGTCGCCGTCCATCGAGTACACGGATTCGAACGCGATGAGCTTCGGCCGGGCCGGATCGACCAAGGCGAGCTTCCGGTTCAGATCCTCCGGATCGTTGTGACGAAAAATGTGGCGTTCGGCCCGGGAGAACCGGATGCCCTCGATCATCGACGCGTGGTTCTCGGAATCGGAGAAGACCGCGCAGTTCGGCAGGCGCGACGCCAGGGTCCCGAGCGCCGCCCAGTTCGAGACGTAGCCGGAGGTGAACAGCAGGGCCGCCTCCTTGCGGTGGAGGTCGGCGAGCTCCTGCTCCAGCAGCACGTGATAGTGGTTGGTGCCGGAGATGTTGCGGGTGCCGCCGGCGCCGGCGCCGCAGCGGTCGATCGCCTCGTGCATCGCCCCGGTGACCGTGGGGTGCTGGCCCATGCCGAGATAGTCGTTCGAGCACCAGACCGTGACCGGGCGCGTGCCGGCCGGGTGGTGGTGCGTGGCGTGCGGGAAGTTGCCGGCGTGGCGCTCGAGATCGGTGAAGACCCGGTAGCGCCCTTCGCGGTGGAGACCGGCGATCTCGGCTCCGAAGAAGGTTTCGTAGTCCATGTCGCCTCTCCCCGATTGGTTCGCGGGTTGCCCCCGCCTGTGAGGTTGGATTTCGCACGAGACCAGTTCCAAACTGGTGCGCGCGCGAAATCCTTTCGTGATGGCCGGGTCTACCCGTTGTCCCGCGGCCGCGCCGCGCCGTCCGGCCCGCGGGCCGGCAGACTCCACCGCCACAATTCGGCCGAGGGCAGCGGCAGCATCAGGAACCAGTGTTCGAGCGTCGCCAGCGCCATCAGGGTCGCCAGCACGGTGAAACCGATCAGTTCGTGCGCCAACAGGTCCGGACCGAGCGCCGCCCGCCCGAGCAGCCCCGCCGCGATGGTCCCGAGGCTCACCGAGACCGGGAACAGGAGGTTCATCGGCTTGCGCGACAGGTAGCAGGCCAGGTAGCCGAGGTGATCAGGCAGGAACTCGGCGTGCAGGTTGCGCACACCGAGGAACAGGTTCAACCGCGCCGACAGGTTCATCACCACCAGCGCGCCGTAGGTCCATAACGCGATGGTGTTGGCCCCGCCCCAGACCAGCGCCAGGATCGCCAGGCCGCCGATCACGATGGCGAATTCGTGCCACAGGCTGGTGGCGAGCGCAGCCAGAAACCGGTCGAAACCGCGCAAGCCCGGCGCGCAGGCGAACGGCTTCGGGCCCGACAGGAAGCCCATGTAGTAGCTCATCTCCTGCCAACCCCACACCACCAGGGCGGCCGTGAAGGCCGTGTAGGCCCCTGCGGCGCTGGTATCCTGGGCGCTGGTACGGATCGCCACCAGGGCGCCGGCAAGCAGCAGGGTCGCGCCGGCCATGCTCCACGGATGCGTGCGCCGCGGCGCGTGGTCGAGCAGCAGGATCAGCCCGGTGGAGAACCACCAGAGCAGAAGCGCGTAGACCACCGGCGCGGCGTAGGTCGCCATTCTACCAGACCGGCTGGAGGCGGATGTCGGCCGGCAATGCGTTCGCCTTCACCGGCAGGAGATAGAGCCGGACGAAGGTGGCGGCCGCGCGCAGCACCTGGACCCCGTGCTTCAGCTTGCCCAGGACGCCGCCCTGAGCCCGGGCTTCCGCGATCGCCCGCGAGCAGGCCAGCAGCGTCTCCAGCCCGGCGTGGAACTTCGGGTTGTCGAGATCGAGCTCCAGCGGGAAGGTCTGCCGCGAGATCTCGGAGGTGATGCGGAAGACCCTGTAATCGTAGTCGGTTGGATCGACCCCCAGCGCGGCGTGGAAGGCCGGGCGGTGATGGTCACGTACGTACATCGTGGCGAAGACCGCCAGCAGGAAGAACCGGATCCAGTAGCGATTGATGCCGCTGGTCAGCTTGGGGTTGGCGCGCATCAACAGCGCGAATGCCTCACCGTGGCGGAACTCGTCGTTGCACCACAACTCGAACCACTTGAAGATCGGATGGATGCGCCGCTCCGGGTGCTTCTCCAGCTCGCGGAAGATCGTGATGTAGCGGGCGTAGCCGATCTTTTCGGACAGGTACGTCGCGTAGAAGATGAACTTCGGCCGGAAAAACGTGTATTTTTTCGACTTGGTGAGGAAGCCCAGGTCCACGCCGATGCCGAAATCCTTCAGCGTGTCGTTGATGAAGCCGGCGTGGCGCGCCTCGTCACGGCTCATGAAGCCGAACAGCTCCTTGATGTCCTTGTTCTTCGCGCGCTTGCGCATCTCGGCGTAAAGCACGCAGCCGGAGAACTCGGCGGTGATCGACGAAACCAGGAAATCCAGAAACTCCTTCCGCAGCTCGGGCTCCATCTGCGACAGGTCGCAGTCGAAGTCGGCGTTGCGGGTGAAGTGGCGCTTATTCGGGTCGTCGCGCAACTCGGCGATGAGCAGGTCCCAGTCCCGGCGTACGGGCTCGACATCGGTGCGGTCGAGTTCGACGAAATCGGTGGTGTAGAAGCGCGGGCTCAGGAAGGTCGTCTCCTGCGCGGCCTTGGTCGATTCGTTGACCGGTGTTTTCGGGACCGGCTGGCCGGAGAGCGGCGGGACAGGAGCGTTCACAGCTTCCTCCTCTCGGAAAAACTGACCTCGTAGAGTTCGGTCAGTTCGAGATGGGCGACGAGCTTGGTCCAGGCCCGCTCGAGCGGGCCGGCCCGGGTGACGGTGGCGGTGCGGCGGACGGTGAGCCGCTCGCCATAGGGCACGGAGGTCGGCGCGTCGTGGACCTGGACCTCGTCGCCGGGCTCGATCTCGAAGCCGGAATCCAGGGTCACGTGCGCGTGCAGGCTCTCGGGCGTCTGCTCGATCTCGACCGTGCACGGCACGGTGACGGTGCGGCTCCCGAACAGGCCCATCAGCGGGTCTCCGTCGTGGCGGCGGCGAGCAGCCGGGCGAAGGCGCCGGCATTGGTCGGGCCGAACGCCTCGAGCGGCACCCGGCGGCCGGTGGCGTCGTCCGCGAGCGAGAGACGGCCGTCGTCGTAGCGGGTCAGGCTGAACGGCTGTTCCTGGCCGAGGCCATCGCGCTGGCGGGCCTGGGCCAGGCCCCGCAGCGTCCCGCGCAGAAAGCCGTCCTCGCCGGGGCGGATCCAGGCGACGATGTGCCGGTCGGCGGCGTTACGCAGGGCGATCGACCCGTCGACCTGGTCCTCGGCGCGGAATTCCAGCCGCTCGACGGGCTTGGCCGGCGGCAGGGCGATCATGCCGATGCCTTCGCTGCGCCCGATCAGGACGGCCAGCATGGAGAAGCCCATCAGCGCGCCGGCGCCGATCATCAGCAGAGCCGGTGCCGGTCCGGCTGCCGAGCTTTTGGCCCGGCCGACGCTCTCCGCCCGCTCGCCCATCGCGCCTCTCCCTACTCGGCCGCGACGAGGCGGCCGGGATTGTCTTGGACCGCCCGCGGACGCGGGACGATCATGGGCCGTACCGTCTGAGACGCCTCGGCATGGGCCTCGATCGCCCGCGCCAGGACCATCGCAACCGCATCCGCATCAGGCACGGATCGCAGCATGGGCTGAGTCCGGCCGAGACGCCAGGGCCGGGCATGCGGCCACAGCTGAAGGTAGGCGATGCGGAGGCCCGGCCGCAACTGGAGCGGCAAGTCTCCGCTCCCGTCCGTGAAGGCACGCAACGCCGCACCCTCGATCTGGGCGAAGGGCACGTTGTGGGTCACCGGCAGGGCGATCCCGGCCTGCAGCACCACCCGGCGGTTGGTGATCGTGTAGACCGTGGTGCGGTGGGTCAGCCAGGCGAACAGACGCAGAAGGGCCAATCCGACCGCGCCGACCACCAGCGTCGGCCCCACGGTGGAGAGCGCCGCCGCGGGCGAGCCGGCGCTGAGCCCGAAGGCCAGGGCGCAGGCGGCGAACCAGGCGGCGACCAGGCGGGCGTGATAGATCCGGACCAGTGCCCCCGCGGTGGTCGGCGCGCCCTGCCACAGGATGCGCTCGCCCGCAGGAAGCGGGCCCGGCAACCCGCGCGGAGTGCCCTCGGGCAGGAAATCGCCGCTCATAGCAGGGGCTCCGCCCGGGCCGGGGTGGCGTAGAGCGTGCCGGCACCGAAATAGGCCATGATCCGCTCCTCCTCCAGGAAGGTGATGCTGTCGGGATCCCGCGTCGCCGGGATGTCGGCGAACTGGTCGGCGAGCAGGGCTTCGGACTTCACCGTCTTGGTGAAGCCGCCGGCCCGGCAGAACGCGGACGGCATCAGCCTGCGTCCGCCCGTGGGCAATTCGACCTCGTAGTAGCGGATCAGCGATTCGCCGCGGTCGATCCAGACGTCGCTGACGACGCCCGCCACCCCATTATCGGTGCCGAACACGGTCATGCCGATCGGGTTCGGGCCGTCCTCGTGGACGACGAAGGCGGTGGCGACCCGCAGGGGCACGATCCGCTTCTCGTCGTCCCAGGTCCTGTCGTGCACGTCGTGGCGGACGACCCAGGAACCGGGGCCGACGCCCGCCTGGAGCGACGTTTCGGTCCGCTCGTACGGCGCGCCGGGCCAGGGCTCGACCTTGCGGGCCGGGATACCGGTCTCGATGTCGTCGCGGCCCTGCATCGCCTGCGGCGCGTAAGTGGTCTCGCCGCCCGGCAGGTGGAATGCCTTGGAGCGCGGGATCAGGACCGGATCCGGCGCCTTGCGGCGACCGACGATCTCGTTCTCCAGCGGATAGCCCTCCCGGCGATCCTCCCGGCGCAGCCAGAACACAAGGCCGGCGAAGAAGATGAAGAAGGCGTAGAGCACGACCTGGGCGACGTCGACGTAACCCGTAATGGCGCCGGTTGGCATGGTTGTCCTCCCCGAGTCTCAGGCCGTCCGTTCGGCAAGGGTGCCGCCGAGGCGATCTCGAACCGTTGCACGCGCGTCCTCCCGCACGAGCGGACCCAGGGCGATCAGGGCCGCGAACAGGAGGGCGATCTCGATGTGGTAGACGATGAGGTAGCCGATCGCGGGCTCGTTCATGCCCTCGCCGAGCACCCCCGACTGGGCGATGGCGCCGCCGACGTCGCGCACCACGCCGCTGGCGGCGATCGAGAGGCCGGCTGCGGTCGCCTGCACGGCGCCCCAGGCGCCGAGCGCCAGCCCGGTATCCTCGGGCCCGGCCCGGTTCATCGAGGCGGTGAGCGTGCCGTGGGCGAACAGGCCGCCGCCCAGGCCGATCAGGCTCACACCGGCCGCGAACAGGTCGGCCGAAGCCAGCGGCGCCGCAAAGACCACCGCCGAGAACGCCAGGATGCCGATGCCGACGCCCACTGCCGAAACCCGGAACGGGTCGCCGCCGCGCCCGAGCCAGCGGGCGGCGATCAGCAGGCCAAGCCCGCCGCCGGCGGCGAGCAGCGCGGTCAACGCCGTGGTCGCCCCGACCGAAAGGTGCAGGATCTGGCCGCCATAGGGCTCCAGCAGGATGTCCTGCATCGAGAACCCGGCGGTGCCGAGCCCGATCGCCACGAGGCGCCGCCGCGCGGCACCTTGCCCGGCATAGTCGCGCCAGGAGGAGCGGAAGTCCCGTGCGGGAGCGGTCCGGCTCCGGTTCGGGTCGCGCGGCTCCTGCTTCCACAGGGCAATCCCGTTCAGCACGATGGTGACCAGGGCTGCGCCCTGGATCACCTGGATCAGCCGCACGGGGGAGAAGTGGGCCAGGAACAGCCCGAACAGCAGGGCACTCGCCATCATGCCGAACAGCAGGGCGACGCAGAGCAGGGCCACCACCTTGGGCCGGGCATGCGCGGGGGCGAGGTCGGTGGCGAGGGCGAGGCCGACGGTCTGGGTGGTGTGCAGACCGGCCCCGACCAGCAGGAACGCGAAGGCCGCCGCCACGTCCCCGACCCAGAGCGGGCCGGTGGTGTCGCCGGACAGGATCAGCAGCGCGAACGGCATGATCGCCAGGCCGCCGAACTGGAGCAGGGTGCCGAACCAGATATACGGTACCCGCCGCCAGCCCAGAACCGAGCGGTGCGTGTCCGAGCGGAACCCGACCAGGGCCCGCAACGGCGCGAAGATCAGCGGCAGGGCCAGCATCACGGCGACGATCCAGGCCGGAACGCCGAGCTCGACGATCATCACCCGGTTGAGCGTACCGATCAGCAGCACCGCCGCCATGCCGACCGTGACCTGGAACAGCGCGAGCCGCAGCAGACGCCCCATCGGCAGCTCGACGGTGGCGGCATCCGCGAAGGGCAGGATCGCCGGGCCGAGGCGCATCAGGGCGTGGGTGAGTTTCCGGGAGGCGGTCCTCATGACGACGCCCCGGGCCGGGCCGCGTCCCCGCGTTCGGAAGGCGTGGACGGGCGCGTCCGCGTCAGCGCCACCGCGTTCGACAGGTAGAACCCGCTGTTGACCCTGTGACTTCGCGCCCAGGCGAACCCGTCGAGCGCCGGCTCCGAAGAGATGCGCCGCCGGAGCCCGCCCTCCGTCACCGGAACGATCGCCGGCGAGCGGTCGCCGCGGGGAAAGAACTGCCCGGCCGCGTGCATCAGGGTCAGCAGCGCCGTGCGGGGCGCCACCGTGAACAGCACCGAGCCGTCGGTGCGGGCGCCCAGGAGAGCGAGCGCCCGGACGATGTCGGCGGCGCGGTAATGGATCAGCGAATCCATCGCCACCACGTGGTCGAAGCGGCCGAGGTCCGGGTCGAGCATGTCGCCGACGCGGAAATCGATCCGGCCGGCGCCGGGGATCGCCGGCAGGCGCTCCCGTGCGAGCTCGACGAGGGTCGGCGAGACGTCGATGGCGACCACTTCGGCGCCGCGCCGTGCAGCCTCGACGCTGAGCGCCCCGGTGCCGCAGCCGGCATCGAGCAGGCGCAGGCCGGTCATGTCGGCGGGCAGCCAAGAGAGCAGCGTTCCGCGCATCGCGTCCCGGCCGGCCCGCACGGTGGCGCGGATCCGGCTCACCGGCGCATCGGAGGTCAGGCGCGACCAGGCCTCGACCGCGGTGCGGTCGAAATAGGTGGTCAGTTCGCCCCGTCTCGTGTCGTAGCTCGCGCCCGCCATCAGTCGAACCCCAATCTCAATCGAACCCCAATCTCAATCGAACCCTAGGAATTCGAACAGGTCGCGGTCCTTCATCGGCAGGGCTTCGCAGGGCTCCCCGCCGGCCCAGAGCGTCTCGGCGAGGCGCATGTACTCGGCCGTGACCGCGTCGAGCTCGGGGGAGGAGTCCATCTCGAACAGGGTCGACTTCTTGAGCCGCGAGCGGCGGACCACGTCGAGATCGGGGAAGTGCGCCAGCCGCTTCAGGCCGACCGCGTCGTTGAACCGGTCGATCTCGTCGGTCTTGGCCGAGCGGTTGGCGATAACGCCGCCGAGCCGCACCGGGTAGTTCTTGGACTTGGCGTGGATCGCCGCCACGATCCGGTTCATCGCGAAAATCGAGTCGAAGTCGTTGGCGGTGACGATCAGCGCACGGTCGGCATGCTGGAGCGGCGAGGCGAAGCCGCCGCAGACCACATCGCCCAGCACGTCGAACACGACGACGTCGGTGTCCTCGAGCAGGTGATGCTCCTTGAGGAGCTTCACGGTCTGGCCGACCACGTAGCCGCCGCAGCCCGTACCCGCGGGCGGGCCGCCGGCCTCGACGCACATCACGCCGTTGTAGCCCTCGACCACGAAGTCCTCGACGCGCAGCTCCTCCGAGTGGAAGTTCACCGCTTCCAGGGCGTCGATGACCGTTGGGGCGAGGCGCTTGGTCAGCGTGAAGGTCGAGTCGTGCTTAGGGTCGCAGCCGATCTGCAGCACCCGCTTGCCGAGCTTCGAGAACGCCACCGACAGGTTCGACGAGGTGGTGGACTTGCCGATGCCGCCCTTGCCGTAGACCGCGAACACCTTCGCGGTCTCGATCTTCAGGTCCGGATCGAGGGCGACCTGGAGGCTGCCTTCTTCCTTCCGGGCAACGACCGGATTACGGATGGCGATGTTCATGCGGCGACTCCTGTGGTGACGCCCTCGAGACGATCTTCCAGTTCCTCCTCGGCCCGGTCGAGGGCGTCCCGCATCTCTGCGTTCGGAGTCCAGAAGCCGCGCCGGTGCGCCTCGATCAGCCGTTGGGCGACCTTGGCGGAGGCGGTGGGGTTGAGGGAAGCCATGCGCTCGCGCATGGCCGGGTCGAGCACGTAGGTCTCGGTGATCCGCTCGTAGATCCAGGGCTGGACCGCGTTGGCGGTGGCCGACCAGCCGACCGTGTTGGTCAGGTGGGATTCAATCTGGCGCACGCCCTCATAGCCGTGTCCGAGCAGGCCCTCGTACCATTTCGGGTTGAGCATGCGGGTGCGCGTCTCAAGCGCCACCTGCTCCTCCAGGGAGCGCACGCGCCCCTCCCCGCGGGTCTGGTCGCTGATGTAGATCGGCACCGCTTCGCCGCGGGCGCGGGCCACCGCCCGGCCCATGCCGCCCAGGCCGTCGAAGTAGTGGTCCACCGAGGTGACGCCGACCTCGACCGAGTCGAGGTTCTGGTAGGCCATGTCGACGGAGGCCAGCACCGTCTTCATCAGGTCCCGCTGCGGCGTCGGCTTGCCCGTGCGGCCATACGCGAAGCTCTTGCGGCGCGAGAACGTCTCGCACAGCTCGGCATCGTCGTCCCAGGCCCCCGAATCGACCAAGTGGTTGACGTTGGCCCCGTAGGCGCCCTCGGCGTTCGAGAAGACCCGTAGCGCAGCGGTTTCCAGGTCGCAGCCCTGCTCCGCCTGGATCGCCAGTGCGTGCTTCCGGACGAAATTCTTTTCCAATGGCTCGTCGGCGGTGGCGGCGAGATAGGAGGCTTCGGCGAGGAGCTTGGTCTGCAAGGGCAGAAGGTCGCGGAAAATGCCCGAGAGGGTGACGACCGCGTCGATCCGCGGGCGGCCGAGGGTCTCTAACGGGATCAGCGCGGCGCCGCTGAGACGGCCGTAACCGTCGAAGCGCGGGGCCGCGCCGATCAGGGCCAGCGCCTGCGCGATTGGGCCGCCCTCGCTCTTGAGGTTATCAGTCCCCCACAGGACCAAGGCCACGCTCTCGGGATAGGGTTTGCCGTCCGCAGCGAAGCGCTCGAGGATGCGCTCGACCTGCCGGGCGCCGTCGGCGACCGCGAAGGTCGACGGCAAGCGGTACGGGTCGAAGCCGTGGATGTTGCGCCCGGTCGGCAGGATCGCGGGGTTGCGCAGAAGGTCGCCTCCGGCCACCGGCGGGATGAAGCGGCCATCGAGCGCCCGCAGCAGGGCCGGGACCTCGTGGTCCCTCGCCAGCAGGGTCTCGGTCCTGGCGAGGTCAGAGAACGCGGTGCGGGTCTCGGGATGCTCGGGCAGCCCGGAGGCCGCGAAGGCATCCTCGATGGCGCCCCCGGCCACCAGGGCGGCGATGCCGGCACGGTCCGGCTTCAGCCCGTGCGAGGCTTCCGCCAGGGCGAGCAGCAGATCGACCCGCTCCTCCTCCGGGACGCCTTGGCCGACCACATGCAGCCCGTGCGGGATCAGGGTCTGCTCCAACTCCTGCACGGCGGACCAGAGGTTGCCGACCCGGACGCCGAGATCGCCGGTCCAGGCCGGCTCGGCGGCGACGAGGTCGAGGGCCGCGCCCTGGTCCTGGATCATCCGGGCGAGGGTCTCACGCTCGGCCGTCGCTTCGAGATCGAGCCCGCGCCAGCGCTCCATCGAGCTCTTCAAGTCGAGCAGCCCGCGGTACAACCCGGCGGTGGCCAGGCTCGGGGTCAGGTAGCTCACCAATGTCGCGGCCGAGCGGCGCTTGGCCAGGGTCCCTTCAGAAGGGTTGTTGGCGGCATAGAGGTAGATGTTTGGCAGTGCCCCGATCATCCGCTCCGGCCAGCAGGCCTCGGACAGTCCGGTCTGCTTGCCGGGCATGAACTCGAGCGCCCCGTGGGTGCCGAAATGCAGCACGGCGTCGGCGGCGAAATCCTCGCGCAGGTAGCGGTAGAAGGCCGAGAACGCGTGGGTCGGCGCGAAGCCGCGCTCGAACAGCAGCCGCATCGGGTCGCCCTCGTAGCCGAAGGCCGGCTGTACGCCGACGAAGACGTTTCCGAACCGGGCGCCCAGCACGAACAGGTCGGCGCCGTTGGTCTGGTGGCGGCCGGGTGCCGGGCCCCACTGGGCCTCGATCTCGGCCAGATATGTCTCCCGGCGCAGGTGGTTCTCGGCCGGGATGCGGGCGTGGACGTTGGCCTGGGTCCCGTAGCGCTTGGCGTTACCCTCGAGGATCCCGTCGCGCAGGGCATCGACGGTCTCCGGGACATCCACGGTGTAGCCCTCCGCCACCAAGCCCTTCAGGGTGTTGAGCAGCGAAGCGTAGACCGACAGGAACGCCGCCGTGCCGGTGGCGCCGGCATTCGGCGGGAAGTTGAACAGCACCACGGCGAGCTTGCGCTCGGCCTTCGGAGTGCGGCGCAGAGAAACGAGGCTCCGGACACGCTCGGCGAGGCGGGCGACCCGCTCCGGATGGGCGCGCATGTCCCGGGCGTTGTCGCTGCCGGAGGCCGACGAGCGGCCGCCGAACACCATCGGGGCGGTGGCGCCGTCGAGTTCGGGGATCGCGACCATCATGGTCGCCTCCACGGGCGACAGGCCACGCTCGCCGGCCTCCCATTGCTCGATCGTCTGGAACTCCAAAGCCTGCGCGGCGATGTAGGGTACGTCCAGCCGGGCCAGCATCGCCTCGGCGGCGGCGGCGTCGTTGTAGGCCGGGCCGCCGACTAGCGAGAACCCGGTGAGCGACACCAGCGCGTCGATGCGGGCGCGGCCGTCCTGCATGAAGAAGGCGTCCACGGCCGGACGGTTGTCGAGGCCGCTGGCGAAGGCGGGAACCACGTCGAGGCCCCGGGCTTCGAGGGCGGCGATCACACCATCGTAATGGGCGGTGTTGCCCGCCAGCACGTAGCTGCGCATCAGCAGCAGCCCGACGCGGCCTTTCGCGTCGGCGCCGCGGGGCAGCCGGGATGGGTCCTGGCCGATCCGGCCGGCCAAGCGAGGGTGGTAGAGGCCGGTTTCAGGATAGTCGAGTGGGGCCGGCGCGGCCGGTCCGTCGCGCCACGCCGCGCGGGCACCGGCGGCGTAGCGGTGTACCAGGAAGCGGACCAGCGCCGCGACGTTCTCATCCGAGCCGGCGAGCCAGTATTGCAGGGTGAGAAAATAGGCGCGCACGTCCTGCGCCGAGCCCGGGATGAAGCGCAGGATCTTCGGCAGCTTGCGCACAAGCGCCATCTGCCGGCCGGCATTGCCCTGCTGGCCCGGCTTGCCGCGCAGCTTCTTCAGAAAGTCGAGGGCGCTGCGCTTGTTGCCGCTCATGTCGAAGCGGCCGAGCTTGGTCGTCTTCACCACCTCGCCGGCGGACAGGCACCCGACCATCGCGTCGCAAGCGTCACGCCGCGCCGCGAGCGCCGGCAGGATCGCCCGGACATGCTCGTCCATGAACAGCATCGCGGAGAGCACGATGTCGGCCTGCGCGATGTCGCTGCGGCAGGCGTCGAGCGAGGCAGGATCGTTGTCCCACTCGGCCGCCGCGTGGAAGTCGAGCACCAGACCCGGCATCTCGGACCGCAGGCGCAGACGCGCCCGCTCCACCGCGCTCGCGAGGTGGTTGTCGAGTGTGACGATGACGACCCGAATCGGCGGCCGGCGCTTGGATGCGTCCGCCTTGGCCGAGCCGGCCGCCAGGCCGGCGGTGAGCGCTCTAGCGGCCATAATGCGCCTTGGCGTCGTAGAGGGTTTCGAGGGTGATGAGCGGCAGCCGCCGCTCACGGGCGAATTTCTCCGTGTTGCTGCGCGCCTTACCGCGCACGAAGAACGGGATTTTCTTCAGCTCTTTCTCGGCCTCGGGCGCCCAGGGCGCGGCCGTGATCACGACGTCTTCGTCCAGGAGGATCGCGGCAGTCGCTGCCGGTGCCGGATCGGCCGCTTCGGATTCCTGCGGCGCGGAGACCGCGAGGGAGTTGCCGCCGAGATGCGAGGGCCCGACGCCGTCGTGGAATTCGGGATCCTCCCGGAACATACCGAGCAGGTGCTCCTCCAGGCCCATCATCAACGGATGGACGAGGGTGTCGAACAGGACGTTGGCGCCCTCGAAACCCATCTGCGGAGCGTAGCGTGCCGGGAAATCCTGGACGTGGATCGGGGCGGAGATCACCGCGCAGGGGATGCCGAGCCGCTTGGCGACGTGGCGCTCCATCTGGGTTCCGAGGACCAACTCGGGGGCGGCGGCGCGGATCGCAGCCTCGACGTCGAGATAATCGTCGGTGATCAGCGCCTCGATGCCGTGCTCGGCGGCCTCGGCCCGAACTTCGCGGGCGAATTCGCGGCTGTAGGTCCCGAGGCCGACGACGGTGAAGCCCAGCTCCCGGGCCGCCATCCTGGCGATGCCGATCGCGTGCGTGGCGTCGCCGAATACGAAGACGCGCTTGCCGGTCAGGTAGGTCGAATCGACAGAGCGCGAGTACCACGGGAGCCGCGAGCCAGGGCCCTCGAGGAGCGGTGCCGGATCGAGGCCGGCGAGGCCCGCGATCTCGGCGACGAAGCGGCGCGTGGCGCCGACGCCGAGCGGCACCTCACGGGTGAACGGCTGCCCGAAGCTCTTCTTGAGATACTCGGCCGCGCTGCGGGCGGTTTCCGGGTAGAGCACGACGTTGAAGTCGGCATCCTTGAGGCGACCGAGGTCGGCCGGGCTGGCACCCAACGGCGCCACCACGTTGACGTCGACCCCGAGCGTATCAAGCAGCCTGCGGATCTCGATCAGGTCGTCGCGGTGGCGAAAGCCGAGCGCCGTCGGGCCGAGGATGTTGCAGAGCGGATGCCGGCCCGGCTCCCGCGCGGGACGCGGTCCGGGCGCTCCGGCGAGCGCCCGGACCAACCGATAGAAGGTCTCGGACGCCCCCCAGTTTTCTTTTTTCTGATAGGCCGGCAGCTCCAGCGGGATCACCGGGATCGGCAGGTTGAGGGCCTTGGCCAGCCCGCCCGGATCGTCCTGGATCAGCTCGGCGGTGCAGGAGGCGCCGACGATCATCGCCTGCGGCTGGAAGCGGGCGTAGGCGGCGGCGACCGAGGTCTTGAACAGCTCGGCGGTGTCGCGGCCGAGATCCTGAGCCCGGAAGGTCGTGTAGGTGACGGGCGGACGGGCATCGCGCCGCTCGATCATCGTGAACAGCAGGTCTGCGTAGGTGTCCCCCTGCGGCGCGTGCAACACGTAGTGAAGTCCGGTCATCGCGGTGGCGATGCGCATCGCGCCGATATGCGGGGGGCCTTCGTAGGTCCAGAGGGTGAGCTGCATCGCCCTACACCTCCAGCAGCGCGCGACGCCGGAGCGGACGCGCGAACAATTCGGCGAGGTCGCCGGCCTGCTCGTAGCCCTGCACGGGCGTGAACAGCAGCTCGATCGACCACTTGGTCGACAGCCCCTCGGCCTCCAGCGGGTTGGCGAGACCAAGGCCGCAGACCGTGAGGTCCGGACGCGTCGCCCGGCAGCGGTCCATCTGGTCGTCGAGGCTCTGGCCCTCGGTCACGCGGGTTCCCGCCGGCAGCATCTCGATCTCGGCCGCCAGATGCGCCCGGTGCAGGTATGGGGTCCCGACCTCGACGAGTTCCGCACCGAGTTCGCGGGCGAGGAAGCGCGCGAGCGGCACTTCGAGCTGGGAATCGGGGAAGAAGAACACCCGCCTGCCGGTGAGGCTCTCACGGTGGGCGGCAAGCGCGGTCTGAGCCCTGGCGCGACCGGCCGCGGTCGCAGCCGCGAAGGATTCGTCGGTGACGCCGAACGCCTCGGCGGCCGCCTGCAGCCAGCCGGTGGTGCCCTCGGCGCCGAGCGGGAACGGAGCGGCTAGGCGGTGCGCGCCGCGCTCGTCGAGGGCCCGGGCGGTGTCGGCCAGGAACGGCTGGGCCAGCAGGTAGCGGGTGTTCCGCCCGACCGCCGGCATGGCCCCCGCGCGGCGGGCCGGGAGGAACCGGACGTCCGTGATCCCCATCGCAGAGAACATCCGGACGAACTGGTCCTCGACCACGTCGGCCAGCGCGCCAACGATCAGGAGCGAGGGCTCCGCTTCGGAGGATGACCGGGGCAGCTCCGGCACGAGGGCGGCGAGGCACGCATCCTCTCCCTGCGTGAAGGTCGTCTCGATGCCGGAGCCGGAATAGTTCAGCACCCGCACCGGTGCGAGGCGTCCCGACAGGCGCTGGGCCGCCCGGGACAGGTCGAGCTTGATCACCTCGGACGGGCAGGAGCCCACCAGGAACAGCAGCTTGATGTCCGGACGGCGCTCGATCAGCCGGGTGACGACCCGGTCGAGCTCCTCGTTGGCGTCGGCGATGCCGGCGAGGTCGCGCTCGTCGATGATCGCGGTAGCAAAGCGCGGCTCTGCGAAGATCATCACCCCGGCGGCCGACTGGATCAGGTGGGCACAGGTGCGCGAGCCGACGACCAGAAAGAACGCATCCTGGATCTTCCGGTGCAGCCAGACGATGCCGGTGAGCCCGCAGAACACCGCGCGCTGGCCGTGCTCCTGATGGAGGTCGATGCCGCCGCAGGCGGCCGACGTTGCAGTGACGGGGGGCTGGACGGGCGCGTTCACGACAGCGCCTCCGCCAGATGCGGCCCGCCGGCGCCGGTGCCCTCCAGGCGGGCGGCCCGGAGCTTGAGCAGAAACTGACCGGCGTTGATCACGTAGGTGGCGTAGGCCGCCAGAGCGAGGATCAGCAGGGCCCGCTCAGCCAGCGCGCCAGTGACCAACGCGGCGAGGTAGGCAGTGTGGAGCGCCAGCACCAGCATGCTGACCACATCCTCCCAGAAGAAGGCCGGCGCGAACAACCAGCGGTCGAACACGACCTTTTCCCAGATCGAGCCCGTCACCATGATTGCGTAGAGCGCCACAGTCTTGGCCACGACCGAGATCTGAGCGGCGAGCAGGCCTTGCCCAGTCGCGAGCGCCCGCAGCACCAGGGCCAGACTCACCAGGAAAATCAGGAATTGTAGCGGGGCGAGCAGTCCTTGCACCAGCGTCCAGGGCGAGGCGTCGCGCCTCTGCCGCTGGGCGGACGTGTAGAGCGGTCGTGATGGCCGGTCCCCGGGACCCATGCATCCGCTCCCCTGTGCTCGGCGACGCCCGTCGGGTGTCGTCGTTGGCAGAGGCTAGGGCCCAGGCACCAAAAGTGTCAAGTGCGCTTGACGCTTCGTTCGGGTGACATCGAGTTTGATATATTTTCTTTGTTCCAAGTCATTGCCAAGATCGACGGCTCAGGTATCGTTCCGAACGCTGGTCGATGCCTTCCGTGGCTTGGCTGGTTCGATTCGAGGATCTGCGACGACGACGACTTGAGAAGATCGGCGGGCAACGCCGCACTCGACGCGCTTGCGGAACCGCCGGCCCACCTGGGCCGGGGCCGCTTCTGGGAGGGATGCCTATGGGAGACTGGAGGCATTTCGGCGAGCGTCTGGATCCGGGTCCGATCGCTGGCGGTTGCGGCGCGATCGGCGATGGCCTGTCGGCCTACGGCGACGGGCCGCGGGTGCGCCACCAAGCCATCCCGCGCCCCTCCTCCGACGACAAGGCGGTGCCGGACGCGCTGGCCCGCTTGGTCGAGGCGGAGATCCTGCCCCGCCTGATGATGGCCCACCGGCCGGTCGGGCGCCGGGCCCAGAGCGACCGGGCGCCCAGCCCGCAGGAGATCGCGGCCTTCAGCGCCCTGCTGCTGGCCCCCGGGCCGATCGACCTGGACGGCCAGGTCGCGTCTCTGCGCGAGGGCGGGCTGCCGCTGCCGCGCCTGCTGCTCGACCTGCTCGCCCCGGCGGCGCGCCATCTCGGGGAACTCTGGGAGGAGGACGCCTGCGATTTCCTGGCCGTGACCGAGGGGCTCGGCCGGCTGCAGGCGGTGAGCCGGCGCCTCTGCGCCCAGCTCGAGGACGAGACCGTGCCGGCCAACGGCCGCAGCGTGCTGCTGCTGCCCTGCCCGGGCGAGACCCACCATTTCGGCCTGTCGATCGTCGCGAGCTTCTTCCGCGAGGCCGGCTGGGACGTGACCACGGCGGTCCCCGGCCCCGGGGTCGATCCCCTGACCCTGCTGCGCGCGGAGTGGTTCGACGTGGTCGGCCTGTCCCTGTCCTGCGACGTGTTCCTGCCGGCGCTGTCCGGCACCGTGACGGATGTCCGGAAGGCCTCCTGCAATCCGGAGGTCCGGGTCATCGTCGGCGGCCCGTATTTCGCGCGCTACGGCGGCGAGGCGGGTATCGTCGGGGCGGATGCGTGCGCTCCGGACGGCTGCTTGGCGCCGGCAACCGCAGAAGCCTTGCTGGACAGACGGGCCATGGCCTGCTGAAAGGGGCAAAATTTTCAACTCTCACGTAATGGTGATCGTGACGCCCCAGCCTCACCCCACCCCGCAGCCGCCGCCCCAGGCGCTGCTCCAGGTGGCCGGCCACCTCGACGGAGAGGCGGTCGGACGTCTCGTCGCGGCATCGGCCGACCTGTCCCTGGTGGTGGATGCCGACGGGGTGATTCGGGATGCCACGGCGGCGGCCGACCTCGACGCCGAAAACATCCCCGGCTGGCTCGGGCGGCGCTGGATCGACACCGTGACGATCGAGAGCCGGCCGAAGGTCGACGCGCTGCTGCGCGACGCCCAGACCGGCGGCATCACCCGCTGGCGGCAGATCAACCACCCCTCCCCCAGCGGCGTCGACCTGCCGATCCGCTACGCCTCCCTGCGTTCGGTGGAGGGCGGCCCGATCCTGATCCTCGGCCGGGACATGCGGGCGGTGGCCGCGCTCCAGCGCCGGCTGACCGACGCCCAGCAGGCCCTGGAGCGCGACTACGACCGCCTGCGCGCCGCCGAGACCCGGTACCGGCTGCTGTTCCAGATCTCCGGCGAGCCGGTGCTGGTGCTCGATGCCGGCACCCGCCGGGTGATCGAGGCGAACCCCGCCGCCGCGCGCCTGCTCGGCCGCCCGGCCAAGCGGCTGGCCGGCCAGGACGCGGTCGACCTGTTCGAGGCGGGCAGCGCCCGCTCCCTGGAGGCGCAGTTCGCCGCCCTGCGGGCGACCGGGCAGGCCGGCGAGTTGCGCGCCGCGCTGCCGCACGGGCGCGGCGAGGTCACGGTCTCGGTGTCGCTGTTCCGCGGCGAGGGGGGCCCGAGCGCGCTGATGCGGATCGTGGCCGATTCGGCCGCCGCCGAGGTCGGCTCCGACCAAGAGGCGCCGACCCGCGCGGTGATCGAGGCGATGCCCGAGGGCTTCGTGGTCACCGATTCGGCCCGCCGGGTCCTGATGGCCAACGCCGCCTTCCTGGAGCTGGCGCAGCTTGCCACCGAGAGCCAGGCCCGGGGCCGCACCCTCGACCAGTGGCTCGGCCGCGAGGATACCGAGGCGCAGGCCCTGTTCGCCAGCCTGGTGGACCACGGCTCCGTGCGCCGCTTCGCCACCGTGATCCGTGGCACCTATGGCGGCGTCGAGGATGTCGAGGTCGCCGCCGTCTCGGTGCCCGGGTCCCGCCCGTGCCTCGGCTTCGCGATCCGCTCCGCCCCGCGTCGGATCCCGGAGGGGCGGCTCGCCGGCAGCCGCGACGTGCCGCGCTCGGTGGAGCAGATGGCCGAGCTGGTCGGCCGGGTCTCGATGAAGACCCTGGTCCGCGAGACCACCGACCTGATCGAGAAGCTGTGCATCGAGGCGGCCCTGCGGATCACCCGGGACAACCGCGCCTCCGCGGCCGAGATGCTCGGCCTCAGCCGCCAGGGCCTCTACGCCAAGATGCGTCGCTACGGCGTCGGCGACCTCGACTCGCCGGCCGAGGACGCGTGATTCTTTTGACCTGGGGAAGGCGCGGCTGACGGCTGCGTCCAGCGGGCTTGGCTGAAAGCACAGACAAGACAACGGTTTACTCCGCCGGATAGGGGTGGCGCTTCACACGGGATGAGGGCGATGACCGGACGCGGGCGCGTCTCCCTCCCCCTCTGCGCCGTGGGTTAGACAGGTCGGAAGATCCATCTCCCAGGGTTTGATCCCCCATCTGTGATAGCCCGCGCCGTCAATCCGGGGCGCCGCAGGCGAGCCCGAAGCCCAGAAACGCTGTCGATGCAAGAGGTTGGCACGTCTGCGTCTCTGGATCCCGGGCTCCGCTGCGCGGCCCCGGGATGACGGTGCGTGGCTGTACCGGTCAAGCCGACATCCGATGAAGACCGGGCCTTCCGCCCCGAGCAGAGATCGGAATTCCAAGCTCTCCAGCCCGGAGGCCGCATTGGGGGAGGGAGAGCGCCTGTCGGTTGCGATGCGCCGTCTCCGGCCGCCATGAACGATCCGGACCACGTTCCGTAAATCTGCAACCCGGCACGGGATAGGGGTTGTCGCCTTCTCCGACAGCCGGTGCGTGAACGGCCGCGAGCCGTCCGATCCGCATCACCCCGAGGGCGGACGGTCCCCCGCATCCGTGCCATACGCATCCCGAGCGCACGCCGCGCGACAGCGAACGTCGAGCATGGCCACCATCACGTCGCTGCCGAACCGGTTCCTCAACGCCGTGAAGCGGTCGTTCCGACAATTCCTCGCCCTGCCGCTCGCCACCGTGCTCGGCTTCGTGGGATTGAACGCCCTGATCTATCTCGCCGACCGGTCGTGGTCCGCCGGGCAGGCGCCGGCGGGGTTCCGGTGGCTCGGCGACCTGCTGGGCGACAGTGCCGCCCTGGGCAGCCTGCTGACCACCGTGGCGTCGAGCATCATCACGGTGACGTCGATCACCTTCTCCCTTCTGCTCATCGCCGTGCAGCAGGGCGCGGCCGCGCTCACCGCCCAGGTGACCGACCAGTTCATGGCCCGGCGCACCAACCAGTTCTACTTCGGGTATTTCGTCGGCCTGTCGGTCTTCGTCCTGATGACCCTCGTGACCAATACAGGCTTTCACCGGCCGGTGTTCGGCACATCCCTGGCCCTGGTGCTGACCACTTCGGCGCTCTGCCTGATCATCGTGATGATCTACAACACGATCGACCAGATGCGGCCCGCCCAGATCATCCAGTTCATCCACGGCCGCGTGCTGGAGGCCAGGGCGACCGATCTGCGCCGGCTCGCCGCGACGCGCAGGACCGCCCGGGGCGATTGGCCGGTCGTCGCCGTGATCCGCTCCCGCGAGTGCGGCTACGTCGTCGATCTCGACCTCGAACGGATCCAGGCGGCCCTGGACCGGCATGCAGGCGGGGCCGTGGAGATCGAGTTCGAGATCGCGGTCGGGACCTATCGGGCCCTGCACGATCCGCTGTTCCGGCTGCGCGGCCGGCCCGGCGCGCCGCTCGAAGCGGCGGCGCGCGAGGCCGTCGTCGGGGAGGCGCTGAAGGCGCTGTCCTACGATGACGGGCGCGACCTCCGGAACGATGCCACCTACGGTCTGCACCAGCTCGCCACCATTGCGTGGACCTCGGTGTCCACGTCGAAGTCGAATCCCAGCCCGGGGCTCTCGGTCATCCAGGCCCTGCGGGACATCATCGCGCACTGGGGCGACGGCGCGACCGCAACGGGCGAGGATGCGCGATCCGGCATCGTGTATGGCGATGCCGCCCCGATCGCGGCCACCGACGCCCTGGAGGCCGTGATCCTGGTGGCCTCGGAATCGATGCAGTCCCAGACGCTTGCCGAAGCCCTCACCAGCGTGGCGATCCTGCTGCGCCATGTCGATCCGGCCACCGCGGCCCGGCTCGCCGACGTCGCCAGCCGGGCGCTGTCGAGCCTCGGCGAGCATGTCCTGACCCGCCAGCTCGAAGCCGCCCTGGCCGACCTCACGGAGGCGCTGCGGGCACGCGGCTTCGCCGCCGTGGCGGGTGCCGTGTCCGACGCCGCGTCCGGGCTGGCGGAAAGCCTGGGCCGGCTCAACTCCCGGTCGACCCGCGTGCCCGGCACGGTCTCGTAGCGGTGCCTGCGATCCGGGCTGTTACGCCTGCGCTTCCTGCGCGGCGGACCGCTTTTCATCTTCGAGCGGCGGCTGGACCGATGCAGCCGCGCCCCGTCATCCCGGGGACGCGCAGCGGAGCCCGGGATCCAGGGACGCCGACGTGGCAAGCTCTTGCACCGACGGCGGTTCTGAGTTCCGGGCTCGCCTCCGGCGCCCCGGAATGACGGCGCGGGTCTTGAGGCCTGAGGTATCGATCCTCAGGGGATGAATCGTCCGGAGGGCATAGTCCGTCGGTTGCCAGGGGGGAGGAGAGCCGGACGAGCCTCGCTCGAAGGCGATGTGGGGACGCGTTAGCCCGCACGGATGCCCCCGTGCATCGATGTAAGTCATTCGCACGACACGTTTTTTCGAGCCCCCGGGGAAGCGCGCCAGGTTCGATGATCGGCTCCGGCATCCCGGGCCGGCAAGGACATGGCGGGCTCGTATGAATCATGGGGCGAGAATCGTGGGATTGCTGCAGATCACAGGTAGCATTCGCAGCGCTCTTCCGAGGCCATGCCGGAATATGTGATCTTGTATTCAATTCGTTGCAGTATCGCAGGGCGAAGCCTGACGAAAATTTGATCGACGACTGAGAATTATCTCTGTGTCTGCGTGGTTTTCCGCCGTGCATTCCGGGATCGATTGTGCAAAATCGAGTTGTCGGCGACGAGCCGGCACCGCCCGCGCCGACGTCCATTCCCCTCGATCCGTCGGCGCGGGTGTCTTCAGGTGGCGCCCTGTGCTTCAGCCACGCTGCAATAAAGTGAGGGGCAACCTTCCAGCCTCGTGGCGCAAGCCCGGGGCTGTTTTTCGTTCAGGGCGCGGTCGGTCCATCCGCTGCGGTCGATGCCGGATGCGGGGCCCCGGCCGGTTCACGGGCCGCCAGACTGCGCGCTGCCGCGTCTGGCGCCTCGTGAGCGTGCGGGATTCACGAAGAATTGGCACCGTCAGACTTCGCGGAGTTCACGAAGGCTGGCCCGCATCGGCCCGGATCGACCCGTTCCCGCGCACAGTCGAGCGGTCGCTGATCGCGCCTTCGTGTTCGGGATAGACTGATAATGGATTTTGTATTCGTAAACTTCGGCGGACCTCGTTCGCCAAGCCGGCGCGACACGTTTTCGTCAAGTGTAAATCCAGCTTGACACGCCCGGCGGCCCCGGTAGCCTGCGTCCATGGCCGCCACGCCCGCACCGAGCGCAGTCGTCGAGCTACTCAAGCCCCTCACCTGGTTCGCGCCGATGTGGGCGTTCGCCTGCGGGGTGATCTCGTCCGGGCAGCCGGCCCACGGGCAGTGGCCGGTGATTGCCGCGGGAATCGTGCTCGCCGGGCCGCTGGTCTGCGCGACGAGCCAGGCGACGAACGACTGGTTCGACCGGCACGTCGATGCGATCAACGAGCCGAACCGGCCGATCCCGTCCGGGCGCATCCCGGGCCGCTGGGGCCTCTACCTGGCATTGGGCTGGACCCTGCTGTCGCTGCTGGTCGCGGCGGCTTTGGGGCCCTGGATCCTCGGGGCCGCCCTGTTCGGCCTGGTCCTGGCCTGGATTTATTCCGCGCCGCCCCTGCGTCTCAAAAAAAACGGGTGGTGGGGGAATGCCGCGGTGGGGCTCTGCTACGAGGGCCTGCCCTGGTTCACCGGGGCCGCCGTGATGGCCGCCGCCCTGCCCGACCGGCGGGTGCTGCTGGTCGCCCTGCTGTATTCCATCGGCGCCCACGGGATCATGACGCTCAACGACTTCAAGTCCGTGGAGGGCGACCGGCGCATGGGGCTGAGGTCCCTGCCGGTGCAGATGGGCTCGGACCGGGCCGCCCGCTTCGCCTGCCTGGTCATGGCGGTGCCGCAGGTGGTGGTGATCGGGCTGCTGGTCGCCTGGGAGCGCGAGGCCCACGCCGCCCTGGTGGCGGCGTTGCTCGCCGGGCAGCTCGCCCTGATGGTCCGGTTCCTGAAGAGCCCGCGCGAGCGGGCGGCCTGGTACAACGGCACCGGCACGACCCTCTACGTGCTCGGCATGCTGGTCGCCGCCTTCGCGCTGCGGCCTCTGGTGGGAGGGGCGTGATGCGGGAATCCGGTTCGAGCGCGGGTGAGACGACCCTGGGCTGGCCCCAGATCGTCCGCCTCGGCTTGGTCCAGACCGCCCTGGGCAGCGTCGTCGTGCTGATGACCGCGACGCTGAACCGGGTGATGGTGGTGGAGCTGGCGCTCCCCGCCCTGGTGCCGGGCTTTCTGGTCGCCCTGCACTACGCCGCGCAGGTTCTGCGCCCGCGCTGGGGCTACGGCTCCGACCGGAGCGGGACCCGGACCCCATGGATCGTCGGCGGCATGGCCGCGCTCTGCCTTGGCGGGTTCGGGGCGGCCTGCGGCACGGCGCTCGCCGCCACCGACCTCGTGCTCGGCCTCGCGCTGGCCGCCCTGTCGTTCCTGTGCGTCGGGATCGGGGCCGGGGCCGCCGGGACCTCCTTGCTCGTCCTGCTCTCGGGGGGCGTCGCGCCGGCCCGGCGCGGGGCGGCGGCCACCATCGTGTGGGTGATGATGATCCTGGGCTTCGCCTTGACGGCGCCGCTCGCCGGGCACTTTTTGGATCCGTTCTCCGGCCTGCGGCTGGTCGCCGTGTCGGGCACGGTCTCGGCGATCGCGTTCTGCGTCGCGGTGCTGGCGCTGATCGGGGTCGAGCGACGCCTGCCCGCCCGGGCGCCCGAGCCCGCGGCGGCCAAAAAACCGTTCTTCACGGTGCTGGTCCAGGTGCTTGCCGATCCGGTGGCGCGGACCTTCACGATCTTCGTGTTCGTCTCGATGCTGGCCTACAGCGCCCAGGAGCTGATCCTGGAGCCCTATGCCGGGCTGGTCTTCGCCATGAGCCCGGGGGCCACCACCAAGCTCGCCGGGCTCCAGCACGGCGGCGTGCTTGCCGGGATGCTGCTGGTGGCCGGCGTCACGCTGGCGGCGCGCGGCACCGCGCTGGCCTCCCTGCGGCTCTGGATCGCGCTCGGCTGCGCCGGCTCGGCCGCCGCCCTGTTCGCGCTCGCCGCCGGCGGCGACGTCCTGCCCCTGCGCCCGGTGGTGTTCGCGTTGGGGGTCGCCAACGGCGCCTACGCGGTCGCCGCCATCGGGTCGATGATGGCGCTCGCCGGCCGCGGCGACGCACGGGAGCGCGGCACCCGCATGGGCGTCTGGGGCGCGGCCCAGGGCATCGCGTTCGGGGCCGGCGGATTCCTGGGCGCGGCCGCGGTGGATCTGGTGCGGCTCTTCACGGCCGAGCCGGTCCAGGCCTACGCCGCCGTCTTCGCCGCCGAGGGGGTGCTGTTCCTCGTCGCGGTGGTGCTGGCCCTGCGGCTCGAGCCCGTCCGGGCCCCGGGCCGGGGCGCGATCCCGCTCAATCCCATCCTCGGCGCGAGGTGACGCGATGGCTCGGTTGAATGATGACGCCCCGTACGACGTCGTCGTGGTCGGCGGGGGCCCCGCGGGGGCGACGGCGGCCACCGAGCTGGCCCGGGCCGGGCACGCGGTGCTGCTGCTGGACAAGCCCGGGCGGATCAAGCCCTGCGGCGGCGCGATCCCGCCCCGGCTGATCCGCGACTTCGCAATCCCCGACGCGCTGCTGGTGGCCAAGATCCGCTCCGCCCGGATGGTGGCGCCGAGCGGCAAGGCCGTGGACATGCCGGTGGGCGAGGGCTTCGTCGGCATGGTCGACCGCCAGCATTTCGACCCGTGGCTGCGTGCCCGCGCCGAGGAGGCCGGCGCCGACCTGCGCGAGGCGGCCTACGAGACGATGAGCCGGCCGGATGACGGGCCGCCGCTGGTGCATTTCACCACCGGCAAGGGCGAGGCCCAGGCCCGTCACGCGGTCCGGGCGCGGCTGGTCATCGGCGCCGACGGGGCCTGTTCGCCGGTCGGCCGGGCCGAGGTGCCGGGCCACGACAGGATGAAGCAGGTCTTCGCCTATCACGAGATCGTCCGGGTGCCGGCCCCCGACGCGCCGGGGGGCGGCGCCGTCGATGCCGCCCGCTGCGACGTCTATTACCAGGGCCGGCACTCGCCGGACTTCTACAGCTGGATCTTTCCGCACGGCGAGACCGCCAGCATCGGCACCGGCAGCGCGAAGAAAGGCTTCTCCCTGCGCTCCTCGATCCGGGCCCTGCGCGCCGCCACCGGCCTCGACGGCGCCGAGACCATCCGCCGGGAGGGCGCGCCCCTGCCGCTGAAGCCGCTCAAGCGCTGGGACAACGGCCGCGACGTGCTTCTGGCGGGCGATGCCGCGGGCGTCGTCGCCCCGGCCTCCGGCGAGGGCATCTACTACGCGATGCTGGGTGGCCAGCTCTCGGCCGAGGCGGCCAAGGCCTTCCTGGCCACCGGCGACGTCCGGGCGCTCGCGAGCGCACGGAAGCGGTTCATGAAGCTGCATGGCCGCGTGTTCTGGATCCTCGGGATGATGCAGTGGGTCTGGTACCGCAGCGACGGCCTGCGCGAGCGGTTCGTCTCGATCTGCCGGGACAAGGACGTCCAGCAGCTCACCTGGGACAGCTACATGAACAAGGAGCTGGTCCGGGCCAAGCCCGCCGCCCACGCCCGGATCTTCTTCAAGGACCTCGCCCACCTGTTCCGCTGGGTCTCCCCGTGACTTTTCTGGGGCTCGATCCGAGCTGGGACCCGCCCGCGGTGGCGGCCGTGCTGGCGATCCTGGTCGCGGTCGCCGGCGGGGTCGCGACCAAGACGGATGGCTGGTACCGGCATCTCCGGTTCCCCGCCTGGAAGCCGCCGGACTGGGCCTTCGGGCCGGTCTGGACCGTGATCTTCCTGCTCACCACCATCGCGGCGGTGACGGCCTGGAACGGCGATCCCGATCCCACCGCCCGGGTGCTGCTGGTCGCCGCCTACGCGGTCAACGGCGTGCTCAACATCGCCTGGAGTGTGCTGTTCTTCCGGTTCCGCCGGCCCGACTGGGCGCTCGCCGAGGTTGCGGCCCTGTGGCTGTCGATCGCCGTGCTGGTGCTGGTCACCGGCCGGGTCTCGGCGATGGCCGGGCTGATGAACCTGCCGTATCTCGCCTGGGTCAGCGTCGCCGCCTGCCTGAACCTGCGGATCGTGCGCCTCAACGCGCCGTTCCGGGGGCTCGCCTGATGGAGGCGCTGTTCGCCTCGGGCCGGATCGTCGACGCGATCCTGGCGCTGGTCGCCGCCGAGGCGCTGCTGCTCGCCTGGTTCGCGCGGCGCCGCGGGATGGCCCCGGCGGCGCTGCTCGTCAACCTGGGCTCCGGTGCGGCACTGATGCTGGCGCTCCGGGCCGCCCTCACCGGATCCGGCTGGCCGGTGGTCGCCGGCTGGATGCTGGCGGGCCTCCTGGCCCACCTCGCCGATCTTGGTTTTCGGTTCCGTCAGGGCGCCACGGCGCATCGCCGCACCCGGCCGCAGCCAGGAACAACGCCACAAAGCGCTGCGTTCACGCGCAGCACCCTAGAAAACCTATAAAGACGGCTCGGGAGAGGTCGCCATGCAGCGCAGGAACGCCCTCTCGTCGGCCCGTGGCGCGGCCCCCCTCCTGGCGGGCCTGCTGTTCGCCGCGCCGGCCCTGGCGCAGGACGCGTCCGATCCGGTCGAGCGCGGCAAGTACCTCGTCACCATGGGCGATTGCGCCGCCTGCCACACCGCCCCGGGCGGCAAGTTCCTGGCCGGCAACTACGCGCTCAACATGCCGTTCGGGGTGATCATGACCCCCAACCTGACCCCCGACAAGGAGACCGGGCTCGGCGACTACGCTTACGCCGACTTCGAGAAGTCGTTCCGGCAGGGCTACAGCAAGCATGTCGGCTACCTGTACCCGGCCTTCCCGTTCGGTTGGTACACCAAGGTCACCGACGAGGACACCAAGGCGATCTGGGCCTACCTGCAATCGCTGCCGCCGGTGAACGAGAAGCGCAAGGACAACCAGATCCCGTTCCCGTTCAGCGTCCGCACCGCGCTGGTGACGTGGCGGACCGCGTTCTTCACGGAGGAGCGCTTCAAGCCCGACCCGAGCGCCAGCGCCGAGGTGAACCGCGGCGCCTACTTGGTCGAGGGGCTGGGCCACTGCGCGATGTGCCACAACGAGAACAAGCTCGTGGGCAATTCGAGCTTCGCCGGCCGCTTCGGCGGCGGCGTCATCGACGGCTGGTACGCCCCCAACATCACCCCGGACGGCCACCAGGGCATCGGCGCCTGGACCGACGAGCAGGTGGTGACCTACCTCAAGACCGGCACCGCCCCGGGGGACCGCCCCGGCGTCGCCGCCGGCCCGATGCGCCAGACCATCATGGAATCCCTCTCCAAGGTGAAGGAGGAGGACCTGAAGGCGATGGTCGCCTACCTCCGCACGGTCCCGGCCAAGCAGACCTACAAGCCGAAGGACCTCACCGCCTTCGACACCGCCGACGCGCCGGGCGCGTCCACCTACCTGACCTACTGCTCCTCCTGCCACCAGCCCAACGGCAAGGGCATCGAGGGCGCGGTGCCGGCGCTCGCCGGCAACACCTCGGTGATGTCGGATGGCCCCGAGACGGTGCTGCGGGTGATCTACGGCGGGCTCGCCGCCCAGAGCGGCTACGCCCCGATGGTGGCGATCGGCCAGCAGATGACCGATGTCGAGGTCAGGAACGTCACCGACTACATCCGCAATTCCTGGGGCAACAAGGCGCCGCCGGTGACCGGCGACAAGGCCTCCGAGGCCCGGGCCGCCACCAAGACCATGCTGGCCGGCACCGCCCCGTGCGCCGAGATCGAGCAGGACGCGCTCAAGGCCGCCTTCGACAAGGTCGGGGTGGCGGCGACGCTCACCGGCCTCAAGCAGCAGGACTTCGTGCCGACGCTGGTCCGGGTGGTGCCGCAGATCAAGGCGGCCGACGCGGGAGCCACGGATGAGGACGTGGTCAACGCCCTCACCACGGCCTTCTGCAAGGTCGGCCGCGACGACCCGCAATACGCCAACCCGAGCTGGCCCGCGGTGATCGGCACCTTTGCCAACGTCGCCTACAGCCAGGTGAAGAACCCGGAGAAGCAGGCGGCGGCCGTGCCCGGCGCGACCACGCCGCCGGCGAAGAACTGAGGTCTTTGGGTTTTAACACCGTCATTCCGGGGCCGCGTAGCGGATCCCGGAATCCATAACCACCGCGTTTTACGGACGGGTTGGAACGCGACTGCTCAAGTCCGCGACAGTCGCGACTATGGATCCCGGGGCGCCGCAGGCGAGCCCGGAACCCAGATCCGCCGACGCGCACGGAGAGCGCGGAACGCTGCGGTTCACAGTCGGCAACCACGGCGGTTCTGGTTTTCGCGCCTCGTTTAACGGCTCCGGAATGGCAGGGCGGGTGGCGGAAGCTCGTCGTGGATCACGTCCCCGACGTGTCGGAGGTCGAACGCCGCCGCCTCGGCCACCTCCAGCCGGCGCCTCCCTGACGTGCCATCGCGCCCGGCGTGAAAGAGGCGCTCAGGCCGGTTCGTAGGGCCGTACCTTCGAAAGGTCGCTTTCGGCCTCCGCGTGCGAGAGGTCGTGCGCGGTCTGAAGGTTGAGCCAGAACTGGGGGGTCGTCCCGAACCGGATGCTCAAGCGAAGCGCTGTATCGGCGGTCACGCCGCGGCGTTCGCGGAGGATCTCGCTGAGCCTGTTGGGCGGGACATCGATCTCGGCGGCCAAGCGGTTGGCGCTCAGTCCGAGCGGCGCCATGAACTCCTCGCGGAGAACCTCACCGGGATGCGTGCGCAGGCGGGGCATGGGTACTATCCTCGATGGTAATCCACGATCTCGACGGACTCGGGTCCGGCGTCGCCCCACGTGAAGCGGATGCGCCCCGGGTCGTCGATGCGGATGCTCCACTGTCCGTTGCGGTTGCCGCTCAGCTTCTCGAGCTGGTTGCCGGGCGGGGAACGCAGGTCGCTCAACGCGGCCGCGGCGTCGATCATGTCGAGCTTGCGGACGGCGACGGCTTTGAAGGCACGCCACTGCCGGTGACAGACGTCGCGGAGGTGGAGCGTCTCCGTCTCCTTGTCCGCAAAACTCCGGATCATCGCCGCATGCTACGTTGTACGTAACACGTATCAAAATATCAGGAGCGGGAAACGGGTTCCGGAGGGGACGCGTCAGCCCCTGCACAAAGGGGCGGATGGCGGAAGCGCCCGATGGGAACTCGGATGTGACGTCCTTCCCTCCGGGAACGGACACGGTCGCGCTTCGTTTGAGCCGGGACCTTTCAACTCGGAGTTCCCGTGTCCAGCCTCGTCCGAATCCTGCTCGCGATCTTCATCCCGCCGGTGGCGGTGCTCGTCACCACGGGCTTCGGCCTGCAGTTCCTGCTGAACATCCTGCTGTGGCTGATCTTCTGGCTGCCCGGCACGGTCCACGCCCTGTGGCTGATGAACCGCGACCGGCCGCTGATCTGACCGCTACGGCTTGGCCTTCACCTCCGGCTCGCCCTTGCGCAGGACGAGCTTCGGGGAGGCCGCGGCCTTCGCGTCAACCTTGCCCTCGACCTTGCCCTCGACCTTCGCGGTCTTCACCGCATGTGGCTTGGCCGTCGCCTTCGGGGCCAGCTTGTCCGCGTCATGGGCCAGCTTGACCGGCTCCGGCACCACCGCCGCATCCACCGCCGGGGTTGCGGGGGCGGCCGGCTTCTCCTTGCTGAACAGCGAGCCCATCAGCTTCTGGTAGCTGCTCGGATCGCCGTCCGCGTCGGCCACGGTGATCCGGGCGGGCTTCTCGCCGACCGACGCGGTGGTCTCGACCCGCAGGTCCGGATCGGTGCGGTTGGCCATCAGCGTCGTGGCGACGGGATTCTGCCCCCGGCCGGCCTTCGTCGCGGCCTTGGTGGCGGCCTTCGCCGGCTCGGCCCCGGCCATCATCGTCGGCTGCACCTTCGGGCCGATCTCGATCTCCTGCGGCCCGGCCGCCAGGGTCTCGGGGCGGCTGACGTCGCCGAGATTGTGCCGGCCGAACTCCTTGGCGTCGTAGGGCAGCACCGTCTCGGTGCCGCCGAGGCTCGCGAAGGCGCTGCTGTTGTTCTGCGGCCGGAACACCGGGTTCTGGCCGCCGTCCTGGTAGACCACGCGCACGGCCGGCGTGCCCTTGGCGACCAGCTCGGCCACCTCTCGCTCGTCGTGCTCGCGCTTCTCGGCCACCACCGGGTCGAGTCGCGGCTTGCACGCGCCGGCCGCCGCGTCCGAGCCGCCGAACACGTATTTGGTCCCGCACTGGCCGACCTTCGGCTCCTCGCGCAGGGCCTCGAAGTAATCCGAGCCCTCCTTGAGGTTCTGCCAGAACGGCATGTTCGGGTCGTTGCGGAACTTGGCCATGTTCTGGGCCGTCATCCGGAACGGGTAGGACTGGAACTGGAAGCTGCGCTGGCCGCCGATGAACGCCTCCCGGGCCACCGCGTAGATCTCCGCGATGGTCGCGTCCGTCATGGCGAAGCAGCCCGCCGACGAGCAGGTGCCGTGGACCATCAGGTACTTGCCGGTGCGCCCGTTGGCCCGGTCGACCGCGTTGGGGAAGCCGGTGTCGAACGAGAGGTAGTACGACGAGTTCGGGTTCATGAGGCCCGGGGTGATCGTGTAGAACCCCTCCGGGGCCTGCCGGTCGCCCTCGCGGACCTTCGGCCCGAGCTGGCCGGACCAGCGGCAGATCGGGTAGGTCTTCAGGAGCGCGTAGCGACCGTCGCCGCCGCGCTTCCACACCTCCATCTCCGCTTCCTTCTTGTAGGCGCGGATCAGGATCGGGTCGGTCTGCTGCATGCCCTTGGTCTGCATCAGGGCGACCGTCTGGGGGGCGATCGGCGCGATGCTGCGCGCGCTCGGGCCGTTGATCCCGGAGCCGTCCTGGCAGCCGGCCAGCGCGAGGGCCAGCAGGGACGCCGCCGCCAGCAGTCGCGCAGTCGCGAGACGCGCCGTCATGGGGAACCTCGTCGTCTTCAGTCTGCGCCCGGCGGCCTTTTGCGAGCCGACATCGGGCGCCACTCCCCAACCCAATAGGCTCGTTAAGCTTGCGCCTTCGTTACCGCAAGGACCGGGGCGCAACACTGCACCGGACTCTCCGGTGGATGAGGGAACGCGGGCCCGTCTCCGGCCCGGCGGCAGGGCTGCGTCCTGCACCCGCAAACGGTCCCGGGGCTTTTGAATCCGGGACCTTCACGGTTGGCGCTAAACCATTGTTCTGAAAACTGAACCGCGGCTCGCCGCCGCGGTCGTACGCACCCGCCCGTCCCGGCGCAGCCACGGCAGGCAGGCGAGGCCCAGTGCCGCCATGGCGGCGCCGGCGAGGGGCGGGGCCTTGTGGCCGCGCGGATGCGCGGGGGGTAGTGGGCGCCGTCAGAGACCGACGCCGGCATCGGCCACGTTGTCCGTCCGCTCCGCCAGTAACCCGAACACCGCGACGGCGCAGACCACCGTGACGGCGGCCAGCGTCCAGGACAGGGTGGCGAAGGCCGCCTGGTAGGCCTGGATCAGGGCGGCGCCGTCGAGCCCCGGCAGCAGCGCCCGGGCGGCGTCCGGGTCCCCCACGGCCAGGCGCTGGCCGGCCTGGGCCAGCAGGGCGCCGTCGGCCTGCCCCGGGGCCCGGCGGAGCGCGACAGCGGCCAGGCCGGCCAGCGTGGCGCTGACCAGCGCGAGCGCCACGCCCTCGCCGGCGACCCGGACCGTGCCGAAAATGCCCGCCGCCATTCCGGCCCGCGCCCGGGGCACGACGGCCACCGACAGACCGTCCATCAGCCCCCAGGGCAGTCCGCTGCCGAGGCCGATGAGCAGCATCGGCGCCAGCACCGCGCGGTTGCCGATCTCGGTGAAGCCCAGCCACACGAGTCCGGACGCGGCCGCCAGCAGCCCGAGGCCCGAGAGCGGGCCGGGCGGGACCCGCCGGGCCAGCGCGGCGGCGGCCATCGGGACGACCAGCATCGGCGCCGACAGGGCCAGCATCAGGAGCCCGGCCTCCCGCTCGCTCCGGCCCTCGAGGCCGATGAAGCGCAGGGGCAGGATCACCAGCAGCACCACGAAGCACGCGCAGGTCGCCACCGGCAGCATCTGCACGCCGACGAAGCGCCGGTAGCGGAACAGGCCGAGATCGAGCATCGGCCGGGCGGCCCGGGATTCGATCGCCACGAAGGCCATCAGGAGGAGCGTGGCGGCGGCGAGCAGCAAGCACGGCACCGGGCTGCCCCAGCCGAGGCCCGGCGCCTCGATCACCGCCACCGTGAGGGCGGTCAGCATCGCGGTGAAGCTCACGGTCCCGGGCCAGTCGAGGCTCCGGGCCGCGGGGTCGCGGGTCTCGCGCATCCGCGGCGGCCCGAGCACGAGCGCGGCCGCGCCGACCAGTGCGCCGACCAGGAAGATCGAGCGCCAGCCGGCGCCGGCGATCAGGAATCCGGTGACGACCGGCCCGAAGGCCAGCCCGACGCCGAACGTGGTCCCGAGCAGGCTGAAGGCCCGGGTGCGGGCGTGGCCCTCGAAGTCCTGGGCGAGCGCCGCGGTACCGCCCGCCAGCGCCGCCGCGGCGCCGACGCCCTGCCCGGCCCGGAGCAGGTCGATCAGCCAGACCGAGGACGCCAGGCCCAGCGCCAGCGAGAAGCCGGTGACGATCGCGACGCCGAGGGTGAAGACCAGCCGGCGGCCGTAGCGGTCGGCCAGGGTCCCGGCCGCCATCAGCAGGCTGCCGAAGGTCAGCATGAAGCCGTTGGTGATCCAGGTCAGCGCCTCGGGGCTGCCGCCGAGCGCGCGCCCGATGGCGGGCGTCGCCACCGCGCCCGCCGAGAAGCTGAGCGGCAGGATCAGGGCGGCCAGGCAGACCGAACCGAGCACCAGCGGATCACCGGTCGGGGCGGGGTTCGGGGTTTCGGTCATGGCTCGGCTTCCTCGGCTGGGCGTTCGCGCGTCCTTCGGCCGGTCGCCGCCGGGAGGGCACCGCACCGTCGCGTGGAGCCTGCGCGCCGTTAATCCGGTCTCCGGTCCTTTCATTCCGGACGGGCGCGCTCTAATGCGCCGGCATGGACAACCTCGGCGACATCGCGGCCTTCGTGCGGAGCGCGGAGCGGCTGAGCTTCGTCGCGGCGGGGCGCGACCTGCGCCTGTCGGCCTCGGCGGTGGGCAAGGCCGTGGCGCGGCTCGAAGCCGGGCTCGGCGTGCGCCTGTTCCACCGCACGACCCGGCGGGTGTCGCTCACCGAGGAGGGCGTCCTGCTCCAGGCGCGGTGCCGGGCGATCCTCGACGACCTGCGCGAGGCCGAGGCGCTGGTCACCCAGAGCCGGCGGGCGCCCCGCGGCATCCTGCGGATCAGCCTGCCGATCGTCGGCTACCGCTTCCTCCTGCCGGTGCTGCCCGAGTTCCAGGCACTCTACCCCGAGATCGAGCTGGACCTCGATTTCAACGACCGCCAGGTGGACCTGGTGGAAGCCGGCATGGATGCCGCGATCCGCAGCGGCACCCTGATCGATTCGAGCCTGATGGCCCGGCGCCTCGGCCTGTTCCGGTTCGTTCTCTGCGCCGCGCCGGCCTATCTCGACCGGGCCGGCACGCCCCTGCGCCCGGCCGACCTCGCGGGGCACGCGGCCCTGCGCTTCCGCTTCCCCACCTCCGGCAAGCTGCAGGACTGGACCCTCGCCGAGCCGCCGCCCGCGGGCCTGCGCACCGCCCTCACCTGCAACAACATGGAGGCCCTGCGCGCCGCCGCGATCGGCGGCCTGGGCATCGGCTGCATGCCGGATTTCCTGGCGGATTCGGCCCTGCGCGAGGGGGCCCTGACCCGGATCCTCGACCCCTACCTCACCGATCCCGGCCAGTTCTCGATCCTGTGGCCGTCCGGCCGGCACATGTCGGCGCGGCTGCGCGCCTTCGTGGATTTCGTCGACGCGCGGTTGTTTCAGGACGGGTGAGGCGGTGGGCCTGCAGGCCGGGGAAAGGCCTGTGTGGCAAGCGGAATCCCGCCCCCCACCTCATCCTGGGGGGGCCGCGCCAGCGGGCCTCGATGGAGGGCACCAGGGAACGCGGGGCCGGCAGGAGGGCTCCTTCGAGGGCTCCGTTGCGCGGCGCCCCCTCAGCCGAACACCTCCGGCGGCCGGGCCGCCTCGGTGCGGATGATCTCCACGAGCTGCGCGTCCTCGGCCGGGTCGGCCAGCCGCAGGCCGACCGGGGTCGAGCGGGTCTGGACCGTCAGCCAGCGCAAGGTCGGCCGGAGGTCGGTGGCCTCGACGACCGCGACGCCCGGATGGTCCGGCTGGAGCTGCAGGAAGGTCAGGTGGTTGCGGCTGGCGCGCGCGCCCAGCAGGTCGTCGATCGCCTCGACCGTCTCCCGGGGCGTGTGGAGGTGGGTCATCATCCACAGCCGGTTCTGGGTGCCGGGCGTGTCGAGGGCTTGGCGCAGGCGGCGCACGCCCTCGGTCAGGAAGGCGTAATCCGCCCCGTTCGATGCCGGGTCGTGGTGGTTGAACACGCATTCGAGCCCGTGCCGCTCCCGGTACAGCCGGTGCCGGCCGCGCCAGATGTCGGGCCCGCGCCGCTCCGCCTCCGGGATGCTCTCGAGCTGGGCCCGGTCGGTGAGCGCGGTGAAATCGTCGTCCAGGCAATCCCGGACCATGCCGGGCATGGAGAAGATCCAGTCCAGCGGGCCCGACCAGTGGCGCAGGTCCAGGGTCTTGAGCACGTGCGCCATCTGGCAATTGCAGCCGAGCGAGACGTGGTTGTGCCCGCCCGGCTCGCGCGCGTCGCGCCGCCCCAGGAGCCGCCCGAGGGCGCCCAGAAGGCCGCCCGTCGCGCCGGTTGGACTCACAGGGTCCGGCCGATAGCGAGGAATTTCTCCGCCCGGCGGTCGCGGATCTCCACCGGGGTCAGGCCGTCGAACTGGGCGAGCGCGTCCGAGACGGCGTCGCCCGCGCCGCGGATCGCCGCCTCGCGGTCGCGGTGGGCGCCGCCGGTCGCCTCCGGGATGATGCCGTCGATGACGCCGAGCCGCAGCAGGTCCTGCGCGGTGATCTTCATGGCGGTGGCGGCCTCGTGGGCGCGGCCCTGGTCGCGCCACAGGATCGAGGCGGCGCCCTCGGGGGAGATCACGCCGTAGATCGCGTGCTCCAGCATCAGCACCCGGTTGGCGGTGGCGAGCGCGATGGCGCCGCCCGAGCCGCCCTCCCCGATCACCACGGCGACGTTCGGCACGCCGAGCGCCAGGCACGCCTCGGTGGAGCGGGCGATCGCCTCGGCCTGGCCGCGCTCCTCCGCCTCGATCCCCGGATAGGCGCCGGCGGTGTCGACGAAGGCGATTACCGGCAGGCCGAACCGGTCGGCGGTCTCCATCAGGCGCACCGCCTTGCGGTAGCCCTCGGGCCGGGCCATCCCGAAATTGTGGCGCAGCCGCGCCTCCGTGGTGGCGCCCTTCTCCTGGCCGAGCACCAAGACCGGGCGCCCGCGGAACCGGCCGAAGCCGCCCAGGATCGCCTCGTCCTCGCCGAAGGTGCGGTCGCCGGCGAGCGGCGTGAACTCGCTGATCAGCCCGGCGCAGTAATCCACGAAATGCGGGCGCTGCGGATGGCGGGCGACCTGGGTCTTCTGCCAGGGCGTGAGGCTCACGTAGATCTCGGCCAGGGCCTGGCCGGCCTTGGCCTCCAGCCGGCCGACCTCTTCGGAGATCGAGACCGCGCCGTCGCGCTCGCCGACCGCGCGCAATTCCTCGAGCTTGGCCTCCAGCTCGGCAACCGGCTTCTCGAAGTCGAGGTAGGTGCGCGTCACCGCCATCGTGTCACAGGTCTTCCCGGGTTCGCCGCTCCGGAAGCGGCGGGCGCGAGGTGTTGGCGATGGCGGGGGTGGTGTCAACCGGCCCCGGGTTCGAGCAGCTTTGCGCGAGCGCCGCGCGGGCGTTTTTTAAGGTTGGGCGGTTGCGGTGGCGGGGTTGGACTGGTGCCTCGGGTAGAAGCGGTTTCGCGCTCGGCGCCGACCACTGCGGAGGATGGCCGCGGATGCGGGCCTGCGGTCACGGCGCCCGCACGGATGCCGCCCTCAAGCCGGCGGCCGGTTCACCAGCGCCGGCTGCGCCGCCGTCCGCTCCGGGAACAGCTGCTTCAGCGCGTCGAGCTTCGGCGCGTCGTTGGCGGCGATGTAGGGGTGGCCGGGGTGCAGGGCCATGAAGTCCTGGTGGTAGGCTTCCGCCGGGTAGAAGGCCGCGCCGGGCTCGATCCGGGTGGCGACGGGCTTCGCGTAGGCGTGCGCCGCGCCGAGCTGGGCGATGTAGGCCCGCGCCACCCGCGCCTGCTCGGCATCCTGCGGGAACAGCGCCGAGCGGTACTGCCGTCCGGCATCGGGCCCCTGCCGGTCAACCTGCGTCGGGTCGAGCGCCACCGAGAAGAAGATCCGCAGGAGCTCGTCGTAGCGGATCACGGCCGGGTCGTAGGTCACCGCCACCGCCTCGGCGTGGTCGGTGCCGCCGCGGCTGACGGACTTGTAGTCGGCGTCGGCGGACGCGCCGCCGGCATAGCCCGAGACCGCCCCCCGCACCCCGCGCACGTGCTGGAACACGCCCTGCACGCCCCAGAAGCAGCCGCCCGCGAACACCGCCACCTGCGCGCCGGGCGGCTCGTGCGCAGCGGTCGCGGCCTCCGGCAGGCGGCGCGGCGCCTCCTCGGCGAAGGCCGGAAGCCGGGGCAGGAGCAGCGCCCCGGCCAGGCCGAGCCCGAGGGCCGCCCCGAGGAGCGGGCGAAGCGTGATGCGAAGAGCCATGCTGTCCTCCGGCAAGATGCGCGGCTTGCTGTGCCAGACCTTTCGCTGCCCGGATCGAACGGGTTACGCTGACCGTGATCCGCCGCCGCGCACGGCTGGAGACGAATCGACGATGACCGAACCGAAGACGACCGAACCGAAGACGACCGAGCCGAAGACGACCTACGGCAGTGACGCGCTCCGGTCGGCGCACCTGGTGGCCCGGGACCTCCATGCCGCCGGGGCCATCGACAAGGCCACGATGCGCCGGTTCGACGTGTCGTGCCTGACGCCGGTCGAGGACCTCGCGCCGGAGGCGATCCGGGCCATCCGCGAGACCGCGCAGATGAGCCAGGCGATCTTCGCCAGGGCGCTCAACGTGACCACTGCCCTGGTGAGCAAATGGGAGCGGGGCGAGAAGAAGCCCGGCGGGCCGTCGCTGAAGCTGCTCGCCCTCGCCGAGCGGAAGGGCATCGACGCCATCCTGTGAGGCGGGCGTGTGGGCGGCAGGCCGCATTGCGGCGGCGCCCGCATGGGTCTAGGCACCCGGCAACAGATCGCTCTCCGCGTCCGGAAGAACCGCCCCGTCGAAGGACCCGCCCCGTGACCATCGCCCCCGAACCGAACTCCTTCCGCACCGGCCCCGACGAGCGCGGCCGCTTCGGCATCTTCGGCGGCCGGTTCGTCGCCGAGACGCTGATGCCGCTGATCCTCGAACTGGAGGCGGCCTACGAGGCGGCGAAGGTCGATCCCGCCTTCGCGGCCGACATGGCGAGCTACGGCACCCACTATATCGGCCGGCCGAGCCCGCTCTACTATGCCGAGCGCCTGACCGAGCACGTGCGCGCCACGGCGCCGGCCGGGCATGGGGCCAAGGTCTATTTCAAGCGCGAGGAGCTGAACCATACCGGCTCCCACAAGGTGAACAACGTCCTGGGCCAGATCCTGCTGGCCCGCCGCATGGGCAAGCCGCGGATCATCGCCGAGACCGGCGCCGGCCAGCACGGCGTCGCCACCGCGACGCTCTGCGCGCGGTTCGGGCTGAAATGCGTGGTCTACATGGGCGCGGTCGACGTCGCCCGGCAGGCGCCCAACGTCTTCCGCATGAAGATGCTCGGCGCCGAGGTGATCCCGGTGGAATCCGGCACCAAGACCCTCAAGGACGCGATGAACGAGGCCCTGCGCGACTGGGTCACCAACGTCGCCGACACGTTCTACTGCATCGGCACGGTGGCCGGCCCGCACCCGTATCCCGCCATGGTCCGCGACTTCCAGTCGGTGATCGGCCGCGAGACCCGGGAGCAGATGATCGCGCAGGAAGGCCGCCTGCCGGATTCGCTGATCGCCTGCATCGGCGGCGGCTCCAACGCCATGGGGCTGTTCCACCCGTTCCTCGACGACCGCGAGGTCGAGATTTTCGGGGTCGAGGCCGCCGGCCACGGGGTCGGGTCCGGGCTGCACGCCGCCTCGCTCACCGGGGGCAAGCCCGGCGTGCTGCACGGCAACCGCACCTACCTGTTGATGGACGCGGACGGCCAGATCTCCGACGCGCACTCGATCTCGGCGGGCCTCGACTATCCGGGCATCGGCCCCGAGCACGCCTGGCTGCACGAGATGGGCCGCGTGAAATACCTCTCGGCCACCGATGCGGAGACCCTGGAGGCGTTCAAGCTCTGCTCGATGCTGGAAGGCATCATCCCGGCCCTGGAGCCGGCCCACGCCCTCTCCAAGGTGCTGGACATCGCCCCCCAGCGCCCGACCGACCACCTGATGGTGCTCAACATGTCGGGCCGCGGCGACAAGGACATCCCGCAGGTCGCCGAGATCTTCGGGACGAAGCTCTGAGCGCGGAGCGGCTCAGCCCTCGGCCCGGATCTTGTCCCGCGCAGCGGAGACCAGGAAGGCCGAGCGGGTGAGGCCCCGCGCCCGGGCGGCGGTATCGATCTGTGCCAGCACCGCGGCATCCAGCGAGACGTTGACGCGCACGGGCCGGCCGGAATCGAGCAGCAGCGGAACCACGCCGAGCGTGGCCTCAGTCAGGGCCTCGGCCACGCTCGGGTCGGCCCTCAGAACCTCCGGCGCCCGCGGTGCCGGCGGCGCCAAACCGGCGGCGATCCGATCGCTCATCCACTCGCTGAGGGCCGCCGTCGCGTTGACCATCGCCTCATCGATGGTCGCCCCCATGGCGGTGCAACCGGGGCAATCGGGAAACGCGACCCCGTAGGCGCCGGCCTCGCCATCGATCAGCACGGTGTAGCGGGACATGCGCGTCCTCCTCAGATCCAGCCTGCGGCGCTGGCGATGCTGCGGGCGACGCCCGGCGTCAGTACCCTGTGTCGCGGCACCATGATCTTGATGCCTGGCCGGCTCGGGTGAGAGAATTTCTCATGCTTGGTTCCGCCTTCGCGGACCCAGCCCGCAGCGATCAACCGATCCACGATGGTCCTGCGATCCGTCTCGACCCTGGGCATGGAAGGTTCCGCCGCGATGTGTATTTATTTGCACATCGCGGCGGGTGCCACCAGGGTGTTCGCTGGTGGCCGGCCCCAAGGCGATCACCGCACCGTCACCTGATCCTTGATCTTCTCGTAGACCGCCCGGCTCAGGACGCGCTTCGACAGGAGCTGGTCCACGGACGCGTAGGGGCGCTTGGCGGTGATCGCCCGGCCGATCGCGCCGCCGCCCCGGAGCTTGTTGAGGTCGGCCACCGAAGCGGTGTTCAGGTCGAGGATCGCGAGGGCCCGGGGGCCGGCATCGTCCTCGGCGCGGTCGATCTCGGCCTCGCCCTGCTGCAGGCCGGGCTGAGTCGGGACGGGCTCGGCCGGGAACGCGAGGGCGTCGGCCGGCATCTGCTGTGCCGGGGGCATCTGCTGTGCCGGGGACGGCGGGGCCGCGGCTGGCGCAGCCGGCGGGGCGGCGGGCATGGGCGTCGGATCCGGAGCCCGGGAGGGTGGGACCGGCTCGGGCGGGACGCGCGCGGCCGGGGCCTCGGCCACCGGAGCGGGATCCGGCGCGGGGGCCGGATGCGGCAACATGAACTGCACCAGTGCCGCCAGGATACCGGCCACGATCAGTAAGATGGAAATACGCAGGATTGCAGGGCCGCTCAGCACGCGTCACTCGACGATGAAATTCAGTCTCAGGCCTCAGATAATGCTTTCCCGACCTGTCGGCCAACCGGACGGCCATTCCGCGGACCGCACGGGCCCCGCCGTCAACAGCCGTTCCGCCCCGGCGCGGACCCGGACGGACCGGCGGTGACCGACCCGATCGCGCGCCTCGGCGAGCGCCTGGGGGCGCTGCGCTACCTGCCGGCCCTGTTCCGCGAGATCGCGGCGGCGAGCCCGCGCCTGCTCGCGGCGAGCCTCGCCCTGCGCCTGGTGGCGGCGTTCCTGCCGATCCTGTCGCTCTACCTCGCCAAGCTGATCCTCGACGGGATCGTGGCCGAGCATGCCCGCCCGGCCGCGGAGGCCGGCCTCGCGGACTGGCTGGCGGATCCGGCCCGGGCGCGCCTCGCCATCCTGGTCGCCGCCGAACTCGGCCTCGCCCTGCTGTCCGACCTCACCGGCCGGCTCGCGAGCCTGACCGAGACGCTGATCGGCGACCTCTACGCCAACGCCGCCTCGGTGCGGCTGATGGCGCATGCCGCCTCGCTCGATCTCGCGCAGTTCGAGGACAGCGCCCAGCAGGACCGGCTGGAGCGGGCGCGGCGGCAGGTCAGCGGCCGCACCGGGCTGATCGGCACGGTGTTCGGCCAGTTCCAGGCCCTGGTTACGCTCGCCTCGCTTACCGCCGGGGTGGCGGCCTTCACGCCCTGGCTGGTGGTGCTGATCGCCGCCGCGCTGGTGCCGGCTTTGCTCAACGAGTGGCACTTCACCAAGGCCGGCTATCGGCTGGCCTGGATCCGCAGCCCGGAGCGGCGGCGGATCGACTACCTGCGCTACCTCGGCGCCAGCGTCGAGACCGCCAAGGAGGTGAAGCTGTTCGGCCTCTCGGGTTACATCACGGCGCTGTACGCCGGCCTCGCGAAAGACCTGCTCGCCGAGAACCGGGCGCTGGCCACCGCCCGGGCGCGCTGGGGCTTCGCCTTCGCAAGCCTCGGAACGCTCGCCTACTACGCCGCCTACGCGGTGATCGTCTGGCGGACCGTGGCCGGGGCGTTCTCGATCGGCGACCTCGCCTTCCTGGCCGGCGCCTTCCAGCGTCTGCGCGGCGGCATCGAGGGGCTGCTGCTCGGCCTGACCCAGATCAGCGGCCAGGCGCAGTATCTCGACGACTTCTTCTCGTTCTTCGCGATCCGGCCGGAGATCCGCTCGCCCGCGCAGCCCGCGCCGGTGCCGAGCCCGATCCGCGACGGCCTGGTGTTCGAGGATGTCGGCTACCGCTATCCCGGCACCGACACCTGGGCCCTGCGCGGCCTGTCCTTCGCGGTGCGGGCCGGGGAGACCGTGGCGCTGGTCGGCGGCAACGGCGCCGGCAAGACCACGATCGTCAAGCTGATGACCCGGCTGTACGATCCGCACGAGGGCCGCGTGCTCCTCGACGGGCTGCCGCTCGGCGCCTACGACCTCGACGCCCTGCGGGCGCGGGTCGCGGCGATCTTCCAGGATTTCGTGCGGTTCGATCTCACGGCGGGCGAGAACGTCGCGGTCGGCCGGATCGAGGCCGCCGGCGACCAGGACCGCATCGCGGCGGCCGCCGTCCGGGGGCTCGCCGCCCCGGTGATCGCGCGCCTGCCGCAGGGCTACGCGCAGCCGCTCGGCAAGCGCTTCGCCGGCGGCCTCGACCTGTCGGGGGGCGAGTGGCAGAAGGTCGCGCTGTCCCGGGCCTACATGCGCGAGGCCGAGATCCTGATCCTCGACGAGCCGACCGCGGCGCTCGACGCCCGGGCCGAGCACGACGTGTTCGCCCGGTTCCGCGAATTGTCGGCGGGCCGCACCGCGGTGCTGATCTCGCACCGGTTCTCGACGGTGCGGATGGCCGACCGGATCCTGGTGCTGGAGGGCGGCCGGCTGCTCGAGGAGGGCAGCCACGCCGCCCTGATGGCGCGGGGCGGCCGCTACGCCGAGCTGTTCACCCTGCAGGCCCAAGGCTACCGATGAGGGACAGCAGAGGCGCATCGCACGCACGTCGGAGACGATCCACCCCGCAGAAGCATCAACCCCGTCATCCCCGGCCGCGAAGCGGAGCCCGGAATCCAGAACCAGAGGTGGAGCAAGTCCCGGTACCGTCGGCGGCTCTGGATTCCGTACCCGCCTGCGGCGCCCCGGAACGACGGAGTGGTTCATCGGGCCGATCGTCGCGCTGGATTGCAGGGACGATCCAGACATGATCGAGCCTGTCGAGGCCGTTCGTCCGTGCGGCGATTGCCGTACACGGTTCGGTCCGACGATTGCCCCTTTCGCGTCGCCTGCTATCTGGCGGACCTTGAACCGGGATCATTCATGCGCCTCTCGCACCTCCTGACGGCCGGCCTTCTCGTCTTCGCCTGGGGGGCGCAGGCCGCGCCGGCCGTTTCCGAGCCGCCGCCTCCGCCCGAGGCCAAGGCTCCCGCGCCGGCCCAGGAGGTCAAGGACATCGTGCTGGCCAACCACCGAGCGGTCTACGACCTGTCGCTCGCCGAGGGCGGCGGCACCCGCTCGGTGGAGAGCGCCCGGGGCCGCATCGTCATCGACTTCCGGGGCGATGCCTGCCGCGGCTACACCATGCTGACCCGGCAGGTGACGGAGCTCTCCTCCGGCGAGAGCGGGCCGCGCCTGTCGGACATGCGCAGCACCACCTTCGAGGGCGGCAAGGGCCGGGAGTTCCGGTTCAAGACCACGACGCTGACCAACAACCAGCCCGCCGCCCCGGTGGACGGCACCGCCTCGGAGCAGGGCCAAGGACAGGGGGAGTCCGTCACGGTGAAGCTGAAGGGCGCCAAGTCCTTCACCGTGGAGGGACCGGTGCTGTTCCCGAGCGAGCACATGCGCCACCTGATCGAGGCGGCGCGGGGCGGCCAGGCGACCCTCTCGGCCAAGGTGTTCGACGGCTCCGACGACGGCCGGAAGGTCTACGATACCTTCGCGGTGATCGGCCATGCGGGGGCCGGCCCGGCAGCCGACACCGCCCGCGACAAGCCCCTGCGGACGGGGCCGCTCTCCGGCATGCCGCACTGGCCGGTGCGCCTCAGCTACTACACCCCGGGGGCGGGGGAACGGACGCCGATCTACACCCTCGGCTTCGACCTCTACGAGAACGGGGTCAGCGGCGCGCTCAAGCTCGATTACGGCGAGTTCGCCATCGTGGGCGACATGACAGCCCTCGACATCGACGCCCACTCCGGCCGCGCCGCCGCCAAGGAGGGCGACAAGGGCTGCACGCCGTGAGGACGGGCCCGAGGGTCATTCCGGATCGAGGATGAGGCAGAAGGCCGTGCGCGCATCTCCCTCCCCCCTCTGCGGGGGAGGGTGGGCCGGCCGTCAGGCCGGGTCGGGAGAGAGGAACCCGGCGTCCGAATGAGGCAGAGCCGATGTGCGGGTCAGCGCTCTTTCCTGCGCCGTCGCTCCCCTCTCCCGACCCCCTTCGGGGGCCACCCTCCCCCGCAGAGGGGGGAGGGAAGCCGCGCCTCCCGCGCCTGACACCCTGGCCGCATCCGCGCCAAAAGCCCGTCCGCGGCTCGACCCCGGCGCGGCAAACCGCCGCCTCACGCCCAGTCATCCTCCGGCTGCGGCGACAGGATCCGCCAGGCCGCGGCGATCCGCTCCGGCTTGATCTCGAGGGCGCCCGCGCAGGCCACCAGCACGTTCTCGTCGCCCATCACGTGATCGAGCACACCGGCCAGGAAGGCCGGTTCCTGGGCGCTTTCCCGCAGGGTGTCGGCGCTCAGGCCGCTCGCCGCCAGGAACGGCAGGAGCCGGTCGTCCTCCGCGACGATCCACAGCAGAACGTCGAGGGCGAGCCGTTCCGCAGATTCGGCCCCTTGAAGAGGTTTGCCATTCATCAACATGTGATCGCTACAAAGGTCACCAAGGGGCTTCACGGCCCGCTAATCATGATCGGCGCGCACCGGGACATCGGATCATGAAAAAGACGGTGCTGATCGTCGAGGACAACGAACTGAATATGAAGCTGTTCAACGACCTCTTGGAGGCGAACGGCTACGCGACCCTCAAGACCGCCCACGGCATCGAGGCGATCGAGCTGGCCCGCGCACACCACCCCGACCTGATCCTCATGGACATCCAGCTCCCCGAAGTCTCCGGCCTCGAGGTGACCAAATGGCTCAAGGAGGACGACGACCTCAAGAGCATTCCGGTCATCGCGATCACGGCCTTCGCCATGAAGGGCGACGAGGAGCGGATCCGCGAGGGCGGCTGCGAGGCCTACCTGTCGAAGCCGATCTCGGTCGCGAAGTTTTTGGCAACGGTTCGCGCGTATCTTGAGCCCCGGTGACGCCGCACGGGCGCACCATCAGCGGCGCATGACCGCCCGCTCCGGCGGGACAGGGACATCGCGCGTCAGCGAGGAAGCATGTCGGCCCGCGTCCTGATCGTCGACGACCTGTTCCCGAACGTGAAGCTTCTCGAGACGAAGCTCGGGCTGGAGTATTTCGACACGATCGCCGCGATGAACGGGCCCGACGCGATCGCGATCTGCGAGAAGGGCCTGTGCGACCTCGTCCTGCTCGACGTGATGATGCCCGGCATGGACGGGTTCGAGGTCTGCCGCTACCTCAAGAACAACCCGGTCACCGCCCACATCCCGGTGGTGATGGTCACGGCCCTCGACCAGCCCTCGGACCGCCTGCGCGGGCTCGATGCCGGGGCCGACGACTTCCTGACCAAGCCGGTGGACGACACCGCCCTGTTCAGCCGGGTCCGCAGCCTCGTGCGCCTCAAGGCGGTCACCGACGAATTGCGCCAGCGTGCGCTGGCGTCGCGCGAGTTCGGCATCGGCGATCCCCTGGCGCTCGCCACCGCGGAGACCGGCCTCGACGCCCGGATCCTGCTGGTCGAGGACCGGCCCGGCTCGGCCGAGCGCATGGCCGGCGCCCTGCGCCAGCACCACGCGGTCACGATCGAGCCCGACCCGCAGGCGGCGATGCGCCTGGCCGCCGAGGGCGTGTTCGACCTCGCCCTGGTCAGCCTCGACCTCGACGGGTCGGACGGCCTGCGCCTGTGCAGCCAGCTCCGCTCGCTCGACAGCACCCGGGCGATGCCGCTGATCATGCTGGCCGAGGAGCACGACCGCGCCCGGGTGGTGCGCGGCCTCGATTTCGGCGTCCACGACTTCCTGATGCGGCCGGTGGACCGCAACGAGCTGATGGCCCGGGTCCGCACCCAGGTGAAGCGCAAGCGCTTCACGGACGCCCTGCGGGGCGCCATGCAGGCCTCCCTGCAGCTGGCCGTCACCGACGCGCTCACCGGCCTGCACAACCGGCGCTACCTCGACAACCACCTCGGCGCGCTGTTCTCCGACGAGACCACCCGGCGCCCGGGTTTGGCCGCGCTGATCCTCGACATCGACCGGTTCAAGGCGATCAACGACAGCTACGGCCACGAGGCCGGCGACGAGGTGCTGCGCACCTTCGCCGAGCGCGTCCGCCAGCACACGCGGCCGGTGGACACCGTCGCCCGCTACGGCGGCGAGGAGATCGTCGTGGTCCTGCCGGAGGCGGGCCTGGCTGAGGCCCGGGCCATCGCCGAGCGCATCCGCGAGAAGGTCGAGGCGATGCCGTTCTCGGTGCACCGCGCCACCCGGGCGATCCCGGTGACGGTCTCGATCGGGGTCGCGGTCCGGCACCCGGACGACACCGGCCCCGGCGACATGCTCAAGCGCGCCGACATCGCCCTGTACCGGGCCAAGGCCGCGGGGCGGAACCGGGTCGAGCAGCAGGCGGCCTGAGGTCGTTTCATCCGGCGTTCGCTGTCCGTGCCGGCACCGCGGCTGCGTCAAAACGCTCACCCGCGCTTAAGGATGAAACTCTAGCTTCGCGCCCGACATCGAATCCCGCCCCTTGCGGATCGGGCGCGGCAGAGGAACGGACGACGCGGATGGATATGCAGGTGCCGGCCCGGTCGGGGCGTGCGGCGAGCGTGCTGGAGAAGCGCCGCCTGTGCAAGATCGCCTCCTCGCCGCACGCCTACGTCCGGGGCAGCACCGCGCATTTCTACGATCTGATCGCCGCCATGCCGGCCGGCACGCTGCCGGATGGGCCGCCGGTCTGGATCTGCGGCGACGCGCATCTCGGCAATCTCGGCGCGGTCGCCGGCCCCGACGGGCGGATCGACATCCAGATCCGCGACCTCGACCAGACCCTGGTCTCGAACCCGGCCTTCGACTTGGTCCGGCTCGCCCTGTCGCTGGTGACCGCCGCCCTCAACGCGACCCTGCCGGGCATCGTCACCGCCCGGATGATGGACGCGATGGCGGTGGGCTACGCGGACGGCATCCTCGACCCCGAGGGCGCCGAGCGGGGCATCGCCCAATCCGACATCGTCGCCACCACCCGCCGGCGCGCGCTCGGCCGGCGCTGGCGCCACCTGTCCCGGGAGCGGCTCAAGGGCAAGGACGCGCGGCTGCCCCGCGGCGACCGGTTCTTCGACCTCGACGGCGCCGAGCAGGAGGCGTTCGAGGCGCTGAGCCGCGACGCGGAGGTGCACCGGCTGGTCCTGGCGCTCGGCGGCGCCGAGGCCGGGGCGGAGATCCGGCTCCGCGACGCCGCCTACTGGATCAAGGGCTGCAGCTCGCTCGGCCGGCTGCGCTACGCCGGCCTCGTGGAGATCGTGGGCGGCGACCGCCCGCATCTCGCGCTCCTCGACGTCAAGGAGGCGGTGCCGTACCTGGCCCCGCCCGCCCGGGGGGGCGACATGCCGGCCGACGCCGCCGCCCGGGTCGTGGCCGGCGCCCGCGCCCTCTCGCCCAACCTCGGCGACCGGATGGTCGCGGCGACGTTCCAGGGCGCCCCGGTCACGGTCCGCGAGCTGATGCCGCAGGATCTCAAGATCGACGCCGAGCAATTCTCCCGCGGCGAGGCCGTGCGGGTCTCCGGCCACCTCGCCGCCATCCTGGGCCGCGCCCACGGCCGCCAGATGGGCGACGCCGACCGGCAGGCCTGGAGCGAGACCGTCCGCGCCCCCGGACAGGGCGCCGATACCCCCGGCTGGCTCTGGTCCGCGGTCACCGACCTGATGGGCGCCCACCAGCGCGGCTACCTGGAACATTGCCGCCGCATCGCCCGGGAAGACCTCGCGGCCTGAGCGTTTCGTGTCGTCGACCGGGGGCCGATCGATCCCGCATCGCCCCCCGCGATGCGCGACTTGCCCCCTCCCCGGACGGGCTTGCGGATCCGGGGTCCGTCGTCGCCGGCCCGTCCCGGGCATTCGGCCCGCAGGCTGTCGAAGGGCGATCGATCGCACGACTCGTGGCCCCCGAGGTAACGGACCGAAGCGAAGGCCCCGCAGGGAGCCGTCCGGGGATCGCGCGGCCGGCCGGAGGGCTCCTGCAGGGCCGCCGATGCGGCACCTCGGGCGGCACCTCGGGACGGCGCTGGTGGGACGAGCCCGTCGGCCGCCCTATTCCTCCGGCGGCCGCGGGCGGCCGAAATCCGGGGCTGCGGTCTCCTGGCCCTGGGCCACGATGCTGCGCCGGATCGCCCGGGTGCGGGTGAACATCGCGTGGAGCGCGTCGCCGTCGCCCCAGCGCACCGCCTTGGCCAGCGCCGACAGGTCCTCGTTGAACCGGCCGAGCATCTCCAGCACCGCCTCGCGGTTGTTGAGGAAGATGTCGCGCCACATGGTCGGGTCGGAGGCGGCGATGCGGGTGAAATCACGGAATCCGCTGGCCGAGAACTTGATCACCTCGGACTGGGTCGCCGATTCGAGATCCGCGGCGGTGCCGACGATGTTGTAGGCGATCAGGTGCGGCAGGTGGCTGGTGATCGCCAGCACGTGGTCGTGGTGCTCGGCGCTCATGGTCTCGACGTCGGCGCCCATGCCCTCCCACAGGGCCCGGACCCGCGCCACGGCGGCCGGGTCGGTGCCCTCGGGGGGCGTGAGGATGCACCAGCGGCCCTGGAACAGGGTCGCGAAGCCGGCATCCGGCCCCGAGAACTCGGTGCCGGCGATCGGGTGGCCGGGCACCAGCGCGACGCCCGCCGGCAGGTGCGGCTGGACCGCCGCCACCACGGCGCCCTTGACCGAGCCGACATCCGACACGATCGCGCCGGGCTTCAGGTACGGCGCCAGCTCGGCCGCCGCCGCCCCGATGGCGCCCACCGGCACGCACAGGATCACCAGGTCGGCATCCGTGGCGCCCGCCTGCGGGTCGCCGGTGACGAGATCGGCGATGCCGAGTTCGGTGAGCCGGGCGCGCACGGCCGCGTCGCGGTCCAGCGCCACGATCGTCCGGGCGAGGCCGTAGCGCCGGGCGGCGCGGGCGATCGAGGAGCCGATCAGCCCGAGCCCGACGATGGTGAGGCGCCCGATGGGCGGGGGGCCGGCTTCAGGCATGCGCGCCCCGCACGAAGTCGCCGAGCGCGGCCAGGAAGGCCGTGTTCGCCTCGGCCCCCGCTACCGTCACCCGCAGGGCGTTGGGCAGGCCGTAGGCGCTGACCCGGCGGGTGATCAGCCCGCGCTCGGTCAGGAACGCGTCGGCGTCGGCGGCCGACCGGCCCGGCGCGTCGGGGAAGTGGATCAGCACGAAGTTCGCGACGCTCGGCGTCACCGTCAGGCCGAGCGCCCGGGCGCCCGCGGTGAGTTTTGGCAGCCATTCGGCGTTGTGGGCGGCGGCCGCCGCCATGTGGGCCTCGTCCGCGATCGCCGCCGCGCCCGCCGCGATGGCCGGCCCGGAGACGTTGAACGGGCCGCGGATGCGGTTGACCGCGTCGACCACGTGGGCTGGCGCCAGCATCCAGCCGATCCGCAGGGCGGCGAGCCCGTGGATCTTCGAGAAGGTCCGGGTCATCACGACGTTCTCGGATTCGAGCGCGAGTTCGAGCCCGGCCGAGTAGTCGTTCGCCCGCACGTATTCCGCGTAGGCGCCGTCGATCACCAGCAGCACGTTGGCCGGCAGGGCGGCGTGCAGGCGGCGGATCTCGTCGAACGGCAGGTAGGTGCCGGTCGGGTTGCTCGGGTTGGTGACGTAGACGATCCGGGTCCGCTCGGTGACCCGGGCCAGGATGGCGTCGACGTCGGTGGTGAAGTCGCGCTCGGGCGCCACCACCGGCTCTCCGCCCGCGGCCAGGATCGCGATCCGGTAGACCAGGAAGCCGTGCTCCGAGTAGATCCCCTCGGTGCCGGGGCCGCCATACGCGTAGGCCAGCAGCGACAGCAACTCGTCCGAGCCCGCGCTGCAGACGATCCGCTCCGGATCGAGCCCGTAGCGCTTGGCGATGGCCGTGCGCAGCACCGTGGCGCGGCCGTCCGGGTAGGTCTCCAGCTTGGCGGTGGCCTCGTGGAGCGCCGCGAGCGCCGCCGGGCTCGGCCCCAGCGGCGTCTCGTTGGACGAGAGCTTGTGGACCTTGCCGCCGCCGGGCCGTCCGCTCTTGCCGGGCACGTAGGTGTCGATCGCCAGAACGCCGGGGCGCGGTTCCGGGCGGGCGAGAAGGGGGGCGGACATGGCTCTGGCGACTCGGATGCGCGTGCGACGGTTCGTGTGCCGGGTCGGTCTACAGCATTTCCTCCGTCGGTGAAGCCGGGCGCCCCGCGTCACGCCGGGAGGTTCGGCGCCTTCGGGGCGTGGACACGCACTGGTTGGTGCGCCGGCAGTCGCTATGTTCGGCGGGGACCTGAGCTTGCCACGGAGGACCGATCCCATGCCCCTCACACGCTACCTGGACGGCGGCGCCCACATCCTGCCGGCCGACGAGACCCTGATCCGGTTCGCCATGACCAACGGCGAGCGGGTGATCGGGATCGACGTTCCGATCCCGGTTCTGCGCCAGACGTTCGCCGGCGGGGCCGACCTCACGCCCCTCGACCTGTTCGCCCGGAACCAGGCGGCGATCGAGGCCGCGGCCAGCGCCGCCTACGACAAGACCGCGACGCCGAACGACCTGCTCGACATGGGCCTGGAAGATTTCGCGACGCCTCCGGGCGCGGCCACGCTCTGAAGCCGGCGGGGCCGGTTCCTGTGGGTCGCCCAAGAAGCCCCGCGACTCGGAGAGGAAGCCCTGCGCCCCGGTGAGGAAGTGCCGCGTCTCGGTGAGGAAGCCCCGCGGCGCGGCAAAGCGGCGACGCGCAAATGCCGCGGGGCACCCGCCACGTTTCGGCCTGTTGATCCCAGAGAAGGGGCCGCGTCGGGCGCGTCGCGTCCCGCGTTCCCCTGGACGGATCCACATGCCCGGTGACCTGATCCCCTGCAGCCTGTTCCTGATCGGGATCCTCACCTCGGTGGCCGCCGATTGTCGGCTGCGCCGGGCGGAGGCCGCCCCGTGGGCGAACGGGTGCATCGCGGTGGTCGGGGCCGCGATGGTGTTCGCCGCCTGCGCGGCCGCGATCCGGTGAGGCATGGGCATGCGCGCGCCAGCCGGAGGGGGGGCCAAAGGTATGACCGCCAAGGCGCGGATTCGGAGGAACCTGCGGCGGCCCCGCGCACTTCCCCAGCCGTGATCCTGGGCCGCGTTCCCTGGCGCGGCCGGCGCGATGAGGTTTCCATGGTTTCGATCCAGGCGATCGTCGGATGCGCGCTCGTCCTGTCCGGGCTCTGCGTCGAGAACGTCGCGAGCCGGAGCTGGCGCGGCGGCGTGCGCGCCGACCGGCTCGACGCGAGGGCCGTCCTGGCGCTCGGCCTGCCCGCCCTCGGGCTGGCGCTGATGGCCGCGCCGCTCGCCTGAGCCGGGCCGCTGCCCCTCTTCTCTTTTGCCCCCTGCGCAAACCGCGCGCGTTGACGCTCGCGGCCGCGCGCATTACCTCCCTGTCTCGCTGGCCGCGTCGGGCGAGTGGGGCGGGTCTCGCGACACCGTGCCCCCTGCCGCGGACCGGGATCGCCGACACACGGTCGTCAAGTCCCGCATGGATACCCAACCGGACACCGCGCTGCGGCCGGACCCGATCGACGAGACGGCCGGGCGCCTGTCGGAGCCCTCGCAGGCGCTCGACCCGAAGAGCCTGGTCATGCGGTTCGGCGCGGACGCGCCGCTGCTGACCGATGCCGGCGTCGAACTCGCGCCCTTCCAGATCGCCTACCAGACCGCCGGCACCCTGAACGCCGCGGGCACGAACGCGGTGCTGATCTGCCACGCGCTCACCGGCGACCAGTATTTCGCCCATCCGCATCCGCTCACCGGCAAGCCCGGCTGGTGGGAGACGCTGGTCGGCCCCGGCAAGCCGGTGGACACCGACCGCTACTTCGTCGTCTGCTCGAACGTGATCGGGTCGTGCATGGGCTCCACCGGCCCGGCCTCGATCGATCCCGCCACCGGGCGGCCCTACGGGCTGAACTTCCCGCTGGTGACGATCCGCGACATGGTCCGGGCCCAGATGATGCTGCTGGAGCGGCTCGGCGTGCGCGACCTGTTCCTGTGCATCGGCGGCTCGATGGGCGGGATGCAGGTGCTGCAATGGGCGGCGCTCTACCCGGAGCGGGTCTTCGCCGCGATGCCGATCGCCACCGGCCCGCGCCACTCGGCGCAGAACATCGCGTTCCATGAGGTCGGCCGGCAGGCGATCATGGCCGACCCGGCCTGGGCGGACGGGCGCTACCTCGAGGAGGGCACGCGGCCGTCCAAGGGGCTCGGCGTCGCCCGGATGGGCGCGCACATCACCTACCTGTCCGAGCCGGCGCTGCACCGGAAGTTCGGCCGGCGGTTCCAGGGCGGCTCGGCCCCGACCTTCTCGTTCAACGCCGACTTCCAGATCGAGAGCTACCTGCGCCACCAGGGCCTGAGCTTCGTCGAGCGGTTCGACGCCAACGCCTACCTCTACCTCACCCGGGCGATGGACTATTTCGACCTCGCCGAGGACCATGGCGGCGCGCTGGCCAACGCGTTCCGGGGGATCAAGACCCGGTTCTGCCTGGTCTCGTTCACCTCTGACTGGCTGTTCCCGACCTCCGAATCCCGGGTGATCGTGCACGCGCTGAACGCCGCCGCCGCGCCGGTCGCGTTCGTGGAGGTCGAGACCGACAAGGGCCACGACGCCTTCCTGCTCGACGAGCCGGCGATGTTCTCGGCCGCCCGGGGCTTCATCGACGCCGCCGCTCGGGCTCGCGGCCTATGAGCGGCTCGATGCTGTTCAAGGGCTCCTCGGGCAAGGCGACCCACGGCGCGCCGTGGCAATCCACCGACACCCTGCCCCGCACCGCCGAGGGCGGCGGCGCCCGGGTCGACCACATCGTCGTGCTTGGGCTGATGCCGGCGGGCGCGCGCGTCCTCGATATCGGCTGCGGCGACGGCTCCCTGCTGGCGCTGCTGCGCGACCGGCGCGGCATCGACGGCCGCGGGATCGAGCTGTCCCGGGACGGGGTCAACGCCTGCCTGGCCCGGGGCCTATCGGTGATCCAGGGCGACGCCGACACCGACCTGGAGAACTACCCGGACGACGCCTTCGACGTGGTCGTGCTGTCCCAGACCATCCAGGCGACCCGCAATCCCCGGATCGTGCTGGAGCACCTGCTGCGCATCGGCCGGCAGGTGATCATCTCTTTCCCGAATTTCGGGCATTGGCGGGTCCGGTCGGAGCTGGCCCTGCGCGGCCGGATGCCCATCACCGAGATCATGCCCGACGCGTGGTGGGAGACGCCCAACATCCACCATTGCACGATCCGCGACTTCGTCGGCCTGTGCCGGCTGATCGGCGCGGAGATCGAGAGCGCCACGGCCCTCGATGGCCGGGGCCGGCCGATGCGCTTCGCCATGCCCTGGTGGGTCTGGAACCTGTTCGGCGCCCAGGGGGTGTTCTTGCTCCGGCGCGGGGACCGGTAGCGTCATCCCGAGATGCGCGCCCCGGACGCCCGGGCGCCCCCGGACAGGTTTATGGGACGGGCCGATGCGCAGGCCCCGTCTTTCGACCCCCGCCTGGGGCGACTTTCCCCTGACCTGCCCCGTCCCGCTCGCGAGAGGCGGCGTGTCGCGCTCCGTCGCCGGCCTCGCCTGCCGCGCCGGACCGGTCCGGCACCCGGCGGCGGCGCCCCGTCGTGGACCCTGACCCATGGGGCCGGTCAGTTGTAGGCGTTCGGCGTTTCCGTGCTCCGGCGCGCGATGGCGCGCCCGACCTCGAACAGGGCGGCGCGCAGGCCCGGCAGGGCGCTCTTCGCACCGTCGCCCTCGATCAGCGAGTGGGCGATGATCAGGTGGTCGGCGATCCGGTCCAGGTGATCCTGCGGCGCGGTCGCATGATGCGTCGGCGGCGGCAGGTAGCGGCCGACATGGCCGTAGGCTTGCATCCCGTCCGTCGCGCTCGGGGTCATCTCGATCATCGAGCCGAGATAGCCCAGGAAGGTCGAATCCGGGGGGCCGAACGAGGGCAGGCCCCCGGCGCCCAGCCACCGCACGCTCCCGTCGGCGCAGCGCAGCCGGAAGCGCAGGCTGAACTCGCTGACGGCGGCCGCGGCCCGGCTGAACACGTCCTGGATGGTCGCCCGGTCGGTCTCGGGGACGCGGTCGAGCCAGCCGAGACCCAGCGCGGCGGACCGGTCCTGCCCCGTGATCTCGGACCACTCACCGCTGAGATAGACGAACCGACCAGATGCATCGGTCGAAAAAATCATTGCCGCCTTCCGGGAGGGCTCGGTTGGTATGAAAGCTAACTGTGAGAATTAAATAAAGATAGCGGCCTTGATCTTTATACAATATTTTATACTATGCCGGTGATGAATTTATACCGGCTTACGTGCGCCTCCGAAAGGAATGGCTGCTCAGCATCAGCGCGCGCATGGAATCGAGGACCCAGGGTCGAGCCCGATTGCGCCGTGATCGCAGCCGACTTGGAGGGAGAGGATCGTCCGTCATGAGCGGCTCGGACAAGCCGGGGACCAAGACCTTGCTGACGCTCGCCGGAATCCTCGGTATCCCGGTCGAGCAGTTCTTCGACGACGAGAGCGCGACCGACGGCCAGGCCGAGGCGCAGGAATGCCTGCGGCTCTGGTCGGCGATCCGGACCAGCGAGGGCCGCGCGCGCGCCCTGACCGTCATCCGCGGCATCATCGAGGACGAGCGGCGGTAAGGAGGCAGCCGGACCCACGCGCGTCCCCCTCCCCTCTCTGCGGGGAAGGGAATGCGCGTATCCGGTTCGAAGGGACTTTTCGCCCCGCCCGCCTCGAACCGCGCCGTCGTGTTCGGGTCCCTACCGCGCGCCGCGGTGCAGATCCCCGTCGATCAGCAGGGCGCTGCGGTTGTCCAGGCGGGAGCGGTAGACCTGCAGGTTCTCCATCACCCGCTGCACGTAGTTGCGGGTCTCGGTGAACGGGATGCGCTCGACCCAGTCGATCACGTCGACCTCGCCCTTGCGCGGGTCGCCGTAGGCGTCGATCCACTTCTTCACGTTGCCGCCGCCGGCATTGTAGGACGCGAAGGCGAGCACGTAGGAGCCGCGCCAATCCTCCATCAGCTCGCCGAGGTGGGCCTGGCCGAGCTTGGCGCAGTAGGCGGGATCGCTGGTCAGGCGGTCGACGTCGAAGGTCGTGGCGACCCTGCGGGCGGTGCGCTGGGCGGTGGCCGGCATCATCTGCATCAGGCCGCGGGCGCCGACGCCGGACTGGGCCCGGGGATCGAACTGGCTCTCCTGCCGGGCGATGGCGTAGACCATGGCCCGCTCAACCTGCGGCACCGCCGTGAAGGTCTCGTAGGTGGGGATCCCGATGGTCGGATAGGCGTGGGCGTCGAGCGGCAGGCCGCGCTGCACCGCGAGCTTGCCGACCGCCACCAGGGCGCGGGCGTCCTTCATCTCGGTGGCGAGGTCGCCGAGCGCCTGGATCTCCCGCGGATCGGTGAGGTCCCGGGCGGCGTCGATGTAGAGCGGCAGCGCCAGGTCCTTGAGACCGGCCTCGCCGAGCAGGCGCAGGGCCCGGATCGACAGCCGCTCGTCGAAGGCCTGCCGCTCGGCGCCCTCGAGGTCGGCCGGCGCGCGCAGCGGCAGGCTGGTCTGGCCGAGCCGGGCCCGGGCGACCTGGCCGTAATAGGCGATCGGCTGCAGGGCGGCGCGCTCGTAGAAGCCCTTGGCCGCATCGTGCTGGCCCAGCGCCTCGGCCGCCCTCCCCTGCCAATAGGCGGCCCGCGCCAGCGAGACCGGGCTCTCCGCGATGGTCGCCATCCGGGCGAAGTGCTGCGCGGCGCTGGCCGGATCGGCGGCGAACCGCAGGGCGATCCACCCGGCGTGGAACTCGGCCTCCAGGCGCTTCTCGGGGGTGCGGGCCGCGTGGCCGCTCGCCACCGTGAAGGCGGTCCTGGAATCGCCGAGGTCGAGGAGCTTGCGCGCCACGATCCGGCGCTCGACCCACCACTCGTCGCCGTCGACCAGCACGTCCGGGTTGCTGGGCGCCGTGGCCAGGATCGCGGCGGCCTCCTCGGGCTTGTCGGCCCGGCGGAAGAACTGCGCCCGCGAGAAGATGTAGGAGGCGTCCCCGCGCAACGAGGGCGGCACCGCGGCGAGCGCGGCCGGCCCGCCGGCCTTGTCCTCGACGGCCCGGCGGGCGCGCACGAGGCTGGCATAGCCGCCGCCCGCGTAGCCGGCGGCCCGGCCGGCGCTCTCCCAGTCGTCCTTCAGGAGCGCCCGCTCCATCCGGTAGCGGTGGTCGATCCGGGTGAGCACCCCCGGGAAGGCGTCCTGGACCTTGGCCTCCAGGCTCTTCCCGAAGCTCTCGGTCCGCCACAGGTCGTGGACGATCTCGGCGGCGTCGCCGTCGAAGCCGTCGGCCCGCAGCGCCAGCGCCAGGGCGAACTTGCCCGGCGCGCTCACCGGCTTGGCGGTGGCGAAATAGGCCCGGACGACGGACGGGGGCTTGCGCTCGGACAGCAGCGCCTCCTCGGCCCGGCGGCGCAGCAGCGGCCCGGCCGGCCAGGTCGGGTTGGCCCGGGTGAAGGCGACCGTGCGGGCGAAGCCGATGCCGGCCCCGGCGCGGATCGCCACCCATTCGAGCAGCGCCCGGGCGGCGGGATCGGTGAAGCCGTCGCGCATCCGGTCGCCGTCGGCGACCCGGCCCTTGCGGTAGAGGTCGATGGCGCCGCGCAGCAGCGTCGGATCGGTGTCGCCCGCGCTCTTCGGCTTGCCCGGGTCGGGGACCTCGGGGACCGGCGCGGCCGGCGTCACCGCGGCGTCGGGCAGCGGGAACGCCACGGGGGCGTCGGGATCGGCGGATGCGTACGCGGTGGCGGCGGCCGGGATCTTGCTGGCGGCCTCCTCGCCCCGGTCCGAGCCCTTCTCGCTTCCCTTGGCGGTCTGGGCCGGATCGAGCTTGAGGGCGTCGGCCGCGACCGGGTCGGCGACAAGCTCGGCCTCGGTGCTCCGGGTCTGGGCGGGCGACAGGGCGGCGTCGCTCGAGGGCGGCGTCGGCTGCGAGGCGGGCGCATCGGTTTCGGCGTGAGCGCCTTGGCCGGCGCGCGCGACCCCGAGGGTCGTGTCGACCATGAGGGTCGTGACGACCCCGAAGGTCGTGACCAGCGCGACCGCCGCCAGGGGCGTGCGCGTCGAGGCCAGCGCTCGGATCAGTGGACCGCGGATCGACTGGGCTCGGATCACGTTTCCCCCCTTCTCGCGACCGGAGTGGAAAGAAATGAAGATCGGCGCGGGGGCATTAAGAACCCGTAAACCCTCGCCACGATCTGTTTGCGCACCGTGGCGCGACCGCCTATGTCTGCCCGTCCGCCGCCGAACGGCGTGCCGGACGCGCGGCCCCGAGAACGCCGGGACACGCCACGCCGCCGAGACCCCAGCTGAGCCTCTTTGGGACGCCTGAGATGACCGAGAAGACCGGGAGCCGCCTGCGGGGTTCGCTCACCGCGCTTGTGACGCCGTTCCGCGACGGCGCCTTCGACGAGGCCGCGTTCCGGAAATTCGTGCGCTGGCAGATCGAGCAGGGCAGCCACGGCCTCGTGCCGACCGGCACCACCGGCGAGAGCCCGACCCTCACCCATGCCGAGCACGACCGGGTGGTCGAGTCCTGCATCGACGAGGCCGGCGGGCGCGTCCCCGTGGTGGCGGGCGCGGGCTCCAACTCCACCGCCGAGGCGGTGGCGCGGGCGCGCCATGCCGAGCGCGCCGGCGCCGACGCCGTCCTGGTGGTGACGCCCTACTACAACAAGCCGACGCAAGAGGGTCTCTACGCCCACTTCAAGGCCGTCAACGACGCGGTCGGCATTCCGATCATCATCTACAATATCCCGCCGCGCTCCGTCGTCGACATGAGTGTCGAGACGATGACCCGCCTGTTCGAACTGAAGAACATCGCCGGCGTGAAGGACGCGACCGCCAAGATCGACCGCGTCAGCCAGCAGCGTCAGGCCATGGGGCCGAACTTCCTCCAGCTTTCGGGCGAAGATGCGACGGCGCTCGGTTACAACGCCCAGGGCGGCCACGGCTGCATCTCGGTGGTGGCCAACGTGGCCCCGCGCCTCTGCGCCGACCTGCAGGAGGCCTCGCTGGCGGGGGACTACGCCAAGGCGCTGGCGCTCCAGGACCGGCTGTTCCCGCTCCAGAGCGGGCTGTTCGCCGAGGCCAACCCGGGCCCGACCAAGTACGCGCTGGCCAAGCTCGGCCACATGACCGAGGACCTGCGCCTGCCGCTGGTGCCGGTCTCGGAGGCGACGCGCCGCATCGTGGACGACGCCCTGCGCCACGCCGGCCTTCTGGAAGGCTGAGGAGAGTCACGAAACATGGCCCCGAAACCGGAGCCCAGTCGGCGCGTCGTCGCCGACAACCGTGCGGCGCGCTTCCACTACACGATCGAGGACACGCTCGAGGCCGGCATCGCCTTAACCGGCACCGAGGTGAAGTCCCTGCGCGGCGGCAAGGCGACCATCGGCGAGGCCTATGCGGGCCCCTCCGGCGGCGACCTCATGCTGTTCAACTGCTACATCCCGGAATACCTGGAGGCGAACCGCTTCAACCACGAGCCCAAGCGCCCGCGCCGGCTGCTGCTGCACCGCCGCCAGATCAACAAGCTGATCGGCGCGACCCAGCGCCAGGGCTACACGGTGGTGCCGCTGAAGATCTACTTCAACGACAAGGGCCGGGCGAAGATCGAGCTGGGGCTGGGCAAGGGCAAGCAGGCACACGACAAGCGCGAGGCCGCCAAGGAGCGCGACTGGCAGCGCGACCGGGCGCGGCTGTTGCGGGACCGGGGGTAGAGCGGGGCATCGGGGGATCGGTTCGGAGCCGCTCCGCGCGCGATGACGGTGGGCGCGAGGCCCGAAGACCGGCAATTCGCCTTTGGCCGCCGGCGATCTACTCTGGCGGCAGCAGAGGAGCCGCCCATGACCGATCATCCCGACAGCCTGCCCGCCGAGCTCCCCGCCCCCGTGGATGACGGCGCGGCCGATCACCTGCGCGGGATGAAGCTGCCCGACGTGGCGCTCACCGCCACGGACGGCCGGACCGTCTCGCTCGCGAAGCTCTCCGGCCGCACGGTGGCCTATGCCTATCCGCGCACCGGCGTGCCGGGGAAGCCGGCCCTGACGCCGGACTGGGAGGCGATCCCGGGCGCCCGGGGCTGCACCCCGCAGGCCTGCGATTTCCGCGATCACCACGCCACGTTGAGGGAGCGCGGCGTGGCGCAGGTCTTCGGCCTCTCGACCCAGACCGGCGCCGACCAGCGCGAAGCCGCCGAGCGGCTGCGGCTGCCGTTCCCGCTGCTGGCCGACCCGCACCGGGCCTTCGCGATGGCCGCGCGCCTGCCGGTGTTCGAGGCGGGCGGGCAGGTGCTGCTGCGCCGCCTCACCCTGGTGATCGACGACGGCGTGGTCATGCGGGTGTTCTACCCGGTGTTCCCGCCCGACCGCAGCGCCCGGCAGGTGATCGACTGGCTCGACGGCGGCAGCGCCTGAAAATCAGCCCCGATCTCGGAGCCTGTTTGACTGCGCGGTCGAACTCGCATGACGGCTCTGTTCGACGGAGATCCTCATCTCTCCCCTCATCCTGAGGTGCTGCGCAGCAGCCTCGAAGGGGCCCTCCAGGGATCGCGCGGCAGGCTGGAGGACTCCTTCGAGGCCTCCGCTGCGCTCCGGCACCTCAGGATGAGGTCGAGGATGAGAATGACCGGTCAAACAGGCACTCAGCCTTCCTCGGCGTCCGGCTGGCGGATGCCGTAGCGGTTCTCCAGGCTCGGGCTCGGGCGGGAATCGCCGCGGTAGCGGCTGGCGGTCTCGCCGGGGGCCCGGACCGGGCGCTCGCTCGGCTCCCGGCCGATGCGGTTCGACAGGCTCGCGAGATCGACGAACTCGTCGGCCTGCCGGCGCAACTCGTCCGAGATCATCGCCGGCTGGGTCTGGATGGTGGAGATCACCGTCACCTTGACGCCGCGCCGCTGCATCGCCTCGACCAGCGAGCGGAAGTCGCCGTCGCCGGAGAACAGCACCATGTGGTCGATATGCGGGCTGAGTTCGAGGGCGTCGATCGCCAGCTCGATATCCATGTTGCCCTTGTACTTGCGCCGGCCCATCGAGTCCGTGAACTCCTTCACGGGCTTGGTCACGACGCGGTAGCCGTTGTAGTCGAGCCAGTCGATCAGCGGCCGGATCGAGGAATACTCCTGATCCTCGATCATCGCGGTGTAGTAGAACGCGCGCAGAAGATTATCGCGGGCCTGAAATTCCTTGAGCAGTTTCTTGTAGTCGATATCGAAGCCGAGGGCCTTAGTGGTCGCGTAGAGGTTCGCGCCGTCGATGAAGAGGGCGCTGCGTTGCGGTGCTGCCATGGATGGGTCGGATCCTGAAGAATACGGGTTGTCGGAAATCGTGTGCTGAAACGGCTGGTCGAGGTCCGGGGCTGAAAACCCGGGGCCGCATCGTCGCGATCGAATGCCGAGACGGATTGAAATCCGGGACGCGTAAGCTCGGTCCCCTTCCGGGCGACCGTCACCCGGGTGCATCGACCATTCGGTTGAAACGCAGCTGTGTCAAGTCAATCGCAGGATATGAGCCTCTTGGGCCGCCGATCGCGCGCCGAAGTGATTGCGATAACGTATCCCGGCGTATCCGGCCGGGCCACGACGACCCTTTACCGAGGTTGCGCCGGAAAACCTGAGCTCCGCCCCGCGCCGGGGTGCCGGCCGGAGTCAGCCGTTCACCCGCTCGACGCTGTTGACCGGCCGTTTGCCGCGCAGCTCCGCGATGATCGCCGTGAGGTGCTGCAGGTCCCAGACCGACAGGTCGATGGTGATGTCGGTGAAGTCCTGGGTGCGGCGCTTCATCGAGATGTTGTCAATGTTGCCGTCGTGGTCGGCGATCACCTGGGCGATCTGGGCGAACACCCCCGGCTCGTTGATCGACTTCAGCGCCAGGCGGGCCGGGAATCGCTCGCTGCCCGAGGCCTCGGTGTCCCAGCGGACGTCGAGCCAGCGCTCCGGCTCGTTGTCGAAGGCGGCGAGCGCCGCCGACTGGATCGGGTAGACGGTGACACCGACCCCGGGGGTCAGGATTCCGACGATCCGGTCGCCCGGGACCGCGCCGCCGTTCGGCGCGAAGGTCACCGGCAGGTCGCCGGCCAGGCCCCGGATCGGGATCGCGTCGCTGCGGTCCTCGGGCTTGCCCTCGCCGGCCGGGAAGGTCAGCCGCATGGTCTGGTCGGCCGAGCGCACCAGGCGGCCGGCCCCGTTCAGCACCCCCAGCGAGGAGGGCCGGCGGTCGTCGCGGTGGTCGGGATAGACCGCCCGGACCACGTCGCCGGAGAACATCTCGCCGCGCCCGACGGCGGCGAACACGTCCTCGGTGGTGGCACGGGCCAGCCGCGGCAGGGCCCCGCGCAGCTTGTCCTCCGAGAAGGTCTTGGCCGCGCGCTCGAACGCCCGGTCGAGGATCTGGCGGCCGAGCCCGGCATATTGCCGGCGCACCGCCGTCCGGGTCGCCCGCCGGATCGCCGCCCGGGCCTTGCCGGTCACCACCAGGGATTCCCAGGCGGCCGGCGGCGAGGCGCCGTCCGAGCGGCTGATCTCGACCTCGTCGCCGTTGGCGAGTTCGTGCAGCAGCGGCGCCATGCGGCCGTTGATCTTGGCGCCCACCGCCGAGTTGCCGACATCGGTGTGCACCGCGTAGGCGAAGTCGATCGGCGTCGCGCCCCGCGGCAGGGCGATCAGCCGGCCCTTCGGGGTGAAGCAGAACACCTGGTCCTGGAACAGCTCCAGTTTGGTGTGCTCCAGGAACTCCTCCGGGCTGTCGCCCTCGGCGAGCAGCTCGATGGTCCGGCGCAGCCATTGGTAGGCGCCGCTCTCGGCCGCCAGCTTCGGGTGCACGCTGCCCTCGGAACGGGCGGCCGGCTCCTTGGACGGGTCCCGGCCCGGATCCTTCGCGGCGTCCTTGCCGAGGTCCTTGTAATGGGCATGCGCCGCGATGCCGTACTCGGCGATGTCGTCCATGGCGCAGGTGCGGATCTGCAACTCGACGCGCTGGCTCTTCGGCCCGATCACCGTGGTGTGGATCGAGCGGTAATCGTTCTGCTTCGGCGTCGAGATGTAATCTTTGTAGCGCCCCGGGACCATCGGCCAGCTGGTGTGGACGATCCCGAGCGCCGCATAGCAATCCTGGACCGTATCCACGATCACCCGGAAGCCGAAGATGTCGGACAGCTGCTCGAAGGCGACCGACTTGCGCTCCATCTTCGACCAGATCGAGAACGGCCGCTTCTGCCGGCCGCTGACCTCGGCGGTGATGCCCTGGGCGGAGAGCTTTTCCGTGAGCACCTGCGCGATGGTCTCGACCACCCGCTCGGACTTGGCGGTGAGGCGGGCGAGCCGCTGTTCGATGGTGGCGTAGACCTCCGGCTCGATGTTGCGGAAGGCCAGGTCCTCCAGCTCCTCGCGCAACTCCTGCATGCCCATCCGGCCGGCAAGCGGCGCGTAGATGTCCAGGGTCTCCTGGGCGATGCGGTGGCGCTTGTCCTCCCGCATGTGGTGGAGGGTGCGCATGTTGTGCAGGCGGTCGGCGAGCTTGACCAGCAGCACGCGCACGTCCGCCGCCACGGCGAGCAGCAGCTTGCGGAAGTTCTCGCCCTGGGCGGCCTGCTTGGAGACGAGGTCGAGCCGCTTGAGCTTGGTCAGCCCGTCGACCAGCGCGCCGATCTCCGGCCCGAACAGCCGGCGGATCTCCTCCAGGGTCGCCTCGGTGTCCTCCACGGTGTCGTGCAGGACCGCGGCCACGATGGTGGCGTCGTCGAGGTGGAGGTCGGTGAGGATCCCGGCGACTTCGAGCGGGTGTGCGAAGAACGGGTCGCCGGACGCGCGCTTCTGCGTGCCGTGCGCCTGCATGGCGTACACGTAGGCGCGGTTGAGCAGCGCCTCGTCGGCGGCCGGGTTGTAGCGCTTGACCCGCTCGACGAGTTCGTACTGGCGCATCATCCGCCGGGACGTCGTCGGTTCCTGGGGGGCGCGCGGAGTCGGGATCACGGCGGACTCTCCCGCAACGGGCGTGCCGGCGCCAGCCCCCGGCGAGGGAAAAGCGCCGGGGGCTGGCGTTTCGCCGTTCGAACGCAAGAACCCGGCGTCTCCGCCGGGTCCGGTCGCGGTCAGGTCGTGATCATCCAGACCCACGTGGTGCGGCTCGCTGTCCTGGGCTTACACGCGCCTCGGTGATTCTCGGGCTCACTCGCCCTCGTCGTCGGTCTCGACCGGCGGAGCGAGGTTCTCGAGGCCGCGCAGCAGGTCCTCCTCGCTCATGCGGTCGAACTGGACCGCCCCATCGTCGCTGGAGGATTGCGGGGCCACGGCGGCGGCGGCCGGCGAGCTCGACAGCAGCGGCACGGTCTCGGCTTCCGGCTCGTCGACCTCGACGTATTTCTGCATCGAGTGGATCAGCTGTTCCTTGAGGTCGTCGGCCGTGATCGTCTCGTCGCCGATCTCGCGCAGGGCCACGACGGGGTTCTTGTCGCGGTCGCGGTCGATGGTGAGCGGGGCGCCGGCGGCCAGGAGGCGGGCCCGATGGCTCGCCAGGAGCACCAGCTCGAACCGGTTCTCGACCTTCTCGATGCAGTCTTCGACGGTGACGCGCGCCATGCGGGGCGGCTCCTCAGCTAAAGCGACGGGTGATGTCGGGTGTGGCCGCACTCTACACGGAATGGCGTTGTGCAACAAGCACAGCGGGTTGCGCAGGGCGCGCGTCTGGCGGGCGCGGGGACAGGGGCGTGGGACAGGGGCGTGGGACGGGGGCAGCTGCGGTGCTTCGCGGCGGGCAGGGTCCGGGCGGGTGGCGGATTGTGCGACGCATTGTTGACACCCGCTGCCCCGGGTGCGAGTGCGCGCCCCATTCGAGAGTTTCGGCCGACACGGGCGGCGTTCGCGCGCCGCCCGGCGAGAGCGATCAAGACAAGCCATGCGCGCACTCATCTTTCCCGGCCAGGGCAGCCAGGCGGTCGGCATGGCGAAGGCGCTGGCCGAGGAGTTTTCGCAGGCGCGGGCCGTGCTCGACGAAGTCGACGACGCCCTGTCCCAGCCGCTCTCCCGGCTGATGTTCGAGGGGCCCGTCGAGGAACTCACCCTCACCACCAACGCCCAGCCGGCCCTGATGGCGGCGAGCCTCGCGGTCCTGCGCGTGCTGGAGGCCGAGCGCGGCCTCGACCTCGCCCGGGACGTCGCGTGCGTGGCCGGGCATTCGCTCGGCGAGTACGCGGCGCTCGCGGCCGCCGGCAGCCTCTCGATCGCGGATGCGGCCCGGCTGCTGCGCCTGCGCGGCGAGGCCATGCAGGCGGCGGTGGCGCCGGGCGTCGGCGCGATGGCGGCCCTGATCGGCACCGATGTCGAGGCGGCCCGCGGCATCGCGGAGGCGGCCTCGCTCGAATCGGACGGTGCGGCCTGCGACGTCGCCAACGACAACGGCGGCGGCCAGGTGGTGCTGTCGGGCGACCGGGCGGCCGTGGAGCGCGCCGTCGGCATCGCCACGGAGCGCGGGGTCAAGCGCGCCGTGATGCTCAACGTCTCCGCCCCGTTCCATTGCCGCCTGATGGCGCCCGCCGCCGACGCGATGGCGCGGGCGCTGTCCGCCGTGACCCTGAACGCCCCCCGGGTGCCGCTCTACGCCAACGTGACCGCGGCCCCGGTCGCGGAGCCCGACGCGATCCGGGCGGCCCTGGTCGAGCAGGTCACCGGTACGGTGCGCTGGCGCGAGAGCGTCGCCGCCATGGCGGGCGCGGGGGCCGACCAGTTCTACGAGCTCGGTGCCGGCAAGGTGCTCACCGGGCTGGTCAAGCGCATCGCGCCCCAGGCCCGCGCCGCGGCCATCGGCACGCCCGCGGACGTGGCGGCGTTCTCGCTCTAGGACAAAGGGAGTCCCGCATGTTCGATCTCACCGGCCGGAAAGCCCTCGTGACCGGCGCCACCGGCGGCCTCGGCCAGGCGATCGCCCGGGCGCTGCACGCCCAGGGTGCCACCGTGGCGCTGTCCGGCACGAGGCCCGCGGCGCTGGAGGCCCTGGCCGCGGAACTCGGCGAGCGGGCGAGCTCGGTGGCGGCCGACCTCTCCGACAAGGGCTCGGTGGAGGGCCTCGTGCCGGCGGCCGAGGCGGCGATCGGGCCCCTCGACATCCTGGTCAACAATGCCGGCATCACCCGGGACAACTTGTTCATGCGGATGAAGGACGACGAGTGGGAGCAGGTGCTCGCCGTCAACCTCACCGCGGCCTTCCGGCTCTCGCGCGCGGCGGTGAAGGGCATGATGCGCCGCCGCTCCGGGCGGATCGTCAACATCGGCTCGGTGGTGGGCGCGACCGGCAATCCCGGCCAGGGCAACTACGCCGCCGCCAAGGCCGGCCTCGTGGGCATGACCAAGGCGCTCGCCGCCGAGGTCGCCTCGCGCGGGATCACGGTCAACTGCATCGCGCCGGGCTTCATCAGCTCGCCGATGACCGACGCGCTCAACGAGAAGCAGCGCGAGGGCATCCTGGCGCGGGTGCCGGCCGGGCGGCTGGGCGAGGGCGCGGAGGTTGCCGCCGCCTGCATCTACCTGTCGTCCGCGGAGGCCGCGTACGTCACCGGCCACACCCTGCACGTGAACGGCGGGATGGCGATGTTCTAGGTCCGAAGCGATGCCCTAGACACGCGCGGGCCACACCGATGAAGGGATTCTGAACGGCTCTCGCCAGGGCGGGAACCCTGTGCTACCACGCCCCGCAGCCGTACAGGGGGTTGACGGTTCAGCGGGTTTTCAGTCCAAGGCCCCCCGGCGGGGCCCTCCCAGTTCACCTCGAAACACGCGCGATCGACACCGGCTCGCCAACAAGCCCGAAGGGGCGCGGCGCGGCCACGGCACCCCGAGAAGACTGACAGACCAAAAGGACGAGGACGGAAGACCGATGAGCGATATCGCTGAGCGCGTGAAGAAGATCGTCGTCGAGCATCTGGGCGTCGAGCCCGAGAAGGTGGTCGAGAGCGCCAACTTCATCGACGACCTCGGTGCCGACAGCCTCGACACCGTCGAGCTGGTCATGGCCTTCGAGGAAGAATTCAACGTCGAGATCCCGGACGACGCCGCTGAGACCATCCAGACGGTCGGCGACGCGGTGAAGTTCCTGGAAAAGAACTCGGCCGCTTAAGGCGCCGGATTCGGTTTCACGCGGCGCGGGTGAGGCGAAGCAGCCCCCGCGCCGTTCTGCGTTTCGCGGTTCGGTGGCACCGATCCGGCCGCGATCGGTTGTTCGAGATGCGCTCCGGCACCGGGCCGGCGTCGATGGCGGCGGGGGAGCGCTTCCCAAGACGGTTCTTGAGACGGGACAGGTAGCATGCGGCGGGTGGTGGTCACGGGTCTGGGGATGGTCACGCCGCTCGGCAGCGGGGTGCAGCACACCTGGAGCCGTCTGATCGCGGGCGACAGCGGCGCCGGCCCGATCCGCGGCTTCGAATCCGCCGACCTGCCCTGCCGGGTCGCCGCGCAGGTCCCGTTCGGCGACGGCACCGACGGCACCTTCAACCCCGACGCGGTGATGGAGCCCAAGGAGCAGCGCAAGGTCGATCCATTCATCGTCTACGCGATGGCGGCGGCCGACGAGGCCCTGAAGGACGCCAACTGGCTGCCCAAGAGCCATGAGGAACAGTGCGCCACCGGCGTGCTGATCGGCTCCGGCATCGGCGGCATCGGCGGCATCTACGACGCCGCGATCACCCTCCACGAGAAGGGCCCGCGCCGGATCTCGCCGTTCTTCATCCCGGGCCGGATCATCAACCTCGCCTCCGGCCAGGTCTCGATCGCCTACGGGCTCAAGGGCCCGAACAACGCCGTGGTCACGGCCTGCTCGACCGGCGCCCACGCCATCGGCGACGCGAGCCGCCTCGTGGCGCTCGGCGACGCCGACGTGATGGTGGCGGGCGGGGCCGAATCGCCAGTCAACCGCCTGTCGATCGCCGGCTTCTCGGCCTGCCGCGCGCTGACCACCGGCTTCAACGACACCCCGGAAAAGGCCTCCCGCCCCTACGACCGCGACCGGGACGGCTTCCTCATGGGCGAGGGCGCCGGCATCGTCGTGCTCGAGGAGTACGAGCACGCCAAGGCCCGGGGCGCAAAGATCTACGCCGAGGTGGTCGGCTACGGCCTCTCGGGCGACGCCTACCACATCACCTCCCCGTCCCCGGACGGCGACGGCGCCTTCCGCTGCATGACCGCGGCCGTGAAGCGCGCCGGCATCTCGCCCGCCGAGATCGGCTACATCAACGCCCACGGCACCTCGACGCCGATGGGCGACGAACTGGAGCTGAAGGCCGTGGAGCGACTTTTGGGGGATGCTGCCGCCAACGCGACGATGTCCTCGACCAAGAGTTCGGTCGGCCACCTGCTGGGCGCCGCCGGCTCGGTCGAGGCGATCTTTTCGATCCTCGTCCTGCGCGACGGCGTGATCCCCCCGACGCTCAACCTCGACAACCCCTCCGTCCAGACCAAGATCGACCTCGTGCCCTTCGAGGCGAAGCGCAAGCAGGTGGACGTGGTGCTGTCGAACTCGTTCGGGTTTGGCGGGACGAATGCGTCGCTGGTGATGCGGCGGGTCGCCTGACGGCCGAAGCTACTTAGTCTTGCGTGATTAAAAGCAGGGTCGCGGGTCTCAGCTGCGTTTCTGACTGTGCGATCCCAAACCTCAACCTCATTCTGAGGTGCTGCGCAGCAGCCTTGAAGGAGGCCTCCAGGGATTGAGGTGCTGGCTGGAGGCCTCCTTCGAGGCCTCTGCTTCGCTTCGGCGCCTCAGGATGAGGCTGCGGGTGGGAAAGACTAGGGACACCGGCTCTCGGGAGACCGATAGTCTTCAGCTTGGTCTTCGGAAACGGTGCTTGCGCAATCCCGGCACGCGCCTATCATGCCGCCATGACGCTGGAATTCGCCTACCAGTTTCGGCAGGACGCATCGCGGTCGGGTCTGCGGGATCTCGACCGGGTTGCATTGATGACGGCTGCGACCAGCGACGATGGCGATGTGCTGGCACCGGGCACGGAGGGAACCATCGTCGGCGTTTATCGCGACGGTGAGGCCTACGTGGTCGAGTTTCCGACACCCGTCGGCGCGCTGGCGACGGTCCGGCCCGGGGACATCAGACTCGTCGAGCGCGTCCCGGTGTGACCGCCGACGTCGAAGCGATCGTCTGGACCGTCGAATGGCCCAAGATCGTCAGCTACCTGCTCAACCCTCTGCATACCGATGGCGCCTCCAAAGCCAAGTATCTGCAGGCCTTCGGCTATGCCGCGGAGGAGCCCGAACGGCTCGCCGGTGATCTGGTGAAGCATGCGGTCGATCATTGGCCGGGGCGCGCCGTGGTGCTTCCCCTCGGCTTGCCGCGCCGCGTGTTCGAAGGCCCTCTGGAAGCGCCGGATGGACGTGTCATGTCGCTCCGCAGCGTTTGGGAAGTCACCAGCGCTACGCAGTGGCGGTCCCTCACCGCTTACCCTTGGAAGTCCTGACGGGCGATTCGGTCTCCGCTGGAGGAGGACGTCGGCGACGCGCCGAATATGTTTGATGATCGTCCCAACCTCCCCCTCATCCTGCGGTGCCACAGAGTAGGCCTCGAAGGAGATCTCCAGAGGTCACGGTGATCCCTGGCGGGCTCTTTCCAGGCTGCTGCGCAGCACCGCAGGATGAGGGAGAGATCGGAAAATCCGCTTGTGGCAGGCGGTGATCGCTTGAACTCTTATGCTTCAGAAGATCGAAGCTTCGGGTCGCTTACGACCCACCAAGTCATTCCGGCTTTCCTGCACGCGGGTGACCGCAACCCTCACCACCCCCGCCGCTCCTCCGCCCCCGGCACCCGCCCCTGAGGCGTGAGCGCGTGCACCACCTCCGGCAGCGCCTGGGCGAGCTGCGAGAGCAGTGTCTCGCGGTCCATCCCGGTCTGGCTCTGGAGGGTGTCGAGGGTGTCGGGGCCGAGTGCCTGGGCGAGTTGGGCCGGGGCCACCGGGCGGTTACCGCCGTGGCCGATCCAGGATTCGATCACGTCGCCCAAACCGCCCTGGCGGAAGCGGTCGACCAAGCCGTCGAGGCCGCCGAGATCACCCTGTCCGTCATCCTGTCCGAAACCGCCGCGCGGGGCCGGGTCGGCGCCGGTCCGGGCCGGGCCGGACTCGCCCGGGCCGTCGAGCATGCCGGACAGGTCGGAAAAATCGCCGGGCGGCAGGGACGGGTCGGAAGGGCCGGCCTCCCGGCGCTGGCCGGACTGGTCCCAGCCGCCGATGTCGCCCGGGTCGCCGCGCCCGCCGGAATCGGCCGGGTGCTGGCCCGGATCGCGCCCGTAGGGGCCGGCGCCGCCGGACCGGTCGGCCTCGGGCCCGGGCTCACCCTGATGGCCGCGCCCGAAGATGTCGCCGAAGCCGCCGCTGGCGCCCTTGGCGAGCAGCAGCATCAGCAGGGCCTTCACCAGGGGCGACATCCCCCCGGCCCCCTGCTTCTGGCCGCCGAACACCTGACCGAGCACGCCGCCGATCGCCGATTCGAGCAAACCCATGCGCTGACCTCCGGGGCGGGCTCCGCCCGGGCTGACAACGGCGTCGGAGGGGTGGGGGTTGCAGGCCGGAGTGGATGTTGCGCGTTCACTCCCTCCCCCCTCTGCGGAGGAGGGTGGGCCGCCCGTCAGGCCGGGTCGGGAGAGGGGTGTGCCGTGTCCGGAGAGGTCATGACGGGAGCCATACGCTGTACCGTCGCGCTACCCCTCTCCCGACCCCCTTCGGGAGCCACCCTCCCCCGCAGAGGGGGGAGGGAGCGCGCGCGTCGTCGGCGGGGCGAACCTTCTTTGGAACGCCGCCCCCGTGGATCCTCAGCGGGCCAGCGAGGCCTGGGCGGTGCTGGCGTTCGTCGGCTCGACCAGCGGGACCGTGGCGGCCGAGAGCGCCAGGGCGGCCAGGAACAGGCCGGTGGCGGCCGCACCGGCCCGGGGGCGCGGCAGGCGAAGGGCGTAGCGTCGGGCGGAGCGCGTCAGGTTCGGCATCGGATCGCCTCTTCTGGGTGTAGGCCCCATGGGCCATGCATGCTGACGCAACGTCGGCGGGGGGTGGACCGGTTCCCGTGCCGTTCGACGCCGCGGCGTCAGGGCCGCGCGGCCAGTCGGCGGCCCAGGGCGCCGAGCGCGCAGCCGGCGAGGTAGGGCGGCAGCATCAGGGCGGCGCCCTCCAGCCACAGGCCGAGCAGCCCCGGCACGATCCCGGCGAGCGCGATTCCCGCCAGCAGCACGGCCAGCCCGCACAGGGCGAGCGGCACCCCTGGCCGGGCCGGCCAGCCCGCGAGCGCCCCGACCAGCAGGCCGAGCGCGGACGCCCCGGCGAGTCCGGGCCAGAAGCCGGCGATCAGCAGCGTCACGGCCGTCCGGCCCTCCCGGCGGCGCTGCGGCAGGGCTGCCCGCCCCGCTCCCGCATCCTGAGAGGCCGTGAGGCCTTCGATCGATCGCCCGTCGGTCTCCCGGGCGCCGATCGCGATCGCGCCTCGGGATACCGTGCCGGTCCCCTCTTCCGCACCGGAGAGCAGGCCTGTCGCGGTCGGTCGTCGACCTCGGCCCCGAACCTGCGGGAGCCATCCCAACTCGGCTCGCGCAGCGGGATGGCCCTTCCGAGCAACGCCGCCACGTCATCGTCTGTCCCGAGCGATGAAGCGAACGCCTCACAGCCTCCCACGAGCCGCCTCGCCGCGGTCGCGTCGCAGGAGGCCCCCGGATGCCGCGGCGATCCCCGGCGCCCTCCTTCGAAGCCGCTGCGCGGCATCTCAGAAGGACTGGGCGGGTCGGAATAGGGGGCGGTCACGAACGTCATGTGGCAACGATCATAGGCGCAAACCGGCGCGGGCGCGCGGTCCTTCCCTCACGGCAGCAGCGCCAGGATGACGGGTCCGGCCGGCGCGTCCGGCCCGGCGCCGACCTGGTCCGGCCGCACGCCAGCCTGGAGCAGATACTCGATCACGGCCTGGGCACGCAGGCGCGTCAGGTCGAGGGGCGGGTCGTCCGTGGCCTCCTTGGGGGGCGAAGGCTTCGCGGACTTCTGGGACGACGCGGGCCTGGAGGCGGCAGACTTGCTCTCCGAACTCTTGCCCCCCGAACTCTTGCCCTCCGAACTCTTGCCATCCGCCTTCTTGCCATCCGCCTTCTTGGCGGCTTCGGGTTTCTTCGGGGCCGCGTGCGTCTCGGCCTGCGCCTTCGGGGCGGGCTTCGCGGGCTCCTTCGGCGCATCCTTGACCGCACCGGTCGCCGCCGGCTGGGAGGCCATCGGGGTCGGCGGGACCTCGACCGCGGCCCCCGCCCCGGCCCCCGCCCCGGCCCCCTCCCCGGCCACTGCCCCAGCCCCCTCCCCAGCCGTCCCCCCAACCCCTTGGGCCGGCTTCGCCTTGGCCGGGTCGGCCGGGGCCGAGACCGCGATGCGCAGGGTCGGGCAGGCCTTGGCCAGGGCCGCAAGGGTGTCGAGCACCGAGTAGAAGGCCGGCCCGAGGGTCGCACTGCCGGTTGGGAAGCGCAGGGACGTCCCGGCGATCGCGGCGCCCGCCTCCGCCCGGCAGGCGGCCGGGTCGCGGGTCTCGGCGGGCTGGCGGGCCGTGACGGCGGCCCGCCCGGTCCAGCCGGGGGGTAGCACCTCGGCCAGGCGCTCCGGCGTCCGGGACGCGGCCTCGCGGTAGAGGCTTTCGCCGGTGAGCGTCAGCGCCCGGTCCGAGACCGCCACCTCCCCGGCCGCGAGGTTGGCCACCAGGGGGGCGGCCGCCGCCAGCGCGGCGCCGAGGTCCGGCGGGGCGCCGTCGGCCAGGCGCGTCCGGTCGATCACCGGCTCGCGGAACAGGCGCGGGCGCAGGGCGGCCAGCACCCGCTCCCGGGTGGCGTCGTCGGGCAGGTGGCCGGTGAGCGTGACCGCCTCCGGGGTCCGGCGGATCGCAACCCGGTAGGGCGAGAGCGGCCGTGCCGCCAGCGTCACCGGGCCGGGCTTCACGCCGGCGGGCCGGGCCTCGCGCATCAGCGCGGCGGCGTCGGGAATCGCCTGAGCGTCGATGGCGTCGCCGGTGACCGAGACGGAATCGTCCGCGAAGGTGACGGTGCCGGACTGGATCAGCTCGGCCAGCCGGAACGCGAAGCCGATCAGGGTCTTTGGGTCGATCGCCGGGTCGAGCCCCCGGGCGGTGAGCAGCCGGTCCTGCACGCTGCCCCCCGGGACCGCTTCGGCGGCCGCCCGCAGGGCCGCCTCCCGGTCCGCCGCGGAGGGCGCGAACCCGTCGAGCACGATTCCCCGGGCCGACTTCGCCACCGAGAACCGGAACTGCGCCACCGCGGGCGGCACGATCTCGATCCGCCCGACGCTGAACCCGGCCGGCGGGTTCGCCAGGGCGGTCCGCAGCGCCTCGTAGGCCGGCACGTCCAGGGCCTCGCCGGACAGGCTGAGCACCGTGTCGCTGAGCGCCGCCCGGCCGCCCTTGGCGAGCCCGGACAGCCGCGCTGCCAAAAACGCCGCCGCGCTGGCGAAATCGGGCGGCGCGCCCCGGGCCGCCCGGGCGGTGTCGTCGAGGGCGGTGCCGGGCGCCAGCGCCCCGGTGATCTGCGCCTCCAGGGCCTGCCGTCCGATCTCCGCCGGGCGGCTGCCCTCCAGCGCCACCCGGGCCGAGCCGGTGCGGATCGCCGCCCACAGGAACGGCGCGGCGGTCTCCACCAGGCCGATCTCCGAGACGATTCGCCGGGGGCCGTCCAGGGCGGCGAGCTTGGCCAGCACCGTCTCGCGCTCGCCGACATCCGGAGCCTCGCCCTCCGCCGCCAGGTCGCGTCCGCGCGCCTCCAGCCGCAGCCAGGGCTCGCCGGCGGCCGTGGCGGTGCCGGACGCGACCCGCGCGCCGGCCGCGTCGAGGGCGTCGGCGATCTGCGGGGTGGCGAACAGCGTCGCGCCAGCCCAGATCAGCGCGAGCGCGGGCAGGCCGGCGAGCCAGCCGGCGCGGCGCAAGCCTTGAGCGAACTCTTCTGGCAACGGTACAATCGTTGGTTAAAGCGGATCCGGGCCGCGAGACCATACCGGCAATCCGGCAGGATGAAGGCCTTTTCTTCAACGGACCGGGCTGGAATTCCTCGATGGCCGGCAGACCAGCCGCAGGGACGGATCGCAGCCAGCGCGCGGCTTTCGCGTGCGCCCGCCTCAAAAAAGCACGGCGCTTGCATCATCCCGGCCATCACCACGAGACTACGCCACGGAGTGTGTCGCTTGGCCCGGACCGTCTGCCCGCACGATTGCCCCTCGGCCTGCAGCCTGGACGTGCAGGTGGCGGACGGCCGCGTCGTCTCGGTGAAGGGGGGCGACAACCCCTACACGGCCGGGGTGATCTGCGCGAAGGTCAGCCGCTACGGCGAGCGGGTCCACCACCCGGACCGGATTCTCGGGCCGCTGGAACGCGTCGGCGAGAAGGGCAGCGGCCAGTGGCGGCCGATCACCTGGGACGCGGCCCTCGACCGGCTGGCCGCGGCCTTCCGCGAGACGGCCGAGCGCTACGGTCCGGAGGCGGTCTGGCCGTACAATTCCGGCGGCACGATGGGCCTGGTCCAGCGCGACAGCATCCACCGGTTGACCCACGTGATGGGCTATTCCCGGCGCAAGCGCACCATCTGCACCGCCATCGCCATCGCCGGCTGGAGCGCCGGGATCGGCCGCATCGCGGGTCCGGACCCGAGGGAGATGGCGCTCTCCGACCTGATCGTGGTCTGGGGCGGCAACCCCGTGAGCACCCAGGTCAACGCGATGAGCCACATCAGCCGGGCCCGCAAGACGCGCGGCGCCAAGCTGGTGGTGATCGATCCCTATCGCACCGGCACCGCCGCGGCGGCCGACCTCCACCTCGCCCCCCGGCCCGGCACCGACGGGGCGCTGGCCTGCGCGGTGCTCCACGTGCTGTTCCGCGACGGTCACGCCGACCGGGCCTACCTGGCGGCCCATGCCGAGGACACGGTGGCGCTCGAGGCGCATCTCGCCACGCGCGACCCGGCGTGGGCGGCCGCGATCACCGGCCTCACGGTCGCGGAGATCGAGGCGTTCGCGGCGCTCTACGGGTCGACGCCGCGCAGCTACATCCGCTGCGGCTTCGGCTTCACCCGGACGCATAACGGCGCGGTCAACCTGCACGCGGTGACCTGCCTGCCCACCGTGACCGGCGCCTGGCAGCACGAGGGCGGCGGCGCCCTCTGGCAGAACGCCGCGATCTTCAACTGGGACAAGACCCTGACCGAGGGCCTCGACGCCAAGGCCCCGGGGGTGCGCGAACTCGACATGAGCCGGATCGGCGCGATCCTGGCCGACGATCCCGACGCCCTGCAGGGCGGGCCGCCGGTGCGCGCGATGCTGATCCAGTCGGCGAACCCGGCCGCCTCGGCTCCCGACAGCAACCGGGTGCGCGCCGGGCTGCTGCGGCCGGACGTGTTCGTGGCCGTGCACGAGCAGTTCATGACCGAGACGGCGGCGCTCGCCGACCTCGTCCTGCCGGCCACCACCTTCCTGGAGCACGACGACATCTACGGGGCCGGCGGGCACAGCCACATCCAGTCCGGGCCGGCCCTCCTGCCGCCGCCGGGGGAATGCCGCTCCAACCACGACCTGATCGCCGCCCTCGCCGGCCGGCTCGGGGCCGGGCATGCGGGCTTCGACCTGAACGCCCGGGATCTGGCCGACGCGACCCTGGCCCGCTCGGGCTGGGGCGGCCTCGGCCGGCTGGAGCAGGAGCGCTGGATCGACGCGCAGCCGGGCTTTGCCGAGAGCCATTTCCTCACCGGCTTCGGCCACCCGGACGGGCGGTTCCGGTTCGGGCCGGACTGGTCGGCGCTCGGTCCGCGCGCCGCCGGCATGCCAGCCCTGCCCGACCATTGGGCGGTCTCGGAGCCGGCCGACGCCGAGCGTCCGTTCCGGATGGTGGCGCCCCCGGCCCGCCAGTTCCTCAACACGACCTTCTCGAACAGCCCGGAATCGATCCGGCGCGAGGGCCGCCCGACCTGCCTGCTCCATCCGGAGGACGGCGCCCGCCTCGGGATCGCCACCGGGGACGCGGTGGAGATCGGCAACACCCGCGGCCAGGTCCGGCTGCACGCGCGCCTCGCGGAGGGGCAGCCGCCCGGGATCGTGGTGGTCGAGAGCCTGTGGCCGGCGGCCTCGTTCTCGGGCGGGCGCGGCATCAACGCGCTGATCGGCGACACGCCGGCCGCCCCCAACGACGGCGCCACGTTCCACGACACCGCGGTGTGGGTGCGGGCGGCCTGACGCGACGGCCCGACCCGGCCCTTGAATCAGCGGCGGGACCCGAGACGGCGGAACCCACCCGAATCGGTTGTGTTGGCCCAGGACACACCGTCTCGTGGAATCCGACAGCCATGCGGGTCATCCTCGCCGCCGCCCTGCTGGTCCCGTTCGCCGCTCCGGCCTGGGCCCAGAACCTGTCCGCCACCGCGACGGTCCCCGCGGCGGCCTCCCTGGAGCCGCTGACGGCGACCGCCAACCCGGGACAGCTCAGCCTCGGCGGCGGCTCCACCTCCGGCCCGTTCCCGACCCTCTCGGCCCAGGGCGGCGGCCTCGTGAATGCCGGGCAGCTGAGCTTCGGCGGCGGCGGTTCCGGGGGCGGCAGCATCGCGCCGCCGACAGGCGCCACCAGCGCCGGCACGGCCCGGCTGGGCCTCTCGGGATCCGGATCGACCGGCGGCGCCGGCGTCACCGGAACGCCATCGAGTTCGAGCGGAACCGGGAGCACGATCGGCGCGACCGGCACGCGCAACGGCTTCAACACGTCGACGCGTTCGGCGATCGGGTCGATCTCGGGCAACGCGCTCTCGAACTTCGGGACGGGGGGCTTCGGCGGCGGCTCGGCCATCGGCACGAGCCTGAACACCAATGCGACCTCGGCCTCGGCGGTGGCCTCCGGGGCGGGCGGATTCGGGACCGGGGCCGGGATCGGCACCAGCTCGGCGGGGCTGACCGCCGTCGACCCGGCCGTGACCGCGGCGTCCGCCACAGCCACCGCCACCGGGGGCGGCGCGTTCGGCGGCGCCGGCATCGCGGGCGCTGCGAACGCGGCGCCGGTCCAGGACCTCGCCGGGGCCGACACCGTGGCCCGTGGCGGCGGCGGAGCGGTCGGCGGCGCCGGCATCGCGGCCGGGACCGGCCAGACCGACACCGCCTGCAACGGACCGCTCGCGGTGGCCTGCTTCGGCGCCGCGAACGCGTTCTGAGGCCGTCGCGAGGACTGGCGGAACCCTCGCGAAAGGGCTGCCGTTGCTTCAGGTCCGGCACCTCGGCCGGGATGGGAGGCGACGATGCGAGACGTCAGGAGAGCCGTTATGCTGGGCCGCGTTTCATGTGCGGCCGTTCTCGCCATGGGCCTGTCGAGCGCAGCGTTGGCCCGCGATGTCGCGTCCGCGACCCAGGGTGCCAAGGGCCGGACCGGCGCCCTCCACGGCATCGGGTTCAACGCCCCGCGATTCGGCTCCGATCTCCGTACCTCTAAAGACCAGCCCTATACGTGGCCGGTGAGCGACCGATATCATCCGGTCTCCAAGCCGTTCTACGGCCGGGCTTACTGAGATTCACCCGGCCGGCGCGCCCCGGCGTGCCGGTCACCGTCCTGCGGGGAGAAGCGGAGAGAGCGACATGCCGGTGCGGTCTCGGCTGATCCTGGTCGTCCTGGTCTGCGCCCCCGTCTCCGCGCTGGCGGGCGAGTTCGCGCCGACGGCGCCCGCGCAGGGGATGATGATGCCCCCGCCGGATCCCGGCATGGCAAACAGCGCGCCGAGCCAGGCGCCCCCGGCCGATGCGGGCGCCCCGGCGCCGGCGCAACCCGCGACTGCCGACCCGGCCGCCGGCCGCAGACGGTTTCAGGTGCTCGGCAGCGGCTTTCCTGCGACGGATGGAAAGTTGCCGAACCAACGGACCGGTCCCCGCCGGGCCCATGTGGTGCACGACATCTGCATCGGGTGCTGAGCGGATCCCCTCACCCTCCACTGTCTGACACCGGGCATCACTGCAGGGCGCTCGATCGGGTGTTGGCCCGGATCCAGCCCGGTGAGAGCACGTCGCCCTCCTCGGTGATGATCCAGGGCTGCGCGTCCTCCAAGGCGATCGCCTCGGCCGCCGCCGCAAGCGCCTCACGCAGGGTCGCGTAGGGGCGCCCTTCGGCGGACCGCCCACGCGAGCGGTTCGGCCACACGGTCAACTCGGCACGCTTGTCGAGGTCTGCGGGCGTCATGGGCACGCTCCGGATGACGTCAGAATTGAACTCTGTCTAACCGGCTCATGTGACGTGAGCCTGGCGTTCGTGTTGCCGGTTCGTGTCGCGAACGCTGCGAGGCCTGCCCACCGTCGCGATCCGTGCGACGTGGCGCCCGGGCCGGCCCCTCACGATCCGGAGCATCCGGCTCCGAACCGACGCCTCGTCAGGAAATGTCGCGCGCCGCCGACCTCCTACAAGGGGGAGGCGCCGAGGTTCGGGAGAACTTTTTTCTACGCTGCCGGACGCCGCTTCACGTTTCGTCTGCCCAGTCCGACCGTCGTGGTGCCGGCGCGGGCGCGCGAGCACGTGTTCGAGGGTGAGCGATCACGGCCGCCGAACGGCGGAGGGCGGCAGCGCTGCCCGAAGGAACCGCAGGCTTCCCTCGCCGGGACCTGCGTGGTGAAATAAACTTTCGCGCGAGATCAATTTATCTTTTCCAGTTCAGGGACGGCAATTTAGTTCAATTGTCTCGAATGCATGGCGCGATCTGCCCCGGAACACGGGCATCGCTTAGGCGATCGCGCGAAAACTGCATAACCGTTCCGGCGATGCGTTATGTTGCAATGCGAAATGAGCATACCGCATCGCACAAATCCGTGGTCTCATGCACTCAGCGATTGCATCCCGCGATCGAACCGGAGTCGCACCATGCGCACGATCCTCATCCTCGCGTCGGCGGCGCTCACCTCTGCCGCCATCTTCACCGCCCCGGCCTTCGCGCAGGACGACCTCCACCTGACGCCGCCGCTGTATCGCGACCAGGCCCGCGCGACCACGCAGGCGCGCTCGGCTCACGATCTGACCACCACCCCCCAGCCCGTGTCGGCCACGCATGCCGGCCGCATCCCGGTGGCCGCCGTCGTCCGGCCGATGGACCAGGCCTCGGCCGAATCGGCTCGCTGAACTCGTCGCGCCGCGTTGAGCCGGACCGGGATCCGGTTCGGCGTATCGGCTATCGGACGAGGTGCAGGTCCTGCGCAGCGAGACTCGGTGAGACGCCGCGCTCGATCAGGCGGCGGGTCCGGGCGCGCTGCTCCGGTCCTGTGTTCAGCACAGCGCTCGTGGCGTGGTAACTCTCCAGCCACAGGTCGAGCCACGCAGAGTGCATCGCAACCGCGAGAAGGGCCGCGTTATCGGCCTGGCGGATGCCGAGCCGGATGGCTTCGTCCGTCAAGCGTCCAACTTCGCCGTACATCATCGGCAACTCCACGTCCCGGATAGAGCGCGCGCCGCCGAAGGAGGGACCCGTTCAGCGTGAGCGAGCGCGTGGCATCGAGGACTGAGAGCCGCTCCCGATCGCAATGTGATCGGAAACGGCTCCCGCAGACGGCGTCAGGACATGTCTCGTCCGAACGCGACCGGAGGCGACGGCCCCGAAGGGCCGGGTCTTCCGGTGCCTGCGCTCAGTGCGACGCCTGGTCAGCGGCGTTCTGCGTCTCCTGGCCCATCTGCTGGGCCGCATCCTGACCTTGCTTGACCGCCTTGCGGGTCTCGTCGACACCCTGCTGCATCGCAGCCTTAGCGCGCTCGGCCCCCTGTTGCATCGCACCCTGCGTGAGGCCGCCGAGTTCCTTGGCCTGGGACTGCATCGCGGCGAACCGCTCGCGCACGTATTCGGCCTGGAGTTGCATCGCTTCCGGGAAGGACTTGGCGGCTGCGAGCTTCTGCGCGAGGTCGAACGCCGCACGGACGTTCTGTTCGGCATAGTCCAGGCTGCGGGCGTAGATGTCCGAAGCATTGGTCCGGGTCAGGTCCGTCGAGCCCTGAAGGGTATCGGTGGCGCGGCGTGCCGAACCGATGAACGTTCCGAACGCCTTGCGGGCCTGCTCGACACTGGTTTCGGCCAGATCGCGCATCTGCGGCGGGACCTCGAAGCTGGGAATGTTAGCCATGACTGGTCTCCTTCGGCCGCACGTCTGGCCGCGGCCATGGCTGTTGTGCACTGCACAAGCGATAAGGTCCAGGGATGGGCGCGTGACGGGACCCCCGATTCTGTCAGATCTCCGTCTCGCGCCGGACGACCGCGTCCTCGCCACCGCCCTTCTGCGACAGCCCGACCTCGGGCGCGTCGTCGCTGGTCGGCAGGGGCTTGTTGGAGGCGCCCGGCTCGGCCTCCGCGGGGCCGGTCTCCACCTCCGGGTCGACCGGAGGCAACGTCCGATCCGGTACGCTCGTGGGCTCTCGCGAATCAGTCATGCGTGGCCTTCCTGGTCCGGGGAAACGTCGCGACCGCCTTGCGGGTCCCGGGGCGCCCGCGTCGGTGGGCAGTATCGCGTGCGCCGCGCTATATGCGGGCGGGGATTTGAGGAGAGCGTCGTGTTCACCGTCAAGGGGATCGATCCGTCCGGCCGCGTCATGACCTTCGCGTGCGGGACCGACGAGCAGGCCATGGAGAAGACCTGGGAACTCGTCCGGCGCGGGTTCCGGGAGATCGTGGTCGCCGATCCCAAGGGTAAGGAGATGTCGGCGGCCGCGTTCGAGCGGTCCCTGGATATCGACTGGGGCGAGTGAGCCGCCCCGGCGCGCGACGTTCGTTTCGCGGCGCCGTGGGCCGGGTGCCGGCACCCGCCCGCGTGGATGCGCCTCGCGCGCATCGTCCTTGTCCGAAAGCCGGCGGCCGCCTTCCGGAACGCGGCTTCAGCGGTTGCCGAGTGCCGGACCGCCCGCGGTGCCGCCGGTGCCGGGCGGGCCGCTCGTCGGCGTGCCGCCGATATTCACCCCTGGTGTCGTGCCCGGGACGGAGGAGTTGCTGGGATTGGCCGTCGCGCCCGTGGTGATCGGGGCGCCGGGTCCGCTGCCCACCGTGCCGGCTCCGACGCCGCCTGTGGTGGGCGGTGCGGTGACCCCTGTATTGCCGGCCCCCCCGGTGGTCACCTGCGCGGCGGCCGGTCCGGCCAGCAGGAGGGTCAGGGCGCCCGAGAGCGCCAACGTCGTACGGGTCATGGGTTCGTCCGTTCCTTGCGGTCGGACGCCAACGGGCGCGGGCCGCCGAAGTTCGACCCGATCCGCCGCCAGCCGGTTCAGTGCAGCTCGTAGCAGTTGGTGATCACGCGCGGATTGCGGGTCACGTCGTACAGGATCGAGCACTGAACCAGGTACCGCGTGTCCTTCCTCCGAAACAGGATCAGGGACGATCGGTTGTCGAAGGTGCCGGTGTAGCCGGCGATCTCCCAGCCGTCGGCGCTGAGCCGTTCGACGGTGAGCGGCTCGGCGGCGTCGGCCGCCAGGACCGACGCCAGCGAGGCGGCCAGGCCCAGGCACACCCGCATCGGCCGGGGCGCCCGCACGATACCGGCGGTCTTCACAGGCCCGACACGTCGTCGATCTCCGGCGCCGGCTCTCGTCCCGGTGGCGCGGGATCGTCCTCCGGAGCCGGAGGCAATCGCGGCGGCGGCATGTCGCCGGTATTGGGCGGCATCGGCAGGCCCTGGGGCAGCTCGGGTTCAGGCGCCTCGTCGGCGCCGGGTGATCTCGGATCGGGCATGGCGGGTCCCCCGGGGGCGGTGCCGCGTCCCGCGATCGGCGGGCCCGGCACGGACAGAACGGTTGTCCTGCGCGAAGGTGCCCGCCGAATGGCCAAGGCAACCGTTTTGGCCTCTCACGGTTCTGTCTCGGCGTGGTCGGTCCCGGCGGCGCGAGCGAGAGTGACCCCGTGCCCCGTTGCCTTGTCCCGATCCTGACCGCGACCCTGATCGTCGGCGTCCTGACACCAGCCCTCGCGGGTACGAAGAAGATCAAGATACCGAATCGCTACGACGGCGCCTGGACCATCGTGGCGACGACCTCCGAAGGGCCCTGCGCGGCCTCGACGAGCTATCAGGTCCAGATCAAGGACAGCGACGCCTCGATCCCGGGGGACGACGTCGATATCGACGGCGGCGTCTCGTCGAGCGGTCGCGTCGCGGCCACGATCACCAGCGGCTCGAACACGGTGCCGATCGACGGCAGCCTCGACACGCAGGGCGCCGGCAGCGGCACGTGGCGGTCGACCGGCGGGATCGTCACCTGCAGCGGCCGCTGGAACGCGCGGCGCTCCGGCTGACAGGCGCGCCGGCCGGGGGAATCTCCGGTCGGAGGGATCTCAGGCCGGCCGGCGACGGAGGCTCGGCCGGGCGGGTTCCGGCTCGTTCGTCGTCGCGCCGATCTCCTCCGCCTTGCGCCACACGGAGCGGCAGACGAGGATCTCGGCGCTGGCGTCGATGTTGAGCACGAAGTGCTCCGGCACGATCTCGGCGTTCGGAAGGGCGACGCGGACGCCGCCCAGCGAGCGATCGTAGACGATGCAAGGCAGGCTGCGGTGCTCGTCGATGGAGATGCTGCCGGTCTCGTTCAGCACCGTGCGCGGGGCGCTCCGTCGATCAAGCATTGCCGTCTCGTGAACTGCGAAGCGCGCAGGATCGGCGCGTCGGGTTCAGAACCGGTTCCGGAAATGCATCGGATTGTCCGCGTCCGCCCTCAAAGGAGGGTGCGAGGCCTCACTATCCGGTGACCACCCCGACCAGCGTCGCCAGGAACCCGAGGGCGACGGCGCCGATCCCGCTCATGAACATCACGTCCCAGCCCGCGAAGTCCTTCGACCGGGGCGCGCGGGTGAAGGCGAACGCGGTGACCGCGACGCCGCACACGATGAGGGCGACGGCGATGGTGATCGGTGTGGACATGGCGTGTTCCTCCGACGCCGGCTTGCTGGCCCTTTGGGCTCTTGTCAGGACGATTGCAGCCGGCGTGATCTGCTTTCAGGACGTCCGTCCTCGAAACATGACAGACGTTCCAAGTGGGAACAAGGCCATAATCTGTTCTGCACTGCAGAACGACGGTGGAGCGCGCCGCGTTATCTGGCACCCGCGGCGGTTATTCCAGGCGAAAAACCTGGAAGGTCCCTCTGCTTACGGTGGTGGGCCGAGCCCCTCAATCCACAAAGACCCGAACGCCGTCCGTGTTGAGGATGTCCCGCTGGTCGGCGCACCATTGGTCCGCTCCGACCTCCGCGATGGTCTTGGCGACGCGTTGGCCTTCCTCCGCGATGGCGGCCTGAGCCCTTCGACGGCCGAGGGCGGCGTCGAGGGCCCTTCGCACCGTCCGGGACAGACCCTCGGACACCGTGTCGTCCACGGTGTAGATCTTGCGGCAATACAGGACGATGCCGGCCTGGGCGCCGATGATCCGCACCAGCCCCTCGATCGTCTCGGTGCGCTTGTCGTCCTCGGCCATCGCGGGTGCGGACGGCAGGGTCGACGCGGCCAGCGCGGCGGCGAGCAGAACGCGTCTCATCGGTGTGGGGATCCTCTGTGGGCTGGGGAACGACGCAGCGCGCGCGGCGCCGACCCCGCGACACAGAGAGATAGGGCTGCCGCTTCCGGATGCCCCCCGGGCCCGAGACTCGGCGAAGCGGCATCGGATCGCGGCACGCAGGCCCGGTTCGTCCTGGGCCCTGCGCGATGGGGCTCGCGAGCGGACCTGTCCGTCCCCGGCGGGTCGGCCTCCGGCAGGACCGGTTGGACCCTACGCCCCTGAAGCACCGATCGCGTGCGAACCGAAGACTCTCCGGCCAGCGACTCTCCGGCCGGCGACTTTCCGGCCAACGACGTGCGGGCCGAGTATTTCCAAACCGAGTATTTCCGGGCCGATTATTTCCTAGCCGACATCATGTCGTGGGTCAGCACGGTCAGCTTGCCGATCAGGCTGGAGATGTCGGCGCCCTTGCACGACCAGTGCGTGCCGATCGCCTCGCCATCCGTCGAGACCGAGACGACCGCCACCGAGCGCAGCCGCCCCTCGCGGGCGAGGGCGAGCTGCTCCTGCAGCACCGCGATCACCGAAGCGGTGTCCTCGTCGGCCACGGTCGGCGCGATATGCGTCGGGAAGGCCACCACGGAGTTCGTCTGCTCACGCTTCATCATGCTTCGACCCAGCACCTGTTCTTCACAGGTACCGGCGTGGGCATCAGCTTTGTGCAGAGTGTGGCAGCTTGTCCGTGTCGGGCCACGTCGCAGACATGTGTGGCTGCGGGGCAACGATTACGGGCCGGACCGAATGACGTGACGGCCCGGACTTGTAGAAGGCGGCACGCTGGCGACGGATGAGGGATCCGGAGGGCGCGCACCGGTCGTGCAGGGCCGGGACGACCTCGGCGGCATCCGCCGCCGGAGGCGTCGAAGTCGATGTCGCTCAGGCCGCCTTGCGACCTTTGCGCTCGCGGTGGGCCATGGCACCGGGCTGACCCAGGCCGATCGCCTTGGCGAGGGCGGAGCGCTGCTCGGCGTAGCTCGGGGCGACCATCGGGTAGTCGGTGGGGAGGCCGTAGCGCTCGCGGTAGCTCTGCGGGCTGAGACCGTTGGCGGTCAGGTGCCGCTTGAGCGTCTTGTAGGTCTTGCCGTCGATGAAGCTGACGATCCCGTCATGCTGGACCGACTTGCGGATCTGGCCCGCGCTCGGCTTGTCGACGGCCACGGGCGCCTCAGCACCGGCTGCGGCGGCGCTCGTCCCGGAGGCGAGACCTGCGATCGCGCCGTGCACCCGGGCGATCAGGGCCGGCAGCTCGCTGGCCGGAACGGGATTGTTCGATACGTAGGCGGCGACGACGTCGCCCGCCAAGCCGATAAGGTCAGGCGTGTGCACAATCGCTTCTTCTGTCACTTCATGGTTCCCGATGTACCCCTCACACGCGATTTGCTACTTCTCCCACCCGAATGCAAGTTACAAAATCATTCTTCTGGATGCGTAACGGACATGATCGCTGTGCATGCTCGCGCCCCCGGGTAGGGAATTCTGACACAACCGTCAGGTGAACTATCCTGGCGGTCTGCAGATTTAAAAAATCATTGCCCCAGTGTTTCCGGCCCGCGCCCAATCGTTTGCCGCGTCTGAGATTATACGGATTCCTGGTCCGGCCCGTGATTCGAACCGTTTGGTCGAAGACCCGATGATGCGTCCGCCGGCCCGAGCGTAGCACCACATGCTTTGTCAGCGCAGGCGTGGAATATTCTTCTTCAACAGAGTGATCGTTGGATCAGGGGAAGTTGTCAGGCCTCCGCAGCATCTCGGCGTTGGCCTGCCGGCGTTGGTTGCGACACGGTGAGTGTGTGTGCAGGACTGTGCGCCCGACGTTGCGACCACGGCTGGACCTGCACGGTGGGGGCGCAGAGGGGATCGAGCGTCATGGTTAAGGCACAGCCGCGATCCCCCGGTGGCGTCCGGCGCCAGCCCTCCCCGGCTCCGCACCTTGCATGATTGGGGTGCCCCGATATTCTCAACTTCAAGGCGATTAGTCTTTGAAAGGCGGTCGTCGCCGCGGTGACGCGCGGGCTCGGGCATGGCATTGGCCAACCATGCTCCTGCTCGTTCTCCTCCTCGCCCTTCTGGTCGTCCTGGCCGTTATGATCATCACGCGGCGCTGGACCGGCCGGCTGGCCTCGCTGGCGACCCTGATCGCCGGGGCGATCATGGCGCTGTGGCTGGCTCAGGTCGGGTTGCTGCCGGGCTCCACCGGCCCGCTCACGCCGGACCGGCCCCGCATTCCGGGGCTCGACCGGTAACGCGCCGGTAACCGTCCCGGCGCGAGCATGGGGCATGCCCACGCTGTCCGCCCCGCGCCTGCTCACCTTCCTGGTCTCGGCCGTGCTCATCGGCCTTGCCGTCGCCAGCCTCTACACCCGCATCCCGATGGTCGGGCGGACGGTCGTGGCGCACCGGCAATGGTTCTTCATCGGGGCCTACCTGCTGCTGGCGCTCGGCGTCACGACCCGCAGCCTCTGACCGGGGACGGCCGGACGCGTCGCCGCCCCCGGCGAGCCGGCGGCCATCTTTCGCGGGGACGCCCTATCGCAACCGCGCCGCGTGCTTCAAAAGAAGCGGATGGCGATGAAGACGACATTCGTGGTGCAGCCGTTCGAGCTGCATCGGAAGCGACTGAGGCCGGCCCGGCAGGAGCCCGCCCAGAGCGAGTTCGGCGCGCTCAAGAAGGCCGAGGCGCTGGCCGCCCGGATGCCGGGCGCGGCGGCGCTGAAGGTGGTCGCCGACGACGAGACCGGCGAGCTCGAGGGCGTGACCATCCTCGGCCAGTTCGGTGAGGTGCCGGAAGACTTCGCCGAGAGCCTGCAGGGCGGTTGACGCATCTCACCGAGGCCTGGACCGCGGCAGGTATACGCCGGGGGCGAAATGCATCTTTCGCCCACTGGACACTACGTAGAAACAACGTAGCACGATGCTGGCGCGCGATCGCGTCTCCAGAGCCAATATCCGTGCCCCGATACTTCATCGATCTCCACGATGGTGCGAACCTGGTTCGTGACCAGAAGGGCTTCGACCTGCCCGATCTCGCCGCCGCGCAGGCGCAGGCGGTGCGCATGATGACCCGGATCGCGCAGGGGCTCTCGGACCCGCGGGTGCGGCAGGATTACGTGATCGCCGTCCGGGACGAGCAGGGCGCCGTCCGCCTGCGGCTGCGCCTGTCCTACGATGTCGAGCCGGACTGAACACCCGGGCCGCCGGTCGCGCGTGCTGCGACGAAAGCGGGCGTGGCGCGTTGGTGTCGCGCCGGTTCGGAGGAGCGGGGAGAACGCATGAGACGCTCGAGGATCGCGACCCGGACGGGTCTGGCGGCGCTTGCGCTGCTGGCCTGCTCGACGGCGCTTCCGGCCATGGCCCAGACGCCGCCGCCGCCGCAGGCGGGCTCGGCCCCGGCGACGCCGGACAACGCCATCCTGCTCACGGTCTTCCTGCGGCACGACCAGTCGCGTCCGCTCTCCGAGCTGAACGCGCAGCTGGCCAAGCAGGGCTTCTACAAGGCCTTCCCGCCGCCGGGTGTCGAGGTCGTGTCCTGGAACGTCGTCATGGGCATCGGGCAGATCATCGTCCTGCGGCTGCCCGCGACCCGGCTCCGCGAAATCAACCGCGTCCTCGAGGATACCGCCTGGGGCGCATACCGCACCGAGTTCTACCCCACCTACGATTACAAGGCCGTCGGCCTCGCCGAGCACGACAAGGCCCGGTGAGCGGGGCCGCCGGCCGTCACGGGGCCACCGGACCGACCGGCGCGAGGCCGAGGCGCAGCGTGGCGTCCCACAGGCAGGGTTGGCCCAGCCGTTTGGCCTGGTACATCGCCGCGTCGGCCTGTGCGACGAGGATCCGCGCCTGGGTGGCGTGGACCGGTGCGCAGGCGATGCCGATGGCGGCCCCGATCAGGACCGGCCGATCGGCCCCGACATCGTAGGGTTCAGTGAGCCGTCGGTGGATGCGGTGGGCCAAGTCCAGCACGGTCGCGAGCGGGGTGTCGTCCAGCAGCAGGGCGAACTCGTCGCCGCCCAGGCGGGACGCGGTATCCCGATCGTCGAGACCCTCCCGGAGCCGTTCGGCCACCTGCCGCAGCAGTGCGTCGCCCGTGGCGTGGCCGTAGACGTCGTTGACCGGCTTGAAGCCGTCGAGGTCGATGACCAGCAGGGCGCAGCCGCCCGGCTCGGCTGCCGCCCGGTCGAGGCGGGTCTCGAAGAGGGAGCGGTTGGGCAGGCCGGTGAGCGGGTCGTGATCGGCCCTGTGGCGCAGCAGCGCCTCCGCCCGCTGGCGTTCGGTCACGTCCTCGTAGAGGGCGACCCAGCCGCCATCGGGCTGCGGCTGAAGCGTGAGGGCGACCTGGCGCCCGTCCGAGAGCATCTGCAGCACGGTCTCGGGATCGTGCCGGGCCAGGATCCGGCGCCGCTCCGCCCAGATCCTGGCCGGGTCCTGATCGGCCTTGAGGCCCCGCGCCGTGTTGAGCGCGATGAGGGTCCGGGCATGCATGCCTGGCCGCGCCTGCCCAGCCGTCTGTCCGAAGATCCGCCGGTAGCCGGCATTGGCGAAGACCAGGCAGTCGCCGGCATCGAACAGGCAGAAGCCGAGCGGCAGGCTGTCCAGGGCCCGGACGATCCGGGCCCCGAGCCGCCGGTCGCGACGGAACCCGTAGCCCCCGGAGGCGGCGATCGGCGCCCGCTCATGGCGTTCCAGCCGCGCCGAAACCCTGCCCGCCCGCGCCTTCATGGCGACCCCCTTCAAGCACCCGGCGGGATCCTGGCTCCTGCTCGATGGCCGGAGGATCCGCCGAAGACTGCTACCGGGGCGACTTAGAATGGGATTCCTTTCGCCTACCTTGACGAAACGGCGTTCGCACCGAAACTCCGCGACACAGGCTGCAACCCCTCTGGAAGTCGCGTGAATCGACGCCTGCGGGCGATCAGGGTCGATGACTTAGGGTTGCCCGGCTCGACCGGGCAAGCCTAAGTCGGCCCCAACCGATCCCTGCGAATGCCCGCCGCGGGGATCGGCTGATTCTTCTCTCTGCGCCGATTCATCTTGGCGGGCCGACGGTCCATCCGCCCCCAAACGTCACGGCGTCGCGTGGACGCCGTGATGCCCGTCGAGGATTGTGTCGCTGGTCGGGACCGTGTCGGCCACGGCTTGCGCCCGGCGCAGGTCCGGGGCGGTCGCTTCCGCCACGAAGGCCGCCACCGCCTCCGTGAGGGGCAGCGAGCGGGTCTGCTGGCTGCCGAGCCGCCGGATCGAGACCGTGCGCTCCTCGGACTCGCGTTTTCCGAGCGCGAGCAGGACCGGCACCTTGGCGAGCGAGTGCTCCCGGACCTTGTAGTTGATCTTCTCGTTGCGCAGATCCGCCTCGACCCGCAGCCCTGCCCGCTCCAGGGCCCGCACGACATCGCGCGCGTAGGCATCGGCCTCGCCCGTGATCGTCGCCACCACCACCTGGACCGGGGACAACCAGAGCGGGAAATGCCCGGCGAAGTGCTCGATCAGGATGCCGGTGAACCGCTCCATCGAGCCGCAGATCGCCCGGTGCACCATCACGGGCGACTTCCGGGTGCCGTCGGCGTCGATGTAGAAGGCACCGAATCGCTCGGGCAGGTTGAAGTCGACCTGCGTGGTGCCGCATTGCCAGTCGCGCCCGATGGCGTCGCGGAGCACGTACTCGAATTTCGGCCCGTAGAACGCGCCCTCCCCCGGGTTGACCTCCGTGCGGATCCGGCCGGCCGACTGCGCCTCGATCTGCGCGAGCACCCGGGTCATCACGTCCTCGGCGTGGTCCCAGAGCGCGTCCGAGCCGACGCGCTTCTCGGGCCGGGTCGAGAGCTTCACGACGATCTGGTCGAAGCCGAAATCCGCGTAGGTCGAGAGGATCAGGTCGTTGATCTTCAGGCACTCGTCGGCGAGCTGGTCCTCGGTGCAGAACACGTGGGCGTCGTCCTGCGTGAAGCCGCGCACGCGCATCAGCCCGTGCATGGCCCCCGAGGGCTCGTAGCGGTGCACCACGCCGAACTCGGCCAGCCGCAGGGGCAGGTCGCGGTAGGATTTCAGGCCGTGCTTGAAGATCTGCACGTGGCCCGGGCAGTTCATCGGCTTGAGGGCGAACCAGCGCTTGTCCTCGGCCTCGTCGCCCGCCGACTGCGCGGCGAACATGTTTTCCCGGTACCAGCCCCAGTGGCCGGAGGTCTCCCACAGGGCCTTGTCGAGGATCTGCGGGGCGTTCACCTCGGCATAGTCGCCGCGCAGCCGGCGGCGCATATAGGCGATCAGCTCCTGGAAGATCGTCCAGCCCTTGGCGTGCCAAAAGACGACGCCCGGCCCTTCCTCCTGGAAGTGGAACAGGTCCATCTCCCGGCCGAGGCGGCGGTGGTCGCGGCGCTCGGCCTCCTCGAGACGGTGCAGGTAGTCGTCGAGGTCGGCTTGGGCCGCCCAGGCGGTCCCGTAGATGCGCGTCAGCATCGGGTTGTTCGAATCGCCCCGCCAGTAGGCGCCCGCGACCTTCATCAGCTTGAAGGCGGCGCCGACCTTGGCCGTCGAGGTCATGTGCGGGCCGCGGCACAGGTCGAACCAATCGCCCTGCCGGTAGATCTTCAGATCCTCGCCGGGCGGGATCGCGTCGATCAGCTCGACCTTGAATTTCTCCTGCTTGCCCTCGAACAGCGCGCGCACGTCCTCGCGTTTCCAGACCTCCTTCGTGAAGGGGGCATCGCGCGCAATGATCTCGCGCATCTTCGCCTCGATCTTCGGAAAATCCTCGGGCGTGAACGGGGTCTCGCGGTAGAAATCGTAGTAGAATCCGTTCTCGATCACCGGGCCGATCGTGACCTGCGTCTCCGGCCACAGGCTCTGGACGGCCTCGGCCAGCACGTGCGCGCAATCGTGGCGGATCAGCTCAAGGCTGCGCGGGTCGGTCCGGTCGAGGAACTCGATGCGGGCGTCCCGGGCGATCGGATCGTCGAGGTCGGCGACCGTGCCGTCGAGCGCCATGGCGACGGTCCGCTTGGCCAGCGACTTGGCGATGCCCTCGACCACGCTGCGGCCGGTGGTGCCGGCGGCGACCTCCCGCGTGTTGCCGTCGGGGAAGGTGAGAATCGGCATGGTTCAGGCTCTCCAGGCTCAGTCCTGCATACGCGGCAGGTAAGCGTCGTCATGTCGGCGTGTTCGGGGAGCGGCCGTGTAGACGTTTTTTTATTCCTTGGCGAGGGATCGGCCCAGGGCGTGTGCTGCCCGATCACCGTTGTTTTACGCCGGTGGCCGGATCCGCCGGCCGCCGGTGCTTGCGGGCCTTTGTCCGTCGCCACGTTCGTCGTGCCGCGTCCGCACGCGTGTCCTGGTCCTCATGCGCCCGCGGAGCCGGGGGCATGGCCCAGGACGCTCCAGCCACAGGGGACGCGGGGACCCAGGCGCCGGCCGAGATCTGCGCGGATCCGTCCTCCCGCACGAGCGCGCGCTGCCTCCGACCTGCCTAGGCCGGAGCCGCGAGGGTGCACTTCGCGGAAGGCGATGCGTGACGTCGCCGCCTCTCGGCGGACAGGGAGGTCCGGAGCTTCGGGGCCGCTGCCCGTACGCTCGAAATGTTCGCTGGAACGCGCTCTGCCGCCGAACCGGTCGCCGCGTCGGCGGCGCGCCCCCTACAGCCCCGTCAGCGGGAATATGGCCAGGGCGGCGAGGAAGGCGACGCCGGCCACCAGCGTCGTCCAAATCGCCTTCTCGCGCAGACGCGGACGGGCCGGGGCGCCCAGATCCTGGCCCGGCACCACGTGCCCGGGCCGGGTCTCGGGTTGGTTGCGCAGCGGCAGGACCGCGAAGAGCAGCGTCCACCACACGACGAAGTAGAGCGCGATCGCCCCGCCGATCGTGAGCCGAAACTGGCTCACGGCCACGGTCACGAAGGCGGCCACCAGCACGGCGACGGCGGCCAGGGTCGCCGGCGTCGAGCGGGTCAGGGCGGTCAGGATCCGGTTCACACCTGCTCCAGCTCGACGAGCGTGCCGAGGAAGTCCTTGGGGTGCAGGAACAGGACCGGCTTGCCATGAGCGCCGATCCGCGGTTCGCCGGTGCCGAGCACCCGGGCGCCCTGGGCCTTCAGCCGGTCGCGGGCGGCCAGGATGTCCTCGACCTCGTAGCAGACGTGGTGGACGCCGCCGCCCGGGTTACGGGCCACGAAGGCCTCGATCGGAGACCCTTCGCCCAAGGGCGCCATCAGCTCGATCTTGCTGTTGGGAAGCTCGACGAACACCACCGTGACCCCGTGCTCGGGCTGCGGCAGGGGCGGCGTGATCGTCGCGCCCAGGGTGTCGCGGTACACGGCGCAGGCCGCCTCGAGATCCTGCACGGCGATGGCCACGTGATTGAGCCGACCGATCATTTTTGGTTCCTCCCGTTGACGCCCCGATCGGCTGGTCCCGCGTCTCCCTCATGCCGACCTCATCCTGAGGTGCTGCGCAGCAACCTCGAAGGAGACCTCCAGGGATCGCGCGGCCGGCTGGAGGGCTCCTTCGAGGCCCAGCGATCTCCGATCGCCGGGCACCTCAGGATGAGGGGATTGGGTGGGACCTGCCGTGGTCCGTCGTCTCGTTCTTTTATCCTAGCGCGTCGTCCTGGATATCAGAACCCGGACGATGCGCTCGGTCTTTGGTTGCGCGGCATCGTTTTCCGAAAGCCGGAACCGGCCTTTCGGGATGACCGCTCAGACTTCCACCACCTGCACGTGGCAGGCCGGCTTCTTGCCCCAGACCTCGTTGACGGCGGTGCGCACGGCCCGGTCGACCGCCTTCTCGACGCCCTCCGAGTCCTTGAGCTTGCCCCGCGACATCCCCGACAGGGTGCGCGAGACCGCATCGACCACCGTCTCGATCAACGGCTCGCCGGAGCGGCCGCGATTGGGCAGGCCGATGATGTCCACCGCCGGATCACCCAGCACGACGCCGTCCTCGTCGATGGCGATGGCCACCGAGACCAGGCCGGCCTGCATGAGCTTGCGCCGCTCGGGGATCGCCCGGTCCTTCTCGTCGATCAGGACGTTGCCGTCCTTGAACAGGCGGCCGGCCTTCACGTGGTCGATCACCTCGGGCTTGCCGGGGCTCAGGCGGACGAGGCTGCCGTTGCGGGCCTTGACGACGTTCTGGACGCCCTGGGCCCGGGCGAAGCGGGCGTGCTCGTCGAGGTGCAGCGCCTCGCCGTGGACCGGGATGGATGTGCCCGGCCGGGTCCACTTGTACATCTCGACCATCTCGTCCCGCCTCGGGTGGCCGGAGACGTGGACCAGCTCGGTCCGGTCGGTGATCACCTCGACGCCCTGCTCGATCAGGTCGTTGATGATTGAGCCGACGTCGCGCTCGTTGCCGGGGATCGCCCGCGACGAGAAGATCACCCGGTCGCCGGCAGCCAGGCTGATATCCGGATGGTCCTTGCGGGAGACTCGGGCGAGCGCCGCCCGCGGCTCGCCCTGCGAGCCGGTGAGCAGGGCCACGACCCGCTCGCGGGGCAGGTTCTTCCAGGAATCCGAGCGGCGGAACTCGGGCAGGCCGTCGAGGTAGCCGCATTCGCGGGCCACATCGATCACCCGGTCCATGGCCCGGCCGACCGCCACGATCTCGCGGCCGCAGGCCACGGCCGCCTCGGCCACGGCCCGGATGCGCGCCACGTTTGACGCGAAGGTCGTGACCGCGACCCGGTGGGGCGACTCCGCGATCAGCGTCTTGAGGGTGGCGGCGACCTCCCGCTCGCTCGGCGAGAAGCCCTCGCGCACCACGTTGGTGGAGTCGCAGACGAGCGCCAGGATGCCCTCGTCGCCAAGCGCCGTGAACGCCTCGGGCGAGGTGACCTCGCCGGCCACGGGGGTCGGGTCGATCTTCCAGTCGCCGGTATGGACCACGAGGCCCGCGGCGGTGCGGATCGCGATGGCGTTCGACTCGGGGATCGAGTGCGAGACCGGCACGTATTCGAGCTCGAACGGGCCGACCGTCACCCGGCGGCCCGGCTTCACTTCGCGCAGCTCGACCTTCGGGGCGCCGGGCTCCGAGAGGCGGCGGGTCTCAAGCAGGTTCTTGGCGAAGCGGGTCGCGTAGACCGGCACCTTGAGGCGAGGCCACAGCTCCGAGATCGCCCCGATATGGTCCTCGTGTGCGTGGGTGATGAAGATCCCCAGCAGGTCCTTCCGCCTCTCCTCGATGAAGGAGAGGTCGGGGAACATCAGGTCGATCCCCGGCATCTGCTCCTCGCCGGCGAAGCCCATGCCGCAATCGACCATGATCCACTTCCGGCCCTTCTCCGGACCGAACCCGTAGAGGGCCGCATTCATCCCGATCTCGCCCACGCCGCCGAGCGGCAGGAAGACCAGCTCCTCCTGTCCCATCACCATCTGTCGTCGTCCAACGTCATGCCGCCGTCGCGGCCGTTCCAAAATGCACCTCGCCCGCCGTCACGGTATGCCGTTTTCCGTCGGGGGCGAGGATCACGAGCCGCCCCCCCTCGTCGATGGTCTCGAACACGCCCCGCAGGATGTGTCCGCCGCTCCGCACCGCGATCTCCGACCCAAGACCCGCGGCCCGCGCGAGCCAATCCTCGCGCAGGGGAGCGAAATTCCGTCCTCGGTCCCAGGCGCGTGCTCGCACGGCCATCCGGTCCGAGAGATGTTCCAGTAGCGCTTCGGAGCCGCCCGCGTAACCCGTCGCGGCCAAGCTCGTTGCGCCGAGTCCCTCCGGGGCCGCCGCGACGTTGACGCCGAAGCCGACGACCGCGGCTCTGCGCCCCCCCGGCAGCGTCTCGGCTTCCAGCAGCAACCCTGCCAGCTTGCCGCCGCCGAGCAGCACGTCGTTCGGCCATTTCAACGCCAGAGATCGTGCGCAAGGCGCGCCCCGGGTATCCGGCAGGGTGCCGCAGGTCGCCTCCAGCGCCTCGATCAGGGCGAGGCCGGCGACGAAGCCGAGCTCGGCCAAGTGCTCGGGCGCCACCCCGGCCACCGGCCAGAGCACGCTCGCCGCGAGGTTGCCCGGCAGCGACGCCCAGGTGTTTCCACGGCGCCCCCGGCCCGCCTCCTGCCGCTGGGTCACCACCCAGAGTGGACCGGTCTCACCCGCCTGGGCCTGGGCCATGGCCTCGGTGTTGGTCGAGCCCAGCGTGCCGTGAACGTGCAGGCGGTGGCCCTGGGCACGCGCCTCGGGTCCGAGACGGTAGCTCAAGGCGTTCGCTTCCGTGCGGGCCCCAGGTGCATCGGAAGGGCCGCAGGCCGCACCGGGCCTAGAACAGCGACCGGGCCGCCCGGCCGGCGACGCCGACCAGCGGTCCGGGCAGCAGGAAGAACAGAACCACGACCACGCTCGACAGGGCCAGCACCACGCGCAGGCCGGGCGCCATCGCCTCGAAGGGCTCCTTCGGCTCGTCGAAATACATGATCTTGACCAGCCGCAGATAGTAGTAGGCGCCGACCACGCTGGTCACGACGCCGATCACGGCCAGCGTGACCAGGCCGGCCTTGATGGCGGCCGCGAACACGTAGAACTTGGCGAAGAATCCGGCGAGCGGCGGGATGCCGGCCAGCGAGAACATCATCGCGGCGAGGCAGAAGGCCAGCCAGGGATGGGTGCGCGACAGGCCCGACAGGTCCTCGATCGACTCGAACATCACGTCCCGGCGCCGGAGCGACAGGATGATCGCGAAGGTCCCCAGCGTCATCGCCAGGTAGATGATCATGTAGGTGACGAGCCCGCTGATCCCCTCCTCGGAACCGCAGGCGAGCCCGATCAGCGCGTAGCCGATGTTGGCGATCGATGAGTAGGCCATCAGGCGCTTGATCGAGCGCTGGCCGATGGCCGCGAACGAGCCGAGCGCCATCGAGACCACCGAGACGAAGATGAAGATCTGCTGCCAGATCGCCGTCACGTCCGGCATGGCGCCGATGAACACCCGCACCGTCATGGAGACGGCCGCCATCTTGGGCGCGGTGGCGAAGAAGGCGGTCACCGGGGTGGGCGAGCCCTCGTACACGTCGGGCGTCCACATGTGGAACGGCACCGCCGACATCTTGAAGCAGACGCCCGCGGCCACGAACACGATGCCGAGCACGATGCCCAGGCCCGCATTCTCGTTCAGCGCCGAGACGATGCCGGGGAACGAGACCGTGCCGGTGAAGCCGTAGATCAGCGAGGCGCCGTAGAGCAGCATCCCGGAGGACAGCGCGCCGAGCACGAAGTACTTGAGGCCGGCCTCGGTCGACTTGGCGTCGTCCCGGTGGAACGCGGCGATCACGTAGGCGGCGAGCGACTGCAGCTCCAGCCCGAGATAGAGCGCGATCAGGTCGTTGGCCGAGACCATCACCATCATGCCGATGGTGCAGAGCACGATCAACACCGGGAACTCGAACCGGTCGATCCGCTCGCGCTTGAAGAAGTCATGCGCCAGCAGGATCGTCGACGCGGAGCCGAGCAGCACCAGCGACTTCATCACCTTGGCGAACGCGTCGGAGACGAACGCCCCCGACAGGGTGGTGACCCGGCCGTGCGTCGGCTGCGACAGGACGACGAACAGCGCCAGCAGCAGCAGCACCAGGGCGCCGATGCTCACCGTCTCGGCGGAGCGGTCGCCGCGCCAGGCGCCGTACAGGATCATGAGCAGCACGCCGACGCTGAGGATCAGCTCGGGCAGCAGCGGCGCCAGCGAGGGCAGGACGGAGTGGACGGTGGGCATCTGTTCCGTCTCAGCGTGGGAGCGGCAGCGCGGCGGCCGCGGTCTGGGTGTTGGCGAGGGCGGCCTTCATGCCGGTCATCAGCGCTTCCGTGGAGGGCGCGAAGACATCGAGCACGGGGGCCGGGTGCACGCCGTAATAGATCGTCAGCGCCACCAGCGGCGCCAGGATGATCTTCTCGCGGGTGTCGAGATCGAGAATGCCCTGGAGATTGGGCTTCTCGAGCTTGCCGTAGATCACCCGGGCGAACAGCCACAGGGCGTAGGCCGCCGACAGGATGATGCCGAAGGTGGAGAAGAACGCGACGGTCGGGTTCGCCTTGAAGGCACCCAGCATCGACAGGAACTCGCCGACGAAGCCGGAGGTGCCGGGCAGGCCGACATTGGCCATGGTGAACACCATCATCGCCACCGCGTAGAGCGGCATCCGCTTCACGAGGCCGCCATAGGCCGCGATCTCGCGGGTGTGCATCCGGTCGTAGACCACGCCGACGCAGAGGAAGAGCGCCGCCGCCACGATGCCGTGCGAGATCATCAGGAACAGCGCGCCCTGGATGCCCTGCTCGTTCAAGGTGAACAGGCCGAGCGTCACGAAGCCCATATGGGCGACCGACGAGTAGGCGATCAGCTTCTTGATGTCGGTCTGCATCAGCGCGGTGAGCGACGTGAAGATGATCGCGATCACCGAGAGGGCGAAGACCAGCGGGGCGAAGTCGTGGCTCGCCACCGGCAGCATCGGCAGGGAGATCCGGATGAAGCCGTAGCCGCCCATCTTCAGCAGGATGCCCGCCAGGATCACCGAGCCGGCCGTGGGCGCCTCGACGTGGGCGTCCGGAAGCCAGGTATGGACCGGCCACATCGGCATCTTCACCGCGAACGACGCGAAGAAGGCCAGCCACAGCCAGGTCTGCATGTTCGCCGGGAAGCGGTACTGCAGCAGGGTCGGGATGTCGGTGGTGCCGGCCTGCCAGTACATCGCCATCACGGCGAGTAGCATCAGCACCGAGCCGAGCAGAGTGTAGAGGAAGAACTTGAAGCTGGCGTAGATCCGCCGCTGGCCGCCCCAGATCCCGATGATCAGGAACATCGGGATCAGGCCGGCCTCGAAGAACAGGTAGAACAGCACCAGGTCGAGGGAGGCGAACACGCCGATCATCGTCGTCTCGAGGACGAGGAACGCGACGAAGTACTCCTTCACCCGGACGTGGATCGAGGTCCACGACGCACCGATGCAGAACGGCATCAGGAACGTGGTGAGCAGGATCAGGGGCATCGAGAAGCCGTCGACGCCCAGCTTGAACCGGATCGTCTCGGCGAGCCACGGGTGCGACTCGACGAGCTGGAAGCTCGACGACGTGGCGTCGTAACGGCCCCAGGCCACCAGGGAGAGCACGAAGGTGACGATCGTCGTGGCGAGCGCAGCCCAGCGGGTGTTGCGCGCGACCGATTCCTCGTCGCCCTTCAGGGTGAGGATGAAGGCCGCGCCGCAGAGCGGGACGATCAGCAGGCCGGAGAGGATTCCGAGGCCGAGCATGTCAGTGAACACCCTTGGGCAGGCCGGCCATCAGGTACCAGCTGATCAGGCCGGCCACGCCGATGAGCATGACGAAGGCATAGTGGTAGACGTAGCCGGTCTGCAGGCGGACGACGCCGCGGGTCACGTCGACGACCCGCGCCGCGATGCCGTTGGGACCGAGGCCGTCGATGATCTTCCCGTCGCCCTGCTTCCAGAGGAACAGGCCGAAATCCTTGGCCGGACGCACGAAGATCCGGTCGTAGAGCTCGTCGAAGTACCACTTGTTGAGCAGGAACCGGTACAGCGACGGCTGCTGCGCGGCGAGCGTACCCGGCAGTTCCGGACGGCGGATGTACATCCAGAACGCCAGGACGAAGCCGAGGATCAGCATGATCAGCGGCGCGTAGGAGACGAGCGCCGGGACCTCGTGGATCTCGTGCATGATGTGGTTCTCGGGGCCGTGCGCCAGGGCATGGCCCCAGAACGCGTCCATCCCGGACCCGATGAAGCGGTCGTGGAAGATGATCCCGGCGAACAGGGCGCCGAAGGCCAGGATCGCCAGCGGGATCGTCATCACCAGGGGGCTCTCGTGGGGCGTGTGGTCGCCGTGATGGCCGTGCCCGTGATGGTCGTCCGCGACGAGGTCGCTCTTGTGGGCGGGCTCGACGTCGTGGCCGTGATCGTCGTGGGCCACGCCCTCGGTATGACCCGGGGCGCCGTCGGCCTCGTGCGCCATCGCGGCGTGGGTGGTGCTGGCATGGGAGGTGCCGGCATGCGCGACAGCCGGGGCCGCGTGATCATGCGATCCGTGGATGCCCCAGCGGGCCGGGCCCTCGAAGGTCATGAAGAACAGGCGCCAGGAGTAGAACGACGTGAAGAACGCCGCCACCACGGTGCACAGGAAGGCCAGCGTGTGGCCGGGCCGGGTCGAGGCGTAGGCGGCCTCGATGATCGCGTCCTTCGAGTAGTAGCCGGCCGTGTACGGGAAGCCGATCAGCGCGAGCGAGCCGATCGCCATCATGGCGCAGGTGAACGGGATGTGGGAGCGCAGGCCGCCCATGTTCCGCATGTCCTGCTCGTGGTGCATCGCGTGGATGACCGAGCCGGCGCCGAGGAACAGCAGCGCCTTGAAGAAGGCGTGGGTGAACAGGTGGAACACGCCGGCCGAGTAGGCGCCGACGCCGAGCGCCACGAACATGTAGCCGAGCTGCGAGCAGGTCGAGTAGGCGATCACCCGCTTGATGTCGTTCTGCACCAGGCCGATCGTGGCGGCGAAGAAGGCCGTGATGCCGCCGATCACCGTGACGACGATCAGCGCGTTCGGCGCCTCCTCGAACAGCGGCGACAGGCGGGCGACCATGAACACGCCGGCGGTCACCATCGTGGCGGCGTGGATCAGCGCGGAGACCGGGGTCGGCCCCTCCATGGCGTCGGGCAGCCAGGTGTGCAGCAGGAACTGCGCCGACTTGCCCATGGCACCCATGAACAGCAGCAGGCACGCCAGCGTCAGGGCGTTCCAGTCATAGCCGAGGAAGTGGAAGCTCAGGGTCTTGATCGCATCGACCTTGCCGAAGATCGCGTCGAACGCCACCGAGCCGGTCAGAACGAAGACCAGGAAGATACCCAGCGAGAAGCCGAAATCGCCGACCCGGTTGACGATGAATGCCTTCATGGCGGCGGCGTTCGCGGAGGGCTTCTCGTACCAGAAGCCAATCAGCAGGTAGGAGGCGAGGCCGACGCCCTCCCAGCCGAAGAACATCTGCACAAGGTTGTCGGCCGTCACCAGCATCAGCATGGCGAAGGTGAACAACGACAGGTACGCGAAGAACCGCGGCCGGTGCGGATCCTCGTGCATGTAGCCGACGGAGTAGAGGTGCACGAGGGTCGAGACCGTGGTCACGACCACGAGCATCACCCGGGTCAGCGCGTCGACCTTGAAGGCCCAGTCGACCTGGAGGTCGCCGGCCGAGAACCAGGACGCCACCTGCACCCGCTCGGCATGGCCGCCGTCGAGGAACACGCCCCAGGCGATCAGGGCCGTGAAGGCCAGGAACGCGGTGGTGATGTACTCGCAGGCCCGGGCCCCGATGTACCGGCCGAACAGGCCGGCGATCAGGAAGCCGATCAGCGGGAAGAAGACGATCGCGTGATACATCGCTCTCTTGCAGTCCGTCATCCGGGCCGGCCGCGGGGCGGCGTCCGGATTGTCACTCGGGGCCCGTATGCGCGAGGCCCGTATACGCGGGGCCGCGAAATCGGGTCGCGTGGAGAAGGGTGCTCTAGCCCTTCATCATGCTCACGTCCTCGACCGCGATGGTGCCGCGGTTGCGGAAGAAGACCACGAGGATGGCGAGGCCGATCGCCGATTCGGCGGCCGCGACGGTCAGCACGAACAGGGCGAACACCTGTCCGGTGATGTCGTTCAGCTGCGTCGAGAAGGCGACCAGGTTGATGTTCACCGCGAGCAGGATCAGCTCGATCGACATCAGGATGACGATGATGTTCTTGCGGTTGATGAAGATCCCGAGCACGCCGAGCGTGAACAGGATCGCCGCGACGGTGAGATAGTGGCTCAGGCCGATCATCGTTCGAATCCCCCGCCTTGCATCAAATCGCGCATCAGACCTCGACACCCTGGCGGGAGGGCACCTTGCGGGTCTCCACCGCCATGCTCTGGGTGCGGGCGTTCTGGACCGCGATGTTCTGGCGCTTGACGCCCGGGCGGTCGCGCAGGGTGAGCACGATCGCGCCGATCATCGCCACCAGCAGGATCAGGCCCGCAAGCTGGAAAAAGTAGGCGTAATCCGTGTAGAGCACCCGGCCCAGCGCCTGGGCGTTGGTCAGGTTCTCGGCCGCCGCGACGTTGCCCAGCGGTGCCTGCACGAGGCCCGGATCGATGGTCCAGGAGCCCACCACCAGGAGCAGCTCCACCAGGAAGATCGCCCCGATCAGGCCGCCGACCGGCAGGTATTGCTGGAAGCCCTGGCGCAGTTCGGCGAAGTCCACGTCGAGCATCATCACGACGAACAGGAACAGCACCGCGACCGCGCCGACGTAGACGACGACCAGGATCATCGCCAGGAACTCGGCGCCCATCAGGACGAACAGCCCGGCGGCGTTCACGAAGGCGAGAATCAGGAACAGCACCGAGGCGACGGGATTGCGCGAGGCGATCACCATGAAGCCCGACGCGACCGTGACGCTCGCGAACAGGTAGAAGAAGGCGGCTGCTGCAGTCATGCGCTCGTCGGGATCGGCCGCCGGAGCGGCCCCTTCTGCCTTGCGTGGAAACGGGCCGCAGCGGGCGGCCCGTCTATAGAACCCGGTCGCCGGTGGCACAACAGCACCCCCGGCATGGCTCTAGCGCATCATCCCGGGCAACGGAACCGGGACGACGCGCTATCTCTTTGCGTCGCATCATCTTTTTTCGAAAGCCGGCAACCGCCTTTCGGGATGATGCCCTAGCGGTACGGCGCATCCATCGCGATGTTGCGCGCGATTTCACGCTCCCAGCGATCGCCGTTCAACAGGAGCTTCTGCTTGTCGTAGAGCAGCTCCTCGCGGGTCTCGACCGAGAATTCGAAGTTCGGCCCCTCCACGATGGCGTCCACCGGGCAGGCTTCCTGGCACATGCCGCAATAGATGCACTTCACCATGTCGATGTCGTAGCGGGTGGTGCGGCGGGTGCCGTCGTTGCGGCGCGGCCCCGCCTCGATGGTGATGGCCTGGGCCGGGCAGATCGCCTCGCAGAGCTTGCAGGCGATGCAGCGCTCCTCGCCGTTGGGATAGCGCCGCAGCGCATGCTCCCCCCGGAACCGCGGGCCGCGATGGCCCATCTCGAAGGGGTAGTTGATGGTCGCCTTCGGCTTGAAGAAGTAGCGCATGCCGAGGATCATCCCCGACACGAACTCCTTCAAGAGAAGGCTCTTGGCGACCTGATCCAGCTTCATGCCGTGATCTCCGGTTTGCGTTGGATCACGCGCCCGGGGCCAGGCCGGTGAGCTTCAACACGAAGGCCACGACCACCACCGAGACGAGCGAAATGGGCAGAAAAACCTTCCAGCCGAGGCGCATGAGCTGATCGTAGCGGTAGCGCGGCACGATAGATTTCACCATCGCGAACAGGAAGAACAGGAAGCTGGCCTTCAGGATGAACCAGATCACGCCCGGCACCCAGGTGAACGGCGCGAACGGGATCGGCGACAGCCAGCCGCCCAGGAACAGCACGGTGCCCAGCGCGCACATGCTCATGATGGCGACGTACTCGCCGAGCATGAACAGCAGGTAGGGCGTCGAGGAATACTCGACCATGTACCCGGCCACCAGTTCCGACTCGGCCTCCGGCAGGTCGAAGGGCGGGCGGTTGGTCTCGGCGAGCGCCGAGATGAAGAACACTACGAACATCGGGAACAGCCACAGCCAGTACCAGCCGAACAGGCCGAGGCTGGTGTCCTGCGCCATCACGATGCGCGAGAGGTTCAGCGAGCCGGCGCAGAGCAGCACGCAGATGATCACGAAGCCGAGCGAGACCTCGTAGGAGATCATCTGCGCCGCCGACCGGAGCGCGCCCAGGAACGCGTATTTCGAGTTCGAGGCCCAGCCGCCCATGATGACGCCATAGACGCCGAGCGACGAGATCGCGAAGATGTAGGTGATGCCGACGTTGATGTCGGCGATCGCCCAGCCGTCGGCGAGCGGGATCACCGCCCAACTCGACAGGGCTAGCATCGCGAAGACCAGCGGCGCCAGCAGGTAGATCGCCTTGTTGGCGCCCGCCGGGATCACCGGTTCCTTCAGCACGAACTTGAGCAGGTCGGCGAAGGATTGCAGCAGCCCGAATGGGCCGACCACGTTGGGTCCGCGCCGGAGCTGCACCGCCGCCCAGATCTTCCGGTCGGCCAGCAGCGCGTAGGCGATGAAGACGAGCAGCGCCGAGAGCAGCACGAAGCTCTTCAGCACGATCAGGAGCACGGTCCCGAGGATTTCGAGCGAGGTCATCGTGAGATCCCTACTCTGCCGCCGCGAGCGGCCGCGCTTCGGCGGCACGCTCGCGAGCCAGGCGCGAGCACTCGGCGAGCACCCGCGAGGCACGGGCGATCGGGTTGGTGAGGTAGAAGTCGGTCACCGGCGAAGCGAAGGCGGGGCCGCCCGTGCCGCCGCCGAGACCGGCCAGCCGGTCCACGGCCGCCGCGACATCGCCGGCTTCCACGGTCCCGACCGCCGCGAGATGCGGGTGGGCTGCGTAGAGCGCCCGGCGCAGCGCGGTGAGCGAATCGAACGGCAGGCGCCGGCCCAGCACGTCCGACAGGGCGCGCAGGATCGCCCAATCCTCGCGGGCATCCCCCGGCGGGAACCCGGCGCGGTTGCCCATCTGGACCCGCCCCTCCGTGTTGACCCAGGTCGCCGACTTCTCGGTGTAGGCCGCACCCGGCAGGATCACGTCCGCCCGGGAGGCGCCGCGGTCGCCGTGGGTGCCCTGGTAGACCACGAAGGCGCCCGGGGCGACGTCGCGCTCGTCGGCACCGAGGTTGAACAGCACGTCGACGCCGCCGGTGGCCAGCATGGCCGGGAAATCGAGGCCGCCCTCCCCCGGCACGAAGCCGAGATCGAGGGCGCCGACCCGGGCGGCGGCCGTGTGCAGCACGGCGAAGCCGTTCCACTCCGGCGTCACCGCGCCGATCTCCTTGGCGAGGGTCGCGGCCGCCGCCAGGATACCGGCCTCGACATGGGCGCCCACGATGACGAGCGGAGCCTTCGCGGCCTTGAGGGTCTCGAGGAAGCTGTGCTCGCCGCTGGCGAGGCCCGCGAGCGACTCGGGGCCGGCGCCGATGTAGTGGCTGGGATAGGTCAGGTCGACCGGCTCGCCGATCACCCCGACCGCGAGCGGCGCCATGCGCCAGCGCTTGCGGATGCGCACGTTGAGGAGCGAGGCCTCGGTGCGCGGGTTGGCGCCGACGATCAGGATCGCGTCCGCGGCCTCGATGCCCGGAATGGTCGGGTTGAACAGGTACGAGGCGCGGCCGAGCGCCGGATCGAGGCCGGCATCGGTCTGACGGCAGTCGAGGTTCGGCGAGCCGAGGCTCTTGATCAGCTCGCGAAGCGCAAAGATCTCCTCGACGCCGGCGAGGTCGCCGACCACGGCGCCGATGCGCTTCGGATCGGTGCCCTTCACCTTGGCGGCGATGGCCTGGAACGCCTCGCCCCAGGAGGCGGGCCGCAGCCGGCCGTTCTCGCGCAGGTAGGGCCGGTCGAGGCGCTGCATCCGCAGCCCGTCGACGTGGTAGCGGGTCTTGTCCGAGATCCACTCCTCGTTGATCTCTTCGCTGACCCGCGGCTCGATCTGCATCACCTCGCGGCCGCGGGTGTCGACGCGGATCGACGAGCCGACCGCATCCATCACGTCGACCGATTCGGTCTTGTTCAGCTCCCAGGGCCGGACGTTATAGCTCTGCGGGCGGTGGACCAGGGCGCCGACCGGGCACAGATCGGCGACGTTGCCCTGGAGCTCCGACGCCATGGACTGCTCGAGGTAGCTGGTGATCTCCATGTCCTCGCCGCGGCCGATGGCGCCGAGGTCGGGCACGCCCGCCACCTCCGCCAGGAAGCGCACGCAGCGGGTGCAGTGAATGCAGCGGTTCATCGCGGTCCGCACCAGCGGACCGATATGCTTCTCCTCGACCGCGCGCTTGTTCTCCTGATAGCGAGTCGAATCGACCCCGTAGGCCATCGCCTGGTCCTGCAGGTCGCAATGGCCGCCCTGGTCGCAGATCGGGCAATCGAGCGGGTGGTTGATGAGGAGGAACTCCATCACCCCTTCCCGGGCCTTCTTGGTCAGGCCGGAGCGGGTGAGCACCTCGGGCGGCTCGCCGTTCGGGCCGGGGCGGCAATCCTTCACCGCGTAGGCGCAGCTCGCCACCGGCTTGGGCGCGCCCTTCAGCTCGACCAGGCACATCCGGCAATTGCCGGCGATCGACAGGCGCTCGTGGAAGCAGAAGCGCGGGATCTCGGCCCCGGCGGCCTCGCAGGCCTGGAGCAGGGTGTATTCGGCCGGTACCTCGACCTCGGTGCCGTCGACGAGGATTTTTGTCATCGGTGCAATCTCAGTGCGGGGCGTCGGCGAGATCGAGGCGACGCTCGATCCTGTCGATCCGCCGGTGAACGCCGGCAAGGTTGTCCTCGACCGCGGCCAGGCGGCCCTTCCACGCGCGGACAGCGTCGCCCCGGCGATCGACCGCGTGGTCGATGCGCCGCGGATCGACGAGAATCGGGCTGTCCGGCTGACCCGTCATCGGCCTACTCGGCCGCCATCGGGATGGGATCGGAATGCGGGTTGGCCGTGTAGCGGTCGATCCGCTTCTCGATCTCGGGCCGGAAGTGCTTGATCAGGCCCTGGATCGGCCAGGCCGCCGCGTCGCCGAGCGCGCAGATCGTGTGCCCTTCGATCTGCTTGGTGACCTCGAACAGCATGTCGATCTCGCGCTTCTGCGCGCGGCCCTCGGTCATGCGCTGCATCACGCGCCACATCCAGCCGGTGCCCTCGCGGCAGGGCGTGCACTGGCCGCACGACTCATGCTTGTAGAAGTACGAGATGCGGGTGATCGCCGCGACGATGTCGGTGGACCGGTCGAGCACGATCACCGCCGCGGTTCCCAGGCCGGAGCCGAGGTTGCGCAGGGTGTCGAAGTCCATCTTGGCGTCGATGATCTGGTCGGCCGGCACCAGAGGCACCGAGGAGCCGCCCGGGATCGAGCACAGCAGGTTGTCCCAGCCGCCGCGCATGCCGCCGCAATGCCGGTCCACCAGCTCGCGGAAGGTGATGCCCAGCTCGGCCTCGACGTTGCACGGCTTGTTGACGTGCCCCGAGACGCAAAACAACTTCGTGCCGGTGTTGTTCTTGCCGCCGAGGCCGGCGAACCACGAACCGCCCCGGCGCAGGATCGTGCCGGCGACCGCGATCGACTCGACGTTGTTGACCGTCGTCGGGCAGCCGTAGAGGCCCATATTCGCCGGGAACGGCGGCTTGAGCCGCGGCATCCCCTTCTTGCCCTCGAGGCTCTCGATCAGCGCCGTCTCCTCGCCGCAGATATAAGCGCCGGCGCCGTGGTGGACGTAGATGTCGAAGGGGAAGTCGTGGACGTTCGACTGGCCGACGAGACGGGCCTCGTAGGCCTCGTCCACGGCCTTCTGGAGCGCGTGCTTCTCGGCCACGTACTCGCCGCGGATGTAGATGTAGCAGGCATGCGCGCCCATCGCGAAGCAGGCCAGCATGCAGCCCTCGATCAGGAGGTGCGGATCGTGCCGCATGATCTCCCGGTCCTTACAGGTGCCCGGCTCCGACTCGTCGGCGTTGACCACGAGGTAGTGCGGGCGCCCGTCGGACTTCTTGGGCATGAACGACCACTTGAGGCCGGTGGGGAAGCCCGCGCCGCCGCGGCCGCGCAGGCCCGACGCCTTCATCTCCTCGATGATCCAGTCGCGGCCCTGCTCCAGGAGGAACTTGGTCCCGTCCCACGCGCCGCGCTGCTTGGCAGCCTCCAGGCCCGGCGAATGCAGGCCGTAGAGGTTGGTGAAGATGCGATCCTGATCCGACAGCATGTTCTTCGTTCCTCAGCTGACCGGAGCGTCGGTGATGTCGAGGCGGCGCTCGATCCGGGCGAGCCGGGAGTCGAGGGCGCCGAACGCTTCGTAGAGGGTGCCGATATCGGTCTGCACGACGTTCATCTGCAGTTGCTGCGCCTGCTGATCGCCGAGTACGCCCTTCGACTCGCCGCGCACTTCACGCAGGCCTCCGTCCATGTTCCCGGCGCGCGCCTGCACGACCTTCAGCACCTCGTAGATCCGTTCGTTCGTCACCGCGGTCATGGTGGTCAAACTCCCGTCCCCGACAGCGCCTGAGCCTGGCCCACCCAGTCCTCCCGGTCGATGCGACCTGGGAACGCGAGGTAGGTGCCGACCCAGGTTATCTCGTCGCGGCCCCAGGCGGCGATCTGGTCGAAATGGTAGAGGCCGAGTGCATTCAGGCGCTGGCTGTCGCCCGGGCCGATGCCTTTGATCCGGGTCAGGTCGTCCGGCTGGCCGGCGCGGGCGGCATCCAGGCCGGGCGGACGGGTGCCGACCGCGTTCGCCTTCTGCTCAGGGGTCGCGTCCGTCGGCAGGGCCGCCAGGGCGTCCGCGACGCGCGCCTCCTCGGCTTCCGCCGCGACTTCGCCCTCGCTGGCGCCGGACGCCTCCGGCTGCGGCGGGACCGTGCCGCGATCCGGCACAGCCTGGCTGCCCTGGTCGCCCCCGGCCCGCTCGTCCTTGGAGACCGCCTCGGCCGGCGCCTCGCGCACGTCCGCGTCACCCTCCCGGGGGGCGCCGCCCTTCGCCGTCGAGCGGCCGGTCTCGGCCGCGTCCGCCCGATCCTCGGGCTTGACCGGCGTCTCGCCGTTGGCCGCGCGCTGGGCCGGCGCATCGGTGACGGGGCGCTCGGCGGCGCGTCCGGCGTCGGGCCGGGCGGGCTTGGGCTGCGACGCCGCCCGCTGCTCGCTCGACTTCGCCTCGTCCGCCTTCGCGGCCTCGTCGGCGCCGGACTTCGCGGTGTCTTCGAAGCGCTTGCGCCAGGCGCCGACCCGCGAGCCGTCGAACAGGGCCGGATCGGTCAGCGTGTCGGGGCCGCCGAGCGGCTCGGACGCATGGCGCTCGACCTGCGAGCCGACCTTGACCGGCCGGCCGGCGGCGAGGTCGTCCATCAGGGTGCCGAGCGATTCGGGCGTCAGATCCTCGTAATAGTCCTGGTTGATCTGGACCATCGGGGCGTTGCAGCAGGCGCCCAGGCACTCGACCTCGAGCCACGAGAAGTTGCCGTCGGGCGAGACGTGGCCGGCGGGGCCGAGGCGCGCCTCGAGCATCTCCTTCAGGCCCCGGGCGCCGCAGGAATCGCACGGCACCGTGCCGCAGACCTGGACCCAGAAGCGCCCCACCGGCTCCAGCGCGAACATCGTGTAGAAGGTGGCCACCTCCAGCACGCGGATGTTGGGCATGCCGAGTTCGGTCGCCACCGCCTCAATGGCGGCCCGGGGCAGCCAGCCGCCGTTCTGCTCCTGCGCCTTCCAGAGCAGCGAGATCACCGCGGAGGCCTGGCGGCCTTCCGGGTACTTTGCGATCTGGGTCTTCGCCCAGGCGGCGTTCTCGGGGGAGAACGCGAAGCTCTGGGGCTGCTCAGAGGCCGGCGCGAGTCTGCGGTTTGCCATCCTGCTAACGCCTTACCGATCCACTTCGCCGAACACGATGTCGAGGGTGCCCAGCACGCACGACACGTCGGCCAGAAGGTGCCCCCGGCACATCCAATCCATCGCCTGAAGATGCGCGAAGCCCGGCGCGCGGATCTTGCAGCGGTACGGCTTGTTGGTCCCATCGGACACGAGATAGACGCCGAACTCGCCCTTGGGTGCTTCCACGGCGGCGTAGACCTCGCCTTCCGGGACGTGGAAACCCTCGGTGTAGAGCTTGAAGTGGTGGATGAGCGCTTCCATCGAGCGCTTCATCTCCCGGCGGGGCGGCGGCGCGAACTTGCCGTCGATGGCCGCGATCGGGCCCTGACCGGCCGGCTCGCGCAGCTTGGCGCAGCACTGCTTCATGATCTTGGCCGATTCCCGCATTTCCTCCATGCGGATCACCTGCCGGTCATAGGTGTCGCCGTTCCGGCCGACCGGGATGTCGAACGCCATCTCTTCGTAGCACTCGTAGGGCTGCGCCTTGCGCAGGTCCCACGGGATGCCCGAGCCGCGCAGCATGACGCCGGAGAAGCCCCACTCCATGCACTCGTCCACCGAGACGATACCGATGTCGACGTTGCGCTGCTTGAAGATGCGGTTGGCCATGACGAGGTCGTCGAGATCCTGCACGACCTGCAGGAACGGGTCGCAGAAGGCCTCGATGTCGTCGATCAGCTTGGGCGGCAGGTCCTGGTGGACGCCGCCGGGCCGGAAGTAGTTGGCGTGGAGCCGGGCGCCCGAGGCACGCTCGTAGAAGATCATCAGCTTCTCGCGCTCCTCGAAGCCCCAGAGCGGGGGCGTGAGGGCGCCGACATCCATCGCCTGCGTGGTGACGTTGAGCAGGTGCGACAGCAGGCGACCGATCTCGCAGAACAGCACGCGGATCAGCTGCGCGCGGCGCGGCACCTCGATGCCCGCGAGCTTCTCGATCGCCAGGCAGAAGGCGTGCTCCTGATTCATCGGCGACACGTAGTCGAGCCGGTCGAAATAGGGCGTCGCCTGCAGGTAGGTCTTGTGCTCGATCAGCTTCTCGGTGCCGCGGTGCAGCAGGCCGATATGCGGATCGACGCGCTCGACCACCTCGCCGTCGAGCTCCAGCACAAGGCGCAGCACGCCGTGCGCCGCCGGATGCTGCGGGCCGAAATTGATCGCGAAGTTGCGGATGTTGTGCTCGGTCATCGGGCGGCTCCGCTCCTCAGGCCGACTTCTTCTCGTCGCCCGGGAGCACGTAATCCGTGCCCTCCCAGGGCGAGAGGAAATCGAAGTTCCGGAATTCCTGCGTCAGCTGGACCGGCTCGTAGACGACCCGCGCCTCGTCCTGGTCGTACCGGACCTCGACGAAGCCGGTGAGCGGGAAGTCCTTGCGCAGGGGGTGCCCCTCGAACCCGTAATCGGTGAGCAGCCGGCGCAGGTCCGGATGCCCCGAGAACAGGATGCCGTAGAGGTCGTAGGCCTCGCGCTCGTACCAGTTGGCGGCGGGGAACACCTCGATCGCCGAAGGGACCGGGGTCACCTCGTCGGTCTGCACCTTCACCCGGATGCGCGCGTTGTGGCGCAGCGAGAGCAGGTGGTAGACCACGTCGAAGCGCTTCTCGCGCTGCGGGTAGTCCACGCCGCAGATGTCGATGAAGCTGCGGAACGCGCAGGCCGGGTCGTCGCGCAGGTAGGTCAGCGCGTAGACGATGTCGGAGGACTGGACCACCAGGGTCAGCTCGCCGAACGCGGTGGCGTGGGACACCACCGCCGGGCCGAGCGCGCCGGTGATGCGCGCCGCCATCGCCGCGAGGGCGGACTCGCCGCTCTCCGGCTGCGTATGCGACAGGATCGAGATGCCGTTGGTCATGCCCGCTCCTCAGCGCTCGATCGTGCCGGTGCGGCGGATCTTCTTCTGGAGCAGCAGCACGCCGTAGAGCAGCGCCTCTGCGGTGGGCGGGCAGCCGGGCACGTAGATGTCCACCGGCACGACCCGGTCGCAGCCGCGCACCACCGAATAGGAATAGTGGTAGTAGCCGCCGCCGTTGGCACAGGAGCCCATCGAGATCACGTAGCGCGGCTCCGGCATCTGGTCGTAGACCTTGCGCAGGGCCGGAGCCATCTTGTTGGTCAGGGTGCCGGCGACGATCATCACGTCGGACTGGCGCGGCGAGCCGCGCGGCGCGAAGCCGAACCGCTCGCAATCGTAGCGCGGCATCGACATCTGCATCATCTCGACCGCGCAGCAGGCGAGCCCGAAGGTCATCCACATCAGCGAGCCGGTGCGGGCCCAGTTGATCAGCTCGTCCGTGGTGGTGAGCAGGAAGCCCCGGTCGGCCAGCTCGTCGCTGATCGACAGGAAGGTCGGATCGTCGGCGCCGATCGGCCGGCCGGTGTTGGGATCGATGATCCCCTTCGGCTGGGGCGCGACCGCGGGGGCGCGGGACAGGCTGTGGGTCGTGTCGGTGATCAGGGCCATCGGCGACTCGGAATGCGGTGCGGGCAGGCTGCTGTTACGAATCAATCCCACTCGAGGGCGCCCTTGCGCCACTCGTAGACGAAACCGACCGTGAGCACGCCCAGGAAGACGATCATCGACCAGAAGCCGAACCAGCCAAGGTCTCCGAAGGTGATCGCCCACGGGAACAGGAACGCGACTTCGAGATCGAAGATGATGAACAGGATCGCCACGAGGTAGAACCGCACGTCGAACTTCATGCGGGCATCGTCGAAGGCATTGAAGCCGCACTCGTAGGCCGAGAGCTTCTCCGGGTCCGGACTCTTGAACGCAACCAGGAACGGCACGACCAGCAGCGCGGTGGCGATGAACAGAGCAACGCCGATGAACACGATGAGCGGAAGATAGTCCGCCAACAATCCGGTCATGCCAGGGCCTCGCGAGAGCGTCTCGTATCGACGTGGGAAACCGCGGTGCGCCGCCGAACCGGATTCGCCCGTGGAATTGTTCTTATGCCAGGATGCGCGCGGCCGGAGGCTTAGTCGAGCCGCCGACCCGTGACAATGGCTTGTCGCGTCGCACAAAGTGCACGTCCTGCCTTGTGCAGAGATTGGGCGCAGGCGGCTCGCCTGCAACACGACGCAAGCGCGCAGCCCGTCCGGCGCATCGCCGCACAAAACCGTCACGGACACGCTTGACAGTCCCCGGTCTGGCCCATACACCCCGCCCCGTCGCCGGGCGAAACGCCCCCTCGGAAGCGACCACGCCGTGCGGGCGTAGCTCAGTTGGTTAGAGTGCCGGCCTGTCACGCCGGAGGTCGCGGGTTCGAGTCCCGTCGCCCGCGCCACTTCCACAATACCGTTACATGATGCCCGAACCGCGCCTCCGATCGTCTCGGGGGCGTTCTTGCGTTTGCGCTGCCGTCGGGACCGTGATTGGTCTGCGGATCGGCGCCCTCGAACGTGAGATGTCGGCGGCAACGTGGCAGTCCAGTTGCCACGGACGGTTCAGAGCGGGCGCGGAGCCGTCGTCTCGAGGCCGATCTTGATCGCCACGACGTTGGCACTGGGGATCCGTGATGCCCAGGATCGCCGAGCGCGTGTTGGGCGGCGTCGTTGGCGTGTGCCCACCGACCTCTTATGGACGGTCACACGCACCGACCCAACCACCTGCCGAGCCCACGTTCCGCTCGACATGCGTACGCCCTCAGGGCCGTGGGACGGCCGCAACCATCTCGATCTCGACATGTGCCCCCAGCGGGAGCGCCGCAACGCCGATCGTCGTGCGCGCCGGGTAGGGGGCCGTGAAGTACTCGGCGTAGACGTGGTTCATCGCGGCGAAGTCGCCCATGTCCGTCAGGAACACGTTGCACTTCACCACGTCCCCGAAGCCAAGTCCCGCTGCTGTCAGCACAGCTTCGAGGTTTCGAAAGCAGTGGTGAACCTGCGCTGTGAACCCGCCTTCGACCAAACGGCCAGTCGTCGCGTCGATCGGAGTCTGGCCCGATAAATAGACGGTGTCGCCGGCGCGAACGGCGTGCGTGTAGGGGCCGACGGCCGTTGCACCGGGTGCGGTCACGGCAACTCTGCTCATCGGTGGTCCCTCTTGAATGCCGTGGTCGCGTGTGAGGGTCCATTCCATGCGGACCGGCGCAGAATCAACGCCGGTCCGCCACCCGCGCCCGGCGGCGGTCGTCGCGCCGACCGATCAGCAGGTCGGTGGCGTCGCGGCGGCCCGGCACGGCTGCGTCGGCGACGTCCTGCGGTGTCAGGCCGATATCCTTCAGCTCCCGCTCGGACAGGGTCGCGAGTCGGTGCAGGACGCGCCGGTTCATCGCCGCGCGGGACAGGCCCGTCCGCACCTCGGCCGCGGCCTCGGCGATCGCCCGGGCAGCCCGGGCGAGCCAGGACGGCCTGCCCGGCGCGTGGGCGGTCTGGGTGAGGCACGGGTCCATGATTCGATCCTTCGTCCGTGCGGATTTCCGCGATCCTGCGGCCATGGGGCTGGCGGCGACAGGAACAGTTCGGTACGGTTTCGAAGAATTGTCCGGTCGGAAAGGCGGTACGGATGAAGGTCGCGAGCAGGCCGGCCGGAACGCGCGTCGAGACCGTGGCCGGCGAGATCCGTGAGCGCATCGCGGCGCGCCATCTCGTGCCCGGGGTCCGGATCCCGTCGGTGCGGGCGTTCGCGGAATCCATGGGCGTGTCGAAATCGACCGTGGTGGAGGCCTATGACCGGCTGGCCGCCGAGGGCACCCTGGTGGCGCGGCCGGGTTCGGGCTTCTACGTCGCCGGCAAGACCCGGCCGCTCTCCCTCCAGGCGATGGGTCCGCGGCTCGATCGGATCGTGGACCCACTCTGGATCACCCGCCAGGCCCAGCAGGCCGGCGCGGACCAGCTCAAGCCCGGGGCCGGCTGGCTGCCGGATTCGTGGATGCCGCACGAGGCGATCCGGCGCGGCCTGCGCCGGGTGGCCCGGGCCGATCTGGCCGAGATGACCAATTACGACCGCCCACTCGGCTACGAGCCCCTGCGGATCCAGATCGCCCGCAAGATCGCCGAGAAGGGCGTCGGCGCCGAGCCGGACCAGATCGTGCTGGTCGAATCGGCCACGCAGGCCCTCGATCTGGTCTGCCGCTTCCTGCTCCAGCCCGGCGACACCGTGCTGGTGGACGATCCCTGCTACTTCAATTTCCTGGCGCTGTTGCGAGCCCACCGGGTCGCGGTGGTCGGCGTGCCGCTGACCCCGGAGGGACCGGACCTGCGGGCTCTGGGCACCCTGCTCGAGCGGCACCGCCCGCGCTTCTACCTCACCAACGCGGCGCTCCAGAACCCGACCGGCGCGAGCCTCGCCCCGGTCATCGCCCACCGGCTGCTGAAGCTGTGCGAGGCGCACGACACCCTGATCGTCGAGGACGAGATTTTCGGCGACCTCGAGCCCGAGCCCGCGCCGCGGCTCGCCGGCTTCGATGGGCTGGACCGGGTGATCCAGATCGGCAGCTTCTCGAAAACGTTGTCTGCCGCCGCGCGCTGCGGCTGGATCGCGCTGCGGGCCGACTGGGTCGAGCCGCTGGTCGATCTCAAGCTGGCCCTGAGCCTCGGCAACGGCCACGTCACCGCGGCCCTGGTGCACAGCCTGATCACCGAGGGCTGCTATCGCCGGCATCTGGCCGAGACCAAGCGGCGGCTGGCCGGCGCCATGGTCCAGGCCTCGGCCGAGCTCGGCGCCTGCGGCCTGAAACCCTGGGCGCAGCCCCGGGGCGGCTTCTTCCTGTGGATGCACCTGCCGGACGGGCGCGACGGCGCCGAGGTGGCGCGCCGGGCGATGGCGCAAGGCATGGTCCTGGCGCCGGGCACCGCGTTCAGCCTCTCGGACGACTGGAACGGCTACATGCGCTTCAACGTCGCCCGTTGCGTCGACCCGCGCATCCGGCCGATCCTGCGCGCGGCGCTGGCGTGATCGCTCCGGTGCCATGGCTTTGCGCGCGCAGCGCAGCGACCTGGCGGGGTTCCTCGTTTGATCGGGGTACGGCGCCCAATGTGTCTGCGCCCGATAAGCTTGAGCTTAGGGTGACAGCGTTCGACCCAACTTGGCCGCCTGGTTTGCCACAGGCGCTTCCCGATAGCGGTCATTCGTTGGCCGTCTGGCAACTTCGGCTCGGGGTGGCCACCAAACCCGGACCTCGCGACCCGAAGTGGACATTCCACCTCCGACCCACAGCATTCCCGCGTATCGCGCGCAGAACACTCATGGTCGCAAACCCGAGTTGACACATCGATCCTGAGTTGCGTGTATCGCTTCTCGGGGACCTAGTCATGAGCGCGATTTTCGATGCCTCGGAATGTGATGACTGGCTCCACTCGAAGCAGGCCGAACTCCGCGCGCTTATGGCTGAGGCGCGGTCGGTTCGCCGGGAGGCAGCCGTCATGCGCGAAGCGAACGCGCAGTCTCGTTTCCGCCTGCAACAGGCCTGGGCCAGCATCTCCGCTCAGTGGGGGCTGACACCGCCGGCTGACGCTGAACCCGAGGCGCCCGACCACCCCTTATCCATTCTCGAAGCCTTGAACCTTGCCGGCCTCGATGAAGGCGATCTCGACGACGTGGCCACGTCCATGTGCGCCGCATACCAAGCTGCTGTGGCCAGGGACGACGAGGTACAGGACGTTTTGAGAGACGCGCTGATGTCCATCGGCCGCCACATCGCCGCACAGATGGGCCCCAAGGCAGCGGGTGTCGTTCTAAGTTGACACGCCTTGACCGTTCCTGGGAGGGCGCGCGTATGGCAGACGAAGCCTTCCATGCGGGATCCCTCCAGCTCATCGCCGACGTCCTGGGCGTGCCAGTTTCGACATTCTACGGACGCCCGGACTCGAACGCTCGCCCGATCGATGAGGAGAAGTTGCTGACGGTGCTGGCGAGGTTCCTGCGCGCCTTCGGGGAGGCCGGTAACCCGGTGGAACGCAGACGCTGCGCCGAATGGCTGAGTACCGAGTTCAAGCACCTGGGCATCGGTACGCCGAGAGACAGCTAACTCTCGTTCCGATCACACGGCTTTGTCTCGAAACCACCCTTCTCAGACATCACCAGCGCCAAGCGGATCGCGTCCAAACCCTCAATCACGTCCCAACCGCGCGTGATGACGGTGAGCGGCGCAACGAACAGATTGAGGTCGGCCTCACGCCGGCAACAGCAGCTCCGCCTTCAGCCCGCCGAGATCCGATCGCCCGAGGCTTAAGCCGCCGCCGTAGAGCTCGGCGAGTTCGAGGGTGATCGGCAGCCCGAAACCGTGGCCCGGTACGCCCTCGTCGAGGCGCCGTCCGCGGGCCATGACCGCCTCGGCGGCCTCGGCCGCGAGGCCGGCCCCGTCATCCTCCACGGCGACCCGGACGCCGTTCGCCTCTGGGAGTGCCGTCACCCGCACGCGGCTGCGGCACCAGCGGCAGGCGTTGTCGACGAGGTTGCCCAGCATCTCGTCGAGGTCCTGCCCCTCGCAGGGCACCGTGAGGTCGTCCGGCACCGCCAGCTCGATCGCCACGCCCTTCTCGGCGTAGAGGCGCACCAGCGCATCGCGCAGGTCCGAGACCCGGGGCGCCAGGGGCGTGCGCCCCCGGGCCGAGCCGGCGAGCGCCGCCGCCCGGGCCCGGCGCAGGTGGTGGCGGACCCGCCGGTCCATGGCGTCCACCTGCAGGCGCAGGGCGCCCCCGGGATCGCGGGCAGGCTCGGCCAGCGCCATCGACAGGGTCGCCAGCGGCGTCTTGAGGGCGTGGGCGAGGTTGGCGACGTGACCGCGGGCCCGCTCCAGGTTCTGCGCGTTCTGGTCCAGCAGCGCGTTGAGTTCGGCGACCAGCGGCTTAATCTCGGCGGGCTGCTCCTCCGGCACCCGCTCGCGGTGCCCGGTGCGCACGGCGGCGAGGTCGCCGCGCAGGCGCCGCAGCGGCGCCAAGCCGAGGCGCACCTGCAGGGCCAGTCCGGCGATCAGGCAGAGGCCGAGCACGCCGAGCGCCAGGGCCAGGCTGGTCAGGGCCTCGCGCAAGGGGCCGTACAGGGCCGCCCGGGGCGCCGCCGCGACGATCGTGGCGGGGGGCGTGCCCGGCACGTCGAGGATGCGCAGGATCAGCCGCTCCCCCCGCGGCCCGGTGCCGTCCGCCGGATGCGGGCGGTCGGGCTCGTCGTCGGGGCCCGGCTCGGTGACGGTGATATGGCCGCCCCGCAGGGAGCCCGAGCCGAAGGTCTCTGCCCCCTGGCGCACCTCCCAGGCCCAGCCGGGCCCGTCCCGGTCGAAGGGCGGCGCGTCGCGATCCCGGGGCAGAAGGCCCGCCTCCAGGCCGGTCCGCAGCGCGACGATCTGGGCGTCGAGATGCCCTTCGATCTGCCCCCGGACGAAGCGGTGCAGGATCACCCCGATGGCGAGCCCGGCCACCACGAGCGCCGCCAGCACCAGCGCCAGGGCGGCCACCAGCAGGCGGGTCCGCAGGGAGCGGTGCGGCGGCGGTCTCTTCTTCGGCGGCGGCATCAGGCCGGATCCGCGTGCAGGCGGTAACCGTGGCCCCGCACGCTCTCGATCCGCGCGGGGGCGATCTTCCGGCGCAGGCGGGTGATGATCACCTCCACGGAGTTCGAATCGACATCCGCGTCGCCCTCGTAGACCCGCTCGATCAGGTGCGGGCGCGGCACCACCGCGTCGCGGTTGAGCATCAGGCAGGACAGGACCCGCCATTCGAGGCCCGTGAGCTTGAGCGGCAGGCCCTCGTGCTCGAAGGCGCCGAGCCCCGTATCGAAGCTGAGAGGGCCACAGGCGATCCGGCTCGCCCCGCCGCCCTGCGACCGGCGCACCAGGGCGCGCAGGCGGATCACCAGCTCCTCCACCCGGACCGGCTTGACCAGGTAATCGTCCGCTCCCGCCTTGAACGCCGCGACCTTGTCGCTCCAGCCGTCCCGGGCGGTGAGCACCAGCACCGGCAGGGTCCGCCCGGCCGCCCGCCACGCGCGCAGCACCGAGACGCCGTCGCCCTTGGGCAGGCCGAGGTCGAGCACCACCGCGTCGTAGCCCTCGGTCTCGCCGAGATGCTGCGCGTCCTCGCCGGTGGCGGCCCGGTCGAGGACGAAGTTCTCCGCGCGCAGGACCTTGGCCAGTTCGGCAGCCAGGGCCGCGTCGTCCTCCACCAGCAGGATTTTCAAACGTTTGCCCCCTCGTGCCCCGGCCTGCCCGACACCGCGGCGCTGCCGGAAGTTAGGGCCGCTCTCTCACGCTGCCCATCCATCCGGCCCCCGGATCTGCACCCGCGGCCAAGTCCTTGATCGCCCGCGCGTCTCGACGCCGATCCGGCCATAGGCGGACGGCTTTAACCGAGGCTGAACCGGGCGGTTCAGGCCGGATTTGAGGGGGCGTCTTACGAAGGCGCCACGGACCGATCGGGTCCCAAACCTTCTCAAGAGGACGACAACGATGAGCGACGACAACACCATCGACGGCACCGCCCGCGAGATCCGCGAGCCGGCCTCCGCCAAGCCAACCAGAAAGGTCCCGGGGCGGACCTGGGTTGTGGCCGCGATCGCCGCACCCCTGGCCTTGGGTGCCGCCGGCCTGTCTCTGGCGCAGGGCACCGCGTTCCAGCCGACCCCGGTGGATCCGGTGGCGATCCAGGCGCTGGCCCCGTCGAGCGCAACCGCCATCAAGGGCGAGGTCGCCGAGATTTTTGGCAACAAGTTCGTGGTCCAGGATTCCACCGGCCGGGCGCTGGTCGAGACCGGCCCCGCCGGCGAGGGCGGCAACCTCGTGGCCAAAGGCGAGGCCGTGACGGTGCAGGGCCGGTTCGAGACCGGGTTCCTGCATGCCAGCGTGCTGACCCATGGTGACGGCCGCAAGGTGGTGATCGGGCCGGCCGGCGGACCTCCGCGTGGCAGCCTCGACTGGGCCAAGGACAAGCTCGGCCTCGGGCCGAACCCGGACGTGCCGGCGCTGACCGCCGCCGTCCAGGCCGCCGGCTACGGCGACGTGCGCGTGACCGGCCGCGGGCCGCGCCACCTCGACGTCGCGGCCAAAGACCGGGACGGGCGCGAGCACCAGCTCCATGTCGGCTTCGACGGCCAGGTTCGCGAGCGGCCGGTCCCGGGCGCCCGGCTCTGAGGCCTCGGTCGCCTGCATGTGCGCGCCGCCGGACCGATCTCCGGCCCGGCGGTCAGGGCACGATGCAACCGTTTCCCCCCTGCCGCGTCCTCCTGTCACCCAGCTGAACAGGAGGCACCCCTTGGAACCGATGAAGCCGATGGAACCGATGAAGCCGATGGAACCCATGAAGCCCATGGAGCCGATGAAGGGCATGGAGCCCTTCTGGCCGAAGGACCTGGGCGATCCCTCGACCAGCGGCTCCCAGAACGGCATGAAATACGCGTTCTTCCCGGACAAACATCGTCTCCTGATCGAGCGCGACGGCCAGGTCTCAACCTACGATAGCGGTGACCACCGGATCGGCGGCGTCTCGCAGTTGGACGGCAGCACCAAGTCGCTGACCTTCTCGAGCCAGAACGGCGACGTGGATCTGGGCTCGCTCAAGAAGCTCGACTGACCGTCCAGGTCTGATAAGGCCCAGCACCCAACCCGTTGAAAGTGCCGGCCCGCACAGGTTCGGGCAGCCTGGAGGCCGCCCTATCAACCTCCCGGTCGTCCCGGGGCGCCGGAGGCGAGCCCGGGATCCAGAGCCGCCGACGATGCGAAGCCTTGATCCCACGGTGGTTCTGGATCCCGGGTTCCGCTCCGCGACCCCGGGATGACAGGGGCGGCTTCATAAAGGCCTGAGCCTAAGGTCAGCCTCGTCGGGCGAGCGGCACAGAACGCGATTCAAACCCGCCAGAGGGGCTGGGTTCGGGCCATTCGGAAACCAGGCGTTTCGGGTTTGGGACGATGTCTGCGGGTGTTCGACCCAGGGCCGGGAAGCCAAGCCGCCTTTCCCTCCGGCGCCGGGCCCTCTAAGCCCGGCCCGGCCATGCGACCCCTCCCGCCGATCCGTCCCGAACCATGCGCGCCTTGATCGATCTCGTTCGCATCATGCATGCGCGCGATCGGCGGCGGCTCGTCCTGATCGCGGCGGGCCTGGCGGGCGCGGCACTGTTGGAGGTGGTCGGCGTCGCCTCGGTGATCCCGTTCCTGACCCTGGTCGGCGACCCATCGGCGGCGACCCGCGTGCCGTACCTGGCCCAGGCCCGCGAGGCCCTTGGGCTCGCCGACGCGCGCAGCTTCCTGCTGGTCACCGGCGGGGCGGCGCTGCTGGCGATCCTGACCACCGCCGTGGTCAATGCCGGGCTGACCTACGCGCAGCTCCGGTTCACGCATTTGGCCGGCTACGGCTTCAGCCGGCGGATGCTGTTCCGCTACCTCGACCGGGAGCGGCTGTTCTTCGCCCAGGCCAACAGCGCCGAGCTTGCCAAGAACGTCCTGTCCGAGACCGACCGGCTGGTGGTCGGCGTGCTGACCCCGGCCACCGTGCTGGCCTCGCGGGCGACCTCGGCGCTCGCGGTGATCGCGTTCCTGCTGGCCTACGCGCCGCAGCTCGCCCTGATCCTCGGCGGCGGCTTCGGTGGCCTCTATGTCGGGATCTACCTGATCATGCGGGCCCGGCTCGCCCGGCTCGGCGGCCGCTCGGTGGCCGACAACGAGGCAAGGTTCCGGATCGTGCAGGAGACGTTCGGCGCGCTCACGGAATTGAAGCTCTACGGTCGGGCCGAGGCCTTCGCGGGCCGGTTCGACGCCCCGGCGCGTGCCTACGCGATCGCCACCGCCGAGAGCCTGCTCACCGGCCAGATGCCGCGCTTCGTGATCGAGGCCCTGGCCTTCGGCGGGGTGATCGTGGTGGTGCTGTTCGCCCTCGCCCAGGGGCTGGATGTGGCCGGGATCCTGCCGCTGCTCGGCCTGTTCGCCTTCGCGGGCTACCGGATGCTCCCGGCCTTCCAGAACATTTTCACATCCGTCTCCCTGATGCGCTTCTACAGCCCGGTGGTGCGGGTGATCGTCGATGAACTCTCCGGCGAGCGCCGCCCCGGCCCACGTACCGACGAGCGCCTGCCCTTCGGCCGTGCCATCAGTCTGGAGGGGGTCGGCTTCGATTACGGCACCGGCCGGCCGGCGCTGGCCGAGATCGACCTGACGATCCCGGTCAACACGACGATCGGCCTCGCCGGCCGCACCGGCTCGGGCAAGTCGACCCTGGCCGGCCTGCTGCTGGGGGTGCTCACCCCGGGCACGGGCCGGATCACCGTGGACGGGCGCGTGCTCGACGCCAGCGCCCTCCCCGCCTGGCAGAACCGCATCGGCTACGTCCCGCAGGACGTGTTTCTCGTGGACGGCACCGTTGCCGAGAACATCGCCCTCGGCCTCGACGCGCCGGATCTGCCCGCCGTCGAGCGCGCGGCCCGGCTCGCGGGCGCGCATGATTTCGTGGCCGCCCTGCCCCACGGCTACGCCGCGCGCGTCGGCGAGCGCGGCGCGCGGCTCTCCGGCGGCCAGCGCCAGCGCCTCGGCATCGCCCGGGCGCTCTACCACGATCCGGACGTGATCGTGTTCGACGAGGCGACCTCCGCGCTGGACGACGAGACGCAAGGGGCCGTGATGCGCGCCCTGCGGGCGCTCTCGGGCCGGCGCACCGTGATCCTGATCGCCCACCGGCTCTCGACCCTGGAGGGGGCAGACGCGGTCCACGTGCTGGAGGCCGGCCGGATAGTGGCCTCCGGGCCGCCGGAGACGATCCTGCCGGGATTGGGGAATGCGGCGTGAGGTGGCGCCCTCCCCTTGCGTCCCGGTCCGCGTCCGTTACCTCGACGGTTCGAGGATCGCCCGGGAGGCACGCTTGAGCATGCGCATCGACCTGACCGCTCCGGACGGCACCACGGCCGTGCTCTCCACCCACGGGGCCGAGCCGGTCTCCTGGCGGGTAGGCGGCACCGAGTACCTGTGGAGCGGCGATCCGGCGCATTGGAACCGGCACGCTCCCTGGCTCTTCCCCGTGGTCGGCGCCTCGGCCGGCGGCCAGGTGACGGTCGGGGCCGCGCGCTACCCGATGGCGCAGCACGGTTTCGCCCGGGACCTGCCGTTCACGGTCGTCGATCGCGGCGCCGACGCGGTGACGCTTCGGCTGACCGACGGGCCGGAGACACGGGTGCATTACCCGTTCGCCTTCCGCCTCGACATCGCGGCCCGGGTGAAGCCGTCCGGGCTCGACCTTACCGTCACCGTGGTCAACACGGGCGACGTTCCCCTGCCCTACGCGCTCGGGTTCCACCCGGCCTTCCCGTGGCCCTTCGCGGGTGGCGAGCGGGCCCGGGACGGCGGCTACGCGTTGGCGTTCGAGCGGCACGAGCGCCCGTTCGCCCCGCAGGTCGGCCCCGGCGGGCTGCTGCTGCGCGACGAGCAGCCGATCCCCCTGGCCGGCGATACCCTGCCCCTCGACCCGGCGATCTTCACCGAAGCCTTCGTGTTCCGGAATGCGCAGAGCCGATGGATGCGCTTCACCGGACCCGGCCAGGGGGCGGTCAAGGCGATCCGCATGGAGATGGAGGATTTCCCGCACCTCGCCGTCTGGACGAAGCCGACCGCGCCGTTCCTGTCGCTCGAGTGCTGGACCGGCTACGCCGACTGGGCGGATTTCTCCGGCCCGCTTCAGGAGCGCGACGCGCAACGCGTGCTGCCACCGGGTGACGAGGCTCGTCACGGCGTCCGCCTGACCCTGGAAACCTAGCGGTTGCGCGTCTGGGTCGCCCGACCCGAGCCGGGGGCCACCCGCACCGGCGCGGCCCTGGCCGCGCGCGGGCACGCCCCCCTCGTGGCACCGGTGCTGGCGATCGGGCCGACCGGCGCGGAACCGCCCGCCGGTTCGTTCGACGCGCTTCTGTTCACCAGCGCCCACGCGGTGCCGGCCCTCCGGGACACGCAAAGCCTGCGCGGGCTGCCGGTCTTCGCGGTCGGCCCCCGGACCGCCGAGCGTGTGCGCGCGGCGGGGCTCGGGCCTGTTCGGGAGGGACCGGGTGACGCGGCCGGGCTCGCCGCCCTCGTGGCCGAGGTGTTGCCGGCCGGGGCGTGCCTGCTCCACGCCACCGGGACCGCCCGCAAGCCCGAGCCCGAAGCGACCCTGACGGCCGCCGGATTCACGATCGTGATCGTCGAGGCCTACACGGCGGATCTGGTCCCGACCCTGCCTGCTGCCGTGGGCGACGCACTCGCCGCCGGGGCGCTCGATGCCGCGCTGCATTACTCCCGCCGCAGTGCGGCCGCCGCGCTCGCGCTCGCGGATGGATCGGGACACGGCGGAGCTTTCCGCCGCTTGAGGCATTACTGCCTGTCTGTTGATGTCGCGTTCCCCCTGGAAGCCGCCGGCATCGCGGTCCATTTCGTTGCGGCACGGCCGCGGGAAACGGATCTGCTCGATGCCCTCGCGCCACGCTTCGGCGACGGCGCGCGGTGACAGCGGGACAGAGCCGCCGTATCTCGCCCTCGCGCCCGGTGCCGCCGCGGTGCTACGGGGGCGCGGCGACGCCGAAGAGTTGGAGGACTTGCCCGTGACGCCACCACCCAGCGACGCCGACAAGCCCGGAGCCGGCGGTCCGAAGCCGGGCGGCGCTCCGTCCACCCCTGCGCAACCCGATCCGGGCCGGACCGAATCCCGACCCGGTGCGAAGTCGCCCGCCCCCGCGGTGGGGGGCGTCAAGCCCGTGCCGGTCGCACCGAATCAGCCGGGTGCACCCGGCACTGGATCTCCGGCGGCCACTCCGCCCAAGCCGGCGACCGAGCCGGTCTTGACCGTCAAGCCGGGCAGCCCCGGTGCGGCCGACGGCAAGCCAGAAGCCGGCAAACCACTTGGCGACGGCGCCAAGCCGTCCGCCGCTGGAACGGATCGTCCCGGCGAGAGCAAGCCTGCCGCGTCCCAGCCGGGCGCCACGGCCTCTTCGGGCTCCGAGGCCAAGCTGGCGTCCGGCATCGCCGGGCCGAAATCCGAACCCGGCAAACTCGAACCCGGCAAGCCCGAGGCGGCTAAGCCGGATCCCACCAAGGCTGGCCAGCCGGGTGCGGGCGCGCAGAATGGCGGTGGTCCCCGGCCCGGTGCTGCGGCGACCGGTGCCGCGGCCGCTGCGGTCACGGCCGGGCCGATCCTGGACCTGAAGGCCAAGCGCATTCCCGATCCGCCGCAGCCCGGCAAGGACGCCCCGAAAGATGCGCCCAGGGACGGGTCGAAGGACGCTGCGAAGGAAACTGGCAAGGAAACTGCCAAGGACACTGCAAAGGTTGCCGCGAAGGAGCCCCCGAAGGGCTCCGGGACGACGGCCCTGACCCCCGTGACCCCGCCGGCCGGGCGGGCCCGGGCCGGGTTCGGCTCCCTGGCGGCGGCCGGCCTCATCGGCGGCCTGATCGGCGCGGGTGCGCTATTCGGCGCGGAGCGCGCCGGCCTCGGCACTGTGCGGCCGAACGCCTCCGATCCGTCCCTGTCCGGCCAGGTCGCCTCCCTCGACAAGCGGGTGGACGGGCTCGCCCCGCGCGATGCCGTCGCCGACCTCGACAAGCGTGTCGCCGCCGCAGAGGCCGCGGCCCGGCAGGCTCTGGAGAAGGCCCCGGCCCCCGGCGGCGCTGCGACGGACGGGCAGGCGCCCGGGACGAATGCGGCGGTGCCGGCCGATCTCGCCGCGCGCCTCGACAGCCTCGATCAGCGGGTCGCCGCGCTCCAGGAGGAGCCCGGCCGGGATCAGGGGGGCGATGCCAAGCTCGGCGCGGCCCAGGCGGCCGATCCCAAGCAGGTCGCCGATCTCGATGCGCGCGTGAAGGCGCTCGAGGCGGATCAGCCCGACAAGGGGGCCGCGGCCGAGGCGTCGAAGACGATCGCCGCCCTGCAGGGCGAGGTCGAGCAGCGGACCAAGGCCAATGCCACGGCCGACGCCGCCCTGGGCCAGCGCCTCGACAGCCTGCAGCAGGCCCTCGACGCCCGCGTGAAGGCCGCCACCGAGGCGGTTCAGGCGGCCACGCAGGCGAGCCGCACCGCCGCGGAGGCGGGTCAGACCCAGGCCGCCGAGGCCGCGAAGGCGGTCGACCGCCGCCTGCAGGAGCAGGCCGACAAGATCGCCGCGCTCGACAAGAGCGTGTCCCAGCGGGCCGAAATCTCCACCGTTCAGGCGGCGCTGCGGGTGGTGGTGGCCGATCGCGTCGCCTCGGCGCTCGCGGCCGGCATGCCCTACGCGGAGCCGCTCGCGACGCTGCGCAAGCTGGATCCGGGTGCGGAAGCCCAGGCCACGGCGCTCGCGCCGTTCGCCGAGACCGGCGCGCCGACCACGGCCCAACTCGCCAACGCGTTCCGGCCGGTCGCCGAGCAAGTCGCCGCCAAGCGCCGGTCGCAGCTGGCCCGGAGCGCCGCCGAGACCGGCGATTTCCGCACCAAGCTCCTGAGCATGGCCGACGGCCTCGTGCAGGTGCGCAAGGTCGATGCGCCCGCCGCCACGCCGGAGGCGTCCGACGAACCCGAGGCCAAGGTCCAGGCGGCGCTGGACCGCGGCGACCTGCCGGCGGCGTCCGCGGCCTTCGCGGCCCTGCCGCCCGAGATGCGCGACCAGGCCGGCGATTTCGCCGCCAAGCTCAAGGCCCGGGCCGCCGCCGAGGAGTCCGTACGGGCCCTGCTCGCCGGTGTCTTCAAGGCCCTGCCTACGGATGCGGCCTCCGGTGCCGCCCCGGCGGCGCCAGGCCGCTAGGCAGTGACGGCGTCGATCCGCGTCTCGCGCGGCTGCATCTTCTCCGGTCGGGCGCCCAGGCGCCCCGCCTCTCCCGCACCCAGCGGTGGCCGCCCGGCGGCCGTCGACAGGAGACACTGACCCCATGTGGCGCGCCCTCGCCTTCCTGGCCCTGCTCGCACTCGCCGCCTTCGGGGCGGTCTGGATCGCCGACCGGCCCGGCACCGTCACCGTCGTCTGGAACGGCTACCAGATCGGCACCAGCCTCGCGGTCGCCCTGGTCGGCGTGATCGCCGCGGCCATCGTCCTGGGCCTGCTCTGGGCGATCGTGCGCGGCGTGATCGGCCTGCCCGAGGCGCTGGTGCGCGGCTCGGCGGAACGCCGCCGGGCGAAGGGCTTCTCCGCCCTCTCGCGCGGGATGGTGGCGGTGGGCTCGGGCGACCCGCTCGCCGCCCGCCGCTACGCCGGGGATGCCGAGCGGCTGCTCGGCCCCGAGCCGCTGACCCTCCTGCTCAAGGCCCAGGCGGCACAGATCTCCGGCGACCGCGACGCCGCCGAGAGCGCCTTCCAGCGCATGGTCGACGACCCCGAGACCCGGGTGCTCGGCCTGCGCGGCCTGTTCGTCGAGGCGCGCCGCCGCGAGGACGAGACCGCCGCCCGCGCCTACGCGGTGGAGGCGGCCCGCCTCGCTCCGAGCGTGACCTGGGCCAACGAGGCGATGCTGGAGGCGCAATCCGCCGACGGCGACTGGGGTTCCGCTCTCGAGACCATCGAGCGGCGCTCCTCCCTGGGGCTGATCGACAAGCCGACTGCCCGGCGCCAGCGGGCCGTGCTCCTGACGGCGATCGCCGGCGAGCGCGAGGCCGGTGAGCCGGAACTCGCCGCCGAGCGCGCCCTGCAGGCGGTCAAGCTCGCCCCCGACCTGGTACCGGCAGCCTGCATCGCGGGGCGCCTGCTCTCGCGCCGGGGCGACCTGCGCAAGGCCGCCAAGGTCGTCGAGACGGCCTGGAAGAACAATCCGCACCCCGACCTCGCCAAGGTCTATCTCGGCCTGCGCCCCGGTGATTCGGTCCGCGACCGCCTGGCCCGGGCCGAGACCCTGGCCAAACTCACGTCCTGGGATCCGGAATCCCGCCTCGCCGTGGCGCAGGCGTCCCTCGACGCGCGCGAATACGGCCGGGCCCGGGAGGCCCTGAAGCCGCTGCTCGCCGACCGCCCGACCGTCCGCTCCAGCCTGATGATGGCGGCGATCGAGGAGGCCGAGCACGGCGCGGCGTCCGGTCAGGCCCGCGAGTGGCTGTCCCGGGCGGCCCGGGCGCCGCGCGACCCGGTCTGGATCGCCGACGGCATCGCGTCCGACACCTGGGCGCCGGTCTCGCCGGTCAGCGGCCGCCTCGACGCGTTCGCGTGGCGCGAGCCGCCGAACACGTTGGCACCCTCCGAGCCCGCGGTGGAGCCGGAGGAGCCCGACCTGCCGAAACCCGTCCTCGTACCGGCCGAACCGATGTCGCCCGCCCCGCTTCCGACCATCATCCCCGCCGCCAGCCCGCCGGCTGGTCCGGTGGCCGACGCGGTCTCCGCCGGCATGGCCTCTGCCGCGGTCCCGGCCTCGGGCGAGCGGGCCGCGCGGCGGACGGCATGACGGATCGGCTGGTCCAGCCTTAGCCGGATAACGAGAGAAGAGTGGGAGATATCAGTCTTGTACTGAACTTTTCCCTCGGTCACGCGCTTACGTTGACGTCAGTTGTTGATACTGCGTACCCTGTTGCTGATGCACGCCCGCGCCGACCGAGGATCAGACAATCTGCCCTCCGCTTCATCTCCCTGTCGCGTCGCCGATCCGGCGGGGCGCAACGCGGGTTCCGACCCGGCCGGTCCTGTCGTGACGGCCGCGATCGAGGACACGGCCGAACCGCGCCGGCAGGTGGGCGTTCTGCCGTTTCAGCAGGGGCGCGACGGTGAGAACCGGATCCTCCTGGTGACCTCCCGGGAAAGTCGGCGCTGGGTCATCCCGAAGGGGTGGCCGATGAAGGGCCGCAAGCCGTTCGAAGCGGCGGCGCGCGAAGCCTACGAGGAAGCCGGCCTGCGTGGCGATGTCGGCAAGCGGCCACTCGGCTACTACGTCTACCAGAAGCGCCTGAAGAACCTCGACGCGGTCCTGTGCCAGGTCAAGGTGTTCCCGCTGAAGGTTCGCAAGCAGCTCAAGAACTTCCCGGAGGCGAATCAGCGCGAGTTGCGCTGGTTCACGCCTGCCGAGGCCGCCGAGGCCGTGTCCGAACCGGGCCTCGCGGCGATCATTCGCGCCACATGCCGGCAAGTTAAGGCGACGGACGCGTAACCCACCGTTGCCAAGCCGGCGATGATCCGTTATTGCCCCTCTCAGCCGGACGGACACGCCCCCAAGCGGGGTCGCCACGGCGCTTGCTGCGGTAGCTCAGTGGTAGAGCACTTCATTGGTAATGAAGAGGTCGACAGTTCAATCCTGTCTCGCAGCACCAGAGTTTCTCCTGACTGACTGATCGTTTCAAGGGTACAGCGGGCTCTCGCTGCGCCGATACTCGGGTTTGCTTGAGGGATCGCCGGAAAGGCGTCGTCGAGCCTGTCGGCTTCCCGTGGCGCCTAGGATGGCGCGCCGTTCCATCCGTTTGGGGATGATGCAGGATTGAACACGACGGCCCTCTTCACGATGCTGGGTATCGTCCTCGGCTGGGTCGTCCTGGCCGGGGCCGCGCTGCTGGCGGGCCGGATCGCCACCTTCGCGTTCATGGTCCTGACCGTGGTTGCGCTGTTCCTCTATGTGCCCTGGGTCAGGCTGCGCGCCAGCGGGATCGAGGGCTCGAGTCGGCCGGTCCGGTTCTGGACGAATGTCGCGATGCTGGTGGTCAGCCTAGCGGCCGGCCTCGCCTTCGCGGTGATGCTGGCCCGGCGGATGGGGTTCTTGTAGCCGGAGGCCCACGAGAGCGTCGTCGGACGGCTATCTCGGGGTGCCGCATCGTCCCATCGGGGGCATCGGAGTCTCTGCGTCTCCCGCAGGACCAGCAGCGATGCCGGACGCCGAACCGAGCCGGCGCCCGATCGCCTCAGTGCTTCGTCAGGCTGTCGAGGGTCTCGTTCTGCCCGAGCGTGTCGGAGAACCGTCCGAGACGGCTCAGGGTCGGCTCGTTCAGGCCACCGGCATTGGCGAAGGTGGCCAACGCGATACCGACCAGAAAGCTGGCTTCCTCGGCGGTGACCGCGCGACCGCTCAGCGTACTGGCCGCCCCGCGCACGGCGAGCACGGCCTGCTGGAACGCGGGGTCGTTCTGCAGCTCCGCCAATCGGGTCATCTGAGGCTTTCTCCTGGATCACGTGTGTTGTCTGCGGCGTCACCGGAGCCTTTGGACCCATCGGCGGGGATGGTTCAAGGGGTGCCGCGCCTGTGTCCCGGAACCGGGACGATGCCGGCGGCGCTGGTCTGCGTCGAAACCGGATAATCGACCCTCATAAGCGTCACGGTAGGTGTGTTTCACATCATGGATCAAGGTTTCCATCCGGCCGGCTGACGATCCGCAACGGATCGAGATCGCAAGGACCGAGCCGTCCTGAAGGTTGCTCGGGCCCCGCGGCACCGCAGGCTTTGCCCCCGGACACCGGGGCCGGGGTCACGGCCGGTAAACCCTTCGGCGTGAGGATAGCCGGGCTACCATCAGGCACAGGATCGTTGTTCCAGCATGTCGTCACGCGTGTTGACTTACGGGACCGCCGCGCTCCTCGGCGTTCTGCTGCTGCCCTGGCCGGCGGCGGCGCGGATGGGGGTCTCGCCGGCGGTGCGCACCTGGCTGTCCGGCCTCGTCACCCGGATCGACGCGGTCGATCGCGCTGATCGGCACGCGAACACCCGCCGGGCAGCCGGCACCGTGTTGGTGCGGATCGAGATCGCCGCCGACGGTTCGGTGCGTCAGGCCGAGATCGAGCGCAGTTCGGGCTCCCGCGGGCTCGACCGTCGGGCGCTCCGGGCGGTGCAGGGGGCGAGCCCGTTCAGGGCGCCCCCGGTCGAGCTGCTGGCCGAGGACGGGGTCGCCGACCTCAGCGTTCCGGTGCAGTTCGGGCGCTAGAGCATCGTTCCGAAAGGTGGCCGCCGGCTTTCGGAACACGACGATGCGCCGAACCTCGGCCTCGGAAACCCGTAGTTTGCGACGGTGCGCGGCGCCGTCCTGAAACTTTTGTCGAATCGCCTCCGTTCGCGTCTTCAACCACAAGGCGCGTCCGGGAGGTTGATGGTGAGAGACACATTCGCGCGGCTGCGCCGGGAAGAGACGAAGCGGCCGCCCCTGCCCCTGGTGGTCTCGTGGCTGGCGGTGTCGGTCGGGATGTGGGTCGTGATCTACGCCTATTCCGGCCGCGTGATCTGGACCTGGTGATCGGGTTCAGCGATCGTCGTGACGGCTCGCGCCGACAAACGCTCCGATCAGGTAGCCGGACTGGTGGGCCGCCAGATAGGCGAGCAGCACCAGGACCTTCACGGCATCGATCGTGGATGTCAGTGCCCAGAGGGGCAGGCATATCAGGGCGATCAGCACCGAACTCGCCACGACAGCCGGGGCCCGATAGAGCCAGCCTTCCAGAATTCCTGCTGCGCATAAGAGGGCCGCGATAAGCAACAAGCAGCACCCTGTATGGCGTAATAGTAAGATTTATAGCTCAATCCTACGCATGTTGCTATATTAAGCCTCTTAAATTCGGTTTCGTGCGCGCGACGCATATTTTTCCTGGCCGGTCACGGCAGCACCAGGCCGGAGACGCCGTAGATCAATGCCGCGACCAGCGCCGCCGCGGGCATCGTGACCACCCAGGCGATCACGATGCCCTGGGCGATGTTCCAGCGCACCGCCGAAACCCGCTTGGCCGCACCGACTCCGACGATCGCCCCGGTGATCGTGTGTGTGGTGGAGACCGGGATCCCGAACGCGGTGGCGGCAAACAGGGTGACGGCCCCACCGGTCTCGGCGCAGAAGCCCTGCATGGGGGACAGCCGGGTGATCTTCGAGCCCATCGTGTGGACGATGCGCCAGCCGCCGAGCAGCGTGCCGAGCGCCATGGCGGTCTGGCAGGACAGCACCACCCAGAGCGGCACGTGGAACGCACCGCCCTCCTCCCCGTGGGCGTAGAGCAGCACCGCGATGATGCCCATGGTCTTCTGCGCGTCGTTGCCGCCATGGCCCAGCGAGTAGAGCGAGGCCGAGACGAACTGCATACCCCGGAACAGCCGGTCCACCGCGTGAGGGGTCGAGCGCACGAAGATCCACGATACCGCCAGCATCAGCAGCAGCCCGAGGCCGAAGCCCAGGGCGGGCGAGAGCACGATGGCGGCGCTGGTCGCGATCACGCCGGGCCAGACGATCGCGCCGAGGCCCGCCTTGGCGATGCCGGCCCCGAGCAGGCCGCCGATCAGCGCGTGCGAGCTCGAGGATGGGATTCCGGCGTACCACGTGATCAGGTTCCAGCTGATCGCGCCGCCCAGGGCCCCCAGGATCACCCGGTCGGTCACCATGTCGACATCGACGATGCCCGACCCGACCGTGCCGGCCACGTGCAGGCCGAAGATCAGGAACGCCACGAAGTTGAAGAACGCCGCCCAGATGACGGCGTAGCGGGGCGCGAGCACCCGGGTCGACACGATGGTGGCGATCGAGTTTGCGGCGTCGTGCAGCCCGTTCAAGAAATCGAAGACCAGGGCGACGGCGATGAGGACGATCAGGAGGGTCACGCGGCCGGCTCAGACATGCTCGACCACGATGCTGCTGATCTGGTTCGCGACATCCTCGAACCGGTCCATGACCTTCTCCAGGTGGTCGTACAGCTCGGACCCGACCACGAAGGCCATGGGATCCTGCCGGGAAGCCTTGAACAGGGCCTTGAGCCCGGCATTGTGCAGGTCGTCGGCCCGGCCTTCGAGCTGGATGACCCGCTCGGTCAGGGTGTTCAGGACGGTCGCGTTCTCGCCCAGCGCCCGCAGCTTCGGCATCGCCTCGGCGGTCGCGGCGGCGGCCTCCTGGATCACCGCGCCCATCTCGCGCATCGACGGCTCGAAGGCGGTGACCTCGAACAGCTGCACCGTCTTGGCGGTCTTGAGCATCTGGTCGATGGCGTCGTCCAGGGAGCCGACAAGGGCCTGGATGTCGCCCCGGTCGAACGGGGTGATGAAGGTCCGCCGCACGGCCAGCAGGGCATCCCGGGTGATCGTGTCGGCGGCATCCTCGTGGTCGGCGATCGCCTGGCAGGCCACCGGGACGTCCTGGGTGCCATCGAGCAGGGCCCGGAGCGCGGCCGCGCCGCCGACCAGGGTGGCGGCATGGCGCTCGAACAGGTCGAAGAACCGGTCTTCCTTCGGCATCAACGCACGAAACCAGCCCAGCATGTGACGTCCCGGTTCGAGGATCAGTATCCGTGCAAGCTCGACTGCCAGATACGCCTAGCATGGCGATCGGCGGTTCGCATCAGCCGGCACCGGTCACGCCCTACATTCGGGCCGCTTGCGTCATTGATCATATCGATTTCTATTATCGATCCTATCTGTTTGGATCATGACGCAGTGCAGCGTAGATAGTGCCTCGACACCGGGCTTCGGACCCGGACAGCAAGAGGTATCCCCCCATGACCACGCGTTCCTTGATCCTGGCCGCCCTGGCCTCCATCCCGATGATCGGTTCAGCCCTGGCCGATGAGGCCATCAACCTGACGCCGCCGCTCTACCGGGAGCAGGCCCGGGTGATCTCGACCACCCGTCCCGCGACCGAACTGGCGACCACGCCGCGCCTCGTCCCGGCGGCTCAGACCACCCGTGTCGTCACCGCTACCGCGATGCCGACCCGCTGATGCGGGCGGGACGCCTCCCGGCGCATCTTCACGGCGCATCGCTCAGACGCATCCCGGAGCCCCCAGCCCTGCTCCGGGATGGCGCCGACCGAGCGCACCACCCCTGCGCCCGGCGGGTGCCGGACCAGCGGCCCGGGATGAAAGATCCCCAGGCCGCATAGGCGCGCGCCCCCATAAGACCCAGTCGGAATCGCGGATCGACGCGCCTGACAGGGTGCGAACGGTTGCAGTGCAAAACGCGATGCCGCGTCGGCGGTCCGCCCGACAGTGCAGGCTTCGTCCCGATACCGAACTCGTGCACCGCCCCGACCGCCCATGATGTCGGCGCCCCCCCGTTCCTGCGCGCGTTCCCCGGTCGATCGCATGAAATGCGGATCCGCCACGGCGACGGGCTCGCTGTTACCGGCCGGGCTCCCCGGACCGGTGCGGCCCGATTGGTAGGTAATCGATCCTTGGCCCTTCTCGGGCTTGCGCCAACCGGCGTCCGGAGGCCGGCCACCGGCGGCTTCTGATCGTCGCCCCTGCGGCTTCGTGTCGAACCCCCCGAATCCGCTTCGGATCCGCTCCGCTCGACCTGGGCCCGGCGAAATCCGAGCTGGCAGGATCCGCCCATTCCCAGCCAAAGCGAAGTCCCGCCGCGATCGCACGCCGGTCATTCCGCGCGGACCGGCCCGCAGGATAACCCGCTCTCAACGCAGGATTTCATCCGCTGAGCGGGGCTTCCGGACCGGCTATCCCCGGCAACACCCATCTTCATTCCGACAGGTCTCGGGCGGACCGGGAATAGGAAGATAGGCTTGTGCGCGGTATGGCTCGACAGCAACTGTCAATCCCGAATGCAGCATCGAACCGAGCTGATCTTCATACGCCGAAAACGGGATCTTGAATGCTGCACAAATACAAATCTTGACAGCAGCGCAACCACGTACGTAATGTTTCCACAGTGTTAAATTTAGGAAAAATAGCTGAGTAGGTTGCCCGTCCACTCGGGTGGCTGACGCGACGTAGGCAAGTTCTCTTGTGCTGCGATGGATCAATCGCGCCCTGCTGCAAGTCTGGGGAAACATTCATGGTCGACTTGACCGGTTATAAACTAACCTTCGACGAAGAGTTTAACACCCGCAGCATTTCACAGACCGGCGCGGGGACCACCTGGGCCGATATCCGCGCGCAAGACCGTGGTGACGCGAATGCCGATGTCGGGTTCGGCCACTCGTCCTTCGTGGACAAGGGGTCTGGCTACGATCCGTTTCAGCTCCAGGACGGCGCCCTGTCGATCACGGCGGTCCCGGACAGGACTTCGTCGGGCGTGCCGGGCAGCTGGGAATCCGGCCTGCTGACGACCCAGGGCAATTTCTCGCAGACCTACGGGTATTTCGAAGTCCGGGCCGACTTCTCCGAACAGGTCGGCGCCTGGGACGCGTTCTGGCTGCTGCCCAACCAGCAGAAGGCCGACCCCTACAACGCGGGCCAGCACCAGGAGCTTGACGTCGTCGAGCGCTACGGCGACGGGCCGAGCACCGTCTACAGCACGATCCACACGACGGATCAGACGCCGAACATCCCCTGGCAGCAGAACCGCCAGGTCACGAGCGTGATGCCGGACCAGACCGGCTATCATACCTACGGCATGAACTGGCAGGCCGACCGGATCAGCTTCTACGTGGACGGCCAGATGACCGGCTCGCAGGCGACGCCGTCGGATCTGCACAGCCCGATGTACATGCTGGTGAACCTGGCCACCCAGGGGGGCGGCAGCAACAACGCCGATCTCGCCGGCGTGCCGATCAGCTCGAAGATCGACTACGTCCGAGCCTATTCGAACGATCCGACCGCAGTCGCCGTGAAGCGCGACACCGTGTCGAGCCCCGACGGCCGGGATCCGGGCCTGTACGGCGCCGCCGCGGCAACCTCGACGAACACGACGACAGCCGCCGCGACCACGGCGAGTGCGGCGAAGGGCACGACGAGCACGGCCACGAGCGTGGCTTCGTCGGCAGCGTCGGCCACCAAGCCGGCGACCGGTTCGACCACCGGCACGGCATCGGGAACGACCAACCCGACGAACGGCTCGGCCGCCGCGCCGACGACGAGTTCCACGGCCACGATTGCCGCGACCCCCAAGCCCGCCGTCTCGACGGCGCCGACCGGGACTGCCTCCCCGTCGAGCGTCAGCCCGAACGGAGGCGTGTCCCCCGCCGCCGCACCGACACCGGCCGCTCCGACGACGGGGTCCGGCGCCTCCACGCCGTCAGCCGTTCAGAACCCGCCTGTCGGCGCGTCTTCGGGCTCGACCAACGCCACACCGGGAACGAGCGCGCCCACCGCCAGCGCTGCGCCCACGACGGCCTCATCGACGGCTCCATCGGCGGTCCCTGCCGCAAGCACGACCCCCACGACGGCGCAAAGCAGCGCCCCGGTCGCATCGACCGGCACTGCTCCGAGCGCGACCGGCAGCGGTGCGAACGGTGCAACGCAGGCGTCCACCGCGAGCGCGACGCCGCCGGCTGCAACCTCCACGACGAGTGCGAGCGGCTCGGCGACTCCGACCACGGGTTCCACCGCCGCGTCTGCGCCGGCCAGCACCGGGAGCGGAACCGGCCCGGCAGGCGGCAGTGCGACGACGGGGTCCCCTTCGACCACCCTCAGCGCAGCACCTGCCGCGCCGACGCCGAATGCCGCCGGCACGACGCCCTCGACGGTGACCGCCAGCGCGCCGACCAGTGCCGCTTCCAGCGCGGTGAGCAGCACGAGCGGCGGATCGCACACGACCGCGAGCGCGCCGTCCCAGGCCGCCGCGGAGACGACTCACTCGGGTGGTGCGACCCATTCGGGCGGTGCGCCTCTTGCGGCCACGGGTTCGGCTCCCCCTCCGACCACCGTCGGCGCAGCGCCTCAGGCCCCTGCCCCGACGACGAACTCCGCGGGGACGGCGAATCTGTCCGCGTCCCCCGTGTCGGGTCAGTCCGCGGCCGCCTCGACAACGCCGGCAAACGGCATGGCCCACACGCCGACCGCAGGACCGAGCGCGGCGGCCCCGGCGGCCCTCGACACAACGGCGGTGACGACCCCGCCCGGTGGGTCCGGCGCAAACGGTGTCGCGAGCCCGGCAAGCGTAGTCCCGGTGGCGAGCAGCGCCACCGCGCAGCCGGCCATGGCCACCGCTCCGACCAACCCGGCCTCGACGGTGGCACCCGGCTCCGGCGGTACGGCGCGGCCGGTGCTGGGCAGCGCAACCCGTTCTCCCGCCGGCACGCAGAACCCGTACCCGCCGACCGGCAACCCGATCGCCGCCGCGCCGACGGCCCCCATCAATCCGGGCAGCGTAACGAGCGCGTCCCCAGCCGCATCCGCGGGCGCCACGAGCCCGCAGGGTCCCGCCGTCCCGGCGGTGAGCAAGGCTCCCACCTATGAGACGTTCTCCGTCCCCGAGAGCCAGCGGAAAGCCGCGATCGCCCTGATGGCCAAGATCAACAAGGGCGAAGCCAGCGCACCCGCGACCACCGACTGGTTCACCAAACTGTCCAACATCCTGATGCACCTCTGGTAGGCGCCGCTTTCGAACGCGGTTTCGGAAGGCGCCTGCGAGCGCGGGCCGCTTCGCTCAGCGGGACCTGCGGATGTCCGCAGCCGGCGGGATGGTGCGTGGTGTGGCCCGGAGGGTCGCGCCCGGCGCCTGCCGGCACCGGTTGCCTCCCGGTACGAGACGGTCGCCGGCGGTTGATCCACCGGGCGGCCGCTGCTCGATGTTGCCGCGCGGCAAACCGCGAAACGGCAGCCCGGCGCAATGCCACGGCCTCGACGCATCGTTCTGGCTTGCGCCGAGCCGGCATCCACGTGGCTGGCGAGCGCTCGGGCTGGAGCGGGTCCGCTGCGAGGGGACGCCGCGACTCGGGCCCACCTGTGCGGGGCGCGATCCGGGACGCGGATACGCCAGCCGCCTCCCGGCAGCGGATCGGCTCCGTTCCGATCTGTCGAGCGGCACGGGCTAGCTCACGACGCGGCCTCCCTCGCCAGCATCGGCCGCGCGCCGCGTCCCGAGGCACCTCCTGGCGGCCGCGGTACTCGACACGGTCGCGCCACCGGATCGGACGGGGGCACGCGTCGACGATGGGAGGCGGCGTCTCGAATGCAATAACGGCGACCTGCCCGCTCAGTATGGCGGTCGTTCTCCCATCGGGATAGCCGGGCCTGGCGAGTCGCCCCGCGTCCGGGCTTCAAGATTGGCATTTCACATTCGGTAATCAATTCAAACGAAGCCGATCGTTTCCGCGGCGCGAATGCCGATTATCAGTAGAAATCCGCTCTGATGGCCCGCCTTTTGAAGTCGGAGCGCGCACGGCCTGTGGTATCCATTGCAAACCGGCGGCCGAATCGGGTTTGTCCTGCGCAGAGACACCGCGGCATCGCGGGGCGCGCGACACCTGAGGAGGGTGGTCGCGGCTTGGATCGATCGGTTGGCCCGGTCGGCGCAGTGACCGGAGGCGTATCGACGATGATGATCGCTATTCCCGCCTTGCTGATGGGAGCGACCCTGGCGGTGCCGGTCGCGGACCGCGTGCCGGTCTTCGATGTCGGACCGGGGTGCCGGGCGGCCACCACGCTGATGACCCTCGATCCCAGGCGGCAGAAACTCTGCCTCGACGATGAGGCGTCGGCACGCGCGCAGGTCGCTCAGAAATGGTCGCGCTATGCGGCCGTCGACCGGACGCGCTGCACCGCGGAGGCCCAGCTGGATGGGCTGCCGAGCTACGTCGATCTGCTCGAGTGCCTGACCCTCGCCCGCGAGGCCAAGGCGGAAGACACGTGGTAGCCGCGGCAGGATCTCTGCCCACGACCGTCCCGTAACGATCCCAGTCGAGGGGCCGCCCGTGCCGATCGCGCCACTGCTTTCCGGACCCGTCCGCGTTCTGGTCGTCGCGACCATCGCGGCGCTGGCGGCCGGGTGCCGCGACACCAACCAGTACGTTCCGCCGCCGCCCCCGAGCGTCTCGGTGGCGCAGCCGGTCGTGCGCAACGTGACGCGCTACTTCGAGCTCACCGGCAACACCAAGGCGTTCGCGGCCGTCGATCTCGAGGCCCGCGTCCAGGGATTTCTGGAGGGGATCAGCTACACGGACGGGGCCGTGGTGAAGAAGGGCGCGCCGCTCTTCTCCATCCAGCGCAACACCTACGAGGCGCAGCTCAAGCAGGCGCAGGGCGCCCTCGCCGCGCAGCAGGCCGCCCTGGCCAACGCCCAGTCGGAGTATCAGCGCCAGTTCACCCTGGGCCGGCAGGAATTCGCCTCGCAGGCGCGGGTGGAGGATGCCAAGACCAAGCTGGACCAGGCCACCGCCGCCGTGCTGGAGGCGCAGGCCAACCTCGATATCGCCGCGATCAACCTCGGCTACACGCAGGTCTCCGCGCCCTTCGACGGCGTGGTCACCAACCACCTGGTGGATGTCGGGGCGCTCGTCGGCATCAGCGGACCGACCAAGCTGGCGCAGCTCGTGCGCATCGACCCGCTCTACATCTACTTCAACGTCGGCGAGCAGCAGGTCCTGCGGGTCAAGCAGCACCTGCTCGCGACGCAGCGGACGTTGGGCGACCTGTCCAAGATCCCGGTGGAGATCGGCCTGCAGGACGAGGCCGGCTATCCGCATATCGGCAAGCTGGACTACCTCGCGCCGCAGGTGGACCCGTCCACCGGCACGCTGCTGGCCCGGGCGCTCATCGACAACGCCGATCATGCGCTCCTGCCGGGCCTGTTCGTGCGGGTCCGGATCCCGGTCGGACGCGACGACAAGGCTCTGCTGGTCCGCGACGACGCCATCGGGACGAACCAGCAGGGCAGCTACCTGCTTACGGTCGGGGCCGACGACACGGTCTCGCAGCGGGTGGTGACGCTCGGTCCGCGGGACGGGCGCGAACGCGTGATCCAGACGGGGCTCAAACCCGACGAGTGGGTCGTCACGGACGGCATCCAGCGGGCCATCCCGGGGGCCAAGGTCGCGCCCCGGAAGGTGGCGCCGGCCGATGCTTCGGCCGACCCGGCGGCGATCCGGCGGTGAGACGCCGGCCGTCGGCACCCGTCGATCCGCGCTCCCGCCGATCCGGCGGGCCGCCCCTGAGACGCCGGCACCGAGGGTCCACGGCATGATCTCGCGCTTCTTCATCGAGCGGCCTGTCCTGGCCAACGTGCTCGCCCTGGTGATGGTGCTGGTCGGCGCGGTGTCGCTGTTCAACCTGCCCGTGTCGCAATACCCGAACGTCGTCCCGCCGACGGTCCAGGTCACCACGCGCTATCCGGGGGCCAGCGCCCGCACGGTGATCGACACGGTGGCGCTGCCGATCGAGCAGCAGGTCAACGGCGTCGAGGGCATGCTCTACATGCAGTCGACCAGCGCCAGCGACGGGACCTACACCCTCACGGTCACGTTCGCGATCGGCACGGACGGCGACCAGGCCCAAGTGCTGGTGCAGAACCGCGTCGCCATCGCGATGTCGTCGCTGCCGCAGGCGGTGCAGGTGCAGGGCGTCACGACCCAGAAGAAGTCCACCGCGGTCCTGCAATTCGTGACCCTGTCCGCCCCCGATGGGACATTCGACAGCCTGTTCCTGTCGAATTACGGCGTCATCAACGTTCAGAACGAGCTGGCCCGGCTCCCGGGCGTCGGCAACGTCACGGTGTTCGGCGCCGGCCAGTACGCGATGCGGATCTGGCTGGACCCCGACCTCGTGCAGGCCCGGGGTCTCACCCCCGACGCCATCGTCACCATCGTCCAGCAGCAGAGCCAGGAGGTCACCGCCGGGGCCGTGGGCATGCCGCCGGTCCCGGCCGGCCAGGATTTCCAGTACACCCTCAACGTCAACGGGCGGCTGAACGACGCCCCGGACTTCGAGAACATCGTCATCAAGGCGGATGCGCAGGACGGCGGCCGCATCACCCGCCTGCGCGACGTCGGCCGCGTCGAGCTCGGCGCGCAGACCTACAGCCAGTCGTTCACCCTGAACGGTCAGCCCGCCGCCGGCCTCGGCATCTTCCAGCTGCCGGAGGCGAACGCGCTCACGGTGGCGGGGGCGGTCCGCACCCGGATGGGCGAGCTGGCCAAGAGCTTCCCGCCGGGCCTCGTCTACAGCATCCCGTTCGACACGACCGGGTTCGTGCAGGCCTCGATCCACGAGGTCTACACGACGCTGTTCGAGGCCGCCGTCCTGGTCCTGATCGTCATCCTGGTCTTCGTGCAGGACTGGCGCGCCATGCTGGTGCCGGCGACGACGGTCCCGGTGACGATCATCGGCGCCTTCGCGGCGATGGCGGCGATGGGCTTCAGCGTGAACCTCTCGACGCTGTTTGCCATCGTGCTGGCCATCGGCATCGTGGTGGACGATGCCATCGTGATCGTCGAGGGCGTCGCCCACCATATCGACCAGGGGCTCTCGCCCCGGGCGGCGGCCGAGAAGGCGATGGAGGAGCTGTTCGGCCCGATCATCGGCATCACCCTGGTGCTGATGTCGGTCTTCGTGCCGGCCGCGTTCCTGCCCGGCCTGACCGGGCAGCTCTACAAGCAGTTCGCCCTGGTGATCGCCGCCACCGCCCTGATCAGCGCGGTCAACGCCGCCACGTTGAAGCCGACCCAGTGCGCCCTGTGGCTGCGCAAGCCGGTCCCGCCTGAGAAGCGCAACGTGTTCTACCGCGGCTTCAACCGCGTCTACGGCGTCGCCGAAGGCTGGTACGCAAGGCTGATCGGCCACATGGTCCGGCACAGTGGCGTCATGGTCGCCGTCGCGCTCCTGCTGATCGGCCTGGCCGGATGGGGGCTGACCCGCCTTCCGACCGCGTTCCTGCCGACCGAGGACCAGGGCTACGTCCTCATCGGGGCGCAGCTGCCGGACGGCGCCTCGAAGGAGCGCACCGACGCGGTGATGCAGCGGATCAGCGCGCACGCGAAGGCGACGCCCGGCGTGGACAACGTGCTCACCATCAGCGGCATCTCGGTCCTCGATGCCAACGCCACCCTGCCCAACGCCGGCGTCGCCTACGTCGTGCTCAAGGATTGGGGTGCCCGGGGCAAGGAGAAGGGCCAGGACCTGCGCAGCCTCTACGAGCGCTTCAACGCGATGCTGGAGGGGGTGGAGGGCGCCTCGACCTTCGTGCTCATCCCCCCGCCGATCCAGGGCATCGGCAATGCCAGCGGCTTCACCATGCAGGTGGAGTTGCGCAACGGCGACTTCGACTACCCGCTGCTGGAAAGCCTCGCCCGGACGATCGTTGCCGACGGGACCGCGCAATCCGGGCTGCAGAAGCTCAACACCTCGTTCCGGGCTGGCGTGCCGCAGATCGCGATCGCGGTGGACCGGATCAAGGCCGAGGCCCTGGGCGTGACGGTCGGACAGGTGTTCTCGACGCTGTCGAGCTACGTCGGATCGTCCTACGTCACGCAGTTCAACAAGTTCGGCCGGACCTTCCAGGTCTACGTGCAGGCCGCGCCCGATTACCGGCTGCGCCCGGAGGACATCCAGAACCTGAAGGTGCGCGCCGGCAACGGCGTGATGGTGCCGCTCGGCACCGTCGTCGAGATCAAGTCGGTGCAGGGCCCATCCCTGATCAGCCTCTACAACCTCTACCCGACGGCCACGATCGTGGGTGGGGCGGCCCCCGGCTTCAGCTCCGGGCAGTCGCTGGACCTGATGCAGCAGATCGCCGCGAAGGTGCTGCCGCCGGGCACGGGCTACGACTGGACGGCGATGTCGTATCAGGAGAAGGCCGTGGGCTCCCAGATCTACTGGGTGTTCGCGCTGGCCATCGTGCTCGTCTACCTCGTGCTGGCCGGGCAGTACGAGAGCTGGATCCTGCCGCTGGCGGTCCTGCTCGGCGTGCCGCTGGCGCTCCTGGGGACGGTCGGGGCCCTGCTGTCGCTCGGCGTCGCCAACAACCTCTACACGCAGATCGGCCTGATCCTGCTGATCGCGCTGGCGAGCAAGAACGCCATCCTGATCGTCGAGGTCGCCCGCGAGAAGCGGCAGGCCGGGCTCGACATCGCGGCGGCGGCCGTGGAGGCGGCGCGGCTGCGTTTCCGCCCGATCCTGATGACCTCGTTCGCCTTCATCCTCGGCGTGCTGCCGCTGGTCACCGCCACCGGGGCGGGGGCGGCGGCGCGCAAGTCGATCGGCATCGCGGTGTTCAGCGGCATGCTCGCATCGACCTGCCTGGCGGTGTTGTTCGTGCCGTCCTTCTACGTCATCCTGCAGCGCCTCGAGGAGCGCCGCGCGCGAGGCCCGCGGCCCGCACCGGCCGGGACGGTCGCGGCGGTCTCGGAGAGCCCCTGACCGCCACGACGCCCGGCCGGGATCTCAGGAGCGACGCGGATGCGTCGAAGCCTGTCCGCCGCCGTAGCGATTCGCGTCATTCGTCGCGCGGTCGAAACGCCTATCTCAACGCGCAACAATAGACCTCGCACTCGCCCTTCCCCTTGAGGGCGACCTTGCCGACGGGACGGATCGCGCCGCCATCCTGCACCCGGGTCGAGGCCTCCTCCGACAGGTGGACGGCGCATCCGTCGCCGAGCGCACAGAGGCGGGCGGCGACGTTCACGGTGTCGCCCCAGAGATCGAAGGTGAACTTGGACCGGCCGACGATGCCGCCGACGACGGAACCGATGTGGATGCCGGCGCGGATCCGCCAGCCGGTCGGCCCGTCACCCGCGATGGCGACCATGTCCCGGGCGCAGCGCACCGCCGCGGTCACCGGGTCGGCGTGGGGCGACAGCAGGTTGGCGGTCGCCATGAAGGCGTCGCCGATCGTCTTGATCTTCTCCATGCCGTGCGTGTGGGCCACCACCTCGAACGCCTCCGCGAGGCGCTGAACCTCGGCGACCACGGCTTCGGGGCCTTGGGTGTGGCACCACGCCGTGAATCCCACGAGATCGATGAACAGCACCGCGACATCGTCGAAGAGCCGGGGCTTGACCTGCCCGGTGGTCATCAATTCGCTCACCGCCGCCACGGGCAGGATCGCGTGGAGCAGGTCGTCGGCGCGCTTGCGCTGCCGCTCGATGATTTCGAGATGCGCCATCTCCCGGTCGTGGAGCCGCTTCCGGTCCAGGCACGCGCGGATCCGGGCTTCGAGCAGCACCGGCTCGAAGGGCTTCGGCAGGTAATCCTCGGCCCCCATCTCGATGCAGCGCACGATGCTGCTGATCTCGGTCAGCGCCGAGATCATGACCACCGGGGTATGGCGCAGCCGCTCGTGCGCCTTGATGCGGTCGAGTACGGCGTAGCCGTCGAGGATCGGCATCATCACGTCGAGCAGGACCAGATCGAACGGCTCCGCGTTCAGCAGATCGAGGGCCGCGCGCCCGTTGGCGGCCCGGACGCTCGCATGGCCGAGAAGCTCCAGTTCCTGCTCCAGCAGGTCGAGGTTGAAGGCTTCGTCGTCGACGATGAGGATGCGCGCTGGGTCCACGGGTCTCGCTCTCTCCGGGCCGATGCCACTCTGGGCTGAAGCCTCTCTGGGGCCGCCCGCGCTCAGTCGAGCCAGTGTTGCAGCTTGGCGAACAGCAGGTCCTCGTCGACGGGCTTCGTCATGAAGTCGTCGCAGCCCGCCGCCTTGGCCTTGTCGGCGTCGCCGCTCATCGCGTTGGCGGTGATCGCGATGACGGGAATGCCGGCCGTCGCCGGGTCGGCCTTGATCCGCCGCGTCGCCTCCCAGCCGTCGATGACCGGCAGCGAGAGGTCCATCAGGATCAGGTCCGGGGTGTGGCTCGCGGCCATCGCGACGCCGGCGGCGCCGTCGACCGCCATCATCAGCGCGTAGTCGTCCTCTAGGAGCTGCATCAGCAGGTCGCGGTTGAGCTCGACGTCTTCGACGATGAGGATGGTCTTCATCCGCCGACCTCCTCGGAGGCTGCGTGCGGGCGATCCAGCGGTCCTGCCGCGGCCTTTCCGATGGCAGCGCTCATTGCGTCACCTCGGCCGCCGGGTTGTCCGCCAGCGGCAACGCCCGCCTGACCTCCCGGACCAGGGCGTCGCGGTCGAGGCCCTGCTTGTCGATCAGTCCGCGCACGCGCTCCCGGAGCATGCCCTGGTCGGCCGCGTTCAACGACGCCGCCGTCAGGACGACGACGGGGATCGTGCGGCCGACGGGATCGGCCTGGAGATGGTCGAGGAAGGTGAGGCCGTCCATGCCCGGCATCAGCAGGTCGAGGAGGATCACGCTCGGGCGCGCCTGCGCGATGCGCTCGAGGCCCGCGGCGCCGTCCGGGGCCCAGTCGATCGTGCAGCCCTCGGTGTCCAGCAGCTGGCGGACGAGGTCGACCACGTTCGGGTCGTCGTCGACTACCAGGATGCGCTCGCTGTTGGGGGCGGCGCGCCCGAGGGCGCCGATCAGCGACTCGCGCTCGAACGGCTTCACGATGTAGTCGCTGGCGCCGAGGTGGAAGCCGAGCTCCTTCTGGTCGACGATCGAGATCAGGATGACCGGGATCTCGCGCGTCAGCGGGTCGGTCTTGAGCGCGTGCAGCACCTGCCACCCGTCCGTGCCCGGCATCATGATGTCGAGGGTGATCGCGCGCGGCTGAAGTGCGCGCGCCTTGCGCAGGCCCTCCTCGGCGTTGGGGGCGCCGACCACCTCGTAGCCGGCGTCCGACAGGTTCTCCTGCAGCAGGTAGACGACGTTCGGGTCGTCATCGATCGCGAGCACGAGCCTGGACCCGGTCCGGGGCGCGGCAGCCGTCGCGGGCGCCGACGGCTTCGGGCTCGGCTGGAGTTCGAGAGCGCCCTCGACCCGCTGCGGGATGGTGAGGGTGAAGGTCGAGCCCACACCCTGCCGACTCTCCACCGCCACGTCCCCGCCGAGCATCCGCGCCAGCCGGTGGCTGATGGCGAGGCCGAGCCCGGTGCCGCTGTGGGCGCGGCTCGCGGAGTTGTCGACCTGCTGGAACTCCTCGAAGATCACGGTCAGCGCCGCGTCCGGGATGCCGATGCCCGTATCCGCGACCGCGAGCGCGATCCGGTCTCCGACCGCGCGGGCCCGCAGCGTCACCGAGCCGGTCTCAGTGAACTTGATGGCGTTGCTGAGGAGGTTGATGAGGATCTGCTTGAGCTTTTCCTGGTCGGTGAAGACCGTCTCCGGCAGGCCCTCCACGTCCTTGAGCAGCTGCACGCGCTCGCTCTTGACCAGGGGCTCGACCGTCCGGAGGCAGATGTCGATGGTGGGCTCCAGCGCAAACTGTGCCGCCTTCACCTCCATCCGCCCGGCCTCGACCTTGGCCAGGTCGAGAATGGTGTTAATGAGCGACAGCAGGTGCTCGGAACTCGTCAGGATCTTTTCGAGGTTCTCGAACTGCTTCAGCGGCAACACGTCCTTGGCCCGGCGCATCACCAGCCGCGTGAAGCCGATGATCGCGTTGAGCGGCGTGCGCAGCTCGTGGCTCATGTTGGCGAGGAAGCTGCTCTTGGCCCGGCTCGCGTTCTCCGCGGCGTCCTTGGCCTGACGCAGGTGCTCCTCCGCGCGCTTGCGCTCGATCACCCGCCCGAGCTGGGCGCCGATGTTGCCCATGACCTTCAGCAGCGCCGGATCCGGCGTCTTGGCCTCGCCGGCGAAGAACTCCAGCACCGCCACGACCTCGCGCCCGATCGTGACGGGGAAGGCGAAGGCGGCCCGGATCCCGTCCGCGGCCGCGGCGGGGGGGAGGCCAGGCTCCGGCTCCGCCCCGAGGACCCAGGCCGGCGCGCCGGACGCCAGGACCCGCCCCGGGAGCCCGACGCCGGCCGAGAGCGGCGTCTGCGCCGTGACGTCCCGGAACCGCGCGAAGCGCTCCGGCGCGTCGCAGTGCCAGAGGCCGGTCGGCACCAGGGTTCCGCTCCCGTCCTCGGCCAAGCGATAGGCGTGCCCGAGGGGCCATCCGGTATGGGCCGCGACCCGATCCAGGCAGAACCGCACGGCGTCCTCTACGGTGGCGGCTTCGTTGGCCGAGGCCGCGGTGACCTGCAGCAGCTCGACGAAGGCCGTCTGCTCCCGGAGCGCGAACTCGGCCGCCTTGCGCTCGGTGATGTCGCTCCACGACTCGACGACCTCGACGGGCTCGCCGTCCGGGCCCCGGACGAGGCGCTGCTCGTCCCGGACCCAGCGATAGGTGCCGTCCTTGCGCAGGAACCGGTACTCGATGACGTTGTGGCCGGTCGCCAGCAGGTGCGGGAACTCCGCCAGGACCCGGTCCCGGTCCTCGGGGTGCAGCCGGTCCAGCCAGAATTCGGGGCCGGCGAGGTAATCGCTCGGCTCGTAGCCGAGGAGGTCGCGCACGTTCTCGCTGATGAAGGTCGGCGCGTTGCGGCCACCCACCTCGAAGCTGCAGATCATCGACGGCGACGCGGTCAGGAGGTAGGTCAGCCGCCCCTGCGTCGTGAGCAGGGCCTGCTCGGTGCGCTTGATCTCGGTGACGTCGGTGTAGACCGCGACCGTCCCGCCGTCCCGGGTCCGGCGCTCGTTGATCTGGATCCAGCGTCCATCGCGCTGCTGCTGGAGGATCGGCCCGCGCGGGTCGCGGAAACGTGCGAGCCGGCTTTCGAGCCACGCGTCGCCGGTGTCGCCCTCCTCTCGCACGACGCAGCGTTCCGCGGCGGCTCGCGCGATTGCGGAGAACGCTGCCCCCGGGGCGATCACGGCATCGAGGCCGGGATGAAAGTCGCGGAAATGACCGTTGCAGAGGCTGAGGCGGCCTTCGGCATCAAACAGGGCGAAGCCGTCAGAACTGCTCTCGATCGCCTCGATCAGGCGTTGCCGCTCGCCGTCACGCGACGCCGTTTCCATCTCGAAGGCCATCATCTCGTGCCCTGCCGCCTCGAGCTTTCGACGCTGGGTTCCCGGGCCTTCCTCGGACATGAACCCGCGTCATCGATCCATGACATCGAAGCGCGATATCAAGTCACTTTGGAGCGGCGATCCGGAAATCACAATACCGAACGGTTTCTCCATGCGGACTATCGTGAGTCTGCTGTCAGTTTACTGATCTGTTTTCTGGGTTGATGGGTATGGTTCCGGATCGGCCGCCGTATCCGAGCGGTGACGGTCGCCGGTCGTGCCGCTGTAATGACGCGGTGGATGGATCGAGACGCTCGGAATGGGGGCCTCGCCCACCCATGCCTCCCGCTGCCGATGCTCGGTCAGGGGTGACGAGCGTTATGCCACGACGCGCGCGGGGCGACCGGCGTCGCCGACCTTGTGCGCCATCGGACCGGATCGCCGGCCCTAACATTCAAAAGTGCTGCACATCGATCTTCGGGCGGCGGCTCACTCGGGCAACGATCCGCGACCAGAGCCGGTGCGAGGCTTCGTGCGCACGGGCCGCACGCAGCATCACACCCAGCGACAGGCTCAGCACGCTCGCCAAGAGCAGCAGAGGCCTGGAGGGTGGCGTCTCAGCCTCGGCGTAGTCGTACCAGAGCGGGTTGTCGTCCTGCATGGCGTGGTCCCTCGGCGGCGCGGCCACGCTACTTGCTGCCGCGCTGGGCGAGGACGGCCGGGACGGTGCGCAGCATGATCGCGATGTCCCGGCGCAGGCTCCAGCGGCTGGCGTAGTCCAGGTCGAGCGCCACGCGCTCGGCGTAGCTGGTGTCGGACCGGCCCGAGACCTGCCACAGCCCGGTGACGCCCGGCGGCACGGCAAAGCAGGTCGCGAACGCCCGGCCGTAGCGGGCGACCTCGGCCTGCACGATCGGGCGCGGGCCGACCAGGCTCATCTCGCCGCGCAGGACGTTCCACAGCTGCGGCAGCTCGTCGAGCGAGGTCTTGCGCAGCACCTGGCCGATGGCGGTGATGCGCGGATCGTCGGAGAGCTTGTGCGTGGCGGCCCACTCGGCCCGGGCGCCAGCGCTGGCGGCCAGGTGCGCGGCCAGCACGCCCTCGCCGTCCGTGACCATCGAGCGGAACTTCAGGCAGCCGAAGCTGCGCCCGTCCCGGCCGAGCCGCATGTGCCGGAAGATCGGCGCCTTGCGGTCGCCGGCCCAGACCAGCACGGCGATCAGCAGCATCAGCGGCAGCAGCAGGAACAGCGCGGTCGCCGCCACCCCGATGTCGAGCCCGCGCTTGGCCGCCCAATCCAACCGAAGCCCACGCGCCACGAACGGCGTCTCCGGCAGAGCGGCCTCAGCCGCCTCGCCCACCTGCCCGAGCGTGAGTTCGGCCGTCACGGCGCAGCCGCCGCCAAGCGCGCCCGGATAAGCCGAGAAATCGGCCGCCCCCCGTCGCTGTAATGCACTCTGCAGCATAGTTCCGACCTCTCGACGGCGACGTTCGCCTTGGGTATTGGTTAGATGGTTAATCAATCATTACGTCTAAAAATGGGTAAATCACGGATGTCGATATGAGACTAGAGCCAATATTTAGTTCAAATGGTACTTAGTTAACTGGTCTAAGGCCGCATACGTAGTTGGGCGATGCGCGTTGCAGGAAATCTGTTCCCCGCCCGCTTCCAAGCGGGTTCAGCGGCCAAAACCTACGTAGTTTCGTCTCATAGAGACCCGTCTGGCCGGATCGATCGTACGCGACACAGTCACGGATGCCTCGGACGGCATCACCCACGTCGAGCGAGACCCATCGGTCAGGTGCGCTACGAGTACATCGGCAGAAAGACCTGTCCTCGCATCACGAGACCGAGCTGGTCGATTGCGATTCGTCGGTCGTGGGCGAACCCGTGGTGCCGCCCACGTCAGCGCCACGCCATATCCCTGATCGCTCGGGCTACGGGCGACGTGAAGCCCGATGCCGGCAAGGTTCGGCACGCGGCCCGTCGCGCGCACTGAGACATCGGCCGACGGGATCGAAGCTACGCCTCGATGACCGATCACACCGATCTGCCGTATGCTGGGCGCGATCACGCTTGAGCCACCGGTGCACAATAGAAAATGCCGCCGGTCTCCCCGATGATCTCCACGACCCAGTCCCAGGTGGAATCGCAACGGGCGGCCCCGGTCTTACGGCACGCTGCAGCGACCCGGTCGGCGACGCTCATCGCCTCGTCGAAGACCTGGGTCTCCAGGACGAAGGGGGCGCACCGGATCTTTGTGGTTGAAGACTTGATCTGTAATTTAAACACGATGTCTGGCCGCACATGAAACCAAAGACGATGCAATGACCGCATAGGCGGTTATGCACAGGTCCGCAGTGCCCTTACAGACACTGTAACCCGCCAAGCTAACCAATTGAGCCGGGAAAAACGGCAGGACAAAAGAACGGGACACCGAGACAAACGCTGGCGGGTCGGGGCCTGAAAGGGACCCGGCCTCGACAGCGTCGCCGGTCCGATCCGAGATAGGGCTACCGCGAACGGTCCGGCCTAGACGGCGCCCGAACGGTGCCGCCGACTAGGGCGAGGACAGACCCAAGCGCCGAGACGGGGATGAAGACGGTCAGCATCGCCAGCCCGACGCCCTCGGTGCCGAAGACACGATCGTTGAGAACGCCGACGAGGACGGGACCGAGACCGAAGGCGATCAGCGTGACGCCGGACACGAAGAGCGCATTGACGCGCCCGCGAAACGCTCTCGGTGTCAGGATTTGAAGCCTGGCCAATATGGGTGCGCTGGTCATGCCGAGAAGCGCCACCAGAGCGGTCAACGCCGTCAAGGACACGCTCAGGTCGGAGGCGAGCGCCGTCACGGCGACCGCGGGACCCGTCAGGGCGAGAGCGGCCGCGAGGATGAGAGATCCAGGCCTGCGTCGTCCGCGCGCGCGCCAGCGGTCGAGCAGCCGGCCGGCCGTGAGATGCCCGGCCGGCGCCGCGACGAGAACCAGCAGGCCGATCCGTATACCACTCTCGGCCGGCGTGAGATGATGCACCCGCACGTAGAAGGTCGGGATCCAGGCCGTCAGCGTCTGTCCGATCAGGACGGCCGCGACGGCGGTCCCGAAGAGCGGCAGATACTGCGCGCGCCGCCGATGCATCCACGCCCACAGCCGTGCGTCGCGCGCTGGCGGCGCGGGTGACGGTTCAACGATGCGGAGGGCGCCGACGAGCAGCAGGACGTTGGGGAGGCAGGCCAGGACGAACAGGGCACGCCATGGCGGCAGGGCGGCCTCCATCCCGGGAATCCGGAAGCCGCCGTTCAGGGTCATCCAAGCCAGCACCGTCCCGCCCAGCAGGAGGGCGGAACTGCGCCCGATGCTTCCGCCGGCCGTAAACCACGAGATGCCTCGTCCGAGCCGATGCCTCGGCAAACGATCGGACAGGAGCGAGAGCGCGACGGGCGTGATCGCCGCCTGGCCGAGGCCGAGGAGCGCGCGGGCACCGAGGAGCAGCACGAAGGTGTCTGCGAGTCCGCACGCGAAGGTCGCCGAGCCCCACACGACGAGGCTGGCGACTAGCAGCGCACGCCGATGGCCGCGATCCGCGAGGACACCCATGCCGGGCATGGCGAGCGCGTTCACCAGCGCGAAGGCGGACCCTTGGACCAGTCCGAGTTGCGCATCGCTGAGCCCGAGATCCACCTTCAGGGGCTGCGCCACGAGGGTGATCAGGAAGCGATCGCCGAAGGCGACCAGCTGGACCGCCGCGAGCAGCAGGACCAGCGGCAGTCCATCCCGGTCGCGCCAGGCGCGTCCGGGCCGAGTGCTTCCCTCCTGGACGGCCCGCATCAGTACAGCTCGGCGACCCAGCGCGCGAGGACCGGGTCGGGGGCGACCCCGTCTTTGGCTCCGGTCGAACGGGCCTGCCGGATCTCCGTGCGGAACCGGCCCGGCGGCGCGCCGTAGGCACCCGCGAAGACGCGGCTGAAATGGCTTTCGTTGGCGAACCCGTGCTCATGTGCCAGGCTGGCCAGGGGGCGATCCTCGCCGGGCCGCAGCAGGGCCTTCCGCACCGCCTCCAGCCGGCGCTGCTGGATGTAGCGCGCGATGCCGCCGTCCACGCCGAAAACCTTGTAGAGGGCCGAGCGCGACATCCCGATTCCGGTCGCGACAGCCTGCACGTCGAGCCCCGCGTCCATCAGGTGGGCCCCGATGAACGCTTCCGCCCGCGCTCGACGCACGGGGTCGGCCGCCTCGTGCGAGAGCGCCCGGTCCGTGATCGGCAGGTTGGCGAGGCCGAGGCCCAGGAGCTCCGTCACGGCGCGCGCCGCATGGCCGGTGCCGTCCGGCGGCAACGTCGCCACCCGCCGGACGAACGAGGCCAGAAAGTCGGAGAGCAACCCGGCCGCGGCCGCCGGCAGGATCGCCCCGTGGATGTGATCGATGGTCCCGAGCACGCTCTGCACGTGCTCGCGCGCCAACTGCACGGAGATGAGCCGGGCGCGTTCCATCTGCGATCGGTGCGGCCGCGAGGTGTCGACGATCATGATCTCGCCGGGACTGAGCCGCCGCTCGTCCTCGATCGGACCCGACACCAGTTCTCCGGAGAGGAGGAGGTGCAGAGCGAAATGGTCGAAGCCGTCGCGTCGGACGCGCGCGGCGTCCCGGCTGTGCCGAAGGCCGCTGATCTGACGATCGAACACGATCATCCTGGGCTCTCGCACGATCCGGACGCTGGCGTGGAAACAGCCGTCGGTGCGCGTGACGTCGGTGCCCGAGCTGTAGAGCCGCCGATACGCTTCGAAGCTGCCGCGGTCTGTGGCGGCGCGCGCGTCAAAGGTCAGCGCTTCGACAGGCATGAATCGGCGTCTCTCCCGGACGGTTGAGGCAAGGATCTCGGTCGGATCGCGACTGCGAGCGCGGCCAAGCACGCGCTCGCAGCGGTCCCATAGATCTCCGCCCAGGTGCGGCGACCGCACTGCGATACCAGCGACGGTTCGAATGGTTCCTGGGATGCCAAGCGGCCCAACCCGACGCAAGGGCGTCGGCAGCGTCCTCGCGCAACCTTGATTTGGCGCCTCCCGAACGGCCGACCTGCCAGACCCGGCCGTAACAGGCCCCACTCCAGCCGCGGTCACGATCTGGTGACTTCGCAACCGCGGACCGTAAGCGATTGGCGAGCCGTGGTCCCCGGCGTTCGAGCCGCTGACTTGCCGACCTTGCAGCGGGATCCACGCCGGAGACCGCGACCGCGCCGCGGCGAACGCAGGAAGCCGCCCGCAAAGACCGTACGATCCGGACCGTCGCTGCTCGACGGTAAAGTCGATATCGGGCCAATCTCAATCTCGGGCCGTAGTGCTGACCGTTTTCACATGTTACGCCCGTGTCATCGACTGTGCCTCGATGCACGCGCAGCGCCTTTCGCCATCCGGCATCCACTCGAGACGTCGGCTGGAGCCGTGGCGCCGAACCGGTATCCACTTCGGCGGCGCGCGCTCCAGGCCTACATCGTCATGTGCGTGACCGACGGCTCTCCGACGCCATGACCCGCCACCGTGCAGCCTGTGGCGTCATCGCGCTTCTCGCGGCTTCCCTGCCGTGCACGGGCGCAGGCGCCGCACCGGCGGCCCGTGCCCTCGTCCTGGATGAATTATCCGTCGTCGGCGACGCGAACCCGTCCGCCGACGATTTCGCATCCAGGCCCCGGCTGGACGACCGAGCCCGGCCAATCCGCGAGTCGGCCGGAGCGACGATGACCCACCTGGGCGCGATTGCGTATCGGCCCGCCGCCGACATCGGACAGGTCCTGATCGACAGTCCCGGCGTCACGGTCCGTCAGGGGACGGGAGGCCGCGACGTCATCGTGTCGATCCGCGGCAGCAATGCCCGGTCGACGGGCACGAACAGGAACATCGTCGTCGTGGAAGACGGCTTCTCCCTGACACAACCGGACGGTGTTTCCCGCTTCGATCTGACCGACCCGCATGCCTACAGCCGCATCGACGTGTTCCGCGGACCGCAATCGGCGTTGTTCGGCAATTACGCCACGGGGGGCGCCATCGCATTCCAGACCCGGACCGGCCGCGAGATCGACGGCTACGAGATCGGCACCGACGCCGGCAGCTTCGGATACCGCAACACCTATTTCACCGTGGGCGACGCCAGCGGGCCGTTCGAGATCAGCCTGTTCGCCAGCGATGTCCGCGCCAACGGCTATCAGGATCATTCGAGCTACGACACGCAGACGATAAACCTCTTGGCGAACTATACCCCGACCCCGGACAATCGCTTTACTTTGAAGGTCATCGACAACACGCTCAACGCGAACCTCGCGGCCCGCTCGTCTCTGGCGCAGTACCGGATCAACCCCTACCAGCGCGGCTGCGCGGCAGCCGCGACCGCTGCGCCGGGCTGCACGACGGTCGCCTACTTCGTCAACGGCGCTTTCGAACCGATGGCGTCGGTCACAGCGAGCGAAGCGGCCTTGTTGCGCGCCGACCAGCGTTCGGTGGTGGCCGCGCGCTGGGAGCACGACCTCGACGCGTCCACCACTCTGCGCACGCAGCTCGGTTTCGATGAGCGAGACTTCAATCAGCCGTTCTCGACGGCGGCCCCGCGCGGATCGTACCCGGCCTGGAATTTCCTCACCGACCTGAGGCGACAGGATACGCTGTTCGGGCTCCCGGCGGTCGGCTACGCGGCACTCACCTACAACACGATCGACGGCCACGCGGCTATCTTCAACAGGGTGCCTTACGGCGGCCCACGCCTGGGAGCCCTCGTCGGCGATCAGCGCACCGTGCAGGACAATCTCGGCGGGCGGGCGCGGATCGAGCTGGCGCTCGGAGAGCACTGGACGGCTGTGGCGGGTTTCGGCGTCGAGCGTACGGTCATCACCGGGCAGAACAACGCCTTCTCGACCAGCGCCGCCGGCACGGTCGGCACGGTCGTGCGCGTGGATCGCAGCTTCCTGAATGTCGCGCCCGAGTTGGCGCTGGTGTTCAGCCCCGTTCGCGAATGGCAAATCCGCGCCCGGGCCGCCATCGGCTACGGGACGCCTGCGGCGACCAACCTGTTCATCACACCCGCGGGGCAACCGGGCGACAACGTGCAGCTTCAGGCCCAGAGAAACCTGGGATTTGACCTCGAGGTGAACTGGGCCCCCGCACCAGACCTGCAGTTGTCCGTCACCGGCTTCTACGAACTGTTCCGCAACGAACTGCTCTCGCAGTCACCAGGGGCCGGCCTGCTGCCCTATGTCTTCAATGCTCCGGCCTCGGAACACCGAGGTGTCGAGGTCGGCGGCCGCTGGATTTCACCAGACGGCTGGCGCGCCACATTGGCTTACACCCACGACGACCAAGTCTACACCAGCTTCGTGGAGCGACTCAGCGCCGGGACACGGGCCGCCCAATTCGACCGTGCCGGCAACCACATCCCCGGCGTGCCCGCGGACGCAGCCTTGATCCGGCTCGGCTACGAGCAGACGCATGGGCCGTGGGCGGGCGTGGGCCTGTTCGCCGAGTCGGTCTACCAGAGCAGCTTCTTCATCGACAACGCGAACCTGCTGAAAGCGTCCGGCTTTGCCGTCGTCAACCTCAACCTGCACTACGACCGGGCCTTGACGGGCGGCGCGGACATGGGTTTCGCCCGGCGGCTGAGCCTTTACCTCGAGATGCGCAACCTGCTCGATCGGGTCTACACCAACTCAGCACAGAACCTGGCCGATACGATCGACGCCAAGACCGGCCTTCAGAACGGAGCGGGCATCCTCGCCCAGACGACAGGATCGATCTTCGCCGGCGCCCCACGCACGCTCGTGGGAGGTCTGAAGCTCGCGTTTTGAAGCCTCGACGGATCGAGCGGTCATGCGCTCAACCTGCTCCGGGAGCGGGGCGAGGCATACCTCCTTGTCCATCCCGGACAACGGACCTCCCGAGCGAACCCGGACGGATCCGACAAGAGCCGGAGAATCAACGGTCGGCTGAGAAGCACAGGAATTTGGCTGGGGCGCCAGGATTCGAACCTGGGAATGGCGGTACCAAAAACCGCTGCCTTACCACTTGGCGACGCCCCACCGTGGGCCGGGGCTGTCTAGACGGGCAGCCCCGGCGTGGCAAGCGGTCGTTCGGGCGCGAACGGCGGGGTTCGAGCCTGTGGCGCGCGGGGATGGCTGGCTGCGTGCGTGGCCCCGTGGCCCTGGGGCCGTCAGCGGCGCTCGAGGGTGCCGTCGAGCCTGCGCGGGAGGTTGAGCGGGTTGGCTTCCTGGAGCGCTGCGGGCAGCAGGGCGTCGGGGAGGTCTTGGTAGCTCACCGGCCGGAGGAACCGGTCGATCGCGAGGCTCCCCACCGAGGTCGTGCGCCCGTCCGAGGTCGCCGGGTACGGGCCGCCATGGACCATGGCGTGTGCCACTTCGACCCCCGTGCCGAAACCGTCGACCAGGATGCGTCCGACCCGACGCTCGAGCAGCGGGAGCAGCCCACGCACGGCCGCGTGATCCTCGGGGGCGATGTGCAGGGACGCCGTGAGCTGTCCCTCGAGCTGCTCGAGCACCGCCCGCATCGCGGCGAGGTCTGCGCAGCGCACCACCAGGGCGGCCGCGCCGAACATCTCCTCCTGCAGCGCCGGCTCGGCCAGGAAGGCGTCCGAATCGGTGGCGAACAGGGCTGCCCGGCCCTGAGTGGCCGCGCCGTCCGGCCCTTCGGCGAGCTGCGTCACGGCGGCGTGGCGGCCCAGGCGCGCGACGCCCTCGCAATAGGCGCGGTGGATGCCGGGGGTCAGCATGGTCGCAGCCGGGCTCTCCCGCAGGACGGCCGTGGCCGAGGCCAGGAAGGCGTCGAGGCCGGGGCCGGGCACCGCCAGGATCAGGCCCGGGTTGGTGCAGAACTGGCCGGCGCCCAGCGTCAGCGAGGCCGCGAAGGCCCGCCCGATCGCCTCGCCCCGGGTCGCCAAGGCGCCCGGGAACAGCAGGACCGGGTTGATGCTGCTCATCTCGGCATAGACCGGGATCGGGCGGGGGCGCTTGGCCGCGATCTCCATCAGGGCGGTGCCGCCCCGGCGCGATCCGGTGAAGCCGACCGCGGCGATCCGGTGGTCGGCCACCAGCCCCTGCCCGATCGACTGGCCCGCATCGAACAGCAGGGAGAACACCCCTTCCGGCAGGCCGCTCGCGACGACCGCCTTCTGGATCGCCCGGCCGACCAGCTCGGAGGTGCCAGGATGGGCCGGGTGCGCCTTGACGATCACCGGGCAGCCGGCCGCCAGCGCCGAGGCGGTGTCGCCGCCGGCCACCGAGAAGGCGAGCGGGAAGTTGCTGGCGCCGAACACCGCCACCGGTCCCACGGCGAGCATCCGCAGGCGCAGGTCCGGCCGCGGCAGCGGCTTGCGGTCCGGCAGCGCCGGATCGATGCGGATCTGGAAGGCGCTGCCCTCGCGCAAGACGCCGGCGAACAGGCGCAGCTGACCCACGGTGCGGCCGCGCTCGCCCTCGATCCGGGGCCGGGGCAGCCCGGTCTCCGCCATGCAGCGGGTGACGAGATCATCGCCGATGTCGAGGATGTTGGCGGCGATCGCCTCCAGGAAGGCCGCCCGGGCCTCCGGCGCGGTCTCGCGGTAGGTGTCGAAGGCGGAATCCGCCAGGGCGCAGACCCGGTCGAGATCGGCGAGGCTCGCGCCGGGGAAATCGGGTTCCAGGGTGTTGCCGGTGGCCGCCTCCACGGCCTGGAACGCGGCCTGCGTGCCTCGCTGGGCCTGAGCGCCGATCAGGTTCTCGCCACGCACGGTCATAATCGACTCCTGTTCGAAACGGGTGCGGACGCTCCGCACCGGGTCGGTGAGACGAGGCCTCTCAGCCCTCGCGTGCCGCCAGGGCCTTCGCGCGGATCGCTGCTAGGGTCATGGTCGGTGTCAGCGCCTCCGGGTCGACGAGGCAGTGGATCATCGCCGGCAGGCCGGCGGCGAGGCTGCGCTCGAAGGCGGGGGCGAACTCTTCGGTGCGCTCGACGCGCTCGCCATGGCCGCCGCAGGAGCGGGCCAGGGCGGCGAAATCCGGATTGCGCAGTTCGGTCGCGGAGACCCGCCCGGGATACTCGCGCTCCTGGTGCATCCGGATCGTGCCGTACATGCCATTGTCCAGGACCACGACGACGATCGCGATGCCGTACTGCACGGCGGTGGCGAATTCCTGCACGGTCATCATCACGTCGCCGTCACCCGCGAGCGTCACGACGATCCGCTCAGGCGTGCTGCGCTTGGCCATCACGGCGGCGGGCAGGCCGTAGCCCATCGACCCCGAGGTCGGGGCGAGCTGCGTGCCGAACGCGCGGAACCGGTAGTAGCGGTGGATCCAGGTGGCGAAGTTGCCGGCGCCGTTGCAGATCACCGCATCGCGCGGCAGCCGCTCCCGCAGCCAGGTGATCGCCTGGCCGTACTGGAACGCCCCGGGCTTGGGTTCCGGCGCCTCCGACCAGGCGCGGTAGGAGGCGTGTGCCTCGGCGGCGCGCCCTGCCCCCGGCGCGTCGTAGCGCGGCAGGGCTGCGCAGAACGCCCCCGGGCTCGCCTGGATCGCCAGGGCTGGCTGATAGACCCGGCCGAGCTCCTCCGGATCGGGATGGACGTGGACCAGCGGCAGCCCGGGATTGGGGATGCCGAGCAGCCCGTAGGACTGGGCCGGCATCTCGGAGAGACGCCCGCCGACCATGAGCAGCAGGTCTGACGCCTGGATGAGGGCCAGGAGGTCCGGGTTCGGTCCGATCCCGAGTTCGCCGGCGAAGTTCGGGTGGTCGGCATCGAACAGGTTGGCCCGCCGGAACGAGACTGCCACCGGCACGTCGTGGCTCTCGGCCCAGGCGGCCAGGGCGGTGCGGGCGGCCTCCGTCCAGCGTGCGCCGCCGAGCAGCACGACCGGTCGCCGCGCCGCGGCCAGCAGGGTGCGCAGCCGCTCGACATCCTCAGGCGACGGGGCGGGCTCGGCCGGGACCACCCGCGGCGCGTCGGCGACCGCCGCCACATCGTCGAGCATGTCCTCCGGGAGGGCGATCACCACCGGCCCGGGGCGGCCCTGCAGCGCGACCCGGAAGGCCCGCGCGAGGATCTCCGGAATGCGGGCTGCGTCGTCGATCTCCACCGCCCACTTGGCCAGCCCACCGAACATCTGGCGGTAATCGACTTCCTGGAACGCCTCCCGGCCCCGCATCGCCCGGCCGATCTGCCCGACGAACAGGATCATCGGCGTCGAATCCTGGCGCGCGATGTGGACGCCCGCCGAGGCGTTGGTGGCTCCGGGGCCGCGGGTGACGAAGCAGATGCCCGGACGGCCGGTGAGCTTGCCGGCGGCTTCCGCCATGATCGCGGCGCCGCCCTCCTGCCGGCACACGAGCACGTCGATGCCGCTGTCGCGCAGGGCGTCGAGCACCGCGAGGTAGCTCTCGCCGGGGACGCAGGTCACCCGCTCGATGCCCTGGACGAGCAACTGATCGACGAGCACCTGCGCACCGGTGCGTGGGGGCAATCCGCTCAAGCCGTTTCTCCCTGGCGATGATGCCGCCCGGAGGAGGTCTCCAGGGGCGGCCGGCCTGTTGCGGCCGTGCGCCTTACCGATGCCGTGTCCTGGGATGCGACTGATATGTCAGCCTCAGGGTAGGGCTGCGGGTGGCCCGGTCAACCTGTCAGACCAGAGGCCGTCGGTCGAGGGCCCGTCGCGTCATCTGATCGAGGAGATCGAATAGGGTCGCGATTCCGGCAAGGGCCCGCTCGGCGTTTCGGGCGGCGATGCCGGCCACGATCGTAGCGTGGATTCCGGCGCAGTCTTGGAAACTGGCGGTGGGCTCGTGGCTGTACCAGAACCGCCGGGACTGGGCGTGGAGCGGGACCATCGTGCTGGTCAGCGTCTGGTTGTAGGCCGCTCCGACCATCGCCTCGTGCAGGGTGCGCTTGAGGCGGAAGTAGACCTCGCGATCCCGGGCACCCGCGGCCACGAGCAAGCCCTCGGTATGACGCTGCAGGGCGTCCAGGTCGTTGTCGGAGGCGCGGACGATGATGCAGCGGGCCATCGTCTCGTCCAGCGGGCGCCGGACCTCCAGCAATTCGAGGTGGCGGATGACGTCGACCGGGGTGACGAGCACGCCGCGGCGCGGATGGACCTCGACGAAGCCGATCGTCTTGAGCCGCGCCAGCGCCTCGCGGACCGGGGTGCGCCCGAGCGCCAGTTCCGCGCCGAGTTCGCCCTCCGACACCATCGCGCCCGGTGCGAGGCGGCGGCTGATGATCATCTGCTCGATGGCGTCGTAGGCGGTCTCGGCGAGGGACCGCGTCCGTCCCGCGTCGGTCGCGATCGCGCGCGCGTCGGGGCTTGCCGTCAAGCTCCTCGCATCCCCCAACCGGATTCCCTCTCGAAGCCTTGGCTTGCTTCTGTTGACAATGGCTCCAGTCGGCGCCCTACTCAAGCACTGAGATATCAGGAGTCGTCCAGGGCGCATCCGCGCCGACCGGATCCTCGACGATCCGGGTTCGATGGCGACCGCCTTCAAGGGGAGAGATGCGGATGGCCGGGCTGTCCTCTGCGACGCGCGACAAGCTCAAGACCGTCAGCACGGCGACGCTGATGACCGCGTTGTTCAAGCGCGGCCTGCGCAATCAGATGATCCAGGGCGTGCGCCCGCTGAAGGCCGGCGGCGGCACGATGGTCGGCGAGGCGTTCACCCTGCGCTACATGCCCGCCCGCGAGGACCTGAACCCGATCACGGTGTTCCGCGACCGCGCGCATCCGCAGCGCAAGGCGGTGGAGGAGTGCCCGCTCGGCGCCGTGTTCGTGATCGACAGCCGCAAGGATGCCCGGGCGGCCTCGGCCGGCTCGATCCTGGCGACCCGGCTGATGGTGCGGGGCTGCGCCGGGCTCGTCACAGACGGCGGCTTCCGCGATGCCGACGAGATCGCCCAGCTCGACATGCCGAGCTACCACGTGCGTCCCTCGGCGCCGACGAACCTCACCCATCATCAGGCCATCGACATCAACGTGCCGATCGGCTGCGGCGACGCCCCGGTCTTTCCGGGCGACGTGATCGTGGGCGACGGCGACGGCGTGGCGGTGATCCCGGCCCATCTCGCCGACGAGGTCGCCGACGAGGCGGTGGAGATGACCGCCTACGAGGATTTCGTCACCGAAGAGGTCCGCAAGGGGCGCTCGATCCTCGGACTCTACCCAGCCACCGACGAGCAGAGTCTCGCCGACTTCGCCGCGTGGCGGAAGCAGACCGGGCGCTGACGGGGCCCGATACGCACCGGCGCGTCGCCGGCGAAAACGAAAACCCGGGGTCAGGAGAGCGGCTATGTCGGGGGGCATACCAGCTATCGCGGCGCAGACGGAGATAGAGAAGCGAACGGTCAGCAAGGTCGCTTGGCGAATTCTGCCGCTGATTGTGGTGATCTATTTCGTCGCCTACATGGACCGTACCAATGTCGGCTTCGCCTCATTCGGCCTGAACCGGCAGTTCGGCTTCTCCGCGACCCTCTACGGATGGGGCGCGGGGATCTTCTTCCTCGGCTACGTCATCTTCGAGGTGCCGAGCAACATCCTCTTGGAACGCAACGGAGCGCGGCTCTGGATCGCCCGGATCATGGTCACCTGGGGCCTGGTCGCGGGCAGCATGGCGTTCATCACCGGGCCGGTGAGCTTTCTGGTGATGCGCTTCCTGCTCGGGGTCGCGGAGGCCGGCTTCTTCCCCGGTATGATCCTGTACTTCACCTACTGGTTTCCCCGCCGATACAGGGCCCGGGTCGTCGCGGCCCTATTCCTGGCGGTGCCGGGCTCGAACGCCCTGACGGCGGTGATCTCCGGGGCGCTCCTCCAGCTCGATGGCGCGCTCGGCCTGTACGGCTGCCAGTGGCTGTTCGTGCTGGAAGCGGTGCCGTCGATCTTTCTGGCCTTCGCCGTGCTCGCGCTGATGACCGATCGGCCCGCCAGGGCCGCCTGGCTCGCACCCGATGAGCGGATCTGGCTGGAGGACACGCTCGAGGCCGAGCGCCGGAGCACGGTCGGGAGGCATGGGCATTTCACGCTCAGGCAAGCCCTGACCGACCGCCGGGTTCTGGCGCTCGCGTCGATCTACTTCTTCATCGGTACGGCGACCTACGGCATCACCTTCTTCCTGCCGCCGATCCTCAAGGGCTTGAAGCTCACCGACTGGGAAACCGGCCTCGCCACGGCGGTTCCCTATGTCGTCGGCACCGTCGGCATGGTCGCCTGGAGCTGGTCGTCGGACCGGCGCGACGAGCGCCGCTGGCACTTCGTGGTTGCCGGCCTGATCGCCGTGCTCGGCCTCGTCACGGCGGGGCCGATGCTGGGCAGCCTCTGGGCGCTCACGGCGATGTCGGTGGCCGCGATCGGCCTCTACGGGACAAAGCCGGCCTTCTGGGCAATGCCGGGGGAGTTCCTGTCGGGACCGGCTGCGGCCGGGGGCATCGCGCTGATCAATACGATCGGCAATCTCGGCGGCTTCGTCGGCCCCTATGTCCTTGGCTGGCTGAAAGACGCGACGGGCACCTACGAGGCCGGGCTGTACTTCCTGGCAGCCTGTGCGTGCGCTTCTGCGACGATTACCCTTCTGGCGGTTCGGCCCATCGCATCCTCGGCGGATCCGGGAACCGCCGCGGGACCGCCGGTCGTTGCCGCAACCGAACGCGCGAGACCGGAGACCGTCTGAATGACTGCACGCAAGAAAGACCTCGGCGATCTGCGCAGCCAGCGCTGGTTCGGCGCCACCGACCTGCGCAGCTTCGGTCACCGATCGCGCATGCTTCAGATGGGCTACGAGCGCGCCGATTTCAGCGACAAGCCGATCGTCGGGATCATCAATACCTGGAGCGACATCAATCCCTGCCACCTCCACTTCCGCGAGCGCGTCGAGCACGTGAAGCGCGGCGTGTGGCAGGCGGGTGGGTTCCCGATCGAACTCCCGGCGCTCTCCTTGTCCGAAAACTTCGTCAAGCCGACCACGATGCTCTACCGAAACCTCCTGGCCATGGAGGTGGAGGAACTGCTGCGTCAGCACCCGGTCGACGGGGCGGTGCTGATGGGCGGTTGCGACAAGACCACGCCCGGCACGGTTATGGGCGGCATCTCCATGAACCTGCCGATGATCTTCCTGCCGGCCGGGCCGATGATGCGCGGGCATTCCGGCGGCACGATCCTCGGCTCGGGCTCCGACGTGTGGAAGTACTGGGCCGAGAAGGAAGCCGGCGCCATCACCACGCAGCAGTGGAACGACATGGAGGCGGGCATCGCCCGCTCGGCGGGAACCTGCATGACCATGGGCACGGCCTCGACGATGACGTCGATCACCGAGGCTCTCGGCCTGTCGCTTCCGGGCTCGGCCTCGATCCCGGCGGCCGACGCCGATCACCCCCGCATGGCCAGCGCCTGCGGCCGGCGCATCGTCGAGATGATCTGGGAGGACCTGAAGCCGTCCGACATCCTCGACCGGCGCTCGATCGACAACGCCCTGGTGGTCCACAACGCGCTGGCCGGCTCGACCAACGCGATGATCCATCTGGTGGCGATGGCCGGGCGGGCCGGGATCCCGATCAAGCTCGCGGAGTTCGACGAGTTCGCCCAGAAGGTGCCGGTGATCGCCAACCTGCGGCCCTCGGGCCAGTGGCTGATGGAGGATTTCCACATCGCCGGCGGCATCCGGGCGCTGATGGTGCGGCTGTCCCCCCTCCTCCACCTCGACGCCCGCTCGGTCACGGGCGGTACGGTCGGCGACGGGCTCGCCGGCATGAGCGTCTACAACGACGACGTGATCCGCCCGCTGGACAAGCCGATCGTGACGACCGGCGGCACCGCGATCCTGTACGGCAACCTTGCGCCGCATGGGTGCGTGATCAAGCCGCCGGCCGCGGACCCGCGCTTCCTCAAGCATACCGGCCCGGCCCTGGTGTTCGACGATTACGACGCCATGAGCGCGGCGGTGAACGACCTCGACCTCGACGTCACCCCGGACCACATCATGGTCCTGCGCAACGCCGGCCCGGTCGGCGGCCCCGGCATGCCGGAATGGGGAATGCTGCCGATCCCGAAGGTGCTGCTCCGGCAGGGTGTGCGCGACATGCTGCGGATCTCGGACGCGCGCATGAGCGGCACCAGCTACGGTGCCTGCATCCTGCACGTCTCCCCGGAATCGGCGGTCGGCGGGCCGCTGGCGGCGGTGCGCAACGGCGACCGCATCACGGTCGACGTAGCCGAGCGGCGCATTCACCTGCACCTCGACGAAGCCGAGATCGCCGCGCGCGTGGCCGCGTTCGTACCGCCGAACCGGGCCTATCCACGGGGTTACAACCGCCTGTTCGCCCAGCACGTCCGGCAGGCGCACGAGGGCTGCGACTTCGATTTCCTGGAGGGCGCCGGCGGCATTCCCGAACCCGAGATCCACTGACGCCAACCCGCCGCCCGCGATCCCAGCCCGGCGCAAGGAAGCCCATCGACACAGCGGCCTGCACGCTGCCGGCAAGCGCCGGCGGCGGAAACGGAGAGGGAGGGTATATGGCCACGATCGCACGCAGGGGCCTGCTCGCGGGTGCGGCCCTGCTTGGAGCCGCGCGGGCCGCCGGAGCCGGATGGGAGCCGTCGCAGCGTGTGCCCGATCCGGCCGTCGAGGTGCTCGATCCGGCTTTTGCCAAGTACCGCCTGGCCTCCGCCACCGTGGAGCGGGTCGCCACCGGCCTGCGCTGGGCCGAGGGGCCGGTCTGGTTCGGCGACATGGGGGCGCTGCTGTTCAGCGACGTGGTCAACGACCGGATCATGCGCTGGGACGAGGCCTCCGGCGCGCTCACGGTGTTCCGCAAGCCGTCCGCCTATGCCAACGGCAACACCCGGGACCGGCAAGGGCGCCTCGTCACCTGCCAGCACAAGACCCGGAGCGTCACCCGGACCGAGCATGACGGTTCGATCACCACGCTGCTCGATCGGTTCGACGGCAAGCCGCTCAATTCGCCCAACGACGTGGTCTGCCATTCCGACGGCGCCGTCTGGTTCACGGACCCGGCCTTCGGGCCGAACCCGCACGAGTCGATGGCGGCTCCGGAGCTTCCGGGCAACGTCTACCGGATCGACCCGGCCAGCGGGCAGGCGAGCCTTGCAGTGGCGGGGCTCGCGGGTCCGAACGGGCTGGCCTTCTCACCAGACGAGTCCAAGCTCTACGTCATCGAGGCGCGCGCCAAGCCGAACCGCCTGATCCGCGTCTACGACATCGTCGATAACGGCACCAAGGCCGCCAACGGACGGGTGTTCTTCGACGCCGGCACGGGGACGCCGGACGGATTCCGGGTCGACGTCGATGGCAACCTGTGGTGCGGCTGGGGCATGAGCGAGGCCGAGGACGGCGTGCTCGTCCTATCGCCGCAAGCCAATCCGATCGGCCGGATCCGCCTGCCCGAGCGCTGCGCCAACCTCTGCTTCGGCGGCCTCGAGCGCAACCTGCTGCTGATGTCCGCCTCGCATTCGGTCTACGCGCTCTACGTCAACACGCGCGGCGCCGGGACCTGCTGATCCCGGTCGATCGCACGACGCATCCGGCGGCGACCCCGCTTTACGGAGTCGGGCCGCCGCTGGAGGCGTGGCTGCCGCCCTACTCCGCGGCCTCCGCCAGATACCGCGTCGGGTCGTAGTTCAGGATCGGCCCGAGCCAGCGCTCGACCTCACGGATGTCCATGCCCTTGCGCAGGGCGTAGTCCTCGACCTGATCGCGCTCGACCTTGGCGACGCCGAAGTAATGCGCTTGCGGGTGCGCCAGGTAGAGTCCCGAGACCGAGGAGCCCGGCCACATGGCGTAGGACTCGGTCAGCTTCACCCCGATCCGTCGCTCGGCCTTCAGGAGATCGAACAACTGCGTCTTCTCGGTGTGATCGGGCTGGGACGGGTAGCCCGGGGCCGGGCGGATGCCGGCATAGGGCTCGCTCGTCAGTTCCGCCGGCGTGTAGCTCTCGTCCGCCGCGTAGCCCCAGAACTCCCGACGGACGCGCTCGTGCATGCGCTCGGCGAAGGCCTCGGCGATCCGGTCGGCCAGCGCCTTCACAAGGATCGCCCGGTAATCGTCGTTGGCCCGCTCGAACCGCTCGGCGATCCGCACCTCCTCCAGGCCGGCCGTCACCACGAAGCCGCCGACGTAATCGGCGATGCCGGTTTCCGCGGGGGCGACGAAGTCCGACAGGCAGGTGTTGGGCCGGCCGTCACGCTTCGAGAGCTGCTGGCGCAGACCGTGGAAGGTCGCCAGCCGATCGCTGCGGCTCTCGCCGGTGTAGAGCACGATGTCGTCGCCGACGCTGTTGGCCGGCCAGAAGCCGATCACGCCCTTCGGGTTGAACCAGCGCTCCGCCACGATCTGCTTGAGCATCTCCTGCGCATCCTCGTAGAGGGCGCGTGCAGCGGGACCCTGGTCCGGGTCGTCGAGGATCGCCGGGAAGCGGCCCTTGAACTCGTAGGTCTGCAGGAACGGCGTCCAGTCGATGTAGGGGACGAGGTCGGCGACCTCGTAAGACCCGAACACCCGGGCATCCGTGAAGGCCGGCTTCTTCGGCGCGTAGCCCGACCAATCGACCTTGAACGCGTTGGCTCGGGCCTTGGCCAGGGGCAGGCGCTGCTTGTCGAGCTCCGAGCGGGCATGGGCGGCCGAGACCTTGGCGTACTCGGCACGCACCTTCTCGATCGTCGTGTCGCGGGTCTCCTTCGACAGCAGGCTCGACACCACGCCGACTGCGCGGCTTGCATCGGTGACGTAGACCGCCTGACCCTTGGCGTAGGCCGGGTGGATCTTCACCGCGGTGTGGACGCGGCTCGTGGTGGCGCCGCCGATCAGCAACGGCACGGAAAAACCCTCGCGCTCCATCTCGCCCGCGACATGGACCATCTCGTCGAGCGACGGCGTGATCAGGCCGGACAGGCCGACGATGTCGACGTTCTCCTTGCGGGCCACGTCGAGGATCTTGGCGGCCGGGACCATCACGCCGAGATCGATGATCTCATAGTTGTTGCAGGCAAGCACGACGCCGACGATGTTCTTGCCGATGTCGTGCACATCGCCCTTCACGGTGGCCATCAGCACCTTGCCGGCGGCCTGGCGCTTGCCGTCGCCACCATTGGCGCGCTTCTCCTCCTCCATGTAAGGCTCGAGATAGGCGACCGCCTGCTTCATCACCCGGGCGGACTTCACCACCTGGGGCAGGAACATCTTGCCGGCGCCGAACAGGTCGCCGACCACGTTCATGCCGGCCATCAGCGGGCCCTCGATGACGTGGAGCGGGCGCTCGACGCCCTGCCGCGCCTCCTCGGTGTCGGCGACGATGTACTCGGTGATGCCGTTGACCAGCGCGTGCTCGATGCGCTTGGCCACAGGGGCTTCGCGCCAGGTCAGGTCGGCCGTCTTGGCCTGGGCGGAGGCACCGGTCTTGAAGCGCTCGGCCGATTCCAGCAGGCGCTCGGTGGAATCGTCCCGGCGGTTGAGGACCACGTCCTCGCACAGCTCGCGCAGCTCCGCCGGAATCTCGTCGTAGACGGCCAGCTGGCCGGCGTTGACGATACCCATGTCCATCCCGACCTGGATGCAGTGGTACAGGAACACTGCGTGCATCGCCTCGCGCACCGGCTCGTTGCCGCGGAACGCGAAGCTCAGGTTCGAGACGCCGCCTGAGATGTGGGCGTGCGGCAGGGTCTCGCGGATCGTCCGGGTCGCCTCGATGAAGGCGACCCCGTAGCCGTTATGCTCCTCGATGCCGGTGGCCACCGCGAAGATGTTCGGATCGAAGATGATGTCTTCCGGCGGGTAGCCGACCTGCTCGGTCAGGATCCGGTAGGCCTTGGTGCAGATCTCGACTTTGCGCTCGTAGGTGTCCGCCTGGCCCTGCTCGTCGAAGGCCATCACCACCACGGCAGCCCCGTAGGAGCGGCAGATCTTGGCGGCCTCGATGAACTTCTCCTCGCCCTCCTTCATGGAGATCGAGTTCACGATCGCCTTGCCCTGGATGCATTTCAGGCCGGCCTCGATCACCTCGAACTTCGAGGAATCGACCATGACCGGGACCCGGGCGATATCGGGCTCGGCAGCGACGAGGTTGAGGAACTCGACCATCGCCTTCTGCGAGTCGAGCAGGCCTTCGTCCATGTTGACGTCGATCACCTGGGCGCCCGCCGCGACCTGATCGCGGGCGACATCGAGGGCGGCGGCGAAGTCGCCGTTGGTGATGAGCTTCCTGAACTTGGCCGACCCGGTGACGTTGGTGCGCTCACCGACGTTCACGAACGGGATTTCCTTGGTGAGCACGAAGGGCTCCAGGCCCGAGAGCCGCATCAGGCGCGGGATCTCGGGGGTCTGCCGGGGCGTCTTGCCGGCGACCGCCTCGCTGATCGCCCGGATATGATCCGGCGTGGTGCCGCAGCACCCTCCGACCATGTTGACCAGGCCGGCTTGCGCGAACTCTCCGACCAGCGCCCCCATGGCCTCCGGACTCTCGTCGTAGAGACCGAACTCGTTGGGCAGGCCGGCGTTCGGGTAGGCGCAGACCAGGGTGTCGCAGATCCGCGACAGCTCGGCGATGTGGCCGCGCATTTCGCGGGCACCCAACGCGCAGTTCAGGCCGAAGGTCAGCGGATCGGAGTGGCGGAGCGCATTCCAGAATGCCGCCGGAGTCTGGCCCGACAGCGTCCGGCCCGACAGGTCGGTGATCGTGCCGGAGATCTGGATCGGCAGGCGGATCCCGGTCTCCTCGAACACGTCCCAGGCCGCGGCCACTGCTGCCTTGGCGTTGAGCGTGTCGAAGATCGTCTCGATCAGGATCAGCTCGGCGCCGCCGGCGATCAGGCCGCGGACCTGCTCCATGTAGGCGGTCTTGACCTGATCGAAGGTCACTGCGCGGTAGCCGGGATTGTTCACGTCCGGCGAGATCGACAGCGTACGGTTCGTCGGGCCGATGGCGCCGGCGACGAAGCGGCGGCGACCATCCTGTTTCTCAGCGAGCTGCGCCGCCTCGCGGGCGAGCCGCGCGCCCTCCCGGTTCAGGTCGTGGATGATCGATTCGAGGCCGTAATCGCCTTGCGCGATGGTGGTGCCGGAGAACGTGTTGGTCTCACAGACGTCGGCGCCGGCCAGGAAGTAATCCAGATGGATCTGCCGGATCGCGTCCGGCTGCGTCAGGATCAGGAGGTCGTTGTTGCCCTTCTGGTCGTTCGGATGATCCTTGAACCGGTCGCCGCGGAAATCCGCCTCGGTCAGACCGAGCCGCTGAATGACGGTGCCCATCGCCCCGTCGAGGACGAGGATCTTCTCCGACGCGCGCTGGCGCAGCGCGGTTGCGATCTCGGTGCCGTCGACGGGCGGAAAGTCAGTCATGATCGGTCCCAACAGATCACCTCAACCTGAGGTGCCGGAGCGAAACGGAGGCCTCGAAGGTGGCCCCCAGATGTCTTAGCGTTCCCTGGAACCCTCCCGCGAGGCCGCGTCGCGGTACCTCAGGACGAGGCGGAGGGTGTGATCTTGTCTTGAACCGGTCCGGCGTTCGACCGGATCAGTGCGCCTTCCCCAGGGCGGCGGGCCGCGTCTCGATCGCGTCGACACGTTCTTCGACCTCAGCCGCCGCGTAGCGCCCGAGGAGCGATTCGCCGTCGACGGCGTCCTGAAGATTGCCGGACCGACGCTCGATTTGGTCGAGTCGCTGGTTGACCACGGTGAACGCGCGCGCGGCATTCCGCCTGCGGTCTCGTATATCGGTCCGTATCCCCCGGCGAATCGGAAGAACGCTATCCTGCGGTTCGGTCATGGTCCTAACCCCCTGCCGCCCGAACCGGGCGCAGCTGAATTTAAGCCGCCGCCTTCTCCGCCGCCAGCTTCGGCGCCTGCGCGCGCAGGCCGAGCAGGTGGCAGATCGCGTAGACGAGGTCGGAGCGGTTCATCGAGTAGAAGTGGAAGTCCTGGACGCCCTCGTCCACCAGGTCGAGCACCTGCTCGGCCGCCACGGCGGCGGCGACGAGCCGGCGGGTCTCCACGTCGTTGTCCAGCCCCTCGAACCGGGCTGCCAGCCAGTAGGGCACCGAGGCACCGGTGCGCCGGGCGAAGTTCGCCGACTGCTTGAAGTTCTGCACCGTCAGGATGCCCGGGATGATCGGGATCGTGATCCCGGCGGCCCGGACCTTCTCGAGATAGCGCAGATAGACCTCGTTCTCGAAAAAGAACTGCGTGATCGCCTGGTCGGCGCCGGCATCGACCTTGGCCTTCAGGGCGTCGATGTCGGCATCGAGGGTGGCGGCCTCCGGGTGCTTCTCGGGATAAGCCGAGACCGAGACTTTGAAGTCGCCGATGCGCTTGATTCCCGCCACCAACTCGGCGGTCGTGGCGTAGCCTTCAGGATGCGGCCGGTAGGCGTGGCCGACGCCGTCGGCCGGATCGCCGCGCAGGGCCACGATGTGGCGGACGCCGACATCCCAATAGGACTGCACAACCGCGTCGATCTCCTCGCGGCTGGCATCCACGCAGGTCAGGTGCGCAGCCGGCTTGAGGGTCGTCTCGCGGATCATCCGGGCGACCGTGTTGTGTGTGCGCTCCCGGGTCGAGCCGCCCGCCCCGTAGGTCACGGAGACGAATTTCGGCTGAAGCGGTGCCAGACGCTCGATCGACGACCACAGGACCTTCTCCATCTCGTCGGTCTTGGGGGGGAAGAATTCGATCGAGACGCGGATCGGGTGGTAGCCGTCTCGGCTGGCGCGGTGGGTGGGGCGGCGCATCGGATCTCGTCCTCTATGTCGGTCGGTTCAGACGATAAGGGTGACAGGTTGTGTGAGGGTCGCCGGACTTCGGGGTCAGGCGACCGCTCGCTGGAGCGGTTCGGCGGCGCGGTCGAGGCCGGGCTGCCGGTGACCGGCTTCCTGCGCGAGCCACAGCGTGACGGTCAGCTGGCCGACCTCCCGGGGCACCAGATCGCGGGTTGCGACCGTGGCGAGCCCAGCCTCGGCCAGCCAGCCGGAGACTTGGTCCGCGGAGAAGCCGAGCCGGCGATGGGCCTGGCTCGTCCGCAGGAATTCGAGATCGTGCGGCGCGAAATCCACCACCAGGAGCCGTCCGCCCGGCGCCACGAGACGCACGGCGCCCCGCAGGGCACGGGCCGGATCGTCGAGATAGTGGAGCACCTGATGCACCACCACCAGATCGAAGCTCGCCCGGGCGAAGGGCGGCGCGTGGATATCGCCCTGGCGCAAGTCCACGCGCGACAAACCCCGCCGCTCCAGGTTGGCCCGGGCGACCGACAGCATGGCGTGGCTCGAATCGAGGCCAGTGGCCCGGGCGGCCCGCGGGGCGAGCAGGCCGAGCATCTTGCCGGTGCCGGTGCCGAGATCGATCAGGCTGCCGAGGGGGCGCTCGCCCAGCGCATCGAGGACCGCCGCCTCGACCGTCGCCTCGGGAACGTGCAGGGAGCGCAGCTCATCCCATTTGGGCGCCAGTCGGGCAAAGAAAGTCTGGGCCGTCTCGGCCCTCTGGGTGCGGACCGCGTCGAGCCGGGCCCGATCCTCCGAGAGCGGTGGCGTATTCCGGTCCAACCCGGACAGGAGGGGGTCGGCCAGGCCGGCACGGGCCTCGGACAGGCGGAAGAAAGCCCAGGCTCCTTCCCGATGCCGCTCGACGAGACCGGCTTCCACCAAGAGCTTGAGGTGGCGTGAGATGCGCGGCTGCGACTGGCCCAGGATGTCGGTGAGGTCGGAGACCGACAATTCGCCGTCGGTGAGCAGCGCCAGGATGCGCAGGCGCGTCTCCTCGGCCGCCGCGCGCAGGACGCCCAGGGCTTCTGGAAAAGGGATCGATCCCGCCGTTCGACTCTCAGCGCTAGACATAAAGATATGTTTATGTCCGTTTCATCGGAGGCGCAAGGGTGATGTTGCGGTGCCAGCGTATTGCCTGGTTTTTGGGTGCCGGATGCGCGCAGGTGCGTTGCGTGCAGGCACCCGGAGGCGCGCATGTCCCAGACCAAGCTCCCACAGATCACTCTGGTCCGACACGGTGAGACCGCCTGGAGCTTGTCCGGGCAGCATACCGGGCGCAGCGACATCCTGTTGACGCCGGTGGGCGAGGCGGCGGCCCGTACCCTCGCGCCGCGCCTGGCGGCCGGAGCCTATGCGGCGGTCTGGTCGAGCCCGTCGAGTCGTGCGGCGACCACCTGCGCGCTCGCGGGGTTCGGCGCGGCCCGCACGATCGACCCGGACCTCGCCGAGTGGGATTATGGCGCCTACGAGGGCCGGACCACGAAGGAGATCCTGGCCGAGCGCCCGGGCTGGCGGCTTTTTCGCGACGGCTGCCCCGGCGGCGAAACGGCCGCCGATGTCGGCGCCCGGGCCGACCGGGTCATCGCCCGGATCCGCGCCCTGGATGCGGACCTGATCCTCTTTTCCAGTGCCCATTGTCTGCGCGTGCTCGCCGCCCGCTGGATCGGCCTGCCGCCGGAGGGCGGCGCGCTGCTGGTGCTCGGTACCGCCAGCGTCAGCGTGCTGGGCTACGAGCACGACCGCAGCGAACCGGTCCTGCGTGCCTGGAACGCCTGATCCCGGCGCTACCGCAGCCAATACCCGTCCGGTGCGAGCGGCGCCGGCATCGGTTCGCCCAGGGCGTGGTGGACGATGCGGTCGACGGCCCGGACCATCGCGTCGAGGGGCAGGTCGTTCGGCTCGGTGCCGAACGGCTCCTCCAATTCGTCGCCGAGGGCGTCGAGGCCGAAGAACGTGTAGCCGACGAGCGCCACCACGACCGGCGTCGCCCAGCCGAGCGAGCCCGCGAGGCCCACCGGCAGCAGCAGGCAGTAGAGCCAGGCCGTACGGTAGACGAGCAGCGTGTAGGCGAAGGGCAGCGGCGTGTTGGCGATCCGCTCGCAGGCGGTGTGCACCCCGGACAGGGCCTCGATCCGGGTTTCCAGAAGGCCGAACTGGATGTCGGTGAGGCGCCCGGCCCGCATCAGCCCGGCGAGGTCGCGGGTCATGGCGGCCAGGACCGAATCGGTCGGGTTCGGGCCGCAGAGGTCCGAGCCCAGCGCCTTCCCGTCCACCGCGCGGGCCTCGTCGAGGCCGCGCAGGCGGGCGTGCAGGCCGTGCGCGAAGGCCGACAGGCGCCGCAGCTGGGGCGCCGCCTCGGCGGCCGGCAGCAGGGCCGGCATCAGGCGGGCGAGGTTGCGCACCTCGCCGATCAGGCTGCCCCAGGCCTTCCGAGCCTCCCACCAGCGCTCGTAGCAGGCGTTGTTACGGAAACTCAGGAAGATCGACAGGGCGAGGCCGACCAGCGTGAACGGCGCGACCCCGGCGGTCACCGGGAAGAAAGCGGGCCAGCGCGCCTCCGCCCAGACCACGAGGCAGGAGACCGCGACGATCCCGACGAGTTTCTGGGCCACCCGCGGCAGGATCGAGCCCTGCATCGTGAATAGCAGGGTGAACAGGTTGGGCCGGGTGCGGACGATCATCGGGGCTTCGCGGTAGCGGGTGCGGCCCTCCTGCCCTGCCCTCCCGGCATGGGCAAGGGGCCCGCCGTACACGTCCCTGTGGTCTCCCCCCTGTGGCCTCCCGCCGCCTTGCCCCGGGCTGCGCCGCCCGGCCGGGCCTTGGAGGTAACTTTCAGGTTCGCCCGACGCCCGCGATGTCCAAGGCTCCTCCGGCGCCGGCGCATCGGCATCCCGGAGCGGCGGCCAGCTCTCGAGCGGGTGTTATCGGTCGGCTTCCCAGAGCCAGGCCGCACCGCGCACCCCGGAGGCGTCGCCATGGAGGCTGGCGCGCACGGGGGTGTCGAAGGCGTCGGAGAAGACGTGCGGGGCGATCGCACCGGGCAGTCCGGCGATCAGCTCGGGGATGCGCGACAGGCCGCCGCCAATCACGATCACGTCCGGATCCAGCAGGTTGACCACCTGGGCCGCGGCGCGCCCGAGCCGGTCGAGATGCGTCGTCAGGGTTTTCCGCGCGTCCTCGTCGCCGTCGCGGGCGGCAGAGACGACAGCCTCGGCGGTGCGATGGCCGCCGTGCCGACGGGCATGGTCGGCGGCGAGTCCTGGCCCGGACAGCCAGGTCTCGACGCAGCCCCGGCGACCGCAATAGCAATCCGGTCCTGGCTGCTCGTCGGGGGTGGGCGCCGGCAGGGGGCCGTGGCCCCACTCGCCCGCGATGCCGTTGCGGCCGGTGAGCACGCGGCCGTCGATGGCGATGCCCGATCCGACCCCGGTGCCCAGGATCACCGCCCAGACCACCCGGGCGCCGGCCCCGGCGCCGTCGACCGCCTCAGAGACCGCGAGACAGTTGGCGTCGTTCTCGATCCGGACCGGACGGTCGAGCCGCTGCGCGAGGTCGATCCCGAACGGATGACCGTTGAGCCAGTGGGAGTTGGCGTTGCGCACGAGGCCGGTCGCCGGCGACAGGCTGCCGGGCATGCCGATGCCGACGCTGCAAGGAGCGCCGGACGCGGCGCCGGCTTCGGCTTCCAGTCGCTCCACCAGGGCGGCCAGGGCGTCGAGGGTGCCCCGGTAATCGCCGCGCGGGGCCGGGACCCGGGCCTCGGCCAGGGTCGCGCCGCTGGAATCCAGCACGATCCCGGCGATCTTGGTGCCGCCGAGATCGATGCCGAGGCGAGCCCGCCCGCTGGGCGCCGGCATCACTCCGCCGCAGCGACCTTGGTGACCTTGGTGTCGGTCCCCATCGGCTGCGGCGCGTGGTCGGAGATGTCGGTGCCGATCGCGACCGGATGGGCCATCACCTCGTTGAGCTTGGCCATGTCGAGCTCGCCCTCCCAGCGGCTGACCACCACGCAGGCGACGCCGTTGCCCACGAGATTGGTGAGCGCGCGGCACTCGGACATGAACTTGTCGATACCGAGCACCAGGGTCATGGCGGCGACCGGGACCGGGCTGTTCGGGATCGCCGAGAGCGTGGCCGCCAGGGTGATGAAGCCGGCGCCCGTGACGCCGGAGGCGCCCTTCGAGGTCAGCATCGCCACCAGGATGATCGTCGCGTATTGCGCGAAGGTCAGGTCCGCACCCACCGCCTGCGCCAGGAACAGCGTGGCGAGCGTCATGTAGATGTTGGTGCCGTCGAGGTTGAACGAGTAGCCGGTCGGGACCACGAGGCCGACCACCGAATCCGAGGCGCCGAGCCGGCGCATCTTGGTCATCAGCTGCGGCAGCACGGTCTCCGACGAGGACGTGCCGACCACGATCAGCAGCTCGTCCTTGATGTAGGCGAGGAAGCGGAAGATCGAGAAGCCCGCGACCTTGGCGATGCTGCCCAGTACCACGACCACGAACAGGATCGCGGTGACGTAGAAGGTGCCGACCAGCCAGGCGAGGTCGTAGACCTTCTGGATGCCGTACTCGCCGATGGTGAACGCCATCGCGCCGAAGGCGCCCACGGGGGCGAGCTTCACCACGATGCCGATGATCTTGAAGAAGATCTGCCCGGCGGTATCGATCGCGCTGTTCACCGCGGCCGCGCGCTCGCCGAGGCTGGTCACGACCACGCCGGTGAGGATCGAGATCAGAAGCACCTGCAGCAGGTCGCCGGTGGCGAAGGGATCCAGGAAGCTCTTGGGGATGATCGCCAGGATGTGGGCGACGGTGGAATCGGCGGCCGCCTTGTTGGCGTAGCTCGCGACCTTGCTGGCATCGAGCTTCGTCGGGTCGGCGTTGAAGCCGGCACCCGGCCGGATCACCTCGCCGACCAGCACGCCGATCAGCAGCGCCAGGGTGGAGACGACCTCGAAATAGACCAGCGCCTTCACGCCGACCCGGCCGACCTTCTTGAGATCACCGACAGACGCGATGCCGTGTACGATGGTGCAGAAGATGATCGGCGCGATCATCATCTTGATCAGGCCGATGAAGGCGTCGCCGAGCCACTTCATCGCCTTGCCGGTGGCCGGGTCGTACCAGCCCAGCAGGACGCCGAGCACGATGGCGATCAGGACCTGGATATAGAGGACCTTGTACCAGGGCTCGCGGGGAGCGCCGGGCGCGGTCGTCGCGTGGGTTGCGTGTGCCATATCCATCCCGTGCACGGTTGCCGTGCATCCTCCCGATTTGGCGGCACGCTAGCGATAATCGTTCCCCGCCTCAACGGCGGCTCCGCCTTACTCCTCGAACGAAGTGTGACAAAAACCTATCGATCCCCGGCCGAAAGATCTCGGCGGCGGATATTCATCAGCCAACCTAGTCGATCCAGACCAGACGGATCGAATCAACGGTTCGCACGCGACCTCCCGACAGGCCTCATCGTCCCCGCGCGCCTGGTGCGCCGGGGGCATGGCCCAAGAAGATTCAGCACGCTGGACGCGGGACGCCGCGGGAACCCAGGTGTCGGCCAAGTTACGCGCGGGATCCGATCCCCGCGGCGACCCGCGGCATCGGCCGGGCATGGTCCCCGGCCGGTGCCGTCTGTCTCGTCGCGATGTCTGTGCGACGCCCCGATCCCCGCGACTCCGTGTTAGCGGTCACTGCCCATGGCGCCCAAGCCGCAATCGCAGCCGAGACGCCCCCGGAACCCGCATCACCGCCGTGGCCTTCCACCCGACATCCGCCTCGTAGTGGGCGGGTCCGCAGGTTTCTGAGGGTCACGCCCAGATCCGGGTCGCCGCGGGGGCATTTCCGCACCCCGCCGGGCAGACTACCGCCCGATCTTCACGCCCGCATCCGAGACACGCCCTGCATCGGCACGCCGCCCGGGGCGATGGCGGCTGAGAGCCACCGACGCGGGCATCGCCCCATCCCCCGAGCCCGCCGGTCAGCCACCGGACGGACCCCCGAGGAGCGCCGTGGAGTCACCCCCACACCGCCGAAGGACAGGTGACGGCTAATGAGCACAAAATAGGAACATTGTCAAGGGCGGCGTAGGGTGCCGATCGGCCTGCACCCGGTCGCGCGCGGTCCCTCGCCCAAGGATCCGCCCGTTCTCGATCGCGTGCTCTGCTCGGATGCGTCGCCGCGCCCGCGATGACGGAAAGGGCCGCGGGGCGCTCCTCACCCCACGCGTTCGAGCCGGCTCGCGAAAAAGCCGTCCAGGCCGCCGCGGGCGCCCGGGACCTCGGGCAGGTGGCACGGCAGGGTGCGCAGGTCCCCGTTGCCGTCGATCATCTCGGCCGCGCCGCCGATCTCCTCCGGCCGCACCGGCACGCGCGCGAAGCGGGTGTCCCGGGCCAGGAAGGCGGCGATCTGCGCTTCGCCCTCCTCGGGCTCCAGTGAACAGGTGCAGTAGACCAGCCGACCGCCCGGGCGCACCAACTCGGCCGCGCTCTGGAGGAGCCTGACCTGGAGCAGCGACAGCCGGATGATGTCGGACTTCGACTTGGTCCAGGCCACGTCGGGGTGGCGCCGGATCGTGCCGGTGGCCGAGCACGGGGCGTCGAGCAGCACCGCGTCGTGGTCCTGGGCCTGGAAGGCCAGGGCGTCGGAGACCGCGATCTCGACGTCGAGGCCGAGGCGGGCGACGTTCTCGCGGAGGCGCTCCAGCCGCGGCGCCGAGCGGTCGACCGCCGTCACCCGCGCGCCGGTGGCAGCGAGCTGCATCGTCTTGCCGCCCGGGGCGGCGCAGAGATCGAGCACCCGGGCGCCCGCCTGCGGGGCGAGCAGCCGCGCCGGGATCGCGGCGGCGGCGTCCTGAACCCACCAGGCGCCCTCCTGGAAGCCCGGCAGGTCGGGAATCGCCGGCCCGTTCTCCGGCAGCCGGAGGGAGCCGGTCGGCAGGCGCACCGCACCGAGCGGCTCGACCCACGCGGCCGCGTCGCCGCGTGGGGTCAGGTCGATCGCCGCCCCGGCGAGATGGGCCTGCGCGATGGCGGCCGCCCGCTCCGGTCCGTAGGCCGCGACCCAGCGGCTCGCCAGCCAGTCCGGCGTGTTGACGGCCAGCGCGTCGGCGGAGGCGGCCAGGATCGCGTCGCGCTCCCGCACGACCCGGCGCAGCACCGCGTTGACCAGGCCGGCCAGATGCGCGGTGCGGTTGTCCCCCTTGGCGAGTCGCACCGCGCAATCGACCGCGGCGTGGTCGGGGACCGCGAGGTCGAGGATCTGGGCCGTCGCGGTGGCGAGCAGCGCGGTGAGCCGCGGCTTGTCGACCGGCAGGCCGCGCTCGAGCCGGGCGGCGAGGGCCGCCCGGATCAGGCCGTAGCGCCGGAAGGTCGCCACCGCGATCGCCCGGGCCAGGCCCGCATCGGCGGGGCTCAGGTTCTCCGTCCGGATCGCCTGGGCCAGGGTCTCCTCGAGGGCCGGGGGGCGCTCCTGGCCGATGATCTCGGCCACCGCATTCAGGGCGGCCCGCCGGGCGCCGAGCCCCGCGGTGTCGGGCGTACCCGTCGATGTCTCGACCGGAATGTTGCGGCCTGTGTCCCGCGATGCCACTTCTACTCCTGAACCCGATGATCCGCTGACACACGCCCTCACACCCGAGCGACCGCGATGCAAGACCCGAACGGACAGGATGCGACCGATGGCGCCGCCGCGGCCCCGCGCAAACTCAGCCCTGCGGCCGAGCGTGCCCTGGCCGAGGCGGCCGAGCGCCGGGCCGCGATCGATGCCCGCGCGGCTGCGATCCGCGCCGCGCCGGAGCATCTCGGCCGCGGTGGCCTGGAGCCGGTGCGCTACCAGGATTGGGAGGTGAAGGGTCTCGCGGTCGATTTCTGAGCCGCCCCCCGACCCTACTCCGCGGGCACGCCCTCGAAGGGCGTCGGCGTCGGCGGCGGCTCGGCCCTGGCCTCCGCCGCGCCCGCCCCGAACCGGCGGTACCAGAGCCCGGTGAGGATCGGCACTAGGATCGACGTGACGATGATGCAGATCGTCACCAGCACCGTGGCGGTCTGCGCCGCCGGGGCGAATTGCGGCGCCACCGCCGCGATCGCCAGCGGGTTGGCGGCGGCCGCCCCGGCGGTGGACGAGGCCGCGAGCCCCGCCGTCCCGGTTCCGCCCCCGATGGCCTTGTCGGCCAGGATCAGCGGTATCCCGGTGAGCACGATGACGGCCAGCGCGAGCACGATCCCGAGTCCGGCGAGGGGCGAGAGCAGGTTGTTGAGATCCACCGTGTTGCCCAGCGCGAAGGCGAAGAACGGGATCATCAGCTGGCCGCCCGGGGCGAACAGGGCGCGCAGTTTCGGATCGAGGTTGCCGAGCAGGAATCCGACCAGGAACGGCAGCACCGCGCCGACGAAGATCTGCGGCTCGAAATGCGCCGCCCCGGAAGCGCCCAGGATGATCATGCTCATCAGCGGGCCGGACTCGATCGAGGTCAGGATGAACGCGCCCGCCTCCTCCGGGCTGCCGTAGGTCTGCATCAGGGAGGCGTAGAGCCCGCCATTGGTCATATCCATCGCGCAGACGATCGCGAGGATCGAGAGGCCCGCGAAGAAGCCGGTTTGGATGCCCTCGGGCGGGATGAACAGCGCAGCCACCAGCACGATCGCCCAGGCCGACAGCAGCTTGGTCAGCACGAGGGTGCCGGACTTGCGCAGGACGGTGCCGGTCGCCTTCAGGCTGACCGACGCGCCCATGCAGAAGAACCAGACCGCCAGGATCGGGATCACCCCGGTCATGATCCCCTGCGTGAAGCCCTTGAAATAGGCCGGCGCTCCCGGCGCGAACGTCTTGCACAGGGCGCCCAGCAGGAGCGGGACCAGCATGAGCCCGCCGGGAATCCTGTCGATCGCCGCCTTGATCTGCATGGCGCGTCCCTCCGGTCGATTCGGCGACGCGCCGGACCCAAACGTATTCGCGGCGTCGCACCGGCCCACGCCTCTGTCGGGCGCCTTGTCGGACCGGTACCGCATCCTGTTGTCGCCCCCGGGAGGCGTCAAGCGGCGACCCAGGCCGAGGCCGCGACACCGGGCGCGGAACGTCGCGGGCCGGGCGCCGTTGGGCTGGTTCACCGACAGGAGACGATGATGGCGACGAAGGTATCGGCCCACGGCGCGGCCGCGGGACCGCACGGCGAGATCACCCTGGCCCGCGGCGAGCGACTCGGAATGCGCATGTGGCGGGCCGAGGAGCCGAACGCCGACAAGCCGATGACGTCCTCGCCCCACGAGACCGTGGGCTACGTCATCAGCGGCCGGGCGGAGCTGGTGGTCGGCGGCGAGACGGTCGCGCTCGCGCCGGGGGATTCCTACTGTGTGCCGGCGGGCGCCGAGCACACCTACCGGATCCTCGAGACCTTCACGTCCGTCGAGGCGACGGCGCCGCCGGCGAAGTAAGGGAAATCCCTCACCGGGTCATGTAGACCTGCGCGCCGACATCGACCCGGGCGTAGAGATCGACCACATCCTGGTTGTACATCCGGATGCACCCATAAGACGCGTAGGTCCCGACCGAGTTCGGCCGGTTGGTGCCGTGGATCGCGTACTCTCCGCCGGCCAGCGTCATCGCGGCCGCCCCCATCGGGTTGCTGGGCGAGCCGCCCGCGATGACGTTCGGCAGCCGGGGGTTGTCGCGCTTGACCTCGGCCGGCGGCGACCAGGCCGGGGCGACGTACTTGCCGTCGATCGCGGCCGTGCCGAACCATTGCTTGCCGGGCTTGCCCACCGCCACGGGATAGCGGATCGCGGTGCCGTCGCCGTTAACCAGGTAGAGCTTGCGCTGGGACACGCTGATCACCACCGAGCCCGGCGCGACGCCGTTCTGGAACGGCACCACCTCCCGCGCCTGGGCCGCCCCGAAGCAACCCGCCAGCATCGCGCCGGCCAAACCGAATAAAGCCGTCACCCGACCCGACATCCTGGACTTCCTCGACAAGCGTGAGCGTATGCCGGCCAGTAATCCACGGCCGCGCTTGCCGTTCCCTTGAGCGCTATGGTTGACGCTCTGCTTCTCCCGGGAAGTCTTGGGGAGGGTAAAGAAGTAGCCTCAATCGTGAGGCCGGACGGCTCAGCGCTCAAACAACTGGGTGCCGCGGGGGTCTTCCGCCTGCCAGCCGTGGCGCTCCAGTTCCGGGTCGCGATGCTCCTCGACGGGATGGCCGACGCACAGGTAGGCGACCAGCCGCCAGGTCTCCGGCACCGCAAGGATCCCGGCGACGCGGGCGGGCTCCAGGATCGAGACCCAGCCGACCCCGAGGCCGCGCGCCCGCGCCGCCAGCCAGAAGCACTGAACCGCCCCGACCACCGAATAGGCCAGGGTCTCCGGCATGCTGGCGCGGCCGAGGCCGAGGCCGGTCTCGGTGGCGTCGTCGCAGAACACCGCGAGGTGTTCCGGCGCCTCGTTCAAGCCGGCGAGCTTGAGTGCCCGGTAGCGGGCGGCCCGTGCCGCGTCGTAGCCCTCCGCGGCTGCCGCGTTGCAGCGGGAGAAGTCGCTTGCCACGGCAGCGCGCCGGGTCGGGTCGGACACGCGTACGAACCGCCAGGGCCGGCTGTTGCCCACCGACGGCGCCCGGTGCGCCGCGGCCAGGCAGGCGCGCAGGGCGTCCGGGTCCACGGCGTCCGGCCGGAACCGACGCACGTCGCGGCGCCACGCGAACAGCGTGTCGAGGGCCTGGATGAAGCTGACGTCGAAGGCGGGCGGACCCATGATGCGGCTCGCCTTACCTGCATCCGGCTTCAAACGGGAGAACGAAAACACCCCGGCCGCGCATCGGGCCGCGCATCGGGCCGCGCATCGGGCCGCGCATCGGGCCGCATGTCGGAGCCGGCAGCGGCCTCTCGGGACGACCCTCCTGCCGGGGCGCAGGACAGGCCACGAAAAAAGGCCGCCCAGAGGGGCGGCCTGAAGTCATTGGGTCTCGAAACCTCGGAGTGCCGAATTCTGGAATCCCGACCGGCGACCGAAGGCTGGGGAGCTGGGTTTCGGCCGCTGGTCCGGCAGGAGCCGGCGAGGTTCAGGCAGTGTTGTGCCAGTGCAACGCGGCCCGGGAAAGGCGGCATTCGGGCAGAACCGTGTTTTTTGTCGCTTGGATGTGTCGTGGGCGACACGGGGCCCCGGTGCGGCCACCCTTGCGGGTCGCGGGCGCGGGGGCCATCATTCGGCACAGCATGGGCACCACGGAGTGACGATGACGGAGCGGACGAGCGCGGAGTCGAGGCCCGAGGAAGCGGCGGGCCATGTCATTCCGTTCCCCGCCCGTGCGGAACCCCCGCAGATCGCCTTCAACCGGGACGAGCTGCGCACGATCTTCAACCTCTACGGCCGGCAGGTCGCGGCGGGCGAGTGGCGCGACTACGCCATGGATTTCCGCCGGGACAAGGCGGTGTTCTCGATCTACCGCCGCGCCTCCGAGATGCCGCTCTACCGGATCGAGAAGGACCCGAAGCTCGCCCGCCGCCAGGGCGCCTACGCAGTGATCGCCGCCAGCGGACTGGTGATGAAGCGCGGGACCGAGCTGGCCCGGGTGCTCGCCGTGCTGGAGCCCCCTCCCCGGGCGGTGTGAGTGTTCCAGGATCGCCTCAGGCGAGGTTCAACCGCTCGACGGTGCTGACGATGTCCGCCTGAACCTCCGGCGGCAGCGGCAGGATCGGCCGCGGTGGTTCGGCGCGGCAGAGGCCGAGATGGTCGGCGAGGGCGTAGACCACCCGCAGGCTCGAGTGCGCCTTGAACAGCGCCCAGAGCGGCGCGAGCGCTTCGTTCAACGCCCGGGCCTGCGCGGCGTCGCCGGCCTCGGCGGCGCGCACGATCGCCAGGCAGGTTTTCGGAAACAGGCCGCCGGCCACGCTGAACCAGGCCGTACCGCCCGCGAGCAGCGCCTCGGTCACGTTCCAGTCTCCGCTGAACCCGACCGGAAACTCCGCCGGGACCGCTTCCGTCAGACCGGCAACTCCCGCTTCGGCCGCCGCCGGCTCCGGCGCGGGGCACTTGGCCGCCACGACGCCCGGCAGGCGCGCGATCCGGCCGATCAGCGCCGGCGAGAACCGGAAATGCGTGGTCGCCGGGTTGTCGTAGATCACGAGCGGCAGGCCGCCCTCCCCCGCCACGGCCGCGAAATGCCGATACACCTCGTCGTCGGTGAGCGGCGTGTACGAGACGGGGGCAAGCAGGCCCACGTCGGCCCCCGCGGCCCGGGCCGCCCGAGCGTGCCGGATCGCGTCGTCGGTGCGCAGCGCCCCGATCCCCACCAGAAGCGGCACGCGGCCGGCCACCGCCTCGGCGGCGATCTCGACGACGCGGCGCCGCTCGTCCGGGGACAGGTAGGCGTAGGTCCCGGTGCTGCCGAGCAGGCCGATCGAATCGACCCGTGCATCGACGAGGCGTTCCAGCAGCCGGCACATGGCGGCGGCATCGACGCGGCCGTCCGCGTCGCTCGGGGTGATCGGGAAGGCGGAGAGGCCGGAGATCGGTTGGGGCATGCCGGCATGATAGCCGCCCTCACCCGATCCGCGCAGGCCAAAAAAGAAGCCCCGGCGGTTTCCCGCCGGGGCTTCTGGATCCGGGTTCGTGCGGGACTTAGCGGCGATCGCCGACCAGGCTGAGCAGGAACTGGAACATGTTGATGAAGTCGAGATAGAGGGTCAGGGCGCCGTTCACCGACATCTTGGCCGCCATCTCACCGTCGAAGCTGCTGGAGAGATACATCTCCTTGAGCTTCTGGGTGTCGTAGGCGGTCAGGCCCGCGAAGATCAGCACGCCGAGCACCGAGATGGCGAACTGCAGCGCCGACGAGGCGAAGAAGATGTTCACCAGCGAAGCCAGGATGATGCCAATCAGGCCCATCATCAGGAACGAGCCCATGCCCGACAGGCTGCGCTTGGTCGTGTAGCCGTAGAGGCTCAGCGAACCGAACGCCGCCGCCGTGATGAAGAACACCCGCACCACGCTCGCCCCGGTGAAGACCAGGAGGAGCGAGGACATCGAGGCGCCCATCACCGCCGCGAAGGCCCAGAACATCGTCCGGGCCGACGAGGCCGACATCCGGTCCATCCGCATCGAGAAGACGAAGATGAACGCGAGCGGGGCCAGCATCAGAACCCACTTGAGCGGGCTCGTGTAGAGGGTCTGACCGAAGGAGGTCAGGATCGGGCGCGTACCCTGGTAGGACGCAACCGCGGCCATGTTCAGGCCGAGGGCGACGAGGCCGGAGATGCCGAGCCCGACGACCATGTTGTTGTAGACGCCGAGCATGAAGGTGCGCAGGCCCTGATCGACATCGACCTGGGTGCCTGCATACCCGGACGGCTGCTGGGCGCCGTACCGGAAGGGAGAGTTCTCGAATGCCATGGGAGTTTCCTTGCGGAGGCTCTCTCAGCGTGGTGTTTCGGGCGAGGCCCACGCAGGACCTCTGGCGCCAGGCTGGCACCTCGCACAGGAATATGTTGCGCGGCCGCCGCCCGCACAAGTCCCCAGCTACGGTTGCGGGGCCGCTTTTCCGGTGTCGGAGGATGTATTTTTGTCCATGAAGTCAGGGATTAAAATGGATCCTCGCGCCGGCGGCACCATGTTCGACTGACGGTTGCCCGGATCGCGTCAGGTCGATGTCTCTCGGCCCAAGTCTTAACCCTGCGCGGAGACCGCGGGCCGAGCCGCGAAGACCGCCCGCTAGATCTGCCGGAGATACGGCGCCGGCTTCTGGCCGAGGATGCGCCACGTGCCGGCCAGCCCGAGCAGGATCGCCAGCGCCACCGCGGCGGTCGCCGCCACAAGCGCGCCGGACAGGTCGAGGTGGAAGTCGAGGTGCATGACCTTCGCGACGATCACCCAGCCGGCGAGGCTGCCGGCGGCGAGGCCGAATACGGCCGTGGCGAGCCCCAGGGCCGCGTACTCGATGGCGTAGGCGCTGAGCAGTCGCGCCCGGCTGGCGCCCAGGACCTTCAGCACCACGGCGTCGTAGAGGCGGGCCCGGTGGCCGGCCGCGATGGCCCCGGCCAGCACGAACAGGCTCGCCAGCACCGCCACCGCGCTCGCCCCGCGGATCGCCAGGACCAGGCGGCCGACGAGGTCGCCGATCGCGTCGAGCGCGTCCTTCACACGCACGGCGCTCACCGACGGGAACGTCTTGGCGACGTCGCGCAGGATGCGGTTCTCGGCGCCCGCATCGGTGCCGCCGGGCAGCGACAGGGTCGCGAGATCCGAGTGGGGCGCGCCCCGGAAGGTGCCGGCTGAGAACACCATGACGAAGTTGATGCCGAGGTTGCGCCACTCCACCCGGCGCAGGTTGAAGATCGTCGCGGTCAGGTCGCGCCCGAGCACGTTGACGGTGACGGTGTCGCCGACCTTCAGCCCGAGCTGGCGCGCGAGGTCCGCCTCGAACGAGACCAGCGGCTTGGCCCCCTGCTCGGCGCTCCACCACGCCCCCTCGGTGAGGGTCGAGCCTTCCGGCACCGTGTCGCCGTAGGTGATGCCCCGGTCGCCGTCGAGGACCCAGGCGGCGTCCTCCGGGGGGCGGATCTTGTTGGCCGGCACGCCGTTCAGGGCGACGATCCGGCCGCGCATCATCGGCACGTCCTCGATCTTGCCGTTGGGGGCCGAGCGCGCCAGGAACGCGCGGAATTCGGCGGCGTCGCGGGACGGGATATCGAGGAAGAACAGGTTCGGCGCGCGCGCCGGCAGGGTCGCGCTGATCGTCCGGCGGACGTTGGCGTCGATCAGGCTGAGGGTGACCAGCAGGGTCACGCCGAGCCCGAGGGACAGCACGATGGCGGGGGTCAGCGCGCCCGGCCGGTGGAGGTTCGCCAGCGCCATCCGGGGCGCCGGCCAGCGCGGATGCGGCAGGCGGCGGGCGAGCGCCATCAGGCCGAGCGCAACCCCGTGCAGCAGCGCGAACGCGATGGCGGCGGCCGCGATGAAGATCAGGGCCACGCGCCGGTCGAACGCCGTGCCGACCGCCAGGCCGACCAGGGCGGCGAGGCTGAGGGCCAGCCAGATCCGGTAGCGCCAGCGCGGGCTGACCCGGGCAGGATCGACCGTGTCGCGGAACAAGCCCGAGACCGGCACGTCGTGGGCACGGCCGAGCGGCGTGATCGCGAACGCGAAGGCGGTCAGCAGCCCGTAGGCGGCGGCGAGCAGCAATTCCCCGGGCGCCAGCGTCGGGTTCAGGGGCAGCGGCAGGTCGGCGGAGAACAGCGCATCCAGGACGAACGGCAGGCTCGCACCGACCGCGAGGCCGTTCGCCGTGCCGATGCCCGCGATCAGCATCACCTGGGTCAGGTAGAGGGCGACCACCTGCGAGCCCGGGGCGCCGACGCTCTTGAGCGTCGCGATCGAGGGCCGCTTGCGCTCCACGAAGGCGTGGACCGCGTTGCCGACGCCCACGCCCCCGACGATCAGCGCCGTCAGTCCCACCAGGGTCAGGAACTGGGTGAAGCGCTCGATGCTCTTGGCGAAGCGCGGGTCGGCGTTGCCGCGAGACCGGATCTCCCAGCCGGCCTCCGGAGTCGCGGTCCGGATCCGCACCTGCGCGGCGTCGAGGTCCGGGTCCCGGGCGGCGTCTTTCGGCAGGACGATCCGGTAGCTCCAGCGGTTGAGGCTGCCCGGCTGGACGAGGCCGGTGGCGCGCAGCGTCGGCTCCGAGATCATCAGCCGCGGGCCGAAGCCGATGCCGCCGGCGATCTTGTCGGGCTCGGAGGTAAGCGTGCCGCGGATCACGACCGGGTGCCCGGCGAGCGCGATCCGGTCGCCGACCTTGACGTCGAGGCGGGTGAGCAGGGCCGGGTCCGCGAGGGCGCCGGGCGTCCCGTCGCGTTCCGCCAGCAGGTCGGCGAGCCGGCCCGGCGGATCTGTGACGAGTTCGCCGGCCGCCGGGTAGGTCGCGGGATCGACGGCCTTCAGCTCCACCAGCGCGGCGTCGCCACTGGCCGCCACCGCCATGGCACGCAGGGACGCCACGGCGTCGACCGTGCCCTCGCGCGACAGGGCCTGCCGCTCCGCGTCGGTCGCCTCGCGGTTGATCAGGTTGTAGGCGAGGTCGCCCCCGAGGATCCGCCGCCCCTCCCGGCCGAGACCGTCGGAGAGCGAGCGCGAGATCGACGCCACGCCGGCGATCGCCGCGACGCCGAGCGCGATGCAGGCGAGGAACACCCCGAAGCCGGACAGGCCCGCGCGCAATTCGCGCACGGCCAGACGCAGGGTGAGCGGGACGCGCCGAGGCGCGGGCTCGGGATGCGAGATCGTGCCGTGCATCAGGCGCTCACCGCCTCCTCGACCCGGCCGGAGCGCAGGCGCACGGTGCGGTCGCACAGGCGGGCGAGGCCGTTGTCGTGAGTGACCAGCACCAGGGTGGCGCCCCGGTCGCGCTTCAGCCGGAACAGCAGGTCCACGATCTGCCGGCCGGTGGCCTCGTCGAGGTTGCCGGTGGGCTCATCGGCCACCAGGATCGCCGGATCCGGCGCCACCGCGCGGGCGATGGCGACGCGCTGCTGCTCGCCCCCGGAGAGCTGGGCCGGATAATGGTGCAGCCGGTGCCCGAGGCCGACCGCCTCCAGCTCGGCGCGGGCCCGCTCCAGGGCGCCGGGCCGGTCGGCGAGCTCGAGCGGCAGCGCGACGTTCTCCAGCGCGGTCATGGTCGGAACGAGGTGGAAGGCCTGGAACACGATTCCGATCCGCCGGCCCCGGAACCGGGCGAGCGCGTCCTCGTCGAGGCGGGCGAGGTCGGTGTCCTCGATCACCACGCCGCCGGAATCGGGTCGCTCCAGCCCGGCCATGACCATCAGCAGGGTCGACTTGCCCGAGCCCGAGGGGCCGACCAGCCCGACCGCTTCGCCGCGATCGACGGTGAGCGAGATTCCGCGCAGGACGTGGACCCGGGCGGCACCGCGTCCCAGGCTGAGATCGATGTCGGACAACGCGATCGCCGGCTCGCGCAGCACCTTGCCGTTGCTCACCGGGCGGCCGATCTGTGGGCGATGACGAGCATGGCGCGCGAGGTCCTGACTTGGCTGCTGACTTGGCCGCTGACGTGGCGACGAACTTGGCGGCACCGCCCGTTGATGCACCGCGATATGGGGGGCGCATTGGGGCTACGCCATGACGGCGCCGGCCGCGTGCGGCGGGCCGCCCTGTTTGTCGCAGCGCTAGCGGGTCTGGTATTCCCTTTCATGACAGCGACTCACGCCGCCACCACCGGCCCGGTCAAGCTCGTCGCCCTCGGGGACAGCCTCACCGCCGGCTACCGCCTGCCATCCGACGCAGCCTTCCCGACCGTGCTGGAGCGCCTGCTCAAGGCCAAGGGCGCGGACGTGACCGTCGCCAATGCCGGCGTCTCCGGCGACACCGCCACGGGCGGCCTCGACCGGGTCGACTGGTCGGTGCCGGACGGGACCGCCGGGGTGATCCTGGAACTCGGCGCCAACGACATGCTGCGCGGCACCGACCCGAAGGTCACCGAGGGGGCGCTCGCGGCGATCATCGAGCGGTTGCAGGCCCGGGGGATCCCGGTGCTGCTCGCCGGCATGCAGGCCGCCCCCAATCTCGGGCCGGACTACAAGGCGCGGTTCGACGCGATCTACCCGACCCTGGCCAAGCGCTACGGGCTGACCCTCTACCCGTTCTTCCTCGACGGGATCATCGGCGACCGGGCCCAGCACCTCGACGACGGGCTGCACCCGAACCGGCAGGGCGTCGAGACCATCGCGGCCCAGATCCTCCCCACGGTCGAGACTTTCTTGGGCGGCCTCCGGCAGGGGGCGTCGCGGTAATGCCGCGCCTGTTCACAGGGCTCGCGATCCCGACGGAGATTGCCGAGGCGCTGCGGATCTACCGGGGCGGCCTGCCCGGCGCGCGCTGGATCGAGCCCGGCGACTACCACGTCACCCTGCGGTTCCTCGGCGATGTCGAGGTGCCCGCGGCCGAGGACGTGCTGGAGGCGATGGCCGAGATGCGGGTGCGCCCCGCCCTCACGGTGACCCTCGACGGGCTCGGAATCTTCGGAGGCGACAGGCCGCGGGCCCTCTATGCGTCGGTGGCACCGAGCCCGGAGCTGATCGACCTCCAGGCCGAGCAGGAGCGGCTGGTGCGGCGCACCGGCATCGCGCCCGAACGCAGGAAGTTCACACCCCACGTCACCCTGGCCCGCCTCAAGCGCGACGCCAGCCCGGAGGCGGTGGCGATGTATCTCTCCCAGGCTCCGGCCTTCGCGCCCCTGGCCTTCACCGCCGACCGGGTGACCATGTTCTCGGCCAAGGAATCGACCGGGGGCGGGCCGTACCTCGCGGAGGCTGAGTTTCCGTTCGTCTAACGCCCGCAGTCCAACCCACCACCTCAGGATGAGGGCGTTGGGTTGGATCCCCGGATTGGACCTACAGCCGCCGCAGCGCCACGCTCTCGATCCGGTGGCTCGCGCCCTTGGTCAGGATCAGGCTCGCCCGCTGTCGGGTCGGTAAGATGTTCTCGCGCAGGTTCGGCAAGTTGATCGTGGTCCAGAGCCGGTCGGCGATGTCCAGCGCCTCGGTCTCCGGCACCTCGGCGTATTTCCGGAAGTACGAGCGCGGGTCCCGGAACGCGGTCTGGCGCAGCTTCATGAACCGGGTGACGTACCAGCGGTGCAGGTCGTCCTCGTGGCCGTCGAGATAGATCGAGAAGTCGAAGAAGTCGGAGACGAACGGGATCGCGGTGCCGTCCCGCGGCAGGCGGGCGGGCTGGAGCACGTTCAGGCCCTCGACGATCAGGATGTCGGGGCTCTCGACCACCCGCTCCTCCCCCGGCACCCGGTCGTAGACCAAGTGGGAGTAGAGCGGCGCGGTCACGCGCTTGTGCCCGGCCTTCACGTCGTGGAGGAAGCGCAGCAGCGAGGCGGTGTCGTAGCTCTCCGGGAACCCCTTGCGCTCCATGATGCCGTTGGCGGTGAGCGCGGCGTTGGGGAGCAGGAAGCCGTCGGTGGTGACTAGGTCGACCTTCGGGGTGTTGGGCCAGCGGGCCAGCAGCGCGGCCAGGATGCGGGCGGTGGTCGACTTGCCCACCGCCACCGATCCGGCCAGGCCGATGATGTAGGGGGCCTTGGTCTCGCGCTCGGCCAGCAGGAAGCGCTGCGTCGCCTTGAACAGCCCCTGCGTCGCCGCGACGTAGAGCGAGAGCAGCCGCGACAGCGGCAGGTAGATCGCCACCACCTCCTCGACCGAGATCGGGTCGTTGATCGACTGCAGCCGCTCGATGTCCTCGGCCTTCAGGGTCAGCGGCGTGTCGGCGCGCAGCTGCGCCCATTCCTCGCGGCTGAACCGGCGATACGGCGAGAGCCGATCCGATCCGTCGAGGATCGCCTCGACGGAGCCCGGCAGCGCGGCCGCGTTCACGCGGGCTGCCTCGCGGCCTTCTCGGCGATCCCGCTCTGGGCGGTGCGGCGTTCCAGCTCCGCCATTACGGCGTCGAGCTCGACGCCGCCGGCGCGGAGCAGAACAACCAGGTGGTAGAGAACGTCCGCGGCCTCGTTCCGGAGGCCGGTCTTGTCGCCCTGCACGGCCGCGATGGCCGCCTCCACGGCCTCCTCGCCGAGCTTCTTCGCCGCCTTCGCTGGGCCTTCCGACAGGAGCTTGGCCGTGTAGGAGGTCTCCGGGTCGGTCCCGGCGCGGCTCGCGACGAGCTTGGCGAGGTCGTCGAGCGTGTAGGCGGTCATGACGCGATCTGCATGTGAGGTCGTCTGTAGAGCAACGTCCTGGATATCCGATCCGGTACGATGCGCCAGCGTTTGATGGTGCATCATCGTTCCCCGAAAGCCGGCAACCGCCGCTCGGGATGATGCTTGAAGGTCCGGCCGAGGCCGTATTCGGCAGGAAACTGCGCTGCAGCCGCCCGGCGATCAAGCCGCGCGGGTGAAAGCGCCCCGGCTTTGTCGGGCTTATGCGGGGTCGAAATCGATCCGGGACGGTGCTCAGCCGTTCGGCAGGTGCCGGGCCAGCGATTCCAGCACGGCCATGCGCACCGCCACCCCCATCTCGACCTGCTCGCGGATCAAGGACTGCGCGCCGTCTGCGATCTCCGAGGAGATCTCGACCCCGCGGTTCATCGGACCCGGATGCATCACCAGGGCGTCCGGTTTGGCGAGCGCCAGCTTCTCGCCGTCCAGGCCGAAGTACCGAAAATACTCCTTCACGGAGGGCACGAACGAGCCGTTCATGCGCTCGCGCTGGAGGCGCAGCATCATCACGATGTCGCAGCCGTCCAGGCCCTTGCGCATGTCCGTGAAGGTCTCGACGCCGAACCGCTCGATTCCCGCGGGCAGCAGCGTCGAGGGCGCGATCAGGCGAACCCGGGCGCCCATCGCCTGCAACAGGATGATGTTCGAGCGCGCCACCCGCGAGTGCAGGACGTCGCCGCAGATCGCAACCTGAAGCCCTTCGATCCGGCCCTTGTTGCGGCGGATCGTCAGCGCGTCGAGCAGCGCCTGGGTCGGATGCTCGTGCGCCCCGTCGCCGGCATTCACCACCGCGCAATCGACCTTGCGGGCGAGCAGATGCACCGCACCGGCCGATTCGTGGCGCACCACGATGATGTCCGGCCGCATGGCGTTCAGCGTCGCCGCGGTGTCGATCAGGGTCTCGCCCTTCTTCACCGAGGACGAGGCCACCGACATGTTCATCACGTCGGCGCCGAGTCGCTTGCCGGCGAGTTCGAACGACGACTGAGTCCGGGTGGAGGGCTCGAAGAACAGGTTGATCTGCGTGCGGCCCCGCAGGGTCGTGCGCTTCTTCTCCACCTGCCGCGAGATGTCGACGGCGGCGTCGGCGGCGTCGAGCAGCCCCTCGATGTCGGGGCGGGTCAGGCCCTCGATGCCGAGGAGATGCCGGTGCGGGAAGGCCGGGGGCGCGGGGCTCGTCATGATGAGACCGGGGTGTAGGTCCGGCCGGTCGTTCCGGCAAGGCGGACGAGCGCCTGCGGCCCTTTTCATGGCCTGTGCCGGCGGCCTTTTTTCACCGGTTGGTAACTTCGGCGCCCGCGCCACGTATCAGCCGGATCGCGCGGCATTCGCGCCGCCATCGCCTCGCGAGACGCACGCTTGAGAACCGATACTCTGGACGCCGCCCCGGCGCTCGAAGCCCCGGAGACCGTCGACGCCTCCGGGCGGCGCTGGTTCTACCGGCACCCCGCGGTGATCCGGGTGGCGCATTGGGTCAACGCGGGGGTGCTGCTGGTGCTGCTGATGAGCGGCCTGCAGATCTTCAACGCCCACCCGGCGCTGTACTGGGGGGCGGTCTCGACCTTCGACGATCCGGCCCTGGCGATCACCAGCGAGCAGGGACGCGACGGCACGAATCGCGGTGTGGTGACGGTCGGATCGCACAGCTTCGACACGACCGGGGTGCTCGGCCTGTCCCGGGAGGGCGGCACCGCGGTGGACCGGGCCTTCCCGGCCTGGGCGACCCTTCCGGCCGATCAGGACCTCGCCACCGGGCGGCGCTGGCATTTCCTGTTCGCGTGGCTCCTGGTGATCAACGGCGCGGTCTATCTGCTCTACGGGCTGTTCAGCGGCCAGCTCCGCCGCCGCCTGATCCCGGACGGCGACCAGATCCGCGACTTCGCCGGCTCCGTGAAGGAGCACCTGCTCTTACGCTTCCCCGAAGGTGAGGAGGCCAAGCGCTACAACGTGATCCAGAAGCTGACCTACCTCGTCGTGGTGCTGGGCCTCCTGCCCGCCATGGTGCTGGCGGGGCTCGCCATGTCGCCCGGCGTCGACGCCGCTTGGCCCTGGCTGCCGGAGCTGTTCGGCGGCCGGCAATCGGCGCGCAGCATCCACTTCATCGCCGCCGGGCTGCTGGTGCTGTTCGTCGTCGTCCACGTGCTCCTCGTTCTGGTCTCCGGCCTCGTCAACAACATGCGCGGCATGCTCACCGGCTGGTTCAGCCTCGGCCGTCCCGAGAAGGAGACCGCGCGATGATCCTGCACCGCCGCAAGCTGCTCACCGCCGGCGCCGGATTGGCGGGGACCGCCCTGCTCGGCGGCTGCGACCGCTTCGCCGGGACCGAGACCGGGCGCCGCACCCTCAAGGTCGGCGAGGATGCCAACCTGTTCGTTCAGCGGCTGCTGATGTCCCCCGCCACCCTGGCCCGGGAATATCCGGCCGCGATGATTTCGCCGTGGTTCAAGCCGAACGGCACCATCGACCCGCCGGACAGGGATTTTCGCGCCCTGGCGGCCAAGAAATTCGCCGACTTCAAGCTGACGGTCGACGGGCTGGTGCAGACGCCGCTGTCGCTCAGCCTTGCGGACCTGCGCGGGTTGCCGGCGCGCACTCAGATCACCCGCCACGATTGCGTCGAGGGCTGGAGCTGCATCGGCCAATGGTCGGGCGTGCCGCTGGCCGAGCTGCTCACCCGGGCCGGTCTGAAGCCGCAGTCGCGCTACGCCGTGTTCCATTGCGCCGACACGCTGGAATATGCCGGCGGCGGCCTCGAGGGCGGCGACGGTGCCTCCCTGTGGCGCCCCGAGCATCCGGGCTCGGTCCGCGACGGCATGATCCAACTTGCCGCCGCCGAGGATTGGGGCGGTGCCCCGCCCAAGGCCGACAAAGGCACGGACGACAAAGGCACGGACGATTGGGGCCAGGGCGCGCCGGAGCCGGAGGCGCCCGAGGATAAGCGGACCCCGATCCGCTACTACGAGAGCATCGACCTGTTCGACGCCGTCAACCCGCAGACGATCCTCGCCTACGACCTCAACGGCAAGCCGCTGGCGGTCTCGAACGGCGCCCCCCTGCGCCTGCGCGTCGAGCGCCAGCTCGGCTATAAGCAGGCCAAGTACGTGATGCGGGTCGAGCTGGTGGACTCGCTGGCGGGCTTCGGCCAGGGCAGCGGCGGCTACTGGGAGGATCGCGGCTACGAGTGGTACGCGGGGATCTGAACAGGTCGAGCCCGCCCCGCCGTCAGTGCGCGCGCGGCGGGGCAACCCGGTCTGGCGCGCGATTCCCGCGTGTAGCGCTGGGCAGGTCGCTTAGCTGGGCGCGTCGCTTGGCTGGGCAGGTCGCTTGGCTGGGCGTCCCACGACGGCATGAGGCAAGCCGGCCAGGTCGACGGTGATTGCCGGCGATCCGCAATCCTGTCGGATTCGCGCCCCGCGCATGACAGCCCCGGCGAGCCGTTCGGCGACCGTTGCCATTTGACAACCCGTGCCCCGTAACCCACTTGTCCCCGGCGCGCGGCCCCGGCCCGACGGCGGGCACTTGTCCCACGCGAATTTCGAACAGAATTCGTCCGTCGCGCCCAGGCCCCGTCGAGGGGCAGAGGTCTGAATGAAAGTCGTCGTCGTCGAGTCGCCGGCCAAAGCCAAGACGATCAATAAGTATCTTGGCCGCGACTATGAGGTGATCGCCTCCTTCGGGCACATCCGCGACCTGCCGGCCAAGGACGGCTCGGTCGATCCCGAGCAGGATTTCCACATGGTCTGGGAACTCGCGGACCGCGGCGCCAGCCGCGTCAGCGAGATCGCCAAGGCCTGCAAGGGCGCGGACAAGCTGATCCTGGCGACCGACCCGGATCGCGAGGGCGAGGCGATCTCCTGGCACGTCCTGGAGGCGCTGAACGCCCGAAAGGCGCTCAAGGGAATCCCGGTCGAGCGCGTCACCTTCAACGCCATCACCAAGGCCTCGGTCGAGGCGGCGATGCGCAAGCCGCGGGAGATCGACCAGGCGCTGGTGGACGCCTACCTGGCGCGCCGGGCGCTTGATTACCTCGTCGGCTTCAACCTCTCGCCGGTGCTGTGGCGCAAGCTCCCCGGCGCCCGCTCGGCCGGCCGCGTGCAGTCCGTGGCTCTGCGGCTCGTGGTCGAGCGCGAGATGGAGATCGAGAGCTTCAAGCCGCGCGAGTATTGGTCGATCGTCGCGACCCTGACCACCAAGGACGGCGCGACCTTCGAGGCCCGCCTGGTCGGGGCCGACGGCAAGCGGATCCAGCGGCTCGACGTCGGCACCGGCGCGGACGCCGCCGCATTCAAGCGCGACCTCGAGCTCGCGAGCTTCCAGGTTGCGAGCGTCGAGGCGAAGCCCGCCAAGCGCCACCCGCAGCCGCCCTTCACCACCTCGACGTTGCAGCAGGAAGCATCGCGAAAGCTCGGGATGGCGCCGGCGCAGACCATGCGGGTCGCGCAGCGCCTCTACGAGGGCGTGGACGTCGGCGGCGAGACGGTCGGCATCATCACCTACATGCGGACCGACGGCGTCGACATGGCGCCGGAGGCGATCCAGGACACCCGCAAGGTCATCGGCACCGAGTTCGGCGACCGCTACGTGCCGGACGTCCCGCGCAAGTACAGCGTCAAGGCCAAGAACGCGCAGGAGGCCCACGAGGCCGTGCGCCCGACCGACATGAGCCGCCTGCCCAAGATGGTGGCCCGCCACCTCGAGCCGGAGCAGGCCAAGCTCTACGACCTGATCTGGACCCGCACGATGGCGAGCCAGATGGAATCGGCTGAGCTGGAGCGCACCACCGTGGAGGTGGCGGCGAGCGTCGGCCCGCGCCGGATCGACCTGCGCGCCACCGGCCAGGTCGTGAAGTTCGACGGCTTCCTGGCCCTCTACCAGGAGGGCAAGGACGACGAGGAGGACGAGGAGAGCAAGCGCCTGCCGCCGATGAAGGCCGGCGACCCGCTCACCCGTGAGCGTATCACCTCGACCCAGCACTTCACCGAGCCGCCGCCGCGCTATTCCGAGGCGAGCCTGGTCAAGCGCATGGAGGAGCTCGGCATCGGCCGGCCGTCCACGTACGCCGCCGTTCTCCAGACCCTGCGGGATCGCGAATACGTCAAGATCGAAAAGAAGCGGCTGCAGCCGGAGGACAAGGGACGCCTCGTCACCGGCTTCCTGGAGAGCTTCTTCCGGCGCTATGTCGAGTACGATTTCACGGCCGACCTCGAAGGCCAGCTCGACCGGGTCTCCAACGCCGAGATCGACTGGCGGGCGGTGCTGCGCGACTTCTGGAAGGACTTCTCCGCGGCGATCGGGGAGACCAAGGAGCTGCGCGTCACCGACGTGCTGGAGGCGCTCAACGGCCTTCTCGGTCCGCATATCTTCCCCGACAGAGGCGACGGCGCGAACCCGCGAACCTGCACGGTCTGCGGCACCGGCCAGCTCTCTTTGAAGCTCGGCAAGTTCGGCGCCTTCATCGGCTGCTCGAACTATCCGGAGTGCAAGTACACCCGTCAGCTCTCGGCCTCGGGGATCGACGGCGACGGCGACGGCTCCTCGGGCGAGGGTGGCCAGCCGGGCGTCCGGGTGCTGGGCGACGATCCGGTGACCGGGATGCCGGTGACGATCCGGGACGGGCGTTTCGGGCCGTTCGTGCAGCTCGGCGAAGCCTCCACCGAGAAGGACGCCGCGAAGCCGAAGCGCTCGTCGCTGCCCAAGGGGCTCTCGCCGTCCGAGGTCGGCCTCGACAAGGCCCTGGCGCTGCTGGCGCTGCCCCGCGAGGTGGCGCGCCACCCCGAGACCGGCGAACCGATCCTGGCCAATCTCGGCCGGTTCGGTCCCTACGTGCAGCACGGGAAGATGTACGCCAACCTCGGCAAGGACGACGACGTGCTGGAGATCGGCGCCAACCGCGCCATCGACCTGATCGTCGCCAAGGAGCAGGGCGGCGGCCGCGGCCGCGCTGCCGCCGATCCGGGCCGCCCGCTCGGCAAGGACGAGACGAGTGGGCGGGACCTCGTGGTCAAGGCCGGCAAGTACGGCCCCTACGTCACCGATGGCGAAGTCAACGCGACGCTGCCGAAGACGATGAATTCCGAGGCGCTGACCCTCGATGAGGGGATCGCGCTGGTGAACGCCAAGCGGGCGTCGGGCGGCGGCAAGCCGGCCAAGCGCAGCTCGGCCCGGAAGGCGCCGGCGCGCGCGGCGACGGGCGAGAAGAAGCCGGCGGTGAAGAAGACGGCCGCGAAGAAGCCAGCGGCCAAGAAGACGACGGCGAAGAAATCCGGGGCCGGCTGAGCGCCGGACCCGCTAACCGCGAAGAAAGCGTCGCGGTTCGTCGCGTTCAGGCCAGGTAGGTGATCGTGGCTGCCAACGCGGTCGCGACGGTCGCCAACGCGATGGTCAGGCCGTTCACGAAGATGCGGGCCTGCGGAACGACCGAGGGCGCATCGTCCTCGCACCCGAATACGGTGCCGGCGGCTCGCTCAAAGCGGATCAGGGTGAGGCGGCGGGCCTCGATAGCGGCGTTGCTCATCGACGGCGGCTCCCGGACCACGGTCAAGTTCTTTTCCGACAGAACGCGGTCGGAGCCACCCGGTTCCGATCCGAGCGGCGGCGGAGAAACCGTTAACCCACGATTGTGCAACGTGGCGATGACGGCGCCTTCGCGCCGCGCCGGCCGCGCCCCTCGCTCGCGGCGGCGCAGCATGCGATGATGGGTCGGTTCGGCGACGCACCGGACCCTCTAGATGTTTCTGTTTTGTTCCGCTATCATGCGGGGATGAAGGCGCATGCTGCACGATCCCAGGTCCGATCGCCAAAGGCCCGTCTGCCCGACGCCGAGCCGGCCGACGCGCCGTGCGCGCGGAGGCCGCGCGTGAGCGATCCGGCGCGCGACCTGTTCGGGCCTGGCGGCAAGCCCCCTGCCCCGCGTCCGGCGGAGCCGCGGCGGCGGTTGGTGGAATCGGCCTCGGTCCCGGCCATCGCGGCGGCCGAGCCGGAGGCCGGCTACACGGCTTCCGACATCGAGGTGCTGGAGGGCCTGGAGCCGGTCCGGCGCCGGCCCGGCATGTATATCGGCGGCACCGACGAGCGGGCGCTGCACCACCTCTTCGCCGAGGTGATCGACAATTCCATGGACGAGGCGGTGGCCGGCCATGCCAGCTTCATCGAGGTCGAGCTGGAGGAATCCGGCTCCCTGGTGATCACCGATAACGGCCGCGGCATCCCGGTGGACCCGCACCCGAAATTCCCCGGCAAGTCGGCCCTCGAAGTCATCATGACGACGCTGCATGCGGGCGGTAAGTTCGACTCGAAGGTCTACGAGACCTCCGGCGGCCTGCACGGCGTCGGCATCTCGGTGGTGAACGCCCTGTCCGACCTCCTCGAAGTCGAAGTCGCCCGCAACCAGACCCTCTACCGCCAGACCTTTTCGCGCGGCCACGCGCAGGGGGCCCTCGAACTCGTCGGACGAGTCCAGAACCGGCGCGGCACCCGGGTGCGGTTCCACCCCGATGCCGAGATCTTCGGCTCCCTGAAGTTCGACCCGCGCCGCCTGTTCAAGATGGCGCGCTCCAAGGCCTACCTGTTCGGCGGCGTCGAGATCCGCTGGCGCTGCGCCCCCGCCCTGCTCGAAGGGCTGGAGGGCGTACCGGCCGAGGCGGTGCACCGGTTCCCGGACGGGTTGCGCGACTACCTGGCCCGGGACATCGAGGGCAAGGACCTGGTCACCGACGCGATGTTCACCGGCAAGGTGACCAAGCCCGGCTCCCACGGCTCGCTCGAATGGGCGGTGGCCTGGATGGTCGCCGAGGACGGCTTCTCGCATTCCTACTGCAACACCATCCCGACGCCGGAGGGCGGCACCCACGAGGCCGGCCTGCGGGTCGCGCTGCTGCGGGGCCTGCGCGAGCACGCCGAGCGCGTGAACCAGGCCAAGCGCATGACGGCCGTGACCACCGACGACGTCATGGCGACCTGCGCGTCGATGATGTCGGTGTTCATCCGCGAGCCGGAATTCCAGGGCCAGACCAAGGACAAGCTGGCCACCGTCGAGGCGCAGCGGATCGTCGAGACGGCGGTGCGGGACGCCTTCGACCATTGGCTGGCGGCCTCCCCGGCCCAGGCCAACAAGCTGCTGGACTGGGTGATCGACCGGGCCGAGGAGCGGTTGCGCCGGCGCCAGGAGAAGGAGGTCGCCCGCAAGAGCGCGACCCGCAAGCTGCGCCTGCCCGGCAAGCTGGCCGATTGCTCGGCCGCCGGAACGGCCAACTCCGAGATCTTCATCGTCGAGGGCGATTCCGCCGGCGGCTCGGCCAAGCAGGCCCGGGACCGGACGACCCAGGCGATCCTGCCCCTGCGCGGCAAGATCCTCAACGTCGCCTCGGCCTCCCGGGACAAGCTCGGGGCCAACCAGCTGATCTCGGACCTCACCCTGGCGCTCGGCTGCGGCACCGGCGCGGCCTTCCGTGAGGCGGACCTGCGCTACGACAAGGTGATCATCATGACGGACGCCGACGTGGACGGCGCCCACATCGCATCGCTGCTGATCACGTTCTTCTACCGGCAGATGCCGAAGTTGATTGATCGCGGCCACCTCTACCTGGCGATCCCGCCGCTCTACCGGCTGCAGCAGGGCTCGAAGGTCGTGTATGCGCGGGACGACGCCGACCGGGAGCGGATCACCAAAACGGTGTTCAAGAGCGGCAAGGTCGAGATCGGGCGCTTCAAGGGCCTGGGCGAGATGATGCCGGCCCAGCTCAAGGAGACCACCATGGATCCGAAGAAGCGCACGCTCCTGCGCGTCGCGATCCTCGAGGAGGCCCGGGAATCCACCGGCGATACGGTGGAGCGCCTGATGGGCAACAAGCCCGAAGCCCGCTTCGCCTTCATCAGCGAGCGCGCCGCCTTCGCCGACGGGGTCGATCTGGATATCTGAGGCGACAGGGCGGCAGTAAAACGACGCTTCGTCAGCGTGGCCGCAGCGAAGCGATTCGGGGAAACGCGACACGGGGGAACGCGACACCTGGGGATCGCGCGCGACACTGGGTTGCTTCGCGACGGTCGCACTGACGGACTTGCAGACCGCTTTCGGGTCGGAGCGCCTGGATCGCGTCCGCGTCAAGCGATTGCCGGCGAGGCTACTCCGACGCCATGGCCTTGGCCGGATCGAAGGGCTGGGCGGCCGCGACGGTGTCGGTGCTCATGTTGAGAACGGCCGAGAACCGCTCCCCGCCCGGGCGCAGCACGAGGGCGCCGGGCTCCACGGCGATCCGTTTGCTGCCGAGGCCCAGCGGGCCGCCGACATCCAGCACGACCGCCTTCAGGGCACCGCCATCGGCGATCAGCAGGTCGTCGATGGTGCCGACATTGTCGCCGGCCGCGTTGCGGACCGTCACGCCGATCATCCTGGAGGCCAGGAACGCCGCCGGCTTGAGGCCCTGGCGCCTGGCCGCGGCCTCGGCGCTGGCCGCCGTCATCAGCCGGCCGCCGCCCTCCCCGCTGGTGGAGGTGCCCGGCCCGGTCCCGGGCAGCACAGTCTTGGTGCCGATCACGCTGGCATCCTGAGCCGGAGCCGGGAGTCCGGACAGGGACAGGACATTCAGCGGCAGCAGCAGACGGGACGTGATCAGTCGGATCTTGCGCATCGGGATCGCTCCGGCGCGGCCGAGCCATCCGGGCGCCGACCGTGAAAGGCGCCGGCGGCGACGGGTGTTCCTGTCGCCCCTGTCGCACCGGGCCTCGGTGGTCCTAAAACGCAGAAGGGCCCGACCTTGCGGCCGGGCCCCGGGTCACGATGGCGCCGGCCAAGCCGGCGCCGAAGTGCGATCTTAGTACGAGCCGAACTTGTAGTTCACGCCGGCGCGGACGACGGCGAACTCGGTGTTGGCGGCGGCGCCGTTGAGGTAGGCGGTGCCGTTCGGGGCCAGCAGGTTGCCGTAGAACACGCCACCGGCGGTGTTCTTCTGGCGGTCCAGGTTCACGTACAGGCCTTCGACCTTGAGGGTCACGGCCGAGGACTTGAAGAAGTTCAGGAACGAGTCGGTGGGCAGGGCGTACTCGATGCCGCCGCCGACGGCGTAGCCGGTGCGGAAGCTGTTGCGGAAGCTGCGGCCAGCGAAGTTCTGGTCGTCCTGGCCCGAGCCGTAAGCGTAACCGCCGGTGGCGTACACGAGGGTCCGGTCGAAGGCGTAGCCGAGGCGGCCGCGGGCGGTGCCGAAGTAGTCGAGGCCGTTGCCGCTGGTGGCGACGAAGGCGCGCGGGTTCGAGAACGCAAAGCCCGGGGCGCCGGCGATGCCGTAGTTCTGGGTGACGTTGGCGCGGCGGGCGAAGTCGACGTACTGGGCGTCAGCCTCGAAGCCGACCACGATGCCGGAGCCCGGGGTGAACTGGTAGTTGTAGCCGATCTGGGCGCCGCCGGTGAAACCGTCGTTGTTGCTGCGGTTGCCGACGCTGACGACGGCGTTCGTGCCGGGCGAATTGACCAGCGAGCCGGCCGGCAGGCCGTAGCTGGCGGTGTTGCGGCTGCTGGCATCGAAGCCGTAGCCGGCATTCACGCCGAAGTAGGCGCCGGTCCAGGTGAACACCGGCACCGGCGTGAACACCGGCGGCGGCGCAGCGCGACGCGGCAGGTCGGCCGCGGAAGCGGCGACAGTCATGCCGGCGAGAACGGTCGATGCAAGAAGAACTTTTTTCATGGTGCCATGGGTCCTGGGGTTGGCTTGAGCCGGCTGCCTTCTAGGCGCTCTCGGTCGGCGGGTCTGTCGCTTTCCTGCAACAAGCCCGCCGAGACTAGCCCGATCTTGTCAACGAAAGGTGAAGGTTAAGCGTGAAGATCCCTGTCCTCGGCGAAGGACTGTGTATCGGAAGCTGCAACGGCGTTTGAGCAAAGCCTGAAGATTATTCGGGCTTCATTATCAGGAGACGCCGGGATCTGTCCGATTCGGGCCCGGCGCAAGTCGGGCTCTTCCGCAAGGGCGCCGGGGACACCGTTTTATTCTGGTACGGTGAGCGCTTGCTCGTCCCGTCCCGCGTAAGTCGGCGGTTAACCATGGGGTGGTAACCGTCCCGGATCGACCGTCGCCGGCCGCATGCCGGACCGAGAAGGACAGACCATGCTCCCGCCCGCCGAGCGGAGTCAGAAGCCCTTCGGGACGCGCCGACCCGCCGCCGAGTCGGACAGGCCCGTACCGGCGCATCCGGCCCCGAGCCGAACGGCCCGGCCCACAGGATCCCTGGCCTGGGCGCTGCGCATCTCGGCCGTCGTGGGTCTGCTCGCCCTGGCCGCGACTCACCAGCTCGCCCGTTTGAGCCAGGCCGGCCCCGCGCCGGGGCAGCTCGCCCTGGCCGGACACGGGCTTCCGGCCGATCCTGAGACGACCGGCTCGCTCGCGCCGGCCGGCGCCGCTCGGGCGACACGTCTCGACCCCTGCCTCCTGCCCGCCCTGGACCGTCACCTGCCCTGATCGGCTGTGTGCGGGACCCCGATGCGCGCATTGCGAGATTGACAAGCTGCGCCAAGCCCCTAACTGACTGGCCCATGCGCCCCGCGGCCACGGGTGCGTTCGTGCGCCTTACGTGAGCCCTCCCGAGCCGTTGCCGCGACGGTGTCCACCGCGCCGGCCGGGCGCGCAACGGTTCCTGAACGCAGATGCCTTTTTCCGACCTGGGACTGAGCGAAAAAGTCCTCAACGCCGTCGAGACGGCGGGCTACACCGAGCCGACGCCGATCCAGGCGCAGGCGATCCCTCACGTGCTCGCGCGCCGGGACGTCCTTGGCATCGCCCAGACCGGCACTGGCAAGACCGCGGCGTTCACGCTGCCGATGCTGACGCTGCTGGAGAACGGCCGCGCCCGCGCCCGGATGCCCCGCACGCTGATCCTGGAGCCGACGCGCGAGCTCGCCGCGCAGGTGGTCGAGAATTTCGATCGCTACGGCACCAACCACAAGCTCAACGTCGCGCTGATCATCGGCGGCGTGTCCTTCGCGGACCAGGACGCCAAGCTGACGCGCGGCACCGACGTGCTGATCGCCACGCCGGGCCGGCTCCTCGACCATTTCGAGCGCGGCAAGCTGCTGCTCACCGGAGTCGAGCTGCTGGTCATCGACGAGGCCGACCGCATGCTCGACATGGGGTTCATCCCCGACATCGAGCGGATCGTGAAGATGGTGCCGTTCACCCGGCAGACGCTGTTCTTCTCGGCGACCATGCCGCCGGAGATCGAGCGGCTGGCGGATATGTTCCTGCACAACCCGCAGCGGATCGAGGTGGCGCGGCCGGCCTCCACGGCCTCGACCATCACGCAACGGCTGGTGGCGGTCGGCTCCGAGGGTCATGCCAAGCGCGAGCGCCTGCGCACCCTGATCCGCGGTGAGTCCGAGTTGAACAATGCGATCATCTTCTGCAACCGCAAGCGCGACGTCGCGCTGCTGCAGAAGTCGCTGGTCAGCCACGGCTTCGACGCCGCCGCGCTCCACGGCGACATGGACCAGCGGGCGCGTACAACCGCGCTGGACGCGTTCCGCGCCGGCGAGACCGCCCTGCTGGTCGCCAGCGACGTGGCGGCCCGCGGCCTCGACATCCCGGCGGTCAGCCACGTCTTCAACTTCGACATCCCGCACCACCCCGAGGATTACGTTCACCGGATCGGCCGCACCGGCCGGGCGGGCCGGAGCGGCGCCGCCTACACCCTGGTCGCTCCCGGGGACGACCGCTCGCTGGTCGCCATCGAGGCGCTGATCGGGCAGCCGATCCCTTGGTTCGACGGTGACCTGTCCACCGTGGCCGATCCGTCCGCCGATACCGGCACGCGGCATCGCGGCCGCTCGGGCGAGGGCCGCCGCGGCGCGCGTTCGGGCAAATCCGAGGGGCGCTCGTCCGAGGGCCGGTCGTCCGAGGGGCGCTCGTCCGAAGGGCGGTCATCGGGGGGACGCTCCGAGCGGCGCGCCTCCGAGGGCAGATCATCCGAGGGTAAGACTTCCGACAGCAGGACTCCCGACAGCAGATCGTCGGAGACCGGTCTGGTGGAGGCCAGGGCACCGGAGCCGCGCGCGACCGATGGCAGGTCGGAGCCTCGGGCCGAGGCCAAGCCGAATGGCCGCGAGGGCGGTGGGCGCCAGCGCTCCCGCGGCGGGTCGGCCGCCGCGCGTGGCGACACCCGTCCGGCTCCGCGCCCCGAACCCGTTCGCGAGGAGCGGGTGCGCGAAGATCGCAGCCGCCGCAACGAGCCCGACGGGGATACCCCGGTCGGACTTGGTTCACATGTCCCGGCCTTCTTGCTTCGACCAGTTTTGGCAAAGAAAGAGAAGTAACGTCCGGCTTAACGTTCCGGCTACGAACCGGCACTAGACTGGTCTTGGGCCGGGTTTATTGATCCACCGGCGGCCTCGGACCGCAGGTTACGGATGAGCCAGGAGACCTATTCCGATCGTGACCGCAGCTTCGCGCTGGCGAAGCGGGCTCACGATCTGATCCACGATTACGGTCCCTCAGCCACCCCCCGGGCCTACGCGGTCTGGTACGCCTACGTGTCCGGTGAGCTGCCGCTGCTGGGCGACGCGGTCAAGCGCCGGACCACCGAGAACGGCTGCCTGACCGAGTCGGACATCGACGACCTGCACGAGACCTATCTCGATGGGCGCCAGCTCACGAGCGCCGCCGGCGACGTCAGCCGCAGCGTGCTCGATGAGATCGGAGCGGTGACCGAGATCCTCGACCTGTCGCTCGGTTCCACCACGCAATATGGCGAAGCCCTGCGCGGCCTGGCCCAGGACCTCGCCCAGGAGGGCATGCCGACCCGGGTGCGCCTCGGCGAGATCGTATCGACCCTGGTCTCCACCACCCGCGAGGTCGCGGTGAACAACCGCGTCCTCGAGGCCCGGATGCGCGAGACCCGCACCGAGATCGAGACCCTGCGCGAGAAGCTTGAGGCGAGCCGGATCGAGAGCCTGACCGATGCGCTGACCGGGCTGGCGAACCGCAAGCATTTCGAGGAGATGCTGAAGGCGTCCCTGGACACGTCCCGCTTCGGGGGCGTGCCGATGAGCCTGGTCGTGCTCGACATCGACTTCTTCAAGCGCTTCAACGACCTGTACGGCCATCTCACGGGCGATCAGGTATTGCGGCTCGTGGCGATCGTGATGCGGGAGAATGCCGGCCCGCAGGCGCTGCTCGCCCGGTTCGGTGGCGAGGAGTTCGGCATCGTGCTGCCCGGCGCCGACCGGGTCCTGGCCCGACAGGTGGCCGAGAAGGTCCGGACCAGCGTGATGGGCCGGGAACTCGTGAAGCGCTCCACCGGCGAGTCGCTCGGCAAGGTCACGATCTCGCTCGGCATCGCGGTTCTGCACGCCAGCGACAGCCCGGCCTCACTCCTGGAGCGCGCCGACCTGTGCATGTTCGCGGCCAAGCGCGCCGGCCGGAACCGCGTCGTGGACGATGCGGCCGAGTCGCTCCCGCAGGTGGCCTGACGCGAAGCGTTCGGGCATCATCCTGGGTACCGCAGCCAGAATGATGCGCTAGGTCGTCGATCGCACATCGAATTTCCCGAAGGCCGGACGTCATCCTTCGGGACGACGCCCTAGACCCGGGCCGGGATCCGCTCTTCCGAGACCGGCGTGATCGCCACCGACTCGCCGCAGCCACAGGCCGAGGTCTGATTCGGGTTGTTGAAGACGAACTGCGAGGCGAGCTTGGTGGTGGTGAAGTCCATCTCGGTGCCGAGCAGGAACAGCACCGCCTTCGGATCGACGAACACCCGGACGCCGCGATCCTCGACCACGTCCTCGCCGGGATTGGCCGCCTCGGCATATTCCATCGTGTAGGACATGCCGGCGCAGCCGCCGTTGCGAACGCCGACCCGTAGGCCCGCGATCGGCCGGTCGGCATCCGCCATGATCGCCTTGATCCGCTCGGCCGCGCGATCGGTCAGCGAAAGAACCTTGAAGCCTGCAAACATCGTCACCCTCCCGCCCATCCGGGTTCAAGGCCCGGGAGCGCGCATTCTGACAGGCACAAGATAAGCATCCGTCCCCGCCCGGTCCACTACGGCCGGGCCACAGGGCCGCGGCATTCGGCGCGTCAGGCCGTTTCGCCCGTGAGCCGCGCGAAGGTGGCGAGATCGACGTTGCCGCCGCTGATCACCACGCCGACGCGCTTGTCCTTGACGTCGACCAGCCCGTGCAAAACCGCTGCCGCCGCCAGGCAGCCGGTCGGCTCGACCAAAATCTTCATGCGCTCGGCGAAGAACCGCATGGTCTCGACGAGCTGCGCGTCCGAAACGGTCAGGATGTCGGCGACATCCCGGCGGATGATCGCGAAGGTAAGGTCGCCGAGCGCCGTCGATTGCGCCCCGTCCGCGATGGTCCGAGGAACCGGGATGGTCACGATCGCGCCCCCGCGGAACGATTGCTGCCCGTCGTTGCCGGCCTCCGGCTCCACGCCGATCACCCGGCAGCCGGGCGACAATTCCGCGGCGGCGAGCGCGCAGCCCGCGAGCTGGCCGCCGCCGCCGAGGCAGGCCACCAGCACGTCGAGGGGGCCGGCCTCCGCGATCAGTTCCTGCGCCAGCGTCCCTTGTCCGGCGATCACGTCGCGGTGGTTGAACGGCGGGATCACCGTCATGCCCCGGGGCTCGGCGAGTTCCCGGCCGAGCGCCTCCCGATCCTGGGTGTAGCGGTCGTACAGCACGACCTCGGCGCCGTAGCCCCGGGTCGCCGCGATCTTGGCCGTGGGGGCGTCGCCCGGCATCACGATGGTCGCCGGGATGCCGAGCAGTTGGCTCGCCAGGGCGATCGCCTGGGCGTGGTTACCCGAGGAGAACGACAGCACCCCGCGGGCGCGGACCGCCTCCGGCAGGGCACTGATCGCGTTGTAGGCGCCGCGGAACTTGAAGGCCCCGCCCCGCTGCAGGTTCTCGGCCTTGAAGAACAGTTTCGCGCCGGTCCGCGCATCGGCGGTGCGCGAGGTCAGCACGGGGGTCCGGTGGGCGATCCCGGCGATCCGCTCCGCGGCCCGGGCAACGTCCCCGAAGGTCGGAACGCCGCTTTCGGCGGTCGTCGTCTGTGCTTGCTCCGGCATTGTATCCCACAAAGCTCCTGCCTGAGAACCGCGCTCGATCGCGCTGCGATCGGCTCCGGCCGCCTGCCCTCGACCGCCTGCGCGCGCCCGCTCCAAACCGGAATCAGGCCGGCGGACCACTCCCGGTCGCGGCCACTCTTAGGCAGGATTTGCGCCCCGTGCATCCGTGGGATTCACAGGCCAAGCGGAGCCATTCGTTGGCCCGCCGCTTGTATCCCTGAATTCGTTCGAGGGTCGCGTCGCCATGCCGTTGAAATCGAAGGTTCGAGTCGCGTTTCTCGCTGGCCCGCAGCGCGGTACCGCGGAGGCCCGATGAGCGACAGGATGCGCGATCGGCGGGCTGGCGATGAGGTGACGGAGGTCACGTTCCGCGGGCGGGGCCTGGCGCTCCGGTCGGGCGGACGGCTGATCCTGCTCGTCTGCCCGCTCTGTTCGCAGCGTAACGCCAGTCGCGGCGCCGAGCGCGGCATCTGCGAGTGGTGCGCCTATGTGCCGTCTCAAGATCAGGCGGAGCCGGTGGAGCGCGGGACCGGATGAGCGTTTGACACAGGTAATCGCTCAAGCCGTTTCACCGCCCCCGATCCGGGCTCCTTGATCGTTTAAGTAAACCAAACGCCATTGGAGACGGGCCGCCGGTCCCTGCATGCCGTCGGCGAACGGGTTGAGACCGTAGACCGCGCAGCCGCCTTGGCGGCGAAACAGCGGAACAGAGATCACGCCACGGTGCTGCGTACTATTTTCGATTGCAATCTTTGGTTAAAATTACAATTATAGGTTGGGGGGGTAGCCGACCGGGAGACATCATGCAGCCGTCGGAATGCTGTATTTTTCGCATGATCATCGCGTCCGTGATCGGAAGCGTTGTCACATTGCTGTTGGTCTGTCGTTTCGATCCGTGGGCTCTGGCGCTAATTCCTATCGGGGGAAGCCTGGCGACCGTGTTCGTAATCGCCCTGTTCCAGGGCATCGGCCTTGCCATGACGGCGCGCGCGAACGCCGCGGCGCCGACGTAGCGGCGCCTCCACGAGCAGCGATCCTCACGCTTATCCCGCGTTGCTTTCCGCGCTGTTGCGTCAAGCAACGCGCGTTTCGGCTGTCGGACGTGTGAGACCGCCGAAAACCGTTGTGCGCAGGCGTGACGCGCCACCGGTCAGCTGTGGATCACCTTGCCATAGGCGTCGAGCACGCTCTCGTGCATCATCTCGCTGAGCGTCGGGTGCGGGAACACCGTGTGCATCAGCTCCTCCTCGGTGCTCTCCAGGTTCATCGCCACGACGTAGCCCTGGATCAGCTCGGTCACCTCGGCGCCGACCATGTGGGCGCCGAGCAGCTGGCCGGTCTTGGCGTCGAACACCGTTTTGACGAGGCCGTCCGGCTCACCCAGCGCAATCGCCTTGCCGTTGCCGGCGAACGGGAAGCGACCGACCTTGACGGCGAAGCCCAGCTCCTTGGCCTTGGCCTCGGTTAGGCCGACGCTGGCGATCTGCGGCTGGCAATAGGTGCAGCCCGGGATCTTGGCCTTGTCCATCGGGTGGGTGGGCAGGCCCTTGATGGTCTCGACGCAGATGACGCCCTCGTGCTCGGCCTTGTGGGCCAGCATCGGGGGGCCGGCAACGTCGCCGATAGCGTACAGGCCCGGGACGTTGGTCCGGCCCAGCCCGTCGGTGACGACGATACCGCGGTCGATCTTCACCCCGAGTTTTTCGAGGCCGATATTCTCGATGTTGCCGACCACTCCCACCGCCGAGATCAGCTTCTCCGCGGTGATTGTCTGTGACGTGCCGTCCCCGCCCTCGATGGTCGCCGTGACCGAATCGGCGCCCTTCTCGACCTTGGTCACCTTGGCGCCGGTGAGGATCTTGATGCCCTGCTTCTCGAAGCGCTTGCGCGCCAGGCCCGCGATCTCGGCATCCTCCACCGGCAGGATCTGCGGCAGCAGCTCCACCACGGTCACCTCGGCGCCCATGGTCCGGTAGAACGAGGCGAACTCGATACCGATCGCGCCCGAGCCCATGACGAGCAGGCTCTTGGGCATCGTCTCGGGGACCATGGCCTCGTAATAGGTCCAGATCTGCTTCTTGTCGGGCTCGATCCCGGGGATCGCCCGCGGCCGGGCGCCGGTGGCCACGATGATGTGCTTGGCCTGGTAGCTGCCCGCTCCCTTGGCGCCCTTGGGCGGCTCGGCGCGCTTGGACTCCTTTACGGTGACCTGGCCGGGCTGGTTGCCCGTGGCGACGCTGTCGACCGAGGCCTCGCCCCAGATGACGTCGACCTTGTTCTTCTTCAGCAGCATGCCGACGCCGCCGTTGAGCCGACCCGAGACGCCCCGCGAGCGCTTCACGATGGCCGCGGTGTCGAACGACACCTCCTTGGCCGACAGGCCGTAATCGGAGGCGTGCTGCATGTAGTGGTAGATCTCGGCCGAGCGCAGCAGCGCCTTGGTGGGGATGCAGCCCCAGTTCAGGCAGATGCCGCCCAGGTGCTCCCGGTCGATCACCGCCGTCTTGTAGCCGAGCTGCGCCGCCCGGATCGCCGTGACGTAGCCGCCGGGGCCAGCGCCGATGATGAGGATGTCGTAGGTGTCGGACATTGCGTGCTCCGGCTCAGACCAACATGCCCATCGGGTTCTCGATCAGCCCCTTGAAGGCCGCGACTAGCTCCGCGCCCAGCGCACCGTCGAGGACGCGGTGGTCGCAGGACAGGGTGGCGGTCATCACCTGGACCACCGCCGGGGCGCCGTCCTTGACGACGACGCGCTTCTCGCCGGCCCCCACCGCCAGGATGCTCGATTGCGGCGGGTTGATCACCGCGGTGAAGTGCTTGATCCCGAACATGCCGAGGTTCGACACCGAGGTGACGCCGCCCTGGTACTCCTCCGGCTTGAGCTTCTTCGCACGCGCCCGGGCGGCGAAATCCTTCATCTCCTTCGAGATGGTGGACAGGGTCTTCTCGTCGGCCCGGCGGATCACCGGAGTGAACAACCCGCCGTCGATCGCCACCGCGACGCCGACCTCGGCCTGCTTGAAACGCAGCACCCGGTCCTCGGCCCAGACCGCATTGGCGGCGGGCACGCGGGTGAGCGCCAGGCCCATCGCCTTGATGACGAAGTCGTTGACCGACAGCTTGAAGGCCGGCTTGCCGTCCTTGTCCTTGCCCGCGGAGGCGTTGAGCGTCTCGCGCAGCGCCATCAGCGCGTCGAGCTCGCAATCCACCGTGAGGTAGAAGTGCGGGGCCACCTGCATCGCCTCGGTGAGGCGCTTGGCGATGGTCTTGCGCATGCCGTCGAGCGGCACCTCCTCGTAGGAGCCCTTGGCGTAGAAGCCCCGGACCTGATCGAGGGTGAGGCCGGCCGGCGCCCCGCCCACGGGCGCCGCCTTCGGAGCGGGCGCTGCCGCCTTGGGCGCCTCGGCGGCGGGCTGCTGGGCGGCCGGCGCCTTGGTGGTCCCGGAGGCCTTGGCGGCCTGGACGTCGCGAGCGATGATCCGCCCGTGCGGGCCGGTGCCCTCCACGGCGGCGAGCTCGACGCCCTCCTGCTTGGCGATCCGGCGCGCGAGCGGCGAGGCGAAGACCCGGCCGCCCGAACCGCCCTGCTGCTGCGGCGCGGTCCCGCCCGGCTGGGCGCCCTCCGGCGCCGCGTTCACCCGCTCGTAGGACATGTGGCCGCCGCCGGGCGTGGTGTTCTGGTCGGCCGGCGCCGGCTCGGCCGATGTCGGCCCGGATTTTGGCTGGGCCTTGACCTCCGGCTCGGCCTTGCCGCCGCCCGTGGCCGGCACGCTCGACGGATCCTCGCCTTCGACGGCGATCACCGCGATCAGGTCGTTGACCGGCACGTCGGCGGTGCCCTCGGGCACGACGATCTTGGCGAGCACGCCCTCGTCGATCGCCTCGACCTCCATGGTCGCCTTGTCGGTCTCGATCTCGGCGAGGATGTCGCCGGATTTCACGGCGTCGCCCTCCTTCTTCAGCCACTTGGCCAGGTTGCCCTTCTCCATGGTCGGCGAGAGGGCGGGCATGAGCACGTTGATCGGCATGGCATCAGGTCTCGGGCAAGGCCGGGGCGGCCGGATCGTCGAAAGGAAACAGGTCGTCCAGGGGGAACGGGACGGCGTCGAAGGGCGGCAGGGCCACGGTCTCGCCGCGCTGGATCGTGGCCAGCAGCAGCCAGCGCCCGTCCATCAGGGCAAACCCTTCCAGCACGCCCGCGGCCGGATCGAGCAGCCAGAGGTGGCCGATCCCCGCCTCCGCGTAGATGCGGCGCTTGGGACCGCGGTCGAGGCGCATGGTGGACGGCGACAGGATCTCGCAGACCCAATCCGGCGCGGTCGTGATGAAGGCATCCGCGGGTTCGGTCGGCATCCGCTCGCGGCGCCAGCCAGCGAGATCGGGCACGACCACGTGAGGGTCGAGATGAAGCTCCGGCTCGATCATGAAGATCCAACCCCCGGGACCCCCACGCCCACGGCTGAAGGTAAAATCGAGCTCGCTGGAGAGCCGTACTGCCGCGCTGGCGTGCCCAGGCCGCGGACGCGGGTGTGTCTCCAGGGTGCCATCGATGATCTCGGCGACGAGATGCTCCGGCACGGCCACGAGATCGGCGTAGGTTGCCAGTCGGATCGCTGCCTCAGCCATGGTCGGATGCCGCCATCGCTAGTTGAAGCCGCCGGGGTCGAGCCCCTCGGCCTCCCAGCCGGCGCGGATGCGCTCGAACGCCTCCTCTTCCGACATGTCGGTCTCCAGCGCGTAGGCGCGGGCCGCCTGCCGGCCGAGGTCGAGCAGCAGCCGTCCCCAGGTCGCGGGATCGTCGAACGACCGACGCAGCGCCACGCTCACGGCACCGTCCACCACGGCCGCGCGCAGCACCTCAATGCCGCCCTGCGCGCGGGCGTCCGGCGGGACGGCCAGCTCGACGAAGTCCTGTGTGGGATCCTGGCTCATGGCGCGCCGGCTGGTTTCCGAACCCGTTCGAGGCAGACGGACGGGGCTGCGGCGCCGCCCGCGAGTCCCGTCACTTGTAGCAGACGCTCTTGGCCGCCTCGACGACCTCGGCCACGGTCGGCAGAGCGAGCTTTTCCAGGTTCGCCGCGTAGGGCATCGGCACGTCCTTGCCGGTGATGCGCAGGACCGGGGCGTCGAGGTAGTCGAAGGCGTCGACCATCAGGCGGGCCACGATCTCGGCGCCGATGCCGGATTGCGGGAAGCCCTCCTCCACGGTGATGCAGCGGCCGGTCTTCTTCACCGAGCGCACCACCGTCTCGGAATCCATCGGGCGGATCGTGCGCAGGTCGATCACCTCGGCCTCGATGCCCTGCTCGGCCAGGGCCTGGGCGGCCTTGAGCGCGTAGGTCATGCCGATCGCGAAGGACACGATGGTCACGTCCTTGCCGGTGCGGTGAACCCGCGCCTTGCCGATCGGCAGCACGAAGTCGTCGAGCTGCGGCACCGGGAAGGACTGGCCGTAGAGGATCTCGTTCTCCAGGAAGATGATCGGGTTCGGGTCGCGGATCGCGGCCTTGAGCAGGCCCTTGGCGTCCGAGGCCGTGTAGGGGGCGATCACCTTCAGGCCCGGCACGTTGGAGTACCACGCGGAATAATCGTGGCTGTGCTGGGCGCCGACCCGGGCGGCCGCGCCGTTGGGGCCGCGGAACACGATCGGGCAGCCGAGCTGGCCGCCGGACATGTACAGGGTCTTGGCCGCCGAGTTGATGATGTGGTCGATCGCCTGCATGGCGAAGTTGAAGGTCATGAACTCGACGATCGGCTTCAGGCCGGACAACGCCGCGCCGACGCCGATGCCGGCGAAGCCGTGCTCGGTGATCGGGGTGTCGACCACCCGCCGGGCGCCGAATTCCTGCAGCAGCCCCTGCGTGATCTTGTAGGCGCCCTGATACTCGGCGACCTCCTCACCCATGACGAAGACGTCGCCGTCGCGGCGCATCTCCTCCGCCATGGCGTCGCGCAGGGCCTCGCGGACCGTGGTGGTGACCATCGGGGTGTTGGCCGGGAACTCCTCCATCACCGGCTCGTCGGCCTTGTTGGTGATGATGGCCGGCGCCGCCGGCGCGTTCGGGGCGTCGGAGCCGGTCTTGGCCGCCGGGGCGGGCTTCTCGGCCATCCCCTCGGCCTGCATGTCCGGCGTCGGGGCCGGGTGGCCGCCCGCGCCGTTGGGCTTGGCCTTGCCGCCGCCGGCGGCCGCCTCGGCCACGTCCTCGCCCTCACCCGCGATGATGGCGATCGGCGTGTTGACCGCGACGCCCTCGGTGCCCTCCGCGATCAGGATCTTGGCGAGCACGCCCTCGTCGATCGCCTCGACCTCCATGGTTGCCTTGTCGGTCTCGATCTCGGCCAGCACGTCGCCGGATTTGACCGGGTCACCCTCTTTCTTCAGCCACTTGGCGAGCTTGCCCTCCTCCATGGTGGGGGAGAGGGCGGGCATCAGGATGTCGGTCGCCATGCTCAGCTCTGCGGTCGTCTTTTCGGTCGGGGCGGCCAGGGTTTCGCGGACGCGCTAGGCGTGCGCATCCAGCAGGATGTCGGTCCAGAGCTCGGCGGGATCCGGCTCGGGATCGTTGGTGGCGAACTCGGCCGCCGCGTTCACGGTCTCGCGGACCTTGGCGTCGGTCGCCTTGATCTCCGCCTCCGGCACCCCGTGCAGCTCGAGCAGGCGCTTGCGCACCATCTCGATCGGGTCGTGCTCGTCGCGCATCTTCGAGACCTCGTCCTTGGTCCGGTACTTGGCCGGATCGGACATGGAATGGCCGCGGTAGCGGTAGGTCTGCATCTCCAGGATGTAGGGGCCCTTGCCCGAGCGGGCGTGCTCGACCGCCCGCGCCGCCGCCTCGCGCACCGTGCGCACGTCCATGCCGTCGACCTGCTCGCCCGGGATGCCGAAGGAGAGGCCGCGCTTGGAGAAGTCGGTCTGCGCCGAGGCCCGGGCCACCGAGGTGCCCATGGCGTAGCGGTTGTTCTCGATCACGTAGACCACGGGCAGCTTCCACAACGCCGCCATGTTGAAGCTCTCGTAGACCTGGCCCTGGTTGGCCGCGCCGTCGCCCATGTAGGTGAGGCTGACCTTGCCGTTCTCCCGGTAACGGTCTGCGAAGGCTAGGCCGGTGCCGAGCGAGACCTGGGCGCCGACGATGCCGTGGCCGCCGAAGAACTGCTTCTCCCGGCTGAACATGTGCATGGAGCCGCCCTTGCCACGGCTGTAGCCGCCCCGGCGCCCGGTCAGCTCGGCCATGACGCCCTTGGGGTCCATGCCGCAGGCCAGCATGTGGCCGTGGTCGCGGTAGCCGGTGATGACCTGGTCGCCGTCGACCGAGGCCATCTGCATGCCGATCACCACGGCTTCCTGGCCGATATAGAGGTGGCAGAACCCGCCGATCAGGCCCATGCCGTAGAGCTGGCCGGCCTTCTCCTCGAAACGCCGGATCAGCAGCATCTCGTGATAGGCGTGGAGATCTTCTTCGCGGTTGAATTGCGGCATGTTGGGCGCCGGCTTGTGCGCGTCGATAACCTGAGCGCTTCCAGCCTCCGAGCTTCCGATCTGCGGTTGCGAGGACGAATCGTCCTTCGCAGGCTCCTTGGCAGCGTCCATCGGCGCTCTCCCCGTGATTCCACGCGACTGGAACGGGGTGTAGGACAGCACCGTTTGGAAAGCGAGGGTGGACGCTCTGACAGGTCGCCCCTCTTGTCAGAGCGAAACGACGGCATCGCCCCGACCGGGAACTACCGGCTTTCAGGGCGCGACAGGGCTGACCTCAGGTCGCAGCGCGACGGCAGGGCGTGATCTCAGGGTGTGATGATGACCACGTCGTTGGCGTGGACGCGGCCCAGCACGATCCGGGCGCGCTCCTCGAGGAGGTCGCGGTCGATCTGGTCGCTCTTGAGCAGGGTGACCCGGTGCTCCCAGGTCGCCCGCTCCGCCCGAACGGCGGCGAGTTCCCGGGTGAGGCCGTAGGCGCGGATCTTCAGCACCTTCTTGGCTTCGAGGCCGCGGTTGCCGCTCTCGGCCTGCCACACGAAGAAGCCGACCACGAGCGCCGACAGGGTCCAGAGACCCAGGGGCAAAACGACCATTCTGACGCGGCGACGGACGACCATGGCGCCAGCCTCGCGCGGAAAGGTTAACGGAGTTTTTCGGTGCTGCCGGTTCGTGCCCATCGGGTATGATCCGGACCCAGGGAAGGGAACTCCGGCGCACCGATGGACATGACGGAGCTGACGCGCTGGATCGCGGAGCACGCGACCGCGACCGACGACCACGACACGATGCTGGCCCGGGTCTGCGAGGCCCTGTGCGCGGCCGGCGTCCCGCTCTGGCGGGTCAGCGTCATGTCGCCGGCCATCGACCCGACGGTGCGGGGCGTCAGCCTGAACTGGCTCCTCGACCAGGGTCTGACCTTCGTGCCGAATCCGCACGGCGCCGAGCAGGAGGCCGACTGGCTCCGCAGCCCGATCTTCGCGATGCTGGAGCGGGGCCAGACCTTCGGACGCTGGCGCCTCGACAGCCCCGGTCCGGAAACGGATTATCCGATCCTGCACGCCCTGCGCGCCGAGGGCGGCACCGAGTACGCGGTCCAGATCGTCGGCTTCGCACCCGGCACGGCGTTGCGCGGCATCGCGATCTCGTTCTGCACCCAGGCCCGCGCGGGCTTCTCGCAGGCCGACCTCGCGGCGGTCGCGGCGGTCATGCCGACCTTCGCGCTGGCGGTGGCCAAGCTCGGCCTCGGGCATACCCTGCGCGAGGTCACGGCGACCTATCTCGGGCGCTCCACCGCGGAGCGGGTCCTCGACGGGCAGATCCAGCGCGGCCAGGGCCGGGCCGTCCCGGCCGCGATCTTGCTCACGGACTTACGCGGCTTCACGGCCCTGTCCGACCGGGCCGACCCTTACGACATGGTCGCCTGGCTCAACGAGCATTTCGACGCGCTGGGCGATCCCGTGGCCCGGCACGGCGGCGAGATCCTGAAATTCCTCGGCGACGGCTTCCTGGCGATCTTCCCGGTGGCCGACGCCGGCATCCTGCCCTGCCCCGTCTGCAACAGCGCCCTCGACGCCGCCGCGGACGGGCTGGCGGCCAACGCCGCACTCAACGATCGCCGCCGGGCCGCGGGGCTACCGGAACTGACGGCCGACTGCGTCGTGCATTTCGGGACGGTGGTCTACGGCAATGTCGGCACCGAGCGCCGCCTCGACTTCACGGTGATCGGGCGGGCGGTGAACGAGGCAAGCCGGATCGAGAGCCAGTGCGAGGCGCTCGGCCACACGCTGCTGGTCTCGGATTCCTTCGCGGAGCGGTGCGCCCGGCCGCTGGAGCCGGTGGGGATCATCGAGCTGCGGGGGCTGGCGCGGCCGCAGAAGGTCTGGACGCTGCCGGCGGCGTGAACCGGCGCAGGCGCACTCGGATACCAACCCCGTCATTCCGGGGCCCCGCAGGCGAGCCCCGGACTCCAGGACCGCCCACGGTGCACGGTCCTGACGCGACGGAGTTTCTGGATTCCGGGTACCGCCTCGCGGCCCCGGAATGACAAGGTGGTTTATACGGCCGTTGACAGATCAGCCGCGCGCCAGGTGCTTGATCGCCGCGGGTCCGGCGTAGAGTGCCTGCGGACCGAGGCCCTCCTCGATGCGGATCAGCTGGTTGTACTTCGCCAGTCTGTCGGAGCGGGCCAGCGAGCCGGTCTTGATCTGCCCGCAATTCGTGGCGACCGCGAGATCCGCGATGGTCGAATCCTCCGTCTCGCCGGAGCGGTGGGACATCACCGCGGTGTAGCCGGCGCGCTGGGCCATATCGACGGCCGCCAGGGTCTCGGTGAGCGAGCCGATCTGGTTGACCTTGATCAGGATCGAGTTGGCGGTCTGCTCCGCGATGCCCCGGGAGAGGCGCTCGACGTTGGTGACGAACAGGTCGTCGCCCACGAGCTGGCAGCGCGCGCCGATCTTGTCGGTCAAGAGCTTCCAGCCGGCCCAGTCGTCCTCGGACATGCCGTCCTCGATCGACAGGATCGGGTAGTTGGCGACCAGCTGGGCCAGGTAATCGACCTGGGCCTCGATGGACCGGGTCGTGCCCTCGCCCTCGTACGCGTAGGCGCCGCCCTTGAAGAATTCGGTGGCGGCGCAGTCGAGCGCCAGCGCGATGTCGGTGCCCGGCTTGAAGCCCGCGGCACTGATCGCGTCCATCACGAAGTCGAGGGCGGCCTCGGCCGACGGCAGGTTCGGGGCGAAGCCGCCCTCGTCGCCGACATTGGTGTTGTGGCCGGCCTTCTTCAGCTTGCCCTTGAGGGTGTGGAACACCTCGGAGCCCATGCGCACGGCGTCGGCGAGCGACTCCGCGCCCACCGGCATGATCATGAATTCCTGGAAGTCGATCGGGTTGTCGGCGTGCGCCCCGCCGTTGATGATGTTCATCATCGGCACCGGCAGGACCCGGCCCTGCACGCCGCCGACGTAGCGGTAGAGTGGCAGGCCCGAGGCCTCGGCCGCCGCCTTGGCGACCGCGAGCGAGACACCGAGGATCGCGTTCGCCCCGAGGCGCGCCTTGTTGGGGGTGCCGTCGAGCTCGATCATCGCTTCGTCGACCGCGACCTGATCCTCGGCCTCCATGCCGCCGATCGCGTCTAGGATCTCGGTCTGTGCGGCCTCGACCGCCTTGAGCACGCCCTTGCCCATGAAGCGGCTCTGGTCGCCGTCGCGCAGCTCGACCGCCTCGTGGGCGCCCGTGGACGCCCCCGACGGGACGGCGGCGCGGCCGAACGAGCCGTCCTCCAGCAGGACATCGACCTCGACCGTGGGGTTGCCGCGGCTATCGAGGATCTCGCGGGCGCTGATATTGGTGATCGCGGTCATTACAGGTCCTCTCGCGGGGCCGCTTGTCGGCAGCGGCGGCCCCGATCCGGGGTGCGGCGCATCGCGGCGGCTTATCCGTCAAGCCGCGTCCGGCGGCAAGCATCCGGTTAGGCGGCGCCTGTGCACGTGTCGTGACAGCGATGAAGCGCAACGCTGACGTGCGGGCCTACCGCACGCGCAGCGGGGCCGGGTGCCGGACCGGCGTCGCGGCCAGGGATCGGTTCAGCCGGCGCAGCTGGACGTCGTTGCGGGCACAGAGGTCGTGGCTGGTCATGGCATCGAGCATGCGCTGGACCGCGTCGTCTTCCCGAGCGCGGGCGGGAGCGGCTGCAGCCGCGACCATCGCAATCAACCCGAAGGCAACGAGACGCATCGTATCGTACCGGCTTAGGACAGCGTCGACGGCCACCCGCTGCACGGATCGTGACGGAAACCGGTAAAGAATTGGTCGCGGCGCGCATGGGTGCGTCGGACCGCACGCGGGCTTATAAAGACGCCATGACCACGCCTGAGACCCTGCAGCTCGGCCAGCCCACCCCGCTGCCGTCCTCCCCCGCGGATGCCCGCCTCGACCGGGTGCCGAACCCGCATGCCGATACCGATTACGTGGCGCGGTTCACCGCGCCCGAGTTCACCTCGATCTGCCCGGTCACCGGCCAGCCGGATTTCGCCATCCTGGTAATCGACTACGTGCCGGGCGACTGGCTCGTGGAATCGAAGTCGCTCAAGCTTTATCTCGGCGCGTTCCGCAACCATGGGGCGTTCCACGAGGATTGCACCGTGGCGATCGGCAAGCGCCTGCGCGACCTGCTGGAGCCGCGCTACCTGCGGATCGGTGGATACTGGTACCCCCGCGGCGGCATTCCGATCGACGTGTTCTGGCAGACCGGCGAGCCGCCGAAGACGATCTGGCTGCCTGACACCGGGGTCGCCCCCTATCGCGGTCGCTGACCGGACATGAAAAAGGCGACCGGCTCGCGCCGGTCGCCCTTCAGATCCGTTGGGATCGTCGCCCTTAGTAGGGGGCGCCGTAATAGCCGCCGTACGCCGGAGCGCCGTAGCCGTAAGCCGGGGCGCCGTAGGTCGGGCCGTAGCCGCCACGGTTGTAGTAGTTGTTGGCCGCGCCGGCAGCGACCGCGCCGGCCGCCAGGCCGGCAATCCCGAGGCCGATGGCCGCGCCGGTTCCGATGCCGCGACGTCCGCCCCGGTAGCCGTAGCCGTGACCATAGCCGTGGCCGTATCCACCATGGAAGCCGTACGGACGGGCCTCGGCGCCGGTCGTGGCGGCGACGCTACCGAGGGCCAGGGCGGCGGCGGTGGCAATGATACCGATCTTGCGCATGACGTTCCTTCTCGATCCTCGATCGAACATGCCCACCAACGTGGCTGCACGACGAACGGTTCCGAGTTTTCACGTGCGGATTTTGATAACCATGACGGCCTGAACGACGGTTCATCTCCGCATCGTAGGCCAGAATCACTGCCGGTGGCCTGGGCACTCGCAAGTGCCAGCCACTGATCTTGTGAATACTTTCCGCATCATGGTGCGCCTGCACCGGGCGGGTGTCGCGTCGCGGGTGAGGGCGGGGCTTTGGTGCCGCGACCGTCCGACCGCCCGGTTCCTATCTCACGCCCGTTTCGAGGGACGAAGGTCCCAATCTCACCCCCGTCCTGAGGTGTGACGGGGCTAGCCCTCCAGAGGTCGCGCGGCTGGCTGGAGGGCGCCTTCGAGGTCTTCCAAGCTCAGGATGCGGGCGCGACCGGAGAGACGTCCGACGCAATCCCAGCCGGTATGACGCCGGCTCGCGCATCCCGTTCCAAGCGGAAACTGCTTACCTACGCTGGCGCCGCGAACGGCGCGGTTCCGGAAAGCCAACGCCATGGATGCCCTCACGCTGATCCGCGACACCTTCGCGCCGCTCGCCGGCAAGCGCATCCTCGACATCGGATGCGGACCCGGGACCCTGGCGAAACGGCTCGCCGAGGACGGCGCGTTGGTCACGGGCGTCGATCCGGGCGAGACGGCCCTGGGCAAGGCCCGCGACGCCGTGCCGGCCGCGCGATTCGAAGCCGCCTCGGCCGAGGCCCTGCCGTTTCCCGACGCGCATTTCGATGCCGCCGTGATGGTCAATGCCCTGCATCACGTGCCCAACCCCACCGCCGCCCTCGGCGAGGCGGCCCGGATCCTGGTGCCGGGTGGGACCCTGGTGGTGGTGGAGCCCCTGGCCGAGGGCAGCTTCTTCGACGCCCTGCGACCGATCGAGGACGAGACGGCGGTCCGGGCCGCAGCGCAGGACGCCATCGCGTCGGCCCTGGCGGCCGGGACCTTCCTGTGCCGCCAGGACGTGACCCTCGCCCGGCGCGAGAGCTTCGCCGACCTGGACGGTTTCCTGGCACGGGTCAGCGCGGTCGATCCCGCCCGCACGGCGACGATCCGGGACCGGCGGCCGATCGTCGAGGCGGCCTTCCTGGGCGCGGCCGAGTGCGAGGCAGACGGGCGCTACGCCCTGGTCCAGCCCCTGCGGATCCACGTGCTCCGGCCGGCTTGACCGCGCTCAGGCGTAGCGGCGCTTGGCCAGGCGATCGAAGGCGATCAGGTCCTCGAGCAAAGCCGGCAGGTCGCGCAGGGCGACCATGTTGGGGCCGTCCGACGGGGCCCGGTCTGGATCCGGGTGGGTCTCGATGAACACCCCCGCCACGCCGACCGCTACGGCGGCCCGGGCCAGCACGGCGACGAATTCGCGCTGGCCGCCGGAGCTGGCGCCCTGCCCGCCCGGCTGCTGCACCGAATGAGTGGCGTCGAACACCACCGGCGCGCCGTGGGTCACCTGCGCCATGATCGGCAGGCTGCGCATGTCCGAGACGAGGGTGTTGTAGCCGAACGAGGCACCGCGCTCGGTGACGATGACGTTGGGGTTGCCGGCCTCCGTCACCTTGGCGGCGACGTGCTTCATGTCCCAGGGGGCCAGGAACTGTCCCTTCTTGATGTTGACCGCCCGGCCCGTGGCGGCGGCCGCCAGGAGGAGGTCGGTCTGGCGGCACAGGAAGGCCGGGATCTGGAGCACGTCCACGGCCTCGGCGGTTGGCGCGCAATGCTCGGCGGCGTGCACGTCTGTCAGCACCGGCAGGCCGAGGGATTCGCGGATCTCGGCGAAGACCGGCAAGGCGCCTTCGAGGCCGATGCCCCGCGCGGCGCTCCCGGACGTCCGGTTGGCCTTGTCGAACGAGGTCTTGAACACGAGGCCGATGCCGAGACCCGCAGCCATCTCCTTGAGCGCTGCGGCGATCTCCAGGGCGTGGCTGCGCCCCTCGAGCTGGCAGGGGCCGGCGATCAGCGTCAGCGGCAGGTGATTTCCGAAGCGCGCCGCGCCGACCTGGACGACGGGACCGACCTGGACGACGGGACCGACCTGGACGACGGGACCGGGTGTTGCGTTTGTCGACATGGGCAGCGCTCTACCCCGCGCGGCGGATTCGCGAAACCCCGGCCCGGGGTGCGACCCGGCAGACCGTCAGGTCGTCCCGGAGCCCATCCGTCCGGGGTCCGGTCTCGCACAGCATCAGCGCCCGGCTGGTGCCGCCCCGCCGCGGCGCGTCGGCCAGCAGGCTGTCCTGGTGAAGGTTGAGCGCCAGCACCTCGGCCGCTTGCGGCTCCGCGCCGGTGAGCGCCCGGGCGGCCAGCCCGACCAGGACGAAGAAGGCGATTCCGGGCTCCCGGTCGCGGGAGGCGATGGTGATCCGGGCCGGTGCCCGGCAATCGAGGCTCATCCGCTCGGCATCCTGGGCCCGGAACACCGCGTAGGGCCCCTCCCGGCCCGCGAGCGAGGCGCCCGTGATCCGGATCACCTTGGCGGCAAGCGCGTCGCAGGCATCCGCGGCCCGGGCCGGTACCGCGGCGAGGACCAGGGCGCCGGTGAGGACGGCCACGGCGGGGAAGCGCATCGTCGGAAATTCCTTGTGGGGGCTCCGGGCCACGGACCGGCGGGACGCGAGACAGATAGCGCGGGCCGGCGCGGCCGCGAAGATGCGCGTCGCCGCCACTCGGACAGGGTATCCTGTAGACAGGGCGTCCTGCCCGCCCGATCTGAGCGGACGGCGCAACGCCCCTCGCCGCTCAAGCTTCCGGCAGCCCATGCTCAGATCCGTCCTCGCCCTCACCCTCCTGGCCGTGGCTATCCCGGCCCTCCCGCTTCCGAGCGCTGCTGCGGCCGAGCCGGCCTACGGGCCCGAACTCGAAGGGTTCGAGTACCCCTTCCCGGTCGAGCGCTTCACCCTCACGTCGCAGCGCCAGGACGTGCAGATGGCCTATCTCGACGTGCGGCCCGCGACGCCGAACGGGCGCACCGCGGTGCTGCTCCACGGCAAGAACTTCTGCGCGGCGACCTGGGAGAGCCAGATCCGGGCGCTGACCGGGGCCGGCTACCGGGTGATCGCCCCGGACCAGATCGGGTTCTGCAAGTCGAGCAAGCCGGCCGCCTATCAGTTCACCTTCCGGCAGCTCGCCGAGAACACCCACGCCCTGCTCGACAAGCTCGGGGTCGCGCGGCCGATCCTGGTGGGGCATTCCACCGGCGGCATGATGGCCGCGCATTACGCCCTGCTCTACCCGAAGGACGTCGCGCAGCTGGTGCTGGTCAACCCGATCGGCCTGGAGGATTGGAGCGCCAAGGGCGTCCCCCCGGTCTCGGTGGAGCAATGGTACCAGCGCGAGCTCAAGGTCTCGGCGGCTTCGATCCGCGCCTACGAGACCGCCACCTACTACGCCGGCCAGTGGGAGCCCCGCTACGAGCCCTGGGTGACGATGCTGGCCGGGCTGAACGCCGGCCCGGGCAAGGAGGTGGTCGCCTGGGACTCGGCGCTCCTCTACGACATGATCCTGACCCAGCCGGTGGTCTACCGCCTGCCGCAGATCGCGGTGCCGACCCTGCTGATGATCGGCCAGAAGGACAACACGGCGATCGGCAAGGACCTCGCCCCGCCGGACATGCGCAGCAAGCTCGGGAACTATCCGGAGCTGGGCAAGGCGGCGGCCAAGGCGATCCCGGGGGCCAGGCTCGTGGAGTTCCCGGCGCTCGGCCACGCGCCGCAGATGTCCGATCCCGAGGGGTTCAACACGGCGCTGATCGCGGGGATTTCCGCGCCGTGACCGGCGGGCGCCACACCGTGAAGCCGCGCGCGTTCTCGCGGGGGTGCCAGCGTTGCACGGGCGCTTGAACACCCGCCTCGTCATCCCGAGGCCGCCTGCAGCGCCCCGGGATGACGCGGTGCTTTGTCCTGCGGACGGCGTTGGACGCCGTCACGCAGCTCCGAAACCCTAGAAATACGACTTCAGCACACCGCGGCGGCGGACGTCGAGGGTGGCGCAGTGGAACGAGCCGCCGAACGGACCGTAGCTGAGGAACGGCGCCGGGATCGGGTCGAAGCCCCAGTCCTTGAGCGCCTTGATAAGGGTCGGCTGGCTCTGGTCCACGACGATCTTCTTCTCGGTGATCGCCAGGACGTTGATCGAGGTCCAGGGCGAGCACATCGAGATCTTGCTCATGAAGCCCTCGACCGGGTCGGGGCGCGGGGCGATCAGCACGTCCCACTTCTTGAGCACGGCGGGCAGCTTCTCGACGTCGATGTAGTCCGGGTTCACCAGTACCTTGCCGGGGGCGAGCGGCATGAACGACGAGTCGATGTGCATCGGCTGCGGGCAGCGGCTCTCGATCTCGTGGATGCGGAAGCCCGGGCCGAGGTGGCGGCGCAGCCACTCGATGCCCATGAGGTTGGTGACGTTCGAGCGGGTCACGAACAGGTCACGGCCGCAGCGGACGAAGTCGGCGGCGTCGAAGACCGGCTCGAACTCGTTGACCGTGAACTGCATGGGCTCGCCGGCCTTCAGGTTCGGCACCCGGTAATCGTAGTTGTAGAGGTCGTCGGTCAGCTGCGGGCGCGGGGCCGAGGTCCAGCGGGCGCCAGCGCGGAAATACTCCTTGAACAGCGACCGGTAGGCGTCGCCCTCGAAGTAGCGCGAGCGCCAGCACATCGGGCTCTCGATGATCTCGTCGCCGATGACCAGGTACGGGTCGCGCGGGCAGGCGACGCAGAAGCCCCGGGAGGTCCAGCGCGGCGCCTTGAATTTGCGGGAGAAGTCCACCGCGTCCGGGCGGCGGATCTTGACGCCCTCTCCGGCGAGGATCTTGATGAAGTTGTCGAGCTCCTGCTGCGCGAGCTTCTTCATGAACTTCGGGTATTTCCAGCCGCTGGCGAAGCGGTAGAACGGCTGGGCCGCCCGCGGCAGGTTGAAGATCACCGTGAGGTGATGGGTCGGGATGGTGGCGCCGTCGAGGGATCCGACGATCACCTCCTCCAGCGGGTCCCACTCGTTCCAGGCCATGACCGGGGAGTGAGGCGCCGGGACGCCGGGCTCTATTCCGCCCCGGAGGCCGCCGGCATGCGTGTCGTCGCTCACGGCCTCAACGGCCGTGATCGGTGATTCGCGCTCCATGACGTGTGCCCCTTCTGCGACGTGCCGCGGTCTTCTGCGCGGGCTCCTCGGCCCGGCCACCGCTTTGGCCCCCGGTGTGTCAAACGGGTGATAGACACCGGTAATCCGTGCTGCAACGTGGCAGAAACGTTCTTGGCCGCCCGGACCTATTTCTGCCGCGACCGTGACCGATTTCCCGCATCAAGCCACTTGCGAGCTTGAAAGACCATTATGAAGCGCCTGACGACCTTGGCCTCGATCGCCGGTCTCTGCACGGTCGTCGGCCTGTTCATGTCCTCCGGCTTGGAGGACGTGTCGGCCGCCGTCATGAGCGCCGGCTGGGGTGCCGCCCTGGTGGTGGTGGCCCGCCTGGCCGCCGTCGCCTGGGCGGGGCTCGGCTGGCACATCGTGTTCCCCGCGGGCATGGCCCGGCTCGGCGACTGCGTGTCGCTGCGGTTCGTGCGCGAGGGGATCAACACGCTGCTGCCGGTGGCGACCGTGGGCGGCGATTTCGTCGGCGCACGGCTGATGTCCAAGCGCGGCGTCCCCGGTGCCATGGCCGGCGCCAGCATGTTCGTGGACCTGATGACGCAGGCGCTGACCCAGCTCCTGTTCACGGTGATCGGCCTCGGCCTGCTGGTCCTGATCGCGGGCGACGGGCCGATCGCCCGGACGGTGGCGGGTGGCCTGGCCGTCGCTGTGCCGGCGCTGGGCGCCTTCTACCTCATCCAGCGGCGGGCCGGGCACCGGATCATCCAGGGCCTGATGACCCGCTTCGCCTCCGGCCGTGAATGGCGCGCGTTCGGTGCCATCGACCAGCTCTACGACAGCCTGCGCCGGATGTACGGCAACCATGGCCGCTTCGTCGCGGCGCTGGCGATCCACCTCGTCGGCTGGGTCATTGGGACCCTCGAAGTCTACATCTGCCTGCATTTCATGGGTTACCCGGTCGACTTTGCTCAGGCGCTGGTGATCGAGAGCCTGGCCCAGGCGGTCCGCGGCGCGGCCTTCGCGGTGCCGGGCGCGCTCGGCGCCCAGGAGGGTGGCCTGATCGCGCTCTGCGGCCTGTTCAACATTCCGGCCGAGGCGGCGCTGGCCCTGTCGCTGGTCAAGCGCTTCGCCGATCTCGGCGTCGGCGTGCCGGGCCTGCTGCTCTGGCACCGGATCGAGGCCAAGCTCGCGGCCGAGACCGCCGCCGAGGTCGCTGCCGAATCCGCCGCCGAGTCCGCCGCCGAGCCGGGCGCCGGCATCGGCCGCACCGCCAAGCTGGTGCCGCAACCGGCCACGCTCGGCCCGTTCTACAGCTACGCCCCGCCCCGCATGGGTTCGCGGATCGGCGACGGCGAGGAGTTGAAGAAGTGCGCCTGACCCGTCGGCTCGCGGCCGCTGTCCTCCTGGCCGCCCCCCTCTTCGCCCCGGTCTCGGCCTGGGCCGCGGACGATCCCGCGGTTCAGACCGTGCGCGACCTCTACGCCGCGTTCACCGACGCCCTGAAGGGCGGCCCGAGCCCCCTGCCCGACCGGGTCGCGGCCGTGGGGCCGGCCTTGGAGAAGGCGTTCGATTTCCCGGCCATGACCCGGATCGCGGTCGGCTCGAAATGGTCGGGCTTCACCCCGGAGCAGCAGGCGGCGGTCACCGACGCGTTCAAGCGCAGCCTGACCGTGACCTACGCCAACCGCTTGGCCCGGGCGGCCGGCGGCAAGTTCGACGTGACCCCGAAGGTCGAGGAGCGCGGCAGCCAGCGCGTGGTGCCCACCCGGGTCACCGCGGCCGACGGCGACGATTCCGCGGTCGATTTCGTGGTCAATGCCGACAACCGGATCCAGGACGTGCTGCTCAACGGCGACGTCAGCGAGATCGCCGCCCAGCGCAACGCGCTGTCCGCCCCGCTGAAGTCCGGCGGTGCCGACGGGGCGGTGAAGTTCCTCCGGCAGCGCGCCGACGGCATGCTCGCCGCAAAACCGACACCGTGACTGCCGACGTCGTACTCACAGCCGCTATGCGTGCCGTCCCGATCGGGTCGCACGCGGCGAACGCCGCCTGAGGCGGCCGGACGACCGCACGGACCCGACCGGATGGATCTCACCTCGCTGGCGCTCAACGCATTGTCGTGGCTCTCGCTGTTCTGCCTGCTCCTGGCGGCGGCGGGCTGCCTCTACGCGCTGGCGGCCGCCTACTGCGCCGGCCGGTTCGCCGCGCGTCCCGTGCCTGCGCTGGAGCCGGGCGCGCCCCGCCCGTCCGTCACGGTGCTGAAGCCGCTCTGCGGCCTCGAGCCCAACCTGTACGAGAATCTCGAGACCGTGCTGCGCCAGGATTACGCCGGCCCGGTCCAGGTGGTGTTCGGGGTGCAGAAGGCCGCCGACCCGGCCATCGGCGTGGTCGAGCGGCTGAAGCAGGCCTACCCGGCCGCCCGCATCGACCTGGTGATCGACGGCCGCCAGCACGGCTCGAACCGCAAGGTCTCGAACCTGATCAACATGGCCGAGCGGATCGCCCACGACGTGATCGTGCTGGCCGACAGCGACATGGTGGTCCGGCCGGATTACCTGGAGCGGCTCGTCGCCGAGCTGTCGCAGGACGGCGTCTCGGGCGTCACCTGCCTGTACCACGGCGTCCCGGCCTTCCGGGGCCTCTACGACCAGCTCTCGGCGCTGGCGATCGACGTACAGTTCCTGCCCAACGTGGTGATGGGCCTGAGCCTCGGGCTCGCCAAGCCGTGCTTCGGCTCCACCATCGCGTTCACCCGGACGAACCTCGACGCGGTCGGCGGCTTCCGCCGCTTCCGCAACGACCTGGCCGACGACTACGCCATCGGTGCGGCCCTGCGCGGCCTCGGCGGCCGGGTGGTGATCCCGAGCTTCACCATCGGCCATACCAGCGTCGACACCGACCTCTCCGGCCTGTGGCGGCACGAGCTGCGCTGGAACCGCACCATCCGCAACGTCGACCCGGCCGGGTATGCCGGCTCGATCGTCACCCACGCCTTCCCGCTGGCCCTGGTGGGCGCGCTCCTGCCCGGCGCCGGCACCGGCGCGCTGGTGGTGGCGGGCCTGGCGCTCGCCGGCCGGATCGTCCTGTGCCGGCAGCTCGAGCGGGCCTTCGGCCTCGCCCCGCACCCCTACGGACTGTTGCCGATCCGCGACATCCTCTCGTTCCTGAACTTCTCCTGGGCCTTCATGTCGGGGGCGGTGACATGGAAAGGTCATGATTATCACGTGGTTGCGGACGGTACCCTGATCCCGGACGCCGACCTCGGCCGTGACGCCGGCGCACCCACACGTTGAACCCGGCTCTCGCTTCCTCACCCCTCCCCCGGCAACGCCCTGAGGCCTTGAACCCCATGCGCACGCTCTTCCTCCAGGCCCCCACCTTCGACGGTTTCGACGGCGGTGCCGGCTCCCGTTATCAAGCCAAGCGCGAGATCAAGTCGTTCTGGTACCCGACCTGGCTGGCCCAGCCGGCCGCCCTGGTGCCGAACTCGAAGCTGATCGACGCGCCCCCGCACAACATCAAGCTCGCCGAGATCGTTGCCCAGGCCAACGATTTCGACCTCGTGGTGCTCCACACCTCGGTGCCGTCGTTCAAGTCGGACGTGAAGACCGTCGAGGCGCTCAAGGCTGCCAACCCGAAGCTCAAGGCCGGCCTGATCGGCGCCAAGGTGGCGGTCGACGCCGCCGGCGCCATGGCCCAGGCGCCCTGCATCGATTTCTGCGCCCGCAACGAGTTCGACTTCACCGTCAAGGAAGTCGCCGACGGCACGCCGATGTCTGAGATCAAGGGCCTGTCCTATCGCGACGAGAACGGCGTCGTGGTCCATAACGAGGACCGCGAGATCATGACGGACATGGACCAGCTGCCGTTCGTCACCAGCGTCTACAAGCGCGATCTGCAGATGGAGAAGTACTTCATCGGCTACCTGAAGCACCCCTACATCTCGTTCTATTCCGGCCGGGGATGCAAGAGCCGCTGCACCTTCTGCCTGTGGCCGCAGACGGTCGGCGGGCACACCTACCGCACCCGCTCGGTCGCCCACGTGATCGAGGAGATCAAGTACTGCCTGAAGGAGTTCCCCCAGACCAAGGAGTTCTTCTTCGACGACGACACCTTCACCGACAACCTCCCGCGCGCGGAAGAGATCGCCCGCGAGCTGGGCAAGCTCGGCGTGACCTGGTCGTGCAACGCCAAGGCGAACGTGCCGCGCGAGACCCTGAAGGTGCTCAAGGAGAACGGCCTGCGCCTGCTGCTGGTCGGCTACGAGTCCGGCAACCAGCAGATCCTGAACAACATCAAGAAGGGCATGCGCGTCGAGGTGGCCGAGCGGTTCACCAAGGATTGCCACGACCTCGGCATCGCCATCCATGGCACCTTCATCGTGGGCCTGCCGGGCGAGACCAAGGAGACGATCCAGGAGACGATCGCCTTCGCCAAGCGGATCAACCCGCACACGATCCAGGCGTCGCTGGCCGCGCCGTATCCGGGCACGTTCCTGTACAAGCAGGCGGTGGAGAACGGCTGGCTCGACATCGAGAACGCCGAACTGGTCGATGAGAACGGCGTGCAGATCGCTCCGCTGCACTACCCGCACCTGTCGCATTCCGAAATCTTCGCGGCGGTGGAAGAGTTCTACCGGAAGTTCTACTTCCGCGCCCCGAAGATCGCCTCCATCGTCAGCGAGATGGTGCGCTCCCCCGACATGATGAAGCGCCGCCTGCGCGAGGGCGTGGAGTTCTACCGCTTCCTCAAGGAGCGTCAGGGCACCGCCAACGCGGCGTAAGAACCAGGGTCCGGGGCCTGCGGCCCCGGCGGGGGCGGGGCAGCGCCCCGCACCCTCCCCAGGGCTCCGCCCTGGACCCGCGAGAGGGCTCGCCCTCTCGACACCCCTTACGAGGTCGTTGTGAAGCGTCTTGTCGTTACGGCCGACGATTTCGGGCTGAGCCTCGAAGTCAACGAGGCCGTCGAGCAGGCTCACCGTGAGGGGATCCTCACCGCGGCGAGCCTGATGGTCTCGGCGCCGGCCGCCGCCGACGCCGTGGCCCGGGCCAAGCGGATGCCGTCCCTGCGGGTCGGCCTCCATCTCGTGCTGGTGGAGGCCTGGCCGACCCTTCCGGCGGCGCAACTCCCCGACCTCACCGATGCGACCGGCCTGATGCGCGCCGACATGGCCCGCGTCGGCCTCGACCTCGCCCGGAAGCCAGCCGCCCGGCGTCAGCTCGCCGCCGAGATCGAGGCGCAGTTCGAAGCTTACCGGGCGACCGGCCTAGCCCTCGACCACGTCAACGCCCACAAGCACTTCCACGTCCATCCGCTGATCGCCGGCGCGGTGCTGCGCATCGGCCGCGGCTACGACATGCGGGCGATCCGTGTGCCCCGGGAGCCTCGCGCGTTGCTCCGCCGGGCCGAGGCCAGCGCCCGGCCCCGGCCGGCCCTGGACATCGCCCCCTGGGCGGCCCTGCTCGCCGTGCGCGCCCGCCAAGCCGGCCTGCTGATCCCGGACCGGACCCTCGGCCTCGCTTGGTCCGGCGCGATGACGCCGGCCCGGGTCGCAGCGCTCCTGGCCCATCTCCCGGACGGCCTCACCGAATTGTACACGCACCCGGCCACGGAAGGTGGCTTTGCCGGCGAGGCGCCGGGCTACGTCTACGGCGCCGAGCGCGACGCGCTGATCGCCCCCGCCTCCCGGGCGGCCGCCGACGCGTCAGGGGCACTCAGGGGCGGGTTTTCGGACTTCGCCGCGTAGCTGCTGGGCTTGACCAGTCGCCCTGATTGACCCGTCATGATACCTGACTAAAGTCAGGTATCATGACGCCCGACTCCATTGCCCGCTTCCGTCGCTTCGCCCGTGCCGTCACCGCGGAGGTCGGGGCTCTCGATAGTTCCTTCCTCGGCCGAGGCCGTCCCCTTGGGGCGGCCCGTGTGGTCAACGCGATCGGCGCCGGACGGACCGATGTCGCCGAGATCCGCGCTTATCTCGACCTCGATTCGGGTCTGATGAGCCGCTTGCTGCGGAGCCTGGAAGAGGAGGGTCTTGTCGTCACCGAGCCCCATCCGGACGATGCCCGCCGCCGGGTCGCGCGTCTGACCGAGGCCGGGCAGCGGGAATTCGCGGCCTACGAGGGCCTGTCCGACGCCCGCGCCTCGGCGGTGCTGACGCGGGCGCCCCGGGCCGAGGACCTTCTGCGCGCGATGGATCTCGTCGCCCTGATGCTCGGACGCGACAGGATCGCGATCGCGGAGGTCGATCCCCGGGGCGAGGCCGCCCGCACCTGCCTGGAGGCGTACTACGCCGAACTCGCATCCCGATTGCGGACCGGGTTCGACGTCACCCTGTCGCGCGACCCGGAGGCGGCCGCGATGGTCCGGCCGCGCGGAGCGTTCCTGCTCGCGATGGCCGACGGCCTGCCGGTCGGCTGCGTCGCCCTGAAGGGGAGCGGCGGCCCGGTCGCCGAGGTCAAGCGGCTCTGGATCGACCCCGTCGCCCGGGGCCTCGGCGTGGCCGGACGGCTGATGCAGGCCGTCGAGGACAGGGCCCGTGCATTGTCGGTCACGGCGCTGCGCCTGGACACCAACAGTGCCCTGCCGGAGGCCCTGGCGCTCTACCGCAAGACGGGCTGGGTCGAGATCGAACGCTTCAACGACGACCCCTACCCCGACCGTTTCTTCGAAAAGGTGCTCTGACGGATCGAGAGCCCGGCGTGTCCCCGCACCGGGCTCTCGATGATGCGTCCGTCCCGGTGACGAGGACGCTACTTGGCGGGCACCGGATCCGAGAGGGCGGCGCTCTTCCGAAGCGCGGCCGCCGCGGCCTTCTCGCCCTCCGGGCGGTCGTCGTCGGCTTGCGTGGGCGGTTCGCCCAGGGTCGCCGGCACCACGAAGAACGCCGCGATCAGCGTGAAGAACAGCGACAGCGCCAGCAGCTTGCCCATGCTGGCCGTGCCCGGATGGCTTGACAGCACGAGGGACCCGAAGGCGCTGCCGGTGGTCAGCGCCGAGAAGAAGATCGCCCGGGTCAGGCTGGAGGCCAGCATGTCGGTGACGCCCGCCCGCCATGCGATCACGTAGTAGATGTGGAACGCGACGCCGACCGCGAGCATCAGCGGCAGGGCGATGATGTTGGCGAAGTTCAGCGGCATGCCGATGATGCGCAGGGCCATCAGGGTCCACAGGGTCGCGATCACCAGCGGGCCCAGGGTCATCGCCACGTCCCACGGCTTGCGGAGCGCCACGGACAGGATGACGAAGATCAGCACGAACGCCGTGATGGCCGCCTGAACGAAGGCGCCCAGGATCGTGTAGGTCGACCGCGTCGTCGCCACGGGTGCACCGGTGGCGTGGGGAGCGACCTTCAGCACCTCGTCCGAGAAGGTCCGCAGCACCTCGTCGTCGTTCGAATCGCCCTTGGGATGCACCTCGATGCGGGCGCGCCCGTCCGCTGCGACCCAATCGGCCTTGAGCTGGGGCGGCAGGTTGTCGAGCGTGATCCTCTCCGGATGGAGCAGGTCGCGCAGCCGCTGGAGCAGCGGGACGAGGTCCTTCGTGAGGGCGACCGAGGCTGCCTCGCGCATCTGCACCGGCCCACCGGCGAGCGTGTCGAGGGTGCCGGCAAGCTGCTTGGCGGTCTGCACGCCCGCGGCCCCGCCCTTCCCGTCGCCCGCCACGCCGTTCAGCGCCGTGGCGGCATCCTTGAGCGCCTTGACGTTCTCGGCGTCGGTCGGCGGCGGCGGCTTGCGGCCCGGATTGAGCACCGGATCGAGCAGTTGCGCCGTGTCGGCGATGGAAGCGAGCTTCTTGTCCTGGTCCCGCGGCACGAAGGTGTCGATGCTGTTGATCGACGAGGTCACCGGCAGCGCCGCCAGCGTCTTCGTGAGGCCCGGCACCGCGTCCACGTTGGGGGCCAGCACGTCGATGAGGTTCGGGCTGGTCTCGGGGTTCTTGATCAGGTCGAGATAGGTGGCGATCGATTCGGTCTTGGTGCTGCGCAGGTGCATCGGGTTCGAGTCGAACGGCAAGTGCCAGAGCAGCGGCGCGCCGGCCAGGGTCACGAGGCCCACCGCGATCAGGATCGGCTTGCGCTTGCGGATGATCCACGGATCGACGCCGACCAGCCATTCGGTCTGCACCGCGGCCTTCTCACCCTTGGGCTTGAACACCGCGATCAGCGCCGGCAGCAGGGTCAGGGAGAACAGGAAGGCCACGACCATGCCGACGCCGGCGATCAGGCCCAGCTCCGAGACGCCCCGGAAGGCGGTCGGCAGGAACGCGAAGAAGCCCGCCACCAGCGATACGGCGGCCAGCGTCAGCGACCAGCCGACCCCGCGGGCGGCGGCCCGGATCGCGCTTTGGAGCGTCGGCTGCTCGTAGCGGTCGGCCCGGTAGCGCACCGAGAACTGGATGCCGAAATCGATGCCGAGTCCGACGAACAGGGCCGCGAACGCCACCGAGATCGGGTTCAGCTCCTTGACCATGACGAGGCCGAGGGCGGCGGTGACGATGAGGCCCGCGAAGGTCGTGATCAGCACCGCGCCGACGAGCTTGCCGGAGCGCAGGGCCAGCCACAGGAACAGCACGATCGCGCCGACGATGATGCTGTTGTTGAGGGCGGCGTCCTCCGAAAGCGTCGCGAACTCCTCGTCCGCCACCGCCACCGTGCCGGTGAGCCGCATGCGCAGGCCATTCTCGGCGTTGATCTTGAGATCCTGCGCCACGTTGCGGATCAGCTTGGTCGCCTGATAGCCGGGCTCCAGCGCGTTGAAGTCCAGCACCGGCTGGATCATCACGAACTTCATCTTGTCCGTGACACTGCTCTCGCCGTTGGCCAGCAGCTCCTGCCAGGACATCCGGGCGGGCTTGCCGTCCAGTACCTTCCGCAGGGTCGCATCGATCTGCCCCATGGGCTTGTCGAGGTCTTCGAGCTTGGCGTCTCCGGTCTTCACGCCCCGCGCGCCGAGCGACAGCACCCGCATCACGCCGCGCAGGGACGGGTCGGCCGCAAGCGGGCCGAGCAGGCCCTGCTGCTGGGTCAACTCCTCCAGCGTCTTGTCGAGCTGGGCCTGGGGCATCAGCAGCAGGCCGTTCTTGTCGAAGAACGGGCCGCCGTCGGGCCGGTAGACGGTCTCGATCAGGTTCTTGTGGGCGCTCAGCGCCTTGGCCAGGTTGGCGGCCGCCTCCTCGGTCTCCTCGGGCGTCTCGCCGTTGATCACCGCCACGAGGGTGTTGCCGCGCTGCGGGAACGCCTTCTCGAAGTTGATCTCGTCCTGGCGCCAGGGCTCCTTGGGATCGATCAGCCGCTCGACATCGGTATTGATGCGGAACAGATGCGCCGCAACCCCGAGGCTCGCGACCGTGACGAACGCCATCAGGGCGATCACGATCCACCGATACCGCACCGAGAACGCGACGAGACCTTCGATCACGAGCACCCTGCCTGTTCGCCCCGGACGCGCCCCATGCGCGACCGGCTCATCCCAAATGCCCCGGCCGGATCGGCCCGACCAGCTTCGAAGGCCTGCCGGGCTCGACGGGCCGCGTGAAGTCCGGCCCGAGATACGCCCCAAGGTCCGTGCGCGCGCAGCTGAGCCGCACAAGCAACCTTCGCGTTCGGGGAACGCCGCACCGCCCGATCTGGTCGCGCCGCGGGCGCGCGCAAGTCGAACCTGTCCGATGCGGGCCCGCGCGCAGCCGCTCGGTACGGGCCGCCCCTTGCATCGCGGCCACAGGGCTCAGTAAAGAGGGCGATCCCAGATTGCAACGCGAAGGCCGGGGCTCGGTCTTCGCCTGGGCGGATGTGCGATACCGCACTGCAATCGTGGGATCGGGATCAAAATCTTGGGATTTCGGTCGCATTGCGGACGCATTGCGCGTGCTGTCCTCAACCGTCGGGCGATCCCATCCGTCCTCCCTGCCGATCGCCGCCCGTGTGGCGCGGTTGCGTCAGGAACAGAATAAGTCGTCATGGTCCCGCCGAAACGGGATCATTTCAGATTAGTTCCAAGCTAGAGCGCTGGAATTCGTGTTTTTTTCGCGGTAAGCACCCCGATCGCCCCGGGGCCGACGCAGTCAAGGAGCCGCAATCTTGGGTATCCCCCTCCGGTACGTCGCGAAGATCGGCGGCTACATCCTCAAGCAGCACCTCACGGGCCGCAAGCGCTACCCGCTTGTGATGATGATGGAACCTCTGTTCCGCTGCAATCTCGCATGCGCCGGCTGCGGCAAGATCGATTACCCGGACGAGATCCTCAACAAGCGTCTCCCGGTTGCCGACGCGCTTGAGTCGGTCCGCGAGTGCGGTGCACCCGTGGTGGTGATCGCCGGCGGCGAGCCGCTGCTGCACAAGGATCTGCCGCAGATCGTGCAAGGCATTATCGACCAGAAGAAGTTCGCGATCGTCTGCACGAACGCGCTTCTGCTCGAGAAGAAGATCAAGGACTACAAGCCCAGCCCGTACTTCACCTGGTCGATCCACCTGGACGGCGACCAGTCGATGCACGACCAGTCGGTGTGCCAGCGCGGCGTCTACGACAAGGCAGTCGCGGCGATCGCCAAGGCCAAAGAGATGGGCTTCCGGGTCACCATCAACTGCACCTTCTTCAACAATTCCTCGCCCGAGAAGATCGCCGACTTCTTCGACAGCGTGACCCGGATGGGCATCGACGGCATCACCGTCTCCCCCGGCTACGCCTACGAGCGCGCCCCCGACCAGAAGCACTTCCTGAACCGGAAGGCGACCAAGGAGCTGTTCCGCGGCGTGTTCCGTCACGGCAAGGAGAAGGGCCGCGAGAAGTGGACCTTCCAGCAGTCGGGCCTGTTCCTCGACTTCCTGGCCGGGAACCAGACCTACCATTGCACGCCTTGGGGCAACCCGACCCGCACCGTGTTCGGCTGGCAGAAGCCCTGCTACCTGCTCGGTGAGGGCTACGCGGCGACCTTCAAGGAGTTGATGGAAGAGACCGACTGGGATTCCTACGGCACCGGCAACTACGAGAAGTGCGCCGACTGCATGGTCCACTCGGGCTACGAGGCCTCCTCGGTGGTCGATTCAGTCCGCAAGCCCTGGAAGCCACTCGTTCACGCGATCCGCGGCATCAAGACCGACGGTGCGATGGCCCCCGAGGTCAGCCTGGAGAACCAGCGCCCGGCCGAGTTCGTGTTCTCGCGCAACGTCGCCCAGAAGCTGTCCGAGATCAAAGCGGCCGGCGTCGATACCAAGCAGGAAGCCCGCAAGCGCACGGCCGCCTGACCCACTGGTATCGGAGTGTTCTCAAAAGACCCGCGGCCCCACGGCCGCGGGTCTTCTCGTTTTGGAGACTGCGGTCACCGGCACGCTGTGACCGGGCATGACCAGGCGGGCCGAGCCCGTCGCGCGTTTGGGCGAAGGCCCTCGAATCGGATGGGCCAGGCCGGTCAAGCTTGACCTTGGACAATCCTTCGTTGCACCTCGGGCGGATATTCGCCCGCACAGGTCGCGAAGACGAACCCGCCCCTGGAACGGGTCCTCGTCCCCCGTGGCCGACCGGGCGTCACGGCGGCAGAAGTGCGAGGGAGCAGGCCATGGAAACGATCGGCCCGGATCTGCGCGTGATGCAGCGCGTCCCCCTCGCGGCCTCGCATGTCGCCGCGATCAGAGCCGTGGGAGTCCCGCGGCATTACCCGGCCGGGACCGTCCTGGTTCGCGCCGGCGAGCCGGCGGACCGCTTCGTCTATGTCGAGGACGGCGAGATCGAGGTGGTGAACCCGTTCACGGACGAGCGCCACCTGCCCTCGACCCTGGGGCCGACGCAGTTCATGGGCGAGATCTCCTTCCTCAACGGCGGCAGCTGGTCGATGCCGATGCGGACGGTCACCGATACGGATGTGATTGAGGTGCCGCGGGCCGCGATGCTGCGTCTGATGGCCGAGATCCCCGAGATGTCGGACATCGTCATCACGGTCTTGGCGGCACGGCGGCGGCGGCAGCTCGATTCGCGCGACGGCACGCTCGTCCTGATCGGCGAGGACGTCGACCGGGCGGTCCGGCGGATCGCGGAGTTCGCCAGCCGCAACCGCCTGCCCTATCGGTCCTACGCGCTCGGCAGTCCGGAGGCCGCGGGTGTCGCCACGACCTGTTCGGTTCCCGCCGACCGGCCGGCCGTGATCTTCGGCCGGAACAACGTCGTCGCAGACCCGACGCCCGACAAGGTCGCGCAGCTGTTCGGCCTGAACTACAACCTGATCGACGACGAGGCTTTCGACGTGCTGATCGTCGGCGGCGGTCCAGCCGGCGTGGCGGCGGGCGTCTATGCGGGCGCCGAGGGGCTGCGCGCCCTGGTGGTCGAAGACGTTGCGATCGGCGGGCAGGCCGGCACGTCGAGCCGGATCGAGAACTACATGGGGTTTCCGACCGGGATCTCCGGGGCCGATCTGGTCTGGCGCGGCGAAGTCCAGGCGATGAAGTTCGGCACGCGGTTCGCGATGCCTCGGCGCGTGGCGAAGCTCGAGCGCCTCGACGACGACGCGTACTGCGCGACCTTCGACAACGGCCAGCGGGTGCGCGGCCGGGCCGTGGTCGTGGCGACCGGCGTCCAGTACCGACGCCTGCCGATCGATCGCCTGGAGGCGTTCGAGGGGGCGGGCGTCTATTATGCGGCCACCGAAATCGAGGCCCGCTATTGCAAGAACACTGAGACCGTCATTGTCGGCGGCGGCAACTCGGCCGGGCAGGCGGCGATGTTCCTCAGCCGCTCCGCCCGGCATGTCCGGCTTCTGGTCCGCGGGCCGTCGCTGGCAACCTCGATGTCGCGCTACCTGTCGAGCCGCCTGGAGGCGGATCCGGCCATCACGATCGAGTACGGCGCCGAGCTCAGCGCGCTACATGGGGAGGACGCCCTCGACGCGGTGTCGATCCGCACCATCGCCGACGGGACGGTCCGGACGATCCAGACCTGCGCGGTGTTCGTCATGGTGGGGGCGGCCCCCAATACCGGCTGGCTGTCCGGCCTCGTCGAACTCGATCGCAACGGCTTTGTCCTGACCGGGGAAGCCGTCGGCGCCGGCTCGCCCTATGCCACGTCGCAACCGGGCATCTTCGCGGTCGGCGACGTGCGCGCCGCGTCCGTGAAGCGCGTCGCATCGTCGGTCGGCGAGGGATCGGTCGTCATTTCGAAGGTCTGGGATTACGTCCAGGAACACGGGTGACCCCGCCTCGACCCGGTCCGATCAGGCCGGCCGGGCCGCGGCCGAACGCTTGGCGCGTCGGCGGCGCCCCACGATCAGCCACGGCAGCACGCAGGCCGCCGACACCGCGATCGACACCGCGTAGGCCGTGACCAGCCCGGTCTGCCCGAGCGACAGGTGCACGCACCCATAAAAGGCCAGCACGCCGAAGGCGCCCTGGGCGCTGCCGCGCACCACGTCGAGGGAGGCGCGGACGCCATCCTGGAACCGGGCGAAGGCGATCAGCGGCCAGGAGATGATCGGGATCGGCGCCAGCAGGCCGCTCAGGCCGGAGCCGAGATACGGCGCGAGGTTGGAGACCAGCAGGACCAGCGCGGTCGCGGCCGCGAGGCGCGCCGGCATGTCCCACCGCGGCGGGATCGGGCGCGCTCCGGCGGGCGCGGGTCCGGCGGGCGGTGGGCAGAGCGCCACGACCAGGGCCATGGCCGGCAGGTCGATCGCCGCCGCGAACCATAGCCCGGGCCGGATCAGCCCGTGCAGCACGAGACCGCCGAGGACGAAGGCCGACAGGGCGGCGCAGAGGGCCGCGACCGGGCCCATCCGGGGGGCGCAGACCACGTAGGCGAGATAGCAGAGCGTGACCGCCCCCAGCCCCTCCGCCGAGCCGACGGCGGCATCGGCCGCGAAGGTCTTGCCCTGCTCGAGCGCGAGGTAGATCGAGATCGGCGCCGAGGTGAGCGGCAGGCCCGACAGCAGGCCGCCGACCAGGCTGCCCCACCGGCGGGCCGCCGCCGACACGGCCCACATCAGGGCCGGGGTGATGGCGATCTTGGCGGCGATCAGGCTCATGCCGGTCTCATGCCGGTCTCAGGGCCGGTCTCGACCCGCCGACCCTCAGGCCGCCTCCGGCGGCTCGCCATCCTCCGGCTCCACGGGCGAGTTCAGCATGTCCTCCAATTCGTCCACCAGCCGGTCGATCTGATCCTCGGTGGCGAGCACCTTCAGGACTTCACCGGTTTCGGTCTCCACGGCCAGTTCGATATGCGGCCCGACCCGGGTGGTCAGAACCCGGGCCAGGATCTTGATGGCGCTCATGCGAATGCGTCCTCCGAGGCGATGAGGCCGACGGCGACCGCCGGCCCGCAGGTCGAGATCCAGTCGGGCTCTCCGGCGATCCGGCCGCGCAGCAGGCTCACCAGCGGGATGGTCGGCCGCCCGAGCCGCGTGGCGAGGCGCGGGCCCAGGAAGGCGCCGGCGCCGCACGCGATGAGCGGCGCTCCTGGGGTGAGATCGGACCGGCTCAGCAGGGTGGCGGCGGCGTCGTGCAGCAGCCGCAGCTGCGCCTCGGCGAAGTGGCCTGCCAGCAGCGCCCAGGCCTCGGGGGTGCCCTCCTCGCGGTCCCGCCCGACGATTCGGGCGAGCCGCGTCTCGCTCTCGGCGACGGACTTGCCCTTGCGATCGCCGCTGACCTGCTGGTCGGCCCCCTCGGGCAGCAGCCCCAGGATCCGGTAGACGTCGGCCATGTGGGAGAACGTCTCGGTCATCAGCCGGGTGCGGCGACCGCCGAAGGGGGCGTGGTCGGCGAGCGCGATCACCGGGGTGCGGACGATCCCGGTATAGACGAGCTCCCCGGTTTCCAGGCGCTCGGCGTCGCTGTAGCCGGCGGCCGCCGGGCGGCCGGCGGCGATCGGGATCAGGTCGGCAGTGGTCGAGCCGACATCGATCAGGAGCGCGTCCGGCGCATGCTGCCCGGCGAGCGCCGCCGTGGCGTGCCAATTGGCCGAGGCGACGTCCGCGAAAACCTCCGCTGCCGCGTTCGGGGCCACGAGGCCTGAGCGGCCGGCGTAGATCCGCACCGGGCCGGCGAGGTGCCGCTCGGCCCAGCCCGAGAGCGCTGCCACGCCTTCCCGGCGGCCGGCGAAGCAGTCGGTCAACTCGCCCGTCATGGTGACCGCGTGTCGGGCCTCGCCGCGCGCCCAGTCGGGCAAGGCCGCCAGGGACCCGTCCAGGGCCGGGACGCCCTGCCAGAGCGGGCACGGGACCTGGGCCGCCGCCACGACCCGGCCATCCTCGACCAGCGCGGCCTTGACGTGGACCCCACCGAGGTCCCACCCGATCTGCTTTGGGACTGGCATGGGCATATGACCGCGACGCGCGCCTCGATGGATGACGGACTCGGGCGCCCCGGCTTCGCGGTGATCCCGGTGCTCGACCTGCGCGGCGGCCGCGTGGTGCGGGCGCGCCGCGGCGAGCGCTCCTCCTATGCCCCGATCGAGACGCCCTTGGCAAAGGGCTCCGCGCCCGATGCGATCGCGCGCGGTCTTCTCGACGCGTGGCCCGCCCAAACGCTCTACGTCGCCGATCTCGACGCGATCATCGACGGGATCAGGCCGGACCTCCGGGCCCTGGAGGCGATCGCCCGCGCATGCCCGGGACTCGGCCTGTGGGTCGATGCGGGCTTTTCCGAATCGGCGGGCGTCGCGGCGTTCCTCGCCGCCGGCCTCGGGCGGCCCGTGATCGGCAGCGAGAGCCAGCACGATACCGGGCTCGTCACCGATCTCGGCGAACGCGCCGTGCTGTCCCTCGATACGCGCGGATCCGAGCGCCTCGGCCCGGCCGCGCTCCACGACGATCCGGGGCTCTGGCCGCCGGACGTGATCGCGATGACGCTGGCCCGGGTCGGCGCCGGGGCCGGGCCCGACCTTGACGCGCTCCGGGCCGTGCGGGCCCCGGGCCGCCGGGTCTACGCGGCCGGCGGGGTGCGCGGGGCGGACGACCTGCGGGCCCTGCGCGCGGCCGGGATCGCCGGGGCGCTGGTCGCCTCGGCGCTCCACGACGGCACCCTGCGGAGCGCCGAGGCCGGGGATCTGGCCTGACGCTTCCGACCCGCCGCCGAGGCTGCTAAACCGGCGCCAGACCGTGCCTTCACCAAGAGCCTGCAGACGATGGAAAAATTCACCACGCTGGAGGGCGTCGCGGCGCCCATGCGGATCATCAACGTCGACACCGACCGGATCATCCCGAAGCAGTACCTGAAGACGATCAAGCGGACCGGCCTGGGCAAGGGCCTGTTCGCCGAGATGCGCTACAAGGACGACGGCTCCGAAAACCCGGACTTCGTGCTCAACAAGCCGGCCTACCGGAACGCGAAGATCCTGGTGTGCGGCGACAATTTCGGCTGCGGCTCGTCCCGGGAGCACGCCCCCTGGGCGCTGGCCGATTTCGGCATCCGCTGCGTGATCTCCACGAGCTTCGCCGACATCTTCTTCAACAACTGCGCGAAGAACGGCATCCTGGCGATCACGGTCGCTCCGGACGACCTTGAGAAGCTGTTCGAGGACGCCGAGCGCGGCTCGAACGCGACCCTGTCGGTCGATCTCGACGCCCAGACCATCAAGGGGCCGGACGGCGGCACCCTGCATTTCGACATCGACGGCGGCCTCAAGCACAGCCTGCTCAACGGCCTCGACGAGATCGGCCTGACCCTGCAGCGCGCCGCCGCGATCGACGCCTACGAGCAGAAGCTCGCCGCTCGGGAATGGGCCTGAGCGGGCGACGCGAAAGCTCTCGCAAGTCTGAGCGGACCTCCGCTTAGGCCGCCTTCACGTCCGCCAGGAACGTCGCGACCGCGCGGGTGAGGTCGTTCGAGTTCTGGGAGAGGCCGCGCGCTGCGCCCAGCACCTGGGTCGCCGCGGAGCCGGTCTCGCCGGCGGCGCGCTTGACGTCGACGATGTTGCCGGTGACCCGCTCGGTCCCGGAGGCGGCCTGCTGGACGTTGCGGGCGATCTCCTGGGTGGCCGCCCCCTGCTCCTCGATCGCGGCCGCGATCGCGGTGGAGCTGGTGGCGATCTCGCCGACGATGCGGGCGATCGACCGGATCGCCGAGACCGCGTGGCCGGTGGCCGTCTGGATCGCGCCGATCTGCGCGCCGATCTCCTCGGTGGCGCGGGTGGTCTGGCCGGCCAGCTCCTTGACCTCGCTGGCGACCACCGCGAAGCCGCGGCCGGCATCGCCGGCCCGGGCGGCCTCGATGGTGGCGTTGAGCGCCAGCAGGTTGGTCTGCCCGGCGATCTGCGAGATCAACGCGATGACGCTGCCGATCTTCTCCGCGCTCTCGGCGAGCACCTGTACGGCCCCGTCGGTCTGGATCGCCTCGTCGGAGGCCGCGCTCGCGGCCTGGGCCGCCCGGGTGACCTGGCTGTTGATCTCCCGGATCGAGATCGACAGCTCCTCGGTGGCGGCGGCCACCGTCTGCACGTTCGAGGAGGCCTGCTCGGCGGCGCCCGCCACCGTCTGCGCCTGCGCGTCGGTCTCTTCGGCGATGCCGGTCATCGACTGCGCCGTCGCTTCGAGTTCGGTGGCGGCCCCGGCCATGGCTTGGGTGAGGCCGGACACCTCGGTCTCGAACCGCGTCACCACGGCGTCGAGATGGGCGGCGCGGCGGGCCTTGGCATCCGCTTCCCGGGCGGTCGCGGCGTCGCCTGACCGCTTGGCGATCAGCGCGGCCTTGAACACCTCGACCGCCGCCGCCATGCCGCCGATCTCGTCGCGCCGGTCGCTGCTCGGGACGGTGACGTCGAGATTGTCCCGGGCCAGCTCCCCCATCACCAGCGTCATCGTGCGCGTCGGGATGGCGATGAGCTTGGTCAGCAGGAAGGCGCCCGCGATGGCGGTCGCCAGGAGGGCGACGAGGGACAGCAGCGTCGCCGCGTAGGATTTCGAGAAGGCGTCGGCCTCGTCGGCCTGCCGGGCCGTCAGCAGGGTGCGCTCGGTCGCCTCGATCTCCCCACCCTTGGCGCGAATGGCGTCCATGAGCGCCCGGCCGGCGCCGCCCCCCACGCGTGCGCGGGCCTCCGCCTGGGTACTCGGCTGACCCATCAGGCCGATCTCCGGCTCGGCGATGTCGGCCTGCCAGCGCTTCGCCAGGGTCTCGACCTCGGCGATGCGGGCCTGCTGCACCGGATTGTCCGATGTCAGCGTCCGAAGCCGCTGTAGATTCGCGTCGAAGGCCTGCGTGCCGCTGCGATACGGCGCGAGGAACGCCGGGTCTGCGGTCACCAGATAGCCCCGCAGGCCGGTCTCGCGATCGACCATCGTGGTGATCAGGGACGCGTTCACGTTCAGGACGTCGTAGGTATGCTCCGACCATCCAATCGACGATTGGATGAACGATAGTTTCCGATGATTGATAACCGCGCTTACCAGCGCAATAATCATTAAAACAGCGAATGAACCAACGACTTTCTTCGCAATCGATAGATCTACCAGGCGCATGGTCCAGATTTCCTGCCGTCGTCCAAAAACTGATTCCGTCATATATGAACAGTCGTGGGTTAATAAGTTGCCGTCAAGAATCACATCGTTCCGAGCGGATTGCCGATTGAATAGGCGGGAATATTCTAATATATTGCTGCATTTGTGAAGTATTAGAAGATATTAATTAGCAACAACCAAGGCATCGATTGTCGGAAAACTAAAGCCGCCGCCAAATCTATTTCCGTACTGACACCGCGACCGGACGATTGAATTTCACGGTCCGGACTTCGGGCGCAGCGCGGCGGCGTCCGGGCCCGTCGGGCGGGCCGGTGGATTCGGTGCGGCCTAACCGCTCCTTAACCCTGGTGTTGCCTGATTCGAAGTTCATGCAACGGACGTCGAACGGGATCGCCAGGATGCGGATTCACTCCCTCGGATCGGGCGTCGCGCTCGGGGTCGGTCTGCTCGCCGGCCTCGCCGCGGTGCCGGCGCGCGCCGATTTCGATTCGTGCCTCGCCGGCATCCAGAGGCAGGCGGCGGCGGCCGGGGTGTCGGCCCAGGCCTTCCAGGCGGCCACCCGCGGCATCAGCTTCGACGACAAGGTGATCGAGCTCTCGCAGGCGCAGCCCGAGTTCAAGACGCCGATCTGGGACTACATGGCGGCGCTCGTGGACGATGAGCGGGTCGAGGACGGACGCGCGGCCATGCGCCAGAATGCGTCCGCCCTGGCCCAGGCCGAGGCGCGCTACGGGGTCGACCGCTACACCATCGCGGCGGTCTGGGGCGTCGAGTCCAACTTCGGCAAGAACCTCGGCAAGATGCCGCTGGTGCAGTCGCTGGCGACGCTCGCCTGCTCGAGCAATCGCCGCCGGGACTTCTTCCGCGGCGAGTTGATCGCCACCCTGCGGATCATCGAGCGCGGCGACATCGCGCCGGAGAGGCTCACCGGCTCCTGGGCCGGCGCCTTCGGCCAGACCCAGTTCATGCCGACCACCTATCAAAGGCTCGCGGTGGACGGTGACGGCGACGGCCGGCGGGACGTGGTCGATTCGGTTGCCGATGCTGTCGGCTCCACGGCGAACTTCCTGCACGTGGCCAAGTGGCAGAACGGCCAGGTCTGGGGCTACGAGGTCAAGCTGCCCCGCGGCTTCAGCGTCGCCTCCGCCGGCCGGAAGAACAAGAAGCCGATCGCCCACTGGGCCGCGCTCGGCGTGACCCGGGCGGATGGCCGCTCGCTCTCGGGCGAGGGACCGGCCGGCATCATCGCACCCGCCGGCATCGACGGACCGGCCTTCCTGGTCACCCGGAACTTCGACGCGATCTACTCCTACAACGCGGCCGAATCCTACGGTCTCGCCATCGCGGTCCTGTCGGACCGGCTGCGCGGCAAGGCCGGCGTCCAGGCGGCCTGGCCGACCGACGACCCGCCCCTGTCCCGGGCCGAGCGGCGGGACCTCCAGACCCGGCTGGCCGCCCGCGGCTACGATGTCGGGGAGCCGGACGGCAAGGTCGGCCAGAAGACCCGCGACGCGATCAAGGACGTCGAGCGCAAGCTCGGCATGACTCCGACGGGTCGCCCCGGCGGCAAGGTGCTGGAAGCCCTGCGCGGAAGCTGAGAGGGTGTAGGCCGCTTGGGTCTCCACGCACGGCGGCCGACGCGGTGGTTTTCGCGGGGAGTCATCCTGGCTCGCCAAGGAAGTCATCCTGGCTCGCCAAGAGAGGCAGGATGGTCCCCGAAGGTTTTGGGCCGGAATCGACGCGAGAGCGCAGTGACGCCCCCCCGCTCCGGAAAGGAGCGGGGTGAGGGACCGGGGTTCGGTGGAACAGGTGCACCCTGTCTCGCGCTCGAATCGGACGGAGACCCGCATCCTGCCCTTCGCCGCTGGTCGGCCCCGCGCCGCCCGGAGTATCGCGCGCTCGAGGACGTTGGAGGGTGACCGCCACGGCCATCGGCGCGGCTTGCCCCCTTGTGGCGCACGGCTCCTGCTCGAACGGTCCCTGCGGGCCAGGCCTGTCCCGCCGCCACGATCCGCACGCTCACATTCACCATCGCGGATCTGCCATGCGGCGATGAGATGGATCGGCTGCACTGTATCCGAACTGTCGTACTCTCCAATATAAATTGTTGATATGATCTGCGTTTGGTCGAACGATTACTTAAGATCAAATAATGATTGTCGGTATTTAATCGCACTACGGTTGCAAATATAGAAATTATTTTACTGTCCGCGAAAGGTTTTTTGATAGAAAATCTTGAGTTATGCGCTGCGCTGAGCATATTGATCCTCAATCGTATAGGATCAAGATCAATATGCGCTTTTCTCTCGCGAATTTGACGCTGTCACGCAAGCTTTCGCTTCTCACGATACTGACGTGTCTGATTATTGCTACGATCGGTGGCTTGGGCCTCAATCTATTCCACCGTGAAATGCTGGACGAGCGCGTCCAGTCGCTGCGCGCCATGGTCGAGCTGATCCAGTCGCACGCCCAGGCCCTCGACGAGCGGGTCAAGGCCGGGACCATGACCAAGGAAGCGGCCCTGACCGAGCTGGCCGAATCGACCATGGCGATGCGCTACAGTGGCGGTACCAACTACATATCGATCTACGCGATGGACGGCAGGACCATCGCCGCGCCGAACCGGAAGGACGTCGGCAAGAACCAGCTGGATCTCACGGTCAACGGCATACCGATCATTCGCGCCTTCATCGCTGGCCTGAGATCGTCAGACTCGACGATGCTGGAATACACCTACCTCCGGCCCGGACGGGAGGGTGTCTTTCCGAAGGTGTCCGTGGCGTCCCGCTTCGCACCCTGGGACATCTTCATCGTCACCGGCGCCTATACCGACGACATCGCGGCCGCGTTCCGGTCGCTGGCGATCACAGTGGTGGGCCTGCTCCTGGGCATCGTCGGCGTCTCGGTGCTCGGCTCGCTGCTGATCGGGCGCAGCATCACCCGGCCGCTCGGCCGCCTGCACCGGAGGATGCAGGCCCTGGCGGAGGGTGACATCACGAGCCCGGTCTCCGATAGCGAGCGGCGCGACGAGATCGGCCGGATGTCCGCCACCGTCGAGGTGTTCCGCCAGGCCCTGGTCGCCAAGGGCGAGATGGACGTCGCGGCCGCCCGGGATGCCGAGGCCAAGATCGAGCGCGCTCAGGCTCTCGATGCCCTGACCCGGCAGTTCGAGGGCAGTGCCGGGACCCTGATGCGGGGCCTGACCTCAGCCGCCACGGCGATGCAGGCCAACGCCGCCACGATGGCGCAGAGCGCGACGCGGACGAGCGCGCGCTCCGCCCAGGTCGCCGAGGCCGCGCAGGAGACCTCCGCCAGCGTGCAGACCGTGGCCGCTGCGACCGAGGAGATGTCGACGACCATCCGGGAGATCTCCGGCCAGATGGCGCGCTCGTCGGCCATGATCGGCCAGGCGGCCACGGAGGCGCAGCGGACCGACGCGATCGTGCGCGACCTCGCCGAGGTCGCGGAGAAGATCGGCGCGGTGGCCAGCATGATCGCGGCGATCGCCAGCCAGACGAACCTCCTCGCGCTCAACGCCACGATCGAGGCGGCCCGCGCCGGCGAGGCCGGGCGCGGCTTCGCGGTGGTGGCCAGCGAGGTGAAGGAACTGGCCAACCAGACCGCGCAGGCGACGGCGGAGATCGCGATCCGGGTCGGCGCCGTGCAGGTCTCGACCCGGCAGGCCGTGGAGGCGATCCAGGAGATCGGCCGCACGGTCACCGAGGTCAACACGCTGGCCACCAGCGTCGCGGCCGCGATCGAGGAGCAGGAGGCGACCACCGGCGAGATCGTGCGCAGCGTGGCGCAGGCGGCGGACGGCACCAGCACGGTGACCGGCAACATAGCCGAGGTCTCGACCGCCGCCCAGGAATCCGGGGGCGCGGCCGAGCAGGTGCTCGGTGCCGCCGCCGAACTGTCGCAGAAGTCCAGGCTGCTCTCCGCGGAGATCACCCACTTCCTCGATCGGGTCCGGGCCGCCTGAGCCGCTTGCATGAAAAAACCGGCCAGGCTGAGCCGGGCCGGTTGAAAACTGCGGGTTCCCCGGCTGCGAGCCGGGGTACCCGAGGGCCTTACTCGGCGGCGGCGGGGGCCGCCTTCGGGGTATCCTTGGACTTGTAGCGATCGGTGCGCTCGACGATGCGGGCCGATTTCCCGCGGCGGTCGCGCAGGTAGTACAGCTTGGCCCGGCGCACCTTGCCCCGGCGGACGACCTTGATCGAATCGATCATCGGCGAATGCACCGGGAAGACGCGCTCGACGCCCTCGCCGTAGGAGATCTTGCGGACCGTGAAGCTCTCGTTGAGGCCGCCGCCCTGGCGACCGATGCAGACGCCCTCGTAGGCCTGGACGCGGGTGCGCTCGCCTTCCTTGACGCGGACGTTGACGATGAGCGTGTCACCCGGCTCGAAATCGGGAATGGTCTTGGCGAGGCGCGCGACTTCCTCGCGCTCCAGCTGCTCGATGATGTTCATGGCATAGCTCCAGCCGTTGCGCCGTGCCGCCCCTCATGGGCGTCCGGCACCAGGATTTCGGCGATCCTGTTGTGAGTTGCGCAGCCCTCTACAGGATCCCCGACGGCTTGTCGATTGCCGATGCCGGCCGTCGCGTCAGGGGCGATCCGCGGGCGTTGAGCCCCGCGTGGCCTCGGGCAGCACGCAGGCCGACAGGAAGGCGGCCAGATCGTCCGTGATGTGGTCGATATGCGGCTCGCGCACCGCCTCCTGCTCGAAGGCCTCGCGGTAGGGGTCGACGATCTTGGGGACGACCAGCACGGTGGCCATGCCGAGATCGTGCGGTACCGCGAGGTTGCGGGCGATGTCCTCGAAGAGGACGGCGCGAGTCGGCTCGACCCCGTGGGCGTCCAGGAACCGTTCGTAGGTCGAGCGCTCGGGTTTCGGCACGAAGTTGGCGGCTGCGATGTCGAACACGTCCTCGAAATGGTCGAGGATACCGAGCTTGGCCGCGACGTTCTCGGCATGGCGGCGCGACCCGTTGGTCAGGATCAGCTTGCGCCCGGGCAGCCGCTCGATCGCGTCGCCGAGGCTCTGGTCGAGCTTGATCGTCGAGTGGTCGATGTCGTGGGCGAAATCGAGGAAGTCGTGCGGATCGACCCCCTCCTCCGTCAGCAGCGCCGTCAGGGTCGTGCCGTAGCGGTGGTAGAAGTATTTCTGCAGGGCGCGGGCCGAGATGCCATCGATCCCATAGAGCCGCATGACATAGAGCGTGATGCGCTCGTCCACCTGCGGCCAGACCTGCGCGTCGCTCGGATAGAGCGTGTTGTCGAGGTCGAACACCCAGGTGTCGACATCGGCAAACCCACGGGAGGCGGGTGTGGTGAACTGGGCTTTCTCCGGGTGGTGCACCGTGTCCCTTTGAGATCCTGAACCTGAGGGATTCTAGGGCCAGGCCCGATCGCGTTGCAATCGGATGCAGCCCAAAACCCTCGGTGCGATGCGGGCCCGGCCGACGATCCCTCCGGAATCGGCGCCCTGGAGCGGTCAGGCTTGCAGCGCGGGCTTGCGCGAGGCTGAGCCGGGACGACGACAATGCGCGAGCGGCGCGGGCGTTGCCGCGTCCGATCCGCCCATCGCCGTCCCAGGGAGATCAGCTCCGGCGGATCAGGGTGCCGGCACCGTAATCGGTGAACAGCTCCAGCAGCACCGCGTGGTTGACCTTGCCGTCCAGGATGACGACCGCCTCCACACCCCGCTCGATTGCGTACATGCAGGTCTCGATCTTCGGGATCATGCCGCCCGTGATCGTGCCGTCGGCGATCAGGCGCCGGCAATCCTCCACGGTCAGCTCGGGGATCAGCTTCTTGTCCTTGTCGAGCACGCCCGGGACATCGGTGAGCAGCAGCAGCCGCTTGGCCCGCAGAGCCCCCGCGATGGCACCCGCGAAGGTGTCGGCGTTGACGTTGTAGGTCTGCCCGTCGGCCCCGTAGGCCACCGGCGCGAGGACCGGGATCAGCTCGGCCTTCAGCACCGCGTCGAGGACGCCGCGCTCGACATGGTCCGGCTCGCCGACCAGGCCGAGATCGACGGTCTGCTCGGTGTGATTCTCCGGATCGATGACGGTCTTCATCGCCCGCTTGGCGCGGACCATGTTGCCGTCCTTGCCGCACAGGCCGATGGCCCGGCCGCCCTCCGCCGAGATCCAGCCGACGATCTGCTTGTTGATCGAGCCGGCCAGGACCATCTCGACCACCTCGACGGTGGCCTCGTCGGTGACCCGCAGGCCACCGCGGAACTCGGACTGGATGCCGAGCCGGTCCAGCATCTTGCCGATCTGCGGGCCGCCGCCGTGCACCACGATCGGCTTCACGCCGGATTGCTCCAGGAGGACGATGTCCTCGGCGAAATCCTCGGCCGCGGCGCGGTCGCCCATGGCGTGGCCGCCATACTTGATGACCACGATCTCCTGGTCGTAGCGCTGCATGTGGGGCAGCGCTTGGGCCAGGATTTCGGCGCGCACGTGCACGTTCGGCAATTCGGTCATCGCGGTCCTTCGCCGATCCTATGTATGGGGCCTGGCGGCGCCCGGCCTCGTTCGGCCGGCGGGCGCGCTTCTACAGGAAGCCGACCGCGCTGCGAAGCCGCGAACGCGCCTGCGGAAGGCCCGCGCCGGCGACAAGCTCCGGGCCCCGTCAAGCTGCGAGCGTCGACGCTGTCAAAAAACAGTCGTGTTTCCGCGGTGTTGCACGCGCATGATAGAAATGGGCGCTGCCGAGCGGCCCGGGTTGCATCGTCGCTGGTCTCGGACCATGCTGCAGTGCAACGAGCCGCACGGCGGGTCGCCGGGAGGGCCGTATGCGGATTGCGATGATTGGGGCCGGGTATGTGGGCCTGGTGTCCGGGGCCTGCCTCGCCGATTTCGGCCACAGCGTGGTCTGCATCGACCGCGACCCGGACAAGATCGCGAGCCTGAACGCCGGCCGCATGCCGATCTACGAGCCCGGGCTCGACGCCCTCGTCGCCGAGAACGTCCGCCAGGGCCGCCTCGCCTTCGGCTCCAGCCTGCAGGACGCCGTGGCCGAGGCCGACGCGGTGTTCATCGCGGTGGGGACCCCCTCGCGGCGCGGCGACGGCTTCGCCGACCTGTCCTTCGTGTTCGATGCCGCCCGGGAGATCGCCGGGGCGCTCTCGGGCTTCACCGTGGTGGTGACGAAGTCGACGGTCCCGGTGGGCACCGGCGACGAGGTCGAGCGCATCATCCGTGACTTGCGGCCCGAGGCGGATGTCGCCGTGGCGTCGAACCCGGAATTCCTGCGCGAGGGCGCGGCGATCTCCGACTTCAAGCGTCCGGACCGGATCGTGGTCGGCAGCGAGGATCCCCGGGCCGAGGCGGTGATGCGCGAGGTCTACCGGCCGCTCTATCTCAACGCCGCGCCGATCGTGGTGACCAGTCGCCGCACGGCGGAGCTGACCAAGTACGCCGCCAACGCATTCCTGGCCGCCAAGATCACCTTCATCAACGAGATCGCCGACCTGTGCGAGGAGGTCGGCGCCGATGTGCAGCAGGTGGCCCGCGGCATCGGCCTCGACAACCGGATCGGCAGCAAGTTCCTGCATGCCGGCCCTGGCTACGGCGGCTCGTGCTTCCCGAAGGACACGCTGGCTCTGGTCAAGACCGCCCAGGATGCCGGCACGCCGCTGCGGCTGGTCGAGACCGTGGTGGCGGTCAACGATCAGCGCAAGCGCGCCATGGCCCGCAAGGTGATCAAGGCCTGCGGCGGCAGCGTCCGGGGCAAGACCGTGTCGCTGCTCGGCCTGACCTTCAAGCCCGACACCGACGACATGCGCGAGGCGCCGTCCCTGTCGATCGTGGCCGGCCTTCAGGATGCCGGCGCCAAGGTGCGCGCCTATGACCCGGAGGGGATGGAGCAGGCCCGGCCGCTTTTGCCGGGGGTGGACTTCGCGCAAGACGCCTACGCTTGCGCGGATGGCGCGGACGCCTTGGTGATCGTCACCGAGTGGAACGCGTTCCGGGCGCTCGATCTCGACCGGCTGCGGCAGATCATGGCGCCGGCCGGGTCCGCGCCCGTGCTCATCGACCTGCGCAACATCTACGATCCCGAGACGGCCGAGCGCCACGGTTTCACCTATCGCGGCGTCGGACGATCCAAGGATAGCGCCAAGGATTATGCCGCTCCGGGCACGTCTTGAGCGTTGGCGGACCAGCGATGAGCCGTCCCGTTGCGGTTCTAGATCTGCAGGCTGCTGCAAAGATCTCTTTGGAAAACCCTCGCGGCCCGGGTAGACGGGCTCCGTCCGCCGACGCGCAACTGTGGCATTTCGATGGTCGCGCGACCGTCTCAACAGGCCGTCATGCCGAGCAAACTTGGCATTTCGGCCGCCGGCACTGGACTGCAGTCTGATGAATACATGTCACAGCGCGGCGCAATCTGGCCGGGCGGGGATGACCTTGCCTGGGGGCAGGTTGGACACCGCAATGGTGCCACAGTAAGGGGTGAGACGGTACTCACTCGTCGCGAGCCGAGCCGACTTCCGATAACGAGCGTGTGCGAACCGAACGTGACACAACGTACAGACATTGCGATCGTCGGACGCGCATGCCGACTGCCCGGGGCCCCCAGCGTCGATGGGCTATGGCAACTCCTGTCCGAGGGACGCTGCGCCGTCAGCAAGGTTCCCAGTGACCGCTTCTCCCTCGACCGGTTCGCGCATCCGCGCGCCCAGGAGCGCGGGAAGAGCTACACCTGGGCCGCGGGCGTCATCGACGATATCTGGTCGTTCGACCCGGCCGTGTTCGGCATCTCGCCCCGCGAGGCCGAGCAGATGGATCCGCAGCAGCGGATGCTGCTGGAGCTGACCTGGGAAGCCCTCGAGGATGCAGGCCTGCGCCCGTCAAGCGTGGCCGGCAGCAACATCGGCGTGTTCGTCGGCGCCTCGTCGCTCGATTACGGCAACCTGCGCATCCTCGACGCGGCCTCCGGCGACGCCTACGCGGCCACCGGCAACACGCTCTCGATCATCTCGAACCGCATCTCGTATATCTTCGATCTGAAGGGCCCGAGCTTCACGGTCGACACGGCCTGCTCGTCCTCCCTCGTCGCCTTCGACAACGCTGTGCAGGCGATCCAGTCGGGCCGCGTTGACACCGCGGTCGTGGCCGGCGTCAACGTGCTGGCGAGCCCGTTCAACTTCATCTGCTTCTCCACCGCGCAGATGCTCTCGCGCACCGGCCTGTGCCAGGCGTTCTCGAAGAACGCAGACGGCTACGTGCGCTCCGAGGGTGGCGTGGTGTTCGTGCTGCAATCGGCCGAGGCCGCGCGGCGCAACGGCGCCACCGTGCGCGCCCGGATCGTGGCATCGGGCATCAATTCCGACGGTCGCACCACCGGCATCTCGCTGCCGTCGGGCTACGCCCAGGGTGCCCTGCTGGAGCGGGTGTACCGCGACGCGGAGATCGGCCTCGACGACCTCGCCTTCATGGAGGCGCACGGCACCGGCACCCCGGTGGGCGACCCGATCGAGGCCTCGGCCATCGGGACCAAGCTCGGGCGCGGGCGCCAGTCGCCGCTGCCGATCGGCTCGATCAAGACGAATATCGGCCACACCGAGCCGGTTTCCGGCCTCGCCGGCCTGATGAAGGCGACGCTGGCGCTGGAGCACAATCTCGTGCCGCCCTCGCTGCACGCGGCCGAGCTGAATCCCGACATCCCGTTCGACGAGTTGAACCTCAGCGTCGTCCGCGAGGCGCTGCCGATCACCCGCGGTCTGCGCGAGCGCTACGCGGGCGTGAACTCCTTCGGCTTCGGCGGCACCAACGCGCACGTCGTGATCACCGACGGCAACGTCGGCACGCAGGCGGCGGAGGCCACCCCGGCGCCGTCCGCGCAGGTTCTGCTGCTCTCGGCCCAGACCCGCGCCGCGCTGAACGAGCTCGCCCTCGACTATGCCGAGCGGCTCGAAGCCGAGCCCGGCCGGATCGCCACGGTGGCCGCCGCGGTCGCGCACCGGCGCGAGCGCCTGCCCGCCCGCCTGGCGATCACGCTGGACGGCAAGACCGACGTGGCCGCCGCCCTGCGCGCCGTCGGCGAGGGCGAGGATGCCCAGGACGCCTTCACCGGCACCGCGGTCGACCGCGCCGCCGAGGTGGCGTTCGTCTATTCCGGCAATGGCAGCCAGTGGGCCGGCATGGGCCGCGAGGCCTACGAGGAGAACCCGACCTTCCGGGCCGCCTTCGACCGGGTCGACACCCTGTTCCAGGCCTATGCCGACTGGTCGCTGAAGCAGGCCCTCTACGCCGAGGACCTCGACGAGCGCCTGGCGCTCACCAGCGTCTCGCAGCCGCTGATCTTCGCCATCGAGAGCGCCTCGACGGCGGCCCTCAAGGCCAAGGGCCTGATCCCCTCTTACGTGCTCGGCCACAGCGTCGGCGAGATCGCCGCCGCCGAGGCGGCCGGCGTCCTGAGCCTCGAGGACGCGGTCCGGGTCATCTACTATCGCAGCCACCACCAGGAGACGACGCACGGCCAGGGCACCATGGCGGTGCTGCTGATGCCGTCCGAGGAGGTCGAGGCTTTCCTCAAGGACTACCCGTCCCTCGACATCGCCGCCTACAACAGCCCGAAGGCCGTCACGGTCGCCGGGCCGGTGGCCGACATCGAGGCCGCCCTGAAGGCGCTGTCGCGCAAGCGCCGTCGCGGCCGCAAGCTCGACCTGGCCTACGCCTTCCACGGGCGCCTGATGGACCCGACCGAGAAGCCGCTGCTGCGCGATCTCGCCGGGCTGAAGGCGAAGGCCGGCACCACCGCGATGGTCTCCACCGTCACCGGCAGCGTGCTGGAGGGCGACAATTTCGGCGCCGGTTACTGGTGGCGCAACATCCGTGAGCCGGTGCGCTTCAGCGAGGCCGTGCAGGATGCCACCCGCCGCGGCGCCCGCGTGTTCGTCGAGGTCGGCCCGCGCGCGACGCTGATGTCCCATGTCGGCGACGCGGTCGAGCCGCTCGGCATCGAGACCGCCACGGTCGGCGTCATGCACCGCAAGGCGTCGGGCGGCGACCCGATCGCCAAGGCGGTCAGCGCCGCCCTGGTCCAGGGCGCGCAGGTCGACGAATCCCTGCTCTTCGGCGACGCCCCCCGGGGCGACGTGCGCCTGCCGACCTATCCGTGGCAGCGGCGTCCGTTCCGCCTGGCCGACACCCCGGAGAGCGTCGGCGCGATGAGCGCCCGCCCCTACCACCCGCTGATCGGATCGCGGACCACCTTCGACGGCCTGGAGTGGAACGGCTTCGTCGATCCGGCCACCCTGCCCGAGCTGGAGGATCATCGGGTCGACGGCCAGGTGATCATGCCCGGCGCCGGCTTCGTCGAGATGGCGCTGGCCTGCGTCCGCGAGGCGATGCGCCACGACGAGGTGGTGCTGGCCGATTTCGAGATCCTGTCGCCCATGGTGTTCGCCGAGGAGGCCCTGCGCGAGGTCGCGGTGCGTCTGTCGGGGACCGGCAACGGCATCCAGGTCCTCAGCCGCCCGCGCCTGACCCAGACCCCCTGGCAGCTCCACGCCCAGGCCAAGATCGTCGACGGCACGTTCACGGCTCCGAAGGCGCCCGACCTGAACGGGTTCGACTTCGACACCGCCGGCGAGCAGGTCCTGTCCGGCGACGCGCTCTACGGCCGCGCCCGGGCCTCGGGCCTCGGCTTCGGCCCGAGCTTCCAGCAGGTCGCCATGAGCGCCCGGCTGGATGACACCACCATCGTGTCCGACCTGCTGCCGGCCGTGGCCGACGACCGGTTCACCCTGGTCCCGGCCCGCCTCGACGCCTGCTTCCACGGGCTGATCCTGCTGTTCGCGGACCTGCTCGGCGAGAACGCCGGCAAGGCCTACATCCCGGTGCGCTTCGGCGAGGTGCGGCTTCTGCGCCCCGGTGCGGTGATCGCCCGTTCGATCATCCGGACGCGCCGCTGCAACGAGCGCTCGATCCTGGCCGACTTCACCCTGCTCGACGCCGACGGCGCAGTGGTCGCCACGATCCGCGAGGGCCGTTTCCAGGCCCTGCGCGCCAAGGGCGGCGGCGACCTCTCGGCCTTCGCGATCTCGCAGGTGCCGGAACTCGCCACCGAGCCGACCGCGATCCCGATGGAGCGCCGGCCGAGCGTGGCCGCCCGCCTGCGTCCGCTCACCGCCGAGGCGAAGGGGCCGGCCGACGCCGCCCTGTCCCCGGGCCACCTCCTGCTGGAGGGTTGGGCGACCTCGCTGGCCTATCGTCTCGCCTCCGGGCTGGCCGAGGGCGGGACCGTCTCGGTCGCCGACCGGCGGGTGCCCGAGGCCCTGCGCCCCTGGGTGCTGAACGCGCTCTACGCTCTGGAGAGCAGCGGCCTGGCCGAGCGTGCCGGCCAGAACTGGACCCTGGGCGAAGACGGCTCGGCGCTGCCGGCTCCCGACGAGATCATGCGTTGGATCGCGGGCGACCACCCGGATCTCTCCGCCGAACTGGTGCTGATTGCCGATGTCGGCGCCATGGTCGATCGCCTGCTCGCGGGCAAGCTGACCGAGGCCCCGGCCTTGCCTCAGGGCGCGATCGACGCCTTCGTCATGCGCTCGGCCACCGCCCGCCACACGGCCGACGTGGTCGCCGGCCTGATCGAGGCCAGCCGCGGACACCTGCCGAAGGAGCGCGCCCTGCGGGTCCTGCAGGTCGGATTCGGCCCGCTCTCCGCCCAGGCTGCGGCCTTCGCCGCCGCGGCCGAGGCCCGGCTCACCGTGTTCGAGGCGGATCGCCGGCTCGCCGAGCGTGCCCGCCTGTCGCTCACCAACGGCGCCGCCGTCGTCGAGGCTGCCGACGAACTCGCCCCCGGCAGCTTCGACCTGATCCTGGCGGCCGGCAGCCTGCATCGCGGCGACCGCGCCCTGCCGGGGCAGCTCTCCGGGGCGCTCGCCACCGGTGGCCTGCTGGTGGCCGTGGAGCCGGGCGCGTCCCTGTTCCGCGACCTCGTGTTCGGCCTCACGGGCGGCTGGTTCGAGGAGGCCGTGGGCGGCATGCCCGTCGGCCGCCTCGAGGATATCGAGGGCTGGCAGCGCACGCTCAGCGCCCACGGCCTGGTCAAGGTCGCGGTGGAGCGCGCGGCGTCGGCCAACGGCGACGACCTGCTGCTGGTCGCCGAGGCCCCGGTGCGTCCGGGCCCCGCCCCGGCGCAGAGCTTCGCCTTCGTGATCGGCTCGGACGACGAGTTCGCCGCCGAGACGGCCTCGTCCCTGGCGACCCTGCTGGTCGCGGGCGGCGTGCACGTCTCGATCATCCTCGACTCCGAGACGTCGCTGATGGAGCTGGAGAAGGAGACCCCCGACACGGTGGTGTTCCTGGCCGGCGCCTTCACCCGCGGCGGCGAGGCGTCCGAGCGGCTGCGCGACCGCTGCCTCAGCCTGAAGCGCTGCACGGAGCATCTCGGTGCCCGCCAGACCCGCCTGTGGGTCGTGGCGCCGGGCGCCACCCGCGACCGCGGCGGCCAGACCACCAACATCGAGGCCGGCGTGTGGGCGTTCTCCCGGACGCTCGCCAACGAGGCGCCGAACCTCGACGTGCGCCGCATCGACCTCTCGCCCGAGATGTCGTCGAAGCGGGCGTCCGAGCGCCTGCGCGACCTCATCCTCTCCGGTACGCCGGAGACCGAGATCGTCCTCGACGACGAGCGGACGCAGGTCGTGCGCTTCCATGCCGGCCGGCCGAAGCACCGGGATCCGGCGGATGCCGTCCCCGCCGAGGCCGCGCGCCTGGAGCGCAGCAACACCGGCGGCCTCAACGAGATGGTTTGGGGTCCGGCCGAGCGCCGCACCCCCGGCAAGGGTGAGATCGAGATCGCGGTCGAGGCCACCGGCCTGAACTTCCGCGACGTCCTGTGGGCGCTCTCGATGCTGCCCGAGGAGATCCTGGAGGACGGCTTCGCCGGCCCCCGCCTCGGCCTCGAATGCGCCGGCCGCGTCACCGCCGTCGGCCCCGGCGTGAAGGGCTTCAAGGCCGGCGACCCGGTCGTCGCCTTCGCCCAATCGGGCTTCGCCACCCACATCGTGGTGCCCGAGATCGTCGTCGCGCCGAGTCCGCAGGGCCTGGACCCGATGGCGGCCGCGACCGTCCCGGTGGCGTTCCTGACCGCCTATTACGGCCTCGTCTCCTGCGCCCGGATGCGGCGCGGCGAGTGGGTGCTGGTCCATGGCGGCGCGGGCGGCGTCGGCCTCGCTGCGCTGCAGATCGCCAAGCTGAAGGGCGCGCGGGTCATCGCCACCGCCGGCTCCCGCGAGAAGCGGGCCCTGGTGAAGGCGCTGGGCGCCGAGCACGTGCTCGATTCCCGCTCCCTCGCCTTCGTGGACGAGATCCGGGCGATCACCGGCGACGGCGTCGACATCGTGCTGAACAGCCTGTTCGGCGAGGCGATGGAGCGCTCGCTCAACGCCCTCCGGCCGTTCGGCCGCTTCGTCGAGCTGGGCAAGCGCGACTACGTCGCCAACACCCATATCGGCCTGCGTCCGTTCCGGCGGAACCTCAGCTACTTCGGCGTCGACCTGGATCAGGTGATCCAGCACCAGGGCGACGACGGCGCGCGGATGTTCCGGGAGGTCATGGCCCTGTTCAACGACGGCGGCCTCAAGCCCCTGCCCTACCAGCCGTTCACGGCGGCCGAGACCTCCGACGCGTTCCGGCTGATGCAGCAATCGGGTCACATCGGTAAGATCGTGATCAGCCCGCCCAAGGCCGGCACGATCATCAAGGAGACCAAGCGGCCGTTCACGGTCTCGGAGACCGGCGTCCACCTCGTGACCGGCGGCCTCGGCGGCTTCGGCCTGGAGGCGGCCCGCTGGCTCGTCGACAGGGGCGCCCGGCACCTCGTTCTCGCCGGCCGCAAGGGCGCGACCACCGACGAGGCCAAGGCGATCGTCGCCGAACTCGCCGGGCGCGGCGTCAAGGTCGAGGCCAAGGCCGTCGACATCACCAGCCGTTCGGCGGTGGATCGCCTGATCGTGGAGATCGAGCAGGGTGGAAAGACGCTCGCGGGCGTTCTCCACGCCGCGGCGGTGCTTCAGGACGGCCTGATCGCCAACATCGACGCGGCGGCGCTGGACGCCGTGATCGGCCCGAAGGTGGTCGGCGCCCAGCACCTGGACGCCGCCACCCGGGACCGCAGCCTCGACTACTTCGTGATGTTCTCGTCGGCGACGACGTTTATCGGCAACCCCGGCCAGGGCTCCTACGTCGCCGCCAACGGCTTCATGGAAGGCCTGGCCCGGCAGCGCCGTCGTCGCGGCCTGCCCGCGCTGGCGGTGGCCTGGGGCGCGATCGGCGATGTCGGCATGCTCGCCCGCAACAAGGCGGTCATGGAAGGCCTCGCCGGCCGCGTCGGCGTCACACCGATGGAGGCGCGCCGCTGCCTCGAGCTGATGGCGGACGCCTTGGAAAGCCAGGGGACCTCGCCGGACGAGGCGGTGATCGCCATCGCGGCGATGCATTGGGGCAAGGCGCGCGAGCGGCTCGCCACGATGCGCTCGCCGAGCTACGCCGGTCTCGGGTCGGATCAGCAGGCGGAGGCCGGCGGCGTCCAGGCGATCAACATCGGCGCGCTCCTCAAGGGAGGCGACGTGGATGCGGTCCGCAAGACGGTGTCGGACGCGATCGTCGAGGACATCGCGCGCATCCTGCGCCTGCCCAAGGACGATATCAGCCGCGTACGCCAGCTCTCCGAGATCGGTCTCGACTCGCTGATGGGCGTCGAGCTCGGCGCCAGCCTTCAGGAGCGCTTCGCCCTCGATGCGCCGCCCGCCGGCCTGTCGTCCGGCATGACGGTCAACGAGTTGTCGGAGTCCTTAATTCAGGCGGTTTCCGCGCCCATGGATGAAGCGGCCGGTGTCGCGATGAGCCTCGTCTCGAAGCATATCGGTGGTGAGATCGACGCGCAGATGATGGCGCCGCTCAGGGAACTCATCGAGAAGACCAACAGCGAGCTCAAAGAGACCAACTCATGACCGATACGGCACGGCCTGACGGCGGGCGCGCGGCGCTCGCCGGCTTCGTGACGAACCGCCTCGGACGCGCGACGCCGCGCCCGGCGCCCGTCAAGGCGGCTTCGCCGGCCGGGCAATCGGCCGCACAGAACTTCGAGAACCTGCCGGGCTACCGCGAGCTGCAGCTGCAGCGCCAGGCGGCGCAGCTGATCGGGCTGGGCAACCCGTTCTTTCGCGTCCACGACGCGAAGGCCGGTGCGACCACGCGGATCGACCAGAAGACCTTCACCAACTTCTCGTCCTACGACTATCTCGGCCTGAACGGGCATCCCCGGGTCAGCAACGCGGCCCGGGAGGCGATCGACGCCTACGGCACCTCCGCGTCGGCGAGCCGTGTGGTGGCGGGCGAGCGGCCGGGCCATATCAGCCTCGAGCAGGCCCTGGCCAAGCACTACCGCACCGAAGGCTGCATCGTGATGGTGAGCGGCCACGCCACCAACGTCACGACCATCGGGGCGCTCCTGGAAGCCGGCGACGTGATCTTCCACGACGCGCTGTCCCACAACAGCATCGTCACCGGCGCGCAGCTCTCCGGCGCCCAGCGCCGCTCCTTCGCGCATAACGACCTCGACGCCCTGGAGAGCCTGCTCCAGAACACCCGCCACGAGCACCGCCGGGCGCTGATCGTGGTCGAGGGCCTGTACAGCATGGACGGCGACGCGCCGGACCTCGCGGGTCTCGTCGCGCTCAAGAAGCGCTACGATGCGTGGCTTATGGTCGACGAGGCGCACGGCCTCGGCGTCACCGGCCGCACCGGGGCGGGCCTGTTCGAGCATTGCGGCGTCGACCCGAAGGAGGTCGACCTCTGGATGGGCACGCTGTCGAAGACGCTCTCGACATGCGGCGGCTATATCTGCGGCCCGATCGCGCTGATCGAGTACCTCAAGCACACGGCGGGCGGCTTCGTGTACAGCGTCGGCATGTCGCCGCCCCTCGCCGCCGCCGCCGAGGCGGCGCTGGCGGTGATGCATGCCGAGCCGGAGCGGGTCGAGCGCCTGCGCCAGAACGGCACGCTGTTCCTCGCCACCGCCAAGAAGCTCGGCCTCGATACCGGCTTCAGCCTCGGCCTCGCGGTGGTGCCGATCATCGTGGGCGACTCGCTCAAGGCCGTGACCCTGTCGGACCGCCTGTTCCGCCGCGGCATCAACGTGCAGCCGATCATCCACCCGGCCGTGCCCGAGCGGGCCTCGCGCCTGCGCTTCTTCCTCACCTCCGAGCACACCGCGGACCAGATCCGCGACACCGTGAACGCGGTGGCCGAGGAGATGACGGCGATCGACAAGGGCGGCTCGCTGATCGAGCAGCTTCTGGCCAAGCGCGGCTGAGCATCCGGACCGCGCCGGTCACGGCGCGTTCCACCACCCCCACATGCAAACAGGGCGCGGATGGCATCCGCGCCCTGTTTGCATGTGGGCTCCGGATCCCACGCCGGCCCAGAGGCCGGCGTGTCGGCCAGCCTACTTGGCGTAGGCGTAGGCGGTGGCCGCGGAGCTGAGCGGGCCGGTGACGCCGCTGAAGGCGGTCAGCACCTTCTGGACCTCGGTGAACGGGGCGTTCGAGACGTAGATCAGGTCGCGGTTGCGCATGCGGAACGCCTGGGTGGTGAACAGGCTGTTGGGGTCGCGCATGTTGATCCGGTACACCACCGGCACCAGCGGGGTGCCGGTGAGCTTGGTGGCCGGGTTGAGGCGGCGCACCACGCTGGCGGGCTCGAACCGGAAGATGAAGGTGCCGGCCGGGTCGGCGGCGAAGTCCGAGAGGCCGCGCGCCTTGGCGAGCGCCTGGGCCAGGGTGATCCCGTCGGCCTGGAACGGCAGCTCGGTCGCCTGGCCGAGCGCGCCCACCGCCAGGAAGGTCTGCGGATCGCGCACCAGGGTCAGCACGTCGTTGGGCCGCAGGTAGATGTTCTCCTTGGGGTTCGACACCACCGTGGTCAGCGGCACCGTGGCGGTGAGCGGCCCGCGCGACAGGCGCACGAAGGTCTCCGAGACCGGCGAGCGGTTGCCGCCCGCCGACGCGATGACGTCGAGGATGCGGTCGCCGTGGCCCGACAGCGGCAGGCGCGCGCCGGCGGCGCCCTCGCCGGTGACGGTCACCGCCTGGCTGATCGGCCGGGTGACCGAGACCAGCACCTGCGGCTGGATCGCCTTGCCGGCGAGCTCGTTCTCGATCAGGCCCTGGACGTCCTGGGGCCGGCGGCCGGCGACCTTGATGCGCCCGGCATAGGGCACCGAGATCGCGCCGTCGCGGCCGACCGGCTGCTCGGGGATGAGGGCGGACTTGGAGCCGGCGGAGAAGCGGTCGGCCACCAGCGGGCCGGAGAACAGGCCGCCGGAACCGGCCTCCCAGACCGAGACCGAGACCATGTCGCCGATGCCGATCACCGGCTCGGTGGAGGGGCGGTGGTCACCGAAGGAGGCGAGCAGGCTGTCGAGGGGCCGGCCGCGCAGGGCCTCGACCACGGATGGGGTGACGTCGATGATTTCGTAGCGGGCGAGCACGCCGCCGTCGGCGGTGGCGACTTCCGCGCCAGCCTCGATCGCGCTGGCCGTCGGACCCGCCGCGGGCAGGTACGTGCAGCCGCCGATGGACCCTGCCGCGAGGGCGGCCATCAGCGCTGAGAGCGCCGTCTTACGCAGCATCACAGAGACTTCTCCTCGCCGGCCTCCGCGCCATCGCTGGCTCGGACCGGGACATCCATGGTGACCGCCAAACGCTGCGATCGCTTTAACGGCCGCGTCGAACAGGCGGGCGCCGTGCGGAACCCACTTCTCGGACAGCTTCGCTATCGGCCGGCAATGCGTCACCAGCGTGGCACTGCCGAGCTTGTTACCGTCAAGCTTAACCTTATCGCGTCCTTGCCGGCATGTCCGCAAGGGCGCCAGCCAGGGTGGACCGCAGCTCCCGCCCCAGGGCATCGGCAGCGATGTCCCGTCGGTTCGGCGGGACAGGGGGCCCGCCGAAGCGGAACAGGGCGTAATCGGTCGCTTGGCCGCCGAACCCGGGCTTGCAGGTCGGCAGCGATGGGGCGTGGTCCCCGAAGACGCAGAGCGTGACGGTCTGGCCGCGCTCGCGCGCCAGGGCGTCGAGCCCGGCCACGAGGTTCTCGACCATCCGCCCGGTATTGACCACGTGGTGGAGGTACTGCGCCTCCGGGGCGTCGATCCCGGGCAGCCGACCGGGCTTCCACGGTCCGTGATTCTCCATCGTGACGCAGAACAGGAACAGCGGGGTGCGCCGCCCCCGGACCTCGTCGAGCAGACGCTCCCCGAGGGCGACGTCGCCGACATAGGGGCCGATGCGGGGGGCGGCCGCGAATGTTTCGCCCATCACCAGGTCGCCGAAGCCGAAGGCCTGCATGACCTTCGCCCGGCGAAAGAAATCCCGGTGGAACGGGTGCAGGAACAGGGTGCCGTAACCCCGGCTCCGGGCCAGCCGGGCGAGGCTGGTCGGCTCGTCGCCGCTGCGGGAGGTATAGGGATCGTACCGGCCGAAGCCGAGGCTTTCGGAGGGGCGGCCCGTGAGCACGGCGTGCTCGCTGCGCATGGTGTAGGCGCCGTGCGCCGGGACCCGCAGCCGGCCGTATTGCGCAGCCCGGGTGCGGAACAGCTCCATCGCGGGCAGTGCCGGGCCGCCGAGGCGCTCCGGGTCGATGAACGATTCGAGCTGGATCACCACGACCACGTCGTCGCCCGGGCCGGCCGGCAGCACCGGCACGTCCGGGACCGGGGCGCTGCCCGCCAGCGCCCGGGCCGTGTAGCCGAGCAGGCTCGCCGGCAGGCCGACCTGCGCGACATCGGCCTCCAGGTCGGGCTCCGGGAACCATTGCGCGACGAGGCCAGCGAGCGGCGGCCGGGACGCGGCGCGGAACAGGATCCACAGGGCGAGCGGCAAGCCGAGCAGCGCCGCGACGCGCAGGAGCGGCCCGCCCGGCAAGACGCTGGGCTCGGTCCGGTACCAGATCACCGTCGCGATCAGGGTCAGGATCACCGGGACCGCGATGCGCGGATCCCAGAGCGGCGGGATGTAGTAGAGCTGCGGGTGTCGCGGCACCTGCGGCAGCAGGACGAAGTCGCTGAACAGCAGCGGCTCGCCGATCACCGATCGCTTCGCGCGGCTGACATAGATCAGCGCCGCCACGGAGACCACGCAGGTCAGGGCAGCCAGCCACGGCCGCCACGAGAAGCAGAACCAGAACAGCAGGATCAGCGAGTAGCCGAGCAACCGCAGGGCGAGATCGCGCGGCGCGAGACTGGCCCGGGTGAGCGAATCGCCGACGAAGACTTCGAGGGCGAGGCAGAGGGCCAGCGCGAGGCTGGCGGCGGTGAGGAACGTCGTCAAGGTCCTGGAACTCGGAGAGGGGCAAGCGCGCGAGCGAGCGATACGGCATCCGACCCGGCACGGAAGAACATGTTGAAACAAGGGCTTCGGGACGTTCCCTGAAGCGGGGGCCTCGGCGTCACCCCCTCTTCCGCTACAAGAGAAGCCGGCCCTATCCCCGTTTGCGGGCTCGAAAAATCCGGGACACCGGATGTCACGGCGGTGCTCCCTGCCCTCAGCGCGGTCCAGCCTCGCGGCCGACGCCGCGGCGCCGGCGCAACGCCCGCACGATCGGATTGAACAAGCCGTAGCGGGCGCGCATGACCCAATGGGCGGTGCGGCCAATCGAGAGCGCGCTGCGCGGTGCGGCCTCGCGGGCGGCGCTCAGCCGGTCGAGAAGCTGCTCGGGGCTGCAGGGTTTCATCGCCACGGGGTCGAGGTAGCGCGAATAGAGGATCATCGCCCCGGCTACCAACTCGTCCAGGGTGAGCTTGCGGCCACGGTCGGCTCCCGGCGCCAGATCCTCGGACAGGCCCCAGCCCGAGTAGAACGGACGGCCATGAGTGGCCACGGTGAGCCCGCGGATCAGCGCCTCGAAGCCCGCGAGCGAGGTCATGGTCTCGACGTGGTGGACCCGGTCGAGCAGGTCGACGATGCTGACCCCCGCCACGATCCGGTCGGCGAGCGCCAGCGCCTCCGCCTCCGGGATGATGCCGGGGCGAAACCCCGCCTCGACGTCGGGATGGGGCTTGTAGAGCAGGAAGGCGTCGGGGTTGCGCCGCCGGGCGGCCTCGAGCAGCGCCCGGTTGGACCGGACCAGCGGCGAGCCGTGCTGCACCGAGGCGTCGTCCTCCACCTGTCCCGGCACCAGCACGATCCTGCGGCCGGCCGGCCAATCGAGCGATGCGGCGTCCAGGCCAACATTGTACTTGCTGAGGCGGCGGGCCACGACCTCCTCACGCAGGCGCTTAGCCCGGCTCACGAGTTCGGGCGGGAAATCCGATTCGGCCAGCAGCCGTTGCAGGCGGCTCTCCCTGCGGGGATCGTAGTAGATGCCGAGGTCGTCGACCACGATCGAGGCGCCGGGCTGCAAGCTCGCCCCGAGGCCCACCGAGCGTAGGAATCCGTCCTCCACCCGGGCGAGCGGCAGGCCGGCCAGCGTGCAGGCGTCTTCAAGCTTGCCCGGGGCCCGCGTCGCCCAGGCGAGGATCCGGCCGTGATGGCGCTGGCCCGCTTCGACCGCGGCCTCGGCCGTCATGGTGTGGACCGGGCGCCCGGCGGGCCCGGTGCCGAGCACGTCGAGGGCCGGCCTCTTCCAGCGTGACATGCCGACATAGACGACGCGCCGGTCGTTCTCGGCGAAGCGTGCGGCGAGCCAGGCCACCGCCTCGGCGCAGGCCTCGCGGCCGATCGGCGCGCGGGTCCAGGGATCGAGGTAGTGGATGCCGCCCTCCCCGCCGAGCGGCACGTCGTCGAGGCTGATCCGCAAAGATGCGAAGCCCGTCTCCGGCCGATCGTACGGGCTGACCAGGGGACCCGGCGCGACGACGAGCCTGCGCCGGCCGGTCAGCGCGAGCAGCCGCGCCGCCAGGCTTCCCGCCTGCCAGACGGCGCCGACTGCACCGGGCCGCACCGGCCCGAAGGCGAGACCCGTCGCGGCCTCGATCTCCGTCCGCAGGCGGTGGATCGTCCGGCCGGTCGCATAGAGCGACGGGGTCGGTTCAAGGGACATGATGGGGCGCCCGGCTCCGGTCATCTGACTCGTTCGGGCCGTCGTGTAGCGCATTTTCCCCGGCATGGGATGGCCGGCCCAAAACCACCGAAATCACAGGGACAAGCGCGGCCGTTCGCGCAAAGCGTCACGTCGCGGAAAGGATTTGGACATATCGTCGCCGTGATTGACCCTTCAATCCAGGCGGGGGCCGCGAAAGTGCGACCGTTGCAGACGGGCCACGCCGGAGCGGAAACGCCCTCCTGCGACGCGGCCTCGGATTGCCGGCTCGCGCCGAGGCGTGCCACCTCAGGTCAGTCTTTCCGGTCCGGCTCCGTCCGGCCGAGGGTCAAGGATAGAAGCGCCGCGGAATGCATAAGACCGCCCCCGACGCCCTCCGCGACCGCCCCGCAACCTTTCTGTTCCTGCAGGGCATCGCGTCTCCGTTCTTCTCCGATCTCGGCACGGCGCTGCGCGCCCGGGGACACGAGGTCCGGCGCATCAACCTGTGCCCCGGCGACTGGCTGTTCTGGAACGGTAAGGCGGACAATTACCGCGGCCGCCGCGAGGCGTGGGGCACGTATCTCGAATCATATCTCGACCGCGAGGCCGTCACGGACATCGTGCTGTTCGGCGATTGCCGGCCGTTCCACCGGGCGGCCCGGATGATCGCGGAGGTCCGCGGCCTGCGCGTCCACGTCTTCGAGGAAGGCTACATCCGTCCCAACTGGATCACCTGCGAGCTCGGTGGGGTGAACGGCTTCTCGTCCCTGCCCCGCACGGCGGCCGAAGTCCGCGCGCTGGCGCGCCGCCTGCCCCAGCCCGGCCGGGCGATGCCCTCAACCGGCGATATGGCCCGCCGCAGCGTCTGGGATGTCGGCTACAACATCGCCAACATCGCCTTTCCTTATCTCTTCCCACATTTCCGCAGCCACCGGCCGACCCATATCGCGGCCGAGTACGCGGGCTGGATCAAGAAGTTCAGCCGCCGCTCCCACACCCGCCGCGAGGCAGCGCGCTGCGACGAGATCTACCGTGCGGTCGGCTGCGACTACTTCCTTCTGCCGCTCCAGCTCGACAGCGACTACCAGATCCGGGTGCACTCGCCGTTCCTGGGCGTCGAAGGCTTCATGGACCGGGTGATCAAGTCCTTCGCGGACGCGTCCTCGGCGCCGACGCGCCTCCTCGTGAAGCTGCATCCGCTGGACAGCGGCCTGATCAACTGGCGCAAGTTCGCCCGTGCCTCGGCCCGGCGCCACGGCGTCAGCGACCGGCTCGACTTCATCGACGGCGGCGACCTTCCGTCGCTGATCAAGGGCGCCCGCGGCGTCGTGATCGTCAACTCGACCGTCGGCATGCTGTCGCTGGAGATGGGCCGGCCGACTCATGCGGTCGGCACCGCGATCTACAACATGGCCGGACTGACCCATCAGGCCGACCTCGATGGGTTCTGGACGAACCCGACCCCGCCGGACATGGGCCTGATGGCCGATTTCCGCCGCGTGGTGCTACACCGGACACAGGTCAACGGCGGCTTCTTCTCCAAGGGGGCGATCGAGCGGGCGGTGGCCGGCTCGGTGCCGCGGATGGAATCCGCCCTCCCCGATTCGATGCTGGCCGCCGCGCGGGTGATCCGCGAAGGCGGCGAGAGCGACGGGCAACTCGCGCCCGTCTACTGAAGCGTGGCGGCAAACGTGTCGGTTCCGGCTGACAGTTTCCGGGGCCGGCCGACCCATTAAGTCACCGAAGAGCCGTCCCCGGCCTTGATTTGTCCGTGCTCCGCGGCGTAGCACCCGCACCATGCCCCGCATTCTGATCACTGGCGCGTCGAGCGGTATCGGCGCTGCGCTCGCACGCCACTACGCGCGTGCCGACGCCAGCCTCATCCTCGTCGGACGCAACGTCGAGCGGCTCGAAGCCGTGGCCCGGGATTGCCGGGCGAGCGGCGCGACCGTCGAGCCCGTGCGGCTCGACACCCGTGACCGGGCCGCCGCGATCGCCCTGATCCACAGGCTTCACGCCGCGCAGCCGCTGGACCTCGTGATCGCCAACGCGGCCGTGAACGGCGGTAACCAGAAGGGCGAGGTCGAGTCCGAGGAGACGGCCTTCGAGACCTCCGACATCAATTACACAGGCTCTCTCAACATCGTGCTGCCCACCCTGACGTTGATGCTTCAGCGCGGCAGCGGCCAGATCGTGCTCGTCTCCTCCCTGGCGGCCTACGCGCCGCTGCAGGATGCCCCGGCCTATAGCGGCGCCAAGGCCGCCCTGGTCGCCCACGGGCTGGCCTTGCGCCAGAAGGTCGGGCCACGGGGCGTGAAAGTCAACGTCGTTGCGCCGGGCTACGTGAAGACCCCGATGGGCGGCGAGCTGAAGGGCTGGCGGCCCCTGGAGATGAGCGCCGAGCAGGCTGCCCTGCGCATCGCCAAGGGCGTCGCCAAGGATCGCGACGTGATCGCCTTCCCGTTCGCGCTGGCGGCCCTGGCCAGGACCGTCCTGCTTCTTCCTGAGAGCATTCGCCGGGCCGGGCTCTACGCCTTCCGGTTCCAGCGGCGGCCGCGCCGCTGATGAGCCGCGCCCGGATCGCCCTGTTCGTGCTGGAGGCGCTGCCGAATGCCCGGGTGGTGCGCCGGTTCGTGGCCGATCACAGCGCCGACATCGCCTTCGTCGGGCTCTCGAACGCGGAGCGGCCGTCGAGCGGCGGGCTGACCGGGCAGGTCCGGCGCCACCTCACGCGGTCGGGGACCGGGATCCTTCCGTATCTGGCAGTGAATTTCGGGCTGCCCGACCTGCTGCGGCCGCTGGCGCCCCTGACCCAGGCCGTGGCCGGCAGCGGCGACGCGCCGGAATCGACGCCGCTCAAGACCCTGTGTCGGCGCCTCGGCATCCCGACCCTGACGGTGGACGACGTCAACGGTCCCGAGGTCGCACAGAGGGTGCGCGAGACCGCCCCCGACCTGATCCTGACCTACCATTTCGATCAGATCCTGAAGGCCGAGACCATCGGGCTGGCGCGGCTCGGCGGCATCAACGGCCATCCCGGGCTGCTGCCGCGCCATCGCGGGCCGGTCCCGACGATCCACGCCCTGGCGGACGGCCCGGGCGCCTTCGGCATGACCCTGCACCGGCTCGCCGCCACGATCGACACCGGGGCTATCCTCGCCCAGGAGGCCGTGCCGCTGCCCGCGGACACCACCGCCACCCGGGCGGCCATGGCGCTTCACGCCCATGGCCGCGGTCTGCTGGACCGCCTGCTCGATGAGATCGCCTGCACCGGCCGCATGCCCGAGGGCCGTAGCACCGCCGTCCTGCCCTACTGTCCGTTTCCGGATCGCGCGCTGCTCGCTTCCCTGCGCCGGAGGGGCCTGCGCCTGACCGACGGACGGGACCTGCGCGAGGCGGTGAGCCTGTCGGGCCGGGCCGGTTAACCGGCCCTTAAGCCTGTTTCGAGAAGGATCGGTCAGCCCAACGTCCCGTTCCGACCGAGCCCGATCGCATGCCGGATACAAGCCCCCTCAAGGCGGCCACCGATGCGTTGGCCTACGGCCGCCGGATCCAGAGCGGCCAGATCCGTGCGATCTCCGAGAACATCGCGAACGCCGATTCGGTCCCGGCCAATCCCAATGGGGCGCCCTACGCCCGGAAGATCGCGGTGTTCCGTCCGGTCGATGTCGAGGCGGGGCGCGAGCCGGTCGGCCGCATCGTGCGCGATTCGAGCGACTTCCGCAGGCGTTACGACCCGACCAACGTGTCCGCCGATCGGCAGGGCTATGTCCGCCTGCCCAACGTCAACGTCGCCCTCGAATCGGCCGACCTGCAGCGCGTGATCCGCAACTACGAGCTGAACCTCAGCGCCGAGGCGTCGATCGACACGGTGAGCCGGGCGACGCTCAACCTTCTCGGGTGAGCCGGGCGTTGCGGCGGCCGTAGCCGGCGTAGATCGCCAGCCCGATCACCAGCCAGAGTGCGAGCCTGATCCAGGTGTCCGGCGGCAGCGAAGCCATCAGGATCACGCAGGACAGGATGCCGAGCACGGCGATCGGGGTCGCCGCCGGGACTCGGAACGGCCGGGGCCTGCCTGGGTCCGTGCGGCGCAGGATCAGCACGATCGCGCAGACGAGGCTGAAGGCCAGGAGTGTGCCGATGCTGACGAGCTCGCCAAGGATGTCGATCGGCACCAGCCCGGCCACCGCCGCCGTGAACAGTCCGATCACCACCTGGCTCGACACCGGCGCCCGGGTCGCCGGATCGACCCGGCAGAACAGGGGCGGCAGCAGCCCGTCCCGGGCCATGGCGAAGAAGATCCGGCCCTGCCCGTAGAGCGCGGTGAGCGCCGAGGTGGTCAGCCCGATCAGCGCACCGATCTTGATGACGATGGCGAAGCTGGGCAGCGCCAGCCGGTCGATCGCCTTGGCGATCGGGTCGGCGACGTCGAGCTCCCGGTAGGGCACGAGGCCGGTGAGCACCGCCGCCACCGCCACGTACAGGACCGTGCTGATCGCCAGCGAGCCGATCAGCCCGGCCGGCGCGTCGCGTTGAGGCGCCCGGCACTCGCCCGCCGCGGTGGCCACGGTCTCGAAGCCGATGAAGGCGAAGAACACCACCGCGGCCCCGCGGAACACGCCGCTCCAGCCGTAGCTGCCGAAGGTGCCGGCGTTCTCGGGCACTAATGGGTGCCACAGCGCCGGCTGCAGATGGACGGCGCCGACGCCAACGAAGGCCAGGATGATCGCGATCTTGGCAACCACCAGGAGCCCGTTGATCAGGGAGGCGTCCCGGGTCGAGCGGGTCAAGAGCGCGGTCAGCGCCAGCACGATGCCGACCGCCGGCAGGTTCAACCAGCCGCCATCCCCCGGCGCCCCCGACAGCGCGGCCGGCAGCGTCAGGCCAAAATCCGCCGCGAGCGACTGCGCGTAGCCGGACCATCCCACCGCCACCGTGGCCGCCGCCAGGGCGAATTCGAGCACGAGGTCCCAGCCGATGATCCAGGCCGGGAAAACCCCGAGGGTCGCCCGGGTGTAGGTGTAGGTCGATCCCGCCTCCGGGATCATGGCGGCCAGCTCGGCGTAGCACAGGCCGACGAAGCCGCAGGCGATGCCGCCGATCACGAAGGACAGACTGAGGGCCGGCCCAGCATATTGCGCCGCCGCGGTTCCTGTCAGAACGAAGATGCCGGCGCCGATCGTGGCGCCGAGCCCGATGGCGATGAGGCCGGGGGCCGTAAGGCTCCGCGCGAGTTCGGGATGACCGTTCGCCGGGCTCTCGATCCGGGCGATTGCAGCGGTGTCGGTCATGTCGCGGCTCACGGTCATCCGGCATCAGCTGTGTCGGATGGGAACCCGGTGAGCAAGATCCGAGCCGCGACGTCAAGCCGCACGTACGGCGTTCAGGACGCCGCCGGCTTCGGCGCGCAGGCTCGTGAAAACCTGCGGCAGGTCCGTGACCGAGGCGAGCACGGGGCCGGCCCCTGAGCCCGTGACCTGCACGTCTCGGGTGACATCGGTCAGGGTGGCGGTGATCGCTCCGGTGCCGGTGCCGGTGCCGGCCTCCGAGCCGGTCCTGAGGATGTCCCGATTTGCCACGCCCTGCTCCTCGACCGCCGTGGTAATCGCCGGGGCGACGCCGCTCATGTCGCGCATCCGTACGGTGATGCCGTCCACGGCCGTGATGGCCTGCCCGGTCGAGGTCTGGATGCGGTAGACCTGCGTGGCGATCGCCTGCGTCACCCGGGCCGTCTGCTGGTCGCGTTCCTGGACCTCGGCGTTCACAACCGCGAAGCCCCAGCCCGTGCCGCTTCGACCCTGGCGCTTTGAGCCAGCAGTTGGGTCTGGCCCGCGATGTCCGAGATCAGCGCCGCCACGTCGCCGACGCGCCCACCTGCCGGCCGAGCTCGACGATCGACGAACCCAGCTCCGCGGCGGCCGCAGAGGCCCGCTGGACCTCGAAGGCGGCATCCCCCGCGCAGGCCGCCACAGACAGGGACCGGTCCGCCTTCGTGGCCGCGGTGCCGGCCGCCAGACTCGACGGCGCCGGGGTCGAGGATCCCGCCGACCTGGCGACGATCACGCGTCCTGCTTGGTGCAGGGGATCCCACTTGAGATCACGAGTGCAATGCACCAATGAAATTCAACCCCTATTATAACTCAGTAAAATCTTTGATCGATCTCGCAATTTTATCAATGTAATTTTTGGTGTTTGATCGGTTTCTGGTATCGAATAGATTTTTATACCGAAATGGAATACAAAATATGCAAAAGGTCGAATTTTTAGGCACATTGAAGCTTTCTGCTTCTTGGTGCCGGCGTCGTGTTCATGGCGTTGCCTTGTCCGAGGCCGGCGGCTGTACCTCGACCATCCGCGGATCGGTTCGGAAGAGTCGGGCCACGGAGGCCGAGAATTTGATGAAGGCGCGGCCCTGCGGGGTGATCACGTAGCCGTCCCCGGACGGCGCGACGTTGCCAGAGGCGGTCTGCTCCGCCAGGCGCCGCTCGATCTGCCGGTACTCCCCGAGATAGACCGATTCGAACAAGGCGCGCGCGCGCGCGGCGCTGAACCTCTCCTCGGGACGGGCCGCCATCTGGCCGAGCAGGAAGACGCTGATCGAGCGGTCGATCGTCACCGGAAGAATCACGAACACGCTGAGGTTCAGGGCGAGCGATAGCACGCAGGCTCCTAGAGCATCCCTGCGATGCAGGCCCCAGGGACGGCCGAGGCCGGCAAGCGTCGTCATCGCGCCGGCCGTGACCGCGAAAGCCACCAGCAGCAGGATCAGGCCGCGATAGAACAGGATCGTCACGTTGGATGCGAGGTCCGTCCGGAACAGCAGCACGAAGCAGCCGAACCCGATGAGGATTGCTCCGGCATGCAGCGCCCCTTGGGCCGCGAGCCAGCGCAGCGCCCCATTCAGACGTGCGGGGGCGGGCCGGGTCATCGCGCTGCCCCGCTCGAGTCCTGGCTGAGATCCTGAACGGACAGGATCCGGACCAACGGTGACGCGTAGAGCGGCCGGCTCCGCCAGACCCAGGAATCAGGGTCCGTCCAGGGGGCGTCTCGGGCGGTGACGATGAGTGCGCCGATGCCGGCGGCGGCGGCCCGGAGCCGGACGTCGTCTGCCCCGAGGGTCTCGGAGAAGATCGGCCCGACCTGCGCGAGCCGCGCCGCGACCGCTTCGGGGGAGGCCCCGAACAGCCGCGCCTCCCGGTCGGCCACCGCGACCGGCTGGCGTCCGTAGAGGCCGAAGTCGAACACGCGCGGTTCGGCGGCCGCGTGCTGAAGCACGAGACTCCGCGGCAGATGCGTGCCGGCCCATTCATAGGCCATCCGCAGGGCACGATCGATGTCGGGGCGTGCGTTGAGGAACGCGAAGCTCGGATGGCCGGAGATGCGGTAGGCCCGCATCCCGGCGAAGCCGTAGAGCGTCGTCGCATAGCCGAGCAGGAGCAGCGCCGCGAGCAGGCCGGGCAGCCGGAGCCGCGTGCCGGCGCCCCGCGCCAGCGCCGCGACGGTCCAGGCCAGGGCGGCGACCTGCGCCAGCAACACCACGCGCCAGCCCAGGTCGTTGTAGAGGATCGCCGAGCGCAGGAAGCCGCCGATCAGCAGGGACGACGCCGCCACGATGGTGAGCAGGCGTCCCGCCTCGCGCGCATGCGCGGCGCGCCGGGGGACGACACGCCAGAACAGGAACGCGCCGGCGGCGAAGACGCCGAAGGCCAGGTAGTAGTTGACCGGCAGCAGGATCAGGCGGAGCAGGCTCAGGACCGGCCCGTCCGCGAATCCCTCCAGGGGGCCGAAGCTCCGGACCGCCAGGACGATCGCTTGCCCGGCCTCATGCCGGCTCGCAACGAGCCCGGACAGGTAGGGTGCTGCGAGGAGTGCGGCGACGAGCCCGGCCGCGACGAGGCGTCCTGCATCGCGCCAGCGGCGCTCGAGCGCGAGCAGCGTCAGCCAGGTTCCGGCCGCCGCGACCGCGCCCAGGCACACCCAGACCGACAGGCCCGCGCAGGCCGCGAAGGCGATGCCCGCCACCGCGACCGCGACGCCCGGTGCGCGCCGGGTGCCGTCCGCCGCCTCCGCGAGGATCAGAAGCCCGAGCCAGGCCGCAAGGGTGGCGGCGACGTGGTGCGGGACCCAGACCAGGGAGCTCGGCCAATTCAGGACCTGGTCGTTCAGCCATTCCGGCATCGGGATCCAGAGCCCGGTGGCGATTCGGTCGCGGAGGACCAGCAGGATGTCGAGCCCGGCCGCCGGCAGCAGCAGGAGGGTCGCACGGCGTACGAGGCGCGGGGAGGCCTCCCGCACCAGGCCGGTGGCGGCGAGCAACCGGTCCAACAGGCCGAGCAGCCCGACCCCGGTCCAGAACGCGAGCCCCGCGAAGGCGGTGCGCCCGTCCACGAGCGTTCCGCCGGCCCGGTCGATCAGGGCGCACAGCGTGTAGAAGAAGTAATAGTAGCCGGCGCGCTCGGGCCGGGCGAAGAACGGATCGACCGGCGGCAGGCCGTCCTGGACGATCGCGCGGGTCAGGCTTGCGTGCTTCACGAGGTCGATGACGGTGACGGGCTGGTACAGGCCCGTGCCGGTATCGATGTCGATCAGCGCGTAACCGACGATCCCGAGCCAGAGCCCGGCGAGCGCCAGGCCGCACGCCGCGGCGGAGAGATCGATCCGGCCCCGCAGCGCGCGGATCGCCGGCACCAGCCCGGCCAGCCCCAGCGCGAGGTTGGCCAGCGCTGCGGCCGGGATGCCGGCGGCCTGGACCAGCAGGCTGTCGAGAACTGGCAGCAGGCTGATGCCCAGCAGAGCCGCGCACAGGAGCCGATCGCCGGGCGAGAGGGCGCGGAAGCCGAGGATCCCGGTCAGAGCGCCCAGCGCGTAGCCCGGCAGCAGCAGCAGGGGGACACCGAGCAGCGTCGCCGCCAGGATCCCGCACGCGTCCGTGAGACTGGCGTTCATCGGCGGGCCGCTCTGCGTCGGGCCTTCCCGCCCCAGCCTCGTCCCGGCAGCCGGGATGAAGCCGTAAGTGTCTGATCCTGCATCGTCTTTGTCCGAAAGCCGGCGGCAACCTTTCGGGACGATGCTCTAGCACGCCGGTGTTAAACCTTCCCTCGGCGGGCCGCCCGGGCCCGGGGCTGGTTTATCCGGTGGTTTCGTGTATGGATCGCGCAGCCTCGGCCCGGGTTACCGGGCGGGGCTTGAGCCGCTTGGCGCTGTGACCGTGCTGGACGACATCCCGGCACCGGCCGAACGCCGAGCTCGAGCGCCCCGATCGGGGCGCCGCATCTGACCTGCACAACCCGAAAGGTATGCGATGTCGATCACGGCAGAGCGCAAGACCGCGCTCATCAAGGAACACCGCAAGGACGCCAAGGACACCGGGTCCCCCGAGGTCCAGGTCGCGATCCTCACCGAGCGGATCACCAACCTGACCGGCCACTTCAAGACCCACGGCAAGGACAACCACTCCCGCCGGGGCCTGCTGAAGATGGTCTCGCAGCGCCGCTCGCTGCTCGACTACGTCAAGCGCAAGGACGAGGCCCGCTACCGCGCCCTCATCGAGCGCCTCGGCATCCGCCGCTAAGACCGACCACGCGCGGTTCCGAGCCCGGCTCGGGGCCGCGTTTCACAATCTCGGGCTGCCGGAATGGGTCCGGCCGCTCGAAAACGGGCCGCTTCGAGGCGCCAGCGTCGGGGCAGGATCGCGAGACACTTCATTGGACGAAGTGTCTCGCCGTCTTGCCCCCGACGGCGCCGGGCCGGGCCCGCCGAAGGTAAGGAAGAGACAAGAATGTTCGACGTTCAACGTGAAGAGCTGATGTGGGGCGACCGCAAGCTCGTCCTGGAGACCGGCAAGGTTGCCCGGCAGGCTGACGGCGCCGTGATCGCCACCTACGGCGAGACCTCAGTGCTCGCCACCGTGGTCGCCACCAAGGAGCCGAAGCCCGGCATCGACTTCCTCCCGCTCACCGTGAACTACCAGGAGCGCGCCTACGCCGCCGGCCGGATCCCGGGCGGCTACTTCAAGCGCGAAGGCCGTCCCTCCGAGAAGGAGACCCTGGTCTCCCGCCTGATCGACCGCCCGATCCGCCCGCTGTTCATCAACGGCTGGCGCAACGACACCCAGGTCGTCATCACGGTCCTGACCCACGACCTCGAGAACGATCCCGACATCGTGTCGATGGTCGCCGCCTCCGCCGCCCTGACCCTGTCGGGCGTGCCGTTCATGGGCCCGATCGGCGCCGCCCGCGTCGGCTACATCAACGGCGGCTACCGGCTGAACCCGCTGGTCACCGAGACCAAGGAGGAGTCGAGCCTCGACCTCGTCGTCGCCGGCACCCAGGACGCCGTCCTGATGGTCGAGTCGGAGGCCAAGGAGCTGTCCGAGGACGTGATGCTCGGCGCCGTGATGTTCGGCCACAAGCACTTCCAGCCGGTCATCGAGGCGATCATCCGCCTGGCCGAGAAGGCCGCCAAGGAGCCGCGCGACTTCAAGGCCCCCGAGAACGCCGACGTCGAGAAGGCCGTCCTCGAGGTCTGCGAGACCGAGTTGCGCGCCGCCTACACCAAGACCGTCAAGCAGGAGCGCTACGCCGCCGTCGACGCCGTGAAGGCGACGGTGATGGCCGCCCTCTGCGCCGAGGGTGCCGAGAAGTTCCCGGCCGAGAAGGTCAAGGCCGCCTTCAAGGAGGCGCAGTCGAAGGTCGTGCGCTGGAACGTGCTCGACACCGGCTCGCGCATCGACGGCCGCGACCTGAAGACGGTCCGCCCGATCGTCTCCGAGGTCGGCGTGCTGCCCCGCGCCCACGGCTCGTCGCTGTTCACCCGCGGCGAGACACAGGCCCTCGTGGTCGCCACGCTGGGCACCGGCGAGGACGAGCAGTTCATCGACTCGCTGGACGGCACCTACAAGGAGCGCTTCCTGCTCCACTACAACTTCCCTCCCTATTCGGTGGGCGAGACCGGCCGCATGGGCTCCCCGGGCCGTCGCGAGATCGGCCACGGCAAGCTGGCGTGGCGGGCGATCCGGCCGGTCCTGCCGCCGGCCCACGAGTTCCCGTACACGATCCGCGTCGTGTCCGAGATCACCGAGTCCAACGGCTCGTCCTCGATGGCCTCGGTCTGCGGCGGCTCGCTGTCGCTGATGGATGCCGGCGTGCCCCTGCGCCGCCCGGTGGCCGGCATCGCCATGGGCCTCATCCTCGAGGGTGAGCGCTTCGCGGTCCTGTCCGACATCCTGGGCGACGAGGATCACCTCGGCGACATGGACTTCAAGGTGGCCGGCACGGACGAGGGCGTGACCTCGCTCCAGATGGACATCAAGATCGCCGGCATCACCGAGGAGATCATGCGGGTCGCCCTCGACCAGGCGAAGGACGGGCGCGCCCACATCCTGCAGGAGATGGCCAAGGCCCTCACCGACGCCCGGCCGGAGCTGGGCGAATACGCCCCGCGCATCGAGACGATGCAGATCCCGACCGACAAGATCCGCGACGTGATCGGCACCGGCGGCAAGGTGATCCGCGAGATCGTCGAGAAGACCGGCGCCAAGATCAACATCGAGGACACCGGCATCGTGAAGATCGCCTCGGCCGACGGCAAGGCGATCAAGGCGGCCTATAACTGGATCCGCTCGATCGTCGCCGAGCCCGAGAACGGCATGATCTACGACGGCACGATCGTGAAGTGCATGGAGTTCGGTGCCTTCGTGAACTTCTTCGGCGCCAAGGACGGCCTCGTCCACATCTCGGAGCTCGCCGCCCAGCGGGTCGCCAAGGTGACGGACGTCGTCAAGGAAGGCGACAAGGTCAAGGTGAAGTTCCTCGGTCAGGACGACCGCGGAAAGATCCGCCTGTCCATGCGCGTCGTCGATCAGCAGACCGGCGAGGACATCACCGAGAAGGTGAAGTCCGAGCGCGATTCCAGCCGCAGCGACCGGGACGGCGAGCCCCGGCGCGAGGATAACGGCGGCCGCCACCGTGGCGAGCGTCGCCGCGAACCCGCCGGCGAGTAATCGCTTGAGACATTCCCGTGCGGGCTTTGGCCCGCACGGGTACGATGCGCGAGGCGCGGTCCCCCGGGGCCGCGCCTTTTTCATGCGTGACGACGCATGTCTGCCGCGGTGAGGCCGATTTCTGACTGCACCGCGTCACGGCCGACGCGCAGCCGGCACCGCCGCCGTCCCGGGGCCGAGATTGCCGGCCGCGTTCAGCTGCGACGACTGATCGCCGTGCGCGATATGCAGCGCTCCATCGTGCGGCGCGGACGGAACGCTGGCTCCGCGCCCGCGTTCGCACCGCGATCTCACAACGGGAAGCGTTTCATGGCCAACGATATGATCAACGACATCTTCAGTGGGCAGCCGAACCTGTCCACCACCGAGCGGGCCGTGTCGGTCGCGCTCGGTCTGGGGATCGCCGCGGCGGCCGCGCAGCCCCGGCCGAACAAGATCCTCAGCCTGCTGGCGCTGGTCGTCGGCGTCGGCCTGGCAGTGCGCGGCGCCACCGGCCACTGCGCCGTCAAGGCGGCCGCCGATCACCTCTGAGGGTCCGACCGGATCGACCGGCCACAAAAAAGGGGCGCCCCGCGAGGCGCCCCTTCGTTTTCCGATGTGCCGGAATCGGTCAGATGGTCGTGCGGCGGCGGCCGGCGATCATGCCGTAGATGAACAGCACCACGACGGCGCCCACGATGGCTCCGATGAAGCCCGCTCCCTGGTTCGGTCCGTACCAGCCGATAGCCTGGCCCAGGAAGGTCGCCACGAAGGCGCCGACGATGCCCAGGATGGTGGTGAGGATGAAGCCCGACGGCTCGTTCGGTCCGGGCATGAGGAACTTCGCGATGATTCCAGCGAGGAACCCGATGATGATGGTCCAGAGAATACCCATGACGAACCCCAAGGCGTGACAAGCGATGCCGTGTGAACGCACGTCGGTCGGCACCGGTTGCTCGCAACTGCACACGAAGGGAGAATTTTCCGCCGGTTCCCGCGGCGCGTCGGCGCGCGGCCCTTTACGATCGGCCCGGAGCCGCGGCAGATACCGGCGTTTCGCCGGCTGGAGACTTGAATGAACATCGAACGGATCGAACCGGGCTCGCGGATGTCGCAGGGCGCCATCCACGGCAACACCATCTACCTTGCCGGCCAGGTTGCATCCGACCCGGTCGGCACCGGGGTCACCGCCCAGACCCAGAATATCCTGGACCAGATCGACCGCCTGCTCGCGGCCGCCGGCAGCGACAAGGATCACATCCTCACGGCAACGATCTACCTCGCCGACATCGGCCATTTCGCTGAGATGAACGCCGCCTGGGATGCCTGGGTGTCCAAGGATCAGCCGCCGGCGCGTGCCACCGTCGAGGCGCGGCTGTGCGATCCTCAATATCTGGTCGAGATCGTGGTCGTCGCGGCGAGGCTGGCGTGATCGCGGCCGGGACGGGCCGGGTCGGACGATCGCTCCGGCGCCTCGTCCCGGCCCGACGCTGGGCGGCTGCGCGCTCGGAGAGCGGCTTGCGGACCGGGATGGCAGCGCTGCTCGCCGCCCTCCTCGTCCTCGGCCCGGCCGCGCCCGTGCGGGCCGCGGACGAGCGGGTCGTCAACATCTACAACTGGTCGGACTACATCGACCCGAAGGTGCTCGACGCCTTCACCCGGGAGACCGGGATCAAGGTCGTCTACGACACCTACGACAACAACGAGATCTTGGAGACCAAGCTGCTGGCCGGCCGCTCCGGATATGACATCGTGGTGCCGTCGGGCCCCTATCTCCAGCGGCTGATCCGGGCCGGCGCCTTCCTGCCCCTCGACAAGGCGAAGCTAAAGAATCTCGGCAATCTCTGGCCCGAGATCGCGGGCCGGCTGGCCGTCTACGACCCCGGCAACACCTACGCGGTCGACTACATGTGGGGCACCACCGGCATCGGCTACAACGTCGCCGCCGTGCGCGAGCGATTGGGTGTCAACGCGGCGCTGAACTCCTGGACCGTCGTCCTCAATCCCACATCCGCGAACAAGCTCAAGGATTGCGGGATCATGATGCTCGACAGTCCCGAGGATCTGATCCCCAGCATGCTGCCGGTCTTCGGCGCGAAGGCCGATTCCAAGCGCTTGGACGACCTGACCCTGGTCACCGACGCGCTCTACAAGGTCCGAGGCACCGTGCGGAAGTTCCACGCATCGGAATACATCCAGGCGCTCGCCAACGGCGATATCTGTGTGGCGGTCGGCTATTCGGGCGACGTGCTGCAGGCCAAGCGCCGGGCCGAGGAGGCCAAGAACGGTATCGAGATCGCGTATGTGGTGCCCAAGGAGGGCGCGCTGATGTGGTTCGACACCTTCGCGATTCCGAAGGATGCCGCCCACCCGGCCGAGGCCCTGGCCTTCATCGACTACATGCTGCGGCCCGAGGTGGCGGCGGCCAACACGAACTTTGTGGCCTATGCCAGCGGCAACCTCGCGGCGAAGAAGTTCGTGAAACCGGAGATCCTGAGCAACCCCGGCATCTACCCGGACGAGGCGACGATGCAGCGCCTGTCGATCAACACGGCCTGGGACGACCGGACTCAGCGCTACGTCACCCGGCTCTGGACCAGGGTCCGCACCGGGCGCTGAAAGAAAGGCCCGGCGCCGCTCGATGCGCCGGGCCTTCAGGTCTCGGTTTTAGTTCTTCAGGTCTTCCGGAACCTTGCCGCCGTTCTCGGCGAGCTTCTTCATCACCTGCTTGTGCAGCCAGATGTTCATCGAAGCCGAGTCGTCCTTGTCGCCGGTGTAGTGCAGCTCGTCGGCGAGCTGCTTCCGCTCGGTCAGGCTCGACTCGAGGCCGAGCAGCTTCATCAGGTCCACGATCGAGTGGCGCCAGTCGAGCTTCTGCCCGTTCTTCTCGGCGAGGCCGGTGAGCACCGCCTCCACGTCCACGGGCTCGCCGCCGCCCGCGCTGCCGGGGGCCGAAGCCGTGCCCGAGCCGGTCGAGCCGCTCGCGGAGCCCGACGTGGACGCGGGCGCGGCGTCCGCGGAACCGCCGCCGAACGGATGGAGGATCTTGCCGACGATGCTGCCGAGGAGGCTCATAGGTCCGCTCCGATAATCGAGGCCCGACCTGTGCGCCGGGCGGGCTGTCAACCGGTTGTCGGCCCAGGCGTTCCGAGAATCGGTTTGCGCGGTGCCGAGACTAGCCGCGGGCGCCGTGCAGCGCGATCCCCAGCAGGGTCAGCCCGAGCACCAGGAAGATGCCGCTCCAGCGTTCGAGGACGACGGCGCGCGCCGGGTCGCGCAGCGAAAGACCCGCCAGACCCACACTGCAGACTAAGCACCCCAGGCTCATTACGATAACCGGCACGTTCCTCGTGGTCCGAACTCGACGGGTCCAGCCTTAGTCAGATCTGGGCGCTGTGCGGTACCGAAGACCACGTAGTCAACGGGAAATGCACAGGGTTCGATCTGAGCAGACTCGGTCGATGTAGAACCTCTGACGCTCTCGATTTGAATATCGGTCGGAAAATCAATCCTGTCACACCGCATTTGAAGGATATGTCGGTCGGATATTCGGTCTTGGTTCCCCGATAGGGTCGGCAGCAGACATCAGCAGGGTTGGCCGACCGGCTGAGGACCGGAACCCTCCCCTGCCCCACGACGACCGTGAGTTCGACGCTCAATCCGCGCCCGACAGGGCGGCGGCGAGCTCCGCGCGTTCCTCGGCGAGCGTGCCGCGCGGCACCGGGCGGCCGGCGCGGTCGTACCAGTAGCGCGCATTGCCGGCATCGCCCTCGATCCGGTGGAGATGGGCGTGGACCCAGGCGGCGTCCGGCCCGGAGGCGTCCTGGACGAGGGCATGCGCCTGCGCCCAGGCAGCGTCGGCGGTCTCGGTGCCATCCTTGGCGAGCCACCAGAGGGCGACGCGCGGCGCCGGCCAGGCGGAAGGCGGCTCGGGCTCGGTCAGCGTCGCCGCGAAGGCGGCCGGCAGGGTCTCGGTCATCGGGCACTCCTCCCCATCCGCGACGGGTCAGCGTCCCGCGGCGCGCTCCGGCAGCCAGCGGCTGCGGCGCTGGCGGGCGGACCACGCGTAGCGGGTATCGCCGTCGAGGCGGTCGAGATGGTCCGAAAGCCGGTTGCGTTCAAGCCAGGCGAGCGCGGCCTCGAGTTCGGGCAGGGTCATGGTCGCGCGACCCTTGCCGAGCACGCGCTTCAGGACCGCGTTATAGCGATGCGCGAGGTTGCTGCCGCGGGGAACGCGCAGTGACGCCTCGTCTTCCACGGCTTGGCTCGCCACCGCGACGGCCAGCCGCTGGCGCAGGGTCCGCTCCGTGACCGACGGCGGCTCGGGCGCCGGCGCCATCGGGGCGGGTTCGGCGAGGCGCGGACGCAGCAGAGCGTAGCGCAGCCCGATCGCATTGCTCTCCAGCGGCGTGATCCCCCCGGGATCCTCGTCCCGCCACGGGGTCCGCTCCGGCACGAGCGCGGTGGCCGGCCGCTCGCGCTTGGGCCGTACGCTGCTGCCCTGCTCGGTCTCCAGCTCCAGGCGGAACCGGGCGAAGAGCGGGTCGTCCGGGTGGAAGATCAGCGCCTGCTGGAACTCGTAGGGTCCCGCATGCGGATCGACCCGGGTTGCCCGGGCCAGCATCTGCTCGAGCCAGGGCCGGGAGCGGATATGGGTCAGGGCTGCCACCACGGCGACCTCGGGGGCGTCGAGCCCCTCGTAGGCCATCGCCACGGTGACCAGCACGGCCGGCTCCGCGGTCAGGCGGAACGCCGCCAGGGCCGCATGGGCATCGCCCTGCCCCGACGTTGCCAGGCGGACGTCGCGCTCGCCCTGCCCGGCCGGCATCCAGCTCCGCAAGGTCGTCAGGTAGGCGCGCGCGCTGGCCTGGTCCGGGGCGACCACTAGGAGCTTGCCGAGTCCCCGTGCCATCTCGCCGGCCGGCAGGTCGCGTTCGAGCCGGCGCCGAGCGCGCAGGCGCTTGGTGGCGAAAAAGGATTCGCTGAGGAGATCCCGGGCGAAGCCGGTTCGCAGGGCCGTGAACAGGGCCGGCCGGGTGGTGACCCGCACCGAGCCGGCGCCCAGCCGGTGCGGCCCGACCCGGGGGCTGTCGCCCGCGATGCGGCCGCCTTCGAGCCAGCTCGCCTCGCCGTCGATCGCCCCGAAGGTGACCGGGAGCACCGCCCGCTCGGCCAGCGCCTGCGAACGCGAGTAGCCGATCACCGCGAGCCCCGGCGCTTCCAGCTCCAGTTCCGGCCCGCGACCGAGGGCGGACGGCCGGTAGGGCAGGCCGAGGATGCGCCGCCCGTCCGCCCGCTCCAGGGTGCCGGACAGGAACAGGCCGATCTCGGCCGCCTCCATCACGGGCAGCATCGCCCGGGACCACGCCCCGGCCTCGGCCTCCTCGGTGGAGGATTCCTCCGCGCCGGGACGTCCCGGGACCGGCAGGTGGTGGACCTCGTCGACCACCAGCAGGGTGCGGTGGGCCCGCGCCTCCGCGAGGTGCAGCGCCGGGGCAGCCGCCACCGCCTGATAGGTGGTGACGTAGCCGGCCAGGCCCCGGGCGGGATCGCGCTCGTTGTCGGCCGCGCGCACGCTGAGCGCATGCCCGAACGTCGCCCGCCAAAGCGGATCGGCGAAGGCCTCCTCGGCCTGGAGGCGCAGGGAGTCCCGCGGCACCACCCAGACCACGCGGTCCACCCGGCCCGCGGCGATCAGCGTATGCGCCGCAATCACCGGGAGCAGCGACTTGCCGCCGCCAGGCGTCACCGCCGCCAGGATCTTCTGGACATGCCCCGCCTGCCCGCTCGCCATGGCCGCGACGAGGGCCATCAACGTACGCTGGTGCGACCGCAGGGACGGGGCGGGACGGGTCAAGGGCCGGCGAAGCAGGGCGACATCGGCGCACCGTGGCCGATCCGGATTCCTTTGTGAATCCCTCGGGACACGGAACGTTCGCGTTTTCTTCCCGGGCGCTGAGGTCGCTGGCGCAGGTTCTTTCAGATTGAGCCGCTGCGCGGGGCATCCCATGTTGAATTCCGGGCCGCATTCCGCACGGCCGCTTTCCCGGCATGTGGAGCGGAGCGGAACCTGATCCGGGACCCAGCACCGCATGCGCCGCGCAGCGGTTCGGCTCCCTCAACCCCGCAGAAGTGTCGTAAACCCAGCCCGGGAGGCGGGATCCGGCCACGACAAGCGTTGACACCCGGCCAGCCCCTCACCATAAGGGCGCCGCGGGTGAGAAACCTGCCTTGGGGGAATGTCCCGAGCGGCAAAGGGGGCGGACTGTAAATCCGCTGCGTAAGCTTCGTAGGTTCGAGTCCTACTTCCCCCACCAAGCTTTCTGAAGATCCTGCCCGATCATACCTGCTTCGCCAGGGCCGCCTCGATGCGCGCGGCGGCCGCGGCCGAGAATCCCTTTCCGGCCAGCCCCTGCCCAGCGGCCGCCTGTCCGGTGAGGTTGCGCCGCTTGCCCTCCGGCAGGTGCGTCTTGCGCAGGGCGTGCGCGTCGCGGTGGCTGGCATGAGTGATCGCGATGGCCAGCGCGTCGGCGGCGTCGGCGACACGGAATTCGGCCTTCGGGAGCAGGAAGCGGACCATCGCCTGGATCTGCACCTTCTCGGCGTGGCCGGAGCCCGCCACGGTCTTCTTGATCAGGTTGGCGGCGTACTCGAACACCGGGAGGCCGGCGAGCGCCGGCACCACCAGCGCCATGGCCCGGGCATGGCCCAGCTTGAGTGTAGCCTGGGCGTCCTTGTTGACGAAGGTCTCCTCCACGGCGACCTCGTCGGGTGTCTGCGCCGCCACGATGCGCCCGATCCCTTCGAACAGCTCGCGCAGGCGCAGCGCCAGCGGCAGGTCGCCGTCCGAGGTGACGACCCCGCAATCGCCGTAGCTCAGCTTGCTGCCCTGCGCGGTGATCAGGCCCCAGCCGGTGCGGCGGAGCCCCGGGTCGATCCCCAGGATGCGGACGATGCTGCTCATGACGCTCCAGGGCTTTTTGTCTCGTCCATCGTCGTGTTCCGAAAGGCGGCCGCATCCTATCGGCCGTCCGCCCTCGACGATCGGCCCGAGCGTGCCGTACGTATCGTGAACGCCTGGTTTCACCAAGGGACCGGGATTCAGGGAGCCCGACCATGAGCGCGTCAGCACCGATCAGCCGCTTCCCGGTGCCGAAGCTGTCCGAGATGCCCGAGGATCTGCGCGCCCGCATCGCCCTGGTGCAGGAGAAGGCGGGCTTCGTGCCCAACATCTTCCTGGCGTTGGCGCACCGCCCGGACGAGTTCCGCGCCTTCATGGCCTATCACGACGCGCTGATGGACAAGCCCGGCGGCCTGACCAAGGCCGAGCGCGAGATGATCGTGGTCGCCACCAGCGCGGCCAACAACTGCCTCTACTGCGTGATCGCCCACGGGGCGATCCTGCGGGTCCGCGCCAAGAACCCGCTGCTCGCCGACCAGGTCGCGGTCGCCTACGCCAAGGCCGACATCACCCCGCGCCAGCGCGCGATGCTGGCCTTCGCGCTCAAGGTGGCCCAGGCGGCCCACACGGTCGAGGCCGAAGACCATGACGTGCTGGCGGGCCACGGCTTCAGCCCCGACGACATCTGGGACGTCGCCGCGATCACCGCATTGTTCGCCCTGTCGAACCGGCTGGCCAGCGTGACGGATCTGCGGCCCAACGACGAGTTCTACACGATGGGGCGATGAGGCGCCCTCACCCCCGCCGCCCGAGCAAAATGATTGCCGTGCCGGCGAGGCAGACGGCGCTGCCGGCGAGGTCCCAGCGGTCCGGCCGCTGCCCTTCCGCGAGCCACAACCACAGCACCGAGGCGGCCACGTAGACTCCGCCATAAGCCGCGAAGGCGCGCCCCGCCGCCGGGCTGTCCACCAGGGTCAGCAGGCCGGCGAACGCCACCAGGGAGGCGGTCCCCGGCAGCGCCCACCAGGCCGAGCGGCCGAGCCGGAGCCAGGCCCAGAAGGCGAAGCATCCAGCGATTTCCGCGAGGGCGGCGCCGGCATAGACGAGGAGCGTCATCGCACGAGCCTTGGCATGGGTATCGACCAGGGGCGAGGTGAGATGGACAAGCGGGCGACGCCGCATCCTCGGAAAACCTTACCCCGAAGTGCAAGATGCTCACGCGCGCAAGATCGGCTAAGACCTGTCCCGATCGCTTCCGCGTGCTTCCCGGGCCCCGCCCGATCCACCACCCCGGCCATGTCAGACCCGATCGAGACCGCCCGCCTCCAGGTCCTCCACAGCTACGGTATCCTCGATACGCCGCGCGAGCCGGCCTTCGACGACATCGTCACGCTGGCTACGCAGATCTGCGCGGTGCCGGTGGGCCTCGTCAGCCTCGTCGCGGCCGACCGGCAATGGTTCAAGGCTCAATGCGGCTTCCCATCCTGCGAGACGCCCTTGAGCCAGTCGGTCTGCGCCCATGCGCTGACCGCCGAGGACGGGCTGCTGGTGATCCCCGACCTGACGGCCGATCCGCGCACCCGCGAGAACACGCTGGTGACGGAAACGCCGTTCATCCGGTTCTATGCCGGGGCTGTGCTGCGGACCGATGACGGCGTCTCGCTCGGAACCCTGTGCGTGATCGACACGAAACCTCGGCCGGACGGGCTGAAGCCGGATCAGGCCTTCGCACTGCGGGCCCTGGCGCGGCAGGTGATGGCGCAGCTCGAACTGCGCCGCGCGGTCCGGGAGCGGGAGGCGGCGCTGGCGGCCGAGCGCCTGGTCCGCGACGCCCTGGCGGTCTCCGAGGAGCGTTACCGCCTCTCGTCGCGGGCGACCACGGACCTGATCTGGGACTGGAACCCGCAGACGGGCCGGATCCACTGGGATGACGGGTTGTCGGCGCTGTACGGATTTCAGCCGGGCGAGATCGAACCCAGCAACGACTGGTGGTACGCGCACATCCATCCCGAGGATCGCGACCGCGTTCGCCGCAGCGTCCAGGCGGCCATCGACGGCGCACCCCTGCGCTGGAGCGAGGGATACCGTTTCCGGCGGGCCGACGGGAGCTATGCCACCGTCCTCAACCGGGCGATCATCGTCCGGGGCTCGGAGGGCAGGGCCACCCGAATGACCGGCGTGATGCTGGATGCGACCCAGCAGGCCGAGGCCGACGCCCACCGCGAGATGCTCAGCCAGGAACTCAGCCATCGGCTGAAGAACACCCTGGCGATGGTCCAGGCAATTGCCTCGCAGACCCTGCGCGACGCCCCCGACGTCGCGTCGGCCCGCGACGCCCTGCTGCAGCGCCTGCTGGCGCTCGGCAAGGCGCACGATATCCTGCTCGCCGGCAATGCCGAGCGGGCCGGCATGGAGGCGGTGATCCGCGGCGCGCTGGCGCTCCACGACAACGCCCGCGCCGGCCGGCTGCGGATCGAGGGGCCGCCCCTCGACATCGGGCCGAAGGCGGCCCTCGCCCTGGCGCTGATGATCCACGAGCTGGCGACCAACGCGGCGAAGTTCGGGGCCCTCTCGGCGGCAGCCGGCGCTGTCGGCGTCACCTGGCAGATCGAGACCCGGGACGACAATCCGCACCTTCGGCTCAGCTGGGCCGAGTCCGGTGGGCCTCCGGTGACCGCGCCGTCGCGCAAGGGGTTCGGAACCCGCCTGATCGAGCGCGCCTTCGCGGGCACGGTCGCCGGGGACGTCGCCTTGGAGTACCGGGAGACCGGTCTGCTCTGCGTCCTCACCGCGCCGCTGGCGGGTTTCCAGGGCAAGGATGGAATTCTGAACTGACGCGCGGCCCTGCGCGTCGTTAAGTCCCCGACAATAAAATACCGGTCGAGTGAGGCGATGAGCGCGCGCGACACGGCAGACGACCTGATCCTGATTCCCGGCGACGCGCGCCTGCGCGAGGTGGTCCATGCCTGGGCCGACGGGCTGGCGCGGGAGCGGCGGATGTCGCACAACACCGTCGAGGCCTACAGCCGGGACCTGCGCCAGTTCCTGGTCCACCTGGCCTCGCGCTTCGGCACCCCGACCATTCCGATGCTGGTGGCCCTGAAGGTCCGCGACATCCGCGCCTTCATGGCCGCCCGCCGGGCCGACGAGGTATCCGGACGCTCGCTGATGCGGATGCTGGCGGGCTTGCGCTCGTTCGGGCGCTTCCTGGAGCGCGAGGGCTACGGCAGCGTCTCGGCGCTCGGCGGCGTGCGTGCGCCCAAGGTCCCGCGCCGGCTGCCCCGGCCGATGCCCGTCGCCGCCGCGGTGGCGCTCACCGACACGGCCATCCGGGCCGGCGAGGAGCGCGCGCCGTGGGTGCTGGCCCGGGACGCCGCCGTCCTCGCCTTGCTCTACGGCGCCGGCCTGCGCATCTCCGAGGCCCTCGGCCTCACCCGGCGCGACGCCCCGCTCCCAGGCAGCGATCAGGTCACGGTGCTCGGCAAGGGCGGCAAGCAGCGCATGGTGCCGATCCTGCCCGTGGTGGCGCGGGCGGTGGCCGACTACGTCGCCGCCTGCCCGCTGCCGCTGCCGCCGGAGGGGCCGCTCTTCGTGGGGGCCCGCGGCGGGCCGCTCTCGCCGCGCATCATCCAGTACACGGTGGCCCGCGCCCGGGGGGCGCTCGGCCTGCCCGAAAGTGCGACGCCCCATGCCCTGCGCCACTCCTTCGCGACGCATCTGCTCGCCCGCCAGGGCGAGTTGCGGGCGATCCAGGAACTGCTCGGCCACGCCTCCCTGTCGACCACGCAGCTCTATACCCAGGTCGACGCCGCCCGGCTGATGAGCGCCTACACGGCGGCGCATCCGCGGGCGGGCCGGTGATCTAGACTGTCGGTGATAGTGCAAGTTGCTATTCTTATGGGTTGTCCGTTCGAATAATCCGTAGACTGAGCTTATTAGGCTGCTTTTTAAGGGCTTCGTCATCACCTGCATCCATGATCCGGATTGGGGGATGCGAGTGTCGGGGCATGGCCATGGAGCTTGATCAGGCGGGGTCGCCGGCGCGTGTCGCAATCGCGGATTGCGATGCGGGACGCCGCGCCGCCCTGCGGGCAATCGTCGAACGCTTCGACTCCCGCGCCGTGATCGACGAGGCCACGTCGGGTCAGGCGCTGTGCGACATCCTTCTGAAGAAACGCCCGAGCCTCGCCTTCGTGGGGCTCCAGCTCGCCGACCTGAGCGGGCCCGAGGCGGTCGCGGTCGCACGCCGGGCCGGTGCCGAGCCGCCCTGCCTGGTCCTGGTCGCCAACCGGGTGCTGCCGCACTGGCAGGAGATCGCCCAGAGCCTCGGCGCCTACGAGGTGCTGAAGACGCCGCTCGACCCGGGCCATATCGAGCCATTGCTGCATGCCGATGCCCGCCGCCGCACCCCGACCCGGGCGCTGCTGGCCTGCTCGTCCCCCGCCGGGCGGACCGCGATCAGCCGGGTGGTGGCCCGCAGCGGCTTCGCAATCGAACTCGAAGAGACCAATTGCGGCCACCATGCCCTGAGCCAGCTCAAGCTCCGTGCCTACGATTTCGCGTTCCTCGACGTGAAGCTCGGTGGCATCGAAGGGATGGAACTCGCCTGTCAGATCCAGCCCCTCGGGCTGCCGACACGGATCACCCTGCTGACCACGTCGGAGCTGGAGCCGATCGCACAGGCCGGGCGCTACTTCGGGGTCGATGCGGTGCTGCGGATGCCGTTCTACGCCCGCGACATCGACCTGGCGCTGCACAACGCCCTGGGCTTGCGCCGGCCGTATCTCCTGAACGCCCTGACGGCGCCGCCGGCCCCAAGCGCGCTCCTGCGGATCGCGGACCTCCCGAACGCCCGGCGCAAGATCGCCTGATCCCGCGCCGGATCGGCTGGACCGGTCAGACGTGGATGGCGCGCTTGGACACGGCCAGGGCTGCCTCCTTGACCGCCTCGGTCAGCGTGGGATGCGCGTGGCAGGTGCGGGCGATATCCTCGGACGAGGCGCCGAACTCCATCGCCACCGCGACCTCGGCGATCAGGTTGCCGGCATCCGCGCCCACGATGTGCACGCCGAGAACCCGGTCGGTCTGCGCGTCGGCCAGCACCTTGACGAACCCGTCCGTGGTGCCGTTCGCCTTGGCGCGGCCGTTGGCCGTGAACGGGAATTTGCCGACATTGTAGGCGATGCCGTCCTTGGTCAGCTCCTCCTCGGTCTTGCCGACCGAGGCCACCTCCGGGAACGTGTAGACCACGTTCGGGATAACGCCGTAATTGACGTGGCCTGACTGGCCGGCCAGCATCTCGGCGATGGCGACGCCCTCGTCCTCCGCCTTGTGGGCCAGCATCGGCCCCGCGATCACGTCGCCGATCGCGTAGATGCCCGTGACGTTGGTGGCGTAGTGGGAATCCGTGAGGATCCGGCCCTTGTCGTCGCGCTGCACGCCCACGGTGTCCAGCCCGAGACCCTCGGTGTAGGGCACCCGGCCGATCGCCACGAGGACCACGTCCGCCTGCACGGTCTCGGTCGCGCCGCCCGCTGCCGGCTCAACGCTGACGCTGGCGCCCTTCTTGCCGACCTCGACGCCGGTCACCTTGGTCGACAGCTTGAACTGGATGCCCTGCTTGGTCAGGATCCGCTGGAACTGCTTGCCGACCTCGCCGTCCATGCCGGGCAGCACCCGGTCGAGGTATTCCACCACGGTGACTTCGGCGCCGAGCCGGCGCCAGACCGAGCCCAGTTCCAGGCCGATCACCCCGGCGCCGATGACCAGGAGCTTCTTCGGCACCCGGTCGAGCTCCAAGGCGCCCGTGGAGGAGACCACGACCGTCTCGTCGATGGTCACGCCCGGAAGGCGCGTCACGTCGGATCCGGTGGCGATGACGATGCTCTTGGTCTCGAGCATCTGGTTGCCGCCATCCTCGGACACGACCTCGACCCGGCCGGCGCCCGCGATCCTGCCGGTGCCGTGGAAGGTGTCGACCTTGTTCTTCTTGAGCAGGAACTCGACGCCCTTGGTGTTGCCGGCGACGCCCTCAGCCTTGAAGCTCATCATCTTCTTGAGATCGAGCTTCACGCCGCTCACCTCGATGCCGAGATCGGCGAAATGCTTGGTCGCCTCCTCGAACGCCTCGGAGGCGTGCAGCAGTGCCTTCGACGGGATGCAGCCGACATTGAGGCAGGTACCGCCGTGGGTCGCCCGCTTCTCGACCACGGCGGTCCGCAGGCCGAGCTGCGCCGCGCGGATCGCGCAGACGTAGCCGCCTGGGCCGGTGCCGATGACGACGAGATCGTAGGACATGAGAGTTCGCTTCCGGTCGGTCATGCCGCCTGGGGCGGTCGAAGAGAAGAGAGGTGTCGGGGGCGGCTCAGCGGCCGCCGGCGACGTCGAGGATGGCACCCGTGGTGTAGGCGGCCTCCTCCGAGAGCAGCCACGCGATCGGCGCGGCGACCTCCTCGGCGGTGCCGGCGCGGCCCATCGGGACGGCGGGCCCGAGGCGTTCGACCCGGTCGGGCTCGCCGCCGCTGGCATGGATCTCGGTGGCGATGATGCCGGGCGCCACCGCGTTGACGCGGATGCCCTCTCCGGCGACCTCCCGGGCGAGCCCGGTGGTCAGCGAGTCGATCGCGCCCTTCGAGGCGGCGTAGTCGACGAACTGGCCGGGGCCACCGAGCCGGGCCGCGACGGAGGACAGGTTGACGATGGCGCCCCCTGCCCCGCCACGCTTGGTCGACATGCGCCGCACGGCCTCGCGGGCACACAGGAAGCTCCCGACCACGTTGGTGGTCATCATGCGCTGGAGCCGGGCCGCGCTCATGTCGGCCACGTCGGATTTCATATCGACCACGCCCGCGTTGTTCACGAGCGCCGCGAGCCGGCCGAGCCCGTCCGCGGCCTGGAACAGCGCCAGCACGTCGGCCTCGACGCCGACATCGCTGCGCACGGCCAGCGCCTTGCCGCCCTTGGCGGTGATCGCATCCACCACCGCCTGTGCCGCGGCCGTGTCCGACACGTAACTCAGGCATATCGCGTAGCCGCGCTCGGCGAGCAGCAGCGATACCGCCCGCCCGATGCCGCGGCTGCCGCCCGTGACGATGGCGACGTTGGGTCTGTTCATGGGCTCACTCATGCGGCTGCCGCGTGGGCCGACTCGTAGCGGCTCGCGAGAACCTCGACGATCTGGGTCTCGATCCGGATCCGTGCGGTGTCGGGGCAGAAACCGATCTCGCGCCCGACAGCGTCGAGTTTCCAGCCGAAGGTCCGTCCGTGATCGCCGACAGCGACGGTTCGGGAAAAGGCTTCGTCCTCGAGCGGCGCGAAGATCGCGCCCGTCGTAATGGAGTCCGAAAAGTCCAGAATGCCCGCGATGCCGTCATCGAACGTGACGCGGAGAGCCGGATAATGAAGAGGCTCCACGGCGGCGATCCGATGCGACGTCATTCGATCATTCCCCCGTTGTAGCGACCGGCCCGGATCTCTCGCCAGACATAGGAAACCTGTTCGCGGTTGGCATCCAGCCACGCCCGGATGTCCTTGTCCTTCGCACGCGGCAAAGCCCCGCTGAGGACTTCGCCCGTGATGATCGAATGCTTCGCCTCCTGGCCGGACAAGAATGCGTGCAGATGTGGCGGCAGATGATCGTTGAGACAGATCGTGATCCGAACGCCCTCGACGATGGCGATCGTCGGCCGCGATCAGCGAGACTTTCCAATTGAGGCCACGATCATTCCCCCGCCAAACCGGATCACAGGTCCAGCACGAGCCGGGCCGGATCCTCCAGCGCCTCCTTGACCCGCACCAGGAAGGTCACGGCCTCCTTACCGTCCACGATCCGGTGATCGTATGACAGTGCGAGGTACATCATCGGCCGCGCCTCGATCTTGCCGGCGCGGACCACCGGGCGCTCCTCGATGCGGTGCATGCCGAGGATGCCCGATTGCGGGGCGTTGAGGATCGGGGTCGACATCAGCGAGCCGTAGATGCCGCCGTTGGTGATCGTGAAGGTGCCGCCCTGCATGTCCTCGATGGACAGCTTGCCGTCGCGGGCCTTCTTGCCGAAGCCGGCGATCGTCTTCTCGACGCCGGCGATCGACAGGTCGTCGGCGTTGCGCACCACCGGCACGACCAGGCCCTTATCGGTACCGACCGCGATGCCGATGTGGTAATAGTTTTTGTAGACGAGGTCCTGCCCGTCGATCTCGGCATTGACCGCGGGCACGTCCTTGAGGGCGCCGATCACCGCCTTGGTGAAGAAGCCCATGAAGCCGAGCTTGGTGCCGTGCTTCTTCTCGAAGATGTCCTTGTATTGGCTGCGGAGCGCCATCACGGCCGACATGTCGACGTCGTTAAACGTCGTCAGCATCGCAGCAGTGTCCTGCGCGTCCTTGAGGCGGCGCGCGATGGTCTGGCGCAGCTTCGTCATGCGCACGCGCTCCTCGCGCGCGGCATCGTCCGGCGCCGAGGGCGCGCGCGGCGGGGTCGGGCGGGCCTCCCTGGCGGGGGCGGCCGGGGCCGGGCTCGGGCCCTTGGAGATCGCGCCGAGCATGTCGCCCTTGGTCACGCGGCCGTCCTTGCCGGAGCCGTTGATGCCGGAGGGATCGACGCCGCTCTCGCGGGCGAGCTTGGCCACCGCCGGGCCGTTGTCGCCGGTCGGGCGCTGGGAGGCTGGGGCTCCGGCGTCGCCGTGGTTGCCGTAGCCGGCGGACGATTCCCGGGCGGGCGCCTCGGACTTCGCGGGGGCGGCCGGCTTCGGCGCCTCGCTGCGGCTCTCGGACTTGGTCTCGGCGGCCTCCTTCGGGGCCTCCTTGGCGGCGGCCTTCTTGCCGCCGCCGGAGGCCGCAGCGGCACCGGCCTCGACGATCGAGCCGAGCAGCGCGCCGGGCTCCACCGTCTCACCGTCCTTGACCAGGATCTCGCCGAGCTGGCCGGCCGCCGGAGCGTTGACCTCCAGGGTGACCTTGTCGGTCTCGAGCTCGACGATCGGCTCATCGACCGCGACCGTGTCGCCGGGCTTCTTGAACCAGCGGCCGATGGTGGCCTCGGTCACGGATTCGCCGAGCGTCGGGACGAGGATGTCGGTAGCCATGGTCTTTCGCACTTCCGGATCGGTTGGGCCGTGCCGGACGGCCTGGAATTGTTGAGGGCGGCGGCGCCCGGGCGGATGACCGCCGGGCTCCATAAAATCAGACCGCCAGCGCCTCGTTGAGGAACGCCTGGAGCTGGGCCTGGTGCTTGGACATCTGGCCCACGGCCGTGGACGCGGAGGCCGGACGGCCGACGTAGCGGGCGCGCTTCACCGCGGAGCCGGCCTGGCCGAGCACCCATTCGAGGTAGGGCTCGACGAAGGACCAGGCGCCCATGTTCTTGGGCTCCTCCTGGCACCAGACCACGTCCGCGTTGCGGAACCGGCCCATCTCGTTGGCGAGTGCCTTGAGCGGGAACGGGTAGAGCTGCTCGACGCGCATCAGGTAGACGTCGTTCAGGCCGCGCTTCTCGCGCTCCTCCAGCAGGTCGTAATAGACCTTGCCGGAGCACAGGACGACGCGGCGGATCTTGTCGTCGCGCACCAACTTGTTGGGCGCGCCCTCCTCCTCGGCATCGTCCCACAGGACGCGGTGGAAGGTCGAACCCTCGGCCAGCGCGTCGAGCGTCGAGACCGCCCGCTTGTGGCGCAGCAGCGACTTCGGCGTCATCAGCACCAGCGGCTTGCGGAAGTCCCGCTTCAGCTGCCGGCGCAGGATGTGGAAGTAGTTGGCCGGGGTGGTGACGTTGGCCACCTGCATGTTGTCCTCGGCGCAGGCCTGGAGGTAGCGCTCCAGGCGGGCGGAGGAATGCTCGGGGCCCTGGCCCTCGTAGCCGTGCGGCAGCAGCAGCACGAGGCCGGACATGCGCAGCCACTTGCGCTCGCCGCTCGCGATGAACTGGTCCATCACCACCTGGGCGCCGTTGGCGAAGTCGCCGAACTGCGCCTCCCACAGGACCAGGGCGTTCGGCTCGGCCAGCGAGTAGCCGTACTCGAAGCCGAGCACCGCCTCCTCGGAGAGCATCGAGTTGATGATCTCGATCGAGGCCTGGCCGTCGCGGATGGCGTTGAGCGGCGTGAAGCGCTGCTCGTTCTCCTGGTCGATCACAACGGCGTGGCGCTGCGAGAAGGTGCCGCGCTCGACGTCCTGGCCGGAGAGCCGGACCCGGTTGCCGTCGAGCAGGGTCGCCCCGAAGGCCAGGGCCTCGGCGGTCGCCCAGTCGATGCCGGCGCCGGTCTCCACCGCCTTGGCGCGGTTGTCCATGAACCGCTGGATGGTCCGGTGCAGGTGGAAGCCGGGGGGCGCCTGGGTGATCTTGCGGCCGATCTCCTGCAGGGTCTCGGCCGGCACCGCGGTGCGTCCGCGGCGCGGGTCGTCGACGTCCTCGTGCACGGCCTTGAAGCCGGACCAGCGGCCGTCGAGCCAGTCGGCCTTGTTGGCCTTGTAGTTGGTGGCGACGTCGAGCTCGCTGTCGAGCATCTGGCGGAACTCGGCCTTGCGGGCGTCCAGCGCCGGCTGGTCGAGGGTTCCGTTGTCCACGAGCCGGCGGCCGTAGGTCTCCAGCACCGAGGGATGCTTGCGGATCCGCTGGTACATCTTCGGCTGGGTGAAGGCCGGCTCGTCGCCCTCGTTGTGGCCGAAGCGGCGGTAGCACAGCATGTCGATCACGACCGGCTTGCCGAACTTCTGCCGGTACTCGACCGCCACCTTGGCCGCGAAGGTCACGGCCTCCGGGTCGTCGCCGTTGCAGTGGAAGATCGGCGCCTCGACCATCTTCGCCACGTCCGACGGATAAGGCGAGGAGCGGGAGAACCGCGGGTCGGTGGTGAAGCCGATCTGGTTGTTGATGATGAAGTGCACCGAGCCGCCGGTGCGGTGGCCCTTAAGCCCCGACAGGCCGAAGCATTCCGCGACCACGCCCTGTCCGGCGAAGGCGGCATCGCCGTGGATCAGCAGCGGCAGCACGCTGGCGCGCTGGATATGCGGCTTGGCCCACTGGTCCTGCTTGGCCCGCACCTTACCGAGCACCACCGGATCGACGATCTCGAGGTGGGACGGGTTGGCGGTGAGCGACAGGTGGACGTTGTTGCCGTCGAAGGCGCGGTCGGACGAGGCGCCCAGGTGGTACTTCACGTCGCCCGAGCCCTCGACCTCGGCCGGCGACGCGGAGCCGCCCTTGAACTCGTGGAACACCGCCCGGAACGGCTTCGCCATCACGTTGGTGAGCACGTTGAGCCGGCCCCGGTGCGCCATGCCGAGCACGATCTCGCGCACGCCGAGCGCGCCACCGCGCTTGATGATCTGCTCCAGCGCCGGAATCATCGACTCGCTGCCATCGAGGCCGAAGCGCTTGGTCCCGGTGTACTTCAGGTCCAGGAACTTCTCGAAGCCCTCGGCCTCGATCAGCTTGTTGAGGATCGCCCGACGGCCTTCAGGCGTGAAGGAAATCTCCTTGTCCTTGCCCTCGATGCGCTCCTGGATCCACGCCTTCTCGGCGGGATCGGAGATGTGCATGAACTCGACGCCGAGCGTCTGGCAATAGGTCCGCTCAAGGATGTCGACGATCTCGCGGATCGTCCCGAACTGGAGGCCGAGCACGTTGTCGAGGAAGATCGGGCGATCCCAGTCGGCGTCTTCGGTGAAGCCGTAATGCTGCGGGTGCAGCTCCTCGTGGTCGCCGCGCGGGGCGAGGCCGAGCGGATCGAGCTTGGCATGCAGGTGGCCGCGCATCCGGTAGGAGCGGATCAGCATGATCGCCCGCACCGAATCCTTGGCCGCCTGCTCGACGGACACGCCCGTGGTGGCGGCGACGCTGTCGACCGGCTTGCCGGGCTTGGGCTCCTTGGCGTCCCGGGCGACGATCTTGTCGCCGATCGCCTTCTCGAGCGCGCCCCAATTGCCGTCGAGCGCCGAAACCAGTTCGCCATTCGCCGGCACCGGCCAGTTCGGCTTCTCCCAGGACGCGCCCGCGGCGTTCTTCTCGACGAGTGTCTCGTCCTCGCCCAGGCCCTTGAAGAAGGCCTGCCATTCCGGATCCACCGAGACCGGGTTGCGGGCGTAGGCCGCCTGCAATTCCTCGATGTATGCGGCGTTGGCGCCGTAGAGGAACGAGGTTTCGAGAAGCGCTTCGTTCACGTCCTGGCGTGCCATGGTCCGTTCATCCTGTCGCGCGGGCAGGCCGGCTGCCCTGTCGGCGACCCGCTCGCAGTGCGGATCGCCCTGAAATTGACCCGGGGCGAAAGCGCGCCCCGACGAGGTCGATATGGGTGTCGCGGCCCTGCGCCGGCCGCAACGCAGGCGCGCTGGCCTCAGCCCTTGAGGACGTCGACGAGCGTCGAGCCGAGCCGGGCCGGCGACGGCGAGACACGGATGCCGGCCGCCTCCATTGCGGCAATCTTGTCCTCGGCGCCGCCCTTGCCGCCCGAGATGATCGCGCCGGCATGGCCCATGCGGCGGCCCGGAGGCGCCGTGCGTCCGGCGATGAAGCCGACCATCGGCTTCTTGCGCCCGCGCTTGGCTTCGTCCCGCAGGAACTGCGCAGCCTCCTCCTCGGCCGAGCCGCCGATCTCGCCGATCATCACGATCGACTCGGTCTTCGGGTCCGCCAGGAACAGCTCCAGTACGTCGATGAATTCGGTGCCCTTCACCGGGTCGCCGCCGATGCCCACCGCGGTGGTCTGGCCGAGGCCGGCGTTGGTGGTCTGGAACACGGCCTCGTAGGTCAGCGTGCCCGAGCGCGAGACGATGCCGACCGAGCCCTGGCGGAAGATGTTGGCCGGCATGATGCCGATCTTCGACTGGCCGGCCGTGACGATGCCGGGGCAGTTCGGGCCGACGAGGCGCGACTTCGAGCCGGTCAGTGCCCGCTTAACCCGCACCATGTCGAGCACCGGGATGCCCTCCGTGATGCACACGATCAGCGGGATCTCGGCGGCAATGGCCTCGCAGATCGCGTCGGCGGCGCCGGGCGGCGGCACGTAAACCACCGAGGCGTCGGCGCCGGTGACCTCGCGGGCCTCCGCGACCGTGTCGAACACGGGCAGGCCCAGATGGCTCGCGCCGCCCTTTCCGGGGCTGGTGCCGCCGACCATCTTGGTCCCGTACGCGATGGCCTGCTCGGAGTGGAAGGTCCCGTTCTTGCCGGTGAAACCCTGGCAGATGACCTTGGTGTTCGCGTCGATCATCACCGACATGATCAGGCTCCCTTCACGGCGGCGACGATCTTCTGGGCGGCGTCGTCGAGGTCGTCCGCCGGGATCACGTTGAGGCCGGAGCCCCGGATGATGTCCTTGCCCTCTTCGACGTTGGTGCCTTCCAGGCGCACCACCAGGGGCACCTGCAGGCCCACCGCCTTGACGGCGGCGATGACGCCGCGGGCGATGACGTCGCACTTCATGATCCCGCCGAAGATGTTGACGAGGATGCCCTTCACCTGCGGGTCGGCGGTGATGATCTTGAACGCCGCGGTCACCTTCTCCTCGGAGGCGCCGCCGCCGACGTCGAGGAAGTTGGCCGGGCTCTCGCCGTAGAGCTTGATGATGTCGAGGGTGGCCATGGCCAGACCGGCGCCGTTGACCATGCAGCCGATCGTGCCGTCCAGCGCGATGTAGGCGAGGTCGTATTTCGACGCCTCGATCTCCTTGGCGTCCTCCTCGGTCTCGTCCCGCAGCGCGACGATGTCGGCATGCTTGTAGAGCGCGTTCGAGTCGAACGAGATCTTGGCGTCGAGGCACTTGAGGTGGCCGTCGGCGGTGAGCACCAGCGGGTTGATCTCCAGCATGCTCATGTCCTTGGACACGAACGCCGCGTAGAGCTTCTCGGTGAGCGAGGCGGCTTCCTTGGCCTGGGCGCCGGAAAGGCCCAGCGCCTTGGCGACCGCGCGGCCGTGATGGGGCATCACGCCCGTGGCGGGATCGACCGGGATCGTGTGGATCTTCTCGGGCGTGTCGTGGGCGACCGCCTCGATGTCCATGCCGCCCTCGGTGGAGACCACGAAGGCCACGCCGCCGGTGGCGCGGTCCACCAGCATCGAGAGGTAGAACTCCTCGGCGATCTGGGCGCCCTCCTCGATATAGAGGCGGTTGACCTGCTTGCCGGCCGGCCCGGTCTGGATCGTCACCAGGGTCTGGCCGAGCATCTCGCCGGCGTAAAGCTTCACCTCGTCGATCGACTTGGTGACGCGCACGCCTCCCTTCGCACCCTCCGGGGCGCCTTTGAACGTGCCTTTGCCGCGGCCGCCCGCGTGAATCTGGCTCTTCACGACCCAGACCGGGCCGCCGAGCTCCTTGGCGGCGGCCTCGGCCTCCGACGGATCGAAGATCGGGACGCCGCGGGAGACCGGCAGGCCGAACTCCTTCAAGACGGCCTTGGCCTGGTATTCATGGATGTTCATCGGGACCTCATACGGAGGAGCGAGTAGGGGGTAGCGAATAGCGAGTAGCTTCTAGAGTGCGATAGGACCTCGGCTGGGTCACCAATCGCCAAACCCTATTCGCTATTCGCCCCGTGATCAGGCGAGATTGCCGTCGACGCTCTTGCAGGCTTCGATCAGGCCGGTCACCGAGGCGACGGACTTCTCGAACATCGCCTTCTCGGCCGGGTCGAACGTGACTTCGAGGACGCGCTCCACGCCGCCGGCGCCGATGACGATCGGCACGCCGATGAACATGCCGGTCACGCCGTACTGGCCGTCCAAATAGGCGGCACAGGGCAGGACACGCTTCTTGTCGCGCAGGTAGCTCTCGGCCATGGCGATGGCGGAGGAGGCCGGCGCGTAGAAGGCCGAGCCGGTCTTGAGCAGGTTGACGATCTCGCCGCCGCCCTTGCGGGTCCGCTCGACCATGGCGTCGAGCTTCTCCTGGGTGGTCCACCCGAGCTTGACCAGATCCGTGAGCGGCACGCCCGCGACCGTCGAGTAGCGGGTGAGCGGCACCATGTCGTCGCCGTGGCCGCCCAGCACGAAGGCGGTGACGTCCTCGACCGAGACCTTGAATTCCTCGGCCAGGAAGTGGCGGAAGCGGGCCGAGTCGAGCACGCCGGCCATGCCGACGATCTTGTTGGTGGGGAGCCCCGAGAACTTCTGCAGGGCCCAGACCATCGCGTCGAGCGGGTTAGTGATGCAGATCACGAAGGCGTCCGGGGCGTAGGCCTTGATGCCCTCGCCCACCGCCTGCATGACCTTGAGGTTGATGCCGATCAGGTCGTCGCGACTCATCCCGGGCTTGCGCGGCACGCCGGCGGTGACGATCACCACGTCGGCGCCCTTGATGGCTGCATAGTCGCTCGCGCCCGCGTAGGTCGCGTCGAAACCCTCGACCGGGGCGGCCTCGGCGATGTCGAGCGCCTTGCCCTGCGGCACGCCGTCGACGATGTCGAACAGCACCACGTCGCCGAGATCCTTCAGGCCAGCCAGGAGGGCCAGGGTGCCGCCGATCTGGCCGGCACCGATGAGCGCGATCTTGTTGCGAGCCATGTCGGATCAACCTCCGCTGCGTGTCATCTTCGGTGGGATCGGCGAGGCGCCGGGACCGTCAACTGGTCGGTGCCGGCGCGGGATTCGCCGCTCTGGAATCTGCGCGGTTGTGTGGCCGAAAAGCCTCGTCGCTTCAACCCGATGGACCGTTGCAGACTCGGCCGGGCTGGCCCGGGCCTGACGTGGAGGGCGCAAGTCCGGGCGACGAAACGCCAATGCGGCGAGGCTTTTAGGTGCACTGCACCCGGCCCCGCCGGTGCGGCAAAGCTCAGATAACAGATCCGAGATCCTGTCATTTCAGGAAATTCAGGGCGGTCGAACTCGCTGGGTCATGGTGCACCATCATGGCCAAAAACGCGAAAGGCCCGGACGCGATGTCCGGGCCTTTCGATGCGTTGTCGACCAACACTCGAGTGTGGTCCGTCCTCAGAGGATCCCGGACCGGAGGACCCGCTGGATCGCATGGATCACCGCCCCGAATCGCGCCTCGATCAGGTCGCGCGGTACGTCGGCATCGTGCTGAATCGCCAACGGATGCGTGAAGCGGTAGCTCGCATCGAAGATGTAGGCGATCGCCCGCTCCCGGTCCCGGGCCGAGAAGATGCCCGAGGTGATTCCCTCTTCGACCACCCGCTCGACGAGGCTCCGCAAGCGCACCCGGTGCCGCCGGGCGATCGGCCGGGCCGACACCGTGGCGTCGAGATGGACCGCGAACAGGTTCGGCTCGTCGAACAGCGCGTCGCGCTGCACCGTGGCCAGGGCGGTGAGCAGCCGCTCGATCTTGTCGTCGGCCGGGTCGGGTGCGTCGGCGATGCCGGCGAGCCGGGCTTCGACCTCGCGCAGCCAGCGCCCTGCCACCGCGTCGAGGAGCGCGTCCTTCGACGGGAAGTAGCGGTAGACGTTGGCGTGCGTCATGCCGGCTTCCGCCGCCACGGCCACCACCGTCACGCGCTTGGGCCCAAGGCGGGAGAGGTGTTCGGTGGCGATGCCGAGCAGCCGCACATCGGCCGCGACCGGCGCGCGGGGACGCGACGGGGTTGCCACCTCGCCGGTGTCGCGAAGCGCGTCACTGGCGGTCGTGTCGCTTGCAGGAATCTTGGTCTTTGCGCTGAGCGCCTCGTCCTTAGCCCCGTCGGATTCTGGCTTAAGGAACGGAAGCGGAAGGCGGGAGGTGGACAGGTGGTAGGGCGAGACGGACCCCCATCAGACCGGCGGAAGCGTCCCGGCGCTTCGCGTTGACGTTACGGCTTCCCCCCGGGAGCCCGTTGACTTAGCGGATTGGTACCGCTTGCACAGGGTATGGGTCAGTTCGGCTTGAGAACGCAACAAAATTTTCTTGGTTATCACCGCCTCTAGAAGCGGTCCTTCCACGCACGCAGTGCCACAAACACCGCTTCCGGATCTGTGCCGGCTCCGAGTTCGACTGATCTAGCCAGGGCAGGCAGGCTGCTGCGCAGGAACGGATTGGTCGCGCGTTCCGCGCCCATGGTCGAGGGAATCAGGAAGCGTCCTTCGGCCTTCGCACGGTCTGCCTCCACTTTGCGCGCCATCAGGTCGCGATTCTCCGGGTCCGCCGCCAGTGCGAATCGGGCATTCGACAAGACGTAATCGTGGCCGCTGAAGACGCGGGTCTCGTCGGGCAGTTGCTCGAACCGGCGCAGGGAGCGCCACAAGGTCTCGGGCGGGCTCTCCATCACCCGGCCGCAGCCGAGGGTGAACAGCGTGTCGCCGGAGCAGACGAGGCCGGCCTCGGCGAACCAGTAGGTGACGTGGTCGGCGCAATGGCCGGGGGTCTCCCAGACCTGGGCCTTGAGCCCGCCGACCTGCACCGTGTCGCCCTCGCGGACCGTGATGTCCACCTCCGGCACCGCGCCGCCCGCCTTGGCGGGGGCCACCACCCGGGCTCCGGTCGCCCGCTTCACTGCCGGGATGCCCTCGATGTGATCGCCGTGCCGGTGGGTGACGAGGATGTCGGTCAGGCGCCAGCCGGTCTCGTCGAGGGCCTTCAGGACCGGGCCGGCCTCCGGCACGTCGATCGCCGCGCAGGCGCCGGTGGCCGGATCTCGGATCAGGACCCCGATATTGTCGCTGCGGCACAGGAAGGTTCGGATCTCGGTCTCGGCAGCCATCGGATTCCCTCTCCCGGGGCTGCGACACTGCACCGGCGCGTCGCAGCGCGAAACGTCAGCCGTGAACCGGCGGCAATCGAGCGGGTTCCTTCGCCGGGGGGATCGATGGCGCTTGCGGCGCGCATCGCGTCTCACCATTGAGGTTGATCATCGTCCCGGGCTCGGTGTCCTGTTCGTCCATGCGTCTCGACGTCAACGGCCTGCGCGCCTTCTATGCCAGCCCCCTGGGGGCCGAGACGCACCGCGTCGTCGCCCGCGCCCTTCACGGGTTCCTGGGTTCGGTCTCGGGCCTGCGGGTCCTCGGACTGGGCTACGCGACGCCGTATCTCGGGCCGATCCACTGCATCGCCGAGCGCACCCTGGCGTTCATGCCGGCGACGCAAGGGGTGGTGAACTGGCCCGGCACCGGCCGGTCCTGCACGGCTTTGGCCGACCCGACCATGATGCCGCTGCCCGAGGCCGCCATCGACCGGGTCGTCCTGGTCCACGCGCTCGAATCGGTGGAGAGCCCGACGGAACTGCTGCAGGAGGTCTGGCGCACTCTCACCCCGGGCGGCCGGATGATCCTGGTGGTGCCGAACCGGCGCGGCGTCTGGGCCCGGCGCGAGGCGACGCCGTTCGGCCACGGCCAGCCCTACAGCCGCTCGCAGCTCGGCCGGTTGATGCGGGACACGCTGTTCTCACCCGAGGGCTGGGCCGAGACCCTGTACATGCCGCCGGTGCGCTCGCGGCTGATGCTGCGCACCGGTCCCGCCTGGGAGCGGCTTGGCTCAGGCTTGGCCCTGCCCTTCGCCGGCCTGCACGTGGTCCACGCGACCAAGCAGCTCTACCGACCGATCGCGGTCCAGCAGGTGCGCCGCGCCCGCCGCCTCGCCCCCGCGCGGGTGCTGGTGCCCGCGCCGTCGCCGGGCTGAAGAGCGATAGGCTGGTCGTCGGAGGCCTGTTGGGCTAGGCGGCGGCCCTGATGAGCATCGATTTCACAATCCAGCAGTTCCTGCTCGCCTTCTCGGGCCTGATCGCGATCGTGAACCCGATCGGCGGGGCCTTCATCTTCGCGCAGGTGACCACCGCCTACAGCCATGCCGAGCGGGTGCTGCTGTCGCGCAAGATCGGCGTCTACGCCGCCCTGGTGATGCTCGGCGCCCTCTGGGCCGGCACACCGATCCTCAACTTTTTCGGAGTGACCCTGGCGGCCCTGCGGATCGCGGGCGGACTGGTGGTGATGTCCTCGGCCTGGACCCAGCTCAACCGCCCCGAGGCGCGCGAGGCCCGCAAGCAGGCCGAAGCGTCCGGCTCGAAGGACCGCGGGGCGACGACCCTGATCGAGGCGAGCCGCGACCCGGCGCCGGCGCCGTTGGCCGAGATCGCGTTCTTCCCGCTGACCCTGCCGTTCACCACCGGGCCCGGCACCATTGCGGTGGCGATCAGCTTGGGCGCGAACCGGCCCGCCGCCTACGCGGACCGGTTCGGCTTCTATCTCGGCGTCACCTTGGCGGCTCTCGTCGTGGCGCTCGCGGTGGCGCTGATCTACGCCTCGGCCGACCGGGTGGTGGCGTTGATCGGCCCGGCCCGGGCGCGGGTGACCGGCCGCCTGTTCGCGTTCCTGCTGCTCTGCGTCGGGACCCAGATCCTGATCACCGGCCTGACCGACGTGTTCGCGCCGCTCCTCGCAGCGCGCTGATCCGCGCCTCAGATCACCGGCAGGGTGTCGAGCCCGCCGAACAGGGCCGCGTGGCCCGCGTAGTAGAGGAAGAGGAAGAGCGCCAGGGCGGCCCCGTACCAGGCCGGCGCCAGCACCACGTGGCGGGCCCGGACCGCGATCCGGACATCGTCGGCGGCGATTGCCATCAGCACCACGATGATCCCGGAATGCCCGATCGCATCGACCTTGCCGAACTCGAACACCGCCGAGACGAAGATCGCGGCCAAAATGATCGCCGATGCGCGCCGCACCAGCGGGGTCCAGAGCAGCGCGAAGGCCAGGGTGAACTCGATGACGCCGGCTGCCTGCATGAACAGTTCCGGGGTGGCGCCGAGCGTCATCTGCGGCTTGGCAGCGATTAGCGGCGCAGTCCATTCCGGATAGGCCCACTTCTCGATCGACGCCCACATCAGCGTGATGGCGGCGGTCCAGCGCACGATGTCGAGCGGGCGCACGCCGAAGGGCGAGAGGTCCAGGCCGCGGCAGATCAGGTAGACGGCCACGCCCAGGAAGATCGGGTAGTCGGCCAAGTGGAAGACGCCGTATTGCGCCGTGGCGAAGCTGAACAGGAAGACGATGCCCAGGCCGGTGAGCGGCATGGTTCGGCGCCAGATCAGGCCGGCGGCCAGCGCGAGCTGGAACCACGGGATCCAGGCGACGTCGGTCTTGAGTTCGGGGGTGAGGATGATGCCACCGAGTTCCCAGAGCGAGACGAAGAAGAAACCCAGCGTGGCGCGGACCAGCAGCTCGGTGTCGGTCCGGACCCGGGAGGTCACACGATCCAGCGCGTTGAGCAGGGCGCCGCCCAGCGGCGTGCCCTCGGCCAGGCACCCGAACATCAGGCACACCAGAGCCAGGACGGTGAGTCCCTCGAAGTTGGCGCACAGCACCTGCTCGAGGCCCTGGGGCTGCCCGGCGACGTCGTAGGCGCAGAACCATTTGACGTGGGCCTGGGCCTCGCCGGTGGCCGCGAGGCTCGCGGCTCCGGCGGCGGTGAGAGCGTATCCGGCTGACGTGCGCTTTGTCTTGATTGGTAGCATCGGAGCCTCACCGGTGCATGTCGACACCGTGGTTACCGCTCTATTTAGATAGGTTAATAGGCTTCTCGCCAATGGTTTATTAACGAATATGAGTGGAAGGTTAACGCTGTGGATTTCAAGCGTTGCCGAGCCGCGCGCCGGTCCCGCGATGGCCTGATCCCGGATCCGGAAACGGCAAGCCATCCGCCGTCCTGAGCCTCACCGGCAACCGCAATCGTGTTTCGAGACGGGATCTGAGGACGCGCCGCCAGCGGTGGCGTCCCAATACGCCTCGATGACCAAGATGTATCATCCGAGCATTTGTCAATATTTAGCCTAAGATCCCGCGTATATTGACGTGTGCTAGATATATAAATTTGAATAAATACGTATCTAAAATCTAAGATGATGGAATTTTATCGAAGAAAGAGATATTTTTTGCGAACTGAGTCTGAGGAATTGCGATCATACGCACGGATAAGCTGTCAACAGTTCGGATTATAGGCTTGCCTCTGGCGCCGCGCTGGGCGAACTCTCGCTCCTGCGCGACGCTGGCCAGACGACGAACTGACGCGGTCCCGCCGCGGCACCGGGCCGGCAACGGAGTGCGAGGCGTGACGAGGGCAAACATTTCGGGTCCCGACCTGTACGGCGCTATGCCACGGCGGGGCCACATCCGGTTCCGCCATCCCGCGTCCACTGCGCCACTGTGCGGGGATCGCCGGCCATCGGGCGGTGGGCGAGCGATCGGCCGATGCCTGGGCGGACGTCCGGCTTGAGCGTGCCCGGCCCAAGCGCCCAAAACCGCGGCCCCGCTCTCCCGCCGTCGCGAGGCCCGTTCACCGCGTCCCGGTCGGCGATCGACCGTGCGCAGACAGGCGGCCCGGCTGCCCGCCGGACGAGCCCGGATCGACGATACCGACCCTGAAACCCCTGCAGGACCGTCCCGGCCCGGCGCAGCAGCGCCCGCGCGGACGCCGACCTGCGCCCTTCAACCCGAGGAGACTTTCATGACCGACGTCACGCAGCTCAAGGTTCCGGCCTGGTACACCCCGTCCGAGCTTCAGGACATCCAGCAGGATCTGCTCGGCCCAGGCAACACCAAGGTCCTGATCCTGTGCCTGGGCGGCAAGGGCGGCGTCGGCAAGACGACCATCGCGTTGCAGATCGCGGATCTCTGTGCCGAGGTCGGGCCGGTCCTTGCGGTCGACACCGACCCGGCCAACCGGCACTTCCACACGGCGCTGATGCGTGAGACCGACCCGGGCAGCCAGAGCTTCATGCCGCGCCATCCGGGCGTGTCCTGCTTCCGGCAGCGCCTGCGGGCCGAGGACTCCACCGGCCGCGTCGATCCGACCCTGGTCCAGGACCTGATCGAGCGCGTGTCGGACGCCGCCGAGCGCTTCGTCGTGGTCGACTTCCCAGCGGGCGACACCGAGACGACCCGGCGCAGCACCGAGATCATCGTCGAGAGTTGCCGCGAGGAGAAGATCCGCCTCTGCGTGGTCGTGGCCGCCGGTGCCGTCGATCCCACCGCCCTCGACGTACTCCGGGAACTCCGTCCGCTGCTGCTCGAATGCGACCGGGCGATCCTCGCCAAGAACACCGCCCAGGCGACCAACTTCGATTATCTGGAAGCCTCCGACGTGGTGCGGCAGCTGCGGGCGCAACCGAACTTCCGCGCCACCGAGATCGAGCGGATCGGCGAGCGCCTGATCGAGGCGCTGCGGATCCAGCACACGACCTGGCTGGAACTGGCGACGACCGCGCCGATGCGCCTGCGCGTCGAGGGCCGGCGCCTGCGGCGCAACTTCCACACGGCCTGGCGCGAGGCCTTCCGTCCGTGAACAACCTCGAGCGGTTCTACCGGACGGTCCACGGCCGGGAGCTGCTGCCCTGGGAGCGGCAGCTCGCCGTGCGCGTCGCGGCCGCCCTCAACACCACCACAGACGACGATTTCGTCGTCCACCTGCTGCTGCTCTACAACGCCACCCACGTCATCAGCGAGATGCACAACGAGCTGGTCGCCGCGCGGGACGCCTTGTTCCAGGGCAACCGGGACCTCGCCCAGGACCTGTCGGTCGAAGTACGGCGCAACACCCGCACGGTCTACGTCCTGCTCGGCGTGCTGGCGGCGAGCCTGCTGGGCAGCGTGTGGATCATCGTCAGCCTCGCGAACCTCTCCCATCGCTACGCGGTCATCGAGGCTCGCGTCGGCGTCGCGCCTGAAGCGACCGAGCGGCGCGCGATCGGAGCGCCGCAGCCGGGGCTGGCGCGCTGACGGTCGCCGTCGCGAGCCTATCGGGGCTCGGTGTTGGGCGGCAGACAACGCGATGCGTCTCCGCGGCTTGGATGTTGCCGTCGTGCCAAAGCAACCCGCTCGTCGTTCCGGGCTCGCCTGCGGCGCCCTGGAATGAGGCGGTGATCTACGCTGCCGCCGTCACGGCGCCGGGACCGCGGTGGTGAATGATGCCGTCGTCAGGTCGGGGGCCGCCTCGGTCGAGAGCGTCTTGAGGAACGCCAGCAGGTCCGCGCGTTCCGTCGCGCTGAGATGGAGCGGCTTGATCGCCCGGGAGCGGCTCGGGCGCTCGATCCCACCGCGGTCGTAGAGGTCGATCACCGCCTCCAGCGTCGCCAACGAGCCGTCGTGCATGTAGGGGGCCCGGCGGCCGATCTCCCGCAGGGTCGGGGTCTTGAAAGCGTAGCGCAGGGCGACCGATGTGGGCTTGAAGCGGCCCCGGCCGATATCGTTGCCGGTGCCAACTCCGATGTCGTGGAACGAGTTGTCGGTGAACGACCAGCCGGAATGGCAGCCGGCACAATCGGCCCGGCCGTTGAACAGGTCGAAGCCGCGCTTAGCCGGCTCGCCAATGGCGGCCTCGTCGCCGGCGATCCAGCGGTCGAACGGGCTCGTCCCGGTCACGATCAGGCGCTCGAACGTCGCCAGCGCCGCTTCCAGCCGGTCCCGGGTGATGGCGGGATCGTTGAATGCGGTGGCGAAGGCGACCGCGTAGCTCGAGTCGGCGGACAGCCGGGCGAGCGCATCGGCCAACGGCAGGTTCATGTTGGACGGCGAGATCATTGGCATCGCCGCGACGGATTCGAGGGTCTTGAACTTTCCGTCCCAGCCCATCGGGCCGTCCTGCCAGGCGATGTTGATCAGCGTCGGCGTGCGCAGGTCCATGTCGCCCTGCATCCGCGTCGCGGCGCGGGCGCGCCCGTCACCCCAGCCGAGATCGGGGAGATGACAGGTGGCGCAGGCCCGGGTGCCATCGCCGGACAGGATCGGATCGAAGAACAGGCGCCGGCCCAGGTCGGCCTTGGCGGCCGAGTAGGGGTTCTCGTCCGGGAACGGGATCTCGGCAGGCGACCGATAGGTCTCGCGCCAGCCGGCCCGGCGCGGATCAGCACCGCCGCCGAGTCCAGCCGTCACACCCACCAACCCGAGAAGCCCCGCGATCGCGGCGCCGACCTTCCAAGCCATCACCGACCTCACTGGCCAGCATTAGGCCGGTATTCGTTGATGACCGATGAATCTTCGTATGAAGACTGACATTGGTGGCCGTATTAGCCCGCACATAATGTCGCGTCCCGGCGCCTCTGATCGTCGGCAACGCTGCGGCGGCACTTCACTCCAGGCGGATGGAGACGCTGTCGCTCGCTCCGGTGGCGTCGAGAACCGAGATCCGCGCGAATCCGGCGCCGTTCGGGACCCACGCGGCCTGCCGGCGGGGTGTCTGGGCCACCGGCTGGCCGTCGACCAGCCAGGTCAGCGGCGGGACGCCGCCGAGGGCCTTGAGGGCGAGGCTGGGACCTCCGTCCCCATGCCCGGCCGGATCGGCCGCGAGGCCAAGATCGATCCGGGCCCCGTCCGGGGGATAGGCGATCTTGAGGGAGGGGCCGGCCGTCTCCGCCCCGTCGCGGCGCAGGCGCCGGAGCGGCGGCGGCAAGCCGCCGGCCTCGGTGGCGCTCAGGGCGTTGCGGGGCTGCGGGACCGGCTCGGGCTCGATCCCGAGGCGCGCGAAGGCATCGAACAGGATCGGGGCCGCGGCCACCCGCCCGACGAGGCCGGGGACCGCGGCACCGTCGGGCCGCCCGATCCAGACCGCCACGGTGACGTGCCGGTCGAACCCCGCCGCCCAGGCGTCGCGATAGCCGAACGACGTGCCGGTCTTGTAGGCGATGCGGCTCGACAGCGCGTTCTCCGGCGGCGGCGTCCCGCGCAGGATGTCGGCGACGTACCACGCCGCGACCGGCTCCGTGACCCGGCGCTCCGTGCCCGCTCCGGCGACTCCCCCGGCCCGGCGCAGGATGTCGGGCACTCCGCCGCCCCGGGCGATGCCGGCATAGAGCCGGGCGAGGTCGGTGAGCGTGATGCCGAGGCCGCCCAGCGCCACCGGCAGGCCCGGGGCGGCCTCGCGGGGCAGCTGGATCCCGGCGCCGGCCGCCCGCAGCCGGGCGATGAAGCGTGCGGGCCCAACAGCCTCCATCAGCGCCACCGCGGGCACGTTCAGCGAGAGCTGCAGGGCGCGCCGCGCCGTGACCGTGCCCTGGAAGGTCAGGTCGAAGTTCTCGGGCGCATAGCTGGCGGAGAACCGGGCCGGGCGGTCTTCCAGCAACGTCTCGGGATGAGCGAGGCCGTCCTCGAAGGCCATGGCGTAGATGAACGGCTTCAGTGCCGAGCCCGGCGAGCGCACCGCCAGGGTCATATCGATCGCGCCCCGACGGCTCGGATCCAGGTAGCCGGGGCTGCCGACCTGGGCCAGCACGCGGCCGTCGCGGTTGTCCAGCACGACGATGGCCGCCGAGAGGGCCGGTCCGGTCGCGGCGGCACGCTCGGCGGCCAGGTCCTCGAGGCGCGCCTGCAGCCGCCCGTCGATGGACAGGCGGATCACCGCCGTCCCGGGCTCGGCCGCGACCGCCTCCTCGGCGGCGTGGGCGGCCAGCATCGGGAACGGCTTCCGCCCGGTCGGGACCGGCTCTGCCTTGGCGGCAGCGGCCTCGGCCACGCTGATCAGCCCGCGCCCGGCCACCCGATCGAGCACCCTGTCGCGGGCGGCCCGGGCGCGGCCCGGGAAGCGGTCCGGCCGGCGGGTCTCTGGGGATTGTGGCAGGGCGACGAGCAAGGCCGCCTGCGCCGCCGTCAGCCGCGCCGGCTCGCGCCCGAAATAGGCCAGGCTCGCCGCCCGGACGCCCTCGAGCGGGCCACCATAGGGGGCGAGCGCCAGGTAGAGGTCGAGCAACGCGGCCTTGCCGAGCTGCCGCTCCAGCGTCACAGCCCGCGCCATCTGACGGACCTTGGCCTCCAGCGAGCGCCCGTGGCGCGGCTCGACCAGGCGGGCGACCTGCATCGACAGGGTCGAGCCGCCCGACAGGATCCGGCCATGCCCCAGCCATTGACCGGCGGCGCGCAGGATCGCCATCGGGTCGACGCCGGGATGGGTCTCGAAGCGCCGATCCTCGTAGGCCAGCAGCATCGCCCGGTAGCGCGGATCGACGGTCGCCGCTCTGGCCGGAAGCCGCCAGCGGCCGTCCGCGGTGGCGAAGGGGCGCAGCAGCGTGTCGGACCGGTCGAGCACCACGGTCGAGCGCGCCGAGGCCGCCGCCAGGTCGAGGGGCGGCAGCGAAGCGGCGTAGCGCCAGACCAGCCCGGCGCCGGCCAAGACCAGCACGACCAGAAGTGCCGCCATCGCGAGGCCCGCGCGGGCCGCGCGGCGAAGCCTGGACGCGGCGGCCGCGCCGGGATCAGGCCCATGGTGCGGCACGCATCCTCCAGATCCCGGGTCTGCCAGGGCGCACAGATTCAACGATCCGCCGCGGCAGGCAAGGCCCGGGGCGTCGGTTCAGCCGATGCCGACGCCGCGCAGGTCCGGGAAAGCCGGCCGGCTCGCCTGGGCCAGGTGGATCGGGAACGGCACGACGTTGGACGACAGCATTGCAGGCGCGATCTCGGCGCTCGGCGGCGCGGGCTTGCGCGCCTTGCCGGGCTTCGCCCAGCGTTCGAGACGCTTGAAGTAGGCCCGCCGAGTCAGCCAGATCGGAAATCGCCTGCCCTTTTGCATGATCAACCCCTCGTCGACACACGCGCGAATCGCGGAATTCAGTCCCTGAATCTCGATCACTCAAGATTGATCGAATCATGACTGTATTCGTGATACCATGCTAACGCGATGCCGCCCGCATCCCCCGTTTGGGGGACGCGCGGGGGTGGGATGGGATGGCCGGTCAGGCAGCCGCCGTTTCTTTCGCCCGCTCGTGCGCAAGCTTGACCACCGAGACTTGGTCGACCTTGCCGCTGCCCAGCATCGGGATCGCGTCCAGCACCACCACCTCGGCGGGGATCGCCACGTCGGAGGCGCCGCGCTCCTTGGCGAAGCTCTGGTAGGCGGGACGCGTCGCGCCCTTCTCCTGCGTGAACAGCACCAGCCGCTCGCCCTTGCGCGCGTCCGGCACCGCCGCGACCGCGCTCGGCTGGTTCGGCCAGAGCTCGGCCGCGAGCGCCTCGATGCCGGCGAGCGACACCATCTCGCCGGCGATCTTGGCGAAGCGCTTGGCCCGGCCCTTGATCGTCACGAAGCCCATGGCGTCGATCGCTACGATGTCGCCGGTGTCGTGCCAGCCACCCGGCGGCGGCTCCAGGACGCCGGGCTTCTCCGCCCGCAGGTAGCCCAGCATGATGTTGGGGCCTCGCACCGACAGGCGGCCGGCATCGTCGATCCCGGGCACCGGCTCGAGGCGGGTCTCGATCCCGGGCAGGATCCGCCCGACCGTGCCGAAGCGGTTGAACATCGGCGTGTTCAGCGCGACGACGGGTCCGCACTCGGTGACGCCGTAGCCCTCCAGGATCCGCAGCCCGAACTTCTCGCCCCAGGTCTTGCGGGTCGTTTCCTTCACGGCCTCGGCCCCGGCCACGACGTAGCGGAGCGAGCGCAGGTCGTAGGCGTGCGCGGCCCGGGCGTAGCCGGCGAGGAACGTGTCGGTGCCGAACAGGACCGTGCTGTTGGAGCCGTAGATCAGCTCCGGGACGATCCGGTAGTGCAGCGGCGACGGGTACAGGTAGACCGGCACCCCCGAGACCAGCGGCAGGACCAGCCCGGCGGTCAGCCCGAAGGCGTGGAACACCGGGAGTACGTTGAAGACCTTATCGGTCGGGCCGAAATCGATCCGGGCCGCAACCTGGGCCACGTTGGCGAGCATGCAGCGGTTGGCCAGCACCACGCCCTTGGGCGTACCCTCGCTGCCCGAGGTGAACAGCACCGCGGCCGGATCCTCGCCCGTGCGCCGCACCAGGGGTTTGCGCCCGGCCAGCAGGGCGCGGATCTTGTCCGGCGTCGTGACGGTGGCGCGCACGTCCTCCAGGTAGATCAGCTCGACCTGTCCCTTGATCGCTTCGATCAGGGTGCCGAGCCGTCCCTTCTCGATGAAGGCCCGGGAGGTCAGGATCTTGTCGACCTGCGCCGCCCGGCATGCCGAGAGCACGTTGGCCGCGCCGGCGGAGAAATTGATCATCGCCGGCACCCGGCCCGCCGAGGCCAGGCCGAACAGGGTTACGGCTGCGCCGTTGGCGTTGGGCAGCATCACGCCGATCCGGCCGCCTTCCGGGGCGAGCGGCATCAGCTTGCGGCCGAGCACGTTCGCGCCGAGGACGAGGCGGCTGTAGGACAGGCGGCCCGTGACCGGATCCTCGACGGCGGTGCGGCGCCAGCCGTGGCGGTCCCCGGCCTCGATCAGCGCTGCCATCAGGCCCCGGTCGGTGTCGGCCGTGCGGAACAGCAGGTCGGACATGATGCCGTAGAGGGCTGCCCCGGCCGCCTGACGCCGGGCCTTGCCGCGCAGCGCCGGATCCACGGTGAGCCGCACCGGCGGCATTAGCGTCACGGTCACCTTGGGCCACCAGCGATGGCGGACCTGCCCGCGGGACAGGCGCGAGAACGCGGTACGCTCCAATCCGTCGATCTTCACCGGCACCACCATGGCGCCCGACTTGTCGGCGATCAGCCCGGCGCCGTCGTAGACCTTCATCAGGCTGCCGGTGACGGTGAGCCGTCCCTCGGGGAAGATGATCAGGGTCTCGCCATTCTTGACCGCGTTGATCAGCGTCCGCGTGGCGAGCGGCCGGGTCGGGTCGAGGGGCATCGCCCTTGTGACCCGCAGGAACGGCCGCACCCACCAGCGCTGCGCGATTCCGCTGTCGACCGCGAAGACCGGCTCCTGGTCGAGCAGCGACAGCGCCAGTGGCGCGTCGAGGAACGAGACGTGGTTGAGCGCCAGGATGCAGTTCGGCCCGGCCGCCGCGACGTTGTCGAGTCCGCGGACCTCGAGCCGATAGAAGGCCCGGAACAGGATCGAGAGCGCGTCGCGGAACGGGCTGGTCGGCAGGGTCGCGAACACCACGGCGCCGACGATCAGGTTCAGCACCGCCACGACCGCGAGCAGGCTGGCGATCGACAGGCCCGCGCCCTGCAGGGCCGCCAGCGCCAGGGTGCCGGCCACCATGAATGCCGCGGTCACGACGTTGACCGCCCCGATGATCCGGGCCCGCATCGCCTTCTCGGTCCAGGCCTGCACGGCCGCGAAGGACGGGACGATGTAGAGGCCCCCCGACATGGCGAGGCCGAGGAACCCGATGGCGGTGCGCAGGCCGTCGCCGGTCCGCAGGAAGTCCAACGGTCCGATCGCCGCCGTGGACGGCGGCGGAAGATGTCCGATCGTCCAGGCGAGGTCGAGGCCGAACAGGCCCATCAGAACCGCCCCGACCGGCGTCGGCAGAAGCACGATCCGGCCGCTGGCAAGCCACGAGGCGAGCCCCGATCCCACCGCGATGCCGACGGAGAACAGTGCCAGCAGCAGGGTGATCACGGTCTCGGTGCCGTTGAAGGCGTCGCGCACCAGGACCGGCAGGAGCGACAGCACCACGACGCCGACCAGCCAGAACCAGCTCACCGTCAGGGAGCCGCGCCACAGGCGCGTGTCGGCCCAGAGGTCGCGCAGCAGCGAGGCGGTCGAGCGCGCCACGTTGCGATCGACGTGCAGGTCCGGCGCCCCCTCCCCGGTCGGCGGGATCATCCGGGCCGAGAGCCAGCACAGGACCGCGAAGCCCATCACCAGGGCACCGAACACCAGGCCGGAGCCGCCCATCGCCGAGGCCGCGCCGGCCGCGATCGTACCCAGCAGGATCGCCAGGAAGGTCGCGGCCTCGACCAGCGCGTTGCCGGCCGGCAGCTCCTCGCGGCGCAGATGGTCCGGCAGGATCCCGTACTTGATCGGCCCGAACAGGGCCGCGATCGTCCCGAACAGGCCCAGCGCCACGAACAGCACCGGGACCGAATGCAGCAGGAAGCCGATCACCGCGGTGCCGGCCGCGAAGATCTCGGCGAACTTGAGCCGCCGGGCCATCAGCGCCTTGTCGTACCGGTCGGCCCATTGCCCGCCGAGGCCCGACAGGATGAAGAACGGCCCGATGAACACCGCGCTCGCCAAGGTGACGAGGACGCCGGCATGGGCATCCGCCTGCCCGCCGATCCCGAACAGGATCAGGAAGGCCAGCGCGTTCTTGAGGAAATTGTCGTTGAACGCCGAGAAGAACTGGCACCAGAACAGCGGCGCGAAGCGCCGGGCACTCATCAGGGAACGGAACATGGCGATCTCTCGGTTCCGAACCTGACTGGCCCACTCGATGCGTCGAGGTCAAATCGGACCTGCGTGACGCGGTGGTTGTGGGGTCGCCATACACCGGTTTGCGCGTCATCCCGACAGTTTCGTCCTCGAGAGCGCGAGGAATCGTGCCGGTGCTGCGTCAAGGTTGGGAGATCGCCCGCTGTCTCAGCGCGCTTTGCTTGCAAAGACGGAGCGGGGCTTCAGTGCAGGTGACCCAATCCGACCGATGATGGGTCAAGCTTTGCAAGCCGGCTCCGGTTCGATCTTGATATCTCATCGGGTCGCTGCAGGCGCACGAGGCCAGCCAACATCCGAGCCCGATTGCTGTCACGTTTCGGGTCAAGCTTTCCGGACGATCCGGCCATGCCTGTCTGCGAGCTTGCCGACTTGGCGCTCAATGGCGCTCCGCAGGGAGGCGCCGAGATCGTAGGACCAGGCGATGTAAGTCCCGATAGCCGCGCTCACGACCATCACTGCGCTGGCAGCGCAGAACGGCACTAGCAGCAGCAAGGTCAGGACCAGGCCGACGGACATCCGCTCACCCAGCGAGGCTTGCGGCCAGGGATCGATCGGCAGGGAGAACCGTCGTCCGTAGCGCATGCCTGCGATCCTTAGGCCGGCTGCACGCCGAGAGCGCGTGACTACGCAGGATCAACAGCGCTCGTCGGCGGACGTTGCGCGCCGGGTTCCAAAAAGACCGGTGGCCGTGACGTTCCGGCACGGCGGTGCGGCGCAACCGTGGGCGTCGGCACCCGTTGCCGCTGCGATTTTCTCCACTCAGGCGAGGCCAGGATGGCACGGGTTGCAGTCGTTACCGGAGGGACCGCCGGAATCGGGCTCGCGACCGCGCATCGCTTCGCCGCCGGCGGATGGTCGGTGGCGGTGGTGGCGCGCGATCCCGGGCGGCTCGCCGCCGCCGAGCGGGCGCTCGCTGCCTACGGTCAGCCGGTCCTGGCGATCGCGGCGGACGTCGCCGATGCCGAGGCCGTCGATGCGGCCGCAGCCCGGATCGAGGCCGAGCTCGGCCCGATCCGGGCCTGGGTGAACAACGCCATGGCGACCGTGGTGAACCCGGCCGACCAGATCACGCCGGATGAGTACCGGCGGGTCACCGAGACCACCTACCTGAGCCAGGTTTACGGTACGCTCGCGGCGCTTCGCTACATGAAGCGGCGCAACCGCGGCGCGATCATCCAGGTCTCCTCGGGTCTGGCGATCCGGGCGGCGCCGCTCCAGGCGCCCTATTGTGCGGCCAAGTTCGCCGTCTCCGGCTTCACCGACGCCCTGCGCTGCGAACTGCTCCACGACAACGTCGCCGTGAGCCTCAGCGTGGTCTACCTGCCGGCCGTCAACACGCCGCAGTTCAACTGGGCGCGCAACCGTACCGGCCACCGCCAGTATGCCCCGGATCCGGTGTTCGATCCGCGGCTCTGCGCGGAGGCGATCGTATACGCCGCCGAGCACCCGCGCCGGGAAGTCTGGGTCGGGCGCTCGTCGATGATGATGGCTGCCGCCCAGGCGCTCGCCCCCGCGCTGGCGGACCGTAAGGCCGCCACGATGTGGTCGGCGCAGCTGTCCGACACGACGATCCCGGACATGGCGGGCAACCTGTTCGACCCGGTGCCCGGCGATGTCGGCATCGATGGGCGGTTCAACGATCGGATGAAATCGACCCGCAGCGAGTTCGTCACCAGCCGCACCCGCGACGCGGTGGTCGGCGGCTTGGCCGGGCTCGCGCTGCTGGGTCTCGCCGGCGCTGCCGTGGCGGCCTCCCGCTCGCGGCGCGCTGCGCTACCTGACCGGACCCACTAGACACCTCCTGGTTTCAAAAGGTCTGAGATCTTTTGCAGGTCCAGGGCGGACCCCTGGTGTCGGGCGTCGCCCGATGCTTCGGGCGGTTCCACCCCCGAAGCCGGCCAAAGGACTGAGCCCTTTGGGAATCCGGGACCATTCGCCAGGAGAGGCTCGAGACGATGCCCGGCTATCTGCCCTTCGCGGGCGCCCTGAACCTGCCCGCCTACACCTGCGACAATTGCGGGTTCTGGCAGCGCCATTTCGAGGCGCCCCCGTCCTGCCCGATGTGCCTCGACGCCCGCCACGTGGTGCCGCAGGACGGCTGGCGATTCCGCACGACCCGGGAGGCGCAGGATGCCTTTCCCTGCCACTGGCAGGAACTGGAGCCTGGCGTGTGGCGGTTCTGGAACGAGCCGGTCTCCGGCATCGGCCCCTCGGCCTACCTGATCCGCACCGAGAACGGGAATATGGGCTTCGAGGGCTGCCCGGTTTTCAGCGAGGCCGCCCTGGACCAGATCGAGACGCTCGGCGGCATGCAGGTGCTCTCGTCCTCACACCCGCATGCCTATGGCGCCCTCGTGCAACTGCAGGACCGGTTCGACCCCGAGTTGTGCTTGCCCGCGGCCGACTTCACCTGGAGCGCGGCGCTGCAGGTGAGCTGGCCCTACGACGACGTCCTGGAGCCGCTGCCGGGCCTGGAACTGCACCGCACCGCCGGCCATTTCGACGGCCACGCCGTCCTGTTCGACCGGGCCCGAAAGATCTGTTTCTGCGGCGACGCGCTGAAGTTCGAGCTCGACCCCGCCGACCCGCGCCGGGCCACGACGATCTCGGCGCACAAGGCCTTCGTCCGCGGCGTGCCGCTCACGCCGAAGGAACTGGAACGCTACCGCGCCGTCTTCGCGCAGTTCGAATTCGATCAGACCTGGACGCCCTTCGAAGCCGCGAAGAATTGCGGACGGCGCGAGGTTCTGGCGCTGATCGACGCGCAATTGGCCGGCCGGCCCCACGCCGCCCCGGTGCCCCTCGAGGGCCTCACGGATCACGCCCGATAGAGCGGATCGTTCTCCAAGCGGATCGGCTGGCCATGGGGCGTGGCCGCGGCGGCGCGGAGGAACGCCTCGGCCCGCGCGGCCACGCTGCTGGGAGGGGCAACCCCGCGCTGCGCGAGGATCTGTTCCAGGGTCGCGAGCCACGCACCGTAATCGGCCGCCCGCTCGGGCCCGTCGTCCGGCCGGATCTCCCGGCCGATCCGCTCGGCCCATTCGGCCCAGGTGAACAGCCCGGCCTCCTGCAGGGACACCACCAGGGCGAAGACCTGCGCTTCCCAGGGGGCCGCGAAGGCTTTGGGCGATGGGACGCTCACGCCGCCTCCAGGTAGGGTTCGAACGCCGCCACCGTGACGATCCCGCCCGGGTCGCCGCTCTCGCCCCACAATTCCCGGGCCGTGAAGCTGACGGTGTACAGCCAAGTCGGGTTCTCGCCCGCGCCGTAGGCGTTGGTATCGGGATACACGAAGGCGCCGTCGATGCGCTCGATCCGGCCCCGCCGCCCGCGGACGTAGCGCGGCAGGCGCGTATGCCCGGTCGGATGGATGTTCCGGGCCAGGACGGCGTCGCCGACCGTGAAGCGGGCGGGCGCGGCGGGGTCGCGGCTGCTCGGGAAGCCGGCCCGGAAGCGGGCCTCCAGCCCGTCCCGGGCGAGCACCCGTGCCACCGGCCTGGCCGGCGCGGAGGCCCGGCCCGCTGTGATTTCCTCCGGCGTGGCGAGGCCCGTGGCGGCGATCTGCTTCTCCAGGGCCGCCAGCCAGATCTCATAGTAGCTCGACGCGAGATAGTGCGCCGGCGGCAGCGACTCGCGGTTGGCACGGCTGCCGTCGAGGTTCCAGGCGCCGGTGTAGCCCATGGCCATCGCCATCGCGAAGACGCGGCGCTCCCATGCGGCGTGAAACACCGGCTCGTCTGGCTCGGGCACCACCGGCCCGAAGCCGTGCGCGCCGCCGAGGTCCTGGGCGCCGTTCATAGGGGCATCTCCGCTGGAAGCAGCCCGGGCAGGCCCGTGCCGATCATCGCATCGCGGGTGACGAGGGCGGCGAGAGCCTCCTCGGAAAGGCCCTCGGTGTCGGCAGGGCGCATCGGCAGGACCATGTAGCGGGTCTCTGCGGTGGAATCCCAAACGGTGATCCGCGTGGTCTCGGGAATGGTGACGCCGAACTCGGCCAGCACGCCGCGCGGATCGATCACCGCCCGCGCTCGATAGGGCGGCGCCTTGTACCAGACCGGCGGCAGGCCCAGCACCGGCCACGGATAGCAGGAGCAGAGCGTGCACACGACGAGGTTGTGGGTCTCGGGGGTGTTGGCCACCACCACCATGTGCTCGCCGCCACGACCGCCGATACCAAGCTCGGCGATCGTCGGGGTGGCGTCGGCCAGCAGCCGGGCGCGATAATCGGGATCGACCCAGGCCCGGGCCACCACCCGTGCTCCCGCGTGGGGCCCGACCTTCGTCTCGTAGAGCTCGACCAGGGCGTCGAGGGCGGCGGGCTCGATGTAGCCCTTCTCGGTCAGCAGGGACTCGAGGGCGCGGACTCGCGCCTCGAGCGGCGACAGCTCGCTGCCGTGCGGATGTTCATGGTCGTGGGCGTGGTGGTGGTCGTGGTCGTCCTGGCTCATCCCGCTCTCCTGGCGACCCGCATTCTGCATCGTTGCGCGCCCGGCCGCCACAGGGAGGGTGCGACGACCGTCTTCGGCATTCAGCAAGTCTGCGTAAATTTCCCGATGCTGTCGGGAGCGTTTGGTAACGGTTCAGGATTGCCGAGATACCGGGTTAGAGCCATTCCAGTATACCAAGTCTTCGACCGCAGGGAACGCGCATGATCGATGATGGATCGAACCCCTCGGGCAGCACCCCGCCTCGATACGCAACGATCCTCGGCCAGCATCTCGCCTTGCCGATCCGGGACTATTTCCAGGTCGTCGAGCAGGAGCCGCTGCCACCCCAGCTCGCCGTTCTCATGGAGCGCTTCGAGGCGGCCGTGGCGGCGCACGGCCAGGTCGTGGCGTTCGATTTCCGCAGCGACATCATCAAGGCGCTTCCCGCGCTGCGCACGTTCGCGCTGTCGCTGGTCGGCGACGTCAGCCGGGCTGACGACCTCGTGCAGGAGACCTTCGTGAAGGCCTGGGCCAACCAGGCCCGGTTCCGGCCCGGGACGAACTTCACCGCCTGGCTGTTCACGATCCTGCGCAACCAGTTCTACTCGGAGCTGCGCAAGAACCGGCGCGAGGTCGAGGACGTGGACGGCACCCACGCGAGCCAGATGACCAGCCTGTCCGACCAGGAGGATGCCAGCACTCTCAAGGTCGTCTGGAAGCAGCTCGGGACCCTCCCGGCGGCGCAGCGGCAGGCGCTACTCTTGGTCGGCGCCGAGGGCCACACCTACGAGGAGGCCGCGAGCAAGCTCGGTTGCCAGGTCGGCACCGTGAAGAGCCGCGTCAGCCGGGCGCGGTCGTCTCTGCTCGATACACTCGGCGTCGTGGTGTCGGGCCAGGCGCCGGCTGCCTGAGCGCGCGGGTTCGCTCCGCTCGAGGGGCCGTATCGCGAAGGGCCGTGTCACCATCCGCGCCGACCAAGCGGCGACCCGCCCGGAATGGGCCTGGGTGCTCAGGTCAACGCCAAATTTCATCGTACAGGATCGTTGCGGTTCCATTATCGGGAGCCGCAGATGGCTCCGACATCCCAGGACGACGACGGATCAGCGCAGGGGCGGTGGAAGCACCCCGCGCGTGCTGCGCTTTCCGCCTGCTTCCTCGCCTTCGCTTGCGTGGCGGCGACGTGGTGGCTCGGTCTCCTCGCAGAGGGTCCGGCACGCGTGGCCGGCTGTCTATGTATCGTCGGTGAGATCGGTTTTCTGCACGTGCGGCTCCAGCCGCAGATCCCGACCGTCAGAACGCTTGCGGCCCGGATCGGAGGGACTTGGGGTTGCCTCGATAGATCGTGCGCGGCGCCGCTTGGTGCTGCATCGTCAGTTCAGCGCGGTGCGGCCGCGCTGCCCTCACGCTGTCCTGCCGCATGGCGCTCCTCCGCGGAGCCGGAGAGCGATGAGGCGCCGATCGTTCGTGGCCTCACACCGGCGGACGGCGCAGGTGCCAGTCGGTCGCCCGCTGATAGGCTTGGCCGATCCGTAGCGCCGTCGCCTCGTCGTAACCCCGGCAGACGATCTGCAGCGAGAGCGGCAGACCGGCGGCGGTGAAGCCGTCGGGCAGCGCCAGGGCGCAGAGGTCGAGGAGGTTGCCGAAGCGGGTGAACCGGGACGGCAGGTGCGCCTCGTCGACCTCGGCAAGGGCTACGGCGGCGCATTCCGTCGTCGGCGTCAGCAGGGCATCGATCCCGTCGAGGGCGGCGGCGTAGGCGTGCTTCATCGCGGCCCGGCGCTGGAGCGTGCTGAGATACTCCTGAGCCGTAACCTTCGCGCCGGCCAGGATCCGGGCCCGCACGGCGTCGCCAAGCTGCGAGGCCGGGTCTTCCGCGAGGGCGCCGTTGACGAAATAAGCCTCGGCGTTGGTGATGCCGCTCATGGCGACGCATTCGCTGAACCGGAACGGCAGGACGACGTCGACGATCTCGGCCCCCTGCCGAGCCAGCAGATCGAGGGCCGCATCGTAGGCCTGCAGCATGTCGGGGGCGACACCGTCCCGCTCGGCGTCCGGCATGCGCCCGAGCCGAAGGCCGCGCACGCCGCGGTTCAGGATCGACCAGGGCGCGTCCGGGGCGATCCCCCGGGTCGTGGGATCGAGCGGGTCGGGACCCGAGATGGCTTCGTAGAGGAGCGCGGTGTCCTCGACGGTGCGGGCGAGCGGGCCCGGCGTGTCCAGCGTGGTCGACAGCGGCACGATCCCCCAGGTCGAGACGCGTCCAACCGTGACCTTCAGGCCCGTGAGCCCGCAGAAGGAGGCGGGCAGGCGCACCGATCCGCCCGTGTCTGTGCCGATGCCCCAGGGCGCCATCCGGGCCGCCACCGCGACGCCGGTACCGCTGCTCGACCCGCCGGGGGTGCGCGGCGTCTCGAGATCCCAGGGGTTCCAGGGGGTGCCGAGATGCTGGTTGGTGCCCCACCCGCCATAGGCGAACTCCACCGTGTGGGTCTTGCCCAGCACGATCATGCCCTGTGCGATCAGTCGGCGGGCGATGGTCGCGGTGCGCTCGGCCCGGCGCGCCCGGTGGGCGGCCGAGCCGCCCATGGTGATCCGGCCCTCAAGGTCGATCAAATCCTTGAGCACCACCGGGACGCCGTGGAGCGGTCCAACCGCGTGGCCCGACCGGATCGCCCGTTCGGCGCCCTCGGCAGCCAGGCGTGCATCGGCGGCGAACACCTCCGTGAAGGCCTGGAGTTTGGGCTCCATTTGCTCGATCTGGCCGAGCAGCGCATCGACAGCGTCGACCGGGGACAAGGACTTCGAACTGATGGCCCGGGCGAGTTCGGCCGCGGACGCATCGACGGGATTCAGATCTGCCATCGGGATCACTGCACGCTGACGAGGGTGAGGTCGACGAACCAGGATTGCGGGGAGACGAAGCCGTGAATCTTCTTCGACATCCCGCGTGGGTTGAGGTCATGCACGATGAACAGCCAGGGCGGGTTGTCCACCAGCCGTTCGTGGGCGAGCGCCGTCTGCGCATCGATCACCTTCGCGTCGTCGGTCTCGGCGAGCGCCTTCAGGGCGGCGTCGAACGCATCGTCCTTCCAGTTCGGGAAGTTGAAGCCGCCGGGCGGGAACCGGTCGCCCGCGAAGTAGCGCGCCATCACGCTGGGGTCGGACGAGGGCGAGGAGACGTTGAGGGCCATCGAGCCCTGCAGGCCCGGGGCGTCCGGCAGCGCCCGGCTCGAATTCAGCAGCACCTGCCACTCGACCACGTTGAAGCTCAGCTCGACGTTGCAGGCCTGCTTCAGGTTCTCCTGAAGGTACTCGTTCATCGGCATCGGCAGCATCTGGCCGGAGCCCGAGGACGAGATCATCACCTTGAGGCTGAGCGGCTTCTTCTCCGAGTACCCCGCCTCGGCCAGCAGCGCCTTGCCCTTGGCGGCGTCGAACCCGTAGCGGTTCTTCGGCGCGCCGAAATTCGGGTCCTTGTCGTTGAGCCAGCCCGAGGCCGGCTCGGCCGTGCCGTTGAGCAGCTCGACGATGGCGGCCCGGTCGACGCAGTAGTTCAGCGCCTGGCGGACGCGCACGTCCTTCAGCGGGCTGTCTTTGGCGCCGATGTTGAAGATGTACGGCCAGACATGCGGGTAGGAGCCCGTGGTGATGGCGAAGCCCGCCTGCTTCAGGGACGGGATCGCATCGGGCGCCGGCACCTCGATCCAGTCGACCTGCCCCGACCGCAGGGCGGCGACCCGGGCATTCGCCTCGGGGATGGGCATCAGCCGGACCTTGTCGACCTTGGCCATCCGGTTCTGATCCCAGTAACCGTCGAACTTGGCCAGATCGACCGATTCCCGCGGGGCTACGCGGGTGATCTTGAACGGGCCGGTGCCGGCCGCCGGCAGCGCCGCGACCTTGGCCCAGTCGCGGCCCGCCTTCTCGAACGATTGGGGCGAGGTGAACAGCAGGTAGACGACCATGTCGGGGAAGTACGACGCGACCTGCGTGGTCGTGATCTGCACGGTGGACTCGTCGATCTTCTTGTAGGTCCCGACCAGGGGCGCCCGGGCCCGGGAGATGCCGGCCCCCTGCGGCTCGAATTGCGGACTGTCGTTCTTGAAGTAGCGGTCGAGGTTCCAGACCACCGCGTCGGCATTGAACGGGGTGCCGTCATGGAAGCTGACGCCCTGTCGCAGGTGGAAGGTCCAGATCGTCTTGTCGTTGGGATCCTGCTCCCAGCGCTCGGCCAGGGCCGGGATGATGCCGGCGAGTTTGTCGGTGCTCTTCAGGTCCCATTGCACCAAACCCTCGAAGATCGGGTAGCCGAGGAAGCGCATGCCCTCGAAGCCGTTGTTGGGCATCCCGGTGGCCGTGGGGATGTCGGAGGCCGTCATGGCGATGCGCAGCACGCTCTCGGCCCGGGCCGCGGGGACCAGGGCGAAGGAACCAGCCAGGGAGGCGGCAATCAGGCGGCGAAGTTTCATCGGATCCCGTTCGTCGAAGTTGCGGGACGCCAGCGGCAAATCTCGCGCCAGATCGTGCGATAGTCCAGGCGCCCGATGACCGGGCAACGCGCGTTTCGGCCCTTGCGCTCGGCACGGGCTGCGCCACGATAATAAAGAATGCGATTCGCCGGACGCTCGAGCCGGACCGGAAGGGAGCTGCCCGTGAGTGATGGGACGCCAACCACGATGAACGGGGCCGAGAGCCTGGTTCGGACCCTCGTCGCCGGCGGGGTCGAGGTCTGCTTCACCAATCCCGGCACGTCCGAGATGCATTTCGTGGCGGCGCTCGACCGGGTCGAGGGCATGCGCTGCGTGCTGTTCCTGTTCGAGGGCGGGGCCACCGGCGCCGCGGACGGCTATGCCCGCATGACCGACAAGCCGGCCTCGACCCTGCTGCATCTCGGGCCGGGTCTCGCCAACGGGCTGGCAAACCTGCACAACGCCAAGAAGGCGCGCACCCCCGTCGTCAACATCGTCGGCGAGCACGCCACCTACCACCGCGAGTACAACGCGCCGCTGACCTCGGACATCGAGGGGCTGGCCCGGCCGATGTCGTCCTGGGTTCACACCGGCATGAGCGCGGCCGAGATCGGCGCGGACGGCGCCGCCGCCATCGCTGCCGCCCGCACCGCGCCGGGGCAGGTCGCGACCCTGGTCCTGCCGGCCAACACCGCGTGGGACCCCGGGATCGGTATCGCGCCTGTGCCGGCGATCCCCGAGCCGGCCAAGGCCGAGGAGGCCGCGATCGCGGCCGCCGTCGCCGTGCTCTCCAGCGGCGAACCGGTGCTCCTGCATCTCGGCGACCGGGCGGTGCGAGGCGAGGGCCGGGTCATCGCCGACCGGATCGCCCGCAAGACCGGCGCGACGCTGATGGCGATGACCTCGAACGCCCGGATCGACCGGGGCGCCGGCACCGTACCGATCGAGCGCCTGCCCTACCCGATCGATCAGGCGATCGAGGCCCTCAAGGGCTTCCGCCACATCATCCTGATCGGCGCTACCCAGCCGGTCGGCTTCTTCGCCTATCCGGGCAAGCCGAGCCTTCTCGCGCCGGAGGGAGCCTCGACCATCACCCTCGCCGCCCCCGAGGAGGACCAGATCGACGCACTGGAGCGGCTGGCCGAGGCGGTGGAAGCCCCGCCGGCCGCGCCTGTCGCCGTGAACTCGCGTCCGAAGCTTCCCACCTCCGGGCCCCTCGACCAGGACACGATTGGCCAGGTCCTGGGCGCGCTGATCCCGGAGGGCGCGGTGATCTGCGACGAGTCGATCACCACGGGCCGCAACTTCTTCGCCCTGACCCGGGATGCGGCGCCGCATTCCTGGCTGCAGCTCAGCGGCGGGTCGATCGGGCTGGGCATCCCGATGGCCACCGGGGCGGCGATCGCCTGCCCGGGCCGCAAGGTGATCAACCTCCAGGCCGACGGCAGCGGGCTCTACACCGTGCAGGCGCTCTGGACCCAGGCCCGCGAGCGGCTCGATGTCGTGACTCTGGTCTGGTCGAACCGCTCATACGCGATCCTACGGGCGGAACTCACCAATGTCGGCGCGCTCAATCCCGGCCCCAAGGCGATCGGCATGCTGAGCCTCGACGATCCGGCCCTGGATTGGGTCAGTCTCGCCAAGGGCTTCGGGGTGGAGGGCCGGCGGGTGGAAACGCTGGAGGACTTCATCGCGGCGTTCCAGCACGCCCTGTCAAATCCCGGCCCGCACCTGATCGAAGTGGCTCTGTGAGCCGCACCACCTACCCGCTCACCGGGCTGGAAGGCCCGGTGGAAATCCGGGTCGACCGCTGGGGATTGGCACATATCCGGGCCGGAACGACGCTCGACGCGTTCCGGGCCCAGGGCTTCAACGCCGCCCGGGACCGGCTGTGGCAGCTCGACCTCTGGCGCAAGCGCGGCCTCGGCTTGCTGGCGGCGGATTTTGGGCCGGGCTACCTCGCCCAGGACCGCGCCGCCCGGCTGTTCCTGTATCGCGGCGACATGGCGGACGAGTGGGCCGCCTACGGGCCGCAGGACACGCAAGCGATCGTCACGGCCTTCGCGGACGGGATCAACGCCTTCGTGGCGCTGGCCGAGGCGCGGCCGGCGCTGCTGCCGCCGGAATTCGCCCTGACGGACACGCGCCCGGCGCGATGGCTTCCGGAAGACGTGGTCCGAATCCGCAGCCATGGGCTGGTGCGTAACGTCCTGTCCGAAGTCGCCCGCGCGCGTGTGCTGGCCAGGGCCGAGACCCGCGAGGCCGGCTTGGCCGCCGACGACCTGCGCAAGCGGATGAGCCCGCCGCACGATCCGGTCATCCCGGACGGGATCGACGCCGCCGGCTGGCCTGACGATCTCCTCGACGCTTTCCGGTTGGCCACCGCCCCGGTCGGGTTCACGCCCGAGCGGATGGCGGCGACGCGCGAAGAAGCCTGGGCCTGGACCAGGGTCGATGCGCACGGCGCCGTCACGCGAGGGCCGCGCGCCGCCCCGAGGGAGCCGGCCGAAGGCTCGAACAACTGGGTGGTGGCGCCCTCCCGCACCGAGACCGGCCGCCCGATCCTGGCGAGCGACCCGCACAGGATCTATCTGCAGCCCTCGCTGCGCTACGCGGTCCACCTCACCGCGCCGGGGCTCGACGTGATCGGGGCCGGCGAGCCGGCGCTGCCGGGTATCTCGATCGGCCATAACGGCCATGCGGCCTTCAGCCTGACCATCGCGCCGATGGACCAGGAGGATCTCTTCGTCTGCGAGACCGATCCCGATGACGCCGACCGCTACAAGTACGAGGGTGGCTGGGAGCGGATCGAGCGGGTCATCGAGACGATCCCGGTGCGTGGCGGCCCGGACGAGACCTCGGTGCTCGGCTTCACCCGGCATGGTCCGGTGCTCCGCGAGGCGGGCGGACGCGCCTTTGCGCTGCGCACGGTCTGGTCCGATCCGGGCGCTGCCGCCTATCTCGGCAGTCTCGCCTATCTCGGCGTCACGACCCCGGAGGCGTTCGGGCAGGCCCTGCGCCACTGGTCGGCCCCCTCCGTCAACCAGCTCTACGCCGACGCGACCGGGCGGATCGCCTGGTTCATGGCCGGCAAGGCACCGGTTCGGCCGTCCCATGACGGGCTGCTGCCGGTGCCGGGCGACGGCCGCTACGACTGGGCCGGATTCCACGATCCGGCCACCCTGCCCTCTCGCATCGACCCGCCGGAGGGCTACCTTGCCACCGCCAACGAGATGAACCTGCCGCCGGACTTTCCCGCCGAGACCCGCAAGGTCGGTTTCGAGTGGGCCGAGCCCTGGCGCGCCCGCCGCATCCGGGCGGTGCTCGACGGTCAGACCCGTCACAGCCTGGCGGATTCCCAGGCCCTTCAGGGCGACGCGCTATCCGAGCCGGCCCTACGGCTCGCCGGGCTGCTCCGCGCGCTTCGGGCGGTGTCGGATCCCGACGTCGCCGCGGCCCGGGCCCTGCTGGCCGCGTTCGACGGGACGCTGCACGAGAACTCCGCGGCGGCTGCTCTTATCGAGGTGGTCTGGGCCCGCCACCTGCGCCCGGCGCTGCTGAAGGCACTGGTGCCGGATGCCGAGACGCAGCGCCTGCTGCCGCCCGGCGACACGCAGAGCCTGATCGAGCGGCTGGAGACGGGCCTCGAGCCGGCCACGCGCGACGCTCTCCTCATCAAGACCTTAGGCGCCGCGTTCCGGGATTGCCGTGTTCGCATGGGTCAGGACCCGGAAACCTGGTCCTGGGGCCGCCTGCACCAGGCCCTGTTCGCGCATCCGCTCTCGCCGCTGCGGCCGAATTTGGACTGGGATGTCGGTCCGTTGCCCATCGGCGGCGCCGCGGCATCGGTCATGCACGCGGAGTACCGGACCGACACGTTCCGGCTGACCCACGGTGCCTCGTTCCGCATGGTCGTGGATGTGGGTGACTGGGACCGTTCGGTCTTCATCAACGTGCCCGGACAGTCAGGGGACCCGGGCAGCCCGCATTACGGCGACCTGGCTCCCGTCTGGGGGCGCCAGCACCATGTGCCGATGCTCTACGGCCGCGCGACCGTGGAGGCGGCCACCGAGACGATCATCACGCTGAGCCCGGCCGCCGCCTGACCGGCGGCGGGTCGAAGACGGGGACCGAAAAACCTTGAAGATCTTCATCGCCGGATTGGCCACCGAGACCAACACCTTCGCGCCGCTGCCCACTGGCCGGGCGGCCTTTTTGGCCGATTATGCCCGCCGCGACGGCAGCAAAAACCCGCCCCGCCTCAGCAATATCGGCCTCAAGGCCTGGCGCGAGCTGGCCGAGGCGGACGGGCACGAGGTGGTCGAGAGCGTCTCGACCTTCGCGCAGCCGGGGGGGATCACCCTGCGCGCCGTTTACGAGGAGCTGCGCGACGCGCTGCTGGACGATCTCTGGACCGCGATGCCGGTGGATGCCGTTCTCTTGTTCATGCACGGCGCCATGGTCGCCGAGGGCTATGACGATTGCGAGGGCGACACCCTGGAGCGGGTCCGCGCCATCGTCGGGCCCGACGTCACGATCGGCCTCGAGCTGGACCTGCACTGCCACCTGACCGAGACGATGCGGCGGAGCGCCGACATCATCGTGATCTACAAGGAATACCCCCACACCGACATCGTGGACCGCGCCCGCGACCTCTACCCGCTGGTGATGCGCACGGTGGCGAAGAACATCCGCCCGGTGATGGCGTATGCCGATTGCCGGATGGTCAACATGTGGCGCACCACCCGTGAGCCGGTCGCGGGCTTCGTGCGCCGGATGGAGGCCCTGGAGGGCCGGGACGGCATCCTGTCGGTCTCCTTCGGGCACGGCTTCCCATGGGGCGACGTGCCGGATGTCGGCGCCAAGATGCTGGTCGTCGCCGACGGCGATGCCGCCAAGGCGCAGGCGCTCGCGAACGAACTCGCCGGCGCAGTCTGGGCGATGCGCGAGGCGGCGGCGAGCCGCTGCGATACGATCGATGCCGCCATCGACGCCGCGCTCGCTTCCGGCGACCCGCGCCCGATGGTGCTGGCCGACTTCGCGGATAATGCCGGCGCCGGAGCGCCCTCGGACAACACCGCGATCCTGGCGCGGCTGGCCGAGCGCGGTATCAAAGATGTGGCACTCGGGCTGATCTGGGATCCGGGCGCGGTCGGGATCTGCCACGAGGCCGGGCTCGGCGCGTCCTTCGTGCTGCGCATCGGCGGCAAGTGCGGCGTGACCTCGGGCGATCCCGTGGACCTGCGCATCACCGTGCGCGGCCTCTCCGAGGATCACAGCCAGGGCGGCCTCAGCGGCGGCCGGGCCCACCTCGGCCCCGCCGCCTGGGTCGAGGCCGACGGGATCCACGTGGTCCTGACCCATATCCGCCAGCAGGCCTTCGCGCCCGACGCCTTCGCGGGGCTGGGGCTGACCCTCGACGACAAGCGGATCGTGGTGGTGAAATCGATGCAGCATTTCTATGCCGCCTTCGCACCGATCGCGAGCGAGGTCCGCTACGTCGCGGCCCCTGGCGCGGTCCCGCCCGATTACGGTGCGATTCCCTACACCAAGCGCTCGGACCGCTACTGGCCCAAGGTTGCCGATCCCTTCGCCGAGGGCGCCCGATGACCCCGGACCTGTCTTTCGATGCCAACGCGATCCTGGCGACGCTGCGTCCTTGGGTGGAATGCGAGAGCCCGACCCACGACGCGGCCGCGGTCAACCGCATGATGGGCCTGGCCGCGCGCGAACTCGCGGTCGCCGGGGCCGCGGTCGAGACCATTCCTGGATCGATGGGCTTGAGCGATTGCGTCCGCGCCCGGTTCCCGCACAGGCATCCTGACCGGCCCGGCATCCTGGTGCTCGGGCATCTCGACACCGTGCATCCCGTCGGCACCCTCGGGAGCCTGCCCTGGCGGATCGAGGGCAACCGTGCCTATGGGCCGGGCATCCTCGACATGAAGGGCGGCAACGTGATCGCGCTCGCGGCGATCCGGGCCCTGGCGGCGTCCCGGATCGAGACGCCGTTGCCGGTGACGTTCCTGTTCACCGGCGACGAGGAGGTCGGCAGCCCCTCGACCCGGGACCTGATCGAGGCCGAGGCTGCCCGCCACGCAATCGTGCTGGTGCCCGAGCCCGGCCAAGCCGACAACGGCGTCGTCACCGGGCGCTACGCCATCGCGCGCTTCGACCTCGAAGCGTTCGGCCGCCCGAGCCATGCTGGCGCGTCCCCGCTTGAGGGCCGCTCGGCGATCCGCGCCATGGCGCGGATGATCCTGGCGATCGACGCCATGTCGGACGCCGACTGTACCTTCTCCACTGGGATCGTCTCGGGCGGGCAATGGGTCAATTGCGTCCCGACCCTGTGCCGCGGCCAAGCGCTGAGCATGGCCAAGCGCCAGGTGGACCTCGACCGGGGGGTCGAGCGGATGCTGGCGCTGACGGGCGAGCAGGACGGCGTCCACTTCTCGGTCACCCGGGGCGTCACCCGGCCGGTCTGGGAGCCGGATGCCGGCTGCATGGCCCTCTACGAGCAGGCGCGCACCTTGAGCGAATCTCTCGGCCAGACCCTGCCCCACCGCAGCGCCGGAGGCGGCTCCGACGGCAACTTCACGGGCGCCAACGGCATCCCGACTCTCGACGGTCTCGGGCCGCTCGGCCAGGGCTACCACACCCTCGACGAGCATGTGCTGATCGAGACGCTGCCCCGGCGGGCGCGCCTGTTCGCGGCTCTGCTGGCCAATCTCGGCGCCGTGGGACAGCCGTGAGCGCGGACCCCGTGACGGTCGTCGTCGCCGGCGCGACCGGCGACCTCGGACTGCGGATCGTGCGGGCCCTTCGGCGCGAGGGTGCGCCTGTGACCGCCATCGTCCGGCCCGGGACCGATCTCGCCCGGACGGCACCGCTCACGGCCCTCGGCGCGCGCATCGTGGAGGCCGGCCCCGGACGCCCGGGCAGCTGGCAGGCAGCCTGCGTTGGCGCCGGCTGCGTGGTTTCGGCGCTCAACGGTCTGAGCGGCACGGTGATCGACGCGCAGACCGCCCTGCTCGAGGGCGCGGTCCGGGCCGGCGTCCCGCGCTTCATCCCGTCCGACTTCGCGATCGATTATGCGAAAACCGCGCCCGGCGGAAACCGCAACCTCGACCTCCGCCGAGCCTTTCAGGCCCGGCTCGACGCCGCGCCGATCCAGGCCACCTCGGTGCTCAGCGGCGCATTCATGGAACTGCTCGACGGGCAGGCCCCGCTGATCCTCCATCGTCCGCACCGGGTGCTCTGCTGGGGCAGCGCCGACCAGATCCTCGATTTCACCACGAAGGACGACACCGCCGGCTTCACGGCCCGGGCAGCCCTGGACCCCGAGGCGCCACGCTGGCTGCGCGTCGCCGGCGACAGCCTCAGCGCCCGCACGTTGGCCGAGACGGCGGGCGATGTTTTCGGCACCCGCTACCGGCCCCTGCGCGCCGGTGGGCTCGGGACCTTGAGCTTGATGATCCGGGTCGCCCGCACCCTGGCGCCGGGGCGGGGCGCGGTGTTCCCGCCCTGGCAGGGCATGCAGTACCTGCGCGACATGTTCGAGGGGCGGGCGCGGCTCACGCCGCTCGACAACGCCCGCTACCCGGACCTGCGCTGGACCACGGTCCAGGCCTTTCTGACGGAGGCCGCGCGGCGACGGGGCCGGTAGCCGACGCCGCGTCGCAGTCAGGCGCGGCCCCAACCCAGGGTGGCCACCGCCACGGCGCCGATCATCCCCCCGATCGTGCCGCCCCCGAAGAAGCCCACCATGGCCAGCAGCGGACCCGAGGGCGCCGCCAGCGCGAAGACCAGGGAGCTTCCGACGCAGCCTGCGGTGGCGATCACGGACATCGGGAACCTCATGCAACTATCGGTTGTATAACCGGGGCTGTTTCCATCAGGTTCCCGCCTGCGGGGAGGCGCTGGGTCAGACTGGGTCGACGGGCATCTCTGGAACGCCGGCAGCCTCGATGGCCGCACCTGCCGCGAGGCAGAGATCCTCCCGGTAGCGCGCGGCGACGAGCTGGACGCCGACGGGCGTGCGCCCGACCAGCCCGGTTGTGACGGTGAGCGCCGGAACTCCGATCGGCGCCAGGCCGACCTGCAGGAGGTTCGCCTCGAAGGCGCGTGCGATCCCGACCTCGCCGGTCCGGTCGAGCCCGTCCGGGAACGGCAGCTCGGCGGAGACCGGCACCAGCAACACGGAATGCTCGGTGAGGAACAACGACCAGTCGCGCACGAGCGTCGCGCGACGCGTCAGTGCCTTGGCGATGGCGTCGGGGGCCATCGCTTCCGCGCGCGTACGGAAGTGTTCCAGCAGGTCGATGGCTGCCGGGTCGCCTTCGCGCTCGGCCGCCGCCCGGGCCGCCTCGTAGCCGTCGCCGAGCCAGAGCTGAAGCTGCAAGGCGCTCGCCTCACGGATCGGCGGCGTGTCGGCGATCTCGGTCACCGCCCACCCGGCCTCGGCCAGGCGCCGGGCGGCCTCGCGCAGCGCGGCCTCGACCTCGGGCACCACCGCGAGGCCGCCGGGCCGCACGCAGAGCGCAGCCCGGCGCGGCACCGCGGGACCCTCCAGCGGCGCCGGCACCCACCAAGGATCGCGCGGGTCCGGGGCCGCCATCGCGTGGAAAGCGAGGCGCACATCCGCGATGCTGCGGGCCAGCGGACCCGATACCGCCATCAATTGCGGCCCGATCCCGCGCTCCGGCGACGAGGCGTTCCAGGCTGGGATCCGCCCCAGGCTCGGACGGAGCCCGTGAACGCCGCAGGAATAGGCTGGGTAGCGGACGGAGCCGGCGATGTCGGTCCCGTGGGCGACGGCCCCGATCCCGGCCGCCACGGCTGCGCCTGCGCCGCCGGACGAGCCCCCCGGCGTCAAGCCGGGATCGCGGGGATTCCTGGTCTCGCCGTGCAACTGATTGGTGGTGAACCAGCGCAGCGAGAAGGCGGGCGTGTTGGTGCGTCCGAGCAGCACCGCTCCGGCACGCCGGAAATTCGCCACGACGGGGTTGTCGTCGGTAGCCATGAGATCGCGCTGGAGGCGCAGGCCGTTCGTGGTCGCGAAGCCCCGCTGGTCGACATTGACCTTGATCGTCACCGGCACGCCCGCGAGCGGCCCGAGCGTATCGCCCCGGGCGCGGGCGGCGTCGACCGCATCGGCCTGCGACAGCACCTCGTCGGGGCGATGCTCGACCACGGCGTTGATTCGCCCATTGACCGCGTCGAGGCGATCGAGGGCGGCCTGTGCGACCTCCCGGGCCGAGACCTGGCCGCTGCGAATCAGAGCCGACAGGTCGGTCGCGGTCAGACGCCAGAGCTGCATGTGATGTCCCTTTGCCGAGCCCCGCAGGGCGAGATTCGCTTCGGACACGCGCCGAGTCGAGGCGCGACACCGTCCGTCACGGCCTTATTCATTATGCAAGCGCGCGGCCGTTTTTTTAAGCATTGGCCGATCGCGAGTATCGGCAACGGCTTGCCGCATCGCAGCAGAGGAACCTAAGCATTTCGCGGTAGCCGACCCTTGCCAAGCATGGACTGATTGATAACCTCGCCAGCGTTCGCCCGTTCAACCGGCCAAATCTGCGGGAAGGATCAATCTCCTCCGACGAAGACAGACAACCTCCAGAGCAAGGCAGGCTTCCATGGCAGAGATGATTCGCGTCAAGCCGACTCACGACGGCACCTATACGGTCTATCGCGGGACTCTCGCGTTGATCAGCGGGCTGACCCGCCTGCAGGCGGAGCGCTATGAGGCCAGTATCAGCAAACAGCGACGGTCCGAGCTCGCCGCTGCGAGCCATTGATGACCTGAGCCGAGGCCGGCCGCCAGACGGGCAGGCCGGTCTCGGTTTCGACGACGCCCCGGGCGTTCAGGTCAAGCTGATCGGTCCGAGGTCGCAGACAACACCAGCTGCGTCCAGGCCGCGCCGCCGCGCGCTGACCGCGAAACCTTCGCCCGAGCGGGCGATCTCGTACATCAGATAGGACGCCCGCCGCGCCGCGAGCCCGCCATGCCCATCCGGGCGCGCGGACGCCGATGGCGCGCCGATTACCGGTACGGAACGGCCGTCCGGCCCCGGTACAAGGGCGCAGGTGGTGGTGTGGTTGTGGCCGTGGAGGATCAGGTCGGCGCCCGCCCGCGCGATCATCGCCGTGAAGGCGGCGGCGTCCTTCAACTCCCGCCCCGACGACGCGCCCCCCGGTTGGGGCGGGTGGTGGATCATCACCACCCGGAACGGTTTGCCCGGTTCGGTCGCCAGCGCGCGCAATAAAGCTTCGGCCGCGGCGAGTTGCGGCGGTCCGAGGCGGCCGGTGGCCACGAACGGCTTCGTGGGGATCGCGCTCGAGAGGCCGATCAGGGCCACGGGGCCGCGCCGCCTCAGGTAGGGAAAGCGTCCCGACGAGCCCGAATCGTCCCCGGTGTAGCCATGGCAGGCCGCCAGCAACCCCTCCAGGGAGCCACGCACGTAGGCGTCGTGATTCCCCGGCACGAAGCTCACGGTCTCGGGGGGCCCCAGGGCCTCCAGGAAGGTGCGCGCCGTCTCCCACTCGCTCGGCAGGCCGATGTTGCACAGGTCGCCGGTGCAGGCGACATGCGCGGCACCCTGCTGCTTCAGGTCGGCCACCAGGGTTTCGAGCACGGTCATGTCGTGGCTGCGCGAGCGACCACGCCGCCAGTTGGCGTAGCCGGTAGCGCGCTTGCCGATGAGCTGGTGCAGGCGCACGCGGCCCAGTGGGCCGACATGGGGGTCACTGAGATGGGCCAGGCGGAAGATCAAGGCCGACGATCAACGCTGAAGGAGGGCACGGAACGCGCCCGGCATCGCGGTCGCGGGCTCCCGCGTCAAGCGCTGCCGATCAGCATCCCGGCGGCCAGCACCAGCGCGCCGCCCAGCATCACCTGGAGTGCCGCGCGCCAGAACGGCGTCGCCATGAAGCGCGTCCGGATCGCCGCGATGGCGACCAGCTCGACGATCACGACCACGACGGCGAGGCTCGTGGCGAGCAGGAACGGGTTCGGCCAGCCGGGCGGCAGCCGGTCCGGGATCGCGTAGGGCAGCGTATGGCCGAGGCCCCCCAGCGTCGTCATGACCCCGCAGACCAGGCCGCGCATCCACGGATCGCCCCGTCCGGTGACGCTGCCGTCGTCCGACAGCGCCTCCGTGAAGCCCATGCTGATGCCCGCCCCCACGGAGGCCGCTAGCCCGACCAGGAAGGTCGCGCCGTTATGGCCGGTGGCGAAGGCGGCGGCGAAGATCGGCGCGAGGGTCGAGACCGAACCGTCGATCAGGCCGGCGAGCCCAGGCTGGACGTAGCGCAGCGCGAAATTCCGCCGCGCTTCGGCGGCGTCGATCACGGATTCGAAGGCGGCAGCCATGCTCGGCACTCCTGTTTGGATTTGTTCTAATCTACTGTTTAGAATTGATATAAACAAGCGCGGACGGATTTTCGCTGCGATGGCCGCGCTTTCGCCTGGGCCGCTCCGGTGCCGGGCGTGCGATCGCGTCTGTCCGATGGCCGATCGAGTTGCGTTGGCCGAGGCGCGGGGACTAGACCATGGCCGGACTAATCCGCGCTCGCCCCAATCGGGCTGCGCCGCTCCGGTCGCCAAAAGCGTTTCATGAGTCTCGGCAAGCGCATCCTACGCCATCCCGTCGTTCAGCGCGCCCTCGGGCGCCTCGCGGCCGGCTATCTGCGGCTCGTGCAGGCGACGAATCGCTTCGAGGTGCAGGCCGGCGCGGCGGCAAACGGGAGCTCCGACGAATGGATCGGCGCACATGTGCCGCTCATCGCCGGCATGTGGCACGGGCAGCATATCATGATGCCGTTCATGCGACGGCCGAGCGATCGGGTCGCGACGATCATCTCCAAGAATCCGGACGGCAACATCAACACCATCGCGCTGGAGCATCTCGGCGTGCGCGTGATCCGGGCGTCCGGCGCTCGCGGCCGGGACCGGGCGACCGACCTGCGCGCCAAGGGCGGTGCGGAAGGGTTGCGGGCGATGCTGCGGGCCCTGAAGGCCGGCGAGTCGGTGGCGTTCAGCGCCGACGTACCGAAAGTGTCCAGGCGTTGCGATGCCGGGATCCTGACCCTCGCGCGGTTCTCCGGACGCCCGATCGTCCCGGCTGCCGTGGTCACGAGCCGGCACCTGCGCTTCGGATCCTGGGACAGGGCCTGTCTCGGTCTGCCCTTCGGCCGGGGCGCGGTGGTGCTCGGCGAGCCGATCTACGTCGCCCGCGACTGCGCCGGCGAGGAGTTCGAATCGCTCCGGCGCCACCTCGAAGCCGAGATGGACCGCGTGCACGCCCGGGCCTACGCGCTGGTCGGGCGTGCCGACCGGGCGGCGCTCTATCGCAACGGGTCTCCGGCCGCGGCGGCCGCCCCGGTGGGAGACCCCGCGTGAAGCTGCCGTCCGTGACCCTGCCGCTGCTGGCCTACCGGGCCGGCCTGCGCGTCGGTGAGCCGGCGCTGGCCGGGCTCCTCGCGTGGCGCGCGCATCACGGCAAGGAGGATCCGCTGCGGCTGCCCGAGCGGCGCGGGCTGCCCGGCCGGGCTCGCCCAGTCGGACCGCTCGCCTGGATGCACGGCGCCAGCGTCGGCGAAGTCCTGTCGCTGATCGGGCTTGTCGAGGGCATGATCGCCCGCGGCTTCTCGGTGCTGGTGACCACGGGGACGCGTTCGGCCGCCGAATTGATCGGGGCCCGCCTGCCTCCGGGTGCCGTGCACCAATACGTGCCGCTCGATGCGCCGCGCTGGGTCGCGCGGTTCCTGGACCATTGGCAGCCCGACCTCGCCATCGTGGCCGAATCCGAGATCTGGCCGAACACGATCTTGGAATTGGACGCCCGCGAGATCTCGCTCATCCTGGTCAACGGCCGGATGTCGGAGCGCTCGTTCAAGGGTTGGGAGCGGTGCCCGCGCACCGCCAAGGCGCTGCTCTCCCGGATCGCAATCTGCCTGACGCAGACCCAGGAGGACGGCACGCGCTACGCCAAGCTCGGCGCACCCCGGGTCAGCGTCGCCGGCAACCTGAAATTCGACTCCCAGGTGCCGCCGGTCGATCGCCAGCAACTGGCTTATCTCGACGGCATGGTCGCCGACCGACCGGTCTGGGTCGCTGCGAGCACCCATGAGGGCGAGGACAGCATCGTCGCCTACGCCCATGCCGTGCTGAAGTCGCAATTTCCGAGACTCCTGACGATCCTCGCACCCCGGCATCCGAGCCGCGGCACGGATGCGGCCGAAGCCGCGGCCACCTACGGCCTGCGTAGTGCCCGGCGCTCCAGCGGCGGACGTCCGCATCCGTCCGTCGAAGTGTACGTCGCCGACACGATCGGTGAGATGGGCTTGTTCTACCGCCTCGCCCCGCTGGCGTTCCTCGGCGGCTCCCTGGTTCCGCATGGCGGCCAGAACCCCATCGAGCCGGTTCGCCTCGATACGGCGATCCTGCACGGCGCACACACCGCCAATTTCGATATGGTCTATCGCGCCCTCGACCGTGCCGGCGCCGCCCTGCCGGTGCGGGACGGGGTCGAGTTGGCCGTCCTGGTCGGCGAACTCTTGGGGGATCCGGCGCGTCTGGCCGGCATGGTGCAGGCCGGCCCCCGGGCGTTGGAGCCGTTCGAGGGTGCGGTCGGCCGTACGCTCGCGGTGCTGGAGCCGTTCGTGGCGCAGATGAAGCTTCAGCGGCTCGACCGCGGCGACCTCGCGCGCCCGCTCATGCGTGCCTGATGAGGCCACCGCGCTTCTGGACGGCGGGGGCCGACCATCCAGCCGCGCGCGCCCTCGCGCCGCTCGGCGCGGCCTATGGAGCGCTGAGCGCCCGGCGCATGAACCGCCCCGGCATCCAGGCGGGCTGCCCGGTCCTGTGCCTCGGGAATTTTACGCTCGGCGGAGCCGGCAAGACGCCTTCCGCGATCGCGGTCGCGACCCTGCTCATCGAACTCGGCCTCAGGCCGGCCTTCCTGTCCCGGGGCTATGGCGGGCGCCTGGCTGGGCCCGTCCGGGTCGATCCGACCAGCCACGGGGCCGCGGATGTTGGCGACGAACCGCTGCTCCTGGCCCGTCATGCGCCGACGGTCGTGTCCCGGGACCGCCCCGCCGGAGCATCGCTGTGCCTGTCGCTCGGTGCCGATGTGATCGTGATGGATGACGGGTTGCAGAATCCGACGCTCGCCAAGGACCTCGCCTGGGCGGTGATCGATGGGGGTGCCGGCATCGGCAACGGCCGGCCGTTCCCGGCGGGGCCCCTGCGCGCACCGCTCGAAGGACAATGGTCCCATGTCGCCGGTCTGATCCTGGTCGGAGACGGGGCTCCCGGCGTCGCGATGGCGCTGGCCGCGGAGCGGCGGGGGCTGCCGGTCCACCGGGCGCGGCTGGTTCCGGATCCGGTCGGCCTGACCGGCCGGCGTTGTCTCGCCTTCGCGGGAATCGGTCGGCCTGAGAAATTCTTCGCGACGCTGCGCGGGACCGGGGCCGTCATCGCGGCTGCTCGGCCGTTTCCGGATCATCATCCCTACCGCGAGGCGGAACTCGCCGCCCTGGCGGCCGAGGCGGACCGTCTCGGTGCGGAACTCGTGACCACCGAGAAGGACGCGGTCCGCCTGCCCGGCGCGTTCGTGGCGCGGGTCCACGTCCAGCCCGTGCGCCTCGTGCCGGACGATCCCGAGGCCCTGCGCGAGCAGATCCGCCGGGCCCTGTGACGCTACGGGCGCCCGGTTTCCTTGAGCCGCGACAGGATCGCCTCGGGTGATACGTAGGCCTCTTGCCGGGCCGCGCTCCAGTAGCGCAATTCGTCCAGCGGGATCGGGTCGCCTGTGACCGCGCAGCGCACGAAGCTGCCCGGCTTGACCACCCGCATCGTGCCGTCCCCATACTGGACGACCGCCTCGCCGTTATGTCCGCGCTCGTAGCGACCCAGCACATCCGCCTCCTGATCGATCCTGCCGCCCTAGATATCGGATCCGCGACAGGGGTCTAGCGGTCTGATCCGCATCACGTTTTCCCGAACGCCGGCAAGCATCGCCCGGAATGGTGCACCCTGGCCACGGATTCAGGTCAGCATCGACGGGGCGGTATCGGTGGCCAGCAGGGCCCGCGCCGCGTCGGAATCGACGTGCATGCGCGCGATCAACGCGTCGGCGCTGTCGAAGCGCTCCTCGCCGCGGATGTAGCCGACGCATTCGATGGCGATCTCCCGTCCGTAGAGGTCCCCGGCGAAATCGAACACGTAGACTTCCAGGAGCGGCGCGCCGTCGTCGAAGGTCGGACGGCGCCCGTAGCTCGCCACGCCGTCGCGGATCTCGCCGGGGCCGAGGCGGACGCGCACCGCGTAGATGCCGTGGGCCAGCCCGCAATCGGGAAGCATCACGTTGGCGGTCGGGAAGCCGAGCTGGCGCCCACGTTTGTCGCCGTGACGGACCTGGCCGAGCACGAACCAGCGGTAGCCGAGCAGCGCGTTGGCCCGGGCGACGTCGCCGGCGGCCAGGGCAGCCCGGATCGCGCTGGACGAGACCGGCTCGGTCTCGCCCGCCAGGGCGACGGGCTCGACGATCCGGCAGCCCAGGCCGGCCTCGCCACAGAGTTCGGCCAGGATCGCCGGCGTGCCCTCGCGGTTGCGTCCGAAATGGAAATCGTGCCCGACCACCACGCCGGACAGCCCCAGAGACCCTCTCAGGAAGTCGAACACGAAGGCGCGGGCGCCCGTGGCGGCAAGCGCCCCGTCGAAGCGGCGCACGACCAACCCGTCGAGGCCGAGATGCGCGAACACGATCTCCTTGGCCGCCAGCGCGGTGAGGCGGAACATCGGCGCATCGGGCGCGAAATAGGCGCGCGGATGCGGCTCGAAGGTCAGCACCGCGGACGGCCGGCCCACCTCGCGCGCCGCCGCCCGGACGTTCTCGACCAGCACGCGGTGGCCACGATGGACGCCGTCGAAATTGCCGATCGCCGCGACCGCTCCAGCGAGGGCCGGTGGGATCGGCGTATCGATGCCGCAAATCGTGAAAGGCCGCATGGCCGGTTTGTCGCCTGAGGCCATCGATTCGGGGTCGGAGACTCGGAAGGGTCGGATGAGAAAGAGGCGCCTGCGCGGTTCGCGTCAGGCCCGACAGCGCCGGACCCTGCCGAAAGCCGTCCGGAGGGTCAAGCGACCTCCCCGCCCTGTGACGACGCAGGGGCGGTCTGCGAAAGACACACCCGCAGATTAACGGCTTCGCAATGCGGCGGGCCTATTTTAAATGCTGTGCAGCGCGGCTATTTTGCGGCGTTAGTGAAGCGTTCATCTTTCCGGGAGCCGCCGCGGCTTCCCGCCGGGCAATACGGAGCAGTTGGTCTATGGCTCTCGATCTGAGCATGCCGATCCTCGTTGTCGACGATTACCAGACGATGGTCCGAATCATTCGGAATCTATTGAAGCAGCTTGGCTTCGAAGAGGTCGATGACGCATCGGATGGTACGGCGGCACTGGCTCGCCTCAAGGACCGCAAGTACGGCCTGGTCATCTCCGACTGGAACATGGAGCCAATGACCGGCTACGAGCTGCTCCGGCACGTGCGGGCCGACGAAAATCTTCGGACGACGCCGTTCATCATGGTGACCGCCGAATCCAAGACCGAGAACGTCATCGCCGCCAAGAAGGCTGGCGTGAACAATTATATCGTCAAGCCGTTCAATGCGGCGACGCTCAAGTCCAAGATCGAGGCGGTCTGCGGGAACTGATGATTTCCGTGGCACGTCCAACGCGCCCCCCGGCAAAGCCGCCGGCACGCCGGAAGGCGCCCAAGAGCGATGCCGCCGGCATCGCTGCTCGCCGATCCCAGGAGGAGAGCATGTCGTCAGCCGCCGCGCGACAGCCCGATATGCGGTTCCGTGAACCGCACGCCGTGATCTCCGAGTTAATCGAGATCGCGGATTACATCGCCCATTTGCGCGAAGAGATCGGTGCGCTCCGGGCGAACGAGATGAGCCGCGACCGGATTCCCATGGCGCATGAGGAACTCGGCAGCGTCGTGGTCGCGACCGCCGGGGCCACCAACACGATCATGGAGGCCGCGGAGGCGATGCTCGGCCTCCCGGACGGGCCTGGCTACCGGGATGCCGTCGAAGAGCGAATCAACACGATCTTCGAAGCCTGCGCCTTCCAGGACATCACCGGCCAGCGCATCGCCAAGGTCGTGGAGGCCCTGCGGCTGTTCGAACAGCGGCTCGCCCGCTTTGTCGGCGCCGTGAAGGCCCGGGATGCATCCTCCACCGACCCGGCCGAAACGGCTCGCCGCGCCCGCGCGGAGGACCTCCTTCTCAACGGCCCCCAGGCCGTCGAGGAAACTCCGTCCCAGAACGACATCGACGCCCTGTTCGCCTGACCGGCTCCGGCTCCGGCCCCGGTCGGTCCGGCGCCCATCGACGCGAGTCGGTTGGGCGGGTTAGATCGCCCTCGGCAACCTGATGCCGAGGGCGGTGTCGAAGGAAAGTTCCGGCCAAGGCATGGCGGCGCAAAACTGGTCCGAGCTGACGACGGACGACCTCAACCGGCGCGACATGCGGCGGGTGATCGCGGTGCTGCCGGTGGCCGCCATCGAGCAGCATGGGCCGCACCTCCCGCTCGGCACCGACGCGATCATCGCCGACGGCTACCTCGACCGTGTGCGCACGCGTGTGCCGCACGACCTCGACGTGCTGCTGCTGCCGGTGCAGGTCATCGGCAAGTCCGACGAACACGACGCGTTTCCCGGCACGCTCTCGCTCGATACCGGGACGGCCCTGGCGGCTTGGACCGGGATCGGCACCGCCATCCATCGCGCCGGCTGCCGCAAGCTGGTGATCGTCACGAGCCACGGCGGCAACAGCGCCCTCATTGATCTCGTGACCAGTGATCTGCGCGCGCGATTCGACATGGTCGCGGTCACGACGTCCTGGGCCCGGTTCGGCTATCCCGACGGCCTGTTTCCCGCTGACGAGATCGCCCACGGCATCCATGCCGGTGGCATCGAGACCGCACTGATGTTGGCGCTGCGGCCGGATCTGGTGCGGACTGACCGGATCGCGGATTTTCCACCTCGCAGCCGCGCGATGATCCGGGATTTCACCCATCTCCGCGCCGGCCGGCCAGCCGCCTTCGCCTGGAAGGCAGGCGACCTGCACCCGTCCGGAGCCATGGGGGATGCCCGGCTCGGCAGTGCCGAGGCCGGTCACGTTGCCCTCGATCACGGCGCCGCCGCTTTCGTGGAACTACTGCGGGACGTGGCGCGGTTCGAGCTGGATCCGGCGTAACCGGCGCGGACGTGCCGCCGAAAGGTCCGTTACGCGCCGTGCAGCATATGCCGGCGCCGAGAGGCTCGGCCATGAAAGTCGTCGCGTTGATCTCCGTCGCCCTGTTGCTCGCCGCCGGACGTCCGGCCGCGGCGCTCGAGCGGCCCGTCGTCGTCGAACTCTTCGCCTCGCAGAGCTGCTCCTCCTGCCCGCCCGCCGAAGCGCTGATCGGGCGGCTCGCGCATGAAGGTGCGGACGTGCTGCCGCTGGCCTTCCACATCACCTACTGGAACCACCTCGACTGGCGCGATCCCTACTCCCTGCCTGCCGCCACCGAGCGGCAGGCTGATTACGCAGCCCGGTTGGGCAGTTCGAACTACACCCCGCAGGCCGTCATCGACGGACGCACGGCCGTTGTCGGCTCCGACGAGGCCGGCCTGCGGGCCGCCGTGGCACAGGCCCGGCGTGCCGGGATGGCGGTCGGAGTTACGCTGTCCCGCGACGGTGCCGGCCTCGCCGCCCGGGTCGGAGCCGGAAGCGGAACAGGCCGGGTCCTGCTAATTGGCTTCGATCCGAGCCATACCAGCCGGGTCTTGCGCGGCGAGAATGCCGGCCGCACGCTCGAACAGGCGAACGTCGTCCGCTCGATCCGGGATCTCGGAGCGTGGTCCGGCGCCGCCATGATGTTCGAGGCCGCTGCACCTGCGGGTGAGACGGCGGCCCTCCTGGTGCAAGCGACCGACGGCCGTATCCTGGGCGCGGCCCGCCTGGGCGAACGCGTCGCCAGCGCCGCGGAGATGCCGCAATGATGCTGGCGATGCCCGGCGTCGCGGGATGCGGATGGGCCCTGGCGCCCGACTCCAACCCCGCGCTAGACTCCGGCCGTGCCGGGGAATGGATCGGCGGCGGAGCCCGGATGGCGCTCGAAGGTGAATTGGCCGCTCTGATGGCGGCGGCGCAGGGTGGCGACGCGGCCGCATATCGCGCCTTGCTCAAGGCGTGCCTGCCGGTGGTCTCGTCGATCGCCCGTGCGCAGGGCGTGCGCGGCGAGGCCGTGGACGACGTCGTCCAGGACACGCTGATGACCGTGCATCGGGCTCGGGCCAGCTACGATCCCGCGCGGCCGTTCCTGCCGTGGCTGCGCGCCATCACCCAGCGCCGGGCGATCGATCGCCTGCGCCGGACCGGGCGCCGGCCCCGCGAGGTTCACGATCCGATCGCCTACGAGGCGGAGGCCGATCCCGGTCCCGCGCCGGGCCAGGGTCTGGAGGCGCGCGACCGCGCCGCCGCCCTTGCGCGTGCGGTCGCCTCGCTGCCGGACGGGCAACGGCAGGCCGTGGAACATCTCGGCCTGCGGGAGCTGTCGTTGGATGAGACCGCGGCCCTGACCGGGCGCAGCAAGGGCGCGCTCAAGGTCAACCTTCACCGGGCGCTCAAGGCCCTGCGCGCCAACCTGATGCAGGAGCGGCGCTGATGGCCGACTTGGCCGGCCATGACCCGGGTCCGCAGGCCTTCAGCTGCCACGATCGTCTGGTCGAGGATCTCGCTTTCGGCCTGGAGCCGGTGCGGCCGCTGCCCTCCCCGGCCCTGCGTGCAGCCCTGTGGCTGGGTGCGGCGCTGATCGTCGGGCTGGTCCTGGCGAGCCGGATCGATAGCACCGGCTTCATGCAGCGGATGCAGGTGCCGGATCTCGTCTGCGCCGCACTCGGGGCGGTGCTGACGGCGGTCGGCGCCGCCTTCGCGGCCTTCGCCACGAGCGTGCCGGGCCGCTCCCGGGCTTGGGCGTTGCTGCCGCTCCCGGCCCTGGCCCTCTGGATCGGGGCGAGCGGTTTCGGCTGCCTGCGCGATTGGATCGCCCCCGGCACCGACCGGCCGAATCCCCAGGAAGTCGCCGGCTGCTTCAGTTTCTTGGTCTGTGTCTCGGTCCCGCTGTCCGTGCTGATCGTCGTGATGCTGCGCCGCGCCTGCCCGCTGCGGCCGAACCTGACGGCAGCGCTCGGCGGACTCGCGGCCGCGGCCGCGGCCGCGGCGTTGCTGATGCCGTTCCATCCGCACGACGCCACCGCGTCGGATCTGCTGATTCACGCCGTCGCCGTGCTCGGTGTGATCGGGCTCAATGGCCTCGCGGGCGGCCGGCTGCTCGGCAGCCGGGTCAACTCGAGCTGAGCGTCAGCGCTCGTCCGGATCCGCCCCCGGCCAAGCCACGATCCGGTCCGGCAACTCGTCGTCGGAGAACTCCTCCTCGTTGCCGGCGAGCCGGCCGCGGATGGAGATGCCGGCCTCGTGCACGCTGGAGGCCCGGCCTGAGACAAGGGGATGCCACGGATAGAGCGGTTCGCCGTCGCGCACGAGCCGATAGCCGCAGGTCGGCGGCAGCCACGGGATCGTCCGCACCGCCTCCGGGGTGAGGCGGACGCAGTCGGGCACGCGCTTCTGCCGGCGGGCATAATCGCGGCAGCGGCAGGTCAGGCCGTCGAGCAGGGTGCAGCCGATATCGGTATGATGGACCTCGCCGGTCTCGTCATCCTCGAGCTTGATCAGGCAGCACCGACCGCACCCGTCGCACAGGCTCTCCCACTCGGACGGCGTCATGGCTTCGAGGGTCTTGGTCCGCCAGAACGGCTCGGCGACCCCGTGGCGCAGCGCCTCGGGCTTGGACATCGGTCAATCTCGCGAGCGGGAAGTGTCTGTCTCTGCCCGAGCTGGTGCCGCGGGGCAAGGCGCTGCACCTGCGGCGAATCACGGGACCGCGCAGAGCCTCGCCGACCGTTCCGGATCCTGCTAAGGATGGATACGCCGCGCGGTGTCTCGGCCGCGCGGTGCCATGCCCGCGGCGCGGGCGCTCGATCCTCCGCCGCGAAGGCGCTCGACAAGCCGGGTCCGACAACGTGCGCCTGCCGACGCTCACCGAGATCAAGATCCGCATCGAGCGCGCCGCGCTGGCGTTCGATGCCTGGGTCAATGCCGGCCTCTACGACAGCGGTCGCTCGACCGGCGCGGCCTACGAACGCTTCCAGCGGTTCATGGGCCGGTTCGCCGTCCACGGCTGGAAGCGGATCGCCCTCGACCTGACCAGCGAGGCCGTCACCCTGGGGGCCGGTGGCGCGGTTCTGCTGCTCGCCTTCGCGCAGCCCGCGTTCCAGCTGACCAGCGAGAACTGGCTGAAGCAGCAGGACCTCGCCGTCACGTTCCTGGACCGGTACGGCACCGAGGTCGGCCGGCGCGGCATCAAGCACGACGACTCGCTCAAGCTCGACGAGTTTCCCGACATCATGATCAAGGCGCTGGTCTCCACCGAGGACCGGCGCTTCTACGAGCACTGGGGCATCGACCCGATCGGCACCCTGCGGGCCCTGGTCAACAACTCGCGCGGCGGCGGCGGCACGCAGGGCGGCTCCTCGATCACGCAGCAGCTGGCCAAGAACCTGTTTCTGACCAACGAGCGGTCGCTGGAGCGCAAGATCAACGAGGCATTCCTGGCCCTGTGGCTGGAGAGCCACCTGACCAAGAACGAGATCCTGAAGCTCTACCTCGACCGGGCCTACATGGGCGGCGGGACGTTCGGCGCCGTGGCGGCGGCGGATTACTATTTCGGCAAGCCGTTGAAAGACATCAGCCTGGCCGAGGCAGCCATGCTGGCGGGATTGTTCAAGGCGCCGACGAAATACGCCCCGCACGTCAACCTGCCCGCCGCCCGCGCCCGCGCCGCGGACGTGCTCCACAACATGGTGGAAGCCGGCTTCGTCACGGAAGGCCAGATCCAGACCGCCCTCCGCAACCCGGCGACCCCCGTGACTCGCACCCGCGACATCACCGCCGATTATTACCTCGATTGGGCATTCGGCGAGATCAAGGCCATGGCCGATGCGGGCAAGCTCCGCAACGACCGCGTCCTGACGGTCAAGACACCCCTCGACCTCGCGATCCAGAAGCGGGCCGACGAGGCTGTGGCCGACATCCTGCGCAAGTCCGGCGACGCCTTCGACGTCGACGAGGCCGCCATGGTCATCCTTGATCCCGACGGGGCACTGCGCGCCATGGTCGGCGGCGCCGATTACGGCGAGAGCCAGTTCAATCGCGCCACCGACGCGCTGCGCCAGCCCGGCTCGTCGTTCAAGCCCTACGTCTACTCCGCTGCCCTCCTATCGGGGTTGTTCAAGCCAGAGACCACGGTGGTCGACAGCCCGGTCTGCATCGGCAACTGGTGCCCACAGAATTACGGCCGGTCCTATGCCGGCCGGGTGCCGATGTGGCTCGCCGTGGCGAAATCGATCAACACGATCCCGATCAAGATCTCGATCTCGCTCGGCAAGGCCATGGGTATCAGCCATGAGGCGCGCGCCGCGAAGGCCGGCCGCGCGAAGATCACCGATCTGGCCCACAAGATGGGCATCACCTCGAACCTGATCGACACGGTCTCGATGCCGATCGGCTCCGACGAGGTGACGGTGATCGACCAGGCCGCCGGCTACGCGGTGTTCGCCAACGGCGGCTACAAGGCCAAGCCCTACGCCGCCATGGAGGTCAAGAACTCGTCCGGCGAGGTGATCTACCGCCACGCCGACGAGGCGCCCGATCGGGTGCTCCCGTCCCAGGTCGTCGCCGACATGAACTTCATGCTCAACAAGGTGGTCGAGGAGGGGACCGGCAAGCGCGCTCAGCTCGAGGGCGTGAAGGTCGCCGGCAAGTCCGGCACCACGAACGCCTACCGGGATGCGTGGTTCGTCGGCTACACCGGCAATTACGTCGGCGCGGTCTGGTTCGGGAACGACGACCACACCTCGACCAACAAGCTGACCGGCGGTTCGCTCCCCGCCCAGCTCTGGCACGACGTGATGGAGCCGGCCCACCAGGGCATCGAGATCAAGGGTTTGCCCGGCCTCAAGGAAAGCCCGCGGGCCGCCCAGCAGCAGGCGTCCGGCGGTCCGACCGCACCGATCGATCCGAATGCCAGCGCCTACGGCAAGCTCTCGCGTCGCTCCTTCGAGGTGATCGGCGGCTTGAACGGCCTGTTCCGCACCGTCGAGCGCCCGCCCGCGGGCGACGCGCGGCCGGATGCCGCTGGTGGCGTCGACAAGGCGACCCAGAAGACCGACCGGAAGCCCGGCGACCGGGCCGCGGCACCCCCGGCCCAGCCGCGCGAGGTCGCCGAGGGCGCACGGTCCGTCGGCGGCCGCATCGAGCTGCGGTGACCCAATGAGGTTCGCAATCCCCGCTAGCCCCGGCCGCAGCGCTGCGGCTGGAGAACCCCGTCCCGCGCCGAAGGTCCGGTCCCTCGGCGGCGCCGGCCGGTTCCTCGCCCGTGTCTGGCGCAAGAGCTCGGTCGCCGGCCTCGCGGTCTACGCCCTGGCGCTCGGCGGGGTGCTCGGCCTCGCCAGCGCCGATTGGGCGACGCGGGGCGGCTATCCGTTCGGCGGCGTGCCGGTCGGCGCCTGGACGGCCTGGCCCCGGGCGGGGGCCGGGAATGCCGATCCCTATACCCGTGCCGTCAACGCCCGCCGGGGGGAGATCCCCCTGGCTGTAGGTGAGGGCCTGCTGCTGACCGCGGCGGCCGACGACCAGGGCCAGGCGCTCGACGCGACCTGCGCCTATCGCATCGGCGGCGGGACGCCGCCGGCCAGGGCCTGGACCCTCACGGTCGCGGGTCGCGGTGCGCGCGATCCCGGGCGTCCGGCCATGCGCGAGGGCTTCACCTCCACGGAGGTCCTGCGCTCGGCCGACGGGCGGTTCTCGGTGATCCTCGCCCCCGACGTCCAGCCCGGGAACTGGTTGCCGAGCCCCCGGGACAGCGGGCCTGTGCGCCTGGCCCTGCGCCTTTACGACACGCCGGTCGCCGCCAGCGTCGGATCCCTCGACCGAGCCTCGGTGCCGGCCATCACCCGCCTGGGATGCGCCTCGTGAGTCCGCGCTTCGTCTTCGCCACGCTGATCGGCTTGGTGCTCGCCGGGATCGTGCACATCGCGGCGGTGCTGGCGATCCCGCGTCTGTCCGAGACGGACGCCGTCTCGCGCGCCCGGACCAGCGAGAACCTGGACCACCCGCAGCCGATCTACACGGTCGCCACCGGCGACGACCCCTCTCCGCCCGAGGCGTGGCTGCCGATCCCGGATCCGGCCGTGGCGGTGGGCGTCTGCGCTTACGATCTCGCCGACGGGCCGATGCGCGTCTCTGCGCGGACCGGGCCGCTGTCGTTGTCGCTCGCCGCGCATGCCCGGCGGGGGGCCTTCTACGCGGTGACCGATCAGGCCGCCGTGCGCGGCGCCCTCGATCTCGTGATCCTCACCCGGGCACAGTACGACGAGGCTCTGGCCGACGACGACGAGAATGACCCGAGCCGTGACGTGCGCATCGTCGCGCCGGACACGCGGGGCGTCGTGGTCGTGCGGGTGATCGCCGGCCTGCCGAGCCAGCGACCCGGCGCTAACGCCGCCGTCCAAGCCGTCTCGTGCACCACCGACATGCCTGCGGATGAGTCCGGCGGCAAGGATGCCGGCGGCAAGGATGCCGGCGGTAAGCCCGCTGGGCGGTAACGCCGGGTCAACTCAATATTTGACGACCAGTGGCGGCGCCTCGGCGACCGGCACGATGGCGGCTTCGAGGCCGCATCGGGCCGCGGCGTCCGCTGGCAGCAGCGGGTCGAGCAGGTTGCGGCGCGCGGCGAGCATGGCCAGCGAGCGCTCGGCCGCGACCGACTCCTTGGCCGGAGCCTGGGCGAAGAGATGCTCCAGGGCATAGCGGTAGCGCGCCAGCCGCAGGCCGGCCTCGATCCGCACCCAGGCGATCAGGCAGCGGTTCTCGGCGACATGCTGGGCTGCGAGGCGGATATCCGCGTCGTCGAGGGTTTTGGCAAAGGGCAAGCTGCGCAGCCGCGCGGCATCCGCGTCGATCACCCGCGCGGCGAGCGCCGTGAAGATCGGGATCAGGCGGGCATCGGCCGTGGCGTCGTCGGCGAGCTGGCGGTAGCGGGAGACCGGGGAGCGCGACGGCTCTGCGGTCAGCGTGTCGTAATAGGCGCCGACCTCGTCGAACCGCCAAGTCGGCGTCGCGTGCGCGCTGGCCAGTCCGAAGAGGGCATCCTGGAATGCCGTGAGGGTGCTGGCCGGCTGGACGAAGCGCCAGGCGCGGTCGCGCAGCGCCTGCTCGTCGTCGGTCAGGCCGGAATCGAGGATCAGCCGGCCGCGATCCCGCGACGAGAAGCTGCCGGTGGTGTCGATCAGTCCATTCCAAACGCCGGTGCGGGGGCGGCCGAAATCGCCGCTCTGCGTGCAGGCGGCGAGCAGCGCCAGCGCGGTGCCGGCGGCCAGGACGATGGTGGCCCTGTGCGCGCGGCTCGCGCGCCTGTCTCCAACGGGTGCGACGCTTGGCCGATGGCGGTCCGGAACAGGCATGATCAAACCGTCGGAAACGTCGCCTGGCCGGGCCGGTCGGCGGCTATCGCTGCGTTCAGGAGGCAAGGCGCTCGTAACGGACGCCCAGGAAGAACAGGATCTCGCCGCGCTGCTCGTCGGTGCGCGGCAATTGGCGGGTCCGGCGCGCGTCGGGCCCGGGGAACGGCAGCAGGACCGCGGGCGGATCCCGCCGTGCGTCGCGTGCCGCATCGTTGGCGGGCATCGGCAGGCGGGTCTGGCCAGTCACCTGCGGCTTGAATGGGGTCATAATCTCCGGCTCCTGTCGGCGGCTCGAGCGGCAGTGCCCGGGCCCTGCAGAGGGGGTCGGCAAGGGCTACAGAACCCATTCAGCATGACGTGGTTAACGGAGTCTTGCCGGATCCCGGCCCGGATCGGGGCGGCATTTTGGCTGGTCTGGCGCGCGAATTGCGATGCGGGTTTCGCCCATGGCGGGCGTTTCCTCCCTTTGACTGGGGCCCTGTCCGTTCTTGGACGGGGCCCTTTTTCTTGGCCGACGATGCGGCCCGGGCGCCACACAGCGGCGAAGCGTGGGCGCGGCGTTGCGCGCGGGGAACCCATGCAGAGCCGTGGCGCTTGCCTACCGCCCAGCGCGACCGATATGCCGGGCGCAAGCGGACGAGCTGACCGCCGCACCGATTTTCCGCGCGACCGAGATTTGAGGACACCGCTGAATGCGACTCGTTCCGGAACGATTCCTGCGCTCCAACCGCCGCTGCGGCCTGGCGACGGGTGCGCTCGTGCTGTTCGCGCTCGCCACCGGCCCGGCCTACGCCCAGCGTGAGGACCAGGGCCTGCAACTCGGCTGCGCCAACGACTATTTCCGTCTCTGCGCCGGCGTCGATCCGAACAGCCAGGACGCCGACCGGTGCATGACGCGCAACCGCAAGCGCCTGTCGCCCGAGTGCCGCTCGGCGATCGGCGACTACGACAAGCGCACCGGCAGCAAGTCGCTGTCGGACGATTGAGCATTTCACCGGTCCAGATACGCGCCGCAGGCGAAGGGCATTTTCGATGGGCCTGACTGTCGCCGTCCAGATGGACCCGATCCAGAACATCCGGATCGCCGGGGACACGACCTTCGCTCTGCTGCTCGAGGCGCAGCGGCGGGGTCATGACCTGATCTACTACACGCCCGACCGGCTCTCGATGCAGGGCCGGCGGGTCACGGCTCGGGTCGAGCGTCTGACGGTCCAGGACGTCGAGGGCGCGCATTTCACGCTGACGCCGCCGGAGCGGATCGACCTCGCCGAGGCGGACGTGGTGCTGATGCGCCAGGATCCGCCGTTCGACATGGCCTACATCACGGCCACCCACATGCTGCAGCGGATCCATCCGGAGACGCTGGTGGTCAACGATCCCTTCGAGGTGCGCAATGCGCCCGAGAAGCTGTTCGTGCTTGATTTTCCCGAGCTGATGCCCCCGACCCTGATCAGCCGCGACAAGGCCGAGATCGAGGCCTTCCGGTTGGAGCACGGCACCGTCGCGATGAAGCCGTTGCACGGGCACGGTGGCGCTGCCGTCTTCAAGGTCACCGAGACGGACCCGAACTTCGGCTCGATGTTCGACCTGTTCGCCACCACCTTCCGGGAGGCCTGGGTGATCCAGCGCTACCTCGACCGGGTGACCGAGGGCGACAAGCGCATCATCCTGGTGGACGGGGTGGCGATGGGCGCGGTCAACCGGGTGCCGGCGGCCAACGACATCCGGTCGAACATGGTGCGCGGCGGGGCCGCCTCGGCTTCGGAGCTGACCGAGCGCGAGCGCGAGATCTGCGCGACGATCGGTCCGGAGCTAGCCCGGCGCGGCCTGATCCTGGTCGGGATCGACGTGATCGACGGACATCTCACCGAGATCAACGTCACCTCCCCCACCGGCATCCGGGCCATCCAGCGGCTCGGCGGCCCGGACCTCTCGGTGGCAGTCTGGGACGCGATCGAATCCCGGGTCGCAGCGCGCAAGGATGTATGAACGGGTGCCGTAGGAAGGCTGTGACTCAGGTCTCCGCCTTCGGCGTGGCGTTGAGTTCGGCCCAGTCGAACTCCTCCTCCAGCAGGAAATAGGCATCGTCGCCGATGCGGCCCTGCCGCCGCAGCGAGAGAACCGCATTGCGCGCGGCCGCCACCGACCGGCGGCGGGCGGCATCCGAGGGGAGACTCTCGGGAGCAAGGCCCTCCTCGTGGGCCTCGGCCTCTTCGAGGGCCGAGCGGAACTCGGCGCGCAGGGAATCGATCGCCGGCTCGTCACCGGATTCGGCCAGGCTCTCGAGGGCCGCCTTGTAGGCGGCGGCGCGCGCCCAGCCCACTTCCCGGCCAACCGGATCGTCGTCCTCCAGCTTCAGGTGCGCGAGCAGCGGACGCAGGGTCAGGCCCTGAACGATCAGCGTGCCCAAAACCGTGAAGAAGGCGGTGAACACCACGAGGTCCCGGTGCGGGAACTCCATCGGCAGCGCCAGGGCGGCCGCGACCGTGACGATGCCGCGCATCCCGGCCCAGGACAGAGCGAGCCCCGGCCCGAACTTCGCGCGGGCACCGGCCTGACGCAGGCCGAGGCCCTTGAGGCCGGTCGTGGGCAGGACCCAGGCCAGACGGGTCACCACGACGGTGGCAAAGATCGCGGCGGCGAGGAACATCGCCTGCCAGGAATCTGCACCGGTCAGGCGGTCCTGGATCGGATCGATCTGAATGCCGATCAGGATGAAAGCTAGGACGTTGAGGACGAATACCGCCGTGTCCCACACCGCGTAGGAGATCACCCGGGTGCGCGGGGCCGTGATGCCGGGCGCCCGGCGGGCGACCGTGACCGCGAAGGTGACGATGGTCAGCACCCCCGACATCTCCAGACGCTCCGCGGCGAGCCAGATCCCGAACGCGGCGACGAACTGCATCACGATGGTGCTCGCCGGGTCGGTCACGCGCTTCGTCAGGGCGACGAAGGCCAGGCCCAGGCAGGGTCCGGCGGCTAAACTGGCCACCACGCCGAGCATGAAGGCCGGGGCGACCTCGGCCGGATGAAAGCCGTCCGCCATCGCAGCCGTCACCGCCAGGCGGTAGATGATCAGCGATGCGGCGTCGTTCAGAAGGCTCTCGCCGCGCAGGATCGTGGCGAGCCGGTGTGGCATCGGCGCGTGCTTCAGCACCGCCAGGGCCGCCACGGCGTCGGGCGGCGCGACCACGGCGCCAAGCACGATGCAGGCCGCGATCGGCATGTCGGGCACAATGAGATGGGCCACGAGCGCGACGGCGAGCGTCGTGACCGCCACCGCGCCCACCGCCAACCCGAACACCGCGCGCCAGTTCTCGCGCATGTCCCGCAGGGACGCGTCGAAGCCGGCATCAAGCAGGACGGGGGCGAGGAACAGGGCGAGCGCCAGTTCGGGATCGAGCCGCAGGTTCGGCACCCCGGGCACGAAGGCCAGCGCGACGCCGCCGAGCGCCAGGAACGCCGGGTAAGGCGCACCCAGCCGACGCGCCAGCGCGGCCAAAAGGACGGCGCCGAACAGGACGCCGACAACCCACTCGAAGATTACCATAGCTCTGAAAGAGGGCAGGTCCGCGCCCGTTCCAGGCCGGACGGCTCAGTACTGCACGCTGGCGCGCACCCCGAGCACCGCCGCGTTGCGCAAGCGGCGTCCATCCGGGCTGGCTATGCCGGCACCCGGATGGAAGACGTATTGGAGGTCGGGCTGCACCGTGAAGCCCGGAACCACCACGGCTTGGTAGGTCGCCTCCAGCACCGTCTCAGCCCGTCGCCGCGGCGTCGGGACGCCGGTGTAGAGGATCGTGTCCCGGTCGGCCCGGTGGGCGTCGTCGCTGATCCGGGCATGAGCGAGGCTGAGCCCGACGGTGTCGTCGTCGCGGCCGTCGAACAGGCCCTTGTAGGCGAGGCCGGCATCGACGTAGGCGTCGATCAGGCTTGAGCGGGTCGGCGAGTAGGCGGTGCGCACGAAGAAGCCGAGGCCCTCGTCGTCCTTGCCGGATTCCCGGTACAGGGTCTGGTCGTAGATGCCGTAGAAGCCGGCATTGCCGCGCAGGGGGCGGCCGATGCCGGTGGCGTTCGGGTCGGCCAGCGGCACCCCGGTGATGTCAAAGCGCAGGCTGTCGAACCGGCCGAAATGCTGCCAGCCGCCGAACGTGATGTCGCCGGGCAGGCCTTTGGCTCCCGGCTCGATATTGAACGCGTAGGTCGCCTCGGCGACGATCAGGGCCGGGTCGTTGGTCCGGAAGTTCGTGCCGGTACGGTTCAGTCGCTGCGCCTCCGGATCCGGGCCTGGCCGGTTCGCCCCCGCGGGATCGCCATCGTAGAGCCCGACCTGAAGGGAGAAACCATTGCCCGGCGCGTACTTCGCGCGGATCGCGGGCGCCGAGAGCGGATAGGCCGGACCGCCGCTCGGCAGGTCGAGCCCGGTGATCGCCGGCCAGCCGAAGGTGGAGTTCACGAACAAAGTCGCGGTCTGGCTGACGAAGAACTCGGTGTCGGCCGCCTGCTGGCCGATCCGGAGGCCGAGCTGCCCGTCCATCAGGCTCTGATCGAACCACAGCACGTACAGCCGGCTCGACGGCAGCGCCTCGATCACGCTCGTGGTGAGCAGGTCGCCGACATAGTAGCGCGACAAGCCGGTGCCGTGGATGAAGTAGGCGTTGGCGTGGATCGTCGCGCCCTCCCAGCCGGCCAGCCGGTCGAGATCGAGGTTGAGCCGCAGGTTCAGGCGATCCTCGACGATCGCCCCCTGACGAAGACCGCCGGTCGGGTTGCCCAATAGGTCGGCGATGTAGGTGACGCTGTACTCGATGCCACGCGCTTTCAGCACCGGGCGCAACCCCAGGGGATCGCCAAGCGCGCCCAACGACGGCTCGATCGACCGGACATAGCCGCCGGACGCCTGGCTGGTGCTCTCCGGCTGCGAGACCGAGATCCGCGGATCGGCGCCCGCACCCTCGTAGACGGTCCGCACCCGCTGCTGCGCCGCGGCCGGCAGGGCGGCCAAGGTGAGGCCGAGGGCCAACGGAGGCAAAATCTTGAACGACATCGGCCGCTTCTGCGCGATGGGCATCGGCGTTCCTAGCATGGGACGGGCGTGGCGAACCGTGGTCCCTTGCAGCGGCCGCAGACTTGCCTAACGCTGCGGCTGGAACACCACAGGATCTTCGATGCTCGAGACCCCCGTCTTCTCCGACAGCGCTGTCGCGGCCCCTCACCATCTCGCGGCCTCGGCCGGCCGGACCGTGCTGGCACAGGGCGGCAACGCCATCGAGGCGATGGTGGCGATGGCGGCCTCGATCGCCGTGGTCTACCCGCACATGAACAGCATCGGCGGCGATGGATTCTGGCTGGTTCGCGAGCGCGGCGGCCGGGTGCGCGGCATCGAGGCATGCGGGCCGGCCGGGCGCCTCGCGACGATCCAGCGCTACCGTGAAAAGGGCTACGATACGATCCCGTCGCGCGGCCCCGACGCCATGGTGACGGTGGCCGGCGCGGTCGGCGGCTGGGACCTCGCTCTGGCGCTGTCCAAGGCGCTCGGCGGCCGCCTGCCCCTGGACGTGTTGCTCGCCGACGCGATCACCCAGGCCCGCGACGGTGTCCCGGTCTCACCCAGCGAGGAGCGCTACAAGCCGCAACCGGGCGACACCCTGCATGAGGCCCCGAACTTCGCCGCGACCTTTCTCAACGACGGCAAGCCCTACCGGGCGGGCGAGATCCGCAAGCTCTCGGCCCTCGGGGCGACCCTCGAGCAGCTCGCACATGCCGGGCTGGACGACTTTTATCGAGGCGATGTCGCCCACGAGATCGGCGCCGACCTGGAACGCCTCGACGCGCCGGTGACCCGGGCCGACCTCAAGGCCTACCAGGCGGTCGAGCGCAGGCCCTTGGCGATGCGTCGGCGCGACGCCACGCTGTTCAACTTCCCGCCCCCGACCCAGGGGCTCGCGGCCTTGATCATCCTCGGCCTGTTCGACCGCCTGAATGTCGCCACCCCGGAGAGCACGGCGCATTATCACGGGCTGATCGAGGCGACGAAGCGCGCCTTCGCGATCCGCGACCGGGTGGTGACCGATTTCGGCCGCCTGCGGCACGACATGGAGGAGTTCCTGGTGCCGGCTTTCCTCGCCACGGAAGCCGCGCGTATCGACATGAAGCGCGCCGCAACGGTTCCCTTGCGCGATTCCCCCGGCGACACCGTCTGGATGGGGGCGATCGACCGCGACGGGCTGGCGGTCTCGTACATCCAGTCGGTCTACTGGGAATACGGTTCCGGGGTGGTTCTGCCGCGCACCGGCATCGACTGGCTCAACCGGGGCGTCTCGTTCTCCCTCGACCCGGACGCCGTGAACCCGCTGGAGCCCGGGCGGCGCCCGTTCCACACCCTGATCCCGGCGCTGGCCTGTTTCGATGACGGCCGGGTCATGGCCTACGGCGCGATGGGCGGCGACGGCCAACCGCAATTTCAGGCGCAGATCTTCTGCCGCTACGCCGATTACGGGTTTTCCGTCGCCGATGCGGTCGATGCCCCCCGGCTGCTCTACGGCCGGACCTGGGGCGCGCCCTCGCTCAGCGTGAAGGTGGAGGATCGGTTCGATCCGGCGATCCTGTCGGCTCTGGAGCGCATGGGCCACCAGATCGAGCCGGTCGGCGTACCCTACAGCGACACGCTGGGCCATGCCGGCATGCTCGTCCGCCGGGCCCGCGATGGGCGGATCGAGGCGATGCACGACCCGCGTTCCGACGGCGGGGCGTTGGGGTTCTGAATCAAAACCGATCCTGCGGCAGCGAACTGCGACCCGGGATCCAGCACGCGGTGACGCGAAGCGGCCGAGGGTTAGCGCGTCGTTTCGCGATTGGACCGCTCCGCGGCTCTGGCTCCCGGATCACCGTCCGCTGACATTCCGGGCGGCCCGGAAAAGGGGCGCGTTTCATCCGGGGACGGTGCAGGCCGCCGCAGGCACTCCGACAGGAAGCCCGTGTGATCGTGCAGGTCGTAAGCTTGCCTGGACCAGCCAGCAGGAGGCGCGCAGACTGACGATACCGCCCTCCGCGTGCGGGTGCAGGGCCGCGGTGACGGCGGCCTCGGCCCGGGCACGCAGATCTGGCTCGGCCTCGCGGAGGAGACGCGCGGTCGGCCCGAGATTGAGCGCGACATGGGCGGCGGCCTCCGCCGCCTCTGTCTCGCTGGCGCCGCGGCCGAGCACCACGTCCCGGTCGATCGCGTCACAGGTCACGGTCCCGAAACCTGCGCCGCGCAGCAGCGCGACCAGCTGCTCTTGGTCGGCGAAGCGGAACGGGCCGGGCGTATCCGGTTGCGGCGGCGGCGGGATCTCGGGCAGGAGCGGCAGCACCGCATCGCGCGGCACCGTCACCCAAAGGTTCTCCGGCAGCGCCCGCCAGCACAGGAAGGTCAGCCGTCCCTCGGGCTGGAGCATCCGGCGGATGTTGGCGAAGGCGTGGGCCGACTCCGGAAAGAACATCACGCCGAACCGTGACAAGGCCTGCTGATAGGTTCCGAGAGCGGCGTTCTCCACGTCCGCCTCGACGAACCGGATCGGCGCGGCACCGGGTGGTTCCGCCTCGGCCCGGTCCTGGGCGACCGCGAGCAGCGGCGCCGAGATGTCCGCGCCGGTCACGCTCCCTTGCGGACCGACCCGGCGGGCGGCCTCCAGCGTCGTGGTGCCCGAGCCGCAGCCGATATCGAGCACGGATTGCCCGGGCTGGAGCGTCAGGCGCGCGAACAGCGCCTCGGTGAGCGGTGCGAACACCGCGTCGAGCACCGCCTGATTGCGGGCCCAGCGGGTGCCGACCTCGCCGTTCCAGTATTCCGTCTGGGTGATGTCGCCGGCCATCGTCGTGTTCCCTCAGGCCGACGTGACGGCGACCGACAACGCGGGTTTGTGGTTCAGGGTCTGGAACACGACGCAGTAGCGCTCGGTCAGCTTGAGCAGGTCTGCGAGTTTGTCCTCCGAGGCGTCGGTATCCAGAATGAAGAACAGCCGAATGCTACGGAAGCCCACAGGCGCATCCTTATCGACGCCGAGCGTTCCGCGAAAATCGAGGTCGCCCTCCGCATGAACGGTGCCGGAGCGCAGCGGAATCGCGAGCGCCGTCGCCACTGCCTTGAGGGTCACGCCCGCGCACGCGACCAGCGCTTCGAGCAGCATGTCCCCGGAGCACAGTTCGAGGCCGGAGCCGCCGGTCGCCGGGTGGAGCCCGGCTTCCGCGATGGCGCGGCCGGTCTCGACCTTGCAGGCGATCTTGGTGTCGTCGAGGGTACCCCGCGCCTTCAGGGTGATCACCGCCGAATCCGGCGCCGTGCGGTACTGGTCCTTGATCGGAGCCTGGAGGGCTCGCAGAGCGGTGGCGTCCATGGCGTCGTCCTCAGGGTTGATCTGTGCCGGCCGGCTCCTCTTGTGCGGGAGCGTCGGCGACGAGGTATAGGGTCGGCGCTCAGGGACGGGAAGCGCGGCCGGTCAGCGCCGCTACCGCGTCGGCCAGGGCGTCGACCTGCGCATCCGTGTGGGCCGCCGAGAACGCGACCCGCAGCCGCGCGGTCCCGGCCGGTACGGTCGGGGGGCGGATGGCCACGACCAGGAAGCCGGCAGCCTCCAGGGCCGTAGAGATTTCGAGCGCCGCCTGCGCGTCGCCGACCAGGACCGGCACCACGGCGCTCTCGGCTTCGGGCAAGCCGAGGCGGGCGGTGAAGCGTTGGGCCAGCGCCAGCGGCCGGGCGCGCCGGGCCGGTTCCTCCTCCAGGATCGCCAGCGCTTCCAGGGCTGCAGCGGCCGAGGCCGGGGGTAGGCCGGTGGTGTAGACGAAGCTCCGGGCGCGGCTCGTCATCAGGTCGATCACCGGCCGCGAGGCGCAGAGATAGCCGCCGTAAGAGCCGAGCGCCTTCGACAGCGTGCCCATTTCCAGCGGTGCCCGCGGCCCGTCCTCGACCACCCCGATCCCGTGGGCGTCGTCGACCAGCGTCCAGGCGTCGAAGGCTTCCGCGACACCCAGCAGATCGCCGAGCGGCGCCCGGTCGCCATCCATGCTGAACACCCGCTCGGTCAAGACGAGGGCGCGGGCGTGGTGCGGGCGGTGCGCCGCGAGCTTGTCCGCGAGGTCGGCCGGATCGTTGTGTCGAAAGGTCAGCACTGCGGCGCCCGACAGCCGCGCCCCCGCCCACATGCAGGCATGGGAGAGTTCATCAAGCACCACGACGTCGCCGCGCCCAGCCAGCGCCGGGGTGATGCCGAGATTGGCGAGATAGCCGCTGCCGAACACCAGGGCGGCTTCGGCGCCCTTGTGGCGGGCGAGTCCCTCTTCCAGGGCGCCCAGATAGGGGTGGTCGCCGGTGACGAGGCGCGAGCCGCCCGCCCCGGCCCCATAGCGGCCGGCCGCCTCTTGCGCGGCGGCGATCACCCGCGGGTGATGCGACAGTCCGAGATAGTTGTTGCATGAGAACGAGACGAGCGCCCTGCCCCGGCGCGACGCCGCGGCTCCGGTGCCGCGCTCGGTTGGCGTGAGCCGCCGCCGCAGGCTGCCGGCTTCCAGCGCGTCGAGTTTGGTGCGGGCGAAGGCGTCGAGGCTGTCCATCAGGTGCGTGATGGGGCCGCGGGGGCGGTGGATGTCAAGGTAGCGACCGGCGCGGAGCTGCGGAAGTTGTGCGTGGGGTACTCGGAGCGCCCCGGCGTGGCGTCCCTCGTCAGCACAGAACAAATACTGCTCGCGATTCGCCTGTCTTACCGCCGCCGGCGGACATAGCGGCTTCAGTCCGTTCACACGCCGGATCGCGCGTCTGCTTGACCACTCCGGCCTTGCCGCCCATCCCTCCGCCATGACGTCCGATCGACCGTTGAAACAGACTCTCTGGCGCCCCTACACGCAGATGGGCGTGGCCGCTCCGCCCCTGGAGGCGGTGGCGACGCATGGCAGCCGCATCGTGCTGGCCGATGGCCGCGAGCTGGTGGATGGGATCGCGTCCTGGTGGACGGCCGTGCACGGCTACAACCATCCCCACATCGCCTGGTCCGTGGCCGACCAGCTGGCGCGGATGCCGCACGTGATGTTCGGCGGCCTGACCCATGCCCCGGCGGAGCGGCTGGCGTCACGGCTCTCCGCGCTGTTGCCAGGGGATCTCGACCACGTGTTCCTGAGCGATTCGGGCTCGGTCGCCGTCGAGGTCGCGTTGAAGATGTCCGCCCAAATGTGGCTCAATCGCGGGGTGAGCGGCCGGACGAAAGTGCTGGCCTTCCGGGGCGGCTATCACGGCGACACGATGGGCGCGATGTCGGTCTGCGACCCCGAGGAGGGCATGCATCGCCGCTTCGGCGCCTACCTGCCCAGCCAGGTGTTCTGTGACCTGCCGCGGAGCCTGGTCGAGACGGAGGCGCTGGATGCGGCTCTGGCCGCCCACCGCGAGACGCTGGTAGCCGTGATCGTCGAACCCCTCGTCCAGGGTGCGGGTGGGATGGTCCTGCACCCGCCGGAGGTGCTGGCGACCGTCGCCCGCCTCGCTCGCCGGCACGGCCTGCCGTTGATCGCCGACGAGATCTTCACCGGATTCGGGCGCACCGGCAGCCTGTTCGCCTGCGAGCAGGCCGGGATCGTGCCGGACATCCTGTGCCTGTCGAAGGCGCTCACCGGCGGCACCATGGCGCTGGCGGCCACGGTCGCCCGGACGGAGGTGTTCGAGGCGTTCTGGTCCGAGGATCCGGCGGCAGCGTTGATGCACGGCCCGACCTTCATGGCCAATCCGCTGGCCTGCGCGGCGGCCAATGCCAGCCTCGACCTGTTCGCGACCGAGCCGCGCCTCGAACAGGCCGGTGCCATCGCCCGCCGGCTCGCGGATGGGCTGTCCGGCCTGAAGGGACTGCCCGGCGTGGCGGATGTCCGGGTCCTGGGTGCCCTCGGGGCGGTACAGTTCACCGCGCCGCCCGACCTCGCCGCCCTCAAGGCGGGCTTCCTCGACCGGGACGTCTGGGTGCGGCCGTTCGGCGACATTGTCTATCTCACCCCGGCCTTGACCATTCCGGACGCCGATCTCGACCGACTGATCGAAGCGGTCGTCGACGTCGTATCCGAGCAGGCCGCTGCGCTCGCCTGAGCGCATCCGCGACACGATCCCGCGAGCCGTCGCCACGCCGCCCTGCAACCTGGAACCGTTTCTGCCGTTGGCTCACCGCTGACAACGCGTGCGGCGGCCCTCGCGGTCGGACGCTGCCGGAGGGAGTACACAGTGGCGAGCGAGCAGACGGTTTCGGGCGGCGATCGGCCGGTGATCCTCCTCGTCGAGGACGAGGCGCTGACGATCATGGACCTCGGGGACGTGCTGGAGGATGGCGGTTACGACACGGTGCAATGTGCCTCCGCCGAGCGGGCGCTCAGCATCCTGCAGGCGCGGCCTGACATCTGTGGCCTGGTGACGGACGTCCAGCTCTCGGGAAAGACCGACGGCTTCGACCTGGCGAGCGCGGTGGCCGAGGCCCGCCCGCAACTGCCGATTCTCATCGTGTCCGGGCGGGCCGCGCCCGATCCGGCCCGGATGCCCGCCCATGCCGACTTCATCGCCCGTCCGTGCACGGGCGAGGACATCCTTGACCGGCTGAAGCGCTTGATGCCCTGTTGAGTGCAGGGCGTTTTCGGCCCCCGTCATCGCACCGTCACCCGCGCGCGCCACAGGAAACCGGGCGGCCTTGGGACGGGAGTGGACGGTGCAGGTTCAGGATGGTCCGGCGGCCGCCGGCATAGATGCGGGCGCTCCGGTGGGCGACAAGCAGAAACGTGAGCGCGAGGCCAAGGACGCGGGTGCGTCCGAAGGTTCGTCCAAGAAGATGCGGCCACCTGGCGTGCGCAGCGTCGGCTGGGCCCTGGTGCAGGCTGCGCGCCTGCACCGCGCCCGTACTGGTGACCGGCTGGCCAAGCTCGGCCTGTTCGCCGGGCAGGAACAGGTGGTCCAGGCGCTCGCCGCCGCCGGCACCATGACGATGGGCGACCTCGCCGCCCTCCTGCGGGTCCGCCCGCCGACCGCGTCCAAGACGGTCACCCGGCTCGCGGCTCTCGGCATCGTGGAGCGCCGGGCCGAATCGGGTGACGGCCGCGTCGTGCGGGTGCAGCTCACCGAGGCCGGCCTGGCGAAGGCCGAGGCCATCGAGCGGATCCAGGAGGATGTCGAGGCCGAGCTGCTCGACCATCTCGACAAGACCGACCGGCGCCGCCTCCGCAAGCTCCTCCGCAAGGCCGCCCGCGGCCTCGCCGAGGCGGCCGGCGCCTCCGGCCAGCTCACCGATGTCGACGCGGAGATCGATGCAGAGGCCGAAGACGAGGTCGAGGCGATCCCGGTCTGACGGGCTGCCGGCTCAGGCCGCCTGGCGCCAGGCCGGGAACGGGTCCGGCAAGTCGCGATAGGCTTTGGGGTCGAACGTCTCCGCGTCGTCGGTCGCCACGAGGCACGCATCCAGGGCTTCGGTGAGTGCGTCCCGGTCCATCCCGGTGCCGATGAACACCAATTCCTGGCGCCGGTCGCCCCAGACCTCGCTCCAGACCGCGTCGAGGCGCTCCCGGAACTCGGGCGCTTCCGGCCAGCGTCGGCGCGGCACTGCCGACCACCAGAAGCCCATGGCCGAGACCCGCGCCACGGCGCCGGCTAGCGAGAAATCCCCGACCCAGTCCGGCCGCGTCGCCAGCCAGAAATGGCCCTTGGCCCGGATCAGCCCCGGCCAGGTTTCGTTGACAAAAGCGTTGAAGCGCTGCGGATCGAACGGCCGCCGCGCTCGGTAGACGAAGGACGTGATCCCGTATTCCTCGGTTTCTGGCACGTGCTCGTGCGCGCCGTACAGCGCCTTGAACCAGAGCGGATGCTGTTGCGCCTTCTCCTCCTCGAACAGCCCGGTATCGAGGATCGCGTCGAGGGGTGCGCGCCCGTAATCGATTTCAAGGATGCGCGCATCCGCGTTCAGCCCGCGCACCACCGAGCGGACCAGGGCCAGGTGCGCGTCCGAGACGTCGTGCGCCTTGTTGATCACCACCACGTCGGCGAATTCGATCTGCTCCACCAGCAGGTCCACGAGCGTGCGGGTATCCTCCGCCCCCGCCGTTTCGCCGCGCTCGCGCAGGAACGCGGCCGAGCGGTAATCCTTCAGCAGGTTCACGGCATCGACCACCGTCACCATCGTGTCGAGGCGGGCGACGTCCGAGAGCGCGCGCCCGGCCTCGTCCCGGAACGCGAAGGTCGAAGCGATCGGCAGCGGCTCGGCAATCCCGGTGCCTTCGATCAGCAGCTAGTCGAATCGTCCCGCCTCGGACAGGCGCCGGACTTCGTCCAGCAGGTCGTCGCGCAGGGTGCAGCAGATGCAGCCGTTGGTCATCTCGACCAGGGTCTCGTCGGTTCGAGACAGGCCGGCGCCACCGGCCCGCACGAGGTTAGCGTCGATGTTCACCTCGCTCATGTCGTTGACGATGACGGCGACCCGCCGGCCGTCGCGATTGTTGAGCACGTAATTGAGCAGCGTCGTTTTGCCGGCTCCCAGAAAGCCGGAGAGAACGGTGACGGGAAGGCGTCGATGGAGTTTGGTCATGCCATGATACAAACGTTATAACATTGCATTTTCAACCTTCGGCACACCGTCCCGTCGAAGCCCGCCGTTCCGGGTGTTGTAACGATGTAACGTTTCCGATCGATCACGAGAAGCCGCACGATCGGCCCTTGCATCGATCCGCTCCGAAGCCAGAATGAAACGATATAACACTGTGTGAGTCTCGATGACCTCGACGCGACGCCTTGCTTTCCTGGCCGGCACGATTCTGTCGGCGCCCGTCTACGCCGTCCTGTTCGCCGTGCCGGCGCAGGCGCAGAAGGCCGTGGCCCTCGACGAGATCAGCGTCACCAGCCCGAGCCCGCTCCAGACCGGCCAGCCTGCGGCCGGACCCGCGGCGCCGCTCCAGACCGGCATTCTTCCGGTGGCCACCAACACGTTCTCGCCGGTCACCGTGGTCACCCAGGACCAGATCGCCCGCGACCAGCCCCGGACCCTGGGGGACGCCCTGTTCGACCGGCCGGGTATCTCGTCCACCACCTACGCGCCGGGCGCAGCCTCGCGGCCGATCATCCGCGGCCTCGACAATGCCCGCGTGCGCATCCAGGAGAACGGCATCGTCAACGGCGGCGTCTCGGATCTCGGCGAGGACCACGCGGTCCCGGTGAACCCTCTGGTCTCCGACCGGATCGAGGTGATCCGCGGACCCGCGACCCTGCGCTACGGCTCCGGTGCCATCGGCGGCGTGGTCTCGGCCGACAACAACCGGGTGCCGACCTTCATCCCGGCGAACGGCGTGCAGGGTCAGGTCACCACGGGCTTCTCCAGCGTCGACAACGGCCGGCTCGGCGCCGCCACCGTGGATGCGGGCGGCGACGGGATTGCGGTTCACGCCGACGGCTTCAGGACCGCCAACGACAGCTACGCGATCCCGGGCGGGATCCAGCGCAACTCCTACAACGAGTCGCAGGGCGGCGCGGTCGGCATCTCGGCGATCGGCGACCGCGGCTTCGTCGGCATCTCGTTCAGCCACTACGACGCGATCTACGCGATCCCGGGCGGCGTCGCCGAGCAGAACCGCACCCGCCTGACCCCGAACCAGGACCGGGTCCTGTCGCGGGGCGAGTACCGGCCGCTCGACGGCCCGTTCGAAGTGATCCGCTACTGGGCGGGATACTCGGTCTACCGCCACAACGAGGTCGGCATCGGCGAGGATGGGATCGAGGGTGTCCAGGCGATCTTCAAGAACCGCGAGGCCGAGGGGCGGCTGGAACTCCAGCACGTCCCGGTCGAGACTCCGTTCGGCGTGCTGACCGGGGCGCTCGGCTTCCAGTCGGACCGGCGGGTGATCAACACCCAGCTCGAATCGTTCCTGCCCAAGACCGAATCCCGGGCCAACGCGGTCTACCTGTTCGAGGAGCTGGAGCTGCGCCCCGGCACGCGGCTGCAGGCGGCCGGCCGCTACGAGGTGGACCGATTGTCAAGCATCGCGGCGCAGTTCCCCGCGGACTACGCCCCGGTCGACGGGCAGGATCCGTTCCAGTACGCCCGGACCCGGCGCTTCGCCCCGAAGAGCGCCAGCATCGGCGCCCTGCAGGACCTGCCCCTCGGCTTCGTGGCGAGCCTCAACGGCTCCTATGTCGAGCGCGGACCCACCGGCTACGAGCTGTTCTCGCAGGGGCCGCACGACGCCACCGCGACCTTCGAGATCGGCAACCCGGACCTCAAGAAGGAACGCGCCCGAACCGTGGAGGCCAGCATCCGCCGGGCCGAGGGTCCGCTGCGCCTCGACGCCACCGGCTACTACACGCGCTACACGGGCTTCATCTACCGCAACTTCACCGGGCTCGCCTGCGACGACGACTTCGCGTCCTGCGGCACCGGCACCGAGAATCGGCAGATCGTCTACCAGCAGCAGAACGCCACCTTCTACGGTGCCGAGATCATCGGCCAGTACGACATCCTGCCAGTCGGCAACGGCTTCGCCGGCATCGAGGCCCAATTCGACTTCGTGCGCGCGCAGTTCGACAACGGTACCAACGTGCCGCGCATCCCGCCCTACCGGCTCGGCGGCGGCGTCTACCTGCGGGCCGATGGCTGGTTCGCCCGGGTGAACCTGCTCCATGCCTTCGACCACCAGGCGACCGCCCTTTTCGAGACCCCCACCCCCGGCTACGACGATCTGCGCGCCGAGCTGAGCTACACCAAGGCGGTCGATCCGGCGGTCTACGGGGCGAGCGCGATCACCCTCGGGGTCCAGGGCCGGAACCTGCTCGACGCCGACATCCGCAACTCGACCTCGTTCAAGAAGGACGAGATCCTGCTGCCGGGGCGGAACGTGCGATTGTTCCTGACCGCGCGGTTCTGAGGGCGGGCTGAGACGCCGGCCGCACCGGATATGGTTTCACGCGATGGCCTGCGAGCGCCTCCGTCTGCGCGAGTGCAGCGACGCGACCCAGTAAGGCGCCATCCTCGGACGTGCCGCGCCGCCCTGGGTCGCTTCGTTGCGCGCGTGATGACGATGAAGGAAGCTCACGGTGGCCTCCGTCTGGACAGCATCGGAGGTTTCGCGCTCCGGAAGTGGTGAACCGGTGTCGGCCGCGGGGCTATAAGCGCGTGGCCCCGATGATTCCGACCGGACGACACCTGCATGGCGAGCGCGACTGCACCGATCCGAGTCGGCCTGATCGGCTACGGCTATGCCGGCAAGACCTTCCACGCGCCGCTGATCCGTGCAGTTCCGGCGCTCGACCTCCGATTGGTCGCTTCGCGGGATAAGGCCAAGGTCCAGGCCGACCTTTCCGGTATGCGCGTCATCGCCGATCCCGGTGCGGTCGCCGCCTCGGACAGCGTCGATCTCGTGGTCATCGCATCCCCCAATGACACGCACGCGCCCCTGGCTCGGATCGCCCTGGCGGCCGGCAAGCACGTCGTCATCGACAAGCCCTTCACCCTCGACCTCGCCGAGGCGCGCAGCCTGGTCGCGCTGGCGCGCCGCCATGGCCGGAGGCTGTCGGTGTTCCACAACCGGCGCTGGGACAGCGACTTCCTCAGCGTCCGAACCGCCATCGCGGACGGGGTCATCGGCAAGGTCCGGCATTTCGAATCGCATTTCGACCGGTTCCGCCCCGGCGTCCGTGACCGGTGGCGGGAGGGGGCCGGACCGGGAAGCGGGATCTGGTACGATCTCGGCCCGCACCTCGTCGACCAGGCGCTCCAGCTCTTCGGTCTGCCGGACCGGGTGACCGCGAACCTGGCTCGGCTGCGCAAAGGTGCGCTGTCCGACGATTGGGCCCACGTGGTGCTGGACTATCCGGACGTGCGCGTGGTCCTGCACGCCAGCATGGTGGTCGCCGGTGGATCGCCCCGTTTCGTCGTCCACGGCGAGGGCGGCAGCCTCGTCAAGCAACACCTCGACGGACAGGAGCAGCAGCTTCTCGCCGGCATGGCTCCGGGCGCCCCGGGTTGGGGCCAGGATCCGGACGGGATCGCGGTCCATGACGGGCGCGGCAGCGTGAGGCGCCTGCCCGCATTGGCCGGGGACCAGCGCCGGTTCTACCAAGACGTGGCTCACGGGATCTCCCGGGGCGCCGCCGACCATACGCCGGCGCTGGAGGCCCTCCAGGTGATGGCCTGCATCGACGCGGCTTTGACCTCGGCGCGGACCGGGACGACGGTGGCGCTGCCGCTCGTGCCGGAGGAGCGATCCGCGTCCCAGTTCGCGGAGGATGACCTGGCATCGCCACACGTCTGAGGTCGAAGGGCGCAGGCGAACGCAAGTCGCGGCGGTTCACCTGGACGCGGTTCTTCGAGGCGGCAGAGCGTTAGGCAGCCGTCCACCGAGCAACCGCCCCGTCATCCAGGCTCCGCTCCGCGGCCCTGGACTGCCGGGGCGGTTGCCAAGAGCTGCCCCATTCCGCTCAGCGAGCCCGCGTCGAAACAGTCCGGCCGAGGCGCCGCCAGCCCGCGACGATCCCGGTGACCGCGATCCCGGCGGCGAGCAGGTTCAGGAGCCACTGCGCCGCGTCGCGCAGGGCGGCCCGTCCGCTCAGAAACGGGAAGTCGAGGCGGTGGGGCGCATCGAACAGCCAACGGTTGATGCGACCCGAGCGGTCGAGGCGCTGCAGGATGGTGCCGTCGCGCGGGTCGATATGGAGCCAGGTTGCGTCCGGATCGTCGAAGCGCAGGCGCAGAACCGGCAGGGGACGCGGGTCCACCCCATGCGGATACCAGTAGGCATCGTACGCCCCGAGCAGGCCCGCTGCCCGTAGATGTCCCATGGGGATCGCGTCCGCGGCGGCGGCGGCCAGGGCCGCCGCGTCCGGACCGGGGCCGCCGTCCGGTGCGACAGCGCGGGGGCCGTCCACAGCCTCGGCGACCACCCACCAGCGACCGCCGACCGTGGTGAAGCGCAGCGACCGGGTGTCCGGGCCGGCGAGATCGCGCAGCCGCCCGACATCGAGCCCGAGCGGTCCCGGCGTTCCAGCGTAGGCGCTGCGCAGCGCGGTCGGCGGCGCGCTCGATGCGAACCAGCGGTTCGGGTTCATGGAGATCCAGCCGCTCAGGATGAACGCCCCGAGCCCCAGCCCGCCCGCCAAGCCGAACAGGTGGTGCCAGCGCGCCAGCCCGCGATAGGGCGTGACGGCGCCGTGCGCATAGCGGCGGCGCAGGCGCAGGCGCCAGATCCCGACGACCAAGCCGCTGACCGCCCCGAGGGCGGCGAATCCGGAGAGCCAGAGCAGCACCGCACGCCACAGCTCCGCCCGGGCGCGCAGCGGCGTCAGGTAGATCCAGTGCGGCACCGAACCGAGCCTGTTCCAGGCCCGCTCGAACCGGGTCGTGTCGAGGGCGATCTCCCCGGTTACCGCGGAGACGTAGAGCTCGGTCGCCTCCGGGTCTTCGAAGACGACCTTGTGGAACGGCCGGAGCGGGTCGTAGCGAGCGGTCACGGTCCACTGGTCCCGCTCGACCGGATCGACGCGGGCATCCGGCCGATCCCCGGCGGTGAGCCGCAAGGCCGCCTCCGCATCGACCGGGCCGAGCCGCGCACCGGTACGGCCCGAGACGGTCACCCGCGCTCCGTCGCGGCCTGTGATCCGGTAGACCGGCTCATCGCCGCGCATCTCCAGGGCGAACGCCGCCGGCACGCTCGCGAGGCCGCCGGCGGCGAGGGCCGTGTCCGGTGAGGCCGCGACGGTCTCCCAGTCGATCGGGGCGAGGCGCGCGAGGCGCTCGGCCGCTGTGAGTGCCGGGAACGGCACGTAGAGCATCACCAGTCCGGAGCCGATCCACAGGGCGAAGAACAGGGCCGTGGCGATCCCGGCCCAGCGGTGGACCAGCAGCAGCCAGCGACGCGCGGCTTTGCCGACCCGCTGCCTCACCAAGTCACCGTGTAGGCGACTTCCATCGAGCGCGGCCGGCCGAGCAGCCAGTTGGTGCCGACCCCGTTCACGGCGTTGCCGCTGATCGCGTAGACCTTGTCGAACAGGTTGTAGACCCGCAGGCTCAGGCGCGAATCCGCCGTCACCTGATGGTCGAGCACGAGGTTGACGAGGTGGTAGGCCGGGCGCCGGGCCGTGTTGGAGAAGTCGCTGTAGACCTGGCCGACGTTCTGGAGCCCCACGCGTGCCGTCCAGGCGCGGGCAAAGTCCCAGGTCAGCCAGAGATTGGCGACCCGCTCGGGCACGTCGATCGGCTGGTTGCCGGCATACGAGACGGTCGCGCCGTTCACGCTCTGATTGAACGTATCGTATTGCGCGTGCAGGAGCGCGAGGTTGCCGTCCAGCCGCCAGCCCGGGGCGAGGTGCCAGCCAAGCGCCAGCTCGAAGCCCTGCGAGGATTGCTGGCCGACCTGGGTCGACACGGTCGGCTGACCCGGCACGGTCGAGATCAGGTTGTCCTTGACGATCCGGTATCCGGCAACCGTCCATTCCAGTGCGCCGTCGAATGCGAGGCCCTTGGCGCCGATTTCAACCTGCGTGCCGGTGGCGAGCTGGAACCCTGAGAGCGACTGCGTCAGGGTGATGAGGCTGTTCACCGGGTCGGTCGCGAAGCTGTACTGGGCGTAGAGCGCGCTGTCCGGCGTCGGGTTGTAGACCAGCCCGAACCGGTAGCCGAGCGCCTGATAGGTTTTCTCGAACTGCGATCCGCTCTGCAAATCCTCGCGACGGAGCGTCGGCACGTCCAGGCGCACGCCGGTGAGGAACGAGAGCTTGTCCGACAGGATCACCCGGTCCTCGGCGAAGACCGAGGCCTGGCTGGTCTGTGTCGCGTAGGCCGGCTGCGCCCGCCCGTTCTGCGGGAAGTATCCTGGATCATAGCCTATCAGCGGCACGCTGGTGGTCTGGTCGAAGGTGAAATTGTTCGTGTGGCGGAAGTCGATGTGGTTCACGTCGAACCCGACCGCGAACGCGTTCGGCAGGCCGAACAGGTTGCCCTTGACGCTCGCGTCCAGGCGATTCCCGACCTGTTCCTGGCTGTGGTAGATCTCGGTGTAGCTGCCCCGGTCGACCAGCCCGGTGCCGCGGTTGTAGGTGTATTGCTCGGTATCGAGCCAATGCCGCCGGCTGGTGAGCCGATAGGCCGTATTGCGCACGATGATGTCGTCCGAGGGCGTCCACTCGGTCTTGAACTGGGTCCAGTTATCCGACCAGGTAATCTTCGCGTCGCGGACGTTGTAGTTGTTGAACCGGATCAGGTCCGGGATCCTACCCTCGACCAGGGGCGTGCCCCAGTAGCGCGCCGGCTCCTGGTAGCCGAGGTCGTGGCTCACCGTGACGGCGAGGTCCGGGCTCGGCTGGAACAGCAGGGCGGCCGAGACGGCGAGGTTGCGGAAATCGCCCTCCGGCCGGATCCAGCCATCCGCGCGGTTGCCGCTGACGTTGAGGCGGTACGCGAAGGTGTCGCCGAATTCCTCGCGCCCGAGCGCCCCGCCCGAATCCAGCGCCAGCCGCGCGACGCCGTCGGTGCCGATCACCGCGCGCGCGGTGTTGATCGGCACGAAGACCGGCTTCTTCGGCACCACGTTGATCACGCCGCCGATGGCGCCGTCGCCGTAGAGCACCGAGGACGGGCCGCGCAGCACCTCGATACGCTCGACGTTCCAGGTGTCGAACGGGAACGTGACCGTGTTGGCCCCGACATAGAAGCGTGTGCCGTCGTAGAGCTGCTGGATCGAGTTCGGGCCCGCGAAACCGCGCGACGTGAAGGCGCCGTTGCCGTTGCCCGGCGCCGCGATCGTGGTGATGCCGGTGGCGTCCTGGGTCACGGCTTCGGCGATCGTGTCCTGGCCGCGCAGCCGTGCGCTCTCGCCCGACACGATATCGACGCTCGCCGGCGTCTCCAGCGGCGTCAGCCCGAGCCGGCTCGCGGTCCGGTCGGGCGTGCGCAGGTTCAGCCCGGTCGGTGCAGCGCGGGTCAGGCTGACGCCGCCCTCCCCCTCGACGGAGAGCTGATCGAGGGTCACGGTTTCCTGGGCTGCGGCCGGGCTTGCCAGGAGCGTGAGCATGGCACCGCAGAGCGGTCTACGCCGGCTGCGACGAGGAAGTTTGGATCGCGACATGGTGAGGATAGGTCCGAGCGCGGCGGCCGCCGGTTCAGATGCCCTAATAGCAATGTAATAACATTACAATTGCGGATGCGTGTCTGATCCGGTCCGGTCCACGCGCGGCGGCCCGGGTGAAGGATCGGGCCGCGTGCAAACGCGGCCGGGATCGGCACGACAAGGGAAAGCATCGGGAACCGGGACGCGGGCGCGCTTGCTGTGGCACGTCACCGCGAACGAGGCCTCGCCGACCGCGCTCGCGCACGGCCGTCTCGACACCCGCCAGGACACCCCGCCTGACGCGTTTCGCGTGTGACCACGGCTGACGGCAGGTCTCCTGGCTCGCGGGTCGCCGCCCTCGCACCGTCTTCCCGGGCTTGAGACCCAGTGACGTGGTGGTGAAGGACTCGCCGCTCACAGTTGCGGGGACAGCCGCGGTTTCAGGGCAGGCCCCTCACCGCGTTCCCTTTTGATCCCCGAGGGGAACCGTCGCCGACTAGCGTGGCTGTATGCCGGTGGAACGTCAAGCGTGTGGATATCCGGCCCCCTGCGTGGGCGGCCTGCGATCAGGCGCACGATCGCCTCGCGCGATGCAAATTAAAATCTACTTATTTTACTTTTAGACAACTCAGGAACTTTTTTTGAGCTGTCACGTAAGATTTGCGAGCCGAAATCGGAGGTGTTTTAAGACGGAGCATCGGCTAAAATAGTGGTTTTCGTTCTATCGCTTATTCGCCAAATTTGCAAAACCTGGTAGGAGAATCATTATGAATTCATCCTATGTATTAGGGAATCCCTGTCATCCTGGCGGGTTTGTTCGCCGCAATATCCTTGAGCCGCGTAACCTAACTGTCATGGCTGCGGCCAGCCTGCTCAACGTGACGCGCCAAACGCTGTCCGACTTCTTGAACGAGAAGATCGCTCTTACGGCCGAACTGGCTCTGCGGGTCGAGAAGGTGTTCGGGGCCCGCATGGAGATGCTGATGGAGATGCAGACCCACTACGATATCTCGCGCGCGCGGAAACTCGAACAGAAGGTCGAGAGGGAACTCGCGGGCCGGACCGGCGTCCAGACCCCGACCGAAAGGCCTCAGGTAATCGTCAAGCGCGTCTTCGCGTTTGGGTGAGCTCAATTCGTGGCGACCGGTTCTCCGGGATGCCGGAACGTTACCGGATCTCCCCTGAGCGACGCGGGGTGAACGCGCATTGGTCGGGCTTCCACGCCTTGTCGTCGCTTCTTGGCCGGGACGCACCGCTTTGCGACGCATGATGGACGGCTCCTGAAAACACCTCGGCGCGTTTCCGCGCGGGACCGGGTGACGATCGCAGGGGGACCAGTCCCCATGCCTTGATATCGTTCGTCGTCACGGGCCAAGGCGATCGGCATTCTCCAGATCGGACAGTACCGCGCACGCGACCCTGATCGTGTTTCATCGGAGACATTTGCTCAGGCTGTATCGCGATCAAAATTATCATGCATATTTCTGAAGTTTTGCAGATTAATACAGTCAAATTCTCGATTTATTCGAAATAAATTTGTAAATCTGGATGAGATTGACATGCTGCAATCCGGTTGATATCGGCGATTTGATCGGATCTGCAAGACAATAAAATATATAACCGGCAAAATAAAGTAAGACTGTGGGTGGCTGAGGTAGTCGGCGATTCTGATGTTGCTGATGGAGCGCTGCTTGCGCCCATGTGCCCGTGAGGTCTGCCGCAGTTCCGATCAGTCGATCAAAACGCTCATCCGAAAACGATTGTGTCAATCGACGAAGGAGTCCCAGGTGAACGCTGTCCATCAACCGGCAAATCCGTGTCATCCCGGTCTGTTTGTTCGCCGCAAGGTCTTCGAGCCGCGCAACCTGACCATCATGGAGGCTGCCGGTCTTCTGGGCGTCACGCGTCACGCGCTCACCGACTTTCTCACCGAGAAGACCCCTTTGACTGCCGACCTGGCTTTCCAGATCGAGCAGGCGTTCGGGTACAGCATGGAAATGATGATGGAGATGCAGAAGCAGTTCGACATCGCCGCCGTGCGCAGGCGCGAGCGGAATGTTCGAAACGAGTCAATGTCCAAGGCCTGGTCCCAGGTCGCCGCGACACGGCTCCAGGTTGCGCAGACACGGGCTCATACGTCCGAACGGAAGCACGCCTTCGCGTAACGTTCGCACCTATCGGATCTCGGCTCGAGCGATCGCCGCCGAAGTCGGAGGCGGGTTCGGCATACGTGAGCGCGTTAAATCAAGGCTTTAGAACTGCTCCCGATGGCAACGTGTTCGGGAGCAGATCTAGGGATCATGGAGACCGAAGCTGTCGCAGCCGAGGGCGGGACTGTATGCTCGCCCTGCAAAGCCTCCACTTGTTCGACAGAATAGTCCGAGCAGCCGATAGGCCCGGGTAGGCCCGGAGGGGGTCCAAGGGCTCGCGACGCCCGCTGCGTCGGCGTTCGATGAAGCAGCGGTGAAATAGAACACCCGCTCGACGAAGCTTTCGGCACGTTGGACCCATCTGGTAGAGTGTACGGCCGACAACGAGGCGTTGCGCGCCGCCGCCGGGAGCCACGGACCCTGCACCCCGGGCCGTTGTCGGTTTACGAGCCGCAGCATACCAGGCCGCATGAATGTTTGGCGCCCCCCACCAGAGATTCGCGTGAAGGCGCTGGGCTTGCCCTGGCGCGGGCGCCAGCTGTTCGTCGCCGAGGTCTATACCGACGACGGGCGCCTCAAGGGCGTGCGGCAGCTCGGGGGCAGCGTCGAATTCGTTGAGCCGGCCGAGGCGGCGCTCGTTCGGGAATTCCGGGACGAGCTTGGTCCCACGGTGCGGATCCTCGGCGTCCCGTTCGTGACGGAGAACCTCTACACCCACGAGGGCAGCCCGGGCCACGAGGTGCTGTTTCTGTTCCCGGTTGGCCTGCCGCCGGGCCCGCTCGATACGCGGGAATGCGTCGTCTTCCACGAGGATTGCGGCACGCCGTGCGTCGCCCGCTGGTACGATCTGGACGTCCTCGATCGCGACGGCGGTCCCGCGTTGTACCCGGTCGGACTGAAGGCGCGGCTATTGGCCGAGCGGCGATCGTAGGCGCGCGTACCTGTGCCGAAGGGCGCTTTCCCTGCCGGGCGCACGGTGCGGCTGCTAAACGACGGCGGTGGAATCACCCACGCCGAGCCCGCGTCCGTGCCCTACCCCATCGCCGCGTCCGCCCTCGATCTGATCGGCGGCACGCCGTTGATCGCCCTCGATCGCGTCCATCCCGGGCCGGGCCGCATCCTGGCCAAGGCCGAATTCATGCAGCCCGGCGGGAGTGTGAAGGATCGTGCCGCCCGCGCCATCCTGCTCGCCGCGCGGGCGGACGGCCGTTTGGCACCGGCAGCTCCGGTCGTCGAGATGTCCAGCGGCAATATGGGGGCCGGCCTCGCCGTGGCCTGCGCGGCGCTCGGTCATCCGCTGCTCGTCACCCTGTCGGCGGGGAACAGCCCGCAGCGGGCACGGATGCTGGAGGCGCTTGGCGCGGAGGTCGTGCTGGTGCCGCAGGTCGATGGGGTGCCGGGGCAGGTGACCGGGGCCGATGTCGCGGCTGCCGTCGAGTCGGCGCAACGCCTGGCGGGTAAACGCGGCGGCTTCTATGTCGATCAGTTCCATGCCCCGGAGGGCGTCGCGATCCACCGGGATACGACCGGGCCGGAGATCTGGGCGCAATCCGAGGGGCGGGTCGATGCCTGGGTCGCCTCTGTCGGGACGGGCGCGACGTTTTTGGGTGTCGCCGCAGCGCTCCGGGCGCGCGATCCGCGCGTCGTCTGTGTGGCTGTGGAGCCCGACGGCTGCCGGCCGCTGGCGGGCGAGCTTGTCACCAAGCCGCGTCATGTCCTGCAGGGGACGGGGTACGGCAGCGTGCCGCCGCATTGGGATCCCGGGCTCATGGATCTGGCCGTCGCGGTGACCGACGACGAGGTCGTGCGATGGCGCCGGTTGCTGGCGACGCGGGAGAGTCTGCATGTCGGCTACTCGGCCGCCGCCAATGTCTGCGTCGCCGCCGCCCTGCTCATTTCCGGTCGCCTGCCGGCAGACGCGGTCGCCGTGACGGTGCTGTGCGACAGCGGCCTCAAATACTGATGGTTGTGGCGTCGGCCATCGCCGCCTTTGCCGCTGCGCCCCCGCGATGCTAGAGCCGGGTGACCCCATCGGTCCGGGTCCTCCGCGACGCCGCGGCCGATGCGCCCGGACGTTCCGTCCGAAGCGGAGACGGGTGCTGGCGGAATCATGACGACACGACCACCTCCCCGCGGCGGCCCGAAGGGACGCAAGCCCCCGTCCGGTAAGTTTCAGCCGTATGGCGATCGCGCCCGCACAGGCCCGCGCACCAGCGCCCGCGACGCGGCCGAGCGCGCGGCCCGCAACCGCGGCGACGATGCCGGCGCGCGCGATCCCTGGACCGCACCGGGCACGCCCCACGCTGTGGCGGCTGCGGCTGCGGCTGCGGCCGCCGCCGCTGCCACCGCGAAACCGAGGCCGCGGCCTGCCCGGGTCGAGCGCGACGATGCCGCGCCCCCGCGCAAGGCCCCGCCCCGGCCGAGCGCCAGGCCGGCCGCGAAGGCGTATGCCAAACCCGTCGAGACGCGGCCGGCTGCCCAGCCTTCGCCCCCCGCCCCGCCGGCCGGCCCGACAAGGCGCGAGCAGCGCGCTGCCGCCTCCGCGACCCTCGCCTCCGGGGTGCAGACCCTGACGGTCGAGGCGGACGAGGCCGGCATGCGCATCGACCGCTTCCTCACCGCGCGCTTTCCACTCCTGCCCTTCACACGGGTGCAGAGCATCGTCCGTAAGGGCGAGCTACGGGTCGACGGCAAGCGCGCCAAGCCGAATGACCGGCTGGAGCCGGGCATGAGCGTGCGCGTACCGCCGCTGCGCCTCGACCAGCCGACCGAGCGCCCGCGCAGCGCCGCGCGGGAGCAGGACGATGCCGAGTTCCTGCGCTCGCTGATCCTCTACGAGGATGCCGACATGATGGTGCTCAACAAGCCGTTCGGCCTCGCGGTCCAGGGCGGGTCGGGCACCGTCCGCCACGTCGACGGGCTGCTCGCCGCGCTGACCGGCCCGGACGGCCAGAAGCCGCGCCTCGTCCACCGTCTCGACAAGGACACGGCCGGCTGCCTGATCATCGCCAAGACCCGGTTGGCGGCCGCGACGCTGGCGAAGAGCTTCCGCTCGCGGGCGGCGCGCAAGATCTACTGGGCGCTCACCGCGGGCGTGCCGCGGGTGCGGCAGGGGCGGGTCTCGACCTACCTGGCCAAGGACGAGCCCACCGACGCCGATGCGCGGATGCGGGTGGCCAAGCATGGCGACGAGGGCGCCAGCCACGCGCTGACCTATTACGCGATGGTCGATCAGGCCGCCCAGAAGCTGTCGTGGCTGTCGTTCAAGCCCGTCACCGGGCGGACCCATCAGCTGCGCGCCCACGCGGCCCATATCGGCCACCCCATCGTCGGCGATCCGAAATACTTTTCCGTGGAGAACTGGGAGCTTCCGGGCGGGATCCAGAACCGGCTCCACCTGCTCGCCCGGCGGATCGTGATCCCGCATCCGCGCACCGGCCGGCCCGTGGATGTCAGCGCGCCGCTGCCGCAGCACATGGCCCAGAGCTGGAACCTGCTGGGCTTCGACGCCTCCCGCTACGATCCGATCGTCGAGGCGCCGGAGAGCTGATCGCGCAGCCACGGTACGATGGCCTCTGCCAGCGCCTCGGGGGCCTCCATCGGAAGCATGTGGCCGGAGCCGTCGATCACTATCAGGGCGGCGCCGGGGATGCCGTCTCGCAGCTCCCGCGCCTCGTCGAGGCTGCGCAGGCCGTCCTGGGCTGCTGCCACCACAAGGGTCGGGCAGGCGATCGCGCCGAGCCTGTCCCGGTCGCTCGCCCGCGTCTGTCCGGCCTGGCGCAGGAACACGTCGCCCCCGAGCCGGTCGCCCATGCGGCAGATGCGGGCGATCAGGGCGTCGTCACCGGCCCGGTCCGGATGCACCGATCCACGGATTGCGGACCGGCTGAGCCCGGTGAAACTATGGCGGCGCACGTGCCCGACGGCCGCATCCTTCCGGCGCGCCTGGGCGGGTGTGTCCGCCCGCGCCGAGGTGGCGATCAATACGAGCGCTCCGACCCGCTCCGGTGTGATGCGGGCCATCTCGCGCGCCACGTAGCCGCCCATCGAGAAGCCGATGAGGGCGAAACGGTCCGGCGCCTCCTCGACGACCCGCCGCGCCATCGCCGCGATGCTGTCGTCCCGGCCCAGATCGCCGTGCAGGATCCGCCCGAACGGCGCGAGGCTCGGGGCCATGTCGGCCCACAGGTCCGGATCGGTCATGAAGCCGGGAAGCAGAACGAGGGGCATGGCGCGGTCGTGATCCTCGGTGGCCCGGCGCATCGTCGGTGTCCGAGCGGCGCCCCTCTTTCGAGATGCGGCGCGCGTATCCCTGGTGCAGCGCGGACCGCAGCCTGAAAGTCTCCCGACCGGCACGCCTTGGCAATTGGCCGCCTCGCCTCATATGCTGATCCGCGACCCGCCGTTCCGCCGCGGGGCCGATTTCCCGCGGTTCGAGACCCTGACGCATGAAGCTCGCGACGCTGGCCTGCCTCGCTGTCCTCTGCCTGGTCGGGCCGGCCGCCTACGCCGCGCCGGGCGATCCGCCCAAGCCGGCCGTCCCGGCGAGCCCAGCCCCAGCGGCCAGCGTGCCGAAGTCGGCGCAGCCCGCGCCGGTGGGCGAGGCCCCACAGCCGGCGCCTCCGGCCGCTCCTCCATTGTCCCCTTCGATGTCCCCTTCGGCCGCCCCATCCGCAACCACGCCGCAGGCCGCCCAGCGCCCGGCCTCGAGCGCCCGGGCCGAGCGCCGCCGGCGGTCCTATGCGGCCTGCAACCGCGCCTCCCACCAGCGCGGCCTACGCGGCGGCAAGCGCCGACGGTTCCTGATCCGCTGCCGGCTCGGCTACGAGCGCACGCACGGCCAGCCGGCGCAGCAGAATCCCGGCCAACCGGTACAGCCGGGCCGGAAGCCGTGACCGGTCGTCTCGTGCCGGACGTGACACGGCGATGAAGCTCATCGTGTTCGACGTCGACGGCACCTTGGTCGACAGCCAGCACCTGATCGTCGCCGCCCAGGGGCTCGCCTTTGCGGAGAACGGCCTGCCTGCCCCGGGACGGCGCGAGGCGCTCTCGGTGGTCGGGCTGTCGCTGCCGCAGGCGTTCCGGCGCCTCGTCGGTGAGGACGGGCCGATCGCGGACCTCTCCGAGAGCTACAAGCAGGCCTATAACCGCCTTCGGATCGACCCCGCCTACGAGGAGCCGCTGTTTCCCGGGATGGGCGATCTGCTGGCGCGGCTTCATGCCCGCGACGACGTGCTGATCGGCCTCGCAACCGGCAAGTCCCGGCGCGGGGTCGATCGCCTGATCGCCCATCACGGTTGGGCCGATTGGTTCGCCACCACGCAGAGCGCGGACGACGCCCCCTCCAAGCCCGACCCGACCATGCTGCAGCAGGCGATGGCGGAGGCCGGCTGCACCCCGGACGCCACCATCATGGTCGGCGATACGACCTTCGACATCGGCATGGGCGTCGCGGCCGGTGCCGTGGCGATCGGGGTCGGCTGGGGCTACCACCCGGCCGGCGCCCTTTACGGGGCCGGGGCGGTCACGGTCGTGTCGAGCGCGGGCGCGCTGGAGGGGTTGTTCTCCAGGGGTGAGACCTAGCCTTGCAACGAGGCTCGCAGACGCACCGGAAAGATCCTATCTGGCATCCATGAGCGATGTGACGAACGAGTGGCTCGGCGAACCGGGCGATGGGGAACGTCCCGACCCGGTGCGTGCGGCCCGCGGCCATGCCAAGCCCGCCCTCCCCCGCCGGTTCTACAAGGAGGCCGGCTTCGCCGAAGGGCCGGACGGGTTCCGGTTGACCCTCGACGGCCGTCCGGCCAACACGCCCGCCCGCAATCCGCTGAGCCTGCCCACGCGGGCGCTGGCTGAGAAGGTCGCGGCCGAATGGGCGGCGCAGGACACGGTGATCGATCCGGCCAAGATGCCGCTGACTCGGATCGCCAATACCAGCATCGACGGTGTCGCCCCGCGGCACGCGGCCGTGGTGGAGGATCTCTGCGCCTATGCGGGCACCGACCTGATCGCGTATCGCACCGGAGATCCGGAGCGTCTGGTTTCGGCGCAGGCCGCCGCGTGGGACCCTGTGCTCGACTGGGCTCGGGACACCTTCGGCGCCCGCGTGATCCTCAGCGAGGGCGTGATGCATGTCGAGCAGCCGCCCGACACGGTCCGGTCGCTATCTGAGGCGGTCGCCGCGGTGGAGAGCCCGTTCCGGCTGGCCGGCCTGCACACGCTGACCACGCTGACCGGCTCGCTGCTGATCGCGCTCGCGGTCCTGCGCGGCCGCCTCAGCCCGGCCGAGGCCTGGGATGCTGCCCACGTGGACGAGACCTATCAAGCCGCCGTCTGGGGCCGGGATACTGAGGCCGAGGCGCGGCTGGCGATCCGCCTGGCGGAGTTCGAGGCCGCAGCCGAACTGATCGCCAGCGTCTGAGGGAGGGCCCGGGTGGATTGCGCAGATGCGCTTGCGCAACATGCCCGGACTCGCTGCCACCAGGGCGCAGAACCGGCTGACAGGCTGCGAAGAGTGACTTAGAGTCCGGATATTCCAGCCTTCGGACCATCCATGCGCGTCGATCCTTGCCAAGACAGTCGTTTCGAAGGCGAACTGACGGCACTGCTTTCCGACAAGCAGTCTTCCGACGACGCGTCGGTGCGCGAGGCGCTGTTCGCGGCCCTGTCACGGCTGGAGCGGCAGGCCCTGATCGCCGGCGCCGCGGATACCACTCTGCACAAGATCGCCGAGGCCCGATTCCTGGTCGGTATCCTGCGCAATGCGATGCGCCCGTCGCGGATCGCGCCCCTGCGGAGCCTGCTGCGGCTGGCGGGGGAGACCCGACCACTCGCGGAGGCCGACCCGCCTGAGGCCGGGTTCAAATCCGGCCGCTGCGCCATCCCGGAGACATGCAAGGCGCCTTGAGATCTTAGAGTGTCCCAGGTGTACGATACCCCCTTGTCATCCCGGGGCCGCGAAACGGAGCTCGAAATTGATAGCCGCTGACGGCTCAAGCCTTTGTTATACAGGCGGCTTTGGATCTCGGGCTGCCTGAAGCGACTCGGGATGACAGAGTGAGGGACGCAGATATCGTCGGGATACGGGTTTGAGACGAGACCCCGGAAAAGCGGCAACGGTCTCGAAAATCCTCACCCCGCCGGCTGCGCCAGCGCTGCCCGGACCTTCCCCTCAAGCGAGGCGGGCTTGGCCGACGGCGCGAACCGGGCGACCACCTCGCCGTTCCGCGCGATCAGGAATTTCGTAAAGTTCCACTTGATCGCCCTGGTGCCGAACAGCCCCGAGCGTGCCCGCTTCAGGTGGTCGAACAGCGGGTCGGCGTCAGTCCCGTTCACCGCGACCTTGCCGAGCACCGGGAAGCTGACGTCATAGGTCAGCGCGCAGAAGCTCGCGATCTCGGCCGCGTCTCCCGGCTCCTGGGCGCCGAACTGGTTGCAGGGGAAGCCCAATACCGTCAGACCCTCGGCGCGATGGGCCCGCCACAGGGCCTCCAGCCCGGCATATTGCGGGGTGAAGCCGCAGCGCGACGCGGTGTTGACGATGAGCAGGACCTCGCCGCGATGTTGCGCGAGGGGATAAGGGCTGCCGTCCGCCGCCGGCACGGTGAAATCGTGGATCGTCGTCATGCCCGATCAGTCGGGCAAATGGCCGGATGCCGCAAGGGTGTTACGCGGCCTTCACCTTCTGCACGTCGAAGCTCGGACCTTGCGGGGTCATCCGATCGTGCGAGACGATCCGCTCGTCCGGCCCCACCACCCCGAGGCTGACGTCGCGGTCGGGCAGGACGACCGTGGTGGTCTTGTTGACGTGCACCAGCACGTGGCGCCGGAGGGGCACCGAGGCCGCTGCCCAGCGCTTGAGCTGGCCGTAATAGGGCTCCCGCCGCCAGACGTTCGCTTGGCCGGGATCGACCTGCACGTTCATGTTGCGGGACAGGGGGTCCAGGGTAAGCACCATCTTGGCGCGGTCGGGCTTCCATTCCGGGCCCAGCCAGCTCTCGGTCATCCAGAGGCAGTGGAACGCCCGGCAATGGTCGGGGCGCGTCGCGTGGATCGCGCAGCCCTGGCCGGCCTTGGTATGGCGGCACCACTGGCCCGCGACGCTCTCCACCGCCGGCACGTCGTAAACCTTGCAGCACAGGGTGCAGGCGCCGCAGGCGCGGCCTGGGGCCGGCTGCGCCACGAAGGTTTCGGGCGCGAGGACGGGTGAAGGACCGGAAGTGAGCATGAATCGTGCGTCGCGCGGGTCAAACACGGGGGCATGCATCCGGCAAAGGCCGGGCGCAGGACCGCGGGACTACCTGCACGGGCATCGGGTCGGTAGTGTGGCGGATCCCCTGGGCATGAGGACGGTGCAAACGATGCTCTCGAATCTCGCGACCCGCGACGTCGAAACCCTGCTCCACCCCTACACCAACCTGTCGGCTCACCGACATACCGGCCCGCTGGTCCTGGAGCGCGGCGACGGCGTCCACGTCTACGACACGGAGGGCCGGTCCTACATCGAGGGCATGTCGGGGCTGTGGTGCACCGCGCTGGGCTACTCGAATGCGGAGCTGGTGGAGGCGGCCCGGGTCCAGATGGGCCGGCTGCCTTTCACCCACCTGTTCTCCGGTCGCAGCCACGATCCGGGGATCGAGTTGGCCGAGACCCTCAAGGAGCTGATGCCGGTCCCGACCTCGAAGATCTTTTTCACATCGTCCGGGTCGGAAGCGAACGACACACAGGTGAAGCTGACCTGGTACTACAACAACGCGCTGGGCCGGCCGCAGAAGAAGAAGATCATCGCGCGGCAGAAGGGCTATCACGGCGTCACCGTCGCCAGCGCCTCGATGACTGGCCTCACGGCGAACCACGCCGACTGGGACCTGCCGCTGCCCGGTTTCCTGCACGTCGCTTGCCCGCATTTCTACCGGGGCGCCCTGCCGGGCGAGACCGAGGACGCTTACTCGGCCCGCCTCGCCGACGAGTTGGAGCAGACGATCCTGCGCGAGGGCCCCGAGACGGTCGCGGCCTTCATAGCCGAGCCGGTGATGGGCGCCGGCGGGGCGATCGTGCCGCCGCGCGGCTACTTTGCGGCGATCCAGGCGGTGCTGGCGAAATACGAGGTCCGGCTCATCGCCGACGAGGTGATCTGCGGCTTCGGCCGGCTCGGCACATGGTTCGGCAGCGAGGCGCTGGGGATCCGGCCCGATTCGATCTCCTTCGCCAAGGCACTGACCTCCGCCTACATGCCGCTCGGCGGCGTCAGCATCGACGAGCCGCTCTACGAGGCGATGATCGGCCAGAGCGAGAAGCTCGGCACCTTCGGGCACGGCACCACCTATTCCGGACATCCCGTCGCGGCCGCGGTGGCGCTGAAGGCGATCGAGATCTACCGGCGCGACCGGGTGATCGAGGGCGCGGCCGAGAAGGCGCCGCACTTCCAGCGCCGGCTCTCTGCGCTGGCCGAGCACGACATCGTCGGCGAGGCCGGCGGCATCGGGCTGATCGGCGGGCTGGAGATCGTCGCCGACAAGGCCAGCAAGCGCCAGTACGAGCCTAAGGCCGGTGTGGCCGCCCGCTGCGTCGCCTTCGCGCAGGCCGAGGGCCTGATCGTGCGGGCGCTCACCGGCGACCGGGTCGCCGTCTGCCCGCCGCTGATCATCAGCCCCGACGAGATCGACGCGCTGTTCGACCGGCTCGGCCGGGCGCTCGACCGCACCCGCGACTGGATCCGCTCCGAGGGGCTGGAGGCGGTAGGCTAAGGGTCTGAACCGAGCCTTATCGAGGTGTTTGGCGCGACCTGTCCCTCTTGTCGTGCGACGCCGGGATCCTCGCAGCGGCGCTTCCGGGACCCGCCGCGTCATCCCGGGGCGCCGCAGGCGGGCCCGGGATGACGCGGCGGCGGCTTGGTCGTTCGTTCGATTCCCCCGCTGTCGGCGGAGGCGTGTTCATCGGATGCCCCCGACGACCCCTCACACCGGGTCGCGCTGAGCCTCCGCCTGCGCGGTGGTCTGGATGCCCGTGGCGGTCAACGGCGTGATCCGCAGGGTGGTGATCCGGTTCTTGGCCTTTCGGATCACTTGGAAGCGGAATCCGTGAAAGTTGAAGGCGGTGCCCTGGTCGGGGATGGTCCGGGCTTCGTGGATGACCAGGCCCGCGATGGTGGTGGCCTCGTCGTCGGGCAGGTTCCAGTCCATCGCCCGGTTTAGGTCGCGGATCGGGACGCCGCCATCGACATTGACCGATCCGTCGCCCTGCGGGCGCACGCCCGAGACGGTGACATCGTGCTCGTCGGCGATCTCTCCGACGATCTCCTCCAGGATGTCCTCCAGGGTCACGAGGCCCATGACCTCGCCGTACTCGTCGACCACCAGGGCGAAGTGGGTCTTCTTGGTCAGGAACGCCTTGAGCTGGGCGCGCAGCGACGTCGTTCCCGGCACGAACCAGGTCTCCAGCGCCAGGGCCTCGACCTTCAGCCCCGAGGCGTCGCCGCCCGCCGCATCGAGGGCCCGCAGCAGATCCTTGGCGTGGAGCACGCCCACGATGTTTTCGAGCGTGCCGCGCCAGAGGGGCATGCGGGTATAGGGCGAGGCCAGCACCGCCCGGACGATGTCCTCGGAGGGCTGGTCGGCGTCGATCGCCCGCATCTTGGTGCGGTGGACCATCACGTCCGAGACCGACAGGTTCGATAGGTCGAGCAGGCCGCCGAGCATGTCGCGCTCGGCCTTGGCGACGCCACCCTCCCGGTGCATCAGCGCCACCTGCCCACGCAGCTCCTCGGAGGCGGTGAGGATCGACTGGTGCTCGCCGATGGTGATGCCGAACGGCTTCAGCATCAGCCGAACCAAGTGCTCGATGGAGATCGCCGCCGGGCCCATGATGGCGACCGCGAAGGCTACCGGCCGGGCCATCAGCAGGGCCGCCTTGTCGGGCTTGGAGATGGCCAGCGTCTTCGGCAGTACCTCGGCGAAGACGATGACCAGCACCGACATGCCGACGGTCGCGTAGATCACGCCGTTCTTGCCGAACAGGGCGGTGAGCACGCTGGTGGTGAAGGCCGAGGCGCCGATCGCCACGATGTTGTAGCCGATCAGCATCGCGCCGATGAAGCGCTCCCGGATCGCCAGAATGCGGTTGACGATCGCCGCCCGCGGGTCGCCCGACTGTTCGAGGGCGTGCATCCGCGCCCGGGAGGCGGCCGTGAAAGCGGTCTCGGCGCCCGCGAAGAAGGCCGAGAGCAGCAGTGAGATCACCACGATGCTCGCGGCGAACCACAGGTCGATATGGGTGTCCATCGGTTCCAAGAGGCACGACTCGGGCGGCAGGAAGGCCGCCCATATAGCGTCTCGTTCGAGTTATTGCGCGCCGATCCGGCGCACCGTCCACGTCGCCCAGTAGACCGGCCGCCCGTACAGGGTCGAGGCATCGCGCCCTGAGGCCGTCGGTGCCAGCCGGTCGAGCCAAGTCAGGAACCCGGCCTTGCCCGGATAGATCGCCGGGGTGTCGAGATTGCCCTGCGCATCCGTCATCCAGAAATGCGCGCTGCGGTCGTAGCGGCCGGTGCCGTCGCCCCCTGAGCGGAGCCCGAGATAAGCCGGCGAGCGGCCGGCCGCCACCGGGTCAGCGTAGAGGGTGAGTGCCCCGATCCCGTCGAGGTTCATGTCGGGCGTGTATTGCAGGCAGATGTCGGCCACGGGCCCCCCCGGGGCGTTGGCCGGGCGTTGGCAGGTGTAGGACACCGCCCAGCGCTGCATGCCCTTGGCGCGCGCTACCCGGACGATGCTCCCGGGCGGCAGCGGCCCGGCGAGACTTTTCGCCGCCGACCAAACCTTCGCGGCCGAGAGGTCCTTCGAGGTGCGCAGGTAGAGCGCGGTGCGGCGCTTCTCGGGGGCGAGCCCGCAATCCTCGGGCAGTACGTCCGTGTAGACGTAGTGGTAGGTGCGGTCGACCACGCTAATCGAGCCCGCGAGCCCGTGGGTCTCGAAGGCCGGCGCCGGGCAGGACGAGGCGATCGGCTTGCCGGCCTCGTCGGCCACCGGGGCGGGGGTCGGCGGCGTGCCGCGACCGCCGGGGGTGAACGGCGTCCAGGCCAGCCCGTAGCCGTCCGGGCTGCGCGTGCGGATCTCGAAGGTCTGGAAGTCGAGGGTGCGGGCCGCGATCTGCACCCGTCGCCTGATGTCGGCCGGCTGGTCGGCGGCCTCGTCCCGCGCGGATTTGCGGCGCCCGCGCCGCCGGCCCGCCGACTCGGGTTCCGGGTCGCCGCCGACATTCACCCGCTCCTGCCCGAGCAGGAAGACGTAGCTGTAGGCCTCCCCGGCCCAATCGCGGCCCGAGACCGCGATCGGGTCGCGGGGGCCGATACCCTCGGCGGTCGGAAGTGGCTCGGACCAGCCGCGGCCCCGCGCACGCTCCTCGGGGAGATCGACCCAGAACCGGTCGGCCGAGGGCGGCAGCGTCGTGGCCAGCGCCTCCGGGCTGCGCCCGGTGCGAAGGGACCCACCGTCGCGGCTGTCGGTGGCGCGCCGCTCCGGGCAGGGCTCGTCCCGCCGGCGCGACGCCAGCGGGCTCTGGCCCTGAAAGATCATCTGCAGCGGCCCCGGCGTCTCCGCGCGCGGCAGCCGCAGGATCTGGACGCCGCGCACGAATGCGCAGGGCGCCGGCGCGATCAGCACGCCCTCTGCCTCGGTCCCGTCGCGGCAGATCTCCAGGCCGCCGCCCCCGGTTACGTAGCAGCTCGGCGCGCTGGCCTCGGCGGCCCGAGCCTCGGCCGGAGGCGGTGCTGCGACGAAGCCGAGCACCAGGGCACCGAGCAGCGCCGCGGTCCGCGACGGCAAACACCAGGGCTTGTCGTGGTTGTTAGACTGACAATCCACGGTATCGGCAGGCGTCGTCGCGGCGGCGTTCAAAGATGTCACGTCTATCGCCGCTGTCGTTCGGGTTGTTGGAAAGGATCGGCAGCCTCTAGCCTATGGTCCGGCAAGCGGAAAGCGGCGTGGACCACGCATGCCGGGGCCGGCGTGGCACCTGTCGCGTTCGGCGAGGCGAACCCGGCGGCCACTCGCCCGTTGTCGCGGCTTGAGGGCGGAAACGTCCGACCCAGTCAGCGTCCGGAGACCAGCGCATGGATATCGCCGTCGAGACCGTCACCGACATCGTTCTGCGGCTGCGCGCCATCGAGGTGAAGGAGGGCAACACCGATCCGGATTCGGGCTCGAACCCGATCGACGACGGCTCCACCGACGTACTCATCTCGGGCACCGACGACGCAACGGAATCCGAGGTCCGCGGCGCCATCGCGGGCCTCGACGACGACGCCCGTGCCGAACTGCTCGCCCTCCTGTATGTCGGCCGCGGCGACATGGAGCCGGAGGAGTGGGGCGAGGCGGTCCGCTTCGCCCGCGAGCGCGAGGCCGCGGGCGAAGGCGCCGTGAAGGAATTGCTGGGAGCGCCCGATGCCGGCGACCTCCTGGAGGAGGGCCTCGACGCGATGGGGCTGACCCCCGAATTGCCGCAAGCCTGAGCCGCTCGACGGAGACCGGCCCCATGGCTTCACGGGTTCGCCGCGGCGCCACCAAGGCGCTGCGGGTCCTCACCCGCCCGGTCCGTCGCGCCCAGGGGCACGGCGGCGCCGGCCTCGGCGGGCTCGTGGTCGAGCCTTATCGCGGCTACGGCTCGCGCGATGAGATCTTCATGATCGGCCGGGTGTTCCGGCAATCGCCCGGCATCCCCGGAGAGGACCCGGATTCCTTCAGGGCCCAGTGGCGCGACCTGCGCCGCCGCATCGCCCGGCGCACGGTGGCGGGCGCTGCGATCACGGCCCGGTTCGGCGGGGACGCGACCCGGGTCGAGACCGACCGCGATGGCTATTTCCGCCTGCGTCTCCAACCGCGCGACCTGCCGGGGCAGCCTGGCGCATGGCATCCGGTGGACCTCGTCCTCGAAGATACGACACCGATCCCCGCCGAGGGCGCGGTGTTCATCCCGCCAGACGGCTGCCGCTGCGTGGTGATCAGCGACATCGACGACACGGTGATGCACACCGGCGTCGCCAACAAACTGAAGATGCTCTGGCGGCTGTTTGTGGAGGATGCCGACAGCCGGGTTGCGTTCCCGGGTGTCGCCGCCCTGTATCGGGCCCTGCACGCGGGTGCCGGCGGAGCCGAGGGCAACCCGATGCTCTACGTCTCCCGTGCGCCCTGGGGCCTCTACGAGATGCTGTCGGAGTTCTTCCAGCGGCACGGCATCCCGGTTGGCCCGGTGCTGTTCCTGCGGGAATGGGGCCTGTCCTGGACGCACCCGCTGCCGCGCCGGGCCACCGATCACAAACAGGCGCTGATCCGGCACATGCTGTCGCTCTACCGCGACCTACCTTTCGTGCTGATCGGCGACAGCGGCCAGCACGATCCGGAGGTCTATGCGCAGATCGTCGAGGAGCATCCCGGGCGGGTGCTGGCGGTCTACATCCGCAACGTCTCCAACGGTGCCACCCGGGTCGAGGAGATCGTCCGGCTGGCCGGCGCCGTGGCCCGGGCGGGCTCCAGCCTCGTGCTCGCCGCCGACAGCGTCGCCATGGCGGAGCACGCGGCCGGGATTGGGCTGATCACCGCGGACGCGGTCGCCCGGGTCGCCGACGAGCATGCCGGCGCCGACACCCCACCGCGCCGCGAGACCGCAAGGATCACCGCCGAGCCCGGCGGAACCACCACCGAGGCCGCGATCTCGCCCGACGCCGTGGCGGATGCCCTGGTCGGCGACGGAACCGTGCCGGCCACCGTCGTCGTGGAGCCGGAATGCCCGGCCTCCCTGCCCCGGGCGACGGTGTGATGATTTAGGGGAAGATGAGGGGATTTTTCCGGGCTTGCGGAAGCCTAGGCCGTCACCGCGGAATGCGTGCAGCCGGGATCGAGGCCGGTCTTCAGCGGATCGACGGCACGTTGCAAGCCCAGCACCTCACGGCCCCGGGTGCTCCGGAAGCCAAGACGATGATCGACGCGATGGCCCGGCTCCCGGACGCGCATCTGGCCCGCTGAGAGCCCGGGGCTCGGCACCTTGTGGTGAGCAACGCTCTCCCCATGTTGCAATGCAGCATTTCAGAGAACGCGCTTCTCGTTCCGAGCGGGCCTCCTAGGTTGGAGCGCTCGCGTGCCGGCCCCCACTCGTGTCGATCCCCGGAGCCCCTCCGTGCAAACCTATACCCTCGCGATTGCCGACGGCGTGCTGTTCGCCTGCCTGCCCGACGAGGCCGACATCTCGGCCGCGATCACCGAGGCCGCGGCGACCAATTACGGCTTCGGCCTGAACCTCGACATCGTCCGCGGCGCGACGCTCACGAACGCCAAGGCGCCGGAGGACGAGGTCGTCTGGCAGGAAGGCTCGGACAGCGAACTGCTCGATGAGCAGGGGCGCCGCTACCGCTACGCGGTTCGCCGTCACTCCTGATCGTCACTGCACCAGTACGGCCTGGCTGCAGAGGGTACCGTCCATCTCGACATCCGCGTAGCCGATCCGCACGCCGAGGCTGCGCAGGACCTGATCGAGCACCAGATCGAGGGGCGCAGCGGCGAGGCTGAGCGTCGTGGCCAGCGAGGTCTGGAGCAGCGGGGTCAGGCCGAAGCCGTTCAGGTTCAGGCTGAGATTGCTCAGCAGGCTGCCGGTCAGCGATTGCGCGATATTGCCGGACGACACGGTGCGTACGGTGTTGTTAGCGATATCGGCCTCCGTGAAGGTCAGCGTCTGAGTCGTCGCGCCGATATTGGTGACTGTCCGGCCGCCGATATTGATCAGCGGCAGCCCAATCAGCACGGCCGGCTGCGACAGGTCCGGGCTTGTGGTGCCCCCGTTGATCGAAGCCCGGTTCACCGCCGCGATCGCCAGGGTCGCGACGCCGGTCTGCACCTCGATGGTGGCCTGGCGTCCGCCGTTGGCTCCCGAGCAGGTGAGCGTGCGCAGCGTCCCCTGGGCGGACGCAACCTCGGCATAGACCGGCAGATAGACGGTTCCGAGACCGAGCGGGGCCGAGACCGTGGCCTCGATCAGCAGCCGGGTCTGGGCCGTCTTTACCGTGGCGTTCGGGCTTCCCGGCCGGACCCAGCCGGAGCTGCGGCGGCGTTCGCCGATCGCCAGGGTCAGCCGGGTCGAGAGCAGCCCCGGCACGGTGGCGCCGAGATCGATCGCCACCTGGTTCTGGCCGTTGGCCAGGGACGCGGTGGCGGCCAGGATGTCCATCACCTGCAAGGACGGGCCGGCCAAGCCGCGTCCGGGGGCGAGGGCCGCCACGTCGCCCAGCGCATCGACTTGGCCGAGCGGCACGAGGTTGCCGGCGTTCGGCAGCGCGTTGAGGATGCTCGAGAGGGCCGCAACGGTGGCAGAACTGCCCTGCGCGGCAACCCGGATCGCCATCAGGATCTGCCCGACGCTGGCGTTGGCCTTCACGATATCGGTGTAGTTGGCCGCCTGCAGGTTGAGGCTTGCCGCCAGTGCGTCGAGGACGCGCAGGCCGTCGACCTTGGCGCTGGCCAACGCGTTGTAATCGCTCACGCCCAGCGTCAGCTTGGCCCCGAGCAGGGCTCCGAGGACGGCGTTGGCGATCCCGCCGCTGAGGCCCAAGGTGCCCGAGCCAATCGTGAAGGCCGCGAATTGCGCGCTGGCCGCCGTGCCGGTGACCCGGATCGGCACGCTGCCGGGCAGCCCGATCGCCCGGCCGAAGGTCACCGGGACCGTGGTCGCGAGCCCGACCCGCACGGCGTTGGCCGGGCTCACGCCGGGGTTGAACCGGCTGCCGGGAGCGACGTTGGGCGCGCTGGCGTCGTAACCGCCGGTCGCCACCGTCGCCTGCGCGGTGCCGTAGCCGTTGTCACCCAGCGAACGGCGCGCCACGGTGTCCGCCTTGGCCGGGTCCACGGCGGCGAGCATCGCGGCGATGTCGGCCGCGCCCTGCGCCTTGCGGCGGGCCTGGAACACCTGGCCGAGATCGATCCCGACGGCGCCGGCGCCCATCAGCAGGGAACTGCCGAGCGCCACAAGGATCACCACATTGCCACCCCGGGCCCGGCCGAAGCGCCGCGCCTGGTTGGCCACCGGCCATCGGCTCACAGGCCGCCCTTCCGGACGCTGATGCTGCTGCGCAGGACGCTGGGCAGCATCGGGATCAGCTTGGAGAAGACGTTGATCCCCAGTGCGTTGGCGTCCAGCGTGACGGTGACCGTGTAGAGCGTGGCATCGCTCGGATCGGGGCCGACCAGGACCTTGATGGTCTCAGGTCGGAACATCGCGCCGCCGCTGAGGCTGCGGTTCACCATGGTCTGCGCCAGGGTCGCGCGCTCGACGTCTGTGACGCCCGCGATGGAGGCGCGGGCCGCCTCGGCCGCAATCTGGCGCAGGTTGTGGATGGCGCCCAGACAAATGCCGAAGGCGGTAATGCCGGCAAACAGCATCAGCAGCAGCGGCGCGACGAGCGCGAACTCCACCGCCGAACTGCCGCTCCGGCAGGCCAGACCGGGCCGACCGCCACACCGAAGCCTCTGGACCCAGCCCATCGAAACGCCCTCCGGGTGCCGAGCCGCCGCGGCGGCTGCACAACCCATGGTGGCATCGATCCTCTAATCAAAGGTTGTGATCACCATCCGAATTCCAGTGTTTCCAGGCGAATACGGTCGATTAGATTTCTACCGTCGGTCGCAGCGTTCCAATTCCCGACGGGTCGAACGCTGCACTCTTGATCACGACGTGAACGGGGCGTCCGGGGGTTAACCCCAGTTCGCGGTATGCCGCCGCGGTGACCCGCGCGGCCACCAGTGCGCCGTTGCAATCGATCTCCACCGCGACCTCGGCGCCGCTCATGGTCACGGTCGCGACCTGGCCGGGGAGGATATTGCGGGCGCTCAGGCCCCGGGGCCGCTCGGTCGCCACCAGCACGTCACGGGCCGGGATCCGCACGCGCAGCCGCGTTCCGGGCGGGCGCGCCGCCAGGCCGGGTACCAGCAGCTGACCGGCCGTGCCGGTCAGGCGGGTCAGCCCGGTCTCCGGATCAGTCCCCTCTACGACCATGTCGAGGAGCGCGCCGGCTTCCGCCTCGTGGACAGGCACTAGATCGGCCCGGCGCAGAATCGCCTCGGCGGGACCGGACGCGGCCACGCTCCCCTCCTCCAGCACGATCACCGTGGTCGCGAGCCGTGCCACCTCGGCCACCGCGTGGCTGACGTAGACGACCGGCACGCCGGCCTCGTCACGCAGGCGCTCGATATACGGGAGGATCTCGGCCTTCCGGGCCTCATCGAGGGCCGCCAGTGGTTCGTCCATCAGCAGCAAGCGCGGCTTGGCGAGCAGCGCCCGCCCGATCGCCACCCGCTGGCGCTCGCCCCCCGACAGGCCGGCGGGGCGGCGGTCGAGGAGGTGGCCGATCCCCAGCATCTCGGTCACCGCCGCGAAGCCGGCCGGGTCGGCGGGCCGGCGCCCGAACACGCGACCGTAGCCGAGATTGCTCCGCACGCTGAGATGCGGGAACAGCCGCGCGTCCTGGAACACCACACCGACCCGCCGCCGGTGGGGCGGCAGGAAGATGCCCGCCGCGGTATCGACCAGCGTCGCCCCGCCGGCGTCGATCCGGCCGCGATCCGGCCGGGCCAGCCCGGCGATCAGGTCGATCAGCGTCGTCTTCCCCGATCCCGAGCGCCCGAACAAAGCGGTCAGTCCCGGGCCCGCCGTGAACGCCGCATCGAGCGCGAAGGCGCCCCGCCGGAGCTGGACGTCGACGGCGATGCTCATGGCGCATACCCGCCGTGGCACGGGCGGCGGCGCGGCGCGTTGGCACCCGCCACGGAGCCTCCACGATGATCACGGTCCACCACCTCGAGAACAGCCGTTCGCAGCGCGTGCTGTGGCTGCTGGAGGAACTTGCCCTCCCCTATACGGTGAAGCGGTACGATCGGGATCCGCAAACCATGCGGGCGCCCCCGGACCTCATCGCTATCCATCCCCTGGGCAAGGCGCCGATCATCACGGAGGACGAAACGGTGGTGGCCGAGACCGGCGCCATCGTCACCTACCTGACCGACCGGGCCGGCGGCGCCCTGGTGCCCGCTCCGGGAACGCCCGAGCGCGCGCGCTACACCTATTGGCTGCACTACGCCGAGGGCTCGGCCATGCCGCCGCTGCTGCTGAAGTTGGTCTTCGGTCGCTTGGCTCCGCAGAGTCCCTGGGCCTTGCGGCCCCTGGTCCGCGGGATCGCCGACACGGTGCTCAAGAGTTTCGTCGATCCGGATCTGCGGCGGCACGCGGCGTTCTGGGAGGGGGAGCTTGCCGACAGGCCGTTCTTCTGCGGCGCGGAGTTCACCGCGGCCGACATCATGATGAGCTTCCCGCTGGAGGCCTTCGCGGCCCGCGGAACCGGGACCGGGCCGCGGGTCACGGCCTGGCTCGCGCGCATCCATGCCCGCCCGGCCTACGCCGCGGCGTTGGAGCGGGGCGGTCCCTACGCGTACGCCTGAGCGGCGGTCGCATCGGGCGACGGTGGGGCGTCCCGCCATCAGCCCGCCTGCAACCGGCGCGCGGCGCGGGACGCCAGGAACTCCGAAACCAGCAGGGCCGCCACCGACAGGGCGACCGAGATCAGGGTGAGGCGCAGCGCCGGCCCCTCCCCGCCCGGGACCTGGGTCAGCGTGTAGATCGCCGAGGGCAGGGTCTGGGTCTCCCCGGGGATGTTCGACACGAAGGTAATCGTCGCCCCGAACTCGCCCATCGCCTTGGCGAAAGCCAGCACGGCACCCGCGATGCAGCCCGGCAGGCTGAGGGGCAGCGTGACGGTGAGGAATACCGCGAGCGGGCTCGCCCCGAGGGTGCCGGCCGCCTGCTCGAGCCTGGGATCGACCGCCTCGATCGACAGCCGCATCGCCCGCACCATCAGGGGGAACCCCATCACCGCGCAGGCGAGCGCCGCCCCGGTCCAGCGGAAGGCGAAGACGATGCCGATCTCCGCAAGGGCGCTGCCGAGGAAGCCGCGCCGGCCGAGCGCCAGCAGCAGCAGGTATCCGGTCACCACCGGCGGCAGGATCAGCGGAAGGTGGACCAGACCGTCGAGCAGCGCACGCCCGGGGAACCGGCGTCGCGCCAGCAGCCACGCCACCGCGAGCCCCGGCAGCAGGCTCGCGAGGGTCGCCGCGCTGGCCACCCGCAGGCTCAACGTGACGGCGTTCCAGGCGTCGGGGGGGAGGCCGAACACGGCCGCGGGCGCGGACGGCTACCGGCTCGCGCCAGGCTTGCCCACCACCCTGAAGCCCTGGCGCTCGAAGGAGGCCCTTGCCGCCGGGCCGCGCAGATACGCCAGCAGGGTGGCGGCATCGGGGTTGCGCGAATCCTTGATCAGTGCGGCCGGATAGACGATCGGCGGATGGCTGTCGGACGGGAAGGTCGCGACCACGTGGACGCCCGGCTCGGCGGCCGCGTCCGTGGCGTAGACGATGCCCAGCGGCGCCTCGCCGCGGGCCACTAGCAGCAGCGCCGCGCGCACGTTCTCGGCCTGGGCAACCTGCCCCTTCACGGCGTCCCAGGCCCCGAGCTTCTCGAGGGCGGCCTTGCCGTACTTGCCGGCCGGGACGGCGTCGATGGTCGCCATCGCCAGCTTGCCACCGTTGAGGATCCGGGTGAGCGTAGAACCGAGATCCGGCGCCAGGGCGACCTCCGGGTCGGACCCGCCCTCTCTCGGCCCGGACGCGATCAGCACCAGGGCGTTGCGCAGGAGATCGACGCGCGTGTCGGGCTTCAAGCTGCCGGCCTTCTCGGCGTAGTCCATCCAGGCCTGGTCGGCTGAAATGAACAGGTCGGCCGGCGCCCCCGCCTCGATCTGCTTGGCCAGGGCATTCGAGCCGGCATACGAGATCCGGGTGATCGTGCCGGTTTCTTTCGTCCAGCCTGCCGCCGCGTCGTCCAGCGCGTTCTTCAGGCTCGCCGCGGCGAAGACGACCACCGGATCGGCGGCCCTCGCCGTCCCGGCAACCGGGACGACGGCCAGCACGGCGATGAGCGTCAAGATCCGTCTTGTGGGTCGCATCGGCTCGGGAATCCCGTGGCGAGCCCCGTGAACCGGCCGCCTGCGCCCGGGACCTTAAGTGCGGTGCCCCGGCGGGCCAAGCGCCGTTCAGCCGCGCGGTGTGTCCCGGCGCTCCCGTGGCGCCGCCTCGGCCCGGTGCAGCCGGCTCAGCAGGACCAGGAGATGACCTGGAAGCGGGCCGTCCGGCGCCGGCCCGCCGAAGATCCGTTCACGGGGTGAGGGAGGGACAGCCCCATCGTTGACGATGGCGGGGCCGCGCGGTCCGGAACGCCTGGACTTGGTCACGCTGTACGCACCCTGCTTGGTCACGCGTCTGGCGAAAGCTGGCAAAAACGTCGGCACACGTCGCCAGTTCCGCGGGCGATCCATGGATTCTGTGGTTAACGCTTAGACACCGTGCCGCATTCCTGGGCGCGATCCGCTGCGAATCCAGCTGCGCACTCCGTCTCACCAGGTCCGAATGTCGCGCCGCTCGTGCTGCTCGCCCTCGGGCACCGGACCCATCCCGGCCGCGACCAGGATGGCCCACAGCGTGGCCACAAGGGTCGTCGCGAGTGTGACGGCGACGCTGACGAGCAGGGGTGAGTTCATGGCGACGCTGTCATCTGTCAAAACGGGCGCGCCGGCTCACGAAGCGCGGCGCGCCAGAGTTGAGGGTCTGGCCTTGGGAAAGCCGAGACTGTTGTAATCAGCGAAATCCTGCGCGGAAACTGATTTAAATCGATTTCTGTCCGGTGATTGTCAGATGTGTCGAAGCAGCAACAAATCGGCAATCCTGGTCTCCGACGCGATGAGATCGTGGCGTCGGATACGGTTTTTTCGCATCTGCCCCTGTAATGCGGCGCGCTCCGGGGCTACAGCCCGGCACCATGCTCGAAGGTCTGCCGCCCCACCGCCCGACTCACATCCTGCGCCTGACGACCGATGAGCGGTCGGCCCGGGCCATGACGGATCTGCTGGGCGAGATGTTCGATCCCACCGAGACCGCCGTGGCGGCGTTCGAGGATGCGGATGGCTTCACCTGGCGGCTCGAGGCCTACTTCGCCGACGCGCCGGACGAGGCGTACGTCCGCGACCTGATCCGCCCGGTGATCGGAGACGAGGCCGACGTCGCCGAGTTCCGCACCATCGAGCAGCAGGATTGGGTCCGCACCTCCCTGGAGGGGCTGAAGCCGGTCCGGGCCGGCCGCTTCCTCGTGCACGGCGCACATGACCGCGACGCGGTGCGCGGCAACGATCTGCCGATCGAGATCGAGGCGGCCCTGGCGTTCGGCACGGGCCATCACGGTACGACCCTCGGCTGCCTGCGGGCGCTGGTCTCGGAGTTGAAGCGACGGCGTCCGGCGCATGTGCTGGATGTGGGCACCGGAACCGGAATCCTGGCCTTCGCGGCCGCCAAGGTTTTGCGGCAGCCGGTTGTGGCGGGCGACCTCGACGGCGAGGCGGTCCGGACCGCCCGGGAGAACGCCCGCCTCAACGGCCTTGGGCCCTATCTCAAACTCTACGAGGGTCCCGGCGTACGCCACCGGCTCGCGGACCGGACGCGGCACTTCGACCTCGTCTTCGCCAACATCCTCGCGCGGCCCCTGCGCCGCCTCGCTCCGACCCTGTCGCGCGTGGTCGCGCCTGCGGGCGTGCTGGTCCTGTCAGGCCTGATCGAGCGTGACGTGGCGGGTGTGCTCTCAGCCTACCGCCACCAGGGCTTCCATCTCGTGAGAAGCGGCCTGATAGAGGGCTGGGTCGCCTTGGTGCTGGCCCGCGGCGGTGCGGCGAAGCGGCCCCGGCACTGAACCGGGACCCGGGCCGCGCATTGCCCGGGCATGAGCCAGACGCCGCGCCCCAATCCGCCGTCCGATCCCATCACCGAGGGCGCGCAGGCCCGGGCCCGGGGCCGTCCCAAGGATTCCTGTCCCTATCCGGCCGACTCACCCGACCGCATCGCCTGGCTCGAAGGTTATGATGGCGTGCCATCCGGCAAAGCCCCGGATCTGCCGATCGCCGACGCCTGATTCCGTCGTACCGTCGGGAATCCCAAACCGTCCGTGCACTAACGCGCGGTCCGGAGCCGTCCAGGCCCCGTCGATCCTTCCGACAACGCCTCGACGACCGGGCTTCCCGCATCGTCCGCGTGTGCGACCGGGGCGCCGAGCGCAGCCATCAGGACGCGCAGACCCTCGACCCACTCCTCCGCCTCCGCAAGCGAAGCGAAGCCGTCGCGCCGGATCACCGTATCCGGCTCGATCGTGGTGATGGCGTCGAAGAGACCGTCGGCTCTGTCGCTGATTCGGTAGAAGACGCGGCGTGGCATGACCTGGGAGATAGGGCAAAGATCTGGTGTGATAAGATTGCGCACGACTCTAAACCATAGGTTACGCCCGCGAGCATCATCCGAAAGGTGGGTGGACGGCTCGAAAAACCGCGCTGCGCACGATCCACGCGTCGATTCCGCCCGGTTGCGACGAGGGACCGCCCGGCGATAGGGTCCGCGCATGACAGAGCCAAGTCCGCCCCGCCACCGGTTCCAGACCTTCGACGATCCGAGCCATCGCAAGGGCGTGGAGCGGATCGAGGCCTTGCGCGCGGCCCTGCGCGAGACCGCCGTCGACGGGTTCGTGGTGCCCCGGGCCGACGAGCATCAGTCGGAATACGTGCCGGCCGACGCGGAACGGCTGGCGTGGCTCACCGGCTTCACGGGCTCGGCCGGAACCGCCCTGATCCTGATCGAGTCGGCGGCCCTGGTCGTCGATGGGCGCTACACCCTACAGGCGCCGGAGCAGGTCGATACCGGGATCGTCACCGTGGTGCCGCTGGCCGAATCGACCGCGGAGACCTGGATCGCCGACAACCTCAAGCGCGATCAGGTTCTCGGCTATGATCCTTGGCTGCACACGCCGGACGGCGTCGCCCGCCTGGAATGGGCCGCGGTCAAGGCCGGCGGATCGCTACGGCCCGTGCCGAACCTCGTCGACGCCGTCTGGGCCGGCCGTCCGAAGCCGCCGGCCGGGCCGGTGGTTCCCCATCCCGAGGCGTTCGCGGGTGAGTCGGTCGCCGACAAGCTCACCCGTGTGCGCACGGCCCTGGCTGAGGGCGGCTGCGATGCCCTGGTGATCTCCGACCCGCACAATCTCGCCTGGGCGTTCAACCTGCGCGGCTCCGATGTCGGCCATACACCGCTGGCGCTGGGCTACGCGATCCTGCCACGCGAAGGGCGGGCGCGGCTGTTCCTGGTCTCGCCCAAGGTCGATCCGGCCCTGCGCACGGCGCTGGCGCCGGTCGCCGAGATCCTGTCGCGAGCCGACCTCGATGACGGGCTCGGCTCGCTCAGCGGTGTGCGCGTGCGGGTCGATGCCGCGACGGGCGCCGTGGCCCTGAAGGAGAAGATCGAGACCGCGGGCGGGACCGCCGATATCGGCAAGGACCCGATCACCGGCATGAAGGCGGTCAAGAACACCGCCGAGATCGCCGGCGCGCGCGCCGCTCACACCCGCGACGGCGCCAGCGTCGTGCGCTTCCTGGCTTGGCTCGACGGCGCCGCCGCCACGGGGGGCTTGAGCGAGATTGCCGCCGTGGAGGCCCTGGAGGATTTCCGCGCGGCCGGCGGCGACCTGCGCGACGTGTCGTTCCCAACAATCTCGGGCTCCGGCCCGAACGGGGCGATCGTGCATTACCGGGTTACGCGCACCAGTGACCGGACCGTGCGGGCCGGCGAGCTGTTCCTGATCGATTCCGGGGCTCAATACCCGGACGGCACCACCGACATCACCCGGACGGTTGCGGTCGGCGCGCCGACGGATGCGATGCGCGACCGCTTCACCCGGGTGCTGAGGGGGCATATCGCCATCGCCCGGGCGGTGTTCCCAAAGGGCACGACCGGCGCCCAGATCGACGCGTTCGCCCGCGCTCCGCTGTGGCAGGCCGGGCTCGATTTCGACCACGGCACCGGTCATGGCGTCGGCGCCTTCCTGTCGGTGCATGAGGGTCCGCAGCGCATCGCTAAGACCGGGACCGCGGCGCTGGAGCCCGGCATGATCCTGTCGAACGAGCCGGGCTACTACGCCCCGGGCACCTACGGCATCCGGATCGAAAACCTCGTCCTCGTCGAGCCCCGTGAGATCCCTGAAGGCGAACGCCCGATGCTCGGCTTCGAGACCCTGACGCTCGCACCCTACGATCGGCGGCTGATCCGCCCGGACCTGCTCGAGCCGGAAGAGCGGGCCTGGATCGACGCCTACCACACCCGGGTGCGCGACACACTGGCGCCGCTCGTCGATGCCGGAACCCGCGGCTGGTTGGACCGCGCCACTGCGCCTCTGGCGCTCTGATCCGGGCGCCTTCGAGTGCGCCCCGGTGCAGAACGTGCGCCTCGGCCACACGCAAGGATCGGATGGTGACGATGTCCGGCGGGTCCAGCTGATCGTCTGCGACGACGCCACCGACCCGCTCGACGGTGACAAGCTGTGCGACGTCGGCTTGGCGATACGCAAAGCTCTTTAGACGGCCGGCGAAACGCTGCGCGTCATCGCCGAGCACGCCGAACAGCGCGAGCTCCACGAACTCAGTGAAGGGTCGCCCTCTCCCTCATCCTGTTCGAGCCCCGCTGAGCGCCTCAGCGGCGTCGTGGCCGATGGCTCATGGGCTGGAGCGCAGGACAGGGCCCGAACCGGCGCGCTATAAGGCCCGTCACGAGACGACCCGCCTGCGTCTCGGAGATGACGCGGGTGAAACCGCGGCCGACCCGCGCGCGAAGGGACAGCATGATCCGCCGCCTCGCATTCCTTGTCCTGGCCCTTACCGCAAGCCTATCGGCCGCGTCGGCGCAAGGCTTCCGCACGCCACCCGACTTGGTGCGGTCGAGCCTCGTGGCCGAGCCGATCGCGGTGGCCGGGGCGCAGCCGTTCACCCTGGCGGTGCGGATGCAGGTGAAGCCGGGCTGGCACGTCTACTGGCGCAACCCGGGCGATTCCGGTCTGCCCCCCGAAGTGACCTGGACCTTGCCGGCGGGCTTCAACGCCGGCGCGATCCGGTGGCCCGCCCCCGAGCGCATCGCGATCGCGACGCTGATGAACTACGGCTACGAGGGCGAGGTCACCCTGCTCGTGCCGGTCACGCCGCCGCCGAGCCTCGACCCGGCCGATCCGGTGCGGATCCAGGCCAAGCTGACCTACCTGGTCTGCGAGACCGAATGCGTCCCGGGCTCCGCCGACCTCGCCTTGACCCTGCCGGTGGGCGAGCCCCGGCCAGATGCCGGGCAGGCTGCCATGTTCGAGCGGGCTCGCACCGCATTGCCCGCCCCTGCGCTCTGGCCGCTGCAACTCTCGAGTCAGGGCGACACGCTGCAACTCGACTTCGCCGCGGCCGGCCTAAAGCCCGAGTCTATCAAGGCCGCATCGTTCTTCCCCTATTCCGAGACCGCCATCGACAACGCCGCCGTCCAGGTGATGCGCGTCGACGCATCCGGCCTGCACCTCACCCTCGCGCGGAGCACCCCGACGGACCCGGCACCGGCCGCCCTGCCGGGCGTGCTCACCGTGGAGGAGACGACCGGTGCCGAAACGCATCGCCTGGCCTTCGCGTACGGGGACGAGCCGGTTGCACCGGTCCCAGTGGCTGCACCCGAGGCCTCCGCCGCAGCCCAACCGGTCGCCCCGGCCTTCGACGCGCTGACCCTGGCGACCGCGGCGGGCCTGGCCTTCCTGGGCGGGCTGATCCTCAACCTGATGCCCTGCGTCTTTCCCGTCCTGTCGATCAAAGTGCTCGGCCTCGTCCGGCATGCCGGCGAGAGCGCGGCGCGCGTGCGCCTGCACGGCCTCGCCTACACGGCTGGGGTGATGGCGAGCTTCCTAGGCCTTGCAGGCTTGCTGCTCGCCCTCAAGGGCGGCGGGGCCGCGATCGGCTGGGGCTTCCAGCTGCAATCGCCGGCCGTGGTGGCCGGGCTCGCCTATCTGCTGCTCGCCATGGGCCTGAGCCTGTCGGGGGTTGTCCATGTCGGCGGTCGGCTCACCGCCATCGGAGACGGGCTCGCCCGGCGCTCGGGTCTCAGCGGCTCATTCTTCACGGGCGTTCTCGCGACCCTGGTGGCGACCCCCTGCACGGCACCGTTCATGGGCTCGGCCGTGGGCTTCGCGCTGACCCAGAGCGCCGGCGTCGCGCTCGCGGTGTTCGCCAGCCTGGGCTTGGGCCTCGCCCTGCCCTTCCTGGCGCTGACCCTGTGGCCGCCGGCGCTGCGGGCGCTGCCGCGGCCGGGCGCCTGGATGGAAACCCTGAAGCAGGTTCTGGCTTTCCCGGTCTACGCAACGGTGGCGTGGCTGATCTGGGTCCTGGCCCAGCAGGTCGGCCCGCAGGGGCTTCTGGTGGGGCTGATCGGCCTCGTGCTGGTGGGCTTCGCGGCCTGGGCCTGGGAGCACGGGCGCGTCGCCGCTTCGCGGGTCGGACCCGTCGTCCAGGGCGTCGCGCTGCTGACGGTCGTCGCCGTCGGGGCACTGACCCTGACCCTCGATCGCGACCGGGCCGTGCCCGTCGCCCAGGCCGCCGCAGAGGGCGTCGAGCCCTTCACGCAGGCGCGTCTCGACGCCTTGGTGAACGCGCGGCGGCCGGTCTTCGTGAACATGACCGCCGCCTGGTGCATCACATGCGCGGTCAACGAGACGACCTCGTTGTCCACGAAGGCCGTGCGGGCCGCCATGAAGGATCGGGGTGTGACCTACCTGAAGGGCGACTGGACCAACCAGAACCCCGAGATCACCCGCCTGCTGGAGGCGCATGGGCGCAGCGGCGTCCCGCTGTACCTGCTCTACACGGGCACTGGGGAGGCACAGGTGCTGCCGCAGATCCTCACCGAGGGAACGGTGCTGGCGGCCTTGAAGGTGGTACCGGCCGCCTCCGGTAAGAGCGCAGCGCTGGCACGCTGACCGAGGAGGCAGGCGCGCCGTTCCGCCCCGACGGGCTGGAGGTCTTCAGGCTTCGAGGGAAAACGTCTCGTCGAAGGCGTATCCCGAGCCCCGCACGGTGCGGATCGGGTCGGCCTGCCGGGGGGCGTTGAGCGCCTTACGCAGCCGCCCGACATGTACGTCCACGGTGCGCTCGTCGATGTAGACGTCGTGGCCCCAGACCCCGTCGAGGAGCTGTTCACGGGAAAAAACCCGGCCTGGCGCCAGCATCAGGAATTCCAGCAGCCTGAATTCGGTTGGTCCGAGATGGAGTTCCTCGCCGGCGCGCCGGACCCGGTGGCCGGAGCGGTCGAGCTCGATGTCGCCCGCCGCCAGACGGTCGGCGACGTGGGCCGGCTTGGCCCGACGCAGCAGCGCCCGAACGCGGGCCAGCAGTTCCGGCACCGAAAACGGCTTGACGATGTAGTCGTCGGCGCCGGTTCCGAGCCCGCGGACCCGGTCGCCTTCCTCGCCGCGCGCGGTGAGCATGATCACCGGCAGACGCTCGGTCTCGCGCCGGGCCCGGATGCGGCGGCACAACTCGATGCCCGAGAGGCCGGGCAGCATCCAGTCGAGCAGGACCAGATCGGGCGTGCGCTCGGCCAGGAGCAGTTCGGCGTCGTCACCGCGACTGGCCGAATCCACCAGGAATCCTTCGGCCTCCAGGTTGTAGCGCAGCAGGGTAGTCAGCGCCTCCTCGTCCTCGACGATCAGGACTTGCATGCTCACGTTCGATAACCCGTTCCGAATTCGGCACGCATCGAATCAACCGCGCCGGAGGGCCCGGACGCGCCGATGGTGCGGCAGGGGCCGTGATTCCTCAACCCACGCGCACTCCCACCGGGGCTTTGTCCCGCAGGTGGGAGTGCGCGCTGCGGAGGAACCGCGAACCGCATGTCACGGGGCCGTGGCGGCAGGCCCGACCGTCGCGTAGTTCGACGCGTCGTTCTTCGGCCGCTCGCCCGCCAGCGTCTCACCGGTGGCGAGGTAATGGATCGTCTCGGCGATATTGGTGGTGTGGTCGCCGATGCGTTCGACGTTCTTCGCGCAGAAGAGCAGATGCGTGCAGAACGAGATGTTGCGCGGATCCTCCATCATGTAGGTGAGGAGTTCGCGGAACAGCGAATTGTACAGGGCATCGATCTCGCCATCCCGCTCCCAGACATCGTAGGCCGCCTTGATGTCGCGGCTGGCATAGGCGTCGAGGATATCCTTGAGCTGAGCTTCCGCGAGGTCGCTCATGTGGCGCACGCCGAGCACGATCTTCTGCGCAGGCGCCTGATCGGAGATCGCGACGACCCGCTTGGCGACGTTCTTGGCGAGATCGCCGATCCGCTCCAGATCGCCGGACACGCGGATTGCCGAGATGGTCTCGCGCAGGTCGATCGCCAGCGGCTGACGCCGGGCGATGAGCAGCACTGCCCGCTCTTCGATGTCACGCTGGAGCGCATCGAGGCGCTTGTCGGCGAGGATCACCGCCTGGGCGAGCGTATCGTCCCGGCGGACGAGGGCATCGGTCGCCTCGGCGGCCATCTTCTCGGCGACGCCGCCCATCTCGGAAATCGAGCGACGCAGGTCATCCAGGTCGGTGTCGTAGGAACTGACGATATGGCCGGGCATGGTGGATCCTTCGATGGCGTCCCGCAAACCTTGATCCGCGAGGTCTGGCGGAAACCCGCCGCTGCGATCACGGATACCGTTGTACGTTTCCCGGTACCCAGTCCCTTGGATAGTTCACGTCATGATGCGGAGCGGAGCAGATTTCGGCACGCGACAAAAACAACCGGAATAGGCCGATGTTCCCAGGTCAACGCAACATGCCTCGGAGTAGCGCCCGGTCGAATTCCGATCGGGCGCGGCTCCGCGTCTTGAGATCGACGCGCAAACATGTGCCGATCCGGTCATCAACTCTTCCGCGAAACTTCCGCGATTGGCTTAACCGAACCGCCCGGTGATGTAATCCTGGGTCCGCTGCTCCACAGGGTTCATGAACATGCGGTTGGTGGGGCCGAACTCGATCAATTCACCCAGGTACATGAAGGCGGTGAACTGCGAGATGCGGGCAGCCTGCTGCATGTTGTGCGTGACGATCACGATGGTGAACTCGTCGCGCAGCTGCTCGATCAGTTCCTCGATGCGGCCCGTGGAGATCGGGTCGAGCGCCGAGGTCGGCTCGTCGAACAGGATCACCTCCGGGCTCTGGGCCACGGTGCGGGCGATGCACAGGCGCTGCTGCTGGCCGCCGGAGAGCCCGGTGCCCGCCTGGCGCAGCTTGTCCTTCACCTCGTCCCAGAGGGCGGCCTTGCGCAGGGACTGCTCCACCCGTCCGTCGAGTTCGGATTTCGGCAGCTTCTCGTAGAGGCGCAGCCCGAAGGCCACGTTGTCGTAGATCGACATCGGGAACGGCGTGGGCTTCTGGAAGACCATGCCGATCCGCGAGCGCAGGTCGTTCAGGTCGACGGACGGGTCGAGGATGTTCTCGCCGTCGAGCATGATCTGACCTTCGGCCCGCTGCTCCGGGTAGAGGCTGTAGATCCGGTTGAAGCAGCGCAGCAGCGTGGACTTGCCGCAGCCGGACGGCCCGATCAGGGCCGTGACCTGGCGGTCGTGGAAGTTGATGTCCACGTTCTTCAGCCCGTGGAAGCTGCCGTAGTAGAAGTTCAGACCCTTCACGGCGATCCGGACCGCACCGCCCTCGTTGGCGTGGTTGCGGGTGAGATCGACCGTGGGGATCGCGGAAGCGGCGTTCATCGTCGTGTCCTCGAGAAGGGTCTTAGCGCGACATCTGCGGCTTGATGACGAGACGGGCGATGATCGACAGCACCAGGATCGTCGCGGTGATGAGGAGCGCCCCGGCCCAGGCGAGGCTCTGCCAGTTCGGATAGGGTGAGAGGGCGAACTGGTAGATCATGACCGGAAGGTTCGCGACGCCGCCCATGAGGTCGGGCGAGAACCACGAATTGTTGTTGAGCGCGGTGAACAGGAGCGGCGCGGTCTCGCCGGCGATGCGGGCCAGCGCCAGGATGATCCCCGTGACGATGCCGGCCGAGGCCGCCCGCCAGGTGACGCTGATGATCACCGTCGAGGGTGGGGCCCCGAGAGCGGCCCCGGCCTCGCGCAGGGTGCCGGGCACCAGGCGCATCATGTCCTCGGTGGTGCGTACGATCACCGGCACGGCGATGATGGCGAGCGCCACGCCGCCGGCCCAGCCCGAATAGGTCCCCATCGGCCGCACCATCAGGGTGTAGACGAACAGGCCGATCAGGATCGACGGCGCCGAGAGCAGGATGTCGTTGAGGAAGCGGATCAGCCCGGCGATCTTCGAGAACCGGCCGTACTCGGCCAGGTAGGTCCCGGCCATGACGCCGACCGGCGTCGCGATCGTGATCCCGATCCCGGTGAGCACCAGGCTACCCAGGATCGCGTTGGCGATGCCGCCGCCCTCGGAGCCGGGGCCCGGGGTCGGGTGCATGAACATGGCGGGCGTAAAGCCCTGCACGCCCTGGATGATCAGCATCAGCAGGATCGAGCCGAGCACCACGGCGCCCACGATCGTGGCGACCAGGCAGGCGGTGCGCAGCACGCGGTCGGCGATCCGCCGGCTGGGGCGGACCCGTCCGGAGCGGCGCGGCGCGGCGGTGTTGAAGGCCATGGGGTTGGACGCGTCCATCGAGAGCCCTCCTCAGGCAGCTTTGACGCGGCGCGTCAGCAGCCGGGCGATGATGAGCACCACGAAGGTGATGATGAAGAGGATGCAGCCCAGGGCCATCAGGGCGTTGAGCTGGAGACCGTCGGCCTCGTTGAACTCGTTGGCGATGCGCGATGCGATGGTCGAGCTCGGGTCGAAGATCGAGGCTGAGAGGCGGTTGGCGTTGCCGATCACGAAAGTCACCGCCATGGTCTCGCCGAGGGCGCGGCCGAGGCCGAGCATGATCGCGCCGATGATCGAGACGGAAGCCTGCGGCACCAGCACGTGGCGGACCACCTCCCAGGTCGTGCAGCCGATGCCGTAGGCGCTCTCGCGCAGAACGGTCGGGATCTGGTCGAGCATGTCGCGGGCGATCGAGGCGATGAACGGCACGATCATGATCGCCAGGATGATGCCGGCGGTGAACACGCCGACCCCGGACGGGACCCGGGCGTAGAACAGCGTGCCGACGATCGGCAGGCCCTCGACGATGTTCGATACCGGGATCTGGACGAAGCGCGCGAAGAGCGGCGCGAACACGAACAGGCCCCACATGCCGTAGATGATGCTCGGCACCGCGGCGAGCAGCTCGATGGTCATCGCCACTGGCTTGCGGGCCCAGCCTGGGCAGAGCTGCGTAAGGTAGACGGCGATCCCCAGGGAGACCGGGACGCCGATCAGGAGTGCCAGCGTGGCGGAGGCCACGGTCCCGATGACGGCGACCAGGGAGCCGTACTGCTCCGTCCCGACGTTCCAGGCGCTGGAGGTCAGGAAGGCGAACCCGAATTCCCGGAAGGCGGGCCAGCCGCCGTAGAGGATCGAGCCCAGGATTCCGGCGAGCACCACGAGCACGAACAGGGCCGCGCCGTAGGAGCAGACCCGGAACAGGGTGTCGAGGTTCCGGCTCGGTCCCTTGCGCGCGGCGGCGGCGCGAGGTCGGGCGAGGGCAATCGTCTCGGTCAAAGCGGACATCCGCGATTCTCTGCGAAGGGAGGCGTGGTAGCGCGGTGCGGGCCGCGATGCGAGGGAGGGGGCCGCGACCCCCTCCCCATCTCACTCACATGTTGAAGACGGGCTTACCGTCCTTGCCCTTCACGGTTTTCCACTCTTCGTGGATCAGAGCGACGACGTTATCCGGCAGCGGCACGTAATCGAGGTCTGAGGCGAGCTTATCGCCGTTCTTATAGGCCCAATCGAAGAACTTCAGCGTATCCGCGGCCTTGGCCGCATCGGCCGATTCCTTGTGGACCAGGATGAAGGTCGCCGCCGTGATCGGCCACGCATCGTCGCCCGGCTGGTTGGTCAGAGAGATACCGAAGCCCGGGGCCGACTTCCAATCGGCGCTGGCGGCGGCGGCCTGGAACGCCTTGTCGTCCGGCTGCGGATACTTGCCGGCCTTGTTCTGCAGCAGGGCGTAAGCGAGCTTGTTCTGCTTGGCGTAGGCGGATTCGACGTAGCCGATGGCGTTCGGCACCTGCTTGACGGTGGCGGTCACGCCCTCGTTGCCCTTGCCGCCCTGCCCGACCGGCCAGGAGATCGTCGTGGCCGCGCCGTATTCCTTCTTCCAGGTCTCGGACGCCTGGGACAGGTAGGTGGTGAAGATGTTGGTCGTGCCCGAGGCGTCCGACCGGTAGACCGGGGTGATGGTGGCGTCCGGGAGCTTCACGCCGTCGTTGAGCTTCGCGATCCGCGGGTCGCTCCACTTGGAGATCTTGCCGGCGTAGATGTCCGCCAGGATGTCGCCGGTGAGCTTCAGCTTCCCGGGCTCGAGGCCGGCGATGTTCACCACCGGCACGACACCGCCCATCACGGTGGGGAACTGGACGAGGCCATCCTTGGCCAGCTGCTCGCCCTTGAGTGGCGCGTCGGTGGCGCCGAAATCAACGGTCTTGGCCTGAATCTGCTTGATGCCGCCGCCGGAGCCGATGGACTGGTAATTCAGTCCGGAGCCGGTCTCCTTGCGGTAGGCTTCGGCCCACTTCGAGTAGACCGGGAACGGGAAGGTGGCACCGGCTCCCGTGATGTCGGCAGCGAGTGCCGCGGACGCCAGCTGGACCGTGGCGAGGCCGACGGCGAGCGCGTAAGCAAAGGGTCTCAAGGGTATCTCCATTGCCGTCGGGCGAGAGCCTGCGCCTCTCCGCCGGCAAGCCCATGCCCGCGGCAGAGCTGTGCGGCCGGTCTTCCAAGAGACCCGGCGCCGGCCGCCCGATGGGCCGGGCGTTACGACAGGGAGATGACATCGGCATGACATCGCGCCGCAGAGACGAAGGCACGGTTTGGCGCGCTGGCGCGTTCAAGCCCGGTGGCGGCATCTCGGCGGTGCTGCCCGTGAGACCAGGAAGGCAGTCGGATCGTGGATGATCAGGGGACCGACGCACAGGAAGGTCCCGATGCGGCATGGCTTGCCCTGCACGCCGACCGCGAGGCCGTGGAGCGCGCGCTGACCCTGGCTCAGGCCCGTCAGCGCTACGGCACCGACGCCGAGGCGATCGCTCAGGCGCGCCACGAGGAGGTCGAACTTCTGGTGGATCTCGACAGGATTCTGACGCAGATCCGGGCGGCGGAGTACCGTCGGCGGCCCGGCTCGCGGCGCTGGTAGCGCCGGGCGAAAGCAATCTTGGTTCGGGCTAATACGGGTCCGGTCGGGGCGCGGCTTCAGCCGACCCGGCGCAGCTCCCGCTCCTTCTGACGCAAGCGCAGGAGCAGTTCCACGTGCGTGTCGGTGATCGGCTGCGTGTCGACGCTGCCTTCATAGACCGTGCGGAGCGTCAGCCCGAGCTGGTGCGTGTCGATCGCCTGCTTGAGGGCCCGACCCGAATGCCCGCGCCCCTCGGACGCGACGATGGACGGCTTCATGTTTTCCTCCCGCCCTTCAACCGCGTGCTCCTGAACCACGGTCCCGCAATGGGATCAGTCTCGCCAGGAATGGTTAACAAAACGTTACGCGCAACTAACGGTTAAGGTTGTTGCGCGTTCATGCATCCGCGCCTTGCAGAAGCTTGGCCGCCGCAGCACGGGCCTCGTCGGTCACCGTGGCGCCGGCCAGCATCCGCGCGATCTCCTCGCGGCGCTCCGCCACCGGTAGGCTCGCCACCCGGGTCGCGACCCGGCCGGCGCCCTTCACGGGGGCCTTGGCGATCAGGAAATGTGTGCTCGCGCGGGCCGCGACCTGGGGGGCGTGGGTCACGGCCACCACCTGGACGGTGGCAGCGAGCCGGGCGAGGCGCAGCCCGATCGCGTCGGCCACCGCGCCCCCGACCCCGGTGTCGATCTCGTCGAAGATCAGGGTCGGGGCGGAGCCCTTGTCGGCGAGCACGACTTTCAGGGCGAGCATAAAACGCGACAACTCGCCGCCGGAGGCGACCTTCATCATCGGGCCGGGTTTCGTGCCGGGGTTGGTCTGCGCCCAGAACTCGACCCGGTCGATGCCGGCGGGATCGCGTGCCTCAGGGTCGGTGACGATCTCGGTGATGAACCGGGCGCGTTCCAGCTTCAGCGGCGGCAACTCGGCCTTCACGGCCGCATCCAAGTGCTTGGCCGCCTTGCGGCGCCCGGCACTGAGCTTCTCGGCCGCCTCCGCGTATTGCGATTCAGCCTTCGCCCTTGCTTGCTCCAGGCCCTCCAGGGCCGCCTCACCGGCATCGAGGCTCGCAACCTCGCCGGCGTAGCGCTCCGCCAGGGCGGCGAGGTCGTCGGCTGGAACGTCGTATTTCCGAGAGGCGGCACGCAGCGCAAAGAGCCGCTCCTCCGCTCGCTCCAGGTCGCGCGGGTCGAACTCGGTTTCCGCGACGGCGGCGTCCATGACCGCGCGTGCCTCGTCGAGGGCGACCATGGCGGCGTCCAGGGCGTTGACGCAGGGATCGATCAGGGCCGGGAGCTGTCCGGCCCGGCGCTCCAGCTTGCGCAGGGCGGCCGATATGTGCGGCACGCCGGAATGCGGTCCGCCGACGGCGTCGAGCGCCTCGTTCAGCTCGCGGGCGACCTTCTCCGATTGCTGCATGACGCTGCGGCGTTCGGCGAGCTGGGCCTCCTCGCCGTGCTGGGGCGCCAACGTGGCGAGTTCCTCCACGGCGTGGCGCAGGAAGTCGGCCTCCTTGCGGGCCGCCTCGATGCGAGCCCGGTGCTCGGCAAGTTCCGAGCGCGCCGTGCGCACGGCCTTGGCGGCCGTCGCAACCTTGCCAAGCTGGGAGTGGAGGCCCCCGAAGGCATCGAGGATCGCCCGGTGGGAGGCCGGGTCGGCCAGCGCGCGGTCGTCGTGCTGGCCGTGGATTTCCACGAGCGCAGCGCCGATCGCCCGTAGAACCTGCACGCCCACCGGCTGGTCGTTGACGAAGGCACGGGTACGGCCGTCGGCCATCTGGGTCCGGCGCAGGATCAGGTCGCCCTCGGTGTCGATCTCGGCCTCGGCCGCGATCCGGCGGGCCGGATGATCAAGGGGGAGATCGAACACCGCGGTGACGCCGCCCTGCGGCTCCCCATGGCGCACGAGTCGACCGTCGCCGCGGCCGCCGAGGGCCAGGGCGAAGGCATCGAGCAGGATCGATTTGCCCGCACCCGTCTCCCCGGTCAGGACGCTGAGGCCTGTCCGGAAATTCAGTTCGAGCCTGTCGATCAGAACGATGTCGCGGATCGCGAGCTGCGCCAGCATGCGGCGGCGGGGATTCCTGAGGGCGGGACCGCAGACATAAGGCCGCCGCGGCGCGGATTCACCCCAAAAATGCGTCGCGCCCCAATTGCGATGCCGCGGGGCCGCGCCGACGAGAAAGGCCCGGAGCGGCGGCTCCGGGCCCTGGGGCGTCTTGAGGCAAGCCGAAGCCCGCCGGCGGCAGGCCGAAGCCTGCCGGATCGGTCACTCGGCCGAGGCGGTCTTGCCCGTCACGGTCCGGTAGATCTTGGACAGGAACGAGGTCTTCTCCTCGCGGGGCTCGAGGCCGCCCTTGGCCAGGAGCGCGTGCGCATCCTTGTACCAGGGGCTGTCCGGGAAGTTGTGCCCCAGCACCGCCGCGGAGTTCTGCGCCTCCTGGGTAATCCCGAGCGCCCAGTACGCCTCGGTCAGGCGCTCCAGCGCCTCTTCCGCATGGCGGGTGGTCTGGTACTTGGCAACGACGTCGCGGAACCGGTTGATCGCGGCCGGGAAGTTGCGCCGCTCCAGGTAATAACGGCCGACCTCCATCTCCTTGCCGGCGAGCTGGTCGCGGGTGATCTGGATCTTCGAGCGCGCATCGGTCGAGTACTCGGACGTCGGGTACTTCTGGACCAGCTCCTGCAGGGCGACCAGCGCCTTCTCGGAGCGGTCCTGGTCGCGGGTCACGTCCGGGATCTGCTTGTAGTTCGACATCGCCATCAGATACTGCGCGTAGGCAGCATCCTTACTGGCCGGGTGGCGCTGCAGGTACCGCTTCGCCGCGCTGATCGCGTCGTCGTACTTCTGGCCCTCGTAATTGGCGTAGGCCGTCATGAGCAGCGCCTTCCGGGACCACTCGGAATACTGGTACTGCTTGTCGAGACTGTCGAATTTCTTGACCGCGCCCTCGTAGTCGCTGTCCTCCAGCTTGGCCAAGCCTTCGCTGTAGAGCTTGTCCGCGGGGACATCCGGCACGACTTCGGGCTTGTACTTTTCGGCGAAGAGGTTGGTCGGGTCGAAGTCGCAGCCGCCGAGGCCCAGGCCGAGAACGGCCACGAAGGGCGCCATGAAGGCAGCCGCCCGGCGATGACGAATGGTGACAGGCATCTGGCGCTCTTTCCCGGGACCGGCGCACGTCCCGCGCCGTCGTGCCATCGCGTGAATGGATCCGGCCCGACCGGGCCGTGCCCGTCGTTCACGGACCGTTAAACCCTGACGCTTGATTCGGGCACGAAAGCGGCAAGGCCGCGGCAGACCGTATCGGTTGCCAGCTGTGTCCCGCAGGTCACAGACTTGGGGTCAGAGATCGCCCGCGAAGGCGGCGATGCCGAGGCCGACGCCGAGTTCCGACAGGACGGCTTCGCGGCGCGAGCCCTGCGCCTCGATGATGGCGTAGTTGGACCGGTCGGCGAAGAGGGCGGAGAGCACGCCGACATTCATCCGGTGCCCGCCGCAATAGGAGCGGTAGGCGCCCTGGATCGGCAGGCCGGCCAGCGCGAGGTCGCCGACCGCATCGAGGATCTTGTGGCGGACGAACTCGTCCGGAAAGCGCAGACCCTCGGGATTGACAACCGCCGTCTCGCCGACCGCGACGGTGTTCTCCAGCGACGCGCCCAGCGCGAACCCGGCCTTCCAGTAGCGCTCCACATCCTTCATCATCCCGAAGGTGCGGGCGCCGGCGATCTCCCGGCGGTAGGTGGCGGGAGACAGGTCCATCGCCTTGCGCGAGCGGCCGATCACCGGGCTGTCGAAATCGATCTCCACATCGAGGCGGAAGCCCCGGTCGATCGGGCGCAGCTCGGCGAAGGCACGGCCGGTCTCGATGCGGACGTGGCGCAGGATCTTCAGCCAGCGGCGCGGGGTGCCGCAGGAGGCGATCCCAGCCGTGTCGATGGCCTGTACGAATTGGAGGGCTGAACCGTCGAGGATCGGCATCTCCGGCCCGTCGATCTCGACCAGGGCGTTGTCGACACCCAGTCCGTAGAGGGCCGACATCAGATGCTCGATGGTGGCGACGGCACCGGTCTCGACGTCACCGATGACGGTGCAGAGTTCGGTGGCGGAGACCAGGGCGTGATGGGCCTTGATCAGGCGGTCGTTGCCGTGGGTGGTGCTGGTCCGAAGAAACGCGATGCCGTGATTGGCCGGAGCTGGGCGGATGGTGATCTCGGCCGGGTTCCCGGAATGGACCCCGACTCCCGAGAGCGTTACCGGCCCCTTCAGGGTCGTCTGTTTATGCGTTCGCATTCATTAGCCCCCGGCCGCGATCAGGTCCGCCATCCCGACCAGGGATGGTGAGGAAACTGTCCGATCCGTCCGCTGCTTGAAGCCCCTACCCGCGCTATCAGGTTGTGTCCCGGAGCGCGTCTCATTGGTCTGGAAGTGTCTATAGCTGCACCGCACAGGGCAGCCAAATCACGGATTCTTACGCTCTGTTACAGACACGCTTGCTGTTGGGAGCGGCTAAAAACCTGACGGCACAAAGGCTTAAAGCTTGGTTAATGCGTGACTAACCAGTGGCCGTTCTGTGGCGTGTATGCATCACGCGCCTGGGGATAGCGACTCAATCGTTAACCCCGCTGAGACCCCAGTCCTCGTTCTTCGCAACCAAGGGTTGCTTCGCTGCAGCGCGAAGGGCCAGCGGTTTCCCGCCGGCCCCTCTTTCGTCATCGCGTGCTTCGCGCGTTCAGTTCGCCTGACGGCGGAGGAAGGCCGGAATCTCGAGCTGATCGTCGTCCATCATCCGGGACTGGGGCGCAACGCGTCCCTGGGCATCGAGGCCGCCCTGCGCCGGCCGGTATTGCGGCGCCGCCGGAAGCGGAGCGCGCGGGGCCGCCGGCACGTGGGGCTGGTTCAGCTGGGGCTGGTTCAGCTGGGGCTGCGCCAGCTGGGGCTGCGCCAGCTGGGGCTGGGCCATATGCTGCTGACCCTGGTGGGGCTGCGGCGCCACCGGGCCGGCGGCCCGGGGAGCAGGCACGCCGTCCATGTCTTCGCGCCGTCCGCCGAAGCCGACGGTGGCGAGGCGGCGCAGCAGCGAGGTCCGCTTGGATTCCGGTGCGGCTTCCTCGGCGGCCCGGTTCGCCAGGATCTGGTTCTGGGCGATCGGCGGCAGCTCGTGGATCTGCGGCATGCGCGGGGCGCGGGCGAGCGGCGCGGCCGCGGGGGCGGCCGGACGCGGCGGGACGAACGGGCCGGCCTGGAACTGCGGAGCCGGCTCGGCCTGCTGCTGGGCGGGGGCCGGGACGAACGGCGCGGCGGCCCGCGGCTGGGACGGGGCGAGGACGACCTCGTCGCGGGCGACCGGAGCGGGAGCCTCGAAGCGGGTCTCGGCGCGCATCTCGGGAGCCGGCTGCGGGGCGGCCGGCGCCTGATGCTGTACGGGGGCCTGGGCGATCGAGTCCGTGCGGATGCTCGGAATCGGCGAGGTCGCGCGGGCCCGGGCCTCGGCCCGCAGGCGCTCGGCGACTTCGGCGATACGCTGCTCGGTCTCGGCGATCGCCGGGTTGTTCGGCGAGTTGGCCGAGATCAGCAGCGGCTCGATGCCGGTGGCGACGACAGACACCCGGATAATGCCGTCGAGGCTCTCGTCGAAGGTGGCGCCCAGGATGATGTTGGCGTCCTGATCGACCTCCTCGCGGATGCGGGTGGCGGCCTCGTCGAGCTCGTACAGGGTCAGGTCGGAGCCGCCGGTGATCGAGATCAGCAGGCCGCGGGCGCCCTTCATGGAGACGTCGTCGAGGAGCGGGTTGGCGATGGCCGCCTCGGCGGCGCGGTTGGCGCGCTTCTCGCCCGACGCCTCGCCGGTGCCCATCATGGCCTTGCCCATGCCGCGCATGATCGCCCGGACGTCGGCGAAGTCGAGGTTGATCAGGCCTTCCTTGACCATCAGGTCGGTGATGCAGGCGACGCCCGAGTAGAGCACCTGGTCGGCCATCGCGAAGGCGTCGGCGAAGGTGGTCTTCTCGTTGGCGACCCGGAACAGGTTCTGGTTCGGGATCACGATCAGGGTGTCGACCGCGGCCTGCAACTCCTGGATGCCGCTCTCCGCGGTGCGCATGCGGCGCACCCCCTCGAACTGGAACGGCTTGGTCACGACGCCGACCGTGAGGATGCCCATGTCGCGGGCAGTCCGCGCGATGACCGGCGCGGCGCCGGTTCCGGTGCCGCCGCCCATGCCGGCGGTGATGAAGCACATGTGGGCGCCCGAGAGCTGGTCCCGGATCTCGTCGATCACCTCGTCGGCGGCGGCCGAGCCGACCTCCGGGTGTGAGCCGGCGCCGAGGCCCTGGGTCACGCCCAGGCCCATCTGGATCACCCGCTCCGCCTTCGAGGAGGTGAGCGCCTGCGCGTCGGTGTTGGCGACCACGAACTCGCAGCCGAGCAGCCCCGACTCGATCATGTTGTTGACTGCGTTGCCGCCTGCGCCGCCGACACCGAAGACGGTGATGCGGGGCTTGAGTTCCCGGATGTCCGGCGCCTGGAGGGTAATGGCCATGGTGTCGAGCCTCTCGCTTACTCTGCTTTCCGTGCGGCGCTGCGGCGCCGATATTTTTTCGATCCCCCGCCCGTGAAGGCGGCGGTGAAACTCTAGAAGCTCTCTCGGAGCCAGCGCCCGACCCGGCTGATGTACCGGTCCGATCCCGTGGCCGCGAAGGCGCCGTGCCCCCGCGGCTCGAAGTGCTCGGCGTGCGCCACCTGCGGGTAGACCAGCAGGCCGACGGCGGCCGAGAAGGCCGGTCCCTTGGCCGCCTCGGGCAGGCCGCGGATCCCCAGCGGCCGGCCGATGCGGACCTGACCCTGGAGGACGCGCCGGGCGACCTCCGGCAGGCCGACGAGCTGGCTGGCGCCCCCCGTCAGCACCACCCGGCGTCCGGCCTGGGCCGCAAAGCCGGCATCCCGCAGGCGGTCGCGGACCAGTTCGACCACCTCCTCGACCCGCGGCTTGATGATCCGCACCAGCTGCGAGCGCGGGATGTGGGCCGGGGCCTCGCCCTCGTCCTCGCCGACCCCGTGCACGGCGATCATGTCGCGATCGTCGGACGGGGTGGAGAGGGCCGAGCCGTAGAGGGTCTTCAGCCGCTCGGCCGCGGCCATGCGGGTGGAGAGCCCCCGGGCGATATCCATGGTGACGTGGTGCCCGCCGACCGCCACCGCGTCCACGTGGACGAGGTGGCCGCCCGAGAACACTCCGACGCTGGTCGTGCCGCCGCCCATGTCGACGACGCACACGCCCATCTCCGCCTCGTCGTCCACCAGGGCCGAGAGCCCGGCGGCGTAGGGCGTCGCGATCACCGCCTCGACCCCGAGATGGCAATGCTCGACCGCCAGCATGACGTTGCGGGCGGCGGCGAGCTCGCTCGTCACGACATGCAGGTCGACCCCGAGGGCCTCCCCGATCATGCCCGACGGATCGATCACTGCGCCCTGCCCGTCCAGTGCGTAGCCGGTGGGCAGCGCATGAAGCACGGCCCGGCCGGGGCTGACGCCGTGGGCGCTCGCCGTCTCCAGCACCCGCTCGACATCGCTGCCGGTGACGGTGCCGGAGCGGGTGTTCACCCGGGCCTGGAAATGCTGCGAGGCGAGCCGGCCGCCCGACATGTTGACGATGACCGACTGGACCTCGACTTTGGCCATCCGCTCGGCGGCGTGGACCGCCTGGCGGATCGCACCCTCGGCGGCGGCGAGATCGACGATCGCCCCACCCTTCAGCCCCAGCGAGCGCTGGTGGCCGATGCCGATGATGCGGGCGAGGTGCGTCCGGCCGCGCAGGGTCGAGAGCGCCTCGGCCGGCTGCAGCTCGGCGATGAGGCAGACGACCTTGCTGGTGCCGATATCGAGCACCGACAGGGTGGTCGAGCGCCGGGCGGAGAGCGGCTTCAGGCGCGGCGTGAGGCCGTGTTGGCTGTGCATTGACACTACCGGACGCAGAAGGCGGGACGGGCGGAGATCGCGGTTGAGGGCATCAGCTGGCTGCGCCCTTCTTCTTCGCCTTCTGGGCTTCCGCACGGGCGGCGGCGGCCTCCTCGGTCAGGCGCACCACCAGGCGGTCGGGCATGCGCAGATCCACCGCGATGATGTCCTTTTCGAGCAGGCCGGCCTCGCGCTCGAACCGGACGAGGCGGGCGAGCGCCGCGGCCGGATCGATCTCGGGCAGGCGCACGTCCACGCCGTCGAGCTTGAGAGTCCAGCGCCGGCCCGAGACGTAGGTCCCGGCCTTGATCCGCTCGGAGAGCGGACCGGCGGCGGCGATGAGGGCGAGATATTCGGGCAGCTTGTTGTTGGCGTCGTCGCCGACCACGAGCGGCAGGCTGGCGTAGCGGTCGTCCCGCATCGCGTCGATCACGGTCCCGTCGGCGGCGATCACGTTGATCTCGCCGTTCTTCTGCCAGAGGGCAGCGGGCTCGCGCTCGACCTGGGTGATCGCGATCTCGTTCGGATAGATCTTGCGGACCGAAGCCTGGGCGATCAGCGGCACGGCGAGCAGCTTCTCGCGCACCGCCACGACGTCCAGGAACGGGACCGAGGAGCGCCAGTCGATGCCGGCCGCCGATAGCACCTCGCGCTCGTACATCCGGGAGATGCCCGAGATGGTCACGCGCTCGACGCCGAAGCCGAGGACCCGTGCGGCGATGTCCAGGGGGCGGCCCTGCTCGGCAACGAAGGACTCGTAGCGCCCGCTCGCCACGAAGCCGGCGAAGGCCACGGCAGCGAGGGACACGGAGACGCCCACGGTACCGACGCCGCGGGGCAAGCGCTCACTCAGGAGCTGGCCCTTGCGGGACCGGCGCACCGAGAGAGAGCGGTTGGGAGCGCGTCCGGTGAGCCGGTCCAACGCGGCGCCGACGAGGCGCGCGGGAAGGCTTCGACCGGCCGCGTCACCGCCGCTCAGCGATTCAGAGAAGCGTCCTCCACCATCCATCGGACGAGCTCACCGAAACCAAGACCCGCATGGGCCGCCATCTCCGGCACAAGGCTCGTCTGGGTCATGCCGGGTTGCGTGTTGACCTCCAGCACGACGAGCAAACCGGTTCCACCCGGTGTGTCGTCGTAGCGAAGGTCGGCACGGCTGACGCCCCGGCAGCCCAGTGCTTGATGCGCCGTTAACGACAACTCTTGGACACGCTGGTAAACATTTGGTTTAAGTTCGGCCGGCAGCACGTGCACCGAGCCCCCCGGAGCGTACTTCGCGTCGTAGTCGTACCAGTCCCCCGTGGCGGCCTTCACCTCGATCACCCCGAGTGCCTTGTCGCCCATCACCCCGCAGGTGAGTTCGCGACCCGCTATGTAAGGTTCTGCAAGGACTTGCTCGCCGAAGGTCCAGTCCTCGGAGGCGAGGATCTGAGGCGGGTGCGACCGGCCGTCGCGGACGATGATGACCCCCACGGACGAGCCCTCCGCGATCGGCTTGACCACGTAGGGCGGCGGAAGGGGATGGTTTTTCGCGGCCTCGAAGCGGTTAACGATCCGACCCGCCGGCACGTCCACGCCGGCGGCGTGCAGCACCGTTTTCGCCCGCTCCTTGTTCATGGCGAGCGCCGAGGCGAGCACGCCCGAATGGGTGTACGGAATCTTCAGGATCTCCAGCAGGCCCTGGATCGTGCCGTCCTCCCCGTCTGGGCCGTGCAGGGCGTTGAAGGCCACGTCCGGCCGCAACTCGGTGAGCACCGAAGCGATGTCCGGCCCGACATCGACCCGGGTGACCCGGTACCCCTCCCCTTCGAGCGCTGTGGCGCAGGCCGCGCCGGAGCTGAGCGAGACCTCGCGCTCGGCGGAGGTGCCGCCCAGGAGGACGGCGACGTGCTTGGACATGGTGGGCTCCAGGGAAATCTGGGTCGAGGATCGGGTCACGCTGGGCCGACCCAGTCATGGATCGCGGCAAAGACCGCCTCCGCGGTGACCGGTGGCAGAGCGCCGATGCCGCGAAGGACGCGGCCGGGTTCGATGCAGGCGATCTTGAAGGGGCGGACGGTGGAGGCGACGCCGAGCCCGGCCGCACCGAGATCCGCGATCGGGATGTCGCCGGCCATGCCGGCGTTTCGGGCGCTCGTGATCATCGTGATCCAAACATAACCGGCCCGCGCCACCGCGGCTCCAGAGACGACGACGGCAGGGTGCCGCTTCTCGGCCAGCCGGTCCGAAGAGGGGAACGGGACAACCACGACCGAACCGGCGGGGAAATCTAAGGCGTTAGCGGTCGGCATAATCTTCGTCGTCGATGGCGCTGCCCCATTGTGTGAACGCCACGAACGGATCCTCGCCCGCCGGGGGAGCCTTGTCGATCTGGATACCCTCCGGCGTGATCCGGTAGCGCACCCAATCACCGAGCTCGAGGGCGAGGCGCTCGCGCACCTCTGCGGGCAGCACGGTCTGACTCGTCACCGACATCTTCGAGTAGGCGGTGCGGGCGCTCGTGTCCGGCATCGCATCGGTTCCTCGCCGCGACTTACAGCTTACTGGCTTACCGGCTCAGAGGCCACGCCGATCCGCCGGATCTCCCAGCGCAGAGCGACACCGCTGGTCTCCCGCACCCGACGCCGGACCTCCTCGCCCAGCCCCTCGATATCGGCAGCGGTGGCGCCACCGGTGTTGATCAGGAAGTTGCAATGCATCGGCGAGACCTGGGCACCGCCCCGCGTCAGGCCGCGGCAGCCGGCGGCATCGACGAGTTGCCAGGCCTTCATCGTCGGATCCTTGCCGCCCTCCGGATTGGCGAAGGTCGAGCCGCCGGTGCGCTCGCGGATCGGTTGCGCGGCCTCGCGGGCCGCGGTGACCCGCTCCATCTCGGCCTCGATCGCGGTGCGGTCCCCGGGTGTTCCGCGCAACAACGCACGAGTAAAAACGACGTCCTCGGGCGCGTCGGAATGCCGGTAGGAAAAACCCATCTCGGCGTGGCTGAAGCGGCGCAGCGCTCCGCTCCTGTCGACGCCGTGCGCCTCGACCAGGACGTCCGTGGTCTCGCCGCCATGGGCACCCGCATTCATCCGCAGGGCGCCCCCGATCGAGCCCGGAATGCCCCGGTAGAACGCGAGCCCGTCGAGCCCGGCCTCGGCGGCCGCCTTCGCGAGGCGCATGTCCGGAACGGCGGTACCGACCTGCAGGGTGTCGCCGTCGATCGCGATCCCGCCGAACGCCTTGCCGCCGAGCCGGATGACCACGCCCGGCACCCCGCCGTCGCGGACGATCAGGTTGGAGCCGAGGCCGATCACCGTGACCGGCACGTCGGGCTCCAGGGCTGTGAGGAGGTGCGCGAGATCCTCCTCGTCCGCCGGGGTGAACAGCACCTCCGCCGGGCCACCGACGCGGAACCAGGTGAGGTCGGCCAGCGGCTGGTCGGCCAGCAGGCGCCCGCGCAGGGCCGGCGCGGCGGCGCGGATTCGATCGTGGAGCGATGCGGTCATGCTAAGCTTTGGACCGGATCAACCGGCTCGCTTGAGGGAATCGGGGCGGGATGGCGAACGATACCGGCAGAAGCCTGAGCTTCACCCGTGCGGCCGCCCGTAGCCTCAATCGGATGCCGAAGCCGACCGAAGACCTGATCCGGCAGAAGCTTCACCTCTATGCGCAGGATCCCGACAGCCGCGCCACCAACGTGGAGGCACTGAAAGGCGCAGGAGAGCGGTACCGATTGCGAGTCGGGGATTGGCGTGCGGTCTTCACGACCGAGGCGGATCGGATCATTGTCCACGCCGTCGGCCCGCGCGGCTCGATCGAGGGCTAGGATGCTGCCCGTGACCATCGTCAGAACCCGGACGCCCTCCGGAGAAGCCATCGTGATCCTGCCGGAGGTGGAACTCGAGCGGTTGCGCGAGCTGGCGGAAGACACCCTCGACGCACGCGTCATCGACGAGTCGCAGCGGCGCCTGGACGGCGGCGAGAACGAGCTTCTGGACGAGGCCGATCTTGAAGCCCTGCGCGCGCCACCGAGTCCCCTGGCGTTCTGGCGTGCCCGGCGGGGCATGACGATTGCGGTGCTGTCGCGCAACGGGTCGGTGCCCGAGGTGAAACTCATCGATCTCGAAACTGGCGCGGGCACGGCCGATCCTGCCGTCTACGAACGGCTGGCACGGGCGCTCGACATCGATGTCGAAGACCTCATGCCGGACTCAGCCTGATCGACGCCCACCCGCTCACTTCCCCCGCGCGGCGAGTTCGCCCGGCAGCGCGTAGGCCCATTGCGTGATGGTGCCGGCGCCGAGGCACACGACGTAGTCGGTGGGCTTGGCGAGTTCGGCCACGATGCCGGCCAGCTCCTCGGGCCGCTCCAGGGGGCGGGCGTCGCGGTGGCCGCGGGAGCGCAGGCCCGCGACGAGCGCGTCCCGGTCGGCGCCTTCGATCGGCGACTCGCCGGCCGTGTAGACCGGGGCGACGATCACGGTGTCGGCGTCGTTGAAGCAGGTGCAGAAATCGTCGAACAGCGAGGCGAGGCGGGTGTAGCGGTGCGGCTGCACCACCGCGATGACGTTGCCGTCGGTCGAGGCACGGGCCGCCTTGAGCACCGCCTTGATCTCCACCGGATGGTGCCCGTAATCGTCGAAGATCGTGGCGCCGTTCCACTCGCCGGTGCGGGTGAAGCGACGCTTGACCCCGCCGAAGCCCGCCAGCGCCCGACGGATGGCGTCGTGCGAGACGCCGAGCTCGTTGGCGACGGCGAGCGCCGCGGTGGCGTTCAGCGCGTTGTGCTTGCCCGGCATCGGCAGGACGAGATCTTCCATCTCCATGCGGAAGCCCGGACGCCGGTCTCGGATCATCACGCGGAAGCGGCTCTGGCCGCCCTTCAGATCCACATCCAGCAGGCGCACGTCGGCCTGGGGATTCTCGCCGTACGTGATGATGCGCCGGTCCTCGATATGGCCGACCATGTCCTGCACCACCGGATGATCGGTGCACATCACCGCGAAGCCGTAGAACGGGATGTTGTCGATGAAGCGCCGGAACGCGTCCTTCACCGCCTCGAACGAACCGAAATGGTCGAGATGCTCAGGGTCGATGTTGGTGACGATGGCGACATCGGCGGGCAGCTTGAGGAAGGTCCCGTCGGACTCGTCGGCCTCCACCACCATCCAGTCGCCCTCGCCCATGCGGGCGTTGGTCCCGTAGGCGTTGATGATGCCGCCGTTGATCACGGTCGGGTCCAGGCTGCCGGCGTCGAGCAGAGTCGCGACCAGCGAGGTCGTGGTGGTCTTGCCGTGGGTGCCCGCGATGGCGACGCAGGACTTGAAGCGCATCAGCTCGGCCAGCATCTCGGCGCGCCGGACCACGGGCAGCCGGCGCTCGCGGGCGGCCTGCAGCTCCGGGTTGTCCCGGCGGATCGCGGTCGAGACCACCACCAGGGCGGCCGCGTCCACGTTCTCGGCCTGGTGGCCGACGAAGGTGCGGATTCCCTTCTCGGCCAGCCGGCGGACGTTGGCGTTGTCCGAGGCGTCGGAGCCCTGGACCGTGTAGCCGAGGTTGCTCATCACCTCGGCGATGCCGGACATGCCGATGCCGCCGATGCCGATGAAGTGGATGGGGCCGAGCTTGTCGGGCAGCTTCATCTGTTTCGTGCCTTCCGTAACGTCATGGTTTCAAAAGGTCTGGGACCTTTTGCGGGTGCAGGGTGGAGCCCTGCCGTCGGGCTTCGCCCCGATACCCCGCCAGAGGGCTGAGCCCTTCGGAAACCCCATTGCTACCCACGGTTGGCCGTCTCGATGACGACCTCGGCCAACCGCTCGGCGGCATCGTGAATGCCGGCGCTTCTGGCCGCATCGGCCGCCGCGGTCAATTTTGCCGGCGTCTCGAAGCAGGCGACCAGACCGGCCGCGAGGCGATCCGGGGTGAACGCGGTCTGCTTCAGGGCGAGCGCCGCGCCGATCGCGTCGAGGGTCGCGGCGTTGGCGGCCTGGTCCTGATCGAGGGAGCCGGGCAGCGGCACCAGGATCGAGGGCCGGCCGATCGCCGCGAGCTCCGACACGGTGGAGGCGCCCGATCGCGAGACCACGAGGTGGCTCGCCGCCATCCGGGCCGGCAGATCCTTGAAGAACGGAGCGGCCTCGAGCCCGGCGAGTCCGAGGGCGAGGTAGCGGTTCTGCACCGCGGTCAGGTCCTCTGGCCGGACCTGCTGGACGAGGTGCAGGCGGCCGCGCAGGTCGGCGGGCAGGCGCTCGATCGCCTCGGGCACGACCTCGCCCATGACCCGGGCGCCCTGGCTGCCGCCGAACACCAGGAGCCGGAGGGCATCGCGGTCGCCGAGCGGCGGGTATGGAACCTTGGCCGCCTCGATCACCGCCGGGCGGAGCGGGTTGCCGGTGTGGATGCGGGGGGCGCGCGCCTTGTCGGGCACGCCGCGGACATCCTTGAAGCCGGTGGCGATGGTCCGCGCGCCCCGCGCCAGGAAGGCGTTGGCCCGGCCCATCACGGCGTTCTGCTCGTGCAGCACCGTCGGCACCCGCAGGATCTGGCCGGCGAGGACCGGCGGTACGGTCGGGTAGCCGCCGAAGCCGACGATTGCGGCCGGGTTGATCCGCCGGATCTCCCGGGCGGCGACGCCGAAGCCGCGGCCGAGCGTCAGCACGGCACCGGCCCGCTTCAGGGGCGAGCGGCCCGAGGGTGTCGCCGAGGCGATCGTGATCACCTCCGAGGCCGGGAACTCGCCCGAGATCGCGTCGACCCGGGCGTCTGTGGCGAGCGCCACTCGGATGCCGCGGGCGCGCAGGGCGTGGGCGAGGCTCTCGGCCGGGAACAGGTGGCCGCCGGTGCCGCCCGCGCAGAGCAGGATCGTGGGTGTGAAGACCGTCATCGCATCACTCCGGCGACGGTGACCGAGGCGGTGCCGGGCGGCTTCTGGCTGAGCAGGACGGTGCGTGGGCGTTTGCGGGTCAGCGCAACCAGAAAGCCCGTGCCGAGCGCCAGGGAGATCATCGACGAGCCGCCGAAGGAGACGAACGGCAGGGTCATGCCCTTGGCCGGCATCAGCTGGGTGTTCACCGCCATGTTGATGCAGGCCTGGAGCCCGAACAGGGTGGTCAGCCCGGTGATCGCAAGGCGCGAGAAGGTGTCGTCTGTGCGCCGGGCGAGCTTGAGGCCGCGCAGCACGATGAAAGCGAACAGGCCGACGAGGCACAGGCAGACGATCACGCCGAATTCCTCGCCCGTTACGGAGAAGATGAAGTCGGTATGTGCGTCCGGTAGGTGCCGCTTGGCCACCCCCTCCCCCGGGCCGGTGCCGAACCAGCCGCCCGAGCGGAACGATTCCCGCGACCAGAAATCCTGGAAGCCGCCGCCGGAATCGCGGTCGAGGAACTTGTTGAAGCGCTCGCGGACGTGATGGAAGAACAGGTAGGCCGCGAACACGCCGCCGAGCCCGAGCACGCCGAGCAGCGCGACCCAGATCAGGTGCAGGCCGGCGACGAAGAACAGCGCGCACCACACCATGGTGATCAGCATGGTCTGGCCGAAATCGGGCTGCAGCAGCAGCGGCACGATGGTGATCGGCAGGAGCAGCATCGCCAGGAAGCCGCCCGGCATGTCGCGGCGTTGCGCGCCCTCCGAGAAGGCCCAGGCCGCCACGACCACGAAGGCCGGCTTGACGAATTCCGACGGCTGCAGGCCGATCGGTCCGAACTGGATCCAGCGATGCGCGCCCTTGATCTCCGGGCCGAACTTGCCGGCGAGCAGGCAGAGCGCGACGCCGCAGATCCAGGTGACCAGCGCCAACCGCCGGACCCCGCGCAGGGACAGGAATGACACGGCGCAGATCAGCAGGATGGTTGGCGCAAGGTATAGCGCCTGCCGGTTGAGGAAGTAGAAGGTCGGCAGGCCGATGCGCTCGGCGACCGGTGGGCCGCCGCCCATCAGGAAGACTAGGCCGGCCACCATCAGCGCGAACAGCGCCGCGAGCAGCCCGCGGTCCACCGTCCACCACCAGTCGGTGAGGGGTGTGCGTTCCGCGCGTGAGATCATGCCGGGCAACGACTCCAGGCCGCGCGGAGGCCGGTCCGCGTCGGTCGAGTCGATCCTGTGGGGGAATGGTAAACGGAGCCTTATGGCCGGCTGAGCTTGGTGCGGCCCGGGATTCCCCAGCGCGGAAGAAGTACCGTATTCGTCCGAGGTATACTGTGGACGATGTCATCGAATGTTAATTCTCGTTGTGCAACTTGGAGGTGTATCCCCACCAGGATCGGAGACCGGCGTGTTGCATGCGCCGCTTTGCCAGGCCCGATCCGCACAGCAGAAGTCGGTTCGAGATGTTCGCTGCTCTGAAGGTCCGTGAAGCGCAGGCCAAGCTGGCGGCCCTCGACCGCGTCCAGGGGCTGATCGAATTCGATCTCGACGGCCGCATCCTGTCGGCGAACGGCAATTTCCTCGACGCGGTCGGATACACCCTGCCGGAGGTGGTCGGGCAGCATCACAGCCTGTTCGTGGACCTGGAATATCGTGATTCGGCGGATTACCGGGCGTTCTGGGAGCGCCTGCGCGGCGGCGGGTTCGAATCCGGCCAGTTCCGTCGGGTCGGCCGCGGCGGGCGGCCGATCTGGATCCAGGCGTCCTACAACCCGATGCTCGACGCCCGTGGCCGGCCCTACAAGGTGGTGAAGTTCGCCACCGACATCACCCGGCAGCGCACCGAGGAGGCCGACCGCGCCGGTCAGATCGCCGCGATCCACAAGGTCCAGGCGGTGATCGCCTTCGACCTCGATGGCATGGTCCTCGAAGCCAACGACAACTTCCTTACCGCGATGGGCTACGGCCGCGACGAGGTGGTCGGGCAGCACCACAGCCTGTTCGTCGAGGCGGGCTACCGGGACAGCGAGGCCTACCGGGCGTTCTGGGCGGCTTTGCGCAACGGTACCTATCAGGCCGCGCAGTTCCGCCGTCTCGGCAAGGACGGTCGGGAGATCTGGATTCAGGCGTCCTACAACCCGATCCTCGACGCCGGGGGCCGACCCTACAAGGTGGTGAAGTTCGCCACCGACATCACCGATCAGGTCCGCCTGCTGGCCGACCTCCGCAGGCTGATCGACACCAATTTCGGCGCAATCGAGCACGCGGTCCTGCATTCCACGGATGCCGCCCGCCTGGCCTCCTCGGCGGCGGACTCGACCTCCGGCAATGTCCAGACCGTGGCGGCGGCGGCCGAGGAACTCGCCGCCTCCGTCGCCGAAATGTCCCAGAGCATCGTGCGCTCTCAGGGCGCCACCGATACCGCCTATACCTGCGTGCGCGAGGCGGACGGCCACACCAAGAGGCTCGCCGACAGCGCGACTGCGATGTCCAGCATCGTCGGCCTGATCCAGAGCATCGCCGGCCAGATCAACCTGCTGGCGCTCAACGCCACCATCGAGGCAGCGCGGGCCGGCGAGGCCGGCCGCGGCTTCGCAGTGGTGGCAAGCGAGGTGAAGGCGCTCGCCGACCAGGCGGCCCGCGCCACCGGGCAGATCAACAGTGAGATCGCCAGCGTCCAGCAGGTCTCGCAGGAGGTCGTCGTCGCGCTCGGCTCGATCGGGGCCTCGGTCTCGGTGATGCGCGAGACCGTGGTGTCCACCGCAGCGGCCATTGAAGAGCAGAGCGCGGTAACCCGCGACCTCGCCGAGAGCATGCAGAGTGCCGCCGGCGCGGTCACGGCGATAACCGGCAATATCGGGGCGATCGCGCAAGCCGTGGCCGAGGTCTCCGAGGCGGTGGCGACCACGCGGGACGCCGCCAGGGTGCTGGCGCGCTGACCGACCCGGACCGGGTTTCCAAAGGGCTCATCCCTTCGGTGGGGCTCCGCACTTGCAAACGGTACCCGACCTTTCGAAACCCTGCCGATCGATGCCCTTAGGGCAGCGCCTGCACCAACGCCCGGAACCTGTCACCGCGGATCTCGAAGTTGCGGAACTGGTCGTAGGAGGCGCAGGCTGGCGAGAGCAGCACCACCGGCTCCGGGGCGCCCGAAGCGGCGGCGTTCTCGGCGGCCCTGGGGACCGCGACGTCGAGGGTCTCGCAGCGCGTGTAGGGCACGACCCCTTCCAGGGTGGCCGCGAAGGCGTCCGAGGCCGCGCCGATCAGGTAGGCATGGGCGACCCGCTGGAAATACGGCACCAGCGGGAAGATGCCGCCCTCCTTGGCCTTGCCGCCGAGGATCCAGTGGATGTCCCGGAAAGCGGTCAGCGCCTTCTCGGTGGAATCCGCGTTGGTCGCCTTGGAATCGTTGACGAACAGCACGGCGCCGCGCCGCCCGACCTCCTCCATCCGGTGCGGCAGCCCCGGGAACGAGGACAGGCCGGCCTGGATCGCCTCGGGCGTCAGCCCGAGCGCCCGGGCCACCGCCACCGCCACCGCCGCGTTCTGCCAGTTGTGGGCGCCGCGCAGCGACCCGATGCCGTTGATGTCGGCCAAAGCCGTCCCGTCCGGATCGCGGACGATGCCGTCGCGCACCGTCACGGCGTCGGCGCAGAGCGCGTCGCCAGCGGGTACGTGGACGCGCACGAGGTCACCGGCGCGCCGCTCGGCGATCGCCCGGCTCGGGCCGTCGTCGATCCCGACCACCGCCAGCCCGGCGCCGGCGATCAGGCGCTCCTTGATGGCGGCGTACTGCTCCATGGTACCGTGGCGGTCGAGATGGTCCGGCGTGATGTTCATCAGCACCCCGACCGTGGGGTCGAGACCCGGGGTCAGGTCGATCTGGAACGACGACATCTCGATCACGTGGACGCGGCCGGCATCCGGCGGCGCCAGCGACAGGATCGCGGTGCCGATGTTGCCGCCCATCTGCACGTCGCGCCCGGCTTGCGCGAGCACGTGGGCGATCAGCGCCGTGGTGGTCGACTTGCCGTTGGTGCCGGTAATCGCCACCAACGGCGCCTCGGGCGACTGCGCCCGGCGCTCCCGGCAGAACAGCTCGATATCACCGATGATCTCGACCCCGGCCTCGCGGGCGAGCCGGACGGTCCAGTGTGGCTCCGGATGGGTCAGCGGCACGCCGGGGCTGAGCACCAGGGCCATGAAGCCGGACCAGTCGGCCTCGCGCAGATCCTGTGTGCCCAGGCCCGCATCCTGCGCGCGCGCCACGCTGTCGGCGTTGTCGTCCCAGGCGATCACCTCGGCGCCGCCGGCCTTCAGCGCGTTGGCCGTGGCCAGCCCCGAGCCGCCGAGCCCGAACAGAGCGACCTTCTGGCCCGCGAAGACGGTGACGGGTGTCATGGGAAACTCAATTCAACGTGGAAACATCGCCGATCCCACCCAACCCCCCTCATCCTGAGGTGCCTGCGCCAGCGGGCCTCGAAGGAGCCCTCCAGGGGTCACGCGGCCGGCTGGAGGGCTCCTTCGAGGCGCCCGCTTCGCGGCCGCACCTCAGGATGAGGGCCCGATTAGGATCGGCCGTAGTGGTACATAGTCTAGCACAGTTTCTCAGCGCAGCTTCAGGGTCGCGAGGCCCGCGAGCGCCAGGATGACCGCGATGATCCAGAACCGGATCACGACCTGCGGCTCTTTCCAGCCCTTCTGCTCGAAATGGTGGTGGATCGGCGCCATCCGGAAGACGCGCTTGCCGGTGAGCTTGAACGACGCGACCTGGATGATCACCGACATCATTTCCAGGACGAACAGGCCGCCGACGATGGCCAGGACGATCTCGTGCTTAGTCGCCACCGCGATGGTGCCGAGGAGGCCGCCCAGCGCCAACGAGCCGGTGTCGCCCATGAAGATCTGGGCGGGCGGCGCGTTGAACCAGAGGAAGCCGAGGCCGGCGCCGATCACCGCGCCGCAGACGACTGCGAGTTCGCCGCTGTCGCGGACATAGTTCACCTGGAGATAGCTCGCGGTGAACGAGTTGCCGACGAGATACGCGATGATTCCGAAGGTGCCGCACGCAATCATCACCGGCACGATCGCTAGGCCGTCGAGGCCATCGGTCATGTTCACGGCGTTGCCGGCGCCGACGATCACGAAGGCGCCGAACAGGGCGTAGAACCAGCCGAGATTCAGCAGCGCGTCCTTGAACACGGGAAAGGCGAGCTGGTTCTGCAGGGCGGCCGGCGAATAGACGGAGACGATCGTGCACGCCGCGATGGCGATCATCGCTTCCAGCGACAGCCGGAACTTGCCGGAAAAGCCCTTGTGCGACTGCTTCGTCACCTTGAGGTAGTCGTCATAGAAGCCGATCGCCCCGAAGCCGAGGGTGACGGTCAGGGTCACCCACACGTAGTGATTGCGCGGGTTGGCCCAGAGCAGGATCGCCACGACGGCGCCAGCCAGGATCATCAGCCCGCCCATGGTCGGCGTGCCGCGCTTGGTCAGCAGGTGCGTCTGCGGCCCGTCCTCCCGGATCGGCTGGCCCTTGCCCTGGCGCAGGCGCAGAAGGGAGATGATCCACGGCCCGAACCAGAACACGAACAGGCCCGCCGTGAACAGCGCGCCGCCGGTGCGGAAAGTGATGTAGCGGAAGACGTTGAGCGGCGAGAACGTGCCGCTCAGTTCCGAGAGAAGGTACAGCATCCGGGCGCTCGGCCCCTTTGTTCAGGCGCGGGTTTCGGGGAGCGGCACCGATCGTCGCGAACGCTCGGGCGTGTCGATCATGGGGCGGATCACGGACGGATCACGGGGCGGCGGCCATTCCGCGCCGCGCCGGGTCGACCGCGTAGCGGGCTTTCAGCACATCGACAATCCGCCCCATGCGGCTGCCGTTCGATCCCTTGACCATCACGGCATCGCCGGACCGGAGGTTGCGGGTCAGCGGCTCGATCAAGTCGGCTGCGGTGTCGGCGACGCCGCCGCGGCGGCTCACCGGCAGCGCTTCGAACAGGTGGCGCATCAGCGGCCCGGAGGCGAAGACCAGGTCGATCCGGGCGGCCTCGATCGCCTCGGCGAGGCCGCGATGCAGGTCGTGGGAGGTCGCGCCGAGTTCCAGCATGTCGCCCAGCACCGCGATGCGGCGGCCGCGCGGGCCGGTCTCGAGGCCGGCGAGCGTCGCGATCGCGGCTCGGACCGAAGCCGGGTTGGCGTTGTAGCTCTCATCGACCAGGTAGGCGGTGCCGCCGTCGATCTCGAGGGCGGTGCGCTCGCCGCGCCCAACTGGCGGACTCAACCCGGCTAGCGCCAGGGCCGCCTCTGCGAGATCGGCGCCGAGCGCGTGGACCACCGCCATCACGCCCAGCGAGTTCAGCGCCGCATGCCGCCCGGCGGTTCCGAGCTTGTAGGTGACGGGCTGCCCCATCACGACGGCGTCGACCACCGACAGGTCGGGGCGCAGCACGATGGTCTGGGCGCGCACGTCCGCGTCCGGATGCTCGCCGAAGCTGACGACCCGGCCCGCGCGCGACGCCCGCGCATGGGCGATCAAGCGGTCGTAATGCTCGCCGTCGCGATTGATGATCGCCACGCCGCCGGGTTCGATGCCGGAGAAGATCTCGCCCTTGGCGTCCGCGATGGCTGCGACCGAGGCGAAATGCTCGATATGCACCGGCTCGACCGTGGTGATCAGCGCGATGTCGGGCCGGACCTGGGCGGTCAGCGGCACGATCTCGGCCGGGTGGTTCATGCCGATCTCGAACACGCCGTAGCGGGTGGCACGCGGCATCCGGGCGAGCGTAAGGGGCACGCCCCAATGGTTGTTGTAGGAGGCTGCCGAGGCGTGGGTCTCGCCCTGCCCCGCCAGCACGTGGCGAAGGGCCTCCTTGGTCCCGGTCTTGCCGACTGAGCCGGTCACCGCCACGACCTTTGCGTCTGTGCGCGCCCGGGCGGCTTCGCCCAGACGGGTCATGGCGGTCAGGACCGGGTCCGCCCCCGATTCCGGGACCGCCAGCACTGGGCCGTGGGCGGCCAGATCCGTGGCGCGGGCCTCGCTGACCACGGCGGCGCCGGCGCCGCGCCCGAGGGCGCTCGCGACGAAGTCGTGGCCGTCGCGCGCTTCGCCTCTGATGGCGAAGAACAGGTCGCCCGGCTGCAGCGTGCGGGTGTCGATCGACGCGCCGCCGATCGGGCGCCCTTCGCCGAGCAAGCGCCCGCCTGTGGCGGTTTCGAGTTCGTCGCGGGTCCAGAGTGCAGTCATGTCAGCCCCCGGTCACCATCTGGCCGCGCCATCAGCGTGCGGCCTCGGCGATGGCGGCGCGCAGGACCTCGTGGTCCGAGAACGGCAGCGTCCGATCTCCCACGATCTGGCCGGTTTCATGGCCTTTGCCGGCGACGACCAGCACGTCGCCGGGTCCGAGCCGCCGCACGGCCGAGCCAATCGCCTCGGCCCGGTCGCCGATTTCGTCCGCATTGGGCGCCGCCGCCAGGATCGCCCGCCGGATCGCGTGGGGTTCCTCCGTGCGGGGATTGTCGTCGGTGACGATCACGACATCCGCCAGGCGCTCTGCGATCGCCCCCATCAGCGGGCGCTTGCCCCGGTCGCGGTCGCCGCCGCAGCCGAACACCACCATGAGCCGGCCGGACGCGAACGGCCGCAACGCGGTCAGCACGCTCTCTAGTGCCTCGGGCTTGTGGGCATAGTCGACCAGGCACAGGCCGCCCCCCGCCTCGCCGATCCGCTCCATCCGGCCGGGTACGCCGGTGAGGTGGCTGAGGGCCGCGAACACGCCGTCCGGGTCGGCGGCGCCGGCCGGGGTCGCGAGTGCCAGGCCGGCCGCCACCAGGGCGTTCTCGACCTGGAAGTCGCCGACGAGAGGAAGGCGCACCGTGCGGGTCACACCCTCATACAGAAGCGTGATCGCCTGGGTGAAGCCGTCGGTCCCCGTTGAGACGAGGCGGATATCCGTTCCCGCCCGTCCGACCGTGCGGACCGACCGCCCTGCGCCCTCAGCCGCCGCGATCACCCGCTCGGCATAGGCGCCGTCGGCGTTGACGATCGCCGGGCAGCCTTGCGGCAGCAAGTCGGTGAACAGGTGCAGCTTGGCCGCCAGGTACTCCTCGATGCTGGCGTGATAATCGAGGTGGTCGCGGCCGAGATTGGTGAAGCCGGCTGCCGCGAGACGCACGCCGTCGAGGCGGCGTTGCTCGATCCCATGGGAGGACGCTTCCATGGCGAGGTCCGTGACGCCCTCGCGGGTGAGCCTGGCCAGGGTCTGGTGCAGCGTCACCGGGTCAGGGGTCGTCAGCGAGCCGTATTCCGCACCGCGATCGGTGACGATCCCGACGGTGCCGAGGCTCGCGGCGTCGCGGCCGAGCCGGGACAGGATCTGACGGACGAAGTCGGCAACCGAACTTTTCCCCGCGGTGCCGGTGACCGCCAGCACGGTGGCGGGCTGTGCACCCGCAAGTCGCGCGGCGGCGAGCGCCAGCGCCCGGCGGGCATCCGCGACGGCGATCCAGGCGACCGCCTCGGGCAGGTCCGCGGGGCGGTCCCCCTCCCCGGCCACCGCGACGGCGCCGCGTGCGGCGGCCTGCGCGGCGAACAGACGGCCGTCGGCCTTCGTGCCGGGCACCGCGACGAACACGACGCCCGGCGCGACCTGCCGGCTATCTGCGGTCAACGCCGACACGGTCTGGTCGGCGTATGGGCCGTCGATCTCCGGGAAAAGGTCCGCAAGCCGGGCGATCATAGCCGCACCATCATGGGCCGCCCAACTGGTTGATGTGGTAGGCATTGAGCTTGACCATTTGGGGGAACGGTCGCACCGGCGGCTCGAATTGCGGCGGCAACCCCAGGATCGGGGCGACCCGCTCGATCACCTTGCCGGTGACGACGCCCGAGTTCCACGCCGCGGTGGCGTAGCCGCCCGATTCCGGCAGGCCCTGCGGCTCGTCCATGATGGTGATGAAGAGGTATTTCGGGTCGTTCATCGGCGCCGCCGCCATGAAGGTGGTGAAGAGGCGGTTGTGGATGTACCGCCCGCCGATCACCTTCTCGGCCGTGCCGGTCTTGCCGCCGACGAAGTAGTACGGGACCGCCGCCTTCTTGGCAGAGCCCTCGGCCGCGTTGAGGCGCATGATGTAGCGCATCGCCTCGGAGGTCTGGCCGGAGAGGACGTGCGTGGCGCGGGCCTTGTCTTCGGGCGCCGCCTTCAGGAAGGTCGGGGTGATCAGGTCGCCACCGTTGGCGATGGCGGCGACGGCGGCCGCGGCCTGGATCGGTGCCACCGCGATGCCGTGGCCGAATGCGATCGTGATCGTGTTGATCTCGGTCCAGCGGGATGGGACGATCGGGGCGGCGCTCTCGGGCAGCTCGGTGCGGAGCCGGTCGAGCAGGCCCATCTTCTTCAGGAAGGCCTTGTGGCCGGGTACGCCGACGCCGAGCGCCATCTTGGCCGAGCCGATGTTCGACGAGTGCGTGAACACCTCCGGCATTGTGATGACGCGGTTGGTGCCGTGATACTCGTGGATCTTCTGCCGGCCCCAGTTCAGCACGCCACCGCGGGTGTCGAAGGTCGAGTTGACGTTGTACTTACCGGAATCGAGGGCCATGGCCAGCGTCATCGCCTTGAAGGTCGAGCCCATCTCGTAGACGCCGACATTCATGCGGTTGATGCGGTCGGGCGAGAGCGCGTCCTTCGGGTCGTTCGGGTCAAAGTCCGGCATCGAGACCAACGCGATGACCTCGCCGGTCTTGACGTCGAGGATCATCGAGGCGCCGGCCTTGGCCTTGAAGTGGTCGATGCCCCAGGCCAGCTCGTCGCGCACGGCGAACTGGGCGCGCAGATCGATGGACAGCTGCACCGGCTTCAGGTCGGCCTGCTTGCTGACCAGCCCGAAGCTGTTGAGCGCCTGGAGGCCGGTCGAGTCGATGTACTTCTCCATGCCGGCGATGCCGACGCCGTCGAGATTGGTCGCGCCCAGGATGTGGGCGGCGGCGACACCGTTCGGGTAGACCCGCTTGTGGTCCGGCAGAAAGCCGATGCCGGGGATGCCCAGGCGGTGGACCTCGGCTTGTTGTTTCGGAGTGAGCTCGCGCTTCACCCAGACGAAGCCCGCGCCCTTCTTGTCCTTGCGCGAGGACAGCTTGGCGCGCAGCTCGGAGGCGTTGAGTTCCGGCAGGACCGCGGTCAGCAGCTCCACCGCCTCGTCCTTGTCGTAGATGTTTCCGGGCTCGGCGAAGACCGAGACGGTGCGGATGTCGGTGGCCAGGATCTCGCCGTTGCGGTCGACGATGTCGGGCCGGAACGCCGTCGAGGACGCGGCCGCGACCCGGTGCTCCTGGCTCGGCGGATCGCCGAACACGGCCATCATCAGCAGCTTGGCCGAAATCGTCCCGAACACCCCGACGAACACCAGCCCGACTAAAGCGACGCGCATGTGCGAGCGCTCGATGGCGAGCCGGAACATGCTCCGCACGAACGCCTTGGCGCGGACGGCACGCATGTCCGGGTGCAGCGCCCGGGCGGCGGCCTCGAGCGCCGACGCATCCTGCTCCGACACGGCGTAGTGCGCCGCCTCGTGGGCCGGTGCGTCGGTCTCCCGCACAGCGTGCTCCGAGATCTGCGCCTCGGCAGCCGCGTCTCTGATCTGGTCGGCGTCTTCGGACACGGGTGATTACCTCGAAGCGGTATTCGGGGTGCGGGTCGTGGTGACGGTGCGGGTGATCGAGCCGGTGGTGCGCGGCTCGATCCCGCCCTTGTCCTTGGGTGTCGCGGTCGCGGCGAGCAGCCGGCCGATCTCGTCGCCGCGCTCCGGGCGGGCGGGCAGGTCCGACAGGCGGGCCAGGTGGCTGGTCCCGATCGGCTCCAGCGCGAGGTGCTTGTCCACCGCGGCCTGCAGCCGGTCCGGCCGGGTCAGGAGCTGCCACTCGGCGCGCAGCACCGCGATCGCCTGCCGCTCCTTGTGCAGCGCGGTCTGCAGCTTCGAGACCTGACCGCCCTGGTAGAGCGTGTCGTACTTGATCGAGTAGGCGTAGATCGCCGAGGCCACGAGGCCGGCGACCGCCAGGAGGTTCAGCAGGCGGATCATCGGCGATGGCCCCCGCGGGCGGCGTCTGGCAAGCTCGCGAGCGCGTGGAGCGCCGCGAGCGGTTCGGGCAGATCGGATTCGGTGCGCTCCGCGGCCCGGAGCTTGGCCGAGCGGGCGCGCGGGTTGCGGGCGATCTCGGCCTCGCCCGGCAGGACCGGACCCTTGGTGACGAGGCGGAAGCTGCGGATCGTCTCCGCTTGGCCGACCGGCAGGTGCCGCGAGCCCTGGGCGGCCCGGCCGCTGCGGGCGGCGAAGAACTGCTTGACGATCCGATCCTCGAGGGAATGGAACGTCACCACCGCGAGCCGTCCGCCCGGGGCCAGGACCCGCTCGGCGGCGTGGAGCGCCCGCACCAACTCGCCGAGTTCGTCGTTCACGGCGATCCGGAGGCCCTGGAAGGTCCGGGTCGCGGGATGGATGTGGCTGCCGGGCTCGACCCACACCACGCTGGCGACCAGCTCGGCGAGCTGGGCGGTGGTCTCGATCCGGCCGCGGCGGCGGGCCTCGTGGATGGTCCGGGCCACGGCCCGCGAGCGCCGCTCCTCACCGTAATGATAGATGATGTCGGCCAGCACGGTCTCGTCGGCCTCGTTCACGAGGTCCGCGGCGCTGGGGCCGTCATTGCCCATCCGCATGTCGAGGGGGCCGTCGTTGCGGAACGAGAAGCCCCGCTCCGGGACGTCGAGCTGCATCGACGAGACGCCGATATCGAGTACGACTTGGTCGACGTGGCTTTCGCCGGCCTCGGTGAGCAGCGCGTCGAGATCCCCGAACCGGCCCCGCACGAGGCGCAGGCGCCCGCCGGCCTCGCAGGCCAGGGCCTGCCCGCCGGCGATCGCCAGCGGGTCGCGGTCGATGCCGATCACCTTGAGCGTCGGATCGGCCGCCAGCAGCGCGCGGGTGTAGCCGCCGGCTCCGAAGGTGCCGTCGACGGCGAGGCCGCCCTCGAGCTTGAGCGACTCGACGACTTCGCCGAGCAGTACCGGCACGTGAGGCTGGGCGGATGCGGCAGGTCCGTCGCGGTGCGCGGACGCCGTCTCGGCCGGGGGGCGGCGCCGAATCATGCGCGCCTCGCCGGGCCGGTGCGGGGACAATCGGGGGTTCGGCGCGATCCGGGGATTCCGGCGCGGATGCGGCTCGTGCGTCTCATGGTGCCCTGTGCCGGGCCGCGCGGGCGCGGCGCGCGTGACGGGAACGGCACCGGATGCGGAGCGCGCGAAACGCCGCGCACGGACGGGACCTGCACCTGTGCAGGTTACGTCCGGCGATCCGATACACGCCGTTGACGGGAGGATGCCGGGTATCATGGGCCTCGGAGGATCGTCAACGCGCGAGCCTGGCGCTGGCGAGCCGACCGATCTGACCCCGGTACGGTTAACCGAAGGTTTTTGCCGGGCGCGAATCTGGCACCTCGCGGAGCTTGTAGAGCTCGTCCGCGATCGCCGCGCCGGAGGGGTCCGGGGGTGGTTGGATCAGCCGGCCTATAAGCCGGGTTCTGTAAGGCCGGAACGCTCGCGCGCGCCGACGTGGCGGCCATTCCTCTGGGACGGTCGTTGCCGACCGCCTCGAGCAACCAACCCGGGCGACTGGCCTGGAGAGCGGGCCTGCTCTTCTCGCGAAGGGCGCGCCGCCCCTATTCGGTCTTGCTCCCGGTGGGGTTTGCCGTGCCGTCCGCGTTGCCGCGTCCGCGGTGCGCTCTTACCGCACCCTTTCACCCTGACCCCGGACGCGTCCGGGGCGGTCTGCTCTCTGTGGCACTGTCCCTGGGGTCGCCCCCGCCGGACGTTATCCGGCACCGTCTCTCCATGGAGCCCGGACTTTCCTCCCCGGACGCTGATGCACCCGGAGCGGCCGCCCGGCCGGCTGATCCGCGGGCAGATGCGCCCGCGCCGCCGTCCGGGTCAAGAGTCGCAGATGGATTACCAGCTGCCGGTGTTCTCCATCGACGTCCAGGGCTCCTGCGGCTCCTTGGCGGCGCCCTTCTGCAGGATCTCGATCGAGATGCCGTCCGGCGACTTCACGAAGGCCATGTAGCCGTCGCGGGGCGGGCGATTGATGGTCACGCCCTTGTCCTGGAGCTGGGTGCAGAAGGCGTAGATGTCGTCGACCTGGTAGGCGAGGTGCCCGAAGTTGCGGCCGCCCGAATAGGTCTCCGGGTCCCAGTTGTAGGTCAGCTCGACCAGCGGCGACTTGGTCGCCTGTGCCCGCTCGACATCGCCTGGGGCGGCCAGGAAGACCAGGGTGAAGCGGCCCTTCTCGTTCTCGACGCGGCGGACTTCCTTAAGCCCGAACGCGCCGACGTAGAAGGCGAGCGCCCGGTCGAGATCGGCCACCCGGACCATGGTGTGCAGGTATTCCATCTGGCGGCTATCCCTCTTTCGGAGCGAGGGCCGTCACGACGCCCTCAGCGGAAACGAACATGACCGGCGGGGCCGGCCTCCGTCCTAGCTAGAGCGCGCGTCCCCGGCCGAGTAGGCCACCCGGGCCGGTCATGGCTTGCCGATGCCGATATCGTCTGCCACCGCCCGCAGCCGCTCCGGCTCCCGCTCCTTACGCTCGCTGTAGCGGTCGACGAGATAGTCGGCCCGCTCGCGGGTCAGCAGCGTGAACTTCATCAACTCCTCGCAGACATCGACCACGCGCTCGTACAGCGGCCCCGCCTTCATCCGGCCGGCCTCGTCGAACTCCCGGTAGGCCATGGGCACGGAGGATTGGTTGGGGATGGTGATCATCCGCATCCACCGCCCGAGCAGGCGCAGGCTGTTCACCGCGTTGAAGCTCTGCGAGCCGCCCGAGACCTGCATCACCGCCAAGGTGCGCCCCTGCGTCGGCCGCACCGAGCCTTCGCTGAGCGGTAGCCAGTCGATCTGGCTCTTCATCACGCCGGTGAGATTGCCGTGGCGCTCCGGCGAGACCCAGACCTGCCCCTCCGACCACAGCGACAGCGCGCGCAGTTCCTGCACCTTCGGGTGGTCGGCCGTGGCATCGTCGGGCAGCGGCAGGCCGTGCGCATCGTAGATCCGGACCTCGCCTCCCATGGCTTCGAGCAGGCGCGCCGCTTCCTGGGCCAGGAACCGGCTGAACGAGCGCTCGCGCAGCGAGCCGTACAGGATCAGGAAGCGCGGCGCGTGCGCATAGGGAAGCGCGATTGCAAGCTGCGCCGCGCTCGGCACCGCGAAATGGGGGCGGCTGAGATTCGGGAGGCTGTCGTCGAAGGGCTGGGCGGGCTTGTCCACGGTCAGGCATTCTCGTATGTTCGTACGATCGTTTGATTGTAGAAACGAAAATGGACGAACTGCAAGCCCTCGCGGCCTTCATGGCGCTTGGTCAGGAGCACCGGTTGCGGGCGCTGCGGGCGCTGGTGAAGGCCGGCCCGGACGGCATGGCCTCCGGGGCGCTGGCCGGCGCCATCGGCGTGTCCGCCTCGACTATCTCCTTCCACCTGAAGGAGTTGCAGCAGGCTGGACTGATCGGATCGCGCCGTGCCGGGCGCTCCATCATCTATAGTGTCGCCTATCCGGTTCTCGCCAGTTTGGTCGCATTCCTCATGACGGATTGCTGCCAGGGACACCCGGAGATCTGCGCGCCCGCGCTCGCCGCCTGCGGCCCCGGAACCAACGAGGTGGACCATGCCTGATTGCGCCTTCGACGTGGTGATCTACCACAACCCGGATTGCGGCACCGCGCGCAACACCCTGGCGATGATCCGCAACGCCGGCATCGAGCCGCACGTCGTCGAGTACCTCAAGACACCGCCAGCCAGGGCACTGCTCGAGCAACTCCTTGCCCGCGCCGGCCTCTCGGTTCGGGATGCGCTGCGCGAGAAGGGCACGCCCTATGCCGAACTCGGCCTCGCCGACCCGGCCCTGACCGACGCGCAGCTGCTGGATGCCATCCAGGCGCACCCGATCCTGCTCAACCGGCCGCTCGTGGTCAGCCCGAAGGGTGTCCGGCTGTGCCGGCCGTCCGAGCGGGTGCTCGAGCTGCTGCCGCAGCAGCAGGGCGCGGTCGTCAAGGAAAGCGGCGAGCCGGTGGTGGACGAAGTCGGCCGCCGCGTCGGTCTCGCCTGACCCGGCGCCGGAAAGATCCCCGTCCGCATGCTCGCGCTCGTCATCTTCGTCGTCACCCTGATTTTCGTCATCTGGCAGCCGGGGGGATTCGGGATCGGCTGGAGTGCCCTGATCGGTGCGGGCGTGGCCCTCGCCACGGGGGTGATCCAGCCGGCCGACGTGCCGGTGGTCTGGCACATCGTCTGGGACGCGACCTTCACCTTCGTGGCCCTGATCATCATCTCGCTGCTGCTGGACGAGGCCGGCTTCTTCCACTGGGCGGCGTTGCACGTCGCCCGATGGGGCGGCGGGCGGGGCCGGTGTCTGTTTCCCCTGGTGGTGGTGCTGGGCGCCGCCATCGCGGCCGTGTTCGCCAATGACGGGGCGGCGCTGCTGCTGACGCCGATCGTGCTGGCGATCCTGTTGAAGCTCGCGTTCAAGCCGCAGGCCGCCCTGGCCTTCATCGTCGCCTGCGGATTCGTGGCGGATTCCACCAGCCTGCCGCTGGTGATCTCCAACCTGGTCAACATCGTCTCGGCGAACTTCTTCGCCATCACCTTCGGGCGTTACGCCGCCGTGATGGTGCCGGTCGATCTGGTGTCGCTCGCCGCCACGCTGCTGGTTTTGGGGCTGTATTTTCGGTCCGCGCTGCCGGTCACCTACCCGGTCGACGAGCTGGAATCGCCCCGCGACGCGATCCGCGACCCGCTGCTGTTCCGGGCGGCGTTCCCGCTGCTCGGCCTGCTGCTCGGGGCCTACTTCGTCACGGCGCCGTTCGGGGTGCCGGTCTCGGTGGTCACCTGCGCGGGCGCGGCCATGCTCCTGCTCCTCGCCCGGACGGGCGGCCGCATCCCGATCCGCAAGGTGCTGGCCGGCGCGCCGTGGCAGATCGTGCTGTTCAGCCTCGGCATGTACCTGGTGGTCTACGGGCTCCGGAATGCCGGGCTGACCGATGCGCTGGCCGGCGGCCTGGTTTGGCTCGCCGGTTACGGGCCGCTTGCGGCGACGCTCGGGGCGGGCTTCGGTGCCGCGATCCTGTCCTCGGTCATGAACAACATGCCGAGCGTGCTCATCGGTGCGCTGGCGATCCAGCAGGCGCCCGACCTGTCGCCGCTGATGCGCGAACTGATGATTTACGCCAACGTGATCGGCTGCGACCTCGGCCCGAAAATCACCCCGATCGGCAGCCTCGCCACGCTGCTGTGGCTGCACGTTCTGGCGAGCAAGGGACAGCGGATCGGCTGGGGCCAGTACATGCGGATTGGCCTCGTCATCACCGTGCCGGTGCTGCTCGTCGCCCTGCTGGCCCTGGCCCTGTGGCTGCCCCTGCTCGGGACGGGATGATCCGGTGGCAGATCGGACCCGCCGCTGGCCGGTGATCTCCGCGCTGGGCGTCGTGCAGATCCTCGCCTGGGGCTCGACCTACTACCTCCCGGCCGTGATGGCCGAGCCGATCGCCCGGGATACCGGATGGCCGCTGGCCTGGATCGTCGGCGGCCTGTCCCTCGGCCTGCTGGTTGCGGCGGTGGTGTCGCCGCGCGTCGGGAGCGTCATCCAGGCGCGCGGGGGGCGGCCGGTCCTGGCTCTGGCGGCCCTGCTGCTGGCGGCGGGCCTCACGGTGCTGGGCCTGTCCCCGACCCTGCCGGTCTTCCTGGCCGGTTGGCTGATCCTCGGCGTCGGCATGGGCTGTGGCCTGTACGATCCTGCCTACGCCACCTTGGGACGCCTGTACCGCGCCGAGGCGCGGTCCGCGATCACGGCTCTGACGCTGGTGGGCGGCTTCGCCAGCACCGTGTGCTGGCCGCTCACGGCGTTCCTGGTCGCGCAGGTCGGCTGGCGGGGGACCTGCTTCGCCTATGCCGGCCTGCACATGACGGTGACGCTGCCGCTGGTCCTCGCGCTGATCCCGCCGGCCCCTCCCCCGGTGGTGGTGACGACCGGGCAAGGGGCGCCCGTCGTACCGCTGACGGACTGGCAGGTCCGGGCCTTCCTGCTGATGGCCGGCGTGCTGGTGCTCGGCGGCACCATCATGGCGCTGGTCTCGGTGCACCTGCTGACCCTGCTGCAGGCCCGGGGCGTCACCCTCGCCACCGCCGTCGCGTATGGCGGCCTGATCGGGCCGTCGCAGGTCGCCGCGCGGCTGATCGAGATCGCCAACCGGGGCCGGCATCACCCGCTCTGGACGCTGACCGCCGCCTTCGCGCTGGTCGCCTGCGGGCTGCTGCTGCTGGCGTCGCACGAGTCGGTGATCGGCCTCGCCCTGATGATCTATGGGGCCGGCAACGGCGTCTACTCGATCGCGCGCGGTACCGTACCCCTCGTGCTGTTCGGGCCCGACCAGTATGCCGGGCTCGTCGGCCGGCTGGCCCGGCCCGCGCTGGTGGCTCAAGCTATTGCGCCGCCGCTCGGCGCCTTCCTGCTGGAGCGGATCGGGCCCGACGCCCTGTGGGGCCTGCTGGCGCTGCTCGCCGCCATCAACCTCGGCCTGATCGGCGGGCTGTGGCGGCTGAAGGGCGCGGCTCAGAATCGTCCCGGGTGCGGCACGACGCGCTGAGGTTTCCGATCATGGGCCCTCACGCCCCGACCGCGTTGCGCCGGGCCGCGCGAGGGACCAGAACGGGCCAGCCCCCGATCCGGAGAGAGCCGAATGCGCACCGAGACGCCGCCGCTGATCCGCCTGGAGGAATACCGGCCGAGCGACTATCTAATCGACCGCGTCGACCTCGATATCCGTCTCGATCCGCACGCCACGCGGATCGACGCGACCCTGGCCCTGCGTCCGAACCCCGGCGGCCGCGCGGGCGCGCCGCTTCATCTCGACGGTGACGACCTCCGGCTGGTCTCGGTCACCCTCGACGGTACGGCGCTCGCCGCGGATGCCTACACGGCCACGCCATCGGGCTTCGGCCTGCACGCACCGCCCGGGCAGCCATTTACCTTACGCCTCGTCACCGAGATCGACCCGACCGCCAACACCAAGCTGATGGGCCTCTACCGGTCGAACGGGGTCTACTGCACCCAGTGCGAGGCCGACGGCTTCCGGCGGATCATATACTTCCTCGACCGCCCCGACGTCATGGCGGTCTACACCACTCGGATCGAGGCGGACCGGGCCGAGGCTCCGGTTCTGCTCGGCAACGGCAACCTCGTCGAATCCGGTTCCGCCGGGACCGATCGGCATTTTGCGATCTGGCACGACCCGCACCCGAAGCCCGCCTACCTGTTCGCCCTGGTCGGCGGCCGGCTCGGCCAGGTCGAGACGCGCTTCACCACGATGGAGGGGCGCGCCGTCACCTGCGCGGTCTACGTCGAGCCCGGCAAGGAGGACCGCGCCGGCTACGCCCTCGACGCGGTGGTCCGCTCGATGCGCTGGGACGAGACCGCCTTCGGCCGTCCCTACGACCTCGACGTGTTCAACGTCGTCGCGGTGTCCGACTTCAACATGGGCGCCATGGAGAACAAGGGCCTCAACATCTTCAACGACAAGTACGTTCTAGCGAGTCCGGAGACCGCCACCGACGGGGATTACGCGGCGATCGAGGCGATCATCGCCCACGAGTATTTCCACAATTGGTCGGGCAACCGGGTCACGTGCCGGGACTGGTTCCAGCTCTGCCTCAAGGAGGGGCTGACGGTCTTCCGCGACCAGGAATTCTCCTCCGACATGCGCTCCCGGCCGGTCCACCGGATCGCCGAGGTCCGGTCCCTGCGGGCGCGGCAGTTCCCCGAGGATGCCGGCCCCCTCCGCCACCCCGTGCGGCCGCGGGCCTATGCCGAGATCAACAACTTTTACACGGCCACCGTCTACGACAAGGGCGCCGAGATTGTCCGGATGCTGCGCACGCTGATCGGCCCGGACGCGTTCCGGGCCGGCATGGACCGCTACTTCGCCGACAATGACGGCCGCGCCGCCACCGTCGAGGACTTCTTGGCCGCCTTCGCGGCCGTGACGGGCCGCGACCTCTCGGCCTTCGCCCGCTGGTACGAGCGGCCCGGAACGCCGCGCCTGACGGCGACGATGGCGTACGATCCGGCTGCGTCCCGCTGCACCCTGCGGTTCACCCAGAGCCTGCCCGGCGAGGGCGGCCGGGACACGCCGCCGCTGGTGATCCCGGTGGCGCTCGGGCTGGTCGGTGCCGCGGGACCGCTCTCGGGCGCGACCTGCCCAGATGTGCGAGACGGCATCTTCGTCCTCGACGAGACAGAGGCCGAGATCGTGTTCGACGGGGTCACCGAGGAGCCCGTGCCGTCGCTGATGCGCGACTTCTCGGCCCCGGTGCGCCTGGATTTCGCGCTGACCGACGCTCAGCGCTTGCGCCTGCTCGCGCAGGACAACGATCCGTTCAACCGCTGGCAGGCGGCGCAGGACGTCGCCCTCCGACTCATCCTCAACCCCGATCCTGCCCGGGCCGACGCGTTCGCGGAGGCGCTCGGGCGCTTCCTGGACGGCGAGGCGCTGTCCGACCCTGCTTTCGCAGCCCTGGTTCTGGCCCTGCCGAGCGAGGGCGAGGCCGCGGACGCGCTGCTGTCGGACGTCGATCCCGATGCGATCCACGGGGCCCGGTTCTCGCTGCGGGCGCATCTTGGCCAAGTTCTGCGGCCGCGCCTGGAGCGGCTCGACGCCGCCCTCGCGGCAGCCGACGACGCGGCGTACAGCCCGGACGCAGCGTCGGCCGGGCGCCGGTCCCTGCGCAACGCCGCCCTCGACCTGATCGCGGCGGGCGACCCCGAGACCGGGGCATCGCGCGCCGCGGACCGTCTGGCGCGCGCCACCAACATGACCGACCGGTTGGCAGCGCTCGGGATCCTGGCGCTGATCCCCGGTCAGGCCCGGGAGGGCGCGCTGGCGGGCTTCGCGGAGCGCTTCGCCGACGAGCTGCTCGTCCTCGATAAGTGGTTCGCCATCCAGGCTCAGATCCCCGAATCCGGGACCTTGGAACGAATCGCCCGGCTGAAGTCCCATCCGGCCTTCACCATGACCAACCCGAATCGGGTGCGTGCCGTGGTGGGAAGCTTCGCCTTCGGCAACCCGACTCAGTTCGCTCGGGCCGATGGCGCCGGTTTTTCGCTCGTCGCCGATACGGTCGCGGCCCTCGATTCGGCCAACCCACAGGTTGCTGCGCGGCTCCTGACGGCCTTCGGATCCTGGCGTCGGCTGGAAAAATCGCGGGCTGCCAAAGCCGGCGAAATGCTTAATCGGATCAAGGCCATCCCGGGCCTCTCGCGGGACTCCGCGGACATCGTCGCGCGCACCCTCGGAGGCGGCTAAGATACTGAACTTGCGGTAGAAAACGATTCTCTGGCCGAGTCCGAACCCAGGGGGTGCGTCAAGGCCGAATGGTAAAAAATCCGTGGACAAGCGCCCCTCGAAGATGGTTGTATTCAATCAGATTCGGGGCGCGCGAGACGCCGCGGACGGATCGCAGTTCCCAAGGGTGAGGTTCGGCCATGCCGGAGGCGGCTTCCGCTTCCTTCTCCGCGCGTGCGGAATCGAGTCTTGCCGTTTCCTGGCCGATGCGCGTCCAGGATCCGCGGCTCGGTCTGGTCGAGCGGTGGCTGCGCTACGCCGTGCCGGGCATCCTGGCGGTGTTCCTCGCTTGCCTGATCGGCCTTGCGGCACTCCACATCCAGGGCCAGAAGGCCGAGATCCTGGCCGGCGCCAAGGCCGAGGTCGAGGGTTTCGCTCGGCTGGCCGCCCGGGCGATCACGTCGGCCGGTGGCCGGGCGGGCGATCTGCGTGCGCTGTTGCCGGAGAGCGAGCGGCACCCGGGGCGCCGCCTGCTGCTGCTTCGGCCCGATGCCCGCATCGCCGCCGCCCACCCGCCGCTGCCCGCCAGCTCGACGACCCTGGCCGAGGTGCTCGGTGAGAGCGAGCCGCTCTCGGGCCTGGGCGAGCGCGCCGGTGCCATGGCCCTCGACCTGCCCGGCGGCGAGAGCGTGCTGGCGGCCATCCACAGCCTGCCCGACGGGGCCGGTCAGGTCGCCGTACTTCAGCCGATCGAGCCGCTGATGCGCGGCTGGAGCGCGCGGGCCCGGGACCAGATCGTCCTGGTCGCCGCCGCGATCCTGGTGATCGTCGGCGTGGGCCTCGCCTATGGGTTGCAGAGCCGGCAGGCGACCCGCGCCGACCGTGCCCGCGAACAGATCCGCGGCCGCCTGGAGACCGCCCTGCGCCGCGGCGCCTGCGGGCTGTGGGACTGGGACATCGCCCGGGGCCGGATCTACTGGTCGGATTCCATGTACGCCCTGCTCGGCTACCAGCGGCAGCACGAATATCTCTCCTTCGGGGCCGTGAACGCCCTCGTCCATCCCGACGACGGCGACCTCTACAGCCTGGCCCGTGGCCTCGCCGCCAACCAGACCTGCGTCGATCATGCCTTCCGGATGCGCGGGGCCGACGGCGCCTATGTCTGGCTGCGCGCCCGGGCCGAAGTGATGCCGGATGCCACTGATGGTGGCCGCCACCTCGTCGGCATCGCCACCGACATCACCGAGCAGCGGGCGTTGGAGGAGACCAACGCGGCCTCCGACATGCGCCTGCGTGACGCCGTCGAGGCTATCTCGGAAGCCTTCGTGCTCTGGGATACCGGCAACCGCCTCGTCCTGTGCAATTCGAAGTTCCGCCACCTCCACGCCCTCAGCCCCGAGGACGCGCAATCGGGCCGGAGCTACATCGATGTGATGGGCCGGGGCGTGCTGCCCCAGGTCCGACGCGAATCCCCCGAGGCCAACCTGGCGCTTACCGGGCTAGCGGCCCGGACCTTCGAGGCCGAGCTGACCGACGGCCGCTGGCTGCAGATCAGCGAACGCCGGACCAAGGACGGCGGCTATGTCTCGGTCGGCACCGACATCACCAGCCTGAAGCGCCATCAGGAGCAGCTTCAGGCCTCGGAGCGCGAACTGATCGAGACCGTCAAGGACCTCAAACGCTCCCGCCGTACCCTCGAACTCCAGACCCAGCAGCTCGCCGATCTGGCCGAGCGCTACCTCGACCAGAAGGCCGCGGCCGAGGCCGCCAGCCAAGCCAAGTCCGAGTTCCTGGCCAACATGAGCCACGAGCTGCGCACCCCGCTCAACGCGATCATCGGCTTCGCCGACGTTATGGAGAACGCGGTTCTCGGACCTCTCGGCACCCCTCGCTACACCGAGTATTGCCGCGACATCCGCGAGAGCGGCTCGCACCTGCTTTCGATGATCGACGACATCCTCAACATGGCCCGGCTCGAGGCGCGGCGGGTGCGGCTGAACCCGCGGACGATTCCCGCCGATGCCGCCGTCGCATCGGTTCTCGGCCTCGTCGAGGCGGCCGCCCGGGAAAAGGGGATCGCGGTCGGCATCGACGTGCAGCCCGGGATCGAGCTGCTGGCCGATCCGAGTGCGATGCAGCAGATCCTGGCCAACCTCGTGCAGAACGCCGTGAAGTTCACACCGGCCGGGGGCCGCATTGCGGTGCGCGTCCGCCGCGCGGGGGCCAGCACTCACCTGTTCGTCGAGGATAGCGGCATCGGGATCCCGCGCGCCGACCTCGCCCGCCTCGGCCGGCCATTCACCCAGGTCGAGGCGCAGATGACCCGCAGCCACAAGGGCTCGGGGCTGGGGCTGGCGATCACCCGCTCCATGGTCGAGCTGCACGGCGGCTCCCTGCGGATCCGCTCCGAGGAGACGGTCGGCACTGTCGTCCTGGTGCGCCTGCCAGCCCCGGCCCCCGAGCAGACAGACCGCCTCGGCCGCGCTGTCGCCGCACCCCGGAATGACGGTCGCAAGTCGGCCGCTGCCTGAGCCGGCCGGCGCGTCACCGGCTCGTGTCGAGGCCGCCCATCCGCGCCAGCCGACCCTGCTCGACCTGCCAGCGGGCATCGGCCACGGCGCGTGTGAGGCGTCGGATCCGCCAGCGGCGATAGGGCGAGAGGTATCCCCATCCGCCGAGTCCGGCCTCGTGACGGCGCAGGCGCCGCAGCAGGTCCGGCAGCAGCGCCGAGGCCGCGTCGGCGGTGGCGATCTCGATGGCGCGCAGCTCGGCCCGGAACTCCGCCTTCCAATCCTCCATGGCGACTTCCCCGTGCCGACCCGAACCTATGCGGCGAACCGTCGTTGGTCGCCGGCCGGTGGGCCCGGGGCTCGCCCGCGACACGGAATCGCCCCCACAGAACGCGTGTCGCGATCCGGCGTTTCCCTCGCAAAGGATCCGCTTTCCGGATCGAACTTCGGGAGACATCAACGATGCGTTCAAGGACTACGCTTCGCCTCACCCTCTCCGCCCTGCTCGGTCTGGCGACTGCCCCGGCTCTGGCCCAGAGCGTCGGCTACGCCACCGGCTTTCCGGGTAAGGACCCGGCCGGCGACGAGGAGATCGGTTGGGGGCCGGCCTACCGGCCCGAGACCAGCTTCGCCCAGCCCGGCACGCCGCCGACGCCCGGCCAGATCGCGGGACGGGCCTATCGAGCCCGAACCGGGCACGGCGTCTACGACCAGGTCCAGGGTGAGGGTCCATACCGCAGCCGGTAGGGCATCGTCCCGAAGCGCCCGGCGTCCGATAGATGACGCCGCATATGGCGTGAACGTCAGCGCCGCCGCAACGCTCTCTTGGCTGCGGCGTGCGCCTCGTGCTCGAACCGGGCCAGCCGCAGGCGCCGCTCGAGGGATAGGGTCCGATCCCCCGGCGGCAGGGCGATGAGTTCGGCCACCTGCGTGCGCTCGCGGTAGAGGTCTTCCAGGGCCGAGCCATCGAGCGTCGCCGAGTCGAGCCTGTCGGCGAAACCGGTCTCGTGGCAGACGCGCACGATGTCTGCCTCCAGCAGCAGGCCGGGGGCATGGTTGCGCAGATCCTCGTCGTAGGCTGTCTTGAGCAGCGTCGCGGTGCCACCGGCGATCAGGGCGAGGCTGACCGCGATCGGCCGACCATCCAGCGTCAACGCATCCGCCCGGACCGCGACCGGGCCGGACACATCGGTGAACAGGGCGCGGGCGAGCGTTTCGGTCTCGGGCCGGCAGGCCATGGCGGTCCCGGCCTCGCCCTTCCAGCCCCGGCGTTCGAGGGCGAGGAACGCCGCGACCAACGCGGCGAGATCCGGGCCATGCGTGGCGCTCACATGCGCGAGGCTACTAATCTCGCCGAGCCGACGAGCGCGGCGACGCAGATCCTTGAACCGAGAGCGGTTCGGGTGCCCGGCCAGGAAGGCGGTGTGGTCCTTCCGGCGCTCCATCACCGGGCGCTCGAACGCCGCCACCGTGCCGATGGCCCAACCGCGCGCGCGCATGGCCGCGAGCATCTCCGGGATCACTCCGTCCTGCACCGGCAGGAGCGGCCAGCGCCAAGCCCGGCCGCCGGACGCCTGCTCCAGGCCGGTGACCAGGGCCGCGACGGTCGCGGCGCGCTCGGGTCCGTCGATGACCAGGGGCGTCGTGGCCGTCACCAGCGGTGACAGGAACGGCCGTGCGACCCGGCCACCGAGGCCGGTGAGGTCGCGCCGGAACGCGAACGGCAGGAGCGCGGACAGGCGATCCCCGCGGTGAACCGTGACGAAGCTCACAGCCGCCGGCAGCATCCCGGCGGCTTGGTGCGCGGCGATCGTTTGGCGTGCGTAATGCGGGTGGGGCGTGGCGCTCGCGGCGAACAGCGCGTCCCACGCCTCTGGCTCCGGTGCCGCGCCGACCGAGACCGACAGGTCGGACGCTCTCACGCGCGCGGCGGCCGCGTGGACGATCATCGCGTCGCTCCTGTGGACCAGATCGGGGTCGGCAGCCCGTGCAGGCGTCCCGCGGCGGCGGCCAGCAGCATGGCGCGGGCGATCGTCGCCAGCGCCACTGCGAGCGCGGCGCCCAGGGTTCCAAAGGGCGGAATCAGGGCCAAGCACAGGAGCGCGGCGGCAACCAGCATGGCGGCGGTGATGCCGGCACAGAGGCGCTCCCCGCCCAGCATGGTCAGCAGGTCCTCGCCGGGGCCGAACAAGCTGGCGGCGACGCTCCCGGCCACCAGCACGGCCAGGATCGGGACGCTGGAGCCGAGCCCGGGGCCAAACATCGCTAGCAGGAGGGGGCTTGCGACCACGATCCCGGCCCCGACCAGCAGGGTGGCGGCGGCGGTCAGCCGGCCCTGGCGGCGGACGAGGTCGGCGAGCAGCGGGCGGTCGGCCTGGGCATTGGCGGCACTGTAGCGCTGAAGCGTCGCCGCGCTGGCGGCGAAGTGCACGAACACTACGAATTGCTGGATCCGGGTCGCCGCGAAGTAAAGGCCGAGCTCGGCCGGGCTCACCAGGGCGCCGAGCACGATCACGTCGACGAAGGTGAAGCCGGCATTGGCCAGGTCGATCCCGGCGATCGGCAGGCTCGTACCGAGCCAGGTCCGCCAATGATAGCGATGCGGCCCGGCCGGCAGGTCCGCCCGCAGGCGCGCCACGAGCAGGGCGGCCTGGAGCGCGGTGGCGATCGCGGCCGCGACCAGCATGCAGGCCATCGCGACTTCGGCCCGGGGCGGGGCTCCGAGCAGGACGGCGCCGACCATGCAGGCCATCATCAGGCTCTGGCGCAGCAGGTAGGGCGGCGCGATCGCGAGCCCGACCCAGTTCTGGCTTCGCGCCACCCCTTCGAGGTAATCCTGGAGGGCGAAGAGCGGCATCACGCACAAAGCCACCGCGATCGGCGCGCGGTATGCCGATGCGAACAAGCTCGGCTCCAGCCACAGCAGGGCCGCGCCGAGACCGGCCACGCTGACGGCTGCCCCGCCGGTCACCAGGGCACCGACCCGGATATAGCCGCGGGCCAGGTCGAGATTGCCCCGAGCCTGGTCGCCCGGAACGAACCGGCAGGCGCCCTGCGACAGACCGAGGGTGAGCGTGTGGCCCAGCATCGCGGTCCAGACCCACACCGACGCGAAGACCCCGTAGGCGTCCCAGCCCATCAACCGGGCGGCGAGCACCTGTGCCGCGTAGGCGAAACCGGCGGCGCCGACCCGGATTGCGAAGACCGTGAGCGCCGCCCGCCCTGGCCCGGCCCGCAGGGCGTCGAGGCGCCGAGCGGCGGCGGCGAGCAGGGGGCGGGCTGGGACGGCCGTGGCTGACACTACGCGCTCCGCACCGGGCTATTCTCGCGCATCATCCCGAAAGCGGGGTCGGCCTTCAAAGCCGGATGATGCCCATCGATCCCGTGAAGGCGGCGCCAGGAACCTGATATCCTCGGATGCGGGATCTTCGGATCCTGTATCCAGAACGTTGTTCCAGTAACCGCCGAAGAACGGTCTCGGGATGAGGTGTCTAGCCCGGTGCGCGTTGCGGCCCGGTTAAGGGCGCGGGGCCGGGTGCGGTTGCCGGTTCCGGGGCGGCTTCGGTCCGGGCAAGCGAGGTGGCGATGGTCAACGCCACGTGCTCGGCCATGCAGCGCAGGCCGAGATCGTTCAGCCGGAACTGCCGGCCGAGCATGTGGCTCTCGCCCTTGTCGGTGCGGCTCGAGAGGTAGTGCAGGGCCTCGTAGCGCCGGACTAACGGCACCTGCTGCTGGTTCGCCACCGTACGGACCGCGTCGACAATCCGGTTGTAGTCGACATCCGCCGCCATGCTGGCCGTGTAGATCGGATCGACCAGAACCACGTCGATCCCATGCGAGCGGATCCAGGTGACGGCCTCGCTCAGCGAACTGGCGAACGCGTCGGCATCGACCCGGGCGATGGCGTCGTGGGTGCCGACCTGCCAGACGACGAGGTCGGGCTCCGCCTCCGCCACCATGGTACGCAGGCGCTCGGAGGCGCCTGACGCGATCTCCCCCGGTAGGCCGCGGTGGTCGATGGTCACGTCGATCTTGGGCAGGGCCCGTTCCAGGGCGGCTTCGAGCTTGGCCGGATACGAGGCCGAGGCGCCCGGTGCTGAGCTGCCGCCGATCGCCAGGATCTTGAGGGCGCGATTCTCGCTCAGCGCGGTCCGGACCGCGCTGAGCTTGGCCATGGTGTAGAGTTGCGCGCCCGGCACCCGGCATTCCTGCGACAGGCTGGGCTGATCGCCCGGACCCGGATCGGCCGGTTGCTCCGCCGCTGCCGCCATCGGCGCCGCGAGACCAAGGATCAGGCCGGTCAGCACCCGGCGAATCCCGGAGACGCGCGTGCGCCTCACGGCCGGGGCCGGGACGACTTGCTGCGGGTGCGCCATTCGACGAACCATGCGGTGAACCCCAGACCCACCAGGCCGCTTCCGGCGACCATCATATCGACCAGCACGCCTCCGCCGGTCTGGAAACGCACGAGCTGCCCGAACAGGCTCAGGATCGACCCCATCGAGAAGACCGCCAGGGAGTTCCGGCCCAGCTGACTCAGATAGCGCCCGACGACCCCGATTCGGGGAGCTAGAACTGCGTAAAGCGGCGCGAAGGCGAGCAATACCCCCAGGAAATGAAGAAGCCGCGCCGGTGTCAGGTAGGTTTTCTCGAACGTGAACAGCAGCCGCGGCTCGGGCACCATCAGCGGATCCGGCCGGAGACCGGTCACGGCGAGCACGACGCCCACGAGGACGATGGCAAAGCCGGCCGGGATCAGGCGCCGCGACCACCGGCGGAGGGTGTCTGAGCGCAGGCTCCAGCCCTGAAGCACGAACCCCAGCACCAGCAGCACCTGCCAGCAGAACGGATCGAAGAACCAATCGCCCTCCCCGGGCCAGGACGGCACGTTCCACTCGAACACGAGGCTCGCGAGGTAGACGCCCCCGGACAGCGCCAGCGTCGCCAGCAGGCTGAGTCGGCCGACCAGCACGAAGATCGGCGCGATGCCGATGAGCACCACGTAGAGCGGCAGGATGTTGAAGAACCCGAGCTGGTAGGTCATCAGCGCCATGCCGCAGACCGACTGGATCGGGTCCGCGAAGAACCCGCCGGCATTGTGCCATTCGAGGATCAGGGGGTTGTCGAGCAGCAGCGCCGCGCCGGCGATGAGCGCCAGCGCGAGCAGCATGACGGTGAGCTGCGCCCGGTAGACCTCCACGGTGCGGGCGAGCAGCCGCACCACGCTCTTGCCCGCGGCCTCCGGCTTGCCGTCGCGTCCGCGCGTGGCGATGCCGATCGACCAGCCCGCCAGGAACACGAACAGCTCGGCGGCGTCCGAGATGCCGTATTGCGAGAAGGTGTAGCGCTCGAAGGTATTGCCCGGGACGTGGTTGATGAAAATCGTCACCAGGGCGAAGCCGCGCCAGAAGTCGATCGCGTTGGGGTCGCGCATCGTCGCGGCGGCTCCGGGGTTTCGGCACGGGATCGGGGGTCGGCGGCCCCTGATACGGCGCCGGACCGACTCTGCAAAGGCGAACAAAGGGTGAGTTCGCGGGTGCATGCGAACCGGGCGGTCACGCTCGCGTTAGGTCCGGGCAAGGAGACCCGTCACGATGACCCGCACGATCACGATCCTCGGCCTATCGGCCCTGCTGCCGGTGCTGGCCGCCTCGGCCGCCTCGGCACAGGCTCAGACCGGAACCGGCGGGGGACCGACCTCTACGATCACGGCGCCGCACACCTCGTCGGTCGGCCAGACGATGCCGCCCGCCTCCGGCGCGGGCGCCGCAACGGTCAACGACCGCCGCGACCGCACCCGCCAGCAGATCGAGGACGACAAAATCTCGCAGGGCATCTGCATCGGCTGTGCGCCGAAGTAGGTTTTTCCGCGCCTCACGGCGCTCCGGGGCCATCCGGCCCCGGAATCTTACGGCGCGCGTTACCGCAGAGCCAACTCGTCCTCGCTCTCGCGGGCGAGGCGGAGCAGGTTCTGGCCGTAATTGGTCTTGGCGAACATCTCGCCGCGGGCGATCAACTGTTCGCGGGTGATAAATTTCTGGAGGAAGGCAATTTCCTCCAGGCAAGCCACCTGGAGGCCCTGGCGGTTCTGCAGGGTGCGGACGAACTCGCTGGCTTCCAGCAGGCTGTCGTGCGTTCCGGTGTCGAGCCAGGCATAGCCGCGCGACATCCGCTCGACGTAGAGCTGACCGCGCTCGAGATAGGCCTCGTTGACGCTGGTGATCTCCAGCTCGCCCCGGGCCGACGGCTTCACGGCGGCGGCGATGTCGAGCACTTGGTTGTCGTAGAAGTACAGGCCGGTCACTGCCCAGGTGGATTCCGGATTCTGCGGCTTCTCGACGATCTTGGTCGGGCGCCCGGTCTTGTCGAGATTGACCACGCCGTAGGCCTGCGGATTGTCGACGTGGTAGGCGAACACCGTCGCGCCGTCCTTGCGTGACCGCGCTTGGTGCAGCAGCTCCCTCATGCCGGCGCCGAAGAACAGGTTGTCGCCAAGGATCAGCGCCACGTCGTCGGTGCCGACGAAGTCGCGTCCGATCACGAAGGCCTGGGCCAGGCCCTCTGGCCGCGGCTGCACCGCGTAGGTGAATTGCAGGCCGAACTGCTCGCCGGTGCCGAACAGGCGCTTGTAGTTGTCGAGGTGCTCCGGCGACGAGATGATCAGGATCTCGCGGATGCCGGCCAGCATCAGAACCGAGATCGGGTAGTAGATCATCGGCTTGTCGTAGACCGGCAGCAGCTGCTTGTTGATCGACAGCGTGGCCGGATGCAGGCGCGTGCCGGATCCGCCGGCCAGGACGATGCCCTTCATGGCTTGGAAGCTCCCTCTCGAACCGGCCCCACGAGTCGGTCCAGGATGTCGTCGAGCGCCGCCTGCCAGGGCCGCGGCGCGATGGCGTAGGCGTTCGTCAGGCTGTCGGTGGACAAGCGCGAATTGGCCGGCCGCCGGGCCGGTGTCGGATAGGCGGAGGTCGGGATGCCGGTGACCGGAATCGACCGGCCGCCGCGCCGGGCGGATCCTGCCACGATAGCCTCGGCGAAGCCGTGCCACGTGGTGGCGCCGGCATTCACATAATGGAACGTCCCGGTGGGCGCGTCCGAATCCTCGGCCAGGCGCCGGGCGATCGTCGCCAGGGCGGCGGCGAGGTCGGCCGCGGAGGTGGGGCAGCCGTGCTGGTCGTTGACCACCGTCAGGGCGTCGCGCTCGCCGGCGAGCCGCAGCATCGTCTTGACGAAGTTGCCACGGTGCGGACTCACCACCCAGGCGGTGCGCACGACCGCGTGGCGCGGGTTGGCACTGCGTACGGCGAGTTCGCCCGCGGCCTTGCTGGCGCCGTAGACGCTCTGCGGGTCGATCGGCGCGTCCGGCGCGTAGGCGCCGTCGGGTTTCGTCCCGGCGAAGACGTAGTCGGTCGAGACGTGTACGAGCGGGATCGTCTTGGCGGCCGTCGCGGCCGCCAGGATCGCCGGGGCGAGCGCGTTGAGGCGCCAGGCCTCGACCACGTCGGACTCGGCCTTGTCGACGGCGGTGTAGGCGGCGGTGTTGATCACCGCCCGGTAATCGCGCGCGGCCAGAGCGCCGGCGATTGCGCCCGAATCGGTGATGTCGAGCTCCGCCCGGGTCGGCGCGTGCACCGAAACGCCGGCCGGCCAAGCCAGGGCCTGCAACCCGGTGCCGACCTGGCCGGCGCCGCCGAGGACCAGGATATCCATCAGCCGGTCAGCCCGAGGCGCTCGCCCGTGTAGCGGCCCTCGCGGATCGGGCGCCACCAGCTCTCGTTGTCGAGATACCAGGCCACGGTCTCTTCCAACGCCTGCTCGAAGGTCTTCTGCGGCTTCCAGCCGAGTTCGGTCTCGGCCTTGGTGCAGTCGATGGCGTAGCGCCGGTCATGGCCCGGCCGGTCGGCGACGAAGCTGATCAGCTGCTCATGGGGGCCCTGCTCCGGCCGCAGCCGGTCGAACGCCGCGCAGAGCGCCTTCACCACCGCGAGGTTGTTGCGCACTGCCCGGCCGCCGAGCAGGTAGGTGTTGCCGATCCGGCCACGCTCCAGCACCGCGACCAGACCCTTGGCGTGGTCCTCGACATGGATCCAGTCGCGCTCGTTCAGGCCGTCGCCGTAGACCGGCAGCTTCTTGCCCTCGAGGGCGTTGAGGATCATCAGCGGGATCAGCTTCTCCGGGAAGTGCCGTGGCCCGTAATTGTTCGAGCAGTTGGTCACCAGCACCGGCAGCCCGTAGGTCTCGTGCCAGGCGCGGGCCAGGTGATCGGACGCTGCCTTCGAGGCCGAGTAGGGCGAGCGTGGGTCGTAGCGGCTGTCCTCGGTGAAGAACGCGCCCGGGGGCAGTGAGCCGTAGACCTCGTCGGTGGAGACGTGGAGGAACCGGAAGGTCTTCTTTTCGGCGTCCGGCAGGGCTTCGTAATAGCCCCGGGCGGCGTCCAGCATGGTCTGGGTGCCGATGACGTTGGTACGCACGAACGCGCCCGGATCGGTGATCGAGCGGTCGACATGGCTCTCGGCGGCCAGATGCATCACCCCCTGTGGCTTGAACTCGGTCATGGCGGCCTGCACGGCGGCGCGGTCGCAGATGTCGGCCTCGACCAGCCGGTGGCGCGGGTTGTCGGCGAGCGGCGCGAGGGAGATCGGATTGGCCGCGTAGGTCATCGCGTCGAGGGTGCAGACCTCGTGGCCGAGATCGTTGACGAGGTGCAGCACCAGCGCCGAGCCGATGAAGCCGCAGCCTCCGGTCACGAGAATGCGCATGGTGGGTCCCCTTCAAATCGTTCGCGTGCGGAAATGAACTGCCGGAAGCTAAAGACCGCCCGGCGTGACGGAAATACGGCCCGGCCGCGCGGCGGCCGGAAACGCGGGTTCAGAAAACCCGGCCGAGATCGGCGAGCCGGGGTGCGCGGCGGTCCTTGTCGGACAAGATCGCGGCCTCGCCCGCGACCGGCCACGGGATCCCGATCTCGGGATCGTCCCAGGCCAGCGCCCGGTCGTGCTCCGGGCTGTAATAGGCATCGACCTTGTAGGCGACCATGACGTCCGGGGTGAGGGTGCAGAAGCCGTGGGCGAAACCGTGCGGGATGTAGAGCTGCTCGCCGCTCTCGGCGTCCAGCGTCACGGCCACGTACTTGCCGAAGGTTGGCGATTCGCTGCGGATATCCACCGCGACGTCGAGGATCGCGCCCTGGAGCACCCGGATCAGCTTGGCCTGGGCCTGCGGGGCGATCTGGAAGTGCAGGCCGCGGATCGTGCCCTGCGGGGCCGAGAACGATTGGTTGTCCTGCAGGAACGGGGCGGTGATCCCGGCCCGGGCCATCGCGTCGGCACGGAACGTCTCGGAGAACCAGCCGCGCGCATCGCCGAAGCGCTTCGGCTTGATGCGCTTCACGTCCGGGATTTCGGTCTCGACCACGTCCATGCCAGCGCGCCCCTCACCGCCGATGCTGCCGGGCAGCCCCGCGGACCTCTCCGTTTCGGACGTCCCGGGCATCGCGCCGGCTGCGCCGAGATCAACCTCGATGATCGAAGCGCGACTTCCGGTCATTCGCCGGCCGTGTCAAGGCGTGTCGGTTGCGGGCCGCCGGCCGACCGGCGGTCTTCGCCGTTGTTTTCCAGGGTCAGTCTTGCCCGTAACGGGTTTGGCCAAAACAGACCTGGCAAGAAAAAGCCGGTTCAAGGAGAGCCGATGCCCCCCGTCTCGGTCGAGTTACTGCTGCGCGATCACCTTGCCGACCCGGCCTGCACCTGGAGCCTCGGTGCCTACGGGGCGGTGGCGGCCTTCGCGCGGGATCCGGCCGAGTCCGCCGCGTTCTGCGAGGGTGGCCGGATCGGGCTCGCGACGCCGCGGGGGGCGATCGCCCTCACCGCGAGTCCGGATCTGGTGCCGTTCGCCTACGAGACCGGCTTCACCGGCGGGTGGAGCCAAGCGGTCGCCCTGTGCCTGCCCGCTCAAGCCTGTGCCATGGGCCGCCGCGTCGTGCTGACGGAGCTCGGACCGGATGAGGCCGCGTCGCGGGCGCAGGATCGCGGGGCGATCCTGTTCGATCTCGGCCTCGGGCTCCGGGCGGTCGATGCCTGCGTGCGGGTGGCCGATCCCGGCCTGGTCGACCGTCTGAGAGCCGCGTGCGGACGACCGATCCTCGCGCCCGGCACTGCGATCGGGGCCCTCCTGATGGAGGCGAGCCCGCATCGGGTTTTCTCGGCCCGCTTCGGCCGGGTCGAGGTCTATACGCCGATCCCGCCGGCCGGCGGCGCAAGCGCATCGGGGCCGCACACGCATATCCTGCCCCAGCTCCTGCGGCTCGGCCGGACGCACGCGGCCACCGCACCGATCCCGTCCGGTCTCGTGCCCTGCGCGGCGCTGCATCCGGCGCACCCGGCCAAGGACGCGACGGGCCGCCGGGCCGGCTTTGACGCCGCCCGCCATGCCGCGTTCGGAAGCCTGCTCGACGCCTGGGGCGACCCGGCGCTCACCGCGCTTCGGCGGACGGTGCTGGCCGGCGGCGAACCCGATCCCGTTTCGGCGAATAGCCGTTTCGCCCGATCGGCGATCCGGGCGGCGCAGGCGCAGGTTTTAGCGATGCGTAGCTGAGCGCCACGGCCCTCATTGCGGGTGCAGGAAAGCTACTTAAGGCCGCGCGCGATTTTAAGACGTGGCGCATCACTGAGTTGCTTGGCTGCGCGCGCAAGGTCCGTGTGGCCGATGTGACTCCTTCGGCCAGCCACCCGCACAAATCGAAAGCCCTTTCAGCGAACCGGAGGCGGAGGTGGGGGTGGAGCCAGGAGGGTTGCGAGCGCCGGGTGGTCGCCGGCGGCGATCCAGGCGCCTCCCTGCGGGTGGATCTGGGTGGTAGCGCTCAGGATGCCTGCGCGCGCCTGCGCGACGAGTTCGGCCAGCGGGAACGGGCCTTCGACCGTGTCCCGGTAGACGTAGAAGAGATTGATCGGCGGTGGCGGCGGGGCGGGCGCGGCCGGGCTCGCGAGGCGCAGCAGCGCCTCGGTCGTGAAGGCGGAGGGCTCGATCACCCGCTTGTCCACGGCCCGCAGGGCCGGCGGATCGGACGGGTCGCGGTTGGCCTCTTCGGCCGACACGTCGGAGAGGCTCCCCGAGATCGGTTTGGCCCAGTCCTCGACCCGGGCGAGCAGCGTGTCGAACAACCGGTCCGGATCCACCGGCAGGCCGCCGGCCTTAACGGCGGCCTGTCGCCAGCGTAGGGCCAGCGACGCCGCGACGGCGTTGCCGACGCCGCCGACCCTGGCCTCAGCGTCGAAGTTCACCGTCTCCCGCCGCGGTGCGTAGGCCCGTTTGGCGGTCCAGGCGAACAGGGCCGCCATCGCGAGGTTCTGGACCGGAGACAGGGCCGCCTCGGCCTCGGCGAGCTGGGCCTCGATCGCTGCGCGCTGGACCCTGTCGAACAGCTTGCGCCTGAGGGTCCGCTCGGACCCGACGCTGCGCCAGTCGCCGGGCTCGAACGCGAAGCGCCACAGCCCCGTCTCCGGCGCCCGATGGAGCAGGCCGAGGCAGACGGCGCGCAGGAACAGCGACAGGGTCTCGCGCAGGGCATCCGATTCTTCGGCCGAGGGGGCGACCGGGTCCGGGAAGCGAAGATAGTCCTTGTGATTGTGGAGCGGAATCGCGTCGAGGCGGTCCAGCTCCTGCGCGTAGGCGGTCCGCCAGTCGCGGCGTAGGGGACCGAGCACGTCGAGCGGTACGCCCGACAGCTCGCAGTAGCAGACGATGCGGCCCCGCTGGCTCGATTCGAGAAAGCCGATCTCTCCGGCGCCCAGCACCGGCGGCAGGCTCGCCCGCAGGATCGGGCCGAATTCCGCCTGGAAGGCACGCGAGCCTTCCACCGCCAGGATCGTCTTGAACTGGTCGCCGCCCGGGCTGAAGGCGTCGAACCGCGCGTAGATCCACGGCATGCAGCGCAGCAGCATCAGCTCCAGCGTCTCGCGCTGCTTTGCGGGCGGCAATTCGCGCAGGGCGTCGAGCGCCGACGGGATGCGGGCGCGGTGCGGCCCGAGTCGGCGCCGGGCCATCTCGCGCACGGCGTTGAGCAGGTCGGCCCGGGGCTCCTCCTCGCGCAGCAGCGCGAAGATCGCGCGTGACCCGCCATAGGCGCGGAATGCCTCGCGGGCCCAGGCGAGCTGCTCGGCCGGGGCGACCGCGATCTTGTCCGGTAGGTCGCCGGAGGGCAGGACCAGGAAGGTACCGCCCGAGGGGCGCTCGATGGCGTTGCGGATCTCGGCGATGTCGAGGCGCAGCTCGCGCATCAGTCGACCCACATCCTCGTGGCCCTGGTTCAGGGCGCCGAGCAGGCCGTCGTAGCGGGCGGCGCCGGTCTCCGGGTCGCGCCCGGTCCGGGCGCCGAGGCTGGCCGAGACCCGGCGCAGCAGCTCGGCCCCCTCCCGGGCGGCCACGGCGCGGATGCGCAGGACGCAGGAGCCCCGCAGATCCTCCCGGGCCTGTTCCAGGTAGCGCTCGGCGTCACGCCGGTGCGAGAAGATCAGGCCGGGGCGGACCTGGTCGAGCCGGCTCAGCGAGGCGGAGAAGTGCTCCGCCAGCATCTCGTCGGCGAGGCGGGCGTAGGTGTCTGCGGCGCCGGTGAGCCGGGCGAGCGCGCCGCCATCGGCCTCGATCAGGTCCTTCACGCCCTCGATCAACGCCCGCGCGTAGTCGAGGCCGCCACGTTCCTGGTCGTCGAGGAGGCGATAGAACGCGGCCGGCAGAGCGCCGTCCCGGTCGGAGAGCCAGGCCGCCTCGAGCTTGGCGCGCACGTCCAGCACCTCGGCGCCGCGGGGACCGTAGGCGGCGCCCGAACCGGTACGACCTAGGATGTCGTCGCGCAGGCGCTCGGCTGCCTTGCGCAGGTTCGGCGCCCAGTCCCTGGGGCTGGCGATCTCGGCCTTGATCGCGTCCACCGCCTCCTCGACGCCGAGCGCCACCGATTCCTGGATCGACGAGCCGTCCGCCCGCTGCAGCAGCGTGCCGACGAGGTCGTATTCGGGGATGCCGGGCGGCGCCGGCTGGAGCACCCTCGGAAACGCTTCGAAGGCGGAGAAGCGCAGGGCGAGCCGGTCGGCGGCGAAGCGGTCGCGCTCCTCCACGGTGGGGATGTTGCGCTCCGCCAGACGCTCCCCTTGCCCGCGGGCGACGCCGAAGAACGCCTCCACCATGCCGAGGCCCGCCCTGGCGGCGTGCTCCTCGAACTCGAGGCTGCCGCGGGTGGCGAGAACCGCCTGGCCCAGGGCCGAGTAGTTCAGCGAGAACAGGGCGGCACGGCCGGCGCGGTCCGGGCTCGGCGGCGCCCATTTGCGCATCTTGTGCTGGGTCTGGTTGACCCCGGTGGAGCGCTTGCGGCCGGAGAATTCGGAATTGCCGAAATCCTCGAACAGCACGTCCGCCATCATGTCGTAGAGGTCGCTGATCGCGCCTGTGCGCTGATCGGCGAGATTCTGGGTGTCGAACAGGTAGACGTCGCTGAACGGCCGCTCGACCCCCCGGGAGACCCGAGCGTGGTCGCCCCAGCTCTCGACATAGGGCGGCTCCGGATTGCCCCGCATGGCGTATTCGAGTTCGGACAGGGTGGCCACGCCGTTGGCGAAGACCCGGTCCTTGTTGGCCCCGACATAGCCCGAGGGCAGGACCAGGAAGAGGTCGACCGCGTCCGGGCGCTTGGGCGTCTCCAGCGAGGAGATCGCGTAGCCGGCATCGATCACCGCCCCCGAGCCGGTGCCGCCGGCAACCGACGCCACCACGACGACGCGCAGGTCGGTTGATGTGTCGAGGCCCAGCGCACGCAACTGCGCCTCGTTCGAGACGTTGGCGAGCACCGCGCCGGCCTTGGCGGTGAGCCGGCCGGTGAAATTGCGGACCTCGTCGAAGAACAGCAGCCGCGCGATGGCGCGGATCTGGCCCGCACCCTTCGAGGCGTCGATGCGCGACAGGTCCCGAGCGGGAAGCCAGGAATCGATGTGCGGATAGCTGCGCCGCTCGGCCTGGTAGCGAGCGAGGTTGACGGCCTTCTGCAGGGTCTCGCCCTCGCGGAACGCGACCTTGGCCGAGAGCGCGTCGGTGGCCGCCGCCCGGCCGGCCTCGCGGGCCTCCAGGGTGTCGGTGTCGAAATACAGGAAGGACGCCGCCGGAAACTGGTCGAGGGCGCTGATCCGCGTCCCGTTCCAGTCGGCCTGGAGGATCCGGCGACGCAGGCGCAGCAGCACCTCCATGCCGGTGCCGCCAAGCGCCACGAACACGGTCGGGCGGACCTTCAGAAGCGTTTCGGTCTCGGCGGCGGGCCGGGCATCAGCCATGGTCTCAGCGCCTCCGGTCGGGTGCGCGCAGGAACAGCACCAGGGCGGCGCCGAACAGCACGATGCAGAGCGCGAAGCCGGCCGCCAGCCCCGCCCAGGCCTGCCACAGCCGGCCGACCGTGGCGCTCACCAGGATCGACGCGGTGAGCATCAGCGCCGAGAACAGCATCCAGCTCGCGCCGTTGGCGGCGTCCAGCGTCGCGCGGCGGTTGATCAGGTGGGCGCGCACGCCCTGGCGGACGAACAGGAACAGCAGCGCCAGCACCACCAGCGCGGCGGCGCCGACCGCGAGTTCTGTGGTGGTCGGCCCCCGTTCGAGCCCGCTGAACGGGTTCGCCGCGGTGCTGGATTGGGCCGGCGGCGGCACGGTCTGGAGCGGATCGGCTTGCGGGGCCGGGTTCTGCGGGGCGGGAATGGTGAAATCCTGGCCCGTCCGGGCCTGGACGCGGACGATCCCGGATGGCCCAACGCCATCGCGATACAAAAACATCATGCGCCGGTTCCGGGCTCCTGGAGACGGGTTGCTCGGGCCGGCCCCCACAGGCCCGCCCGCACCTGCCAGCGGCTGCCGTCCGGGGCACGGACGGTCTGGGCCCGGTACGGCCTGAGGCTCACCCGCTTCTGGACGGTGCCGAGCGTCACGGTGTGCTGCCTTGCCCGGGTAGCGGCCACCGCCCCGAGGCCGGCGGCGGCAGCGAGGCCCAGGGCAGCCGCGGCGGCAGCGATGAGCGGCCAGGGCGAGAACGCCGCCTCGATCCGCACCGGCAGACTCACCGAGGCTTCCGAGACTCCGCGATAATCGCGGAACAGGCCGGGCAGCCGGCCCTCCACGGCGCTCGCATCCCCTACCGGCCCGCCCATCTGGTCTCCGGACAACAATCCGCTGCCGAAGATCGGCCGCACCCGTTCCAGGAAGGCCGGATCCAGCGCCAGGCGCAAGTCCGCCAGCCGCAGAGTCAGGGTGCCATCCACGGTGCTGCCGTCGGACACCAGACCGGCGAGGCCGACCGGACGCGGGATCGGCGGCAGGGTCAGGACCACCGCGAGCGGCCCGCTCTCGGCCTGGGGCGCCAGATCGGTGATGTCGGACGGCGAGACCGCCGCCTGGGCCAGCCCGGTCCCGGCCCCCTCTTCGTTCCAGCGCAGCGCCAGCCGGGCGGCCGCGACCCGCTGCGGATAGAGGCCGTTCCCCAGGTGGGCGGTGAGCCGCAGGACCGTCCCCGCCGCCGCGTCGGCCCCGCGCACCACCAGCACGCCGTTCTCCAGCCCGGCCTGCAACCCTCCGGCGTCGAGGCGGTCGAAGCGCAGCGTCAGGCCGCCGGCCAGCACCGGCTTCAAGCTCACCGGCGGATGATTGAACAGGGCCTTCAGTCCGGGTGTGGCCAAGGCGGCCTCGAGTGCCCGGCCCCCGGCCGCGCCGTAGCCGATGCCGTAGATGACGAAGCCGCCCTCCGAGAAGTTGCGACCCTTCAGGGGCATCCGAACCGGGTAGGCGACGATCCGGCTGATCGCGTCGGACCCGCGCAGCGCCGCGTAGAAGGCGGCGGTGTTGCGCTCGACCTCGGCGCTGTTGCCCGGGGAGTTCTTGTTGTTGGTGACCATCCAGATCACCCCGTCCCGGCCGCGCAGGCCGATGCGGATCGCGCCGAGCAGCGCGCCGTTGAAGTCGGCATCGGCATAGGCGCCACCACCGGCCTTGCGCGGCAGGTCGATCGCCGCGACAGCAGCCCGGACCCCGGCGGAATCGTAGGCCCCCTCATACAGGATCCGCGGCGAGGGCCGGCCAGGCACCTGTCCGTCCTGGTCGAAGGTCGCCACCGCCACGTCGGCCCCCGGGACCCGGGCCGCGGATGCCACAAGGGCTTCGACGAGGGGCCGGAACTGCGAGCCCTCGGCGGTCAGGAACGGCTCCATCCAACCGGAATCCTGCACCAGGAAGACCTGCCGCACCGGCGCATCGGCCAGGGCGCGTCCACCGAGCAAGAGAGCGAGCATCAGCAAGGCCCGGAGGGGCGCCCGGCTCATGATGCGCGCAGCCGCAGGGCGTGGCAGCGGCATTCCGACCGGCTCCACAGGTAGAGCACGCCATCGTGCAGCAGCGCCCGCGCATCGCCGATCCGCGACACCGCCAGACCCACCGGCAGCCGGCGCAGGCCGGCTCCGTGGGCGTGGTGGAGCACGTGCCCGGCCACGGGCGCCGGTAGGCTCTCGCCGCGCAAGAAGCCCCCGCGCGGGCCGGGAATGTCGAGGGCGAGCAGGATCGTGTCGCGGGTCATCGCCAGCCGCGGCACCAGCAAGTTGCCGGCATGGGCGCCAAGGTTGAGCGTTTCCTCGGAGGCCTGCCAGGGCACATCGAACCGCTCCGCGCCGGCATAGGTGCAAGGTCCCGCCGCGAGATGCGGCCCGTCGAGACCGTGGAGACCTGGATCCGGTGCCAGGGCGGCGACGTGGTAGCGGCCCGCGACCATGCCGAGTTGATGGTGCAAATCGGCCCGGTCGCGCCAGGGGGCTTGGGCGACCACCGGCGCGAAGCCGTCCGGCCAGGGCGTGACCCGGGTGTCGTCATCGAGCGTCCGGCAGGCGACAAACCCATCCGGACCCGTCCAGAACGAATCGTCGAGCCGGTTCATCCAGGGGCCAGCGAAGTCCGCATCCGGCGCGGGGGCGTCGAGGTCGTGCAGCACGAGGACGTTCGATGCGGCCGCCATGCGGCACAGAACGAGACGTCCATGCCGCTCGCCCAGGGCGAGGATGTCCCCGCCCCGCCAGCACGGCGCGGATCGGAAGCGCAGGCCCGGCATCCGGGCCTCGGCATGGTCGGAGTGGGGCCCGAGCTGCGGCAGTCGCACGCCGACCAGCGCATCGGCGGTGGCATAGGCGATACCCCGGCGGCCCGCCGTCAGGCCCGACCCCACCGGTGCCGGGGGCAGCCGTCCGAGGCCGACGAACCTGCTTCCGTCCCAGCCCTCGAACGCGCCCAGATTCTCCTGAAACAGGTAGAGCGCGGCCGGATGCCCGGCCCGGATCAGAAGGGGTACGCCGCTCGGCAGCGGCACCTCAAAGACGCTCTCAGCCGCGACGTCGAGGATCTCCGGGGCCGGCACCGGAACCGGCGGCCCCAGGGCCGCGCCGGTCCCGGGAGCGTACGCGAACGCGGCCGGGAACGGCCAACCCTCCCCATCCCGGCGGATGCCGAGATGGGCGATCCGGGCATCCCCGGCGGCGAGTGTGACCCCCGCGACCTCGGCCGCCACCGGCCGGCCGCCCGTGAAGCGCCAGAGCTGGCGACCGGGGAGGCTCGTGAGACGCGGGTCCGGATCGATCGGCCAGACGCCCTCCGGTGCGGTACGGGCGAGCGGCGATGGGTCGTCCAAGCTCACAGGCACCGGTCCATGGATGGGAAAGCGACGGGATCGTTCCCGATTTTTCGCGGGATGGGAAGGGCGTGCGGGAAAGGCGCGTGCATGTCACTGATCGAGGACGGATCCCCGGACATCCGAGCCCGTCAGGACGCGGGAGCGCAGCGCATCGTATTCGTCACAGTTCAGCTGCCGCATCCGGGTCCAGCCAGCGCCATCCAGTCCCCATCTGGTGACGGAACCATGTGACCTGCCGCTTGGCGTAGGCCCGCGTGTCGGCCTGGCCCCGGGCGATCGCGGCCTCAAGATCCAATGCCCCGTCGAGATGGGCGATCAGTCCCGGCACACCGTGAGCGCGCATCACCGGAAGCATGGGATCGAGCTTGCGGGCGCGCAGGCGAGAAACCTCGTCCAGGGCTCCTTCGGCGACCATCGTGCGGAAGCGGGCGTCGATACGGGTGCGCAGGACCGTGCGGTCAGGCGCCAGAAAAAGCCTCTCGAGGCTTTGGCCGGCCAGCGGCCCAGGCACGGGGTCGCCGTAAAAACTGGCGATTGGGCGGCCGGTGGCCAAAAAGATCTCCAGGGCACGCATCACCCGCATCCGGTCGCTCGGGCGCAGGCGCATCGCGCCGTCGGGGTCATGACGGGCGAGATCGGCGTGCAGGGCCTCGGTCGGGCGGCCCTCGGCCTCGCTGCGCACCTGCATGCGTACCGCCTCCGGCACCGGTGGCAACTCCGAAAACCCCTGTTCCAGGGCCCGGAAATACAGGCCGGTGCCGCCGACGAAGATCGGCAGCCGGCCTTCCAGCGTCGCCAGGAGGGCGGCGGCATCCCGGGAGAACTGCCCCGCCGAGTAGTTCACGGCCCCGTCGACATGGCCGTAGAGCCGGTGGGGCACCCGCGCCTCCTCGTCGGGGGCGGGTCGGGCGGTGAGCCGGCGCAGGTCGCCGTAGACCTGCATGGAATCGGTGTTGATCACGACGCCGCCGTGGCGCTGCGCCAGCCGGGCGGCCAGCGCTGACTTGCCCGACGCGGTAGGCCCTGCGATGAGGATCGCCGCCGGGCGCCCCCCGGCCTCCATCCGGTCTGGCAAGGCGAAACTCCACGATGCTGGTCGCGGTCCTGATAGCAAACCCGGCTCGGCCGTCCATCACCGACGCGGTGCTGGCTGAGGCGCGCGCCGTGCTCGGGACGGAGCATCCGCCGCGGATCCTGCACGGAGATGTCGCCGCCGAGATCCTGGTGCCGGGCGATCCCGCCGACGCCGGTGCCCTCACGGAGCGGCTGCGGATCGCGCTCTCCGGCGAGCCGATCGACCTCGCCGTGCTGCCGGCCGATGCGCATCGGCGCAAGCGCCTGTTCCTGGCCGACATGGATTCGACCATGATCGAGCAGGAATGCATCGACGAGCTCGCCGGAACGCTGGGCCTCAAGGATCATGTCGCGGCGATCACCGAGCGGGCGATGCGGGGCGAGATCGCGTTCGAGCCGGCTTTGCGCGAGCGAGTGGCGCTCCTGAAGAACATCCCGGTCGCCGCGGTGGACGGGCTGATCACCGAGCAACTCAGCCTCACCCCGGGCGGGACGACGCTGGTGCGTACGATGCGCGCGCACGGTGCCCGGACCTGCCTGGTCTCGGGGGGCTTCACCCTGTTCACCGGGCCGATCGCCGGGATGATCGGGTTCGAGGAGCACCGGGCCAACGTGCTCGGCGTCGCGGACGAGCGGCTCACCGGGGCGGTGGTGGATCCGATCGTCGGCAAGGCCGAGAAGCGCGCGGCGCTCATCGAGCTGCGCGATGGCCTCGGGCTCAGCCCCGCCGAGACCCTGGCGGTCGGTGACGGCGCCAACGACCTCGACATGCTGGACGAGGCCGGCCTCGGTGTGGCCTTCCGGGCCAAGCCTGCGGTCGCGGCCGCCGCCCGGGTCCGGATCGAGCACGGCGACCTCACCGCGCTGCTGTACCTACAGGGCTTCGCGGCGGCCGAGTTCGTGGTTTGACGGGTTCGTGAATGCGGATGCCGTCGAGCATGACGATGGCACCCGGCCGGGCTTGGCCCTGAAGGCCTGTCTAACCCAAGATCCGGCGCACCATCTCGCCCTTTGCGGAAGTGATTGCGCCTTCGGTCGTACCGATGTCTGACTTTATCTTGAGGCTGAGAGCCTCGATGCCGGCCTGAACGTCGCGGATGTCGCTTTTGGTGATGAGCTTTTCATCGACCCGCGCATCCGCCAAGCCCTTGGCCTACTCGAGTGGCCCCTTCGCTTCTCGCGCAGTGCGCAGGCTAACGCGACCTGGGACCGAGCGGGAAAGCGCCGCGGAGTGGGTCTCCATGAGCCATTAGCCTAGCCGCAAAAATGAAGGCCGCCGCATCCTTCCGGAGCGACGGCCTTCAAGCTCTCTCGGTCAGATCTGGCTTACTCGAGCCCGATCGCCACGAAGCGCACATCGCCGGTGGCGCTCGCAACCAACAGCAGGACGGACTTGCGGCCGTCTTTCTTCAAGGCGTCGACCCGCTTGGACACCTCGGCGGGCGTGCTGACCGCCTCCTGGCCGACCTCGACGATGACTTCGCCGGGCTGGATACGCTTGTCGGCGGCCGTCGAGTTCGGATCGACGCGCGTGACGACCACGCCCTTCACGGTGTCCTTGATGGAGTACTTCTTGCGCAACTCATCGGTGATGCCGGAGAGGTTCAGCCCCAGAGCCTGACGGGTCGTGCTCTCGGCTTCGGGCTGGCGCAGGTTGGCGAGCTGCGGCTTGTCGGTGTCCTCGAGCCGGCCGAGCGTGACCGGCTTGGTCAGCTCCTCGCCCTTGCGGACCACGACCACGTCGACCTTCTGCCCCACGGGCGTCGACGCGACGATCCGGGGCAGGTCGGCCGACGCCTTCACCGGGGCGCCGTTGAACTTCAGGATGACGTCGCCGACGTCGATTCCGGCGGTCTTGGCCGGACCCTTCTCGTCGACGCCGGCCACCAGGGCGCCACGCGCGCCGCCCTTCAGGTTGAGCGCCTCCGCGGTGGCGTCATCGACATTCTGGATGCGAACGCCGAGCCAGCCGCGGCGGACCTCGCCGAAGTCGCGCAACTGGTCGATCACGGGCTTGGCCGTATCCGACGGTACCGCAAAGCCAATACCCACCGAGCCGCCGGTGGGCGACAGGATCGCCGTGTTGATGCCGATCACCTCGCCGTCCATGTTGAACAGCGGGCCGCCGGAATTGCCCTTGTTGATGGCCGCGTCGGTCTGAATGTAGTTGTCGTAGGGACCGGACTCGATGTTCCGGCCGCGCGCCGAGACGATGCCGGCCGAGACCGAGCCGCCGAGGCCGAACGGGTTGCCGATGGCGATCACCCAGTCGCCCGGGCGCATCGTGTCGGACTTGCCGAACGGGACTGCCTTCAGCGGGCGCTCGGCAGTGGGCTTCACCCGCAGCACCGCCAGGTCGATCTTCGAGTCCTTGCCGATGATCTCGGCCTTCAGCTTGGTGCCGTCGTGCAGGATCACCTGGATGTCGTTGGCGTCGCCGATGACGTGATTGTTGGTCACCACGATGCCGGACGTGTCGATGATGAAGCCTGAGCCAAGGGAGTTCGACTTGCGCTGCTGGCGCGGCGAGTCGTTGTCGCCCCGCTCGCCACCCTTGTCACCGCCCTTGCCGCCGCGGCGGTTGAAGAACTCCTCGAACAGGTCCTCGAAGGGCGTGCCCGGCGGCAGCTGCGGCATGGTTCGGCTGCTGCGCGCATCGACCGTGGTAGAGGCGGAGATGTTGACCACCGCGTCGGTGACCTGATCGGCAAGGTCGGCCAGCGAGGCCGGGCCCTTGGCGAAGGCCGTGACCGGAAGGGACGCCGTCGCGAATGAGGCGCCGACCAGGATCGCCGCCATGAACGAGCGGGTGCGGGAACGGGGCTGCGCCTGCGCGCGGCCGAAGGACGCCCGGGGGGCGCTCACGACGGGGTGCATAGTCGACCTCTTCAAGAACGCGTTTCCGGTTTCGCGGGCCGCCGACCGGAATCGGCCGCCCGCACCTTTTCTTGCATCGTAGTCTGCTGGCGCCGGGGCGCCAGCGGTCAGCGCGTCGCGCCCGTCGAAGCGGTCGGGTCCGTGGGCCCGCGCGGCGTGCGCGGCGCCGAAGCCGTCGCCCGGCCCTGCGGGTCGCTGAAGTAGCGGAAGAAGTCCGAGCTGGGGCTGATCACCAGTCGCGTGTCGGAGCCCTTCAGACCAGTCTCGTAAGCCTGCATCGAGCGGTAGAAGCTGAAGAAGTCCGGGTCCTTGCCGAACGCCTCGGCGAGGATCCGGTTCTTGTCGGCGTCGCCCTGGCCGCGCAGCTGCTCGGACTTCTGCGTCGCCTCGGCGAGGATCACGGTGACCTCGCGGTCGGCCTTGGCCCGGATCGTGGCGGCGCTCTGGTCGCCGTTGGCGCGGATGTCGGCGGCCTCGCGCTCACGCTCGGTCTTCATCCGCTTGTAGACGGCAGCCGAGTTCTGCGCGGGCAGGTCCACCCGAGTCATGCGCAGGTCGACGATCTCGATGCCCAGCGCCTTGGCCTGCCGATTCACGTCCTCCTGGATCTGGTGCATCAGCTGGCCGCGCTCGGTCTTGACGATGGCGTCGCGGGTCGAGCGAGCGAGCACGTTGCGCAGGCCGGAATTGGTGAAGCTGGCGAGCCGCTGGTTGGCGAGCCCGATATTGCCCACCGCCTGGTAGAAGCGCAGCGGATCCAGGATGCGGTAGCGCGCGAAGGCGTCCACCTCGAGGTTCTGCCGGTCGGCGGTGAGCACCGTCTGCACCGGCAGGTCGAGGTCGAGCACGCGCTTGTCGAAGATCACGACGTTCTCGACGAACGGCACTTTGAAGTAGAGGCCGGGCTTTTCCTCGCCGGTAGCGTTGAGCACCGCGCGGACGCGGCCGAATTGCAGGACGAGAGCCTGCTGCATCTGGCCGACGGTGAAGATCGAGGCATAGAGCCCGATCGCGACGATCGCCGCGATGGCGATCAGGCCGGTGCGGAGAGCCTGTTTCATCGGGCGGCTCCCGTGGTGGCCGGGGACTGGGCGCGGGCCCCGAACTCGGTGAGGGGCAGCACCGGCAGGACGCCTGCCGCGGCGCCCGAGCCCGGCTGTGCGCCGTTCTGGTCGATGATCACCTTGTTCACGGAGCCCAGGACCTTCTCCATCGTCTCCAGGAAGAGCCGCTCGCGGCTGATGGCCGGGGCGGCCTTGTAGGAGGCGTAAACCTCGCTGAAGCGCGCGGCCTGGCCGGTTGCGTCGGCCGTCGCCTTCGTCCGGTAGGCCTCGGCCTGCTGGAAGATCTGCGACGCCCGGCCCCTTGCCTGCGGCACTTCGCGGCTGGCGTAGGTCTTGGCTTCGTTTTGTGCCGTGTCGGCGTCCTGCTGGGCGGCGTTCACGTCGATGAAGGCCGGCCGGACTTCCGGCGGCGGGTTCACCGAGACGAGCTGCACCACTTCGATCCGCACCCCGGCGCCGTACTCGTCCAGCGCCTTCTGGACCATCTCCTTCACCTCCTGGGCGATGCTCGACTGCTCGTTGGTCAGGATCGCCTGGATGTTGCGGCGGCCGATCACCTCACGCATCGCGCTCTCGGAGATCGCCTTGATGGTGCCCTCGGGATTCTGGAGGTTGAACACGAAGTCGGAGGCCTTGAGCGGGTTGATCCGCCACTGCACCTCGAAGTCGAGATCGACGATGTTCTCGTCGCCGGTGAGGATCAGGCTCTCGTCCGGCACGTCGCGGTTGCGGCCCTGGCTGCCGGGCCCGGCGCGGAAACCGATCTGGATCGAGTTCTGCGAACCGACATCCGGCTTGACCACGCCGCCGATCGGATAGGGGAAATTGTAGCGCAGGCCCTCGCCCTTGGTGCCGACGTAGCGGCCGAAGATCGTCTCGATGCCGACCTGGCGCGGGTAGACGGTGTAGAAGCCGGTGGCGAGCCAGACCGCAACCGCGAGCCCCGCGATCACCACGGCGCTGCGGCCGCCGCCGATGCCGCTCGGGCCTCCGCCGCCATAGCCGTTGTTGCTGTTGCCGCCGCCCGGGATCAGGCCGCGCAGGCGGTCCTGCCCGCGCCGGAGCAGGTCCTCAAGGTTGGGCGGGGTCTTGCCGCCGCCGCCGTTACCCCACGGGCCGCCGCCGTTGCCGCCGGGCCGACCCCACGGGCCGCCGCCGCCACCGCCGCTCTGATTGCTCCAAAGCATCCTAGCCGTCGTCTCCTGCCTGCCCGCACCCGGTCCGCACACTGAGCGTGCTCCCCGGACCGCGTCTCCCTGCCTGAACGGCCACGCTCGCCCACCTCATCCCGCCCACCGGCCCGTTCGTGGGACGGGTGGGTCGGTTTGTTGGCTAAACGCCTGCGCGGGCGGCTCTTCTCACGAGGCCCGGAGCCCCATGAGATCGCACGCCCGACAGGCACCTGCGGGTGTGCGCCCCATGCTGTCAAGGCTGGCAGGTGGGCACGCACAGGCCGGAACACAACCGCGGCGGCGCGCCTCAGCGGATACGCGCCCAATCGACGTACGCGAAGGCGTGCTCGTCGCGCGGGCCGGCCGGGTGCGCCTCGCGAAACGTCTCGCGGAACGCGGTGCGATCGAAGGCGGGGAAGCGCACGTCGCCCTCCGGCTCGGCCTCGACCTCCGTCAGGTGGAGCGTGTCGGCGTGGGGCAGGGCCAGAGCGTAGATCTCCGCCCCGCCCACGACCATGAGCTCCGGCGCAGCCGCGGCCTCCGCGGCGGCATCCCAATCGTGGACCACCTCGGCGCCCTCGGCGCGGAAGCTGCGATCCCTGGTGAGCACCAGGGTGCGGCGGCCCGGAAGTGGACGGCCGATCGAGGCCCAGGTCCGTCGGCCCATCAGCATCGGCTTGCCCATGGTCAGGGCCTTGAACCGCTTCAGGTCGCTGGACAGCTGCCAGGCGAGCCCGTTGTCGCGGCCGATCACGCCGTTGCGGGCGATCGCGGCGACCAGCGAGATGGTCGTGCTCATACCGCCACCGGGGCCGAGATGGCCGGGTGCGGGTCGTAGTTCTCGATGGTGATGTCTTCGTACCGGAAGGCGAACAGGTCGCGGACCTCCGGGTTGAGCCGCACCTGCGGCAGTGGGCGCGGCGCCCGGTCCAGCAGGATCCGGGTCTGCTCCATGTGGTTCCGGTAGAGATGCGCGTCGCCGAAGGTGTGGACGAAGTCGCCGACCCCGAGCCCGGTCACCTGGGCGATCATGTGGGTCAGGAGCGCGTAGCTCGCGATGTTGAACGGCACGCCCAGGAAGGCGTCGGCCGAGCGCTGATAGAGCTGGCAGGAGAGGCGACCGTCGCTCACGTAGAACTGGAACAGGCAGTGGCAGGGAGCCAAGGCCATCCGGTCGAGGTCGGCAGGGTTCCAAGCCGAGACGATCAGGCGGCGGGAATCGGGATTGCGCCGGATCTCCTCAAGCACCCAGGCGATCTGGTCGACGCTGCCGCCGTCGGGCTTGGCCCAGGAGCGCCATTGCCGGCCGTAGACCGGGCCGAGGTCGCCGTGCTCGTCGGCCCACTCGTCCCATATGGTCACACCGTTGGCCCGCAGGGCGGCCACGTTGGTGTCGCCGGTCAGAAACCAGAGCAACTCGTGGATGATCGAGCGCAGGTGCAGCCGTTTCGTGGTGACCAGCGGGAAGCCTGCGGACAGATCGAAGCGCATCTGGTGGCCGAACACCGAGATCGTCCCGGTGCCGGTGCGGTCGTCCTTGGCCACGCCCTCGTCGAGGATGCGCCGCAACAGGTTGTGATAGGCGTCCATCCCGTATTCCTGCGCGTGTGCGGCGCCGCCGGCAAGCGCGCGGCCCGCCTATCCACCGTCATCGCCGGACCCGGTCCGCCCTTGTCACGCGCTCAGGTCGGCCAAAGCACGTAGGTCACCAAAGCGAGGTTCGACCAGCCGTGGAGCGCGATGCCCGGCCAGAGCCGGCCGGTGCGCCAGCGCAGCCAGCCGAGCACCAGCGCGAGCGGCAGCAGCGAGACCGGCCGGGCGAGCCCCCAGGACGAGACATGGGCCGCCGCGAAGATCACGGCCGTGACCAGCACCGCCCCCAAAGGCCCCAGGGCGTCCCGGGCGCGGGCGAAGGCCTCCCCGCGCAGCAGCAGCTCCTCGGCCACCGGCGCCAGCACCGCGAGATAGAGCAACCAGGCCGCGACCGCGCTCTGGCTCATGAACGGCGACAGTCGCACCCGCTGGCCGAAGCTCGCGCCGAATAATTCGGCGGTGCCTGTGACCCAGGCGATGTGCAGCACCGGCCAGACCAGGAGGAGCGCCAGCAGCGCGACCGGCCGCATCCCGTTCGGGCGCTCGCGGTCGAGGGCGAGGCGTCGGCGCCAGCCGGCGGGGTCGCGCCACCAGGCGCCGCCTAGAACCAGGGCGGCGAGGTAGATTTGGCGCAGGGCATCGACCGCGAAGGCGCGGTGGGCGAGTTCCACGGCGCCGAGGAACGGTCGGCGCTCGGTCGGCAGGAACGGATCGATCCCCGCCCACACGTCGAATCCGACCCGGACAGTCACCAGGGAGAGCAGGCTCGCGGCGCCGAGGTAGACGATCACGAGTCCGATCAGCAATGCGAGCCGCCAGATCACCCCCCAGATCCGGTCGAGCACGGGCGCGGGGACGCTCGACTGCGCACTTCCGGCAACAGCCTGGTCAAGAGGTTCGCCCTGAGAAAGTGGCGCGACACGATCGGGCTTCAAAACCGGACCGATCCCCTCTATATCTTGGGAGCCGGTCGCGAGGCCGGCTATGGCGATAAACGATCTTCGCAATAAACCGATCGGACCCGGGGGCGGTACCCGGCGCCTCCACCTGAGCCCAGGACCGATGGCCGCAAGGCCGACGGAGTTGGACTGGTCTCAGGCGGGGGCGAAGCAGGTTCGACGAAGGCGTAAAGGTTGATCTTTCGTTCGGTATGGTTTCGCCGTTATCGGGCCTTTGCAAGAGTCGCCAACGACACTTTTGCTTCGGTGGCGGTGGCCGCGTAAGCGGTTTCCAAGATCGGTCTCAAGTCCTCGCGGTTCGCATCGTGGAGGCGGGGTATGAAGGCGCCCGGCACCAGAAGCCGTCACTCATTTCCTCGGTCCGGCCATCCGCGGCGGGGCGCCGGGCGCAGACCGGGCTAGAGCGCGACCGCAGATGGCAGACGACCTGATTCGCTACGATCTCCTGGTGCAGGACGCCCTCCGCGGCGTCGTCCGCAAGGTGCTGACCGATGCCGCCCGGGACGGGCTGATGGGCGACCATCACTTCTACGTCTCGTTCCGGACTGAGGCGCCCGGCGTGCGGATGTCGCAGGCCCTGCGCGAGAAATACCCGCAGGACATGACCATCGTCCTGCAGCACCAATTCTGGGACCTCAGCGTCCACGAGCACACGTTCGAGGTCGGCCTGTCCTTCTCGGGCGTGCCGGAGCGGCTGCTGGTGCCGTTCGACGCCTTGTCGGGCTTCTTCGATCCGTCCGTGCAGTTCGGCCTGAAGTTCGATCTCAGCGAGGCCGGCGAGGCGCCCGAAGAGGCCAACGCCACCCAGGCCAAGACCGGCCCGCGCGGGGCCGGCTCCGAGCCGACCGAGGTCCGGCCCAAGGGGTCCGGGCTCGCCACGATCGGTTCGGCCGCCCCGAAGGGCCTGCCGGCCCCCGCCGCGCAAGGCGACAAGCCCGACGAGAAGGCCCCCCGCCCCGCCGCAAAGAAGGACGGTGAAGAGGGCAGCGCCGAAGTCGTGAGCCTGGACGCGTTCCGGAAGAAGAGCTGAACTCACCGGGCCGAATCGACGGCTCGGGGATTCGCCGGTGGACGAGACTTTTGCGGAGTCGCTCTTGTCGGCGGCGGAGCGCAAGCATCGTGCGAAACGCTTCGATGAGGGCGTGAAGCTCGTCGCGACCGTCTTCGACGCTACGGCGCTCCTCACGCTCGGAACGACGTTCATCAGTCCGCTGGTTCAGCATCCCGCAGATGTCTTCGTCAATAGCGGCTAAGCTTTCCTGCTCGCGTCTCCCATCCGATATTTGATCTGGCGGATCGCGATCCGGTTGTTCCTGCGCCCAGACGCGTAGCGGGATGCCCCAGAGCTACGCCTTTCAAATCCTAACGATCGCCGTCGCCATGTCGACGCTTGGTCTTGGGGGGCTCTTCGTGGCTGCGCGCATCTATGATCGCAACACACGCCGGCTTGAGGCACGCTGGGGCGATTGAAGCATACGCCCAAAAATCAGTCCGATATGGCGAAGCACTCGAGCCAGTCCGTCTCCTTACCAGGCAGTCGTCACATCCGATCAGTTTGACGATAGCCGCACCCGGCCCGAAGAATGCGGCCGCGGCGGCCATGCCGGCAAAGCTGATGGAGAGCGGGGTCAGAATGCGATCCCGACCGACCTTCAGGGTCTCGGCCTGAAGTTTCGACTGCTCCGCTACGAACTTCTTCGTCAAGGCTTTGGACCGCAGGACGCGGGCGACCTGCCCGGCGTAGTCCAGCGTAGCGAGCGCTGCGGTGTTGGACATCGGGGGGCTCCCTCCGCCCGGCCCAGAAGATATGAACCGGCCGGTACCCCGGCAACCCATTCAACGCCGCAGCTCGGCCTCCATCCGCAGGCCGTGCTCAGGCCGCAGCGTCACCCGGTGAAGTGGGCTGACCGCCGGGTGGTCCGCCGGCAGGTGGAAGCGCACCGCCCGGACCACGTGGGCCAGCACGATCACGGCTTCCTGGATGGAGAAGCTCTGGCCGATGCAGACCCGCGGGCCGGCCCCGAAGGGCAGGTAGGCGAAGCGCGGGATCGCGTCGCGGTTCTCGGGTAGGAAGCGCTCCGGGATGAACGCCTCCGGATCCTGCCACAGCCTCTGATGGCGGTGGAGTACCCAGGGCGCCACCATCACGAGCGAGCCGCCCGGGATCTTGATCCGGCCGAGCCGGTCGTCCCGGGTTGCCTGCCGGCTGAGGAACGGCACAGGCGGGAACAGGCGCATCGCCTCCTCGATCACCGCCCGCGTGTAGGGCAGCTGCTCCACGGCGAAATCGTCCGCGCCCGCCGCGTCGACCTCGGCCTCCACCCGAGCCTGCGCGGCGGGATCCTGCGACAGGCAGTAGAGTGCCCAGGTCAGCGAATTGGCCGTGGTCTCGTGGCCGGCCGCGATGAAGGTGACGATGTTGGCCTTCACGGCGAGGTCCGAAAGGCCGTTGCCGGTCTCGGGATCCTGCGCGGCGAGCAGGAGGGTAAGCAGGTCGCGGGGGGCCTCGTCCTTCCCCATCAGCACCTTGCGCCGGGCGATGAGTTCGTCGACCACCTCGGCGAAGAAGCGCCCGGCCGGCCGTGCCCGCAGGCGGCCGATGCGCGGCACGAAGTCGGGCACGCCGAACACGTCGAGCGGATCGATCGGCCCGACCGCCTCGAGGAACCGGGTGATGGCGCGCCCCAGCGCGTCCGGATCGCCCGGCAGGCCTTGCGTGAAGATCGTCCGCTCCAGCACGTCGAGGGTGACGCGGGTCATCTCCAGCGCCACGTCGACGGGCTTGCCGCCCCGGCGGCCGAGGCGGCGCCCCAGTTTGGCCCCGGCCGCGTTCATCGCGTCGGAGAAGCCCTGCACCGTGCGGGCGTTGAAGATTGGGGCAAGCGTCCGGCGCTGGAGCCGCCACTCGTCGCCCTCGGCGCTCAGAAGCCCGTTGCCCAGGCCCGGCGCCAGCACCCGGCGCTGCAGATCGTCCTTGCGGTAACCCTCGACATTCTCGACCAGCAGGTAGCGAATCAAAGCCGGGTCGCTCACCACGGTGATCCGGCCCATGGCGCCATCGGCGGCCACGATCGGCTCCTTGAAGTGCACCTCCATCCAAGTCGTGATCGGGTTCTTGCGGGCGGCCCGGAGGAAGTCGAACAGGCCCAGCGGCTCGCGCAGCGGGCGCGGCACGGGCGGGCGGAACCGGGCGGACGCGCCCTCGGCCAGATCGCGGTCGGTTCGGTCGATCGTCGCGCTCATCGGCTCCTTATCCGGCGGGAACAGAGCCCCACTCTTGTCCGGCGCCGGGGAAAACCGGCATCGCGATTCATCCGCGCCTCATTTAAGTAGGCACCGCACTGCACCAAACGTAGAGGCCACGATGTCGCCCACCGAGACCGGAACCGCCACCCGCACCGAGTCCGACACCTTCGGGCCGATCGAGGTCCCGGCCCACCGGTACTGGGGCGCGCAGACGCAGCGCTCGATCCAGAACTTCAAGATCGGGACCGAGCGCATGCCGGCCCCGCTGGTCCACGCCCTGGGCCTTGTGAAGCAGGCCGCCGCGCTGGTGAACAAGGACCTCGGCGCCCTGGAGCCGAAGCTCGCCGACGCCATCGCGGCGGCCGCCGCCGAGGTGGTGGCCGGCCGATACGACGCGGAATTCCCGCTCGTGGTCTGGCAGACCGGCTCGGGCACCCAGTCCAACATGAACGCCAACGAGGTCATCGCAAGCCTCGCCAACGAGGCCCTGGGAGGCCAGCGCGGCGGCAAGACGCCGATCCACCCGAACGATCATGTCAACCGCGGCCAATCCTCGAACGACACCTTCCCGACCGCCATGCACATCGCCGTGGCCCGGGAGATCAGTGGTCGGCTGATGCCGGCGCTCACGCACCTGCACACGGCGCTCGACGCCAAGGCGCAGGCGTTCGCATCGATCGTGAAGATCGGCCGGACCCACCTGCAGGACGCGACCCCGGTTTCCCTCGGCCAGGAATTCTCGGGCTACGCCGCCCAGGTGGCGCTCGGCGGCTCGCGCGTCGCCGCGACGTTGCCCGGCGTGCTGGCGCTCGCCCAGGGCGGCACCGCGGTCGGAACCGGCCTCAACGCGCATCCCGACTTCGCAGAGAAATTCGCCGCTCAGGTCGCGGCGCTGACCGGCTTGGAATTCACCACCGCCGACAACAAGTTCGAGGCGCTGGCGACCCACGACGCGCTGGTGTTCACCCAGGGCGCGCTGTCGGCGCTGGCTGCCGGCTTGTTCAAGATCGCCCAGGACATCCGCCTGCTCGGCTCCGGCCCGCGCTCCGGCCTCGGCGAGCTGTCGCTGCCCGAGAACGAGCCCGGCTCCTCGATCATGCCCGGCAAGGTCAACCCCACGCAGTGCGAGGCGCTGACCATGGTCTGCTGCCAGGTCGTCGGCAACGCCACCACGGTGAGCTTCGCCGGCTCGCAGGGCAATTTCGAGCTGAACGTGTTCAAGCCGGTGATCGCCAACGCGGTGCTGCAATCGATCCGGTTGCTGGCCGACGCCGCGGTGAGCTTCACCGACAATTGCGTGGTCGGCATCAAGGCCAACGAGGACAAGATCGCCGACCTGATGAGCCGCTCGCTCATGCTGGTGACCGCCCTCGCCCCGTCGATCGGCTACGACAAGGCCGCCGAGATCGCCAAGACCGCGCACAAGAACGGCACCACCCTCAAGGAGGAGGCGTTGCGTCTCGGCTACGTCACCGAGGCGGAGTTCGAGCGCGTCGTTCGGCCGGAGACGATGCTGGCCCCCAGCGCCGATTGAGTCGCTGACACATCCCGGACCCCACAAGGTCCGGGACCTCGTGGGGTCCGGGACGGAGCCCCGGTGACTTGGGGCCCCTGCCCCCAACCGAGAACTGGGAGGCGGTCCGTGGCCGAGATCATCAACCTGCGCCAGGTCCGCAAAGCCAAGGCCCGCGCGGCTGAGGATGCCAAGGCCGAGGAGAACCGGATCGCCTTCGGGCGGCCGAAGAAGGCCAAGACCCTGCAGCAGCGGCGCAAGGCCCTCGAGACCGACCGCCACGAGGGCCACCGGCTCGAGCGCGCGGAGCCGGATCCGGACGCGACCGCATGACTGCCCCGTTCGTGACCGACCCGGCGTGAGCGCGGGCATCAGCAAGCGCTCCGTGGTGATCGCCGGGCACCGCACCAGCGTATCCCTGGAGGATCCGTTCTGGGCGGCGTTGCGGGAGGTTGCGGAGGCGCGCGGCCAGTCGGTCCAGGCGCTCGTCGGGACGATCGATGCCGGGCGCGGCGGCCAGAACCTGTCCTCGGCGATCAGGGTGTTCGTGCTGGACGCTGTGCGCGCCGGACCGCTCGGCAAATCGTGAGCGTGATCCAGCCGCGTCGCACTTCCGCTGCACGACCGTCTGTGTGATCTGCGCGACAGAACAACGCAGAAAGCCCAGGTCATGCCCGTCCGCGAGCCGCTTCTGAAGCCGATCCCGATCGCCGATTTGCGCCCGACGCAGATGACGGTGGGCTACCGGGAGGTCGAGGAGAAGCGGCGGCGCTGGCGCAGCTACGACGGCGACAAGAAGAAGGCGTTCCTCGGGGCGCACATGATTCCGACCGTGCTCGGCCCGAAGAAGCGCCACTACGTGGTGGACCACCATCATCTCTCCCGGGCGCTGCAGGAAGAGGGCGTCGAGAGCGTGCTGGTCACGGTGCTGGCCGACCTGCATCACCTGGAGAAGGATGCGTTCTGGACGGTCTGCGACCACAAATCCTGGGTCTACCCCTACGACGCCGCGGGCGTGCGCCAAGATTTCAAGGTTATCCCGAAGGCGATCGGGAACCTCGTCGACGATCCGTTCCGCAGCCTCGCAGGCGAGCTGCGCCGGGCGGGCGGCTTCGCCAAGGACACGACGCCGTTCAGTGAGTTCCTGTGGGCGGACTTTTTACGCCGCAACATCAAGGAGAAGCGCATCGAGGCCGACTTCTCCGAGGCGCTGGAGAAGGCGATGGCGCTGGCCAAGTCCAAGGACGCCGGTTACCTGCCCGGCTGGTGCGGCCCCTCGGAGGGGTGATGCGTTGAGCGCAGCCCGGATCGCGCCGCATGGGGCGTCGGCCACAGCGCCACTCCTCTTGGTATCGGCTCGGGAAGGGAGATCATGGCCCTGTTCAGCCAAGGCAGGCCCGACGGTCGGCGTGGCGAACGGCGCGTCCGGCCTCCCTACGGTATCCCGATGATTTTGTGCGTCTGCAAGGACAGGCGCCAGCGGGCGTCCTGACGGCAATACGCGATGGCGGCCTGGGTGCTGGCGCGCTGCTCCGGGCCGTCCATCGGCTGCAGGAAGCGATGCCGGAAGGCGAGGCCGACGAAATCCGCTGGGTCGGCGTCGGCCTGGGGATAGACGAGCTTCAATTCGTGCCCGGTCTTTTGCGCCAGAAGATTGGAACCCTTGGGGCTGACGCAGATCCAGTCGATGCCCGGGGGGGCGGGCAGCGTGCCGTTGGTCTCGATGGCGATCTCGAAACCTTCGGCGTGCACGGCCTCGATCAGGGGCGTGTCGAGCTGGAGCAGCGGCTCGCCGCCGGTGAACACGACGTAGCGGCTCTCCGGCCCCCCGGACCAGGTCCGCGCGATGGCGCCGGCCAGCGCCGCCGCGTCGGCGAAGCGTCCGCCGCCCTCCCCGTCCAGCCCGACGAAGTCGGTGTCGCAGAACCGGCAGGCCGCGGCTGCGCGATCCGCCTCCCGACCCGACCACAGATTGCAGCCGGCGAATCGGCAGAACACCGCGGCGCGTCCCGCCTGGGCGCCCTCCCCCTGCAGGGTGTGGAAGATTTCCTTGACCGCGTAAGCCACCGCTGTTCCCGAACTCTTCTCGCCTCACCGCCATCCCGCACATAAGCGGCGGATGGCCCGCGGACCACTGGCCGCCGGGCCAGGCAGACCCGCGGTCGCGTCTCGCCTTGCTCTTGCCACGGTAGCGACGTTCATGCCGTGATGCAGCACGACGATCGCCTCCAGCGGTCCGGGCCGCGAGAATCCCGGCCTGCCGGCCGGACGTCCGGTGCCTCGGCGCCGACCCTGGCGATCCTCTGACGAGTCGGGCTCGAATGTCCTCTTCTCTCCTCCGGCGCGTAACCGTCGGACTCGCGGCGTTGACGGGTCTTCTCGGCACGAGCCTGATCGGGATCCAGGCCGCCAATGCGGTCACTGCCCCGATCCTCGTGGTCGATGTCGATTCCGGCAAAGTGATCTACGCCCAGGCGCCGACCGATCCCTGGTACCCGGCCTCGATCACCAAGCTGATGACCACCTACGTGGCGCTGGATCTGGTGCGGCAGGGCAAGGTCTCACTCGACTCGATGGTCACGATCTCGGCGGCGGCGGCCTCCGAGCCGCCCTCCAAGATGGGCTTCAAGCCGGGCACGCAGCTGACCCTCGACAACGCCCTCAAGATCATCATGGTCAAGTCGGCCAACGACGTGGCCTACGCCATCGGCGAGACGCTCGGCGGCTCGGTCGAAGGCTTCGCCGACCAGATGAACGAGACCGCGCAGCGGATCGGCATGCGCGACAGCCGCTGGACCAATCCCAACGGCCTGCCCGACCCGCGCCAGTGGACCTCGGCCCGCGACATGGCGGTGTTGGCCCGGGCGCTGATCCGCGACTTCCCGGATTCCCACGACTTGTTCTCGATCTCGGCGATCCAGTTCGGCCGCGCCGTCATGGCGAACCACAACGGCTTGCTCGGCCGCTATCCCGGCGCCGACGGCATGAAGACCGGCTTCATCTGCTCGGGCGGCTTCAACGTGGTGGCGACCGCCTCGCGCAACGGCCGCCGGGTCATCACCATCGTGATGGGCCAGCCGAGCCCCCGCGAGCGCGACGTGAAGGCTGCCGACCTGTTCGACTACGCCTTCACCCAGAGCGCGGGCTGGACCAGCCCGACCCTCGATGCCTTGCCGGCCTCCGCGCTCGGCGCGCCGCCGGACATCCGCCCCTACGTCTGCGGCGGCAAGAAGCCCCCCGCGATCGACGACGGCGCCGGCGCGGTCAGCGCTCCGGGCTCGGCAGCGCAGCTCATCGGCGGTTCCGCAGCCAATTCCCCCGCCCTCGCCATGGCGGCCTTCTCCAGCCCGGCCTTGCGCGCCCGGACGCTGCCGCCGCGGGCACCGCTCCAGCCGATCGCGGTCTGGGTCGGCCGCAACCCGGCGGAGGGCCAGCAGATCCTGGAGGCCCAGGAGAACGCCCAGAAATCCGCATCCGCCAACACGCGCGCCGCCAAGCTGGAAGCCGCCAAGGCCAAGCGCGAGGCCGCGCTGCAGGCCGCCAAGCAGGCCCGCGAGACCCGGCTGGAGCAGGCCAAGGCGGCGAGCGACGCCAAGGCCGCGGCCAAGCCGGCCTCGAAGGTCGCCGCGAAGCCGGCCCACGGCCTGCCGCGCAACGCCAGCGCCTACACGTCCGTCGAGACACCGGGCATGCCGGAGGCCAAGCCCGGCAAGGGCCTCTCGAAGCCCGCCGTCAAGTCCCCCGCCAAGCCCGCAGCCCAGCGGTCGTCGGCCAAGCCCGAGGCCCGGAAGGCCGAGGTGAAGAAGCCTCAGGGCAAGAAGGCCGCCGCCGAGGAGTAGCGGCAGCCCGGCATCGCGCGCCGACGCGTTGCCTCCGGACCCGAAAAACCCCATCTCGGCGGCCATGTCATCGACTGCCTCGCCCGCCCCGGATCCGCGCCGCCCGGAGCCCATCCCACTCACCGTGCTCACCGGCTTCCTGGGAGCCGGCAAGACCACGCTGCTGAACCGGCTGCTGCGCGATCCGGCGCTCGCCGACACGGTGGTGATCGTCAACGAGTTCGGCGAGATCGGGCTCGACCATCTGCTGATTGAGTCCATCGACGAGGACATGGTCCTGCTCGGCGCCGGCTGCCTGTGCTGCACGGTGCGGGGCGACCTGATCGCCACCCTCGAGGACCTGTTGCGCAAGCGCGACAACGGGCGGATCACACCGTTTCGCCGGGTTGTGATCGAGACCACCGGCCTCGCCGATCCTGCGCCGATTCTGCACGCGCTGATCTATCACCCGTACCTGGTGCTGCGGTACCGCCTGCAGGCGGTGGTGACGGTGGTGGATGCGGCGACCGGTGCCGCCTCCCTCGACGACCACCCGGAGGCCGTCCGGCAGGCCGCGGTGGCGGACCGCATCGTCCTGACCAAGGCGGATATCGCCGGCGACACCGCGTCGATCCGGGCGCGGCTCGCCGCCCTCAACCCGGCGGCCCCGATCCTGCCCCCGGACGCGCCGGCCGACGACCTGCTCGGCGGGCTGTTCGGCCTCGACGGCAAGGGCGCGGACGTGCGCGCCTGGCTCGGCGACGCGGCCCTGGACCTCCCGCACCAGGCCGACGTGAACCGCCACGATGCGGCGATCCAGGCCGTGTGCCTGACCAGCGCCGCGCCGGTGCCGCGCCCGGCCTTCGAGATGTTCATGGACCTGCTGCGCTCCGGCCACGGCCCGAAGCTGCTCCGGCTCAAGGGTATCGTGGCGCTGGCCGACGACCCGGAGCACCCGATCGTGGTGCACGGCGTCCAGCACGTGTTCCACGCGCCCCTGACCCTACCGGCCTGGCCCGACCCCGACCACACCTCACGGCTCGTGCTGATCCTGCGCGACCTCGACCCGGCCTTCGTCCAGCGCCTGTGGGACGCGTTCCTGGGCCGGCCACGGGTGGACGCGCCCGACGCCGCGGCACTCACCGACAACCCGTTGGCAATTCCGGGGGGCTGATCCGCCGGGCGGCACCGTCCTTGAAGCCATCGACCCGAACGGCGCCTTCGGGGCGCCCCCGCGTCCCGAAACGGGACGGTTGGTCGAAGGATCGGAACAGGCGATGGCGCAACGCTTCACCGTGATACAGGGCGGCCTCACCGGGACGGCGGAGCGGGAGCCCGCTTCGGAGCGGCCGCATCCCGGCCTCGCCCTGGCCTGGAGCCGGGACGCGCAGGCTGGCCCCCTCGCGCCGCACGATGCCGCAGAGGTGGTGGATCGTGCGATCCGCACCCGCTTGGCAACTCTCGGCCGTCCGGTCCGCAGTGGCGGCCTCGTCGCGGCGCCGGTTCGGCCTGCGGAGCGTGCGCGCCTTACGCGGACGATCCAGGCCGACCGCCTCCTCGGCGTACGGCCCGCTGGCTGGGCGCCCCAGGCCGTTTCCGTACCGGTCTTCGACGATCGCGCTCCGGCCGCCACCGCACCATCCGAGCCCGCGTGGATCGGGTTGGCCGGCCGCCTCACCGCCCGGAGCGGGGTGCTGCGGCTTGCACTGCTGCGCCGTGTCGATGCGATCGCGGTCGGCATGCTCAACTTCGGCGCCGGCCCGGTGGCCTGGCGCCGGGCGCGGGGCTGAGCGGGGCCGTCAATCCGCCGCGTGTCGGTCCGGCCATCGCGACCCTAGCTGGTCCCCATGGCGCGCGACACACTCCACGGCCTCCGGCCCAAACCCCGCCGGACCAAGGGCCCCGCGGCGCCCGCATCCCCCGGAACACCTGAGCGGGTCGAGGCCGTGATGGCGCGCTTCGCCGCGGCCGATCCGGACCCAAAGGCGGGGTTCGACGACACCGATCCGTTCCGGCTTCTGGTCACCGTGCTGCTCTCGGCCCAATCCACCGGCCCAACGGTGGCGCGCATCGCCGACGCGCTGTTCGCCCTGGCCAAGGATCCGGCGGAGATGCGGGCACTGGGCGAGGGGGAGATCACCGACATCATCCGGCCGGTCGGGCTCGGGCCGTCAAAGGCGCGCAACATCGTCAAGCTGTCGGCGACCCTGATCGAGACCTACGGCGGCACGGTTCCGCGCAGCGCGGCCGAGATGCGCCGCTTGCCCGGCATCGGCCGCAAGAGCGCCGAGGTGACGGCGAATTTCGCGTTCCACGAACCGGTGGTCGCGGTAGACACCCATGTGTTCCGGGTCTCGAACCGGATCCCGCTGGCCCCTGGCGGCACGGTGAACGCGGTGGCCGACGGCCTCGTCCTTGGGGTGCCGGAGCGGTTCAAGGACGGCGCCCATGTCTGGCTGTTCCGGCACGGGCGCGACACCTGCACGGCCCGCAAGCCCGCCTGCCCGCGCTGCCCGGTCTCGGACCTGTGCACGTGGCCCGGCCGGGAGACCTGAGCGGGCCTCCTACTCGTCCTCGCCAAACCGGTTGGCCAGCAGGGCCTCGATGGCGTCGAGGCAGGTCTGCGCATCCGGGCCGATCGCCGTAACGGCGATGCGGGTGCCCATGGCGGCGCCCAGCGTCAGCAGGCCCATGATCGATCGCCCGCCAACGGTCTCGCCCGCCCGGGTGACGGTCACCACAGCGTCGAAGCGCTCCACGGTCTGCACGAACTTCGCCGAGGCGCGGGCGTGGAGGCCGCGTCGGTTGATGATCGGCAGCATCCGCAGGAAGCCGCCCTCCGGGACCTCCGGATCGTCATCCGTCTCGAAAAGCTCGTCCATCGCCCTTCGCGTTTCCCACCCGAACCGCGGCTGACCGCGCGGCTTACTTCGACACCTAAGCAGACTTGTCGCGCCCGGCCAACGGATCTTCGCCCGAGGTGTTCGAAGGGGTGTGGGTTTTGAAGGTGAGGGCACACCGTGATGTGGTGGACGGTGATCCGGTCATTGATCGATCGGTCACGCAGGAGAAGCGAACCCGGAGGTCCGCAACCCCCTCTGCCTTTGCGGACTCCGATGTTCCCATATCGGCTTTCAGAGGATGCGACGTGCCGCCTCTTCCGCACGGGAGAAGGGAGCCTCGCTCGGTCCTGCGCACGTATCGCCCAGCTCGATCCGTGGATCCGTCAGCCCGCAAACGGGTGAGGCATTGCGCCCATCATCGACGGCACGCCAGTCGCTTCAGGCGGAGGAGCAAGGAACGCCCCGCTCCTACCACTCGTATTCCGCACCGACACCCAGACTGGTGCGCCCATCGCTCCCCGCCTCGCCCTTCAGCTTGATCCGGCGCGTCACGTCGAAATCGACGCCAACTGCGGTGTCGGCGGGCTTGGCGCCCGCCTTCACACCGACGGAGACGCGGTCCGAAATGTAGCGCGAGGCGCCGAGCGCCGGGCCGCCGCTGGCGCCCGTGGAGACGTCGAGGCTGTCGAGTCCGAGCCTCTTGCGGGCCTGCTCGAACACGTCCGGCCCGGCCGCACCGCCCGAGAGCTGCGCCACGGCCTGCGCGAGCTGGAGTGCCTGGAACGGCGACAGGCCGCCCGCGGCCTTCTTGAACAGCAGGCGCGACAGGATCTCGTCCTGGGGCAGGACCGGATCGGAGGTCAGGCTGAATTGCGGCGCGTCCGCGTAGCCGCTCACCGCAACCCGGGCGGTGACGTCGCCGGCCTTGGTCTCGGCGGCGAAATCGAGTTCCGGCGTGGTCAGGCTGCCCGCGAAGGTCAGGTTGCCGCGGCTGAAATCGAGACGCTGCCCCACCAGTTGGAACACCCCGCGGCGCATGCCGAAGCCACCGACTGCGTTCGGCGCGCGCGACGTGCCGGTGACCCGGAGCGATCCGCCGAGCTCTGCATCGATGCCGCGCCCGCGCACGAAGATCCGGCTCGGCGCCTCGATGCGCACGTCGAGGGTGGCATCGAACGGCACGGCGGGTTTCTTCTGCCGTTTGCCGGGTGTGACGGCCGCCTTGCGGTCCGCCCGCAGCGCCAGCCGCGCCCGGACGTCGGGCGGCGTGTTGACGTGGCGCACGCCCGGCAGGGGCTTCACCGTTGAGGGCAGCCGATCGGGCACGGCCACGTCGATCGACACGATGTCGATCCGGCCGGCGATCCGCGGCGTCCGGGCCAGCGGGCCGGCCAGGGTGAGATCGACGCTCGACACCGCATTCATCAGCGGGCTGGAGACCAGCTCCGCCTTGTCGGCGGTGATATGGAACTGGCCGGGGAAATCCGGCTCTAGGGCGACCCGCCCTGTGACCGAGAGGCGGCCGCCGTTCCGGGCGGACGCCGTCAGGCTCTCGACCACGAGGCTGTCGCCGCGGCCGGTCACGCGCCCATCGATCGCGGTCAGCCGGATGCCGTTGACCGGGTCGGTGAAACTGCCGCTGCTCAGCACCGCCGAACCCTGGGCCTTGGGCGCCGCCAGGGTGCCGGTGACGCCGCCATCGATGGCGACCCGCCCTGTGACGCTCTGCCCGCCGGTGCTCAGCAGCGTGTTGGCAAGGGACGCGTCCAGGGTGCCGCGGGCGCGCAGGTTCAGGGGGCCTCCGGTCTCCACGGGCAGCGAGCCCGCCACCGTCAGGGCGACGCCGCGCCCGGCCGTGATCCGGCCGTCCAGGCTGGCCTGCCCGTCCGACAGGGCACCCTTGGCGCTGGCATCGACCGGCGGCAGGCCGGCCTGCCGGGTCTGGGGTGCCACAAGCTTGGAGACGGTGAGCGCGTAATGACCCTCCGGGCTCGCCGCGGGGCCGTGGAGGTCCGCATCGCCGTCCACCGTACCGGAGAGGGCGAGGTCGGGCGCGGCGATCCGGGCCAACGACAGGGGCAGCGCGCGGATCGCCACCTTCAGGTCGAGATCCCGCCCGGCCCGGCCCGAGACCGTAATTCGGCCCGAGCCCGCCGCGATCGACAACCCGTCGATCACCGCGCCACCGTCGCGCAAGGTCACGGAGGCCGGTCCGGTCAGGGCGAAGCGGTCGCCGCCGCGGGCAGCCGAGAGGCGCTGAATCTCGATGCGGGTGTCGTCGTCCGGCACGACCCGGACTGCGCCGTCGAGGTTGAAGCCACGCGCCTTGGCGGTGAGCGTCACGTCGCTGCCCGTCGGGCTGCCGATCGCAGCGAGCCGGACCGTATCGATCTGTTGGCTGGCGGCGAGGAGCCGGTCGGCGTCCAGGCGTCCGTCGAGGACGGGATGGGCGCGCAGGTCGCGGCCCCTCAGGTCGGCGTCGAGGCGATTGAGGCCATAGGCGCCGTAGCGCAGCGCGGCACCGGTCGCCCGGATCGCGGCATCTTGGCGGCCGCCGTCCCGGGAGAGGGTGACCCTGGTATCGAGCTGGCCGGCCACGGGCTCCGGGGCGAGCGGGGAGATGTCGGCGAGATTGGCCGCCTTCACGGATAGCGTACCGGCCGACAGCCAGGTCTCGGCCGCCACGATGGCGTTGCCCGAGACGGCCACCGAGCCGAGGTTGAGGTCGAGCCGGTCGAGCACCCAGTCGGGCCCCGTCCTCGCCACGTGGGCGCCGCCGCGCAGCGCCTTGCCGGCGACGTCGCCGGACAGCGTCAGCGTACCGTCCGGCGCCAGCAGGGCGTCGGAGAGGATGGCTTCGGCCCGCAGGTCGCGGATCGGCTTGCCGTCCGCGGTCGCGGCCGGCGCCGTGACGGTCGCGGCGAGTTGGGGATGCTCGAGGGAGCCGGTCATGCGCGCGTCGATACCGGCGCGCCCGGTCAGGCGTCCGTCTAGGTCGGCGAGGCTCTTGAGGTCGATCCGCCCGGTGACATCCGCGCTGGCCGAGGTCGCCTCGCCCTGCAGGGTCGCGGTCAGGCCCGAGCCCTCCAGGCGCAGATGATCGAATCCGTAGCCGTCATAGGATTGCGACACCCGCCCTTGCAGCGTCGGCGCGCGGCCGAGCGCGCGGTCGGCCGCCGCGATGCCGGTGGCAAGGCCGGCGCTGGTGATGGTCAGGTCTGCCGCCAGCGCCTTCCGGGCCGGGTCGCCGCTGAGGCGCGCCTTGGCATCGACGCTCCCGGCGAGCCCGCGCCCGGCGAGGCCGGAGAACATCGCCAGGTCCGGCAGCGCGGCGTCGAGGGTGCCGGTCAGCGTGTTCTGTCCGACCCGTCCGGCGTAGCTCGCCTTGGCGGTGTCGGATTCGATCCGGAGGCTCGACACGTCGATCACCCCGTCCGGCCCGGAGGCCGCCCGCAGGGTGAGTTGCGCGCGGCTGCCGAGAGCGCGACGCAGGGCCGGGTCCGCCAACCGCAGGCCGTCGACCTTGCCGTCCGCTGTGATGGAAAAATGCTGGGCGGACGGGTCGCCCTGGGGATCGATCCCGAGGCGCGCCTCGATCCGGTCAAGGCTGGAATCCCGGCTACGCAGGCCGGCCGCCCCGAGGGTCCCCCGCACCGTCGGCGCGGCGAGCGGCCCCTTCACGCTGCCGTCGAAAACCAGCGTGCTGATCTCGGCCTCGCCGGCCTTGGTGACCGCGCCCTCGGTGGGCAGGGCGCGGGCCTGGAGCGTCAGGTCGGCGATCCGGTCTTTGGTCAGGCTGCCGCTGGCAGCCAGCCGCGCGGTCCGCGAGGTCAGCTCCAGCCGGTCGATCCGGAAGGCGCCGCTATCCGCGAAGGCGAAGCCGCCGTCGAGCTTGGTCGTGCCGGCGAAGACCGATGCGGCTGGACCGGGCACGAGGCCCTCGATGCGCGCGGCGAGATCCAGGGCGAGCCGCCGCTCGGCGCCGATCCGGGAGATCTTGGCGCCGCCCTTCGCGCCGATATCCGGGCCGGCGGTGAAATCGAGATGGGCGTTCCAGGCATCCAGCGTGCCGGTGCCCGCGAGGTCGAAGTCGATCGGAGGCGTGCCGGGAACGTTGGCCGCCTTGGACAGCAGTCCGCCGGCCGGCTCGACCAGGTTGGCCTTCAGCTCCAAACGGTCGCCCTGCGGCACGTAGACGAGGGACAGCAGGAAGCGTCCGGCCGCGTCGAGACGCTGGGCCCGGGCCTGCAGGTCGAGCCCTTCGCTGGCCGCGCCGAGCCGCGCCTTGCCCTCCGCCGAGAGCCGGGCCGGCTGACCGGCCACGGGCTCGCCCAGCACCAGCTCGGCCAGCTTGAAGCCCTTGATCTCGACCTTCACGGGCAGGTCCGGCAGCAGCTTCCCGTCCGGCTTGGCCTCCGGCGGGGTCGGGCCGGGGATCGGCCGGCGCAGCACGTCTATCCGCCCGATCTCCAGGCTGTCCACCTCGAGCCGGCCCGACAGCAGCGCGAGGCGCCGCCAGACGATCCGGGCCCGGTCGAGCTTCAACCACACGCCGTCGCGGTCGCTCACCGCCACGTCGCGGATTGTGGCGTCCGAGGACAGCGCACCGTCCACCGCCCCGATCGCCACGCGCGAGGACGGTGTCGAGAGCGCCCGGGAGAGCAACCCGCCGAGCACGGTCTTCTCGCCGTCGTCCGCGCGGGTCGGTGTAATGATCGTCAGCGAGAGGGTGGCGAGGAGGAGAAGGCAGATCAGCGCGAGCGCGATAGCTTTTTCAACGCCGAGGGGCGCAACGCACGAGACCCGGTTCGGAACGGCTGCGAAGCTTCCCCTTTCCGGCACGGCAGAGGGGACCCGCGCCACGCCCGGTGATGTGTTGGGCCGGATGGCGATCTTGCTCAGTCTCCCGAAAAAACCAGCCATTCAGAACGCCTGCCCCAGGCTGAGATACAGAACGGCCGGGCGGACATGGCCGCCCTTGTAGGGATCGAGCGGGAAGGCGAGATCGGCGCGGATCGGGCCGATGCCGGTGTAGTAGCGCAGCCCGATGCCCACCGATTTCCGGATCTTCTCATCGAAATCCGGCACGGCCGAGGCGAAGGCGGTGCCCGCATCGAAGAACGGCACCACTCCGATCGTGTCGGTGATCTTGATCCGCGCCTCGAGCGACGCCTCCAGCAGGCTGCGGCCGCCGATCGGCAGGTTGAACGGACCGATCGGTCCGAGCGTCCGGTACGGATAGCCCCGCACCGAACCGCCGCCGCCCGCGAAGAACCGGAAATTGTCCGGGATGTCCCCGAGCGGCGCACCCGAAACCGAGCCGAAGCCGATCCGCCCAGCGAGGATGTAGCGGGATTCGTCGTCCAACGAATAGTAGGTCGAGCCCTGCGCCTTCGCGATGACGATCCCGGGCGAGGAGATCGCCCCGGGATAGGCGGCCAGCGACGCGATCGCCCGGAACCCCTTGGTCGGATCGAGCAGGCTGTCGGTGGAATCGTAGGTCACCGAGGCCGGTACGCCGATCAGCCGGTAATTGACCGTGCCGAGCGCGTCCTTCGAGCGACCGGCCTGCGCGTCCAGCCCGATCTGCGCCGAGAAGGTATCCGAGAACCGGTGCCGGATCGCGGCCGAGACCCCGCCGCCATCCACCAGGTAGCTTTGCTGCACCTCGCGCGTGATGAAAGCGTTGGCCAGGAAGTCGTTGCGCGTGCCGCCGAGGGCAGGCTGAACGTAGGTCGCCGACAGGCGCCCGCCCAATCCGTTGGTGCCGATCCCGGCGATCTTGCGCTGGGTGGCGAACGGATCATTGCCCAACCCGAGGTAGTAGATGTCGGCATCGAGCCGGAACGTCTCACCGCCGCCGAACAGGTTGCGGTTGGCGTAGTAGGCGCGCACGCCGGGGCCATCGACGGTGGAATACCGTGCGGAAACGCCGACGAGATTGCGCTCGCGTTCGCTCAATTCTGCGAAGAGCGGCAGGTTTCCGTCGGCGTCGAGCGCCGTACCTTCACGGATCCGCGCCGCGCCGATCGCCTCGACGCGCGTCAGCGACCGGCGGATCGCGGCCACGGCCTGGGGCGAATACGGGTCCCCAGGCTCCGCATAGATGAAGGATCGGATCGTCGCCGGGTCGATCCCAGGCGCCCCGTTGACCGTCACCGGCCCCAGCCCGGCGACGGGACCGGGCTCCATCGTGAAGGTCACATCCATGACGTGGGCGGTGTCGTCCACCACCGGATCGCGCGCCACCACCTTCGCGAAGGGGTGTCCTTGCGCCCGGAACTGGTCGACGATCCGGGCCTCGCGGGCCAGCACCGTCGCCGACCGAGCCGGAACATCGTCGTCGACCCGGGTGATCCGCGGCGGCAGCACATCCTCCGGGAACAGTCGGCCCGCACGATCCCGCACCGTGATCCGGCGCAACGTGTAGCGTGGCCCGAGATCGATCGCGATCCGCACCGGCACGAGGCCGCGGTTGCGCCAACGTTCGGCGGCTCCGACGGCGGCCGCAGCCCCAGCCTGCCCCGCCACCGGAACAGAATCGATCCGGATCGCCGCCGTGCCCTGATAATAGCCGTACCCGGAGAGCACGTCGGCGAGCTTGGGCAGGTCCACCTCGGCCCGGCGCAGCAGCCCCTCCCCGTCCGGCGGCGGGTCCTGCCGCAGCCGATACAGGGTCGAGATGTCCTGAAGTGCCTGAAGGACGTCGGAATCGTCCGTCCCCGTGATGCGGACCGCATAGGGCAGCGCCGTCGCACTCGGCGCCGGCGGCTCGGGCTCCGAGCCGAACAGACCGAAGAGGTCGAAGGCGTGCGCCGGCTCGGCAAGCCCCGCGCCGAGCGGCACGGCCATCGCCGCGGCAAGCATCAACCGCGGCAACGCATTGCGCGCACCGGTGGAGCTCGATCGACTCAGGCGAGCGGACAGGCGCAAAGCGCGCTCTTCAGCCCCGATGACGGTTGGCCGTGCCGCTCGCTGTAAAGTCCATTGAACTCCCCCCTACACGCCATGCAGCGTACCCCAATCCTCCTTAACGGTCCTGCGACCCGAGGCCAATGACGGCTCAGCGATCGACCGGGGATGAAGTTTGTCGCATCATGGCATAGGCGCCGCGGCAGGATTTAAGATCGCTGGTTATGTAGGCCGGCAATGTAGGCCAACCTGCATCGCGGCCGATCCTGCGGCATTGCCGCGAGCAGTCCCGATGACCGACATTTGCACGCACAACAGCGGTCGTTGGGGGCCGGGGCCTGAACGCGTGATTTTCAGAACATGGGATGAGGGAGCCTGCAGCTCGCTAACCGTCAATCCCGGAGCGACGTTGTCGCGGATAAGCCGGGGCGGCAGTCAGACGAGGCCGGCATCGATACGCCCGACCGGGCGCCCTCGATCGCCTGGATGGCGCACAGGTCTAAACGATCAGGATCGTATCGGCCTGATTCAGGGATCGCCCGGACGCCGCCTACCCTCCCCTCCCCCGGAAACGGGCGCGAAGTCGGGCACTGGAAACTCTAGCGACGTTCGGAAATGAGTTAGGGATTTAGTACGCCTACGGTGAAGCTTCCAATTACCCACATCGTCGGTGCGGTTTGCTTTGCCTGAATCGGCCGTGATTCTCTCCGTGACGCCGAATCACGGAGGCGTCACGGATGTGCGATGGTGTATTGGCCGGCGACGCCGGCTGGCAGGACGCCGAGATCGCCTGCGCGAGCTTGCCCGATCAGCGCCTCGCCCGTCGCCTTCGCCGGCTCCTGGATCAGATGTCCGCCGCGCCGGGTCAGCCAATGCCGGCGGCCTGCGGCGACTGGGCTGCCACGAAAGCAGCCTACCGCTTCTTCGACAACCCGCGCATCACCGAGCACGGCATCCTGGCCGGGCACTTCGCCGCGACTGCCGTACGTTGCGCGGCGACTGAAGGGCCGATCCTCATCCTCCAGGACACGACCGAGTTCATCTACGGCCGCGCGCATCCGGGCAAGATCGGCTTCACCAGGACCATCAACGGCGGGCGGTACAAAGCGGGGCAACCCAACGTGCACACGCTGTGTGGCGTGCTGATGCATTCCAGTCTCGCCGTTTCGCTCGCGGGCACGCCTCTCGGCCTGACGGCGGCGAAGTTCTGGACGCGCACCAAGTTCAAGGGGACCTGGACACTCAAGCGGCACGTGAACCCCACCCGTGTACCCATCGAGACCAAGGAAAGCTATCGCTGGCTTGAGAACCTCCACCAGTCGATGGCTCTCCTCGGCACGCCGGAGCGCTGCGTGCACGTCGCCGACCGGGAGAGCGACATCTACGAACTGTTCTGCCTCGCACAGGATCTACGCACCCGTTTCCTGGTGCGCGTGCAGACCAACAGACTGGCCAAACCGCCGCCCGCCGGGCCGCGCCAGAATGCGGACCATCGCGTCTACGCTCAACTCGATGCGGTCCCCTGGTCGGGTCCCCATCACGTGACCGTCGGCGGCAACGCCGCTGACACCGCCTGCCTGCAGGTCAAGTTCGCCGCCATCACGACCCTGCCGCCCATCGGCAAGCAGAAGCGCTACAGCCCGCAGGTCCTCACCTACATCCACGCTCTCGAACTCGATCCGCCAACCGATCGTCCGCCGATCGACTGGAAGCTCGTCACCAACCTGCCGGTCACCGACCTCGCCGGGGCCGTGGAGAAGCTCGACTGGTACGCTCTGCGATGGAAGGCAGAGGTCTTCCACAAAGTCATGAAGTCGGGCTGCCGCGCCGAGGAGAGCAGGCTGCAGACTGCCGAGAGGCTGGTGAAGTTCCTCGCCCTCGTGACGGTGGTCAGCTGGCGCATCTTCTTTCTCACCATGACGGCCCGCGTCGAACCCGATGCACCACCCGACACCGTCCTCACCGCCGCTGAGATCAACGCGCTCAACAGCCTCGATGCGGCACGCTCAAAACCGCGGCTGCGTCGGCGAACGCTTGCCGACTACCTCCTGCAGATCGCCATGCTTGGCGGCTACCTCGCCCGCAGTCGCGACCCGCCGCCCGGCAACATGGTCGTCTGGCGTGGCCTCACCCGCCTGCACGACATCGCCGTCGGCATAACCATCGGCACCGAACGACGATGTGGGTAATTGGAAGACGGTGAAGGCCGCAGTTGTGCTTCCGACGGGGCATCAGGCTGCGATCTGCCAGGGCTGAGGCTGGGTCCAGTTCCAGGGCAGAAGGTCGTCAAGACGCCGGGCGGGATGGTCGGGCAGACGCCTGAGCACATCGGCGAGCCAGGCCTGCGGATCGATGCGATTGAGCTTGGCGGTCTCGATCAGGGTGTAAAGGGCAGCCGTGCGATGGCCACCCGCATCCGAGCCGGCGAAGGTCCAGTTGCGGCGGCCCACCGCGATGGGACGGATTGAGCGTTCTGCGGCGTTGTTGGAGAGGCAGATGCGCCCGTCGTCGAGGAACCGGGTGAAGGCGATCCAGCGCTTGAGCAGGTAATCGATCGCTACTGCCGTGGGCGCTTTGGCCGAGAGCCTGGCGCGGTTCTCCCGCAGCCACGTCTCCAGGTCGGCGACGAGAGCAGCCGAGCGGGCGCGGCGGTGCGCGCAGCGTTCATCGGGGGCAAAACCATTGGCGGCGCGCTCGATGGCGAAGATCGCATCGATCCGCGTTACCGCCTCGATGGCGATCGGAGCTTGTCTCAGATCGGCCAGCTCGAAGAACTTGCGTCGGGCATGGGCCCAGCAGGCCGCCTCGCGGATCGGACCCGGCTTGCGGCCGGGTCCGATCCGCGAGGCGGCCGAACCCCGAGAAGGCATCCGCCTGCACGATGCCGTGGAAGTCCCCGAGCCAGGTCTCGGCATGGGCGCCGGAGCGGTCGGGAGAGTAGAAGTAGGCCGCCGGCGGCTCGGGTCCACCGAAGGGGCGGTCATCGCGCACCACCGTCCAGAGCCGGCCCGTGCGGGTCTTACCCTTGGCCAGGACCGGCACCGGCGTATCGTCGAGATGGAGGCGCTCGGCTCCCCGGACATGGGCCTCGATCCGGGCGACCAGGGGCGACAGGGCGGTGGTGACGGCCCCGACCCAGCCGGCCAACGTCGAGACGTCGATCGGCACGCCTTCATGGGCGAAGCGCTGGCTCTGACGATGCAGAGGCAGATGCAGGCCGAACTTGGCCATCATCACCTCGGCCAGGAGGTTCGGCCCGGCCCGACCCCGCGGGATCGGATGGAACGGAGCCGGGGTCTGCGTGATGGTCTCGCAGTCGGCGCAGGAGAAGCGCTCGCGCACGTGCTGGATCACGACCCAGCGCGCCGGGATCCGCTCCAGGGTCTCGGTGAAGTCCTCGCCGAGGTGGCGTAGGCGTGCCCCGCCGCAGCAGGCGCAGGTCGTCGGGCCGGGATGGACGATGCGCTCGCGCGGCAGATGCTCGGGCAGGGGCCTACGAGCGGGCTTGCGCCGGGAGGAAGTGGTGGCGGCATGCGCCTCGGGCTCGGCGGCCGCCTGCGCGTCCGTCTCGGCCAGCGTCTCCTCCAGATCCTCCAGGGCGAGTTCGAGCTGGTCGATCCGGGCGCTGCGTTCCGAGGAGGCCCCGAAGCGCTCCCGTCGCAACCGGGCGACCTCCAACTTCAGCCGTTCGACCGCGATCTCGGACACGAGCCGCGCTGCCCGCTCGGCCAGGATCATGGCGTGGGCGGCGGCGAGATCGGTGGGAAGCGGCGGGGGCTCGGACGCGTTCGGCACGCCCGAGAGAAGAGCATATTGCTCAGCCTTTGTAACGCGTTATCCTCATCCGACCGCACTCGGACGCCAGCTCTCCTGCGGCATCCGCCAGTCGATGCCCGAGAGCAGGTAGCCGAGCTGCGCCGTCGAGATCGTCACGGCACCGTCGGCCGCGGACGGCCATAGGAAACGGCCCCGGTCGAGCCGCTTGGTGTAGAGGCACGCGCCCTGGCCATCGTGCCAGATCACCTTGATCAGGTCGCCGCGCCGGCCGCGGAACACGAACAGGTGCCCGGAGTGGGGATCGCGCCTCAGCGTCTCCTGGACGATCATCCCCAAGCTGGAAAAGCCCTTGCGCATGTCGGTGTGGCCGGTCGCCAACCAGACCCGCACGTTGGCCGGCAGCGGGATCATCGGCCCTCCAGGGCATCGAGCACCCGACGTAGCGCCGCGGCATCGACGTCCCGGTCGACCGTGAGACGCCGACCGCCGCCGAGATCGATCTCGATGACGCCGCTCTTGCGACGAAGCCGGCGCGGCGGCGCTGGAGCACGCGGATCATCCGACTGCGCAGCGGGAACAGGAAGTGACGGCTCTGGGGTGATCGCGACGGGCACGAGGACCGGGGCCTGCGCGTCCCCGCCCAAACGGCCCTCCCGCGCCTGACGCCGCCAAGTGAACAGCAGGCCTTGGGCGATCCCGTGCCGGCGCGCCACCGAACACACCGACACGCCTGTCTCAAACGAGGCTTCGACGATCCGCGCCTTGTCATCGAACGACCAGCGCCGCCGCCGCTCGGCATTCTCCAGGAGCTCGACCCGCATCACCCCGACCCGCCGACCTTAACGCCAGCATTAAGGTCAGGCTTCAGCGCAAAGCGCGATGCCCTCGACCGCGGCCCTCACCGGCTTCCAATTACCCACATCGTCGGTGCGGTTTGCTTTGCCTGAATCGGCCGTGATTCTCTCCGTGACGCCGAATCACGGAGGCGTCACGGATGTGCGATGGTGTATTGGCCGGCGACGCCGGCTGGCAGGACGCCGAGATCGCCTGCGCGAGCTTGCCCGATCAGCGCCTCGCCCGTCGCCTTCGCCGGCTCCTGGATCAGATGTCCGCCGCGCCGGGTCAGCCAATGCCGGCGGCCTGCGGCGACTGGGCTGCCACGAAAGCAGCCTACCGCTTCTTCGACAACCCGCGCATCACCGAGCACGGCATCCTGGCCGGGCACTTCGCCGCGACTGCCGTACGTTGCGCGGCGACTGAAGGGCCGATCCTCATCCTCCAGGACACGACCGAGTTCATCTACGGCCGCGCGCATCCGGGCAAGATCGGCTTCACCAGGACCATCAACGGCGGGCGGTACAAAGCGGGGCAACCCAACGTGCACACGCTGTGTGGCGTGCTGATGCATTCCAGTCTCGCCGTTTCGCTCGCGGGCACGCCTCTCGGCCTGACGGCGGCGAAGTT
>NZ_JBTXKY010000001.1:4842500-6146538 GCF_054818005.1 Methylobacterium sp. CM6246
GCCAACATCGCCCGCAAGGGCGACCGGCTCGTTCGCAACCTGATGATCGCCTCCGCCAAGCAGAGCTTTCGCGCGCCGGTCACCGTGCGGCTGGGGGACCGCGAGATCATCAAGGCCAAGGCCTTCGTGCGGATCACCGCCCCGCTGTCGATGACCACGGGCGTCTATGCCGGTGATCTGCCGCGCTTCGATCCGATGAAGTTCGTCTCCGACGAGCCCCTGGAGCGCGCGCCGGATGCCGCCGCCGACGCACCGGGCGCCGAGGTCACGGTGGTCAAGCGCGACCTCGCCGACGCTGCCATCGATCCGAATGCGCCGGCCCTGACCGACGACGACGTCACCGCCCAGGTCGAGGAGGAGCGGCGCATCGCGGCCGAGGCCGGGCGCCGGGCCGCCATCCCGATCGCCCCTCAGATCCTCTTGTCGCGCACGCTCCAGCAGGGCGCGGGCGGCGACGCGGAGGCCGCCGCCGCCAAAGACACCAACCCGTTCAAGGCGATCGAGGTGCTGGTCGTCCCCGAGAACGTCACCAAGGTCGCCAAGGTCGAGTTGAAGCCGAATGAGGCGCCGCTCGTGGAGGAGCGCGACGTCGCGTTCAAGCGGGGCGACACCCTGGAGACACTCCTGAAGGCCACCGGCATGGCCGGCGACGAGCAGATCCGCGCGATTGTCGCCGCGCTGGGCGGAAAGAGCCGCACCGGCGCCCTCACCGAGGGGCAGCAGATGCGGGTGCAGGTCGCCCCGGGCCCGCGTCCCGGCGATCCGCGCCAGGTCACCCGCGTGGTGCTGTACGGCGAGAGCGGCATCGAGGGCATCGCCGCGCTCAACGACCGCAACGCCTTCGTCTCGGTGACGCCCCCAACCGAGGACGCCCCGTCCGCCAAGTCGCAGCCTCAGGCCGAGGCCGGCGAGGACGAGGACGAGGATTCGGGCTCGGGGCCGCGCCTGTATCAGAGCCTCTACGAGACGGCCGCGCGCCACGACCTGCCGCGCGCCACGGTCGAGGACATCGTCCGGGTGTTCAGCTACGACCTCGACTTCCAGCGCCGCATCGCCAGCGGAGACGGGCTGGACGTGTTCTACACCTACGACGACGAGGCCTCCGCCGACCGGCCTGACCTGCTCTACGCGGCGCTGACGCTCGGCGGCGAGACCCGCAAGGTCTACCGCTTCCAGTCCCCGGACGACGGCACGATCGATTACCTCGACGACCAGGGGCGCTCCCTCAAGAAGTTCCTGCTGCGCAAGCCGATCCCGGACGGCATCATGCGCTCCGGCTTCGGCTACCGCCGCCACCCGATCCTTGGCTATGCCAAGCTGCATACCGGCGTAGACTGGGCGAACCCGATCGGGACGCCGATCGCCGCGGCGGGCAACGGCGTGGTGATCCGGGCCGAGATGACCTCGGGCTACGGCAACCGGGTCGAGATCCAGCACGTGAACGGCTACGTCACGACCTACAACCACATGTCGCGGTTCGGCCGGGGCGTGAAGGAGGGTGTCCGGGTCCGCCAGGGGCAGATCATCGGCTATCTCGGCTCCACCGGCCTCTCGACCGGCCCACACCTCCATTACGAGGTGATCATCAACGGCCACTTCGTCGACCCGATGAAGATTCGCGTGCCCCGCGGCCGCGAGCTCGACGGGCGGATGCTGAGCGAGTTCAAGCGCCAGCGCGAGCAGATCGACGCGACCATGCTCAAATCGAAGAGCGCTACGGCGCTGGCGCAGCGCGACGCCGCCGTGCGCTGAACGAGCTGGGCGTCCGTCATCCGAACCCGAGCCGCGCCCGGATCTGCTCGGGCGTGACCCCCGCAGCCCTCAGGTCGGCCAGGCTCTGCGAGGCGCGCGACTTGGCGAGCTTCTCTCCCCCGGGATCCAGGATCAGCCGGTGGTGGCGGTAGCGCGGGACCGGTAAATCGAGCCGGTGCTGGAGCAGGACGTGCAGGTCGGTGGCCGCTTCCAGGTCCTGGCCGCGCACCACGTGGGTGATCCCCTCCTCCGCGTCGTCGTGAACGACGGCGAGGTGGTAGCTCGTCGGTACGTCCCGGCGGGCGATTACGGCGTCGCCCCAGCGCGCTGGATCGGCCTGGACCCATTGCGTGCCGGATCTGTCGAAGGCGGTGTAGCCCAGCCGGTCGCCGCCGCGGCGCAGGGCGGCTTCCATGCCGAGGCGCCAGGTATGCGGCGCGTTCCCGGCAAGACGCTCGGCCACGATCGCTGGATCGAGCCCGCGGCAGGTTCCCGGATAGAGCGGCGCTCCGTCGGGGTCGTGCGGGTGTCCGGCCTGGGCGGCGGCCTGCGCGCGGATCTGGCCGCGCGAGCAGAAGCAGGGATAGGCCAGGCCCCGATCGATCAGGCCATCGAGCACCGCCCGGTAGGCGTCCATGTGTCGGGATTGGTGCCGCACCGGCTCCGGAAAGGTCAGGCCCAGCCAGGCGAGGTCGGCGACGATCGCCTCCACCAGCTCCGGCTTCGAGCGGACGGGATCGATGTCCTCGATCCGCAGGCGGCAGAGGCCGCCCATCCGCCGGGCGAGGTCGGCGTTGAGCAGGGCCGAATAGGCGTGGCCGAGGTGGAGCCGTCCGTTCGGGCTCGGCGCGAAGCGGAGGACCGGCGAGCCCGCCCTCACCCGTCGCGGTGACGCAGGCAGTGCGGGGTGCCGGTCTGGCAGGCGATGCCCGGAAGCGAGCAGGCCGGCCCCTCCGCGAGGCGCTGGCAGACCCGGCAGCCGTCGGTCCATTCCAGGCAGGCCGGGTCGTCGGCGACCGAGCGCGCGGGCGCCGGGTGGCGGGACGGCAGCAGTTCGCCGAGCAGCACCGTGGCGATCATGAGGATCGCGACGCCCCAGGCGGCGAGGGCGCCGCTGGATGAACGCGGGGCGGGCGGCGTGGTGGGCGCTGTCGACATGGTCGTCCTGTTGGCGCGGCCTGCGCCCTCCTGTCAACGCGGGTGTACCCCGGTCAGGCGGCCTGCGCGGTCCGGTCTTCCAACAGGCCCGGAAGCAGCTTCAGATTGAGCGGCTTGGCCAGGAAATCGTCGAAGCCGGCTTCGCGTGCGGCGATCTCGTCCTCGCGGCCGGCATTGGCCGTGAGGGCGACGAGATGCAACCGGGGACCCTCGCCCGCGGCTTCAGCAGCCCGGATGCAGCGGGCTGTCTCGTGGCCGTCGAGGCGCGGCATGCGGATGTCGATCAGGGCGAGATCGAACGGGCCGGCCTTCGCCAGCTGCTCCAGCGCCTCGACGCCGTCGACCGCATGGACGACTTCGGCGCCGAGGCGCTCCAGCGCACGCGTCGCCAGCAGGGCGTTGATCGGGTTGTCCTCGGCGAGCAGGATCCGCTGGCCGGTTCCCGTTCGGACCGGGGCCGGTGCCTGGATCGCGGCGGATTCGACCGTCGGCGGTGGGGCGAGCAGCCGCTCGAATAGCGAGCGGGCCCGGACCGGCTTGATCAGGTATCCGTCGAAGCCCGCCGCGCCGGGGGCGCCGAAGCCGCGGCGGTCGAAGGGGGACAGCAGGACCAGGCTGCAGCGCACCCCGCAGGCATGCGCGGCGTCGGCGATCTGGCGGACCGCCGCGTCGCCCAGCGCCCGGTCCGCCAACACCGCGTCGAAGGCAGCGCCCGACAGGGCGTCGAGGCCGTCGTCCAGGGTTCCGACGATCACCGTCGCGGCGCCCGCCCGGGACAGGCTGCGGGCGAGGTACGGCGCCTGGTAGGGCGAGTCGGCCACGATCAGGCAGCGCCGTCCCTCGAGCCGCGGCAGGGGAACCGGGTCGGCGCGCTCGGTCTCGGCGTCCGGCAGCGGCAGAACGACCTGGAAAGTCGAGCCGCGTCCCAGGCGCGAATCCGCCTCGATCCGTCCGTCCATGCCGGTGACCAGGCGGCGGGTGATGGCGAGGCCCAGGCCGGTGCCTTCGTGGCTCCGGCTGGCGCTGCCGTCGCCCTGCTCGAACTCCTCGAACAGGACCGGCAGGCGCTCCTCCGGGATGCCGGGGCCCGTATCGGAGACGGCCAGGACCACCTCCCCTCCCCCACCCGGCATGCGGGCGAAGGTCAGGCTCACGCCGACGCCGCCGCGCTCCGTGAACTTGATGGCGTTGCCGGCGAGATTGATCAAAATCTGCCGGACGCGATCCGCATCGCCGACGAGCGCGCGGGGAAAATCCTCGGTGACGTCGAGGGCGATCTCGATGCCCTTGTCCTGGGCTCGCGGGGCCAGCAGCTCCACGACGCTCTCGGCCAGGGCCGGCAGGTCGAACGGCTCGGCCGCGAGGTCGAGGCGCCCGGCTTCGATCCGCGAGAAGTCGAGCACGCCGTCGATCAGCCCGAGCAGGGCCTGTCCGCTGGTGCGCACGGCCTCCACGTAGGTCCGCTGCTCCAGGTCGAGGGCGGTGCCGAGCACGAGGTCGGCCATTCCGAGGATGCCGTTCAGCGGCGTCCGCATCTCGTGGCTGACGGTGGCGAGGAAGCGCGACTTCGCCACGCTCGCAGCCTCGGCGCGTTCGAGGGCGGCGTCGCGGCTGCGCAGCGCCTCGACCCGGGCGGTGACGTCTCGCCCGGCCCGCAGCCAGTGCATCGCGTCGCCGTGTGCGACCGGCATCTCCACGAAGGCGAACCAGCGCACCTGCCCGTCCACCGAGCGGACCTGCGCCTCCATGCGGCGCACGCCGTCCTCCCCGACCTCGACGGCGTTCCGCTCCAGGATCTCCAGATCGATCTGCGCGCCGAGCAGGTCGATCGCCGGTCGGCCGAAGAGAAGGGCGTACGCGTCGTTGGCGTAGGTGATGCGGCCGCGGGCGTCGCGCTGGACGATCACCTCGGTGGTGGCCGCGACCAGGGCGCGGTAGCGGTCCTCGCTCTCGCTGATCCGCCAGATGCGGTCGTGCAGCCGCTCGGCCTCGGCCTCGTCCGGTCGCCCGCGCCGGGCGCGCCAATGGCCGAGCGCCAGGGCTGCCGCGATGAGCAGCGCCAGCACGAGCGCGATATCCTTGACGACCATGGATGCCTCCCCGGCTTCAGGCCGGCTCGGTGCAGGATCGCAGGTGAACCTGAAGGTCGCGTTGGGAAAAGCGCTTAACCGCCGGTTGCAGCATCCGCGGCGCCGCCCCGCAAAACATCGCCTTGGAGCGATCCGAATTCGGGCTCAAGAGTTGCTTGCCAGGACGATCCGTCCGGACGGAGACAGAATTGATGCCGGGTGAGCATTACGACGTGATCGTCGTTGGATCTGGCCCTGGCGGCGGGACGATGGCGTGGCGCCTGGCGCAGACCGGCAAGCGCATCCTCCTGATCGAGCGCGGCGACTATCTGCTGCGCGAGCCGCGCAACTGGGACAGCCAGGCGGTGATCGTCGACGGCTACTACCAGACCAAGGAGACCTGGTACTCCTCCGACGGCGTCAGCTTCCAGCCGGGCCTGCACTACTACGTCGGCGGCAATTCGAAATTCTACGGCTCGGTCCTGTTCCGGCTCCGGGAAAAGGACTTTTCGGACATCCGCCACGAGGACGGCATCGCACCCGCCTGGCCCGTCGGCTACGACGAGTTCGAGCCGCATTACCAGGCCGCCGAGGAGCTGTTCCACGTCCACGGCCAGCGCGGCGAGGATCCGACCGAGCCCTGGTCGCGCAAGCCCTACGCTCATCCGCCGGTGTCCCACGAGCCGCGGATCCAGCAGCTGTTCGACAACCTGAAGGATGCCGGGCATCACCCGTTCCACCTGCCGGTCGGCGTGCGGCTGGTGGAGAAGGACGGACGCGCGGTGTCGACCTCGCCCTGCATCAAGTGCGAATCCTTCGATGGTTTCCCTTGCCCGACCAACGGCAAGTCCGACGCGCAGACGATGGTGGTCGATCCGGCCCTGCGCGACTGCCCGAACCTGACGTTGCTCACGCGTACTTATGTCGAGCGCCTTGTCACCGACCCCAGCGGTCGTACCGTGACCGGCGTGGCCGGCACCCGCGACGACGCGCCGTTCGAGGCCTCCGCCGACCTCGTCGTCGTGGCCTGCGGGGCGCTCTCTTCGGCGCTGCTGCTGCTGCGCTCGGCCAGCGACCGGCACCCGGACGGCCTCGCCAACGGCTCCGGACAGGTCGGGCGCAACTACATGCGCCACAACAATTCGACGGTGCTGGCTATTTCGAAGGTGCCGAACCCGACCCGTTTCCAGAAGACGCTCGGTCTCAACGACTTCTACTTCGGCGACCCGGACCGGAAGGACGACTGGGACTTCCCGCTGGGCCACATCCAGATGGTCGGCAAGTCCGACGGCGCCCAGATCCACGGCGAGGGGCTGCCGGGCTTCCTGCAATGGTTTCCCAACAAGCCGTTCGACTGGATCGCGAAGCACTCCGTCGATTTCTGGTTGACCTCGGAGGACGTCCCGCTGGCCCAGAACCGGGTCTACTACAAGGATGGCAAGGTCCATCTCGACCTCACCGAGACCAACGTGGAGGCGCACAAGCGGCTGCGGCGCAAGCTGCATGAGATCTGCAGCTTCACCGACATGCACCCGCACCTGTTCGACCGTTCGCTCTACCTCGGCAAGAACATCCCGATCGGCGGCACCGCGCACCAGGCGGGGACTTTGCGGTTCGGGGACGACCCGGCGACCTCCGTGCTGGACCGGAACTGCAAGGCGCATGAACTCGACAACCTCTACGTCACCGACGCGAGCTTCTTCCCGTCGATCGGCGCAGTGAACCCGACGCTCACGATCATCGCCAACGCGCTGCGGGTGGCCGACCATCTGATCGAGCGGATGGGCGCCAGGAACGAGATCGCTCCGCCGCGCCTGTTCGACCACACCGAGCCGCGGGAGCCGGTGCCGGCGTGACGGCCGCGCTCTGCTATGGAGGGGACCCGACCTCGAACCGAGCGCAGCGCGCGTGGCCATCGACCATATCGACCTCAGCCGGATCGACCTGAACCTGCTCGTCGCCCTCGATGCGCTGCTCGACGAGCGCAGCGTCACCCGGGCGGCGGCGCGGATCGGCGTCGGCCAGTCGGCGATGAGTTCGAGCCTCGCCAGGCTGCGCCGCCTGTTCGACGACGAACTGCTCACGCGCGCGCCCGACGGGATGCGGCCGACGCCGCGGGCCCTGAAACTGGTCGAGCCGTTGCGGGCCACGTTGCGGCAGGTCCAGGCCCTCGTCCACCGGGAGGAGCGGTTCGATCCGGCCACCGTCGAGCGCAGCTTCACGCTGAGCCTGCCGGACAGCGTCGAGGTCCTGATCGGGCCCCGGCTGATCGCGCAGCTGCGCCGGGACGCGCCGGGGATCCGGCTGCTGCTGCGTTCCGTCGAGCGGGCTCGCATCCTCGACGAGCTGGATGCCGATCGGGTCGATCTGGCCATCGGGTTCTTCACCGAGGGGCAACTGCATCACAAGCAGCGGCTGCTCTACCGCGACAGCTACGTGGTTCTGTTCAACGCCGACCTGATCGGGATCCAGCCGCCGATCGGGCTCGATGACTACCTGCGTTTCCCGCACGTCCTGACCTCGTTGCGGGAGACGGCCCACGGAGTCGTGGACGACGCGCTGGCGGCGCTGGGGCGCTCGCGCATCCTCGCGGTGACCACGCCGCGCTTCCTCGTGGTGCCGTTCATGGTCCGCGCCGCGCCGGTGATCGCCACCATGCACGCGAGGCTGGCGACTTCCTTCGCCAGCACGCTCTCCCTGGCGGTCAGCCCGGTGCCGGTGGCGCTCGACGAGGTGGTGGTGTCGATGCTGTGGCACGCCTCCTACGATCGCGATCCCGCCCATCGCTGGCTGCGCGACCTATTGGTGCGCCTCGCCAACGAAGCCCCGACCTTCGGGATGCTGTGAGCGCGATTCCTTTTGGACTTCGGCTTCGTCCCGTAAGAATCGCGCGCGGCGCACCGGGTGCGCCGAACAGAGGCGGCGCGCGCCTTCAGAGGTCCATCACAGGCAAGGATCGTCGGCAGCCTCCAGCCGCCCGTCGGCGATCGCGGCGCGAAACAGGCGGAAATCCTCGGCGTTGCGCTCCGCATAAGAGGCTGCCCAGTCGGCCAGGGCCTCCCGCAGGTCCGGGTTCTTGCCGCGGCCGCAATAGCCGGCGATCGCCGCGGCGTCTCCGGTGCGGGCATGGGCCCGGGCCAGGAGAGCCCCGTAGGCGTAAGAGAAGGTCAGGAGCGACGGCCCGGACATGTCGGAGAGCGGGATCGCGCCCTTCAGGTTCTTCATCTGGCGCACGTAGAACGGACGGCCCTCGATGGTGGTCCAGCCGAGCAGCGGGTCGCCCACCGCTTGCAGCAGGCGCTGACCGTAGATGACCCGTTCGCCCTCGTGGCCCGCATAGGGCTCCGGCATCCCGGGCAGGTAGGGGCCGTGGGCCGGGCGAACCGCCTCCTTGACCTGCAGGAAGAGTGCGTCCCGATCGGAGTTCCCGCACAAGAGCGCCACATAGGCCCGCGTCCCGACGCTGCCGACCCCGACGACGCGATGGGCGACATCGATGACCTGATAGCGATCGAGCATGAATCGCCGCTCGCGCGGCAGGGTCTCGGCGTAGCGCTCCAGCCCCGAGACGACCTGCTGGCGGGTGGTCTCATCGACCGGGGTCAGGATCGGCGCGTCGGTCCGGAAGCGCCAACCGCCGTCGATGCGCCGCTCGGCCATCTGGGCCAAGAGGCTGCGGTTGTTCTTGCGGCGGGCCTTCTCGACCGACCGGCGCACCACCGAACGGGCCTCCGGATCCATCCGGATCCCGCCGAGTTCAGCCAAATCCGCCCGGGTTGTTTGGTACCAGACCTCCAGGGAGCCTTGCGGCGCCAGGCGCCGCATCGTGCGCTGGTAGCCCGACACCGCGGCCATCACGGCGGCCCTGCGCGATTCGGCCGGCGTGCCGGCATCGGCCGTGGCGACCGTGATCCCGGCGCAGAGCCGCTTCAAATCCCATTCCCACGGGCCGACCGTGACCTCGTCGAAGTCGTTGAGGTCGAGGACGATGTCGCGCTGCGGGGTGCCGAACAGGCCGAAATTGTCGATATGGGCATCGCCGTTCATGACCACGTCGATGCCGCTGCGCGGACCGCGCGACAGGTCCCAGGCCATCACGTGGGCGGCGCCACGCAGGAACGCGAACGGGCTCGTCGCCATCCTGGCGACCCGCAGCGGGATCAGATGCGCCTGCCGACCCTCATGGGCCGCCGCGATCAGGCCGACCGGATCGGGGCGATCCGGCTCCGAGCGCAGGGCCGCGTGGTCCTGGTGCGGGACCTTCGCGCGCATCGCCTTACCGGCCTGCCGGCGCTTGTCCCAGGGCTCGACGCCGGCCCGGAGATCGATCCGCGGGAAGTCCGCGAGCGGCGCCAGCACGACATCCTCGGTCGGTTCGTCGCCGGCCGGAAGCAACGTCGCGGCCCGCGTCTCGTCGTTTGGCACCTTGTCCATGATCCCCCGCCGAACCGAGTAGGCGACAACCTTGACCGTACTCGGTCGGTCCCAGACGGCCTCATTCACGTACACGATAGGATTGGCACCGCTCTGTGACCTTTCAGCCTCGGCGGCCCTTGACCACACTACAGGCCAGTCCTCTAACCGGTCGCCTATTCGAAGGGTGTCCGTCCCGATCCGAACCGTGCGAATCACCGGTGTGCAGACGGTGGATCGGGCGCGTGGATCGGGCCGGGCCGGACGGCGCCGTCGGGCGCCGCATCAGTGGGACATCACATGCCCAAGGGCTCAGATCTACTCGTTGCGGCCCTGGAGAACGAGGGCGTCGACCGCATCTTCGGCATCCCGGGCGAGGAGAACCTCGACGTCGTCGAGTCGCTTCGTACCTCCAAGATCGAGCTGGTGCTGACCCGTCACGAGCAGGCGGCGAGCTTCATGGCGGCGACGCACGGCCGTCTCACCGGCCGGCCGGGCGTGTGCCTCTCGACGCTGGGCCCGGGCGCCCTGAACTTCTCGACCGGCGCGGCCTACGCCCACCTCGGCGCGATGCCGATGATCATCATCACCGGCCAGAAGGGCATCCTGTCCTCCCGGCAGGCGAAGTTCCAGATCGTCGACGTGATCAGCTCGATGAAGCCGATCACCAAGATGGCCCGGCAGATCGTCTCGGCCTCCTCAATCCCGACGATCGTCCGCGACGCCTTCCGGGTCGCCACCGAGGAGCGTCCCGGGCCGGTGCTGCTGGAGCTGCCCGAGGACATCGCCGCCGAGCAGGCCGAGGCCTACGTCGTGCCGCCGCATCCGATCGACATCCCGGTCGCCCACCCGACCGCGATCGAGCGGGCCGCCGCCATGATCCTCGCGGCCAAGCGGCCGCTCGTCATGCTGGGGGCCGCCGCCAGCCGGCCGCGCGCCACGGGCGACCTCGGCGGCTTCGTCCGGCGCACCCAGATCCCGTTCTTCACCACCCAGATGGGCAAGGGCACGGTCGCCAGCGGCACCAGCCTCTACATGGGTACCGCGGCACTCTCCGAGCGCGACTACGTCCACGAGGCGATCGACAAGGCCGACCTGATCATCGCGATCGGCCACGACACGATCGAGAAGCCGCCCTTCTTCATGGGCCAGGCCGACCAGAAGGTGCTCCACATCGGCTACATGCCGGCCAACGTCGAGCAGGTCTACTATCCCGACGCCGAGGTGGTGGGCGACCTCGGGCCGACCCTGAAGCTCCTCGCCGACAAGCTGGAGGGCAAGCTGCCGAACGCCGGCGCCCTGCTGCACCTGCGCGAGCACATCCTCGACCACATCGCCGACCGGGCCGGCGAGGACCGCTTCCCGGTCACGCCCCAGCGGCTGGTGCGCGACGTCCGGCGGGTGATTCCGGAGGACGGGATCGTGTGCCTCGACAACGGCATGTACAAGATCTGGTTTGCCCGCAACTACCGCACCTATGTCGCCAACACGCTGCTGCTCGACAATGCGCTCGCCACCATGGGCGCGGGCCTGCCCTCCGCCATGATGGCGGCGATGCTCTACCCGAACCGCCGCGTCATGGCGGTGTGCGGCGACGGCGGCTTCATGATGAACAGCCAGGAATTGGAGACCGCGGTGCGGCTCAAGCTCAACCTGGTCGTGCTGATCCTCGACGACTCCGCCTACGGGATGATCCGCTGGAAGCAGGCGGTCGATAAGTTCGCCGACTACGGGATGACCTTCGGCAACCCGGATTTCGTCCTCTACGCGCAGGCCTACGGTGCCAAGGGCCACCGCGTGGAGGCCGTCAACGACCTGGTCCCGACCCTGGACCGGGCGTTTGCCGAAGGCGGCGTGCACCTGGTCGCGGTACCGATCGATTATTCGGAGAACACGCGTGTTCTCGTTGAGGAACTGCGCGAGAAGGTGAAGGATTTCGAGCCGGCCGAGTGATTCCGTCGCAGAATCGATCCCGGCACGACAACAGGGCAGCGCGATGAACCCGTTCACCTTCCAGACAACCCCGAACGTGTTGTTCGAGGCCGGCGCCGCGAAGAAACTTCCGGAGATCGTCGGCACCTTCGGGGCCAAGCGCGTATTGCTGGTCACCGACAAGGGCGTGCGCAAGGCCGGCCTGACCGAGGCCGCCGAGGCGGCGCTGGCGGCGGCCGGCATCGCCATCGACGTCTACGAGGACGTGGTCGCCGACCCGCCCTCCACGGTGATCGAGGCGGCGGCCAAGCGGGCCCGGGAACTCGGGACCGATCTCGTCCTGTCGATCGGCGGCGGCTCGGCGCTCGATACCGCCAAGCTGGTGGCCTACTTGGCGAAGTCCGATGAGCCGCTCGACTCGATCTACGGCGTCGGCTTGGCCAAGGGCGACCGGCTGCCGCTGATCCTGGTGCCGACCACCGCCGGGACAGGCTCCGAGGTCACGCCGATCTCGATCGTCACGACGCCGACCACCGAGAAGAAGGGCGTCGTCGCGCCGAAACTGCTGCCTGACTGGGCGGTGCTCGATCCCGAGTTGACCCTGGGCCTGCCGGCCCACGTCACCGCGGCCACCGGCATCGACGCCATGGTCCACGCCATCGAGGCGTTCACCAGCAAGAACAAGAAGAACCCGATCTCGGATCAGCTCGCCAAGCAGGCCCTGGCCCTGCTCTCGGCGAACATCCGCACCGCCTGCTCGGACGGCCGCAACCTCGAAGCGCGCTCCGGCATGCTGCTCGGTTCGATGCTCGCCGGCATGGCCTTCGCCAACGCGCCGGTGGCGGCGGTGCACGCGCTGGCCTATCCGGTCGGCGCGATCTTCCACGTGCCGCACGGGCTCTCCAACGCCCTGGTGCTGATGGGGGTGATGCGCTTCAACCTGTCCCACGCGGAGGCGCTCTACGCCGAGCTGGCGCCGATCCTGGATCCGGCGGCGGCCGATCTCCCGCCGGCCGAGGCGGCCGCACGCTTCGTCGAAAGCCTCGACGCGATCTGCCGCGACTGCAAGGTCCCGGCCTCGCTCGCGGAGGTCGGTGTCGCGCAGAAGGATCTAGAGCGGATGGCCACCGACGCGATGAAGCAGACGCGGCTCCTCGTGAACAATCCCCGCGAGGTCACCTACGACGACGCCTACGCGATCTACAGCGAGGCGCTCGGCGAGGCGCGCCCGGCGGCCTGAAACGGCCTGACAACCGGCCCGCCAAGGAGGCCGGAGAACCGCGAGGAGGTGCGCCGTCATGGACCAGTTCGACGCGTTCAAGGCGATGGGCGAGTTCTGGACCCGTGCCGGCGCCGGCTTCTTCGCCCCCGGGGCCGCGCCGGGCTTCTCGTGGCCGACCCCGCCGCAGACCGATCTCTCCAGCCTCGCCACGGCGCAGAGTCATCTCGCCCAGGCCTGGGCTTCGGCGACCGCCCTGTCGCAGACTTTGACCACATCGCTGCAGGGGGGCGCCGGAGCGCCGGACCCGACCGCCGGAGCGGTGCTGGCGCGTATCTTCGATCCACAGGCCTGGCTCGGCGGCTCGGCCGAGTTCGACGCGGCTTTGACGCGGATGTCCGAGGGGCCCCAGCTCGCCGACCTGTGGCAGACCGAGCGGCGCTACGGCGCGCTGTTCACCGCCTGGGCGGCGTTGCGGCGGGCGCAGGCCGAGCACCAGGCCGTGATGCTGGAGGCCTGGACCCGGGCGGCCGGGACCTTCGCCAAGGAGGCCAATGACCGAGCCGAGCGCGGCGAGGGCTTCAGCTCCGCCCGCGAGATGATGACCCGCTGGACCGAGACCGCCAACGCGGTGCTGCTGGATGTCCAGCGCTCCGAGGCGTTCCTGGCCTCGCAGCGGGTGGTGCTGAAGGCATCGACCGACCTGCGGCTCGCCCAACAGGACCTCTCGGCCTTCCTGTCGGATTTCTACGGGCAGCCGACCCGGGCCGAACTGGACGACGTGCACAAGAGCCTGACCGAGCTGCGCCGGGAAGTCCGGGCCCTGCGCCGGGAGCGCCGGGAGGCTGCCCGGGCCTCCAGGGCCAACGGCACCGCCGCGCCGGCAACGGAGGACGCGCATGGCTGACAAGGGCATGGCTGACGGTGGCATGGCCGGCGAAGGCATGGCCGACAAGGGGGGAGCGGACCGGGCCGCCCCGAAGGCTCCGACTACGCCGCTCCCGCTCAACCCCGCCGAGATGATGGCCGAGGTCGCCGAGCTCGGCCGCCGCATCAGTGCGGGTGCCAAGCTGTTCGCGGACGTGCGCGACGCCGACGTGCAGATCGCCACCACGCCCAAGGACCTGGTCTGGAGCCAGGACAAGGTCTCGCTCTACCGCTACCGGCCGCTTGCCGAGAGCAAGGGCCTGCCGCCGGTACTGATCGTCTACGGTCTGATCGGCCGCTACACGATGGCCGATCTGCAGGAGGACCGCTCGCTGGTCCGCAACCTGCTCAATCTCGGCCTCGACCTCTACGTGGTCGATTGGGGCAATCCCGGCCGGGCCGACCGCTACGTCACCATCGACGACTACGTCGACGACTATCTGGCCGAATGCGTCGCCTTCATCGGCGAGGCCGCCGGCCGCGAGAGAATCAACCTGCTCGGGATTTGCGAGGGCGGCGTCTTCACCACCTGCTACGCGGCGCTCTACCCGGAGCGCGTCAACGCGATGGTGCTGACGATCACGCCGATCGACTTCCACGCCGACACCCGCGAGTCCCGGGCCGGCCACGGCTTCATCAACGTCTGGACCCGCTCCCTGTCGCCGGAAGACGTGGACCGCCTGATCGATGCGCAAGGCTCGCTGCCCGGGGCGTTCATGGGCTCGGTGTTCTCGATGATGACGCCGATGCGGACCATGACGAAGTACAACCTGGACTTGCTCGACGCCCTCGACGACAAGAAGAAGTTCCTGAACTTCCTGCGCATGGAGAAGTGGATCGCCGACCGGCCGGACCATCCCGGCGAGGCGGCCAAGCAGTGGCTCAAGGATCTCTACCAGGACAACAAGCTGGTCCAGAGCACCTTCGTGCTCGGCGGCCGCACGGTCGATCTGAAGCGGATCGCCTGCCCGGTGCTGAACGTCTTCGCCCAGGACGACCACATCATCCCGCCGGCGACGTCGCAGGCGCTCAAGGACAAGATCGGCACCGACGACTACACCGAGCTCGGCCTGCCCGGCGGCCATGTCGGCGTCTTCGTCGGCGGCAAGGCGCAGAAGTTGCTGGGCTCCGGCATCGCCGATTGGCTGGGTGCGCGTGGGTAGGGTGATGCGCCGCGACAGGGGAGCTGCCGGGTGCACGTTCGTGGATGAGAGGCGCGCCGCTTATCCCCCTCCCCCCTCTGCGGGGGAGGGTACCCTGCGCAGCAGGAGGGGAGAGAGGCAGCGCGACAGTAGTGGATGGGGCTTCCGGCGCGACTTCTCTGGATACCGCGCTCCCCTCTCCCGACCTGGCCTGACGGCCGGCCCACCCTCCCCCGCAGTAGGGGGAGGGAAACCGCGCGGATCTCGCGCCATCTTGCGGGTTTGTATCGCCGGTCGATCCAAAGCTCTCCCTCATCCTGAGGTGCGGTCGGGCAGCGGCCGCCTCGAAGGAGCCCTCCAGAAATCGCTGCGATCCCTGGAGGGCTCCTTCGAGGCCCGGCGGTCTGCGATCGCCGGGGACCTCAGGATGAGGGCGGTGGGTAGGATCGACCGGTCGAATGATCGCCGCGCTTGGCGCGGCGCTCTCAATTCCAGGCTCCGAGGATAACCGCATGGGCAGCCTGAAGAACAAGATCGTCAGCGCCGACGAGGCGCTCGCCATCCTGCAGGACGGCGACATGGTCGCGGTCTCGGGGTTCGTCGGTATCGGTACGCCGGATGAGCTGATCCTGGCCCTGGCCCGGCGGTTCGAGGCCGGCCAGGGCCCGCATGGGCTCGGGCTGATGTTCGCCGCCGCGCCCGGCGATGGCAAGGAGCGCGGCCTCAACCGGCTGGCGATCCCGGGGCTGGTGCGTCGCGTCGTCGGCGGTCACTGGGCGCTTGTACCCAAGCTGGCGAAGATGGCGATCGACGGCGAGATCGAGGCCTACAACCTGCCGCTCGGGGTGGTCTCGCATCTCTACCGGGAGATCGCCGCCCACACGCCGGGCCACATCACCAAGGTCGGGCTGCGCACCTTCGTGGATCCGCGGCTCGAAGGCGGCAAGCTCAACGCCGTGACCCGCGAGGACCTGGTCAGCGTGGTCGAGCTCGGCGGCGAGTCCTGGCTGCACTACAAGGCCTTTCCGGTTAACATCGCGCTGATCCGCGGCACCACGGCGGACCCGGCCGGCAACATCACCATGGAGCGCGAGGCGCTCACCCTCGACAACCTCGCTGCCGCCATGGCGGCCAAGAACTCGGGTGGCTTCGTCATCGCCCAGGTCGAGCGCCTAGCCGAGGCCGGCTCGCTCGCGCCCCGCGAGGTGCAGGTACCCGGGGTGCTGGTCGATTGCGTGGTGCTGAGCCAGCCGGAGAACCACCGTCAGACCTACGGCACGCCCTACAACCACGCCTTCACGGGCCGCCAGCGCGTGCCGCTCGACCGGATCCCGCCGATCCCGCTCGATGCCCGCAAGGTCATCGCCCGGCGCTGCGCCTTCGAGCTGCCCCCCGGCGGCGTGGTCAATCTCGGCATCGGCATGCCCGAGGGGGTGGCGGCGGTCGCCGCCGAGGAGCGGGTGCTGAAATACCTGACGCTCACCGCCGAGCCCGGAGTGATCGGCGGCTTGCCGCAGGGCGGGCTCGATTTCGGCGCCGCCCTCAACCCGGCGGCGGTGCTGCACCAGAACCAGCAATTCGACTTCTACGACGGCGGCGGCCTCGATCTCGCCTGCCTCGGGCTCGCGCAATGCGACGCCGAGGGCAACGTCAATGTCAGCCGCTTCGGCAAGCGGCTCGCCGGAGCCGGCGGCTTCATCAATATCTCGCAGAACGCCAAGAGCCTGGTGTTCGCCGGCACCTTCACGGCCGACGGGCTGGAGGCGGTGGTCGAGGGCGACTGCATCCGGATCGTCACCGAGGGGCGCTCGAAAAAATTCATCGCCGCCGTGGAGCAAGTGACCTTCTCGGGCGCCTACGCGGCCGAGCGCGGCCAGCCGGTGCTCTACGTGACCGAGCGCTGCGTGTTCCGCCGGACCAAGGCCGGCATGGAGCTGGCCGAGGTCGCCCCCGGGGTCGACATCGCGCGGGACATCCTCGGGCAGATGGGGTTCACGCCGATCGTGCAGGACCCGAAACCCATGGATCCGCGGCTGTTCCGCGATGCCGTCATGGGGCTGGAGCCCTGGCTCCTCGGGCTCTCCCTGTCGGAGCGGATCAGCTACGACCAGGAACGCAACATCCTGTTCTCGAACCTCGAAGGCTTCCAGGTCAGGACTATCGACGACGTCGAACTGGTGCGCCGCGAATACGAGCGCGCCTGCCAGGAAATCGGTCGCAAGGTCCACCTGATCGCCAATTACGATGGATTCGAGGTCGACCCGACAGTGAGCGATGCCTATTTCTCGGCGATCGCTTATCTGGAGAACCGGTACTACGAGACTGCTTCGCGCTACACGACGAGCGCGTTCTTGCGATTAAAACTCGGTGCCTCGTTGGCGAGCCGCGATCTGGCTCCGCATGTCTTCGAGACAAAAGCCGAGGCGCAGGCGAGGAATACGGCCCAGAGCGTGCCCCTCAAGCCGCGGACGGATCTGTCTCAGCCAGACAGGCCGCAGCCGCCGAAGGAACCGTTGAATGCCTGAGTCCGACACTTTCACCCTGAAGGACCGGAGCCTCCTGGTCGAATCCTGCCTGATCGGCGGGGAATGGTCGAAGGCCGGGTCCGGCACGATCGACGTCACCAACCCGGCCACCGGCGCGGTGATCGCCCGGGTGCCGAACGCCGGCGCCGACGAGACCCGCCGGGCGATCCAGTCCGCCCACGCGGCCTATCCGGCCTGGCGCGCGAAGACCGCCAACGAGCGCGCCGTGCTGCTGCGCAAGCTCGCCGCCCTGGTCACCGAGAACCAGGAGGATCTGGCGCAGATCCTCACCGCCGAGCAGGGCAAGTCGCTGACCGAATCCCGCGGCGAGGTCGCGATGTCGGCGGCCTACGTGCTGTGGTTCGCCGAGGAGGCGCGGCGCGTCTACGGCGACGTGATCCCCTCCCCCTGGGGTGACCGCAAGATCCTGGTCACCAAGGAGCCGGTGGGCGTGGTCGCGGCCATCACCCCGTGGAACTTCCCGTCCTCGATGATCGCCCGCAAGATCGCACCGGCCCTGGCCGCCGGTTGCCCGATCGTGATCAAGCCGGCCTCGCAGACCCCGCTCTCGGGCCTCGCCTGGGGCGTGCTGTGCGAGAAGGCCGGCTTCCCGGCCGGAACCGTGAGCATCCTCACCGGATCGGCCCGCGCCATCGGAGGGGAGATGACCGGCAACCCGCTGGTCAAGAAGATCACGTTCACCGGCTCCACCGAGGTCGGCAAGGTGCTGCTGGAGCAGGCCTCGCACACGGTGAAGAAGGTCTCGATGGAGTTGGGCGGCAACGCGCCGTTCATCGTGTTCGACGACGCCGACCTCGACCGGGCCGTGGCCGGCGCGATGCTCGCCAAGTACCGCAACTCCGGCCAGACCTGCATCTGCACCAACCGCTTCCTGGTGCAGGACGGGATCTACGACGCCTTCGCGGACAAGATGGCCGAGGCCGCCAACCGCCTGAAGGTCGGCAACGGCATCGACGAGGGCGTCGCTCAGGGGCCGCTGATCGACACGGCCGCGGTGGAGAAGACCGAGGCCCACATCCGCGACGCCGTCGAGAAGGGCGGCCGGGTGGTCGCTGGCGGGCATCGCCACGCGTTGGGCGGCCAGTTCTTCGAGCCGACCGTGATCACCGGCGCGACCCCCGACATGGCGGTGGCCCGGGAGGAGACTTTTGGGCCGCTGGCGCCGCTGTTCCGGTTCCGCGACGAGGCGGAGGCGATCCGCATGGCCAACGACACCGAGTTCGGCTTGGCCTGCTACTTCTACACCCGCGACCTCGGCCGCACCTTCCGGGTCGCCGAGGCGCTGGAATACGGCATGGTCGGGATCAACGAGGGCATCATCACCACCGAGGTTGCACCCTTCGGCGGCGTGAAGGAATCCGGCCTGGGCCGCGAGGGCTCCTATCAGGGCATCGAGGATTACCTGAACACCAAGTATCTCTGCGTCGGCGGCCTCGGCGCCTGAATTTGTTGGACCGGATGGCACGCGCCGCGCGCCATCCGGTCTCGCGCGCGGGAATCGCTACTCCGCGTTAGGGCGCGGACGCGTAATGCTCCCGCTCGTCGTCGCTGATCGGCCGGATGACCCGGCACGGATTTCCGGCGGCCAGCACGCCGTCCGGCACGTCGCGCGTGACCACGCTGCCGGCGCCGATCACCGTGCGGGACCCGATGGTGACGCCCGGCAGGATCAGGGCGCCACCACCGACCCAGACGTCCGACCCGATTTCGACCGGCTTCCCGAATTCCTGGACCCGGCGCAGGGCCGCGTTGAACGGGTGCAGGGGCGTGAGGATCTGAACGGATGGGCCGAACAGCGTGAAGCTTCCGATCCGCACCCGGCAGACATCGAGGATCACGCAGTTGAAGTTAAAGAACACCCGCTCGCCGAGCTCGATGTTCGAGCCGTAATCGCAGAAGAACGGCGGCTGCATCCAGACCGTATCGCCGCCGGCCGCGAAGATCTGCTGGCACAGGTCCCGGCGGTGATCCGCGTCGGCCTCGCCTGACGCGTTGAGCAACTGGCAGAGATCCCGGGCCCGGATGCGGCCCGCGACGAGTTCGGGATCGAGGGCGTCGTAGAGTTCCCCCGCCAGCATCTTGTCCCGCTCGGTCCGCATCGGCATCCTCCCCGTTCAAGCTCCGCAGCGATGCGGGCTCGGTCCCGGCCAGCCCTTCCGGTCCGGTCCAACGATGCGTACATATGTACGCATCGGACGCGAATGCCAATTCCCGCCCGTCCGGGAATCTTGCCAACGAATCTCGCCCAGAAATTTCGTCCAGGGATCTCGTCTGGAAATCGCGTGCAGGAGCCCCGCGTGCCCTCGTCCCAGCGCCGTTACGACCCGGACCGCCGCGCCCGCATCGTGCAGGCGACCCTCGACGTCATCGCCGAGCACGGGGTCGCGGGGACGACGCATCGCCGGGTCGCGGTTGCGGCCGACGTGCCGCTCGGCTCGATGACCTATCACTTCTCCGGCCTGGACGAGCTGCTCACCCAGGCGTTCACCTTGCTGGCCGATACGGTCTCGACACGCTTCGCCGAGCGGCTGGGGGAAGCCGCGGATCGGTCCGAGGCGTTCGAAGCCGTGGTCGACCTCATCGTGGACGACAGCTGGGCGAGCCCGCGGACCATGCTGCTGAGCTACGAGCTCTACGCCTTCGCCGCCCGCAACCCGCCGCTGCGCCGCGTCATGCAGGACTGGATGGAGAAGAGCCGTGCGGCACTCCGGCAACATTTCTCGGCCGACGTGGCTAAGGCCCTGGATGCCTTGATCGAGGGCTTGTCGATTCACCGCTCGGTGGATCCGGAGCCGATGAATCGCGTCGATGTCCGCGCTCTGGTCGAACGCGTCGCCTCCTGAGGACGATGCGCCCGGCCCGGCGCCATCGCGTTACGTCCGGGTGCCTGTCGCGGCTTTCACGCGGCGCGCATCCCCGGCGGCTCCCTGCCGCAAAGCCGGCTTCGACGGCGGAATGCGCGGTGTCAGGCCGGTTGCGTGTTGTGAATCTGGTCGAAATCCAGTGATGCCGTGTCGATTACGATCTGCGTCCGGCTGATCACTTCGAGCTTGCGCAGGATCTCCGAGACATGGGCCTTCACGGTGGAATCGCCGACGTGAAGCTCATGGGCGATCTGCTTGTTCAACTTGCCCTGGCGGATCATCATCAGCACCCGCAATTGCTGCGGCGTGAGCCGGGCCACGCGCTCGGCCAGGGGGGCCTTCTTGGCATGCGGCGACGGCGCGCTCGCCTCTGCGAAGCCGGGGGGCAGGAACAATGCGCCGCTCATCACCTCGGTGATCGCCCGGGTCAGGGTGCTCTTGTCCATCGCCTTGGGCACGAAGCCGGCGGCTCCGTGCTGCAGGGCCTCGCGGACGATGCGCGGGTCCTCGTGGCCCGACACGATCAGGATCGGGATGCGCGGGAAGCGGGCCCGGACCGTGATCAGGCCGTCGAAGCCGGTGACCCCCCGCATGGACAGGTCGAGGAGCGTCAGGTCGATGCCGCGGTTCTCGGCCAGCACCGCGCAGGCGGCCTCGATCCCGTCGGCCTCGTGCAGGACGGCATCCGGATGGGCCAGGCGGATCGTGGCCGCCAGGGCGTCACGGAACAGCGGATGGTCGTCGACGATCAGGAGTTGCACGGTCGAAGCGGTTCCTCGCTCGAGATCCGCATGCGGGACCCTTGGGACATCGGAAACCTGATCGATGCGGTGCCGGGGCGCAAGCGGCCGAGGAGGAGGCCGCTCACCTCCGCCGATCCGGGCGGCGCGGCGCGGTTTCACCGGTAAGGCCTGGTCAGGGCGACCCGATCGATCTCGGCGCTGGTCTGTGCGCGACGGGGCCGGGATGAACGCAATCTGGCTGCCGAGCTCAGCCGGTCGGGCGGATCCGGGAACCGGTCCGCCAAGCTGCGCGGCGCGCCGGCGTTCGGCGCGCCGTCGACCTTCATGTGCGCAATCTCACGCCCGCGGAACGCGGCTCGCTTGACCCTTTACATGATGGTGATCATGTAAAGGGTCAGGATCGAGCCCATGTCCAGCACGCCTGCCATCCTGATCACCGGTGCCTCGTCAGGCATCGGTGCGGTCTATGCCGACCGCTTCGCCCATCGCGGCCACGATCTCGTTCTGGTCGCCCGGGACGCCGACCGCCTGGGGGCGCTAGCCGAGCGCCTGCGCCGGGAGGCCGGCGTCGCGGTCGACATCCTCCCGGCCGATCTGACCCGTCCGGCCGACCTCGCCGCCGTCGAGACCCGCCTGCGCACGGATGCCCGGATCGGCGTGCTGGTGAACAATGCCGGCGCGGCGCTCACCGGCAGCTTCGTCGGCCAGGATCCCGAGCAAGTCGCGGCGCTGATCGCCCTCAATACAACCGCTCCGGCACGCCTCGCCGCTGCGGTCGCACCGCGCTTCGCCGAGGCCGGTGAAGGCGCCATCATCAATATCGGTTCGGTGGTCGGCTTCGTCCCGGAATTCGGAATGGCGGTCTACGGCGCCACCAAGGCCTTCGTGCAGTATCTCAGCGCAGCGCTCCACGCCGAGCTCGGGCCGAAGGGCGTCTACGTCCAGGCGGTCCTGCCGGCGGCGACCCGCACCGAGATCTGGGAGCGCGCCGGACTCGACGTGAACAGCCTACCGGCCGTGATGGAGACGGGCGCCCTGGTGGACGCCGCCCTGGTCGGCTTCGACCTCCGTGAGCCGGTGACGATCCCGCCCCTGCCCGACGCCGCGCAGTGGGACGCGTACGATCGGGCGCGGACCGCGATGATCCCGAATCTCGGCCAGGTCCAACCCGCGGAGCGCTACCGCGCCGTGCGCTGACATCCGCGGCGAATCGCCAGGACGTTCCAGGGAACGCCCTGGCGCGGCGCATGCGTGCCGGTCCGTCGGTGCTATGACCACCCGGTGCCGACGGGAGAACGGGCGTGACGCAGGGGACCGAGCCGTATTGTCCGACGCAGACGTGGGAGACCCTGAGGCCCGAGGCCGCCGGGCTCGATGCCGCGGCCCTGGCCGAGGCGATCTCCTATGCCGAGGCGAACGAGAGCCCTTGGCCGCGCAGCCTCTACTACCCGGACGGACGCTATGTCGGCCTGGTCGAGTGGAACGAGCGCGGGCCCTGGAGCGACATCGGCGGGCCGGTGCGACCGCGGGGCGGCCCGGCCGGCGTGATCCTGAAGGGCGGCCGACGCGTGGCCGCCTGGGGCGATACACGGCGCCCCGACATGACCTTCTCCATCGCGAAGAGTTATCTGGCCGTCCTGGCCGGGCTCGCGCACGATGACGGGCTGATCCCGGACGTGGATGCGCCCGTTCGGGACAGCGTCCCGGATCCTCTCCTCGAGGGTCCGCGGAACGGCGCGATCACCTGGCGGCACCTGCTGCAGCAATCGAGCGAGTGGCAGGGCACGTTGTTCGGAAAGTCCGACCAGGTCGATCATTTCCGCCAGATCGGTCCCGGGGCGGACAACAGCCGCAAGGGTGAGCGTCGCGCGCTCCAGGCCCCGGGCAGCCATTACGAGTACAACGACGTGCGGGTGAACCTGCTGGCGTATTGCCTGATGCGCCGCTTCGGCCGCGCGTTGCCGGAGGTGCTGCGAACGCGGATCTTCGAGCCGATCGGAGCGTCCCACGATTGGGCGTGGCACGGCTACGACAACGCCTGGGTCGAGATCGATGGGGCCCGGATCCAGTCGGTGCCCGGTGGCGGCCATTGGGGCGGTGGCCTGTTCATCGGCGCGGACGACCATGCGCGCTTCGGGCTCCTGATCGCCCACGGCGGCGTCTGGGCCGGACGCCGGCTCCTGTCGGAGCGGTGGATCCGCGCGATGCTGACGCCGTCGCCGACGCTCGCGAATTACGGCTACCTGTGGTGGCTGAACCGCGGTCCGACCGCCAAGCCCGAACTGCCGGAGTCCGCGTTCAGCGCGCTCGGGGCCGGCAACAACGTGATCTGGGTCGATCCGGACCACGACCTCGTCGCCGTCCTGCGCTGGATCGACAAAGCGGCCCTGGACAGCTTTCTATCGCGGCTCGTCGGAGCGGTGCGAGACTAAACGGTATCGGCGCAACGGTCAGATGCCGCGCATGACTTCGACCCAGGTCGGCCAGATAGCATCGACAGCGCGGATAGGCGATGTTCCGACTGGAAGTCGAGCTTCCGTTCCGATACCCTCTTGATAGCGACCGTCGCTGATCGCCGTGATGATGACGGCTGCGGCCGCAAATTGATCGGCTGTCACATCGACGATTGTTTGGTTGGTACGCACCCAAGCATGGCTGTTCCACGTCAGCCCGTCAAAGAAGCCGCATCGATCTCTGGACGTCGGAACACCACTGACGATCACGGCAGAGATATTGGCGTGAGCGAGCGATTTTTGAATGAACAGACTGGATCGGACGCAGGTCCACTGTGATGCGCAGGCCGGAGGCGGCGGCCCCCATCGCGCATGCCACGCGGGCCAGTGCAATTCGAGGTAGACCCGCGCCGCATGCACGATCCGATGAAGCTCGATCATTGGAACTGGTTCATCACTCGACCTCATGCGAAGGTTCGGACCCGTGATCGGTCGTCCGCGGCCTCGGCCCGGACGAAATCGAGGAAGGCCCGGAGCACCGGTCGCATCAACCGACGGCTTGGGTAGTAAAGAAAAAAGCCCGGAAAGCGCGGGCACCAATCCGCGAGCACGCGGACCAGCCGGCCGGAGGCGAGGTCGTCCGTCACCTGCGCCTCGAACACGTAGGCGAGCCCGGCGCCCATCCGCGCCGCCTCCGCGATCAGCCCCATGTCGTCCAGGATCAGGCTTCCGGAGACCGAGACGGTCACGGCCGCGCCGTCCTTCTCGAGATCCCAGCGGAACAGGGCGCCGCCGGCGAAGCGACGGTTGATGCAGGTGTGGTCGTGGAGGTCCTGCGGCGTGCGCGGCCGCGGCTGGTCCGCGAAGTAGGACGGTGACGCTACGATCGCCGCGCACTGAGCGGGGCCGAGCGGGACCGCGATCATGTCCTGCTCCAGGCTCTCGGCGAACCGGACGCCGGCATCGAAGCCCTCCGCCACGATGTCGCGCAGGTCGTCCTGCGCGCAGATCTCGATCGCGATGCCGGGATGCGCGCGCGTGAACGCCACGGCGAGCGGGAGCAGCAGCATCTCGGCGGCCGAGTGCGGTACCGAGAAGCGCAGCGTTCCCGAGAGCCGCTGCTGCGAGGCGGTGGCGGCCTCGACCGCTTCGGTGATCGCCGCGAGCGCCGGCTCGAGTCCGGTGAGCAGGCGCCGTCCCGCTTCCGTCGGGGCGACGCTGCGGGTGGTCCGGGCCAGGATCTGGATCCCGAGGCTCGCCTCGAGCCCGTTGATCGCGTGGCTCACCGCCGAGACGGAGAGCCCGAGGTCGCGGGCCGCCCCGCGGAAGCTGCGGCGCCCCGCGACGGCGGCGAAGATCGCGAGGGCCGGGAGATCGGTGCGTTTCACTGTTGAGCCGGATAGGACAGGCTGCGCTGTAGAGCACGGATTATCCTAAGCGTTGGCCTCGATGCACAGTCGGGACGGGTTCGTACAAGCGACTCGCGAGAGAACCCACAGGAAAATCCCATGCAACAGCGTCGACTCGGTTCCGAACTCTCCGTCTCCGCCCTCGGCCTCGGCTGCATGGGGATGAGCTTCGGCTATGGCGGCCAGCCGGAGGCGGAGGCCATCGTCACGCTGCGCCGGGCGGTCGATCTCGGCGTCACATTCTTCGATACCGCCGAGATGTACGGGCCGTTCGAGAACGAGACGCTGGTCGGGAAGGCCCTGGCGCCGGTGCGTGACCAGGTGGTCATCGCCACCAAGTTCGGCTTCAAGATCGCCGAGAGTGGAGAGGGCCGGGACCGGATCGTCGGCCTCGACAGCCGGCCCGAGCATGTCCGCGCGGTCTGCGACGCCTCGCTGCAGCGCCTCGGCGTCGAGGTGATCGACCTATTCTACCAGCACCGGGTCGATCCCGCGGTGCCGATCGAGGACACCGTCGGCGCGATGGCCGATCTCGTGCGCGCCGGGAAGGTGCGCGCGCTGGGCCTGTCCGAGGCCGGCGCGGCCACGATCCGGCGCGCCCACGCGGTCCATCCGATTGCCGCTGTGCAGAGCGAGTATTCCCTGTGGAGCCGTGAGCCGGAGGCCGCGGTGCTGCCGACCTGCGCCGAACTCGGTATCGGCTTCGTGCCCTACAGCCCGCTGGGTCGCGGGCTCCTGACCGGCGCCATTCGAGACCTCGATGGCCTCGGAGCCGACGATTTCCGCCGCACCCTGCCGCGCTTCGAGGCCGAGAACCTGGCGGCCAACCAGAGGCTGGTCGACGCATTGTCCTCCATGGCGGCCGACAAGGGCGTCACACCCGCTCAGCTCGCCCTGGCCTGGGTCCTCAGCCGGGGCGCCGGAATCGTGCCGATCCCGGGCGCCCGCAAGATCCGCCATCTCGAAGAGAATGCCGCCGCTGCGGCGATCGTGCTCAGCGCCCACGACCTCGCCGCTATCGACGCGGCGATGCCCCCGGAGGCGGTCAGCGGCAATCGCTACACCGAGGCCGCGCTGGCGCTTGTGGAGGGGTGATCGCGGCCCGGGAGAAGACGCCTCAGGCCGCCATCGCCGAGACCGTCTCGGCGATGGCGCGCGCCCGCGGGACGAGGCTCGCCACCTCCAGATATTCCTCGGGCGAGTGCGCCTTGCCGCCGACCGGCCCGACCGCGCACAGCGTCGGGCACCCGACGCTCGCGGTGAAGCCGGAATCGGCGCAGCCGCCGGCGAACTCGCCCTCGATCCGGACGCCATGCTGCGCGCTGCCCCGCGCGTAGGTCTCGAACAGCGCGCGCGAGGCCTCGTCCTGCACCAGGGGCAGGAACTCGCCCTTGATGGTCAGCTGCGCCCGGGTATCCGGCACGGTCGCACCGTCCACGATCGCGGCGATCCGGCCCATGGCCGCGTCCCGGTCCGCCGGGGTGACGTAGCGCAGGTCGATCTCGCAGGTCGCCCGGGGCGCCACGGTGTTTACCGACTGGCCGCCCGAGACCAGCCCGACATTCACCGTGATGCCACGGTCGAGATCGGTGATCGCGTGGAGCGCGGTGATTTTGTGGGCGAGCTCGCCGATGGCGCTGCGCCCGTCGGCGTAGTTGCCGCCGGAATGGGCAGCCTTGCCGTGGACCTCCAGGTGCATGAACACACCGCCCTTGCGGCCGGTGACGACATTCCCGGACGGCCGGCCGGGCTCGGCGTTGAGCACCGCGCGGGCGCCGCGGGCGGTCTCCTCGATGATCGGCCGGCAGGCCGGCGAGCCGATCTCCTCGTCGCTCGTGAACAGGCCTACCAGCGGCACCGGCGCGCCACCGGCCTGCTGGTAGGCCGCCAGCACGAAGGCGTTCATGACCAGCCCGGCCTTCATGTCGGCGACGCCCGGCCCGTAGGCGCGGCCCTCCGTGATCCGGAACGGCCGGTGGGCGACCTCGCCCTTCGGGAAGACCGTGTCGCGGTGGCCCATCAGCACGACCGGCCGGTTCGCGCCGCCGGATCCGGCGACCTGCGCCTTCAGCGCGTCGCCGTAATCCTCCACCGGGATGGTGGTGACCGAGACGCCGTGCTCGGCCAGGAAGAACGCGATGCGGGCGCCGACCGCGTCGACCCCGGCCTTGTCGTAGGAGCCGGAATCGATGTTCACCAGCTCCTCGAGCAGGGCCAGCATGGCGCCCTCCTGTCCTTCGAGCCAGCGGATCGCGGCGGCGTCTCTCTCGGTCATCGGGGTCCCTGTTGGTCGGTGCGGCTACTCCACGGTGACCGACTTGGCGAGGTTCCGGGGCTGGTCGACGTCTTTCCCCATGAACACCGCGGTGTGGTAGGCCACCAGCTGGATCGGCACCGCGTACACGATCGGTGCCACCGTGGGGTCGAGGTCCGGCATGGTCACGGTGGCCATGGTGTCGAGCCCGTGCTCGGCCGCGCCCTTGGCGTCGCCGATCAGCACGATCCGCCCGCCCCGGGCGGCGACCTCCTGCATGTTCGACACCGTCTTCTCGAACACCGCGTCGTGGGGCGCGATCACGATCACCGGCACGCTCTCGTCGATCAGCGCGATCGGACCGTGCTTCAGCTCGCCCGCCGCGTAGCCCTCGGCGTGGATGTAGCTGATCTCCTTCAGCTTCAGCGCGCCCTCCAGCGCCATCGGGTAGCTGGTGCCGCGGCCGAGATAAAGCACGTCCCGCGCTTTCGCGACGTCCCGGGCCAGGAGCTCGATCTCCGATTCGCGGGTCAGCGCCTCCGCCATCAGGCCCGGCGCCTTGATCAGAGCGTCCACCAGCCGGCGCTCCCCGGCCTCATCCAGCGTGCCCCGCGCCCGGCCGGCCGCGATGGCCAGGCACAGCAGCACGGTGAGTTGGCACGAGAACGCCTTGGTCGAGGCGACGCCGATCTCGGGGCCAGCGAGCGTCGGCATCACCACGGAGGATTCCCGCGCGATGGTCGAGGTCGGCACGTTGACCACGCTGAGCGTGTGCTGGCCCTGGCTCTTGGCGTAGCGCAGCGAGGCCAGGGTGTCGGCGGTCTCGCCCGATTGCGAGATGACGAGCGTCAGCCCGTCCTTCTCGAGCGGCGCCTCGCGGTATCGGGCCTCGGAGGCGACATCGATCTCCACCGGCAGGCGCGCGACCTGCTCGAACCAGTAGCGCGCCACCAGCCCGGCATAGAACGCCGTGCCGCAGGCGGTGATGTAGACGCGGCTGAGCTTGGCGAAGTCGAACGGCAGCGCCTCGGGCAGCATCACCCGGCCGTTGGCCATGTCGACGTAGTGGGCGAGCGTGCGGCCCACCACCTCGGGCTGCTCGTGGATCTCCTTCGCCATGAAGTGGCGGTACTCGCCCTTGTCGATCCGGTAGGCCTGCGTGGCGATCTTCTGGCGCGGGCGCTGGACGCGGGCGCCGGACTGGTCGCGGATCTCGGCGCCGTCCCGAGTCAGGATCGCCCAGTCGCCCTCGTCGAGGTAGGTGATGGCGTCGGTGAACGGGGCGAGCGCCAGGGCGTCGGAGCCGAGAAAGGTCTCGCCCTGGCCGAAGCCGACCGCGAGCGGCGCGCCGTGGCGGGCACCGATCAGCAGGTTTTCCTCGCCGGAGAAGATGAAGGCCAGCGCGAAGGCGCCGCGCAGCCGCGGCAGGGCGGCGGCGACCGCGTCGACCGGGCTCATCTGCCGGTCCATGTTGCGGCTGACCAGCTGGGCCACGACCTCGGTGTCGGTCTGGCTCTCGAACACGATGCCGTCGGCCTCCAGCTCGGCCTTCAGCTCGCTGAAATTCTCGATGATGCCGTTATGGACGACGGCGAGGCGCTTGGTGGCGTGCGGGTGGGCGTTGGTCTCGTTGGGCCGGCCGTGCGTCGCCCAGCGGGTGTGGCCGATGCCGATCGTACCGGTGAGCGGCTCCTGCGCGAGCCGGGCCTCCAGGTTGACCAGCTTGCCCGAGGCGCGGCGCCGCGCCAGCTGCCCGTGCTCCAGGGTGGCGATGCCGGCGGAATCGTAGCCGCGGTATTCGAGCCGCCGCAGGGCCTCGATCACCTGCCCCGCCACCGCGTCGCGCCCGACGATGCCGACGATGCCGCACATGGAAGTGTCTCTCGCTTTGACGCCCGGGTGGCCGCGCGCGGACGCGCCGCGCAAGCTCCGGGCCGTTCGCTCACCGCCGAGCCGAGCGTCACGTGTACCGGATCAGGGCCGCGCAGGGCCAGCCCCGGCCGAATCGATGCTGATGTGCGCGGTCGCCTCGGTGGTTCTTTTATGAGGGCGCGGGTCCGCGCGTGACGATGGCTGCGTTCCGTCCCGACCAGTGACTGGCGAGTACCGAGCCCGACAGGTTGTGCCAGACGGAAAAGACCGCGCCCGGCAGGGCGGCCAGCGGCGAGAAATAGAGCTTGCCCAGCGCCGCCGCGAGGCCGGAATTCTGCATGCCGACTTCCAGGGCCAAGGTTCGGCAGGTGCCCTCATCGAAGCCGAGCAGGCGCCCGCTCCAGTAGCCGCAGACCAGACCGGCTCCGTTGTGCAACACTACCGCCAGCAGCACGAGTGGGCCGACGGCCGCGATGCTCGCCCCGCTGCCGGCCACGACGGCGCCGATGATCAGCAGGATGGCGATCATCGACACGGCGGGCAGAGCCCGCTCGATGCGCCCGACGAGTCGCGGCGCGAGCCGGTTGAGCGCCAGCCCCAGAGCCACCGGCGCGGCCACGATCTCCACGAGGCTGGCCAGGAGCCCCGCCACGTCCACCGGCACGGCGGCGTCGACGTAGAGGCGCACCAGCAGCGGCGTCGCCACGAGACCCACCAGCGTCGACGCCGTGGCGATCGTCACCGACAGCGCGACATCGCCACCGGCGATGTAGACCATCAGGGTGGAGCTCGTGCCGCTGGCGACGCTGCCGACCAGCACCATGCCGGTCGTGAGCTCGGTGCCCATGCCGAGGGCGTGGGCGATGGCCCAGGCGGCGGCAGGCATCACGAGGTAGTGGACGACCACCCCGGCCGCGACCGGCGCGGGCCGGGCCAGGATCCGGCCGAAATCCGCGGGCGTCAGCGTCACGCCGAGGGCGAACATGATCACGGCCAGCAAGATTGCGACGTGCGGGAGCACCGGCAGGAACACGTCCGGCGCGAAATAGGCCGTGGCCGCTGCCAGGACGGCGCAGACGGGAAACAAGCGGTTGAGCAGCATCGTGCGGGCCGATGTCCGAGAAGGGCGGCGGCCGTGTCCCAGCTGCGCCGATGTGCGTCAAGCGCAGCCGTCCCGCAGGGTATCGCTGTCGGGTCAAGCTCTCTCTGCCGGGGCGTCGGCGGTTGTCCAGCGCGACCGAATCGAGGGGCGGCTTCCGGGACGGGCGGACCATGGTTCGCGCGACCGGCAAAGGTCGGAGGCGGAACGGCCACCTTAACGTGGTGAACGGACAGGCGGGATCGCCCGCGGGTCGTCATGCCGTGATCGGAGCGTCGCCCCAGCACACATATCCCGACACCCGCCTGCAGGCTTGCACTCAGCATGCCTCCGGTCAATGGTGTGACGTTGTTATGAAAATTGGGACAGGTCTTACTACAATCATCTGGGCCGCTGGCTCTTTGCCTGATCAATTGAGATGCGGCGGATACGGAACGTCCGCTACCTTCGGGGCAGCCGAGGGACGCCGCCCCGAGCCAAAAATGCCGGGCGACCGACATCGGTCGCAATCAACAATCGCACGACTGAGCGGATCGAGAGCCGGCCCCGGATCCGCGGGCGTCAACGCCCCCCGCGCATTGCCTTCTCGGCGAGCAGCGCCGCCCGCTTCAGCTTAGCCCAGCCCGGCTTCACCACCTGTCGGCCACGGGCGATCGCCATGGCGCCGTCGGGCACGGCGTCGGTGATGACCGAGCCGGAGGCCACGTAGGCGCCCTCCCCGACCGTGACCGGGGCCACCAGGGCCGAGTTCGACCCGATGAAGGCGCCGGCGCCGATCGTGGTCCGGTGCTTGAGCACGCCGTCGTAATTGCAGGTGATCGTGCCGGCGCCGATATTGGCCTTCGCGCCGACCTCCGCGTCGCCGAGATAGGTGAGGTGCGCGGCCTTGGCGCCCGCGCCCATCCGGGCGTTCTTGAGCTCGACGAAGTTGCCGAGTTCCGCGCCGGTCTCGAGGACGGCATGGCCACGCAGGCGCACGAACGGCCCGATGCGAACGCCACCTTCGAGGACGGTGTCGGTGAGGTGCGCGAAGGCCCGCACCGTGCAGCCGTCCGCGACCCGGACGCCCGGCCCGAACACCACGTGCGGCTCCACCACCACGTCGCGTCCGAGGATCGTGTCGTGACTGAGGAACACCGTCTCGGGGGCGACGAGCGTAGCGCCGCCCAGCATGGCGCTGCGGCGCAGCCGGATCTGGATCGCGGCCTCGGCGACGGCGAGCTGGACCCGGTCGTTGACGCCCTGCGCCTCCGCCTCGTCCACGGGCACGACCGTGACCGAGAGCCCGTCCGCGACGGCGAGCGCCACCGCGTCGGGCAAGTAGTATTCGCCGGCGGCGTTGTCATTGCCGATGCGCGTGAGCAGCGCCAGCGCGTGCCGACCTCCCAAGGCCATGAGACCGGCATTGCACAGGGTCACGGCCCGCTCGGCCGGGCTCGCATCCTTCTCCTCGCGGATCGCCAGGACCCGGCTGCCCTCGGTGAGCACCCGGCCGTAGCCGGTCGGGGTCGGGCTCTCGAACGCGAGGACGGCAACCGCTGCACCCTCCGCCAGGGGCGCGCGAAGGCGGAGAAAGGTTTCGGCGCTGATCAGCGGGGTGTCGCCGAAGGCGATGACCACGTCGTCGTCGGGGCCTTCGAGCACGGACCGGGCGGCCAGCACCGCGTGGGCGGTGCCCAGCCGCTCGGCCTGCGGGAAGACCTGCGCGCCGGGTGCCTCCCGGGCGATTTCGGCGGCGACGTCGTCGCGGCCGGGCTCGGCCACCACGGCGATCCGGCCGGCGCCCGCCGCCTGCACGGCGGCCAGCACGTGGCCCAGCATGCTGCGCCCGGCGACCCGGTGGAGCACCTTCGGCAGGTCCGAGCGCATCCGCGTGCCCTTTCCGGCCGCGAGCACGATGGCGGTGAGGCTGCGCGGTGGCTGGGCGGTCGGGGTCATCGCGGGTCCGGGCGTCGTGATTCGGCGCGCGACCGATGAGCCGGACGGCGGCGCGGCGCAAGGCCGTCCCGCAGAGTCTCAGCGCAGCGCCAGAGCCCCGTGATGGGCCGAGCCGTGAGCGTAATGCTCGCGGCGGCGCTCGATCGAACTCGGGATCCGCAACGATTCTCGGTACTTGGCTACGGTCCGGCGGGCGATGTCGACACCCTCGCCGCGCAGCTTCTGCACCAGCGCGTCGTCGGAGAGCACGTCGTCCGGCGTCTCGCCGTCGACGAGCTGCTTGATCCGGTGGCGCACGGCTTCCGACGAATGGGCCGCCATGCCGGCCGCGCCCGGGATCGCGGCGGTGAAGAAGTACTTCATCTCCAGGGTGCCGCGGCTCGTCCCGATCGCCTTGTTGGAGGTCACCCGGGACACGGTCGATTCGTGCATGCCGATCGCCTCGGCCACGGTCTTGAGGTTCAGCGGGCGCAGATGCGTGACGCCGTGGACGAAGAACCCGTCCTGCTGGCGCACGATCTCGGTGGCGACCTTCAGGATCGTGCGGGCACGCTGTTCCAGCGACCGGGTGAGCCAGTTGGCGTTCTGCAGCGCCTCGGACAGGAAAGCCTTGTCGCCCTCGGCGGAGGCGCCGCGCACGACCCGGGCATAGTAGCTCTGGTTGACCAGCACCCGCGGCAGCGCCTCGCCGTTGAGCTCGACCAGCCAGGACCCGTCCGGGGCGGCGCGCACGAACACGTCCGGGATCAGCACTTCGACGGCGCTCGATCCGAAGGCCCGTCCGGGCTTTGGATCGAGCCTTCGGATCTCGCCCAGCATCTCGACGAGATCCTCATCGTCCACGCCGCACAGACGGCGCAGGGCGGTGAAATCGCGCTTGGCCACGAGGTCGAGACGGGAGACCAGGGCCTGCATCGCCGGGTCATACCGGTCGCGCTCGCGCAGCTGGATCGCCAGGCACTCGGCGAGGTCCCGGGCGGCGATGCCGGGCGGGTCGAAGCTCTGGACCTGGGTCAGCACCCGAGCCACCGTGTCGGCGTCCGCGCCGAGGCGCTGGGCCACGCCCTCCACCGTCTCGCGCAGGTATCCGGCCTCGTCGACCGCGTCGATCAGGAAGCCGCCGATCAGCCGCTCCACCGGATCCCGCGTCGCCAGCTCGAGCTGGCCCGCGAGGTGGTCGCGCAGGGAGATCTCGGCCGTCAGGGCCGCCTCGAAATCCGGCGCCTCGGAATCGAAGCTGCCGCCGCTGCTGCCGTAGGGCGGCGGGGTCAACGAGAGCATGTCGCCCGCGGAGGATTCCTGGACCCGCGTGGGGGCGTCGTCGGGGAAGACGTTGTCGAGCCGCGCGTCGAAATCGGTCTCGATCTCACCGCGGCTCGGATTGAGCTCCGGCGGCTGCCACGAATCGGGGTCTGATGCGTCGAATGACTCGCCCGAGGCCTCGCTCGACGGACCGGCCGCTTCAGCGTCACCGGTCGCGGGACCCTCGGCTTCGGCGCGTTCAAGAAGAGGGTTCCGCTCCAGCTCGGTCTCGACATAGGCGGCGAGATCGAGATGCGACAGTTGCAGGAGTTTGATCGCTTGCAGGAGCTGCGGCGTCATCACCAGGGCTTGGCCCTGACGCACTTCCAGCCGTTGCACCAAACTCATAAGAGGCCCCAATGCCCTTTCAGCGTGAACGACCAGCCGGGCGACGCTGCCAGCGGCATGGTTATTGCTTGTCGTGCGCGATCACCTCTAAACCGATCTCCCGCGCCCGTCAAAGTACGTGGCAGCTCATGGGTGTTGGCAAATGCCTGATCGGGACCCGCTCGTGGTGCCGGAGCCACATCCGATGGGTCTCCAATTTCGTGATGAAGCTTTAACGAAGCTCTTAGCGAGCGCCGCCGCTCAGGAGCAGGTGCGCGTCATCGGTTCAGGCTACCGCAGAAATGTCAGACCACATAATGCGACTGAAGCGAGAATTTATGGAGTAAAAATAGTCAATTGAGCAGGCGTTGTAAGAATTGTATCCGATGTTTTTTTAGAAAAGATAAAAATTTTAAAGTTAATCATTCCCGGGGTGTGCTGCTTCGTCTGCTCTTCGCGAAGGTTTCGGCTGTCTGAAACGAATCTGCGCGATGTTCCGTCCCGCCTGCGACAGGGGGGAGCCGGTGGATCGGCAAGATCCTGTCCTCAGGGCTGCCGCCTACGCTGGAGAGATGCGCGAGGATGATTGGTGCAGCAACGCCGTTGGTCGGAGGCGTTGCAATCGAAACAGCCCCCGATGTGGACGGTGGGACTCGAACCCGCACGGCCGTGCGGCGCAAGTTTTCAAGAACGGTGCGGTGAACCTCACGAGCAGCGGATGGCGAGCGTCTGGAACGGTATGAGCGGCTCTCGGGTTGGTCAAAAGCCGCCGCCTCAACCTGGGGATGTGGCCAGGAGCAAGCGTTTGTTCAAAGTACCGGCACTGACAGCTGGGCTGTTCGCAGCCAGCTTGTTTATCGCACCCATGCAAGCTTCAGCGGCTCAGATCGGCATCGGAGCCGTACCGGAAGCTGCTTCTGCGGTGCAAGAGATCCAGTATGGCTACGGGGGGCCCCGCTTCGGACCCGGCTTCGGCGGTCACCGCCACGGCTATGGCGGCCCGCGCGGCTACGGGCGCGGCTATGGCTATGGGAGAGGGTATGGCCGCGGCTACGGCGGTGAGCGAGGCTACGGTCGCGGTTATGGCCGGGGTTACGGCCACGGATATGGGTATGGAGGCCGAGGAGGCTTCTAAAAGCCCCTACCAAGTCGGTCGTATCGAGTGTGCCCGCATCGGAGACATGGTGGGTGCGGCGCCATGACGAGGTTATCTTCGTCAGCATCCAGGGTATGGCCGACGCGATTTCAGACTCCCCCGAGTTCGAGGTCACAACCTTCGCCCCGCCGGCAGCCGCCGCGCGGGGCTTTTTCGTAGGTCGCCTAATGATCGGTAGGATTGGCGCGATCCCCGCCGGCGGGCGTCTGGACGGCGATCCGTGGAACCGACTTAGGCGGGTGCCGCTTTAACAGCAGAACGCTTCGGCTTGAGGTACCCATGACCATCTTTCAGGTGAGGCAGAAGAGCAGCAGGGCAGTGCTTTGGACGGGTAAGGCTGAGAGTGCGGATCGCGCACTTGATGTTGCGGCGCAGGCTGCCGGGTACCACGCTTTCGCCGATCTCCCGGAGGCCTTGCGGTCCAATATGGCCGCCGAGGCCGTGAAGATCTGAAGATCTCAATTCGGTTGACAAAATCCCGCCCGGCTCAGCGCCGCGGCGGGCTTTCCTTTGTGTGCATCAGCGATCGATGTTCACCGGGTCTGAGGCTTATCCCCAGCGGCGTTGGATCGGAGAAGCCCGCCCGGTTCGCCGGCGCGGGCCTTTTCGCGGCCGGTCACTCAGGACCGTGCCGACGCCTCTCGATCAACAGCTCAGCTTACGGCCTTCCGCCATGCCGACCTTCCGATAGTGTTCCAGACCGGACTTGATTGCTCGACCAATGACCGCCCGGCGCACGTCCGGGTTACAGCGCAGATACTCCGCCTCGTTGAAAGCGTAGTCGCCACGCTGGCCTCGCGATCCTCGGTCGTTATCCCGATCGTAATCGCGGCGGTCACGATCGCCATAGCCCCGGTCGCCATACCCGCGATCTCCGTAGCCCCTGTCGCGGGAGCCATAGTCGCCGCGATCGTAGTCGCGCCCGCCATAGGGCTGTGCGAAGGCCGGAGCCACGCTGCCCAGCAGTGCCAGACCCAAGACGGCCGCTGAAATCACCTTCATTCGGTTTTCCTCCCCATTACGAGGCTAGAACGCTTTCGGCGAAGGGTGGTTCGATGAAGCGGTCGCCTTCGCGATCGACCGACCCCAGAAATGGTCTGCCCCTGGGGCAGATGGAGCCGAGGCCGAGCGCACAACGCGGGAGCGTCAGCCGGCGTGGGCAAACAGCCCCTCACTGTTTCTGGCAGGCGTTCGGAGGGCTCTGGAGGGCAGCTTTCGCTTTCGGATCGCCCTCGAAGGCACTCTTGACCAGGAGCCCGCATCGCGAGGTCGGCTTGTCCAGATACTGGCTCGCCACATCGCCGACGCATGCCGAGCAGAGGCCAATCCGCGCCAGGGTGTCTTCCGTATCATACCGACGCAGCTGCCCTGGCGTGAACTTTTCGCGGATGATGTCGACGGGATAATAGGTGTCCTCGTCATCTTGGTCGTTCGATTTCGGGCCGACCTTGCAGTTGGTGAGGCGCAACGCCTCGACCGTCTCGCCCTTCACGGTCAGGTGGGTCGGGTAGCAGTGGCCGCCGTGGGAGCAGAACACGGCCCGCTTCGTCGCCTTGTTGATCCGGTACTGCGTGATGCCGCCATCGAGCTCGCCCTTCGCCAGGATCGCGTCAGGCGCTTCCATGGCCGGGACGTCGCGCAGCGCGATCGCCTCGCAGGCGTCCCATGCGTAGGCCCTATCGCTGGCCCCACCGGTGGCGGCGGCGAAGGCGAGGGCGGCGAGGGCTGTGCGCATCCCGGTAGGATTACCCGAGGCCCGATTTCCGGCAAGCCATCCAGGACGGCGCGCAGCCGAAAGAATGCGCGGCACCCTCCCAGGCGCTGAACAGACGGCAAGGCCGAAGGGCGCTCGAAGCGCCTGATAGCGCTGGCGTTCTTCAACGCGATCCACAGCTCTCCACCACCGTGTCGCCGGCCGAGTTCGCGCCCCGCTGAACCGCGCGGCCGGATCTGGCATGTTCCGCCTTCGTTCCAGAACGGAGGCGATGGCGGTGGGGTCTCTGCGGGATGTTCTGCCCGGGCGGGTCTACGTGGATTGCTCGTCCTGCAAGCGATCCGGCCGGTATTCGGTCGCGAGCCTCCGGGAGCGGTTCGGGCCAGATGTGTCAACGCTCGATATCCTGCGCATCCTGACGGCCTCGTGCCGGTACCAGCGCCCGCCCGGCTCGCCGCCCGCGCGGAAATACGAGCACCTGTGTCTGGCCGCGATCACGCTGCCGCCGCCCGCGCGTCCGACGACACCGGTCCCGCCGGGCGTGCCCTTCACCATCGAGGTCTGGAAGGAAACGGGCGGCTGCGTCGAGGCGCAACTCGCGGTGATCTATCCGATCGCCATGGCGCGGGCCGCGTTCGAGACCGCGTGCGAGCTGTGGCCGAAGCACGAGGTCACGCTTCGGGATCGCTGTCGGATCGTGGCGCGGCGAGAACGGCCGGAACCGCCCGCCAGCGCGGAAACTGCCGCCGCACCTCCTCCCTGATCGCCAGGCCTTCAGCTTCAAGGCGCGCCAGCCCCAGGGTAGCCTCCCTGCCCCTGTCCCCTCCTCGGATCTCCACACGTTCAGCGATTTGCCTGGCGGTTGCGGGTTCTCTCGTGAGCACGGCGAGGATCCGGGCTCGGGTGTCCTTGCGCGGCCGCGCGCCGGTGCGCGCCGCTACTGCAGCCTCCCGGTCGTCGCCGCCGCGGTGCAGTGACCTCGATCTCGGACGTCTTGATGATCGTCACCACAGCCTCGAAGCCAGAGCCGGTCGGGGTGAACGCCACATCGACGGTGCAGATGGGCTTGGCGAGCGCCGCGAGCCCATTGCACGGGCCGATCAGCTTCTCGGCCATCGCATCTGTCGTCCCGCCGAGCCCGGACGCATCCAGCCGGAGGCGTCGACCGTCTGCTTCCGCCTCGCACACGAACCCATCGCGGCCTGAATCGACGCACCGGATCCCGCGGACCGCAACTGCCTGGCCTCTATAGCCTTTTGGATCGTCTGAGCCTGTGCCCTATCTGCAGCAACAACGAAGACGAGGACTGCAAGGGCTGTGCGCATGATAGCATAACAGTCGCGGCGCGGGCGCTAGCAAACGAGCCAACGATGGCGTGCCGCAGGTTCAAGTCCCGTTGGGCGTGCAGCAGGGCCAAATCGTTTCCCCCTGCCATCGCAGGGATCGTCCACGCGCCAAATCGGCATTGCTGCTGGTGGCTTCAGTTCTTTCTCGGGCGAGATCGTCATGCCACTGAGCATCAAGCCTGATTCGAAGCTCGGTCGCGGATCCCGGAGCGGCGTCGCTCGCAGACCATTTGGCAGCGTGCGGGCGATCGAAGTCCCAAGGGGCATGAGCGCCGGCCATCACGCAGCTTTTGCTGTGACCCCGGATAATACCCCGACCGGTTCGGCCGGGTACCCCGAAACCTGCCCAGTGTTGGTGCGGACGGCGGGACTCGAACCCGCACAGCCTTGCGGCCGCAAGATTTTAAGTCTCGTGCGTCTACCGGTTCCGCCACGTCCGCATGATCCCCTCGGTAGCCGCGACGGGGCACGCGATCAAGCCGGGGGCGTCCAGCTGTACAGCCAGGCGTAGCGGTCGCGCATGCCGTCGGGGCCGAGGCGGGCCATCACGGCGTTGCGGGCGAGGCCCACGAGGCCGCCGGCGTGGTAGGTCCGGCCGTTGGCGCGGGCGGCCTTCTGAACCCGCCGGACCCGGGCGGTGCGGTCCGTGGCGTAAGCCGCGAGCGCCACCGGGACGTCCGCGTGGTCGGTCAGCGACCGCGCCAGCACGGCGGCATCCTCGATCGCCAGGGCCGCGCCCTGGGCCAGGTAGGGCAGGACCGGATGCGCGGCGTCGCCGATCAGCGCGACCCGGCCTGAGGCCATCGGATGGGCCACGGCCCGGTCGGCGAGCGACCAGACCAACCAGGAATCGGGCAGGCCCAGCAGGTCGCGCAGCGGCCCGGCGCAGCCGCGGAAATGGGCGCGCAGCACGGCGGGCTCGCCGAGGCGGCCCCAATCCTCGTCGCCCACCGCCTCGGGCACCACCGCCACGACGTTGAGGAAGCGCCCGCTCCGCACCGGGTAGTGGACGACGTGCCGTCCGCGGCCGAGCCACAGGCTGGTGGCCGGGCCCTGCAGCGCCTCCGGCACCGCCTCGCTCGGAATCAGGGCGCGCCATGCGGCCGCGCGGCCCGGCCGGATCGGAGCCGCGTCGAGATGGCCGCGCAGGCGCGAGCGCAGGCCGTCGGCGCCGATCACGAGGTCGAACGGCAACGCCTGCGCGCCGCCGCTGCTGCTCTCGGCGGTCAGGACGGCGCCGGCACCGGTCTCGGCCAGCCCGGTGATCGCGCGGCCCATCATCAGCCGGATCGCCGGGCGGCTGCGCAGGGCGTCGAGCAGCAGCGTCTGGAGGTCGGCCCGGTGGATCACGTAATAGGGCGCACCGAAGCGCTGCTGCGCCGGCCCGCCGAGGCTGACGCCGCCGATCCTTCGACCGCTGTGGAGGGCGCGGACCTCGACCGCCGGCGGCTCGCTCGCGGCCCGTCGCAGCGCCGTCGAGAGGCCGAGGCCGGCCAGCACCCGGCTGGCGTTCGGGGAGACCTGGATCCCGGCCCCGACTTCGCTGAAGCCGGTGCGGCGCTCGATCACCGTCACGGAATGCCCGGCATCCGACAGCGCCAGGGCGGCGGTCAGACCGCCGATCCCGGCCCCGACGATCCCGATTTCCAAGGGCGTTCGACTGTCCGTGGGCAATGTGGGGTGTGCTACTCCGCGGCGACCGAGGCCGTGTCGTGCCAGACGCAGGCCTGCGGATCCGCCTCGTCGGCCTTGAGGCCGGCGCGGTAGCGATAGAGCGTCGAGCAGTACTGGCAGATGATCTCGGTGTCGGCGCCCATGTCGAGGAACACGTGCGGGTGATCGAACGGCGGCAACGCGCCGATGCACATGAATTCCTTCACCCCGACAGCGACCACCGGGACGCCCGGCTCGTTGTGGAAGTGCGGTACCGCCTTGCCTGCCATACGGCCCTCGCCTGCCCCAGACCCGTCCACGGGGCGAATCTGCCCGGGCATCCCCGGGCGCCATGATCCCGCTTATGCCGCCAGCCCCGCGGCCCGCGCAAGCCTCCCCCGCCGCGCGTCCGCGCGCCGTTCCGCGCATGCGGCTTGGCCTGCCGCGCCGCGCACCGTACATATGCAGGACACCCGCTCTCCGACGCCGCAAAAAGTCTCGACGATGCAACAGGAACAGGCCACCGCGCAGGGTACGCGCCGGGCGCCGGAGCCGCCGATCCACGGCCCGGAGGGATTCGAGGGCATGCGTCGGGCCGGGCGCCTGACGGCCGAGGCTCTCGATCTGCTGATGGAGGCGACCCAGCCCGGCGTCACCACCGAGGAGCTCGACAAGCTCGCCTACACCTTCGCGATGGATCACGGCGCCTATCCCGCGTCGCTGCTCTATCGCGGCTATCCGAAGTCGATCTGCACCTCGATCAACCACGTGGTCTGCCACGGCATCCCGAACGACAAGCCCCTGCGCGAGGGTGACATCGTCAACCTGGATTGCTGCCTGATCCTCGACGGCTGGCACGGCGATTCGAGCCGGATGGCCTATGTCGGCGAGGTTCCCCGCAAGGCGCAGCGCCTGTGCGAGATCACCTACGAGGCGCTGATGCGCGGCGTCGCGGCGGTGAAGCCGGGCGGATCGACCAACGATATCGGCCGGGCGATTCAAACGTTTGCCGAGAGCGAGCGCTGCTCGGTGGTCCGCGACTTCTGCGGCCACGGGCTCGGGCGGATCTACCACGACGCGCCCACCATCCTGCACTACGTCGAGGCGAGCTACGACGTGCCGCTGAAGCCGGGCCAGTTCTTCACGATCGAGCCGATGATCAATCTCGGCCGCCCGGCCGTGAAGGTCCTGGGCGACGGCTGGACCGCGGTGACCCGGGACCGCTCGCTCTCGGCCCAGTTCGAGCACACCGTGGCGGTGACCGAGACCGGCGTCGAGATCTTCACGGTCTCGCCGAAGGGGCTGCATCAGCCCATCAACCCGGCGGCCTGACCGGCCATGGCTGCGGACGACGGGGCGGCCGGGCTGTTCCCCGGGAGCGCCGCGCCGGTCGCCAAGGAGCCGCCGCATTTCCACGGCCATCGCGACCGCCTGCGGGAGAAGTTCGCGGTAGCCGGAGCCGAGGCGTTGCCGGACTACGAGCTTCTGGAGCTCGTCCTGTTCCGGGCGATCCCCCGACGGGACGTGAAGCCCCTGGCCAAGGCCCTGGTCGCACGGTTCGGCAGCTTCGCCGAGGTCCTGAGCGCCGAGCCGGCCCGGCTGATGGAGGTCGAGGGCGTGAGCGCCGGGGTCGCCGCCGACCTCAAGCTGATCGAAGCGGCGGGACGGCGGCTCGCCCGCGGCGCGCTGCGCGAGCGCGCGGTGCTCAATTCCTGGAGCGCGCTGAGCGAGTACCTGCGGGCCACCATGGCGTTCGCGGCGCGCGAGGAGTTCCGCATCCTGTTCCTCGACAAGCGCAACCACCTGATCGCCGACGAGGTCCAGGGCCGCGGCACGGTCGACCACACGCCGGTCTATCCCCGGGAGGTCGCCCGCCGGGCCCTGGAACTCTCGGCCACCGCGATCATCCTGGCCCACAACCACCCGTCGGGCGATCCCAGTCCGTCCACGGCCGACGTCGCGATGACTCGCGAAATCGTGTCGGTGCTGGCACCACTGAAGATTGTAGTGCACGACCATATCATCCTGGGTCGAAACGGACATGCCAGCCTGAAAGGCCTCAAGCTGTTCTGATCTTCCGGCCGACTTGAGCGTTGGTGCCCGCGCGTATAGCCCTGCTGGGTGGCGCGTCTCTTGCCTGAAGAGCGGGAGCGTTAGGGAGAATCGGAATGGCGTTGACGGCCTTCGACGAGATGAACGGGATCGGCAACGGCGCCGCCGACCCGGCCGCCGTCCGCGACGCCTATGGCAAGCTGAAGACCTGGCTCGAGACCACGCCGCCCGAGCATTTCAACACCCGCCGCAGCCAGGCCGAGTTGCTGTTCCGCCGGATCGGAATCACCTTCGCGGTCTACGGCGACAACGAATCGACCGAGCGGCTGATCCCGTTCGACATCATCCCGCGGGTGATCACCAAGCCGGAGTGGGATTTCCTCGAGCGTGGGCTCAAGCAGCGGGTGACCGCGATCAACCTGTTCCTGAAGGACGTCTACGGCGCGCAGGAATGCATCAAAGCCGGCATCATCCCGGCCGACCTCGTCTACCGCAACGCCCATTACCGGATGGAGATGCGCTCGTTCCGGGTCCCGCACGACCTCTACGTCCACGTCGCCGGCATCGACATCGTCCGCACCGGCGAGAAGGACTTCTTCGTCCTGGAGGACAATGCCCGGATCCCGTCCGGCGTGTCCTACATGCTGGAGAACCGGGAGGTGATGCTGCGGCTGTTCCCGGACCTGTTCTCCAAGCACCGGGTCGCGCCGGTCGAGAACTACCCGGACGCCCTGCTGGCGACCCTGCGCAGCCTCGCACCGGGCTCCACCACGCGCGACCCCACGGTGGTGCTGCTGACCCCCGGCCGCTACAACTCGGCCTTCTACGAGCACTCGTTCCTGGCCGACAAGCTCGGTGTCGAGCTGGTGGAGGCGTCCGACCTCTTCACCAAGGACGACGTGGTCTACATGCGCACCACCGAGGGGCCGCGCCGGGTCGACGTCATCTACCGCCGCCTCGACGACGACTTCCTGGATCCCCTGGTGTTCCGCCCCGATTCGGTCCTCGGCGTGCCGGGCCTGATGAACGCCTACGAGCGCGGCTCCGTGACCCTGGCCAACGCCGTGGGCACCGGCATCTCGGACGACAAGGCCGTCTACAGCTACATGCCGGAGATCGTGAAGTTCTTCACCGGCGAGGAGCCGATCCTGCACAACGTGCCGACCTATCGCTGCCGTGAGAAGGAGTCCTTCGCCTACGTGATGGACAACCTGTCCCAGCTGGTGGTGAAGGAGGTCAACGGATCGGGCGGCTACGGCATGCTGGTCGGGCCGCATGCGAGCAAGCGCGAGATCGAGGATTTCGCCAAGAAGCTCAAGCATGCCCCGGACGGGTTCATCGCCCAGCCGACCCTGTCGCTCTCGACCTGCCCGACCTTCGTGGCCTCCGGGGTCGCCCCGCGCCATGTCGACCTGCGGCCGTTCGTGCTGAACGGCGCGGACCAGATCCGCATCGTGCCCGGGGGGCTGACCCGCGTCGCGCTGAAAGAGGGGTCCCTGGTTGTCAATTCCAGCCAGGGCGGTGGTACGAAGGATACCTGGGTGCTCGACGCTTAAGGTCCCCAGCGCTTCCACACTGCCAGACGCGCCGCCTGCCGCCGAGCCGATCCGAGTTCGCACACCATGCTCTCCAGGACTGCCGACAACCTCTTCTGGCTCTCGCGTTACGTGGAGCGCGCCGACTTCGTCGCGCGCATCCTCGACGCGGCGCACCGGCTCGCCTCGCTGCCGACCAGCTATGGTGGCGGCGAGACCAACGAGTGGGAATCCGCCCTCGCCTCGGCCGGCGACCCGGACCTGTTCAAGCCGCATTACAGTGTCGTGAATGCCGACACGGTCTGCGACTTCCTGGCCTTCAGCCCGCACAATCCTTCGTCGATCCGCTCCTGCATCGAATCGGCCCGCGAGAACGCCCGCTCGGTGCGCACCGCGCTCACCACCGAGATGTGGGACGCGATCAACGGCGCGTGGCTGGAGCTGCGCAACTACGCCGGCAAGGAGCTCAGCCGCGACGAGTTCAGCCGCTTCCTCGACTGGGTGAAGACCGTCTCGCTGACCTTCGACGGCTCGGCCTTCCGCACCATGCTGCGCAACGACGCGTTCTGGTTCACCCGACTCGGCACGGCGATCGAGCGGGCCGACAACACCGCCCGCATCCTCGACGTGAAGTACCAGATCCTGCTGCCGCAGAACGAGACGGTCGGCGGCAGCCTCGACTACTTCCAATGGACCACGATCCTGCGCGAGGTGTCGGCCTTCAACGCCTATCACTGGGTCTATCGCGAGAGCGTCAAGCCGCTGCTGGTGGCGGACCTCCTGATGCTGAACAAGCAGATGCCGCGCTCATTTGCCAATTGTTACAGCGTGATCGTCGAGTATCTCGACCTCGTCGCCGACGCCTACGGCCGCCGCGGCCCGAGCCAGCGCCTGGCCGGGAACATGCTGGCCAAGCTCGACAGCGAGGATATCGACCGCGTGTTCAACTCCGGGCTCCACGAGTTCGTCGAGGCGTTCATCGTGGAGAACAACAAGGTGGGCGAAGCCATCGCGAAGCAGTATCTGGTCGGGTAGCGCATCGTCCCGGGGGTCGGATCCGGGGCGATGCGCCGAGCGTATGACGACGCATCATCGTCGCCCGAGCGCCGGCGAGACCGGTTCGGGCTGATGCAATCGGAAAGACAGACAGGCCCGGCGCATGCGCATCCGCGTGGTCCACGAGACCATCTACACCTACGAGCACCCGGCCCGCGGCCTCGTCCAGGTCATGCGCCTGACGCCGCGGGACCATGACGGGCAATATGTCCGCACCTGGCGGATCGACACCTCCATCGACGGGCGGCTGACCGCCCGCGAGGACGGGTTCGGCAACATCGTCCACTGGTTCACCCCGGACGCGCCGGCCGACGCGCTGACCATCCGGGTCACCGGCGCAGTCGACACCGAAGATACCCACGGGGTGGTCCGCGGCACGGTCGAGCGCTTGCCCGACGAGTTCTACCTGCGGGACACGGATCTCTGCACGACGAGCGCGGAACTGCAGGTCTTCGCCGAGCGGGTCGCCACCGACGGCGACAGCAAGCCGCTCTCGGTGCTGCACCGCCTGCGCGACACCGTTCCTCAGACGGTGGTCTACGAGCCGGGGCCGGCCGCCAACGGCGTGCCCGCCGCCACGGCATTTGCCGCCGGCAAGGGCATCTGCCAGGACCTGACCCACGTCTTCATCACCGCCGCCCGCCACCTCGGCATCCCGGCCCGCTACGTCGCGGGCTACCGCGCCCGGGGCGACGGCCAGGCCGATGTCGAGGCGCCGCACGGCTGGGCCGAGGCGCTGGTGCCGGATCTCGGCTGGGTGGCGTTCGACGCCTGCTACCAGGACACCCCGTCCGACGGCACGATCCGTGTCGCTTGCGGGCTGGATTATCTGGGCGCCGCGCCGATCCGCGGCAGCCGCACAGGCGGCGGAACCGAGACACTGGACGTCAAGCTCCGCGTCGAGCAAGGCAGGGACGCCGCACAGTCCTGAGTCCTTGCCTGATTCCCTGCCTGATTCTTCGCCTGATCCTTTGCCCGTTTCCCTGAAGGGCGGGCCGCCGGCTCGGCGAGAGCCGGAAACCCACCCCGCGAGAGCCCGAGATCCATGACCTACTGCGTCGGTGTCCTCGTCGAGGAGGGGCTCGTGATGGTCGCCGACACCCGCACCAATGCGGGGCTCGACGACATCTCGACCTACCGCAAGCTCCACCACTTCAACGTGCCGGGCGAGCGGGTGATGATGCTGGCCTCGGCCGGCAACCTGTCGATCACCCAGTCCGTCCTGAGCCTGCTTCAGGAGGGCGTGCCCGGCGACGACGGCGAGCCGCCGCAGAAGCTGATCGAAGCGCCCACGATGTTCCAGGCCGCGCAGCTCATCGGGCGCGCCATCCGGCGGGTGCGGGCGATCGAGCGGGACGGGTTCGAGGCGGCCAGCATCCGGTTCTCGATCTCGCTGCTCTTCGGCGGACAGATCGCCGGCGAGGGCATGCGGCTGTTCCTGATCTACTCGGCCGGCAACTTCATCGAGTGCAGCACCGACGCGCCCTTCCTCCAGATCGGCGAGCACAAGTACGGCAAGCCGATCCTCGACCGGGCGGTGAAGTTCGAGAGCGACCTCTACGACGCCCTCAAGGTCAGCCTCGTCTCGATGGATTCGACCATGCGGTCGAACCTCGGCGTCGGCCTGCCGATCGACATCGCAGTCGCCCGCCGCAACGGCCTCGACCTCGAAGTGAACCATCGGATCGAGGCCGGCGAGGGCTATTTCCACGACCTGCGCGAGCGCTGGTCGGCCGCGCTCCGGGCCGCGCACCGGGCGATCCCGCGCCCGCCCTACGGCCCGACGGCCAAATAGGGCCGGTCAAGGAAGGTCAGCCGGCCGGCTCGATGGCCCGGTCTGCGCTCCTGACCATCGCGCGCGTGTAATCTTCCCACAAAGCCGCGTAGAGCGGCACCGTGCGCAGCAAATCGTCGTGCCGCCCGTCGCCGAGCAGGCGGCCGTCGTCGAGGACCAGGATCCGGTCGGCCTGGCGCGCCGCGGCGAGATGGTGGGTGACGAGGATCAGCAGCCGCTCGCGGCCCCAGGCCGTGAGGTTGCTCTCCAGTGCGAGGGCGGCTTCTGGGTCCAGGAAGGCGGTCGGCTCGTCGAGGAGTGCCACCGGTGGGTTGCGGATCACCGCACGGGCGATCGACAGGCGCTGGCGCTGGCCGCCCGACAGGGTCCGGCCGCCCTCGCCGAGGGACGTATCGAGACCCTCGGGCAGGGTCTCGACGAGTCCCCGCAGCCCGGCGAAGTCCAGGGCCGCGTCGAAGGCCGCCGCATCCGGGCGTTGCGCAGCGAGATTTTCGCGCACGCTGCCGGAGAACAGCATCGTATCCTGATCCACGGTGCCGATCCGGCCGCGCAGCCATCGGGGATCGTAATCCCGCAGATCGGCACCGCCGATCTCGACCCGGCCGGTATAGTCGCGCTGCAGGCCGAGCAGGATGCGCAGCAGGGTCGACTTGCCCGAGCCGTTGCGTCCCACGATGGCGACGATGCCGCGCTCCGGCAGGGTCGCCCTCAGATCCCGCAGCGCCGGCCGCGCCGCACCCGGATAGGTCAGTGAGACGCCGTCGAGGCGGATGCCGCCGGGACCGATCCGGCGCAGGGGCGGATGGCGGCCGGCCTGCTCGCGCGGCAGGCTGAGGAAGCCGCCGATCTCGCGGATCGCGACGTTCACCTCCTGGGCCATGCGCAGGATGTCGGCGCTGCCGAGAAGCGGGCCGGTGATGCGTGCCGCGACCACCTGGATCGCCAAAAACTCGCCGACGGTCAGGTAGCCGCCATAGATCCGCCAGCAGCCCACGCCGATGACCAGCAGCGTCATCGCCCGCGAGACCGCCTGGGACCGCAGCCCGTAGCGCCGCTGCAGGTCCATGACGCCGCTCAGTTCGGCAAGCGTGCTGTCCGTCACCGTAATCCAGCGCCGCATCCGCCCGGCTTCGAGGGCAAGCGACTTCACGGTGGCCAGGCCGTTGACGCTCTCGGCCAGTGTGCCGTCACGGACGCTGATCGACTGGTAATAGGCCTTCGCGGATTTCCAGATGCCGCTGATCTGGTTGCTCGCGATCATCACGATCAGCGGCGCCGCCACCGCGAGCGCCGCCCCGACCGCGACGTCGTAGTAGAGGACCAGGCCGAAGGCGACGAGCGCGCCGCCGGCATCGATCACCGTGTTCGGGATCTGATGCAGGACGAAGTCCCGGATCTTCGTGATCTGCTGGAAGTGGTTCAGGACCTCGCCGGACTTGAAGGCGGCACCGTCGATCCGCACCCGCAGCAGGTGGGCGAAGACGCGGCGGGAGATCCGGCGGTCGAGGAAGACCGCCAGCGCGATGATCAGGCGCCCCCGGAACGCGGTGAGCCCGACCTCGGCGGCGATCGACAGGAGTGCGAGCAGCGCCAGCCCGAGCAGGTGCAGGTCGGCCTGCCCGGCCACGATCGCGTCGACGATGCGCTGGGTGGCGACCGGAAAGACCAGCCCGGCGCCGTATCCCGCCGCGATCGCGATTAGGAGCCGGGCCACCTGCCCCCGGCGCAACGCGAGCGAACGGCCGAGCCAGCGCCAGCCGAAGGACGAACGGTCTGCCCGCAACACCACCCCCGCGCTCCGAATCGGGCGCGGAGTGAGGCATACATTCGCGGCGCTGGCGACCGCTCCGCGGCGGTCCACCCGGAGACGCCGTCCGCCTGCGCCCGACGGGGGTTAGGGCTGGTACCCGTCCCAGGCCGCCAGTATGCGACGGGCGGCGGCCGCGGGCCCGGCGGCGCGCATCAGCGTGCCCATCACGGCGACCCCGGCTGCACCCGCATCCCGGCAGAGCGGGATGCGCTCCGGCGTGACGCCACCGAGGGCGACGATCGGCAGGTCGGCACGACGGGCCGCCGCAATGCCCTCCGGACCGAGGGCCGGGCCGTAGCCGGGCTTGCTGGCGGTGGGGAAGATGGGGCTCAGGGTGACATAGTCGGCGCCGGTCCTGGCGGCTGCCTCGACTTCCACGCGTGCGTGGGCCGAGATCCCGATCAGCGCATCCGGTCCGAGGGCCGCGCGGGCCGCCGTGATCCATTCCGGCCCGGTGCCGCCACCGAGATGCACGCCGTCCGCCCCGAGTGCTTCAGCCAGGGCGATGTCACCACCGACCGTGAGGAACGCGCCCGCCGCACGGACCCTGGCGGCGATTCCGGCGCCGAGGCTGCGTCGCGCCTCCGGGTCGAGGTCGCGGTCGCGGAACCAGATCCAGCGGACGCCGCCGTCGAGCGCCGCCTGCACGGTGTCGGCCAGGGGCCGGGCGTGCCCGTGCCGGTCCGTCACCGCCAGCAGCCGCGACGGCAGCGGTCTCACGAGCCGACGAGGCCGAGTTGCGGACTCGACGGATCGGCCCGGCCGCGGCGGGGGATGCGGCCGGCGCAATAGGCATCGCGCCCGGCCTCGACCGCGCGGCCCATGGCCCGGGCCATCCGCACCGGGTCGTCGGCCTTGGCGATGGCGGTGTTGATCAGGCAGGCCGCCGCCCCGAGCTCCATGGCGATGACCGCATCCGAGGCGGTGCCGATGCCGGCGTCGACGATCACCGGTACGCTCGCGCGGCGACAGATCAGCTCGATATTGGCCGGGTTGGCGACCCCCATGCCGGAGCCGATCAGCGAGCCCATCGGCATGATCGCGGCGCAGCCGAGATCCTCCAGGCGCTGGCAGACGACCGGATCGTCGTTGCAATAGGGTAGGACCACGAAGCCCTCGTCCACCAGATGCCGGCAGGCCTCGATCAACTCGGCCACATCGGGATAGAGGGTCTCCCGGTCGCCGATCACCTCGACCTTGATCCAGTTGGTGTCCAGAGCCTCCCGGGCGAGCTCGGCGGTCATGATCGCGTCGCGGGCGGTCTCGCAGCCGGCGGTGTTGGGCAGGAAGCGCTTGCCCTTCAGGATGCGCACGGTGTCCGAGCCGTGGCCCTGGAGGGACACTCGCCGGATCGAGGCGGTGACGACCTCGGCCCCAGACGCCGCGACCGCGTCGCGCATGATCGCCTGGGTCGGGTAGCCGGCCGTGCCGATGAACAGCCGCGAGGACAGCTCCGCCCCGGCGATGGTGAAGCGGTCTGCCTCGGTCTCGGGGCGCAGCGGCGTGACGGTCTGGTCCATGGTCAACCTCCCTGCATGGCGCGGACGATCTCGACCCGGTCGCCCTCGGCGACCGGCGTCTCGTCCCAGTCCCGGCGGCGCAGCACGCGGCCGTTCAGGGCGATGGCGATGCCCTGGGGGCTCTCGATACCGGTCTCGTCGGCCTCGGCCCGGAACAGGGCCGCGATGGTCTCGACCGCGAGATCCCGCATTTCTCCGTTCACCAGAAGCTTCATGCCGAGGCCCTCGTGGGTTCGCGTCGGTCGAAGCGCGCCCGAGTGAACGGCTGTGCGATCTCCGGCAGCGCGCCGCGTGTGACGAGTTCGGCGACCGCCTCGGCCGTCACGGGGGCGAGCAGGTAGCCGTTGCGGTGATGGCCGGTGGCGACGACGAGGCCCGGCGCGAGCGTGTCGATGATCGGCGCGTCGTCGTCCGAGGTCGGACGGTAGCCGCCCCACACGGCCTCGACCTCCATCTCCTCGATGCCGGGCAGCACCCGGCGCGCGCCCTCGAGCAGGGCGAAGAGGCCGCCGGCGGTGATGCCCGACCGGAAGCCGCAATCCTCGACCGTTGCGCCGACGATCAGCTGGCCGTCGCTCTTGGGCGCCATGTGGACCTGCTCGGTCCAGATCATCCGGCTGAGCGTGCCGGTGCGCGCGGTGGTGCGCAGGGCCATCGACTGGCCCTTGAGCGGTCGCACCGGCAAGGCGAGATGTTCGGGCAGCAGGCCGCCCTCCCCGCTCCACGCGCCGGAGGCCAGCACGACGGTATCGGCCGTCACGGCCTCGTCGCCGGCTCGGATGCCGGTCACCGTTCCGCCGGACCAGTCGAGCCCGCTCACCGCCAGGCCCTCGACCAGCGTCACGCCGGCACGCCGACAGGCTTCGGCCAGTGCCGCCATAACGAGGCGGGGATCGACCTGGTGATCCAGTGGGCAATGGATTCCGGCGGTGACGGCCGGCCGCAAGGCGGGCTCAAGGCGCCGCACCTCGGTGCCCGGGAGCCACGCGGCGTCGAGGCCCGAGCGGCGCTGCAGGTCGTAGCGGAAGCGCAGGCGCTCGACCTCGTCGCGGCCGATGGCGACCACGACGGTCCCGTCCGCGCGATAATCGATCGACAGGCCGGTCTCGGCTTCGAGGGCGTCGCGGAACCCCGGCCAGAGCCGGAGCGATTCGAAGGCGAGGGGCAGCAGCGGATCGGAGCCCGGCTCGTGCTCGGCGGCCGGGGCCAGCATGCCGGTGGCGGCCAGGCTCGCACCCGCGCCGATCGTGTCGCGTTCGATGACGACCACCGCGCGGCCGGCGCGTGCGAGCCGCCAGGCGATCGACAGGCCGATCAACCCGCCGCCGACGACGGCGACATCGGCACGCGCCGGCAGCGAGGCCTGCGCAGCGAAGCCGCCCGGGAGGCGGCGGCGTCCGATCGGCGAAACGGGGCGGTCAAAAGCCAAAGTCATCTCCGCGGAATTCCGTCGCGAAGATCGGGCCGTCTGCTTCGGTGAGAAGCGGTGACCTGCCATTCAGGCGGCCGCGGTCCAATCCCTACGCCGGTGTGAGCCGGATCAGGTTCGAAGGATTTCCGCGCCGCAGGTCCGGGGGGACGTGCCAGCGGTTTCTCAGCCCCTTGCCGGGGATCTCCCTGGAACAGCGATAGATCTGGTCGCGCGGGCCCCGCGGGTCAAGCCCGCGGTTTGCGGGCGGGCTATCGGGGGCGGACAAACGGCCTGTGGCCGTCACAGCCTGGAGCATCGGGCGGAGGCGCTGCTGCGCCGGTCAGCTCGGCGCACGCGGCCGCAGGAATTTCGGGCGGAACACCGCCATGGGCTCGCGGAAGCCGTCGAGGACGTGCTCGCCCAGGGGAATCGGATCGCCCCAGAGGAAGTCCACGAACGGCTTCGACATCAGCAGCGGCTCGCCGAGCTGGCGGTTCAGCCGGGCGATCCGGCTGGCGAGGTTCACGTCGCGGCCGATGACCGTGAAGTCGAGCCGGGAGCCCGAGCCGACATTGCCGTAGGCGGCCTCGCCGTGGTGGAGCGCGATTCCCGCCGCCACCGGCACCGAGAACTGATGCAGGGCGTTGGCCTCGTCGAGGGCCGCCAGCGCGTTCTGGGCCGCAGTGAGCGCCCCCTTGGCGGCCCCCCCGAGATCGTCGCCCGATTCCCGGAAGATCGCCAGCAAGCCATCGCCCAGATACTTCAGGACCTCGCCGCCCTCACGCTCGATCGGCGGCACCAGGCAGTCGAAGAACACGTTGAGCAGCCCGACCGCCTCCTCGGGAGTCATGTCGGCGGAGGTCCGGGTGTAGTCCCGCATGTCGGCGAATAGGATCGCCGAGCGGATCCGCGTCACCTGTCCGCGGCGGATGTCGCCGGCCAGGATCGCCCGGTGCGGCTCGTCGCCGACATAGAGGCGCAGCACGTGGTCGAGTTGCTTGTTGAGGACGCGCATCTCTGCGACGGCGGCGAGCGCCGGCATGACGAAGCGGAGGATCGCGATGTCGTCCTCGCCGAACCCGTCGGGCGCCTTCGTCGCGAAGGTGATCCCGTTCTTGGTGCCGTTGGTGAAGAACAGCGGCGCCACGACGTAGTGGGTGTAGCCGCCGGCCTTCAGGTCCGGGATGATCGCGTAGGCATCGTCCGGCGTCTCGGCCACGTCGAGGATCAGCCACTCGCCGGTCTCGTGGACGGTGTGGAACGGGCTGTTGAGATAAGCCTCCTGCGAGCGGCCCCCGTGCGGGAACAGCCGCACGCTGGTGCCGCCGTCCCGGGTCCAGACCCGGCCCACGCCGGCATATTCCGAGTGCAGGGTGTCGATCGCAGTGGAGGCCCGATCCACCGGCACGCCGATGGCGATCAGCCGCTCCGCGAGGCCGGACAGCATGTCCTCGGCCTTCTGCAGCCGGGCGCCCTCGCCCAACAGCCAGTCGCGGATGCCCACCGAGGGCTGGAGCGCGCCGAAGGGCACGTCGTCGGCTTCGGAGCCGTCCGCGAAGGCCGTCGGCAATCCGGGCGTTGGCGGGCGGCGTTCGAGCATGGCGCCAAGGTGGGGGCCGCGCAGCCGCCTGGCAACGCAGTCGGAGGGGAGGCGCCGCGGGGGGGCCGCGACGGGGGCTCAGTTGTCCAGGAAGCTCCGGAGCTTCCGGCTACGCGACGGGTGCTTCAGCTTGCGGAGCGCCTTGGCCTCGATCTGCCGGATGCGCTCGCGGGTCACCGAGAACTGCTGGCCGACTTCCTCGAGGGTGTGGTCGGTGTTCATGCCGATGCCGAAGCGCATGCGCAGCACGCGTTCCTCGCGCGGGGTCAGCGACGCCAGCACCCGGGTCGTGGTCTCGCGCAGGTTCGACTGGATCGCCGCGTCGATCGGCAGAACGACGTTCTTGTCCTCGATGAAGTCGCCGAGGTGGCTGTCCTCCTCGTCGCCGATGGGCGTCTCGAGGGAGATCGGCTCCTTGGCGATCTTCAGGACTTTCCGCACCTTCTCCAGCGGCATCGCCAGCTTCTCGGCCAGCTCCTCCGGGGTCGGTTCGCGGCCGATCTCGTGCAGCATCTGGCGCGAGGTCCGGACGATCTTGTTGATCGTCTCGATCATGTGCACCGGGATGCGGATCGTGCGGGCCTGGTCGGCGATCGAGCGGGTGATCGCCTGCCGGATCCACCACGTGGCGTAGGTCGAGAACTTGTAGCCGCGCCGGTACTCGAACTTGTCGACCGCCTTCATCAGGCCGATGTTGCCTTCCTGGATCAGGTCCAGGAACTGCAGGCCGCGGTTAGTGTACTTCTTGGCGATGGAGATCACGAGGCGCAGGTTCGCCTCGATCATCTCTTTCTTGGCCTGCCGGGCCTCGCGCTCGCCCTTCTGGACCATGTTGACGATGCGGCGGTACTCGCCGATCTCCAGGCCGGTCTCGGAGGCGAGGTCGAGGATCTGGGCGCGCAGCTCCGTCACCTGCTTCGAGCCGCGCTCGACCAGGTTCTTCCAGCCCTTGCCGCCCAGCGTACCGACGCGCTCCATCCAGTTCGGATCGAGCTCGTAGCCCTGGTAGTGGCGCAGGAACTCGTCCCGGGCCACGCCGTGGCTCTCGGCATAGCGCATCAGCCGGCCCTCGTGGCCGATGAGCTGCTTGTTGATCGAGTAGAGCTGGCCGACCAGCGCCTCGATGCGGTTGTTGTTGAGCGACAGCGACTTCACGTCGGCGACGACGCTGTCCTTCAGCTCGATCTGCTTCTGGTTCTGGGCCGGGCTGTTCTTCTCGCCGGCCGCCTTGCGGTCTGCGCCCTCGGTCTGGAACTTGCGCAGCTTGCGGTAATTCGCGGCGATCGCGTCGAAGGTCTCGAGGACCCGCGGCTTGATCTCCGCTTCCATGGCGGCGAGCGAGACGTTGTTCTCGAGGTCATCCTCGTCGTCGCCGCCCTCTGGCGGCGCCGGCGGCTCGGCCTCCTCGGCGCTCTCCTCGCTCTCGCCCTCGGCGATCTGCGGCGCGTTCTTGCCGTCCGGGCCGGCGTAGGTCGCCTCGAGATCGATGATGTCGCGCAGGAGGACCTTGCCCTCCACGAGCTCGTCCCGCCAGATGATGATCGCCTGGAAGGTTAGCGGGCTCTCGCAGAGGCCCGCGATCATCGCCTCGCGGCCGGCCTCGATGCGCTTGGCGATCGCGATCTCGCCCTCGCGGGACAGGAGCTCCACCGAGCCCATCTCGCGCAGGTACATCCGCACCGGATCGTCGGTGCGGTCGGTCGGCTCCTTGGTGGTCGTGGCGACCGTGACGGCGCGCGTCGGCGCGACCTCGGCCACCTCGCCGCCCTCGGATTCCTCTTCCTCGCCGTCGGCGCCGTTCGCCGCCTTCTCGGTGGTTGCGGCCTCGTCGGTCTCCTCGGCCTCGACCACATTGATGCCCATCTCGGACAGCTGCGAGAGCACGTCCTCGAGCTGGTCAGGGTCGGACTGGCCCTCCGGCAGGACCTCGTTGACCTCTTCGTAGGTCACGTAGCCGCGCTTCTTCGCGAGCTTGACCATCCGCTTGACCGAAGCATCCGTCAGGTCGAGGAGCGGCCCGTCGGTCTGCTGCTCGGGGGCAGCGTCCGTCTCGTCCCGTTCCGTTGCCTTCGTCGCCATGATCAGCCTATTGTTTCGGGTGCGGCGCGCTGCGGGGGCCTGAGTAAGGCCGCTCCACGCCGTCGGCGCCGCGATACTTGCGAGTGGCCCCGGATTGCTCCGGACGCCTTGAGTCTTCGGGTTCCGTATGCAAGCCCGAGGCTTGACCAATTGTTAACTAACGCGGGGTTCGGCCCGTCGCCACCGCCATCGCACGGCCGTCATGCGGCGGTCGAGTCGTTCGACACCGGCTTGTCGGCTTCAGCCTCGGCAGCGATGACGGTCTCCAGCCTCGCCTTGACTTCGCAGAGCCATGCCCACCCGGCATCGGTCGGATCGTCTTCGAACGCCTGCCGTGCTTCGCGAAGTTCGCTATGTAGCGCGCCAGCCTGCCGGTGCAAGATCATCGCCTGTCTGAGAGCGTCCGCGCGCTGCTGCGGATCGGCGTGCGGGGACAGCGTAATCCGGTCTCGGGACCGGGCGAGCGCCAGAATCCGCTCCGCCGCCTCTCCGAGACCGGCCCGTGTGATGCGGGTTTGCAACAGGTCCGCGTTCGTTTGTCCGTCCTCTGCGGCACAAGCGACCAGGACCGACAGGAGCGCCCGCGCGTCGGGGTGCTCGAAGTCGAGTTCCGAGACCTCGTCGCCGAACTCGCTGAGCATCTCCGGGTGGACCAGCAATGTGCCGGCGATCACCGCCTCGCGCACCGGCGCCGCCCCGGAGAAGCCCGCCGAGGCGGTCATCGAGGCGCTGGGGCTGCCGGTGATCCGCGGCGAGACCGGTTCGCCCGGGCGGACGAAGCGGCGGTTCTGCCCCTTCGGCCCGGACCCGGGCCCGCTGGACCGCGCGTTCCGGGGCGACAGGCTGCGCAGCCGCTCCTCGATGTCGTCGCGGTAGTAGCGCTTGACGGTCTCGTCGCGGATCGTGGCGACGGTGGCGCGCAGCGTCTGGGTCAGGCCGGCCCGGCGCTCGGGCGTATCGGCCGGCCCCGATTCGAGCGCGCGGCGCCAGAGCAGCTCGGACAGCGGCAGCGCGGCCTGCAGCACCTGGTCGATCGCCCCGGGACCGCCCGAGCGCAGCAGGTCGTCGGGATCCTGACCGCCCGGCAGCAGGGCGATCCGAAGCGAGCGGCCGGGCTCCAGGGCCGGCAGGGCGATGTCGAGCGCCCGGAAGGCCGCCCGCTGCCCGGCCTTGTCGCCGTCGAAGCAGAGGATCGGCTCGTCGGCGTGGCGCCAGAGCAAGGCCAGCTGGTCCTCGGTCAGCGCGGTGCCGAGCGGCGCCACCGTCTCGGGATGGCCGGCCAGCGTCATGGCGATGACGTCGACGTAGCCCTCGACCGCGATGATCGAGCTGCGCTCGTGGGAGGCCTTGCGCGCGCCGTGGAGGTTGTAGAGCGTCCGGCCCTTGTGGAAGAGCGGCGTCTCGGGCGAATTCAGATACTTGGCGCGCACCTCCTTGGCGAGCGCCCGCCCCCCGAAGGCGACGACCCGGCCGCGGGTGTCGGTGATCGGGAACATCACCCGGTCGCGGAAATAATCGTACGGGACCGAGACATCCTCGCCGCCTGCGAGCAGGCCCAGCTCGACCATCAGCGCCTTGTCGACCCCCTGCCCGGCCAGGTGGTCACGCAGGGCGTAGCGCTCGTTCGGCGCGTAGCCGAGCCGGAAGGCCCGCTGCGTGTCGTCCTTGAGCCCCCGGCGTTCGAGATAGGCCCGCGCCTCGCTGCCCGGCCCGGCCCGCAGGCGGTCCTCGAACCACCGCGCGGCCATCTCCATGACCTCGATCGCCCCGGCGCGCTGCTTCTCGGCGACGCGGGTATCTTCCGTGGGCGCCGGCAGGCTGACGCCGGCCTCGCTCGCCAGCCGCTCCACGGCCTCGGGAAAGCTCAGGCCCTCCGTCTCCATCAGGAACGTGAAGATGTCGCCGTGCTTGGACGATGAGAAGCAATGATAGAACTGCTTCTGGTCGTTGACGTAGAAGGACGGCGTCTTCTCGGCGTTGAACGGCGACAGGCCGCGCCATTCGCGGCCGGCCTTCTTCAGCTGCACCCGCCGGCCGACCACGGCCGAGGCCGGCAGCCGGGCGCGGATCTCTTCCAGGATGTGGGGCGGATAGCGCACGGGGCCTGCGGATCGACTGCCTGACCGCCGAGTATAGCGCGCGGGGGCGGTCCGAGTCCCGCCCGGTCGGTCGATCGTTCGATCAGGCGGGGGATTGTGGGGAGAGCCGGCGCCTCGGTCTCAGCCCTTCGCCGCCAGCGCGGCCTTCACCAGCCCGCTCGCCTTGCCGAAATCCATCCGGCCCGCGAAGGTGCCCTTCAGGGCGGCGATGACGCGGCCCATGTCCTTCTGGCCGGCGGCGCCGGTCTCGAGGATCGCGGCGTCGACCGCCGCCTTCATCTCGGCCTCGTCCATCTGCTTGGGCAGGAACGCCTCGATGATCGCGATCTCGGAGCGCTCGTTGGCGGCGAGTTCCGGGCGTCCGCCCTGCTCGTAGACCGTAGCCGATTCGGTGCGCTGCTTGATCATCTTCTGGAGCAGCGACAGGATCTCCTCGTCGGAGGCCGGCTCCTTGCCGAGGCCGCGAGCCTCGATGTCCTTGTCCTTGAGGGCGGCCTGGATCATCCGCACGGTGGCGAGCTTGTCCTTGTCGCCGGCCTTCATGGCCTCCTTCATCTCGGTGGTGAGGCGGGCGCGCAGCATCTCGATGAACCTTTTGACGGGAGAAACGGGGGGCTGGCCTGCACTTTGCGGGTGTTGAGCCTCATCGGCCGCACGGCCACATTGACCCGATCGCGGGCCGCTCGCTAAGAGCGCCGCACACGATCATGCCGCCAGCCGAGCGTACCGCATCACGGTGCCTGCCTTCGGCCGGACATAAGCGAGACCGACCCGATGCTGCAAGACGCCGCCGCGCAGGCCTCCAAACCCGCTGGCTCCAAAGCCGCTGCCCCCGAGCCCTGGGCGGAGCCCGTCGCGACGGCCCTGCTGGTGCTGGCCGACGGGACCATCCTGGAGGGCTTCGGCATCGGCCGGACCGGCGTCGCCGACGGCGAGGTCTGCTTCAACACGGCGATGACCGGCTACCAGGAGATCCTGACGGACCCGTCCTATGCCGGGCAGATCGTCACCTTCACGTTCCCGCATATCGGCAATGTCGGCACCAACGACGAGGATCTGGAAAGCCTCGAGGCGGCCCCGGCCTCGGGCGTGCGCGGCACCGTGATCGCCTCGGCGGTGACCAAGCCGTCGAGCTGGCGGTCGTCGTCACATCTCGACGGCTGGCTCGACGCCCGCGGCATCGTCGGGATCACCGGGGTGGACACAAGGGCGCTCACCGCCCGCATCCGCGACGGCGGCATGCCCAACGCCGTGATCGCCAACGATCCCGAGGGCCGGTTCGACCGGGAGGCCCTGAAGGCCCGGGCCGCGGCCCTCGCCCCGATGGAGGGCCTCGACCTCGTGCCGCCGGTGACCAGCCGCGCCAACTCGGAATGGTCCGAGACCGTCTGGGCGCTCGGCGACGGCTACGGCAAGCGCGCGCCCGGCGAGGGCCTGAAGGTCGTGGCGATCGATTACGGCGTGAAGCGCAACATCCTGCGGCTGCTGGCCCAGGCCGGCTGCGACGTCACCGTGGTGCCGGCCACCACCAGCGCCGAGGAGATCCTGGCGCTGAAGCCCGACGGGGTGTTCCTGTCCAACGGTCCCGGCGACCCGGCGGCGACCGGCACCTATGCCGTGCCGGTGATCCGCAAGCTGCTGGACGAGAAGGTGCCGACCTTCGGCATCTGCCTGGGGCACCAGCTCATGGGCCTCGCGCTCGGCGGCCGGACGCTGAAGATGGGCCAGGGCCATCACGGGGCGAATCACCCGGTCAAGGACAAGACCACCGGCCGGGTCGAGATCGTCTCGATGAACCACGGCTTCGCGGTGGATCCCGCGAGCCTGCCGGCCAGCGCGGTCGAGACCCATGTCTCGCTGTTCGACGGCTCGAATTGCGGGCTCACCCTCACCGACCGCCCGGCCTTCTCGGTGCAGCACCATCCCGAGGCTTCGCCTGGCCCGCGCGACAGCCACTACCTGTTCGAGCGCTTCGTCGCGCTGATGCGCTCCGGTGCGCCGGAGACCGAGGAGGACGCCTGATCGGTCCGCGTCCGCGTGGTCCCATTCAGGCCGCGCCGGGGTCACAAAATCCGCGAATTCCGGCGGCTTATAGAACCCATCGACGGGCCGCACATGGCGGTTCCGTCCGGGGGGATTGCCGGATGACCATCGACGAGGCGCGCGACGACTTCTCCCGCCTGCACCGGACTTTCACGTTCCATCTCGGTGTCGCGGCCAGCCTCGCCTGGGCGACCGCGCTCTACGCCGCCGTCTACGCCCCCTGGGTGCGCAACATCCGCGCCCTGATCGATCCCGCCGCCGGCCTGGACCGGGTCGAGAGCACGGTGTCCTACCTGTTCGCGATGCCGGCCGTGCTCGCGTTCGCCTGGGTGTCCCTGTATTTCGGCCGCGAGATGCTGCGCCGGGCGCAGACGCTCTCGAACGTCGCGCTCGAATTCGCCGCCGCCGCCCTGGTCGCCTTCGGAATTTTCTACCTGTCGATCGACCGGGCGCTCGCCGCGCTTCACGCCGGATTCTGAGCGGGGACGGCGGGCCGCCCCCGCCGGACCCCTACTGCACCTTCTCGAACAGCGGCTCGAAGCGCTTGGCGGCGAGCTTGCCGTGCTGGACCGCCTTTGCGGCCTCGAGGTTCTCCGGCTTGTCGCCGACCTCGATCAGGCCGACCATGCCCATGATGTAGTGCGGCGAGCACTTGAAGCCGTAGAGGCCGGGCGTGTCGAAGGTCACAGCCTCCTCCTTGCCGACCACGGTCTTGAAGGTCGGCGCGCCCTCGGGCGCCATGCCCTTGATGAGTTCGGCGTTGTGGCCCTTGTCGGCCGGCACGAACCGGACCGTGTCCCCGGGCTGAATCTTCACGAAGGCCGGATCGAAGACCATCATCCCGCCCGGGCCGTTGTTGAGCGTCTTGACGGAGACTTCCGTCGCCCGTGCGCCGGCTGCCGCGCCGAGCAGAAGCATCGCCGCGCTGAACGTTTCCCTGATCATCGTCAATCTCGAATTGTTATCGTTTCAATCGACGGACCCGTCGATCGAAAGAGCTTTATGGAGCCGGAAACGACTCGGCAATGCCGTTCGCCATCAGGCGAAGACTTCAGAACTATTTGAATCTGGCGTGAGGCCCGCGGACCCGCCTGCAACGCCCCGCACCATCGCCGAACGCGCACGGCCTTCCAATGCGCCGATCCGCCGTGTAAACGCGGCGCTCAACGACAATCCCGCCACGCGCGTCCGGGAGCAGGGCCGATCCGAGCCGTGCCCGATCGGGCGCGCTTGGCCTGAAAAGGCCGCAGATGCCCAAGCGCACCGACATCTCCTCGATCCTCATCGTCGGTGCGGGACCGATCATCATCGGGCAGGCCTGCGAGTTCGACTATTCCGGGACCCAGGCCTGCAAGGCGCTCCGTGAGGAGGGCTACCGCATCGTCCTGGTGAACTCGAACCCCGCGACGATCATGACCGACCCGGACATGGCGGACGCGACCTACGTCGAGCCGATCACCCCGGAGATCGTCGCCAAGATCATCGAGAAGGAGCGCCCCGACGCGATCCTGCCGACCATGGGCGGCCAGACGGCGTTGAACTGCGCCCTGTCGCTGCAGAAGATGGGCGTGCTGGCCAAGTACGGCGTGCAGATGATCGGCGCCACCGCGGAGGCCATCGACAAGGCCGAGGACCGGAGCCTGTTCCGGGACGCGATGACCAAGATCGGTCTCGACACCCCGAAATCGGCGCTCGCCAACGCCTCGGCGGCCAAGAAGGCCGACCGGGAGAAGTTTCTGGCCGAGATCGCCCGGATCGAGGCCGCCAACGCCGACCCGCAGGCGCGCGCCGGGGCGATCACGGCCTTCGAGCGCAAGTGGCAGTCCGGCGAATCCGAGCGGCGCAAGCGCTACAGCGAGCACGCCCTCGGGCAGGCCCTGATCGCGCTGGCCGAGGTCGGCCTGCCGGCGATCATCCGCCCGTCCTTCACCATGGGCGGCACCGGCGGCGGCATCGCGTACAACCGCGAGGAGTTCCTCGACATCGTCGAGCGCGGCATCGACGCCTCGCCGACCAACGAGGTCCTGATCGAGGAGAGCGTGCTCGGCTGGAAGGAGTACGAGATGGAGGTCGTCCGCGATAAGGCGGACAACTGCATCATCGTCTGCTCCATCGAGAACATCGACCCGATGGGCGTGCATACCGGCGACTCGATCACCGTCGCCCCCGCGCTGACGCTCACCGACAAGGAATACCAGGTGATGCGCGACGCATCGCTGGCGGTGCTGCGCGAGATCGGCGTCGAGACCGGCGGCTCGAACGTGCAGTTCGCGATCAACCCCGAGAACGGGCGGATGATCGTGATCGAGATGAACCCGCGCGTCTCGCGCTCCTCGGCGCTGGCCTCCAAGGCCACCGGCTTCCCGATCGCCAAGGTCGCGGCTAAGCTCGCGGTCGGCTACACCCTCGACGAGATCGCCAACGACATCACCGGCGGCGCGACCCCGGCCTCGTTCGAGCCGACGATCGACTACGTCGTCACCAAGATCCCGCGCTTCGCCTTCGAGAAGTTTCCGGGCGCCGAGCCGACGCTCACCACCGCCATGAAGTCGGTCGGCGAGGCGATGGCGATCGGCCGCTGCTTCGCGGAATCGCTGCAGAAGGCCCTGCGCTCGCTGGAGACCGGGCTGACCGGTCTCGACGAGATCGAGATCGAGGGCCTCGGCCGCGGCGACGACCACAACGCCATCAAGGCGGCGCTCGGCGTGCCGACGCCGGACCGGCTGCTCAAGATCGCCCAGGCCCTGCGCCTCGGCGTGAGCCACGAGGAGGTCCACGCCTCCTGCAAGGTCGATCCGTGGTTCCTGGAGCAGATCCAGGCGATCGTCGACCTGGAGAACCGGGTGAAGGCCCACGGGCTGCCGGGCACTCCCGGGGCGTTCCGCCAGCTCAAGGCCGCCGGCTTCTCGGATTCGCGCCTCGCCGTGCTGGCGAAGTTGGAGGAATCCGAGGTCCGGGCCAAGCGCCGGGCGCTCGACATCCGTCCGGTCTTCAAACGCATCGACACCTGCGCGGCCGAGTTCAAGGCGCCGACCGCCTACATGTACTCGACCTACGTCGCCCCCTTCGCCGGCACGGTCGTCGACGAGGCGCAACCGACGGATGCCAAGAAAATCATCATCCTGGGCGGCGGACCGAACCGGATCGGCCAGGGTATCGAGTTCGACTATTGCTGCTGCCACGCCTGCTACGCGCTGTCGGAGGCCGGCTACGAGACCATCATGGTCAACTGCAACCCGGAGACGGTCTCGACCGACTACGACACGTCGGACCGGCTCTACTTCGAGCCGTTGACCGCCGAGGACGTGCTGGAGATCATCGAGACCGAGCGGCAGGCCGGCACGCTGCACGGCGTCATCGTGCAGTTCGGCGGCCAGACCCCGCTGAAGCTCGCCCGCGCCCTGGAGGCGGCCGGCGTGCCGATCCTCGGCACCTCCCCGGACGCGATCGACCTCGCCGAGGACCGCGACCAGTTCAAGCGCCTGCTCGACAAGCTCGGGATGAAGCAGCCGAAGAACGGCATCGCCTATTCGGTCGAGCAGAGCCGGATCATCGCCTCCGAGCTCGGCCTGCCCTTCGTGGTGCGCCCGAGCTACGTGCTGGGCGGCCGCGCCATGGCGATCATCCGCGACGAGAGCCAGTTCGCCGACTATCTGCTCGGCACGCTCCCGAGCCTGATCCCGTCCGACGTCGTCGCCCGCTACCCGAACGACAAGACCGGTCAGATCAACACGGTGCTGGGCAAGAACCCGCTCCTGTTCGACCGCTACCTGTCGGACGCCGTGGAGATCGACGTGGACGCGGTCTGCGACGGGCAGGACGTGTTCATCGCCGGCATCATGGAGCACATCGAGGAGGCCGGCATCCATTCCGGCGATTCCGCCTGCTCCCTGCCGTCGCGTTCGCTCTCCCCGGAGACCATCGCCGAATTGGAGCGCCAGACCACCGCGATGGCGCTGGCGCTGAAGGTCGGCGGCCTGATGAACGTGCAGTACGCGATCAAGGACGGCGACATCTACGTGCTGGAGGTGAACCCGCGCGCCTCCCGCACCGTGCCGTTCGTCGCCAAGGTGATCGGCGAGCCGATCGCGAAGATCGCCGCCCGGGTGATGGCCGGCGAGAAGCTCGCGAGCTTCGGCCTCAAGCGCAAGGAATTGGCCCACATCGCCGTCAAGGAGGCGGTGTTCCCGTTCGCGCGCTTCCCCGGCGTCGACGTCCTGCTCGGACCGGAGATGCGCTCCACCGGCGAGGTGATCGGCCTCGATGCCAGCTTCGGCGTGGCCTTCGCCAAGAGCCAGCTCGGCTCGGGCACGCAGGTGCCGCGCTCCGGCACCGTGTTCGTCTCGGTGCGCGACGCCGACAAGGCCCGGATCCTGCCGAGCGTGAAGCTGCTGTCGGAACTCGGCTTCTCGATCCTGGCCACCGGCGGGACGCAGAGATACCTGGTCGAGAACGGCGTGCCGGCCGAGCGCGTCAACAAGGTCTTGGAGGGCCGGCCGCACGTGGTCGACTCGATCAAGAACGGTGACATCCAGCTCGTGTTGAACACGACGGAGGGCGCGGGTGCGCTGTCGGACTCGCGCTCGCTCCGCCGCGCGGCCCTCTTGCATAAGGTGCCGTATTACACCACTCTAGCCGGCGCGATGGCTGCGGCCGAAGGGATCAAGGCCTATCTAGAAGGCGATCTCCAGGTTCGCGCCTTGCAAGAATACTTTGCGGCCTGAGCCTCAGGGTCCCGCTGACTTAACTTCGTGGCCCGGGGAGAGTGCTTCACTCTCGGCCGGGCCTCTTCATTGTGGCGCGAGACGATGACGATAGACAAGGTTCCGATCACGGTGCGCGGTTTCGCGGCTCTCGAGGAGGAGCTGAAGCACCGCCAGCAGGTGGAGCGCCAGCGCATCGTCGCGGCCATCGCCGAAGCCCGCGCGCACGGCGACCTGTCCGAGAACGCCGAGTATCACGCTGCCAAGGAGGCTCAGTCCCACAACGAGGGACGCGTGATGGAACTCGAGAGCATGATCGCGCGGGCCGAGATCATCGACGTCGCGAAGCTGTCCGGCGACAAGATCAAGTTCGGCGCCACCGTGAAGCTCGTCGACGACGACACGGAGGAGGAGAAGACCTACCAGATCGTGGGCGAGCCCGAGGCCGACGTGCATGCGGGCCGGGTCTCGATCACGTCCCCGATCGCGCGGGCGCTGATCGGCAAGGGTGTCGGCGACACGGTCGAGGTGACGACGCCGGGCGGCGGCAAGTCGTACGAGGTCGTCGGCGTCCAGTTCGGCGGCTGAGCGCGATGCGCGCGTATGCCCGGAGCTGGCTCTCCGGCCTCCTCCTGCTGTGCGGGCTGGTGCCGGCCTCGGCGGCCGGCGATTTTCCGCCGACCGCGACCTTCTCCGACGTCCGGGTCGACGTGCGGCCCCTGCGGGACAAGGGCGCCGGCCTCCAGGCCGACGCGCTCGCGGCCGACCTGAGCGCGGCCCTGCGCAAGACTTTCGCGGGGCGGATCGGCGGCGCCGGACCGCGTCTGGTGGTGGTCGTGACGGCGCTGTCGTTGCGCCCCTATGTCGGCGGCGGCGCGATGCGCGGCCGGGGCGGCAATTTCGAGACCGACTACCTGGAGGGGGAGGCGCTTCTCGTCGGCCGCAACGGGCAGGTGCTCGGGCGTCACCCGCAGATGACCGCGACCCCGTCGAGCTACGGCGGCGCGTGGTACGCCCCCGATTTCGAGGCGCGGCGGCTGGCGGCGATCGCCGACATCTACGCCCAGTGGCTCGCCCGCGACCTGCCGCGGAATTAGCCCCGGCCCGGCCCGCGGTGTAAGGCGTTCCCGATGAGAAGCATCGACGTGCCGGAGGCGACGCCCGCCTCGCTGGATCAGACATCCGTGCGGCGCGAGCCCCCTCCCGAACTGTCGCAGGCCCGGGCCTGGATCATCACCGACGGCAAGGCCGGCGACGAGAACCAGTGCGTCGGCATCGCCGAAACCCTCGGGGTCCCGTTCGAGATCCGCCAGGTCCCGGCCGCCGGCCCATTCGGATGGGTCGCCCCGTGGGGGCCGATCGACCCGCGCGAGAGCCCGCGCCGCCGCAACGGCGCCCTGTCCGGGCCCTACCCCGACCTGCTGATCGCCTCGGGCCGCCGGGCGGTGCCGTATCTCCGGGCGCTGCGGCGCGCGACCGACGGGCGGACCTTCACGGCGTTCCTCAAGGATCCGCGGACCGGGGCGGACAGCGCCGACTTCATCTGGGTGCCGGATTACGACGACCTGCGCGGCCCCAACGTCTTCACGACCCTGACGGCGCCGCACCTGGTCACCGCCGCCCGGCTGGAGGCGGCCCGGGCCAACCCGGATCCGCGGCTCGCGAACCTCGACGGGCCGCGCGTGGCGGTGCTGGTGGGCGGCGACAGCCGGCACCTGAGCTACCGCAAGACCGACATGCAGCGCCTCGTGGGCGAGTTGCGCAGCCTGATCGACCAGGGCTGCCGGCTGATGGTGACGATCTCCCGGCGCACGCCCAACCCGCTGCGCGACGCGGTCAAGACGCTCACGGCCGAGACCGGGGGCTTCCTCTGGGACGGCACCGGCGACAACCCCTACGTCGCCATGCTGGCGCTCGCCGAGGCGATCGTGGTCACCTCCGATTCGGCCAACATGGTCAGCGAGGCGGTGGCGACCGGCGCACCCGTTCTGCTGTTCGACCTGCCGCGTACCTATATCCGGCATCGGCGGATGTTCGCCGGCCTGGCGATCGCCGGGGCGCTGCGGCCGTTCACCGGTCGCTTAGTCGATCTGCCCTACAAGCCGATCGATGCGACCCCGGTGATAGCCGAGGCGCTCGCCAAGGCTTACGCTGCGCACCGCGCGACCGGACTGACCTGAAGGGAACGAGAGAGATGGCCCACACGCACGCCAAGCTCGTGATCGTCGGATCCGGCCCGGCCGGCTACACGGCCGCGGTCTACGCCGCCCGCGCGATGGTCGAGCCGCTGCTGATCTCCGGCTTCCAACCCGGCGGCCAGCTGATGATCACCACGGACGTCGAGAACTACCCGGGCTTCGCCGAGGCGATCCAGGGGCCGTGGCTCATGGAGCAGATGCGGCTGCAGGCGGAGCATGTCGGGACCAAGATCGTCTCGGAATACATCACGTCGGTGGATCTCAAGCAGCGGCCGTTCCGGCTGGAGGCCGATTCGGGCGAGACCTATTCCTGCGATGCGCTGATCATCGCCACCGGTGCCCAGGCGAAGTGGCTCGGCCTGCCCTCCGAGGCGGCGTTCCAGGGCGGCGGCGTCTCGGCCTGCGCGACCTGCGACGGCTTCTTCTTCCGCGGCAAGGAAGTCGTGGTGGTCGGCGGCGGCAACACCGCGGTCGAGGAGGCGCTGTACCTCGCCAACATCGCCAAGAAGGTCACGGTGGTGCACCGCCGGGACAGCTTCCGGGCCGAGCGGATCCTGCAGGAGCGGCTGTTCAAGCACCCGAACGTCACCGTGCTGTGGCACCGGGAGATCGCCGAGATCTGCGGCGTGCAGAAGCCGGCTCCGACGGTCACCCATGTCCGGCTCAAGGATCCGCGTTCGGGCGAGATCAGCGACGTGCCCGCCGACGGCGTGTTCGTGGCGATCGGTCACCAGCCGGCCACCGCGATCTTCGAGGGCCAGCTGCCCATGCGCCACGGCGGCTACCTGTCGGTGCGACCGGGCACCGCCGAGACCGAGATCCCCGGCGTGTTCGCTGCGGGCGACGTAACCGACGACGTCTACCGGCAGGCGATCACGGCCGCCGGCATGGGCTGCATGGCTGCCCTGGAGGCCGAGAAGTTCCTCGCCAACCTGGAGATCGGCGAGAGCCCGATCCAGGCCGCTGCCGCCGAGTGAGACCACGCAGCGCCAAGGCTTCGGCGCTCTTGGACCAAAGTCCTGTCAACAACTTCGCGATCTGAACCCTTGCGTCGGACCATGCGCCGGGCGCATAGGGGTTCTGACCGGGCAGGGCTGCAAACCTTGCATGCCCCAGCAGCGCCGGCCGCGTCCGCGCGGCGTCGGCCGCGTGCGGATCGCCCGGTGCTACGCCTGATGCAGCACCGGCCCGGCGCGGGCCGCGCATCGAATGCGGATTCGCGGTGGTGGGGGTTCTCGCCTTGGATTGGGACAAGATCCGGATCTTCCTGAACGTCGCAGAGGCGGGCAGCTTCACCAAGGCGGGCGACGATATCGGCCTCAGCCAATCGGCGGTCAGTCGCCAGATCAGCGCCCTGGAACGTGAGCTGAAGGCGCCGCTGTTCCACCGCCACGCCCGCGGCCTGATCCTGACCGAGCAGGGCGACCTGCTGTTCCGCGCCGCCCGGGACATGAAGCTGCGCCTGGAGAACACCCGGGCGCGCCTCGTGGAGACTTCCGAGCGGCCGACCGGCGACCTCAAGGTGACCACCACGGTGGGGCTGGGCACCTCGTGGCTGTCGCAACGGGTCGGCGAATTCCTGGACCTCTACCCCGATGTGCGGATCGAGCTGATCCTGACCAACGAGGAGCTCGACCTTGCCATGCGGGAGGCGGACGTGGCGATCCGCATGCGTCGCCCGGCCCAGCCGGACCTGATCCAGCGCCGGCTGTTCACCGTGCATTACCACGCGTTCGCCAGCGTCGATTACGTCAAGCGCTTCGGCGAGCCCAAGACCATCGAGGAACTGGACAATCACCGCCTGGTCTCGTTCGGCGGCAACGAGCCCTCCTACCTGCTGGCGGCCCATTGGCTGGCCGATGCCGGGCGTGAGGGCCGCGACCGGCGCAGCGTCCACCTGACGGTGAACAACATCGGCGCGCTCCAACGGGCCATGGAAGCCGGCGCCGGCATCGGCATCCTGCCCGACTACGCGGTGGACGGCGACCAGCAGCTCACCCAGGTGCTGCGCGACACCGAGATGCCGAGCCTCGAGAGCTACCTGGTCTACGCCGAGGAGATGCGCTCGGTCGCCCGGGTGCAGGCGTTTCGCGACTTCCTGGTTTCGAAGGCGCAGCGCTGGACCTACTGACCGGCCGTTGCGCGGTCGATGATAGGTCCGGTTTCACAAGATCGTCGATCTTTTGCGGGTGCAGGGCTCCGCCCTGCAAGTCTCAGGGGCTTCGCCCCTGAGACCCCCACCAAGGCGCCCAGGCCATATGGGATCTAGTCGTCCCTCACAGGAACAGCCGCTCGCCCTCCAGCCCCTTGTACAGCCCGGCGACCTGCTCGCCGTAGCCGTTGTAGATCAGCGTCGGCACCCGCTCGTCGGTGCCCAGGACCCGCTCGGAGGCCTGGCTCCAGCGTGGATGCGGCACCGCCGGGTTCACGTTGGCCCAGAAGCCGTACTCCGAGGCCTGCAGGCCCTCCCAGAACGTCTTGGGTCGGTCGGCGGTGAACGAGATCTTGACCAGCGACTTCGCCGACTTGAACCCGTATTTCCACGGCACCGCGATGCGGATCGGCGCGCCGAACTGGTTCGGCAGCGGCTTGCCGTAGACGCCCGTGACCACGAAGGCGAGGTCGTTTCCGGCCTCGGCCAGGGTCAGCCCCTCGGTGTAGGGCCAGGGATAGTAGAACGCGCGCTGGCCCGGTGCCATCGCCTTGTCCATGAAGGTCTCGAACCGGATATACTTGGCTCCGGAGCCGGGCTTGGCGAGCGCCACGAGCTTCGACAGGGGAAACCCCGTCCACGGCACCGACATCGACCAGGCCTCGACGCAGCGGTGACGGTACAGCCGCTCCTCAAGGCCGATCTTCCGGATCAGGTCCTCGACGCCGATCTCGAACGGCTTCTCCACAAGGCCGTCGATCTTCAGCGTCCAGGGCTGGGTCTTGAGGGCGTTGGCGGCCGGCAGCACCGTCTTGGACGTGCCGAACTCGTAGAAGTTGTTGTATGCGCCGCTGAACTGCTCCGGCGTCAGCGGCCGGTCCAGCGTGTAGGCCGGGTTGCGCGGCGCCGGGTAGAGCGCCGCATCACCGGCGGCCGCGAAGGCGGAGCGACCGCCCAAGACGGATCCGGCGGCCAGCCCGGCGGCGGCTCCGATCAGTGCCCGGCGGTTCAGGAAGACGGCCTCGGGCGTGGCCTCGGTCTCCGGGATCTCCCACCCGCGCCTGCTCCGGATCAACATCGCTTCTCCTCGCCTGTCCCGCGCGAACAGCCCACAGATCGGTCTGCGCCGACAGGGGTACAACCGCCGCAGTCTCACCATTCGGCGATCGGGGCAGGCGGTTACGTGCGCGGCCGACGACGATCCGCCGCGGGCACGCTCAGCCGGGCGGCGTCTCGTCGCGCAGGACCCGGCGCAGCACCTTGCCGACATTGGTCTTGGGCAAGGCATCGTGCAGCACCACCCGGCGGGGCACCTTGTAGCCGGTGAGCTGGGTGCGGGCATGCGCCCGCAGGGCGTCGATGGAGACCGCCGGATCCTTCATCACCACGTGGGCGACCACCATCTCGCCGGTCTCCTCGCTCGGCGCGCCGACCACCGCGCATTCCAGAACCGCCGGATGGGCCGCCAGCACCTCCTCGACCTCGTTCGGATAGACGTTGAACCCCGAGACGAGGATCATGTCCTTCATCCGGTCGACGATCTTGATCTGGCCGTCCGGCTCCATCACGGCGACGTCCCCGGTGCGGAAGAAGCCGTCCGGCGTCATCGCGCGCGCGGTCTCATCCGGCCGGTTCCAGTAGCCGCGCATCACCTGGGGCCCGCGCACGCAGATCTCGCCCGGCTGGCCCGGCGGCACCGGCTTGCCGGCGGCGTCGCGGATCGAGAGTTCGGTGGACGGGAACGGGAACCCGATCGTCCCGGAGAACTCCGTCATGCCGGGCGGGTTGGCGCTCACCACCGGAGAGGTCTCCGACAGGCCATAGCCCTCCAGGATGGTGTTGCCGGTGAGCGCCTTCCAGCGCTCGGCCACGGGACGCTGCACCGCCGTCCCGCCCCCGACGACGAAGTCGAGGTTCGAGAAGTCGACCGTGTCGATCTTGGGGTGGTTGATCAGCACGTTGAACAGCGTGTTCACGCCCATCAGGCACGTGAAGCGGTGGCGGCTGAGGGTCTTCACCATGCCGTCGCAGTCGCGCGGATTGGGGATCAGCAGGCACGACCCGCCGTTGCGCATGAACTGGAAGAAGCAGGCCGTCAGCGCGAAGATATGGTAGAGCGGCAAGGCCGTGACGGCGCAGCGGAGGATGCTCGGATCCTTCGAGTTGAACCAGACCTGCGACTGCTCGACGTTGGCCATGATGTTGCGGTGGCTGAGCATCGCCGCCTTGGCCACGCCCGTTGTCCCGCCGGTGTATTGGAGGAACGCCAGATCCTCCGGCGCGACCGGCACCGAGGCGTGCGGCATGCCGCTGCCCCGGCGCAGGGCGGTCGTGAACGGCAGCGCCAGCCCGTCGGGCAGCTGGAACGGCGGCACGGCCTTGCGCACGTGGCGGCTAGCCAGGTTGATCACCTGACCCTTGAGCCCGAGGCCGTCGCCGGGGCCGACCAGGAGGATGCGCTCCAGCGTCACGTCGGCCAGAGCCGCCGCGACGGTCGCGCCGAAATTCTCGAGGACGATCAGGAAGCGAGCGCCCGAATCGTTGATCTGCTGGGAAAATTCCCGGGGCGTGTAGAGCGGGTTGACGTTGACCACCGTCCCGCCGGCCGAGAGCACACCGAACAGGGCCACCGCGTAGGCCGGCACGTTCGGCAGCATGATCGCGACGCGGTCGCCCTTCGCCAGCCCCTGGGCGCGCAGCCAGGCCGCCAGGGCGCGCGCCTGCTTGCCTAGGCCCGCATAGGTCAGGGTCGAGCCGAAGCAGAGCATCGCCGGGCGGTTGGCGAAGGCCGAGACGCTGGTCTCGAACAGGTCGACCAGCGTACCGAGGCTGTCGACGTCGATCTCGGCCGGGACCCCCGGCGGATAAGCGGCGAGCCAGGGACGGGGGGAAAGCCGTGCGAACGCCGGATCCGTCTCGGACCCGTGCGTGCGTGCCGTCGCACCGTGCTCGATTACGCTGGCCTCGCGCATCGCGTCGTCTCCCGCGAGCCCGACTCTCGACGGTCGGGTCTCGTCCCTACGCAGAACCCCCCGACTGTGGGCGAACCCACCGCCACTAGCAAGGCGCCGCCGTCAGGCGGTCCGACGTAGCCGGCTGAATGTCGTCAGCGCGGCGTGCGGCAGGGCGGCGACGGAAAGGAGCAGCGCGGCAAGGCCGGCCTCGGGCAGGCGCAGGCCCCGGAGCGGCCAGGATCCGAACCCCAGCGGGACCGCGAGCCCGATCACGCCGGCGCCGAACCAGAGGGCCAGGTACGCCAGCAATCCGGCCCCGATCCGCCGCAGACGCGGGCGCAGGGGCCGGTTGGCGGCCAGAGCGAACAGGCCGAGGGTGCCGCCGAAAATCGCCGCCGCGACGCCGGCGCCGAGCCCGTAGGCCAGCCATAGGGGCTGATGGGTCAGGAACGCCATCCCGCCGGTGGCGTAGCCGCCGCGCAGGATCAGGCCTCCGAAGGTCGGGTAGAGACCGATCACAGCGAGGGCCGCGGTGCCGAGCGACGCGAACAGGATCCGTCGGAATGCCGAGGCCGGCCCCGGCCCCGCCGCGACCGTCGCGAGATGCGCGATCCCGTAGACGAGCGCGAAGGCGAAGAGCGGATAGCGGGCGATGAAGTAGCCGTAGATCCAGGGCTCGAACGCCTCCGGCACGGCGGAGCGCTGGCTGAAGCCGGTGACGGTCACCAGCGCCAGCGCCGCGAGCGCGGCCAGGATCGGGGCTGCGGCCAGGAGCATCTTTCTCAGATCGGCCACAGACGCATCGGTCTGGTCACGCGCAACGGACTGCACAGGGCGCGCCCCTATCAAACGATCGTTCCGTTGCCGGCGTCCGGATCATGCTGGCACCTGGGCACCCACCTTGTCATCCCGGGGCCGCGCAGCGGAGCCCGGGACCCATAGCCACCGACCGATCGAAACCTGGCCGCGTCGGCGATTATGGGTTCCGGGTTCGCCTGCGGCGCCCCGGAATGACAAAATCGGTCTGTCAGGCTGCCGTCCATAGACCAGACGACGGCATCTCCGACGCTGAGCGGCTCAGACACATGATCCGCCTCACCGCGCCTCGTAATGGTCGCGCACCAGCCGGTCGAGGAGGCGCACGCCCCAGCCCGCGCCCCAGCTGCGGTTGATCTCGCTGGCGTTCGACGACATCGCCACGCCCGCGATGTCGAGATGCGCCCAAGGCACCTCTTCGACGTAGCGCTTGATGAACGAGGCCGCGGTGGCGGCGCCGCCATGACGGCCGCCGGTGTTCTTCATGTCGGCGAACTTGGAATCGATCGCCTTGTCGTAGGCGGGGATCAGCGGCATCCGCCAGACCTTCTCGCCCGTGGCCTCGCCGGCGGCGTTGATGTTGGCGGCCAGCGCGTCGTCGTTCGAGAACATCCCGGCGATGTCCTGGCCGAGCGCCACGATGATCGCCCCGGTCAGCGTCGCGAGATCGACCATTGCCTTCGGCTTGGCGCTACGGACCACGTGGGTGATCACGTCGGCGAGCACGAGGCGGCCCTCCGCGTCGGTGTTGATGACCTCGATGGTCTGGCCGGACATGGAGGTCAGGATGTCGGACGGGCGGTAGGAGCCGCCGTCCGGCATGTTCTCGACGATGCCGATGGCGCCGACGACGTTGCACCGGGCCTTGCGGCTGGCAAGCGCGTGGAGCGCGCCGACCACGGCGGCCGCGCCGCCCATGTCGCCCTTCATGTCCTCCATGCCGCCGCCCGGCTTGATGGAGACGCCGCCGGAATCGAACACCACGCCCTTGCCGATGAAGGCGACCGGTGCCTCGCCGGCGGGGCCGCCGTTCCAGCGCATGATCACGATGCGCGGCTCGCGGACCGAGCCCTGCGCCACCGCGAGCAGCGCGCCCATGCCGAGTTCGCGCATACGCGCCGGCTCGATCACCTCGATCTCGACGCCGAGCTTCGACAGCTCCGAGGCGCGCCGGGCGAACTCTTCCGGGAAGAGCACGTTCGGCGGCTCGTTCACGAGGTCGCGCGCCAGGATCACGCCCTCGGACAGGGTCCGGGCGCCCTCGCCCTCGCGGGAGGCCGTGCCGTGCTCGGCGAGCAGGAGGGTGAGCGTGGTGCCGCTCTTGTCCTCGGCGTCGGGCTTCTTCTTGGTCTTGTAGCGGTCGAAGGCGTAGACCCGCAGGCGCGCGCCCAGCGCGAACTCGCCGGCCTGCGCGGCGCTGACATTCGTGCCCGGCCAGTCGAGCACCACCCGGGCCGCCCGGCCCGCGACCTTGCCGGCGGTGAAGCCGCCGAGCGCCGGCCAGTCGGTCTTGGCCCGGTCCTTCTCGGAGCCGAGCCCGACCACGACGAGCCGGTCGGCGCTGACGCCCGCGGGCGTCGGCAGGCTCATGGCGCTGAGCGAGCGGCCCTTGAATTTCTCCGAGGCCGCGGCCTTCGCGACGAGGTCGGCACCCGCGGCGCCGAGCGCCGCCCGGGCCGCCGATCCGAGGGCGAGGTCGTCGCCGACGAACACCACGAGATCGCCCGTTCCCCCCGGGCCCTGGCCACTCTGCTCCAGGGGTCCGAAACCGATCTCGATACCGTCCGCCATACCCGTCGTCCTGCCCAATGTTCCGCAGCCGTTCCCACGCTTGGGCCATGCCGCAAGGCGTGATCCGCCTTGTGTAGCCGCTGAGGCGGCAAACGCAACGCGACGCAGCAGCCCTGGAATCGCCCCTTTTGTCGGTTCCCTAGCCCATGAGGGCGCGAGAGGACGGGCGGAACTGCCGGGCCAATGAGGCAGATCGAGCGCTACATCTTTCGGATCGCCCTGGGCGCGAGCCTCGCGTGCCTGATCGGCCTCACCGGCACGATCTGGCTGACGCAGGCCCTGCGCGAGCTCGATCTGGTGACCGCCAAGGGCCAGACCCTCCTGGTCTTCCTGTTCGTGACCGGGCTGTCGCTGCCGACGCTGGTGGTGGTGATCGCGCCCGTGGCGCTGTTCATCGGCACCGTGTACGCGCTGAACAAGCTCAACGGCGATTCCGAGCTAATCGTGATGTCGGCCGCCGGCATGCCGCCGCGCGCGCTGCTGCGGCCGTTCCTGACGCTCGCGCTGATCGTGAGCTTCCTGGTGGGGTTCCTGGTGGTGGTGGTGATGCCCGCGAGCTTCCAGGAGCTGCGCGACGTGATCACCCGGGTCCGGGGCGACTTCATCGCGAACGTCGTCAAGGAGGGGCAGTTCACCCAGCTCGACAACGGCATCACCTTCCACTTCCGCGAGCGCGGGCCCGGCGGCGTGCTCAAGGGCCTGTTCATCCAGGACCGGCGCGAGGCCGGGAAGACCAAGGTCTACCTCGCCGACCGCGGCAACGCCGTCGACATCGACGGGCAGAGCTTCCTTGTCCTGGAGAACGGCAGCGTCCACCAGCAGCAGAAGGACTCGCGCGATTCCTCGATCCTGACCTTCGAGCGCTACACGATCGACCTCGCGGCCTTCGCGCCCCCGGATGCCGACACGATCTACAAGCCGCGCGAGCGCTCGACCTCGCAGCTGCTGTTCCCCGACCAGACCGAGGGCTACTACAAGCTGCAGAAGGGCCGGTTCCGGGCCGAGCTGCACGATAGGCTGTCGGCCTGCCTCTATCCGCTGGCCCTGGTGTTCATCGCCTTCGCGGCGCTTGGCGATCCCCGCACCACCCGGCAGGGCCGCGGGCTCGCGGTCGCCGGGGCGATCCTGGCCGTGGTCGCCCTGCGGATCGCCGGCTTCGCCGCGGTGAGCGCCGCCGCGCGCAGCGCCGGGGCGGTGGCGGCGATCTACGGTGTCCCGCTCCTGGCGATCGCGCTGTCCGGCCTGCTGATCTTCTTCGGCCCGCGGGTGCGCGCCTTCAATGCCGCGGTGGCGGGCGCGGTGCGCGCCCTGTTCCGCGCCCCGCGCCTCGCCCCGGCACGCTGAGCCCACGATGCTGATCGGTCCGACCCTCGGGCGCTACTTCGCCGCCCGGTTCGCCCGCACGGTGCTCGGTGTGTTCGTCACCGTGTTCGCGCTGGTCTACACCCTGGACTTCGTCGAGCTCCTGCGCCGGGCCGGCGAGGCCGAGGGCGCCTCCACCGGGCTGATGGCGCTACTCTCGCTCTACCGCACCCCGGCGGTGGCCGAGGGCGTGCTGCCCTTCGCGGTGCTGTTCGGCTCGATGGCAGCCCTGCTGCAGCTCTCGCGCAAGCTGGAACTGGTGGTGGCGCGCGCGGCCGGGATCTCGGCCTGGCAGTTCCTCCAGCCCGGCTTCTTCGTGGCCCTGGCGCTGGGGGCGGTGGCCGTCGGCATCTACAACCCGGTCTCCGCCCTGCTGAAGCAGCGCTCCACCGAGATCGAGGCCCGGATCTTCGCCAAGTCGACCAAGGCGGGGTCCGGCAAGGATCTCTGGATCCGCCAGCGCGGCCTGGACGGCGAGGCGATCATCCGGGCCGAGACCGCCATCGAGGGCACAACGACCCTGGCGGGCGTTTCGGTCTTCACCTTCGACGAGGCCGGCAAGTTCGCCGAGCAGATCGTGGCCGCCCAGGCCACCCTGCACGACGGCTACTGGGCGCTGTCGGACGCCCGCGTGCTGGCCCCGGACGCGCCGCCTGAGTCGTTCGACACCTACCTGATCGCCTCGAACTTGGACCCCGGGCAGGTCCGGCAGCGCTTCACCCCCCCGGAATCTGTGCCTTTCTGGCAACTTCCCACAACCATCGCGCGGACCGAGCGGGCCGGTCTCGACGCCACCCGATACCGTCTGCAGTACGATGTCCTGTGGGCCCGGCCGGTCCTGTTTCTGGCCATGGTGATCGTGGCTGCAACCGTTTCCTTACGGTTCTTCCGCTTTGGTGGGGTCGGTAAACTCGTCCTCGGCGGCGTCGCGGCGGGCTTCGCTCTCTACGTGGTCCGACAGGTCATGGAGGGGCTCGGCGCCTCCGGACTCGTCGCCGCACCGGTGGCGGCCTGGTTCCCCGCCGTGGTAGGCAGTCTTCTCGGTACGCTTACGCTTCTGTACCAGGAAGACGGCTGACGCCCGTGAGTCATCGCGGGACGGGAGACGGGTGTGTGAGGTTGGTGGCGGATCACGTCACAGGGGTTGGGTCGCGCGTTGCGTAAGGTTGCCCACATCCTGCGGAAGACGGCCCTCCTGGCCGCGCTGGCACTCGCCGCGCCGCTGGCCGGGGGCGTCTCGGCGCATGCCCAGGGGATGGCTGCGCCGAAGCTCGGCAATTCGGGCGGGAAGCTGCCGGGCGACAAGCTGCTCGTCGAGGCCAACGAGCTGATCTACGACAACGACCACAACACCGTGACCGCGCGCGGCAACGCCGAGCTGCATTTCGGTCCCCGGACCCTCCAGGCCGACAGCGTGCGCTACGACCGCGGCACCGGCCGGGTCTTCGCCCAGGGCAACGTCCGCCTCACCGAGGCCGATGGCGGCGTCGTGACCGGCGCACGCATGGAGCTGACCGACGACTTCAAGACCGGCTTCGTCGACGCGTTCCGCGGCCAGCAGACCGTGGAGCGGCGGACCGAGACGGTGCGGACGCGGTTCTCGGCGCCCCGGGCCGAGCGCCTGAACGGCGAGCAGACCAGTTTCGAGGCCGGCAGCTACACCGCCTGCGAGCCGTGCAAGGACAACCCGGAGACGCCGCCGCTCTGGCAGATCCGCGCCAAGAAGATCATCCACGACAACAAGACCCACACGATCTACTTCGACGACTCCACCCTGGAGATCGCCGGGATCCCGGTCGCCTACCTGCCCTATTTCGAGGCGGCGGATCCGACCGTGAAGCGCAAGACCGGCTTCCTGACGCCGCGCTTCATCTCGACCACGGCGCTCGGCCGCGGCGTGTCGCTGCCGTACTTCGTCGACCTCGCGCCCAACTACGATCTGACCATCACCCCGACCCTGCTGAGCCGCCAGGGCGTGCTCGGCCAAGCCGAGTTCCGCCAGCGGATCGACAACGGCTTCTACAACATCCGCCTGTCGGGCATCTCGCAGACGACTCCGTCGGCGTTCCTCCCGAGCCCGCTGGGGGCCGGCGAGCGCGACTTCCGCGGCTCGGTGGAATCGCAGGGGCGGTTCTACATCAACGACCGCTGGCGGACCGGCTGGGACCTCGTCGGCGTCACCGACAAGTGGTTCCTCGACAACTATAGAATCCGCAACCAGAACATCACCACGGACTATTTCCGCGAGGCGACCTCGACGGCCTACCTGGTCGGACAGGGCGACCGGTCGTGGTTCGAGGCGCGCGGCTACTACTTCAAGGGTCTGTCGAGCTTCGACTGGCAGAAGCAGCAGCCGATCGTCGCGCCGGTGATCGACTATGACAAGCGCGTCAACGGCCCGGCCGAGATCGGCGGCGAGGTCCGGTTCCAGGCCAACATCACCAGCCTGACCCGCGAGACCACCCAGTTCCAGGGCCTGCCCCGCACCTCGAGCTACCTGTTCTCGCCGAGCGTGAACGGCGTCAGCTTCCCGCTCTACCAGACCTGCACGGTGTTCCAACGCGGCCTGTGCGCCATCGACGGGCTCGCCGGCACCAACACCCGCGCCTCGGCGGAGCTGTCCTGGCGCCGGAGCTTCATCGACGATTGGGGCCAGAAGTTCACGCCGTTCGCGTATCTGCGCACCGACGCGTTCTTCACCAACCCGAGCTTCTCCGGCTACCAGAACGACCTCGCCCCCCAGGTCGCCAAGATCGACGACGGCTTCGCCGGCCGGGTGATGCCGGCGGTCGGGCTCGATTACCGCTACCCGTTCGTCGCCAATTTCGGTGCGCTCGGCGTCCACACCCTGGAGCCGATCGGCCAGATCATCGCACGCCCGTCCGAAACCCGGATCGGCCGCCTGCCGAACGAGGACGCCCAGAGCCTGGTGTTCGACGACACCTCCCTGTTCGAGTGGGACAAGTTCTCCGGCTACGACCGGGTCGAGGGCGGCGTGCGCACCAATCTCGGCGGCCAGTATTCCGTGGTGACGCCCTCGGGCTGGTACACCAACGTGATGTTCGGCGAGTCCATCCAGCTCGCCGGGGTGAACTCGTTCCGCCGGGGCGACATCGCCAATGTCGGGTTGGATTCCGGCCTGGAGACTCGGCGCTCCGACTTCGTCGGGCGGTTCCAGGTCTCGCCGAACCAGAACATCACGTTCATCACCCGGGCGCGGTTCGACCAGTCCGACTTCCACGTCGCCCGGCTCGAGACCGGCGCCACGGCGCGGTTCGCGCCGTTCCTGCCGCTCACCGTCTCCGCGTTCTACTCGTATTACGAGGCGCAGCCGCTGCTCGGCTACAGCCACTACCGCGAGGGCGTGACCGCCAGCGCCACCTACAACATCACGCCGAACTGGTTCGTCTCCGGCTCGCTGCTGGTGGACCTGACCCACTACCTCGACATCCGCAACACCTACACGGATGCCCTCTCGGCCTACCTCGCCAACCCGATCGGCACGGTGCCCACCTACCAGAACCCGGGCCGGTTCTACTTCTCCGGCGCGAGCTTCGGCGGCGGCTACCAGGACGAGTGCACGACCATCTCGATCAACTACATCAACTCGCCGATCGCCACCGCGACCGGTGTCCGCGAGCGCAACCAGACCGTGCTGCTCCGCCTCGAGCTGAAGACGCTGGGCGAAGCGGATCTGCGCCAGAACGTCGGTACCGCCACCACCGCGGACGGCATCGCCACCGTGCGGTAGTGTGCTGGGGTTTTTCGGGTAGAGCCTAGGTCGCGGCAGGCTCCGCACCGGAAAACGCGCCGTCCGCACAAACGCGTTGCTGGCTTGCGTTGGTGCGGACGGCGTAGGTCCCCTCCCCGCAAGGGCTCCGGGTTAGCCGGGGTGGACGATTCATCTCTCGCAGAGTGATCCCCAGATCCGATGACCCGCGCCGTCATTCCGGGGCGCCGCGGGCGAGCCCGGAACCCAGAACCGCTATCGGTGCAGGAGCACGACACGTCGGCGTCTCTGGATCCCGCGCTCCGCTGCGCGGCCCCGGGACGCCGCGCTGCGTCTCATCCGGAACCACCCCTGCCCTCCACCTCCTCTCCACAAGGGACAGGAGAGAGAAGCGCGTCTCGCGCACGGTCGATTTCGTAACCCGCTGAGGCGGAGAGAAACACGCGTCTGCCGCCATCCTCCCGCGATGAAGCGGAGATCTGCCCCAAGAGGATGCGCCCCCGCCCCACGGGCGCTATAGACCCCCGATGCCGCCGCTCGCCCTCACCCTCGGAGACCCGGCCGGGATCGGCCCGGAACTCGCCCTCAGCGCCTGGCTCGGACGGGGCGGCGCGGATCCGCTGCCGCCGTTCTTCCTCGTGGCCGACCCGGACTTCATCGAGCGCCTCGCGAACCGGCTGAACCGGCCGGTCCCGGTGGCCGAGGTCGATCCCGAGACCGCCGCCGAGGTGTTTCCCCGGGCGCTGCCCGTGGTGCCGCTGCCGAGCGGCGCGACGGTGGCGGCCGAGCCCGGCGTCCCGGATTCCGGCAATGCCGGCGCGGTCATCGAGTCGATCACCGCCGCGGTGGCTTTCGTGGCGGCCGGGCGCGCCGGTGCCGTGGTCACCAACCCGATCGCCAAGTTCGTCCTGACCCGGGCCGGGTTCGCCCATCCGGGCCACACCGAGTTCCTGGCCGCCCTGTCCGTCGCCCCCGGCCGCACGCCGCCGCGTCCGGTGATGATGATCTGGAGTACGGATCTCGCGGTCGTGCCGGTGACGATCCACGTCCCGCTCAAGGACGTGCCGGGCCTGCTTACCCAGGAACTGGTGGAGGAGACCGCCCGGATCGTCGCCCGGGACCTGCGCGACCGGTTCGGCTTGGCCGAGCCGCGCCTGGTGCTCGCCGGGCTCAACCCCCATGCCGGCGAGGCCGGGACCATCGGGCACGAGGACCGTGACGTGCTGGCACCCGCGGTGGCGCGGCTGCGGGCCGCCGGGATCGACATCCGCGGGCCCCTGCCCGCCGACACCCTGTTCCACGCCCGCGCCCGGGCGACCTACGACGTCGCCCTCGCGCCGACACACGATCAGGCGCTGATCCCGATCAAGACCATCGCGTTCGACGACGGCGTCAACGTCACCCTCGGGCTGCCGTTCGTACGGACCTCGCCGGACCACGGCACCGCCTTCGACATCGCCGGGACCGGGGTGGCGCGACCCGACAGCCTGATCGCCGCCCTGCGGCTCGCGCGGCGGCTCGTCGACACCGAGGCGGCCCGCACCGGCCCCGGCCCGGGCGGCGCCGACATCATCCCGTTCAGCATCTATGCCGGGCGGCCGCGCGCCACGGGCGCCCAGCATTTCGACGCCGAGGACGAGCTGTGAGCGATGGAGACGGGCTGCCGCCCCTGCGCGATGTCGTCGCCCGGCATGGGTTGGAGCCCAGGAAGGCGCTGGGCCAGAACTTTCTGTACGATCTCAATCTCACCGGCCGGATCGCGCGCGCCGCGGGGCCGCTCGACGGCGTGACCGTGGTCGAGGTCGGCCCCGGGCCCGGCGGCCTGACCCGCGCGCTGCTGGCCGAGGGCGCGGCCCGGGTCGTGGCGATCGAACGCGATCCCCGCGCCCTGCCGGCGCTCGCCGAGATCGCGGCGCATTATCCCGGCCGGCTGGAGGTCGTGGACGCCGACGCCCTCGCGTTCGATCCCCGGCCGCTGATCGGGACCGGCCCGGTCCGGATCGTCGCGAACCTGCCCTACAACGTCGGGACTGCGCTGCTCACCGGTTGGCTCGACGGCGCGGCCTGGCCGCCCTGGTGGGACCAGGCGGTACTGATGTTCCAGCGCGAGGTCGCCGAGCGCATCGTCGCGGGCCCAGAGAACCGGGCGGATTACGGCCGGCTCGGCGTGTTGTGCGGCTGGCGCACCCAGGCCGACATCCTGTTCGACGTAAGCCCCTCGGCCTTCGTGCCGCCGCCGAAGGTGACGTCCAGCGTCGTGCGGCTGTTGCCCCGGGCGCAGCCCCTGCCCTGCCGGGCCGGCGCCCTGGAGGCCGTGACCCGGGCGGCGTTCGGCCAGCGCCGCAAGATGCTGCGCCAGAGCCTCAAGGCCCTGAGCCCCGAGCCCGGCGCCCTGCTGGCGGCGGCCGGGATCCTAGAGACGGCCCGGGCCGAGGAGGTGCCGGTGGCCGGGTTCGTGACCCTGGCCAACCTGTGGGACGCGGAGCGTGGACGGTAACGCTGCCGGTCACGCGTCCAGACATTTCGCTCCCGCTCGAGCGACCACCCCGCCCTTCCGGGCTCGCCTGCGGCGCCCCGGAATGACGGGGTTGGATTTACAGCCGCCGGGCCGTTTGATCCGGTATCTGCGCAAAAACAAAAAAACCGGCGCCGCGGAAACGGCGCTGGCTCGATAACCCCGTCCCGGCCTGAACGGCCGGGACGGCAAGTCCCAGATCAGCGGGTCTGCTGGATCGCCGAGAGCACCCAGCCGCGGCCGGGCTGGCGCTGGAAGGTCCAGAGTTCGACGGCCTCCGGGGCGGGCTCGGTCTTCACGACCCGGCCGCTTGCGCGGTCGACCATCACGTCCTTGAGGGCGTAGCGCATCGCCACGGTGGCGTAGTCGGTACGGTCCTCGCCCCAGGATTCCGCGAGGTCGCCCTGCAGCAGCTTCACGTCCGTGATCTTGTTGACCACGCCCTGGGCCGCGTTGTTGCGCAGCTCCTCGTCGAAGTAGCCGGCCATCTCGGGCGTCGCCAGGTTGCCCAGCGTCACCCGATCCTCACGGGTGTAGGCGTCCTGGATGTCGCCGAGCAGGCGCTCGAACGCCTGGTAGTCGGCCGGGCCGATCTGGACGTTGCGGGTCTGTACCGGACGCTGGCCGCCGAACGAGCCGCCGGTGGCCGCGCCGCCCATCGGACCGCCCGAATTCAGGCCGCCCTGGTTGGGGCCGCCATCGAGCGTCGAGCGGGCGTAGGGCGCGCCGGCGCCGGCCGGCTCGCTGCGGCGGCGGAAGAACCGCACCGCCAGCATCACCACCAGCACGACCAGGCCGACCTGGAACAGCAGGCCGATCATGGAGGCGAGGCCGCCGAGGCCGCCGAAGAAGCCACCGCCCAGCAGGGCGCCGAGCAGGCCGGCGCCGAGCAGGCCCGCAAAGAAGCCGCCGCCGAAGCGACGACCGGGCGCGGCCGGCGCCTGCATCCCGGGATTGGACATCCCGGGGGACGGCGCGGTCTGGGACCGCTGCATGGTCGAGCCCCCGCCCGGCGCCGTGGGCGTCGCGGAGGGGGCGGTGTAGGTCCGCGAGCCGCGCGAACCGAAGGACCCGCCGCCGCCCGGACGGGCTTCCGCGACGGGCGCCGCGACGGTCAAGGCAGCAGCGAGCGCCAGGAAGGCGGCCGTGCGCCGACGACGCGAGAATTGGGTGAGCATGTACGCGCCTCTGAGGACGAGAACCGAGTGGCGGAAGCCGCCGACGACTATATGGTGACGGCTCAGCGCGGGTTTTAGTCCGCGCCTCTCGGCGTCGTGATGACGTTTGTCGCCGACCGTCGCGTCAGTGCAGCGTCCGGTCCGGCGCAGCCGGGAAGCCGAGGCGCACCCGGGTGCCCTCGCCGGGCTGGCTGTCCAGGGTGATCGTGCCGTTCTGGCGCTTCATCAGGCCGTGCACGATGGCGAGGCCCGCGCCCCGTCCCGCCTCGTGGCTGGTCTGGAACGGCGCGAGCGCCCGGGCCAGCATCTCGGGCGACATGCCCGGCCCGGTATCGCTGACCTGGATCCCCACGGTGCCGGGCCCCGGCTGGTGCAGAGCCCGGTCGCCCGGATCGACCCGGAAGGTGGAGAGCGTCAGCGTCCCGCCCGCCGGCATGGCCTCGCAGGCATTGGCGACCAGATGCCGCAGGGCGAACTCGATCTGCGTCGGGTTGCTGATCGCCCGGGGCAGCCCCGGCGTCGGGTTCACCACGAGGCGGATCCCGGCCGGGAAGTCCGGCGCGAGGCGTTCCGCCAGCTCCGCCACGATGGCATCGAGGTCCACGGCGCGCACGTCCGGGGCGATCCGGCGCGAATAGGCCAGGAGCTGGCGCGTGAGGATCGCGGCCCGCTCGGTGGCGTCGGCCGAGCGGACGAGCGCCCGCTGGATGAACGGCTCGGGCCGGTCGCCCAGGCGGCGCTTCAGCCCGTCGATGTAGCCGATCAGGATCTGCAGGAAGTTGTTGAATTCGTGGGCGACGCTGTTGGTCAGCAAGCCCAGGGCCTCACGCTGCCGCGACAGAGCCAGCGCCCCCTCGGCCTCGCGCCGTGCCGTGACGTCGAGCATCTGGCCGATCTTCGCATCGCTCCCGGGGAGCTGCCCCAAGGTAAGGCTCGCCCAGAAGCTGGTCCCGTCCGACCGCTGCGCCAGGAATTCCTGCGGTGCGTCGCCCGAGAGATCGGGCGCCGACCCGCGGCTCGCCAGGATCGGCTCGAGGCCGCGTTCGGCAAACGCCTGCGCCGGATGACCGGTCAGGCGCTCGAAGGCCGGGTTGGCGTACCGGACGCGACCCTGCGCATCGACGAGAAGACTGGGCGTGGGCAGCGCATCGAGAAGTGCGCGGGCCTGCGCCGTGAGCGGGCCGCCCGCCTCGCCGTGATCCGTCCCGGGCTGCGTCATCCTGCGTCCGAGCTGAGCGGGTGCGGGAAACCCGCGGCGAGGCCCGCGATAGCGGCGAACCGCGGCGCGGCCAAGGGGGACGGGTTCAACCCCGGAGCGCGGTGACTCTCATTGCCGGACCCACATCACCCGGGCCATCCAGGCGACCTCGCCGATATTGAGGACCCGGTCCTCGTGCTCCGGATTGAGCGAGACCAGCTCCACGGTCCGGGCGGTACGCCGCCGCAACTCTTTGGCGAGGACCTCGCCACCGTGGAGGCGCACCACGACACGGTCGCCCTTGCGCACGCTGGCGGTGGGCGACACGATCAGCACGTCCCCGTCGCGGAACAGCGGCTGCATGGAATCGCCCTGGATCTCCAGCGCGAAGGCGCGCTCCTCGCCCAGATCGGGGAACTCGATCTCCTCCCAGCCGGCCCCGCCGGTGGGCATGCCCTCATCGGTGAACAGGCGTCCGGCCCCGGCCTGGGTCAGGCCGATCAGCGGCACCATGGTGCGGGCCGGGATCTCCCGGGCCTCGATCAGGCGCAGGAACTCGTCGAGGCTTGCGCCGGTGGCGGCCAGCACCTTCGAGACCGATTCCGTGGAGGGCCAGCGCTTGCGCCCGTCGGCGCCGATCCGCTTGGAACGGTTGAAGCTCGTCGCATCGAGGCCCGCGCGGCGGGCGAGCCCGGAGGCGGAGTAGCCGTGTCGCTCCGCCAGGCGGTCGATGGCGTTCCAGATCTGCTCGTGAGACAGCATGTCGGGCTCGAAGGCTCAACGTGAGCGGGCCGGCACCCCCGTCTCGCCAGCCGGCTGCCGGCTGCCGCGGAGGCACAGAGGCAGTCTCCCCGGAGGATTCGGACTGAAATCACCCGAGGAGCGCGGTATATTGAAGACCGCCACGAGCCGGCCCGAGTGACCCGTTTCGGACACGGTTCTGTGACGCTCAGCCTAGTCGTAGGAAAGTAGAACTACAACCTACAGAATGCAATCGCCGTTGGCATCGATCTGGTTTCCGTGTGTTGCCAGCGGATGGCGCGGTCTGCGGTGGGCGTGTCGTCCGGAGACAGGCCTGCTGCGGATTCCGCATGTCCGAGGCCGTATCCAGGATCCACCCCGTCATCCCGGGGCGCCGCAGGCGAGCCCGGGATCCAGAACCGCCGAGAGTGCAACACCTTGCGCGGCATGTATCTCCGGATCCCGGGCTCCGCTTCGCGGCCCCGGGATGACGGGGTTGGTCTCCGGTCTGCCGTCGCAGCCGCCTCGAAACGGCTCCTGCGACAGGACCGGTGGGATTGATCGGCGCGCACGCTCCTTCGGCCCTGGTTCCGGTCCCCGGAGCGATGGGCTATGGACCCTGCGCTTTCCAGGGAGTGCCGATGCCGCTCATCTACAAGATCTGTCCGCGTGCGCTCTGGCGCGAGGCCGAGGCGGCGGGCCGGTTCACCGGGGCGCCCGTCGACCGGGCCGACGGCTTCATCCACTTCTCCACCGCCGCGCAGACCGCCGAGACGGCGGACCGCCATTTCGCCGGCCAGGCCGACCTGCTGCTGATCGCCGTGGAGGCCGAGACCCTGGGCGCGGCCCTGGTCTACGAGCCGTCGCGCGGCGGCGCTCTGTTCCCGCACCTCTACGGTGACCTGCCGCTCACGGCGGTGGCGTCGGTGGAGGATCTGCCCCTCGGGCCGGATGGGCAGCATGTCCTGCCGGCGGGACTCCCGCGCGCATGATCGCCGCCGCCTTCCCGCTGGTCCGCCCGCTGCTGCTTCGCCTCGATGCCGAGAGCGCCCACGACCTGACCCTACGCGCCCTCGCGCTGCTGCCCCCGGGTAAGCCCGCCACGGACGACCCGCGCCTCGCCGTGGATCTGCTCGGGCGCCGTTTCCCCAATCCGGTCGGCCTCGCGGCCGGCTTCGACAAGGGGGCCCGGGTGCCGGACGCGATGCTCGGCCTCGGCTTCGGCTTCGTGGAGGTCGGCGGCGTGGTGCCGCGGCCGCAACCCGGCAACCCGAAGCCGCGAGCGTTCCGCCTCGCGGCCGACCGGGCGGTGATCAACCGCTACGGCCTGAATAGCGAAGGCCTGGCGACGGTGGCGGCGCGGCTCAGGGCCCGGGCTGGCCGGCCCGGCCTCGTCGGGGTCAATATCGGAGCCAACAAGGACTCCACCGACCGGCTGGCCGATTACGTCGCCTGCACCGGGACCCTGGCGCCCCTGGTCGATTTCGTCACCGTCAACGTGTCATCGCCCAACACGCCGGGCCTGCGCGACCTGCAGGGCGAGGCTTTTTTGGACGAACTGCTCGCCCGCACCGTCGAAGCGCGGGACGCGGCCGGCGCCAAGGCGGCGGTACTCCTGAAGATCGCCCCCGACCTCGCGCTGGATGCCCTCGACGCGATCTGCGCCACGGCGCTGAAGCGCGGGGTCCAGGCTTTGGTGGTCTCGAACACCACGGTGGCCCGGCCCGAGAGCCTGCGGGAGAAGACCCTGGCCCGCGAGACCGGCGGCCTCTCCGGCCGGCCGCTGTTCGGCCCGGCTACCCGGATGCTAGCCCAGACCCGCCTCCGCGTCGGCGACACGCTTCCCCTGATCGGCGTCGGCGGCGTCGATTCCGCCGAGGCCGCCTGGACCAAGATCGAGGCCGGTGCGAGCCTGGTCCAGCTCTATTCGGCGCTGGTCTATGACGGGCCAGGGCTGGTGGATCGCATCAAGGCCGGCCTCGTCCAGCGGATGGCCGCGAACGGGCTGGCCTCGCTCAGCCAGGTCGTCGGCCGGGGCGCCGCGGATCTCGCCCGCGCGGCCTGAGCCGCCGTCGGCCCGTGCCGGTCCCACACGCACTCCGTCATCGCGCCCGGGTTGCAGCATGCCAGGGCGGCGTGCGGGGCTTCGAATTGCCGGCGACCCGGTCAACCGCCGCCGGTCGCACCCGCGAGTTTAGAAAGGCTTTGCCGAGCGGAGACTTAGTCTGTGCCCCATGCATGAGGGGCCTGCGCCTGCACGCCATTGTGAGCGGTATCCCAAGCCGCTTATCTCGCGGTTGCGAATTGGCGAGCCAACTCGCTTTCATGAGAACATCCAGGACAATTCATGGCCCAGCCTGACGGGGCTCCCAAGCGCTCATCCGCCGCCGGCGGCTGGGGTGCTCTGAAGAGTTGCGGCAAGCACTTGTTCGGCTCGCGCGCTCCGCTGACGGGGGCCCGTGCGCTGCTGAAGGCGAACCAGCCCGACGGGTTCGATTGCCCGGGCTGCGCCTGGGGCGACCCGGAGCACGGTTCGTCGTTCGAGTTCTGCGAGAACGGCGTGAAGGCGGTGTCCTGGGAGGCCACCGACAAGCGCACGCCGCCCGCCTTCTTCGCCCGCCACACGCTCACCGAGCTGCGCGGCTGGAGCGACTACGCCCTGGAGGGCGAAGGCCGCCTCACCCACCCGATGCGCTACGATGCGGCGAGCGACCGCTACCTGCCGGTGAGCTGGGACGAGGCCTTCGCCGAGATCGGCGCGACGTTGCGCGGCCTCGACACCCCCGACCAGGCCGAGTTCTACACCTCGGGCCGCGCCTCCAACGAGGCGGCCTATCTCTACCAGCTGTTCGCCCGCTCCTACGGGACCAACAACTTTCCCGACTGCTCGAACATGTGCCACGAGGCCAGCGGCGTCGCCCTGATCGACGCCATCGGCATCGGCAAGGGCACGGTGCTGCTGGAGGATTTCGAGAAGGCGGACGCGATCTTCTGCGTCGGCCAGAATCCCGGCACCAACCATCCGCGCATGCTCGGCGACCTGCGCCGGGCGGCCGAGCGCGGCGCCCAGGTCGTGGTGCTGAACCCCGTGCGCGAGCGCGGGCTGGAGCGCTTCGCCGACCCGCAGAACACCGTCGAGATGCTGCGCGGCTCCAGCCAGCCGATCGCCAGCCACTACCTCCAGCCGCGCTCCGGCGGCGACATGGCGGCCTTCCGGGGCATCGCCAAGATCGTGTTCGCCCGCGACGCCGAGGCCCTCGCGGCCGGGCGGCCGTCGCTGCTCGACCGAGCCTTCCTGGAGCACCACACCGCGGGTCTCGACGCCTACCGGGCCGCCGTGGAGGCGACCGCCTGGGATGCGATCCTCGACCAGTCGGGCCTGACCTACGAGGACATCTCCGCCATGGCGGATGTCTATCTCGGCGCGCGGCGGGTGATCGCCACCTGGGCCATGGGCGTGACCCAGCACCGCCATTCGGTGGCGACCGTGCGGGAGATCGCCAACCTGTTGTTCCTGCGCGGCCATATCGGCCGGCCCGGGGCCGGCCTATGCCCGGTGCGCGGCCATTCCAACGTCCAGGGTGACCGCACGGTCGGCATCAACGAGCGCCCGCCGGTGGCCTTCCTCGAATCGCTGGAGCGGCATTTCGGCCTCGCCATGCCGCGCCGGCACGGCCACAACGTCCTGGCGGCGATCCGGGCGATGCGCGACGGCACGTCGAAGGCCTTCATCGGGCTCGGCGGAAACTTCCTTCGCGCGACGCCGGATACGCCCGTGGTGGCGCAGGCGCTCGCCGCCTGCCGCCTCACCGTCCACATCGCGACCAAGCTCAACCACGCCCACCTTGTGCCGGGCGCCATCGGCTACCTGCTGCCCTGCATGGGCCGCACCGAGATCGACCGGAACGCGGCCGGCAAGACCCAGATCGTGACCGTCGAGGATTCGATGAGCATGGTCCACGGCTCGGGCGGCATCAACAAGCCGGCCTCGAAGGAGCTGCGCTCCGAGATCGCGATCATCGCCGGCATGGCCCAGGCCACCGTCGGTTCGGCCGCGATCGACTGGGCCGGACTGGCGGCCGATTACGACCGGATCCGCGAGGCGATCGCCGCGACGATCCCGGGCTTTGCGGAGTACAATACACGGGTGCGCAAGCCGCGCGGCTTCATGCTGCGCAACCTCGCCGCCGAGCGGGTGTTCGAGACCGCCACGGGCCGGGCCAACTTCTCCGCCGACGCCCTGCCGGCCGAGACCGAGCATCAGGTCGCCCGGAAATCCGCGGACACCTACGTTCTCCAGACCTTCCGCAGCCACGACCAGTACAACACCACGATCTACGGCCTCGATGACCGCTATCGCGGCGTCTACGGCGAACGGAAGGTGCTGTTCGCCCACCCGGACGACCTCGCCGAGATCCGCGATCGGATCGGCGAGCGCGTCGACATCGTCGGCCTCCATGCCGACGGCGTGACCCGGCGGGCCGAGGATTTCCGCCTCGTCCCGTTCGACATGCCCCGGGGCGCGGTGGCCGGCTACTACCCGGAGCTGAACGTGCTGGTGCCGCTCTCGACCTTCGGTGAGAAGAGCGACACGCCGACCTCGAAATCGGTGCTCGTGACCCTGCAGGCCCGCGCGGCCGCGTGAGCGGGCCCGCGGACCGTCCCCTGGACGAGGCGGCGTTCGTCGCCGCCCTCGACCGCGTGACGGCGGCCCATCCCGGGATGATGCCGCTGGAGGCCGGGCTGCTCGCAGCCCTTTCCCTCGGCCTGCCCGGCGATAGCCGTGCCTTCGCCCGCACCTTCGCGGTGGAGCACGCCCTGGTGCTGCGTGCCCTCTCGGGGCTGGAGGAGGCGGGCCACGTGGCGGTGACCGCCCGGGATGCGCGCACCCAGCGCACGCGCTACGGGGCGGCCGCCTAGGCTTCACCGTTCAAGGCGTGGCGGCGGCCGCATCCAGGGCCGCGACGTCGAGCTTCACCATGGTCTGCATGGCGGCGAACACCCGGGCCGCCACCGCGGGATCGGAATCTGCGAGCAGCCGCGGCAGGGCCTCCGGGACGATCTGCCAGGGCACGCCCCAGCGGTCGCGCAGCCAGCCGCACTGGATCGCCGCCCCGCCCTCCGCGGTGAGGGCGTCCCACAGCCGGTCGACGTCCGCCTGATCCGCGCAGGACACCGCAATCGACGCGGCGGTGCCGTACTGCGCCGGGACGCCGCCGTTGAGCGCCTGGAAGCTCTGGCCGCCCAGGGTGAACGCCACCAGGATCGCGGCGCCCGGCGCGCCGCCGGGCCAGGGTCCGGGCGCCCGCAGGATCGGCCCGAGGCTGGAGCCGGGCACCAGCGACACGTAGAAGCGCGCGGCCGCCTCCGCGTCGTCCGCGAACCACAGGCAGGTGCTGACCGTCGCCATGACGAGACCTCCGTCCGGGGGGATTGGACCCGTCGCGCGGCCTACAAACCGGCCGCGAGTTCGGCGAGCTGATCGGCGCAGCGGCCCCAGCCCTCGTGGAAGCCCATGGCCTCATGGACACCCGCGCTCTGGAATTTCGAGCCGTCGGACGCCCGCATGACGATCCGGGTGGCGCCCCCGGTGCGCAGGTCGGTCTCGGCCTCCGAGACCGTGAAGGGCGCGGGTGCGAACCAGCGCTTCAGGAGATCCGGCTCGGTCCGGGCCGGGTAGAGCGCTGCCGGGGATGCGGCGATGCTGCGCGTGAGGACGAGGTCGCGCCCGGTCGGATCGGTCATGGCGGGGCTCGGAAGCGTGGGCGGGTTCGGGATCGCGCGCGCGGGCCGTCAGCCCTTGCGCTGGTTCATGGCCCAGATGATCCCGAACGGATCGCGCAACTGGCCGTAGCGGTCGCCCCAGAACATCTCGGCCGGCGGCATCAAGGCGGTCGCGCCCGCCGCGACGGCCTCGGCGTAGCGCGCGTCGATATCCTCGACCATCAGCATGAGGGAAAACGCCTGCGGCGCCTGCAGCGGGTGGCCATGCTCCGGGAAGGCGTCGCTCAGCATCAACGACGACCCGTTGACGTAAAGGTGCACGTGCATGGTCCGGCCCTGGTCGTCCGCCGGCATCGCGGTGACGATTTCGGCCCCGAAGGCGCGCCCGTAGAACTCGGCCGCTCTCAAGGCGCCGTCCACGGTCAGGTAGGCCACCAGCCCGCCCTTCACCGGGGCCGGGATGTCTGGATTCGCGCTGCTCATGGCGTGAGCCTCCGATCGCGGCCGCGCGCCCAGGATCCATGCGTTCGACACGGTCCGATTCGGCCGGTCGAATAGTGTCTCATCCCGTGTGTAATCCGTCGAGCGGCGCGCGAATGGGGATCGAATATTTGAAACGCGGGCCGCATGAGATTAACCGGCGGACCCAGGCGCGCACCCTCACCCCGGTGCGGAAGAGGATGGCCCGCAAAGCGGGTCGGGAAAGGGGAACCCGGCTTCCCAAAGGGACGAGACCCAGCCCTTGCAAGGTGTTTGCAGCAGCTGTCGGCATCGAACCGTCCCGCCTGTCCGGCGCCCCCTGGTCTTTGTAGAAGCCGCTTTGAAGGCAGCTTCGTCATCCCGGGGCCGCGAAGCGGAGCCCGGGATCCAGAACCATCGTCGGATCAAAGACTTGCGCCGTCGCGTCTCGTCAGTCCAGATCGCCGGCGAAATTCACGCGATCGCCGCTAGCGGCCGGTCCGAGTGCGCGGCGTCCGCGCTGGGGCCCGGCGCGAACATCTCCATGTCGTCGGCGAACTGCTCGACGATCGTCCCCGAGTTCGCGAGGCACACCGGAAGATACGAGGCGAGCGACGGCGCCTGCGCGAACCCGTCCTCGAGCAGCCTGTCGTTGGCGAAGGTGAGGTCGAGGGCGCAGAAGGCGTAGTAGGCGCGGGTGGCACGCAGCATCGCCCGCTTGGACGCGTCGTTCAGGCCGAACACCTCTGCGAAGCGCTTGCGCAACCGGGCGTGGTCGCGCTCGAGATCGAAGCGCTGGAAGGCACGCACCCCGTCGCTCGGATCCGCCGCCTCGAAGGCGGCGATCACGTCGGCCCAGCGGGTCCGCCCGGCGGTGCCCGCGGAGAGGTGATAGAGGGTGTGGTTCAGCTCACGCTTCGCGAGGAGGCCGATCAGCATCTCGGCGACCCAGTCGGCCGGAACGATGTCGACGCAGCTCTCCGGGCTGCAGGGCAGCATGCGCAGGGCGTCGGCGGCGCGCAGGACCCAGAGGATGCTCGAACTCGGCGCGGCGCCGAGCGTCGCATGACCGACGACGATCGATGGGCGCGCCACCACGATCGGCAGGTCGGGGAATAGCGCGGCGAGCGATGTCTCGGTCGCCGCCTTCGATTCGGTGTAGCCGACGATGTGCTGGGCGTCGGCATCGGGATAAGCCGCCTCCTCCACCAGGCTGGGGGCGCCCGCACCGCAGATCATGGCGGTTCCGACATGCAGGAACCGCTGCAATCCCGGCATGGCCCGGGCCCGGCGGGCGAGCGCCAGGGTGCCGTCTTGGTTGGTCCGGAACACGCGCTCGCCGCCCCACCACGAGGTGTCGGCGGCGAGGTGGAGCACGTGGGTGCACGCGTCGAGCCGCGGATCCATGTCGAGGTCCGCCCGGGTGAAGTCGCCGGGCACGATCTCGATCTTGCGCACCAGGCGCTGGGCCGTGAACGCGTCGGTGAACCGCTCCAGGCGCGCGGCGATGCGCTGGCGCCCCTGCTCCACGCTCGTGCACCGGACCAGGCAGACCCAGCTCGCGTCGTCGTCGCGGCTGAGGGCCTGGTGAAGCACGGCGCCGCCGATCAACCCGGTCCCGCCCGTCAGAAGTATGCGTGCCAACGGTGCTCTCCGCTCGATAGGGAGAGTGAGTAGCGCAAAACTTCGGAAACAATCCCGCGGCGGCAGCTTAAAACATGAACTTTTTTCGACCGTGCCCGATCAGCCACAGTCATCACGGGCCCGTGATCGTTTGGCGGAAGATACTCACGAACGCGTGATCTATGCGATCAAGAAGAAGACCGCTCGTTGGTCTTTGTCCAAGTTCAAGGAAACATGCGGAATGAGTAGATCGCCCCGACCGCAACCGTGAGTTCGTTCGCGGTTCCGACGCGGCGCACGATCGGGCTCGCCGCCGCCGCGGCGATCAGCCGGTCGTAGCGGACATAGCCGAGGCTCTGCCATGCGTCGGACCAATCGTAGCTCAGCGTCGCCGTCGCTCCGGCGGAACGCGGTCCGGCCGAAGCCCGGTACGGGGCCAGGACAGGATTCACGAGCGTCGTGGCGACCGGGACGTCGAAATCCAGATGCATGGCGGCGGCATCGCCGACCACGAAACGGGGGCCCAGGCTGAGGGTGAACCGTCCGAAATGGTCCACCCAGTCGGCCGCCAGCTTGGCGATGATCCCGTCATGGGCGCGGACGCCCTGCGTGACTTCGGCCCGCAGCCTGAACGTATCGGGGACCGGCCAGACCTCTCCGAACAGGCCGAGCCCGACCGTGGCCGGCAAGTGCGGCAGGCCGGCGAGGCGCTGGTCGTCGCGGCGGGACCGGCCTTCCCGGAAATCGAGGACGGCACCCAGCTGGACCGGGCCTTCGCCCACGAGCGTGGCATCGAGGCCATCGTCCGGGGACCACCAGTCGCGGGGTTCGTCGGCCTTGCGGAACGACAGGTAGGGCAAACCCCAGAGCCCGGCCGCCCGGCTTCCCTGGAAGCGCGGGCCGGCGCCGGCGAAACCGCCGACCGAGACGATGGTGTTGTGATCGAACAGCGCGCTGAGGTCGTCGGCGCGCGCCGTGGCCGGGCAAAGCGCCAGGGCCGCCAAGAGGTACGGGCCGGGCCGTACGGCACGCCGGGGCCATCGATTCGGGAGTGCACGGGCGTGCACGGGCAGGCGGGGCACCGTCACGGTCCTTCTGTCACGCTAGGCTTAAAGACCTCTCCCATGACACGCCCATGTTAACGGCGATGGGTCAATCGTCCACGCGCGCACCCAGGATCCGCCGGGGCTCGCCGCGCCGGCCGATGAGTTTTGGGAGGGCGTGCACCGAGCTGTCAGGCGAATCGCTGTCGATTGCCGTCGTCCGAGCCGCGATCGGCCGAGCGGCGCCCCGGAATGACGGTGCAGGTGATCAGATATGGAGGATCGGCCCTCGAGAGGGGAACCGTGCAACCCGCGTATCCCGTGTGGTAGCGCCGCGCGTCCGTTCAAGCGCGTACCGACGCGGGCTGCGCCGCCCGCCCCGGGACACGCCCACCACGATCTCGACGCGGGCCGGAACCCGCGTCGGACACCCGATCTCAGAACCCCTTCGCCCTGATCGCCTCGGCCCAGGTCACGGCCCGGCGGTTCACGCCGAGGTGCTGGCGCTCGTAGAGGCGGCCTTCGAGCTTGATCGCGCCGCGCTTGGCGTATTCCGGGCGCTCGAACGCCTCGATCACCAGCTTGGCCCGGCGCACCTCCTCGGCGGTGGGCGCGAACGAGGCGTTGGCCGGCTCCAGTTGGGTCGGGTGGATCAGGGTCTTGCCATCGAAGCCGAGGTCGCGGGCTTGGCGGCACTCGTCGCGGCAGCCTTCCGTGTCCGCGATGTCGTTGTAGACGCCGTCCAGGATCGCCAGGCCCTCGGCCCGGGCGGCGGCGAGCGCCATCATCATCCAGGGCAGCATCGGCACCCGGCCCGGCACGATCTTGGCCCAGGTGTCCTTGGCGAGGTCGTTGGTGCCCAGGACCAGGCAGGTCAGGCGCATGCGCGGATCGCGCTTGGCCCGGGCGATCTCCTGGATGTTGAGGATCGAGGCCGGGGTCTCGATCATCGCCCAGACGGCGATGCCCTCCGGGGCGTCGAGGGATTCGAGCCGGTCGGCGATGCTCTCCAGCACCGCCGAGGACGACACCTTCGGCATCAGGATCGCGTCGGGCTTGGCCTCGATGGCGGCGTGGAGGTCGGCCTCGCCCCAGGGGGTCTGCGGGGCGTTGACCCGGATCACCAACTCCCGGCTGCCGTAAGCGCCGCTCTTGACCGCGGCGCAGACCTGCTCCCGGGCGAGCTCCTTCTCCTCGGGGCCGACCGCGTCCTCGAGGTCGAGGATGATGCTGTCCACCGGCAGGGTCTTGGCCTTGTCGAGCGCCCGCTGGTTCGAGCCGGGCATGTAGAGCACGCTCCGGCGCAGGCGCAGGTCCGTCGTCGTGGCCATGGGCATCTCCCTCCTGCGGCCGCTCCCCGGCCGGCCTTCGTTGCACTGCACCCTAGAGCAGAACGTTCGATACGCCACGCCCGATGTCCTGCCATCGGTGAGTCTGCGCGCGGTTTGATACGGTCCGGGGCGGTGCTGGATCCAGCCGTGCTTTGGTCATGTTCTCACGGCTAAAGGCGGCCCGGGTTCAATCCTTGGATCCCGGGATCCAGTCTGATGCGCGCTCTCTCGACCGTCTTCGTCCTCGCCGGCCTGGTCCTGGCCGGGGCACCCGATCCGGCCCGGGCTCAGAGCCGGACCACCTTGGGGGTCGGCTCCGGCGCGGTGGCCGGCGCCCTGGTGGGCGGCCCGATCGGGGCGGTCGCCGGCGCCGTGGTCGGCGGGTTCGTCGGCCATTCCAGCGAGCGCGGACGCCGCCACCTCCGTAGGGGCCGGCGGTACGGCAGCATCCGCCGGGCGCCCCAACGCCGCGCCGAGGCAGAGATCCCGCGCACAACTGGGACGGTCGCCCGGGCTGCGCCGCCGGCCGCCACGGCCTGGAAGGATCCGCGCTGAGCCGGGCCGCGCGCCCGGACCGCAATTCTTCGAAGAACGACCTCGGTTTCGGGGGCCGCGGCTTACGCTTCGCAGACTACGCGGAGGCTGGCGTCGGATTCCCATCTGCAGAATTCGTCGATCCGCGAAACGTGGCGCGGGACAGGCGGGGAAACGCCACTGCCTGGAACAGGCCGCGGGCACCCAGGAACGCCACGAAGGCCAGCCACAGCCCGGCATTGCCGAGGCCAAACACCTGCACCAGCACCAGGGCCGCGCAGTAGATCACGAGCGCGCCCGCCATCAGGTTGCGCATCGCCCGCGTCCAGGTCGCGCCGATATAGATCCCGTCATAGGCGAATGGCGCCGCCGCCGCGAACGGCGCCAGCGCGGCGTACGGCAGGTACGCCCGGGCGGTCTCGCGCACCGGCGCACTCGTGGTGACGAAGTCGATGAAGCCCGGCCCCCCACCGAGCGCCAGCAGGCTGACCCCGATCCCGAAGCCCAGGCACCAGCGCAGGCTCAAGGCGGAGGCCCGCCGGAACCCGTCCGCATTCCCCGCGCCAACCGCTTGTCCGCACAGGGTTTCCGCCGCCGTGGCGAAGCCGTCGAGGAAGAAGCCGCCGATCAGGAACAGATTCCACAGGACGGAATTGGCCGCCAGGACCACGTCGCCCTGGCGTGCGCCGAGCGCAGAGAACAGCACGATGCCGGTGATCAGCGCCAGGGTGCGCAGGATCACGTCGAGATTGACGCTGAGCGTCCGGCGCAGGGCGGCGGCGTCCCGCAGATCACGCAGCGGCACCCGGAACGGTCGCGATCCGAGCCGCGCCAGTACGATCAGGCCTAGCCCCAGCCCGGCCGCCTCCGCGCAGAGCGACGCCAGCGCTGCGCCGGCGAGCCCCAGGCCGAGGCCGAGCACGAAGGCGAGCGTCAGCCCGACATTGATCAGGTTGATCGCCACCTGCAGCAGCAGACCGAGATCGGTCCGCCCACGCCCCACCACCGAGCCGAGCACGCCATAACTTGCCAGCACGAAGGGCGCGGACAGGATGCGGATATGGAAGTAGGTCGCGAGCCCCAACGTCACCGCCTCGCTGGCGCCGCTGACCGCGAAGGCGGCTTGCGCGATCGGCCATTGCAGCACGACCAAACTCAGGCCGATCGCGGCGCCGGCCATCAGCGCCCGGGCCAGGATACGGTCGACCTCAATGCCCTCCCGGGCCCCGACCGCCTGGGCGGTCAGTCCCGCGGTTGCCATGCGTAGGGACCCGAACGACCAGAAGATGGCATCGAAGATGACGGCGCCCAGCGCAACCGCGCCGAGCAGGGCCGCATCGCCGAGCCGGCCGATCACCGCCGCGCCGACGAAGCCGAGCATCGGCGTCGTGACATTGGCGAGCGTCATCGGCAGGGCCAGTGCCAATACGCGGCGATGCGTCGGCAGGACCGGGGCGGTGGGCGGATGCGTCATGCCGCGGCCTTAGCCGAGCCGGACCATGCGCGGTCCGGTCAGCGCGACGTCGCGAAGAGCCGCGAGAGCAGCCAGAGCGGGATGACGACCACGGCGCCCGCGACGATCCAGCCGCCGAAATCGTGCAGCGAGGCGAGGCCGATCTCCAGGAGCGCCCGGGCCGAGTCGTAGGCGTGCCAGAACAGCCGGCCAGGCGTCAGGCCGAGCATCGACATGAAGGCGCCGACCAGGACCGACAGGAACAGCAGGCGCAGGAAGACTCCGGCCGGCGAGCCACCCAGGAATCGGTGCAGCGCCGAGGGCCGCCGCTGGTAGGTCTCAGCCCCGTATGCGGCGTTCGGCGGCGGAGCGCCTTGCCGGCGCCGGTCGTGATCGACGAGCATCGCGTCCTCATGAAGCCAGAAAGGGTCGGGATCGGCGAGGAAACGGGCGGAACCGTGGCCGGCACACAACACCGCGTCGAAACCGGATCCCGGATCGGGCGTTAGCGGGTTTCACCCACGGACCCGAGATGGCAAGCGAGAGCCGTCCCGCCAAGATGCCGGGAATGGCCGCGGGACAGCGCCGACGGGACGAGACCCAACATGATCGACCACGCCTTGTTCGACCCGGCGACGATCGATCCCGAGACGCTTCGGCTCAATGCCGAGATCGTCGCGGCGCACGCCGCCCTGCCCGATCCCTGGTCGTTTCCGATCGAGGAGGTTCGTGCCCGCCGTCGCGCCGGGACCAAGGCGGCCCCGGCGATGCCGCACAGCGCCCGGGCGGAATGGATGACGATCGAGGGGCCCAGCGGGCCGCTCAAGCTCCGCGTGATCCGCCCGAAGGCCGACACGAAGGTGCGCGGCGCCTATCTCCACATCCACCGGGGCGGCTGGGTCTGGGGCGCGGCCGACGAACAGGATCCCTGGCTCGAGCGCATCGCCGACGCCTGCGGCTTCGTCGTGCTGTCGGTGGAGTACCGCCTCGCCCCCGAGCATCCTTATCCGGCCGCGCTGCTCGATTGCGAGGCCGCCGCCCTTTGGCTGGCGGGACCCGGACGGGCGGAGTTCGGCATCCATGCGCTGACGATCGGCGGCGAATCGGTCGGCGCGCATCTCGCCGTGATGGTGCTGCTGCGCTTGCGGGACCGGCACAACCAGCCGCGCGCGTTCCGGGGCGCCAACCTCAACGCGGGATTCTACGATCTCGGCCTGACCCCGTCGGTGCGCAATTGGGGTGACGAGCGCCTCGTCGTGAACACCCTCGATCTCACCAAGTTCGCCGACGGCTACGTCCGCGAGGGGATCGACCGGCGACGTCCGGACGTGTCGCCGATCTATGCCGACCTGAAAGGTCTACCGCCGGCCCTGTTCACCATCGGGACCGCGGATCCGCTCCTCGACGACACGCTGTACATGTCTGCGCGCTGGGCCGCCGCCGGCAATGGCGGCCACACCGCCATCTATCCCGGCGGTTGCCATGTCTTCGCCCGGTACCCGGGCCCGATGAGCGAGCGTGCCCTGGAACTGATCGACCGCTTCCTGATGGCCCTGGCCTGAGCGATCGATCCGAGATCCTGCCGGAGGCCTTCCGGGCGTGGTTCGCGGCGCGTGGCTGGACGCCGCGTCCGCACCAGCTCGACCTGCTTCGGATCGCCGGTGCGGGCCGGTCGGCGCTCCTGGTGGCGCCGACCGGGGCCGGTAAGACGCTGGCGGGATTCCTGCCGAGCCTGGTTGCCCTCTCGGAACGGGGGGCCACCAAAGCCGAGGCCAAGGCTTCAAGAGGCCTGCATACCCTCTACGTCTCGCCGCTCAAGGCCCTGGCGGTCGACATCGCCCGCAACCTGGACGCGCCTATCGCCCAGATGAGCCTCCCGGTGCGCGTCGAGACCCGCACCGGCGATACCCCGGCGCACAAGCGGACTCGCCAGATCAGCCGCCCGCCCGACATTTTGCTGACGACGCCCGAGCAACTGGCGCTTCTGATCGCCCATCGCGACGCCACCGAATTCTTCGCGGGATTGCGCTGCGTCATCCTCGACGAGCTGCACGCCCTCGTGACCTCGAAACGCGGGGATCTGCTTTCCCTGGCGCTCGCCCGGCTGCACCGCCTCGCCCCGGATCTGGCGGCGATCGGATTGTCCGCCACCGTGCGCGAGCCGGATGAGCTGCGGAAGTATCTGGTGCCGCAGGTGCAGAAGCCTCCTCTTCCCTGTGCGGGGAAAGGTACCCTGCGCAGCAATCGGAAAAAGGAGCCGAGCGACAGCTCAGAAGAGGAAGCCGGTCGGGACGTCTCCGGCGGCGCTTCGCTTTCCCGAACCGGTCTTACGGCCGGTCTACCCGCCTCCTTAGGGGAGGAAGGCAGCGCAGAACCCTGCATGGCTGACCTCGTGACCGTCCAAGGCGGCGCCAAGGCCGACCTGCGCCTGCTCGATCTCGGACGGTCGCTGCCGATTTCGGGGCACACTGCCTGGCACTCGATGCCGGCGATCTACGCATTGATCAAAGAGCACCGGACGACCCTGGTCTTCGTCAACACCCGGCTCCAGGCCGAGTACACATTCCAGGAGCTGTGGCGTCTCAACGAGGACGCGCTGCCGATCGCGATCCATCACGGCTCCCTCGACGCGCAGCAGCGGCGACGGGTCGAGGCCGCCATGGCGGAGGGACGTTTGCGGGCGATCGTCTGCACCGCGACCCTCGACCTCGGGATCGATTGGGGCGACGTCGATCTCGTGGTCAACGTGGGGGCTCCCAAGGGCGCGAGCCGGATCATGCAGCGGATCGGACGGGCCAACCACCGGATGGACGAGCCGTCGAAGGCCTATCTCGTACCCGGCAACCGCTTCGAGATGCTGGAGTGCCAGGCGGCCCTCGATGCCGTCGAGGCGGCCGCGCAGGACACCCCGGACGCGCGGCTCGGCGCCCTCGACGTGCTCGCCCAGCACGTGCTCGGTATGGCCTGCGCCGACGCCTTCGATCCGGTCGGCCTCTACGACGAAATCGTCTCCGCAGCACCCTATGCCAGCCTGACTTGGGAATCGTTCGAGCAGGTCGTCGATTACGTCGCGACCGGCGGCTACGCCCTGCGTGCCTACGAGCGTTTCGCCAAGATCCTGCGTGGGCCCGACGGCTTGTGGCGCGTGCGCGATGCCCGGACGGCGCAAGCCTACCGCATGAATGTCGGCACGATCGTCGAGGCGGCGCGGGTCCGGGTGAGGCTCGGACGGACCTTGCGCGGCAAGCCCGGCACAGTCCTGCCGAAGGGCGGCCGGGTGCTCGGCGAGATCGAGGACGAGTTCGCCGATACGTTGACGATCGGCGACACGTTCCTGTTTGCGGGCGAGACTCTGCGCTTCGAGGGCCTGGCCGAGGACGAGGCCCTGGTGACCCGCGCGCCACTGGGGACCGATCCTGCGATTCCCTCTTATGCCGGTGCGAAATTCCCGCTCTCGACCTTCCTGGCCGAGCGGGTCCGGGCGATCATCGCCGACCCGTTCGCCTGGGATCGCTTGCCGAAGCAGATCGGCGAGTACCTGCTGCAGCAGCGCCGCCGCTCCGTGCTGCCGGGCGAGCGCGACTTGCTGGTAGAGACCTTCCCTCGGGGCAAGCGGCACTATCTCACGGCCTTTCCGTTCGAGGGACGGCTGGCGCATCAGACGCTCGGCATGCTGCTGACACGGCGGATGGAGCGTGATGGCCTGCGCCCGCTCGGGTTCGCAGCCAACGATTACGGCATCGCGATCTGGACGACCCGCGATGTTTCGGAGCGGGCCGCGCTGGACCCCGACTTCATCGGCGACCTGTTCGCGGTCGACATGCTGGGCGACGACCTCGAGGCGTGGCTCGATGAATCGGCGATGATGAAGCGCACGTTCCGGCAATGCGCGGTGATCGCCGGCCTGATCGAGCGCCATCATCCCGGCTTGAAGAAGTCCGGTCGCCAGGTCACGATCTCCACGGACCTGATCTACGACGTGCTGCGCAAGCACCAGCCCGACCATCTCCTGCTGCGCGCCGCGCGACAGGATGCGGCAACCGGACTCCTCGACGTGAGGCGCCTCGGCATGATGCTAGAGCGCATTCAGGGGCGAATCATCCATAAGGCTCTCGATCGAGTCTCGCCGCTCTCCGTATCCGTGATGCTCGAGATCGGGCGCGAACGGGTCTACGGTGAGGGGGCCGACGAGATCCTGGCCGAGGCCGAGGCGGAGCTTCTTCAGGAAGCCCTGTCCTGACCGTCGATCCGCCCTCCCCCATCGAGACCGAGGATGCGATCTTGGCGGCCGGCCTGAGACTCGAGAAGACTCACAAGCACCCGACCCTGCTGCTGGCGGGCGAGACCCTGGTGCTCGATCTGTGTGGCGGCGTGTGGCTGCCCGAGCACCGCACGCTGATCGTCTCCGATCTCCATCTGGAGAAGGGGTCGTCCTACGCCGCCCGCACCGGCCAGTTCCTGCCGCCTTACGACACCCGCGAGACCCTCGCCTGCCTCCACGAGGCGGTGGTGCGCCACGATCCGGCGCGCGTGGTCGCGCTCGGGGATTCGTTCCACGATGTCCGCGGCCCGGAGCGGATGGAGCCCGGCGACCGGGCCATGGTGTCGGCTTTGCAGGAGGGCCGGGACTGGGTCTGGATCGCGGGCAATCACGACGCGGCGGTTAGCGAGGGCGTCGGCGGCCGCTACGCCGACGCGCTAACCCTGGGCGGCCTGATCCTGCGTCACGAGCCGAGCGGCGAACCGGTCCCCGGTGAGATCGCCGGCCATCTCCATCCCTGCGGAAAGGTCGCCATGCGCGGCCGGGCGGTCCGCCGCCGCTGCTTCGTCACCGACGGCACCCGCCTGGTGATGCCCGCCTTCGGTGCCTACGCGGGCGGGCTGAACGTCCGCGACCGGGCCATCGACGGCCTATTCCCCAATGGGTTCACGGCCCATCTGCTCGGGGATGGACGGGTCTTCACCATCGGCCGAGCGCAGCTGGCGCGGGATTGACGGGAGCGCGCGTGACAGTTCGAAATATCGCCTCGCCGCGGGTGGGGCCGTGTGAACGAGCGCCGTGAGACGTCAGCGATAGAAGGTGTAGGTCGCGCTGTAGGGCACCCGCGCCGTCTGGCCCGGCATGCAGACGCCCTGCGGTTTCTCACCGCCGACTGTGTCGCTGCGCAGGACATACTGCGTTCCGGCGAGCAACCCGGTTCCGGACGTCCGGCCGGAGAGTAGCAGCCACGCGACCGCCTGGGGTCGCGGTGCGGGCACCTGAGCGATGACGGTACCGAGCACCCGGGATCCGTCCTGCGCCTCCCAGACCGGTCCCTCGAAGTGGCGCCCGACCGTGCTTCCATCCGGCTGGACGAGTTCGGCCTCGGGTTTGGCGGGGCCCCAGGCCGGGCCGTTCTCGGCAGCGATGCAGGCATAGACCTGCACGCCCCGGGCGGCGAGACGCGCGATCGCCACGCTGCCGGGCGGCGGTTCCAGGCCCGCCGGTTCGGCCAATGCGAAAGCCGGAGCGCAGGACGCCACGGCGATGAGGGTTGTCCGCCAAGACCTTGTGAGGCTGCGGAGCGTGATGACGGCGTGGGGAATCGGTTCAGCTCCATCCGGACAGTCCGAACCGCCGATACGTTGCAAACCGCGTGCGCGTTTCACGCCGCGGCTCGCGCGTGATCCAGGTCAGGCTGATTTCATGAACCGCGTGACACTCTCCGAGAGATCCGCTGAGTGTCCGGCGAGGCTCTCGGCGACTCCCAGGACAGCTTCCGCCAGTTGACCGGTGGCATTGGCGGCCTGCGAAACGCCGCCGATATTGCCGGACATCTCGTGCGTCGAGACCGCCTGCTCCTCGACAGCGCTCGCCATCGCCAGGGTCAGCGTCGAGAGCTCGGCGACGGCGGCGGTGATCATCTCGATCGCTCCGACCGCCTCGCCGGTTGCGCTCTGGATCGCCGCAACCTGCTGGGTGATCTCGCCGGTGGCCTTCGCGGTCTGCTCGGCCAGAGCCTTGACCTCGCTCGCCACCACCGCGAAGCCCCGGCCGGCGGCGCCCGCCCGCGCGGCCTCGATCGTGGCATTCAGCGCCAGGAGGTTGGTCTGCCCGGCGATCGACTTGATCATGCCGACCACCGCGTCGACCTCCCGGGCGTTCTCGGCGAGCTGCCGCATCGTCGCGTCCGTGGTCTCGGCCTGCACCGCGATCTGGCGGGCGCGCTCGGAGACCCGTCCGACCTGACCCGAGATCTCCTGGATTGCGCCGTTCATCTGCTCGGAGTTCGCCGCCACGGACGAGGCCTTCTGCCGAGCGGAATCGGCCGACTGCGTCAGCCCCTCGGCCGAATGCTGCATCTCGCGGATCGCCGAACCCACGGCATCGACGACACGGCTGACGTCGGTGGACATATTCACCTGCGCGGATACGACGGCCCAGGTCAGCATCGGTCCGATGTAATTGCCCTTCCGGTCGTTGACGGCGGTGACCTGCAGATCGAGGGTCTCCGGCCCGACCTTGATCTTGGTCCGGTGCGGCAGCCGGCTCGCATCCGCCAGCATGTTACGCTGGTGACGCGGGTTCTTGTGGAACACGTCGAAGGAGTGGTCGAGCATCTCGTCGACCTTGATCGGCAGCCATTGCTCCAGCGGCCCGAGGGTCCGGCGCGAGGTCGCGTTCAGGAAGTTGATCTTGAACTCGTTGCGGGGATCGGCGGTCATCACCGCGACCGGCATGTTGTCGATCATCGACATCAGCCGATCGATATCGTTCTTCTTGGCCGAGATGTCGGCCGCGAACTTGACCACCTTCACCGGCTTGCCGCGCGCGTCGAGGACGGGGTTGTAGGTCGCCTCCAGCCAGACCTCCGTGCCGTTCTTGTCGATCCGCAGGAATTCGCCGGTGACGTACTGACCGTCCTTCAGCTTCGACCAGAACTCCGTGTACTCTGGCGACTTGGCAGCCATCGGTTCGACAAAGATGCGATGATGTTTGCCTTGTACATCCGCAAGGGTGTACTTCATCAGGTGCAAAAAGTTGTGGTTGGCACTCAGGACTTGCCCGTCCATCGAGAGTTCGATGATCGCCAACGACCGGTCCAGGGCGTCAAGCTTGGCCTGCGCCTCGTTATAGACGGTTCTCTTGAACATATCGGTGTCCACGCTGCTCCTGCGAGCATATGGCCGAGATTGGGTTAAATTTTATATAATTCGACAGTCTTTGAAACCGAAGCCTGCATTGAGAGCGCGTCAAATGAAATATTCAATCAAAGTAAGTTGTAATAGTTGATTGGCAGAGGCTTAGATTTGTATTAAAGACAGCTTTTGCCTTTTAAGCTGACGAATATCAGAACCACCCGCGGCTTCGGAAATATACAATTGGAGCAAGAGCGCTGATCAAAATAAGCGCGAGGGCGTAGGGATATCCGTAGGCCCAGTCCAGCTCCGGCATGTGCTTGAAGTTCATGCCGTACATCGAGGCGATCAGCGTCGGCGGCACACCAACCACAGACACCACCGTCAGTACCCGGAAGACGTTGTTCTGCTCGATGTTGATGAGCCCCAATGTGGCGTCGAGGAGGAACTGAACGTTCTCGGCAAGCCGCGTCTCGAACTCGTCCAGGGAGTCGATGTCGCGCCGGATCGTCTCGAAGCGACCGTCGCCGGGCAGGCCGAGCCCTTCGCAAGCGGCCGACACGAACGGCACGATCCGCTCCAGGCCGAGCAGGCTCGCGCGGATCTTCCCGAGAACCTTCCCACGGTTGCTGATGCCGCGCAGGATCCGCCGCAGCGCCAGGTCGCGGCGGCGGGGCGGCGGGCTTTCCAGCCGACGGCGATCGGCGCCGCGGACATCGAAGTCGAAGATCCGCGTGGACAGCGTGTCGAGTTCGGAGGCCATGTCCTCCAGGGCGTCCGCGAGGCTGTCGACCAACTCCTCCAGGATCACGAGGAAGATCTCGCTCGGCGTCACGCTGCCGTCGCCGTCGGCGATGCGCTTCTCCGACGAGTCGATCGCGCGCATGTCGTGGAACCGGATCGTGACGAGGTGATCCTTCGACAGGAGGAACCCCAGCGGTTTCAACTGGGAATCACTGCGCTCGAAGGTGATCATCGGCGTCGAGAGCGACAGCCCGCCCTTCACGCGCCGCAGCCGGCTGGAGGATTCCACCTCCGACAGTGCGGCCCGGGACGGTACGCGCAGGCCGGTGGCCGCTTCCACGGCGGCGGCCTCCTCGGAACTCGGGTCGTTCAGATCGAGCCAGACGGCATTGCCGGGAATCGGGCCGCCGCGTTCAGGCGTCACCGCGCCTTCGGGTCCGTGGAGGCTCAGCATGAGGGCGCGTTATCCTAGGGGAAATAAGGGCCGATGCCGGGTCATCTCGCCGTCGCGCGCGGGTGCGACAGTCTTGACTTCGAGCCGCACGAGAGCTAACTCGCCGCCGTCATTGGCACTCGCCAAGACAGAGTGCTAACAGTCGGGCTTGGGAGCGGCCGCGCACGCCGCATCAACGCCAACTGCAGACCTGAAGCAAGAGGGCAGCTCATGAAGTTCCGTCCGCTGCACGACCGCGTGGTCGTCCGTCGCATCGAGGGCGAGGAGAAGACCAAGGGCGGCATCATCATTCCGGACACCGCCAAGGAGAAGCCGCAGGAAGGCGAGATCGTCGCCGTCGGTCCCGGCGCTCGCGACGAGCAGGGCCGCGTCAACGCGCTCGACGTGAAGGCGGGGGACCGCGTCCTGTTCGGCAAGTGGTCCGGCACCGAGGTCAAGATCGACGGTCAGGACCTCCTGATCATGAAAGAATCCGACATCATGGGCGTCGTCGCCGCCTGATCGGATCGCCCGTTCCAACCCTTTGAGGCCACCTGAGGCCTTGGGGTCCAACCCAACCACAAGAGGCAAACCATGGCAGCGAAAGACGTTCGTTTCTCCGCCGACGCCCGCGATAAGATGCTGCGCGGCGTCGATATCCTTGCCGACGCGGTGAAGGTGACGCTGGGCCCGAAGGGCCGCAACGTCGTGATCGAGAAGAGCTTCGGCGCCCCGCGCATCACCAAGGACGGCGTCACCGTCGCCAAGGAGATCGAACTCGCCGACAAGTTCGAGAACATGGGCGCCCAGATGGTGCGCGAAGTGGCCTCGAAGACCAACGACATCGCGGGTGACGGCACCACCACCGCCACCGTGCTGGCCCAGGCCATCGTCCGCGAAGGCGCCAAGTACGTCGCCGCCGGCATCAACCCGATGGACCTGAAGCGCGGCATCGACCTCGCCACCGCCGCCGCGGTGAAGGACATCATCGCGCGCGCCAAGAAGGTCTCGACCTCCGACGAGGTCGCCCAGGTCGGCACGATCTCCGCCAACGGCGACAAGGAGATAGGCGAGATGATCGCCCACGCCATGCAGAAGGTGGGCAACGAGGGCGTGATCACGGTCGAGGAGGCCAAGACGGCCGAGACCGAGCTCGACGTCGTCGAGGGCATGCAGTTCGACCGCGGCTACCTGTCCCCGTACTTCATCACGAACGCGGAGAAGATGGTCGCCGAGCTCGAGGATCCCTACATCCTGATCCACGAGAAGAAGCTGTCGTCGCTGCAGGCGATGCTGCCGGTGCTCGAGGCCGTGGTGCAGACCGGCAAGCCGCTGCTGATCATCGCCGAGGACATCGAGGGCGAGGCGCTGGCCACCCTCGTGGTGAACAAGCTGCGCGGCGGCCTGAAGGTCGCAGCCGTGAAGGCGCCGGGCTTCGGTGACCGCCGCAAGGCGATGCTCGAGGACATCGCGATCCTGACCAAGGGCCAGATGATCGCCGAGGACCTCGGCATCAAGCTCGAGAACGTGACGCTCGACATGCTCGGCCGCGCCAAGCGGGTGCGCATCGAGAAGGAGAACACCACGATCATCGACGGCGTCGGCGAGAAGACCGACATCGAGGGCCGGATCTCGCAGATCAAGGCGCAGATCGAGGAGACCACCTCGGACTACGACCGCGAGAAGCTGCAGGAGCGCCTGGCCAAGCTCGCGGGCGGCGTCGCGGTGATCCGCGTCGGCGGCGCGACCGAGGTCGAGGTCAAGGAGAAGAAGGACCGTGTCGACGACGCCCTCAACGCCACCCGCGCGGCTGTCGAGGAAGGCATCGTCCCGGGCGGCGGCACTGCACTGCTGCGTGCCAAGAAGGCGGTCGCCGCGCTGAAGAGCGATGTTCCGGACGTCCAGGCCGGCATCAAGATCGTGCTGAAGGCGCTTGAGGCCCCGATCCGTCAGATCGCCCAGAACGCAGGCGTGGAAGGTTCGATCGTCGTCGGCAAGATCACCGACAACACCTCCTCGGAGACCTACGGCTTCAACGCCCAGACCGAAGAGTATGTCGACATGATCCAGGCCGGTATCGTCGATCCGGCCAAGGTCGTCCGTACCGCCCTGCAGGACGCCGCTTCCGTGGCCGGCCTGCTGGTCACCACCGAGGCGATGGTGGCCGACGCGCCGAAGAAGGATGGCGGCGCCCCCGCGATGCCGGGCGGCGGCGGCATGGGCGGCATGGATTTCTAAGTCCACGCCAACCATCGATCTGACGAAGGGGGTCGCCGAAAGGCGGCCCCTTTTTTCGTTGGTATGACACGGCCGTCTCACGGTCCCGCGGAAGTCCGGGCCGTCATGAGGGGCGGCTGTTCGACGGCTGCAGAAAGATTTCTGCGTGCGAGATCGGCCTCGACTTGGGCAGCGAGCTTGAAGAAGCGCTGGCGGACATCAGCGGCAAACGGATTGGATCGCTCGATCGCCTCGAACACTTCGGGGGCGTCGTGCCGGACCATGTCGACCGCTTGCATGAGCAGTGAGAAGCTTCGCGTGGTCATGTGAGTGGGAAGCGGCTCCATGGCGACGAGCACCCGCTCGATCAGATGCGTCAGGCCTTGCACGGCCGCGGCCTCGCGGTCGTGGGCCTCGGGCGTCGTGACGATCACCTTGAGCTTCAGCACCGTCCGGAGGAAAGCCGCAGCACGACGCCCGTGCCGTCCCGTGGTGTCAGGGCACACCGCGATCTTCAGTCCCGCGATCCCGCCGACGGCACTCTGCGGGCCGAACAGGGGATGGGTTCCCAGGATCTCGACGCCGGCCGGTAATCCCGCCCGCATGATCTCGACGGGGATCATCTTCACCGAGCCGACATCGACCACCAGCGTTCCCGATCGGAGATGAGGGGCAATGTCGGCCACGACATCGGACAGGCGGGATACCGGAACGGCCAGGATGACGACGGAGCAGCGTGCCGCCGCGATCAAGTCCGTCCGCACGGCGCCGTAGGTCTGGGAATCGGCCTCGGCCGGGCGTGGATCGTAGACGCGCAGCGCCATGTGCGGCCCGAGATGCCGGACGATCAGGCGACCGAAGGCGCCGAAACCGATGACCCCGACGGCGGGGCGGAATTGAGTGGCTTGGGAGACTGACACGGTGACCTCGGGCAGACGCGAGGTCGACGGATCATGATGAAGTGCAACCGCCGACGACGCAGCGGTTGGGCAAGATAAGCAAGCCGCCGCTATGAGAAGGGCGGGCGATAGGATGCGGTGAACGGCAAGCTTGTCATGAGGACGGTCGTCTATGCGGTGCCGCCATGCTCGTCAACAAGGCCGCATCGATGCCAGGACTGGGCCTGATCGTCGGGAACTCTTGAACGCTGCTCGATTGAAGGGCCCAGGTTTCGCTGCCCCGAGCGCGCTCTTCCACGTCGAGTGATTGCGGAACCAAAAAAAACGGGACGGCTTGCGCCGTCCCGTCTGTCGTCGTGCCTATCGGCCTAAGAAGATAGAAGCCAGTCGCTGGAGCAGGCCCCGCGGTGCGGGCGGAGGCTCACTCTGTCCAGGACCGTCCCCAATCTAATTGGCGGCGAAGGGGTGCTGAGCCGAGTTGCGCTGCTCGGTGACGGTCGAAGCCTTCGGCTCGCCGTTCACGGCGCGCTGGATCGAGAGCTTGGTGGCCTCGTAGTTGTACTTCTGGATCTTGGCGTCGTCGGCCGCTTCCCAGTGGATGAACACGCCGACCAGGATGAACAGGTCGTCGGCCTCATCGGCCGGGATGATGCCTTCGGCGACGGCATCCTGGACGGCCTTGGCAACGCCGTGCTGGGCCGGGCCGAACATCTGGACGGCCTGACGGGCGTCGTTGATGGTGACCTTGTTGAACATCAGGGTGTTCGGCTTGCACGGCAGGTTCGGCGCGATGACCGCGAGCAGGCTGGTGAAGCCGTGCTTGTTGTTCACGAGGCCGTTGCAGAAAGCCGTCTCGGCGGGCGAGCCGCGCGGTCCGATGATCAGGTCGATGTGAGCGACTTCGTTGCCGTCGCCGACGAGGGCTTCGCCAACCTGAACCTTGGTGATCTTCGCCATTCGGTGTCTCTCCCTGGATTCCGAAATAGGGCCGCGGCGCCGGACAATGCCAGCGGCCGGGAAGCCATCCTTGTTATCGGCGCCCGAACCTCCGGACGAGCCGGTTGGGCCGAGCCGGTTGGGCCGGACAGCGCGCCGGACCCTACAGTGCGACCCAGCGGCTCACAACCCGCGCAAGGCCCTGGATCTGAGGAATTTCTTTGACCGCGGGCCGTGAAAAGCTGGAACTTATCCGCGTATCACGCCAGGGCGGCGCCTGCCGTAGTCAGGGCGTCCCAGAACACGGTCGCCACCGTGAAATCCGCGCTGGTGCCAGGGTTGAGCCCGCGCGCCTTCAACGACGCGTCGAAGAGCAGCAGCGGCTCGACCGGACGTGTGGCGAGATCGAGACCGCCGAGTAAGCCTGCGGCCTCCAGGCGAACAGACTCCGCCACCGGTGCGCCGGCCTTGCGGGCGATGTGGCTGTCCGGAACGGTCCGGAGATAGGCGAGGTGGATCGCGGTGGTGCACCAGGTCGGATCGAGGCCTGCGGCGCGCGCGCCGGCGAGGGCCGGCAGCCCGATCTCTGCGATGTCCGCGAAGCCCGTGCCGTAGGCCCGAGCGATGCGGTCGCGATCTGCCGCTTCCGCCATGGCCGCGCGCAGGGAGGCCGGGGCGGCGGCCGATACGTCGTGCTGGTCGGCCCGGCCGAGGCCTCCCGGGTTCGCGAGCCGGATCGCTGCGAAGACCGCTTCGGAATCGTCAGCCTGCACGGTGTCCAGCACCGCTTCGACCGATCGGCCCCCCTCCGCTGCGACGGCAAGCGGCGCACACAGGAGCAGGATGCCGAGATTGGTGTTCTGGGCGACGGCCGCCAGGGTGGCCGCGACCCCGGCGCGGACCCGCGCACCGACGCCTGATCCCGCCCGCGCCAGCTCCGGTGCCGAGACGTCGGCGCTGGTGACGAAATCCGCCATGACCATGCGATGGCCGGCTGCGTAGGCGTGGACGTTGCCGGGTTTCAGCGCGTCGAGTTCCGCCAGGCAGGCGGCGCGGTAGAGCGTGCCGATCAGCCCCGGCGCGAGACCGGTCATGCCACCACGAGCCGCGGAATGCTGGCGCCCCGGACGGCGGACAGGAAACCGCGCACGACAGCGCCGGCGATATCGGTGTCGCACACGGTCTGCAGGCCGGACCAGGCCGGCATCGAATTGACTTCGAGGATCGAGAAGCCGCCCTCCCCGTCCTCCACCAGGTCCACCCCGGAATAGTCGACCCCGACCGCGGCGGCGGCGGCCTCGGCCATCTCGGCGGCGTCCCGGGGCATGGCCCAGGGCAGCGGCCGGCCCCCGCGGTGGACGTTGGTGATCCAGCCGTCGCCCTCCCGGATCATGCCGGCGATCGCGCGTCCGTCGCAGACGAACACACGATAGTCGCGCCACAGCCCGTCCCGCCGCGGCACGTAGCGCTGAAGATAGTAGACACGGGCTACAGCCTCCTCGTCCGGTAGGTCCCCGGGTGTCTCGATCAGCGCGAGACCCTCCCCTTGCGAGCCGAACAGCGGCTTGAGGACCAGAGGTGCGCCGGGGCGGGCTTCCCGCTCCACGATCTCCGCGGCGGCCTCGCGTTTCGAGACGACCCAGGTCTCCGGGGTCGGAAGGCCGGCACGGGCGATCAGCAGCGAGGTCGCCGCCTTGTCGACCGAGCGCTCGATGGCCGTGGGCGGGTTCCAGACCGTCACGCCCGCCGAGACCAGGGCGTGCAGCACGCCGAGCCGCATGGTGGTCGCCTCGAACGTGCCCCCCGCGATGGTCCGCAGCAACACGCCGCCGGGCAATTCGTCGGAGAAGCCCGGGACCCGCAGCGGCTCGCCGCCGCCGGTGGCCACGATCACGTCGGCCAGGGAGAACAGCACCGGCTCGACCCCCTGCGCCCGCAGGGCCGCCAGGAGCCGGGCCTTGTGCCAACTGCCGTTATCGGCCGCGAGGGCGATGCGCATGGATCGGAGACTCTCGACGGCCCTTTCCTGCACGGGAAAGCACCGGATCTGTGTGGGTGCGAAGCGCGATCGCGAGGGCCGGCCGGGACCGGCTTCCCCCTCTCCCACTGGGGAGAGAGGAACCCTCGCTTCATGCGATTGGCAGTGCGACGTCGTCTACGCCGCGATGCCTCGTGAACCGGAGCTCGAACGCCCCGCGTTTAAGCGAACGACGCTTCGACCAGCGTCGGCTCCAGGCGGCCGCCGCGATACGTGGCGCCGGTGCGCACCGACGTGACGATCGCTTCGGCCGGCGAGAACAGCGCGCCGTCGATCTTGTAGAAATCGCCGTTCACCCGCGAAAAGATCTCGGCGAACGGGGCGCCGTGGTCGCTCGACGTGGTGGACGGGATCTGCTCGGCGAGCTGCTTGGCGTCGGCATCGTCGGCATCGACGAAGAGCTGGACCCGGCCACCGTAGATGATCGCATCGTTGGTGCGGCCCATCGCCTTGATGAAGTCCGGGTGCGGCGGCGAAAGCGGGGCCGACCCGATGCCGTCGACAATCGCGTGCAGGTCGAACCCGACCGTGTGGGCCTTGTGCAGGGCCACCTCGAGTACCCGGGCGACCACCTGGGTCGAGCCGGCCAAGCTCTGGGTCGGTGCGAAGATGAAGGTCAGGTCCTCGGGCCGCAAGCCGGCCGCTTCGGCGACCTTGGCGACGACGCTGTCGGGCGGACCGCCGGCGGCTTCGAGCACCAGAGCGGTCTTCGAAGCGGAATCCCGATAGCCGAGCTCCTGATACAGATCCTCGACCGCAGCGACTGCGCGGCCGGGGCCCGAGCCGAGGGCGAAGAAGCCGGAATCGCCGGCTTCATCGGCCAGGCTCCAGCCCGCATACTGGCTGCCCAGGCAGGCGAGCACCGGGTCGGCCGCATGGACGATCACGGAATACGGCCAGGAGGCGATCGGGCCGCTCGGGGCGATGCTCACGGTGCCGAGGCCGCCGAGGCAGATCTCGGCGATGCGTCGTCCGGCCTCGATGGAGCCGCGCGCCTGGGCGCCGGCATCGACCATCCGGGCTCCGCCGGCCGTCTGCGAAACGGACAGGCGCAGCGTCGCGGCGTCGGCCACGAACCGCTCGATCAGCGGCGCCGTCAGCGCGTTGACGCTGGGATAGGATTGGCTGGCACTCATCTCAGGGTTTCCTCGGGGTGCATTTTCTCGGCGGTGAGGTCGGCTTGGAGCCGCGCCGTCCGCGTGTTCAAACTGTCGAGCGCCATCTGCCGGTCGGCCCCATGGGCAAGCACCGTGCAGAGAGGCGCGTCGCGGCGGACCACCGTGCCGGGGCGCGGGCGGTCGCGCACATGATCCGGCCAGGCGAAATCCGGCACGGGCGCATGCTCCCGACCCGCGTAACAGATCTGGGCGGCGGCCGCATCCGCCGGTTGCGCACCGAGCGCCGGCATGGCGCCGAGGCTGGCCGCGATGTGGGCCGCCAGGAGCGGCGTACTCCGGCGATCGAGGATGTCGAGGGTCGCGCCGGGCCGCGGGTTGATCTCGGTGAGCCACCAGCAGCCGGACCCGTCGACCAGGAAATCGGCGCTGCCGAGGCCGCGCAGGCCGGTCGCCGCAACGATGCTCTCAACGGCCTCCGCGACCGTAGCGATCAGCGCGTCGGGGAGAAGCCGAGCTTCCGTCGCAGCGCCGGTTGCGGCACCGCCGAACCGGTAGGGCTGGATCGGCGACGGCGCGCACCATTGCTCCGTCACCGCCAGCATTTGGATCGCGCGTCCGTCGGCGAGGAAGTTCAGCGCGTGGGGTCGGCCCGGGACCCGGGCCTGAAAATAATGCGCGTCCGGCGCGGGGCCGCGACCCGCCGGACGGATGTGGCTGCCGCCGCTGCCGCCGGTCCGCTTCAGCAACCAGCCGGACGGGTCGGGACGTGCATCGGTCGCGATCTTGGGATGCGGGATGTCGAGCCGGACGCAGAGCGCGGCGAGCGCGAACGGATCCTTGAGTGCGGCGACCGCGGGCGCATCGGCGCCGACCAGACGGTGCCGTTCGGCGGCCCGGGCGATCAGGCCGGGCGCGTCCTCGAAGCCGCTGCCGAGGACGAGGCCGACGACCGAGCCTGCGGTTTCGGCCAAGGCGTCGATTGCCGCCAGGGTCGCTTCGAAAGCCATCGGGCTGCCGAAGCGACCCGGGAGCGGCCGGTAGGCTTCGCTGAGCGCCAGCGTATCGGAATCGCCGAACAGGTCGGCCACGAAGGGGCGCATTCCCGCCCGCCGAGCCGCCTCCGCGAGGGCGCGCCCGGATTGAGCGGCGATCAGGATCGCCTCTGCCACGCCGGGATGCGCCGGAGCCGGCTCAGCCCGCGATCTCGACGGCCAGCGTGTAGGCGTCGCGGAAGTCGAGGCAGAGCGGCGTATCGGAGGCGAGCATCCGATCGAACAGGCGGCGCTGGGTCTGGTACTTCACATTACCCACCGCGAGGGCGCCGATGCCCACGCCCTTGCCGGTCGGCAGCGGCACGTCGACGGCGTTGACGTCGATTCCGGCGATCCCGGCGGGCGGCACCGCGTTCACGTCGGACGCGACGAGAAGCTTCGGAGCGGATTTCAGATCCTCGGCCGAGAGGATCGGGATGCCAGCCGGCCCGGCCGACAGGATCACGTCGGCGTCCCGGATGGCTACGCGGCGGTCCTCCGGTGTCGTCCCGTCGACGGCGCCGACCTCGATGCCGAAGCGCCACTTCATCGTGAAGGCGATCTTGGAGACCCGCTCCTCGCCGTCATGGCCGACCAGGACGGTCTGCGCGCCCTGAAGCGCGCCGATCACCGCGGCCACGTAGGCGACCACGCCGGCGCCGCCGAAGATCACGATGCGCTTGCCGGTCAGATCGGTGCCGAATTTCTGCCGGAGGGCCCGGGAGACCTGCGCCACCATGGCGGCGCCGGTGGTGAACGAGCCGGCGGGATCGGCGAAGACGTGGTTCACGAACGGCGGCACGAACGCCTTCTTGGCGCGGTCGACCATGTCGAGGGCGTCCTCGGCGTTCTTGCCGCCGATGAAGATGCCGGTCCGCGTGCCGTCCGCCGGAGAGCGCGAGAAGATCGAATCCTGGGTCAGCGACACGACGTCGGCGAGGCTGACCTCGGTGTAGGTCACCACCGTCTCGAAGCCGGCGTCGACGGCCATGTTCACGTCGAACGGGCTCATGTGCCGGAGCGGCGTCAGCATGTGGAGGATCGAGCGGGCCATGACGTTCTATCCCGTTTGGCGCGCATCAACCTGCGCCTGCAGACCGTCCAAACCCGCTGCGGGTGCCGCGGTCAAGTCCGGACCCGCCGGTTCAGTCCCCCGTGGTTATCGATGCGCCGCTGTTGCGGCCGCGGGCAATCAGGAAGCGAAGCGGCCCGCCGCGGTCGAGACTTGCCACCAGGGACCGGGCGTCGGCCTCAGACGGCATCAGCGCGAATCCGGTCGGTCCCCAGGACGATTGGCCGTAGCCGGGCACGCCCTGCGCGGCGGCTTGGTCGAGGGCCTGTGCGACGGCGGCGCTGGCGTAGCGGCCGCCCTGGTGCGGGGCGAAATGATCGCCGATGAGATCCTGGATCCGGGTGATTCCCGCGCCGAAGCCGTGCGGCTCGGCGAGCGCGACCGCCGGCAGGACCTGCATCAGCACGATCCGGCAGATCTCGGCCGCCTGTGCCTCGGGGAAGCGCGGGAGGTCGCGAAACGCCTCTACCTCCCGCGTCCCGTGCACGCCGGCCATGCTCCGATCAAGGATGAGCACGATCCGCCAGGCTTCGGGATAGGAGAGGCGCGCGGTGACCGGCGGTACTGCGCCATCGGGGCCGCGGCCGCCATCGACGATCAAGCCGCCCTCGGTAAACGCACTGAGCCCGACCCCCGACCGATTGCCGCGATCGAGGCTGGAGGAGAACGCGGCCGCCGAGAAGGAAGCCCCGCTCAGTCGCGCCATCGCGGCCGCCACGGCCAGCGCGAGCTGCGTGCCCGATCCGAATCCAGCGTGCGCCGGGATCGTCCGCTCGACCGCGATCGCCACCGCGTCGGACCCGCCGAGATGGCTCGCCGCCGCACGGGCGTAGCCCTGGACGCGCTCGACCTCTTCGCCCGTGGCGGACAGGAGTGCGGACCGGCGGCCGGTGAGCGCCAGGGAGGGCGTGTCGATGGCCAGCCCGATGCTGCCGAAGCGGCGGCCCAGGCCGCCGTGCAGGTCCAGGAATCCGAAATGCAGCCGCGCGGGCGCCTCGACTCGGATGATGCTGCTCGAAGCGGCCGCCTCGTTCCGCTGGGGGACCTCGCCCACGCCCATGTCTTCGAAATCCACACGCCGAACCGGCGCGCTTTTCCCATACGGCGGGCGGCCGAAGCAACGGGATCTTGCGGCCGATCGGCCGAACCAGAATGCGAACCCCCCTTGCCGAGGCGTGCGGATGAATGCAAACCTAGGGCAGCGACGGCGCGCCGAGTTGCCGCCCGCCCGGACCTGTCGGGCGGTCGAGCCATTCCGATCCGGCGGGATTCTCCTTCGGGAGTGAACCTGCTTCGTCCGGTCTTACGGCCGTCGCCCGCTCCGAAGCCAAACAAGAACGTCGCGTGAGGGAGCATGGCAGCCTGGGTGAAGGGTGGCGCGACGGACGCGGGCACCGCCATCGAGGCGGCCGTATCCTTGCTCGCCAAGGCGCGCGCGCCGGTAATCGCCGGCCTGAGTGCCGACGTCGCCGCGATCCGCGCGGCCTATGATCTCGCGGGGCGCATCGGCGCCTCCATCGATACCGCCGGCGCGGTCGGCACGTATGCCGAGCTAGGCTCGCTGAGCCGGGTGGGCGCCATGACCTCGACGCCGGCCGAGGCGGTCGGCCGGGCCGATGCCGTGCTCGTGGTCGGCGCAGCCACTTGGCATACGCCACTCATCAAACGCTTGGCGGAATCGAAGCCCACGCGTGGGCGCGCTGCCGGTTCGGACCGGGCGCTCCTGGCGCTGGGAGCCGGTCCGGAGGGCTCACAGGCGGCGCTGTCCTGCCCGGCTACGGGCGGGCTGGCGGAGGCCGTCGCGGAACTGCGCGCTTACGCCAAAGGCCATCTCGCAGGCGACACGCCGCAGGCCAAGCTCGTCGCGCGGATCGCCGCCGCACAGTACGGCGTCCTGCTGTACGATCCCGCGGAGCTCGGTGAACTGGGCGTGGAGATGCTCCAGGGCTTCGCCATGGAGCTGAACGAGACCACGCGTTGCTTCACGCTCTCGGTGGCTGGACCGGATCAGGACCGCGCCGTCGTGCCGGTGGCCGCCTGGTTGACCGGGCAGGCGCCGCGCAGCGGGTTCGGCCGCCGCGTCCCCGAACATGATCCGTGGCGCTTCGATGTCGCCCGGCAGGTCGCCGCTGGCGAGGTCGATGCCGTCGTCTGGCTCGCCGCGCTGCCGGTGGACCGGCCGAATTGGCTGGCTGCCGTGCCGTCCGTGGCGCTGGTCGCCGAGGCGGAAGCCTCTCTCGCCGACGTGGTGATTGCGGTCGGCCGTCCGGGACGCGACCTGGGCGGCGTCTTGTGGAACGAGCAGCGCGCCGCGCTGACCTATTGGCCGGCTTCGGCCCCGACGGACCTGCCGTCCGCCGCGTCGGTACTGGGTGCCCTGACAGAGCGCCTGGTCGAAGCTGGCGCCGTGTCGAGGAGTGAGCCCGCATGCTGAGCGTGATCCGGGGCGGGCGCGTCGTCGATCCGACCGCGTCCCGCGATGCCGTCGGCGACGTCTGGATCGAGGATGGCCGCATCGTCGAGCCCGCCGGCCGGGCGCCCGATCGGGTGATCGATGCGTCCGGCTGCGTCGTGATGGCGGGGGGCGTCGAGGTGCACTCGCACATTGCCGGCGGCAACGTGATCACCTCGCGCCTGCTCCTGCCCGACCTCTATGTCAGCGAGGCCTCGCCCGAGGGGCATCCTTTCGCGCATGCCGGCGGAGCTGCGGGCTGGATCGGCTCGACCTACGCGCGGATGGGCTACACCACCGCGGTCGAGCCGGCGATGCCGCCGACACACGCCTTGGCGACCCAGCTCGAACTGGCCGACATCCCGTTGCTGGATCGCGGCGCGCTCACCGTGATGGGCAACGACGACCAGCTTCTGCAGCTGTTGCGCGAACGGCAGGGCGGGAATGCCGTCCGCGATCTTGTGGCGCTCTCGGTCGCCACCTCGCGCGGCCTCGGCGTCAAGTGCATCAACGCCGGCGGCGCATCCGCCTTCAAGGACGGCGCGCTGCGCCTGTCTCTCGATGACGAGATTCCGGTCTACGGTCTCTCGACTCGGCAGATCATGGGGTCGCTGCTCGACGCGGTCGAAGAGATCGGCGTCCCGCACCCGCTGCACGTCCACTGCAACAATCTCGGCCTGCCCGGCGCGGACGATTCGTTCATCGAGACCCTGGAGGCCGCGGAAGGCCGACGCATCCACTTCGCCCATGCGCAGTTCTATGCCTACGGCGCCACCGAGGGTGGCGGCTTCCGTTCCGCGGCCGAGCGCATCGCCCAGGCCATCGCCGACAACCCGAACGCGACCCTCGATATCGGGCAGGTGGTGTTCGGACAGACCGTAACGGTCTCGCTCGACATCTTGCGGCAGTTCGCCGGCCGTAAGGGTGCCAAGCCGAAGAAGTGGGTGTTGAACGCCGGCGATGCCGAAGGCGGCGGCGTGGTGCCGTTCCTGTACCGGCCGCGCGGCCCGACCAGCTCGCTGCAATGGGCGATCGGTCTGGAGATCATGTTGCTCTCCACGGATCCGGAGCGCACGATCCTCACCACCGACCACCCGAACGGCGGCCCGTTCACGCAATACCCGCGCATCATCCACTGGCTGATGGACAAAGCTGAGCGCGATCGCGAGATCGCGACGCTGCCGGGTATCGTCGCGGAGCGGTCCAGCCTGCCGACTCTCGAGCGGGAATACAGCCTCTCGGAAATCGCTCAGCTGACGCGATCCGGCCCGGCCAAGCTGCTGGGACTCGCCGACCGTGGCCACCTGCGGCCCGGGGCCTGTGCCGACGTGGCGGTCTACCGCGACACATCCGACCGCACGGCGATGTTCACGGCCGCAAAGCTGGTCCTCAAGGACGGCGTGCCGATCGTCGAGGATGGCGAGGTGGTGGAATGGCGCGCCGGCCGGACGCTCTCGCTCTCGGTCGAGTCGGATCCGGCGATGGCCAAGCGCGCCGACGCCTACCTGACGGACCGGTTCGGCGAGGGGCTCGACAGCTTCGCTGTCCCGGACGCGGCGTTCGACGCAGATACGGACACCTTCGAGGCGGTGCCATGCCGGGCGTGATCAGCGGGGCGAGTGGCGGAAACAACCATGTCTGACCTCAGCCTCAACGGCATCCCGATCATCGACACCTTCGCGGAGGCGTTCGATGTGGCCGGGACCGCCATCATCGTCACCAACGACACCGCCAAATGGGCGATGATCGCCGCGACCACCATGACAGGCTTCGCCACGTCGGTGATCGGCTGCGGCGCCGAGGCCGGCATCGATGCCGTGCTGTCGCCGGACGAAACCCCGGACGGGCGGCACGGCGTGCGCATCCTGCTGTTCGGCTTCGAGCCGAACGGCCTCAAGGACCAGCTGATCAAGCGCGTGGGTCAGTGCATCCTCACCTGCCCGGGCACGGCCTGCTATGCCGGCGTGGACGGACCGACGAAGATCAAGCTCGGCGGCGCGATCCGGTATTTCGGTGACGGCTTCGCCATCGCCAAGCGGCTGCCGGACGCCAGCGGCAAGCTTCGGCGCTACTGGCGCATCCCCGTGATGGACGGGGAGTTCCTCTGCGAGGATTCGGTCCGGTCCGTTGATGGCGCCGTGGGCGGCGGTAACCTGCTGTTCCTTGGCCGGACCCATTCCGAAACCCTGATCGTCGCCGAGGCGGCCGTCGAGGCGGCCAAGGCGGTACAAGGTGCGATCCTGCCGTTCCCGGGCGGCATAGTCCGTTCGGGCTCGAAGGTCGGCGGCCGCACCAAGGGCATGATGGCCTCGACCAACGATGCCTATTGCCCGACCCTAAAGGGCCGTGCCGGCTCGGCGTTGCCGGCCGATTGCGGCGTCGTGCTGGAGATCGTGATCGATGCCCTGACCTCGCAGGGCGTGTCCGACTCGATGCGCGCCGGCCTCCATGCCGCCACCGAGATCGGCGGAAAGCACGGGCTGATCGCCGTGACGGCGGGCAATTACGGCGGCAATCTAGGCCGTCACCATTACCATCTGCGCGACTTGCTCGCGCGCGACGACACCAAGACGGAGGGCTGAGCCTTGAGCACCCTCACCCTGCGCGCGGCCCCGCCCGAGCGGCTCGACTTCCTGAACATCAATCCGCTGGCCCTGAGCCGGCTTTCCCAGGCCGACGCCGAACGCCTGGAGATCGGGACATCCCGCACCGGCGTGCGTCTCGGCGACTGCTTCTCCGTCTCGCTGGACGGCTCCGACACCCTGACCATTGAGGGCGGCCACGAGCGCCTCGACCGGGTCGGCGCTGCCCTGTCCGAAGGAGCGATCCGCGTGACCGGCAATGTCGGCCAGCGCCTCGGTGAGGGCATGGCCGGCGGCAGCCTGACCGTGACCGGCGATGCCGGACCCTATGCGGGCTCCGGCGCCACCGGTGGCGCCATCACGATCGACGGCGATGCCGGCGATTATGCGGGCGGTGCCGTGTACGCGGCCAAGGCCGGCCTCGATGGTGCGACGCTGATCATCCGCGGAACGGCAGGCGCGCATCTCGGCGACCGGATGCGGCGCGGGATCCTCCTGGCTGGCCGGGCGGGTGCCTATGCCGGCTCTCGGATGATCGCGGGGACGTTGGCCGCCCTGACCGTCGGGGACCATCCGGGCTACGGCATGCGCCGTGGAACCCTGCTGATCGGTTCGCACGGACGGTTGTCGCCGACCTTCGTGGAGACCGGGACGCACGATCTCGTCTTCCTGAAGCTGCTTGGAAAATCACTCCGGGGCCTCAGCGCGGAGCATGCCGCGCTGCTCGATCGGCCGCTGCGGCGCTATTCCGGCGACCTCGCGACCCTCGCCAAGGGCGAGATCTGGGTCGCGTCCTGACGTCACCCTGGGCAGAGCGGCCGCACGCGGCATATGCTCTGTCCAAGCGGGCCCGTACGAGGCCGGCACATTGGGGAGACGCCCATGCTCCTGCTTCTGTCGATCTGTCTCGTCGCCCAGCCCTCGACCTGCCGCGAGGACAGGATCGAAATGTCCTACGAGGGCTCGAACCCGTTCATCTGCCTGCGCCATTCGCAGAGCGCGCTGGCGACCTGGCAGGCCGCCCATCCGGACTGGCATGTCGAGCGCTGGCGCTGCGCCGCGCGCGGCAGCCTGCCGAAAAACCTGTGAGCGCGTCCCTAGACCGCCTCCCGGCGCCGGGTCTCCGGGCGGCCGGTTGCCGGCGACGAGCCCCGGCCGGGCGGCACCGATGCGCTCGCTGAAACTCCGTTTCGCGCTGCTGCTTGGTGGCACCGCGATCGTGGTGATGCTGGCGGCCCTCGCGGCGTTGGCCTCGATCGCGGCGGCCGAACGGACGGTTGACCGCACCCTCGAAGCGCAGCGCCGTCTCGAGCTGCTGGCCGAGTTGTCCGGCCGCCTCACTCAGTTCGGCCTCGCGGCGGTGGAGACGGTCGGCAATCCTGACGGGCAGCCCGAGGCCATGGCGATCGCCCGCGACAATGCCGACCGGGCGCTCACCACGGTCGACGAGGCGCTGGCCCAGAGTTTCCCGCCGAGCGACGACCCGGCCGACCGCATGCAATACGCCGCCCGGACGCGACCGATGGCGCAGCTGCGCGCCGCCCGGGTCGTGCTCGACCGTCAGGTCGCGCGGATCAACCGGCAGACCGAACCCGAGAAGCGTCAGGACGCGATCAAGGGTGCGCTCAACGGCTTCGGGGCGATGACCGGCCAGCCGCTGTCGTTCCTGATCGAGGCGGAGCGGCGCAGCATGGCGCTCGGGTCCGAACAGGCACGCGCCCTGTCGGTGCGTCTGCGCGTGGCCGCAGCCTCGGCGGTTGCGGCGGCCCTCGTGCTCCTGGCGGTTCTCTATCGCGGAGTCACCCGCCCGACCTTGGCGCGGATCGAGGAGGTCCGTCGGGCGGCGAGCGCCATCGGCCACGGTGCCCTCGATACGCGCCTATCGGTGGCGACCCGCGACGAGCTCGGGCTGCTGATGACCAACGTCAACCGCATGGCCGCACGCCTCGCCCGGCGCGAATCCCGGGTGGTGGCCGACCGTGCTGCCCTGGAGGACACCGTGGCGACCCGCACCGCGGACCTGCGGGCCGCCAACGCCCGCCTGGAGGCCGTGGATCGCTCCCGCCGGCGCTTTTTCGCCGATGTCAGCCACGAGTTGCGCACGCCGCTCACAGTCATCCTCGGCGAATGCGATCTGGCGCTGCGTGGTGCGTCCCGGGGTGCGGATCCGGCGCCGGTCTTCGCGACGATCCGGAAGCGGGCGCAGCGGTTGAAGCTTCGGGTCGAGGATCTGCTGCGCGTTGCGCGATCGGAGTCCGGAGAGATCGAGTTCGACAAGCGTCCGCTCGGGCTCGCCTCGGTGCTGGCCGAGGCCGTCGACAACATGGCCTCGGAGGCGGCCCGACGTCGCGTCGGCCTCAGCCTCGATCCCGGCACCCAGGACGTCGAGTGCCTGGCCGACCGCGAGTGGATGCGCCAGACGGTGGAGAGCCTCGTGGACAACGCCCTGCGTCACGCTAAGGGGCTGGCCCGGGTCGAGGTCGCGTTGTCGGGCGAGCCCGGAGCCCGCGCCCTGATAACCGTGACCGATGACGGGCCCGGCTTCGGCGCGTCGGAGGCCGAGCTGTTCGAGCGTTTCCGCCGCGGCGCCGGAGCGAGCCCCGACGAGACCGGCTTCGGCATCGGCCTGGCGCTCGCGCGCTGGATCGTCGAGCAGCATGGCGGCTCGATCCGCCTCGGGGCCGGCCCCGACGGACGCGGCGCTCGGGTCAGCCTGGACATCCCGGCGCTCGATCCGGCATGGGAGAGCGGCACGGCTGGGAATACGGCCAGTACCATGCAGGTGAGGGAGCCAGCCGCATGACGCGGATCCTGATCGTCGAGGACGATATCGACATCCGGGGGCTGTTGGCCCGCGGCCTGGAGGCCGAAGGGTTCGAGGTCGGTACCGCCGCCTGCGTCGACGAGGCGTTGAAGGCGGCGCATGATCCTGCGCCCGGCGCCGTCCTGCTCGACATCAACCTGCCCGACGGCTCCGGCCACGATGTCTGCCGGTCCCTGCGTGAGGGTGGTTTCCCGGGCGCGATCCTGTTCCTGTCGGCGCGCGACGAGATCCGCGACCGGGCCGAGGGCCTGGCGCTCGGCGCCGACGACTACATCATCAAGCCGTTCGTGTTCGACGAGCTCGTGGCGCGCCTGCGGACGCACCTGATGCGGCGCGAGCAGGCCGAGGCGCCGCGCTCGCGGATCAGTGCCGGGCGGCTGCTGCTCGATCTCGACACCCGTCAGGCGAGCTGCGGCGAGGCCAGCGCGCGCCTGACCCCGCGGGAGGCCGATCTCCTCGCCATGCTGATGGAGAGCATCGGCAAGCCGGTGTCCCGCGCCGATATCTTCGACCGGCTCTGGGCCAGCCAGGGCGGCCTCTCCCTTAACGTGGTCGACGTCTATATCGGCTATCTACGCTCCAAGATGGCGGACTTCGTTCGGTACGGGGGGCCAGGATTGGTCACCGTTCGGGGCAAGGGCTTCATGCTCGAACTACGCGGTCCCGATTTCCGCCAATGAGCCACTATACTTAAGTCGAATCCGGTAACGGTTTTGATGGTGAGCCGGGCATTTAGCTAGAGTCTCACAAAAAATTTGGGAGTATCCGGCAACTTAGTGCTTGAAGCCCGCTGCTGAATCGCCGATATCGGTGGCGCGCCGGAAAACCAGAGCGCCATCAGTGTCTTAGGGTACTCTTAGGAACCCGAGACGCCTGGTGAGGATACCGCCAAGGAGAAACACCATGAAGTGGGCTGCCCCTGTTGTGTCCGAGATCTGTGTCGGCATGGAAGTGACGAGCTACGAGTCGGCCGAGATCGACACCTTCAACTAAGATTTCCGGGGCCGGGGATCGCGGGAACCGCACCATGCGCGTCGTGATTCTCGGCTCCGCTGCCGGTGGCGGCCTCCCGCAGTGGAACTGCCGCTGCCCCAATTGCACCCTTGCGCGGTCCGAGCCGGACCGGGTGCGCCCACGGACCCAATCGAGCATCGCGGTCTCCGCGGACGGGTCCGATTGGCTCCTGATCAACGCCTCGCCGGATATCCGGCAACAACTCTTCGACAATTCCCAGATGCATCCCCGCGAGGGACTGCGCCACTCGCCAATCCGGTCCGTGCTCCTCACGAACGGAGACGTCGACCACGTGGCGGGTCTGCTCACCCTGCGCGAGGGCCAGCCCTATACGCTGTACGCCACCCGCGGCATCCTGGACTCCGTCAATGCCAACCGCGTGTTCGACGTGATGGCCGAGGGCGTCGTCGCCCGCCAGCCGATCGCCATGGACCAGCGGTTCGAGCCGCTGCCCGGCCTGTCCGTCACGCTGTTCCCGGTTCCCGGGAAGGTGCCGCTCTGGCTCGAGGACGAGACCATGGAGATCGGAGCCGAGACCGAGACCACCGTGGGCGCGCTGATCGAGGCGGGCGGGCGTCGCCTCGCCTACATCCCCGGATGCGCCCGGGTCACGGACGCGCTCAGGGACCGGATCGCCGGCGTGGACGCTCTGCTGTTCGACGGTACCGTCCTGCACGATGACGACATGATCCGCGCCGGCGTCGGCACCAAGACCGGCTGGCGGATGGGGCACGTGCCGATGCGGGGCGACAATGGCTCGATCGATGCGTTGGCCGGCGTTTCGCTCGGCCGCCGCGTCTTCGTCCACATCAACAACACCAATCCGGTCCTGGTCGAAGGTTCGCCGGAGCGCGCCGATGTCGAGGCGGCCGGCTGGACCGTGGCCCATGACGGTCTGAGCCTCGCCCTCTGAGGCAATCTCGCCCACCGGTTGGGTACAGGCCGAGCCGGCACTATATCGGGATCGAGCCCGGACATTCGCCCCGGCGGGGCATCATTCCGAACTGTCGTTGCCGGCACTCGGGATGGTTCCCGCGCAGAGGGCGGGATCGGAGTACAGGAAACGCGACCCGAGAACGGATTCCGGTAACGCCATGAACGCAGTCTTCCCGACCCCTTCGTCGACCCCCGACTCTGCCGAGAGCCAGCGGCTGCTCTCCCCGGACGAGCTTGAGGCAGCTCTGCGCGACATCGGCGCGCGTCGGTACCACATCCTGCATCCGTTCCACCGGCTCCTGCACGACGGCAAGCTCTCGAAGGATCAGGTCCGGGCCTGGGCGTTAAACCGCTACTATTATCAGGCGATGATCCCGGTGAAGGACGCCGCCGTGCTCGCACGGATGACCGACGCGTCCCTGCGGCGGATCTGGCGCCAGCGCATCGTCGATCACGACGGTGATCATCCCGGCGACGGGGGCATCGAGCGCTGGCTGAAGCTCGCCGAGGGTGTCGGGTTCGACCGGGATTACGTGCTGTCGACCCGTGGCATCCTGTCTGCCACGAAGTTTTCCGTCGAGGCCTACGTCCACTTCGTCGCCGAGAAGAGCCTGCTGGAGGCGATCGCCTCGTCGCTCACCGAGATGTTCTCGCCGACGATCATCTCGGAGCGCGTCGCCGGGATGCTGAAGAACTACGACTTCATCACCAAGGACACGCTGGCGTATTTCGACAAGCGCCTGATCCAGGCACCACGTGATGCAGACTTCGCCCTCGATTACGTGAAGACGCATGCGACGACGCCGGACCTGCAGCTTCAGGCGATGGCCGCGCTGACGTTCAAGTGCAACGTGCTCTGGACCCAGCTCGACGCCCTCTATTTCGCCTATGTCGCCCCCGGCATGATCCCGCCGGATGCGTGGACGCCGGGAACCGGTCTCGTTGCGGAAGCACCCGTCGCGACGGCGGGGTCCGGCGTTCGCAAGATGGCGGCCGACGACCGGCCGCGCCTTCCGCGAGGCGTGCGGCTGCGCCACGACGAGACCCGCGGCAAATACGTCCTGCTCGCTCCCGAGCGGACCTTCGACCTCGACGACAACGCCGTGGCGGTGCTCAAGCTCGTGGATGGGAACCGCAGCGTCGCTGCGATCGCCGACGAGCTTGGCCGGACCTATGCGGCCGATCCGCGGGCCATCGAGGCCGATATCCTGGTGATGCTGGACGGGCTGGCGGAAAAACGGGTCCTGGAGCGATGAACGCACTGACGCCGAACCGGCCGGACGTTCCAGCGCCGGTGGGCCTGCTCGCCGAGCTGACCCACCGCTGTCCGTTGCGCTGCCCCTATTGTTCGAACCCGCTGGAGCTCGACCGTCGCTCCGGCGAGCTCGACACGGCCACGTGGCAGCGTGTCCTGACGGAGGCGTCCGGCCTCGGCGTCCTCCATGTCCACCTCTCCGGGGGCGAGCCGACGGCGCGCAACGATATCGTCGAGATCACCAAGACCTGCGCGGATCTCGGCCTCTACTCGAACCTGATCACCTCCGGGGTGGGCGGTGCTCTGGGCAAGCTCCAGGCGCTCTACGATGTCGGGCTCGACCACGTGCAGCTCTCGGTGCAGGGCGTCGATGCGCAGAACGCGGAGAAGATCGGGGGCCTGAAGAACGCGCAGCCGCAGAAATTCGAGTTCGCCGCCAAGGTGGTCGAGCTGGGGCTGCCGCTGACGCTGAACTCGGTGATCCATCGCGGTAACATCCACGAGGTCGAAGGCTTCATCGACCTTGCCGTGAAGATGGGTGCCAAGCGCCTCGAAGTGGCGCACACGCAGTATTACGGCTGGGCCTACGTCAACCGCGCGGCCCTGATGCCCGACAAGGCGCAGGTCGATGCCTCAATCCGGATCGTCGAGGCCGCACGTGAGCGGCTCAAGGGTCAGCTCGTCATCGACCTCGTCGTGCCGGATTACTACGCGAAATACCCGAAAGCCTGTGCCGGCGGCTGGGGCCGCAAGCTGATGAACGTCACGCCCCAGGGCAAAGTCCTGCCCTGCCACGCGGCCGAGACGATCCCGGGTCTCGAGTTCTGGCACGTCACCGACCACGCGCTGGGCGAGATCTGGCGGGATTCGCCAGCCTTCACCGCCTATCGCGGGACCGACTGGATGAAGGAGCCCTGCCGCTCTTGCGACCGTCGGGAGAAGGATTGGGGCGGCTGCCGCTGTCAGGCGCTGGCGCTCGCCGGGGATGCCGCGGCGACCGATCCGGCCTGCTCGCTCTCGCCGCTCCACGCCAAGGTGCGGGCGTTGGCCGTCGAAGAAGCGGCCGAGACGCCGCCGGAATATGTGTATCGGACGATCGGCAGCAACGTCCGGTCGCCTTTCAAGGAGGACGTCAACTCGTGAAGCTTCTTGCCACGACAGCCGTCGCGCTGGTGCTGGCCGCGGCGCCGGCGTTTGCTGAAGATGCGCCCAAGCCCGCGGCGGTCACCCAGGTCAACGCGGCGGCCCCGCCCAGTGCGGCCGATCTGCTGTTCGAGCAGCCGCATATGAAGAACGCGGCCCCCGGCTCGACGATCACGTACGATTACCTGCGCCGGTCGGGCATCGCCAAGGGACCGTTCGGGCCGCCCCTGTCGGATACGCTCACGCTCACGCTGGAGCCAGGTAAGAGCCCGGAGGCACGCGACATCCGCGTCATGATGTTCTCCGGCCTGAACCGCGTGCCGGCCGGTCCCTTTGAGGACATGAGCGGCAACCCGGTGGTCTCGCTGTTCCTGGAGAACCACCTCCGCTCTCTGGCGAAGGTGCTGGAGGCCAACCCGCGCTACCTGAAGCTCGCCATCCGTAAGGGACTGCGTGAGGCCGCGACCGTGACGCCGACCAAGGTCTCGGTAGGCGGCCGCGAGGTCGATGGCTGGCGGGTCGAGATCCAGCCCTTCGCCAAGGATGCCATGGAACAGCGCATGCGCGGCATGGACAAGATGATCTACACCTTCATCATCGCCCCGACGGTTCCTGGCGAGATCGTCTCCATCGAGGCGTCGTCGAAGAACGCCGAGGGTGGCGAATTGCTCGAGGAGAAGCTGAGCTATGATCCGAAAGCTGGCTGAACGCGGCGCGCTCGCCGCCCTCGCCCTGTGCCTGTCCGGCCTCGCCGGTTGGGCGGCTGAAGAGAACGACTATCCCACCGACGCGCGGGTCGATTACGTCTTCGGCTGCATGGCAGCCAACGGCCAGACCCGCGAGAGCATGCAGCGCTGCTCCTGTTCCCTCGACCAGCTCGCCGCGATCCTGCCCTACGACAAGTACGTGCAGGCGAGCACGGTCCTGTCGATGCGCCAGGGCATCGGCAACCGGGCGAACGAGTTCAAGGCGACCAAGATCTTCGACGACAAGGTCGCCGATCTCCGGCGCGCGCAGGCCGAGGCGGAAATCCGCTGCTATCGCGGCTGATGACCGGACCATGACGGCCGGCGTTGCGCTGGCCTGTGGTTTCGATCACACCGGGTCCCGAACCGCTCCTGAGAACGGGACCCGATCCGTGCCCCCCTCCCCCGGCCTGTCCGATTTGTTGCCCGGCCTCGGGTCGCGCACGTTGGTCATGGGCATCCTCAACGTCACGCCCGATTCGTTCTCCGACGGCGGCCTGTTCTCCGGTAAGGCCGAGGCGGTCGCCCAGGCGAAGCGCCTCGTGGACGAGGGCGCCGCGATCCTCGATATCGGCGGTGAATCGACCCGGCCGGGCCACGTTCCCGTCCCGGCCGAGGAGGAGCAGGCCCGCGTCCTGCCGGTGATCCGGGCGGTGGCACCCGGCCTGACTGTCCCGATCTCGATCGATACCTACAAGGCGTCCACCGCGCGTCTCGCGCTCGAAGCGGGCGCGCGCATCGTCAACGACGTCTGGGGCCTCCAGCGAGAGCCCGACATCGCCTCCGTGGCAGCCGCACACGGCGCCCCCGTGGTGATCATGCACAACCGTGAGACCATCGACGCGGATCTGGATATCATCTCGGACCTGCTGACCTTCTTCGAGCGCTCGCTCGACATCGCCCGGCGGGCCGGCATTCCGGAGCGCGACATCGTGCTCGATCCTGGCGTCGGCTTCGGCAAGACCTGGACGCAGCACCTGGACGTGCTGCGGCGCCTTCCCGAGATCCGGGCCCTGGGCTTTCCCGTCCTGGTTGGAGTCTCCCGCAAATCGCTGCTCGGCCGACTGCACGACCGTGAAACCCGGCCGGCGGACCGGCTCTACGGATCGCTCGCAGCCCATGCCCTCGCCGCCACGCTCGGAGCCGACATCGTGCGGGTCCACGACGTCGCGGCCCATGTCGATGCCGTTCGGGTTGTCGACGCCGTCATGCGGCCGGACGCCCGATGAGCACGGACCGGATCGGCGTCGCCCGCATCGCGGTGTTCGGGCGCCACGGCGTGCTGCCCGAGGAAGCCGTGCTCGGTCAGCGCTTCTACATTTCGATCGATGCGCGGCTCGACCTTGCGCCGGCCGGTCGCTCAGACGACGTCGCCCACACGGTCAGCTACGCGGACCTCACCGAGATCGCCGTCATGATCGCGACGGAGCGCCGGTTCAACCTCATCGAGGCTCTCGCCGAGACGATCGCGGCCACGATCCTCGAACGCCACGCCATGGTTGAATCGATCACGATCCGCATCGACAAGCCGAGCGCGCCGGTGCCCGCGATCCTGGATGGGGTCAGCGTCGAGATCACGCGCCACCGCGGAGCCCGCGCATGAGGGCGTATCTCGGCATCGGCAGCAACATCGGCGACATGGCCGCGATGCTCGATCGTGCGGTCGCGGGGCTTGCCGCGACGCCCGGCATCGACGTGGTCGCCCGCTCGGCCGACTATCGGACGCCGCCCTGGGGCAAGACCGATCAGCCCTGGTTTCTCAATGGTGCGGTGGCCGTCGATACGACGCTCGATCCGCATGGGCTGCTCGATGCCTGCCTCGGCGTCGAGCATGCGCTCGGGCGCATCCGCGAGGAGCGCTGGGGCCCCCGGGTGATCGACGTCGACGTGCTGGCGTACGAGGGAGCAATGGTGGACGACGCGCGGCTGGTTCTGCCCCACCGTCATGTGCGGGAGCGTGCCTTCGTGCTGGTGCCACTGGCCGAGATCGCCCCCGATCTCGTGATCGGCGGCGAGCGCGTCGCCGATGCCCTGGCCAAGCTTAACCGCGCCGGGATCACGCGAGTCTGAGCTGAGGCTTGCGGGCGGCTGTCAGCCCGCAAGTCCGAAGCGTGGCCTACTTCGCGCCGGGTTCGGCCATTTCATTGGCCTCGTCGTCGAGGAGCGGCACGTCGTAGTCGCGCAGTACCTTATCGATGTCTGCTTTGCGCTTGCGCAGGACCGTATTGAGCGAGCGCTTCCAGTCGTTCTCGCCGAGGCGCACACCCATGGCGATCCGGTAGGCCATAGGCGGACGGGAGGGCTCCTTGAGCAGGGGCGTCACCGTCATGGGCGTTCCGGATTGCTTCGCCAGCCATCCTGCAGCCGGTCCCCAGAGCACCGCTGCATCGATGTCCTTGGCAGCCAGCCCCCCGACGATCTCGGCGCCGACGGTCTGGTACTTGCGGGCCGGATCGAGCTGATAGGGCGCGTAGGCCTTCATGGTCGAGACGAGGCCGAGATCACCCATCCGGTTCACCGGTGGTGTGCCGGCGATGACCCCGATCGCCTTGCCCTTGAGCCGCGGATCGTCGAGGGCGGTGATGCCGTCGAGTTCTCCCGTGCGGGTGACGAGCACGTAGGACGAGCGATAATAGGGATTGGTGGTCTGGACGAGGTCGCTGCCGAAGGCCTGGCCCATGATCAGGTCGCACAGGCCGGTGCCCAGGGTGTTGCGCACGAAGCCAGGACCCTGGGTCAGCCAGTAATACCGGACCTTGATCTTCAGTTCGTCGGCGATGATCGCCGCGATCTTGTTCTCGAAGCCGTCTTCCTTACGCTCGGAAAACGGCATGTTGCCGGGATCGCCGCAGACGCGCAGCACATCGGTTGTAACCGTGTCCGGCAGATGCTGCGCGGCAGCCCCCTGCGCCACCGTCATCGACAGGGCGCAGAGGGCGAGCGTCCGGGTAAAGGACAATGCAGGGGAGGACATCAGCCGCCCATGCACTCCTTCTCGGCCTTCCGGGCGGTCTCAGGCTTGTCCTCGTGGTCGGAGGGACGAACGCGGCCAACCGCGCCATCGGCCCGGGCCTTGAGGTAGGTGTAGAGATCGTCCGAGTAGCACATGACGTTCTTGTTATCGCCAAAGGCCGGCATGACCTTCTGCTCGGATGCGCTGATGTCCTGCTTGCCGCCCACCAGGATGCCGATGAACTCCTCGTACGAGAGGTGCTTCAGCGAGTCCTTCAGGGCCGGCGCGTAGGTCGAGCCCATGCCATCAGGACCGTGGCAGACGTGGCACTCGGCGTGATAGCGGCGGTAACCGGAGTAGGTGTACCAGTCGAGCTTCTTGCCATCGTTGGTGACGTGGTACGTCGGATGGCCGTCGGCGTCGACGTACTTGCCGTCCTCGACCTTAACGGCGGCGTTCTTCTTAAGTAGAGCGGGGTCCTGCTCGGCGGTCTTGTCGTTCGCGTTCAGCGAATTGGCGAGAGCCGGATCGGCAGGCTTGGCATCCTCAGCATGTACGGCAACCGCGGAAACGGTCGCTAGGGCGAGGGCGGCGAGAAACGGCCGCGTGACGATGTTGCTGAGGTTGTGCAACGCGTAGTCTCCCTGGAGCGAGGCCCTTCGTCTCGCTTGGAGCCGTAGCCTCTTACGACGAATTCTAATCACAAGGATGCCGGCGCGGAAACCCGCGCCGGCACCATTTCGACACCTAAACCCTGCGGCCGATTAGTTCGGCAAAGCGAAGACGGTCAGCTGACCACCGAGGTTGGTGTACTGCGAGAGGGCTGCGTAGCCGCCCACCGCGCCGAGACCGGCGTTCGGGTCGGTCAGACCGGCCGCGAGGCCGATGCCGGCCCAGCCGCCGACGCCCGACAGGACGCCCACGTACTGCTTGCCCTTGAGCTGGTAGGTCATCACGTTACCGATGATGCCCGACGGCGTCTTGAACTTGAACAGCTCCTTGCCGGTCTTGTCGTCGACAGCCTTCAGGTAACCTTCGAGGGTACCGTAGAACACCACGTCGCCGGCGGTCGCGAGAGCACCGGACCACACCGAGAACTGCTCGGCGTTGGACCACTTGATCTTACCGTTGACGCCGTCCCAGGCGATGAAGTTACCCATGCCGCCGTGCGAGTTCGGGGCCGGGTACATCGACAGGGTCGCACCGACGTAGGGCTGGCCCGGGGTGTAGGTCACCCGGAACGGCTCGTAGTCCATGCAGACGTGGTTGGTGGGCACGTAGAACAGGTTGGTCTTCGGCGAGAAGGCAGCAGGCTGCTGATCCTTGGTGCCGAGGGCCGCCGGGCAGATACCCTTGGAGTTGGTATCCTCGCCGTTCTGCTCGGTCGAGTACTTCGACACGACCAGCGGCCGGCCGTAGTTCTTCGAACCCTTGTCCATATCGACCTTGGTCGCCCAGTTGACGGCCGGATCGAACTTCTCGGCGACCAGGAGGGCGCCGGTCTCGCGGTTCAGCGTGTAGCCGAAGCCGTTACGGTCGAAGTGGGTCAGGAGCGGCTGCTCCTTGCCGTCAACCTTCTGATCCGTGAGGATCATCTCGTTGATGCCGTCGTAGTCCCACTCGTCGTGCGGGGTCATCTGGTAGACCCACTTGGCGACGCCGGTATCCGGGTTACGCGCCCAGATGGTCATCGACCACTTGTTGTCGCCCGGACGCTGCTTGGGGTTCCAGGTCGAGGGGTTGCCCGAGCCGTAGTACATCAGGTCGAGCTTGGGGTCGTACGAGAACCAGCCCCAGGTGCAGCCGCCGCCGGTCTTCCACTGATCGCCTTCCCAGGTCTTCAGCGAAGAATCCTTGCCGACCGGCTTGCCGAGCGAGGTGGTCTTCTCCGGGTCGACCAGCATCTGGTCGTCCGGGCCGATGGAGTAGCCGCGCCACACCTTCTTGCCGGTCTTCAGGTCGTAGGCGGTGACGTGGCACTGCACGCCGAACTCGCCGCCCGAGATGCCGACGATGACCTTGTCCTTCACGGGCAGAACCGTGGCGGTGTTGGTCTCGCCCTTCTTCGGATCGCCGTTGACGACGGACCAGTTCACCTTGCCGGTCTTGGCATCGAGCGACACGAGGGTGGTGTCGGCCTGGTGCAGCAGGATGGTGCCGTCGGCATAGGCGAGGCCGCGGTTGACCGTGTCACAGCACATGACCGGGATCACGGACGGATCCTGCTTCGGCTCGTACTTCCAGACGATCTTGGCCTCGTGGTCGAGGTCCAGGGCGTACACGATGTTCGGGAACGGCGTGTGCACGTACATCATGTTGCCGATCACGAGCGGCGAGCCCTCGTGGCCGCGCAGCACGCCGGTCGAGAAGGTCCAGGCAACCTGGAGGTTCTTCACGTTCGCCGAGGTGATCTGATCGAGCTTCGAATAACGGGTGTTGCCGTAGTCGACCGTCTGAAGCGCTTGTTCCGCCGGGTTGGCGATGCTCTTCAGGACGCTTTCGTTGGCCAGCGCCGGCGCGGCGATAGCCGCGACACCTGCGCCGAGCGCGAGGAGATGTACCGCTCTCATGGGTTCCTCCGACAAGTCTTAAGAGTCGTACAGACGCACTTAGAGAGTGGCGTCGCTCGGACCCCGACCTGACTGTTTGCGACAGGGATGGACGCTTCGGTAGCGGGCGTAGCGGACTTGAGGAGATCGAAAGATCCCCTCGCCAGGAGCCGCCATCCCTGAGGCGGCTCCCTCGAAACCGAAGCTTGCCCGGACCTTAAGAGATTTTTGAGCGCCGTCAACTCGATGTTGCTGAGCCTTGGGGATACGGTGAAAGCTTCTTTTTGCGTAACAAAACACGCGCGAATGTCATTGCTGTGCAATGTGGAATGCTGCGCTGCACAAGCTGGGGTGCGGCTATTTGGGCCCGTCTCAGGCTGCAGAGCGTGCTGTCCATGCAGTTCTTGCACGCCCAGGCCGCCCGGCTCGTTCCACTATGCTCCGACTGCCTGATGAGCGTGACCATAACCGGTATTCAGGGCGCAGGCTGAGAGCTTGGTCAATCGCGGTGCGAAATGGTCGAGCTTGGGAAATGACGGCGTTTTCGTGGGTTGAAGACTGCTTGTAGTCCCGCCGCTCGCGTTGGATGCGACGTTTTGGAGCCCGTGGCTCGTGCTCCTCACGAGGCTGTGATTGCCGAATCGTCCCGGCTCGATTCGTGACGTTCAAGACAGCAACGGTCCGGCGGGTTGGGCCGGGTGTTGCGCCGGCATCGGCGGGTTCAGGCTCGGCCGGGGACAGCTTGGTGCGGGGTGGTCGGGCGTCCCTACGAACACTGCGTGCAGACAGCCCTTGCCGGCCGTCAGTAACGTCGGTCGTTACCGGTCACAGCGCGCCGACGTCGCCAACGCTTTCGAATTCGGCACTGTCGCCGACGAGGTCCGTCAGGGAGATGTCGACGCGGCGGCCGTTCTTGAGACGGAGCTGGGCATCGGGTTCGAGCCAGATCGGTCTCAAGCCGGCGTGGCTGCCGTGGAGGTCACCGTGGGCGAACACACCGCCCTGCCTTCGCTCCACGACGACACGGTAGCGGACACGAACGCTTTGGCATCCTTCAGCCGTGACAAGGCCCCGCCCGGTCAGCGTCGTCAGGATCTCGTTCGGTTCGAACATACGCGTGACGCGGCGGTAGGATTAAGTGGCAAGCAACATTGCCACTTAATCCTACCGCCGCGAAGTGTCACGCCCTCGTGACCGTATTGTTGCGTGAGGCGGCAGCGTCGTCGGCGTGCAGGCGTCGGAAGCTTCACGGTGCTGCGCTGATACGGACAACCGGCAACAGCCCTGTGCTTCGCAGCATCTGGGGAGCAGATCGCCGCTGATACCGTTCACGGCGGGCGCGATACGCTGAAGACAACTCCGTTCGAGTCTTTCGGTGCGGTCGCCTACCGTGCCGGGGTGCAACCCCGCTTCGATAACAGCGCCACAGAAATCAAACAGACTGGCTGCGCCTGGCCGTGGGCCGGGGGTCGACACGGACCTAATCCTCGATCGGGGTAACGCTTACGGCGAAGGCCATGTGAGCCAGGTCCGACGACCGGCCATCCTTCTTTGGGGCGACATTCGAACAGGCGGCCTGGGCCCCGAAGATGGTTCGCTGAGAGATGTCTCTCTTCCTCGATCCCAGGATGCCGGAAATTTACTCAGAGTGGCTCCGGTCAGGGCCACATCCGGCGCCGAGGCGCGGTAAACACCTATCGACCGCCACCGCCTTCGCAGACGCTGTCCCGGCGCCCGCCCGTGACCCTAGCCATCGACACCCGAGTGACCCACCGCGCTCGTCGGCTCCAGTTCTCGAACCACGATGCGGCCGTTCTCGACCGAAAGCGCCAGACGACCCTGCTTCAAGGCGAGGGCCTTGTCGCCGAACAGGGTCCGGCGCCAGCCCTGCAGCGCGGCGACCTCGGCGGTGTCGTCGTCCGCGATGGCCTCCAGGTCGTCCACCGTCGCGATGATCTTCGGCGCGACGGCCTCGGACTCGCACACTGCCTTGAGCAGCACCTTCAGCAATTCCACGATGGCACCGTTGCCGCCGCTCCGGCGCATCCGCTCCGGTATGCGGATGTCACCGGTGTCCCGGGTGAGACCGCGCTCCACGGCGGCCAAAATGTCGGCTCCAGTGCGCGAACGCTCGAAGCCGGCCGGAATCGTCCGCAGCCGGCCCAGGGCCTCGGCACCGCGTGGCGCCGCCGAGGCGACGTCGATCACCGCCTCATCCTTCAGGACCCGGCCACGGGGGACGTTCCGGGACTGTGCCTCGCTCTCGCGCCAGGCCGCTACTTCCATGAGCACGGCGATCTCACGGGGCTTGCGCATCCGTCCGGAAAGCCGCCGCCAGGCCTGGGCCGGGTCGGCCCGGTAGGTCTCCGGCGACGTCAGGACCGCCATCTCCTCGTCGAGCCAGGCGCCGCGATCGGTGCGCAGCAGCTCGGCGACTAGGACTTCGTAGACCTTCACCAGGTGGGTGACGTCCGACAGGGCGTAGCTGAGCTGGGCTTCCGAGAGCGGCCGCCGCGACCAGTCGGTGAACCGTGACGATTTGTCGATCTTGGCCTTCGCCACGTCGTTGACGAGCTGCTCGTACGACACGGAATCCCCGTAGCCGCAGACCATGGCGGCAACCTGCGTGTCGAAGAACGGCTGCGGCAGGATCCCGCCCATCAGCCAGATGATCTCGAGATCCTGACGGGCCGAGTGGAACACCTTCACGGTCCGCTCGTCGGCCATCAGATCAATGAACGGTTGCAGGTCGATGCCCGGCGCCAGGGGATCGACCAATACGCCGGTCCCGTCCGGTGCCGCGATCTGGATCAGGCACAGTTTCGGGTAGTACGTCGTCTCGCGCATGAACTCCGTGTCGACGGTCACGAAGGGTTGCTCGGCGAGACGCGAGCAGATGTCGTGCAGCGCGGCGGTGGTGGTAATCAGGTCCATGGATCCGGCTATACGCAACCGGCGCCGTCATGGGGAGACGCCTGCGCGAAGGTCCCCATGTTTCACACGGTCCTCTTTGCGCCCGGTCAGCTCGCCAAAGCCGTCCGGCGGCGCGCCTGGGCCTGCCGGCGGATCCGCATTGCGTCGGCCCGGCGCTGGGATTCGGCGCGCCCGAGCAGGCGATCCAGGATGCCGGTCTCGATGCGCTCGCCCGTGGCGCCGTCGGTCAGGCGGCGGATCCGGTCGACCCGGAAGCCGCGATAGCCGCCCCGGCGGGCGTCGATGCCGCCCAGGAGCGTCCGGCCCGGTCCGAGCTTCAGTTCGCGCGCAGACAGGGAGCGGTTGCTCCAGGCACCGGTCGCGTCCTCGTAGACCAGATCGAAATGCCCCTCGAGCGGTAGCGTGCGCCAGGCGCCGGACTGGCTTTCGACGGGCCGGTCGGGACGGCCGACAGAAACGGAAAACGCGTTTTGGCTCATGGACATCATATGGGGATCGTGGGCCCCGTCCGGTAGGCTGGAGGTCCGGTTCGGCACCGGTTTCCGGCGTCGCGTGCTTGACTTGGGGGGCCTCGCGTGAATGGTGCCCGCCTTCCCAGAGAAGAAGCCCGTCATGCACCGTTACCGTTCCCACACCTGCGGGGCGCTCCGCCCGTCCGACGTCGGACAGACCGTCCGGCTCTCCGGCTGGTGCCACCGCATCCGCGACCATGGTGGCGTGCTGTTCATCGACCTGCGGGACCATTACGGCCTGACGCAATGCGTGGTCGATTCCGACTCGCCCGCCTTCAAGGCCGCCGAGGTCGCGCGCTCGGAATGGGTGGTGCGTATCGACGGGCGCGTGCGCACCCGGCCCGCCGGCACCGAGAATGCCGAGCTGCCGACCGGGGCGGTCGAGGTCTACATCGACGATCTGGAGGTGCTGGGTCCGGCCGGCGAGCTGCCGCTGCCGGTCTTCGGCGATCTGGAATACCCTGAGGAGACGCGGCTGCGGTACCGCTTCCTCGACCTGCGCCGGGACAAGCTCCACGCCAACATCATGAAGCGCGGGGCGATCATCGACGCGCTGCGCCGCCGGATGCGCGACGGCGGCTTCTTCGAGTTCCAGACGCCGATCCTCACCGCGTCGTCGCCCGAGGGCGCGCGCGACTACCTCGTGCCGTCCCGGGTCCATCCCGGAAAGTTCTACGCGCTCCCGCAGGCGCCGCAGCAGTTCAAGCAGCTGACGATGATCGCGGGCTTCGACCGCTACTTCCAGATCGCGCCCTGCTTCCGTGACGAGGACGCCCGCGCCGACCGCTCGCCGGGCGAGTTCTACCAGCTCGATATCGAGATGAGCTTCGTTACCCAGGAAGACGTGTTCCAGGCGGTGGAGCCGGTCCTGCGCGGCGTCTTCGAAGAGTTCGCCGAGGGCAAGCGTGTCACCAAGGAGTTCCCGCGCATCACCTTCGCGGATTCGATGCTGAAATACGGCGTCGACAAGCCGGACCTTCGCAATCCCCTCATCATCGCCGACGTTACCGATGAGTTCGCCCGGGACGACGTGGCGTTCAAGGCCTTCAAGGGCGTCATCAGTGCCGGCGGCGTGGTCCGGGCGATCCCGGCGACCGGAGCCGCGTCGCAGCCGCGCTCGTTCTTCGACAAGCTCAACGACTGGGCCCGCTCCGAGGGCGCGCCCGGGCTCGGCTACGTCGTGTTCGAGGACGACGGCGGGCAGCTTACCGGCAAGGGGCCGATCGCCAAGTTCATCCCGGCCGAGGTCCAGGCCCTGATCGCGCAGAAGACCGGCGCGAAGGCGGGCGACGCGGTGTTCTTCTCCGCCGGGACCGAGGCCAAGGCGGCGGCGCTCGCCGGCAAGGCCCGCATCCGCGTCGGCGACGAGCTTGGCCTCTGCGACAAGGATCAGTACGCGTTCTGCTGGATCACGGACTTCCCGATGTACGAGTGGAGCGAGGAGGAGAAGCGCGTCGACTTCTCGCACAACCCCTTCTCGATGCCGAACATCGACCGCGAGGACTTTCTGGCCCTCGACCTCGAGGCCCTGGCCAACGAGGGCCAGGATGGCGAGACGACCAAGAAGATCTTGGACATCAAGGCGTTCCAGTACGACATCGTGTGCAACGGCATCGAGCTGTCCTCCGGCGCGATCCGCAACCACCGCCCCGACGTGATGGAGAAGGCCTTCGCGATTGCCGGCTACGGCCACGATGTGCTGGAGCAGAAGTTCGGCGGCATGCTCAACGCCCTGCGCATGGGCGCCCCGCCGCACGGCGGCATCGCCCCGGGAGTGGACCGCATCGTCATGCTCCTGTGCAACGAGCCGAACATCCGCGAGGTCGTGCTGTTCCCGATGAACCAGCGCGCCGAGGACCTGATGATGGGCGCGCCCTCCGAGGCGACGCCCAAGCAGCTCCGCGAGCTGCACATCCGCCTGAACCTGCCCGAGAAGAAGGCGTAAGCGCAGGCGGACCGGTCGCGCCGTGGCGAGCCTCGTCGCGGTCGTCGTCGCCCATGACAGCGCCGACGTGCTGCCGGCCTGTCTGGCGGCACTGGCGCGGCAGCACGTGCCGGCGATCGTGGTCGACAACGCCAGCCGGGACGCCTCCGTGCCGGTGGCGGAGGCCGCCGGCGCGCGGGTGATCCGCAACGCCCGCAACGAGGGCTACGGCCGCGCCAACAATATCGGCGTCACCGCGGCCGTGACGGCGGAGCGGGTCCTCATCGTCAATCCGGACGTGGTCCTGCAGCCGGGGGCCGTCGATGCGTTGCTGGCGGCGGCCGCCGCTTGGCCGGATGTGGGCCTGCTGGCGCCGCGCCTGGTCGAGCCGGACGGGCGGTTCTTCTACCAGGCGCGCTCGCTGCTGGCGCCGTATCTCACCAACCCGGGGGGACGCCCGGCGCTGCCCGAGGGCGATGCCTGCGCGCCGTTCCTGTCCGGGGCCTGTCTGATGATCGCGCGGGCCCTGTTCCTCGACCTCGGCGGCTTCGATCCGAACATCTTCCTCTTCTACGAGGACGACGACCTCTGTCGGCGCGTAGCCGATGCGGGCCGCGCCCTCGTCCACGTCCACGGCGCCGTGGCTCTGCACGGTCGCGGGCGCTCGTCCGCACCGGAGCTTGGCCGGGTGTTCCGGTCGCGCTGGCATCAGGCGTGGTCGCGGGCCTATGTCAGCCGCAAATACGGCCTGCCCGACCCGAGCGTGTCCCACCTCATGACCAACCTGCCGAAGGTCGCGCTCTCGGCACTCGCCCTGCGCCGGTCCGGGCTGGAGCGGTACGGTGGCTCCGCATCCGGCGCCCTCGCCTTCCTGCGCGGCCGAGACGCCCTGGCCCGCGAGGGGCTGCGCTGATGGCCGGCCCCACGATCGCCACCGCCCTGGCACGCGGCCGCAACGGCTTCACCGGCTTGCGCCTGGCGCTGGCGCTGGCGGTGGTCGTTTCGCACGCCTTCAGCGTCGCTACCGGGGCCGCGGGCGACGAGCCGCTGTCGCGGCTCACCGGCTACACTCTGGGCGAGCACGCGGTGAACGGCTTCTTCGCGGTCTCGGGGTTTCTCGTCACCATGAGCTGCGACCGGCGCGGCCTCAGAGACTACGCGCTGGCCCGCGCCCTGCGGATCCTCCCGGGCTTCGTCGCCGCCACCGTGCTCGTTTCTCTGCTCCTCGGCGCCGCGATGACGCGCCTGCCGCTGAGCGAGTACCTGCGCGATCCAGCCCTCTGGTCGTTCGTGCGCGGGACGCTGACCGCCTTCAAGAGCAACGCCGCGCTGCCCGGCGTCTTCGAGGCCAACCCGTACCGGGCGCCGCTCGGCACGATCTGGACCTTAAAATACGAGTCTCTTTGCTACCTGGGCGTGCTGCTCGCCGCCCTGTGCGGCCTCCTCCGCCGGCGGATCCCGGCGCTCTTGATCGTTGCGGGGCTCGCTGTCGCCTTGACGGCCGCCATAGCTTGGCGTGGCCCCGAGTTGCCGAAGGGTCTGGAGACGGTCCTGCGGCTGCCGCTCATCTTTTCAGCCGGCGCCGGACTGTATCTGTGGCGCGACAGCCTGCGCGTCTCGGGTGTCGTCCTTGCCGGCCTGGCTGTCGCGGCCACGCTCCTCGCTCGAACGCCGGCCTACCCGCCCCTGCTGTTCCTGGCGGAAGCCTACGGCGCCGTGTGGCTCGCCCTCGGGCCGATGGCGCGCGGCCTGTTCGATCCGAGGGCCGACCTGTCCTACGGGATCTATCTCTACGGCTGGCCGGTGCAGCAGAGCCTGCATGCCCTCTGGCCAGAGCCCTCCGGCCTCGCCCTGCTCGCTCCCGCGCTCGCGGTGACGCTGCCGGTGGCGGCGCTGTCCTGGTACGGCGTCGAACGGCCGGCACTGGCGCTCAAGGCGCGGGCGCTCGGCCGACGCAGCCTCGGCACGATCGAGCCGGCCGGGCCGTGAGCACCCTCCCCCCATCGGCCGCGCTGGCCCTTGCCGCACGGCTTCTGGAGGCCGAGGGCTTCGCCATCGTCGCCCGGAACGAGCGCGGTGACAGCCTCTATCTCGCGCTATCTAAGAGCCCCTGGCACCTGCGTCTGTCGAACCATGCACGAACCGCCAAGCAGCGCGCCCGGCGCAATGACATCCTGACGAGCCTGATCATCGATGCGCCCCGCTCGCCGGATCAGGTTCATACGCTGGTCCTGGGGGCATTGAAGAACTTCAGCGCGGCACTGACTCTACGAGAGGCTCAACCCTCGGCCTCGGCCTCGGGCTCGCGAAAGTAGGGTTCGACGGTGCCCTTCAGCTTCACGGTCATCGGGTTGCCGGCCCGGTCGAGGGTCTTGCCGGCCGAGAGGCGGACCCAGCCCTCGCTGACACAGTATTCCTCGACGTTGGTCTTATCGACGCCCTTGAATCGCACGCCGACGCCGCGCTCCAGCATGGCCTCGTCGTAGAACGGGCTGTTCGGGTTCGCGGCCAGGCGGTCGGGAGGCGTGTCGGTCATCATCCGGATCTCGGGTCGGTTTCGTGTGCGGCCCCGCGCGGGTCCGGCAGGGCGAAGGGCTCGCCGGTACGGGAATCCGGCTCGGCGCGCAACGCCGCGAGCAGGTCGGCGATCCGCCCGCTCTGCAGCAGCGGCACCAGCCGCGTCACCGTCGCGTGCGGCCGGTCCCACCAGGCGGTCTCCACCAGCGCCGCCACGGTGGCCTCGTCGAAGCGGTGGCGCACCACCCGGGCCGGGTTGCCGGCGACCACAGCGTAGGCCGGGACGTCCCGGGTCACCACCGCCCGGGCCGCGACCACGGCGCCGTGCCCGATCGTGACGCCGGACAGGATCATGCAGCCGGACCCGAGCCAGACATCGTGCCCGATCACCACGTCGCCGCGCGAGGCGTGGTAATCCGCCGGTGCACGCGCATCCGGGAACAGGCCGCGCATCGCCGCGAACGGGTAGGTGGAGGCCCAGTCGAGCCGGTGGTCGCCGCCGAGCAGGATCTCGACCTTGTCGGCGATGGAACAATAGCGGCCGATCGTCAGGCGACGGCCGCTCTCCGGGAAGCGCACTTTGGGACGCCCGTACGAGTAAGCGCCTATGGAGAAGCCGTGCGCGCCCGCCAGCGCGGCGAGGTGGATCCGCGTCTCGTTATGCGGGTTGCGCCCCCTACGCAGCCGGTGCAACAGACCGGTCACGATGGGATCCGGCGCGGTGCGCGACCGCGTCGTCTCCGGGAAAGTAGGCGAGCTGGAAGGTGAGCGATGGCCGATAACATGTCCGAGGACCTCAAGGCCGGGGCGCTCGTCTACCACCGCCTGCCGCAGCCCGGGAAGCTGGAGATCCAGGCGACCAAGCCGCTCGGCAACCAGCGCGACCTCGCCCTCGCCTACTCGCCCGGCGTCGCAGCCGCCTGCATGGCGATCTACGACGACCCGCAACAGGCTGCCGAACTGACTATCCGCCAGAACCTCGTGGCGGTGCTCACCAACGGTACCGCCGTCCTCGGCCTCGGCGATATCGGCCCGCTCGCCTCCAAGCCGGTGATGGAGGGCAAGGCGGTCCTGTTTAAGAAGTTCGCCGGCATCGACGTGTTCGACATCGAGGTCGACCAGAAGGACGTCAACAAGCTCGTCGACGTCGTCTGCGCGCTCGGGCCGACCTTCGGCGGCATCAACCTGGAGGACATCAAGGCGCCGGAGTGCTTCGAGGTCGAGGAGCAGTGCCGGGCCCGGATGAACATCCCGGTCTTCCACGACGACCAGCATGGCACCGCGATTATCGTGGCGGCGGCGGTCCTCAACGGGCTCGAACTCGCCGGCAAGGCGCTTTCGGATGTCCGCATCGTCACCTCCGGCGCCGGCGCGGCGGCGCTGGCCTGCCTGAACCTGCTCGTCTCGCTCGGCGCGACCCGGGAGAACATCACGGTCACCGACATCAAGGGCGTGGTCTATAAGGGCCGCCCGGAGCTGATGGACCGGTGGAAAGACGTCTACGCCCAAGAGACCGAGGCGCGCACGCTGGCCGAGGTGATCCCGGGGGCGGACGTGTTCATCGGCCTCTCGGCCGGCGGCGTCCTGAAGCCCGAGCTGCTGGAGAAGATGGCGGACAAGCCGCTGATCATGGCGCTCGCCAACCCCTATCCGGAGATCATGCCGGACCTCGCGCAGGCCAAGCGCCCCGACGCGATGATCTGCACCGGCCGCTCGGACTTCCCGAACCAGGTCAACAACGTCCTGTGCTTCCCCTACATCTTCCGTGGGGCGCTCGATGTCGGCGCCACCAGCATCAACGAGGAGATGAAGCAGGCGGCCGTGAAGGCGATCGCGGCGCTCGCCCGCGAGACTCCCTCCGACGTGGTCGCGCGGGCCTATGGCGGCGAGGCACGGCCGTTCGGCCCGGAATCGCTGATCCCCAGCCCGTTCGACCCGCGCCTGATCGTGCGCATCGCCCCGGCGGTGGCCAAGGCCGCGATGGATTCCGGCGTCGCCGGCCGGCCGCTCACGGATTTCAACGCCTACGTCGACAGCCTCGACCGGTTCGTCCACCGGTCCGGCCTCATCATGAAGCCGCTGTTCTCGAAGGCGAAGGCCGACCCCAAGCGGGTGATCTACGCCGAGGGTGAGGACGAGCGGGTCCTGCGCGCCGTCCAGGCGATCGTGGAGGACAAGGTCGCGTTCCCGATCCTGGTCGGGCGCCCGCGCGTGGTCGAATCACGCCTGAAGCGCTTCGGCCTCTCCATTCAGGAGGGTCGCGACTTCGAGCTGATCGATCCCGAGGACGATCCCCGCTACCGCGCCTACGTCCAGACCTATCTGGACGTCGCCGGCCGGCGCGGCATCACCCCGGATGCAGCCCGCACGCTCGTGCGCACCAACAACACCGTGATCGGCGCCATCGCGGTCCGGCGCGGCGAGGCCGACGCCCTGATCTGCGGCCTGGAGGGCCGGTTCGAGACCCGGCTCAGGATCATCCGCGACGTGATCGGCCTGGCGCCCGGCATCGCCCAATGCGCCGCCATGAGCCTGATCGTGACCAGCGAAGGCGCGTACTTCCTGGCCGACACCCATGTCCGCCAGAATCCCACCGCCGAGGAGATCGCCGAGGTCGCCCAGGCCTGCGCCGGCCATGTCAGCCGCTTCGGCCTGACGCCCAAGATCGCCCTGCTGAGCCACTCGGATTTCGGGCAGTCGGATTCCCCCTCGGCCATGAAGATGCGGGAGGCGCTGGCGCTTCTGCAGTCGCGCGACCCGGACCTGATGGTCGACGGCGAGATGCAGGCGGATTCGGCGCTCTCCGAGCTGGTGCGCGACCGGGTGCTGCCGGGCTCGCGCCTCAAGGGCGCGGCCAACGTCCTGATCTTCCCGAACCTCGACGCGGCCAACATCGCGTTCCAGTTCGCCAAGGTTCTGGCGGACGCGCTGCCGGTCGGGCCGCTGCTGATCGGCCCGGCCAAGCCCGCCCACATACTGACGCCGTCGGTTACGGCCCGCGGCATCGTCAACGTCACCGCCGCGGCCGTGGTCGAGGCGCAATCCGAGCCGGCGCCCCTGCCCGGGGGCGAAGCCGGCGCCGGCATGATCTCCGAGTGAACTGAGCGGAACGATCCCGGCAGCTTCGGCTGCAGGGATCGTTCCCAGTCGCGCCTTCAGGCCGCCCGGACGGTGTCGAGGAAGCGGGACACCTCGGCGGTGAGGTGTTCGGATTGCCGCGACAGGTCGGTGGCCGCGCCGAGCACCTGGCTCGCGGCCTTGCCGGTTTCCTCCGCGGCACTGGCGACGCCGGCGATGTTGCTGGTGACTTCCCCTGCGCCCGCTGCCGCCTGCCCGACGTTGCGGACGATCTCCTGGGTTGCGGCCCCCTGCTCCTCGACCGCCGCCGCGATCGAGGTCGCCACGGCGTTGATGTCCCGGATCCGCGCCGTGATCGTGCCGATCGCCGTCACGGCCTGGCCGGTCGAGGCCTGCACTCGCGCGATCTGGCCGGAGATTTCCTCCGTCGCCTTGGCGGTCTGCTCGGCCAGCGCCTTCACCTCGGAGTCGACCACCGCGAAGCCGCGCCCGGCCTCTCCGGCCCGAGCCGCCTCGATCGTGGCGTTCAGCGCCAGCAAGTTGGTCTGCCCGGCGATGTTCGAGATCAACCCGACCACGTCGCCGATCCGCACTACTGCGCTGCAGAGTTCCTGCACCAGCGCGCCGGTCTGCCCGGCTTCGGTGACCGCCCCCAGCGCCAGCTTGGCCGATCCGTCGACCTGCCGGCCGATCTCCTGCACCGAGGAACCCAGCTGCTCCGAGGCGGCCGCCACGGTGTTGACGTTGCTGGCCGCCTGCTCGGCCGCTGCGGCCACCGTCGTCGATTGGCTGGCCGTCTGGTTCGCGGTGGCCGTCAGGGTCTGGGCGGTCGCCTGGAGTTCGGCGGCCGAGGACGAGACCTGACCGATGATGCCGCCGACCGCCGTCTCGAAGGCTTCGGCCATCTGGCGCATGCCGGCCTTGCGTTGCTGCTCCGTTGCCAGGCGCGCCTCAGCGGCCGCGGTTTCCAGCTGACGGTTCCGGATCAGGTTGTCCTTGAACACTTGCACGGCCGCCGCCATGGGCCCGAACTCGTTGCGATACTGTCCGACCGGCACCTCCACGGAGGCGTCGCCCGCGGCGAGGTCCCGCATCGTCGTCGACATCGTCCGGATCGGCCTGAGCACGCCGGCGAAGATGACGACGAGGCCCAGGCCGACCAGGAGGACGACCGCCGCGAGGGCGGCGACGTTGCGGATCAGGATGCCGCGTGCCGCATCGGCCAGGAGGTCGGCGTGCTCGATCATATCGTCGAGGCTCGCGTAGGCGAGATCGACGATGGTGGCCTGCGTCTCGGTATTCCGCTGCCGCAGGTCCTGGAACGTCACGCTCGGCGGCGTTCCCTGGCTCAGGGCGTCGAACACGGCCTTCGCGATGGCCGCGTTCTCGCCCTGGAAGTTCTTGGCGTCGGCATTCTGGAACGCAGACCGAACCGTATCCGAGACGGAGGCGGCGGCCTCGGTGGTGACGGCCCAGGCCGTTTCCAACCGCGCCCGTTCCCCGGCAGCCGCCACGGTCTCGGGCAGGGTCCAGGAGGTGCCGGCCGCCAGCGACGTCTGGACCCGGAGGGCGACGTTTCCGATCGCGACCCGCGCCGCCCAGGCCGCACGCTTGAGGCCGAGATAACGCTGCAGGGCGGCGTCCGAACGGGGGATGGCGCCGTCCACGGCGTTCGTCGTTGCGGTCAGGGCATCGAGCAGCTCTTGATAGGCGGCGAGCATCGCGGGCATCAGCGTCGCGTCGCGTCGCTCCTTGGTGAGGCGCAGGGCCGCGTCGATGCGGGGGCGCAGCGCGTTCACGGCCTCGTGCGCTGCGTTCAGCCGCGTGACGGTCGCGGTCACCGCCGGAACGGTCTGCTCGTGCAGGAGGTCTTGGGCCCTGGCGAAACTCTCGATCATCGCCTGCCGGTTCGTCGCGATCGCCGACAGCGTGTTCGGCGCCGCGGGTTCCTGGCTACCCAGGGCGAGAGTCGAGCCGCGTTCGAGACGCAGTGGCAGGATCGTCTTGAGCAGGCGCCGACTCGTATGGGCCAGGGTGACGGCGAGATTGGCTTGCCGGGCCTGTTCCTGCGCAGAGACGAGCGCAGTCGTCGTATAGCTCAGCAACATCACCGCCAGAGCGGCGATCACCAAGCATAGGAGCGTCCGTATCGAGAACCGTCCAAGCCAACGCATGATCACAATCCGATGGCCGCCCACGGCCTCTGCAGATCCTGATACCTGAAACTTTCTTTCGATGCACCGCATCCTACTGATGCGATGGATTTGCTGTAATTTGATGTTGAGTAACTAAAGAATTATAATAAATGATTAAATAGTTATAGCTTAGACGACGTCATATTATACGGTGGTGCCGACAACACATCGGCTGTTAATAGAGAATTTTTATGCTGGGCCAAAGCTCCGCACCGTCGCAGCGGCGAGGCCGCGCGTTTGTCGCACGCAGGGCTTTCGTGGCGTGCCCCGGGACGTGATGACTGAAGTACCCGCTCGAACAGGCGTCCGCGGTCGCGATCCGGTTTCGGGTTCGGGCCGTCGTACCCGGCCGATCCGGCTCCAGAACCGGCGCGCCTGACAGGCCGGCCGCGTCGGGTCAGGCGGCGGTGTCGATCTCGATGCGCCCGTCCGTCCCGACCACGCGGCCGAGTGCGCGCACCCGGTTCAGAAGGCGGTCGCTGGCGAGAGCGGCCCAATCCCGCGGCATCCGCAGCGTGACCCGGCCATCCTCGACGAGGAGCGGCGCCCGGGTGAGCGCACCGTCCATGCCGGCCGAGATCGGGAACGCCACCCGGAGCATCGCGCCGAGCAGGCGGGCCCGCTCGAACAGGCGCGGACCCGCCACGGTCCGGAGGATTGGGTTGGCTTTTTCCGGGGCGAGGCCGCTGTGGCGGAGCGAGACCGCGAGGGCGAGATAGGCCCGTCCCGGATGGTCCACCCCCACGAAGGCGGCGTTCTGGATCGCCGCGATGCTCTGCTCGTCGCGGTAATCGGGGTGCGCGCGCCAGCCGACATCCGAGAGCAGGCAGCCCGCATGGCGCAGGCGGCGTTCGTCCGCGGTCTCGGGGCCGTCCAGCGTCGCCACGAACCGGTCCGTCCACGCGATCAACTCCTCGCCGTGGCGCGGCGCGCGGGAGCGCAAAGCGTTGAACTCCGCCGCCGAGGCGAGGAGCGGATCGACGAGTCGCGTGTCGCGGTCGAGCTGCTCGAACAGCAAGCCCTCCCGAACCCCGGAGGCCGAGATCGCGACTTCCCGCGGGCGCCCGACCCGGATGATCTCTTCGAGCACCACGGCGCCGTAGGCCAGGAGCGGGCGGCGCGCCTCCGAGATCGTGTCGACGTCCTGGAGCAGGCTGACATCCGTCTGCTCGACGATCTGCAGGAAGCTCATCTCGTCGGTGGGCTCCACCGCGTAGCCGTGCATCACGTGGACCGGGTAGCCGCGCGCCGCCTGATGCAGCCGCGCCAGGGCGCGCCAGGTACCGCCGACCGCGTAGAAGGTCCGGCCGCGCAGGGTCTCGAGCTGCGGCTCGGCCTTGCGCATATGCTCGCGCACGATCTTGGCGGCCTTCTTGATCGACCCGCCGGAGAGGTCCTGCAGGGCGAGGCCACCGAGCGGCATGGTCACGCCCTGGCCGACCACGGTGCCGCGCACGTCCACCAGTTCGAGGGAGCCGCCGCCCATGTCGCCGACCACGCCATCCGGCGCGTGGAAGCCCGAGATCACGCCCATGGCGGACAGCTCCGCCTCACGGCGCCCCGACAGCAGCTGGATCTCCTGGCCGCAGGCGGCTTCGGCGGCGCGCAGGAAGTCCGGCCCGTTCTCAGCGTCCCGGGCCGCTGCCGTCGCCAGCACGAACACCCGGCCGACCCGCATGGTCTCGCACAGCACGCGGAACCGTCCCAGGGCGGTCAGCGCACGGTTGACCGCGTCCTCGTTCAGCCGGCCCGTGGTCAGCACGTTGCGGCCCAGGCCGCACAGGACCTTCTCGTTGTAGAGCGGCGTCGGCGCGCGGCTCAGGCCGTCATAGGCGACGAGCCGCACCGAGTTCGAGCCGATATCGATGATCGCCACCGGCGGCCGCGGATCGCGCGAAGGCCGGTCGGCGGAATGCGCGAGGGTGAGGTTGGCGCGAGGGCTGCCCAAACGTCCGAGTCCTTGATGGAACGTGGCCGGCCGGACCGGCGGGCCGCGTGTGCAATCCGAAGCCGCAACCGAGATCGGCTCCACGTCGATGATTCGCTGCGCTCGCGGCCGAACCGGGATCCCTGGCGACGGCGCAAGCTCTAAGCCCAATCGGGCCGGCAGAGCAACGTTTCGGCCGCCCGGCCCTTTCACCGGGCGGAGTTTCCGGACGCAGACCCGCACAACATGGTCCCGAAACCTGTCGAGCGTCCCGCGCATCGGCCGGTGCACTTAGGCGCGCTGAGCCCGACGGCTCAGAGCGCGGGGACTCGACTTCTTCGATGCCTTGCCCCGGCCGGAAAGACTTGGATTCGTCATGAAGTACTTGTGCGCGTTGAACGGTTCCTCACCGTCCGCCGGCTGGATCCGCTCGCAGCCCCCGGAGGCCAGCAGCCGCCAGCTCTGACGGTTGTCCAGGAGGTTGGCCAGCATGATCTGGTCGAGGACCTGCTGGTGCACGGTCGGGTTCGTGATCGGCAGCATAGCCTCGACCCGGCGGTCGAGGTTGCGGCTCATCAGGTCGGCCGACGAGATGTAGATCGTCGCCTTCGGGTGCGGCAGCCCGACGCCGTTGCCGAAGGCGTAGATCCGCCCGTGCTCCAGGAAGCGCCCGACGATCGACTTGACCCGGATCGTCTCGGACAGCCCCGGGATGCCCGGCCGCAGGCAGCAGATGCCGCGCACCACGCAATCGATCTGCACGCCGGCCGAGGACGCATCGTACAGCGCGTCGATGATCTGCGCGTCGACGAGGGAGTTGCACTTGATCCAGATCGCCGCCGGCCGGCCGGCCTTGGCGTGGGCGACCTCGGCCTCGATGTTCTCCAGCAGCCGGTTCTTCATCGTCAGGGGCGAGACCGACATCCGCTCCAGTTCGGCGGGCTCGGCGTAGCCGGTGATGAAGTTGAAGATCCGCGAGACGTCCCGGGCGATCGCCGGGTCGGCCGTGAAGAACGACAGGTCCGTGTAAACGCGCGCCGTGATCGGGTGATAGTTGCCGGTGCCGACATGGCAGTAGGTCACGAGCTTGTCGCCCTCGCGCCGGACCACCAGCGACAGCTTGGCGTGGGTCTTCAGCTCGACGAAGCCGAACACCACCTGCGCGCCAGCCTTCTCCAGGTTGCGCGCCCAGCGGATGTTGGCCTCCTCGTCGAACCGGGCCTTCAGCTCGACGAGCGCGGTGACCGACTTGCCGAGTTCGGCGGCCTCCGCGAGCGCCGCGACGATCGGGGAGTTCGACGAGGTGCGATAGAGCGTCTGCTTGATCGCCACGACGTTCGGGTCCCGGGCCGCCTGGGCCAGGAACTGCACCACCGAATCGAAGGATTCGTAGGGGTGGTGGACGATGAAGTCCTTCTGGCGGATCGCCGCGAACACGTCGCCGCCGCTCTCGCGGATCCGCTCGGGAAAGCGCGGGTTGTAGGGCTTGAACTTCAGGTCCGGCCGGTCGATCCCGACGATCTGGGACAGCTCGTTGAGGGCGAGCATGCCCTCGATCAGGAAGATCGCGTCCGCTGAAATCTCGAGTTCGTCGGCGACGAAACCGCGGAGGTCTTCGGACATGCCGGACTCGACCTCGAGGCGGATCACGACGCCCCGGCGGCGCTGCTTCAGGGCGGTCTCGAAATGCAGGACGAGGTCCTCTGCCTCCTCCTCGATCTCGAGATCCGAATCCCGCACCACCCGGAACGCGCCGCTGCTCTTGACCAGATAGCCCGGGAACAGCCGACCGGTGAACATCCCGATCACCTGCTCGATCGAGATCAGGCGCGCGGCGGTCTCACTCTGGCTGGTGGGCAGGCGAACGAACCGGTCGATGACGCCGGGAACCCGGATCAGGGCCCGCAGCAGCCGGCCGTCGCGCGGCCGCACCAGCGCCAGCGCGATGGTGGTGCCGAGGTTGGGGATGAACGGGAACGGGTGCGCCGGATCGATCGCGAGCGGCGTCAGGACCGGTGAGACATGGTTGAGGAAGTATTCCTCCAGCCAGGCGGCCTGCTCGGCGGTGAGGGCGGCGGGCTCGACGATCTCGATCTCGGAGGCCTGCAGTTCCACCCGGAGCTGGCGCCAGCGCGCCTGCTGGTCAGCGGCGAGCCGCGCCACCTCGATACCGATCCGGTTCAGTTGCTCGGACGGCGTTAGCCCGTCCTGGGACGGGAGCGTCAGACCGGCCCGGACCTGGTCGATCAGGCCGGCCACGCGGACCATGAAAAACTCGTCGAGGTTGTTCGCCGAGATCGACAGGAAGCGCAGGCGCTCCAGAAGCGGATGGTTCGGGTTGGAGGCCTCCTCCAGCACCCGGCGGTTGAATTGCAGCCAGGACAGCTCGCGGTTCACGAACCGCTCGGGGGAATGCCGGAGAGAGCGCCCGGCCTCGACCACGGGTTCCCGCGCCGCGCCGGCCGGCTGCTCCACCGGTGCCGCCGGGACGGTGGGCCATTCGTCGGCGGTATCGATCGGTACAGGCTTCGTCTCAGCGGTTGCACCGGGTGCCGCGGCGGCCATCGCTTTCGGGTTGGTGTCGCTCGTCACCGCAGCGCTCTTGACGGCCGCGCTCCGCGAGGCCGTACGAGAGGCGGGAGCGCGCGCCCGCGGAGCCGGTGCGCTCGCATCGGCCGTGTCCTCGGCCGGTTGGCTCGACGCGGCCGTGCGGTTGGCCGGCGCGCGTCTGGCGGCGGGGCGGCGTGGGGCCGGATCGGTCGCGTCGGGCCGACGGGGCTCCGCGGCCTCGTCGGCGGCGTCGCGGTCCATGGGCTTCTGCGTCGATTCCATTCCGATTCCTGTCCTTGCCGCTGCCGGCGCGTCTACCATTCTACACCCGTAGCTTTCACGACGCTTTCGTGACGGCCACGGCTTTCCGCTTCTAAGCGTCCGGATCGAACTCGTCGTCGAACCCCATGCGGCGTAGCACGGCCAGCGCCAGAGGCCGGCTGATCCGCCGCCCGCGTCCGAGCGCGTCCCGATCCAGTTCGGCGACGAGATCCCGCGCGCGTCCCAAGGAGCGGTCGATCCGCAGCGCCAATGCCTCGATCACGCTGAGATCCACCACCAGCTGACGGTCGACGAACAGCTTGACCAGGACGGCGCGCAGCAGCGCGTCGTCCGGCGCCTCGATGGCGATGCTCGGCGCCAGGCGCAGCCGCGAACGCAGGTCCGGCGTCACGAGGCCCAGGGCGTCGATGCCGGAGGCACTGGTCAGCAGGACCGGACACGCCCGCTCGCGGGCGCGGTTGAGCAGATGGAACAGGGCCGCCTCGTCGCGCCCCTCCGCGCGATCGATATCCTCGATCACCAGCGCGCCGTTCGAGACGAGGTGCTGGACCGCATCCGCCCCGATTTCGGAGGCTGCGGCCGTCCAGGCATGGGCCCGCTCGGCCCAGATCGCCGCGAGGTGGCTCTTGCCGCTGCCCGAGGGGCCGGTCAGCACCAGCACGCTGTCGGGCCAGTCCGGCCAGGCTTCGACCAGCGCGTAGGCCGCCTCGTTCGCCGGCCCGACCAGGAAGTCCTCGCGGCCGTACCGGGGATCGAGGGGCAGGTCGAAGGCCAGCTGCCGGGGTGGTGCGTTCTCGCGCATGGGGTGCCCAGATCGATCGTTCAGGATGACCGCGTCTTGGTGGCGGTCAAGGTCCGGCCGGCCTCGTCGTTCAGGTCGATCAGCACCGGTTGCTCGGCATGATAGAGGCGGCTTTGAAGATAGCGCTTCAGGGCGAACCGCACGAGTACGCCGAGCGAGGCCGCCACCGGCACCGCGAGCAGCAGGCCCACGAAGCCGAACAGGGTTCCGAAGGCGAGCAGCGCGAACATCAGCCAGACCGGATGCAGGCCGGTCGACTCGCCCACCAGTTTCGGAGCTATCACGTTGCCCTCGAGGAACTGGCCGATCAGGAACACGCCCACGGTCAGCCCCAGATGCAGCCAGTCCGAGGACGGCCAGAACTGCACCAGGGCGACCCCGACCGAGAGCATGAAGCCGGTGAGCGTCCCGACATACGGGATGAAGGTCAGGAGGCCGGCGATCAGCCCGATCAGAACCCCGAAATTGAGCCCGACCAGCCAGAGGCCGACGGCGTAGAAGCTGCCGAGGATCAGGCAGACCAGGGTCTGGCCGCGCACGAAGCCGGTGATCGCGCCGTCGATCTGGCGTGCGAGGTCGCGCACCGTGGCCCGGTGCCGGGGGGGCACCCAGCTGTCCAGAGCCGCCATCATCCGATCCCAGTCGACAAGGATGTAGAAGGCCACGACCGGGGTCACCACCAGCAGCGACGCGATCGAGATCAGCGCCTGGCTGCCTGACCAGATCGACTTGAGGAACGCGAGCAGCCACGCGCCGCCCTGGCTCGCCAGCGTGCCAACGGAGGATTGCAGCTCGGTGAGCACGTTGTCGCCGCCGACGCGCTCCAGCAGCGGCCCGGCGCGCTCGGCGATGATCCCCTGGAGCCGCGAGACCATCGCGGGCAGCGCGTTCACCAAGCCCGCGACCTGATTGGCGGTCAGCGGGATCAGGATCAGCAGCGACACGATCAGCGCCACGACGAACAGCGCCAGGATCAGCAGGCTCGCGGCAAGGCGGCCAAGGCCCAGGCGCTCCAGGCGGTCCGCCAGCGGATCGAGCAGGTACGCCAGCGCGATGCCGGCCACGAACGGCAGCATCACCTCGCGCAGCAGGTAGACCAGGAGGCCGAGGGCGACGAGGCTCCCCAGCCCGATGACAGCCCGTGCGCGCATGATGTCGTCCCCCCTCGGGCCGCATAGCACGCCCTGTCGCAGAGTGGAGATCGGGCAGGTCCCGATCAAGGCACGCGCCAGCCGACTCGCGCAGCGCGCTGGAAGCCGCTAGAGCGGACCCGATGATGACCGGGACGACGCTGGCATGACCGCCAAGGATGGACAGGGACTGACCTACGCGGAGGCGGGCGTCGATATCGACGCCGGCAACGCGATGGTCGAGACGATCAAGCCGTTGGTGCGCTCGACGCGGCGGCCGGGGGCGGATGCCGAGATCGGCGGCTTCGGCGGCCTGTTCGATCTGAAGGCCGCGGGGTTCCGCGACCCGATCCTGGTTGCGGCCAACGACGGCGTCGGCACCAAGGTCAAGATCGCGATCGAGACCGGTCGCCATGACACGATCGGCATCGATCTGGTGGCGATGTGCGTCAACGACCTCGTGGTCCAGGGCGCCGAGCCGCTGTTCTTCCTGGATTATTACGCCACCGGCAAGCTGGTGCCCGGCGTCGGCGCCGACATCGTGCGCGGTATCGCCGAGGGCTGCCGGCAGGCCGGATGCGCACTAATCGGCGGCGAAACCGCCGAGATGCCGGGCCTTTACGACGGCTCGGATTACGACCTCGCCGGCTTCTCGGTGGGCGCTGCCGAGCGCGGCACGCTGCTGCCGAAGCCCGGTATCCGACCCGGCGACGTGGTGCTCGGCCTGCCCTCCTCCGGCGTCCATTCCAACGGCTTCTCGCTCGTCCGCCGCATCGTCGCCAAGACCGGCCTGGGCTGGGACGCGCCGGCCCCGTTCGACGCGAGCCGCAGCCTCGGAGACGCCCTGCTGGAGCCGACCCGGATCTACGTGAAGCCCCTGCTGTCCGCCCTGGAGGCGACCGACGGCATCCGCGCGCTCGCGCACATCACCGGCGGCGGCTTCCCCGACAACCTGCCTCGGGTGCTGCCGGACGATATCGGCATCGCCATCGACCTCAACGCCATCACCCCGCCCCCGGTGTTCGGCTGGCTCGCCCGCGAGGGCGGTGTCGCCGAGGCGGAGATGCTGCGGACCTTCAACTGCGGCATCGGCATGGTGGTGATCGCCGCCGCCGAGGCGGTCGACGACGTCGACGAGGCCCTGACCCGGGCCGGCGAGGCGCCGGTGCGCCTTGGCCGGATCACCGCGCGCGGCTCCGAGCCCGTGACCTTCAGCGGACGCCTCGCGCTCTGATGGCCGCCCCCCGGAAGACCCGCGTCGCGGTCCTGATCTCGGGCCGCGGCTCGAACATGGTCGCGCTGATCGAGGCTGCGAAGGATCCGGCCTACCCGGCCGAGATCGTGCTGGTCCTGTCGAACCGTCCGGATGCCGCCGGCCTTGCGCGGGCGACGGCGTCCGGGATTCCGGCCCGGGCGATCGACCACACCGGTTTCCGGGATCGGGCCAGCTTCGATGCCGCCCTCGACGCCGAACTCCGGGCCGCCGACATCGACCTCGTCTGCCTTGCCGGATTCATGCGGATCTTCACGCCGGACTTCGTAGCCGGCTGGGCCGGGCGGATGCTCAACATCCACCCCTCGCTGCTGCCGCTGTTCAAGGGGACCCACACGCACGCCCAGGCGCTCGAAGCCGGCGTGCGGCTGCATGGCTGCACGGTTCACTTCGTGGTGCCCGAACTCGATGCCGGGCCGATCGTGGCGCAGGCCGCGATCCCGGTGCGCCAGGGCGACGACCCGGACAGTCTCGCCGATCGGGTGATCGTCGAGGAGCGGCGGCTCTATCCCGCGGTGCTGGCGCTGGTGGCCGGGGGACGTGCCCGGCTGGAGGGCGACCGCGTCGTCATCGCCGACACCGCACCGGACGGCGTCCTGTTCAGCCTGTAGCGGGATCCCGAAGGGACAAGCCCCTTCGGGAGGGGCCGGGGCCGCGCCCCGGGAGGATCAGATCGGCCGCTGCAGCTTGCAGCTGTCGAGCGCCGACAGGGCCTTGGCGCGGGCGGAATCGTTGAAGTAGCCGGTCGCCCGGTAGGACTCGACCTCAGACTCGTCGAGGCTGCGCAGGGTCTGCCGGGCGTAGCAGCCGCAGGGACGCTCGAGGGACGCCTCGGGGGCGCTGGTCAGCCGGGCCTGGACGACCGTGCAGGCATGGCGCACGCGGCCTTCGAGGCTGGCCTTCGTGGCCGTCTTCAGCGCCGGATCCGGCTCGTACTGCTGGAACGGGGCCGGGGATCCGCCCGCGAGGGCGGCGGTCGCGCCGATCGCGATCAGGCCGGACGCGATCAGCAGGGGCAGGCGGCGCATCGTCATGGTCTTGGCGGTCCAGGGCTGAGGGTCAAATAACCTCGGCCGTTGGACGCCGCGGGGCGCCGCTCCGTCAATGACGGACCGGACACACCGGGCGGCATTCACCCCGCTGCCGGGGGGAATGCGACGGGATGGCGGAACGGTGTGCCCGACCCGCCACCCCGGCCTCCGCTTCAGGCGGCGATATCGGAATCCTTGAAGAACTGCGCGATCTCGAGCTTGGCGTTCTCGGCGCTGTCCGAGCCGTGCACGGTGTTCTCACCGACGGACTCGGCGAACCGCTTCCGGATCGTGCCCTCGGCGGCCTGGGCCGGGTTCGTGGCGCCCATCACTTCGCGGTACTTGGCGACGGCGTTCTCGCCCTCGAGCACCTGCACGACCACCGGGCCGGAGGTCATGAAGCTGACGAGCTCGCCGAAAAAGGGCCGCTCCTTGTGGACCTCATAGAACTTTTCGGCCTGCTCCTGGGTCAGGCGGATGCGGCGCTGGCCGACGATGCGCAGGCCCGCCTCCTCGATCACCGCGTTCACGGCGCCGGTCAGGTTGCGCCGGGTGGCGTCGGGCTTGAGGATCGAGAAGGTGCGCTCGGTTGCCATGGTGTGTCCGGTCTGTCTGTGAAAAAGGCGGAGGGTGCGCGCCGGGCTGACGGGCGCATCTCAGGCGCGAAAATTTCGCTTCCGCCGCAGGCTTATAGCGGGCGCCCTACCGGGCCTCAAGCGGCGCACGGACTGGGCTCTGCCGGCGATCGCGGCGTCGCGCCGAATCCGGGAGCCGAAGCTCAGGCGGTGGCCGAGCTCTTCCTCGAACGCGCGGCTTTCTTCCGCGGGCCGGCAGCCGGCATCGCGAAGGTCGCATCCGGCCTGCCCGGCAGGCTGACGACGATCCTGACCTTTCCGCCGAGGGCGGAAGCGATGCGGGCGATGGTGGAAACCTGCATGTCCGCGGACGGATTACGTTCAAGCTTGGCCACGTAGGCTTGAGAGGTCTCCAGCGCCTGCGCCAGTTCTGCCTGCGTCATCCCCATGTCGCGCCGGAACTGCGCCAAGGTTCGGCTCTCCTGGACAAGCAGGTCCGCATGGGCCTGGATCTCCGCCTGATCGCCTGGGGAAAACTCCGCCAGGATGTCGGTGAGCGGTACGATGGTTCCGCGCTGCGCGTCCTTTGTCATCTGAAGCCCTCCGTCATCGCTTCGGCGTCCTTCTGCTGCTGCGTTGCGAACGGGTATGCGCGGCCGATTGTGTGGTCCGGGACGAAACCAAATTCGCTTGATGCCGCGTGAAACGCGCAGCCGCCGTCGCGATCATTTGCTTGTAGACAAGCGCCGAAGATCGACCGCCCTTAGATGCGGCTGCGAGCACGATCGCCCAGCGCGTCACATCGAATGCGTAGGCCACGCGCCATTCGACCTTGTTCACGGTCGGACGCAGTTCTTTCATGTTCGCGTGCTTCGAGCCTTTGAGGGTGTCGGCCATGGGACGGCCCAGCTGCGGGCCTTCGCTGGCTAGGCCCAAGGCATAAGCCGCGATCGTTTTTCGGGCTTCAGCATCGAACGCGGCGAACTCCGCGCGAAAATCCACGTCGAAAGCGACCGTCCACGTCATTGCCGGGCCGTCCGACCTGATTATAACTCATGAGTTATATCGTCAAGGGCGTGCGTTAGCGAGTCCTGCGCTGGCGTTGAGTGTCGCACGCGAGGCGGCTTTGCCAACAGGTGAAACAAACTGAGCCGTGGCTCCGCCGCAACACCGCCGAAAAATCGCCTGATTGCGGCGGCTCACTCGGCCCAAGCCGATTTCGTCCGCCCCTCAGGCGCCTTCGGTGCCCAAAATTCGGAGACGAACCATGCGCCTCGCCCTCTCTGCCACCCTCCTGCTCGCCGGACTCTCGGCCGCCGCCGCCGATACCGGGAAGGATCCGTCCGGCACGTGGCTCACCGGCGATGGCCGCGCCAAGATCCGCATCGACCGCTGCGGCCTCGGCCAGAAGCTCGTCTGCGGCAAGGTGGTCTGGCTCAAGGCACCCACCGCCGAGAACGGCGCCGCCAAGACCGACGTGAAGAACCCCGATCCGAAAAAGCGCAGCCGTCCGGTGATCGGCCTGCAGCTCATCGACGGCCTTAAGCCCGACGAGGAGAAGTTCACCGGCGAACTCTACAACATTGAAGAGGGCAAGGTTTATACCGTCAGCCTGGAGCGCGAGAGCGAGGCCGAGCTCAGCGTCTCGGGCTGCATGCTCAAGGTGCTCTGCGGCTCGCAGACCTGGACGCGGGTTCCGGACGTGAACCAGCAGGCCGCCAACAAGAACTGAGGCTTAGATCGCCGCGAGGCCGCGCTGGACGGCCGGCCTCGCCAGCACGGAGTCCAGCCAGCGCGCCACGTTCGGCAGGGCGGCGATCTCGACGCCCTGCTTGAAGTTGAGCTTGGCCCAGGTCACCGTCGCGATGTCGGCGATGGAATAGTCGCCCGCGAGGTAGTCCCGACCCTCGAGCCGGCGCTCCAGCACCCCGTAGAGGCGGTTGGCTTCGGCGGTGAAGCGCTCGATGGCGTACGGCACCTTCTCGGACGCGTAGATCTTGAAGTGGTGCGTCTGCCCGAGCATCGGGCCGAACCCGGCCACCTGCCAGAACAGCCACTCGTCCACGGCCACCCGGGCGCGCTCGTCCGTCGGGTAGAACTGGCCGGTCTTGCGACCGAGATACTGCAGGATTGCTCCCGATTCGAACACCGTGATCGGCTGCCCGCCCGGCCCGTCCGGGTCGACGATGGCCGGGATCTTGTTGTTCGGTGAGATCGCCAGGAAGTCGGGCGTGAATTGCTCGTTCTTGCCGATGTTGACCGGAACCACGCGGTAGGGCAGCCCGCACTCCTCGAGCATCACCGGAATCTTCCAGCCGTTCGGCGTGCTCCAGGTATGGACGTCGATCGGCCGCCCGGACACCGCTGCCATCTTGATCTGCTCCTCGACCGATCACACGGCGGCGCGGCGTTCCCCCGCCGATCTCGGACACTGCCGGCAGTGAAGACGATTTCCCGGCCGCGCTCAAGGGCGTCGATTGCGACGGGCTCACGTTTCCGAGAGCGCGCACCTGTCTTGTTGGCGAAAGCTGCCGCGCCCTTGTCCGAAGCGTGGCCGTCCGGCGAGATTGCCCCCCGGAATCATTGTGATCCCGGGGGGAGTCTCGATGTTCGATCGTCGTGTGCGGATTGCGGTGCTGATAGCGCCGCTCTTTTTGGTCCAGCCGCTTCTGGCGAAGGAGGCGCCGGCTCCGACCGCGAGCGAGGCCCCCGCGGGCAAGGAGCCGGCCACCCGGGAGCCGGCCGCCAAGGAGCCGGCCGCCAAGGAGCCCTCCACGAAGGCGCCGAGCGCCGGGCAGAGCGCGGCTCGCGAACGGCAGAAGACGTGCGGCGCCCAGTGGCGCGCCCTCTCCGACGCTCAGAAGACCACTCAAGGGCCGAAATGGCCGCAATACTGGAGCAGCTGCAACAAGCGGCTGAAAGGCGGCGACAAAGCTTGACAGCAACGCGAACCGCCGCACCTCTCGTTCGTTGCTGGTTTGAACGGGAGCGTGGGTGGAATTCGGTGCTGACATGACGGATCGGCAGGCACTCCGGCCGTCTGCGGCATACCCGGCAGCCGATCGGTGCGCGTGGTCGATGCCGTCGTGCCGGCGTTCCTCCCGGTATAGGTATCGCCCCTGCGCAAGCACGCCGGACCCGGTGCAGCATGGCTGAGGTCTCGGCCCATGCCGGCTCGCCCCGGCAGGCGGCGATCGGCGACCGACTGATCGGCTTCCTCGATGCCTGGGTGCCCAAGCCCGCGGCCTGGGCGTTCGCCCTGCGGATCTGGATCGCCATGATGCTGGCCCTGGCTGCCGCGTTCTGGCTCCAACTCGACAGCGCCTCGTCGGCGGCCACCTGCGTGGCGATCCTCGCGCAGCCGAAGCGCGGGCAGGCGATCTCCAAGGGCGTCTACCGCCTGCTGGGCACGCTGATCGGCGCCGCCGTATCGATCCTGTTCATGGCGCTATTCGGCCAGGACCGGGTCCTGCTGCTGCTCTCGTTCACGGTCTGGCTCGGGCTGTGCGTGTTCACCGCGCAGTACCTCCAGGACACGCGCGCCTACGGGGCGATGCTGTCGGGCTACACGGTGGCGATCGTCGCCCTCGGCCAGATCGACGAGCCGCAAGGCACCTTCGATGCCGCGGTCTCCCGCGTCGCCGTGATCGTGCTGGGCATCATCGTCATCACCTTCATCAACGACGCCCTTGCCTCGCCGAGTACCTGGCGGACGCTGCTGCCGCAGTTGCGCAAGGCCTGGGACGACACGCGCGCCTACGCCCGCGAGACCCTGTCGGACGGCGATCTGGGTGCATCGCGGACCGCCGCGCTGATCCGCACCATCGCGCCGATGCGGGCCGATGCCAGCGCCATCGCGGGCGAGCTCGACGACGGACCCTGGCGGGCCGCGGGCGCGCGCAGCTGCATCGCGGCGCTCTACGTCCTGGCGGCTGCGGTCCGCGCGGTCGCTGCGGCCTCCGCCTGCTTGCGCACGCGGAGCCCTGCGGTGGAGGAGGCGCTCGCGATCTGCCGCCGCGTCGCCGAGGATCCCGACCCCGAGACGCTCCAGCGGGACGACGCCCGACTGCGGGATCTGGTGGACGCCGCGATCCGCCACGGCAAAAGGCCCCTCGACGAGGTCGTGGTCCTGCAGCGTGCCCTCGACGTCGCCTGCGCGGCCACCTTCGCGCAGGACGGGATCCAGGCGGTGGCCGACGGCCATCGGCCCTTGCGCGACGCCAGGCTGCCGACGCACCGGGATTTCCCGGTGGCCCTGCGCGGGGCCCTGCGGGTGGCGATCGGCTTTGCCATCACGGCCGCCGCCTTCGTGGCACTCGGGCTCCCGCAGGCATCCTTCGCGCTGGTCCAGGTGGCGTCCACCGCGGCGCTCTCGTCAGTAACGCCCGATCCCAAGAAGTTCGCCAACGGCGTGGTCATCGGGATGACGCTGGCGGCGATGTTCGCGGGCATCGCGCGGTTCGTGTTCCTCGACGGCGTCCAGGGCTTCCCGATGCTCGCCATCGTGATGGCGCCGGTGATCTTCCTCGGCTGCTTCCTGTCGTTGAATCCGAAGACTTTCGGAATCGGCTTCATCGTGATCGTGTTCTTCCCCGTACTGCTGGGCCCGTCCAACCCGCAGAGCTACGACGCCCAAAGCTTCCTGCTGAACGCGTTTCTGGTCGTGATCGCCGCCATCGTCCTGTCGATCGTGGTCCGCCTGCTCCTGCCGGTCACGCCGGAGCGTCAGCGGGTCTACGCCCTCGATTCGGCCCAGCGGTCGCTGGCCGACGCCCTGGTCGGCGAAGGCGGGGACGCGACCACCCGCACGAGCCTCAACGCGGACAGGCTGTTCCAATTCGCCGGCTACAGTTCAGGCAGCGGGGCGGTGCGCCGGGCGAGCCTGTCGCACGCCTTCGCGCTGGCCCGGCTCGAAGCCTCGGCCGCGCGGGCCCATGCGGAGCTGCGGCGGCTCTGGTCGGTCGAGCCGTTGCGGGCCGCGATCCAGCGGGCCAGGGCCGGCCTTGCCACCGGCGACGACAGGGCGCTGGAGAGCGCCGCACGGGACCTGATCCGGGCAGCCTCCCAGGAGGACCGGGTTCTGCGGTTGACGACGGCGCGGGCCGCCAGTGACCTGGTGACCGCGGCCCGAACCATCGCGCGCCATCGACGCGTCCTGCGGCGCCTCGATATCGCATTGTTCTAACTTAGGGTTTGGCGCGAAACCGACATGTATGAGGATATCCATATCGGTGGGGTCCTGGTCTCCTCGTTCGTCGCGTATGCGCTTGCGGCCTTCGTGATCCTCCTCGGCCTGCGTTGGGTCTTTGCCCGGATCCGGTTCAGCCGCTACGTCGCCAACGCGCCGCTCGCCGAGGCCGGCATCTACGTCTGCGTCCTCGCCCTCCTGATCGCGTTCATCTGATGCCTGCCACCACCGCCGACGAGGACGATCCCAGAGCCGCTCACCGCGAGGAGGCGCCGCGCCCGGCCGATCCGCCGCCCCTCACCGCGCGGCGGGGCCGCGCCGGGAAGGTCCTACGGCTGGCCGCCACGGGCGTGATCCTGCTCGTCGCCTTCGCGGCCGCCTGGTTCGTCTGGGAGTTCTATGTGGCGGCGCCGTGGACCCGCGACGGCCGGGTCCGCGTGCAGGTTGCCAACGTCGCCCCGCAGGTCTCCGGGCAGATCGTGGCGCTGCGCGTGCAGGACAACCAGCTCGTCCGGAAGGGCGACCTGCTCTACGTGATCGATCCGATCGATTTCGAGGTCAACGTCACCTCGGCCGATGCCGAGGTGAAGAACCGCGAGGCCGACCTCCAAGTGAAGAATGCGCAATCCGCGCGGCGCCAGGCGCTCACCACCGTGTCGACGTCGGTCGAGGAGAAGCAGCAATACGCCGGCACCGCCAAGATCGCCGAGGCGGCGCTGGAGAGCGCGCAGGCGCAGCTGCGGCAGGCCAAGGTCAACCTCGAACGGACCCAGGTGAAATCCACGGTGAACGGCCGCGTCACCAACCTGCTGATGCGGGTCGGCGATTACGCCCGCACGGGCACCTCGAACATCAGCATCGTGGATACGGACTCGTTTTGGATCGACGGTTATTTCGAGGAGACCAAGATGGCCAACATCCATGTCGGCGATGCGGCCGACGTGAAGCTGATGGGCTACGATCCGCATCTCACGGGGACGGTCGAGAGCATCACGCTTGGTATCTCGACGGCGAACGCGGCGGCGAGCACCCAGGGTCTGCCGGACGTGAACCCGGTCTATACCTGGGTGCGCCTCGCCCAGCGCGTCCCGGTCCGCGTCCGCATCGACCGCAAGCCCGCCGACGTGCCGCTGGTGGCCGGCATGACCGCGACCGTGGTGGTGGGTGATGGCCGCGCGCCGATGCCGACATGGTTCATGGACCTGCGCAACCGGGTCTCGGGCCTGATCTCCGGCCCGTCCGGCCCGCAGGTCGAAGCCGATCGACGCTGATCCCGGACCTCGACAGGGTTGGTCCTGAAGGGGCCGAAATGCGCGCCGATCAGGAGGCGCCCTCGTTGCGGACCGTATTCAGCGCGGCAGGCCTGCTGTGTGCGGCGGGCCGAGCCGTCGCGGCCCGCGAGACGGCCGCGGTGTTCGACGTCCAAATCTCCAACTTCTCCCCCGTGCCGGGCGACGAGGCCAACCGGGCGCGGCTCGAACGCACCAGCGACCAACTGCGCGACCTGCTCCGGAAGATGGGTCTGTCCGTGGTCGCGCCGACCGACCCGGTGAAAGACGAGGTCGCCTGGAGCGCAAGACCTACGCCGCTGCAGCGGCTGCGTCGGTGTCTTCGCCCGCAAGCTCGGCGCCGCCATCGCGATCACCGGGGAGGTCGAGAAGGTTTCGAACCGGATCTTGAACCTGAATGTCTATGTCGAGCCGGTTTCCGGAAACGCTTCGGAGAGCGCCTATAGCGTCGACCTGCGCGGCGACACGGACGAGTTCTTCGAGCGCGGCATCGGGTTTCTGGTTGAGGACGACAGGGGTGCCGGCCAGTGAAATGCGGTCGATCCAGACGGGCACGAGACAAACTTTTGCGGTGCCGAGCCCCGGCCCGTAAGTCTTTGATTCGGCTGTCCCGCGCCGCGAAGGATGCGGGGGGGGTTCTTGGAAAATCGAGCCTGGCCGGAAATCGGGTGTTGACGGGCATCTGAAGGCGGCGCAATCTTCGGATGTGTTCAGCGATAGTGAACACAAACCGGAGAGATGGCCGGCACGTCGGGGATGTGTTGGTCCAGATCAGCTTCCGGAAGCTGGAGGAGACAGGGATGACTCCACCGCAGCGTGACGCCGCCTAGACGGCTTCGGGACAGGTTCGGCCCGGAATCCAGCGGCATCAGACGAACAACCGGACGGAGGCGGCCTCAGGGGCGCAGAAGCGGCCAAGCGATGGCTCGTCTTCGAATGCGCGAAAGGCCCCACATCGCGCCGCTTCCGCCGCGGTTCCCATCAGGTCCCGATCGGCTCTCCACCGCCCGGCATCGCCGCGGCGGTCACACCACTTGGCGCGATGAACGCCGCCCGCGATGGCCGGACGAAGTATCCGCGCCCGAGATGACGGCGCCGACCGGGCTCGAACTTCTCGCGCCGACATCCCTGGCTGGTGACAGGAACCGGCAAGGCGGACGTCGCATCACCAAGCGGCGCGCGCTTTGCCGATCTCCCTTCAGGCGATGCCGAGCTTGTCCTTCAGCAGGGCGTTAACCGCCGCCGGGTTCGCCTTGCCGCCGGTGGCCTTCATGGTCTGGCCGACGAACCAGCCAAGCAGGGTCGGCTTTTCCTTGGCCTGGGCGACCTTGTCGGGATTGGCCGCGATGATCTGGTCGATCGCCGCCTCGATGGCGCCGGTGTCGGTGACCTGCTTCATGCCGCGGCTCTCGACGACGGCGCGCGGGTCGCCGCCCTCGGTCCAGACGATCTCGAACAGGTCCTTGGCGATCTTGCCGGAGATGACGCCCTCGCCGATCAGGTCGACAATCGCCCCGAGCTGGTCGGCCGAGACCGGCGTGGCGTCGATCGAGAGCCCCTCCTTGTTGAGGCGGCCGAAAAGCTCGTTGATCACCCAGTTGGCCGCGGCCTTGCCGTCGCGACCCTTGGCGACCGCCTCGTAATAGTCGGCCGAGGCGCGCTCGGCCACGAGCACGCCGGCATCGTAGGGGGATAGGCCGTAATCCTTCACGAACCGCGCCTTCTTGGCGTCCGGCAACTCCGGCAGGCCGGACGCCAGCGCGTCGACATAGGCTTGGTCGAACTCGAGCGGCAGCAGGTCGGGATCGGGGAAGTAGCGGTAATCATGCGCTTCTTCCTTGGAGCGCATCGAGCGGGTCTCACCCTTGCCCGGATCGAACAGGCGGGTCTCCTGGTCGATCTTGCCGCCGTCTTCCAGGATCGCGATCTGGCGCCGGGCCTCGATCTCGATCGCCTGGCCGATGAAGCGGATCGAGTTGACGTTCTTGATCTCGCAGCGCGTGCCCAGCGGCTCACCCGGGCGGCGTACCGAGACGTTCACGTCGGCGCGCAGCGAGCCCTTCTCCATGTCGCCGTCGCAGGTGCCGAGGTAGCGCAGGATCGTGCGCAGCTTGGTCACGTAGGCCTTGGCTTCCTCAGACGAGCGCAGGTCCGGCCGGGAGACGATCTCCATCAGCGCCACGCCCGAGCGGTTGAGGTCGACGAAGCTGCGCAGCGGATCCTGATCGTGCAGCGACTTGCCGGCATCCTGCTCCAGGTGCAGCCGCTCGATGCCGACCGTGATCGACGTGCCGTCGGCCATGTCGACCAGCACCTCGCCCTCGCCGACGATTGGGTCCTTGTACTGCGAGATCTGGTAGCCCTGCGGGAGATCCGGGTAGAAGTAGTTCTTCCGGTCGAACACCGAGCGCAGGTTGATCTGCGCCTTCAGGCCGAGACCGGTCCGCACCGCCTGGGCGACGCATTCGGCGTTGATCACCGGCAGCATGCCGGGCATCGCGGCATCCACCAACGAGACGTGGTCGTTCGGCTCGGCCCCGAACTCGGTCGAGGCGCCGGAGAACAGCTTCGCCTGGCTGGAGACCTGGGCATGGATCTCCATGCCGACGATCACCTCCCAGTCGTGCAGGCCGCCCTTGATCAGTTTCTTGGGGTCGACAGGTGCGTTCATGGTGGTCCGGGCCAGGATGTGATGCGGTCTCCGCACGATCCGATTCACGACCGCATCCTGAGGTGCTGCGCAGCGGCCTCGTGGGCTCGTTCGCGGCCCCCTTGGTAGGCGCGCGTGCGCGGTCACCTCAGGATGCGGTCGCGGATGGGATCGCGCGGTGTGCCGCTGTCCTACTCTCGAGAAGCACTTACGGGCCGCTTCGCGGAAGAATCAAGCGCGCCGGGCGATCGTCCGCCGGGCGCCATAGGCGAGCATGGCCCAGAGCAGGGCGGCGATCGTCCGTACCGGGAAGAAGGTCGGCCCGTCATGGGTGATCGGCGCCGGCCACGGGATCCCAGCCGCGCTCACCGCCCAGGAGAACAGGACCGAGAATCCGAGCGCCGCGATCGCCGCAATGAAGACCTTGCCGAACTGGCTGGCGGTCCAGCCGAGATAGACCGCCACCACGATCAGCGCCGGATCGAACGCGGCCCAGATCCAGACCGTCCAGGGATAGAAGGGGACTGTCATGCCCACCAAGGCTCGGGCAGGGTCGTCCGGCCGGCGGCTTGCTCGATCACCTGGGCGACCGCGAACAGCGTCTCCTCGTCGAAGGGACGGCCGATCAGCTGAAGGCCGAGGGGCAGGCCCTGGCCGTCGATGCCGGCCGGGACGGCGATGCCTGGCAGCCCCGCCATGTTCACCGTCACGGTGAACACGTCGTTGAGGTACATCTCCACCGGGTCGGCCGACGCCTTCTCGCCGATCCCGAAGGCCGAGGACGGCGTTGCCGGGGTCAGGATCGCGTCGATCCCGGCCGCGTAAGCCTCCTCGAAGTCGCGCTTGATCAGGGTGCGGATCTTCTGGGCGCGGACGTAATAGGCATCGTAGTAGCCGGCCGAGAGCACGTAGGTGCCGATCATGATCCGGCGCTTGACCTCGCGGCCGAAGCCGGCGGCGCGGGTGTTCTCGTACATCCCGGCGATGTCCTTGCCGGGTACGCGCAGGCCGTAGCGGACGCCGTCGTAGCGCGCGAGGTTCGAGGACGCCTCGGCCGGGGCGACGATGTAATAGGCCGGCAGCGCCGAGGAGGTGTGCGGCAGGGAAATCTCCCTGATCGTCGCGCCGGCATCCTTCAGCCAGGCTGCGCCGTCGTCCCAGAGCTTCTGGATCTCGGGCGGCATGCCGTCGACCCGGTACTCCTTGGGGATGCCGATGGTCAGGCCCTTCACGCCGCGGCTGACCGCGGCCTCGAAGTCCGGTACCGGGAGGTCGACGCAGGTGGTGTCGCGCGCATCCGGACCGGCCATCGAGCCGAGCAGGATCGCGCAGTCCCGCACCGTGCGCGCGATCGGGCCGGCCTGGTCGAGGGAGGACGCGAAGGCCACCGTACCCCAGCGCGAGCAGCGGCCGTAGGTCGGCTTGATCCCGACCGTGCCCGTGAAGGCGGCGGGCTGGCGGATCGAGCCGCCGGTATCGGTAGCGGTGGCGCCCAGGCACAGCCGCGCCGCCACGGCGGCGGCCGAACCGCCGGAGGACCCGCCCGGCACCAGCTGCGCCTCGGAGCCCTTGCGCCGCCAGGGCGAAACCACGTTGCCATAGGCGCTGGTCTCGTTGGATGAGCCCATGGCGAATTCGTCGAGGTTCAGCTTGCCCAGCATCACGGCGCCGTCGCGCCAGAGGTTTGCCGAAACAGCCGATTCGTAGTGCGGCACGAAGGTTTCGAGGATCTTGGAGCCCGCGGTCGTGGTGACGCCCTCGGTGCAGAACAGGTCCTTGATCCCGAGCGGGATGCCTTCGAGCGGGCGCGCCGCACCGGCCGCGAACTTCTGGTCCGCGGCATCCGCCATCGCGAGAGCGCGGTCCGGCGTCTCCAGGATGTAGGCGTTCAGGGCGCGGGCCTTGGCCATCGCGTCGAGATGGGCCTGGGTCAGCTCGCGGGCCGAGATCCGCTTCGCCTTGAGGGCGTCGCGCGCCTCGGCCAGGGTGAGTTCGTTCGGATCCACGCTGTTCCCGTCCTCGCGCGCCACGGCGCGCATGCCGCCAGAATGTTAGCTTCGCCGAAGCCTGGATGCAGCCTACTCGACGACCTTCGGAACCAGGAAGTAATTGTCTTCGGTCTCGGGGGCGTTGGCGACCACGTCCGCGGCGCGGCCACCCTCGGTGACCACGTCCTCGCGCTTCTTCATTGCCATCGGGGTGACCGAGGTCATCGGCTCGACGCCGCTCACGTCGATGGCGCCGAGCTGCTCGACGAAGGCCAGGATGGCGTTCAGCTCACCCTGCAGCGGACCGACCTCGTCGTCGGTGACCGCGATCCGCGCCAGATGCGCGATGCGCCGAACCGTCTTCTCGTCGACCGACATGCCGTCCCGTTCGTCCCTGCCCGGGAGGCATCCCCGGCGCCGGCCGCGCTATAGCACTGCGGTTCGACACGCCGCAACGCGGGCGTTAAAGCCGGCCCGCCCCTCAGGATGGCGGGCGAGAGGCGCGCCGAACGCCTCTTTCCGGACGGTAGCGGCTGGATTTCGGAAAAAGACGATGCGGACCAACGATCTAGCGCATCGTGCCGGTTCCGCTGCCCAGCGCGATGCGCTAGGTCACCACGTGGTTCGGCGTGACCGACATCTCGATGGTGATGCCGGCCGGGCGCACGGGCCGGAAGACCGATTGCGAGGCGCCGAAGACCAGGACTTCGAAGGCCAGGACCAACATCCAGCAGTGCTTGCGGGTCACGGATCGTTTGCGGCTGGGCTGGGCCGGAGTGCAGGGCTGGCCGATCGTCGTCATGGCGATACCCGGAGTGTGGATTAACGAAGTCTTAACCTACCTATTCGCGAACGGCGCCGGGCGCATCCGGGTCGATCTACGGAGAGCGTTAACGCTGTGGACGGTGGAGTGGCTGTGATGTGGGAGTCTGTGTTCACGAGCCTGGCGGCGGGGTTCACGGCGCAGGGGGCCGACCTCGACCGTACCGCGGCGGAGCTGGGCTTCCCCCTGCCCGCCTCCTACCGCAGCTTCTGCGAGACCTGCGGCATCGGCCTGGCGGGCGGGCAGTTCCGGATCGCCGTGCCGTCGCCGTACGAGGCCAGCGATCTGGCCACCCAGGCCGGGGTGATCGCCATCAGCGTCGGCAACGCCGTGGCGATGCTGGAGGATGGCGGGGAACCGCACCGCTTCGATGTCGAGGACGGCGACCCGGCGGTGATCGAGCGCGCGTGCTTCTTCGGCGCCGGCGAGGACGGCAGCTTCCTGTTCTGGGACGTCTCCGGCACCGGAGAGGAATACGACATCTGGCTGCTCGCGCCCGACCTCGAGACGGTGCGGTTCGGCGGCGAGAGCCTGGCCGACTTCTTCACCCGGGTGACCGGACCCTCCGCCGCCCTGGTCCTGGGCCCCGGGGCGGCGTCGCTCCCCGCCGGGTTCGAGGGGATCTCGGAGGCCACGCTGGCGCGTGGCGCCGGGGTCGCTTAGAGCATCGCCAAGGGTCGGAATCCTGAATGATGCTCTCAGTTTTTATGCGGCATCGTCCCGAAAGCCGGCGACCACCGTTCGGGACGATGCATCAGGCGGAGCTATGAACTTCGACGAGATCCGCACCTTCGCGGCCGCATCGCGCGGTGGCGCGCGCCTGATCGGGGTCGATCTCGGGACCAAGACGATCGGGCTCGCCCTGTCGGATCTCGGCCGCCAGATCGCGAGCCCGCTCGAGACGATCCGCCGGGTGAAGTTCACCCCGGACGCGCAGCGCCTGGCCGCCTTGTGCCGGCAGCACGCGGTCGGCGGCCTGGTGATGGGGCTGCCCCTGAACATGGACGGCAGCGAGGGGCCGCGGGTGCAATCGACCCGCGCGTTCATCCGCAACCTCAGGCCGATCATCGACATCCCGCACGTCTTCTTCGACGAACGCCTGTCCACGGCCGTGGTGACCCGGGCGTTGATCGAGGCGGATGCCTCCCGGGCCCGGCGCGGCCAGCTCGTGGACAAGCTCGCCGCCGCCTACATCCTGCAGGGCTGCCTCGACGTGATGCGCAACCTCGCGGATTCCGACGCAGACGCACTCAACGACTGAGGAGCGAGACCGCACCGCTGTCGTGCCGCTCGATCCGGCCGTCGAGCTCCAGCTCCAGCAGCACCGTCTGCACCACCCGGGCGCCGACCCCGGCGCTGCGCGCGAGCTCGTCGGTCCCAACCGGGCACGGCCCCAGCAGGGCGATGATTCTCTGGCGGTCGTCTGTAGGCTCCTCCGGTTCGACCGCCGGCGCGTCGGGACCGGCGGCCATCCTGGTGCTGTCGTTGAGCAGGTCCGCCCGCCGATCCAGATCGATCTCGTCCCAGAAATCCGGTTGCTCGGCGAAGTCCGGCCGGTCCCGTGCGGGGGCTGCATCGGGATCTGGGCCGCGATCGATGATCGGGCCGATCACGGCGAGGACGTGGTCGATGTCGGCCACCAGGGTCGCGCCCTGGCGGATCAGGTCGTTGGTGCCCTCCGCCCGCAGGTCGAGCGGGGAGCCCGGGACGGCGAACACTTCGCGGTTCTGCTCCAGGGCGTAGCGCGCCGTGATCAGCGAGCCGGAGCGGCGCGCCGCCTCCACCACGATCGTGCCGTAGGCCAAGCCCGAGATGATGCGGTTGCGCCGTGGGAAGTCGCGGCCGCGCGCGTCCCAGCCGATCGGCATCTCGGCCAGCACCGCACCGCCCTCCCCCAGGATCGCGTCGACCAGGGCCGCGTGGCTGGCGGGGTAGATCCGGTCCTGCCCGCCGGCCATCACTGCGACGGTGCCGGTGTGCAGGCTGGCCTTGTGGGCGCGGGCGTCGATCCCCCGGGCGAGCCCCGAGACCACTGCGAGACGGGATTCGCCGAGGCCCCGGGCCAGCCGCTCCGTGAAGGCGAGCCCCGCGGTCGAGGCATTGCGCGACCCCACGATGGCGATGGCGGGCCGCGCCAGGATCCTGGGGTCGCCACGCAGCGCGATGAGCGGCGGGGCCGCGTCGGTAACCTGAAGCAGGCGCGGAAAGTCCGGTTCACCGGTGGCGAGCAGCCGACCCCCGAGGCGTGCCAGCGCGGCGACCTCGTCCTCGGCCTGCATCCGGCTCGGCGGCTCGATGCGTTTCCCCTGGCGCCCGGTCAGCGAAGGCAGGGCTTCGAGGGCTGCGGCGGCGCCGCCGAACCGGTTGATCAGCGAGCGGAAGCTGCGGGGGCCTACGCCCTCGGTCCGGATCAGCCGCAGCCAGTCGAGGCGCTGGGCGTCGCTGAGCTGCATGGCGCCCCCTCCTCGGGATCACGCCGTCGCCCGTGACGGCTCAGCCCTTCTGGCCGATACGCCCCTCTGAGCCGGCCGCGAGTCGGCGGATGTTGGGTGCGTGCTTCCACCATAGCAGCAGGCCGAGCAGCAGGAACAGCACAGCTTGCGTCGGCGCGCCGAGCGCCCACAGCACGAGCGGCGTCGCCGCGGAGGCGGCCAGGGCCGCCAGCGACGAGTATTTCAGCGCGAAGGCCAGGCCGAGCCAGATCGCCGCGAAGGCCGCCAGAGCCGGCGGGCTGAAGGCCAGCAGCACGCCGATGAAGGTCGCCACCCCCTTGCCGCCCTTGAAGCCGAGCCAGACCGGAAAGAGATGGCCCAGGAAGGCTCCGAGCCCGGCGGCGAGCGCCGGTCCCTCGCCGAACTGCCGGGCGATCAGCACCGCGGCGGTTCCTTTCAGGGCATCGCCCAGCAGGGTCGCGGCGGCGAGACCCTTCCGGCCGGTGCGAAGCACGTTGGTCGCGCCGATATTGCCTGAACCGATCGCCCGGACGTCGCCGAGGCCGGCGAAGCGCGTCAGGATCAGCCCGAACGGGATCGCCCCCAGGGCATAACCCAGGGCGAGGCCGCCGAGGACGGCCGGCGTCGCGAGGTCCGGGAAAATCATGCCGCCGCCGCCAGATCGTCGAGGGCGTGTACCGTCCGGCCTCCGACCAGCGTCAGCACCGCGGCGCCCTGGAGGCGCGCCTCATCGAACGGCGAGTTCTTCGAGCGCGACTTGAGCCGCCGCTTGTCGAGCACGTAGGGCAGATCGGGGTCGATCAGCACGAGGTCGGCGGGCGCACCGACCGCCAGCCGGCCGGCCTCGCGGCCGAGGATCCGGGCCGGGTTGACGGTGAGCGCCGCCACGAGCTTGGCGAGCGCGAGGTCGCCGGTATGGACCAGCCGCAGGGACGCGCCGAGCAGGGTCTCGATCCCCAGCGCCCCGTCGGCCGCCTCCGCGAAGGGCAGGCGCTTGGTCTCCACATCCTGCGGGTTGTGATCGGAGACGACGACGTCGATCACGCCCTCGTTCAGGGCCTGCACCATGGCGTGCCGGTCGGCCTCGTCGCGGAGCGGCGGCGAGAGCCGGCAGAAGGTGCGGTAATGGCCGATGTCGTTCTCGTTCAGAACGAGGTTGTTGACCGAGACCCCGCAGGTCACCGGCAGCCCGTCCTGCTTGGCCCGGCGCACGATCTCGACCGAATCGGCGGTCGAGATCATGGCCGCGTGGTAGCGGGCGCCGGTCAGCCGGACGAGGCGGATGTCGCGCTCCAGCATCACCGTTTCAGCCTCCCGGGGAATGCCCATCAGCCCAAGGCGCGAGGCGAGTTCGCCCTCGTTCATGACGCCCTCGGCGACCAGGTCGGCATCCTCGACATGCTGCATGAGGAGGGCATCGAAATCCCGGGCGTAGGTCAGCGCACGACGCATCACCTGGGCGTTGCCGACCGCATGCAGGCCATCGGTGAATGCCACCGCGCCCGCTTCCTGGAGCAGGCCGAACTCGGTCATCTCCTTGCCGGCCAGGCCCTTGGTGATCGCGGCCGCGGGCAGGACGTTGACGCACGCGGTGTCACGGGCGCGGCGGAGCACGAAGTCCACGATCGCCGGGCCATCGATCACCGGGTTGGTGTCGGGCATGCAGACCAGGGTGGTGACGCCGCCCGCCGCCGCGGCGGCGCTGGCCGAGGCCAGGGTCTCGCGGTGTTCGGCCCCGGGCTCGCCCACGAAGGCGCGCATGTCGATCAGGCCCGGGGTGAGAACACGCCCACGGCAATCGATCCGCGTGGCCTCCGCCGGAACTCCGGGGGCGGCCCCCTCGGCGATGTCGGCGATCCGGCCGTCGCGCACCAGAACGGCCCCCCGCGTCTCGCGGCCCGTCGCCGGGTCGAGGAGGGTCGCGTTGGCCAGAAGAATGCTGCTCACAGGGGCGCTCTCGCTGAGGATGCCGGGCCGTCGAGACGCATGGCGAGGCCGGCCGCCGCCATATGGGCCTTGGCCTCGGCCACGCTGGCCTGCCCGAAATGAAAGATCGAGGCGGCCAGCACGGCGCTGGCGCCGCCCTGGGCCACGCCGGCCACGAGGTCGTCCAGACCGCCGACCCCGCCCGAGGCGATCACCGGGACGGTCACGGCGTCGCTGATCGCCCGCGTCAGCGCGAGGTCGTAGCCGGAGCGCGTGCCGTCCTTGTCCATCGAAGTGACCAGCAGCTCGCCTGCGCCCTTCCCGGCGACGAGGCGGGCGAACGCCACCGCGTCGATGCCGGTCGGATCGCGGCCGCCATGGGTGAAGATCTCCCAGCGGGCGGCTTCGCCGGGGCCGGAGACCCGCTTGGCGTCGATCGCCACCACGATGCACTGCGCGCCGAATTTCTCAGCCGCGCGGGCGACGAGGTTCGGGTCCTTCACGGCGGCGGTGTTGATCGCGACCTTGTCGGCACCGGCCAGGAGCAGCCCGCGCACGTCTTCGACCGCGCGGACGCCGCCGCCGACCGTGAGGGGCATGAAGCAGGCCTCGGCGGTCCGGCTGACGATGTCGAGCAGCGTCCCGCGGGCCTCGCGGCTGGCGGTGATGTCGAGGAAGCACAGCTCGTCGGCACCGGCCGCGTCGTAGACCTTGGCCGCCTCCACCGGGTCGCCGGCGTCGCGCAGGCCCTCGAAGCGGACGCCCTTCACGACGCGCCCGTCCTTCACGTCGAGGCAGGGGATGATGCGGGTCTTGAGCACGAGCCCTCGGCGGTCCGATCAGGTTTCGGGATCGATCGCGAACGGCCGATCCATGATGTCCTGATACGTGTAGGGGCAGGCTTCTGGGAAGTGCCTCAAGGCGAGACCTGTCGTGTCCGCGGCTTCAAGGCGGGGGCATCGATAAGCCCGCCCGACAGCATCGCCCAGCCGGTTCTTGAGACTTGGGCTGTCACGAAGTTCGTCGGAGACGTGGTTCCGGTGCCTTGCGATATCGATTGCATCGCGTCGGCTATGCGCGCTTGAGCCGTCGTCGACCGTGAGCATGGTCGCGAGTACCCCCCGCAAGGCGCCCATCAAGCCGGCGAATTGAATCCGGCCTAAGCACTCTATCTCCTGAGCGAGAGTCTCCCCGTCGAGCCCCGTTACGGCGCCTGCACGCAGGAGAGCGCGCCGATCCTGCGTCCAGGCGTAGAAGTCGTCTTGGTAGGCCGTTCCGACTGGTGCGCGGTGGGCCATGACAACTTCTTGGGTCGATGGGCGTCGATCGTCAAACCTATCACGCCGCCGGGCCGCGTGCCTGCGCGATCGCCGCAAGAGCGGCCTGCGGGTCGATGCGGCCGTCGTAGAGGGCCCGGCCGGTGATGGCGCCGGCGATAAGGGCGCAATCGGGCTGGAGCAGGCGGTGCACGTCGTCGATCGAGGCGAGGCCGCCGGAGGCGATCACCGGGATCCGCACGGCCTGTGCCAGCGCCAGGGTCATCTCGACGTTGAGGCCCTTGAGGATCCCGTCGCGGGCGATGTCGGTGTAGATGATCGCCGCGACGCCGGCATCTTCGAACCGGCGGCCGAGCTCCTCGGCGGTCATGCTGGAGGTCTGTGCCCAGCCCTCGACCGCCACCCGGCCGTCCTTGGCGTCGATGCCCACCGCGATCTTGCCGGGATGCAGGCGCGCCGCCTCCCGGACGAATGCGGGGTCGCGCACGGCGGCGGTGCCGATGATCACCCGGGCTACGCCCTTCGCAAGCCAGCCCTCGAGCGTCTTCATCTCGCGGATCCCGCCGCCGAGCTGCACCGGGATGCCGACCCGGGCCAGGATCGCATCGACCGCGGCGGCGTTGCGCGGCGCGCCCGCGAAGGCGCCGTCGAGATCGACCACGTGCAGCCAGGGAAAGCCCTGGTCCTCGAAGGTCGCGGCCTGCGCGGCCGGATCGTCACCGAAGATCTTGGCCTGCGCCATATCCCCCTGGATGAGGCGGACGCAGCGCCCTTCCTTCAGGTCGATCGCCGGGTACAGGATCACGGGTGGTCGTTTCCTTCTGGCCGAAGCCGGAGCCCGCTCAGGGGCGCCAGTTCAAAAAGTTCGCGATGAGAGCCAGGCCGAGGCGCTGGCTCTTCTCGGGGTGGAATTGCGTTCCGGCGATGTTGCCGCGGGCGACCATGGCGGTGACCGGCCCACCGTACTCGGCCTGCGCGACCACGTCCTCCGGGTGCGCGGCGGCGAGCGCGAAGCTGTGCACGAAGTAGGCGTGCAGGCCGTCTTCTCCGGTGGGGATGCCGGCGAGCAGCGCGTGGTCGCGAGCCGCCAGCAGGGTGTTCCAGCCCATATGGGGGATCTTGAGCGCCGGATCGGACGGGCGGATCGGCGCGACGTCGCCCGGGATCCAGCCGAGACCCGGCGTGGTCTCGTATTCGAGACCGCGGGTCGCGAGCAACTGCATGCCGACGCAGATCCCCAGGAACGGCCGGCCGGCGACCTGCGCCACCTCGGTCATTGCCTCGACCATGCCGGGGACGGCATCGAGCCCGCGCCGGCAATCCGCGTAGGCGCCGACGCCCGGCAGGACGACGCGGTCGGCGGCTGCCACCACGGCCGGGTCGGAGGTCAGGCGGATCCGGGCGTCGCGCCCACTCTCGCGCGCAGCGCGCTCGAACGCCTTGGCGGCCGAATGGAGGTTGCCCGACCCGTAATCGATGATCGCGACCGTCTCGGTACTCATGCGGGTCTCGACGTGACAGTCACCGGGCGATTTCCTGCGCGGGGAACAGGCCGATCACCGGCTCGGTGCGTCGGGTCGGCCCGGCCGGGAACGGCGCCCGCGGCGCCGCTGCGCTCGAATCGAGCCAGCGGTTGAGGGCCCGGGCTTCAGCCTCCTCGGGGGTAGCGGCGATGACGGCATCCCGGGCCGGCCATCCCCGGCGCGCCAGGGTCCAGCGGCGCAGGCTCGAGGCTTCGAGGCCGACCAGCCAGGAGGTCAGCAGCGTGACGAGCGTGGCGATCCCCGCCGGCAATCCCAGCAGATGGCCGATGCCGGCCAGGGCCAGGAACCCCGCCAGGACGATGAGCGCCGCGATCCAGAGGCGGTGGAACAGGAACCACAGCACGCCGAAGGCGAAGGCCGGCCAAGCAAAGCCGTCTGGCACGAGCACGGCCCTGTCGAGGCCGATGGACTCGCCCGGCCGCGCATCGATCGGCAGGTGGAGCGTGTAGCTGCGCATCCGCATGGCGGGTCTCCCGGCTCCGGCGCTATCCCGAACGATGTTTTCGGGACGGTGCAAACTCAAGGACGAAACGACGGTCTACAGGGAGCCCTTCGTAGAGGGAACGCGTCCCTCCTCGCGGGGATCGATCGCGACCGCTTTCCGCAAGGCGCGGGCCAGGCCCTTGAAGCAGCTTTCGGCGATGTGGTGGGCGTTGTCGCCGTACAGGGTCTCGACGTGCAGCGTCAGCCCGGCATTCATCGCGAAGGCCTGGAACCACTCGCGGACCAGCTCGGTGTCGAACTGCCCGATCTTCTCCACCTTGAACGTGGTGCGGAACACCAGGAACGGCCGCCCCGAGATATCGACGCAGACCCGCGTCAGCGCCTCGTCCATGGGCAGGTGGATGTCGGCGTAGCGCGTCACGCCGCGCTTGTCGCCGAGCGCCTTGGCGAAGGCTTGGCCCAGCGCGATGCCGCAATCCTCCGCGGAATGGTGCTGGTCGATATGCAGGTCCCCGTCGACCTTGACCTCCAGGTCGAACAGGCCGTGCCGGGCGAACAGGTCCAGCATGTGATCGAGGAAGCCGATGCCGGTGGCGATCTTCGACTGCCCGGTCCCGTCGAGGCCGACGCTAACCGCGATGTCGGTCTCGGCGGTCTTCCGGCTGATGGAGGCGCTGCGCATTTTATGAGGACTTTGCGTCGGGGCCGGCCTGCGGCCGCGCGGGCGTTCTAGTGTGACTTCGTTCGGAATGGAAAGGGCGACGCCGCCCTAGCCGTTCAGCACCCGGCCCGCCACAGCGTCGAGCTTGGCCAGCACCGCCGGGTCGCGGGCGGCCGGCGCGGTCATGATCGCGCCGTCCAGCGCCCGGTGCGAACCGGCCGGGCAGGGCTCGCGCGTGGCCGGGAAATCGCGGGCGAGCCGTGCCACCAGCCGGGCGGCCTTGTCGGCGTTGGCCCGGGCCACGGCGATCACCGCGGCGACGTCCACGGCGTCGTGGCCGGGGTGCCAGCAATCGAAGTCGGTCACCATGGCGATCGTCGCGTAGGTGATCTCGGCCTCGCGGGCGAGCTTCGCCTCGGGCATGTTGGTCATGCCGATGACGTCGAACCCCTGTGCCTTGTAGGCGCGGGATTCGGCGAGCGACGAGAATTGCGGGCCCTCCATGCAGACATAGGTCCCGCCGCGATGGACGGGAATGTCCTCGGCCTTGGCCGCCGCCGCGATGTGCGCCTGCAGGGTCGGGCCGACCGGATGCGCGAGCGAGACATGGGCCACGCAGCCGTCGCCGAAGAACGACGACGCGCGCCCATGGGTGCGGTCGACGAACTGATCCACGAGCACGAACAGTCCCGGAGGCAGCTCCTCGCGGAACGATCCGCAGGCCGAGAGCGAGACCAGATCCGTCACGCCCGCCCGCTTCATCGCGTCGATATTGGCGCGGTAATTGATGCCCGACGGCGAGAACCGGTGGCCGCGCCCGTGGCGGGCCAGGAACACGATCTTGGTGTCGCCGATCCGCCCGATGCGCAGGGCGTCCGATGGCTCGCCCCAGGGCGATGCGACCTGCTCCTCGCGCACGTCCTCCAGGCCCGGCAGGTCGTAGACCCCAGACCCGCCCATCACCCCGAGCACCGCTGCCGTCATGCCGGTTTCCCTTTCGTGAGGTTCGTCCAATCCGCGACCTCATCGTGAGGTGCCGGAGCGGAGCGGAGGCCTCCGGCGTCAGCGGCTATCCCTGGAGCCCGCCTTCGAGGCCCGCCGACGCGGGTACCTCAGGATGAGGGGGTGGAGGGCATCTGCGTTGCCGGGAGGCGGACCATCGCGCTCGCCGACCGGTAGCACGCAGTCCCAGCGCAAAAAAGATGGGCCCCCCGAAGGAGGCCCACCCGGCAGGATCGGTGAGGCGGCGCCTCAGAAGGTCTTGTGCAGCTCCGGCTGGAGGCCGTGGACCTCGCCGCCGACATCGGCCCAGACCTTCTTCTTCACGTAGTAGAGCAGCCCCGACATGATGATCAGGAACAGGATCACCCGGAAGCCAAGCGCCTTGCGGTCCATCATGTGCGGCTCGGCCGCCCACATCAGGAAGGCCGAGACGTCCTTGCCGTACTGGTCCACCGTCTCGGGGACCACGGGCTGGCCGGCGTCGTTCTTGGCGTAGGTGACCTGGCCGTCGGTGATCGGCGGCGGCATCGCGACGATGTGGCCGGGATAGTACTTGTTGTAGTGGCCGCCATCGGGGACCGTGAATTCCTTCGGCGCCTCCTCGTAGCCGTTGAGGAGCGCATGGATGTAGTCGGGCCCCTGCTCGGAATAGCCGATCAGCGGCAGCCAATCGGTCAGGAAGTACAGCGAGCCGCGGGAGAAGGTCCGCGCCTTGGCGATCACCGAGAAGTCCGGCGGTGCCTTGCCGCCGTTGGCGGCCGCCGCGGCCTGGTCGTTCGGGAAGGGGGGCGGGAACGTGTCCGCCGGCCGACCCGGCCGGTCGAACATGTCGCCCGCATCGTTCGGGCCGTCCTTCACCTGGTAGGTCGCGGCCAGCGCCTTGACCTGCGCGGCCGAGAAGTCCGGCCCGCCCTCCTGCGCGAGATTGCGGAAGGCCACCAGCTTCATCGAGTGGCAAGCGGAGCAGACCTCCTTGTAGACTTGGAAGCCGCGCTGGAGCTGGGCGGTGTCGAAGCGGCCGAACGTGCCGGCGAAGCTCCAGTTGACGCGGCCCGGCACCGGGCCGCCATGCCCTTCCTGGGCGGAGGCCGGCACGGCGCCGATCAGCAGCGCCGCGAGGGCGGCGGCAGCGGTCGTCGAGAGGACGCGGGTCATCATCATGGTTCCGTCGTCACCCCGTCAGCCTTTGGTAATCGGAGCGGCGGCGGCGCCCGCCGGCATCCCCGATCCGCTCACCTGTTTGCCCGGCCCGGTCACGCTCTCCAGGATCGAGGCCGGGAGCGCCTTGGGCGTCTCGAACAGGCCGCACAGCGGCATTACGATCAGGAAGTGGGCGAAGTAATAGGCCGTGCAGATCTGCGACGCGATCACGTAGCCCCCCTCCGGCGGCTGGGATCCGAGCCAGCCCAGGAGGAAGGTCGCGCCGATGAACGCCCAGAAGAACTGGCGGTAGATCGGCCGGTAGTTGCAGGAGCGCACCCGCGACCAGTCCAGCCACGGCGCGAACGCCAGGATGATCACCGCCGAGAACATCAGGATCACGCCGCCGAGCTTGCTCGGGACGGCCCGCAGGATCGCGTAGAACGGCAGGAAGTACCATTCGGGCACGATGTGCGCGGGCGTTACCGCCGGGTTGGCCGGGATGTAGTTGTCGGCGTGGCCCAGGTAGTTCGGCTGGTAGAACAGGAACCACGCGAACAGGATCATGAACACGCAGGTGGCGAACACGTCCTTGACGGTGGCGTAGGGGGTGAACGGAACCGCGTCCTTGCCCGACTTGATCGGGATGCCGGCCGGGTTGTTCTGGCCGGTGACGTGCAGCGCCCAGACATGCAGCACGACGACGCCGGCGATCATCCAGGGCAGCAGGTAGTGCAGCGAGAAGAACCGGTTCACCGTCGGGTTGCCGACCGAGTAGCCGCCCCACAGCAGGGTCTGGATGGTGTCGCCCACCACCGGGATCGCCGCCAGGATGTTGGTGATGACGGTGGCGCCCCAGAAGCTCATCTGGCCCCACGGCAGCGTGTAGCCGAGGAAGGCGGTCGCCATCATCAACAGGTAGATGATCACGCCGAGGATGTAGAGCACCTCACGCGGGGCCTTGTACGACCCGTAGTACAGCGCCCGGAACATGTGGACGTAGACCGCCACGAAGAACATCGACGCGCCGTTGGCGTGCGCGTAGCGCAGCAGCCAGCCGTAGTTCACGTCGCGCATAATCTTTTCGACGGAGTTGAACGCCCCCGTCGCGGAGGGCTCGTAATGCATCGCCAGCCAGACGCCGGTGACGATCTGGATTCCCAGGAAGGCGGCGAGAATCGCCCCGAAGGTCCAGAAGTAGTTGAGGTTGCGCGGGACCGGATAGGCGATGAAGGACGAGTGCACGAGCCCGGCGATCGGCAGCCGGGCCTCGAACCATTTGGCGACGCGACTCTTCGGGACGTACGTGCTGGCAGTTCCGCTCATGTCCGCGTCCTTCTCACGCCGCTTCCTTGCCACCCTCGCCGATCCGGATCTTCGTATCCGTCTCGAAGGCGTAGGGCGGGATCGGCAGGTTGATGGGGGCCGGCCCGTGGCGGACGCGCCCGACGGCGTCGAACTGCGAGCCGTGGCAGGGGCACGCCCAGCCCTCGAAGCTGCCCTGGTGACCGATCGGCACGCAACCGAGATGCGTGCAGTTGCCGTAAACGATCAGCCACTGGTCGTGGCCTTTCTTGACCCGGGTCGGGAAGGCCGCCGGATCGATCATCGCCGACAGCGGGACCGCCTCCATGTCGGTCACCTCCTTGGCGGTGAGCTTGCGGACGAAGATCAGCTTGCCGCGCCAGAAGACGTTGACGATCTGTCCGTCCTGGATGGGCGTCAGATCTACGTCGATCGGCGCCCCGGCCGCGATCGTGTCGGCGTCGGGCGCCATGGAGGAGACCAGCGGCCATGCCGCGGCACCCGCACCGACGGCGAGGCCAGCCCCCGTGGCGAGGAACAGGAAGTCGCGGCGGCTGCCGTCTTGAGAGCTGCCGTCGTGGGCGCTGCCCTCCCGGGATGCGGGAGTAGTGGCGGAGGTGGTCGCCAAGATTTGGAACTCCGTGCGTCGGCGTGAGGGCCGCAGGTGCCCTGCCCTGATGTCCCGGCTGTACCGAGATCAAAGCATTATCGTTCTAATCTGAGCAATGAGACCGTCTGCCACCCCCAAGTCAAGCTATGCCGGGGCGCCGGAGGACGCGCTTAGGTCACGATCGTTGTCATATGTTGCAGGGCAGCGCCCGGCCTGCGCTGCTACGCCACGGCGCTGTCGAGACGGGTCGTTCCACCGTCCAGGAAGCCCCCGGATTGGCGGGCCCAGAGGCCGGCGTAGACGCCCCCGCGGGCGACGAGTTCGGCATGGGTGCCCTCCTCGACGATTCGGCCCCGGTCGATCACCACCAAGCGGTCGAGCGCCGCGATGGTCGACAACCGGTGGGCGATCGCCACCACGGTCTTGCCGGCCATCAGCGTGTCGAGTGATTCCTGGATCGCCGCCTCGACCTCGCTGTCGAGGGCGGACGTCGCCTCGTCCAGGATCAGGATCGGCGCGTCCTTGAGCATGACCCGGGCGATGGCGATGCGCTGGCGCTGGCCGCCCGACAGCTTGACGCCGCGCTCGCCAACCTGGGCGTCGTAGCCCCGGCGGCCCTTGTGATCGACGAGATCGGCGATGAACCGGTCGGCATGGGCCAGCCGGGCGGCGCGATCGATTTCCTCCTGCGTGGCCCCGGGACGCCCGTAGCCGATGTTCTCGCGGATCGAGCGGTGCAGCAGGGACGTGTCCTGGCTGACCATCGCGATGGCCTCGCGGAGCGACTGCTGCGTCACCGTCGCGATGTCCTGGGCATCCACCAGGATCCGGCCGCTCTCGACCTCGTAGAGGCGCAGCAGCAGGCTCGCGAGGGTGGATTTACCCGCGCCGCTGACGCCGACCAGCCCGACCTTCTCGCCGGGGCGGATCGTCAGCGTGAAATCCTCGATCACGGTGGCGTCGCCGCGTCCGTAATGGAAGCCGACATTCTCGAAGCGGATCTCGCCGCCCGCCACTGCCAACTCGCGGGCCTCCGGGGCGTCGACCAGCGCGTGCGGGCGCGCCATGGTCTGCATGCTCTCCTGGATCACCCCGACATTCTCGAACACGCCGCGGACCGTCTGCATCACCCAGCCTGACATGGCGATGAGCCGCAGGATCAGGGCGAGGCCGGCCGAGGCTTCGCCGGTGGTCATGCTGCCGTCCCGCCAGAGAATCAGGCAGGCCGCCCCGGTGGCGATCAGCAGCGCGCTGTTGAGCATCCCGAGCACGCTGGTCGTCAGCGTCACCAGCCGGAACTGGTACAGGTAGGCGTCGGTATGGACCTCCACCGCGTCGCGCACCGTCGCACGCTCCTCGCGGTCGCGGGCGAACAGCTTCACGGTGAGGATGTTGGTGTAGCTATCGACGATGCGGCCGATCAGCACCGAGCGGGTGTCGGCGGTCTTGTGCGAGCGGGCGCGGGCGCGGGGCACGAACCAGGTCGTGAGCGCGGCATAGGCGCCGATCCAAACCAGCACCGGCAGGGCGAGCCAGGGCGAGATCGACCCGAACAGCCCGACCGCTGTCACCGCGTAGATCGCGACGTAGAGCAGCGTGTCGATGAACACGACGGCCAGTTCGCGAACCGCCGGACCGACCTGCACGACGCGGTTCGCAAGGCGGCCCGAAAAGTCGCCCTGGAAGTACGAGAGCGAATGCCCGAGGGTGTAGAGATGCGCCCGCCAGCGGATCTGGCTGGTCGATTGCGGCACGATCAGCTGGTTGGACAGCACCTCGTGCAGCCAGATCGAGATCGGCCGCACCAGCGCGATCAGCAGGAACACCAGCCCGAGCCCGACCGCATGGTCCGACAGGACGCTGGCCCGGTCGGACGTGGCCAGCAGGTCGATGAACCAGCGCATCACCAGGTAGAGCGAGGCCTCGACGGTCCCTGCCACCACCGCGATGACGAACAACGCCACCAGGGCCGCCCGGATCGGACGCAGGTAGAACCCAGCGAAGCCCAGCACCGTCCGCGGCGGGGTCCGCGTCTCGTCGAAGGGCGCGAACGGATCGACGCGGCGCTCAAGCCAATTCAGGAACATGTCTTCCGGGCGCACAGATGGGAGAGCCCACCATGTAAGCGCCAGCCGTCGGCCGCCAAGCGCGCGCGGTCGTCGCGGCGCCGGAGCCTCAGATAAAATTCCTTCTTGAGGATCGGCCGGACGCGGCCGATCCCGTTGCCGCGGATCCGGTTCAGCGGGCCAGGGCGAGCGAGGCGCCCGACTTGGTCAGCGCCCCCTCGAGCGCGCCGCCGCCCTGGCGCAGCCGCGCCGCCACCGTGCCGCCGGGCTGATAGAGGTAGACCTCGCCATCGCGGAAATCCCAGGCCGAGACCCGGGCGAGGTCCTTGTTGGGGCAGCCGGACGCGGAGGCTTTGTAGAGGTCGAGGGCCGGGGCACTGGACAGGGTCACCTTGCAGTTCCCGCCAGTCGCGTCCCGCGCGTCCCAGCTGCCGACCACCGAGGCGCGGCCGCTGGTGACGACGGGTGGGGGCGGCGCCGGCGGCACGACCGGCTCGGCGATGACCGTGGGGGTGTTGGGCGTCGCATTGGCCTGGGCGCCGGGCAGCGGCGGCGCGTCGGGGCTGGCGCTCGCGCCGGGCGGGGGCGCGAGCGGCGCCGCCGTCACCGTGCCCGACGGGACCGCCTGAACGGAATCAAGAGGCGCCTGCGACGGAGCCCTCGTCCTCGGGCTTTCCAGTCGGGTGGACGCGCAGGCGCCGAGCGTGGCGCTCAGGCACAGGGCGGCGAAGGTCGGCAGGCTCGGGCGCAGCATCGGACCACTTCGGATCAGGCTTGGGAAAAGCGCACGGCGGCGCCTTGGGCCCTGACTCGGTGGCAAATGCGCTGACGGCAAGGCGACCGCGCCGTCCGCAGCCGAGTCCGCTGCGGACGGCGGACCTTTTCGCCCCGGTGTGGCCGGGGCGCCTCAGATCCGGCGGTCAGACCACCCGCTCGACCATCATCTTCTTGATCTCGGCGATGGCCTTGGCCGGGTTCAGGTTCTTCGGGCAGGTGTTGGCGCAGTTCATGATCGTGTGGCAGCGGTAGAGCCGGAACGGGTCGTGCAGGGCATCGAGCCGGTCGCCGGTGTTCTCGTCGCGCGAATCGATCAGCCAGCGATAGGCCTGGAGCAGGGCAGCCGGGCCGAGGAACTTGTCGCCGTTCCACCAGTAGCTCGGGCACGACGTGCTGCAGCACGCGCACAGGATGCACTCGTACAGGCCGTCGAGCTTCGACCGGTCCTCGGGGGTCTGGCGCCACTCCTTCTCGGGGGCGGGCGTCTCTGTCTGGAGCCAGGGCTCGATCGCGGCGTGCTGGGCGTAGAAGTTGGTCAGGTCCGGGACCAGATCCTTCAGCACCGGCATGTGCGGAAGCGGGTAGATCCGGATCGCCCCGTCCTTGTCCTTGCGGGTCATCATCGGAAGGGCGTTGTCGGGGCTCTTGCACTCCTCGATGCCCATCGTGCAGGCGAGCGCGTTCTGCCCCTCGATGTTCATGGCGCAGGAACCGCAGATGCCCTCGCGGCAGGAACGACGGAACACGAGGGTCGAGTCGACCTTGTTCTTGATCCACAACAGCGCGTCGAGCACCATTGGACCGCAATCGTCGCGGTCGACCTGATAGGTGTCGATCCGCGGATTGGCCCCGTCATCCGGGTTCCACCGGTAGATCTTGAATGTCTGCAGGTTCTTGGACCCGGCAGGCGGTGCCCACGAACGTCCCTGCGTGATCTGGGAGTTTTTGGGAAGGTTGAACTGGGCCATCGCGTTTATATCCGGCAATATCGGTCAGAACCGGAAACCGGTCTGGACGGATACGCACGCCGCGGTCCGACGCGCGCATCGAGAGTGTTGAATTCAGTACACCCGGGCCTTCGGCTCGATGTACTGGATCTCGTTCGACATCGTGTACGTGTGCACCGGCCGGTAATCGATGTTGACCTGGTGGCGGCCCTCGTCGAGCCAGGAGAGGGTGTGCTTCATCCACTCCTTGTCGTCGCGGTCCGGGAAGTCTTCGCGGGCATGGGCGCCGCGGGATTCCTTGCGGTTGGCCGCCGATTCCATGGTCACCACCGCCTGGCCGATCAGGTTGTCGAACTCCAGGGTCTCAAGCAGGTCGGTGTTCCAGACCAGCGACCGGTCGGTGATCTTCACGTCGGAGGCGGCATTCCAGACCTTGTGGATCAGGCCCTTGCCCTCTTCCAGGACCTCGCCGGTGCGGAACACCGCGCAGTTGTTCTGCATGGTCTTCTGCATCTCGGCGCGCAGCTCCGCGGTCGGCGTCGAGCCGTTGGCGTGTCGGAAGCGGTCGAGGCGCTCGAGCGCCTTGTCGGTGGCGCCCTTGGGCAGTTCCTGCGCCCGGCCGTTCGGCTCGACGATCTCGGCGCAGCGCTTGCCGGCGGCGCGGCCGAACACCACGAGGTCGATCAGCGAATTGGAGCCGAGGCGGTTGGCGCCGTGGACCGAGACGCAGGCCGCCTCGCCGATCGCCATGAGGCCCGGCACCACGGTGTCGGGGTTGCCGTCCCGCAGGGTCAGCACCTCGCCGTGATAGTTCGTGGGGATGCCGCCCATGTTGTAGTGCACGGTCGGGATGACCGGGATCGGTTCCTTGGTCACGTCGACTCCCGCGAAGATCTTGGCGGATTCGGAGATGCCCGGCAGGCGCTCGTGCAGGATCTTCGGATCGAGGTGGTCGAGGTGCAGGTAGATGTGGTCTTTGTTCTTGCCGACGCCGCGGCCGTCGCGAATCTCCATGGTCATGGAGCGCGAGACCACGTCGCGCGAGGCGAGGTCCTTGGCCGAGGGGGCGTAGCGCTCCATGAAGCGCTCGCCCTCGGAGTTGGTCAGGTAGCCGCCCTCGCCGCGCGAGCCCTCGGTGATCAGGCAGCCGGCGCCGTAGATGCCGGTGGGGTGGAACTGCACGAACTCCATGTCCTGGAGCGGCAGGCCGGCCCGCAGCACCATGGCGTTGCCGTCGCCCGTGCAGGTATGCGCCGAGGTCGCCGAGAAGTAGGCGCGGCCGTAGCCGCCGGTGGCCAGGATGGTGGTCTGGGCGCGGAACCGGTGGATCTCGCCGGTGGCCTGGTCGAGGGCGATGACGCCCCGGCAGCGGCCGTCCTCATCCATGATGAGGTCGAGGGCGAAATACTCGATGAAGAAGTCGGTCTGGTTCTTCACCGCCTGCCCGTAGAGGGTGTGCAGCATGGCGTGGCCGGTGCGGTCGGCTGCCGCGCATGTCCGCTGGGCGGTGCCCTTGCCGTAATCGGTGGTCATGCCTCCGAACGGGCGCTGGTAGATCTTTCCCTCTTCCGTGCGGGAGAAGGGCACGCCCCAATGCTCCAGCTCGTAGACGGCGGCCGGCGCGTTGCGGACGAGGTACTCGATCGCGTCCTGGTCGCCGAGCCAGTCCGACCCCTTCACGGTGTCGTACATGTGCCAGCGCCAATCGTCCGGCCCCATGTTGCCGAGCGAGGCCGAGATGCCGCCCTGCGCCGCCACGGTGTGCGACCGGGTCGGGAACACCTTGGTGATGCAGGCGGTGCGCAGGCCGGCCTCGGAGCAGCCGACGGTGGCGCGCAGGCCCGCGCCGCCGGCCCCGACGATCACCACGTCGAAGGCGTGATCGTGGATGGTGTAGGCAGGTCCGCTGCCGTTGGTGCCGTTGGCGGCCATGATCGGCTCCTCGAAATGCGTGATGGCGGGGTTCAGGCCGGCTGTCCGAAGCCGATGCGCAGGACCGCGTAGAGGCAAGCCACGGCCACCAGGACCGCGTAGATGTTGTTGGCGAACACGGCGGCGATCTTCGTGCCCTGGCCGTGAACGTAGTCCTCGATCACCACCTGCATGCCGATCCGCATGTGGATCGTCACCGACAGGAGCGCCAGGATCAGGATGATCGAGACGAAGGGTTTCGCGATCAGCTGCGTCGCTTCGACATAGCCCCGGCCGGCCATGCTGGCGACGATCACCACGAAGGCCAGCATCAGGACGGCGTTCGCCGCCGCGGTCACCCGCTGCTGCCACCAGTGGCCGGCGCCGTGATGGGCGATGCCGATGCCGCGGACGCGCGCGCGCGGCGTGCGGATCGAGACGCGGGTGTCCTGGCGGATCTCTTCCTTAGCCATGCCGGCCTCCCCTCAGCGGACCAGAAGGGCGACCGCCCAGATGACGATGGTGAGCGCGATCGACCCGACCAGCGTCAGGCGCGCCATGTTCAGGCGCTTCTCCCGGTCGAAGCCGACGCCGGTATCCCAAACCAGGTGGCGCAGGCCGCCGAGCATGTGATGCATCAGCACCCACGTGTAGGCGAACAAGATCAGGCGGCCGAGCAGCGAGCCGAAGAACCAGGCGACGTAGGAATAGGCCGCCGGCCCCGAGGCAAGCGCCACGAGCCAGATCGCGACGAGGGCAGTTCCGCCGTAGAGCGCGGTGCCGGTAATACGGTGAAACACCGACATCGCCATCGTCCAGGTCCAGCGATAGATCTGGAGATGCGGTGAAAGCGGCTGTGCCACTGTCGGGCGGGCGGTGGGTGCCATTGGGTTGAAGCCTCGCAGCTGCGAACTGGACCGTCTCTAATCTGGTGGTAGCGCTAGTGCCTCCGGGCCCAAGCCGCAATGTGTCATGCTGCGGCGCAATGCGGGGGGCGTGTTGATAGGGCGGCGGATCTGTCACTTGAGTTGGCCCAGGAGGCGCCACCAGGCGTAATCGAGGGGTGTCGCGATCACGAGCGAGGCCAGCCCGAAGGCCAGGGTGAGTCGCGTCGCGTCCCGCAGGCGCACGCCACCGAGCTCGCTGGCGACCACGATCGGGGGCGCCTGATAGGGGAAGAACAGCGTCGAATAGCCGATCACCTGCACGGACACGACGGCGAGCGCCGACAGCCCGCTGGCCTGGGACATCTCCCCCGCCAGCGCGGTGTAGAGGGCCGGCGCCCCGTTGGCCGTGACGAGCAGCGTCAGGACCGTGCTGATGCCGGCAAGCACCGCGAAGTTCTGGGTCGGCACGTCCGGGGTGAGCGGCGCCACGGCCAGCAGCGCATGGCCGAGCCGTGCCCCGAGGCCGGTCTCGTTCACCAGGGCGACGAGGCCCAGCAGCGCCGCGATGTAGAAGCAGGTCCGCAGGTTCACCTGCTGGAACGACTCGGGCGGAAGCACCCCGATCCTGGGCAGCAGGCAGATCACCGCGGCCGCGAGCCCGACCCAGGCCGGGGCGAGGCCGTGCAGGCTGTCGGTCATCCAGAGCGCCAGAGTGCAGGCGAGGATCACCGCCAGGCGCCGTTCCGCACCCGAGACGGGCCGCGGCACCGGCAGGGCGTGTGCGTCGGGGCTGAGCCGGTCGGGGAACAGGCGCACGATCAGCGCCACCAGCAGGGCGCCCTTCACCACCGCCAGGACCGGCGCGTGCAGGACGAAGTAGGACAGGTAGGAGAGGTGCAGGCCGAGCACTTTCTCGGCGGAGCCGGCCATCACGAGATTCGGAACGTTGGCGGGCAGGATCGCCGCCGACAGGATCGGCGTCGCGACGCCGACCGCCAGGACCGCGCCGGTCCGTCCCGGCCGGCCCGGCACCAGCCCGAAGCTGTCGCAGAGCGCGAGCGTCACCGGGATCATCAGGGCGATCCGGCCGAGGTTGGACGGCATCACGAACGCGATCAGGAAGCTCAGGATCACAAGGCCGGCAATGAATTGCGCGTAGGAGCCGGACAGGCGTCCCGCCAGCGCGCCGGCCATGCGGGCGCCGAGGCCCGTGCGGGTCATGCCCTGGCCCACGACCATGCCGGACAGGACCAGCCAGAACGCCGAGGCCGAGAAGCCCGAGAACACGGTGGCGGCAGTTCCAAGCCGCAGCAGCATCGCCAGACCGAAGAAGGCGAGCGCAGTGACGATCTCCGGCAGGAGTGCCGTGGCCCAGAGGCCCATGCACAACACCAGCAGGGCGGCTGTCGCCGGAACGACCGCTCCTCCGCTCATCCGCCCCTCCCGCGCTGCGTGCAAGCGCCTGCATGGGCCGGTCTGGAACCGTTCGCAATTCGGCAGTCCGCGACGCAGCCTTCGCGAACCGCGAAGGCCGACGGGTCCAGAAACCGTCCTCGCGCCTAAAAAAAGCCCGACCGTTTCCGGCCGGGCCTTCATGGCAGCGACGGAGCCTGCGGACGGCGTTCAGTAGCCGTAGCCGTAGGTGCCGCAATAGGCGGGATCGTAACCGTAGCCGAAGGCACCGGTGCAGCTGTCGCCGTAGCCGTCGCCGGCCAAGCCGTATCCGACACCGCCGAGACCGTAGCCGACCCCCAATCCGAGGCCGACACCGGCAAGGCCATAACCCAGGCCGCGGCCGTAGCCACCACCATAACCCCGGCCATAATAGCCGCGGTTGGCGAACCCACGGCCGACGACGCCGCGATGGCCGATCAGACCGCCGCGGCCGGCATTGGCGAAGCCGCCGCGCTGGAAGCCACCGACTCCGACACCGCGGCCGACCCCGATGCTGGGATGACCGATGCCCGCGCCGCGAAATCCGCCACCTCCAAGAGCTGAACCGCGGAAGCCGCCGCCACCCAACGCGCCGCCCCGGAAACCGCCACCGCCGAACCCGCCGCCGTGAAAGCCGCCACCCCGGAACCCGCCGCCGCCGAAGCCGCGGGCATCCGCGCCGGTCGGGGCCAGGGCGAAGGCCGCCAGCAGTGCCGTCGATGCGAGAGCAAATCGCTTCATGAGAAAGTCCAATCCTTGCGAGGAGTATGACTTCTCAACGTCCGATCGATCGCTGGTATCCCGTTATGACGACTGAAGACGCCGTGTCAGTCAGTCGCTGTCGCGCAAGAACAACGAAAGCGTGACTGTATTGTTGGTCCGGCGGGTTACCGGAACGGCGGCTCGTCGAAGCTGCGCAGCTTGCGCGAATGCAGCCCGTGCCGGTCAGCCCGCAGCGCGTCGAGGGCCGCCAGCCCGACGCGCAGGTGCTCCGACACCGCCCGGTCGTAGAACGCGTTCGCCGCGCCGGGCAGCTTGATCTCGCCGTGGAGCGGCTTGTCGGAGACGCAGAGCAGCGCCCCGTACGGCACGCGCAGGCGGAAGCCCTGCGCCGCCACCGTGCCGCTCTCCATGTCCACCGCGATCGCCCGCGACTGGTTGATCCGCCGACGCTCCTGGCTGAACCGCAGCTCCCAGTTGCGGTCGTCATAGGTCACCACCGTGCCGGTGCGCAGCCGGCGCTTCAGAGCCTCCGCCTGCTCGCCGGTCACCGAGGCGGCGGCGCTCTGGAGCGCGACCTGCACCTCGGCGAGCGCCGGCACCGGCACGTCCGGCGGCACCAGTTCGTCGAGGATCCGGTCCCGCCGGAGATAGGCGTGGGCCAGCACGTAATCGCCGATGGTCTGCGACTGGCGCAGGCCGCCGCAATGGCCGACCATCAGCCAGCAATCCGGGCGCAGGACGGCGAGGTGATCGGTGATCGTCTTCGCGTTCGAGGGGCCGACGCCGATATTGACCAGCGTCGTGCCCTGCATGGTGCCATCGGCACCGCGCGCCACGAGGTGATAGGCCGGCATCTGGTGGCGGTGCCAGGGCGAAGCGGCGATCACCGCGGCGGGATCGGCCGTCGCGGCCTCCGCCCGGCTCACCGACAGGCCGCCGGGCAGCACCAGCCGCTCGAAACCCTCCGCGCCGGAAGCCAGGCGCTCCAGCCCGTGCCGGACGAACTGATCGACGTAGCGGTGGTAGTTGGTGAGCAGGATCCAGGGCTGGACCTCGCGCCAGTCGCACCCCGTGTAGTGGACCAGGCGGCGCAGGGAGTAATCCACCCGCACCGCGTCGAACAACGCCAGAGGCAGCGGCTCGCCGTCCACCAGATCGAACGTCCCGTCGGCGATCTCGTCGCCCACCAGCGACAGCAGCGGAACGGGGAAGTAGGTCGCGAGTTCGGCGCCGTCGACGGTGCTCCCGCGCGCGTCGAGCCCCGCCTCCAGCACGTAGGGATAGGGGATCTCCTGTGCGCTCAGGCCCACCTCGATCTGGATGCCGTAATCGTCGATCAGCGGCTGCAGCTGCCGGGTGAGATAGTGGCGGAAGAAGGCCGGGTGCGTGACCGTGGTGGCGTAGGTGCCGGCCGCCTGGAGCTTGGCGGTGGCGCGGCGCACCCGCGGCAGCGGGCCGACGGGGCGATAGCTGATCCGCAATTCGGGATAGCGGAACGCGAGACGCTCGGTGGCGTCCGGCGGAGGACCGCCCGCAAGGTACCGCTCCAGCGCCTGCCGCAAGGCGTCGGCGGCGCCGTCATAGAGCTCGACCAGGCGATCGACTGCGCTCTCCGCATCCGCCACGGCCTGCATCGGCCGCAATTCCCGCTCGATCATGAACCCTCCCGTCGCAAGCTCGGATCTACACCGCGGAGCGTGCGCGCGCGACCCGGGCTTGCGGCCGGACGGCGCTTGACCGAGAACTGGCGCGGGATGAGGGGGCGCGGAGGTTCCTTGAGCGGCGCGGACGAATTCGGGATCCGTCCCGGCGAGGAGATGGCGGACCTGCCCGCCGCATTCGACGCCGGCCTCCACTTCATCGGCCGCCTCAGGACGCCGTGGCGTACGCGCCGGGACTGCCCGAAGAACGGGCTGCAGACCGACGCCGTCTGCACCGTCGAGGTCGATCCAGCCTACGCGCCCGGCCTGCTCACGATCACCGGCTGCACGCACCTCATCCTGCTCTACTGGTTGGACCAGGCCACCCGGGGGCTCGTGGTTCAGCAGCCGCGCCACGCCGACGGGCCGCGCGGCACGTTCGCGCTGCGCTCCCCCGCCCGGCCCAACCCGATCGCGCTCTCGGTCGTCGCGCTGATCACCCGCGCGGGCGACACCCTGCAGGTCCGCGGGCTCGACTGCCTGGACGGAACGCCGCTCCTCGACATCAAGCCCTATTACGCGACGACCGATTCGCGGCCGGAGGCGCGGGTCGACCGAGCCGGCGTCGAGCCGTGAGGCGGGGCCTTCTCGCGATCCTCGCGGCGCTGGCCCTGCTGGCGCTGGGAGCCCTCGCCGGCTGGCATCTGCACAAGCCCGCTGTGGATGCCCGAGCCTACGCGGTGATGCGCGGCATCGCCGTCCAGGTCAGCCTGGACGAGGCGCCGCAGGACTACGTGTTCTGGGCCGGCGATTCCCAGGTGGAGCTGCAGCCCGGAAGCCAGCGGCCCTGCGGCCTGGACCTTGTCAACGGCGGCTTCAGCGGTGCGACCGCCGCCGCCCTTCTCGATCACCTCGCCGGGCTGCGATTCGACCATGCGCCCAAGGTCGCGGCCCTGACGATCGGCACCAACGACATCCTCGCGAAGAACGCCCCACGGTCCGCCGAGGCGGTTTCGCGGTTCGAGGCGCATGTGGTTGCCCTCGTCAAACGGCTTCAGGCGGCCAGCCCCCGCGTGGTGGTGACCGCCCTGCCCCCGATCGGCCGCGAGAGCGGCCGGTTCCTCGATGCGGCGGCCGTACCGGATTATTCGCACCGGCTGCGCGCGCTCTGCACCCGCCTCGGCTGCACTTTTGCGGACCCGTTCGCCACGCTGCGCGACGGCGAGACCGGCTACGCCAAGCCCGGAGCGCTCCGGGACGGCCTGCACCTGGCGGCGTTCCGGCAGGCGATGGCGGCGCTGGAGCCGGTGCTGTGCGCGCGGTGAGCATTCGCGGAAGGCGGGTGATCGCTTGTGCGAGCCTTGGAACTCGGTCCCGCGGCTCCTGCATGTGAATCTCGGCCCTCCGCCCCGTCATCAGGTGTGAAGCGACGTGACCCCGGTCAGCATCACAGGGGATGACACGGCGCCGGGCAGTGATGATTCGCTGCGCTCACCGTGTCGGCGGGCTTCGTAGCGATGACCTTGGACAATCTCTGGCTCTTGAACGCATACCGCGCCGACAGCGCCAAGATCGTTCGACCTCCGATGAGTAACCCCGCGTGTTCGACGTCTATCTGACCGGGTTCTCCGTCAGCGCCGGCCTGATCCTGGCCATCGGTGCCCAGAACGCCTTCGTGCTGCGGCAGGGCCTGCGCGGCGAGCATGTCGCGCTGGTCTGCGCCACCTGCGCGGCGTCCGACGCGCTCCTGATCCTGGTCGGCGTGACCAGCTTCAAGAGCCTCGTGGTCGTCGCCCCCTGGCTGCGGCCGGCGATGCTGTATGCCGGCGCGGCCTTCCTGATCTGGTACGGCGCGCGCAGCCTCAGGTCGGCCTTCGCAGCCACCGAGGCGCTGCGGCCCGCCCCGGGATCCGCCGCCGGCCTCGGGCGGACGCTCGCGACCTGCCTCGCGCTGACCTGGCTCAACCCACACGTCTATCTCGACACGCTGCTGCTGATCGGATCGATCTCGACGCGCTTCCCCGGCCAGGAACCCGCCTTCGCGGCGGGCGCGATGAGCGCCTCGGTCGCGTTCTTCTTCGCGCTGGGCTACGGCGCCGCGATCCTCCGGCCCCTGTTCGCCAAGCCGGCCGCGTGGCGCGTGCTCGAAGGCGTGATCGCGATCACCATGTGGGTGATCGCGGCCGAGCTGCTGCTGAGCGGGGGTTCATAGCGGTCGTCCGATCGCTGCGAAGCGCGCCCGTCACTCCCACTCGATCGTGCCGGGCGGCTTCGAGGTGATGTCGTAGGTCACCCGGTTGATGCCCTTCACCTCGTTGATGATCCGGGTTGCGACCCGGCCCAGGAAGGCCATGTCGAACGGGTAGAAGTCGGCGGTCATGCCGTCCACCGAGGTCACGGCGCGCAGGGCGCAGACGTGGTCATAGGTGCGGCCGTCGCCCATCACGCCCACCGTCTTCACCGGGAGGATCACCGCGAAGGCTTGCCAGATCGTGTCGTAGAGGCCGGCCTGGCGGATCTCGTCGAGATAGATCGCATCGGCCTTGCGCAGGGCCTCGAGCTTCTCCGTCGTGATCGTGCCGGGGCAGCGGATGGCCAGGCCGGGACCCGGGAACGGATGGCGGCCGACGAAGGCGTCGGGCAGGCCGAGTTCCTTGCCGAGCACCCGGACCTCGTCCTTGAACAGCTCGCGCAGCGGCTCCACGAGCTTCATGTTCATGCGCTCGGGCAGGCCGCCGACATTGTGGTGGCTCTTGATCGTCACCGACGGACCGCCGGTGAACGACACGCTCTCGATCACGTCCGGGTAGAGCGTGCCCTGCGCCAGGAACGCCGCGCCGCCGATCTTCTTCGATTCCGCTTCGAACACGTCGATGAACAGGCGGCCGATCGTCTTCCGTTTGACCTCCGGGTCGCTGACGCCCTCGAGCGCCGAGAGGAACATGCCGCTCGCCTCAACGTGGACCAGCGGGATGTTGTAATGGTCCCGGAACAGCGCCACGACCTGCTCGGCCTCGCCCAGGCGGAGCAGTCCGTGATCGACGAACACGCAGGTCAGCTGATCGCCGATCGCCTCGTGAATCAGCACCGCGGCGACGGCCGAATCGACCCCGCCGGACAGGCCGCAGATCACCTTCTCCGCGCCGACCTGTTCGCGGATCTTGGCGATCGCCTCCTCGCGGTAGGCGCCCATGGTCCAGTCGCCGGAACAGCCGGCGATGTCGCGCACGAAGTTGCGGATCAGCAGGGCGCCGTGCGGGGTGTGGGCCACCTCGGGGTGGAACTGCACCGCGTAGTAGTTGCGCGCCGCGTCGGCCACGGCCGCGAAGGGGGCGTTCTTCGAGATCGCCACGGTGGTGAAGCCGTCCGGGAGCTTGGTGACCCGATCGCCGTGGCTCATCCAAACCGGATATTTCTCGCCCGTATGCCAGACGCCGTTGAACAGCGGGCAATCGGCCAGGATCTCGACCTCGGCCCGGCCGAACTCGGCGTGGTGCCCGCCCTCGACCGCGCCGCCGAGCTGGGCCGCCATGGTCTGCTGGCCGTAGCAGATGCCGAAGACCGGGACGCCCGATTCGAACACGAGCTGCGGCGCCCGGGGGCTCGCCTCGACGGTCACCGATTCGGGGCCGCCGGAGAGGATCACGCCCTTCGGCTTCTGCTCGCGGAACGCGGCCTCGGCCTTCGTGAAGGGGACGATCTCGCAATAGACCCCCTCCTCCCGCACCCGCCGGGCGATGAGCTGGGTCACCTGAGAGCCAAAATCGACGATCAGGATCTTGTCGTGGTCGGTGTTCATCGCGGGCGATTATCCGAAGGCCGGGGCACACGCAACGCAGGGGCCCGGCTCCGCCTGGGGATCACGATGCGAGCCGCGCGCCGGGCGCAGAGCTCGCGGCCGGCTCGACGCCGGGCCGTGCGCCCGACGGGACGGCCTACGCGCCGGTCGCGGTCAGTCGAAGTTGCGGACCTTCGCCGAGCCGCCCAGGCTGATCGCGGGTTTGGCCGGTGCGCCCGCGAGGCTGACCTTCTTCTGGCCCGGCAGGGTCTTGGCGCGCAGTTCCGGGGCGGCGACGGGGGCCGGCTTGGCCGGCTTCAGGTGCGCCTGGCCGTGGATCACCGAGCCGATCTCGCCGGCGACCCGAATCAGGTCGTCGCGGTCGCAGGAGCGGGCCACCTTCAGGCCGAGCTTGTGCATGTGGCTCTTGCCGTAGAGGTAGGCGGCGAGCTGGGCGCGCTTCAGAGGCGTGATCTGCTCCAGGATCATCGGAAGGTCGAACTCGTCGGCCCGGTAGACCTCGCCCAGAACCTCGAGGCTCACGGGGCAATCGACATCGGGCTCGGCGCCGCTGGTCGGATGCGCTTGTGTCATGGTTGCCTCTCGGGAAGCGATGGATCGGAAGCTGGCTCGGATGCCCCGGAGCCGGTGTCGGTTTCAAGCCCTGCCGGCGCAGTAAGGTCCGCAATCCTGGCCTGCGCGGGACCGGGGGTCGCAACTGGGGGTACCGGCTGCTCCGGTTTCCAGGCGCCGAGGCAGCCGGTGCAGACGGATTCGATCACCGCGCGGGCATGGGCCTGACGACGCGCCCACAGGGCCTCGCGGGCGGTCCGGTCGCCGTCCTGCGTCGGCCGGATGCGGATGAACAGCGGCTCCTCCGCGCGGGCCGGCACAGAGGCGAGCGCCACCAGGACGAGCAGAGCCGCGGCGCGGACCTTCGAGCCCGGACCGGGCTGTGCCGGACACGTCATACCGTCTCGTCCCCCTCCGGCGGAGCTGAGCACGAGATCTCGCGCCGCATGGTAAACCGTCGCTTAACGCGGCGGCCCCTTCGGCACCAGCGGCGGCGGATTACGGCGCGGCGCGTGGCAAGGCAGCGGGGTCTGGTGCAGGCTCGTCCAGTGCAGCCTGACGGCGATCCTGGGCCCGGCCGAGCCATAGGCTGTTGAGCAGCCAGGCCACCGAGAGCGGTACCGCCGCCCCGGCGATCCCGGTGCTGCCGAGGCCGAGCCCCTGGATTCCGGTGAACGACCACGCCCCGACCTGATCGCCCAGGCGATAGACCACCGTGTCGATGAAGCTCTTGGCCTTGTAGCGATCTTCCCTCGGAACCACGGTGAACAGGACTTCCCGGATCGGGCGGGCAATCGCAAAATTTCCGGCCCGGCGCAGGACCTGGAACGCCACGATCACCCCGATGGTGGGCGAGACGGCGAGCGCGGCGAAGCCCAGCACGCTGAAGGCCGGCAGCAGCGCCAGGGTGATCCCAACGCCGAGCCGCTTGACGATCCGCCCGGTCAGGAACAGCTGCACGCCGAGGGTCAGCACGTTCACCGCGAGATCGACGCTGGCGAAGAACGCGGTCTGCGCGCCCCGGTCCGGGAAGCTCCGCTTGGCGATGCCGGCCTGCTCGAAATACAGGAAGGTCGAGGTCACCGAGAACAGCAGCAGGAACAGCGAGATGTTGAGCAGGTAGGGCGACGCCAGGGTGCGGGTCACGCCCGCCAGCACGCTGCCGCCGATGGTGCGGTCCTGCCCGTCGCTGACGGTCTCGCTGCCCGGAACGGCGTGGAGCCGCGCCGACAGGGACGCCAGCCCGCGCATGCAGAACACCGCGACTTCGAGCAGCACCACCGCGCAGAGCATCAGGCCCCAGGTCGGCACGTTCTTGGCGAGGATCGCGGTGGTGGCCGAGCCCGTGATGGCCCCCACGGTCGCGCCGGCCGCGATGAAGCCGAACAGGCGCTTGCTCTGGTCGTTCGAGAAGACGTCGACGATGGTGGCCCAGAAGATCGAGACCACGAACAGGTTGAAGATCGACAGCCAGACGAAGAACACCCGGCCGATCCAGATGCCCCAATCGGGCGGGGCCAGGTACAGGGCCAGCGCGAAGGCCAGGATGTTGGCGGCGAAGAACCGGTAGGTGATCGGCACGAACCGCGCCCGCGGCATGCGCTTCACCAGGTAGGCGAAGGGCAGGTTCAGGGCGAGCATGCCGACCAGCGTCGCCGTGAAGAGCCACGGCAGGTTCTCGATGCCCCCGGCCACGCCCATCTGGTCGCGGATCGGGCGCAGCACGTAGTAGGCGGCCAGGATCGAGAAGATATAGGCCCAGGACCAGGCGAGCGCCTGGCCCTCGCCGGGCCGGATGTCGATCAGGCGCGCGAGCGGGCCGCGGGGCGCGGATGTTTCAGGCACGCGCCCGTCACTTCCCCAGCCCGAGCTTCTCGCGCAACTCCGGGGCGGTGGCCTCGTGACCGAAGCCGGGCGACCCCATGGCGAACTTGTCGGCGTCCTTGAGCGGGCCGACGACGACCGGATCGAAGCCGGCATCGCGCACAAGGCCCTCGGCCACCTTCAGCGCCGCGGGATCGTCGCCGGCGATCGGGATCGCCATCCGGCCGCCCTGGCGGTCCTGGCCGCCGTTCGCACCCGCCTTCGCGAACACCTTGTAGTTGGCCGCGTTGAAGGCCCGGACCACCTTGGCGCCCGGCAGGTACTTGGCCGAGGTCGCCCCGATGCCGTTCGCCTGAACCTCGTCGTAGAGCGCGCCGTCGCGCTTCTGCGTGGCGTTGCCGGCGTCGAGCACGACCTTGCCGGAAAGTGACGCCGCCAAATCCTTCGCGAGGTCGGGATAGGCCTTGTACGGCACGGCGACGAACACCGCCTCACCGAACTTGATCGCCTCCTCCGGCGTCCCGGCCTTGGCCTTGGGTCCAAGCTCCGCGATCATCGGCGCCAGGGTCTCTGGATGGCGCGAGGCGAACATCACCTCGTGGCCGTCCTTCACCCAGAGGCCGCCGATGGTACCGCCGATGTTGCCGGCCCCGATCACCCCGATCCGTATTTTCTTGGCACTCTCTTGCGCCAGGGCCGGAACCGCGGTGGCCGTCATGAGGACGGCGGCGAGGGCGAGCGCAGCGCGCCGCGTGGTGCGATCAGACCGCATCGATGATGGTCTCCATCTGCTTACGCTGAGCCGCGTCGGGGAGCGGGCCCCGGGCTGCGGCAAGGTTGTCCTCGACATAGGCCACCTTGGCCATGCCGGGGATCGGGCATGTCACGGCGGGGTGGCCGAGCACGTATTTCAGGAAGACCTGGGGCCAGCTGGTGCAGCCGAGATCCTTGGCCACCGCGGGCAGCTCCTTGCCCTGCACCGCCTTGAACAGGCGATCCCGGCCGAACGGCACGTTGGTCATCACGGCCACGCCCTTGTCGGCGGCGAGCGGGAGAATGCGCTCGGCCGCGGCCCGGTTGTCGATGGCGTAGTTCACCTGGATGAAGTCGAGCGTCTCGCGCTTCATCACCGCCTCGAGGGCGTCGAGTTGGCCGTCCCGCCAGACTGTGACGCCGACATAGCGAATCCGCTTGGTACCCTTCAGGTCGCGCAGGACCGCGAGATTCGCGTCCACGTCGATCAGGTTGTGGACCGCCACCAGATCGAGGCTTTCGACCTTCATCCGCTTCAGCGACCGCTCGAACTCCGCGCGCGTCGCGTCGCGACCCTGCGTGTCGACCTTGCTGGCCAGGAACAGCTTCTCGCGCAGGCCGGGCTCGGCCAGGATCAGGCCCAGCACGTCCTCGGCGGTGCCGTAGCTCGGCGCCGTGTCGATCACCGTGCCGCCGAGCGACACGAAAGCCTGCACCGCCGCCTTCAGGGGCGCGACCGCCTCGGCATTCGGTTCGACCTCGTAGCGCCGGGAGGTGCCGATCCCCAACGCCGGCAGCATCTCGCCAGTCGATGGGATCGGCCTTCGGATCAGTGGCTCCGCGGCCCAGGACAAGCGGCCGGCGAGCGGTGCCAGAGTGGCAGCCGCGATGACGGCGCGACGGGATAGGGGCATGGCCAGCCTCCGGTGGTGTCGGAACCCGACCGGGACATAGGGCACACTGCGCGGATGTGTATTCGTTATTCTCACGCTTGCGCGAGCGGCGGGCCAGTTTCACATACGTCCGGAAATGGGTCCGCTCGGTCCGGCACCGTCGCGCGCGGGCACCATTGCGATCTGCCCGGCCGTCTCCGGCTTCAGCCCCGCCCTGTGGCATCCCGGGGGATCTCCGGATCGCGCCCCTTCGATGCGCGGCAAGTCGCTAACGCCAGGCGACCCTGCAAATCGCTGCTCCGTCCAAGACTCCTGCGAAACGCGATCCGACGGACGCTAGAGCTGGTCCCGGTTACGTTGCGATCGGGAGCAGATCTAGCGTCCTAGCTTTCGCGCGTTCGCTTACGCCGAACGGGCCTACATTTCGAAGGCGCGCGTTCTAGCCGGTAAAGTCGAGAGCGGGCAGGCCCGGCGCTCCAAGCGAGGAAAGCCGTTGCCACGATGTCGGCGTTCCGCAGCCGCAGGTCTTGCTGCGTGGCCCCGGTTTTCAAGGCGCGGTGCTAATCCTCCTCGGGCGGGTCCTCGAATTCGGCGCCCTCCGTGTCCGGCGCGATCCGGAATCGGTACTCGTCGATCGCCAGGAAGGCGCGGTGGACGACCTGCGGGTCGAGCCCGTCGCGCACCACGATCGTCTGGAAATCGATGAACAGGCGGGCGATCCGGGCCTCGTCCGACAGGGCCGCCAGCGCGGAGGAACTCGCGCCCGCGTGCATGATGTAATGCTTCGCCGCACCGTCCGTGTCGGGGGCCGGCAGCACCACGATCTGCCCGGCCGTCTCGGGCCGCAGCTCCGCCCAGCGGGCGGGTGTCCACGCAATGATGGCCTCGATCTGCTTCATCGGCACCTCCGGCTGCTCGGGAGAATCCGCCTAAGCGTCATTTGCCGGAGGGGCCACCCGGCAGGCGCTAAAAAGTAGTCGTCCCGCATGGCGAAGCGATCCAGCGATTCTTCACAGCCGAGGCTGTCGCGCTGCCGGAGATCGCGTCGCCCGCGTTCGCCATGATCATGGAGCTATGCCGGGCCTGAAGCCTGCCCGACCGCGCGCCCGTCTTTGAGGCCGGGCGGTCTTCGATCGCCCGGCACATGAGAAGGGGACCGCGGCCCAGATCCGCGGCCCAGATCATCGACCGCCGGAGCCGCCGACGGTGTACGATCACACCGTCGCACAGGGTCTGCGCTGCCGCGCGAAGCCGCGTCTCCCGGCGTTTGGGACGTTCAGTGCGCGCGCTCGACCTGCCCCCGGATCTCCCCCTTCGGATTCGCCGCGGTGTGGAGGTTGAAGTAGAGCTTGCCGGCTTCGAGGTCGGCGGCCTTGGAATCGTCGAGGGTGGCCTCGCCGGAGAACGGGCTGCTGGTGGCGGTCACGGGCACCAGGACGCCGGCATTCGCGCCTGCGGCGGCCGGGCCATGGAAATGCGCGGCGGTGACCGGGCCGGTCAAGCCACTGTAGGTCCCGTTCCAGCTCAGGTGCTTGGTGGCCGGATCGTAGGTCGCCGTGATGCTGCCGGTGCCCTTCGAATCGGTCGCCGGCACCTCGCTGCCGCTGTTCAGCGTCGCCGCGTACGGGGTGCCGGCGCCGGCCGCTTGGACCGCGGAGGTCGCCAGCGGCACGGACCATGCGAGGAGGGCGATCAGACCGGTTTTGGACAGGCGTGTCATCGGACGCTCCGCTTCGGCGTGGCCCCCAAGCGGGGCCACGTGTCGCAAGATAAGGGGGCGGCGGCGCCCGGACCATCGGGCTATCGTGAAACCTGGGACAGATGTCCGGCCGCGTGGGCCGATGGGGGCGCGATGGCGGTCACGGACGCGGGCGCCCCGGCGGGCGGGCATGGGCGGGAGATCACGGCCCGCGGGATCGTGCTCGGCGCGCTGATCACGGTCGTCTTCATGGCCGCCAACATCTATCTCGGCCTGAAGACCGGAATGACGTTCTCGTCCTCGATCCCGGCGGCGCTGATCTCGATGGGCGCCCTGCGCCTCGTCGGCGGCGCCGGCATCCTCGAGAACAACATCGTCCAGACCCAGGCCTCGGCGGCCGGCACCCTGTGCAACGTGATCCTGGTTCTTCCGGGCCTCGTCCTGATCGGGCACTGGCACGGCTTCCCGTTCTGGGAGACCAGCCTGGTCTGCCTGATCGGCGGGTGGCTCGGCGTCGCCTTCTCGATTCCCCTGCGCCGGGCGCTGGTCACCGGAAGCGACCTCCCCTACCCCGAGGGTGTCGCCGCCGCCGAAGTGCTGCGCGCCGGCCATGCCGATTCCAAAGGTTCCGCTTCCGATGAGCGCGGCCTCACGACCCTGCTGACCGCGGCCGCCGGCTCCGGCCTCGTCGCCTTCGCCACCAGCGGCCTGCGCATCCTGGCCGAGGGCGTGCTCACCGCCTTCAGCCTGGGCGGCGCGGTGTTCAGCATCGGCAGCGGCTTTTCCCTGGCCCTGGTCGGTGTCGGCTACCTCGTCGGGATCGGCGCCTGCCTGGCCCTGCTCACCGGCGTGGTCATTGCCTGGGGCATCATGGTCCCGGTTTTGACCGCCCTGACGCCCCAGCCCGGGCTGGAGCCAGGCGCGGCCGCGCAGGCGATCTGGTCCGGGCAGGTCCGGCTCGTCGGCGCCGGCATCATCGCGGTCGGCGGGTTCTGGACCGTGGCCACGCTGGTCCGGCCGATCGCCCGCAGCATCCGGGTGGCGCTTGCCGCCGGCAACCCGGCGCATTCTGCAGCCCGGCAGGACCGCGACCTGCCGCTGCCGCTGGTGGGCGTCGCCGCGCTGGCCCTATGCGTGCCGCTCGGCGCGCTGTTCGCCGGCTTCGCGGCCGATCTCGGCATCGCCGGCCCGATGCTCGCCGCCGTGGTGGCGGCCGGGCTGCTGTTCTGCCTCGTGTTCGGTGCCGCCATGGCGGCGGTCTGCGGCTACCTCGCCGGCTTGCTCGGCTCCTCGACAAGCCCGATCTCCGGGATCGGGATCCTCACCGCCATGGTCGGCGCCGCCCTGCTGCCGCTGGTGCTCGGCCCCGCCGGAACACCGGAGGCCCGGCGCGTCACCGTCGCGCTGGTGCTGCTGGCGGCCTCGGTGATCGTCACCGCGGCGTCGATCGCCAACGACAACCTGCAGGACCTCAAGACCGGCCAGATCGTCAATGCCACGCCGTGGCGTCAGCAGCTGGTACTGATCGTCGGCGTCGCCGTCGGCTCCCTGGTGATCGTGCCGCTGCTGTCGCTGCTCTACGGCGCCTACGGATTCGTCGGCTCGATGCCGCGCCCCGGCATGGACCCGGCGCTGGCGCTCACCGTGCCGCAGGCCGCCCTGGTGACCCAGATCGCCGACGGCATCGTGGCCCGCACCCTGCCCTGGCCGATGTTGCTGATCGGCTGCGGCCTCGGCGCCGTGATGGTCGCCCTCGAAGTCGCGCTCAAGCGCCGGGCGTTCAGCTTCCCGGCGCTCACCGTGGGAATCGGCATGTACCTGCCGCTGTCGGTGGAGATGACCATCGGGCTCGGCGGCCTGCTCGGCTTCCTGTGCGCCCGCGCCCTGCGCCGCCGCGGCGCCGGGCCCGAGGACCTCGAAGCCTCCCGCCGCCGCGGCGTGCTGATCGCCTCCGGATTCCTGGTCGGCGAGAGCTTCGTCGGGATCGGCCTGACGGCCGTCGACGCGGCCTCCGGCCATTCCTCCACCCTAAGTCTCGTCGGCCCGGATTTCGCGCAGGCGGCGACGTATCTGGGCGCCGCGGTGTTCGCCGTCGGACTCTTCGCAACGGCCCGATTCATCCGCGGCCCGGTCGCGGTCTCCTCGCAGCGAAGACCTGTCGGCGCCCCCAATTTCCGCGCATAACACCGTTGACAGCCCGCGCCCGCCCTCCCTATACCCCGGCCGCTGGCCGCGCCGTCCCGTTCGGGACACGCGGCTCGTGGCGGGGTAGCTCAGCTGGTTAGAGCAGAGGAATCATAATCCTCGTGTCGGGGGTTCGAGTCCCTCTCCCGCTACCATTCGTTTCAACCCGCCCGTTCAGTGACGTGGCGGGTTTTCTTATGGCTCGGTGGCGAGGCGGAGCTCGCTGGCGCCCGTCAGGGTCGTGAGCAGCTAAACCCTGTTGGCGGCAGGCTTCCAGGCCGGGCGATCGAGGCCGAGATGGTCCCGGAGCGTCACGCCGCCATACTCCCTCCGAAACAGACCGCGCCGTTGCAGGATCGGTACGACAGCGTCCACGAAGGTTTCGAGGCCTTCCGGCAGGACGTCCGGCATCAGGTTGAACCCGTCGGCGGCGCCCGCCCGGAACCAGGTCTCGATGTCGTCCGCGATCTGCTCTGGCGTGCCCACGACGATGCGGTGCCCGACGCCGCCGCCGAGGGCGCGGAGCAACGCACGCACCGTCAGATTGTCCCGTCGGGCCAGCGCGACGGTGCCGGCGAACATCGTGTGGTTGGCATCGGGCGGCAGCGGCAGCGGATCGGGCAGCGGCTTGTCGAGGTGGAGGCGCTCTGGGTCGATCCGGAGCGTCCCGGCGAGGCGCGCCACGCTGTATTCCACCGGAACCAGCTCCCACAGCGCGTCCTGGCGCCGACGCGCCTCGGCCTCCGTGGCGCCGATCACCGTCGCGAGGCCGGGCAGCACCACGATGGCGGCCGGATCGCGGCCGTACCGTGCGGCCCGGGCACGTAAGTCGGCCGCATAGGCCGCGCCGTCCGGGATGGTCTGGGCGAGGGAGAACACCGCGTCCGCGGTGGCGGCGGCCAGTGCGCGGCCGTCCTCCGAGCCGCCGGCCTGGACGGTCACGGGGCGTCCCTGAGGCGAGCGCGGCACGGTGAGCGGGCCGGCGACTCTGTAATGGACGCCGCGATGGTCGATCGCGTGGACCTTGTCGCCGTCGGCGAAGCGCCCGCTCGCCTTGTCGCCCACCAGGGCGTCGTCCTCCCAGCTGTCCCAGAGGGCGTGGACGACCTCCGTGAACTCGCGGGCGCGGTCGTAGCGCGCCCCGTGCTCGGAAACCCCGGCGAAGCCGAAATTACGGCCCGCGGCGGCATCCGCCGTGGTCACCACGTTCCACCCGACCCGGCCGCGGCTGACGAGGTCGAGCGTCGCGAAGCGCCGGGCCAGGTTGTAGGGCTCGTTGTAGCTGGTCGAAGCAGTGGCGATCAGCCCGACATGGGTGGTCGCAGCGGCCACGCTCGCCAGAACGATGGTCGGTTCGAGCGCCATGAACGGCCGGTAGTCGATCCGGTCGTTGATCGCCGGCGTGTCGGCCAGGAAGATCGCATCGAACTCGCCCCGCTCCGCGATGCGGGCGACGCGCACGTAGTGGTCGATGTCGACGAAGGCGTCCGGCCGGCTGTCCGGCAATCGCCAGGCCGAGGGATAGACGCCGGAATGCAGCAGGTTGACGTTGAGGTGAAGCTGGCGCTGCGCGGTCATCGAAGGTCCCGGATCAGCGGACGCGCGGCAGGACGTGCTCGGCGAACCGGCGCATCTCGGCCTCGAACGGCTGGAACTGCAGCATGAACAGGGCGATGCCGGCCTCGTGGAACGCGCGGATGCGGGCCGCCACCGTCTCGTAGCTGCCCACCAGCCCGGCCGCGGTGCCGCCGTTGGTGCCGACATGGCGGCTCGCCGCCGCGTCGGTCTTGGCGAACATCACGCTCGCCGTATCGGTCCGGGCGCGGGTGTCGGCGCGCAACGCCGCGTCCCGCTGCGCCAGGGCGAGGAGGCGGTCCTGCTCGGCTTGTGCCGCCGCGTCGGTCTCGCGGGCAATGACGAAGGCCGAGAGGCCGTAGCGCAAAGGCCCGTTAGCCGCGTGCCGGCGGTGCATGTCGGCGATCAATTCACGGACTTCATCCAGCGGCTGGCCGTTGATGAACCAGACGTCGGCATGGTCGGCCGCCAGCGCCCGGGCGGGTTCGGATTCGCCGCCGACATAGATCCGGGGCCGCGGCCGATGGGTGCCGGCCGGGCGAAGCTGGTAGTCCTGGACCTGGAAATGCGCGTCCGACGCGGTGACGCGCTCACCCCGCATCAGGCGGTCCACGAGGCTGATCCACGCGCGGCCGTAGGCATAGCGGTCGTCATGGGCCGGGAACGGTAGGCCGGCCCGCTCGAACTCGGCCCGGTTCCAGGCATTCACGAGGTTCAGCGCGAAGCGGCCGCCGCTGATGTGCTCGATCTGGAGCGCCATCTTGGCCAGCACCACGGGGTGGTACAGGCCCGGCTTGATCGCTGCGATGATCTCGATGCGCCGGGTCAGGGCCGCCAAGGCCGCCGTGGCGGTCCAGGCTTCGAGCTGGTCGCGCTGCTCGTCGTAGGGGTTCATCGTGTGCTGCGCGACCAGCACGGAATCGAAGCCCAGGGCTTCGGCCGCGAGCACCAGGGCGCGGTTGCGCTCCCAGCTCGCGTCGTCCGGCTCGTCGGGATCGTGGTGGGCGGCCCGGGAGCCGTGGACGGCGGCCCAGATGCCGAAACGGGGTGCGTCGGCCATCGAGTCAGCCCCTCACCGCGGGCGGCGTCCAGATCGGGACGGCGGTGGCGTCGATCCGGCGCGGGATCAGCTTGGCGTCGAGGAAGGTGTCGGCGATCGCCTGCTGCTCGCCGAGCTGGACCCGCTCCACCGGCTCCACCCGGTAGGTACGCCGGGTATTGGCCGCGGCCACGACGGCGGGGGGCAGGTCGCCCCAGACGGGGGCCAGCAGCGCCACCGCCGCATCCGGGTTGGCCTTCGCCCACTGGCCCGCTTCGACCAGCGCCCGGTACACGATGGCCACCACCTCCGGATGGGCGGCGACGAAGCTGTCGTTCACGAGGTAATAGCGGTGGTAGCTGGTCAGGCCTGATCCGTCGGCGATGGTGCGCACCGGCCGCTTGGCCTCGGCGAAGGCCAGGAACGGGTCCCAGATCGACCAGGCATCGAGGCTGCCCTGCTCGAACGCGGCGGCCCCCTCGGGCGCTTGGAGATAGGCCGGCCGGATGTCGTCGAAGCCGAGGCCGGCCCTCTTCAGCGCCGCGGCCAGGACGTAATGGCTGCCGGACCCGCGCGAGACGCCCACCGTTCGGCCCTTGAGGTCGGCGACGGTGCGGATCGATGAGTTCGCCGGCACGATGATCGCTTCGGCGGCCGGCGCGCCGCGCTCGCGGGCGTAGAAGGTCAGCGGCGCCCGCGCAGACTGCGTGAAGATCGGCACCGCATCGGCGACGTCGGCGTGGATGTCGACCGCGCCGGCATTCATCGGTTCGAGGACGTTGGTGAACAGGTGCCAGGTCGGCGTGAAGCCCAGCGGCGCCAAGCGCTCGGCCAGGGTGCCCTTCACCTTGAGGATCGTGAACAGCACCGAGGAGCGCTGCATGCTGATCTTCACCTCGCGCGCCGCTGCAAGCACCGCGGGCGACGCGAGGGGCAACGCCGCCGCGCCCAGACCGGCCAAGAGGAGGCTTCGGCGGGACGGGGACCGTCCAGCGGGCATATCGTCGGTCATGGTGGTCTCCGGTCGGCCAGCGCCCGTCCGCGTGCGTGCCGAAACCGAAAGGGCCGGTTCGACGGTGGCTAAAGTGCGCGATCACTATTGAAACCCGCGGGCGGGGTGCGATCAATGAAACAAGGTTTCGAATGCGCAGCGCTTCGAAGAGCAGACGTTCTCCATGATCCGCAAGACGGGGGACGGAGATTTCTGAAGACAGAGTTTTCGGCGGACCTGTTCGCTGCTCTCTCGGCCGCGAGTGCAGTCGCCCGCCGATGCGAGATGGAATAATTCTCTGCCGTCTAGCAGGATTGTGAAAAAATAGTCTCTGCCGGCGGCGAACTATGTACCCGGCTTTCCTTGACCCCGCTCGGCGTCGAACGTCATACAGCTTGCTCTCAGATCACCCGATCATATTGCGGACCCGCGGGTCCCGCTCGAGGAGCACCCACAGGCTGTGTCCACCCTGCCGTCGCCCCGCGAACCCGCCGACGTGCCGCTGATCCGGTTCGAGAACGTCTCGAAGACCTATCCGGCGCGGAAGGGCGCGGCGCTGGTCACGGCGCTGTCCGGGATCGACCTGTCCGTTCCGGCCGGGACCATCCTCGGGGTGATCGGGCGCTCCGGTGCGGGCAAGTCGACGCTGATCCGCCTGATCAACGGCCTCGAACGGCCGAGCGCAGGGCGGGTGATGGTCGGCGACGCGGAGGTGTCGAGCCTGCCCGAGCGGGAGTTGCGGACCGTGCGGGCGCGGGTCGGCATGATCTTCCAGCACTTCAACCTGCTGTCCTCGCGGAATGTGGCCGACAACGTCGCCCTCCCCCTGGAACTCGCGGGCTGGAAACGCGGGGCGATCCGCGCCCGCGTGGCGGAACTGCTCGCCCGCGTCGGGCTGGAGGCCCAGGCCGGGCGATACCCGGCGGAGCTGTCGGGCGGGCAGAAGCAGCGCGTGGGCATCGCGCGGGCGCTCGCGACCGAGCCGGACGTGCTGCTCTCGGACGAGGCCACCTCCGCCCTCGACCCGGAGACGACCCGCGCGATCCTGGCGCTACTGAAGCGGATCAATCGCGACCTCGGCCTGACCATCGTGCTCATCACCCACGAGATGTCGGTGATCCGGGCGGTGGCGGACGACGTCGCGGTGATCGACCACGGCGCGATCGTGGAGCGCGGCACGGTCTACGAGGTGTTCACCCGGCCGCAGGCCGAGGTGACCCGCAGCCTCCTCGCCGGCGAGGTCGGCCTCGACCTGCCGGCCGCGCTGGCCGAACGGATAACCGCCGATCCGCGCCCCGGCGGCGTGCCGGTGCTGCGCCTCGCGCTGCGGGGGGCGCAGGCCGACACCGCGATCATCGCCCGGCTCGCGCGCGAGACCGGGATCGAGGCGGTGATCCTGGCCGGCGCGGTGGACGAGATCGCCGGCCGGCGCTTCGGCTCCCTGGCGCTCGGCCTGTCGCCGGGGCCGGACGTCACCGCGCGGGCCCAGGCCTATCTCGCCGCGCTCGGCATCCCGGCCGAATTCCTCGGCTATCTCCCGCCGGCCCAGGACGTCGCCCAAGACGTCGCGCAGGGAGCCGCCCGTGTCGCCTGAACTCATCGCCCTCCTGGTCCAGGCCACCGCCGACACGCTGACCATGGTGGCGCTCGCGTCCGCCATCGGCACGCTGTTCGGCCTGCCGCTGGGGGTGTTCCTGGCGACGAGCCAGCGCGGCGAGCTGCTGGCGGCGCCCGCGCTGAACGCCGCCCTCGGGGTGATCGTCAACGCGACGCGCTCGACGCCCTTCATCATCCTGGTCGTGGCGATCATCCCGTTCACCCGCCTGGTGGCGGGCACCTCGATCGGAACCTATGCCGCCAGCGTGCCGCTGACGGTGGCGGCCACGCCCTACATCGCGCGGCTGGTCGAGGCGGCGATCCGCGAGGTCGATCACGGCCTGGTCGAGGCCGCCCGGGCGTTCGGGGCGAGCCCGGCGCAGATCATCCGCAAGGTGCTGATCCCGGAGGCGCTGCCCGGCATCGTCCTGGGGCTGACCCTCGCGGTGGTGTCGCTGGTCGGCTACTCGGCCATGGCCGGCGCGGTCGGCGGCGGCGGGCTCGGCGACCTCGGCATCCGCTACGGCTACCAGCGCTTCCGGCCCGACATGATGCTGGCGGTCGTGGTCGTCCTGATCGTGCTCGTGCAGGTGTTCCAGAGTGCGGGCGAGCGCTTGGCGCGCCGGCTCAACCGGCGCCACCGCCAGAGCTGATCCGCATAAGACGTCGGCCCCGAAATCGCGAGATCGTCCGCCATGTTGCGTCGCCTGGTGCTTGTCGCCCTCCTCATGATGCCCGGTATCGGGCACGCGGAGGCCCTGAAGCGTGTCCGCATCGGCGCGACGCCGGGGCCGCACGGGCAGATCCTCGAGGCGGCGAAACCCGTCGCGGCGCGCAACGGCCTCGACCTGCAGATCATCGAGTTCTCGGATTACGTGGTGCCGAACGAGGCGCTCTCGGCCGGCGAGATCGAGGCGAACTCGTTCCAGAACCAGCCCTTCCTCGACAACCAGAAGGCCGATCGCGGCTACAAGATCGTCGCCGTCGCCACGACGGTGAACTTCCCGCTCGGGATCTACTCGAAGCGCCATAAGACCTTCGACGCGGTGCCGACCGGCGGCACGGTGGCGATCCAGAACGACCCGACCAATGGCGGCCGCTCGCTGCTGCTCCTGCAGGACAAGGGCGTGATCAAGCTGAGAGCCGGCACCGGGTTCAAGCCGACGGTGGCCGACATCGTCGAGAACCCGCGCAAGCTCCGGTTCATCGAGGTCGACGCGGCGCAGACGCCCCGGTCCCTGGACGATGTCGACGCCGCCGCGGTGAACACCAACTTCGCCACGCCCGCCGGCCTGAAGCCCTCGGACGCGATCCTGAAGGAGGAGCCGAAGGGCCCCTACGTCAACCTCCTGGCGGTCCGCGAGGCCGACCGCGACCAGCCCTGGGTGAAGGCGCTCGTGGACAGCTACCGCAGCCCCGAGGTCAAGGCGTTCATCGAGAAGACGTTCGGCAGCACCGTGCTGCCGAGCTGGTAGCGGACGCACCGCCCCGCGCGCACCCGGCCGTGGTTCGCGAAGCGATTCGTCCGGCGGCACCGCTGAGCGTTTTCCGCGCGCGGGGCCTCGATAAGTCCGGACTGGGCCGAGCGTGCCGCTTTCCGGCTCGAACGATGTTCCGCCGAAGAGCGCGCCGCGAGAACCACGCGTTCATGCAGTCGTTCGTCAGGAGATTGAGGTTCCAAATCGATCGACGACGGTCGTTTTTCCCGCGATCCGGCTTGAGATCGTGGCTCGACTTGGCGAATCCATAGGTCCCGCCCCGAAGGCCTGCAGGTTTTCGGCAGCGTCGATCAACGTGGAAAGCTTCAGGCGATGGCGCAGTGGGATGCGGGTTGGGGCGCTGGCCCGAGCGAGCGCTACGAGGATCTGGCCGCGCGCTTCCGGCCCACCTTCGCCGGGATCCGCGCCACCGCGGTCGAGCGCGACCGCACGCACCGCCTGCCGCATGCCGAGATCGGGTGGCTGAAGGAGGTCGGCTTCACCACGTTGCGCCTGCCGTCCGAGGCCGGCGGCCACGGGGCCAGCCTGCCCGAGCTGTTCAACCTGCTGATCGAGCTGTCGCAGGCCGATTCCAATGTCACCAACGCCCTGCGCGCCCATTTCGGCTTCACCGAGGACGTGCTTGGCTCGACCGCGCCGGACTGGCGGACCCGCTGGATCGCCAGGATCGCCGCCGGCGAGACCGTGGGCAGCGGTGTCTCCGAGACCGGATCCGCCAAGGTCGGCCAGTTCGACACCGTGGTCCGTCGGCGGGGTGCCGAGCGGGTCGTGTCGGGCAGAAAATTCTACACCACCGGCTCCCTGTTCGCGGACTACATCCACCTCTCGGCCGATGACGAGGACGGGGCGGCCCTGGTGGCGGCTGTCCCGACCGGTGCGCCGGGCGTCGCGATCGTCGACGACTGGGACGGGTTCGGCCAGGCGCTTACCGCGAGCGGCACGATCCGCTTCGACGACGTCGTCCTGCCGCCCGACCTGATCAAGCCCGATCCGGCCCGCTTCCCCTACGCGATGGCGTTCTTCCAGCTCGTCCACCTCGCGACGCTCGCCGGCATCGGGCGTGCCGCCGCCGAGGATGTCGGGCGCCTGGTGGCCGAGCGGACCCGTGTCTACAGCCACGGCAATACCGGGCGGAATGCCGAGGATCCGCAGATCCTGGCCGTGGTCGGCCGGGTGCGGGGCAACGCCTACGCGGCCGGCGCCGTGGCGCTGAAGGCGGCCGAGGCCCTGCAGCGCGCCTATGAGCTGCACCGCGACGCGGGTGGCCGGGGGACCGAGGCGCAGGCGGTGCGCGCCACGGCGCTCGCCGATGTCGAGGTCAACCAGGCGGTCACGGTGGTCACCAACCTCGTGCTGGAGGCGACCACGATCCTGTTCGACGCGCTGGGCGCTTCGGCGGTGAAGCAGAGGCTCGGCCTCGACCGCTACTGGCGCAACGCCCGCACCATCGCGTCGCACAACCCACGGATCTACCGGGACCGGATCGTCGGCGCCTTCGCGGTGAACGGCACCGAGCCGCCACGCCAATATCGCGTCGGCACCGCCTGAAGTGATCCGCCGTCGGGGGCGGCGCTGGAGATCGTCCGCGTCTTTCGGGCAAGCAAGCGAAAAACGTTTCCGAGTCCACGAAAAGATCAGAAGACGCTTTCATTGACTCGGCGTCGGCTTGACTGAATGTTGGATCCGTTGATCCCTCGACGGATCATTCACCCGAATTGAGGATGCACGATGTGCTCGGCCGCGCGGTCGGGCCACCTCCTGCGTCGGCCCAGCCTACCGCGCGTTCGCGCGGCCCGGAGACGTGCGATGATCGACGACCCGTCAGATTCGGGATCCGAAGCGTGCGGCCGTATGCCCTCGCGCCGCCTGATGCTGCGGGCGGGCGTCGCCGCGATGGCCGCCCCGTTCGGCTTGGGGATGGGCGCGAGCCAGGCTTGGGCGCCCGGACCCGGCGCGCCGTTCGATCCCGGTCCGCTCTGCCGGCCAGCGGCGGTCGAGGCTCCATCGGGCCCGCTCCGGCCGGTCAAGCTGGCCTGGAACGCCACGGCGATCTGCACCGCCGCCGCCCCGCTCGCCAAGGAGCAGGGCATCTTCGCCAAGCACGGCCTCGACGTCGAGTTCGTCAATTTCGGCGGTGCGACCGAGGCCCTCCTGGAGGCCATCGCGACCGGCAAGGCCGATGCCGGGATCGGCATGGCTCTACGCTGGCTCAAGCCCCTGGAGCAGGGTTTCGACGTGAAGATCACCGCCGGCCTGCATGGCGGCTGCCTGAGGCTGCTGGCCGACAGGTCCAGCGGCATCACCGACATCGAATCGCTCAAGGGCAAGACCATCGCGATCAGCGACCAGGCGAGCCCAGCCAAAAACTTCTTCAGCCTTCAGCTGGCCAAGGTCGGGATCGACCCCGACAGCGGCGTCACGTGGCGGCAATACCCGGCCGACCTGTTGAATCTCGCCGTGCAGAAGGGTGAGGCGCAGGCCCTGGCCGAAGGCGACCCGCGCACCTGGATCTGGTTGAAGGACCCGCGCTTCACCGAGATCGCGACGAACCTGTTGGGGGAATACGCTGACCGCACCTGCTGCGTCGTGGCGGTCCGCGGCAGCCTGTTGCGGAACGACCGGGCGGTCGCCGCGTCCCTTACCCGGGCGATCCTGGAGGGCGGCCACGCCGTCCACGAGAACCCGGAAGCGGCCGCGAAGGCGTTTGCCGGGTATGGCGGAAAGGGATCCATCGAGGATCTCGCCACGATGCTGCGCAGCCAGCAGCACGGCGACAGTCCGGTCGGCGGCCGTCTCAAGGAGCAACTCGCCCGTTACGGCGATGAGCTGAAGCTGGTGAACGTCCTGAAGCGCTCGACCGATACGGCGAAGTTCGCCGAGCGGATCTACGCCGACGTGCTGAGCTGAGCCGCCTCATGTCCGGAAGCATCACCGCCGGGACGGCCCCGCGCAGCACCGCCGCCGAACCCGCCCGCCTTTCTGGTCCGCCCTGGCGCATCGTCCTGGCCGGCCTCGCCTGGCTGGCGCTCGCGGGCCTGACATCGCAGTTGCCCGAGGCGGGCGACTTCCCGAGGACGGCCGTATTCGCGCAGGGATCGGCAGCCATCGGGCTCGCGCTGCTGCCGCTGGGTCTCCTCGCCGGCTCGCTCGGCACGATCGGGGCGCGTCTGCGGCACGGGAGCCCGTGGCTGGCTGCGGTGGCCGTCGCCCTTCTGGCCTGGGAACTGGTCACGGCGAAGCTCGATCTCCTGCCGATGCCGTTCTTCCCGCCGCCCCAGGCGATCCTGGAGGTATTCCTCGACGATTGGCGAAAGCTCGGCGGCAGCACGCTGAACTCGCTGATCCTGCTGGCGGGCGGCTACGCCATCGGGTCGAGCGTCGGCTTCGTCCTCGGCGTCGCCATCGGAACCTCCAAGGCGGTCGGCTACTGGGCGCATCCGGTGCTGCGCTTCGTCGGCCCGCTCCCGGCGACCGCGTGGCTGCCGCTCGCCTTCTTCGTCTTCCCGTCTTCGTGGTCGGCCAGCACCTTCCTGGTCGCTCTGGCCACCGGCTTCCCGGTGACGGTGCTGACCTGGTCCGGGGTGGCAGGCGTCAACAAGGCCTATTTCGACGTGGCGCGGACGCTCGGTGCCTCGCGCAGCTTCCTCATCCTGCGGGTGGCGATCCCGGCAGCGCTGCCGCACGTCTTCGTCGGGCTGTTCATGGGGCTCGGCGGCTCCTTCGCGGTGCTGGTGGTGGCCGAGATGCTCGGCGTGAAATCGGGCCTCGGCTGGTACCTGCAATGGGCGCAAGGTTGGGCGGCCTACGCCAACATGTACGCGGCGCTGATCGTGATGGCCCTGATGTGCTCGTCGCTGATCACCCTGCTGTTCCGTCTGCGCGACCGCCTGCTCGCGTGGCAGAAGGGGCTGGTGCAATGGTAGCCGACGCGTTGGAACGTCCAGCGAACCTGGTTCTCGGCGCGAGCCTGCACGCGGAGGCGGTGAGCCACGCCTTCGATATCCGCGGCGCGCCCCTGTCGGTGCTCGATCGCGTCAGCCTCACCGTCGCGCCGGGCGGGTTCGTGGCTCTGCTGGGCCCCTCGGGATGCGGCAAGTCCACGCTGCTGAGGCTCGTCGCCGGGCTGGAGCCGCCCGACCAGGGCGCCATCACGGTCGACGGCCAGCTGGTCGAGGGGCCGGATCCGTCCCGCCTGCTCGTCTTCCAGGATCCGACGCTCTACCCCTGGCGGACCGTGCGCGGGAACGTGGCGCTCGGGCTCGAGGCCCAGGGCGTCGGCCGGACGGCCCGCGCGGCGCGGATCGAGCAAGCCTTGGGGCTCGTCGGGCTGTCCGGCTTCGCGGACGCCTATCCGCACCAACTCTCCGGCGGCATGGCCCAACGGGCGGCCCTGGCCCGGGCGCTGGTCAACGAGCCGCGCCTGCTGCTCCTCGACGAACCGTTGGGCAAGCTCGACGCGCTGACCCGGCTGGCCATGCAGGCCGAGATCCTGCGCCTCTGGCAGGAGAAACGCTTCACGGCAGTGCTGGTCACGCACGACGTCGAAGAGGCGCTGATCCTGGCCGAGCGCGTGATCGTGCTCGGCGACCGCCCGGCCGCGATCCGGGCGGAAATCCCGGTCGAGGTCCCCTACCCCCGCCACAGGGACGATCCCGACCTCATTCGCCTGCGCCGGACGATCCTGGAGATCCTCGGCCAGGCGACCTGATCGGGATCGGCCGGCTGCGTCACACCCGCCGCTTGCCCCGGAGGCCCGCGCCCGGTGGTAGAGTGCCGTCATCGCTCCCCACCTCGGATCACCCGATGCCCGCCTCCCGCCGAAGCCTGATCGCCGGCCTTGCCGCAGTCGCCCTTCTCACGCCTCAGCGCGCCGCCCGGGCGGCCACGGTACTGCGGATCGGCTACCAGCGGTCCTCGACGCTGATCGCGCTGCTGCGCCAGAACGGCAACCTGGAGAAGGCGCTGGCACCCCTCGGGACCGCGCTGTCCTGGCACGAATTCACGAGCGGGCTTCCGATCATGGAGGCGCTGAACGCCGGGCAGATCGACGTCTCGGCCGACGTGGCCGACACCGTGCCGATCTTCGCGCAGGCAGCCGGGGCCCGGATCACCTACATCGCCCAGGAAGCGCCCTCCCCGGACGCGCAGGCGATCCTGGTGCCCGAAGCCTCGCCCGCCAAGAAAGTGGCCGACCTGCGCGGCCAGCGGGTCGCCGTCACCAAGGGTGCAGGCAGCCATTACCTGCTGCTCGCCGCCCTCGCGGAGGCGGGCATGACCTTCAAGGACATCACCCCGGCCTACCTGACGCCGGCGGACGGCCGGGCCGCGCTCACCAGCGGCGGCGTCGAGGCCTGGGTCGCCTGGGATCCGTTCCTGTCCGCCGCCCGGCAGCAATCCGGCGCGCGGGTCCTGCGCGACGGCACCGGGCTGTCACAATACAAGCGCTACTACCTCGCGGCCGACCCCTACGTGGCCGCCAACGGTCCGGTGCTTGCCGCGCTGTTCGTCCAGCTGGCCGAGACCGGCGCCTGGGTGAAGGCGCAGCCGGACGACGCGGCCGCGCGCCTGGCGCCCCTGTGGAAGATCGAACCGGAGGTGATCCTGCGGGCGAACGCGCGGCGCAGCTACCGGGTGGAGCCGGTGACCCGGACCGGCCTCTCCGAGCAGCAGAAGATCGCCGACGCCTTCCGGGCCGAACGCCTCTTGCCCCGTCCGGTGGACGCGTCCGCCCTCGCAATCTGGGCGCCCCCGGCGCGCTGACACCTCAGGCGAGGGGGACGCCGAGAACCTTCCGGCTTTCCTCCGCCAGCACCGCGTGACGCACTGCGACCGGGCCCTCGGTGGGCGTCTCCTGGGCGGCCTTGGCGATGATCGCCTTGAACCGTTTCTTGTCCCAGGAGCGGGGGCCCAGGGATTTCGACACGGCCTCGAGCACGACCCGCACGGCCAGCGACCGCTGGCGTTCCCGCGCCAGCTCGGCGGCCAGGAGCGGATCCGCGAACTGCGCCGCGCCGATCGGCACGACCAGGACCGCGTTGTCGGCCAGCATCGGATCGTCCTCGCCGGGCCCCGCCGGATCGTCGGAGGCTTTCCGCGGGTGCAGGATCTTCGTCGCCTCGTTCAGCAGAATCTGGTGCTGGATCGGAGCCAGGGCGTTCGCGGGAACGTCCTGGCCGGCGAGCGCGATCAGCTCCCTGAACCGGCGGCGCTTCAGGCCGAACCGACCGGTGCTGGCCTGCACGGCCGCGAGCACTCGCTTCAGCGCTGCCGTGCGGTATTCGGCGCGCAGGAGCCGGTCGCGTAAGGTCGCCGCCGTCTCGCTGAGCGGCCCGTCCGGTAATTGTCGTGCCTGATCGGCCAGTTCCAGGATCACGCGCTGCATCAGGGCTGTGCGTTGCCGCTGGGCCTCGTCGTCGGAGGGGCGCGATGCACCCTTGCGCAGCCAGACGAAGAACTCCGTCGCATGCCGCTCCTGGATGTTCTCGACCGCAAGATCGAGATAGCCGAGCAGCGACAATTCCAGGATCATCAGGCTGAAGCTCGACGGCACGAACACCCAGGCATGCGCGTCGGTGTAATCGGGACGCTGGGCGGCCGCATGCCATTGCGGTGCGTCGGTAAGCGGGCAGACCGGTTCGGCCGGCTGGCAGTCGCCGGCGGCCCAAGCGCCGGCACCGCCTGGCTTCAACGCCATGTTCAAGGCGTAGTCGATATGCGTGCGCAGCGTGTGCCGGTCCCGGCGCTCGAGGAACGCCGTGATCGCGTCTGCCGTGCCGGAGAGCGAGCGGTAGAAGTCGAAGCACTTGCGTTTGTCCGGCACGGCCAGGATCACGACGCCATCCGGCTTCAGCAACGTCTCCGCGGCCTTCAGGAACGTCACGATGTCGGTGGTGTGCTCGATGACGTGGCTGGCGATGAAGGCGTCGAAACGTCCATGCTGATCGCTCGGGACCGCATCGGCAAGAGAACCGCCGGTCCAGACGATGTCGACCTCCTCGATCCGATCTATCGTCTGATCATGGTATTTCCGTAGGAGGTCCTCGCGCGACGCGTGGTCGACGACGATCGTGTTCCAACCGTCGCGCTTCGGAGCAAGTGGATTGAAACTGGGTCCGATCTCGATGATCCGCGCGTCCTTGCTCAGAGATCGCAACAGTTGGGGCGCTCGCTCCATGTTCAGCTTAGCTCCTCATTAGCGTGCCGCCGCGTACGATGGCGGCGGAGGATCGACATTTCGTTGCGGAGGAAAAGGTCCGGTGCAGAAAAGGCCGCTCGCCGTGGTCACCATGGCCTACAATGAAAGCACGATGTTACCGCTGTGGTTGAGGCATTACGACCGGCAGGTCGGGGCCGAGAACTGTTACGTTCTCGATCACGGATCCGATGACGGCTCGACGATGGGGATCCCAGCGAACCGGATCCGGTTGCCCAGGACGCCGCTGGACGAATGGGCGCGCGTGAATACAATTCGCGATTTTTGTGCTTCGTTGTTCATCGGTTTCAAATGCGTGCTCTTCACCGATACCGACGAATTGGTCATTGCCGATCCGGATGTCGCATCATCACTGTCGGACTATATCGCGTCGCGGGATGTGCCGCCGGTCCTCGATCTGTTCGGCGCCGACGTCCGCCATGTGGAGGGTGAGGCACCGATCGACCTCCAGCGGCCGATATCGCTGCAACGCGGATATATCCGCTCGATCTCGTCCCTCTGCAAGGCGACGCTGATCTCAAAGCGTACCGATTGGCATATCGGTTTTCACTGTGTCGTCCACGATCATCGACCGAAATTCGGCGATCTGTTCTTGTTTCATCTTGCGCATTGCGACAACGATATCTTGTTCGAGCGCCAGAAGAAGCGCAACGCCGCCGCACCGATCAGTATTCCGGATTCGCACCACGCCATTCCGCCGTCAGAGTTTCGGGATCATATCAAGACCGAGCTTGCCGGACTCACGAGACGACGCATCCAGCTGCGCGCCGGGGAAAATCTCTTCGAAACGACGAAGAGACTATTCGCCGACGCTATCGAGCGCAAGAGTTGGGCGCAGGCGCCTGATCTTTGGCAATTGCCGGAGCGATTTGTCGGAACGTTTTGACGGCTTTGAGGGCGCGGCCCGCTCGGACGCCCGTCGCAGCGGTTCGATTGACCGCTGCGCGGGTGGTGCGTAGCAGCTTACCGTTGCCGACAAGCCGTTATCTGCACGGGCCGCAGATCGCGCGGGGCCGGGCAGCACGATCGATCGTAGCCGCGTGGGAGAGGCCGCATCTTCGACCTGTGCGTTCAGGACATGCAGCACGCTTCGGACCCTTGGCCCGAGCGCGTGGCGGATCTCGCGCACGCGGCGCTGATCGACGAGCTTGAGACGTGGCCCAAGCCCGGTCTCGTCAGCCCGGTCGATTCCGGCAGCCACCATGACATGGATGCCGGCACCCTGCGGCGGAGCGCGGCGGCGATCCGGCCGTTCTTCGTGGCGCTCGTGTCGGCCGGCCGCGAAGGCGCTGGAATGGACGAGCTGCGGGCGATCGGGTTGCGGGCCGAGGCGGCGATGCTGGAGGCGACCGGCGGCGTCAACGCCCATCGCGGCGCGATCTTCGCCCTGGGGCTGATCTGTGCCGGCGCCGGTGTCACCGGGGACATCCCGGCCTCGGCCGAGGCCCGGGCCGAGGCCGTGGGCCGGCTGTGGGGCGGGGCCATCGCGAGGGCGCAGACTTCCGCCGACAGCCATGGCGGTCGGGCCGCCCGCCGCTACGGTGTCGGGGGCGCCAGCGCGGAAGCCGCCGCCGGTTTCCCGACCATCCGGGCCGTGGGCCTTCCGGCCCTGCGCCTCGGCCGTGCCCAGGCGCCGGACGATCCTCAGGCTGCACGGGTCCAGTGTTTCTTCGCGCTCCTCGCGATCCTGGACGACACCAACCTGCTTCACCGCGGCGGCGCCGAAGGATTGGCCCGGGCGCAAGCCGCCGCGACGGATTTCCTCGAAGCGGGGGGAATCGCCGACCCGGGTTGGCGTGACCGCGCCGTGAGGATCCATCGCAGCTTCGTGTCGGCGCGGCTCAGTCCCGGCGGGTGCGCCGACCTCCTGGCCACGACGCTTTTCCTCGAGGCGTTGTCCCAGCCGTCGTGACCGTACGCGGGCCCGGCCGGCGCGCTCCGTTCGGCCGCATGGGAACGGGCCCGATCCGTGCCTACATGAGAAGCATCGTCCATCACGCCCCGGCCAAACCCGTGTCCCTGCTCAGGTTCGCGTTCCTCGCGCTCGTCCTCGTCTTCCTGGTACCGGTCGCGGTCTCGGCGACCCTGTATTGGCTGCGCGCGAGCGGCGACTGGCGCTCCGCGGACCGGTCCAGCGCCGGCCTGCTTCCGCCGGCCGAATCGAATCCCTCGGCCGTCGTCCGGATCTTCTCCGCCCGCACCGTGAGCTGGCGCGGGATCGTGGCGACCCACAGCTGGATCGTGATCAAGGGGACCGGCGAACGCAGATACCGGCGCTTCGATTACACGGCCTGGGGCGAGCCGATCTGGATCGACCGCTTCGTCCCGGACGGGCGCTGGTTCGGCAACCCGCCCGAGATCGTGTTCGCGGCGGACGGGTCCGACGCGGAAGCGATGCTGCCGCGCATCCGCAAGGCCGTGGCCGAGTACCGCTACGCGCGCCCCGGAGATTACGTGGTGTGGCCGGGTCCGAACTCGAACACCTTCGTGGCGGCCGTGATGGCGGCGGTGCCCGAGATGCGGGCCAGCCTCCCCGCCACGGCGATCGGCAAGGACTTTCCCTATGACGGCCGCTGGATCGGGTGGACGCCGTCCGGGACCGGTATCCGGATCAACCTCGGCGGCTATCTCGGGTTGACGCTCGCCTGGGTCGAAGGGCTGGAGTTGAACCTGCTCGGCGGCGTCGCCGGGATCGATCTGCGCCGTCCGGGCATCAAGCTGCCCGCGATCGGTCGCCTCGGCATCTGACGGCCGTTTGAACCGGCCCGTCGATCGGATCCTGTCCGGCAGGGAAGCGCGAACGGATTTCAGACGGCCGCTACATCACAACGTCGTTTCAACGCATAGCATAGGCTCGGCCGAGCTTAGTGCAATCGAACCAAATCGGTATAAAGACACCCATCGATTCGGCGCGGTGAGCCGTTTTTAGGCACCGACGTCGATTTTGCATCTTGCTTGATCATGTCGACACGGGCGACATGACTCACAGGGAGAATATTGAAGTTGAAATTTTGTATGCCAGTTCGTTGCGCGGACGGTATCCGGAGACGTGTTCATGACGAGGGATTCCGACACCACCCGGTTTGAGCCCAGCGAGCGGCTGGCCCGCATCTCGGACGCGTTGGACCTCCCGTTATCGGTCTTCTACGGTGGCGGGCAGGATGCCGCCGTCGCCCAGGGCGCCGACGAGGGGACCGGATACCTGCTCGCGCTCATCGCCGCGTACCTGCGGGACGCGAAGCCCGAGGCCCGCCGCAGCTTCCTGCAATCGGTGGAGGCGCTCATCAAGGCCGAATCGCTGTGACGGAACCGGGGCCCCGCCGCCTGATGCGCAGTGGCGGGAACCAGCGCCGGCCCGAGACGCCTCAGTTGCCGTTCCGGGCGATCTGGGTGCGGGCCGGGCTCGCGGCCAGGCTCGGCAGCGGATCCTGCGTGCCAGCCACCACCACGAGGCGTTGGATTTCGCCCCGCAGGTAAGCCTGCAGGAATCGTTCGTAGTCGCGGAACGAGACGCACCCGTTCGAATCACCGCGCGGTCCGAGCATGAACGTATGGGCCAACAGCCCGACGCGGCCGTAGACGGCCTCGTTGCCGCCGACCGGGGTGAGCCGGATCGCCCGCACGCCATGGAACAGCTGCTCCCGCTCCCGGAGGTCGTAGGTGCCGGGCGGTGTCGGGCCGCGCATCCGCACGTTGACCATCCGCGGCTCGTCGAGGCCTTCCCCGAGGCCGGAATGCGCTTCGAGCTTCTCGCCGTTCGGCAAAATAACGATGCGCGCCGCGATGTTGTAGATCGCGGTCCCGGCCGTGGGGCGCGTGTCGGTGGGGGCGAGCGGCGGCGAGATGCGCCGCTGCGGCACGAGATCGGCCGGCCGGCTCTCGAGGGCCGCGTAGGCCAGGGCCGGTGCGCGCTCGACGCCGAACAGTTTCTCCAGGAACGAGCGGTCGTCCTCGCGGGGCTGTGCCGGAAGCGGCGGCAGCTCGCGTCGGGCCACGCGCCGCTCGGCCCTGCGGCCGAGATCGGGTCCGCGCGCGGACCGGAATTCGGGCGGCCTCGGAACCGGGAGCGGAACGGTCATCGCCGTGCGCGGGGGCTCCGTGATTTGGGTCTCCGGCACGGGGGCCGGAATCGACGGGGCTGGGGAGGGTTCGATCCCCGACCACGCCCAGCGCGACAGGGGACCACCGGTCGCGTCGCGCCAGGCCTCGTCGACCGGCGCTTCCGCCGCGAGCGGCACGGTATCCGGGGCCGACTCGAACCCCATGCTCTGGCGGTCGGGAACGGCCGGCCTGTCGTCGGCCCGTTGAAGGGGCGGCTGAAGAAGCCCGCTCCCCAGGGCCGACAGCGCGACCGCCGCGGTCAGGACCGCCAGCGGGCCCGCACAGGAGCGGCGTGCCATCCGGGTGGTGGGGCCGCCGAGCGGCACGGAGTCGATAGCCATGCGGGCGCCAATGCTCTCGTCGCGGAGCGGGCGCCTGCCGGATCATCGCCACCGCGGTCCCTGAGAACCGTCGATGGGTATCGATGGGCCGGCCGGCCCCGCCGGGACGAAACAGCGGGACCGGGCCGGCTTTTCTGCGGCAGCTGCGTGGTCGATTCAGGATCGATCGGGACTATTTTCGGGCCAATAGCGGTACAACCCGATTGGCCCGAACAGTATTCGCCAACAGCCAAGCTTCAATCGTTGTCGATCTGCTTGCCGAGCTGCGCGATCGCCCGCTCGTAGACGGTTGCCGCGTTCCAGCCCTGGAGCGCCACGAAGTTCGGCTCGCCGGGCTGGTAGCCGGCACCCGGGCGCCAGCCATGCGCCTTCAGGAAGTTCGCGGTCGACGACAGGGCGGCGTTGACGTTGTTCAGGTCGCCGGTGCCGTAGGTCAGCACGTTCTTGGGCAGGAACTGCGTGTGGCCGACCTCGCCATGGGCGGCGCCGCGGGTGCTCGACGACAGCAGGCCCCGGTCGACCAGGGTCAGGGCCGCGTAGAGCTGATCCGTGAAGTATTCGGAGCGGCGGCAATCATAGGCCAGCGTCGCGACCGCCGAGAGCGTGTTGACGTTGCCGCGGACCGCGCCGAAGCCGGTCTCCATGCCCCAGATCGCCAGGAGCGGGCCCGGGGGGACGCCGTAGCGCTGCTCGATCGAATCGAACAGGGCGGCATGGGTCCGCTTGAGCTGACGCCCCTTCGACACGATGGTCGGGCCGCCGCGCTTGGCCAGGAACTGCTCCAGCGACAGCTTGAAGCTGCGCTGGCCCCTGTCGGCCGAGATCGTCGCCGTGGAGTAGCTGGTGGTCTCCAGCGCCGCCAGGCTCGCCGCGCTGGCCTTGCCGCGCGCCTCCTGGGCGAATTCCCGCTTCCAGGTCTCGAACCCGGCCGCCGAGTTGCCGCACTGCGCGGCCTCCGCCTGTCCGGCCACGCCGGAGAGCCCGGCGAGCGCCGCCACAGCAAGGGTCATACGCCGCATTTGTTCGATCACGCCCAACACTCCTTCGGCGCGAGATCGCGCCACGTTTCTCAACTGATACCGGGGAACATCTCGTCGATAACAGGGCGAGATGATGTCGGCCACGCCGTCCGCCGGCCGTGTGGTATTCGGACCATAGCCGATGCACGCGCGCGCGCTGAGGCGTCCGGATGGACATTTGCCATCATCGTGAACGGCGCCGCGCCGCGTTCGACGCCGGACCCTTCCGGCGGGCGCCGCGTCGGCGATGCCGGTTCCAAAGCCACGCATCCATCTGCCGGAGCGCTTTCCGCCGACGGGATACCGGTTCGGCATAAGTAAGCGGGTCGAATCCAGGACTGCGAGCCGGTCCGCTTGCAACGCGGTCGGGAACGGCTCTAAGGCCGCGGCGCAAGACGATTCCCGATGCCGAAAGATTATGTTCGCGGCGAATGCTTTGCCAGCGAAGTGCATATCGGTAAAAGAACCTTTTGTGATGTCACAACATCGTCAAACGACAATCATAGCTTTGCCGGCGGAAAGATCGCTGCGGGGATACGGTGTGGGGCCGATGACGTTCCGCTTGATGATGCGCCACCGGCGCCGCCGTCCCGTCTGATCGCCGGGCGCTCGCGATGTCCGTGATGTCATCGGCGGATCGCCCGCCCCCCGCCCGAGACAGCGCCGCCAGCGGCCGGCTCGAACCCCGCACGGTTCCGATCCGGGCCTGAGCCCGCCCTTTCCCGAACCCCGGATCCATCGGCCCGCGGCGCGGCCGGCGGCCGGGCGCCTCAACCTGACAGACAGCGAGAGACAGGACCCTCATGGCCCTCGGAACGCACGGCACCGGTTCACCGCGGGCGGCGACGCTCGGTCCAGACCTCGATCGCGACGGCGTCGCCAAGGCCTATGGCCGCTGGGCACCGGTCTACGATCTGGTGTTCGGCCCGGTCTTCGCCCAGGGCCGGACCCTGGCGGCGGCGGCCGCCGAACGGATCGGCGGACGTGTCCTCGAAGTCGGTGTCGGCACCGGCCTGTCGCTGCCGGCCTATCGGCGGGCCGCCAGCATCGTCGGGATCGATATCTCGGCGCCGATGCTGGAGAAGGCGCGCAGCCGCGTCGCCCGCTTGGCGCTGCGCAACGTCGAGCGCCTCGCCGTGATGGACGCCGAGCATCTCGATTTCGCGGACGCGTCCTTCGACGTGGTCGTCGCCCAGTACGTCGTGACCGCGGTGCCGAACCCCGAGGCGGCCCTCGACGAGTTCGCCCGGGTGCTGCGTCCCGGCGGCGAGATCGTCATCACCACCCGGATCGGGGCCGAGGGCGGCCTGCGGCGCCTGATCGAGCACACGCTGATGCCGATCACGAGCCGCCTGGGATGGCGGACCGAGTTCTCCTGGGAGCGCTACGCCGCCTGGGCCGCGACGGCACCCGTGGAGGTCGTGGAGCGACGGGCCCTGCCGCCGCTCGGCCATTTCTCCCTCATCCGCCTGCGCAAGCGCGACGCCTGACCGCGCGCCTTCTGACCCGTCCCCCACCCTCGATCGGAGAAGCACGGCATGGCGAGTTTTCTTGAGACCCTGCGCGTCCAGCGCTGGGACGACCACCGCTATTACCACCACAACCGGATCAACCAGAGCCTGCACGTGGTCAGCGCCGTGAGCTTCTTGGTGGCCTACGCGGTGGCCTTCAAGGATCCGGCGACGGCGGCGCTGATCGGCTGGCTCCTGGCGATGACGAGCCGGCAGGCGGGCCACCTGTTCTTCGAGCCGAAGGGGTACGACCACGTCAACCACGCGACGCACGAGCACAAGGAAGAGATCAAGGTCGGCTACAATCTGCAGCGCAAGATCGTGCTGCTGGCGATCTGGGCGCTGTCGCCGCTGCCGCTCTACTTCGATCCGAGCCTGTTCGGCCTGATCTCGCCGCACCAGACGAACACCGACCTGATCCGCAACGTCGGCTGGATCTGGCTGTGGCTCGCGATGGCCGGCCTACTGTTCCGCACGGTGCAGCTGTTCTTCGTGCGCGACGTGCAGACCGGCCTGGTCTGGGCGACCAAGATCCTCACGGACCCGTTCCACGACATCAAGCTCTACTACAGGGCGCCGCTGGCCCTGCTGCAGGGTGAGATGGTCGAGGAGCACGAGCCGCACGAGCACGGCGCCTGATCGTTACCCGGCCTCGCCGAGCCGGGGGGCTCCCCCCGCCTCGGTGATGCCGGGCAAAGTCCAGGTTTCAAAAGGTCCTGGACATTTTGCCGGTGCAGGGCAGAGCCCTGCAAATTCGGGGCTGCACGCCCCGAACCCTGCCAAAGGGCCGGAGGCCCTTTGGAAACCCGATCAGACCTGGTCCGGCGCCCGGAGGCCGAGACGAGCGCCGAGTTTGCCCAGTCGGATCGCCGCGACCTCCCGCAGGATCGCCTTGCGGATCGCCTTGTCGGTCGTGGCGCCACCGTCCCACCAGCCATCCGCCCGCATGGCGTTCGCCGCCGCCACGAACCGGGCGGCGACCGCCTCGAACGCCGCGTCGTCGTAGGCGAGGCTGAAGATCATCCGGCCGGTCCCGACCCAGGACAGGGCCAGCCCCTCGGCACGCAGGTAGAATTGAAGCATCCAGTTGTAACGCGACGGCCGCGTGTAGAGGACCGTCCAGACCGTGGACAGGGTGGAGACCCGCACCGGCAGCTCGGCCTCGGCCAGCAGCGTGTTGAGGCGCGCGGCCCGGGCATCCCAGGTCGCGTCGAGGTCGCGGTACAGGGCGGCGACCTCCTGCGTCTCCAGGCGATCCAGGAACGCGCTCATGGCGCCCATCACGTAGGGATGCGCGTTGAAGGTGCCGCGGGCGAAGCAGATGTCCACCGGGCGGTCGTCCCGGAAGCGCCGCATCAGTTCGGCCCGGCCGCACAGCACCCCCACCGGCAGGCCGCCGCCCAGGGTCTTGCCGTAGGTCACCATGTCGGCACGCACGCCGAAATAGTCCTGGGCGCCGCCCTGTGCGAGGCGGAAGCCGAGGAACACCTCGTCGAAGATCAGCACGATGCCGTTGGCCGTGCAGACCGCGCGCAAAGCCGCGAGCCATTTCGTATAGGCGGCGCGGTCGAAGGCGGCCTTGCGGGCACTGTCGACCAGCGCGGAATCGGACGGTGCGCCGGCATTCGGATGCATGGCCTGGAGCGGGTTGACCAGCACGCAGGCGACGTCCCGACGGCTGCCCAGCACCCGCAGCGTCCGGTCCGACATGTCGGCCAGCGTGAGCGTGTCGCGGGTCGGCACCGGGTTGCCGATGCCCGGCTGCACCTCCCCCCACCAGCCGTGATAGGCGCCGCAGAAGCGCACGATCCGGCGCCGGCCGGTGTGGTAGCGGGCGAGCCGCGCCGCCTGCATCACCGCCTCGGTCCCGGACATGTGGAACGAGACCTCGTCGAGGCCCGAGAGCGCCTTGAGCCGTGCGACGTTGCCGGTGACCACCGGGTGCAGCGGCCCGAGGACCGGCCCGAGGGCCGCGACCTTCGCGGTGCCCTCCTCCAGGCAGGCCCGGTAGAAATCCACGCCGAACAGGTTGACCCCGTAGGAGCCGGCCAGGTCGTAGAAGACGTTGCCGTCGAGGTCCGTGACCGTGACGCCGTCGGAGGCCGCCGCGAAGGCCCCGGCGCCGAGATGCGCGCGCACGTGGCCGGCATACTGGAACGGCACCCGGTACAGCCCGGTGAATTGCAGGTCGGAGAGGCCGCCGCGGACCACGTCGGTCTCGGCCCGGGTGCGGGCGAACCGTGCGCGGTAGAGTTCGGAGAGCCGCGCGAAGCCGTTCTCCCGCCGCAGCGCCACGGTCTCGTCCGGATCGTCGGAGCGGAAGAACGCGCGCTGCGAGTAGGCGTAGTGCGGGATCAGCCCGGCCACGCGCCGGGCCATCCGGGCGTGGCCGGTCAGGGACGGATGCTTGGCCCGCGACAACTGCAGGCGCTGCGCGGCCTTCGGCAGGGCGAACAAAGCCGCTGCGGCGGTGGCGGACAGGGTGGCGAGGAGTGCGGACATCGCCCCACGCCGTATCGGAGGTGGTTCACGGCATGATGACGGTTTCGGGATCACGGCTGCGGCGCGCCCTGGCGCAGGTGGGCGCCCAGGAGGATCTGAACTTCCTGCTCACCAACCGCCTGCCGCGCCGGCTCGCCACCCGGTTCATGGGCTGGTTCAGCCGGATCGAGCAGCCCCTGGTGCGCGACGTCTCGATCGCCACCTGGCGGCTGTTCTGCGACGTCGATCTCAGCGACGCTCGGGAGACGCGGTTCCCGAGCCTGCACGCGGCCTTCGTGCGGGCCCTGCGCCCCGGTGCCCGGCCGATCGCCGGGGATCCGAACGTCCTGGTCAGCCCCAGCGACGCGATCCTGGGCGCGCATGGCCGGATCGAGGCCGGGCGGCTTCTCCAGATCAAGGGCCTCTCGTACAGCCTCGCCGACCTGCTCGGGGGCGACGCGGCGCTGGCGCGCGCCCACGAGGGCGGCGCCTACGCGACCCTGCGGCTGACCGCCGGGATGTATCACCGCTTCCACGCCCCCCACGACCTGCGGGTCGAAACGGTCCGCCACATCTGGGGGGACACCTGGAACGTGAACCCGATCGCGCTGAAGCGCGTCGAGGCCCTGTTCTGCCGCAACGAGCGGGCGGTGCTGCGCCTGCGGATCGCCGGCCACCCCGTCACCCTGGTGCCGGTGGCGGCGATTCTGGTGGCGGGGCTGCGTCTCGGCTTCCTGCCGGAGGGTGTGGCCCTGCGCCGGACCGGTGGCCGCCCCCTGCCCTGCACCGCCCGCCTGGAAAAGGGCGCGGAGATGGGCTGGTTCGAGCACGGCTCGACCATCGTGGTCCTGGCTCCGCCGGGCTTCACCCTGTCGCCCAGCCTCCAGGAGGGGGCCCGCCTGCGCATGGGCGAGCCGCTGATGCGGCTGCCGGAACCGGGCGCGCCGTAGCCCTGGTCGGTCGGATCGCGGTCCGACCGCCGCGCCTGTTCAGGCCGCCTGCACCTTGGCCAAAAAGTCCGCGACCTCGACGGTCAGCCGTTCCGATTGGTGCGAGAGCTCCGTCGCGGCGATCAGGACGTGCGACGCCGAGGCTCCGGTCTCGCCGACGGCGGCGGTGACCGCCCCGATGTTGCTCGTCACCGCCTGTGTCCCCTCGGCCGCCTGCGTGACGCTGCGGACGATCTCCTGGGTGACGGCGCCCTGCTCCTCCATGGACGCCGTGACGCCGACCGCGATGGCGCGGAGTTCCACGATGGTCGTCGAGATCGTCCGGATCGCCTCGACGGCCCGGTGGGTCTCCCCCTGGATGGCCGCGATCTGCCGGGAGATGGTCTCGGTGGCCTTGGCGGTCTGGGCGGCGAGGTCCTTGACCTCGCCCGCCACCACCGCGAAGCCCCGGCCCGCCTCGCCGGCGCGCGCCGCCTCGATCGTGGCGTTGAGGGCGAGGAGATTGGTTTGCGCCGCGATGCCGCTGATCAGCTCAACCACCGCGCCGATCTTCTCGGCGCCGTCGGCGAGCCCCTGCATGATCGCGTTGGTCTGGGCGGCGTCGGCGGCGGCGCGCTCGGCCATCTCGGAGGATCGGACGATCTGCACGTTGATCTCGCCGATCGAGGCCGCAAGCTCCTCGCTCGCCGCGGCGACGGTCTGCACGTTCGCCGAGGTCTGCTCGGCGCCGGAGGCGACGCTGAGCGACTGCGCCGCCGTCTGGTCGGCGGTCCGGCTCATCGCCTGGGCGGTCGCCTCCATCTCCTCCGCGGCGGCCGACAGGGTCTGGGTCATCTTCGAGACCTCGCCGCGGAACGTGCGGGTGGCCGCGTCCAGCGCCAGCGTGCGACGGTCCTTGGCCTCGTTCTCCGTGGCCGCCTCGGCGTCGGCACGGCGCTTGGCGATCAGCGCCTCCTTGAACACCTGCACGGCGCCGGCCATGGCGCCGATCTCGTCCCGGCGGTCCGCGCCGAGAACCGGCACCTCCACGTCTCCGGACGCCAGGCGGGTCATCGCCGCGGTCATCCCGGCGAGCGGCCCGGCGACCTGCTTGAGCACGGTCACGATGCCGTACACGATCGCGACGGTGGCCAGCACGAAGGCGGCGAGGAGAAGGACACCGGTCCAGCCCGACGTCGTCCGCGCGGTCTCGAACGCCTCCCGCGCCTCCCGGATCTGCAAGCCCGTCAGCTTTCGAAGGGAGGCTTGAGTCCGAACCATCGCGTTCAGGAGGTCCACATGCCGTTCCGCATAGGCGCTCGCCTGGTTGGTGCCGGCGAGGCGCCCGAGATCTCCGATGATCGTGTCGTTCCGGTCGATCTGTGCCTGAAGCTCCCCGGCGAGGATCTTCTCCTCGGGGGTCAGATACGTGGCGAGGTAATCGGCCCATTGCCGCTTCGCCTGCGCCTGCGCGCGCTGGATGATCTCGGCCCCCGAACGCGGATCGGAGCGCCCGCCACTCAGGGCGCGCGAGGCCTCCACCAGGTTGTCGTAGGCGTCGCGCAACCCGCTGAATTGACCGAGCGGAACGACGCGATCTTCGAAGACCGTCTGCAGACTTCGCGTGTTCCAGTGCAGCGCCATATTACCGAGCGCGGTCGTGCCCAACAGCAGCGTGCCCAGGATCGCCAGAAGGGCAACGAGTCGGGTCTTTATAGTCAAGCGCATCAACGACGTCCGGTCCGCGGCGATTCGATTTTCGAAGCCGACACGATATCATTCGATGCTTGACGCAATGACAAGTTTTATTTGCCACGCTGAAATATTTTAATCTTTAGTTCCAGTGTCGCTTTACTATTTTCAATAGGCACCGTTGGACTGATCTCTGTCATGGCGCTATTTGAGTGTTACATCTCATGAAACGAGGAACACGAGCGCCCGAGCGTTGAAATTTGTCACGCGAACGACATGCCGATCCCGAAAGCGCCGCCGTACGATCGTTTGCCAGGGGCTTGTGGCGTGTTCCGGATAAGCCGGGTTCCGCCGATCAGAATGCAACGACGGCGGCCAACGTGGGTGGCCGCCGTCGCTGCGGGTCGCCTCCGGAAAACCCGATCACACGTCCAGGTTGGCGACGCTCAGGGCGTTGTCCTGGATGAACTCCCGCCGCGGCTCGACCACGTCGCCCATCAGCTTGACGAACAGGTCGTCGGCGTCGGTCGTGTCCTTGACCTTCACCTGCAGCAGGGAGCGGACCTCGCGGTCCAGCGTGGTCTCCCAAAGTTGCTGCGCGGTCATCTCGCCGAGCCCCTTGTAGCGCTGAAGCTGGAGGCCCTTGCGGCCGAAGGCCATGACGGCCTCGAACAGCGCGACGGGCCCGTGCAGCACGGTCTCGTCGGTCTTGCGCATCAGCGTCGCCGGCTCGCCGTAGATTTCCCGGAACGCGTCGGCGCGCTCGGACAGGCGCCTGGCCTCCTGGGACGAGATCAGGCTGGCATCCAGGGTGGCGACCTGCTTGACCCCGCGCAGGGTCCGGGTGAGGCGATAGCCGCCCTCGTGGGCTTCACCCTGCCAGCCCTGCTCGATCTCGTCGGCGATCAGATCGAGACGGCGCGCGGTCGTGTCGGCCAGAACCTCGGCCTCGCCCAACCGGGATGCCGCCTCCCCGTCGAACGCCCCGGCCAGCACCGCCTGCTCGACCACCGAGCGGTCGTAGCGGGTGTGGAGTCCCTGGAGCACGTTGCGGAAGCCGCGGGCCTCCTCGACCAGGCTCTTGAGCTGCGGCCCGGTGAACTCCGCCCCCGTCGAGAGCCGCAGGATCGCCCCGTCGGTCCCTTGGTCGATCAGGTAGTCCTCGAGGGCGCGCTCGTCCTTCAGGTAGATCGCCCTGCGGCCGCGCTCGGCTTTGTAGAGCGGCGGCTGGGCGATGTAGAGGTGCCCGCGGTCGATCAGCTCCGGCATCTGGCGGAAGAAGAACGTCAGCAGCAGGGTCCGGATGTGCGAGCCGTCGACATCCGCGTCGGTCATGATGATGATGCGGTGATAGCGCAGTTTTTCCGGGTTGAAGCCTTCCCGGTCCGTGGACGAGCGGCCGATCCCGGCGCCCAGCGCCGTGATCAGCGTGCCGATCTCGGCCGAGGACAGCATGCGGTCGGCCCGCACCCGCTCGACGTTGAGGATCTTGCCGCGCAGGGGCAGCACCGCCTGGAACGCCCGGTCTCGGCCCTGTTTGGCCGAGCCGCCGGCCGAATCGCCCTCGACCAGCAGGATCTCGCACTTCGACGGGTCGCGCTCCTGGCAGTCGGCGAGCTTGCCGGGGAGCGAGGCGATGTCCAGCGCGCCCTTGCGGGTCACGGTCTCGCGGGCCTTCCGGGCCGCCTCGCGGGCGGAGGCCGCCAGCACGACCTTGCCCATCACCGAGCGGGCCTGCTGCGGGTTCTCCTCGAGCCAGGTCGACAGGCCCTCGTTCAGCACGTTCTCGACCGCGGGGCGGACCTCGGAGGAGACCAGCTTGTCCTTGGTCTGCGACGAGAATTTCGGATCCGGAACCTGCACGGAGATGACCGCGGTCAGGCCCTCGCGGCAATCCTCGCCGGTGAGCGAGACCTTCTCGCGCTTCGAGACGCCCGACGAATCGGCGTAGCCGGTGATCTGGCGGGTCAGCGCCGCCCGGAAGCCCGCCATGTGCGTGCCGCCGTCGCGCTGCGGGATGTTGTTGGTGAACGGAAGCACCGTCTCGTTGAACGAGTCGTTCCACCACAACGCGACCTCGACGCGGATACCCTCGCGCTCGGCGCGGACAACCACGGGGCTGGCCATGCCCTCGATCGGCTTGCGGGACCGGTCCAGGTACCGGACGAAGGCCTCGATGCCGCCCTCGTAGTACAGCTCCTCGCGCTTGTGCTCGGCATGGCGCGCATCGGTCAGGACGATGCGCACGCCCGAGTTGAGGAAGGCGAGCTCGCGCAGCCGCTTCTCCAGCGTGCCGTAGTCGAACTCGATCATCGTGAAGGTGTTGGTGGAGGGCAAGAACGTGACTTCCGTCCCGCGCCGCCCCTCGCCGGGGCCTACGATCTCGAGCGGCGCCACGGCATCGCCGTGACGGAACTCCATCGCGTGCTCCATGCCGTTGCGCCAGATCCGGAGCTTCAGGAACGACGACAGCGCGTTCACCACCGAGACGCCGACGCCGTGCAGGCCGCCGGAGACCTTGTAGGAATTCTGGTCGAACTTACCGCCGGCGTGCAGCTGGGTCATGATGACCTCGGCCGCCGAGACGCCCTCCTCCTTGTGGATGTCGGTGGGGATGCCGCGGCCGTTGTCGGAGACCGTGACAGAGCCGTCGGCGTTGAGCTGCACGGTGACGAGGTCGGCATGGCCGCCCAGGGCCTCGTCGATGGCGTTGTCCACCACCTCGTAGACCATGTGGTGCAGGCCCGAGCCGTCGTCGGTGTCGCCGATATACATGCCGGGCCGCTTGCGGACGGCGTCGAGGCCCTTCAGCACGCGGATCGATTCCGCGCCGTACTCGGCGGGCTCGTTCGGAGGGGTGTCGGCCATGAAATTCCTCGGGCAGGCGGACCAGTTCGCGACGGAGGGACTCGCGCCGTCGGGCGCCCACGCCTGCGCTCTCGCTTGGTCCACCTGATATAGGGGTTCCGCGTTGAGATTGCACGATTTTACGGGCTCGCACGCGCCCGTACACCCGCTTTTCTGAGGCTCCGCGCTTAACGCCCCGTTAGCCCTCGATGCCGCCCGCGCTGGCCGCGTCCAAACGAGCGATCGCGTCCGCGGAAAGCTGCAGTTCGGCAGCGCCCAGCAGATCGTCGAGCTGCGCCACCGACGTCGCGCTGGCGATCGGCGCGGTGATGCCGGGCCGGGCGATGATCCAGGCCAGCGCTACCTGGGCCTGCGTCGCGCGCTGGTCCCGGGCCACCGAATCGAGCACGTCGAGGAGTGCCAGCCCGCGCGGGGTAAGGTACTTCGCGACGCGGTTCTCCCGGGCGCGTCCCGCCGCATCCTGGGCGGACCGGTACTTGCCGGTGAGGAAGCCGGCCGCCAGCGAGAAGTAGCCGATCACCCCGATGTCCTCCGCCCGGCACAGCGGTTCGAGCTCCGACTCGTAGCCGCGCTCGGCGAGGCTGTAATCCGGCTGCAGGCATTCGTAGCGCGGCAGGTTGGAGGCGGACGAGACAGTCAGCGCCTCGGCAAGGCGGCTGGCGCCGTAATTCGAAGCCCCGATCGTCCGGACCTTGCCCGAAGCGATCAGGCGCTCGTAGGCCCGCAGGGTCTCCTCCAGGGGCACCTCCGCGTCGTCGAGATGCGACTGATAGAGGTCGATCCGGTCGGTCTGGAGCCGCCGCAGGGACGCCTCGCAGGCCTGCTCGATATGGCGCGCCGACAGGCCCTTGCCGGCGTCACCCATGTCCATGCCGACCTTGGTGGCCAGCACGATCCCGTCCCGGGTGCCCGGGCGCGCCGCGAACCAGCGGCCGATCACGGTCTCGGATTCACCGCCCCGGTGGCCGGGCGCCCAGCGCGAATAGACGTTCGCCGTATCGATGAAGTCGAAGCCGCGCTCCACGAACCGGTCGAGGATGGCGAACGAGGTCGCCTCGTCCGCGGTCCAGCCGAAGACGTTGCCGCCGAGGCAGAAGGGCGCGACCCGGAGGTCGGAGCGGCCGATGCGACGCTTGTCCATGGTGTCAGCCCTGCAGGAACGGATTCGAGACGCGCTCCTCGCCGAGCGTGCCGGTCGGGCCATGGCCGGGGATGAAGGAGATGTCGTCGCCCAACGGCAGGACCTTCTCCTTGATCGCGCGGATCAGCTGCTCGTGGTTGCCGCCGGGCAGGTCGGTGCGGCCAACCGAGCCCTTGAACACCACGTCGCCGACCAGCGCGAAGCGTGCGTCCCGGCTCACGAACACGACGCTACCGGGCGAATGGCCCGGGCAGTGCAGGATGTCGAAGCCGAGCTCGCCGACCGTCACGGCGTCGCCGTCGTCGAGCCAGCGATCGGGGGTCACGGCCCTGCCCTCGCCGATCCCGTAATTGGCGGCGGTCTCCGGCAGGGAATCGAGCAGGAACTTGTCGGCGCGGTGCGGGCCCTCGATCGGCACGCCGAGCCGCTCGCGCAGCTCGTCGGCGCCGGCGGCGTGGTCGACATGGCCGTGGGTCAGCAGGATCTTTTCGACCCGCACGCCCTGCTCCCGGATGGCGGCCTCGATCCGGTCGAGGTCGCCGCCCGGATCGACGACGGCGCCGACCTTGGTGGCGTCGTCCCAGATCAGCGTGCAGTTCTGCTGGAAGGGCGTGACCGGGATAATCCCGGCGCGGGGCGTTCCTGGCATGGGGTTCCGCGGGTTGGCTGCGCCGCCGTCGGCGCTCTGGACCGGGTTCTAGCGCAGAACCGGCCGTGCGGCACCCCGCCGCCGCTCAGGCCGATCCGTCCTTCGGCCGGCGCAGGCTGTCGTGGAGCACGAGCATCTCGGCCATGCCCATCGACCGGCTGCTCCACCGGGTCTCGGCGGTGTTGACCTTCGTGAAGCGGTCATGGGACCGGCCCCCATAGGCGCCGAAGATCGCCGTGCCCGGCTCCGTGGTTCCGGCTTCGGCCGGGGCGGAGGACGCGTCCGGCCGGTCGACCCGGTACGACGGCGCCGTCGCCTTGCCGGTGACCCCGATCCGGACCCAGGCGTCGCCGTAATGCTTCTGGCACATCCGCATCGTGACCAGCACCTGGCGCAGGTAGCCCTCGGCATCCTCGAGGCCGGGCAGCACGTCCGCGATCGTCGCGTCCGAGGGGTAATGTTTGGTCCGAACCATGTGCATCCTCGCTCCGGCACATCCCTAGCGCGCCGGGCGGGCGGGGGCGAGGCGCCGCTCAGCCCGGGGTCCGCTTCAGCAGGGCGTCGAGGCCGCCGACCCGGAACCAGTGGTAGCCGTAGCCCTCCAGGAACAGGCAGTGGCTGCCCTCGGGGCCGGCGTCGCTGCGCGAGCCGGTGAGCACGTCGACCAGGATGTCGGGCTCCGGCTCGAGCACGCCGGAGCGGAGGGCGATCTCGATCGGCTCGGGCGCGAGGTTGTGCACGCACAGAATGGCGTTGCCGCGCCATGCGTAGCGCAGGGCGAGGACGGAGGCCTTGCCCGTCGGCACCGCCGTCACGTCGCCCCAGCCGATCTCTGGCGCCTCCTTGCGGTGGCGGATGATGCTCTGCATCCAGTTGAGCAGCGAGCCCCGGTCGTGCCGCTGGTCGGCGACGTTCACGTGCGCGAAGCCGTAGGGACCGTGATCGATCGGCGGCAGCACCGTCCGCTCGGCCCGGGAGAAGCCGCCCTTGTGCTCGGCGGTCCACTGCATCGGCGTCCGCGCGCAGTCCCGCTCCTTCAGGCCCAGGTCGTCGCCCATGCCGATCTCGTCGCCGTAGCGGATCACCGGCGTCCCCGGCAGGGTGAACATCAGCGAGTAGGCCAGCCGGATGCGACGGGGGTCGCCCGCCAGCATCGGGGCGAAGCGGCGCCGGATGCCGCGGTCGTAGAGCTGCATCCCCTTCTCGGGTCCGAATTCGGCGAACACCGCCTGCCGCTGCGTCTCGGTGAGCCGGCCGAGGTCCAGCTCGTCGTGGTTGCGCAGGAAGATGCCCCACTGGCACGAGAGCGGGCGGGGCTTGGTCCGCTCGATCGCCTTCACCAGGGGGCGGGCATCGTGCGCGGCCAGGGCGTAGAAGGTCGATTGGTTGACCTGGAAGTTGAACATCATGTGCATGCGGTCGGCGTCGTCGCCGAAATAGTCGAGGTCCTGCTTCGGCAGGATGTTGGCCTCGGCCAGGATGATCGCGTCGCCCTTGCGCCATTGCAGGAACTCGCGGAAGTCGCGCAGCATGTCGAACTGCTCGCGCGGCTTGCCGCCGACGTCGGCCCCCTTCTCGGCGATGACGAACGGCACAGCATCCATCCGGAAGCCCGACACGCCGAGCTCGATCCAGAACCCCATGATCTTCAAGATCTCGGCCAGCACCTCGGGGTTGGCGGTGTTGAGATCGGGCTGGAAGTCGAAGAACCGGTGGAAGTACCAGGCGCCGGCCTTCTCGTCGTAGGTCCAGGTGGTCTCCTGGACTCCGGGGAAGACCATGCCCTCGTCGGTGCCGGCCGGGCGCTCCTTCGACCAGACGTACCAGTCGCGGTAGGGCGAGTCCGGGTCGGAACGGGCCGACTGGAACCAGCGGTGCTTGTCCGAGGTGTGGTTGACCACGAGGTCGATCAGCACCCGCAGGCCCCGCTGCTTGGCCGCGTGCGCGAAGGCGACGAAATCGCCGAGCGAGCCGTAATCGGGATCGACCCCGTAATAATCTGAGATGTCGTAGCCGCCGTCACGCTTGGGCGAGGGCTGGAACGGCATCAGCCAGATCGCGGTGGCGCCCAGGCCCTGGATGTAGTCCAGCCGCCGCTCGAGCCCGGCGAAGTCTCCGATGCCGTCGCCGTTGGCGTCCATGAAGGTGCCGACCGACAGGCAGTAGATGACCGCGTTCTTGTACCAGAGGTCGTTGATCATGCCGGTCCTCGCGAGGCGCCTTCAGAAGCGCCGTTCGGCCATGAGGACCGGCCGCGCCGGCGACCCTACGACGACCGGCGGGAATTGGTTCCGCCTGATTTAAGGGGTCGATCCGGCTCCTTGCGCGCATGATCCATGTAGGCGCGCAGCACGCTGTTGATTTTGGTCTGGTAGCCGCGCCCCTGTTCCCTGAAGAACGCCAGGACATCGGCATCGACCCGCATGGTCACGATCTTCTTCCGGGACTCCGGATGGATGACCGCTTGGCTCCAGTCGATCTCCAGATCGGCCTCGTCGGGATCGGTCGAAACGGCCGCGTCGACGTCGGCATCGGTCAGCGCCTTCACGGCGTCCCAGTCGCTCTCGCTGTCGCTGTCGCCGTGCTCAACCATCGCTGTCAGGTCCGCCGACGAATGCCTGACTGTATGCTTGTCGTTCTTCACGCCGCACCCTCCTGAACGAGATCAACCGCCGCCGATCCAGGCGCCAGGTCCAGACGAGGGTGACGTGCACCTCACCCAGGACCCCGACCGTGACGTGGCGCGCCTCGTCCCGGAAGGCTGCCGGACCTTCGAGCCGGGGGCGGCCGTCGAACAGGGCGACCGCGTCCCGGAAATCGAGGCGGTGCTTGGCGAGGTTCGCCCGGCGCTTCGCCTCGTCCCACTCGAGCATGGCCGGTCGCCCCTTGATGTCAATACGTTCTGTCAATACGTGCTGTGGCGAAGCTTGTGGGTGGGGGCACCCCGGCAGGCTTTTCCTTAAAACAGCCGCGTTGTGCTCGCCCAGTTCGGCGGCGCACCCGGGAGGTTCGCACCCGCTCCGCCGCCCCCTCGAATCCGGACCGCATGAACGCCATCCTGATCAAGCTGTTCGCGACGGCCCTGACGCTGAGCCAGGTCACGACGCGGCCGGACGCGGTGCGGACCCAGTTCGATCCGTTCACCGATCAGGCCGAGGTCGTGCGCCTGCTGCGCGACGGCTGCGCCCACATGCGCAAGGCGTTCGACATCGAGGACATCAATCTCGATGAATTGATCACCACCGCCATGGAGGATCCGACGAGCGTCGCCGGGCCGGGGGCGCCGAAGATCCTGCACGGGCTCAACCTCGACGAGCTGAACACCAGCTACAAGCAGTTCTGCAAGGGCGAGAACCCGGCGATCTCGCCGTTCAATGCCCGCGAGGTCATCGAGTTCTACGACAACGCCACCAAGGACCTGCCCACCGCCGAGGCGCTCCGGGACAAGGTCCTGCCCGGCATGACCCGCATCCTCGACGGGTCGGGCAAGCCCTTCGCCGAGACCTTCGAGGCGAACGGCCGCCGGCTCGTGGTGCCGATCACCGCGGTGCCGAACCTCGTGCAGAAGGCGTTCATCGCGGCGGAAGACAAGCGCTTCGAGAGCCACCACGGCATCGACGAGCGCGGCGTGATCCGCGCCTTCATCGGCAACCTCGCCTCGCCCGGGCGCCCGGCCGGCGGCTCGACCATCACCCAGCAGGTGGTGAAGAACCTCTCGGTCGGCGACGACGTCACCTACGAGCGCAAGATCCGCGAGATGATCGTGGCGGCCCGCCTGGAGCGGATCCTCTCGAAGCCGCAGATCCTCGGGCTCTATCTCAACGGCATCTATCTCGGCCGCGGCGCCTACGGCATCGAGATGGCGGCGCAGAGCTATTTCGGGAAGTCGGTCGGGCAGCTGACCCTGCCGGAGGCCGCCCTGCTGGCCGGCATGCCGAAGGGACCCAACTTCTACAGTCCGGACAAGTACCCGGAGCGGGCGCGCGAACGGCGCGCCTACGTGCTCGCCCGCCTCAAGGAGGAAGGCACGATCACCGATGCCGAGATGTCCGGCGCGGTCAACGCCGATCTCGGGCTGAAGCCGGTTGACGCGACGCGGCGCGATTCGGGCTTCTACGTGGTCGATTACCTGAACCGCGAGGCCCGCACCTTCGCAGGGGTGGATTCGCTGACCGCCGGCTCGTTCACGGTCCGCTCGACCATCAATGCCGGGCTCCAGCGCGCCGTCGAGGGGGCGCTGCAGGACGGGCTCGCCAACTACGAGCGCGCCACCGGGCGCCAGACCTACACGGGTCCCGAACTCAACCTCGCCGACAGCATCCGCCGGATCCAGGCGGCGACGCCCGCGCCGGAAGGCTCGGTGCAGAGCGCGCCCGGCGTGACGGGGGCCCGGGCCGAGGCCGCGAAGGACCCCGCGAAGCCCGAGGCCAAGGCGGGCGCAAAGGCGGCCAAGCTCAAGGCCCCGGCGGCGCCGCTGGTGAAGCCCGTGTGGCTGCGGGCCCTGGAGAGCGCGCGGCCGACCCTGTACGACGTGCACTGGCCCGTCGCCGTCGTCCTCGAGCCCGGGCGCGGACCCGTGAAGGTCGGCCTTGCCGACGGCCGCACCGCAACCCTCGATCCGGGCGTCGCCCGGGGCAAGCTGCAGCTCTACGACGTGGTCCGGGTCAAGCTCACGGAGGGGCGCGGCGCGCCCCGGGCGCAGCTGCGGGTCCGGCCCAACGTGCAGGGTGCCGCCCTGGTCATGGAGAACCAGACCGGCCGCATCCTGGCGATGGCGGGTGGGTTCTCCTATCCGCTGAGCCAGCTCAACCGGGTCACTCAGGCGGTGCGCCAGCCCGGCTCGACCCTCAAGCCGCTGACCTACCTGGCCGCCCTGAATGCCGAGCTCCAGCCCAACACCCTGGTGATGGATTCCGCCGTGACCCTGCCGCCGATCGGCGGATCCGGGGATTCCTGGTCGCCGAAGAACTACGAGGGCGGCGGCTCCGGGCCGACGACCCTGCGCAGGGGCCTGGAATTCTCCAAGAACCTCGTCACCGCCCGGCTATTGCAGGGGGGCATCGCCCCGAAGGCGCCGGCCAGCCTGAAGCGGGTCTGCGACATCGCCTTGGAGGCGCAGATCTACGCCGAGTGCGAGCCCTACTACCCGTTCGTCCTCGGCGCGCAGCCGGTCCGGATGCTCGACCTCGCCGGGTTCTACGCGGCGGTGGCCAACGAGGGCGCCCGACCGGCGCCGTTCGCGCTCGAATCGGTCGAGCGGGACGGCAAGCCGCTCTACACCCACGCCGCCCGCGAGCCCACGCGGATCGACTCCGCCGACCGGATCGCGTTCTACCAGCTCAAGACCATGCTGCAGGGCGTCACCCAGCACGGCACCGCGGCGGCCCTGTCCAAGGTGTCGGCCTACGTCGCCGGCAAGACCGGCACCTCCGAGAACGAGAACGACGCCTGGTTCGCGGGCTTCACCAACGAGATCACCGTGGTGGTCTGGGTCGGCTACGACAACGCCGACGGCAGCCGCAAGACGCTCGGCCGCGGTCAGACCGGAGGGCATCTCTCGGTCCCGATCGCCTCCACCATCCTGCAGGCGGCCTGGGCCAACGGCATCCCGAAGACGCCCCTGCGCGGCCCCTCCCCCGAGGCGCGGCCGTTCATCGCCGACTTGGCGATCGACCCGCATAGCGGCCAGCGGGTCGCGGGCGGCGGCTTCATCGAGCATTTCCGAACCAGTGGCGACGGCCAGATGGCCGACACCCAGTTCCGCCTGGTGCCGCGCGAGACCCTCTACGCCATGCGGCCGGATGCGCAGGACGGCGACCTCTCCAGCAACGAGGACGGCGCGAGCGTGGCCGGCGACTACTACGGCAACATGACCGGCGAACGCGCCGCCCCCGATCCGCTCGATCCCTTCGGCGAACGCCCCGCTGCGCGCAGCCGCCGTGCGCAGGGCGATCTGGATTCCTATGGCCAGGACGCCTACAGGCCCTGGCCCGGCCAGACGGCGCGCTCGCCCTTCGGAGACGAGGGCGTGCGCCAGCCGCGCCGCCGCGACCCGGACTACCTGTTCGGCGAAGACCCGGGCTACTGACCCACCCGCTCCGACCGATGAGATGCCCGTTGCGAACGCAGTTTCCTGCCGCCCTCGCCCTCGTTCTGACGGCCGCTGCGCCGGTCTGCGCGCAGAGTCCGGCCGCCAACACCGTGCCGGGGCTTGAACGGATCAAGGAGGTGCCCTCGGTCACCGCCCTCGATCCGGCCGCGCTCAAGCCGGGGCAGATCCTGTTCACGGATCACCGCGACAACCCCACGGCGCCCGAGAACGGGCTGATCCCGTACCTGGACTGGCTTAAGGTCCGCCCGGCCGAGGCCGCGGTGCTGGCGCCCTTCCCCGGCTACAAGGAGCCGGACTACACCGTGACGGTGAACGGCGTGACCAAGCCGCGGCACGAGACGCTGAAAGTCTACGTGGCGGAAGGACGGTTCGTGGTCGCCCGGCCGCCCGAGGCGATCGACCTCCAGGCTTTCGCCAATCTCGGCTTCGTCCAGAAGATGGACCCGGCGATCAAGCACAAGGCGATCACCACCGGCGAGGTGACGCCGAACAAGGACCCGGCCGCCGCCTTCGCCAAGCGCCCGGACCGGCCCTGGTGCGAGGGGGCCGGCGCCTGCATCGAGTCCCGGTACGATCTCGAAGGCAAGCTGCCGCTGGGCGTGAAGCTCGCCAACAAGCTCGAAGAGGGCTCGGCCAAGAAGATTGCCGAGTACGTCTCGTTCCAGAGCGAGCTGCGGGTGCTCGGCGCCGACCAGGGGGCGGCCCTCAAGGCGCTGACCAAGATCGACACGCCGGTGACGGGTGGGCTGGAGCAGACGATCTTTTGGGTCAACCAGATCCTGCGCTTCGGCAAGTTCCTGGCGGTGTTCCAGCCGTTGCCCAACGATCCCACCAAGACGGTGGTGACGACCTACATGGCGCTCGCCATCAAGGCCGATGTCCTCGACCGCAAGGCCGAATATGCCCGGGTGCCGGTGCTGAAGAACCTGCTGCCGGCCCAGGTGCTGATGGGCAATTCGAGCTTCAACACGGGCAGCTCGATCAGCGCCGGCCTGCCGGTCTACGCCCGCAACCGCATCACGACCTTCGCGGACGCGATCGCGAAGCGCTGACCGGTCGACACCTCGATCCCGGATCGGCGTTCCGGGACGGGGCGCCCGGGGGCTCAGAACCCGCGGTTGCCGATCGAAGGCAGGGTCGGCTGCGTGTAGGCGCGGTTCACGTCGCGCCGGGTCTGGGTGCCGTTGGTGTCGTTCGAGGCGCGGTAATTGTCGAGCCGGAAGCTGTCGGCGAGGCCGCTGCGCCCGTCCGGGCTGTCGGTGTTGCAGGCGCACAGGCCGCCGACCGCCAGGAACGCGACGGCAAGAAGGGTAAAGCGCATGATTGGTCCTGAGCGGTGCCGACCCGCGCGAGGGATCACTATCCGCCGCCGAATCTCAGTGTGAAAAGTCGGTGCCGGCATGGTCAGCGCGCCGGCAAGTCCGTCAAGACCGGCGGAGAGGCGTAAACCGATTCTGCCGCCTCCGATGCGCGGCGGCCACGGAAAATCTACCTTTCCAGCCGTTAGCGGCGGATAGAGGCCGGCAATTGCCGGAAGTCCGGTCCTTACCCCTGGCGAATCCGGGTCCTTTCGGGCCAGAACCGTCGGCGATGAGCAATGTCCTGCCCTTCCGGCCGCGCCCGACCGTCACCCGCCTCGCCCGCTGCGAGGTCGTGACCGTGGCCGGCGATCTCCTCGCCCTGCTCGAGCAGCTCGAGGATGTGAGTGCCCGCGCCGCCGCGATGGGCCGTCCGACGCTCGAGGTCGAGCGTACGGTTCAGAACCTCCTCGACGCGGTCAGCGCCGTGGAGCGAGCCCTCGATTGCATCGGCGAGGGCGAACAGGTCGCCCCGGCCTGAGCCGCGTCGGCCCGCCATGCGAGCCGATCTAGCACAATAGATCGTGCTCCGATTCGGTAGAATACCGCAGCAGCTGCAACGTTCGTCGAACTTCGCCACAAGACCTCTAATATTCCGGAACCCTCCCGCGCAGCTTGCGGTTGAACGTCCGGCGCTCGATACCGACGCCAGTTCCGGAGGACGTTATGAGGTTTCGTACGGGCAGCACGTTGGCCGTCATCACCGCCGCCGGGCTCCTTGTGGGAACGAACGTCCAGGCGCAGGCGGCTGAAATCGGCTTCCTCGAGATGCTGTTCGGTGCGCGGCCGGCGCCCCAGGCGGTCCAGCAGGCCCCCGCGCCCCTCGAGGATCGCGCCGTCTACCGGCGTTCGACCCCGCGGCTCGGCCATGCGCGGCACCGTCTCCAGACCCGGTACGCCGCGCTCCCGGTGCGGATCCGCGCCAAGGAGAGCGAGCTGAGCGAACGCCAGACCCCCATCGATATGAAGGCCGGTGCGGCCGCCGCGCTGATGAAGGACGAGACCCTGATGCCGGGCGACATCGTCGTCCTCAACACCGGCGCCAAGGTGTTCACCGGCAGTCCCGACAAGCGCCACGCAATGCGCGATTTCGAGCCCGTCCACACCTCGCGCTTCGTCAGCAAGGGGACGCGCAAGCAACTCGCCGGATTGTTCACGCCGGTGGGCGCGTCGCCTGCCAGCGAGGCGCGCCGCGTCGTCGCGCGCAGCACCCAGGTTCCGGCGTCCCCGGTGGCGACACCGATCCCGCCGCAGCAGACCGCGATGCGGATCATCAACGTGTGGCAGCCAGCGCAGTAACCCGCGACCACCGATGCCCGCGGGGATCCCGTCTAGACGGAGGTCCCACCCGCGATCTCAACCTGCGATGTGAGCGCTGCTCGGCAGCACCGCACAACAGGTGAGAGTTTTGGATGGCGATCAGCGATAGCAGGCCGCCGCGCTCGTCGCGCCGGACAGGGCGTCAGAAAAAGCGCTCCTTGACCACGATCGTGTCGCCCGGCCGGACCGAGTAGGTCATCGGCACGATGCCCGACACCAGCCCGCCGCCGGTATCGCGCGTCAGCACCGCGTAGTCGCGTGCCGCCCGCGGGCCGAAGCCTGCGGCGATTGCCACCGCCGTCTCGACGGTCATGCCGTTGACGAACGGGTATTGGCCGGAGGTCGTGACCTCGCCCAGGATGTAGAACGGGCGGTAGGTGTCCACCTCCACGGTCACGTGCGGCTCGCGCACGAAGCCGGAGGACAGCTTGGCCTCGATCGCCTTCGCCGCCTGGCCGGTGGTCTGGCCGCCGACCTGCACGGTGCCGATCAGCGGCATGGCGATCTTGCCCGCCCCGTCGACGGCGTAGATGTTCGACAGGTTGTCCTGTCCGAACACGATCACCCGCAATTTGTCGCCCGCCGAGAGCGGGTAGCGCGCGCCGATCGAGCCGGTGCCGGTGGCATCGAGCTGGTCGGTCCGGAAGGTCGGACGCAGGCAGCCGCCGAGCGCCAACGTCGAGCCAAGTGCGAGGAAAAGAGCGCGCCGGTTCATCACCATCGCCGTCATGGGTGCCAATTCGCCTCGGTCTAGGCTGTTAAGGTTAATGAACCTTGATCATCGCGATGGCCTGTTCCGAACAGAGCGGCGCGCGGCGGGCCTTAACTCTCGAGCAACCTTAACATCCTCTAATGGCGCCCGGGTGGCACTGATCGCCGCCCCGTCGGCCGTCGTGCTCAGAGCGTATTCATGTCTCGTATCAGCCTGCGCTCGCCCATCGCCGCGCCCGTGCAGCGGACCTCTCCGCGGGACGGCGTCGGCCTCGCGCAGGTGCCACAGATCCTTCGCCGCTCGATCGGCTGGATCGTCGGGCCGACCCTGGTGGTCGCGCTGGGCGCCAGCATCTTCGTCAACGTCGTGAGCCCGCGCTACACCGGCGAAGCGAAGCTGATCCTGGAGAGCCGCGATCCGGCCTTCGCCCGCACCGCCCAGGAGCGTGCCGACCAGCTGGCGCCGATCGACGAGCAGGCGGTGGCCAGCCAGGTTCAGGTCGTCATGTCCCGCGACCTCGCCCGGGAGGCGATCCGCCGGCTGAAGCTGGTGGGCAACCCCGAATTCGATCCGGGCTCGAGCAGCATCGGCCCCGTCCAGCGCGTGCTGATGATGCTGGGCATCGGCGCCAACCCCCTCGACCGCCCGGCCGAGGACCGCGTGCTCGATGCCTATTTCGAGCACCTGCTGGTCTTTCCGGCGGGCAAGTCCCGCATCCTGACGATCGAGTTCCGCGCCAAGGACGCCAAGCTTGCGGCCGAGGGCGCCAACACCATCGCGCAGCTCTACATTTCCTCGCTCGAGGCCGACAAGGTCGACACCGCGCGCTACGCATCGACCTGGCTCGGCGGCAACATCGACGGCCTGCGCAAGCGCGTCGCGGAGGCCGAGGCGAAGGTCGAGGCGTTCCGCGCCAAGAACGGCCTGGTCGGCAGCGGCGGCGCGACCGGCCAGCCGCTGACCACCCAGCAGCTCGGCGAGCTGTCGAGCCAGCTGTCCCAGGCCCGGATCCTGAAGGCGGACCTCGCCGGGCGGGTGAAGGCGATCAAGGACCTGATCAAGGACGGCCGCGCCTTCGAGATCACCGAGGTCGCCAACAACGAGGTGGTCCGGCGCATCGTCGACAACCGGATCGCCGTCCGGGCGCAGCTGGCGCTGGAGTCCCGCACGCTGCTGCCGGCCCATCCGCGGATCAAGGAGCTGCACGCCCAGCTCGAGGATCTCGACGCCCAGATCAAGACGTCGGCCGAGCGCATCGCGCGCACGCTGGAGAACGACGCGAAGATCGCGGGCTCCCGGGTTGAGAGCCTGCAGGCCGCGGTGGACGGCCAGCAGGACGTGGTCGTGAAGGGCAACACCAGCGAGATCCAGCTCCGCGCACTGGAGCGCGAGGCCAAGGCGCAGCGCGAGCAGCTCGAATCATACCTGTCCCGCTACCGCGAGGCCGCCGCCCGCGACGGCGAGAGCGCCACCCCCGCGGATGCCCGCATCGTCTCGCGCGCCGTGACCCCGGAAGTCCCCTCGTTCCCCAAGAAGCTGCCGATCGTCAGCTTCGCGACGCTGGTGACGCTGATGCTGGCGGTGGGCGGCGTGCTCGCGAGCGCGCTCCTGGCCGAGGGAGGCCGGAACGCCAAGGAATCGGACACGGCGTTCGACACCTCGGACCGGCGCCCCCGCCGCGAGCCCGAGCTTGAGCGCCCGACCTTCGCGTTCCCCGAGGCGAGGCCCCCGGCCCACTGGTCTGAGGACGAGGCCGCCCTTGCAACGGCCGCCCCGGCACCCGTCGCCCGGATGCAGGCCGAGGCTTACGACCTCGCCCCCCTCATCGCCCGGATCGGGGGCGCGGGCCGCCTGCCCGGCGACCGGTCCGGGTACCGGATCCTCGTTATGGAGACGGAAGCGTCCCAGGGCGAGAACGCGCTGCACGACGCCCTGGTGCGGGCGCTGGGCCGCAAGGCCAGCCTCGTCACCATCGACCTGAACAATCCGCATGCCGGCACGGCCGAGCGCGGGTTCAGCGATCTCATCGCGGGCAACGCGGCCTTCCTCGACGTGATCCAGTCCGCGGGCGAGAGCGGCCTGCACCGGATCGCCGCCGGGCGCACCGAAGCCGACGTGCTGTTCGACGAGCCGGACACCCTCAGCCTGACCTTCGAGGCCATGGCGGAGGCCTACGGATGGGTCGTCTGCCGCCTTCGGGCGGCGCCGGGCGCCGTCGACCTGCTCGAGCTGACGGCCGGCTACATGGACAGTGTCATCATCGCGTCGAATGCCGCCGCCGAGGATCCGGCGCTCGCCGACCTCTACGCCATCGCGGAGGATGCGGGCGCCGGCCAGATCCTGGTGGCGCAGGACCGCGCGGCCGAGCACTTCGCGCAGTCAGGCTCGACGGATCCCGAGCTCCGCCTCCGCGCCGCGTGAGCGCACGCCACGATGCGTCCGTCATCGCTGCCGGATCACCCGAACGGCGATGAAAGCCGTTCGGGCCGTTTTTATCGCCGCAGCAAGGTCCGCAGCTTCGCGGCGACGGCGTAGAGACGGGGATCGCGCTTGATCCGGCGCTTCGTCCGGGTCAGGCCCAGCCGCATCAGCCCGTAGGCCCGGCCGCGCAGGCTCACCGGCACGATGGTCTCGACCAGCCCGATGGTCTCGTCGCAGATGCTCGCCTTGTAGCGCGCCTCGCCGACGCCGAGATCGAAGCCCTGGCGGCCCCGGGCGGTCTGCTCGCCGACGAGGTGCTGCAGCAGCAGGTCCCCCGGGCTGAACCGGGCGATCTCCGGGTCGGGATCGAACGCCGTCATCATGCCGCTGAAGCGGTGATCGCTGACGGCCCCCCCGAAGGTCGCGAGCACGCGGCCGCTCTCGGCAAGGCACAGGACGTGGATCTCGACCGCCGGTTCGGCGCCGGACGTGGCCGCCGACAGGAACCGGCGAACCGCATCGTCGGCGTAGGGGTCTGCGACGCCCATCCCGGCGAACCGCACCGCCTTGTGGGCGTAGAACGCGGTCAGATAACGGGCCGCGTCCTCGGCGGTCTCGGCCCGGCGATAGGCCAGGGCGCCCTTGGCCTCGATCAGCCGCTTCTCCTTCGAGCGCAGCTTCTTGCGGGCGTCGGCGCTGAACACGCGGCGCACCGTGGCCTCGGGGTCGGGTCCCAGCATCAGCCCGTAGGCGTCGCTGGCTTCCGGTTCGCCGGCCTGCGCGAACGGGTTGGCCGCGCCCTCCCACATCAGGGGCTGATGCTGCAGGGCGTAGGCGTCGATGCCGGCCGACCGCCCCACGCGGATCAGGGCCGCGGTGACCTCCCCGGCGGAGATTGCGGCGGCGTCCCGGGTGGCGAACAGCGGCATGTGGTAGTTGGCGTGCGTGTCGCCGACGATCCGGGCCACCACCAATCCGGCTTTGCGGCCGAGCACGAGGGGCAGCAGGATGCGGGCCCGGCCCTCGGCATCCCGCAGGACGACAATGCGGGCTTCGGCCTCCGTACCGGTCGCGCGCAGGTAGGCGCAGACCCAGTCATACCGCTGATAGGGCGTCTGCAGGCTGGCCGGATCGGCCTCGAGCCGCCGCCAGAGGGCTTCGGCCGCGGCCAGGTCGGTGAAGATTTCCGCCGTCAGCGTTCCGGACGCACGCGCACCGATCATGTCCGTTCCCGCCACCTGGACGCCGGTCGCCATATCTGATTCTCCCACCCGCTCGGGCATGGCCCGAACCTGTGCGCCGACCTTGTGCGGCACGCGCTGAATGCCCGGTGACCTTGGGGGTTGAGAAGACCTGGACACGACGGCAAATCGCGGCCTTGGCTAATACAATCTTTCCGCGGGGCTCCACCGGCCGGTTCGAGCATGCGATCCTATCGAACGCCGCCTTCGCGTGCAGAGACCTCGTTAGATCCAATAGCCCGCGGCGTCATTCCGGGGCGCCGCAGGCGAGCCCGGAACCCGGAAACACGGCCCGTGCGAGCGTTTGAGACGTCGGCCCCTCTGGATCCCGGGCTCCGCTGCGCGGCCCCGGGATGACGGGATCCCCGGTCGGGCAGCGCCGCCGTAGCCGCGCTGACACCTCAGGCTGAGCGGCCGCCGGGGATCGGCCTCACGAACCCCGAGCTCAATACGCATTCTCCGTCTTGAACAGCGCGAACGGCGTCGTGATCAGGATTTGCAGGTCGAGCAGGACCGACCAGTTCTCGATGTAGAACAGATCGTGCTCGACGCGCCGCTGCAGCTTCTCGGAGGTATCGGTCTCGCCGCGCCAGCCGTTGACCTGGGCCCAGCCGGTGATGCCGGGCTTGACCTTGTGGCGAGCGAAGTAGCCGTCGACCACCTGGTCGTACAGGGTGTTGGCGGCCTTGGCCTGGAGCGCGTGCGGGCGGGGACCGACCAGAGACAGGTCGCCCTTCAGCACGTTGAACAGCTGCGGCAGCTCGTCGAGCGAGGTCTTGCGGATGAACCGCCCGACCGGCGTCACCCGCGCATCCCCGCGCGTGACCATCCTGGCGGCGCCGGCATCGCACTGATCGACATACATCGAGCGGAACTTGAACACCTCGATCAGCTCGTTGTTGAAGCCGTGGCGCTTCTGGCGGAACAGCACCGGCCCGCGGGATGTCAGCCGGACGGCGAGCGCCACCGCGATCATGATCGGCGACAGCGCGAGCAGCATGACCAGGCCGACGCAGCGGTCGAACAGCGCCTTCACCACCACGTCCCAGTCGGCGATCGGCCGGTCGAACACGTCGAGGACCGGCACCGAGCCGAGATACGAGTAGCTGCGGGGCCGCAGCCGGAGCTTGGCGGCGTGGGCCGAGAGGCGGATGTCGATTGGCAGCACCCAGAGCTTCGCCAGCATCTGGAGGATCCGCGCCTCGGCGGTGATCGGGATCGTGAACACGATCAGGTCGAGCCGGGCTTGCCGGGCATAGGCGACCAAGTCGTCGACGTTGCCGAGCTTGGGGTATCCGGCCACACTGTCGGCGGACCGGTCGGCATTGCGGTCGTCGAACACGCCGACGATGCGGATGCCGCTCTCGCTCTGGGCCTCCAGCGCGGCGATCAGGTCCTCGGCGGGCTTGCCGCCGCCCACGATGGCGGTGCGGCGGTCGAAGCGGCCGGCGCGGGTCTGCCTGTCGATCACCCGGGACAGGGTGAAGCGTCCGGCCAGCAACGCCGCGAGGCCGGTGCCGTAGAAGGTGGCGAGCCACAGGCGCGAGTATTGGTCGGCGACCTTGGCCAGGACCAGGATGGCCGCGACGATCAGGAACGTCATCGACCACGCCGCGATCAACCGGATCGCGGCCTTGGCGAAGGTCCGGAACGCGGCGATCCGGTAGCCGCCGGAGGCCTGGGTCAGCGCCATCATGAGGCCGGCCACCAGCGCGATCGCGCCGGCATAGCTTAGCCCGAACGGCACCCGGCCGCGCAGCATCAGCAGGTGAAGGAGCGCGCCGAGGCTGAAGATCAGGCCGAATTCCAGGGCCCGCACCAGGCCGGCCACGACGACCGGCGAGATCGCGGCCGGGCCCAGGGCCGGCGACGGCGCGTCGTCGCCGGGCGCGCGGACGGCCCGGCCGTCGCGCGGTGCGGTGGCCTCAAGGAGATCGCGGATGTCGAACGCGCTCATCGAACGGCTCCTCCGGGGCGATGTCCCCCGGCCTATAGGCGCCTGATCTGTTTCGGGACTTTGGAAACAGATCAGGCTTTAGACGGAAACTCTTGCATCCGAGCCTGATAGCAAACCCTAAACGCGGGGCCGTCCGCGAGGGACCCTACGCCGTGCGGGCCTGCGCGACCTTCGCGCCTTCGACGCCGAGGCGGTCCGCGCGGGCCTGGAACGCCGCGGCGTAGCCCGACACCACATCGGCCCCCATCCGCTCCAGCGAGAAGCGCTGGTGGATCGATTCGCTGAGCGCCCGGACCCGCGCCGTCAGCACGTCCGGGGATTCGTCGAGCACCTGACGGATCGCGCCGGCGAGCGCCCCGGCGTCGCGGGACGGGACGAGATCGCCCGCCATCGGCCCGAAGATCTCCGGGATGCCGCCGACCCGGGTGGCGACCAGGGGCTGCGAGGCGGCCGCGGCCTCGAGCACGACGTAGGGCAGCGATTCCGCGAGCGACGGCACGACCAGGATCCGGCCCCGGGCCAGCACCGACCGGATCGCCTGCGGCGGCTCGAACGCGGCCGCATCCGAGAGGCCGAGCCGCTCGACCATGGTGCGCAGGCTCTCGGCATCCGGGCCCGACCCGACCATCAGCAGACGCAGCGCCCGGCCCTCGGCGCGCAGCCGGACCAAGGCTTCGAGCAGGTAGGGCAGGCCCTTCGCCTCGCGCAATTCGCCGACATAGAGCAGGTCGGCGGCGTTCTCAGCCAGGGGGACGGGGGCGAACTCGGCGTCGGCGATGCCGTTGTGCACGATCCGGGTCACCTGCTCCGGTCCGCCCACGAAGGTCCGGTGCCGGCCGGCGACGTACTCGCTCTCGAACAGGAACGCGTCGGTCCGGCGGGCGAGCACCGCCTCGGCGGCCATGTAGGTCCGGTGGAGCGCGCTCCCGGGCCGGTAATTGTAGCTGCCGCCGTGCGGCGTGTAGGCCCGGATCGCGGTCGCCGAGGAGAGGCGGGCGTACGCGCCGCCCTTGGCGCCGTGGCCGTGCAGCACGGTGGCGCCGACCTCCGCAGCCCGGCGCGTGACCGCCCGCAGGCAGGTCCAGTCCGACAGGTGCGGGTTGCGGCGCATCGGGATCCGCACGAGGCCGAGTTCGAGGCACGGGGCCAGGTCCGCGAGCGCCCGGGCGGCGCGCTCGCCGCCGGTGGACGTGTCGCAGACGATCCCGACCGCATGGCCCGACGCGGCCTGGAGGCGGGCGAGGTCCATCACGTGCCGGAACAGGCCCCCGACCGGCGCGCGGAATACGTGCAGGACGCGGTGGCGTTGGGGGATTCGGGTGTCGTTCGGCTTCACAGCCACGGTATCGCTCCCGGGAATAACAGTCCCGAGAGTGTGGTGCGGCGACCGTCGCAGTAAACTTAAACGGTCTCCGTCCCGATGGGCCTTTTCGACGGAAAGGTAAGCGGAGTTTTACTGCTGTGGATCAATTCACGTCAGCGGCAGGCCGTTGAGGCTGGCCCAGATCGTGCCGTAATGGCAGGCCGTGGCCGCGAGCACGAAGCCGTGCCAGATCGCGTTCTGGAATGGCAGGGTCCGCCAGACGTGGAACAGCACGCCGACCGAGTAGAGCAGCCCGCCGATCGCCAGCAGCCACAGGGCGGTGGGCTGGAGGGCGGCGATCACCGACTCGTAGGCGAGCAGGCCGCTCCAGCCGAGCAGCAGGTAGAGGGCGATGGAGAGCCGGTCGAACCGGCCGGGCAGGAACAGCTTCACCGCGATCCCGACCAGGGCGACCAGCCAGATCACCGCCAGCAGCAGGTAGGCGCGGATGCCCGAGCCGACCAGCGCGACCAGGGGCGTGTAGGTCCCGGCGATCATCAGGTAGATCAGCGCGTGGTCGGCTCGGCGCAGGAGCCATTTCCGCGGGCTGACCGGGTAGAGGTTGTAGACCGCGGAGACGCCCAGCATCAGCACCAGGGCGGTGGCGTACAGCACCACCGCGGCCCGCTCGCCGAAGCCGAGATGCGCCGTGAGCGCCGTGGCCACCAGCGCCGCCGCGCCGGCGAGGCCGAAGACCACCCCGAGGCCGTGGATCACCCCGTCCGCCACGATCTCGCGCGGCGTGTAGTGCCACGTCAGGGTCAGCGGGCGACCATCCTCTGCGAGAGACATCATGAAGCCTCCTGCTACGCCTGCAGCCTAAAGCTTAAGATGGCTCAACCGTTCCCTATGCAAAGTGCTGACGGGGCGTTTATCCCAAGGTTCTATTGCCGCGTGGTGAAAGACTTGTTGTGCGTGGCGGTGGCGCCGCAGCCCTGATCAGGCGCCGCGACCCACCAAGCCCTCGAAGCCGAGCACCGGTTCCCGGGCCGGGCGGCGGACGAGGCCGGTGCCGCGGCTCAGCCGGGCGTGGACCACCGCCATGGTCAGCACGGCCATCGCCAGGACCTGATGGGCCAGCGCGGCCCAGAGCGGCACCGCCAGCAACAGGGTGGCGATGCCGAGCCCGGCCTGGGCCAGGGCCAGGGCGGCGACGCCCCCGGCACGCCCGGCCGCGCCGGCCGGACCGGTCATCCGCGCGTCGATCGCGTGCAGGAGCGCGACCACGACGAGCAGGTAGGCGCTGACCCGGTGGTCGAACTGGACCAGGGCGTGGTTGTCGACGAAGTTCTCGATCCAGGGCCGGATCGCGAATAGGCTGTCCACCGGCGGGACGAGGGCGCCGTCCATGTCCGGCCAGGTGTTGTAGACGAGGCCGGCATGCGACCCGGCGACCAGTCCGCCGAGGAAGATCTGCGCCAGGACCAGGGCCGGCAGCAGCGCGGCGACCCGGCGGATGCGGCCGGGGGCGGGATCGGCCGCGTCGCTGCGCTGGCCGGCGGCCAGCCAGACCAGACCGGCCAGGATCAGGCTGGCGGTCGTCAGGTGCAGGGCAAGCTTCAGCGGCGCCACCGCGGTCATGCCGGGCTGAAGGCCCGACGCGACCATGATCCAGCCGATCGCGCCCTGGAGGCCGCCGAGGATCCCGAGGCCGAGCAGCCCGAGTCCGAGGCGGCGGCCGATCATGCCGCGCCACCAGAACACGACCAGCGGCAGGAAGAACACGAGGCCGATCAGCCGCCCGAGCACGCGATGGCCCCATTCCCAGCCGTACAGCACCTTGAACGACGCCAGGCCCATCCCCTGGTTGAGGATGTTGTATTGCGGCGTGTCCTTGTACTTGGCGAACTCGGCGGACCAGTCCGCCTCCGACAGGGGCGGCACGATCCCGGTCACGGGGCGCCACTCGGTGATCGACAGGCCGGATCCGGTCAGGCGGGTCGCGCCGCCGACCGCCACCATGGCGACCACGAGGGCCGCCATCAGGTAGAGCCAGGTCCGCACGGCTCCCGATCGCTGGTCGCCCGAGACTCTCATCACCACGCGTATCCCTTCCGCGGTCGGCCCGGATGTCCCGGCCCTCGCGACGCGTTAGGGGAAGCGCGGGATGCGGGCAACGTCGGCGGCGCCGCAGCCCGCGGCGCTGCGCGCGTTGCCAACCGGGCCGACGGGCGATAGCCGTCTTCACAGGGAGAGACAGGGCTTCGGATAACCATGATGCGCCGCCGCACCCGCACGTTGATCGGCACGGTCGCGATGCTGGCCTTCGTCTGCCTGTACGGGCCGCTGGCGATGGCTTTGGCCGACAGCCGCATCGCCGAGACCCCGGCGGCGATCCAGGCCGTGCTCTACTCGATCCTCGGAATCGCGTGGATCTTCCCGCTGATGCCGCTGATCCGCTGGATGGAGCGACCGGACCGTTAACCGGACCCCCTGATTTCGCCGCACTCGGCCGGCAGAAGCCTCGGATCCGAAACCGAGACCCGTCCGTGTATCGCTTGCCCATGCGCCTCAAGCATCTGGCCGCACTCGCCGTGCTGCTCGCGCCGTGCTCCGCCCTGGCGCAGGGCACGCCGCGTTCGATCGGGGAGTGCGAGCGGCTGAAGAACGATCTGGCCTACAACCAGTGCCTGGCGATGTTCGGCCCGGCCGCCAAGAACGTGGCGGGCGGCTACGCCTCGGCCGACGCGGCCGCCGCCCCGGCCCTGGCCGAGGCGCTGCCCCAGGCGGACGAGGCCGTCGAGGCGGCGGCCGGCCGCCGCGGCCGGTACCGCTCGCGGCGGGGCGGCCGGCAATACGCCTCGTTCTCGACCGGCTACCGGCATCGCCGCCGGCGCTGAGGACTTTCAAGCAGCGATGCCGGCGCCGATCCCCACCCCTACGATGCCGATGTCGTCGTGGAGGGTCGGATGGCGGGAAATCCAGTTGCGGGACGCCAAGGCGACGCTCTCGGCCGTCATCGACAAGGCCCGGCAGGGCCAACCCTCCGTCATCACACGCCATGGCCGGCCCGAGGCCGTGCTGCTCAGCTTCGAAGAGTGGCAACGGCTGCAGGTCCCATCCTTCGGCCGGCTCCTGATGGCCGCGCCTCTCGAAACGGAGGATCTTCCGCCGCGATCCGGTGCGCTGAGACGCATCGATCTCTGACGCCTGCGTCCCTCGTCGATACCAATGTCCTTTCGGCGGCCGCACCGACCAGGGCGATCCCGGCCGACGACCTGATCGCCTGAATGCACCGAAACCGCGCCGGCCCGCATCGTACGGTGATCACCATCGCCGAGATCGGGGACGGTATCGCCAAATGCCGCCGGGATGGCGCGTCTCGCAAGGCGGCGCGTCTGTCGGATTGGCTGGAGACGCTGCTGCACCTCTACAGCGCTCAGATTCTGCCGATCGATCTCGAGATCGCCCGGTGTATCGGCCGCCTGTCCGACGCGGCCAGGCGAGAGGGCCATGCCCCGGCCTGGCGGACCTCGCCATCGGCGCGACGGCGCTGTGTCGCGGCTGGACGATACTGACCCGTAACGTCCGTCACTTCCGGCCGCTTGGCTTGGCGGCGCACGATCCGCACGACACGTTACCGGCCGATATCGCGTGAGCGATCCGGTCAGGCGACGTTGAGGCGCCGCCCGCGGTTCCAGGCCAGGAACGGGACGCCGGACAGCAATCCCGCCAGCGCCGCCCGCGACTGGTGGCAGCCGTTGATCGAGACCCGCGGCAGGGCGCGCAGATGCCCGGCATGGTCGGCGAACAGGTGGCCGGGTCTCGTCGTCACCGCGGTGGCGAAACCCTGATCCGCGGCGAGGGCGAATTCCCTCGGGCCGGCCGAGGTCGGGTCGCCGACCGGGTAGGACAGATGCCGGATCGCGCGGCCGAGCTCGGCCTCGATCCGGGCGCGGCTCTCGGCGATCTCCCGGGCGACGGTCGCCGTATCGTGCTTGGCGAGCATCGGGTGGCTGACCGTGTGCGCCCCGAACGTCACCGCCGGGTCGCGGCCCAGCGCTCGCAATTCATCCCAGGACAGACACAGCTCGGGTGCGATCCCCCCCGGCGCGAGGTCGGCCTGCCGGCAAAGGTCGGCGATCCGGTCGAGGAGCGCGGTCTCGCTGCCGCGGCGCAGGTCGCGGTAGAGCGCCTCGAAGGCCAGCGCCTTCTCTTGCGGGCTGCGGGCCGGCAGATCGAGGCTGCGCCCATGGATGTCGATCCGCACCCGGTCGAGCCGCGCGATCGCCCGCTCCAGCTCGATCCACCACAGGCGCCCGCGCTGGTCGGCGAAGCCGCTCGCCACGAACAGGGTCCAGGGGGCGCCGTGCCGTTCCAGCACCGGGCGGGCGTGCTCGACGTTGTCGCGGTAACCGTCGTCGAAGGTCAGGACCGCGAAGGGCGGGCCGTAATCCCGGGCGGCTAGCCGGTCCGGGACCGCATCGAGCCCGATGATGTCGAAGCCGCGCGCGTCGAGTTCGCGCAAGGTGAGATCCAGGAAATCCGGCGTGATGCTGAGCAGCCGGTTCGGCGCGAAGGCCGGCACCGGATCCGGGCTGACGTGGTGGAAGGTCAGGATCACCCCGAGGCCGCGGGCGGCCGGAGCCAGCCAGCGATCGGCGCCGAACGCCTGGATCGCGCGGAAGCCGGACGCGAACACCCGATGCTTGGCACGCGACGAGATCATGACGTGGCCCCTCTCGGGCTACCGAGCCCGGGCCGACCAGCCATCGCGCGACGCGGTAAAGAAACCGGAACGCCGCGCCATACCGAACGCCGTGTGCGATCTAAATTTTTCCGCGACCGAGGATTTGATCAGCGCGCGACGGACCCCAGCGCCCGAGCGGCGTCGTGAGAGGCTCCGTGCAGGGATGCAGCGTATGCCCCCTCGGCCGAGCGGGCTCTGAGTTCCCGGTTTGAATGACGATCTCTGCTCAGAGCTGACAGTTCGGTCTTCCTTTCGATAGGAGCTGATCGATCGAGCCGTACGCCCACATCCCGGAGCCGCGCAGCGGAGCCCGGGATCCAGAGCCATCGCTGCGTCAAGTTTTTGCACCGACAGCGGTTCTGGGTTCCGGGCTCGCCTACGGCGCCCCGTAATGACGCCGCAGGTTATCGGTACGGGGGATCGCGCCTCAGACGATGGGTCCGAACGGATATCGCCCCTCCTTGAAGGTGCCCGTCCGACAGCGGCAAGCCGCCAGGACTGGACGGTCAAAGCCTCGGCAACATGAAGGCATCCGAGGAGTCGGTCGGGGTGAGATGACCCGACCAGCCGTCATGCGTCCCAAAAACCCTACGGGAGGGCGCCGGCCTTTTCCTTGGCCTGCATGATCGTGTTGCGGCAGGCCTCGGCGTTGCCGGCCTTGTCCTCGGCGGCGGCCTTGGCGACGAGCTTCTTCGCCTCCTCGACCCCGGCGGCGGTCGGCTTAACGGCGGCGTCGCCCTTGGTGAGAGCCGGCGGGGTCGCGAGCGCCTTATCGGAATGCGACGAGGTCGTGCCGCCGGGCGGGGTCGTGCCGGTCACAGCGGCGGCGCCCGCGCTGTCGAGGCGCTTCTGCAGCGTGGAGACCTCGTCGGCGCACGGGGTCGCCCAGGCCGGCGTGGCGGCCGCAAGGGCCAGGGCTGCGAAGGCGAATCTCATCATCATCGAGGCGTTTCTCCAAATCGTGCGCCGGCTCTGATGCGGCCAGCCGGATCGAGGGCCGGCCGCCGCGTCTGGCGCTCCCGAATGAGACGCGGGGCGCCGGGGCCCGTTCCTGAGACGTGAGGCCGCACGGCAGGCACCGGCGGCGAGGCCTGAAAACGCGAAGGGCGCCCCGCCCGGTCCGGAGACCGCGCGGAGCGCCCTGGCCCGACGCCTTCTGGGCGTCGGGACTTCCTGGTGTCAGGACTTCATGGTTTCGGGACTTGCCCGCTTCAGTACTTCCGAATGATCGGCTCGGCCGACATCGGCACCGGGTCGGCGCCGAAGGCGTAGCGGATGCCGCCGTAGATCGAGAGCGGCTGCGACAGGGTCGTGGTCCGCGGGTCGCTGATCCGCAGGTTGCCGGCCACCGCGCCCGGCTCGGCGAAGGTGCCGAACGTCGCGTAGCGGTTGTTGGTCAGGTTGGTGACCAGGCCGAACAGCTCGAGGTTCTTGGTGACCTGGTACTTCGTCTGGAAGTTCAGGACGTAGTAGGGCGGCAGCTTGCGGTTCAGGTTCGACTCGTCGCCGCGGAAGTAGGACGCCGAGAAGGCCTGGAGGTAGACGCCGAACTGCCAGTTCGGGGTGACGAAGTAGTCGAAGCCGGCCTTGAACTGGTGGGTCGGCACCAGCGGCACGACGTTGCCCTTGCGGACGTTGATCGCGCCGTCATCCGCGAGCGGATTGTTGGGCGAGGACAGGGTGCCGTTGAACTGGAAGGTGGCGTCGATCAGGGCGTAGTTGGCGTAGACCCGCAGGTAGTCGGCCGTGTACTCGCTGCCGACCTCGATGCCCTGACGCTGGGTCGAGGGCACGTTCACGAAGTAGGCGCGGGCGGTGTTGCCGGGGGTGGCGAGCGACAGGATGTCGTTCGACAGGTCGGTGCGGAAGGCGCCGATCTTGTAGCTGATGATGCCGCCGTCATAGGTGTTCGGCAGCGCACCGCGGAAGCCGACCTCGTAGGTCCGCCCGGTGACCTGCTTGAGCGGCGGATCGGCCACCAGCGAGTTCGGCAGCAGGCACGGCCGATCCGGGTTGGAGCAGGCCAGCTCCAGCGGCGTCGGCGCGCGGTTCGACTCCGAGTAGCTGCCGTAGAGGTTCAGCGCGTCGGTGAAGCGGTAGGTCAGGCCGGCGACCGGGTTGATCTTGTTGTAGTAATGGGTGCCGGTCACGTCCGGCGAGAAGCCCGTGAGATCCTCGCTCTGGATGCGGGCGAAGTTGAGCCGCGCGCCCGCCGTGAGCGACAGCCGGTCGGTCACGTCCAGGGTGTCGAGGGTGTAGAGGCCCATGTAGAGGTTCGAGCCGTTGACCGAGCTCGGCGCGATGCCGAGGGCGCCCGCGGTGCGGAGCTGCGGCGTGCCGAGGCCCGGGATGTTGCCGTAGTAGGGGTTGTTCGGATCCGTGGTGATCGACAGGTTCGGGTTGATCACGCCGAGGGTGCTGGACGACTTGAACGAGTAGTTGGCCGCATCGATGCTGCCGCCGACCAGGAAGGTGTTGGGCAGGCCGAACACCCGGTCGCGGTTGGCCGCCTGGAGCGAGCCGCCGAAGCCCGTGGCCTCCGTCTTGGTCACGTCGAGGGTGCCGTACGGGATGCCGGACCGGAACGGAACGCGCTGGTTCTGCTGGCCGAGGATCAGGAACTGGTTGCGGAAGGCGAGCTGCGACTGGCCGGCGCCCTGGCTGAAGCCGTCATCCTCGAAGCAGAGGTTGCCGCGGAAGCTGGAGCGGGTGCTGCAGTTCTCGAAGTTGCCGTCGTTGCCGTCGACGTAGGTCTGGCTGAAGCGGCGGAAGTAGGCGTTGCCGGCCAGGTCCCAGGTCGGCGACACGTCGACCCGGCCGGTGAGCTGGATCGTGCCGACCTCGGTGGTGGTGGTCTGCGGGTAGGTGAAGATCGACCGCGGGTCGCGGTGGCTGAAATCCACCGGCGTGGCGGCGGCGGCGCCGAAGAAGCTGCGGGCGGCGAGCCCGATCAGGTGGAACTCGGAATCCTGCGAGCGGTAGCCGATATCGCCGTAGAGCCGGCCGATCGTGCTGGGGCTCTCGTAGCGCCAGCCGCGGTCGTTCAGGCCGTCGCCGGTGAAGTAGACGCTCCACGGGCCCGAGACCTTGCCGTACTCGACGTAGCCGGCGGTGCGGGCGTCCGAGCCGCCGAACGCGGTGATCTCGGTACCCTGCCAGGTGAAGCCGTTCTTCATCTGGATGTTGACCGCGCCACCCAGCGCGTTGAGGCCGAAGACCGGGTTGCCGGTGACGACGTCGATGCGCTGGATCGCCTGCGGGGGGATCAGGTCGAAGTTGACCGTGTCGCCGAAGGCTTCGTTGATGCGCACGCCGTTCTGGTACACGGCGAGGCCCTGCGGCACGCCCTGGACCGGCGAGACGGTGAAGCCGCGATAGGTCACGTCGGGGCGGTTCGAATTGCCCTGCGAATCGGACAGGTTGAGGCCGGGCGTGCGGCGGGCGAGCGTCGCCACGACGTTGTCGGTGCCCCGGTCGACCGTGATGTCGCTGGCCGTCACGGTCTCGACCGTGCTGGGGATCTTGTAGAGCGGCTGCTCGCTGCCCCGGAGGCGGACCGGGCCGATCGGCGGCGGCGCCGAGCCGGCCGGCTCGAGCCCACCGGGACCGTTGAGGTTCTGCACGCGGCTCGAATTGCCGCCGCCCGAACCCACCGGCGAGGTCGAGACGACGCTGATCTCGCCCAGCGTCACGGCGTTCTGCGCCTGCGCGGCCGAGGGCAGCATCGCGCCACCCAGGACCGACGCCGACGCGATCAGGCTGCTCCGAAGCCCCCTCAATGACATCCCAAACCCCTTGCCGTGAACCCACGCTCGTTTCAGCCGAGCTTGGCGTCACTCTTGGCGGGTGAAGGAAAAGGACACAATTGATTGAAGACCACGCGTGCCGTGTTTCAGCAACCTTTTGGAAATACCGAACTCGAACGTCGGCACACGTGGTTTGACAGCAACAGTTTCGATAACGATTTCAGCGACTTAGGGATCATCCGGCAACCCGAACGGGATCTTTAGGCAATGCCCGCATCCCGTCCGCGACCGCCCCTCAGAGCCGGGCCTGAATCAGGCGGGCGACCTCGCCGAGGCGCTGTTCCAGGAGCTGCGGAACCTCGCAGACGTAGGTGAGCGATTGGCTGCGCTCCTGGAAGATGCGGCGGTCCCAGGCGAACTTGGTCTCGATCTCGGACTGGTCCTTCGGCAACTCGGTGGCGTCCGTGGCGCTGGGCGCGTCCTTGGTCTGGCTGATCTTGTCGGCCTCGTCGCGGATCCGCTCGGCCATGCGCCGCTGCCCCTGCGCGTAGCGCGCGATGCCGCCCATGATCTTGTCCCGCTCGCCGTTGATGACCTCGAACACCCCCGCGTAGACGTGGGTCAGGGACTTGGCCCTGGCGTCCTTGTCGGCGCCGAGCTTGCCCACGAACCCGTCGAGGAGCGGACCGACCTCGGACAGCTCGGTGCGCCGGGACGCGATCTTCTGCGCGAGCACTGCCGCGTCGTTGTCGCTGCCCCAATCCCCGGCCGCGGCGATGTCCGGCCCGGTCCAGAACTGGCCCGGGCTGAGGGTCGCGACCTTGCGCTGCACGCAGGGCCAATCCGGGTCCTGCCTCGGCTGCGCGAGCGCGGGGCCCGTCATGAGGGCGAGGCCGAGGGCCGGGGCGAGGAGGCGGGCGAGGCTATGCATCGGGCGGGTTCCGTCGGGGCGTGATCCGGAAGGTGGAATACGGTCTTCCAAAATCATCGTGCGGTCATAAGGAGATAGGGTCGCAGGCCGGGTACGCGATCCGGCGTGCGGCCCTAGGTGGCGTCGCCGGCCGGGCCGCCGCGCCGGGCCATGATGCCCCGACCCGGATCGTAGGCGACGACCGCCATGCCGAAGAAGGCGAGGGTCACGCCGATCACGACCGCGCAGGCGACCGGCTCGAACTGGAGATAGAGGGCGAAGCGCACGAGCTGGACGGCGTGGCTGAACGGGTTCAACTCGCAGATCCAGTAGAGCGTTTCCGAGGATTCCCGGATCCGCCACAGGGGGTAGAGCGCCGAGGAGGCGAAGAACATCGGGAAGATCACGAAGTTCATCACGCTGGCGAAGTTCTCGAGCTGGCGGACGAGCGACGACAGGAACAGGCCAATCGCCCCCAGCATCAGTCCCGAGGCCAGGAAAGCCGGGAGCGCCGTCAGGTACCCGAGCGGCGGGATGTCGGTCTCCCAGAAATACGCCACCGCCAGGAACGCGTAGGCCTGCACGATCGACACCGAGACGCCCGCGATCAGCTTGGCGAGCAGCAGCAGCCAGCGCGGATACGGCGATGTCAGCAGCACCTTCATGGATCCGACCTCGCGGTCGTAGACCATGGAGAGCGACGATTGCATGCCGTTGAACAGCTGGATCATTACGGCCAGCCCCGGCACCACGTAGACCTCGTAGAGCACGTAGGTCTGGTAGGGCGGCTCGATCGAGACCCCGAGGGTGTTGCGGAACCCCGCGGCGAAGATGAACAGCCACACCAGCGGCCTGACCAACGCCGAGAAGAACCGCTCCTTCTGATTGAAGAAGCGCAGCAACTCGCGCCGGACGATGCCGCCGAGGCAGATCAGGTAGCCGACCGCATCCAGCCGGCCCATGCGGGCGGTCTTTTGGGAGGGGGTCGCGGGGACGGCGTTGGCTAGGGGCGCCGTCATGTAAACTGACCCATGTCGAACGGCACGCCTTTGATTTCACAGCGAGAGCGAGGACCTGAAACACGCACCTCCCCCTCCCCCCTCCGCGGGGGAGGGTGGCCCCCGAAGGGGGGCGGGAGAGGGGCAGCGCGACGGTGCAGGATGTAGTTGGCGTCGCGACCTTTACGGATACGGCGCTCCCCTCTCCCGACCCGGCCTGACGGCCGGCCCCCCCTCCCCCGCAGAGGGGGGAGGGAGAGCGCGCGTATCGTCCGGTCGGCCATCACGCCGCCGCCCTTCCCGGCTCCGCGACGAGGCGCCGGAACGCGTCGGCCAGGTTCTCGCCCGGCGCGCCGATATCCCCGGCCCGGCCCCGGGCGACGATCCGGCCGCGGTGCAGGACCACGGCCTCGTCCTCCAGAGAGATCTCCTCGAAGATGTGGGTCGCCCACAGGACCGACAGACCCTCCTCGCGCACCAGGGCGCGAACGATGGCCACGATGTCGGCCCGGGATTCGAGATCGAGCCCGACGGTCGGCTCGTCGAGCAGGAGCAGGTCCGGCCGGTGAATCAGCGAGCGGGCGATCTCGATCCGGCGCGACTGGCCGCCCGACAGCGTGCGGACCTTGTCGTGACGGCGGTCCGCCAGGCCGACCCGATCGAGCAACGCGCCGACGCGCAGCTTCCCGACCGTGCGAGTGATGCCGTGCAGGCTGGCGTGGTAGAGCAGGTTCTGCTCGACGGTGAGGTCGGTATCCAGCGTGCGCGCCTGGAACACCACGCCGAGCCGGGCCAGGGCCCGGGACGGCTCCCGGTCGAGCCCATGGCCGAAGATCGAGACCCGGCCGCTCTGGTTGTTGTAGAGCCGGGTGATCACCGAGAACAACGTGGTCTTGCCGGCGCCGTTCGGCCCCAGCAACGCCGCGAAGCGCCCGCGCTCCACCGTGATCGACACGTCGTCCAGCGCCGCGCGGGCCCCGAACCGGTGGCCGACATGCTCGACCTGCAGCGCCGCCTCGCTCATCGGCCCAGCGCCTTGCGGGCATCCGTCACCGCGTCGAGGCACTCGTCGAACTCGCCCTCCTTCTGCTCGCGCTCGGCTACCCGGAGGGCTTTCTTGAGTTTTGGGAGAGCGGCTTCGGACGGATTCGCCGCCAACGCGTCGCGGATCATCGTGATGCCCTCCGCGCAGGACGCCGCGTCGTCGGCCGCCAGGGCGGGGGTGGTCAAAAAGATGCTGACGAGTAAGAGCGCGAACCCCCTCCCCCCTCTGCGGGGGAGGGTGGCCCCCGAAGGGGGTTGGGAGAGGGGAGCGACGGTGAAGGATGAGGTAGCGACCTTCATACCGACGCAGCCTTGTCCTGAAGCCGGGCTCCCCTCTCCCGACCCGGCCTGACGGCCAGCCCAACCTCCCCCACAGAGGGGGGAGGGAGATGCGTTTTTGGCCTTGCGCCAAATTCTGAACCCGGCACCCATCACTTCACCGTCAACGTGCCGCTCATGCCCTTCGCCTCGAGGCCGCGCGCCTCCCACTTATAGGTACCGGGCTTGATCGCCACGAACTCGACGGCGATCTCGCCGGGATCGTCGAACTCCAGGTGATCGGGCGCGCCGCCGCCGTGGATCTCCTTGTGCTCGATGACGATCTGGTTGAGCCAGATGTAGCGGAAGAACTCGGGCGCGTAGAACTTGTACTCCTGCCGCCCCTTGGCGACGATGCGCAGCCGGTAGGCCTTGCCGGATTCCAGCGTGATGTCCTTGTTCTCGACCGCGAAATCGTTGCCCTGATCGTCGCCCAGGACGAGGTCGGGCAGGTTCTCGCGCTTCTTGGTCAGGTCGAGGGCCGTGGTCGGCCCGGCGGCGAACAGGCCGGCCAGGGTCAGGGCTGCGATCCGAAGCATCCGCGTCATGGCGTTCCTAAACCGTGCGCCGCCCGTCCGGCGGTCGTGTTCTGCGTCATGGGCGTCCGGCCGCGTCCGGCCAGACACCCGTGCGAAATCCCAAATCCCATCAGTTCGGGGAGATGGCGACGCCCCAGGGCAGCAGGCCGACCGGGATGCTCTTGACCACCTTCTCGGCGGCCACATCGATCACCGAGACGTCGTTGGAGGTGCCGTTCGTCGTGAACAGCATCTTCTGGTCCGGCGTGAAGGCGAGCTGCCAGACGCGCTGGCCGACGGGGAGGTACTTCTGGACCTCGTAGCTCTTGGCATCGATCACCGCGACCCGGTTGGCCGGGCCCAAAGCCACGAACGCCTTGGTGCCGTCCTTGTTGATGCGGATGCCGACCGGCTGGATCGCCTCGTCGTTCACGCTGGGGATCTTGAAGGTGATCTTCTTCACCACCCGGCGCTGCGCCACGTCGATCACGCTGACCGTGCCGCCGACCTCCGCGGAGACCCACAGGAATTTGCCGTCGGCGGTGAACTCGGCAAAGCGCGGCCGGGCGTCAACCAGCACGTTGTCGATCACCTGGAACGTCTTGGTGTCGATGAAGTGCGCCATGTTGGTGGTCTCGGAGGTGTTGACCAGGATCTTCCCGTCCGGCGACAGGCCCATCCCCTCCGGCTCGACCCCGACCGGCACCTCGGCCAGGACCTTGTTCTTCTCGATGTCGATGATCGTGACCTGGCTGTCGTCCTCGTTGGCGACGTAGAGCGGGTTGCCGGAGGCATCGAGGATGAACTGCTCGGGATCGGGGCCGGAGCGGAGCGAGCGCACGACCTTTCCGGAGCTGGCATCGAGCACGTCGATCCGGTCGTCGTCGCTGGCGCAGACGAACACCTCCTTGCCGTCCTTCGACACGGTGATCCCGCGCGGCCGGCGCCCGACCTTCCAGGTGGCGGTGACGGTCATCGTCGTCGTATCGATGACGCTGACGGAGTTGCCCTTCTCGTTGCTCACGTAGGCGGTGTAGGCAAAAGCCGGCCCGCAGAGGGCGAGCCCCGCTCCGAGGGCGACAACACTCAGACCTGCCTCGACGCGGCGGCGCATACGACTTCCTTCCCTTGTGGCGTCCCGGCGTCCTCGAAGGACGTTCTCGGAGTCCGATTGTAGAGCATCGTCCGCGCGTTGCGAGGGCGCACGCCCCTCACCAACGCCGCAGGCGGCGACGAGCGTCATTTGAACTTGCAGGTGGTCTCCGGCAGATCGACGCCCAGCGTGTCGAGCAGCGTGCGCTGGTGCAGGAAGCCCTGCTCCGGCGCGACCGAGACCAGGGCCTTGGGTTGGACGACGATGACCGGCTGGCGCAGCTGGTGATCCCAGGGGCGGAAGCTCAGCGACACGCCCTTGTAGGCCGGCAGGTTGAAGGCCGGATCGACCAGGTACGGGGTCAGCACGGCGGGATCGTTGGTCTTCTTGGCAGTGACGGCCTCGCCGACGGTCCGGATCGCCGCCCAGGCCTGATAATCCAGCGGGCGCATCAGCCGGGAAGCGAGCCGCCGGAACCGGTTCTGCGCCTGCGCGGCCCCCCAGGTCTCCAGTACCGGCGACCACGTGGTCGAGGTCAGCGCCTGCGTGCCGCCGACGGGCCGCGGATCGACGGTGCGGTAGGACACGTAGTCGCCCCAGTCGCCCTCCTCGTCGGCCACGAGCGCCATGTCGTAGTCGAGCCCGCGGGTGAAAACCATCGCCTCGGCCCGGGTCGGGGTATCGCCCCGCGCCTTGGCCAGCGGCCCGAAGGTCCAGGGTTTCTCCGCGGTGATCTTCAGGCCGAACTTGCGCGCGGAGTTTCGTACGGCCTCGGCATAGGCCTTGTCGGCCTCGGTCGGCCCGACGATCAGAAAGACCTTCCGCCACCGCATCACCGTCATGTACTGAGCGATGGCGTCCGTCAGCATCGCCCGGGACGGCAGGATGTGGAATACGTTGGACCGGCAGTCGGCGCCGCGCAGGCGGTCGTCCGGGGCGCCGGCGTTCAGCACCACCGCCCCGGTGTCCTTCACCGCGTCGGCCACCGCCAGCACCGCATCCGCCGGCAGCGCCAGGACCAGGTAGTGCACGCCCTTGGCCACCAGCTCCCTGGCCGCCGCAACGGCATCGGGCTTGTCGTCGCTCAGCGCGACCGCATCGAGCGAGAAGGTCTGCTTGGTGAACCGGCCGGTGGTGTTGTTGTCGGCGATGCCCATCTTGGCGCCGGCCAGCCCCTCGTCTTCCGGGGCGGCCTCGGCGTCGTACGAGGACGGTGCCGGCTGCGGCCGGTAGATCAGGCCGATCGGCGTTTCGATCGGTTGCGGCGCCGGCTGCTGGGCCTGCGCGGCGACGGGTGTCGCCAACATCCAGCCCGCGAAGAGAACGCGAAGGCTGACTGGGCGCTGCGTCCGATAACGCGAAGGCTGGACGGGAATTCGGGCCGGGGCGTGTGCAGGATCGTGCATGACGCGGCCTCTAGCAGCTTCGGATCCGGCCGCTCAACCGCGGCTTCTTGGTCGGACGTTCACGTTCGTGTCGTGGGCCACCGGCGCGCCGATGTACATTGCCAAATTGTCCCTTCGCCCGAGCTATAGTGGCGAAAACGCCGCCGGCAGCATCAGCGCCGGTCAACGAGAGGGAGCCCCGAGGATGCGCCACCTGGTATCGTGCGCGGTGACCGCGTGTCTGCTGGCCGGGGCGTCCGGTGCCCATGCCGCCGAGAAAGCCGCGGTGTTCCCGGTGGAGTTGTTCGATCCCGGCGCCACCTACGGCACGCGGGTCCGGCCCATCGACACCAAGAAGTTGACGCTGGTCACGGACGAGCTGCGCAACGCCCTTCGCAACCAGGCCGGTCTGGATATCATCGACACAGCCCCGAAATCCGACGTGGTCGCCAAGGAGGGCCCGCTCTACAAGTGCAACGGCTGCGCGGCCGACATCGCCAAGAGCCTGGGTGCGGATCTCGTCGTGACCGGTTATGTGGAGAAGGGATCCGGCCAGATCTTCAACCTGAACGTCACCATCGCCGAGGCCGAAACCGGCAAGATGGTACGCGGCGGGCAGGTGACGATCCGGGCCGATACCGACGACACCTGGGCGCACGCCATGCGCTGGGTCGTGAAGAACCGCCTGCTCGCCGAGCCGTTGCCCGGCAAGTCGTGATTGCGTGCCGCCCATCTTCGAGAGATCCGTGTCCGCGTACCCCGTTCCGCCAGGCCCCCTGCCCCGCCTCCTCGTCAGCGTGCGCGATCCGGCCGAGGCCGAGGCCGCCCAGCTCGCCGGGGCCGACCTGATCGACGCCAAGGATCCGGAGCGCGGCGCGCTCGGCGCGCTCGCCCCCGCAGTGGTGAACGAGATCGTGGCGCGCGTCGCCGGCGCGGCCGTGACCAGCGCGGTGGCAGACCCGACGCCTGAATCCGTGGCCGCGATGGCCGGCACCGGGATCGACTGGGTGAAGGCCGGCCTCGCCCCTGCGCAACGCCGCGATCCCAAGGCGCTCGCTGCCCTCGCTCAGACCGCCCCCGGCTGCCTGATCGCGGTCCTGTTCGCCGAAGACGGCTCGGCGGCGGACCTCGTCCCGGCTCTGGCCCGGGCAGGATTTGCAGGTGCGATGATCGACACGTCCGGAAAGGCCGGCGTCCGCCTGACCGACCTCGTCGAGCCCGAGGCGCTCGCGGCCTTCACGACGGCCTGCCGGAGCCACGGGTTGATGAGCGGATTGGCAGGTTCACTCAGGGTCACCGACATCGCGACCCTCAGCGTGCACCGCCCCGACTACTTCGGTTTCCGCGGCGGCCTGTGCCGCGACCTGGACCGGCGCAACGGTATCGACCCGCTGCGGGTCGCCGAGGCCGTGCGCGCCCTGCGCCCGAACCAACGGGACGCCGCGTGACGACAATCCTCAAGATCGGCGGCAGCCTGGCGGCGGATTCGGACCGCCGCAGCGCCCTTCTGGCGGATGTAGCGGCAGGGCTCCACGGACGCTGCGTCGTGGTGCCCGGCGGTGGTGCCTACGCGGATGCCGTCCGTGCCGCCCAGATCCACGAGGGCTTCGACGATGCGGAGGCCCACCGCCGGGCGCTGGCCGCGATGGGTCGCATGGCGGCGGACTTTTGCTCAATCGAGCCCCGCCTCGCACGTAGCCCGGCGCCTTGGGCGGAGAACATCGACACTTCCTGGGTCTGGGACTCGACGAACTTGCAGGTCGGCGACCCTGACATCCCCGAGACTTGGGACGTCACATCCGACAGTCTCGCGCTCTGGCTTGCGCTACGAATGCGTGCCGCACGCTGCGTGCTGGTGAAGTCGGCCGACGCATCGTCACAGGAGGATGCCGATGGACTTGCCCAAAGCGGGCTGATGGATGCCGCCTTCCCCGCTTTCGCTGCACGCTACGGCGGCTCGATCGCGATCTGGGGACCGACCCGGAACGTCACACTCCGCCAGCGAGTGGCTGTTTGAGCGCCCTCGAGCACATCGTATTCGTCACCGGTCGCCTCGCCCGGGCGCGGCTCGAAAAAGTCGCGGCCGGTTTGCCGGCGACGATCCGGTGGAGCATCGCGGATGCCGGCGTTAAGGTCGCAGCGCTGATGACGGAAGAAATCATCCGCCGCCGGATCGAGATTCCCGAAGGCGCGACCCGGATCGTCCTTCCGGGTCGCTGCCGGGCCGATACCGCCCGGCTGGCCGAGCATTTTCATGTGCCGGTCGAGCGCGGCCCGGACGAGGTGGTCGATCTGCCGGCCTGGCTGGGGCTCGCCGGGCGCAAGGTGGACCTTTCGAAACACGACCTGCGGATCTTCTCCGAAATCGTCGATGCCTCGAAGATGACCCCCGACGAGATCCTGGCAAAAGGGCTCGACCTGGCCCGCCGCGGCGCCGACGTGATCGACCTGGGCGGGCTGCCGGACACGACCTTCCCGCATCTCGAGGAATCCGTCGCTGCCCTGAAGGGCGCCGGCCTTCGGGTGAGCGTCGATTCCTTCTCCCTGGACGAGCTCGCCCGGGGCGCCCGGGCCGGGGCGGATTACCTGCTCAGCCTGAACATCGACACGCTCGATCTTGCGTTCGAGACCGACGCAGTGCCGATCCTGGTGCCCCTGCGCCCGGACGACCTGCCCTCACTCGACCGTGCGATCGAGCGGATGCTGAAGGCCGGGCGCCCGTTCCTGGCCGACCCGATCCTGGAGCCGATCCATCACGGCTTCGTGGATTCAATCGGCCGCTACCGCGACACCCGTGCCCGCTGGCCCGACATCCAGATGATGATGGGCACCGGCAACTTGACGGAGCTGACCGAGGCGGATTCGCTCGGCGTCACCGCTCTGTTGGTGGGAATGTGCTCGGAACTGTCGATCGGCAATGTGCTGATCGTCCAGGTTTCGAACCACACCCGCCGCACTGTCGAGGAGCACGACGCCGCCCGGCGGGTGATGTACGCGGCCAAGGCCGACTCCGCCCTGCCGAAAGGCTATGGGAGCGCGCTGTTGGCCCTTCACGACAAGCGCCCGTTCGTGCAGACCGCTGCGGAAGTTGCCCAGGCTGCAGGCGAGGTCCGGGATCCGAATTACCGGATCGCGGTCGCCGAGGACGGGATCCACGTCTACAACCGCGACGTCCACAGGGTCGGCACCGACGCGATGGCCTTCTTCCCCGATCTCGACGTGACGAGCGACGGCGCCCACGCCTTCTATCTCGGAGCCGAGCTCGCCAAGGCCGAGACCGCCTGGCGGCTCGGCAAGCGCTACGTCCAGGACGAGGCACTCGACTGGGGCTGCGCGGCCGACGCTGACGTCGAGGACTCGACCGCGTTCAAGAAGGCCGGACACACCCGCCATTCCGGTCCCGACGCGCCTCCGCCCGGTACCCGCGATGCACGGCTGGTGAAGCCCGAGGCGGATGCCGACGCCCCAAAGACGATCTCGGAAGTCGAGGTCCGCGACGAGGCGCAGCCAGAGAACCCGCAGCCCGCAACCAAGCTGGTCTGCGGCCGACTGGTGCCGGCGGACAGGGCCTGAGCGATGCCGCTGATCCTCGAGACCATCGTCACCACGCTTGCGCCGTCCGGTGAGCTGCATCTCGTGCCGTTTGGGCTGATCGGCGAGGAAAACGGCTACGTGCTGGCGCCGTTCCGACCCTCACCGACCATCGTCAATCTCGAGGCCAATCCGTGTTTCGCGGCGTCGAGCCCGAGGGACATCCGGGTCATCGCGGGTGCGGTAACGGGCCGGCGCGAATGGCCGACCGTGGCGTGCGCGGTGATTGCCGGCCGGCGGCTAGCCGACAGTTTCGGCCATGCCGAGTTCCAGGTCGCATCGGTCGAGGACCAGGAGACCCGGCCGCGCTTCCACGGCCGCCTCGTGCATTCGGCCGCCCACGCACCGTTCATTGGCTACAACCGCGCCCAGGCCGCGGTGCTTGAGGCGGCGATCCTCTCGACCCGGCTCCACATGCTTGAGCCGGACAAGGTGTTGACGGAGATGGCCTACCTCGCCATCGCCATCACCAAGACCGCGGGCCCGCGCGAGCGCGAGGCCTGGGGCTGGATCGAGGACAAGGTCGCTGAGGCTTTCGGGGCCGAAGCGCGCATTCTCGGTCGGGACGCAAGCTAGATCCGTATCCGAGAAATCGAATGCGGCTCTGACACTCACTTGTGACACGCACTCGGACGTAGAACCGGTATCTCGATGCCGGACCGCGCCCCGGAGGCGGGAGGAGCAGGACACGATGAAGAAAATGACCCTGGCCCTGGCGGCCACGGCCGCCCTGGTGGCGGCGACCGCGCAGGCCCACGGCCCGACCCGGCGCAAGATTTCCGAGTCGATCGAGATCAACGCCCCGGCCGACAAGGTCTGGGCCGTGATTGGTGACGTTAAGAACGCCGACTGGATGGAGAACGTCACCAAGACCGAGGTCAGCGGCGACGTGCCGAACAAGTTCAAGCGCACCCTAACGCTGAAGAACGGCAACCAGATTCAAGAGACTAGCAACAAGTACAAGCCGGACGAGAAGCTTCTCTCGTACTACATCGAGAAGGTCGATGTGAAGGACCTGCCGGCCAACGACTATTCTGCTACGATCACGGTCGAGCCCGCGGGCGACGCCAAGTCCAAGGTCGAGTGGAAAGCCGCCTTTTATCGCGGCTACATGAACAACGATCCGCCGCCCGAACTCAACGACGAAGCCTCCGAGAAGGGCGTCGGTGCCTGGATCAAGGCGAGCCTCGCCAACTTGAAGGCCAAGGTCGAGAAGGGCTCGTGAGCCTACGCGGGTTTCGCAAAAGCGTCCTGCGGTTTTGCGATAAAAACCTGCGCCGTCACCGCAAATGGGGCCAGGCGGCGTTCGTCGCCGCCCTGTCCCTGACCGCGACGCACGCCCGTGCCGAACAGGCGCGGGAAGCGATCGTGACGACGCAGCTTGGCGGCGCGGTCGAAATTGTCGATCTCGCAGCCGGCAAGGTGGTGCGTAGCATCAAGCTCGACGGGGCGCCGGCAGGAATCGCCCTGTCGCCCGATCGCAAGAGGGCGTACGTCACGCGGCCCGAAGGTCACGGTCTCGCGGTGCTTGATCTCGATGCTGGCCTCGTTGCCGCAGAAGTGCCGCTGCCGGGTGGACCCTTGGGCGTCGCTGCCGATCCGATGGGCGTCAAAATCTACGTGGCGGATTGGTACGGGCATCGCCTGTTCGTTTTGACCGAGCGCGACGGCCACCTGATACCCGATGGCGAGATCGCGGTCGGCGCCTCGCCATCGGGTATCGCCGTCTCACCCGACGGTGCGACGCTCTACGTGGCCAACCGGGAGGCCAACACGGTCTCCGTGGTCGATGCGAGGACCCGCAAAGAAACCAAGGTCATCCCCGTCGGGCAGCACCCGTTCGGAATTACCTTGGATGCTGCCAGTGGCCGCGCCTACACGGCGAACGTCACGAGCGACGACGTCTCCGTGATCGACCTGGCGGCCGGACGGGAGATCGGCCGGATCCCGACCGGTCGGCGACCCTATGTGATCGCCCTTACGCAAGGGCGCGGCTTCGTGACCGATCAGTATGCCGGCAGCGTCACAGCCTTCGATCTCACGACCCTCAAGCCGCTCGCGGATATCGACGTCGGCGATCATCCCGAAGGCATCGCGGCCGACGCTGGCGGTCGCCTCTACGTCGCCAATTGGGGTGACAACACGCTGAGCGTCCTCGATGGACGGACGCTGAAGGTTCTGACGACCATCCCGACCGGGAACGGCCCCCGCGCGTTCGGCGACTTCCTCAGGTAGTGCAGCTGCAAGATCGTGGGTCGCCCCCGCACCTTCATCGCCCCGTTCAAGGGTGATGGCCGCTTCGAACTGTTCGCGATGACGGGCGTGTAGCAACCGCGATTGTGAGTAGCGAAAGCACGTCACCGTGCATCCAGACCAACGATGTGGCGTGTGAGCCCTGATCGGTCGACCGGAGGCGTCCTTGAATGGAACGCCGTGCCGGACAACCCCGACACAGAGCGGCAAAGCGGCAGGGCGGCAAGCGGGGCACAGCCTCGCGATCGGAGCGCGCCGGATCACTGAGGTAGCCCGGAAGGCCGATCCGGTCCGCACGCATTGCAATCCGCGCCCTCGGCTCGATCGGCGACGTAGCCTGCCCAAGGCTCCGAGAGTCCGCGCCCGAGAACCGAGCAGGCCGCGTGTGAAATGCGCCGAGGAACCTCGAAACGGTCTAGTCGCTTGCCCTTGCATGCCGGACACGACACCCGCAAAGAAGAAAACGCCGGCGAAGCCGAAGCGGGCTATGCCCGTCGTGAAACCACCTGCCAAGGTCGGCATGGCTACGCAGCTCGCCGCGATCCAGGACCGCTACCGTCGCGCCATGACTGCCGCCCTTGATCACCCGCATCGCGAGCAAGGCAATCTGATCCGCATCGCCTTGGCCGCCCTGCTGGCCGAGAAAGCCGCGCTCGGCGTCGCGGACGGTGAAGAGACGGCTGAGGCTGCGGAATCGTAGTTCCTGGCGCCCGTGCGAAGGCAACCGCCCGCCGCGAAAGCGTCTTGCCCGACCATTCAGGTAAGACGCTCCCGATCTAAGCCGGGCCTCCGCGACCATCCATTGGGGCTGATCCACGGAACGAACCGATCGCTCAGTCCAGCTGACGGTTTGGCGCCCGACGATAGGCGATGCGGGCGATGACAAGGGCGCCACCGATCTGGAGAAAACCGGATTCACCGAGATCCGCCGGCGCATAATGCGCCTGGATCAGCAATCGTGTGAGCGCGTTCAGCGCGAGGAGAGTCAGGCAGAAGGCTGCTGCAGCGAGCAGACTGGCGACGAACTCGGGCATGTTACGTTTCCCGTGTCGAACACGGACAGAGTAGCAAGCCCTACGCCAAGGGAAAGGCGGGTGTTTGTCGATCAGCGCTTTCTACCTGGCGAAGCCGGAGTGGCTGCCTGGGCCGCCGGCGCCACCAGTCGGGGCGTTTCGACCGAGAGGCGCTTCACCGGCCACCCGTCGCTCCAGCGCTCCATGTCTGCGAGCCGCGGATTGTTCTTCATCGCATTCGCGTCCGAACCGGCGAAGGCCGCGGCAGCGGCGATGTCGAAGGTCTTCCAGAACCCGAGGTAGTCCAGCGCGTCGACGCGGGCGATATTGATCTGTGCGACCAGCGTCTGCTGTTCGCCGGTCAACGCCATATCGGCGGACCAGCGGAACGGCGGCGGCTTCGGGGCGTCCTTGGCCGCGTCCTTTGGATCCGGCCCCGGCTTGATCGCGCCGCCATCATAGGCTGTGTCGGTTCCGGCGGGAGCCGCGAGCGTGGCCGTCAGAGCGGGGAAGCCGTGATCGTCCGAGAGGGCGCGCACGAAGAGCTTACGCTCCAGCGGTACGGCACTCGCTTCACGCAGCAGCCGTTTCGCCGCGAGGTCCGCCGCCCGGGTATCCTTGTCGCCGACCATGGCGATGAGCAGGGTGGAGGACTCGATGCCGGACAGCTCCGTCAGCGCGATTCCCCGCGATTTGGGGCCGCTGGCGATGCCGCCCGGCGCGGCCATGAAGATCAGCTTCGGGACGGGGAGGCCATGCTGCTTGGCGTCGGCGGCCATGTCCATGGCGAGCGGGGCGCCAGCCAGGTGCCCGATCAGGGCGACGCGGCCGAGATCGGGTTTGGCGTCCGCGTCCGAGGCCAAATCCGCCAGCGCCGCTTTGACCAGGCTTTCGGCGAGGCCGGGTGCGTCGGCCGGGCGCGTCCGGTTCACGTCCTGAAAGCGCGGGTAGAGCACAAGCCAACCCTGGCGGGTGAGATGGTCGATCCAGCCGCCGTAGCTTTGCGGATTGACCACGCCCCATCCGTGCAGGAACACAACCACGGGCCGGCCGGCCTCCGGGGCGGCGCCCGCAGCGTGGAACGCGAACGTCGTCGCGGTCCCACGCCCGAGCAGACGCTTCACGATCGTCGCCTTGCGGTCGCCGAAACCGCCGGCCCCCTCAGACGGCTGCGGCGGCGGGGACGCGGCTTGGGCAACGCTCAACCCCGCAAGCGCCAGGATCACACCGGCGGCAAACGATCCGCGAAGAACATTGAGACGCATGAGGGGCTCGACTGAGAGACGCGATGCGCCGGCAGGTCAGAGCCCGCTGAATAGCAGATTCATTGGCCTTGGCGACTCATCCCGACCTGATCGGTCAGGCGCCGTAAGCGCACTCGGATTCCGGACGGTCCAGGCGCGCGGCCAGCGCCAGGATCTCGGCTGGGACGGCATCGGCGATGGGCCTGTAGTGAGCGCGCAGCTCGTCGGTCACCGTGTCGAGGAGATCGGCCTCCTGTTGGGCGTCCCAAGAGCGCCGACGCAGGGAATCGGCGTAGTTGGCAGCGACGATGAGCATGATTGATCTGAGCTGCCGACGGAGTTGCTCGGGATCGGGCGTCTTGCGCCCCGGGAGTGCCGTACAACCCGGAGTAGGTCTCAGGTTTCCAGACCCGGCATAATTAATTTTCCGCCCGGTCCGATCACCGCCGGGCCGGTCGACGCCGACGGACGACCGGCGGCCTGCTCGACCCAGGCCAGAATATCCTCGGCGCGCCAGGGCTTCGGGATGAAGGTCGCCGACATGCGCAGGTCGCTCGGCTGGTCGCCCGCATCCCCGGAGGTCAGCAGCACCCGGACCCGCGGCCAGGTCACGCCGATGATCCGCGCAAGTTCGAAGCCGCCGATCGGTCCGGGCGTACGCACGTCGGAGAACACGACGCTGACTTCGTCCGCGCGGTCGTTGAGGATGGCGAGCGCCCGTTCGGCAGTCTCAGCCTCGATCACCGTGAAGCCGGTATCCTCCAGGAGCGTGGCCGCGAGGAAGCGCTCGTCGGGTTGGTCCTCCACGACGAGGATGACGGGCTTCTGTCCGGGCTGTACCGAGTCGCTCATGGGCCGGGACACTCTACAGGGGCTGAACGGCGGTCGCGACGATCGGTTCAACGCTCCGATCGCAGCGAATGGCCGGACCCGCGCAGGCACAGATCCTCCTGCGACCCTGGCATATTCGGCAAGTTGTGGCCGTGTCCCGGGAAGCACAGCCATCCAGGAACATCCTGGTAAGACCGCCAGGATCGGTTTGATCAGCCGACGCCGTTGGCTTTCAGGAAGGCGAGAGCGCGGGTCCAGCCGTCCTCGGCGGCGTCCTTGCGGTAGCTCGGCCGATAATCCGCGTGGAATCCGTGCGGCGCATCCGGGTAGATCACCAGTTCGACGCTCCTGCCCGCCTGCCTGGCCTTGTCGCGCGCTTCCTCTGCGGAGGACGGCGGGATGCCGGTATCGGCGCCGCCGTAGAGTGCAAGCAACGGCGCGTGGATCTCGGCCGCGACATCTCCGGCTGTGCGCGGCTGGATAGCGGTCCGATCACCGCCCAGGGGGCCATACCAAGCGACCGCCGCCTTCAGGTCGCGACGATGCGCCGCGTACAGCCAAGCGTCGCGACCACCGCGGCACCAACCCATCACGCCGAGCCGACCGGCATCGCCCTTGGCAGCGGAGGCGGCCCAAGCCGCGGTGGCGTCGAGATCGCCGATCCACTGCGCGTCCGGCGTCTTCGAGATGATGTCCCGGATGATGATCTTGGGATCGGTCATGGTCGAGAGGTCGCCCTGCCGTGCATATAGTTCGGGCGCGACGGCGCAGTATCCAGCCTTGGCGAGGCGACGGCAGATGTCTTTGATGTACTCGTGAACCCCGAAGATCTCTTCGATCACCAGCACGATCGGAAACGGCCCCGCCCCATTGGGTACCGCCCGGTAGGCGGGCATCGGACCGTCTGCCGCGGGGATCTTGACCTCGCCGGCCTCGATACCGGTGGCATCGGTGTGAATCGCCTGCGCCTCGACACGGGTCGTCGCGACAGTCAGGCCACTGATGAGACTGGTCATCACGAAGCCGCGCCGCGACAACGGCGGTGTCATCAGCCCGTCGAGTTCGGCGTGATTGCTGTCTGCCATGATCTTCCCTCCCGCGGTCCTACGTAGAGGGCTATCCGCCGGCACCGGCCATGGTCAAATGCGTCCGCGGTACACCCGAACCTTCATGCGCCTGCCGCCGCCAGTGCGCGCCTGACCGGCTTGGCCGCGACACGGGCCGTCGCCGGAGCCGCGCGGGGCTTCAGCACGTCGGCAAGCGTTACGAAGCTGTCCGGCGTGGATGCGTTCACTGCTCGGATCCCGTAGCCCAATGCAAAGGATCGAGTCAGGTCGGCATCGCGCGCGATTCCGAATTGGTCGAGCGCTGCCAGGAATGCCTCGCGAAACAGGCTTGGCCGGCACCAGGACTTTTCGGCCATCTGCAGCGGCCAGTCCCAAAGGTTTTCGGCCCGCCGTGTCGTAAGGCCGTCCCGGCTGATGAAGTAACCCGTGCAACGGTGCTCTAGCCCGTCCGCGCTCACCGACCAATCGTCGTTGCCGAACAGCTCGGCATCGGCCACGTTGCTCATCGGGTCCTCCGCGCAAGGCCGGCACTCCGAAGCGCCGGAACAATTCCGGAACATTGGCCCGGAACATCCCGACGGTCAAGGCCATTGTTCCCGCTGCGTTCACGCCAGACCCAGTCGCCTCAGCGACCCTTGAACAAAGGGTGCTCGATCCGGTCGCCAGCCTGGATCCCGAGCTTGGCGGCCGTCCCGGCATTGAGTTCGAGTACGGCAGAGACAGGGCTGCCGGACGGGATGATCGCGGTCGACAGCGGCTCGGTGTCGGCGGCGATCCGGCTCACGGTCCCGTCCGGACGAATGAACAGCATGTCGAGCGGCAGATAGGTGTTCTTCATCCACATGGTCACGGGTTCGGCGCGTTCGAAATCGAACAGCATGCCATGCTCGGGCGCCATGTGCCGGCGGAACATCAGCCCACGGGATCGGCCGGCGTCGTCACGCATCACCTCGACGTCGAACCGCTTCGGCCCGGCCTTGGTGGCGATGGTCAGTGGCTCTGTCTTGACGGCGTTCTGCGGTGATGCGCTCTGGGCAGTGGCCTGATGGACGGAAAGCGGCGCGACCAGGATGAGGCAGGCGATGGCCGCCGCTTGCGGGACGCGGAATAGAACTCTCAAGGACAGCCTCTCGGGAAATGTGGTCGCGGGCGGTGTGCCGACCGCAGATTCAGATAGCGCGCGCGAAATGGGGCGTCAGTGAGAGGCCGGGAGCGCCCCGTCGACGAGACGGATCTCGGCCGCCATGACGCCCTTGGAGCCGTCGCCGTAGCGCACCAAAACGGCGTCGCCCGGCTTGAGCTCGGCGATGCCGTAGCGGCGCAGGGTTTCCATGTGGACGAAAATATCCGGCGTGCCGTCGCCGCGGGTCAGGAAGCCGAAGCCGCGCAGCCGGTTGAACCACTTCACCACCGCCGTCTCCAGGCCGCTCGTTGGCGTGACCGAGACGTGGGTGCGCGGCATCGGCATCTCGGAGGGATGCACGGCCGCGGACTGATCCAAAGTCAGAACTTTGAACGCCTGCCAGCCGCGCGGGCGCTCCACCGCCTCGACGACGATGCGCGCGCCTTCGCTGGCCGCCTGGAACCCGTCCCGCCGCAGGCAGGTGACGTGCAGCAGGATGTCGGGGGCGCCGTCGTCGGGTACGATGAAGCCGAAGCCCTTGGACACGTCGAACCACTTGATGCGGCCGGAGACCTCTACGAGGTCGAGTGCCTCGTCCTCACCGCCGGCCGCTTCGGCGACACGGCTGTCCTCGGTCCGATTGGGATTCTGCGGCCCGGATCCGCGTTCATCAGACATGGCCGAGCAACCTACACCGAATCACGCCGCGCGCTCTCACAGCAAGATTAACGAAGTCCTGATTCCCGGAAAGCCCATATGACCGGCATAGGAGCCCTCGCGAGTTGCAATCTTGCCTGGGGGAGGCAGGTCCGCAACAGTCGATCGGTCGCAGGGAGAGCGGAATTGGGCGTCCTGTCGCCACCAAGGCATCTGGATCGCCCGCCATATCGCGTCCAATCAGGTTTTTGCGACCTTCGTGCGCCCGTGTTCACGTCTTCGAGAGCAGTTTCGATCGCGGCAAGGGCGCGGCGCGATCACGAGCAGCGGTGGCGTCCGAGGTCCAGGCGTGGTTTGAGCCCATCGCCATGTCGATAGCCCCCGCACTTCCCACGCCCCCTGAGACGACCACGCGCGCCGCGCGGTCAGGCCGCTACCCGATCATCGACGCGGTGCGGGCAGCGGCCCTCGTGGCGATGGCGAGCTACCACACGCTTTGGGACCTCGGCTTCCTGCGGCTGACAGCCGAGAATTACGCGCTGACGGCGGCGGGCCATCGGGCGGCGGAGACGATCGCCGGGACCTTCCTCACGCTCGTCGGCGTCGGACTGGTCTTGATGAACGGGCGCGGCATTCGTGCGCGCCAGACCGTGCTGAGGCTTGCGCGGATCGGCGGGGCTGCGCTCCTCGTGACACTCGGGACCTGGATCGCGTTTCCCGACGCGTACGTGTTCTTCGGCATCCTGCACTGCATTGCCCTCTCGAGCGTGCTCGGCCTGCCGTTCCTCTTCGCCCCTGTGGCGGTGACGGCGCTCGCCACGATGGCGGTCTTCGCCGCACCGCTCGTGGTGCACGGGTCTCCGCTCGATGACCCGATCTTGTTCTTCCTCGGCCTTGGTTCCGGGACGCCGCGAACCAACGATTACGTGCCGTTATTCCCGTGGTTCGGGTTCGTCTTGTCGGGGATCGTCCTCGGGCGGCTCGGCCTGCCGATTCTTGCGCGGTCCCGGCTCGGCAACTGGGCGCCGCGTTCGGCACCTGGGCGTGCGGCGACGTTCTTGGGGCGCCACAGCCTGATCGTGTATCTCGTGCACCAGCCCGTGCTGCTGGGGCTGCTCACCGGTCTCGTCACCCTGACGGGACCGAACCCGATGGCTGGTCTCCGCGCGTTTCGGGCCGATTACGTGACGATCTGCACACGCACCGGCGGGGAGCCGCCGCTCTGCCGCATCGCGGCCCGGTGCACCTCCGATGCGCTGATCAAGGAGGATCTTTTCCGGGAGGATGGTCGCCCCTTCAGCCCGGCAGAGCGGTTGCGGGCACAGGCCCTATCGCAGGGCTGCTACGGGTCGATCGAGGCGGCCTCTCGAATGCCGAAGTAGGATACGAACCGCGGCAGCCTTGCAAGACAGCGCAGGGTGCGTCCAACCCACTGCCTTGGTCTAGCGAAGAACGTATCGCGGGCTTCGAAGGAGCCGCTCAGGGATCGTCGAACGATCGGGAGAACTCCTGATCAACACCTGCTTTGCGTCGGCATCTCAGGATCAGGGCGCGGGCAAGATAAGATCTCCAGCCCACGCCATGATCGTCTCGCAGTCATAATCCCCTAGCAAATCAATCCTTGGCGCGCTCGACGTAGGCGCCGTCCGCCGTCATCACCACCACGCGGGTACCGGCGGCGATGTGAGGCGGCACGGTGGTGCGGACGCCGTTCGAGAGGGTGGCGGGCTTGTAGGACGAGGAGGCGGTCTGGCCCTTGAGCACCGGCTCGGTTTCGGTGACCTCCAAGGTCACCCGCTGGGGCAACTCGATGGTCAGCGGCACGTCGTTATGGCTCGACAGCATCACGGCCATGCCCTCCTGAAGGTAGGGGGCGGCGTCGCCGACCACGTCCGCCGGTACAGCGACCTGCTCGTAGCTCTCGGGGTTCATGAAGTGGAACCCCTCGGCGTCGCTGTAGAGGAAGGTGTGCTCGCGATCCTCCACGAAGGCCCGCTCGACCTGCTCGGTGGTCCGGTAGCGCTCGGACACCTTCACGCCGTCCGTGATGCGGCGCATGTCGAGCTGGGTCACCGGGGTGCCCTTGCCGGGATGGATGTTCTCGACGAACAGGATCACGTAGAGCTTGCCGTCCTTGTCGACGACGTTGCCCTTGCGGAGCGTTGAGGCGATCACCTTCACGGAATTCGGTCCTGCATTGACAAGGCGGGTCGGCACGCGCCAAGCGCGTGCACTGGATCTCAGGCCCCGCCACTATCGCATCTGCGGCGTGGTTGCCAGCCGGCGAACCTAACCCGGCGGTCTCGGCGAAAGGCACCGATGCTTCCCCGCGGTGGATCGGAGGCCAGCCTCGCGCCTGGGTCGCACTCAGGGCGGCTCGCTCGTGCCTGGGGCCGGCCATGCTGGAGACCGATTGTGACCGGAGCTGTCTCGCCCTGGTGGGCGCCCGACCGCCACGCCGACCGCAGGCCTCGCCTGCTGCTGCGCAACCGGATTCTGGCCGCGTTCCGGGCCTGGTTCGCGGAGCGGGACTTCGTCGAGGCCGAGACCGCCTGCCTGCAGGTCTCCCCCGGCAACGAAGCGCATCTCTCGGCCTTCGCCACCGAAGCCATCGGCGGCAGTGGCGCGCGGACGCCGCTCTACCTGCACACCTCCCCGGAATTCGCCTGCAAGAAGCTGCTGGCTGCGGGCGAAACGCGGCTCCTCAGTGTCGCTCGGGTGTTCCGAAACCGTGAGCGCGGCCCTCTGCACCACCCCGAATTCACCATGCTGGAATGGTACCGCGCTGGCGTGCCCTACACGGCGTTGATGGCCGATTGCGCCGAGCTTCTGACGCTTGCCGCCGAGACCGCCGGCACACGCCGGTTCGTCTACCGGGGCCGGGAGGCCGACCCGTTCGCCGCGTGCGAGCGGCTGACCCTGGCTGAGGCGTTCGCGCGCTTTGCCGGCATCGATCTGCTGGCCACACTAGCGCCGGATGGCGAGACCGACCGCGACGCCCTTGCCGGCGCCGTGGAGGCGGCGGACCTGCGCGTCGCCCCGGATGACACTTGGGCGGATCTGTTTTCGCGGGTTCTGGTTGCGCGGATCGAGCCGCATCTTGGTATCGGGCGCCCGACGATCCTGTGCGAATACCCGATCAGCGAGGCGGCCCTGGCCCGCCCGGTGCCGGACGATCCGCGGGTCTCCGAACGGTTCGAGCTCTATGCCTGCGGTGTCGAACTCGCGAATGCCTTCGGAGAATTGACCGATCCGGTCGCGTTACGCCGCCGTTTCGACGCGGAGATGGCGGTGAAGCTGCGCGTTTACGACGAAGCGTATCCGATCGACTCCGACTTCTTCGAAGCATTGGCCGTAATGCCCGACGCGTCGGGCATCGCCCTCGGCTTCGACCGCTTGGCCATGCTGGCCTGCGGCGCGAATCGCGTGGACGACGTGATCTGGACGCCGGTGGTGGAGACCCTGCCGTGAACCGCACGCTGCGCAGCGCCGCCGACCTCGCCGAGGCCGGCCTGCTGTCCGGCCCGGAGGCGGAGGCGCTGCACGATGTGCTGGCGCGCTACGCCGTCTCGGTCACCCCGGACATGGCCGAACTGATCGACCGGGACGATCCGGCGGATCCGATCGCCCGTCAGTTCGTGCCGCGGGCCGAGGAGGCCGTCGCCGCCCCGGAGGAGCGCGCCGACCCGATCGGCGACGAGGCGCACGCTCCGGTTGTGGGCATCGTTCACCGCTACCCCGACCGGGTACTGCTGAAGCCGCTGCACATCTGCCCGGTCTATTGCCGATTCTGTTTCCGCCGGGAGATGGTCGGGCCGCACGGCCTCGGCTCCCTGACCGACGCGGAGCTCGACGGCGCCCTCGGCTACATCGCGCAGGACCCGCGGATCTGGGAGGTCGTCGTCACCGGCGGCGATCCGTTCGCGCTCTCGCCCCGCCGGCTCGGCGCGATCGCCGACCGGCTGTCGGTGATCGCGCATGTCCGGGTGATGCGGATCCACACCCGCGTGCCGGTTGTGAAACCCGACCTCGTCGGCGACGATCTGGTGCGGTCGCTTAAGCGGTTCGGGCGCGCGGTGTTCGTGGCGCTCCACGCCAACCACCCGCGTGAGTTCACCGGGGCCGCTCAAGAAGCCTGCGCCCGGCTGGTCGATGCCGGGATCCCGATGGTCAGCCAGTCGGTGCTGCTGCGCGGGGTCAACGACGATCCCGCCACCCTGGAGGCGCTGATGCGGACCTTCGTGGAGAACCGGATCAAGCCCTACTACCTGCATCACGGCGACCTGGCTCCGGGCACCGGCCACCTGCGCACCAGCCTCGACGCGGGACAGGCGCTGATGCGCGCCCTGCGCGGCCGCCTCTCGGGTCTGGCCCAGCCGACCTACGTGCTCGACATTCCCGGCGGCCACGGCAAGGTGCCGGTCGGCCCCGGGTACCTGCGCGAGGCTGGCGACGGGACGCGGGTCACCGATCCGAACGGGTGCGAGCACGCCTACCCGCCGAAAGTCTGAGGGAGGTCTTGGTGACGATGCGCAAGCTCTGGGGGCGGCTCACCTCGGTGAACGTGCAGAAGGTCGTTTGGGGACTCGACGAGGCCGGACTCGCCTATGAGCGGATCGATGCCGGCGGTGCGCATGGCATCGTCGCCGATCGCGCCTACCGCGGCAAGAACCCGAACGGGCTCGTTCCGACCCTCGAGGAGGATGGGTTCGTTCTCTGGGAGTCGAACGCCATCCTGCGCTACGTGGCCTCGACCGCTCCGACCCTGGCGCTGCCGGCCGATCCGCGGACCCGCGCCCATGTCGATCAATGGCTGGACTGGCAGGCCACCACCTTCACGCCCGCGATGCGCGACGCGTTCTGGCAGCTCTACCGCTCGCAGAATCCCGACCGGACGGTGGTCGCCGCCTCGATGACGCGGACGGAGGCGCTGGCGGCCATGCTGGACGCGCATCTGACGGACCGAGATTACATGGTGGGCGACGGCTTCGGCATCGCCGACATTGCGCTCGGCTGCGCCGCTCATCGCTGGCTGAACCTGCCGGCCGAGCGCATCGAACGCCCGGCCCTGCGCCGCTGGTACGAACGGCTCGCCGGCAGGCCCGGTGCGGCTCGGGCGCTCGGCGAGCCGATCGCCTGAGCCGCGGGCCGGCGTGACACCGCCGATCCGGTCACGGTGGCAGGAGTGTCTGTCCCACCGGTATTTCTTGGAGACCGGGCCGACGTGTTGCGCAGCGAGGAATCAAGCGCGGCCTTGTCGGCACGCCCGCGCGATCCACCTTGACGGCAACGCGCCGATCCGTCCGGCGGCCCCTCACGGAACATCCCGATGGCGATCGACCCGACCCTGCGCGATGCGCTCTCCGCCGTAACGCCGGCCAGCCTGGCGCGGGCATTGACGCGCGCCGGGATCAAGGCGTTCAGCCCGCGCGGCCTGACGGCACGGGGCGGCAGTGCCATCGGCCCTGCCTATACCCTCCGGATGATTCCCGCTCGGAACGATGCCGCCGGTGACCTCGCTGCCGCGATCGACGCCGTTCCGGAGGGTGCCGTGCTGGTCATCGATGCCGCGGGTTCCGGCCTCGCCCTCCCCTTCGGAGCGATCGTGGCGGCGCGGCTCGCCCAGCGCGGCGTCGCCGGCTTGATCACCGACGGCGCCCTGCCGGATCCCACCGGTCTGCCGGTCTGGTCCGCGCAAGAGGCCGGCAGCGAGACCCTCGCCCTGGTCGGCGCGCAGGAACGCGTCTCATGCGGCGGGGCCGCCATCCATCCCGGCGACATCGTGGTCTGCGGGTCCGGCGGGATCGTCGCGCTACCGGCCGACCTCGCCGAGCGGGTCGCCCTGGAGGCCGTCGAGCAACAGCGCCTGGACCTGTGGATCCAGCGCGAGGCCGAGAGGGGCGAAAACCTCGCCAGCCTGCTTCCGCCGGACGCCGCGGCCCTGGCCCGGTTCGAGGCCGAGACGAAGCCGGCTTGAGGCCTACCGATGTTCTTTCCGCTTTCGAAGGTGGTCTACTTTCTGATCACCCCATCGAATTTCTGCCTCTTCGCCGTCCTGATCGGCCTCGGTCTGGTGGCGGTGACGCGCCGGCGACGCTCCGGTCTGGGGCTCGCCGGTCTCGGCCTGCTGGGCCTGATACTGGGCGGTTTGTCACCGCTGTCGGACATGGCGATGTTGCCGCTGGAGCAGCGCTTCGCGCCGTACCCGGACGACGGGCCCGCGCCGACCGGGATCGTCGTGCTCGGCGGTGCCATCGAAGCGGGTCCGTCCGAGGTGCGGGATCAGGTCATCGTCAACGATGCCGGCGAGCGGCAGATCTACTTCGCCGACCTAGCCCGCCGTTTCCCCGGGGCCCGGCTGGTCTTCTCCGGCGGCAGTGGCTTCATCGGGGGCGGCATTTCGGAGGCCGACATCGTCAGTCGCCAGGCGGATGTCATCGGGCTGCCGCGGACGCGCATGATCCTCGAGAACCGATCGCGCAACACCTACGAGAACGCGATGTTCTCCGCTGCGCTGGTTCAACCGAAGCCCGGCGAGCGCTGGTTGCTCGTGACGTCGGCCTGGCACATGCCCCGGGCGATCGGGTGTTTCCGGAATGCGGGTTTCACGGTCGATGCCTTCCCGGTGGATTACCGGACCCGGGGCTGGGGCGACGTCGCCCATTTCCACGGCTTCGCTTCGGAGGGGCTCCTCCAGCTCGATCTGGCCGTGAAAGAGTGGATCGGCCTCGCGGTCTATCGCCTCGCCGGCTACACGCCGGATTGGTTGCCCGGGCCGGAGCCGGTCGCCGCACCCGGCAGCGCCAGCCGGTAGATCCCCCGGAAGTCGTCCGGGTCCACCGGCTTACCCTTGCGCAGGATCGCGACCCGGCCCGCATGGGCGAGCCGCACCGCCACCCGGCGCACCGGCTGCATCAGCGGGCCCCATCCGTCCGGATGCGGACCGCCCAGAGCCCTGGCCACCTCCGACGGGCAGATCGTCTTGCCGGCCCCACGCTCGGCCACGAGGCCAAGCAGGGTTTCCTCGATCGTTGCCTCGTCAGCTTTGGTCGTGGTCATATCCGTGCCTCTTCGGCGGGGGCCAGGAGCGGACCCTCGTGCGGCCCTTCACCGGCCTCCAGCAACGCCTTGCGGATCTCCGAGGCGAACTGTCGACGCCACATGATGATGACCACGGAGGTTGTCGAGGCGAGCAACACATATGGGCTGATGAACCAGCCGAGATAGGCCAGCGCGAAGAAGAACGCGCGCTGCCCCCGGGCGAAATGGCGCCCCGCGCTGACGTTCATCGCCGCCACCCGGCGGACGGCCCGCAGCATCTCGGTGTCGCTGGCGCCGGACCCCTTCGACGGCACGGCCCCGAGCAGGATCGCCGCGTAGTTGAATAGCCGGTAGGCCCAGGCGAACTTGAAGAACGCGTAGACGAACACGAATGCGAGGCCGGCGACCTTCAACTCCCAGGTGGTCCGGTTCGCCACCGTGCCGAACGGCAGGGTCGCGAACAGGTTGAGCACGTCGTCGCCGGAGCGCGACAGGGTCAGCACCGAGCCCAGCGCGATCAGCGAGGTCGAGGCGAAGAAGGCGGTCCCGTTCTGCAGCGAGGCGTTGATCTGCGTGTCGACCACCCGGTTGTCGCGGCCGATGACCTGCCGGGCCCAGTTGGACCGGTGGACGTTCATGATCTGGCTGAGGGAAACCATCCGACCGCGCAGGCGCCCGACCGACAGGCCGTACGCCACCCAGGCGAGGATGAAGTACACCAGGGCCCCGATATCGAGGGGCGAGAAGGCGGCGCTGCCGGTGGTCGGGTCGGTCATGATCTCGGAGCGCCAGGGAAGCGGATTCGGATACGGCCTGACGGCCATACCAGTCCGGCCCGCCGCGCAGAACCCGCCCGGATCAACCCCGCAGGATGTCGAAGCCGTGCGTCTCGGGCGGATCGCCGCCTTCCTGCACGATGACCTCGCCGACGCGGGCGTGGGGCGGGCCGGAGCGGCATAACGCGACCATCCGGTCCACCGCATCCGGCGCGCCACAGAACACGGCCTCGACCGAGCCGTCGGCGCGGTTGCGGACGAAGCCGGTCAGATCCAGCGCGCGTGCTTCGGCCTGGGTCCAGGCTCGGTAGGAGACGCCCTGGACGCGTCCCTTGACGATTACTGAGACGGTGCAGGTCACGCTCATCGGATCGGCACCGCCTCGCAACAAGCCCGCGCGAACGGCCCGGGCTGCCATACAGCTTATTCGGCCGCCATCGGGCGACGCACGCCGGCGCCGACCCGGGCCGAACGCGTCTCGCCCGTACGGACGTGGGTCGAGTAGAGCATCAGGCCGGTGAAGGCGAGGCCGCCGACGATGTTCCCGAGCAGGGTCGGGATCTCGTTCCACAGCAGGTAATCCATGACGGTCAGGTGGCCGCCCATGAGGATCGCCGACGGGAACAGGAACATGTTCACGACCGAATGTTCGAAGGTCATGAAGAAGAACACCGTGATCGGCATCCACATGGCGATTACCTTGCCGGGCACCGAGGTGGACAGCATCGCCCCGATCACGCCGGTGGAGACCATCCAGTTGCACATCATCGCGCGCACGAAGAGCGTCAGCATGCCGGCGGCGCCGTACTTCTCGTAGCCGAGGGTGCGCGCCTCGCCGATGCCGGCGATCGCCTTGCCGACGGCGTTCGGCTCGGTGGCGAAGCCGAAGGTGAACACGATGGCCATCATCAATGCGGTGGTGAGCGCGCCGGCGAAGTTGCCGAAGAACACCAATGTCCAGTTCCGGGCGATGCCGGCCACGGTGACGCCCGGGCGCTTATCGATCAAGGCGAGCGGCGTGAGCACGCAGACGCCCGTGAACAGATCGTAGCCGAGCAGGTACAGCATCGAGAAGCCGACCGGGAACAGCAGCGCGCCGACCAGCGGCTGACCGGTGGTCTGGTTGATCGTCACCGCGAAGGCGGCCGCGAGCGCCAGGATCGCGCCGGCCATGTAGGCCCGGATGAAGGTGTCTTTGGTGGCCATGAAGACCTTCGATTCACCGGCATCGACGGCCTTCTTCACGAAATCGGCGGGCGCCAGATAGGACATGCGAACCTCTCCCTCGCACGCGGCCGCCGATCGCCGTTGACCGAAGGGCGCGCTGCGCAAATACGACAGCTTTCCGGGGCGAAAGGCTGGTGTGGCTGCCCCGGTCGATCGCGAGCAAGCAGGTTGCGTACCAACTGCCGCCCGTTCAGGCGGGCGGTCCGCGCATCCAGGTACTGAGTTCGCGGATATAGGCCGGCGGAAGCTGGGCGGCACGCGCGGCCGCCAGCACGGCGTCGAGGTATCCGGGTCTTGGCCGGCCCGGTGCGGTGGAGCGGCCGAGATAGATCAGGGCGCGCTTGGTGCCGGCGGCCGTGGTCACGGGCAGCGTCGCCTTGGCGTAGAGCCCGCCCGCGACGCCCTCGTAGCGGTCCAGCGCCGGGATGTCGTCGAGCGCCAGCTCCCACAGGACTCCGTGCACCACCCGGGCGGGATCGCGCACCACCGAGGCGTAGCCCTCGCGCATGACGATGAAGCGATGCCGTTTCAGGGAGCCGCCGCCGATCAGCCGCGAGACCGGGCAGCGCAGGGCCATCGCGGCGGCATCCATGTTCGCGCCGTAGGCGAAGTAGAGGGGCATACCGCAGCGATCAGCGGCCGACCGGTCGAGTCACTTCCCCGATTTGCGCTCGTCGCGCTGCACGGCCCACTCGTTCGCCTGCATCGCCGCGTAGGCCACGGCGACGGTGACGGCGGGAATCACGAACGTCACGAAGATTTCGCCCGAGCTCATGGCTTGATGCTCCGCAGCACGCGCCTGCCGATCGCATGTAAGCCGATGCCTGCGGAAAGCCAGATCGCCGCGAAGAATGCGGTGGCCGGACGCAAGGTCGGCGCGCTCGCGACTCCAAAACTCATGGCCGTGATCGGCGTTACGAACCCGATCACCGCGAAAGCCACCGCGATGTTGTTCAGCGCGGTGGCCAGGAGCTTCGTCTGCTCGTTGTGAACTGCAGTCACGACGAGCGCGCTGCGATCAGGCGAATTCGAGGATCACCGCGTCGACCGCGAGGCTGTCGCCTTCCTTGGCGTGGATCTTCGCGACCGTGGCGTCGCGCTCGGCGCGGAGCATGTTCTCCATCTTCATCGCCTCGACCACCGCGATCGGCTCGCCGTTCTTCACCTCCTGGCCCTCGGTGACCAGGATCTGCTTCACGAGACCCGGCATCGGGCAGAGCACCTGCTTGCCCGAGCCGGCCTGCTCCTTCACCGGCATCAGCGCGGCGAGTTCGGCTTCCCGGCGGGTGTAGACCCGGGCCTCGGCGGCCGCGCCGGCATGCTGCAGGAACACGCCGTTCAGCAGGCCGCGCACCTGGATGGCGACGCGCTCGGAGCCGATCGTTCCGATCCAGACCGGCTCGCCGGGGCGCCACGCACTCGCCACCGTCAGCGCCGTGCCGTCATCGCGGGTGACGATCAGGTCCTCGCCCTCCGGCTCGATGGTCACCGCGTAGGATTGGCCGGCCAGGATCACGACGCGGTCCCGCTCGAACGCGAACAGGCCCGGCGCGCGCATCTGCCCGGAGATGCCGCGCTTGCGCTGGTTCAGCTTGTGGTCGATCGCCGCCGCCGCGGCCATCATGCGGATCGACACCGCACCCGCGGGCTCCGGGGCGACGAAGCCGTTCGGGAATTCCTCGGCGATGAAGCCGGTGGAGAGCTCGCCCTCCTGCCAGCGCGGATGCGCCATCAGTGCGGAGAGGAACGGGATGTTGTGGCGGATGCCGTCGATCGCGAAGGCGTCGAGCGCGTCGCCCTGCGCTGCGATCGCCTCAGCCCGGGTCGGCGCCCAGGTGACCAGCTTGGCGATCATCGGATCGTAGTGGATCGCGATCTCGCCGCCCTCCTCCACGCCGGTGTCGTTGCGCACGATCGCGGTGCCCTGACGGCCCTCCTCCGGCGGCCGGTAGGTTGTCAGACGTCCGATCGAGGGCAGGAAGTTGCGGGTCGGATCCTCGGCGTAGACGCGGCTCTCGACCGCCCAGCCGTCCAGCTTCACCTGTTCCTGGGTGAGCGGCAGCGATTCACCCGCCGCGACCCGGATCATCAGCTCGACGAGGTCGAGGCCGGTGATCATCTCGGTCACCGGGTGCTCGACCTGGAGACGGGTGTTCATTTCGAGGAAGTAGAACGACTTGTCCTGGCCGGCGACGAACTCGACCGTGCCGGCGGAATCGTAGTTCACGGCCTTGGCGAGGGCGACGGCCTGCTCGCCCATCTTCCGGCGCGTCTCGGCGTCGAGCAGCGGCGACGGCGCCTCCTCGATCACCTTCTGATTGCGGCGCTGGATCGAGCACTCGCGCTCGCCGAGATAGATCACGTTGCCGTGCTTATCGCCGATCACCTGGATCTCGATGTGCCGCGGGTCGGTGATGAACTTTTCCACGAACACCCGGTCGTCGCCGAAGGACGAGGACGCCTCGGACTTGGCGCGGGCGAATCCCTCGGCGACCTCGCCCGACGAATGGGCGATGCGCATGCCCTTGCCGCCGCCGCCCGCGGAGGCCTTGATCATCACCGGGTAGCCGATGCCGTCGGCGATCTCGACGGCGTGCTCGGGGCTCTCGATCACGCCAAGGTAGCCCGGGACGGTTGAGACGTTGGCGGCGGCGGCCGCCTTCTTGGATTCGATCTTGTCGCCCATGGCGGCGATGGCGCCGGGATTGGGGCCGATGAACACGATGCCGGCGGCCTCGAGGGCCTTCGGGAAGGCCTCGCGCTCGGACAGGAAGCCGTAGCCGGGATGGACCGCCTGGGCGCCGGTCTGCCGGCAGGCCTCGATGATCTTCTCGATGACCAGGTAGGACTGCGCCGCGGCGGCGGGGCCGATATGGACCGCTTCGTCGGCCATCGCGACGTGCACTGCATCGCGGTCGGCGTCCGAATAGACTGCCACCGTCCTGATGCCCATCTTCCGGGCGGTCTTGATGACCCGGCAGGCGATTTCGCCCCGGTTGGCGATCAGGATCTTATCGAACATCGCTGGCGCATCACTTTCGAGATCGCCGGATTGCACACCGGCTTGACTGTCCCGATAGATCAGTTGCGCCGCGGACGGAAGCTGCGCCTTGGTCGAAGGGTCGCTCAGGCGGCGAGCGCGAAGGTGAGGCGCGGAGCCTGGGCCGCCTCACGGGTCCAGCGGTTGGCGTCCAGCGCGAAGGCCATCAAGGTCTCGGCGCTGCCTTCCGCCTCACGGACGATCTCCATGGCGATCCGGGCGCCGACCGGGCTCGGGCCGTCCCGGCCGCTGAGCGAGCTAGCGAGCCAGGCGGCGACATCCCGGTCGATGTAGCCGGTCGGGCGCAGGCCCCACACGGCGAAGTCGACCACCGAAGCCACAAGAAAGTCCGCGAAGGCCTCGGAGCCGATCACGGCCCGCTCCAGGGCGATCAGCATGTCGGCTTCGTCGCGGCTCATGATCCCCTCCGGCAGAACCTCGCGCTTGAGGACCAGCAGGTCCTCGTCGCTGATCGCGCCAGTGGAAACGGCATGGTTGCAGAACTGTTGAACGGAGATCATGGTCATGGCTGCCTGCTCCTCCGACCTTTGCTGCGGTCGGTGTTTGTCCCGGTGTGATTTGAACTTACGGGACGGCACCCCTGCCGGAAGTTAACGGCAAGATCTGAACGGAAGTTCAGGTAAACACGCACCGAGCAAGCAGGCTTATTGGGACGTTGACCAGTTGCGTTACCGGACGATGACCGTGGCTCCGACCGGGGCACGATCGAACAGGTCCACCACGTCGATGTTGCGCATGCGGATGCAGCCCGACGAGACCGCTTGGCCGATCTTCTCCGGCTCGTTGGTTCCGTGGATCCGGTAGAGCGTGTCCTTGCCGTGATCGGACAGGTAGAGGGCGCGCGCGCCGAGCGGGTTCATCGGTCCGCCCTCCATCGCGTGAACGTGCGGCCAGCGCCGGATCATCTCGGCCGGAGGGTTCCAGGCCGGCCACTCGGCCTTGCGGGTGACCGTGGCTGTCCCGGTCCAGCCATAGGCCTCATCACCCACCGTGACGCCGTAGCGGATCGCCTTGCCGTCCGGCAGCACGAGGTAGAGCTGGCGCTCCCTGGTCTCGACGACGATCGTGCCCGGAGGCTGTCCGGTCGGATCGCTCACCTGGTAGCGCGCGAAGTGCGGATCGAACTCGGCGTCGGGCACGAGCGCCATGAACTCGGCGTCGCGGGCCGAAACCTTCGGGTCGGGCACGGCCTTGAACGTGCAGCCCGCGAGCAGGACGACGCAGGCGATGGCCGGGATGAGACGCGGGATGAGACGCGGGATGAGACGCATGCGGCTGTTCTCGGACCTCCTCCGCGCCGCCGGGCATGCGGCCCGGCCGCAATGCGCCCGCGGAAGAGTCGAGCAACTATAATCAGGGCGGGCACGCACCCGTAGTCCGCGCGTTCCGCCCATGGCACATTGCCGGCTCTTGTTGCAGGCGCGCGACAGGACCGCACCCGGGAGCGACCGTCGTGACCACCCTGTACGTCAGCCATCCCGCGAGTTTCGACCACGAGGTGCCGGAGGGCCATCCGGAGCGGCCGGCGCGGATGCGTGCGATCGAGCGCGCCCTGGAGGACGAGCGCTTCGCGGGCCTCGTGCGGGTCGCGGCGCCCAGGGCGGAGATCGAGGTGGCCACCCTGGCGCATCCGCGCGAGTACGTGGACGCATTGGTGGCGGCGGTCCCGGAGCACGGGATGGTCGGGATCGATGCCGACACCATCCTGTCCGCCGGTAGCCTGGAGGCGACCCTGCGGGCGATCGGGGGCGCCAACCATGCCCTGGATTCGGTCATGGCCGGCGAATGCCGCAACGCCTTCGTGGCGATGCGCCCGCCCGGGCACCATGCGGAGCGGACCCGCTCGATGGGCTTTTGCCTGTTCAACCACGCCGCCATCGCGGCCCGCTACGCCCTGCAAAAGCATGGTGCCGAGCGCGTCGCGCTGGTCGATTGGGATGTGCATCACGGCAACGGCAGCCAGGACATCTTCTGGGACGATGGCAGCGTGCTCTACTGCTCGACCCACCAGATGCCGTTGTATCCGGGCAGCGGCGCCGCCTCGGAGCGCGGCGAGAAGGACACGATCGTCAATGTGCCGCTGCGGCCCAACGACGACGGCGAGGTGTTCCGCGAGGCGTTCGACGCCGGCATCCTCTCGCGGCTGGAGACTTTCCAGCCCGACGTGATCGTGATCTCGGCGGGCTTCGATGCTCACCGCCTCGACCCGCTGGCCAATCTCCGGCTGGAAGCGGAGGATTTCGGGTGGGCGACCCGCAAGTTGATGGACTTGGCCGAGCGGTCCGCCGGCGGCCGGATCGTCTCGGTGCTCGAGGGCGGCTACAGCCTGGAAGGCCTCGCCAAATCCGTGTCCGCCCATGTCGACGCACTCATGGGCCGGTAGGCCCAGACCTATCGAGATGTTCGAGCAAAGGTCGGCACAGGACTGTCCCGCTTGGCCAGTGACTCCTGGTCTTTGCCGAGGGCGTTCTGAAAACTGCCTCGTCATCCCGGGGCCGCGAAGCGGAGCCTAGGATCTAGAACCAGTGTCGGATCAGTGACTTGCGCCGTACGGGGTTCTGGATCCCGGGCTCGCCTACTGCGCCCCGGGATGACAGGGCAGCGGCTGAAATGTCCGCGGAACCCTGGGATCCGCGGAGGAAGCATAACCGTCGGCGACAGGTCTGTTCCTTCCCCGCCCACTTCTCGGCGGTCACCTTGGCGAGAGCTGGTCGCATGCCCTCGGACCTAGCCTGCGCCCTCCAAAACGCTTGGTCCCATGGCCGAAGCGCCTCGCGTGCAGAGCGATCCAAACACCTCGAAACGGCTGACCGGTAGGCCCCTCGCGTGTCCGGTTGCCGCCGGCATCCGGCACGCCATAGTCGGGTCCACCAACGGGCAGGCGAATCGCGCGATGTCACAGAGAATGATCGGCGCGAGACCGGAGGCGGCCCGCCCGGCCGCCGCAAGCCCGTTGGACCCGGGCTCGGCGCGATGACGTCGGCCGGCTTCCTCACCTACGCCTTGGCGCTCGGCGTCGCCGCCGCGGTGCCCGGCCCCGGCGTCGTCGCCCTGATCGCGCGTGCTCTCTCTTCGGGCTTCAAGGCCGCCATGGCCTTCGCGGTGGGGCTGGTCCTGGGCGACCTCACGTTCCTGTCTGCGGCGGTGTTCGGGCTGGCCCTGATCGCGGAGACTTTGGGCGAACTGTTCTTGGTCGTCCGGCTCTGCGCCGGCCTGTATCTCGCCATCCTGGCGGTCCGGCTCTGGCGTTCGGCCGGCCGGACCGACCGGGTGGAGGGCGGCCCGGCCGACCGGCCGCTGGCGAGCTTCGTCGCCGGGCTCACCGTCACCCTGGCCAACCCCAAGACGATCGTCTTCTACCTCGCCGTACTGCCGACGCTGATCGACCTTCGCACCATCACGACCGGGGACTACGCCACACTCGTCGGCCTGACCGGATCGGTGCTCGCTGTGGTGATGACGCCCTATGCCGCCCTCGCGGCACGGGCGCGGGATGCCTTGAGCGAACCTGCCTTCCGCGCCCGGCTGAACAGGGGCGCCGCCGCCATCATGGCAGGCGCCGCATTCTGGACCATCGCGCGCCGCGCCTGAGGCGCGTCCGGCCTCGGATCACCCCTCCAGCGGCTCGTCGCCCAGGAGTTCGATACCGAAGCCCGAGAGGCCGACATACGAGCGCGCCGAGGTCGCGAGGTTGCGGATCGACACGACGCCGAGGTCTCGCAGGATCTGGGCGCCGAGGCCGACCTCGCGCCACTGGCGGGCGCGCAGGGCCTCCGTGCCCTCCTCGGTGGCACTCTTCATGGGAACGCCCGCCGTGCCGTCGCGCAGGTAGACCAGCACCCCACGACCCTCGGACGCGAAGCGCTTGAGCACGGCGTCGATCTGCTTGCCGCCGCCGATCACGTCGGCGGCGACGTTGGAGCGGTGCAGGCGCACCAGCACGTCCTGGCCGTTGCCGATCTCGCCCATCACGAAGGCAAATTGCTGGATCGTCTCGAACGGCGTGGAGAACGCGTAGGCCGTCACGTCGCCGTGGTTGGAATGGACCGTGAAGTGCCCGACCCGCTCCACCAGCCGGTCCCGGGCCTGCCGGTAGGCGATGAGGTCGGCGACCGAGACGCGCTTGAGGCCGTGCGTCTCGGAAAAGGCCTCGATCTGCGGGCCCTTCATCACCGTGCCGTCGTCGTTTGCGAGCTCGCAGATCACCCCGACCGGGGGCAGTTCGGCGAGCTTGCACAGGTCGACCGCGGCCTCGGTATGGCCCGAGCGCATCAGCACGCCGCCGTTGCGGGCGATCAGCGGGAAGACGTGGCCGGGGCGGACGAAGTCGCCGGCGCCCATGTTGCCGTTGGCGAGCGCCCGCACGGTGTTGCAGCGCTGCTCCGCGGAGATGCCGGTGGTCAGCCCGTGCTTGGTGTCGACCGTGACCGTGAACGCGGTGCCCAGCGGCGCGTCGTTCGAGGCCACCATCGGGTCGAGATGCAGCCGGCGGGCCTCATCCTGGGTGATCGGCGCGCAGACGATTCCGCAGGTGTTGCGGATGATGAACGCCATCTTCTCCGGCGTGCAGAGCGAGGCGGCGACGACGAGATCGCCTTCGTTCTCGCGGTCGTCATCGTCGGTGACGACCACGATCTCGCCGCGGGCGAAGGCTGCGATGGCCTCGGTAACGGTGCAATGGGGCACGGATCGCTCTCTCGTCTCGCATCTCTCCGCCCCGCGCGGGGTGGACAGGCCCGGCTCGCCCGCGCCGGAAAAGGGTCCGGCGCGGGCGAGACTGTGAAATCGTGGATCCGAAGCGCTCGGTCGATCGCGGGGCGATCGGCCTCGGCTGCGGCGCGTCAGGCGGCTCCCACCTGTCCGCGGTGACGTAGATAGTGATCGGCCAGCACGCAGGCCATCATGGCCTCCGCCACCGGGACGGCGCGGATGCCGACGCACGGATCGTGGCGGCCCTTGGTAATCAGGTCGACCTCGCCGCCGTCGCGGTTCACCGAGCGGCGCGGGGTCAGGATCGAGGAGGTCGGCTTCACGGCGAAACGCACCACCACCGGCTCGCCGTTGGAGATGCCGCCCAGGATGCCGCCCGCATGGTTGGCCATGAACCGCGGGCGCCCGCCGTTGCCGCTGCGCATCTCGTCGGCGTTGTCCTCGCCGCGCAGGGCGGCGGCCGCGAACCCGTCGCCGATCTCGACGCCCTTCACGGCGTTGATCGACATCATGGCGGCAGCGAGATCCGCGTCGAGCTTGCCGTAGACCGGGGCGCCGAGGCCCGGAGGTACGCCCTCGGCCACCACCTCGATCACGGCGCCGACCGAGGAGCCGTCCTTGCGGATCCCGTCCAGGTAGGTCTCGTAGAGGGCGGCCGTCTCGGGGTCGGGGCAGAAGAACGGGTTGTTGCCGACCTCTTCCCAGTTCCAGCGCGACCGGTCGATGGCGTGCGGTCCCATCTGCACCAGGGCGGCCCGGATGGTGATGCCCGGAATCACCTTGCGCGCCACCGCGCCCGCGGCGACCCGGGCCGCGGTCTCCCGGGCCGAGGAGCGGCCGCCGCCGCGATAGTCGCGGATGCCGTACTTGGCATCGTAGGTGTAGTCGGCGTGGCCGGGCCGGTAGCTGTCGCGGATCTCGGAATAGTCCTTCGAGCGCTGGTCGGTGTTCTCGATCATCAGCGCGATCGGCGTGCCGGTCGTGAACTGACGCCCGCCGGTGCGGTCGTCCGAGAACACTCCCGACAGGATCTTCACTTGGTCGGGCTCGCGGCGCTGGGTGGTGAAGCGCGACTGGCCGGGCTTGCGGCGGTCGAGTTCCGCCTGGATCTCGTCGGCCTCCAGCGCGAGGCCGGGCGGACAGCCATCCACCACGCAGCCGAGCGCGACCCCGTGGCTCTCGCCGAAGGTCGTGACGCGGAACAGGTGGCCGAAGGTGTTGTGAGACATGACGCGGCCCGTCTAGCGCGGGAGCGCCGGTGGCACAAACGGCAGGTGATGCATGCGATCGTTCAGTTCGCGATCAACCCGCCGGGCTGGCATTCGATACGAGCCTGAGGAAGCTCGCCGCATTCAGGGCTCGTTGGCCCGCTTCGCAAAATGAAGCGCCCCAAACCCGAGGATAAGCGCTGCCGCGGGAACGCTCAGCAGGACGAGGAGATTCACGATGCTCATGACACCAACTCCTTCAAGAAGCGCCGCGCAGCGTAATGTCGGCTCGCGCTCGCGATCCAGCAAACAATCGCGATGCAAACAACCCCGGGGATCGGAACGCTCGGCGGACTCGATGTGTGCAAGACTGCAAAGATTGGCACCAGTCCACCAACGGCGAAGATCGATCCAGCGATCGCATTGACATAATTTTCGGTCAGCTTTGTTCGCTCATTCACAATAAGAATGGTCCGCGGAGAGGGTCTGTTTTTGAGAGCGATCTGTCCATCTGTCGTGACTCGAGCTTCTTGCTCGGCATTTTCACCTCAACAGGGCCCTGTGCGAAGGTGAATTTCAGACGAATTCATTGCCCGTCGTTAGATCGCACTCTGTCAATCCGAGTTTATTAGATGGCAATCGATTTGCTATAAACCGAATGTTTATTTCATGCATTTATCCATAATTCAATACGAATGGTAGTTCATGCGATTGAAAGGCCTTCTTTGGCCTCTCCCCGTTCGAGACCACCCCGCCCCTTGAGCGCCCGATAAGCCGCCACGCCCGCCGCCAGATCCGCGCGCAGCCGCCGCTCGTCGCCGAGGTCGTCGAGGGCGTAGGTCAGGCCGAGGATGTGCGCGGCCTCGTAGCCCTCCGGCAGCTCGCCGGCGCTGCCGAGGGTGATGGACCGGTTCGGCAGGCGCTCGGCGAAGTCGGCGAGGCGTGCGCGCAGGGCATCCCCGCTGGCGCGCAGGTAGGCCTCGGCGCGCGGCCCGTGCTCGCGGATCGCGGCGACGGTCCCCTGCGCCAGCGACAGGTGGACGACCGGGCGGTGCGCCGGGAACAGGTAGACGAGATAGTAGCCCCGCGTCGCACTGGTCGTGACGGCCGGGTCGAACACCGCCAGCCACGGGACGGCGGCCCAACGGGTGCCCCGGCCGGGACTGCCCTTGACGAGGAACGGGCCATCGATCGGTTCGAGGGCTGCCCGCAGCTCATCCGGCGCCCCGCGTCGGATTACCGCCGCGAGGGGATGCCTGGCCGGCGGATCGAGGCGGGCGAGCGGGTATTCCTCGACGATCCGGCCCAGGGCGTGGCCGAGGCTCACCCACCCGCCGGCATCACGCCGGTACCTGCTCGATGGACGTCGGTTCCGTCTCCGGCGTCTGGTTGCGGCCGTGGCGGAAGTTGGAGAGCGCCTGATAGGTCTTGAGCCGTGCCCGCATCAGTGAGCCCAGGGGGCGATGCGCCGCCAGGCTGTGGGCCGGCCGGAAGGACAGCACGTCGTCGGCGTAGCGCGTCCGCGCCTCGGACCGGGCATCCTGGGCCGGCAGGACGAGTCGCGCCACGGTGCGATAGGGGCTGGCCGCCTCGTCCCAGCGCTTCGATGCATCCTCCACCGGCATGTCGTCGAGGTTGGTGCAGAGCTGGACGCGGAGTTCGAAGACGGCCGCATCGCCCGCGAAGAAGGCACCGACCGCGTGCCGGAACGCGTCCGGGTCCTGGCCCGGATGCAGCTCCTCGTCCGCCAGGGCCTGCTGCCGCGCGCCGGCCGGGAAGGCCGCGATCTTCGCGACATGATCGCCGTAGCGGAGCGCGGCCTGGGAATAATACGGCTCGGCCAGCGGGTGCAGAGGCTGGTGTCCGAAGAAGTCCAGCAGCGCCGAGCTCTCGCCGGTCGCCGACTTCACCACCGCGTCGGCCGCCCTTGCGATGTGAGACACAACGGACTTTACGGCCTCCGGCGCCTTCGTGCCGGCTTCCAGCTGCTTCATGCTGCCCAGGAAGCCCTTCGCGTCCGGGTTCGGGAAAACCGGGCCCGTGGCGAGCACGAAATCCTGCGTGGCGGCCCCGTGGCCGGGTAGCGTCTCGCCCGGGACGCCCAGGACCTTGATCGCCATGCCCCGATGGGTCGAGACGCTGTCCTTCAGCAATTCCCCCGGCCCCTGCGCGAATCGCACGATCACCGGATAGGTGCCGCCTTTGGCGAACAGACCCTGCTTTAGCTCGGGCGGGAGGTCGTCCGGCACCTGAAGCTCGCCCGTGACCACGCCGCTGACCTTGGCGTGCGACGCCCGCACCGCATGGCCGTAGCGCGCGGCCGTCGTCTCGCTCTCGCGGGTCATCGACGCGATGATCGCATCGATCGTTTCGGCCTCATCAGGCGCGGGCGTCTCGATGCCGTCGTGGTAGCGCAGGTAGGTCTCGGCCAAAGTCTCGGATCCTGATCGCCTCGATCCAAGTCCAACAGACGGGCCGTTCGTCGGGTTCGGGCCTCGCGATCAGGCAATCGGTCGCGCCAGCACCCCGCCGGTCTTCGGCTCGCTCACCCCGGTGGTCGAGGGGAACGTGATCGGGAGGCCCCGGAGGGAGCGGACCGCCAGATACGCGAAGGCCTGCGCCTCCAGGTAGGCCGACGACCATCCGATGGCGTCAGCAGTCGTGATCTCGGACCGCAGGTGATAGTTCAGGAGCCGCACCAGCTCGCCGTTGCGCGCGCCGCCGCCCGCCACGATCCAGCGGGTCGGGATCTCGGGGGCGTGGTCCAGGGCCCGGGCCACCGCCCGCGCCGTGAAGGCCGTGAGCGTCGCGGCGCCGTCCTCCGTGGAGAGCTGACCCGCCAGCTTGTGCGAGAACCAGTTGCGGTCGAGGGATTTCGGCGGTCGGCGAAAGAAGAACGGGTGCATCAGCAGCCAGGCGAGCAGCGGCTCGTCGGCGCGGCCCCGGGCGGCGGTACGGCCGCCGTCGTCGAGGTTCTTGCCCTCGCGCTCCTGCATCCACTCGTCGATCAGGGCGTTGCCGGGGCCGGTGTCGAAGGCGATCACGCCACCCTTGGAATCGATCAGGGTGGCGTTGGCGACGCCGCCGATGTTGAGGATGCCGAACGGTCCGTCGAATCCGGAGGCCTGCGCCAACGCCTTGTGGAACACCGGCACCAGCGGCGCCCCCTGCCCGCCGGCCTCAATGTCGGCCCGGCGCAGATCGGAGACCACCGGGATGCCGAGCCGGGTCGCCAGCGCCTGCCCGTCACCGATCTGGATCGAGATGCGCTGGTCCGGCCGATGAATTACGGTCTGGCCGTGGAAGCCGATCACGTCGACCGTGCTCGCGTCCAGGCCGTTCTTGGCGAGGAACCGTTCGACGGCCTCGGCATGGGCCTGGGTGACGAAGGCCTCCGCCTCAGGCAGCCGGCCGGGCCGGTCGCCCGGATGGAGCACCGATTCCGCATCCTTGGTCGCCACCCGCAGGAGCGCCTTCTCGTCGTCGGAGTAGCCGCGATAGCCGGTCGGCCCAAGCGGCTCGAGGAAGTTGTTGTGGCCCCTCACCACGTGGACCCGCTCGCCGTCGGTCTCGATCAGCGCGATGTCGACGCCGTCCAGCGAGGTGCCGCTCATCAGTCCGATCGCGCGCATCATCGCCATTGTGCTCGACCCCGTGCCTTTCGGCGAACGCCCTGCTAAGAGCGCGCCGTATCCTGAACCCCAGCGCGAGCTAGCACGCAGAGCCTTTGCCTGTCGCGCCGGCTGGCGACCCGAGACCGCAGCCATGAATGCCGAGAGCTTCGCGCCGAAATCCGACTTCCTGCGGATCCTCACCGAGCGCGGCTATATTCACCAGACCTCCGATCTCGCCGGGATCGATACCGCGGCGCTCGAAGGGCGGCTGACGACTTACGTCGGCTACGATTGCACGGCGCCCTCGCTCCATGTCGGGCACCTGCTGTCGATCATGATGCTGCACTGGCTTCAGGCCACCGGGGCTAAGCCGATCGCCCTCATGGGCGGCGGCACCACCCGGGTCGGCGACCCGTCCGGTCGCGACGAGAGCCGCAAGATCCTGACCGTCGAGCAGATCGACGCCAACAAGGCCGAGATCCGCAAGACCTTCGACCGGTTCCTGCGCTTCGGCGAGGGCGCCGGCGATGCCGTGATGGTCGACAACGCCGAGTGGCTGACCAAGCTCAACTACATCGAGATGCTGCGCGACATCGGCCGCCATTTCTCGGTGAACCGCATGCTGTCGATGGACAGCGTCCGGATGCGCCTGGAGCGCGACCAGGAACTGTCGTTCCTGGAATTCAACTACATGATCCTGCAATCCTACGACTTCGTGGAGCTGAACCGCCGCTACGGCTGCACCCTGCAGATGGGCGGCTCGGATCAGTGGGGCAACATCGTCAACGGCATCGATCTCGGCCGGCGCATGGGCACGCCCCAGCTCTACGCCCTGACCTGCCCGCTGCTGACCACCTCTTCGGGCGCCAAGATGGGCAAGACCGCCGCCGGCGCGGTCTGGCTCAACCCGGACATGCTCAAGCCGTACGATTACTGGCAGTTCTGGCGGAACACCGAGGATGCGGACGTGGTCCGCTTCCTGAAGCTGTTCACTTTGCTGCCGATGGAAGAGATCGCGCGGCTCGCGGCGCTGGCCGGCTCCGAGATCAACGCGGCCAAGACGGTGCTCGCCACCGAGGCCACGGCGCTGATGCACGGCCGCGAGGTGGCGGAAGCCGCCGCCGAGACCGCCCGGAAGACGTTCGTCGAGGGCACCCTCGCGGCGGATCTCCCCAGCGTCACCGTTCCGGCCGCCACCCTCGAAGCCGGACTCGGCGTGCTCACCGCGTTCGGGCCGGACATCGCCAAGCTGGTGCCCTCGACCAGCGAGGCGCGCCGCCAGATCAAGGGCGGCGGGCTGCGGGTGAACGATGCCGCCGTGACGGACGAGAAGGCGGTGCTGACGCCGGCGGATCTGACCCGGGACGGGGTGATCAAGCTGTCCTTCGGCAAGAAGCGTCACGTGCTGCTGCGGACGGCGTAGGGCTCCGACGAGGTGGCTGTTTCGCATCCCTCAAGAATCAAGAGTGATTGGGGCCGGTTCGCTCGACTGGACTCCCGGCCCGTGTGCTGAATGGTTGGGACGGGCGGGGCAGGACGCGCGCAGCGGCACAAGCCTCCTCCTTGTCATCCCGGGGCCGCTAAGCGGAGCCCGGGATCCATACACGCTGACAGCTTAAGGCCTTGCACCGTTGGCGATTATAGGTTCCGGGCTCGCCTGCGGCGCCCCGGAATGACACGGCGATCGATCTTGCCGTCTTGGCATCGTCGGCACGCCGGAGGTCACAGGTCAGCGGTGAAACGCATTCCGAACCGTTGATCGCTGCCGACGCCGATCCTTACGGATCCAACCCTTCCGCGGCCCGACGCGCCGCGCGCAGCTTCTCCACGCGCGACACGGAGAACACCGAGGCCTCGTAGAGGATCAGCATCGGCAGCGCGAGCGAGAGCTGGGAGATGACGTCCGGCGGGGTCAGCACTGCGGCCACGACGAAGACGAGAACGATCGCGTAGCGGCGCTTCTCGCGCAGGAACGCCGCGTCGATGATGCCGATCTGGCCGAGCAACGTGAGGATCACAGGCAACTGGAACGCGATGCCGAAGGCGAAGATCAGCGTCATGATCAGCGAAAGGTACTCGTCGACCTTGGGCAACAGCTTGATCGTCGGCTCGCCGGCCACGCCGACCTGCTGCAGCGACACCGAGAACTTGATCAGCAGCGGCATCGCCAGGAAGAAGACCACCAGCGCGCCCAGGATGAAGAAGATCGGCGTGGCCACGAGGTAGGGCAGGAACGCCTTGCGCTCGTTCCGGTACAGGCCCGGCGCCACGAACGCGTAGATCTGCGTGGCGATCACCGGAAAGGCCAGGAACGCGGCGCCGAACACGCTGAGCTTGATGTTGGTGAACACCTGCTCGAGGAAGTGCGTCGCGATCAGTTCGGCGTTCTGGACCCCCACGATCGAGACGTAGGGATAGACCAGGATGTTGTAGATATCCCGGGAGAAGAAGAAGCAGCCGAAGAACATCACCACGAAGGCCGCCAGCGACTTGATCAGCCGCGCGCGCAATTCGATCAGATGTTCGAGCAGCGGCGCTCGTGACGCTTCGATCTCGGCCTCGTCGGCGTCGCTCATCATCGGGCAGTGGCGCCGTTCTTCGGATCCAGGGGAGCGTCGTGCGGGGTCGGAGGTTCGGGCGGCGGGCCGTAGGGATCGTCGACCGAGCCGGGAACCGGGAGCGGGGCCTCGGGCGGGGCGGCGTGCGGCACCGCGTCAGTATGCGGTGCAGTCTCAGCGGCAGCCGGTTCTGCGTTGGCCGGTGCGACCGCGTCCTGCTCGGCCTTGAGCTGCGCGGTAGCGTCGGCCAGGGAACGCGTGTCCGCGACCGGCTTCTCGGGGCCGAGGGGCTCGGAACCCTGGCGGGCGGCGACCCGGCCCTCCACCGCACCCTTCAGCTCGTCCCGGATCGTCTGGACCGGATTGAAGCCGGAACTCGCGGTGCGGACCGTGTTGCGGATGCCGTCGACCTCCTTGCGGACCTCGTCGAGTTCGGCTTCGCGGATCGCCTCGTTGAACTGCATCTGAAACTCGCCGGCCATGCGGCGCAGTTTCGTGGTGATCTGCCCGACGGTGCGCAGCGCCTTCGGCAAGTCCTTCGGCCCGATGACGATGAGGGCGACGCCGCCGATCAGCATCACCTCGCCCCAGCTCATGTCCAGCATGTCGTCGACGGTCCCGCTGCCCTGGGATCCGGACCTCGATCCGAACCCCGTCAGGCTCTACACCACAGCGCGCGCCCTGACAGTCCTCAGACCGGCTTACGCTCGCCGCCGGGCAGATGGCTCGCCGGAACCGCGGTCCCGGGGCTCGTCTCGGCGGCGTGGGGGATGGTGCGGACCGGCTCGTTCGGCGGAGCGACCGGCTGACTGCTGACCGGCGGCGTCTCGTCCTCGGCCATGCCCTTCTTGAACGCTTTGATGCCCTTGGCGACGTCACCCATCAGGTCCGAGACCTTGCCGCGTCCGAACAGCAGCATGACGATGACGGCAACGATGACCCAGTGCCAGATACTCATGCTGCCCATGGCAACCTCCTGCGTGCGCCCACCTGGCCGCGCCCACTTGCCTGCGCTCCCATATGGGGGCGGGACGCCACGGCCGGTTGAAGAATTCCGGGCGAACCTAGGGATCGTACCGCCCGAACACAAGCAGAGGCGGCATCAGGGACAGTGGATGCCCGCGGTGGAAGGCCGCGGATCAGGCGGCGGTCGCGAGCGCGGCCGCGAACCGGGCCCGGGCTTCGGGCACGTCGAGCCCGTCGCCGGCACGGTCCAGGCATGCCAGGGCTGCAGCGGCCCGCCTCGCGGCGGCGCCGTCGAGGGTCGGTGCCGCCTCAGCGACGGCCCGCATCTCGTCCATCGCGCCGTTGCAATGCAGGCCGACATCGATCCCCGCCGTGAAGGCGGCTTCGGTTCGGTCGCGGAACGTGCCGGTGAGCGCGTGCATCGACAGGTCGTCGGTCATCAGCAGGCCGTCGAAGCCGATGGCGCCGCGGATCACGTCGCGGATGACGGTCGCCGACTGGGTCGCCGGGCGGTCGGGATCGATGGCCGTGAAGACGACATGGGCGCTCATCGCCATCGGTAGGTCGGCGAGCGCCTGGAACGGCCGGAAATCCTGAGCGGCCAGCGCCGCCAGGGTCGCCTCCACTACCGGCAGGCCGTGATGGCTGTCGCAGGCGGCGCGGCCATGACCGGGCACGTGCTTCATCACCGGTAGGACGCCGCCGGCCATCAAGCCTTCCGCGACGGCCCGGCCGATCTCGGCCACCCGATCCGGGGACGATCCGTAGGCCCGGTCGCCGATGATGTCGTGCGATCCCGGCGCCGGCACGTCCAGGACAGGCGCGCAATCGACGTTGATGCCGACCTCGGCCAAGTCATGGGCCATAAGTCGGGCCCCGAGCCGCGCGATCGCGGTGGCACTCCCGTTCAGGCGTCCGTAGCGGCCGCCCGCCGGGTAGGCCGGCCAGTGCGGCGGGCCCATGCGCTGGACCCGGCCGCCCTCCTGATCGATCAGGATCGGGGCGGCGTCGGAACCCAGGCAGTCCCGCAGCGCCGCCGTCAGCGCCCGGACCTCGTCCGGCGTGCCGATGTTGCGCTTGAACAGGATGAAGCCCCAGGGCCGAACGTCCCGGAAGAAGGCGGCCTCCTCGACGGAGAGCGTCTTGCCGGCGCAGCCGAGGATCAGGGCACGGGCGGTCATGCGGGGTTCTCGGTGGCCGCTTGGGTGCGGCGGAGGATATGTCGGGTTCGGCGAATCGGTGGCGGCAGAGTCGGGCGGGAACAGGGAGGCGGCAAGGCGAAACCGCGGGCCCGACCGATTGGAGCCCGTGTCCGAGACCGAGTGTTGCGGGCGGGACTCGCGTGCACCGCCCCCCTCAGATCAGCCCCTGCCCTCTCAGGCTGGGGCGCAACACGCCCGCCCCTAGCCGACGTTCACGTCCGGCGGCGAGGCGTCGACCTCGTAGTGCACCAAATCCGGAGCCTGACCGGTGGCCGGCGCTACCGCGGCCTCAGTTCTTGGCGACGAAGCACTGCCCGCCCTCGCCCTGGAGGGTGCTGCACAGGCTGGTTGCCTCGTTCTTGGCCAGGGGCCCGACGCGGACGCGGAAGATCGTCTTGCCGTTGACCTCTGCCTGGCGGATCAGCTCGGGCTTGCCGGCAAGGCCGCTGTACTTGGCCTGCATCTGCTTGAGCGCCGCCTTCGCCTCGGCGGCGGAGCTGCGGACGCCGAGCTGGACCGAGAACCCGCCGACCGAACCCGTCTTGACGGTGTCGTCGACGGCATCCGGGGCGTCCGGGGCCGGCGTGGCCACGGTGGCGACCCGCTGCGCGGCCTTCGGGGCCGGCTTGACGGCGACGGACTTCGGCGGGGCGGCATCGGCCGCCATGGAATTCGGCGCGGCCTGGACCGGCTCGGGATCCGGCGCCGCCAGGGAGGCGGCGGCCTGGCGGCCGGGCTTGGACTTGGTCTGGGGCGGCTCGTCGGTGGGCAACACCATGGTCGGGATCGGGGCCGGCGCGGCGTCGGCCTGGGCCTCGCGCTGGACCGGCGCGGGAGGGGCCTCCGGCTTCACCGCGACGGTGCGGACCCGGCGCGGCTCGCCGAACGCCTCGAACGGGCCGTTGCCCGGCGTGGTGCCGCTCTGCGCACCGCCGGCGGGACCGGTCCCCTGCGCCGCGCGGGCCGCCTCGGCCACGTCGATGGGCTGCTCCTCGCGGTTGACGATCTTGATCTGGGCTTCCTTGGTCTTGCCCTTGGTATCGTAGATCTGCCGGTTCTGGTCCGGGATCTCGACGCCGTCGGCGACCTTCGGGGCGACCTTGAGCGGGGTCGAATCGGCCTGGACCACGGGTACGCCGCCGGCGCTGCCCGAGCCCTGCAGGCCCTTGTAGGTGAGCGCTCCCGTCACCGCCACGGCGACGATGGCGATGCCGGCTCCGACGGACGCCAGACGGCGGCGCGGGTTCACCCGGCGCAGCGAGCGACCCTCCGCGTAGTCCGCGGCGGCGGCCTCCTGCGGATCCCCGGCTTCCGCGCCGTACGCGACCGGTTCCTCGTGGGTGTCGCGCTCTACCGAGGCCAGGTACTGGTCGAAGGCGTCGGCGGGGTTCGGCTTGGGCGGCTCGGGGGCGAAGCTCGGCTCGACCCGGCCGTCCCAGTTGGCCTGCGGCTGCACGGGCGCCGCGCCGCGCATCTCGTCGCGGGCCGCCAGGAGCGCACGGAACGGGTCATCCTGTCCGACGATCCGCGCCAGCTCGGCCAGCGGATCGGGCTTGGCGCCCCCCGGGGGAACACGCCCCTGCTCCTGACGCAGATCGCGCGCAAGGGCGTCCAAATCGACCTGAGCGCGCGAAGCGTTCGTCATGGCAGCATCCTCACATCACGGCCGGTCACCGGCCCGATGCATATCGAGCCTATCGCATCTCATCCGGCGCGGTCACACCGAGCACTGCGAGGCCGGCCGCGAGGGTACTCCGTAGAGCCTCGACGAGCGCCAGCCGCGCCCAGGTCGACTTTCGGTCGGTTGCATTAACAAACCGTAATTGCGGCAAGTCTTTGCCCTTGTTCCATAAAGTATGGAGGGCGGCCGCCGTCTCGTAGAGGTGGAACGCGATCCGGTGCGGCTCGTGCGCCACGGCCGCCGATTCGAGCACGCGGGGATATTGGGCGATCAGCCGCATCACCTCGACCTCGCCGGGATCGGTCAGGAGGCTGAAATCGGCCTCGCGCAGCAACGCCGCCACGGACAGGTCCGCGCCGGGGAAAGCCTCGCGCGCCTGCCGCTGCACCGAGCGGACGCGGGCATGGGCGTATTGGACGTAGAAGACCGGGTTGTCCTTCGACTGCTCGACCACCTTGGCGAGGTCGAAATCGAGGGTCGCGTCGTTTTTCCGATAGAGCATCATGAACCGGATCGCGTCGCGGCCGACCTCGTCGATCACGTCGCGCAGGGTCACGAACTCGCCGGCCCGCTTCGACATCTTCACGGGCTCGCCCGCGCGCAACAGCCGCACCAGCTGGCACAGCTTCACGTCCAGCGTCGCCTTGCCGTCGCTGACCGCCTTCACGGCCGCCTGCATGCGCTTGACGTAGCCGCCGTGGTCGGCGCCGAGCACGTCGATCAGCTCGGTGGCGCCCGCCAGGTACTTCGCGCGGTGGTAGGCGATGTCGGAGGCGAAGTAGGTGTAGGATCCGTCCGACTTCAGCAGCGGACGGTCGTTGTCGTCGCCGAAATCCTTGGTGCGGAACAGCGTCTGCTCGCGATCCTCCCAATCCTCGGGCAGCTGGCCCTTGGGTGGCGGCAGGCGGCCCTCGTAAACGAGACCGCGCTCGCGCAGCTCCTGGAGCAGGGTCTTCACGGCGCCGCTCTGCTGCAGCGTCCGCTCGGAGAAGAACACGTCGTGCCGGATGCCGATCGCCGCGAGGTCGGCCCGGATCATGTCCATCATCATGGCGAGGGCCGTCTCGCGCACGGCGGGGAGCCAGTGCGCTTCCGGCTGATCGAGGAGTGCGCGGCCGTGGGTCTCGGCGAGATGTGCGCCCACGGGCTTGAGGTAATCGCCCGGATAGAGCCCTTCGGCGATCGCGAACGGCTCGCCCAGAGCCTCGCGGTACCGCTGGTAGGCGGATCGGGCCAGGACGTCGACCTGAGCCCCGGCGTCGTTGATGTAGTATTCGCGCGTCACTTTGCGGCCGGCTGCGACCAGGAGGTTGCACAGGGCGTCGCCGAAGACCGCGCCGCGGCCGTGGCCGACATGCATCGGCCCGGTTGGGTTGGCCGAGACGTACTCGACGTTGATCGGCCCCCCGGGAAGCTGCGCGCGGCCGAATTGGTCCGGATCGGAGAGCGCGCTGCGGATCACATCCTGGAAGAGTCCGGGCACCAGCCGCAGGTTGATGAAGCCCGGGCCGGCGACGCTGGCCTCCAGGATGCGCGGGTCGGCGCGCAGTTCCGTGGCCAGGGCCTCCCCGAGGGCCTTCGGGTTGGTGCGGGCCTCCTTGGCCAGGACCAGCGCGGCGTTCGTGGCCAGATCGCCGTGCGTCGTGTCGCGCGGCGGCTCGACGACGACGCGGCCGAGGTCGAGGCCCTGGGGCAGCTGGCCGGCGCGGGTCAGCGCCTCCACGGCCTCGCGCACACGCGCCTCGAACAGGGCGAAGATGTTCATCGGTCTCGGTCTCGCTCGCGCGGGGATGCTGCCGCAGGGCCGTCTCGGCCCGCGCCCGCCGGGAGCCGTCTAGCAAGGGGGCGGGAGAGTGTCACGGCGGCGGTACGGGCCGGCCGGTCCGCGGAGCAAGCCGGCGTTAACCGCGCCGCTGGAACGATCGGGCATTCGGCCGGACCAGCGCAGTTTATCCCCACGCGATGACTACCGACGCCCCCCGGACCATCTTGTCTTGGGTCCCATGAGTCTATGTGATCGACACGATCGCAAAATTCTGGATCTTGGAGATCTTCATGAAGACCTTGATGTTGGCGGGCGCGGCCCTCTGCGCGGTAGCCCTGGCGGCACCGAGCGCCGAGGCCAGGGGCTTCCGGGGCGGAGGATTCCACGGCGGCTATGGCGGCTATCACGGCAGTTTCGCCGGGCGCGGCGGTTACGGCCGCGGCTTCGGCTATGGCCGTGGCTACGGGTATCGCGGCGGCTACGGACGCGGCCTCGGTTACGGGTTGGCCGGCGCGGGCATCGGCCTGGGGCTCGGGCTCGCCGCCGGCAGCGCGTACGGCGCCTACGGTTACGGTGGCGGCTATGGCGGCGGCTATGGCTATCCCGCGGCCTATGGTGGCTACGACTACGCCTACCCGGCCGCTTATGGCGGGTACGGCGGATACGGTTCTGGGGGCTGCTATGGCAGCTTCACCTGCGGCTGCGGCTGCTGATCGCGTTCAATGCCCCGCCGGATCTCACGGTTCGGCGAGGGGCAGGCCCCGGCTCGGCAACTCCCAGTACAAGTCGGGCGTCGTCGGAAAGAGCTTGCGATGGGCCAGCACCGCGTAGGTGTCGGTCATCCCGGCGATGTAGTCGGCGACTCGCCGGGCGATGCGCCCTTCCGGTGCATCCGCCAGGCCGGCGCTCCACTCTTCGGGCATCCGGGCCGGAGCCATCGTGAACGCCGCGAACAGGTCATTCACGATGGCGTCGGCCTTCTTGCGCACCGCCACGACACCGGGATGCCGGTACATCCGGGTCCAGAGGAACCGCATGATGTCGGCATCCGCTTCCGCGATGGCCGGCGAGAACACGATGACCGGCTCGGACGCGTGTCGGATGTCCTCCACGCGTCCGGGATCCAGTGCGGCGATCCGGCGGCCGCCCTCGCGGATCACATCCTCCACGAAGCGGGTGATCACGCGCCGGGCCAGCTCATGAATGACGCGGGACGGGTCAAGGCCCGGATGCAGGCGATCGATCTCGTCGAGGATGTCGGCCAGGAACGGCACCGCGCGCAGCTCCGGGATCTCGAACAGGCCGGCGCGCAGACCGTCGTCGAGGTCGTGCGCCGCGTAGGCGATGTCGTCCGCCAGGGACGCCGCCTGCGCCTCCGGTCCGGCCTGGCTCCACAGGTCCAGCGGGTTCAGGACGTCGTATTCGAGGATCGCGGCCGGGATGCCGCGCTCGACGTAGCGTGCCGTCGGCTTACCGTCCTCTGTGAGCAACGGGCCGTTGTGCTTGACCAGCCCTTCCAGGGTCTCCCAGGCCAGGTTCAGCCCGTCGAAACCTGCGTAGCGCCGTTCGAGCCGCGTGACGATGCGAAGCGCCTGCGCGTTGTGATCGAACCCGCCATGGGCCGCCATGCAGGCCTCCAGCGCATCCTCGCCGGTGTGGCCGAAGCAGGTGTGGCCGAGGTCGTGACTCAGCGCCAGGGCCTCCGCCAGATCCTCGTCGAGACCGAGCGCCCGGGCGAGCGCCCGCGCGATCTGGCTGACCTCCAGCGTGTGTGTCAGGCGGGTGCGATAATGATCGCCCTCGTGGTGCACGAAGACTTGGGTCTTGTGCTTCAGGCGGCGGAACGCCGTGGAGTGGATGATCCGGTCCCGGTCGCGCTGGAAATCGCTACGTGTCGGCGAGGAATCTTCGGCGATCAGCCGTCCGCGCGTCCGCGCAGGATCCGTGGCGTAGGCCGCCCGCCAGCGCTCACCGTTCGGCCGCACGGCGTCCATCCTCGATCTCGCGCAGCCTGATCATGACCCCTCCCCGCCCGGCGCGTTGCGGCGCGGGCCTCGAACCCATATCTTGTAGGCTTAGGCGTGCTCGGCAACAGCCGGGCGACGCCGTCCACCGAACAGCTGCGTGGCCAGAGCTAAAGATGGCTGAGATCACCCTGACCCCCCGCGCCGCCAAGCGCATCAACGAGATCATGGGGGCGGAGCCCCCGGGCGCGTCTCTGCGCATCAGCGTCAACGGCGGCGGCTGCTCCGGATTCTCCTACGCGTTCGACATCGCCCGGTCCCGGGAGGCGCAGGACGTGGCGATCGAGCGCGACGGCGCCACCGTGATCGTCGATCCCGTGTCGCTGGAATACATGTCGGGCTCGACCATCGACTTCGTGAACGACCTGATCGGCCAGTCCTTCAAGATCGAGAATCCGCTGGCGACCGCATCCTGCGGGTGCGGCACCTCGTTCTCGCTCTGACCCGACGCGACGACCTCCCCTCGGGACGGCCGTTGCGCGGCTACGACACTGGAGCCGGCTCAAGGCCCGCGCCTCCGGTGTCCGATTGCCTCGGCCGGTAAAACGCGGCACCCATGCGGCAAGCCCGCTCTGCCGTGATCCGGACCCTCCCATGATCCATCCGATGGTCCGATCCCGCCTCCGGTCGGCGTTGGCCGCGACCTGCGCCCTCGCCTGCCTCGCCGGGGCGGCGGCACCGGCCCCGCTGGCGGCCCAGGAAGGCGCCGCCGCGGTCCAGGACGTGACGATCACCGACGTCATGCTGCCGCTCGGCGGGACGATGCTCCGGGCGCCGAAGTTGACGGCCAGCGGCACGCGCCTGGCCAAGGATGAGCTCGCGGCGATCCTCAAGCCCGATTCGGCCGAGCCCTGGGAATCCCGGCTGGCACGGCTCGACGCGGGCAGCCTGACGATCCCGGTGCTGAGCTCCGAGCATGCCGGCCCCGGCAACGACCGCCAGACCGTGACCTACCGCGACGTGGTCCTCCGCGACGTGAAGGCCGGACGCGTGGGCGAACTCACGGCGGCGGGTGCGACGGTCAGCGCCGTCACGGGTCCGAACCGTGGCGACGGCACCTACGGACAAGTCCGGGCGACCGACCTCGACCTCGCGGCGCTGAATCGGCTCTACACCGTTCCAGGCGACGGCAAGGGCCCGGTGCAGAAGGTCTACGGCACGATCCAGGTCTCGGACGTGACCTATTCCGACGCGCGCGGCACCACCGTGAAGATCGTGCGCCTGAACGGGCGCGACCTCGGCGGCCGACAGGTGCCGGACGGCTGGAACGGCGCGTTCGAGATCGTGGCCGCCGGCTTCCAGGGGCCCAACGACCGTCGGACCTTCGCGGCCTCCGCCGCCGACCTGATCGAGGCCACCACGTTGGGCAGCCTCGACATGCAGGGCTTGAGCGTCAGCAACACCGATCCGCAGGGACCGGTCCTGTTCGAGATCGCGCGGGCGACCTACGCCGCCGGGTCGGATGCGGGCACGGTCCTGGAGAACATCACGCTCGCCCGCGGCAGCCTGCGCGCGCATCTCGCCCGCCTCGCGTTGGCGGACGTCTCGCTCGCGCCGACCATCGCGGCTTTGCGCAACGCCGCGGCCGATCCCGCCAGCCGGTCCGGATTCAGCGATGCCGAGATGCATCGGCTGACGCCGGCACTGGGCGGCCTGACCCTGACCGATCTGAGCATCGATCTCCCGCTCGACGCCGAGCTTCCCAAGGCCGTCCCGCCGGATCCCCGCGCGCCCCCCCGCGCCTCCGCGCCGGGGAAGCCGACGATGGGTCGGCCCACCGACGGAAGGCTTTCGGAGCCCAAAAACGCGACCGTGCCGCCCGGCGACCCGCTTTCCGTCACGATCACACCGGCGCCGACACGCCGGGTGGCCCTGCGGGAAGCCAAGCTGTCCTTCGGCCCGCCGCAGGACGGCGTGCCGAATGCCGGACGGCTGACCCTCACCGGCCTGAGCCTTCCGGCGGAGTTCGTGGCCGGCGCGCCGATCATCGGCGCGCTACCGGCCTACGGCTATCGGGATCTCGACCTCGATCTCGTGGCCGACGCGGCCCTCGACGGCAAAGCCCGCGACCTGTCGCTGCGCGAAGTCACGATTTCGGGGCGTGAGATCGGGACCGTCCGGCTGTCCGGAACCGTCGGCGGCATCGGACCGGAGCTGTTCAACGGAAGCCTGCCCGCCGCCACGATGCTGATGTTCACGGGGAGCGCCAAGAGCCTCGATCTCACGGTCGAGAATGCCGGCCTGTTCGAGCGGTTCCTCGCCGCGCAATCGAAGGATCTCAGCCTGCGACCGGACGAGCTGCGCAAGGAATACGTCACCGCCAGCCTGCTCGGCGTACCGGTGATCCTCGGCAACACGGCGGCGGCCAAGGGCATCGGGGCGGCGATGGGCCAATTCGTGATGAAGCCGGGTAAGCTCGTGCTGCACGCCAAGTCGAAGGAGCCCGCCGGCATCGGCTTCATCGATATCGGCGCGGCGCGCTCGCCGGCAGCCCTGCTCGACCGGATGGACGTGGACGCCAAGGCGAACTGACCCCTCGGTCCAAGTGTCCGCGCACCGTAACCGCACCGTCCGCGCACCGTCCGCACGGCGTGCAGGCTACTCCGCGATGATCCGCGGATGTTGCGCCGCCAGGGCGGCCCGGGTGGTTTCGGCCCAGGCACGGTCGCGCTGTTTGCGCGGGCGGTCGAGCGTGACGTTCGCCATGAGCGTCGCCGGCCGCTTCGAGACGAGCAGCAGCCGGTCCGCGATCCCGATCGCCTCGGCGACGTTGTGCGTCACCATCAGGACGCTCATGCCGGCCGAATCCACGGTATCGACCACCAACCCGCGCAGCTCGGCCGCCGCGGCATCGTCCAGGGAGACGAACGGCTCGTCGAGCACCAGCACCCGCGGCGCGTCGGCGAGCGCCCGGGCCAGCGCGACGCGCCGCTGCATCCCGAGCGACAGGGCCTTCGGGTAGCTGCCGCGCCAGGGCGTCAGGCCCAGCTTGGCGAACAGGGCGTCGAGGTCGCGTCCGCGCCGAGTCCGCGGCAGGCCCAGCCGGACATTATGCTCGACGCTGCGCCAGGGGAGCAGGCGCGGCTCCTGAAACACCATGCCGGCGTGATCGGCCCCGGAGACGCGTCCCTCGAAATCGGTGTCGAGGCCGAGCAGGATCCGCAGCGTCGTGGTCTTTCCGGCGCCGGACGGCCCGATCAGGCAGACGATCTCGCCGGCTCCGACCGCGAACGAAAGGTCGCGGACGGCTTCCACCGGCTCGGCGCCCTTCGAGCGGTAGCGCTTCGCGTCGATCGCGACCTGCAGGACGGGTTCAGCGCCAGCGGCGGACATGCGCTTCGAGCCGCTGGAGGAGGAGGACGTCGATGCCGATCATCACGGTCATGAAGACGAGGCTGTAGCCGATGATCGCGGCCACGTCGGTGCTCTGCACGAAGTAGTAGTTGATCGCGAAGCCGACCCCGTCGGGCCGCCCCAGCAGCTCGACCACCAGGACGATCTTCCAGGCGAGCGACAGGCCGGAACGGGCCGCCGTGACCACGTAGGGCTGGAGCTGCGGCACCAGCACGTCCAGCGCCCAGGTGCGCCGGTCGAACCGGTAGGCCCGAGCCATCTCGTCGAGGCCGGGATCGAGGTTGCGGGCGCCCTCGCGCACGATCACCGCGACGTTCGGCAGCTTGTTGAGCACCACGGCCAGGATCGCGGCGGTCTCGGTCAAGCCGACCCAGACATAGGCCAGCACGGTGATCACCAGCGCCGGTGTGTTGAGGAGGACGAGTAGCGGCGTGTCGAGGGTCAGGTCGGCGGTCTTCGAGCGGCCGAGCGCCACCCCCAGAAGGATCCCCAGCACCATCGCCACCGCGAAGGAGATCGCGACCCGCAGCAGCGTCATCCCGACATTGTGGAACAGGTCGCCGCGCTCGGCCTCCTGCAGGATGAAGCGCAGCACCGCCATCGGAGCCGGCAACAGGCGCGAGCCAGCCTCCAGCGCGGCGAATTGCCAGGCGGCGAGAAGGACGATGAGGGACGCGATGCGGGTCAGCGCGCCCATGCGGTTCCGGCGATCCGAATTCCCGCCCTGAACGCCGGCCTGGCGGGCAGCTCAGCCATCGCGTCCGTTGTCGTAATAGAGGTCCGGCGGCAGCCCGGCGCCCTTGCCGACGAGGCGGGCACCGCCGAGCCGGGACATGACGGCGTAGAGCTTCTCGGCGTCGGTTCGCTCCGCCGCCACCGTCCGGCGCGGGATGCCGGCCAGGAAGTCGCGCTTGAGAGCCTCGAACGTCGCTTCGTTCTCGGCTGCCATCAGCGGGCGCACGATCTCCCAGGTGCTCGGGTCGGAGGCCAGCATATCCTTGGCGGACCGGGATGCCCGGGCGAAGCCCGCCACGGCCTCGGGCTTCTCCTTCACGGTGGCATCCTGGAACAGGTAGCCGATCAGGGAGACGTCGCCGGCGACACCGAGCGCGTGCATGATGTCCTCGGCGCCGACGAGCCGGCGGAAGCCCTTGGCCTCGAGCCGGGCGCAATAGGTCCAGTAGGTCAGCGCCGCGTCGAGGGCGCCCTGTTCCAGCTTCAGCGTGATCAGCGGCGGTGCGCCGTACGCGATCTCGGTGGCGCGCTCGAGATCGATGCCGGCGGCATCCCGGGCCTGCGCCCTCAGCAGCAGCCAGTTCTTGTCGAGGGGGCCGCCGGCGACGCCGAAACGCTTGCCGTCGAGGTCCTTGAGGCTCTTGATCGGGCTGTCGGCCGGCACCATCACGGCGCCCTCCGAGGTCGAGTACGGGATGAAGCGCACGGCCTGGCCGTCGTTGCCGAGGCGGGCCGCCCAGAGCAGGTCGCCGATGATCGTGTCGACCTGTCCGCCGATGAAGCTGATCCGCGCCGCGTCGTTGCCGGCGAGTTTGACCGCGTCGAGCTGGAAACCGTTGGCGGTATCCAGGCCGCGGGCCTTGATCACCGCCGCCTCCCAGGTCGAGGTGCCGAACGGTAGGCTCCCCAGGCGGATCGCCGGCACGTCCGCCCGCGCCGCCCGCAGGCCGAGGCCGCCGAGCAGGCCGCCGGCGAGCATTGCGCGCCGTGACAGCATCACGCCTTCTCCCATCGTATTGTGCGGTCTTGGACGATCGCAGACTTGGGCGTGGACTTGTCCTGACGCCGTTGGAAAATGGTCATAGGGCCCGCATGGCGCTCCGTCCACCGGGGCCGGCGCCCCTGCGCGCTTGCGCGCCGCCGACGGCGCGGGCACCCTCGGCCTCCGACGGAACGAAAAGGACGAGGCGAATGATCGAACGGCGCGAAGGCGTTCTGGACGAGGCGGCCGTGGAAGCGCGGCTCAAGGCGGAGCTACCGGACTGGCGGCTGGAGGACGGCTGGATCCGCCGCACCTACAAGACGGCGGGGTGGAAGGGCACGCTCATGGTGATCAACACGGTGGGCCACCTCGCCGAGGCCGCCTGGCACCACCCCGACATCACGGCGTCCTACGCCTGGGTCGAGGTTCGGCTGATGAACCATGCGGCCAAGGGCATCACCGAAAAGGATTTCGCCCTGGCCAAGAAGATCGAAGATGTCGTGTCCTGGCAGCCGGCCCTGGAGGGACAGGGTCTGGAGGGCACGCCGTCGGATCCGCGCTTCGCCTACATCAAGTACGACAAGTAGCGGGGCCGCATCCGGTCACTGTGGCTCCTTCACCCGGCGGCACTCGGTCTTGAGGTAGGCGGACTTGCCGATCTCGTCGCGCCGCTCGGTGCGGGCGATGATCTCCTGCCAGCCGGTGGCGCAACCGAGTTCGTTGGCGACGCGGACCTTGCGCACCTCCAGCGCTTCTGAGTCCGTGCAGGCCTCCTGGGCGATCCCGTTCGCACAGACCAGGACGACGGCGATGAAGGCGTTCATGCGGGCGGTGCTCCTCGGCTCCAGGCGCCTTACGCGTCGGAACAGCCGGGAGTTTCCAGCCACTGCGCGGCAGGCATGCGGAGGGAAAGATTCACGGTCGGCCCGCCCTGAGGGGGCGGAGGGGCGGGCCGACCGCTCATCGCAGCGTAGGCCACGCTGCGATCCGTGATGTCGGATGCTCAGGCACTCTGCACCGCGTGCCGGTCGCGGCTCTCAGGCCGGATCCGGTAGCAGCCGACATAAAGGGCGGGCAGGAACAGGAGTGTCAGGACGGTCGCCGCCAGGATACCGCCGATCATGGCGAATGCCATCGGTCCCCAGAACACTTCCCGGGCAATCGGGATCAGGCCCAGGCTGGCCGCAGCGGCAGTGAGCAGGATCGGCCGCATCCGATGGTGGGTCGCCTCGTAGACCGCATCCCAGGGTGCCATGCCCTCGTCCCGGAACTCCTCGATCTGGCTCACCAGGATCACGGCGTTGCGGATGATGATGCCGATCAGCGCCAAAATCCCGAGGATCGCCACGAAGCCCATCGGCTTGTCGAACAGCAGCAGCGCCGGGACCACGCCGATCAGCCCGAGGGGCGCCACGGCGAAGACCAGCAGCATCCGGCCGACGCTCTGGAGCTGCACCATCAGCAGCAGCGCCATGGTGAGCAGCATCACCGGGACGACGGCGGCGATCGGACCCTGGCCCTTGGCTGATTCTTCCACGGCGCCGCCCGTCTCCAGCGCGTAGCCCTCGGGCAGCGCCTTCGCGTAGGCGTCGATGCCGGGTTGGAGGGCGGTCACGATGGTGGCCGGCTGCGTGGTGTCGCGGATCGTGGCCCGCACCGTCACGGTCGCCAGCCGGTTCCGGCGCCAGACGATCGGCTGTTCCAGGTCGTAGCCGATCCGCGCGAAGGACAGCAGCGGCACGACGGAGCCGTTCGCGAGGCCGACCTGCAGCGATTGGAGAGTATCGAGCGAGGATCGCTCGATCGCCCGCGCCCGCCCGACGACGTTCACGAGATAGATCGAATCGCGCACCTGGGTGATCGCTTGGCCACCCTCGATGCCGTTGAGGATACCGGCGATGTCCTGGCTGGTGACCCCGAGCTGGCGCGCCTTGTCCTGGAGGATCTCGACCCGCAGGACCTTGCCGGGCTCGTTCCAGTCGAAGGTCGGCACGTCGAGACGTTTGTCGGCGGCGACCACGTTGCCGAGGTCGAGGGAGAGGCGGCGCACCGTCTCCATGTCCGGGCCGCTGAGGCGGTACTGGACCGGGCGCCCGACCGGCGGGCCGAGGCTCAGGGGCTGGATCAGAACATCGGTGCCCACGAAGTCGCGCCGGCCGATCGCCTGCAGCCGCGTTATGACCTGATCGCGGATCTCGAGGGATTTCGTCACGACCACGATCTGGCCGTAGAACGCGTTGGAGAGCTGCTGGTCGAGGGGCAGATAAAAGCGCACGGCGCCCTGGCCGACATAGGACGACCAGCTCGTCACGTCCGGATCGTCCTTCAGCTTCGCCTCGAACCGGTCCATCTGCGCCTTGGTCTCGGCGATGGTGGCGTTCTGCGGCAGCGTCAGGTCGACCAGCACTTCTGAGCGATCCGAGGACGGGAAGAACTGCTGCTGGACATGGCCCATTCCGACGATGGCCAGCGCCATCAGCGCCAGGCAAAGGGCAACCGTGGTCCAGCGCCAGGCCATCGCGAGCTTGAGCATCGCCAGGAACAGGCGGGTGAACAACCCGCGCTTCTCGGCATGGTGCTTCACGGTCTTGGGCAGCAGCGTCACGCCGATCAGCGGGGCGAACAGCACGGCCACCACCCAGGAGACCAGCAGCGCGGCGGCCAGCACCACGAACAGCGAGTAGGTGTATTCACCCGCGCCCGAGCCGTTGAAGCCGATCGGCAGGAAGCCCGCCACCGTCACGAGCGTGCCGGTCAGCATCGGGAAGGCCGTCGAGGTGTAGGCGAAGGTCGCCGCCTTGCGGAGCGTGTCGCCCTGCTCCAGCCGGGCGACCATCATCTCGACCGTGATCATGGCGTCGTCGACAAGGAGGCCCAGCGCGATGATCAGCGCGCCGAGCGAGATGCGCTGGAGCGTCACGTCCATCATCTGCATGACCACGAAGACGATCGCCAGCACCAGCGGGATCGACACCGAGACCACCAGTCCGGCGCGCACGCCAAGACTGACGAAGCTGACCGCGAGCACAATCACCACGGCCTCGACCAGCGCCTCGGTGAAGCCACCGACCGCGTGCTCGACCTGCTTGGGTTGATCCGACACCAAGTGGACGCCCACGCCCACGGGCAGCGTCGCCTCGATCCGCCGCATCTGCGCCTTCAGGGCCTCGCCGAAATGCAGCAGGTTGGCGCCGGGCCGCATGGCGATGGCGAGGCCGATGGCGGCCTTGCCGTCGACCCGGAACATCGGGGCGGGCGGATCCTCGTAGCCGCGGCTGATCTCGGCGATGTCGGCCAACCGGAAGAACCGGTCGTTGACCCGCAGGTTCACGTCCTGCAGCGAGGCCTCCGAGGTGAAGGAGCCGCTGACCCGCAGCGAGACGCGTTCCGGCCCGGCCTGCACCACGCCGGAGGCCGACACCGCGTTCTGGGCCTGAAGCGCCTTGATCAGCGCCTGGAAGTCGATGCCGTAGCCGGCGAGCTTGCGGGTCGAGAAGTCGAGATAGATGGTCTCGGCCTGGGTTCCGATCAGCTGGGTCTTGCCGATGTCGGGGACCCTGAGCACTTCGGTTCGGATGCCCTCGACGTAGTCGCGCAGCTGGCGGTAGGTCAGCCCGTCGGCCGTGAAGGCGTAGATGTTGCCGTAGACATCGCCGAACTCGTCGTTGAAGAACGGGCCCTGCACGCCGTCCGGGAACTGACCCTTGATGTCACCGAGCCGCTTGCGGACCTGGTAGAAAGCCGGCTGAACTTCGGACTTTTTCAGCGTGTCGCGGAACTGCACGAACACCGTCGACGACCCCGGCGTCGTGTAGCTGCGGACGTAATCCAGGGCGTTGAGCTGCTGCAGCTCCTTCTCGATGCGGTCGGTGACCTGATCGAGGGTGTCCTTGATGGTGGCGCCGGGCCACGTCGTCTGCACGACCATGGTCTTGATCGTGAAGGGTGGGTCCTCCTCGCGGCCCAGGCGGCTATAGGCCATCACGCCCGCCACGAGCGAGACCGCCATCAGGAACCAGACGAACGAGCGGTGCCCGAGCGCCCAGTCGGAGAGATTGAAAGCCTTCACGGAAAACCCTCGTCCGACCGGATCAACGGGCGTCGTCGGTCAGGCGGACGGCCTGGCCTTGCTGCAGGGCGTGGACGCCGGCGACGACGACCCGCTCGCCCGGTTCGACACCGTCACGGATGGCGACGCGTCCGGCCTCGACCGTCTCCGGGTTAGAGGCCAGGGTCACGTCCCGGCGCGCCACCGATGTTCCGGCCGCATCGACGACCCAGACCGAGCGGCGCGGGCCGTCTTCCAGCAGCGCTGCGGCGGGCAGGAGGACGTGGCGCGGCACCGTGCGGGAGAGCGCCACGTCGATCGTCGCACCCAGGCGGAAGGCCGGGCCGGGATCGTCGAGCGTGATGCGGATGCGCCGGGACCGTGTCCCGGCCTCGGCGAGCGGCGCGATCTCCCGGACGCGCCCCCGGGCCGTCAGCTCGGGCGCGCTCTGGAGCGACACCGTGAACACCCCATCCGCCGGCAACGCGCCGACATATTGCTCCGGGATGTCGACGACCGCCTCGCGAATCTCCGGCCGGGCGACGGTGACGACGCCCTGTCCGGCGCTCAACACCTGCCCGATCTCGGCGAGGCGCTGGGTGACGACGCCGTCGAACTCCGCCTTGAGCTCGGTGTAGCCCATCTGGTCCCGGGCCTTCTGAAGGCTCGCTGCCGCCTGATCGAGCCGCGCCTTCGCAGTGTCGCGCTTGGCCACGGCCTGATCGAGGGTCGCCTGCGAGACGTTGTTGCCCGACATGAGCCGCCGGGCGCGCGCCTCGGCGGCGTCGGCATTCTCGGCCTGCCCCCGGGCATCCGCGAGATCGGCCTCGGCGCGGGTGAGGTCGAACCGCGTGACCACGGTGTCGAGGGCGGCCAGCCGCTGCCCCTTGGTGACGATGTCGCCGACGGTCACGTCGCGCGCGATCATCCGGCCGGGGATCTGGAAGCCGAGCTGGGACTGGTAGCGCGGCTCGACCGTCCCCGCGAAGGGGCCGAACATGACGGCGTCCTTCGGCACGGCGACCTGCATGAGGACGGGCCGCACGGGTGCAGGCGCGGCCTCAGCGTTCTGGTCATCGTGTCCGCCGCATCCGCCGAGAATCACCGCACAGGCGGTGAGAGTCAGAACCGCACGCGTGCTCATGGGTTGCTCTCGACGAGGTTGGCAGCAACCTCCTGTCCGGGGCGCAGAAATTGAATACCTGCGATCACGACGCGCTCGCCCGGCTCGATCCCGCCCTTCAGGGCGATGACATCCGGCCCGTATTTATCGATCTCGACGGCGCGGACCGACACGGTTCGGTTGCCGGGATCGTAGACCCAGACCGCGGGGCGTCCGCCGTAGCGGTAGAGCGCGGACCAGGGCAGGATGACCGCATCGTGTGGCGCAAACCGCCCGTGGCCGATGACAACCGCGCCGAGCCCCATGGCCGGTGGCGTCTGTTCCAGGCCTATCTTGACCCGTACCGTGCCGCTCGACGCATCGACCGTCGGCGAGATCTCGCGGACCGTGCCGTTCACCGAGATCGACGGGTTCGTCTGCAGCGTGACCGTGATGGTCTTGTCGCCCGGCGGCCGGGCGGTCAGCGATTCGTAGACGTTGAACACCGCATCCCGGGGGCCATCCTGCGCCAGCACCAGGACGGTCTGGCCGGACTGGACCACCTGGCCGACCTCGACGCTGCGGCTCGTGACGATCCCGGAGATGCCGGCGCGCAACTCGGTGTAGGAGAACTGCTCCTGCGCGGTCCCCAGCGCGGCTTTGGCCGAATCGAGCGCCGCCTGCGTGGTCCGCAGCTCCTGCTCGGCATTGTCGTAGCTCGGCCGCGTCGTGTACCCGCCGGCCAGGAGCTGCTTCTGACGCTCGAACGCCATCTTGGCCTGGGTCAGCAACGCTTCGGCCGAGGCCACGGCGGCCTTGGCGTTGTCGAGGTTCGCCCGCTGGGTCAGCGGCTCCAGCACCGCGAGGACCTGGTCGGGCTCGACGTGGTCGCCGACCTCGACCCGACGCTCGGCGACCTTGCCGTTCGTCCGGAACGAGACATTGACCTGCGCCTGGGCCTGGATGTCGCCGGTGAGCACGACCTCCGAGGCGACCGGCGTACGCCGCGCCTCGACGATCCGGACCCGCACGAGCGCCGAATCGGGCTCCGCCGCCGGTTCGGCCGCCCGGGCCGCTGGTGCCAGCGCAATCGTCGCGAGCACGAGAGCTGTGTATCGTTGAGCGAACATGCGGATCTTGTCGGCGGCCGTTGCAGACGAAGGGCGCCCAACGGCGTGACGCGGTCCTACTCCATCGCTTACATACCGTCCAGTCGGTTTCTAAAATGGTGACCTATGCGTGCGAAACGGCAGCGGCTGGCGGAACGGCCGGAAATCATCCTGGAGGCGGCCGACGCCGTGTTGCGCAAGGGCGGCGCACGGGCCTTGACCATCGATGCGGTCGCGGTCGAGGCCGGTCTCAGCAAGGGCGGCGTCCTGCACCACTACGCATCGAAGGATGCGCTGATCCTGGCCCTGGTGGCCCGCAAGCTCACCGAGCTGCGTGAGGAAATCGTCGCCTGCGAGGGTGAAGTTCCGCCCGGGCCGTCGCAATTGCCGATGGCGATGGTGGCGCATGTCCGCTCGCATTACTGCGACGACGACGAGTCATCGCGGGCGCTGCTCCTGGCGTCGATCGAGTATCCCGAAGCTCTGAACGATTACCGGGCCTTCGTGGCCGATCAACTCGACCGGCTCGGCGGGATGAACAGCACGTGCCCCGGCGAGGGCTCGGTGCTGTTCTTCGCGATCCTCGGGGTGATCATGGGCCGGACCCTGGGATTCCATCAGCTCGACCTGGACGAGTTGAAGCCGATGTTCGACGTCCTGGAACGCATCGCCCGCAAATCGGACGCGTAGGCTCGCCGCGCACCCGGGCCTTTGGTTGTGGACGGCGCTTCGCGATGGCCGCCCCCCTGGCGGAGGCAGATCGAGAGCATCCTACTGAAAGCCGGCCGCCGGCCGCCGGCCTTCGGATTGAGGCCGACGCAAACCGGACATGTGTGCAGGTGACGGACCTTGCAATGCGGATCGCACGGCGCCGCGATGGTCACGGCGCCCGGAAAGATCTACGCGCTGAGCCGCGGTCATCGAGCCTGTAAAGCGCGCGGCTGCTTCATTCCTGTATCGCTGGACCGAAGCCGTCAGAAGACTCTCAGCACTGTCACGCCCGTGGCTGACAAGGGCTTTGCGTGCGGGTCGCGATTTTCCGTGCGATGACGTGTGTTCGTCATGCGCCCCTGAGTCCGTCGGCTGAACGAGCGCGTTGACTGCCATCCCGTTACTCGCCGCCAGCGTAGCGTCATGAACGAACACGTCGCGATCTCGCCGCCCGACGACCTGCGCCGTGCCCTGGCGCGCACCCTCTACGAGCATGACGGCAGCGGGATCGCCGATTACCCGGCGTGGGACGATGACGCCCTCGATACGCATCACCCCGGGCTGCGCGAGCGCTATCTCGAACGCGCCGACGCCCTGGCCGAAGGTCCCCTCGCCGCCCTGATCACGGATCGAACCGATGTCACCGCGCGCGACGAGGAATTGCGCGTCCTGCGGCGTCAGCGCATGGCGCCGGAGCGCGAACGCGAGTTGCTCGAGGCCAACAACCGGGTGCTCGCGCGGGTCAACGCGGCGGAAGCCGAGCGCGTGGCCGCCGACGCCGAACTGACGACGGCATTGCGGGAAAAAGACGTCGCCCGGGAGGCCGAAGCGTTCTGGCAACGCTTCGCCTTCGATGCCGACGAGTTGGCGACCCGCCGCCTGATCGAGCAGACCGATGCCCGGGCGGAAGCAGAGCGCGTCGCGATCCGCGAACGATGCCGACGCGAACGGGCGGAAAGCGCGCTCCGCCTGTTCGCCGACAGGGCCGAGGTCATGCCGAAGGAGGGCTGGGCGTCGGACCTGGCCACGGCCAACCGGGATATCCCGCTCTGGTGGTTTCATGCCGCCCGGGTGGCGCTGGACTCGCACGAGCCGCAGCCAGGCCCGGAGCCGAGCGCGCCGTAACTCGGGCCACGCCCACAGGGCGGGCAATGCAAGCCGCCAGCGTGGTGCGGACTTCAGGCGGCCGCGGGCCTCGCGAGATCCGCGGGCGGCTCGCGGAACAGGGCGGTGCAGCCGGAGCCGCGGTGCATGCTGAGGATCGAGGCGCGGTCGATGTCGGGATGCGCCTTCAACACCTTCTGCACGCAGCACAATACGCGGTCATATTGCGCGGCATCGAAATTCGGTTCCAGCGGGCTCACGGCGATGTAGGTCTCGACGACGAGCACGCGTTCCGCCCGGTCGCGGTCGACATCGACGGCAATCCAGGAAGACTTGATCAAGCTGGTGCTGGCGAGCATGGGCGTTCCTCGTTCAGCGTTGTCGCGGGACCGTCCGTTTGGCGAACGGTGGATTTTGGCGGAATGATGGACCGCCTTAAGACGTATGCCAAGAGGGACCGGATCAGTTCCCCCAGTGCACGGAGCCCGCAGCGTTGAGACGCAGAACTCTTGGGTCTATGCTACGGCGATGCCTACAACCTTCGCGAGTGCTTCTTTCTACTCGCCTCCCGCGAATGGCATGTGGTATACAAGTGTGACGGCCCTCTCGATGGGGCCGGCGTGACGGGTCCGCGAATCGACGGGACCGCGCATCGGGAGGGAGTTCGGCATGATCCGTCCGAGACGCGGGGACGCGGGTCTCCACGATCGTTACGCAGCCGTCGCGACGGCGCGGCGCGCGAGACCTCACCGCTGCAGCCCGTCACCGTCCGTCGGCGCCAGGCCGATCACGGACCCGACCTGAGACACAGCCCGCCGCTTCCCGAAACCCGATCCGAGATCCGAGACCGACCATGACCAAGGCCCTTGAAGGCGTCCGCATCCTGGACTTCACCCATGTGCAATCCGGCCCGACCTGCACCCAGCTTCTGGCCTGGTTCGGCGCTGACGTGATCAAGGTCGAGCGGCCGGGAGTCGGCGACGCCACCCGCCAGCAGTTGCAGGACATCCCGGATGTGGACAGCCTGTATTTCACGATGCTGAACCACAACAAGCGCTCCCTCACGCTCGATTCCAAGAACCCGAAGGGCAAGGAGGTGCTCTGGCGCCTCATCGAGGAATGCGACGTCCTCGTGGAGAATTTCGCCCCCGGCGCGTTGGCCCGGATGGGTCTGACCTGGGAGAAGATCCACGCGAAGAACCCGCGCATGATCTTGGCATCCGTGAAGGGCTTCGGCCCCGGCCGCTACGAGGATTGCAAGGTCTACGAGAATGTCGCGCAATGCGCCGGCGGCTCGGCCTCCACCACCGGGTTCCGGGACGGCATCCCGATGGTGACCGGCGCCCAGATCGGCGATTCCGGCACCGGCCTGCACCTGGCGTTGGGCATCGTCACGGCGCTCTACCACCGCACCCAGACCGGCCTCGGCCAGAAGGTCGACTGCGCCATGCAGGACGGCGTGCTGAACCTCTGTCGGGTCAAGCTGCGCGACCAGCAGCGCCTCGAGCACGGCCCGCTCAAGGAATACAGCCAGTTCGGCGAAGGCATCCCGTTCGGCGAGGCGACCCCGCGGGCCGGCAACGATTCCGGCGGCGGCCAGCCGGGCCGGATCCTGCGCTGCAAGGGCTGGGAGCAGGACCCGAACGCCTACATCTACGTCATCACCCAGGCAGCGGTCTGGGATCCGATCTGCGACATCATCGGCGAGCCCGATTGGAAGACCGACCCGAACTACGCCTCCCCGAAGGCGCGCCTGCCGCACCTCAATGAGATCTTCACGCGCATCGAGGCCTGGACGATGAAGATGTCCAAGTTCGAGGCCATGGACATCCTGAACGGGCACGACATCCCGTGCGGCCCGATCCTATCGATGAAGGAGATCGCCGCCGACGAGGCGCTGCGGGCGACCGGTACTATCGTGGAGGTCGATCACCCGACGCGCGGCCGCTACCTCTCGGTCGGCAACCCGATCAAGCTCTCGGCGAGCCCGACCGAGGTCGTGCGCTCGCCGCTCCTGGGTGAGCACACCCAGGAGATCCTGCGCGACGTGCTCAAGTACTCGGAGGAGGAGGTCGGCGAGATCTCCGGCTCCGGCGCCATCGGTGGCGTACAGAAGATCGCGGCCGAGTAAGGCCCTCAGGCGATTCCGGGCCGAGCGTCCGGGATCGCCGCCGACTGCCCGCTTAACGTCGTAGTCCAACTCAAGAAATCCCGCCTCGCTTCGGGGCCGGACGACGCCAGGGATCGCCCATGCGCATCGCCGTCATCGGTCAGCAGGACTTCGGCAAGGCCGTCCTGGAGGCATTTCTGAAGCGCGGGGATACCGTGGCGGGCGTGTTCTGCGCGCCGGAGAAGCCCGGTGCCAAGCCCGACGTGCTGAAGACCGCGGCGGAGGAGCACGGGCTGCCGGTCTTCCAATTCCCAAGCCTGAAGAGCCCGGAGGCCGAGGCGGCGATGCGCGGCCTCGAGGCCGATATCGGCATCATGGCGTACGTGCTGCAATTCGCGCCGCAGAGCTTTGTCACCATCCCGAAGCACGGCACCATCCAATACCACCCGAGCCTGCTGCCGCGTTATCGCGGTCCGTCCTCGATCAACTGGCCGATCGCCAAGGGCGACCTCCAGACCGGGCTGACGATCTTCCGCCCCACTGACGGCCTCGATGAGGGCCCGGTGATCCTGCAGAAGGTCTGCGAGATCGGCGGGGATGCGACCCTCGGAGACATCTACTTCAACAACCTGTTCCCGATGGGCGTGGACGCCATGCTGGAGGCGGCTGACCTCGTGGCGGCCGGCCAGCATATCGAGATCGACCAGGACGAGGACGCAGCGAGTTACGAAGGCTGGTTCCGTACCGCGGAGGCCGAGGTTCGCTGGTCCGCCCATGCCGAGCAGATCTACAACCTGATCCGCGCCGCGAACCCGGCTCCGGGCGCCTGGACCACCCTGGCCGGCAAGAAGCTGCAGATCTTCGATGCGCGCCTGCACCCGGTCCGCCGCCTGGGCGACGTGAAGGGCAAGCCGGGCGAGGTCATCGCCGTGGACGACGACGGGTTCAGCGTCTGCGCGCAGGGCGGCCGGATCGAGGTCCGGAAGGTCAAGCCGGAGGACGGCAAGAAGGTCTCGGCCGCCGAGTTCGCCGCGTCCGGCGGCATCGCGGTCGGGCAGTTTCTCGGGCGCTGACTGCCGACCGAGCGCCGATATCAGTCGGTGGCATTGAGCCCGTAGCCGCGGAAGCGCTCGACGGTGTTGGCGATCTCGTGGTCGGACAGGACGTTCGGAGCCCCGACCTGAAGCGCCACGGCATATTGCCAGCACAGGGTCTCTAACTCGACGGCCAGCCACACGGCCTTCTCTAGGCTGCCGCCGGCGGCGATCATGCCGTGATTGGCCAACAGGCAGACGTTTCGGCCTTCGAGGGCGGCGAGCGCTAGTTCCGACAGCTCCGCGGTGCCGTAGGGCGCGTAGGGTGCGCAGCGCACGTTGGGGCCGCCGAAGGCTGCGATCATGTAGTGGACCGCCGGGATCTGCCGCCCGCAGAGGGCGAAGGCGGTGCAGTGGATCGGGTGGGCGTGGACGACAGCGCCAGCCTCGGGCCGCGCCGCCAGGATATCCCGATGGAAGCGCCATTCCGAGGACGGCCTGAGCCCCGCCGGGTAGGTCCCGTCGAGTGCCATCGGCACGATGTCGTCCGGGCCCATGCGCGCCGTCGGCACCCCCGAGGGGGTGATCAGCAGGCCGTCGCGGAACCGCACCGAGACGTTGCCCGAGGTGCCCCGGTTCAGGCCCTGCGCGTCGAGATCCCGCGCCGCCGCGACGACGCCCTCGCGCGCGATCCGTTCGTCCTTGTCCATGCCCGGTCTCCGGTTGCAGCCGGCATCCGGTACGCATGAAGGCCCGGCGCCGTAAAGCGGCGCCGGGCCTCTGAGCGGATGGGTCCTGCCGTTACTGGGCCAGAACTGGTGCCAGGCTCGTCTGCGGGGCCTTGGTGTAGGCTGCGCGCATTGGCTTGAGAACGAACAGGGCCAGGAGCGCCGCCAGGATGTTGAGACCGGCCGCCACCAGGAACACCGTGTGCCAGCTTCCGGTCATGGTCGTGAGCACGCTGGTATAGGGCACGATCAGGGCCGCGGTGCCTTTGGCCGTGTAGAGCAGGCCGGCATTGGTCGCCGCGTATTTCGACCCGAACGTGTCGCCGCAGGTCGCAGGGAACAGCGAGTAGATCTCGCCCCAGGCGAAGAACACCAGGCCGGTGAGCAGCACGAAGGCGATCGGGTTCTCACCGAACTGGCTCAGCGCGTAGATGCCCAAACCTTCGATGGCGAAGGAGATGAACATCGTGTTCTCGCGGCCGATATGGTCCGAGACCCAGCCGAAGAACGGCCGCGTCACGCCGTTGAGCACGCGGTCGAGAGTCGCCGCGAAGGTAAGCGCAGGCAGCGTGATCCCCAGCAGCGAGACCGGGACGTCGGCGATCTTGAAGTCCTTGGCGATCGGGCCGAGCTGCGCGGTGGCCATCAGGCCGCCGGCGGCCATCATGACGAACATCGCGTACATCACCCAGAAGATCGGGGTGCGCACCATCTCGCCGGGCTTGAAGTCGCGCTTGGACTGGCTGACCCGGGCGACGTCCGGGACCTGGCCCTTGGCCGGCGACCGCAGGAACAGGGCGATCAGCATCACGATCACGCCCTGGCCGATGCCGAAGTAGAAGAACGCGGCCTCGTAGCCCTGCGACTTGATCATCGCCTGGATCGGCACGACGGTCAGTGCCGAACCGGCGCCGAAACCCATCGCGGTGATGCCGGCGGCGAGACCGCGGCGGTCCGGGAACCACTTGAGCGAATTGCCGACGCAGGTGCCGTAGACCGCTCCGGCGCCGGTGCCGCCGATCGCGGCGGCGACGTAGAGCATCGTCAGCGTTTCGGCGTAAGAATTCATCACCCAGGCGATGCCGCACAGCAGGCCGCCGAACAAGGTGACGATCCGCGGACCGTACTTGTCCACGAACCAGCCTTCGATCGGGACCAGCCAGGTCTCGGTGACGACGAACAGCGTGAACGCGATCTGGATCGCGGCGCGATCCCAGCCGTGACGCTCCTGCATCGGATTCACGAAGAAGGTCCAGCCGTACTGCATGTTGGCGATCATGCACATGCAGACGACGCCGAATGCGAGCTGCAGCCATCGGCCCGCCCCAACCGGTTTGCGAATCTCGGACATACGCTTCCCTCCTGGCTGGATTTATTATTCTGTATCTAATCCCGGCGGTGTTTATGCCCGGACACGGCCGCCCTTGTCAGAACAAAGCGAACGGCATGCTTTGAAAAATTCTTGACCGACAGACAAACGAAAACTCTGCCGGTGTTATCACTGACCGTCGCACCCCGTCACCGAAAACATGCTGGTGTACGGTATGCCAGAAGGATGGTGCTGGCGGCGGGAGATTCTGTCAATCGATCCTGCATAAAAATACACGAATATGCCGCTGGATTAATGCGCGCCGTCATTCGTACGGGCCAAATCCGGAACTACCGTTCCAGATAGTGCTCCTCGACGGCGCACAGGCCGGACTGCGCTCAGGCCCAAGGGTCTGTGGGTCGGCTCGTAATTGACTAGGATCGGGAAAAGGTTTGCGTTAGTTCGTTTTACGAGCGCACGATAGAGAACACGTGCGAGACAATATGGGCGTGGGCCGGCTGGACGAGGCATGTCGAACTCAGAACCGTTGAGCGTTAAACCGATCGTCGCCAGCTCCAGTCTACGGACCTTGGCTTATGAAGCGCTCAAAACTGCTATAACCAACATGGATATCTACGGGCGGCCCGATGAGGTGCGGCTCGATGAGCGGAAACTGTCGCAGGATCTCGGGGTCAGCCGCACACCCGTGCGCGAGGCGCTCACCGTGCTGGAGCAGGAGGGGTTCGTCCGGTCCGAGGCGCGCCGCGGCGTGTTCGTCATCAAGAAGAACAAGGGCGAAATCGTCGGCATGATCCACGCCTGGACGGCGCTGGAGAGCATGGCGGCCCGGCTCGCCTGCACCCGGGCCACCGACGCGCAGCTACGTGCCCTGCGTGAATCATTCCCGGAATTCTACGAAGGACAGCCGTCCGAGCACATCGACGAATATTCGGATGCCAACATCCGCTTCCACCAGCGGATCATCGCGCTCGGACATTGCGAGCCGATTGCGGAGCTCACCAGCAATCTGCTGATGCATGTGCGGGGAATTCGCAGCACCGCGTTGCGGCAGGGCGACCGCGCGCAGCATTCGATCCGCGAGCACGTGGCGATCATCGCCGCGCTGGAGGCCCGGAACGCCGACACGGCCGAGCGGCTCGTGCGCGAGCACGGTCTTGGACTGGCGCAACACGTCGACACCTACGGCGATTATCTGGACTGACCGTCCGTCCCAAGCGGGGATTGGCGCGACAACGCTCAGCGGTCCGTTCAACGCCACGGCACGCTACAAGCGACCTCAATCCTCAGCCGTGCCTGTGATTGCAGCCGCGCTTGCGGTGCAATACGTCGCTCGCGGATCGCACGAGGCTGTCGCTTACAAAGCGGCGATCCCCTTCGGAAATGCGTCGGCCGGTCGGTTTCACCGCCTCGGCGAGGGCATGCGCTCTCGACATATTTGGCATTCGGTATTTGGCATACCAGTTTGCGTTGCGGCATGGCACTTCTTGCATCGCACCATTCAGCGTCCAGCCGAGCCGTACCGGAGCCTTCCGATGATCGCCAACTTCGTCGTCGTATTCACCGCCTTCGCCGCCTGCCAGGCCCTCCTGGCCGTCAAGCTCGCCGACGTACTGAGCCCGGCGTCCGATGCCGGCAAGCCCGTCGCGCAGCAGACCCGGCAGGACGGCGCCGTCAGCCTCGCGTAAACACTGTTTTTCGGCGCCTATACGCCGGCAGATTGCGTAGGGTTAACACTTTGCTCAAAGGTTTCCGTTAGCGTCAACATATCGTTGACCATGCGGACCGGGGAGCAACCGCGTTGGCCCTCGGCATACAAGCGCAGACCGCAAACAGCCCGTTCGTGCTGTTGATTTCGGATCGCCCGACCGAGCGGGCGGCCCTGGAGCGCGCCATCGCGCTGGTCATGGATTGCCGGGCGGTTGCCGCCGGCTCGGCGATCCCGGCGGGGCGCCCGCACCTCATCATCCTGGATTTGCATCCGGCGCAGGCCGCGGCTTTCGAGCCGGCCCTGACCCATCGCGGCCGTCCGATCCCGCGCCTGGTCCTGGTCCGCGGCGAGCCGCTCAGCCCGGCGCCGCATCTTCGGCAGTTGCCCGCCGCCGCACCGCGCCAGCTCGTGCTGGCCAACGTCTTCGCCATGATCGAGGCGGTGACGCGCTCGGTGGAAACCCGCATGCAGCGCCTCGTCGGCCGCGTCACGGATGCCACCGGGATCGTGGCCGAGCTGTTCGACAGTGCGGCGCTCGGGGCGGGCCTGCAGCGCGCCGATGTCGAGCGTGGCATCGAACTGGTTCTGGCTGCCGTCTCGGAGGCCGGGATCACGGCCTGGCTCGCCGAAGTCTGGCGCCATGATGTCGGCGTCTACCAGCACACCCTCGGGGTCGCGGGCCACGCTGCCAGTTTCGGGGCGCAGATCGGTTTGAGCCGGATCGATCTCGCCCGCCTCGTGCGATCCGCCCTGCTCCACGACATCGGCAAATCGCGGATCCCGACGGAGATCCTGAACAAACCGGGCCATCTGGATCCGGAAGAGCTGCGGCTGATGCAGCGGCATCCCGTGATCGGCGCCGACCTGCTGCGGGCACAGGGCGGCTTCGAGGCCGAGGTGATCGATGTCGTCCTGCATCATCACGAACGGCTGGACGGCAACGGCTACCCGGACCGGCTCTCCGGCCGGGCGATCTCCGATCTCGTGCGGATCGTGGCGATCTGCGACGTGTTCTCGGCGCTGACCGAACGGCGCGCCTATCGCCAACCCGCCAGCCCCGCCGAGGCGCTGGCGATCATGGTCGACGGGATTGGCCATCTGGATCCCGATCTTCTGCGCGTATTCGCGCCGGTCATGCTCGGGGGTGACGCGCTCGCGGCATAAGACCCGTGGCCGTCGTGCCACGGTCGGGTTGTTGCGCCTGCGGGCGTCTCCCAGCGCCGCGCTTTCGCCGCAACCGGTCCCGAGGGAGACGCATCCCTCCCGGAACTGCGATCGACCGTGTCCAAAGCTCTCCTTCCTCTCGCCGCGGCCCTGGCGCTGGCACTTGCCGGCTGCGGCGGCCTGTCCTTCACGCCCGAGCCCAATGTCGAGAACGCGACCCATACCGCGATCCTCGACGAGGTCGCGGCGGCGGCCGCGATCTCGGCCTATCGGGTCCAGCACGGATTGAGCCCGGTCGTCGTCGACGGCGGCCTGGTGAAGGCGGCCGCGTTCCAGGCCGGCAACAACGCGCGCAACGGCCAGCTCAGCCACGATGTCGGCGGCAGCTTCACATCGCGGATGGCCTCGGCCGGCCTGGCGAAGTCCTACGCGGCGGAGAATCTCAGCGCCGGCTCGGAGACCTTCGAACAGGTGCTGGCGCGCTGGAAGGCCAGCTCCGAGCACAACAAGAACATGCTGCTCCCGCAGATCCGCAGGATCGGCATCGCCCGGGTCGATGCGCCCAACACCCGCTACAAGCGGTTCTGGGCACTGGTGATGGCAGGAAGCTGAACGATCAGCGCATCGTCATTGTCGGTAAGCCGGCGGCCACCTTAGGATCGATGCGTCAGGCTTCGGCCGGAGCCAGATCGACGATCCGTACTTGCGCCCGCTCGGCACCGCGCCAGCGGTCGCAGGACAGGGTACCGGCGACGTGCATCTCCTGGCCGATGCCCCTCAGCAGGGCCTGGCCCAGCGGCCGCTCGGCTGCCCGGAAGCAGATCGCACCCACAGCCTGTCCGTCGCGACTGCGCAGGCGCGCCCGGACGTGCCCGGTGCCGACCACGGCGGCGTCGACCAGGCGGTGACGGCCGAGCGCGAAGACCGGCTCCGGGGCGCCCTGACCGAACGGTCCGGCGCGCTGGAGCAGCCGGACGGTCTCGGCGGTGGCGCCGCCGGCGCTCAATCCGCCGTCGATTAGCAATGCGTCGGCGGCCCGCGAGACGGCGACGCTGGCGCCGAGCAACGCGGCCAGATGTGTCTCGAAGCGGGGGATGTCGTCGGCCCGAAGAGTGACGCCCGCCGCCATGGCGTGACCGCCCCCCTTGCTCGCGAGCCCGGCCTCGACGCAGGCCCGGACGGCCAGGCCGAGATCGGCCCCGGGGATCGAGCGCCCGGAACCGGTGGCGCTGCCGTCGGGCCTGATCGCGAACGCGAAGGCCGGCCGGTTGAAGCGCTCCTTCAGCCGCGCCGCGATCAACCCGACGATGCCCGGATGCCACGCGGCGTCCCCGGTCACCAGGACGGCGCGCGCGGGATCGTGGGTCAGGGCGCGGTCCATCTCGGCTTCGGCCTCGGCCACGGCATGGGCCTCGATGGCCTGACGCTCGCGGTTGAGCCGGTCGAGGTCCGCGGCGATGCGTGCGGCCTCGGCGGGATCCGCGGTGGTGAGCAGGCGCGCGCCCAGCGCCGAATCCCCGATGCGACCGCCAGCGTTGATCCGCGGCCCGAGCACGAAGCCGAGATGCCACGCTTCCGGGGGCTCACTGAGCGAGGCGGCGTCGAGCAGAGCCGCCAGACCGGTCCGGCCCCGGTGGCGCATCACCGTCAATCCCTGGGTAACGAAGGCGCGGTTCAGGCCGACCAACGGGACGACGTCGGCAACGGTCGCCAGCGCCACGAGGTCGAGGGCGTCTGTGAGCGCCGGCTCGGGGCGATGCGGCCCGAAGAAGCCGTCCCGGCGCAGGGCGCGGTTTAGGGCGGCAAGCGTCAGGAACACCACGCCGGCGGCGCAGAGATGGCCGAGCCCGGAGAGGTCGTCGAGGCGGTTCGGGTTCACGATGGCCCGGGCTGGCGGCAACACCTCGGCGGCGGCGTGGTGATCCAGGACGATGACGTCGAGACCGGACTTTTCGGCCTCCTCCAGAGGCCCGTGGCCGCTGGTGCCGCAATCGACGCAGACCAGCAGGGTCGCCCCCTCGGCTGCGAGCGCGGTGATCGCCGCGACGTTGGGTCCGTAGCCCTCTGTGATCCGGTCGGGAATGTGGATCGGGGCCCGAAGGCCGAGCTGGCGCAGGTAGCCGGCGAGCATCGCTGCGCTGGCCGCGCCGTCGACATCGTAATCGCCGAACACGGCGACGATCTCACCGCACCGGATCGCGTGGACCAGCCGGCGCACGGCCACATCCATGTCGAGAAGCGTGTCCGGATCCGGCATCAGGTCGCGCAGGCGCGGCGCCAGATGCCGAGCGGCCCCGTCCGGGGCCACCTGCCGACCGGCCAGAACACGGGCCAGCAACTCGGGCAGACCGTGTGCCTGGACCATCTTGGCGATCTGGTTCTGCACTGCCGAGCCGGCACAGCGCTCCTGCCAGCGCCGCCCTGTCACAGATGCGGATACCCCCAGGAACGGCGGCGGTTCGGAGATCAGCGAGGCGGGGGCGGCGGACACGGATGGCACCCTACACCGTGTCGGCCCCGGACGCGCGGGTGCATCAGCAACAGCGGGCGCGATCGAACGGCGAGCCGGTACGACAAAGGGGCGCGCATCACTGCCCGCCCCTCGCCAAACCACCCTGTAGAGGGCCTCAGAACGCCTTGAGGATGTTGTCGACCACCTTCTTGGCGTCACCGAACAGCATCATGGTGTTGTCGCGGAAGAACACCTCGTTCTCGACGCCAGCATAGCCGGAGCCCATGCCTCGCTTGATGAACAGCACCGTCTTGGCCCGCTCCACGTCGAGGATGGGCATGCCGTAGATCGGCGAGGCTTTGTCGGTCTTCGCGGCCGGGTTGGTGACGTCGTTGGCGCCGATCACGAAGGCCACGTCGGCCTGCGGGAACTCGCCGTTGATATCTTCCAGCTCGAACACCTCGTCGTAGGGCACGTTCGCCTCGGCGAGCAGCACGTTCATGTGGCCCGGCATACGGCCCGCCACCGGGTGGATGGCGTATTTCACATCGACGCCCTCCTTCTTCAGGAGGTCGGCCATCTCGCGCAAGCTGTGCTGCGCTTGCGCGACCGCCATCCCGTATCCCGGGACGATGATGACGCGCTCGGCGTTCTTCATGATGTAGGCGGCGTCGTCGGCCGAGCCCTGCTTGACCGGGCGCGTCTCGACCTGGCCCGGACCGGCTGCGGCGGTATCGCCGCCGAACCCGCCCAGGATGACCGAGATGAACGACCGGTTCATCGCGTGGCACATGATGTACGACAGGATCGCGCCCGAGGAGCCGACCAGGGCGCCGGTGATGATCAGCGCGAGGTTGCCGAGGGTGAAGCCGATGCCGGCCGCGGCCCAACCCGAGTAGGAATTGAGCATCGACACGACGACCGGCATGTCCGCGCCGCCGATCGGGATGATCAGCAGGCCGCCCAACGCGAAGGACAGCAGCACGATCAGCCAGAACACCGCCTTGCTCTCGTTGCCGATGAACAGGGCGATCAGCACCACCAGCGCCACCGCAATGCCGATGTTGATCAAGTGCCGCTGGGGCAGCATGATCGGCTTGCCTGACATCCGCCCGTCGAGCTTGGCAAAGGCGATGACCGAGCCGGTGAAGGTGATCGCTCCGATCGCGGCGCCGAGCGCCATCTCAAACAGCGACTGCTTGTGGATGTGGCCGTTCTCGAGGATGCCGACCGCCTGCGGCGCGTGGAGCGTCGCCGCAGCGCCCGCGACGGCGGCAAGGCCGACCAGCGAGTGGAACGCCGCCACGAGTTGCGGCATCGCCGTCATCGGGACGCGCTTGGCGATGACCGCGCCCGCGCCGCCGCCGATGCCAATGCCGAGGATCACGAGGATCCAGGCGCCGAAGCCGGCGGGCGGATGGCCGATCAGCGTGGTGAGCACGGCGAGCGCCATGCCGATCATGCCGTAGAGGTTACCCTGCCGCGACGTGGTCGGGTGCGAGAGCCCCCGCAACGCCATGATGAAGAGGACGCCGGAGACGATGTAGAGAAGGGCGGAGACGTTCTGGGACATCGTCTCAGGCCTTCTTCTTGTACATGCCGAGCATGCGCTGGGTCACGAGGAAGCCACCGAAGATATTCACGCTGGCCAGGACGATGCCGATGAATCCGAAGGCACGGGCCCAGCCGGTGCCTTTCTCCAGGAGCGGCACGCCCGCCGCCAACAGCGCACCGACGATGATCACCGACGAGATCGCGTTGGTGACCGACATCAGCGGGGTGTGCAGCGCCGGGGTCACGGACCAGACGACGTAGTAGCCGACGAGAATCGCCAGCACGAAGATGGCGAACTGGAAGACGAAGGGGTCCACGGCGCCGCCGGTGGCGGCGCTGATCCCGTGGCCCATCCCGGCCGCGATGGCCTGGGCTTGGTCAGCGGCGTTGCGGGCGACATCGGCGGCTGCGCGCGCCGCGTCGGCCAGGACGCGGGTCTGATCAGCGGCCTGATCGGGAGGGACGACAAGGTTTGCCATACTGCTTCTCCTCGCGATCGGTCTTCAGCGGGCGTCGGATGGGGCCGGGGCAGGCTCGGCCTTACCCGTTTCCGACTTGGCCAGACCCACGGCCGCAGCCTCCGAGGCCGGTCCGTCGGTCTTGGCCTGAAACGAGGCGTGGACCACGGAACCGTCACGCGTCAGGTTGGTGGCCTTCACCAACTCGTCGTCCCAGTTGATCGCCAGAGCCTTTGACTCCTTGTCGATCAAGGTATCGACGAAGGCGTAGAGGTTGCGTGCGTAGAGACTCGACGCCGTGGCGGCGAGGCGCCCCGGCACGTTGGTGTGGCCGACGATCTTCACGCCGCGATCGGTCACCACGACCTCGCCCGGCTTGGCGCCCGCTACGTTGCCGCCGCGTTCGACCGCCAGATCGATGAGGACCGAGCCCGGCTTCATCGAGGCGACCATGTCCTCGGAGACCAGCTTCGGGGCCGGACGGCCCGGGATCAGCGCGGTGGTGATGACGATATCCTGCTTGGCGATGTGGCCTTTCACCAGCTCGGCCTGCTTGGCCTGGTAGCCCGCCGACATCTCCTTGGCGTAGCCGCCCGAGGTCTCGGCCTGCTTGAACTCGTCGTCCTCGACCGCGACGAACTTGGCTCCGAGCGACTCGACCTGTTCCTTGGTGGCAGGGCGCACGTCGGTGGCGGTCACCACCGCGCCCAGACGCCGGGCCGTGGCGATCGCCTGGAGGCCGGCGACGCCGACGCCCATGATGAACACGCGGGCCGCAGGCACGGTGCCGGCCGCGGTCATCATCATCGGCATAGCGCGGCCGTATTCGGCGGCGCCGTCGACGACTGCGCGATAACCGGCAAGGTTCGCCTGCGAGGACAGTACGTCCATCACCTGCGCGCGGGTGATGCGGGGCATCAGCTCCATGGCGAACCCCGAGACGCCTGCATCGGCCATCGCCTTCAGCGCAGCCTCGTTGCCGTAGGGATCCATGATCGCGACTACGGTGGCGCCGCGCTTGAGCAGCGACAGCTCGTCTTCGGCCGGTCGCCGAACCTTCAGGACGAGGTCGGCATCCCGTGCCGCGTCTGCGGCGCTGCCGGCGATCTCGGCCCCGGCCGCCTCGTACTCGGAATCCAGGACTCCGGCCTTCTGCCCGGCCCCCGCCTGCACGGTGATGTCTACACCGAGCGCCTTGAACTTTTTGACGGTCTCCGGGACCGCGGCCACCCGCGGCTCCGCAGAGTCCGTCTCAGACAGCACAGCGATGCGCATGCGAGGCTTCCCCTGGATAAGCTTGGCCTCCCGAATGCGCGAACCGGCACGGCTTTTCGAGACGCGAAAGAAGATTGCGCTGATGGAATAAGTGGGAATGTAACCCGCGGCCTGCCGACGAGACGGCCGCGCTTCAACGCGTCATCAGACAGCTCGTCCGATGGGGCGAGCCGTTATCTTTTGCGAACTCAGGCGAAGGCCAGGTAGAGGAACAGGAGAATCGCCACCACGAGGGGGCCGCGCCAGCCGATCGCGGGGGCAAGCGCCCCAACGGCGCCGGCCACGCCCGACACGATCACGCTGAGAATCGCCAGCAGCCAAGCTTCGCGGATACCGCCCACTGCAAGGGCCAGCACCCAGCAGATCACCACCCCGGTACCGATCTCGACGAAGCGAACGAAGCCGCGATAGGTCTGCTCGTGGGTGCTTGCGTCCATCGCCGGGCTGTAGGTGTGCCCGCCCACCGTCTCACTCTCGGCCATCGTGCGCTCGTTTCCCTTGGATGCGACTTCTTGTGGTCGCATTGGGATGTAGCTCAAGCGTTTTCCTGCCGCAATCGGACGCACGCAAGTTGATTGCCCCCTCGGTGGACTCCCGTGGAGCCAACTAGGCCGGCATCGGCAATCCGGCCTGGGTCAGGATCTGAGCCTGCCGCTGCGCCAGCTCCTCCAGCGAGAAATGCTCGATCTCGGCCTCGAACAGCTGGTGATAGTTCAGCTCCGAGCGAAGATGGAGGAACACCGCGCCGAGGCCCACGGCGGCGCGGTCCATGAACACGAATTCCTGCGGCACCGTCACCGGACCCCGCTCCTTCAGCGCCTGGTGCACCTGGAACGCCTGGCGCCGGCCGTACTCACCCGGCTTGACCCCATCGGCCACGGTGCGGGTGCGATCCTCCAGGAGCGGGCCGTAGATGAACCGCGCCCAGATGTTCAGTATCTCGATTTTTTCCTTGTCGAGGTTCTTGAAGCCCCAAACCTCGTAGGCGTGGACGATTCGGGCGGCGTCATCCTCCAACAGGCCCCGATACAGATCGACGACGCCGCCGACGAAGCGGGGATGGAAGATCCGCACGCAGCCGTAATCCAGCAGGTTGATGCCGGCCGCCTCACCGCCCTCGGAGAAGACGGTGTAGTTGCCGAGATGCGGGTCGCCGTGAATGACGGCCGCGCGGCTGAACGGATGCCACCACGCCTTGAACATCGACTGCGCGATGCGGTTGCGGACCTCGACGGGCTCCTCGGCAAAGCTCAGGATCTTATCGCCGTCGAGCCAGCTGAGGGTGAGCAGGCGCTTGGTCGACAGGTCCGGATAGACCCGCGGTACGCGCACCGCGTCGATATCCTTGAGGACCTCGCCGTAGAGGCTGGCGTGCTTCGCCTCGTGCTCGTAATCGAGTTCCTCGCGGACCCGGGCGCCGATTTCCTTGGCGATCTCGCGGGTATCGAGCCAGCTGTTCATGCGCCGGTGGAGCGCGAAGGCGATCTCGAGTTGCTTCAGATCGGCCTCCACGGCCGATTGCATGTCGGGATACTGGAGCTTGCAGGCCAGCAGCTCGCCGTCCGTCGTCGTCGCCCGGTGGACCTGACCCAGCGAGGCGGCGGCTGCGGGCTTCAGGTCGAAGCTGCCGAAACGACCCTGCCAAGCGATGCCCAGCTCGGATTGCATCCGGCGCTTCACGAACGCAGCGCCCATGGGCGGCGCGTCGGCCTGTAGCTTCTGGAGCTCCGCCGCATATTCGGGTGGCAGCAGGTCGGGAATGGTGGCCAGAAGCTGCGCTACCTTCATGATCGGGCCCTTCAGCCCGCCGAGAGCCTGCGCCAGGGCCGCTGCGCTGGTCGTCCCCTCCTTGCCGAACAGCCGGGACATCGCCATCCGGGCGGCGACGCCACCGACATTGGCGCCGACGCTGGCGTAGCGCCCGGCGCGGGCGGAAAAGCGATTGGCTTCGCGGTCGGTCTCGGCCATTGTCCAGGATCTTCCTCGGTGCAGGTCCGGACATAAGCCTTCGGGGCCGGCGCGCCAGAGCGCCGGGTCGCTGCGCCGCGGCGTCTCAAGTGGCCGGCCAGTTGTCTCGGATCCAACGGGTCAGGCCGGATTCGTCGATCTCGCCCGCCGCGAGGCCGCGTATCATCACCACAGCCTCAGCCTCGTCGGCGATGAAATCGATGTCGTTGAGTCCGAGGAACGTGATGAACGCCAGAAGGGCAGCCCGCTTGTTGCCGTCGATGAACGGGTGGTTCTTGGCGATACCGAAAGCGTAGGCTGCTGCGAGTTCGGCTAGGTCGATCCGAGCGCCATCCTCGGCATAGGCAATTCGATTGACCGGCCGTCCGAGCGCCGATTCGAGGGCTCCCTCGTCGCGCAGGCCGGGAGGCCCGCCGAACTGCTTCAACTGCAGGGAGTGGAACGTTTTGACGAGTTCGCTCGTGAGCCAAACGATCTCGTGATCGGTGCTCATTTCGCCAGTTCCGCCAGTGCATTCCGGTAGGTCTTCATCGCCTTCTCGGCGATTTTCATGCCCTTCTCGAACGCCGGGTCATAAGGGGAAAGCCGCACGGAGCCGTCTGCATTCTCGGTCACGTAGAGCCAATCGCCCTGCGCGAGATTCATCTTTCCGAGAAAATCCTTGGGCAGGATCAGGCCCGTGGAGTTGCCGACGCGCTTCACCTCGAGCTTCATGACCAACCTCCGCGGTGTTATACGCAATGTATAACACCGCGGAGGCGTGCCTGGAAGTGGTTCAGGCCCCCACCTCCATCCCTTCAAGCTCGACGATCATCCCCTCGATCATCCCGAGCCCGATCTGCCAGAAACCCGGGTCCCGAGCGTCCAGGCCGAACGGTGCAAGCAACTCGCCGTAGGGCTTCGAGCCGCCGGCTGCGAGCAGCGCGAAGTAGCGGTCCACGAAGCCGGATTCGGCCTTCGCGTAGACTCCGTAGAGTGAGTTCACGAGGCAGTCGCCGAACGCGTAGGCGTAGACGTAGAACGGCGAGTGGATGAAGTGGGGGATATAGGCCCAGAACGGCTCGTAGCCGGCATCGAGGGTGATGGCCGGCCCCAGCGATTCCGCCTGGACCAAGAGCCAGAGGGCGTTGATCTGGTCGCTGGTCAACTCGCCCTTGGCGCGGGCGAGGTGGACCTTCCGCTCGAACGAGTAGAACGCGATCTGGCGCACCACCGTGTTGATCATGTCCTCGACCTTCGCGGCGAGCATGGCCCGGCGCTGCGTCGTGTCGGTGGTCTCGGCCAGCAGCTTGCGGAAGGTCAGCATCTCGCCGAACACGCTGGCCGTCTCGGCGAGGGTTAAGGGCGTTGGTGCCATCAGGGCGCCGTTCGGACCGGCCAGCACCTGATGGACGCCGTGACCGAGTTCGTGGGCGAGCGTCATCACGTCCCGCGGTTTTCCCTGATAGTTCACGAGGACGTAGGGGTGCACCGAGGGCACGGTCGGGTGCGCGAAGGCGCCCGGCGCCTTGCCGGGCCGCGTCGGCGCGTCGATCCAGCGCTCGTCGAAGAACCGCTTCGCGATCCCGGCCATCTTCGGCGAGAACGCGTCGTAGGCCGACAGCACGGTGTCGCGCGCCTCCGTCCAGGGAATCGTACGCTGCTCGACCTTCGGGAGCGGCGCGTTGCGGTCCCAGTAGGGCAGCGCATCCTGGCCGAACCACTTGGCCTTGAGCCGATAGTAGCGGTGCGAGAGGCGCGGATAGGCCGCCTGCACGGCGTCGACGAGGGCGGCGACCACCTCGGGCTCCACCCGGTTGGCGAGGTGGCGCGCGTCGGCGACGTCCTTGAACCCGCGCCAGCGGTCGGAGATCTCCTTATCCTTCGCGAGAGTGTTGGTGATCAGCGTGAAGACACGGAGATTGCCACGCAGAACCTCGCTGATCGCGCCCGCAGCCTCGCGGCGGACGGCGCCATCCGGATCCTGCAGCCTGTTGAGCGTCGGTTCGAGCGGCATCTGCTCGCCCTGGACGGTGAAGCGCAAGGCCGCGATCGTCTCGTTGAACAACCGGTCCCAGGCGGCGTTGGCCGTGACCGACTTCTCGAGGAACAGTTTCTCGGTTCGGTCGTCGAGCTGGTGCGGCTTCTCGCGCCGCAGATCCTCGATCCAGGGCGCGTAGTGCGCCAGCGGTCCCTGGGACATCGCGGTGTCCATCAGCGCATCGTCGACCCGGTTCAGTTCGAGGGCGAAGAACAGCAGGTCGGCTGAGGCATCGGTCAGGCGCTCGCGGGTGTCGCCGTAGAACTTGGCCCGCGCCTCGTCGGTCGTATCCCCGGAATAGATCAGGCCGGCGAACGACATCAGCTTGCCGAGCAGATCCTCGATACCCTCGTACGCCTGAACCGCCTCGACGAGGCGGTCGGACGCATTCGGCGCAGCGGCCAGCTCGGCGATCCGGCCGGCATAGCGCTCTGAAAATCCGCGGCACATCTCCTCGGCTCGGGCCATGTCGGCTGCGAATTCCGGGGTATCGAGACCGGAATAGAGGTCCGACAGGTCCCATTCCGGGAGATGGCCGAGGTCGACGGCCTTGGCGGCGGCGCGTGCGGCGCTCACGCCCTCCGGCAGACGGACGTTCACCGGCGAAGCGGTGGTGCTCGGCATCATATCTCGCGATCCTCTTGGGGGCTCAGCCTCGTACCGTGATATCGAGCGCGCGGCCACGCGTTCAACGGCACGGGTCGCCCCGACGCGATGACGACCGAATGCAAACGTCGTTAAGCGCCACTTTACGTCTCTCCGGCACCCTACGGTTCGAAACGAAACAGTCGCCGACTCGGGCGGTGCGGTGCGGGCTTGTCCCGAGCCGTGTCCAGGCCTGACTCGCCGATCAGGGAGCCGCCATGTCCACCACCGTTCTCATCGTGGACGACGATCCGGTTCAGCGGCGCCTCGCCGAGGCGGCGGTGCGCCGGTTCGGTTTCAACGCGCGCGTGGTCGAGACCGGTGCCGACGCGCTGACCGTGCTGAAGACCGAAGGTGCGGACGTGGTCCTCCTCGACCTGGTGATGCCGGGTCTCGACGGGCTCGGCGTGCTCGCCGAGATGCGCAGCAGCGGGCTCGACACGCCCGTCATCGTGCAGACCTCGAACGGCTCGATCGACGCCGTGGTCAACGCCATGCGGGCGGGCGCCGTCGACTTCGTGGTCAAGCCAGCCGGGGCCGAGCGCCTCCAGGTCTCGATCAAGAACGCCCTGCGGGTGGACGTGCTGGAGGAGGAGGTGCGCCGCATGCGCCGCCGCGCCTCCGGGGTGCTGACCTTCAAGGACCTGACATCCAAGAGCCCCGACATGGAGCGGGTCATCCGCCTCGCCGAGCGCGCGGCCAAATCGAACATCCCGGTTCTGATCGAAGGCGAGTCCGGCGTCGGCAAGGAGGTGCTGGCGCGGGCGATCCAGGGGTCGGGCGACCGGCGCGGCAAGGCGTTCGTCACCGTCAATTGCGGTGCCATCCCGGAAAACCTCGTCGAGTCGACCTTGTTCGGGCACGAGAAAGGCGCCTTCACGGGCGCCACCGAAAAGCATGCCGGCAAGTTCGTCGAGGCGTCGGGGGGGACCCTGTTCCTCGACGAGATCGGCGAATTGCCCCTCGACGCACAGGTCAAGCTGCTGCGCGCGCTTCAGGAAGGCGAGGTCGACCCGGTGGGCGGCAAGCGCTCCGTGCGCGTCGACATCCGCCTCGTCTCCGCCACGAACCGCTCGCTGCTCGATCTCGTGAAGCAGGGCAAATTCCGCGAAGACCTCTATTACCGCCTCAACGTCTTCCCCATGACGCTGCCGCCCCTGCGCGCCCGACGTGAGGACATCCCGGATCTGGTGCGCTCGTTCTGCGCCCGGTTCTCAGCCGAGGAGGGCAAGCGGGTCCGTGCGGTCACCCCGGAGGCGATGGCGCTGCTCACCCGCTATCCTTGGCCCGGCAACGTCCGCCAGTTGGAGAACGCCCTGTTCCGCGCCGTGGTGCTTGCCGATTGCGACGAACTGACTGTGGCCGAGTTCCCGCAGATCGCCGCGCAGGTCGAAGGTTTCGACGTCCGCATCCCGGCAGCGCCCACTCAGCCGCAGATGCCGGCCTACGCCCCCGAGCCGGTGCGCGAGATCGTCCGGGTCGAGGTCCGCGACCCGCATGCCATGTCGCTGGTCACCGAAGAGACCGGCGAGATGAAGACCATGGATGTGCTGGAGGCTGAGATCATCCGCTTCGCGCTGCAATTCTATCGGCAGCGCATGTCCGAAGTGTCCCGCCGCCTCGGAATTGGCCGATCCACCCTCTACCGCAAGCTGAAGGACCTCGGTCTGGAAGGCGACGAGAAGACCGAGGACGCCGCCTGACCCGCGCTGGGTGCGCTAGCGCACTGCGCGGTTCCTGGAGCGACGTCCGGACGAACGACTTCCCGGCTCTGTCGAGCCCATGAGCGTGACCAAGCGACACCATGTCGTTTGCTATTCCGACCAGATGTCACGACGCAGAAACTGAAGACTAGACGACGAAGACTGCAGTTGCTCAACGCCACGCTTGAGCGGATAATCACAATCTGAGCGTGCGGCCCTGCCGCCGCGTCCCGGGAGATCACGATGCGCGTCCCGCGCTCCAGCCTCGTCGCGCTGGCCGCCCTACTGACCGGATCGCTGGCATCGGCTGGCGCGCTCGGCGCCGAGACGGTTGCGCTGGACCCGGCGGTCCTCGGCACGCCTGCGCACCCGGTCGAGCCCGCGCAAGCGGCACCGACCGGCTCCGATCCAGTGTCGACCGCCCTGCCCGACTACAAGCCCGAGGCGCCGAAGCCCGAACCGGCCCCGGCGCCGGTGGTGACGGCGCCCGTCGCGCCGGCCGATCCGCTCGGCGCCGCGATCTACGCACGGTTCGCCGACACCGCACCGCTGCTGCTTCGCCTCACCGGCAAGGACCGTGAGGGGATTCGCGCGTTCTACGAGGCGCGGGCCGACAAGCCGCTCTGGATCGCCGACGGGGGCTGGACCGAGGCGGCCAAATTGGTTTCGGCGCGCCTTGCCGCTGCCGCTGAGGACGGGCTCGACGCCAGGGCCTACACGGTCCCCACCCTTGCCGGAACGCCCGACGCGAAGGCGGTGGCCGATGCCGATCTCCGGCTTTCGGCGGCGGCTCTGCTGTACGCCAAGGACGCCCGGGGCGGCCGCATCAACCTCGCCTCGATCTCTCGTCTCATCACCCCGCAGCTCGATCTGCCCGATGCCAGCGCGGTGCTGACCAAGCTGTCCGAGGCGGGCTCCAAGGCTGGCGAGGCCCTTGAGGCGTACAATCCCTCCACGGCCGGCTATCAGGCTCTCAAGACACGACTCGCCACGCTGCGCGGGCCAGCCCCCACGGCTGTGAAGCCGTTGCGCCTGGCCCCGGGGCCGGCCCTTAAAACCGGCATGCGGGATCCGCGCGTGCCGCTTCTGCGTACCTATTTCGCTCTCGAGACGCGCCCGCCCGGGACGCTCGACCGTGCGCCGGGCGAGCCGGAGGAGTATGATGCCGCGGTGGCCGATGCGGTGGCGAAGTTCCAGCGCGGCCGCGGCCTGCCGGGGAACGGCGTGCTGAACGTGCAGACCGTCCTGGCGCTCGCCGACGCCGGCCGGCCTGCTCGCGCGAGCGGCGGCGAGGCCGAGGTGATCGTCAACATGGAGCGTTGGCGCTGGCTGCCGGGCGACCTCGGCCCCGACTACATCCTGGTCAACATCCCGGAATACCGCCTGCGTGCCTATCGGGGCGGCAGCCTGCGCGACGAGGCCCGCGTGATCGTGGGCAAGCCGGAATCGCGCACGCCACTCTTTTCCGGATTGATGGAATACGCGGTGGTGAACCCGTCGTGGTACGTGCCGCCCTCGATCCTGAAAACCATGGCGCCGAAGCTCGCAGGTTACGGCGGCAAGACCTGGGGCGGATACGAGGTGGTGCGCCACGGCGGCCACATCTCGCTGCGTCAGCCCCCGGGCGAGCGCAACGCGCTCGGCTTCATCAAGTTCATGTTCCCGAACCAGCACGCGGTCTACCTGCACGACACGCCGAACCGGTCGCTGTTCTCCGCGGCGAAGCGTGATTTCAGCCATGGCTGCGTCCGCGTCGACGACCCCTTCCGCTTGGCCGACGCCGTGCTGCCGGACTGGTCCGAGGCGCGGCTCAAGAAGCTGATCGGCAAGGGCGAGCGCACGATCCGGCTGCCCGCGAAGCTGCCGGTGCATCTGGCCTACTTCACCGCCTACGTGGACGACGGCGGCACGTTCCGCACCCTCCCCGATCTCTACGGGTACGACGCGCCGATGCGCGCCGCGCTCGGCCTGCCCGGTGGCGGCGGACCGGCGATCGCCAAGCTCCCGGAGGAGAAGGCGCGCAGGAAGCCCGAGGCCGCGCCGGTGGCCCAGGCCCATCCGGCCCCGCGCCGTGAGGCCGCGCGCGCCCGCCGCTACTCCGACGTTCAGCCCAGCGACCGTTACGACGACTATGATTCGCCGCGTCGGAGCGTGCGCCGGGCCGCCCGCGCGGACGGTGCGCCGGAATACGGGGAGCCCGGGCTGTGGACGCCCGCCCCCGCGCCTGTGTCGCGGGGCTGGTGGTAGGCGCGCCACCGAACCGCGCCTTCAACTCACAGGTGCGCGGCCGCACAGCCGGGCACGATTTCGCCACGGTCCAGCCTTAGCCGTTCCCATCGCAGACTCGGCGAAGGGAAGCGATGTCGGCCGTCACCGGCCAGCCGCCGCGACCAGACATCCGCCGAGCACCCTATGCGGGTTCGGGAGAGGATCAGGACCACCGTGCCGAGCCTTCGCAGAACCGCCCGACACCTCGTCCTCGCCTTGTGCGGCACGGCCCTCGGCTTGATCGCCGGAACGGTCGAGACCGAGAACGCGGTGGCCAACGGCGATACCCGCACGCTCACGATCTACCACACGCATACCAAGGAGAGCGCGACCATCACGTTCAAGCGCGATGGCCGGTACGACCGCGCGGCCCTTGAGCAAATGAACTGGCTCCTGCGCGATTGGCGCGTCAACGAGCCGATCAAGATGGACCCGCGCCTGTTCGACACGGTCTGGGAGGCCTACCGGCAGGTCGGCGCGACCCAGCCGATCCATGTCGTCTCGGCCTATCGCTCGCCCGGCACCAACGCGATGCTGCGCCGCCGCTCCCGGATGGTCGCCGAGTTCAGCCAGCACATGCTCGGCAAGGCGATGGACTTCTACCTGCCTGAAGTCTCGATCGACCGGATTCGAGAAGTCGGGCTGCAGATGCAGCGCGGCGGCGTCGGCTGGTATCCGCATGCCGGCACGCCCTTCGTCCATCTCGACGTCGGCTCCGTGCGGATGTGGCCGCGCATGACCCACGACCAGCTCGCCCGGCTGTTCCCGGACGGCAAGACCGTCCACCTCGCGAGCGACAACCGCCCGTTCCCACGCTACGAGGAGGCGAAAGCCGAGATCCTGGCGCGCGGCGGCACCGTTGCCGGCCTCACCACCCAGATGGCGAGCGGCGAGGAGGAAGACGGGCCGGGCCTGTTCGGCTTCCTGGCGAGCCTGTTCGGTGGCGGCTCCTCCACGCCGGAGCCCGTCGCGCCACCGCCGCCGGCGCCCGTCGCGAAGAGAGGCCGCCAGGCCCCCGTCGTCGCGGTGGCCAGCGCAGATCCGCAGGATCCGGTCGGCACCCGCGCCGCCCTCGCCTACGCCGCACCGAACGCAGACGACACGCTTCGCAACACGTTCACCCGCCAGGACCAGGCCAGGACCGCTGTAAGCCCGCCGGTCGATGCACGGGCCCTGCTCACCGTGGAGAAGCCGTCTACGGGCGCCGACGAGGCCGTGGCGGGTATTCTCGCACCCCTGCCGCCGCGCCGGCCCTCCGGGTTCGCCGTCGTGGCCGCGGCCGCCATCACCATGCCGTTGCCGCCGCCGCGTCCTATTCAGTTCGCCTCGCTCGCGGGCGGCATGGCCAACCTGTCGGCTCCGACCGCAACGCGGGCTCTGGCGAAGGATGCTGCCGTCGAGCCGGCCCCACGGCGCCCCCTGGTGGCGGCCGATGCAGACGCGAAGGCGCAGTTGCGCTCCCTGTTCGAGGCGGCGTCCACTGGTCCGGTCACCGCGCCGGCAAGCCGCAACGCCCCGGTTCGCGTTGCCGCCACGCGTCTGCGCGAGGCCGCTCCGGATGCAGTCGTGGCGGCAAGGCCGGGACCGGTGGCGACCAAATTCAGCGCGAAGAGCCCCGGCGACGAACTCACGGCGGCGCGGTTCACCGGCTCGGCTACGCGCACGACGGCCGGAACGCGCTGAGACCGGGATGGGTAGAAAAGCCTGAGCTCAGCGCAACGGCTTCGAGAGGTTGATCGCCAGGGCGGAGACCAGGGTCGCGGCGTAGCCGTCGTCCTGCGTGTCGGCGATACGCTCGGCCTCGCCGCCGCTATTGGCCGCGACCGACATCATCAGCATCACGGCGGTGGTGATCGCCCCGAGGCCGGCGACCGTCGCGACGTAGGCCCGCACGGCCGCCCGCGGGACGGGAGCCGCTTGGCCGGCGTAGACGTAGAGCGAAGGTGGGCTACGGGGAATCATGGCTGGTGATTCTGGCGCCTGACACTGGGCCCGGCACGGGGCGATGTGCACCACGCGCGATCGGCCGGATCAATTAGTAAACGTTCCGTTCTAGGCCCGGTTCAACAGCCGCAAACGCTTTTTCAACAGTGTTTCATCGGTCCTGGTTGACGGCCGGTATCGACGGCGGCGACCCGCCCCCGATACCGGCCACGGATAGCCGGCTCAGCCTTCCTTGCCTTGCACCTTGCCGAGGGCTGCCTGGGCCGCCGCGAGGCGGGCGATCGGCACCCGGTAGGGCGAGCAGGAGACGTAATCGAGCCCGACCTCCTGGCAGAAGCCGATCGACGCCGGGTCGCCGCCATGCTCGCCGCAGATCCCGAGCTTGATGTCCGGACGCGTGGCCCGGCCGCGCTCGACGCCGATGCGGACCAGCTCGCCCACGCCCTCCTGGTCGATGGTGATGAACGGGTCGGCCGCCAGGATGCCCTTCTGTGTGTAGGGACCCAGGAAGGTCGCCGCGTCGTCGCGGGAGATGCCGAGCGCCGTCTGGGTCAGGTCGTTGGTGCCGAACGAGAAGAACTCGGCGGTCTGGGCGATCTCACCGGCCTTGAGTGCCGCCCGCGGCAGCTCGATCATGGTGCCGACCTGGTAGTCCAGGGTGGCGCCCTTCTCCTCGGACACCGCCTTGGCCATGGCGTCGATCCGCGCCTTCACGATGTCGAACTCCATGCGGGTGAACACCAGCGGCACCATCACCTCGGGGGTGACGGGGCTGCCGGTATCGGCGGCGGCCTGCACGGCGGCCTCGAAGATCGCACGGGCCTGCATCTCCGCGATCTCCGGGAAGGCGATCGCCAGGCGGCAGCCGCGGAAGCCGAGCATCGGGTTGTGCTCGGACAATTCCCGCATCCTGTGGCGGATCTTGTCCTCCGATACGCCGGTCGCCTTCACGACCTCGGCGACCTCGGCATCGGTATGCGGCAGGAACTCGTGCAGCGGCGGATCAAGCAGGCGGATGGTCACCGGCAGGCCGGACATGATCGTGAACAGCTCGACGAAGTCCTGGCGCTGATAGGGCAGGATCTTCGCGAGCGCCGTCCGGCGGCCCTCGGCGTCGTCGGCCAGGATCATCTCGCGGACCGCGATGATGCGGTCGCCCTCGAAGAACATGTGCTCGGTGCGGCACAGGCCGATTCCTTCCGCGCCGAAATTCCGCGCGGTGCGGGCGTCGGTCGGCGTGTCGGCGTTGGCCCGCACCTTCATGCCGCGGAACTGGTCGGCCCATTCCATCAGGGTCGCGAAGTCGCCCGACAGCTCGGGCTCCAGCATCTTCACCTCGCCCTGGATCACCTGGCCGGTGGAGCCATCGATGGTGATCCGGTCGCCGGCCTTGAGGGTGGCGTCGCCGACCTTCATGGTCTGGGCCTTGTAGTCGATCCGGATCGAGCCGACGCCGGAGACGCAGGGCTTGCCCATGCCGCGGGCGACCACCGCCGCGTGGCTGGTCATGCCGCCGCGGGTGGTCAGGATACCCTCGGCGGCGTGCATGCCGTGGATGTCCTCGGGCGAGGTCTCGATGCGCACGAGGATGCACTTGCGTTCGGCCTTGCGCAGGGCCTCGGCGTCCTCGGAGTTGAACACGATCTCGCCGGTGGCCGCCCCGGGGGAAGCCGGCAGGCCGGAGGCGATGACCTTGCGGTCCGCCTTGGGGTCGATCGTCGGGTGCAGCAGCTGGTCGAGGGCGGAGGGCTCGACCCGGCCGATCGCCTCCTCGCGGGAGATCAGCCCCTCGCCGGCCAGATCCACGGCGATGCGCAGGGCCGCCTTGGCCGTGCGCTTGCCGTTGCGGGTCTGGAGCATCCAGAGCTTACCCTTCTCGATGGTGAACTCCATGTCCTGCATGTCGCGGTAATGCGCTTCCAGGATCCCGTAGATCCGGGTCAGCTCCGCGTAGCTCTCGGGCATGGCCTTCTCCATGGAAGGCTTGTCGCTCTCGGCCTCGATCCGGGCCTTCTCTGTGATGTTCTGCGGCGTGCGGATGCCCGCGACCACGTCTTCGCCCTGGGCGTTGATCAGGAACTCGCCGTAGAGCGCCTTCTCGCCGGTGGAGGGATTGCGCGTGAAGGCGACGCCGGTGGCCGAGGTGTCGCCCATGTTGCCGAACACCATGGCCTGGACGTTCACGGCCGTGCCCCAGCTCTCCGGGATGCTGTTCAGCTCGCGGTACTTCTTAGCCCGCGGAATCATCCAGGAGTTGAACACCGCACTGATCGCACCCCAGAGCTGATCCTCGGCGACCTGCGGGAAGTCGGAGCCGTGCTCGTCGCGGACGATCTTCTTGTAGGTCTGGATCAGTGTCTTCCAGTCCTCGGCGCCGAGCTCCGTGTCGAGGTCGTAGCCCTTGCCTTCCTTGTAGTGCTCCAGCGCCTCCTCGAAGGCGTGGTGCTCAACGCCCAGCACCACGTTCGAATACATGGTGATGAAGCGGCGGTAGGAATCGTAGGCGAAGCGCTCGTCGTCGGCCTCCTTGGCCAGCGCCAGCACGGTCTGGTCGTTGAGGCCGAGGTTCAGCACCGTATCCATCATGCCCGGCATCGAAGCGCGGGCGCCGGAGCGGACCGAGACCAACAGGGGGTTCGCTGCGTCGCCGAACTTACGCCCGGTGAGGGTGCCGATCTGGTTCAGCGCGGCGGCGACCTGCTTCTTCAGTTCCGGCGGATAGGCCTTGCCGTTGTCGTAGTAGGACGTGCAGACCTCGGTCGTGATGGTGAAGCCGGGGGGGACGGGCAGGCCGAGGTTGCACATCTCGGCCAGGTTGGCGCCCTTGCCGCCGAGGAGGTCGCGCATCTGCGACTTGCCCTCCGCCTTGCCGTCGCCGAAGGCGTAGACCCACTTCGCGCTGCCGGTCGCCATGTCGAACCCGTCCGTGTCTGATGCCCGGCACAGGCCGAGCTGATGGGCGCGGGTTGGACCATCCCGCAACGCAACGCAAGATGAACGCATTGCGGGCTTGTGCGCGCACGACTGACGCGCAGCGAAGTCTGTCAGGAATCGCGCGTGCAGACCGGCTTTACGAGAAGCCGCGCAGCAGGCCGAGACCAATCACGCCGACGACGATCAGGTAGATCGCCACGATGTAATTGAGCAGACGCGGCGCGATCAGGATCAGGATGCCGGCCAGGATCGCGATGATCGGCTGAAGGTTTGAGATGGTGATGGTCACGGGCGCCTCCAGGGGCCGAGCTCGGCCGTACACAATCGACGTCCCTACAGCGCGGCGGTTCCCTGTAGCTGGAGCGCGACGAAGCGCCGGATCGTCTCCGGCGCCTCGTGCGGTCGTGTCAGGGCTTCGACGGCTTCAGGGCCGGCGTATTGGTACCCGGGATCGGATCCTTCGCCTCGCCGGTGGGCAAGCTCGCCTCGATGGTCGGATGCGAGAGTTCCGGATAGGGGCCGATCACGTTGGCTCCGTTCAGCGGCTTGTTGGCGCCGTTGTGGCAGGTGGCGCAGTTGATTTTCGGCACGTCACCCATCGCGCCGAGCCTGTTGCGCGGGAAGGTCGAGGTCAGCGGTTCCATGAAGTCCTGGTTCAGGTCCCGCACCATGCGGATGCCATACCAGGCATGGACCCGGTTGGGCGTGCTGGTGTCCCATTGCGCAATCGACCGGGTGTTGTGGCAGAAGGTGCAGTTCACGCCGAGCGATTGCGACATGCTGATCATGATCGCGAAGGTCTTCTCCGCGTCCTGGATCGGCTTGCCTTTGGTCACGGGCAGCACCGTGGTGCCGTTGACCCGCACCGCGTCCTCGGACGTGTCCTTGTGCTGGTAGAACGCCTGGTAGACGTCGTAGGGCAGCGAAGTGTTGCCAACCTCCGCGGACGCCATGTTCTGGCTGTTGTTGCGCGGGATGAACCGGCCCTCGCCCTGGACGGGACGGTCGAACCAGATGTTGGCCGGAACCGGATTGCCCCGGTGGCAGGTGTAGCAGGTCACGCCCGCCTCGTGGACGTGGTTCTCCTTCCAGGACGTATTGATCGTCTGGGTCATCTGCAGCATCCGACGGGCGACCCGCTTCTGGTACAACTCGTCGGAGGCCATGTTCTCGGTGCTGTGGCAGTAGGTGCAGCCCTGCTGGGGCGCCACCCACTCGGTGATCGACACCATCAGCCGGTTGAACTGCTCGGCCGAGAGATCACCCAGGACCTGCACGTTCTCGTAGACCGCCGAGGCCTTGTCGCCGCCGGCCTCGGCCGGGTCGGCGGGGGCCGGGGCGACGTTGGCCGCCGCGAGCGCCTCGTTGCCGGCCCGGGTGCGGATCAGGTCCATGCCGGTGCCGCGGAAGCCGGTCTGCTTGGCCGCCATGGGGGGATGGGTCCAGCCCGCGCCCCCGAACATCGCGATGGTGAGGAACAGGGCGAGGGCCCCGCCGACCACCGCCAGAATCGTCTTCATGACGGCCTCCTCACGGCTTCATGCCGGGTGCGAGATGGGCGGGGTCGACGATCGGGCCGTAGACCTGCGGATAGGACGGGGCGACGCCGTGCTTGACGGCCCAGAGATACCAGTTGTCGACCACGGTGCCTGTGAGCAGGATCCCGATCCCGCCGGTCAGCGTCGTCAGCACCGCGAACCACCAGGCCCAGCGGTGGATCGATTCCATCGTGGCGTTGAAACCCATGGTCCAGCGCCAGAACAGGGCGGCGCGCTCGGTGGCGGTGCCGCGATCGACGATCTGGTCGATCTCACGGTCGGCACCGTAGCGGGAGCAGGCCAGGATGGTGCCCCCATGCATCGCGAACAGCAGCGTCGATCCGTACAGGAACGTGATCGAGAGCATGTGGAACGGGTTATAGAACAGGTTGCCGTAGCGGAGCGAGAATGCCGCTGTCCAATCGAGGTGGGGGAAGATCCCGAACGGCACTGCCTCGGACCAGGAGCCCATCAAGAGCGGCCGGATGAAGCCGAGGACGAGGTAGAGCCAGATCGCCGAGGCGAACGCCCATGGCACGTGGGTGCCCAGCCCGAGCGCCCGCGCCCGGCGGTAGAGGTGGACCCACCACAGCAGGATCGAGGCGGTGAGGAAGAAACCGGCGATCAGCCACCAGCCGCCCTCGTTGAGCGGCGGCAGGACCTTGAGCCCGTATTTCGGCAGTGGCGGTTCCAGGGCGAGCCAGGGCAATTGCCGCACGAACTGAACCGGATCCCAGTTCACCGAGGCCCACATGTTCAGCCCGATGATCTCGAAGGCGATCAGCCCGCAGACCATCGACAGCGCCGCGACGTAGCCGATGTAGATCGGACCGACCTGGCTGTTGCCCAGCAAGCCGAACAGGTAGCTGTTGAACGGCTTGCCGACCCGCTCGTTCGAACTCACCGGGACGCCGTTCTCCGGCTCCAGCGGGCGCACCTGAACCTGTGTGAAGATATTTTGGTAATAGGTCATCGCCCGCCCTCCCCCCGGTGGGCCGCATGGTTCATGCGGAGCCGGCCTGGATCATTGGTATCGGTTCGCCCGATTCTCGGCGGGCGACGGGAATCTCAGCGCCAGACCGGCAGGTTGAGCCACCAGCCCCACCATTGCGGCCAGCCCTGCGTCCAGAACGGCCCGCTGATCACGATGCAGACCGCGCTCCAGAAGCCCGCGGACAACGCCAGGAACAGGCCGAGGCGGTGGATGCCCAGCGTGCCGATCGAGTAGCCGATCGTGTCGCGGAAGAACGTGTCCTCATGCTCGGGGGTCTTCACGGTCTCGCCCTTCTTGGGGTTGGTCGCCGAGAGGATGAGGCCGCCGTGCATGGCGAGCGCCAAGGTGGTCGTGAAGAAGAAGGTCACGGCCAGCATATGCGCGGGATTATAATGGAAGTGTAGGTACTGATATCCGGTGTTCGACACCCAATCGAGGTGACTGAGGATGCCGTACGGGAACCCATAGCCCCAGGCGCCCATCAGGAACGGCCGGACCACGACGAGGGTGAAGTAGGCGAAGATCGCCATGCCGAAGGCCGCCGGCACGTGGTAGCCGATGCCGAGCTTCCGGCAGATCTCGACCTCGCGCATCATCCAGGAGACGAACGACCCGAGCGCGCAGAACGTGATGATCTGCCAGAGGCCTCCCTCTTTCAGCGGCGCGAGCTTCAGCCCGTAACTGATGTCGGGCGGCGCGATGTTGATCTGCCAGACGTTCCAGGTCGGCCCGATCGCGGCGCCGTAGATCACCAGCGCGGTGCCGAGCACCGTGAAGAACAGCCCGGTGACGCCGAAGAATCCGACGAAGAACGGCCCGACCCAGAAGTCGAACAGGTCGCCACCGAGCAGCGTACCGCCCCGGATCCTGTACTTTCGCTCAAAGCTCAGCATCGCCATGGCGGACACTCCTCAGCCCGGCCGCAATTTTTTGGGATTTTTTGGACCGCGGCCCCTTGGAGCCGCGGTCCCGGCCAGCCTGGGTCAGGCGGGCATGCTGGGCAGCACGAGCGTGATGTTGCTCGCCGCCTTGTTCTGCCGCGGACCTTCCAGCCAGTTGAACCGGTCGGTCGAGAGCAGGATGAAGTGGATCAGCAGCGCCAGGATGAAGAGGAAGGTGAACAGAGCCACCAGCGTGCGCCGCGGATCGAACAGCAACCAAACCTTATGCATGCGATCCTCCTCAGCCGATCATCGTGACGAAGGCGCGGGCCGCATCGGTGACGCCTTCGAGAGAGGCGTAGCCTTGCGGTCCGGGAAGCCACGGACGCCACATCCACACGAGGATGTGGGCGACCACGGCGATCGCCGTGAAGATGAGGAAGCTCGTCAGGAAGATCGCGTGGAACTCCTTGGCTTCCGGTTCCGTCAGCCCGGACAGGCTGCTCGGTCTTTCTGTTGCAACGGGTCCACCGGCCATCGTTCAGACCTCCGTGTGTTGGCCGCACTCCTTGCGAAGGGCGACGGGTGCTGCCGTGGTGCTCTAGGCGGTCACGGCTTGACCTCCCCCCGCGTCACCGGACGGAAGCGTCTCGATCAGGGCGTTCAGCCCATGAAGGCAAAGGGGATCGCCTGAACGGCCATGGCGCGCGCCTCGCCGAAGACGGAGCGGCGCGCCGACGCGAACGCGGGGCGCGAGGCCCCATGGGCCGGCCGGACGCGGTTGAAGGCGGCGGCGGCGAGGAAGCACGGGTAGGTCACGGCCAGGATCAGCCGGAACTGCAGCGCCTCTTGGTGCAGGCGCGCGGTCGGGACCATCGTACGCATCGTCAGGTCTCCTCTCAGGGGAACGGAAAGGCGGCTCATGCGGGGATTCCCCCGGCAAGGTCTGCGCGCGCGCGCGCCACGTGGGCGGGGGCGACGGCGGTGGATTCAGCGGTGCGTGCGGCGCGCTCGGCGGCGTCGCGAAGGCGTTTGGCGGCGGAGATACGGGCCAGCACGGGCTGCGCCTCGACCAGCTCGTCGAGGGCGGCGCGCGCCGCCTCGTCCCACGGCAGCTCGCGATGGATGCGGGCCGGTGTGGCCTCGACCTTGTCCATGTCGCGGGCGAGCGGCAGGATGTGGAAGAGGGTATCGAACAGCGCGTTGCAGACTTCCTGGACCAGATAGGTCGCCCCGGCGTAGCCCATGAACGGCGTGCCGGTATGCCGCCGGATGATGGCGCCGGGGAACGAGGCCGGGATGTAGGTGGCCCGGGCGCCGCATTCGGCGAGGTACATCCGCTCGTTGAACGAGCCGAACAGCACGAGCGGCGTCTTCTCCGCGACGGCCTTTCGCACGGCCTCGTTGTCGGGCTTCTGCCCTGCCGACCGGCTGAAGGCGAAGTTGCAGGGCAGGCCCATCTCGTCTTCGAGGAAGTGCCGGACGCCGCGGGCGTAGGTCTCGGTTGCGGCGATGCCGAAGCTGGCTGTGCCGAAGAAATCCTGCGTGACCGAGCGCCACAGATCCCAGACCGGCTTGATCGTGGTGTGGCGCTCGCGCTCGATGAACGGCTCCGGGTCGAGCCCGAGGATCGCACCGAGCGAGCGGAGGAACTTTGTGGTCGATAGAATGCCGATGGGTGCCTGCAGGTAGGGCCGCTCCAGATCCTCGCAGAGGAGACGGCCGAACTCGCGGTAGAGACAGATATTGGCGTCGGCGTTGACGAGCTTGGGCACGTCCGCGAGGTGCGAACCCAGCGGGAAGGTCAGGTTCACGTCGGCCCCGATCCCTTCCACCAGGCGCCGGATCTCGGCCAGGTCGGAGGGCATGTTGAAGGTGCCGTAGGCCGGGCCGATGATGTTCACCCGCGGGCGCTCGCCGGGCTTCTTCTCGGGACGCGCCGGGATGCCCTTCTTGGCGAACTTCTTGGCGGCGTATTCCTGCCAGAGCCAGCGTATGGCGCGGTCGGCGGCCTGCCACTGGTCCTCGTCGATGGTGCGCGGGAGGAAGCGCTGGAGGCCGGTGCCCTCGGGGGTCACGCCGCCACCGATCATCTCGGCGATCGAACCGGTGACCACCACGCTGGGCTGGCCCGGATCGAGGGTGGCGTGGGCGCGCTTCATCGCGCCCTCCGTGCCGTGGCGGCCGAGTTCTTCCTCGGCGAGGCCGGTGACGACGATCGGCAGCTCGTGCGGCGGCAGCGCATCGGTGTAGTGGAGCACCGAGGTGACCGGCAGGTTCTCGCAGCCGACCGGGCCGTCGATGACGACCTGCAGGCCCTTGATCGCCGTGAAGACGTAGACGGCGCCCCAGTAGCCCCCGGCCCTGTCGTGATCGAGGATCAGCATTACACCATCTCCCCGATCGGCTTCATCGGGCCTTCGATCTTCGGACCCTGCCGCCGCTGCGGCGTGTCCTGCCAGACGCCGGCGGAGAAGCCGGTGCCGACGCCCTCGAAGAAGTCGCGCATGGCATCGAAGCGGGGCTTGTTGGCCAGCGCGGCGTTGATCACCCGCGCCAGGGAGCCGGCTCCTGCCGCGCCCATGAGCGGGCGCGCCGAGATCAGGTTGGTGAAGTAAAGGGCGGGCGTGCCGCGCTCCTTGGCCTTCTGCACCACCGGCGTCGTGCCGATGGCCAGATCCGGCTTCAGCGCGTCGAGGGCGTAGAGGTCGTCCTCGAGGGAGGCCCGATAGCGAACTTGGGTACCGCGGGCTTCCAGCCAGTCGCGATCGGCCTCGGACCACGGCGTACGCGGACAAGCGGTGCCGACATACGGGACCTCGGCCCCGCTTTCCACGAGGAGCCGCGCGACCAGCAGTTCCGAACCCTCGTAGCCCGAGAGCGTGATCCGGCCCTTGATCGGCATGGCGGCAAGCGCGCCGCGGATGCCGGGCAGGAGCTGGTTCTTGGCCGCCTCGACGGTGGCCCGGGCGACGCCGCAGGCCTCACCGATCCGGTCGAGCCAGTCGGCAGTGCCGTCGACACCGACCGGCGCGGAGCCGATGACCGGCCGGCCCGCCGCTTCGAACTCCCGGATCGAGGCGGTGTAGAACGGGTGGATCGCGGCGACCGCGGCGCAATCCAAGGCGGCGTAGAGTTCGCGCCATTCGCGGGTGGGGACCACCGGCCCGGCCGCGAGGCCAAGAGGCTCCAATAGCCCGGCGATCACCACCGGGTCGGCCGGGAAGATCTCGCCGAGCAGCGCCACGCTCGGGCGCTCCGACCGGCCGCCGCGCGGGGTCGCGACCGGACCCTGCTCGGCCTCGGTGCGGGCGACCTTCAGCATCGCGCCGGCGAGCACGTCCTTGGCCTCGGCATGGGTCGGAACCCCGAAGCCCGGGACGTCGATGCCGATCACCCGGACGCCGTCGATCTCCTTCGGCAACAGGCGGAGGGGGACGCCGGAGGCAGTGGGCACGCAGAGGTTGATGACGACCACGGCGTCGTAATCCGCGGGCTTGGCCGTGGCGAACACCGCATCGCGGATGTCCTCGAACAGCTTGCCGGTGACCAGCGTCTCCGAGTTGAACGGCACGTAGCCGACGCTGCGCCGGGCACCGTAGAAGTGCGACGTGAAGGTCAATCCGTAGACGCAGCAGGCCGACCCGGACAGGATCGTGGCGGTGCGGCGCATGCGCAGGCCGACCCGGAGCGAGCCGAAGGCGGGACACATACTCTGCGGCTGGTCGTGCGGACCCTGCGGATAATCCTCCCGCAGCTTCGCGAGCGTCTCCGACATACCGGCCGCCTCGGCGGCCGCCCGCATCGCGTCCTTGCCGGCGTGGCAGCCGAGCCCGTCGCCCTGGGTGGCGGCGAGGTCGACGGGCGCGGAGGCCTTGCGGGCGCGCAGATCGGCGATGTCGAGGGAGACGGCCATGCCCTAGACCTCGTCGTAGACGACTTCGAGGGACGGCTTGGTCACGTGGGCGACGCCGCACATGTCCTCATGGGTCGCCGGGACCAGGACCACGTCGCGGCCGGTCACGTCGCTCGAGAAAAGGCCAAGCAGCCCATCCTGCGTGAGCGGAGTCGGCCGGTGCGGCGCCGCCGTCGCGACGTTGGCGGCCAGGTCCGAGAACAGGCTGCCCCAGCGGCTTTCCGGCCGGCCGATGATCTCGTAATTCGCGCTCTTGCGGCGGATGTCGTCGTCGGCCGGGATCGAGGCCAGGACCGGGATGCCGGCGGCGTCCGCGAAGGCTTGGGCCTCGCCGGTGCCGTCGTCCTTGTTGATCACCAGACCGCCGACGCCGACATTGCCGCCGAGCTTGCGGAAATACTCGACGGCCGAGCAGACGTTGTTGGCGACGTAGAGCGATTGCAGATCGTTCGAGCCGACGACGATCACCTTCTGGCACATGTCCCGGGCGATCGGCAGGCCGAAGCCGCCACAGACGACGTCGCCCAGGAAGTCGAGCAGGACGAAGTCGAAGCCCCATTCGTGGAACCCGAGCTTCTCCAGCAGTTCGAAGCCGTGGATGATGCCCCGGCCACCGCAGCCGCGCCCGACCTCGGGGCCGCCGAGTTCCATGGCGTAGACGCCGTCGCGCTTGAAGCAGACATCGCCGATAGCGACCGGCTCGCCGGCCAGCTTCTTACGCGTCGAGGTCTCGATGATGGTCGGGCAGGCCTTGCCGCCGAACAGCAGGGAGGTGGTGTCGCTCTTCGGGTCGCAGCCGATCAGCAGGACCTTCTTGCCCTGCTGGGCCATCATGTAGCTGAGGTTGGCCAGGGTGAACGACTTGCCAATCCCGCCCTTGCCGTAGATCGCGATGATCTGCGTCTCTTTCTTCACCGGCGCGGTGGAGACCGCATCCGGCTCGATCGCCGCCTCGGCGCGGAGTTGGGTGGCCTGGTCGAGGGCGGCCTTGTTGAGCTGAACGTTCACGCGGCGTCCCTCCAGTCGAGAATCATCTTGAGGCAGGCGGGATCGGCGAAGGCGGTGCGGTAGGCGTCCTGGGCTTTGGCCGCCGGGGCGCGGTGGGTGATCAGCCCATCGAGGGACAGTCGGCCGCTCTCGATCAGCGCCGTCACCGAGGCGAGATCGTCGGGGCGGAACTCCGCCGAGATCCGGATCCGTGCTTCCCGCATGAAAGCGGGCGGGAACGCGAAGGACAGCGGCGCCTCGTAGAATCCGGCAAGCACGATCTCGCCGCCGGGGGCGAGGCGGGCGATCAGCCCGTCGAGGCCGGATGCGTCGCCGCTGACATCGGTGATCACAGCGTAGTCGCGCCGGGCATCCTCGTCCGGCGCCAGAACCGCGTAGCCGGCAGCACCGTCCCGCCGCGTCGGGTCCATCTCCCAGACGGTCGGCTCCGCGCCGGCGGCGACGGTGAAGCGAGCCAGCAGCCGCCCGAGCACGCCGTGCCCGACAATCAGCGGTGTGGCTCCGGCGACGAGGCCGCCGAGCGCCCGGTAGGCCGTAGCGGCGAGCGCGATCAGGCAGGCCCGGTCACCCAAAGCCGGATCCACCGTCACGAGACGAGAGGCGGGGGCCACGAGATGGGAGGCGGCGCCACCGAACAGGCCGCGGACGGCGCCGAAGCAGCGGGCACCCGGAACGAAGACGGTTTGGCCGACCCGGACTGGCGCGTCGGCGGCGGCTTCGACCACCGTACCGACAGACTCGTAGCCCGGAACCAGTGGGTAGCCCATGCCGGGGAACGGCGGCATGCGGCCCGACCACAGGAGGCGCTCGGTACCGGTGCTGATGCCGCTCCAGCTAACCGCGATGACCGCGTCCGCCGCTCCGGCGGGTGTCAAGGGCAGGCGAGAGACCGCCAAGCGCTCCGGACGTTCGAGGATCACGGCGAGAGCGTCCATAACTGGAATATTCCGCCCGCTGATTGTGCGACTCTCGCTTATGCGGAACCGCGATGTGTCATCCTAGATAGACACATTGCTGCGTCAAGTCATTCTTACTTTAACGCGCGTCTTTCTGCCCGACGATCAAGCGGGTGAGCAGCGGACGGCGCGTCCGAAGTTCCCGTGAGCTCGTGAAACCAGCCGTGCGTAGCATCGCCCGGAGTTCCTCGGCCCGGCGCGGCCGCCCCGAGCCCATGGCGAGGAGGTAGAAGCCGAAATACGCGTCGCCGACCGGTTCGGCGCCGGGCGTGCCGGCCATGGGCTCGGCCAGGATCAGGGTCCCGCCGGGGGGAAGCGCCGCATGCGCCGCGGCGAGGAGCGCCAGGGCCGGGCCATCGTTGTGATCGTGGACGATCCGCACCAGGGAGATCGTGTCGGCACCCAACGGTAGGCCATCGTGGAAGCTACCGCCGCGGCAGGCGATCCGCTCGGCCAGGCCCGCCTGCGCGAGCCGATCGTAGGCGCGGCCGGACACCGCCGGAAGGTCGAACAGGGTCAGGGCCAGGCCGGGGTGCCGGGTCGCGACGGCCTGCAGGAAAGCGCCCTCGCCGCCGCCGACATCCATCAGGTGCCGGCTCCCGGACAGATCGCAGGCATCGAGCACGTCGTCGGCGATCAGCGCCTGCGAGGAGCCCATCAGACCGCCATAGGGCGCCACCGCGTCGGCGTCGGCGGCCTTGCCGGCGGCGTAGGGCCAATAGCGCGCAAGCTTCGTCGGCTCCGCCGTCCCACGCAGGAGCGCTACCGGATCCGCGAGGTCGGCGTAGAGCAGCGCGTGGTGCTCGATCATCGCGGCGATACCGGGATTACCGGTCAGGGCGGCGCCGAGATCGGCGAGGCCGAAGCGCTCGTCGGGGAGCGCCCGGACGAGGTCGAGGGAGACGGCGGCGCGCAGCAGGCGGCGCGCGTTCTCGACCGGGAGATCGAGGCGGAGCGCCAGCACGTCGAGGGCCAGCGGTCCCTCGGCCAGGATCCGGAACAGGTCGAGGCGGACGCAGGCCGTCAGCACCTGGGCGTAGACGAAGCCGGCGCAGAGATCGAACAGCGCCCGTGTGTTCTTCCGGGCGATGCCCCGGGTCAGCGGGAAGCCCGCTGCCCAGCGTTGGAAGCGTGGGCTCGCCACCAAGCGGTTGCGCATGCCGAGCCAGCGGTCTCGGAGCGTGGGCGCAGCCGCCAAGGCTGCGCCGGGGCGCGGGACCGAGCCGGCGGTCAGGCCGCCACCGCGCGCAGGCTCGCGGGCAAGAACAGCCGCGCCTGCGCCTCGATCTCGGCGGTGAGTTGGGCCACGCCCGGGCAGGCCGGGATCGCCGCCACCGCTTCCCGGGTGAGCCGGGACAGGCGGTCCAAGGCGCCGTCGGTCCCCAGCAGGGCGGCGGCGTTGGGACGGCCGAGGGTGGCGTCGCGGCCGGCGGGCTTGCCGATCTCCTCCTGGCGGCAGGCGACGTCGCGCAGGTCGTCGGCGACCTGGTAGGCCTCGCCCAGGCATTCGCCGAGGCGCCGCCAGGGTTCCGGATCGGCCCCCGCGGCGGCGGCGCCCAGCACGGTGGCGGCGGCGAACAGGGCACCGGTCTTGGCCTGCTGGTAGTCGCTCAGGCTGATATGCGCTTCGGATTCCCAGGCCTGACCGGCCGCGATGCCGCTGGGAGAGCCGGCGGCGCGCCCGAGGAGGCCGACGAGGCGGGCGAGCCGCACCGGATAGGGACCGGCGGCCCGGGCCAGGGTCTCGAAGGCGAGCACGATCAGGGCATCGCCGGCCAGCACAGCGACCGGCTCGCCGAAGGCGATGTGGACGGTGGCTTTCTGCCGGCGCAGGGGGGCGTCGTCGAAGCAGGGCAGGTCGTCGTGGACCAGCGAGGCGCAGTGCAGCAGCTCGATCGCCGCCGCGGCGGCCTCCGAGGCGGACGGATCGTCGTCGCCGCAGGCACGGGCCACCGACAGGCACAGGCGGGGCCGGATGCGGTGTCCACCGGGAAAGACGGCGTAGCGCAACGCCTCGGCCAACAGGGGCGGCGCACCCGGCGCCTCGGCATAAGCCACGGCGCGATCCAGCGCCTGTTCGATCCGCCGGCCCGACTCCATGGCGCGCCTCCCGTGTTATGATCGGTTGTCAGCGACAAGTGTCATTTCTTATTGACACTTCGATGGCCCGAGATCAATCCCAATCGGTGGCGTAAGCGCGAGGGTGAACGTGGCGCAGGAACGCGTCGTCGTGATCGGGGCCGGGATCGGCGGTCTGGCCGCCGCCTTACGGTTGGCGCATGCCGGCCTATCGGTAACAGTGGTTGAGCGCGCCGCACGGCCCGGCGGCAAGATGGCCAACGTTCCAGTGGGCCCACTCTTCGTGGAAACCGGTCCGACCGTGTTCACGATGCGGTGGATCTTCGAAGAACTGTTCGCCGAAGCCGGCGCAGACTTCGCGGACTACGCGCAGTTAACGCCCGCGCATCTCCTCGCTCGGCACGCCTGGTCGCGAACCGCGCGTCTAGACCTGTTCGCCGATCCGGACGCCTCGGCGGCGGCGATCGCCGAGTTCGCCGGCCCCCGGGAGGCCGACGGCTACCGCCGGTTCTGTGCCCGCTCGGCCGAGGTCTACCGGACCCTGGAGGGGCCGTTCATCCGCGAGGGCCGGACCAGCCCAACCGGCCTGGCGCAGCGGGTCGGGATCTCGGGTCTCGGCGACCTCTGGCGGATCCAGCCGTTCGCGACGCTGTGGTCGGCGCTGGGGACGTTCTTCCGCGATCCGCGGCTGCTGCAGCTGTTCGGGCGCTACGCCACCTATTGCGGTGCCTCGCCGTTCACCGCGCCCGCGACCCTGATGCTGGTGGCGCATGTCGAGCAGGCGGGGGTCTGGACCGTGGCCGGCGGCATGAGCGCGCTCGCCGGGGCGGTGGCGGACCTCGCCACGCAGCGCGGCGCCACATTCCGATTCGGGGCGCATGTGGACCGGATCCTCACCGAGGGGGGCCGGGTCTCCGGCGTGGTCATGTCCGACGGCGAGCGGATCCCGGCGGACACCATCGTCTGCAACGCCGACTCGGCGGCGCTCGGCGCCGGGCTGTTCGGCCCGGAAGCCGCGCCGATGGGCGAGCGGCTGGCGCCGGCCGAGCGTTCGCTCTCCGCCGTCACCCTGTGCCGGGCCGCGGTCCCGCGGGGATTTCCGCTGGCCCACCACAACGTATTCTTCTCGGACGACTACCGGGCCGAGTTCGACACGATCCTGCGGCAGCGCCGCCTGCCCGACGACCCGACCATCTACATCTGCGCGCAGGACCGGACCGAGGCGGGCGCTGCGCCCGCTGGGCCGGAACGCCTGCTGATGCTCGTCAACGCTCCGGCGGACGGCCGCGAGCGCCCGCTGACGCCCTCGGAGATCGCCCGATGCGAGACGAATCTGAACCGCCGGCTGGAGGCCTGCGGGCTGACCTTCGCGGACACCCTGCCCCCGGTGGTGACGAGCCCGGCCGGGTTCGAGAGCCGGTTTCCCGGGAGCGCGGGGGCGCTCTACGGCCGGGCGCCGCAGGGCTGGGCCTCGACCTTCAAGCGGGCGGGCGCCCGGACGGCGTTGCCGGGCCTGTACCTCGCGGGGGGCACGATCCATCCCGGCCCGGGCGTGCCGATGGCGGCGCAATCGGGCCGGCTGGCGGCGGCGGCGATCCTGCAGGACCGCGATTCGACGGCCCGGTCACGCAAAACGGCTACGCGTGGTGGTACGTCGATGCGGTGAGCGACGACGGCCGCCAGGGGCTGACGATCATCGCGTTCATCGGCAGCGTGTTCTCGCCCTACTACGCCTGGAGTGCCGACAAGAACCCGTTCGCGCATTGCGCCATGAACGTGGTGCTGTACGGCGACCGCAGCCGCTTCGCCATGACCGAGCGCGGCGCCGGGAGCCTGTCGCGCAGCCGCCACCACATCGCCATCGGCCCCAGCGCGATGGAATGGGACGGCACCGCCCTGACGGTCCGGATCGACGAACGCGGCGCTCCCCTGCCCCACCGCATCCGCGGCACGGTGCGCCTGGAGCCGCGGGGCTTCACCCCCGGGCCGTTCCACCTCGATCCGGGCGGGCGCCACCGCTGGTGGCCGATGGCACCGTCCTCGCGGGTCGAGGTCGCCTTCGACCGGCCAGGCCTGCGCTGGACCGGCAGCGGCTATTTCGACACCAACGATGGCGACGAGCCCCTGGAATCGGCCTTCACCCGCTGGACCTGGTGCCGGGCCGACCTGCCGGACGGGGCGGCGATCCTGTACGACGTGCGCCACCGCGGCGGCGGCGGCCAGAACCTGTCGCTGCGCTTCGACCATGACGGCAGCCGCCGCGAGATCCGCCCGCCGCTCGCCGCGGCGCTTCCGGCCACCGGGTTCTGGCGGATGCCCCGGGACACCCGCAGCGACGACGGCCGGTCCCGGGTGCTCACCACCTTCGAGGACACGCCGTTCTATTCCCGCTCCCTGCTGGCCTCCACGCTCGGCGGCGAGCCCGTGCGGGCGGTGCACGAGAGCCTCTCCCTCGACCGCTTCCGCAACCCGCTGGTGCGGCTGATGCTGCCCTTCCGGATGCCCCGTCCGCATGAGGGGTGACGTTTTCCGGATCGGACTGCGTCGGATCTGGGTCGGCGCCGGCTCGACGGGCACGTCATCCCGAAGCCGCCAAACGAAGCCCGGGACTCAGAGCCTGTTTGAGCGCCTCTGCCAGCCGTCCCCATCTGTCTCGTGTAGCAACACAAATTCCGCCTGGCGGGGCGGGGTGGAGAGCAGATGTGGACGGACCGACATCGGACGCGTCACGAGGCGCGTCTGAAGAACATGGTGCTGCAAGCGGGCTTGGACGAGGTGGCCCGTTTCCTGGAGCGCGCGGATCCGCCGGGCTGTCCGGAGGCTACACCGGCGCGCCACGCGCTGGCAGGGATAGCTTGGCACTTGCGGACGGGCGGAGGATGGCGGTCGCTGCCTGCGGGCTTTCCGCCGTGGCGCACGGTCTACGGCTGGTTCCGGCGCTGGATCGACAAGGGCCTGTTCGAGAGCCTGCTGCGGTCTCTGACCCGCCATCAGCGGCGGCGTTGCGGACGCCGGTCGGAGCCACGGCTGGCGATCATCGACACGCAGAGCGTCAAATGCATCGGGGTGCGCGGACCGCGCGGCTACGATGGCGCCAAGAAGGTCGTCGGGCGCAAACGCGTGGCCTTGGTCGATGCCGAAGGCCATGTTCTGGCGCTCGCCGTCGTGCCGGCCAACGTGCAGGATCGCGATACCTTACCAGCCCTTGATGATGGCAAGGAGCAGTGGTCCAGTCTACGCTTGGCCATCCTCGACGGCGCCTTCGCGGCCGAACGCTGCCGGGAATGGTGCAACATCCACGGCATGCGCCATCGCGTCGTCGAGAAAGACCCGGATCAGAAGGGCTTCGTCGTCCTGGAGCGGCGCTGGGTCGTGGAGCGAACCTTCGGCTGGCTCAGCCATTGGGGCGGCCTGCACCGTGAGCGCGCCGGTCGCCTTGATGTCGCGACAGGGCGCCTCGTCTGCGCCGCCAGCCTCATGGCCGCTAATGCCCTCAACAATCCGGCTTAAGATAAGACGCTCAAACAGGCTCTCAGAACCGTCGACGCGCCAAGTCCTTGCACAAAAGATGTTTCTGGATTCCGAGCTCGCCTGCGGCGCCCTGGAATGACGGTCTGGGTTATTCCGTATCAGGTATCGATCCTCGGGAGATGCCTCGTCCGACCTGTATGTCCCGGAGCCCGTATGGGAGAGCGGCTACGTCGCGTTCCGGCATCGACCCCGAACCGTCGGGGGACGTGCCCTCCCGGCTCGCCCCCGGACGGACCTTGCGGGGAGCGCCGCGTCGTCCGTAAGAATCTCGAACCTATAGGGTTGCGGGAGAGGGTCGGAATCTCTCTCCGTTGGACCGGCCCATCGATGAGAACCGCACGGTCGACCCGTCTCGCCGGTTGTTCCCCCGCTACAACCGACCCAAAGCCTTCGCCTGCGGCGCGTGGAGGCTTGTCCAGAGCGAGATGCCCTTCGACCAGGACGGCATGTCCTCGACATGGACCGATGCGCCGTCGTGTGCGTAGGCCTTCGCCTTCTCGAACTCGCCCCAGGCTTTGACGAAGTGATCGACCACGGGATTGCCGGTCTCGGCGCCTGACGCCGCGCGGCCCGTGTGCAGCGCCGTCGCGAGGCCCTGATACCGGACCTGCGCCGCAGCGCGCTTCTGCGCCCAGTCGAGGGAGGCCATCTCCTCCGGGCCGGCTCCGTCCAGGACGGTGACCGTCGCCCTGGCGGCAGCCATTTGATCGGTACCGCGGGGATTGGCAGCCTTGGACGCACGCGCCTCGATCGACGTTACCTCGTCTTTGGCCGCCTTCGCCTCCGTGGCGGAGAATAGGCCGCCGTGATCGGTGGCGATGGCGTAGAGGGCCCGGCGGTCGAGAACCTGGATGCGGATCGCGCCGTGCCAATCCTGGTCCGAGGTGCCGGCATCGGCGACCTTGCCAAGTTTCAGATAGCCGGCATCCAGGAATTTCCGGGCGTCGACGGCGACCTGTGAGGCGGATGTCTGGCCCGCGTTCCCCGCGGTGGACGCACGCGTGGCTGTCGCCCTGGCGTATCGATCCGAGCTGGTCGGCGTAGCGGATTTCGCCGCCCCCGCGTGGGAGTGGTAAGAACTGGCTACGGATCGAAAGAAGGCTGAGAACATAGCGATTCGCTCTATGAGCTCAGCGCGAGATCAATAGTCCGATCCGAAAATCGATCAGCTGAAATAAAATCGGATCCGTCGAAACTTTGACTTCGATAAATTTTGGGCTTCGTTCGACTTTGTTTCTGTAACGCAAGACTTCCGGCCACGACGTCGCGTCGCTGTCAAGCGCGGGGTCACGGCGCGGGTGCTGGCGGCGGTCCGCTCAGGCCATGGCACGTCCCCGTCCGCCCGGGTATCCCCACGGGCGGATCCGTTCGGCGATGCAGGCCAGGGTCGCAAGGCCCAGCGCGAGCCCGAGCGGGAATCCCGTCAGCCCGGCGCATTCGCGCAGGAGCGCGAACAGCGGTGTCGCCAGCAGGAGCGCGCGCTCGTGGCGGCGCAGGCCGCCGGCGCGGTGCGCGGCCAGCACCAGCAGCAGCGTCGCCGGGACCAGCGGGACGAGGTCGTAGACCGGCAGGTAGGGCGAGAGCAGCGGCGCGGCGGCGAGCAGGGCGGCGGCCCGGAGGTCGGGCGTGGCCGGCAGCGTCCAGGCGCGGATCGCGAGGGCGAGCGCCAGGGTGGCGACGAGCGCCTGCAGGGCCCAGGCGGCGGCGATCGGGCCGCCCAGCAGCCGGACGGCCCCGAACGCGCTGGCGTTGAGTTCGAGCCCGGCCGCCGCCTGCTGGAGGATGATGCGGTTGGTTTCCGACAGGGTCCCCAGGAAACCGATCCAGGGCGCGGCGCCGAACAGGGCCAAAGCGGTCAGGCACAGGGCCAGTACCGTGCCCAGGCAGGCGGCCAGGCAGGTGCCGCGGCCGGTGATCAGCAGCAGCAGCGGCGCCAGGGCGGCGAAGTGCGGCTTGTAGGCCAGCAGGCCGAAGCACAGGCCCGCGAGCCAGGGGCGGCGGTCGACCAGCACGGCACCGACGGTCATGAGCGAGGCCGTGAACAGGCCGTTCTGTCCGTAGGTGAGGTTGCAGAACACCAGCGGATGGGCGAGCGCGATCCAGGCGGCGTCGCGCCGGCCGGCGGCGAACCGCATCGCCCCGGCGAAGACCGCCAGCGACAGGGCGGTCCAGAGCCAGAACGCCGGCTGCGGCTCCAGCGTCGCGAAGGCGGCGGCGGGGATCAGGAACACCGGCGGGTAGTGCCACGCGAACCGGCAATCCGGCCCGAACGCGGCCTTGAGGTTCTCGAGATGGACCGGGAGATCGTAGGGCTCGCCGCCCCGCCCCTCGAGCGCCGACCGGCCGGCCACCCAGATCTGGCTGAAATCGTTGCCCAGCATGTCGCCGTACCAGTTGCGGCGCGGCTCCGGGCCGGTGCCGAACACGACCGCGACGATGAGGAGCGTCAGCGGCACCAGCACCCGGGCGGCCCGCCGGGCGAAGGCGAGGAGCCGCGCGTCGCTGCCGATGAGGTCCTTGAGATCGGCCCGGAGCGCCGCGAACCGCGACGCCGGCGCTTCGATCGGGATGGGCGCGGACATGGCGGCCTTCGGCAGGGTGCTGGAGCGCGAGCCGCCGACTTAGAGACCGGTTCGGCGTAAGCGAGCGCGTTGCTTCAAGGACTGGGAGCCACTTCTAGGCGACGGCGGTTCCGGCGCCGTTAACGGCGGGGTTTGCCGAACGCGGCGGCTTGTGCGAGACGAGCGCGGCTGCGACATTCGCGCCGTCAACGGGGGCGGCGATGACGATGCGAGCGGACGAGGCCTCCCCCGCCCCCCGGATCCTGATCTACAGCCACGACACGTTCGGGCTCGGCCACCTGCGGCGCTCGCGGGCGATCGCCAACGCCATCGTGGCCAGCAGCCCCGGTGCGCGGGCCATGATCATCTCGGGCTCCCCGGTGGTGGATTGCTACGCGTTCGCGCCCGGCGTCTACACCGTGCGGCTGCCCCCGGTGACGAAGTTCTCCGACGGCGGATACGCGAGCCTCGACGGCACCACGCCGCTCGCCAGCACCGTGGCGCAGCGCACCGCGATCATCGGCCGGACCGACGCGAGCTTCGAGCCGGACCTGATCCTGGTGGACAAGGAACCCGCGGGCTTCCACGGCGAACTGATGCCGGTGCTGGAGCGCGCCGCGGGCCGGGGCACGCGCCTGGTGCTCGGCCTGCGCGACGTGCTCGACGACGCCGACCGCCTCGTGCCCGAATGGGAGCGCAAGGGCGCCGCCGAGATCATGGCCCGGTTCTACGACGAGATCTGGGTCTACGGCCTCAGCCGGATCCACGAGCCCCTGGCGGCCCTGCCGATGGACCCCGAGATGGCCGCGCGGATCGCCGAACGGCTGATCTATACCGGCTATCTCCGCCGGGAGGTCCCTGCGATGCAGGCCGGCCGCGAGGAGCCGGCCGTCGCCCGCGCGCCGTTCGTGCTGGTCACGCCCGGCGGCGGCGGCGACGGCGCGGCGCTGATCGACTGGGTGATCGCGGCCTACGAGGCCGATCCCGGCATCCCCCTGCCCTCGCTGATCGCGTTCGGTCCGTTCCTCGACGATTCCACCCGGGACGGCTTCACGGCCCGTATCGACCGGCTCGGGGGCCGGATCGCGGCGATCACCTTCGACAGCCAGATCGAGTTCCTGATGCGCAAGGCCGCCGGGGTCGTCGCGATGGGCGGCTACAACACCTTCTGCGAGATCCTGTCCTTCGACCTGCGGGCGATCCTGGTGCCCCGGACCGAGCCTCGCCGGGAGCAGGCGATCCGCGCGCTGGCGGCCGAGCAGCTCGGCCTCGCCCGGGTCCTGCTGGAGGCCGACGGCCGCGCCCCCGAGCGGATGGCCGCCGCGTTGCGCGCTCTGCCGGACCAGAGCGAGCCGTCGCGGGTGCTGGTCCCGGGCCTGCTCGACGGGCTCGACGCGGTCGCGCGCCGGGTCCGGGCCCTGGCCGCGCCGGGCGCGCTGCGGACCCGCGCGCGGGCCTATTCGTGACCGAGACGCGCATCGCGGTGGTGCTCAAGGGCTACCCGCGGCTCTCCGAGACCTTTATCGCCCAGGAGCTGCTGGCACTGGAGCGGCGTGGCCTGTCCCTGGAGATCTGGTCCCTGCGCCGGCCCACCGACCGGGCCCGCCACCCGATGCACGCGGCAATCCGGGCGCCGGCCACCTACCTGCCCGAATATCTGCGCGACGCGCCCCTGCGGGTGCTGCGCGGGCTCGGCTCGGCCCTGACGCGGCGGCGCCTCCCGGCCCTGCTCGCTCTGTTCGCCCGGGACCTTGTCCGCGACCCATCGGCCTCGCGCCTGCGCCGGCTCGGGCAGGCGCTGGTTCTCGCGCGGGAGCTGCCGGCCGAGGTCGGCCACATCCACGTGCACTTCCTGCACACGCCGGCGAGCGTCGCCCGTTACGCCGCACTGCTGACCGGGCGGCGCTGGAGCTTCTCCGCCCACGCCAAGGACATCTGGACCACGCCGGCCTGGGACCTCACCGAAAAACTCTCCGACGCGGCCTGGGGGGTGACCTGCACCCGCGACGGGCTCGGCCGCCTCGACGCGCTGGCGCCGGGCCGGACGCGGCTGGCCTATCACGGCCTCGACCTCTCGCGCTTTCCCGCCCCGCCGCCGGCGCGGGAGCCCCGCGACGGGACCGACCCGGCGGCACCCCTGCGGCTGCTCAGCGTCGGCCGGCTGGTCGCCAAGAAGGGCCACGACGACCTGATCGACGCGCTGGCGGCCCTGCCCCCGGGCCTGCACTGGCACCTCGACCTGATCGGCGGCGGCGACCTGCGTGGCGCGCTCGAAGCCCGGATCCGCGCGCTCGGGCTCCCGGACAGAGTCACCTTCCGGGGCGCCCAGGCGCAGCCCGCCGTGATCGCGGCGATGCGCGCGGCCGACCTGTTCGTGCTGCCGACCAAGCCCGCCTCCGGCGGCGACCGGGACGGGCTGCCGAACGTGCTGATGGAGGCCGCGAGCCAGGCGCTGCCGATCCTGGCCACCGCCTTCGCGGGCACGCCGGAATTTCTGACCGACGGCAGCCACGCCGTCCTGGTCCCCCCGGGCGACCCGGCGGCGCTGTCGGCGGCCCTGGCGCGGCTTTCCGCCGACCCGGCCCTGCGGCTCCGGCTCGGCGCCGCCGCCCGGGTGCGGCTGGTTCAGGACTTCTCCGAAGACGCCGCCATCGACCTGATCGCGGAGGCCCTATGCACCTCCGCGGGCCTCGCCGCGCCGGTGAAGGTCCGCGAACCGGATATGGCCGCGTGCGGGTCCTGATCGCGGTCACGCATCTCCTCGGCGCCGGGCATCTCACCCGCGCCGCCGCGCTGGGGCGCGCCTTCGTGGCCTCCGGCCACGACGCGCTGCTGGTCTCGGGCGGCGTCCCGGCCCCGATGGTGCGGCTCAGCGATGTCCGCCTGGTGCAGCTGCCGCCGCTCCGCGTCGCCGGCACCGACTTCGCCCGGCCCCTGGGACCGGACGGCAGCCCGGCCGATCCAGCCCTGCTCGCGCGCCGCCGCGCCCTGATGCTGGACGCGCTGGCGGATTTCGCCCCCGACGCCGTCATCACCGAGCTGTTCCCGTTCGGCCGCCGGGCGCTCGCCGCCGAGTTCCTGGCTCTGGTCGAGGCGGCGCAGGCGCGTCGGCCGCGCCCACGGGTGCTGGCCTCCCTGCGCGACATCCTGGTCGCCTCCGCCAAGCCGGAACGGATCGCCGAGGCGCATGAAAGGGTCGCGCGGCTCTACGATTCCGTGCTGGTCCACGGCGACCCGGCGCTCGTGCCGCTCGACGCCTCCTGGCCGCTCGATGCCGGAACCGCGGGCAAGATCCGCTACACGGGCTACGTCGATGACGGCTCCCGAACCGTCCCGGCGGCGACGCGCACCGGCGTGCTGGTGGCGGCCGGGTCCGGGCCGGCTGGCCTCGGGCTGTTGAGCGCCGCGGCTGCCGCGGCCCGGATGCGCCCGTCGCTCGGCTGGCGGATCCTGGCGGGGCACGGCGTGCCGGACCCCGAACTCGCCGCGATCGCCCATGGCTTGCCCGAGGGCACGATCGGGCGCGCCCGGCCCGATTACCGGAGCCTGCTCGCCGGGTCGGCCCTGTCGGTGAGCCAGTGCGGCTACAACACCGCCCTCGACCTCCTGGCGACCGCGACCCCGGCGGTGCTGGTGCCGTTCGAGGCCGGCGGCGAGACCGAGCAGCGGCTGCGCGCGGAATGCCTCGCAGGGCGCGGGCTGGGCCGGGTCCTGCCGGAATCCGAGTTGACCGCGGAATCGCTCCTGCACGCGGTGGACGCACAGCTCCGAGCCACGCCGCCGGGGCCGCACGGGATCGATCTCGGCGGGACGGCGCGGACGGTCGCGATCGTCGAAGATTTGTTCAGGCTCCACGGGCGGCCGGAGGTGCTCGGTCAGGCGCCGGTCCCCCCTCCCGCACGGGAGGAGGGTTTCGTCGCGCCCTTTGAGAGCCGAGGTTTGAACGTCGTAGCCCGCAATGGGGGGAGGGAGAGCGCCCGGTTGGGCTTCGTCGCCCTCCGAAACGCCCTCGACGAAGCCGCGGCAGGCGGCCGGGGTGTGCGATTCTGGTGGCGGGACGACGATGCCGTGTCGGCGTCCCCTGCCCTGGACCGGCTGATCGCCCTCGCCGAAGCGCACGGCGCGCCGCTCCTGCTCGCCGCGATCCCGAGTGGCATCGAGCCGTCCCTCGGAGAACGGCTCGCCGTGGCAAAGTCCGTGAGCGTCGCCGTGCACGGACTGGCCCACCACGATCACGCCCCGCCGGGTGAGAAGGCCGCCGAGTTCGGCCCGCACCGTCCGCTCGACGCGCTCGTGGCGGATGCCGCGGCCGGGTTGCGGATCGCCCGCGCGCGCCTGGCCGAGGCGCTGCTGCTGCCGGTCTTCGTGCCGCCCTGGAACCGGTTCGCCCCGGACCTCGCCGCCGCCCTGCCGGGACTCGGCTATCGCGGGCTATCGGCGGTGCCCGGACCGGCGATCCCGGGGCTCGTCCGGGCCGACGCCACCCTCGACCCCATCGATTGGCGCGGCACCCGCTCGGTGCGCGACCCCGACACGCTGCTGCACGACCTCGCCGCCGGCATCGCCCGCGATCCGTCCCGCCCGGTCGGCCTGCTCACCCACCACCGCGTCCACGACGCAGCGATCTGGGCCTTCGTGGCCGACCTGCTCGCGGTCCTCCGCGACCATCCGGCCGTGACATGTCTCGATCCCCAAAGCCTATTTTCCGGTGCCATGGTGGAAACCGGCGCTGCGGCATCTAATCTTCCGGTCTCACCCGCTGCGAGGACAGGTTGAGCCCGCTGTTGTCCATCCGCGACCTCGCGGTCACCTTCCGCACGGAGACGGGACCGTTCGCGGCGCTGCACGGCCTGTCGCTCGACGTGATGCGGGGGCGCACCCTCGCGCTGGTCGGCGAATCCGGCTCCGGCAAGTCGGTGACCGCCCAGGCGATCATGGGCATCCTGCCGAGATCGGCCGCGATCGCCGGCGGACAGATCCTGTTCCGCGACGGGCCGGCGGAGATCGACATCGCCCGGCTGGACACCGAGGGCTCGGCGATGCGGGCGATCCGCGGGCAGCGGATCGCCATGATCTTCCAGGAGCCGATGACCTGCCTGTCGCCGCTCCACACGATCGGCGACCAGATCGGCGAGGCCCTGCGCATCCACACCGGTGCGGACCGCCGGGAGGCCGATGCGCGCACGCAGGAAGCCCTGGCCCGGGTCGGCTTTCCGGACCCGAAGCGCGCCTTGAGGACCTACCCGTTCGAGCTGTCCGGCGGCCTCCGCCAGCGCGCCATGATCGCCATGGCGCTGATCCTCAAGCCCGCCCTCCTGGTCGCCGACGAGCCGACCACGGCGCTCGACGTCACCACTCAGGCGCAGATCCTCGCCCTGCTCGCCCGGCTCCAGGACGAGACCGGCATGGCGATCCTGCTGATCACCCACGATCTCGGGGTGGTCGCCAACATCGCCCACGACGTCGCCGTGCTGTACCGCGGCCGCCTGGTCGAGGCCGGCCCGCGCGAGACCGTGATGCGCAACCCCGGTCACGCCTACCTTCGCGCGCTGCTCCAAGCCGTGCCGCGGTTCGACATGGCGCCGGGCGAGCGCCTGACCCCGATCCGCCCGGCGCGCGCCGAAATCCCCCCGGTCCGGACGCCGGTGAAGCCCGCCGGGCCGCTGCTGCGGGTCGAGGGCGTCAGCAAGAGCTTCACCCTGCGGGCCGGACGCCTGTGGCAGAAGCCCCGGATCGTCCGCGCCGTCTCCGACGTGTCGCTGAGTCTCGCGGCCGGCGAGACCCTGGGGCTGGTCGGTGAATCCGGGTCCGGCAAGACCACGGTCTCGAAGATGATCATGCGGGCGCTGCCGCCCGATTCCGGCAAGATCCTGTTCGATGACGGGGGTGGTCCGCGGGATGTCCATGCCCTGTCCGGCGACGCGCTGTTCGCCTACCGGCGCACGGTCCAGTTCGTGTTCCAGGATCCCTACGCGTCGCTCGATCCGCGGATGACCGTGCGGCAGATCCTGTCCGAGCCCATGGAGATCCACGGCGTGCCCGCCGCCGAGCGGCGCGCGCGCTGCCGGGAGCTGATGGCGATGGTCGGCCTGGAGGCCAGCGGCCTGGGCCGCTACCCGCACGCCTTCTCGGGCGGGCAGCGCCAGCGGATCGGCATCGCCCGCGCCCTGGCGCCACGGCCGAGCCTTCTGGTGCTGGACGAGCCGGTCTCGGCGCTGGACGTCTCGGTGCAGGCGCAGATCCTGAACCTGCTCAAGGATTTGCAAGCGGCCCTCGGGCTGTCCTACCTGATCGTCTCCCACAACCTGGCAGTGATCGACTACATGGCGGATACGATCAGCGTGATGTGCCGGGGCCGGATCGTCGAGGAGGCGCCCCGCGCCGCCCTGTTCCGCCGCCCGGTCCATCCCTACACCCGGGCGCTGCTCGCCGCCGTGCCCGACCCGAGCCTCGACCGCCCGCTCGACTTCGCCGCGATCACCGGCGACCAGAACGACCCGACCCGCTGGGCGGAACCCTACCGGCTCGGCCCCGACGAGGCCGGCGCGATGCGGGTGATCGAGGCAGGCCACCGGGTCCGGTTCGGCGCCGCCCAGGACGCGGAGGCCGCGTGATGCAGGGCCGCCCGCCCGTGATGCTCGAACGGCTGCGCCGCAAGGTGCTGTCGCCCCTGTTCGACCGCCTCGGCTACGACCTCGTCCCGGCCGCTCCCGACTGGAGCCACCGCCCGACCTCGCCGCGCGAGGTGACGATCCTGCTCGAATCGGCCGCCGCGATCCTGGAGCGGGATTTTTCCGCCGCCGGCCTCGCGTCGGACGGCGATCTCCTGGACTGGGTCCGGGAGTTCTGGTCCCTGATCCCCACCGCCCCCGTCCGGCAGCGCCGGGGCGGCAGCGGCTTCAACGGCGCGCTCCAGCTCTACGTGACGATGCGGGCGCTGAAGCCGGATGTCGTCATCGAATCCGGGGTGTTCCGCGGGCTCACCACCTGGGTCATCCGCATGGCGCGGCCCGGTGCCCGGATCTTCTGTCACGACCCGAACCTGTCCGGGCTGCAGTACCGCGATCCGCAGGCACGCTACAGCACCGCCGACTGGTCCACGGTGGACTGGTCCGGCATCGATCCCGCCGTCACGGTGGCGTTCTTCGACGACCACGTCGCCCAGGGACGCCGGGTCGTGGAGGCGCAATCTCGCGGCCTGACCCGGCTGTTGTTCGACGACGACGCCGCCGGCCACCGGATCCACGCTCATGGCGGCCCCGCGCACCCGACCATCGCGATGATCACCAGCCCGGACCCCGGCTCCGAGCCGATCCGCTGGACCCGCAACGGCCGCCCGTTCGAGCAGCCGGCCAACGATCCGCTGGTGCGCAAGGCCGGCCGGCTGATCGCCCGCGCGCATGCCTTCGACGACCTGCACCGGGCCACGGGGTACTCGCCGGCGCGGCTGACCTACGTGGCGCTGCATCCGGTGGCGGGGGGCGGGTTGTGAGCGCTTTCGACACCTGCGGGGGCCTCCCTGGCCGACTGAACTCTGGCGTGTCCGAACGGGGCGCGGGCCCCTTCTCCGGCACGGGAGAGGGGGGCGGTTGCGGCCTTCTCCAACCGGCACGCGAACCCGATCGCGGCTTTGCGGGGGGAACCGGCGTCTCCCGCCGCGCGCTGATCGCCGGTCTCGGTGCCGCGGCCCTGCTCTACCGCCCGGGCAAGGCATTCGCCGAAAGCCCGCCAGCCGACGCCCCAGCCCCGCCCGAAAAACCCTTCGTGATCGACCTCGCCGCCCGGGGCCGCCGCACCGGCACCGCTGGCGGGACGATCCGGACGCTCATCGCGAAGGCCCGGGACGTCCGCTACCTCTCGGTCTACGGCTACACGCGGCTCGTCGGCTACGATGCCGCCCTGCAGCTGCGGCCCGACCTGCTGGAGCGGATCGACGTGGAGGGCGGGGTGTTCACCTTCACGCTGCGCCAGGGCCACCGCTGGTCGGATGGGCATCCGTTCACCAGTGAGGATTTTCGCTACTACTGGGAGGACGTCGCCAACGAGAAAGCCCTGAGCCCCGAGGGGCCGCCGGTGTTCTTCCTCGTGGACGGCAAGCTCCCGAAGGTCGAATTCCTCGACCCGGTGACGATCCGCTTCAGCTGGGACCGGCCGAACCCGATGTTCCTGCCGGCGCTCGCGGCGCCGCGCGATCCGCTGATCTACCGGCCGGCGCACTACCTCAAGACCGTCCACGCCCGCTACCTCGGCAAGGAGGCGGCCGACGCGAAGGCGAAGGCGCTGAAGCTGCGCGGCTGGGCGGCCCTGCACAACCGCCTCGACGACAATTACGAGCTGAACAACCCGGATTGCCCGACCCTCCAGGGTTGGGTGCCGCGGACCCGCTCGCCGGCCACGCGCTTCCGGTTCGAGCGCAACCGCAGCTACCACCGGGTCGACACCGCGGGGACCCAGCTTCCGTACGTCGACGCGATCGTGATGGACGTCGCCTCGCAGGGACTGCTGGTCGCCAAGACCAATGCCGGCGAGGCCGACCTGATGTTCCGCGGCTTGTCGATGCCGGATATCCCGAGCCTCAAGGAGGGCGAGAAGGCCCACGGCTACCGCACCAACCTGTGGCCGGTGGCCCGCGGCTCCGAGATCGCGCTCTACCCGAACCTCACCACCCGGGATCCCGGCTGGCGGGCGCTGAACCGGGACGTGCGCTACCGGCAGGCCCTGTCGCTCGCCATCGACCGGCGGACGCTCAACAACACGCTGCTGTTCGGGCTGGGCACCGAGGGCAACGACACGATCGTGGCCGACAGCCCGCTCTACACGCCGGAGCTGCGCACGCTCCACGCCGGCTACGACCCGGCCGGGGCCGCACGCCTGCTCGACGCGATCGGGCTCACCGGCCGCGACGGCTCCGGCATCCGCCTGATGCCGGACGGGCGCGCCATGGAGGTCGTGGTCGACAGCGACGGCGAGGCCGAGATGGTGCTGGACGCGCTTCTGCTCATCACCGAGTTCTGGCGCGAGGTCGGCATCCGCCTCGTGACCAAGCCGCAGGAGCGGACCAACCTGCACCGCCGCTCGATCGGCGGCATGACCGTGATGGTCGCAGCTCAAGGCCTCGACCTCGCGGTGCCGACCGCGATCATGCCGCCGACCGAGCTGAGCCCGGCCCAGCCCGAGCACTATGCCTGGCCGCTCTGGAGCGCCAACGTCGAGAGCCGGGGCAAGTCCGGCGAGGCCTGCGACGTCCCGGAGGTCCAGCACCTGCTCGACCTCGACCGGGAATGGCGCCACACGGACGACGCCGAGCGGCAGGCCGCGATCTGGCGCGAGATGCTGATGAACCACGCGCAGAACACCTGGGTGATCGGCACGGTGGCGGGCGCGCTCCAGCCCGTGGTCGCGGCCGACCGCCTCGCCAACCTGCCCGGGCGCGCCCTGTACGCCTGGGATCCCACGGCCCTGATCGGCGTGCAGCGCCTCGACGAGGTGTTCTGGGACAAGGGCGCCGACACGCGCGCGGAGGTCCGGTGATCATCCAGATCCTCCGCCGCATCGTCACCATGGCGGTGACGCTGCTCGTCATCTCCGCCTTGGTGTTCCTCATCATCAAGCTGCCGCCGGGCGACTACCTGACCAACCGGATCATGGAGCTGCGCGCCACCGGCGAAGCGGGCTCCGTGGCCAAGGCCGAGTTGCTGATCCGCCAATACGGGCTCGATCGGCCGGTCTGGGAGCAATACCTGATGTGGATCGGCCTGATGCCGGGACCGGTCGGGTTCTCGGGGCTGCTCCAGGGTGATTGGGGCTGGTCGTTCGAGTACGACAAGCCGGTGGCGGACGTGGTCGGCGACGCTCTGTGGCTGACCCTGCTGATCAACCTGACCGCGGTGGTCTTCGTTCACGTGGTCGCGATCCCGGCGGCGATCTATTCCGCCACCCACCGGCACACAGTCGGGGACGCGGTGGTGACGCTGCTCGGCTATGTCGGGCTCGCCGTGCCGGGGTTCCTGCTGGCGCTGATCCTGCTGTTCTACGCCAACCGCTGGTTCGGCCTGTCGATCGGCGGCCTTTACGATTCGGCGCTGACCAACCAGCCCTGGGACTGGCCCAAGATCCGCTCGCTGCTGGCGCATCTGGTGGTGCCGACCCTGGTGATCGGGCTGGGCGGCACCGCCGCGATGATCCGCCGGATGCGGGCGAACCTGCTGGACGAGCTGGCCAAGCCCTACACGGTTACCGCCCGGGCCAAGGGCCTGCCGCCGATGCGGGCGCTGCTGAAATATCCGTTCCGGATGTCGCTCAACCCGTTCGTGGCCGATATCGGCAACCTGCTGCCGCACCTCGTCTCGGGCTCGGTGCTGGTCTCGCTGGTGCTGAGCCTGCCGACGGTCGGGCCGCTCCTCCTCGACGCGCTCCGCAGCCAGGACCAGTTCATGGCCGGGTTCATCCTGATGTTCGTCGCCGGACTCACGCTGGTCGGCATGCTGATTTCCGACCTGATCCTGGTCTGGCTCGATCCGCGCATCCGCATGGGCGCGCGGTGATGGGCGCGCGGTGACGGAACCGGTGATGCCAGAGACGGCCCGAGGCCACTTCGTTGATCCGGCGCCGTTCGAGCCACAGGCGGTGGGCGAGAACCCCGCCGGCGGCGCTTCGGCCTGGCGGCTGATCGTCCGGAAGTTCCTGCGCCACCGGATCGCCGTGGCCTCGGCGCTGATCCTGCTGGCGCTCTACGCGACGGTGCCGTTCGTTGAGATGCTGGCGCCCTACGGCCAGGCCCGGCGCAACGGCGATTTCCTGCACGCACCGCCGCAGGGCGTGCACCTGTTCCACGACGGCCGATACGTCGGGCCGTTCGTCTATCCCTACCGGGCGCATCTGGACCTCGACACGTTCCGGCGGGACTACGTGGTGGATGCGTCCCAGCCGCAGCCCCTGCGCGTCCTCTGCCGGGGCGATGGCTATGCCTGGCTCGGGCTGATCGCCACCGACATCCACGTCGTCTGCCCGCCGGAGGCCGGTACCCTGTTCCTCCTCGGCACCGACCGGCTCGGGCGCGACCTGTTCTCCCGCATGATCTATGGGGCGCGGATCTCGCTCACGATCGGGCTTGTGGGCGTTGCGATCTCCTTCACGCTCGGCATGCTGTTCGGCGGGATCGCGGGCTATTTCGGCGGGGTGGTCGATGCCGGGGTGCAGCGCCTGATCGAGGTGGTGCGCTCGCTGCCCGAGCTGCCGCTCTGGCTCGCCCTGTCGGCGGCGCTGCCGCCCAACTGGAGCCCGCTGCTCGTCTTCTTCGGCATCACCGTAATCCTCGGCTTGCTCGACTGGCCGGGCCTCGCCCGGGCGGTGCGCGGCAAGCTGCTGGCCCTGCGCGAGGAGGATTTCGTCCAGGCCGCGGAGCTGATGGGCGCCTCGCCGGCCCGGGTGATCGGCCGCCACCTGATCCCGAACTTCATGAGCCACCTGATCGCCTCGGCGACCCTGTCGATCCCGACCATGATCCTGGGTGAGACCGCCCTCTCCTTCCTGGGCCTGGGCCTGCGCCCGCCGGTGACGAGCTGGGGCGTGCTGCTCAACGAGGCGCAGAATCTGGCGGCGGTGCAGCTCTATCCCTGGCTGCTGCTGCCGGTCCTGCCGGTGCTGGTGACGGTGCTGGCCTTCAACTTCATGGGCGACGGGCTGCGGGATGCGGCCGATCCGTATCATTGAGGGTGGGTCGGGGCGGCGGACCGAGGTGTTCCGGGGCATGGATGATCCCCTCGGCCGAAAATGTACCGGAATCTGGGACCTCTCGAGGACCGGTCGTCGCGCTGCGCCATGCCGAAATAAGCTGATGGGCCCGATGAAGCGCAGGCATACAGGAAGGTGACTCTTCCAACCTGTCGTTTGTAAGAATGGCTTGACCGGTCGAGTCCCACCGGTCGATCTCGCGAAACAATACTGAGGATCGAACCGCCATCGGGTCGCTGGTTGAGCAAGTTTGCCAAAAATTGCTCAGCATGTGTTCAGTACGAAACAATCTTAGATGAGACCAATTCGCCGAGCATAATCTCGGCAGATGCTCTCATCTTCGTCGCTTCGCGGCAGGAATGCTTCGTTATCACCAGAAGTGCGACGTGAACCATTGATATTCGGAAGGACCATCCATGCGAACCGTCGCCTGTATCGCTGCCCTGGTCGATTCAACGGCTTTTCCAGCCCTGGCCCAGGACTTCCACAGGCAGCGCGAGCTCAACATCCTGAAGGACATCGAGTCGAGCCAGCGGAAGCAGCTTGAGCTTGCCCGCGCGCAGGCCCGGCGGGACAAGGACCGCGCTCGGCGCGAAGAGAATGTGTACGTCAACGCGCAGCGGGACGCGCGGAGCGCCCGCCGGTTCGACCGGCACTGATCGACCGGCCGGTCCATCCCGATACCGCCCTACCCCGCCAACGGCAGCGGCGCGATCCGGGCCGGCGCCGCGGCGCTCTTGCGCTCCAGCAGCCCGGGCGGTGGGACCGGCGCGTCGATCGTGCAGATCACGCCGGTCTCCTCGTAGGTCAAAGCCACCTCGCCGGCCAGCTCGCGGGCTAGGCTGCGCTCGATCAGGCGGGAGCCGAAGCCGGTGCGCGTCGGCTTCTTCACCGGCGGGCCGCCGCGCTCGGCCCAGCGCAGGTACAGGCGAATCTCCGCTTCGCGCCGCACCGTCCAGGAGATCTCGACCGTGCCCCCCTCGACCGAGAGGGCGCCGTACTTGACCGCGTTGGTGCCGAGTTCGTGCAGCGCCATGGCGATCGATAGCGCGAGCCGCGGCGGCAGGCGCAGGGCTGGGCCGATCACGGCGAAGCGCGACGCGTGTCCGTCCCCGGATTCGAGCGGCCGGATCGCGTCCGCCACGACGGCCGACATCTCCGCGCCCTCCCAGCTCTCGCGGGTGAGCACGTCGTGGACCCGGGCGAGCGCCAGAAGCCGCGCCTCGAATGCCGCCCGGGCGGCGTCGGCCTCCGGGCCTTCCAGCCCGCGCAGGGATTGGCCGGCGATGGACTGGACGGTGGCCAGGGTATTCTTCACCCGGTGGTTCAGCTCGTGGATCAGGAGCAGCAGGTGCTCCTCGGCGAACTTCGCGTCGGTGATGTCGATGTTGCAGCCGGTGTAGCCGAGGAAGTTCTGGTCGTCGTCGAGGCGCGGCACGCCCTCGCACCGGAGCCAACGCACGGCCCCGCCCCGGTCGATGACCCGCACCTCGGTGCGGAACGGCGCGCGGGCCTCGAAGGCCTCTGCGAACGCCGCGCGGAAATGCTCGAGGTCGTCCGCGTAGACGATCCGCTCCCAGCCCTCGTTGGTGAGCTCGGCCGCCGGGATCCCGAACATGTGCTCGAAATGCAGGTTGGCGAAGCTGACCCCGCCGGATTCGTCGGTCATCCAGATCAGCGCCGGTGCTGAATCGGCCATGTGGCGGAACCGCGCCTCGCTCTCGCTCAGCGCGGTGAGGCCGCGGCGGGTATCGGCCAGCGCCCGGTCGCGCTCCGCCTCGCGGGTGCGCAGGCGCAGGGACGCGTCCGACAGCACTGCCCCGAGCCGCTGGATCTCGTGGACCGGCGACGGCACCCGGGGGATCGCCTCGCCCCGCGAGAGCGCCGGGCCCGAGGCCGCCAGCAGCCGCAGCGGTCGCGACACCCGGGACCAGAGGTTGACCGCCAGGACCGACGACGTGGCGAGCACCAGGAGGCCGAACCCCGCGAACGCCCAGATCCACCGGCGCACCCGGGCGTCGACGAGCGCCTGCGGGATGCTGGTGGCGACCATCCAGCCGGTCAGGCGCGAGCGCGCCTCGATCACCACAACGGGCTTATGCTGGCGGTCCTGGCCCTCCCACACCCCCGGCGTCGCAGTCTGGACCTGGCGCAGGCTCGCGAGCCGGGGCTTGCCGACCACCGCATCCGGGTCCGGCAACCGGGCCAGGACCGTCCCGGCCCGGTCCGAGATACCGGTGGTCCAGCCAGGTACGACCTCGCGGGACAGAATGCCCTGGAGGCGCGACAGCGGCACCGTGAAGCTCAGGAGGTAGGCGACCTCGCCCTCGACCATGACGGGCACGCCGACCGCGTAGGTGGCCTCGTTCGGGGTCGGGCCCGGGACGTAGCCGCTGACCATGGCGCGCTGGGCGCCCTGCGCCAGTTCCGGATCGAACGGGAGCGGCATCATCGGCATCGGCGCGCCCCGCGGCACGCCGGTGTTCACGACCTCCTGGCCGTTCGGGCGGCGCAGCAGAACGTCGAGGTCGATCGACTCGCGCACCAGGCGCGCCTGCGCGTCGAACGCCTCGAAGTCGCCCTGCCGGATCCGCGGCGAGGTCGCCAGCGTCTGGAGCACCGAGACGAGGCCGGCGGTGTCGCGGTCGAGCGACAGGCCGATGCCGCGCACGTTCTCGCGTGCGTCCTGCTCGAACCGCGCCCGCTCGGCCGAGGCGTAGCGCATCAGCAGGATGCTGGTGAACAGCAGCCCGGGGCCGATCAGCGCCACAACCAGTGCGATCAGGTAGACCTGCGTGGAGAACCCGTTGCGCCCGAACCGGTGCATCCGGCGCGACAGCCACGACCGGCGCGCGGGAAGGACCGCCGGGAGGTTCGCGCCCTCGGCGTCCTGTTCCGGGCTCAAGCGGCGCCCGTCCCCGGCACGCGGTGCCCCGCGGGCTCCTCGCCGTTCCCTCGCTTCATGACCGGTCGATATGGCCGAGATCGCGCCCCGGGTCGAGGTGGTCGCGCACCCGTTGCTTGAGGGCTTTGACGTCCGGAAACCCGCCGTCGCGGACCCGCTCCCATAGGAGGATCCCGGCGATCTCGATCCGGAACGCACCGCCCGTGGCGGGCACGAGGGCGACCTCGCCGAGATCGTCGCGGAATGTCGAGAGCAGCTCCTGCGCCATCCAGGCGGAGCGCAGCAGCCAGTTGCACTGCGTGCAATAGGTGATCGCGACGCGCGGCCCGGCCGGGCGCAGGCCGTCCTCCCTGGTCACGTCGCTGTCGGACGGATCGCCCGCTTGCTTCTCGTGCATGCGGCCACAGCGCATTGCGGCGCCGTCCTTGTCAACCTCACCCACCGGAACGGCGCGCGCGGCGCTTGACGTTTCGGGTCGGCGCGCCCTAGAAGGCCCGGCATCCGGTCGCGGCCTGCTTCAGGCGCGTACGACCGCGGTGGTTCCGCCCCCGGGCGGCACACCGGCACGGACGGTTAGCACAGCGGTAGTGCGTTCCCTTCACACGGGAAAGGTCGCAGGTTCGATCCCTGCACCGTCCACCATTCTTCCCTCCCCCGCTGCCCACCCTCCCCCCGAAGGTCCGACGCGCCGGACGCGGGCGTCGGTTTGCCACCTGAAACGCCCGTGCTAAGGCCGCTGGATCGGTGAACGCACAAGCTTCGACCCGGCCTCAACCGGGCAAGGCGGCACGAGCAGGGTAAGGGCGGGAACAGCCATGAAGGACATCCTCGACAAGCTCGCTGAGCGGCGGGCCCAGGCGCGTCTGGGCGGCGGCGAGAAGCGCGTCGAGGCCCAGCACAACCGCGGCAAGCTCACGGCGCGCGAGCGGATCGAACTCCTCCTCGACCACGGGTCGTTCGAGGAGTTCGACATGTTCGTGCAGCACCGCTCCACCGATTTCGGCATGGAGAAGCAGAAGGTGCCCGGCGACGGCGTGGTCACCGGCTGGGGCACGATCAACGGCCGCACGGTCTTCCTGTTCTCGAAGGACTTCACGGTGTTCGGCGGCTCCCTGTCGGAGGCGCACGCGCAGAAGATCGTGAAGGTGCAGGACATGGCGCTGAAGATGCGCGCCCCGATCATCGGCATCTTCGATGCCGGCGGCGCCCGCATCCAGGAGGGCGTCGCGGCGCTCGGCGGCTACGGCGAGGTGTTCCGCCGGAACGTCATGGCCTCGGGCGTGATCCCGCAGATCTCGGTGATCATGGGCCCGTGCGCGGGCGGCGACGTCTACTCGCCGGCCATGACCGACTTCATCTTCATGGTCCGCGACACGAGCTACATGTTCGTGACCGGCCCCGACGTGGTGAAGACCGTCACCAACGAGGTCGTGACCGCGGAGGAACTCGGCGGCGCCAAGGTCCACACCAGCAAGTCCTCCATCGCGGACGGCGCCTTCGAGAACGACGTCGAGGCGATCCTGCAGATCCGCCGCCTGCTCGACTTCCTGCCGGCCAACAACATCGAGGGTGTGCCGGAACTCGAGAGCTTCGACGACGTCGACCGGCTCGACATGTCGCTCGACACCCTGATCCCCGACAACCCGAACAAGCCCTACGACATGGGCGAGCTGATCCGCCGGGTCGTCGACGAGGGCGACTTCTTCGAGATCCAGGCGGCCTACGCCCGCAACATCATGACCGGGTTCGGCCGGATTGAGGGCCGCACCGTCGGGTTCGTCGCCAACCAGCCGATGGTGCTGGCCGGGGTTCTGGATTCGGATGCGTCCCGCAAGGCCGCGCGGTTCGTGCGCTTCTGCGACGCCTTCGCGATCCCGATCGTCACCTTCGTGGACGTGCCGGGCTTCCTGCCGGGCACCGCGCAGGAATATGGCGGGCTGATCAAGCACGGCGCCAAGCTGCTGTTCGCCTATTCCCAGGCGACGGTGCCGCTGGTGACGATCATCACCCGCAAGGCCTTCGGCGGCGCCTACGACGTAATGGCCTCCAAGCACGTCGGCGCCGACCTGAACTATGCCTGGCCCACCGCGCAGATCGCCGTGATGGGCGCCAAGGGCGCGGTGGAAATCATCTTCCGCAGCGAGCTCGGCGACCCGGACAAGATCGCCGCCCGCACCGGCGAGTACGAGGACCGCTTCCTGTCGCCGTTCGTGGCGGCCGAGCGCGGCTACATCGACGAGGTGATCATGCCCCACTCGACCCGCAAGCGGATCGCCCGGGCGCTGGGAATGCTCCGCACCAAGGAGATGGAGCAGCCCTGGAAGAAGCACGACAACATCCCGCTCTGAGGCGGAGAAGCGGGTCGGCGGCTCCGGTCGCCGACCTGACGTCCTGCAGGCCGACACCTTACCGGATGCGGCTGATCCAGCCGATGTGGAAGACGTGTCGCGCCTCAACTCCGGTCGCTGTGCTCGATCACCGCGCACAGCGTCAGCGGACCCTTGTCGGGCGAGACCATGGCCGAGCAGGTGATCCGGGCGCCGCCCAGGTCGACGTTGCTGTGGCGCAGGCGGACGGACGCGGCCTGGGCCTTGTGCGCCGCCTCACTGATGGTCGCGGCATCGATGCCGGTCACGGCGTGGCCGGCCCGTCCGAAGGTCTCGAAATACACCTCCGGGGGACTGGCCCCGCGATACTGCGCGCCGACCGAGGACAGGTCCGGGCTGCCGCAGGCGAGCGACAGGGTCATGTCGGGGCCGTCCGCGAAGCTGGCGTAGTCGCTGCGCCGCTCCGTCACCTTCGCGGCGGTCGCCGCCGTCACCTTGTCGATCAGGGTGTCGCAGGATTGGGCCCGAGCCGTGCCGGAGCCGGCTGCGAGGATCGTGAGGGCGAGGACGGGAAGGAGCGTGCGCATGGCCGATAGCTAGCGCAGCGCGAACACGAAAGACGCGTGGCGCGGCGTTCAGGCGCGGGGTGGCTCGGCGGCGCCGCCAAGTTCGAGAAGAACGATCTCCGGCGGCACGCCGAAGCGCACCGGGATCCGGCTCATGCCGAAGCCGCCGGACACGATCAGGTGGCGCCCGTCCTGGATGACGTGGCCATAGGCGTAATCGTGGCCCCGGACCCGCCGGATCGCCGGGGAATGGCCGAACAGCCGGACCTGGCCGCCGTGGGTGTGGCCGGAGAGCGTCAGCGAGACCCGGTCGGGGACGGCGGCGAAGATGTTGGGCTCGTGGGCCATGAGGATCACCGGCGCGTCGTCGGTGATCGTCCCGAGGGTGGCGGGCAGGTCGTCGAGTCCCTCGTCCTGGCTGTTGTAGAACGGCTGCTGGTCGGCGAGGCCGGCGAGCCAGAACGGACGCCCGTCCTTCACCAGCCGCAGCGTCTCGTTCTCCATCACCGGGATGCCGCGGGCCTCCAGCAGATGCTTCACCGCGGGCGAGCCGCGGCGGGAGCGCTGGACGGCGTGGTCGTCCCACCAATCGTGGTTGCCCAGGATGGCGTGGGTCCCGAGGGGCGCCTTCAACCCCTCGACCATCCGGGCGAACTGCGCCAGCGGCAGCTTGCGCCACGCGATCTTGCCGGCCGGGTAGTCGCCGAGCATCAGCACGAGGTCGGGCTTCAGGGCATTGGTGGCATCGATGATCTCCGCCACCCGATCGAACGGCATGTACGGCTCGCAGATGTGGAAATCCGCCAGCACCGCCACGCGCAGCTGCAGGGCGGGGTCCCAGCGCGGCAGGACCGGCGCGTAGGTCGTCACCACCAGCCGGTGCAGCGGCTCGACGTCGAAGGCGTAGACGCCCGTCCCGGCGAGCAGGCCGGCGCCAGCGCCAAGCCCGGTCAGGAACTGCCGGCGGCTCGGCACGATCAGCATGGAGATGTCCGTCGGTGTGGAAGGGTCCGGCACCCGCGCCGGACCGGGAGCGCGTCTAGGCGTCCAGTCCGGCGAAACCGGGGCGGTATCGCGCCGGGCGGACCCTCGCACGAAGCCGGTTCAGCAAGTCTAAAACCTGTCCCGGAGCAATGGCCTGCGGCCGTAGGCAGGCTATAAGATCTGGCATACGCCCCAAGAAACGTCCGGATCCCAATGTTGAACCGTCCCCTGCGCATCGGCACCCGCGGCAGCCCGATGGCGCTCGCACAGACCGGGATGGTGCGCGACAAGATCGTGGCGGCCAATCCCGGGCTGGAGACCGAACTCGTGGTGGTCACCACGGTGGCCGACAAGATCCTGGATCGCCCGCTCTCCGAGATCGGCGGCAAGGGGTTGTTCACCAAGGAACTCGAGCAGGCCCTGTTCGCCGATGAGGTCGATGTCGCGGTCCACTCCATGAAGGACGTGGAGACCTGGCTGCCGGACGGGCTGGTGATCGCCTGCATTCTAGAGCGCGACGACCCGCGCGACGCGTTCCTGTCACCGCATGCGGACGGGCTCGCGGGCCTTCCGCACGGCGCACGGGTCGGCACCTCGTCGCTGCGGCGGGGCGCGCAGGTGCTGATGCACCGGCCGGACCTGAAGGTCGTGCCGCTGCGCGGCAACGCCAACACCCGGATGCGCAAGCTGGAATCCGGCGAATGCGACGCGACGCTGCTGGCGCTCGCCGGGCTGCAGCGCCTCGGCCTTCAGGACATGGCGCGCAGCGTCCTCTCGGTCGAGGAGATGCTGCCCGCGGTGGCGCAGGGCGCCCTCGGGATCGAGTGCCGGGCCGACGACGCGGCGGTTCGCGCCCTGCTGGCGCCGATCGCCTGCGCCCGCACCACCACCGTGATCGCGGCCGAGCGGGCGCTGCTCGCCGAACTCGACGGCTCATGCCGGACGCCGATCGCCGCACTGGCGCAGATCGAAGGCGATACCCTCACGCTCGACGGTCTGCTGTTCCTGCCCGACGGCAGCCGGCACTGGTCGGTCTCCCGGCAGGGCCCGGCTTCGGAGGCCGAGCGGATCGGCCGCGAGGCCGGCGCCGTGCTGAAGGAGGCCGCCGGGGACACCTACACGCACCACCTGCAATAGGGTGGGAACGTCCGCGAGGAGGTGCAGAGGCGCCGGATAGGCCAAGCGATCAGGAGCACGATTACTCCCGCTCGTCACCCCGCTCGCGATCCCTGCGGATGCTGCGGCGGACGGCGATGAGCTGCCAGAGGCCGATCCCGAAGGCGAGCGCGAAGACCAGCCCGATATCGAAGGCCGCGAACAGGCCGTCGCTCATCGGCACGCCTCACGACGGCGCGGAGCGGCCGAAGGCCTCGCGCTCGCGCATCCGCTCGATCAGTTCGAGCACGTGCGCGACCCGGCCGCCGACATCCCACCAGGGCCGCAGCACGGAGTGCCTGCGATCCGGCATCGGGGGCTGATTCAGCACGGCGTCGATCAGGAACGCCACCTGCGGCAATGGTGGCGCCGCGAGGCTGGGTGTCGCCGGACCGGAGCGCAGGGCGCGGGCGATCAGGGCGAGCTTGCGGGGCGTCCCGACCCGGGCCCGGGTGCGGACGGAATCGTAGCCTTGCAGCGCCACGACCCGGCCGATCTCGGCATAGATCAGGGCAGCGGAGCGGATCGCGGGGCGGCAGGGGGATGGCAGCGCCGCGATGCCGGCCCCGGCTCGCCGGTACAGGCCATCGGCCTCGGTGAGCAACCGGGCCACGATGCCGGCGAGCGCCGGGCTGGGCTGCGGATCGGCCAGGAAGGCGTCCGGGTCGAGCCCCGCCTCGTTCATCCAGTCGAGCGGCAGGTAGAGCCGGCCCATCCGGGCATCCTCGCCGACATCGCGGGCGATGTTGGTGAGTTGCATGGCGGCGCCGAGATCGCAGGCGCGGGCGAGCGCGTCGGGGGAGCGCGCGCCCATGATCAGCGCCATCATGGCCCCGACCGAGCCCGCGACCCGGGCCGCGTAGGCATGGAGCGCCGCGTTGTCGGCGTAGCGCCGGCCCTCGGCGTCCCAGGCGAAGCCCTCGATCAGCGCGTAGGGCAGCGCCTCGGGGATCGCGTAGGCGCCGACGATCTCCGAAAACGCCCGGTCGGCGGGCGCGTCGGCGGGGTTGCCGGCGTAGGCCCGTGCGACCCGGTCGCCGAGGCGCACCACGGCGTCGCGGCGAGCGGACGGGTCGGCGGCCTCGTCGACGAGGTCGTCCGACAGCCGGCAGAAGGCGTAGAGCCCGTAGGCCGCCTCGCGGACCTCGCCGGGCAGCAGCCGGCCGGCCGCGAAGAAGCTCTTCGAGCCGGCGCGGATCGCCTGCCGACAGGCTGTGCGGTCGGCGGCCGCGGCGAATTCAGGCGGAAACGCGGGCATCCGGGACCACAAGATCGAGGATTCGGGCAGAGGAGAGCACGCCGGGCAGGCCGGCGCCCGGATGGGTACCGGCGCCGACCAGGTAGAGGTTGCGCACGTCGCTCGACCGGTTGTGCGGGCGGAACCACGCGGATTGCGTCAGCACCGGCTCAAGGCCGAAGCCGGATCCCCGGTAGCTCTGGAAGTCGTCCTGGAATTCCAGGGGCGTCGTCACCTTCGAGGTGACGATGGCCTCAGAAAGGCCCGGCATCACGCTGGATTCGAGCATCTCGGCGATCCGCCGCCGGTACGGCTCGGCCAACGCGCGCCAATCCTGACCGCCGGCCAGGTTCGGCACCGGGGCCAGCACGTAGAAGGCGTCGCAGCCGGGCGGCGCGAGGCTCGGATCCGTGGCGGTGGGCCGATGCAGGTAGAGGCTCGCATCGTCGGCCAGCACCTTGCGGTCGAAGATGTCGGAGAGCAGCCCGCGATAGCGCGGACCGAGCAGGATCGTGTGGTGGGCGACGTCGGGATAGCGACGCTTGGTGCCGAAATACCAGACGAACAGGCCCATGGAGGAACGCGCCCGCTGCAGCCGCCCGGGGCTCCAGCGCCGGGGCTTCGGCAGCAGCCGCGCATGCGTCACCGCCGAATCGGCGTTCGAGACCACGAGGTCGGCCGCGATCGTCTCGCCGCCCGCAAGCTCGACCCCGGTGGCGGTCCCGTTCTCCACGCGGATGCGGGCGACGTCGACGCCGAGCCGGACCCGCCCGTTCTGGCCGCGAATCAACCGTACCAGCCCATCGACCAGCTTGCCGGTGCCGCCCATGGCAAAGTGCACGCCCCAGCGCCGCTCGAGGTCGGCGATCAGGCAGTAGATCGCGCTGGCCCGGAACGGATTGCCGCCGATCAGCAGCGGGTGGAAGCTGAACACGGTGCGCAGCCGCTCGTCGCGGACGAAGCGCGCCACCACGTCGTGGACCGAGCGGTGGCCCGACAGGCGCAGAAGGTCCGGGGCGATCTTGAGCATCGACCCGATGCTGCCGAACGGGACGTGCCCGAGCTGCTCGAAGCCGATGCGGCAGACCGAGCGGCTGTGCGCCATGAAGCGTTCGTAGCCGGCGACGTCGTCCGGGGCGAAGCGCGCCACCTCGGCCCGCATTCGCTCGGGATCGCCGCTGTATTCGAAGGTTTCACCGTCGGCGAAGCGGATCCGGTAGAACGGGTCGATCGGCACCAGGGCGACATCGTCGGAGAGGCGCCGGCCGGCGAGCTGCCACAGCTCCTCGAACAGCTGCGGCGCGGTGACGATGGTCGGCCCGGCATCGAAGGTGAAGCCGTCCTGCCGGTGGACCCGGGCGCGGCCGCCCGGCTGCTCCAGGCGTTCCAGCACGGTGACCCGGTAGCCCCGCGCGCCGAGCCGGACGGCCGCGGCGAGACCGCCGAAGCCTGAGCCGACGACGACCGCGTGCGGTCGCCGATCCGTCTCGTGCCGCCCCGACTGCTCGACCGCGAGTGTCAACATAACTTGACACTATGCCGGGGAATTTCCCGGGCGCAAGGCCGAAACGTCGTTCCGGCCCCGCGGCGTCGTATCGCCGTCAGAACTCGCCGGCCAGACCGGCGCGGACACCGACGTTGCTCTCGCCCGCGTAGGCGACGCCGGCCGTGACCGCGATCGGCACGCAGCAGGTCGGCAGCCGGTGCGCCACGGCGACGCCGCCGGCCCATTCGCCGCGATAGGTCGCGCCGTTGGTGGCCCAGGTGGTCTTGCCGGGAGCCGAGGGCATGGGTGCGGTCGCCATCGCGATCGCCATGGCCACGCCCTGCCGCGACTCCTTGCGGGTCTGGACCGCGTAGCGCTGCATCGTGTCGGTCTTGGCCTCCAAGTTGTTGACCTGGGACTGAACCGAATCGATCCGGTTGCCCAGCCCGGCGATGGTCGAGGGGCCGTAGGCCGAGGCCGCGAGGTTGCCGCTGGCGTCCGTGGTCACGAAGGCCGTCGCCCCGCTCTGCGCCGCCGCACTCGCCTGCGAGGCGACGCCCGCCAGGGTGTAGGTGTTGGCCGCGTTGCCGATCGCCACCTGGTTGGCCTGGGTGGTCTTGACGTTGGCCCCGATGGCGATGGTGTTCGCCTGGTTGGCGGCCGCGCCGTTGCCCAACGCGACGCTGTTGTTGCCCGCAGCCGAGGCCGCCGCGCCGATCGCGGTGGATCCCGTGCCGGTCGCGCCGGCGACGAAGCCGAGCGCCGTGCTGCCCGCTCCGGACGCCGCGGATGCGGTGCCGACCGCCGTGCCGCCCAACCCCTGTGCGCTCGCCGCGTAGCCGACGGCGACGCTGCCGGTGTTGACTGCGGATGCCCCGGTTCCGACCGCGGTCGACGCCGTCCCGGCCGCGCTCGATCCGAAGCCCACCGCGATGGCATCGCCGCCCACGGCGACGGGGGCCGCGAGGGCGCTGGTGTTGTTGGCCGCGATCCCCGTGGCGCTCGACAGCTGCGAGAGCCGCAGGTCGGCGATGAAGGTCTGGCCCTGGGACTGCGTAACGTTGCCGGTCACGATGTAGATGCCCTGTCCGCTGCCGCCGCCGCCACCGCCAGCGGTCCCGCCCGCGCCACCGGCCCCCCCGGCGCCGCCCGCACCCCCAGCACCGCCTGCTCCGCCGGTACCGCCACCGGTCCCGCCACCGCCGGTACCGCCGCCGCCGGTACCGCCGCCGCCGGCGATTCCGCCGACGGTGCCGAGGTACAGTCCGGTCCCGAGCAGGCCCTGACCGGGGCCGGTGGTCCCGACCAGCAGGCCGGTCCCGAGGACGCCGCCGCTGGTGCTGCCGACATTCAGGCCCGTGCCGAGGACGCCGGTTCCGGGGTTGGTTGTGCCGACGGTCACGCCGGTCCCGAGAACACCGCCGCCGGTGCTGCCGACATTCAGGCCCGTGCCGAGGACGCCGGTGCCCGGATTGGTGGTGCCGACGGTCACGCCGGTCCCGAGAACACCGCCGCCGGCGGTGCCGACATTCAGGCCGGTGCCGAGGATGCCGGTGCCGGGATTCGTGGTGCCGACCGTTATTCCGGTTCCCAGGATACCGCCTCCGGTTGTATCAAGGGTCCCACGGAGAAGTTGCGCCTGCGCCGGGGCGACGACCGGGAGGGCGAGCAGGGTGCCGGCTAGAAGGGGGGCGATGCGCCCGGACGTCCGGCGCAGGGCGGCATTCGATGTCCGCGGCCCAGCCGGGACGTCGGTCGAGTTACGCATCTCAGACTCCATTGCTGCGCGGCCCGGTCGCTTCCACCCCGATCCTGAAGTCCGGTGGGCGCTAGGCTGGTACCGGCACACCTTCTGGTAGAATGCTTAACACCAACTTTCGGTTGTATTTGTATTCGCCACTTCGCGTTTGACGCGGTATCCGCCGTCTCGAGGCGGCTGAGACGCCGCGCGCCTCAGAAAATCCGCCTTTCCGCGACGATATCCGCCCCAGACGGGGGTATGCTGGCCAAGCGAGCGCTGGCCGCAGGGATTGGACGCGTGATGGACGGGCGGGACAGGACCATCTTCGTGGCGGGGCACCGCGGGATGGTGGGATCAGCGATCGTGCGCCGGCTGCGGGAGCTGGGCTACGGGCGCATCCTCACGGCGGACCGGCAGGCCCTCGACCTGCTCGACCAGGCCGCGGTCCGGTCGTTCTTCGCCCAGAACCGGATCGACATGGTCTACCTCGCTGCCGCCAAGGTCGGCGGCATCCACGCCAACAACACCTACCCGGCCGAGTTCATCCACGAGAACCTGCTCATCCAGGCGAACCTGATCCACGCCGCGCACGTGGCCGACGTCGACCGGCTGCTGTTCCTGGGCTCGTCCTGCATCTACCCGAAGCACGCAGAGCAGCCGATGCGCGAGGACGCGCTGCTGACCGGGATCCTCGAGCCGACCAACGAGCCCTACGCGATCGCCAAGATCGCCGGGATCAAGATGTGCGAGAGCTACAACCGCCAGTACGGGCGCCGCTACCGCAGCGTGATGCCGACCAACCTGTATGGGCCGAACGACAACTTCCATCCGCAGAACGCGCACGTGCTGCCGGCGCTGATGCGCCGCCTGCACGAGGCCAAGCAGGCGGGCAGCGCGTCCGTCACGGTCTGGGGCACCGGCCGGGCGATGCGCGAGTTCCTGCACGTGGACGACATGGCGCGCGCCAGCGTGTTCGTGATGGAGCTGGACGATGCGGTCTACGCCGCCAACACCCGGCCGGACCTGTCGCACATCAACGTCGGCACCGGCGAGGATTGCACCATCCGCGAACTGGCCGAGGCGCTGGCCCGGGTGATCGGCTACGCGGGCCGCCTGGAGTTCGATGCGACAAAACCCGACGGGACGCCGCGCAAGCTCATGGATGTCTCGCGCCTGCGCGCCATGGGCTGGCAGCCGGAGATCGATCTCGACCGGGGCCTGCACCAGACCTACGGGTGGTTCCTGGAGAACCACGCCACGCTGCGCGGCTGACGCGCGGACGCATCACGACACCGCATCCGACCGGGTGGGAGAACCAGCATGGCCCAACGGGCCCCCGACGACATCGAGCAGGCGCGACGCCGCACGTTCCTCCGCGACTTTCACAACTTCGATTCGAATATCCGTTTCCCGGCACCCTATACCCAGTTCGCCGGCAAGCCGCTGTCGTCCGCGGCGGGGCAGAACTGGCGCTACGACGCGCTGGGCTACCGGAACGACATGCACGCGGAGCCACGCTCGCCCGCGGAGACGCTGCGCGTGTTCGTGGTCGGCGACAGCACCCTGATCGACGGCCAGGTCTTCGCCGACACCATCCCGGGCCGATTGGAGACCGGGCTGAAGCGCCTGCACGGCGACGGGGCCCGGGTCTACAATTTCGGCGCGACGTCCGCCTGCCTGAACCAGATGATCGCACTGATCACGACGCGGCTGATGGATCTCCAGCCCGATGTGATCTTCGTGATCGGCGGCGCCACCGACGTCTTCCAACCCTGGAGCTTCGATCCGCGCGCCGGCTACCCGTACAACCACTTCGTGCAGGAAACCCTGTACGACTACTTCTTCAACACGACGAAGTCCGGCGCGGACGCCGAGGACCTGAGCTACGACAGCCTGCAGGCGTTGATCTTCGGCCGGCTCGACAACCTTCGCGCGCTGACCAACTGGCAATCCGACATTTGGGAATGGGAGGTCGTCCGTCAGTTCGAGTTGGCGCTGAAGCGCCTCGCCCGGCTGTCCGGGGGCATCGGCGCGCCGGTGCGGTTCCTCCTGCAGCCGGCGATCGTGCGCAAGACCGAGCGAGTCGGCGACGAGCAGAACACCGCGTCGGCTGAGTTCTTGGGATATCTCGACCGTCAATACACCCGGATCGAGCAGGTTCTGGGCCGGCTCGACGCCGATGGCCTCACGCAAGGGCCGTTCACGACCCGGGACCTCAGCCGGATCTTCGAGGCCGATACGCGCGCCCTGTTCACCGACATCGTCCATGTCGGCTCGGAGGGCCGGCAGGCGATCGCCGACCGCCTGGCCGCCGAGGTCGCGGAGGTGCTCGGCCTCCCCGTGGAGGCGTAGGCGTTGGTCGCGCCGATCGTATTCATCGGGGACTCGATCACCGAAGCCTGGGGCTTCCACCGGGCCGAGACCTTCGCGGCCCACGACCTGGTTCCCCGGGGCGGGTCCGGCCAGACGGCGCGCTGGATCACCATGCGGTTCCGCCGCGACCTGGAGGAGACCGGCGCCCGGGGCGTCCACCTCCTCTGCGGCGTCAACGATATCGGGCGCAACGAGGGGTTCTTCGTTCCCGCCGACGAGATCGCCCGGACGCTGGCCGGCATGCTCGACGAGGCCCGGGCCATGGGCGTGTCGGCCTGGGTCGGCTCGATCATGCCGGCCGCCCGGATCCCGTGGAACCCCACGGTCCCGGACGCACCGGCGATGATCGCCGCCGTGAATGCCTGGCTCCGCGAACACGCGCACGAGCACGGCGCGACCTTCATCGACTACCACGCGGTGCTGGCGGACGGATCCGGGGCGCTGCGCAGGGCCTACACCACCGACGGCCTCCATCTCAGCCCGGCAGGCTACAAGGCGATCGAGCCGCTGATGCTGTCGGCTTTGGGGCGAGCGCCTGCGGGGGATACGGTTCAGGCTTTCAGCGGCACGAAGCCACGCTCATTCGGTGGGTCGCGCCTCGTAGCGATTGCTGCCGCGGTTGCCATCGTGATCACCGGCGCGGCCCTCGTGCTCGCGCTGCGCTGATTGGAACGCTCTTTCGATCGCGCGCCTGTCGATTCCGGAATCGCTCAAGCTTCAGGCCCGTCATCCCGGGGCCGCGAAGCGGAGCCCGGGATTCACAATCGCCGACCGGTCAAGGTCCTGCCCCGACCGCCGCTCCGCGTTCCGGGTTCGCCTGCGGCGCCCAGGAATGACAGTGCGAGTGATGCGGAGGCCGTTCACGTCGGGATCGTCCCGCCAACCGCAAAACATCACACCCGCCGCACCGCCCCGTGCGCCGCGCTGGTGGTCAGCATCGCGTAGGCGCGAAGCGCCGTGGTGACCTTGCGCTTGCGCGGGCTCGCCGGCTGCCAGCCGGCGGCGTCCTGCTCGGCACGGCGCCGCTCCAATTCGGCGGGTTCGACGACGAGGTCGATGGAGCGGGCCGGGATGTCGATGGCGATGGTGTCGCCGTCGCGCACCAGGCCGATCAGGCCGCCCTCGGCCGCCTCCGGGGAGACGTGGCCGATCGACAGGCCGGACGACCCCCCCGAGAAGCGGCCGTCGGTGACCAGCGCGCAGGCTTTGCCGAGGCCCTTCGATTTCAGGTAGCTCGTGGGGTAGAGCATCTCCTGCATGCCGGGGCCGCCGCGCGGGCCCTCGTAGCGGATCAGCACGACCTCCCCGGCCGTGACCTTGCCGTTGAGGATCCCGTCCACCGCGGCGTCCTGGCTCTCGAACACCCGGGCGGTCCCCGTGAAGGTCAGGATCGAGGCGTCGACGCCCGCCGTCTTCACGATGCAGCCCTGCTCGGCGAGGTTTCCGTAGAGCACCGCCAGGCCGCCATCCCGCGAATAGGCATGGGCGGCCTCGCGGATCACCCCGCCCTCCCGGTCGAGGTCGAGTTCGTCGAAGCGGGATTCCTGGCTGAACGCCACCTGAGTCGGCACGCCCCCGGGGGCTGCGCGGTAGAAGCTCTGGACCGAGGCGCTGGGCGTGCCGCGGACGTCCCAGCGGGCCAGCGCCGCGCCGAGGGTCCCGGCGGCGACGTTGCCGACCTCGGTTTCGATCAGCCCCGCCCGATCGAGCTCGCCCAGGATGGCCATGATCCCGCCGGCCCGGTGCACGTCCTCCATGTGGACGTTGGCCACCGCCGGGGCGACCTTGCACAGGACCGGCACCCGCCGCGACAGCCGGTCGATATCGGCCATGGTGAACGGCACCTCGCCCTCGTGGGCGGCGGCCAGCAGGTGGAGCACCGTGTTGGTCGAGCCGCCCATGGCGATGTCCAGGGTCATGGCGTTCTCGAACGCCGTGACGCTCGCCACCGCGCGGGGCAGCACGCTCGCGTCGTCCTGCTCGTAGTGGCGGCGGGCGAGGTCCACGATCAGGTGGCCGGCCTCCACGAACAGCCGCTTGCGGTCGGCATGGGTCGCCAGCACGGAGCCGTTGCCCGGCAGCGCCAGACCCAGCGCCTCGGTCAGGCAGTTCATCGAGTTCGCCGTGAACATGCCCGAGCAGGAGCCGCAGGTCGGGCAGGCCGAACGCTCGATCACCGCGACATCCTCGTCCGAGATCCGGTCGTCGGCCGCCGCGATCATCGCGTCGACCAGATCGACCTTCTTGGCGATGCCGGGCAGCTGGACCTTGCCGGCCTCCATCGGACCGCCCGAGACGAACACCGTCGGGATGTTGAGCCGCAGGCAGGCCATGAGCATGCCGGGAGTGATCTTGTCGCAATTCGAGATGCATACCATCGCGTCCGCGCAGTGCGCGTTGACCATGTACTCGACGGAATCGGCGATCAGCTCCCGGGACGGCAGCGAGTAGAGCATGCCGTCGTGGCCCATCGCGATGCCGTCATCGACCGCGATGGTGTTGAACTCCTTGGCGACGCCGCCGGCCTTCTCGATCTCCCGGGCGACCAGCTGGCCGAGATCCTTGAGGTGGACGTGGCCGGGCACGAACTGGGTGAACGAGTTCACGACGGCGATGATCGGCTTGCCGAAATCGCCGTCCTTCATGCCGGTGGCGCGCCAGAGGCCGCGGGCGCCGGCCATGTTGCGGCCATGTGTGGTGGTGCGGGAACGATAGACGGGCATCGCGCGGTTCAATCGGTTCGGAAGCGGATCTCTCAAAGGTAGGGGCTTCTGCGCCCGCCGACGCGTCGCTGCAAGCGTCGCCGAACCGGTCGCCACCGTGTCATGCTCCCGGCGGATACCGGGACGCGAGAGAGGCGAATCGTACGATGGACCGAGTGGATTTCCTGCGGCGGGCCATCGACCAGGGCCACGGCCGGACCGAGGCCGACCTCGTGCTCAAGGGCGGGCGCTTCCTCGATCTCGTCACCGGCGACCTCGTCGCCTCCGATATCGCAATCTGCGGCGACCGGATCGTCGGCACCTTCGGCAGCTATCGCGGCCGCCGCGAGATCGATATCGCCGGCAAGGTCGTGGTGCCGGGCTTCATCGATACGCATTTCCACGTCGAATCCTCGCTGATGCCGCCGCAGGAATTCGAGCGCTGCGTCCTGCCCCATGGCGTCACGACCGGCTTGTGCGACCCGCACGAGATGGCGAACGTGCTGGGAACCGAAGCGTTCGCGTGGTTCCTGGCCTCGTCCGAGACCCTGGCGATGGACCTGCGGGTCCAGCTCTCGTCTTGCGTGCCGGCCACCGACCACCTCGAGACCTCGGGCGCCCGGATCGGGGTGGCCGACCTGCTGCCCTTCGCGGGCCATCCCAAGGTGATCGGGCTCGCCGAGTTCATGAATTTCCCGGGCGTGCTCGCCGCGGACCCGGGCGTGCTGGAAAAGCTCGCGGCGTTCCAGGGCCGGCTGATCGACGGCCACGCGCCGCTGCTGCGCGGGAGCGCGCTCAACGGCTACATCGCAGCCGGCATCCGCACCGAGCACGAGGCGACCACGCCCGAAGAGGCGATGGAAAAACTGTCCAAGGGCATGACCGTGCTGATCCGCGAGGGCTCGGTCTCCAAGGACCTGCACGCCCTGGCGCCGATCCTCACCGAGCGCACGGCACCGTTCCTGGCCTTCTGCACGGACGACCGGAACCCCCTCGACATCGCCGAAGAGGGCCACCTCGACTACGTCATCCGCACCGCGATCGCGCTGGGCGCACCGCCGCTGGCGGCCTACCGGGCGGCGTCCTGGTCGGCGGCCCGGGCGTTGGGGCTGCACGACCGCGGCCTGGTGGCGCCGGGCCAGCGAGCCGACCTCGTCGTCCTCGACGATTTCCTCGACTGTCGCGTCGCCCGGGTCTTCAGCGCCGGGCGACTGGTGGAGGACGCGCTGTTCGCCGACCGGCCCGCGATCCAGCCGATCGGCCGGAACAGCCTGCGGGCCCGCCGGGTGACGGCGGCGGATTTCGCGGCCCCCGGTTCCGGGCCATCGACGCCGGTGATCGGCGTGGTGCCGGGCAAGCTCATCACCCTGCGGCACGACCTGTCGCTGCCCTACAGCGCGGGCGAGCGCCGGATCGACCTCGATCAGGACGTCATCAAGGTCGCGGTGGTGGAGCGCCACGGGAAGACGCCGCCGGGGGAGCGGGGCATCGGCGTGGCGTTCGTGAAGGGCTTCGGCCTGAAGCGCGGCGCGATCGCCTCCTCGGTCGGGCACGACAGCCACAACGTCACGGTGGTCGGCGCCGACGATGCCGACATGGCCGTGGCGGTGAACCGGCTCGGCGCCATCGAGGGCGGCTTCGTGGTGGTCGAGGGCGGCCGGGTGCTCGCCGAGATCGCCCTGCCGGTCGCCGGTCTGATGAGCCTGCTCCCGTTCGATGCGATCGGTGCCGCGCTGGTGACCCTGCGGGCGGCGGCGCGTGGCCTCGGCGTCGTCCTGCCCGAGCCGTTCCTGCAGGTCGCGTTCCTGCCGCTGCCCGTGATCCCGCACCTGAAGATCACCGACAAGGGCCTGGTGGATGTCGACCGTTTCGCGTTGATTGATCCGTGAAATAGATTGCGCGCAATCTATCTCGGGATTATATGCGGGCTGTGCCGGCCCTATATGCCGATTCCCTTCTTGTTCCTGGAGATCGCACCATGTCCGTAGACGTGAAGTACCGCACCACTGCGACCGCCACCGGAGGCCGTGACGGCGCCGCCAAGACCGCCGACGGCAGCTTCGAGGTGAAGCTCGCGACCCCGAAGGAGCTCGGCGGCGCGGGCGGTCCGGGCGCGAATCCCGAGCAGCTCTTCGCTTCCGGCTACTCGGCCTGCTTCCTGGGCGCCATGAAGGCGGTCGCCCCATCGCTGAAGCTTAAGGTTCCGGCCGAGACCACCGTCACCGCCGATGTCGGCATCGGCCCCCGCTCCGAGGGCGGCTTCGGGATCACCGCCGACCTGACGATCAGCCTGCCGGGCCTCGACCGCGCCGAAGCGCAGAAGCTCGTGGACGCGGCCCACCAAGTCTGCCCGTACTCGAACGCCACCCGCGGCAACGTCGATGTCGGCCTGAAGCTCGCCTGAGCCGGGTCGTCCCATCCACCTCATTCCAGGGCGCGCGCAAAGCCTGCGTCTCGAAGGAGCCCTCCTCCGGGGGCGCCGCCGCTCCGGGGTGGGGTCGTGGGTGGGGTCTCTATCGAGTTGGTCGTGCCCCCACCGGTATGGCGAGCACGGCGAAGCTTTTGGGACGCGCCCTCGTTTCACGTCGCGCGTGACCCTGGGCCGCCTCGCTGCGCTCAAGAGGCCCGCGAAGTTTGATCTCCGGAACCGGAATGGTCGAGCCGGCTCTCAGGCCGCCTGCGCACGCATGCAGACGCGGTCCGCCTCGTCCAACGTGAAGCCCTCGAACGTCTCTCCGTTCCGCCGTCCGCACACGCGAACGATCTGGTTGGCCGTCAACGGCGAGACGCCGCGATGCGTGAAGGTGCGCGGCGCCCCGCCGAGCAGCATGGCGGCGAGGTTCATCAGCAGCGTCGCCTGGATCGGGCCGTGGACCACTAGGTCGGCATAGCCCTCGACGCGCGTGGCGTAGGGCTGGTCGTAGTGGAAGCGATGGCCGTTGAAGGTCATGGCCGAGTAGCGGAACAGCAGCGTCGGCGTCGCCGGCACGGCCCAGACCTGCTCGTAGGCGGCCGCGTCGTCGCGTTCGGCCGTGGCCCCGGTGCCGGTCTGCGCGCCGGCCGCCTCCCGGTAGACGATGTCCTGCCGCTCCCGGATCGCCACGCCGCTTGCCGTGGCAAGCGCGTGCTCGACGGTCACGAAGCATAGCCGGCCGCTGCGCCCCTCCTTGAACGCCACGTCGCGCACGGTCTCGGTCCGGGTGACCAGATCGCCCTCGCGCAGCTCGGCCAGCGTCTCGACCTGCCCGCCGGCCCACATCCGCCGCGGCAGAGGCACCGGCGGCAGGAACCCGCCCTTGGCGGCGTGACCGTCCGGGCCGAGGGCGTCGGCGGGCGGTGTCTCGGGGGCGAGGCACCAGTGCAGGGCCGGCGGCGCCGCCCCGTCCGGAACCGGGGCGAGATGCGGCGTGAAGGTCGCGCGGAACTCGGCGCGCAGACGCGGCGTGACGAGATCCGAGGTCTCGCGGGTGCGGCCGATCCAGGCTTCGACGTCGGTCATGTCAGTACGCGCGCGGCAGGCCGAGCACGTGCTCGGACAGGTAGGCGAGGATCAGGTTCGTGGAGATCGGCGCGACCTGGTAGAGACGCGTCTCGCGGAACTTGCGCTCGATATCGTATTCCTCCGCGAATCCGAACCCGCCATGGGTCTGGATGCAGGCGTTGGCGGCCTCGAACGCGGCGTCGGCGGCGATCATCTTGGCCATGTTGGCCTCCGCGCCCGGATTGGTCCCGGATTCGTAGAGGCTCAGCGCCTCGCGGACCATCAGCTCCGCCGCCCGCATGTTGGCGTAGGCTTTCGCGATCGGGAACTGCACGCCCTGGTTGGCGCCGATCGGCCGGCCGAACACCGAGCGGTCCACCGCGTAGGTCTTGGCCCGGTCGATGAACCACTTGGCGTCGCCGACGCATTCCGCGGCGATCAGGATGCGCTCGGCATTCATGCCGGACAGGATGTAGCGGAAGCCTTTTCCCTCTTCGCCGATCAGATTGACGGCCGGGACGCGGAGGTTGTCGAAGAAGACCTCCGTGGTGGCATGGTTCATCATGGTGCGGATCGGCCGGATGGTCAGGCCGTGGCCGACCGCCTCCCGCATGTCGACGAGCAGCACCGACAGGCCGTCGGTGCGCTTCATGCCCTCGGTGCGCGGGGTGGTCCGCACCAGGAGCAGCATCAGGTCCGAGTGCTCGGCCCGGCTGGTCCAGATCTTCTGGCCGTTGACGACGTAGTGGTCGCCCTCGCGCCGGGCGGTGGTCTTCAGGCTGCCGGTATCGGTGCCCGATGTCGGCTCGGTGACCCCGAAGGCCTGGAGGCGCAGGCGCCCTTCAGCGATCGCCGGCAGGTAGGCGGCCTTCTGCGCCTCCGAGCCGTGCCGGAGCAGCGTGCCCATCGTGTACATCTGCGCATGGCAGGCGCCGCCGTTGCAGCCGGCCCGCTGGACCTCCTCCAGGATCGCGGCGGCGGCGGAGAGCGGCAGGCCGGAGCCGCCGTATTCCTCCGGGATCAACACCGACAGGTAGCCGCTCTCGGTGAGGGCGGTCACGAACGCGGTCGGGTAGGCCATCTCCCGGTCGAGCGCCCGCCAATACGGCCCGGGAAACCCGGCGCAGAGCTTGGCGACCGCCTCGCGGATCTCGGTATAGGCTTCCATCGTGCGCCTCAGGCTGTCCGGCCGCCATCGACCGGCATGTCGATCCCGGTGATGAACGCGGCCTCGTCGGAGGCCAGGAACAGGGCCGCGGCGGCGATGTCCTCGGCCCGCGACATCCGCCCGAGGGGGATCGTCGCAATGAACCTTTCGCGGTTCTCCGGGGTGTCGGGCACCCCCATGAAATGCTCGAGCAGCGCGGTCGCGCCCATCACCGGACACAGGGCGTTCACCCGGATCTTCCAGGGGGCCAATTCCAGCGCCAGCGATTTTGAGGCGAGGCTCGCCGCCCCCTTGGAGGCGTTGTACCAGGTCAGGCCGGGACGCGGCCGGAGCGCCGCCGTCGAGCTGACGTTGAGGATCACGCCGCCGCCCCGGTCGCGCATCAGCGGGGCGATTGTCCGGACGTAGTGGAAGATCGACTTCACGTTCACCCGGAACACGCGGTCGAACTCGTCCTCGGTGACCTCCAGCAGCGGCTTGTTGCGGTGGGTGGTGCCGGCGTTGTTGACCAGGATGTGGGGGATGCCGAACCGTTCGCGGGTCTCGGCGACGCTGGCCTCGACATCGGCCGCCGCCCCGACATCGGCGGCGATCGCGATGGCGTTCGCCCCGATCCCGGCCGCGACCCGCTTCGCCGCCGCCCGGTCGATATCCACGCAGGCGACGCGCGCGCCCTCGGCGGCGAAGCGCTCGGCGATGCCCGCGCCGAACCCACTCCCGGCCCCCGTCACGATCGCGATCTTGCCGTCGAGCCTCATTGTTTCCTCCCGAACTGTAGTCCGTCTCTGGCTGATGACTGTTTTATTACTGCGCGACAAACCTGCTTTCGTACTTCCATCCACTTCGCGATCGGCTTTGCAATCCGTACGACTTGGGCGGCCGAATAAAGCTCTCCGTCATTCCGGGGCGCCGCAGGCGAGCCCGGAATCTAGATTCTCCGCCGGCGCAGAACCTCGCCCGACCTGTGTTTCTGGATCCCGGGCTCCGTTGCGCGGCTCCGGGATGACGAGGCGGATGTTCGGACGTCATCGCATCGCCTTGGCCGACGAGCGTGGATCGTCCTCGAACGCGACTGCGCGCCACTCACCGCTCAACCCCGAACTCACGCCGGATCCGTTCGCTGTGCTCGCCGATATCCGGCACCCGCCCGAGCGCGCGGACTTCGCCGTCGATAAGCACGGGGGGCGCGACGAGGCGGGCCGGGCCCGCCGGGGTCTCGACCTCGGCGCGGACCAGGGCCGGGCGGGTGGCGAGGTCAGCCAGGGTGTTGACGAAGCCGTAGGCGGTGCCGGCAGCCTTGAGCCGGGTGGCGGCCGCGTCGCGGCTCAACCGGACCAGGATTGCGGCGATGCGCAGATCCACGGCGGCGCGGTTCGCCACGCGGGCGTTGTTTGAAGCATAGCCCTCGGCGCGGGCGAGGTCCGGCTCGCCCAATACGCCTTCGCAGAAGCGAGCCCATTCCCGCTCGTTCTGGATCGAGATGAGCACCAGGCTGCCGTCGGCCGTCGGGTAGGCGCCGTAGGGCGAGATCGTGGGATGGGCGAGGCCGACGCGCTGCGGCTCCCGGTCGGTGCCCTCGAAGTAGAGCAGCGGCACGGTCATCCAGTCGGCCGCGCCGCTGAACAGGCTGACCTCCAGGGCGCAGCCCACGTCGGAGATGGAGCGGGCGATCAGCGCCTCCAGAACCGCGGCATGGGCGTCCATCCCGCAGGCGATGTCGCAGACCGAGACGCCGACGCGGCCCGGACCGGCCGGATGCCCGGTGATGCCGGCCATGCCGCTCTCGGCCTGCACCAGCAGGTCGTAGGCCTTCATGTCGCTGTAGGCGTGGCCGGCGCCGTAGCCGCTGATGTCCACCGTGATCAGGCGCGGATAGCGTGCCCGCAACTCCGCCGCGCCGAACCCCGCCCGGGCCGCGGCCCCGGGGGCGAGGTTCTGCACGAACACGTCGGCGTCTTCCAGGATGGCGTGCAACAGCCGGACATCGTCCGGATCCTTGATGTCGGCGACCAGGCTCTCCTTGCCGCGATTCAGCCAGACGAAGTAGCTCGCCAGCCCGTTGACGGCGGAATCGTAGCCGCGGGCGAAATCCCCCTCGGGCCGCTCGATCTTGATCACCCGGGCGCCGGCATCGGCCAGCCGCGACGTGCAGTACGGTGCCGCGACAGCCTGTTCCAGGGCGAGGATTGTCAGCCCTTTCAGCGGCCGGTTCGGGTTCATCCGCAGCCTTCGCGTTCCATCAGGCCCCGCGGGGCCGCCGCCGGGGGATCTGGGTCGGCGCCCGCGTGCGCCAAGCGGGACGGGGTGACACCGACGCGGTGACGTGACCGGCGATGTGCGCCCTGCGCAGGATCGCTCAGCTCACTCCGCGGCCCGCAGGGTCTGCGCCTCGTGGCCGTCCCGGCCGGGCTCGGCGAGCATCGCGTCGACTGCCTCGGGCCTGTCGCGGAACGAGAACCGGTGCGCCAGCCGGTCGAGGTAGACGTAGATGACCGGCGTGGTGAACAGGGTCAGGATCTGGCTCACGGCCAGCCCGCCGACCATGGCGTAGCCGAGCGGCTGCCGGATCTCGGAGCCGGTGCCGGTGGCGAGCATCAGCGGGATGCCGCCCAGCAGCGCCGCCATGGTGGTCATCAGGATCGGGCGGAACCGCAGCAGGGCCGCCTTCCGGATCGCCGCCTCGGCACTCAGGCCCTCCTCGCGCTCGGCCACGATGGCGAAGTCGATCAGCATGATGCCGTTCTTCTTCACGATGCCGATGAGGAGGATGATGCCGATCAGCGCGATCAGGCTGAAGTCGTACCCGGCCCACATCAGCACCGCCAGGGCGCCGACGCCGGCCGACGGCAGCGTCGAGAGGATCGTGAGCGGGTGGATGAAGCTCTCGTACAGGATGCCGAGGATCAGGTAGACCACGAACAAAGCCGCCAGGATCAGCAGCGGCACCGTCGACAGCGATTGCTGGAACGCCTGCGCGGTGCCCTGGAAGCCGGTGACCACGGTGGGCGGCACCTGCAGGTCGCGCATCGCCTGCCCGATCGCCCCGGTCGCCTGCCCGAGCGCGACGTCGGGGGCGAGGTTGAAGCTGATCGTCACCGCAGGGAACTGGCCCTGGTGGTTGACCGCGAGCGGCGCCACGGGCTCGGTCGTCCAGTGGGCGAAGGCCGCGAGCGGCACCTGCCCCCCTCCGATCGGCGCCTTGATGTAGATCTTGTCGAGGCTCTCGACGCTGCCCTGGAGGGCCGGCAGCACCTCCAGGATCACGTGGTAGCTGTTGAGCTGCGTGAAGTACTGCGCGATCTGCCGTTGGCCGAACGCGTCGTACAGCGTGTCGTCGATGAGCTGAGGCGTGATGCCGTAGCGGGAGGCGGCGTCGCGGTCGATCGCCAGGGTCAGGGTGGTGCCGCGGTTCTGCTGGTCGGTGGCGACGTCGCGCAGCTCCGGCAGCGTCTTCATCCTGTCCAGGATGCGCGGCGCCCACGTGTTCAACTCGGCGAGATCCGGGTCCTGCAGGGTGTACTCGAACTGCGTCCGGGAGGTCCGGCCGCCGGTGCGCACGTCCTGGGTGGCCTGGATGTAGGTGCGGATGCCCTCGACCCGCTCCAGCTTCGGCCGCAGGCGGCCGATGATCTGGAACGCGTTGGCCTCGCGCTCCTCGCGGGGCTTAAGCGTGATGTACATCCGCCCCGAATTGAGCGCCTGGCCGTTGCCGCCGAGCGACATGCCGACCGTGGCGACATCCGGATCGGCCTGGACGATGGCGCCGACTTTCTCCTGCAGCGTCTTCATCGCCGAGAACGAGATGTCCTGCCCGGCCTCGGTGACGCCGATCATGAAGCCGGTGTCCTGCTGCGGGAAGAAGCCCTTCGGAATGACGATGAACAGGTGGATCGTCAGAGCCAGCGTCGCGAAGAAGGTCAGCAGCGTGACGAACCGGAAGCGCAGGGCGAGGTCGAGGCCCTTCGCGTAGGACGACAACAGCCCGTCGAACACCGCCTCGCTCGCCCGGTAGAGGCGGCCGTGGTGCCCGGTGCCGTGGGGCTTCAGCAGCCGCGCCGCCATCATGGGCGTCAGCGTCAGGGACACGAAGGCCGAGACCGCGATGGTCATCGACAGGACGACGGCGAATTCCCGGAACAGGCGGCCGATGATGCCGCCCATCAGCAGCAGCGGGATCAGCACCGCGATCAGCGAGACCGAGATGGAGACGATGGTGAAGCCGATCTCGCCCGCGCCCTTGAACGCGGCCTCCATGGGCCGCATCCCCTCCTCGACGTAGCGGCTGATGTTCTCCAGCACCACGATGGCGTCGTCGACCACGAAGCCGACCGAGATGGTCAGCGCCATCAGGGACAGGTTGTCGAGCGTATAGCCGGCGAGCCACATCAGCGCGCAGGCGCCGAGCAGGGCGAGCGGCACGGTCACGCTCGGGATCACGGTCGCCCAGAAGCTGCGCAGGAACACGAAGATCACCCCGACCACCAACACGATGGTGATCAGCAGCGTGAACTGCACGTCCTCCACGGAGGCCCGGATCGTCTGCGTGCGGTCGCTGAGGATGCCGATCTTGATGCCGGCCGGCAGGGTCGCGGTCAGGCGCGGCAACTGCACCTTGATGCTGTCCACCGTGTCGATGACGTTGGCGCCCGGCTGCTTGAAGACTACCAGGAACACGCCGCGCTGGCCGTTGGTCCAGCCGGCCTGCTTGGTATCCTCGGGGCCGGCGACCGCGGTGCCGATGTCCCGCACCCGCAACGGGGCGCCGTCCCGGTAGGCGACGATCACGTCGTTCCAGTTCTGCGCCGTGGTGAGCTGGTCGTTGGCGTAGATCGTGTAGCTGTGACTCGTTCCGTCGATGCTGCCCTTCGGGTTGTTCACCGTGGTGAGCGAGAGGGGGGCGCGGATATCTTCCAGCGACAGGCCCTTGGCGACGAGCTTGGCCGGATCGACCTGGATCCGCACTGCGGGCTTCTGCTGGCCGCCGATGAACACCTGCGCGACGCCCGAGATCTGGCTGATGCGCTGGGCGAGCTGCACGTCCACCGCGTCGTCCACGTCGATGAGGGGCATGCTGTCGGAGGTGGCCGAGAGCAGCAGGATCGGCGAATCGGCCGGGTTCACCTTGCGATAGGTCGGTGGGCTCGGCAGGCTCTTCGGCAGCTGCCCGCTCGCCGCGTTGATCGCCGCCTGGATATCGCTGGCGGCACCGTCGATGTTGCGGTTGAGGTCGAACTGGACCGTGACCGTCGAGATGCCCAGCGAGCTGGTCGAGGTCATCTGGGCGACGCCCGGGATCTGCGAGAATTGCCGCTCCAGGGGCTGCGCCACCGAGGAGGCCATGGTCTCCGGGCTGGCGCCGGGCAATTGCGCGGTGACCTGGATCGTCGGGAAATCCACCTGCGGCAGGGGCGCGACGCCGAGCAGCGGGTAGGCCACCATCCCGAGGAACAGGATGCCGACCATGATCAGCGTGGTCGCCACCGGGAAGCGGATGAACGGCGCCGAGATGCCAGCTTTCATCGCAGACCCTCTTGCGGCATCGCCGTCGCCCCGTCCGACCCGGACCCGATCACGGCTTGGCCTCGGCCGACCGGATTGCGGCGCCCGTCTCCGCCTGCGCGGTGTGGGCCGCGTGGGGATCGGCCACGAGGCTGCCGTCCTGCACCTTGTACTGCCCGGCGGTGATCACCCGCTCGCCCGGCTTGATGTCACCGCCCAGAACCTGCGTCCGGCCGGAATCGGAGCGCCCCGCCTTCAGCGTGCGCTGATGCGCGTGGTTGGATTCGTCGATCACGAAGGCGAACAGGCCGTCGGGGCCGTGCTGGACGGCATCGTCCGGTACCGTCGTAGCGGCCGCCACCGTGCCGACCCGCATCCGGGTCGAGACCGACAGGCCGGGCCAGAGGGCGTGGTTCTGGTTCTGGAACACGGCCTTCAGGCGGATCGTGCCGGTCGCGGTGTCGACCTGGTTGTTGAACAAGGCTAGCTTGCCGTCCGCCAGCTTGGTCAGCCCGTCCGTGGTCCGCGCCTCCACCGGCACCTCGCCGGCGCGCAGGGCTGCCACGATCGCGGGCAACTGGTCCTCGGGCGCCGTGAACACCACGAAGATCGGCTCGACCTGGGTGATGGTGACGATCGCCGACTGTCCCGCGGCGTTGACGATGTTGCCGATGTCGACCTGCCGAAAGCCGGTCACGCCGTCGATTGGCGCCCGGATCGTCGCGTAGCCGAGCTGCGTGGTGGCGTTGTCGATGGAGGCCTGATCGGAGGCGACCTGCGCGGTCAGCTGGGCGACCAGGGCGGTCTGCGTCTCGGTCTGCTGGCGCGACGCGTAGGCGCCCAGTCCCGTGTAGCGGACGAGGTCCGCCTTGGCGTTGTTGAGGTTGGCGGTGTCCTGGTCCTTCTTGGCCTTCGCCTGGTCCAGGGTCGCCTGGTAGGGGCGCGGGTCGATCTGGAACAGGATGTCGCCCTTGTGGACATTCTGGCCCTCGCGGAACGCGACCTGATTGATCTCGCCGTCGACCCGGGTGCGCACCTGAACGGTGTTGTAGGCCTGGACCGTGCCCAGGCCGTTCAGCACCAGCGCGAACGGACCCTGCTCGACCATCCCGGCCGTCACCGGAACGGCGATCGGGGCGGCCGCCTTCGCCTTGGCGACGGGCCGCTGGGTCGTGCGCACGTACCCGTAGGCCCCGCCGCCCAGCACCGCGACGGCCACGATCGTCGTCACCAAACCGCGGGACCGCCGCGGCTTCCGCTCACCTGTCATCGGCCGCAGCCCCCTCCGCCGTGTAACGCGACAGCCTCGTCCGATCGGGTCGTGCCGCGATGGCTGTCATCATCGCGCGACATGCCGGATTGGGCCTTGCGTGATCGGGCCGCGAAGCCCGCGGCGATCCCGCGACGCCGCCGCAAAACTCCGCGATGCGCCTCGAAAGAATATTGCATTCCCTAGCATACAATCGTCACGGCGACATTAGGGCGAGGCGGCGCTTGTCGTGTCCGTCCCGGACCGATTGCGCCCGTGACAACAGCCCCGCAGATGAGCCAGAAAGCCGGTTCGACGACGCGCTGGAATGCGCGCCGGCCGGATCGCGAAGCCAGGAGACCGGGACGCCGCATGGCCGAGACGCTGGAATTGGATGGCCTGACCGAGTTGCGGGCGGCGCTGATCGAGGAGCGGCAGACCATCGCCGCATCCGTACGCAAGCTGCGCGACGCGCGCCGGCAGAAGGGCACCTTCGTACTCGGCGACGGTGCGGCCGCAGGTCCGCGGCTTGTGGACGTGCAGCACCAGATCGACGTCGTCGATTCCATCATCGCCACGCTGACGAAGGTCTGAGCAAGGTCCGGTCCGTCGTGCCGAAGGCACGAGGCCGCGCTGGCCGGACAGGTGGCACCTTTGCGTGTCCGTTGTGTTTCCGGGATGTGGCGAAGCTGGCGTCCCGGCCGGCAACCGGTCGGTCGCGACCCGCTCATAGCGGCGGTGGCCCGATCCGCCGGGACGCGCTGAGGTTCGGCGGCGTCCGTCGAACCGACCCCCTGCCTGGAGCCGACAAAGCATTCGGCGGTTCGACGTGTCGTCCAACCCATGCAATCCGCCGTGCGGGCGTGGAAGTCTCAGATCCGGCGGCCTCGCGATGTGCCTGGCGACAACTCAGCCGTCCGTAAAACCTGTCAGCCGTGACGAACTGCGCCGGTTGTACAGGCGGTGCCTGTATTTGAGGCTGGACCGCGGAAGGTTTGTGCTGTTACCGGACCGCACCTCAAGGCGCGGGATGCCACGACATGGACGCGTTCGATCAGCGCGAGACCGAGACCGACGCAGCGGTCGAGCTTGAGCGCATGGCCGAGGCGGCGGCGCTCTGGGCTGCCATCCGGGCCGACCTTCGATCGCGCGACGAGCGCACCGCACGGCTGCGCGCCATGCGCCTCATCGACGGCGACGACACGGTCGTCTGACCCGTCAGGCCTCACCGGCCTCCGGGTGAGCCGGCAGGCGGGACGCGAGGGCGAACCCCACCGCCATGGCCATGGCCTCGGCCTGCGCGATCAATGCCGCGTCTCCGCTTTCGCGGGCGGCCTGAACCAGACCCACCGCATGTTGCCCGAGCCTGCGATCGATGGCGTCGTAGTTCTTGGGGCTCTGCGGTGCGGCGCGTTCGTGGGGATCGGAACCGGTCATTGGCGTGCCGAAGGATTCAGTGAGGTTGATACGGGCCTGAACGGCGCGGACGCCGCGACCCAGGCTTGCGTGTCCATGACATCCGCGAAGGCGCGCATCACCGCGCTGATCGAGCGGTGCACATCGTGGGCCGCGATGCCTTCGAGATCGTGGCTGGCCGAGGCGTCGGACAGGAACGTCACCTCCTGCCCGCGATGGAAGCCATCGATCGCCGTGGCGAGGCAGGCGGCCTCGCCGGCGAAACCCGCGATCACCAATTGCACGCCGCCGCGCTCCATCGCGTCGGCGAAGGCCGGGCTGGCGTAGCAGGACGGCCGGTCCCGGTCGAAGACCATGTCGCACCCGTGAGGCTCGAACCCCTCGATCCAGCGGGCGAACCGCGAGCCGGCCTGGAAGAGGGGAGCCCCGATCCAGCGCACGTAGGCGATCGGGATGCCGCTGTCCCGGGCATGATCGAGGGCCAGCCGGCACTTCTCCAGCGCCGGGGCGATGCCCGGAAGGGCCAGCGGGCGGCCGGCGACCTCGTATTCCTGCTGCATGTCGACCAGGACCAGCACAGGCACGCTGCTCGGCCGCCGGTACAGCGCCGGGTTCACGTGGCGGGTCATTGCGACACCGGCCCGTCGACGGAGGGCCGCGTCACCGCCCTGGCGCGCGACCGGTCCAGCGCGCCCGCCTTGTGCCACCGGCCCTCGGGGCGGATGATCACGTAGGGATCGACGCCGATCCCGATCGCCTCCGGGTGCGGCTCCGCCTCCAGCAGCATCTCGACATAGTCGAAATCCGAGAACACGAGTTCCTGCGCGCCCTCGAAGACCCGGAAGCCGAACCGGCTCCAGAATCCGACGAGGCGCTTCTGTGCGTGGCCGTAGAGCCGGCGATACCCCTTGACCCGGGCCAGCTCGATCCCGGCCCGGACCAGCGCGAAGGCCATGCGAGTGTTGCGGTATTCCGCCCGGACGGCCAGCCGCTCGATCTTGGCGAAGTCGGCGAAGAAGCGGATCCGCAGGCAGCCGGCCGGCTCGTCGCCGACATAGCCGATCAGGTGGGTGGCCGAGAGGTCGTTGCCGTCGAACTCCTCCTCGTACGGGCAGGCCTGCTCGGCCATGTAGACGGCGGCCCGCAGGGCGACGACCCGGGCGAGATCCTCGAAGCTGCGCGCTACGGCGACGCTGACGCCGCTGAGGCCGGGCCTGTGGGTGTCGTAGGGCGGCGAGATCTCTGGGACCGGCGTGCGCGCGAAATGATGGAGGTGTCCGTTCGCTCCCCCGCCCCTGGCGAAGCCCAGGGTGATGAGCAGGTCGGCGCCCTCGGGCGTCGCCGCGCGGGCGTAGAAATCGACGCCCTGGTACAGGGGGCTCGACAGGCGGTCGAACACGAGGCCGACGCCGCCGGCGAGCCGACGACGCGCATACACGGCCCAGACGTAGATCGCGGCCGGACGCTCATGCTGCCCGACCAGCATGGCGGAGGGCGGTTCGGCTGCATCGAACGTTCCCGCCTTCAAGGCCGCGAGACCGGCGCCGTTCAGCATCAGGCAGGCCACGAAGCCCTCGCCGCGTGGGTCGGCGGCGTCGAACCGGTGTCGCTGGGCGATCGCGACGACGCTGTCGGGATTGATCGACAGCACCCGCTGCACCGTGGCGAGCGGTGCCAGGTCGGGCAGGTCCACCCGCGCCGCCTCAATGAGCCGTCCGAGGTCGTCCGGCGTCGGCAGGAAGGCGACGAGGTGCCGGGCGACCCGCTCGACCCGCATCGCGCCGAGGTCATGGCGCGGCTCCGGGAGCAGCGGCGGAATGCTCAGGGGCGGCGGGTTCTGTGCCGCGAAACGGGGGTGAGCGACGTGCACCGTCATCGGATGACCTGTCATTCGGGAACGGATTGACGCTGCAGCACTTCGCATCTAGCGCAGTCGCTGTATGTGCATCATTTGAAACAGGGGTGTTCCGCGGATGGAACGGGTCGAGGTCGACCACGGCTCGATGCCCGATTGGCAGAGTGTCCGGGTGTTCCTCACCCTGCATCGGTGCGGCAGCTTCCGTTCGGCGGCGGCCAGCCTCGGGCTCTCGATCAATTCGATCCGGCGGCGGGTCAGTGACCTCGAAGCGCGGATCGGCGCACCGCTGATCACCCGGCACATCGACGGGGTGCGGTTGACCGCCGAGGGGCGAGCGATCCTGGAGGCCGCGAGCCGCATGGAGACGGCGGCGTTCGGGCTGATGCTCGCGGGCGACGCGGCCCCGTTCGCCGAGACCGGCGAGGTGCGCATCGCGGTCACGGAAGGCCTCGGCGCGTTCTGGCTGGCACCACGGCTAGTGGAGTTTCAGCGCGCCAATCCGCGCCTGACCGTCGATTTGCGCTGCGCCATGGAATCCGCCGACGTGCTGCGGCTGGAGGCGGACGTCTCGATCCAGCTCACGCGGCCGACGAGCCCCGACCTGCGCATGGTCAAGCTCGGGCGCATGCACATCATGCCCTACGCCGCGCGCAGCTACGAGCAGATCTACGGATTGCCGGAGAAGCCGGCGGATCTCGCGCGGCACCGGATCGTGGTCCAGGCCGCGAGCCAGACGATAGGCCTCGAAGACTATGCGAAAGGCCTAGAGGGATTTCCCGCCGAGATTCCCGTGACGCTGAAGATCAACGTCAGCAGCGCCTATTACTGGGCGATCGCGAAAGGCGCGGGGATCGGCCTGTTGCCGACCTACGCCACCGCCATCGGGGCCCAGGTCGTCCCGGTGGACAATCTCGGCCGCTACGGTCTCGACATATGGTTGACCTACCACCCCGATGCGGAGCGGATCGGTCGCGTCCGCCGCGTCATCGACTGGTTGCGCAACTCCTTCGATCCGGGCCGCTACCCGTGGTTCCGGGACGAGTTCATCCATCCGCGCGACCTTCCGAGCCGGATCCGGGGCGAGCCGCTGCCCGACCTGTTCGCGGGTTTCACCGCGATGACGGAGTGAGACGCGCCGAGCCTTGACCCCGCGGCGCGCATGTTTCTTGCTCGCATGGCCGCAACGACGAGGTTCTCACGTGCTGCTGACGCCCCGCGAAAAGGACAAGCTGCTGATCGCCATGGCGGCGCAGGTGGCGCGCAACCGCCAGGCGCGCGGCGTCAAGCTGAACCACCCGGAGGCCGTGGCGCTGATCACCGACTTCGTGGTCGAGGGCGCGCGCGACGGGCGCACGGTGGCCGAGCTGATGCAGGCGGGGGCGAACGTTCTGACGGTGGACCAAGTGATGCCCGGCATCGCGGAGATGATCCCCGACATCCAGGTCGAGGCGACCTTCCCGGATGGGACGAAGCTCGTGACGGTGCATCACCCGATCCGCGGGGCGCTCTCGGCCGACGTGCCCGGCCAGGTCACCACGTTGCCCGGCGAGATCGTCTTCAACGCAGGGGCCGACCGCGCGGTGATCGCGGTGGCCAACATCGGCGACCGGCCGATCCAGGTCGGCTCGCACTACCATTTCTTCGAGGTGAACCCCGGCCTCGTTTTCGAGCGCGAGAAAGCCCGCGGCCGGCGCCTCGACATCGCGCCCGGCACGGCGGTGCGGTTCGAGCCGGGCTCCACCCGGGAGGTCGTGGTGGTGCCGCTCTCGGGCGGTCGCACCGTGTACGGCTTCCGGGGGGACGTGATGGGCAAGCTGTGACCATGGCCAGCATGCCCAAACCCGCCGCCCTCCCCCGGGCCGCCTACGCCGACATGTTCGGCCCGACCACGGGCGACCGCATCCGGCTGGCCGATACGTCCCTCGAGATCACGGTCGAGCGCGATTTCACCACCTACGGCGAGGAGGTGAAGTTCGGCGGCGGTAAGGTGATCCGCGACGGGATGGGCCAGAGCCAGGTCACCAACGCGGCGGGCGCCGTCGATACGGTGATCACCAACGCGGTTGTGCTGGACCATTGGGGCATCGTGAAATGCGATGTCGGCATCGTGCGCGGCCGTATCTTCAAGCTCGGCAAGGCCGGCAACCCCGACGTGCAGCCCGGCATCGACATCATCGTCGGGCCCGGCACGGAGGTGATCGCCGGCGAGGGCAAGATCCTCACGGCCGGCGGGTTCGACAGCCACATCCACTTCATCTGCCCGCAGCAAATCGAAGAGGCCCTGTGCTCGGGGGTGACCACGATGCTGGGCGGGGGTACCGGGCCGGCGCACGGGACCTTCGCCACCACCTGCACGCCGGGGCCCTGGCACATCGCCCGGATGATCGAGGCGGCCGACAGCTTCCCGATGAACCTGGCGTTCGCGGGCAAGGGCAACGCCTCGCGGCCGGAGAGCCTCGTCGAGATGGTCCGGGCGGGGGCCTGCGCGCTGAAGCTCCATGAGGATTGGGGCACGACCCCGGCGGCGATCGACACCTGCCTATCGGTGGCGGACGCCCACGACATCCAGGTCATGATCCACACCGACACGCTCAACGAGTCGGGCTTCGTGGAGGACACGATCGCGGCGTTCAAGGGCCGCACGATCCACGCGTTCCACACCGAGGGGGCGGGCGGGGGACACGCGCCCGACATCATCAAGGTCGCGGGGCTGCCCAACGTGCTGCCGTCCTCGACCAACCCGACGCGGCCCTACACCCGCAACACCATCGACGAGCATCTCGACATGCTCATGGTCTGCCACCACCTCGACCCGTCGATCCCGGAGGACCTCGCCTTCGCCGAGAGCCGGATCCGGCGCGAGACGATCGCGGCCGAGGACATCCTGCACGATATCGGCGCGCTCTCGATGATGTCGTCGGACAGCCAGGCCATGGGCCGGGTCGGCGAGGTCGTGATCCGCACCTGGCAGACCGCCGACAAGATGAAGCGCCAGCGCGGCGCACTCGCGGGGGACGCCTCTGGCACCGATAACTTACGCGCGCGGCGCTACGTCGCGAAATATACGATCAACCCGGCGATCGCGCACGGCGTCTCGAAGCATATCGGCTCGGTGGAGCCCGGCAAGCTCGCCGACCTCGTGCTGTGGACACCCGCCTTCTTCGGCGTGAAACCCGATCTCGTGCTGAAGGGCGGCAGCATCGCGGCCGCCCCGATGGGCGACCCGAACGCCTCGATCCCGACGCCCCAGCCGGTGCATTACCGCCCGATGTTCGGGGCCTACGGCCGGGTGCCCTACGCGACCGCGCTGACCTTCGTGTCCCGGGCGGCGGTGGAGGATGGCTTGCGGGAGCGGCTCGGGGTGCAGAAGCAGCTGGTCGCCGTGGAGAACGTCCGCGGCGGCATCTCCAAGAAGAGCATGGTGCTCAACGATGCCACGCCAATGATCGAGGTCGATCCCGAGACCTACGACGTGCGGGCCGACGGCGAACTCCTGGTCTGCGAGCCCGCCGAGGTGCTGCCGATGGCGCAGCGCTACTTCCTGTTCTGAGTTATCGTGGCGCGAACGAACAGGAGGCCGGACATGGCGAAGGCCGCGCTGAAGACGCCCGAATCGGATCTCTATGAAACCGATCTCTGTCTCTGGACCGAGCACCAGTCGGCGCTGCTTCGGGCCGGTCGAGTGTCGGAGATCGATAGGCTGAACCTTGCCGAGGAGATCGAGAGCTTGGGCGGGTCGCAGAAATCCGAGATCCGCAGCCGTCTCGCCGTGCTTCTTCTCCACCTGCTGAAATGGGAGTTTCAGCCGGAAAAGCGGAAATACGGTTGGCGCACCACCATCGTGGGGCAAAGGATCCGGATCGACGGTCTGGTGGATACGAGTCCGAGCCTGCGATCCTGGCCCGAGCGTGTGATGCAGAGCGCTTATCGCATCGCCACGCTTGGCGCGTCCAGCGAAACGCGCCTGCCGGAGAAGACGTTTCCGAAGATCTGCCCGTACTCGGTCGAGCAGATCCTCGATCTCGCCTTCTATCCGGGCATTCCTGAAGACGATGTCGTATGACGACGCCGAGATCAAACGAGAAACCGTCCCAAGAATGATCCGCGCCACCCGAATCCTCCGCCGCGAGCACCTGTCCGGGGGCGAGATCGTCGACCGGGTGGTCCTCGATTCCGGCGCGCGCCATCGCCGCCGCGTCGGCATGCGGGGAGAAGGGGGCATGCGGTTTCTGCTCGACCTGCCGGAGGCGGTCGTGCTGGACGACGGCGATGCCCTCGTGCTCGAGGATGGCCGCCTGATCTGGGTCGAGGCCGCGCCCGAGTGCCTGCTGGAAATCCGCGCCGCCAGCGAGCACGCCCTGAGGCGGCTGATCTGGCACATCGGCAACCGGCATATCCCGGCCGAGATTGGGGCCGACGCCGTGTGGATCGCCGACGATCATGTGCTCGCCGACATGATCCGGGGGCTCGGCGGGACCGCCGAACCCGTGGAGCGCCCGTTCCGGCCGGAGGGAGGAGCCTATTCCGGTGGGCAAGCGCACAGCCATGCGCACGGTAATGGGCAAGCGCACGACCATGGGGGTGCGCACGGCGACGGGCACGGCCCGCACCATCACCCAAATGCCGATGGCTGAGACGCTGGAGGCGCTCCGGCTGATGGCGTGGCTGTCGCCCGGCTATCCGGTCGGGGCCTACGCGTATTCGCACGGCCTGGAATGGGCCGCCGAGACCGGCGACGTGCATGACGAGCCGAGCCTCGCCGTGTGGCTCGCGGACGTGTGCGCGCACGGCGCCCTGCGCAACGACCTGATCCTCGCGGCCCACGCCCAACGGGCGGCCGGCGCCGCCGAACCGGACGGGATCGCCGCGATCAACGATCTCGCCCTGGCCCTGGCACCGTCGCGCGAGTTGCACCTGGAGACGAGCCAGCAGGGTCGCAGCTTCCTCGACGCGACTTTGGGCGCCTGGTCCTGCGAACGGCTCTCGGCGTTGGCCGGACGTCTTCCGGGACCGGTCGCCTATCCCGTCGCGGTCGGCGCGGCCGCGGGGGCGCACGGCATGGCGCTGCCGCCGATGCTCGCGGCCTACGCCCTCGCCTTCGTCCAGAACCTCGTGTCGGCGGCCTTGCGTGCGGCCCCGGTCGGTCAGGCCGCCGGCACGCGGGTGGTCGCGGCGCTCGCGCCCCTCCTGGTCCGGCTCGCGGAGGCGGCGCACGACGCGGATCTCGACGCGATCGGGTCTGCCACCATCCGGCTCGATCTCGGCTCGTTCCGGCACGAGACCCAGTATTCCCGCATCTTCCGATCCTGAGAACGCAGCATGACCTCCTCGAACGGCCCACTCCGCGTCGGCATCGGCGGCCCCGTGGGCTCGGGCAAGACCGCGCTGATGGAGCAGCTCTGCAAGCGCTTCCGCGACCGCTACGAGATCTGCGCGATCACCAACGACATCTACACCAAGGAGGATGCCCGGATCCTGACCGTGGTCGGGGCGCTGCCGGAGGAGCGGATCCTGGGCGTCGAGACCGGCGGCTGCCCGCATACGGCGATCCGCGAGGATGCCTCGATCAACCTCGCCGCGGTCGCCGAGATGAGTCGGCGTTTCCCGAAGCTCGACCTGGTGCTGATCGAGTCCGGCGGCGACAACCTCGCGGCGACGTTCTCACCGGAACTCGCCGACATCACGCTCTATGTGATCGACGTGGCCGGCGGGGAGAAGATTCCCCGCAAGGGCGGTCCCGGCATCACCCGGTCGGACCTGCTGATCGTCAACAAGACCGATCTCGCGCCGCTGGTCGGCGCCGACCTGTCGGTAATGGAGGCCGACACGAAGCGGATGCGCGGCGCCCGCCCCTACGTGTTCGCATCCCTGCGCGGTGGCGATGGGGCGGATGCCGTCGCGCGCTTCATCGAGGAGACCGGCGGCCTCGGCCGTTAGCCCTTCCGACGTTGCGCGTACTAGCGCCCGGCCTCCGCCGAGCGCGAGCGTGGGGCCGCCCGGGGCGACAGGCCCATCAGGGAATCGAGGCGGCTCATCCGGGCGTCGAAATCCTTCAGCGCAGCTTGGCGCGCCTTGACGGCGGGGCTGGCCGACGGCTGCACCTGCGCGCGGATCGGTCGGGCCTGCGCTGCCGGTGCCAAGAGGACAGCGGCCAGGGAGATCGTTGTCAGCGCACGGATCATGACGGTAGTCCCTTGGGGAACGGCCGCATCAGCAGCCAACTCCCTAAGATCGTACGGTTCACGGTCGCGCGCCTGCGTGCGCGGTCGCACGTCGCGCGCGCCTGGGTCGGTCCGGCGCGGGATGACCCGGCGCTCAGGCGCGCGTGCGTCTCACGGTCAGCCAGGAGGCCAGCAGGACGAACGCGCTGACCAGTACGACGAGGAGCGTCGAGGCGGCATTGATCTCGGGATTCACCCCCAGCCGGACCTGGCCGTACAGCCGCATCGGCAGCGTAGTCGAGCCCGGGCCCGACACGAAGCTCGCGATCACGAGGTCGTCGAGCGAGAGCGTGAAGGCGAGCAACGCGCCGGCCAGCACGGCGGGCGCGAGCAGCGGCAGCGTGATCGTGAGGAACACCCGCGACGGACTCGCGCCGAGATCGGCAGCCGCCTCTTCGAGCCCACGGTCGAGGCCGCGCAACCGCGCCGCCACCACGACGGCGACGAAGCCGGTGCAGAAGGTCGCGTGCGCGATCACGATGGTGGCGATGCCTCGGTCGACGCCGATGCCGATGAACATCAGCAGGAGCGACAGGCCGATCATCACCTCCGGCATCACCATCGGCCCGAAGATCAGACCGGTGAACAGCGCCCGCCCGCGGAAGCGGCCGTGGCGTTCGAGGGCCAAGGCCGCGAGGGTCCCCAGGATGGTCGCGATCACGCTCGTGAGCAGCGCGACCCGAAGGGAGACCCACGCCGCCGCCATCAGCGGCGCATCCGCCAGGAGCGCGCCGTACCAGCGCATCGAGAATCCACCCCAGACCGTCACCAGGTTCGAGGCGTTGAACGAGTAGGCGATCAGCACCAGGATCGGCGCGTACAGGAACATGAGCCCGATCGTCAGCGCCGTGCGGGTCACCCAGGTCACGGACGGCCCTCCCCGCCGGTGCGCAGGCTGTCGCGGAACAGCACCACGGGAACGATGACGATGGCGAGGATCAGCACCGCCACGGCCGACGCGAGCGGCCAGTCGCGGTTCGAGAAGAACTCGCTCCACAGCACCCGACCGAGCATCAGGGTCTCCGAGCCGCCCAGGAGATCCGGAATTACGAACTCGCCGACCATCGGGATGAAGCAGAGCCCGGCCCCGGCCGCGATCCCCGGCAGGCTGAGCGGCAGCGTCACCGACCAGAACACCCGGGCCGGCGACGCGCCGAGGTCCGCCGCCGCCTCGCGCAGCGCGGGATCGAGCCGATTCATCACCGCGTAGAGCGGCAGCACCATGAACGGCAGGTAGGCGTAGACGAGACCGATCAGAATGGCGGCATCGGTGTTCAGGATGATCAGCGGCTCGGAGACCAGGCCAAGGCGAAGCAGGATCAGGTTCAGCAGCCCCTCGGGCTTGAGGATCGCGATCCAGGCGTAGATCCGGATCAAAAAACTCGTCCAGAACGGCACCACCACCAGGGCGACGAGGAGGGGCTGCCAGCGCGCGGGCGCCCGGGCCAGCGCGTAGGCGAGCGGCGTGCCGAGGGCGACGAGGATTACGCTGGACGCCGCGGCGTAGGTGAGCGAGCCGAGGGCGGCATCGCGGTAGAGCGGGTCGGCGGCGAGCGTGGCGTAATTGTCGAGGTTCAGGGCTTCGAGGAAGGACGACCAGCCTTCGATACCGCCCTGCCAATCGAAGACCGGCAGGTAGGGCGGGATCGCGGTGGCCGGCTCCGACAGGCTGATCTTGAGGGTGATGGCGACGGGCAGCAGGAAGAACGCCGACAGCCACAGCAGCGGCGGCAGGCGCACGAGCCGGTCGAACAGACGCTTTCCGGACCCCTTCACCCTCAAGGCCGCCGCTCCCGGGTCGCGGCCGTGCGGGCCCGGTTCGTCGCAGCGCGGATCATGCCGGCAGGATCACCGCGTCGCGGGGGGCGAACCCCGCGCGGGTGTCGGCGCCCAGGGTTTCGGTGTGCCCACCCGGCCTGCCGCTCGACCGAAGCAGGGTGCCATCGGGGAGGCGCAGGGTGCGCCGCAGGCGGTCGCCGAGAAAGAGCGCGTCGGCGATCGTCACCGGTAGGCCCTCGGCGCCGAGGATGAGGTCTTCCGGGCGCACCGCGATGACGACCGAGGCGCCCTCGGGCAGCAAAGTCGCTGCGGCGCGGACCGGCCCGTGGGCGGTCTCCACCGTGCGGGTGTCGCCGGGCTCGGCGGGTCCCAGCCGGCCGGGGATGAGATTCACGTCGCCGAGCAGGCCCGCCACGAAGCGGCTGGCCGGGCGGCGGTACAACTCGGCCGGGGTCCCGACCTGGGCGAGCCGGCCATGCTCCATGACGCCCACGCGGTCGGAGAGCATCATCGCTTCCTCGGGATCGTGGGTCACCACCACGAAGGCGGTGCCGAGGCGGCGCTGCACGGCGCGCAGCTCGGCCTGGGTCTCCTCGCGCAGGCCCCGGTCGAGGGCGCCGAGGGGCTCGTCCAGGAGCAGCAGCTTCGGCTCGCGGGCGAGCGCCCGGGCGAGCGCAACCCGCTGGCGCTGCCCGCCCGACAGCGTATCCGGGCGGCGATCCCCGAAGCCGTCGAGGCGCACGAGACGCAGCAGCTCCGTGACGCGAGCCGTGGCGGCGGCCCGGCCTAGCCCCTTCAGTCCGTAGCCGACATTGCCGGCCACGCTCATGTGCGGGAACAGCGCGTAGGACTGGAACATCATGTTCACCGGCCGCCGGTGCGGAGGCAGCGCCGTGAGGTCCTGCTCGCCGAGGCGGACATGGCCGGAACTCGGGATCTCGAAGCCCGCGATCATGCGCAGGAGGGTGCTCTTCCCGCATCCGGACGGCCCGAGCAGGCAGAAGAACTCCCCGGGCTCAAGCGCGAGGTTCACCGCATCGACGGCGAGGTGGCTGCCGAAGCGCTTGGTGAGATCCTCCAGCCGCAGGCGCAGCGCCGGTGCGTCGGCCAAAGCGTCAGGAATCCTCGCGCAGCGCCTCGGCCACGCGCGCTTCGAGGAGATCGGGCCGTCGCAGCACAAGGGCGCCGCGGGTGCGGTCGACGAGGCCCTCGGCCGCCATCGCGGTGAACTCTCGGGTGACCTGCTCGCGGCGGCAGCCGATCCGGGCGGCCAGCACGTGGTGGTAGGGCGGCGGCGACACGACCCGCTCGCCGGAGGTGCCCGACCGCGGGACCGAGAGGCGCAGCAGCTCGGCGTAGAGCCGGTGCTTCAGGTCCAGGAGCGCGTGCTCCATCAGCCGGGTGTTGAGTTCGCGCACGCGCTTGGCCAGCAGCCGGAACAGCCGGTCGGCGATTGCCTCGGAGGCGAACACCATCTGGCGGAACACCGCGGCTGGCACCACGCAGACCTCGCCGCGGGTCAGCGCCGTGACGTTGGCCGAGCGGCCGATCCCGTCGATGGCGGCGAGTTCGCCGAAGAAGGCCCCGCCGCGCATCTCGCCGAGGATCACCTCCTTGCCGGACTGGGTCCGGTTCAGGATGCGGACCTCGCCCGTGGCGATGAAGTAGACGTCCGTAGAGATGTCGTCGAAATCGACCAGAACCTCGTTCTCGTCGAAGCGGCGCCAGTGGCAGCGGGTCTCGAACGGACCGAGCTCGATGCCCGGATCCTTGAAGAAGGGTATCGTCCCCAACCGCGCCATCGATCCTGTCCCTTCGGCCCCAGCCTCCGTCCCTGTCCTGACGGGTGCCGACCAGCAACTGTGGGGACGGAAGCAGCCCGCATCTTGGAGCGGCGCGCCGACCCGGCCGCGCGCCAGCGATGAGGCGAAATCGATGGTGACGGTCACGCGCGGGCCGGTCAAGCCGCGCTTGGCTGAACAGGAGTTTATTAGCGGGAATCGGTGGAGAGGGATAATTTCCCGCGCCTCGGCGCCAGACGATTCGCAATGCACCAGACGTTCGACATCGCCCATTCCTTCGCCGGACCGTTCAGCCCGATCGTCCGGCTGCAGGCGACATTGACCGATGCGTTCGAGCGCTCCGGGCACAGCTTGCATTCCGGCCGCCATGCGACGGTTCGCGTCTGCCCGGCGCCTGCAGGACATGGCATCGTCTTCCGCCGCCACCTGAACACGGGGGAGGCCGTCGATGTGCCGGCCCTGTGGCAGTTCCGGGAATCGCAGCCGCTCTCTTCGGCGATCCGGCGGGACGGGGTGCTCGTGCGTACGATCGAGCACCTGATGGCTTCCCTGCACGCCCTCAGGATCGACAACGTGCTGGTCGAGATCGACGCCGACGAACTGCCGATCTTCGACGGGAGCGCGACGCCCTGGTGCGCGGCGATCCGGGACGTGGGCCGGACCGAGCAGCCCGCCCCCTGCCGGGTGCTGCGGATGCGCCGGACGGTCACGGTCGAAGACGGACGGCGCCTGATCCAGATCGGGCCGGGCCCGGGATTGCACGTCACCGGCCACGTCTCGCTCGCCCATTTCGGCTCGCTCGACTGGTCCGGCGCCATCACGCCGGAACGCTTCGTGCAGGAGATCGCGCCCGCGCGCAGCTTCGGCCGGTACGTTCGCGCCATGGCAGGGCGCGCCTACGGCTACGCCGTCGGCGAGGATTTCCTGCAGGGCGTCTCGGCCCGCTCTGCGGCACTCCTCTGGCGGGGGCGCGTCATCGGCGGGATGCGCGTTCCGGAGGAGCCGGTGCGCCACCGGATCCTGGACCTGATCGGCGACCTGATGTTGGCGGGGCACCCGGTGGAGGGCCATGTCTCGGCGTTCCACACCGGCCACGAGTTGAACCAAGCGCTGGTCCGGGCACTGATGCGCGAGCGCACGGCCTGGGAGCTGGTCTGACGGCGCGCCTCAGGCCGAGGCGCGCAAGGTCGTCTGGTCGCACGCGACCACCACCTGGCGGAACGCGCGCAGCAGGTCCGCATCGAGCTTGGGGCCCAACGTCCCCAGGATCGCGTAGGCCTCCCGGATCGGCTTCGGCGCCTTGTAGGGGCGGGCCTCGATCAACGCCGCGAAGATATCGCAGATCGTGATCAGGCGGACGAGATCGGGGATCTCCTGCGCCCGAAGCCCGTCCGGGTAGCCGGAGCCGTCGAGATATTCGTGATGCGAGCGGACCACGGCCAGCGTCCCGGCATCGTAGCCGCCATCCGCCAGCATGTCGTAGCCAATGGCCGGATGCCGATCCATCTCCAGCCGTTCCGCCGCATTGAGCGGGGCGGGCTTGTTCAGGATCGAGAGGGGGATCCGCGCCTTGCCGATATCGTGCAGCAGCGCGCCCTTGGTCAGGTGATGTGTATCCGTTTCGTTGAGGCCCAGGCTCTGCGCGAAGGCCGCGGCCAGGCCGGCGACCGTCAGGCAGTGCCGATGGGTCACGTCGTCGAAACCGGCCACCACGTTCAGCCAGTCGCGGACCTTCGCCTCACGGATCGCCCGGACGATGACGGTGGTGCCGGCATCGACGATGGCAGCCGCAGGCGTCGTGTCAGCCCGGAAGATCGCCCGGAAGGCGGACCGCGCCTCGTCGGCGCAGCGACGCAGCGCGACGCCGTCATCGGGGCCGCGTCCGGCCGAGCTCAAAGCCGCGACGGCGGTGGCCAGCAAGGCGTTGGCCGCGGAGGCCGGGAGGATCCGCGTGGCCCCGAGGGCGGTCGCCTGGATCTCGCCGCGCCCGAGATTGCCGTGGATCAGCGCGAGGAACGGCGTCGCCTTATCACGCGCGACGGCCAGCGTCCGGCGCAGGCGAAGCACGGCGTCGGAGGTCAGCGCGCTGACATCGCTGATCACCAGGTCCGCCCCCCGGGGCGGCTCCGCATCGCCGTACAGATCGTGGAGAACAAGGCTCGGACCGCCGCCCAGATTGCGCGCCAGGCGCTCGCCGCGGCCGAGATCATCAGTCAGGATCACGGTGCGACCCAAAACACCTCTCCCATCACGGCGCCCAACTGGCGCACACCCCGGTCGACCAGCATCCGACGCCAGGCCCCGGGCCCGCGACGGTATTACCGCCTAAAAACATACATTGATCGGTTCGAACGACGGATGCTGCACAGTCACCGAAGAGATTTCGCACAATCATCGGAGAGTCATGCGATTCCGTTAAAGCGGCTTCTACGGATTTCGCGATCGCTCACGGCGATCGACGCTGGTGCCCTGCGTCGGCTCGCCTGCGCCGCCGGGGCGCGGCGGCACCGTCAGGGCGCTTGCCCTCCCGCGTCTAGACCGCCAGAACGCCGCCATGCTGCGCGTCCATGACCTCACCTACCGCATCGGCGATCGCCTGATCCTCGATTCCGCGAACTTCTCGATTCCCGAGGGCGCGCGCGTGGGTCTCGTCGGGCGCAACGGCGCCGGCAAGACCACGCTGTTCAAGGCGATCCTCGGCGACCTGCCGGTGGACGCGAAATCGGTTTCCCTGCCCAGGGGCATGCGCATCGGCGCGGTCGCCCAGGAGGCGCCGGCCGGCCCGGAGACGCTGCACGCGGTGGTGCTGGCCGCCGACACCGAGCGGGCCCAACTGATGGCGGAAGCCGAGCATGCCGACGGCCTGCGCCGGGCCGAGATCGAAACCCGCTTGGTCGATATCGGCGCGCATTCGGCGCCGGCACGCGCCGCCGCGATCCTGCATGGGCTCGGCTTCGACGCGGCCGCCCAGGCGCGGCCCTGCGCGGACTTCTCAGGCGGCTGGCGGATGCGCGTGGCGCTCGCCGCCGTCCTGTTCTCGGAACCCGACCTGCTGCTCCTCGACGAGCCGACCAACTACCTGGACATCGAGGGAACGCTCTGGCTCTACGACTACCTTGAGCGCTATCCGCGCACCGCGATCATCATCAGCCACGACCGCGACCTGCTGGACACCAGCGTCGACCACATCCTGCATCTCGACCGCGGCAAGCTGACGATCTACCGCGGCGGATACACCAGCTTCGCCAAGCAGCTCTCCGAGAAGCGCATGCTGCTCGCCAAGGCCAAGGTGAAGCAGGATGCCGAGCGCGCGCATCTGCAGAGCTTCATCGACCGGTTCAAGGCGAAGGCGACCAAGGCCCGGCAGGCACAATCCCGGGTGAAGCGGCTGGCCAAGATGGAGCCGATCGCCGCCCTGATCGAGGACGACGTGCCGGTGATCCACCTGCCGAGCCCGGAAAAGCCGCTCTCACCCCCGATCGTCTCCATGGAGCGGGTCAAGGCCGGTTACGGCGACCGCGTCGTGCTCAGCGGCCTCGACCTCAACCTCGCGCCCGACGACCGCGTGGCGCTGCTCGGCGCCAACGGCAACGGCAAGTCGACCTTCTGCAAGCTGATCGGCGGTCGGCTCGGGGCCATCGCCGGGGAGATGCGGCGGTCGTCCAAGATGGAGGTGGCGTATTTCGCGCAGCACCAGCTCGACGAGCTGCGCCCGGCCGAAAGCGCCTACGCGCATGTGCGGACATTGATGCCGGATGTGCCGGAGGCGAAGGTGCGCTCGGCCACCGCCCGGCTCGGCTTCGGCGCCAACAAGGCCGACACGCCGGTGGAAAAACTCTCCGGCGGCGAGAAGGCGCGGCTGTTGATGGGGCTCGCGGCCTTCCACGGTCCGCACCTGCTGATCCTTGACGAGCCGACCAACCACCTCGACATCGAGAGCCGCCAGGCCCTGGTCGAGGCGATCAACGACTACGAGGGCGCGGTCATTCTGGTGAGCCACGACCGCTTCCTGGTCGAGGCCTGCGCGGATCGCCTCTGGCTGGTGGCCGACGGCACCGTGAAGACCTTCGACGGCGACATGGACGATTACCGCCGGTTCGTCCTGTCCGGCCCGGAGCGTGAGGACACACGCGAGGTCGAGCCCGCGGGCGGCCAGAAGGCCGAGGCGCGCCGCGCCGGGGTGGAGCGCCGGGCGGCCCTCGCGCCGCTGCGCAAGCGGCTCGAAGGGATCGAGGCGCGGATGGCCAAGCTCACGGCAGCGATCCAGAAGATCGACGCCGCTCTCGAGGACGGCACGGCCTTCCGGGAGAACGCGGCCAAGGCGGGAGAGATCGCCAAGATGCGCTCGGACGCGGCGGACGCCCTCGCCGCCGCCGAGGAGGAGTGGCTGATGGTCAGCGAGGAGATCGAGGCGGCGTGAGCCCCTCGCTCCCCAACGTCTTTCAGGCCGACCACGAAAGTTCCGGTTTCAAAAGGGCTTCGATCTTTTGCGGGTTCAGTACGGAGCCCTGGCGGTGGGCTTGGCCCGATGCCCCAGGGGCTCCGCCCCCGAACCCCGCCAAAGGGCTTGCCCTTCGGGATCCCGTTCCTGAGCGCTTCAGACCGCAGCTTCGCGGGCGCGCTTCAGGATATTCGCGCCGCGATCGATCTCTGTATCCGACACCGTCAACGGTGGCACGATGCGGAGGACGCGGCCTCCTGAAGCAGGCCGCGCCCGCGTGGGTCGCCGATACAGGCGAAAAGCTGCTGCACCGTGTTCCGGATTGCCGCCCATGCCGACGATCGGCCTAAAGCGCTTGCCGCCGGAGTACAGGTCGGGTCGGCGTAAGCGAACGCGTTCGATCAAGGACTTAGAGCTGTTCCCGATCTCAGCGTGATCGGGAAATGCTCGAGGGATCCGCCTCGACGAACGCCACACGACGGCGCTGACCCAGCCGTTCGCGGCGCATCTACGGACCAACCTGTCGCTGCGATGACCGTGGCGGTTCCATGGGGGACCGCTGCGGTCTGATTCAGGTCAGACGGCCGAAACCGGATCGTTGGCGGAACGCAACGTCGGCAGCTGTTCGACCACGCAGCCACACGCCCAGGACAGCGGCTTCAGCGTGGCGAAAACCACTGATCCGTCACCTTCGGCCAGAGCGAAACGATCTTTTTGTTGTCGACATTGATCCAACGGACATCCGTACTGGGATGCTCGGCTTTGAAACTCTGGTAATGAACGTCGTTGCACATGAGGTAAAAACTGATTGCAGCCGTGATGCTGCTATCGATATGCGTGATACTGTAGATGTAAGCATCCCACTTCGCGGCATCTTCGGCTTGCCGGACTGCCTTGCTCTCGGCGATTGACCGATCCAGCGCGGTCGCCGTCGGGACAGCATCACCCGAACGCTGTGATCCGGTATCGACGTCGCTGCGCACCGTCGCCGCCGCGCGCGTATCGCCCGTGCGCTGCGGCTGAGGCGCGTTCTCCGGCCCATCCGTCTTCGTAGATTGCGCAAGCTGGGCCGTTGGTACGGTGGCGTCCGAAGCGGGTTGGCGTGCCCGGACCAGCGACAGGACCGCGTCGGCCGTGAGCGCGTAAGTCGTCCTCGGATCGAACGCCACCGGCTTCGCAAGTTGGTTTGCCATCACGGACGCGATCCGCTCCGGCTCATCGACCAGCTGCGGCCTCAGCGCGGCGCCAGAGGCAGACGCAACGGGGCTGACAGCGAACATCTTACGAACTCCATCTGTTAAGCTGGACACCGGCTGACAAAGGATGTTCTCAAAAACTCCATCCGGTTTCTGAAGTCTGAGCGCTTATCACTTCGGCGCGCTGCTCAGACGGCGCTTTACTTGACTTCGAACGGCTCGATTCCGTCCCAAGACTTCGATCGTCGTTGTCGCCTGGCTGGCGACGCTGCCAGCTTGTGGGCTGGCAGCGTCGTTTCTTGGCTTCAAGAATAATCTCGGACACCAATCAGACCTGACCTTTTGGGTCATATAGACTGTTAAGCGCGATCAAAATTTCAATCGATTGAGCGCTATAGACTTTGAATATCCGGGTGCGCGAGCAACTCGCGTAGACCTTCCGAAAGCGATCATCGCCGTGGAAGGGTACCGCTGAGGCGTCATGCCTCAGGCACAAGAATAAGAACGTGCGAGCATTGCCGTGTCAACAGGCGAGTCCGTTGTGCGGCCTGGGAAGGTATTTGCAGCAACGCCGCACCGATATTCTTTCCCGTCATACGATCATGCACCTCAGACGCGCTATAGATCGGCGGGTCGCGCAATATTGATCGTCTTGCAAAATTCAGGGCGCGTCCCGGCCTCGTGACGAGACCGCGGGCCGACACACGAATTTCACACCCGTGCCATCGATACGGCTACGCAGGCGGGCGAATCGACCGCGAAACGGTGTCATCCGCCCGCCGAAGTGCATCCGATAGCGAATCGATGCCGGCCGGTACGCCCGATCACGCCCGCGCCGGCGCAACGCCCCGCTGCCGGCCTCGGCCAAGAACCACGACCAGCAGGCAGCCCGTTCCCGACAGCACCACGAGGGGCAACAGGCCGAGCGGGTAGCTGCCGGTCGCATCCTTGATCACACCGAGCAGGTATGTGCCGATGAACCCGCCGATATTGCCGATCGCGTTGATCTGCGCGATGCCGGCCGCCGCCGCCCCGGCCGACAGCCATTCGGTGGAGAGCGCCCAGAACGGCCCCTTCACCATGTAGGTCGCCGTCACGGCGAGGCACAGGATCAGGATCGTCGGCACCAGCTGCGTGGTCGCGATCGAGGCGGCGAGGCTCAGCGCCAGCAGGCCCAACGGGATTGCCGTGTGCCAGACCCGCTCCCGCCGCCTGTCGGAGGACCGGCCCCACAGGATCATCAGCACCGAGGCGATGCCGAACGGGATCGAATTCAGCAGACCCGTCTCCAGGTTCGTCAGCCCGAACGACTTGATGATCTGCGGCTGCCAGAGCGACAGGCACTGGCTGGCCCCGGAGGCGCCCGCATAGATCAGCGAGGCGGCGAGCACGTAGCGGTTGCGCATCACCTGCCAGACCGAGAGATGCCGGGCCGGCGCCCCCTCGCCCGCAACCACGGAGGCGCGCTCGGCTGCCAGCCGATCCTGCAGCCATGCGCTCTGCTGCGGCGTGAGCCACCGCGCCGTGCCGGGTCCGTCGGGCAGGACCGCGAATGCGATGATCCCCAGCAGCACCGCCGGGATCGCCTCGAGGATGAACAGCCATTGCCAGCCGCGATAGCCCAGCATCCCGTCGGTGTTGAGGATCGAGGCCGAGATGGGTGAGCCGAGGAAGCTCGAGATCGGGATCGCCACCATGAACACGGCCACGATCCGCCCCCGATAGGCGCGGGGAAACCAGTAGGTGAGGTACAGGATCACCCCGGGAAAGAAGCCGGCCTCGGCGGCGCCCAGCAGCAGGCGGACCGCGTAGAACGAAGTGGGCCCGACGACGAACGCCATGGCCGCCGAAACCAGCCCCCAGGTGATCATGATCCGGGCGATCCAGATCCGGGCGCCGAACCGCTCCATGGCGAGGTTGCTCGGCACTTCGCACAGCACGTAGGACACGTAGAACAGGCCGCCGCCCAATCCGAACTGCGCCGCGGACAAGCCGATATCGTGGTTCATCTGCAGCGCCGCGAAGCCGGCATTCACCCGGTCCACGAACGCGATGAAGTAGGCGAGCATCAGGAACGGCAGGATCCGCCAGGTAATCTTGCGCAGGGTCGCCCGCTCGATATCCCAAACGGGTTCCGGCACGTTTGTCGGCGCCATCTTAATCCTCCCGGCTCTGTCGGCTCGGCTTGGATCAGGCACAGCCCCGCCACCAGTCCTGAGGCACGACAACTTCGCGCGACTGTCATAGTCTGCCCTCCGGTGTTGCTTGCCGGTTGCGATACGCGCCAATAACCGCCTCCGGGCCGTCGGTGCGGTTTGCCCACGGCCCGCGGACATGCGAGAGAAGCGGCATGTTGACGGTGGATAGCCTTTGGCGCGCGCGGCACCGGCTTGCGCAGATCGGGAAGAAGCGGACGGGCTCGCCTCGCATCCTTGTAGTCGGAGTCTGCCAGGCCGGCTCCATGGCCAAGGTGCTGCGTTTCCTGCTGCCCGACGCCCAGGTCGATTTCGTCTCGGCCTTCACGGTCACCCGGCGCTTCCCGAAGCTCGTGGACCTGATGGCGCATGCCGACGGCTACGATCACGTCTATTCCAGCATCTACCTGCCCCGGTTCAAGGACGGCGGCACGATCGACCGGTTTCGGACACACCCGAAGGTCCGGCTGATCCCCACCATCGTGTTCGGCGCCTACCATCCGGATCTGATCCATGTCGGCGTGCAGGATGCCGTCTCGCTCAACGGCCTGATCTCGGGGCCGATGGGGCATTCGCATTCGGCGATCACGCTCTACGCCTATCTGGCCGGCTTCTCGCAGGCGCAGGCGTTGCGCCTGTTTGCCGAGCCGGTCTTCGAGCGGCTGGGCTATTTCGATCTCTGGAACGAGTCGGTCGCCTATCTGCGTGGCCTCGGCGCCCAGGCGCAGTACGATCTCGATACGCACCTGACGCGGTGGGCGCGCCGCGGCTGCTTCATGCACTCGATCAACCACACCAAGCTCTACGTGGTTGCCGACCTCGCCCGCGGGCTGCTGACCAAATCCGGCGTCGCCTACCCCGAATGCGACCTGGACGCCTTCGTGCCCGACGACCTCGGGGGCCAGGGCAGTTGGCCCGTCTATCCCGAGATTGGCGCGCATTACGGCATTCCCGGCAGCGCGCTCTTCTTCAAGGCCGAGACGCGCCGCTCGGGCCCCGCCCGCACGATGACGCGGCCGGAATTCGTGGCGGCGGCCTACGCGAACTACGACAAGCGCCCGCGCGAGGCCCTGGTCTCGCGGCGCGTCCAGGACTGGCGCAACGATCCGGCGACGGTGGACTTCTTCCGCGAGGCGGCGGGCCGGGACATCAGCCCGATCCGCCCCTCCGGACGTTCCCCGGCGTTGGCGTCGAACAGCCTGGCCGGCCACGCATCCTGATACGACGGCACTGTCTCCCCCTTTCCCGGCGCTGGCACCGTCCGGGTCGGGGCCGACCGAGGTTCTGGAGCCCCGATGAGCCGGCAGCCTCGTAAGAAGACACGCGCCGGTCGCTTCGGGATCGCGGCCATCCTGACCGGTCTCGGCTCGGCCGCCGGGCTCGTCGGCTGGAGCCGGTTCGCCGTCGACCGCCACATGGACCTGCCGCCGGCCCTGCCCGGCCGGCACGAGATGCTCGCGACGGAGCGCGCCGGCGCGCTCTCGCTGTATGGGACGACCGACCGGGACGGCGTGCCGCTCCTGCTGATCCACTCCATCAACGCGGCCGCGAACGCCTACGAGGTCCGTCCGCTCTACCTGCATTACCGCCAGACCCGCCCGGTCTACGCCCTGGATCTGCCGGGCTTCGGATTCTCCGAGCGATCGCGCCGCCGCTACACGCCCCGCCTGATGGTGGAAGCGATCCGTGCGGCCGTGGCCGAGATCCGGCAACGGCATTCCGTTGGCGCCATCGACGCGATGGCATTGTCGTTGTCCTGCTCCTACCTCGCCCGCGCGGCTGTCGAGCGGCCGGAGGATTACCGCAGCCTCGGCCTGATCAGCCCCACCGGGTTCGATGCGCGACTCTCCGGCGACGGACCTCCGGACGGCCATCGGGGACGCGACCGACTGCGCGACCTGCTGGATCGGCCGCCCCTCGGCCGGCCCCTGTTCGATGCGCTGGCCTCCCGGCCGAGCATGCGCTTCTTCCTGCAGAAGACGTTCGGCTCGAAGGACATCGACGAGGGTCTGTTCGCGTATGATTACGCCTCGGCCCACCAGCCGGGTGCCGAGCACGCCCCGTATTGCTTCATCGCAGGCCACCTGTTCCCGACCGACACGACGCGTCTCTACGAGACGTTGCGCCATCCGGTCTGGATGGCCCACGGGCGGCGCGGCGACTTCGTCGATTACCGGCTGGCGCCGCGGGTCGCGGGCCGGCCGAACTGGCGCGTCCTCACCCTGCCGACCGGCGCCTTCCCGCATTTCGAGCGGCCGGACGACATGATCGCCGACTTCGACACCTTCCTGGAGAACCTTACCTGGGCGCCGGCATCGCCCCCGGCGTGATGCGATCGCGTCGCCTGCGGGGCTGGCGGGATACGCGTCGGGCGGCGTTCTGCACGTCAGCGCAGGCGCAGAAGGGTGCGCAGCCGGTCGAGCACGGTGGGATTCAACTCGCGCCGGACCCGCCGCTCCGCGAACGCGTCGACTGAAAAACGGTCGGTCGGCACGCGCCGGAGGAAGCGCTCGGCGATCTCGTAGACCACGAGGTCGGGCTTCACGGCGGCGACGTAGGCCCAGTCGATCTCGGCGGACCAGATCGCGTGAACCTCGCGAAAGCTCTCGGCCAGCATCGCGGTGAGGCGCGGCCCCTGATCGAACACGTAGGAATCGCCGAACAGCACGATCCGCCGCGGATCGGCGGCCTCGGGATTACGCATCACCGCGCGCGATCCGACGAAGAAGCCGCCCCGGCCGGCGACCCGTCCGGTCTCGCGCAGATGCACCAGGGCGTTGGCCTCGCTGCGCTGGGCCCGCTGGGGGAATTCGTGGGCGAAATAGGCCTCGTCCACCGGCGGCTTGAGCTTGCCGCCGAGATCGAACACGAAGCGCGCGGGTTGGCCGGTGGCGTCGAGCACGTGCGGCGCCGGCGCGACCGCGAGCGCTTCGCACAGCGCCCGGTAGGCCGCGATGTAGCCGCGATGGTTCCAGTGCGTATCGGTGCGGAGATAGACCGGTTCCTCGGCGCGCGCCGCCCGCAGGGGCTCGTAGAGATCGACCAGGTCCGCCCGCGTCTGCGTCGCCAGGAGCCGGCCGAGCCGCGCGCCGGGCGGATCGGCCAGGCCCGGGAACGGCCGGTCGAGCGTGTCGGCATGGATAGCGATCTTCTCGGGCACGATCGCGTGGACGTAGGTTGCGCCCAGGGACTCGGCCCGACGGACGCGGCCGACGACCAGCCGCACCCATCGGCGCAGCAAGCGGCGTGTCGCCGGGGAGTCGGTGTACAGATCCACCAACTCGTTCGCGCGGCCGACCCAGAACAGCCAGCCGTCCCGCCCAACCGCGATACCGCGCGCGCCTGCCTGAGACAAAGTTAGGCCATCCTCCAAGAGCGCCTGCCGGCACGCCGACACATGCCGCCCGACGGCGCCGGAAACAAGCGGAAACACCTGGGCCGTTCAGGAGACAAGGCGTCGAGCGCGCCGGCTGAGACGACCAGGCTGGCGTTGTGGTGGACCGGTCCCCGATCGATCCGGTAAGGATCGGACTGCCGCCCCGAGCGGCGACAGCCCTTGGATTCCGATGATCGACCTGACGCTCGAGGCCGCCCGCAGCATCGTGGATACCGCCCTGCGCGAAGCCCGGACCCGTGGGCTGAAACCGATGGCGGTGGTGGTGTACGATGACCGGGGCGCGCTCAAATCGGTGTCTGTCGAGGACGGCACGTCGCTGCGCCGGGCCGAGATCGCCTGTGGGAAGGCCAACGGCGCCCTGGCGCTGGGGCTCGGATCCCGGGCGATCCATGCGCGGGCCGAGGCGCAGCCCTATTTCGTCGCCGCCGTGAGCCACGTCGCCGGCCCGGCCGCGCTCGTCCCGGTGCCGGGCGGCGTGCTGATCCGCTCCCGCGAGGGGCGGCTGCTCGGCGCGGTGGGCATCTCGGGCGACACGTCCGACAACGACGAAATCTGCGCGGTGGCGGCGATCGAAGCCGCCGGCCTGGTGCCCGAGACCGGCGCCTGAGGATGGCGATCCGCCGGCGTACGTGGCTGGCCGGTGCTGCCGCCCTCGCGGTCGCACTGCCCGCCCGCGCCGGCGATCCCGGCCTCTACCGCCGCGGCAACGACGCCGATCCCGAGACCCTCGATCCGCACCGCTCGTCCACGGTGGCGGAGGCGCACATCCTGCGCGACCTGTTCGACGGCCTCCTGACCTACGACAATCACGGGGCCATCATCCCGGGCGCCGCCCGATCCTGGACCGTCTCGGATGACGGCCTCATCTTACACTTCGAGCTGCGTCCGGACGGACGATGGTCGAACGGCGACCCCGTCACCGCGGACGATTTCGTCTATGCGTTCCGCCGCATCCTGGCGCCGCCCACGGGGGCGAAATACGCCGAGATCCTGTTTCCGATCCGCGGGGCGGCGGCGGTGAACCGCGGCGATGCAGCCGGCGACACCCTCGGGGTCGCGGCGGAAGGGCCTCTCCGGCTCAGGATCGCCCTCGAACAGCCGACGCCGTATGTCCTCGAGCTCCTGACCCATCAGACCGCCCTGCCGGTGCATCGCGCGTCGATCGAGCGCTACGGCGATGCGTTCACCCGCCCGGGCAACTTCGTGACCAACGGCCCCTACCGGCTGGTCGACCGGGTGCCGGGCGGGGCGATCACCCTCGAGGTCAATCCGCACCATCCCGAAGCCCGCGCGATCGCGATCCGGCGCGTCGCCTTCCTGCCGACGCCGGACTTGTCGAGCGCGGTGCGCCGCTACACGGCGGGGGAACTCGACTCGCTGTCCCAGCTCCCGGCCGACCAGATCGCCGACCTGCGCCGCCGCTTCGGCGCCCAGGTGGTCCTCGGTCCGTCGCTCGGGCTCGAAGCCCTGGTGGTCAACACCCACAAGGCGCCGTTCTCGGACCGGCGGGTCCGCCAGGCGCTGTCGCTGCTCATCGACCGGGAATATCTCGCCGACGGGCTCTACGGCGGCACCATGAGCCCCGCCTATTCCCTGTGCCCGCCGGGCATCGACAATTATCGGACGCCGCCCGAGACCGCGGGGCGCCTGGGCCTGCCGATCGACCACGAGGCGCAGGCGCGCCGCCTGCTCGACGAGGCCGGCTTCGGGCCGGGGCGGCCGCTCACCGTGGAGTACCGGTTCAACGTCAGCGACAACAACCGCAACACCGCGGTGGCGGTGGCCGAGATGTGGCGCGACCTCGGGATCGAGACACGGTTTGTCTACACCGACGCCAAGACGCATTTCGCGTATCTGCGCGACGGCGGCAGCTTCGACGTCGCCCGCTATTCTTGGATTGCCGACTATTCCGATCCGCAGAATTTCCTGTTTCTGCTCCAGAGCGGCAACGATGGGTTGAACGCCGGCCGCTGGTCGGACGCGGCCTACGACGCGCTCCTGACCAGCGCGGCCGCCGAACGCGACCTCGCCCGCCGGGCCGAGCTGCTCTGCGATGCCGAGTCCATCGCGCTGCGCGAGCTCCCCTGGATCCCGCTGATGCATTATCGCTCGAAGGCGCTGATCGCACCGCGGCTGCACGGGTACGTCCCGAACCTGCGCAACGCCGCACCGACCCGCTTCATGAGGCTCGACGCGTGATCCGCTTCATCCTGCGCCGCCTCGCGCAGTCGGTGCCGACGCTGTTCGCGGTGGTGGCCGTGAGCTTCTTCCTGATGCGGCTGGCGCCCGGAGGGCCGTTCGACCTCGAGCGTCCGCTGGCGCCGGCCGCCATGGACAACCTGCGGCGGGTCTACGGCCTGGACCGGCGGCTGATCGTGCAGTTCGGCGGGTACCTGGCGGCCCTGGCGCGGGGCGATCTCGGCCCGTCCTTCTCGTTCCGCGACCAAAGCGTGCGCGACCTGATCGCCCGGGGGCTGCCGATCTCGGCGACCCTCGGAGCCCTGGCCCTGTCGCTTGCGACCTGCCTGGGGATCGGGCTCGGAACCGTGGCGGCGCTCCGGCGCGGCGGCGCGCTGGACCGGCTGCTCGGCCTCGGCGCGGCGCTGTCGCTGTCGCTGCCGAGCTTCGTGGTGGCGCCGCTCCTGCAGATCTTGTTCGGGCTGACCTTGCGCTGGCTGCCGCTGAGCGGCTGGGAGGGCGGCGCGCCGAGCCACCTGATCCTGCCGGTGGTGACCCTCGCGCTGCCGCAGGTGGGCGCGCTGGCACGCCTGACCCGCGCCTCGCTCGGCGAGGTGCTGCGCACCCAACCGGTGCGGACCATGCGAAGCCTCGGCCTGCCGCCCGTTCGCATCACCCGGCATGCGCTGCGCGGGGCGCTCCTGCCGGTGGTCGCCTACCTGGCCCCGCTGGCGGCGGCCCTGCTCACCGGATCCGTGGTGGTCGAGACCATCTTCGGCCTGCCCGGCATCGGCCGCTACTTCGTGGAGGGGGCACTCAACCGCGATTACACGCTGGTGATGGGCACTGTCCTGGTGGTCGCGGTGCTGGTCATCGCCCTGAACCTGATCGCCGACCTCGCCTGTGCCTGGCTCGATCCGCGCCTGCGGCGGTTGGCATGAGCACCGGGGGAATCACCACCGGGCCTGCGGCGCGCACGCTGCTCCGGCTCGGCCGCGAACGGGTGGCGATGGCCGCCCTAGCCGTGCTCGTCCTGATCGCGCTGGCCTGCCTGTTCGGCCCGGCGCTGACCGGGCACGATCCGGTACGGGCCTATCCGGACCTGCGCCAGCTTCCGGCCGGCCTGAGGGCGCAGCCGGATTCCGAGCATCTGCGCCCGGCCCTCGAACGCCTCGCCTTCCGGATGCGGTCCCGCCTCGACGACGTGGCCCGCGACGGTGACACAGTACGCCTGACGCTGGGTTCGGAGGCCGCATTCGACCGGCGCAGCCTCGTCTACCTGCCGCGCTCCGACATGTTCGGCGAGCCGCGGGTCGTCGACGGATCCCCGGATGGGACGCGACTGGTCGTACAGGTGCCGGTGCGGCGCCTGTACTTCCCCCTCGGCACCGATGTGCATGGCCGCGACCTGCTCACCCGCTGCCTCGTCGCCGGCCGGGTCTCCCTCTTGATCGGGCTCACCGCCACCCTGGTCGCGCTGCTCATCGGCGTCGGCTACGGCGCGACCGCCGGCTTCGTCGGCGGCGCCGTCGACGCCGTGATGATGCGACTGGTGGACGTGCTCTACGCCTTGCCGTTCGTGTTCTTCGTCATCCTCCTGCTGGTGTTCTTCCGGGCGAGCCTGACGCTGATGCTGGTGGCCATCGGCGCGGTGGAATGGCTCGACATGGCCCGGATCGTCCGGGCGCAGACCCTGTCGCTGCGCGAGCGCGACTTCGTCCGCGCCGCCCGCGCCCTCGGCCTCGGCACGCCCCGGATCATCCTGCGCCACATCGTGCCGAACACGTTCGGCCCGGTAGCCGTGGCGGCGACCCTGCTGGTGCCGCAGGTGATCCTGCTTGAGAGCTTCCTGTCGTTCCTCGGGCTGGGCGTTCAGGAGCCGCAGACGAGCTGGGGCGTGCTGATCGCCGAGGGCGCCCGGGCGATCGAGTCGGCCCCCCACATGCTGGCCGGTCCGGCCGCCTTCCTGATCGCCACCCTGGTCGCCTTGACGCTCCTGGGCGACGGCCTGGCCGACGCCGTCGACCCGCGCAGCGATTGACGTCAGCCCAGCAGCCGGATCGGCGAACCGGCGAGCCACGCCTCGATATCCTCCAAGGCCTGGGTGAAGAACGTCCGGTAGTTGTTGCGCGTGACGTAGCCGACATGAGGCAGCGCCAGGACGTTCGGCAGGTGCCGGAACGGACTGTCGGCCGGCAGCGGCTCGGTCTCGAAGACGTCGAGTCCAGCTCCCGCGATCCACCTCTCCTCCAAGGCCCGGACCAGGGCGGCCTGATCGACGATCGGCGCGCGCGACGTGTTCACCAGCAGGGCGCCCGGTCGCATCCGGCGCAGCTCTTCCCCGCCCAGAAGGCCGCGTGTGCGCTCGCCGAGCACCAGATGGATGCTGACGACGTCGCTTGCCTCGAGCAGGGCGTCCTTGGACTGCGCACGCTCCACCCCGGCGGCTGCGGCCCGGGCATCGTCGAGGTTCGGGCTCCAGGCGATCACCCGCATGCCGAAGGCGCGGCCGATCTCGGCGACGCGCACACCGATCTTGCCTAGCCCCAGGATACCGAGCGTCGCCCCGGCCAGATCGGTCCCGATCGTGCTCTGCCAAGGACCACCGTCCCGAAGATTCCGGCTCTCGACCGCAAGGTGGCGGGCGAGGCCCAGGATCAGCGCCCAGGTCAGCTCGGTCGGCGGCGTGGGGCTCGATTCCGTGCCGCAGACCGTGATGCCCCGCGACCGCGCCGCCGCGACATCGATCGCGAGGTTGCGCATGCCGCTGGTGACCAGCAGCTTCAGGCAGGGCAGACGCTCCAGCAGATCCGCCGGAAACGGCGTGCGTTCGCGCATGATCACCAGGATCTCGGCCTGGTCGATCCTGGCCACGAGGGCGTCCCGATCCGCGATGTGCTCGGTGACCGGCGCGACCGCGACCCGGTCGGACAGGCGCGCCCAATCGGCGAGGCCGAGCGCCGCGTTCTGATAGTCGTCGAGGATCAGGCAGGTTCGCACGGAGCACACTCTCGGCAGAAGGTCGCAAACGTCTCGAGAAAGTTCTCTGCCGACAACCGGTTGGCTGGCACGCCGACGATATGCGCGATGCGCTCCGGAGTCTCGTTGAGCAGCGGCAGACGCAAGAAAAGATCGGTGTTGAACTGCGTGCTGACCGTCGCGAGCACGGTGCGCAGAGCCTGCAGCATGTCGTCGCCCCGGTGAGACGCATGCACGAGCGCGATGGGCTTATCGATCACAAACGATGTTGATATCAGCCAATCGATGGCATTCTTCAGTCCACCGGGAATAGACCGGACATATTCTGGACTCGCGATGATCATGCCCTGGCAGTCGCGCACGCTTTGCAGGAATTCCTGTGCCGCGAGTGGAGTGAGCGAACCTTCTAAATCCGGCGAGAAAATGGGGAGGCTGCCGACACGGTCGTAGACGGAGATGCGAATACGCTCCGGTGCGATGGCTTGCAGTGCCCTCAACAGCGCGGTGTTCGTCGAACTATGGCGCGTGCTTCCAGACAGCGCGAGAAGCCTCACATCCAACTGACGGCCCGACGCAGACGATACTTCGGACATCAACGCGCCGCCGCCAACGCCTCAAACGCCATCGCAACCCCGGCCGCTCCCGGATCCTCGACACCAGCGAGATCCGCCGCCGCGAGGTAGCTTGACCGACCGGTGGCGGCGCGGTCCATCCGGGCCGTGGCGGCGGCGCCCGCGCGGGCGGCAGCGGCGGCGGCGTCGAGGCCGTCCGATTTCAGGGCTTCGAGCGCGGGGATCAGGGCGTCCAGCAGGGTCCGATCGCCCGGGCCGGCACCGCCGTAGCCCCTGACCCGGGCCACGCCGTCTTCCAACGCGTCGGGCCAGGACGCACCGTCGGTGAGCGCGGACGCGGCGGCGGCGAAGAAGATCGAGGCCAGCACGCCGCTCGAACCGCCGACCGCGCGGCCGATCCGCTCCGCCAGCGCGCGGCACAGGGCTGCCGGGTCGGCCTGCGGCAGCCGGTCGATGTCCGCTTCCACCGCCCGCGCCGCGCCGGCGAAGGTGGTGCCGGTGTCCCCGTCGCCGACCTTCGCGTCCAGGGCGTTGAGCGCGCCCTCCGAGGCGATGAGCGCCCGCGTGACGGCGGCGAGCCGCGCGGCCACCGCGGGATCGCGCGACGGCGCGAAGGCTTCGCCCGCGAGCTCTGCGGGAAGCGGGCGCAGGACCGGCGGCGCGATCCGCACCGCACCGGGCCAGGCCGGCACGGGGACCGGCGCCAGCAACGCCGCCTCGATCGCGTCGTCGAGTGGCAGGATCGACACCGATGCCCCGTGCATGTCGAGCGCAGTCATCAGCGGCGCCGGCCCGAGCAGCAGGCGCACCCGCCGGCCGAGATCGGTGGCCAGCACCGCCTGGGTCAGGACCTGCATCTCCAGGGCCGTGGCCGAGCCGAGATTGTTCATGAGGAGCGCCAGCGGCCCGGTCGCGGAGAAGCGCTCGGTCATCAGACGGGCCAGATCGCCGGCGCCGGGCAGCGCGATGCGCTCCACCCCCGGCTCGCCATGGATGCCGAGCCCGAGTTCCGCCTGCCCCTCCACGAAGCGCTCGCTCCGGGGCGAACCGGGAATGGTCGCGGTCGAGACCGCGATCCCCAGGGATTGCGCCGAATCCGCCACCCGGCGGGCGAGCGCCGCGACGGCCTCCAGCGGGGCGCCCGCCTGCGCCGCGTGTCCCGCGACCTTGTGCACGAACAGGGTGCCGGCCACGCCGCGCGGCTGCTTGGCCGCCGGGAGCGCAATGTCGTCGGACACGACGACGGTCTCGACCTTGCGGCCGAGGGCCCGGGCCCGTTCGGCCGCGAGGCCGAAATTCAGCCGGTCGCCCGCGTAGTTCTTGATGATCAGCAGGCACCCGGCCGGCCCGGTCACCGCCAGGATCCCGGCGAGGACCGCATCGACGCTCGGCGAGGCGAAGACGTCGCCGCACACGGCGGCACTCAGCATGCCGGCTCCGACGAACCCGGCATGGGCCGGCTCGTGCCCGGAGCCGCCGCCCGAGATCACCGCGACCTTGTCCGCATCCAGGTCGGCGCGCAGCACGACGCGGATGTCGGGGTCGCCGTCCAGCCGCGCCAGGCGGCCGCCGCTGGCCGCTAGGAGCCCCGCTATGGCGTCGCCGACCAGGGTGGCGCGAGCCTCGATGAAGTGGGCCATGGCGTGACCTTCCGCGATCTCGGTCCGCAGCTCTCACAGTGCGGCGGCGGGGCGGAGTGTCTGAGCAATCGCAGGCCCCGGCACAATGGCTGTCGGCGCATTTTACGCGATGTTCGGGCCCGCAGCCGCTACTCCTTCACGGCGCCGGTGAGCGCGGAGACGTAGTATTCCACGAAGAACGAGTAGAGGATCACCAGAGGTAGTGAGCCGAGCAGCGCGCCGGCCATCAGCGAACCCCACTTGTAGACGTCGCCGTCCACGAACTCGCTGACCACCGCGATCGGCACGGTCTTGTTCTGGGTCGAGGACAGGAACGTCAGCGCGTAGATGAATTCGTTCCAGCACAGGGTCAGCGAGAAGATCCCGGCCGAGATCAGGCCCGGGAAGGCGAGCGGCAGGATGATCTTGGTCAGGATCTGCCACCGGCTCGCGCCATCCATGAGGGCGCATTCCTCCAGCTCGTAGGGAATGGTCTTGAAGTAGCCCATCAGGAGCCAGGTCGAGAACGGGATCAGGATGGTCGGATAGGCCAGGATCAGGGCGATCGGCGAATCGAACAGGCCGTAGGCCTGGATGATCGTGGCGAGCGGGATGAACAGGATCGAGGGCGGCACGAGATAGGCGAGGAAGATCGCCGCGCCGACCCAGCCGGCGCCCCGGTAGCGGATCCGCACGCAGGCATAGGCGGCCAGCACGCTCGCGAACAGCGACAGGATGGTGGCCGCCACCGACACGTACATCGTGTTCCAGAGCCAGCGTGGATACTGCGTCTCGAACAGGAGCTTGTTGATGTGCTTGAGCGTCGGGTCCACGACCCAGAACGGGTTGAACCGCTCCATGTCGATCAGCTGCTCGTCCGGTTTGATCGCCGTGAGCGCCATCCAGTAGAACGGGAACAGCAGCACCGCCAGGATGATGAGTAGCGGCAGGTAGGTGGTCACGAGCCGCCGCGGCAGGCGCTCCAGGTAGGCCATCCCCTCGCTGTCGTCGGTGAGGCCGGCGGGGCGGGCCGCCACGACGGAGGCGAGGCGCGGGTCGGCATGGGCGGGCGGAGCGGGTGCGCTCATCGGTCGGTTCCCCCGGCTTGCCAGGCCCGGCGCTGAAGGCCGAACCACGAGATGCCGATCGCGGCGAGAAGGAACGGCACCATCGCGGTGGCGATCGCCGCCCCCTCGCCGAGCGTCCCGGAGAGGATGCCGCGCTGGTACGACAGGGTCGCCATCAGGTGCGTGGCGTTGACCGGGCCACCCCGGGTCATCGCCCAGATCAGCTGGAAGTCGGTGAAGGTGAACAGCACCGAGAAGGTCATCACCACGGCGATGATCGGCGTCAGCAGCGGCAGGGTGATGCGCGAGAAGATCTGCCAGTTCGAGGCCCCGTCGAGGGTCGCAGCCTCATAGAGCGACGGCGAGACCGTCTGCAGCCCGGCGAGGAGCGTGATCGCGATGAACGGTACCCCGCGCCAGATGTTGGCGAAGATCACGCAGGCGCGGGCCATGCTCGGCTGACCCAGGAAATCGATGTTGCCGTCGATGATCCCCATGTGGCGCAGCGACCACGATATGATCGAGAACTGACTGTCGAAGATCCACCAGAACGCGATCGCCGACAGGACCGTGGGCACCACGAACGGGATCAGCACGATCGACCGGACGATCGACTTGAACGGCATGTTCTTGTTGAGCAGCAGTGCGAGGTAGAGCCCGACGCCGAACTTCACCACCGAGGCCACCGCCGTGTAAAGGCAGGTGTTGAACACCGAGAGCCAGAACACGTCGTCGTCCCAGAGCCAGGCGTAGTTCTCCAGGCCGATAAACGTGCCCTCCCGGCCGATCCGGGTGTTGGTGAAGGACAGCCAGATGCCCTTCAGCAGCGGATAGGCCAGGAACAGGCCCAGGATCAGCGCCGTAGGCAGCATGAACCAGAAGCCCGCCCAACCGCGGCTGGCGCGCAGGCGCTGCCAGGCCGAGCGGGTCAGGACCGCATTCGGAGCCGGCTGTGTTAGGGCCGTGTGCGCCATGGGTACGCCTCGAAATCGAGGCCGCGGACGAAGGGCCCGCGGCCGGCCGCGTTCAGGTGTTGCGGAAGATGCGCTGAGCGGCGCGTTCGGCGTTGCGGATCGCGGTCTTCACGTCCTCCCGGCCGGTGCAGTGGCTGGCGAACATGTCCACCACCACGAAGTCGGCCAGCACCGCGGCGATCCGCTCGCTCACCGGCGCGAGGCCGCCGGCCGCCAGCGACCGCCGCCCCGCTTCGGCGAAAACCGCGTTCTTCGGATCGCTCGTCCAGATCGGGTTCTTGGGATAGTTCGACAGCGGCTCGCACAGATAACCCTGCGCGGCCTCCAGCCAGGGATTGTAGTTCGACGCCTCCATCATGAAGCTGATGAAGGCCTTACAGGCATTGGGCGCCTTCGAGTATTTGAACGCCAGGATCGGGAAGGCGAGCTGGAACTCGGTGGGCTTGCCGGCGGGCCCGATAGGCCAGACCGCGTGGTCCATGTCCTCGGCGAGCTTCGGGTTGTCCTTCTTGGCCGCAGCGTAGATCGAGATGCCGTTGTTGGTCAGGTACAGGTCGCCCGCCAGGAACGCCTTGTTGTTGGACGAGTCGTTCCACGAGACGGTGCCGGGCACGAAGGTCTCGTAGAGGGACTTGACGTATTCGAGCGCCTTGGCGGTCTCGGGCGAGTTGATCACGATCTTCTCGTTGGCGTCCACCAGGTTGGCGCCGTGGGACCAGAGTGCCCAGTGGCACCAGGTGTTGCCGTCGCCGGTGGCATGCCCGAGGGCGAAGCCGGCCGGGGTGTTGTTCTTCTTCATCGCCCGGCAGAGTTCCAGGAACCCCGCTGTGTCCTCTGGGAACTTGCTGAACCCGGCCTTCTGCATTGCCGAGATCCGGTAGTTCGGGTAGCCGCCGTTGAAGCCGACCGGGATCGCGATCCACTTGCCCTTGACCTTGCCGTAGGCCTCCGCCGACGGGAACCACGGGCCGTACTTCTTGGCCAGCGAATCGGCGACGTCCTCCAGCGGCAGGCACTTGTCCGGGAACAGGGCCGGGAACGAGAACAGACCCCAGACCATGTCGGGCCCCTGCCCGGTATTGGCCGCCACGGACGCCTTGGGCTGGATGTCGTCGAAAGATTCGTTGGTGACCGACACCTTGACGCCGGTCGCCTTGGTGAAGGCGTCCACCATCCGCAGGAACGCCTCGTCCTCGCTCGGCACGAAGCGCTTCCAGCGCAGGAGCGACAGGCTGGCGCCGGGCTCAGGCTTCCATTCGGCGGTCTGCGCCCAGGCCCGGGCGAAGCCCAGCAGGTCGCTGCCCGCGGCGAGCCCGGTCGCGGCGGCACCCGCCAGGAGGGAACGGCGGTCGAGTCTGGTCATCGTGGCGTCACTCCCTGAATGGATCGGCGCGCCCCGGACGCGGTTCGTCCGGGCGGCCGGGCTCGGCAACCGAAAACGGGTCAGGTCGGCAGGCGTCGTCCGGACTCGGCATCGAAGAAGTGCACGCGGTTCGGGCGCAGGTAGACGGTCTCGCCGGGCCCCTCGCTGACGCGCTCGCGCAGCACGCAGGTGAAGTCCTGACCCTGGGCGCGCACCGCCAGCATGGTCTCGGACCCGGTCGGCTCGACCACGACGACCTCGGCGGCGATCCCGTCGCGCGCCAGATCGAAATGCTCAGGCCGCATCCCGAGGACCAGCTTCCGGCCCTCGATGCCCGCCGGCGCCTCGTTCAGGGGGATCGTCAAGCCCGAATCCGCCGCGAAGACGAGATTCCCGTTCCTCCGAACAGTCCCGTTCACGAAGTTCATCGCCGGGGATCCGATGAAGCCCGCCACGAACAGGTTGTCGGGCCGGTCGTAGAGTTCCAGCGGCGGCCCGATCTGCTCGACCACGCCGTCGTGCATCACCACGATCCGGTCGGCCATGGTCATGGCCTCGATCTGATCGTGCGTGACGTAGATGGTCGTGGTCTTCAGGCGCTGATGCAACTCCTTGATTTCGGTCCGCATCGCGACGCGCAGCTTGGCGTCGAGGTTCGACAGCGGCTCGTCGAACAGGAACACCTGCGGATCGCGCACGATCGCCCGGCCCATGGCGACGCGCTGCCGCTGGCCGCCGGAGAGCTGGCGCGGGTAGCGGTCGAGGAGATGGGTCAGCCCGAGGATCTGCGCGGCCTTGCTGACGCGCTCGTCGATCTCGGCCGCCCGCGCCTTCCGGATCCGCATCGAGAACGCCATGTTCTCGCGAACCGTGAGGTGCGGGTAGAGCGCGTAATTCTGGAACACCATCGCGATGTCCCGCTCCTTGGGCGGAACATCATTGACGACACGCTCGCCGATACGGATCTCGCCGCCGGAGATATTCTCCAAGCCGGCAATCATCCGGAGCAACGTCGATTTTCCGCAGCCCGAAGGCCCGACCAGGATCACGAACTCACCGTCCCGGATGTCCACGGACACACCGTGCAGGACGTTCGTCGATCCGAAAGCCTTGCGAACCTCGCGGATTCCCACCGAGGCCATGCTTCCTCCCAATCAGGGACGCTCTGACGGCGACTCCTGTCTGAGCAGTACAATAGAGCATCCGGCGGAAAGCAAGCCGGCCGACCCTGAATTTTGAATCATATCCCGTTTCTGTCAGGACCTTCCTGTGAAATCCTGCATCCGGACGACCGGATCCGATTTCGGCGCCGGTGGCCATACGGTTGAGTTCGACCGGACTTGCCCGACGGGCCGGGATCGGTGACGAGGCCGCCGGCATGAAACATCCCACCGGCGCCTGAGCCGGCACCGGATGCTAAGGCGATGGCATCGGCCCCGCTGCCGGTGCGACGTCCGGGCATAATCGGAGACGGCGGGCAGGATCCCGAAGGAAGAGGACGGTATGGCACAATCCGGTCTGACCGCAGGCGAGATCCTTCCCAATGACGGCGTCCGGGGCGCGCTGGTCGGACGGGTGTGGCGCCCGGATGTCGGCGGACCGAGCGTCGTGGCGATCCGGGCGGGGTCGGGCGGCGAGGCGCGCGTCGTCGACGTCACGGCGCGCTTCGCGACGGTCAGCGACCTGTGCGAGACGCCGGACGCCGCCGCGGCCCTGCGCGCCGCCGAGGGCGCGGATCTCGGCAGCCTCGATACGATCCTGGCCAACACCCCGCCGGAGGGCCGCGACCCGGGGCAGCCGTGGTTGCTCGCCCCGGTGGACCTCCAGGCGCTGAAGGCCGCCGGCGTCACCTTCGCGACGTCGATGCTGGAACGGGTGATCGAGGAGCGGGCGCGGGGCGACCTGGCAGCGGCCGCGGCGATCCGCACGGAGGTCGAGCGCCTGGTCGGACACGACCTGCGCCGGCTGAAGCCCGGCTCGCCCGCCGCGATGGCGTTGAAGGAGGTCCTGGTCGCCCAGGGGGCCTGGAGCCAGTATCTCGAAGTCGGAATCGGGCCGGACGCGGAGATCTTCACCAAGGCGCAGCCGCTCTCCGCGGTCGGTTGCGGCGCGGACGCTGGGCTGCATCCGGATTCGCACTGGAACAATCCCGAGCCGGAAGTCGCGCTGGCCGTCTCATCCCAGCAGAACATCGTCGGCGCGACACTCGCCAACGATGTGAACCTGCGCGATTTCGAGGGCCGCTCGGCGCTGCTGCTCGGCAAGGCCAAGGACAACAATGCCTCCTGCGCCCTGGGGCCGTTCCTCAGGCTGTTCGACGAGACCTTCGGCCTCGACGACGTGCGGCGCACCACCGTGACGCTCGAGGTGACCGGGACCGACGGGTTCCGGATGGAGGGCACCTCCCCGCTCGCCGAGATCAGCCGCGACCCGGAGGAGCTGGTCGGGGCCCTGATGGGCCGCACCCACGATTACCCGGACGGTGCCATCCTGCTGCTCGGCACGATGTTCGCGCCGATCCAGGACCGGCACGGCCCGGGCCTCGGCTTCACCCATGTCGAGGGTGACCGCGTCGTCGTGGCGAGCCCGGAACTCGGCAGCCTCGTCAACCGCATGCGCCCGTGCGACGCCTGCGAGCCCTGGACGTTCGGCGCCCGCGCGCTGATGCGCAATCTCGCCGCGCGCGGGCTTCTGTGACAGAGCCTGACGCCCGCAGCTTTCCGGACCACACGGCCCCAGCCGCAGAGACCCATCCGATGACAGCCGCCGAATCGATCCTCGCGCGTCTCTCCGACATCGTCGGGCCCTCCGGACTCGTCACCGGCGCGGAGTTGCGCGGCCGGTCCGCGAACTGGACCCGGCCGACGGAGCCCTGCGCGGCGCTCGCCCTCGTGCGCCCGCGCAGCACCGCCGAGACCAGCGCCGTGATGGCCGCCTGCCACGCGGCCGGGGTCGCGATCGTGCCGCGGGGCGGCGCCACCGGCCTCGTGGACGGGACGCTCTGCGCGCCCGATGAGATCACTCTCTCCACCGAGCGGATGACCGGGATCGAGCCGATCGACCCGCTCGGCATGACCGTGGTGGTCGGCACCGGCGCCACCATCGAGAGCGTGCAGAACGCCGCCACGGAGAACGGCCTGTTCTTCCCGCTGGATCTCGGTGCCCGCGGTTCGGCCACGATCGGCGGCGCGATCTCCACCAATGCCGGCGGCCTGCGGGTGCTGCGCTACGGCATGATGCGCGAGATGGTGCTGGGCCTGGAGGCGGTGCTGGCCGACGGCACGGTGGTCTCGTCCATGCGCCCGCTGATCAAGAACAACACCGGGCTGGACCTTAAGCAGTTGTTCGTCGGCACCGAGGGCACGCTCGGCATCGTCACCCGCGCGGTCCTGCGCCTCCGCCCGGAGCCCGCCGGATACGCCACCGCGCTGATCGCCTGCCCGGGCGTCGACGATGGCGCCCGGGTCCTGCGCGCCGCCCAGAGCGCGTTCCAGGGGCGCGTGTCGTCCTTCGAGGGCTTGTGGCCGGATTTCTACCGGCTGATGACCGCCCCCGGCCGGGCGACGCCGCCGCTGAGCTACGATTATCCGTTCTACGCGATCATCGAGGTCGAGTGCGTCCCGGAGGAGTCCGACCGGTTCCTTGGCCTGCTGGAAGGCCTGATGGGCGACGGCACGATCCTCGACGCGGCCGTGGCCTCCTCGGAGGAGCAGCGCCGCGGCATGTGGCGCATCCGCGACCGCGTCGAGCACCTGAACGCCGATGGGATCGAGCGCGCCTTCGACGTGAGCGTGCCACTCTCCAAGATGGACGGCTATGTCCGGGGCGCGCTGGAACGCCTGGCGGCGATCCCCGATTGCCGCGCCGTCGTCTACGGGCATATCGGCGACAACAACCTGCACTGGAACACGACCCGCCTCGACGCCGCCGGCAACGCAGCCATCGACGCCGCGCTCTACACGCCGCTCGCCGAACTCAACGGCTCGGTCTCGGCCGAGCACGGCATCGGCCTGGAAAAGCGGAGCAAGCTGCCGCTCTCGCGCTCGCCCGAGGAGATCGCCGCCATGCGGCTGGTCAAGCGGGCGCTGGACCCGGACAACCGGCTGAACCCCGGCAAGATTTTCTAACGGTCGGCGATCGATGGGGTCCGTTCGGCTCGTGGTCCGCCTCACGCCGCGCGGCGGGCGCGATGCGGCGGATGGCTGGGCGCGGGATGAGAAAGGCCAGCCTTACCTGAAGGCGCGGGTGTCCGCGCCGCCGGTCGATGGCGCGGCCAACGCAGCGCTGGAAAAGATGATCGCCAAAGCGCTGAAAATCGGCCGCAGTTCGGTCCGGATCGCTGCCGGCGATCAAAGCCGGCTCAAGATCCTCGAGATCGAAGGCATAGCCCAGGCCGATCTCGATCGTATCTTCGGGGTGCCCGAGTAGGCGCCGGGCCGAGACCGTTCTGCCTCGGCCCGACCTGCCTCAGAACGCGACCTTGTCCCCGCCCTTCAGCGACAGCATCTCGCGGGCCTCGTCGGGCGAGGCGATCTCCAGCCCCAGCCCCTCGATGATCGAGCGGACGCGGCGGACCTGGGCGGCGTTGGTTTCCGCGAGCTTGCCGGGGCCGTCCCAGAGGCTGTCTTCCAGGCCGACGCGGACGTTGCCGCCCATCGCGGCCGCCATGGCGGCGATGTTCATCTGGTTGCGGCCGGCGCCCAGCACCGACCAGCGGTACTGATCGCCGAACAGCCGGTCAGCGGTGCGCTTCATGTGCATTACGTCGTCGGGATGCGCGCCAATGCCGCCCTGCAGGCCGAACACGGTCTGGATGAACAGCGGCGCCTTCACCAGCCCGCGATCGAAGAAGTATTTGAGATTGTAGAGATGGGCCGTGTCGTAGCACTCGAACTCGAACCGCGTGCCGTTCGGGCCGCAGGTGGTGAGGATGTGCTCGATCTGGCCGAACGTGTTGCGGAAGATGATGTCCTTGTTGCCGAGGTAATCCCGCTCCCACTGGTGCTTCAGGTCCTTGAAGCGGTCGAGCATGCCGAACAGGCCGAAATTCATCGAGCCGAGGTTGAGCGAGGCGACCTCCGGCTGGAAGGTCGCGGCTGGGCGGACCCGCTCCTCGATCGACATGGTCGGCGCGCCGCCGGTGGTGATGTTCACGACGCAGCCCGAGCGCTGCTTGATCACCGGCAGAAACTTGGCGAAGGCCTCCGGCGACTGGTCGGGCTGACCGGTCTCGGGGTTGCGGGCGTGCAGGTGGATGATCGCCGCCCCGGCTTCGGCAGCGCCGATCGCAGCGTCGGCGATCTCCTCCGGCGTCACCGGCAGGTGCGGCGACATGCTGGGCGTGTGGATCGCGCCGGTGACGGCGCAGGTGATGATGACTTTCCGCTGTGAGGCCATGCTCAGTCCTTTTGTGAAAGCTTGTGGGCCCGCAGGGCGGCCAGCCGCGCGTCGCGGCGATTCATGCGGGCGGGCAGATCCGCGGGCTCTCGCCAGTTCGCCAGGATCGCCTGGGTGGCCGGTGCCTCGTAAACGCTCGGGGGCGCCGGGTCGGCTGCGAGACTCTTGTAGAATCCGGTGTAGCGCGCGCAGTAATCGGCGATGCCGCCAGGGGCGTTGAGTTCGATCGTCTCGAAGGGCCCCATGAAGCTCCAGCGCAGGCCGAGCCCGTCCGCAACGGTCTTGTCGAGATCCTGCGGGGTCACGTAGCCCTCCGAAGCCAGGCGGAACGCCTCCGCCAGCAATGCGCCCTGGAGCCGGTTGAGGATGAAGCCCTCGATCTCCTTCAGGACGGTGATCGGCACCTGTCCGATCCTCTCGTAGGTCGCCCGGGCGCGCTCCAGCACCGCGGCATCCGTCCACGGAGCGCCGGAGATCTCCACCAGCGGAATCAGGTGCGGCGGGTTCACGGGATGGCCGATCAGGCACCGCCCCCGTCCGGGAAGCCCCTCGGTGAACAGCGAGCAGCGGATCGCCGAGGATGAGGAGGCGATGATCGCGTCCGGCGGCGCCAGGGCGTCGAGTTCCGCGAACAGGGCCTGCTTCACGTCGAGCCGTTCCGGCCCATTCTCCTGAACGAAACCGACGCCATCGAGGCAGGCGGCCAGGCCGTTCGGGGCTCGGATACGGGAGGACGCCGCCTCTGGATCGGGGCACAGCCCGTTCTTGGAGAGCGTCCGCAGGCCTGCGGCGCAGAGCGGGATCGCGGCCTCGGCGACTCCGTCCGCGGCATCGAACAGGCGCACGTTCCAACCGGCGCGGGCGAAGATCATCGCCCAGGCCCGGCCGATCAGGCCGGCGCCGACGATCGCGACGCTCTCGGTCATAGCCACAGCACCTTCCGTCTCAGATCCTGGTCCTCGCGCAACAGGCGCGACTCGCCGGTCCACTGCACGCTGCCGCGCTCCAGCGCGACGGTCCGGTCCGAGAGGGCCAGCGCGAGGTCGAGGTGGTGGTCCACCAGGATGATCGCGATCTCCCGGCGCAGCCGGTCGAACGCCTCGAACAGTTCCTCGGTCACCGCCGGCGACAGGCCCTCGAAGGGCTCGTCGAGCAGGAGGAGGCGCGTGTCGCCGGAGAGCGCCCGCGCCACCGCCACCATCTGCTGCTCGCCGCCGGACAGGCGTGCGGCGTCGACGGTCCAGCGTTGCTTGAGCCGGGGGAAGAACTCCAGGACCTTGTCCTCGTCCCAATGGATACCCGCGCCGGTGAGGCGCCGCAGCCGGCCCAGACCCAGATTCTCGGCGACGCTCATTCCGGCGAACAGCGCGCGGCCCTGCGGCACGTAGCCGATGCCGAGCCGGGCGATCCGGTCCGGCGTGAGCCCGGCGATGTCCTTCTCGCCGAGGACGATCCGGCCGGCGGCCGGGGGTGCCGTGCCAATCAGCGTCTTCAGCAGGGTCGACTTGCCGGCGCCGTTGCGGCCAAGCAGGGCCACCACCTCGCCCTTGTGCACCGTCAGGTCCACCCCGTTGAGGATGTGCGACTTGCCGTAAAAGGTGTCGACACCCGCCATCGTCAGCAGCGTCTCGGACGCGGCGGCGCTGGCACGCGGCTTCGCCGCGATCGCTTCCGTTCCGGAGCCGAGATAGACCGCCTGCACCCGGGAGTCGTCCCGGGCGTCGGCCACGGAGCCGTCGACCAGCACCGCGCCGTCCGCCATCACGGTGACCCGGTCGGCGAGGCGGAACACCCGGTCGATGTCGTGTTCGACGAGCAGCACCGGGATGTCGGCGGAGAGCGCCTTGATCAGGTCGCCGACGCGCTCGCGCTCGGCCGCGGCCAGCCCGGCGAGCGGCTCGTCCAGCAGCAGGACCCGCGGACGCGTGGCGAGCGCCAGGCCCATGTCGAGGAGCCGCTGCCCTCCGTAGGAGAGGCTGCCGGCCTCCGCCTGCTCGATCCCGGCGAGCCCGGTCCAGCGCAGCAGCTCGGCCGTGTCGTCGGCGATCTCCCGCAGGCGGAGCGCGTCGCGCCACGGGTTCATGTGAGCCGGGTGGCGGGCCTGGACGGCGAGCCGGATGTTCTCCTCAACCGACAGGCCGGGGAACAGGTTGGTGATCTGGAACGAACGGCCGAGGCCGGCCCGGGTGATCGCGTGGGGTTCGAGCCCGGCGATCTCCCGGCCGTCGAGGAGGATCCGCCCGGAATTCGGCCGGAACATCCCGGAGAGCAGGTTGAACGCCGTGGTCTTGCCGGCGCCGTTCGGGCCGATCAGGGCGTGCAGCGTCCGGTCGGCCACCGCAAAGGACACGCCGCGCACGGCGGCGACCGGTCCGAAGCTCTTGCGGATATCCTCCGCGACCAGGACCGCCCCGTCGGAGCGCCCCTCCGCGATGAATCGGGCCGGGACGCGCCCCGAGGCACCGGCGCGGCGGGCCGACATCGCGGCGCCCTCCCCCGGCACGCGACGGAACGGGCGCATCAGCCGGGCCGCGATACCCACGAGCCCATCCGGCGAAAACACGATGAAGGCGACGAACAGCAGCCCGAAATACAGCAGCCAGTCGCTGGTGTAGATCGATAGGAACTCCCGGAACAGGATGTAGAACAGGGCCCCGAGGGCAGGCCCCAGGAACGAGCGCATCCCGCCGATCACCACCATGGCGAGCAGTTCGCCCGAGAACGCGATGGAGATCGGGTCGGCAGAGGTGAAGCGGTGGCTGTAGGCGGACAGCGCGCCCGCCAGCCCGGTGATCGACGCCGAGATCACGAAGGCCGCGAGCTTGTAACGGTTGGTGGCGTAGCCGAGGAAGCCGGCGCGCTGCTCGTTCTCGCGGATCGCCACCAGCACCGTTCCCATCGGCGAGCGCCGGAAGCGCCAGAGCGCGACGAGAACCAGGAAGGCGATGCCGGAGACCGCGGCGTAGTAGGCGCCGGGCTGCTGCAGCACCGCCCAGCGGTGCAGGTTGCCGATGCCATTCTCGCCGCCGGTGAGGTCCGTCCAGCGGAACGCGATGGCGTACAGCATCGCGGTGAACGCGAGCGTCAGCAGGGAGAAGTAGACACCGCGCCGCCGCAGGATCAGGGCGCCGCCGGCGAGCGCCGCGACACCGGTGATCGCCAGCGCTCCGAACAGCGGCAGGGCCATGTCGCCCGGCGCCAGGCGGGTCTGCAGGATCGCCACCGCATAGGCGCCGATCCCGAACCACGCCCCGTGGCCGAAGGAGACGAGGCCGGTCCAGCCGACCAAGATGTTGAGGCCGAGCACGGCGAGGGCAAAGATCACCACGTCGGTGGCGGTGATCAGTGTCAGGCCGATCGCGTCGAGGGCAAACGGCAGGACGATCAGGGCGGCGAGCGCCGCCCAGAGCTGGCGGCTCTCGCGCAGGATCAGGCCGCGCTGAGGGATGGCGAGCGGCAGCGGTTCGGCGGTTCCGGACATGGGGCTGTTCCCGCTCACTCGAATCGGGCGATCTGCTCGCCGAACAGGCCGCGCGGGCGCAGCAGCAGGACGAGCACCATGAGACCGTAGACGGCTGCCTCGGTCGCGGGCGGGTAGGCATAGGCGGTGAGCCCCCGGACCACGCCGACGATCAGGGCGGCCAGCACCACACCCCAGAACGAGCCGAGCCCGCCGATCACCACCACCACGAACGCGAAGGTGAGGATCTCGGCGCCCATCGCGGGGTGAACCCCGGTCACCGGCGCCATCATGGTCCCGGCGAGCGCCGCCAGCCCGACGGCGATCGTCACCACCGCGCTCATGTACGGCCGAAGCGAGATGCCGAGTGCCGCGACCATGTCGGGGTTCTGGACGCCGGCCCGGACCACGCGGCCGAAGCTGGTGCGGGTCAGGAGCAGCCACAGGCCGCCGACGCAGGCGAGCGCCACCACCAGGATGGAGAGCCTGTAGCGCGAGTAGATCAGGTCGCCGATGAACACCTGGCCCCGCAGCCAACCCGGGATTCCGTAGGGCAGCGGCGCTGCCCCGAAGGCCATGCGCAGGGCCTGCTCGGCCACCATGGCGAGGCCGAAGGTGAGCAGCAGGCCGAGCGTCGGATCGCCCCGGTAGAACCGCCGGAGCAGGAACCGCTCGATCACGAGGCCAAGAACGGCCACCAGCAGCGGCGAGGCGACGAGCGCTCCGCCGAAGCCGATCGTCGGGGTCAGCACCACGGTCAGGTAGGCGCCGATGGCGTAGAATGCGCCGTGTGCGAGGTTGACGATCCCGCCGAGGCTGAAGATCAGCGACAGGCCCAGCGCGATCAGCAGGTACTGGACGCCTATCAGCAGGCCGTTGAGCACCTGCTCGAGGATGAAGACGAGCTGCATGGCCGCCTCACGCCGGGAAGGTGCAGGCGTTCTCGTCGCGGGTGGTGGCGAGCACCTCCAGGCTTTCGCCGGAACCGGGCAGCGGCCCGGTCGCCGTGAAGATGTCGTAGGGGTTCTTCACCTGGTCCGCCGGGAGCGCGGTGATCGCGTACATCTCCTGCATCAGCTCGTGGTCCCAGGGACGGAAATAGCCCTCCCGGGTCTTGGCGATGTCGAAGGTCGCGCCCTTCTCCAGGTATTCCACGATCTTGGTGGAATCGGTCGACTTCAGCGCGTTCATGGATTGGGCGACGATCTTCATCGCCGTGTAGTCGCCCCAACCCTGGTTCTCCGGCGGCTTCTTGTACTTCGCCCGGAACGCCGCCACGAATTTCTGGGCCGAGGGCGAGTCGATCCGGTGGTGCCACACCACCGGCCAGGTGCCGAGGAAGTTGCCGGGGCCGGCGCCCCAGGCCAACGCCGTATCGAAGCCGAAGCCGGCGACCGGAAACGGCAATCCGAACTCGCTGTACTGCTTGAGGAAATTGGTGATCTGCGCGCCCGCGAGGTTGCAAATCACGAGGTCCGGCCGGCTCTGGCGCAGCTTGAGCAGGAACGGCGAGAAGTCGGTGAGTTCGGTGGGGATCAGGTCCTCGCCCGCAAGCGTCGCCTCGTTCGCGGTGAAGAACTTCTTGGCCTGCTTGAGGAGGTCGTGACCGAACGCGTAGTCGGCGGTCAGCGCGTAGACCTTCTTGCCCTTGATCAGGCCCTTCTCCACCAGCGCCCGGCCCGCCGCGCGGACCATCATGGTGTTCTGCGCCTCCACGTGGAACAGGTAGCGCTTGCAGTCGGAACCGCGCAGCGCGTCCGAGTTCGCGCCGGTGTTGATGAACAGCACCTTCTCGCGCTGCGCCACCTGGCTGATCGCCAGAGCCGAGGCGGAGTTGATCTCGCCGACCAGGCAGGCGACGCGGTCGCGCTGGACCATGCGCTCGGCCTTGGCCGACGCGGTCTGCGGATTGACGCTGTCTTCGGCCAGCAGCTCGACCTTCCGGCCGGCGATGCCGCCGGCGGCGTTGATCTCCTCGACGGCGAGCTGCGCGGCCTGAACGGCGAACTCGCCCAGGGGCCCGAGGAAGCCGGTACGGGGGGTCAGGTGGCCGATCCGGACCACGTCCGCCTGCCCCTGGGACAAGGCCGGGCTGGCGAGCGCCGGTGCGATGAGAGCCGCGCCGCCGGCTCGCAGCAGGCCGCGGCGAGAGAGAGAATCCCCGAACCGATCCGTCATCGTTCCGCTCCCGTGCGTTTCCTCCAGCCGGGCATTCTTGATGGGCTCTGACGGCCCTCACCCAAACTGTGATCACAGATCACTAGCGCGATAGTGCCAGATCCGTCTAGTGTCGGCACATGAGTTCCATGTCGGCCCTGGCCGAATTACCCCAGCTCGAGCGGCGCACCCTCGCCGACACCGCGTACGAGGCCCTATCGGACCTGCTTGCGTCCGGCCGACTCGCTCCCGGCGACCGTTTGTCCCTGCGCCAGAGCGCGGCGGCACTCGGCGTCTCCGTGATGCCGGTGCGCGAGGCGGTGAGCCGCCTCGTCGCCGACGGCGTCCTGGAGGTGGCCCCGACCCGGGCGATCCGGGTGCCGATCATGACGGCGCAGGATTTCCAGGCGCTGGCCGAGACCCGCATGGCCGTCGAGGGCATGGCCGCGGCGCGCGCCGCGGAGCGCCGGAGCGAACCGGAACTCGGCGCGATCCGACGGGCCGAGGCGGCGTTCCGCCGGGAGGCCGCATCCGCGCAGCCGGACAGCACCCTGGCCGTCCGGCTCAACCGCGACCTGCACTTCGCGATCTACGCGGCCTGCGGACTGGAGCCTCTGCACGCGATCATCGCCCGGCTGTGGCTGAAGGCCGGCCCGGTCATCAACCTGGACCTGCGCGCACATCCGGAACGGCTGCTCCAGGGGTTCGCCCTGCGCCGGCATGCCGAGGCGCTGGCGGCGATCGAGGCGCGGGACGGTGCCGTTGCCGCCGCCGCCCTGGCCGCGGACATTCGCGAGGCGGCCGACTTCATCCTATCCCGCGGAGGGCTGCGGGACGCATAGTTTTGGTGCGCATCGGCTTCATCCAAAAGGCGACGAACGCCTCTGAAACGATGCCTGGACGGGAGGAACGACCATGGATCTCGGAATCGCCGGCCTGCGCGTGCTCGTGACCGCGGGCGCCGCCGGAATCGGGCGCGGCATCGTCGATGCCTTCCTCGAGGAAGGCGCGCGGGTCTTCGCCTGCGACATCGACCAAGAGGCCCTGGCCGCCCTTCCGGAAGCGGTGGGGCGCTGCCGGACCGACGTCGCCGACCGGGACGCGGTCGGCACCATGATGGCGGCGGCGGTCGAGCATCTCGGCGGCCTCGACGTGCTCGTCAACAACGCCGGCATCGCCGGGCCGACCGGGCGTGTCGAGGAGATCGCCCCGGAGGAATGGGACCGCTGCCTGACGGTCTGCCTGACCAGCCAGTTCAACTGCGCGCGCCTTGCGGTGCCCCACCTGCGCGCGAGCAGCAACGGCTCGATCGTCAACCTGTCATCGGCGGCCGGAAAGTTCGGCTTCGGCCTGCGCAGCCCCTACGCGGCGGCGAAATGGGGCGTGATCGGCTTCACCAAGTCCCTCGCGATCGAGCTGGGCGAGGCGGGCATCCGGGTGAACGCGATCCTACCCGGGCTGGTGGCCGGCGACCGGCAGCGCCGGGTCCTCGAGGCCAAGGCGCAGCAGCAGGGCACGAGCTTTGCCGAGATGGAGGCGCGCGCCTTCTCGTTCGTGTCGGTGAAGGACTACGTCACGGCCCGGCAGCTCGCCGACCAGATCCTGCTGCTATGCTCGCCGCGGGGCCGGACGATCTCCGGGCAGGCGATCGCCATCGACGGCGACACGCGGATGTTGTCCTGAACCCCTGCGGCACGGTTTACGCCGCGGATCGGATCACGGCAGATTGGCGAACAGGCGGCACCACGACCGCGCGATCGGGAGGAACGGGCGCATGCGTCTCGCGGGCAAGACAGCATTGGTGACGGCCGGAGGTCAGGGCATCGGCCGGGCGAGCGTCCTGGCGCTGGCGCGCGAGGGCGCGCGGGTGCTGGCCACCGACGTCCGGGCCGACGCACTCGGAACCTTCGAGGGCGTAGCCAACGTCACCACCGCGCCCCTCGACGTGCTCGACCGGGCGCAGATCGAGGCCTTGGCCGGCGGGCTGGACCGGATCGACGTGCTGTTCAACTGCGCGGGCTACGTCCATGCCGGCACGGTGCTCGATGCCAGCGACGCGGATTTCGACTTCGCGGTGAATCTCAACGTCCGGTCGCAGTTCTGGACGATCCGCGCGGTCCTGCCACGGATGCTCGAGGCTGGCGCCGGGAGTATCGTCAACATGGCGAGCGTCGCCGGCTCCCTCCGTGGGCTGCCGAACCGCTTCGTCTACGGGCTGACCAAGGCCGCGGTGATCGGCCTGACCAAGTCGGTGGCGGCGGATTACGTGGGCCGCGGCATCCGCTGCAACTGCATCTGCCCCGGCACCGTCGACACGCCCTCGCTTGCGGACCGGATCAACGCGTTCGACGATCCCGTGGAGGCCCGCAAGGCCTTCATCGCCCGCCAGCCCATGGGTCGGCTGGCGACGGCCGAGGAGATCGCCCCGCTGGTGGTGTTCCTGGCGAGCGACGAGGCCGCCTTCGTGACCGGCCAGAGCTATTCCATCGACGGTGGCATGACGATCTGAGGATTCGACCATGAGCGAGAAGCGCCGCGTATCTCCCGCCGACCTGCGCTCGAAGGCGTGGTTCGACAATCCGCACAATCCGGGCATGACCGCGCTGTACCTGGAGCGCTACCTGAATTTCGGGCTCACGCCCGCGGAGCTGCGCTCGGGCAAGCCGCTGATCGGGATCGCCCAGACGGGCTCCGACCTGTCGCCATGCAACCGGCACCATCTGGAACTGGCCAAGCGCGTGCGCGACGGCATCACGGCGGCCGGGGGCGTCGCCTTCGAATTTCCGTGTCACCCGATCCAAGAAACCGGCAAGCGGCCGACCGCCTCCCTCGACCGGAATCTCGCCTACCTGTCGCTGGTCGAAGTCCTGTACGGCTATCCGCTGGACGGCGTCGTGCTGCTGACCGGTTGCGACAAAACCATGCCGGCCTGCCTGATGGCCGCCGCCACCGTGAACATCCCGGCGATCTCACTCAATGTCGGGCCGATGCTCAACGGCTACTTCCAGAAGGAGCTGACCGGCTCGGGCACGATCGTCTGGAAGACCCGCGAGCGGCATGCCGCCGGCGATATCGACTTCCAGCAGTTCATGGACATCGTCGGCTCGTCGGCCCCGTCCACGGGCCATTGCAACACCATGGGCACCGCCTCGACCATGAACGCGCTGGCCGAGGCACTGGGCCTCGCCCTGCCCGGCTCGTCGGCGATCCCCGCCCCCTATCGCGAGCGCGGGCAGGCCGCCTACGCCACCGGGTTGCGCATCGTCGACATGGTCTGGGAGGACCTCAAGCCGTCCGACATCCTGACCCGGGAGGCGTTCGAGAACGCCATCGTGGCCAACGCCGCCATCGGCGGCTCGACCAATGCGCCGATCCACATCAACGCCATCGCCAAGCATATCGGCGTGCCGCTCTCCTGCGACGACTGGGAGCGGGTCGGCTTCGAGATCCCGCTGCTGGTCGACATGCAGCCCGCCGGCCGCTGGCTCGGCGAGGAGTATTTCCGGGCGGGCGGCCTGCCCGCCGTGTTCGCCGAGCTGATCGACGCCGGGAAGGTCCACACCGAGGCCCCGACCTGCAACGGCTTCACCGTCGGCGAGAATTATCGCGGGCGGCACAGCTGGAACCGCGACGTGATCCGGGCCTACGCGACACCGCTGATGGAGCGGGCCGGCTTCCTCAACCTCAAGGGCAGCCTGTTCGATTCCGCGATCATGAAGACCTGCGTGATCTCGGAGGAATTCGCCGCCCGCTACCTGCGCAACCCCGAGGACCCGATGGCGTTCGAGGGCCCCGTCGTCGTGTTCGACGGGCCGGAGGATTATCACCACCGCATCGACGACCCGTCGCTCGGGATCGACGAGAACACCGTCCTGATCATGCGCGGCGCCGGTCCGGTGGGATATCCCGGCGCCGCCGAGGTGGTGAACATGCAGCCGCCGGGGGAACTGATCCGCCGCGGCGTGACCTCCCTCCCCTGTATCGGCGACGGCCGCCAATCCGGAACCTCGGGAACGCCCGCGATCCTCAACGCCTCGCCCGAGGCGGCGGTGGGCGGCGGCCTGGCGCTGCTGCAATCCGGCGACCGGGTCCGCATCGACCTCAACACGCGCCGGGCCGACATCCTGCTCCCGGCCGAGGAACTCGCCCGCCGCCGCGCGGACCTGGCGTCCCGGGGCGGTTTCCCATTCCCGGCCACGCAAACGCCCTGGCAAGAGATCTACCGCGACCAGGTGGCGCAGCTCGACGAAGGCATGGTGCTGAAGGGTGCCGTGAAGTTCCAGAAGGTAGCGCAGGCGTCCGGCGTCCCGCGGGATAACCATTGAGATTATGTATGCGGTTTCATTTCAGGTAGAAACCTACCATGTGTAGAACGAACGTCAGGACTGTATTGATGGATTTCCATTACGGCAGATCTTGAATTTTCCAAAATCACTCCTGGGCCGGCGATAGACCGGGGGCAGCGAAGATCACACTGTCATCCCGGGGCGTCGCATCCGACCTAGAAATCGATAACCACCAACGGTGCAAAATCCTTGGCTGGCGGGGTCTATGGATCCCAGACCCCGCCACGCAGCCCCGGGATGACGCGGTGGATGCTGGGGCGTCCAATCGTTCGGTCGACAGCGTTGTCATTGGCGTGTGCCTAAAGGCCACTCCCTCAACCAGCCGTTCCCTCTCTCGTGAATTTTGAATACGATCGCTCCATGGGCGGGGACGCGCCTTCGGGAGGGATCGGCCGTGACGCAAGCCAAGGCTCGAACTGCGGCATCGCCGCGGGCGGCGGCACGCCTGGATGGCGGAATGGCGCGCAAACTCGCCGAGCAACTTCAGGGCGAAGCGCGGTTCGATGCGTTCACCCGCGGCCGCTACAGCACCGACGCGTCGATCTACCAGATCATGCCCGCCGGCGTGGTGCTGCCGCGCTCGGCCGCGGATATCGCTGCGACGCTGCGGATCGCCGCCGATCACGGCGCCCCGGTGATCCTGCGGGGCGGCGGCACCTCTCAGAACGGGCAGCCGATCGGCTCCGGCCTCGTCCTCGATTGCTCGCGCCACTTCAACGGCGTCCGCGCCTACGACCCCGAGGCCGGCACGATCACCGTCGAACCCGGCATGGTGCTGGAGCGGCTCAACACCCGCGTGAAGGCGGACGGCTGGTTCTTCCCGGTGGAGCCCTCGACGGCGACCCGCTGCACCATCGGCGGCATGGCCGGCAACAATTCCTGCGGCGCCCGCTCGCTGCGCTACGGCAAGATGAGCGACAACGTCCTGGCGATCGACGCCCTGCTTCCCGGCGGCGAGGCGTTCGGCTTCGGCCTCACCGGCAACGCGGCCACCGGTGTCACGGGCGCCAGCCACGCGGAAGCCTTGGCGGGGCGCATGCGCGCGCTGGCCGAGAGCCATCGCGACGAGATTGAAGCCCGCTACCCGAAGGTCCAGCGGCGTGTGGGGGGATACAACCTCGATGCGCTGATCGAGCCGCGCCCGAACCTCGCGCATCTGCTGGTCGGCTCGGAAGGAACGCTCGCCGCGACGACCTCGGTCACCCTCAAGCTGTCGCGCCTGCCCGCGCACCGGGTGATGGGCGTCTGCCACTTTCCGTCGTTCCGGGCCGCCATGGAGACGACCCAGCACATCGTGGCGCTCGATCCGGTGGCGGTCGAGTTGGTCGACAACAACGTGCTGGTGCTCGGCGCCGACATCCCGCTGTTCCGCGCGACGCTGGCTGACATCACCCGCGGCAAGCCGAACTGCCTGCTGCTCGCGGAGTTCGCCGGGGACGACCTCGCTGCCCTGAAGCGCGACCTGAAGCGCCTGGACGCCTGCATGGCCGACCATGGCCATGCCGATGCCGTCGTGGAGATCCTGGAGCCGGCGCGCCAGCGCTCCGTGTGGGAGGTGCGCGAGGCCTGCCTCAACATCATGATGTCGATGAAGGGCGACGCGAAGCCGGTCTCGTTCATCGAGGATTGCGCGGTGCCGCTGGAGCACCTCGCCGACTACACCGATGCGGTCACCGCGGTGTTCACCAAGCACGGTACCCGCGGCACCTGGTATGCCCACGCCTCCGTAGGCTGCCTCCATGTCCGACCGATCCTGGACATGAAGGACGGGGGCGACGTGACGCGCATGCGCGCCATCGCGGAGGAGACCTCCGACCTGGTGCGCCGGTACAAGGGTTCCTATTCCGGCGAGCACGGCGACGGCATCTCACGCTCGGAATACATCGCGCCGCTGTTCGGACCGGTCCTGACCGGCGCGTTCGAGACGGTGAAGGACGCGTTCGACCCCGAGAACCGGCTCAATCCCGGAAAGATCGTCCGGCCGCTGAGCATGGACGACCGGAGCCTGTTCCGGTTCAAGCCCGACTACGCGGTGACCGAGCCCGTGAAGCCCGCCCTCGACTGGTCGGACTGGGGCGGCTTCGGCTCGGCGGTCGAGATGTGCAACAACAACGGCACCTGCCGGAAGCTCGCCGGTGGGGCGATGTGCCCGTCCTACCGGGCGACCCGCGAGGAGGAGCACCTCACCCGCGGCCGGGCCAATTCCCTGCGCCTCGCCATCTCGGGTCAGCTCGGGCCCGACGCCTTCACCAGCAAGGCGATGAAGCGCACCCTCGACCTGTGCGTCTCCTGCAAGGCCTGCCGGCGGGAATGCCCGACCGGGGTCGACATGGCCAAGATGAAGGTGGAGTTCCTGCACCACTACCACGCCCGCCACGGGCTGCCCCTGCGCGACCGGCTGATCGGCCTGATGCCGCATTACGCCGGGATCGCCGCCAAGCTCGCCCCGCTCCTCAACCTGCGCGACCGGCACCCGGCGCTGGCGGCCCTCTCGGAGCGGATGGTCGGTCTCTCGGCCAAGCGGTCGCTGCCGCGCTGGCGGCGCCCCTGGAGCGAGCAGGGCGAGGCGGCGCATCCCGGCGACGTGACGGGCGATTTCCGCGACATCATCCTGTTCGGCGACACCTTCAACCGCGCCTTCGAGCGGGAGAACCTGGAGGCGGCCGAGCGGGTGCTCCGGGTGGCGGGATACCGGCTCCACCGGGTCTATCCGACCCGGGGGCGGCGCCCGCTCTGCTGCGGTCGGACCTGGCTCGCCTCCGGCCAGACCGACCGCGCCCGCGCCGAGGCACGCCGGACCCTGGACACGCTCCTGCCGTTTATCCAGGCCGGCGCCCGCGTGGTCGGCCTGGAGCCGTCCTGCCTGCTGACCTTCCGAGACGAGTTTTCCGCATTGCTGCCGAGAGACCAGGCCGCTCTGTTGGCCCGGCAATCGTTCCTCTTCGAGGAGCTGTTGGCCGGAGACTTGGCGGCCGGGCGGATCACGCTGCCGCTTGCCGACCAGGGGGGCCGCATCGCGCACCTGCACGGGCATTGTCACCAGAAATCTTTCGGCGTGATGGGCTCGGTGGAAACGGTGCTGCGGAGCGTGCCCGGCCTCGATGTCCGGGTCATCGAATCGAGCTGCTGCGGGATGGCCGGGGCGTTCGGCTACGGTGCCGAGACGATCGAGACCTCCTTCGCGATGGCCGAGCTGTCCCTCTTCCCCGCCCTGCGCGCGGCCGGGCCCGGCGACATCGTGGTGGCCGATGGAACGAGCTGCCGTCACCAGATCCACGACGGCCTCGGCCTGCGCGCGGAACACGTGGCCCGCCTCCTCGATGACGCGCTCGTGCATGCCCCGCCGCCTCGACACTGAATTGCCGGGCACCTACACATGCACATAGGTTGCTTTGACCGTGCGTGCACCGTGGGCCCATGAACAAGATCGACCCCGGCATCGGGATCAGCCGCCGCTATCTTCACGACGAGGTGGCGGACCGGATGCGCGAACTGATCCGCTCCGGAGAGATGGAGCCGAAGGCGCGGATCAACGAAGGCGAACTGACGGAGCGTTTCGGGATCTCGCGCACGCCCCTGCGAGAGGCGATCAAGATCCTCGCGACCGAGGGCTTGCTCGAACTCCTCCCCAACCGCGGGGCGCGCGTCGCCAGCATCTCAGAGACCGAACTCGAGGAGATGATGGAGGTGATCGCCGGGCTCGAAGCCACTGCGGGCGATCTCGCCTGCCGGACGATCTCGGATTCCGAGATCGACGCGATCGAGGCCGACCACGAAGCGATGGTGGCGGCCTGGAAGGCGGGTGACGAGGCTGGATATTTCAGCCGCAACCGGCAGATCCACGAAGGCATCATGGCGGCGAGCCGCAACACCGTCCTCGCCAACATCTACGAGAGCCTGTCCGGCCGGATCCAGCGATCGCGCTACTCCGCCCGGCAGACCCCGGACCAGTGGTCCCGGGCCGTCTCGGAGCACGAGCGCATGATCGCGTTGCTGCGCGCCCGGGACGGCACCGCCCTCGCGACCCTGATGCGCGAGCACATCCGCGGGAAAAAGTCCGTGATCGCAGCCAATTACGGGGTGGTCGAGGTCGACTGAGCCGTCATCTCGAACCAGAACGAGGCGCCCGGGGTGCGGGAATCGTTGGGATAGAGGAACGGTATGTCGGGCCCCGGCCCGCGGGCGGCGAAGACCGCCTCCACCCGGGCGCTCGTCGCCGGATCCTGGCAGAGATACATCACCGGGGCGGTCACCCGGAACGGCGGCGCCCCGCACATCAGCATGGCGGCGAGCAGGTACTGCTCGTTGTACAGTCGGCAGTTCCACGCGGCCGGGTAGTCGTCCGGGATGAAGATGTCGTGGATCTGCACGATCACGCCCGGGGCGAGCCGGGGCATGACTTCGAAGAAGAACACCGTCACGTCGGAATTGGCGAAGGATCTGTGTGATCCGTCGAAGAAAACGATGTCCCCGGCGCGCAACTCTTCGAAGATCCGGAGGTCGCAGCCTTCGAGGGGCGTGCGAAGCGTCGTGTCGCAGAGCGCATCGATCTCGCGGCGGGGCATCGGGTCGATCGAGGTGATCGCGGTCGGCAATGCCAGCGCATCGATCGTGTAGCGGGCAAAGCACGTGGAGCAGCCGGACCCGATCTCGAGGTAGCGGGCCGGCCGCTTCCAGGCGAGCATCGTCATCAGGGCGGCCGCGTCGAGGGCCGTGAACCAGGTGTTGTTCCAGTGCGGCGTCGCCGGATCGCCGATGGCGGGATCGTGGGGGACGCTGTGGAGCAGGTCGGCCTGCGCTTCCAATGCCGTCAGGAACGCGTCGTAGGCTGCGCTCTCCCGGGCCAGGACCGATCGGAGCTGGCCGTGTGGCGCGCTTCCGGGCGTCCAGCGGGAGGACGGCACCACCGGGTGGTAATCGTGGACCGTATGGCTCCAGCGGAACGGCTCGGTGCTCGCCCGGAAGATGTCGAGTCCGGCCCGGCGCCCGGCGCTTCTCACGATGTCCTTCAGCATGACCTTCCCCGATTTCTCGGGACGAACATGCCGATAGCTCCACTTCTAGTCGAGTCGGATCGGCAAGCTAAGCAATCGTAGCCGGGGTTTACGGTTAAGCTGTCCCCCCGCACGCTCAAGCGGCGCTCGGCGTCCGGAGTCCGGCCAACAGATCTGTGAAGCGGTCGCCCTGGACGATGACGTGGCTGCGCAGGGCTTCGGCCGCCGCGACTTCGTCGCCGGCCATGATCGCGGCCACGATCCCCTCATGCTCGGCCAACGATTGCGGAAGCCGCTGCCGGACCCGTAGTTGCAACCTGCGGTAGGGCGCAAGCCGACGGTGCAGCGATAGGGCCTGCTCGGCCAGGAAGGCGTTGCGGCTCGCCCGGTAGACCACCGTATGGAACACGTAATTCTCGGCGTAGTAGCTCTCGGTATCTTCCTGGGCCATCGCTGCCTTGCAGCCGGCGAGCGCCGCCTGCAGGGCCTCCGAATCCTCGGGGACCAGGCGCCGGGCGGCGAGACGGCCGCAGGCCGCCTCGATCTCCGCCATGGCCTCGAACATCGCAAGCAGGAGATATGGCTCCGGCGCGCTCACGATGGCGCCCCGCCGCGGCTTGGCCTGGACCAGGCCGGTCGCCGCCAGTTGCAGCAACGCCTCCCGGATCGGCGTGCGCGAGACGCCGAAGCGCAAAGCCAGCTGGTTCTCATCGAGGCGCGACCCGAGCGCGAGATCGCCCGAGACGATCTCGTCCTCGATCCGCTGCCTCAGGCGCTGGGCGTGACTCATCCCTCCGGTCCCTCTGCGCCGACCATGGACGCTGCCTGCTTCGGCTTCCTGAAACACCGGCCGACGTTCCGCCAGTCACATATGCTTCAGTGTTGACAAAATATACAAGAGCGTCTTTCGTGCATACAAGCGCAGCATATCAGTATTGCGACGCACAAAATTGATGCCGCCAAGTGTGCGGTGCGGGAGAACGCCATGACGCCAACACGTCGTTCGCTGGTTGCAGCCGCCCTCGCGGCGCCCGCCATCCTGAGATTCGGCCTCGGCGCCGCGCAAGCCGCGACCGTGCTGAAGCTGTCCCACCAGTTCCCGGGCGGGACCATCGACGAGGGCGATTTCCGGGACCGGATGTGCCGAAAATTCGCCCAGGCGGTCGGCGAGCGCTCGAAGGGCGCGCTGGAGGTTCAGGTCTATCCGGGCTCCTCCCTGATGAAGACGAACGCCCAGTTCGGCGCCATGCGCAAGGGCGCGCTCGACATGTCGCTCTACCCGAGCCCCTACGCGGGCGGCGAGATCGCGGAGCTGAACATCGGCCTGATGCCGGCGCTCGTGACCTCCTACGCGCAGGCTCTCGCATGGAAGTCGGCGCCGGTGGGCCGCAAGCTCACAGAGCTGCTGGAGTCCAAGGGGATCGTGCTGGTCTCCTGGGTCTGGCAGGCCGGCGGTGTCGCCAGCCGCGAGCGGGGGCTGATCGCGCCGGCCGACGCCAAGGGCATGAAGGTCCGCGGCGGCTCCCGCGAGATGGACCTGATGATGAAGCAGGCCGGTGCCGCCACCCTGTCGATCCCGTCGAACGAGTCCTACGCTGCGATGCAGACCGGGGCCTGTGACGCGGTGATCACCTCGTCCACCAGCCTGATCTCGTTCCGCCTGGAGGAGCTCGCGAAGGCGCTGACCTCGGGCCGTGAGCGCTCCTACTGGTTCATGCTCGAGCCGATCATGATGTCCAAGACGGTGTTCTCCGGCCTGCCGAAGGACCAGCAGGACCTGATCATGGCTGTCGGTGCCGAGCTCGAATCCTTCGGGCAGGCCGGCGCGAAGGAGGATGACACCCGGGTGGAGGCGATCTTCTCCAAGGCCGGCGCCAAGGTCTCGCAGCTCGACGAGCAGTCGCTGAGCCAGTGGCGCGAACTCGCCCGGGAGACCGCCTGGAAGGACTATGCCGGCCGCAACGCGAGCTGCGCGGAGTTGCTGAAGCTGGCGGAGCAGGTCGCGTGAGCCACGGCTTCGACGCCGCCACCGCGATCCCGGACGGCAAGGGCGCAGAGGAGCCGCGCCTTCCCGGCCTGCTCGGCCTGTTCGACCGGGCGCTGCGCGGCATCAACCGCGTGATCCTCGGCCTCGGCGGCCTCTGCCTCGTCGGCGCCTGCCTAGTGCTGAGCCACAGCGTCGTTGTCCGCTACCTCCTGAAGGAGCCCACCGACTGGCAGGACGAGATGGCGGTCTTCCTGATCGTCGGGGCGACCTTCTTCTCCGCCGCCGGGGTCCAGGCCAAGCGCGGTCACGTCGCGATCGAGGCGCTGACCGGGCTGCTGCCGCCGGCGGTCAACCGGGTCCGGCTGCTGCTGGTAGACGTGATCAGCCTGATGTTCTGCCTGTTCTTCGCCTGGAAGAGCTGGTCCCTCGACCACGAGGCCTGGGTCGACGGCCAGACCTCGCAATCGACCTGGGGGCCCCCGCTCTGGATCCCCTACACGCTGATGGCCGCCGGCATGAGCCTGCTGTGCCTGCAATTCGTCCTGCAGATCGCCGAGGCTCTGCTCTACGGGCCGCGGGCGGCGGGCTGGGCCAAGCCGAAGATCGGCATCGGCGCCGACGTCAACAAGGATATGCGCGACGCGCCCGCGGTCACCCCGCAGGGGCCCGATCCGATGGGCCGGACGGTCGACGCGAGGGTCAAGTGATGAGCACGGCGGCGATCGGCTTCCTGTATGCGGGAGCCACCCTCGGGGCGATGCTGTCGGGCATCCCCATCGCGTTCGCGCTCGGCGCGGTGGCGCTGGCCTTCATGGTCGCGTTCATGCCGAGCGCCTCCCTCGATACGGTCGCGCAGAACGTCTACGAGGAGATGGCCTCGATCACCCTGCTGTCGATCCCGCTGTTCATCCTGAAGGGCGCGGCGATCGGGCGGTCCCGGGCGGGCCAGGACCTCTATTCGGCGATGCATGCCTGGATGCATCGCATCCCCGGCGGCCTCGGCATCGCCAACGTCTTCGCCTGCGCGTTGTTCGCCGCCATGGCGGGCTCGAGCCCGGCGACCTGCTCGGCAATCGGCTCCGCCGGCATTCCGGAGATGCGCAAGCGCGGGTACTCGCCGGGCTTCGCCGCCGGGATCATCGCGGCCGGCGGGACCCTCGGGATCCTGCTGCCGCCCTCGATCACCATGATCCTGTACGCGGTCGCCTCGGAGCAATCCCTCGGGCGCCTGTTCCTGGCCGGGATCGGACCGGGGCTGTTGCTGGTCGCCCTGTTCGCCAGTTGGGCGATGTACCGGTTCCGGTCGGAATTCACCGCCGCCAAGGCGGTGCTGGAGCGCGGCGGACCGGCCTCGCCGATCCTGGCCGACGAACAATACAGCATGGCCCAGCGCTTCTCGACGTTGCCGCGGGTGCTGCCGTTCGTGGTCCTGCTCACCGGCGTGATGGTGGCGCTCTACGGCGGCTACGCCACGCCCTCGGAGACGGCCGGTCTCGGCGGCCTGCTGGCGCTCGGCCTGATCGCCGCGATCTACGGCGTGTGGCGGTTCCGGGACGTCAGCCCGATCCTGATCGCGACGTTGCGGGAATCGACCATGCTGATGCTGATCATCGGCATGTCGCTGCTCTACGCTTACGTGATGAGCTACCTGCACCTGTCGCAATCGGCCGCGGCCGCGATCGTGGCGATGCAGCTCTCGCCCTGGGTGCTGCTGGTGACGATCCTCGGCCTGGTGATCGTGCTCGGCTTCTTCCTGCCGCCGGTCTCGATCATCCTGATGACCGCCCCGATCATCCTGCCGCCCCTCAAGGCCGCGGGCTTCGACCTGGTGTGGTTCGGAGTGGTGATGACCATCACCATGGAGATGGGGCTGATCCACCCGCCGGTGGGCCTCAACATCTTCGTCATCAAGAACATCGCCCCCGACATCCCGCTCTCGGACATCATCTGGGGCACCCTGCCCTTCGTGATCCTGATGGCGGCGGCGATCCTGATCCTGTGCCTGGTGCCGGGGATCGCCATGTGGCTGCCGGACCTGCTCCTCGCTACGACGCGGTAGCGCCGGACTTCCCAACAAACGGCGGTGCCGGTAACCTTCGCTGTGTGACCGGCGCCGCTGCCCTATCTATTCGAGATGACCGACCTTCAGACCATCCAGATGCTGCACACGGCGAACGTGATCGCCGAGGACGAGATCGACGCCAGCGTCGAGGCGTTCCTCGCCGGGGCGGTGGGCGAGCCCTACCGGTTCCGCAGCGGCCACCGGCTGAACCTCGTCAAGGCGGTGCGCAGCCATCCCGGTGCCCAGGAATTCGTCGGGCGCGCCAATGTCGGCACGCAGTTGAAGCGGCCCTTCGTGCGGGCGGCGATCCTGCAGGCACGACCGTTGAAGGGGTGAAGGCGGGGCGGCGGGTCCCGAGCGTGTTCGAGGAGGCTGTGCCGGCCCGCTCAGGTCATCCTGAAGGACTTCCCGCTAAGAGCGCGTAAGATTCGGGGGGATGAGCCAAAGAGCGTGGTGGGGCTCTTCTCCCGTGCGCGCAGGCGGATCCGCCGCTCGGGCCGGGCAATACGGGGGCGGGATGGAACGTGGGTCCCCTCGCCCGCACGGAGAAGGCCGCGCGTGGCGGCCCAAAGAGGCCGCGTTTTAGGACGTCGCGTTGTTCGGGATGAGGGATCCCGCACCGGTTTCCGGTGCGCAAGCCCGTGGGCGACCGCACCGAAACGCGGTGCACGGTCGGTTAAAAACCCTCGAAATCCGATCTCGCCAGACGTGGTTTTTAAGTCTGGCAACGCTGCCGGCATCGCGCGTTGTACAATGCCGACACGCGCGAACCGATCCGCTTGAATTCAGCGTCCCTCGGACTTCTTAACGGCCGCCGAGACGGGGTTCTTCTGCGACGGGGCCGCCGCATTCATCTTCGGCACCGCCTTCTTGGGCTTCTTCGTCTCACGATTGCTACGCTGCTTCTCGGAGGCCATGGTGTCGATCCTTCGGTTCGAGGCGGGTGACGTGACGGCGCGGTCGCGGCAGCGATGGCCTACGGTTTGACATGCGCGATGAAGCGCCCGCGGGCCCAGAGCTCGATGCGGTGACCGTCTAGCAGGGTGGTGGCGTGGCGCTCGGCCGCGTCGTCATCCAGGGCGTCCACCGGGACGGTCGAACGGACGCTGCCATTCGGGGAGAACCGGTAGGCCTGGTAGGTCGTCGGCGCACCGGACGGGGTGGCCGGGAATACGAGGAGGTTTGCCATGTCTTCGTCCGCCGATCACAGGCGGGGACATGCCGTCCTCAGTCACCGGAGCCTGTTGCCGCTCTTCCGGTAATGCAATGAGCCTGCGCCCAAACCGCCGCAAAAGATAGTCGCTTCGCGGCGGCGCATCCCGATTCAGCGCGGAGTTGGCTGCAGGTCAAACTGCAGCGCTTTCCCCGCCACGCCCGCATCCTCTATGAACGGCGACGCGGGTGTTCCGGATGCTTCGCTGATCTATCGGCCGCCCTCGCCACGGCCTGCGTTACCCGAAGGACACCTTCATGAGTCTTGAGACGGTCCGCGCGTTCTTCGCCGACAAGGCGCCCGACATCGCGGTCATCGAGCTGTCCACCCGCACTGCGACCGTGGCGGAAGCCGCCGCCGGCCACGGGGTCGCCCCGGCTCAGATCGCCAAGACGCTCTCGATCCGCATCGGCGATCAGGTCGCCTTGGTGGTGACCCGCGGCGACGCGCGCCTCGACAACAGGAAGGCGAAGGCCGTGTTCGGTGGCAAGGTCCGGATGCTCGATCTCGGCGAGGTCGAAGCGCTCACGGGCCACCCGGTCGGCGGGGTCTGCCCGTTCGGGCTGGCCGCGCCGTTGCCGGTCTATTGCGACGTCTCGCTCCGGGCCTTCGACGAGGTCGTCCCGGCGGCCGGCAGCACGAACAGCGCCGTGCGCATCACCCCCGGCCGCATGGCCGAATTGACCGGGGCCGTCTGGGTCGATGTCTGCCAGGAGCCCGGGTGAGCGAAGGGCTCAACGGCCGCTCCATTCCGGCGTGCGCTTGCCCAGGAACGCCTCCATGCCCTCCCGAAAATCCCGGCTCATGTAGCACAGCAGGATCAGGTCATCGCCGGGATGCGGCGCGCCGTCGGCGGTCGGCTCCTCCTCGGCGAGGCGGCGCAGGCCTTCCTTGGTGGCCTGCATGGTGAGCGGCGCGTGGCCGGCGAGCAGCTGTGCCAGGGCGTCGACGCGGTCGGTCAGCGCCGCGCGGTCGTCCACCACCTCGCCGACGAGGCCGATGGACAGCGCCTCCTCGGCGCCCACGAGGCGTGCGGTGAAGATGATGTCCTTCACCCGCGCCGGACCGATCAGCCCCGAGAGCCGCTTGAGATTACCCTGGCTGAGGCAGTTGCCGAGGGTTCGGGCGATGGGGAAGCCGAATCGGGCGTCGCGCGTGGCGATCCGCAGGTCGCAGGCCGCCGCTATGGCGGCGCCACCACCCGTGCAGGCGCCGGCGATCGCCGCGATGGTCGGCACCCGCAGCCGTTCCAGGGCGCCGAGCACCCGGTCCATGAAGCGCTCGTAGCCCAGCGCGTCCTCGGCGGTCTCGAAGCTGCGGAACTGGGCGATGTCGGTGCCGGCCGCGAAGGCCTTGTCGCCGGCACCGGTGATGATCAGCGCCTTCACGGCCGGATCGGCGGCGATCGCATCGCAACAGGTGATCAGCCCCTGGTACATCGCGAAGGTCAGCGCGTTTCGCGCCTGCGGCCGATTGAGGACGATCCGGGCGATCCCGGCCGCGTCGGTGGTGAACAGCAGCTCGTCGGTGGCGGGCGTGGCACTCATCGCTGCGTCTCCGGGTCGGGGAGGATTCAGGCCGCGGTCTCGCGGACCACGCCCCTGTCGATCAGGCCGTCGATCTCGGCGGCGGTGTAGCCCGCCTCGCCCAGGATCGCTCGGGAATGCTCGCCGAGCAACGGCGCAGGTCCGTGGACCCGACCGGGCGTGTCGGAAAACTTCACCGGCAGACCGAGCGTCTTCATGCGGCCGACCCGGCTGTGCTCGACCTCTACCACCATCTCGCGGGCGAGCGTCTGCGGGTCCCGGTGCATGGCGTTGACGTCGAGCACCGGCCCCGCCGGGACGCCCCCGGCTTCGAGGCGTCCGAGCCAGACCTCCGACGTCTCCGCGGAAAAGATCGGCGCCAGGGTGGCGGCGAGTTCGTGGCGGTTGGCCATGCGGTCGCGGTTGAGGGCGAAGCGCGGATCCTCGGCCAGGGCCTCGGCGTCGATCGCCTTGAGCATCCGCAGCCAGTTGGTCTGGTTGGCCGCCCCGATGGTGATCCATCCGTCGGCGGTCGCGAACGCCTCGTAGGGGGCGTTCAGCGGATGGGCCGAGCCCATCGGCCCCGGGGCGATCCCGGTGGCCATGGCGATGGCCGACTGCCAGTAAGTGTGGGTGATCCCGGCCTCGAACAGCGAGGTGTCGACCGCTTGGCCCCGTCCGGTCTTCAGCCGGTGCACATAGGCCGCGAGCACGCCCATGGCGGCCAGGATCCCGGCGGTGATGTCGGTCACCGGCGGTCCGCATTTCATCGGCGGCCGGCCGGGGCCCTCCCCGGTCACCGACATCAGACCGCTCATCCCTTGCGCGACCAAGTCGAACCCGGCGCGGTCGGCATAGGGTCCAGTGCGGCCGAAGCCCGAGAGCGAGCAGTAGACCAGTGCGGGAAACTCCTGCCGCAGGGTGTCGTAGCCAATGCCGAGGCGCTCCATGGTGCCGCCGCGGTAATTCTCGATCAGCGCGTCGGCCGTCCCGAGCAGCCGGCGCAGCACCGCCAAGCCGTCCGGGTTCTTGAGATCGAGGCTCAGCCCGCGCTTGCCGCGGTTCATCATCATGTAGGCGGCGCTCTCGCCCTCGAGCGCCGGGGGGACGGTGCGGCGGGTGTCGTCGCCGTCCATCTTCTCGACCTTGATGACCTCCGCGCCCATGTCGGCGAGCATCAGGCCGCAGACTGGGCCGGCCATGATGTGAGCCAGCTCGATCACCCGCATGCCGGCGAGCGGCCCGGACCGTCCGGTCGTCTCCACCATCGCGGCGCTACTCCCCGGCCGGCGCGGGCGCCACGGGACCCACCGGCCCGGTGACGGGGTCCACGAACTCGCGCTCGGGATGCATCGTGAAGGCGAGGGCCGCCCCGAGCAGGCAGAGACCGACCGAGCCCACGAACGGCAATGTCCAGCTCCCGGTCAGGTCGACGATGAGCCCGAACACGATCGGTGAGACGATCGCCGCAATGGCCGACCCGGTGTTCATCAGCCCGCTGGCGGTGCCGGCATATTTCGGCGCGATGTCCATCGGCACCGACCAGATCGGGCCGATCACCAGCTCGGCGAAGAAGAAGCCGGAGGACAGCAGCAGCGCCACCAGGGTCAGGTCGCGGGTGAGGAACACGCCCGCCAGGCTCGCGGCCGCGCCGAGGAAGCCGACCACGATCACCGACAGGCGGGCGAGCTTCACGTTGCCGGTGCGATGGAGGATCGAGTCGCTCAGCATGCCGCCGACCGTATCGCCGACGACGCCGGCGAAGAAGACCCCCGACGCGAACAGGGCCGAGTTCTTCAGGTCAAGGCCGTAATTCTCCTTGAAGAAGCTCGGAAGCCAGCCGAGGAACAGCCACAGGGTCCAGCCGTAGCAGAAATACGTGATCGTCACCGGCAGCATGCGCCGGGCAAGCGGTCCCCACGGCACCGATTGCTTCGCGCCGACCTTGCGCGGCGGCGGCAGCGCGTCGAGTTCATCGGCGGTGATCTTCGGGTGATCGGACGGATCGTCTCGGAAATACAGGTACCAGATTACCACCCATACGAAGCTGATCCCGCCCAGGATCACGAAGCTGGTGCGCCATCCGAAATGGTACATCAGGAACGCCACGATCGGCGGCGCCACGGCGTTGCCGAGCCGGGCGAAGGCGTGGGTGATGCCCTGCGCGAAGCCGCGCCGGCCCGGCGCGGTCCAGTTCTGCATGGCCCGGGTTGCGGTCGGGAAGGTCGCGCCCTCACCGAAGCCGAGCAGTACGCGGGCCAGGAACAGGCTGACGATGCCGCCGACCAAACCGGTCAGGATCGTGGCCGAGGCCCAGACCAGACCGCAGACCAGCAGCGTGCGCCGCGCCCCGAACTTATCGCCGACGGAGCCGCCGATCACCTGGAAGATCGCGTACGGGTAGGCGAAGGCCGACAGGATCAGACCGAAGTCGGTCTTCGACATGCCGAATTCGCGGATGATCTCGGCGCCGGCGGTCGCGATGTTCACGCGGTCCAGATACGTGATGAAATACATCACGCAGAGCAGGCCGAGCACGGCGTTGGTGGCGCTGACGCGCTTCAACATCGACCATTCCTCCCTCGGAAACGCCGCGTTTCGCGGTCGCCTCGCGCCCCGTCCGGAGGGACGTGCGCATTTTGGTATTCGTTATTCAAACGCCTCTTGCACCGGAAGGCAACCATGCGTCGAGGGGACCCAGCACGAATTCAATTTGAGCGCCTCGAACGAAAAACGGGAGCCTTGCGGCTCCCGTTGGACGTTTGCGGGTCTGGATCGTGTCGGTTCCGTCAAACCGTCGCTGGCTGGAGCTGACCGGTCTCCGCCTCGCCGCCCAGCGCCTTGCCGCGCGGACCGACCCAGCTACCGACCCACTTGCGCTGCCACAGCATCAGGCATCCGAGCACCGCGGTCGTGAACACCGCGTAGCCGACGAAGCCGAGTGAGAACGAGCCGGTGTACTGCTTCGAGAGGCCCATGACGTTCGGCAGGATCGCGCCGCCCAGCGCCCCGACCTCGCCGATCATCGAGCCTGCGACGGCGGTGTTGGCCGGCCAGCGCAGGGGCACGAGCTGGAACAGGGCGCCGTTGCCGGCACCGAGCGCCGCGAAGCAGAGCATGAACAGCAGCGTGGTCACGGCGAGCGAGGGCGTCGCCATCAGCGACAGGAAGGTCGCGATCGCCGCGAGCAGCACCACCGATAGGACCGCGATCCCGCCCATCCGGTCGGCGTAATACCCGCCGACGATCCGGATGCCCGAGCCCATGAAGGCCGCCAGCATGGTCAGGCGGCCGGCCTCCACCTTGGTCACCGAGAACTGCTCATAGAAGAAGGTCGGCAGGAAGTTCGACAGGCCGACGAAGCCCCCGAAGGTGATCACGTAGATCAGCGAGAACGCCCAGCCGTCCTTGGTGAACAAGCAGGAGACGTGCTCCTTGAACGACTGGTGCGCGGTATCCGGCGGCTCCTTGGCGAACACGATCATGACCGCGAGCGGGATCAGCATCACCACGCCCGCGAAGGCGTAAGTGGTCTGCCAGCCGTAGGCCTGCGCCAGCGGCGGGGCGAACAGCACGGCCAGCACGGTTCCGGAATTGCCGGCCCCCGCAATGCCCATCGCCAAGCCCTTGTGCTCAGCCGGGAACCAGCCCGAGCCGAGGGACAGAGCCACGCCGAAGGAGGCGCCCGCGATGCCGAGCAGCACGCCCATGGCGAGCACATCGTTATACGAGGAGACTGCGAAGAAGCCGTAGGCCATCGCCATCATGATCACGGTCATCTCCGTGATCGCAGCGTTCTTCCGGCCGATATACTGGGCGAGGATTCCGAGCGGGAAGCGCATCAGCGCGCCGGCCAAGATCGGGAGCGAGATCATGAACCCGGTCTGAGCCGGCGTAAGCTTGTAGGTCTCGGTGATGAATGGGCCCATGGCGCCGTTCAGGACCCAGATGGCGAAGCAGAAGTCGAAGTAGAGGAACGCCGCAAACAGTGTCGGGGGGTGACCCGACTTCATCGCCGTCTTGAAGCTGGCCATAGCTGGTGCTCGTCTAAGTGAGGCGAACCGCTACGCGGTCGCTCATGCCGGGGATCCGGACTCACACCGTCCGCTGTTTGGAGCGTCGTTGCTCCACCGCCGCAGCAGGGCGCGGCGCTTCGGCAATGCAGCATGCGTGCCAAATTTTTTGGGGGCGCCACAGGGTTCTTGAGATCGCTCTGGCCAGTACGGCCTTCAATCGGCCCACGCCGTCGTTCAAACCGCAGCGAAGCTCACCAGCGCGATCCCGGACCGGGGTGTTTTCCTCGGTTGCTTCGCCGCGATTGCACTGACAGGCGAGACGCAGCTGGCCCCACGCCACCCGGGATGAGGTGGCGTGGGGCGCTATGCGCGAACGAGACTTTGCGTGCTGTCACGACCGTCCGGCAACGCATCCGACCTAAAAAAACACGATCTCGGCCGACGGCAGCATTGGCGTCGATCCGGGCAACCCTGCCCCGGAATCGGGCGATCCGCGAAACCGCGCGCCTCAGCGGTGCCCCCTCAACGGCACGAAACGACGGTACGGACGATCCAACCCTCCTGGGGCACCCAGAACTTGCGACGGGCGCGGCCGCACTCGCGCTCGGGCTGGGTCCCCGACGTCCAGGTCCCGGCCGGCTCGGCGACCTTGGTCGGCTCCGCCGTCGCGGCCCGGCGGGCCTGCGCGCTCGGTCCGACAACCAGCGCCGCAACCAGAATTGTAGCGCTCACCAAAACACGCGCGTGCACGACCAAGACCTTTCGCCCGACGAAAATGCCGTTGGCTGGCATCAACCGGAGGTTGCTGGCCGGCGCAAGGCCGGTGCCGCTCGGAACCGGATTCGTCCCGCCCGTTCCTGCATCAGGGTGAACGGCGGGGCAGGCGGTTGAGGCAGGAACGCAACACAAGTGCGGAGAAGTACACGCGGCGACAGCAGACTTCACCCGGTGAGGACGCATGCAACTTGGCGATGCCGCAGGATCTTTGCTAAGGCCTGGAATGAGCTTGGCTGCGTATTCGTGCTGGCCTGCTCGATCGCGCGCCGCCGCACGCTCCCGGTGACGCCGCGCCATCCAGGGAAAACCGCGCCATGTCCGCCCCGTTCCGCCGCCTGTTCCTGGCCGGCTTCACCGTCCTCGCGCTCGCCTCGACAGCACACGCTCAAGGTCGCGGCCCGGTCGCCGAATCCGGGATCGATGGGTTCGGCGACGACGGACAGCTCTATCAGGACCAGAACGGCGCGTTCTACGTCCGCCGCGGCGACCGCTACCTGCCCTATACCGGCCGCCCGCCGGTGGTCCGCCCGGCTCCTCAGGCCGCCCCGGCGCCGCAGGCGGCCCCGGTCTACGCTCCGGATTTCGACGATCCGACCGCGCTGCCCCGGCGCGCCGCCGGAACGCCACCGGCCGAGGGTCTCTCCCCGATCGAGGCGGCGAAGGCGAAGGCCGTGCTGCGCGCGCCCGACGACGGTCCGATCGACTACGCCAAGGCGTATGGGCCGATCCCGGACGACGTATTCCCGGTCCAGGCCTTCAACTACAAGAAGATGAACCCGGCCTACCTCCGGCAGGAGATCGCCTATAACGGCCCCTACGAGCCGGGCACGATCATCGTGGACCCGCGGGCCCACCAACTTACCCTGGTCGAGCAGGGCGGCCGCGCCCGCCGCTACGGCGTCGGCGTCGGCAAGCAGGGCTTCTCGTGGTCCGGCACCGCCACGGTCAATTCCAAGCAGGCCTGGCCGGATTGGTACCCGCCCAAGGAGATGATCGCCCGCAGCCCGAAGCTCGCCAGCGAGGTCGACAAGCTGCAGAGCGGCCTCGGCGTCGCGGGCGGCCTGCGCAACCCGCTGGGCGCGCGCGCCATGTATCTCTGGCAGGGCAACAAAGACACGCTGTTCCGCATCCACGGCACCCTCGAGCCGTTCTCGATCGGCAAGAGCGTGTCCTCGGGCTGCATCCGGATGATCAACCAGGACGCGATCGACCTGTTCAGCCGGGTCAACGTCGGCTCGAAGGTCGTCGTCCTGAACTGATTTTTTCGGATTTGGGGAGCAGCGTCAGGCCAGGGTGCGGCGGTGCTCCCCCAGGATCCGCCGGACCGTGCCGGCCTCCGAGCGGTAGACCACCGTCTCGGTCTGGATCCGGTCGGGCCGGAAGCGGACGCCGCGGAGCAGAGCGCCGTCGGTCACGCCTGTGGCGGCCACGATCACGTCGCCGCTGGCGAGATCCACCAGATCGTATTTCCGGTTGAGGTCGTCGATGCCCATCTCGGCAGCGCGGCGGCGGCGCTCGGCCGTGTCCAGGATCAGCCGTCCCTGCATCTGGCCGCCGATGCACCGCATGGCTGCAGCCGCCAGCACCCCCTCGGGGGCGGCACCGGTGCCGAGATAGATGTCGATGCCGGTCTCGCCCGGGCTCGCCGTGAAGATGATGCCGGCGATGTCGCCGTCCGAGATCAGCCGCACCGCGGCGCCCGCGGCGCGGACTTCCGCGATCAAGCCCGCATGCCGGGGGCGGTCGAGGATCAGCGCGGTGATCTGATCGGGATCGACGCCCTTGGCCCGGGCCAGCGCCGCGATGTTGTCGGCGGGGCTGGCGTCGAGATCGACCAGACCGGGCCGGTATCCGGGGCCGATGGCGATCTTCTGCATGTAGACGTCGGGGGCGGCCAGCAGCGAGCCGCGCTCGGCCATGGCCATCACGGCGATCGCACCCGGCATGTCCTTGGCGCAGAGGGTCGTGCCCTCGAGGGGATCGACCGCGATGTCGACCTCGGGCCCCTCCCCCTGGCCGAGCTGCTCGCCGATGAACAGCATCGGAGCCTGGTCACGCTCGCCTTCACCGATCACCACCGTCCCGCGGATCGGCAGGCTGTTGAGCTCCGCCCGCATCGCGTCGACAGCGGCTTGATCGGCGGCCTTCTCGTCGCCCTTGCCCCGCAGCCGGGCCGCCGCGATGGCGGCACGCTCCGTGACGCGGGCGAGTTCGAGGGCGAGCGTGCGCGGAACGCCACGCGGTTCGGACTTGGGGGCCACGGCCATCGCTTCCTGCCTCTGTCCGGGTCCGATCTTGAAGTCGGATCCCGGTTTGATCGTCGTCGACCAACGCCTGTCAGCCTACGCGCGCCGCGAAAGTATCACCTATCTTGCATCAACATTGCGGCATATGCCGAGTCTTTGTGCACTCTTATTCACGCTCGATGCGGATGACCTGCGGCGGCTCGGCCAGCAGGCCGTCGGCGCCGATCGCGTCGAGTGCATCGCGGATGTTGCCCTCGGTGGCCGCGTAGGTAATTAGCACCAGCGGCACCGGCCGGCCCGAACGTCCGCGGGGATCCGTCCCGGCGCTCTCGGTGCGGCGCTGCAGGATACTCTCCAGCGAGATCTCCCGCTCGGCCATCCGCTGGGCCACGCCGGCGGCGACGCCGGGGCGATCGTGTACAGTCAGCCGGATGTAATAGCCGCCCTCGTGCCGCTGCATCTCGACCCGCTCGCTGGCGCGCATCGACGCCGCCGGCACCCCGAAGGTCGGGCGGACGATGCCGCGCGCCACGTCGGCGATGTCGGCGACCACTGCAGAAGCCGTCGCCTCGCCGCCGGCGCCCGGGCCGATCAGCGTCAGCTCACCGACTGCGTCGGCGTCGATCGTGACCGCGTTGGTCACGCCCATCACCTGGGCGATCGCGGAGGATTTGGGGACCATGGTCGGGTGGACGCGCTGCTCGATCCCGGCCTCGGAGGCCTGGGCGACGCCGAGCAGCTTGATCCGGTAGCCGAGCTCGTCGGCCATGCGCAGGTCGAGGGGCTGCACCCGAGAGATGCCCTCCACCGACACGCCGTCCGCGTCGATGACGGTGCCGTAGGCGAGGCTCGTCAGGATCGCGAGCTTGTGGGCGGTATCGAAGCCCTCGACGTCGAAGGTCGGGTCCGCCTCGGCGTAGCCCAGCGCCTGCGCGTCCTTGAGACAGGCCTCGAAAGTCAGGCCCTCGCGCTCCATGCGGCTGAGGATGTAGTTGCAGGTGCCGTTGAGGATCCCGTAGACGCGCGCCACGGCGTTGCCGGGCAGGCCCTCGCGGAGGGTCTTGATCACCGGGATACCGCCGGCTACCGCGGCTTCGTAGGCGAGCGCGACGCCGTTCGTCTCGGCGAGCGCCGCCAGCGCCGCGCCGTGTCGGGCGAGCAGAGCCTTGTTGGCGGTCACCACGGTCTTGCCGGCCTGCAGCGCCGCCTCGACCACGGCCTTGGCAGGCCCCTCGGCGCCACCGATCAGCTCGACCACGCAGTCGATCTCGCCGGAGCGGGCGAGCGCCACCGGATCGTCGAACCAGGTCACGCCGGCCAGGTCGAGGCCACGGTCGCGGGTCCGGTCACGGGACGACACAGCGGCGACGCGGATGTCGAGGCCGGAGGCGGTCAAGGTGTCATGGCGGCGGGCGATCATCCGGACGACGGACGCGCCGACGGTGCCGAGCCCGGCGACGCCGATGCGGTAGCTCACTGTCATGATTCCTTCCGTGCACGGGACTCGCGATGAGCCGGGTCACCGATGCGGCGCATCTGTGCAAGAATTCCGTCCGGCCCGCAACAAAACCGCCCGCGCCCTCATTCGACCGCGTCGCGGTGCCGGACCGCCGTGACGACCAGGGCGTAGAGGACGACGGCATTGAGTACGTGCCAGAGCGCGTGCGTGCCGGTCGGCAGCGCCGCGCAGACGGATCGGTCGAGGGTGCGGGCGGTCAGCGAGACCAGGAACAGCACGCCGATCTCCGTGAGCCGCCGGCCGGTGCCGACGAAGCGGTGCTCCGGCCGATCGAGCGCCGCCACGGTGAACAGGGCGAGCGCCGCGGGCACATAGTCGATCGATCCGTTGGTCAGGGCGGAGATATCGGACCCGCTCAGCCCGTCGAGGGTGGGGACAAGGGTGAAGCTGAACAGGACGAAGCCCGCAGTCGCCGCCTCCACCCGGATGCGCGGCAGCCGCAGGATGCGATGGAGCGCCAGCGCCAGGTAGGCGACGATGAACAGCGTGATCGGGATGATGTCGGCATACATCGCCCAGGTCACCGCCAGGGTGTGGAACAGGAACGATCCGCATCCGACGACGGCGATCAGCCCGGCCAGTCCCAGGCACGCGCGGTCCGGCGTCCTCGCGGCGCGGGCCCGGCGCGCCGCGGCCGCGGCGGCCAGCAGGAAGGCGGCGTTCGACGCCGCGTTGACCGGCTCGGCCCAGACCTCCGGCCCGGTCCGCTCGCAGTAAGCCATGACCGGCTCGAACCACCCCATCGTCATCCTGGCGTCTATATCGCCCCGATCTTGCGCCGCCATGGCCTTGTCAGCGCGGCGCGAAGCGCGGATGACGCTTCAGCCGCTCCGGGACCAACTTTGGCGGCGAGCGCTCCAGACGGCGACCGGGAAGCGAGGCGATGCGGATCACGACCTGGAACGTCAACTCGATCAAGCAGAGGCTGCCGCATCTGCTCGGCTTCCTCGACGAGGCGAAGCCCGACGTGGTCTGCCTGCAGGAGCTGAAATGCCAGGACGAGGCGTTCCCGCGTGCCGAAGTCGAGGGTGCCGGGTACGCGGTCGAGACGCTGGGCCAGAAGGCCTATAACGGCGTGGCGCTGCTGGTTCGGGCGCCGCTCGAGATAAGCGAGATCCGGCGCGGACTTCCGGGCGACGAATCCGATGAGCAATCGCGCTACATCGAGGCGCTGATCTCCGGCGCCGAGACCAGACCGGTGCGGGTCGCCTCGATCTACCTGCCGAACGGCAATCCGGTCGACAGCCCGAAATACCCCTACAAGCTCGGCTTCATGGAACGGCTGCGGATCCACGCGCGCGCCCTCATGGAGGACGAGACCGCCGTGGTGCTCGCGGGCGACTACAACGTCATCCCGGAACCCGCCGACGCGGCCGACCCGGAAGCGTGGCGCTCCGACGCGCTGTTCCTCCCCGCAACGCGGGCGGCGTTCCGCGCCGTCCTGGCCGAGGGCTACACCGACGGCCTGCGCGCCTGCGATCCGCGCGACGGGCTCTTCACCTTCTGGGACTACCAGGCGGGCTGCTGGCAGCGGAACGCCGGCATCCGCATCGACCACCTCCTGCTGTCGCCGCAGGCCGCCGACCGTCTGGTCTCGGCCGCCGTGCAGAAGCACCTGCGCGGCCTGGACAAGCCGTCCGATCACGTACCGGTGACGGTAGAGCTGACGGCTGGCTGAAAGCCCCACGCAGGGACGGTCCTTCGTGCCATCCGGTCGCGATGGCGCCGCGAATCTGCGAGACTGCGGGCTCAGCTCAACGGCGAGACTCCCTGCGGCAGCGCGATCGTCGAGGTCGCTTCGGCGATCTGGTCGGGACCGCCCTTCGGCGGCCAGACACCCGCGCCGTAGGCGTTGGCGCGCAATGCGGCCCGCTCCTCCAGGCTGGCTAAGGCCCAGATATGCGTGATGCGCGAAGCGCCATCGAGGGCGTAGAGGTTCACGACGAGATGCTCGGTATACGGACGGGCCGGCTCGATCGCCGCCTCCCAGCCCGCGAGCGTTGCCGGCAGGCCGCCGGGCTTGAGGCGGTAGGTCCGGACTTCATAGACCCCACCCCGATATCCGGTGCGGATCGGCGGTAGGAAGGGGAACGGCGCGTAGCTGTCCATCTCCAGCGCGGTCACCACGCGTCCCGCATGAAACGGGTTGGCACTGAGAAGGGCGCGCCGACGCTCGGCCGTCATGTCTTCCGGCGCCTCGAACCCGCGCAACACGATGATCCGCCCCAGCGTGCCGAACTCCGTGCGCCAGCAGCCGATCACCTGTCCCTTCGCGTCACCGTCCTCAACCCAGGCCCGGACGCCGTCGCCAGCCTCGCCGAGCGCCAGCAACGGGCAGGAGAGCGTGGCAAGTTCGTACAGCATGGCGGCCTCGACGGATCGGTAGGTCCAAAGCGCGCGCGAGCGGTTCGGTTTCACGCCAGCGCATTTGCATCCGTGGCTGATCGGGTCCTAATCGCCCTTCGACGACCACCCGCGCCGCCCGCCTTCCATGCAAGCCGCACGCATTTTGCATCGCTTCAGGTGAACCAACCGACCATGCCGGCCCGCCCTCTCGTCCTGTTCCCCGACCCGAAACTCTCGCTGCCGGCACAACCGATCGATGCGTTCGGACCCGAAACGAAAGCCGTGGCCGACGACGTGGCGGACACGCTTTCCGCCGTGAGCGCCATGGGCCTGACGGCACCGCATATCGGCATCCTCGCGCGGATCGTGGTGGTCCGTATGTCGCCGGACGAGGATCTGCGCATCTACGTCAACCCGGTGATCCTCTGGGCCTCCCCGGAGACCGCGCCGCATGAAGAGGGCAGCGTCAGCATGCCCGGCGTGCGCGAGCGCATCACAAGGCCGAGCCGGATCCGCTTCAACTACCGCGACCTCGACGGCGCCGCCCACGAGGAGGAGACGGACGGCTTTTCGGCCGCCGTGATCCAGCATGAGATCGATCAACTCGACGGTATATTCTGGATCGACCGCCTATCTCGTTTGAAACGGGATCGTCTCATCAAACGGTTTGAGAAGTCGAACGCCTCGAGATCAAGATGATCGTGAGTGGAACACGACGAATTGGTCGACGTGAAACGATGACATCGCCACCGATTGCATCGCTGCCGGCAACAGCTCAAGAGCGATGCCGGTTCATCGGGGGATTCGACCATGATCGTCTACGGCAGCAGCCTCTCGCCCTTCGTGCGAAAAGTCCTGGTGGCATTGGTCGAGAAGGGTATCCGCTATCAGCACCGGCCGGTGGCGCCGCAATCGGACGATGCCGCATTCCGGGCGGCGAGCCCGATCGGCAAGATCCCGGCGATCGAGCATGACGGCTTTCGGCTGGCCGATTCGAGCGCGATCCTCGATTATCTCGAGCGCCTCACCCCGCAGCCCGCGCTGATCCCGGCCGATGCGCAAGGGGCTGCCCGCGCCCGCTGGTTCGACAAGTTCGGCGAAGTCGAGCTGGATCGGAAACTCTCTGTCGTGTTCGCGGAGCGCTTCCTGAAGCCCCGGGTGCTCAAAATCCCGGGTGACGACGCGCTGGCGCAGCAGGCGCTCGACACGGATCTGCCGCCCCTGTTCGACTACCTCGAATCGCAGATCATTGGGCCGTTCCTGGTGGGCGGCAGCTTCGGGATTGCCGACATCGCGGTCGCGGCGCCGTTCCACAATCTCCGGCTCGCCAAGGTTCAGGTGGATTCCAGTCGCTGGCCGAAGCTCGCCGGCTGGGTCGCGCTGACGCTCGACCGGCCGTCCTTCGTGACGGCGATTACCGCGCCGGCTTGGTGAGGCGACCGGGCCGCGATCACGGAGCGGTGACCGTGACGCGGTCGGCGCACCGGCGATCGGCCCTATCTGCCATGCAGGGGCAGGCGGATCGATATCCGGCCGTCGCGTCCCCGATGGAGTTGTAATGATCGTCTACGGTACCGGCTACTCGCCCTACGTCCGCAAGGTCCTGGTCTCGCTCACCGAGAAGAACGTGCCCTACGAGCACAGGCCGGTGATGTTCCACGCGCCCGATTCGGATTTCCGGGCGGCGAGCCCGCTGGGGAAGATCCCGGCGATCGAGGATGGCGGGTTCAAGCTCGCGGATTCCTCGGCGATCCTCTGGTATCTCGAGCGCAAGCACCCGACCCCGGCCCTGGTGCCCTCCGACCCACAGGCCCTCGGCCGCGCGGTCTGGTTCGACAAGTTCGGCGATACCGAGCTGTTCGGAAAGCTGATCGTGCCGTTCGTCGAGCGGATCCTGAAGCCCAACATGATGGGCAAGCCCACCGACGAGGCCGCCGTCACGAAGGCGCTCGACGCGGATCTACCGCCGCTGTTCGATTATCTGGAGCGGCAGATCTCGGGCCCCTACCTCGTGGGTGACGCCTTCAGCATCGCCGACATCTCGATCGCCACAGGTTTCTACAATTTCCACGTGGCCGATGCGCAGATCGATGCCGGCCGCTGGCCCAAGCTTGCGGCCTATATCGCCGAGACCCTGGCACGTCCGTCGTTCAAGACCGCGCAGGACGCCAAGAAGGGCTGAGGCAAGTCGGCGGCGGCGTCAGAGCAGGGCTCTAATGCCGCCGTCGGATCGAGCCGACGGTCTGGAGCTGGCTCTGCGCCTCGGCTCGGTCGTCCTCGTTGGCGGCAGCCCAGTTCTTGTCGTAGAGCGCGACGATCCAAGCGTCCTTGCGGCCCTCCGCGCCCTCGCGGGCGAGCGATAGCCACATCAGGCCTTTCACGCGCTGGACCGGCACGCCGCCCAACCCGTTCATCAGCATGTCGCCGAGCAGAGCCTGCGCCGGGTGGTGCCCCTTCTCGGCCGCAAGATTGAACCAGCGAGCGGCCTGCCGGGGATCCGCCTCGACCCCGGTGCCGTCGAGGTAGAGCCGGGCCAGGTTGTACTGCGCGTTCGGCTCGCCGTAATACGACGCCGCGTAGTTGAACATGTCGTAGGCGCGCTCGGGGTTCGGACGCACGTAGGTGCCCTTGATCCCCTCGAGGAAGTAGGTGCCGAGCGCCGTGAACGCACTGCCGGTGACCGCCGAGTTCTGCGGATCGGGACCGTCGTCGGTGCTGGCGTCGGCGATCCGGGAGAAGAACTCGAACGCCTTCAGGTCGTCATGGGGCACGCCGTCGCCCTCGGCGTACATCCGGCCGAGCTTCCAAAGGGCCAGTGCATGGCCCTGCCCGGCGGCGTATTCGAGGGCGCGGGCGGCGCCCTGCTTGTCGCCGGCATTGTACTCGCGCACCCCGGCCCGCAGCGCGTCCTTGGCCGACCGGTAGCTCTTGTCCGCCACGGGCACCTGGACCGGCGCGCGGACGCTGGCATCGAGCGCGCGCGGCGCATCCGTGGGCAGGGCGAGCAGGATCAGGACGCCGGCCGACGCCGCGATCCTGGCGATCAGGCGGGACCGACCGGGATCGGCCCCGGCCGGCGCCCTGCGCCGGCTGAGGTCAGTCCTAGACGTCCGCATAGCTCTCCAGCTCCTTGGCGCCGCCCGGATGGGTGACGGCGCCGTACAGCGCCGGGCCGACGCCCTGCGCGTATTTCCACAGATACCCGGAGGTCGCCGAGTTGGTCCGCGGCGCCCAGGCCTTGCGGCGCTCGGCGAACTCCGCGTCCGACAACGCGACGTTGAGCGTGCCCTGGATCGCGTCGAGGGTGATGATGTCGCCGTCGCGGATCAGGCCGATCGGCCCACCGACCGCCGCCTCGGGGCCGACATGGCCGACGCAGAAGCCGCGGGTCGCGCCGGAGAAGCGCCCGTCCGTGATCAGCGCGACCTTGTCGCCCATGCCCTGGCCGTAGAGGGCCGCCGTGGTGGACAGCATCTCGCGCATGCCGGGGCCGCCACGCGGACCCTCGTAGCGGATGACGAGGACATCGCCTTCCTTGTAGGTGCGCGACTGCACCGCCTCGAAACAGGCCTCCTCGCCGTCGAACACCCGTGCCGGGCCGGTGAAGACCTGTTTCTCGGCCGGCATGCCGGCGACCTTCACGATCGCGCCCTCGGGGGCGAGGTTGCCCTTGAGGCCGACGACGCCGCCGGTCGGGGTGATCGGGCGGTTGGCCGGATAGACCACGTCCTGGTCGGGGTTCCAGGTCACCCGGTCCATGTTCTCCGCGATGGTGCGGCCGGTGACCGTCAGGCAGTCGCCGTGCATGAAGCCGTGGTCGAGCAGGGTCTTCATCAGCAGCGGGATGCCGCCGACCTCGAACATATCCTTGGCGACGTAGCGCCCGCCGGGCTTGAGGTCGGCGATGTAGGGCGTGCGCCGGAAGATCTCGGCGACGTCGAACAGCGTGAATTCGATGCCGCATTCATGCGCGATCGCCGGCAGGTGCAGGGCCGCGTTGGTCGATCCACCGGAGGCGGCGACCACGGTGGCGGCGTTCTCGAGCGCCTTGCGGGTGACGATGTCGCGCGGGCGGATCTGCTTGGCCAGCAGCTCCATCACCTTCTCGCCGGCGGTGGCGCAGAACTTGTCCCGGATCTCGTAGGGCGCCGGGGCGCCGGCCGAATAGGGCAGCGCCAGGCCGATTGCCTCGGAGACGGTCGCCATGGTGTTGGCGGTGAACTGCGCGCCGCAGGCGCCGGCCGACGGGCAGGCGACCTGCTCCAACTCGTCGAGGTCCTCCAGGCTCATGTCGCCGACCGCGACCTTGCCCACAGCCTCGAACAGGTCCTGCACGGTGACGGGCTTGCCACGGAACGAGCCGGGCAGGATCGACCCGCCGTAGATGAAGATCGACGGCACGTTGAGGCGGACCATCGCCATCATCATGCCGGGCAGCGACTTGTCGCAGCCGGCGAGGCCGACCAGGGCATCGTAGGCGTGGCCGCGCATGGTTAGCTCGACCGAGTCGGCGATGACCTCGCGGGACGGCAGCGAGGCGCGCATGCCGCCATGGCCCATGGCGATGCCGTCCGTGACCGTGATGGTGCAGAATTCACGCGGGGTCCCATGGGCCGCCGCAACGCCCTTCTTCACCGCCTGCGCCTGGCGCATCAGCGAGATGTTGCAGGGGGCTGCCTCGTTCCAGCAGGAGGCGACACCCACCAGCGGCTGGTGGATCTGCTCCCGGGTCAGTCCCATCGCATAGAGATAGGAGCGATGCGGGGCCCGATCCGGCCCCTCCGTGACGTGACGGCTGGGCAGCTTCGACTTGTCGTTCAACCGCGTGTCCATCAACCCGAACCAAGCCTTCGCGCCGCCAGTCCCGAGGGTGCAGGAAGCCGCGGCGCGTCGCCGTTCGCGATGCGCCGGATGGGCCGTCCGCGTGCTCGGGAAAACCTCGTTTCGAAACGGTAAATCGTTGTCGAACTTGCCGTTTACCGCGGAGGGTGAGGTGGGCCCGGACTATGGCGGGATCGCGGCGTTTGCGGGCAGGTCTCGGGGCGGACCCGGGTTCGTTTTACGGTGTTGCGACCCCGCCACAGCCACGCTTGGGGTCGATTGCCGGCACGAGATAAGGTTAAGGATAATCCTTCGGCCACCCGACCCGGCAGATTAGGCTCAATCGACACGGGTTCTGAAGCTCATAGACGAGCGGTATCGTCGGAGCCTTGCCGCTCAGAACACGCCGCCGTCATTCCGGGGCGCCGCAGGCGAGCCCGGGATTCAGAGGCGCCGATCGCACAAGGCACTGAACTGATTGCGTTTCTTGATCCCGGGCTCCGCTTCGCGGCCCCGGGATGACGGTGGGTGATGGATCGGATGTCGATGACGATCTACAGACCGCAGGCGTGGGCTATGAACTGCTCTCCGCGTGACTGATCCGACACTCGTTCGGCGCCGGGCACGAAACACGCGCTTCCGTTCAGCTTCGGCCAGGCTCCGGCAGGGCGGCGGCCGAGGGAGCAGATTCCAAAGCGTGGTCGCTCTCGTCCTTCAGGTTCACACCGCTGAGGCCGAGGGTCAGCGCACGCGCGAGCAGCCAGTGCAGCTTGAACGCGGCGCGCTCATGGGTGAGGCCGGCGGCCCGCACATTCGAAATGCAGTTGCGCTCCGCGTCCGAGCGGCCGATTTTGGGATCGAGCGTCAGGTAGATGCCGAGACTGTCGGGGGAGGACAGGCCTGGCCGCTCGCCGATCAGCATCACCACCGCCCGAGCCTTCAGGGCTTGGCCGACAGCGTCGCCGAGCGCCACGCGCGCTTGCCGGGCGATCACCACGGGCGCGAGGCGCCACTCGGCATTCTTCGCAAGGGGCGTGAACGCCATCAGCAACGGCGCCGCATTCTCGTGCACGGCCCGGGCCGAGAGCCCATCGGCCACCACCACGGCGAGATCGGCGGCATCGGCCACGGCCTCGAGCTTCGGCAAGTCGTTCGGGTCTAGCCGCCGCCCGAGATCCGGGCGGCGCAGGTAGGTCGCCCGGTCCGGGGCCTGGGACGCGACCGGGATGGTCGAGAGGCCGAGTTCCGCCATGGATGCGGCCAGGGCCTCAGCATCCATCGGCGCGTGGACGGCATCCCGGGCCTGGGCATGATCGAGGCCGAAGCGCAGCACCTCCCGGGTCGGCAGGCCGCTGCCTGCGCGTCCGAGCCCGATCCGGGCCGGCGTCAGGCCGGCGAGTCTGGACCAGATCTCCCGCAGGTCGCTCACGCGGCGAGGTCCGGCGCGGCGGTGAGGAGGGGCGCGCCCGATCCCGGCAGCAGGGCGCCGGCCCCGTCGGTCAGCCCGATGTCGTGCAGCCAGGCCTCGAATTCGGGGGCGCGCTTCAGGCCCAGCACCTCGCGCAGATAGAGGGAATCGTGGAACGACGTGGATTGGTAGTTGAGCATCACGTCGTCGGCCCCCGGGACGCCCATGATGTAGGTGCAGCCGGCCGCGCCGAGCAGCGTCAGCAGCGTGTCCATGTCGTCCTGATCGGCCTCGGCGTGATTGGTGTAGCAGACGTCCACGCCCAGCGGCACGCCCATCAGCTTGCCGCAGAAATGATCCTCCAGCCCCGCCCGGATGATCTCCTTTCCGTCGTAGAGGTATTCCGGCCCGATGAAGCCCACGACGGTGTTCACCAGGAGCGGCCGGAATGGCCGGGCGACCGCGTAGGCCCGGGCCTCCAGGGTCTGCTGGTCGATGCCGTGATGGGCATCGGCCGAGAGCGCGGAGCCCTGCCCGGTCTCGAAATACATGCAGTTGTCGCCGAGCGGGCCGCGCTTAAGCGCGAGCGCGGCCTCATGAGCCTCCTTCAGCAGGGCTAGCGTCACTCCGAAGCCGGCATTGGCCTTCTCGGTCCCGGCGATCGACTGGAACACGAGGTCGACCGGCAAGCCGCGCTCCATGGCGGCGAGCGTCGTGGTGACGTGGGTGAGCACGCAGGCCTGGGTCGGGATGGCGTGCTTCTGAATCACCCCGTCGAGGAGGTGGAGCAGGTCACCGAGCGCCTGGACCGAATCCGAGGCCGGGTTGATGCCGATCACGGCGTCGCCGCAGCCGAGGGTGAGCCCGTCGAGGATCGCCGCGGTGATCCCCTTCGGATCGTCTGTGGGATGATTGGGCTGCAGCCGCACCGCCAGCGTGCCCGGCAGCCCGATCGTGTTGCGGAACCGGGTGACCACCCGGGCCTTGCGCGCCACCGAGATCAGGTCCTGGTTGCGCATGATCTTCGAGACCGCAGCGGCGATCTCGGGCGTTACGCCCGGTGCGATCCGGGTCAGCACCTCCGGGGTGGCGGTCAGCAGGAACTCGCGGAAATCGCCGACCGTGAGGTGGGCGATCTCCCGGAAGGCGGCGGCATCGTGCGTATCCAGGATCAGCCGGGTGACGTCGTCCTTCTCGTACGGGATCAGCGGGCGGGCCAGGATCTCGGCCAGCGGCACCTCCGCGAGGCACCAGCGCGCCGCCGCGTTCTCCTCGGCCGATTCAGCCGCGACCCCGGCGAGCCGGTCGCCGGAGCGGACCGGCGTCGCCTTGGCCATCAGTGTGGCGAGGTCGGCGAAGACGTGGGTGCGCGGGCCGACGACGTGGCGGTAGGCCATGCGGTTTTCCCCCGTCCTTGCTTTCCGAGGATCCCAGGATAGCGTGATCCGATACGGCTGTCCGGTCAGGCCGCACCGGCATTCGGTGCGGGGACCTCGGTGGAGATGGCATCGACCGTGCGCGGCATCGGGCTGCCCTGCCCGTCCGTGCGCTGGATCCGGACCTGTTGGTTGACCGGCTGCATGTTGCCGAACGGCGTCGAGAAGGCGATCTCGGCGGCGTCACGCCCGACGCCGATGCGCACCAGCCCGTCGAGATCCGCCTGACGGGTCGCGTCGAACAGCCACCAGCGCCCGTCGAGATAGGCTTCGAACACCGCGTGGAAGTCGCTCGGCACGAGACCGTGCGCGTAGCAGCTCACGAACCGGGCCGGGATCCCGAGTGCCCGGCAGAACGCCGTTCCGATATGCGCGAAGTCGCGGCAGACGCCGGCCCGCTTCAGGAGCGACTCGTCCGCCGTGGTCTCGCCGTCGCTCGTGCCGGGCTGGTAGGTGATGTGGTCGTGGATCCAGTTGCAGATCTCGTTGACCCGGCTGTGGCCCTTGGGCAGCGCGCCGAACTCGGCCTGCGCGTAGGGCGTCAGCCGATCGGAGGAGACGAACCGGCTCGGCAGTAGGAACGGTAGGATGTCCAGCGGCAGTTCACCGATCGGTGTCTCGTTGATGGTTGCCGGGTCGGCCCGGTGGACGGTCAGGTCCACCTCCGCATTATACTCCAGCGCGAACTGACCCATGGGCACGTTGACGCCGAGATAGCGGTTCAGCAGGTCGGGGGTGGTGTAGAGGTCGCGCTTCAGGTTCGGCGTCAGCACGAGGCTCTCGCTGAGGATCTCGACGCTCCTCAGCTTGGCCACCTCCAAATTGAAGATGAAAGTCGTGTCCGAGATAATATTATAGGACAGGCTGCAGCCAAGGGTATAGCGCATCGGATCTCCTTGCCGGGCGACGAGATGATCGCTGTCCAAGCAAGGTGCGCGCCTTATCGGCGGTTCCGGCTCAGGAGACCGATCTTTCCGCGGAGCGCGGCAGCAGCAGGACGGTGAGCGAGCGCACGCCCTGCGCGCCGTGGATCAGCACGCCCTCGATGTCGGCGGTGGCCGACGGCCCGGTATGCAGCACCGCGTAGGCAGAACGACCGAATTCCGGTCGCTTGTAGGCCGCCTGAACGTTGGGGAGGATGTCGGCGGGATCGAGCAGCACGATCAGGTGCTGGGCCAGGTAGGCGACGGCGTTCACGATCAGCTCGCCCTCCGTGAACAGTACCGAGCCAGTCTCGGCGATGCCGAACACGGCGCGCACCACCGCCACATCGACGTCCTCGACCTCCTGTGGGTAGCGTACCGCCCGTAGGTCGCGGTTGCCGTCGATCTCCGGGACCGCGGAGGCGATCACCTTCGAATCCGCCAACCGCTCGCGCACGCCCATCAGTGGGTCGCCGGTGCGGCCGTCCTCGATCCGGCCGCCCATGCGCTTCAGCCGCTCGCCGAACTCCTCGATCAGGTCGTCCCCGACCAGCGGCGCGAAGGTCGGCACGTTCGGCAGCGGATAATCGCCCGCCGGACGGTTCGCCTTAAGCGCCGCCAGGATGTCCGCGCGCGCGCTCATCGGGCCGTGTCCTTCGCAGCGGTCTCCTTTGCAGCGGTGTTTTTGACCGCCTTCTGCATCCGGTTCTGCTTGTACCAGGCGTGGAAGGTCTGGCGCGGCGCATCCGGCATCTCGCGCTTCTTCCCCCAGGTGTTGAGCGGGTTGTAGACGGCGAAGCGCGGCAGCACCTTCAGCGCCGAATCCGCGGCGCCGATCGCCGCCCGATAGGCGACGGGCCGAGACAGGACCGCACCCGCGGCCTTCATCATTCCCTGCTTGAGCGCCGGGATGTGATGCTCCTCGACCAGGACCTTGCGCCAGGCGAAGATCTGCTCGTGGATGTTGATCTTGACCGGGCAGACGTTGGTGCAGGAGCCGTTCATCGTCGAGGAGAACGGCAGGGTCGAGTATTTCCGCTTGTTGAAGGTCGGGTCGATGATCAACCCGATCGGGCCCGAATAGGTCGCCCCGTAGGAGAGGCCGCCCGAACGCCGGTAGACCGGACAGGTGTTCATGCAGGCACCGCAGCGGATGCACTTCAGCGAGGTCCAGAACTCCTCCAGCCCGAGCCGGGCCGAGCGGCCGTTATCGACCAGTACCATGTGCATCTCGGTGCCCTTGCGGGGTCCGCGGAAATGCGAAGTGTACTGGGTGATCGGCGAGCCGAGCGCCGAGCGCGACAGCAGCCGGATGAACACCCCGAGATGCTCGACCTTGGGGATGATCTTCTCGATGCCGATCGAGTGGATCTGCAGCGGCGGGACGTTGCCGGACAAGTCGGCATTGCCCTCGTTGGTGCAGGTGACGACGGTGCCGGTCTCCGCGATGGCGAAGTTGCAGCCGGTCATGCCGGCATCGGCCTTCAGAATGTAGGGCCGGGTCGTCTCGCGCTGGCTTTCGGCGAGGTAATGGGCGTCGTCGTTGTCCGGATCCGTGCCCAGCGTCTTGGCGAAGACTTCGGCCACGTCCATCCGGGTCTTGTGGACCGCGGGCGCCACGATGTGGCTCGGCTCCTCGTTGTCGAGCTGCTGGATGCGCTCGCCGAGATCGGTCTCGATGATTTCGATGCCGTTGGCGGCCATGTGGTGGCGGAAGCCGCATTCCTCGGTGAGCATCGACTTGGACTTCACGAGGGTCTTGGCGCCGCGGCTGCGCAGGATCTCAAGGACGATGCGGTTGTGGTCGGCGCCGTCCGCAGCCCAGTGGACCTGCACGCCGTTGGCTTTCGCGGCGGCCTCGAACTGCTCGAGATACTGGTCGAGATGGGTGAGCGTGTGCGCCTTGATGGCGGAGGCGAGCTCCCGCAGCTCCTCCCATTCCGGGATGCCGTGCGCCGAGGTATCGCGTTTCTTGCGCAGGTCCCACAGGCGCTCGTCGTGGGCGGCCTGGTGGAGCGGCGCGGCGAGGAAGCGCTCGGCGGCCTCGCCCTGATCGATCGGGCGATCGCCGCGGATTTTCGCGCCGCGGGGCTGCGGCTCGCGGGTCTGCGGCGCGCGGATCGGCTTCGTCGCGGCCTCGGCGTGCTGGAGGCGGCCGCCATCCTGGCCGCGCTCGCTCTCGTCGTCGGCAGCGCGGACTTCCGGGTGGATGAGACCATCGTGGGCGCGCGGGTTCAGATCCTCGACGCTCATGCGGCGGCTCCGTTCAGCACTTGCGCGATGTGGATGTAGCGGAGCGGCAGGCCGAGGCGTTCGGCACAGCCCTTCTGATGCATCAGGCACGAGGAATCGGCCGAGACAACATATGCGGCCCCGGCCCGATTCTGGTCGGCGACCTTGTCGTAGCCCATCTTGGCCGAGACGGCCGGCTCGAACACCGAGAAGGTGCCGCCGAAGCCGCAGCACTCGTCCGGCCGGGCGAGATCGACCAGCTCGACGCCCTTGACGAGGCGAAGCAGGTCGAGGGGCTTCGAGAAGTACGGTTTCACGATCTCGGACGGTCGGGCATGGTGGATACCGCGTAGCGCATTGCAATTGCCGTGATAGGCGACCTTGTGCGGGAACTCCGCCCAGGGCAGAGCCTCGATCTTCAGCACGTCGTGCAGAAACTCGACGAGCTCGTAGGTGCTGGCCCGGACCTTCTTGACCTCGTCCGTCTGCGGGATCGCGGTCAGGTGCTCGCGGACCTGGTGCACGCAGGAGCCCGAGGGCGCCACCACGTAGTCGAAATCCGAGAAGTTCTTGACGAACAGGGCCTCGGTGGCGGCGGCCTCCGCGTGGCAGCCGGTGTTGGCCATCGGCTGGCCGCAACAGGTCTGGTCGAACGGGTATTCCACCGTGCAACCGACCCGCTCCAGCAATTCCAGCGTGGCGATCCCGACTTCCGGCTCGAAAGCGTCGACGTAGCACGGCACGAACAGGCCGACCCGCATGGTCCGGATTCTCCCTGGATCGCCCGCTCCGCTGGACTGGAACGGGTCTAGAATTCAGAGAGAGGTCTACCGGATGAGGTTGGTTTTGGCGAGGTCGAGAACTGCGTCACCGCGCCCATCCATCACGGCCCGCAGCACGTAGAGGCTGAAGCCCTTCATCTGCTGCCCGTCGATCTTGGGCGGCATCGAGAGCTCGTTGCGGGCGGTGCGCACATCGAGCAGCGAGGGGCCGTCGAAGGCCAGGAACTCGCGCATGGCGCCGGGCAGCTCGGCTGGGTCCTCGACCCGCAGGGCGAAGATGCCGGCGGCCTGCGACATCGCGGCGAAGTCCGGATTGTCGAGCGCGACGCCGGTCTCGAGATAGCCCGCCGCCTTCATCTCCAGCTCCACGAAGCCGAGGGTGCCGTTGTTGAACACCACGACCTTCAGGGGCAGGCGGTGCTGACGCAGGGTTAGGAAGTCGCCCATCAGCATGGCGAAACCGCCGTCGCCGCAAAGCGCGATCACCTGCCGGTTCGGCTCCGCGGCTTGCGCGCCGATTCCCTGGGACAGGGCATTGGCCATCGAGCCGTGAACCCAGGAGCCGAGCAGGCGCCGTTTGCCGTTCATCTCCAGGTAGCGTGCCGCCCAGATCGTCGGGGTGCCGACATCGGCGGTGAAGATCGCGTCATCCGCGGCCGCCTCGCTGATCGTCTTCGCGAGATATTGCGGATGGAGCGGGCCGCCCGGCTTCCCGGTGGCGAGATCGTCGAGGCCCGCGCGGGCCTTGGCGTAGTGCTTCAGGCTGGAATCCAGGAACGACCGGTCGGCCTTCGGCTTCAGGCGCGGCAGCAGCGCCCGGATCGTCGCGCCGACATCGCCGACGAGGCCGTGCTCGATGCGGCAGCGGCGGCCGAGTTCGGCGGGGCGCAGATCGACCTGGGCGACCTTCGCGTCCTGCGGGTAGAATTGCTTGTACGGGAACCCCGTGCCCAGCATCAGCAGGGTGTCGCACGCCATCATGGCGGCGTAGCCGGACGAGAACCCGATCAATCCGGTCATGCCGACATCGTAGGGGTTGTCGAACGCGACGAACTCTTTGCCGCCGAGCGCGTGCACGATTGGACTCTTGAGCGCCTCGGCAAGCTGAAGCAGCTCGGAATGGGCGCCGGCGCAGCCGCGTCCGCACAGCAGCGTCACGCGCTTGCCGGCGTTGAGCATGGCCGCCAGCGTATCGAGTTCGGCATCGGCCGGACGAACTACAGGCTTTGCCGGGATCAGCCCGGCCCGAGTGGCCAACGCGCGCTTGGGCGCATCGCGCAGCGCGACGTCGCCCGGGATGACGATGACGGCGACGCCCCCCTCTCCCACGGCGGCGCGGATCGCGTTCTCGAGCACGAACGGCATCTGCGACGGGTCGGACACCAACTCGCAGTAATGGCTGCATTCGCGGAACAGCGCGGTCGGGCGGGTCTCCTGAAAGTACCCCGAGCCGATCTCAGCGGACGGGATCTGCGCGGCGATCGCCAGGACCGGAGTCCGGCTCCGGTGTGCGTCGTAGAGCCCGTTGATCAGGTGCAGGTTGCCGGGGCCGCACGAGCCCGCGCATACGGCGAGCTTGCCGGTGACCTGCGCCTCCGCGCTTGCCGCAAAGGCCGCCGCCTCCTCGTGGCGGGTGTGGATCCAGTCGATCTTTCCGCGCGCGCGCAGCGCCTCCGTGATCCCGTTCAGGCTGTCGCCCACAACGCCGTAGATACGCGCGACTCCGGCCTCCTGAAGGGTCTCGGCGATCAGATCGGCGACGTTCTCGATGCGCATGGTTCAAGCTCCGCATTTTCGGAGCCGAACTGTGCGGCCAGCGGTGATGTTCCGCCGCTCTCGGCCCGATGCTGCATCGCACACATGTCCGATGCAGCAGTCAAGACGGCAGAACCGGAGATTTCGGAGTCTAACCCCGAATGTTCGCGCCCGGGTTTCGCAGAAATTACTGTCCCCGTCGAACGATCAAGGGCGGACCGCGTCCACGTCGCGGGCGATCACGGCGAACAGGTCGCCGAGGCCCGCGAGGCTCGCGGCCTGTAGCTGGGCCGCCGGCACCACCGAGCCGTCGGGCGCCGGCAAATCGCGCGTCGCGGTCGCCGAGGCGACTACGGTGGGATGGAAGCCGAGGTTGAAGGCCGAGCGCGCCGTCGAGTTCACGCACATGTGGGTCATGAAGCCGGCCAGGATGAGGTCGGTGGCGCCTGCCCGCTTGAGCCGATCCTCGAGATCCGTGCCCACGAACGAACTCGGAAAGGCCTTGGTGATCACGGCCTCCCCGTCCTGCGGCGCGACCTCCTGCGAGATCTGCCCGATCTCCGCGGTGATGTCGTAAGGCGAGCCGGGGCCGGCATTGTGCTGGATGTGGAAGACCGGCACGCCGGATTCCCGGGCTCGTTTGAGAAGGATCGCGGCCTCCGCGACCGCCGGCTCGACGCCGGACAGGCGCATCACGCCCTCGCGGTACGTATTCTGGATGTCGATAAGGACGAGTGCGGCCCTCTTCAGGCTGGCCGGCTCGGGGCTCAGGCCGGAGAGGCCGCGTAGGGTCTTGAGATCGCTCACCCGTGTCTCCCGATGCGCCCGTGATCGATCCGCCGGTGTGAACCCAATCGGGCAACGGCTGGTGCGGCGGCGGACCTTCCGTGGATCAACGCTGATCCCACTTGTTTCGCCGTCGACGAGGCCACGCCTCGCCCTGAGTCGCAAGGCCGCGTCGGCGCCTGCGCTGACTCTTCGGGGCGTCCGGATGTTCCAGGCGTCGTCCGGGCCGGTGTTTCCCAGCGAAGTCGGGAGCCGCGCTTGATTTCCGCCGCTTCAGAGTCGAAGGACGTCTGGAAACGTTCCTAAGAGATCAGCGTCATGGAAGAATTGCTCGCCCGCGTTACCGCCCGCACCGGGCTCGACGCCGCGACCGCGCAGACGGCCATCGGGCACATCCTGGCCTTCCTGCAGAAGGAAGGGCCGGAATCCGAGGTGGGCCAGCTCATGGCCGCGCTCCCCGGTTCCGAAGCTCTCGTGGCCGAGTCGAATGCCGGCGAGAGCGGCGGTGGCGGCCTGATGGGCATGCTCGGCGGCATGATGGGTGGCGGCGGCGTCATGGCGCTCGGCCAGAAGTTGATGGGCGCCGGTGTGCCCATGGGCCAGATGCAGCCGCTCGGCCAGGAGCTGTTCGCTTTCGGCCGTGAGAAGGTCGGCGAGGACGCCATGGGACCGATCATCGGTTCGATCCCGGGCCTCAACCAGTTCGTCTGACGTCCTCGGTCCCGGGGCGGCCCAAACCCTCCGGGACCCGTTTTTCGGCCGCGGCACGTGCGCCGCCGCACCGTTTTCGCGCCAGTCCTGAACGATCGTAAAAAAGTGGTTTCGCCGTCAGAGCTTGGCGGAACCCGTCCACGCGATCCCCGTTATTCGGGATGCAATTCGGACCATCGCCTTCGGCGCGTGACCGGATCGCACTCAGGTAGGCCGGCCATGCCCGTCTTCGACGCCAAGAATCTGGATGCCGCCTTCGAGGGCCAGGCGCTGCTCGCGGCGATCCTGCATCCGACCCGCGCCGCTCAGACCCGCGCCCTGCGCCATGGACGCCGCCGGGTCGAGCGTGCCTCCGCCCTCGCCGATCCGTTGACGATCGAGCCACGCTTCCCCGGCACCAGCGACGAACTCGCCTCGGCGACCTTCCAGGGGCGCTGACGAATCTTGGTGTGTAGAGGGATTACCAGGGCTGGGGCGTAACGAGACCCTGACGGGTCACCACGACCCACTCCCGACCGCGGCGCTCGACACCCTCGACCCGGCCGATCCCCGGCAGCATGTCTCCAGGCCCGACTTCGACGATGCGGCGGCGCTTGTTTTCCAGGATCGCCGCCCCGTCGTAGACGTCGCGCACAGCCCAGCCGTCGATCACCGCGGGTTTTTCGGCCGCGACGGATTTCGGCTTGGCCTCCGAACCCTTGGCCTCCGAACCCTTGGTCTCCGAGCCTTTGGCATCGATGGCCTTCGCCTCGGCGACCTTCGCGTCGGCCGCGCGGGTCTCAGCGAGGCTCCCGGTCTGTGTCGGCTCGGATTTGACGGCCGACGCTGCGACGGACGCGCGGCGCTCCAGTTGCGCGGCGAGATTGGTCATCCGTCCGCTCTGCTCGCGCTCCCCCTGCTCGATACGCTCGCTCAGCGCTGCGGACTTGGTGTTCAGATTCTTATCGAGCTGCGCCAAGCGCTCGCCCAGGGCGCTGCTGCGGCTGCCGGCTTCCTTGCGGGCCGTGTCGGTGGCGGCGCGCAGGTCGGCGAGCACCTGATGAAGCTGGGCGATGTCGGCGCCGAGCCGGGCGGTTTCGGTCCGACCGGCATCGACGGTCGTGCTCAGCGCCAGGACGGCGTCGCTCGGCGCGCCGCCGGCGCCGGGGCGCGCGGCGAAGCCGAGGATCAGCCCGAGCGCCAGGGCAGTGCCCGCGATCGCGTAGCGCCGGACCTCTGGACCAGCCAGGGCCGGCATCGCGAATCGCACCGCCGCAGGTGCGGAGACCGGCTCCGGCTTCGGATTCGCTTTGCCCGCCACGACGGCCTTCAGCAGTTCGTCGGGAGAGAGGGCCGGCTTGGCTTCGATCTTCGTCATTGCCCCCAACTCCGTCTGCAGGGTCCGCCTGCAAGCGTTCGTTAAGGACGTTTGTTTACGAAACCCTTACCGGCCACCTCCGCGTCAGGCCGCGAGCCCGCGCTTTTTCAGGAGCGGCGCGATGCTCGGCATCCGGCCGCGGAAGGCTGTGTAGGCGTCGCGCGGGTCGCGCAGGTTGCCGGCGCCGTACACGAAGGTCCGCAGCCGCTTCGCCGTCTCCGGGTCGAAGATGTCGCCGGCCTCCTTGAAGGCATCGAAGGCGTCGGCATCCAGCACCTCGGACCAGAGATAGCTGTAGTACCCGGCCGCGTAGCCATCCCCCGAGAAGATGTGGGCGAAGTGCGGCGTCCGATGCCGCATGCTGATCTCGGCCGGCATGCCGATCCGCTGCAGGGCATCCGCTTCGAAGGCCGGCACGTCGAGGCCGGATTCGCCCCCCGCCGAGAGGTGGAGCGTCATGTCGACGATCGCCGAGGCGGTATACTCGATGGTCGCGAAACCCTGGTTGAAGGTGCGTGCCGCCAGGAGCTTGCGCAACAGTGCGTCGGGCATCGGCTCGCCGGTGCGGTGGTGCCGGGCATGGGCCTTGAGCACCTCGGGCTGCTCCAGCCAATGCTCGTAGAGCTGCGACGGCAATTCAACGAAGTCGCGCGACACAGACGTCCCGGAGAGCAGCGGGTAGGTCACATCCGACAGGAGCCCGTGCAGGGCGTGGCCGAACTCGTGAAACAGCGTGCGGGCGTCGTCGAAGGACAGGAGCGCGCTCTCGCCGGCGGGCGCCTTGGCGAAGTTCATCACGTTGACGATCACCGGCGTGACGGTGCCGGTCAGGCGCTCCTGAGAGCGGAACGCACTCATCCAGGCGCCGGAGCGCTTGGAGGACCGGGCGAAGTAATCGCCCAAGAACAACCCGACCTCGGACCCGTCCGGGTTGCCGACCCGCCACACCCGCACATCCGGATGATAGCGCGGCACGTCGGACAACGCCTCGAAGGTCAACCCGAACAACCGCGACGCCGTATCGAAGGCTGCCTGGATCATCCGGTCGAGGGGCAGGTAGGCCTTCACCTCGCTCTCATCGAGGTCGTGCTCGGCCCGCCTCAGCTTCTCGGTGTAGTGGCGCCAATCGTGCGCCTGGAGCGCGAAATTGTGGCCCTCCTGCCGGACGATCGCCTGAAGCCGCTCGCGCTCGTCGCCCGCCCGCGCCCGGGCCGGCGCCCAGACATCGCGCAGCAGCTCCATGGCGGCGTCGGGGCTCGCCGCCATCGTGTCGTCGAGCTTGAAATGCGCGAAGCTGTCGAAGCCGAGCAGTCGGGCGTGCTCGGCGCGCAGGCCCACCATCTCCACGATGATGGCGCGGTTGTCGGTGGCGCCGCCGTTCTCGCCGCGCCGGGTCCAGGCCGCGTAGGCCTTTTCGCGTAGGTCGCGACGGGTGGAGAACACCAGGAACGGCTCTATCAGCGAGCGCGAGAGGGTGATGACGTGACCATCCAGCCCGCGCTCCCGGGCCGCGCTTTCGGCGGCGGCGCGCAGGAACGGCGGCAGGCCGGACAGGTCGTCCTCGCTGGAGAGCGGCAGGGTGAAGCTGCTCTCGTCGGCGAGCAGGTTCTGGCTGAACTGGGTGCCGAGTTCCGACATCCGGGCGGCGATCTCGGCGATGCGTGCCTTATCGTCCGGTCCGAGTTCGGCGCCGGCGCGGCGGAAGCGGATGCGATAGCGCTCGAGCACCCGGCGCTCCTCCGGCCCGAGCCCCTCCGCTTCGGCGTCGACCGCCGAGATGCGGGCCCAGAGCTGTGGGTTGAGATAGATGGCGCTGCCGTGCCGGGCGAGCTTCGGGCCGATCGCCCGCTCGATCGCCTGCAGGTCCGTGTTCGTGTGGCTGCCGGTCAGGTTGTAGAAGACGCCGGCGACCCGCTCGAGGGCCTGGCCGGCCCGCTCCATCGCCGCGACGGTGTTGGCGAAGGTGGCGGGCGCCGTGTCGGCCGCGATGCCCTGGATCTCGGCATCGTGGACGGCGAGCGCGGCATCGAAGGCCGGCATGTAATGCGCAGCCTGGATGCGCTCGAACGGCGGCAACCCATAGGGCGTGCTCCACTGGGCGTCGCGGAAGGGATTGTCCTGCGGCAGGCTCGGAAGCCCGGCATCAGCTACGTCCGCCATTCGGTCCTCGGTGGTGCGTCGGCCGGACCATGCCTTCGGTCCGCCCCGTCAGGCCGCGAGATGGGGTTCGCGGCCGCGTCCCGGAAGACAGAGGCCCGATAGGCGGCCCCGTCAACAGGGTCGGATCGATCCGAATGCGGTTCCGTTCGTTTCCTCCCGTCCCACGCCCACGCTTCGAGGTCCCATGCCGCTCCTCCGACCGACGACTCTTCTGGCGCGCGGCGTCCTCGCGCTGGGCCTGTGGGCGCCCGCTGCCCTCCCCGGTGCGGCGGCCGAGGCGCCCGCCACACGCCCGGTTCCGCCGCCGCTCCCGCCGGAACGGCCGGACGCGCTGAAGCCCGCACAGCCGGCGGAGCAGAAATCCGCGCCGACACCCGAGGCCGCAAAGCCGACGCCACCGGCCCGTCCTGCCGAGCTGACGCCGCCGAAGGACGCCGCCGCGGAGCCTCAGAAGCCCGAGATCCCGACACCGCCGCCGACACCGCCGGAGCGACCGCCGGAACTGTCCGGCGAGGCGGCGCTGGCCCTCAAGGTCGCGCCGCCGGACGACACCGCCTGCCGGGTGCGGCTCAAGCGCCTCGGCGTGGAGTTCGAACCGCTGCCGCCCATCGCCGAGGGCCAGTGCACCGCACCGCTACCCTTGAAGGTGACCAAGCTCGCCGATGGCATCGCGCTGCCGGGGGGGGCGACGCTGACATGCCAGGTCGCGGAATCCTTCGCGCGCTGGGCGACGGAAGTTCAGGTCGCGGCCGACCGCACGCTCAAGCATCCGCTCACCGGGCTCGAACTCGGGGGCACCTATGTCTGCCGGGGACAGAACCACGATGTCGACGCCAAGCTCAGCGATCATGCCTTTGCGGCCGCCGTGGACGTGATGGGTTTCGCCTTCGCGGGTCGCGCGAGCATCCCGGTCAAGGCGATGCCGGCGGGGTCCGAGGAGGCGGACTTCCTGGCCTCCGTGCGCGGGAAAGCCTGCGGGTTCTTCCGCACCGTTCTGGGCCCCGGCACCAACGCGGCCCACGCCAACCACTTCCACTTCGACGAGCGCGAGCGCAATGCCGGCCACCGGCTGTGCGAGTAATGGAGTGGTGTCGGTTCGGCGCGGAACGTTCCCGCACCCTCGAAGCTTGTGCGACCGGAGCGTGTCCGCTCCCGGGGAATATGACGTCGATGATGCGGAGACCTTCGCTGCCGGTTTGCGCGGCTCTGCTGGCAATCGGCGTCGCCGCGCCGGGTCACGCCGCCCCGTCCGACAAGGCGCCCGCGCTGACAGCGGAGGTGATCAACGGCGCCACCTTCAAGGCGCCCAATGCCGACAAGCCGGACGAGAAGTCGGACAAATCCAGGACGGCCAACATGAAGGCGCGCGCCGGAAAGACATCCGATGCCAAGCCCGACCCGCTGATCGTCAAGGCGCAAGTGCTTCTGGATCGGGCCCGGTTCTATCCAGGCGCCATCGACGGCCTGAAGGGCGAGAACTACCAGCATGCCCTTTCGGCCTTCGCGGCGGCGCAGGGCCTACCCGCGACCCAGGATATGACGCGGGAACTCTGGGACAAGCTTCAGGCCACGAGCGACAAGCCGGTGGTGTCCGACTACGCGGTCACCGATGCGGATGCCTCGGGGCCCTACGTCGAGAAAATCCCGCCGAAGATGGAGGCGCAGGCTGACCTCGAGGAACTGGGCTACACCAATCCGCGGGAGATGCTGGCCGAGCGCTTCCATATGAGCCGCGACCTCGTCAGCGCGCTCAATCCGGACAAGCCGCTCGACAAGGCCGGCACATCGCTCACGGTGGCGGCTGTCGAGCCGATGGGTACCGACAAGCCGAAGGCGAAAGACTTGCCGCACGAGCCGAAGGTCGACCGGATCGAGGTGTACAAGACGAGCCGCGACGTGCGCGCCTTCGGGGCGGACGGCAAGCTTTTAGCCTTCTACCCGGCTTCCATCGGGAGTTCCGAGAAGCCTGCGCCCAGCGGCGAGACCAAGGTCAAGGGCGTCGCGTTCGACCCGGACTACACTTACAATCCGAAATACGCGTTCAAGGGCGTCAAGACGAACCGTAAGTTCTCGATCAAGCCGGGACCGAACAATCCGGTCGGCCTCGTCTGGATTGACCTCGCGATCCCGAGCTACGGCATCCACGGGACGCCCGAGCCCGAGAAGGTCGGGAAGACCGAGTCCCACGGGTGCATCCGACTCACCAACTGGAACGCCCGCGACCTCGCGGCGCACGTCTCCCGGGGCGCGAAGGTCGTGTTCAAGGACGATTGATGCGACTTGCGAATTGCCCTCCTAGGCCGGCCGTGCCGGAGGGCGACAAAAATGTATCGTGAGTTAACATCGCGGCCACCATTGATGCCGGAACGACCTGCGAACGCTTGACACGTCCGGTATTCCAGGCGACGCCACGGGTGGTCTCGCGGACCGTCCGGCGCGCTGCCTCGGCGCTTCCAAGCGCTGCTCCTGCGGCTCGCGAGGCGACACCAACCGCACGGCAAGATCCCCGGCGACGGGGGCGATCGAAGGGAAGACGGCCCGGCGTGACTGCTGACCCCAACGATGACGTCCTGAACGGCGTCCGCGTCCTCGTCGTCGAAGACGAGGCTGCGATCTCGATGCTGCTCGAGGACATGCTGCTCGACTTCGGCTGCGCCGTGGTCGGCCCTGCCGCACGCCTGTCGACCGCCCTCGAAATGGCCGCTCAGGAAACGTTCGAGATCGCGATTCTCGACGTGAACGTGGCCGGCGAACCGATTTACCCGGTGGCCGAAGCGATCGTGCAGCGGGACCTGCCCCTGGTGTTCTCCACGGGCTACGGTGGTGCCGGCATCCGCGAGCCATTCCGCGACAGGCCCGTGGTGCAGAAGCCGTTCAGTCAGGCCGACCTCAAGCGGACGCTGATCAGCGCGATCCGGGCCGCCCGCGGCTGACCGGTCGAATCGTCCGGTCATTGGCCTGCCGCGTTTCGGCGCCCGATGATGGGACCCGAAAAGCCGACTGCCTCACAACCCTTCGATGGTGAAGACGCTCGGCACGTGCACTGGCCACGCGCCGTCGCCGACTAACACGGCGTCGGCCCGAAGCGTCATCCCAGCGCACCAGGGATTGCGGCCGACCCACGCCCGCACCGCGCGGGAGAAGCGCCGACGCTTCGCGGCGTCGATCGCCGTTCGGGCATCGTCCAGCCGGAACCGGGCTTTGACCTCCACGAACACGATGGTGCGTGGACGCCGGACGATCAGGTCGATCTCGCCCCCGGCGAAGCTGACTCGTCGGCCGATCGGCCAGTAGCCTTTGGCCAGCAACGCCGCCATCGCCAGCCACTCGGCCCGGTGCCCGCGCAGATAGGCGGCGCGGCGCTGCAGGATGCGATCCGGCACGGCTCGTCTCAGTCCTGGCTGTCCCGGGCCAGCGCCAGCGCCCGGGTGTAGATGGCGCGGCGTGGTTGCCCGGTCTCGTCCGCGACGAGGCTCGCTGCGTCCTTGATCGAGTGCCGCTCAAGGGCGGTGCGGATCAGCTCGTCCAGGGCGGCGTCACCCTCGGCCGTGCGCTCCGGCGCCGTCGCCGCGCCGATGATCACGACGATCTCGCCCTTCGGCGCGCCCTCCTGGCCGAACCGCTCGCTCAACGAGCCCAGCGTGTCCCGGCGGATCGTCTCGTAGAACTTGGTCAGTTCCCGGGTCACCGCGGCAGGACGGTCGGCGCCGAGCACGGATGCGGCGTCGGCCAGCATCTCCGGCAGGCGATGCGGCGACTCGAACAGGACCAGCGTGCCCGGGACCTGGATCAGGGCTTCGAGGCGGTTGCGCCGGGCCCCGGCCTTCTGGGGCAGGAACCCCTCGAAGAAGAACCGGTCGGTGGGCAGGCCGGCGGCCACCAGCGCAGTCATGACCGCGGAGGGCCCGGGCACGGGCGTGATCGCGACCTCGGCCTCGATCGCCGCCTGTACGAGTTTGTATCCGGGATCCGACACGAGCGGCGTCCCGGCATCCGAGACCAGGGCCAGGGCCTCGCCGGCCCGGAGGCGGGCCACCATCCGGTCGCGCACGGCCTCGTTCGAGTGCTCGTGATAGGCGAGCAAAGGGGTCGTGATCCCGTAATGCGCCAAGAGCGTCCGGGTCACCCTCGTATCCTCGGCCAGCACGGCGTCGGCCGCCGCCAGGGTCGCGAGCGCCCGGATGGTGATGTCGCGCAGGTTGCCGATCGGCGTCGCCACAATGTGCAGACCCGGCGCCAACGGCTCCGTCTCGCTGGCGAGGCCGAAGGCCGTGAACGTGGTGTTCCGCGGGCGGTCCGCACCGGGCCTCTGGGACGGGGGTGTGGAAGTGGGTTTGGTTGAGATCGCTGGCCCCGGGGCATCGAATCGACGGTTCATCGCGGGTGATCTTGCCACAGTGCCGGCCCCGCGTCGCGGCTGCACGTCGAGTCCGGGGGCAAGTCGGTGTCGGCGCGTTTACATTTGAAAAATGCCCGGTCAGGTTGTTCGAACCTGCCCGAAGGAGACCGCCATGGCGCGTCCGAAGTGTGGGCGGAACCGTCTCGTGCGGGTCACCGCCCTGACCGTTGCACTCAGTGCCTTGGCGCTGGGTGGCTGCGTCGGCGGATTCGGGGACGGACGCGCGGCCCGGCGCGGCGGGCAGCCCCGGGCCGAACTGTCGCCGCCGGCCGACGTGCCGCAGGGCGGTGCCCCATCGGTCGCGGCGGACCAGAACGCTGCCCCCCTCACCCCGGCGGCGGCTGGCGGCAACCGTATCGGCTCGGGAACCGTGAAGGTCGCGCTGGTCCTGCCTTTGACCGGCACTGGAGTGGCCGTCGGGACGGCCATGCGCAACGCCGCGCAGCTCGCCTTCGACGAGGCCCAGCAACCGGACCTGACGATCCTGATCGAGGACGACCGCGGCAGTTCGGACGGTGCCAGGGAGGCGACTCAGGAGGCCCTGAAGGAGGGCGCCGACATCGTGCTCGGTCCCGTTTTCGCCGCCAACGTCCAGGCCGCCGCCGTACCCGCCCGGGCCGCCGGCAAACCGGTGATCGGATTTTCGACGGATGCCTCCGTGGCCGCCCGGGGGATCTATCTTCTCAGCTTCCTGCCGCAGCCCGAGGTCGACCGGATCGTCGACGAGTCGGTCGCCGACGGCCGGCGCTCCTTCGCGGCTTTGATCCCGGAGACCGCCTACGGCAACGCCGTCGAGGCCGAGTTCCGTGAGGCGGTCGCCCGCAAGGGGGCCCGGGTCGCGGCGGTCGAACGATATCCGTCGGGGGCCCCCGGGCCGGCGGTGGAGCGGCTGGCGCGCGTCATCACGGGGGCCGGCGCGACGGCCGATACGCTGTTCATCCCGGATACCGCAGAGGCGATGCCGGCGGTGGCGGCGGCGCTGACCAAGGCCGGCTACAGCCCGGCCCGGGTCAGGCCGGTCGGCACGGCACTCTGGAACGAGCCGTCGCTCTACGCGCTGCCCGCGCTCCAGGGCGGGCGGTTCGCCTCGCCCGACCGAAGCGGCTTCTCTAGTTTCAGCGGTCGCTACCAGGCCCGGTTCGGTGCCGTGCCGCCGCGGGTCGCCTCCCTCGCGTACGACGCCGTGATGCTGTCGGCGGCGCTGAACCGGCAATACGGATCGCAACGATTCGCCGAGACGACGCTGACCAACGCCTCTGGCTTCTCTGGAACGGACGGCACCTTCCGGTTTCGGCCAGAGGGGCTCAGCGATCGGGCGCTGGCGGTCTACGAGATCCGCAACAACGCCGCGACCGTGGTCAGCGCGGCACCGCGCGTCCTGGCCAAGCCCGGGACTTGATGATCGAGCCCGTCAGGCCGCGAGTTCGGCCACCAGGGCGTTCAGCACCGGCGCACCGCGGGGCGTGGCAGCGATTCGGCCGCCCGGCAGGCGATGGAGCAGGCCGTCGCCGACCAGCATGCCCATCCGGTTGCTGTTGAGCGGCCGGCCCTTCAGGGCGGCGTAGCGCTCGGGATCGATCCCCTCAGTCAGCCGCAGGCCCATCACGAGGAACTCGTCGGCCTGGTCTGCCGCCGCCAGGGTCTCGGTCTCGACGATCCCGTGGCCGTCGCGCTCGACGCGGGCGAGCCACGCTTCCGGGTTGCGTTCGGTGACGGTGCCGATCCGGCCGGCCGGCGTGACAAGGCGCCCATGGGCCCCCGGCCCGATGCCGGCATATTCGCCGTAGCGCCAGTAGAGCAGGTTGTGGCGGGATTCCGCGCCCGGCCGGGCATGGTTGGAGATCTCGTAGGACGGCAGGCCCGCCTGCCCGCAGACCTCCTGGGTCACGTCGTAGAGGATCCGGCCCGCCTCGTCGTCGGGCGTCACCAGCTTGCCGGCGGCGGCGAGGCCGTGGAACGGCGTGCCCGGCTCGATGGTGAGCTGGTAGAGCGACAGGTGTTCGGCGGCGCGGGTGAGCGCCTCGTTTAGCTCGGCCCGCCACAGGGCGGGGGTCTGGTCGGGGCGTGCGTAGATCAGGTCGAACGAGGTCCGGTCGAACACCGCCTGCGCGATGCCGATCGCCGCGAAGGCGTCCTCGGCGTTGTGCAGCCGCCCGAGCTTCTTCAACGACGCGTCGTCCAGCGCCTGCACGCCGAGCGACACCCGGTTCACCCCGGCGGTCCGGTAGCCGCGGAAGCGGCTGGCCTCGACGCTCGACGGGTTGGCCTCCAGGGTGATTTCGATATCCGAGGCCATCGCCCAGTGCGCCGCCACCGCGTCGAGCAGGCCCGCCACCGTCGCGGGATCCATCAGCGACGGCGTACCGCCGCCGAGGAAGATGCTGGTGACGGTGCGGCCCGGGGTACGGGCGGCGCTGTGGGCGATCTCCGCCCGGAATGCGTCGAGGTAGCGCGCCTGATCCACGCCCGCATGCCGGACGTGGCTGTTGAAGTCGCAATATGGGCACTTCGCGGCGCAGAAGGGCCAGTGCAGGTAGATGCCGAAGCCCGCGTCGCGGGTCGGATGGTCCGGGCCGGTCGAAGTCATGATCGCCGGGATGTGCGCGTGCCAGCGCGGTTTGGCAATCAGGCCGCCGGCGCCAGGCAGGCGCGGCTCAACAACACGAAGGCCCGGGCGCGGTGCGACAGCCCCTCCCCCTTCTGCCAATCGACACCGTGCTTCTCCTCGGCGCTCATCTCGCCGAAGGTCCGGGCATGGCCGTCCGGCTGGAAGATCGGATCGTAGCCGAAGCCGGCATCGCCCCGCGGCGGAACGAGCGTGCCGAACACACGGCCCTCGAAAAGCTCGGTATGGCCGTCCGGCCAGGCGAGCACGAGCGCGGAGACGAAATGCGCCGTCCGGTCGCTCGCGTCGCGCTGTTCCAGCTCCGAGACGATGCGTGCCATCGCGCCGGAAAAGTCCTTGGTCGGACCGGCCCAGCGCGCGGAGAAGATGCCCGGCGCGCCGTCCAGTGCATCGACGCAGAGGCCGGAATCGTCCGCGAAGGCGGGCAGTCCGGTCGCCTTGGCGGCGGCATGCGCCTTGATGGCGGCGTTCTCGGAGAACATCGTGCCGGTCTCGTCAGGCTCGGGCAGCCCCAGCTCGCCGGCCGAGACCGCCTCGATCCCGAACGGTGCCAGCAGCTCGCGCATCTCGGTGAGCTTGCCCGCGTTGTGGGTTGCGATCACCACCTTGCCGGTCAGCCTGCGGCTCACGCGATCGTCTCCTTCTGGAGCGCCACCAGCCGGTCGGTGCCGGCGCGGGCCAGCCGCAGCAATTCGAGGAGCTGGGCCTCGGAGAACGGCTCCATCTCGGCGGTGCCCTGCACCTCGACGATGCCGCCCTTGCCGGTCAGCACGAAGTTCGCGTCGGTCTCGGCCGCCGAATCCTCGGCGTAGTCGAGGTCGAGCACCGGTGTGCCCTTGTACAGGCCGCAAGACACGGCCGCGACGTGGTCGCGCAGCGGGTCCACCGAGATGATCGAGCGGGTGCGCATCCAGGCGAAGCAATCGTAGAGCGCCACCCAGGCACCGGTTATCGCCGCGGTCCGGGTGCCGCCATCGGCCTGGATCACGTCGCAATCGACGGTGATCTGGCGCTCTCCCATTGCGGGCAGGTTGGTGACCGCGCGGAGTGACCGGCCGATGAGCCGCTGGATCTCCTGCGTGCGGCCCGACGGCTTGCCCGAATTGATCTCGCGCCGGGTCCGGTCATGCGTCGCGCGCGGCAGCATCGCATACTCGGCGGTGACCCAGCCCTTGCCGGAGCCGCGCAGCCACGGGGGACCGCGCTCTTCGAGGGAGGCGGTGCAGAGCACGCGGGTGTTGCCGAAGCTGACCAGGCAGGAGCCCTCGGCGAAGCGCGAGACCGCGCGCTCCAGGGTGACCGGCCGCAGCTCGTCGGCGGCGCGCTTCGAAGGCCTCATCGCGGGCCCTTTCTGATGAGAGAGTGAGGGCCGGGCTCTTAGGCCGCGGAGCCTGCGCGGGCAAGCATCGCCGTACGGATTGATCCCTGGACACCGGGCGGACATGATCGCACGACAGGATGACCGCGTGACCGATTCCAACAGCCTCTTTCCGCAAGACCCCTCGATGCAGGCGCTCGCCGCCCTCAACGAGCGCGCCCGCGAGATCTTCCGGCAGATCGTCGAGAGCTATCTCACGACCGGCGAGCCGGTGGGGTCGCGCAACCTGGCGCGCATCCTCCCGATGGCGCTGTCGCCGGCCTCGATCCGCAACGTCATGGCGGACCTGGAGCATTCCGGCCTGATCTTCGCGCCGCACACCTCGGCCGGCCGGCTGCCGACCGAGCTCGGGCTGCGGTTCTTCGTGGATGCCATGCTCGAACTCGGCGATGTCGGCCAGGAGGAGCAGACCCGGATCGAGGCGGAGATGCGCGCCGCCGCCTCCGGCCACACCTTCGATTCGGCGCTGGCCGCAGCCTCGACCATGCTGTCGGGCATCTCGCGCGGCGCTGGCGTGGTTCTGACCACGAAGGCGAACGTCCACCTCAAGCACATCGAGTTCGTCCGCCTCGATCCGGCCCGCGCCCTCGTGGTGCTGGTCTCCGACGACGGCTCGGTGGAGAACCGGCTGGTCGACCTGCCGCCGGGTCTGCCAGCCGGCGCGCTCCAGGAGGCCACGAACTTCCTCAATGCCCGGCTGCAGGGCCGCACCCTCGGCACGCTGCGCGCCGAGATCGAGGCTGGCCGCAAGGCGATGAAGCGCGAGTTGGACGCGCTGACCGAGCGCTTGGTCGATGCAGGCCTCGCGACGCCGGTGGGCCCGAGCGAAGCCCGGCAACTGATCGTGCGCGGTCAAGCGAACCTGCTCGACGACCTGCGCGCCGTCGAGGACCTCGAGCGCATCCGCCTGCTGTTCAACGATCTCGAGACCCAGAAGGACGTCATCGACCTCCTGGCCCGCGCCGAGGGCGGCGAGGGCGTGCGGATCTTCATCGGCTCGGAGAACAAGCTGTTCTCGCTCTCGGGCTCGTCGCTGATCGCCGCGCCGTTCCGCGACGGGTCGCAGAAGATCGTCGGCGTCGTCGGCGTGATCGGGCCCACGCGGCTGAACTACGCCCGTATCGTCCCGATGGTCGATTACACCGCCCGGGTGGTCTCGAAGCTGCTCGACGGCAGCCGCTGACAGCCGCCCGTCGGGCCGCGCTCAAGCGGCCCGGACGGTGTGCAGGAAGTCTGCAACCTCGCGAGACAGCTGCGCCGATTGCCGCGAGAGCGCGGAGGCCGCGTCGAGCACCTGATGGGCGGCCGTGCCGGTCTGCTCCGAGGCCGCGGCGACGCCGGTGATGTTCGTGGTGACCTCGTCTGTCCCGCTCGCCGCCTGGCTGACGTTGCGCACGATCTCCTGGGTCGCCGTGCCCTGCTGCTCCACCGCGGCCGCTACCGCGCCTGTGACGCGGTTGATGTCGCGGATGCGCGTCATGATCCCGCCGATCGCCTGCGTGGCGTGGTCGGTCGATCCTTGGATCCGACCGATCAGGCCGGTGATCTCTTCGGTGACGCGTCCGGTCTGGGCAGCCAGTTCCTTCACCTCGGACGCAACGACGGCGAAGCCCCGTCCGGCCTCGCCCGCGCGCGGCCTCGATCGTCGCGTTCAGGGCGAGGAGATTGGTCTGGGCCGCGATGCTGGAGATCAGCCCGACCGCGTCGCCGATCTTCGAGACCGCCTGGGCCAGGTCCTGCACCAGATGGCCGGTCTGGTCCGCCTCGCCGACCGCCGCTTGCGCCAGGGTGGTCGAGCCCTCCACCTGCCCGGCAATCTCCCGGACGCTGGTGCCGAGTTGCTCCGCTGCGGCCGCGACCGTGCGGACGTTGGTGGCCGCCTCCTCGGCGGCGGCCGCGACGCTGGTCGATTGCGCCGCAGCCTGGGTCGCGCTCGCCGTCAGGGTCTGGGCCGTGGCCTCAAGCTCGGTGGCCGAGGACGAGACCATGCCGACGATCGCCCCGACGGCCTGCTCGAAGCCATCGGCCAGCGCATTCATCGCGCGCCTGCGCTCGGATTCGGCGGCCTCGTCCGCCCCGCGCTTCACCTCGGCCTGGTCGCGCGCCCGCTGCGCCACCAAAGCCTTGATGCCCTCGACCGCTTGGCCGACCAGGCCGATCTCGTCGCCGCGCCGAGCCTCGGCGATCTCGGTATCGAGCGCGCCCTGGCTCATGCGCTGCAGGACGCCAACCAAGCGATTGAGCGGACGCGAGACGGTGAGCGTCATCAGCCGGCCAACGACGAGGCCGAGCACGAGCAGGACCAGAAGGGTGGCCACCGCCAGCTCCTTCGCCAACAGCGTGGTCGAAGCCAGCGCCTCGGCGCTGTCAACCGAGAGCGCGATGTACCAGTCGAGCGATGGCGGCAGGTTCGGGACGCGGGCGAAGGCGGTGAAGGTCGCCCGGCCGCCCTCCTGGGTCTCGGCAAGGTCGCCGCCGATCTTCGGCGGCGGCCCCGCGATCAAGTCCGACAGCGGTTTGCCGATCAGCTCCGCGCGCGGATGGGCCAGCACCGTTCCACCGCGCGACACCAAATAGGCGTAGCTTTTGCCGCCCGCGCCGACCTCGGCGATCATCCGGGTCAGGGCGGCGCTGTCGAAGTCGCCTCCGATCACGCCGAGGACCGCCCGGTTCTTGCCGAAGACTGGCCCCGCCGCAGTGATCGTGACGGCGTTGGTTCCGGCGTCGATATAGGGCTCGGTCAAGACAGCTTGCCCGGCCGCCAAGGCATCCTTGTACCACGGACGCTCACGCGGGTCGTAGCCGGAGGGCAGCTCGGACTTGGGCACCATTGTGTAAAAGCCGTCCGGACGGCCGATATACGCACCGAAGAAGAGGTTGCGCGCCATCGGCAGACCGAGGACGTCGTTCGCCTCCGGCCCGATTCCGGCAAGCGCGATCTGCTGCGCCATGAGCTGTGTCACGTCGAGCTTGCCGCGCAACCAGTTTCCGACACTCCGCGCCGATGCGACGCTCAGGCTCGCCATGTTTGCGTTGAGGTTAGCCCGTAGGGCGGAGGATTGCGTGGCGTAGAGATAGGCAGAACTTGCGCCGAAGGCGGCACAGACCACGCTCAGGATCAGGAGCATGGCGCGGCCGGAGACTCCAAGGCGCGGTCGCCAGCCGCGCGCAGGTCCGACCGCGTTGAATTCCTGTCCCGACATGCCCTGCCCTCGTCAGCCGCTAATCGATCGATCACCCCCGCAGGACCTGCACCCGTAAATCGACACCGATACTTGTTGTCGATCACTGGAATGCTCTCCGCGGACACTGAACGCTCGATCTTCATCGAAGCGTCTCAGCTGCTGGTTCAGAATCATCAACCGTGCCGACCGCTTCTCTATTCTTCACAGCTTTCGGTTATCTTGCAATCTCTTGCTGCGCATCAAGGTGAGTGTCAGGGCTTTCTTGAATCTCTCATCAAAATGCTGCCCGCCGGGATCCGTGCCCCCGGCGGAGCAGGTGTTTGTCGGTCATGCTTGCGCGCGGGGCGAAGCGACCATCCCGCACATCATGCAGGGATCACGTCGACGATCTCATAAGTATCGGGATCGATGATCACGATGTCGTCGCGCACCAGGATGAAGTCATATCCCTCGTATTCCGGCACGATCTCGATGATCGCGGGCGGAAGCCGGTGGAGCCTGACGGAGCGCGGGATCGCGGTTCCGACCGCGAGGCCGAACGCGACGTCCCGCAGCGGCGAGACACCGAGCCGGGTGATCGAGCCGCGAAACTCGGTGCGCTGACGGGTGTCGAGACGGCCCACCGCACCGCGGGCCGAACCGCCGCCGCGACCGCCCCGCACGCCGTCGCGCCCGCCACGATCGCCGCGCTCACCTGCAGCCCCTCGATCGCCGCGCTGGTTGGGGCCTGTCTCGTCGCGGCCGCCGCGGTCACCGCGCTGGCCTGGGCCGGTCTCGTCACGACCGCCGCGCTGTTCGACCGGGCCGCCGTCGCGGCCACCCCTTTCTGCAGCGTCGGGAGTGCCGCCCGGGCCGTTCCGATCTGCGCCGCCGCTGCGCTCGCCGGCACCCCCGGCCTGTCCCGACCGCCCGGGCGCGTCTGCACCGCGCGAGGCCGGACCGCCCGACTCGCCCCCCCGTGCTCCACCGTCCGAACCGCCGCGCATCCCGCCGCCTTCGGCTCCACCCGCTCCACCGCGCATGCCGCCGCCGGCACCGCCCGGTCCGGCTCCGCCACCCGCTCCAGCGCCGCCGCCCGCCGCCGGTCCACCACCACCGCCCGGGCCGCCGCCAGCGCCGCCGGGGCCTCCCTGCGCAAACGCCGTCGCCGCGCCGGCGATGAGGATGGCGGCCGCCACCGTGTCCCTGAAGATCCGCGCCATGGCCTGTCGTCCCGTTGTGGTTGTGGTGCCGTCGGCACCCGTGCCGGGCCGCAACGGGGTCCCGCGCAAAACCGTTCCGTGCCGGTCAGCGATCCAGGGCGAAGACAAATGACACTGTCGGCCGCTGTCCCGGCCAAAGTCCGATCACGGACTTGCGATCACGGTCGTCGCCTGTAACGTCGCCGCCATCGAAGAATAGGCCGGCTGTTACCGGCCGATGAACCGCAAGACGGAGACGCCATGTCCGCCCTGAGGGACGATACGATCGGTATCGCACCGAGTGCCGCCGACGACGCCGCCGACCGCAAGCGTCGGATCTGGGCGATCGTCGGTTCGTCCTCAGGTAATCTGGTCGAGTGGTACGACTTCTATTGCTACGCGTTCTTCGCGCTCTACTTCGCGCCGGCTTTCTTCCCCAAGGGCGATTCGACCAGCCAGCTCCTCCAGACCGCCGGCATTTTCGCGGTGGGCTTCTTCATGCGCCCCGTGGGCGGCTGGCTGTTCGGGCGCATCGCCGACCGGGTCGGGCGGCGGACCTCGATGGTCGTCTCGGTGCTGATGATGTGCTTCGGCTCGCTGCTGATCGGCATATTGCCGACCTACGAACATGTCGGCACGCTGGCCCCCGTCCTGCTGCTGCTTGCACGCATGCTTCAGGGCCTGTCGGTGGGCGGCGAATACGGCACCTCGGCGACCTACATGAGCGAGGTCGCGATCAAGGGAAAGCGCGGGTTCTTCGCCTCGTTCCAGTACGTCACGCTGATCGGCGGCCAGCTGCTCGCGTCGCTGGTCTTGGTGCTGCTCCAGACGGTGATGACCGCCCCGGAGCTGACCGCCTGGGGCTGGCGCATCCCGTTCTTCATCGGCGCCGGGTTGGCCGTGGTGGCGCTGTACCTCCGCCGCTCGCTCGCCGAGACCAAGGAAGCCGGCGACAAGGAGACCGCCGGTACCTTTGCCGAGCTGTTCAAGCACTGGCGGGCGTTCTGCGTCGTCCTGGCCTACACGGCCGGCGGCTCCCTGAGCTTCTACACGTTCACCACTTACATGCAGAAGTACCTGGTCAACACCGCCGGCATGCCGAAGACCTCCGCGTCGCAGGTGATGACCTGCGTGCTGTTCGTGTACATGGCGATCCAGCCGCTGTTCGGCGCGTTGTCCGACAGGATCGGTCGCAAGGCGAACATGCTGCTCTATAGCGGCCTCGGCACGCTCATGGTGGTGCCGCTGATGACCGCTCTCGGGACCAACAAGGATCCCTACCTGGCCTTCGCCCTGATCACCCTCGGCCTGTCGGTGGTGTCGTTCTACACCGGCATCAGCGGCATCGTGAAAGCCGAGCTGTTCCCCACCAACGTGCGCGCCCTTGGCGTCGGCCTGTCCTACGCGCTGGCCAACGCCATGTTCGGCGGCACCGCCGAGTTCGTCGCCCTGTGGTTCAAGGACGCCGGCATGGAGAGCACGTTCTTCTGGTACGTGACCGTGCTGATGGCGGTGGCGTTCGTGGGTTCGCTGATCATGCCGAACCCCAAGGTGCACGGCTATCTCGACGGTGCCGGCACCGTGGAAGAGGCGCTCGGCAAGAAGCGCCGGTTCGCCCACGCCTGAACCCGGCGGGCCGACGACAACGACGAGGCGGCCGGCCCGTACGCCCGATGACTGGCCTCCCGCCGATCGCGTGACACGAAAGCGGGAGGACACGATGCTGAAAATCGCCGTCACGGGCGCCCTGGCGCTGCTCTGTTTCGGGGCCGCTCAGGGCGCTCGGTCCGAGGAAGCCGGGCCCTTCAAGCCGACCCGACCCGCCGGCTACTTCTTCGTCGGTGGCCGCTACGAGACCGCGAACAACCGGACGACCGCCCACGGGCAGATGTTCGTCGCGTATCGCGCGCCGGAGCGGGCTACGCAGCCCTATCCGGTGGTGATGGTTCACGGCACGGCGCAGACCGGGACCAACTTCCTCGGGACGCCCGACGGACGGTCCGGCTGGGCCGACCGCTTCGCCGCCAAGGGGTTTGCGGTCTACGTTGTCGATCAGGTCGGGCGGGGCCGCTCGGGCGGCGATGCGGAGACGTACGGACCCTACGCCCGTCTGCCCGCCGAGGACCTCGAGACCGTGTTCACCGGCCAGGAACGCTCCGGGCTCTACCCGCAGGCGAAGCTGCATACCCAATGGCCGGGCGGGCCGGGCCTGCGCGGCAACGCGGCTTTCGACGCGTTCTACCGCTCTCAGGTGCCCTACATCGCGAGCGCCCTGAAGAGCGAGGAGCTGGTCGATCCGGCGCTGATCGCGCTGCTCGAAAAGATCGGGCCGGCGATCGTGCTGACCCATTCGCAGGCCGGCGTTTTCGGCTGGGCGGTCGCCGACCAGCGGCCCGACCTCGTCAAGGCCCATGTCGCCGTCGAGCCGAACGGGCCGACCTTCTTCGACGTCCGGTTCAAAGGCGGCACCGACTGGTACGAGCGGGTCGGGGACGCCCGGGCCCGCCCCTACGGCATCACCCGCGTGCCGCTGCATTTCGAGCCGCCGGTGAGTGGCCCGACGGACCTGACCGTGGTCCAGGCCGAGCGCGCGGCCGGGCCGGACAAGATCCGCTGCTGGTTGCAGGCGGAGCCCGCCCGCGCCCTGCCGAACCTCGCCAAGGTGCCCGCGGTGATCGTGACCGCGGAGGCCTCGTTCCGGGCGACCATGGACGATTGCACGGCGGCCTTCCTCACCCAGGCGGGCGCCAAGCCGGACCGGCTGGCGCTGGCCGAGCACGGGATCCACGGCAACGGCCACATGATGATGCTGGAATCGAACAGCGATCAGGTGGCGGACGCGATCGTCGGGTGGATCGAGGGCCGGATCGGCGCCGGCGATCCCCGGCCTTAACGCCCTGCTTACCCTCTGCCGCGAGGGTACGGCCCGTCATACGACGAGGCTTTGCATGACCGACATGACCGACACCGTGGGCGTCGCGGGCGACCGCATCCGCTCGATCATCGAGCGCGTGGAACGGCTGGAGGAGGAGATCAAGGACCTGACGGAGGCGAAGAAGGAGATCTTCGCCGAGGCCAAGGGCGAAGGCCTGGACGTTAAGATCCTCAAGGAGATCCTGAAGATCCGCAAGCAGGACAAGGACGAGCGTGACGAGCACGAGACGCTGCTCGACATCTACCTGCGCGCCATGGACGCGCCGACCCCGGCCCCGATCAAGGCGGCCGCCTGACGCGACCAAATGGGGCGGCGCTCGGGCGCCGTCCCGCCCTCAGACGACCGGCTCGGCCGCGAGATAGGCGGCGATGTTGCGCCGAACGCGGTCGAGCGGCACGTCGTCCGACTTGGGGAGCGTAAAGCGCGCACCGGTGATCGTCTCGTAGGCCCGGATGTAGACCGCAGCGGTTTCCAGCACGATCTCGGCCGGGATCTCGGGGATCGGGTCCTTATACGGGTCGCATCGGGCCACGACCCAGTTGCGCACGAAATCCTTGTCGAAGCTCTCCGGGGCGGTCCCCGCTTCGAAGCGCTCGGGGTAGCTCTGCGCGAACCAGTAGCGGCTGCTGTCCGGGGTGTGGATCTCGTCGGCGAGCACGATGCGCCCCTCCGGATCGGTGCCGAACTCGTACTTCGTGTCGGCCAGGATCAGCCCGCGCTCGGCCGCCAGTTCCTGGCCGCGGGCGAACAGCGCCAGGGCCGCTTCGGAGACGGTCCGCCATTGCTCCGGGGTGAGCAGGTTGCGCTCCAGGATTTCGGCTTCCGTCAGCGGCTCGTCGTGGCCCCCGTCGAACGCCTTGGTGGTGGGCGTGATAATGGGCTTCCCCAGGCGCTCGTTCGGCCGCATGCCGTCCTGGAAGCGATGCCCGTACATCTCCCGCTCGCCGGCCCTGTAACGCGTGAGCACAGAGGTCGAGGTCGTGCCCGCGAGATAGCCGCGCACCACCACCTCGACCGGCAGGATCTCCAGGCGGCGGCCGACCACGACGTTCGGGTCCGGGTAGGCCAGGACGTGGTTCGGGCAGAGGTCGGCCGTGCGCTCGAACCAGTAGCGCGCGGTCTGGGTCAGCACCTGACCCTTGAACGGGATCGCGGCGAGCGCCCGGTCGAAAGCGCTGATCCGGTCCGAGGTGATCAGGATGCGCCGCCCGTCAGGGAGGTCGTAATTGTCCCGTACCTTGCCGCGGTAATGGTTCGGCAATTCGGGCAGCGTCGCCTCGCGCAGGACCTGGTGGGCATGCGGGGCGAGATCTGCCGTGTTCATCGGACCGTTCCCTCAGGCTGCACGGCGACGGCGCCGCATCGCGTGTGTGCGCGGACAGCCGCGAGATTTCCAGCCCCTTGGGGCCCTTCGCAGTGGGCCGGCCTGCCCCGAGCGAGCGATCAGGCGGCCCGTACCGTGTCGAGGAAGCGCGCGACTTCGGCGGCGAGGTGCTCGGATTGCCGCGACAGTTCCGAGGCCGCATTCAGGACCTGGATTGCCGCGACGCCTGTGTCCTCGGCGGCGTTGGCGACACCGGTGTTGTTGCAGGTGACCTCAGCCGTGCCCGTCGCCGCTTGACCGACGTTGCGAACGATCCCCCGGTCGACGCACCTTGATGCTCGACTGCCGTGGCGATGCTGATCGCCACGCCGTTGATTTCTTGGATGCGCGCGGTGATCGACCCGAAGGCCGACGCCGCCTGGCCAGTCGAAGCCTGGACCCTGGCGATCTGGCCGGCGATCTCTTCCGTCGCCTTGGCGGTCTGCTCGGCCAAGGCCTTCACCTCGGAGGCTACGACCGAGAAGCCGCGGCCGGCCGCACCGGCACGAGCCGCTTCGATAGTGCCATTGAGCGCAAGCAGGTAAGTCTGCCCGGCGATCGACGAGATCAGCCCGACCACGTCGCCGATCCAGGCTACCGTGGCGCTCAGTTCCTGAACGGAGATTGCGGTCTGCACAGCCTCCGTGACGGCACCCAGCGCGAGCTTGGCCGAGCCGTCGACCTGCTGGCCGATCTCCTGTACAGATGAGCCCAAGACTTCGGATGCAGCCGCCACGTCTCGTTGACGTTGGATGCGGCCTGTTTGGCCGCGGACTGGAGGGAGGTCTGCGCGGCCATGGCCGACATCGCGCCGATCTCCTTTTTCGTCTCGGTATTGGCCGGTGTGGGGAAAGAGGCTGACCGCCTCCGCGACACCGCACCGGCATCCGAGGTGGTCCGCCAGAAACGCTCCTGAGCGCCTAATCCCTATCCAACATGGATGCACATCCGCATGATCCCTGGGTCGAGACGTCGCGCATAGAATCCGACTGCTCGTCCGTTGGTCGCCAGCGACCTCGGAGCGCACGGCGCATTTCGACGACATGGCGTGCTGTCCACCGGTGAACACCAGTCACCCGCCTATGGTCGAGGCCATAGGCTGCTGCTATGCCGTCCCCGGATCAGCCCTCGAACGCGAGCGCTGAGGGCTGCGAGACTGGATACGCTCGCCAGCCGGTGGGGGTATGATGACGGGAGCTCTCGACCAGACCAATCGCCATCCCTTCATCCGTCGTATCGAGAGCATCGCCCTCTTCACCTTGACGGATGACGAGCGGGCCGCGCTGAACGCCGTGCCCATGCAGATTGCGCAGTTCGAGGCCTATCAGGATATCGTGCGGGAGGGTGACGAGCCGGGGCGCTGCTTCGCCTTGCTCGAGGGTATCGCCTGCACCTACAAATCCACGCAGGGCGGCAAGCGTCAGGTGATGGCCTATCATGTCGCGGGTGATATCCCCGACATGCAGAGCTTGCACCTGAAGGTCCTCGACATCAGCATCGCCGCCGTCGGCCCGAGCAAGGTCGGCTTCGTCCAGCACGAGGCGGTTCGCGCGCTGCTGCGAGCGTTCCCGCGCCTCGGCGACGCGCTGTGGCGGGCGACACTGATCGACGCCGCCCTCGTCCGTGAGTGGATGCTCAATACCGGACGCCGGGAGGCGTTCGCGCGCATGGCCCACCTGTTCTGCGAATTGATCACCCGTCTGGGCGTCGTCGGCCTCGCCCCCGATCTCACCTGCGACCTGCCGATGACGCAGCCGGAATTGGCGGACGCCCTGGGGATCACGCCGGTCCATGTGAACCGCACCATCCGCGACCTGAAGGCCGCCGGATTGATCACGTTGCGCAGCCGGCGCCTTACGGTTCACGATTGGGACGGTTTGCGGGCCGCTGCGGAGTTCGACCCGACCTACCTGCACATCACCGATCCGGAGCCGGCCTGACGCCTCCGCACGCCTCAGTTCAGCTGCGCGCGGCGAGCCTGCCGCTCCTGATCGGCCAGCCTGCGGCCGAGATCGAGCAGGAGCGCGTCGGCCCGCGCCCGCAGGGCCGGATCCTGCAGCTCGCAGATCGCGCGATGCGCCGCCATGGCGAAGTCCGCCGCGCGTTCCAGTGGCGTCTCCGCCTCATGGTGATCGAGCGCGCTGAGTGCCCCGGCAGCACGCTCCCCGCTCCGCACATCGGTGATGTCGACGATGATCCCGTGGCCGCTGATAGGCCTTCCCCGGTGATCGGCTAGGAATCTGCCACGGCCGAGCACCCACCGGGTGACGCCGTCCGCCGAACGGACCCGGTATTCGATGACGTAGAGATCGCCGTCACGGACGCGCCGACGGAGAAGGGCCAGCACCCTATCCCGATCTTCCGGATGGATACCCGCCGAAAACGCCGCTGCCGGAAGCCCCGCCTCAGCCGCCTCCGGATCGACATTGAACAGTAGCGCCACGAACATGTCTGCACGGACGCGATTTGAAGCGCCATCCCAGGACCAGCTGCCGGTCACGTCCAGCGCGTCGAGCGTCCCCCGGAAAGGTGTCGAACAAGTCTGGCATTCGAGCGGCTTGAATTTGGGCATCGCAGTATCTGGTTCCGAACCGGAATTTAACCTGGTTTAGTGGAACGGGCCGCAACTTCAATGAGCCAGAATTCGCAAAACCTCAACTTTTGCGTGTTTGTCACCGCTGGAACACAGAGCGAATTAATCCCCGATGCAAGGTTTGATTTTCGCATCGGAGACGACGGATCGCTGGTCCGGCCGGCCGCCGCCGGAATGCTCCGCGCCCGCGATACTGCCGCCGTCACCCGGTTCCGGTGTTCCGCCGCGCCAGCCGTTCGGACTCGGCCCGCCAGGCATCACGCTCGTCCTGAACCGTCTCGATCCGGGCATGCAGATGGCCCGCGTCGATCGCCGTCTCCATCAACATGTCCTGGGCGGCGGCGAGCTGCGCCCGCAACTCGGCGTTCTCGGTGGCCAGCGCCAGAAGGAGAGCGGCCACGTCATCACCCATTCATGCCCCTCGCCGCGCGCCAGAGCGGGCGGATCTACCCGGGAGCGCGGTCGGCTACAACCGTATCCGGCAAACCATCCAGCGGTGTTGCCGACGCCGCGCCCGGTCAGCCCTCGATCACCCGCTCGTCGAGCTTCCGGTCGACGATCTGGACCGTGCGGTCGATCTCGGCATCGGGCATGTCTAGCTGGTGTGAGATCAGCTTCACCAGCAGGTCGACGCGCTCGATGAACGGCGTGCCGTTCGCCACCGCCCGCGCCGCGGAGGACGGCTTGAGCAGGCTCTCCGCGGCCTTGGCGTATTTCTCGAACGGGACCTGGTCCTGCGGATCCGCGCCGAGCTTGCGCGCGATGGCGTCGACATGCTCGTAAATGGCGCGGGATTTGGCCAGGTCACCGTGCACGGCGTCGCGGATCGATTGCGGCTCCTTCGGGGTGATGCAGCGGTAGTTGCCGGTGAGCAGCATCGACCACTTCGCCAGCGGAACGAACAGCGAATCGAACACTTTGAGCTTCACCGGCACATCGTGGCCGTCGAGGCGGACGGCATCGATATCCGCCTCCAGCTCGCGCAGCAGCCGGTTGTGGGCCTCGTCGGCGAAGGTCGCTGCCTTGAAGTTGGTGGGCAGGCCGACATGGAGCACGTTCGCACCCTCGTCCGGCGGACGGAACGCCTGGGGATCGGGCGAGCAGAGGGACACGAGCCCCGGCTCGAAGCGATCCCAGACGCCGGCATTCGTGAAGGCGTTGTCGAGGTCCATGGCGGCTAGGGCCGGGATCCGCTTGAGATACGGCAGCGGCGGCATGTTCATGATCGACAGGCACGGCAGCTTGGCCGCCGCGATCTTGATCATCAGCACCCGGATCGTGTGATTGTTGTACTGCGGCTCCTGCATGGCAAGGCCGACGAGGTCGTAGCGCGACGGATCGATGTCTTCCGGCGGCGCGGCGTCGAGGGTGCCGGGCAGGTCGCGCGACAGGATTGCGCGGTGGTTCGGCTCGTCGCGCAGCTTGATGCGGACTTCCGTCCCCTCCTGGTTGATCAGGTCCGCGGTCTTGCGGCGGCACACCAGGGTCACGTTGTGACCGGCCATCAGGAGCTTGGTGCCCAGCAGGGAGCCGTATGAGGCGCCCAGGATCAGGATGTTGCGCGGCATGCTTCCACTCCCAACGTTCGGCTTCGTCTTATCGCGCGACCGGCCCGCTGGCGTACGGGTTGAGGTGGTCTACGGATCGGCTCGAGCCGTGTGGGGAGCAGCGTAGCGAAGCTTGTCTGGAGATGCCACTCCACTGGTATACCAAATAATTTTCAGTGCGATGCACGAAACATTTTCGGTGCGCGAGCGCGCTTGCGGCTGCCCTAGAGGATCGAATCGCGTTGCGCTTGATCGGCAGGAATGCGGAGGCGGGCGATCCGACGTTGCGTACGGGCTCGAACACGCGCGCGAGCGGCGAACGCACTTCGCGGCCAAATACGCCAACGATGCGAAATCGAACGCCGACACTCGTCCCGGCAACCCGGGAGCTGGTCAGTGACTCAAAGACGTCGCGCCCTACGCAGACGGCGTTCAGGGCCACGAAGACTTCTAGTATGAGAAAATGATTACGTCGACACCATCGACCGCTTAGCGGACGGATGGTGCCCAGGGGCGGGATCGAACCACCGACACTGCGATTTTCAGTCGCATGCTCTACCAACTGAGCTACCTGGGCGTCGTCCGGGCCGCTGTGGGTCTCGGACGCCGCGGGGTATAGTGAGGAGTTCGAGGCCTGTCCAGCCTTGCCGTGACATCGACGTGACGTGGGCGTCGGAAAATTTCAGCCCGCGTCGTCAGCCCTCGTCTTCCGGCTCCGGCGGTGGAGCATCGGGATCGAGTTCCACCGGGATCGTGTAGCGCTCGTTTAGCCAGCGGCCGAGATCGACATCGGCGCAGCGCTGCGAGCAGAACGGCCGGAACGGCTCGGTGGAGGGGCGCCGGCAGATCGGGCAGCGCTCCGGGTTCATCGGCCACGCGCTCATGCCAGGCTCCCCCAGGCGGCGCGGACCGGATAGCCCTCGCCGTCGAGCAAGCTCATCGTCTCGTAGAGCGGCAGGCCGACCACGGCGCTATAGGAGCCGACGAGCTTCACCACGAAGGCGCCGGCCAAGCCCTGGATCGCGTAGCCGCCCGCTTTGCCGCGCCACTCGCCCGAGGCGAGATAGCCCTGGATGTCGCGGCCGGAGAGGCGCTTGAAGCGCACGCGGGTCTCGACGATCCGCTCCCGCCGGCCGTTCGGCGACAGCAGGCAGATCGCCGTAAAGACCCGGTGCGGACGCCCGGACAGCAGGCGCAGGCAATCGGCAGCCTCGTCCGGACTCTCCGCCTTCGGCAGGACGCGTCGCCCGACCGCGACGACCGTGTCGGCCGCGAGCAACCAGGTCGGGACCTTCTGGTCCTGATGGTGCAGGGCGGCTTCCGCGGCGGCGAGCTTGGTGCGGGCGAGGCGTCGGGCCAGTTCGCGCGGCGGCTCGGCCTTGCGCGGCGTCTCGTCGATGTCGGCGGGCAGGAGCGAATCCGGCTCGATGCCGATCTGCTGCAGCAGCGCGAGGCGGCGCGGCGATCCGGAGGCGAGCACGAACCGGGTGGCCGGCCCCTGCGGCGCGCCGATCACTTCAGGTGTGGCGTCCATGGTGTTCCGCTCGTACATTCGGCTTGGAGCGCCCGCCGCCGGGGAGATCGGTCGGTGGCAGGTGCATCACGACAAGGGCATGGTCCGAGAGCGGTACGGGTGGGTCGAGGCCGCGCCGCAGCGCGGATGATCGCGCGAAAGGGTGGCGCGTCCCCATTCCGCCGGGACCGTCTCGATCTCTCACGCCTGATAAGGGATGGGGTCGGGCTTGTGAACCGGACCGATCGGAACCGGTGACGAGACGGCCTTCGTCGTGCGCCGGTGATCGGAGGCGTCCCGGCGCGCGGGGATCACGATCCGCATCGACGCCCTGCGAATACCGGCCGCCGGCATTCGGGATAATGCTCTCCAACACGTTGCCCAGTGCCGAAATCAGGACTCGCCGCGCCGGGGCATGTGCATGGTCTGGTCCGATGCGGATATCACCCGCCGGCCAAGACATGATTCGAACAGCTCAAGACAAAGTGAAGGTTTAAGGCGACGACGTAACCACGCGTTAACTAAACCCGGCGGAGTGTGCGGGCACCGAAACGGGGTCGAACCGATGCTGAACGCTGATCCGCTTCTGGCACGTCCGAAGCTCGTGAATGCGACGCTGCTCGCCCACACTCTGGATGGGCTGAGGCCACAGGTCAGGTCCTCGGCCGAGATGTGGCGGGTGCTGACGGACCATTACGTGGTGGATCTGGACGACGTCGCAGCCCTGCTCCCGGCGGCCGAACCCGAGACCCAGTGGCTTTCGGCTCGGGACTGAGCCCGATTAAATCCGATTCTTCACGACAGACGAGCGCGGCTGGCACGCCGCGTGCTTTGAAATATCCGATCTAGGCAAGGAAACACCCAGGCAACGACAACGCGGCGGCTCGGACGCCAGAGCACCCCGCGGACCCTTCGATCCACGAAGCTGAGGTCCGTCATGTCCGAACTGTTGTCCGTCGCCCTGGTCTGTGCCGGCACCCTGCTGGCGCAGGATTGCTCCCGCGACACCGCCCTCGACATCATCATCGCGCCGGCACACTCACCGATGGAATGCCTGATGCATGCCCAGACCATGGCGGCTCAGGCCGGCTTGCCCGGTGGCGGCGACCGCTACCTCAAGATCGCCTGCGAGCATCGCCGCACCGAAGCCGAGCCCTTCCGGGTCGTCCGCCGCGCCTCGTAGGACGGACTGACCTTCAGCGAGACGAGATGTTTGGTAAGCTCCGCCGCAGTTCGGCGGTCGAGCCAAGTCACGCGAAGTTTTGCTGACCTGAAGCGGAGCGGACCTCAAGTCGCGGGCGAAGCCGCTGACCTGCAAGCGCAAGGTTGTGGCCACCTGCGGCAACGGCACCGCGGGTGCTTTCGCACCGCGCCTGATGGGGGCGCCGGGCATCGAGGTCGTGCTGCTGGACGTGGACCCGGACGGCTCGTTCCCGCGCTACAATCGGAACTCCGATGGCATGGTGATGCTCCACGCCATCGCGCACGCGGTGACAGGAGCACGGCGTCGATATCGACCTCGGCTTCGACGCCGCCCGCTGCGGGGTCGTGGATAACGAGGGCGAGGCGCTCTCTGCCGACACGATCGGCGTGATGCTGGCGCGCGACCTCGGCATGCACGATCCCGGCCCGACCTTCGTGGTCGTCTTGAAATCCGCCGGGCTCTTCCACATCGCCCAGAGCTGCAGGCTCCGGCGATCGAGACCGATCACCAAAAGGCCGGCCCCAGGTCCATCAGGCGGAAGGTGAACGAGCTCGGAGCGCTGGCGGGCATCGAGAAGTCCGGCCACTTCGTCTTCAACGAGCCGATCAGGCGCACCTGCGACGACGGCCTGATTACCGCCATCGCGGTGCTGGAGATGCTCGACCGCAACCCCGGGACGTCGATGGCCGACCTCTACCGGCGACTGCCGGATTCTTCTACCGGGCGTTGCCGAAGTCCTGGGGCTCGCCGACCATGTCCCCACATCGTGCCGACGACGTGACGTACCGAGTCGTGGAGACCGTCACCGCGGTTGCGCGCCATGAGGGACGCGCGCGAGCCGATCGCCGGTTCAAAGACCGTCGATCTCGTCACCGTCAACGGCGTACGCATCACCACCGAGGACAGCACCTGGGGCCTCGTGCGCGCGTCGTCAAACAAGCCGGAGCTGGTCGTGGTGATCGAAAGCCCGGCTTCCGAAGAGCGCCTGCCGCCATGTTCGAGGCCGTGACTGCGGTCCTGCGGGAGAATACCCAAATCGGCGCCTACAACCAGACAATCTGAGCTGGCCGGCACCTGTTTTGATCCACCGCGCGGTGCTACGGCCGTGCGGCGGGTGTCCAGTTTAGAGCTGGTACATCAAAGCCACGGCCTACGCTTTCCTGTTGGCATGCACCCTCTGGGCGGTTGCAGCCTCCGTGCCGCGGGCAGATGCTCTCCGGCCATGCTGATGCAGTCCACATCCCGGCATCCGCCCGAGTTTGCCGTCCCGATCGCCCGCGTGTCGGGCCGGGCGCCCGCGAGTGCCCGCCCGATGATGTACGACGCGTTCGACCTGCAGACCGACCTCGCCGCCCAGACGCGGGCCTGGGGACGGATGCTGAACGACGCCTGGTCGCCCTGGATCCGATGGAGCGAGCCGGCCCGGTGGATGTCGGCCAACGCGCGCATGATGATGCGGACGGGCCTGACCTTCGCGCGGCCCGCCTACGGGATCGATTCGGTCACCGTCGGCAACCGGAGCGTGCCGGTCAGCGAGGAAGCCGTCACGGTCACGCCGTTCGGCACGCTGCTGCACTTCAAGAAGGACATCCACACCGAGCAGCCCAAGGTGCTGCTGGTCGCGCCGCTGTCGGGCCACTTCGCGACGCTGCTGCGCGCCACCGTGCGCGTGATGCTGCCCGATCACGACGTCTACATCACCGACTGGCACAACGCCCGGGACATCCCCCTCTCGGCTGGCCGGTTCGGCTTCGACGAGTATGTCGCGCACCTGATCCAGTTCCTCCAAGTCATGGGCGAGGGATCGCACGTGGTGGCGGTCTGCCAGCCGACTGTGCAGGCGCTGGTCGCCGCCGCCGCGATGGCGCAGGCGAAGGATGCGGCCGCCCCGCGCAGCATGACGCTGATGGCCGGCCCGGTGGATTGCCGGATCAACCCGACCGGGGTGAACGAACTCGCGACCTCGAAACCGATCGCATGGTTCGAGAAGAACCTGATCGCCACGGTCCCGTCGCGTCACAAGGGCGCCGGCCGGAAGGTTTATCCGGGCTTCGTGCAGGTCTCGGCGTTCATGTCGATGAACGCCAAGCGCCACGTGCAGGGCCACAACGACCTGTTCTGGCACATGGCCAACGGTGAGGAGTCCAAGGCCGAGGCGATCGAGACCTTCTACGACGAGTATTTCGCCGTCCTCGACCTCGCGGCCGAGTTCTACCTGGAAACGGTCAAGACTGTGTTCCAGGACTATACGCTCGCCAAGAACGAGCTGACATACCGGGGCGAACCGATCGACTTGGGATCGATCAAGCGCACCGCGCTGATGACCGTCGAAGGCGAGCGGGACGACATCTGCGCCCCGGGTCAGACCATGGCGGCGCACGACCTCTGTACCGGGCTCGCCCCCTACATGCGGACGCACCACCTTCAAGCCGGCGTCGGCCATTATGGCGTCTTTGCCGGAAAGCGCTGGGAAACGCAGATCTACCCGCAGGTGCGCAACTTCATCCAGGCGCACAATTGAAGATCGGCAGCTGCCGGACGGGCGTCGTCCCGGCAGGCCAAATTTAATCGGAAATCGTTGAAGTTGGCTGATAGGCTGATCTAAGCGCAAGCTTGAAGCAGCCTTTGTTCATTAGCCACGTCCTTCGAGCCTCAGCGGGGCTCGTTCAGAGAAGGACGTGTGGTCATGCGCGACCTGCGCACAGCAAAATACGAGCGGTTCAGGTCCGCTCTACAAGCGCCATTTGATCAGGAGCCGAACCGGACAGATCGACATTTCGATTTACGTGATTACGAGAGTGAGAGCGCCAATCACGAAGTTGAAATGTTCGCGAACTTGGTTCGGGCTTGCCCCGACGAGCTATTTCTCGATCTGGGCTGCGGCTACCGCGAACGCACCTTCGAAAATTGCCTCTACCTGGAGGTCTATCCATCCCGTTCTGCCGATTTGATCGTCGAGCCGAACTGTCTTTATCCGATACGATCGGGGACTTTATCCGGAGTCGGATGTTTCGCGGTTCTTGAGCACACGCGCAAGCCGTGGCTCGTGATCGAAGAGATCGCGCGGATGCTCAAGCCGAGCGGTCAAGTTTTCATCGATTGGCCGTTTCTGCAGCCAGTCCACGGCTATCCGTCGCATTATTTTAATGCGACCCGCGAAGGATTGATCAGCCTGTTCGAGGACAACGGATTCAAGACGGACATGGCCTATACTGGCGCCCACCAGACGGCGGCCTACACGATCCAGTGGATCCTCGGGCTTTCGCCCATCACCTCATCGATCCGCAGCTCCGCCACGATTTCTCGCGCCTGACGGTCAGTGACATGGTCTCGATGGATCAGCAGGATCCCGTGTGGTGGAAATTCCTGAATGCGCTTCCGCCGGACGCCTTCTCAGAGCTGGCATGCGGCAACATGCTGGTGGCGACCAAGGCGACTACGTAGCCCACGCTCTGAGACCATCGCGCCGATTTGACCCGCCGACTGACCCGGCCCACCATGCTAGCCTCTTGGTGTCGGAACCCAGATCCTCTCGGGCACCTCCGATATATCCTCGCGATTGAGGCGGAACGGTCGGCGTGAACGACAGGGACGGCTTCGACAGCACGACCGGCACCGGGACGGGACAAGCGGCCGCCGCGCGGCTCGACCGGCTCGTCGCCCAGGCCCGGGCGGCATACCTCTGGGAGCAAGCCTGGCCGGTGCTATGGCGCGGACTCGGCGTCGGATTGCTGTTCCTCGCCCTGTCCTGGGCCGGTCTTTGGCTCGATCTCGACCCGCTCTGGCGGCAAATCGGGCTCGCCATTCTGGCTCTCCTGCTGATCGTCGCGCTGCTGCCGCTGGCGCAACTCGCGCGGCCCGATCGCCGGGTGGCCCTGGCCCGGCTCGACCGGGAGGCGGCCACGCGCGATCCGGCCCTGCGTCATGGACCGGCCTCGGCCGCGCAGGATACGCTGGCAGTCGGCGCCGCGGATCCTGGCAGCCGGACCCTTTGGGCACTGCATCAGCGCAGGGCCGCACAAGCGGTCGCGGCCCTGCGGGTCGGGTTGCCGCGCCCCGGCATGACGCGACGCGATCCCTATGCCCTGCGGGCTGGAATCGTGGTGGCCGCGGTGGCCAGCCTGTTCGTGGCCGGACCCGAATGGCGGGCGCGCGTCGCAGCCGCGTTCGACTGGCACGAGCCGGTGGCTCCAGGGCCGAATTTCCGGGTCGACGGCTGGATCGATCCGCCGCTCTACACCCGGCTGCCGCCGCTCCTGATCGCGATGGACGGCAGCGACCAACACCTGCGGGCACCGGTCAACGCGCAATTGATCGTGCGCATCGCCGGTCAGGGAAAGGCCGCGGCGAACACCACGCTGACGCCGAATGCCGGGCTCACGCCGATCCCCGGTCAGGAGGAACGGCCGGACCTGCGCGAGGAGCGCTACCGCATCGTCGGTGGGGCTGAACTTGTCATTGTGACGCCCGCCGGTCGCCAGAAGCTGACCGTGGACGCGATCCCGGACCGGCCGCCCGAGGTGACGGCCGTCGGCGGCCCGGAGGTGAACGGCCGCGGCACCTTCAACCTCACCTACCGCGCCAAGGACGATTACGGGATCAGCTCAGCGGAAGGCGTGATCGAACCGCTGAGGGCGGGCCGCTCGCTGGCCCCGGTCCCACGGATCAACCTGGCGTTGCCGGCCGATGCTTCCGGGGAGACTGACACCAAGACCCTGGTCGATCTCACAGATAGCCCATGGTCCGGCGCCCGGGTGCGCTATCAGATCGTCGTCAAGGACGAGGCTGGCCAGGAGGGGCGTACGGCATCCGCCGAGATCACGCTCCCGGCGCGGCAGTTCCGCGATCCTTTGGCGCGGGCGCTTGCCGAGGACCGCCGCCGCCTCGTCACCGCGCCGGATGCGGACCGTCTATGGGTGCAGGGCGCCCTCGACGCGCTCCTGGTCGCCCCCGACATGTTCACGCCGCAGCCGCCGGTCTTCCTCGGCCTCCGGACTGCGACAGAGCGCCTGCGCCGGGCGAAGTCCGATGCGGACCTGATCGAGGTCGCCGACCTCCTGTGGGAGATGGCGTTGAAGATCGAGGACGGCGACCTGTCGGATGCCGAGAAGCAGCTGCGCCAGGCCCAGGACCGGCTGAAGGAGGCGATCGAGCGCAACGCCCCCGACGACGAGATCAAGCGCCTCACGCAGGACCTCAAGCAGGCCCTCGACAAGTTCCTCTCGCAGATGGCGCAGAAGCAGAGCCGCCAGCCGCGCGATCCGGGCGAGAAGGGCCAGAACAACCAGCAATCGAAGACGGTCACGCCCGAGGATCTCGACAAGATGATCCAGGACATGGCCGAGGCGATGAAGCGCGGCGACACCGCCGAGGCGCAACGCCTGATGGAGCAGCTGCGCAACATCCTCGAGAACCTACAGACCGCGGAAAAGGGCGGTCAATCCGATCAGGCCAGCCGCGAGATGCAGAAGCAGATGCGCGACCTCGACGCGATGGCACGCGAGCAGCAGGGCCTGCGCGACGAGACCTTCAAGGATGGCCAGGAGCCGGGCAACGGCCAGCAGCGGCCGTCGAACCGCGGGCAGCAACAGCAGCAGGGCAACCGCGGGCAGCCGCAACAGGGCCAGGGTAAGCAGAGCCCAGGGCAGCAGAGTCAGCAGGGCCAGCAGGGACAGCAGGGACAGCAGGGACAGCAGGGACAGGGAAAACAGGGTCAGAAGCAGGGCCAGGGCGATCAGGGCAATGTCGGCGATCGGCAGCAGGCGTTGCGGCAGCGCCTGGAGGATCTCGAGCAGCGCATGAAGGAGAACGGCATGCGCGGCGAGCAGGGCCTCTCTGATGCGGAGGACGCCATGCGTGAGGCCGAGAACGCTCTCAAGCAGGGCGATGCCGACGAAGCCGTGGATGCTCAGGGTCGCGCGCTCGAAGGCCTGAAGAAGGGCGCGGAAGGCATGGCGCAGCAGATGCAGGAAATGGCCGAGGGCCAGGGCGAAGGTCAGCAGGAAGGCGGCCAGCAGCCTGGTCAGCAGGGCCAGGCCGGCGCTCGCGACGACGACCCGCTCGGCCGGCCGACCAAAGGTCGCGACATGAGCGACGGCCGGGTTCGCGTGCCGACCGCCGACGAATCGGCTGTCCAGCGGGCGCGCCGCATCATGGAAGAGCTGCGGCGCAAGCTCGGCGATCCCACTAGGCCGAGGGAGGAGCTCGACTATTTCGAGCGCCTGCTCCGGCGTAATTGACAGCGAAGTCCGGCTTCCCGCGGTTAGCCGGCCTTCGCTGCAGTCTCGTGATCGGCTCGCCGGACCGGCTTCTTGTCGGCCGAGCGAGCCGAATGCCTCTCGTCAAGCGGCGGCGCGCCGGATCCCGGCGCCCGTCGGGTTCGGATTCCTCCCGTCATGTCGTCCAATCTGCTCGTCTTCGTCGCCTGCGCGGCGGTTGCCGTAGTCCTGCTGTTCGGCCTTGCCAACATGATGCGGGGCGGCAGCGCCAATGTCTCTCAGAAGCTTATGCGCTTGCGCGTTCTGCTGCAGTTCGTGGCGATCCTGGTCATCATGGGTGTCGTCTGGTGGCGCTCGGCCTGAACGCCGTCTCCGGATCCGGCAGCCGCCGTCAGGGCCGCCGTCTCACTGTGTCCATGTCGCCGCACCGCGCACCTTTCGCGGGGGTCCGGGATGAATTGGCCGCCGGCGTCCCAAGGCGCCGTGCTACGCTCGGTAGAGACAGACCGCCTTGCCCAACCGGCCGAGCCCCATGATTGCCGCCCTCCGCACCTGCGTCGTCAGCCTCATCATCGGTGCGGCCATCCTGCCAGCCTCCGCGGCTGACGCGCCGCCCTTGCCTGCGGCCTATGCGGCCCCGGCCCAGCCGCTGAGCATCGTCTCGGAGGTGCGCATCGGCGGCGCCGTGCAGGATCCGGGCAGCGCCGAGGGCAAGCTTCCAGGGTTCAGCAAGGCCAACGTCAACGGCGAGATCCTGTTCGCCAAGCCGCAGGTGAGCGCCGACCCGTTCTGGCAGGCCTTCGTGCCGCGTCCGACGGTGGGCGGCAGCTACAACACGGGCGGCCGGACCAGCTACGCGTATCTCGGTGCGACCTGGACCGTCGACATCTTCCCCGAGACCCTGGGTCGACGCGTCTTCCTCGACGGCTTCTTCGGCGGCGTCGCCCATAACGGCTATACCGGGCCGAAGGCGCAGACGCCCTACGGCTTCAACACGCTCGGCTGCTCGCCGATGTTCCGCGAGGCGGCGGCTCTGGGCTATCGCCTGACCGAGCATTGGAGCGTCATGGCGACGGTCGAGCACATGTCGAACGCCGGCCTGTGCGCGAACAACCGCGGCCTGACCAATTTCGGCGGCAAGATCGGCTACACGTTCTGATAACGGCACCAATTGCGCGACCGCCTGAAGGGCTCTAGGCCCTACGAGTCGCGAACTCGCCGGGTTCGCCATCCGTTGTGAGGCGCAGGTCCCTTGGTCAAGCTCAACCGGATCTACACACGCACCGGCGACAAGGGCACCACCGCCCTGGCCGATGGGCAGCGCCGATCCAAAGCAGACCTGAGGGTCGAGACCTACGGCACGGTCGACGAGACCAATGCCTGCATCGGGATGGTCCGTCTGCACACGCAGGGCGCCCTCGACAGGATGCTCGGGGCGATCCAGAACGACCTGTTCGATCTGGGCGCCGACCTTGCGACCCCGCCCAGCCCGGAGCCCCTGCCCTACGAGCCACTGCGAATCGTCGCCAGCCAGGTCGAGCGGCTGGAGCGCGACATCGACGCCCTCAACGCGTCGATCGCACCGCTGAAATCCTTCGTGCTCCCTGGCGGGTCGCCGGCCTCGGCGGCGCTTCATCTCGCCCGCACCGTGTGCCGGCGTGCCGAGCGCCTGGCAGTGAGCCTCGCCGACCGCGACGGCGAGATCGTCTCGCCCGAGGCGGTTCAGTATCTCAATCGCCTTTCGGACTTCCTGTTCGTGGCGAGCCGTACCGCGAACGCGGATGGGGTCGACGACGTGCTCTGGGTGCCGGGCGCCAATCGCTGAGGCGAATCGGAACGGGTCGTCGCGGCCGCGAAGACCAGTCCAGCCAGGCAGGAGCTTTTACCGCCTCGCGTTGACAAGGCCGAAATGTGGCCGTTACGGTCCGCCCGCTTTGCGGACCCGCCGTCCCCGTGCGTCGAACGCTTGAAGGCCTGGCGGGTCCGGCAACAAGAATCCACGGGGAAGGATCGAGACCGCCATGAAGGTGCTGGTGCCCGTCAAGAGGGTGGTGGACTACAACGTCAAGATCCGCGTGAAAGCCGATGGCTCCGGGGTCGAACTCGCCAACGTCAAGATGTCGATGAACCCCTTCGACGAGATCGCCGTCGAAGAGGCGATCCGCTTGAAGGAGAAGGGCACCGTCACCGAGATCGTGGCCGTGTCGATCGGCCCGCAGCAGGCGCAAGAGACCCTGCGCACCGCACTCGCGATGGGCGCCGACAGGGCCATCCTGGTCAAGACCGACGTGAACTGCGAGCCGCTGGCGGTGGCCAAGCTCCTGAAGGCCGTGGTCGAGACAGAGACGCCGCAGCTCGTGATCCTGGGCAAGCAGGCGATCGACGACGATTCGAACCAGACCGGCCAGATGCTCGGCGCGCTGCTCGGCTGGCCGCAGGGCACCTTCGCGTACAAGATCGAGGCTTCTGAGGGCAGCCTCGACGTGACCCGCGAGGTCGATGGCGGCCTGCAGACCGTGACGCTCAAGCTCCCGGCGATCGTCACCACCGATCTGCGCCTCAACGAGCCGCGCTACGCGTCGCTGCCGAACATCATGAAGGCCAAGAAGAAGCCGCTCGAGGAGCTGAGCCCCGAAGCGCTCGGCGTCGATGTGACCCCGCGGCTCAAGGTGCTCAAGACCGCCGAGCCGCCGGGGCGCTCCGCCGGCGTCAAGGTCGGCTCGGCCGCCGAGCTCGTCCAGAAGCTCAAGGTCGAAGCCGGCGTGATCTAACTCGCTCGCGCCGCTCCCGTCCCGGTCGAGCGGCGCGCCATCACCTCCAAGGGCACCAGACGACCATGACGACACTCCTCTTCGTCGAGCACGGCAACGGCCAGATCAAGGACGGCACCCTGAAGGCGCTGACCGCCGCCAAGGATATCGGTGCGCCGGTCCACGCCCTCGTGCTGGGCGCCGGCTCGAAGGCGGTCGCGGAGGCGGCAGCCAAGCTCGACGGCGTCGAGAAGGTGCTGAACGCCGAGGACGGCATCTACGACCACGACCTCGCCGAGCCGCTCGGCGCGCTGATCGCATCGATTGCGGGACCCTACGACATCATCATCGCGTCGGCTTCGACGACGGGGAAGAACGTGCTGCCGCGGGTGGCCGCCCTGCTCGATGTCGCGCAGGTCTCGGACATCATCAAGGTGATCTCGCCCGATACGTTCGAGCGCCCGATCTACGCGGGCAACGCTATCCAGACCGTCCAGATCCCCGCCGGCAAGACTGTGATCACGGTGCGCACCGCGGCGTTCAAGGCGGCGGAACAGGGCGGCGCGGCCGCCACCGTCGAAGCCGTTTCCGCGGCGGCGCCCGCGTCCGGTGGCTCCACCTTCAAGGGCGAGGAGATCGCCAAGTCCGACCGGCCGGAACTGGCCTCGGCCCGGATCATCGTGTCGGGCGGCCGCTCGCTCGGATCGTCCGAGAAATTCCACGCGTTGATCGAGCCCCTGGCGGATGCCCTGGGCGCCGCTGTCGGCGCCTCGCGCGCGGCGGTCGATGCCGGCTACGCGCCGAACGACTGGCAGGTCGGCCAGACCGGCAAGGTCGTGGCGCCGGATCTCTACGTCGCTGTCGGCATCTCAGGGGCGATCCAGCACCTTGCAGGCATGAAGGATTCGAAGGTCATCGTCGCGATCAACAAGGACGAAGATGCGCCGATCTTCCAAGTGGCGGATTACGGATTGGTCGGTGACCTATTCCAGGTTGTACCGGACTTCCAGGCGGAGATCGGCAAGGCAAAGGGGCAGTAACGGTCGCGCTCGCCCGGCGAGGTTCACCGGGCGAGCATTGTCGCAACGCGCCTGTCGACGGGTTCCTTCTGCGAACGAGAATGGTCTAGAAGTCAGGGACGGCCCGTATTCGCACGGGCCGCGGCGTTGGCGCGGTCCACCCCCTCGGGCAGGCGCGCAGCAACGTCCGTACGGGGGCACAGGTCGACAGATGGACATGGAGATCAAGCGGGTCGGCATCATCGGCGCGGGCCAGATGGGCAGCGGCATCGCGCAGGTCTGCGCTACCGCCGGTCTCGACGTCTTGCTGAACGACCGCGACCCGAACCGTCTCGAGAACGGCCTGACGTCGATCGACGCGGGTCTGTCGCGGCTCGTGTCCAAGGGCACGATCGAAGAGTTTGAAAGCCGGGAGATCCGGTCGCGCATCAAGCCGGCGCCCGGCTTCGCCGACCTCGGCCCTGCCGACCTCGTGATCGAGGCCGCCACGGAGAACGAGGCGACCAAGCGAGAGATCTTCTCGACCCTCTGCGCGTCCCTGCGCCCGGATGCGATCGTGGCGACCAACACGTCGTCGATCTCGATCACCCGGCTGGCCGCGGCGACCGACCGCCCGGAGCGGTTCATCGGCATCCACTTCATGAACCCGGTGCCGGTGATGCAACTCGTCGAGCTGATCCGCGGCATCGCCACGGAGGATTCCACCTACGAGTCGGCCAAGGCGTTCATCGCCAAGCTCGGCAAGATCTCGACGATGTCGGAGGATTTCCCGGCCTTCATCGTCAATCGCATCCTGCTGCCGATGATCAACGAGGCGATCTACACGCTCTACGAAGGCGTTGGGTCAGTCGAGTCGATCGACACCGCCATGAAGCTCGGCGCGAACCACCCGATGGGGCCGCTGCAACTGGCCGACTTCATCGGGCTGGATACCTGCCTGTCCGTGATGCAGGTGCTCTATGAAGGTCTGGCCGACTCCAAGTATCGGCCCTGCCCGCTTCTGGTGAAGTATGTCGAGGCCGGTTGGCTGGGTCGCAAGGCCAAGCGCGGTTTCTACGACTATCGTGGGCCGACCCCGATCCCGACGCGCTGAACGTCGGGTCGCAGCGAACGTCACACGGGACGGCGCCCGGCGCCGCCCCGAATCACGAACCTTACTTCGCCGTGCCGCCGTTTGCGTTCGGCTGGGCCGGCTGCGGGTAGGATGGGTTGCCGCCCGGGACCGCGGTGCTGTTCGACGGCGTGGCGCTGCCGGACTGACCGTTGACCGAGCCGGTCACCTCACGCCGGGACGCATCCTGGCTCTGGCTGGCATAATCCTTCGGGGAGTTGGCGCCGTTCCAGGTCAGCAGGCCGACCGTCGCGATCGCCAGAAGAACGAGGCTGCCGACCAGGACCCACAGGACGGGCTTGCCGCGCTGGCCCTGCCGGCTTTCCTGCTGGTTCAGTTTCTCCACCATTTTCACACCCTCCCCACCCGGACGCGACGCGCGCGACACGATTTCGTTACCGGCCGCCAACGCGGCGCCGTCGAGGCGGGTTCCTGTCGGGCGCGCCTGTTAGCGACCGGTGGTGAGCAGGATCTTGCCGAGATGCGCGCTCGATTCCATCAGCGCGTGGGCCTTCTGGGCCTGTTCCAGCGGGAAGGAGGCGTGCGTGACCGAACGGATCCGCCCCGCCTCGAGCTCCGGCCAGACATCCTTGCGCAGGCCCTCGGCGATCGCTGCCTTGTCGGCCTTCGGGCGCGGCCGCAGGGTCGAGCCCGTGAAGGTCAGCCGGTTGCGCATGATCGGGGTGATGTTCAGGCCGTCCACCTTGTAGCCGCCCATGAGGGCGATCATCACCAGGCGGCCGTCAGGGGCCAGTGATTTGATGTTGCGAGCGAGGTAGCTCGCGCCGATCATGTCGAGGATGACGTCGACGCCGCGCCCATCGGTAAGGCGCTTGATCTCCTCGGCGAAGTCGGCCTGCTTGTAGTCGATGGCGGCATCGGCTCCGAGATCCTCGCAGAAGCGGCATTTCTCGGCCGAGCCCGCGGTGGCAAACACCCGGGCGCCGAGATGCTTGGCCATCTGGATCGCCGTGGCGCCGATGCCGCTCGATCCGCCATGCACCAGGAAGCTCTCGCCCTTGGCGAGTCGGCCGCGTTGGACCACGTTCGAATAGACCGTGAAGAAGGTCTCCGGCAGCCCGGCCGCGTCGACGAGCGAGAGAGCCTTGGGGCGGGGCAGGCAATGGGCGGCCTCGGCGACCGCGAACTCCGCGTAGCCGCCGCTGATCACGAGGGCGCAGACCTCGTCGCCGACGGCGAGACCATCGACCCCCTCCCCCAAAGCCACGACACGGCCGGCGACTTCGAGGCCCGGGATCTCGGTGGCGCCGGGCGGCGGCGGATACAGGCCGGCCCGCTGCATGACGTCCGGGCGATTCACGCCGGCGGCCACCACCTCGATCAGGACCTGGCCCGGCCCGGGGCTCGGCAGCGGCGCAGTCTCCACGGCGAGCACCTCCGGCCCGCCCGGTCCCGTGAAATGGATCCGGCGCATGGTCTCGGGCAGGGCGGTGCTGGCCATCGAAGCATCCTCAACGCGTACGTATTCCCGGCCGCGCCCCGGGAGACGCGGTCGGGCTGTACTTGCGGCAACGGGCGCGCTTGGCAAGCCGCCCCTTGTGGAGCCGGCAGACTATCGCGCCGCCGCCTTCACGGCCGGGGGCAGAACGATCTTGCCCTGCGCGAGGCTCGTCGGCCAGATCGCGACCTGCTTGCCGTCCTGCCACTGCGCCATCAGCCCGGTGACGAAGCCCGGCCCGTACTTGATCGAGTGCGTGAAGGGGTCGTCCTTGCCGTAGAACTGCGTCCGGCCCACCGTGCCGACCCAGTCGGTCTTCTCCAGGGCCTCGACCAGCTTGTCGGCCTCGGTGGAGCCGGCCCGCTTCACCGCGTCGGCGGTGTAATAGACCTGATCGTAGGCCATGTAGCCGGCATAGGACGGATCGCTGCCGAAGCGCTTCTTGAAGGCCTCGCTGAAGGCCAGCGACTTGTCGGTGATCGCGGCGCCCGGCACCGCGATGCTCTGGAAGATCACGCCCTGGGTCGCCCCGTTGGTGTTGGCCCAGAAGGTCGAGGAGGTCGCCTGCGAGTTCATGCCGGTCATGGCCAACGGCACCTGCTGGTTGCGCCACTGCACGGTCGGCTGCACGCCGACATGCGAGATGCCGGTGACGATCAGGTCCGGCTTGCCGGCCTCGATCTTATTGTAGATCGGCGTGAAATCGCCGGTATCCGGCGAGAACCGGATGTGATCGACCACCTTCACGCCGATCTCGGGCAGGCATTTCTCGTAGCCCGCGTCGAGCGGACGCGTCCAGGCCGCGTCCTCGCTCATGATCGCGGCGGTCTTCACCTTCATCAGGTCGAGCAGCATGTCCTTGGTCGAATCGCAGATCGACTGGGCGAGAGCCGCCGAGGTGAGATAACCGTGGAAGGTGTACTTGTTGCGGGCGTAATCCTTGTGGACCGCCAGGCTGATCTCGTTGGAGGCGGCGCCCGGGGTGATCATCGGGGTCTTGAGCCGGGCCGCCCAGGGCATCAACGCCAGCACGACTTCGGAGATGTAGCTGGCGATAACGACGTGGGCCTTGTCCTCGGAGACCGCCCGCTGGAACGCCCGGACGGCGTCGGAGGCCGAACTCTTGTCGTCGTAGGAGACCACCTGGATCTGGCGCCCGTCGATGCCGCCCTTCGCGTTGATCTCGTCGGCGGCGAGCTGGACGGCCTGGGGGATCGAGGCCCCGACCACCGATTGCGCCTCCGCGATCACCCCGATCTTGATCGGGTCCGCCGCCCGGGCCTCACCCGCGGCCAACAACCCGGCTGCCGCCAGCAGGGTCACCGCCCGGCTCGTCACGCTGCGATCCATCGCCATGCTGATTCCTCCTCCGGGCCGTGCGGCTTTTGGCGCCGCATCGGGGATCGGACGATTTTTGTAGCATTCGGCGTGATGAATACAATGTGCATCCGACCAATGTGCGAAACACCGGCGGACTGATCGATAGAATTGGCTCAGCCGGGGGGCTGTTCGGTCAGCGGGTGCCGTACATCCGGTCCCCTGCATCGCCCAGGCCCGGCACGATGTAGCCATGGTCGTTCAGATGGCTGTCGATCGCAGCCGTCCAGATCGGGACGTCGGGATGCGCGGCCTGGAACTTCGCCAGACCCTCCGGGGCGGCCAACAGGCAGACGAAGCGTAGGTCCGAAGCTCCGCGGGCCTTCAACCGGTCGAGCGCCGCGATGGCGGAATTCGCGGTGGCGAGCATCGGGTCGAGCACCAGCACGGTTCGGTCGGCGAGATCGGATGGGGCCTTGAAGTAATACTCGACCGCCTCGAGCGTCTCGGGATCGCGGTACAGCCCGACATGGGCGACCCGGGCCGAGGGCACCAGCGACAGCATCCCGTCGAGGAAACCGACACCCGCCCGCAGGATGGGCGCGAAAACCAATTTCTTGCCCTGGATCTGGCGGCCCTCCATCGGCTGGATCGGCGTCTCGATCGTGACGGGTTCCAGCGGCAGGTCCCGCGTCACCTCGTAGGCGAGCAGCATGCCGATCTCGTTCAGCAGCTGGCGAAACCCCTTCGTCGAGCGGTTCTTGTCCCGCAGATAGGTGAGCTTGTGCTGCACCAGGGGGTGATCGACCACCGTGACCCGACTCGCCGGCATCGCACATCCCTCCACCCCAGAGGGGCAGGAATGCAGGAGCGGACGCCCGGGCGCAACGTGACACGCCGCGAATACACCTATTCAGGCCCGATCGAGGCCGCGCGTTGACTGGAACCCCGAATGACGTTGGCGTGGCGCAGCGGTCGGGTGACGACGCGTCTGCGCGCCTGACCCTTAAAAAAACCGACCTCATTTTGATAAAGACCCAAACTCATTTTGACGTGATGCTCTTTTGAATCGATCAAACATACGTATTCGAAGCATATGTCCTCAGATTTGAAATCTAAGTAAACATATTAAATAGCGAAGATGCCCAATTCTGCGTCAATCAAATCCTTGATCGTCTGAAACAGAAATTGACGCCAAACATTACTCGCCGACTTTTCAAAGACACACCCCATCTGCTAGCTGACGCTATCATCCGGGTATCGGTTCAAAGCCATGCGCCTCACCGTTTCACTCAAGACCACGCTTGCAGCCATATTTGGATTGTTCGCCCTGCTCGCGGCAGGTTAGGGAAGTCTATCGATCATCGAGCTTGCCGACATTCGGCATGCGATGACGGAGGTCGCGAGCAACTGGCTTCCGTCGGTATCGCGGATCAACGCAGTCGAGGTCGCGGCCTCGGAGGTGCGGATCAAGCAGTTCCGCCTGATCACCCTCTCCAAGGATCCCGACAGCCTCAGGATCGGCGAGGCGCAGCTCGCGACGACGCTCACGCGGCTTGCCGAGCGGCGCAATACCTACGAGCGCCTGATCTCCACCCCCGAGGAGCGGGGGCTTTACGATGCATTCGTCGCCCTGTGGAGCCGCTACGAGCAGGTCGACGGCGCGATGCGACGGCTGATCGCCTCCGGCAAGCAGGCCGAGGCGCTCGCGCAGCTCGGCGGGGTCGACACGGTGAGGCTCTACGACGAGACGCGCGCCGCGCTCTCGCACCTGGTCGCCCTGAACGAGCGGAACGCAACCCAGGAGGTCGACGAGGCGGTGGATCGGGCCAAGACAGCGTCCGCGGCGGCCTGGGGCAACGTCATCCTGTCGGTGATCGCGGCGCTCGTGGCGGCGGCTTTTTCCCTGTTCCGGATTTCGCGCCCCATCCAGCGGATGACCGAAATCATGTCGCGGCTTGCGGGCGGCGATACCGGCGTGACGGTGCCAGCCCGGGACCGGCACGACGAGATCGGCGCCATGGCGGCGGCCGTGGAGGTGTTCAAGGACAACATGATCCGCACTCGCGCGCTCGAGGTCGAGGCTGAGCAGGCGCGCGCCGCCGCCGAGGAGCAGCGCAAGGCCGGCATGCGCGAGATAGCCGACAGCTTCGAGAAGGCGGTCGGTGGCATCATCGGTCGGGTCTCGTCCTCTGCGACGGAACTGCAGACCACTGCGAGCGCGCTGTCGGCCATGGCTGGGCAGACCTCGGCGCAGTCCGGCGCGGTGGCGTCCGCGGCGGAGGAAGCCGCCAGCAACGTCAACACCGTGGCGGCGGCCGCCGAGGAGCTTGGCTCGTCGGTCCAGGAGATCGGCCGGCAGATGGACGGGTCCGCCAAGCTGGCCCAGAGCGCCGTGGACGAGGCCGGGCAGACGAGCGCGCTGGTACACGAGCTGAGCGCTGCCGTCGCCCGGATCGGCGACGTGGTCGGACTGATCTCGTCGATCGCCGGCCAGACCAACCTGCTGGCGCTCAACGCCACCATCGAGGCGGCCCGCGCCGGAGATGCGGGACGGGGCTTCGCTGTGGTGGCGAGCGAGGTGAAGGCGCTGGCCGAGCAGACCGCCAAGGCGACCGAGGAGATCGCCGGCCAGATCGCCCGCGTCCAGGGATCGACGGGACAGGCTGTGACCGCGATCGGATCGATCACCGTTCGGATCCAGGACATCAGCACCGTCGCCACCTCGATCGCGGCAGCGGTCGAGGAACAGGGCGCGGCGACGCAGGAGATCGCCCGCAACGTCGGGCAGGCCGCTATCGGCACCGGCGAGGTCACCAGCAACATCGCGGGCGTCGCGGAGGCAGCAGAGGCGACCGGACAGTCGGCGGCGCAGGTGCTTGGCGCGGCCTCAGAGCTGTCGCGGCAATCCGAGCGCCTCACGGTGGAAGTGTCCCGCTTCCTCAATACGGTGCGGGCGGCCTAAGAATCCATATGAACGGGGCCCGGCTATCCCGCCGGGCCCCGCCTCTGCCATGTCTTCAGGCGGTGTAGGAGCGGTCCTGGCCGCCCTCGCCGCGGCGCTTGGCCATGAAGGCGTCGAACTGCTCGCGATCCTTGGCCCGCTTCAGCTCCTCGACGAAGTCGGTGAAGGCGCGGCTCTCGTCTTCCAGAGCCTTCCGCTGCGCTTCGAGCCGATCGAGCTCGGCCCGGCGGTAAGCGTCGAACGCCGCATTGCCGGTGCCGCCGCGGTTGGCGGCCTCGAAGGCCCGGGCGAAGCGCGAGGCCGAGCGCCCGCTGCCCTCAAAACCGGCGACACCCCGGCGTGCGGCGTCGCGCAGTTCCGAGAAGGCCGGGTAGCCGGCGATCTTCCAGGCAACGAGGGCGAGGCCGACCGGCCACCAATAGATGAACCCGACGACGATCGCGCCGATTTCGAGAGACCGGCGGGGGAATGGGCCGGAGCGGCAGAGCTTGCCGGTCGCCCAGGGGGAAGAGGATTGCGTGGTCACGGCTTGGCTCCGCTGCTCATGTGAACGGAGTTAACATGCGGGTGCCGGGGCACGCTTTCAAGACCGGGCGCGTTCACCCGGCTGCGCAACACCATGGACCAGCGCCAGCACGCCGGCGCGCAGAAGCTCGTACTTGTCCGGAAAGCCCGGCCCCCGCGGCAGATGCCCGGCAGCCGACAGGGTCGCGATGCCGTGTGCCAGCGCCCAGACCTCGAGGGCGATGAACCGGGGCGCGACGCCCCCGAACCCATCCGCGAAGGTCGCCTGCAGCGCCTCGACCAGCAGGTCGAACGGGGACGGGCGTCCAGGCGCACCCGCCTCCGTGTCGGACGGCTCGGCGACGGTGCCGCGGGTCTCGAAGATCGCCGCGTAATAAGCCGGCTCCTCTTCGGCGAAGGCGAGGTAGGCTTCGCCCATCCGGGTGAAGCGCTCGAGGGGCGTACCCCGGGAGGTCAGCGCCCGTGCCAGGCGGGCCGCGAGTTCCGCGAAGCCGCGCCCGGCCAGCTCTTCGAGCAGCGCATCGCGGCCGCGGAAGTGCCGATAGAGGGCGGCCGGCGTCACCCCGACCAGGCGAGCGGCATCGACCAACGCGAATCCGCCGATCCCGCGCTCGGCGATGAACCGGCGCGCGGCCTCGATCAGGGCCTCCTTGAGGTTCCCGTGGTGATAGCTTCGCCGGTCACCCGGTCCGTCTCGCCAGGGTCGCAAGTTTTCATGTCCTCTGCGCGCGCGCAGGCATTACGGTCGAGCACGACGTTTGTTTCGGTCACGAACGGGGGTCGACTGCTTGACCCGTCCTAAAAGGCGCAACACGATCGGATCGACATCGGTCGAATCGCGTCGCACCCTCTAAACGACGGGCATAGCACCGCCGCCTTCGCCACAGGGAAAACCATTCGGCATGGCTTTCGTGAGTCTGAAAGCGTGGCGCACGCGCTCGGCGGAGCGTGCCGGGATCGCGGCGCGTCTGAAGCAGGAGCTGATCGTTGCGCTCGGCATGAGCGAGGCCGACGCGCTTGCGGTGAACGAGATCGCCTGCGCAGATCCCGGCTGCCCGGACATGGAGACCATCGTGCTTGTGATGCGGGCCGGTGCCCCCACGCGGGCATTGCGGATCCGGCGGCCGATGGACGCCGTGGACGTGCAGGACATCGCGGATCTGATCGAACAGGACCGGCTCGGCGACGCCTCTCGATGATGTGACGGGGCGGCGGCGCCGGATCCCACCTTCGGCGCCGCGTTCCGGACCCCATCGTGTAACGACACCGGGGAGGACGCCGAAAGACCATCAAGGCCCTGGCGCCGGAGGAAATGCATCATGAAGAGCCGACGCGCCGCGCTTGCGCTCGCCTGTCTCGCCCTCGCGGCTAGCCTGTCGCCGGCTCTTGCCGGTGAGGCGATGCCGTTCTCAGCCGCGTCGTTCGAGGCGGCGCAGAAGAGCGGCAAGCCGATCCTGATCGAAGTCAGCGCCCCCTGGTGCCCGATCTGCAAGACGCAGAAACCGATCCTGGCCAAGCTCGCCTCGGAGCCGCGCTTCAAGGATCTCCAGATCTTCGATATCGATTTCGACAGTCAGAGGGACCTGCTGCGGCGTCTCAATGTGCGGATGCAGAGCACGCTGATCGCCTACAAGGGCGAGACCGAGATGGGCCGCTCGGTGGGCGAGACCCAGCCGGAGTGGATCGAGGGCCTGCTGGAAAAGACGCTCTGACGGATCGATCCCGCCAGAGCTGCCCCTTCCGGTTTCGTTCAGGCAGCGTCGGGCATAGCCGGGCGGCCCGCGTCCGGTCCCGTCCGTGCGGGCGCAGACGGAGACCGACCCGGTGACGCGCACCACCAAGCCAGCCGATGCTACGCCCACCGCGATCATCGCGATCCCGGTGCGCAACGAGGTCGAGCGGATCGAGGCCTGTCTCCAGGCCATCGACGCGCAGGTCGGGCTCGCCCCAGGAAGCCTCGGGCTCGTCCTGTTCCTGAACAACTGCACCGACGGCACCGACGCCCTCGTCGCACGGCTGGCGCCGGCCCTATCGATCCCGGTGCGGGTCGCGAGCGAGGAGTTCTCCGGCGCGCATGCCGGCTGGGCGCGGCGCAAGGCAATGGATCTCGCCGCCGCCTGGCTCGGGGATGCGGGGAATATGGGGATAATCCTGTCAACCGATGCGGATAGCCGCGTTCCGCCGAACTGGGTCGTCCGCAATCGCGCCGCCATCGAGGCCGGCGCCGACGCGGTCGCCGGCCGGGTCGAACTCGACGCGGCGGAAGCCGCGCTCCTGCCGCCGTCCCTCCCTGCCCGCGGGCACCTCGAGGACATCTACGATGCCCTGATCACCGAGGCCGAAGCGCGGATCGATCCGGACCCGAACGACCCGTGGCCCTGCCACCGGACCGCGATCGGCGCGACCCTGGCGGTGACCCGGACGGCCTACCGTGCGGTCGGGGGCATGCCGGAGATCCCGCTCGGCGAGGACGGCGCGTTCATCGCCCGGCTGATCGAACACGGCCTGCGGGTCCGGCACGCCACCGATGTCTGCGTGACGATCTCGGCGCGGCTCACCGGCCGGGCTCCCGGGGGCGTAGCCGACACGATCCGCTCCCGCTGCGAGGAGCCGGACGCGCTCTGTGACGCCCGGATGGAGATTTTTTCGCGGGTGGTGCGGCGTCATCTCTGGCGGCGGCGGTTCCGGCGTTTGCACGGCACCGGCAGCCTGCGGAGGAGTCTCGCTTGGGCGCAGGCCATCGGAATCGACCCGGCGGAGGCCGGCCGGATCGCTGCGCTCCCCCTCGGTCAGGCCATCGCGGAGGCCGAGCGCGCCAGCCCGCGTCTGGCGTATCGGCCGATCGGTCCCCGTCAGCTGCCGGGCCAGATCCGGCTCGCGCGGGTCGGCATCGTCGGGATCCGCCTGGCGCAGCGCCTCGCACACCGGGTGCGATCGGTTGCCGGCGAGGCGGCGGCGCCTGGGCGGCCAGCCGCTGATCCGCGCGCTACGCGGATCTGATCATCCGTTCCCTTGGGCGAGGAGATCCCGGGGCGACAGACCGAAGCGCTGCCGGAAGGCCCGGCTGAACGCAGCCGCGTCGGTGAAGCCGCAACTCGCCATGATCGATGCGATCCGGGCGCCCGCCGACCGCATCATGACGATGCGGTCATGGGCGCGGTCCAGCCGCGCGTCGCGGATCGTCGCCGCGATCCCCTCCCCGCCCGAAAAGGCGGCGTAGAGGCGGCTTCGGGAAATCTGCAGGGATGCGGCCAGCGGCAGCGGGCCGAACCCTGGCTCGTGCATGCAGCGCTGGATGTGGGCGAGGGCAGGGAGCGTACCGCGTCGACGGACAATTCCCTGTCCTCCGTCGGCCGCCGGCCTTGGACGATGCCGCGGAGGATGTGGAGGGCGCCGTCGATCGCGATATCGGCCTGGGCTTCCGACATGGCGGAGACCGAAGTCGCGAAGGCGTCGAGATGCGCGCTCAGCAGCCCGCGCAGCGGCGTGGCGCTCAGCTTCGTGCCGATGAGATCCTGCGGGTTTCCGATCTGCGCCGCAAAGATGGCGCGGGGCACCGAGAGGCGGATCTCATCGTAGCCGATGCTGCTGCCGGCAGTGCCGGGCTTGCCCGTGGCGTGGAAGGCCACGTCGCCGGCGCCCAGGAGCGCGTCGTTGCTGCCCTGCTCGATGAAGCCCCGCCCGCCCGCTACCAGCATGATTGCGATGTCGTCGTGTCCGTCGCGGCCGATATGACGCGCGGTGCGATCCACGCCCACCGGTGCGCTGACGGTGCGCAGCAGCGTCCCCCGCGCGGAGGGCGCGACCATGCGGCTGGCCGAGAAGGGAACGTCCGGATCGAACGGCGTGATGGTCGCGGCACTGAGCACCGCGTCCCGCCAGTACGCGAACGCATGCCTCGGCCCGACGGCATCCGTCGTCTGAAAGAAGATGGGGACCTTCGCCTCGACACTCACGGTGCCCTCGCCTCGCAACGCCCGAACCCGTCCAAAGCCAGCCGCGTGACGCGCGCCCGGCGGCAAGCCTACGCGGCGGTCCGCTATCAGCCCCGCCGACGCAGGAGGCGGCACGTCGTGCCACCTCAAGCCACGCTTCGGTTATGAGCCGGGCCGTTGCCCGCCACGGTGCTCGCCCGCACCCTCGCGGTCAGCGTCACGGCGGCCCGGACCCGGTCAGACGACAGTCTGGGCCAGGAGGTCCCGCGGCGAGAAGCCGAAGCGTTGTCGAAAGGCGCGGCTGAAGGCGGCCGGGTCGGTGAAGCCGCAGGTCGCCATGATCGACGAGACCCGGACCCCGGCCCTGCGCATCAGGATGATCCGGTCGTGGGCCCGGTCGAGCCGCGCGTCGCGGATTGTCGCTGCGATCCCCTCCCCCCCTGAGAAGGCCGCGTAGAGGCGGCTGCGGGAGATGCGAAGGTCGGCCGCCAGAGCATCCGGGCCGAACGTCGGATCATGCAGGCGGTGTTCGATCCGCGCCAGCGCCAGGGACCGGAGGGCGTTCGCCGACAATTCGTTGTCCGCCCGGGCATTCTGGCCGTTGATGACACCCCGGAGCAGGTGGAGCGCACCTTCGACCGCGATCCCGGTCTCCGCATCCGACATCGCTTCCACCGACCCCGCGAACGCGCGCAGATAGGCCGCGAAGAGTTCGTTCAGCGGGCCGGCGGCGAACTTCCTCGCTGCGAAGTCGTCGACGTTGCCGATATGCGCCAAGAAGGTCGCGCGCGGCACGGCGAGACGGATTTCCTCGTAGTCGGACAGACTCCCGCCGCCGCCCGGCCGTCCCCAGGTCTGGAAGGTGATGTCGCCGGCATTCAGCAGCGCGCCGTTGTTGCCTTGTTCGATGTAGCCGCGGCCGCGAATGACCAGCATGATGCCCATCTCGTCCCGACCGTCGCTGCGGACGTGGTGCGGCTTGCGCTCCAGGCTGAAGGGTTGGCTGATCGTCCGGAAGATCGATCCGTGCCGGGATGCCGCGATCATGCGCGAGGCCGCGAACGGGACCTCCGGGTCGAGTCGCTCCAGGTCGGTGCCAGCCATGACGGTGCTGCGCCAATAGTCGAACGCCTGTTTCGGCTCGACGGCATCCGTCGTTCCAAAGAAGATCGGGACGGTTTTCTTGGCAACCACGGCGGACCCGCCCCACAACCTTAAATTCGAGTATTGGCGATCGCTCGCCGTGCGTCTGCTGACCTAGAGTTTCAGATCCGTTCTCAAGAGGCAATAGGCGAGCAAAATCGTCACTGCGCCGCAGATCACGGCGGAAGGAAACCCTTTCCGGACCTGAAACTCCTTGTCGCGTCAGTTAAAAGTAGACGCAAAACCCTCGACGATTTCCGAAAATCGCCGACCGTTACAGGTCACCGTTGCCGCCCAAATCTCATCACATGGCATCCCTCGTGCGCGTCGCCCGGACGACGAGATCAAGAACAGTGGTCCCTGGCCGCCGCCCGATCCTGTCCGTCGACGCGGCATCGGAGATCGATCTAGCGCCGCCGCAGGCTGTGCGATGTGCGGATCGATCCCGGCTGACGACCGAGAAAGCCATGCGGATGGATTTGACCTGCCGTCCTGCCGAGACCGCAGGTCAATTGCCGCATAGAGAATTCCACGCCGGCATCCCGACGCGCGATGTCGATCGATCCCACTTCCGGCCGACCGGAGCCGGCTTCGATTCGCTTCAGTGGCCGCCGGGCGGAGTTTGGGCGTCATCGCGTGCGGTCTCGGCATCGGCGAAGCGCAGGACCACGGCCCGGCCCGATGCGGGCGGGCTCGTCAGGGTGCCGCGGAACCGCCCGGTCTCGGCCATCCCGAGCACGGCCCGCGGCGGCGCGACCGGGAAGGATCGGATCACGCGTCCGGCGGCGTCGCGGATCTCGGCGCTCAGCGCCGCCACCGGTACGTCGGTCCGGGCGACTCCGACGAGGTCACCCTCGATCACAAGTTCCGCCGGACGGCCATCCTCGGCCGGATTCCTGAAGGCCACGACATCCCGGATCTCGATGCCGCGGAGGTTCACCGGCAAGCCGACCCGGGCGAACAGGGCGGCGGCCTGCGGGACCGCCCGGACCACGCTGGCACGGGCAAGGCAGATCAGAGGCACGGCCGCCAGCAAGGTCAGCCCGACGGCGAGGGATGGCGACAGGCCCTGAACGCTGCGCCAGCCCTTGGCGCGGTCGGCTCGCGGCGATGCGCGCCGGCGGGCTCGTGGTGGCTCAGGCACGTCGGTGGCCGCCCGGACCGTGGCGGAGGCTTCTTGCCAGGCTGCGTCGGCGACCGGATCGGGCTCCGCCTCAGCCCGCTCGGCCAACTCGGCCTCGTGACCGGCCAGTACGTCGGCGGGGGTGATGAACCAGGTTTCGCGGCAGGCGGCGCAGCGGACCGAGCGGCCCTCCATGCCGACCTTGCCGGCATCGAGCCGGTATTCGCTGGCGCAGCTCGGGCAGACGATCAGCATACGCGGGCCATTCGCTCAGGGCGCTCGCCTCCGGTCCGGCGGGCAGGTACCGTTCGGGATCGCATCCCCCGTCCGATCGTCCAGGTTGGAGCCGGACGGCAAAATCAGTTGAGAAAGCGTGGCCGAAGAGGGTTAAGCGTCAGTGAAAGCTGACCGGCCTTGAAAACGCCCGCCCATCCGGCGATTTCGGCACCTTGGATCGGCGAAACCCGGCACGGCTTTGAACGTACAGGCGAGCATGAAGAGCCTGCTGCCCGGCGCGGAGCGGCCGGTGGTGCAGTTCGAGAACGTCGGCATGCGCTACGGCCTCGGGCCGGAGGTGCTGTCGGACGTGAGTTTCCGGATCGCGCCGCGTTCGTTCCAGTTCCTCACCGGGCCGTCGGGCGCCGGCAAGACGACGCTGCTGCGCCTGATCCTGCTGTCGGTGCGCCCGACCCGCGGCCTCGTCTCGATCTTCGGCGAGGAGGTCAGCGGCATCTCCGCGAAGGCGCTTACCGGACTGCGGCGGCGTATGGGGGTTGTGTTCCAGGATTTCCGCCTGCTCGATCACCTCACCACCTACGAGAACGTAGCGCTGCCGCTCCGCGTCCAGGGCCGGTCGGAGACCAGCTACCGCGCCGAGGTGGTGGAGTTGCTGCGCTGGGTCGGCCTCGGAGAGCGCATGCACGCCCTGCCGCCCCTCCTGTCGGGCGGGGAGAAGCAACGCGCGGCCATCGCCCGGGCACTGATCGCCCGGCCGGACCTGCTGCTCGCGGACGAACCCACCGGCAACGTCGATCCCGGGCTGGGGCGCCGCCTGCTGCGACTGTTCCTTGAATTGAACAAGCTCGGGACCTCGGTGATCATCGCGACCCACGATTTCGGCATCATGGACGCCGTCGACGCCCGCCGCATGGTGCTGGGCGAAGGCGGGCTGCGGATCGAGGAATGAGCGCCCCCGCGACGGCCCGGCCCAAACCAGCTTCCGCGTCCGGCCCGGCGGATCCGGTCCTGCCCACGGGCCTGCGCCGCAACGCCGCCCTGGTCCCCACCGACACCGCGGCCGGGCGGTCGCTTGCGGCCGTCATCGCGATCCTGACCTTCCTGGCGGGCCTCTGTGCGGGCGCCGCCGAAATCGTCGCCACCAATGCCGGGCAATGGCAGGGCGACGTCGCCCAGGAAGTCACGATCCAGGTACGGCCCGGCCCCGGCCGGGAAGTCGACGCCGACGTCGCCCGGGCCGAGACCATCGCCAAGTCCGAACCCGGGATTGCCGAAGCGCGGGTGTTCTCCAAGGCGGAGGCCGAGCGGCTTCTGGAACCCTGGCTCGGCAGCGGGCTCGATCTGTCGGACCTGCCTGTCCCGCGCCTGATCGCACTCAAGCTCGCCGACAACCGGAGCGCGGACCTGAAGCGCTTGCGTACCCGTCTGACCGAGGCGCTGCCCGGGGTGGCGAGCCTCGACGACCACGCGCTCTGGCTCCAACGGCTCTCGACGGCGGCCAACGCGTTCGTGGGCATAGGCATCGGGATGGTGGTGCTGGTGCTGGTCGCCACCGGTCTAGCCGTCACCTTCGCGACGCGGGGTGCCATGGCGGGCAACCGCGAGGTGGTGGAGGTGCTTCACTTCGTCGGCGCCGACGACGACTACATCGCCCGCGCGTTCCAGCGCCGGTTCTTCGGGCTGGGTCTACGCGGGGGTGCGATCGGTGCCGGCCTGGCGATCCTGGCCTTCGCGATCGCCGGACTGCTGGCCCGGGCGGCCCGGTCCGGCCCGGCCGGACAGGAGGTCGAAGCCCTATTCGGCGCCGTCCAGGTCGGGCTGCGCGGTTATGCCAGCGTGATCCTGATTGGCGTGATTGCCTCGCTGGTCACGGGGATCGTCTCGCGGATCACCGTCCGGCGCTTCCTGTCCTGACCGCGTAACAACATGGCCATGCAGGGGAAACAGGGGGTCGTGGCAAACCGTTAAGGGTTGGGAAAGGTTATCGCGGCGGTGTGGATGGGGTCGATCGGGCCGCCTCCGGGCCGCCGCATTCGGCGCCGATCCTCCGGAGGATGACCACGCGGATGCAACGCGCACCGGCCCCCTACCCGACCGACGCCCTCGGCTGGGCCTGGAACGAGCGGGTTCTCCCGCGCCGCGGTCCCGCACCGGAGCGGTCGCATCCCCGGCACCGGCTGACCGTCTGGGTTTGCGGACTTGCCGCCTGCGCCGGCAGCCTGGCCCTCTTCGTCGGCTTCCTGGTCTTCGTCAGCACGCTGGCCCGGCACGAGCGGAGCCCGGCCGATCGGGCCGACGGGATCGTTGCGTTAACCGGTGGGGCGCAGCGGATCGGCGACGCAATCGATTTGCTGGCCGGCGGCTACGGGCGACGCCTTCTCATCACCGGCGTCAACGAGCGCACCAGCCGCGACGAGATCACCCGGCTGAACCCGACCCAGCGCGCCCTGATCGCCTGCTGCGTCGATCTCGACTACAGGGCCCGCAACACCATCGGCAATGCTATTGAGACCCGTCGCTGGATGCGGGCGCACCGCTTCAACACCGTCGCGGTAGTGACCTCGAACTACCACATGCCGCGCACACTCATCGAGCTCGACCACGCGCTACAGGACAGCGACCGCGTCCTGCCGCATCCGGTCGTAACCGAGGGTCTTGATGCCGACCGCTGGTGGCGGAGCCCGCCCACGGCCAGGCTCCTCGCCTCCGAATACGTGAAGTTCCTGGCGAGCTGGGTCCGCACCCGCTTCGAGGACGATCCGGAGCGCTCCCGGGCGGCGATCCTGATCGGCCGCGGCAAACCGGTGAAGATGGTGGCCGAGCCGCTGATGATGCGCGGACTCGATTGAGATTTTCGGATGACGATCCGTCGTCCGATCTACCGAGCCGGCCGTGTCCTAGCGCGGCCCCGCAGGCGAGCCCCCGAATCGGGAGCCGCCGACAGGGCAAGACCTGGATTTATTGTGACCAAGGATCCGTGGCTCCGCTGCGCGGACCCGGACTGACAGGGTCGATGGTCGAGCGAGAGTAGAAGCGGCGACGATAAACCGGGCGCTTAATCGCGAGGCCAGACCTCAATGCGCGCCGCAGCGCGCTTTGATCGCCGCCGAGAACTCTCGGTCCGAGCCTTGCACCTGGGCGAGGCTCCGGGCACGCTCGGAACCCGAGAGGCAGCGTCCGTAAACGCTCGCGACCCGGCGCATCGTGTCGACGTGGCGGCGCCAGATGCGGCAGTTCTTGGCATCGTCGCCATCCGCCTGTTCGAGTTGCTCCAGGGCCTGACGCTGCATCGACTGGGCCACCAAGACATCCCGGCCGCAGGTGGCTTCACCCTGCGCCTGCGCGACGCTGGGCAGCACCCCGAGGATCACCAGGATCGCGGCGACACGGAACATCGGCATCAGGCGGCCTGCGGCGCCGTCGAGCGGGTGAGCAAAGCATAGAGCGCGCTGGCATCGCGGGCGGCGCGGATATGGTTGAGCATGCCGGGCTCGCGAAGAACCCGGGCGACCTGGGCCAGCGCCTTCAGGTGATCGGCACCCGCGCCTTCGGGGGCGAGCAGCAGGAACGCGATGTCCACCGGCTGTCCGTCCAGGGCCTCGAAATCCACCGGGCGGTCGAACCGGGCGAACAGGCCGAACAACCGGTCGAGCCCCGGCAGCTTGCCATGCGGTATCGCCACGCCGTCGCCGATTCCGGTCGAGCCGAGGCGCTCGCGCTGGAGCAGCGTATCGAACACAGGTCGCTCGTCGAGCGCCGGCAGCCGGCGCACGGCTTGCGCCGCGAGCTCCTGAAGCACCTGCTTCTTGGCCCGCGCGCGCAGCGACTGCACGACCGATTCGGGGTCGAGGAATTCCAGAATTGGCATCGATCGACCGTTGCCCCGTCACCCATCCACGTCGGAACGGGCCTCGTCGCAGAGGCGTATCGGATGACGCCCCTGACTATCAATGGGCCGGAGAACGGGCCGGTTCCGGCTCCGTTCCTCCCGGTCCACACGCGTCAGTCGACGGCGCCCGGCGGGTCCACCCAGCCGATCGCACCATCGCTGCGCCGGTATACGACGTTGACGCGTCCGGTGCCAGCGTGGACGAACACAACCACTGGGGATCCCGTCATGTCGAGCGCGGTCACCGCCTCGCCGATGGTCCGACGCTGCAGGGTCTTGGTGCTCTCGGCCACGATCGGCGGGTGGGCATCGCCGTCCTCCGGCTCGTCCTCGTCCACCTCGTCCGGCGGGGCGAACACCGCGTAGGCGGCCTCGATCGCCGCGGGATCGTTGGGGCCGGTGGCGTGCTGCTTCAACCGATGCTTGTAGCGGCGCAGGCGCGTCTCGAGCTTGTCGGCGGTCTGCTCGAAGCTCGACCGCGCGTCGTGGGCGACGCCGACCGCCTCGATGGTCAGCCCCGACACGAGGTGCAGGACGCAATCCGTGCGGTAGGCCGTTCCGTCGCGCCGGAGCGTGACGTGGCCGGTGCAGGAATCGCTCATGTGCGAGTCGAGATACTTCGTCAAAGTCGCGGACATCCGCTCATCGACACGGCCGCGCAGACTCTCTCCGAGATCCACGCCGTGGCCTGTGACCCGCAACGATCCCATGCTTCCTCCCCCGTGCGATTCAGTCCCAAGAATTAGAGAGCCGGCTTGCTCTAAGTCAACGGACTCGCGCCCGTTCCGTCGGGGTCGCGGCTTAACCCTGGGTTCAGCCGGCCTCCCGGTATACAGGCACCGTTCCGACACCTGAGATGCAGGCCCGCATGACCACCGCCGACGGATTCGCCGCCGCCCCCACCCGCCGTGCCCTGTTGGCCGGAGCCGTGGGTATCGCCGCGGGATCCCTGCCGGCGATCGCGCGCGCGGCCGAGCCGGCCGGCGCCAACCCGGCGACGACCCTGCCGGGCGCCGGCGCGCCGTTCGAGGCCGGGACCCTCGCCGACATCGCCCGGGCCCGGGCCTCCGCGCCCTACGCGGCGCCGAAGACCGACGACGTGCCGGCGGTGCTGAAGGGGTTGTCCCGGGACGCCTACGAGGCGATCCACCCGGTGCCCGGCCGCGCGGTCTGGGCCGGCCGGGACTTCGGCTACGAGATCGAGCCGCTGCTGCGCGGGTCGATCTTCGACACGCCGGTGTCCCTCTTCGTCGTCGAGAACGGGCTGGTGCAGCCGATCGCCTACGACAGGGACAGCCTGATCGCCGCCCACATCGCCCTGCCGGAGCTGAACGCCGACACCGCCTTCTCGGGGTTCCGCCTGCGCGCCCGCTTCGGCGACGGGACCGAGTTGTCGAACTTCGCGCTGTTCCAGGGCGCCTCGTTCTTCCGCTTGGTGGCCGAGGGCCAGGATTTCGGCATCAACGCCCGGGCGCTCGCCCTGCGACCGGCCGATTCCCGCGGCGAGGAATTCCCGCTGTTCCGCGCCCTGTTCATCGAGGTACCAGAGCCCGGGCGGCCGATCGTCGTCCACGCGCTGGTCGAGTCGGAATCGGCCGCCGCCGCGTTCAAGCTCACGTTGACGCCGGGCCGCGAGGCCTCCGTGGCCGGGATCGACGGCACCATGTTCGCCCGGGCCGAGCTCGACCATATCGGCCTCGGCGGCATGCAGGGCAGCTACCTGTTCGGGCCGCTCGACCGGCAGAAGGTCGACGACCTGCGCGCCGCCGCCTTCTCGGTGGAGGGGCTGGCGATCCGCAACGGCTACGGCGAGCCGATCTGGCGCCCGGTGCACAATCCCGAGGCGCTGCAGGTCTCGGCCTTCCTGGACCGGGGGCCGAAGGGTTTCGGCCTGATGCAGCGCGCCCGCTCGTACGACGACTTCGAGGACGACCGCCGGCGCTGGGATCGGCGCCCGTCCCTGTGGATCGAGCCGCAGGACGATTGGAGCGAGGGGGCCGTGACGCTTCTCGAAATCCCGAGCGATTCCGAGCTCAACGAGAACGTGTTCGCCTACTGGCGCCCGAAGGCAAAGCTCGCCAAGGGCGGCGAGATGCGCTTCCTCTGCCGCCAGCACTGGTCCAGGGGATGGCCCGATCCGCTACCCCCCGAACTCGCCCGGGTGAAGGATAGCCGGTGCGGCCACGGCAGCACCGGCAACCGGCGCCTGTTCGCGGTCGATTTCGAGGGTGACGGGCTGACCCGGCCCGAGGAGATCGAGGTGGCGCTCAGCGCCTCCGCCGGGACGATCACCCGGCAGGACCGGTTCTCCTATCCCGAGCGCCGGACCCTGCGGGTGCTGTTCGAGCTCGATCCCGGCAGCGAGCGGGCGAGCGAATTGCGTCTCGGACTCCGGCGCGGCCAGGAGCGGGCCAGCGAGACCTGGCTGTTCCGCTGGACGTCGTAATTTTTCGTCGCCCATCATCCCGAGGATCACACCCGACCGTGCGCCTGGACGAGACCACCACGTTGACGCCGCCCGCATCCAGCCCGGATGCCGGGACCGCGCGCCCCGACAAGATTGTTGCGATGCCGCCCGAGGCGCCCCTGGCGATGCCGGTGCAGGACCTCTCCAGCTGGGACCGCGCGGCCGGCCACCGGCCGACGCGGCCGCAGAAAAGCCCGTGGGCGGCCCGGCTATTCGTGTTCGGCGGCGCGCTGGCGCTGACCGGTTTCGGCGGATGGCAGATGGTCGAGACCGTGTCGGTTTCGGGCAGCCCGACCGCCCTGCAGCTCGTCCTGGTCGTGCTGTTCTGCCTGACCTTCTCGTGGATCGCGCTGGCCTTCACCAACGGGCTGCTCGGCTTCGCGACGCTCCTGCGCCAGCCGCGTCCGGCCCCGGTCCCGACTGCGCTGCACACCCGCACCGCCGTGCTGATGCCGGTCTACAACGAGGCCACGGCCCGAACCTTTGCCGGCGTCGAGGCCATGCGCGAAGCCGTGGAGGCCACTGGCCTGGGCGGCCATTTCGACTGGTTCGTGCTCTCCGATTCGACGCAAGCCGACGCCTGGATCGCCGAGGAGCGCGCCTTCCTCGACCTGCGCCACCGCCTCGGCCCGGATGCCCGGCTGTACTACCGGCATCGGCCGAAGAACCATCACCGCAAGGCCGGCAATATCGGCGACTTCGTCACCCGCTGGGGCGGCCACTACGACCACATGCTGGTTCTCGACGCCGACAGCCTGATGAGCGGTCCGGCCGTGGTGGCACTCGCGGCCGCCATGGAGGCCGACCCGGATTCGGGCATCGTCCAGACGCTGCCGCTGATCATCAACCGCAACACCCTGTTCGCCCGTCTCCAGCAATTCGCCGCCCGGATCTACGGGCCGGTGATCGCCGCCGGGCTGTCTGCTTGGTCGGGTCGCGACGGCAATTACTGGGGCCACAACGCGATCATCCGCACGCGGGCGTTCGCCCAGGCCTGCGGGCTGCCGGACCTGCCGGGCAAGCCGCCCTTCGGCGGCCACATCCTGTCCCACGACTTCGTCGAGGCCGCTCTGATCCGCCGCGCCGGCTGGGCGGTCTACATGCTGCCGCAACTGCCCGGCTCCTACGAGGAGAGCCCGCCTTCATTGATCGACGTGGCGGTCCGCGATCGCCGCTGGGCACAGGGCAACCTGCAGCATGCCCGGGTGATCGGGGCGGCCGGCCTGCACCCGGCCACGCGCCAGCACTTCGCCACCGGTATCGCCGGCTACCTCGCCTCCCCGCTCTGGCTGTGCCAGCTCGTGGTTGGTATCCTCCTAGTCCTGCAGACCGCCACGGAGCGGCCGGACTATTTCGGCGGCGCCGGGTTCTCGCCGGTCTTCCCGCGATTCGACCCCGTTCGCGCACTCCAGCTGTTCGGCTTGACCATGGCGGTCCTGCTGGCCCCGAAGCTCCTGGGCCTGATCGTGGCCCTCCTCGATGGGCCGGTGCGCCGGGCCTGCGGCGGCGCCGGCCGGCTGATCCTGTCGAGCCTGGTGGAGGTCCTGCTGTCGGCCCTGGTGGCGCCGGTGGCCATGGTAATCCAGTCCGGCTCGGTGATGGGCATCCTGCTCGGGCGCGACACCGGCTGGAACCCGCAGCGCCGTGACGACGGCTCGATCCCGATGCGCGACATCGTCGCCCGCCATCGCTGGCATACGGCGCTCGGCCTGGTCGCCGGCATCGCAGCCTTCGCGCTCGCGACCTCGCTGTTCCTCTGGATGAGCCCGACGATCCTGGGCTTGGTCTTGGCGATCCCGATCTCCTGGGCCAGCGGCCAGCTCGGCCTCGGGCTGGCACTCAAGAGCCGTCGTCTGCTCGCGACCCCCGAGGAGGCGACCCCGCCGGAGATCGCCGTCCGGGCCGGCATCCTGGCGGCCCGCAACGCCGCACAGGGCCTCGACGAGGCCGACGCGCTGAGCGCGCTCCACGCCGATCCGGTACTGGCCGAGGCCCATGCCCGCATGCTCCCCGTCGGGCTGTCACGGCCCCGAGGGGCCATCGACCCCGACCAGACCCTGGCCACCGCCAAGATCTGCGAGGCCGCAACCGTGGCGGAGGCTCGGGCCTGGCTGTCTCCGAAGGAACGCATGGCGCTGCTTCACGACCGCGCCCTCCTCGACCGTCTGGTACGTCTGGATCAGGCCAGCACCGGGGAGTGACCGATGGGGCTCTGGAAGGCGGATGCTTCGGGCTTATAGTCCTGAAGCACCCGCCCACAGATACCTATCGCCGCACAGGCGGCGACAACGCGCTGCGTTACTGGTAGCGTCGAGTATCGCCGGCTGACTGCACGAGCGCCGGTGGCTGAGAGACTCGTCTGGACTCCCGCTCGAACTGCACGGGGGTTTGCCGATGCCGCGCTACTACTTTCACTACCAGGATCACGTGACCAGCCTCGATGAGGACGGTCTGGAGCTTGCGGACCAGCACGCAGCTCGCGTCCAGGCGGTGGTCGCCGCCGCCGAAATGCTGAAGGATCTCGGCGGGACATTCTGGGACAGCCCGAATTGGCGGTTCTGGGTCACGGACGAGAGCGGTGCGGAGGTGTGCGCCCTGCGGATCGCGCCCGGCTAGAACCGTTCTCGAACGGTGGCCGCAGGCCTTCGGGACAAGACGATGCGGATCAATCGGACCGATCTCGCCGACCTTGGAACCTTCGTCGCCATCGCGCGCCACCGTAGCTTCAGACGGGCGGGCCTCGCGCTTGGCGTCAGCGCGTCTGCCTTGAGTCACGCACTCAAGGCGATGGAGGCACGCCTCGGCGTGCGCCTCGTCAACCGCACCAGCCGGAGCGTGACCCTGACCGCGGCTGGAGAGGATCTGCTCGCTTCGCTGGACGCACCGTTCGCGGCGATCGGAAGCGCCCTCGACGTGCTCAACCGGCACCGTGAGCCGACCGAGGCCACGGGGCGGATCCGCCTCAACGTGCTCGAACATGCGAGCACGCTCCTGCTTGCCCCGGTTCTACCCCTGTTCCACGCGCGTCATCCGCAGGTGGAGATCGACGTCCGGGTGTCCAACGAGCTGCTCGACGTCGTGGAGACCGGGGCCGATGCGGGCATCCGCTATGGCGGAACGGTGCCCCAGGACATGGTCGCGCAACGCCTGTCGGCCGATCTGCGCTGGGTGGTGGTCGGCGCTCCTGGCTATCTCGACCGGCACGGAACGCCCGATCATCCGTCCGACCTCTTGGCACACCGGTGCCTGCGCATTCGCCTCGGCGACGAGAGCCTCTACCGGTGGGAGTTCGAGAAGGGGTCCGAGGCGTTCGCGATCGACGTTCCGGGCGCGGTGACGATCGACAACACGCACTTCGCCCTCACGCTCGCGGTGGCAGGTGGTGGCCTCGCGTATCTTCCAGAGCCCTGCGTCGGACCCGCCGTGGCCCGAGGCGAGCTGCGGATCGTGCTGGCGGACTGGGTCCCGACGGGTGCGGGCTTCCACCTCTACTATCCCGGACGCCGCCAGCTCCCGACTGGATTGCGGCTCCTCTTGGACCTGATCCGCGCAGTGAAACCGCTCGGCCTGTAGAGGCCGCGCCGCCCGGCGATGAGTTCGACTCATCGTTCCGATGAGGAAGGGACGGCTGACCGGCGACCCGCGCGGGGTCTAGGTCAGGCACCTCATCGAGGTCAGCGGAAAGATCGAGACATGCGCCGTTTCACCGGAAAGGTCGCCTTCATCACGGGTGCTGCCAGCGGCATCGGCCGCGCCGCCGCGCTCGCCTTTGCGCAGGAAGGCGCGCGCGTCGCGATCACCGACCGCATGGAGGCTCCGCTGGAACAGGTTCGCGGCGCAATCGAAGCGGGCGGCGGCGAAGTGCTGGCGATCCGGTGCGACGTGTCAGTGCCGGAGGACGTGGAAAACGCGGTGGCCGGCACGGTCGAGCGGTTCGGCCGGCTCGACTGCGCCTTCAACAACGCGGGCGTCGAGAACACGGCCGCTCCGGTCCACCGGATCGACCTCGACGCGTGGGACCGGATCCTCGCCATCAACCTGCGCGGCACGTTCATGTGCATGAAGCAGGAGATCGCGCAGATGCTGCGCCAGGGCGGCGGCGTGGTGGTCAACACCGCGTCCGGCGCGGGCATCCGGGGCGTCGCGGGTGGGGCGAGCTACGCCGCGTCCAAGCATGCTTTGATCGGGCTGACCAAGTCCGCCGCCCTCGATTACGCGAAATCGAACATCCGGGTGAACGCCGTCCTGCCTGGGAACATCGAGACGCCGATGATGGACCGCTTCACCGGTGGCGATATCCAGAAGGCAATCGACCTCGAGCCGGTCGGGCGGCTCGGCAAGCCTGAGGAGATCGCGGAAGCCGTCCTGTGGATGTGCTCCGACCTCGGCGCGTTCGTGACCGGTGCGTCGATTTCCGTCGATGGCGGTTGGTCGCTCTGAGGAACGGTTTCGAGACGACGGAGGATCGATCGAATGGACATCAAGCGCAGCGGAAGCCAGCCTTCGGGCCCGGGACCCTCCGAGTGGTTCACCGGGACGGTACGGATCGACCCACTCCACAATGCGCCCGATCCCGCACGCGTCGCCATGGCGAGCGTGACCTTCGAGCCGGGTGCGCGGACCGCGTGGCACACGCACCCTCTCGGCCAGACGCTGATCGTGACTTTCGGGCGCGGTTGGGTCCAGCGCGAGGGCGGTCCCATCGCGGAGGTCGCGCCGGGCGACGTCGTCTGGTTCGAGCCCGGTGAGAGGCACTGGCACGGTGCCACGGCGACGACGGCGATGACCCATATCGCCATCCAGGAGCGGCTGGACGGTCAGGCCGTGACGTGGCTGGAACAGGTGAGCGACGACGCATTTCACGGCTCGTGACGCGGTAGCCCGCATCACGCGGAGGCACTTGCAGTGGAGCGCCCACTCCGACCCGCTCGCCGACGCAGGACCGCGCCCCACATCCGCGGCGGCACATTCGGAATGGCCCGCGTGAGGGCTGATTAACCATTCAGGACCAGGGTCGGCTCAGCCCAAACGGAGCTGTCCATGACCCTGGTGTTCGCGATCCTCCTGCTGCCCCTGGCCCTCGCCATCGTGCTGGCCCGGGGAGAGCCGGTGCGCACCATCAGCTGCCTCGGCGCCATGGGCGTCGGCTGCTTCATCGCCTGCTGGAGCGTGATGGGATTGCTGCGTCACCGCGCCTGACGCCCGGCGCGCTACAGGAAGCCGCCGGCCCGGGGAGCGCCGGCGAGATGTCGCCCGGCCCGGGCCACGAGCTGGGCGAACGCCATCGCGGCCGCCGTGGCCTGCGCCTGAGACGGGAAGTCCCGCCGCGACTCGGCCACGGGCTCCTCGGTCTCGTCCACGAGAACCCAGGTCCACTGCGTCCGGTCGGTGGCGCGAATCTCGAAGCGCACGGGCTGCTCGCCAGTCCAGAACAAGCGGACCCGATTCCGGCACCAATCGACGACGGGGTGATGACGGGTTGCGGCGGATCAATGGACGACCGGGTCAGCCTCATACCTCGGGTCATCCGCAGCGCCATCGGAGATGTTTTCGCAGCGACGGCGCTGGACATGTTTCGGGATACCGTAGAGCCGCGGCCACTCTGCCGTTCGATCGCAAGACCATCGTCGCAATCACGCGTCCCGAACTTGATCCCCCCCTTGGGCGCGGGCGTGCCCCGATGGCGGGGCACGCCCTTAAAGACCGTCAGAGCCGCGGCCGATGAAGGCGGGCGCCTGCCCGGCGCCTTGCATCCGACCGCGCGGCGGCTATGGCAGGGCCCCGCCCTTCGCCCGCCGGAGCCCGCATGACATCCGTGAACGCGCTGATCGCCCAGGAACTCGGGGTCGGGGAGGCGCAGGTCGCCGCAGCCGTGGCGCTCCTCGACGGCGGTGCGACGGTTCCGTTCATCGCACGCTACCGGAAGGAAAATACCGGGGGGCTCGACGACACGCAGTTGCGCAAGCTCGACGAGCGGCTGGTCTACCTGCGCGACCTCAACGACCGCCGGGCCGCCATCGTGGCGAGCGTGCGCGCCCAGGGGAAGCTGACCCCGGCGCTCGCCGCCGCCCTCGACGCTGCCGACACCAAGGCGCGCCTCGAAGACCTCTACCTGCCGTTCAAGCCGAAGCGCCGCTCCAAGGCGCAGACGGCCCGGGAGGCCGGGCTCGAGCCTCTGGCCCAGACCCTGCTGACCAAGCCCGACACCGCCCCCGAGCGCGCAGCTGCGGCGTTCGTGTCCGCCGAGACGGGCATCGCCGACACCGAAGCCGCCCTGGAGGGCGCCAGGGCGATCCTGATCGAGCACCTCGCGGAGGATGCCGATCTGGTCGGCCGCTTACGCGCGGATTTCTGGCGGAGCGGCCAGCTAACGTCGAAGATCCGCAAGGGTAAGGCCGCGGAAGGCGCGAAGTTCTCGGATTACTTCGAATGGAGCGAGCGCCTCGAGCGGATGCCTTCGCACAGGATCCTGGCGATCTTTCGCGGAGAACGTGAGGGCATCCTGGACGTCGCCCTCACCGCCGACGGTGAGGAATCTGAGCCCGGCCGCCCCGGCCCGTTCGAGACCGCGATCTGCAGCCGGCACCGCATCGCCGCGCGGGGCCGGCCGTCCGATGCCTGGCTGCTGGACGTCGTGCGGGTCGCCTGGCGCACCAAGATTCGCACCGGGATCAAGCAGGATCTGCGGACCCGACTGTTCGAGCGCGCCGAGGACGAGGCCGTGAAGGTCTTCGCCGGCAACCTGAAGGATCTGCTGCTCGCAGCCCCCGCGGGCGGCCGGGCGACGTTGGGGCTCGATCCGGGCTACCGGAACGGCGTGAAGGTCGCGGTCGCGGACCGGACCGGGCGGATTGTGGCGGTGGAGACCACCTATCCGCACGAGCCGCAGCGGCGCTGGAAGGAGGCGGTCGCGAGCCTCGGACGCCTCTGCCGCACGCACAAGGTCGAGTTGATCGCCATCGGCAACGGCACAGCTTCCCGGGAGACCGAGCGGCTCGCCTCCGAGATCGTGGCGGCCAATCCTGACCTGACGCTCGCCAAGGTCACGGTGTCGGAGGCCGGCGCCTCGGTCTACTCGGCCTCGGAGATCGCCTCACGGGAACTGCCCGACCTCGACGTGTCCCATCGCGGCGCCGCGTCGATCGCCCGCCGACTGCAGGATCCCCTCGCCGAACTGGTGAAGATCGACCCGAAATCGATCGGAGTCGGGCAGTACCAGCACGACATCAGCGAGACGAAGCTGTCACGGCAACTCTCGGCGGTGGTCGAGGACGCGGTGAACGCGGTGGGCGTCGATGTGAATACCGCCTCCCCGGCCCTGCTCGCGCAGGTCTCCGGCCTCGGTACGTCGATGGCCGACAGGATCGTGGCGCATCGCGACGCGAACGGCGCGTTCCGGACGCGCACGGCGCTCAAGGCAGTCCAGGGCCTCGGACCCAAGACGTTCGAGCTGGCTGCCGGCTTCCTGCGCATCCAGGGCGGAGACGATCCCCTCGATGCCTCGGGCGTCCACCCGGAATCCTACCCCGTGGTGCGGCGGATTTTGCAGGCGACCAAGAGCGACATCCGGGTGCTGCTGGGCAATGCCGCGACCCTGAGCCAGCTTTCCCCCGAAACCTTCGCGGATGCGCGCTTCGGCACCCCCACCGTGCGCGACATCATCAGCGAGCTGGAGAAGCCCGGCCGCGATCCGCGTCCGGCCTTCCGAACGGCGAGCTTCGAGGAGGGCGTCGAGAGCATCGGCGACCTCCGCCCCGGCATGCAGCTCGAAGGCGTCGTTACGAACGTCGCGGCCTTCGGCGCCTTCGTGGATATCGGCGTCCATCAGGACGGTCTCGTCCACATCTCCGCGATGGCGCGCCGTCGCATCGCCTCTCCTACCGAGGTGGTCCGGACCGGCGAGGTAGTCCGGGTGCTGGTGCTCAGCGTCGACGTTCCGCGCAAGCGCATCGCCCTGTCGATGCGGCTCGATGATCCGATCGAGCCCGGCCCGCCGGTGCGGCGTCCCAGCGATCCGTCGCCGGACCCGAAGCGGATGCGCTCCGGTCCGCCCGTGGAGACGGGCGGCGCCCTCGCGGACGCGCTCCGCCGGGCGGGGGCGACACCCGGCAAGCGAACCTGACGGCGCCCGCGTCCGGACAGAACCGGACGCGGTATAAACGGAAACGGCCGGGGCGAGGCCCCGGCCGTTCCGATCGTGCGTGAGACGAGGCTTACCGCAGGAGCTGCAGGATACCCTGCTGCGCCTGGTTCGCCAGCGACAGGGCCGAGATGCCCAGCGACTGACGGGTAGACAGGGCCTGCGAGTTCGCAGCCTCCTGGTTCAGATCAGCCGAGGTCAGGTTCGACGCGCCGGTATCGAGCACGTTGATCAGGTTCTTGCTGAAGTCCTGACGGTTCTGCACCACCGACAGGTTCGAACCGAAGGTCGAGGCGTCGGTACGCAGCTGGCTGGAGGCGGTCGTCAGCTTGCCCAGCGTCGTGTTGATGTCGGAATTGAGCAGGAAGTTGCCCTGCCCGATCGTCGACGTCTTCGCCGAGCTGCTGGTGATCGAGGTCAACCCCAGACCGCTCGATGTCTCGTCGGTCGCGCTGACCGTGAGGTTCGAGTTGCCCTTCGGGTTGAAGTTGATCGTCAGGTTGTTGTTGTCGCCCTTGCCGTTGATTAGGTTCGTGCCGTTGAAGCTCGAATCGCCGGCCAGCTGATCGATCTGGGTCAGCAGGCTGTTGTACTGCGAGGCGAGCGTCGCCCGGGCCGTCACACCCGACACGCTGAGGTCCGAGCTCTGGCCGGCTGCGGCGGTGGTGCCGTAGGTCGGGCCGGAGGACGCCGTGCCGCCCGAGAAGCCGAGTGCGGTCTGGTCGGCCGAGGTCTTGAATTCCACGTCCGAGGACGCGTTCATCACGATCTTGGTGCCGTCCGTGCTCTTCGAGAAGCTGCCGGCGCCGACCGCGGTGTTGAGCTTGGTCAGGGCCTGGTCGAGGGTGTCGGTCGAGGCCAGCGCGACGGTGGTCGCGGAGCCGTTGACGTAGAGGTTCAAGGTGGTGGCGGCGGCCGGGGCCGAGTAGGCGGTCGAGGCGGTACCGGTGGTGGTGATCTGGGTGGACAGCGCCTGGTTGGCGACCGACTTGGCCTGATCGACCAGCTTCTGGATCGAGGTGATGCCCTGGTTGGCGGCCTGGATCGACTGGATCCCGTTCGAGATACCGTCGAGCAGGTTGCCGAGGTCACCCGAGCGCTGGCTGAGGGACTGCGAAGTAAAGAAGCTCACCGGGTTGTCGAGCGCCGAGGAAACCTTCAGGCCGGTGGAGAGCCGGTTCTGGGTGGTCGCGGTCAGCGAGGCCGTATCCTGCAGCGAGAGCAGGTTCTGGCGGGTGGCGGCGGTGAGGGTGACGTTGGAAGACATCGGGACGATCCTTTTGATCGAGAAGCCGTCTTATTGGCGGCTCCTGCGATGTATCGTCCAACCGCTTGCCGAGCAATTAATTCGATCTCTGAAAAAATGTTTCCGTGCGGCATGGTTAAAAATATTGATCCGACACTGATCAAACGCACTGTTTTCGGACCAACAGGTCGAATAATTTGGCCTACAGAACCAAATATCGAAATCGTTACGGTGAAACGCACTTCTTTCTAGCAGTTATTTTCATAGTAGTATTTGTTTTCGCAAATCGATACGGCGCAGCCCAATTACGTCCTTGTTCTGGATACCATTCCCAGAGCATCGAAAATCCAAACGTCGGCTCCTGGTGCTCTGGGCGTCACGGTTGTGAGCCATTGCCGGCTCGTCCAAACAACCGGCAGTGCAAGGCCTGCGCTTCCAACAGTTCGATCTCCGAGCGCTCGCCGCTCAGGTGGATACCGGTTCGGCGTCAGCCAGCGCATCGAATCCAGGACTTGGAGCCGCGCGCGGAGGCACTCAGCCTCGCATAGGGGAACCGATCCATTGCGCCCATCGCAACAACGCAGGACGGGAGGGCGCCACGTCGCAGCGCAGCCATCACGCGGGGCCCGGAGACCCGGATCGTCAGCGGGCTATCGGCGAAGCCCGGTCCCGAGTGTACGATCAGACCTGCGCGCCGGAAAGCCAGCAGCGCCACATGCCCCGGAACGCCACCGCGACATCCTCGGCCAAGCTGGCGTGGTCCATGAGCGCGCTGCCGTGCAGACGCTCGCGAAGCCCGCTCCGGATCCCGCGAAGGCGCTCCGGATCCGTGGCCAGATCCCGGGCGATCGCGACGTAGGCGTCCTCGGTGTCGGCGATCAGATCGGGAAGGTCCATCGCCGTGAGCACCGAAACGCCCGTGCGTGCCGCCGCGTGTGCGCCACGCAGGGTCACGAACGGCACCCCCATCGATAGGGTGTCGTAGCTCGTCGTGCCGCCATTGTAAGGGTACGGATCCAGGGCGATATCCACCCGGTGGTAGAGTTCGTGGTAACCGGTGTTGACCCGAGGCTGGAAGACCACCCGATCGAGGGGCATCCCCGCCGCGGCGAGGCGCGTATCGACCGCCTCGCGGACTTCCGCGGTTCCGATATCGCCCACCACCATGAACAGACGCGCGTCAGGCACCGCCAGCAGGATGTCGGCCCAGGTCTTCAGGGCCGCGTCGCACACCTTGGTCAGGCGGTTGAAGCAGCCGAAGGTGATGTATCCCGCATCCTCGAAAGGCGCGCGCTCGCGGACTGGCGGCAGGTCGTCGACGCCCCTGTAGGTCGCCGTCACTCGCGGCAGGCGCCAGAGCCGCTCCGCGTGCAGGGGCTCGGCTAGGCCGGGCGGGTCCGTGATCGGGTCGGTCATGCGGTAGTCGATGGCCGCCAGCCCGGTGGTGCCGGGATGCCCGATCCAGGTCGCCTGAACCGGCGCGGGCTTGCGCGCGAACACGAGCAGACGGTTGCCGGCGCTGTGCCCGGAGAGATCGACCAGGATGTCGATGCCGTCGGCCTCGATCCGGTCGGCCGCAGCGTCGTCGTCCAGGCAGGCGAGGTTGGTCCAGACGTCGAACAGCGGCTTGAGTCGCTCGGAAATCGCGTCCTCGCTCGCGTGGGTCATGTAGGCCTGTATCGAGAAGGCCTCCCGGTCGACGGCGCGCAGGTAGGGCTCGAAGAAGCGGACCAGGGCGTGGTTGCAGAGATCGCCAGAGACGAAGCCGATGCGCAGCCGGCGCTCCGGGTCGCGATCGTTGGCGAAGGAGCGGCGGCGCAGCAACGGATCCGCGTAGCGGCGGCCATAGGCCAGCGCATCGTCGGCGTATTCCGTGTGCGGGATATCCGCCGCGTAGAGCTTCGCGAACAGGCGGTTGGAGGCGACGAACAGCTTGGACGGGTCGAGATCGAGGGCGCGGTCGAACGCCTCCACGGCCTCGCCCAGGCGCCCGAGGGCTAGCAGAGCACTGCCGCGGTTGCTGTGCGCGCCGGCATTCTCGGGCTCCAGCACGATCGCCCGCTCGGCATGCCGCAGGGCTTCGCCGTAGCGGAAGCGCCGCTGGTAGACGCCGGCGATGTTGGCATGCGCGATCGCGAGATCGGGATCGAGCTCGAGGGCCTTCTCGAGCGCCGAGATGGCGCCGTCATGGTCGCCGCGGTTGGTCAGCACGGAGCTGAGCCCGCTGAAGAACAGCGGGTTCTCCGGCTCGCGGTAGAGCGCGATGCTGATCAGGTCGTAGGCCAGCTCGGGCCGGTTCGTCCGGGCCGCCATGGCGCCGGCGAGATAGGTTGCGTGCGCGTGGCTGTCGTCGAGGAGCAGAACCAGGTCGAGCAGGGCCTCCGCCGGCAGGAACTCGCCGTGATCGTAGCGGATCTGCGCCGCCGCGAAGGTACGCTCCAGGAACGCCGCGATGAGCGGCTGCGCCTCGGGCCCGAAGCCTTGCGCCTTGTAGCGCTCCAGGATCGCGCGCGCATCGGGCTGCCGTTCGACGGCCAGCAGCGCGGTGGCGAGCGCCAGCCAGTAGCCCGGTCGCTCCGGGGCGCCCCGCAGCGCCGTGACGAAATGGGCCACAGCCTTCTCGGGCGTGCGGCTGGCGGCGATCTGGCCGAGTTCGTAATGCGCTTCGGGATGGTTCGGCTCGGCATCGAGCAAACGGCGCAGGCTCGACTCGGCCCGATCGAAGCGCCCTGACGCGCGATGGTCCCGAGCCTTCGTGAGGCTGCGCATGGCAGCCGCCCCCGACGCAGCACCGCGTGCCCGCCCGCCATACTGATCGAGCATTCCGCGCCCTCCCGTCGCGCGGAGATTGCGAATGCATCCTTAAGGGCGCGTAAATCCGAGGCTGGACTTCGTTATCATGCGCATCGGACCACTTTGGATCCGCCGCGCGAGCCGACGCACCGTATGTCCAGAGCGGCGAAACCGCTTCGCAGGAAGGCGCGGCGGCGGAAGGGGTGTCCGCCCTGGCGAGATTGATTAGCATCTTCTATCATAGACTTAGCTCCCATGATTAATGACCTACCCACGTTTCATCCCACATCCGGATCGCGGCTGCTGGCGAACGGTGGGGAACTTCTAGGGCTGAAGTGACTCCTACGGGATGCACGAACCGCCCGTGCCATCGCCGACGAGCCGATCACACTTTCTGATTGAAACCTTTCTCGATTTTCAGTCGTAGATTGCACCCCAGTTCCGACGGGGAGGCGTCGCGGTGACCGTAATGAGTCTGATTTGCTTAATAGTCGGCACAGTTTCGGCTGCAGCTTCGCTAGTCTGCGGCCGTCTGAAGATCATTCTTGAGTTCGCAAGCGGCATCTTTTTCCTTTCCGGTCTCTTAATTATCGGAGTAGGACTGCCGTTATTTAGATAGTCTAGCCCTAGAACCAGATCGGTTGCGATACATTTTGCGAGACCGTTGCGTGGCGGAACCATTGGCAGTAGTTTCGGATGTCGGCTCTTTCGCCGACCTTCCACGCCCGTCCCGAAGTACCCCTCAAAGCGCAGAGGGGCGGGCGTGGATGTTGCTGAAAACCGGCAACTCAACGTCAACCTCCTATCGCTATCGTGTCTCCGTCGGGGCCCCCTCTCGACCTTTCACGCCCGCCGACGGTTTCACTTCGACGGTGGCGGCCCGGCGGGCGTGGATGCTGCAAAATCCAAAGGCGTGCTGGAAACAAGTTGTTCAGCCCTGGGTTGTCGGTCGGATCTGCCCCCACGGCGGAACACCACCAGCCAGCAGCGCCTTCGCAGAAAGCGGCCGCCGATCATGTTCGAGCTAGCCTTCACGGTTGCCTACTCAGCCGGGGCGTTCGTTGCGGTCGGCGTGATCCTGAGAGGCCTGGCGGCCTAAGTTCAACTTAGCCTTCGCCAAGTTGGCGACTCTTCCGCCGAGCAAGTGGCAGAGTTTGCCACTTGGGCCGACGCAGATCTGCGTTCGTCGTGGCCGCCCGTGCAGATGCCAACTTGGCGCCTGCATCGGCTAAAGGGGGTGGTGAAACACCACCTCCTCACCGCATTGAGGCCAGCGACGGTAGGTCCGCCCGAGCGGCCAGAGCCTCAGCTCGTCGCACCCGATCTCGGGACCGAGCGAACGCCGCATCACCGTCCCGGTACAGCATGTCGGATCGGGCGAGATCGAAGCGGGCAAGCCGGAGCATCCGGACCGCGAGGAAGGCGTAGATCACGCGCATAGCTTGATCACTTCCCGCAGCACGGCCAGGACCAGCCTTTGCCCCGCATCGAGGCTGCTTTCGTCCCTGTCGGTTCTGAACGGCAGCGCGTGATCCTCGAAGTCCTTGAGGCAAAGCTGCGCCTTGGCCTGCAGGTCCGACAGCGAGAGTGACGGCTCCGCGATGGCCCGGTCTATTACCGCGTCGGACAGGTCGCCCTCATCACTGACCCGGTCATCGTCCCAGTGCTCAGCGATGGCGGCAGTGTTGATGTAGTCGACATGCCGGATAGCCCAGAGGCAGGCTTCGGCAAGGTCGGACCGCCCCAGATTTGGGGGCGACATCGAAGGGAGGGCCATGACGGCCCCACCTGTGAGTGGAGCGGCGAGGATGGCGCTGAGTGCGGCGCGGCGGGTGGAGGCGGTCATCGTCCGTTCTCCCGCGTCGCTAGTTCCAGTTGGCGCGCAGCCTCCCACGCCTTTGCCAGGCGCGAGGCGGCGTCCTCGATAGAGCAGCCGAGGGCGTACAGGCAGTCGGCCGGTGTATCGTCGTGGTGCCCGCCTAAATGGCGGATCAGCTTCCCGAACCGCTGGATATCCGCCAGCGGCTCCTCGAAGCGCAGCAGCGCGATGCCAAGGTCCTGCCGAACAGAAGTTGTGCTCATGCCGCCCTCCCGACATTGAAGCGGTGAGCGCCGTGGCCGGTCCACTCGGTTGCCGAGGCTTCCAGCGCCTCTGGCTCACGATCCAAATCTGGTTCGTGGTCGGCGTCGCCGTCCCAGCCGTCGAGGAGGTCGATCAGTCCACCGACCAGGTTCTCGACCTCGGCGCGGGACAGGGCGCGAATGCCCTGAGGGAGGTCGTCGCCAAGTTGGCGAACACCATGCAGTGGCCAAGTTGGCCGCCGCATCGCACGGATAGCCTGTGTAACCGGTCCTACCTGTGCTGAAGGCAAGCGCGGGCGTTCACCGCCGCCAAAGGGCGGTGTAGGGTGGTGGATAGCCATGAACAGCATCCCAAGTGCGGTTGGTGGTCAGGGCCGGATGGAAGATTGAGCCCTTCCGTTCGGCCCGTGTTTGTTGTAAACGGGAAAATATGTGGATGTCAATTCCCGTAAACGCGAAACGCCGCGGCCGACCTCCCGGGCAGACTGTTCCGGTGCAGGTTCAGCTTCGCCTCACGGCTGAGCAGGCCGCTGCTCTCGATGCGCTTCGATCCGAGGATGGACCGGACGGGCAGCATCGATCTGAGGCCATCCGCCAGATCCTCACCGAGCATCTGAAGGCGAAGGGCTATCTGAAGTGAGCGACACTGGTGGTGATCCGCGCAGCGCGGGCTCGGCGTCTCGGCGTTCGTTGCGTCCCGACTGGGGCGCCGACTCCAGCCTAGTGGTCAGATTTCGCGATGCCGTTAGATGCTTGTCGCGAGCGGCAGGTTCATACACGGACCGGATGCGTTACGTCGCGGAGCGACTGATGCCAATTTCGGAACAGAGTATACCAGAAGAATTTGAGCACCAGTTCCAATTTATGTGGGATTGTTGGAAAAACGCCAGCAAATCCGGCCATCCTAATTACCCAGATTATCAGTTCATGCATTCGAGTAAGCGAGATAAGTTCAACAATTCTATTTTCGATATATATGAGGCATTAATCGCAGATCGCGGCGCAATGGAAATACAGCGACTGAAATTGTCTAAGTGATATGGCGAGGATCCGGAAGGCGCGAACTGAGGCTGCTAAGGCCATCCTGACGGCTGTCACCATCCTCAACGAGCAAAATCGTGACTGAGAAAATTCATGCAGAATTTCGAAGCGCTAGAAGCAAACTTGCACGTGCGCGCGAGCATATGTTAGCGTTTAGCGGCGCGCTAGTTGAGTACTACCCTCAGGTGCTTTCGCAACAGAAAGTAGAGCCTCTCTCTCAAGATGATGGAAATCTATATGAACGCGGTCAGATAATACTTCGTCATCGGCAGGCGGGAAGCAATGATCCGGTTCAGCGCGCTCTAGAGCTTTATAGGATGGTTTACGCACACAGATTATACATCGACGCGCCACCGTTTGAGGAAATTAATGCTATTGCTGCGGACGCAGTGCAAAATCTTCGCCAAGCACTGGATCATTCGGCATGCGCTTGCGCGCGACTCGCAGGAAAGCCGGACGAGCACACCCAGTTTCCACTTCGGGGCGCGCCGAAATCAGAAGAAGACCGAATAACTAGCAACAAAGATTTTAAGAATAAGATCCGTCATTTACCACAGTCAATTCGAGAAATTGTTAAATTATCAGAGCCAGGTGGTGGTCTGCTTTATGAACTGCATGCTCTTGGCCTCGCAGATAAGCACCGGGCGATATGCGACTTTGAGTGTCATCCAGCCGCTGAAATGCTCCACCTGAATGCGGGACCAAGCTGGATAGCGGCCGGCCTAGGTGAGGACGAGTGGGATCCCTCTGCGAAGTGCCTCAACTTTGCACTCTCCGGTTCGCCCAACGAGTTGGATTATGATTTTAGGTTCACTGTTCGCATCCGATTTAACACGAGCGGGATCATCGCCGCGAAGCCAGCGAATGTTGTGCTCGACGAGATTGCGAATACGATCGACCGCATCATTGGGGAGATGGAGCTGGAGATGGTCCGGCTCACTTCCTAATTTCACGATAGACATTTGGACCTTGCTCCTACGCTGCGTTGGTCAGGCTGATGCTGGGCCCGGTGCTCGGCCATGACCATGCGGCTGACCCAGCGAAGTGACTACTAGCAAACACACTCTCCGAGTTCTCCGAGGGAGCGTATGCACCCGACCGAAGATCCTACACAGTCGCCGACTGAGCATTCTGCAGCGCCAAGCTGTGCATGTTGCCGAACGCCGACTCCATGATGCGGGCGGCCTGCCGAGGGTTGTCGGATCCGTTGATCGTCGTGTTCTGATTGAACGTCTGGTTCACCGACTTGCTGGTGCTGCCGCCGTTGTTCACCACCGAGTTGGCACCGGGCGGCTGGGGCGTCATCGCCTTCATCGCGTCGAAGTCCGGCATCTGCATCATCCGAGGCACACCAGGGATATGGATCTGCGGTGCAGCGGTCGAGCCGTCCGCGCCCTTCACCTCGATCTTTGGCGCCTTGAGTTCGATCGGCCGCCGATCCGCCGGCATCGTGGATGCCTTCGGGTCAACCTTGCGCATCAGCTCAACAGCGGTCGCATTTTTAGCGCCAACGAGCGACGCCCACTCGTTCTTGAGGCCCGTAGGATCGGCGCCACGCTGGCGGGCGAGATTGGCACCGACACGATCCTGTAGCTTCTCGTCGTACAGGTCCGAACCCTTCAGGCCGAGCTTTTCCCTTTGTGCCCGGAGCGTCGTCCGCACGACCTGGTAGCGGCCGATGGCGCTGCTATTCCAACGATTGGACGGATGGTTGAGCATCCCAGTCTGCAAGGCGTCGATCTGGTCGAGGGTCAGCTTCGTCAGATCCTGCTCCTTGCCGCCTGGCAGCAGCAGGCCGTTCGCCAACGACGTGTTGTAGCCGCCGCCAGGGGTCTTCGCCGTGCCCTCGGATCGGGCGATGTGGTCCAGCACGTCCTTGTAGGCGCCAGGATTGGCCGCCACGCCCCCGGACTGGTCTCCGCGCATCGCACGTGCCGCACGAGCACGAAGGCCGCCACGGGCGTCCGCAGGCGCATTCGGATCCGGCTTGCCGCCCAGGAAGGTCGGGGCGTGCCGCTCGTACCAGTTGCGCTTGTCCGCCACCGGGCCCGCGGTGACGCCCGGCGTGGCCACGACGCCCGGCGGGATGGGCTGTCCGGTTCGCATCGCGTCGAGGATTTCGGCCGTGCGCTTCCCATTCCCCAACACGGTGTTGGTGCCCGACGACCACGACAGGAACCGGGCGATCTTCTCGATCCCGCTGGCGATGCGGTCCACGTTGTCGGCGAACTGCCGCATGCGGTCGCCGAACGCCTCCCACTTCTTCATGAACTCGTCGCCGTTCGAGCCGGTGAACAGCTTCAGCAGGTCACCCAGCTTCGTCGCCAGCCAGATCGCCGCGTTGGAGATGCCGGTCAGGATTTCGTCCACCTTGCCGGGGTTGGCCGCGATCCAGTCGTTGAAGCCCTTCAGCATCCGCTCCAGGGCTGGCGCCAGGCTGACCATCAGCTTGTCGCTGAGCGCGGAAATCGTTGCCTGTAAGCGCGTCATGGTCCGCTGGAACGCCATCGAGGCTTCAGCCGCCTTGCCCGAGTCGATCCCGAGCGCCTTGGTCGTCGCGTTGTACTCGGCGCGGAATTCCTTGATCTTGGCAGAATACTGCGTGAGGAGCTTGAAATCCTCTTCGCTTATGCCGGCGATACCAGCCTTGCGGAAGTCGACATCGTACTGTCCTGAGTTCGCCTTGTCCGCGAAGTCCAGAAGCTGTTCCTCGGCGGGCTTGGTCATGTCCACGCCGAGGCTCTGGACGTAGGACTTTACGCCTTGGTTCTCGCGGATGGCTTTGGAAAAGCTCTCGACCGCACCGATGGCCTGCTGCGACGAGCCGCCGACCTGCTTGAAGGCGTAGGCTAGTGAGTTGAGGCCCTGGACCGTGCCTCCGGTCCGCTGAGACACGAACCCGAGGTGGTCGAAGGATTGCGCCACACGGCTCGTCGCGTAGCCTACCGCGGTCGCCATCGCGGTGGCTGCCAGCGCCAGCTTCGACATGCCGGCCACGAAATCCTTGTGCCGGGCATCCCGCTTCCGGGCGGCCTCTTGCTCGGCCTTCTCCTTCTGCTCGGCGGCAGCAAGCGCAGCCCGCGCCTCCTTGAGGTTCGTCTCCATCGTCAGCTTGGCGAAGTCCTGCTCGGTCTTCGCACCGGCCCAGCGAGCGTCCTCGATGCGCTTCTCGGCGGATTTCACCGCGGCCTCGTAGTCGGCGATCGACTTTTTGGCAGTGTTGAGCTGGGCGGTGTTGACCTCGAACCCGAGGGCGACCGCGAAGGATGAGAGCCAGTTGTCGGCCATGGTCGTCCCCTCAGTGTAGCTTGTTCATGGCGGTGCGGATCTCGGCCGGCACCAGGTCGCCGCCGCCGTCGATCCACCGCTTGACCGTGAAGCCGAGGGCGCTGCCCATCAGGAGCTGCATCACGGCGCCGTCGATGTCGGGGAAGGCAGGTTCAGGGTCGCCCTTGGGCCAGACCTGGTGCCACTCGCCGCCGACCTCCCGGGACAGGGCGCCGAGGCTCGCGCGCTCGATGATGTCCGTGTCGTCGTCGGACAGCTTGCCCCAAGCGCCGAATACGGCTTGAGAGATCTTGATCATGTCGATGTTCGGCCGCAGTGCCAGCCGCGAGCTGGACGCCAGCACAAGTGGCAGCGCCTCGGCGATCAGCGGGGCGAACCGGCGCTGGATCCGGGTCTCCGTCTGAGCCTTCATGCCGTCGAAGCGGTAGCGGTGTCCGGCGATCTCGAATTCGGGCGCCATGGCTCAATGCTCCAACTGTGCTGCGGCGGCGCGCAGGACCAGGCCGCGCAGCCGCTCAAGGCTTTCGGGCTCAAGGCCACCCGTGACCACGAAGGCGGTCAGCACCGACACGGCGACCTGCGTGCAGATCTCGTCATCCGCCTCGATGCCGTAGTGACCGAGGCCCACCCGGACGCCCTTCATGGCGCCGTCGAAAGAGCGGGGCTCAAGGTAGTCTTGGCTCTCACTGTCCATTGGTTGGGTATCCGATCCCTCTGGCGGCCATGGCGTAGGGGACTGAGCCGGCGCTCAGCTTTACGCAGATAAAGTTGGTAAAGGACGGCTCGCCGCGGGTGTCACCGACGTGTCCGTTGTAGATGACCTTGTACCGACCATCGGCTGAGATGCCGTAAAGATCCAACAGCTCGTTGTTCGGCGCGCCGGTGATGCTCGGATCGCACTCGGCGGCCTGAATAGACTTCTGATCGATCTGAACGACACGTCCCGGATAGATCTCACCATTCAGCAGGCAGACGCCCTCGATGCCGTTGACCGTCTGCATCGGCAGGCCGACCAGGCCCGTCTTGCTGTTCAGGACGATGTCACCGCCGGGCAGTGAGTTCTTGTTGCCGAGGATCTGTAGCTTGCCCTTCTGGATCGACCACGAGGTTCCCGTCGCAAAAGCGATCTCGCGCAGATGGGTCTTGGCCCCACCATGCAGCGCACAGCCTCGGGAGAACTTGGTCTTGGACAGAGCGTCCTTGTCGATGAAACCGATACCGGCGCCGAGCGCCTTCATGGCATCCGCGCAGACCATGGCGCGGTCGTAGTAGGTGTGGCCAGCAGACAGGGTCTTGTTGACGACGGCGAAGTTGCGCGGGCCGCTCTTGTCGGTCGCCAGGATCGCCAGAACCTTGTCGATCACATCGGCGCGGAGGTTGCGGGCCTGCTGGATCTCGCCCTTGAACAGCACGTAGGACTGGCCGGTCACGTACCCGGCCGACACCGTCACGGTCTTGCCTCTGAAGAAGGCCGGATGGGTGCTCTTGTCCGCCAGATTGAAGATGCCGATCCGCGCGACGTTGGGCGTCGAGGTGTCGGCCATGGTGATCTCGAACGTCATGCGCAGGCCCTGCCCGCCGTTCTCGTCGCCACGGTAGGTCCAGGTCGCGCCGCCCTCGATCTCGACGGACATGTTGCGCAGGTACTGCTCAGACATCTCAATCCTCGAATAGCGCCCCCGGCACGTCGTGCGCGCCGGAGGCTCTGTTGAAGGACGCAGACTCTGGAGAGGAGCCCCGCCCTGTGCTGCCGGTTATTTGGAGAGCGCCACTCAGCGGCTTGGCGCCGTACGGGTGAAGCTCAACCCGCACTAGCTGCGCGGCCGGTTGCCTCGCCCTTGGAGGCCCCGGTGATCGCGCTGCATTCAGGCTGCTGACCTCGGTACCGGGTCGGCGAGAACTTCCTGCAGGGTGGGCAACTGGGCGTCCGGATCACGCGAGAGCCGGTCCCGTGCTGCCTGCCACGGGCAGTCTGGCAGGGAGAAGCCGCGCGCAATCGAGTGACCGGCCATGGAGTACCCGGTGCTCGGATCGTAGACGTTGAGCGGGCCCTGAATGGCGCGGTCCAGCATGGCGAGCTGCACCTTGAGCCGGCGGTACTCGGCAGCCACTGCGGCCGGCGTAGGATCGGCGAGGATCACGGTGCCAACAGCATCGGCCACCGCGCTGACCGACATGCGATGCGCGCCTTCCAGAAGCTGCAGGTCGCTATCGAGGGTGGCTTCCTGCTCTCGCAGCCGCTCGACCTCGGCGTTCACTTTGGCGAGTTCGGCCTGCATCACCTCGATAGGATCGACTGCAGGCGGGGCTTCGCCACTCAGCAGGGACTGAAGGCGCTCCGTCTCATTCACCCGGCGGTGGTGAGTGCCTTTCAGATCGTCTTCCAGGGCGAAGCGGCGGGACCAGAGCGGCTGGTACTGCTCCATCACGCTATCCTTCTCGGCGCGCTTGGCCTCCACCAGCGCGGCCCGCCGGTCGCGCTCCAGGATGGCATCAGCCAGGCGTTGCCGCTCGGGCGTGCGGGCCGGTGAGATGAGGGTGAGGGCGTTCCTGGGCATCAGGCACACCCCAGCCGGTTGGCGTGCGGAAACATGGCTTCGTACTCGGCGCGCTCGGCATCGGTCTGCCGCCGGGGTGCTGGCCGCGCCGAAGCTGGCCGGCCGAGCACATCCTCCGCAAGCTGAGTATCCGCTGCGAGGCCGCGAGAGGCCGGGAGGTTGATCTTGCATCCCTCCCGGCGCGGTCCCCGAATGCCGGTGCTCTCGAACAGATGCTCGGAGCTGTCGTAGGCGAGCATGGGCTTCGACTTCGTCATGGTGCCCTCCTTCAGCCGAGGCGGTTGGCGTGCGGGAACATGCGGGCGTACTCGGCGCTATCGGCGGCCGGGGCATGCCGGCGCTGGCGAGCATCGCGAGCCGCCTTGCGGGCCTGCGGACCGAGGTCGATCCACTGCCGGCGCTTGATCGCGGCATCAGACGCCATCTCGCCCTCGGGCGGCACGCCGCCGGCAAGCTTCTCGTCAAGCTCAGCGAGTTCCTGCTCGGAGAGCTTGGACATGTAGAATTTGAGGATCATTTCCATATCTACGGGCGACATCGACATCTGTGTTACTCCTGCGTGCCTACTTGTGGTCGTCAATAAGATTTCTGGCTGTCACGACGTAGCTGAACGACCGGCGATATTGTCCGGTGTCCAGCATTGGCTTGGTGCCGGTGCGACCGCGCCGGATCCGAGCTTTGATCGTGCGCTCGGCCAGGGGCGCGAAGGCGCCGTCCGTGATCTGAGCCTGGACCGCGTTGACCCCGAGGATGCCAATGGAATGCAGGGCCTTCTCCGGCGCCGAGAGGTCGCCCAGGAACGCCTGCTCGGCCGCCTTCTTGAGACGGGCCGCTGCCTGCTCGCGGATGCTCTCGATCCCGGGCACGAGGTGCGGCCGCTCCGGCAGGTTCTTCTCCGGATCTCCGTGCTCGAAGCGGTAGCCGAGCACGGCATTGCTGATCGGCGCCTCGCCCTTCTCGGCGGCGTGCATGCTGTCGCCGGGGATCCCGATCGCCACGCGCTTATTCAGCTCGCGCAGCACCGCACGCGCGAACGGGTCGAGCGGACCAGTCTTCTTCGTGAGCTTGCTAGTGATGGCCATCAGCGCATCCCCAAGCGTCGGTGAGTGCGGGGCCCCGGGAGCCTGGACCACGCCAGAGCCTCCGCCGTGACGATGAGGGGCTTAGCGGCGGTATCGACGTTGACGATCGCGCCGGCCGCGGCGTTGGCCACGTCGTCGTGGGCGCCCTTCACCTGCGGGTGGTCGATGATGTCCCGCCCCGTGCCGCGGGTGGTGCGCCGCTCCAGCGAGACGATCTGCGCCTCAAGCTTCGGCGCCTCGATCAGCCGGGCACGCTCCGAATTCAGGATCGGCAGAAAGGCCGCGTAGATCTCGGTCTTGGACTTCTCGGAGGTGGCGTAGGTGATGCCGCGCTTGGCGAACTGCTCCCGGGGCCACTCGCCGGCATACCGGTCGCCGGTAACCTTCGTGACGCCGTAGGCCTTCAGGGTGTCTGCGAAGCGCTCGACCACCACGGCGGGCGAGGTGCCGACCACCTCCTCCCGAACCACGTCGAGGAAGATCAGGTCGCGCTCGCGATGCGCGATGCCCAGGGTCATGCTGTCGGCACCGCCGCCGGCCGGATCCACGAAGGCGACGTAGCGGACGCCCTGAACCGGCGGGCGCTCACGGACGCCTAGGTCCATGCACGCCTGAACCGCCTCCAAGGTGATGAAGGCCTCCACGTCTTTGCGGAACTCAGCGCCGTACTCGGCCGAGGCCGCAGCCGGATCGCGGGTGTAGGCCCGCTTCACCACCGCGGGGTCCAGGCTCGGGTTCATGGTCTGGGACGGCGCGCGCAGCACCAGCACGGCCGCATCACCGTTCGGGCCGTAGTCCCGCTGGTGGGTGCGGTAGAGTTCGCCCTTGCGGGCATAGGGGCTCGACAGCACGCAGAGCGGGCCGCCGGTGGTGGCCAGGCCAGGGCGGATCGCGTCGAGGATCAGCGTGTCCGGGTTCGCGCTGTTCTCCAGGTGCCAGAAGGCCACCTCATCGCAGAGCGCTGCTGCCAGGGTCTCACCGCGGATCGTCTTGTAGTTCGCCGGCCGGACCTCGATGTCCACGCCGGCCTTCAACCGGATCGTGTCGGCGGTGGGCTCGCCCTCGACCATGTCCCGCATCTCGTCCGAGTGCGTGAACACGCCCAGCACGTAGCTGAACACCTTCGCGGCCTGGACCGTGGTTGAGGCCATGATCGGCAGCTTCACCCGCTCGCCAGGAGCAGCCAGAGCGGCATAGTCCACCAGACCGGCCAGGTAGGAGCCGAGCACGGAGAAGGCGCGGGACTTGCCGCCGCGACGGCCGACGATGCCCCACAAATCATCGACGGGATGCTCAGGCTCGCGCTCGCGGCCGGTGAGCGTAGTGAAGATTACCCGCTCGTCGTCGGTCAGCGGCTCGCCGCGGGAGGCGATCAGGATGGCGCGCCACGGCGCCCAGGTCTCGCCGGGCAGGATCTCCCCGAAGATCGCGGGATCGGCCAGGGCCTCGCGCATGGTGCAGAGTGGGCGGCAGGCCGGGTTCATGCCGGGCGCCTTCCGTAGCGCTCACGCAGCCCAGGCCGCTCAGGGGCCTTCGGAGGGCCCATCCTGCGGGCCTGGCGGTCCATCCGGTCGCCGATCTGGCCCAGGGCTTCCAGATCCACGTTCTGGCCGCCCGCCATGGCCGCGTGCAGCTTGGCCAGCTCGACAGCCAGTCCGGCATAGGCGCGGGCGGCCTCGCGTGCGGTGACCGACATGGCTGCCTTGCCGCCGCGCTCGGCCTCCACCTCGTCCAGCACTGACTTGTAGTGCCTGGCCGCCTCAGTGCTGCCGGGCACGGTCACGAGGAACGGACGGCTGCCGTTGGCGAGCGCCGAGCGCTGCTTGGGTGAACGAGGACTGGCGGGCTGTGCTTGGGCTGACATTCGACCGACCGGCTGTGGTCTGTCGTATATAGTTGTATTTCTTGCTTTTGTCCAATTTTATCAAGTATTGTTCGCTGTAGTTCGCCTGCGTTCGCCGGCATTCGCATTCGGTGCACATGCGGTCTGTGCCGTCGAACAGCCGAACGCCTCCTGCGGTGGGTGTGTGGGCCGCATGTGTCGATCCGAAGCTATGCAAAACGACTGCATTCCGACTCACGCGCATCCGCTTATGTTGCCCAAAAATGGAGGGAACAGTGGCATACAGGATTGAATTCTTGAGGAAGAAGCAGGTTGTGGCCACAAAGCTTTGGCCGTGCAGCCTCGAAGCCGCTACTGCGCACGCCTTAGCGCAGTACCCGCGCCAGCACCTTCGAAATGGCGTGACATCGGTAAGCGTGACCTGCGAGCGCACCGGCATGGTCGTCTTCGCCTTCCGGGACGAGCATTGTGGCCCAAGGGAGCGGCGCAGGATCGACTTGGGCATCGCGCCGCTAGGTGTCAGCCCACTCAAGGTGGATCGGCTTCACTGACTCGCTGAGGCGCAGGAAGGGGCATGCGGAACGGTCCCGATCCACCCGGCGTTCTCCGCGCCCATCACTAGGCCGCGTGGAGATCGCCATGAACGCCGTGAAGCCCCTCGCCCTCATCGCCTTGCTCGCCCTCGGTGTGGCCGGTTGCGACGACAAGAAGGCCGAGAACAACACGCCCACCAAAGCGGACTCTACCAAGATGGAGCCGCAGACCGATCAGTCGGCCCCGCCGAGCCAGAGGCCGAAGCAGTAGGGGCGGCACCGGATCAGATTGGAACCGCCCGTGATCGTGGGGCGAAGTGTGGGTAGCAGGCCGGACCTAAACTCAACGCACTGACGTTGCAGAGTTTTCTGGCCTGCGGGGCGGATGACCCATCCGCCGCTAGGGTTTCCGAGGGGTCGCGCTGCCCGCGTCAGATTTAATCGGCGGTGTGGGGCAGACACGCTGCCTGTCCTACAGCCCCCTGCCAAGCGATTCCGCACAGCGCACGTCGCTCAGATTGCCCCGTTCACGTCGCTGATCCTGCCAGCGTCGATCCCCGTTCATCGAAGGAGCTGACTCGGTTCTGCTGGGCGACATACCCGCTACCGCGCCCTGCCCTCCCCTAACACCTAACGCTAACCTAACGTCTGGCTAACATGTTAGGCGTGTGCCGGACCTAACCTAACCTAACACCCCCTCTAAGAGGGTGTTAGGTGTTAGGGCACGAGGTTAGGTCTCCAGATCAGCTCGTCGCGCTCTGCAATGGCCCCTACGGCGGACAATCCGTTGCGGAGGCGACCGAAAGCTACGCTCGGGTTGGAGTGGGCTCGGTCCAGCACGCCGCGGCGGTAAAGCTCCTCGCGCCATGCGTCTCGGTGAACCGCATTCGTCTTGGCCGGCGCCCCGCAGGAGTGTGGTGCCGGCTTCCCGTGGGTGATCAGCGCTTCCGACAGGGCGTCCAGGGCGACGCGCTGCTCCGGTCGCAATGGCTTTCTCGGCCGCTCGACGACAGTCGGACCGCCGGTAGCCTCTTCCGGCCTGACGATGCATGACGTAATCGGTTCGCCCGCATCATCGACACCGACCTCGACACGCTCCAGCCGGCAGTTGACCGTCTCGCCGTCCGGCCCGTCCTTCATCAACTCGACGGTGCAGCTCAGGAAGCCATCGCCGAGCTTCTTCACGGCAAGCTGGGCGTCTACCGCGCCGGCCAGGGCGGAATGGCCGCGAGGTCGGGTGCCTTCGAGCCCACAGTGGTGGACGATGACCACCAGGCAGCCGAAGGCGTCGCGAATAGAGTCTGCGGCGCGCACGTAGGCGGTCATGTCCCGGTCGTCGCTCTCCGAACCGGTGAAGCTGCGATTGAGCGTGTCGAGGCAGACCACTGCAGGAGGCTCGCCGTCAGGCAACTGCGCGCGGATCGCCCAATCAGTTCGGCGGCATCCGCGACCAGAGCGAGCGTCGCCGGCATCAGGTAGAAAGGCACCTCGCCATCGAACGAGTCTAGGTGCGCCTGCTCGAAGGCGACCTTTCTGGCCTCGAAGCCCTGCTGGCCCTCCAGTGCGCAATAGACGATGGTGCCGGGCTCGACCCGGTGGCCCTGGTACGGCCAGCCGAGCGCGACGTGCATCAACATATCGAACGCCAGGAAGCTCTTGCCGCACTTGGGCGGGCCCCACACAACGGCGAGGCCGCGGATCGGCAGCAAGCCCCGCACGCGAAACCGCGGGCTGGTGCTCAGACGGATCTGATTGAAGGCGATGAGGGGGAAGCGCGCCGGCGTGGCGCGCTCCTTCTGCTGATGCTGGTCGCCGAACCGATCGTCGTGATCCTCGGCAGTGGATGGCCAGTCCAGTACGGGTCCGTTGTAGGCGCGTTCTGACATCAGGCCCCTCCCCGTCCACCGGAGGGACTGAGCAGCGCTGCAGCGTCCGCCGCGCTGCTGAGAGCGACGGCGGCCTGGCGCAGCGCGTACCGAAGGCCGCGGCTGTCACCGATCGCCGCCATCTCCGAGGCCATGCGGGAATAGGACTCGGCAATCGACGCGGCCTCGGCGACCGCATCGAAGGTGTGAACGGCCATCGCCGTCCGCTCGGGGCTATGGAACGGAGCGTTCATGCCTGGCCTCCGATCCGCACCACGGAGAACAGCTCGTCGAGGCGACCAACGAAGCCGGTCTCGGCCGCCTCAAGGTGATCAGCGAGGAGCGCAACGTCCCGCACGCCTTGGGTGGCGAATGTGTCCTCGATGGACATCATCAGGTCCCCGATCGTGTCCTTCAGAAAGCTGGCCTGCTGATCCGCAGTCAGGTCCGGTCGGGACACGAGCGTCAGGTACGCTGTCGTTGCGAGGTCGGCGCCGAGGGCGTGCATGTGGTCGATGCCGACGCGACGAACTTCGGCATCACCATTGGCCGCGTCTAACCGTGCGTCGGTCTCGCGCATGATCTGTCTGAGGGTGGCTACACTCATCGCGTCGCCCTCCATGTGTCGAGGGTCGGAAACGCGAGTTCGGCAAGCACCGCTGCGGTCGCGGGCGGGAGGCCGAAGCGGCTGGTGAGCCTATGGACGCGGAAGGGGGCGGGTGCTATTTCGGAATGGTCAATCTGGCGAGATAGACATTCCGAGGGACGTGAGCGCTGGCCGGCGCTCCGTCCCTCAACTTGTTTCTGGGCCATGCTGCTACGCGGCCTCCATCTCAAGAGACGCCGTGAAGGCACGCAAGGACTCGTCGGTGATCCGCGTCGAGGCCCCGATTTTCACCACCTTCAGCTTGCCCTCGCCGATGAGGCGGTAGAGCGTGGTTGTGCCTATGCCGAGCGCTTCGCGGACCTCGTTGGGCCTATGCAAAAGCTTCAGCGTTGACGGACGCAGGTCTGCCTGCGCCGCCTGAAACCTCTCGGTGTTCATGGCTGCTTTCCTCTACGTTCGCCGGGTAGCCAGCGAAGACGTACGAATACTGGAGCTATAGCGAGCAGTTGGCCACGTGCAGCACTGCCAGAGCTGCAGGTTTTCGCAGGCTCAATAGGTCTATTTAGTCGGTCTCCAGTCGCCATTACGGCGGTAGAAGCGAGCCCATGTATTGACTGTGCTTAGAGAAGGTTGAGCAAGTGATGTTTCGATCTTGCTATCGAAAAAGATTTTTATCAGCGCTCGCCTCAGGCTTTCACCCCCAAGTCCTTTGTCAATAAGCCTACCCAACTCGCGATCCAGCACTTCAGAGCGATCGCTACGCTTGGCATCGCGACCCATTCTGGAGGGATTGGTAAGCTTGTTTCGCTCAAGCTTACCGAAAAAATTAGACCCACTAGGGGTTGCAGCAAGGCGGGTCGCCGCCTCGACCAGTCCTTCTGTCAAATCATCTAAGCCGCGCATGAACGACCTGAAGCAAGAGTGCTCCTCTTCCTTCAATCGATCGATTATCGATAAGATGCGCGGCGCACCCTCTTTGATTTGCTGGGCTGCATACTGCAGTCGCTGCACGTCGCCTGGATCCATATGGCTTAGGCCAATGTCCCGGCCGATTTTGTGCAATGTGTTGTCGATGCGACTTCTGATCCGCCGCTCGGCCTTTTCCATCGCGGCATCGTTGAGATCGGAGCGATGGGCGTAGAGTTCCGAGTCCTTCAAGATCGTCCCCTAAGCTCACGCGTCTGAGCAATGAGCCGCCCATGCGGCCGTCAGTTCACGCCGCTTCTCGAACAGGTCGCCACGGCGATAGGCCCGCTCGACCTTGGACTCGACGGTGTGCGCCAGCGCCATCTCCACCACCTCGGACGGGAAGTGCGTGGCCTCTGACGCCCAATCCCGAAATGAGCTGCGGAAGCCGTGAACCGTCAGGTCGGCGCGCTCCATCCGACGGAGCAACACCAGCATCGCCATGTTGGACAGTGGCTTGCCGCGCCGGCCGCCGGGGAACACGAACTCGGCGTCGAGGCCGCGCATCTCGGCCAGGATCGCCAGCGCCGCCGCCGACAGCGGCACCCGGTGTTCGGATCCGGCCTTCATCCTCTCGGCCGGCACGGTCCAGATGCCGGACTCTATGTCGATTTCGGACCAGCGGGCGCCCAGCGCCTCGCCCGTGCGCGCTGCCGTGAGGATCGTGAAGGCCATCAGCTTCGCGGCCGTGCCGGGCTGCGCTGCGACCAGCGCCATGAATTCCGGCACCTGCTTGAACGGCAGCGCGGGATGGTGCTCGACCTTCCGGACCTTCGATCGCTTCGGCAGCAGGTTGGCGAGGTGGCCCTTCCAGCGCGCCGGGTTCTCACCGCGCCGGTAGCCACGGGTCGCTGCCCAGTCGAGCACGGACTCGATCCGCCCCCTCACCCGCGTCGCCGTCTCCGGCTTCGTGTTCCAGATCGCCTCCAGAGCCTTCAGCACCAGGCCGGTATCGACTGCCTGCACCGGCAGGTCGCCGAACACCGGGTAGGCGTAGGTCTCAAGGGTGGCGACCCACTGGGCGGCATGCTTCTCGTTGCGCCAGCCAGCCTTGTGGGCGGCGATGTAGGCTTCAGCGCAGGTGCGGAAGGTGATCGCCTTCGCGGCCTCCACTGAGGCCTCCTGACGCTGCTCACGGCGCGTCTCGATCGGGTCGATGCCCGCGTAACAGAGCTTCCGGCATGTCAGCGCCTTGTCGCGCGCCTCAGCCAGCGAGAACGTGTTGACGGGCCCCAACCCCATTTCGCGAGATTTTCCGCGCAGGGTGAACCGAAAAATCCAGCTCTTGGCGCCCTTCCCGCTGACCTGAAGCCACAGGCCACCGCCATCCCCGTACATGCCGGGCGCCTTGAGCCGCGCTACACCCAGTGCCGTCAGCTTGCCTGCCACGTCTAATCCACCCGCGATCGTACCCACATGGTAATCGCGAATTTGAGCGAATGCCAGCGAACCGCTGCGAACGGCTGATTGCAGATTACTGAGCGATTTGAGCGGTTTAGTGAACGCCTGCGAACGGCTACGAACCGCCGGGCGGCGGAAGGGGTGGGATTCGAACCCACGGTAGAGTTGCCCCCACGGCGGTTTTCAAGACCGCTGCCTTAAACCACTCGGCCACCCTTCCCGGCCGCGCCTGCGGCCCCCCGGTTATGGCTGCCCCGGGCGCCGCGTCAACCGCAGAACGAGCGGTTGACCTGTCACCGCATTGCGCCTATCTCACCGCCCACGCCCGAGCCGCCACGTCGGCGCGGACGTTGTTCGGTCGTGCCGACCTTGGGCCGACCGACGCGATGGGGGATAGTTTAACGGTAGAACGGTGGACTCTGACTCCTCTAGTCCTGGTTCGAATCCAGGTCCCCCAGCCACTTGTTCCTACTCAGCTTTTTCAATTTAGCCGCTAGAACGTAACGGCACGGTCGTGAGCCCGGTCGGGAGAAAGTGTTCTCCTTTCGAGCTTCTCGATGGCGGCGAGCGCGAGTTTTGGATCGCGATTGAAGTAGTGGGCGTCGAGGATCGAGCGCACGTCCGACAGGCTATGCCCGGTCAGTGTCGCGATCTCCGGAACGCTGCAGCCAGCCAGCGCCAAGCGTGTGACTGCCGTGCCACGCAGGTCGTGAAACGTTACGTCGCGGATCCCGACCTTGCGACTGGCTTTGCCCCACGAGGACTGGAAGCCATCGCTGGTCCAGGGACGACCGTCCGAGTTCAGAACGATGATCGGGCTGCGACGCGGCGTTGCATCGAGCGCGGCCTTCAAGATCGAGCTGACAGGAATGACCACTCGAACCTTGGTCTTGCTCTGCTGGAGGCGGATCGTGGTGCCGTCGTAGGCGGACCACGGCAGTCGAAGCAGATCTCCCTGCCTCTGGCCGGTCCAGAGCGCCATGATCAGCGGCAGGTGCAGGTGCTGAGGCGCGGAGGTGAGGAACGCCGCCTCGTCCGCCTCCGACCAGACCTTGTCGCTGCGCTCGGCCTTGTAGAGACGGCCGCCTTTCTCGCACGGGTTGGCCGGCACGCGGCCACCGTCGAGCGCCCACGAAAGAATGCGGGCCAGAACGCTCCAGGCATAATCGGCCTGACGCTTCGATGACCTCGCCAGCCTGTCACGCCACGCTTTGAAATCGCCCCGGCTGCGCTTGTCTGTGAGGCCAGCGATCGGGAAGTCGCCGAACTCGGCTTCGATGCTTCGGATGTGCCGGGCGTAGTCCTTGCGGGTCACATCGGCGAGCCCGCGAAACGCCTCGCTCTCCTGAAACTCGTTCAGCACCGAGAGCAGCATGCCTTCGACGGGCTTCGCCCTCCCCGTCACGGCAGCGTTGTAGCTGGCCATGAACTCTGGGGTGCCAAGCTCGCCCTCGATCCGGGGCCCGCCCTTCCATGCGTAGTGATAGGTCCGCTTGGACCCGTCGGCCAAGACCTTGGTCTTAGAGTTGATGCCTTTCAGCCTAACGCGCATCGCGCTTCGCCCTCCATGCGTCGTACTCGGACACCGAATCCTTCACGGCGCCGGTCCCGGAGTAGAGCACGATCTTTCCGGCTTCGATTTCGACGCGGTCGACCTTGAGCCCTGCGGACTGCGCGCCCTTAACGGCGCGGGCGATCGCGGCCTGGGTGATGACTTGTCGACGGGCCACGATCTCAGCTCCCCTCATTCCAGCGCTGCGCTCGGATTTTCGCGATCTCGGCTTCGAAAGCTGCGAGGCCGACCTCGACGTCGCCGGGGTACGGCGCCATGAAGTCAGGCGTGCACTCTTCCCGAATTTTGGACCGGACGCGGGGCCACAAGTCGTCGAAGATCGGCCACGCGCGGATCTGAATACTCACGACCTTGTCGAGGCTGTCGGTCGCGACCCACTGACCATCAGCGTTCCGCGTGAAGGCGATGGTCCCCGGGGCGTGACCCAACTGGTTCGCGCCGTTGTGGAGCATCGCTCCATAGGGGCCCTGGATCCCGCGGAGCGCCATCGCGGCCTGCTCCGGCCGCAAACCGAGGTCGACCATCGCCTGGGCTGCGGCGAGCTTCATCAGTTCCCGGAGGCGGAAGCTGATGTGGAAGCCCTGCCCTTTCGGCCGCCCCGGGAACAGGTCGTACTTGCTGATGAAGTTGCCGATCTGCGCGTTCGTGAGCCCGGTCAGGACAACTGCATTGGACCGGCTAAAGGCCCAGCTTTCAATCTGTGAAGCTTCCATCGGTCTCGTCCGCGTGTCCGCAACGTCACCATAAATTCCACACAGCTTTTTAAAAAGCAAGGCAGAATTTTGAAGACGTCGGATGGGAAGGGTTCAGAGCGCCTCGGCATCGGCGCTCGTCTGGAACGGAGCACGATCCGGGGTGCGCCACACGATGGTTTGGGCGATCTGCGCCATCACGTAGGCGGCGATCCGGCCATCGGGGCTGATCCCGGGTACCCGGGGCCGCATGTTGCCCGGGGCTTTGTCGAGCGAGACGTGGAAGCGGTAGGTCGCCGGCTCACCCTTGGAGGGGACAAACTGGACCCGCAGGTCGGACGGCTCGAAGCGGATGAACGAGAGCTTCCGTGCTTCGGCCGGATCCGTGAGGTACCGAACGAACTCGCGCAGCACCGGCGCCTCGATGCCAGCCGCAGGGAGCTCGTCGAGGTTCCGCGGGCGCCCGTTCGGGGTCAGGCGGTAGACCCAATCGACAGCCTGGTTCGACCGCTCCGGGTGCCCCGCCGTTGCCAACGCGATCAACAGCGGCGTGATGAAGTGCGGATGGGCCATCCAGACCGAGCGCCCGACGCTCTTGGGTAGCCACGCTACCGTTCCATCCCCGGTCGGCTCCTGCAGCGCCCGGTAGTAGGCCAGGACCTGGGTCCAGGGCAGCTCGGCGATCTCCGCAACAGCCTTGGCGGCGGCCAGCAGCGACATTGGTTCGGGCATCACGGTCTCCATTCCCAGCGCCCGGCGAACCTGGGCGCATAGGATTGGAAATTCAATTCCTAAATCCTGCGGCATTGTGCGGATCCCGAGGGACCCTGGCCGCCCGCACGGTTTGCGCGAGCGGCGCCGCGACGGCTCAGGCTTCCTCCAGATCGCGGTCGCCGCCCCACAGCCACACGATCTGTGAGGCATGACCTTCCGGCGCGCCCAGGCTCGGCTCAGCATCGCCGCCGTCCTCAAGGTCCGGATCCCCGTCGACCTCGTCGAGCGCGGCCACGAGATGGTCCACCGCATCGAGGGCCAGGGCGAGCGCGCCCTCGATGCGAGTGCGGGTGTCGAGCGCCCGCGTCGGCTTCGGGCGGGGCTGAAAGCGAATAAGGTCACCCATGTCTCAGAGCCTCGTGCGCAGGGCTTCAGCGGTGGTAGCGAGCAGCTCTGCCGCGCCGTCGCGGCGGGCGGCCTCGGCGATGTCGCCCAGGCGATCGATGCAGCGGTCCATCAGCGATGTGCAGACCGCGCCCTGCCAGCCGGCCAGGCGGCCGGAGGCGGTGGGCTCCTCCGACCCGTCTTGGGCCCGGGTGAGGCTGCGTGGCTGGCAGCCGATCGCAGCGCAGACTTCGGCGATCAGCGCGGCGGTGTCGTGCAGCCTCTCAAGGTCGGGGACGGAGAGCACGTCGAGATCGATTGCGGCGGCCACACCGGTCGCCGAGGGCATCACCGCCGGCGGCTTGGGCTTGGCCCTGCGGGCCATGTTGTGGCGAAGGGCGGCCGCGCGCTGGCGCAGGTCCAGTGCCTGTCGATAGGGGCGTGCGGGCCTCATGAGCGGTCTCCTTCGGCGGCGAGCGGCGCCTCGAAGTCGACGAAGACCCCGAGGGCGGCGAAGAACTCCTCCAGGCCCAGGCGGATGGCCTGGATCGGGTCGAGGGCCTCGACGGCGTGCTGATGCGGATCCGGCGCATCAGGAAGGGGGTGGGCGAGCTGCATCGGGACCTCCTCAGACGGTCGGCATGAAGCCGTAGGCGAACACGCCCCCGGCGATGATCAGGGTGGCGGTGACCAGCTCACCGGCGAGGTCCAGGATGCGCGGCGCCCGGACGTACGGCGTGTCAGGCCGGGTCGCGCGGATGACGGGCTCGTAGTCGAGCAGCTCTTGGTCGAGCAGCGCGTCGGTCGTGGTCTGCCGGTGGAGATGGAGCCTGCGTTTGGCCTGACGCAGGGCGAGCGGGGGCGTTGCCATGACCGGGGATCTCCGGGGCTGAAGGCTTCGGGATGTGATTGGAACCGCGCTTTCGCGCAGGCATCAGGCCTTGGCCGCGTTGCTCTCGGTCCTCAAACCTGATAGTTTAGATATCATCCCGGCCAGACCGGAAGTCAATAGCAAAAATATCAGGTTGGCATGGCGACGATCCGGCAGGTGAAGGCAGCTCGGGCACTTCTCGGCTGGTCGCAGGGTGACCTCGCCACGAAATCGGGCGTGTCAAAGCCTACCGTCGCGCGCCTCGAAACCGCGGATGGCGATCTAGGCGGCTATGCCGACACCCGGGACAAGCTGCTCCAGGCGTTCGAAGTGGCCGGCGTCATTTTCATCGAGGAAAACGGCGAGGGGCCGGGCGTGCGGCTACGCAAGGTGTAGCGCCACAGCCCCGTAGGCGTCCTGAAGCTGATCGAGTTTCAGGGGGCCTTAGGCTTTCTCTTGGGGCGTGACCGCTCCTTCGAGGCTGCGATTGCCCGTGCAACGCTCTCTGCCTCGGCTTGGGTTAGGTTCGAACGCCGCCGTGAAGCCTCCGCGGCCTGCGAAACGCGCTCTGCCTCGCTTAGCTTCTTGGCCGGGCGTGACCGCTCTTTCGAGGCCGCGATCACTCGGGCGGCCCTCTCCTCGGAGGTTGGACCTCCGTCCGCCCCCTGCTGCGAGGCCGCTACAGCCAGGGCGTAGCCTTCAGCCGCAACGCGGTCCTGGAGCTTGGGCTGTCTCGCTGCCCTAATCGCCTCAAGCGCATGGGCGATATCCTCAGCCTCGCTCGGCTCTCGTGTCGACCATCTCGGAGCTTCCCCGGACCGCAGGATCTCGTCCACGGTCGCCCAGCGCCAGCGAAAGCAATTTGGCGTGATCCGGATCGGCGGCGGCAGGAGGCCCCTGCGAACGTAATCGTCTAAGGTGCTCTCGCTGATCATCAGCTCGGCGGCGAGCGCGCGGCGGGAGAGGTAGGAGGCGGTCGGCATCCTAGGGATCTACGGCGTGCTGTCGGCGCCCGCTCCTCATGGCCACAGGCGTTGGTGTCATTCAGATAGGTTTGAAGATACTTTGAGGATCATCTGAATGGAGACGGGCATAGAACTCCAACGCGTATCGATCCGTCATCCCAGCGATGAAGTCGCAGATTGCGCGATTCCGAGCGCTGGCATTGTGCTCGAAGGTCTTGTGCGAAGCCTTCAGATCTTCCGGCATCAAGAGGTTGCCTTTGGCCTCTGCCAGAGCTTCAAAGATCTTGGTTATGACCTCGTAGCCGCGATACTCGCCGACCTTAACTCGTGCCGAGTGGATCGTTTTAAGGTAGGTGAAGTGCTTGAGCACTTCGACTATTGCGAGACGTTCCTCCGGTAGATACGCCTTACTTAACCATGGCGCGTCTTCGTTGTAATCGACTTTGACCCAGCTGATTGCATCATGAACTAAGGTTGATGAAAGCGCAGTCCTAACATATCCATCCTCTGACATGCTCCGCGACAATCTATATACATCCACAAAAGTCTCGATAGAAAACTCTGCGCTAGACTTAAAACTATCGAACACCTGGCTGAACACTTCGGAAAATATGCGGACGGCAGCCTGACCATCAATTTTGTTTTTGAGGCTTTTATTGGCCTCTTCGGCTACACGATCAAAGAGCCCTTGATCGGTTGCCAAAATTTCGGCCGGCGACAAGAAGCCAGCTTTCAAACAGTCCTCAAGATCGTAGGTTGAATAAGCAATATCGTCCGCGATATCCATGATAGAGCACTCGATCGTCTTAAACGAATGGCGATCGGTCCATTCCGGATCTACTGCGAATTTTGCGCGGTCAATAATGTTTTTCTCAGTAGCATAATAACCTTTTACGAGCTTCTCTTGCTCGCCTCTTGTGTGCGGTATCACGCGATCGTATTTAAGCGCCGACAGGATGGTCCGATAGGTCAGCCCCAAGCCAGCTCGGCTATCTTCGTCACAATAATCAACGTCATCCGAAGACGCGGGCTGTCGAAGAAACTTCTTCTCCAGTCGAGCTATAATGCGGATAGTCTGCGCGTTCCCCTCGAATCCGCCGTAGGCGCGCATCGCGTCATCCAACGCCCGTTCACCGTTGTGACCGAACGGAGGATGGCCCAGATCATGGATCAGCGCTGCATTCATGCAAGCACGCTCGTTGATCGGATCAGCCTCGAACGACGGCGTCGCATTTAACCGCTGAGCGATCCCCTCTGCAATCTGCGCAACCTCCAGTGAGTGCGTTAGTCGATTGCGGAAGAAGTCGGACTCGTGGACTGGGAAAACCTGCGTCTTACCCTGAAGGCGGCGAAAACTCGCGCTGTGTATAATCCGCGAGTAGTCGCGCCACGGGGGCTTGCGGACCGGATCTAGTGCGTCATCGTTTGCGACATCCCGGTCCCAACTCCCTGACGAGTAGAGCTTAGGGCCTATCGCTGGCCGGTCGCCCTCTGAGGTGTCGACTGCCGAGGCTCCGTCTTGACCACCGTCTGCTCGGGCTTCTTGAGAGCCTGGCGCAGGAATTCCCGCTGGTGTTCCGTCTTCTTCGCCGCCGCCGCTAGAGCTTCGCTGAGCTTCATGATCGGAACCCTCACTGCCACTCAAACGCTACCTCCCCCGACTAGGTCGGAGTCGCTCGCAGAGGCGCCGTCCCCGCAATTCTCCGTATCCCATGGTTAACGGCAGGCTGGCACCTCCAACGACCGCAGTCATGTCGCGAGTCGCGCGATCGACCGAGTCATTCGGTCGCATCTTATGCGAACAAAACGGGAACATCCACCGATAAAACATGGTCCGTATTGCCACACTGCCGCTGAAGTGTGACATTTCAGTTAGTCCGATCGTTGAGAGACGGAGCTGTGGCGGGCACTGCGATGGCAAACGCCATCGGCCGCTCTCGCCGTGCCACGATCCGGCACCGATCCCGAAGCGTGACCTCGTGCTTCGGCCACAACTCGCACGCAGCCTCGAACGCCGCCCGCGCCATAGCGATGGGATAGATCACCGCAAGCTGCGCCTCGACGCAGCCGCCCGTCTCCTTCCAAACCTCGATCGTGAACGGCACGCCCGGCGGGACCGGTGTCGTCGGCCGGGCCGGCGGCGGCAGCGTGATCGCGGCCAGGCACAGGTGCTCGTACTTCCGCGCCGGCGGCGACCCTGTCGGGCGCTGGTATCGGCACGACGCCGTCAGGGTGCGCAGGATGTCGAGCGTCGACATATCCGGCCCGAACCGCTCGCGGAGGCTGGCGACCGAGTACCGACCGGACCGCTTGCAGGACGAGCAGTCCACGTAGACCCGGCCCGGCAGAACATCCCGCAGAGAGCCCACCGCCATCGCCTCCATTCTGGAACGAATGCGGAACATGCCAGATCTGGGTGCGCGGTTCAGCGGGGTGCAGCTTGGGCTCGCGCGATGCCGGTGGAGGGCTGTGGATCGCGTCGAAGAACGCCAGCGCTGTCAGGTGCTTCGAGCGCCCTACGAAGCATACTCAATCGCCAGGCGGGAGCGTGGTTAGAACCTCAGCTAAGCCGCCGGGGGAGCGAGCTCCGCCTCAAGCGCCTCCCCCGGCTGTGCCCGAAGTCCGGCCACGTACTCGCTGACAATCTCGTTATAGTCGCCGAACAGCAATTCGTCGGGCCGCATGTCCTTAGCCGCACTTAGCCTGGGTAGGAAGCGCTCAAAGCGATGGTACTCACGAACCATGGCTTGACCACCTCCGGCGCCACTAGCCTCCGGCAGAAGACGCAACCAAGCGGTCAATTCCACGATTAACTGGTCGACCTCAGCTCCATGCGAGGTAACGTCCTGTCCGCCGATATCGCTGATATATTGCGGGAAACGATAAGGCTCTCGGTCGAAGACAATGCAGCGCTTGTCCTCCTGGGGCTTCCCGCCAAAATGGTGAGCGCCGTACCAAAGCCCGAGCTCTAACGGCATGTTGAACCGAGGCAAACCTGCAGCATTGGACTCGGTGCGCGAGATATCATGCACGGCGTACCGGCATTCACTGATAATGATCTTGATTTTCTCTAATCTGTTTTGTGCTCCATCGGCATATTCGAGCGCGCACCGGGCTAGAAATCCACAGCGAACGACTGTCCAAACGATGGCAAAGAAAAAGGCTTTGTACCCTGGGTCAAAGGGACAGTTGATAAATACGTCTCGATCGTTGGTGCTCTTCGGAAGAGCAGGACGGCGTGCGGGCCTTACGTTTCGCGCCACGTCCGCCTCTTGCCAGCAGGTGATTTACGAACACGCTTGGCGATAGGAGCTGCGCCTTTTTTGTCGAGTTCACGTGCGCGAGCCACTGCCTGAGCTTGGGTCGGCAGGATCGCGCTAGCCCGCTTGGCGCCAGGCCGCATGACGGCATATTGCCCATCGTCGCGCCGCACAACGCGCATCGCGTTGGACGCAGCAAGCGGCTTCTTCGTCTTCGTCTTTTGAAGGTCTTTGAGCGCGTTGGCTACGGCGGCACGGATCTCCGCTGTCGTGAAATTGGTCGATTTAGTCTTAGGCGCCAGCACGCGCACACCGTCGTAGGTTTGGCCGATCGATTTGTATTGACGACCAGTTTTCTTGGTCGGCGCCGTCGCCATCTGCCTACTCTCGGTCGACCCGCCGTTCATCAGCCGAGCCCAATGGCACCACGCTATCAGCGCGGCGCACACTTGTCATTCCTATACCATTCGGCATCATCGCGTGTCCGCTGAAGGCTGCGTTGCGCAGGCCCTTAAGGGCTACCGGCGATGCACAAGCATCAGCAATGGAGCTGGAATGACGAATTTTCCAAATCAAATGGGCCAACTAAAGCCATGGTTCGGCAAGCGCTATCACTTCGAACCCAAGCAAGACATAACGGCGTTTGAGCTCTCGCAAATCTTGATATTTATTGGCGAGCAGACTCCAGACTCAAGCGTTGCGGGATGGAAGGATTTTCCGAACGGCATTCCGGCACCTCTCGACCGCCACTTTCGTATGCTTGAATACTAGGTATTTTCTCGCCAACTTCCGGTAGCGCCCCTGCCGGGAGGGGTCACTCTTCGTTAATCCGCGACATGATCTCAGGGTTGACGTAGAAATCCTTCGAGACCTTGACTAAGCTTTGACTTTTAAACTTATCCCAATTGATTTTGTTGTAAATTGCTCTATCGAATTTATAGGAGAATAAAATATCTCTCTTTGTGTTTCCATAGTCGTCTTGAGATATCAGATTGTACAAGAAGAAGCACTTATCCGCTACCGGCTCGGTATCATACAGAATTTTGACTTGTATCGGCGCCATCTGCAAAGCGATCGCGAAGGTGGTTTTTGTGGGGGCTCTCATAAGCTCCCCTTTGCTCATGTCTTGATTCAACAAATCCATCTTTTGAAGCACAGGGACTGACTTGATGACCTCGGCCTGATCAGCATCAACTATGATCTTGCACGAGCTATTGTTCGTTATTGCATTACTCTGTTTGAAGCCCATTGCTTCGAGTACAGAGGACATCATTTTGGCTTTGTCTTCGTCCGCAGCCTTCGCGCCTCCTGCGACGGCAATTAGACAGGCAGCAATCACAACGCGCTTGAGCATCGGCCACTTCCCACAACCTTAGCGGGAAGATGCCGGTACAACCCTAGCTTGGCAATGGCGACCAAGTTCGATTCGCGCGCTTACCTTAAGGACCGACTTTCAAGCCACAATCGGCGTCACCGCTTTTGCCACCCGACCACGACACCGTTCTCAACCTCAACGCGGTTGGCGAACCGGTTACGACCGAGTTTCGTGTACTTGAATGTCTCGACCTTCTTGGTCTTCAGCAGCCGTTCCGCGATGCCATCGGGCCTGCCCCAGGAGTCGCACAGCTGCTCGCGGGTCATACCCTGGCAAATCTTCTCGGCCATGATGAGGTCGACGATCTGAGCATCGCCGTACTTGGCCATCATGCGCTTCCGACGTGCGGCATCCATCGCTAGGCGCGCGCCGGTCCGCAGAAGGAAGACGACGATCGCGCCGCCTCCCACCACGTACATGAACTCCATGCCGCCCCCTCCCGCTCTAATTGAGCGGATGGTGCTCCGCGGGGTCGTGTGGCGTCAATCGTCAAGGTTGGCTTGGCCCCCGAATCCTGAGGCTTCAGCTCCAGTCCGCCAGATCCTCTTTCGCGCCCGGCTCCGTCACGCCCATGTCGGCGGTGAGCCCGCCGCGCCCGCGCACCTTGAGCGCCGTGGCCCGCATTCCGGCCCTGTGCAGTCCCGTCACCTCGATCTGGCCGTGGAAGCCCATGTCGGCGAGCCGGTCCACGTGGCGGCCGAACTCCTCGACGTGCTGGCTGATCCCGCCAGCGCGGCCGCCGCCACCCCCGATGCCACCAGGGGGAGCCTCCGGGATTTCGGGCATACCCCGCGGGATCGAGCGGATCGCACCGTTCGGCATGCGCATGGTGCCGTTGCCGAGGTCAAGGCCCTCCTTGCCGTCGAGACCTCGCACCAGCCGGGGCTCATCCGGCGTCCTAGCTGCCACGGGGCCTTCCTTCGGCATAGGGACCGGCTTCACCGTACCGATGCCGTCCCGAACGCCGATGCCAGCGCCTCTCCGGCCGTACCACGCGCCCCAGCCCTCCTTGCGGGCTGTCCGGAGTGCGAAGTCGATCTGCTCCTTCCAGTGCTGCGGGTCGCTCGCGTGGTGCCCGGTCTCGGCGGTGTACCGGTTGCCGAGGCCGCCGGAGCGCCCGTAGTGCAGCTGGAAGGGGCCGAAGCTGGTGGGCTTGCCGTTCTCGTAGTCGCCCGGGGTCAGGCGGTTCGGGTTCGAGCCTCGCAAGCCCTCGCTGTTGGCGATCCGGAGCGCGATGTCCGGATCGATGCCCTGCGAGAGCGCCGAGGCACGGATATGGGCCGCGAACTGCGGATCGATGTTGCGGAGATCGCGAGCCGAGATACCCCCGCCGCCACCTGATCCGCCGCCGTAGCGCTGGACGCCGGCGCCGACACCGCCCGAACCGCCACCGCCGCCGCCGCCGCCAAGGCTGGCTTTGCGGATCATCCCGCCGAGGTCACCGCCACCGCCGAAGCTGGCCTTCTGGATCAGCCCACCGCCACCTCCGGCCCCGCCGCCCATACCCTCGCCGGGGGCGAGATGGATCGGCACGAAGATGCCCTGGCGAAACTGCTCGTTGAGCCGCTGGAACAGGGTCTTGCCCTCGGCCTCGACCTCCGGGGCCTTCTCCTTCACGCCGTCAGCCACGCCCTTGCCGACCTTGGTTCCGGCATCCTTCCCGACCTCGTCGGCCTTCTTGCCCAGCACCATGTCGGGCAGGTTCGGGTCGAGGGCGCCAAGGAGGCCGCGGCCGATGCCGTCCTTCGAGAACTCCGGCATCTTCAGGGTGTCGTAGTGCTCGGCCAGTTCGGCCAGCCCACCGATCGCCGTGATCCCGAGGGCGCCCTTGGCCAGTCCGGCCAGCTTCCCGCCCTTCTTCACCCCGTCCGGCAGGCCGCCGTTCACCGCCAGCTTCGCAGCGGCCAGTTCGAGGGAGGCGGCCGACTTCGTCAGCGCCAGGGCCGACCCCATCAGGCCCAGGGTACCGGCGGCCTCCGCGATCTTCCCGCCGACCACCGCGACCGTCGTGCCGACCGCGACCAGCTTGGGGTCGAGCTCGGCAATGTGCTGCTGGAAGTCGGCAATCGCCGAGGCCGCCTTCGAGAGCAGCCCGCCGTTCTCGCCGTTGTTGTCCAGCGACCGGCCCATCGCGGTCTCGACGTTGAGGCGGGTGTTCTCGATGCGCTTCAGCGCGCCGTAGAACCCGCCCATGACCGCATCGCCGATGGACTTGGCGAACCCCTCCGGGGTCTCCGCGATCTTCTTGCGGTACTCGTCGAACAGCTCGGGCTTTTGGGCGATCGAACCGAGCTTGCCGCCGTGCTCGCGTGTGACCAGAGCGTTGAGCTGTGCCTGGGTCGGGTGGGCGTTGATGACCGCCCGCAGCAGGCCCTCGGTGTCTACCGATTCCGCTGCCATCTTGTAGAAATCGCCGACCGTCTTGGCGATCGCGTGGGCGTCGGCTGCCTTGAGCTGGCCCTTCTTGTTCTTGTCGAAGCTCTGCCCGATGATCCCGGTGGCATCGGCCGTGAACTTGTCCCGGTCCAGCAGGGCGTCGGGATCGTTCATGAGCGCCTGCAAGCGCTGCATCTGCCGGGGCGACATATCCTTGCCGAAGCTGCGCTTCACCGAGCTGCCGAGGCGGTCCGCGTTCAGCGCGTCCGGCATGCGCACGAAGTTCTGGTACTTCACGCCCATCGCGTCGAGGGCGGTGAGGCCCCCCTTTGAGGGGGCGATGAACTTCGACGAGATGCCGCGTGCCGCGGTCCCGGCCTCCTCGCCCGAGTAGCCGGATTTCCGGAGCAGCGCGAAGATGGTGTCCATGGTCTCGATCGAGAACCCGGCCCCGGTCGAGGTCGCGCCGCCCATCTTGAACGCGGCCTGGATGTCGTGGTCTTCGAGGCCGCCGACCTTTGCGGTCTTCACCGCCAGATCGACGTTCCGGCGCATGACCTTCTTGGCCGATGCCGCATCGTCGATGTGCTGGTTGGTTGAGAACACGATGCCTTCGAGGGTCTTGGCCGCGCTCGGCAGGTCGACGTTCATCGCCTGGGCGTAGTCCTTGATCTCCTCCACGAACGGCTCGACCAGATCCTTCCGGACGCCGCGGCCGGCGAGCGTGCGCTGTGCGTGCAGCACCTGGATGTCGTTGAAGGTCGAGGAGCCACCGAGGCGCACAGCCTGGTCGATCCGGCTCTGGCGCTCCGCCGGCGTCAGGCCGGCCATGGCGACCTGCCGGCGGATCTCCATGTCGAACTCGGCGTAGCTGTGCTCGGCCGCCTTCGCGGTGGAGCTGATCTTTCCGCCGACCACCACGGCACCTGCGGACACCAAGCCTTGTCGGGCCGCAGAACGCTCCTGTCGGACCACGCTCTGCTTGGCCGCGTGATCCTCGACGGCGATCTGGCGCTTGAAGGCAGCGGCGGCCTGATCGGTGCTGCGGGCCAGGTTGCGCTGCTGCTGCTCGACCCGGGACAGATCCACGCCCAGGCGGGAGGCCGCTCCCTCGGCGGCACGTAGGGCAGCCGTCTCTGCGCTGAACGCCGCCGTCAGGGCCTTGGTCTCACCCACCGCCATCCGGTGCGCCTCCCCGAGGCGCCGGACCTCGGAGGCCAGCTTCACGGCCTGCTCGCTGCCCTTCACGAAGGACGAGGACTTGCTGAAGTCGGCCGCGGCCTTCTTCGCCGCGTCGTACTCCCGGGCCAGCCGGGCGGCCTCCGACCCGACACGCTGCATACCCCGCACGGTCGCTTCGAGGGGGCCGCGGGCCTGCATCACGGACTGCGCGGCCCTGGTCGCCTGCGCGTTGAACTCCCACGCTTTGTTCAGCTTCTCGATCTCGGCCGTGTACTTGCCGACCTCCAAGCCCTGTTTGACCGCCTTGGCGACCTTGGCCATCTCGGCCTCGACCCGCTGCTCGGCGGTGATGAGGAGCTTTGCCTCGATGACCTTGGATGCCATGGCCGGTTCTCCTCAGTGGGTGCCGGGGACGGTCGGGATTGCATCGCCGATGGCCGCGGTCGCTGCATCGAGGGCAGTCGTCGCTGCTGTCAGCGCCTCCGTCTGGCCATTCACGGCGGCTTCGAGCTTGGCGTAGGCCTCGCGCGACGCGGCGGTGTTGATCTCGCCGAGCTGCCGGAACACCATGTTCAGGATCTGCTGCGACGAGTTCGGTTCGGGCTGCGCTGCCAGCACGGCGCTCGCGCGGGCCAGGGCGACGCCGACCTCCGACCGCATTGCGAAGGTCGCTGGCACCTGGACGTTGCCGGCCTCGTCGATCGTGAACACTGCGCGGTCGCCGGCGAGCACCACCACGGACAGCCTCTCCCAAGTCTCAGCGGGCAGTGCGACACCCGATCCCTCGGCGTTAGGGGTCGGATCGACATGGGTTTCCACTGTCATCGATGCATCTCCGTATGCGCTGATCAGAGTGGCGCCAGGCCAGGACGGGCGATCTCCCGACGCATGCTCGCCAGAGGATCGATAGGTGCAGCCTGTCGTGCGGTCGGCGTCGGCCCAAATCTGGCCCTCAGCTCGGCGAGCACCGCGAGGTGCCCCTTACCGGAGGCGATGAACGCGGCGGCTCGCTCGGGCTGACCGGCCAGGGCACACATTTCGGTAATCGCGCGCTCCCGAGCCTCGGCCTGCGGCACCATCCGGGGCGCTACCGGGCCTCGGCCGCCGCCGGTCGAGCGGCCCGCTGCGTGTGCGGTTGTGAAGGCGCCCCGGCTCCATCCCCGGGCATCCGCCAAAGCCACCAGCTGCGCGGGCGCATGGGCATAGGCTCGGAACGGAAACGCCGCCGCGGCGGTCGCAGGAACGGATGCTGTGCCGATACGGGTCGCGTAGCGTTTCGCCACCGCGTCCTCGGCGGTGAACCACGTCTCGGCCCGCATCTCGGCCCGGACCTCGGCCTCCGAGCGCCCGGTCGCATCGGCGTAGATCGACGCCATGGACGCGGCCAGGGTGCGTAGGACGCCGGCGGTGCCCTCGTGGTCGTCGGCCGTGCCGACCGTGAGGCCGGAGGGATCGTGGATCATCATCAGCGATCCGCGGGCGATGACACGGTCCGCGCCGGCCATAGCGATGATCGACGCGGCGGAGGCCGCGACGCCCTCCACCACCGTCGTCACGCGGCCGGCGTGGGCGGACAACACCGCGTGGATCGCCGAACCCTCGGTGGCGATGCCGCCCGCCGAGTTGATCCGCACCGTGACATCCGTGCGGCGGCCGAGCATCGCGAGGGCGGCGACAACATCGCCGGCGGTGAAACATCCCGGGCCATCATCGCCCCCGAAATCGAGACCGGCACCCACGATGCCGTAGAGGACGAGGCACCCGTCCTGAATGAGGCGGTCAGCGGCGGCGGTCATGCCGCCCCCTGCAACATGAACCCGCCGCCCGGCGCCCTTTCAGCCTCGGATAGGCCCGCGGCCGGATCCGGATCTAGCGGGGTCGCCACCGGCCAGTAGGTGAAGCGGTGCGGGATCGGCTCGGCCACAGGCTTGCGCCACGACGGCGACGCCTGGGGCTCGATCTGGGCGATCTCGGCCAAGATCTGTGCCGGGCTACGCTCAGTCGCGTGGGCGGCGGACCAGAACGCCGTGGTGCCTGCGTACAACGCTGGCAGGCTGATCCCGGCCGCCAGGGGCGGGAGGGACTGCCCGGCGTCATCGTACAGCACCACGTCGCGTCGGTAGGTCACCCGGACGCACGGGATGTCCCGGCCATCACGGTCGATCGTCCCGTGATCGGAGTTCCCCCGTATGGCCCGGACGCGGGACTGATCGGCCTCGGGCAGCGGCTCGATGTTGCCGACGGTGCTCCACAGATCGACTTCGGCCGTGCTCATGTCGAGCGGCAGGCGGGCGGCGTCCCGGACGGCCCGCTCCGGGGAGCGGATGGGAGCGGCACCGTCGGGCAGCTCGGCGTTCGCCTCGATCACCGCCGCCTCGGCCTCCGCCACGGTGCGGAGCAGCGAGTGCACCCGCCGGGCGATGTCGGGGTAGTCCTGGGCCAGGGCCTGCTGCGCGGCCTGGGCCAGTGCCTGGGCGTTCTGGTACCGGGCCCGGCGGCCGGCCTGTTGCTGGTCGTCGCGGACGTAGGCGATACGGCTCGTCAGCGCAGCCACCAGCGCCTCGGACCGGTCGAGGTCGACGGTCGCCCGGGCCTTGGCCGCCTGCAGCTTCTCCAGCTCGGCCGGCGTGGCGTCGAGGATCCGGTCACGGTAGGCGCCCTCGGCTGCCTCGCGATCCCGGGTCGCCACCTCGATCTGCTCGCGACCCTCGGCCAGCGCCGCGGCGAGCGTGTCGAGATCGGTCTCCTTGCGGCTGATGCCGATCAGGCCGGCGAGGTCTTTGGCGAGCTTCTTCACGGATGCAGCTCCTTCAGGTGAGGGAATGGTTGCGGGCCGCGCCGTCCCCCTGCGCGGCCCGCGCCCCGGTACGGCCCCGGGGACCGCAGCGACGCCCGGAGCAGTCGACCGGCGTCGCCACGATGGGAGAAGGGGAAGTGGGCGATCATGGCGCGACCGCCGCTGCTGCCATCCGCGGGTCGAAGCCCTGGAAGGCGGTCGGAGCGTGCGGACCGGCGTCGTCGTCCCCGGCGGGGGTGAGGCCCAGCGCCTCGGTTACATCGCCCACGATCAAGCGGGTGTCGTCGCAAGCCGCGGCGTGGGCCTGCATGGTGGCCGCCGCCGAGATCCCGGCCTCGACGAGGGCGCAGGCCATGGCGGTCGGCAGGGCGAAGGCGACGACGTGGGCGCCGTAGAGCGCACCGGCGGCAAAGGCGTCGGGCAGGTCGGTGCGGGCACGGTAGGCGGCCGGCGTCGGGAAGGTGCCGATCTGGGGGCGGGGCAAGCCGTTGACCGTAGACCGCCGCGGCGTGGACCGTAGACGGTCTACGGTCTCCTTCTGACGGTCCGGGTCGACATTCGCGAGGAGCGCCCGGCGGACCGCCACCTCGTCGAACTTGCCATCGCTTCCCTTGGGGATGACCCCTTTCTTGGCCAGCCGGCCGAGGCCCGAGGGATCCCGGTTGAGGCGCCTGGCGAGTTCTCTGAGGGAGAGCCGTTCGGACAAGGTGTAGACCTCAAAAATCGAAGTTGCCGGGAGGGCGGAGCCGCGCCTCTACAGCCCGCGACCCGTCGATCTTCCTGGGAGAACCTAGTGTTGCCCGACGGCCACACAGGCCCTCTGCCTGGCCTGTGTGGGTCGACCGCGGCACTGCACCTCGGAGGTACTCCGGCGGCCGGCCGCTATCGCCTCGGGTGTCGCTCCGGCCCGTGCTCCATGGGCCGAACGGCACAGGGCCGAACCGCACCATCATCGGTTCCGGCCCGCTAAAAATGGCTCAGGCCGCCTGGCGCTGGATGGGGGTATCCAGTTCGGGCAGTGCCACGCCGTCGGCAGCAAGCCGCTCCCGCACAATGCGGCGCAGGTACTCCGGCGTGCTGGTGCGGCTCCGACGAGCAGCTTCCACCACAGCCGCGCTGAAGCCGGGCTCGCCCCTGAACTTCACAATGTCCGTGAACTGCAGAGATCTACCGGCGGCACTCATCGTTTGGCTCCAGGTCTAGGTGACTGGTGCAGAAAGGTGCTCGCAACGGGCCGCTTTCGATACGTCGCCATTTCCGCGGCGTGCACCGATCAGCCTCGGATGAGGTCGCCCAATCCTTCGTCTAGGAAGTACGGCGCGACCGCCGGGCCGGCTCTATCGCCCGCGAGGTAGGCACGCAGCGCTGCCGCGTCGTCGTTCAGGAACATCGCCAGCGCGACCCGAGAGACGAGCCAGGGGCCGCCCGCGACGTGCCGGCCGATGTCATGGTCCCGACACCACATCCTGATGGTGCGCTCGGTCCGGGCGGCGCGAGCGGCGGCCTCTGCGGTCGTGAGACCCTCGCGGCGGTCGAACGGGATCAGGCACCGCGGCAAGTCGCGTCGCATCGCGATGACCGGTGACACAGGGTTTGAAGTGGGGGAGCGTGGGGAGGGTTGGGGACCGTTTTCCGTATCTCCCCATACGTGCGTGCGTGCGCGTACGTGAACACATACCGAGGAAGCTCCCCGACCCTCCCCGCGAGCTGTCCGGGTCATTCTGCGGCCTCATGGAAAGGGCTGCGCACTGGGATCCGAAGGCCGCGGTACACCATCGTTCCGTGGCTTTTGTGCTTCTGGAACCCACGCTTCTCCATGCGGCTGGCGAAGTCTTTGTGGGAGCTGGCGGTCTCACCCGAGCGCCGGGCAAACGATTGCCAGGCGTTGAATAGCTCGGTGCTGGTGGCGGTCTTGAACTCGTTGCCCGGCTCGCAATCGCACTCCTCGGCCAGCCAAAGCCCGAAGGCGTCCTGCGTGGCGAAGTATTCCTCGGTCGCCGCCTTATCCCGCTCGGACCGCACCAAGCCGTTCTGCTGCCAGTCCAGGCACCCCTCGATCGCCCAGCGCAGGATCCCCGGCCACTCGGCTTGGAGCTTCTGCGGCAGCAGCGGGTCCGCCACGAGCGGTTTGTTCTCGAACGGCAGCATGATGAACCGCCGGCGCATGGCAGCGTCGACGCTGTTCAGGTTGGGCTTGTTGTTGCCCATGATCAGCAGCAGGAACTGCGGCACGTAGGTGAAATTATCGCACCGCATGAACCGGGCGGTGATCGGGTCGCCGCCGGTCATCTGCTTGATCCGGCTCTCCGCCCAGGCCCTGCCCTCCTCGGTCTCCGATGCCGTCACCAGCCGGGCCCCCCGCAGCATGGCGAGGTCGGTCGAGTGCTTGTCCCCGTGCGAGGCCATGAACGTGTCCATGGTCGCGGTCACCGCGTAGTCGCCCAGGATCCGGGCCAGGGTGTTGACCAGCACGCCCTTGCCGTTGCCGCCGTCACCAAAGGCGAAGGGGAGGATGTGCTCCCGGGTCTCACCGGTGAGCGCGATGCCGGCCAGCTGCCGCAGCAACCGGATCATCTGCGGGTCGCCCTTAGTCGCCTGGTCCAGGAAGGCCAGCCACAGGGGGCAATCAGGCCCCTCGGCCGGTGCGATGGCAGTCAGCTTGGTGATGCCGTCGGCAGGGTCCGGCTCGCGCAGCTCGCCGGTCCGGAGATCGATCGTCCCGCCGGGTGTGCCCAGCAGCCAGAGGTGAGGATCCCAGGCCTCCTGGGTCACGGCGAAGGCCGCGTCGGTGCGGGCGAACTTCTCGACGCCCCCGGCGAACGCCGTCTTGCCGAGGACGGCCTTGCCCTTGAGGTCGTCGCCGAGGGACCGCGCAAGCTCCCGGGCCAGCTCGCGCGCCCAGCGGAACGCGATCCCCACCCGGTTCTGGCGCCACGCCGCGCCCGTCCACTCGAACCACCCGTTGTGGTCGTGGCAGAAGCGCAGGCGGTCGCGGTAGAGCTCGACGAAGCGGATCGTGGCCGAATCCTCGGTTACGAGCTCGTCGATCGTCGAAGCGCTCCGCTGCCGGCGCGGCCGTGACGCCGCCTTGTCCCAGCAGCGCCGGACCTCCTTCTCCAGCCGGTCCGCGTACTTCTCGCCGATGCCGGCTGGATGCCGCGCAAGCAGGTCGACGATCTCGGCCACGCCCCAACCGTAGTCCTTGAGCCAGCCGACGGTGTGCATGAACTCGTCGGAACGCTTGCCCTCAGGCGCCCCGCACTCGACCAGCCGCATCAGCTCGTCCGGCAGCTCGCGCCGGGGCGCCGCGCGGGCTCCGGGCGGCTCGGGCTCGAAGTCTGGACCAGCAGCCTTGGCCGCACAGCTCGTCGCTAGGTCGAGCAATTCCACCGTGGCGTCGATCTCGGCATCCAGATCGGCCAAGCTGTCCGGCGAGCCCGGCAGATGGTAGCCGGTGACTACGACGTATCGCTCACAGCTCCGGTAGGTCTCGATGCGGCCGCCGTTCGAACCGAGCACCGCCTGGTTCCGATGGACCTTCGGACCCGTCGCACGCCCGATAATGCGGAGACCCGTGCCCGAGGTGGTGACCTCGGCGTAGCTCGCGGCTCGATCGACCTGCGCCTGGGCCCAGGGTTCGATCTCCCTCGTCTCCGGGTCCCGGCAATTGTCCAGGTCGAACATGCCGAAGGTCGAGCCGGCCAGAGCGAAGCCGATGCCGTGCACCTGGCCGGTCTCGTAGGCGGCGACCGCCACCTCGAAGGAGCGCCACGTGTTCGACCGACTGCTGGCCGCTTTGGAGCGCGGCGCGTCGGCGATGAACGGCACCTTGGTCAGCTTGCCGGACTTGGCGTGCGGCTCCCACCTCCACACCAGCCAGCGGGGCTCGGCCCGCATCGCGTCCAGGGCGGCCGGCAGAGGCGGGAACTTGGTCCCGGGCACCGGCAGGGGCGGGATCGTCTGCGGGGCACTCATCGAGACGCCTCCCCGCTCGCGAGGACGTGGCGCTCCAAGGCTTCGATGGCCTGGAGCAGAGCCGCTTGGCACGCCCGGATGTTTGGGTCGGCGTCGGGCGTCGACATGAAGCGGAGGACCGCTTTGAGCTGGCAGAGGATCGTCGGCATCAGGCGCCTCCCCGCAGGAAAGCGCGTGCCTGGGCGCGGCCGGCGAGTACGCAGATCACCATGCCCTGGTGGTCCAGAACCGCCGTCAGGGCGCTTGCCAGAATCGGGCGATCCGCCCTATCTCTGAGATCGGTTCTTTGGTTGGAGCCGCTCTTTTCAGCGCCGTTGCGGGCCTTCACCCCCGCGACGGCGTTTTCTTTTGCAGTATTCGTTCGAGGCGGTTTCTCGGTCGGGTTTCCGCCGCTAACCCTTTGATCTTTCATGGTCGCTTTTTCCCTCAGTCGGGGAAAAAGCTGAGTTTTTACAAAGCACCGGGGTGGACTCTGACTCCTCTAGTCCTGGTTCGAATCCAGGTCCCCCAGCCATCGAATTCAGCCCGCCCGGTCAGTGACTTGGCGGGTTTTTCGTTGCCTGAATGCGCTCAGCAACCGGTTCGACACGATGTGCGGGCTTGCCAAGGCCTGCAGCGCAACGCAGGCTGATTTGCGCGCGATACGGATGAAACACGAAGTCCTTGTTGATGGAGCCTCTCTCCCCGGCGACAGCACCGTACAACCCGTAGACTTCGTCTGGATTCATTCGAGATTGGAATAAGCTCCGAACACCCGTGTATGGCCTCGTCGTTTACTAATATCCGTGAATCGATTTTCAAAAAGAGTTCATCCGCTTGAGGATGATGCTGGCGTTGACACCCCCGAACCCAAAACCGTTCGACAGCGCGTAGTCCACAGAGGCCCGCCGAGCCTCCGGTCCGATGAGGTCCAGGCCTGACGCGCCCGCGTCGGGATCGGTCAGATTGAGGGTGGGCGGCAAGACGCCCTCGCGCAATGCCTGCACCGTGATGATCGCCTCCAGACCGCCGGCGGCGCCGAGGAGGTGGCCGGTTGCGGACTTCGTCGAGGAAATGGCCGGACCGTCCTCGCCGAAGACGGACCTGAGCGCCGCCAGCTCCCCCGAATCGCCGACCGACGTCGCGGTCGCGTGCGCGTTGACGTAGCCGATGGCGGCGGGTTCCAGCCCTGCCATGGCCAGGGCCGTGGTGATCGCCTGGCGGGCGCCGCTGCCATCCGCGGGACCGGCGGTGAGGTGGTAGGCGTCGGCGCTTGTGCCGTACCCGACCAGTTCGGCCAGCGGGACGGCGCCACGCGCCTGCGCGTGCGTCAGAGTTTCTAGCACGAGGATGCCGGCGCCCTCACCCATGACGAAGCCGTCGCGTCTTTGGTCGAAGGGCCGCGACGCGGCGGCTGGCGTGTCGTTGAACGCCGTCGAGAGGCTGCGCGCCGCGGCGAAGCCGCCGAGCGCGACGCGTGTGACGCAGGCCTCGGCACCGCCACAGACGACGACATCGGCGTCGCCGGCACGAATCAGGCGCATCGCATCCCCGATGGCTTGGACGCTCGCCGCGCAGGCGGTGACGGGAGCCCCGAGCGGTCCCTTGAAGCCGTAGCGGATGGAGACATGGCCGGCGGCCAAGTTGACCAGGAAGGCCGGCACCGTGAACGGCGACAGGCGCTGCGCGCCGCGGGTGCGCACGGTCTCCACAGCGTCCGTGATGGTCTGGAAGCCTCCGATGCCGGAGGCCACGATGGTCGCGGTGCGGACGCGCTCCCACTCGCTGGAGGGTTTCCAGCCCGACTGCCGAAGGGCCTGTTCCGCGGCCGTCAACGTGAACTGGATGAACCGGTCCATCTTGCGGAGGTCCTTGACCGGGATGAGGGCGCCCGGATCGAACCCGTCCGGATCCTCGTCCCGGGACGGCACGAGCCCGGCGACCTTCGCGTCGATGTCGGGGACGAGGTCGTCCGGCAAGCGCCGAACACCGGATTCGAATCCGACGAGCCGGCGCCACATCCCTTCGACGCTGCAGCCGAGCGGGGAGACGACGCCCATTCCCGTGACCACGATTCGTTCGCGCATCGTTATCCTCTGGCGGAGTCCTGGGTACGCCGCGGACGTCGCGCGGCACCTGCGGGTCCGGCCAGGATCGGCACGGTCGCGCGTTCAGGCGATGAGGACGCACTCGCAAAAAAATGCGGGCCGTCCCGGCCTGGCCGACGTCATTCGGTGACGGCAGCCTGCGCTGCCCGGATCAGTTCGCTCGCGAGAGCCTCGTCGTCGACTGCTCGCGCCAACACGACGGCACCGACGATCGTCGACAGCGTCGCCAGGGACCGTTGCCTGCGGCGCTCCTTGGCTCCCCTGGGCGTAAGGCCTGCGAGGATGGTGGCCATGCGCTCGACGCCCTGGGTGAACCGCGCCCGGACAGGACCGCCCCGCGGCTCCCGGGCCACGTCGTTCGCTAGGGCCGCGAGAGGGCATCCCATACCGGGTGACCGGACATGCGTGAGGGACAGGTAGTTGGCGATGAGGGTGTCGAGGCTCCCGCGGTATTCTTCGTCGAGCGCGCTGTCGAACGCCTCCGCGGCAAGGGCCTCCTTGTTGGAGAACTGACCGTAGAACCCGCCATGGGTGAGGCCGGCCGACGCCATGATGTCGGCGACCCCGACGCCATGGAGGCCGCGTTCCCGGAACAGCGACGCAGCGACCTCGACGACGCGGCGGCGGTTGAGCTTGGCCTGCTCTTGGGAAACTCTGGGCATGACCTGATCCTTCGGCGTTCCTGAGACCGATATAGATGCGTTTCATCATCTAAAGAAGGGTGGGACAGGCTGGCTTTCGATGGGGTCCGGCCACTGAGCCGCGAGCTCGGCGACAGGGATTGACGATTTCGGTCGACCGGCCTGCGGAGGGGGGCATCAATGCAGGCCGGCCGGCCGACCGCACGTTCGCTGCCGAACGCGCGATCCTGGAAGTCCGGGCTACCCCCCGGACCGAACCGGCACCGCGCCGGAGCCGGCGGCGGCGCGGCCTGTGCGGGGTTCCCGCGCCACCCGGAACCACAAGGCATAGAGCGCCGGCAGGAACAGCAGCGTGAGGAGCGTGCCCACGCCGACGCCGCCGATCAGGACGTAGGCGAGCGCCCCCCAGAACACCGAGTGCGTCAGCGGGATGAAGGCCAGCATCGCGGCAGCCGCCGTGAGGATCACGGGCCGCGCCCGCCGCACGGTGGATTCCACGATGGCCTCGTAGTCCGACAGGCCGGAGGCGCGGTCGTGGTGGATTTGATCCACCAGGATCAGCGTGTTGCGCATCAGGATGCCCGACAGCGCGATCAATCCCAGGATCGCGTTGAATCCAAACGGCTGCTGGAAGATCAACAGCGTGGGGACCGCCCCGACGAGGCCCAGCGGTGCGGTCGCGAACACCATGAACATGGTCGAGAACGACCGCACCTGCAGCATGATGACCGTCAGCGTCACGATCAGCATCAGGGGGAAGACCGCCACCAGCGCGTTCATCGCCTTGGCGCTCTCCTCCACGGCACCGGCGGTGTCGATCCGGTAGCCCGGCGGCAGCTTCGCCTTGATCGGGTCAAGGAGCGGCAGCACCTGCGCGTGGATGTCCGGCGGCTGCTTGCCGTCGAGCACGTCGCCCTGCACCCGAATGTAGGTCTCGCGATTGTAGCGCTTGAGTACCGCATCCTCGTTGCGGCTCTCCAGATGCGCCACCTGGGATAGTGGGACCTGGCGTCCGTCATGGGTGGCCAGCGTGAGGTCGCCGATCTCGCCGAGCGAGCGGCGCTCCGGTCCGGGGCTGCGCAGGAGCACGTCGACGGAGCGCAGGTTCTCGCGGACCTGGGTCGCGGGCGTCCCGTTGAGGTAGCTCTGCAGTTGCTGGCCGGCCTCCTTGGGGGTCAGGCCGATCAGGCGCAGGCGCTCCTGGTCGAGGACAAGGTGCAGGCTCGGAGTCTTGTCACCCCAATCCAGGTGCACCAGCCGCATGTTCGGGTTGGAGGCCATGGCGTCGGCGACCTCGGCCGCGATACCGCGGATGACGTCGAGATCGGGCCCGACCACGCGGAAGGCGACCGGAAAGCGGATGGGCGGCCCGAACACGATCTGCAGCACGCGCACGCGCGCCTCGGGGAAGAGGCCGTCACTCACAAGCTTGCGGACCTTGATCCGAAGCGCGTCACGGGCTGCGGCGTCGGCGGTCTGCACAACGATCTGCGCGAAGGCGGGGTCGGGCAGCTCCGGGTCGAAGGAGAGCACGAAGCGGGGCATGCCCTGGCCGATGTAGCTGGTGATCTCGCGCGCCTCGGGCAGCTGACGCACGGCCGCCTCGACCTTCTTCACGCTGGCCTCCGTGGTCGCGAAGGCTGTGCCCGTCGGCAGGGTCACCTCGACGATGAGTTCCGGGCGCTCCGAGTTCGGGAAGAACTGCTTCTCGACCTTGCCCATGCCGACCACTGCCACCGCAAACAGCGCCACGGTGATGCCGGCCGCCATCCACTTGTGGTCGACGGAGGCCCGCACGATCCGACGCAGGCGCTGGTAGTTCCGCGTCGCGTAGATCGCCTCGTGGCCACCCTCCACCGTCTTGATATTGGGCAGGAGCTTGACGCCGAGATAGGGCGTGAAGGTCACGGCCACGATCCAGGAGATGATCAGCGAGAAGCCGACCACCCAGAAGATGTTGCCGGCGTATTCGCCCGCCGTGGAAGCGGCGAAGCCCACGGGTAGGAACCCCGCGATGGTGACGAGCGTGCCGGTGAGCATCGGCGCGGCGGTGGCGCTCCAGGCATGGGTGGCCGCCTCGATGCGGTCGGCCCCCTCCTCCATGCGCACCACCATCATCTCGATGGCGATGATGGCGTCGTCCACGAGCAGGCCGAGCGAGATGATCAGCGCCCCGAGGGTGATGCGGTCGAAATCCCGCCCGGTGACCATCATCACCACGAACACGGCGGCGAGGGTGATAGGAACGGCGAGCGCCACGACGATGCCGACCCTGAACCCGAGGGCGACGAGGCTGACCACGATCACCACGGACAGCGCCGTGAAGAACTTCACCATGAACTCGTGGATGGCGTCGTCGATCACCTTGGCCTGGTCGGTGATCTTCGTGAACGTGATGCCGGTCGGCAACGCGTGATGGATCGCGACCTCCTCGGCGTTCAACGCTTCGCCGAGCTGCAACCCGTTAAAGCCGGGCTTCATCACGAGGCCGAGCATCAGAGCCGGCTCGCCGTCATTGCGGATCGCGAAGACCTTCGGATCCTCGTAGCCGCGCTTTACCTCGGCGATGTCGCCGAGCTTGAGGCTGCGGTCGCCCGCGCTCACCGGCAGGTTCCGCAGGACGTCCAAGCTGTCGATGGCACCGTCGAGCCGCAGGTAGACCCGGGGCCCGGCGGTCTCGACGAAGCCTGCCGGGGTCACGTCGTTCTGGTTGGCCAGCGCGGACAGGAGCTGCTGGCCGGTGATGCCGAGCGTGGCGAGACGCTGATAGGAGATCTCGACGAAGATCTTCTGCGTCTGCTCACCCAGGATGTTGATCTTCTCGATCCCCGGCACCCGCAGCAGACGCTGGCGCAGATCCTCAGCCTTCAGCACGAGGTGCCGGTGCGGCAGACCCTGGGCCTGGAGGGCATAGAGCGCAAAGTAGACGTCCGAGAACTCGTCGTTGAACAGCGGGCCCATCACGCCGCGCGGCAGGGTGGACGCCTGATCGGACAGCTTCTTGCGGGCCTGGTAGAACTCCGACTGGAGCTTGGCCGGCGGCATGCTGTCCTTGAAGTAGACCTTCATCAGCATGAGGCCCGGCCGAACCGTGGTCTCGACGCGGTCGTAGTAGACGAGTTCCTGCAGGCGCTTCTCCAGGGGGTCGGCCACCTGCCGCTGCATCTCGTCGGTGGTGGCGCCGGGCCAGGCGGCCGAGACGGACATCGTCTTGACCGTGAAGGCCGGATCCTCGGCGCGGCCGAGCTTCTGGAAGGCGAAGAAGCCGGCGGCCGTCACCGCGATGATGAGGAAGAGCGTGACGGCCCGCTCGCGGACCGCCAGGGCGGAGAGGTTGAAGCCGGTCATCGGGCGACTCCCGTCAGGGTCGGGGGCGCTTGGCGCACGCTCTCTCCCGCCTTCAGGAGATGCGCGCCGAGCGACACGATGCGGTCGCCGGGGTTGAGGCCGGACACGACCTCGGCCTCTTCCTCGGACATGCGCGCGACCGAGACCGGTTGGGCGGAGACCGTCTTCGTGCCGGCATCGAACTTCCAGACCGCCGAGCCCTGTCCCTGGTCGAACAGGGCCCCGAGCGGCACCTCGACCGATGCGGAACGTCCGGTTTCCGCCGGCTTGAGCCGGAGCGTCACGGTCGCGCCCAGCGGCGCGTCCTCGCCGCCGCCGGACAGGATGTAGCGCGCCCGGTAGGTCCGGGTGGCCGCGTCGGCGGTAGCCGACAGTTCGCGCAGCCGTGCCGGATAGGTCGCCTGGCCCTCTGCGTAGAGCGTCGCCGAGGCGGTGCCCCGCGCCAAGTGGCGGCTCGCCTCCGGCAGGAAGACCTCCGCCTCGCGGGCACCATCGCGCGCCAGCTTGACGACGGTCTGGCCGGCGGCGACCACCTGACCGGGTTCGGTCGGGACCTCCATCACGACGCCATCGGCATCCGCCTGGAGTTCGGAATAGCCGGCCTGGTTGGAAACCTGGCTCGCCTGGGCCTCGGCGTTGGCGAACTGGGCGATGGCGGCATCTGCCGCCGCCTTGTTCTGGTCGTAGGTCTGCTTCGAGGTCCATCCGTCGCCGACCAGCTTGCGACTACGCTCCTCGTCGGCCTTGGCCTTGATCATCTGGGCGCGCGCGGCCTCGACGGAGGCGCGCGCCGCGTTGAGCGCCAGGGTGAAGTCGGTCCGGTCCAGACGCATCAGGGGCTGCCCGATCCGGACATGATCCCCCGGATCGACGAGGCGTTCGAAGATCTTGCCGCCGACCCGGAACCCGAGATTGCTCTCCGTGCGGGCCCGGACGACGCCGGTATAGCGCACGACGCCCCTCGTTCCCGGAACGACCTCGATGGTCTGCACCAGCGGCGGCTCCTGAGGTACGGCAGTCTCGGCCGGCGAGCAGCCCACCAGCGCCGATGCGGAAAGCGCGAGCATCCATCTCACGTCCATGGCCCGCCTCCACATCGATCCGATCCTTCGCAAAAATTATGGTCATCATCTATTGTGCGGGCGTGCTTTCGTCAATGGCGGAACCGGGATCCTGGCCGGGGCTCGGTTTGATTCACTGGTCGGTCCCACCCGCCGATCGCACCGACGCTGGCGAGCAGGGTGGAGTCGGTCCACGCCGACTACAGCGGCGTGCATCCGTCCGTCCCAAATCCGGGGCGCCTTCCTGTCTTCGGCCCGCAGCGTCGGGCGGGTTGGACCGGCCTACCTCGTTTGGCGGTATTGGACGGGCTGACGGTTCGCCTCCAAGCGAAGCCGTCGGGAGCCTCGGCCATGCGTCGGCGCGGAGCGCTCGGGACGTCGAAGGCTGAGGGCGATGGCGTTTCGTCGAGACATGGCGGGTTTCGGACCGGACGAGACCGGATCGGCCTGGCTTCCAACCGGCGGGCTCGATGAGCGTGGTGCTTGGCATGTCGCCCGCCCGTCGCGCCGCCGGCTCGGCGCCCACGGTCTGCCGCGGCTCGAGCCCGCTGCGATACTCTGGGTCCTGCTGATCCTGCTCGCGCCGATCAGCGGCGAGCAGGTCAAGCTCCCGGGTCTGGATAAGGCGGTCTGGCTGGGCGCCGACCTGGCGGCTCTCGCCTTCCTGGTCTTACGGCGCGATCTCGCCAGCACGCTGTTCGGCAGCCGGCCCGTCATCCTGCTTTGGCCGGCGCTCGCCGTGATGTCGGCGGCATGGTCGCTGACCCCGGACATCTCGGCCTATCACGGCCTCCAGCTGCTCGCCACGGTCGTGGCGGGGATCGCGTTGCGCGCCACGATGGGGCTATCGGGCGTCGTCAGGATCGTCTTCCTCGGGCTGCTGGGCGGGCAGATCCTGTCGCTGGCGCTGGGCGTTGCCGCCCCCGGCATGACCCGCGGCCTCAGCGGGGAATGGTCCGGGGTCTACTCGCACAAGAACGTGCTCGGGAGCCTGATGAGCCTCCAGCTCCTCTGTGCCGCCTGCCTGTTCCTCCAGGGCTGGCACCGGCTCCTGACCGGGGCGGCCTTCCTGGGCGCCGTGATGCTGCTGGTCTCGTCCCATTCCGCCACCGCCCTGGTGGCCGGCGCAGTGGGGCTCTCCCCACTCTGCGTGGTCATGGCGTGGCGACAGGGTAACCTGGTGACGGGCTTCTGCCTCGGGCTTGCCATCGCGCTCGCGGGAATCGGCATCCTGGTCGCCGCGACCTACGGAGCGGACCTCTCCGCCAGCCTGCTCTCGGACCTCGGCAAGGACACGACCCTGACCGGCCGCACCATCCTCTGGCAGTTCGGCATCGATCAGTTCTGGCGGGAGCCCCTCGTCGGGATCGGCTACAAAGCCTACTGGGAAAGCCCGATCACCACGGCGCCCTACCTCCACTTCACCACGAAGCAGAAGCTCTGGTTCTTCCACAACAACTTCATCGACGTTGCGGTGGCATTCGGCGTCGTCGGCCTGATCATTTTCACGGGCGTCTTGCTCGATACGGCACGTCGCGTCATCGCGCACTTCACCCGGTCTCCGGGCTATGTCGAAGCCTGGCCGATCCTGTTCCTCGCGCAGCTCGTGGTCTTCATTTGCTTCGAGTGCCCGTTGTTCGTGAATCACGGGATGCATCAGTTCCTGCTGGCGGCGATCCTTCCGGTCCTGCGGCACCGGCCGACGGCCTGATCGACGATCAGTCCGGCTGGAAGCAGGGGCCTACCCCTACCAGTCCGAAGCCGCCGCATAGGCGGAAGCAGGATGCGCAGCGTATCGTCCGCACTTCGTATGCAATCTAATTCCGGATCACGCGAATATTTCTCGAAGATACACGTGGATGACGTTTCATGAATCTTGCGATCCCCGGCTCTTGACTAGAAAATCATTTTCCCGCTTTTCCGCTCCGGCTAATTGGACGAGGCGTTCATCCCAGCAGAGTCCGCGTGCGGAAACGTCAGCGCAGGGCGAAACTTTTAAACAATGATTACTGAATTCGACCGCAAAATGTGTTTGCAAGTTTGTTAACTTCAGCGCATGATTCCAAATCAAGGGCTGGTACAATGTGCTGCATTGCAATATCGATCCCGCGGTTTCGCGAGAGACATGCCTATATTACCCGGCATCTCCATACGGTCTGGGGGGCGGATTTCGAAATTCTGGGTATCGACGGGTCGGTGGCCGGCCGTGACGCGTCGCCGGGATCCGATCTGAGCCCGGGACAGGTGGGCTGCGCCCTCTCGCACCTGGCCGCCTACGAATCCATGATCGATCGCAGGTTACCCTGGGCCCTCATCGTCGAGGACGACGCAGTGTTGCCGCCGGACATCCACGACATCCTGGTCCGGGTCGAGGCGACCCTGCGCCGGGGCGACGTCGTCCTGCTCTACAATCGGCCGCAGCATCGCGCCGCCTTCAGCACCGTGAACGCCGATTCGATCGGCGACTACCGGCTGTGCCTGCCCATGAACATGGCAGGGCTCGGAACGACGGCCGCCTACGTGATCACGCGGCAGGCGGCAGAAGGCATCCTGAAGGTGAACCGGCCGGTCGTGGCGGCTGCCGACAACTGGGAATACTTCTTCGAGCGCCAGGCTATCGCCCGGGCCCGGGTGATATCGCCGAACCCGGTCTCGATAAAACCGTTCGAATCGACGGTCTTCACATCCGGGTCCCGGTTCGGCGGCGTCCTGAAGAGCAATCGCCTGTTCCAGCCGCTGCTGGCGGCCCGGCGCCGTTTTCTGACGGCGCGCATGACGGGCCAGACGGTGTTCGTCGACGAAGTCTCGCCCTACTCCACGATGTCCCCGCAATAGAGGCGGCTGCAGCGCCGTTCTCGACACCGGTCTTCAGGGCATCCGGTCGCCCACCTCGCGTCCTCGCGTGCGGGATCCTCGGCCACGGCACGTCGCTCGCTGCGGTGCAGCCTCCGGATCTGACCTGCGCTGCCCGGCGCTCACTCCGTTCAGCGTTTTCGACGGACGCAGAGCGCCGACGATCCATTCGGATGAGCGAAGAACAGGCCGCCGCGCGGCGCGGATGCCGTGGCCACCCTCTTCCAGTGCCGGGGCTCGGCGACGAAGCCAGCAATACAAACGAAAGACGTAGGCATACGGCGCCGACCTTACCCTTGGCCCGCGCCCGAACCATGACACTCTGATTGCCGAAGCGTCGAGGGCCATCACCGCGCCATCGAACGCAACCCGGTCGCCGCACTGCCGCTGCGGCCGCCATCACACTCCGGCAGCGAAGCGTGACGATGGGCAGATCTCTCTCGAGTTCGGATCCGACCAAGACCTTCACGGTCCGAGAATCCTGGCTGGCCGGACCGTTCTCGCTGGCGCAGGCCCGGCCGTATTTGATCCTGCTCGCGCAGATCACCGCGCTCCTGATGGTGATCAAGCTGTCGCGGATCGTCGACGAGCGGAACAACTACTACATTATCGTGCTGCCGCTGTTGCTGGCGGCCGCGATGCTGCGCCGGACCTACGCCGCCTCCGACACCGCCGCCGTCCGGCTGCTCCAATTGATCGGCGTGATCTCCGGGGCCTACGCCCTCGTGCATTACCCGCTCTTCCCGGTGGTCGAGCACGGCTTCAAGGCATTGGCGACCCTCGTCGCCCTCGTGGCACTTTGGATCGCCGCCGTAGCCTGCGGGATCCTATGCCTGCGCTGGCCGTCGCTCGGCGTGGTGGGCGCGGCCTACCTGGTCTGGAGCAAGCTCGCCGTCAGCCGGGTGACGGGGCTCTGGCACGGACACATCATCGACGTCGTGCCCCTGGCGGAGGTCAGCTTCTGCCTGCTGGCCGGTCTCGGCGTCATCGCCCTCACGGCCCGCGTGAGCGCATCGCCGGGCGTGCCCGCTGCCGCCAGGACCGACATCGCCACCGCCGGTGCGCTGTTCTCGAAGGTTCTCATCGCCGCCGCGATCAGCATCCACCTCGGTAACTACTACTCATCCTTCCTGGCCAAGGTGACGCTGGATGCCGGCCCGACATCCTGGCTGCTCGCGAACGACCCAGGAAAACTGTTCAGCGTCGGCCTCGACAACAACCACGTCTTCTACGCGAGCTGGGCCTGGCTGGTGGAAGGCATGCGGGCGATCCTGAGTCATGCCGGGCCCCTCACGAACACGCTCATCCTGGTCGGACAAGGGGCGGCCCTGGTCGGCATCCTGATGCCGCGGCGCTGGCTCGTTATCCTGCTGCTCGGCTTCGACGCGATGCACCTGTCCATCGTGGTCGTCATGGGCGCCAATTTCGCCCCGTGGATCCTGCTGAACCTGGCGATCGGCGCCGTGGTGATCAGCCGGCATTACCAGCGGCCGCCGCTGATGGTCGGGGTGCTCTCGGTGCTGTTCATCCTGAGCGACAACAGCTTCATGACTCAGGCGCGGCTCGGCTGGTACGACACCGCAGCGAATAATAAGTTGTACTTCCAGGCGGTCGATAAGGACGGCGGGCGCCACTACGTCCCGACGAACTTCTTCACCTTCTACTCGTATCCCTTCGCCCACATGGCCTACGGATCGCCGGATGCGGAGACCGCCTTCGCCCTCGACAACCCGAATGGCGGAACCCAGGTCTACCGGAAAGTAGTCGCGTCGCTGTCCTGCGACGTGCCGGTCCTCACCGCCCGGGACGGCGCCGGGCAAGACCTCGCCAAGATCGAGATCGATCGGCCCGCGGTCGATGCCTACATCCGCGGCTATCACCGACTGGTCACCGCAATTGCCGACAGGCTGGGGTCGTTCCCCCATGCTTTCTACCCGCATCACTTCTTCGTCCCGCTCCAGCACGGAGCGAGCTTCGACGGCGTGGGCCTGCACGACATCGTCGCCTACATCTATCGGCGGGAATCGGTCTGCCTCAGCCTGCAGGACGGCGTGCCGGTCCGCAGGCTGGTCTCGGAAGCCGAGCATCGGATCGATCTGAAGCCATGACCGATGCAGCTCTCACGGTCGTCTACGACGGCGAATGCCCGTTCTGCAGCAACTACGTGCGCCTGATGGCCCTGCGCCGATCGGTCGGCACCGTGGCACTGGTCGATGCCCGGGAGGGCGGCCCGGTGGTCGAGGACCTGACCCGGCGCGGTTACGACCTCGACAACGGCATGGTCGTCCGCCACGGCCGGACCCTGTATTACGGCCCGGACGCCTTGGTCCTGCTCTCGACCCTTAGCGAGGATCGGGGCCCGATCGGCCGCGCCCTATCGTGGCTGCTACGCAGCCCGTCCCGCGCGCGCCTGCTCTATCCGATGATGAAGCTCGGTCGACGCGCGACCCTGGCTCTGCTGGGCCGACGCCTCATCGCTCCGCCCGCATCCGGCCGGCACCCTTGAACCTGCGCCACCGAGATCTGCCCCCGAGATCTGCGCTGCGCGCGAAAGGCTTCCGGCACGCTGGAAATGACCACGCGGCATCGGCCTTGCTCGTGCTCTCGCGCTTCCAGCCGCCCCGGCGCTCTCGACTTCTGAGCGTCGGCGGTGTGGAAGGAGCGTGATCCGGTCGCGATGCGGGCCGCCCTCCAGGCCTGCCTGCCCGGAGCGGTACGCAGCAGGAAGGGACGAGTCCGTTGGCCAGCGTGGACCTGAATTCCGATCTCGGCGAGGGCTACGGCACCTACGCCTGCGGGGATGATGCGGCGATCCTCGGCATTGTCACCTCCGCCAACGTCGCCTGCGGCCTGCACGCGGGCGATCCCGAGATCATGGCCAGCACCTTCGCGCTGGCCAAGGCGCGCGGCGTGGCGGTCGGCGCCCATCCGGGCTTTCCGGACCTCTGGGGCTTCGGACGGCGGCGCATGCCGTTCACCCCGCCCGAGATCGAACGGCTCGTCGCCTACCAGATCGGCGCCGCGCAGGCGCTCGGCGCCTATGCCGGCCACCGGGTCACCTACGTGAAGGCGCACGGCGCGCTGGCCAACCTGGCCGCCGAGGACCGGGCCGTCGCCGACGCGATCGCCAGAGCGGTCCGGGCGGTCGATCGGGACCTGGCACTGCTGGCCATCGCACTCACCGCCCAGGTCGCGGCGGGCGAGGCATGCGGGCTTGAGGTCCACCAGGAGATCTTCGCCGATCGCGGCTACACCGAAGCCGGCCTGCTGATCGCGCGCGACCGGCCCGGCGCGCTGATCACCGAGGCCGATGCGGTCGCAGACCGGGTCCTCCGCATGGTCGAGGGCGGGGCGATCCTCACCGCCTCGGGCAAGTCCCTGCCGACGCCGATCCGCTCGATCTGCGTCCACGGGGATTCCGCGCACGCGGTCGCCACGGCCCGGGCGGTGCGCGCCCGCCTGGAAGGCGCCGGCGTGACCCTGGCGCCGTTCCGCCCATGAGCGACGCGGTGAGCGAACCGCGGCTGCTGGATTCCGGTGAGGCAGCGCTGGTGGTCGAATTCGGCAGCACCGTCGATCCCACGATCAGCGACCGGGTCCTGGCGCTCGACGACGCCCTCGGCGCCGATCCGCCGGAGGGATTGCGCGAGCGCGTGCCGACCTACCGCTCCCTGATGCTCCACTACGATCCGCTGGTGCTCGACCGTGAGACGCTGGCGGAGCGAGTGCGGGCGCTGGTCGCCGGCGCCGTCGCCCGTGTCGGCACGCCGACCCTCTGGACGCTGCCCTGCTGCTACGACGCTCCCCACGGTGAGGACATCGCGCAGGTCGCCGAACGCACCGGGCTCTCCGCCGACGCCGTGGTGGCGACCCATGCCGGAGCCACCTACCGGGTCTACATGTACGGATTCGCACCGGGCTTCGCCTATCTCGGCGGCCTGCCCAAGACCCTCGCGGTACCCAGGCGCGCGAGCCCGCGGCCCCCGCATCCGAAAAACGCCGTGGTGGTCGGCGGAGGCCTGGCCGCAGTGGCCACCGTGCCGATGCCCACGGGCTGGTACGTGATCGGCGCCACTCCGGCCCGGCTCTACGCCCCGGAGCGCAGCGAGAGCTTCTTCGTCGGTGCCGGCGACCTGATCCGGTTCGAGGCCGTGGACGTCGCGACCTTCGATGCCCTGACCGCCCGGGAGGCGGCGGGCGAGCCGGTCGCCCGCCGTGGGGAGGCCGATCGATGACCGCCCTCGTCATCGAGGCCGCCGGGCCCGGCGTGACGCTGCAGGATGGCGGCCGGCACGGCTACCTGCGCTACGGCATCACGGCCGCGGGCCCGATGGACCCGCTGATGCACGCCACCGCCAACCGCGCGGCGGGCAATCCCCTGGACGCCACCGCCATCGAGGTCTCCACCGGCGGCCTCACCGTCACGGCCGACGGCGGGCCGCTCGGCATCGCCATGGTCTCCCGGAGTTTCCGGATCACCCTCGACGGAGTTCCCCTTCCCGACGCGGTCGCGCTGACCCTGGAGGCGGGCCGGACGCTGACGGTGCGCGCCGGCTCGTCCGGCGCCTGGGGCTACCTCGCCGTGCAGGGGCGGCTCGACGTGGCGCCGGTGCTCGGATCGACCGCGACCCACACCCGCTCCGGCCTCGGCGGCCTGGACGGTCGCGGACTGGCTGCAGGCGACCGCCTTCCCGTGGCCGAGGCCCGGCCCGGCGAGGCCTCGGCGCACCGGCTGATCGCGCCCTGGCTTGACCGCGATCCGATGGAAATCCGGGTCGTGCTCGGCCCGCAGGACGACTATTTCGCCTCCGACCAGATCGATGCCTTCCTGGCCGGCCCCTGGACCGTCTCGCCGCGCGGCGACCGCATGGCCTGCTTCCTCGACGGAACGCCGCTCAAGCACACCAAGGGCCACGACATCGTCTCGGACGGGGTGGCGATGGGGGCGATCCAGGTGCCCGGCAACGGCCTGCCGATCATCCTGATGGCGGACCGGCAGTCGACCGGCGGCTATCCGAAGATCGCCACCGTGATCGGGCCGGATCTCGGGCGCCTCGCTCAGGCGCAGGGCGGGACCACGCTGTCGTTCCGCAGCGTCACCGTGGCCGAGGCGGTGGCGGCCCGCCGGGCCGAACGCGAAGCGTTGCGGGAGCCTATGGGGCGTGATCCGGTGGTGCGCACGGATTTCGCCTCCGATTTCCTGCTCGGGCTCAACCTCGTCGGCGGCGTCACCGACGGGCAAGCCTGATGGTATCCACGCAACAATGGTCCGCAGGGCCGCGCGACCGCGTATAATACCGGTCTGCCTGATTCCGGCGGCCCGGATCCGAACCGAGATAGAGAGAGCCTTCCCGCATGGCGCACGCCGTCACAGCCTCTGGAACGCCCCCCGTGCGCGCCAACGAGCCCCTGAACGCGGACAGCGTCCGCCGCGCCCGGATCGATTTGGCGGCCTGCCTGCGCTGGGCCGCGCGCAACGGCCTCGAAGAGGGGATCTGCAACCACTTCTCGGCTGTGCTGCCGGAGCGTCCGGACCTGTTCCTGGTCAACCCCTACGGCCTGGCTTTCGCCGAGGTGACGGCGTCTAGCCTGCTGCTGTGCGATTTCCACGGCAACGTGGTCGAGGGCGACGGCCAGCCCGAGGCGACGGCCTTCCACATCCATGCCGAGTTGCACCGGCTGAAGCCGAACGCCCGGGCCGCCTTCCACACCCACATGCCCTACGCGACGGCGCTGGCCATGCTGGAGGGGCAGCCGCTGCTCTGGGCCGGGCAGACCGCCCTGCGATTCTACGGCCGTATCGCCGTGGATGAGGATTACAATGGGCTGGCGCTCGACGCGAGCGAGGGCGAACGGATCGCCCGGAGTGCCGGCGAGGCCGACGTGGTGTTCCTGAAGAACCACGGCGTCATGGTGCTGGGCGAGACCATCGCGGAAGCTTGGGACGACCTCTACTACCTGGAGCGCGCCGCCCAGGCACAGGTGCTCGCCATGAGCGCGGGCCGCACAATCAAAACCGTCCCCGAGGAGATCGTGAAGCGCGTGGCCGCTCAGGAAGCCGCCGGCCGCGCCGAGAGCGCGCGCCTGCACCTCGAAAGCGTCAAGCGGGTCCTGGCCCGGGACGAGCCGGCCTTCCTGGCCTGAGCGCCCATCTGGCCTGCGGCGCCTCTCATGGCGCCGCGCGGATGCGGTCCAGCAGCGCCGCGTCGGCGTAGCCATCCGCCGGCAGCCCCTGCGAACCCTGATAGGCGCGCAGGGCCGCCCGGGTCTTCGGGCCGATCTTCCCGTCGACGCCGCCGGTGGCGTAGCCGCGCTCGCTCAGCCGGGTCTGAAGGTCGCGGCGCTCGTCCCCGGTGAGCGGCCGGTCACCCCGGGGCCAGTCGCGCGACAGACCCGGATCGCCGCGCAGGCGGTCCGAGAGCAGCGCCACGGTCAAGGCATACGCCAGAGCCGTGTTGTAGCGCAGGATCGCGGAAAAATTCGGCCGGAGCAGGAAGGCGGGCCCGCGAATTCCCGCAGGCAGGATCAGGGTCGCCGTCGCGGCCTCGTCCGGGATGGGGCGATCCCGGGTGAGCCTCACGCCGAGGTCCCGCCACGCCGCGAGGCTGCGCGGCGTGGTCTCGTCGGCCAGCGCAGCTTCGAACCCGTCCGGCAGCACCACTTCGTAGCCCCAGCCTTCGCCGGACCGCCAGCCGTGATCGCGCAGATAATTCGCCGTGGAGGCGAGTGCGTCCGGGGCCGACGTCCAGATGTCCCGCTTCCCATCCCCGTCGAAATCCACCGCGTAGCGCTGGTAGACGCTGGGCATGAACTGGGTATGGCCCATCGCGCCGGCCCAGGACCCAGTCAGGCCGCCCGGCATGCGGTCGAGGGGCGCCTCTCCACGGGCGATGATCTGCAGCGCGGCGGTCAACTCGTCGCGCCAGTAGGACGACCGGCTGGGATCCCCGCAGCTCAGCGACGCGAGCGCGCGCACCACGGGCCGCACCACGGCGCTATTGTCGAGGACGGCACCGTAGCTCGACTCGACGCCCCAGAAGGCCACAAGCGTGTAGCGGTCGACGCCGTACTGCGCCTCGATGGCCGCCAGCGGTGTCGCCAGCTCCGCCAGCTTGCGCTGACCGGCCTCGATCCGCGCCGGCGTCACGCTGGCCTCGATGTAGTCCCAGATCGGCCGGACGAACTCTCCCTGATTCTGCGTCGCCGCCAGCACCTCCGCGTCCGGCTGCAAGTCACCCAACTGCGCCTGCGCGACGGAATGTGGGACGTCGTGCGTTGTCGCCCAGGCGATCAAATCGCCGCGGCAGGATTCGAAAGACACGGCTGGCGGGCTATCCCCGGGCGCGGCCATGGCCAGCCCCGGCGCGGAGGCAAGAGCCGCGATTCCGAGCGCACAAGCGAATCGCCAGCGGCGCGACAGGGGCCGCCAGCCACGCTCTGCGATGAAGGCCGGCCAGGGGCGATCGTCCATCGGCGTCTCCGACTCAAAGCCTGTCAAGGGGTACCCATCGAAGCGCACCGTCGTGGCGACCGATCGGCAGCGTCGTCTTACCGGCCTGACCCATTGGTATCCAGGCATCGTCGGCCCCGGTAGCCCGATGGGCTTCGCTCGGCAGGCGCCCTACTTTCCATCGACGACGTTCTGCGGAGGCCCCATCGTGAAACGACCCGCCCTGTGGGTGATCTGCGCCGCAGGCCTGCTGGCGGCCGGCCCGGCCTGCGCCCTCGAGGTCACCCGCAGCCGCGACATCCCGGCACCGCCCGCCGCAATCTGGGCGTTGATCGGCGATTTCTGCGCGATCGGGCTGTGGCACCCGCAGGTCGAGCGCTGCATCCTCTCGCGCGAGGACGACGACGACGGCATCCGCGCACAGATCCGCGGTCTGGTGGCGAAGGGCGGCCTGGGCACGATCGTCGAGGTCGAGACCGCCCGCGACGAGGCGGCCATGAGCTACAGCTACAGCTTCATCCAGGGCCCGCTGCCGGTGCGTGCCTACAACGCTACCCTGGCGGTCCGCCCGAACGGCACGGGCTCCACGGTGGTCTGGACCGCGACCTTCGACGCCGAGGGCATGAGCGACGCCGACGCCCTCAAGGACATCACCGGAATCTACGACGATGGGCTCGCCGGCATCGCCCGGGAGATCGCCAAATAGGGCGCGGTCCGAACGGCGAATGTCTCCGGACCGCCAGAAAAAGCTCGCCTCCGCGCCCATTCTTACCAATGTGGGGGCCGTCGGCGGGCCCGATCGCCCGGCCGATTCCCGGAGATCGTCTTCATGGCAGAGGCCCGCATGCGCCGTCACCGCCACGCAAAGATCGTCGCTACGGTCGGCCCGGCCAGCTCGGCACCAAACCGGTTGCGCGACCTGTTCCTCGCCGGCGTCGACACCTTCCGGCTCAACTTCAGCCACGGCGTGCAGGAGGACCACGCCAAGGTCCACGCGGCGATCCGCGCCCTCGAGCGGGAGGTCGGTCGCCCGATCGGCATCCTGCAGGATCTGCAGGGACCGAAGATCCGCATCGGCACGCTGCAGGGCGGACGCCAGGATCTGGTCGCCGGGGAGACGATCCGCTTCGTCCTCGAAGGAGCCGACGGCGACAAGCAGGCGATCCCGCTCCACCACCCGGAAATCTTCACCGCGGTGGTGCCCGGACAGGAACTCCTGATCGACGACGGGCGGGTGCGGGTCCGCGTCCTCGGGCCGGAGCGGGACGCGATCACCGCCGAGGTGATCACGGGCGGCGTCATCTCGAACCGCAAGGGCGTCAACCTGCCGGGTACGCTCCTGGACCTGTCGCCCCTCACCGAGAAGGACCGTGGGGACCTCGCCTTCGGGCTCGACCTCGGCGTCGACTGGGTCGCGCTGTCCTTCGTCCAGAAACCATCAGACCTGATCGAGGCGCGCGGCATCATCGGTGATCGCGCCGGCATCATGTCGAAGATCGAGAAACCGCAGGCGCTGGAACGGATCGACGACATCATCCGGCTCTCGGATGCCGTGATGGTCGCCCGGGGCGATCTCGGCGTCGAGATTCCGCACGAGGACGTGCCCGGGCGGCAGAAGGAGCTGATCCGAGCCTGTCGGCTCGCCGTGAAGCCCGTGATCGTGGCGACCCAGATGCTCGACTCGATGGTCCAGGCCCCGGCCCCGACCCGGGCCGAGGCATCGGATGTCGCGACGGCGATCTACGACGGTGCCGACGCGGTGATGCTGTCGGCGGAATCGGCCACCGGGAAGTACCCGGTCGAAGCCGTGTCGATGATGGATCGGATCATCCGCAGCGTGGAGGGGCACAAGCTCTACCACTCGATCGTGGCGGCTTCCGAGCCCAGCGAGGAGGAGACCCCACCCCACGCGGTGGCCACCGCCACAGCGGACTTGGCCGAGGCGGTGCACGCCGCCGCGATCGTAACCTACACCACGAGCGGGACGACGGCCGCCAGGGTCGCGCGCAAGCGCCCCGCGTCGTCGATCCTGGCGCTGACCCCGAGTCTCGCCACCTCGCGGCGTCTGTGCCTGCTCTGGGGCGCGCATAGCGTCCACACCGACGACGTCGATTCCTACGAGGAGATGACCGCCAAGGCCGGCCAGTACGCGCGGGCGGAGGGCTTCGCGAAGCCGAACGACATCATCGTCGTGACGGCCGGAATCCCGTTCCACACCGTGGGGAACACCAACAACATCCGGCTGATGCAGGTCTGACGGCGTTCCGCCGGGAACGCCCCGCACGCATCACCCGTTAATGGGCAAGCTGCGCCGTTTTGGCGCGAACGCCGGGAGAGATCCATGAGCCTGATCGGACGCATCGTCACCAAGCTTCTCGGCAACGAGAATCGCCCCATCGACCGCGATGACCGGAACGCCAGCACCGCGACGCCGATCGGCCGCCTGGTCACCAAGATCCTGGGCAAGTAACCACAGTCGCAGCGCCGCGCGCCCGGTCGGATGCGCGGCGTCGCTGTTTGCGACCGTCAGTTCGCGACCGCCGCCGCGGTCTGCTTGAGCGTCGGCGAGGCCGGGACGGTGTGTTGCCAGAAGGTGCCGGTGCGGCCCTTCCCGAGACCCTCCTGATAGAGCGCCCGCATGTAGGCGGTGTCGAAGCCCTTCGCGGCCGAGGCCTTCGGGCCGTCCTCGTCGATGTATGTGAGGTTGAAGCTCATCCCGTTGCTGCGGGCCAGCGCGTAGGTCGCGGTCAAGGTTGCACGGGAGCGGGCGCGGCTCGCCGTCGTGAACGAACGCTCGACGATGGACAGGGTGTTGTTTTTCGTCACCTCGAAGTCGGGCTCCAGCCGGCCGTTGATCACCACGTAGATGTTGGCCTTGCCACCGGTGCGGATCTTCCCGTCGCGCAGCAGCAGCGTCTGCGGCAGCGTGAAGACCGGGGTGACCACGGACCCGTCGACATGCATCTCCTGGAACCGGGCATCGGCCGCGTTCACGTCGATCATCTGCGGCGGGAACACCGCCGGGACGCTGGCGGACGCAGCCAGCACGTCGCGGAACAGATCCAGGGCGTTCGGCGCACCGCTCGACGCGATGGCGCCCATGTTCCAGATCACCGAGCGCTGCGAATCGAGGTTGGTCGTCACCACCATCAGGCGGCGGCCCTTGGCGTGCTCCTCGGCGATGGCGGTGAGCAGTTCCGGGGTGACGTAGCGGGCGATCAGGTTGCGCAGGCGCCCGTCGCCGAACAGGCCGGAGCCGAACAGGATGTTGGAGATGCTGGGCGACGTCACGAGTTCGCCGGCGACGCCGCTGGTGTAGAACTCGGTGAGGTACGCGTCGTAGGCCGGTCCCAGGAACGCGAAGGGGGCGATCAACGCCCCGGTCGACACGCCGGAGACCAGAGTGAATTCCGGGCGCGTGCCCGATGCCGTCCAACCGTTCAAGACGCCGGCCCCGTAGGCGCCGTCGCCACCGCCGCCCGACAGCGCCAGGTAGTTGAAGCCCGCTGAACGGCGCAGCGGATTGCCGGCGAGTTCCGCGATCGTATCGACCGATGCGTCGGCGTAGACGCGTGCGCCCGGTATCCCGGGCACGCTGGCGAGCGCCGCCTGCTCGGCGGTGTAGGCCGTGCGTGGGACGCTGCCGCAGGCCGCGACCTGGCCGGCCAGCCCGAGCGCGAGTAACGCGCGCAGACCCCCCTGACGGTAACCCATCGTCCTCACCTCGGAAAACAGCAACGCTCGCCCCTTCTGCCACAAGGAAGCAGCTCGGCCGTGACCTCGTTCCGGTCAAGCTTAGCATTCGGTACGATTGTGATGCGATTACGTCGGGCTGTGACGCCGGCGACACGTCACGTCGGGCTCACGACGCCCTCCGGCGACGGGTAACCACCTTCCAAGGCCGACCGGGCATTGCCGGTGGACAGGGGGCGACTCGGGCAATGAGCCGCCCTTGCAAGCGGCGCGAGCGCCGCGCTAGGGTCCGGTCGTGGCCTGACGAGACAGGGTGTCGCACGTGGTGCGGCAGCCGAGGCGCATGGGTGACGCGCACGGGTGCGGTTCGCACGGCTCTTGATGAGCTGCGAGGGTCTTGATCGGCCCGGAACGCCTTGCGTCACCTCGGCTGAGCGCGCGGGCCGCAGGGGGCGGAGGGGGACTATGGAAGCGGGCCTGAGCTGGACAGATGATCGCGTGGCGCTCCTGCGCCGGCTGTGGGAAGACGGGCAAAGCGCGAGCAAGATTGCGGCGCAGCTCGGCGGCGTCACCCGCAACGCGGTGATCGGCAAAGTGCATCGCCTCGGCCTGGGCGGTCGCGCCCGGGGCGCCGAAGAGGCTCCCGCTTCAACGCCAACCCCCAAGGCCGTCGAGATCGAGACCGCCATCGCGGTGGTCGAGACGCAGGCTCCTGAGCCGGTGGCGATCCTGGCGCATCGGCCGGCACCGGTCTTCCCGACGCCGGCCCCCGCCCCCGAGCCGGTGGCCCTGGCGGTGTCGAAGCGGGTCACGATCATGGACCTGCGGGAATCCATGTGCCGGTGGCCACTGGGCGATCCGACCACGCCGGAGTTCCGGTTCTGCGGCGCGCGCTCGATCACAGGATTGCCGTACTGCACCCACCACGCCGAAATTGCCTACCAGCCCGCTGCAGAGCGCAAGCGCGACCGCCGCGTCGCCTCGTTCCGGTAGAGACCGGGCGTCAGCGAACCGAAACGCCGGTCTCGCCGAGATAGCGCAGGGTGCCGGGGTTGAGCTGGGATGCCGGCACGACCCCGGCGAGATTTTTGGGATGGGTGTCCGCACCTTGCGGATGCCGCGCAGCCATGTCGGCCCGGGCCAGCGCGCGGACGATTCGGAAAGCCGTCTCCGGATCGAAGCCCGGTCGCACCAGGACGAGGCTCCAAGAGCCCACCGTCTCGATTGCGACGGGCTGCCCGGCGAAGCTGCCGGCCGGCACGGTCAGGCGCTTGAGAGCCGCGCCGGGTCGTGCGAGGCGCGCGATGCCGGCTTCGGATGGGCCGAAGAAGCGTGCGCCGCCCGGCGCATTCGCCATCGCGATGAAACCGGGCCATCCGAGACCGCCGCCCCAGAGCGCGTCAGCACGGCCATCCTGAACCATGGGCGGGCCGTCGCCCGCCCGGTCGAGCAGGATCGGGCGGATGTCGTGCGCCGGGTCGAGGCTCGACGCTTCGAGGACACTGCCGCCCATGACGGTCAATCCGGACTTGTGCGTGCCCAGCACCACCGTCCGCCCGCGCAGATCCTCGACGGAGTGGATCGGGCTCGCTGCCGGGACGGCGAACAAGCCCGGCGTGGGATACATCGGAGCCAGGACCGTGAGGCCGCCGGGCTCGGCCAGTGCGGGATAGGCGTATTCCCCCTGGATCAGCGCCAGATCGACCCGGCCGGCCCGCAGGAGCGCGACATTCTCCGCCGATCCGCCGCTCGCGCGCGTCTCGATAGTCAGATCGGGATCCGCCGCCTTGATCGCCATCGCGAAGGCGTCCCCGAAAGCCGGGAAGCCGCCACCGGCCGTCGCGGTGGCGAGCACGACGTGCGCCGTCTCGGCAGCCCGCGCGGTTCGGGCGACCAGAAGGCCGAAAGCCGCCGTGAGAGCCACGCGGCGAGTCGCTGCGGCACCATCGCGTTCCATGTGACACCTCTATCGGACGGCTTACCGCGATCGCTTCGGGAGAACAATATTCCACAAAAGCCCTGCGCGTCAGCGACGGTCTCCCATATTCGTCTTCAATCCACGGAATTGGCAAAAAGAACTTTCGTACAGGCCACTTAGCCTAATTGCACCGGGTTCGGCGACGCGATATCGCAGCCTCCCGTCTGCCGGCCTGCCGCAGCCCCCCTTGGCCCGGACCGCGCGGACCCGACATCTGTTCGACCCGTCACCTGCAGGAGTTCCGCGATGGCCGATTCCCTCAACGCGCCGGCGAAGGTCGGACACGGCCGTGTCTACGGCTCGATCACAGAGACCATCGGCAACACTCCGTTGGTGCGCCTCAACCGCCTGCCCAAGGAGCACGGCGTCGATGCCGAGATCCTGCTGAAGCTCGAGTTCTTCAACCCGATCTCCAGCGTGAAGGATCGGATCGGCGTCAACATGATCGACGCCCTCGAAGCCTCGGGCAAGCTGCAGCCGGGCGGTACGCTGGTCGAGCCGACATCCGGCAATACCGGAATCGCGTTGGCCTTCGTGGCCGCGGCCCGCGGTTACCGGCTGATCCTGGTGATGCCCGAGACGATGTCCATCGAGCGGCGCAAGATGCTGGCGTTTCTCGGCGCCGAACTGGCGCTGACCCCGGGTGCACAGGGCATGAAGGGCGCTATCGCCAAGGCGGAGGAACTGCTGAAGGAGATCCCCGGCTCGGTGATGCCGCAGCAATTCTCGAACCCGGCCAACCCCGAGATCCATCGGAAGACCACCGCCGAGGAGATCTGGACCGACACGGGCGGCAAGCTCGACGCGTTCGTGGCTGGCGTCGGCACGGGCGGGACGGTGACCGGTGTCGGCGAGGTCTTGAAGCCGCGCCTGCCGGGGCTGCAAGTCTTCGCCGTCGAGCCGGTGGATTCGCCGGTCATCTCCGGAGGCCAGCCCGGTCCGCACAAGATCCAGGGCATCGGCGCGGGCTTCATCCCCGGTAACCTGCACACGGACATCCTCGACGGCGTCCTCAAGGTCTCCAACGACACCGCCTTCGAGACCTCACGGGCGCTGGCCCGCCTCGAGGGTATCCCGGGCGGCATCTCCACCGGCGGCAACGTCGCCGCAGCGCTCGAGCTGGCCAAGCGGCCGGAGTTCCAGGGCAAGCGAATCGTCACGATCGCCTGCTCGTTCGCCGAGCGCTACATCTCGTCAGCTCTGTTCGACGGAATCGGCTAGCCCGATCCGACGCAGATACCGTTTCAAGCCGCGCCGGCTCTCAAGCAGCCGGCGCGGCTTTAACTGTGATCTTTCTATGCGAAATTCGATTCGCTCCGGAAGTGGACGGTCACAAAGCCGGGCAACGAAATTGCCTCGCGGCACTTGGCGCAATCTTTCGAAAATTTTTACAATAAAGACGACTTAGTTATTGTAAATTTTAGCTAATAATCGGCTTGCTAGTGCTGTTATGCGGCGTTCAATGTTGCAGTAATTTCAGTTACTTAACAAATAAGCAACATTGCCTTCTGGCGTCACTCGCGATCTTCGCGTCGCGGGACAACGCATTCCCAGGAGTACCTTGGAAATCCTTTGCGCATCGGTCATCTGATTTCAGGGATACCGCCCGACGCCGGCGAACCCGTGACCGGATGGATTGGCCCCTATGCGTTACCTCCTCATACTTCTCGGCTGCCTCGTTGCCCCGGCCGCGCGGGCGCAAGGCTTCGTCAGCCACGACCTCACGGGCCTCTTGGACCCGGTCCGCGTCGCGATCGGCAGCATGGCAACCGTCCAGGCGACTCCGTTGGACCTCAACCTGACCTGCTCCCCGTGCAAGGGATCGCCGAACGTCGAGGTTCAACTCGGACGCCTGACCGACGGGACCGAGAAGCGCGTACGGACCGGCGAGACATCACTGGCGAAACTCGAATCGCTCTGCATCAAGCAGAACCCCGATTGCCGCCTCTCAGCCCTGCCGGTCAGTCCGGCGGTCGGGTGGATCACCGTCTATGCGCTGGGGAATGGCGGGGGATCGACCGCAGTGATCCTGCGTGACGGCGACCTGCTGACGATCCAGGCCCGGGCGGACAGTCCCGGACACGCCGAGGATGCGGTGTTGGCGCTGACGCAGAACGTCGTGCCGAAGATCGTGGGCCCTTGAGGCCTCAGTCGCACGATCAACCCGAGCTGGACCGGCTGGCCCGACGCAACCCTGACCACCCGCCCCCGTTGTCCCGCCACAGCGCGACGAACGAGAGGCAGCAGCCATGGCAGATCAGACGAAACGGCCGTCGTTGAAGGACTTCGACGCCAATGCCGACCGCAACGGCCAGGATCTCGGCCAGGACTCGCCCCTCGACGTGGGATTGCCGGCCAACACCCAGGCCGACCTGAAGCGCAATCCGGCCGGCGACGCAGAGGCGGCCCGAATCGCGTCCGGAACGCCCGGATCGGATGCTACGGACGCAACCGAGGCCGAGACACCCCCGGAGAACCTGAAGAAGCTTCAGGGCGATTTCGGCAAGGGCGCGAACATGAACGAGGCCATCGATCGTGCAACCGCGGCGGTCGGCCAAGACGACGGGAAGCGCTGATGGCCCGGCTCACCAGCGATTCCGGCACGGTCACCCGCAAGCCCGACGACACGGTGGGCACGCCGGGTGAACACCCTGCGGGTGGCGGTCATCAGACCTCCGAACAGGCGGCGATCACCGATATGGGGGGAGCCGGCGCGCCGAAGGCCGAGCCCAAGGAAGGTTGGGGTCAATCCGGCGAGCCCGGACGGGCACCACCAGCGGTCGGCGGTTCCTCGGGCGGTCATTCGGACCAGAAGGCATCCCGCGGCCCAGCCGCCGATGAGAAAGTCGCCGACGGCCATTACCGCGTCGAGCAGGAGCATAAACCGTGAGCGAGCGCGAAGATCCGAAGCCGAAGAAGCCGGCCAACGTCGCCCCCGACGCGGTAAAGGACCCAAACGAGAAGACCGACGGTAATCCTGGGATGGGCCCCCAGGGCGGAGACAGCCAAAACGACGAAACCGACCCGGGCAGCAGTTGAGAGCCCGTTCAAGAAACGATGGCGATGGGGTTGTGCCTCGTCGTCAGCGGCAGGCTGCGGCTACGCGTTCACGGCCTTTTCGGCGCCAAAGTGCGACGGCCTGACATCACACGAAGCAGAATGGCAGTCCGACGGCGAACGTTTTGGGATCTGGCGAAAAACGCCATTGCCCGCGCGGACACAGCGAAGCGGGCCCTCGCCCAACGGCCCGAAACCAGAGCGTCCTTGGTTTTTACGACACGCGGAAGTTGAGCGGCTCGACAGCCAGCGCGACCTCGTCCGGGCGGCAGCCAGTTACGGCACAGGCGTAGCGGATGGCGTCCCGCTGGGTCCGGAACAATCCCCCTGCCCTGCCGCCGGTCTCCACGGCGATCCAGCGGCCGTCTCCGTCCTGACCGACCCGAAAAGGTGCAGCCGGGCGAGCCTGCTGGCTGGAATGCGGGTCGATGGGCATCGAGATCACTGGGTTCACGCGGCCCACCCGGGACGGGCCGCCAAGGCAATCTGCCCTGGCAACGCTGTCCTGTGGGTCAACAAGGGACCAGCCTATAGTCCCGTCGGCAACCGGAGCTGAGTGCCCGGTTGCCGCGCATTCAGCTCAGGCGGCAGTGTCCTTAGACGACCGCTCGACGCGCTTGCGGTCGTTCGGGTCCAGCACCGTCTTGCGCAACCGGATCGACTTCGGCGTCACCTCGACCAGTTCGTCGTCCTGGATCCAGGCGAGCGAACGCTCGAGGGTCATGCGGATCGGCGGCGTCAGGCGAACGGCCTCGTCCTTCGAGGTGGTGCGAATGTTGGTGAGCTTCTTGCCCTTGAGCACGTTCACCTCGAGATCGTTCTCGCGGTTATGCTCGCCGATGATCATGCCCTGATAAACCTTCCAGCCGGGCTCGATCATCATCGGGCCGCGATCCTCGAGGTTCCACATGGCGTAGGCCACGGCCTCGCCCTTGTCGTTGGAGATCAGCACGCCGTTGCGCCGGCCCGCGATCTCGCCCTTGAAAGGCTCGTAGGCCTTGAACAGGCGGTTCATGATCGCCGTGCCGCGGGTGTCGGTGAGCAACTCACCCTGGTAGCCGATCAGGCCGCGGGTCGGGGCGTGGAACACGAGGCGCAGGCGATCGCCGCCCGAAGGGCGCATCTCCAGCATCTCGGCCTTCCGCTCCGACATCTTCTGGACGACGACGCCGGAATGCTCCTCGTCGACGTCGATCACGACCTCCTCGATCGGCTCGAGGAGCTCGCCGCTCTCGTCCTTCTCGTAGACGACGCGGGGACGGGAGACAGCGATCTCGAAGCCCTCGCGCCGCATGGTCTCGATCAAGATGGCGAGCTGAAGCTCACCACGGCCGGACACGTAGAACGAGTCCTTGTCGGACGCTTCCTCGATCTTGAGCGTGACGTTACCCTCGCCCTCCTTGAACAGGCGATCGCGGATCATGCGGCTGGTGACCTTGTCACCCTCGGTGCCGGCAAGCGGCGAATCGTTGACGATGAACGACATGGTCACGGTCGGCGGATCGATCGGCTGAGCCTGGATCGGGGTGTCCACCTGGGGATCGCAGAACGTGTCGGCCACCGTACCCTTGATCAGGCCGGCGATCGAGACGATGTCGCCCGCCTCGCCGATATCGATCGGCGCGCGCTCCAGGCCCCGGAAGGCCAAAATCTTGGAGACGCGGCCGGTCTCAACCACCTTGCCGTCCCGCGACAGTACCTTGATCTGCTGGTTCGGCTTGACGGTACCGGAGGCTATGCGGCCGGTAATGATGCGACCGAGGAACGGGTTGGCCTCCAGCAGGGTGCCGAGCATCCGGAACGGACCTTCCTCGACCTTGGCCGGCGGCACGTGCTTGAGCACGAGTTCGAACAGCGGCTTGAGGCCCACCGACGGATCCGCCTCGGGGGTGTCGGCCATCCAGCCGTTGCGGCCTGACCCGTACAAGATCGGAAAATCGAGCTGCTCGTCGGTGGCGTCGAGCGCCGCGAACAGGTCGAACACCTCGTTCACGACCTCGTTGATGCGCGCATCCGGACGATCGACCTTGTTGATCGCCACGATCGGGCGGAGACCGATCTTGAGGGCCTTGCCGACCACGAACTTGGTCTGGGGCATCGGCCCCTCGGCGGCATCCACCAGCACGATCACGCCATCGACCATCGACAGGATGCGCTCGACCTCACCGCCGAAATCGGCGTGGCCGGGGGTGTCGACGATGTTGACGCGGGTGTCCTCCCACACGACCGAGGTCGCCTTGGCCAGGATCGTGATGCCACGCTCCTTCTCCAAGTCGTTGGAGTCCATCGCCCGCTCCTCGACCCGCTGATTCTCGCGGAAGGTGCCGGACTGGGCCAGCAGCTTGTCGACGAGCGTCGTCTTGCCGTGGTCGACGTGGGCAATGATGGCGATGTTGCGCAGATTCATGGTGGCCCGAAACGGGTTGTGCCGGCTCCCTGGCGGCCGCGCGGCGCGGCCGTCCGCGCCGGGTGAGGTACGGAGTCGTGATGGTTGCGTCGCAATATAAGCCCGCGCGCCCCGCGGCAAGGCCGCCGCACGCATGCCGGTGTATTACGGAACGCCCATACCCCAATAAACCACAGGTCGCGACAGAGAATTCACTGGCGGAAGAAATCGAAATTCGCGCGCTCGCACACGTGTATCTTCGCGGACGCCGGCTACGGTGATTGTCGGGCGTCGTTCCATTGGCGATCGACCGTCGTCCGCGCGGGCCGGCTGGCGGTGGCGATTCGCCGCCCCTCCCCGTCCGAGACCGGCAGCGGGACATGGGCCCAAACGGGCGGATCCGATGACCAGGCATAGAAGAACGGCACGCGAGACGGCGATCGGCAGCGGCATGGACGCGTCGGCCGCCCGCCTCGATTCGGCACCGCGTCGATCGTGTTGCGCGCCTCCGGTGGTGCGGCCGAGATGCGCCGGCCGGAGCTGGTGCGTTCAAGGCGACCTGAAGCGATCGCTCCGATCCGCAGCGCCGTACGGACGCGCAGTCTTCGCTGGTAGCCGTTCCGTGATCGAAGGGTGCCGCCGGGTGGCCGGCATGCCCTATATGACGCCGCGATGACGCTGCCGTCCGGCCTCAGGGCAGTGACGTCATCGTGCCGCCGCGCTGACGATCGCGCGCGGCGTCGAGCCCGAGGGATGGAACCGCGTCGTTCGATGGAGTTTTCGCTCAGATCTGTGCGTGCGCGCACACCCGGCTCGCATCGATTTCGCCAGGACGGGCTTTCACCGGACGGATCCGATGCGCGAGCTTGAGCCGCGGCTCTTCCCGTATATCTGGCGCTACTCGAAGGCCGACCAGCTCAAGATCTGCGCGGTGGTCCTGGCCTCGCTGCCGTTCTACTTCGCCTCCCTCGATCTGCCCAAGCGCATCGTCAACGATGCCATCACCGGCAAGGCCTTCGCGCACGGCGAGGCGACCGCACCCTTCTTGGAGATCACGATCGATTGGCCGGACCTGCTGGGCGGCGGGACGACGCGGCTGTTCGAGGGCTTCCAGTTCGACCGATTCGAGCTGCTGCTGGGCCTCTCGACCCTGTTCCTCACGCTCGTCCTGATCAACGGCGCCTTCAAGTTCTGGATCAACCTGCAGAAGGGTATTCTGGGCGAGCGGATGCTGCGCCGGCTGCGCTATCAGCTGTTCTCCCTGATGCTGCGCTTTACCCCCGAGGCGCAGCGGGAGGTGAAATCCTCAGAGACGGCGACGATCATCCGGGACGAGGTCGAGCCGATCGGCTCGTTCATCGGCGACGCGATCGTGGTGCCGGTCTTCCTGGGAACCCAGGCAGCCACCGCCCTGGCGTTCATCATGATGCAGAACGTCTGGCTCGGCCTCGCGGCCGGCGGGATGGTGGCGGTGCAGATGACCGTGATCCCGCGCCTCCGGCGCCAGATCATCCTGCTGAGCCGCCAGCGCCAGATCGCCTCGCGCAACCTCGCGGGCCGGGTCGCCGAAGTGCTCGACGGCCTGCCGGCGGTGACGCTCAACGACACCGGACGTTGGGAACGGGCCGAAATCGGCGGCCGGCTGTACAGCCTCTACGACCTGCGCCTGCGCATCTATCGGCGAAAATTCGCGGTCAAGTACCTGAACAACCTGCTCGCGCAGGTGACGCCGTTCCTGTTCTACGCCATCGGCGGCGTGTTCGCGCTCAAGGGCGAGCTCGATATCGGCCAGCTCGTGGCGGTGCTCGCCGCCTATCGCGATCTCCCACCTCCCCTGAAGGAGCTGATCGACTGGGATCAGCAGCGCCTCGACGTCGAGGTGAAGTACGAGACCGTGGCGGCGCATTTCGGGCCGCAGCGCCTCCAGCCGGCGGAACGGGACTCGCGGGCGACACTGCCACGCCTCGGCGGACCGCTGCGCGTGGAGGCGCTGGCGCTGCGGGATCCCCAGGGGGGGCTGCCGATCGAGACCACGGACGTCGAGGCCGATCTGCCGTCTCGGCTCGCGCTGGTGCCGCCGGGGCCGATCGCACAGGAATTCGCTCGGGTGCTCGCTGGGCTGCGCGTCCCGCCCGGCGGCACGGTCCGGGTCGGCGATCACGACCTGTCGACCCTGCCGCGGGCCGTCCGCTCCCGCCGTATCGCCTTCGCGGATCTCGAACCCGTCCTGTTCCCCGGGACGGTGCGCGACAACCTGCTGTACGGGCTACGAATCCAGCCGCTGCGGACCCGCGGCATCGATCTCAGCAAGACGCGGATCAACGAGGCGGTGAAGACCGGCAATCCGGCGGACAGCATCGACGATCCCTGGATTGACTACGCCCGGTTCGGCGTCCGCGATGCCCGCGAACTCGACGAACGCCTGCTAGACCTGATGTTCCGCCTGGATCTCGGCGACGACCTCTATCGATTCGGTTTAGGAGCCCTGAGCACGGTCGTCCACGACACGCCGGCAGGCCGCCGCATGATCGCCGCCCGGGAGCATCTGCGCGAGCATTTCGCCAAGAGTGGGCTCGCGGACCTCGTGATCCCGTTCTCGCGGGGCAGCTTCAACGCGCAGGCGACCGTCGCCGAGAACCTGATGTTCGGGGTTCCGCGCGACCCGACGCTGACGGATCCGCGACGGCTCGCGGGGGTGCGCCTGTTCCGCGAAGCGCTGGAGCGGGTGAAGCTGCTGGACGAACTCGACCGCATGGGCGTGGCGATCGCCCAGAACCTCAAGGACATCTTCGCCGACGTGCCGCCCGGTCACCCGCTGTTCCGGCGCTTCTCGCTGATCACCCCGGACGCCCTGCCCGATTACCTGCGCCGGCTCGCCCGCTTGCCCGCGGAGGGCCGGCTGGACGAGGCGGACAGCGTGGCGTTCATGGCGCTCGCCCTCGCCTACGTCGAGCCGCGGATGCGCTTCGGTCTGCTCGACCAGCCGCTCCTGCTCCGGATCGTCGGGGCGCGGGGCGTGGTCCAGGCGTTCATGCACGGGCACGACGGCTGCGACATCGAATCGTACGACCCGAACCGGATCAATCCGCGCAGCACCGTCCTCGACAACCTGCTGTTCGGCCGTATCGACACGGCGCGCATGCACGGCGAGGCGATCATCCAGCGCGAGGCCCGGGCGGTGTTCCGCGAGTTCGACTTGGAGCGCCCGGTCCAGCGGCGCGGCCTCGACAAGCAGGTCGGCAATCGCGGCCTGCTGCTCACCGAGCGGGTGCGTGTCCGGATCGGCCTGGCACGGGCGCTGCTGCGCGATCCGGAGATCCTGGTGGTGGACCGGGTGAGCGAGCAGTTGGAGCGTGGGGTCGATACGCTGCTCGACGTGACGGGCGCGGTGCTACCCCATGGCAGTCTCGTGGCGAGCCTGTCGAGCGAGGCCGAGGCGGCCCGCTTTCCAGCACGATTGCAGCTTCGGCCGAACGAGTCCCGCCTGCGCAACGCCGCCGAGTGAGTCGCGCTTGACGGTGCCGGGGCGCACGACCGGGGCGATCCGACGGTTTACAGTCCGGCGCGACTCCGTCACAGAATGGGCAGACATGCCCCCATCATCGGACGCGATCGCGACTTCGGACCGGACGGATCCGAGCCTCGCCGGCCTTCCGCGCCTGGTGCCGCCGCACCCGGCCCTGGCGGAGCGCGAGCTTCCGCTTCCGGACTATCTACGCTCCATCCGCGACAACGGCCTGGCGGGCTTCCCCCGGCGCGCGTTCGAGGAGCCGATCACACGGCGCGGCCTGCTCGGGCGGTCGAGCTACGTCCTGAACGACCCCGAGGCGATCCGGCACTTCCTGGTGGAGAACCAGGCCAATTACGCCCGCACCACCGGGACGATGCGGATCCTGCGGCCGATCCTGGGCGACGGCCTGCTGATCAGCGAAGGCTCGGCCTGGCGCCACCAGCGCCGCACACTGGCGCCGGCATTCACGCCCCGGGCGATCGATGGCCTCGTGCCGCACATCGCCGCTGCCGTGAACGACGGGATGGATCGCATCGTCTCCGAGGCGGCCGAGGGTCCGATCGACCTGTTCGCAGCCTTCCATCGGCTGGCGCTCGAGATCGCCGGGCGGAGCATGTTCTCGGTCGGGATGGACCGGTACGGTCCGGAGCTGCGCGACTTCATCGCCGAGTACAGCGTCAAGATCGGCCGCCCGCACCTCCTCGACATCGTGATCCCGCCCGGCTGGCCGGTGCCGCTCGATTGGGCCCGGGGGCGGTTCCGGCGACGGTGGATCCCGTTCCTCGACCGTATCATCGCGGCCCGCCAGGCTGCGGCACGGGACGAGGGCCATTCCGGAGACCTGCTCGACCTGCTCGCCACCGCCCGCAACCCCGATACCGGCGCGCCGTTCAGTGCGGCCGAATTGCGGGACCAGGTCGCAACCATGATCCTGGCCGGCCACGAGACCACGGCCGGCACCCTGTTCTGGGCCGCCTACATGCTGGCGCTCGCCCCCGAACTGCAGGAGCGGCTTGCCGCCGAGGCGCGGGCCGCCGACCTCAGCAATCCGACCGGCTGCCAGAGCGACGGGCGCCTGCCACTGATCCGGGCGACGGTGGACGAGACCCTGCGCCTGTACCCGGCGGCGTTCGTGATCGTGCGGCGGGCGCTCGGCCCGGACACCCTCGCCGGCCATCCGGTCAGGAAGAGCGACATCGTGATGGTCAGCCCCTGGGTTCTTCACCGGCACCGGTTGCTCTGGTCGGACCCGGAAGCGTTCGACCCCGGACGCTTCCTGCCCGACGCGAAGCCGCCGGCGCGGTTCTCCTACCTGCCCTTCGGGGCCGGCCCGCGCGTCTGCATCGGCGCCCAATTCGCGCTGATCGAGACGGTGCTGTCGCTGGCACGGCTGCTGGCCCGGTTCCGGCTCGAACTGGAGGACCGGGAACCGATCCTGCCCCACGCCGTGGTCACCACGCAGCCTCAGCGCTTCGCGAAGTTCCGGCTCATCCCGCGGGAGCCGGTCAGCCCTTGATACCCGTGATGGTGGTCGAGATCGCCCGCGGATCCCGCAGCGGCCAGCGCCCGGCCTCGACCTGCGCCAGGAACTCACCCAGCAGGCGGTTGTAGGCGTCGGGCTCCTCGACGCTGAGCGCGTGGCCGGTATTGGGCAGGATCGCCAGCGCGGCCGACGGGATGACCTGTTTCAGCATCAGGCTCGGAGCGAGGCAGGGCCAGTCCTCATCGCCGGAAACGATCAGGGTCGGCACGGCGATCTGCGCCAGCGCATCCTGCAGGTCGTACAATGACGGTCGCCCCTTCTGCACACCCGCCTGGGTGTTGGCCGATCCGATCGCAGAATGCTCGGCCAGCATGCGCTTGAATTCGGCGTGCCCGCGGGGATCCTTGGTCTCGAACTGGACCCGGGTCGGCCCGTAGGCATAGCGCTCGGCGAAAGCCTCCATGCCGTCCCGCCGCAGGATCGTCGCGGTTGCCTCGGCCTCGGCGCGAAACAGGTCCTGCCGGTCGGGTTCCGCGCCGTAGCCGCAGCCGCCGAGGCACAGGGACAGGGCGCGGTGGGGATGGCGCAGCCCGAAGTGCAGGGTCGCGAAGGCGCCCATCGAGATTCCGGCCACGTGGGCGCGCGCAGCGCCGATATGATCGAGGATCGCCAGGATGTCGTCGGCGGCGCGGGCCTGCGAATAAGCCGAGACGGCGTTCGGAACGTCGGACGGCGGGTAACCCCGGGCGTTGAACGCGATGGCGCGATAGCGTCGGCTAAAATGGCGAAGCTGCGCCTCGTAGCTGCGGTGGTCCCCCGCGAACTCGTGCACGAAGATCAGCGGCGTACCGCGTCCGCTCTCCTCGTAATGGAGGCGGATCCCGTCATCCGTGAGGGCGCTCGGCACGGTCCATTCTCCCGACGCGATCGACGGCCTATCGCCGCCGAAGCGAGATGGGGCGTAACCACGCGTGGTCGAGATCGACATGACGAAGCCGCGCCCGGCTTCGCGGGCGCGGCTTGCGCAGGTTCGTGCAGGCGGTGACGATCCCGGCCCGGCTCAAGCGGCCTTCTTGGCGGCGGGTTTGCGCCCGACTTTGTTGGCCGCGACCTCGGCGAGCTTGGCCGCCAGCTTCGCATCGAGCTTGGCCGAGGCACCGAGCGGAAGCTCGATGTCGAGGCCCAGCGTCGAGACGCCCTCGCCGCGCTCCAGGGTGACCTTCACCTTGTCCGGCTCGACCGAGACGTGGTTGGCGATCACCGCCAGGATCTCCTCGCGGAGCTGGATCACCAGGTCGGGGCGACCCGACTCGGCGCGCTCGTGGGCGAGGATCAGTTGCAGGCGGTCGCGGGCGACCGCGCCGGAATTGCGCTTCTGGAAGATGCCGAGGATGCTCATGCCGCCCTCCGCATGAACAGCTTGTCGAGGAACGACTTCCGCTCGGTCGGCATGCTCATCGGCACGTCCTCGCCCTTCAGCCGGCGCGCCGCATCGGCGTAGGCCCGCGCCGGGGCACAGAGGGGGTTGTTGAGGGTGACCGGGCAGCCGAGGTTCGAAGCGCGCAGCACTTCCTGGCTCTCGGGGATGATCGCGAGCAGCGGGATCGACAGGATGTCGAGCACGTCCTCGGTCTTGAGCATGTCGCCGCGGTCGGCCCGCATTGGGTCGTAGCGGGTGAGGATGAGGTGCTTCTCCATCTCCTCGCCCTTCTCCGCCTTGGCGGTCTTGGAATCGAGCAGCCCGATGATCCGATCGGAGTCGCGCACCGAGGAGACCTCGGGATTGGTCACCACCACGGCCACGTCGGCGTGGTGCATGGCGAGCTGGGCGCCGCGCTCGATGCCGGCGGGCGAGTCGCACACCACCCAGTCGAACCGGTCACGCAGCTCTTCCATCACCCGGGCGACGCCCGCATCGGTGAGCGCGTCCTTGTCGCGGGTCTGCGAGGCCGGCAGCAGGTGCAGGGTGTCGAGCCGCTTGTCCTTGATCAGGGCCTGCGGCAGCTTTGCGTCGCCGTTGACGACGTTGATGAGGTCATAGACCACCCGGCGCTCGGCACCCATGACCAGGTCGAGGTTGCGCAGGCCGACGTCGAAATCGACGACGCACACGCTCTGTCCACCCTGTGCCAGGGCCGCTCCGAGGGCCGCGGTCGTCGTCGTCTTGCCGACGCCGCCCTTGCCCGATGTGACGACGAGAACCTTTGCCACGCGTCGATCTCCCTTGATCCAGAACTGGATTAATCCAGGCTTGCCATTCGGATGTTGCCGCCATCGAGCCAGACCTGAGCGGCCTTGCCGCGCAGGGCCGTGCCCATGTCCTCCGCCGTCCGCACAAGGCGGTCGATCCCCAGCAACTCGGGCTCGAATTTGCGGCAGTAGATTCGTGCGCGCGGGTTGCGCGCGGCACCGGCGATCGCGCGACCGCGCAGAGCGCCGTAGACGTGGATCGACCCGCCGGCGAGGATCTCGGCCCCCGAGGAGACCGACCCCATCACGGTTACGTCGCCGGTCGGGTTGATCACGCTCTGACCGGAGCGGACCGAGCCTTCGACGGTGATCGAGGTGACCACCTGCGGCTCCGGCTCGGCGGGCGCCGCCGGCATCTCGACCGTGTCCGACGGACGCCCCTGCACCAGCAGCGGTGGGAATCCAGCAGCGACGGCGTCGATCCCCTCGATCCCCAGAACCGTGATGCCACGGGCCTTAAGTTCGTTCATTAACGTTTCGAGCGCGTCCGGCTCAGGCTTGAACTGGGCGCAATCCAAGATGACGGCCCGGCCTTTCAGCAGGGTCGGCGAGCGCTTCAGCGCCGCGTCGAGGCCCGCAAGCCACTCGGGAAGCGGCGGCTCGGGGGTGAGGGCGAGGCCCTTGAACGCCCGCCCGCGAAGGCTGAGCGGCCGGGGCGCAGGAGCCGCCGCGGGGGCGGTCTGCGGGTCTTCGATCGGCTCGGGGAGGGTTTCGCTCATGTCGGCCCGTTAAGAGTCCTTACCGGACCATTGACGGCTGGCATGGTTACCGAAGGGTTAAGTTTTGGATCCGGTCGGCAAATTCTGCCGGGATCCTGGTATCGGCGGATCTGTGCGGACCTCGGACCCCGTCATCGGGGACAATCCGCACCTCAGCGTTTGCGTCCCGCCCGTCGGCACGCGAGCGCCTGAAGGGTCGGCTGATTCGTCTTAAACATCGACACGAAAACGTATTTCTCGCGGCGCTGTTTCAGGCCTCGCGTTTGCGATCGAATTGTCAAATCTTCGCATAGTCCGGCGTCAGACCATCCGGTGGGGAAATGGATTCCGACTGTTCGTCGGGCGGGCGCCCGGGAAGATGGTAAGTCGCTTCCTTACCCGCGCTCGAACAGACTGAGCTTGATCGCGTCCTCCACGAGCCGCACCTCCACGGCCTGCCCCTGGAAGGTCGGGTCGAGGTCGTCGGCGGCGCGGTAGAGGCCGTCGATCGCCACCAGTTCCGGCTCGAATCGACGGCACCAGATCCGAGCGCCGGGATTGCCGGCGGCGCCCGCGACCGCGCGGCCGCGCAGGGCACCGTAGACGTGGATCGACCCGCCCGCGATTACCTCGGCCCCCGAGGCCACGGCGCCGAGCACAGTCACGTCGCCTTCGAGATGCAGCACGGTCTGGCCCGAGCGCACCGGCACATCCAGGATCAGCGACCGGGCGATCTCCTTGGCGGCCGGCTCGGCGGGCGCATCCTCACCCGGGGTGGCGACCTCGCCGGCCGGGCGGCCGCCCGAGAGCGCCGGCGGCAGTTCGGGGGTGAGGATCGCGGGCGGCGCGCCCTCGATGCCCAGGATCGCGATCCGGCGGACGGCGAGTTCGGCGAGCAGGCCGTCGAGATCCTCGCGGGTGAGTCGCAGACCGGCGAGGTCGAGGATCACCGGCCGGCCGGCGAAGAAGTTGGGCGCGCGGCGGTTCAGGGCGTCGAGGTCGCCGAGCCACTCGGCCACGGGCGGCACGGGGGCGAGCACGGTGGCCATGAAGGAGCGGCCGCGGAAGCGGATCGGCGGGCGCGCCGGCTCGGATGTCGGCTGGGTCACGGGCGTTTTCGGTGTCGCGTGGCGGGTGGCTGCATCCATGCGGCGCGGCTGCGCCGGGGGCAATCCCGCAACGCCCGGTGTGACGCCTTGCTCGGCCCGCGGCGGCGTTTCTGTTGTAGAGAGGTCCGCCAGCCGACCCGGACGAGACCTTGAGCAGCGTACCCGCGTCCAGACCCTTCGTCGTCGACGACCTGACCCAGGCCAACCAGCGCCGGGCGGCCGATCCCCGCGCCTCGGCCTGGGTGTCGGCCAATGCCGGTGCGGGCAAGACCAAGGTGCTCACCGACCGCGTCGTGCGGCTGCTCCTCGATGGGGCGCCCCCGGGCCGGATCCTGTGTCTGACCTTCACCAAGGCGGCGGCCGCCAACATGGCGATCCGGGTGTTCCGCCTGCTCGGCCGCTGGGTGACGCTCGACGATGCCGCGCTGGCGGCGGAGCTCGTGGCGCTGACCGGCGAGCGCGCCGACGCCGAGCGCCTGCGCATGGCGCGGCGGCTGTTCGCCCGGGCGGTGGAGACGCCGGGGGGCCTGAAGATCGAGACGTTGCACGCCCTGTGCGAACGGCTGCTGCACATGTTCCCGTTCGAGGCGAACGTTCCGGCGCGGTTCGTGGTGCTCGACGAGACCAAGGCCCGGGAAATCTTCGACATCGAGATGGCCAACGTGCTGGCCGACGCGGTGTCGAATGGCGACACGCCGCTCAGTGAGGCGCTGGCGCGGGTCACCCCGGAGGCGACGGGCGACACCCTGCGGGCGGCGATCCGCTCGGCGTTGCGTGCGCGAAGTCTGATCGGCGACCGCGCCCTTATGGACCGTTCCTTCGCAGACCTGCACGGGGCACTCGGGCTAGCCGACGAAGAGAACGCGGAGGCTGTCGAGGCCACGATCCTGGACGGCGGCCCGGGCTGCAGACCCGAGGACCGGCCGGCGCTGATCACGGGATTGCGCACCGGCAAGGCCAACGACGAGAAGCTCGCCGACGCCCTGGCGGGGGCCGAGGCCGAGCGGGCGCGATCCGAGGATCTGCCGGACCGGTCCGAGGCGCTCGATCTCTACCGTGGGGTGTTCTTCACCCAGAAGGACGAGCCCAAGGCCGACACCAGCCTCGGCACCAAGGGTGTCCCACCCGACGTGAAGGCGAGCCTGATCGCCGAGCGCGACCGGCTGGAACCGCTGTTCGATCACTTGCGCGCCGCGCGGGCGCATGCCCGCACCCAGGCCCTGTTCCAGCTCGCCGCCGAGATCCAGCGCCGGGTCGAGGCCCAGAAGGCCCGGCTCGGCGCGCTCGATTTCGACGACCTGATCCACAAGGCCCTGGACCTGCTGGCCCGGGTCGGGGCCGGCTGGGTGCTGTACAAGCTCGACCGCGGCATCGACCACGTGCTGGTCGACGAGGCGCAGGATACCAACCCGGAGCAGTGGGAGATCCTGCGGGCGATCACCCAGGAATTCGCCGCCGGCGAGGGCGCCCGGGCCGGGACCCGGACCCGGTTCGCGGTGGGCGACCCGAAACAGTCGATCTACGGCTTCCAGGGCGCCGAGCCGCGGGAATTCGCGCTCACCCGGGCGGCCTGGATCCAGGAATCGCGGGCGGCCGGGCTGACGTTCGAGGACGTGCCGCTGACCCTGTCGTTCCGCTCGACCGGGATGGTGCTCCAGGCGGTCGATGCGGTATTCGCCCTCGACGCGCACAACGAGGGCCTGTCGTTCGAAGACGTGGCCCGTCGGACCGTTCATGCCAGCGCCCGGCCGGGCGTCCCCGGGGCGGTGGAGTTGTGGCCGATCGCCGAGCCAGAGCCCGCCCCGGAGCCGGATGCCTGGACGGCGCCCGTGGACGCGCCCGAGACCAGCGCCCCGGCGATCGTCACCGCGCGGCGTGTGGCGCAGGCGGTGCGCACCTGGACGATCCAGGGCGACGCCACCGGTCGGGTCTGGCGCCCCGGCGACGTGCTGATCCTGGTGCGCAAGCGCGGGCCGGCCTTCGAGGAGGTGATCCGGTCCCTGAAGGGCCTCGGCGTCCCTGTCGCCGGCCAGGACCGGCTGGAGGTCTCGGCCCATATCGCGGTGGCCGACCTCGTGGCCGCCGGACGGGCCGGCCTGCTGCCGGCCGACGATTTGACGCTCGCCACCGCGCTCAAGACGCCGCTGGTCGGCCTCACCGACGAGGATCTGGTCCGGCTCGCCGCACGCCGGGACCTGTCCGAGACCCTGGAGGATTCCCTGCACCGGCACGCCGAGGCTGGGGATGCCGCGGCGATCCGCGGGCTCGCCGCGCTCTCGGACTGGATCGCCCTGGCGGGTCTGCACGGCCCGTTCGGCTTCTACGCGCGGCTGCTCGGGCCGCAGGGCGGGCGGGCCAAGCTGGTTGCCCGGCTCGGGGGCGAGGCCGGCGACGCCATCGACGTCTTCCTGGCCGCCGCCGCCCAGGCCGAGACCGGCGAGGACGCGCCCTCGCTCGGCGGCTTTCTGGCCCGCTACGTGGGAGCCGAGGCCGGCCACACGGTCAAGCGCGATATGGAATCGGGCCGCGACGAGGTCCGGGTGATGACCGTGCACGGGGCCAAGGGCTTGGAGGCGCCGGTCGTCGTGGTGATCGACGGCTGCGAGCCGCTCGGGCGCAACGACCCGCCGCTTCTGCCGCTGCCGGCCGGCCGCGCGATGCTGCCGCCGGTCTGGTCCAGCGGGAAGACGCAGGATTGCGCCGCCACCGGCGAGGCCCGCGCGGCCCTGCTCGCCCGGGCGCGGCAGGAGCACAACCGCCTGCTCTACGTGGCGATGACCCGGGCCGCGGACCGGCTGATCGTAGCGCCGTTCCGGGGCCACGAGCGCGAGAGCGAGGCCGCCTGGTGCCGGATGGTCCGGGCCGGGCTGGAAGCCGCCCTCGGCACCGGGCAGGCCCTGGAGCTGCCCTACGGACCCGCAACGCTCTGGCAGGACGGCGTCGAGACGCAGCACCGTCCGCCGGAGACGCCGTCGCCGATCGCGATGACGAAGCCGGAGCCGGATTGGCTGCGCAGCCCCGTGCCGCCGGAACCAGAGATCCCGGTCCTCAACCCGTCCGGCGCCCTGCAGGCGGCCGACGGCACCCGGGTGCCCCCGCCGCGCCTCGCGGACGCCCAGGCGCGGCGTCGGGGCATCCTGATCCATTCCCTGCTGCAGCACCTGCCCCGGGTCGAGCCCGGACGCCGGGAGGCGGCCGGCCTCGCCTTCGTGCGAGCCCGCGCCCCCGGCCTGCCGCGGCCTGCAACCTCGGGCATCGTCCGATCGGTGATGCGGATCATCGACGATCCGGACCTCGCCCCCCTGTTCGCATCCGACGCCCGAGCGGAGGTGAACCTGTCCGGCCGTGTCAGGACCGGCGGCGGCGAACGGGTGGTGCAGGGCCGCGTCGACCGCCTCTCCGTCGCGGCCGACACGATCCGGATCGCCGACTTCAAGACCGGCCGCCCACCGCCCGAGGATGCACCGCTACCGCCTACGGAAGCCGGACAGATCGCGCTCTACGCGCACCTGCTCGGCGAGATTTATCCGGACCGGACGATTCGGCCGATGCTGATCTGGACGTCGGGTCCGGTGATCCGGACGCTGAGCGCAGCCGATATCCGGTCGGCGCTGGACCAAGCCGGAATCGAGGGCTGACTTCCGCATGTCCGAGTCGGGACGGCCGCGCCCGGGACCGATGGCGCCCGATCGAATCAATCCGTTCTCCCGGCGCACGCCGTGATTGGAGACGCAGCGCGGCAAGCTAGGGCGGCGCGCGATCTCAGTCGGGTGTGGTTGACTGAGTCGCTTCTCCGGGATCGCGCATCGTCGTTTTCGGACTTCCAGCGGCCGACGTTCGAAACGATGTTTTTGGGGGACCGCGAAAAGCGTCCGCTCGGGAAAAAAAACCGCACTGCGACGGTCTTTTCCGAAAGGGCGTTCTCTCAGCCCCCCGGTCCCGCATGCGCCAGCGCACATCGTGACGCGCCTCCCGTGCCGCCGCGCCGTGCGGCCTGCGCGGCTTCTTGACCGCGCGGCGGCCCGTCGCCAAGTCTGATCGAACCGCGCGGGCCCCTGCCCGTCCGAGGCCGCCCGATCGGCGGCCGGTTCTGAAAGGTGACGTTATGGCGACGGTCAAGGTAACCGACGCGAGCTTCGAGCAGGACGTTCTCAAGTCCGCCGAGCCCGTCGTGGTCGATTTCTGGGCGGAATGGTGCGGCCCCTGCCGCCAGATCGGCCCGGCGCTCGAAGAGATCGCCACCGATCTCCAGGGCAAGGTGAAGATCGCCAAGGTCAACGTCGACGAGAACCCGCAGATCGCCGCCCAGTACGGCATCCGCTCGATCCCGACGCTGCTGCTGTTCAAGAACGGCGAGCGGGTCGACCAGAAGGTCGGCGCCGCCCCGAAGGGCGACCTTTCCCGCTGGATCGGCGCGCAGGTCGCGTAAGCGACTGACATTTTCGGGTGTCGCGTCAATAAGAAAGCCCGGCCGAGAGGCCGGGCTTTCTCCGTTTCGAGACCCGTTTTTCAAGTCCCGGGCTTTGCGCCCGGGACCATGCGCTCGGTCTTAGTACGAGCCGAACTTGTAGTTCAGACCGGCGCGGACGACGGCGAAGTCGTTCGTGTTCCGGCTGGACGTGGCAACGGAGTAGACCGGCAGGACGCCAGCGCCGGTGACGGCAGCACCGACCAGCGGCAGGCCGGTGCGGTTGCGGTCGAGGCTCACGTACAGACCTTCGACCTTGAACGTCACGGCCGAGGACCGGAAGAAGTTCAGGAACGAATCGGTGGGGAGCGCGAACTCGGCGCCGCCGCCGACGGTGTAGCCGGTCTTGAAGTCGTCCCGACGGCCGGCGAAGTTCTGCAGGCCGACGCGGGCGCCGTCATCGGTGCCGGTGGCGTAGGCGAAGCCGCCGGTGGCGTACACGAGGGTCTTGTCGAAGGCGTAGCCGAGGCGGCCGCGCACGGTGCCGAAGAAGTCCAGCGTGTTCAGCGTGCCGTTGACCGGAACGAAGGACGGGTTGATGGCGGCGGCGTTCGTGGCGTAGCGCGGACGGCCACCGAAATCGAGGTACTGGGCGTCGGCCTCGAAGCCGATCACGATACCCGAGCCCGGGGTGAACTGATAGTTGTAGCCGATCTGACCACCGCCCGAGAAACCTTCGCGGTTGTTGCGGTTGTAGATCAGCGAGGAGCCGAGCGGCGCCAGGGCGCGGTACGGCACAAGGCCACCGGCGGTCTGGACGGCCGGGCTGCCGGCGGTCTGGACGAAGCCGCGGTTGCTGTCGCTGCTGCTGGCATCGAAGCCGTAGCCGGCGTTGATACCGAAGTAGAAGCCAGTCCAGGTGAACACCGGAACGGGGGTGAACACCGGCGGCGGAGCGCGGCGCGGCAGGTCGGCGGCGGTGGCCGCCGCGGTCAGCGCGGTGAACGCCGCCAGAGAGGTGAGAAGCGTCTTCATTACTGTGATCCCCAGCACAAGCCCGATCGACGCCAAAGCTAGGCGATTGGTCCTGACGAGGATGTAGCTAAGCTGCCACAGCAGGGTGAAAGCGTAGCCGTTGGAGGCAATTCGCGCCTCCGAATGCGGCGAATCGACGACGCTTGCCGGGCCACTAACCGAAACGCCGAAAAAAGCCAGCGCTCAAGACAAAGGCGCGCGCCGAATCAGACGGGGGGCGTGTCGTTGGCGGCGAGCACAAGTCCGGCCAAGTACAGCGAGCCGCAGATCAGGATCCGCGGCGGCTGCTCGAAGACGATGTCTTTCACCTGACCGAGGGCGGCCTCGACGCTCGGGGCGGTCCGGGTCGAGAGACCGACCGCCTCGCCGATGCGTGCCACCTCCTCGGCCGGCCGTGCCGCCAACGAGGTGGTGATCGGGACCGCGATGAGCGCCCGGGCCAGCCCGACGAAGTTGCGCAGGAAGCCGTCGGCGTCCTTGGTGCTCAGCAAGCCGACGATCAGTACCAGCGGCACGTCGCTGCGTTCGCCGAGATCGGCCATGGCGGCGGCGAGGATCCGGCCGCCGTCGATGTTGTGACCGCCGTCGAGCCACAGCTCCGCGCCGGGCTCGAGCTGTGCGGCGAGGCGCCCACGGCCGAGTCGCTGCAGCCGGCCGGGCCAATCGACCTCCGTGAGGCCCCGCTCCAGCGCGGCGTTGCCGATATCGCCGAATCCAGCGGCCCGCAGAGCCGTGATCGCAGTGGCGGCGTTCACCAGTTGGTGGCGCCCGGCGAGCCGCGGCCGGGGCAGGTCGAACAGGTCGGTCTCGTCCTGGTAGACCATGCGGCCGCGCTCGTCGTGCGCGGAGAAATCCTGGTTGCCGACCCGGATCGGGGTCGCGCCCACGGCTTCGGCGTGCCGGCAGAGCACGGCGTCCGCCTCGGCATAATCCTGCGCCGCGATCACCGCCGGGCAGCCGCGCTTGAAGATCCCGGCTTTCTCGGCCGCCACGGATTCGACCGTGTCGCCGAGATACTCGGCATGGTCACGCCCGATCGGCGTGACGACCGCGCAGGCCGGCTGGGCGATGACGTTGGTGGCGTCGAGCCGGCCGCCCAGCCCGACCTCGAGCAGCAGCACGTCGGCCGGGCTCTCGGAGAACAGCAGCAAGGCCGCCGCCGTGGTGATCTCGAACATGGTGATCGGTTGGCCGTCGTTGGCGGCCTCGCAGCGCGAGAACGCGTCGGCCAGCCGATCCTCGTCCACGAACTGGCCGCCGCCGATGCCGCCGAGCCGGATCCGCTCGTGGAACCGCACGAGGTGCGGCGAGGTGTAGACGTGGGCCGCCAGGCTCCCGGCCTCCAGGATCGCCCGCATGAACGCGATGGTCGAGCCCTTGCCGTTGGTCCCGGCGACGTGGATCACCGGCGGCAGGCGCCGCTCCGGGTGGTTCAGCCGGGCCAGCAAGCGCTCGATCCGCCCCAGCGACAGGTCGATGGTGCGCGGATGGAGCGCGAGGAATCGCGCCATGAGGGCATCGGAGCAGGTCATGGCGTGGCCTAAGCCGCCGCCTGGGCGGGGACGACCGGCGTCTCGGGCGTCGCGGCGTTGGTCAGCAGGCCGCAGATCCGTGCGATCGTCTCCTTGAGGGCGTGCCGGTGGACCACTTGGTCGACCATGCCGTGCTCGCGCAGGTACTCGGCCCGCTGGAAGCCGTCCGGCAGCTTTTCCCGGATGGTCTGCTCGATCACCCGGGGACCGGCGAAGCAGATCAGCGCGCCCGGCTCGGCCAGGTGCACGTCGCCCAGCATGGCGTAGGAGGCGGTGACGCCGCCGGTGGTCGGGTTGGTCAGCACCACGATGTAGGGCAGGCGCGCGGCGTTCAGCCGGCGCACCGCCACGGTTGTCCGGGGCATCTGCATCAGCGACAGGATGCCCTCCTGCATGCGCGCCCCGCCGGAAGCCGAGAACAGCACGTAGGGGGTGCGCTTCTCCAGGGCGGTCTCGGCGCCGCGGACGAAGGCCTCGCCGGCCGCCATGCCCAGCGAGCCGGCCATGAAGCCGAATTCCTGCGCCGCCAGCGTCATGGGCAGGCCGCCGACCCGGCCGAAGCCGATCTTGAACGCGTCCTGCAGGCCGGTCTTTGCGCGAGCCTCCTTGAGGCGGTCGACGTAGCGCTTCTCGTCGCGGAACTTGAGCGGGTCGACGGCGACCTCGGGGAGCGCCACGTCGATCCAGGTGCCCTCGTCGAACATCATCTTGAGGCGCGCGGCGGCGCTCATCTTGAGGTGATGCTCGGAGCCGGGGATCACCCAGTGATTCGCCTCCACCTCCTTGTGGAACACCATCTGGCCGGTATCCGGGCACTTGACCCAGAGGTTCTCCGGCGTCTCGCGCTTGAACAGGGTCTTGATCCGGGGGCGCACGACCTCCGAGATCCAGTTCATCGGTTCGACCATCGACTCGCGTCCGTTCGCTTCAAGCTCGCGCTGATATCAGGTGCCGTGTTCGCCGCCGCCAGGGCGCGCGGTGATCCGGGGTTCAGGCCGCCCGGTCCGCGCCGCCCGCGCGCACGCCGGCCGCGAGTTCGCGGACCAGGGCCGCCACCGCGGGGACGGTGCCGGCTTGCGGCCGGCCCTCGGAATCCAGCCCGCGGACCAGGGTGTCCACCAGCGCCGAGCCGACCACGACGCCGTCGGCACCCTTGGCGATCGCCGTCGCGTGGGCGCCGGTCTTCACCCCGAACCCCACCACCACGGGCAGGTCGGTGTGGCGGCGAATGCGGGCGACCGCCTCCGAGACCTTGCCGAAATCCGGCGTCGCCGTGCCGGTGATCCCGGTGATCGACACGTAGTAGACGAAGCCCGCGGTGTTCGCGAGGACGGCCGGCAGGCGGCGCTCGTCGGTGGTCGGCGTGGCGAGCCGGATGAAGGCGAGCCCCTTGGCCAAAGCCGGCAGGCACAGCTCGGTATCCTCCTCCGGCGGCAGGTCGACCACGATCAGCCCGTCGACACCGGCCGCCACCGCGTCGTCGAGGAACCGCTCGACCCCGTAGGTGTGGATCGGGTTGAAGTAGCCCATCAGCACGATCGGCGTGCCGTCGTTCTCCGCCCGGAAGCGGCGCACGAGGTCGAGCGTGCCGGCGACACCCTGGCCGGCCTTGAGGGCGCGCAGGCCCGCGGCCTGGATCGCCGGGCCGTCGGCCATCGGGTCGGTGAACGGCAGGCCGAACTCCAGGATGTCGGCGCCGGCGCCGGGCAGCGCCTTCAGGACCTCCAGGGAGGTCTCCGGATCGGGATCGCCCGCCATCACGTAGGTGACGAGGACGGCCCGGTTCTCCGCGCGGGCCCGGGCGAAGGTGGCGTCGATGCGGCTCGGCATGGCTCTGATACGGTTTTCGCGCGTACGGACCGGATCCGGTCCAGGGTTGTATCCGCGCTACACCATCGGCGTCGGCCCGTGAAGCGCTCGCCCCTGCGGCCACGGCGTCTGAGCCCGGCCGCCTTGTCGCGCCGATCCCGGACTCCATCTCCCGGCGTCCACACCACCTGGATGATGAGGAGCGTGACATGGCGAAGGCCGACAAGCACCACATGGGACCGGGCGGTCAGGGCAAGAGCTCGGGCACCGGCGGCATGACCGAGCTTCCGGACGGCGTGCTGGGCGAGAACGATGTCCTGAGCAACCGGGACAAGTCCCGCCACAGCGACGAGCGCGGGCTCGACAGCAAGGCGGTCCAGACCGACCAATACCAGGACCACGCGGCCAACCGTCAGGCGCCGGGCTCCGAGACCTCGGACACCTGACGCCGGCTGGCGATGACCGGGCGGACGGCGGCCGTGCGTGCGGCGCGGTTGTCCGCCCGCCCGGGTCCGCGTAGCCCTCCGGGCATGACATCTCAAATCCTGCCCCGAATCCCGCCGACGCGCCGCTTCGCCGCCTTCCTGTTCGACATGGACGGCACGATCATCAGCTCGATCGCCTCCGCCGAGCGCGCCTGGACGCGTTGGGCGCAGGGCCACGGCCTCGACGTGGCGACCTTCCTGCCGACCATTCACGGGGTCCGCTCGGTGGACACGATCCGCCGGCTCGGCCTGCCCGGGGTCGACCCGGAGGCCGAGGCCGCGGCGATCACCCGGGCCGAGATCGACGATGTCGGCGACATCGTCGAGATCCCGGGGGCCCGGGCGTTCCTGCGCGCGCTGCCGCCGGAGCGCTGGGCGATCGTGACCTCGGCGCCGAGGGCGCTCGCCCTGCGCCGCCTGGACGCCGCCACCATGCCGGTCCCGACCCTGCTGATCGCCGCCGAAGATATCGCCCGGGGCAAGCCCGCGCCGGATTGTTTCCTGCTGGGTGCCGAGCGCCTGGGCGTGGCGGCCTCGGATTGCCTCGTCTTCGAGGACGCGCCAGCCGGCATCCAGGCCGGCGAGGCGGCGGGCGCCAGCGTCGTGGTGGTCACCGCGACCCACCACGCGCCAATCGAGACGACGCACGCGACGATTCCGGATTACCGGGCGCTGACGGTCGATGCCGGGCCGGACGGGTTGCGCATCCTGTCCGTCGGGTGAGGACGCTCGGTGCGGTCGAGCAGGGCAATCGCATACGGACATACGATCCGCCGATATTTCAGGTCTGACGTCGCCGCATGAAGCATCAACCCGTCATCCCGGGGCGCCGCTTTGCGGCCCCGGAACGACGGGATGGATTATCCTGTGTTCGCCAGAACGCCGCTTGCAGGTTGGATGAGCGTGACCGAAGAAGTCGCGCGCTGGAATTCACTTGTCCCCGTAGAACCGCGGCAATATCCGCGCACGAAGTCAGCCACCGAACCGGGAGCATCGTCCGTATGAGCGAGCCGAACCGCGTCCCGGATCTCTTCGACACCGCCGAGGGACAGCGCCTCGTACAGGCGCGGACCGATCCGGCCTGGCGGTGCTGGGGGCCGTATCTCAGCGACCGGCAGTGGGGCACGGTCCGGGAGGATTACAGCGCCGACGGCGATGCCTGGGAGTCCCTGCCCCACGATCACGCCCGGTCCCGGGCCTACCGCTGGGGCGAGGACGGCATCGGGGGCTTCGGCGACCGGCACCTGAACTGGTGCCTCGCGCTGGCCCTTTGGAACGGACGCGATCCGATCCTGAAGGAGCGGCTGTTCGGCCTCACCAACGCCGAGGGCAACCACGGCGAGGACGTGAAGGAGCTGTACTACTACCTCGACGGCGTCCCGACCCACAGTTTCATGCGGATGCTGTACAAGTATCCGCAGGCCGAGTTCCCGTATCAACGCCTGGTTGAGGAAAACGGCCGCCGCGGCCTCGACGACCCGGAATTCGAGCTGCTCGACACCGGCCTGTTCGACGAGGGCCGCTACTTCGACGTCGAGATCGCCTATGCCAAGGCGGCCCCCGACGACCTGCTGATGCGTGTCAGCGTGACCAATCGCGGCCCGGAGGCTGCCGGCCTCACCCTCCTGCCGCAGCTCTGGGCACGGAACCTGTGGTCCTGGAAGGCCGGGACCGCCAAGCCGGAGCTGGAGGCGGGCTCGGACGGGTCGGTCTGGGCGCGTCATCCTGGCGTGCCGCCGATGCGCTTCTTCGCCGAGGACGCGGCCGCGCTGCTGTTCACCGAGAACGAGACCAACACCCATATGCTGTTCGGCAGCGGCCCGGAGGCGGGTTTCTACAAGGACGGGATCGACCGGTGCGTCGTCCAGGGCGAGGCCGGGGCGGCCAACCACCTGTCCGGCACGAAATGCGCCGCGCGCTACGACCTGCATCTCGGCCCCGGCGAGACCCGCACGCTGCGGCTGCGCCTGCGACCCGAGACCGCCCCCGGCGAGCCGTTCGCGGATTTCGACGCGGTGTTCGCCACCCGCGCGGCGGAAGCGGACGCGTTCTACGCCGCCCTGCAAGCATCGATCACCGACCCCGACATGCGGCTCGTCCAGCGGCAGGCGCTGGCCGGGATGCTCTGGTCCAAGCAGCTCTACCATTACGACGTGCGCGAGTGGCTCGCGGGCGACCCGGCCCAGCCGGCCCCCGCGCCCCAGCGCCGGCACGGCCGCAACGCCGACTGGGCGCATCTGCGGGCCAACGACATCATCTCGATGCCGGATGCGTGGGAATATCCCTGGTTCGCCTCCTGGGATCTCGCCCTCCAGGCGATCGTGTTCGCGCTGTTCGACCCCGACTTCGCCAAGAACCAGCTGCTGCTCCTGGTGGACGAGGCCTATGCCCATCCGAACGCGGCGTTGCCGGCCTACGAATGGGGCTTCGGCGATGCCAACCCGCCGATCCACGCGCTCGCCGCCTGGCGGGTGTTCGAGCTGGACCGGAAATTGACGGGCCTTCCGGACCACGTCTTCCTGAAGCGGATCTTCAACAAGCTCACGCTGAACTTCACCTGGTGGGTGAATCGGAAGGATTCCGACGACCGCAACCTGTTCCAGGGTGGCTTCCTCGGCCTCGACAACATCGGCATCTTCGACCGCTCGAAGCCGGTCGGCAACGGCGCGACCCTCACTCAGTCGGACGCGACCGCCTGGATGGCGGCCTACGCGCTCAACCTGATGCGCATCGCCATCGAGCTGGCGCTCCGGGATCCGACCTACGAGGACATGGCGGAGAAGTTCTTCGAGCATTTCCTGCTCATCGCGGCGGCGACCGGCGACGGAGTCTGGGACGAGGCGGACGGGTTCTTCTACGACGTGATCGAGGCCCGGGACGGAAGCCGCCTGCCGATCCGGGTCCGCACCATGGTCGGGCTGATCCCGATCTTCGCCGTCACGACGATCAGCACGCGCGACCTGGAGAAGCTGCCCTCGCTGCGGAACCGGATGCGGTTCTTCCTCGAGAACCGGCCGGACCTCGCGACCCTGGTCTCGCGCTGGAGCGTGCCGGGCGAGGGCCAAACCGTGCTGCTGTCCCTGCTGCGCGGGCACCGATTGAAGGCGCTGCTGCACCGCGCCCTCGACCCAGCCGAGTTCCTGTCCGCGCACGGCCTGCGGGCGGTCTCGCGCAGCTACGCGGACCAGCCGTTCTGCTTCCCCTGGAACGGCCGCGACATGGGGCTCGCCTACGAGCCCGCGGAGTCGCGCTCGCGCCTGTTCGGGGGCAACTCGAACTGGCGCGGACCGGTCTGGATGCCGGTGAACTATTTGCTGATCGCCGGCCTGGAGCAGTTCTACGCCTATTACGGGCCGGATTTCCGCGTAGAGGCACCGACCCATTCGGGACGGACCTACTCGCTCAAGGAGATCGCGGAGATGCTGTCGCGCCGCCTCATCGGTCTCTCGACCCGCGCGCCAGGCGGCGATCGGCCGGTCTACGGGGACAGCCGGATCGAACAGGACGACCCGCATTTCCGCGATCTCGTGCTGTTCTACGAGTATTACCACGGCGATACCGGCCGGGGCGTCGGCGCGGCGCACCAGACCGGCTGGTCCGGTCTCGTGGCCCTGCTGATCCAGGAGGTCTCCGCGGCAGAAGGCCGGCCATGACACGTACGGCCGGCCCCGACATTCGGTGAGGGGCCGCTACTACTCGGCCGCCTGCTGCATCCGCAGCTTCTGACCGAGGCCGATCTCACGCGAGATCTTTGAACGCCGGGCGCTGTAGGCCGCGGAGACCAGCGGGTAATCCACCGGCAGGCCCCATTTCGCCTTGTAGGCCTCGGGGGTGAGGCCGCGCAGGGTCAGGTGCCGGCGCAGGGCCTTGTAGGACTTGCCGTCCTCGAAGCTCATGATGGTGTCGGGCCGGATCGAGGCCCGGATCTGCGCCTCGGTCGGCCGCTTGACCGGCTGCTCCATCGGAACGTCGAGGGCAGTGATCGAACGATGGACTTCGGACAGGAGGCTTGGGAGAGCGCCGGCCGGCACATTGTTCTTGGTCACGTAAGCGCTGAGGATCTTGGCAGCGAGTTCGACGCTCGGGGAGGTCGTCAGCATGGTCATCTCCTAAGGTTTCCTGTCCGAAGATGCGGCTTTGTCGGGTCGCTAGAGGTGCTGTACTGCCGGGTGCCCGAGATGGCCGCCGGGGACGAAATCCGGTCTGCCCTGGGGCAGCGCGTCATTGCATTATGCGCCCACTCACCGCGCTTACAACCACTGCGCGTGTCTATTGCGGCGCTGTTTCTACTTAGAATTGATAATTAGGGTCAACGCCGAATCAAGATGCGGGCCCTCATCCGCGCTTGGGTGCGGTATTGAGGACTCACCGGCTTGGTCGGGGCGACAGCCGAGAGGGTTGCGGATGCAGGTTCTTGTCGTTGGCGCCGGCGTCGTCGGACTTGCCGTGGGGCAGGCCTTCGCGATCCGCGGGCACTCCGTCATCCTGGCGGAAGCGGAGGATGCCTTCGGGACTGGAGTCTCGGCCCGTAGTTCCGAGGTGATCCATGGCGGCATGTATTATCCTGCCGGTTCCGCGCGCGCCCGCCACTGCGTCGACGGTGCCGAACGGTTGTACAACTTCTGCGCGAGTCACAGAGTGCCGCATCGCGCCTGCGGCAAGTTGATCGTCGCGGCCGACGCCGCGGAGGCCGAGGCGATCGCGGCGATCCGCAAGCAGGGCGAGGAGAACGGCGTCCCCGGTCTGGAGCTTCTCGACGCCGCAGCCGCGAGGCGGCTGGAGCCGGCGCTCGCCTGCACCCTGGCGCTGCATGCGCCCCGGACCGGCATCGTCGACAGCCACGCGCTGATGCTGGCACTGCTCGGCGTCATCGAGGATCACGGCGGCGTCCTCGCCCTGCGTACGCCGGTGGAGCGCCTGTCCCGGCGGGACGGCCAGTGGCACGCGGCGTTCGGGGGCAGCGAGCCGGGCGAGATGGCCTTCGACGCGGTCATCAATGCCGCAAGCTTCGGGGCTCCGGTGCTCGCTTCGGGCACGGAGGGCTACCCGGCCGACCGGGTGCCGGTGCTGCGCCTGGCGCGGGGCAATTACTTCGGGTGCACCGGCAAGCCGGCGTTCTCGCGACTGATCTATCCGGCGCCGCGGATCGACGGCGGGCTGGGCATCCACCTCACCCTCGATCTGGCCGGCCGCACCCGGTTCGGTCCCGACGTGGAATGGGTGGACACGGTCGACTACCGGGTGGATCCGCGGCGGGCGGACAGCTTCTATGGTGCGATCCGCCGTTACTGGCCGGGCCTGCCGGACGGGGTGCTGTACCCGGACTATGCCGGCCTGCGCCCGAAGCTCACCGGCCCCGGCGAGCCCGCGGCCGACTTCCGGATCGATGGGCCGGCCGAGCACGGGCTGCCCGGGATCGTACACCTGTTCGGGATCGAGAGCCCGGGCCTGACGTCGAGCCTGTCGCTCGCGGAGGCGGTCGTCGGGCAGCTCGACGGCTGACGCTCAGAACAGCAGGTGCAGCGCCAGGGGCGCGAGGATCGCGGTCAGGAACGCGTTGAGTCCCATGGCGATGCCCGCGAAAGTGCCGGCCGTCTCGCTCACCTGGAAGGCCCGGGCGGTGCCGATGCCGTGGGCGGCGAGTCCCGCCGCAAAGCCCCGGGCGCGCATGTCCCGGATCCGCAGGACGTTCATCAGCGGCGTCACCAGGATCGCACCGATGATGCCGGTGAGGATCACCAGGATCGCGGTCAGCGTCGGGTCGCCGCCCAGCGCTTCGGCGATGCCCATGGCCACCCCCGAGGTCACGGATTTCGGCGCCAGCGAGATCAGGATCGGTTGCGGGATGTCGAGCAGGCGCGCCAGCGCGATCACGACCGCGAGGGTCGTGGCGGCGCCGGCCACCAAGGCGGCCAGCATCGGCACGAGGGCGCGCAGGACCGTGGCACGGCGCTCGTAGAGCGGCATCGCCAGCACCACCGTGGCGGGTCCGAGCAGGAAGTGCACGAACTGGGCGCCCTCGAAGTAGGTCGGATAGGGCGTGCCGGTCACCGCCAGGACGCTGCCGACCAGCACCACCGTGATCAGCACGGGGTTGGCGATCGGGTGGCGCCCGGTGGCGGCGGCGAGCCGGTCGGCCAGGACGTAGGAGGTCAGCGTCACGGTCAGCCACAGCAGCGGCGTGCCGGCGAGGTAGACCCAGAGCGAGAAATCGCCGGCCACCGCTCAGGCCTCGCCGTCCGGTCGCCGCCGCTCGACCCGGGACGCGACCGCGCGGAACACCAGCACGGTCACCAGCAGCGACAGGGCGGTCGAGATCACCAGCACGATCGCGAGCTTGAGCCCCTGGGCCCGCAGCAGGTCGAGCCGCCCGACCACGCCGACGCCGGCCGGAACGAACATCAGCGACAGGTTCATCAGGAGCCCCCGCGCCGTCGATTCGAGGGTGCCGTTGGTCAGCGGCTGCGGCAGGATCCGGGGCAGGCCGAGGCGGCTGTCGCGCAGCAGCAGGAAGGCGAACATCAGCCCCATGCCGATCACCGGACCCGGCACCGGCACCCCGGCGCCCCGGGCCAGGACCTCGCCGACGAGCTGGGCGAGGAGGATCAGCGCGAGGCTGGCGATCATCGGCCGGCCCGCGCGGTCAGACGGCGCCGACGCCCTGCTGCCCGGTCCGCCGGGCCGCGGTGACCGCCGCCTCATCGAAGCCGAGCAACCGGCCGAGGCGCTCGACCAGCGCCTCCTCGAACTCGTCCACGATGCCGTCCGCGGCGGCCACCGACCACGCCATGGTCAGCAATTCCTGGCGCTCCGTGGTGTTGGCCTCGTGCGGGATCATCTCGACGAGGCTCGCCACGTCGCGCGTCTCGGCATCGATCGCCGCGGCGCGCTCGATCAGCGCCCGGGCCGCGTCCGGCCCGTCGGCGTAGCGGCCCTGCACGATCCGGGACAGGCGGTCGCTCTCGGCGGGCGCCAGGATCCCGTCGACCCGGGCCACATGTACGAGCAGCGCGGTCGCGGCCAGATGCGTGTCGTCCACCGGCTCGGAGGCGCCGACCCCGAGAGCCTCGGTCGCGTAGGCGCGCAGGCGTGCGATCAGGGACATGGCGGCTCCGGCGGTTCCTGACGGCACAGTTCGGTTCGCAGGGCGCCCCGTCAAGGACGCCGCACAACGTCGGCGCGAAGCGTGGCGCGGCTGCATCGCTTTCGGGCGTTCAGTCCCCCCGGGCCGCCCGGATCGACCCCGCCACCAACGGGGCGAGGATCGCGTCCGCCGCCCGGACGATCGTAGGACCGGCCTGAGCAGGCGTCCCGGCCCGGAACGGCGGCTCCGGGGCATATTCGGCGACCAGCTGGGCAGTGCGGGCATAGTCGGGTCCGCGCAGGCGGGCGGCGAGTGCCAGCCCGAGATCGAGCCCGGCCGAGACGCCGGACGCGGTGACCCGGTTGCGGTCGAACACCACCCGCTCGGCCACCGGCACGGCGCCGAGCAGCGGCAGCACCGCGTCGCGTACGCACCAGTGCGAGGTGGCGCGGTAGCCCCTGAGCAGGCCGGCCGCCCCGAGGATCAGCGAGCCGGTACAGACGCTCGTCACCCAGGCCGTACCGGGGGCGCGTGCCCGCAGGAAGCCCAGCAGGGCCGCGTCGCACATCTGCCCGGGGGTGCCGTCACCGCCTGGGACCAGCAGGACGTCGAGATCGGGCGGGCAGGTCTCGAACGAGTGGGTCGCGACCAGGCTCAAGCCCGTGTCGCTGGCGACCGGCCCCGCGGATTGCGCCACGCAGTGCAGGCTGTTGGGGGCGAGGCCGGCGAGCAGCGCCTGGGGGCCGACCACGTCGAGGGCGGTCATGCCCGGGTAAAGGATCATGGCGATCCGGACCGGGCGATCCTGGGCCATCGGACCCGGCGCGTCGGCGGCTCCGGTCCGGACGGGCCCGAACGCGGCCGCGGCGGCCGTCGCCGCCAGGATCGCCCGGCGACTGAGGTCCGGTGGCGTCACGCCCGGCCCGGGATCGTCACAATGGCCACGCCGCATCCCGATAGGCGCTGTCCCAGAATAGCCACTCGAGCCGGGTGGCCTGCGTGAAGGCCTCGTGCATCCGCACGCGCACCACCGGCGACGCCTGCTCGGCGGCCCGGTCGGTGGCGGCGATCATCCCGGCCACGGAAGCGGCGAACTCGTCGCCCGCGTAGGTGTCGATCCAGGACTGGTACGGGTTGTCGGCGGCGGCGCGGGCGAGGATGTCGTCGCCCACCGCCTTGTAGATCCAGAAGCACGGCAGCAGGGCCGCGCAGAGGACCTCGAACGGCTCGGCATAGGCCGCGGCGAGCAGGTACGAGACGTAGTGGTGGCAGGCCGGCGTCAGCGCGGTCGCCGCGAAGGTCTCAGGGCCGATCGCGTAATCCCGGAAGAAACCGCCGTGGAGCGCGCGCTCCACTACGATGGCGTCCTGCGCGGCGCGCGAGAATTGCACGATCCCGTCCGGGTCCGGCGCCTTCGCGGCGGCGAGGCTCAGCGCACGGCCGAAGCCGATCAGGTAATGCGCGTCCTGCACGATGTAGTGGCGGAAGCGATCCTGCCGCAGCGTGCCGGCGGCGAGCTCGGCGTTGAACGGCATCGAACGGATCGTCTCGTAGGCCGCCGCGTTGCGCGCCCACGCGTCGCGGGAGAACGCGTTCGGGCCGGTGTCACCGTCGGTCAAAAGGCAGCTCCTGCAGGCAACTCCTGCCCGGTTTCTGTTTGGGCGTCAGCCCTGCCGCTGGGCGTGCGTGACGGCCACGTGGATCAGCTCGGCCAGCGTCCGGACGCCGAGCTTCTGGCGCATCTGCGAGCAGGCGTTGGTGACGGTCTTATAGCTCACCGACAGGTCGGCCGCGATGGCGCCGTAAGAGCGGCCCTGCGCCAGCCGCGCCAGGATCTGCTGCTCGCGGGGCGTGAGCTGGGATTCCGGCGTCCGGCGCGCGTCGGCCCTCAGCATGGCGACCTCGGTGGCGAGCCGGCGGTCGAGGTAGACCTCGCCGACCCTGACCTTGCCGAACGCCTCGAACAGCTCCGCCGAAGCGTGGTCCTTCAGCACGTAGCCCAACGCGCCGGCCTCGAGCGCCCGCGCCACGATCACCGGATCGTTGTGCATGCTGAACACCAGGATGCGCGTCTCCGGGGCGACCGCGCGGATACGGCGGATCAGGCCGAGCCCGGCCATGCCGCTGCCCTGGAAGGTCAGGTCGCAGATCACCACCGGCGGCCGCAGCCGGTGGAAGATCCGGTAGCCGCCGACCACCGTGGTCGCCTCCGCGATGGTCTCGACCCCGGAATCCTCGAGGACCCGGCGACAGCCCTGCAGGACGATCGGATGATCGTCGATCACGAGGACCGGTAAGCGTGTGGCGGCGGCGTCGATCTGGGAGGCGATGGCGTTCATGCGCTCGGCGCGTTGTTGTTCTCGTCGACCCGCTCCGGCGGAACGGGGATCGTGATCTTGACGATTGCTCCGGGGCCGGCATTGTCAAGGGCGAAGGTACCATCCAACGCCTCGACTCGCTCGCGCATCCCCGACAGACCGAGCCCGGTGCGGTGTTCGAGCGGGATTCCCGTCCCGTCGTCGCGGATCGTGACGCGCAATTGGCCGTCCGCTTCCACGGCCTCGGCCTCGACCCGGGTGGCGGCGCCGTGCCGCACGGCATTGGTCGCACTCTCCTGCACGCAGCGGAACACCGTGAGGTCCACGAGGTCGCCATAGCAGCGGGCGAGGCTGTCGAACCGGCCGACGAAGACGGTGGCGGGATGGCGCTGACCGAAGCCGCGCAGCATCAGGTCGAGGCAGGTGGCGAGCGGCGCCTGCCCGAGCCCGTGCGGGCGCAGGCGGTTCAGCAATTCCCGGTTGACGGTCTGGACCTGCCCGACGATGGCGCTGATCTCGGCCGCCCGGGTGGCGAGCTTTTCACGATTGGGCTCGGCCGCGCCCGAGGCGATCCGGGCGATCGACGCGGCGTTGGCCTCAAGGGCGAACAGGCAGGGGCCGAACTCGTCGTGCAGTTCGAGCGCGGTGCGGCGGCGCTCGTCGTCCTGCGCGGTGAGCAATTGCCGGTTGAGCCGGCCGTTGGCGGCGCGGACCTCGCTCAGCGCGGCGGCGACCTTGTTGAACCGCTCGGCGATCACCGCCAGCTCCCGGGCGCCGGGGGGCTCCAAGCGCGCGGTGTAATCGTGATGCTCCAGCTTCGTCAGGCCGGCACCCAGCCGCTGCAGCGGCGCCAGGATGCGCCCGAGGGCCAGGTAGAGCGCGATCAGCATCGCGGCATTGATGGCCAAGGTGGTCATCGAGAGCGCCCGGGCATAACCCCAGATCTCGTCGATCTCGTCCATCGGCTGGGTGGTGATCTGCGCGGTTCCGAGGGTCTGTCCATTCGCCACGATCGGCAGGGTGTGGCGCTCGATCGGCGGCATGATCAGGTCGGCGAACCAATGGGGCGCCTCGCGCTCGGACCGGTGCGGCGGCATCGGTTTGCCGACCTGGTCGCCGTCCGCTTCCAGGACCGCGACCCGGACGTGGCGCAGGACCTTGAAGCGGAGGTCCAGGGTCTGCAGCAGCGTGTCCGGAGAGGCGGTGTCGGACAGGCGGATCGTGTCGGCGACCAGGGACTCGACCGTGGCCAGCGAGGCGCGGGTCTCGACCCGCACCGCGTTGCGCGCGTTGAGCACGATCACCCCGCAGGAGATCAGGGCAGCCAGCGCGTCGATGAACAGAACGACCGCGACCAGCCGGGCCCGGGTCGACCAGTCGGTCCAGGACCAGAAGCCGGCACGACGCCTGTCGGGCGGTGCCGCCGAGATGGGAGGCTGGGTCGGTGTCGTATCCACGGCGAGACGCATAGCGCATCGTCCCGATGACCGGAACCGGTACGATGCGCTAGCTTTTTGATTCGCATCGTCTTTTCCCCTGACGTCAGCGGCCGCCTTCGGGAGCCGCGCTCGCGCTGACCCGGCGGCGAAGCCTCTGCCGCCCGGACCCGCGGGTCACATCGGACGATGACGGACCGGCCCCGCGGATGGGTGGCGCATCGCCGCCGTCGAAGCCGAACCGGGGCAATGGAAGCGACTACGGATTCTTAAGCGGCTTCAGCTTATTTTGTGGATAGCCGAGCCTCGATTGGCCGGGCACCCAATACGGCGCGACATCTTTGCGCCGTATTGCGGTTTCTCTATCGACGGCAGAGTCGACCCATCTCCAAATTGATGGAGAACGGCGGCCGGTCGTGGGGGGCCCGGTCGCGCGCGTCGTGCACCGTGTCAGAGACCCCGGACCATGATGGACCTCGCCCTGGACCCGTCCGACACCCGGCCGCATCGGTCGCCGGCGCTCCGTCCCGGACGCAAGCCCAGCCTGCGACTGGTCCTAGCCGGGCTGGTCGGCGTGAGCGCGCTGGCGGGCTTCGGGGTCGCCGCCTCGACCCTGATGGCAGGGCTCGCAGCCCCGACACCCGTTAAGCTGGGACCGCCGAGCCGGGCTGCGGACTGGCCCGAATTGAAGGACGGTCTTCCGGCCGTGGCCGGAATGGCTTCCACCGCTCCCAACGCCCCGAAGCCGGCTGAGCCCGAGAAGCCGGCTCTGCGCATGGCCGTCCTGCCGGAGGCCTTGGCGCCCGCGCCGGTCGTCGCGAGCCCGCCCATGTCCGTGCCGGCCAGAAGCACACCGAGCGCCCCACCGCCCGTGAAGAGCGTCGCCGCGCCTGAGGCGCCGACCAAGCGGATCCCGACGCCGACGCCGGTCGCGCCGATCACCGCCGCCCGGCAGGTCGTGCCTCTACCGCCGACCCGCACCGCCGCGCTGCAGCAGCCGCGGGCGTCCGAGACCGTCCGGGCCCGCGATGCGGTCGTACCCGCCGCGACGCCCGCGCCGAAGCCGGTTGCGGCGACGCCAATTCCGGCCTCACCCGAGAAGCCTGCCCGCAAGGCGGTGGCCGTGAGCAAGCCACCCGTGGCGAAGAAGACCGCCGATGCGATCAAGCCCGGCGCCGCGACCGTCGCGCAGGCCGAGCCGGCCGACGAGGAGACCGAGGTGCTCGGCATCAAGCTTCCGTCCCTGGCGCCTGCCGGCCGGAAGCTGAAGGAGAGCGTCGACGCACTCGGCGATGCGATGAAGAAGGTGTTCTAGCGCCTCAAGCCCGGTACCGGACCGGATCGATACGCCCGCCCCGCGATCCGCATCGTCTTTGCGGATCGCGGGGCGGGTGGCGTTCGGGGCGGCGCTCCAAGGCCGTCCGGGGGCGCAGCGTCGCCCCCGTTCAGGATTTCGACAGGATCAGCTCCGGCCGGTGTTCCGGCCCGGCTTGTGATCGGGCCGGGGACCGGACCGCTCGGCCTGGCGCTGGTGCTTGCCGGCGCGCGGGCTGGCAAACCCCTTCGGGCCACTCGGGCTGGTCTTGCGCTCGGCCGGGCCGGCATCCCCAGCCAAGGCCTCGACCTGAATCTCCGGCGAGCCGTTGCGGGCGAACGCCTCCGCGAAGCGCGCGGCGGCGTTGCCGCGGATCTCGAACTTGGTCTCCCGGTCGAAGATCCGGATCGCGCCGATCTCCTGGCGGCCAATACCGCCGCGGCGGGTCAGCATCGGAAGCAGCCTGCGCGGGTCGGCGTTGTCGCGCCGGCCGAGATTGAGCCGGAACCACACCGCCGGACCCAGGGCGGCGATCTGCTCGGGGTTCATCGGGTCGTAGGGCGGGCGCTCGCTGACGCCGCGCGGCGCACGGCCCTCGCCGGGATCGCTGACCTCTTCGGGCGCCGGCAGGCGGGTGCGGTAGACCCGCGCCAGCAGGGCGGCGAGTTCCTCCGGCGTCTTGCCGGCGAGCAGGGCGCCGGCGAGCGCGACATCCTCCTCGGCCGGCGGCTCGGAGAAGAGCGGGTCGGACAGCATGCGCTCGCCGTCGAGCTTGCGAATGTCGTCGGCCGAGGGCGGCCCCGACCATTCCGGGCTGACCTTGGCGGTGGCGAACATCTGCTCGGCGCGGCGGCGGCGGGAGTTCGGGATCAGCAGCACCGAGGTGCCCTTGCGCCCGGCCCGGCCGGTGCGCCCGCTGCGGTGCTGCAGCACCTCGGCGTCGTGCGGCAGGTCGGCGTGGATCACGAGGCTCAGCGACGGCAGATCGATACCGCGGGCCGCCACGTCGGTGGCGACGCAGACCCGGGCGCGGCCGTCGCGCAGGGCCTGGAGGGCGGCGTTGCGCTCGCCCTGGCCGAGTTCGCCCGAGAGCGCGACCACCGAGAAGCCGCGCTCGGTGAGGCTCGCCTGGAGATGGCGCACCGCGTTGCGGGTGTTGCAGAACACGATCGCGGTCGGCGCGTCCGCCTCGCGCAGGAGGTTGAGCACCACGTGCTCGGTCTCGCGCGGCATGATCCGCACCGCCCGGTAGGCGATGTCGGCGTGGCCCTTGCTCTCGCCCTTGATCGCCAGCCGCAGGGCATTGCGCTGGTAGCGCTCGGCCAGGGCCTCGATCGCTTTCGGCAGGGTCGCGGAGAACAGGTAGGTCGCGCGCTCCGGCGGGGTGGCCGAGAGGATGAACTCGATATCCTCGCGGAAGCCGAGGTCGAGCATCTCGTCGGCCTCGTCGAGCACGACGGCGCGCAGGTTGGTCGGGTCGAGGTTGCGGCGCTCGAGGTGGTCGCGCAGCCGGCCCGGGGTGCCGACCACGATATGGGTGCCGTCGGCCATCATCCGGGCCTCACGGCGGGGATCCATGCCGCCGACGCAGGCGGTGACGCGACCGCCGGCCGGGGCGTAGAGCCAAAGCAGCTCGCGCTGGACCTGGAGCGCCAATTCGCGCGTCGGGGCGATCACCAGGGCGAGCGGCGCGCCCGCGGGCGGCAGCATCTCGGACGCGCCGGCCTCCTCATCCGCCCCTCGGCCGAAGAGCATGTCGGCCATGGCGAGACCGTAGGCCACGGTCTTGCCGGAGCCGGTCTGGGCGGAGACGAGGAGGTCGCGGGCGCCGGCCGCCGCTTCCAGCACCGCGGCCTGGACCGGGGTGGGATCGGCGTAGCCGCGCTCGGACAGGGCCCGCGCGAGGGGGGCGGGCAGGGTCGGGAAGGGCAAGTTTCGGAAACTCTCAACGGCCGCGCCGCGCCCGGCAGCGCGCCATCGCGCGGCGGAGGAATCAGGCACCGGACTTTATTCGGGTCCCGACAAGGTAGCGCCTACGGGGCCCGATGACCACTCCCACCACGGCATGGGCCGGTTGCGCGTCAGCAGACCGGTGCGGTGATGTCGGTCCGGCTGAAATCCGCACCGACATACAGCGGTGGGCAGCCGTGTTCCTTGGCGACATCGTAGGTGAAGTAATCTCCGAAGTTCAGACCGGGCGGATGCAGGCCCTTGCCCCAGCGCCGATAGCATGCCGCGACGCGTCCGGCCGAGGCTGCGGTGACCGACACAATCTCGATGGCGAGCCCGTGGATCAGGCGGCCCATCTCGTCGCCGATGTTCCGGCGCTCCGACACGATCAACGCTTCGGCGACCGTCGCCGCCGACATCACGAGCCTGTTCTCGCGCTCGATGAGGGCGATGCAACGCTCCGCCTCCGGCTCGTTCTGGAGGATCGCCATGAGCGCGGAGGTGTCATTCGCGATCATCCGGGCAGGCCGTCCGGGTCGTAGAGGAAATCCTGGCTGCGGGCGGCGCGCGGGCCAGGGGTGAGCTATGCGGAAGCGGCGACCTGAATCGCCTCGATGAGCGCCCGGCGCACCGTCCGATCTGGCTTCGGCTCCACGGCCACCATGCGGACGACCGGCCGGCCATGGCGAGTCAGGATCACCGCGTCGCCGGTCTCCGCGCGCCGGACGAGTTCCGTGAGCTGCGCGTTGGCATCTGTCACGGACATGCGCATCGCGTTCCCCTATCTCGACGCCACCGCTGGTCACGTCACAGGAATCGCCTATGAGGTAGTCTAACACCTTGCGCGACACCACCAAAACGATCCGGCCGGGGACCACCAAGATCATGACGGGAGCCCTGCGGCTGGCTGTGGCGTGGGCGACGGTTCTCGCCTTCGCGTGGTTCGGGAAGGCCTGGCTCGGGGACCTGTCGCAGCCCTGGTTCGCGGGCGGCCTGTTCGCCTGGCTGCTCGCGGTCATCGTCTGGGCGGCCTTTGGGGTGGTGCACGAGGCCGAGGAGCTGGCGCATCGCCTCGGCGAGCCGCTCGGCACCCTGGTGCTGACGCTGTCGATCGTGATCATCGAGGTGGCGCTGATCTCCGCCGTGATGCTCTCGGCCAAGGATGCGCCGACGCTCGGCCGCGACACGATGTTCGCCGTGCTGATGATCGTCCTGAACGGCGTGGTCGGCCTCGGGCTGCTGATGGGCGGCCTGCGCCACCACCAGCAGAGCTACAACCTGCAGGGGGCCTCGGCCTTCCTGTCGGTGATCATCCCGCTGACGACTGTCGCGCTGATCATCCCGAACTTCACCAGCTCGACCGCCGACGGCACCCTGACCACCCTGCAGGCCGTGACCTTCTCGGTGTTCACGCTGGCGCTCTACGGGGTGTTCCTGCTGATCCAGACCAGCCGGCACAGCGATTTCTTCCAGGATGCGGAAGAGGAGGCGGACAGCGGGTCCACCTCGGGCTCGACCTCGCGCGGCGCGATCGCGAAGCACGTCGTCCTGCTGCTCGCCAACGTCGTTCCGATCGTGCTGCTGGCCAAAAGTCTCGCGGTGATCCTCGACCACGGCATCGCGGCGCTCGGTGCGCCCTCCGCGCTCGGCGGCGTGCTGATCGCCGCCATCGTGTTCACCCCGGAGGCGATCTCGGCGCTGAAGGCCATCGCCCGCAACGAGTTGCAGCGAGCGATCAACCTGTGCCTGGGCGCGGCGACCTCGACGGTCGGCCTCACGGTGCCGGCGATCCTGACGATCGGCCTGCTGACTGGCCAGACCGTGGTGCTCGGCCTCAAGCCGACCGAGATGACGCTGCTGGCGGTCACGCTGATCCTGAGCACGCAGACTTTCTCGGGCCTGCGAACGACGGTCCTGGAGGGCGCCGTGCACCTCGTTGTGTTCTTCGTCTACCTCGTCCTGATCTTCAGCCCCTGATCAGCTCCCGAACCGCTCGGTCCGGATCACGCCCGCAGGGACGCCCGCCGCCAGGATCAAGTCGGAGGCCGCGCCGACGAATCGGTTCGAACCGCAGAGGAAGACCTTTTCGGGTCGTCCGAGCCGCGTCAGGGCGCCGGCCACGAGGGCGGCGTCGATCCGCCGGCCACCGGCATCCCGGGTGGTGGTGATGTGCAGGGAGAATCCGGTTCCGTCGCCGGCAAGGCGCTCCAGCTCGGGCAGCGCGATCGCCCCCGCGCGGGTGTGGGCAGAGTAGATCAGGGCCGCCGGGATCTGCGGAGCGACCAGCGCACGCCGGCGCAGCATCGCCAGCAGTGGCACCACGCCGGATCCGCCGGCCCCCAGCAGCAGCGGGCCGCCGTCCGGACCGTCCCAGGAGAACGAGCCGCCGATCGGCCCGCGCAACTCGACCCGGTCGCCGACTTCGGCGGCCTCCGAGAACCAGCCCGAGACCTCGCCGTCAGGCAGCGCCTCGACCATCAGCTCGAGGGTGCCGCTGCCGTCGGGCGCCGAGGCGATCGAGTAGCTGCGCTGGGCCTGGTAGCCGTCCTCGGCGGTCAGGCGGACATCGACGTGCTGGCCGGCCCGGTAGGCCTGAGCGATGTCACAGCGCAGCCGAAAGCTCTTCACCTGCGGGGTGACGGGCGCGATCGCGGTGATCTCGGCCTGGTGCCAGCGGAAGACGATCGGCTTAGTCACCGGTGTAGCGCTGCTCACGCCAGGGATCCCCGTACATGTGATAGCCGCGCAGCTCCCAGAAGCCGGCGGTGTCGGTCTGGGTGAAGCGAAGGCCCTTCACCCACTTGGCGCTCTTCCAGAAATAGAGGTGCGGCACGAGCAGCCGCGCCGGGCCGCCGTGATCTGGGTGGATCGGCTGGCCGGCATAGCGCGTCGCCACCATGGCGCGGCCGTTCACGAGGTCGGCCACCGGCACGTTGGTGGTATAGTCGTCGTAGGATTCGGCCAGGAGATACCCGGTCGGCGCCGCGATGCCGGCATCGGCCAGCAGGTCGTCGAAGCTCACGCCCTCCCAGGCGGTGTCGAACTTCGACCACTTGGTGACGCAGTGAATGTCCCCCTGCCAGGTGGTACGGGGCAGAGCCTCGAAGTCCTCCCAGCTCCACGTCTTGATCGGCCGCGAGCCCTCGCGCAGCGTGAACCGCCAGGTGGCCGGATCCACGGTCGGGTTGGGGCCGATCTGCAGGATCGGGAAATCCTCGGTGAGATATTGGCCGGGCGGGATGCGCGCGCCCGTCTCGGGCGGCTGCCTGCGCCCGACGAAGCCCCGTGTCACCATGCCGGCCTCCGCTCGCGGTTGTTGTTTTGATGCGTCCGATCCGGGTTTGGTGCGTCGGAACACCCCACGTCAAGTCGTGATGTGCGGCCGAACAAACGCCCCAAAGCTGAAGTGTGGTAGTCAGCCTACGCCTGACCGAATCGCACCCATCAGGGGGAATGTCATGAAGTACCTTCTCGCGACGAGCCTCATCGTCGGGAGCCTCGCCACCCTCTCGCCGGCCGCCCAGGCCCGTGACGGGATCGGCGCCGGCGGCGCGGCGGCCCTCGGCGTGCTCGGCGGCCTCGCAGTCGGCGGCGCCATCGCGTCGTCGGCCAACAATGGCTACTATCCGGGCCGGCCGGTCTACCGCGCCCCGCCGCCTGTCTACGTGGAAGAGGATTACGGTCCGGTCTGCCACTTCGAGCGCCGCCGCACGATCGACCCCTACGGCGACGTCTACATCCGGCGCGTCCGCGTCTGCGAATAGGCGGCTTCGGGGATCGCCCCTGCGGCCGGCGCCGGCTTCAGGCGCTCGGCACAGGCGATCCCCCCGAGCACCAGGGCCAGGGCGACGGCTTGAGTCGCCCCGAACGGCTCGCCGACCAGCAGGACGGCGAGACCCGCGCCGAAGATCGGCACGAGGTTGACGAACAGGCCGGCCCGGTTCGGGCCGATCAGTTCGACCCCGCGCATAAAGAACAGCTGCGCCATCAGCGATGGGCCCAGGCCAACGAAGGCGACCATCGCCCAGCCCGCCAGCCCGGGCCAGACCGCGTGCCCCGTAGCCCACTCGACGGCGAGGGGCGGCAGCGAGGTCACGAAGGCGGCGATCGCCATGGCGGCGAAGAACGCCAGCGCCGTAACCTTCGGACGCGTCGGCAGGAAGATCGTGTAGCCCGCGTAGAGCAGGCAGGCGCCGAACACGAGGACATCGCCCCGGTTGAAATCGAGGCGCGTCAGGACCGACCAGTCACCTTGGGTCGCGGCGATGCCGGCGCCGATCAGCGTCAGGACCACGCCGATCATCTGGCCGGCGGTGACCGGCACCCGGTAGGCCACGCGGTTGAGCAGGATCACCAGGACCGGGATCGCCCCCTGGAACAGCGCCAGGTTGACCGCGCCGGTATGGACGCCGGCAGTGTAGAACAGGCAATTGAAGGCTGTGTAGCCGAGGCCGCCCATCAGCAGGATGCGCAGCCAGTGGGGCCGCAGGAGCGGCCATTCCGCGACGAGCCTGCGGGCCGCGAACGGCGCGAGCGCCGTGCAGGCCACCGCCCAGCGCAGCGTCGTGATCACCTGAGGCGAGACGTGGCCGGGGGCCCAGCGGCTGCTGACCGCATTCCCGGCCCAGAGCAGCGCCGTGAGCGTGAGGAGCAGATAGGCCGGCGCGACCGAGGAACCCCGGGTCGCGCGCTCAGCCATCAGCGGCGGCGGAACTGACCGCCCCGCACCTGCGGACGCGGACCCGCGGAGCGCTCGTCCTTATGACGAAACACGAGGCGGCCCTTCTCGAGATCGTAGGGCGACATCTCGACCGTGACCCGATCACCCGCCAGCGTCTTGATGCGGTTCTTCTTCATCTTGCCGGCCGTGTAGGCGACGATCTCGTGGCCCTGGTCGAGCTGTACGCGGTAGCGCGCGTCCGGCAAGATCTCGATCACGAGACCGTCGAACTGCATCAATTCTTCTTTCGCCATGCACCTTCTCCAGTCGGACCGTCCGGCAGCAGGCGTTCCGGCAAAACTTCTACGGCTGTCATCAAGCTCGGGAAACGCCACAGGGCGCGGATCCGATCCGACGGACGGTCCGCGCCTGCTCAGCGACGCTGCCCGCATTTAGTCGTCGTACGATCCCGCGGCAAGTCACGCCGTGCGCTTCGGACTGGATATCGAGCCCCGGATGATGCGCGCAAACGCTGATTTGGCCTCATCTTTTCGAAAAAACCGGAGGGCATCTCCGGAATGCCGCGTCCGGCACGTCCCCGGATCGCGCTCCCGAGTGGCCCGCCCTCACGGACCGGAGACGTCGTTGCCGGCGTAGTCCAGGCGCCCGTCCGGTGTCCGCCGCCAGACCCGCAGGGTGACCGGTCCGGTGATCCGGTCGCCGCGTTCGTCGAAGCCGACCGGCCCGAGGATCGTGCGCGCCGGCTGGGTGCCGTGCAGGGCCTCGGCGACCTTGCGGCCGTCCGGAACGCGTCCGGCCTTCGGGTCCGCCGCACGGGCGCGCTCCAAGCCTTGCGCCAGCACCTCCACCGCCGCGTAGCCCGACGCCGCGACGCTCTCGGCCTCGGGGCTGCGCGCCGGCGCCTTGCTGCCCTTCGGCTCGGGCAGGCGCGGGGAATCGGGCGGCAGGGTCATCACGGTCCCCTCCCCGGCCGCACCGGCGACAGCCGCGAACGCGGGATCGAGGATGCCGTCGCCCGCGACCAGCGAAGCACCGATGGACGCCTCGCGCAGGGCGCGAACCAGGGTGGCGGCCTCCGGGGCGAGCCCCCCGAAATACACCGCCTCGACCCGGGCCGCCTTCAGCCGTCCGACCAGATCGGAGAGGTCGCGGGTGCCGCGGGGAAAGCCGTCGAACAGCACCTCCGGGGTGCCGGCCTCCTTCAGGCGCGCCGCCACCGCCTCGGCGAGGCCGCGCCCGTAGGTCGAGCGATCGTTGACGATGGCGACCCGCCGGCCGGCGAACGCCTTGACGAGATAGCTCCCCGCGGCTCGGCCCTGCTGCGCGTCGCTCGGGCCGAGCCGGAACAGGTTCCACAACCCGCGGCCGGTCAGGGGCGTATAGGTGGCGCCGGGCGCGACCATCACGGCGCCGGCCTCCTCGTAGACCGGGGCCGCCGCCGCGACCGCCCCGGATTCGAGTGGCCCGACGACGAAGCGCACGCCGTCGGCAGCGAATTTCTTCGCGGCGGCGAGGGCTTGCCTGGGATCGCCGGTATCGTCGGCCGGCACCAGGGCGAATTTCGGCCGGCCGCCGCCGGCGCGGTTCAGGTCGGCGACGGCCTGCTCGGCGCCCTGCCGCAGCCCCTGGCCGAAGGCGGCATCCGGCCCGGTGAGCGGCGCCGACAGGCCGATCCGCACCGGGGCCTGAGCGGCGGCCGGTGCCGCGGCCAGGAGAACGGCGACGATCGGGGCGAGGATCTGCTTCATCGCCACACGTTATGGGCAGTCGCGCCGGGCGGGAAGCGTGCATCGCAGGGCCCGTGCACCGGTCCGACAAGCTGGCCACGGGCTTTCGCGGACAGAGGAGGCGAACCCAAACGCGTTCGCGGCCTGCGGTTTCAAAATCCATTCATCCTTGAGCGGATCGGGATGCAGCTGCGCGCGGAAGCGCTGGCGGGCAGGCGCGATGTGGGAAATAAGGGCGTCGGCCGACCCGCGACTTCGGACAGATCCGCCCGCTCGCGCCGCATCGAAGACCCTCTGGGACGATTGACGATCATGACCTCGCTGTTCGCCGGCATCCAGGACGCGCCGCTCGACCCGATCATGCGCCTGTTCGAGGCTTTCAACGCCGACACGAGCACGAAAAAGCTCAACCTTGTGGTCGGGGTCTACACGGATGCCGAGGGCAAGGTGCCGCGCCTGCGCGCCGTGCAGACCGCCGAGAAGCGCTGGATCGAGAAGGGTCTGCCGAAGACCTACCGGCCGATCGAGGGGACCAAGCCGTTCCGCGACGCGGTCCAGGCCCTGCTGTTCGGTGCGGGCGCCCCGATCCTGACGCAGAACCGCACCGCGACGCTCCAGAGCATCGGCGGCACCGGCGCCCTCAAGACCGGCGCCGACGTGCTCGCGGTGCTCAATCCCGGCGCCACCGTGGCGGTGAGCAACCCGAGCTGGGAAAACCACAAGGCGCTGTTCACGCAGGCCGGCTTCACCGTCGTCGACTACCCGTATTTCTCGGCCGAGACCGGCGGCGTCTACTACCCGGCGATGCGCGCCTACCTCGAGACGCTGCCCAAGGGCTCGATCGTGGTGCTGCACGCCTGCTGCCACAACCCGACCGGCGCCGACCTGACACCCGACGAGTGGCGCGACCTCGCACCCTTGCTCGCGGAGCGCGGCCTGATCCCGTTCCTCGACATCGCTTACCAGGGCTTCGGCGACGGCCTCGATGCGGACGCCGCACCGGTGCGCCTGTTCGCCGAGTCGGGCCAGGAGTTCTTCGTCGCCTCGTCGTTCTCGAAGTCGTTCTCGCTCTACGGCGAGCGCGTCGGCGCGCTGACGATCGTCGCCGAAACCCCGGCTTTGAAGACCAAGGTCGAGTCCCTGGCCAAGCGGCTTGTGCGGGCGAGCTACTCGAACCCGGTGACCCACGGCGCGGCCATCGTCGAGATGGTGCTGACCGATCCGGAGCTGCGCGCCGACTGGGAGCGGGAGCTGGCCGAGATGCGTGAGCGGATCCGTTCCATGCGGGTGCGCATGGCCGACAGCCTGCAGCAGCGCCACCCCGAGCGTGGTTTCGACGCGATCAAGACGCAGAAGGGCATGTTCTCCTACACCGGGCTGAGCCCCGAGGAGGCGACCCGCCTGCGCACCGAGCACGAGGTCTATGCCCTGGAGACGGGCCGGATCTGCGTGGCGGCGGTCAACACCCACAACATCGACCACGTGGTCGATGCGATCGACGCCGTTGTGAAGGGCTGACCCGATGGCGGCCCTCAAGCGCGTCTGCCGGTTCAATCTCTGGATCAACCCGGTCTTCGATGCGCGGCTGAGGGCCGAGCCCGATATCGACCTCCAGGTCGGCGACCTGCAGGGCCCGGCGGAAACGCTCGAGGCCCTGCTGGCGCAGGCGCATGTCTTCCACGTCTCCCCGGCACGGGACGAGCTGCCCCGCCGCTGGCACGTCACCGACGGCCTTCTGGCCGGCTGCCCGAACCTGCTGGCGGTGTCGTCCGGCGGGGCGGGCTTCGACACGGTGGACGCGGCCGCCTGTACCCGGGCGGGCGTCGCCGTGGTCAACCAGGTCGGCGGCAATGCCCGCTCGGTGGCGGAACTTGCCATCGGCCTGATGCTCGCCGTCTCGCGCAAGATCTGCGTCTCGGACCGGCTGCTGCGGACGGAACGGGGCTTCTCGCGGGAATCGCTGATGGGCCGTGAGATCGGCGGCGCGACCCTCGGGCTCGTCGGCATCGGCCATACCGGCCGGGAGGTCGCAAAGCTCGCCCGCGGGTTCGACATGCGGGTCCTGGCCTACGACCCGCTGCTCGCGGCCGACGAGATCCGAGCGCGCGGCGCAGAGCCGGTGGATCGCGCGCGGCTGCTCGCCGAGTCCGACATCGTGTCCCTGCATTGCCCGCTCGACGACACGACCCGGGACAGCTTCGACGCCACGACCTTCGCGGCCATGAAGTCCGGCGCGCTGTTCATCACCACGGCCCGGGGCGGCGTTCACGACGAGGCGGCTTTGGCCGATGCCCTCACGGCCGGCCATCTCGCGGGGGCCGGCCTCGACGTGTGGGCACCGGAGCCCCCGCCCCGTGATTCCGGCCTGCTGCAGCTCGACACCGTGGTGGCGACCTACCACACCGCCGGCGTCACCCACGAGGCGCGCCGGAACGTGGCCTCGTGGGGCGCCGAGCAGATCATCGGCCTTCTGCGCGGTGAGACCCCGCCCCGCCTGGTGAACCCGGAAGTCTGGCCGGCCGTGCTGGAGCGCCGGGCGCGGCTGTTCGGGGCTGCGTAGCCAGACCACGGTGTCGAAGACACGCGCGAACCGCCCGCCCGCGATGTTGCGCGACAGCAACGCGCCGGCCCTGCCTGCGGGCAGTTTTGAGCGCTCGTAAGATATCCCACGGCTAGTTCAAAGTCATTCCAAGTTTTGCGCCGGGCACAGGCCCGCGATCAAGCTTGACCGTTTTGGTTCACAGAAACCATACCGGCAGCCTGAACGCAGCTTGGCTTGAGAACGTGGTGAAAAACTTCAAACAATCCGGACCGATTACTTCTTGTTGGGGCGCAAAGTTCGCTGCGTCGGCGCTCATCATCGGCTGCTCTGCTGTGATGAGCTCGGATCGGGCTCAGGCAGAACCTGCATTCGAGGCGAATCACGAGGTCCAACTCGAAGAACTCTCGGTCACCGGTCAGGGCGGTCCGTCCCGGGCCCCGGAGGGCTACGCCCCCGCGACCACGATCAGCGCCACCCGCACCGATACGCCCCTGCGCGACGTCCCGCAGACGGTCGTGCCGGTAACCCGGCAGGTGCTGGAGGACGCGGCCGCTACGCGGATCGACACCGCCCTCGACCTGGCCGGCGTCGGCCGCGCCAACAGTTTCGGCGGCCTCGGCCTGACCGAAGTCACGATCCGCGGCTTCTCCGTGTTCGACTATTATCGCAACGGATTCCCGATCAGTCGGGGCTACCCGAACGCGCCGGACATCGTCGCGATCGAGCGGATCGAAGTGCTCAAGGGTCCGTCGGCCTTCCTGTACGGACGCGGCGATCCCGGCGGCACCTTCAACATCGTCACCAAGCAGCCCTTGGCCGAGCGATCGCTGGCGATCGGCACGCAGTACGGCAGCTACGGCGCCAAGCGCAGCACCTTCGACGCCACCGGGGCGCTCGACGAAAACGGCCAGGTGCTCGCCCGCATCACCGGCGCGGTGGAGGACAACGGCAGTTTTCGCGATTTCGTGAGCGGCGACCGCTACCACGTCGCCCCCGTCCTTGCCTGGAAGCCCAGCGCGGACACGACGATCACCCTGGAAGGCGCCTTCGTCAGCACCGGCACGACCTTCGATCGCGGCATCGTCCCCCTCCAGGGCCGACTGCGCAACGTCCCGCGCTCCCGCTTCCTCGGCGAGCCCGGCCTGCCGCAGAGCGTGGTCCAGGACGCCTTGGGCCAGCTGCGGATCGAGCACCGGTTCGACCAGGACTGGGTGCTCACGGCCGGCGCGCAGGTGCTCGGCGGGTCCCTGAAGAGCTGGGGCGTCGGCGCGGCCGCCAACGGCTTCCTGCCGGACGGCCGCAACCTGCGCCGGAACCTGGAACGGCGCGACCTGACGTGGTCCGACACCGATGTGCAGGTCAACTTGGCCGGCAAGTTCGACACCGGCTTCCTGCACCACACGCTGCTGCTCGGCCTCGAATACGACCGCTACCGCTACCGGGAGATCTTCGACCGCTCGAACGCCGCAACCTATCCGTTCCTGCTCGACCTGCTGGCGCCGCGCTATGGCCAGGCGCTGCCGCGCAGCCTGCCCACCATCACCAACTTCCTGCAGCACACGGAGAGCTACGCGGGCTACGTCCAGGACCAGATCGACGTCACCCCTCAGCTGCACGCCCTGGTGGGGGTCCGGGTCGAGGATGTCGGACAGGACTCGACGTCCTATCTGAATAACCGCACGACGAACCTGCGCGGCACGGAGGCGCTGCCGCGCTTCGGCTTGGTCTACGATCTGTCCGACGCGGTCGCGGTCTACGGAAACTACGCGCGCTCGTTCAAGCCCAGCACCGGCTTCGACCGGCGCGGCCAGCCCCTCGCCTTCGAGGGCGGCGAGGGCTACGAGGCCGGCGTGAAGGTCGGCCTGCTCGAAGGGCGGCTCAACGCCACCGCGGCCGTGTTCGACATCCTTCGCACCAACGTCCCGACCACGGACCCGGTCGATTCCGCTTTCAACGTCGCCGCCGGCGTGGTGCAGAGCCGCGGCTTCGATCTCACCCTGGCAGGCGAGCTGGCGCCGGGCCTGCGCGTGATCGGCACCTACACCTATGTCGATGCGGCGGTGGCGCGGGACAACACGATCCCGGTCGGGACCCGACTGGCCAACATTCCTGCCAACAGCTTTGCCATGCAGGCGGTCTACGAGGTCCAGGGCGGCGCCCTGAAGGGGCTCGGCTTCGGGGGCGGGCTCAACGTGGTCGGCCAGCGCGTCGCCGGGACGGCCGTGTCGACGTTCACGATGCCCGCCTACACGGTGGTGAACTTGATATCGTATTATCAGATCACGCCGGATGTCCGGGTCTACCTCAACGTCGACAACCTGTTCGACGCGATCTACTACGACAGCGCCTTCCAGAACCGCTACGCCACCCCGGGCCAGCCGCGCACCATCATGGGCGGCGTCGCAGCGCGGTTCTGACGGCCACCGGCCCTACGCCGAGGCTGCGCGCATCCAGCCGAGGCCCGCCTCTGTGCCCGCGGCCGGGTGATATTCGCAGCCGATGAAGCCGGCATAGCCAACGGCTTCCAGCGCTTCGAGGATCGGGTCGAACGCGATGGTACCGGTGCCGGGCTCGTGCCGGCCGGGATTGTCGGCGATCTGGACATGGGCGATCAGCGGTGCGTGTGCCCGGATCAGCGCCGCCGGGTCATGGCCGAGGCAGACGCAGTGATAGGCGTCGAACAGCAGCTTGACGTTGTCCCGGCCCACGGCACGGATCGCATCCACGGCCTTGAGCGGGTCGTCGATCACGTAATCGGCGATGGAGCCCGGGCCGATCGGCTCGACGATCACCGTCATGCCGCGGGCCTTGGCGGCGTCGGCCGCGAAGGCGAGGTTGTCGAGATAGGTGTCCCACAGCCGCGCGGGCTCAGCGCCGGCCGGCCGGACGCCCGCCATCGGGTGGACCATCCGGCAGCCGAGCTGCGCGACATAGTCCAGGGTCGGCTCGATGGTGGAGCGGAAATACGCGACCTTGTCCGGCAGGGCCGCGAAGCCCTTCTCCCCCTTGGAGGCGTCGCCGGCCGGAAAGCCGGTCTGAACCAGCGGCACGCCGGCCCGATCGAGCCAGGCCGCAACGTCCCGGGCCGGGGTCGCGAACAGGTTGGGGTGCTCCACCGCCCGGAACCCGGCTCGGGCCGCGGCGGCGAACCGCTCCGCCAGCGGCCGCTCCGTGAACAGGAACCCGCAATGGCCACTGAGGCGGTCGGAAAAGGTACCGAGCTTCATGGATCAGGCCCTCCCAGCCGTCTCGATCATCGCGCGCATCCGGTCCACCGCCGCGTGGGGCGCCGTCAGGACCGGGACATCGACCACCGCGCGCACGGCCTCGGCCGCCCGGGAGGTCGAGAAATGCGCCAGCATGATCGCGTCGCAGTCGGACAGTTCCGAAGCGCGGGCCGCGATCAGCCGGTTGTGGGTCTCGGCGTCGCCGGCGCGCAGGCGCACCATGGCGTCGTCCACCAGGATCGTCCGCAGGCTCGCCGGCCGGCCGGCCTGGCCGACGAATTCCTCGAACTCATCGGTCATGGTGCCGATCGAGGGGCCGAAGGTCGCCAGCATGCCGATGCGCTCGCCTTGCGCAATCGCCGCCCGGAACATCGCCTCGTTCGGCTTGAGCACCGGCACCGGCACGGACTCGATCAGCCGGTCGATGGCCGGTCCGAAGGCCGAGCAGGTGATCAGGATGCCGTCGGCGTCCATGTCGTGACCGTAGCGCCCGAACCGGACGAACCGGTCGATCATCCCTTCCGAGATCTCGCCGGGTTCCTTGGCCCGGTCGAGGGACAGGCCGTCATCCAGCAGGTTGACCGTCTCGGCCTCGGGCCAGCGCTCCGTGAAGGCCGCCTGGATCGGAGCCATCGCGACCGGTGTCGCGTGCAGGAGGACGATGCGCGGGGCCATGTTGTCTCCCGGGATGCGGCGCGGTTGGGCGTCCGTTTGGCGATGACGGTGTTGTAAGCGATTTCAAAACGGTGGCAAGATATCGCTGATCCGCTTCAATCGAGGTCCTGCTTGCGCGGCGGCGCCGTGCTGGCGCGCAGGATCAGCTCGGCGTCGATCTGGGTCAGGCGCACCATCGGGCGGCCCTGCATCCGGGCGATCAGGTGGTCCCCGGCAGCGTGGCCGATCTCGGCGGAATGGATCCGGATGGTGGTCAGCGCCGGGTCGAGGAAGGGTGCGAAATCGGAATCGTTGTGGCCGATCACCGAGAGGTCGTCGGGTACGTCGAGCCCTCTTGCCCGGGCCTCGATCATCGCCCCGAAGGCGATCTGGTCGGTGCCGCAGATGATCGCGGTGGGCGGACGCCCGCCCGCCAGCATCTGGCGGAAGCCGTCGCGGCCGCCCCCGATGCCATAGGAGATCTCGATGTCGTGCTCGGGGGCGAGCGTCAGGCCGCGCGCCGCCAGCGCCTGCGCGATGCCGGTGACGCGGGCGCCGCCGCGGTCGTTGTCCTTGCGCAGGCCGGAGATCACCCCGATCCGGCGATGGCCCAGATCGATCAGGTAGTTCGCCGCCCGGGCCGCGGAAGCGGCGTTGTCGAAGCCGACGCAGGGACGCTCCCGCGACAGGCTGAAGGTCTGCACCATCGGGATGCCGTGCCGGGCGATGCGGGCATGGAGATCCGGGTGGTGGATGTCGCCGACCAGCATCAGCCCGTCGACGCCGCGTTCCAGCAGGAAGGTCGCCTCGCGCAGCTCGTCCTCGAGGTCGTAGCCGGCATTGGCGGCGACCAGGGTGTAGTCGGCCTGTCGGAGCCGCTCCTGGAAGCTCGACAGGACGCGCACGAACGCCTCGTTCTCGATGTTGGGGACCACGGCCCCGACGGCCATGAACCGGCGGGTCGAGAGGGCCCGCGCGGCGCCGTTGGCAACGAAGCCGAGATCCTGCGCGGCGCGCATCACGGCGTCCCGCTTGTCGGCCCGGACCCCGGCCGAGCCGTTGAGCACCCGGGAGACCGTCGCGGTCGAGACCCCGGCGCGATGGGCCACGTCCCGCGCCACCGGGCTGCGCGACGGCGGTTCGAGGATCTCACCCGGCCCATCCAACACGGAAATTCGACTCTCCCCCGGTACGCGTCCGCGCCTAAGCGTTGCCTGGACCGGCAGTATATTGACACTCCCGAACGTTGCTGGCTATCTGAAAGCGCTTTCAAATTGACTGCCGGCCCGCAGACATCCGGGTCCGCTGAAAACCAGGGAGGAGGGGATGGCGACGTTCGACCAGCCGGCTTCCGGCCTGGGGGCTCCCGAGCGCGAGGCCCCCACGGTGGGGCAGGCCGATACCGCGGCCCCCGGCATCGCCGGCCCGCAGGCCCTCGTCACCAGCCTCAAGCGCAGCGACGCGGTCACGCCCTATCGGTTCCGCGACCTGCTGGCACTCGATGATTTCGAGCGCCACGCCCGGCGGCTGCTGCCGCACATGATCTTCCAGTACGTGTCCGGCGGGGCCGAGACCGGGGCGGCGCTCGCCCATAGCCGCGGTGCCTACGCTGATTATGCGCTCGTGCCGCGGCTGATGCGCGACACCTCCGGCCGCGACACCGTCACAGACCTGTTCGGCCACACCTACGCGGCCCCCTTCGGGGTCGGGCCGCTCGGCGGGGCGGCGTTCATCGCCTATCGCGGCGACATCGTTCTCGCCGAGGCGGCCCGGCGGATGAACCTGCCGATGATCCTCAGCGCCTCCTCGCTGATCAAACTGGAGGACGTGTACGCCCAGAACCCGCAGGCCTGGTTCCAGGGCTACCTGCCGGGGGACCAGACCCGGATCGACCGCCTGCTCGACCGGGTCGCGGCCACCGGCTATCGCACCTTCGTGGTGACGGCCGACACCCCGACGCTGGGCAACCGCGAGCACAACACCCGCAGCGGCTTCTCGATGCCGATCAAGGTCACGCCCAAGGTCGCGTGGCAGAGCGCGACCCATCCGCGCTGGCTGCTGGGCACCGTCGCCCGGACATTCCTGAAGCACGGCGCCCCGCATTTCGAGAACACCGAGGCCGAGCGCGGCCCCCCGATGATGTCGCAGGGCGCGGTGCGCAACACCATCGCGCGAGACCAGCTCTCCTGGAAGAACCTGGAGGCGATCCGCAAGCAGTGGTCCGGCAACCTCGTCGTGAAGGGGCTCCTGGCCCCCGAGGATGTTGAAATCGCGAAGGACTGCGGCGCAGACGGCGTGATCCTGTCGACCCATGGCGGCCGCCAGCTCGACCACGCCATCGCACCCCTGGACGTGCTGCCCGAGATCGCCGCCCGGAAGGGCAACCTGAAGATCATCGTCGACAGCGGCATCCGCCGCGGCACCGACGTGATGAAGGCCCTGGCGCTCGGCGCCGATTTCGTCCTGCTCGGCCGGCCGTTCATGTTCGGCGCGGCGCTCGGCGGGGCGGCGGGCGTCGAGCATGCCATGCGGATCCTCAAGGAGGAGCTCAACCGCGACATGGCGCTGATCGGGGTGAACCGCCTGTCCGAGCTGAACCCGGACTTCCTGCGCCGCGTCCCGCGGCGGAGCTGATCCGGAGACCGGCATGACCGACGACGCGCCCCGCTCCCCCCTCGGCCTCGCCTTCGTCGGCTGCTTCACCACCGCGCGGCGCCGGGCGCGTGGCCAGGGCATCGACGTCTACCGTGTTGGAGCCGGGCTCGACGATTGGACCCATCTCGGCCGGGTCGACGGGCTGGACAACCCGTCCTTCCTGGTGACCGATCCCACCCGCGGTGTGCTCTACACGGTCCAGGGCGACGGCGCGGCGGCCACCGCCTTCACGGTCACGCCGGACGGCACCCTGCGGAGCCTCGGCAGCGCGGAGACCGGTGGTACCAACAGCGTCCACCAAGCGCTCGACCCGAGCGGGCGGTTCCTGATCGTCGCGAACTACGCCAGCGGCTCGGTCGCGCTGATGCCGGTGCGGCCCGATGGCGGGCTGGAACCGGCCGCGCAGGTTCTCCCGATGCCCGGCGCGCCCGGCCCGCACCGGACCGAGCAGGCCGGCGCTCACCCGCACCACGTGGTCCTGTCGCCGGACGGACGCCACGTTCTGGTGCCCGACAAGGGTCTCGACCGGGTCTTCATCCTCAGGATCGGCGGCCACCACCTGGAGATCGCCTCCGAAGCCGTGCTGCGCCCGGGCGCCGGATCGCGCCACATCGCGTTCCATCCCGGCGGGGCCCTCGCCTTCCTGGTCAACGAACTGGATTCCACCGTCGCCACCTGCCGGTGGGATGCGCCGTCCGGGACGCTCACGCCGCTCCAGTGCGTCCCGACGCTGCCGCCGGACTTCTTCGGAGCGAGCACGGCGGCGGCGATCGTGGTCACGCCCGACGGGCGCTTCGTCTACGCCTCGAACCGTGGCCAGGACGGGATCGCGCGCTTCCGCGTGGCCGACTCCCACCTCGAACCGGCCGGCTGGACGCCATCCGGCGGCCGGGACCCGCGCTTCATGACGCTGGCGCCGGACGGGGTCCGCCTCCTGGTCGCCAACGAGCAGGGCGACAGCCTGGCCGAATTCACCATCGACCCCGGATCCGGGGATCTCACCCAGACGGGCTCACGCCAGAGTTCGAGCCCCTGCACGATCGCGTTCTTGTAAAAAATACAAAACAAAAAATGGACAATCCGGAGGAAGCCCGATGTTTTCCAAACGATACAGGTTCCTGATCGCAGCTCTGCTGTTTATCGCCGGGATCATCAACTACATGGACCGCGCCGCGCTTGGCGTGGCCGCGCCCTTCGTCAAGCAGGACCTCAACCTGTCGCCCTCCGAGCTGGGGGTGATCTTCAGCACCTTCTTCTTCGGCTACGCACTGTTCGCCTTCGTGGGCGGCCAGCTCGCCGACCGCTACGGCCCGCGCAGCGTCTACACCTGGGCGGCGACCTCCTGGTCGGTCCTGTGCATGCTCACCGGCGCGGTGACCGGGTTCGCCCAGATGTTCGTGGTCCGCGCGCTGTTCGGTTTCGCCGAGGGGCCGATGAACTCGACCACGAACCGCACCATCACCACGTGGTTTCCCCGAGAGGAGACGGCGCGCACCATCGGGGTCACCTTCTCGGGCCAGACCGTCGGCAGTGCCATTGCGGCGCCCGTCGTCGGCCTGCTGGCGATCCAGTACGGCTGGCGGGTGGCGTTCGTCGCCATCGGCGCCGTCGGCCTGCTCTGGGTGGTGGCGTGGCGGATCCTCATGACCGACCGGCCCCGGGACAACCCCCGGGTCTCCGCGGAAGAGATCGAACTGGTCGAGCGCAGCCGGGCCGTGTCGCATCTCGCCGCCTCCGACCACGAGCGGTCGCTGCGCGGCTATCTGTTCCTGCCGAGCACCCTGTCGCTGGGTCTCGGCATGTTCGCGGTGAACTACACCCTCTACATCTTCCTCTCGTGGCTCCCGAGCTACCTCACCGACGCCCTGCACATGCCGGTGCAGCAGATGGCGTTCGTAGCCTCGATCCCCTGGGCCTGCGGGTTCGTGGGCTATGTGGGCGGCGGCATCGTCGCCGACCTCCTGTACAAGCGCATGGACGACAAGCTGGCGGCGCGGAAGATCACCACGATCGTGCCGCTCGCCATCGCGGGCATCGCGCTGATCACCGTCAATGCCGCACCGAACGCCGCGACGGCGGTCGCGCTGATCGCGCTGGCGGTACTGATGCTGACGAGTTCGGTGCAATCGTGCTGGGCGACGATCCACGAGTTGGTGCCGGAGGCACGGGTCGGCGGCGTGAGCGGATTCGTCCACCTGCTGAGCAACATCTCGGGCATCATCGGGCCGACCGCCACGGGATTCGCAGTGCAGTATCTCGGCGGCTACGCCAGCGCCTTCGTGATCGCCGCCGTGATTGCCGCGGCCGGCGTCGTCGCGATGGCGGTCTTCGTGAAGCGCCCGCACGACCCGCAGGCGGCCTCGCCTCTCAACGCGGTGAAAACCGCCTGATCCCGGAGCGAACCGATGAGCGCCCCCACCGACACGATCCCCGAAAAGCCCATCCTCCTCACCGGCGCCTCCGGTGCGCTTGGCCGGGTGCTGACGAAGGCGCTCGGCGCGCAGGGCTGGACGCTGCGCCTGACAGACCGGGTGCCGTTTCCCGATCCGCTGCCGGAGGGCGCGCGCTTCCAGGTCGCCGACCTGGAGGACGGCCCGGCGATCCTGCGCCTGGCGGAGGGCTGCGGCACGATCCTGCATTTCGGCGGGATCTCGGTGGAGCACCCGTTCGAGACGGTGATCGGCCCGAACATCCGCGGGCTCTACCACGCGTACGAGGCGGCCCGGCGGGAGCGCGCCCGCATGGTGTTCGCCGCCTCCAACCACACGATCGGGTTCCATGAGCGAACCGAGGTGCTGGACGACGACTGCGCGTTGGCGCCGGACGGCTATTACGGCCTGTCGAAAGCCTACGGCGAGATGATGGGCGGCCTGTACCGGGACAAGCACGGGGTCGAGAGCGTCTTCCTGCGCATCGGCTCCTGCTTCCCGGAGCCGACCGACGCGCGGATGCTGGCGACCTGGCTGTCCTACGCCGACCTGACCCGGCTGATCACCCGCGCCACCCTGGCTCCGACCCTCGGACCGAAAGGATCGGTGGTGATCTGGGGCGCCTCGAACAACAGCCGCATGACGTGGTGGCGCCGGGACGGGCGCGACACCATCGGCTGGGCGCCTCAGGACAGTGCCGATTCCTACGCCCCGGCTCTGGAGGGCAAGACCAGCGGCGACCCTGTGATCGAGCGCTACCAGGGCGGCGGCTTCACCGCCCTCGATTATTCCCGCACCGCGCCGCCGGCCCGGTGATGACAGACCTCGAGACGACCGGAGCCGGCATGGCGGACGCCCAGGAAACGACCCGGCTGAAATGCGCCCTGGTGGTGCGAGGCGCCTTCGACGCTCATGTCGTCCCCGCCTTCGAGGCGGCGGGCGGCCGGGCGGCGATCGACTGGGCGCCGACAGCGGTGATCATGAAGGCGCTGGAGGCGGGCGAGACCGCCGACGCGGTGTTCGTGCTGTCCGACGCGATGGACCGGCTGATCGCCGCAGGACAGGTCGAGCCCGACACCCGGGTCGATGCCGTGCGCTCCCGCTACGGCATCGCCGTGAAGGCCGGGGCGGCGCATCCGGATATCGGCGGTGTCGACGCGCTGAAGCGGACACTGCTGGAGGCGCGCTCCGTCGCCTATTCGCGCACCGGTGCCAGCGGCATCTACTTCGCTGGCCTGCTGCCGCGGCTCGGACTCGCCGAGGCGGTGAACGCCCGGGCGACGATCATCCCGCAGGGTTTCACTGCGGAAAAGCTCGTTTCGGGCGAGGCCGACATCGCGGTCCAGCAGATCAGCGAACTGATGGTCGTGCCGGGCATCGAGGTGGTCGGGCCGTTCCCGGAGCCTGTTCAGGAGGTCACGACCTTCTCGGCCGCGCTCCTGCGCGGCGCCACCGACCGCGCCGGCGCCCTGCGCTTCCTGGCCGGGCTGACCACGCCGGAGGCTGCCGACGCCTACCGCGCCAGCGGCCTCGAGCCGGCATTCTGAGAAGGCTCGAAACGAGCCCAGCGTCATCGCGGGCGCAGTCAAGCAGACCAGGGACAAGCATCGCTCGAAGATCGCGCGCTGCACCGGGTCGCTTCGCCAACCCTCGCGATGACGGTGCAAATACAAAATAGAACAAAAACGAGGAAACCATGATCGCCAGCGAACAGGACCGGATCGTCCGGCAGGTTTTCTTCAGGCTAATGCCGCTACTCTTCATCGGCTACGTCATGGCCTATATAGACCGGATCAACGTCGGCTTCGCGGCCCTGCGGATGAACGCCGATCTCGGCATCGGGCCGGCGGTGTTCGGGTTGGGTGCCGGGATCTTCTTCATCGGCTATTTCATCTTCGAGGTGCCGAGCAACCTGATCCTCGAGAAGGTTGGCGCCCGGCGCTGGATCGCCCGGATCATGATCACCTGGGGCCTGCTCTCGGCCGCGATGATGTTCGTGCAGGGCTCGACCAGCTTCCTGGTCCTGCGCTTCCTGCTCGGCGCGGCCGAGGCCGGGTTCTACCCGGGGGTGATCCTCTACCTCACCTACTGGTTCCCGAAGGCGTATCGCGCCCGCATCTTCGGTGCCTTCGCGGTGGGAATCCCTGTCTCGCTCGCGATCGGCGCGCCGCTCTCCACCACGATCATGCAGCTCGACGGCACCCTGGGCCTCAAGGGCTGGCAGTGGTTGTTCCTGTTGGAGGGCATTCCCACCACCCTGTTCGGCTTCGTGTTCCTAGCCCTGATCCCGGACCGGCCCAAGGACGCGCACTGGCTCGCGCCGGCCGACCGCACCGCCCTGCAGACCCTGATCGATTCCGAGCAGAGCAGTGTCGCCGGCACCCACGGGACCAGCCTGCGCACGGCCCTCTCGGATCCTCGGCTGATTGCGCTGTCCTTCATCTACTTCGCCAACACCGGCGCCAATCTCGGCCTGGCGTTCTTCCTGCCGCAAATCCTCAAGAGCACCGGCCTGTCCGACATGCAGACCGGCCTGATGACCGCCGTTCCCTATATCTTCGGCGTCGTCGGCGGCCTCACCGTCGGCTGGATCTCGGACCGGTACGACGACCGCCGGGTGACGCTCGCCACAGCCCTCGGACTCACCGCGACTGGGCTGGCGCTCGCCGGCTTCGCCACCGGCTCGCTCTGGGCGGTGGCGTTCATGGCGCTCGCCGCCGCAGGGCTCTACGGGGCCAAGGCGCCGTTCTGGGCGCTCCCGTCGGTGTTCCTGAGCGGCAGCGCGGCGGCGGGCGGAATCGCGCTGATCAACTGCATCGGCAATCTGGGCGGCTTCGTCGCCCCGTCGATGGTCGGATGGATCCGCGAGACCACCGGCAGCTTCGAGGCCGGCCTGTACTTCCTGGCCGCGCTCGCCCTCTCCGCCGTGGTGGTGACGCTGCTGGTGGTCAACGCCCGCTTCGGCGACGCCCGCCGGTCGCCCGGTGTCGCGCCCATCCCGGCCGCGGCACCCCGGACCTGACGGCGGGCGCGACCGACGCACTGCGTCTCGGCTCGACCCAAGCCGAGCGCGATCGGAACGGCCTGTTCGACACGTTCCGGATGCTGGCCGCCGATCCCCGTATGGCCCGGGAGCGGCGTGCGTTGAAGCCGCCCATGCGGCTTCGTCCCCACGCGGCGCGCATGATCGCCGATATCGAGGACGGCGCAGCAATCCGGATCGTTCACGTGCTTCATAGCCGGCAGGATTGGGAGCGCGCCCTGATCTAAAGTCGGCCCTCGGGGTCCGCTCCAACGGACGTGCGGTCGATCACCGGCCGTTTGACGTTACCCGGGGCTGACGCCCGTGGGATGTTTCCAGAGGCGGCTCTATTGTCGCCTTCAGGAGGCGCCCGGGCCTCGCGACCGCAAAAAAGTCCTTATGCTCGTGCTGTCCGGACGCCCAATCGTGTCCGACCGGATCGCCCCCTTCATGCTGAAGACAGCCTTCGTTGCCGCCCGCGACCGTCAGAGGCTGTCGGAGATCGCGTCGATCCTGATCGGCTTCGGCGTCACGCGCGTCGTGGACCGCCTCGGCCTGCGCTACCTGCCGCTGCTGCCGCGCCGCCGGCCGCGGGTCGACGTCACCCGGCTGTCCGAGCCCGAACGCCTGCGCCGGGCGATCGAGGCGCTCGGCCCGACCTTCATCAAGTTCGGGCAGGTGCTGGCGAGCCGCCCGGACCTGCTGTCGCCGACCTGGACCGAGGAGCTGCAGAAGCTCCACAGCCAGGTCGTGCCGGTGTCGTGGGAGCAGATCGGCCCGCAGCTCGAGCAGGATATCGGCGCCCCGCCCAACGAGGTGTTCGCCGAGTTCGACACCAACCCGATCGCCTCCGCGTCGATCGCGCAGGTCTACCGGGCGCGCCTGCACACGGGCGAGGACGTGATCGTCAAGGTGCTGCGTCCGAACCTGCGCAAGATCATCGAGGCGGACCTGCGCCTGATGGCCCACGGCGCCCGGATCGTCGAGAACGAGTGGCCGGACATGGCCCGCTACCAGCCGCGGGAGCAGATGCGCCACCTCGCCGACGGCCTGAACGGCGAGCTCGACCTGCTCAACGAGGCGCGCAATTGCGAGCTGCTGGCGCAGATCTTCGAGGACCGCGACGACATCGTCTTCCCAAAGATCCACTGGGAGTATTGCTCCGAGCGGGTGCTGGTCCAGGACTTCATCCACGGCATCCCGCCCAACGACGATGCGGCGCTCCGCGCGGCAGGGCTCGACAAGAAGCTGCTCGCCCAGAAGGGCACCGACGCCTTCCTGCAGATGGCGCTGATCGAGGGCGTGTTCCACGCCGATCCGCACCCCGGCAACATGCTGGCGATGCCGGGCAACAAGATCGGGTTCATCGATTTCGGCATCATCGGCCGGCTGTCGCAGCGGCGGCGCTCGCAGTTGCTGGTGCTCATCGGCGCGATGCTCAAGCAGGACGCGGACGGCCTGATGGCCGTGCTCCTCGACTGGACCGGCACCAGCAATCCGGACCTCACGAAGCTTCAGGTCTCGGCCACGTCCTTCGTCGAGAGCCACTCCTCGATCCCGCTGAACCTCGGGCTGGTGCTCACCGACTTCATGAACATGGCCCGCGAGAACGACCTCGCCATGCCCACCGACCTGGCGATCCTGTTCAAGGGGCTGGTCACCGCCGACGGCGTGATGCGCCACCTCGATCCGGATTTCGACCTGTTCGCGGCGGCCGGACCGACCGTCAAGGCGAGCATGCAGACGCAGTTCTCGCTGGGCGCCCTCAAGCAGAAGGCCGAGGCCCTGGGTGTCGGCCTTTATGGCGCGGCCTCGGAGCTGCCGACCCTAATCCACCTGATGCTGGTGCGTCTGAAGCAGGGCCGCGTCACCGTCGAGATCGAGATCAAGGGCCTGGACAAGGTCACCCGTGGCATCGAGCGGGCCGCCGCCCGGGTCGCGGTCGCGTTGGTGGTGGCGGCCTTCGCCACCCAGTTGGCGCCCCGGCTGATCGACCTCGGCACGCCGGTCTTCGTCTCGATCGGCCTCGTCATCTTCATCCTCGGCATCGGCTGGCTGGTTCTGCTGATGCGGAACAAGTGATCGGTTTCGCCGCCTTAGTGGGCGGCGAAACTAGTTGTCGGACCGCGCCGAATACACAGTTCGTTTGATTATCCGGAATCTCGTGCTAGCGTCGAGAACCCTTCGATTCGCGAGGTTGCGAGCGGGGTGCGCCACCAGAAGCGGTTCGATCCGCCGGCGCCTCCGGGCCTCGACATCGCGTCGCCGCACCTCGTCTTCGGTGGGTCCCCCATGGCGCGCGCGCCGCGGGGGTGGACGCTGAGATGGGGGGCGAGCGATGGATGCGGGCCTCATGCTGGCGCGCGCGGACGGGTCGGATCGACGCCTGGTCGCGCTCGAAGCGGAGAACATCCGCCTGAGGGCCCTGCTGATGCAGGCCACCGGCCAGGCGGATTCGGAACGGCAGCGCAGCCGGCGCCTCGGCCGCATCATCGAGGCCGCGAGCCGCGTCGAGGCCGGTCGCCTCGGCCGTGAGCCGCGCCACGCCACTGGGGGCCAATCGCTGCACCACCACGCCCTGGAGGATGCCGCCGCGTGGTCGGCGCCGTCTTGGGCCGGTGAGCTGACCGCCCCCGGGATGCTCCAGGCCGCCGCGGATGTCCTCGAGGTGCTCGACCGCGACGGGCGCGTGATCACCGCGGGCGAGAACGGCCCGGCCTGCCTGTGTGTCCGGACCCCAGCGGACACGATCGGTCGTCCCTGGATCGATATCTGGACCCGCGAGGAAGACCGCGAGGCCGTGGCAGTGGCCCTGGACAAGGCGCGCCTCGGCGGCGCGAGCCGCTTCCAGGCCAAGCTGGAGGCCAGCCGTTCCGTGACGTGGTGGGACATCGGGGTCACGCCCGTGGGCGGCCAGCGCGGCCATCCCGAGCGGATCCTGGCCGCGTCCCGGGACATCACAGAGCTGAAGCTCACCGAGGCGCGCCAGACCCTGCTGATGCAGGAACTGTCCCATCGAATGAAGAACACCCTGGCCATGGTTCAGGCGGTGGCGGCGCAGACCCTGCGCAACGCCGGCTCGCTGGAGGCGGCCGGGGAAGCTCTGGCCGCGCGGCTGCTGGCGTTGGCCCAGGCCCACGACGTGTTGCTGCAAGGCTCCTTCGCGGCGGCCTCCCTGGTCGGCCTGGTCGAGGGGGCGGTGTCCCTGCACGGCGACGGCGTCGCCGGCCGGTTCCGGGTCGAGGGCGACGACCTCACCCTGGGCCCGCGCCACGGCATGGTGCTGGCGCTGATGTTGCACGAACTCGGCACCAACGCCGCCAAGTACGGCGCGCTCTCGGTGCCCACCGGGCAGGTGCTGATCGCCTGGGATATCGCAGGCTCGGGTGACGGCGCCACCCTGCGGTTCTGCTGGGAGGAGGTCGGCGGCCCGCTGGTCGAACCGCCGACCCGGACAGGGTTCGGGACGCGGCTGATCGCCCGCAGCCTGGCCCACAGCTTCGGGGGGACGGCGCGGTTGAGCTACCCGCCGACCGGCGCGGTGCTGACCTTCGAGGCGCCGCTGGCCGCCGTGACGGCCGGCTGACGGTCAGCGGTCCGCGGGGGTTGCTTCGCGCAGATCGCGCAGGGCCGCGATGGTCTCGTCGCGCAGGCTTCGGAGATGTGCGAGTTGCCCCGCGAGGTCGCCGCCGCCGAGCTTCGCGGCCTGTTCGAAGGTGCGGCAAGCCTGGGACAAGTCCGAGCAGCCGAGCATCCCCGACATCGAGACCAGGGTATGGGCTTCCCGGGCGTAGTCGGCCTCGCCCTGGTCCGCGCCGTCGAACGCCGTGGCGAGGCTGGTGGCGAAGCGATCGAGCAGGCGCGCGAGCTTCTCGGTGCCGATGACACCTTCGAGTTCGTCGAGCGCGGACCGATCGACGCGAGACTGTGACACCATCCGTCTCCGGCAGCGGATTTGCGGAACGCTTCGACAAAAGCGCGCTATTGCCGCGAGGTCCAGCGGCCGATTCCGATCACACCGGTATGTGCCACCGTTTCCACAGCGTGCCCACCCGGATATCGGCTGAGCGGGGGCGACGGTCGCCCCGGAGGACCCTGCGCCGTGACGGCCTATAGCCTGCGCGCCCGGCTGCTCGCCCTCTGGATCCTGCTGCTGGCCTCGGCGGCGGCCACCGCCTACCTGATGTTCGGCTTCTACAGCCAATCCACGGCCGTCCAGGTCGCGCAGGCGGAGGTCGCGGTCGGGCGGGCCTGCCGGGAGATCATCGACCGCTACGCCGCTCTCACCCGCCGCACCAAGGGTACCATCCCGCGAAGCGAGCTCGGCGGCACCGTCGGGGCGGCGCTCGAACTCTTCCCGGGTATCGAGGGCGGTGTCTGGAGTGCCGCGGACGGCCCGGTCGCCTACGCGTACCCGACCTACGAGGGCACCGGGCCGAAGACCGACCTCCCCGAGGCCGAGCGCGACAGCATCGCGGGGGTGAACGCCCAGGCCCTGCGGGTGGACCACGCCGTGGCGTTCCGCCGGCCGAGCCGCACGCAGGTTCTACTGGTTCAGGGCTGCCCGCTGCACGGACCCGAACCCGGGCTGACCGCCTGGACGATGGGCCGCGCTCACGTCAACGACGGGCCCGCCTACACACGCTTCCTGGCGGGCCTCGGCTTCCTGGCCGTGACCGTGCTGGGCTCGGCCGCCTTCCTCGGATGGTTCCTGTACGGGTTCTCGGGCCGGATCGCCCGGTTGGAGGCCGCCCTGGCCGCGCCCCCGCCGGACGGAGAGGACCTGCCGCGGTTGCAACGGACCGGCGAGCGCGAGCTCGACCGGCTGGTCGATGCCCTCAACGCCGCGGGCGGGCGCCTCCGCGAGGCGCGGGCGCGGGTCGTGGCCGCGGAACGCCTGGCGGCCGTCGGGCGCCTCGCGGCCAGCATCGCCCACGAGATCCGCAATCCGATCGCGGCGATGCGGCTCAAGGCCGAGAACGCCCTGGCCAGCGGCACCCCGGAGCGGGCCACCGTGGCCCTGGAGAGCGTGCTCGGCCAGATCGCCCGGGTCGATCACCTGCTGCGCGACCTCCTGAACCTCACCCAGGCCCGCACGCTCACCCGCAGCCCCACCGACATCGCGGCGCTGCTGTCCGATTGCGCGCGCCTGCACGAGGATCTGGCGAGCGCCGGGGCCGTGCGGATCGCGATCGAGGGGGACGCGTTGCGCGGAGCGGACCGGCCGCAGATCGACGGGGCCCAGATCGCCCGCGCCCTCGACAACCTGCTGCTCAACGCGCTCCAGCACACGCCCCCGGGGGGCCGGGTCCGCCTCACTGCCGAACGCGTGGCGGTCGAGGGCGCGGTGCGCCTGCACCTGCGGGTGAGCGACACCGGCCCCGGCATCGATCCCGCGATCCGCCCCGGGCTGTTCGAGCCGTTCGTGACCGGACGGCCGGACGGGACCGGCCTCGGTCTCGCAATCGTGCGTGAGATCGCTCTGGCGCATCGCGGCGCCGTCAGGCTGATCGATGGCGCGCCCGAGACCACCTTCGTGCTGGACCTGCCATGGCGACCATCCTGATCGTCGACGACGATTCCGCCCTGCGCGAGGGGCTGGCCGAGACCGTGGCTGATCTCGGCCACCGGCCCCTGCCGGCCGCCTCCGGGGCGGAGGCCCTGGCGCTTATGAAGACGGAGCCGGTTTCGGCTGTGCTGCTCGACCTGCGGATGCCGGGCGACCTCGACGGCATGGAGACCCTGGCGCGGATCTGCGCCCTGAAGGCCAGGCCGCCCGTGACGGTGCTCACCGCCTTCGCGAGCCCGGCCAATACGATCGAGGCGATGCGCCTCGGCGCCCACGACCACCTCACCAAGCCGGTCGGGCGCTCCGAGCTCGCCGCCGCCCTCGATGCGATGCTGTCGAGCGTCAGGCCGGATCCGGACGACGGCAATCCCGAGGGTGGCCTGATCGGCTCGAGTGTCGGCATGCGCCGGGTCCAGAAGACGATCGGTCTCGTCGCCGACACCGACTCCACGGTGCTGATCCAGGGCGAGACCGGGACCGGCAAGGAGGAGGTGGCACGCGCGCTCCACGCCTATTCCGCCCGCCGGGGACGGCCGTTCGTGCCGGTCAACTGTGCCGCGATCCCACCCGACCTGCTGGAGAGCGAGCTGTTCGGCCATGTCCGCGGCGCCTTCACGGGCGCGGTCGCCGACCGGGCCGGCGCCTTCCATCAGGCTGAAGGCGGCACGCTGTTCCTCGACGAGATCGGCGACATGCCCCCGCCGATGCAGGCCAAGATCCTGCGGGTGATCCAGGACCGCATGGTCACGCCGCTCGGCGGCCGGTCGGGGCGCGTCGATGTCCGCCTGATCGCCGCGACCCACCGCGACCTGCCGGTGCTGGTGGACCAGGGCCGGTTCCGGGCCGACCTCTATTACCGCCTCAACGTCGTGCCGATCCTGCTGCCGCCCCTGCGCGAGCGCCTGGCCGACATCGTGCCGCTGGCCGAGCATTTTCTCGGTCCCTCGGGCAAGCGGCTGAGCGCGGGCGCCGCGTCCCGGCTGCTGGCCTATGGCTGGCCGGGCAATGTCCGCGAATTGCGCAATACCGTCGAGCGTGCCGCGGTGCTGGTGCGCTGCGGGGTGATCGCGGCCGACGCGATCGATCTCCCGACGGCGCGTGCCGCACCGCTTTCCGGGGATGGGGGCGCCCCGGGGGGATGGCCGGCGGACTGGCTCGCGGGCGATCTACCCGGCGCCGTCGCCCGCCTGGAGCGGACCATGATCGCCGTGGCGCTTCGCGAAGCGGACGGAAACCGGGCCCGGGCCGCTCGCCGCCTCGGAATCCAGCGCCAGCTCCTCTACGCCAAGATCGAGCGCTACGGGCTCGCCGCTCCGGGAACAGACCTGTCGGCAGAAGCGACGGTTGATGTCGCGAATCCCGACGCATCCGGCGAGGCCAAGGGTGGGTAAACCCTTCACAGGCCTGAGAATCGTCCCCGAACGAGTCTTCTCGAACAATTACAGGGAACAGATGGATTAAGCGGGCGTCAAGCTCGTCACGTGCCGTCCCCGACCGGGTCCGGCCGCGGCGGCATTCGGGCGGGGCCAGGATCAGGATGGACAGGACCGATACCGGAGCGGCGGCGCGCGGCGCGACCGTCCGGACTCCCTCCACCAAGGCCCTGCGCGGCCTCGACGCCCTCAACTTCTTCCTTGCCGACGTGCGCGACGGGCTCGGGCCCTATCTGGCGATCTACCTGATCGCGGTCCGAGGGCCGGACCAGGGCTGGAACGAGGCGACCACCGGGCTGGTGATGACCATCGCGGGCATCCTGGGCCTCGTGGCGCAGACGCCGGCCGGCGCGCTGATCGATGCCACCAATCACAAGCGGGCGATCGTGATCGGGGGTGCCATCGCGGTCACGGCGAGCTGCCTGATCCTGCCGTTCATCTCGAACTTCTACCTCGTGACCGCCACGCAATCGATCGCTCACGTGGCCGGCACCATCTTCCCGCCGGCGCTGGCCGCGATCACGCTCGGCGTCGTCGGCCCGAAGATGTTCGCCAAGCGGATCGGCCGCAACGAAGGCTTCAACCATGCCGGCAACGCCGCCTCCGCGGCCATCGCCGGCGGCTTGGCCTACTTCTTCGGTCCGATCGTGGTATTCTGGCTGATGGGCGTGCTGGCCGCGCTCTCGATCGGTGCCATGCTGCTGGTCCCGGCCGATGCCATCGACGACGACCTCGCCCGCGGCATGACCGAGGCGGAGGCCAGGGCGGACGAACAGCCCTCCGGCCTGAAGACGCTGCTGCAGAACAAGCCGCTGATGCTGTTCGCCGTCCTCTGCGCGATCTTCCACCTGTCCAACGCCGCGATGCTGACCTCGGTCGGGCAGCTGCTGACCCATCTCTCCGGCAAGGACCACGCGACGTCGCTGATCGCCGTGTGCATCGTCGCCGCACAATGCGTGATGGTGCCGGTGGCGGTGTTCGTCGGCGCCCGGGCCGACATCATCGGCCGCAAACCGATCTTCCTGGCGGCCTTCGGCGTGCTGGCTTTGCGCGGCGTGCTCTACACGCTCTCGGACAACCCGTTCTGGCTGGTCGGCGTCCAGCTCCTCGACGGGGTCGGGGCCGGCATCTACGGCGCCCTGTTCCCGATCGTCGTCGCCGACCTGACCCGGGGCGCCGGGCGGTTCAACGCAGCCCAGGGGGCGGTGGCCACGGCCCAGGGGATCGGCGCCTCGGTGAGCGCGACGCTGGCCGGACTGATCATCGTGTCGGCCGGCTATTCCACCGCCTTCCTGGCGCTGGCCGCGATCGCCGGGCTCGGCTTCGTCCTCTACCTGACGCTGATGCCCGAGACACGGGGCGGGGAAGCCGCGAGCGGCACACCGGATAGCGGCTCCGGCCTTCCGCCGGCCGTACCGGCGGCCGTCTGAACCGCCGACGGGAACCTCCGATGTCCGCCCCCGACCACCAGTCCTCGCCTGCGCGCGAGCCGCTCGTCTTCCTGCATGTCGGCGACCTGCACCTGCAGGATCCCGACGCGCAGAATGCCCGCGACCTCGCCGCGATCCTCGATCAGATCGCGACGATCGCCCCCCAGGACCTGTTCGACTTCGTCTACCTGCCGGGCGATTTGGCCGAGAACGGCTATGCCGCGGAATACCGCATCCTGAAGGACGCGCTCGACCGGCATCCGCACCTGCCGCTGCGATTGATCCCGGGCGACCACGACCGCCAGCACGGGCGGATGGACGCGTTCCACGCCTTCGCGGCGAGCCTGGGGGCCCGGTTGCCGGAACCGATCACCTGGGAGCTGGAACAGCCGCCGTCCGGCTGTCCCGAGACCTGGCCGGTCCTGCCGATCCCGCATTACTGCGCCAGCGCCGATATCCAGGGCGTGCGCTGCCTGTTCGTCGACATGATCAGCCCCGGTTTCAGCCGGAAAGGCATCGGCCTCGATTTTCGGCTCGGCGGTTGCCAGACCCAGTGGCTGAGCGATCAGCTCACCGACGCGGCCGACAAGAAAATACCGTGTGCCGTGTTCGTGCACGCCTATCCGGACGACCTGCGCGAGCCCGATGACCGTCTCGATATCGGAGGTCTGGTCTGGGCGACCCGGGTCCGCCTCTTGGAGATGGGCCACACCCACTACAATGAGCTCGCACCCGATGGCCGGACCCTCTACGCCGCCGCCCGCTCGGTCGGGCAGAACGAGGACGGCTCGGTCGGTTACGCGGTCGCGGCGATCGATGGGCCGGTGACGAGCTGGCGGTTCCGCGCCCTCGACCGGACCGCGCCGTTCGTGCTGATCACAAGCCCGGCCGACCGCCGCGTCGCCACGCTGCCGACGACGGATGTGACGTGCGGCATGGCGCTCGACGCCGACGGGCGGATCGCCGTCCGGGCCGTCGTGCTCTCGGACGCACCGCCGCGCTACGTCCATTGCCGGGTCGATACAGGCCCGTGGATCCTGATGCACCGGGCGGAGGGGGCGCGCTGCTATGCGGCGGCGCTGTCCTGGGACGGCGGCGGACGCAGCATCCAGGTCGAGGCGGTGCATGAATGCTGGCCCGGGCACGGCCCGGACTACGTCGACACCGACGTGATCGAGCCGGTAATCGCTTTTTCGGACCATGCGGCCGCGCCGCCGATGCCGGAAAATCCGGGTAGCGACGCGGGCCGGATCCAGAGCTGGGTCGGGAAGGGTATCCGCGGCGACCAGCTCGGACCCAACCGCTACGGCCGCAAGTGGTGATCGTGACCAAGTGGTGAGCCTCGCCACGCCTCCGGGGGGAGATCGTTAGACGTGTTCGCTGGATTAAGCCTGACACCGAATTTGGCGACCTGGGGCATCGCCGCGCTCGCCACCCTGGGCGTGATCGTGCGCCCGTTCTCGTGGCCGGAGGCGATCTGGGCGGTGCTCGGCGCCGCCCTTCTGGTCGTGCTCGGCCTCCTGCCCTGGCATGTCGCCCTCGACGGCGTCTTGAAGGGCACCGACGTCTACCTGTTCCTGGTCGGCATGATGCTGCTGGCCGAGATCGCCCGGAAGGAGGGGCTGTTCGATTGGCTCGCCGGCCTCGCCGTGCGGGCCGCCAAGGGCTCGCCGACCCGGCTGTTCCTGTTGATCTACCTCGTCGGCACCGTGGTGACGGTGTTCCTGTCCAACGATGCCTGCGCGGTGGTGCTGACGCCCGCGGTCTACGCCGCCGCCAAGGCCGCCGACGCGGAGCCCCTGCCCTACCTGTTCATCTGCGCCTTCATCGCCAACGCGGCGAGCTTTGTGCTGCCGATCTCGAACCCGGCCAACCTGGTGGTGTTCGCCACCGACATGCCGCCTCTCGGCCAGTGGCTCGCCACGTTCGCACTGCCCTCGGCGCTGGCGATCGTCGCCACCTACGCGGTGCTGCGGCTGACCCAGAACAGCCGGCTCAAGGGCCAGACCATCAAGACCGATGTCGAGGCCGTACAGCTCGGCCTCGGCGGCAAGGTCGCGGGCCTGGGCATTATCGCCACCGCGGGCGCGCTGATCGGCGCCTCGGCCGCCGGCATCGAACTCGGCCTGCCGACCTTCGTGGCCGGCCTCGCCACGACCCTGCTGGTGGTGGCGCTCAACCGCGGCGGCCTGGTCGAGGTGGTGAAGGACGTGTCCTGGGCGGTCCTGCCGTTGGTGGCGGGCCTGTTCGTGCTGGTGGAGGCGCTGGAGAAGACCGGTGTGCTGACCCTGCTGGCCGACACCCTGAAGAGCTACGCCCAGGGCGATCCCACCGCCACCGCCTGGGCGGGCGGCGCCCTCGTCGCCTTCGGCACCAACCTCGTGAACAATTTGCCGGCCGGGCTGCTCGCCGGGGCTGCGGTCCAGGCCGCCGAGGTTTCCCACAAGGTCGCGGGCGCGATCCTGATCGGCGTCGATCTCGGGCCGAACCTGTCGGTCACCGGCTCGCTCGCTACGATCCTCTGGCTCACCGCGATCCGCCGCGAAGGCGAGGACGTGTCGGCTTGGCAGTTCCTGAAGCTCGGCCTGCTGGTGATGCCGCCCGCCCTCGTGCTGGCCCTCGCCGCCCTGCTGCTCGTCTGAGAGCCCGGTCTCCGGTTCCCAGGACGACGCCGCACCAAACCGCCTCGCCCTCCCACGACCGGAGACCCCGATCTTGAACGCCGCCCTGCTCTATCCCTTCATCCTGGTCGCCGGCGCCTTGCAGGCGCTCGGCAATTCCATGAACGCGCGCCTGCGCGACGCGCTCGTTAACCCGTGGCTCGCGGCGACCTACTCGTTCATGCCGATCGTGATCGTGTTCACGATCCTGTTCTTCACCATGCCGACGCCGCTGCCGACGCTGCAGACCCTCGGCACGATGCCCTGGTACGCGCCGCTCGGCGGGGTGGCCGGCGCGGTGGCGGTGTTCGGCGGGCTCGCCTTCGTCGACAAGGTCGGGGCCGGCCCGTTCAACGGCCTGACCATCACGGCCAACATCCTGACCTCCCTGGCGCTCGACAGCCTCGGCCTGTTCGGTCTGAAGGCCGGGGGCTTCAAGGCGATGCCGTGGCTCGGCGGGCTGCTGATGGTGGTCGGCATCGTGTTCATCGCCCGCGCCACCGGACCGAAATCGGAAGACGAGAAGGCCGAATCAGGCGAAGGCGGCCTGATGGCCAAGCTGCTCTACCCGTTCATCCTGGTCGCGGGTTCGCTCCAGGCGGTCGGCGTGGTGCTCAACGCGCAGCTGCGCGGCGCTTTGGTGAATCCTTGGCTCGCCGCCACCGTGTCATTCATCCCGGTCGCGTTGGTCTTCCTGTTCGTGTTCCTGCTCCGCCCGACCCCGCTGCCGACCCGGGCGGACGTAGCCCGGGTGCCGTGGTGGGGCGCGCTGGGCGGCATCGCCGGGGCGGTGGCGGTGTTCGCCGGCCTGCTGTTCGTCGACAAGGTGGGAGCCGGCGCCTTCAACGGTCTGCTGATCACCGCCAACCTGTTCACCTCCATCGCCATCGACCATTTCGGTTGGCTCGGCATGAAGCGCGTCCGCGCCGGGATCGGTCGGCTGATCGGCGGCTTGCTGATGGCAGCCGGCATCGTGCTGATCTCGGTGTTTTGATCGCGCACGGAGCAACGGCCGCGGATTGACCCGAGCGCCGGAAAGCTCGACTTCCGCAGGGGCCCGGGCCGCCGCTACGGCCTCCCGGGCCGCGACGCCGAACGCGGAACCGATGACCGTTCAACGTCTTGCGAGGTCGCCCAGCGGAAGCCCGGCCCCACCCGCGTGGGTCGGGACCGGCACCGGTCCAGGATCGGGCCTCGCAATGACCCTACCCCTTTCGAACCGCCGGTGGCACGCGCCTCAAGAACCTACCCCCTAAGGTCATCTCGCAAAGCCAAGGCAGCGCGCCGCCAGACTGTCGAACCTGAGGTTCGAGAGGCGCACCATGCCCCCGCGTCATTGGCCTTTCCTCGACGGGTGGCGCGGCTGCGCGATCCTGCTCGTGCTCGTCGGCCACTTCGGCACGACCCGCGGCATCAATCTCGGCCGTTTCGGGGTGGAGTTCTTCTTCGTGCTCAGCGGCCGCCTGATGGCCGAGATCCTGTTCGAACGCGGCACGCCGTTGAAGACGTTCTTCCTCCGCCGGGCCGCCCGGATCTATCCGGCGCTGATCTGCTTCGTGCTGGCAATGACCGGGCTCGTCCTCGCCACGGGCCACGACCAGCAGTTCTACGGCTGCGTCGCAGCCCTGACGCTGACCTACAACTATTACCACTTGTGGTTTCCGGAGGTGCCGAATGTCGACCACATCTGGTCGCTCTGCATCGAGGAGCACGGCTACATCCTGCTCGGGATGATCGCGCTCCTCAGCCGCCGGCACGCGTTTCCCGTGGCCCCGGTTCTCGCCGCCCTGGCAGCCCTCGCCAGCCTCAACGGCGCGGTCTCGACTGCGCTGGGCGGCGATTACACGGCGGTCTACTGGCGCAGCGATGTTCGGGTGGCGTCGATACTGTTCGGGGCTGCCGCCTACCTGACGGTCGGCCGGAGCGCGCCGCGGACGTCGTGGCGGCCGGCATTCCTGGCGCTGGCCGGCCTCGCCCTGAACGTCGCGGCCGTGCCCGATCCGATCAAGTACAGTCTGGGCTCCGCGCTCCTGGCCTTGGCGGTGGCCTCGTTGCCGAGCGCACCGGCCCTCCTGCACCGGGGCCTGAGTGCGAAACCGCTGCTGCTGTTCGGCGCGTGGTCGTACGCGATCTACCTGTGGCAGCAGCCCTTCTACGTGCTCCAGGATCGGCTCGGCGGGACGGCCAGCAAGGCCCTGGTCCTGCCCGCGATCGCCATGGGGCTCGTGAGTCTGTTCCTGATCGAGCAGCCGGCGCGGCGCTATCTCAACCGCCTGCTCGACCGAAGGTCGGCAGTTCCGCGCGCTGGCGACGTGAACCGCTTGGCGACGCCTTGAAGCGATCGAGCCCAACCGGGCAGCGCGCGGCGTCAATTCAGAGGGCGATAGCCATCTGCGGCGCGGTCCCCAGGTCGACCCCCAAGGCGCCCCCCACGGGCTCCGGCGGTGCTTTGCGCGAGACGTAATAAAGATCGACGGCCCGCCAGAACGCTGTCTGCTCCTCGACCGACCGCCGGGCCAGCGCCGATTCGAGGATCGCCATCGCGGCCCGCGCGGGCTCGCTCCGCTCGAGTTCGTCGAGCAGTCCGGCGAGATGCAGCATTGGGGTCTACCTCCGAACGAACAGCGTCGCAGTGGAACGCCCAAGCTTACGAAATGGATCCATCGGCCAGCGTCGTCGCTGCATGAAACTTGCCTCCCGGCGAGCGGGGTCTACGATCCCGGACGCGAGCCCGACTCGCGATTCTTCTTCAGACGTCAAGGATCCCCGATGATCTCCTGCCGAAGCGGCGCGGCCTGTTCCCTGCGCGGAGCGACCCTGGCTCTGTTGTTGGCCGGCACGATCGGGGCCACCCCGTCCGGCGCCCGCGAGATGACCGACTCCAGCACCGCTGCGGCCGTCAAGAAGCCGAACGTGGTCATCCTGGCCACCGGTGGCACGATCGCGGGCGCCGGGGCGGACGCGGCCAACAGCGCCACGTACACGGCCGCCAAGGTGCCGGTGGACAAGCTGATTGCCGCGGTGCCGCAGGTGAACACCATCGCCAACGTGCGCGGCGAGCAGGTCTTCCAGATTGCGTCGGAAAGCTTCACCGACGCGCAGCTCGTCCAGCTCGCCAAGCGGGTCTCCACCCTGCTGAAGCAGGACGACGTCGATGGCGTGGTCGTGACCCACGGCACCGACACTCTCGAGGAGACGTCGTTCTTCCTCGACCTCGTAGTGAAGAGCGACAAGCCGATCGTCGTCGTCGGCTCGATGCGGCCGGGCACGGCGATCTCGGCCGACGGCGCCCTCAACCTCCTCGATGCGGTCACGGTCGCGGCCAGCAAGGAGGCGATCGGCCAGGGCGTCACCGTCACGATGAACGACACGATCCAGTCCGGCCGCGACGTGAATAAGCGGACCAACGTCGTCCCCAGCGCCTTCTACAGCCAGTGGGGGCCGCTCGGCATGGTCATCGAGGGCAAGACCTACTTCTTCCGCTCCCTGTCGAAGCGCCACAACAAGAGTTCGGAATTCGACATCGACCAGATCGACAGTCTGCCGCTGGTGGGTATCGTGTACGGCTCGGGCAACATGATCCCGGGCGTCTACGACGCGGAGGTTCAGGCCGGTGCGAAGGCGATCGTCAACGCCGGGACCGGCAACGGCTCGGTGGCGGGCTACCTCGTGGACAAGCTGAAGGACATCCGCTCCAAGGGCACGATCGTGATCCGTTCCTCGCGGGTGCCGGACGGCCTGGTCCTGCGCAACGCCGAGCAGCCCGACGACACATACGACTGGGTGGTCGCCCACGACCTCAACCCGGCCAAGGCCAAGATCCTGGCCGCCGTGGCACTGACCAAGACGCAGGACACCAAGGAGCTGCAGCGCATCTTCTGGGAGTATTGAACACCCGTCATTCCCAAGCTTCCCACCCGCGACCTCATCGGGAGGTCGCGGCGCATAGCGTCGCCCTCGAAGAAGCCCTCCAGTCAGACGCGCTCCCTGGAGACATCCTTCGAGGCTCGCTGCGCTCGCGCCTCTGGATGAGGGTGTGATTGGGACGGCCATCGTCGGCAGCCGCGCTCGGCCGCCCTGCGCCACAACCGGGTTACATCGTCCCGGGCACCGCCTAGATAGCCCGGTGCGACGCGGTCGCGGCCGGGATCAGTGCCGGCCCTGCGATCCGCCGGCATCCTGACGGAGGAACGAGCATGACCGAGCTTCATCCCGAGGTCGCGGCGGTCACCGAGCGCGTCGTGGCGCGCTCCCGCGAGTCCCGGCGGACCTATCTCGACCTGATCGCCCGGGAGCGCGATTCGGGCGTGCACCGGCCGACGCTCGCCTGCGGCAACCTCGCCCACGGCTTCGCCGCCTCCGGCGAGGACAAGCCGGCGCTTCGCGACGGCCGGACGGTGATGAACATCGGCATCGTTACCGCCTACAACGACATGCTGTCGGCGCATCAGCCCTACGGGCGCTATCCCGATCAAATCAAGGTGTTCGCCCGGGAGCGCGGCGCCACCGCGCAGGTCGCCGGCGGCACACCGGCGATGTGCGACGGGGTCACCCAGGGGCAGCGAGGGATGGAGCTGTCGCTGTTCTCGCGCGACACGATCGCGCTCTCCACCGCGGTGGGGCTGAGCCACGGCATGTTCGACGGCGCCGCGCTGCTGGGCATCTGCGACAAGATCGTGCCCGGCCTGCTGATCGGGGCGCTGCGTTTCGGCCACCTGCCGACGATCCTGATCCCGGCGGGGCCGATGCCCTCCGGGCTCGCCAACAAGGAGAAGCAGCGGATCCGCCAGCTCTACGCCGAGGGCAAGGTCGGCCGGGCGGAGCTGCTCGAATCCGAATCCGCCTCCTATCACGGCGCCGGCACCTGCACGTTCTACGGCACCGCCAACTCGAACCAGATGATGATGGACATGATGGGCCTGCACATGCCGGGCGCCTCGTTCATCAATCCGGGCACGAAGCTGCGCCAGGCGGTGACCCGGGCGGCGATCCATCGGCTCACCGAGATCGGCGCCGCCGGCAACGATTACCGGCCGCTCGGCCTGTGCGTGGACGAGAAGGCGATCGTGAACGCCGCGGTCGGCCTGCTCGCCACCGGCGGCTCGACCAACCACGCGATCCACCTGCCGGCCATCGCGCGCGCCGCCGGCATCGTGATCGACTGGGAGGATATCGACCGGCTGTCCAACGCCGTGCCGCTGATCGCCCGGGTCTACCCGAACGGCGCGGGCGACGTGAACCACTTCCACGCCGCCGGCGGCATGAGCTTCGTCATGGCGGCCCTGCTCGATGCCGGGCTGCTGCACGACGACATCCTGACGGTGGCCGGCCAGTCCCTGCGCGACCACGCCCGCGACCCGAAGCTCGACGGCGACGAACTCGCCTTCCAGGATGCCGTGCCGGAGAGCCTGGACGACACCATGATCCGCCGGCCGGGCAACCCGTTCCAGGCGGATGGCGGCATGCGGCTGGTGACCGGCAACCTCGGCCGGGCGACGTTCAAGACCAGCGCCGTTGAAGAGAGCCGCCGGACTATCGAGGCCCCGGCCCGGGTGTTCTCGGACCAGGACGACGTGCTCAAGGCGTTCAAGGCCGGCGAATTGGAGCGCGACGTGGTCGTTGTGGTCCGATTCCAGGGCCCCCGCGCGAACGGCATGCCCGAGCTGCACAAGCTGACGCCACCGCTCGGCGTGCTCCAGGATCGCGGCCATAAGGTCGCCCTGGTGACGGACGGGCGCATGTCCGGCGCCTCCGGCAAGGTGCCGGCGGCCATCCATTTGAGCCCGGAAGCGCTCGGCGGTGGGGCCATCGGGCGGATCCGCGACGGCGACATCGTCCGCCTCAGCGCCGCCGAGGGCCTCCTAGAGGTCCTCGTTGACGACGCCGAGTTGGCCGCCCGCGAGGAGGCCGTTCAGCCGGTTCCCGAGGCCGGAACCGGCCGGGAGCTGTTCGCTTTCATGCGCCAAGGGGCCGACACCGCCGAGCGGGGCGCCTCCGCCATGCTCGCCGCGGCCGGCCTCTGAACGTCGAACCGGAGAAGCCGATCATGAACGATCTGACCAGCATCGACGCTTTGATGCGCTCCGTGCCCGTCATCCCGGTCCTCGTCATCGAGGATGTCGCACAGGCCCGGCCGATCGCCGAGGCGCTGGTGGCCGGCGGGCTGACGGCCCTCGAGGTCACCCTGCGGACGCCCGCGGCGCTGGAGGTGATCCGCGAGATGGCCCAGGTCGAGGGGGCGGTGGTCGGGGCCGGCACGGTCCTGAACCCCGGCGATCTCGACAGCGCCCTGGCAGCCGGGGCGGAGTTCATCGTCTCGCCGGGGCTTACGGACCCGCTGACCGATGCCGCAAAGGCCAACGGCGTGCCCTACCTGCCGGGCATCGCCACCGCCGCCGACATCATGCGCGGCCTGGACCACAGTCTCGACCGGTTCAAGTTCTTCCCGGCCGAGGCGGCGGGCGGGATCAAGGCGTTGAAGGCGCTGACTTCCGTGTTCGGCCGGGTGAAGTTCTGCCCGACCGGCGGCATCACCGAGGCGACCGCTCCGGATTGGCTGGCCGTTCCGTCGGTGTTGTGCGTCGGCGGCAGCTGGGTCGTGAAACCCGGAGCCCTGGATCGCGACGCCGTCACCCGCGCGGCCCGGACAGCCTCCAAGCTACGCCGGACCGCGTAAGCGTCTTCGTTCAAGAGAACGCCCGCCGCGGCGGGGCCGGGCGGGCGTTCGTCGTCACGTCAGATCAACAGCAGATCAGCAGTCGTCGCCGCCCTTGCCGGCCTGCGCAGCGGTCGGCTTGCCCTGCGACTGGGCCTGCACGTCCGACGGCGAGGTCGCGGTGCCGGCATTGGTCATGGCGCCGACGGTGCCGGGCGACTCGGCCTTGGCGCCGGGGGTGGTCGGGGTCTTCACGCTCGGATCCACGGTCGAGGCCTTGCTGGCTTCCTTGTCGCGCGTCACGGTGGTCCCGGTCGCGCAAGGCGCCGCGAAAGCAGCAGTCGACATCAAGATGAGAGCGCCGGCGCCCGCGAGGGTCTTGATCATGGTCATGCGTTCCTCCGATTTATTTATCGCATGACAAACGGACCCCGCAGTCACAGGTTCCTTAATATTTCCAACGCGCAACTTCTGCGGGGCATTTTCCCCGGGCTTCCGGGATAAATGGCACTTATTCTGCCGGCTGCGGCTCCCGGCGTTCCCGGGGCGTGAACAGGTTGCCCTGCGGCTCCAGCACGATACGCTTGTCGTGGAACGCGTCGAGGGTCGAGCGGTGGCCGATCGATACGATGGTGGTATCGGGCAGCCGCTCGCGCAGCATCCGGTAGATTTTGGCCTCGGACGGCTCGTCGAGCGACGCGGTCGACTCGTCGAGGAACAGCCAGGCGGGCTTGGCCAGGATCGCCCGGGCGATGGCGAGGCGCTGCTGCTCGCCGCCGGACAGTCGCCGCTCCCAGGTGTCGGTCTCGTCGAGGCGGTCGATCAGGTGCGGCAGCTGGGCCGCACTCAGGGCATCGCGGATCGCGTCGTCCGAGAACTGATCGACGGTGTTCGGGTAGACCACGGCGCCGCGCAGCGTCCCCTGCGGGATGTAGGGCCGTTGCGGCAACAGCAGCGTCGATTGCCCGGCCGGCACGTCCACCCGGCCCTTGCCGAACGGCCAGATGCCCGCGATCGCCCGGAACAGCGTCGACTTGCCTGAGCCGGAGGGGCCGGTGACCAGGGTGGCGCCGCCCTGCGGCAGGGTCAGCTCCGGGGCCGAGACGATCTCGCGGCCGTCCGGCAGGGCGAGTACCAGCCCGCGGGCGGTGACGCCGTTGGCGGTCTCATTGCCCTGAATCAAACCGTAGCCCGCCGTCTCCAGCGCCTCGGCCTTGCTCATCGCCCGGCGGAAGGAGCCGAGACGGATGGTGTTGGCCTTGTACGAGGCGAGGGTCGTGTACGAGTCCACGAAGAAGGACAGCGAGCTCTGAACCTGCGAGAACGCCTGCGAAGTCTGCTGCAGAGCGCCGAGCGTGATCTTCTTGGCGAAGAACGACGGCGCGGCCAGCACCATCGGGAAGATCACACTGGCCTGCCGGTAGCTGAACGTGAAGGCGATCAGCTTGATGCGCCGGAAGATGATGCCGACGTAGTTGTCGATGATCATGTGGAACAGCGAGCCGAGCCGCGTCGCCTCCGCACGCTCGCCGCGCAGCAGCGCAATCTGCTCCGAGTAGATCCGGTTGCGGGCCAGCGAGAAGCGGAAATCGGCCTCGACCTGCTCCTGCCGGAAGTTGAGCCCGATCAGGGGCCGGCCGATCAGGTGGGTGAGCCAGGTGCCGACCACCGCGTAGGCGATCACCAGCCAGACCAGGAAGCCCGGAATCACCGTATCGGTGAACGGCACGACGAAGTCGCGCGACAGGGTCCACAAGATCACGATGAATGAGACGAGCTGCGCCGCCTGGCTCAGCAGCCGGATCGACAGGCTCGCGGTCTGCTGGATGAACAGGTTCACGTCGGCCTGGATCCGCTGATCCGGGTTGTCGGCTTCCTCGTCGGTGAACGGGATGCGGTAATGGGTACCGTTGCCCAGCCAGCGCTCGTACAGGCTGTGGGTCAGCCACGTCCGCCAGCGGATGTGCAGCGAGGAATCGACGAATAGGTCGAACATGCCGATGGCGATGTTGAGCGTCGCCAGGGGGACGAAGATCCAGAGCAACTGGTACCAGAACGCCGTCGCGTCGTATTCCTGCAGCGCGTTGTAGATGTCGCGGTAGAAGAAGTTGAACCGCAGGGTCAGCGCCACGTCGGCGAAGTTCACGAAGATCGACAGCGCGACCAAGTTGCGGCCGATCCGGCCCTCGGTGCTGCCGAACCAGCGGAACAGGCCGATCTCCTTGGTCGGCTTGTCGCGGTTGGCGAAATACGGGTCGGCGATGTCGGTGATCGCGCGGATCGGACCGAGATGCGAGACGCCGAGCACGATGGCGCCGAACACGACCGCGCCGGTGGCGGCGAAGTCCGGCGGCAGCAGCGCCGCCACCACCGGGGGCAGCAGGCCCATGGCGGCGCTCGTCTTCAGACCGGCGAGCAGCAGGTAGCCGAACCCGTAGACCGAGACGAAGACCTTCAGGTAGGCCGAGATGCCGTTGGCAGCGATCAGGATACCGGCCATCGCGAAGCCGGCGAGCGAGACGTAAAGCGGTGGGCTGGGGATCCCCGGAAGCGCCAGCAGGATCAGCGCGGCCACGGCCGTGAGCACGGCTTGGATCCCGAGCCCGGTCCTGAGTGAAGCCACGCGTGTCTCCCGCCTAACGTGAGCGTTCATTCGGGAACGCAACCCGGCGGCCTTGGCCCTGGGTCATGGCGAGAACGTGGCACTTCGCGGCCGCTGTCACGTGAAAGTTTCGTCACGATCCGGCCGAGGCCACGCTACGGCGGGTCACGCGCTACCAGTTCCACTCCTCGAAGCCCGGTTCGCGGCAGCGATAGCCGATCGGACATTGCGGATTGTCGCGGGTGGGGACGAAGCGCAGTTCGGCGATCTCGCCGCCGCTGCACTGGCCCGGGCCGCTGACGAAACGCTCCGGCACGGTACCGCCGGCGATCACCACGTCGCCCTCGCTCTTCACGAGCGCCATCGCCTCGGCGCAACTCATCCGCGCCGGCCCAGCGGGGCGCGACGACCGCGACGATTGGGCGAACGCGCTCACCCCGGCCGCCATCGCGACAAGGTGAACGCACAGCAAGGCGAGGACCAGCGGCCTCATCGCGGACGGGTTCCGGGTACGCACCCGAGAAGAAAGTCCTCGGGCATCGCGCCATCCTGCACGGCCGGGCGGCCCGAGACTGTCACCGGAATGCGCCACCACACGGCTTTCGCCGTTGGACCGCCGCAATCACCGGATTATGGGATTCCAGGATCAGGGAAAGCGCTCGAGATTTGGTGACCGCCGACGCCCAAGGCGCGCGCCCGGCCCGCCCCCCCGATGATCCTCCGGCACGCGCCCCTGGCGCCGGCGTGCCGGCCGTCGCGCGCCGGATACCAGGGACCCGCAGATGTCCGCCCTCTCGATCCTCGACGTTTCCGCGGTGCGTGCCGCCCCGGTGGCCCGCGAGCCCTACCCGTACACGCTTGGTACCAACGTCCTGAACCCGGACGCCATCGAGGCAATCCGGCGCGACTTCCCGGACATCGCCAAGCCCGGCTACCTCACGGTGGATGAAGTCGCCCTCAAGGGCCGGTTCAAGGCGCTGATCGACGAACTGGAGAGCGACGCGTTCTCGGAGATCCTCGGCGAGAAGTTCGCCATCGATCTCGTCTCCTGTCCGCGGCTGACCACGATCATGCGGAAGAGCCAGCTGAAATACGGTTCGATCCACACCGACGGCCCGTCGAAGGTGCTGACGCTGCTCGTCTACATGAACGACGCCTGGGACGCCCCGGCCGCCGGACGCCTGCGTGTGCTCTACGACGGCCGCAACTACGCGCCCTTCGCCGTGGAGGTTCCCCCGACCATGGGGACGATGTTCGCGTTCCTGCGGGCCGACAATTCCTGGCACGGCCACGAGCCGTTCGAGGGTGAGCGCCGGGTGGTGCAGGTCGCTTGGCTCAAGGACGCCGCGGAACTGGAGCGCAAGCGCAAGCGCAACCGCACCGCCCAGTTCCTGAAAGGGATCTTCGGACGCTGAGCGACACGACAGTTCCCCATAGCCCTTTGTTCGGGCATCCTTTTCCCCATCATCTTGGCGACCGAATCGGCGTCGGATGCCTGGATCAGGGGGTGAGGATGGGTGCGGTCGTGCTGGCCGATCCGGGTGATGAACCCCGTACCGGCTCCAAGCGCCGCTTCGTCGTGCCCGCGTTCCTCGTTCTCGGCTGGGCCGGGCTTTTCGCCTACAGCGCGATCTACCTCACCGAGGACATGCCGTTCCGGACGCAGCCGGCCGAAACCCGGCCCGCTCCGGCCCCGAAGCCCCAGGGCCGTCGGGTCGTGATGCTCGACGCGCTCGACGAGGCCGCACCAGCGGTGCAGGGCCTGGATGCCGCGCTTCCGGTGGCCTCGCCCGGTGTTCGGAGCCCTGCGGATCCAGGCGCGCAGGCGGCGATCGTTCCCCCGGCGGCACCGGTATCCCCGAGGCAAGCGAGCCCGGCCAATCCCGACTATGCCGGCATCTGGGGGCCAACCGCAGATGCCTGCTCGGCACGCTCCCGACGCAGGGGCTACATCCCGGCCACCATCACGCCGGAGCGAGCCCGGGCCGGCCGCACCATCTGCAATTTCCACGACGGCCACCGCGTCGGCAACGCCTGGGTGGTCGCCGCCGAATGCAGCGACCGCGGCCGGCACTGGTCCTCGCAGGTGCGGCTCGTGGTCGAAGGCGACCGCCTCACCTGGTCGAGCGGGCGCGGCACAGCGGCCTACGTGCGCTGCGGGCGGCGCGGCGGCTGATTATCGCGTTTCGTATCGCGGTCGGACCGCTCCGGCTGATGCGCCCCAAGTCAGGACTTGGGTTTGCTCCTGAAGCGAGCGAGCAACTCACCCGTCAGGCCAGCCCGATCGTCCGTTCCCCGGCGGCGTTCAGAACGATCCGCGCTGCGGCCCGGCTCGGCATGTCGTCGCCGGAGAGCCGCATCATTCCGTCGATCCGGGCAAGCGCGTCGCTCTGCGCGTCGCGCTCCGGGCCGCCCGCCAGCAGCGGCAGAAGGGCCTCGGCCAAGTGCTCGGGCGTGCAATCGGCCTGGACGAATTCCGGCATGGCGTTGTCGGCCAGGATCAGGTTCGGCAGCACGATGCTGGGCACCTGGATCAGGCGGCGGGCAATGAACTCCTCCGCGCGTGAGACCTTGTAGGCCACAACCATCGGGACGCCCGACAGCGCCAGTTCCAGCGTGACGGTGCCGGAGGCCGCGAGCGCCGCCCGGGCCCCTCGGAACGCGGCATATTTCGGCGCCTCGCCGGTCAGCACCTGAACGGGAACCGGCCAGTTCAGAGCCAGCCGCTCGATCAGGGCCCGGTGGCGGGTCACGGCCGGCAGGACAGCCTCCACCTCGAGGACGCGGGAGACAAGCTCCAACGCCCGCCCGAACACCGGCATCAGCCGGTCGATCTCTGCCCGGCGGGAGCCCGGCAGGACCACGAGGCGGTAGGGGACCGCCGCCCGCCGCCGGACCTCCGTCGCGGACGGGCGCAAGTCCGGAAACCGCTCGATCAACGGGTGGCCGACATAGGTGCAGGGCGGGCCTCCGAGGCGCAGATGCGCGTCCGGCTCGAACGGCAGCAACGCCATCACGTGGTCGATGAAGCCGCGCATGCCCTTGGCCCGCCATGGCCGCCAGGCCCAGACACTCGGCGACACGTAATCGACGATGGGGATGCCGGGCGCCGCCTTCCGGACCCGCTGGGCGACCGCGTGGGTGAAGCCCGGGCTGTCGATGATCACCAGGACGTCGGGCCGGGCCCGCACCACCGCGGTCGCGGTCTCGCGAATGCGCCGCAGCAGCGTCCGAGCCCGGGCGAGCACCGGCAGGTAACCCATGACGGCGACGTCATCGAGGGGGAACAGGGAGGTGAACCCCTCCTCGGTCATGGCCTCGCCGCCGACGCCGCCGAACACGGTCCCGGGCGCCGCAGCGCGCAGCGCACGCATCAGCTTGGCACCGAGTTGATCCCCGGAATCCTCGCCGGCCACCAGCCAGATTTTCTTCGATGCGGACACGGGAGCGGCGCTCATGGCGCGGTTCCGTAGCCGACCAGGAACAGGCCGAGGCGGTCGGCCTCCGCGGCAGTGGCGGCCCGGTCGATCACGAGGGTGCCGCCGGCTTCCAGCGCGAGGCCAACGCAGCCGGCCGCGGCGGCGTTGCGCACGGTCCGGGGGCCGATCGCCGGCAAATCGATGCGCAAGTCCTGGCCGAGCTTCGGCGCCTTGACCAGCACGGTCGCGGGCAGCGCCCGCCCCCGACCGAACGGCTTGCGCCCGAGCGCCCGGGCGCGGGCGAGCATGCGGTCGGTGCCCTCCGGCCCCTCGACGGCGATCACCCGCTCGCCGGAGACCGCCACCGCCTGCCCGAGATCGTAGGGCGAGAGCGCGTCGAGCACCCTGCGCGCGGTGCGGATCGACAGGCCGGCATCCATATCGGGACCCAGGCGTCCGAGCCGGCCCACCGGGCAGAGCAGGTCCGGCGCGGCCTCGTGGACGCCGAGCACCCGGTGGCCCTCCTCCTCGACCAGCGCCAGGGCAGCGCGCAGGAGCCGGTCGTCGCCGCCGCCGGCGATCGCGCGCAGGGTCTCGCGATTTCGCAAGGCCGCACCGGCATTGAGGAGCGCCGCCGGGCTCGGCCGAGACACGCCGCCGGCCGGGACCATCACGGCCGGCCCCCATCGGCGCAGCAGCTTGAGGATCGCCGCGAGATCGAGGAGGTCGACGGTGGCGTCGGCCCGGGCGCGCAGGGACCGCTCGGTAAACCCGCGGAGCGCGATCAGCCGGAACGGCCGGTCTGTCCGGTTCAACGACTCGGCGACCAGCTCCGGCAGCCGGCCGGCGCCGGCGATCAGGACGAGCGTACCCTCGGGCAGCGGCGCGGCATCGGCCATGGCGGAGGGCTCAGGCCGCCCCGATCGGAACCGGAAGCTCGCGGGGCGTGCAGATCGAGCGCTTCCCGCCCGCCCGGATGAAGGCAAGGATCTCGGACACGGCGGCGTGGGACTCGAAGGTCACGGCGACGTCCTCGACCCGCTCCATCAGCGTACCTTCCGGCGCGAACAGCAGCCGGTAAGCCCTGCGCAGCGCGTGGATGTCTTCCCGAGCGAAGCCCCGGCGCTGCAGGCCGATGATGTTGAGCCCGGACAGGTAGGCGCGGTTGCCGAGCACCATGCCGTACGGGATGCAGTCGTTCTCCAGGCCGGAGAGGCCGCCCACGAAGGCGTGCGCCCCGACCCGCGCGAACTGGATCACGGCGGCGCCGCCCCCCAGGATCGCGTAATCGCCGACGCTGCAATGGCCGGCCAGCATCACGTTGTTGGAGAAGATGACGTGGTCGCCCACCCGGCAATCGTGCCCGACATGGGAATTGGCCAGGAAGGTGCAGTGATCCCCGACCGAAGTTTCGAGGCCGCCCCCGCTGGTGCCGGGGTTCATGGTCACGCCCTCGCGGATCAGGCAGTCGGAGCCCACCGTCAGCGTCGAGGCCTCGCCCCGATATTTCAGGTCCTGCGGCTGGTGACCGATGGAGGCGAACGGGAAGATCCGGGTGCGGGGGCCGATCGTGGTTCGGCCAGCAAGGACCACATGGCTGAGGAGCTCGCACCCCTCCCCTAGCACCACCTCTGGGCCGACGTGGCAGAACGGGCCGATCCGCACGCCGTCCCCGATCTCGGCGCCGGATTCGATCACCGCGCTCGGGTGGATGAAGGCGTCGCTCACTCCGTCACCAGCATGGCGCCGATCTCGGCCTCCGCCACCAGCACGCCGTCGACCCGGGCCTCACCCCGGAACCACCACATGGTCCGGCGGTGATTCATCTTCTTCATGTGAAAGCGCACCTGGTCGCCGGGGGTGACCGGCTTGCGGAACTTGCACTTGTCGATGGTCATGAAGAACACCTGCTTGGTCCGCAACTCATCCGTCCGGATGTGGCGGCAGCAGATCGCGCCGGCGGTCTGGGCCATGCCTTCGATCAGCAGGACGCCGGGGAAAACCGGCATTCCGGGGAAATGCCCCATGAATTGCGGCTCGTTGGCGGTGACGTTCTTGATGCCGACGCAGGATTCGTCGCGATCGATCTCGACGATGCGGTCGATCATCAGGAACGGGTAGCGGTGCGGCAGCAGCTCCAGCAACGTCTGGATGTCGGCTGTGCCCAGCTCCTCGTCGGTGTCGCGCGCCGCCTCGCTCATCGAATCCCGTACCTTGCGTCACCGCCTTCGGGCGGACCGATATCCGCCCGCCATGACGGGCGGACGCCCTCTTCGGAAGAAATCGGCGGAAGCGCAAGGGTTTCCCGGCACCGGGCTACGATCAGACGGCGTCCGAAGGCGGATCCTTCTCCGCATCCTTGCCCGAGCGCTCGGCCAGGCGCGCCAGCGTCGTCAACTCCCGGAACCACGCCCGCACCGGCTTGGCCGGGGTGCCGCCCCAGCGGCTGCCCGGCGGGACGTCGCGGTTTACGTTGGACGAGCCGGCGATCTGGGCGCCACGGCCGATGCGCAGGTGGCCGACCACGCCGACCTGGCCGCCGAGCACCACGTAATCCTCCAGCGTGGTCGAGCCCGAGATGCCGACCCCGGAGACGATCACGCAATGGCGGCCGATGACGACGTTGTGGGCGATCTGGACCAAGTTATCGATCTTGGTGCCCTCGCCGATCACCGTATCGCGCGAGGCGCCCCGGTCGATCGTGGTGTTGGCGCCGATCTCGACATCGTCCTGGACGATCACCCGGCCGATCTGCGGCACCTTGAGGTGCGTGGCGCCCATGGCGAAGCCGAAACCGTCCTGTCCGAGCCGGACACCGGGATGCAGGATCACCCGGTTGCCGAGGAACGCGTGGCTCAGGGTCGTGCCGGCGCCGATGGAGCAGTCGCGCCCGATTCGGACGCCGGGGCCGATCACCGCGTTCGGGCCGATGACGCTCCCGGACCCGATCTCCGCCCCCGGCCCGACGACGGCGCCGGGATCGACCGTGACCCCCTCCTCCAGCCGCGCTTCCGGGTGGACATGGGCGCCTGGAGCGATGCTGCGGCCGCCGAACTGAGAACCGGGACGCAGGGCGTCCGGGTGCAGGCGGCCGAGCAGGGCCGCGTAGGCGCGGTATGGGTCGCGGCTGACCAGCGCAACGGTCCCGGCCGGACAGCGCGCCGCGAAGCGCGGGCTTACCAGGCAGGCGCCGGCGCGGGTCGCAGTGAGCGCGTCGCCGTAGCGGGCATTGTCCATGTAGGCGAGGTCGTTCGGCCCAGCGCTCTCGAGCGGGGCCGCGGCGGTAAGCCGGTATTCCGGGTCCGCACCCTCGGGCAGGGACGCACCGGCGGCGGCGGCGACATCGGCGAGGGTGAGGAAGCCGGTCGCGGCGAAGAAATCGGGATCTGACATGCAGGGCAACGCGCCGGCCGGAGAAATCCGGCCAGCGCGTGTGGTTTTTATCAGAACCGCGAGCCGCCGGAGAAGCGGAACGCCTGGGTCTGATCCTTGCCGATATGGCCGACCTTGCCGAGCAGCGGCACGTAGACCGATTGGCCCTCGTCCTTCGTCAGGGCGTAGGCGTAGTCGAACCGGATCGGGCCGAGCGGCGAGTTCCACAGGATGGACGCGCCGATCGAGGAGCGGATCGCAGCCGTGTCGCGGACGTTCACACATTCCGGCTCGACGCCGATGTTGAATGCGGAGAAGTTGCACTTCCCGGTCTGGGGCGAGATGCCGTTGATGAAGCCGTCGCCGTTCACGTTGAAGTTACGCCGTCCGCTATAGCCGAACAGCGTGCCGGCATCGGCGAAGACCGCGCCCTTCAGGCCCAGATCCCGCGGGATGAGGGGCAGCGGGAACTGCACTTCGAGGGTACCGCCGATATAGGTGGAACCGCCGATGGCATTGGAGCGGGCGTCGGCGATGCCGACGTCGCGCGGGCCGATGCCGTTCGGCGCGAAGCCGCGGACCAGCGACGGGCCGAGGAAGAACTCGTCGGTGACGCGCAGCGGCTTGCCGTCGATGGCGTTGATGTGACCGCCCTGGAACCGGACGAACCCGATCACGTCTTCGAACAGCTCCTTGTAGTAGCGCGCATCCGCGGTGACGCGGAAGAACTTCGAGTCGCCGCCCAGGCCGGCCACGTCGGGCTTCAGCTCGGCGTAGAGGCCGTTGCGCGGTGCGCCGACCACGTCGAGGGTCGAGTAGGCGAGCGTCAGGCCGGCCAGCGAGGTCAGCGTGTTGCCCTGCGAGCCCTTGATGGCGATCGACGCTTCGCCGTCATACGCGCAGTTCGGGTAGACCGACTGGCCGCCGATGTTGCGGCCGCTGTTCGGGTCGATCGTGCCGCCCGCGTAGGTGGCGGTGTAGCCCGGGATCGGCGTCGAGCAGTCGTTGTACGGCCGCTTGAGGGTGTTCGGGACCTTCAGCTCGGTGTTGTACAGCGAGTAGCGCAGGGTGATGCCGAACTCCTCGGTGATCGGCAGGCCGAGGCGCAGCTGGCCGCCATACACCGTGGTCTCGTAGCGCGAGTACCGGGTCAGGTCGGAGTACTTGTAGAAGGCGTCGAAGCCGGCGGCGAGCCGGTAGCCGAGGAAGTACGGCTCGGTGAACGAGAAATCGACGCCGCGCGAGTACTGGCCGCCCGTGCCGGCGAGGCGGACATACTGGCCGCGGCCGAGGAAGTTGGACTCGGAGACCGAGACCTCGCCGATGATGCCGTCCTGGGTGGAGTAGCCGCCCGCCACCGAGAACGAACCCGTGGGCTGATCCTCGACATCGATGTTGATGACCACGCGGTCGGCAGCGGAGCCGGGCTCGTTGGAGAACCGGACCTTCTTGAAGAAGCCGAGGCCGTTCAGGCGCCGCTCGGCCCGATCGGTCAGCACGCGGTTGTAGGCATCGCCCTCGGCGATATCCAGCTCGCGGCGGATGACGTAGTCGCGGGTGCGGGTGTTGCCGCGGATGTTGATGCGCTCGACGTAGACGTGCGGGCCGTCCTCGACCACGAAGCCCAGCGAGACCTGGTGGGTCGCGGGATCGCGCTGGCCGGTCGGGCGGACCTGGGCGAACGGATAGCCGGCGCGGTTGACCTCGCGGGTGACGTTGTTGAGCGTCCGCTCCACGTCGTCGGCGTTGTAGACGTCGCCCACCGCGGCGGTGATGTTGCTGTCGAGCTTGGCGGTGTCGATGCCGGGCAGGCGGGAATCCACCGCCACAGCGCCGACCTTGTACTGCTCACCCTCGTTGACCGTGATGGTGATGACGTAGCCCGAGCTGTCGGCCTCGACGTAGCGGGCGTCGGCGCTGACCACCTGGAAGTCGGCGTAGCCGTTCTTCAGGTAGTAGCGGCGCACCTGGTCCAGGTCGGTGGTGATGCGATCCGGATCGTAGACGTCGGAGGTCTTGATGAACGACAGGAAGTTCATCTCGGAGGAGCTCATCAGCCCCTTCAGGGTCCGCTCCGAGTAGGCGTTGTTGCCGACGAAGTTGATCGAGATGATGCCGGTCTTGTCGCCCTCGTCGACCTGGTAGATCACGTCGACCCGGCCGTTCGGCAGGTCCACGGTCCGGTAGGTGACCTTGGCGGTGCCGCGGCCGAAGCGCTTGTAGACGTCGCGGATGCGGGCGAGGTCGGCGTTGACGATGGCCTCGCTGTAGGGGCCCCGCGCCTTGGCCTCGACGATGCCCTCGAGCGTCGCCTTCTCGACCTTCTTGTTGCCCTCGAACACGACCCGGTTGATCAGGTTGTTCTCGCGGACGGTGACCACCGTGCGACCGCCGGACTGGGCGACCTTCACGTCCGAGAACATGCCGCTGGCGAGCAGGTTGCGCCGGGCCTCCTCGGCGGAGCCGGACGCCGTCCCGGTCACGTAGGACCGGATCGTGTCGGCATCGACGCGCTGGTTGCCCTGGACGACGATCTGCTGCGCCTGAGCGGCACCGCTCAGGACCAGGCCCGCACCGGCGGCGACTAGGACGATGGTCTTCCGCACCGACTTACGTCGGGGCTTCCCCGTCAACGACATCATGCAATCGCCCGTTTCTGTTCTGGTCGCGGGGGTTAGCCCGTCACAGGCGACCGTTGACCGGTCGTCCTGTCACCCTGGTCCAAGCGTGGCTTCAGGTCCAAGCGTAGCTCTTAGCGGGATTCCCCTGCCAAGCAAACGCGCGGGAGGCCATCGTCAGGGGATTTTGGGGGGTCGTGGCCTTCGCGCCACTTAACGGAGGGCGGACCACGCGGGCAAAGCCCCAATCATGGTGAATGGCCCGTAAATCTCTGAGGCCACACCTGTTTTCGCACCCGCCAATGCTGGCATTAAAGCTGTTTTAGGCACCGCCCGGGGCGCCTTCGGGGCAGTCTCCGGGCGGTATCGCGGCGGGATTAGGGCACCGATTCCGGTGGAGACCGGACCGGTGCCCGCGCGGGATCCCCGGATCAGGTGTTCCGCCAGGACGCGCCGAGGTTGAGGATGTCGTTCCACGCGGCGAACAGCATCAGCATCAGGACCAGCGCGAGGCCGATCCGGAACCCGATCTCCTGGGCGCGCTCGCTGAGCGGACGACCGCGGACGACCTCGAAGGCGTAGAACAACAGGTGCCCGCCATCGAGAAGCGGCACCGGAAAGAGGTTCAAGAGGCCGATCGAGACCGAGAGCAGCGCGATGAGGCCGACAAGCCCTCCGACGCCGCCGTTCTTGGCGACCTCGCCGGAGACCCGGGCGATGCCGATCGGACCCGACAGCTGATCGGCCGATTCCCGTCCGGTTGCGAGCTTGCTCAGGTAGGAGAAGGTCCGCTCCACCACGAAGTAGGTCTCGCGCACGCCGAGATCGAGGGAATCGAGCGCTCCGTACCGGACCAGCCGCGCCTCCGACCCGGCCGGCGAGCGGATGCCGAGCCGGCCGATCCGGTGACGGCCGAAGGGCGTCTTCTCCTCGTAGGTGGCGGGCGTCGCCTGGATGGTGATCGGTTGCTCGGCCCGCTCCACCGTGAAGGTCAGCGGTGTGCCGGCACTGCCGGTCACGGTGCGGTACATGGCGTTGAAGTCGCCGATCTTCTCGCCGTCGATGGCAGTGATCACGTCGCCGGGCTGGAAGCCGGCCTGGGCTGCGACGCTGCCGGGTTCCACGGAGGAGACCCGGGCGGGCAGCTCGTAGCGCCCGGCCAGCCAGATCGCTCCGGCAAAGAGCAGGATCGCCAAGATGAAATTCGCCACGGGTCCGGCGGCGACGATCGCGGCGCGCTTGGCCACGGGCTGGGTCGGGAAGCTGATCGCCCGCTCGTGCGGGGACATCCGGGCGATCGTCTCCGGATCCGGCATGCTGGCGCCGTTGGCGTCACCGTGGAACTTGACGTAGCCGCCGAGCGGGATGGCGCAGAGCTTCCAGCGGGTGCCACGCCGGTCGTTGAACCCGACCAGTTCCGGTCCGAAGCCGAGGGAGAAGGCGTGCACGCCGACCCCGCACCAGCGGCCGACCAGGAAGTGGCCCATCTCGTGGACGAAGACCACCACGGTGAGCACGAACAGGAACGGGATCACGGCTCCGAAGAAGCCGCCGGCGGTCCCGCCCATCGCGTTGAGAAAGTCCATAAGCCGATCCCTGGCCGTCTCTGCACCGGCTTCTCAGGCCGGCCATCCGGCCGGTCTAGCAGATCGGTGCGGTTGACCGCCAACGCAATCCTCCGGGCCTGACGCGGGTGGTCGCGGGGCGCACATCGCGACAGACGATCCCCGATATCCTCGGGCCTACGCAGTGCAAGCCGTCAGTGTCCCCCGCCCCCGCCAGCCGCCGCGCGGGGCCGGCGGATCAGCGGCACAGCGCAGGCCATCGCCAGGAACAGGACCGTCAGCGCCAGGAACACGTCCTCGAAGGCCATGACGAGGCCCTGGATCCGGACCGTGTTGGACATGGCCTTGAGCGCCATGCCGGGGGCCGCGCTGCCGTAGGAGTCGAATCCGCGCTGCATGGAGTCGAGGCGCTCCAGGGCGGCGGTGTTGGCCCAGGTGAAGCGCTCGTGGAGCCGGGCGAGATGCAGGTCCCAGCGGGCGTTCAGCACGGTGTTGATCAGAGCCAGGCCGACCGCGCCGCCGAGGTTGCGGGTGAGGTTGTAGAGCCCGGAGGCATTCTTCATCCGGGCCGGCGGCAGGGTGCCGAGCGCGATGTTGTTGATTGGGATCATGCACAGCATCAGCGAGCAGCCGCGCAGCACTTGCGGCCACAGCAGCTCCCAGAAATCCCAGTCCTTCGTAAGGCCGGTGACGATCCAGGTGCCGCAGGCGAAGCCCACGAAGCCGATCCCCATCATGATCCGCGGATCGACCTTGCCGGACAGCCGGCCGGCGATCGGCGCCGTGGCGAACATGCACAGGCCCGAGACGAACATGGTCTCGCCGATCATCAGCGCCGAGTAGCCGCGCACCCGGGCGAGGTAGACCGGGTAGATGTAGGTCAGCCCGTACAGGCCGATGCCGAGCACGAAGCTCGCGACGCAGCCGCTGGCGAAGTTGCGGTCGGAGAAGGCGCGCAGGTCGACGATCGGCTGCCTGGCCGTGAACACACGCCAGAAGAACAGCAGTCCCGAGACCCCGCAGACCACCGCGCAGGCGAAGACCGCCTCGTCCTGCAGCCAATCGTGGTTCGGACCCTCCTCGAGGACGTATTCGAGGCAGCCGAGGAAACCCGCCATGAACGCGAGGCCGGCCCAGTCGAACGACTTCAGCAGGCCGTAGTTCGGCTTATCGAAATCGATCAGGATCCAGGTGGAGACCGTCACGACGATGCCGGGCACGACGTTGATCAGGAACAGCCAATGCCAGGACATCAGGTCGGTGAGATAGCCGCCGATCGTCGGCCCGATGGTTGGCGCCAGCGTCGCCACCAGACCGATCATCGGCGACACGATGGTACGCTTGGACGGTGGGAAGATCGTGAACGCGGCGGCGAACACGGTCGGGATCATGCCGCCGCCGATGAAGCCCTGCGCGGCGCGCCAGACGATCATCTCGGAGATCGACGAGGAGGTCGCGCACATCACGCTCATCAGCGTGAAGCCGCCCGCCGAGATCGCGAACATCCAGCGCGTCGAGAGCACCCGCGACAGGGTACCCGACAGCGGGATCGAGATGACCTCGGCGATCAGGTAGCTGGTCTGGACCCAGGGGATCTCGTCCCCGGAGGCCGAAAGGCCGGCCTGGATCTCGTTGAGGGAGGCCGAGACGATCTGGATGTCCAGGATCGCCATGAACATCCCGAACACCATGCAGAAGAACGCCACCATGCGGCGGCGGTCCATCGGCGGCTCGGCGGCCGGGGCTCCGGCCGGGATGGCGGCGACGGTGGCGGCCATGGTCGGGCTCAGCGGCTTGCCGCGTCGAACCGCCGGTTCGCGGCCTGGTCGAGGACCGAGCGGTCGGTGCCGGTCCGGGTATCGACCCGCACCTCGGCCGAGAGGCCGGGCCGCAGCAGCCCCTCGCGGGCGATCTCATCGGGCACGCGCACCCGCACGGGCAGGCGCTGGACGATCTTGGTGAAGTTGCCGGTGGCATTGTCCGGCGGCAGCAGGCTGAACACCGAACCGGAGGCCGGCGAGAACGATTCGACCACCCCGTGGATCTCGCGATCGGGGTAGGCGTCCACCGTCACGATCACCGGCTGGCCCGGGCGCATGCGCTGCACCTGCGTCTCCTTGAAGTTCGCGTCGATGCGCACGCTCTGGAGCGGGACCAGGGCCGCGACCCGGGTGCCCGGCGCCACATAGGCGCCGGCCTCGACCGCCTTGTTGCCGACCACGCCGTCGAACGGGGCGCGGATCACCGTGAAATCGAGGTCGCGCCGGGCGCGGTCGACCGCGGTGCGCAACTCGGCCGACAGGCGCTCCGCCTCGCGCTTCTGGGCTTGGAGCACGTCGACGTTGGCCCGGGCCGCCAGCAGCCCGGCCTCCATGCCCTTCACGGAAGCCTCGGTCCGGTCCCGGTCGGCGCGGGCCTGGTCGATCCGCGACTTGGCGACGTAATCCGCCTGCATCTGGGTCGCCCGGGCGAAGTCGGCCTGGGCGCGAACGGCATCGGCGCGGCTCGCGTCGATCTGGGCGGAGGCCTGGGCGACCTGCGCCTGCGCGGCCTCGACCTGCCGGCCGATCCGTACGATCGTGCTCTCCTGCGTGGCGAGCTTGTCCTGCGCGGCCTGGAGCGCGAGGCGATAATCGCCGTCGTCGAGCTTGGCGATCACGTCGCCCTTCTTGACCGAGAGGCCGTTCACCACGGGCACGGATTCGAGATAGCCGGAGACCTTGGCGGCCAGGACCGAGATATCGGCCTGCACATAGGCGTCGTCGGTCGAAATGAAGAACCGCCCTACGCTCCACCATTGCCAGCCCTCGTAGCCGCCGCCGGCCAGGGCTGCAGCCAGAACTCCCAGAAGCACCATGCGCCGGAGCGGGCGCTTCCTGGCCGGTCCGGGTTCCTGAACGATCGGGGCCGTCGTGGACATCACGGCGGGACGGGGCTGAACGGTCGCCGGTGCGGGCCCTTCGGCACGCTCCTCGTCCGATGGCTCGCTGTGCGCACCGGACCGGTCGCCATCCTCGCGTAGGGACATCGTACGCCTCTGACCTGATGACCGAACCGTTCGGTCAACACACCGGACGTGCCTTGACGCACGTCGAATCTGACTTCAGAGTAAATTGACCGAACGGTTCGGTCAAGGGAAACGGCGTCTTGGACGCGGAGTGGGCGATGATTCAGGGCGCGGTGCTGGAACGGGGATCGTCACCGATCGAGAGCGACAAGCGGCGACAGATCCTCGACGGCGCGCGCACGGTCTTCCTGGCGGCGGGGTTTGACGGAGCCAGCATGGGCGAGGTCGCCCGGGCGGCCGGCGTCTCGAAGGGCACGCTCTACGTCTACTTCGACAGCAAGGAGGATCTGTTCGAGGCGCTGATCATCCGGGAGAAGAGCAGCCTGGCCGAGGCCCTGTTCACCCTGGACGCCGACGATCCCGACGTGCCGGCCGTGCTGACGAAACTCGGCGCCAGCTTCCTGACCGAGATGGGTCGGCCGGAGCACGTGGCGGTGGTCCGTATGGTGATCGGCGCCTGCGAGAAATTCCCGCGCTTCGGACAGGCCTTCTACGAGGCCGGTCCGGCCTGCGGCGTGGCGCGGCTGTCTAGCTATCTGGACGCCCAGGTGCGGGCCGGCCGGCTCCGCGTCGCCGACACCGAACTCGCGGCAAGGCACTTCCTGCACCTCTGCCAGGCCGGCCAGATGACGCGGCTGCTCTTTGCGGCCGGCAATGCGGCGGGCGCGGCCGAGATCCGATATCAGGTCGACGGCGCAGTCCGGGTGTTCCTGGCCGGGTATGGGCCGGAGCGGTAGGGCGGGTCGATGTCGCGGGTCTCCGCGCGCATATTGTCCAGCATCGAAGGCTTGCCGGGTTCGATTCGCACGGTTTAAACATGTATACCGAAAGAAGAATATTGAATTAGTTTGATTATAAACTGGCGCTGCCGACACGGACCTCGATCGGGGCACGATGAGGCTTGGGGCAAAGATCCCGAGGCCGGACGGCGCATGCGATGCTGCACCCGGTGACCCGGGCAAGCGACGCCGAGGTCGGGGTGCGTCTGGGCGGGTCCCTGGCGGGCGTTCGCCCCCTCGCGCCGTTCTTCTGCCTGTACATGACCTTCGGGGCGACCCTCGGATTCCTCGCCGGCGGAGCGCCGCTGATCCTGCGGGTCCGGGGGCTCGATCTCGCCGAAGTCGGATTGTTGCAGCTCATCAACCTGCCGGTGGGCCTGACCTTTTTGTGGGCCGGTGCCATCGACCGGATCCGCCTGCCGTTCCTCGACCACCGGGTCGGATGGATCGTCGCCGCACAGGGCGTGACGGTCCTGCTGCTGGGCGTCCTGAGCTTCGGCGAGCACTGGCCGGTGTCGGCGCTGCTCCTGCTGGCGATCGCGGCCTGCGCCTGCGTCGCCACCATGGACATCGCCCTGGAGGCCCTGGTCGTCGAAACGATCCCGGCGGAGCGACGGGCGTTCGTCGCCTCGGCCAAGCTCTGCGGGGCGTCCCTCGGCGGCATCCTCGGCGTGGGCGTCCTGGTCGGCTCTTACGATATCCTTGGATGGCGGGTTGCCGTTCTCGCCTGCGCCGCGCTCGACGCCCTCTGTCTCCTGCCGATCCTCGGCTACCCGGAGGCCCGGCTCCGCGGGTCCGGCGGTCTGCCGGAACGGTGGTCGGGGTCGTTCGCCCGCCTGCGCGCCCTCGGCGCGCGGATTCTGGTACTCGGCTCCTACTTCGCCGCCGCCTACCTCCTGTCGGGGCCGAACACGCTGGCGCTGCTCGATCTCGGCGTGCCGCTCGCGCAGGTCGGCTTTCTCACCGGCACGGTGCTGCCGGCGATCAACCTCGTCATGGCGCTTGTCGCGGGCGGCCTCGCCGCACGTTTCGGCACGGCCCGGCTGATCGCCATCGGGGCGGTCGGCGTCCTCGCCTCCGGCGGCGTGATGGCATCCGCCTGTGCCGCCGGCGCAGTGGGTGTTGCGGTCGCGGCGACCATCCTGAACTTCGTCTGCGGTGGGATCCTGGGCGTGCCGGTGTTCAACATGATCTACCGCTGGGCGCAGGGACCGAGGCCGGCCACGGACTATGCGCTGCTGTTCGGCGCGGCATTCTTCGCGGCGATGCCGCTCCGGGTCGCCGCCCCGGCTCTGGCCGAGTGGATCGGGTGGCCCTCCTATTTCGGAGCCGCGCTGCCGATCTACGCCGCCGCGGTGGCGGCGCTGGTGGTGACGGTCGATCGGACCCTGCGGGCCGACGGAGTGGGGGCACGATGATCGCCGAGATCGCCGCATGCGTCCCGGCCTCCCTGCAGGCGTACCGGGGCGGCGTCGCCGTCGGGCCCGGCGGTCCCACGGCGCTTCCCGTCGCCGCGCTGCGCGAGCCGGCCGTGTTCGACGCGACGCTGGCAACCTTCGGAGCCGGATACGGGGCCGCCGACCGGCGCGTCCTGGTCTCGTACTGGAGCCAGTTCTACCTAGCAGCTCTCGCGACACCGGCCCTGACCGCCCTGATCCGCCTCGGGCGCCCGCTGCCGCTGGGCTTCGACACGACACGTCTCGAACTCGACGATGCCGGCCGGCCCGCCCGCCTCCTGGTCCCGGCGGAGACCCCGGATTGCCGGTCGTCGGATTGCGCGTCCGGCCTGGCGGGTCTGGTCGAGGGGCACCTGAGCCCGTTCGTCGAGATGTGCCACGCCCGATGCGGCATCGCCCCCCGGGTCCTGTGGGGGAACGCGGCGGTGATCCTCGACTACGTCGCCGGGGAACTCGGCGGCGCAAATGACCCGGCTTGCACGGCCGCCGCGACCAGGCTCGGATGGCGCGGTACGCTCGCCTGCGGTAGGAACCCCCTCGCGCAGGCCCTGTGCGCAGATGCGTCGGGCTGCCGGCGGCGGCGAGTCTGCTGCCTGCGCCACCGCCTTCCGGGCGTCCCGTCCTGCGGGGCGCTCTGCCCCCTCGAACGCGCCACCAAGCGTTGACCCGTCCGCCATGCTGAAGGCCTTCCTCGCTTATTACAGGCCGCACCGGACGCTGTTCCTGACGGATTTCGGCTGCGCCGTGCTGTCCGGCCTGCTGGAACTCGGCTTTCCGATCGCCGTGAAGGTCTTCGTCGACCGGTTGCTGCCGCAGCAGGATTGGAGCCTGATCGTGCTGGCGGCCTGCGGCCTCGCTCTGGTCTACGTGGCCAATGCCGGCCTGATGGTGGTGGTGACCTACTGGGGCCACGTGCTCGGCATCAACATCGAGACCACGATGCGGGCTCGGGCTTTCGATCACCTGCAGAAGCTCTCCTTCCGGTTCTACGACGGGCAGAAGACGGGTCACCTCGTCGCCCGGGTGACGAAGGATCTGGAAGAGATCGGCGAGGTCGCCCACCACGGGCCCGAGGATCTGTTCATCGCCGTGATGACACTCATCGGGGCCTTCGCCCTCATGGTCTGGGTTCACCCGACCCTGGCGCTGATCACCGGTGCAATCCTGCCGGTCATCGCCTTCGTGAGCCTGCGCTACGGCGGCCGCATGACCCGGAACTGGCAGACGCAATACGGCCGGGTCGGCGCTTTCAATGCGCGCATCGAGGAGAATGTCGGCGGCATGCGGGTCGTGCAGGCGTTTGCCAACGAGCAGCACGAGCGCGCCCTGTTCGCCCGCGACAACGCCCGCTACCGGGACACCAAACTCGAAGCCTACCGGCTCATGGCGGCCAGCCTGTCGATCAACTATCTCGGCCTACGCCTGGTCCAGATCGCAGTGCTGCTCGGCGGCGCGGCCTTCGTGGTCCGCGGCGACCTGACCGCCGGCGGCTTCGTCGGCTTCCTGCTGCTGGTCGGCGTCTTCTACCGCCCGCTGGAGAAGATCGGCGCGGTGATCGAGACCTATCCGAAGGGGGTGGCGGGCTTTCGCCGCTACCAGGACCTGCTGGCCACCGAACCCGATATCGTCGACCGGCCGGACGCCATCGATGCGGGGACCCTGCGCGGTGACATCCGCTTCGAGGGCGTGAGCTTCGGCTACGACGCGAGCCGCCCGATCTTCGCCGGGCTCGACATGGCCATCGCCGCGGGGGAGACAATCGCCTTCGTCGGCCCGTCGGGCGTCGGCAAGACGACGCTCTGCGCGTTGCTGCCGCGCTTCTACGAGGTCGCGGCGGGGCGGGTGACGTTGGACGGCATCGACGTGCGCGCCCTCACCCTCGCCTCCCTCCGGCGGCAAATCGGCATCGTTCAGCAGGACGTGTTCCTGTTCGCCGGCACGATCCGCGAGAACATCGCCTACGGACGCCTCGACGCCACCGAGGCCGAGATCGACCAGGCGGCCCGCCGCGCCCGGCTCGGCGCGCTGATCGACAGCCTGCCCACCGGGCTGGACACGGTGGTGGGCGAGCGCGGGGTGCGGCTGTCCGGGGGGCAGAAGCAGCGCATCGCCATCGCGCGGGTGTTCCTCAAGAATCCGCCCATCCTGATCCTCGACGAGGCGACCTCGGCCCTCGACACGCAGACCGAGCGCGAGATCCAGCAGGCGCTGGCCGACCTCGCACAGGGACGCACGACCCTGGTCATCGCCCATCGGCTGGCGACGATCCGCGACGCCGACCGCATCGTGGTCCTGGGTGAGGACGGCATCGTCGAACAGGGGCGGCACGCGGCATTGCTCGATGCCGACGGCGTCTATCGCCGCCTGCACGCGGCACAGTTCGGTTCGCCTCCGGAAGGCGAATTTTCCGCGACTGCGGCGGAGTGAGACCCAGCGTTTAAGCCATCCTCTGCCGTTGCGAACGCTCCGGTCCGGTGCCGTCGGCAAGCCGCTACGTCATGACCTCGGCCAGGATGCAAGGGATCTCCCCCGGGATCTCGCGGGCCATGAACCCGATGCCGCCGTAGCGGCGCGCGAGCCGGCGCCCGGCCTCGCCGTGGGCGTACACACTCCAAAGGGCGGCCGCCTCCGGCTCGGCACCGCGGGCCAGCAGGCCGACGACGAGGCCCGCGAGCGTGTCGCCGGAGCCCGACGTGGCTAACCCGACATGGCCGACTTCGTAGCACCAGGCGCGGCCATCCGGGGCGACCACATGGGTTCGGCCACCCTTCATGACCGTGACCGTGCCAAAGCGCTCGGTCGCGCGTCGGGCCGCTGCCAATGGATCCGCCTCGATCGCCGCACGATCCTCATCGAGGAGTTGCGCCATCTCGCCGGCATGCGGGGTGATGATCGCCGGCTTGGTCAGTCTCCGCGTCAGGTCGGGGACGGCACGCAACGCGGCAAGGGCGCCGGCATCGAGGACGAGCGCGGCCTCGGCGGCTCCGCGGACCAGAGCCTCGGTGACGCCCTCTGCGTGGGCATCCTCGGACATGCCGGGTCCGACCAAAACCGCATCGACGCGGGCCGCCCGCTTCGCGAGCGCCTCGGCGCAGGATCGGTCGATGCCACCGTCCTCGGTCTGCTTGAGCCCGACGACCAGCGCCTCCGGCACCGCGATCCCGATCGGGATCGCCAGGTCCTGGCAGACCGCAAGTTGCAGCTTTCCGGCGCCGACCCGGAGTGCCGCATGGGCCGCCAGCAGCACCGCGCCGGGCAGGCCCGTACATCCGGCCACAATGAGGACGCGGCCACGTCCGTCCTTGCTGTCGCCGTCCGGCTCGGGCGGGGCCATGCTGCGGAGGATGTGCTCGGTGACCGGCGTGACGGTGCTCATGGTTTCCCCCGGGCGCTCAGGCTGCCGCCGTGCACGAGTTACGTCGCAGTCGCGTCGGCACCGGGTTCGGAGGTAACGGGAGCGCCTTCCGCCTCAAGGGGTGCGACGAAGTTGTAGCGGATCTGCACAAGCCCGCCGCCGGGTGCCGCGGAGGCCGAGAATGCATACTCGGTCACGCCGCAATTCGGCACGTCCCCCCGGGCGTCGATCGCCAGGATCTCGGCCTCGGTCATCTCCTCCAACAGGTAGCGCAGACACAGCACAACCACTTGGTGGGCGACCAGGAGGATCCGGCGCCCATCATGGTGCAGGCCGACCGTGTCCAGGGCGCTGCGCAAGCGCAGGATCACGTCGCACCAGCTCTCGCCGCCCGGCGGGCGATGGTAGAACTTGCCGAGATCGCGGCGCAGTTCGGCCTGCTCGGGATGGTGTCTCTCGATCCCGATCCGCGTCAGCCGGTCGAGGATGCCGAACTCTTTCTCGCGCAGCCGCTCGTCCACGAGGAGCCGCGGCGTCGCCGATGCGACGCCGCCCGCCCTGCAGATCCCCTCGGCCGTCTCGACCGCGCGCCGGTACGGCGAGGCGAGGACGAGGTTCGGGCGCTCGTCGTCGGGGAGGCTGGCGAACCAGCGCCCCAGAGCCTCCGCCTGAGAATGGCCGAGCGCACTGAGCGGCACGTCCACGTCGCGCTCCGGAATGTCGATGCGCGCGGCGCCCGCAGCCTGGGCTGCGTCGCGGGCGACGTTCCCGGAGCTTTCGCCATGGCGCACGACCCACAACCAAAGCGGGTATCTCTGAGGCACGTGGATCTCCTGGAGCGAGGCCGGTTCGACAAGGCGGAACGTCGGGCCGACAGGCCCGTTCCGGCCCGCCGACGCCCCGCGCCGGTCAGCGCTCCTCCGTGAGAACCCGGTCCAGCAGATCGAGGAGGCCGCCAGCGAAGGCCCGCATGTTCGCGACCCGGTCCGCGCCGCCGGTCTCGATCGTGGACACCAGCGTGACCGGTCCGCTGACCGCCAGGCAGGTGTGCCCGGCCGCATCGCCGTAGCGGTTGCCGCTTGGGCCGGCGGCGCCGGTCTCGGCGATACCCCAGGTCGCGCCGTGCCGTTCCCGGACCGTTCGGGCCAGGAGTGCGGCATAGCCTTCGGAGGCCGAGCGCAGGCCGGCCATCGCAGCGGCGTCGATGCCGAGCAGGCAGGCGCGGGCCTCGGCCGTGTAGACGATGGCGCCACCGAGGAAATACGCGCTGGCGCCAGGCACCGACAGGAGCGCCGCCGCGACGAGCCCCCCGGAGGACGACTCGGCGACCGCCAGCGTCTGCTTGCGCGCGATGAGCAGAGCCCCAAGGCTCGAGGCCCTCGGCAACAAATCACGCATGGCCAATTCTCTCGATCACGCGCAGGCTTCAGGCCAGACCGCGATCGTCGCGCCGGCGGATTGCAGAGTGACGCGGTGGGAATGCGCGTCGTCCCGGGTCTTGCACAGGTCGATCGCCGACGCGAACCGGGTCCGCGCGGCGATTTCAGTCTCGACATCCTCGGAGATGACCTCATGGCCATCGCGAGACGTGATCACCCGGAAGGGCGGGTGCTGCTTCAGGTCACTGGCTTCCACGGATGTCGCCTCTCATCGGATCGTGTCGCGGTAAGCGCCCGGCGACCCGGATCGTTGCGCAGGCCCGTGCCGATCCGCCGGATCAGGGCACAGTTCGTTAAGCCTACGGTCGTAGCCAGGAGGCTCCTCAACACGCGTGGGTGATATGCCGAGACTGGGCCATAGGATCATCGACGGGCTGGCCCTCGTCCTGGTCGGCACCGGGCTAGCTGCCATCGTGGCGGGGTATCAGAGCAACTTGCCGGCGCCGCCCTTGCAGGTCGCCGAACTCGCATCGTCCTGGGCCGATCCACTGACGACCGGATCGATCACGCCGGCGACCAAGGCCGACGCTGCCCCGATTCGGCCGGCCCGGAAAAGCGAGGCCCCGGCCCATCCCGCGGTCCCGGGCCCGCGGGTGTGGATCGATCCGCCGAGCCGCTGACCACGCCGCTCCTTTGCTCCGCCTCAGGTGAAGTCACATCCCCAGCGAACAGACCGGGTCCGGCCGCGTTGTCTTAGGAGCCCGAAGACGGGCCGAACCGAGGAAACGCACATGCGCATCAAGACTTACGGCTTCGCGGCCGCGCTCGCCGTCGCCCTGACCGGTACCGCCTATGCCCAGCAGCCCGCCGGCGGCGGCAGTGCGACCGGCAACATGAACAATCCCGGTTCGGTCAAGAGCAACAGCCAGAAGATGAACGAGGGCGCACCTGCCGCGACCACCGGCACCACAACGGGCGCGGCGGGTGCGGCGACTGTGCCGGGCACCGGCACCGCGCGGCCGGGCGTCGGAGCTGGCACAGGCACCACGGCTCCGGCCCGATAGCCGCACCGCCGGAACCGAGGCCCCACACCTCGGTTTCCGGCCCATGTCACGCTTCCTGTTCCCGGTCGCCATCGCACTCATTCTCGCCAGCGTCGCCTTCGCCCACTGGGAGAGTTCAGGACCGGAACCCGGAGCGACGCCGGCCACGATACAAAGTCCGGCCGCGTCGGATCGGCTCAAGCTCGCGCGCTGAAGTCGACACGACTGAACATCGAAGCTTCGGCCATTGGCGCCTTGTCGACAGTGCGTTCGAAACTGTAGCCGCCTCGCATAGTCGTCCAAGTCGGCAAGAAAAAACCCGGCCGCGCATGGGCGCGACCGGGCCTCGTTTCGGTCTGGTTGGATCGATCAGGTCCAGTCGCTGTCGTCGCCACCGCCGAGATCGCCGCCGAAATCACCGGAGGGATCGCTGAAGCTGGCATCCTGGAAGTCGCTGCCGCCACCGCCGCCGCCGTCGAGGGCCGAGCCGAGATCCTGGTTGCCGCCGTCGCCGTAGTAGTTGTTCACGACCGTCTCACCGCCACCGCCAAGGCCTGCTGCCGCGGCGCTGCCGAGGCTCGAATGCCCACCCGCGAAGGCGTTCGACAGCGCGCTGCCGAGCAGCATGCCGCCGGCCGCGCCGGCCGCCATCGGGAGCGCGGTAGCCATGAAGCCACCGCCCCGGGCCGGAGCTGCCTGAGGCTGCCCGCCCCACGGACCGCCCTGCTGCTGCGGCGGGTAGCCCGGCTGCTGCGGGTAACCCTGCTGGGGATAGCCCTGCTGGGGATTGCCCTGGGGCGCGCCGCCCCAGGGCTGGCCGCCAGGCCGCTGCTGCTGCCCGTAGCCGGGCTGCGGCTCCTGGCGCTGGCTGCCACCGCCACCGAAGATGCTCGACAGGAAACCGCCACCGCCGGAGGACTGAGCCGGAGCGGCCTGGCTGCGCGCCTGCTCGAGCTGCTGGTTCAGGCTCTTGATCGCCTCTTCCTGCACATAGATCAGCTGAGCCATTGCGTAGGGAGCATAGGGCTGGGTGCGGAGCTTGTCGGCGATGAAGCGCTCGGCCTCCGCGTCGCGGGGCTGGGTCTGGGCCTGCTCCAGACGCTGGAAGATACCGGAGATGACGTCGCGTTCTTCGCTATTCATGGAGTCGTCCTCCTCGAGTCGTACCCGCGGGCTCGAACGCGCCGCACGGCCGCAGAGGACATGGGTGTGCGGTGACGCTTTGTCAGGGGCGGTTGCGAAAACTTCATCTCAGCGCGTGCAGGCCCCCGACGCAAGAAAGCCCGACCTTTCGGCCGGGCTTTCTCACCTGTTCCCACGAGGCCGGCGCGGGGAGCGCGCCGAACTCAGATCTTAGTACGAGCCGAACTTGTAGTTCAGGCCGGCGCGGACGACGGCGAACTCGTCGTCGCGACGACCGATGGCGCTGTAGGCCACCGGGACGAGGTTGGCGGCGTTGACGACCAGGGCACCCTGGTTGCGGTTGCCGCGATCCAGGTTGACGTACAGGCCTTCGACCTTGAGCGTCACGGCGCTCGAACGGAAGAAGTTCAGGAACGAGTCGGTGGGGAGCGCGTACTCGATGCCGCCGCCGACGGCGTAGCCGGTGCGGAAGCTGTCGTTGCCGGCGTAGCCGCCGAACGAGCGGTCGGCGCTGCCCGAGCCGTAGGCGAAGCCGCCGGTGCCGTACACGAGGGTGCGGTCGAAGGCGTAGCCGAGGCGGCCGCGCACGGTGCCGAAATAGTCGAGGCTCGACAGGCCGCGCGGGTCGGTGACGTAGTAGCCCGGGGCGACGGCGCCGCTGATGAAGGCGTTGTTCCGGTTGCGGCCGAAGTCGAGGTACTGGGCGTCGGCCTCGATGCCGACGACCACGCCCGAACCCGGGGTGAACTGATAGTTGTAGCCGACCTGGGCGCCGCCCGAGAAGCCGTCCTGGCTGCGGTCGCGGAAGGTGGCGGTGGTGCCGACGGCGGCGTAGGGGGCCGGGATGCCGAAGACCGAGTTGTTGGAGCGGCTGCTGGCGTCGAAGGCGTAGCCGGCGTTGATACCGAAGTAAGCGCCGGTCCAGGTGAACACGGGAACCGGGGTGAAGATCGGCGGCGGGGCGGCGCGGCGCGGCAGGTCGGCGGCGAAGGCCGAGCCGGCGAGAGCGACGCCCGCGAGGGCGGTGGTGGCGCGAAGCAGGGATTTCATCTTCTGGTCCTCACGGGTTGCTCCGCTTCGGCCTCTCGGGACCGATACGGAACGCGGATCTGACAATCGTCCAGCGGTTCCAGGGCTGCTTTACGCGGGCGGTATCGCCGACCGCTCATCGCGGCCCCTCTGGCAATCCGCCGTTTTTCCCCGGCACCTCGTGGGTCAAAACGCGCTCGAATGGTCAAGGTTCGCTTATGGCCACGCTTTTTCGCACGATTTTCGTTTGACAAAGTGTCGCACCCCCCTGGACGCAACGTCCACGCTGGCGTTGGGCGTCGTCCGATACCATCATGGGGTCAGTGCGATAGCGGAGATCAGCCGCCCGTAATCCGCCTCTCCGCGATGCGTGGTCCGGCGATAGCTGTAGAAGCGCTCCGGGTCCGCGTAGGTACACAGGCCGAGCATCGCGGCCTCGCCGATCTCCGCCTCGCCGAGTCTTGCCAGGATGAAGCCCGGAAGATCGAACTGCGCATGCCCATCGCGATTCGCCGCCCCCAGGAAGCGCTCCTGGCCGGGAGCCTCGGCGCGGAAGCGCGCGATGAAGTCCGGGCCGACTTCATAGGAGGCTTGCCCGATCGTCGGACCGAGTACAGCTACGATCTGCTGCCGCCGCGCACCGAGGGCTTCCATGGCCTGCACCGTCGCGGCGATCACCCCCGTCAACGCGCCCTTCCAGCCGGCATGGGCGGCGCCCACCACCCCGTTCTCGGGATCGGCGAACAGGATCGGGCCGCAATCGGCCGTGGCAATGCCCAGGGCGAGGCCCGGGACCCGCGTCACCATGGCGTCGGCTTTTGGGCGGTCCGCAGCCGGGAACGGGGCCTCCACGGTGACGACCACGGCAGAATGGACCTGGTAGAGGCTCACGAGGCGGTCCGACGCCAGGCCCAACTGGGCGCACATCCGGGTCCGGTTCTCGGCCACATGGTCCGGTGCGTCGTGCGAGCCGAGGCCGCCGTTGAGCGACGCGTAGACGCCCTCCGAGACGCCGCCGGCCCGCGTGAAGAAGGCATGGCGCAGACCGGCATGCGACGAAAGTTCCGGCGCCTCGATGGACATGCCTGCGGTCACGGTCGGCTCCCTAGCGGTTGTGCTGCCGCGCTCGATAGCGGAACGGCCGGCCCTTGACGATGTCGTGGAACCGTCAGATTCTTGCTGCATTGCAGCATGAGTCCGGGTACCGGATTCTTCCGAGAAGGATCGCAATGTCACGACGGACCGAGAACGACTCCCCGATCGAGACCAGGGCGCCCGAGGTTCCGGAACACCGGAGCCCCAGCACCGCCGAGCATCCCGTCGTGCGCGAGCGCGGCGACATCGACCCGTCTGACCTGAACCCGCCGGCACCGCCCACCCCGCGGGCCGCGAGTGGATCCGACGCAGGTTTCGGCTCGTTCGGCTGACCACATCCTCAGCCGCCGTCCGGACGCGAAGCCTCAGGCTTCGGGAAATCCGGGCAGCGGCCCGAGATCCTGGTCGGTTACCGCCAGGACCTTGAACAGGCTGCCCATGCCGGTCAGGCTAGCATCCGTCAGCCGTTCCACGGCCGAATCGATCGTAAGCACTTGATCTGCCGTGGCGCGCGCCTTCAGCCGCTCGGCGCGCTCCAGCAGACCGAGGGCAAGAAGGAATTCCCGCTGCTCAACCGGACCGAGGATCGTTGCCGCCTCGGCACGGGCGGCCCGGGCCAGGGCCGCGAAATCAACGTGATGCGTGAGATCCGCCTCGCCCGGTGCCGCGAGCGGGTCGGCGAAGCGGTGCCCCGCGAGAGCCTGGAGGGTATCACCAAAGCCCGGCCGAACATGGCCGTAATCGATCGCCAGCAGCGTGCCGCCGGTCGCGCGCAGCCGGCGGGCCAGCGTCCGCATCAGCGCGAGCCCGGCACCGGGGACGCTCAGCAGAGCGCCTTCCGTGCCCGGGGCCTCGATCTCCACCGCGGGCTCGGGGGCTAGCCCGAAGACGAGCCCGCCTTCCGGCCCAAGGCCGACCTGCCGCTCGTGCCAACCGCTCGGCCGGCGCTCGAACTGGCAGACCGGCAGGCAGTCGAAGAACTCGTTGGCGATGAAAATCGCCGGACCCTCGGGCAGAGTCTCCAGGCCTGCGTGCCAAGTGGGATCCGTTCCGGCCAGGGCGCGCGCCTGCACGTCCCGCAGGACCGGACTGGTCTCGACCAGGTGAAGCGACACCCGCACGCCCGGGGCCGCCACCCTCAGGGCTCGCAGGGCGTCGGCCATCAGCGTGCCGCGACCGGGGCCGAGTTCCACCAGAATGAGCGGGTCCGGCCGCCCCATTCGCCCGTGAACGTAGGCCACCCAGGCGCCGACCAGCTCGCCGAACATCTGGCTGATCTCGGGCGCCGTGGTGAAGTCACCCTGCACCCCAAGCGGATCGCGGGTGCGGTAATAGCCGTGGACCGGGTGTCCCAGGCACAGGGCCATGTAGCGGTCGACGCCGATCGGGCCGCCGTGCCGGATCAGCGCCGCGATCTCGGCTCCGAGCGGCGTCACGCCTTCGCGGGCGCCTCGCGCGCCGCCTCCCGTGGGTCGGACGCCGCCACCGCGTTGCGCGGACGGGTCCGCCCTGTCGCCGCCAGAACGATGTAGGTGAGGCCGACGATCATCATCGGCACGCAGAGCAGCATGCCCATGGTCACGCCGCCGCCCATCGGCCCGAGATGGTCGCCGAACAGGAAGCCGAGCTGCCGGTCCGGCTCGCGGAAGAACTCGCAGATCGTCCGGGCCAGGGCGTAGCCGAACACGAATATCCCGCCGAGCAGACCGGGCTTGCGGAAGCCGAACCGGCGGACGCTCAACGCCATGACAATGAACAGCAGCAGCCCTTCGGTTGCCGCCTCGTAGAGCTGGCTCGGATGGCGCGGAAGCGGCCCGCCGGTGGGGAACACGATCGCGTAAGCGAAGTCGGGCGCGACGCGGCCCCACAACTCGCCGTTCACGAAGTTCGCGATCCGCCCGAAGAACAGGCCGATCGGCACGACCACGGCGCCGATGTCGAGAAGGGTGTAGCCGTTGAGCTTCTTGGCTCGAGCGAACAGCAGGAAGGCCAGGATCGCGCCCAGGAAGCCACCGTGGAACGACATGCCGCCGTTGCGGATCGCCAGGATCTCCATCGGGTCGGCGAGGTACATCGGCAGATTGTAGAACAGCACGTAGCCGATCCGGCCCCCCAGCACGACGCCGAGCGCGACCCAGACGACCAAGTCGTCGATGTCGACCACCTGCGGGCGTTTGACCACACCCCACAGGCTGTCGGCCATCACGAGGCGGCGCGCGTAGTACCACCCGCCGATCAGGCCGGCGATGTAGGCAAGCGCGTACCATTTGATCGTGATCGGCCCGATCGCGAGCGCCACCGGATCGATGGCCGGAAAGGGCAGTGCGAGGAACGGCATCGGTCTGACCTCCGGGGCGGCCGGATTGGACGCCGGAGGGGCGACGCGTCAAGTGCGCAACACGCAGCGTCCGTCCGCGGGCTCAAGCCTTCACGAACAGGAACCCATGGCCATCCGGTCCCACACAATAGGCAGCCTCGCCATCCACGGACGAACGACGTGCAAACCCTGCGACACGGAGTGCCTCGAGCAGCCCGTCCATATCGGCCACGGAAAAGACGAATCGCGTAGAGGCACGGTCGGCCGCGCCGAACACCGTGTTTGACCGCTTCGAGCCGGCCGGCTGACGGTAGTGCAGCAGTTCCATGTGCGGCGCGGGTGCGGGCGGCGTGAGCGCCATCACGTCGACCACGGGATCATCGAGGCCGTCGAGCCGCGCCTGCTCGGGCCCCCGGTTCAGGCCGGTTTGCGCGACGTGCAGGTTCAGGGCGCCGGTGAGGAACGACAGCGTCCGATCGAGATCGGCGACGGTAATCGCCGAATGGTCGATCCCGAGGAACAGGCCCGGCGCGGCCCGCCAGCGCGCGGCCGGCTCCCCGTCGGGGAAGAAGATCAGTTCCAGAGGATGCCGGTCCGGATCGCGGAACTTGTACGCGGTGACGCCACCCGAGGACGCGGGGAGGACCTGCGCGCGGCCCTGGCTGATCGGCGTCGTCTCGACCCGGCCGAGCTGCGCCATCGCAGCATCGATGTCGCGCACCGGGATCGCGAGGTGCTGGAAGAACGGATCGGTCGCCGCAGGATCGACCGGGTAAGCCGCGCCGGGGGGCTCGACCGTGAGGAACGTCACCATCTGGCCGCCGAGACGCAGGCGCAGCTGCCGGGCCTGCAGCCCCGTCAGACCCATCGCCTCGGCCTGGGCGGTCGGCACCGGTTCCGGCGGAGCGATCCGCTCGAAGCCGAGACCGTCGCGATAAAAGGCCTCCGTGACGGCGAGGTCCGCCACGGTGCGGCCGAAGCCGACGATGGCCCGGACGCCGCTCATAGCAGCCGCGCCCCGCGCACGTTGGTGTAGATCGCGTACAGCGTATGCGAGGCGCATAGGAACAGGCGGCTGTCGTTGCGGCCACCGAAGGTGAGGTTCGCGACCGTCGTCGGCACCAGGATCTTGCCGATCAATTCGCCGCCGGGGTCGATGCAGTGTACGCCATCGCCGGCACTGGACCACACATTGCCATGCTCGTCGCAGCGGATCCCGTCGGCATTGCCGGGCGCGATCTTGCAGAACATCGCCCCACCGGACAGGCCGCCATCTTCGGCGACGTCGAACACGCGCACGTGCTGGATCGGGTCCGTTGCGAATTGCAGCCCGGTCTCGACAACGTACAGCTTACGCTCGTCGGGGGAGAAACACAGGCCGTTCGGACCCTGGAAGTCGTCTGCGACCACGCGCAGCGACCCGTCGCGGGGGTCGAACCGGTAGAGGCAAGCAGGAAGCTCGGCTTCCTGCTTGCCGCCTTCGTAATCGGTCTGGATGCCGTAGGGCGGATCCGAGAACCAGATCGTGCCGTCGGACTTGCAGACGATGTCGTTGGGCGAGTTGAGCCGCCGCCCCTGATAATGCTCGACCAGGCTGGTGATGCGGCCGTCGAGTTCGGTCCGGTGGATCCGCCGGCCGCGATGCGAGCAGGACAGAAGCCGCCCCTGGCGATCCCGGGTGTGGCCGTTCTCGAAGTCGCTTCCCTCGCGATAGACGCTCAGCCCGGCCTGATCCGTCCAGCGCATCACCCGGTTGTTGGGAAGATCCGAGAACAGCAACTCGTTGCGGTCGCCGAAATAGACAGGGCCTTCGGTCCAGCGAAAGCCGTCGGCGAGCTTTTCCAGTGGCGCGTTCGGCAGCACATACGCCTTGAAGCGCGGCTGCGTCAGCTCGAAGCCGTCCATGCCGCGGGCCCTACTTGAAGCGGCCGGGCTGGTTGACGGTCGGCTCAACCTGGAGCCCCGTCACGATCATGGTACAGGGCTCGTCGCCGACGGTGCCCGAGAGGTGGCCCTTCTTACCATCGCGGACCCTGGTGTTCTGGTCCTCGCCCATCATCAGCTCGCCCGGGCCCATCTCGACCCGGTGGCCGTCCATGGTCTCCACGAACCAGCGGCCAGACAGGATCGCGATCCATTGCGGTCGGGGGTTCTCATGCCACTCGCCGACCCAACCCACCGGCAGCACCGTGAAGGTCACCACCGACGGCGCCGGGTCCATCTTGTCGTTCCATTGCGGCGCGGTCTCGGGGTTGATCCCTTCGAACGTGAAGCGCTCGATGGAAAAGAGCTCCTGGCGGCTCACCCCCTCCCCGTCGGTATAGACGTGCCAATACGGCATCTTGGGAGGGGTCGGCTCGGTCATCGTCGATCCTGCGGCGGCGGGACATTCGTCTTCCGCTCAACGGCCGGATCCGGCGATGGTTCGCAGCGACCGCAGACCGCCGGGGGCGACCCTACCTGCGCGTCGATCGGGGCTCGCCGTCGTCCGGCAGCCAGGGAATCGGCCGGGTCATGATCGCGGTAAAGTCGTAGGGGCAGAACGGCGGGGAGGCGCCCTCATCAAGCCCAGTCTCCCCTGCCACCTCGATCCGCGCGCGATGATAGGCCCGATTCATGAACGCCTGGATCTGCGACTTGAGGCTTCGGCTGTCCTCAAGACGCTCCGCCACTAAGCTGCGCTGCGTCGGTATCGACGTCATCCAGCTGCGGCTCCGCCGCGTGGGCTGATGATCCCACGTCGGTAGGTGAAGCAGGATCACGCAGACGGCGCTCGTCAGCACGTGGCGTTCGCTGCGGCCCACTTCGGCAATCTCGTCCCCAAGATGTTCGATGGCGAGACGCGCCCAAGCACCCGCCTGAAGGAGATGCACCTGCTCCTGCGTCCAGGCATAGACATCGTCCTCGTACCGCGCCGGCTACAGCTTCTGCGGCGCCCGGTTCGGATCTGTCACGACCACATCCTCGCAGCCGCCCGTTCACACGGTCATCGCCACACGACCGCATCATGCCGGGTATCAGAACCCACAAGATGCGGTAGCCTTTTGATCCGTGTGACCTTTTCCCGAAATTCGGCAGCCGCCTTTCGGGACGAGTCTCTATCACATCTGCTCGGGCAGCCGCTCGCTCTGGGCGAGGTTCGAGAACCGGGTGATGTTCGCGTCGAACTGCAGCTCCACCGTCCCGGTCGGACCGTGGCGCTGCTTGCCCAGGATCACCTCGGCCTTGCCGTGGACGCGGTTCATCTCTGCCTCCCAGGCGAAGAACTCCTCCGTGCCCTCCCGCGGCTTCTTGTTGTTGACGTAGTATTCCTCGCGGAACACGAACATCACCACGTCGGCGTCCTGCTCGATCGAGCCCGATTCACGCAGATCCGAGAGCTGCGGGCGCTTGTCGTCGCGGTTCTCGACCTGACGCGAGAGCTGCGACAGCCCGATGATCGGCACAGCCAGCTCCTTCGCCAGCGCCTTCATGCCGGTGGTGATCTCGGTCATCTCCTGCACGCGGTTGTCGCTGCGCTTGCCGGAGCCGGAGAGCAGCTGCAGGTAGTCGACGATCAGCAAGTCCAGCCCCTTCTGGCGCTTGAGGCGCCGGGCGCGGGCAGCGAGCTGGGCGATCGAGATGCCGCCGGTCTGATCGATGTAGAACGGGATCGTCTGCATATCCCGCGCGGCGTCGGTGATCTTGTAGAAATCCTCCGGCCGGATGTCGCCGCGGCGGATCTTGTAGGACGGCACGCCCGATTGCTCGGCGATGATGCGGGTGGCGAGCTGCTCGGCTGACATTTCAAGGGAGAAGAACCCCACGATCCCGCCGTTGACGGTCTGCATCGTGCCGTCCGCCTGCTTCTCGCCGCGATACGCCTTGGCGATATTGAAGGCGATGTTGGTCACCAGCGAGGTCTTGCCCATGGCCGGGCGGCCCGCGAGGATGATCAAGTCGGAGGATTGCAGGCCGCCCATCTTGGCGTCGAGGTCGGACAGGCCGGTGGCGATGCCCGAGAGCTTGCCGTCCCGCTGGTAGGCCTTCGCGGCCATGTCGACCGCGGCGGTGAGCGCGTCGGAGAACTTCTGGAAGCCGCCATCGTACTTGCCGGCCTCGGCGAGCTCGTAGAGGCGCCGCTCGGTCTCCTCGATCTGGTCGCGGGGCGCCTGCTCGACCGGAGCTTCGTAGGCCCCGTTCACCAGATCCTCGCCGATGGTGATCAGGCGACGGCGGATGGCGAGGTCGTAGATCGTGCGGCCGTAGGCGCCGGCGTTGATCACCGTAGTCGCGTCGGCGGCAAGCCGAGCGAGGTACTGCATCACCGTCTGGCCGCCGAAATCGGCGTCGCCCAGATAGGTCTTCATAGTGATGGGCGTGGCGAGCTTGCCGGCCCGGATCAGGGACGCCGCCACGGAAAAAATCTGCTGGTGGGCATCCTCCATGAAGTGCTCGGCCAGCAGGAAGTCCGACACCCGGTAATAGGCGTCGTTGTTCACCAGAATGGCGCCGAGCAGCGCCTGCTCCGCATCGATGTTGTGCGGGGCGACGCGGTACTCGGCCTGGACCGCTTCCAGCTTGGCCGTGAGCGCATTGGGCAGGGCCATCGGCGGACGACTCCGAATTCAGGCGCCGCGGCGGGCGCACCAGGATCACACCGCGCGACCTTGGCCTCAGTATGGTTACTGAAGCCTAGCCGACGGCCGGTTCGTCCGGCCCCGGCCCGGACGAACGGACGCCCGCCGACTCTCGCGAGGGGCGGGCGTCCATGCTGGAACAAAACTGGAACGTGTCAAGTCTCGGAGGGACCGATCCCCAGTCTTCACCGGTATACAGGGCTCCGGCCTGCGCCGCCCCGCGCGACCCGGAGGGCCCTTGCGGAGCGGCGAAAACCGGTCGTCCCGAGAGAATCAGCCGCGGTCGTCGGCACCTTCGCCGGCATCGGCCAACGCCATGCCGACCTCTAGGCCGAGGTCGTCGAGGTTGAACGCCTCGCGCTCGGTGACCGACTCGCCGCGGGCCTGACGCTCGGCCTCCTCGGGGCTGCGGGCGACGTTGACCGTGACCTGGACATCGACCTCGGGGTGCAGGACCACCGGGACGTTATGCAGGCCGAGGGTCTTGATCGGCTGGTTCAGGATGAACTGGCCGCGATCGACCGTGAAGCCGTCCTTGGCCACCACCTCGGCGAGATCGCGGGTGGAGACGGAGCCGTAGAGCACGCCGGTCTCGCCCGACTGGCGGATCAGGATGAAGCTCTGGCCGTTCAGCTTCTCGGCGACGGCCTCGGCGTCCTTCTTGCGGTCGAGGTTGCGGGCCTCGAGCTGGGCGCGCTGCGACTCGAAGTGCTTCTTGTTGGATTCCGTCGCGCGCAGGGCCTTGCCGCGGGCGAGCAGGAAGTTGCGGGCGAAGCCCGGGCGGACGTTCACGGTCTCGCCCATCTGGCCAAGCTTGGCCACGCGCTCGAGCAGGATCACTTCCATCGTTTTTCTCCTTCAGTTGGTCGGCCTCGCGGGCCGGGGACTCACGGCGCCGGGTTGTCCTTGGGACGTCGGCGATCGAGGGCGGTGTCGGCCAAGCCGAACAGGGTGAGTGCCACCAGGGCCACACCCTGGGTCACGAACAGGATGAGGTACATGCCGAACAGCATCAGCCCGCGACCGGGCCGGCCGCGCGAGCGGTCGTGGAACGCCGCGAGACCCTGGAGCGCGAAAGCCGCGCTGAACGCCCCCACGAGCGCCACGCCGAACACGCCGACGTAGCCGGGGGCGAAGCACATCAGCACGGCCGCGGCCAGGGTCACCAGGGTGGTGCGCGGCATTGCGGTCGCCGGCAGGTCCGGCCAGGGCCGCGGCAGCCGGCCGGAGATCTTCACGATCCTGGCCGAGGCCCAGAGATAGAAGGTGAGGAGCAAAGCCAGACCGTTGGCCGCGAAGGCCGGGACGACGCGCGCGAGCGCGTCCGCGACCTCGGTCCGGGTCACCTCGGCCTCGTCGGCGCCGGCCTTGGGTGCTTGCTCCGTGTCCGACGCGGGGTCCGAACCGGACTCGGTCACCTCCGGCTGGGGCACCTCGGCACGACGGTCCGGCGTCGGACGGGCAGCGGGATCGCGGACCTGGACCAGCGTACGGGCGAGCCCGCGCAGTTGCGCGTCGAAGGCCGCGTGGTTCGGCGAGGACAGAACCGCAATGGCGATGAACGCCAGCGCCGCGGTGGCGGCGGTCCAGCCGAGCAGGCGGCCGGTGGGGTACCATTCGAGGCCGGAAGACGTCTCGCGGCCGAGCAGGGTCAGATAAGCGAGCCACCAGGCCGGAAGGGCGATGTAGGCGGCGTAGGCGAGGCCCATGAAGGGCGCGATCACCAGGGCCAGCGCCAGGCTGCCGGCCGCTGCGGCGGCCAACGCCGCCTTGTGGCTCCAGCCCAGGCCGACGATCAGGATCGGCAGCGGCGCCACGAGGTAGAGCACGATCGCCAGCGGGGTCGCCTTCAACAACACTCCGAACAGGAGTGCGGAGACGAGGCCCGCGCCGATACCGATGCCGATATGTTGTGCCATGGATTCCGCTGTCCCGCTGCCATCAAGGCAGGGTTAGAGGCGACACTGCGCCCCAACGATCGAGCGATGCCAGATCGCTCTGTGAGGACCGGCCCGGGTCTAGCCCGGGCCGGACGGTCGAATCAGCCTACTTGATCACGTAGGGCAGCAGGCCGAGGAAGCGGGCGCGCTTGATCGCCTGGGCGAGCTCGCGCTGCTTCTTGGCCGACACCGCAGTGATGCGCGACGGCACGATCTTGCCGCGCTCCGACACGTAGCGGGATAGCAGCTTGACGTCCTTGTAGTCGATCTTCGGCGCGTTCGCGCCGGAGAACGGACAGGTCTTACGACGACGGAAGAAGGGACGGCGTCCGCCGCCAGCACCCGCACCAGCACCAAATGCCATGGCTTAGGCCTCCCCGCCAAACGTACGCTCGGGACGATCGCCACCGCGATCGCCACGGTCCGGACGGTCGCCGCCGCCGAAGCCGCCGCCGCCACCACCGCCGAAGCCGTCATCGTCACGACGCCGGCCGCGCTCGCGATCCTTGCGGTCGTCGCGGTCGCGCTTCTGCATCATCGCGGACGGCTCGGAATCGAGATCCTCGACCCGGACGGTCATGAAGCGCAGCACGTCCTCGGAGATCTGCATCTGGCGCTCCATCTCGGCAATGGCAGCCGGCGGGGCGTCGATGTTGAGGAGCGCGAAATGCGCCTTGCGGTTCTTCTTGATGCGGTAGGCCAGGGACTTCACGCCCCACATCTCGATCTTCTCGAGGCGGCCACCGTTCTGCTCGATCACACCCTTGTAGGTGTCGATCATCGTCTCGACCTGCTGGGACGTCACGTCCTGCCGGGCCAAGAGCACGTGCTCGTAGAGAGGCATATTCGGGCCTTTCAGTGTCAAAAGGAGCCCGGCCGCCCGAAGGCAGCTGGTTCGGGCCGGTTCATTTCGCGATACGCTCGGCGCCAAGCCCTTCGAGCCGATTTTCAGGCCCGAGCGGTTGATCGAAGGCGGAGACACCGGACGACGGGTCGTTCAAGACCCTATGCCGCGAGCGGCACCGTCCGTTCAGCCCCCGGCCGGAGCGAACGCGAGGGGCGGCGCATACTGGTTTTTTCCCGCACTGGCAAGGGCGGCAGGTCCGAACGCGTCCGCTCGGCCAACGTGCCAGTCCGTCTTGCCGATGGGGCGCGCCGCCAGCATATCGGCGCTTCGAGGGCGCCTGCCGGAGCAGGCCGGCCCCGGGACCGATGAGCCCATGACGTCCGAGAACACGACCTTCGAGAAGCAGCGCCTCGGCGTCAACATCGACCACGTCGCCACCGTGCGCAATGCACGCGGCGAGCAGTATCCCGATCCCGTTCGCGCGGCCCTCCTGGCGGTCGAGGCCGGAGCGGACGGGATCACCGCGCATCTGCGCGAGGACCGCCGCCACATCCGGGACGCCGACATCGCCGCGCTGAAGCGCGACCTCACGGTGCCGCTGAACTTCGAGATGGCCGCGACCGACGAGATGGTGGCGATCGCCCTGGCGACCCGGCCCCACGCCGCCTGCCTGGTGCCGGAGAAACGTGCGGAGCGCACCACCGAGGGCGGCCTCGACATCGTCGGCGGCCGCGCTCATCTCGCCCCCCGCATCCGGGCCCTCGCCGAGGCCGGCATCCGGGTGTCGCTGTTCGTAGAGCCCGAACCGGCGATCATGGAGGCGGCCGCCGCGCTCGGCGCTCCGGTCGTCGAGCTGCACACCGGCAGCTACTGCGAGGCCGCCGTGGCGGGGGACGACGGGCGCATCGCCCACGAGCTGGCCCGGATCACGCGGGCCGCCCAGCACGGCGCCGGCCTCGGCCTTGAGATCCATGCCGGCCACGGGCTCACGGTCGACAGCGTCGGCCCGGTGGCGGCGCTGCCGCAGATCCGGGAGCTGAATATCGGCCATGCGCTGATCGCCGACGCGATCTTCGTAGGGCTCGCCCAGGCTGTCCGGAACATGCGGGCCGCGATGGATCGTGGCCGGCGCGCATGATCATCGGCATCGGCTCGGATCTCTGCGACATCGACCGGATCGCCCGGACGCTGGAGCGGCACGGCGATCGCTTCACACACCGGGTGTTCACGGACGGGGAGCGGGCGCGCTGCGATCGCCGCGCCGCGCGGGCGCCCGGCTATGCCAGGCGATTCGCCGCCAAGGAGGCGTGTGCCAAGGCCCTGGGGACGGGCCTTAGCGCCGGCGTGTTCTGGCGCGACATGGAGGTGGTGAACCTGCCCTCCGGCCAGCCCACCCTGCGGCTCTCCGGCGCCGCCGCCGCACGCCTCTCCGAACTGCTGCCCGCGGGGCATGAGGGCCGCCTGCACGTCAGCCTGACGGACGACCCGCCGATGGCTCAAGCCTTCGTGATCATCGAGGCGCTGCCGACTTCGTCATCCGGTTAAGATTCGGGATGGCGGATTACCCCGCACCCCTCGCGCGTTGCGGGGGGCTCGCGCTTGGTCTAGACCGCCGCACGCAGCGGACACGATTGCGGCGCATTCCTCGGGACAACCGCTGATCCGCCGCGAGCGGCGGGGCCGTGCCCTGCTGGCGGCGGGCGTATGATGCGGGATTGCGGAAGCAGGCTTTCCGGGACCATCGTACGATAACGGAAGAGCCGGGGCGTGCTCCGGCGACGGAATCTGAGTCTGAAGATGGAACGCGCACGCGTGGATCACGACGGCAAGCCGCTGACGAAACCGGTCGAGACCGGCACCTGGGCCAGCATCCGCGAGACGCTGAAGGTCGGCGTCCAGGCGCTGCTGATCGCCCTCGTGGTGCGCACGCTGCTTTTCCAGCCGTTCAACATCCCGTCGGGCTCGCTGGTGCCGACGCTGCTGATCGGCGATTACTTGTTCGTATCCAAGTACTCCTACGGGTACTCGAAGTACTCGCTTCCGCTGTCGGAATACATTCCGATTCAGGCGGATGGGCGCGTCTGGGCGGCCGAGCCGAAGCGCGGCGACATCGCGGTGTTCAAGCTGCCCAAGGACAATGCAACCGATTACATCAAGCGCGTGATCGGGCTGCCGGGCGACAAGATCCAGATGATCGACGGCGTGCTCAACATCAACGGCAAGGCGGTCAAGCGCGAGCGGATCGCGGATTACGAGACGACCGATCCCTACGGCCAGGCGACCAAGGTGCCCCAATACCTCGAGACGCTGCCGAACGGCGTCGTCCACCGGGTGATCGAGCGGGACGGCGACAACGGGTTCTGGGACAAGACCGAACTCTACACCGTGCCGAGCGGTCATTTCTTCATGATGGGCGACAACCGGGACAATTCCACCGATTCGCGGGATCTCGCCAGCGTCGGCTACGTGCCCTTCGCCAACCTGGTCGGGCGCGCCGAGATGATCTTCTTCTCGATCGACGAGGGCACCCCGGCCTGGCAGCTCTGGAACTGGCCGGCCCACGTGCGCTGGTCGCGCCTGTTCTCGACCATCCATTGAACGGCCCGGACTTGGACGAGGCTGGACAGGCCCGACCGTCTTCCCGGGCGCGGCGTTCCCACAAGCCCAGGCCGCCGCTCGGCGTCCTGGAGGAGCGGATCGGCCACACCTTCGCCGATCAGAACCTGCTGACCCGGGCCCTGACCCATACCAGCAAGGCCATCGGACGCGGCGGCAGCTACCAGCGCCTGGAATTCCTCGGCGACCGCGTGCTCGGGCTGGCGGTGGCGGACCGGCTCTATGCCGCCTTTCCGGACGCCGACGAGGGTGACCTGTCGCGTCGCCTGGCCGGCCTCGTGCGCCGGGAGACCTGCGCGGCGGTGGCGGCCTCCTGGGAGGTCGGGCCGCACCTGATCCTCGGCCAGGGCGAGGTGATGGGCGGCGGTCGCCGCAACCAGACGATCCTGGCCGACGTGTGCGAGGCGATCCTCGGGGCGGTCTACCTCGATGCCGGCTTCGACGCGGCGCGCCTGATCGTCGAGGCGCATTTCCACCCGACCGAGCCCCTGTCGGCCCATCGCGGCCGCGACGCGAAATCCGCCTTGCAGGAATGGGCAATGGGCCGGAGCCTGCCGATCCCCATTTACGCGGTGGTCGAGCGCACCGGCCCGGATCATGCGCCCCGGTTCCGCATTGCCGTACAGGTCGAGGGGCTCGAGCCGGGACACGGCGAGGGCACCTCGAAGCGTGTCGCCGAGCAGGAGGCCGCCCGCGCGCTGATGGAGCGCGAGGGTATCGGTACCGTCCCCGAGGCGGGACCGACGGAGACAGCATGACCGATCACGATCACGACGACGCACAGGATGACGGCCCGGCCGAGGGCTCGGCACCGAAGGCCCCCTCGGCGCTCCCGGGCACGCCCGCCGATGCCCGGGCGGGCTTCGTCGCGCTCATCGGCGTGCCGAATGCCGGCAAGTCGACGCTCCTCAACAACCTGGTCGGCACGAAGGTCTCGATCGTCTCACGCAAGGTGCAGACGACCCGGGCGCTGGTGCGCGGCATCTTGATCGAGGGATCAGCCCAGGTCATCCTGGTCGACACCCCCGGCATCTTCGCGCCGAAGCGTCGGCTCGACAGGGCGATGGTGCATTCGGCCTGGAGCGGCGCCGCCGACGCGGATGCGGTGTGCCTGCTGGTTGACGCCCGCAAGGGCCTGGACGACGAGGTCGAGGCGATCCTGAGCCGACTGGGCGGGGTGAAGCGCGAGAAGATGCTGATCCTCAACAAGATCGACCTGATCCCGCGCGAGCGGCTGCTCGATCTCGCCGCCAAGCTCAATGCGGCCTCTCCCTTTGCCGAGACCTTCATGATCTCAGCGCTCAAGGGCGATGGCGTCGGCGATCTCCGTCGGGCGCTCGCCGCCCGGATGCCATCGGGTCCGTGGCTCTATCCGGAGGATCAGGTCTCGGACGCGCCGCTGCGCATGCTCGCCGCCGAGATCACCCGGGAGAAGATCTACGACCGGCTGCACGAGGAATTGCCATACCGGTCCACGGTCGAGACCGACCAGTGGCAGATCCGGCCGGATGGGTCGGTGCGGATCGAGCAGACGATCTTCGTCGAGCGCGAGAGCCAGCGCTCGATCGTCCTGGGCAAGGGCGGCCAGACCATCAAGGCGATCGGCCAGGCGGCCCGCATCGAAATCGCCGAGGCGGCGGACACGATGGTCCACCTGTTCCTGCACGTGAAGGTCCGGGAGAACTGGGCCGACGACCCGGCCCGCTACCGCGAGATGGGTCTCGAATTCCCGCGCGGCTGAACCGGGTATCAAGGGGCGAGGCCCTTTGGCGGGGTTCGGCGGCTGAGCCCCTGAGACATTCAGGGGTCTCGCGTTCGTCAGGCGTCCGGTTCGGACCAGCCGATCGACCGGCGCAGGAAGGTCAGGCCCAGCGCCAGGAAGGCCGCCGCCTCGGCATTGTCCTTGCCGTAGCCGTGTCCGCCCGAGGCCGGCTCGTAGAAGGCCGCGTCATAGCCCAGCGCGTTCAGCTTCCGGGCCATCTTGCGTGCGTGGCCCGGATGCACGCGGTCGTCACGGCGGCTCGTAGCCAGCAGGATCGGCGGGTAGGGCCGGTCTGCTTCAGCCGCATGGTAGGCCGAGATCGCACGGATGAACGCCCAGTCCTGCGGGTCGTCCGGATCGCCGTATTCGGCGATCCAGCTCGCCCCGGCCAGGAGCTTGGTGTAGCGGCGCATGTCGATCAGCGGGATCGTGCAGAACAGGGCCCCGAACCGCTCCGGATAGCGGGTCAGCATGTTGGCGATGAGCAGGCCGCCGTTCGATCCGCCCTCCGCGGCGATCCGGCCCGGCCGCGTCACGCCGCGCGCGACGAGGTCGGCCGCGACCGCTGCGAAGTCGTCATGCGCCCGGGCCTTGCCCTCGCGGCGGCCGGCACCGTGCCAGCGCGTCCCGAACTCGCCGCCGCCGCGGATATTGGCGACGACGTTCGTACCGCCCCGCTCCATCCAGAGCTTCCCGAGAACCGGCGCGTAGCTCGGCAGCAGCGGGATCCGGAAACCGCCGTAGGCGGTCATGTGCACCGGGGCCTCGCCGGTCTGGCCCTCCGGGCCGGTCTGAACATAGGGAACGCGCGTTCCGTCGGCCGAGATCGCCTCATGCCGGGTCACGCGCAATCCACGCGCGTCGAAGGCCGGCGGCGTTGCGCGTAAGACCGCGGGTGCTCCGAGATCCGGCGCGATGATGAGGAGCGTCGCGGGCGTCACGGGGTCGTGCACCAGCGCCAGCAGCGTGCCGTCCGCCTCCTCGGGATCGCCGTCGAGGGGCCAGACATTGACGCTGCCGAGCGCCGGCAGCCCCTCCAACGGCTGCGTCGTCCAGGTATCGTCCCCCGGCGTGCAAACCGTGTAGGTCGGGCGCAGATCGTCGAGCGCATGCACGAACAGGCGCCCCGCCGACCAGAACACGTCCTGGAGCGCGCGGCGCTCGTCCGGTTGCCACAGCACCGCGAAGTCGCGGCGTCCGGCCAGGAACCCGGAGAGCGGCAGCGCCAGCACGGTATCGGTCGCGTGCTCTACGCCGTCCACGGGCCAGGGCCGGCGCGGTCGCACGGCGAGGTAATCCCGGTCGATCTGCACATCCGCGTCGGAGGGCAGGTCGAGCTCCGTGCGCGGGCCAGTCCGGTCGCCCAAGTGGATCTTCGTATCGAAGAAGCCGACCTGCTCGATGAAGACGAGCCGCTCGACGCCCGTCTCCCGATCGACCGAGGCCCATGCGGCCATGCTGGTCTCGGGCACGTCGAACAGCACCGCGGCGGCCTGTGGATCCGAGCCGCGCGATACTATCCGAATGGTGCGCGGGTAGCCCGCACGTGTGGCCATTCCGTCGCCGTAGGCGCTCGACACCAGCAGCGTATCGCGGTCGAGCCAGGCAGCGCCGCCCTTCGCCTCGGGCAGGACGAAGCCGTCGGCCACGAAGCGGCGGGCCGTCAGGTCGAATTCGCGCACGACCTTCGCATCGCCGCCGCCCCGGCTGAGGGAGAGCAGGGCGCGATCATGGCCGTCCTTCAGGATCGACGATCCGGCCCAGACCCAATCTTCGCCCTCCGCGACGGCCAGGGCGTCGAGATCGATCAGGATGTCCCAGTCCGGCACCCCGGTCCGGAAGCTCGCCTCGTCGGTGCGCCGCCACAGACCGCGCGGATGCTCGGCATCCTTCCAGACATTGTACAGCTGTCCGCCGCGCCGCGAGACCAGCGGGATCCGATCCGGCCGATCGAGGATTACACGCGCGATGTCGCGGTCCCGGGCGAAGGCGGCATCGCCGTAGCGGGCGAGGGTCTCGGTGTTGCGCCCCTCGACCCAGGCCAGCGCCTCCGGCCCGTCGATCTCCTCCAGCCAGAGATAGGGATCGTCGTCCGGATGCTGCAGGGACGGGCGCGGATCGATCGGAACGTTCATGGCGGACACGATAGACCCGGATCCGGGGTTTCGTGAACGGCTGTGGCCGCGTCAGTTTGCACACACGCACCGGTTGCCGGTTGGAGGCTCGGTCGGGATCGGACGGCGAGGTGCGCGGATCCTGAGGCTGGGCTTCCGGGCCCATTCCAGTGTAACAGGCATCGTTCCCCCCGGATGATCCGAGTCGGGCGCGGGTTTCCCGCTCCGCCGTGGATTCGCGTTCCGATGCCAGCTCTCCAGATCCTGAATCATTCATGCGCCACGCCGTCTACGGCCTGCCGCCGGTTGACCTCGCCGAGGTCCCCGGTGACGCCGTCCAGCTGTCCCCCCTGATCCCCGGCTCTGCCCGGCTCGAAGATCTGTCCGAGGGCAGCCTCGACGCCGCGACCGTGCTGGCACCGCCCGGCACTATCGAGCGGCGCTACGTCCTCGCCCATACGTTGCGGGCCCTCGTGCCCGGCGGCCGGATGATGGCGCTCGCCCCGAAGGACCGGGGTGGTGCCCGGCTGGCCAAGGAGTTGGCCGCATTCGAATGCCAAGCGGCCGACGAGCCGCGCCGCCACCACCGGATCTGCACGCTGGTGCGGCCGCCGGAACCGGCCGGGCTCGCGGCCGCGATCGACGAGGGCGGGCCGCGCCACGTCGACAACCTGGCCTTGTGCACGCAGCCGGGCATCTTCTCCTGGGATCGGCTCGATCCCGGCACGGCGCTGCTCCTGGCCAACCTTCCGGCGATGAAGGGACGGGGCGCCGATCTCGGCTGCGGCCTCGGGATCCTGTCCCGGGTAATCCTGGGTTCGCCCGCCGTCACGGCGCTGACGCTGGTCGAGGTCGATCGTCGCGCCGTAGACATGGCGCATCGCAACGTCGCCGACCCGCGCGCCACGATCGTCTGGGCCGACATCCGGGCTGGCGGCACGGTACCGGGGAGCCTCGATTTCGTCGTCATGAATCCGCCGTTCCACGATGGCGGCACCGAGGACCAGGCGCTCGGCCGGACGTTCATCGCCCGGGCCGCCGAGGCGTTGCGGAAGGGCGGCACGCTGTGGCTCGTGGCCAACGCGCACCTCCCGTACGAGACCGCCCTGGGGGCGGCCTTCCGCGACGTCGCGGTCACGGTGCAGGCCGGCGGCTACCGGGTCTACGAGGCGCGCCGATGAAGGCGACGAAGTCCGTCCGGCTCGACAAGCTGCTCGCCAACCTCGGCTACGGATCGCGCCGCGAGATCCAGAATCTGGCGCGGGGCGGCGCGATCCTGCTGGACGGCGCGGAGGTGGCGGATGCCGGTGACCGGATCGCCCTCGATCCGGACCTCCCGCAGCGGCTGACCATCGACCGCGCACCGGTCGATCCGTTGCCGGGGCTGTGCCTGATGCTGCACAAACCGCTGGGCGTGACCTGCTCGCACAAGGAGGCCGGCCCGCTGGTCTACGGGCTGCTGCCGGAGCGCTGGCGGCGGCGCGACCCGCCGCTCTCGACGGTGGGGCGCCTCGACAAGGAGACCTCGGGCCTGCTGCTGCTCACCGATGACGGCGCATTGCTGCATCGGATCATCGCCCCCAAGGCGAACGTGGCGAAGCGCTACCGGGTCACCCTGGACCGGCCACTCGACGGGACCGAAGCGGCCACCTTCGCGTCCGGCACGCTGATGCTGGAGGGTGAGGACCGGCCGTTGCTGCCGGTGCAGTTGGAGGTGGAAGATCCGGCCCACTGCGCGGTCACGCTGACCGAGGGCCGTTACCACCAGGTCCGCCGGATGTTCGCGGCGATCGGCAATCATGTCGTGGCGTTGCATCGGGACCGAATCGGGGGGCTCGACCTGCCGACCGACCTTCCGGCCGGGGGGTATCGGGTGATGAACGAGCCCGATGTTGCGGCGGTGTTTGCCGCCCCTTGAAGCGGCCTCCGGCGAACGTCAGCATAGCGAATGCGACGGCAGCCATCGGAGCATCGTCAGAGCCGAGCGCGACCGGTTGCGAACGCCTCGAGCCGCTCCCTGCGCGTCACCCGAATCCTTGCATCGAGCCCCGTCCTCTGCTAAGCGCCCGCCCATCCCACACGCGGAGCCGGCCTCATGCCTGAATGAGGCGTCTTCCGGTGGCCGACCGAATCTTTCGGGCGGCTGCATCCCTCCGCGGCGGATCCAACCGGAGAGTAAAAAGATATGGCCGTCGATTTCTCTATGCGTCAGCTGCTCGAGGCGGGCGCCCATTTCGGTCACCAGTCGCACCGCTGGAACCCGAAGATGCAGCCGTACATTTTCGGCACCCGCAACAACATCCACATCATCGACCTGGCCCAGACCGTGCCGGCGCTGCATACCGCGCTTCAGGCGGTGAGCGACACCGTGGCCAAGGGCGGCCGGGTGCTGTTCGTCGGCACCAAGCGCCAGGCCGCTGACACGATCGCGGACGCCGCCAAGCGCTCGGCCCAGTACTATGTGAACTCCCGCTGGCTGGGCGGCATGCTCACCAACTGGAAGACCATCTCGGGCTCGATCTCGCGCCTGCGCAAGGTCACCGAGACGCTCGAGACCGGCGGCCCGGGCCTGACCAAGAAGGAGCGCCTGATGCTGTCCCGTGAGAAGGACAAGCTGGAGAAGGCACTGGGCGGCATCAAGGACATGGGCGGCGTGCCGGACCTGCTGTTCGTGATCGACACCAACAAGGAGCAGCTGGCGATCAAGGAGGCCAACCGCCTCGGGATCCCGGTGGCCGCGATCGTCGACACCAATTGCAACCCGGACGGCATCACCCACATCGTTCCGGCCAACGACGACGCCGGCCGCGCCATCGCGCTTTACTGCGACCTGATCGCGAAGGCCGCCATCGACGGCATCTCGCGGGCCCAAGGGTCGTCGGGCGTCGATCTGGGCGCCTCCGAGGAGCCGCAGGCCGAGGAGCTGCCGGCCAACGACGCCGCCGCCGTCTCGGTCGAGTCCGACGCGCTCGATCCGGCCGACGTGGCGATGCTCGCCGAGACCACCGAGCATTTCGAGCTGCTCGCCGCCCCGCGCGGCGCGCCGGACGACCTGACCAAGCTCCACGGCGCCGGTCCGCAGATCGTCCAGAAGCTCAACGATGCCGGCATCTACCACTACTGGCAGATCGCCGCGATGGCGCCCGAGGAGGTCGCTAAGGTCGATTCCGACCTGAAGCTTAACGGCCGCATCGATCGCGACTCGTGGGTCTCGCAGGCTCGCGGCTTCGTCGAGGCCGCCGCCGCGGTGTAAGCCTTCCGGACCTCGCGACGCTCCGGCCATCGGGGTGTCGCGGATCCAACCTTATCGGGCCCGGCCGCTCACCCGCGTGCCGGGCCTCTCTCATCCAGACCATACGAAAGGGACCGCCATGGCCAACATCACCGCCGCGATGGTGAAGGAGCTCCGGGAGAAGACCGGCGCGGGCATGATGGACTGCAAGGGCGCGCTCAACGAGACGCAGGGCGACATCGAGGCGGCCATCGACTGGCTGCGCAAGAAGGGCCTCGCCAAGGCCGCCAAGAAGGCCGGCCGCGTCGCCGCCGAGGGCCTGGTCGCCGTGGAATCCGCCGGCCATCACGCCGCGATCGTCGAGGTCAATTCCGAGACCGACTTCGTCGCCCGCAACGACGCCTTCCAGGCCTTCGCCCGCGAAGCCGCCAAGATCGCCCTCAACACCGACGGCACGCTGGAGGGTCTCCAGGCCGCCCATTTCCCGGGCGCCACTGAGACCGTCTCGGAGAAGCTGCAGAGCCTGATCGCCACAATCGGCGAGAACATGAACTTGCGGCGGGTCGCCAAGCTCGAGATCAAGAAGGGCGTGATCGCTTCCTACGTCCACAGCCAGGTCTCCGACGGCCTCGGCAAGATCGGCGTGCTGGTGGCGCTCGAGTCCGAGGGTGACGTCGAGGCCCTGTCGGCGCTCGGCCGCCAGATTGCCATGCACGTCGCCGCCACCAACCCGGTGGCGCTGGACGCGTCGGGCGTCGACGCCGCAACCCTGGAGCGCGAGTCGAACATCCTGCGCGAGAAGAACGCCGGCAAGCCGGATCACGTGCTCGCCAAGATCGTCGAGAGCGGCCTCAAGAGCTACTACAAGGAGGTCACCCTCCTGGAGCAGCCCTTCGTGCACGACGGCTCGAAGACGGTCAGCCAGGTGCTCAAGGAAGCCGCCGGCAAGGTCGGCGGCGCCGTCGCCCTGACCGGCTTCGTCCGCTACGCCCTGGGCGAAGGCATCGAGAAGGAAGAGGGCCCGAACTTCGCCACCGAAGTCGCCCAGCAGGCCGGCCGCGCCTGATCCTTTTCGGACCTTTGGGTTCGGAAATTCGAAACCCCGCCCGGTGCGAGCCGGGCGGGGTTTCTTATGGGCGGGGCCACGATTTGAACGACGCGGCTTGGCCGTTCCAGGGCGGTGGCGGGCTGGAATCGTTCCCTCGACACCGATCGATTGCTGCCCTCGAGCGGACGCTCATCTCGGCATCTGATGCACCGTGTCGACGTCCAGCACGCGCCACTACTGTGGCGGTGGGTCCAGCATCACCCAAAGGCGCGTAATCCGACCCTCGACGACTTCCGCAACGTCTGAGCCGTTGAGGATGACCGGGCCATCCTGTGGGCCGGCATGCCAGCGCAGAACGCCGAACCCGTGATGCCCGGTCGCAGTGCCATCAGGCACGAAGCGGAAATTTGCCCCGAACTCCTCGAGGAGCTTGCCGGCGACGGCGGAAATTGCGGCGCGCCCCCTGACGACGTCCGCCGGTTCATACATGACCGGATCGGCAACGAAGAGTTCATCCAACGCGTGATCACGCTTGGCGCTGTCGCGTTCGTTGAACACCCGTTCGAGGTTCGCCCGAAGCAGGCGGTCGTAGTCCGGTTCATTTGGCTTCAATGCAGTCGTTCCGTCCGGCACGGCACTTCCTTTCGCGGTGGCAATCCGGGTTGCGAGCGTAACCTCGGATACGGCGAGTTAGAAGGTCCGGACGGGGTCTTGCGAAGAACTGAAGTGCCTGCTTCGGTCCGAACCTTGCCTATGAGCGGCCGGGCTGATCTCCGCCCATCGCTGCCCATAAGACGCTGCGCGGGCTGCGTTCGGATCCTCATCCCCGACGCCCCGTGCTGCAGCGCACACGCGATTCGATACGGCCGCGCTACATGCCGTCCATGGCTTTGAAAACCTTCTCCTACCTGATGATCGGCGTGTTCGCGTCCGGTTTGGTCATGACCCTTCTGGGCTCCGTCGGATTGTTCGCCGGGAGCTGAAACACGGCGCCGGCGTGAACGCTTCAGTCATGCCGGCGCTAGATCGATCCAGGCGCCCCCGTCCCAGACCCGGACCCGGACGGTGGCGCAGCCCTCCGCGACGATGATGCGATTATAGGAATTGGGCTCGTTGCCCCGCAGGCGCGTCGAGGCCGCCGAGCCGGCCTGAATGGTCAGCAGCCGCCCCGGGCGTGCTGGGACCAGAGTCCGGTCGAGCGTATCGGGGACTGATCCCCCTCCTTCCGCGTAGCGCGCATAGTGCCGATGCAGGTGGCCGGCGAGCGTCAGCCCCACGCCGCACCGGCGGAACAAGGCCAAGGCCCGGTCGGCGTGCCCGACCGTGCGCGTTCCCGGGTCCCAGGGCGGCGGCAGGAACGGGTGGTGGCCGACCACGATCTTGAACAGCTGGTCGGGCATCGCACAGAGACGGGCCTCCGCTCGGGCGAGCTGGCTGCGGCGGATCACGCCGTGCGACCAATTCGGCTCCGGCGCCCAGCGCCGTGCGGTGTTGAGGCAGACGACCCCGATCTCGGCGTCCTCAAAGCACGGCTCGGTCTCGGCCGCGATGGCGCGCCGATAGCGCGTGAACGGGGACACGAAGCGCTGGACCAGCCGGAACGGCGAGATGTCGTGGTTGCCCGGCACCCCGATCCAAGGCGTCTTCAGGCGATGGAGGAAGGCGCGGGCCTGCGCGAATTCCGACGGCCGTGCAGCCATGGTGAAGTCGCCAGACGCTACGATCAGGTCCGGCGCATCGGCGTTCAGCTCGTTGATCAGGGCCTCCGCCACGGCCGAGTCGGTACGGCCGAAATGCAGGTCGGAGATGTGACTGATCCGTCTCACCGGCGTTCGCCCATCCCGGGGACGATTACGGTCAGTGCCCGCCGGTGAATCCGGTAGCGCAGCGGAGTCGGGAGCAGCATCACCTCGCCGTCGTTCATGACCCGCAGCGCCCGGGTCTCCGATGCGATGGTCAGGTTGGCGGCCGGCAGCCGTTCCACGTCCGGCAGCCGCCGCCAGTCGCCCAACGCGAAGCCGAGGGCGAGGCGGAGGGTTCGCACCAGCGAGAGCTGCGACAGGACGTAGAGGGTGAGCTGCCCGGCATCGTTCGGTGACCGCACCAGAACGTGGCCGGGCCGCTCGACATAGTCGCCGATCACCACCGCCAGCAGCCGGGACCGCCAGGTTCGCGCTACGCCGTCGATCGTGCCGGTCACGGTCAGCCGCGGATAGCGTACGAGATGGCGCAAAACCCCGTGGATCCAGCGCAGCAGGCTGCGCGAGCCGAGTTGCCGGCGATGGACTTCCCGGTGCCGCGTCACCCGCGCCGGCAGGCCGAGCACAGAGTTGATCAGGAACGTGCGGCCATTGACCTCACCGACGTGGATCCGCCGCCGGGTGCCCGAGACGAGGGCCGCCACCGCGGCATCGATATCGAGCGGCACGCCGAGGTCACGGGCCAGGAGATTCAGGGTGCCGAGCGGCAGGATGCCGAGTGGCGTCGCTTTCCCGACGAGGGCGGCGGCCGCGCACGCGATGGTGCCGTCGCCACCAGCGACCACCAGGGCGTCGATGCCCGGCTCCGACGCGGCGGCGGCGATCCGTACCGGCAGAGCCGCCCCGCGGTCGGCCTCCCCCAGGGGCTCGATCCCGGCCGCCACGAGCTTCTCCCGGATCGCCTCCGGCGTCGTGCCGGACGCCACGGCCCCGGACGCGACGTTAATGACGAGTGCGATGCGCATGAAATCCCGGGTGGTCATCCCGATGGCGTGCCCCGCTCCTCTGCCAAAGCTGCACGTCGATCGCGTGTCGGTGGGACTTCGTCCCCGTGATCCCCGCCGGGATCGGCGTCCGCCCCTCGACGCCGATCCCGCGGCTGACGTAGAAGCCTCGCGGGTTCGGGTGATGCGGTATGGAACCGGAGATCGAGATGCCGGAAGCGACGCCGTTTCGCCGTATCCTCCTCAAGCTGTCGGGCGAGGCCCTGGCCGCCCCGGACGGCTACTGGCTCCATCCGCCGACGCTGGCGGCACTCGCCGAGGACATCGCCCGCACGATCGAGTCCGGGGCCGAGATCGCCATTGTGGTCGGCGGCGGCAACATGATCCGTGGCGCCCGCATCTCGGCGGCCGGCTGGATCGACCGGGCCACGGGTGATTCCCTAGGCATGATGGCCACCGTGATGAACTCACTGGCGATCGAGACCGCGCTCAACGCTGCGGGCGTGCCGGCCCGGACCATGTCGGCGGTATCGATGCCGACGATCTGCGAGACCTATGCCCGCCAACCGGCCCTGCACCACCTCGACAAGGGTCAGGTGGTGGTCCTGGCCGGCGGAACCGGCAACCCGTTCTTCACCACCGACACGGCCGCGGTGCTGCGCGCCGCCGAGTTGCGCTGCGACGCCGTGCTCAAGGCCACGCAGGTCGATGGCGTCTACTCGGCCGACCCCAAGAAAGACCCGCACGCCACGCGCTACGACCGCCTGACCCACGACGAGGCGATCGCCCGCGACCTCAAGGTGATGGACACCGCAGCCTTCGCGCTCGCCCGCGAGAGCCGGCTGTCGATCGTGGTCGGCTCGCTGCATCCGCCGAGCTCGATCGCCGGGATCCTGTCCGGCGAGGCACCCTCGACCCTCGTGGCGCCTTGATCCGGCCCGCGACGCGCGCTCCTCGACGCGCATCGTTGGTGTCCAAAAACAGGTCGTCACCTTTCGGGACGATGCTCCAGAGGTTTGCGGCACCGGGAAAATTCCGCCATTGAGGCCGCGACTGCCCGTACTGGGCGAGAAGACGACGTCAGATCTGTCGGGACCACCACCATGGCCACACCGGAATTCGACCTCAACGACATCAAGCGCCGCATGCAGGGCGCGGTCGCGTCGCTCTCCAAGGATCTCGGATCCCTGCGGACCGGACGCGCCACGCCCTCGCTGCTCGATCCGATCCAGGTCGATGCCTACGGCTCTTCGATGCCGATGGCACAGGTCGCAACCGTGAGCGTGCCGGAGCCGCGGCTCCTCTCGATCTCGGTCTGGGACCGCAGCATGGTCACCGCCGTCGAGAAGGCGATCCGCGAATCCGATCTCGGCCTCAACCCGCAAACTGAGGGCCAGACCATCCGGCTGCGCATCCCCGAGATGAACGAGCAGCGCCGCAAGGAGATGGTCAAGGTCGCCCACAAGTACACCGAGGAGGCGCGCGTCGCCGTGCGCCACGTCCGCCGGGATGGGCTCGACCACCTCAAGAAGCTCCTGAAGGACAGCGCCATCTCGGAGGACGACGAGAAGCGCCAGGCTGCCGACGTCCAGAAGGCGACCGACCAGTACATCGCCGAGATCGACGGCGTGCTCGCCTCGAAGGAGAAGGAGATCATGCACGTCTGAGGCGAAGGCCGAGACGCGCGTGACCCCCACCGCCCCACCGGTCGCACGCCCCTCCGGGCAGCGCGAACTCTGGCTGCGCGTCGCCTCGGGCGTGGTGCTCGCCCCCGCGATCCTGGCGGCCCTCGTCTATGGCGGCTGGCCGTTCGCCGGGATCTGGCTCGCTGCCGGCATCATCGGCTTCGCCGAGTGGATGGTGATGAGCCGCACCGAGCCGTGCGAGGTGCTGATCGCGCTCGGCGCGGCGACGCTCGCCGCCCTCCTGCTGTGCCAGCGTGGCGGCGCACCCGCCCTCGCCTGCATCGCCGTCCTGCTCCTCGGGGCCGCGGCCTGCGCCACGGTGGCCCGCACCGCCTCCGGCCGCCTGCGTGTGCTCGCCGGCGTACTCGGGGCGGCCGCGATCGCCTCGGTGCCCGTGGCCCTGCGCGACGATCCCGGGATCGGCCTCATTGGCCCGGCCTGGATGTTCGCCGTGGTCTGGTCCACCGACATCGCCGCCTACTTCGCCGGCCGCAAGATCGGCGGCCCGAAGCTGATGCCCCGGGTTTCGCCCAACAAGACCTGGTCGGGCGCCATCGGCGGCCTGATCGGCGCCGTCGTGGCCGGGTCGCTTGCGGCCATGGCAGCCGACCTCGCCGGTCTGGAACTGCCGAGCGCCGCTTCCTTGCCGATGGTCGCCGGGGTGAGCGCCCTGGCCTCCGTGCTGAGCCAGGCCGGCGACCTTGTGGAGTCCGGTCTGAAGCGCCGCTACGGGGTCAAGGATTCGAGCAAGATCATCCCGGGCCATGGCGGCGTCATGGACCGGCTCGACGGGTTTTTCGCAGTCGCCGTGCTGGCCGGGCTCTATCTCGCCCTGCGCGGGAGCGGCCTGATCCCATGACGCTATTCCATGACGATGAGGGAGTTTAACCCGTGACCCAGATCGTCACCGTGTTCGGCGCCACCGGCTCGATCGGCCGCTCCACCGCCGACCTGCTCGCCCAGCATCCGGACCGGTTCCGCACCGGCGCCGTCGTCGGCGGTCGCGACGCCATCGCGCTGGCCAAGGTCGCGCGCGAGCTCGGCGCATCCTTCGCGGCGCTGGCCGACGAGACCGCTGGCCCGGCGCTGGCCGAGGCGCTCTCGGGCAGCGGCATCGCCAACGGAGCCGGCGAGAGCGCTGTGATGGAGGCCGCCGCCCGGGACGCCGACATCGTGGTCGCCGCGGTGAGCGGCGCCGCCGGTCTTAAATCGACCCACGCCGCGCTCCGGCTAGGCCGCAAGGTCGCGCTCGCCAACAAGGAGAGCCTGGTCTGTGCCGGCGACGCCTTCATGCGCGACGCCACGCGCTACGGCGCCACGATCCTGCCGATGGATTCCGAGCACGACGCCCTGAGCCAGGCGCTCGCCGGCCGGCCGCTGGCGGATGTCCGCACCATGATGATCACGGCGTCCGGCGGCCCGTTCCGGACCTGGACCCGCGAGCGGATCGCCGCCGCCTCCGCCACCGAGGCCGCGGCCCATCCGACCTGGTCGATGGGCATGAAGATCAACATCGATTCGGCCAGCCTGATGAACAAGGGTCTGGAGCTGATCGAGGCCCACCACCTGTTCGGCATCGAGCCCGAGCGCCTGGACGTGGTCGTGCACCCGCAATCGGTGATCCACGGCCTCGTCTACTGGCTCGACGGCGCCGTGACCGCGGAGCTGGCCCTGCCCGACATGCGCGTGCCGATCTCGCATTGCCTCGGGCTCGGCGACCGCCTGACCATCGCCCGGGGCCGGCCCCTGGATCTCGTGAAGCTCGGCGCGCTGACCTTCGAGGCGGCCGACGAGGAGCGCTTTCCGTGCCTGCGCATCGCCCGGGCGGCGCTGGCCGCTGGCGGTGCGGCGCCCACCGTGATGAACGCGGCCAACGAGGTGGCGGTGGCAGCCTTCATCGCCGGCCGGATCGGATTCTACGGCATCAGCGACATCGTCGAGCGGGCCTGCGAACACTTCGCCGGCCCGTACCGCACGGCACCCGCCGACGTGGACGAGGCGCTGGCTATCGACGCCCATGTCCGGGTCTGGAGCACCGAGGCGCTGCCGGAGTTGCGCGCAGCCGGCTGAACGAACGTCGCGTGGGAAGCCGCTTCCGCGCTTCCGGCATCCCGTTGACGGCAGGTGGCGGAGACGCCTAACAACGACGCCATGCGCCGGTGCCTGCCCCAGACGGTTCAAGGCCGCGCGATCATCGGGATGGTCGCGCTCTACGCGCTGTTGCTTCAGGCTTTCCTCGGCTTTGCGACGCCGGCCCGCGCGGTCGGGCTGCCCGGTGCGGTCCTGTGCGCCGAGCACGGCTCGGGGGCGCCGGACAACGAAACTGTCGCGCACCACGCCCATCCGTGTTGCACGCTCGTGCAGGCCGGAAGTGTCGCGCTGCCCGTGCCCGAGCCGGCGTTGGTCGTGTGGCCGTTCGCGCCGGCTTCGCGCCTCGCCTGGCAGCCGGAAGCCGAGCGCCCGAAGACGGGCCCGCCGCGCACCGCCACCTCCGCCCGAGGTCCGCCCGCCGCCTGACGATCCCGCTTCCCGATCGTTCAGGCCCGGACCGTTCCCATGTCGATTCTTCTGCACGGCGATGCCCCAGTGTTCGGGGCCGTCGCCGCTCTGCGCGCATCCCGCGAGGCCGTCTATCGTGCCGTGTGGCGCTGGCACTTCTACGCCGGCCTGCTGTGCCTGCCGTTCCTGATCACCCTGTCGGCCACCGGGGCGCTCTACCTGTTCAAGGACGAGATCAACGGCAGCCTGTTCGCCTACCGGACCCGCGTGGCCGTCCAGGCGACGGCACCGCTCGGGCCGGACCGCCTGATCTTCAACGCCCTGCAGGCCGAACCGGATGGGGTACCGGTCTCCTATGCGGACCCGGCCGCACCCGACGCATCGGCGGTGGTCACGCTGTCCGAGGGGGGACGCAAGCGCCTCGTCTACCTCGATCCCTATACCGGCTCGGTGCTCGACCGTGTGGATCGCGACGGCGAGTTCATGATGGTGGTGCGGCAGCTGCACAGCCTCAGCTATTTCGGCGCCTTGGCCAACGCGGTGATCGAAGTTGTGGCGGGCTTCGCCATCATCCTGGTCGTCACCGGCCTGTACCTGTGGTGGCCGCGCGGCCAGGGCGGCGGCATCGTCAGCCTGCGGGGTACGCCGCGCCGCCGGGTCTGGTGGCGCGACCTGCACGCGGTGACCGGGCTCGTGGCTGGCAGCGGCCTGCTGTTCCTGGCGATCACCGGATTACCCTGGTCGATCTGGTGGGGGCAGCAGCTCCGGACCTGGTCGAACGCTGCAGGCCTTGGCCAGCCGGCGATCCTGTGGGCCGGCAAACCGGTCTCGAGAGTGCCGCTGCGCGCGCGGCTGCCGGATGCGGGCTGGACCTTGCAGGATGCGCCGGTGCCGCGCTCGCTGCCGGCTGGGCGGACGGCTGAACCGATCGGGATCGATCAGGCGGCGGACATTCTCACGCGGCTCGGGATGGAGCGGGGCTACGAACTCGCGCTCCCGGTCGGAGTCGACGGCGTCTACGCGGCCGCCGTCTACCCGCACGACGTCGCGCAGCAACGGATGATCTCCCTCGATCAGTACACCGGCGCACCTTTGGTCGACGTCCACTTTGCCGACCTCGGCTCGGTCGCGCGCGCGATCCAGTATGGGATCGGCATCCACAAGGGAGAGCATTGGGGCCGGATCAACCAGTTCGCCATGCTGGCGTTCTGCCTTGCCACGATCCTGCTCGCCGTCACCGCCGCCACGATGTGGTGGAAGCGGCGCCCAGCCGGCGGACTCGGTGTGCCGCCCTGGCCGCGGGACCGGCGGGTGGTGGCGACCGTCGCCCTGGTGATCGCCGGGCTCGGCGTGCTGTTTCCCCTGACCGGACTCGCGATCCTGGGCATGCTCACGATCGACTGCGCCGTTCAGGTCGCCCACCGGCGTAGGACCGCCTGACTCCAGACTGACGGGCTCGACGCCCGTGACGACCGATTTCGCGCATCCTGGGACGCGTACCCGATTCCTCGGAGCCGGGCTGATCCTGCTCGCCCTCTGGGTGCAGGCGCTCGCCCCGATGGCCGCTCTGCGGATGGCGTTGACCGCACCCGGGATGCTGCCCGGGGCGATCCTGTGCGGTCACCCGGCGGGAGACGACGCGATCAGCGCCACCGTGGAGCAACCGGTCGCGCCCCCGGCCTGTGAGGTCTGTCGGCTGTGTCGCGCCGGGATCGTCCCCCCGCCCCTTACGGGCAGCCCCACCGTCGCCCGGCCGCTGCGCTGGATCGCGGTGGCGTGGCCGATTCCGCCCCCATCGCGGCCGGACGCGCCACAGCGCATCACCGGCCAACCCCGGGCGCCGCCCCTCATCGCCTGATCACGTGCGCTCCCGTGCGGCGACTGTGCCGTCCGGTCCCCAGATCGATCAGACGAGAATTCAGGATGTTGATCCACCAGAATGCCGCGCGGTTCGGCGCGTTGGCCCTGCTGTTCGGCGGCGGCGCCCTCCCCGCCTCGGCGCAGCAATCCGTCACGCTCGACGAACTCTCCGTAGAGGGTGCGGCCAATCCCGGCTCCGGGCGGACCGCCATCGCGTCACCCTTCGGCATCGCCGCCCCTCCCGGCTCGGCCCCGTCGGTCATCGAGCACCCGGTCGGCCAGGTGGTCACCGGGATCGGCCGCGAAAACACTATCGCCGATCGCCCCGCGACCAGCATCGGTTCGGTGCTCGCCAACAGCCCGGGCGTCACCGTCCGCCAGGGCAATGGCGGGCGCGACGTGATCATCTCGATCCGGGGAAACAATGCCCGGTCCACCGGGGTGATCAAGAATACGGTGGTGCTGGAGGACGGCTTCATCCTCACTCAGCCCGATGGCGCGTCCCGCTTCGACTTGACCGACCCGCGGGCCTACAGCCGCATCGACGTGTTCCGCGGACCGCAATCGCCCCTGTTCGGCAACTATGCCACGGGCGGCGCCATCGCGTTCCGCACCCGCACCGGCCGCGAGATCGACGGCTACGAGATCGGCACCGACGCGGGCAGCTTCGGCTACCTGAACACCTACTTCACCGTCGGCAAGGCCAGCGGGCCGTTCGAGATCAGTCTGTTCGCCAGCGACGTCCGCGCCAACGGGTATCAGGATCATTCGAGCTTCAACACGCAGACCATCAACCTGCTCGCCAGCTACACGCCGACGCCGGACAACCGCTTCACCCTGAAGGTCATCAACAACAACCTCGACACGAATCTCGCGGCCCGCTCCTCCCTGGCGCAGTACCGGATCAATCCGTACCAACGCGGCTGCGCGGCGGCCGCGATCGCTGCCCCGGGCTGCACGACCTTCAGCCTGTTCCGCAACGGAGCATTCGGTGCGACCGTGCCGGTCACCGCCGACGAGGGCGCGTTCGGCCGCAAGGACCGGCGCACGGTCGTGGCGGCACGCTGGGAGCACGACATCGACGCGTTCACCACCTGGCGCACGCAGCTCGGCTTCGACGAACGCAACTTCAACCAGCCGTTCTACACGACCTCGGGCCGCGGCTCGTTCCCGGCCTGGAACTTCCTGACCGACCTGACGCGGCGCGGCGACCTGTTCGGCCTGCCGGCGGTGGGCTACGTCGCGCTCGCCTACAACACGATCGACAACCACAGCACGACCTACAACCGGGCGCCCTATGGCGGCCCGAGGCTCGGGGCGCTGATCGGCGTCCAGGACGCGGTGCAGTCGAATCTCGGCGGGCGGGCGCGGCTGGAGCTCGCCCTGTCTGACCGGTGGACCGGCGTGCTCGGGATCAGCGCCGAGGATACAGCCATCACCGGCCGCAACCTCGCCTACAGCTACACCGCCGGGGGAGCGACCCGGACGGTGGCGGATGCCGACCGCAATTTCCTGAACGTCGCCCCCGAGATCGCGCTGGTCTACCGGCCGGACGAGACCTGGGCGCTCCGGGGCCGGGTCGCCACCGGGTACACCACGCCGGCCGCCAGCAACCTGTTCGTCACATCGGCCGGCCTGCCGGGCAACAACACCCAGCTTCAGACCCAGGAGAATCTCGGCTTCGACCTCGGGGCGGATTGGAGCCCGACCGAGACGTTGCGTTTCAGCGTGACCGGCTTCTACGAGTTCTTCCGCAACGAGCTGGTCTCGCAATCGCCGGGCGCTGGCCTGTTGTCCTACACGTTCAACGCGCCGGCCTCAGAGCATCGGGGCCTCGAGGTCGGGGCCGACTGGGCCTTCGCGCCGGGCTGGCGTGGGGTCCTGGCCTACACGTTCGATGACCAGATCTACACGCGGTACACCGAGCAGCTGAGTGCCGGCAGCTTCACGCGCCGGTTCGACCGGGCGGGCAACCAGATCCCCGGCGTGCCGGCCCACCAGCTCCTGGCCCGGGTCGGCTACGACGTGCCGGCGGGGCCGCTGGCCGGGCTCGGGGCGTTCGTCGAGACGGTGGTGCAGGGCGATTTCTACATCGACAACGCCAACCAGCTGAAGGCACCCGGCTTCGCGATCGTCAACGCCAACGTGCACTATGCGACGGAGCTGACCGGCGGCTACGCGAAGCGGCTGAACCTCTACCTGGAGGTGCGCAACCTGTTCGACACGACCTACGCCGCATCGGCCCAGACGATCGCCAACTCACTTAGCGGCACGACCGGCCTCCAGAACGGCGCCGCCGTACTGGCGACCACCACGGGGTCCGTGTTCGCAGGTGCGCCACGCAACATCGTCGGGGGGATGCGCCTGGCATTCTGATAACCGCGTCCAGGGCTCAGCCTTGGTGGCGTGGGCAAGCGTGCCGTAAGTTCTCGATCGGGCGTCGGGGGGAATCAGGGTTTGGGTCGCGATGGCGGAAGCACCGGCGCGGTGATCGGATGAGGCGGCGCAGCGTCCTTGCCGGGTTGTCGTGGGCCGCTGCGGGATGGCCGCTGGCTGCACCGGCCGAGGAGCAAGCCCGGGTGACGGCGCTCTGGCCGTTCGCGGACGGCGGCACCGAGGGCCGCACCCTCTCGGCCCTGTTCCGGGCGGCCCTGCGCGATCACGGCCGCGCGGACTTGCGCGTCGAGGACCGCTGGGGTGGGGCGGATGTGGAGCATACCCGCGCCTTGGCGGCCGAGATCGTGCGGTCGGAGCCGCGCGTGATCTTCGCGTTCCTGAACGCGCAGCTCTCCGCCGTGTCGTCCCTGACCCGAACGATTCCGATCATCTTCGTCGGTGCCTCCGACCCGGTCGGGTCCGGATACGTCGCCAGCCTTCAGAGACCGGGCGGCAACGTCACCGGCTTCACCCTGTACGAGGCGTCTCTGGCCGGGAAATGGCTGGCGGCCCTCAAGGAAGCGCTGCCGACGATCAGACACGTCGCGCTCTTGTCCAATGCCAACACGGAAATCCGGCGCGGCAACTTCTATTCCGAGGCGCTCCGGACGGCGGCGGCCTCCCTCGGCATCGAGACGGATGTCGTCATGGTCAGCCATGCCGACGCGATCGAGCCGCTCGTCGCGGATCTGGGGCGCCGGGGCGAGGCCGGGCTGATCGTGGCCCCGGGGACGTTCAGCGAGGCCAACGGTGACCGCATCGTCGCTCTGACGGCTCAGCATCGCGTCCCGGCGGTATTCGCGATCCGGCGCTTCGCGCATCGCGGCGGCCTGATGTCGTACGGTCCCGACCCGGCGGATGCCGTGCGCCGTGCGGCGGCTTACGTGGATCGCATCCTCCACGGCGAGAAGCCAGCGACCCTGCCGGTGCAGGCGCCGACGAAGTTCGACTTCATCGTGAACCTGAAGACGGCACGGACACTGGGACTGGAGATCTCGTCGGCGCTGCTCGCCCAAGCGGACGAGATCGTCGAATGATGCGGGTGGACCCTGTCCCTGCGCCTGCGGGCCTGGAGATCCGGGCCCGACGCTTCCGCCTGCCGCTGGCGGCGAAGTTCGCGGTCGCCTTTGTGGGCCTCGTGACCCTGGTGCTGCTCATCAACGGCGTGGTCGACCTGCTGCTGAATTACGGCGACGCCAAACGAACCGCGATCGAGGTTCAGCGCGAGAAGGCGCACGCGGCTGCCGAGCGGGTCGAATCCTTCATCTCCGAGATCGAGAGCCAAATCGGCTGGACCACCCGGGCCGAATGGCGCCGCATCACTCCGGAACAGCAGCGCTACGACTTCATCCGACTGCTGCGGCAGGCGCCCGCGATCACGGAGGTCGCCTATCTCGATCCGAGCGGCAGGGAGCAGCTGCGGATCTCGCGCCTGGAACCTGACGTCGTCGGCAGCGGCAAGGATTTCTCGACGGCGCCACGCTTCATCCAAGCGCTCGCCGAGAAGGTCTGGTTCGGCCCGGTCTATTTCCGGCGGGGATCCGAGCCGTACATGACCGTCTCGGTCGCCCATACCGGGCGCAACCCCGGCGTCACCGTGGCCGAGGTCAACCTGAAGCTGATCTGGGACGTGGTCAGCAGCATCCACAACGGCGCGGGCGGCTACGCCTTCGTGGTGACAGCCAGCGGGCGGCTGATCGCGCACCCGGATCTGAGCCTCGTCCTGCGGGACACGGACCTCTCCACCCTGCCGGAGGTCGCGACCGCCCTGGCGGCCCGCCGGACCGGCGCCAATCCGGACACGACGGATTACGGGATCGCCACCGCGTTCGACGGTGGCTCGGTGCTGGCGGCCCATGCCGCCATCCCGCGGGTCGACTGGATCGTGTTCGTGCAGGTGCCGCTGAGCGAGGCGATGGCGCCGCTCTACGCCTCAGTGGTCCAGACCCTAGCCCTGATGGGTCTCGGCGTGATGCTTGCGACGGTCGCCGGGACCTTCCTCGCCCACCGCCTGGTCGTGCCGATCCGCCAGCTCGAGGACGGCGCGGAACGCTTCGGATCCGGTGACCTGTCGGAGCGCATCGTGATCCGCACCGGCGACGAGATCGAGACCCTGGCCGACCGATTCAACCTGATGGCGAGCCGCGTCCAGGAATCCTACGAGACTCTGGAAGCCAAGGTCGAGGAGCGGACCCACGACCTCAACAAGTCCCTCGACGATCTTCACAAGGCGCAGGACCGGCTGGTCCAGTCCGAGAAGCTCGCCTCTTTGGGGCAGCTCACCGCGGGGATCGCCCACGAGATCAAGAACCCCCTGAACTTCGTGAACAATTTCGCGTCCCTGTCCTCCGAACTTGTCGAGGAACTGCAGGAGGCGCTTCAGCCCGCCGCGCTCGATCCGAAGATCCGCGAGGAGGTCGACGAGATCGCCGATCTGCTCAAGGGCAACCTCGGAAAGGTCGTGCAGCACGGCCAGCGCGCCGATTCAATCATCAAGAACATGCTGCTGCACTCCCGTTCCGGGTCCGGCGAGCACCGCATGGTCGACATCAACGCCCTGGTCGAAGAGAGCCTGAACCTCGCCTATCACGGCGCCCGCGCGGCCCAGCCGGACTTCAACATCACCCTGAACCGCAATCTCGATCCGGCGGCCGGCGCCGCGGATGTTTACCCGCAGGAATTGACCCGCGTCCTCTTGAACCTGATGTCGAACGGATTCTACGCCACCGAGAAGCGCAAGACCGTGGAAACCGGGCCGGGTTACGAGCCTTCCCTGTCGGTGACGACCCGCGATCTGGGCGAGAGCGTCGAAATCCGTGTGCGCGACAACGGCACCGGCATCCCGGACAGCGTCAAGGCCAAGATGTTCGATCCGTTCTTCACGACCAAGCCGGCCGGAGAAGGTACGGGCCTCGGCCTGTCCCTGAGCCACGACATCCTGGTGAAGCAGCATGGCGGGGCCATCGACGTGGCCACCGAGGCCGGCCAGTTCACCGAATTCACGATCACGCTGCCGCGCGACGGCGCAAAGGCCGCGCAGCTGATCGTCGCCGCGGAAAAGAGCGAGCCATGAACGTCATCATCCTCGTCGTGGACGATGAGCCCGATGTCACCGACCTGTTCCGGCAGCAGTTTCGCCGCGAGTTGCGCGCCGGGCGTTTCGCTATGGAATTCGCGCATTCGGCTCCCGAGGCCCTGGCCTGCGTGAAAGCCGCGGACGGAGCCAGCCTGATCCTGATGTTCTCCGACATCAACATGCCGGGCATGACCGGGCTGGAGCTCCTCCCGCTCGTTCGGGCCGCACGCCCCAACGTCCCGGTGATCATGATCACAGCCTACGGCGACGCGGAGACGCGCGAGAAGGTCCTGGCGGGCGGCGCGGTGGATCTGATCACCAAGCCGATCGACTTCGACCTGCTGCGGGGTGAGATCGACCGTCGCCTGGCCTCCATCGCGGGGACGGCATGATCGCCGAGGCACCGCCGGCAAAGATCCTGGTCGTCGACGACGAGCCGGATCTCGAGGCGCTGATCACCCAGAAGTTCCGCCGTCAGATCCGCGACGGCCAGGTCGGATTCCTGTTCGCGCATGACGGCAACGAGGCGCTCAACCTGCTGGCCGAGAACTGCGACGTCGACATGGTCGTATCCGACATCAACATGCCGGGGATGGACGGGCTGACGCTGCTCGCCAAGCTGCAGGAATCCGACGACAAGCCCTCGACGATCATCGTCTCGGCCTACGGAGACATGGCCAACATCCGCACCGCCATGAATCGCGGGGCGTTCGACTTCCTCACGAAGCCGATCGATTTCACCGATTTCGAGACCACCATCGCGCGGACGCTCCGGCACGTCGGGACACTGCGCGAGGGTCGCCGGAGACAGATGCTGGCCGAGCGCGCGCACGCCTCCCTGGCGCGCTACTTTTCGCCCAATCTCGCCGAACGCCTGGCCGGCGACGCGTCGGGCCTGGAACTCGGCGGCGCGCGGCGCGAGGTGGCCTCGCTGTTCACCGACATCGCCGGGTTCACCAGTTTGGTCGAGAGCCTGGACCCGACCCAGCTCGCCGAAATCCTGAACGGTTACTTCGCCGAGATGACCGATCTCGTGTTCGCGCACGAGGGCACGGTCGCCAAGATCGTCGGAGATGCCATCCACGTCCTCTTCGGGGCCCCCGGCGACCAACCAGACCATGCCGCGCGGGCGGTCGCCTGCGCGCTCACCCTCGACACCGCCTCCGAGGCTTTCCGGGCCCGCTGGCGGGACAGGGGGATCGAGATCGGCGCGACCCGGATAGGCGTTCATGCCGGGCCGGCCATCGTGGGCAATTTCGGGGGGGGCCGGTATTTCGACTACACGGCCTACGGCGACACCATCAACACGTCCGCACGTCTCGAGAACGCCAACAAGGCTTTCGGCACGCGGATCTGCGTCAGCCAGAGCGTGGTGATCCGGACGGAGCAGTTCCGCGGGCGCCCGGTCGGCGATCTCGTCCTGCGCGGCAAGCAGGGGGCGCTGCGTGCGTTCGAGCCGTTGACCGAGGCCGAGTACGACGCGGCGATGCTGGACCGTTATCTCGATGCCTTCGCCAAGCTGGAGGCGGGTGAGGCCGGCGCCATGCCGGCTTTCGCAGCCTTGATCGGGCTTCGGCCCGACGATGCCCTGTCGGCGTTCCATCTCAAGCGCCTGCTCAACGGCGCGTCCGGAACGCGCATCGAAGTCCGTTGAGCCCGATCATGCCCTCGACCCGCAGTCCGCGATGGCCGACACGCGAAATACGGTTCTCTGTCAATCGAGCAGCAGGCGGGATGGCGCGTCCTTCGATCGGCCGACCGCGCAACTGCCTCAGCCGGAGTTCTCCGGGAATACGCGCATGAGGCGACGCGACGTCCTTGTGGGCCTCGGCGGTGCCGTCGCCTGGCCCGCGGCCGGATGCGGCCAGACCCCGGCTCGGCGCCGTCTCGGTGTCCTCCTGGTCTACGACGAGGGTCATCCGGATGTGTCGATCATTGTCGGCACGCTCAAGGACAGCCTGCAGAAGCTCGGCTGGACCTGGGGCCAGAACCTCGCCGTGGACCTGCGGTACGGCGACGGCGACAGCGCGAAGATGCGCCGGCAGGCCGACGAGATCCTGGCGGCCAAGCCCGATCTGGTCTTCGCGCAAGGTGTCGTGGGGACGACGGCCCTTCAGCAGGCGACCACGACCACACCGGTGGTGTTCATCCAAGCGCAGGATCCGGTCGGCGGCGGCCTGGTCGCCAGCCTGTCGCGTCCAGGCGGCAACCTGACCGGGTTCACGAATTTCGACTACACATTCGTCGGTAAGTGGTTGCAGCTCCTCAAGGAACTCAGCCCCGGCGTGACGCGGGCGCGCGCCATCATCAATCCGGATTACCGCACGCGGTTTGCCGGCTACAGTGCCGAGCTCGCCCGGATCGGCCCGGAACTTCACATCCAGGCCGAGGCCAGCGGCGTCCACGACGCGGCCGAGATCGTACGGGCGATCACTACCTTCGCCGAGGAACCTCATGGCGGTCTGATCGTGCTGCCGGATGCGATCACCGGAGTCTACAGCCGGCAGATCATCGACTTGACCGCCCGGCAACGCATGCCTGCGGTCTACGCCTACGCGGCCCAGGTCCGCATGGGCGGGCTCGCGGCCTACACGACCAGTGTGGCCCGGGACGTCCAGCAGGCCGCCGGCTACATCGACCGGATCCTGCGCGGGGCGTCCGTCGGCGACCTGCCGGTGCAGGCGAGCGAGCGCTTCATGACCCTGATCAACCTGAAAACCGCCGCGTCCCTCGACTTGACGATCACGCCGTCGCTCCTCGCGACGGCCGACGAGGTGATCGATTAGCACAGATGGTGGTTTCGGGCGGCACCTGGCGCGCACTTAACCGCGCGACACCGCGATGATCGACACGATGTCCGCAGGCGCCTCCAACCATGCAGAACGCCGCGCATTCGTGAACGGCACGAACCGGTCTCGTGGTTCTCCTCCAGCTCTTTGTCCTGGACGGAACCCGCGCACATGAGAGATTATTCCGGTACGCCGCTTTGTCCTGCAAGGCCGGCCACGAACATGACGACTGACGTAGAGACAGCGACTGCAACTCCGGCGTCGAACCACATTTCCCCAAACTCGTTCTTGCTTCGTACCGATAAGGAAGTCCGCATGAAGGCGATTTCAGCGACCGTTTTGGGTCTGGCGCTCCTCAGCGCCGTGGCCCCAGCCTTGGCCCAACCCTATGGCGGCCGAGATTACGGCTACGACCGCGGCGACTATGACCGTCGCGAACGGGACTACGATTCGCGGGACCGCCGTGATTACGGGCGGGATTATGATCGTGCACCCCGCGGCGGACGAGGCGATTATGCGTTCGACGAGATGGAGTATCTGCGCTGCAATCCGGACGTCCGCCGTGCGGTCATCAGCGGGCAAGTGAAGTCCGGTCTGTATCACTACCGGAAGATCGGAATGGCCGAAGGCCGCCGTCTCAGCTGCTGATTGGCAGCAAGCGCGCTGCAGCTCATAAGCCGGCCGATATAAAACGCGGCCCCTTTTCTTGGGGCGAACTGTTGGCCCCGGACCCCTGCGTCACTGCGGGATCCGAGGCCGTCTTGATCGTCGCGCCATTCAACATGCTGAACGACGCAGCCCGAAGAGGCTCGATCGTTATTTGCTGCTTCCGCCACCGCCGCCGCCCTGGGGCACGGCGCGCTCGGGCTGGTTGGCATTTCCGGCGGACGAGGAGCTGTTGGACCGCGTATCGGCCGGCTGACCTGTCGGCGATGCCGTCACGGCGGCGTTGCCGCCGGTGGTGCTGCTCTGAGGCGCCACGACGCCCGGCGTTCCAGGGGCCGCGGGCACGGTGGCAGGGGCCTGTGCAGACGCTTGCCCGGCAAGGAAGAGGCTGGCGACGGCCGCAGCTGTGAGAACGCGAATGGGCATCGTTTATCCTGATTGACCGAAGTCTTCGGGAACGCACTCACACGCCCAACGGTTCAAAAGCCGGCGCAACAAGCAGAACGCGCAGTAAACCTGCAACCATGCGTCGGGCGGTTCCACCCAAATTTGCATCCGGAGCTGGTCCGACAGGTCCGGGCCTCTAAGGCCAAGCCGCCTCAGATCAGATAGATGGTGCCGTGGTTCTCGAGGGCTTCCGGACATTCGTTCTGGTCCATCAAGCGCTGGGCCTTCGCTAGCATCAGGTGACGCGCGACGGCCAGGACTGCCAGGGTCATCCGCTGTCGCGACAAGTTGGACTTTTGCGATCTCGGTCGCCGACGCGGTGCGCCAAAGATTCGAGAGCAAGAAAAACCCCGCGCGGCAGAAGCCGGCGGGGCTCAAGGAATATGACGCTCGGTGCGTTACGCCGGCGACCGATCAAACGATAGCAATACCATTCACCGAAGTAAAGCTATCGTGATGACTTCCAGAACGAAATATCTGCCACAAATTTTTTGTGATCACCAGGGATTATTCCGACCTCAATGACTCGGAATATCTCATCTGTGCTGAGTCGCTCGATCCTTCGATCGAGAGCCTCCTCAGGACTGGGCCTTCAGGTAGGCGATCACGTCATTGATTTTTTTGTCGTCGGTGAAGCCCTGGAAGATCATCTTGTTGCCGGGAACCTTTGCCTTCGGGTTCTTCAGCCACTCGTGAAGGTTGGCCTCGTCCCAGGTGAGGCCGGAATTCTTCAGCGCGGCAGAGTAATTGTAGCCCTCGTAGGTGCCGGCCTTGCGCCCGACCACGCCCTTGAGATCCGGACCCACCCCGTTCTTCTGGAAGTTGTGGCACGCCTTGCAGGGGGCGAACGCCTTCTCGCCGGCAGCCGCGTCACCAGCCTCCTGGGCCTGGGCCGAAAGCGGGATCAGGGCGGCGAGAACAGCGCCGAGAACGAAAGAACGCATGGATTTCCTCTTCGGCCAGGCGGGACGGATGGCGAAGCGAAGCCTGGCGCAGTGAGGTGTAGACGTCCGCTCAAGCCGCTTAATCCGGCGCTCGGCTGGAACGCCGATTAAAATTATTCAAAGCCGAGATGCAGAAAACTCATTCCGGGGGTGTGCAGGAAACCTGCTGTCAGAGGCCGCAACATCGGGCGACAACCCGCTATCCGGCACCCAACCGGCTAGCGAGGTGGTGCGGCTCGCTCAATAGGTTCAGCGCAAGCGCTCGCTCGCGCCCTACCGAACCCAACGATGTGGAGAAATGCACCGGTGGCGCTCCCAAGGGGAATCGAACCCCTGTTTTCGCCGTGAGAGGGCGACGTCCTAGACCGCTAGACGATGGGAGCTTTCCGGCGGCGCGCAGGTGCTATAGCCACGCCCCGCCGGGGGGGCAAGGGCCTTCTCTCGAGATTCCGCACGGTTCGGTGCGGTGGAGCGCAGATTGAGGTCGTGGTGAACGCAAACGACGAAGAACGGGTCGGGACCGTGGCCGAGGGGGGGATCCGGCTCGACCGGGCACTGGTGGCGCTGTTTCCGGATCTGTCGCGGGCGCGGCTCCAGGATCTCGTGCGTACGGGCTGCGTGCGCCGGGATGGCACGCAGGTGCGCGACCCGTCTGCGAAGGTCGCCGTCGGAGCACAGATCAGCCTGGACGTGCCACCGGCCGCGGATGCCCAACCCGCGGCCGAGGCTGTGGACTTGGTGATCGCCTACGAGGACGACGACCTCGTCGTGATCGACAAACCGGCCGGGCTGGTGGTGCATCCGGCGCCGGGACACGAGCGAGGAACCTTGGTCAATGCGTTGATCGGTCATTGCGGCGCGAGCCTGTCGGGGATCGGTGGCGTGCGCCGGCCCGGCATCGTGCATCGCCTCGACAAGGACACGAGCGGCCTGATCGTGGTCGCGAAAAACGATGCAGCCCATCAGGGACTGACGGCGCAGTTCGCGGACCATGGCCGGACGGGGCCGTTGGAGCGGGCCTACGCGGCTTTGGTCTGGGGCGTGCCGCATCCGCGAGCGGGAACGATCCAGGCGAGCCTGGCCCGGTCGCGCCACAACCGCGAGAAGATCGCCGTGGTCTCCGAGGAGGCCGGGCGGCACGCCGTCACGCATTACGCGGTCGCCGAGACCTACCCGGAGGTCGCCCTCGTGCGCTGCCGCCTCGAGACGGGCCGAACGCACCAGATCCGCGTCCACCTCGCCCATCGCGGCCACCCGCTTCTGGGCGATCCGGTCTATGGCGGCGCGTTCCGCACCAAGGCGGCCCGGCTGTCGCCGGATGCACGCGACGCGCTCGCCACGCTGGGACGTCAGGCGCTGCACGCGGAACTGCTGGGCTTCAGGCATCCGCGCACCGGCGAGACCCTCAGGTTCGAAAGCCCGATCCCGCCCGATATCGCCGCGCTGGTGAACGCCCTGGCGAAAGCTTGACGGCTTAGGATCGGGGATGAAACCGTAGCCGCGCGGCGTGCGAAAGGTCACGGCGAGCCGCGTCAGATCGTGACATGGTACGACCAATCGGCCGGTCGCGCGTTGATGGCAATATGGGGGTGCCCAACCGCGACCGGCCCGTCCGACGTACCCGTATGACATGGGTGGTCGGGAGGGTCGGCTCAAGAGCGGCCCGAGTGGACGGCACTGTTGCCCGTCGCGTCCGCCCGTCAGGGGGACAAGAGTCCAGGAGAATGCCATGGCCGGTACGCTGCCCGTGCTCGCCAATGAAGGTGGCCTCTCGCGCTACCTCGACGAGATCCGCAAGTTCCCTATGCTGGAGCCGACGGAAGAATTTACGCTGGCCAAGAGTTGGCGGGATGCCGGCGACCGTGAGGCCGCACATCGGCTGGTAACCTCGCACCTGCGTCTCGTGGCCAAGATCGCCATGGGCTATCGCGGCTATGGCCTGCCGATTGGCGAGGTCGTGTCCGAGGGCAATGTCGGCCTGATGCAGGCGGTCAAGCGCTTCGATCCCGACAAGGGTTTCCGGCTTGCGACCTACGCCATGTGGTGGATCAAGGCGGCGATCCAGGAATACATCCTGCGCTCCTGGTCGCTCGTGAAGATGGGGACCACCGCCAACCAGAAGAAGCTGTTCTTCAACCTCCGCAAGGCGAAGGGGAAGATCTCGGCGCTGGACGAGGGCGACCTGCGGCCGGATCAGGTCAAGCAGATCGCGACTCGCCTGGGCGTGCCCGAGCAGGACGTGATCGACATGAACCGGCGCCTGTCCGGTGACACGTCGCTCAACGCTCCCCTGCGCGAGGAAGGCGAAGGTGAGTGGCAGGACTGGCTGGTCGACAACGCCCCGAGCCAGGAGACGGTGCTGGCCCGTGAACAGGAGGGGCAGAACCGCCTCTCGGCCCTGCGCGACGCCCTCGGCGTGCTGAACCCGCGGGAGCGGCGGATCTTCGAGGCCCGGCGCCTCGCGGACGATCCGATCACGCTGGAAGACCTATCCGGCGAGTTCGGCGTTTCACGTGAGCGTGTGCGCCAGATCGAGGTTCGGGCGTTCGAGAAGGTGCAGGAGGCGGTGAAGCGCAACATCGCCAACCGCGAATTGCCGCGCACCGGCATCGAGGCTCACTGACCGTGCAATCCGGCGCGCCGGAGCGCGCCGGCCACGATTACTGCCAGGCGTCGAAAGCGCTCTGCAACACCTGGGCGCCGGCGCTGCCCTTCTCGAAGGTCAGCACCGCGCGCTTGCCCGAGGTGTAGCGGACGGCCAGATCGAACCAGTTGCGGTGGAGCAGCAGGTCCGTGTTGCGATCGACGTCGTTCTGTAGCGACGACAGACCGATGAGGAACAGGTTGTCCCGGACCCGCACCGGCAGGCCGGAGACCGGCGAGCCGCGCCCGTTCTCGTCGTCCTTGGCCTGAAGCAGGCCGACATCCTGCACCGTCCGCCCCGTCCCACTCTGCTGGGTGAAGGCGAGGCTCACCGTATGTGAGGCCGGCAGCGTCGCGTCGAGATTGCGCTGGATCGTCATCACCAGCGTCAGCCCGGCATCCGGGATCGTCACAGTCGCGACCACGGCGTTCTGGAGCGGCTGACCCTGCTCGCCATTCACCGTGTCGAGCCGCCAAGTTACCCGGCCGGTCGTCCGCGTCGGCTGCGCATTGTCGGTGCCCGTCCCCTCCTCGATCAGTTCCGCACGCTGGGCGACGGCAAGGTTTGACTGGGCCGGCGCCGGCGCGACGCGAGGCGGCGTGCCGTTCTCCGCACGTGGGGGCGTCCGCGGTGTGGGTGCGGACTCGCCGCCGACCCGGTCGCCGAACTTCGTTTCGCTGTCCGTCTGCTGCGAATCTGCGGTCTCGGTCGAGCTGGACGGCAGATTCTGGGGCCGGTCGCGAAGCAGGAACGCCGCCACCGCGATCAATCCGATCACGATCGCCAGGACGCTTCCAACGAAGGCGTTGCGCAGGATGCGCGAGCGCCCCGACCGCGGCGGGACGACCTCGATCCGTGGACGCTGGCGACCGTTGCCGCCGTCGCCCGATGCCGCCGCGGGATCCGCATCATCCCCGGTGTCGGGAGCCGGATCGGCCTCGGACTGCGGCTCCTCAAAGGTCGCAGCGGCCGGCGACGGCCCCGGCCGCCGTGAGGAAATCGCGATCGGCGCGTCGCGTAGTTCCGGCTCCTGCGCAGCCGCTGGGGCGAAGGGCGGCGGCGCGGCGGGTAGAACCGGCTCCGGCGCCTGGACCGGGATGGGCTCGCGGTACGGGGTTGGCGGCGAAGGAATGGGCGGCGCCGGCTCTGGGATCTCCGCGGGCGGGGCCGGCCGGGGGCTTGTCTCCGGCGGAGCGACCGCGGCGTCGTTGGCCGGCGCCGGAAGCCCCCCGTGATCGACTTCGAGCCGTTCGATCGCAGTGTCGAGCGCCCGGCGTTCGAGATCGATATCCGCTTCCGAGAGCGGGGGATCCAGCGAGCGGAGCTGACTGATGAGGGCGTTGCGGGCGCGGTCGTAGACCGCCTTGCGCAGGGCGGGTGATCGGTCGGGCAGCGCATCGAGCGCGCGTGCCAGAAGCGGGTAATAATCGGCCATGTTGCCCAGGTCCGCGCCTTCGGCCGTCGCCCGGCAGGACCGGTCGATGGCCGAGGACCGACGTTCGTTCCCGAACGACGATCGGGATCGGCCGCCGGCCGGTGATGTCTGCCCGCCGCGCGGATCGGCACCCGCGAGTCGGTTCCTCCGATATCGTACCGGGCGGTCGATCCCTGAGACCGCCGCCCGCCATAGGCTGGTTCTAGATCAAGCGGACGCGGGCTGGATACATGCCGAACAGCAGAAAAGGTGCGTCATCAACGGGATAGGGCTTCAGCCCTCAATCCTCGAAGGGATTCTGCATCAGAATGGTATCGTCACGCTCGGGCGACGTCGACAGCAGCGCCACCGGCGCCCCGATCAGCTCTTCGATCCGGCGGACATACTTGATGGCCTGCGCCGGCAGATCTGCCCAGGATCTCGCGCCCGCAGTCGTCTCCGACCAGCCCGGAATGGTCTCGTAGACCGGCTCGACCCGGGCCTGCGCGGCTTGGCTCGCCGGCAGGTGGTCGATCGTCTGCCCGTCGAGCTTGTAGCTGGTGCAGACGCGGATCTCGTCGAACCCGTCGAGGATATCGAGCTTGGTGAGCGCGATGCCATGGATGCCGGAGGTCCGAACCGTCTGGCGCACCAGGACCGCGTCGAACCAGCCGCAGCGGCGCTTGCGGCCCGTATTGACGCCGAACTCGCGGCCACGGGCGCCGATGGTCTCGCCGATCTCGTCATGCAGCTCGGTGGGAAACGGCCCCTCGCCGACCCGGGTCGTGTAGGCCTTGGCGATGCCGAGCACGTAGCCGATCGCGCCCGGGCCGAGGCCGGACCCCGTCGCCGCCTGAGCGGCCACGATGTTCGAGGAGGTGACGAAGGGGTAGGTGCCGTGATCGACGTCGAGCAGCGCGCCCTGCGCGCCCTCGAACAGGATGCGCTTGCCGGCCCGACGCTGGTCGTCGAGGAGCGACCAGACGGTGTCTGCGAAGGGCAGGATTTTGGGCGCGATCGCGGTGAGTTCGGCGAGCAGCGCTTCGGCGTTCACCTCCTCGATGCCGAGGCCGCGCCGAAGCGCGTTGTGGTGGGTCAGAACCCGCTCGATCTTGGCCGGCAGCGCATCGATATCGGCCAGATCGACCACCCGGATCGCGCGGCGGCCGACCTTGTCCTCGTAAGCGGGCCCGATGCCGCGCTTCGTGGTTCCGATCTTCAGGCCGGCGTTGGCGGTCTCACGGAAATGATCAAGTTCGCGGTGGAGCGGCAGGATCAGCGTGGCGTTGTCGGCGATCCGCAGCGAAGCAGGCGAAACCTCGACGCCCTGCGCCTTGATGCGCTCGATTTCGTCCACGAGGTGCCAGGGATCGACCACGACCCCGTTGCCGATCACCGAGAGCTTACCGCCGCGCACGACCCCGGATGGCAGGAGCGCCAGCTTGTACGTCACCCCGTCGATGACGAGCGTGTGGCCGGCGTTGTGGCCGCCCTGGAACCGGACGACGATGTCGGCTTGCTCGGAGAGCCAGTCGACGATCTTGCCCTTGCCCTCGTCACCCCACTGGGCGCCTACAACGACGACGTTGGCCATGCCTGCCTGCTTACCCGCGACGGAAACCGGGACGGAGCAGCCCACGGGTGCGGGCTGCGTACGTCGTGAGCCGTTTCCGCGATCCGCGCGGCGAAATCAAGCAAGGCTGCCACATGGCAGCCCGCACGCTCCGCGGAACGCGCTTATTTCGCCTCGGTGCCGGAGTTCCGGCCGGGGAGTTCCTGCGGCTTGATCACCGGCATCGAACCGGTCTCGTCCGGCTTCACCACGGTGCCAGTGGTGCCGGACTCCGGCGGCTTGATCACACCGTCGTTCTTCTGGAGCTTGTCGCTGAGCGACTGATCCTTGGGTGGCGCGTCGGCGCTGGGGCGGACGCGATCCGGTGGCGTCTGGGTCGATGGCGGCAGGGCCGGATCGGTATCGCGGCCTTTCAGCGGCGCATCCGGGTTCTGGGCATAGGCGGGAACAGCAAACAGGGCCGCCGCAAAAGCGGCGAGCAGGATTTTCCGCGACAAGGTTGGTCTCCCCTCTTGGAACACGAGTTCCGAGAGCAACAGACTTGTGTCGGATCCGTTCCTGTTTGCTGCGTGGCCCGGGCCACTCAACCCTGACGCGCGGCTTCGATATAGAGTTCGCGAAGGCGCCGGGTCAGCGGACCGGGGCCGCTCTCGCCGATCGACCGGCCGTCGATCTCGACCACCGGCATCACGAAGGCTGAGGCGCTGGTGAAGAACGCCTCCTGGGCGTCGTAGGCCTCGGCGACCGAGAACAACCGCTCCTCGACCTTGAGGTCAGCCTCCCCGGCGAGCCTCAACACGCAGGCCCGGGTGATGCCCGGCAGCAGCGCCGTCGAGAGCGGCCGCGTGACGAGCACGCGCTCGCGGCTCACGATGAACGCTGTGGACGACGAGCCTTCGGTCACGGCGCCATCCTCGACCATCCAGGCCTCGGCGACACCGGCCTCGGCGGCCTGCTGCTTAGCGAGAACCTGCGCCAGCAGGGCCACCGACTTGATGTCCCGCCGCTTCCAACGCAGGTCCTCGACGGTGATGACCCGGGCGCCGGTCTCGGCGAGCGGGTTGGCCAGGACGGTCTTGGCCTGCGTGAACATCATCACGGTCGGCTCTGTCCCGGCCTTCGGGAAGGCGAAGTCGCGCTCGGCGACACCGCGGGTGACCTGCATGTAGACGAGCCCCTCGCGGACGCCGTTGCGCGCGACGAGCTCGGTCTGCAGCTTCTCCCATCCGGCCGCGTCGTGCGGGTTGCGGATGCCGATCTCGCCGAGCGAGCGATCCAGGCGGGCGAGATGCGCGGCGTTGTCGACGAGCTTGCCGTCGATAATCGCCGAGACCTCGTAGATTCCGTCCGCGAACAGGAAGCCACGGTCCATGATCGGTACGCGCGCCTCCTCGAAAGGAAGGAATGCGCCGTTGAGGTAGACGATGCGGGGAGCGGTCACGGATTGCCTTCCTGTGTTCGTCACGGGCCCAAGCAGGATTCGTGCAGCGGTTTTCAGGCTGCGCCGAAGACGCGCGCGAAGATCGTGTCGACGTGCTTGAAGTGATAGCCGAGGTCGAAGCATTCCTCGATCTGCTCGGGCGTCAGCGCCGCCGTCACCTCGGCATCCGCTTTCAGCAGAGCCAGGAAGTCGCCCTCCCCGCGCCAGACCGGCATCGCGTTGCGCTGGACCAGCCGGTATGAATCTTCGCGGGACACGCCGGCCTGGGTGAGCGCCAGCAGCACCCGCTGCGAATGGACCAGGCCGCCAAGGCGGTCGAGGTTCTTCTGCATGTTGGCCGGGTAGATCAGCAGCTTCTCGATCACCCCGGTCATGCGGGCCAGCGCGAAATCGAGGGTCACCGTAGCATCCGGGCCGATCATCCGCTCTACGGAGGAATGCGAGATGTCGCGCTCGTGCCAGAGCGCCACGTTCTCCATGGCTGGGACGACGTAGCCCCGGACCATCCGGGCGAGGCCGGTGATATTCTCGGTGAGCACCGGGTTGCGCTTGTGCGGCATCGCCGAAGATCCCTTTTGACCTTCGGAGAAGAATTCCTCCGCTTCGAGCACCTCGGTGCGCTGCAGGTGGCGGATCTCGATGGCCAAGCGCTCGAGTGACGAGGCGACGACGCCCAGCGTCGCGAAGAACATCGCGTGGCGGTCGCGCGGGATGACCTGGGTCGAGACCGGCTCGGCGGTCAGGCCCATCTTCTCGGCGACGTATTGCTCGACCCGCGGATCGATGTTGGCGAAGGTGCCGACCGCGCCCGAGATCGCACAGGTGGCGACCTCCTTGCGGGCTGCGACCAGGCGATGGCGGTTGCGCTCGAACTCGGCATAGGCCTGTGCGAGCTTGAGGCCGAAGGTCACCGGCTCGGCATGGATGCCGTGTGAGCGGCCGATGGTGGGGGTGAGCTTGTGCTCCAGCGCCCGGCTTTTCAGGGCCGCCAGCAGCGCGTCGACATCGGCGATCAGGATGTCGGCGGCGCGCACGAGCTGGACGTTGAGACAGGTGTCGAGCACGTCCGACGAGGTCATGCCCTGGTGGACGAAGCGCGCCTCCGGGCCGACGATTTCGGCGAGGTGGGTGAGGAACGCGATGACGTCGTGCTTCGTCACCGCCTCGATCTCGTCGATACGGGCCACGTCGAACGCCGCATCCTTGCCCTTGGCCCAGATCGTCTCCGCCGCCGCCTTCGGCACGACACCGATCTCGGCCAGCGCCGTGGTGGCATGGGCCTCGATCTCGAACCAGATCTTGAAGCGACTCTCGGGCGACCAGATCGCCGTCATCGTCGGGCGGCTGTAACGGGGGATCATGGGGGCCTCGGCACGGTCCGGAGTTCGTGCGTGGCCGGTAGCATGCGGCGGCCCGGCCGCTCAATGCGGTTCACGCAGGCCAGCGCCACGCGAGAGCATGCCGTTTGATGTCGATCCCGGTCAGGGCACGCGGACCCAGCCCTGTCCCATCAGGCGCTCCTGCGGGCGAAACCGGGATTTGTAATCCATCTTGCGCGAGCCCTCGACCCAATAGCCGAGGTAGAGATACGGCAGCCCGAGGCGACGGGCGCGCTGGATGTGGTCGAGGATCATGTAGGTGCCCGGCGAGCGCCCGGCCTCCTCCGGATCGTAGAACGAGTAGACCATCGACAGGCCGTCCGCGAGGACGTCGGTGAGGCAGTAGGCGAGCGGCGGGCCGAACCCGCGGCCGGTAATCGCCGTGTCCGGACCACGCCGCCGGTACGACACCAGATGCGTGTCGACGTGGCTGTCCTCGATCATCATGGCGTAGTCGAGCACCGTCATGTCGACCATGCCGCCATCGCCGTGGCGGGCGTCGAGGTAACGGCGGAACAGAGCGTACTGCTCCGAGGCTGGGCGATTCGGTTCCGGCGCGCCGATCCAGTCGTCGTTGCGCGCCAGGATCCGCTTCTGGCTGGCGGTCGGCTGGAAGTCATCCACCACCACCCGCACCGAGATGCAGCCGCGGCAGGTCTCGCAGGCCGGGCGATACGCGATGGTCTGCGAGCGGCGGAAGCCACCCTGGGTCAGGATCTCGTTGAGGTCCCGGGCACGGCGCCCGACCAGATGCGTGAACACCTTTCGCTCCTCCTGGCCCGGAAGGTACGGGCACGGCGAAGGCGCGGTCAGGTAGAATTGCGGAGTGTCGCGCGGGTGACTCGTCACGCTTGGTCTTGGCCCTGCACCGGGTGGTCCTTGCGGCGCCGGCGTACCAATGTACAGGCGACGCGGCCGGGCTCAATGCCCCCGGCCGCTCGCCGCATGAGAATTTCGTCGCGCCTACGGGATCTCAGCGGTCGTGGACGACGGCCAGGCCGAGCAGCAGGTCGTGGCCCAGGCGTCGATCGGCGCGCATCAGGCCGAACGCGACATCGAGGCACCACAGAAGGAAGGTCGAGACCGCAACGTAGAACAGCAGCGCGTGGACAGCCGCGCTGATGAAGTCCACGGGGCCGCCGCGCTCGGGGGCGACAACCCGGAGGCCCATCAGGCGCTGCCCGATGGTGCTCTGCTTGGCTCCTCCCACCGTGATGGCGCTGTAGATCACGCCGCTCGCCGGAAGCACCGCAAACAAGGTCCAGCCGAGCCCGAAGGTCACCACGCCGACGACCGTGATCAACAGCGTCAACAGGGCGGTGAAGCCGAAGATGAACAGGATATCGAGGAGGTACGCGACGGTGCGGGCCCCGAGGCTGGCACGCACGAACGGGATGGGCAGCGAAGCCGCGTAGCCGGGGGCCTCGTAGCGCTGCTCGGCATAACCGGGTTGGGGATTCTGCATGGTGTCGCGTCCTGCAAGCGAGGCGGCCGATCGAAACGTGGGTGCGGAAAGCGACCGCCGCAAGAGCGGATGCGCGTGCGTTCAGCGCTGCGCCGGATCATCGGCCTCCGCGTCCGGCGTGTCGAGGTAGAACCGCTTCAGCAGGTAGAGCGAAGAACCGGACAGGCTGCTCCCCTCGGTGGCCAGCGCGATGAGCGTCGCGCCAGCATCGAAGCGGCAGGTCAGCCAATGCTGACGGTTGCCCTCGGCATAATCGACCCGGACAGTATCCGCGGCTGGCCCCGGCGCGGCGCGCAGCAACCGGATGCCGGGCTGCGGCGCCACAGCCGGGAGAGCACGCCGGCAGGTCGCGACGCGTTCCTGGCGGAGCGTGTCCTGGCAGGCCGCGAGCCCCCCTAGGAAACCCGCCACCACCGCCGCTCCGAGGAGCCAGCGGCGCCCATGCCTCACCGGATGGTGCGCAGGCGCTCTGCGACCCGGGGCGCGTGGTAGGTCAAAACCCCATCGGCACCGGCGCGCTTGAAAGCGAGGAGAGCCTCCACCATCGCGCGGTCACCATCGAGCCAGCCGTTGCGGGCCGCCGCCTCGATCATCGCGTACTCGCCGGACACCTGATACGCGAAGGTCGGAACCTGGAACTCGTCCCGTACCCGCCGGATGATGTCGAGATAGGGCAGCCCCGGCTTCACCATCACCGAGTCGGCTCCCTCTGCGAGATCGAGCCTGACCTCGTGAAGAGCCTCCGCAGAGTTGCCCGGGTCCATCTGATAGGTGCGCTTGTCGCCCACCAGCGCTGCCTGGGTGCCGATCGCATCGCGGAATGGCCCGTAGAATGCGCTCGCATACTTGGCCGCGTAGGCCATGATCTGCACGTCGAGGAAACCGGCCTTGTCGAGCCCGGCCCGGATCGCGCCGACGCGCCCGTCCATCATGTCAGAAGGAGCGATGATGTCGGTGCCGGCCTCGGCCTGGATCAGGCTCTGCTCCACCAGGATCGCAACCGTTTCGTCGTTCAGGATCGCGCCGTCCTTCATCAGCCCGTCGTGGCCGTGGCTGGTATAGGGATCGAGCGCCACGTCGGTCATCACGCCGATTTCGGGCACCGCCCGCTTCACGGCCCGCACCGCGCGGCAGACCAAATTGTTGGCGTTGAGCGCCTCGGAGCCGGTCGGATCGCGCAGCGCGACCTCGGTGTAGGGGAAGAACGACACCGCCGGGATGCCGAGCCGCGCCGCACGTTCCGCGTCGCGTACGATCTCGTCCACGGAGAGCCGCTCGACCCCTGGCATCGAGGCGATCGGCTCTCGCCGGCCCTCGCCCTCGATCACGAACATCGGCCAGATCAGGTCGTCGACCGTGAGCGTATGCTCACGCACCAACCGCCGCGACCACTCCGCCTTTCGGTTGCGGCGCGGGCGCTGCGTGATCTTCAGCACGTCCGGACGCGCGCTCTCGCGAGCGGCCTCCAGGGCGATCGGGCGCGGCTCTGGCAAGGTGTCTGACATGCGGCTTCGGTATCGTGCGCGCGGTGAAGCGTGGGTCGCGCGGCGCATCGGCGCTGGGGCTGTCGGACTAGCACACCCTCCGAGCACGGTGAAATCAGACCGTTGACGCAGGGCGCCGGAACCGATTCAACCCAGCGCATCCCCCATCAATCGCGGCCCCCGACGATGCATTGGCTTTTCTCACCCACGGACACGCCGTAGTGCCCGCCTCCTTCCCGATCCGGCGCAAGGGTGTTCGGCCGGGCGATACGCCCACCGACCGGATCGAGCGCGCGCCGGGGCCCGCTCCCGGGACATGGGACACGGTCCTCGTCTGGTTCATGCGGATCACCGCGTTGTTCTGGCTGGCCAAGAGCATCGCGTCCTGGGCGACGATCCTCGACGTCTTGCCAGAGTCGCGCCCCTTCGAAATCGAGCCGTTCGGCCGCCAGGCCGCGATCGTCTACTTCGCCGTGGTGGACGCGTCGGCCGCCATCGGCCTGTGGCTGACGAGCGCGTGGGGCGGCGTGATCTGGTTGCTGGCCGTGACATCCGCGATGACGCTGGCGGTGTTGACCCCGCAACTTGTGCCGATGCCGGTGCCGTTGCTCGTATTCGGCCTGACCGTCGTGCTGATGTACTTCATGCTGTCCTGGCTGGCCGCCCAGGAAGCACGGTGAACGAAGCGTTCTGATCTTCGCTTCAGTTTGTCTTTAACGCGAAGAGTAAATCGGGAATTCATCCTGTCGCTTAAATCGCCTTTCATTCCCGGTACGTAGCTTAGCCATCATCAGCGGCACCGCATCGAACGGGCGCCGCGGCATCAGACGGTGAGGCAGACGATGAAGACCCAGAGCGCCCGTGTCGCGAAGAGCGAGGCCCCCGAGGAGACCCCGTCCGCCAAGGGCTCCTACTTGGAGGCGCTTCACTTGGTCGAGCGGCTGCACCGCCGGCTGCTGGACGTGATCAAGGACGAGTTCGAGCGCCGCGGCCGGGAAGACGTCAACAGCGTCCAGGCGCTGCTACTGTACAACATCGGCGACAAGGAGTTGACCGCGAGCGAATTGCGGACGAAGGGCTACTATCTCGGCTCCAACGTCTCCTACAACGTCAAGAAGCTCGTCGAGGCCGGCTACCTGCACCACGCCCGCTCGAAGACCGACCGTCGTTCGGTCCGGATCAGCCTGACCGAGAAGGGCCAGCAGGTCCACGAGATCATCCAGGGGCTCTACGACAAGCATGCCCGCACGATCGCGCCGATCGGAGGCATTTCGGACGACGACTTCGGCCGGCTGAATACGGCTCTGGGCCGCCTCGAGCGTTTCTGGACCGACCAGATCCGTTACCGGCTCTGATCCGTGCGGCTTAAAGGTTCAGGAGGCTAACGATCCCGGCGATGACCGCGTAGGCGAAGCCCGCATTGATGGCGACGCCGAAGAGGCCGATCACCAATCCGCCCATGACGACAAGGCCGTCGCGCTCGACGAGGCCGAGGCCCACGAGGCAGACGGCGAGCCCCAGAGGGATCTGCCCGACGATCGGTGCGGCCACGATCAGCGCCAGCGCCAGCGCCAACAGGGCGATCCCCATCCCGCGCATGCCCAGCGCGGTCTCGAACACGCTGACGCGGGGACGCGACCAGCGCTCCAGACGCCGTAGGATCGGCACCGCCCGGGTGACGGCGCGCCTTACATCGGTGAGCGCGATCGATCGGCCGAGCAGGATCCGTGGCAGCCACGGCGCCGACATGCCGGCCGCGATCTGAACCGCCACAAGCAGCAGCAGGAGCCCGCAGATCAGCGGGATCGGCGGCGGCATCGGCAAGCAGTTCGGCAAGCCGAGCAGCACCACGAGCAGCGCGAAGGCGCGATCCCGCAGGACCGCGACGATGTCGCCCACGGTAAGGCGCTCCCCCTCCTGGCTCGCCAGCACAGTGAGGACGTCCGACGTTCGTGAACCGGCAGTCAAGGATCCGCCAACCTTCGCTGTCCTGGCGCGGGCTCTAGCCGAGATCACCCGGCAGGCCAAGCGCGGGGCTGCCGCACGAATTTATCGTGGGCGCCCGGCCGGAGATCCCTACCTGAGGTCAGCTCGATTCACCCTGAAGCATATCTTACGTCAATCAAAGCATATTTTCGAATCGGCGCAGATCTCGGACAGCACGTTGGCGCAGCTTCACGTAATTTTCCAGTGAACCTACGATGAGTAGAGCGACACTCTACGTCGTTTGCCTGTAGGTATAAGGCTCGCCACACAGGACGGATCCGTGTGCAGGAGCAAAGCCTTCGTAATAAGCCGGAGCAGACGGCTCGGACCCGCCCTTGCGGCTTTTCTTTTCTTTGCGCAGGCTTCTCCGGCATGCGGCGGAGAGATCGATGCGCTTCTGTTCGGCAGCGTCGACGCCGGCGCTGCGACGTTCCTGACCATCGGCGCGAAGCTCGGGCTCGGCCCCCTCGATCAGGACGGCTTCGTCATACTCGCGAGCGTCGGAAGCGGCCTGCAACGCGAACGCGGCGACTTCGGCCTTCCGCGCACGCGCTACGCGTTCAACGCGGCCGCGGTGCTCGGTTACCAATGGTTCTTCGATTGGGGAACGGCCGCAATCTTCGCGGGGCCTGAAGGCTCGATGGAGATGCTGGCCGACGGGCGCGCCGTGGCGGTTTCGCCAGCCGCGTATGGCTTGCGCCTACACGCCGAAATCTGGGCACGCCCGACGGACAATACGCTCCTGCAGGCGACCGCTGTCGCCGGCTCGACGCGCGACAGTTTATGGACACGGCTGGCCTGGGGCTATCGGATAGGCGGTGCTTATCTCGGCCCTGAAATCAGCGTCTACGGAGACGAGACGGGCTATCGGAAATGGAATCTCGGCTTGCACGCAACCGATTTCGCCATCGCCCGCTACAGCTTCCGTGTGTCGGCCGGTCTCCAAACCGAGACGGCCCGGCGAAGCGCCTCACCCTACGTGGCGTTGGCGGTCTGGTCGCCCTGGTGAGCGCGCTCGGATTCGAGGGCGCCGAGGAAACGGCCCGCATCCGCACGGATCTCGGCCCGGCGCTGGTCGCTCATGGCCCGGAGGGTCCGATACGGCATCGTCATGCGCGGGTTCCCGGAAAGCGTATCCGCGTTCTCGATCAGGAAATTCCAGTACAGGTAGTTGAATGGGCAGGCGTCCGGCCCCGCCTTGACCTTCACGTCGTAGGCGCAACCCGTGCAGTAGTCCGACATCCGGTCGATATAGGCGCCTGAGGCGGCGTAAGGCTTCGAGCCCATCACGCCCCCATCGGCCCACAGCACCATGCCGTGCACGTTGGGCAGCTCGACCCATTCGTAGGCATCGGCGAACACGATCAGGTACCATTCCTCGACCTGTGCCGGATCCAGGCCTACGATCAGGGCAAAGTTTCCGGTCACCATCAGGCGTTGGATGTGATGGGCGTAGGCGTGGCGCCGGGTATCGGCGACCACATTGGCGATGCAATTCAGCTTCGTCTCACCCGACCAATAAAACCACGGGAGGTTCCTTCCAGCATCCAGTGCATTGGTTTCCCGATACTCGGGCATCCGCGCCCAGTAGACGCCGCGGACATATTCCCGCCACCCGAGGATCTGCCGGATGAACCCCTCGACGCAGTTGAGCGGCGCAGTGCCGTCCCGATAGGCGTGCTCGGCGGCCCAGCAGACTTCCTCCGGGGTCAACAGTCCAGCGTTGAGCGGCGGCGAGAGCAGCGCGTGGTAGAGGTACGGCGCACCGGCCTTCATGGCATCCTGGTAATCGCCGAAGGTGGGCAAGCATTGTTCGATGAAGTGCTTGAGGGCGGCCAGCGCGTCGGCCCGCGTTACCGGCCAGGAAAAGGCCGCGAGGTCGCCGAAATGGCCGGCGAACTCACGCTCCACCAGCGCGATGGCATCCCGGGTGGTCGCATCGGGCTGGAACCCGATCCGGTCCGGCAGCTGGTGCCCTTTCGGTAAGCGCTTACGGTTATCAGGATCGAAGTTCCAGCGACCGCCGACTGGCTCGCCACCATCCATGAGGAGTCCGGTCCGACGCCGCATGCCGCGGTAGAAGGTCTCCATCCGCAGATGATGACGCCCCTCGGCCCAGCGGTCGAAATCCGCCCGCGGGCACAGGAAGCGGTTGTCGGATCGGATCTCCACCGGGACGGGCAGCGTCTCGCGCCAGTCCTGCATCATCTCCCAGACCCGCCACTCACCGGGTTCGGTGACGACGACGGTATCGGGTGCATGATGAGCGACAGCCCGCTCCAGCTCGCCCGTGAAGCTGCCGGTGTTGCCGGGATCAGTCAGGCGGACGTAGTCGACTGCGATACCCTCGGCCTCCAGTTCGGCCGCGAAATGGCGCATGGCGGCGAACAGGAAGGCGATCTTCTGCTTGTGGTGGCGGACATAGGTCGCCTCGCCCCGCACCTCGACGAGCAGGACGACGTCGAGTTCGGGATCAAGGTCGAGCAGGCTCGACACGCGCCGGTTCAGCTGATCGCCGAGGACGAACCGTAAGACCCCTCCGGTCCGCCGAGCGAGCTTCGCCGGCACCCCGTCAGCCCTTCGTGCGCAGGTTGGCGCGCCCACCATCGACCCCGATTACCTGCCCGGTGATCCAGCCAGCCTCGTCCGACACCAGGAAGGCCGCGAGCGCCGCGATATCCTCCGGCCGCCCCAGACGCTGGAGTGCGTGCATGGCGGCGATTCCCTGGGCCAAAGTCTCGTTTCCGGTGATGGCGGCGGCCAACGGCGTCCGGGTCAGTGAAGGCCCAACCACGTTGACCCGGATCTGCGGTGCCAGTTCGGCCGCAAGCGACAGGCCGAGCGCCTCGACGACACCCTTGGCCATCGCCACCGAGGCGTGCGCCGGGAAGCCCTGTGCCACGGCCACCGTCGAGAACAGCACGACACCGGAGCCCGAATCGCCGGCGCCGGACTTGAGTGCGGCTGCGGCGGATTGCACGGCCGAGAAGGCGCCGAGCGCATTGAAGCGGAAGTCGGCCTCCACATCGGCCCGGGTCAGCCGTCCGAGCGGTCGCAGGTTGATGGTGCCGACCGCGTAGACCAGACCCGCGAGGCAAGGCCCCGCCGCCTCGCTGGCAGCTGCGAAGAAGTCCGGATCGCCGACGTCCCCCGCCGTAAAGGTCGTATCGCCGAGTTCGTCGGCCGCTTGCGCCAGCCGGTCGCCGTCCCGGGCCGCGAGATGCAGGGCGTAGCCGCGCGCCCGCAGAACCCGGGCGGTCGCCAGGCCGATTCCCCCCGTGCCTCCGTAGATCAGAACCTGTCGCACGCACGGGCCTCTTGCTACCCAACCTGGCCCGGACAAAGTAAGGCCGGTGCTGTTGCCGAGCAGGCGGCCGGCCCACCCTCTCCACGTGCACAAGGTCGCAGGCGGCAAGCATGAAGTTCGCGTTCGCCGGCATCGATTTCCTCGGCGGCGTGTTCGAGGGCCTCGTCGAGGCCGGCTGGAAGCCGGTCAAGCTGTTCACCCGGCCCTGCGACGGCGTCTACGACCACAACGACGTGCTGGTCGCCCGCGCTCGTTCGATGCGCCTGCCGATCCAACTGTCGCGTATCCACGAGCGCGACATCGAGGCCCTTCAGGCAGAGCATGGCAAGGATTGGGCCTTGGTTGTCGCCGGCTATCCCTGGCTTGTGAAGGGCTGGCGCGGACGGGTTGCCTACGGATTGAACATCCACCCCTCACCGCTACCGACCGGACGCGGCCCCTACCCGCTGTTTCGCGCGGTGCTGGACCGGTACGAGACCTGGGGTGTCACGGCTCACGTGCTCGCCGACGGGTTCGACACCGGCGATATCCTGGCCCAGGAGATCTTCGGCCTCGAATCGGCCGAGTCCCACGAGACCGTGCTCGCGAAGTGCCAGATGGCGGCCCGGCGTCTCGCGTCAGGACCGATCGGCAAGGACCTTGCCGCACGCTGGCGACGTGCCGAGCCTCAGGGCGACGGGTCGTACTGGCCCCGGGCCACCGACGGCGACCGGACCCTCGACTTCCGCCAGGATGTCGAGTCGATCCTGCGCCGGGTCCGGGCATTCGGTACCGTCGAAACCATCGCCCGGCTGGGCGACGCGCGGGTCTACGTCGCCGCGGCGCAGGGCTGGCGCGAGCGCCACCCGCACACGCCCGGCACCGTCGTGCACCGCCATCGCCGGCACGTCGTGATCGCCGCGCTGGACGGTTACGTGCAGATCACCCGCTGGTCGCCGGTGCCGTTGGCCGAGGCCGCGCAGGTCGGGCGCTGACGCCGCGCGTTGTAGCGTGCGGGAACGCATTCGTGATGGGCGGTGTTTCCGCGGGTCCTGGACGTCACGGAGCCTCGCATGTCGACACGCGCAAGCCTCGCCGCAGCCCTCGGGCTTGCCGCGCTGTTCACCGGATCCGCTTTCGCGCAGGGCGTGGTCGTGGATCAGGACGATTTCGGTCCCGACGATGAGGTCGTCGTGCGCGACTACATCGTGCGCCGTCCGGTCGGCCCGGGCCCGATCGTCGGATCGATCCCGCTTCGGCCGGGTACCATCGTGCCGGCTGATGTCGAACTTGCGCCGTTCACCGATACACAGAACCCGCGCCTGCGCCGCTACGGCTACTTCGTGGCCCCCGGCGACAAAGTCGTGGTTGTGGATCCGGCGACCCGCGCGGTGGTACGCATCTTCGACCGCTGAGCCTGAACCGGCGCTGGTTCGCCTTCCGGTCGCCGATCCGCTAACACCCTGGTGCGAACGATCAAGAAAAGCGCCAGGGGGAAATACATGAAGGCCAAGCCATACGTGGTCTCGGGCGAAGCGCTGCTCGTCTCGGTGCTGCTCCTCCTGTCGGGGGCGATGCTGTTCGAGTGGATGGTGATCTCGCCGGACAGTCCGGTCTCTGCGCTCCTGCGCGTGATCGGCGCCGCGGCTGCCGCCTTTGTGGCGATCCTGCCCTTCCGCCGAGCCTGAGCACCACACTCACCAGTCGCTGAGCGCAGCGCGCTTCCAGCGGTCGGGGGCGACGCAGCGATACTCGAAGGCTTCGTCCCAGGCATGATCGCCCGGCGAGCAGGTCTCACGGCTGCTCCGCGGCGGGTTCGATGGCGTCTCCCGGACGGAGGCGGCCTGAACCCGTCCCCCATCGCTCACCCGGAACACGGGACCGTTCCCGGTCCCGTAGACCAGATCCCGGCCATCGAAGCCTAAGGTGCGCGCGAAGGCACCGTCACGGTTGCCGTCGAGCGCGATCGACTGGCCCGCGCCCAGCAGGATCGGCACACCGGTGAAACGGCCGGCCGCGGTGTCGATCCCGATCCCGTAGGTGCCCTCCCCCTGGAACGAGAAACCACGGTCGGTCACCGAGCCGGGGAGGTTGCCCAGCAGGACGCCGTAGCCGGTGTGGGCGCCCGGAACGCCGCCCGTGGAGATCTGAAGGCCGACCCGTTGGCGATTGCGATCCGTCGTCGGCGATTGCGCGGAAACGTCGATCTCGGCTCCGATGCAGGAGGCGACCGGGTCGGCCTCCTGGGTCATGTCCACGCAGTTGAAGTTTCCGGCCCAGGACGGCCCCACCGGACCGATGCCGTTGGGCTCCTTGAAGATCGTGCCGTTAACGGCAACGTTCTGCGCTCCGGTGCTGGCCAGGCTCCGGTTGTGCAGTTCGCCCGTGATCGTCCACTCGTAGCCAGCATTCTGCGGGCCCGACGAGCCCAGCGCCCACAGCGCCTTGTAGGTGTGGCCCGGCTCTCCCGACCCCTCCGGGATGTGCCGGTCGACCCGCAGCGTCGAAGCAGGATCGAAACCCCCTGGACGGTTCCACAGGAATGCGTGGCCGCCGTCGAGGCCCGGCAGGCCGCTGCCCTGGACATCGTGGGAGAGCCCCGTGGTCCAGGATGGGGGCGCTGCAGGGGTGGGCGCGACGCCGGGCGCCTCGGCGCGGATGGTGGCCGGCAAGGCGGCCGAGACGAGACATGACAAGACTGCGAGGCGGGGGCGGATGCGCATGGAACGTCTCCGGGGCCCCGTGGGTGCTGGGGGCGTCGAGGTTGTGCGCCGAGCCTGCCGGCTCGGCATCGGAAAAGCCATGATTCCGGCAACTGGCTCGAACGCGGTGGTCGGACCGTGCGTTTGGGTCCCACAGAGCATCGTGATCTGATGCGCAACACATCGAGATGAGGAGAGCGACCTGTGTCGAAGTCGCTGCGATTCCTGCGGAACTGGTTCCTGCTGTCGATCCCGGTCGGGTTGTTCGTCGGCCGCTTCATCAAGGCGGGCAAAGGACCGTCAATGCCCAAGGATGAGCGTCGGTAGCAGCCTCAGCGCATCGCCGGATGCACGCCGCTCGTGACAGAGGGCGGCGTGCGCCGATCCGCGCACAACGTCGGAGGCTCAATCCGGAACTTTAATTTCGTGAAGATACAACCATAGTCAATCGATCATTAGTGTTTTCGGCGCATTTTTACTGACATCGCGGCATATCGGCCGAGATTTCCAGGGTCATTCGGCCATGCCCCGCACCGCCAGGCCCCCGAGCGGCTTCGTCGAGCGACGCACCAGCGACCGCAAGGCAACGGCGCTCCTGGCCTTCGCGCAGCACCCCGACGGATCGCGCTTTCCCTGCCGGATCCAGAACCTTTCCGACGGCGGCGCTATGCTGGAATTCCTCGGCTCCCAGGCTGTCACGTTGGAGACGGCGTTCGACCTCGTGCTGGCGAACACCGAAATACGCTACGCCGTGAAACTAATCTGGCGGAAAGAGCGGACGGCCGGGGTTCTGTTCTGCGTGTGAGGACCGATTGGCCCGAAACTGCGAATCGCAATCTTCACGGCACACAAGATAAGCACACACAAGGACAACGTAGAATTTTTCTGATTTTCTAACTATTTACTTCTCGTCTGCCGCCTTTGGTCATCCGTACGCGATCGGATCAAGCCGGAGCCCGATCTCATTCGGGTCTTCATCATCGTGAATTGCATGGTGAGCGCGCTGGGACTCGAACCCAGGACCTACAGATTAAAAGTCCGTTCGAGACCGTTTCGTCGCCGCTTAAATCCGTGCATCTACCGCTCATCAAGTCACTGGCACGCAATGGCTTGACGCGCAGTGATCGCTCATCCATCACTCATGGGGTAACGCCATCGGGCGCGGCATTTCCGTTACCCGAGCGATACCCCGCTGCCGCATCCTGGCCCGGGTAACGCCGCCCCGGGGTACACGTTGGCTGTCCTGACCCTGAAATCGGTCGAAGCGGCAAAGCCTGATCCGACCAAGCGTCGTGAGGTGCCGGACGGCGCGCTGCCCAGCCTCTACCTTGTGGTCCAACCGAGCGGCGGGAAGTCCTGGGCTGTCCGGTACCGGGCAGACGGCAAGCCTAAGAAGCTCACCCTTGGGCCCTATCCGCGAGTGCCCCTGACCGAGGCTCGCGAGGCCGCCCGTACCGCGCTCCGAGCTGTTGCTGAAGGGCGGGATCCGGCCGGCGAGAAACAGGCTGCCAAATCTGAGCCCTCGGCAACGGAGACGATGCGATTCGGTGCAGTCGCGGCGGACTACATCGAGCGATACGCCAAACCTCGGAATCGGAGTTGGCGCGAAACCGAATCGTTCCTGACCCGCACCCTCGACGCCACGGACCGGTGGCAAGATCGAGACGTCCGAACAATCGGCCGGAAAGATGTGCTGCATGCCCTCGACGCAGTGGTCGCTCGCGGTGCCACCATTCACGCGAATCGGCTGTTCGCGGCCCTAAGGCGGTTCTTCGCCTGGACGGTCGAGCGCGGGATCCTGGAGGCATCGCCGATGGCCGGCCTCAAACCGCCCTCCCCCGAGGTGTCGCGCGACCGCGTGCTGTCCGATAGCGAATTGGTCGCCGCGTGGAAGGCAGCAGAACAGATCGGTTATCCCTTCGGTCCTGTCGTCCAATTGCTTATTCTGACCGGCCAGCGCCGGTCCGAGGTGCTCGAAGCGGAATGGCGGGAATTCGACCTCGACGCCGCGACCTGGACGATCCCGCGCGGCCGGGCGAAGAACGATCGCGCCCACGTCGTGCCGCTCGCCCCGCACGCCTTGCAGATTCTCCGCCGACTACCGCGTGTCGGCCAACGCCCACGCTTGCTGTTCACCACCACCGGTGAGACGGCGTTCAGCGGTGTATCGAAGGCCACGGAGCGGCTCCAGAGCCTTGCTGCTGCGCTGCTGCCTGATGGTGATGAAGCTGCGCCCTGGCGGCTGCACGATCTGCGACGGACCTTCGCCAGCGGATGCGGGCGGCTCAAGATACCGGTGCACGTCGTCGAGAAGGCGTTGAATCACACGTCGGGCACGCACGCCGGAATCGTCGGCATTTACCAGCGCCACGATTACGAAGATGACCGACGCGAAGCGATGGAGCTGTGGGCCGCGCACCTCGACGTACTTCTATCAAAAAAAGCCTGCATTCATACGGCAAAAAAGCAATCGTAATGACTTGTGAAGAGATATGTCGGGAATTGCCGTTTTCACGCGAGCAAATCCAAGAAATAGGCACACTTCTTAGCTTAAAACATTATGAGCAATCATGCCACGCAGCCATTTCCATATATATGCGAGTTGAATTGTATCGAATGTCTTATATTACGAAAAAAAAAATGGGTTCGGTCGGCAAGATTAGATCCAAACTATCTCAGATCTCCGCCGCAGCGCTCCTACTTTCAAATCTTTTATCAGACGAAACAGTTTGCGATACTCCATTGCATGATTTATTTGAAATATTGGGCCATGAGCTTGGCATAAAAGGACTTGAACGTAAGCCACTATGGCGAGATAAATCAATATCTCTGGAGAAATTACAAAATTTGGTCGCAGATGTTGCAAGCAGTTCAAGTATTCTTGCAAACAATGATAATTTGCTAAGGGGATATTATTTTCTTCCTCCGCGCCACGAGGCAAACAACAACCTTGTAACATCTATTATATGGCCAAGTCTTTTCACGACTTGGGAACAACACGGCAGACAAGTTGCTGGGTCTGCGACCGGCACAAACAAACTTCATCGCTTCGTCAACTTAGTACATGAGGCGACCGGTCTTGGAAAACCCAGTTTGAATACATTAAATCGAGCCATTCAGCGTTGGAAGCTAGATCCGCGGCGTGACCGTGCGGACAACGACGCATGGTATTTTGGTAATTTGCCCGGTAATACGGATGCCATGGAAGGCACCTAGAAACACGCATATTGAATCGGTCGCTCGCAGACAAACAGGAACGACCGATGAGCGATACAGAGAACTGGTTAAACAGCGCCGAGGTGCGCAGCAGATATCGAATTTCGGCGGCGACGCTGAATAGATGGGACCGGGATGAAGCACTGGGCTTCCCGGCGCCGATGGTGATCAACCGGCGCAAGCTTTATCCGCTTTCCAAGCTTCTGATTTGGGAGCGATCCCAGGCGTCCGCAGCGCGTCGTCGAGATGCGGCATGAGCGCGATCGTCGTTCCGTTTCCCCGCTCACGAGATCGGGGGTTTATCCGCCGACACGCCGCGCACATGGCGCAGGCCAGAACAGCCACGAAGGCCGAGGCTCATCTCACTCGGCAGCTCGGCATCCAAGCCGAGACACTTCGGCGGCGCGGCGTCGCCCCTGACATCGCTCGCGCTGAGCTTCAGGCGATTGAGGGAAATATTAGGGCCGCATGCTGGACTTTGCTGCTGGCACCCGGCGGTGCCGCATGAGCGAGAACCTCACCGCCCGAAGGGTCAACGCAACTGGGCGCTCAACTGGCAAATTCCTGGATTCGAAATTCAGGAAGTTGAACAGCGTCCCAAAGGGCCAAGCCTTTGTCTGGTTCACACGCGAGATGGTGGAGAGTCCGGCATGGCGTGCGATGTCCCAGAATGCACGCCTCGTGGTCGACCGTGTGTGTGTCGAACACATGTCTCACGGCGGCGGCCAGAACGGTTCGCTCCCGGTCACCTACGATGATTTCGAGCGAGCCGGGATTCGGCGCGGGAGCATCCGCAGGGCGATAGCCGAAGCACTTGTCCTCGGCTTCGTCGATATGCCTCGGAAGGGCACTCGAGGGTATGGCGATTTTCCTGGGGCACCCAGCCTCTTTCGCCTGGCATGGCTGCCGACCAGCGAGAACGGCGCCGCTACGGTCCGATGGAAGCGGTTCAATACCCTGTCAGAGGCAGAGCAAGCCGCGGCGGAAGCTCGACACAGCGCGACGGACCGACCGGCTGATACCGGTCAAATGCCGGCTCAAAAACGGGGTGCAAAGTTCGGGAATAAAATCAGAAGCCAGTGACGTTTCTGACTTTGTGCCAGTGACGTTTGTGCACGTGTTCCAGTGTCACTTCTGTAACCGCTGTGGCCAGTGTCACTTCTGTAACTACTATTAATATCTTGGCTGGATTGGCTTGGGTCAGCGCATCGCCCGGCGCCTCCGCCTCCCCGACATCCTGACGCGAACACTCTTCATCGTAGCAGCCTCCCGATATCCGCAATTCTCGAGTTACCCGAACTATTCGATTTGAGTATTTCGGTAATCCAAGTATTCGTCTTCGTCGATTAGCTATCTACAGGGATAGAGAAACAGGTATCTAGATGCCTGTCGATCAATCGACGACACAGACGTTCGATCGACCTCACTCACGCATTAGAAATCCGCCGCAGGCTGTGGCGGTGTGCAGCCGGGCTCTGGCCCGAAGGAGAAGTCATGTCTGAAAGAGAAAAAATGAGCCTCACCGGAATGATCACGGCCCATTGCATCCCGCGGTCGCGATGGCGGCGCATATGGCCCAGCGGCTTTATGCAGCCCGCGCTGGTGCGATCACTGCCGACGAATTTCAGGAGCTATTCAATTCGACGTCGGCAAGCGGTGAGTGGAGCAAGCACGGGATCACTCTGCGGATGGCGGCTCTGATGGCGGCGACCGCATTGAACCTGCAGGCAGCGCTGGGATATGCGGCGGCGGTGTCAGCGGCCGGCCCACCATCGGATTCGGCCACGACCCAGGCCAGCGGGCACGCTCAGAGGACCATGGAGGCCGTCGAGGCGCTCTGTGCGCTCGCGGATCAATACGGCGGCGGCTCGCCGCGCGCCTGAGACGAAACGGCCCGGGAAGCGCCGGCCGGCGCCCCCGAGCCTCAGCCAAATCCCTGAGCAGGAAATCAGCCATGCAAATCCATAACACGGCTTCGGCCGCCCCGCACCCGCGCCCGCAGCTCGGCCCGGTCTCGACCGCAATAGCCACCATGCGAGGCCCGGAGCCCGACCGCGAGGCTATCCGCTCGCTGCGCGCCGCCCTCATCCGGCAGATCGCCGCCGATCTCGACACGATCGACCGTCTCGACGCGATCACCACCCGGCTCGCGCACCGCTGAGCCTCTGTCCGCAATTCCTTAGTTAGAGATCGCCATGACTTACCCAAAACCAACCTCCCCTGAGACCACCGGCCCCATCGGAAAGCCGGGACAATGCATCCGCGGTGGCTATCTGACTGCACGGCGCCACAAGGAGTCCGGGATTTTGATCCGGATCGCGAGCCGACCTTTCGAGCATGCCAGCCTTGCCGAGGCTGAGACGCAAGCACGGGTCCTGGCTGAGCGGCACGATGACGAGTTCGCCGTGTTCGCACAGGTCGCTTCGGTAATGCCTCCCCTGAGAGAGGCGGTCGTGTCGCGGCCGGAAGAGCTACCGCTGCCTGTTTCTCAGCCGTTGCCTCGCCCGGCCGTGGTCATCGAGCGCCGCATCTTGCGCCAGCGGGTCACCGGAGGGAAAGCTTGATGGCCCGCGCGATCACCGTTTCCCCCCGCCTCACGCCGTGCCTCGAAGATGACGAGGCGCGCCCTGGCTTTCACATCGCCCGGCGCAACGACTGGTCCGACCCGGGCCGGTTCGAGGTTGTCACTCTCCTGCCAGAGGAAGTGAACGGGCGCTGGGAGTGGCAGGTCTGGCGATGCGGCGGCGCAAAGCCTGAGAAGGCGGACCAGTGGCAGTTTCAGATCCGGATCGGTGGCTTCAGGTCCACGGTGGGTGAGACGCTCGACCTGACCGCGACGCGGCATTGAGTGGAATAAATCGCATGTCTTCCGAAATATATCACAGTGGTGTATGGCTTTTCAATAATATTTGGGATGTCTGCTATCGGGAGTCTGATAAATATATCGAACCGGATATAAAGATTGAGCGTGAGGTGTTCCTGGCGAAATGCCTCAGCGAGTTCGGAGATGAACGGGGTGCTGAATTACGCGACAGAGAGCGGACGGGAGCAATTGGCCACGCGATGGAGCACATTTCTATGATGGAGGACGAGCTGGAGGACCTTCGGAAAGCACTTGCCCTTCTAAGGCGTCCCGTTCCGGAAGTGATGAAGCACCTCAAGAAATTTGCGACGCCGGACACCTGACCTTGTAAAAACCGCAGCTTGCGGGTCTGTCGGCCGCTCCGCACCGGGGCGGCCGTTGTCAAATCGGATTTGGCAGTACAGGCTCACACCGTAATTCGGATTAGATGGTAGCGTGATGACCGATCCAATCCCGACCCGGGCGCAGCTCGCCAGCCTAGAGCATGAAGAGCGGAAGGCCGAGTCGACGATCCGCCGAAGTGGAGTCGGACATTCGGAAGCCAAACAGCACCGGCACCCGAGCAAGGAAGGAGCTGCTGAGGACCAGCGTAACGGAGTCGGCGCGATCGATCCGGCCAAGCAAAGGCCGTGCACGCCTCCAGATCGGCTCTGTGTCCAAACCGGGAACGGATTTAACTTGGAAAGATTATCGTGCTAGCGTGAATGCTTGTAACGCGTACATGGAGGCCTCGTCATGGCCCTCGACCTGTATCAAGCCGGAGTCCTGATTGGATCCGTTGCCCCCTGTCGGGGCGGTTGTTACGCCTACATCCCAGCCTGTGAAGCCATCGGGCAATTCCACGACATCGATGTTGCCGTGCATGCGCTCGCCGCTCGCGCAGCTCCCGAGCCGGTGGCGGCATGACCCGGGACGATACCACCGACATGCTGATAGACCTGATCCGGCGCACGCCCGTCCTGCCGATCGACGTGAAGACGGTGCAGGCTGAAGGCGACCTCCCTGCCACCGCCTACCAGAGAGCCGTCACAGAGTGTCAGCGAGAGGCAACAGCGCCCGTCGCAAAGATCCGGGAGGTAGCCCACCCCGAGACCGTCGTGTCGCTCCTGACGCCTACGCGCGGGCCGCTGCAGCCGCCGACATGATGCGGACCACGCTGGAGCCCGTGTCAGCTTGATCGCCCGCTCTGATTACCAAGGGAGGGGGGAGGCAAAAGTCCGGGCCGCGAGGGCTTCTGACCGCACAGGGTCGCATTCGCAGATTTAATTTCCTCAAGCCCGATTTCTCAATTCAAGTTGGGGGCAAAAATGGCCGGTCAGCACGGCGGAAATCGCCCTGGCGCAGGGCGGAAACCGGGGCCTGTAATCGCTCCAGATCCGATTATTGCTCTGGTCGACGTGCTCAGCCGTCTGCCCTGCGGAGAAGCGGGCCGGCGAAGGCGGTGTGCGACGGCGCTTGCGGCATACGGGGCCAGCAATGAGGAAATCGCCGCGGCCCTGGCGATCGACTCCACCGAATTGGCGGGAGTCCTTGGCGCTGACATCGATATTGGCCGCATCGTCCTGCGAACGAACATCCGGTACGAAATTATGCGCGCCGGGCTCGGCCAGGGCCGGACCTTTTCCGTGGCAGCGGCCAAGACAGCGTTGCGCTGGCTCGCACCGCCGGAAGCAAGGTGCTGACGATGCGCCCATTGGACGTGCTGCGGATGACGAAGGGCGACCGCGAGCCAGCGCTCCGGCAAGCCGCACAACGTCAGCTTGTGGCCTTCGATCCTCTGGAGGTGACCCCGCACCTCCCCGGCCGTGATGCCGCTGCGGCGGGGATCCCCGCAGCATGCTTCGGCAGACTGCCCTGCGGCGGCTTGTCGAGTTCGCCCGCCGCCATCGCGTCGACCTACCCGGTCAGGCCGTCGCTTGCGCCAACCCTTACCGCCGTCGCGTCGTTCACGACCCTACTTAGAGCGTCGGAACGTCTGCTTGCCGGAAATTTCATCGCTTCCAGATGACCGAAGGTGGCCGAAAGCTACCAGTCCACTTCGGAGAGGATGGTAGCTTCAGCAACGAAGCGCCGCCCGCTCGCCTCAGCGCACGCTCCACGCATCCCTTATACAGCTCGCGCGCGGCCGACTGGCGGACCCCGGAAGGCATGGGCAGCGTGGCGTTCGGGCAGCCGGTCGCCCTGCCCGAACAGTTTGTGCCGGTATGATCCGTTCGCGTACGCGGTCTTGTAGAGCCCTCGATCCTGAAGTTCGGGGATTACAATGTCGATGAAGTCGGAAAAGCTCTCAGGCACGACGATCCGGCTGAGGTTGAACCCGTCGACCTCGCCCTCCTCGACCCAGGCCTGGAGTTCGTCGGCGATCGAGACGGCGTCGCCCGCGAGGACCGCGTAGCGCCCGCCGAGTTGCAGCTCCCCGAGCAGGTCGCGCTTGGTCAATCCGCGCTTGGCGGCCGCCGCATTGGCGGACTGGATGGCGTTCCCCGGACCGTAGGGAATCGCCTCGTCGAGGCCGTAGCGTGCGAAGTCGATCCCCGTGGAGGCGGAGAAATGCGCCAAGCCCGCCTCCGGGTTTGCGTAGCGCTGGTACTCGGCCCGCTTCTCCTCGGCCTCGGTCCGGCTGTGCCCGGGGATCACCGCCAGCCCGACGAACACCTTCACGTCCTCCGGATGGCGCCCGGCGGCCACCGCCTCGGCCCGGATCGCCCGGACGGCCTCCCGGGCCGCCCCCCGGTCGCGGGCGGAGATGAACACGCACTCGGCGTGGCGCCCGGCGAAGGCCCGGCCGCGGCCCGAGGCGCCCGCCTGGTAGAGGACCGGGGTCCGCTGCACGGACGGCTCGGACAGGTGGTAGCCTTCGACGTCGAAGAACGCGCCGTGATGCGAGACCGGCCGGATATGGGCCGGATCGCTGAACACCCGGGCTTCCCGGTCGCGGCGCACGGCCGCGTCGTCCCAGCTGCCTTCCCAGAGCTTGTAGAGAACCTCCAGATACTCGTCGGCATAGTCGTAGCGCCGGTCATGGGCGGGCAGGGCGCCGCCGCTCTGGCCGCGATGGGCGCTGTCGAGGTAGCCGGTGACGATGTTCCAGCCGATCCGGCCGCCGGTGAGGTGATCGAGGGTCGAGAGGCGCCGGGCGAAGGTGTAGGGCGCCTCGGTGTGGACGTTGATCGTCACCCCGAAGCCGAGATGCTCGGTCACCGCCGCCATGGCGGGGACCAGCAGGCTCGGATCGTTGACCGGGAGCTGCACCGCCTCGCGGGCGGTCACGTCGATGCCGGCGCCGTAGATGTCGTAGACGCCGCTGATGTCGGCGATGAACAGCCCGTCGAACAGGCCGCGCTCCAGGAGCTTCGCCTGATCGGTCCAGTAGCGCAGGGTGTTGTACTCCGACGAGCGGTCGCGTGGATGGGTCCACAGCCCGTGGTTGATGTGGCCGACGCAGTTCATGTTGAACGCGTTCAGCTGGATCTGCTTCCTGGCGGCCATCAGAGCGCTCCATGCCGGGGCGGCAGCCGGCCGTCGAGGTGGTAGGCGCCGATCCAGTGATACTTCCACCGCACGGGATCGTGCAGGGTGTGGGTGCGGACGTTGCGCCAGTAGCGGTCCAGCGCTTCGGCCCGGTCGGTCGCCGAGGTGCCGCCGAGTTCGAGCAGCGTGTTGGCCGCGAGCAGCCCGGCGCGATGGCTGGACGCCCGGGCCTCGGCCACCGCCACGGAAGCCGCAGCGACGCTGTCCGCGTCGGGCTCACCTTGCGCGGCATCGACGAAGCGGCCGGCCCGTTCCAGCAGGGCATCGGCCGCGGCCAGACGCACCCGGACGTCGCCCAGCGCGTGGAGGGTCAGCGGGTCCTCGCTCGCGCGCGCGACGCCGGAATTGATCCAGGGCCGGGCCCGGTCGCGCACGAACGGCAGCGTCGCCGCGAAGGCGCCCTGTCCGATGCCGAGATCGATCCCGGCGTGCAGGATCTGGGCGAAGGGGCCGATCGCGGTGGGGCGGTCCATCGAGGCCTGGAACGGCACCACCCAGTCCGGCTCCACCCGCACGCGCTCGAACAGGATCGAGCCCGAGCCGGTGATCCGCTGGCCGAACCCGTCCCAATCGTCCACCAGGGTGACGCCGGGGGCGTCCCGGGGGATGAACACTAGATAGGCCACGGCGCGGCCGTCCTCCTCGGCATTCGCCATCACCGGGATGCGATGGGCGAACAGCGAGCCGGTGCAGTAATATTTGCGCCCCTCGACGGTCCAGCCCGACGGATCGCGCACGAGCCGGGTGCGACGGGTGTGGTCCCGCTGGCCGATCTCGGCGAGCGCGTTGCCGAACCGCTCGCCGGCCAGAACCCGCCCGTACAGATCGCGCTTCTGTGCCTCAGTGCCGCCGTTGCGGAGCACTTCGACGGCGTAGAAATGGTTCTGCGGGATCTGGCCGATCGACCCGTCCGATGCCGCGATGATCGCTATCACCTGCGCGACCGTGGCGGCGCTCACGCCTGGGCCGCCGTATTCGCACGGCACCGTGATCGCCCAGAGGCCGGTCTCGGTGAAACGCTCGATCTCCGCGAAGGGCAGCCGCCGGTCGAGGTCGCGGGTGACGGCCGCTTCGGCGAGGTCGTCGGCCAGGGTCCTGGCGGCCGCGAGGGCGGCGGCATCGTCGGCGAGCACCGGCACCCGGCGCGGCGGCTCGGGCTTCCGGGTGAAGGCGGATTCGTGCGGCTGAAGCGGCATGGCGCTCAGTTCCACTGGTGCCGGGCGGGCAGCGCGCCGTTCAGGGTGTAATCCCCCAGCAGATGGTATTTCCAGCGGACGGGATCGTGCAGCGTATGCACCCGCGCGTCGCGCCAGAAGCGACCGAGATTATAGCTCGCGCGGGTCGCCGAGGCGCCGGCGAGTTCCAGCAGGCGCTCGGCGGCTTCCAGCGCGACCTCCGTGGTCAGGATCTTGACCTCGGCGACGGCGACCGACGCCTCGGCCGAACTCTGCGCGGTGACCGGAGCGGCGGCGATGCGATCCAGCGTCCGGCCGGCCCGGGCGAGCACTTCCTCGGCGGCGTGCAGGTCGACCTCCAGCCGCCCGACCTCGCCGAGGAGGTGCGGATCCTCGGTGATGGTCTCGACGGTGAACAGATAGGGCCGCGTCCGGGTCCGCACGAAGTCCAGGGCGGCTTCGGTCGCGCCCCGGGCGATCCCGGCATCGATCGCCGCCTGCACGAGCTGCGAGACCGGGCCGAACAGGGCCGGCCGCTCGGCCAGGGGCGCGAGTTCGATGGTCAGGCCGTCCTCGATCGGCGCCGCCTCGAACAGCACCGTGCCGCTGGCCGTGGTCCGCTGCCCGAACCCCTGCCAATCGTCCACGACCCGCACCCCCAGGGCGTCCCGGCGCACCCAGACCAGCAGCGGCTGCCCGTCCGGGCCCACCGCGCGGGTCGGGATCCAGTGGGCGAACAGGGCGCCCGTGGAATAGTAGCGTGTGCCGGTGAGGCGGTGGCCGTCCGGCCCCGACGCCAGCCGCGTCTCGACCTGGGTGATCGCCTTGCCGTTGCGGGACGGCCCGGCATTGCCGATCCGGTGGCCGGCCAGCACCGCTTCGAAGATCCGCGCCTGCTGGTCCGGGGTCGCCGCCGCCCGCACCAGCGCCAGCACGCCGAACTGGCTCTGCGGGATCTGGGCGGCCGAGCCGTCGGCGGCGGCCAGGATGGCGAACACCTTGGCCAGGGTCGCGTGCGCCACATCCGCGCCGCCATAGGCCCGCGGCACGGTGATGCCGCCGAGGCCGCTCGCGGTGAACGCCTCGATCTCCGTCCAGGGCAGAATGCGGTCGCAGTCGCGCCCGGCGGCGCCGTCGGCGAAGCGGGCGGCCACCACCCGGGCGACCTCGATCGCCTCCGCATCCGTGGAAATCCGGTGCGGGCGGCTGGGCGGCAGCGGCCGCCGGTCCTCGGGACCGCCGACGCGGTCGTCGGCGCGGTGCTGCAGGCTCATGATCGGATCATCTCGGACGGAGAGAGGGCGCGCGCGAAGGCCGCCGGGTGTGGCGCGCCTGCCGGGGGGACCGTCAGCGGGCGCGCAGCCGCCGCACCGTCAGGTCGCCCGTGAACTGCACCAGGCAGACCAGGGCGATCAGCACCGCGATCACCGCCGCCATCACGGTGGTGTCGAAGCGCTGGTAGCCGTACCGGATCGCGACATCGCCCAGGCCGCCGGCGCCGACCGCCCCCGCCATCGCGGAGGCGCCGATCATCGAGACGACCGTGATCGTGAAGCCGCCGAGGATCCCCGGTAGCGCCTCGGGCAGGAGCACGTGCAGCAGGATGTGCCGGCGCCGGCAGCCGATGGACTGGGCCGCCTCGATCAGCCCGGCATCCACCTCGCGCAGAGACACCTCGGCGATCCGCGCGAAGAACGGCGTCGCGCTGACCGAGAGCGGGACGATCGCCGCCCAGACGCCGATGGTGGTGCCGGTCACAAGCCTGGTGAACGGGATCAGCGCCACGAGCAGGACGATGAAGGGCACGGCGCGGAAGCCGTTGACGATCGTCCCGACCACCCGGTTGGCCTTCGGCGCCGGGAAGATGCCGCCGGATTCCGACGTGACCAGGAAGAGGGCGAGCGGGATGCCGGCGAGCACCGCAATCCCGGCCGAGACGCCGACCATCACGAGCGTGTCGAGGAAGGCCTGCCAGAGGCGGTCAATCATCTGCGGCGACATACCCGATCCTCTCGACGCTTACTCCGAGCCCGCGCAGCCTATCCTCCGCGTCCGGCCCCGCCGCCTCGATGGCCACGAGCATCCGGCCGACAGCGTGGCCCTGGATCTGCTCGATACCGGCCTGGAGCAGGCGCACGGGTGTGCCCGCGGCAGCGGCCAGGGCCGACAGATCCGGCGCGGCCTGGCCCGCATAGGTGATCGCCAGCACCGTCGCGGTCCCCGGCGCGGGGTGCGGCCGGAGGCGGGAGGCCAGATCCGCCGGAAGGCCGCGGCTCAACGGTTCGAGGAGCGCCCGGGTGGTGAGATGCTCCGGAGCGCCGAACACCCGCCAGACCGGCCCGGTCTCGACGACAGCGCCCTTCTCCAGCACCACCACGTCGCTGCAGATCTCCCGGATCACGCTCATCTCGTGGGTGATCAGGATGATGGTGATCCCGAGCCGCCGGTTGATGTCCCGCAGCAGGTTCAGGATCGTGAGGGTCGTCTCCGGATCGAGCGCCGAGGTCGCCTCGTCGCAGAGCAGGATCTCCGGGCGGCTGACCAGGGCGCGGGCGATGCCCACGCGCTGCTTCTGGCCGCCCGAGAGCCGCGACGGATAGGTGTCCGCCTTGCCCTCAAGCCCGACCAGGCGCAGCGCCTCGTCGACCCGGGCTGCGATCTCATGCGTCGGCAGGCCGGCGGCTTTGAGCGGCAGCGCCACGTTCCCGCGCACGGTCTTGGCCGAGAGCAGGTTGAAGTGCTGGAATATCATGCCGACGCGTCGGCGCAGGGCCACCAGCCCGGCGGTGTCGAGCGCCTCGATCGGCGCGCCGTCCACCAGCACGCGGCCAGATGTCGGCTCCTCCAGTCGGTTGACCGTGCGCAGCAGGCTGGACTTGCCCGCTCCCGAGCGGCCGATGATGCCGAAGATCGCGCCCGCGGGCACGTCGAGGTCGACGGTATCGAGGGCCCGAACCCGGCCGGCCGCGGACAGGTAGGTCTTCGAGACCGCCTCGAACCGCACGGTGCCGGCCGTGCGGTTCTCCGGCGCCGGCGTCATCGCGGGCGCGGCGGCGGCGATTCCGGGCCGGTCCCGGGCGATCCAGCGGGCGGGCGCGCGCAGGCTGTCGAAGGCGAGGCCGGCCATCAGTTCTGCCACGCCAGAACGTAGAGCTTGTCGCTGTTGGCGAAGGATTTGTGGATCTGCCGCTTGACCGCCTCCGAACTCTGGAAGATCCGGACGAACTTCGTGACGGTCGGATCGTCCTTGCGCGCCGCCTTGGTGACGAAGCTCACTGCGAAGAGCTTGTCCTCGATGCCGGTATAAATGAGGCCGCTGGTGGGATCGAAGGTGCCGGCGGCGACGATGAAGTGCGGATAGCCCTGGGCGAGATCGACATCGCCGGTGATGCGGGCGAGCTGGGGCCCCTCGACCTCCGTGAACTTGAGCCTCTTCGGGTTCTCCGTGATGTCGTCGAGGGTGCCGAGGAAGCCGACCGTGTCCTTCAGCTTGATCAGACCGGCCCTCTGGAGCAGCAGCAGGCCGCGGCCCTGGTTCACCGGATCGTTGGCGATCGCCACCGTGCCGCCCACGGGGATCGCCTCGAAGCTCTTGTGCTTCAGGGAATAGAGCCCGAGATTCTGCAGGATCCCGAGTCCGACGATCGCGAACGCGTAGCCCTTCTGTTTCTCGGCATTCTCCATGAAGGGGCGATGCTGGAAGAAGTTGACGTCGATGTCGCCGGCATCCAGCGCAACGTTCGGCGTCGTCCAGTCGCTGAACTCGATCACCTTGACGTCGATGCCCTGCGTCTTGGCCTCGGCCGCCGCGACGTTGACTGCGTCGGCATAGGCGCCCGGCACGACGCCGACCTTGAGGGTCTCCGCCCGGGCGGCCATCGCGCCGAGCGACAGGACGGCGGCGGCGGCGAGGACATTCAGGATTCTCATCGGACGGAACTCTGGGATGGGGCTGCGTGCGGCAGCCAGGGCAGGGAATAGAGGTTGGGATCGTGGGCGAAGGACGCGTCGATCCGCGCCCGCACCGCCGGCGCGGTCTGGTAGAGGCCGATGAACTTCGCGATCTCGGGGTCGTCGGCCCGGTCGGCCAGGGTCACGAACCGGATCGCGTAATATTGGTCGCCCACGCCCGAGTAGATCAGCGCCTTGCTGGCGTAGTCGGCTCGGCCGGCATTGACGTAGTGGCCGGGATAGCCCTGGGCGAGATCCACATCCGAGACGGCGCGGACCAGTTGCGGCCCCTCGATCTCGACGAATGTGAGTTTCTTCGGATTGGCGACCACGTCGTCGAGGGTCGCCTTCGCGCCGACGCCGTCCTTGAGCTTGATGAGCCCGGCGGTCTCGAGCAGGGCGAGGCCCCGGCCCTGGTTCACCGGATCGTTCGCCACCGCCACCCTGGCCCCGTCCGGAAGGGCGGCCAGGCTCGCGTGCTTCTCCGAGTACAGACCGATATTCGGCAGGATGCCGAGGCCGACGCCTTTCAGCGGAAAGCCGGTTTCCTTCACGGCGTTGCCGAGGAAGGCCTGATGCTGGAAGTAGTTCACGTCGAGATCGCCGTTGGCGAGGGCAAGATTGGGCGTCGTCCAATCGGTGAATTCGACCACCTGCACATCGAGCCCCTGGGCCTTGGCCTCCTCCGCGGCGACGTAAACGGAATCGGCCAGCGAGCCGGGGGTGACGCCGACCTTCACCCGGGCGAGCGCCGGGCCAGCAGCCAACGCGAGGAGCAGCAGTGCCGCGACGCAGCGCAGCGCGGGGCCGGTGTTGTGGGTCGACAGGCCTGCGGCGGCTGGGCGGCGGAGGGTTGCGCGGGACTTCATGGTCGCTTTCGCAGTCGCGGGCGCGCTCAGGCGCATCCCCGATGTGTCTGACGGGATGCTGCAGCCGCCGCGCGCAGGCTCGGCCCGCGAGACCAACCCCGCTCGGGACGAAGCGGGGAGGTCCGGATGCGATCCGGTCAGGGCGATTGCTGTTGCCGCAGGGCGTTGATTGTGACGTGCAAACTAAACCAGAGCCGCCGGATCGAGTATTCCAAAGATCATCGGATTTCGACGCAAACCATCTCCGCTTCGAAGGATGGATAGCGGCTTGGTCCTCTCCGATCGCCCGGGCGCCGACGCGTCCGGTCGTTTTGGGGAACGGATCGCCGCAGCGGGCCCGGGCAGGAAAAATAGGCTTTCTTATTCCGGCATTGGCGACCAAATTCGCTGGGCTCGGCGGGCTGCTGAAGAGAATATTCTTCGATCTCCTGCCCGGAGAGAAGCAGTATCTCTCGGACCTCGTTCTGTAAAAAGAACGTTCCCGTTGACGGTGAGCCCCGTCGAAGGCAGATTCCGGTCGGTGATCAGGCCGTGTTCGCGTGCCTTAGACTGATACCGCGAGGAAACATGACTGGCACGCGACAGAGACTGTTCTCGCGCAGGCGAGCGGCCGCCGTGTTCGGGGCCGGCTTGGCCGCCGCCATCGTCGGCCCCGCCAAGGCCGCCGAGGGGCAGCTGCGCATCGCGAAGCAGTTCGGCATCGTCTACCTGCTGCTCAACGTGGCGGAAGACCAGAAGCTGATCGAGAAACACGGCGCGAAAGCCGACCTCGACATCACGGTCACGTATGCGCAGCTCTCCGGCGGCTCGGCCGTGAACGATGCGCTCCTGTCGGGGAGCATCGACGTTGCGGCAGCCGGGGTCGGGCCGCTGTTCACGCTCTGGGACCGCACCCGCGGCCGGCAGGGCGTCAAGGGCGTCGCCTCGCTCGGCAACTTTCCCTATTACCTCGTCTCCAACCGGCCCGAGGTGAAGACGATCGGCGACTTCACCGACAAGGACCGGATCGCTCTGCCGGCGGTCGGCGTGTCGGTTCAGGCCCGCATCCTGCAATGGGCCTCCGCCAAGCTCTGGGGCGACAAGGACTTCGCCCGGCTCGACACGATCAGCGTCGCGGTCCCGCACCCGGAGGCGTCGGCCGCCATCATCAAGGGCGGGACCGAGATCACCGGCCATTTCGGCAACCCGCCGTTCCAGGAGCAGGAGCTGGCCGGCACCCCGAACGCCCACGTCGTCCTGAACTCCTACGCGGTCCAGGGCGGCCCCGCCTCCTCGACGGTCCTGTACGCCACGGAGAAATTCTACCGGGACAGCCCGAAAACCTACACGGCCTTCGTGGACGCCCTCGCGGAGGCGGCGCAGTTCATCACCGACAATCCGGAGATCGCGGCCGACATCTACATCCGGACCACCAACAGCCGGATCGACCGCGACCTGCTGCTCAAGGTCATCCGGAACCCGGAGGTCACGTTTAAGGTCGAGCCGCAGAACACGCTCGGGCTCGGGCAGTTCATGCACCGGGTCGGCGCGATCCGGAACGAACCGAAGGCGCTCGACGAATACTTCTTCGCCAATCCCCGTATCGCGACGGGCAGCTGAGCGGATGAGCCTGGTCGAGGAGCACCACGATCTTGCGACGGGGCAGCGGCATGGGGCGGTTCAGCCGAGCCCCCGACACGACGAAGCTCTGACACCGCAGGCGTCCCTGCCGGCGCCGCTGCTGCGGGTCTCGGACCTGACCCTGGAATACCGCACCCCGGAGCGCGTGGTCCGGGCGACCCACCGGGTCGGGTTCGATGTCTACGAGGCGGATCGCTTCATCCTGCTCGGCCCCTCGGGTTGCGGCAAGTCCACCCTGCTCAAGGCGATCGCCGGCTTCATCCCGCCAGTGGAGGGATCGATTACCCTCGGCGGCGAGCTCGTGCGCGGGCCGGGGCCGGACCGCATCGTGGTCTTCCAGGAATTCGACCAGCTGCCGCCGTGGAAGACCGTCCTGCAGAACGTGGCCTTCCCGCTGCGTGCCGCCGGTCTCCTCGGCCGGCGCGAGGCCGAGTCCCGGGCGCGGCACTACATCGACAAGGTCGGCCTCACGCCCTTCGCCGACAGCTACCCGCACCAGCTCTCCGGCGGCATGAAGCAGCGCGTCGCCATCGCCCGCGCCCTCGCCACGCAGCCCAAGGTGCTGCTGATGGACGAGCCCTTCGCGGCCCTCGACGCGCTGACCCGGCGCAAGATGCAGGAGGAATTGCTGGCGCTCTGGGAGGAGGTGCGCTTCACCCTGCTGTTCGTCACGCATTCGATCGAGGAGGCGCTCGTGGTCGGCAACCGGGTGGCGCTGCTCTCGCCCCATCCCGGCCGGATCCGGGGCGAGTACAACAGCCACGCCTTCGACCTGACGAGCGTCGGCAGCGACGCGTTCCAGGCCGCGATTCGGCGCCTGCACGAGCGCCTGTTCGAGACGCCCACCGACCCCTCCGGGCCGGCGGCCCCAGCGCGATGACTCAGCACGTCCGCCCGCCGATCCGCTCCGAATACGACCTTGTGCTCCCGCCCTTCGTGGAAGCTCCGGTCGTGCGCGTGCTGCCGCTGTCGACCCGGATCTGGCAGCAGGGCTGGCTCCGCAAAGGCCTGATCCTGGTCGCGCTCGCCCTCGTCTGGGAGGCGCTGGCGCGCTGGCAGGACAACGACCTCCTGCTGCCCGGCTTCGGCGCCACCCTGTCGGCCCTCGCGGAGGGCCTGGGCAGCGGAGAACTCCTGGCGCGGGCCCGGATCTCCCTCACGGTGCTGGCGGAAGGGTACCTCGGTGGCGTGGTGCTGGCCTTCGGCCTGACGACGCTCGCGGTCTCGACCCAGTTCGGCCGTGACCTGCTCTCGACCCTGACCGCGATGTTCAACCCGCTGCCGGCCATCGCGCTGCTGCCGCTGGCCCTGCTCTGGTTCGGGCTCGGATCCGGCAGCCTGATCTTCGTGCTGGTCCACGCGGTGCTGTGGCCGCTGGCGCTGAACACGTTTGCGGGTTTCCAGGGCGTGCCCGAGACCCTGCGCATGGCCGGGCGCAATTACGGCCTGACCGGTCTGGCTTATGTCTGGCAGATCCTGATCCCGGCGGCCCTGCCGGCGATCCTGTCCGGGCTCAAGATCGGCTGGGCTTTCGCCTGGCGCACGCTGATCGCGGCCGAGCTGGTCTTCGGCGCCGCCTCCGGTCAGGGCGGGCTCGGCTGGTACATCTACCAAAACCGCAACGAGCTTTATACCGACCGGGTCTTCGCCGGCCTCTTGCTGGTCATCGCGATCGGGCTCATCGTCGAGAACGTCGTGTTCGCGACGTTCGAGCGGCTCACGGTCCGGCGCTGGGGCATGGTGCGCTGACGCGGCGCGGCCCTCCTCCAACCCCGATGGGCCGATGACACAGGATACGCTTCGCCTCGGTGCCTTCTTCTACGCCACCGGGCATCACGTGGCCGGATGGCGCCACCCGTCGAGCGAAGCCGATGGCGGGCTCAATCTCGAACGCTATGTCGGCTGGGCGCGCCGGGCCGAGGCCGCGAAGTTCGATCTCGTGTTCCTCGAGGACGGCACCGGTATCCGCGATGGCAACCTGCGCTCCAGCGAGCGCACCGCCCGCTCGGCCCATTTCGAGCCGGTGACGTTGCTGTCGGCGCTGGCGGCAGTCACGAGCCGGATCGGGCTTGTCGCCACCACCTCGACCAGCTTCAACGAGCCCTACAACGTCGCCCGGCGCTTCGCCTCGCTCGATCACCTCAGCGGCGGACGGGCCGGCTGGAACCTCGTCACCTCGACGACCGATGCCGAGGCCGCCAACTTCGGCACCGATCAGATCGCCCGCCACACCGACCGCTACGAGCGGGCCGAGGAGTTCGTCGACGTCGTCCTGGGCCTGTGGAACACCTGGGACGACGGGGCGGTGATCCTCGACCGCGCCTCTGGCCAGTTCTCGAAGCCGGACGGGTTCCGGCCGCTGAACCATCGCGGCAAGCATTTCGAGGTCCGGGGCCCGCTCAACATCTCGCGTACGCCCCAGGGGCAGCCGGTCCTCGTCCAGGCGGGGTCCTCGGGACCCGGCAAGGATCTGGCGGCGCGCACCGCCGAGATCGTGTTCACCGCCAACCAGACGCTCGACGAGGCGGTGGCGTTCTACGGCGACCTGAAGGAGCGGATGGCCCGCTTCGGCCGGGCCCGGGACGACCTCAAGGTGATGCCGGGGCTGTTCCCGGTGGTGGGTCGCACCGAGGCGGAGGCGCGTGCCAAGTTCGACGCGCTTCAGGACCTGATCGACCCAGTGGTGGGCCTGGCCCTGTTGGAGCGCATGGTCGGCGGCTTCGACCTGTCGGGCTACGATCCCGATGGTCCCGTGCCGGAGCTGCCCGAGGCCGAGGGTGCGAAATCCCGCCAGCAGCTGATGTTCGATCTCGCTCGCCGGGAGGGCCTGACGCTCCGCCAGCTCTACCTGCGGATCGCCGGCGCGCGGGGCCATTCGCAGATCGTCGGGACGCCCGCCCAGATCGCCGACGAGATGGAGGAGCGCTTCCGGGCCAAGGGCGCCGACGGCTTCAACATCATGCCGGCGACCCTGCCCGGGGGCCTCGACGACTTCATCGAGCTGGTGCTGCCCGAGCTGCGCCGCCGCGGCCAGTTCCGTAACGACTACGAGGGCCGGACACTCCGGGACCACCTGGGCTCGCGCCCGCCCGTCCGGGCCGCGACGGTTCCGGACGATCCGGCCGGCGTGTGAATCGAAAGCCGGTTTTGCGGGGTGGCCGTCGATTGAGCAAAGGCGTGCGTGTTCCGCCTGAGATCTGAAGAACGCTGTCCTCCGAAGCGGCCGAATAAAAGCGTTCGTTTCGTTTGACCGCCGGCGCCGGGATCGACACGATCATGGCTCCGCAGCGCATCTTCCTTGCAGGCCCGCGACGAGCGGGATCGGATCTCGACCGTCCCCTTGGGACGGCAGGATCCACCGGCCGGGTGTGCAGCGGGATCGAGCGGATGCAGGCTTGGGCCTCGCCGCCACCGAGACGGAGCACGGCTTAGCTTTGACCATGTCCCTGAGCGACGACATCCGAGATCATGAGCCGCCTCACGGTTTCGATCCGCAGTCTGCCTGTGCGGAAAGCCGGATGCGTGGCTACATCGCTGCGTCCGCGGCGTTGATCTGTCTGATCGGGTGGATCCTGCATTGATGGCAGCTGCAGCGGGGTGCGAGGCATTCGTTCGTCCGGCGTTGCGTAGGCCCGGCCCAATTGCCTTGCACCAGGTTCCAAGCCGCCCATCGCGAACACGGAGGGCGATGCGATGAGTCAGGACGATCCGAAAAGGCACCCCGCAGCCCGGCGACGTTTTCTCACGCAAAGCGCGGCGGCGGCAGCCGGCCTTCTGGCTGGCAGCGGTACGCCCGGCCGCGGCCGGGCCGAGGAAGCATCGCCGCCAGACATCCCCCCTTGGATGAAGGCCCCGGGCGCCGATGTCGGCAGCCAGACCTACGGCCAGCCCTCGCGCTTCGAGAGCGGCCTCATCCGCAACGTGCCGAAGGGCCTGAAGCAATACACTTCGGCCTCGAGCCGCACGCCGCTGCAGGACCTCGATGGCATCCTCACGCCGAACGGGCTGTTTTACGAGCGCCACCACGGCGGTATCCCCGATATTGACCCTACCCAGCATCGGCTGCTGGTCCACGGGCTGGTGGAGACGCCCCTCGTCTTGACCCTGGACGACATCCGCCGCTTCCCCTCGGAATCGCGCATCCATTTCTTGGAATGCTCCGGCAATCCGGGCTTCGAGGCGATCAAGGCGGGCCGCACCGCCTCGGATCTGGTCGGCCTCGTCAGCTGCGCAGAATGGACCGGCGTCCGCTTGGCGACGGTGCTGCGGGAGGCCGGTCTCAAGCCCGACGCCCGCTGGGTCGTGGCCGAGGGGGCCGACGCCGCCGCGATGACCCGCAGCATCCCGATCGCGAAATGCCTCGACGACGCGTTGCTGGTCTACAGCCAGAACGGCGAGCGCCTGCGCCCGCAGCAGGGCTATCCCCTGCGGGTGCTCCTGCCCGGCTTCGAAGGCAACATGAGCGTGAAGTGGCTGCGGCGGCTGAACGTGACCGCCGAGCCGGCATTCTCCCGGGAGGAGACGGCCAAGTACACCGACCTGATGCCGGACGGGACCGCACGACAATTCACCTTCGTCATGGAGGCAAAGTCGATCATCACGCGGCCCTCCGGCACGCAGCGGATCGCTCCAGGCTTCCACGAGATCACAGGCCTCGCCTGGACTGGCCACGGCAAGATAACCAGCGTGCAGGTTTCGGTCGATGCCGGAAGGACTTGGCAGGACGCCGCCCTACAGGAGCCGGTCCTGAACCGGGCGCTGACTCGGTTCCGCCTCCCCTGGACCTGGAATGGGGAGCCGACGACCATCTCAAGCCGGGCGATCGACGAGACCGGGTACATCCAGCCGAGCTTCGAGGGCCTTACATCGGTACGCGGGCTCAACTCCTTCTACCACAACAACGCGGTTGTGCCCTGGTGTATCGCGGCAAGCGGCGAGGTCGCCAATGGCTACGCTTGAAGAGCGGGCCCTGATTGCCACACTGTTCCTGTTTGCAACGACCGCGGCCGCCGATGCGGCCGAGCGCCTCGGGATCGGCCGGCCGGCGGCGGAGGCGGAGATCGCGGCCTGGAACATCGACATCGACCGCGACGGCCGAAAACTACCGCCGGGCAGCGGCAGCGTCGCCCAGGGACGCTCGGTGTTCGAGGCGCAATGCGCGTCCTGCCACGGGAGCCACGGCGAGGGTGGAACCGGCGAGAGACTGGTCGGCGGCCAGGGAACGCTGGCCACGGTCAAGCCGATTAAGACCGTCGGCAGCTTCTGGCCCTACGCGCCGACGCTGTTCGACTACATAAGGCGCGCAATGCCTTTGAATGCACCACAATCCCTGAGTGACGCAGACGTCTACGCAGTCTCGGCCTACATCCTCCACCTGAACGGCGTCGTGGCGGACGGGGCGATCCTGGATGCCGGCACCTTGGCCGCGATCCGGATGCCGAACCGCGACGGCTTCGTGGCCGATCCCCGGCCGGATGTGAAGCCCTGACCCATCGGCGCGAACACGGGCCTATTCATTGTCCCCAACGATCCGACGCTGACCGGCTCAGCCTGCCATTCCGCCGCCAGAACGGCGGGGATTACACGATCCCGTCAATGGAGTTGCGTCCCGAGCGGGTCAGACTGAACCTCACCGGTTTCGCAGCCCATATCGAGCTACCGGATTAACACGTTCGGCAAGGCAGGCATCGAAGCTGATAGCGGGACGGCAGACTCCCCAAATCTCGATGTCGACCTCTGCTCCATCGGCGGCCTGGAAGCGGACCTTCCCAAGGCCTGCAAAGTGTCGTGAGCGGGCGCGACGGCAGTGTCTGCTTTTTCCAACTCCCGCCCGGGAGCGGACCGTCGCAAATCCACCCGTCACAGACATTTATAGGGGTTATTTGCAACGACGGGTTCTGGCCGTAAGCAGCCGGTGCGCTGTACGAAAGTTTTAGTAATAAAGCGGACCTTTGCGCGAATTCGTTGTCCCTTCAGCGCAGCAGCGATCGACTACTGCAATCTATCTCACCCGATTTCCGACGCTGCTTTTTGCTGCAGACCGCTTCGGTCGATTTTGTTGGTCGAGGCGAGGAGCATCGTATCGAGGAACCAGACCCGCCGCGGATGCTGATAAGCAGGGGCGTTGGCCAGGACGTGCTGCTTGATCGCAGCCTCGTCGCCTCGGGCACCCGGGCGCAGCACGACGAAGGCCACCGGCTTGGTGCCCTTGATCGCGTCCTCGACCGGGACCACGCAGGCCTGCAGCACGTCCGGGTGACTCTCGATGACCAGTTCGACCTCGCCCGGGAAGATGTTCTCGCCGCCTGAAACGAACATGTCGTCTGTCCGACCGAGGACGGTATGGAAGCCGTGCTCATCACGGCGGAAGATATCACCGGTGTCGTAGTAGCCGTCAGTGGTAATCGGCGACGGCGTATCCGGCCTGTTGTGATAACCCAGCATGAGGGCCGGGCTGCGTATCTGCAGCACCCCGGTTTCTGGGGCCTCCGGGCCGACAAGACGCACGGAGATGCCTGGATGTGGGTAGCCCACAGATGCTATTGGCGTTGACAGTCCGTTGGGGTGATGCGTGAACACGATCGGCCCGCCCTCGGTGGTACCGTACGCGTTGATGATCCGAGCATTAGGCAGGAGCGCCCGGATCTGGAGCGCTAGCGTGTCGTTGACTGGCGCAGAGCCCATCCGCACCACTCGCACGCTCTTCAGATTGGCCTGCGCGAGAGTATCGACCTCCCGCAGCATCATAGCGATCATCGGCGGCACCGCAGTCAGCCACGTGCAGCGATGCTGGCTGATGGCCTGGATGTAAGCCCGGGCCTCGAATTGCGGCAGCAGCACCATGGTGGCGCCGGACGCGCAGACCAGGAGCGCCAGCGCCAGCGCGTTCATGTGGTAGAGCGGCGCCGCAATCAGGACCCGGTCCTCCCGCAGGTCGTCCTCCGCCATTCGCGTGCGGGCTACCCAGAGATGACTGGCGTGTGAGAGCATCACGCCTTTCGGATGGCCGGTGGAGCCGGACGTGTACAGAAGCAGGCCCATTTCGTCGGGACGCGGGTCTACCGGGTCGAACGGACCCGGATCGAGCCAGGGTCCGATCCCATGCTCACCCGCGGCATCAAAATTGGCGACGCGCAAATCCGGCGGTAGGTCGACGGGAAGCTGCACGCGCCGCGCTGCATCACAGACGACGAGACGCGCGCCGCAATCGACAAGTACGCGCCGGATTGTGGCTGCAGGGAACTTGTAGTTCACCGGCGTCGGGACGATTCCAGCGCGCATCGCCCCTAGCAGGAGCGCGATGAATTCGGGTCGATTGGCCGACAGTATCGCGACGCGCTCGCCCCGGCGCAGGCCGCCGCGGAGCAGGCCGCGAGCGAAGGCGTCGGCCATGGCGTCGAGGACAGCTCTGGACAGGATGGCCGGCTCAGCTCCCGAATGCAGCCCGATGATCATGGCTGCGTCGGCATCGCCGGTGCGGTCGATGAGGTCACCGAGATTGATCACAGGGCGCATCGGGCGCTCCTGCAGCAAAGCTTGAGCTGGAATTCCGGCAGCGTTAGTTCCGCCTCCTCGGAGGAGACCCAGGCCCAGTCTGCGTCCGGCACGGCGCGAGCTCGGGCCTCGAGCACGATCAGGTCGGTGAAGTGCAGCACCAAGCCGGCGAAGCGCGCCGCCGGACCCGACTTGATCGTCACGCGGGTCTCACCCAGGCGGATGGTCCACGCCCCCTCGGCTCGCTCGGCCGTCGCGCCGCAGGCGGCGGCGTAGCGCGGTGCCTCCGCGTCGGGCTCCAGACTCGTGACCGTAAGGCCTCCAATGCCGCAGAACCCGTTCGGGTGCGCGAACCAGGGCTCCCGCCAGACCAGATCCGGGGTTAGGTGCTGGCAATGGTAGATCCGGACCGCGGGAAACATCGGCGTGGGCAGGCGCACCGTCCGGAAGCGAGCCTCCTCAATCCTGTCTCCGAGGGTCACCGGCCGCGAGAACGCCACTGGCGGCCCGACCGGCAGGCTGGCCGCCGTGAGCTGCGCGAAGATCTCGTCCGCGTCGCTACTCGCTAGGACCAGCCCGTTCAGCCCGAACGGGCTATCAAGCACGTCCTGTCGCTGTGGGCCGTCCTCGGGAACACCTATCAATTCTAGATAGGCGCCGGGCGTCATCATCAGGTGATTGATGGATCCGAGGGAGTGGCGCCCAAGCGGGGTCAACTGGAAGCCAAGAGCGGTGAACAACGCCGCCGCGGCATCCATGCGCCGAAGGACGTTGATAACCACGTGGTCGAGGGCGGGATCCGGAAGGGCCGCCCTTTCCGCGCAACCGCTCATTTCGGCGGTGCGGTCATGTAGACGCCGCGGCCACTGGCGAGCAGCCGGCCTTCGGCGTCTAGGATCTGCGCCTCTGCCACCGAGAGCTGGCCGCCGTACTTCACCACCATGCCCCGGCAGGTCAGGTCGCCCTTCATCGCCGGGCGGTGATAGTCGACGCGCAGGTCCACGGTCGGCACACCGCGACCGGTCTTGGACACCAGCGCCCAGTCGGCGGTCAGATCGACCAGGGTCGCCAGGATGCCGCCATGGACGTAGCCGCGCTCGGTGTTGACGACCCATTCGGGACGCCACGTCGCCTTCAAGGTGATCTCGCCCTCGCCAACCGAGACGACGGACAGGCCGAGCCACTGGTGGAACGGCCCACGTTGGAGCAGGGCCTCCACCTCTTCCCGGCTCAGGGGCGCGGGCGTCTGGGTATCTGACATAGCGGTTGCTCCTACGGCGTGACGACGATCTTGCCCATGACTTCGCGGTCGCGGATCATCCGCAGGCCCTCGGCGGCCTCCTCCAGGGGCAAAATTCTGTCGATCGTGGGCTTCAGGGTGCCAGCCTGGATCATGTCCATCAGGGCCGCGAGATCGTCGTCGTAGAAGCTGTTCGAGCCGATCACCTTAAGCTCGAAGCTCCAGATGTAGCGGAGATCCTCCTTCGGATCGTGCCCCGCGGTGGCGCCGCAGACCAAGAGCGTGCCGCCGCGCTTGAGGCATTTGAGCGAGGGCACCCAGGTGTCGCCGCCGGTGAAGTTGATCACCACGTCGACGCCGCCCTCGTAAGTCCGGCGTTGCGGCTTGCCGTAGGTCTGGATTGCCCACTTCGAGAAGTCGGTCTCGCGGTAATTGACCACGTGATCGGCCCCGAGCGCCGTCAGCGCCTCCATCTTCTCGGCGCTGCCCGCGCAGGCGATCACTTCGGCGCCGAGCTGCTTGGCCAGCATCACGCAGCCGGTGCCGACGCCGCCGCTGGCGCCTAGGATCAGGACCTTGTCGCCGGCCTTCACGGTGTTGTGGGTGATCAGCATTCGGTGGGCGGTGCCGTAGGCCACGGGTAGCGAGGCAGCGTCCGCGTAGCTCACGTCGGGCGGCATCGCGATCAGTTGGCTCGTCGAGACCCGGCAATACTCGGCCATGCCGCCGTCGAGCATCTCGCCCATTAGGCCCTTGGCCTTGTTCAGCGGGTTGACCAGCACCCGGTCGCCGACGCGCCAGCCCGCGACGCCGGCGCCGAGCTCGACGATCTGGCCGGCCATGTCGAGGCCGATCACCACCGGCATCGGCACCTTGATGCCGGGCATGCCCTTCACGGTGAACACGTCGTGGTAGTTGAACGAGGACGCGCCCACCCGGATGAGGACCTCGTCGGGGCCCGTAGCGGGCTTCGGGTAGTCGGCGACGACCTTCAGCGTGTCGATGTCGCCGTGCGCCTCCAGCACGAGAGCTCGCATCGTGTCTGACATGGGGGACCTGTTTCCTCTCGGTAAAGCGTCGGGTCTTCTTGCCGACGGTTAGGGGATGGCCTTCGACTGCTCGTAGGGTCCCGGCACGAGGGCCCCCTCAGGCAGGCTACCCTGGACGGCGCCGACCGCCTTGAAGACCTCGAATTCCCGCCTGAGCGACGCGATGTCGGCAGGTTCCAGGCTGACGGTGTAAATGCCGTCCCAGAGCGCCGCGTAGGCCGCGGCATCGGTGGCGCTCAGGTTGGCGGAGGCCATCAGGATCTTGGCCACGCCGGGCTTGTCCGCCTTGCCGTATTCGAAGGCCTTGCGCATCGCCACGACCACCTTGGCGGCGCCCTCCGGATTCTGCGTCATCCAGGCATTGCGCATCAGGCCGACGCCGAGCACGGGCGGGGCGTCCTGCTGGGTGAGACGCTTCCATTCCTCGCGAAACGTCCCGAGCCGGCGCATCTTGACGTCCGGCAGAAGCGCCAGGGTGACGGTCCGCAAGGCGGCCGCGTCGATGTCCTTTTGGACGAGGAATTGCGCCAGCCGTGAGTCGTTGCCCGGCACCGCCTGATAATCGGCGGGCTTGAGCCCGTGATTGCCTTCGAGAATTGCGGCCGCGATGGCGGCGGTCCCGCTGCCCGCCGGCGACGTGCCGATCTTCTTGCCCTTGAGATCCGTCATCGACCGGATCGGCGAATCCGCCGGCACGACGAAGTCGAGATCGGCCACCTGAGTCGCCAGTACGATGCTGAGTGGCAGGCCGTCGGCGATGACGCTCAGCGAGGTCCCGGCGCTCGCCGCGATGGCGAAATCGATGGCGCCGGCCGCCATCGCCTTGGTGGGTGCGTTGACGTCCGGAAACTTGACGTATTCCGGCGTCAGCCCCTGCTTCTCCATGAATTGGCCGGCTTCGAGCACCGCGCCGAAGCCGAGGCTGATGCCCGAGCTCCAGTATCCGATGCGGACGCTCTGCGCCTGGGCGCGGGCGGGTAACGCCGCCGCGAGCAGCGCGCAGGCGAGAAGGGCACCGATCCGTGTCAATGCGGACTCCTGAACTCGGTTGGCGGGGCGACGAGGGTGACCGGGGCCGCGCTCATGCCGGGCTCGCCTTCTTCCAGGCGAACAGGCGCCGCTCTACTGGCTTGAGGACCATGGTCTCCAGGCCGATCATCAGGGCGACGAGCGTGAGGGTCCAGGCGAAGACCTGATCGGTCTGCACGAGGTCAGCGGCTTGACGCAGCCGGTATCCGATGCCGCTGCTCGCCCCGAGGCTTTCGGCCACTAGCACCACCCGGGCGCCGAAGCCGATGGCGAGCCGGGCGCCCGAAAAGAAGGCCGGCAGGATGGTCGGCAGGTAGATCTTGGTCAGCACCTTCCGCCGGGGCATGCGAAAGGTGCGGGCGAGTTCGAGATGCTCGGCGCTGACCGTCCGGGTGCCCTGCCAGACGTTCGTCAGGATCAGCGGCATCGCGGTCATGAACACCACGAAGATCGTGGTCCAGTTCGACAGCCCGAACCAGATCAGCGCGAAGATCGCCCAAATCGCCGACGAGACGGTGTTCATCACCGTGAGCACCGGCTCGAAGAACCCGCCGAGCGCCCGGCTTACGCCCAGCGCGAGGCCCAGCGGCAGGCCGACCAGGGCGGCGAGCGCGAAGCCCGCAGCGACGCGGCCGAGGGTGATGCCGAGATCGGCGGCAAAGCTCGGCGTGGCGACGAGGCCGGTCCAGGCCGTCCAGACGCGGGCCGGGCTCGGCAGGACGAAGCTCGGCGCGTGGAGAGAGCCGACATACCAGGCGGCTAGGGCGAGCCCGATCAGGGCCAGACGCTGCAGGAGCGTGCCGCCATGGGTGCGGACGACGCCGGCCTTCGGGCGGCGCAGCACCGCTTCGGGCGTTCGAACTAGCATGGGACCGGCTCCCCCGAGAGGGCGAGGCGCAGGCGGCGGACCTGTTCGGTCACCGCCTCCGAGAGCGGATCCCGCGGGCGGTTGAGGGCAACCTCCTGAACGAGGCGCACGCGACCCGGATACGGCTGCAGCACGACGATCCGGTCGGCCAGCACCACCGCTTCCTCCACATCGTGGGTCACGAAAATCAGAGTCATCGCCCGCAAGGCCGCGATGCGCAGCAACTCGGAATGCATCTGGGCGCGGATCGTCGGATCGAGCTTCGAGAACGGCTCGTCGAGGAGCAGGAGGCTCGGCTCGGTCACGAGGCTGCGGGCCAGGGCGACCCGGCTGCGCATGCCGCCGGAAAGCTCGTGCGGGTAGGCATCGCGGAAGCGCGACAGGCCGACGAGGTCGAGGGTCTCGTCAACGCGCCGGCGGCGCTCGGCGGCTGGCATGCTGCTGGCCTCCAGCCCGAAGGCGACGTTCTGCGCCGCCGTGCGCCACGGCAGGAGCCGGTCCTCCTGGAACATGTAGGTCATGGCGCGCCAGTTGCGGAATTCCCGGGCCGCCGTGCCGAACAGGCGCACGCCGCCGGCATCCGGCTCGATCAGCCCGGCGATGATGTTGAGCAGCGTGCTCTTCCCGCAGCCCGACGCGCCGACGATCGCCACCACCGCCCGTTGCGGCACCGTCAGGTCGATGTCCTGGAGGACGTGGAGCGGCGCGCCCTCGCGCTGGCCGAACCACTTGCCGACATGGTCGATCTCGACCGCGTTCACCGCCCGCTCCCGTCCGCCTGGACAGGCGCGGCCGGCCCGATCACGGCGGTGTCGCGCAGGCTCGCGATCACCTTCTCCAGGGTCATGGCGCGGAACGTCTCGACGTGGCGGCGCGCCACCATGGCGGCGCTCTCGGCGTCCCCCGCCACGAGATGCTCGATCATGGCGGTGTGGTCGTTCTCGATGTTGGGCCGCACGCCCTGCACGCCAAAGCCGAGAGCTACGAGGCGGGTCATCTCGTCGAGAAGGCCCGAGAGGGCGCGGCAGAGCCGCTGATTCCCGGACGCCACGGCGATCGCCATGTGGAAGCTGCGGTTGGCTTCCAGGAAGAAGTCGATCTGGTTGCCGACATCGACGTTGATGCGTCGGCGGCAGGCCTGTTCGAGCCGCTCCAGCTGCCCTCGGTTCACCCGCCCGGCGGCACCGCGGGCCGCCAGCGGCTCCAGCTCGGTGCGCAGGGCGAAGATTTCGTCCACGTCCTTCACGGTGACCGGCGCGACCCGGTAGCCGTGCCGCGGCATAGAGGCGACGAAGCCGTCCTGCGTGAGGCGCTGGAGCGCGATCCGGCAACTGGCCTTGCCCAGCGCAAAGCGCTCCATAAGCTCCGTCTCAGTGAACCGCGTGCCCGGCAGCAGGCGGCAGGAGACGATCTCCCGCCGGAGGGCGTCATAGGCTTGGTTCGCCTTCAGTGTAGCCGACGGCAGGCCCACTACACTCATCGGCTGAATGGACGCCAGTTCGGCGTACGACTTCCGCATGAACCCTCTGAGACACTTACCTGCCCTGGTGAGCATCCCACAGAGGCATGGAGCGTGCCAGCCCTAACGCCAGCCTATCGGTGCGCTTGCCGCCAATTTGATTGCTTAAATCTCGATTAGCGCATTTCTGTGAAAGTACTTTCCGACATTAAGCCGCCCAGAAGCATATAAATCTCCTGCCAAAATCACTAAGTGCTAGGGCCTCTACGAAGACGAAATCTGTCTGGATGTGAGACCTCCTTGGCATCTGCAACGACGCGGAGGACGCGTTTGATGATAGTAGAACTGGGCGGTCTGTAGGTTGGGTTGGCCAATGCGGGATCGGCTTCGAGACGCTGGCGCAGTACCATCTCGGGCGAGAGCCCCTAGAGCACGCGCTGCTGGCGGCCGTTGTAGGCCGCGTTGAAGCCGCGCAGCACGATCTCCAGGTCGGCGTGGCTGTAGAGCGTGATCCCCAGCACCTCGCGCTGGACGCGCCCGTTGAAGCGCTCGACCATGCCGTTGGTCTTCGGCGTGTAGGGACGCGTCTTGCGATGCTGCACACCATGCCGCTGGCAGGCGGCCTCAAACGCATCGGCCGTGAAGCATGAGCCGCGGTCGGTGAGCACGTGGGTGACTTTGAACGGAAAGGCCCCGAGCGCGTCCGTGAGGAAGGCCACCGCCGAGGCCGTGGTCTCGTCGTCTCTGACGGCGAGGTGCACGTAGCGGGAGGCGCGATCGATGGCGACGTACAGGTAGCGCTTGCGCGAGACGCGGTCGCGATCCTGCAGCTTGGGCAGGAGCTTCACATCGACGTGGATGAAGCCGACCTCGTAGTCCTTGAAGCTGCCGTGTGGCTTGCGGGCCTGCTCGGCGGGCGGCAGCCGGTTCAGGCCCTCGGCCTTGAGGATGCGGTAGACCGCATCCCGGTTCAGGTGTGGCAGGAAGTGGCTGACGATGAAGGTCAGTGCATCCAGAGGAAAGCCGGTGGAGCGGCGGAGCGCGCACACGATGGCGCGCTCCTCATCGGTGGCTTTCCAGGGCAGCTTGTGGGGCCGAGCCGAGCGGTCCTGACACGCATCGGGACCGCGATTGCGCCATTTGCGGATGGTCTCGGTGGACACGCCGTAGCGCTTGGCCAGCACACCGGAGCGCTCGTACGAGCGGGCGATCTCGGCGCGGACAGCCGGGGTGGTGCGGGCTTGGGGATGGATGGCGAGCATCAGCGAGCCCTCCTGGAAGAACGGCGGCGCACACCTGCAAACCGCCACGCATAGGCTTTGATCGCCCAACGCGCCGCATCCCAACGACGTTCCGCAACCAAACAGTTAGGCTTTCATCGGCCGGTCGGCGGCGCGTAGCGCGGGGGCGGCGCAAACGGGTGCAGACGTTCGAGTTCGGCCGCGAAGGCAAGCGTCGTCCGGTCTTCGAGATACGGCCCGATGATCTGAATGCCGATCGGCAGGTGACCATCGAAGCCAATCGGGACCGCCGTCGCCGGCAGGGACGGCAGCGTTGCCAACCCCGCCCAGAACAACTGATCGTTGTAGTCGACCGCGTGTCCATTGATCTGCAGGACGCGCTCTTCCCGCGGTCGCGCCTCGTCGATCGGGAAGGCGGCGCAGACCGTGACCGGGGCGAGGAGGACGTCGTAGCGCTCGAAGAAAGCTGCCCAATCCCGCTTCAAAGCGGCCCGGCGCTCTTCGGCCAGGATCCAGTCGCGGTGGCGCTGCGCGTGCGCTTGGGCCATCCGCGCGACGTAGGGCGTCGCGTTCGAGCCCGTTTCCGTGAGGCGAAGAACGGCATCCTCGAAAATTGCCTGTGGAAGGCGAGCCGAAGCCGATCCGCGCAATAGCTGAAGATAGGTCGCGTGATGCGCTGCATGATCGTGGAAGGGAAGCGCGTCGGCCGTGACCCGGGCACCGAGGCCTGCGATGCGCTCGGCCAGGGCCCGGATCGCGGCCCTGATTGGCTCGTCCACTTCGGCGACGGGTGAGTCGGTCACGTAGGCTACCCGGAACTCGGCCAGGTGCGTCGCCCGCGGCGCCGGGAGGTCCAGGTGCCAGGCCTTGGCGGACGGCCCCGCCGATCCCGCGATGACGTCGAGCGCGCAGGTGAGGTCAGCGACAGTCCGGGCCAGCGGGCCACTCACCACGAGGTCGTTGTCAAGAAGGCTTGTCCCGCGCTCGTTGCCAGAAACGGGGACGATGCCGGGTGTCGGCTTGTGGCCGTAGACCCCGCAGAAATGGGCCGGAAACCGGATCGAGCCGCCCGCATCGCTCCCGAGCTCAAGCGGAACGAGCCCCGCGGCGAGCGCCGCGCTCGATCCTCCGGACGAGCCGCCTGGTGTCCGGTCTAGATCCCATGGATTGCGAGTGGTGCCATAGATCGCGTTGTAGCTCTGCCAGTCGAGAGCGTTGATCGGCACGTTGGTCTTGCCGAAGATGATCGCGCCGGCCGCCTGCAGCCGTTCAACGATGACGGCGCTGTGCGTCGGGATCGCCTCCGTCAGGACCGGATCGCCGTAGGTCGTCGGCCAACCGGCGACATTGTTCGTTTCCTTCACGGTCATCGGGAGTCCGTGAAGCGGTCCCCAGATCTCTCCGCGAGCCAGGGCGGCGTCGGCCGCGTCGGCGCGTTCCCGCGCCGCCGGAAGATCGGTGAAGATGATCGCGTTGATCTGGGGATTGAGACGCTCCACGCGGTCGAGGTGAAACTCGAGCAGCTCACGAGCCGTGAATTCGCGGGTCTTCAGGCGCTGAACGAGTTCAGAAGCCGATACGAAGGCGAGCGCCTCCGTCAGCATCAAATTCAGGCTCATGCGCGCTCTCCCTGCTTCGATTGATCCGGCGCCTGCTCCCAAAAGACGATCCGCCTTTGAGCGAAGCGCACGAGCGTACTCCCGACGATGCCGAACCCGGCAAGCATCAGGACGCCCGCGAACATGGTGGCGACGTTCATGTTCACCGTCGCGGAGCCGATCAGGTAGCCAACTCCTTTCTCGGCGGCGACGAACTCGCCGACGATCGCGCCGATGAGCGCCAGCACGATCCCGATCTCAAGGCCTGCGCAGATCGCCCCTGCGGCCGCCGGAAGCTTCACGTGCAGAAAGATCCACCAGCCCGGGCGGGAGAACGAGCGGGCCATGTCGATGAGCTCGGGGTCGGTCCGACGGATGCCCGCGATCGTGTTCACGAGGAGTGGGAAGAAGCAGATCAGCGCGACCAGCACGACCTTGGAGGCGAGACCGAAGCCGAACCAAACCAGGATCAGTGGCGCGAGCGCGACCTTCGGCATGGCTTGGATCGCCACGATGTAGGGGAAGACGAAGCGCTCGAAGGTCCGGCTTTCGGCCACTAAGATGCCAATCATGATGGCTGCGACCGACCCGATGCCGTAGCCGAGGAGCGTCGACGTTAGGGTGTACTGGATGTGAGGCCCGTACTCGCCGCTGACGAGCCCGGTCCACAAGGCGCGACCGACAGAGACCGGATCCGGCAGCAGGTAGCTCGGCAGTCCTCCCGGTCCGGTGACGTAGGTCCATACAGCCAGCACCAGGGCCAGCGTAATCAAAGGCGGGACGACGTTGCGGAAGAGGATCATGCGGCGTGGGCTCCCTTCCGTGCGGCTTCGTCGAAGAGCCGCCGGAGTTCGAGCGCGAGGGTCCCGAACTGCGAGCCGCTAAGCGTCTCGAGAGTGCGCGGACGCGGCAGGGGCACCTGCATGTCGGCGAGGATGCGTCCCGGTCGCCCCGCGAGCACGACGACCCGGTCGGCCAGGAACAGCGCCTCGGGTATCGAGTGTGTGACGAACAGGGCCGTGCGGCGTTCCTCCATCCAGAGCCGCTGCAACTCGAGGGAGAGATGCTCCCGAGTCATAGCGTCCAGGGCCGAGAAGGGCTCGTCGAGCAGCAGGAGGCGCGGATCGTGCAGCAGCATCCGCGCTAGCCCGACCCGCTGGGCCATGCCGCCAGAGAGCTGGCTCGGATAAAGTTTCGAGTTGTCGGAGAGGCCGACGGTCGCCAGCAGCGCGTCGGCGCGCGCGACCTCGTGGGTTGACGCCGCGCGCGCGAAGCCGGCCGGCAGCAGGACGTTGTCGTGCACGGTCCGCCACGGCAGGAGCATCGGCTTCTGGAACACCGTGCCGACGTCGCGGCGCGGGCCGGTCACCGGTGTGCCGTCGATCCGGACGCTTCCGCCCTGCGGCCGAACCAAGCCGGACAAAAGCTTCAGCAACGTGGACTTGCCGCCGCCCGACGGCCCGAGGATCGCGACGAAGGCCCCAGCCTCCACCGAAAGCGACAGGTTCTCGAGGATGGGAGCTCCGGCAGACCCGCGATAAGCGAAGCGAACGGCCTCGAGGCGGACATGGTCGAGATCGGGCGCGTCCGTCATTTCAGCGCGCGCGCCTGCACCTCGAGGGCCGCGCGGTCGAACCGTGCGAAGGCCGGCACGAGGGCGTTTGAGAAATAAGCATTGAGGGGCAGGTCGGCCGTCGCGAACTCGCCGTAGCGGTGCATCTCGTGGACATAGGCCGCGATGATCGTCAGGTCGAAGGCGCCCGAAACGCGGGCGGCGCCGGCCTCGTCTCGCATCACCGGCTCAATCCACCGCCTGAGCAGCCGGACGCTCGAATCCAGGGCCTTGTCGCGGTCCGCCTGCGGCGCCACGGATGGATTCTTGCGCCAGAACGCCTCGATGCATGCTTTCGGGTTGAGGTCGCATACGGCGAGCGCCTTCGTCCAGGCCCGCCCAAAGCGCTCAAGAAGCGCGGGGTTCTGATCCAGCGTCGAGCGGTGCGCGAGGAACCCGTTGACGACCATGCGTCGGAAAACGGGTGGATAGTCCAGCCGGCGCGCCGGAATCCCCTGATCTTCCATGATGTCGATCCAGGAGCTATTGAAGTTGAGCGCCTGGACGCGATCCTCTCGCAAGGCGTGGAAGCCGGCCCCGAGCACACCGGCCGCCACGATGCTGACATCCCGTCCGGGCTCCAGGCCGACTGAGCGCATCAGTGCGCGCGTCTGAGGGATCGTTCCCCAGGTCAGCGCCCCGACGCCAATCCGCTTGCCTTTCAGGTCGGCGAGGCTGCGGATGTCGGAATCGGCGCGGACAGCGAGTTCGAGCGTGTTGCGGGGCCCGGCATTGTAGAAGTAGGCGACCGGCAGCGGCGGCTCGGCCGCCTTGTGCGCGCTGAGCAGAGTTTCGGGCAGTGGTAGAGCGACCGTGATGGTCTTCTGCAGCAGCTGCGGAAGCAGTGCCCCGGCCCCTGGCAGTACAACGTAAGCGACATCAAGATCTTCTTGCTTGAAGAAGCCGAGTTCCTCGGCGATCGCTTGAACACTGCCGTCGGTGACCGTCGGTGGTATGGCGAGGCCGACCTTAACGCTTTCGGAGGCATGCACCGGCGCCGAGAGGCAGAGACTCAGGGCGGCCGTTGCCGCAACCGCCTGGAGCGGTGGCCGGGCCCTGAGGCGCATCCAAAATCGAGATTTCACAAGCACATGCACCTAGCTGATCGTCGAGTCCAGCCGGTATATACGAAATACAACTTGGTTAATGAGGAAATAAATTTCATTCATGGCCGAATTTATAGCTATTTAGTCCAATTTTTGGACAAACATCGCCCTATCCTTTCCTGGTGCCGGATGCGGGCCTCCACCGGATGATGGCGCCAGACACAACATGCGGCCCGCGGCATCGGGCGATTTTTTCCCGCTTGGGTCGATCACGCGCTAGCGCTTGTCGGCCTCAACGGCTTCGCGGAGGTCTTCTCGCACCAGCTATCCGATGGAATGGCACAGCGGGCGGACCTCGCCCGGACACTCGACAACGAGCCGCGCTTGTTGCTCACCGACGAGCCGCTGGGGAAGCTCGACGCCCAGCGTGGCTGGCCATGCGGCCAAGATCCTGCAGCCGTAGCGGGAGATTCTGGGCATCTTCACCCAGCCGACCTTTCGACCTATCGCTCGCTTCCTCGCCTCAGACGTCAGTTTGCTACCTCGGCAAGACTTCATCGGCTTCCGTTTTTTTCATCGAGGGCAGTGATGCCGAACTCGAGTCCGGTGCGGAGGGTGAAGTCCGCTTTGGAGATGTTGCTCGCAAGCTTCCAATGACCGGGATGGGCGCAAAGCCGAACGACCGGTTTTGCGCCCATCGGCTATCCGGCATGGCGTAATCTGGCCGTAAGCGGCTGGTCCGCTTCGGAGCAGACCGGCCGCAAAAGCGGACGAGCTCCTACCGACCCTAGCCAGACGGTGGACTAACGTTGTGCCGTACCCGCAAGCGGACCTTGTTGAGAACGCGGTTCTCCAACCTGCGCAGCGTGGCCATTGCAGCCTGTTTGCGGGCGCGCTATCCTGACGACGTCGGAAAAGGCAGACTTGGTTTGGTAAGCCCAAGTCCTTTCGGTGACGAAAGCTCTGGTCTTTGGCTCCGTGCCGCAGATCCCCACGACGAACGAAGGACGCCCTGGCGCGTCCGGCTGTTCGTCCGTGCGGGTCTCAGGTTCGGGAAACGCTCCGGTCGAACATCGACATCGGAGCCCAATCATGCCCGCATCAACGACGCTTTACGATACGATCATCGCTGGCGCAGGTCCCGTCGGCCTGTTCCTCGCCTGCGAGTTGTCGCTAGCCGGCTGCTCTGTCCTGGTCCTCGAACAGGCGCGCGATCCGTCCTCACCCTTGAAGCGTGCTCCGTTCGGGCTGTGTGGCCTCTCGGTCCCGACGATCGAAAGCCTCGACCGACGCGGTCTGCTGGGCGAGATTGAGGCCCGCGCGGCCACCCGCGCAACGCCGGGGACAGCGCATGGGATGAAGCAGCCGCGCCGTCCGGGCGGCCATTTTGCCGGCATCCAGTTTTTCCACGACCAGATCGACACCGCGCGCTGGCCACATCGCCTTCCCGGACCGGTCAGCAACTTGGCTGCGGATATGGCGAGCATCGAAGGCGTGCTGGCCGCGCGCGTGCAGGCGTCGGGCGTAGAGCTCCTACGAGGCAGGGGTGTCGAGGGCTTCGCTCAGATGGATGAGGGCGTTGTCGTCCACGCAGGCGGTCAGGCGTTCCAAGGCCGCTGGCTCGTTGGCTGCGACGGCGCCCGCAGCGTGGTGCGCAAGGCGGCAGGCATCGGCTTTGAGGGCACCGAGCCTGAATTTACAGGGTACTCCATCCAAGCCGCTTTAGCCGGCGCGGACGCGCTCGCGCCCGGCCGCCACTACACCGCGGAGGGCATGTACCTGTTCACGCCGCCCGGCACGATCGCGATGGCCGACTTCGACGGGGGCGCCTTCCATCGCACCACGCCGATCACGCGCGAACACGTTGAGGCGGTCCTGCGCAGGATCTCGGGCGTCGATGTCACCGTGACCAAGCTCGAACTCGCCACCACCTGGACCGACCGCGCCTTTCAGGCGAGCGCGTATCGCACCGGCCGCGTGCTGCTAGCCGGCGACGCCGCTCACATCCATTCGCCGCTGGGTGGGCAGGGCCTCAACCTCGGACTCGGCGATGCGATGAACCTGGGCTGGAAACTCGCAGCCACGATCCGCGGTGATGCGCCGGCGGGCCTCCTCGACAGCTATGAGCGCGAACGGCATCCGGTCGGTGCACGCGTCCTCGACTGGTCGCGGGCCCAGGTCGCGCTGATGCGGCCGAGCCGAAGCTCGCGCGCGCTCGAAGCCATCATCCGCGACCTTATCCAGACCCCAGACGGCGCGACGTACTTCGCCGAGCGCGTGTGGGGCGTCTCAATCCGCTACGATCTCGGCGGCAGCCATCCGCTGACGGGGTGCAGCGTTCCCGATTTCGTGCTGAGCGACGGGCGGAGGGCCTGCAGCCCCTTGCGCGAAGGCAGGGGCTTGCTCTTGGACTTCGTTCCCGGTTCGCCGCTTCGGGCGCTAGCGGACCGACGAGCCGTAAGGATCGACTATGTCGCGGGGAACGTGCAGGACCGGCTGGGCTTGCAGGCCGTGCTGGTGCGGCCCGACGGGATCGTCGCCTGGGCAGGTGACACCGCGCCCGACGCGGCGGCCATCGGCCAAGCTATGACGCAATGGTTCGGCGCATGATTGAGGCTGGTGAACCTGCTTGAGCAATGTTGGCTTTGACGCAGGCTCCGCTCCGAAGCCGACGGACCGCAAACCACCCAACCCAGCCGTTCGGAGGCGCCCGCCGACTGGACCGGAACTGGCCGATAGCCGCATGTCCGCTTCAGAGACGGCCCGGCGCAAAAGCAGACGATCCCCTTGCCACCCATGGCAGCGGTGCAGACAGCCGTAGGCGCGTCCTGAAAGCTGCCCTTCGTCAACCGTCCAACACTTTTGGCACGGTGCGGTTTTGCGGCGGTCCGCTTCCGCGCGACAATGCCGAGTGGTCCCAATGCGACGCTCGGTAGCGACGCCGATAGCTCCTGCTGGTGTGGAATGCCGCCCGCATCGCTCCGCGGATTAGCGCACGGAGAAGGGCGACTGGTAGGGGCGGCCGAACGGGACGCCGTTGTTGACCGTTTGCACCGGCGCTAGAAAGCCCTTGCCGTCGCGTCGATTGTTGCGGGTGTCCACCATCGAGAGCGGGCGCTCAACCCACTCCATCACCGAGACATCCCCGGGCGCGCCGACTTGCAAGGTTCCGAGCTTCGGGACGCGGTCGATAATGCCGGCCGGCTTGTGGGTCGCCATCGCGATCACCTGCTCCAGGCTGAAGCCCAGCGGCAGAAACTTGCTCATCACCACCGGAAGGAAGGGCATGCCGGGGGTGTTGCCGGAGAAGACGTGCAGGTCCGACGAGATCGTGTCCGGCGGCGCGCCCTGCGCGATCGCAGCCTCGGCGACGGTGAAGTCGAACGAGCCGCCGCCATGGCCGATGTCGAACACGACCCCCCGGCGCTTGGCCTCCAGGGCGGCCGGCAGCAGCTTGCCGTCCTGAACGATGTTCGTGAACTGACCGGCGCTGTTGGGCGCTCCCGAGTAGCAATGTGTGAGGATATCGCCCGGCCGCAGCAGATCGAGGATTTGACTCATCAGCGCCGGCGTCTCGACGCCGCCGATATGGACCATCACCTTCGCCGGCCGCCCCGACATCTCACAGGCCTGAATGGCCCGCTTCAGCGGTTCGGCCCCATGCTTGAAGATGACGTTCTCGGACATCCGGACCTTGGCTCCGATGGCGAAGTCCGGGTTCTCGGCGATCGCCAGGGCGCAGGCCTCCACTTGCGCGTTGTCGAGATTGTACAGCTCGGCCACCGGGAAGGCGGAGAGGCCGTTGTTGGCGATGTGAATGAACGCGAACATCCGCGTCCGCGTCTGGGCTGCAATGTGACGCCGGAGCGCCGCGATGTTGTTGGCTCCCGCGTCGCCCGCCGAGACGACGGTGGTCACCCCCGAGAACGGGACGGTCTCGTCGGCCGGGATGCCGATCGCCGAGCCGTAGGGATAGGTGTGGGCGTGGAGATCGACGAGCCCTGGCAGCACGAGCTTGCCGGAGGCGTCGATCGTCTGCTTGGCGCGCTCGGCGGGGATATCCGGCTCGAGGGCGGCCACCACGCCGAAGCGGATGCCGACGTCACGCTTGGCCCGCAGCGACTGGCTCGGGTCGATGACCTCCCCACCCTTGATCAGCAGGTCGAAGCGGTCGGGCACGGCGGCGGCCGGCCCCACGGCCGCCACGGCGCCAGCGAGTCCGAGCCAGGTACGACGCGACAAATCTGCCATTGTCCAACCTCCCGCGGGACGCCGCCGCGCGCCGTTGGTCGGTGCGTCGGCCTGCAGATCCCGTTGCACAGCGCACGTTCTTCGACGGCGCCGGGCCGGAGCGTAGCTTTCGCGATGCTCAAGCTGCAAGGTTTCGGAGAAATCGTGCCTTGACGATCGCCGGAGATTATATCGGTTGCTGGCGGGCCGGCCCGGCTAGCTGCAGAAGCTGGCGAACGCCCGACGAAGGGCTGACTTCAGGGTGCGCCAGTGGCGATCTGCGCGACCTGGGTGGGTCGTAAGCGGTCGGGACGCCCATGTCCGCTGCGATGGCATTGCCGCCCGAAGCGGATCGGCAGAAATCCGGCCGCTCCGGACGTAAGAGCGACTCCCACCAATTGCATAGAAGCGGCCCCCCAACTTCAGAGAAGGGTTGCAAGCAGCCCCTCGCGATCGGTACAGAGCCTTCAGATTTGGACCACACATTTAGAGCGCCTAACAGAACCGTCTGATCTGGTTGAGAGTGATGAGGCTGGCGGCGAGGCTCGTGAAGGCCTCGTAGATGTCTGCGCGTCGCTCGTAGCGGATGGGCAATCGACGGAATCGGTTGAACCAAGCGTGGGTGCGCTCCACGACCCAACGATGACGACCGAGTTTCTCGCTGCTCTCGATGCCCCTACGTGCGATGCGCGGCACGATCCCCCGCACCCGGCACTCCTGGCGGCGGGGTCTGGCATCGTAAGCCTTGTCAGCGTGCAGCTTGTCTGGACGACGTCGCGGTCGTCCGCGCCGACCGCTCCGCACAGACGGGATGGCATCGAGGGTGGCCGCCATCATGACGGTGTCGTGCCGGTTGGCACCGCTCAGGCAGAAGCCGAGCGGCGTGCCGCGCGCGTCGGTGACGAGATGGCGCTTCGTGCCCGGCTTGCCCCGATCCGTCGGGTTCGGGCCGGTGGCAGGCCCCCCTTTTTGGCCGGGACAGACGCGCTGTCCAGGCAAGCCCGGCTCCAGTCGATCTCCCCTGCTGCGTGCAGGCGCTCCAGCAACAAGTCATGCAGACGGCTCCAAACGCCCGCCGCCTGCCAATCCCGCAGTCGCCGCCAACAACTCATGCCGGAGCCGCAGCCCATCTCGGCCGGCAGCATTTCCCACGGCAGCCCCGAGCGCAGCACGAACAGGATGCCCGTGAGTGCGGCCCGGTTCTCAATTGGACGACGCCCGCCCTTCGGACGCGGCCGAGGCGGCGGGAGGAGCGGCGCGATCTCATCCCAGAGATCATCGGGGAGAAGCAGTCTGGCCATGCCAAACCAACGCTGAAAACCAAGCTCGGTGCCGTTCTGTTAGGCGTTCTTAGCGTTCGGATGAGTTCGAACCGCGCCGCACACGCAGGACGATCAACTTGAACTCCGGCACGTTCACGGTGCCCTCGAAGGTCGCTAAGTCGCCGAGCAGGTTGGTCACGGAGATGTCGAGACGGTGCTCATGTTCGAGCTGCAAGAGCGCATCCGGTTGAAGCCAGATGAGATGCAACCCTTCCGAGTGCCCGTGCATCGTGCTGTGCGCGGGGGCGGATCTCGGAGGAATATGGTTGGGGTCACTTCGTCATCGCTCCATCCTCCCAAGCATTGGAGTCTCCGGGAAACCCGGCATGGTTCAGCCCGACTAACCCACCGGGTGTACGATCAGTCCTGACAACAGCATACAAAACGTCTCGGCAGCTGTGGGTATCGTCCGGCCTGCTTTCTTGATCAGGCAGACCGGACGCTTGAAGTGCGGATCATCGATCGGACGCGAATGAAGTTCGGGCTCAGCCCGTATCTCACGCGCCGAGCCAGGTAGGATCGTCAGGCCGAGGCCGGCCCGAACCATGCCGACTGCGGTCATCATGTAAGTCGCCTCGCAGGCCACGATGGGGAGCCGACCAGCTGCGGTAAACGCCAAATCGACTACGGTCCGCACGCTCGTGGCAGGATCCATCAATATCAGAGGATACGCGGCCAGAGCTTCGACGGTGACGCTCGGCAACACGCTGATCGGATGGTCGCGGGGATAGACCACGTGCAAAATATCATTGGTCCGATGCAGCACACTGATCTCCGGATCGCAGACATCGCCGCCGACGATACCCAGATCGACTACTTCGCTTCGCACGAGGTCGAGCACCCGTTGCGCGATCACGTCTTTGATCACGAACTTCATGCGTGGATGCTCGGCACGAAAGAGAGCGATCGCCTCCGATAGCGAACTCGCCGCGAAGGATGGCAGCGTTGCGACGCGCACAATCCCGTGGCGTTGAGCTGCAAGATCGCGGGTGTCGATCACTACTGCGTCGAGGTCCCGCAGGACCCGAAGAAACACCGGTAGCAACTCGCGGCCAAGGCGCGTCGGCGCGACCGTGCGGCTGGTACGGTCGAGGAGACGTGCGTCGAGCATCTCCTCAAGGCGCTGAACCTGCACCGTGAGCGCAGGCTGGGACAGGTTCAGCAGGGCGGCGGCGCGGGTGAAGCTTCCGGCTTGGACGACGGACACAAAGGCCCGCACCTGTCGCAGATTGAGATCCATAATCTCCGGCTATCTCTGCCATCGGATCTTTTCAATTGCATCATGCAGTACCTCACCGTTTTCTGGTCGGGCAGAAGCGCGGACTCAAACAGCGCTGCAGTCCATTGGGGGGAACAGATGCTGGCCTTGCTCGGCTTGTGCACGATTGCGCTGCTGCTCGCCGTGATCCTGACCAAGCGCATGTCCCCGCTTGTGGCCCTGATTGTCATACCGGTGGCGGCCGCGCTGATCGGCGGGTTCGGGCTCGACACCGGCAAGTTCGTCCTGACCGGATTGCAGAACCTCGCCGGTGTCGTCGGCATGTTCGTGTTCGCGATCCTGTTCTTCGGCATCGTCAGCGACGCGGGAATGCTCGATCCGATCGTCGATCGGATCCTCGCTGCTGTCGGGACGCGCCCGACCCGGATCGTGCCGGGGACCACCCTGCTTGCCCTGCTCATTCATCTCGACGGCTCGGGCGCGGTGACCTTCCTGATCACCATTCCCGCGATGCTGCCGCTCTACGACCGGGTCGGGATCGACCGGCGGATCCTGGCCTGCGCCGCGTCGATGGCGGCGGGGGTCAATTTCCTGCCCTGGACCGGGCCGATGATCCGCGCCTCGGCTGCGCTCAAGCTACCGATCCCGGAGATCTTCTCGCCGTTGGTGCCGGTGCAACTGGTCGGCTTAGTTTTTATCTTCGCCGTCTCGTACTGGCTCGGCCTGCGGGAGGAGCGTCGTCTCGCGCTTGCTCCCGGTACCGCCGCTGCAGGGATCGCCCCCGGCTCGGCTACGATTGCTCGCACGCTGAGCGATGCAGAGCGAGCCTTGCGCCGTCCGGGCCGGTTCTGGATCAACATCTTACTCACCGTCGCCGTTCTCGGGACGATGGTGTTCATGGCCGAGAAGGTGCCACCGGCCCTGATGTTCATGCTCGGCACGGCGCTGGCGCTGATCATCAACTATCCGCAGGTCGACGCCCAGCGTCAGCGCATCGACGCGCATGCCAAAGCCGCGATTCTGATGGCCTCGATTCTCCTGGCCGCCGGCGTGTTCACCGGAATCATGCAGGGCACCGGCATGCTCAAGGCGATGGCCCAGACCGCCGTGACCTTCGTGCCGCCGGAAATGGGCGGCCACATCCCCTTCGCGCTGGGCCTGGTGTCGATGCCGCTGTCGATGCTGTTCGACCCGGACTCGTTCTACTTTGGCGTCCTACCCATCGTATCCGAGGTCGCCCACCAGCTCGGCGTGCCGCCGGTACAGGTCGCGCAGGGCGCGCTGCTAGGTCAGATGACTACGGGCTTTCCTGTGAGCCCGCTGACGCCGGCGACCTTCCTGGTCTGCGGCCTGACTGGGATTGATCTCGCCGACCACCAGAAGTTCACCTTCCCGTTCCTGCTCGCGGCCTCGGTGGTGATGACCTTCGCCTGCGTCGTCCTCGGCGTCTTCCCCCTCTGACAGCGGAGATCCGTCCATGAGAACCGTCCGCTTGGGCGCCGGCGCGGGCTACGCCGGCGACCGTATCGAGCCCGCAGTCGAACTCGCAGAGAGGGGCGAGATCGATTATCTCGTGTTCGAGTGCTTGGCCGAGCGCACAATCGCGTTGGCTCAGCAGGCCAAGCTGCGAGACCCGGAGGGCGGTTACGACCCGCTGCTGGAGGCTCGCATGCGGGCGGTGCTCGCGCCGTGCCGGGCCCGCGGCATCCGCATCGTTACCAACATGGGCGCGGCCAACCCGATCGCCGCCGCGCAGAAGACCCGGACACTCGCGCGGAACCTCGGTCTTACCGGGCTGAGGATCGCCGCCGTCACGGGGGACGACCTGCTCGACGCGGTGCGAGCCGGCGACTTCACACTGGAGGAGAGCTGCGCGCCAGCGGCCAGCCTCGGCAATCGCATCGTCTCGGCCAACGCCTATCTCGGCGCGGCCCCGATCGTCGCAGCCCTCGCGGACGGGGCCGACGTGGTCGTCACCGGCCGCGTCGGCGATCCGGCCCTGTTCCTCGCTCCCCTGGTCCACGAGTTCGGCTGGGCGATGGACGATTGGAAGCGCCTGGGCCGCGGCACCCTCGTCGGCCATCTGCTCGAATGCGCCGGCCAGATTACCGGCGGCTACTTCGCCGATCCCGGCTGCAAGGACGTCCCCGGTCTGGCGCGCCTCGGTTTTCCCATCGGTATCGTGGCGGAGGATGGGACAGTCGAGATCACGAAGGTCGACGGATCAGGTGGCCGGATCAGCCTCGCTACCTGCAAGGAACAGATGCTCTACGAGGTGCACGACCCGGCCCGCTATCTCCAGCCTGATGTGGTCGGCGATTTCTCCGAGGTCGAGATGGAACAGATCGGCCCGAATCGCGTGCGGGCGACAGGTGCGACGGGCTCGCCGGCGACTGGGTTCCTGAAGGTCTCGGTCGGGTACGTCGACTCCTACATCGGCGAGGGGCAGATCTCCTATGCTGGGCCCGGCGCCCTGGCCCGAGGTCGGCTCGCCCTTGAGGTGGTGCGTGAGCGCCTTGCGCTCACTGGCGTGGTGGTTAGCGAGTTGCGCTGCGACCTGATCGGCGTCGATAGCCTGCACGGGGAGGCGCTGTCGGGCGGGCGGGAGCCATACGAGGTCCGGCTCCGCGTCGCCGGTCGCACCGAGACCCTCGCCGAGGCGGTGCGTATCGGCAACGAGGTCGAGACGCTCTACACCAACGGGCCGGCCGGCGGCGGCGGCGCCTGGAAGTCGGCACGCGAGGTGGTGGCGGTGCAGTCGGTCCTCGTCCCGGCCACGCTCGCTCAGCCGCGCGTGCAGTTCGTTGAAGCCTGAGAGCCGGGAGACTCAAGGATGAAGCTGCGCGCGCTCGCCCACTCCCGCACCGGAGACAAGGGCAATACGTCGAACATCGCGCTGATCGCCTACGACATGGCGGATTACGGGCATCTCGAGGCGCATGTCACGCCCGAGCGGGTGAAGGAGCACTTCTGCGAGATCGTGACCGGCGAGGTCATCCGCTACGCGCTACCCAAGATCGGGGCGCTGAATTTCGTGTTGCAGGGCGCCCTGGGCGGCGGCGTGACGCGCTCGTTGGCGCTCGATGCACACGGTAAGGGGCTGGGCTCAGCACTGCTCGATCTGGATATCCCGGACCGAACCTGAACGGACATTGTGCGCATCGAGTGAAAGCCGTTGACCTGTTTGATCTCAGCCGCGCGGCGTTGGACGCGGGTAGCTACTGGGATGAGAATTCCTGACGTCCGCTTCAGGGGATCGGGGATGGTGCTTCGAACGACCGATTGGGGCGCAAAGCCGAACGACCGCTTTTGCGCCCATCGGCTATCCGGCATGGCGTAGTCTGGCCGAAAGCCGCCTATCCGCTTTGGAGAGGGTCGTTCGGAAAAGCCGCCATCCTGCTACCAACCCAACCCGGTCGTTCAGACTGCGAAATTAGATGCTCCGAAGCAGACGCCGAAATGGCTATGATACCAATGTGCTGAACCATCCTCGCCCCCTACTAGACCGTTAGGTTCCTCAGCCTTTCAGCTAGGCTCGCCGACGCCAGGTCGCCACGATTGAGGATCTGGCTGGCACCGCGAAGCTTGCTCCGGTCGTCTGCCGAGAACTCCCGGCCTGTCAGGACGAGCACCGGGATGTCCGCACAGCCGGGCACGGCCCGAACGCCTTCCAGGAAGGCGAAGCCGTCCATGACGGGCATGTTTAGGTCGACGATCACAACATCCGGCCTCGCATTGGCCACTTGCTTCAGGCCCTCCTCGCCGTTCGAGGCCTCTACGACCGACCAGCCGTCCTCCTCCAGGGTGGAGCGCATCGCCATGCGGGTCATGGCCTCGTCCTCGACCAGGAGGACGGTGCCACGCCGGTCCGGCTCCGCCAGCCTGAACTGGTTCACGATCTTGCCGAACCGAGCCCAGTTGACCGGCTTCAGCATGTAGTCCGAGGCGCCGAGGGACGCCGCCAGCTTGCGTTGGTCGACGGAGGTGACCATCACGACCGGGATCGGCGCCAGCATCGGGTCAGCCTTGATCTGGCTCAGCACAGACCATCCGTCCACGCCCGGCATCATCACGTCCAGCAGGATGGCTCGCGGCCTCAGCTTCCGGGCAAGGTCAAGCCCGCTCCTGCCGTTCGTGGCCGTCCGTACCTGGAAGCCCTCGCGGTGGAGGAACCGCGTCGTGAGGGCGAGCTGATCCGTATCGTCGTCGATGACCAGGATGATGTCGCCCTCCGCCCCGCCATCGCCGATGACGTCCGGATCGGGCGAGGCCTGCTCGTCGACGGGTGGGACGTAGGTCGCCGGCACGTCGAACGTGAAGGTGCTGCCCTGGCCGGGTACACTGGACACCGTGATGGTCCCGAAGAGGATGTCGGCGAAGGCACGCGTGAGCGAAAGACCAAGACCGGTGCCGCCGAAGTTACGCGTCGTGGAGGCGTCGGCCTGCTCGAAGCGCCGGAACAGGCGCGACACCTGTTCGGCCGTCATGCCTATTCCGGTGTCCGAGACGGAGAACGATAGCTGGTCGTCACCCGATGCGTCCGTCATGCGGCAGGCAGCAACCGTGATGGTACCCTTGTCTGTGAACTTGGCCGCGTTGCTCAGGAAGTTGAACAGCACCTGCCGCGTCTTGGTAAGGTCGGAATGCATCCGGCCCAGCCCGGGGGCGAACTGCATTTCCAGGCCGTTGCCCTTCTTGCCGACCAACGTCGCGACAGAACCCGCGACGTCGCGGATCATGTCCTCCACCGCGAAATCCTCGGCGTAGACCTCCATCTTGCCGCTCTCGACCTTGGACAGGTCCAGCACGTCGTTGATGAGCCCGAGCAGGTGGCGCGCGTTACGTTCGACCTTGCCGATGTCGGCCACGAGGTCCGGCGCCGCACAGCCGTCCGCGATCTCCTCGCCCATCATCTCACTGTAGCCGATGATGGCGGAAAGCGGGGTCCGGAGTTCATGGCTCATGTTCGCAAGGAAGTCGCTCTTCGCGGCGTTGGCCTGCTCGGCCGCTTTTTTAGCGGCCTCCGCCACGGCGTTGGCGTTGGTCAACGCCGTCTCCCTGTCGACGAGAATGTGGTTCGCCGCGTTGAGCCGCTCCAGAGTGGCTTCGTTCTGCACCACGGACCGGCGCAGCGCGTGGCAGATCCAAACCATGGTCGCGCCGACAGTCACGTACTGGCACAGCAGGGCCACGTCGACGCTGCCGAGCATCCCATCGCGCGTGTAGAACCACGCGGCGATCAGGGTGGACAACGACAGCGCAAACGTTCCGGCACCCCAGCCAAAAGCCAGGGTGACGACGAGCAGGACCGGAATATACAGCAGGAACGGTGCGACATGGGCCGGTGCCAGAAACCGGACGAACGTCATGGCGCCGACCAGCAGCAACGTGACGCCGTAATCCGTGACCGGCGAATGACGTCGGCGGGCGACCGTCCCGATCAGTTTGTGCAGGCTGCTCATGGATGGGGAGTGTCACGCCCCGGATGCTTTGGAAAGCGACCGGTTCTCGCCGCCGCTTGGTATCCGATAGAACGAAATTCGTCGCAGAACCTCCATTTTTCCCGGGAGAGAAAGACCTGCTTCCCGAATGAACGACTCGTTTAAACGGATCTTAGCGGTTCGATCCGGTCGGGCGCACGATCCGCCGTTCGTTATCGCGACGGGATCCAGGGCGGTGGTGACCGCCGGTTCCGTGCGGGGAGGTCGCAACTTCGACGAATGACGATGCTCGAAGCATGCAGCCCAGGTACAAACGTTTGGGCTCGCTAGGTTTTCCCTCGGCAAGGGGCTATGCCCACCCGAGCATTGCAGTGACCCTTGCCAAACGGGCGCGGGCACGAGGAATCTACGAATGGCGAACGAGGGAACCGCGGCCCTGGTACGGGTCGTATCCGAGGAAGAAGACGCGATCCTCACGGGATGGCTGAACCTTCTCAAGTCCGGCGGAGCGCTACAGACGGGCCGCATCCGGGAGGCCGAACTTCAGACCCAGGCCAAGACGGTACTCGGGCAATTGCGCGATGCCCTGGCGTCCGGCAGCTCGAACGGGGACCTGGAGGCCTACGCGACCCTTCGCGATACCCTCGGCGAAATTTCGCGGTCCCGCGCCATCCAGGGCTTCACGCCGACCGACACCGCCAAGTTCGTCCTGTCGCTCAAAGAGCCGATCTTCTCTTCGTTGACCCGGCTTCACGCTGATGACGCCAAGGCCCTGGCCGGTGGGATCCTATCGACGAGCCACCTGCTCGACCAGCTGTCGCTCCACACGATGGAGGTGTTCCTCCAGAGCCGCGAGGAGGTAATCGGGCGCCAGGGTCAGGAGATCGCCGAGCTGTCCACCCCGGTGGTCAGGCTGTGGGACGGCATCCTCGCCTTGCCGCTGATCGGCACCCTCGACAGCGCCCGCACCGGCGTCGTCATGGAGAACCTGCTCCAGGCCATCGTCGACGAGGAAGCGGAGATCGCCATCATCGACATCACCGGCGTGCCCACCGTCGACACCTTGGTGGCGCAGCACCTTCTGAAGGCGATCGCGGCGGCGCGCCTCATGGGCGCCGATTGCATCATCTCCGGCATCCGGCCACAGATCGCGCAGACCATGGTCCACCTTGGCGTGGAGTTGAACGTGGTCTCCAAAGCGACCCTAGCGGACGCCTTCGCCCTTGCCCTGAGGCGGACCGGCCGAACGGTGGTGCGCAAGCAACCCGTCGTCCCGTCGGCTTCCTGAGGACCGGGACCGCCATCATGGACCGCATCCCGATCCTCAAGCTCGGCGGCGTGCTCATCGTCACCATCCAGGTCGACATGCACGACCGGCTCGCCCTCGCCCTGGAGGAGGATCTGACGAACCGGATCGTCTCGACGGGCGCCCGCGGCGTGCTGATCGAGATCTCGGCGCTGGAAATCGTCGACTCCTTCATCGGGCGCATGCTCGACAACATCGCCGCCATCTCCCGCGTACTTGATGCCGAGACTGTCGTGGTCGGCATGCGCCCGGCGGTTGCCATCACCCTCGTCGAGCTCGGGCTCGAACTGACCGGCATCAAGACGGCCCTGAACGTCGAGCGCGGCATGGCGATGATGCAGGCCCGCCTCCACGAGGACGATGAAGACGGGAGCGCACGTGCCCGTCGCGAAGACTGAGACCCTTCCCATCGGCTCCGGCGATGACGTGGTCCGTGTTCGGCAGGCCGTGCGTGCGCGTGCCATCGAGGTCGGTCTCGGGCTCGTCGACCAGACCAAGATCGTCACCGCGGCCAGCGAGCTCGCCCGCAACGCCCTCGACTACGGCGGCGGCGGGGAGGTCCGCATCGATGTCCTGCAGGAAGGCATGCGCAAGGGCGTACGGCTGTCGTTCTCGGACAAGGGGCCCGGCATTCCCGACATCGAGAAGGCGTTGACCGATCACTATACCACGGGCGGCGGCCTCGGCCTCGGGCTGGGCGGAGCGAAACGTCTGTCCAACGAGTTCCATATCGAGTCGGCCGTCGGCGTCGGGACCCGCGTAACCATCGCGCGCTGGAAGTAGGCGATGATCAGCGTACCCGTGACGGAGGCCAGCCAGGTCGCCGAGGCCCGCCGGCGTGCGACCGGATTGGCACAGGGATTGGGGTTCGGGGAGACAGCGACCGGTCGCGTCGCCATCGTCGCGACGGAGCTGTCGACCAACCTCGTCAAGTACGGGGCTTCCGGCGAGATCATCCTGAACGCGTTCGAGGACGAGACCGGGACCGGGGTTGAGATCCTGGCCCTGGACAAGGGTACCGGCCTAGCCAATCTCGCCGATGCCATGCGCGACGGGCATTCGACCGGGGGAAGCGCCGGCAACGGTCTTGGGGCGGTGCGACGACAGTCCCAGGCCTTCGACATCGTGTCCTGGCCTGGCAAGGGCACCGGGATCCTCTCCCGCCTCGTCGCCAACCCCACGGCCAAGGATGCGGATGCGGCGGTCCAGCCCTTCGCCGGCGCGGTGGCGGTGCCGCTGAGAGGCGAGACGGTGAACGGGGACGCGTACTGCATCCGTCGGCGCGGTACAGGATGGACCATCATCGTCGCCGATGGGCTCGGACATGGCCCTGAGGCAGCGAAGGCCTCCCAGGAGGCGGTGCGGCTGTTCCGCAAGTACGAGCACGAGGCGCCGGGCAACATTCTCGCCGCCGTCCATGCCGGTCTAGGCCATACCCGTGGAGGGGCGGTCTCTGTCGCCAGCTATGAGCCGGACAAGGGCTTGGTGACCTTCGCCGGCATCGGGAACGTCGCAGGGGCCGTCGTGGGCCGCGGCGAGACCAAGCGTACGGTCTCCCTCGCCGGGACCGCCGGCCATGTGGCCCGCCGCATCCAGGAGTTCGAGTACCCGCTTCCCGTCGGCGGACTGTTCGTGCTGTGCTCCGACGGTATCGGGACGAGCTGGTCGCTCGAAGCCTATCCCGGGCTCGTCGGGGCGCACCCGAGCCTCATCGCCGGGGTGCTGTATCGCGACTTTACCCGCGTACGCGACGACGCCACGGTCGTGGTCATCCGAGGAGGATCCTCGTGAGGTGGCCACTCCTCACCACTTCGATCGAACGGGAGGAGGACGTCATCGCGGTGCGCCAGCGCGTCCGCGGCCTCGGTGAGCGCCTCGGGTTCGGAGTGCAGGACCAGACCCGGATCGCTACGGCGGTCTCGGAGATCGCCCGGAACGCTTTGGGCTACGCCGGCGGCGGCAAGGTCGAGTACGGCGTCGACGACGGCAGGGAAGGACAATCCCTCGCAATCAGGATCAGCGACGCGGGGCCGGGTATCCCCGAGTTGGACGCGATCCTGGAAGGCCGCTACCGGTCGACCACCGGGCTCGGCATCGGCATCACGGGTTCGCGTCGCTTGATGGACCGGTTCGAGATCTCCTCGACCGTCGGACGCGGCACCGTCGTCACCTTCGGCAAGCTCCTGCCCGCCGGAGGTAAGTCCTTCACCGGGGCCGGGCTGGCCGCGATGGCGGACGCCGTGGCCCGGGCCCGCCCAGAGGACCCGAGCGCGGCGATGCGGGAGCAGAACCGCGACCTGCTCAGGAGCCTGGCGGAGATCGCCGAGCGCGAGGAAGAGGCACTCCGCCTCAACGCCGAGCTCGCTGAGACCAACCGCGGGGTCGTGGCGCTTTATGCCGAGCTTGAAACCCAGGCAGTCCAGCTTCGCGAGGCGGGCGCCAACTTGGAGAGCCAGGTCGCCGCCCGGACCGCCGAGCTTGCGGAGGCCAACGAGCGGCTTCGGGCCGAGGCCCTCGAACGCGGGCGCATGGAACATGATCTGCGGCAGGCCCAGAAAATGGAGGCTGTCGGCCAACTGACCGGGGGCATCGCGCACGATTTCAACAACCTGCTGACCGGCATCGTCGGGTCGCTCGACCTGCTGCAATCGCGCATGGCCAAGGGCCGCATGGAAAACATCGGCCGCTACGTCGAGACGGCGATGTCATCGGCCAACCGGGCGGCCGCGCTGACGCACCGCCTCCTCGCCTTCGCGCGCCGGCAGCCGTTAGACCCGAAGCCGACCGATGCGAACGCCCTCATCATCGGTATGTCGGACCTGCTGCGGCGGACCATCAGCGAGGCCATAGAGCTGCGGATCGAGACGGCACACGGCCTCTGGCCGACGCTATGCGACCCGCACCAGCTTGAGAACGCGATCCTCAACCTCGCCATCAACGCGCGCGACGCTATGTCAAACGGGGGCTCCCTCACCATTCAGACCCGCAATGGTCATCTTTCCGAGGCGGTCGCGGACCCGAGGCCCGGCGACATACCGGAAGAGTTCGTCTGCATCCGGGTGACGGACACCGGTACGGGCATGCGGCCGGAGATCATCGCACGGGCCTTCGACCCGTTCTTCACCACGAAGCCTCTCGGCCAGGGCACCGGTCTCGGCCTTTCGATGATATACGGGTTCGCCAAGCAGTCCGAGGGGCATGCCCGTATCGAGAGCGAGGTCGGCGTCGGCACCACCATCGGCATCTACCTCCCTCGATATCACGGCGCCGGTGCCGAGGTGGCGACCGTGGCGGAGGTGCCCGAACTCCAGCGTGGCGAGGGCGAGATCGTGTTGGTGGTCGAGGACGAGCAGGTGGTTCGCGACCTTGTCGTCGAGGTACTCCACGACCTCGGCTACCGGACGCTCCTGGCCGTTGACGGCCCCACCGGACTGCAGGTCCTGCAGACATCCGCGAAAATCGACCTTCTCATCACGGATGTCGGCCTGCCTGGGTTGAACGGTCGTCAGATGGCCGATCAGGCACGTGAGACCCGCCCCGACCTGAAGGTCCTGTTCATCACCGGGTATGCCGAGGGCGCTGCGACCCCGACGGGGTTCCTCGATGTTGGGATGGCCATGATCACCAAGCCTTTCCCAGTCGAGACATTGGCCACACGCGTCAGCGCCATGATCGCGGCGAAGGCGTAACAGTGGCAAGGGGCAAACATCAACGAGGCCACTTCATCGGTAAAGTGGTCGCGTCCAACCCTAGGTCGTTAACGCGGAACTTTGATCCGTAAAGCGGATCACTGAGCCCGAGATCAAAGATTATCAGCAGCATGCGGCCTGATTGGGCGCGGCATCGTCAATTACAATCATAAAGTTGATGTCGAGTTTGAGTGCCAGCGATCGCCGAACTTTTTTGCATCTCGTCAAACTTCGAAAAGGCGTCCGCGCTACATAGTTACCGGCCGAAATCAGACAAGCAGTAAACCACCTATCACAGACATTCATACAACCTATCTGGAACGGCGGGATCTGGCCGGAAGCCGTCCGGCAGGTTCAGCGCGTTCGAGACGGCAAAGCAGACAGCCGCGGCCAACTGCCATTACGTGGCCGCCGGCGGCCAGTGGAAGCGCCGTGCGGTCCGGCGGCACGACAGCCTGTTCCAATCGCGATAGCGGGTAGAGTTGCACCGCGCGGGGGCCGGGAACGTCGGCCGCGGGGGGCGATCGTCAGTTCGCTGAGGCGGTGCGCGGCGCAGCCTCCTCTCCAGCGACGCGGACGACGTCTCCGCTGGCCAGGAACTCCTGAGGGTTGTCGATCAGCCGATCGGCAATGCCCACGCCGGCGCGCACCTCGACCTCGTTGCCGAGGTTCCGCCCGAGCGTCACAGGCTTGAGCGCGACCCGGTGGTCGTCGCCCACCTGCGCCACCTGCGTGCCGTTGCGGTCGAAAACCAGCGCGGTGGCGGCCACGCGCAGCGTCCCCGGGTCTGAAGGCACGTGGAACCGCACCTCCACGAACGCCCCCGGCCAGAGTTTGCCTTCCGGGTTGTCAGCCTGGAGCTCCACGAGACCCTTGCGGGAGTCTTCCGCGATGGCGTTCGCGGTCGAGGTCACCTCTGCGTCGAACGATGCCTCCTGCCCAGGCACGTGCAAGGAAGCCTTCAGCCCCGGCCTCATCACGGCGAGGAAGACCTGCGGCACGTTCACGTAGGCACGCACCCGGTGGAGGTCCGAGACCCGATAGAGCGGCCGACCCGAGGTGCCCCCCGCGGTGAGCAGGTCGCCGATATCGACGTTGCGCGCGGTCACGACCCCATCGAAGGGTGCTCGGACCTCCTTGAACCGTGTCAGTTCCTCCAGACGCCCGACATTTGCCTGCTGGGCGACGATGTTCGCCTTGGCCACCGATAGGGCCGCCGTACGCGAGGCCGCGGTGAAGCGGTCGGTGTCGCCGCGTTCCTCGCTCGACCAGCCCTGCGTTACCAGGCGGGCGGTGCGTTTGTTGGTGGCCGCGCTGAGATCGGCGTTCGCTTGAGCTTGGTCGACCGCGGCCTGGAGCTGAACGAGGGTGGCGCGCGCCTCGGCGAGTTGCTGGTCGAGGTCGGGCGCCGAGATCTCGGCTAGGACCTCGTCCTTGCGCACGCGGGCGCCAATATCACGATGCCAGGCCGTGACGTAGCCGCTGGCGCGGGCATACAGTGTACCGGTGTAGAAGGCGCTCAGCGACCCGGGCAAGGTCAGGTCCTCGTCCATGGGCCCGCGCCGCGCGTGCACTATACGGACGGTGGGCACTGCTTGCTGTTCGGTCCAGCTCTCGACCTCCTGCATCCCCTTCGCCCGGTCGTTGATGCCGACCCAGGCGAGCGCCGCGGCGCCGATTGCCACGCCCGCCAGCAGCAGGCTGACCCGGCGCCCCGATGGGGGGCGAGGCGACGCGACAGCTGGCTGGGCGCCCGCGTGCGCGGCGTCCTCGGATTTGACGTGTTGGGTGGGGTGCATGCGGGATCTGGGGTTAGGCTGATGGGGATGAGAGGGCTTGGGGGGAAGCGTCTTCGCGCCGGGCCCCGGCGCGGCGGGGCCGCCCATGCACGATGCCGAACACCACCGGCACGAAGAACAACGTCGCAAGCGTGGCGAACAGCAGTCCGCCGATCACGGCGCGGCCGAGCGGCGCGTTCTGACCCGGCTCGATCGCCATCGGCGCCATGCCGATCATCATTGCCAGCGCGGTCATCATCACAGGCCGCAGACGCGTCGCCCCGGCCGCCAGGGCAGCCTCGATCGCCGTGCGTCCCGCGTCGAGCTGCTCACGGGCGAAGCTGATGACCAGAATCGAGTTGGCGGTCGCCACACCCATGCACATGATCGCCCCCGTCAGCGCTGGCACCGAGACGTGGGTGTGCGTGGCGAACAGCATCCACACGATGCCGGCGAGCGCCGCCGGCAGCGCCGTCACGATGACGAACGGGTCGACCCAGGACTGAAAGTTGACGACGATGAGCAGGTAGATGAGCACGATCGCGAAGGCGAGGCCCACGAGCAGTTGCTGGTAGGCTTGCGCCATGGTTACCGCCTGCCCGCGCACTGTGACGGTCGCCCCCTTCGGCAGGTCGGCCCGCGTCTCGTCAATCGCCCGCTGGATGTCCGCGGTGACGCCGCCGAGATCACGGTCCTGCGTCGTGGCCAGGATGTTGACGGTGGGGGCGATGTTGTAGTCGGTCGCCACCGCGCTGAGCGGCTCCGGGTGGATCGTCGCCAAGCCCCCCAGGAGCTGCTCCGAGCGGGCGGCGGTGATCGGCAGGTTGTTGAGCGCGCCCAGCGTGTCGATCGAATATTGCGGCGTCTGGACAGAGACCGGGTAGGACACGCCGTTGCGTGGGTCGAGCCAGTAGGTCGGGGCGGTCTGCGTACTGCCCGACAGCGTAGCTTGGAGGCTCGCGGCCGCGTCGCCCTCGGTCAGGCCGACGACCCCGGCGAGCGCGCGGTCGAAATCGACCCGCAGCGCGGGGTTGCGCGCCTGCTCCTGGATGCGCGCGTCCGCCACCCCGGCCACGCGGCGAACCCGGGCCAGGAGCGTGTTGGCGTAGGCGCGGCCCCCCGCCACGTCGCGGCTGGCGACCTGCACATCCAGCGCAGCGGGGGAGCCGAAGTTCAGGATCTGGCTGACGATGTCGGCGGGCAGGAAAGCGAAGGTCACGCCTGGAAAATCCTGCGGCAGACGCTCGCGCAGCTGCCGGGTCAGGGCCGCGGTCGATCGGCCGCCCTCGCCGCCGCCTCCGGCCTCGTCGAGGGTCACAAGCATGTCGGCGTCGAAGGTACCGATGGTGCCGCTGTTGCCGTAGGAAATGTTGATGCCGCTGATCGGAAGGCCGATGTTGTTGACAACGCTGGCCACGCGTCCCGGTGGGATCAGCGCGCGCAGCCTTCCCTCGACCCGCCCGGTCAACGCCGTCATCTCCTCGATGCGCGTGCCCGTGGGAGCCCGCAGGTGGATGCGTAGCGCCCCCGCATCCACGTCCGGAAAGAAGTCCCGCCCGAGATAGGGGACGAGGCCGAACGACAGGCCGACTACCGCGAGGAAGCCGACCGCGAAGGACTTCCGGCGCGACAGCGCCAAGCCGAGCAGCCCGAGATAGGCCTGCCGCAGGGCCTCGAAGCGGCGCTCGAAGCCGCGCTGAAACCGGGCGAAGACGCTGGGCTTGCCGGCCGGATCCTGTCCGTGGGCGTGCTCGGTCAGCAGGTAGCGCGCCAGCGTCGGCACCAGGGTGTAGGTAAGCGCGTAGGACGCGATCATCGCGAACACCACCGCCATCGCCAGCGGCCGGAACAGGAAGCCCGCCACGCCGCCAAGCGCCAGAAGCGGCACGAAGGCGATGCAGATGCAAAACAGGGCGACGGTGGCCGGCGGCATGATCTCCTGCGCCCCGCGGGTGATCGCGGTGACGATGTCCTCGCCGAACTCCTCCATGTGTCGATTGATGTTCTCGATGGTCACGGTGGCGTCATCCACGAGGATGCCGACCGCCAGGGCGAGCCCGCCAAGCGTCATCACGTTGATGGTCTGCCCGAGCGCCGAGAGCGCGATCAGCGAGCACAGCACGGCGAGCGGGATCGACACGGTGATGATCAGGGTCGAGCGCCAGCTGCCCAGAAAGACCAGGATCATCAGGCCTGTCAGCGCCGCGGCGATGACCCCTTCGCGCACCACCGCCACCACGGACTCGCGCACGAAGCCCGACTGGTCGGCCACGTACTTGAGGTCGACGCCCGTCGGCAGCCCCGCCTGGATGGCGGGCAGGCGCGCCTTGACGTCGGCGATGATGTCCAAGGTCGAGGCGTTGCCGATCTTGAGGATCGACATCAGCACGCCCTTTTTGCCGTCAAGCTGGACGACGTTGGTCTGGGGCGGCGAGCCGTTGCGCACGTGGGCGACGTCGCGCATGAAAACCACGGCGCCGTCCACGACCTTGACCGGCAGGTCGTTGAACGCCTCGATGGTCTTGGGTGAGTCGTTGAGGTCGACGATCCACTCGAAGGTCCCGATCTTCTGGGTGCCTACCGGGTTGATCAGGTTCTGCCGGGCCAAGGCTGCGCCGACGTCGGCCGCCGACAGGCCGTGGGCGTGCAGCGCTGACTGGTCGAGATCGATCTGCACTTGACGCGCGGCGCCGCCGTAGGCGTAGGGCAGCTGCGCCCCGGGGATCGTGGTGAGCTGAGGCCGGATGAAGTTCTGCGCGAGGTCGTTGAGCGCTGTCTGCGAGAGGCTGTCGCTGGACAGGGCGAGCTGGATGATCGGCACGCTCGACGCGTTGTAGGCGAGCATCAGGGGCGGCGTGACGCCCGGCGGCAGCTGCTTGAGCTGCGTCTGAGAGATAGAGGTGACCTGCGCCTGCGCCGCAGTGATGTCGACACCTGGCTGGAAGTAAATTTTCACGATCCCGTAGCCCGGGACCGATTGCGACTCGGTGTGCTCGATATCGTTGACCGTGGTGGTCAGCGAGCGCTCGAACACAGAGACGATGCGCCCCGCCATGTCGTCGGGCTGCAACCCGGTGTACTGCCAGACGACGCTGATCACCGGTATGCCGATACGGGGGAAGATGTCGGTCGGGGTGCGCACGATCGCCATGACCCCGAAGATTAGGATCAGGATCGACATCACGACAAAGGTGTAGGGCCGCAACAGGGCCAGTCGGACAATCGCCGCCATACCTTAAATTCGCCTCGATCAATCTGGACGGGGGGCTCGACGGCTACGTACAGCAGCATATCGTATTATGCATTCATCGGGCCAGTGCGGCAATTTGATGAGTTCGTTCATGCGAGACGACCAGAAACATGGAGATACAATTCTCCATCTAAGGTCGGTGCAGCATTTTTTGTCGTCATTGACGGCGGGAATAGCTTGCCGTGCGGGCTTGAACCGCTCGCCGAGCGCTCAACGCGCCGTGATGAACTGGACTACCGCTGCGGCGAACTTTGCTTCCGCTTAGATGATGGCGTGATGGAGCTGGCCCATTCGCGCTCCCAATTCGCGACTGTTCTCGGACGACACGGGTGCCGGGCCGGCGGCCTATCGTTCGATGCGGTAGACGTCGCGATCCCGAACGAGACCATGCGGACCTTCATTGGCCTATGCGGCTTGACCGCTATTTTCAGACGGTGAACGCAGTTCGCGCTACGGGGACAGCTTGATCCGGCCGGGCCCCGCTTCAAGGCACTGAGGCGAAGATTTTGAACGTCTCAGATGGGCGCGAAGCGAACGCCTGCACAATCACGGGTGTAGCACCAGCTTTTGCGGGCGCCAGTTCAGCAGTTCGCCGACATAGATCTCGTTCTCGGACGGGCAGGCGATCTCGTGGATCCAGCCGAACTGCTTGAGCTGTTTGCCCGTCTCGCCAAGCACGCCCAGCACCTTGCCGTCGAGAGACAGCTTGTAGATCCGCCCCGGGAAGGCGTCGGCGACGAAAAGCACTTGTTTGGGCCCGGGCGTGATGCACAAAGCCCAGGGCGCGCCCGGCGTGAACAGATCGACCGTGGTGCGGTCCCTTGCCGGCTTGCCGCGGATGATGGCGCGCGCCTTGTCATAATCGAACGGCACCTCGATCTTTATGATCCGCTGAATGTGGCCAGCGGTATCCATCACCTGGATGCGGGCATTGCCACGATCGGCGATGTAGATGTTGTCATTCGCGTCCGCGGCGATGGAATGCAGGGTGCGAAACTGACCCGGCTCGGTGCCGTAGCTGCCGTACGAATCAACCCAGTTGCCGTCCTTGTCGATCTTGGCAATGCGCGAGTTGATGTAGCCGTCGCTGATGTAGGCGTTGCCCGCCTTGTCCCAGGCCACATCGGTGACCTGCCGGAATTGGCCCTGCACAGGCGGCAGCGGCGGCGTGGGGTGCTTCCAAGGCTCCGCAGTATCGTCGGCAGCCTCGGTCTTACGCCCCCAGACCATGGCGACGCGGCCCTCTGGGGTGAACTTCACCACCATGTCCGAGCCCTTGTCCATGACCCAGATGTTGTCCTCGCGATCGACGCGCACGACGTGGGCGTAGGACCAAGCGTAAAGGCCGTGGCCGATCTCCCGGATGAAGGTGCCGTCCGGATTGAACTCCAGGAGCTGGGCGGCGGCGGCGCCGTAGGCCGGCCCTTGTGTCGCCCCGCGTGACAGGATGAAAATATGGCCCTTCGAGTTCAGGGCGATGCCCGCCACCTCGCCGAAATTGATGTCCGGCGGCAGCTTCAGGAAGTCTGGGACCGAGTCGAACGCGATTTCGGGGACCTGCGTCGCGGGTGCCGAGGATGTCGTTACGGAGGAAGCAGGTGCTTCACCCGACTTGATCTCGTCGGCGCGTACGGCGGGCAGCGTCAGGGCGAGCGTCGCCACGGCAACGCACAGCGAGCGGATCATCTCGGGCTTCCTCACGGGCCAGTCGGTTCAAACGCCGAGTTTGGCCGCACCGGCTTAGCTCGAAACGCCGCAGCCTAAAAGTCGTCGCTCGCTTATCACTCGAGATTGGCCCCGACCTCACGGAGATACGCCGCAGTCGCCGGATGCAGCCATGTGGTCGGTACGTTCGAGACCAGGTTGCGCGGGTCGCTCTCGCTGCCCTGAGGATAGAGCCGGGCCAAAGTGTTCCGGCCGCGATCGATCGCCCGCACGAGGCGCGTGACATAGGCGTCATCAAGCCCTGGCCGGCCTAGGATGAAGCTCCAAGACCCGACGGTCGCGATCGCCGCGTCCTGTCCGCGGAAGGAGCCGGGCGGAACAGTCAGGCGGCGCATTGAGGCCCGAATCGTCAGGATCTTGGGGACCGCTTCCGGGCGCGGGCCGAAGAAGCGGGCGCCACCCGGCGCATCCGCGAGGGTCTTGAAGCCCGGCCAGCCGAGACTCGCACCCCACAAGGCCGCTGCGCGGCCGTCGAGAACCTGTGTGGCGCCGTCGCCGGCATCGTCGAGAAGGATCGGCGTAATGTCGTGGTCAGGATCGATTCCAGAGCCCTGGAGCACGGTTCGACCCATGATCGTAAAGCCGGAGCCGCGCGTGCCGAGCGCGACGGCACGACCGCGCAGATCCGGGATGCTTTGAACCGGACTGGCGGCTCGGACCACAAACATGCCGGGCGAGGCATCGATGGGGGCCACAACCTTCAAGCCACCGCCGTCGGCACTCTGGCGAGATAGAGCCTCGTAGGCGTACTCGCCCTGCACAAGGGCAAGATCGAGCTCAGCCGATTTGAGCAGGGTCAGGTTCTCCGTCGAGCCCTTCGTGATCCTCGGCCCGATTATCACACCTGGGTCGATCTCATGGACCGCTGCGATCAGTGCGCGACCGAAGGCGGGGAAAGAACCGCCTGGCGTGGCGGTCCCCAGAGTTAGATGAAGAACAGAGTCAGGCTGTTGAGCCCGTGCGGACGAGGTCGAGGCGAGGCTCGCCATGCCCAGGAGCAGTTCACGCCGCCGCATCATGATCTCCCTTACCGCGATGTTTGTCACAGACCAGCGACGCTTGAGCTGAACGACACACCTCGACAACCGCGCCGGAAAGCCCTCACATCGACGCTTGGAACATACGCAGGATCTGAGGTCGCACGCCAAACATAGCGACCGCCAATGTCTTGCGGTGGATCGGGAGGAATGTGCGATGCGATGGGACGCGCTTCTGCCGGCTGTGGGGACTGCCATGAGCCTGATTTGCGTCGGAAGTGCCGTCGCAAAACCGTTGGCCTTCACGGGAGTGCGGCTGATCGACGGTCGATCGGCCCAGCCTATCGAGGATGCGGTGCTGATCGTCGACGGCGACCGCATCGTCGCAGCAGGTCCAAAATCCGCGGTCACGGTGCCGTCCGATGCTGAGGTCCGGGAGCAGCGCGGCCGCACGATCATGCCGGGGCTGATCTCCGACCACTCCCATGTCGGCATCGTGCAGGGCGTTGAGGTGGGCGCCCAGAATTACACGCGCGAGAACATCCTCGCCCAGCTCAAGGCCTATACGGCCCGGGGTGTGACTACGGTGATGGCGCTTGGGCTCAACGGCGCGATCATGCCCGAGATCCGTGCCGAGGCCCACGCGGGACGGATCCCCGGCGCGGATCTGTTCGGCGTCGATCGCGGTATTGGCGTACCCAATGGAGGACCACCACAGGCGATGATCCGCGTGAGCGCGGATCAGCTTTTCCGCCCTGCGAACGCTGATGAGGGTCGCGAGGCGGTCCGTGCGATGAAGGCGCGCGGCACCGACATGGTGAAGCTATGGCTCGACGACTTCGGCGGGTCCGTGCCGGCCAAGATGCAGCCAGTGATCTACGCGGCCGTGATCGACGAGGCACATCGGCTTGGTTTGCGGGTCGCTGCGCACGTACACGACTTGGAGGACGCGCGTGCGGTCACCAACGCCGGCGTGGATGTGCTGGCGCATGGGGTGCGTGACAAGCCAGTCGATGCGGATTTCATCGCGCTGCTGAAGGCGCGCAACACTTGGTACATCGCGACACTCGCCCTGGATGAGGCGACTTTCGCCTACGCTGACGCACCGGCTTGGGCGCAGAACTCCTTCGTCCAAACGGCGCTCGCGCCTGAGCTCAAGGCCCTTTTCGAGGATCCCACCTGGCAACGCGAGACGCGCACGAGCGCCAAAGCACAGGCCGCTCGCGACTCTCTAGCTGTGAACCTTGCCAACCTGAAGCGTCTTGACGACGCCGGCGTGCGGATCGGGTTCGGGACGGACAGCGGCGCGGCACCCGAGCGCATACCAGGCGTGGCGGAGCACCGCGAGTTGACGCTGATGGTACAGGCGGGCTTCACACCCATGAAGGCTCTGATCACCGCGACGTCGCGGGCGGCGGAACTTCTCGATCTAACCGATCGCGGCAGCCTGGAAGCTAACCGCCGCGCGGATCTCGTCATCCTAGCCGCGGACCCGTCCGAGGACATCGCCAACAGCTCCCGCATCGTCGAGGTATGGCAAGCAGGTCGTCAGCAAGACGTCGCATCATCGAGATCGCGCTGAGGGCCCTCTGATTTTGCGCTAGACCGGCGGGGGAGCTCACATCTTATAACGTCCGCTTCGGAGATGCGTCTCGGGCTCGCCGAATGGCCGGGTTGGGCGCAAAGCTGAATGTCCTGTGTGGATGGCTCCCGCATTGCAAGCGGCGAATTGAGCTTCTGACGCGTTGGTCGGGTGCAGTCTTGTGTCCGGCCTGTTGATGCAGTCGTTCATGTGACCGCTGGCCCTGATGGTATCCGCGAGCTGGGTCCCACTCTGCTTTGCGGGCTATGATGCCCTGGACATTCAGCGGGGTGTCCCGGCTCCCGGTCTGACCGGTTCGCCATCAACTCTCATCGTCCTCGCAACCTGGAAAAACCTCCGCGCCGTGCGGTCAGGCGGCCGTGGCCGCGGGTGCGCGGTAGGTGCCGCCGCGGGTCATGATCGCCCAGGCGACCCGCGCGGTGCGATTGGCGGCCGCAACGGTCACGACGCGCACCGGCTTGCGCTGGAGAAGGGCCGGCAGCCGCGAGTCGACCGACGTCGGCGCGGCCTTCGCGCGCCGGACCAGAGAAGTCATGCCGACTACGAGCAGCCGGCGCAGGTAGCGGTCGCCCATGCGCGAGATCCGACCCAGGCGCTCCTTGCCGCCGCTACAGTTCTGCAGCGGTGTCAGTCCCAACGAGGCCGCGAACTGCCGACCGGAGCGGAAGCGCTCGGGCTCGCTCACCGAGGCGGCCAGCGCCGTTGCCGAGACGATACCGACACCGGGGATCGTCGCCAGGCGCTGCGACAGGTCGTTTTCCCGATGCCAAGCGAGCAACTCCTTCTCCAGGCGGGTGAGCTGGATCTGCAAGGCGCCGATCTGGTCGGCCAGCCCGGTCACCACGCGTTGCGCCAGTGGTGGTACCTCGGCTGCGTCTCCGGCCGAGAGCCGGGCTGCCAGTTCGAGCGCGTGCCGCAGGCCCCGCGCCATCTCGATCCCGAACTCGGCGAGCAGGCCGCGGATCATGTTCACCAACTGCGTGCGTTGCTTGACCAGCAGGTCGCGCGTCCGGTGCAGCGCCAGCGCCGCCTGCTGCTCGGTCGACTTCACCGGCACGAAGCGCATGCTCGGGCGCGTCACCGCCTCGCAGATGGCAGCGGCGTCGTTCGCATCGGTCTTACCGCGCTTCACATACGGCTTCACGTAAGCGGGCGGCATCAGCCGAACCTCATGGCCGAGCTTCGTCAGTTCCCGGGCCCAGTGATGGGACGTGCCGCACGCCTCTATGCCGACCAGGCATCGAGGCAGCTTGGCGAAGAACGGCACGACCTGCGCCCGCCGCAGCGCCTTGCGCACGACGACGTGCCCAGCTGCATCAACGGCGTGAACCTAGAAAATGCTCTTGGCCAGATCAATGCCGACGGTGGTGATCTCCATGGGGATGGCTCCTGCATCTGCGTGGCTGCTGCTTCGACAGCAACCACATCTTGGCACCGAGATGCCGTCAGTTGGAGCGGGAGCCATCCACCCCATCTGCTTTTAGGTCAGCCCTTCTTACTGCCTACCGCCAATTCCGGACTACGTGTTCTGCACCGAGCGAGGGATCTGACGGCCAGTACACCGTCACCAGTCTGCGGGAGCGGCTCGACCGAGACATGTCGACCCTCGAGGTACTGCGCCACCTAACGGCCTTGTGCCGCTACCAGCGCCCGCCCGGGTCGCCGCCGGCCCGGAAATACGAGCACCTGTGCCTGGCCGCGATTACGCTGCCGCCGCCGGTCCAGCCCACGACACCGGTCCCGCCGTGCGTGCCGTTCACGATCGAAGTCTGGAAGGAGACGAGGGGCTGTGTCGAGGCGCAGCTCGCGGCGATCTATCCCATCGCCATGGCACGGGTCACGTTTTAGGCAGCCTGCGAGTTGTAGCCCAAGCACGAAGTCACGTTTCGGGATCGCTGTCGGGTCGTAGCGCGGCGAGAGCGACCGGAAGCGCCCGCCACCGCGGAAACTGTCGGCGCCCTTCCTCCCTAGTAGCCAGGCCATCAGCCTCGAGGCGGGCCAGCACTTGGGCGGCCTCCCGGCCCGGGGTCCCGGCCCGTTCGGCGATCTGTACAGCGGTCGCAGGCTACCAGGTCAGAACCGCCAGGATGCGGGCGCGTGTGTCCCTGCGTGGACGGGCGCCGTTGCGTTCGACGGGCATCGCTACTGCAGCCTCCCGGTCCCCGGGTTCAGGCCAAAGCAGATAACCAGCGCCAGCAGATCGCCGACGGTGAGCCAGTCGCCGCCCTCCACGCGCCAGTTCTCGATGTCGTCGTCAGCCTCAACGGTGTGGCCGCGGGACGTGATAACGGTTACGCCCACTGCGATCGGGTCTGAGCCCTCAAGCATAGGACGGCATCGCGTTCGGTGGTGGTTATGATCCGCCTCGACCCCTTCGCCCGGACCTCTGCGATCAGATCGTCGAGGGCGAGCCATCAGAGCGTCCGTGATGGCATTGTCGATCATTTGCCTGTCCCAACGAGCGCCTCGCGCCCGGCAGGCGTGAGAAACCAGTATGTAGCTCGGCGTCCTTCGGCCCGCCGAGTCACCAGCCCCGCGGCTTCCAACACCGGCATCACGCTCGGATAGGCGCCGCCGCGTAGCCCCTGTGGGTTCGCAGCACAGGCGCGCAGAGCATCGTGGCGCCGCTTGGCAACCGCTGGCGTGATCGGAGACAAGGGCCATTCCAGGCAAGTTTCGAGCCGACAGGACTGTTCGCCCATTTCAAATAGAGCGCGCGGCCGCGGGATCGGAATCACCAGGCCCGCGGCCGGCTCGAATCCGGATTAATTGCGGCCCCGGAATTCTAATGGCGAGCATTTGAAACCGACCCGGAATCGCGTTCCATAAATGGCATTTGGCGAATCCCGGCCGGCCCTCGCGCGAGGCCAGTCGACATGAACTCATCCATGCGACAGCTTAAGGTTCCCCCGCTTGGCCTCATCCTGCTACTCATTACGCTCGCTCAGCGCCTGAACTGCGGCGGAGCCTTTGGGTGTCGCTGTTCTTCTAAGCGAATCTCTAGCAGAACATATTCGTACAATACTTGATAGTATGCTTTTGAATTCATAGCATCAGAAGCAGATTTGATAGCCGAATTGCGCGCAGAAACGGAACTACTATTCCATACTGTTTTCAAATTATTATAAGCCATCTGTTCTAGGTCGACACAGAGGCGAATATGATCGGGCTGAATGTACGATGCACATTCACGATCAACGTCAAACTTGGGTATATCTGGACCTACAAATGATTTCTGAATTGTGCCTTCCAGATTTTGGACCTGTTCTGGCTTTTCTCCGCTTCCGCCTGTCGACGGTAGTAAATCATTGTTGATACTTCCAGAAGCGGGCTGCCGCACACGATAGTTGAGCGGCATCGAGACTGTCAGGCTCTGCTGCGTCACACCGGCTGGAGCAACCGGCAGGCTACCCCGCACTGCCGCCAGCGCGGCTATATCGATTTCATCAACGCCGCTCGAACGGGCGAGGCTCACGTCTCTCACATCGCCCGAGCGCAGCACGGTAAATCGGATAACGACTGTGCCTCCACGAGTACCCGCAGCGGCCTGCGGATTCATTTGCCTTTGGATCGCTGCGCTGATCTCGCCCGTCCACTGCCGCAGAGGGTCGGTAACCCCGTCCACGGCTAGCGCTTGGTACGCCATCCCGATCGCGAGAATCGCCAGTACAAGCCTCAGGCGCATAAGACACCCAGCGGGATCGGGCTCACTCGTATCATGCCTCGACCTACTGCTGCCGCCGTAGAGGTCGGCGGGGCTGTAGCAGCCTACCACCCACGCACAAATCTCGCCCACTCGCGCCGTGGCGTGTCAACCGCTGCTCCCGGCAGCCCTTCGCCATTGCCGCCGCTTAGAATTCCCTCTGTAAATCTCTCTTACCCGTGGTGGGCTGATTTCTGCCCCCTATGCGGGCACCGCGGGCTATCCAGGCCAACCACTCCCGGGCGACGATGGTCACGACGTTAGAGATGCTCTTGGCACCCGTACGTCGGCGCTCCACCACCTCGACCATGCCCAGCCGCCGAGCCGTCCGGATGGCGCACTTGGCGAAGGAGCGGGACACACTTACCCTCGCGGCGATGGCTTCGAGGCAGAGATGGGAGGCCCCGCAGTGGCGGTGCTCGTCAGCGACGTTTCGGAGCACCGATAGCTCACCCGTCATTGACCGGGCGGTCAGGGCTGGCAGCATGGGTCCGAACGAGGCGAGCGGTCGGCGATGACTTGGGTAACGCCAATAAGCCGAAAGCTCCCGTTACCCCATTTGTTACCCGATGCGTGGTCTGAATCGCTAGGCGAACCAGCAAGCCACTGAATTTATTGGTGAGCGCGTTGGGGTTCGAACCCAAGACCTACAGATTAAAAGTCCGTTGCTCTACCAGCTGAGCTACGCGCTCGCGTCCGGGGACCGCCCTGCGGCGGCCGCGCGGGGACGGCGCGTTCGCAATAGGTGAGCGGGGCCGGGGGGTCAACACGGGGTTGTGGGTGGCGCCTATTCGCCGTCCCCGCGAGCGCGCTCGACAATGCTCCGGGCCTCGGCGAAGGCTGCGTCCGGGTCGAGGGTGGTGGTGTCCAAGCGGACCGCGTCGTCGGCCATGCGCAGCGGCGCTGCGGCCCGGGAGGCGTCGCGGGCGTCGCGGGCCTCGATGTCGGACAGGATCGCCGAGAAGGTCGCGGCTTCGCCGCGTCCGCTGAGTTCAAGGTGGCGACGGCGGGCGCGCTCCTGGGACGAGGCGGTGATGAACAGCTTCACGCTGGCCATCGGGCAAACCACCGTGCCGATGTCGCGACCGTCCAGCACGGCGCCCTGAGGATCGGCCGCGAAGCGGCGTTGCCAAGCCAGCAGGGCGGCGCGCACCTCTGGGACTGCCGAGATCCGCGAGGCCGCCTCGCCCATGGCGCGGTCGCGCAGGCGCGGATCATCCAACCTGTCGGCGTCGAGGGCCTGGGCCGCCCGGGACGCGGCCTCCGAATCGTCCAGGGACAGGCCGAAATCGATCATGGACAGCGCAACGGCGCGGTAGAGGAGCCCGGTGTCGAGATGCGGCAGCCGGTAATGGTCGGCCAGTCGCTTAGCCAGCGTTCCCTTGCCGGAGGCGGCCGGTCCATCGATCGCGATGACGAGCGGCATGATGTCAGGCCCCGATCTGGCCGCCGAGGGCCTGCATGGACGGCAGGAAGCTCGGGAAGCTGGTGGCGATCATTGCCCCGTCATCCACCGCGACCGGAGCCTTCGCTGCGAGCCCCATCACCAGGAACGCCATGGCGATCCGGTGATCGAGATGCGTCGCAACCGTGCCGCCTCCGGGCGCAGCCGTGCCGTCGCCTTCGACGACAAGGTCGTCCCCCTCCACGCTATGCCGGACGCCGGTAGCGGCAAGGCCCGCCGCGACGGCAGCGAGCCGGTCGGATTCCTTCACCCGCAATTCGTGCAAGCCATTCATCCGGGTCCGGCCTTCGGCGAAGCTCGCGGCCACCGCCAGCACCGGGTACTCGTCGATCATCGCGGGCGCCCGCTCGGCCGGGACATCGACCCCAGAGAGGCGGCTCGCGCGCACACGCAGGTCCGCGACGGTCTCGCCGCCCTCCTCCCGCTCGGCCAAGCGCTCGATCTGCGCGCCCATCTCCAGCAGGGTGGTGATCAGCCCGGTCCGCAGCGGATTCATCATCACGCCCTCGATCGTCACGTCGGATCCGGGCACGATCAGCGCCGCCACGAGGGGGAACGCCGCCGAGGACGGATCAGCCGGGACCACGACGTCGGTCCCGCGCAGGGTGGGCTGCCCGGTGAGCGACACCTTGCGGCCATGGCCGCCAGGGCCGTGAGCCTCGACGCGGACCTCGGCGCCGAACAGGCGCAGCATCCGCTCGGTGTGGTCGCGGGTGGCGGCCGCCTCGATCACCGTGGTGATGCCGGGGGCGTTGAGGCCGGCAAGCAGCACTGCGGACTTGATCTGCGCGGAGGCTGCCGGGGTCTCGTAGGTGATCGGAATCGCCTCGTTGAGGCCGCGCAGGGTCAGCGGCACGCGCCCGCCCTCGGCCTCGGACAGGACCTGCGCGCCCATGCGGGTCAGCGGATCGAGGATGCGGCGCATCGGGCGCGAGCGGAGCGACGCGTCGCCGTCGAAGGTCGCGGTGACCGGCTGGCCGCCGACCACACCCATCATCAGCCGCGAGCCGGTGCCGGCATTGCCGAAGTCGAGCACGTCGGCCGGGTCGGTGAGGCCGCCGATGCCGACGCCGCGCACGAGCCAGCGCCCCTCGCCGAGTCGATCGATCCCGGCGCCCAGCGCCTTCGCGGCGGCGGCGGTGCGCAGCACGTCGTCACCTTCGAGCAAGCCCTCGACCCGGGTTTCGCCCTGGCTCAGCAGCCCGAGGATCATGGCCCGGTGGGAGATCGACTTGTCGCCCGGGGGACGCAGGCGCCCCTTGAGCGGACTGCCCGGTGCGGCGGTGAGGGGCTGTGGAGGCGAGTCGTGCGACACGGGATGTCCGTTCGGGAATCTCAGGTGGGACGGGATCCGGCGCGTCGTGCGGGTGCGCCGCGGCGCTGCAATCGGACCGTGAGCTGGCGGCGCGGTTAACACGCGCACCGGCCCGCGTCATCCGTCGCGCTCCCCCGACGTCCCGCCGGAAACGGGGTCTGCAGCGCGATGGACAGGTGCGGGAGCCGCGACTACCGGGAGCGACTTCTAAAGGCAGCGGAGGCGACGAGGTATCAGTGCGTGGCCCGCCACGAACTTGGCATGACGCGCCAATGCCCGCGTGGCGGCGCGACGTTCGACGACGGCGCCCGCAGGCCTGTCGCCTGCCCGAGATGCGGTGCGGTATACCTCGCGGCGAGCAGGCGTGTCGCGGCGCCACCCCTGAGGCGCGGCCAGCCGACGCCGAGGACGGGATTCGGCCGGGGGCGACACCGTCGTCGGGGAGGAAAATCCCGGCGACGACGCTTGCGGTCTGATCGGCAGCGATCTCGAGACTGACGAAGAAACTCGACCCGTTCCGGCGCCCAGACTTCGAAGAGTTCACGAAGCGTCCGTGGAGAGTCCAAGACGGTCGGCGTTTCGACGAAGAATCCCGAAAAAGGGGGTTGAGTCCGCGGAAAGAGCCGCCTATAGAACCGGCCTCGCCGGACGCCAGCCGGTCGGCGAGACCCTGCGGGACCCAAACCGCGGCGGACAAGTGGGGCCTTAGCTCAGCTGGGAGAGCGCTTCCATGGCATGGAAGAGGTCATCGGTTCGATCCCGTTAGGCTCCACCATTTTACTTTCAGCGTGACGCCGCCGGTTCAGGCCGGCTCCGCTGGCCGATCTGACAATACTTTATTCCGCGAACGGCCGGCTCACCGCGTCAGGTGCCCGAGCGGCAGCGCCGTGGTGTACTTCACCTGACCCAGCGCGAAGCTGGAGCGGATGTTGGCGACGCCCGGAATGCGCGTGAGGTGGTCGAGCACCAGGCGCTGGTACTGGCCGAGATCCTCCACCACCACCCGCAGCATGTAGTCGGCCTCGCCGCTCATCAGGTAGCATTCCATCACCTCGGGGCGGCTGCGGACCGCCTCGTCGAAGGCCTGGAGGGCCGCCTGGGTCTGCTTCTCCAGCGAGACGTGGACGAAGACGTTCACCGCGAGCCCGAGGCTCATCGGATCGACCACCGCGACGCAGCCCCGGATGATTCCGGCCTCCTTCAGGTCGTTGACCCGGCGCCAGCACGGCGAGGTCGAGAGCCCGACCTGCTCGGCGAGGTCGGCGATGCTGATCTCGCTGTCCTGCTGCAGGCGTTCGAGGATGCGCAGGCTGGCGGGGTCGAGATGGGCCGGTCGGGAGGCCATTGTTTCGCTCTCCGGTTTGCCACGGGCATAGCATGCCGCTGAGCACGTGACGGCAGGAAAGTTTTTTGGCGGCACCGCTGCGCGCCGGGCAAGCGCCTTCGATTCTCTGTTCGTCCGGCCGCCCTGGGTCTTGCACCCAAACCCAAATGCCTCCCCGTCATCCGGAGCCTCCGAGGGTGCAGGATCTCACTCTGCCTGTGTTCCTGTTTGCCTGCGGCGCCGCGAAATGACCGGGTCGCTTATCTTGAAGCCACTTTAGCGGCTCACAAGCGGTACGATTGACCGTCGTAACGCAAATATCGAGCAAAACATTCCAATCATCGGCCCTCGATGACAAAAATTCGGCACATCCCGCCGCCGGGAAGCTCGTATGCTCCGATCAAAATCGGGAGCCGCACCCATGAACGCCATACCGCCGAGGACGACGATCGCGCGGTCCGCCGAGGTCGATCACGATCCGGCCGAGACCCAGGATTGGCTGGCCGCCCTCGAATCGCTGTTCCGCACCGAGGGCGCGGCCCGGGCGCGGTTCATCCTCGACCGGCTGGAGCGGCGCTCGAAGGAGATCGGCATCCTCGACGAGGCCCTGCCCTACTCGCCCTACCGCAACACCATCGCGCTGGAGAAGCAGCCGCGCTACCCGGGCGACCTCGACATCGAGGAACGGCTCACCTCGATCATGCGCTGGAACGCGCTGGCCATGGTGGTGCGGGCCAACATGGCCTACGGCGAGCTCGGCGGGCACGTGGCGAGCTACGCCTCGGCGGCGGAGCTGTTCGAGGTCGGGTTCAACCACTTCTTCAAGGGCGGTCCGGACGGCGACCTCGTCTATTTCCAGCCGCACTCGGCGCCGGGCGTCTACGCCCGCGCCTTCCTGGAAGGCCGGCTCTCCGAGGAGCAGCTGAAGCACTACCGCCAGGAGATCGCCGGCGACGGCCTGTGCTCCTATCCGCATCCCTGGTTGATGCCGGATTTCTGGCAGGTTCCGACGGGCTCGATGGGCATCGGCCCGATCCACGCCGTCTACCAAGCGCGGTTCATGCGCTATCTCGGCCACCGGGGGCTGGCCGACACCTCCGCCCGGCACGTCTGGGGTGTGTTCGGCGACGGCGAGATGGACGAGCCGGAATCGATCGGCGGCCTCGCGCTCGCCGCCCGGGAGAAGCTCGACAACCTCACCTTCGTGATCAACTGCAACCTGCAGCGGCTGGACGGCCCGGTGCGCGGCAACGGCCAGATCATCCAGGAGCTCGAGAGCCTGTTCCGCGGGGCGGGCTGGAACGTCATCAAGGTGCTGTGGGGCTCCGAGTGGGACGGGATCTTCGCCCGCGATACCAACCACGCCCTGCTGCGCCGCTTCGCCGACACCGTGGACGGCAAGTACCAGACGCTCGGTGCCAAGGACGGCGCCTACAACCTCGCCCACTTCTTCGGGGAGGACGAGGAGGTCCGCGAACTCGTCGCGCACATGTCGGATGCCGACGTGGACCGGCTGAAGCGTGGCGGCCACGATTTCCGCAAGCTCTACGCGGCCTTCGCCGCCGCCAAGGCCACCAAGGGCCGCCCCACCGTGATCCTGGCCAAGACCAAGAAAGGCTACGGCATGGGCGGCGCGGGCGAGTCGCGCATGACCGCCCACCAGGCGAAGAAGCTCGACGTGGATGCGCTCCGCGCCTTCCGCGACCGCTTCGCCCTGCCCCTCACCGACGCGCAGGTGGAGGGCCTGTCCTTCTACAAGCCGGCCGAAGACGGCGCCGAGATGCGCTACCTGCGCGAACGCCGCGAGATGCTGGGCGGCGTGCTGCCGGCCCGCCGCCGCACGGCGCCGACCGTTACCGTGCCGCCGCTCTCGACCTATGCGGGGTTCGCCCTCGAGGCGGCCGGCAAGGAGATGTCGACCACCACCGCGGTGGTCCGCCTGTTCGGCAACCTGCTGAAGCACAAGGATCTCGGGCCGCGCATCGTCCCGATCGTCGCCGACGAGGCGCGCACCTTCGGCATGGCCAACCTGTTCCGGCAGGTGGGGATCTACGCCCCCGAGGGGCAGCTCTACGAGCCGGAGGATGCCGGCTCGATGCTGTATTACCGCGAGGCGCGGGACGGTCAGCTGCTGGAGGAAGGCATCACCGAGGCCGGGGCGATCTCGTCCTGGACCGCGGCGGCCACGGCCTACAGCGTCCACGGCCTGTCGATGCTGCCGTTCTACATCTACTACTCGATGTTCGGGTTCCAGCGCGTCGGCGACCTGATCTGGGCGGCGGCCGACCAGCGGGCGCGCGGCTTCCTGATCGGCGCCACGGCCGGCCGCACGACGCTCGGCGGCGAGGGCCTGCAGCACCAGGACGGGTCGAGCCACCTCGCCGCCGCCGGCATCCCGAACTGCCGGGCCTACGATCCGGCCTTCGCGTACGAGATGGCGGTGATCGTCGATCGCGGCGCCCGGGCGATGATGGAAGAGGGTGAGGACGCCTTCTATTACCTCACCGCCATGAACGAGAACTACGCCCAGCCGTCGATGCCGGCGGGCGCGGAAGAGGGCATCCTGAAGGGGATGTACCGCCTGGCGGGCCCGGACACCGGCCCTGCGGCGGTGCGGCTCCTCGGCTCGGGCGCGATCCTGCCCGAGGTGATCGCAGCCGCAGCCCTGCTGGCGCAGGATTGGGGGATCGCGGCCGAGCTGTTCAGCGTCACCAGCTTCAGCGAGCTCGCACGCGACGCGCGAGAGGCCGAGCGCCGGGCGATGCTCCACCCGGAGGCCGAACCGCCCAAGAGCCACGTGGCGGCCCTGCTGCCGGGCGCGACGCCGATCGTGGCGGCGACCGACTACGTCCGGGCCTACCCGCAGCTGATCGCCTCCTATCTCGGCGCCCGGTTCGTGACGCTCGGCACCGACGGATTCGGCCGCAGCGACACCCGCAACGCGCTCCGCCGCTTCTTCGAGGTGGACCGGCAGCACGTCGTGGTCGCAGCTCTGCACGCGCTGGCCGAGGCCGGCACAGTGCCGCGCGCCACGGTCGCCGAGGCGATCCGGCGCTACGGGATCGACGCGGACACGCCGGCGCCCTGGACGATCTGACGGCCAGTGCGACCTGAGGAACTCCCACCCGCGACCTCATCCTGAGGTGCGTCCGCGTAGCGGATGCCTCGAAGGAGCCCTCCAGCCGGCCGCGCGATCCCTGGAGATCTCCTTCGAGGCTGCTGCGCAGCACCTCAGGATGAGGTCGCGGGTGGGAAGCCACCGGACGTCGCAGACGCTTCGCGAGGCCCCCCGGGCCCCGCCCGCACCAAACGACAATCCGCTCCAGACAAGCCACGGAAACCCGCCCGCATGAGCGCCGCGCTGCAGATCGCCCTCCCGGATATCGGCGATTACCGGGACGTGCCTGTGATCGAACTCCTGGTGAAGCCGGGCGACCGCCTCGCCGTGGACGACCTGATCCTCAGCATCGAATCCGACAAGGCGACCATGGAAGTCCCCTCCCCGGTGGCCGGCACCGTGCGGGAATTGCTGGTCGGGATCGGATCGAAGGTCTCGGAGGGGACACCGATTCTTATGGTCGAGCCTGCGGAGGGCGGTGAGGCGGCCGACGCGCCTCTCCCTCCCCCCTCTGCGGGGGAGGGTACCCTGCGAAGCAGGGGGGGAGAGGGGCAGCGCGACGGGGCGGGTTTCACACCTGTCGCCACTCTTCCGGATACGGCGCTCCCCTCTCCCGACCCCCTTCGGGGGCCACCCTCCCCCGCGGAGGGGGGAGGGAGCGCGCGCGTTGCAGTGGCGCGTGACAACCCAAGCACCGCCCCCGCCGGCGACGTCCACGCCAGCCCGTCGGTGCGCCAGCTCGCCCGCGAACTCGGAATCACCCTCGACCGCGTGCTCCCCACGGGTCCCAAGGGGCGGATCCTGCGGGAGGACCTGCACGCCTTCGTCAAGGCGGCGCTCCAGGCCCCCACTCAGGGATCGGCCCTCACTCAGGGACCGGCAGGCTCCTCGGGCATCGGCGCAGGCCTGCCGCCCTGGCCGCAGGTCGACTACGAGAAATTCGGACCGGTGCGGCGCGAGCCCCTGTCGCGGATCCAGACAATCTCCGGGGCCAATCTCAGCCGCAACTGGCTGACCATCCCACACGTGACCAATTTCGACCGGGCCGACGTCACCGAGATCGAGGCGTTCCGGGTCGGACTCAACACGGAGACGCGGACACCGCCGGCGCGGGTGACCATGGTGGCCTTCCTGATCAAGGCCGCCGCCCTCGCGCTGCGGGCCTATCCGCGCTTCAACACCTCCCTGGAGGGCTCCGACCTCGTCCTCAAGGACTACGTCCATGTCGGCTTCGCGGTGGACACCCCGAAGGGCCTGATGGTGCCGGTGGTGCGCGATTGCGACCGCAAGGGCCTGATCGAGATCGCCACCGAGATGGCGGCGCTCGCCGACAAGGCCCGGGCCGGCAGCCTCGCGGGCTCGGAGATGCAGGGCGGCTGTTTCTCGGTGTCGTCGCTCGGCGGCATCGGCGGCGACGGCTTCACCCCGATCATCAACGCCCCCGAGGTCGCGATCCTGGGCGCGGCGCGCTCGCGCACGGAGGCGGTCTGGGACGGCAAGGCGTTTCAGCCGCGCCTGATCCTGCCGCTCAGCCTGTCCTGGGACCACCGGGTCGTGGACGGCGTCGCCGCCGCCCGCTTCCTTGGCCACATCGCGTCGGTCCTGTCGGACCTGCGCCGGGCCGTGCTGTGACGGACGCCGCCATGACCGAGACCCGCGAGATCCGCGTCCCCGATATCGGCGACTTTTCCGGCGTGCCCGTCATCGAGATCCCGGTGGCGCCGGGGGACGCCATCGCGCGCGACCAGACTCTGCTGGTGGTCGAATCCGACAAGGCGACCCTCGACATCCCCGCGCCTTTCGCCGGCCGATTGATCGAGATCCTGGTCGGCCTCGGCGACACCGTCTCGGCCGGGACCCTGATCGCCCGCGTGGCCAGGGAGGCGGAGACGACAGCGTCCGTCGATGCGCCCGCCGTCGCGCCCCCGGATGAGTCCTGCGACGTCCTCGTGATCGGCGGCGGGCCCGGCGGCTACGCGGCCGCTTTCCGGGCCGCGGACCTCGGGCAGCGCGTGATCCTGGTGGAGCGGGAGGCGACGCTGGGGGGCGTCTGCCTGAATGTCGGCTGCATCCCCTCGAAGGCGCTGCTGCACGTGGCCGCCGTCACGGAAGAAGCCGGTCGCCTCGCCGCCCACGGGATCAGCTTCGGCCCGCCGGCGATCGACCTCGACAAGCTCCGGACGTTCAAGGCCGGCACCGTGCGGCGCCTGACCGACGGGCTCACCCAGATGGCGCGCCAGCGCAAGGTCGACGTCGTGCGCGGCACCGCGCGCTTCACCGGGGCGAACGCGGTCTCGGTCGCGCTGCAGGCGGGCGGCAGCCGCGCCGTCGCGTTCAGGAGCGCCATCGTGGCGGCGGGCTCGTCGCCGGTGTCCCTGCCGATGCTGCCGGACGACCCCCGCATCGTGAACTCGACGGGCGCGCTGGAGCTACCGTTCGTGCCCCGCCGCCTGCTGGTGATCGGCGGCGGCATCATCGGCCTGGAGATGGCGACGGTCTACAGCGCGCTCGGCGCCCGGGTCGACGTGGTCGAGCGCCTGCCGAACCTGCTGGAGGGGGTGGACCGGGACCTCGTGGCGGTCTGGACCAAGCGCAACGCCCACCGGTTCGACCGGGTCCTGACCGGCGCGGAGGTTGTCTCGGCCACCGCCACCCCGGACGGCATCGCCGTCACGCTCGCGGGCGAGCCGGAGCCGCGGGTCTACGACCTCGTACTCCAGGCCGCGGGTCGGCGTCCGAACGGCGATGGGCTGGGCCTCGACGCGGCGGGCGTCGCGGTGGAGCGCGGCTTCGTGCCCGTGGATTCGCAGATGCGGACCACCGTGCCGCACATCCTGGCGGTGGGCGACCTTGTCGGGCAGCCGATGCTGGCCCACAAGGCGGTCCACCAGGGCCACGTCGCCGCCGAGGTGGCGGCCGGCCACAAGGCCGGGTTCGACGCCGCGGTGATCCCGTCGGTGGCCTATACCGATCCCGAGATCGCCTGGGCCGGCCTCACCGAGACCGCCGCGAAAGCCGCCGGCCGGGCCGTCGCGGTGGCGCGCTTCCCCTGGGCCGCCTCGGGCCGGGCCATCGCCAACGGCGCCGATTACGGGCTGACCAAGCTGCTGTTCGACGCGGAGACGCAGCGGATCGTCGGCGGCGCCATCGTGGGGCCGAGCGCGGGCGACATGCTCGGCGAGATCGTGCTCGCCATCGAGATGGGCGCCGACGCCACCGACATCGGCCGCACGATCCACCCGCACCCGACGCTCGGCGAGACCATCGGGCTCGCGGCCGAGGCGGCGCTCGGCCTCTGCACCGACCTGCCGCCAGCCCGGCGGTAGCAGCGGCCTCGACCCAAAGGCCGAGGTTGGGTAAACGTTCGCCCGCGAGGCCGGACGCGCCCGACCGGGCGTGAGACCAACAGGACGCCTCCACCCGGGGGGATTCGGGCCGAGACGATGCGGTGGACCGAATTACGCTCTCCGGGGATTCCCGATGCCCAGACTCACCTTCGCCGCCCTTGATCCACGGGCCGTCAGACGCTGCGTCGCCTTCCTGGTCCGGCGCGACTGGGCGCTCCATCTCGGTCTCGCGGCGGCGCTGGCGGGCCTTCCGATGAGGCCGTCGGCAGTCGCGGCGGAGGCTCCGGCCGCGACCCAGCCGCAGGCCGCGCTGATCGCCGCGCTGCAGGGCCGCGTGCTGGCGGCGCACAGCGCGACCCTGGCGCTGGAGAGCTGGTGCGCCGACCACAAGCTCGCCGGCGACCCGCATCTCGTCGCCCGGCGCATGGACGTGGCCGACAAGCCGCTCAGCGCCGCCCAGCGTGCCCGCCTGGCGATCGGCCCCGACGAGCCCGTGCGTTACCGCCGGGTCCGGCTGGCCTGCGGCGACCGGGTGCTGTCGGAGGCGGACAACTGGTACGTCCCGGCGCGCCTGACGCCCGAGATGAACGCGACCCTCGACGGCACCCGCACGCCCTTCGGCCGGGTGGTGCGCCCCCTGGAGCCGACCCGGCAGACCATCGCGGTCCGCCCCTTCGCGCAGCCGGCGGCACCCGGCCCCGACGACAAGCTGTTCGAGATCGACGCCGTGCTCTCCACCGGGGCCGGACAACCGTTCTGCGAGGTCGCCGAGACCTATCTGGGCGGTGCGCTGCCCGAAGCGTCGCGGTAAGACGGCGTCCCACAGAATCGGTTCGGGAGGATGAGGATGCGGCGTTCGGTTTCGGCGCTACTTGCGGTCTCGGCGGCACTGGCGGCTCTGGCGGCCGGCGGTCCGGCCCTGGCGGCCGATCCGGCGGGCCTCTGGCTGACCGAGACCGGCAGCTCCCGGGTGAAGGTCACCCCCTGCGGCGGCGGCTATTGCGGCACCATCGTCAGCGCCCCCGGCAAGGCGCTGGACGCCAAGAACCCGGACCCGGCCTTGCGGGTCCGCAGCGTCGTCGGCGTGCAGATCCTGAACGCCCCCCAGGCGGACGGATCGGGCTACAGCGGCTCTCTCTACAACCCGAACGACGGGAAGACCTATTCCGGCGCGCTGCGGCTGACCGGCCCGAACGCCCTCGAAGTCTCGGGGTGCGTGATGAGCGTGTTCTGCAAGCGCCAGACCTGGACGCGGGTGAACTGACCCGCGCTCACGGTGACGCAGTCGCGGTCCCGCGACGGATCAATTGCGCACGACCGAAGCTTCCTTCTCCACAGAGACAGGAACCTTCATGACCCGGATGATTCTTGCCGCCGCCTTCGCGACCTGTTTGGTCGGACCGGCCTCCGCCCAAGTGACCGAATCCCCCACCGGCACCGTGGTGGTCGTGCCGCCCGGCGCCCCCGGGGTGGTGACGCCGCAATCGAACGCCACCGGTGCCGAGGGCGCCCTCACCTACTCGCCGACGGGACGGCCGGCGGACTCGATCTCCACCGATTCCGCCGCGGCCGGCAACGCCAACCAGCCCTCGCAGGTCGCCCCCCAGGGCGGCGGCGGCGGGAAGTAGGACGCATCACTTCGCCCCGGACGCAGGTTTTGCGTTTGGGGCGAGGTTACCATCGCGTGCAGTCTTGGGTTGCCTCGCTGCGCCGACAATGACGGTGAGGTCGCGGCCGACCGGCGGATATCCAAACCTTTCACCTCATCCCTACGCTGTGCGCACATCGTCTTCGGCGAAGCGCGACGCGCTCTCCTCACCCTTGCGGCTACCGCCGACACAGGTTTCGGTCAGAGGCGTGGTTCTGCCGCTGGCGCAGGAGGCGCGGGTCCCCTCTCCCGAGCAGGCCAGCGGATTCACATTTCGCGTTTGGTTTCACCGTCCGATCGACGGGTATGGCACTCCAGAACGACCCCGCGCCTTCCCTCCCCCCTCTGCGGGGGAGGGTGGCCCCTGCGTCATCAGGGGCCGGGAGAGGGGAGCCCGGCTTCCGGGTGAAGCAGAGCGGGCGTGAGGGCGAGCGCCCTATCCAGCAGCCTCGCTCCCCTCTCCCGACCCCCTTCGGGGGCCACCCTCCCCCGCAAAGGGGGGGGGAGTGCCGCGGAGTCTCCAGCGTATCCTGCCGACCCCGATGCGTGAATCCGTTTGCCCGCACGGGAGAGGGGGCGCCTCGAACCTAAGTGGTTCGTAGGCTTCAAGAAGCTTTGAGCGTTCTGGAGCCCTCCTTCGAGGGCTTCGCTGCGCTACGCCACCTCGCGATGAGGCCGTGGGCGGGACCGTCCCGCCTCAAGCCGCGTCGGTCAGCGCCTGCTCGATCGCGTCGAGCGCAGCCTCGGCACCGGCACCGTTGGGGCCGCCGGCCTGGGCCATGTCGCGACGGCCGCCGCCGCCCTTGCCGCCGAGCGCGCCCGCCCCGGCCCGCACCAGCCCGACCGCGTCGTAACGTCCGGTCAGGTCCTCGGTGACGCCGACCACGAGGCCCGCCTTGCCGTCGGCCGCGACCCCGACGATCGCCACGATGCCGGAGCCCAGGCGCTTCTTCTCCTCGTCGATGATCGGCTTGAGGTCGCGCATGTCGAGCCCCTCGACCACCGAGCGCCGGAATGCCACGCCGCCGATCTCGCTCTGGCGGGCGTTGGACCCCGATCCGGTCTCACCGCCCATCGCCAGCTTGCGCCTTGTGTCGGCGAGCTCCCGCTCCAGGCGACGCTTGTCCTCCATTAGCACGGTGAGGCGGTCTGGCGCCTCCGCGACCGGGGCCTTCAGGATGCCCGCCAGCGCGGCCAGCGTGCGGGCCTCCTCGGCCCGGTGGCGGCGCGCCGCGTCGGCGGTAAGCGCCTCGATCCGGCGGACGCCGGCCCCGACCGCGCTGTCGCTGACGATGGTGATCGCCCCGATATCGCCGGTGCGCCCGGCATGGGTGCCGCCGCACAGCTCGATGGAGAAGTTCTTGAGCCGGCCGCGGTCGGTCTCGGCGCCGGACGCGTCCACCGGCAGGCCCATCGAGACGACCCGGACCTCGTCGCCGTACTTCTCGCCGAACAGGGCCCGGGCGCCGGACGCGATGGCGTCGTCCACGGCCATCAGCTTGGTCACCACCGGGGCGTTCTGGAGCAGCACCGCGTTGGCGATGTCCTCGACCCGGGCCAGCTCGTCCGCCTCGATCGGCTTCGGATGGCTGATGTCGAAGCGCAGCCGCTCGGGGCTGACCAGAGAGCCCTTCTGGGCGACGTGGTCGCCGAGAACCTGCCGCAGGGCCTCGTGCAGGAGGTGCGTGGCCGAGTGGTTGGCACGGATCGCCTTGCGGCGGGCGTGGTCGACCTTCAGCTCCACGGCCTGTTCGAGCCCGAGGGTACCCGCCTCCACGCTGACGTGGTGGACGAACAGGTCCCCGAGCTTCTTCTCGGTGCCGGTGACGCGGACCTTCAGGCCTGGCGCCAGGATCAGGCCGGTATCGCCGACCTGTCCGCCGGACTCGGCGTAGAACGGCGTCTGGTTGACCAGCGCGAGGCCGGTCTGCCCCGCCTCGAGGCTCTTCACCTCGGCGCCGTCGCGCAGCAGCGCGGTCACGATGCCCTCGGCGGCCTCGGTCTCGTAACCCAGGAATTCGGTGGCGCCGACGCGCTCGCGGATGCCGAACCAGACCGTCTCGGTGGCGGCCTCGCCGGAGCCCTTCCAGGCCTCGCGCGCCGCCTGCTTCTGGCGCTGCATCGCGGCCGTGAACGCCTCGGTATCGACCCCGATGCCCCGGGCCTTGAGGGCGTCCTGGGTGAGATCGAGGGGGAAGCCGTAGGTGTCGTACAGGGTGAAGGCGGTGTCGCCCGAGAGGTTTTCGCCGGTCTTGAGATCGCGCGTCTCGGAATCGAGGATCGACAGACCCCGTTCCAGGGTGCGGCGGAAGCGGGTCTCCTCCAGCTTCAGGGTCTCGCCGATCAGCGCCTCGGCGCGCATCAACTCGGGATAGGCTTGGCCCATCTCGCGCACCAGCGTCGGCACCAGGCGGTACATGGTCGGCTCGCGGGCGCCGAGGATCTCGGCATGCCGCATGGCCCGGCGCATGATCCGGCGCAGCACGTAGCCGCGCCCCTCGTTGCCCGGCAGCACGCCGTCGGCGACCAGGAACGAGGCGGCGCGCAGGTGGTCGGCGATCACCCGGTAGGACGCCATCGTGGCGGGCTCGGGCGCCCGCGAGACGGCGTGCGCCACGGCGTCGATCAGCGCCTTGAACAGGTCCGTGTCGTAGTTCGAGTGCACGCCCTGGAGGATCGCGGCCATGCGCTCCAGGCCCATGCCGGTATCGATCGAGGGCCGGGGCAGCGGGTTGCGCACCCCCGGCTCCAGCTGCTCGTACTGCATGAACACGAGGTTCCAGAACTCGAGGAAGCGGTCGCCGTCCTCGTCCGGCGAGCCGGGCGGTCCGCCCTGGAGCGCCGGGCCCTGGTCGATGAAGATCTCCGAGCACGGGCCACAGGGGCCGGTGTCGCCCATCTGCCAGAAGTTGTCGGAGGTCCCGATCCGGATGATCTTCTCATCCGGGAAGCCGGCGATCTTTTTCCACAGGTTCGCGGCCTCGTCGTCGTCGGCGTAGACGGTGACGAGCAGCCGGTCGGGCTTGAGGCCGAATTCCTTGGTGATCAGCGTCCAGGCCAGCTCGATCGCGCGGTCCTTGAAGTAGTCGCCGAACGAGAAGTTGCCGAGCATCTCGAAGAACGTGTGATGGCGCGCGGTATAGCCGACGTTGTCCAGGTCGTTGTGCTTGCCGCCGGCCCGCACGCACTTCTGCGCCGTGGTGGCCCGGTCGTAGCCGCGCTTCTCGACGCCCGTGAAGACGTTCTTGAACTGCACCATGCCGGCGTTCGTGAACATCAGCGTGGGATCGTTCTTCGGAACGAGGCTCGAGGAGGGCACGGCCTCGTGTCCCGCACGCGCGAAGAAGTCGAGGAAGGTCGACCGGATCTCGTTGACGCCGCTCATCGGGGCAGAACTCTAAGCAGGGCTCAAGGGACTGGGCCGCCACCCGTTTCAGGCGCGACCCGCATGCCGCCCTCTTAAGGACGGATCAGGCCCGAGTCACGGGCGCCCCGCCGCGAAATCACCCCGGCCCGCCCCATCGCCGCCACAAGCACGGCCGTGTTGTCGCCACATCTGTCAAGCGATGGTGTGTCCGTGGCGCCGTCAAGGGCGCGTGAGGATTCGGGTAGACGATGCAGGGCCGCACGGTCGGATCGCCGAGGAACGTCACGGGTCAGCAGGGCCGGTTCGGCTCCGGCCGGGCCGATGCCATCACCGCACAGCCGATGCTCGGCCGTGCCCACGGGAGCGTCCCGGCGCTGGCCCGCTCGGTGCTGACGATATCGCTGATCGCCGGCGGCCTCAGCGCCGCGCTGATCGGCTCGGGGGTCGATCTCGGCAAGGTCGGGCTGAGCCAGGCGGTCTCCTCCGCGCAGGCCGCCACCGAGCCGCCGATGCCGCGCCCGCGCATCCACACCGTCGCTCTCAGCGAGGAGCTGGAGCGGACCCCGCTGCGCGCGTCTGCGAGCTTTGCCGCCGTGCACGACCTCGACACCGCCGTAGGCTCCAACGGCGTCGACCGCGTGTCCTACGATTTCCTGCTCTCGGAGAGCGCCGGCGGCGACCCGAACGACATCCTCGAATTCGGCCCGATGAAGATCCGGCGCCACCTGGTGCAGACGATCGTGCGGGCCGCCCAGGCGGTGCAGACCGACCCGGTCCTGCTCATGGCGGTGGCCGACAAGGAGTCGAGCTTCGTCACCGCGGTCCAGGCCAAGACCTCCTCGGCCACCGGCCTCTATCAGTTCATCGAGCGCACCTGGCTCGGCGTGGTCCGCGACTTCGGCGCCAAGTACGGGCTGGAGAAGGAGGCCGCGCTGGTCACCGCCGACCCCAACGACCGGCCGGCGATCACCGACGCCGCCGAGCGCGCCCGTGTGCTCGAGTTGCGCCGCGACCCCTATCTCTCGGCGCTGATGGCCGGCGAGATGCTGAAGCGCGACGCCGGCCGCATCGCCCAGCGCATCGGCCGCGAACTCACCCTCGGCGAAGTCTACCTCGCCCACTTCCTGGGCGCCGACGATGCCGGGGAGTTCCTGGCCAACGTCGTCAACAAGCCGGCCGCCGCCGCGGCCGTGCTGCTGCCCGGCCCGGCCCGGGCCAACCGCTCGATCTTCTTCGCCGCCGGACGCTTCGTCGGCCGCGGCCGGCACCGCAAGCCGGCCAGCCTCTCGGTGGCGCAGGTCCACGAGAAGTTCGAGGCGATGATGAGCACCCGCGGCACGCGGTACCAGAACGTCCAGGCGGTCTCGGGGATCATGGCCTACGCGGACGCCGCCACCGGCGTCGCCACGCAGTAACAGCACAGCGAGCGGGCCTCTATTCGCGGTCTCGCGCGCAACTCCCGGCGTCCCGTCGACGTTCGTCCACAAGCGCCGCGCTCACCTGCGGCGTGACACGGAGACTTCGGGGGAAGTTCTTGAGAAAGCCTCTGACGGGCACGGCCGCGCCGCTCACCGATACGCTCTCGCCGAGCAGCATGCCGCTCGACCAGATCGGGCAGACGCTGGCGTCGATCTACGACGACCTCATGTCGGAGGGCGTGCCGGAACACCTTGCCGCCCTGGTGCGCCGGGTGCGGCAGGCCGAGGTCGAGCCGTCCGTCGCTCCGACGCCGAGCCCGCAGGCCGCCGAGGCGGCGAGCCCGCGCCTGGCGCTGGTGGTCGAGGACGACCCGCAGCTGCGCGCGCTGGCCGAGACTCTGCTGGAGGAGACCGAGCTCGAGGTCGTCGGCTGCGACAGCGCCGAGGCCGCCCTGGTCGTGCTCCAGGCCCGCGGCGGCGACGTCGCCCTGGTCTTCGCCGACATCCAGCTCGCGGGCGCCATGACCGGTCTTCAGCTCGCCCGCGCGGTGGCGACCCTGTGGCCCCGGGCCCGCCTGGTGGTCACCACCGGCCAGGGCGCCCGCCGGCCGGACCTGCCGAGCGAAGCGGTGTTCATCGCAAAGCCCTGGCGCCCCTTCGACGTGCTGGTGGAGGCCGAGCGGGCGACCACGGATCCGGCACCGCCGGTCACCTGAGACGGCGACAGGCCCGGCCCTTGCATTGACGGTCGACGTATCGGCGCGAGGAGCCTCCAGTTTGCCGATCCTGTCCGTCCGTCACCGCACGGTCTACCGGTACCGGCGCCCGGTCGCCTTCGGCGAGCACCGGATCATGTTCCGGCCCCGGGACAGCTACGACCAGCGCCTGATCGAGGCCTCACTCGAGATCACACCCGAGCCCACGGCCCTGCGCTGGATGTTCGACGTGTTCGGCAATTGCGTCGCGGTGGCGACCTTCGGGGGCCGGGCCGAGACCCTGACCTTCGTGTGCGGGATCACCCTCGACCACACCCCCGAGCACGCCCCGGTCTTCCCGCTGGCGCCCCACGCCACCCATTACCCGTTCGGGTACGGGGTCGAGGACATGCCCGACCTGTCCCGGTCGATCGAGCGGCAATGGCCCGATCCGCGCCACGAGGTCGATGCCTGGGCGCGCAGCTTCATCCCGGCCGACGGCCGGATCCCGACCCAGGAGCTGCTCGCCGACATGACCCGGAGCGTGCGGGCGAACTTCACCTACCTCGCCCGCTCCGAGAAGGGCGTGCAGGAGCCGCTGACGACCCTGCGCAGCAAGCGCGGCTCGTGCCGGGACTTCGCGGTGCTGATGATGGAGGCGGTCCGGGCGCTCGGCATGGCCGCCCGGTTCGTCTCCGGATACCTGTATAACCCGCGCAACGACCGCGCCCGCCATGTCGGCGGCGGCTCGACCCATGCATGGCTGCAGGTCTACCTGCCGGGCGCCGGCTGGATCGAGTTCGACCCGACCAACGGGATCGTCGGCAACCGCGACCTGATCCGCGTGGCGGTGGCGCGCGATCCGGCGCAGGCCGTGCCGCTGCACGGCTCGTTCTTCGGGCTCGCCAGCGACGATCTCGGCATGCGGGTGGACGTCGATGTGGTCGAACTGCCTGACGACGAGGCACGAACACCAGGATTTGAAGCTCATCCGCCGATCGTGGCGCGTTGAGCCCGCGGATCCGGATGGAACATGCGGGGCGACCCGCCGGGGCGAGAGGACAGCAGGTGGCCGCGATGAAGATCAGGACGGGTTACGATATCGGCTTCAGCCTGACCCAGCCCACGCCCATGGTCCTGATGCTCAGCGTCCATCCCTCCCGGATGCCCGACCTGCTGACCCCGCAGGAGATCCGGTTCGATCCGTGGGTCCCGTCGCATACGTACCGGGACGTGTACGACAACGTCTGCCATCGCATCGTCGCGCCGCCCGGCCTGATGACGATCTCGGCGGACTTCACGATCCAGGATTCCGGGCTCCTCGACGCCTACGTCCCGGAGGCCCAGCAGATCCCGGTCCAGGACCTGCCGGACGACGTGATGGTCTTCCTGCTGGGCTCCCGCTACTGCGACACCGACAAGCTCTCCCAGACGGCCTGGTCGCTGTTCGGCAACACGCTCGAGGGCTGGGCCCGGGTGCAGGCGATCGTCGCCTACACGCACGAGCGCATCCGGTTCGACTACCAGCGCGCCGACGCGACCCGCACCGCCCATGACGGCTTCATGCAGCGCGAGGGCGTCTGCCGCGACTTCGCGCATCTCGCGGTGGCGTTCTGCCGGTGCATGAACATCCCGGCCCGCTACGCCACCGGCTACCTCGGCGACATCGGCGTGCCGAAGGACCCGGCGCCGATGGATTTCTCCGCCTGGTTCGAGGTCTACCTCCAGGGACCCGACGGCCCGCGCTGGTACACGTTCGACGCGAGGCACAATCGCCAGCGGATCGGCCGCATCGTCATGGCCCGGGGCCGCGATGCCACCGACTGCGCGATCTCGACCAATTTCGGCTACGCCCACCTGGCGCGCTTCGACGTTCACACCGACGAGGTCGCGTGACGCGTCGGTGATCACGAACGATGGTTACTGATGTTCGGAGCGGGGCGATGCAGAGCGCAGGGTGTGGCGCGCGGCACGCGCGAACCCGCTTACGTATTCCAACGTCAGCGAAAATCTTCTTCGGCGGGTGGAACTGCCAACCTATGCTCACGCTTGTAATAGCAAAGGTTATCGCACAGGCAGGCACACCATGAAGACCTCGGCCACCGCCCTCGCGGCGCTCCTTGCCGCAACTGTTCTGTCCGCCGCGCCGGCGCTGGCCGCCCCGGCCTACGATCCCTTCGGGACCAACGGCGCCGAGGAGTATTATTCGGATCCGGGCCAGTACGGGTACCAGGGCACCCCGGGCTACGGCCAGGGCGTGCAGGACGCGCCGCAGGCGCAGGTCCAGCCGATCCCCCGCGAGATCGTGGCGTTCAACGCCCCGTACGCGCCTGGCACGATCGTGGTCTCCACCGCCGAGCGCCGCCTGTACTACGTGATGGGTAACGGCGAGGCGATCCGCTACGGCGTCGGCGTCGGCCGGCCGGGCTTCAGCTGGAGCGGCGTCAACAAGGTCACCGCCAAGCGCGAGTGGCCGTCCTGGACGCCCCCGAAGGCCATGATCGCCCGCCGCCCCGACCTGCCGCGCTACATGGCCGGCGGCATCGAGAACCCGCTCGGCGCCCGCGCCATGTATATCGGCAGCACCGAATACCGCATCCACGGCTCCAACGAGCCGGACACGATCGGCCAGGCGGTGTCTTCGGGCTGCATCCGGATGACCAACGACGATGTCACCGATCTGTACGAGCGTGTGAAGGTCGGCGCCAAGGTCGTCGTGCTGAACTGAGCTGACGACGGATCCGGATCTTCGGTACCCGCCTCATCGTGAGGCTGAGGGTGAGGTGATCCGGGCGCACAGAGCTTTCTGGGCATGAAGCCGGCCGGTCACCGTCGTGACCGGCCGGCTTTTTCGTTGCCGAGCACCTGTCGGCGCTGCATCGTCGCCGGAACGACGCGGCGTCGTCTGGACGACCGCCGCATAACGGTAAGTCTCCGCGCCTCCACCTCGGCCCACCACCATCCCTCGACCCCGGCCGTCGCAGATGGCGGACGGAACGAGGCTCAGCGCGCTTCGTCGGCGTCCAAGCTCGGTCGCCGCACGGGGGCATCGAAACGGGTCCGGTCGAGGTCGATCTCGAGATCGACCGCATCGGACCTCAAGACGCCTTCTGGTGCGGTCGAAACATGAATGCGCCACCCCTCATCCGTCCGCTCAAAGGTTTCGACGCGCATCTGGTCCCGGTAGATCGGAGCGACGTGGCGCAGCGTCGGCAGGGACTTGTAGAACTTGAGCTTGCCGCCCCTGCCATAGTCCATCGTCGAGGGCGACAGCACTTCGACCACCGCGAGCGGCCGAAGAGCCGCGGCCAGGGGGGGGCGATGGCAACCCACCGTCGTTGACGGACCACCGGGGCCGCGGCGTCGGACTGCGCCTACCGCGGCCGCCACCCTGACGCAGGGCGACCTCCTGGCCCTGACTGTCGAGGGCACCGGAGGGGTGCAAACAATCCAAATGACCTATCCCGTTGGTTTCGATCGGGTATCAGGGTGGTTGGACACCGGCTCAGCAAGCGTCGCAGATGCTGCCGAGGACGGGGTCGAGATCCTTCTGGCGCGTCGTCCGCGCGTTCGGATCGTGCAGCGGAGCCGCCGCACGCCCCGGCGGGACCGTCTGGCCCACCGACGAGCGGTAGGGCGCGTTCACGGTCGTCTCGGGTCCGCCGCCCGTGCCGGTGACGGGGTCGGCCTGCGAAGCGTCGAGGCACGCCGGCGACGCGATCAGGCCGAGGATCAGTCCGGCTCGCTTCAGGCTCGTGCGTGTCATGGCGCGACGGCTCCTCAATGCCCTTCGGGTTGATGGCGAAGTCTTCCATCAAGAGCCCGCCATCGCTCATGGCGGCTGCGACGGGCTCCCTCTCCCAAGCGCGAGAGGTTTGGGGTGCGAGGCGCGCCGCTTACGCCGGGGTCGCACCCATCACGCTGTTCCGATCCCGGGCGGGGGACGGGTCCCGCGACCGATCAGCAGCGGTTTCCACCGGCGGTCTGGCCGTACTGCTTCACGGGACGCGTCTGCTGGTTGGCGTTGCCCTCGGCCGCCGAGCTCATCGGACAGCCCTCGTAGTAGGGGTTGTCGTGGACGCCGAGGCCGAGCGAATGCGTGGCTTCGACGTCGTAGGGCGCAAAGCCGGTCCAGCGGGCACCGTTATCGGCCATGGCAGACGAGAGCGGGGCAACGCCAAGGAGAAGGGCGGTGACGGCGGCGGCGATACGGGTCTTCATAAATAAACTCACGCTCTTACAAGTACGGTTCGATTGGTCGAACCCGCTTCCTCTTGCTTGAGACTGATATGGGGACGCCAACGCCATCGTGACGTGCCGGCGCGCACGCACCGGTGGGGATTAAAAATTGGCGGCGCCTTATCGCGACTGCGCGCGTATTGCGCCGCCATTTGACAACTTTTGATAATGCCGCGTGCCGCGCGGGTATCGGAACGGCGGCGTCAGGCGAACACGGCGATCGTGAGCTTCGAAAGGTTCCGCCCGTGGAGTCCGGATCGGCGCCCCGTCCATGCATCGCACCGATCGTTCCGGTTCTCCGATGCGAAGCCCGGACTGAGAACGCGCCTTATCCCGCGTTCACCACATCTCGATGAAGGCTAGAGAACCTTTGCCCGCACCGTGGTGACGACGATCTCGGCCACGATCACCACCGCAAAAATTGCGGCCAGCACCACGGCGACCTGATCCCAGTAGAGCAGATTCAGCGCCGTATCGAGCGCGACCCCGATGCCGCCTGCCCCGACCAGGCCGAGGACGGCGGATTCGCGGATGTTGATGTCCCACCGGAACAGCGCGATCGACCAGAAGGCCGGCTTCACCTGCGGCCAGTAGCCCATCAGCAGCGTGGCCCGCCGCCCGGCGCCCGCAGCCTGCAGGGCCTCGATCGAGCCGCGGTTCGATTCCTCAAGCGCCTCGGCCAGGAGCTTGCCGGTGAAGCCCACCGAGCGCAGCGCGATCGCCAGCGTTCCGGCGAGCGGTCCCGGGCCGAACACCGCCACGAACAGCAGCGCCCAGACCAGGGAATTCACAGACCGGGAGGTCACGAACACGAACTTGGCGAACAGGTTCAGGGGGAGGCTGGGGGTGATGTTGCGGGCGGCGAGCAGCCCGATCGGCACCGCGATCACGATGGCGATCAGCGTGCCCAGCGTGGCGATGTGCAGGGTCTCCACCAGCGCGCGCAGCGTCGGCCCGATATAGCCGGCATCCATCGGCCACATCCGGCCGAACAGGTCGGCCATCTGGTCGGGGGCGTCGTAGAGGAACTCCGGGATCACCTCGATCGTGCGCAGGCTCGCCACGAAGGCGGCGACGGCGAACAGCGTGAAGGCGAGCCGTGCCACGCGCTTCCACGGCGAGAAGCGCTGCCAGCGCCGCGGGGGGGCCGCCAAGGCCGTGCCGGCGCTCACTGGAACACCTTCCGGGCCCAGCCCGAGACGATCTCGGCCACCATGATCAGCGCCACGATGACGATCAGGATCGCCAGCACCACGTCGTAGTCGAAGCGCTGGTAGGCGGTGAACAGGGTCGCTCCGATGCCGCCGCCGCCGACGATCCCGACCATGGTCGAGTTCCGCAGGTTGGAATCGAGCTGGTAGGTCGCGAAGCCGATGAAGCGCGGCAACACCTGCGGCTGCACGCCCATGATCAGCGTCGACAGGAAGCCGGCGCCGGTCGCCCGCACCGCCTCGACCTGCTTCAGGGAGATCTCCTCGATCGCCTCGGCGAACAGCTTGGCGATGAAGCCGACGGACGCGACGATCAGCGCCATCACGCCGGCCAGCGCCCCGAAGCCGATCGCCTTCACGAACAGGATCGCCACGATGATCGGGTGGAACGACCGGCACAGGGCGATCAGCGCCCGGGTCGGCCACGTGACCCAGGCCGGCATCAGATTGCGGGCGGCCAGGAAGCCGATCGGCAGGGCGATCACGATCCCGATCACGGTGGCGATCACGGCGATCTGCACGCTCTCGACGATGCCGGACTGGATCAGCTCCCACCGGGAGAAGTTCGGCGGGAACATCCGGGCCAGGAATTGCCGGCCGTGGGTGAGCCCGGTGGCGAAGCGCTCGGGCGCAAAGCCGAGCTGGCTGGCGGCATACACGGCGTAGGCCGCAAGCAGCAGCCAGCCGGCCCGGGCGGTCCAGTTGGGGCGGAAGGCGACGCGGGCGGCCGCGCTCCGGTCGGCCGGCTGGGGGACGGCGCTCATTCGAGCCAGTTCTCGCCGCCGTAGATGCCGCGCAGGTCGCGCTCGCTCAGGCGATCGGGCGGCCCGTCATAGACGACGTGCCCGCCCGACATGCCGACGATCCGCGTGGCGAAGCGCTGGGCCAACGCCACGTTGTGGATGTTGACCACCACCGGCACCCCGCGCTCGGCCGCGAGCCGGGACAGGATCTCCATGATCTCCACCGAGCTCTTGGGGTCGAGCGACGAGGTCGGCTCGTCGGCCAGCACGATCTCGGGCTCCTGCATGATCGCCCGTGCGATGCCGACCCGCTGGCGCTGGCCGCCCGACAGGGCGTCGGCCCGGCGCGTGGCGAAGCCGGAGAGCCCGACGGACTCGAGGAGATCGAAGGCGCGCTGGATATCGGCCTCGGGGAACCGGCGCAGCCACGCCCGCCAGACCGGCACGTAGCCGAGGCGCCCGCACAACAGGTTCTCCATCACGGAGAGGCGCTCGACCAGGTTGTATTCCTGGAACACCATGCCGATCCGCCGTCGCGCCCGGCGCAGGGGGCGGCCGGACAGTTTGGCCAAGTCCTCGCCGCGGAACAGGATCTCGCCCGCGGTGGGCTGCACCAATCGGTTGATGCACCGGATCAGCGTGCTCTTGCCGGTGCCGGACGGCCCGATGATCGCGGTGAGGCCCGTGCCCGGCACCACCAGGTCGATGCCCCGCAGGACCGGCTGCCCGGCCCGGTATTCCTTGACGAGCCCGCGGATCACCAGGGCGCGCGGATCCTCCGCCCGCACCTCGGTCCCGGGCGCGCGCAGCGCAGCGGACGCGGTCACGGCTTGGGCGCGCCTTCGGCCTTCTTGCGCGCGGCCTCGGCCTCGCGGGCGGCCTCGCGCTCGTAGGCCGCCTTGTTGTAGGGCGTGCCCGACTCCTCCGCGACCTTGCGCACGATGGCCCAGTCCTTGAGGTAGGTGATCGGCGCGAACCGGTCATCGCCCTCGAAATCCTTCACCATGTCGGGCGGGAAGCGGAAGTCGTAGAAGCATTGCTTCAGCTTCTCGGCGAGTTCCGGCTTGAGATCGTGCGCGTAGGCGAAGCCGGAACTCGGAAACTTCTCGCTGGTGTAGATCACGCGGTAATCGTCGCCCTTGATCGTGCCGCGGGCGACCATCCGGTTGAACACGTCGGAGGCCACGGGCGCGGCGTCGTAATCGCCGGTGCCGACGCCGAGCGCCGACTTGTCGTGACCGCCCGAATAGACGATCTTGTAATCCTCGCCGGGCTTGAGGCCCTGCTCGGGGAACAGCGCCTTCGGGGCGAGGTTTCCGGAATTCGACGACGGGGCGGTGTGGGCGACGCGCTTGCCCTTGAGGTCGGCGAGCGTCTTGTACGGGCTGCTCGCCTTCACGACGACGATCAGGTTGTAGCCCTCGGCCCCCTTCTCGGTCCCCTTGGCGGCGAACGGCACCGCGCCCGCCATGTTCACGGCAAAGCCCAGCGGCCCGGTGGAGAAGCCCGCCACCGTCAGCCGCCCCGAGCGCATCGCCTCGATCTCGGCCGAGTTCGACTGGACCGGATAGTAGACGACACGCTTGCCGGTGCATTGCGACAGGTGGGCGGTGAACGGCTTGAACGCGTTCTCGTAGACCGCGGGGTCCTCGACCGGCGTGTAGGCGAACACGATGACGCTCGGATCGCGGGTCTTGGCCGGGATGTCGGCGACGAGATCCTGGTTCGTGTCGCAATAGGTGTCGTCGAGCTGGCCGCGATTGGCGCATTCGGCGGCCCGCGCCGGCGACAGCGAGCCGAGTCCGCAGAGCAGCGCCAAGGCTGCGCCGTACCGAGCGAATGTCACGCGTCTCTCTCCCTGCGGGGCGGTGCCACGCGGCCCGCGCCGTCCCGTCGTCACCCGGTTGGGGCGACGTTTCCCTTGCCCAACTTGTAGGTGGCGGGCTTCGGATTACGCAAGGTGGGATGTGCGTGGGCGGCGAACGAAAGCCGGCTTATGACAGGGGCGACGGACGGCGTTTTGATGGAACGCGCCGATCCGCTCGACAGGACATTGCAGAGTCACGCATGACCCGATGCGGGTGGAATCTGCCTGCGGAAGTGCCAGGTTTTTCGCGCATCGGCTCGTGAAGGGCGCGCGTTGCCCCCTCCCCTAGCGAGCTGCGACGTTCACACATCGCTGCCGGATGAGGGCCAAGGCTGACCCCAAGCGCGTCTCCCTCCCCCCTCTGCGGGGGAGGGTGGGCCGGCCGTTAGGCCGGGTCGGGAGAGGGGACCCGGGTTCAGATAAGGGCGCGACCGGCATGCCGGGCAGAGCCCGATCCTGCACCGTCGCTCCCCTCTCCCGACCCCCTTCGGGGGCCACCCTCCCCCGCAGAGGGGGGAGGGAGATCCGCGGTGTCCCCCGTGCCTTCTGCCGACCTCGATGTTTGAATCCGCCAGTTGGCGCGGAAGAGGAGACCCGCGCTTCGTCCACGAATTCAAACCACCGGAGACATTTGGGTGGAGGCGCAGCGGCGATCCTGTTGGGCTTGAAGACCCGCGTCCTCTCAGGGGACCACGCGGCCGACCGCGGTCTGCGGCGGGCTGAACGAGGCGATCGGGAGGTCGCAGAAGCAGCGGACCCCGAGGGGGCGCGGACCCGGAAGCGGGCATGCGAACGGCTTCGGCCCGGTGAGGCCCTGCTGAATGGCATCGCAATTGTAGCCGACCGGCTGGCGCTCACGGCGGCGCGGGGCGGGGCGATAGGGGCCCTCGTCGGCCGGATCGTCGTAACCCGGCGGCGGCGCACCATAGCCACCGCCGTACTGAGCCTGAGCGACGGAGCCCGGAAGCGCGGCGGCGAACGCCAAGGCGGCGAGGGTCAGCCGGAACGGGGCCCGCAGCCCGGATCGGCCGTGTGAGGTGAGGCGCATCCGTGATCCTTTCGCGCGACGCAGGCGCATCGTTCCTGCTCCGGCGGCTCTCGATGGCAATACCGGCGAAAACGAGACGGCCCGCCTCCGGGAAACCGGAAGCGGGCCGCAGAGACAGGTCAAAGCGCGGACGGCGTCAGTGCGACGAGCGGTCGGCGGCGTCCTGGACGTTCTGGGTCGTCTGCCGGACGGCATCCTGGCCCTGCTCCATGGCCTTGCGGGTCTCGTCGGCGCTCTGCTGCATCGCCGTCTTGGCCCGCTCGGCGCCCTGCTGCATCGCACTCTGAGCGATGCCGCTGAACTCCTTCGCCTGCGCCTGGATGGCGGCGAATTGGCTACGCACGAACTCGGCCTGATGCTGCATGGCCTCCTGCACGTCGCGCGAGCGGACCAGCTTCTGCGCCAAGTCGAACGCGGCGTTCACGTTCTGCTCGGCATATTCGAAGCCGCGGGACGAGACGTCCTGCGCATTGGTGCGGGCGACCTCGGCCGAACCCTGAACGGTGTCGGCGGTGCGGCGGGCCGCGCCGATGAAGCTATCGAACGCCTTGCGGGCCTGATCGACGCTCTTCTCGGCGAAGTCGCGCATCTCGGTCGGGACTTCGTAATTCGGGGGGTTGCTCATGGACGTCTCCTCTCAATTCGGCTTTTGATGGCGCCTTGTGCACTGCACAATAACTGATTCGCCGCCATATGCCACCTGCGCCGTCATCATTAAGGTTGACATGACGTAAACGTGTGACGCTCGGCGCAAGAGTCCAGCGTCGCAACCCAGGTGGCTTTACAATAGGGGTACGGTTGGGCGTGTTTCTCGGGCAAAGCGGGCCGGGGGACGAGGGATCGGGCGTAGGTTCGGGGTCGCGGGCTTTGCAGACGAGACAGACATCGACCGCTGGAGCAGCCGAGGCCGACCTCGTCGCTGCGTTCGCGGCCTGGGCGCGCCTGCCCAGCCTGGCCGCCGCGCTGGCCGACCGAGACGGCCTTCATTTCGTGATCGACCCGGTCGACGGGCGGATCCTGCTCGCCTCCCCGGCGGGACAGGCCCTCTGCGCGGCACTCGGGCAGGCCGACCGCGCGACCCTCGCCGGTCATGTCGCCCGGGCCAACCCGCACGACACCGCGCCCCGGCTCGCGCGCCTCGCCCTCGACGCGAGGCGGATCGCCCCGCCAACGCTCTGCCAGGTCGTCCGCGGGACCCGAGACGACGGCCGGCCGGTCTTCCTGGTGATTCCGACAGCCCCGGTGAAGCTGCCGCGCCCACGACACGGTGTCCCGGCGGCGCGGCAGCCGGAGGCACCCGCGAGCGAACCGGCGCCCGCCGCCGTCCCGGTCGAGGCGCCGGCCCTGAACACGGGGGACCGCTTCCTGTGGCGCAGCGATGCCTCCGGGGCGCTGACGACGCTGACCGGGTCCGAGGGCCTCACCGGCCTCATCGGCCAGCGCTGGCAGGAGCTCGCCGGGACCGGCCGGATCACCGGCGCCGACGGGATGTTCGCGGCGCTTGCCGAACGCATGACCTTCCGCGCCGAGCCGGCCTGCCTGGATCTCGGCGACGGCCCGTTCCAGGTGGAGCTGTCCGGCGCACCACTGGGGCGGGGGGATGTGGCGTTCTCCGGCTTCGGCGGGTTCGGGCTGGTGCGCAGCGTGCCGGCAGCGCTGGGTTCGAAGGCGGCCACGGCCCCGATCGCGCCGGCCGCGGCTCCCGAGCGGTCGCCCGAGCCGGTGCCGGCGCCCGATGCCTCCGCCTTGTCCGTACCGGTGCCGACCGCGCCGGAACCCGCGAGCGTCGAGCCGGCGGCAGCCGAGGCTGTCCCGCCGGCCGAGCTTCCCGCCCCGATCCCGGCCGGGCCGAAGCCCGCGATCACCAGCGTGGAGAGGCAACCGGAGGCGGCTGAGGAGCCGACCGAGACGCCGGCCGACGCCGCTCCCGCGCCCTCCGAGCCGTTCTCCGAGCCGCCTTCCCCTGCCGCAACCGTCGTCGAGCCGCCGCCGCTCTCGACCGACGAGCACGCCGCCTTCCGGGAGATCGCGCGGGCGCTCGGAGCCCGTTACGCCGGCGACGACGCGGAGACCGACATCCCGGCACCCCGGGGCGGCGCGGTCATGCCGTTCCCCGGCCCGCATGCCGGCTTTCTTGCCGGTTCTCTTGCCGATTCCATTCCTGGCTCCCTCGCCGACGGCCCGGAGGCCCGCGAATCCGCGGTCTCGCGCGATCCCGATTTCCTGGCCGGACTGCCGCTGCCGACGCTGGTGCATCGCGACGGCGCGATCCTGGCGGCGAATCAGGCCGCCCTTGCGCTGACCGGCTACGCCGACGTTCCGGCACTCACGACGGCCGGCCTCGAGCGGCTGTTCCGTGGGGTGCCCCAGCCGGACGGTCCGGAGCCGGCCGCGCGGCGGACGGCCGTCGCGGCGGCCGACGGCAGCAGCCGGCCGGTCGAAGTGATGGGCGGCGCCTGCACCTGGGAAGGCCGGCCGGCGACCTGCCTGGTCCTGCGCCCCCTCGACGAGGCCGACCCGGCCGGCGCGCTCACGGCCGAGCGGCTCGCGCGCGCCGCGCAAGCCGAACGCACCGCCGCCGCGGAAGCCGCCCTCGACGCGCTGGAGGCGGGCGTCCTGACCCTCGACGCCGCCGGCCGGATCGTGGCGCTGAACCGGGCGGCCGCCGAGCTGTTCGGGTGCGATCCCCGCGAGATCGTCGGCGGCAGCTTCGTCGCGCTGTTCGATCGGGGGAGCGTGCTGGCCGTGGCCGACGTCCTGCGCGGTGCGGCCGGAAGCCCGGGCTCGGTCTCTGTGGCCGGACGGGCGCTGACGCTCGGCGTCTCGCCCGCCCGGGTCGACGGGCGCCGGGTCGCCGTCCTGAACGCCGCGCCGCCCCTTGCCGCCCAGATTGAGCCGAGCGCCGAGGGGCCGACCGCGGCCCCCGGCGGCGGCCTCGACTCGGCGCTGGCGCGCCTGGATCGGGCCTTCCGGGGTCCGTTGACCGGGATGATCGAGCTGGCGGACGCGATGCTGAAGGAGCCGTTCGGCCCCCTCGGGGACGTGCGCTATCGCGGTTGCCTCGCCCAGATCCGGACATCGGGCGAGCTGATGCTGGAGCGCGTCGGCGAACTCCTCGACCTCGCCACCGTCGAGGCCGGTGCCCTGCGGCTCGATCCGCGCCGCATCGCGCTGAACGACGTGGTGGCCGGCTGCGTCGCGCGGCTCCAGAGCGAGGCCGCCCGCGGCCGGATCGTGGTGCGCACCAGCTTCTCCACCGACCTCGACGACCTGGAGGCCGACGAGCGCTCGGTCAGCCGGGCGGCCTGCCTCGTGATCGAGCACGCGATCCGGCGCTCGGTTGCGGGCGGACAGGTGATCGTCTCCACCGGCTCGACCGAGAGCGCGGCGATCGCGCTGCGGGTGCGGGATACCGGCGCCGGGGCAACGGTGCCCGCCGCCGGATCGGCCGGCGATGTCGAGGACGGCCTCGCCCTGCCCCGTGCCCTGGTCGAGGCCAATGGCGGCCGTCTCAAGCTCTCGGCGCGGCCGGAGGACGGCACGCTGGTGGAGATCATCATGCCGACGCGGCGGGCGGCGAACGGGTGAGTTCGCCCCCCCGGCGCACTCACCTGACCGTTTCCGCGAAGTATTCGGAAACACCCGGCCGCGGCTGACGTGCATGCCGCCAAGCTCCGCTTGACAGCGCATCGGCCGACCTTCACTCAAGCCTTAAATTGCGCCCAACTTATTTCCGCGTCTTTGTCGGCGGGGAAAGCGGCTTGGCGACGATACCGACATCGCACGATGTAGGCTACGTTACTTTGGAAGTCCTGGCTGCGCGGCCGACGCCGCGATACGATCGGGCACCAAACAGGGATGGAACGCCATGGAAGGCAAGGTCGTCGAGGTGCAGGCTGCGTGGCGTGAGGGTGCTCACGTCGACGACGCCCAATATCGCGCGCTGTACGAGGCGTCGGTCTCCGATCCGGACGCCTTCTGGGCCGAGCACGGCAAGCGCATCGATTGGATGACGCCCTTCACCAGGGTGAAGGACACGAGCTTCGAGCCCGGCAAGATCTCGATCAAGTGGTTCGAGGACGGCAAGACCAACGTCGCCTACAATTGCATCGACCGGCACCTGGAGACCCGCGGCGACCAGACCGCGATCATCTGGGAAGGCGACAACCCGGACGAATCCAAGCACATCACCTACCGGGAGCTGCACGCGCAGGTCTGCCGGATGGCCAACGTCCTGCGCAACCGCGGCGTCGGCAAGGGCGACCGCGTCACCCTCTACATGCCGATGATCCCCGAGGCCGCCTACGCGATGCTGGCCTGCGCGCGGCTCGGCGCGATCCACGCCATCGTGTTCGGCGGCTTCTCACCGGATTCGCTGGCATCGCGCATCCAGGGCTGCACCTCCAAGGTGGTGATCACCGCCGACGAGGGCCTGCGCGGCGGCCGCAAGGTGCCGCTGAAGGCCAATGTCGACGAGGCGATCAAGCGGATCGGCACCGATCTGGTCGAGCACGTGATCGTCGTGCGCCGCACCGGCGGCAGCATTGCCATGGAAGCGGGCCGCGACGTCTACTACGACGAGGCCGCCGAGCAGGTGACCGACCATTGCCCGGCCGAGCCGGTGGAGGCCGAGCACCCGCTGTTCATCCTCTACACGTCGGGCTCGACCGGCCAGCCGAAGGGCGTGGTGCACACCACCGGCGGCTACCTGGTCTACGCCTCGATGACCCACCAATACGTCTTCGATTACCGCGAGGGCGACGTGTACTGGTGCACGGCCGATGTCGGCTGGGTCACGGGCCACAGCTACATCGTGTACGGGCCCCTCGCCAACGGCGCGACCACGCTGATGTTCGAGGGCATCCCGACCTACCCGTCGACCTCCCGGTTCTGGGAGGTGGTCGACAAGCACAAGGTCAACATCTTCTACACCGCGCCGACCGCGATCCGCTCGCTGATGGGCGGCGGCGAAGGTCCGGTGAAGAAGACCTCGCGGGCCTCGCTGCGGGTGCTCGGCTCGGTCGGCGAGCCGATCAACCCGGAAGCCTGGGAATGGTACTACAATGTTGTCGGCGATCGGCGCTGCTCCATCGTCGACACGTGGTGGCAGACCGAGACCGGCGGTATCCTGATCACCCCGCTCCCGGGCGCCACAGCCCTGAAGCCGGGCTCGGCGACGAGGCCGTTCTTCGGCGTGAAGCCCGAGATGGTCGATGCCGAGGGCAAGGTTCTGCAGGGCCCGTGCGAGGGCAACCTCTGCATCGCGGATTCCTGGCCCGGCCAGATGCGCACGGTCTACGGCGACCATGAGCGGTTCGAGCAGACCTACTTCTCGACCTATCCGGGCAAGTACTTCACCGGCGACGGCGCCCGCCGGGACGTGGACGGCTATTACTGGATCACCGGCCGGGTCGACGACGTGATCAACGTCTCGGGCCACCGGATGGGCACCGCGGAGGTCGAATCCTCGCTGGTCGCCCACCCCAAGGTCGCCGAGGCGGCGGTGGTCGGCTACCCGCACAATGTCAAGGGCCAGGGCATCTACGCCTACGTCACCCTCAACGACGGCGAGGAAGGCGACGACGCCCTGCGCAAGGAGCTCGTGACCTGGGTCCGCAAGGATATCGGGCCGATCGCCTCGCCGGACCTGATCCAGTTCGCCCCCGGCCTGCCCAAGACCCGCTCCGGCAAGATCATGCGCCGCATCCTGCGCAAGATCGCCGAGGACGATTTCGGCTCGCTGGGCGATACCTCGACCCTGGCCGAACCTGCCGTGGTCGAGGATCTGATCGAGAACCGGCAGAACCGGCCCTGATCGGCCGGACCGCGCAGGAACGACGAGGCGGGTGCCGGTCCGGCGCCCGTTCCCAACACAAATCACGAACCTTGGTCTCAAGAGGAACCGGAGGGCCGAAGCGCCCTCGCGGGAGGAATACGCCATGAGCGGCTCGACACTCGGCCTTCGCGGGGGCACGGCGCCCCCATCAACCCGCAAGCCCGCCGCGACGGTCGATCCGCAGATCGACCGGATCGTCCGGACCCCGGAATTCAAGCAGCTCGTCACCGAGCGCACCCGGTTCGGCTGGATCCTGACGATCCTGATGCTGGTGGTCTATTTCGGCTTCATCGGCCTGATCGCCTTCGACAAGTCGCTGCTCGCCGTGAAGGTCGGCGGCGGCACCGCCTCGCTCGGGCTGTTCATGGGCGTGTTCGTGATCCTGTTCGCCTTCGCGCTCACCGGCATCTACGTGGCCCGGGCCAACACGCGCTTCGACGCGCTGAGCGACGCACTGAAGCGGAAAGTCGGCCGATGAACCGCATACTCCTCGGCCTCACGCTGGCCACGATCACGGCCTGCGCGGCCTATGCGGCCGGGCCTGACCTCGGCGCCGTCTCGCAATCGGCCACGAACTGGCCGGCCATCGGCATGTTCCTGTTCTTCGTCCTGCTGACGCTGGGCATCACCTACAAGGCCGCCAAGGGCACCAAGTCGGCCGCCGACTTCTACGCCGCGGGCGGCGGCATCTCGGCCGGCACCAACGCCCTGGCGATCGCCGGCGACTACATGTCGGCCGCCTCGTTCCTGGGCATCTCGGGCCTGGTCTACACCTCGGGCTTCGACGGGCTGATCTACTCCACCGGCTTCTTGGTCGGCTGGCCGATCGTGCTGTTCCTGATCGCCGAGCGCCTGCGCAACCTCGGCAAGTTCACCTTCGCCGACGTCGCGAGCTTCCGCCTGGACCAGACCGCGATCCGCATCATCTCGGCGGTGGGCACCCTGGTGGTGGTGGCCTTCTACCTGATCGCCCAGATGGTCGGCGCCGGGAAGCTGATCCAGCTGCTGTTCGGCCTGCCCTACCTCTACGCGGTGATCATCGTCGGCGTGCTGATGATCGTCTACGTCGCCTTCGGCGGCATGAAGGCCACCACCTGGGTCCAGGTGATCAAGGCCTGCCTGCTGCTCGGCGGCGCGACCTTCATGGCCGGCGCGGTGCTGCTGAAATACGGCTTCAACCCGGAGGCGCTGTTCGCCAGCTCGGTTCAGGTCCACCCGAAGGGCGACGCCATCATGGCGCCCGGCGGCCTGGTCTCGAACCCGATCGAGGCGATCTCGCTCGGCGTCGGCCTGATGTTCGGCACCGCCGGCCTGCCGCACATCCTGATGCGCTTCTTCACGGTCGCCGACGCGCAGGCCGCACGCAAGTCGGTGTTCTACGCCACCGGCCTGATCGGCTACTTCTACATCCTGACGTTCATCATCGGCTTCGGCGGCATCGCCCTGCTGATGTCGGACCCGAGCTACTTCAAGCTCGGCGCGGCGGGCACCTTCGACAAGCTGAAGGACATGATCGGCGGCACCAACATGGTCGCCGTCAACCTCGCCAACGCGGTGGGCGGCCCGTACTTCCTGGGCTTCATCTCGGCGGTGGCCTTCGCGACCATCCTGGCGGTGGTGGCGGGCCTGACGCTGGCTGGCGCCTCCGCGGTCAGCCACGACCTCTACGCCCAGGTGATCGCCCGCGGGCGCACCACCGAGAAGCACGAGGTCAACCTGTCGAAGCTCTCGGCCGTGGTGATCGGGATCGTGGCGATCTATCTCGGCTACGTGTTCGAGAACCAGAACGTCGCCTTCATGGTCGGGCTGGCCTTCGCGGTGGCGGCGAGCTGCAACTTCCCGGTGCTCGCCATGTCGATCCTGTGGCGCGGCACGACCACCTGGGGGGCGCTCGCGGGTGGCCTCGTCGGGCTGATCTCGGCGGTCGGGATGGTCGTGCTGTCCAAGGCGGTCTGGGTGGTGACGTTCGGGAACGCCGCACCGATCTTCCCCTACGACAACCCGGCCTTGTTCTCGATGCCGCTGGCGTTCTTCACGATCTGGGCCGTGTCGAGCCTCGACCGGTCCCGCAAGGCCCAGCGCGAGCGCGCCGCCTTCGAGGCGCAGTTCGTGCGCTCCGAGACCGGCATCGGAGCGGTGGGCGCGCACGCTCACTGAGCCGAGCCGACGCAGACGGATCGGAGGGCGCGGCGCGAGCCGCGCCCTTCGTCGTTCGAGCGCCCGGGCCGGCGCCGGAGCGGCGGATCGCACCCACCGCAAGCCGCCATGTTGATGACCGGCCCCACCGCCAGATTGCGGATTGACCAACAGGTTCCTTACAGTCACGCATACGTGATCTGCGCCCCGTGCAGGGCCCGCAGTCCGTAGATTCGCAGCCGACGCCATCGGCCGCACGTGTCGTCAGGGAGGAACCGGGTCATGGCTGGGGCAACTGCGATCCCACGGGCGGGGGACGCCGCGAGGCCGATGAGTTCGGCCGAGAAGCGGGTGATCTTCGCCTCCTCACTCGGCACCGTGTTCGAGTGGTATGATTTCTATCTCTACGGGTCGCTCGCCGCGATCATCGGCGCCCAGTTCTTCTCGGCCTACCCGCCGGCGACCCGGGACATCTTCGCGCTGCTGGCCTTCGCGGCCGGCTTCATCGTCCGGCCGTTCGGCGCGCTGGTGTTCGGGCGGATCGGCGATCTCGTCGGGCGCAAATACACCTTCCTGATCACGATCCTGATCATGGGCCTGTCGACCTTCATCGTCGGCATCCTGCCCAACGCCGCCACCATCGGGATCGCGGCGCCGATCATCCTGATCGTCCTGCGGCTGGCCCAGGGCCTCGCGCTCGGCGGCGAGTATGGCGGCGCGGCGACCTACGTGGCCGAGCACGCCCCCAATGGCCGGCGCGGCTTCTACACGAGCTGGATCCAGACCACGGCGACGCTGGGCCTGTTCCTGTCGCTGCTGGTGATCCTGGCGACCCGGAGCCTCACCGGCGAGGCGGCCTTTGCCGAGTGGGGCTGGCGCATCCCGTTCCTGGTCTCGGTCCTGCTGCTCGGCATCTCGGTCTGGATCCGGCTGCAGCTGTCCGAATCGCCGGCCTTCCAGAAGATGAAGGAGGACGGGAAGACCTCGAAGGCGCCGCTCACCGAGGCGTTCGGCCAGTGGAAGAACGCCAAGTTCGCGATCATCGCCCTGTTCGGCCTCGTCGCCGGCCAGGGGGTGGTCTGGTACACGGGCCAGTTCTACGCGCTGTTCTTCCTGCAATCGATCCTGAAGGTCGACGGCTACACGGCGAACCTGCTGATCGCGTGGTCGCTGCTGCTCGGCACCGGCTTCTTCGTGGTGTTCGGCTGGCTGTCGGACAAGATCGGCCGCAAGGTGATCATCCTGGCGGGCTGCGCGATCGCGGCGGCGACGTTCTTCCCGATCTTCAAGGGCATCACCGCCACCGCCAACCCGAAGCTCGAAGCCGCGATCGAGAACGTGAAGGTCACCGTCTCGGCCGACCCGGCCGCCTGCGGGACCTTGTTCAATCCGGTCGGCACCCGGGTGTTCACGGCGCCCTGCGACCTCGCCCGGGACTTCCTGTCGAAGGCCTCGGTGAAATACGCCACCGCGCCCGGCGCCCCCGGCCAGCCCGCGACGATTCGGGTGAACGACACCGAGATCGCCTATCCGCAGGGCGGCGCGCCGGAGGCCAACAAGGCCGTGACCGCTGCGCTCCAGGCGGCCGGCTACCCGAAGGCCGGCGACGCCGACATCGTCAAGATGGCGAACCCGTTCGACATCTTCCGGCCCCAGGTGGCGCAGGTGATCGGCCTGCTGTTCATCCTCGTGGTGTTCGTGACGATGGTCTACGGCCCGATCGCCGCCATGCTGGTGGAGCTGTTCCCGACCCGGATCCGCTACACCTCGATGTCCCTGCCCTACCATATCGGCAACGGTTGGTTCGGCGGCCTGCTGCCGGCCACCGCCTTCGCCATGGTGGCCCAGACCGGGGACATCTATTACGGCCTCTGGTACCCGATCGTCATCGCGGTCGCGACGGTCGTCATCGGGCTGATCTTCGTGCCCGAGACCAAGGATCGCGACATCTTCGCCGATACCTGATCCGACCCACGACCCTCCTCAGGTGACGACACCCGGGCCGCCGACGCGGTCCGGGTGTTTTCGTTTCCAGGGTCGCGGTGGGACCTGCGCGGGCGGGCTCGGGGGCTGCTGCCTCCGGTGCGCTTCGTCACGCATCCGCTCCGACAACTTCGGTACTGGCTGATCGGCAGCCTATTGAGGATCCCGCCTCATGAAGAAGGGACGGCCAGCCTCAAGATTGGCATTGCCGCGAATTCGGACACGAAAAGGCTATTATTATTTTGCACCCAATGGTACGGGCAGCTCCGAAGTCGGCCGACACAAACACACAGGTTGTATGCTGACAACCGCTTGTTGCCGATCAAGAATCAGTCTTGGTGGAACCAAAAGCGGTTCTCTTCCGTCTTCGATACGCTTTGAGACACAAGAGGGAACGGATCGTGGACGAGGCTGTGACGCACTTACATCGCAGGGCCGGACGCAGGCCGCCGCTCGTCGCAGTTATCGGTGCCAACACAACCATGATTGCCGTCTGGGCGCTTATCTACAACCTCGCCGGCGGTCCGGTCTGGCTATGGTAGCGGCGATTGGCGGTTGCGTTTACCGTCGAAATACCCGCTGCAATAGGCTCCGAACAGGTATCCGGACTGGTGCGCGGTGAGATAGCCGAGGATGATCAGCACGTGGAGCAGGTCGAGACCGGGGCCGAACGCGAACAGAAGCACGGCGCCGACCAGGATCAGAAACGACGTCGCGATCATGACCAGCATGGTATAAGCCCAGCCGATCAGCAATCCGATCACGAACAGAACTGCAGCGAGTAACATCGCGTCACCTGGCCCAAGGTTGTTCAGCGCAGGACACTGAAACAACATCCCCGAAATGGGGGCTCCGAAGCCCAATGCCACGGGCACCGCACACGCGATCCATGAAGAGAGCGCGTAGTCCGACGACAAAGTTCCGTCGAGCGGCAAATTTTTCATGACGCCCGGGCGCCAAAATATCAAGCCCCGGATAGATCCGACGCAAATCGTGTCAAATGCCGCGTATTCGGCTATCTATTATTCTGTTCTGTAAAATCGATTCTGCTAGACCGGCTTGTCGCTGGTCGAGGCTGCGCCAATAGATCGGTCGGCAAGCTACCGGCGGGCGCATCCGCCGCGTCTCAAGCCTTCGCAGCGGCGCACGTTTCTCCGCAAAGCGTTAACGCCGAACCGCCCCCGGAGCGGCGGCGGCGAACCACCGCTCCGTCGTTTGCGCGAACGTCGCGATCTCTGCCGGATCGGGGCCGTCAGTGACGGAAGTGACGGTGGCCGGTGAACACCATGGCCAAGCCCGCCTCGTCGGCGGCCGCGATCACCTCGGCGTCGCGCATGGAGCCGCCCGGCTGGATCACCGCCGTCGCCCCCGCCTCGGCCGCGGCCAGCAGGCCGTCGGCGAACGGGAAAAAGGCGTCCGAGGCCACGACGGATCCCACCGCCAGGCTGTCGGCGAGCCCCAGGCGCTTGGCACCCTCGGCGGCCTTCCAGGCGGCGATGCGCGAGGAATCGACCCGGGACATCTGGCCCGCCCCGATTCCCACGGTAGCGCCGCCCTTAGCGTACACGATGGCGTTCGACTTCACGTGCTTGGCGACCCGGTAGGCGAAGCGGAGGTCGGCCAATTCGACCTCGCTCGGCGCGCGCTTGGTCACGACCGTGAGCGGCATGTCGTCGACCACGACCGCGTCGCGGCCCTGGACCAGCAGCCCGCCGGAGAGGGTGCGCACGGTCTCGCCCGGCGCCCGCGGGTCGGGCAGGCTGCCGGCCAGCAGGAGGCGCAGGTTCTTCTTGGCGGCCACGATCGCGGCGGCCTCCGGGGTCGCGTCCGGGGCGATGATCACCTCGGTGAAGATCTCGACGATCCGGCGGGCGGCCTCCGCGTCGAGCGTCCGGTTCAGCGCGACGATGCCGCCGAAGGCCGAGGTCGGGTCGCAGCTCAGCGCCCGCTCGTAGGCTTCGAGCAGGCTCGCCCCCTCGGAGACGCCGCAGGGATTGGCGTGCTTGATGATCGCCACCGCGGCGGCGCGGGCCGGATCGAACTCGGCGACGCATTCGTAGGCGGCATCGGTGTCGTTGAAGTTGTTGTAGGACAGCTCCTTGCCCTGCAGCTGGCGCGCGGTCGCGACGCCGGCCCGGACCTTCCCGGGCGCCCGGTAGAAGGCGGCCGACTGGTGCGGGTTCTCGCCGTAGCGCAGGCCCTGCGCCAGCGCGCCCCCGAAGGCGCGGAACTGGCCGGGCGTCTCGGTGCCGAACTGGACCGCCATCCAGTTGGCGATGGCGGCGTCGTAGGCAGCGGTGCGGGCGAAGGCCTTCTGGGCCAGATGCCGGCGCAGTTCGGACCCGATGGCGCCGCCGGTCTGCTCCAGCGCCGCCAGCACCGCGGGGTAATCCGAGACGTCGGTGACGACCGCGACGTCGGCGTGGTTCTTGGCGGCCGCGCGAATCATCGCCGGGCCGCCGACGTCGATGTTCTCGATGCAGTCGGCCTCCGGCTTGTCGGCCGCGATGGTCGCCTCGAACGGGTAGAGGTTCACCACCAGCAGGTCGATGGCCCCGATGCCGTGGGCGGCGAGCGCGGCCTGGTGCTCGGGGTTGTCGCGGATGGCGAGCAGGCCGCCATGCACCGCCGGGTGCAGGGTCTTCACCCGCCCGTCCATCATCTCGGGGAAGCCGGTCAGGTCGGCGACCTCGGTGACCGGCAGGCCGGCCTCCTGAAGGGCGCGATGGGTGCCGCCGGTCGAGATCAGCGCAATGCCGCGGGCATGCAGCGCCCGGGCGAAATCGACGAGGCCGGCCTTGTCCGAGACCGAGAGGAGCGCGCGGGAGACCCGCACCTTATCGTGCGCCATAGCTGCTTGCCGAACCTTGTGATTTCGGCGCGCGGTAGCATGGAACCGGTGCGGGGGGCCAGCCGCCCCAGTCAGGGCGCGATGGCGCCCCGCATCGGCGCCGAGGCCAGGCGCTCGAAGCTCCAGCGCACCTCGACGTCGTCGGAGACGCGCAGATACAGAACGATCTGGTCGGTACGGCGCGGCCCGGTCAGGCCGGAAAAGTACACGCTCTCCTCGATCGCGATCTCCGCGGCCGACGCCCGGAACACCCAGACCTCGCCCAGCGCGGAGGCCAGTTCGAGCCCATCCGGCACCCCGCGCACGGCGATGCCGGGATGCAGGTGGAAGCGGATCGCCACGTCGTGGCCGCGCACCCGGGCCTTGCCCTGGCGCAGGAACGCGTCCCGGCCTTCGAGCCGGGTATTCGTGGGGAACAGCTGCCAGCGCCGCTCGTGCACGATGCCGAAATCCGGGGCGTAGCCGTCGTGCCGGGCGGCGAGCATCACGCTGTCGGCCTCCTCGACCCGCTCGGACGCGACGGCGGCGGGACCGCGCAGGACCACGGCGCCGCGCCGGCGGATCAGCCACGCGGCCGCCAGGCGCTCGCCCCACCACCCGGTCGCGGTGAGGAATCGGCAAGAGGACGCGTCGGCGACGCTGGCGGTGGAATGGGCCGGCGTGGAGCGGGCCAGCAGGCGCAGGTCCGGCCCGCTGGCGGGCAGGCCGCAATTGACCACGATGCGCTGCGGCCCGCTCGACATCTCGAAGGCGAGGCAGCCCGCTCCGGCGTTGAGCGAGTAGGGCAGCGGCGGGCTCTTGCCGACATCGGCGACCACGATGACCCGGCCGCCCTCCAGGCGCTCGTAGCCGGAATTCGGCGCGTGCATCATCGGCCGGGCGAGCGCGCCGTCGTAGACCAGGAGCGTCGCGAGATGGTCGGCATCGGTGGCGCCCATGCCGTTGAAGTGGCTGAGTGAGGCGTCCGGGTGGCGCAGGAGCCGCAGCAGCGGCAGCATCCGGTCCACCGCCCGCAGCAGCGCGGCCGGCGGCTCGACGCTGCGGCTGAGATAGCTCTGGCGCAGGGGCAGGAGATCGAGGAGCAGCTCCATGGCGTAGCGCGGGTCGCGGGAGCGGTGGCCGCCGTCGGTCAGGATCTGCCGGTCGAGCTCCCGCGACAGGATGCGGGTCGCCCGGCGCAGGATCGGCTGGATGCCGTCGCAGCACAGGCCGGCGTAGCAGAGCGCCACGGCGGCGCTCAGGCGCCATTGCGGCGGCACGCCCCGCCGCAGGTCGCGCTCGAGCTGTTGGGCGTTGCGCGCGATGGCCTTGAGGAAGTTCTGGTAGAAGGTGTGGTCGGCGCCCTCGAGAACGAGGGGCGACTGGCACAGGAACGAGATCAGCCGCCGCGCCGCCACCGGGGTGTGGCGGGCCAGCGCGGCATCGCCCCGGCCAGCGATGAAATCGGCCACGAAGGCGCGGGCATTAGCCCGGGCGAGCGCGGTGTCGGCCGCCCGGAGGTGGCGCAGCCAGCCGAAGCCGTAGAGCTCATCGGCCCATTCCAGCGAGGGCGCCGCGTAGTCGAAGGGCGAGCCGCCGCTCGCCGCCAGCGAGCGTCCGGCGAAGACGAACAGGCCGGAATAGATGTCGTCCGCGAAGGTCGCGTCGGAGGTGCGCAGGTCCTGCGGGGCGATCACCAGCCCGGTTACGCGCATCCGCGTCAGGATGTCGGGCGAGGCGGTCAGGCTGGCGCCGACGGCACGGAGGGTCCGCGCGGCCTCGCGCCCCACGAGCCGATAAAAGCGCCAGCGGTCAGGCCCCCAAGCCACGCAATATCCCAGCCACGCGATCTCCGAGCCACGCGATCTCGCCAGGCCCCAAGGGCCCGAGCCCCCGGGTACGAGGATCGGCTGGCACCCGTTTCGTTTCAGGGTAGAGGCGGCCTCTTAACCGGCAGTTTACGCTATGTCATTCCCGGGGCGGGAAAGAATGCGGGCTTGCGCACGCGCCGGTTGAAGCACCGGGGCGGATCGGGGTGCATAAGCCGCGGCTCCGGCGGCTCAGCCCGGGGCCAGGGCCGCGTCGAACGCCCGCAGATTCGAGCGCATCATGTCCAGGTAGGTCGCCGCCGGCCCGTCCGAACCAGACAGGGCGTCCGAATAGACCTTGCCGCCGATCCGGGCGCCGCCCTCCCGCGCGATCAGCTCCATCTGGCGCGGATCGCTGATGTTCTCGAGGAACACCGCCGGCACCTTGTCCCGGCGGATCTGCCGGATGATCGTCGCGACGTCCCGGGGGCTCGCCTCGCTGTCGGTGGACACGCCCTGGGGCGCGATGAAGCGCAGCCCGTAGGCGTCGGCGAAGTAGCCGAACGCATCGTGGGTGGTGATGATCCGGCGGTTCGCCGGGGGGATCTTCTCCACGGCCTGTCGCACCGCCGTGTCGAGACGATCGAGCTCCGCCGTGTAGGCCTCGGCGGCCGCCCGGTAGGCGTCGGCATGGGCCGGATCGACCTTCGCCAGGCTGTCGCGGATGTTGGCGACGTAGATCCGCACGTTGGCGACGCTCTGCCAGGCATGCGGATCGACCGCGTGGGTGCCGTGGTCGTGCCCGTCCTCCGCATGCGCGTGATCGTCGACGGCCGCGATGGTCTTCACCCCCGCGGAGACGACGACGACCGGGGCGCGGGTGCCCGAGGCCCGGATCAGCCGATCGAGCCAGCCCTCCAGCCCGAGGCCGTTGACGAACACGATGTCGGCTCCTGCGAGCTTCTTGGCGTCGGCCGGGGACGGGCTGAAGCCGTGCGCGTCGGAATCCGGGCCGACCAGGGTGGTCACCGCCACGTAGGGTCCGCCGACCGCGCGCACGAGGTCGCCCAGGATCGAGAAGCTCGCCACCGCGCGGACCTTCTCGCCGTCCGGGGCCGCCCGGGCCGGGGGAGACACGCCGAGCCACAGGGCGAGGCCCGCGAGCCACGCCAACCGAACCGTCCCGCGCACCTGTCGTCCTCCCAATCCACCGGAGCCAGCGAGCCTGTAGTGTAACAATGTTACATACACAAGCGGGATACACGGGGGGGCCCCTGATGCGGGTCGTGGGCCGCCGCCGGGTCATCGCCGCGGCAGCCGAGCGTAAGATGGAGCATGCCATGACTGGACGTTTGAGTGCCGCCCTTCTCGTCACCGGTGTTCTCGGCCTCGGCCTCGTCGGCGCGGCCGCAGCGCATGACCGCGGTCCTGACGGCGCGCGGGGCCACGGGCGCTGGAGCGCCCTGACCCCGGAGGATCGGGCCGCCTTCGCGGATGCCCGGATCGCCGGCCTGCATGCCGGGCTGAAGCTCAATCCCGACCAGGAGAAGCTGTGGCCGCCGGTGGAGGCCGCCCTGCGCGACATGGTGAAGTTGCGCCAGGAGCGGCGCGCGGCGATGCGCGATCGTCCGAAGATCGCCGACGACGCGCCGGCCGCCCTGCGGGCGATGGCAGACGCCACGACCGCCCGGGGCGAGGCCCTGCGCAAGCTCGCCGACGCCTCGCAGCCGCTCTACGCGAGCCTCGACGAGGGCCAGAAGCGGCGCGCGATGATCCTCGCCCGCCCGATGGGCGGCCATCGCCACGGCGGCTGGCATCACCACCGCGACGGCGAGCGCGGCCCTGGCGGCGACGACCGCTGACGGCACGGCGCCCGATCAAAAACCTAAAAATCTAAAAATCCAGAAGAACCAAAAAACTTGATCCGCGGCGGCAGCGGCTGCAAACCGCTGCCGCCGCGGGTCTTGCCAAAGGAGCCCGGTGAAAGGCCCGAACCGGTAAGCTCCATGGCGCGCCTGCCCGGCGACACCGTCCCCCTCCTCGCCCGGCTGTGGCGCACTTGGCTCTATCCCCACCGCGGGACGCTCGCCGTCGTGCTGGTGCTGATCGCGCTGGTGGGCGGCTCGACCGGGCTGTACCCGGCCCTGATCAAGGCCGCCTTCGACGCCTTCGACCGCAAGGACGCGGCGGCGATCGCCTACGGGCCGCTCGTCGTGATCGTGGTCACGGCGCTGCGCGGGTTCTCCCTGTTCGGCCAGACGGTGCTGACCAACCGGGTCGTGACCCGGGTCGAGGCCGACATGCAGGCGGCGCTCTATGGCCACCTGATCGACTCCGACCTCGCCCAGCTCGGCCGCGAGAGCCCAGCTGCGCTGACCCAGCGCTTCACCACCGATTTCGCCTTCATCAAGGAGGCGCTGACCCGCATCTCCACGGTCCTGCTGCGCGACATCGCGATGCTGATCGGCCTCGTGGCGGCGCTGGTCTGGATGGACCCGGTGCTGACGCTCGTCGCCGGCCTCACGGTGCCGTTCGTGGCCGGCCCGATCGGTCGGATCGGCAAGAAGCTCCGGCGGGTCTCGACCACCACCCAGGAGCAGATGGGCGCCACCGCCAGCCTGATCTCCGAGAGCCTGCAGGGCGCCCGGGTCGCCAAGACCTACGCCATGGAGGGCTACCTCAAGGGCCGGGCCGCGCAGGCACTGGACGAGGTGCGCCGCCTCAAGATGAAGGCCGCCAACGCCCGCGGGCGCCTCGACCCGCTGCTGGAGGTGGGCGGCGGCATCGCGGTGGCGGGGGTTCTGGTGCTGGTCGGGCAGCGGGTGCTGTCCGGCGAGCGGACGGTCGGCGATTTCACCGGTTACGTGGCGGCGCTCCTGCTCGCCGCCCAGCCGGCCCGGGCACTGGGCAACCTCAACGCCATCCTGCAGGAGGCGGCGGCGGCGTTGCGGCGCTATTTCGATGTGATGGACGAGGCACCCCAGATCCGCGAGGCGCCGGATGCGGCGCCGCTCGTCGTCACCGCGGGGGAGATCCGGTTCGCGGGCGTGCAGTTCCGCTACCGCCCGGACGCCCCGGCGCTGGAGGGGATCGACCTCACGGTCCCCGCCGGCGCCGCCACCGCGCTGGTCGGGCGCTCGGGCTCCGGTAAGTCCTCGCTGCTCAACCTCGTGCCGCGGCTCTACGACGTCACCGCCGGCCGGGTGACCATCGACGGGCAGGACGTGCGCGCCGTGACGCTCGCCTCCCTGCGGGCCGCCGTGGCGGTGGTCTCGCAGGAGGTCGTGCTGTTCGACGACACGATCGCGGTCAATATCGGCTTCGGCCGCCCCGGGGCGAGCCGGTCCGAGATCGAGGCGGCCGCCCGCGCCGCGGCCGCCCACGACTTCGTGACCGCCCTGCCGGAGGGCTACGATTTCCGGGTCGGGCCGGCCGGCAACCGCCTCTCTGGCGGCGAGCGGCAGCGAATCGCCCTGGCCCGGGCCTTCCTGAAGGATGCGCCGATCCTGCTCCTCGACGAGGCGACCTCCGCGCTCGATTCGGAATCGGAGCGCCTCGTCCAGGCGGCGCTGACGCGTCTCATGCGCGGGCGCACCACCCTGGTCATCGCCCACCGCCTCTCGACGGTGCGGGAGGCCGACCGGATCGCCGTGATGGAGGCCGGCCGGGTGATCGAGACAGGGCGGCACGACGACCTGATCGCGGCCGGCGGCGCCTATGCCCGCCTGCACCGGATGCAGCTATCGGATCCGACGCCGACCGCGTGAGGCCACGCCCACACAAGTAGGCGGCACGACACATGCGCCGCATGAGCCATGCGCACGCTCCGTAGATTCATCCGCGGGAGCGCGGCATAAGGGCTTGTGTCTATGAGGACCCTACCGTGAGCGACCTGACGTTCGAGACCCAAGCCCATCCCGCCCGCCGGACCGACGCCGAGCGGGCCGCGCTGATGACGAATCCGGGCTTCGGCAAGGTGTTCACCGACCACATGGTGGTGGCCCGGTACTCGGCCGGCCGCGGCTGGTACGACGCGCGGATCCAGGCGCGCGAGGCGATCCCGCTCGATCCCGCCGCCGCGGTGCTGCATTACGCGCAGGAGATCTTCGAAGGTCTCAAGGCCTACCGCACCGCCGATGGCGGCGCGGCCCTGTTCCGCCCCGATGCCAACGCCCGCCGCTTCCGACTCTCGGCCGAGCGCATGGCGATGGCGCCGTTCCCCGAGGACGCGTTCGTCGAGGCCATGCGCAAGCTGGTCGAGATCGACCGCGCCTGGATCCCCGACACGCCCGACGGCAGCCTCTATCTGCGGCCGTTCATGATCGCCAACGAGGCGTTCCTGGGCGTCAAGCCGGCTTCGGAATACCTGTTCATCACCATCGCCTCGGCGGTGGGCTCGTACTTCAAGGATCCGACCGGCACGGTTACGGTCTGGGTCTCCGAGCACTTCACCCGGGCGGCGCCGGGCGGCACCGGCGCCGCCAAGTGCGGCGGCAACTACGCCGCCAGCCTCGCCGCGCAGGCGGAGGCCACGCGCCAGGGCTGCGAGCAGGTGGTGTTCCTCGACGCGGCCGAGCGCCGCTACATCGAGGAGCTCGGTGGGATGAACGTGTTCTTCGTCTTCGCGGACGGCACGCTGCAGACCCCGCCGCTCTCCGACAGCATTCTGCCCGGCATCACCCGCGATTCGGTGATCACCCTGGCCCGGGAAGCTGGCCTCACCCTGAAGGAGGAGCCCTACACGATCGACGCCTGGCGCACCGACGTCCGCGCCGGCCGGCTCACCGAGGCCTTCGCCTGCGGCACCGCCGCGGTGATCACCCCGATCGGCACCGTGAAGGGCCGCGAGGACAACTTCACCATCGGCGACGCGGTGGCGGGCCCGGTGGCGCGCCGGCTGCGCGGCATGCTGGTCGATATCCAGCGCGGCACGACCGAGGACTCGCACGGCTGGTTCCAGAAGGTCTTCTAGGGTCTTGGCGTGGCGGAGAGCGGGGGCTGTATGCCCGGTTCGTGCCCTCCGCCGCGCATCCCCCTCCCCCTCTGCGGCGGGGGTCGGGAGGGGAGCGCCGCGTCCGGAAAGAGTGCGCCAGAGGTGAAGTCCTGAACCGTCGCCCCGCCCCTCTCCCGACCCCTGCCAAGGCAGGGGCCGCCCTGACCCGCAGAAGGGAAAGGGAGACGCGCGGATGACGGAAGCGGCAGCCAGCTCACCGGAAACAGCTGCCGGCCCCTGGAATCCAGGCGTCCAGTCCGACCTGCCGGCCGCCTTCACGCCGCTGATCACCGTCTACCGGCCCGAGCACGTCGAGACGCCCCTGCGCGACGCGCTGGAGATGAGCGACCTGTGCGGGCTGCCGGCCCGCCAGCTCACCCGGATCAAGCCATGGCGCTTGGTCGTCCACGAGGTGCTGATCCGGGTCATGTCCGACCTGTCGGTGCCGGTGGGCGAGGTCTACGCCGATCTGGGCGTGAATTTCCGGTCGATCGTGTCGGCAATCCTGCGCGAAGGCGTCGAGCCCCGGCTCGGCGAGGTCGAGGCGGCGCTGGCGGCGCTGCGTGCCGAGGCCGACGCGGTGCTCCGGCGCGAGATCGCCGCGATCCTCGACGACCCGCCGGCCCCGGCCGCGCCGGAGCCCGGATGGCTCGACCGGCTGCTCGGGCGCCGCCCGCCGCCGCCGAGGACACCGCCCCGCCAGGATCCGGCCACCCGGGCGCTCAACCATCTCGAAGCCTGGCAAAGCCGGGCGATGCTGGCCGGAGACGGACTGGAGATCGCCGCCTGCGAGGCCCTGCGCAGCGTCGTCTCCGGCATCCTGGCCCGGCAGAACACGCTGATCCGCGATCCCGCCCTGCTGCGCGGCATCGCCGGGACCCTGGTCTCGAACGGCTACGGCAGCCGCCGCATCGGCGAGTTGATCGAGCCCTGGATCGCCGCCGTCGTCGAGGCCCGCGGCTACCGGCGGCTCGCTCCGCAGGCCCACCCGGTGGTGATGAACGTCAAGGGCGCCTCGGCTTCGGGCAAGAGCACGATCCGACCCTACCAGCTCGGGCTGGCGCGCCGCCTCGGGATGGCGTGGTCCGACTTCGCGGTGATCACGCCGGACGTCTGGCGCAAGTTCCTGCTCGACTACGACAGCCTCGGACCGGCAACCCGGTATGCCGGCACGCTCACCGGCTACGAGGTCGAGATGATCGACATGAAGCTCGACCGCTACGTCACCCGCAAGGCGGCCGAGCGGCGGATCTCGAACCTGCTGATCGACCGCTTCCGGTTCGACAGCTTCCAGGCCGAGGCCGGCTCGGATGGCGGCGGCCAGCTGCTCACCCGATTCGGCGAGCGGGTCTACATGCAATTCATGGTCACGCCGCCGGCCGACACGGTGGAGCGCGCCTACAAACGCGGCGAGCAGTTCGGCCGGTTCAAGGCGGTCGAGGACCTGCTGGCCCACAACGTCGAGGCTTATACCGGCATGCCGCGCCTGTTCTTCAACTGGGCGCTCGCCCGGGACAAGCAGGTCGTCTGCGAGTTTCTGGACAACAGCGTGCCGCAGGGCGAGCGCCCCCGCACCATCGCGTTCGGGGCCGGGGGCGTCCTGAACATCCTCGACGTGAAGGGGCTGATCGACGTCGAGCGCTTCCGCAAGGTCGACATCTTCGCGCGCGCCCCGGACGCGGTGTTTCGCGGGGTGGATCTGGCAGCCGGCGCCAACACGCGCTTCCTGCGCGACTGCCTGCGCAGGATGGACGCGGTCCGGTTCGCCCGCGCCGAGACCGGTCGCGTGTTCCTGCGCCTCGACCGCGGCCGGGTCACCGGCCTGGATCGCCAGGCCCTTGCGGACGCCGACGGCGATCCCGACTGGGACGCGGCCCGGGCGGTGATCGGGATCCCCGAGGATCAATCTGGGATTCCGGAACTGGACGAGACGCTGGTCCCGGCGGACGAGCCGACGCTCGGCAGTTGGGGTCCCACGCCGGCCTGATGTCGATGGAACAATATTTCCGAGACTGACAGCGAGCCGAAGCCTTCACGGTCTGGTATATTGCATGCCTGGGTCGAATATGCATGATTGAGCCGGCACGAGACAGACGCGCCGGCTCAAGGACGCGCCGCCCACGAGAGAGGCTCAGGGATGGAACGCCAGGATTCGCCGTCGGCGAAATGGTGGCAGCTCGCCTTCGGCGTGATCTGCATGGCCATGATCGCCAACCTGCAATACGGCTGGACGCTCTTCGTCGATCCCATCGACCAACGCTACCATTGGGGGCGGGCGGCGATCCAGCTCGCCTTCACGTTGTTCGTCGCCACCGAGACCTGGCTGGTGCCCGTGGAGGCCTGGTTCGTGGATCGCTACGGTCCGAGCCTCGTGGTCGCCTTCGGGGGCGTCATGATCGCCCTGGCCTGGACCATCGACGCCTACGCCGACAGCCTGGCGCTGCTCTACCTGGGCGCGGTGGTTGGCGGAATCGGCGCCGGCTCGGTCTACGGCACCTGCGTGGGCAACGCGCTGAAGTGGTTTCCGCATCGCCGCGGCCTGGCCGCCGGCGCCACCGCGGCCGGGTTCGGCGCGGGTGCGGCGATCACGGTCGTGCCGATCGCCCGGATGATCGCCACGAGCGGATACCAGGACGCGTTCCTGTATTTCGGGATCGGCCAGGGTGCGATCGTGCTCGCCCTCGCCTTCCTGCTGCGTAAGCCCGTCTCCGCCGCCCCGATCCAGCGCAAGAGCCTGCGCCTGCCGCAGACGAAGGTCGACCGCAGCCCCCGCGAGGCGGTGCGCACGCCGGTCTTCTGGGTGATGTACGCGATGTTCGTCATGGTCGCCTCGGGCGGCCTGATGGCGGCGGCGCAGATCGCCCCGATCGCCCAGGACTTCCACGTGGCCGGCGTCCCGGTGAGCCTGTTCGGCCTCCAGATGGCGGCGCTGACCCTGGCGATCTCCCTGGACCGGATCTTCGACGGCTTCGGCCGGCCGTTCTTCGGCTACGTCTCCGACCATATCGGCCGCGAGAACACGATGTTCATCGCCTTCTCGACGGCGGCGCTCGCGGTGATCGTGCTCCTCACCTACGGCCACCACCCGATGGTGTTCGTGTTCGCCACCGCGGTCTATTTCGGGGTGTTCGGCGAGATCTACTCGCTGTTCCCGGCGACCTGCGGGGATACGTTCGGATCGAAATACGCCGCCAGCAATGCCGGCCTGCTCTACACCGCCAAGGGCACCGCGGCGTTCCTGGTGCCGTTCGCCAGCCTCCTGTCGGCGGCCTACGGCTGGTCGGCGGTGTTCTCGCTGATCATCGGGCTCAACGTCGCCGCCGCCGCGCTCGCGATCTTCCTGCTGCGGCCGCTGCGCGCCCGCTACCTCGCCGAGGCCGAGCATCCTGCGGCGCTCGCCGTCCAGCCGATCCGGGTGGTCTGAGCCACCCCGATACCCGCGACACACCGATGGCCCGGAGCCTGCACCGGGTCGGAACGCCAGAACCGAAGCCGAATTTCCGGGAGACACCGCGATGACCGCACTGGCAAAGATCGTCCACACCGCCCCCGAGGTCGAGGCCGAGCCGGATCTCACCGACGGCTTCCACCTCGTCATCGACGCGCTCAAGCTCAATGGCATCGAGACGATCTACGGCGTCCCGGGCATCCCGATCACCGATCTCGGCCGCATGGCCCAGGCCGCGGGGATACGGGTCGTGTCGTTCCGGCACGAGCAGCATGCGGGCAACGCCGCCGCGATCGCGGGCTTCCTCACCCAGAAGCCGGGCATCTGCCTCACGGTTTCGGCACCGGGCTTCCTGAACGGCCTCACGGCGCTGGCCAACGCCACCACCAATTGCTTCCCGATGATCCTGATCTCGGGCTCCTCTGAGCGCGAGATCGTCGATCTTCAGCAGGGCGACTACGAGGAGATGGACCAGCTCGCCATCGCCAAGCCCCTGTGCAAGGCGGCCTTCCGGGTGCTGCACGCCGCCGATATCGGCATCGGCGTCGCCCGGGCGATCCGTGCGGCCTGCTCGGGGAGGCCCGGCGGCGTCTATCTCGACCTGCCGGCCAAGCTGTTCTCGCAGGTGATGGAGGCCGAGGCCGGCCGGAAGTCGCTGGTGAAGGTGATCGATCCGGCTCCGGCCCAGCGCCCTGCCCCCGACGCCATCGCCCGGGCGCTCGACGTGCTGAAAAATGCCCGCCGTCCGCTGATCGTGCTCGGCAAGGGCGCCGCCTACGCCCAGGCCGACGACGCGATCCGCAGCCTCGTGGAGACCAGCGGCATCCCGTACGTGCCGATGAGCATGGCCAAGGGCCTGTTACCCGACACGCACCCGCTCTCGGCCGGCGCCGCACGCTCGACGGCGCTGAAGGATTCGGACGTGGTGCTGCTGATCGGCGCCCGGCTGAACTGGCTGCTGTCGCACGGCAAGGGCAAGAGCTGGGGCGAGCCGGGCTCGACCAAGTTCATCCAGATCGACATCGAGCCGCGCGAGATGGATTCGAACGTCGAAATCGTGGCGCCCGTGGTCGGCGACATCGCGTCCTGCGTGCAGGCGCTGCTGGACGGCATGGGCCAGGGCTGGCAGCAGCCCCCGGCCGACTGGATCGACACGCTCAAGGCGAAGCGCGAGGCGAACATCGCCAAGATGGCGCCCAAGCTCATGAGCAACGCCTCGCCCATGACCTTCCATGCCGCGCTCGGCGCCCTGCGGACCATCGTGAAGGAGCGGCCCGACGCGATCCTGGTCAACGAAGGCGCCAACACCCTCGACCTCGCCCGGGGCATCATCGACATGTACCAGCCGCGCAAGCGCCTGGATGTCGGCACCTGGGGCATCATGGGCATCGGCATGGGCTTCGCCGTCGCCGCCGCGATCGAGACCGGAAAGCCGGTCCTGTGCGTGGAGGGCGACAGCGCCTTCGGCTTCTCCGGCATGGAGGTCGAGACGGTCTGCCGGTACGGGCTGCCGATCTGCATCGTCGTGTTCAACAACAACGGCATCTACCGCGGCACCGATTCAGACCCGACCGGGCGCGACCCGGCCACCACGGTGTTCGTCAAGGATTCCCGCTACGACAAGATGATGGAGGCGTTCGGCGGCGACGGCTATCACGTCACCTCGCCGGACGAGCTGACCCGTGCGGTCAACGCCGCGATGGATTCCGGGCGGCCCTCGCTCATCAACGCCGTGATCGACCCGGCCGCCGGCAGCGAGAGCGGCAATATCGGCAGCCTCAACCCGCAGAGCGGGATCAAGAAGAAGGCGGTGTGAGGTCGGCTGGACAAAACCCGTCTTGAGGACCCGCGGGCCCCCTCCCCCCTCTGCGGGGGAGGGTGGGCCGGCCGTCAGGCCGGGTCGGGAGAGGGGCAGCGCGACGGTGCAGGGTGTGGCACCCGTCGCACCTTGTCCGGAAGCGGCGCTCCCCTCTCCCGACCCGCTTCGCGGGCCACCCTCCCCCGCAGAGGGGGGAGGGGTATGCAAGTGGGCCGGGCCATAGCGCTCATCTGTCGGCAAAGTAATGCTTTTAGCCTGCACATGAGAAACGACCGCCCGCCCCTCCCCATGGCCCGCCTCGTGCTAAGCTTCGGCGATATTCACCTCAAAGGTGCGCCGACATGCTGACCAGACGATCCTTCGTGGCCCTCTCGGGCGCGGCGCTCGCCGCCCCGGCGCTGGCGCAAGGCACGGCCTCCCGGGTTCTCAAGTTCATCCCGCAGGCCGACCTGACGGTGCTCGACCCGATCTGGACGACGGCCTACGTGACCCGCAACCACGGGCTCGCGGTGTTCGACACGCTGTTCGGGACCGATGCCAGCTACGCCGCGCAACCGCAGATGGTCGCCGGCCACGTCGTCGAGGACGACGGCAAGCTGTGGCGGCTGACGCTGCGGCCGGGGCTGATCTTCCACGACGGCACGCCGGTCCTGGCCCGCGATTGCGTCGCCAGCATCGGCCGCTGGGCCAAGCGCGACCCGATGGGCCAGACGCTCATGGCCTACACGGACGAGCTCTCGGCCCCTGACGACCGCACCATCCAGTTCCGGTTGAAGAAGCCCTTCCCGCTCCTGCCCGACGCGCTCGGCAAGGTCGGCTCGCCGATCTGCGCCATCATGCCGGAGCGGCTCGCCAAGACGGACGCGTTCACGCAGGTGACCGAGATGGTCGGCAGCGGCCCGTTCCGGTTCAAGGCGGACGAGCGGATGGTCGGCGCCCGCGTCGTCTACGAGCGCTTCGACAAATACGTCCCCCGCGACGGCGGCGAGCCGCAATGGACCTCGGGTCCCAAGCGCGCGTTCCTCGACCGGGTCGAGTGGCATGTGATCCCCGATCAGGCCACCGCCGCCTCGGCCATGCAGACCGGCGAGATGGATTGGTGGGAGCAGCCGCCCGCCGACCTCGTGCCCACCTTGGGCAGCCTGAAGACCTCGATCAAGGACCCGACCGGGCTAATCGGCTGCCTGCGGATGAACCAGCTGCTGCCGCCGTTCGACAACCCGGCGATCCGTCAGGTGCTGCTCAAGGTGGTCGACCAGACCGACTTCATGCAGGCGGTGACCGGCGACGACCCGAAGCTGAGGCACGTCCCGACCGGCTTCTTCTGTCCCGGTCTGCCGATGGCGAGCGAGGCCGGCCTCGACGTGCTGACCGGCAAGCGCGACTTCGACGCCGCCAAGAAGGCGCTCGCGGCGGCCGGCTACAAGGGCGAGAAGGTGGTGCTGATGGGCGCCTCCGACTTCCCGAGCCTGAAGGCGCTGGCCGACGTGGCGGCCGACATGCTGACCCGCGCCGGGTTCAACGTCGATTATCAGGTCATGGATTGGGGCTCGGTGGTCCAGCGGCGGGCCAAGCGCGACCCGATCGCCCAGGGCGGCTGGAGCGTCTTCTGCACCTTCTGGGCCGGGCTCGACCAGGCCAACCCGGCCGTCAGCGCCTTCCTGCGCGGGACCGGGGCCGATGCGCCGGTGGGCTGGCCGACCAGCGCGAAGCTCGAGACGCTCCGCCAGGACTGGCTCGACGCCCCCGATACCGCCGCGCGCAAGACGCTGGCGGACGCCCTGCAGAAGCAGGCCTTCGCGGACGTGCCCTACCTGCCGCTCGGGCAGTACTTCAACCAGACCTCGTACAAGCCTTCGGTGACCGGGGTGCTCGACGGCGTGCCGGTATTCTGGAACGTCAAGAAGGGCTGAGCGGGCGGGTCAGGCCGGGACGGCGTCCACGGGCCTGCTGGCCCGGGCCGGATCGCCGGCCCCGGCATCGGCCATGAGCGCCGGGATCAGGTCCGTCTGCGACACGATCCCGACGAGCCGGCCATCCGGATCGACCACCGGCAGATGGTGCAGGGCCGCCTCCGCCATCCGCAGCACCAGATCGGTGAGCGGCGTGTCCGGCGTCACGGGCTCGACCGCGGTCATGATGTCGGCGGCGCAGCCATGGGGGGCGCGCCCGCGCTCCACGGTCAGCCGCAGACGGCGGCCGAGGCCGAGCCGCGGGCCGCTCCGGTCCCAGGCGGCCTTGTCGAGCAGGTCGGTCTGCGTGACGATCCCCAGTACCCGGGCGCGCTCGTCCGTGACCGGCAGGGCCTTGATCCGGTGGCGGCGCAGCAGCCGCAAGGCCTCCGCCAGGGAATCGTGGGGCGCGAGCCCGATCACGTCCCGGGACATGATGGCCGCGCAGGTGGTCTGCCCCGGGCGGCGCCCGTAGACGCGCATCTGCACCCGCCGCAGGATCTGCTCCAGGTCACTGCGGTCGACGTCGAGCAGCTGGTCGAAATCCTCCAGCGCCGCATCGAGGTCCGAGGCCAGGAAGCCGAGGCGGGAGGATGGGGCCGGGTCGTCGGTGCGCGGGCCGGCCGGGCGCAGGTGGGGATAGGCGCGGCCGGTGAGATTGTTGAACAGCAGGGCCGTGGCCAGCAGCAGCAGCGAGTTGACCGCCACCGGCCAGAGCACGAAGCCGTAGCCGAGCTCCCGGATCGCCGGGCCGCCCAGCACCGCCGTGAGGGCGACGGCGCCGCTCGGCGGGTGCAGGCAGCGCAGGGCCATCATCAGGGCGATCGCCAGCCCGATGGCGACGGACGCAGCCACGAACGGGTCCGGCACCCACAAAGCCGCCGTGACGCCGACCAGGGCAGCCACGAAATTTCCACCGAGGATCGACCAGGGCTGTGCCAGTGGGCTCGCCGGCACCGCGAAGAGCAGGACCGCCGAGGCGCCCATCGGGGCGATCAGCACGGGGGCGGCCGCGGGCCCGATCGCGGCGCGGCAGACCAGGCCGGTGGCCAGGATCCCGAGCAGGGCGCCGGCGGCCGAGCGCAACCGCTCGCGCTGGCTGACGGGGGTCAGCTCCGGAAGGAGGCGGCTGAGCAAGGATCGCATCGGGTCCGGATCTCGCACACGAGACGGGACGGCGCAGGGTGCGCCGTCCCGCTTCAGGATTAGAGGTCGGGAGCCGCTTATCAGACCGCGCGGGCCTCGTGCATCGCCTGGATCTGCGTGGCGCTGTAGCCGAGGCCCGTGAGCACCTCGTCGGTGTGCTCGCCGAGCAGTGGCGAGGCCTTCACCTCGACGGTCATGTCGGAGAACTTGATCGGGCTTCCGACGGTCAGGTACGAGCCGAGCTTGGGATGCGGCACCTCGACCACGGTGCCGCTCGCGCGCAGCGACTTGTCCTCGGCGATCTCCTTCATCGACAGCACCGGCGCGCAGGGGATGTCGTAGGTGCGCAGGATGTCCACCGCCTCGAACTTGGTCTTGTCGGCCAGCCATTCCTCGATGGTCTTGAAGATATCGAAGATCTTGTCCTGCCGGGCCCGCGGGGTGTTGTAGGCGGCGTCGGTGATCCACTCCTCCCGGCCGAGCACCTTGCAGATCGGCGCCCAGGCATGGCCCTGGATCGTGAAGTAGATGTAGGCGTTCGGGTCGGTCTCCCAGCCCTTGCACTTGAGCACCCAGCCGGGCTGGCCGCCGCCGCCGGCGTTGCCGCCGCGCGGGACCACGTCCGAGAACTCCCCGTGCGGGTATTGCGGGTATTCCTCGAGGTAGCCCAGCGCGTCGAGGCGCTGCTGGTCGCGCAGCTTCACCCGGCAGAGGTTGATGACCGAATCCTGCATCGACACGGCGACCTTCTGGCCGGTGCCGGTCTTGTTCTTCTGGTGGAGCGCCGTGAGGATGCCGATCGCGAGGTGCATGCCGGTGTTGGAATCACCGAGCGCTGCGGCGCTGACGGTGGGCGGCCCGTCCCAGAAGCCGGTGGTCGAGGCGGCGCCGCCGGCGCATTGGGCGACGTTCTCGTAGACCTTCAGGTCCTCGTAATGGTGCCCGTCGGAGAAGCCCTTCACGGAGGCCAGGATCATCCCGGGATTGAGCTCCTGGATGCGGGCCCAGGAGAAGCCCATCCGGTCGAGCGCTCCGGGACCGAAATTCTCGACCATCACGTCGGAATCCTGGATCAGCTTCTCCAGGACTTCCTTGCCGGCCTGGGTCTTGGTGTCGAGCGTCAGCGAGCGCTTGTTGGAGTTCAGCATCGTGAAGTAGAGCGCGTCGGCATCCTCGACGTGCCTCAGCTGCGTGCGGGTCACGTCGCCGGAGCCCGGCCGCTCCACCTTGATCACGTCCGCGCCGAACCACGCCAGCAGCTGCGTGCAGGCGGGACCGGCCTGGACGTGGGTGAAGTCGATGATCTTGATCCCATCCAACGGCTTGCTCATCTGGCGTTCTCCCATGCACGGTGAGGTTTGCGGTCTTCGGACGGTCCCGTTTGGTATTCAGGATCCGTTCGGAAGGGCTTCGAGTTCGGCCACCCGCTGGCGCAGGCGCTTCTCCTCGGCCCAGCGCTCGGTCTCGTCGCGGATCACCGCAACGATCCCGGTCACCTGGTCCGACGCATCCCGGATCATCCCGACCGTGAAGGCGATGGAGAGCTGGTGGCCGTCCTTATGGATTGCCGGCACCCGGAGGGTCTCCGCTCCGTAGCGGGTGATTCCGGTCCGCATCGTCTTGGCGTAGCCGTCCCAGTGACGGCGCCGGTGCCGCTCGGGCGTGATCAGGTCGAGAGTCTGCCCCAGGGCGTCCGCGGCGGTGAAGCCGAAGATCCGTTCGGCGGCGGGGTTCCAGACCGTGATCGCGCCCTCCGGATCCGCCACCACCACGGCATCGCCGATGGCCGCAACGAAGCCCGCGAGATCGTCCGCGGGCGGACGGTCGAGCACGGTCTCAGCGCCGGCCATGGACAGTCCGACCCCTGCGCTGCCGATGTTCGACGGTCGAGATGCTGTATTGGTCGGAACGAACGAAGCTCGGGTCCGGCATTGCGGTCTCCCTGCGGATACGGCGCTAAAGTTCCGGATGGTCCGGAGCCCCTAGCCGCGTCTCGCTGTGCGTCTTGGCATCTGGTATGCCAGATACCGAGTAACGTCAACCGCAAGGGTTCAAATTGGCATTTTGTTGCAGATCAATCGTATCACCCGCTGGGAGCACGGTGGCGTGCAACGGAGGGCCGATCCGCCCGCGTCGTCATCCCGAGGGAAGCCGGGCGCCCCGGCGATCAGCCCAGCCTTGAAACCCGTGGGCTGTCCCAGGTCGCCATGCTGCGCTCGGGATCACGGTGAAGCCGGGGCCCTCATCCGGCTCCCCTACGGGCGCGGTCGGCCCGGCGCCCGGTCTTCTCAGATTCGCCGCTTTCCGGGGGCAGGAGCCGGTCAGCCAGACAGCACGGGCCGGCGTTTCGGCAACCCGCCCTGGAGACCACTCGGTGATCCGTTTCGAGAAAGTCAGCAAGGTCTACCGCACCGACGGCCACAAGCGGACGATTCTGGAGCAGGTGTCGTTCACCCTGAAGCCCGGCATCTCCTACGGCATCCTCGGCATCAACGGCGCCGGCAAGTCGACCACGATGCGGCTGATCGCCGGGACCGAGGATCCGACCCGCGGAAAGATCCATCGCGGCCTGCGGATCTCGTGGCCGCTGGGTTTCGCCGGCGGCTTCCATCCCAAGATGACCGGCCGCGACAACGTCATGTTCGTCGCCCGGATCTACGGCGAGGATCCGCGCCGGGTGCTCGACTTCGTCGAGGATTTCTCGGAGCTCGGCAGCTACCTCGACGTGCCGATCTACACCTACTCGTCCGGCATGGGTGCCCGGCTCGCCTTCGGCATGAGCATGGCGATTCCGTTCGACTGCTACCTGATCGACGAGATCACCTCGGTCGGCGACGCGCGCTTCTCCAAGCGCTGCGACGAGGTGTTCTCGCAGCGGCGCAAGAACGCCGACATCATCATGGTCTCGCACTCGATGGAGACGATCCGCCAATGGTGCACGCAGGGCCTCGTCCTGCTCAACGGGCGGGCGATCATCTACGAGGACGTCAACGACGCCATCGAGGTCTATCGGCGCCTCAACGCGTGATCGACCCGACCGGGGAAGACATGCTTTTGCCGCCTCTTCATGAGAGAGGCGTGCGACACGAGCGTTTCGGCGCGGTCGAGGGCCCGGCGACGGGCGGACCGTGGGGGCCGTGGAGGCCAGGGATCACGTCATGAACATGGAGATCCGGAAAGCCGAGGGGCAGCCGGTCACCACTGCGGACCGGCAGCAGGCGATCACCGAATCGTTGCGCCAGATCGCCCGCATGTCGCGGTTCGTGGACCGCAAGAAGGGCATCCGGTCCTACCAGAGCCACGTCAAGAACGACCCCTGGATCCCGATCCTGTTCGTGGTCTGCTTCGTGCTGCCGGCCCTGGCCGGAGCGCTGTATTTCGGCCTGATCGCCTCGGATCGCTACGTGAGCGAGGCGCGGTTCGCGATCCGCCCGGCGCTCGGCACGGCCGACAAGGCGACGCCGGATTCGGTCGGCACCTCGTCGGGCGTCTCGAATCAGATGGTCGCCCAGGACACGCTGATCACCTACGAGTACATCCTCAGCCGGCCGATGCTGGAGATCATCGAGTCGAAGCTGCCGATCCGCGAGTGGTTCAGCCGCGACAGCATCGACTACTTCTCCCGCTTCGATCCCGATAAGCCGATCGAGAAGTTCCTCCGCTACTGGAAGCGCCGGGTCGGCATCGAAGTCGAATCCGGATCCGGCATCATGTCGCTCCAGGTCGAGGCCTTCGACCCGAGCGAGTCCCTCGCCATCGCCCAGGCGGTGATGAAGGAGGCCGAGCGGATGGTGAACGACCTCAGCGTCAAGTCCCGCGAGGACGCCGTCGCGGAGAGCACGCGCGAGTTGAAGCTCGCCGAGGAACGCATGACCAAGATCCGCCTGGCGATGCGCGACCTGCGCAATCGCGAAGGCGTGCTGGACGCGCAGAAGTCCAACGAGGCCAACCTCAAGGTCGTGTCCGAGCTGCGGGCGGCCCGCATCAACCTGGCGGTCCAGCTCGCCATCGGCCAGCGCGACCTCGGCCCGGAATCGCGCCGGATCATCGACATCAAGCAGCAGATCAAGGATCTCGACGAGAACATCGCCAAGATCGAGCGGCAATCGGCCAGCCAGGACCCTGAGCAGAAGCGCCTTCTGTCGGACGCGCTGACCCGGTTCGAGGGGCTCGAGAACGACCGCAAGAACGCCGAGAAGTACTACCAGCAGGTGCTGACCGCCCACGAGCGGGCCCGCATCGTCGCCGCCAGGCAGATCGAGTTCTTCAGCCCGATCGTCGAGCCGGTGAAGGCGCAATCCTCGGTCGAGCCGCGGCGGATGTTGATGATCAGCCTCGTCACCGCGGGCGCCGCCGTCCTGTTCGCGGCCTCGATGTTCGCCCGCAAGATGATGGCCTGAGGACGGGCGCCCGGTTCGGCATGGATCGGGCGCGTCGCGCGCTCAGGCGCCCGAGGCGGCCTTGGCGGACGCGTCGCCGGTCCAACCTTGGGCCCGCCAGCCTTCGGCGCGCTCGTCGAGGTCGATCGAGCCGCCGCGGTCGAGGATCGCCATCACCCGGTCGGCCTGGTGATCTTCGGCCTGCACCGTCACGAGGGTTCCGCCGCGGCGCACGCCTTCGGCATAGGTCTGGGCCTCGTCCTCGCTGAGGCCGGCGCCCGTGAGCCCACCGATCAGCCCGCCGGCGGCGGCGCCGACCCCGGCTCCCGCGGCGGCCGCCACCAGCCAGCCCGCTGCGACCACCGGCCCGAGGCCGGGGATCGCCAGCAGCCCGAGCCCCGCCAGCAGCCCGGCGCCCCCGCCCAGGACCGTCCCGACGGTGGCGCCGGTCCCGGCCGCATCCACCGGGTCGACCACGTCGAGCTGGGGTTCGCCGAAGGGCTCGTCCCGGGGCACGGCCGGCTCGGCGCGGTTTGCCAGGATGCTGATGGCGCTATGCGGGATCCCCGCAGCCTCGAGCTGTTCGACCACGGTGGTGGCGGTATCGTACTCGTCGAACAGGGCGGTGAGGACGCGGGCGGCCATGGACGTTCTCTCGATCGGCGGGCTGCCGCCCGGTTTCGTGACGCGGCAGCGGGCATCCCACCCGACCGCCGGGACGATCTGATCGCCCCCCGATCAAGTGGCGAACGCAGTGCGGGTTCCCGCCTGGGCCTGGGGGTTTCTTAACGGCGCGCTAACCATCCGCTCGGCAGATCTTGCCGGGTGCGCTCCCGGGATTCCCCGCGGGCACGCGGGATGGATCGAGCACGATGGCGGAGTCGGCGAGCGCGCCGGTCAAGGGCGGGTCTTTCGGCGGGGCTGCATCGTCGGTCCTGAGCCAACTCGCGCTGCCCACCCGCGGCGACCTCCACGCGCTGTCCAAGCGCTCGGACCTCATGTTCGCCACCGGCGTCATGGGCATCCTGGCGGTGCTGATCTTCCCGTTGCCGGCGGTGCTGCTGGACCTGCTGCTGGCGGTCTCGATCATCACCTCCGTGCTGATCATGATGACCGGCCTGTCGATCGACAACCCGCTGGAATTCACCGTCTTCCCGACGCTGCTGCTGATCGCCACGATGCTGCGGCTGGCGCTGAACCTCGCCTCGACCCGCCTGATCCTGGGCCACGGCCACGAAGGGACGGCGGCGGCCGGCCACGTCATCGAGGCGTTCGGCAACTTCGTGATGGGCGGCAACTTCGTCATCGGGATCATCGTGTTCGCGATCCTGATCATCGTGAACTTCGTGGTCATCACGAAGGGCTCGGGGCGCATCGCCGAGGTCGCGGCGCGCTTCACCCTCGACGCGATGCCCGGCAAGCAGATGGCGATCGACGCCGACCTCTCGGCCGGCCTGATCGACGAGAAGGTGGCCAAGGCCCGCCGCTCCGCCCTCGAAGAGGAATCGTCGTTCTTCGGTGCCATGGACGGCGCCTCGAAATTCGTGCGCGGCGACGCGGTGGCGGCCCTGCTGATCACGTTCATCAACGTGGTCGGCGGCATCGTCATCGGCGTGGCGCAGCAGGGTATGAGCTTCGGCGACGCAGCCAAGAGCTACACCCTGCTCACCATCGGCGACGGGCTGGCCAGCCAGGTCCCGGCCCTGATCGTCTCGACCGCGGCCGGCATCCTGGTGTCGAAGGCGGGCGTGAAAGGGTCGGCCGACAAGGCGCTGGGCAAGCAGCTCGCACATTACCCCAAGGCGCTGGGCATGTCGGCGGCCGTCATGTTCCTGATCGCGCTCCTGCCCGGCATGCCGATGCTGCCGTTCCTGCTGCTCGGCGGCGGGGCGGGCTACGCCGCGTGGCGCACCAACAAGACGGCCAACGAGGCCCCGCCGCTCGACGCGGAGGGCGTCCCGATGGACGCCAAGGCCGTCGCGGCCGCGGCCACTGCCAAGGAGGAGACCGTCACCGACCTCCTGAAGCTCGACGACCTGAAGCTCGAGATGGGCTACGCGCTGCTCGCCCTGGTCAACGGCGAAGGCCAGGACCGGCTCACGGATCAGATCAAGGCCCTGCGCCGCCAGCTCGCGGCGGAACTCGGCTTCGTGATGCCCTCGGTCCGCATCCTCGACAACGTCCAGCTCGATGCCAACTCCTACGTGGTGCGGGTCAAGGAGATCGAGGCCGGCACCGGCCGGATCTTCCCGGGCCAGTTCATGGCCATGGACCCGATGGGCGGCCAGGTTCAGCTGCCCGGCCAGCACATGCTGGAGCCCACCTTCGGCCTGCCGGCGACCTGGATCGACGCGTCCCTGCGCGATCAGGCGCAGCTCAAGGGCTACACGGTGGTGGACGCCGCCACCGTGGTCTCGACCCACCTCACCGAGTTGATCAAGGCGCACGTCTCCGAGCTGCTCAACCACGTCGAGGTCTCGAAGCTGCTGCGCGAGCTGCCGAAAGAGCACGCCGAGCTGCTCAAGGAGATCATGCCCTCGCAGATCTCGACCACCGGCGTGCAGCGGGTGCTGCAGTTCCTGCTCTCCGAGCGCGTGTCGATCCGCGACCTCGGGGCGATCGTGGAGGGCATCGCGGAGGTGGCCGGCGCGGTGAAGAACCCGCGCGACGTGGTCGAACATGTCCGCGCCCGGCTCGGCCGGCAGATCTGCGCCCAGTACCAGGACCAGAACAGCACCCTGCCGATCATCACCCTGTCGCCCGCCTGGGAGCAGGCCTTCATGGAATCGATCGTGGGCGAGCGCGAGGAGCGCTACCTGGCGATGCAGCCCTCGAAGCTCAGCGAGTTCGTCACCGCGGTCCGCGACCGCTTCGAGGCCGCGGCCCGCCAGGGCGAGATGCCGGTGCTGGTGACCTCGGCGCAATCCCGGCCGTTCGTGCGCTCGATCATCGAGCGCTTCCGCCGGGAGACCCCGGTGATGAGCCAGGCCGAGATCCACCCGCGGGCGCGGCTGCGCACCGTGGGCTCGATCTGAGGGGGCGGCGTCGATGGCCTGCTCAAGGCAGGCTCAACGTGCATGACCCGTCGCTCAAGGGGTTTGGAGTTGGGCTAACGACGCGGCGCCCACCTTGTCATCCCGGGGCCGCGAAGCGGAGCCCGGGATCCATAATCGTCGACGGATCAAGACCTTGCACGGCCGGCGCCTCTGGATTCCGGGCTCGCCTCCGGCGCCCCGGAATGACACGGTGGCTTATCCGGCAGGCGTCGCCGCATTGGCTCGGGACATCACCCGAGCCCCCGCGAAACGTCCACGGCAGACGTCCTGCCGCGCCAGCCCAACCAGCTTCTCCGCCTCAGACCGCCTTCTGCTTCAGCTCGCGCTCCAGCTCGTGCGCGTCGAGCCCGGGCACGACCACTGGGGGCTCCGGCACGGTCGAAGGCACCGCGGTCGGCGAGCCGATGGCGGCGGCGAGGCGGGAGCGCTCGAAGAGCACCACGACGATCACCGAGATCAGCGCCGGGATCCAGAAGTAGAAGATCCGGAAGATGATCACCGCCGCGATGATCGCGTCCTTCTGGGCGTCGTCGGTGATGTGCATCGCGGTGATGAACACGATCTCGAACACGCCGAGGCCGCCGGGGGCATGCGAGGCGAGCGCCACCGAGAACGAGGCCAGGAAGATCGCGAGCACCGGGATGAAGCCGGGGTTCATCGCATCCGGCAGCGCGAAGTAGATGATGCCGGCCGCGCCCAGAAGCTCCAGCGGTGCCGCCAGCAGCTGGCGGGCCATGATGCCGGGCCGGGGATATTCCAGTTTGAACGAGCGGATGTGCAGCGGCCGCATGTGCAGGATCGAGCCGAGCACGTACAGGGCCACGAAGCCCAGCATGCCGAAGCCGACCACCAGGGCGGTCTTGGGGTCGGTGAGGAAGCCGGGGAGCCGGCCCTCGAGGCGCGTCAGCAGGTGAGGATCCACCACCAGGGTGAAGCCGCCGAGCAGGATCGTGCCGAGGAAGAAGGTGAAGGAGCACAGGGCCACCAGCACGGCGACCTGCGCGGCCGAGAGGCCCTTGGCTGTGTAGGCCCGGTAGCGCACCAGGGCGCCGGAAAACACCGAGGCGCCGATGTTATGCGAGAGCGCGTAGGTGGTGAAGGAGCAGAGGGACACGAACAACCACGAGATGTGGTTGACGCCGAGGTGCAGCAACGCGATCCGGTCGTACCAGGCGAGCGCGGCGTAAGCCACGAGGGTCGAGAGCGCTGCGAGCAGGATCCGGTGCGGCGGGATCGCCAGGATTGCGGACCAGATCGCCGCCAGCGACGTCGTCTTCAACTCTTGATAGAGGAAGTAGCCCGATATCACGACCGCTGCGAGGCCGATCAACGGCCAGATGAAATCGCTGAGCTTCTTCATGTACACCGACGCCCCGGGGAGAGCCCCTGATGCGCCGCCATGCAACGCGCCGCAAGCGGATCGAGGCCATCCCGATTTCCCTTGTCAGGTGATCGTGACGGTTTCGTGCCGCGTTGCCGGCACATCACACGCGGACCCTGCGGTCGAGCCGCCGAAGAGGATGCAACGCGTGGGTGCGCGAGCAGCCGGCGAGCGCGTCAGCCCCGGGCGCGGTTGAGCCCGATCCCGTCCATGGCGGCCTGGTCCCGGATCGCCTCCGCGGCGCGCTCGGCAGTCCGCTCGCGGTCGTTCAGGATCTCGACCTTCTTGAGTTCCTCGAACGCCTCTCCGAGCTCGGCCTTGGCCTCGGCCAGCTGGCCTTCGAGCGCCTGAGCGGACTGGCGCATGTTGTCCCGGCGGCCGGCGGCGGCGCGGGCGTAGGTCGGGTAGGCGAAATGCCCGACATCGGTGATGCCGGCGCGCGCTTCCTCGACGGCGACCTCGCGGTCGAGTTCCACCGCCATGCGCTGGAAGTCCGCCATCATCATCTCGATCTGGGTCACACGCCGGCGCTTCTCGTCAACTTGGAAGCGGCGCAGCCGGATCAGCGTGTCACGCGATTTCATTGGGACGCTCACTCCACGCAACGCTCAGGGCCGCGCCAAGGACCATGCCCGGCCCGTGCCCCAAACAGGATCGCGAACGCGAACCTGCTCAGACCCTAGTTCCGCATCATCGAATACACCCAAGCGGTTACCGCTTCGCTGCATGATGCCTAGGCTATGCCGACGATCTGGCTAAGCCGTGCGTAACCATCGCCGATGGACGTTGCTTCTTCCTTACCCTGCCCCAGAAAAGCCTCAAGCTGAGGCATGAGCGCCACGGCCTCGTCGACCTCCTGGGACGAGCCCGCCCGGTAGGCGCCCAGGCGGATCAGCTCCTCCATGTCGGCGTAGGTGGAGAGCACCCGACGGGCCCGGCGCACCACCGGCAGGTAGGCCGGATCGCAGGAACGCGGCATGGTGCGGGAGACCGAGCGCAGCACGTTGATCGCCGGATAGCGCCCGCGCTCGGCGATGGCCCGTTCCATGACGATGTGCCCGTCCAGGATGCCGCGGACCGCATCCGCCACCGGCTCGTTGTGGTCGTCGCCCTCGACGAGCACGGTGAACAGCGCCGAGATCGTGCCGAGGCCGACCCCGGGTCCCGCACGCTCCAGCAGGCGCGGCAGCTCGGAGAAGACGGTCGGGGTGTAGCCCTTGGCCGTGGGCGGCTCGCCCGCCGCGAGGCCGATGTCGCGCTGGGCCATGGCGAAGCGGGTGATCGAATCGATCATGCACAGCACCTTCGCGCCCTGGTCGCGGAAGTGCTCGGCCACCGAGAGGGTCACGTAGGCGGCGTTGCGGCGCATGAGCGCCGGCTCGTCGGAGGTCGCCACCACCACCACCGAGCGGGCGAGGCCGGCGGCGCCGAGATCGTCCTGCAGGAACTCCTGCACCTCGCGGCCGCGCTCGCCCACGAGGCCGATCACCGCCACGTCGGCGGCGGTGTAGCGGGCGAGCATCGACAGCAGCACCGACTTGCCGACGCCGGAGCCGGCGAAGATGCCCATCCGCTGGCCGGCGCACATGGTCAGGAAGGTGTTGATGCACCGGACCCCGAGATCCAGCGGGCCGCCGACCCGGGTGCGGGCATGGGCGGGGGGCGGGTCGGCGCGCAGGGAGTAGACATCCGGCCCCTGCGGCAGGGGTCCGAGCCCGTCCACGGGTCGGCCGAGGGCGTCGACCACCCGGCCGAGCCAGGCGCCGCAGGGCCGGATGGCTCCGGCCGATTCGTCGCGCACGTAGGCGGGGCAGCCCCGGCGGACGCCCTCCAGGGACCCGAACGGCATCGCCAGCGCGCGGTCACCCTGGAAACCGATGATCTCGCACGGCACCAGCCCGAGGCCGTTGGCGCCCTCCACGTCGATCCGGCCGCCGAGCCGCATGGCCGCCACCGGGCCGGCGACCTCGACCAGGAGGCCGCGGATCGCCACGACCCGGCCGAACGTCTCCAGCACCTCGACGCGGTCGAGGGCCGCCTGGGCCGCGGCGAGACTGGTAACGGACCTTGCCGGATCCTGTGTCATCGGCGTGGCTCTCAACGCTTCGTTTACCGGCCTCCTTAACACTGCGGTCATCGGGCTCGTAGCGGCTCGGTCCGGGCTCCGGCGCCAGCCGGACTTCACGAAGTCGTGCGTCTGTGGCCGCAGGGTCACAGCCGGGACCGATTCGTTACGGGGGAGACACTTACGTCCAAGCGCGTGGGCGGACCGGTCGCAATCGGAGCGGAATCGCGGCCCCGGGCGGGGGTGGAGGGACCTGGTTCCTCCCGCCAAGCTCGGGGCTCGATGAACGAGACGCTTGCGGGTGGGAATCAGGTTTTGTTAACGATTAATCCATAGCGTTCCACGTCAAGAGCGACGGAGCGCCCGTCCACAGGCCGGTGGCGGGTGTCGGTGGGGACGTGTCTGCGCGCTGATGCGGCCGGCAGGGCTGGGGACCGACGATGCGGGTACTTCTGATCGAGGACGATAGCGCGACAGCGCAGAGCATCGAGTTGATGCTCAAGTCCGAGAACTTCAACACCTATACGACCGACCTTGGCGAAGAAGGCATAGACCTCGGCAAGCTCTACGATTACGACATCATCCTCCTCGACTTGAACCTGCCCGACATGTCGGGCTACGAGGTGCTGCGCAACCTGCGCGTGGCGAAGGTGAAGACGCCGATCCTGATCCTCTCCGGCATGGCCGGGATCGAGGACAAGGTGAAGGGTCTGGGCTTCGGGGCCGACGACTACCTCACCAAGCCGTTCCACAAGGACGAGCTGGTCGCCCGCATCCACGCCATCGTGCGCCGGTCGAAGGGCCACGCCCAGTCGGTGATCACCACCGCCGACCTGATCGTGAACCTCGACCAGAAGACCGTCGAGGTCGGCGGCGCCCGGGTGCACCTCACCGGCAAGGAGTACCAGATGCTGGAACTCCTCTCGCTGCGGAAGGGCACGACGCTCACCAAGGAGATGTTCCTCAACCATCTCTACGGCGGCATGGACGAGCCCGAGCTGAAGATCATCGACGTGTTCATCTGCAAGCTGCGCAAGAAGCTCGCCAACGCCAGCCAGGGCAAGAACTACATCGAGACCGTCTGGGGCCGCGGCTACGTGCTGCGCGAGCCGATGGACGCCGAGGAGCGCATGGCGGTCTGATCCTCCCGGATCACCGCCTCGTTCGAAAAACCCCGTGCGGCTCGGCCGCGCGGGGTTTTCGCTTTTTGGGGCCTACCGGACCCCGGTCGCGGAGAAGACCTGGGCGGCCGGCGCCACCACGACGTAGCCGCCGCACGGCGCGGTCCGGGTGATCACAGCGCTGGCGACACCCCAGACATAGGTCCCGCCGCGATCCTGCGCGACGACCGGGCCGCCGGAATCGCCGAAGCAGATCCGGGCGCCGTTCGCCCGGGCGATGGTCAGGCCGGTGTTGCTGGCCGCGACCGGCGTCAGGGTCGCGGTGCGCAGGCGCCCGACACCCCGCCCGGACAGGCCGGCCCCCGCGATCCGCAGGCTCTTGGGCAGGCGCCGGGGATCGGCCGCGAGCGGCACCGGGCGCCGATCGCGCACCGGCTCGGTCAGGCGCAGGACCGCGAGGTCGAGGGACAGGTCGGCGAGGCTCACGTCGGGCGCCGCGTTCGGCAGCATCTCACCGGGATCGGGGCTGTAGCGGGCCGCGACCCGGGCGCCGTAGACCGGACGCGCCGGCTCGGTGCCGCGGAAGAACACCACGAGGGCGCCGAGCGGATCGCCGTTCACGCAATGCGCCGCGGTGAGCACGAGGTCCGGGGCGATCAGGATCCCGGTGCAGCGCGTGAGCCTCAGCGCCTCCTCGGGCTGGGTGATGGTGCCGATGGCGACGGTGGCCTGCGCCAGCGCATCCCGTCCCGCCGGCGCCCCGCCGTCGATGGCGTCGGCCGGCCCGGCGAGGCCGAGCCCGACCGCCAATGCGAGACCCGCTCCGATAATCCTGAATGCCGTCACGCGCGACCCTTCTGCCCCCAGCCCCACAACCACAGATGCGCGAACACGCAATTGGTGCAAGCGGGCGAGAGGACGCGGCCAAGGTCATCGCGTCACTGGCTTTTTCAGCGACCGATCGCGATGCCTCGAACGGGCCCTGCCGCCAGGATGACCGCCGGCGACGCTTTCAATCGCCCCGTCGTTCCGGGGCGCCGCAGGCGAGCCCCGGATGACGGGGTGAAGGCTTGAACCTCAGGGCGCCTGCCAAACCGCGGAAATCATTCGATGCTCGGACGCGGCTTCCCCAAGGACGCGGCGGTCAGCGCGCCACGGTCCAGGTGCTTGTGCCGTCCTTGTTGTCCTTCACGGACACCCCCATCGCGGCGAGGGCGTCCCGGGCGCGGTCGGAGGCGGGCCAGTCCTTGGCGGCCCGGGCTGCCTTGCGCTGAGCGATGAGCGCCTCGACGGCGGGTACGTCGACCCCGGACGCCGCGACCTGATCGTGCTCGCGGGCGCTGCGGGTGCGGGCGAGCAGACCGAACAGGTGCGCGCCGGCCCGCAGGGCGGCTGCGTCGTCGGTCAGTCCGTGCAGCGCGTTGATCGCCGCCGGGGTGTTGAGGTCGTCGCAGAGCGCCTCGACCACCGTGCCCGGGGCGGTCTCGGCGGCCGGAGCATCCCCGGCCGCGTTGTACCAGCGGTCGAGCACGCGGCTCGATTCCTCGAGCCCGCGCAGGGTCCAGTCGATCGGCTGCCGGTAGTGCGTCCTGAGCATGGTCAGGCGCACGACCTCGCCCGGCCAGTCGTTCAGCACGTCGCGGATGGTGATGAAGTTGCCCAGCGATTTGGACATCTTCTCCCCCTCCACCTGCAGGAAGCCGTTGTGCAGCCAGACATTGGCCATCACGGGCGTCCCGAAGCAGCAGCGGGACTGCGCCACCTCGTTCTCGTGGTGGGGGAAGATCAAGTCGATGCCGCCGGCGTGGATGTCGAAGGTTTTGCCGAGGTGCTTGGCCGACATCGCGGAGCACTCGATGTGCCAGCCGGGCCGACCGGGCTCGGCGATGCCGGCGGGTGACGGCCAGGACGGCTCGCCGGGCTTCGACGGCTTCCACAGCACGAAGTCGAGGGGCGAGCGCTTGTAGGGCGCGACCTCGACCCGGGCGCCGGCCTCCATCTCGTCGAGGGGCCGCTTCGAGAGACGGCCGTACTCGGGCATGGCGGGGACGTCGAACAGCACGTGCCCCTCCGCCACGTAGGCGTGCCCTCCGGCCACCAGCGCGTCGATCATCGTGCGCATCTCGGCGATGTGATCGGTGGCGCGGGGCTCGATGAAGCGGGGCGGCGCGCCCGGAGCGTTCACATCCTCGGGCCCGAGGACGCCGAGGTCGCCGATATCCCGGTGGAACTGCGCGAGCGTGCCATCGGTGAGTTCACGGATGGTGATGCCGCGCTCGGCCGCGCGGGCGTTGATCTTGTCGTCCACGTCCGTGACGTTGCGCGCATAGGTGACGTGGCCCGGCCCGTAGAGGTGGCGCAGCAAGCGGAACAGCAGGTCGAAGACGATGATCGGGCGCGCGTTGCCGATATGGGCCGCGTCGTAGACGGTCGGGCCGCAGGCATACATCCGCACATGGGCGGGATCGATCGGCGCGAACGCCTCCTTGGCACCGCTGAGCGTGTTGTAGAGCCGCAACATCGGCGCCATGAAACTCATCCCCTTCCGGCGCCGCGGCCGAATCCCGGCGCCGCGCCGTCGCCGGAAAACCGGCCCTGCCTTCAACGACCTGCGGGCGCTGCGACGCGAAGAGCGGCCGAACCGTGACGGCTCCGGTACCGCCGCGGCGCTTCGCTGTTGCACTGCGGCGACGGTGCCGCCCGCCCGATGGGGCTAACGCAAAAGCGTGAGGAATTCGAGATGGTCCGCGCAAGCGGCGGGTAAGCCTTCCTTAACCCCGCCGTCGGACCGTCCGGACCAAGCTCCGCAACCTCAAGATCCTGTGCCCAAGGACGATCCATGCGACGCACGGCCGTTGGTACCTTCGTCATCGCTGCCGCCCTGGCCACGGCCGGCCTGGCGCAGAGCGCGTTCGCCGGCAGCGACGGCGAGACGCCCGCCAAGGTGCCGGCCCATGTCGAGAAGACTTTCCTGATCCCGTCGAGCGACGGCTACGGCGTCGGCGATTGCCTGACGACCCCCGGCAGCGAGTGCGGCCAGGTGGTCGCCAACGCGTGGTGCGAAGCGCAGGGCTATGCCGCCGCCAACACGTTCGGGATCGCGGCCGCCGACGAATATACCGGCGCCATCGAGCAGCCGATCTCGACGCCGACCGAGCGCCCGATCCGCATCACCTGCCGGGACTGAACGGCGCCCCGGCGGGCCGTCGTCAGCCTTTAACGAACTCCGAGCATTTCGGCGCGGGCTCCGTGCCCCAGGGCGCCAGCGGCACCGCCGAGGTCGAGTTCTTCGGCGAACCCTGCACGACCTTATCGGAATAAACCATGTAGATCAGCGTGTTGCGCTGGGCATCACAGCCGCGCACGATCTGCATCGACTTGAAGATCAGCGAACGCCGCTCGCTGAACACGACCTCGCCCTGGCTCAGCTTGCCCTTGAAGGCGATCGGCCCGGTCTGGCGGCAGGCCAGCGAGATGTCGGAGACGTCCTCAGCGAGGCCGAGCGTTCCCTTGATGCCGCCCTTCTCCGGCTGCGTGTACCAGCAGGCGACCCCCGACACGGCCGGGTCGTCGATGCCGTAGACCACGAGCTTGTCGTTGGGCGTCAGCGGCCGCCAGACCGTGGATTTGGAGAAGATCCGGTCCGGTTCCTGAGCCGAGGCCGGCCCCGCCGCGGAGAGGCCGAGGGCAACCAACCCAACATAGGTGAGACTCCGAAACCACATCACGGATCAATTCCCTGCCCAAGCTTGCCACCCGGATGTAGGAGGGCTGTCGTCGCCTGACGAGGGGGCGTACAGTCAAGCTGCTTCGGTCCCGAGGCCGGGGCAAACAGCGCCCAACCGAGGGGACCACGGCATTCCCGATCACGCGATGCAGCCGATGCTTGACCGCCCGATCGTCCGTTCGCTCGGCCGCCTCATCTTGAGCGCGGCGCTGGCATGCGGATTGTCCCTCAGCCTCGACACAGCCCGGGCGCAGGATGCGCAGGCCGGTCCACCCGCATTCAGCGAGCCGCGGCCCGGCGCACCGCAGCTGCCGTCGCCCGCCTGCCGGCGCTACCGGGCCGAGCTCGCCTCCGTCCAGACCGGTGCCAGCACGACCCGGGCGCTCAACGACGAGATCGGGCGGCTGGAAGCCTATTTCCGCGGGCTGAACTGCGAGGGCGGCAAGTTCCTGTTCTTCGACACGCGCCCGCCCCAGTGCGGCGCCGTCGAGCAGCGCATCCGCGCGCTCAAGGCCACCTATGGCGGCGCGTTGTTCGACGACAGCGGCGCCCGCAAGCGCGAGCTGCAGGGCCTGGTCGCCGCCAACTGTCCGGCCCGGGAAACCTATGCGGCCAGCGGAGAGAGCTACGCCAAGGGCGGCCCGCAGATGGTCTGCGTGCGCACCTGCGACGGCGGCTTCTTCCCGATGCGCAACCTGCCCGAGGGGCGCGGCGGCGCGGACGAGATGTGCCAGGCGCTCTGCCCCGGCACCGAGGCGCAGGCCTACTCCATGCCGTACGGCGACGAGGCGCTGAAACACGCCGCCTCGGTGAAGGGCAGCCGCGCCTATGCGAGCCTCGCCAACGCGTTCAAGTTCCGCAAGGAATTCGTCCCGAACTGCTCCTGCAAACCTCAGAACCAGACCTGGGCGCAGTCCCTGGTGAAGGCCGAGAGCATGCTGGTGCGGCACAAGGGCGACATCTTCGTCACGCCCATGCAGGCCGAGGCCCTGTCGCGTCCCAAGGTGCGCCTGACCCTGGTCGGCCGGGCCGACCGGACCGCGGCCGAACTCGCCGCCGACGCGGCCGGCCGGGCCGGGGTCGAAATGGGCGCCGGGGCGGCGGGCGGCAAGGCCGCCGCGGCTCAGCCGAGTGTCGCCAAGCCCGACCACGTGGCGGTGCGGATCATCGCCCCGGACATGATCGCGGTGCCCCAGCGCCTCACGCCCTGACGGAGTCTTGAGCGGCCGGGGCGGAACCATACGCCGCGCATCGGGTTCGGGTCGGCTCGATCCGATACGAGGTTCCGATGCGGCTGCTGCGACTGATCCTCCTCACCGGCACGGTGCTCCCAGGCCTGACCCTGACGCAGCCCGCGGGCGCATCCCCGAGCCCGATGCTCCTGGCCCAAGGTGGCCCAGCCGAGCGCGGCCCGGACGAGCGCGGCCCGCGCGGCGGCGGCGAACCGCCTCATGGCGGTCCGCGGCCCGAGCGTCCGCCGCAGGAGCGTCCGGCCCCGCCGCCCGGCCCGCTGCCCGCCGCGCGCGAGCACCCCGAGCCGCGTCCTGAACGCGCTCCACCGCCGCGCGAGCGTCCCGAGCCGCCGGCCCAGCGGCAGCCCCAGGCCGAGCCGCCCCCGCGGGAGCGTGCCCCCGAGCAGCGGCCCGCGCCCCGGCCACCCGCGCAGGAGCGGCAGCCGGATCGCCAGCCTGACGGCCGGGACCGAGTGGCACCCGAGCGTCCGGCGCCGGACCAGCGGCGCGCACCCGATCGCCCCGGGCCGGACCGCGGCAATCCCGACCGGCCGCCCGCGCAGCGCGATCCGTCGCCCGCGCAGAGGGGGGATCCCGAGCGTCCGGTGCAGCCGCAGCGCGGGCCCGATCAGGACCGCCGCACACGGGATCAGGATCGTCCGGCGCCGGACGCGACGGAGCAACCGCAGCGCGGCCCGGATCGCAATCGCCGTGGCCCGGATCAGGACCGCGTCACCCCTGGCGGCGCGCCGGACGCGCCTGCGCAGCGCCACGAGGCCGCTCCCGATCGCGAGGCCCCGCCACAACGTCCTGCCGGGCCCAGCGCGTCACCGCCGCCGCCCAACGCTGCGCCCGGCGTGCCGGGACGTCCGGTCCAGCGCCCGGATGCACAGCCCGGCGCCGAGCCCGGACGCCCTGCGCCACCCAATATGGCGCCCGGCTTACCCGGACGTCCGGTGCAGCGCCTCGATGCCCAGCAGCCCGGTGCCCAGCCGCAGCCCGGCGCGGAGCCGGGGCGCCCGGTGCCGCCCAACATGGCGCCGGGGGTACCCGGCCGTCCCGTGCAGCCCCCCGGACAGGCGCCGGATGCGCCTGTCCCGCCCCCGCCCCCCGGTGCGCAACGGGGCCAGCCGCCCGCTGGCGGTCCGGCGGCGCGCGGCGTGTTCAACGCGCCGGGCCAGCCCGGCTACGTCCCCGGCGGCTTCCGTGCGGACGACGACGTGCGCGACTACGACCAGGTCCGGCGCGACCGGCGGGAATTCAGCGAGGGCGGTCGCACCTATTACCGGGAGCCCGGCCGCATCATCGTCCGCGACCGCGACGGCTACCTGATCCGCCACGACGAGAACGAGCGGTTCCGGGACATCGACCCACGCGGCTTCCGCTCCGAGCGGCGCGGTGCCGACTTCTACAGCTTCATCGACCGGCCGGGCGGCGAGCAGATCGTCACCGTCACGGACGATGACGGGCGGATGCTGCGCCGCTATCGCCGCTTCCGCGACGGCCGCGAGGTGGTGATCATCGACAACAGCTACGCCGGCCCGCCGCGCCCGATCTACGACGACGTGGTCGTGCTGCCGCCCCCCGACATCCGCATCCCCCGCGGCCGCTACGTGGTGGAGTACGAGCAGGCGGACGAGGGTGCGGTCTACGAGGCGCTGACGGCCCCGCCTGTGGTCGCCGTGGACCGGCGCTACACCCTGGACCAGGTCCGCTACAGCCCGGATCTGCGCGCGCGGATGCGCTCGGTCGACATCGACACGATCACCTTCGACACGGCTTCGTTCACGGTGACGCCGGACCAGGCGGCCCGGCTGTCGGTGATCGCCGCGGCGATCAACCGGGCGATCCGCGCCAACCCGCAGGAGGTCTTCTTGATCGAGGGTTACACCGACGCGGTGGGGTCCGACATCGACAACCTGTCCCTGTCGGACCGCCGGGCGCAGTCGGTGGCGACGGTGCTGACCCAGCAGTTCCAGGTTCCGCCGGAGAACCTGACCACACAGGGCTACGGCGAGCAGTACCTGAAGGTGAACACGCAGAACGCGGCCCGGGAGAACCGTCGCGTCACAGTCCGGCGGATCACGCCGCTGCTACAGCAGGGAACGCCGCAGGGCGCGCCACCGCCACGCTGAGCGGACTGACGACACTGACCGCGGCGGGCCAGAGCAATGCGTCCGCCGCGGTTGACGTCATGGCTCATGCGTCCCACCACCGGGCGAAGGTGGCGGCGCGGGACGGTTCATGGAGAGCGACGACGACGGGCGGCTGATCCGGTCGGGTACGCCAGTGTTCCGCCGCACCGCGCTGGCGCTGGCGGCGGCCGGGTTCTCGACCTTCGCGGTGCTCTACGCGGTGCAGCCGCTGCTGCCGATCTTTTCGGATGCGTTCGGCGTCTCGCCGGCCGAGAGCAGCCTCGCCTTGTCGCTGCCCTGCGGGCTGCTGGCGGTGGCGCTTCTGGTGGTGAGCCCGCTCTCGGAGATCTGGGGCCGCAAGCCGGTGATGCTCGCCTCCCTATTCGCCTCCGCAGTGCTGACCATCGTGGCCGCCCTGATCCCGGGCTGGCATGGGTTCCTGATCCTGCGGGCGCTGTCCGGCTTGACCGCGAGCGGCCTGCCCGCGGTGGCGATGGCCTATCTCGCCGAGGAGATGGACACGCAGGCGATCGGCCTGTCGATGGGGCTCCTGGTCGGCGGCAACGCGCTGGGGGGCATGTCCGGCCGGCTGATCAGCGGCGTGATGGCCGACCACATGAACTGGCGGATCGGGCTCGCCACAATCGGCGGCCTGGCCCTCGTCGCGGCGCTGGCTTTCTGGCGCTGGCTGCCGCCGGCCCGCAACTTCGTGCCGCGCCGGATGGCCTGGCGCGACGTGCCGGGCTCCTTCGGCCACCATTTCCGCGATGCCGGGCTGCCGTGGCTGTTCGCAGAGGCGTTCCTGCTGATGGGCGGCTTCGTCTGCATCTACAATTACATCGGCTTCCGCCTGCTCGATCCGCCGTTCTCCCTGAGCCAGACGGTGATCGGCCTGATCTTCTCCGTCTACGTCGCCGGCATGGTCAGCAGCCCGGTCACGGGCGAGCTGGCGAGCCGGTTCGGCCGGCGGCGGGTGCTATGGCTCGCCACCGGGGTCGGGCTGGCCGGGATCCTGATGACGCAGGCGGACAACCTGCTGGTGATCGTCGCCGGGATCGTCGTCGTGACGATCGGCTTCTTCGGCGCGCATTCGGTGGCGAGCAGCTGGGTCGGCCGGCGGGCGCTCCGCGACCGGGCCCAGGCCTCCTCGATCTACCTGTGCCTGTACTACCTGGGGTCGTCGGTGCTCGGCACCGCGGGCGGCTGGTTCTTCGCGCATTCCGGCTGGACCGGCGTGGTGCTGTTCGTGGGCACCCTCTACGGTCTGGCCCTCGCCATCGCGATTCGGCTCTCGCGCCTGGCGCCGCTGCCGAGCTGAGGAACCCGTGATGAGCACGCGCACCCATTCCGGCCACGTCGTCGATCAGTTCGGCGCCCAAGCCTTGGCCTACGTGACGAGCGCGGTCCACGCCGCCGGCGCCGACCTGGACCGGATCGGCGCTCTGGTTCGCGGGCTGCCGGGCGCGGGCGTGCTCGATCTCGGCTGCGGCGGCGGCCACGTGGCGTTCGCGGCGGCGGCGGCGGGGGCTTCGGTCACGGCCTACGATCTCTCCTCCGAGATGCTGGCGGCGGTCACCGCCGAGGCCGAGCGGCGCGGCCTCGACGGGATCGAGACCCGCCAGGGCGCCGCCGAGGCGCTGCCTTTCCCGGACGCCGCCTTCGACGCGGTGCTGACCCGCTACAGCGCCCACCATTGGCGCGACGTTCCGGCCGCCCTGGCGGAGGCGCGCCGGGTGCTGAAGCCGGACGGCCTGTTCGTGGTCTGCGATATCGTCGCGCCGGAGGAGCCCCTGCTCGACACCCACCTCCAGGCGGTGGAGTTGCTGCGCGATCCCTCTCATGTGCGCGACTACCGGGTCTCGGAATGGCGCGCGATGCTGGAGGCGGCCGGCCTCGTCCTGGGCGTCACGCGAGCCTACCGGCCGCGGATGGAATTCGCGAGCTGGATTGCCCGGATGCGCACGCCGGAGGACAACGTCGCGGCGATCCGCGCCCTTCAGGGCTCGGCACCCGTCGAGGTCACAGAGCACTTCAGCATCGAGGGCGACGGCAGTTTTCTGCTGGATTCCGCGCTGATCGAGGCGCGCCCGCGCTGAGGATTCTTCCGAACTTCGGATCCCGGTCGGAAGGCGGCTCCGGAAGTGGGACCTCCCCATCCCGCCCCTCATCCTGAGGTCGCGGGGTCGGCAAGGCGGATCGGACACGCCCTGATTTGCACTCGGAGGCTTGGCCGTTGAATGGTCCGGGCCTCGCACCCATCTTGGACATCCGTGTCATCAGAGGAAGCCCGGCCCGCGCTGCGGGATCGCGGCTCTGCAAGCCCGCCTGCTCGAGCTCGTCACCGTCGTCCTGCTGATCGCGCTGAACGGCGTCTTCGCTCTCTCCGAGCTGGCGGTGGTCTCATCGCGCAAGAGCCGTCTGCGCGCCTATGCGGATGCCCGCCGGCCGGGGGCGAAGGCGGCCCTGGCGCTGGCCGAGGAGCCGGGACGCTTCCTCTCCACAGTCCAGATCGGCATCACGCTGATCGGCATCCTGTCGGGCGTCGTCTCGGGCGCGGCGCTGGGCGACCGCCTGGCGCTGACGCTGATCGACCTCGGCCTGCCGAAGGGCTGGGCCGACACGCTGGGCTACACCCTGGTGATCGGGGTGATCACCTACCTGTCGGTGATCATCGGCGAGCTGGTCCCGAAGCATCTTGCCTTGCGCAACCCCGAGGGGATCGCCTGCGCGGTGGCGCCCGGCATGCGGCTCGTCGCCCGGGCGGCCCTGCCGGCGGTGTGGCTGCTCGACGCCTCGACCCGGGCGGTGTTCCGCCTGATCGGCCAGGAAACCGAGAGCGCGAGCGCCGTCACCGAGGAGGAGATCCGCAGCCTCGTGGCCGAGGCCGAGACGGCCGGCGTCATCGAGGGCGGCGAGCGCGCGATGATCTCCGGCGTGCTCCGGCTCGGCGACCGGCTGGTGCGCGGCGTCATGACCCCGCGCACTGAGGTCGTGTGGCTCGACCTCTCGGACGATCCCGAGGCCATCCGAGCACGCCTGCTGGCGAGCCCCCATGCCCGCCTACCGGTGGCCGATGGCGGCCCGGACGCCATGATCGGCGTCGTGCAGGTCCGCGACTTGATCGGCCCGCTCTCCCGCGGCGAGCCCCTGGACCTGCGGGGGCATGTCCGCCGGGCCCCGGTGCTGCCCGATACGCTGGACGCGCTCGATGCCCTGGACGCCCTGCGCAAGGGCACCGTGCCGATGGCGCTGGTCCACGACGAGTACGGCCATTTCGACGGGCTCGTGACCCCCGCCGACATCCTCGATGCCATCGCGGGCGCGTTCCACTCCGAATCCGTGGAGCCGGACGCAGTGCGCCGCCCGGACGGGTCCTGGCTGATCGCCGGCTCAATGCCGGCCGACGAGATGGCCGACCAGCTCGGCCTGCGCCTGCCACCCTCGCGCGACTACGCCACGGCCGCCGGCCTCGTCATCGCGGCGTTCCAGCGCCTGCCGGAGACCGGCGAGACCTGCGACATCGCCGGCTGGCGCTTCGAGGTGGTGGATCTCGACGGCCGCCGCGTGGACAAGCTGCTGGCGACGCGGCTCGAAGAGCTGGAGGCGCAGTAGGCGCTAGGCCGCCTCGCCCGCGAGCCGCCGCGCCGCCCGGTCGCGGCCGATCAGCGGCAGCAGCCCGGCGAGATCCGGCCCATGCTCCATGCCGGTGAGCGCGAGGCGCAGCGGCATGAACAGCGCCCGCCCCTTCGCGCCGGTGCGGCTGCGGATCTCGGTGGTCCAGGCCTTCCAGGTCTCAGGCCCGAACGGCTCAGCCGGCAGGGTCTCGCGGGCCGCCGCGATCACGGTCTCCTCTGTCAGGACCGGATCGATCGGGCCGGTCACCACGCGCCACCAGTCGCCCGCCTCCGAGACACGGCCGAGATTGGGCTGCACCGCCCGCCAGAACGGCTCCGCGGTCTCGGCAGGGATGCCGAGGGCGGTGAGGCGCGGGGCAACCTCGGCGTACGGCATGGCATGGACGAGCCGGGCGTTGAGCCCGTCGAGCTCGGTGGGGTCGAACCGGGCCGGCGCCCGGGAGATCTCGCCGAGATCGACGAGGCTCGCCAGCGCGTCGAGGTCGGGCACCGCCCGCACGGATTCGGCCGAGCCGGTCAGCACCGCCAGCGAGCGCACGGCCGCCGGCTCGTAGCCGGCCTCGCGCAGACCGCGCAGCGACAGGTGGCCGAGCCGCTTCGACAGCCCCTCCCCGTCCGCGGTGGTGAGCAGGTTGTGGTGGCCGAAGACCGGCACGTCCGCGCCGAGCGCCTCGAAGATCTGCACCTGCACGCCGGTGTTGGTGACGTGGTCCTCGCCGCGGATCACGTGGGTGATGCCGAGGTCGGCATCGTCCACCACGGAGGGCAGCGTGTAGAGATAGCTGCCGTCGGCGCGGATCAGCACCGGGTCGGACAGCGACGCGCAATCCACATGCGCCGGACCGCGCACGAGATCGTCCCACGTCACGGTCCGGGCCTCCAGCAGGAAGCGCCAATGCGGCCGGCGGCCCTCCGCCTCCAGGGCGGCGCGGTCCTCCGCGGTGAGCTGCAGCGCCGCCCGGTCGTAGATCGGCGGCTGACCACGGCCGAGCTGGCGCTTGCGCCGACGCTCGAGCTCCTCCTGCGTCTCGTAGCAGGGATAGAGCCGCCCCGCCGCGCGCAAGGTGTCGGCGGCGGCATCGTGCTGGGCCTTGCGGTCGCTCTGGCGGGCGAACAGGTCCCAGGTGATGCCGAGCCAGGCGAGATCCTCTTGGATCGCCTCGGCGAACGTTTCGGTCGAGCGCTCGGCGTCGGTGTCGTCCAGGCGCAGCAGGAAGCGCCCGCCCGCCTTGCGCGCGAACAGCGCGTTGAGCAAAGCCGGGCGGGCGTTGCCGATATGCAGGTAGCCGGTGGGCGAGGGAGCGAAGCGGACGAGCGTCATGACCCGCTCTGTAGCCGATCTGCGGACGGTTTTGCGCGTCCCTTCGCGCATGGGTGACGCGAACCGCCCGTACCCTCGCCTTCGGCCCGCTACCCAGCCCCGGCAAAACCCGTCAGAACGCCACGCTTGGCGCTGAGCAGGATGAGCGGGATGGACGAGACGGCCGATATCGTGGTGGTCGGCGGCGGGATGGTCGGGCTCGCCTGCGCCATCGCGCTCAAGGATCGCGGCCTCGACGTGGTTCTGTGCGACCCCGGCGAGGCCCGGGCCCGGACCTCCTACGGCAATGCCGGCGTGGTCAGCCGCGGCTCGATCCTGCCGATGTCGAGCCCGGCCCTGTGGGGCAAGCTCCCGGCCTACCTGCGCAACGCCGACCGGGGCTTGCGCCTGCGCTACGCGCACCTGCCGCGGATCCTCCCCTACACGGCGCATTTCCTGGCGAGCGCCCGGGCCTCGCGCTGGCGCCGGGCCGCCACCGCCCTGCTGCCGCTCACGAGCGCGGCCTACCCGGCCCATGAACGGCTGGCCGCAAGGGCCGGCACCAGCGAGCGGCTGCAGCGGACCGGCTGGCTCAAGGCCTACCGCACCGAGACCGCCTTCAAGGCCGCCGCCCTGGAGCGGGAGATCCTGTCCGGGCACGGGGTGGCGTTCGACCTCCTCGACGCGGCGGGGATCCGCGATCTGGAGCCTGCTCTGGTGCGACCCTACGCCCGAACGATGCTGCTGACGGAGACCGGATCGGTGCGCGAGCCCGGCCGCCTGATCGAGGCCTGCGAGGCGCTGTTCGCCGGCCTGGGCGGAAGGCGGCTGCGCGGCAGCGTCGAAAGCCTATCGCCGGAGGCCGAGGGCTGGCGCGTCGTCCACGAGACCGGCGCGGTGCGGTCCAAGCAGGTGGTGCTGGCGGCGGGCGCCGCCTCCGGGTCGATCGCGAGAAGTCTGGACTACCGTTTCGCGGTGGCGGCCGAGCGCGGCTACCATCGCCACTACGCCCTGCACCCGGACAGCCCGCCCCTGACCCGCCCCGTGCTCGACACGGGTGCGGGCTCGATCCTGTCGCCGATGGGCGATCACCGGGTGCGAGTGCTGTCGGGGGTCGAACTCAACGCCCGCGACGCCGCCCCGGACCACACCCAGATCGAGGCGGCCTCCCGCGAGGCGGGGGAGACTCTGCGTCTCGGCGGCCCCCTCGACAACGAGCCCTGGCTCGGCTCGCGCCCGTCCACCCCGGACGGTATGCCGGTGATCGGCTTGGCGCCACGCCACAAGGGCCTGCTGTTCGCGTTCGGCCACGGCCATATCGGCCTGTCCACCGGGCCGATCACCGGCGAGATCGTAGCCGACCTCGCCACCGGCCGGACCCCCGCGGTCCCGGTCGCGCCCTTCGCGCCCCAGCGCCTGCTGGGCTGGCCGCGCCTGCTGTGACGCTCAGCGCCAGTCGTAGGGATCGTATGGCTCCAGGGCCGCCCGGATCTGCCGCAGGGCCGCCGGCTGCCGCTGGAGATCGGCCTCCCGGGCGAGCGCGCGCAGGAACGCCCGCGGGCCGTGTTCCAGGTCCCGGGCCAAGCCGTCGAAGCGCTCAGCCGGCTCGACATGGGGCGGGTTGACGGTGACGAGGTAGTCGAGGCCGCAGGTCGGCGGATCGGTCCCGAGCCGGTAGCAGATCTGCACCCGGGCGAAGGGCTCGCCGGGGCGGCGCACGACCCGGTAGCCGCCGCGCGTGAAGGCGCCCCCGGTGGCTCGCTCGGCATAGGCCAGGATCCGGTCCACCGTCGCCAGGCTGTCCGTCTGCCGCGAGCGCACGAGGTCGATCGCGGCCCGTTCCGTGGGCAGGAACGGCTGCGCATCGACGCCGGAGGCGGCCGATGCGACCAGCACTGCGAGGGCGAGACGTCTCACGGCTTCCTCATGCAGACGGCGACCGGCTCGGCATCCTTGGCGGCCTTGGCGGTCATGTCGAGGCAGCCGACCGTGGCGATGCCGTCGGTGACGGTCACGGACGGCACCACCGCCATGCCCCGGCAATAGGCGCCGATCAGCGCCTCGTCGCGGTGGCAGGCGACGTCGAGGCGCACCAGCGCGTTCATCGGCGGTCCGGCGGGCCCGGCGGCGCCCTCGGTGCCACGATCCCCCGCGGGGCCGCGCGCGCCCGTGGCGCCGTTCAGCCCCGGCGGGCCCTGTGGACCCGGCGGGCCCTGGTCGCCCTTCGGCCCGGGCGGACCGGCCGGCCCCGGCTTCGGGGCGTCGCCGCAGCCGGCGAGCGCGAGGACCGCGATCAGCCCGGCGAGGCGCGCGGCTGTCCTGGGAAATGTCATGCGGTTCTCCGGCCGGGCGCGCCGCCGACGAAGTGGCGCCGGACAGCCCGGAATCAATGGCGGCGCTCTCCTGGGCAGCCAGACACCTGAGACGCCGCGCCCCCGCCTTTTAATGCAACCTTCAGTAGAATATCCGCTTCCGCTGTGATCTGCTTGGTCGCATTAAGCTTTTCGCAAACGATTAGTTACACATCAAGACAAGCGCTGGTCTTCAGGCGGCAGTTTGAGTCCATGTTTCCGCCAGTACAAATAGTCCCTGAAACGAAACCTACCTCAGGTTGCCTCCCGAACCGTTTTTTGCGGGATGCGGGCGGGGCGGCCGCGGTGGAGTTCGCGTTGGTGGCCCTGCCGTTCCTGGCGCTGGTCGGCGCCGTCTTCCAGATCGCCTTCCAGATCTGGGCCACCCAGAACTTCGACCGCGCCCTGCAGAACGCGGTCCGGACGATCTTCACCGGGCAATTCCAGGCCGCCAATGCCGGGCAGACCGACGCCGCCACCCTGCTGGGCTCGCTGAAGACGACGATGTGCGGCACCGGTGCCGGCACCATCCCGACGGTCTTCAACTGCCAGAACGTCAAGCTTGACGTCGCCACCGCCAGTACGCTCGGCGGCGCCAGCGCGGCGACGCCGATCAATGCCGCGACGGGCACGTGGAACACCAGCTTCGGCACGAACTACGCCTGCGCCAAGCCGGGCACGATCGTGATCGTGACCGCGGCGGTGCAGTTCCCGACCCTGTTCAACCTGATGGGTCTCGGCACCCGACAGTTCACCACCGGCGCCGGGGCCGGGTCCAGCCTGCTGACCTCGACGGCGGTGTTCCGCACGGAGCCCTATCAGATCACCGGGACGAGTCCGTGCTGAGGTCTCTCGCACGCAAGGCGGCCGCGCTGCGGCGGGACCGGCGCGCCAGCGCGCTGGTGGAATTCGCCGTGATCCTGCCGGTGCTGCTGTCGATCTGGGCCGGCATGACCGAGATCGCCCACGCCATCGACGAGTGGCGCAAGCTGACCCTGCTCGCCCGCACCGTGGCCGACCTCACCGCCCAGGGCGACACGCAGAACCCGATCGGCACGCCGCTGATGACCGACATCGTCGCCTCCGCCGCCAAGGTGATGCGCCCGTTCGACACCAGCACCGTCCAGATCGTCGTCAGCGCGATGGGTGTCGATCTCAAGCGACTGAACCTGGTCCCGCAGGTCTGCTCCAGCGTCGCCAACGCCAACGCCAAGCCCCGGGCCACCGGCACCGCCACCGACCTGCTCGTGCCCGCGGGCTACCAGACCACCGGCATGCGCTACGTGCTGGCCGAGGTCAGCATCAGCTACACGCCGATGATCGGCTCGGCCCTCGTCAAGCTGGTCAAGGGCGTCGGCAACGCGATCACCCTCTCGGCGTCGGTCCCGTGGCCGACCCGCGGCGGCACGACCTACGGCTCGAACACCTACACCGAGGTCATCCTACCGGGCACCACCCAGAAGGCATGCGATGCCCCGTTACTCTGATCGCGCCAGCCGGCCAGGGTGGTTCGGCTTCGCGCGAGGCCGCGGCGGCAACGTCGCGATCCTGTTCGCTTTCCTCAGCGTGCCGATGCTGATGTTCACCGGCGCGGCGATCGATTACGGCTTCGCGACCCGGCTCGAGACCAAGCTGCAGGCCGCGACCGACGCCACGGCACTGCTCCTGTGCCAGACGCCGCTCACCACGACGAACGCCGACCTCAACCTCAAGGCCCAGGCGGCGATGACCGGCGCCATGGGGGTGGCCAACCTCGTGGTCGATCCTCTCACGATCACCAGCAACCCGCGCCAGATCACATTGACCGCCCACAAGCTCTCGACGGTGTTCTTCGGCAAGGTCACGGGGACGAACCGCATCAACCCAAGCGCCACCGCCCAATGCGCGACGCCGCTGCCCAAGACCTTCGAGATCGCGCTGGTCCTCGACAACACCGGCTCGATGTCCGCGTCGAGCGGCGGCCAGTCCAAGCTTCAGGCGGTGCAGAGCGCAGCCACCGACTTCGTCAACTACGTCTACACCAACGCGGCCTTCTCCAGCGCGACGCGGATCTCGATCGTGCCGTTCGCCGGGGCCGTGGCGGTCGATCCGACCGCCTTCCGGTACGCATCCTGGATCGACCAGACCGGGCAGTCCAGCTACCACTGGACCAACGTTCTCCAGCCTGCCGGATCGAACTTCAAGAGCCGGTTCGATATCTTCGCCAAGCTTCAGGGCGTCTATTCCGGCTGGGGTTGGGGCGGCTGCCTGGAAACCCTGCCCTACCCGCTCAACGTCCAGGACGGCGCGCCGACCATCGGTAACAAGGATTCCTACTTCGTGCCGCTGTTCGCCCCCGATGAGCCGGGCGATTCCAGCACGACCTTTGCTGCATATTCAGTAAACAGGTACACGACCTATTACAGCTTTAACAGCTACATCGATGACGACAACGGCAGCTGCCCGCCGCTCGCGAGTGGAACGTCTTTCAACACTGCCGAAGGCCAGGCGTGCAAATACGTCAAACCTCAGAATGCTGCGCCGACGTCGCTGAATACCAAGACGGGCATCCCCAGTGGGCCGAACTTCGGGTGCACGACCCAGCCGCTCCTACGGCTCACGAGCAACACCAGCGCGCTCAAGACGCTGATCGGCCAGATGGCGCCGCTGGGTGCGACCAACATCCACGAGGGCTTCATGTGGGGCTGGCGGACGCTTTCCCCGAAGAGCGTCTTCGCGGACACGAACCCGCCCGCCGCCTACGCGTCGAGTTCCAACAGCTCGAACGCGACGACGATCAACAAGATCATCATCCTGATGACCGACGGCGAGAACAGCTGGACGACCAATTCGAGCGCGCCCAACGGGTCGCTCTACTTCGCTGCCGGCTATTTCCAGAACGCCAATGGCACCAACCCGAACAGCCGGTTGCCCGCCACCAACCAGAACGTCTCGGACGCCGCCGGCGCCCGCAACGCGCTGGACGCCCTCACCGCGGAAGCCTGCAAGAACGCGAAGGCGGTCAACATCTCGATCTATACGATCGGCTTCAGCATCCCCTCCGATCCGATCGACGCCGCGGGACAGACGCTCCTGAAAAATTGCGCCACGAATCCGGGCCAGTTCTACCTGGCCAACACTTCGGACGACCTGATCAAGGCGTTCCAGCAGATCCGGGCGAGCATCGGCGCGCTGCGGCTGACGCAGTAAGTTCGGGATCCGAACCGCCCGCTCAATCGTCCCGATAGACCTTCTCGCGGCGCTCGTGCCGCTCCTGGGCTTCGAGCGACAGGGTCGCGATCGGCCGGGCATCGAGGCGGCGGAGCGAGATCGGCTCGCCGGTCTCCTCGCAGAAGCCGTAGGACCCATCCTCGAGTCGGGCGAGCGCCGCGTCGATCTTGCCGGTGAGCTTGCGCTGGCGGTCGCGCGCCCGCAGCTCGATCGCACGGTCGGTCTCCGAGGAGGCGCGGTCGGCGAGATCGGGGTGGTTCTCGTTCTCGCTCTGCAGCGCGACGAGCGTATCCTGCGCCTCACGCAGGATGTCGCTCTTCCAGCTCAGGAGCTTGCGCCGGAAGTACTCGCGCTGCCGGTCGTTCATGAAGGGCTCGTCGTCGGACGGGACGTAGCCGTCCTCCAGCGTCACCTTCGCCATGCGTCACCCTCGCTGGATCGTAACCGCCCACCAGGGGATGGCCGGTGCGCGGCGATAACGTGAGGTGCCGTATAGTCGAGGTGCTTAATCGCGACAACGCGCAGCGTCGCAAGGCTTGGATGTTGTCTCGAATGCGTGGCCCCCTGCGGCAAACAAGCCACGGTCTAGAGCGTCCAGTTCAAAGCTGGTCGCCGGCATTTCAAAAAAGGTGATGGAAAATCAAGGGCCGAGCGCATCACCCTGTTCCGGTATCCGGGACGGGACGGCCGGGCTTAGTCCGCCGAAAACGTCCGCAGGTGAACGATTGCGGCGGCGATCTCGTCCGTCAACGCTCGGGCGAGCGGCAGCCGATAGTGAGTTTGATCGAAAAACAGATCCGGATCGCCGGCGTCCGGGCGCCCGGCACGTCCATCGATGACCGTATTCAGCGGATGAACGGCAAGCGCCGATCGGACTTCGGCGCGGCACGCCGCCTCGGCGACAGCCCGGGGGCTCCCGGCCGGCGGCTCGGCGCGGGCGTAGACCGGCGGAAACACCACCACCACGGCGGTCCTGGGCGGGATCCGCGCGAGTTCGGCCCGCAACCGGTCGGCGACCGGGAACGGACCGCCATGATGCGGCTCCGTCTCGGGGCCGACCGGCCGCTCCAGCGCCGCCTTCTTGGCCGGATCACGGCCGAACCCCTGGCTCAGGTAGTTCGCCTCGTAATCCCACCAGCCGTTGGACGCGGCCTGCTTGTGGCGCGGGTTCAGGAGCCAGCCGAGGCGGTTGATCGTCTCCTGGGCGGCGGTGAAGCGCAGCAGGCCCTTGAGATACGCCTGCCAGTCGCCGACCAGCCAGTACGGGAAGCCGTGCTCGCTCGGGAATGACGGGTCGTCGGAGCACCAGAACGCATCGGCCGACAGCACGATCGCCTCGGGCCTGGCGTGGTGCTTCAGATACCAGCCCAGCAGCGCGAACTGCTCGGACGGCCCAGTGGCCGGCACCGACAGCTGCACGAACGGGATACCGGTGAGCCGGGTCAGCGATGCCGGCTCGATCAATTGGATGTGGGAATTGCCGATCACCGCGCCCGCATAGGCCGGGTCGCGGCCACGCACAGCCGAGGCGGTGCGCGGCCCCTGCGGACGGACGGCGCCGCGGGACAGCAGCGTCGAGCGGCCGGTATCGTAGGGATCAACCAGCACCGCCAGCCCGAGATAGGCCGCAAACAGCCCGGCCATCGCCAGCAGCACGGTGCGGACGAAAGCGCGCCAGGCCCGATCCTGTGGGGGGTGAGCGAACGCCATCCTCAGAACTGGAAGTAGATGAACTCGTAGTTCGCATCGTCCCCGATCTTCAGGAGGACGACGACGAACAGGAGCGCGAAGCCGAAGGCCAGGATGCGCCTGGGCGGCAGGCGATGCACCGCCGCCCAGGCGGTCGGGCCCACCGTGGCGACCAGGGCCGCCACCGCGATGGTGCGCCACTTGAAGCCCGAGCCGTGGGGCGCGAGGCCGAACAGGCCCTTGAAGATCGCGAGCGCCGCCTCGAAGCTCGTCGCCCGGAACAGCACCCAGGTCAGCATCACGAACAGGCTGGTCAGCAGCCAACCCAGCGGCGCCGGCACGCTCAGGCGCGTCCGGCGGGCCAGGACCCCGGCGCCGAGGCCGAGGCCATGCAAGGCGCCCCAGGCCAGGAAGGTCAGTCCCGCCCCGTGCCAGAGGCCGCCCAGCGTCATGGTGGCGGCCAGCGCCCCGACCTGGCGCGGCAGGCCGCGCCGGTTTCCGCCCAGGGGGATGTAGAGGTAGTCGCGCAGGAACCGCGACAGGGTCATGTGCCAGCGGCGCCAGAAGTCGCGCAGCGAGGTGGCGCGATAGGGCGCATCGAAATTCTGCGGCAGGACCAGCCCGAACAGCAGCGCGATGCCGAGCGCCATGTCGGTGTAGCCGGAGAAGTCGAAATAGATCTGGAAGGTGAAGCCCAGCGTCGCCTGCCACGCCTCCGCGACGGTGACGACCTTGCCGGCAGCCGCCGCCTGGAACACGGGGTTCACGTAAGCCGCGAGGGGATCACCCAGGAACACCTTCTTGGCGAGCCCGACCGTGAGCAGCATCAGCCCGCGCGCGAAGCGCTCGGCGGCGTCGGGCCGCGCGTAGGGCCGCTCGTCGAACTGGTGCATGATCTCGCTCCAGCGCACGAGCGGGCCGGCGAGAACCTGCGGAAAGAACGCGATGTAGAGGGCGTATCTGGTCAGCCCGAAGGCCGGCGCCCGGCCGGCCCTAAGGTCGGCGAGATACATGATGTGGTGGAAGGTGAAGAACGAGATGCCGAGCGGCAGGGCCAGCCCGAGCCGTGGCGCCTCCAGACCCGGGATCAGGTTGGCGAGGTCGGCGAAGAAGTCGAGGTACTTGAACACCCCGAGCACCGCCAGGTTGGCCGCGATGGCGGCCGGGACCAGCCAGGGCCCGGGCCGGCGCCGATAGACCCACGCCACGCACCAGTTCGCCAGGATCGAGCCGGCGAGCAGCGGCACGAACCGGACATCCCACCACCCGTAGAACACGAACGACAGGAGCACGAGCAGCGGCAGCCGCCAGGCCGGCGCCGCACGCTCCACCAGCGCGTGCAGGATCAGCGCGGCCGGCAGGAAGGCGAGGAGGAAGACGAAGGAGTTGAACAGCATCGGGCGGGGCGGCGCGGAGGGGATGGATGGGCCGCCGGTCACTCCGGGCGCGAGGCGCCCGCCTTGTCGGGGATCGCGGCGGGCCCGTCAATCGCCGACGCTCACCCCGCCCGCCGCCCCGCCTCGATGGTCAGGCCGAGGCCAACTGAGCCGAACGTGTCGCCCTCCACCACCCGGGCCGCGGGCAGCGCGGCGGTGAGCGCGGTGCGCAGGTGCGGCAGCCCCGTGGAGCCGCCGGTGAGGAACAGCGCGTCGATCCGCTCCGGCCCGAGCTCGGCCTGGGCGAGGCAGCGGGCGATCCGGGCGGCGACCGCCCGGGCGAGGTCGCCGGTCTGCGTCGAGAGGGTGTCGCGGCTCACCACAGCCGTAAGACCGTGCTCGACCAGGCCGAGGTCGAGATCGGTCGTCCCGGCCTCGGAGGCGGCGATCTTCGCCCCCTCGACGGCGCCCGCCAGGGCGTGGCCGCGCTCGCCCTCGACGGCCGCGCGCAGTCGGGCGACGAGGTCCGGCTTCGCGCAATCGCGGATCACCTCGTCGATCTCGCGCAGGGTCTTCGCATTGTAGAGGCGGTTGATCGCCGACCAGGTGGCAAGGTCGTGGAAATAGGCGTTCGGCACCGCGAGGTCGCCGCGCCGCATCGGGCTGCCGAGCCCCATCAGGGGCATCACGGTGCCGAGGCTGAGCTGCCGGTCGAAATCGGTGCCGCCGATGCGCACGCCGTCATTGGCCAGGATGTCGCCGGCCCGGTCCGGGCGGCCCCGCCGCTCCGGCGACAGCCGCACGATGGAAAAGTCCGACGTGCCGCCGCCGATATCGGCGATCAGCGCGATCTCCTCCGAGCGGACCTGCCGCTCGTAGTCGAGCGCCGCGGCGATCGGCTCGTACTGGAACGAGACCTCGCGGAAGCCGACGTCCCGGGCGATGTCGCGCAGCGTGTCCTCGGCCCGCCGGTCGGCTTCCGGGTCGCCATCGACGAAATGCACCGGCCGACCGTGGACCACGGTGTCGAGGTTTTGCCCGCAGGCCGCCTCGGCACGCGCCTTCACGGCCGAAAGGTAGCGGGCGATCACGTCGCGCAGGCGCAGGCGCTCGCGGCCGACCGGGGTCGCCTCGTCCATCAGCGGCGTGCCGAGGACGGATTTCAGCCCGCGCATCAGCCGGCCGGCATGGCCGTCGACGTAGGCCGCGGTGGCGGCCCGGCCGATCAGCGGCGCCTCGCCCGGTTCGAAGAAGATCGCGCTGGGGATGGTCCGGTGCGCGCCCTCGAGCGGCAGCAGGGCCGGTCCCGCCGCCGCGAGGTGCCCCAGGGTGGTGTTCGACGTGCCGAAATCGAGGCCGCAGGCCGCCATCGCGTGAGGGATCCGGTTTGTTTCGAGGGAGGGCGGGCCCTACAGGGCGGCGGCGTCCGGGTCCAGCGCCGCCGCGGCATTGCAGCCGCGCGGCAGCCCTGCGGGAAGCGTGGACAGCGCGTCCGGGGGGCACCCGGATCCGGTTCCGGCATGCTATGGAGCGCCATGCGTTCCGATATCGATCTCGGCCTGACCGGCGAGCGCCCGGCGCTCCTCGACCTCACCGAACTGCTGGCCACGCGGCTCCTGGTCCAGGGCAACTCGGGCTCCGGCAAGTCGCACCTGCTCCGGCGCCTGCTGGAGCAGAGCGCGGGCCTCGTGCAGCAGGCGGTGATCGACCCGGAGGGCGACTTCGCCAGCCTCGCCGATCGCTACGGCCACGTCGTGGTGGAAGCCGATGGCGACGACGGCGCGCTCCAGCGCATCGCCGCCCGGGTGCGCACGCACCGGGTGTCGGTGGTGTTGTCGCTCGAGAACCTCGACGCCGAGGGCCAGATGCGCGCCGCCGCGGCGTTCCTGGGCGGCCTGTTCGACGCCGACCGGGACCATTGGTACCCGATGCTGGTGGCGGTGGACGAGGCGCAGCTCTTCGCCCCGGCCGCGGCCGGCGAGGTCTCGGACGAGGCCCGGCGCCTTTCGCTCGGCGCCATGACCAACCTGATGTGCCGCGGCCGCAAGCGCGGGCTCGCTGGCGTGATCGCCACGCAGCGCCTCGCCAAGCTCGCCAAGAACGTGGCGGCCGAGGCCTCCAACTTCCTGATGGGCCGGACTTTCCTGGACATCGACATGGCTCGCGCCGCCGACCTGCTCGGGCTGGAGCGCCGCCAGGCCGAGACGTTCCGCGACCTGCCGCGCGGACATTTCGTGGCGTTGGGGCCGGCCCTTTCGCGACGGCCCCTCACCATCGCGGTGGGTCCGACCCTGACGGTGAGCCGGTCGTCGTCGCCGGTGCTCGTCCCCCTCCCCGACCCGACCGAGGATGCGCGGGCGCTGATCCTCACGGCGAGCCCGGCCGACAGCCTGGCGCCGCCGATGCCGCGCCCGAGGCCGCGCCCGGTGGCGGCCCCGGACGTCCTCGTCCAGCTCGCGAGCTACCGCCCGCCGGCCCCGCCGGAGGAGCCCGAAGAGGAGCCGATGGACCCGGAGGCGCGGGAGGCCGCGCTCGCCGAGGTCCTGGCCTCGGTGCTGGCCGATGCGGATGCCGCCGCCTGCACCCCCGCGACGCTCTATCAGGACTTCACCGTCCGCTGCCGCATCCGGCGCCTGCGCGGCGACACGATGGGACTGCCGGAGTTCAAACGCCGGCTCGCCGTGGCCCGGGCCGAGGCGGGCGGCGCGGTCGCCGACAACTCCACCTGGGAGCGGGCCCAAGCGATTGCGGCCGGATTGCCGGATGACCTGGCCGGCCTGTTCCTGGTGGTCGCCCGCGCGGCGATCGAGGGCGCGCCCTGCCCCACCGACGCGATGCTGGCCGACGCCTACGGCACCAGCTCGGGCGGCCGTGCCCGGCGGATGCTGGCCTACCTCGAGGAGCGCGGCGCGATCGTCACCCGCAAGGATCTGCGCGGCGCGCCGATCATCGCGGTCCCCGATCTCGCCGTCGAGACCGGCCCGGGCGAGCCCCAGATGCTGCCGACCGGGCCGAAGCGGCGGGCGGGGTAGCGGCGGCGAGCCCTACGGGGTCTCCAAAACTCCCCCCTCATCCTGAGGTGCCGGAGCGAAGCGGAGGCCTCGAAGGAGCCCTCCAGCCAGCCGCGCGATCCCTGGAGGGCTCCTTCGACGCTGCTCCGCAGCACCTCAGGATGAGGTGGTTGATGGGAGCAGCGGTGAAAGTGGCGGTCAGGCGCTGCGCCGGCCTTCGAGCTTGGCGAGTTCCACCGCGGCGCGCAGCTCGATCTCGGCCATGAGCCCGTCGAGGCGCGGATCCCCCGACGAGGCCGAGCGCTCGGCCAGGCGGCCGGCGATGGCGCGCAGGTCCTGCGGGGAGACGCGGCCACCGAGCATCGCGGCCTTGAGGCGGTCGAGGCCGTCGAGCAGGTCGTGGCCGCGCTTGGCCGTGCGCCGGCGGCGCTCCTGCGGCGTCTCGGTTTCGCCTTGAAGCAGCAGGACGGCATCGAGCCCCGCCAGGGTCGCCGCAGCGGCCGGCGCATTGGCGCCGGACGTGGAGGCCGGCGCCGCATCGAGGCTGAAGCCGCGCCCGCCCTCGACCCGGGCCTTGGACGCGACGCCGCCGGCATTCTGGATCGGCTGGCGAGTGTCGACGCGCATGATCGTGTTCGTGTCGCTCCGGGCGCTCCTGCGCTGCCTGGACTCTCGGCTGGCACGGTTAAGCACCGGTAAACAGGCCGGCAGAACCTGCCGGGTCGGCAGGTTCGGTGCCGGTCGACCACAATCGGCGGCCGCACGCCGGTTGGATAATGATATCTTTTCTCAATGGCTTAACGGAAAGGCCCGGCTGGCACGGGGCTGGCAGGAGGGGGGCAGGTCCGTTCACCCGTGAAAAACCCGGCATGCGCCCGAGCCACCCTATCAAGCTCCTCGGATCGGCCCTCGCGGCGCTCGTCGTCGGGGTGATGCTGACGGCAGCGGCCTTAGGCCCGGCGCTCGCCCTGTCGCGGGTGAAGGACCTGGCCTCCATCGAGGGCGTGCGTCAGAATCAGCTCGTCGGCTACGGCATCGTGGTCGGCCTCAACGGCACCGGCGACACCCTCAACAACATCCCGTTCACCAAGCAGTCGCTGCAGGCGATGCTGGAGCGGCTCGGGGTCAACACGCGGGGCGCCACGATGCGCACCCAGAACCTCGCCGCCGTGATGGTGACGGCGAGCCTGCCACCCTTCGCCGCCCAGGGCACCCGCATCGACGTGACGGTCTCGTCGCTCGGCGACGCAAAATCCCTTCAGGGCGGCACCCTGCTGGTGACGCCGCTGCTCGGCGCCGACGGCGAGGTCTACGCCCTCGCGCAGGGCTCGGTGGCGATCGCGGGCTTCTCGGCCGAGGGCGACGCCGCCAAGATCACCCGGGGCGTGCCGACCAACGGCCGCATCTCCAACGGCGCCAACATCGAGCGCGAGATCGCGTTCAAGCTGAACGATGCCCGCGCCCTGCGGCTGTCCCTGCGCAACCCCGATTTCACCACCTCGAAGCGGATTGCCGCGGCGATCAACGACTTCATGGGCGCCGACACGGCCGAGCCGACCGACCCGGCCACGGTGACGATCCAGATCCCGGCCAAGTACAACGGCAACATGATCCGCCTGATCACCGAGGTGGAGCAGCTCAAGGTCGAGCCCGACCAGACCGCCCGGGTGGTGGTCGACGAGCGCTCCGGCATCATCGTGATGGGCCGCGACGTGCGGGTCTCCACGGTGGCGATCGCGCAGGGCAACCTCACGGTCACCATCAGCGAGCAGCCGCAGGTGAGTCAGCCGGCGCCCCTCTCCAACGGGCGCACCGCCGTGGTGCCGCGCACGAGCCTGAAGGTCGACACCGGCGACGGCAACAAGCTGGCGCTGGTCAAGGAGGGCGTGAGCCTGCGCGAGCTGGTCGATGGCCTGAACGCCCTCGGGGTCGGCCCCCGCGACCTGATCTCGATCCTCCAGGCGATCAAGACCGCCGGGGCGCTGCAGGCCGATATCGAACTGATGTGATTGTCGCGTGCATCGTCCCGAACGGTGAGGGCCAGCTTTCGGGACGATGCCCTAGGACGGACTGGAGGGCCAAATCATGCTGCCACTCGCCAACATCGCGGCCAACGCTGCCGCCGGCGTCGGGAAATCCATCGCCACCAGCGTGTCCGACGGCATCCTGAAGACCGGCAACACCGCCAAGGCGCACAAGACCGCCACCGAGTTCGAGTCGATGTTCCTGGAGAACAGCCTCGACCGGATGATGCAGTCGGATGGGACCGAGGGCCCGCTCGGCGAGAACGGGACCGGCGGCGGCGTCTACCGATCGATGCTGACCAAGGAATACGCGGGACAGATCGTGAAGAGCGGCGGCATCGGCATCGCCGATTCCGTGTTTCGTGAGATCATGAAGATGCAGGGCGCGACCACCGATGGAGCCGGCAATGCAAAGGGCTGAACCGCTGCGCGTCGCCGACCGGATCACCGCCGAAGCGCTGGTCGGGGGCGTGCTGGCCAACATGGCCGCATTGGAGGCGGTGCTGGCCGAGGAGGCCGCGCATGTCCGGGCCGGGCGCCTCCGCGAGGGCCTAGTGGCGGCCGAGCCCAAGACGGCGCTCGCCGCGGCCTACATGCAGGGCCTCGAAGTCGCCAAGGCCAATGCCGTGGCGCTGAAGAGATTCAACCCGGAGGGTGTCGAGACCCTGCGGGCCGCCCATCGCCGGTTCACCGCGGCCGTCGAGGCGAACCAATCGGTGCTCGACAGCGCGCGATCCGTGTCGGAGGGGCTGATCAAGTCGTTGGCGGAGGAGATCGGACGGGCGCAGCTGCCCTCGGGTTACGGACGGCAGGCCCCGGCGCCCTCCCCGTACGGCCGCGGCGTGCGCAGCGGACCGCTGGTGCTGTCGCGGAACCTGTAGGGCCGCCTCAGCGCCGGCCGTTGCCGATCCGCACGTAGGTCCGCACCTCGCCGAGGTCGGTGTCGGCGCGGTTGTCGATCGCCAGGTGGCCGGCGACCACGGGCGCGGCCGCCGCGCCGATGCCAGGGCCGGCCCGGAGGTCGGTACCCGCGATCACCCGGCCGGACACGCGGATGCAACTCGCACTGCCGGGCAGCCGCACGAAACCCGGCCCCTTCGTAGGGCACGGCATCGTGGCCGCGGCGGTCGGCGCCTTCTCGCGATCGCGGGCGTCGGCGGGCGTGACGTGCCCGACGAGTGCGGCGCTCAGGACCAGGGCGGTGAGCGGGCGCACCATGTCAGGCGGCCTGACGCGCCAGATCCCGGTACAGCAGATCGATGTAACGCTCGACCTCGCCGATGAAGGCGTCGAGATCAGGCTCGACGAACCGCAACCGGGCGAGGTCGCGCAGCAGGATGTCGAGGGCGGTGGCACGGTCGCCGGGGCGGCCGTAATCGTCGAGATAGCTGTCGATCGCCTGTTCGGCCATCACGATGGCGCCGATCTGCGCCGCGGAGCCGAGGCGACGGACCGCGTGGACGGGTTCGGACAGCGCCATGCGGACCTCTCCTCGAGCAGGCGATCGCACGACACGCGACCGTCCTGCGCGCTTCACTGCGGGAAAGCGGCAAGACTATGGTCGCGGGGCCGAATACCGACGTCAGCTGATGTAATTGACCAGCGAGAGCTTCGAGAGCGAGGCCGTGACCTGGTAGCTGGCCTGGAGCCGGTTCTGGACGTCGAGCAGCTTGGCGACGACCTCCTCGGTTGGGGCCTGCTCGATCCCATCCAGGGTGTTCTGGACCGTGGTCCGGGTGGCGGTGTTGGTCGTGCCGGCGTTCGAGAGCCGGGTCGCGGCGATGCTGAGCTGCGTGACGGTGTCCTGGACGCTGGGGTTGGTCTGGTCGGATGCGGACAGGAGCGTCCCGGCCTTGCCGACCACCGCCTTGTAGGTGGCGCTGGTGTTGGCGTCGCTCGCCGTCGGAAGCGCGAACGCCATGGTCGCCAGGCCTGCCAGCACGTTCCGGATCGTCGGGTCGTTGGCGCGCGCGCCCGTGCCGACCTTGCCGGTGCTGCTCACCTGCACCGATTGCGTGTCCAGCGCCGGGGTGGGCTCGGGCGGGGTCTTCGTCGTGTCGTAGGTGTTCTCGCCCTGGTACCAGAGCACCGTGTTGGTCGCCGTGGCGGCCGTGAATCCGGTCGGGTTCTTGGCCGCATCGTAGACGATGCGCTGCTGGGGCATGATGCCGGTGCCGTTCGGGCCGCCCTTCGCCGAGCCGGTGAAGAAGTCGGTCGTCACGGCCGCGGTGGCGTTCACCGCCAGCGTGCTGCTGGCCGCCCCCTTGAGCGCGTTGGTCAGCGTCGCGGACAGGTTCGTCATCGTGTCGGCGGCGGTGGCACCGATCGCGAAGCTGCCGGTGGAGGTCGAATCCGCACTGGCGGCCGCGGTGAGCGTCACGGTCGTCGAGGTGCCGTCCGGCATCTTCAGCGCGAAGCTGACCGTGTCGCCGGCCACCGGCTGCCCCGACAGGCCGACGTTGAGTGAGGCCGGGCCGGTGCCCGTGATCGAGGCGGTGAGCGCTGTCCCGGTGGTCGTCGGGGTGCCGGACAGGGTGAACCCGAACTTGCCCCGGGTCGCGGCGTTCGTCTCGTCGGTGACCTGGACGGAGGTGGCACTCGGCGCCGTCTGCGTCAGCCGGCCGTTGCCGCCGGAGCCCAGTTCCGCCGCGACCCGCTCGTTGACCAGCGACGTGAGGCCGGCGAGCGCGTTGCCCTGCGCGTCGGTGGTGCCATTGAGGATCGTGTCGGCGTCGAGCACCGGCTGGGTCGTGGCGTCGCGGCCGCCGAACAGGTAGCTGCCCGCCGCCGACTGGTTCAGCGTGTCGAGGGCCGTCTGCAGGTTGGCCTGCGCGATCGAGCGGCCCGCTGTGGTATTGGCCGCGATGCTCTGCAGGCCGTTGTTCAGGGCCGTACGGGCATCGGTGCCCAGCTTCGCGACCTGGGTCAGGCTCGTGACCGCGAGCTTGGTCCGGGTCTGGGCGGCGGTGATGCCGGCGCCGTAGCCGTCCAGCGCGCTCAGGGTCGCCTGGGCGGCGAGCGCCGTGGAGCGCCCGGTGCCGAGCCCGCCATAGGTCTGCGAGACCTTGCCGCTGGAGAGCTGGTTCGACAGGTCGTTGAGCTGGTTCTTCAGCGTCAGAAGCTGCGAGGTATTCCGGTTGGCGACGTAGGACCCGGCCGCGAAGGGAGAGATCGTGGTCATGGTCAGATCTGCAGCAGCTGGTTGAGCATGTCGCGGGCGGCGGTCAGCACCCGGGCGTTGGCGCCGTAGGCGGTCTGCAGGGCGATCAGGTTCGACATCTCCTGGTCGATGTTGACACCGGCCCCGGCGGAGAACCGGCCCTGCGCGGTGGACAGCGCGGTCTGCTGGGTGTCGTCCATCGCGGCGGCATTCGCGGACGCGGCCCCCTGGGAGGCGATCACGTCCTGCGCGAAGCCGACGACGCTTGCCCGGTACGGCGCGGAGACCCCGCCGATGCCGCTCGACGACGAGAAGGTCTGCTGCGCCGAGGTCAGGGCCGTGAAGATCGCCTGCGCCCGGCCGCCCGACGCGCTCGGATCGGTGGCGCTCGATGCGGTCAACGCCGCGGTGTTGCCGGACAGCGCCGGGTTGATAGAGATCCGCTGCGCGAAGCCGGTGAGCTGCGCGCCGCTGTCGAACGAGCCGGTGAACAGCCGCGGGGTCGGGGGCGGCGCCGCGGACACGTCGGTGAACAGGGCGAGCTGCGGATAACCCGAGGTTAGATCGTTCGGGGAGGTCGGCAGCGTGATCCCGGCGGTTGCAGCCGAGACCTTGTCGGTACTGCCGGCCGCCGGCCCCACTGTGACCGACGCCCCGGTACCGGTGGCGGTGAGATTGGGGACGTTCTTGATGCCGGCGGCGGTCGCCCGGGTGTTAAGCGCCGCCAGGGCGGTCTGGATGGCGCTCGCGTAGGTCGAGGGACCGCCGGAGATGTCGAAGGTCTGCGCGAGCCCGCTGCCGTCGTCGGTCAGGCTCGGATCGATCCCGGTGGTCGCCTTGTTCGAGGCGATCAGGGTGATGTTGCGGACGGAGCCGTTTGCGGCCGTGACCGGGATCGTGAGCGAGTTGCCGGCCTGGATGCCGGTCAGATCGATGGTGGCCGAGGATCCGGTCACCGTACCGGTCACGGTCTTGTCGGTGAGCGCACTGGCGAGCCCCCCGGCGAGGTCGTCCAGCTGGCGCTGGGCCTGCGGCAGGACTTGGTCGCGCAGCTCGATCCCCGCGGCAAGGCTCCCGGACCGGATGGCGCCGGGTGCGCCGAGGTCGATCTTGCCGCCGCCCGGCAGGGTGGCCGTGATCGTGCCGACCGTGCGCTTCGCCGGGTCCGTCGAGTAGCTCGAAGTGGGATTCAGCGACCCGTGTCCGTCGAAGGTCAGCGTCGCGGCGGTGCCGCGGTCGACCAGGGTCACGCCCGACTGGGTCAGCACCGACACCGTGCCGTCGCGCTGCGCGACGGTCTGGACGTCCATGTAGCCCGAGAGCGTGTTGATCACCTGGTCGCGCTGGTCCTGGAGGTCGGCCAGGGACGAGGCGTCGGTGGTGTTCTGGATCTTGGCGTTGAGCCGGGCGACGCTGGACAGGATTGTGCTGGCCGATTGCGTGTCGGTGCCGAGCTGGGCCTCGACGCCCGAACGCAGGTTCTGCACCGAGGCGGCGGCGCCGTTGATCTGGCTCGCCAGGGCCGACGCGTTGCTGACCACGGTGGTGCGTGCCGCCGCCGAGGTCGGGTTGGCCGACAGCTCCTGCAGCGATTCGGTGAACGTGTTCAGCGTGCCGTCCAGCGCCGCCCCGCTGCCCGGCGCGCCGTAGAGCGCGTCGAGCTGAGACGCGATGCCGGCCTTCGTGCTGGTATAGGCGGCCCCCGAGGTCTCGAGCCGCAGCTGCTTGAGCGCCGCGGCATCGAAACTGCGGGTGATCGCCCCGACCGCGACGCCGGAATTGTTGGTTCCGGTCGCGACCGTCGAGAGCGTCCGCTTGACGTATCCGGCCGTGCCGGCATTCGCGACGTTCTGCGAGACGACGTTGATCGCCGCCTGCGTGGCCGCAAGTCCGGCGGTCGCGGTGGAAAGCGCGTTCAGCGACATCTCACGGCCTCCGCGGTTGGGATCGCGCCCTCACTCAGCGGATCACGTTGAGCAGGTCAGACATCATCGTCTGGGCCGTCGACATGACCCGCGTGTTCGCAGAGTAGGCCTGCTGGGTTACGATCATCTTAGAGAACTCGCTCGCAATGTCGGTATTGGATTGCTCATTGCTCGCGCCCGTAATCGAGCTGCCGTTCAGCCCCACCAGCGCCGCGCCGGACTCGGCGGTCTGCAGGTAGTTTCCATTCGAATCGGCCTTCAGCCCGTCGGGGTTGGCGAACTGGGCGATGCCCACGGTGGCGAGCCCGAGCACCGAGCCGTTCGAGAACGTGCCGTTGATCTTGCCGTCCTCGCCGATGGCGACGCTGGTCAGCGTGCCGGCGCTGTTGCCGTTCTGGCTGAGCGTGTTGGTGGTCACCGCACCCGACGTGTCGGCGTACTGCGTCAGGCCGGCGGTGCCGACATTCATGGTCATGCCCGAGAAGGTGTAGTCGCCCACCGTTACGTCGCCGAGGGACACCGGACTCGTGGTCGGATTGGTCAGCTTGCCGGTGGAATCGAAGGTGAACGCCGTCCCGACATTCTGCCAGGCCGTCGAATTCGCGGATGCCGAGGGATCGGAGGCGTAGAAGAGGTTCCAGACCGCATCCTGCTTCGGTGTCGTCGAGGCATCCTGCACCTTCGCCCAGCGCGTGCTCAGGGTGACTGGCGCGCCGGTCTGCGTGTAGGCGGTGATCGACGGGCCCGCGATGCTGTTGTTGACGAAGGTCCCGGCGGCGGTCGAAGGCACCGTGGGTCCGGGCACCGTGGCTCCGGTCAGGACGACCGCGGATGGCAGCTGATTGTAGACATCCGAGCCCGACGTGGCGGACGCAGTGGTGGCCGGGGTCGCCGGCAGGTTGGCCGCGTAGGTCAGCGACGTCGTCGGCTGGGCCGGGAGCGAGGTGTTGCCGATCTTGAGCAGCCCGGTGCTGGTCGCCTGCCCGGTGACCGGATCGAGGTTCGTGCCGGTCAGGTAGCCGCCGGCGCCGTTGACCAGGTAGCCGTCCTTGTCCTGCGCGAAGTCGCCCCGGCGCGTGTAGACGTTCGTGCCGCTGAAGGTGGCCGCACCGTTCGAATCACCGGTCTTTCGGACCACCGTGAAGAAGCCGTTGCCGTTGATCGCCATGTTGGTCGGGACGCTCGACGCCACGACGTTGCCGGCGATCGTGTTGGTCAGCTGCGACTGCGCCAGGACCGAGCCGGCCACTTCGCGCTTGGGCGTGGTCTCGGACATCATGTCGACGAAGCTGGTGTCGATCCGCTTGAATCCGGTGGTCTGCGAGTTCGCGATGTTCCCGGAGATGTTGCTGATGGCATAGGATTGCGCCTGCAGTCCGGAGACCGAGGTCTGCAGGGCGGTGAAAAGATCCATGGCATGCGATCCCGAAACGCGCCGCAATGGCCCGCAGGATCAAGCGAGCGCAACCGCCGTGCCACGCCTAAGTCCTTGGCGGGCCTAGCGTTGGCCGCACCCGACCCGGCAGCACTGACCGTCCGGAGGTGCCGACCCGGCAGATTCTGCCGGACCGGGCGGGCCCCGGTCCGTCGGCATCCCCGGCGCGCGTTTACGGGGTGTTATCCGGCTCGCGCCAAGATCGGGCACGGGCTGATCCGGGTGGGGGGCGTCCCGCCCAGACGCGTCGAAGCGGCACGGATTGCGGATCTAGAGGTCATGCGGGCGAAACGGACGAGCCTCGTCCACATCATCTACTTCTCGCGCCTCAACCTCTCGTCGGATGCGGCAAAGCGGTCGGAGCAGATCAACGAAATCGGCCGGGTCGCACAGAAGAAGAACGAGTTCTCGGTGATCACCAGCTTCCTGATCATCGAGGGCAACTTCGCCTGCCAGGTGATCGAGGGCGAGCGATCGTCGGTCCACGAGACCTTCGACCGGGTTATCGCCGACCAGCGCCACCGCGACGTGCAGATCAACGAGTGGCGGGAGATCGCCAAGCGCGAGTTCGTCCACTCCTTCAAGAGCGCCCAGCGCACCGCGACCAATGACGGCCTGTTCGCCAAGGCCAACCTGCTGCCGATGCTCCAACGTGGTACTCCGAAGGCGACCGCGATCCACGGCCTCTGCGTGGCGCTCCAGAACGACGCGATGTCCCGCCAGGGCATCGATCACCTCTTCATCTGAGCCGAGCGATGTCCGAGAGCGATACGCCCCCGATCCTCATCGTCGACGACCAGGAAAAGCTCCTGCGTCTCGAGGTGATGCTGATGACCCGGATCGGCTTCCCCGATGTCGAGGGAGTCACCACGGCCGCCGAGGCGCTGGAGCGGCTGCGCACGCGCCGCTACGCCCTGGTGATCTCCGACCTGACCATGGAGCCGATGGACGGGCTGAGCCTGCTGCGCGAGATCCGCGGCGACGACGCTCTGATGAACACGCCCTTCATGCTCACCGAATCGTCCTTCGACTTCGAGGACATCAACCTCGCCCACCAGGCGGGCGCGGACGCCTTCATCCTCAAGCCGTTCGACATGGCCGTGCTGAAGAGCAAGCTGAAGCAGGTGCTCAACCGCAAGCCGCGCAAGCGCGACGCCCCGATCGCGGCGGAATCGACGCTGACAGTCGATTTCCCGATGCTGGGGAAGTTCTGAGGGGCAGCATCTCCAACCCAGGTTCCCGCATCCGGAGATGCGAGCGTAGCGCGCTTCGACGGAGGCCTCCGGGAACCGCACGGCTGCCGGAAGGCTCCGTCGCGGCGTCCGAACCGCGGCCCCGCATTTCAGGATAAGGGAGAGGGCGGGAAAGCCTGTCGCGCCCGCCCCGCCGACATCTCACGCGGTCCGCTTCTGATAATCCTTCACATCGGTGAAGCGCACCGCCGGGTAGCGCTCCTCCTCGTAGCGGAGCGAGAACGCCGTGGTCGCCATGAAGACCGGGGCGCCGTCGAGGTCCTTGGCCATGGCCGAGCCGTGGCTGTCCACGAACTTGTCCAGCTCGATCTCGGACTCCGACTCGATCCAGCGGCATACCGAGAAGCGCGAGGTCTCGTAATCGATCGGGAGGCCGTACTCGGCTTGGAGACGCTCCTTCAGCACGTCGAGCTGGAGCGCGCCGACCACGCCGACGATCGCCTGGCTGCCGTCCTGCGGGACGAACACCTGGACGACACCCTCCTCGCCCATCTGCTGCAGCGCCTCGCGCAGCTTCTTGGCCTTCATGGCGTCGGTCAGCTTGATCCGGCGCAGGATCTCGGGTGCGAAGCTCGGTACGCCGCGGAACAGCAGGTCCTCGCCTTCGGTGAGCGTGTCGCCGATCCGCAGGGTGCCGTGGTTCGGGATCCCCACCACGTCGCCCGCAAAAGCCTCGTCCGCGATGGCGCGGTCCTGAGCGAAGAAGAATTGCGGCGCCGAGAGCGAGATCGGCTTGCCGGTGCGGACCAGCCGGGCCTTCATGCCCCGGCTGAGCTTGCCCGAGCAGACCCGCATGAAGGCGATCCGGTCCCGGTGGTTCGGATCCATGTTCGCCTGGATCTTGAACACGAAGCCGGTCATGCGCGGCTCGGTCGGCTCGACCAGGCGCTTGTCGGCATCCTGGCCGCGGGGCGGCGGCGCCACCTTGGCGAGACCGTCGATGAGGTCGCGTACGCCGAAGTTGCGCAGCGCCGAGCCGAAGAACACCGGCGTCAGGTGGCCCTCGCGGAACGCGTCGAGGTCGAACGGCTTGAGTCCGCCTTCGGCCAGCTCGACCTCCTCGCGCCACGCATCGGCCGCGCCGTTCTCGGTCAGCAGCGTATCGAACAGCGGGTCCTGCGGGCCGGACACCGCCACCATGCCGGCATCCTCGGCGGCGTCCAGCCGGCGCACGCGGTTGGCGCCGAGTTCATAGGTGCCGGAGAAGTTGCGGCCCGTGCCGATCGGCCAGGTCACCGGGGCGACGTCCAGCGCCAGCGTCTTCTCGATCTCGTCGAGCAGCTCGAACGGGTCGCGGGCCTCGCGGTCGAGCTTGTTCACGAAGGTGACGATCGGGATGTCGCGCAGGCGGCAGACCTCGAACAGCTTGCGGGTGCGCGCCTCGATGCCCTTGGCCGCATCGATCACCATCACGGCCGAATCGACCGCGGTCAGCGTCCGGTAGGTGTCCTCCGAGAAGTCCTCGTGGCCCGGCGTGTCGAGCAGGTTGAAGACGCAGTCGCCGTACTCGAAGGTCATCACCGAGGTGACCACCGAGATGCCGCGCTCCTTCTCGATCCCCATCCAGTCGGACCGGGTCGAGACCCGGTTGCGCTTGGCCTTGACCTCGCCGGCGAGCTGGATCGCGCCGCCGAACAGCAGCAGCTTCTCGGTCAGCGTGGTCTTGCCCGCATCCGGGTGCGAGATGATCGCGAAGGTGCGCCGCCGCGCAACCGGGTCGGCCGGCCTCGCTTCGGTCTTGGTCTGCATCAGCATGGAGCGAACGCTCTGGGTCGGCACAACGGGAGGGCGTCGCCCGGCGGTGCCGCCTCGGGCGAGGGTCTCGGCATCGTGTAGCGGCAAGCCCCGGTATTGGCAAAGAACCGACCGAGCCGACCAATCTCGGGCTGATCCAGGTCCCGGTTTCAAAAGGTCGTTCGACCTTTTGCGGGTGAAGGGCGGAGCCCTTCGTCTCCATCAGGGCTCCGCCCTGACAACCCGCCAAAGGGCTGAGCCCTTTGGAAACCGAGCCTTAGGCCGCCTCGGCCGCCAGCGCGTGCAGGTCTGCAACCAGGGCGTCCACGCGCGCAGCGTCGGCGTCCCAGGCGAACATGAACCGCGCCCCGCCGCCGATGAAGGTGTAGAACCGCCAGCCCCGCGCCCGCAGCCGCTCCATGGTCGCAGTCGGCATCGCCAGGAAGACGGCGTTGGCCTCTACGGGGAACAGCGCGCGGATCCCCGGCAGGCCGGCGACGGCCTCGGCGAAGCGCCGGGCGCAGGCATTGCCGTGGGCGGCGTTGCGCAGCCAGGCGCCGCTCTCCAGCATGCCGACCCAGGGGGCGGCCAGGAATCGCATCTTCGAGGCGAGCTGCCCGGCCTGCTTGCACCGGTAACCGAAATCCTCCGCGAGCTTCGGATCGAAGAACACCACCGCCTCGCCCGCATGCATGCCGTTCTTGGTGCCGCCGAAGCACAGCACGTCGATCCCGGCCCGCCAGGTCATGTCGGCGGGGCTGCAGCCGAGGCTGGCGCAGGCATTGGCGAAGCGCGAGCCGTCCATGTGCAGCGCGAGGCCGAGTTCCCGGCATGTGGCGGACAGCGACCGCAGTTCGGCCAGGGTATAGACCTGCCCGGTCTCGGTCGGCTGGGTGATCGTGACCACCCGCGGCCGCGGGAAATGGATATCGCTGCGGTTGGTGGCGAGCCCGCGGATCGCCTCCGGGGTGAGCTTGCCGCCTTCGGTGCGGACGGTGAGCAGCTTGGACCCGTTGGAGAAGAATTCCGGCGCGCCGCACTCGTCGGTCTCGACATGGGCCGAGTCGGCACAGATGACGCTGTGATAGGATTGGCACAGGGCTGCCAGCGCGAGGGCGTTCGCCGCCGTGCCGTTGAAGGCGAAGAACACCTCGCACTCGGTCTCGAACAGGCGGCGGAACGCGTCCGCGGCCCGGGCGGTCCAGGCATCCTCGCCGTAGGCCGGCGCGTGGCCGCGATTGGCCGCCTCCATGGCGGCCCAGGCCTCCGGGCAGATGCCGGAGTAGTTGTCGCTGGCGAATTGCTGCGGGTCGTCGTGTTGCATCCGCACAGCCTAGAGCCGCGTCCGATCGCGTTGCAATCCGGCTTCGTCCCAAATCGAGCCCAAGCAGGGCTGCTGCGCGCCGAACCGGCATCCGGCCCGTGACCGCGGATTTCGAGACGTCCGCTGCGAAGATCGCTGCCGGGAAGATGTTGGAACTGGTTCGCGCTTGGTGTAGAAGGCGCGCCAAGGCGTGGGCTCCACGCCGATTCGGAAACCGACGTTCCCGTCCCTCCCGGGTGCTCCCGGGCGAGGGACGTTGCCGGTTTCCAGATCGGCGGCGGGCTGCGCAAGCCCCAAATCCAGGTCCAGAGGATCAAGTCCGTTGCAGGTACTCGTTCGCGATAACAACGTCGATCAGGCGCTCCGCGTCCTCAAGAAGAAGATGCAGCGTGAGGGCATCTTCCGCGAGATGAAGCAGCGCAAGGCGTATGAGAAGCCGTCCGTCCGCAAGGCGCGCGAGAAGGCGGAAGCCGTTCGTCGCGCCCGCAAGCAGGCTCGCAAGACCGCGATCCGCGAGGGCCTGATCGCCGCTCCGAAGCCGAAGCCCCGTTTCCCGGCCGGCAGCCGTCGCCCCGGTTTCCCGTCGCCGAGCGCCGCCCCGTCGCAGCAGGGCGGCAACGCCTCCGGCCAGGTCGCCGTGAACCCGGCGCCCGTCGCCTAAGACGTTCTATCCTGAACGGCAGAAGCCCGGACCGCGCAAGCGGCCGGGCTTTTTGCGTTCGACTGTCGCTCGAGCCATGGTGATCACGGGCGCGGCGAGGATTGCCACAAGGCCACCGCTGGAAGCCTTGGGCTTTCTTGTCCCAGCATCGTCGGAACGCCGGCCGCTCGATCGGAGATCCGGTTCGGCTCCGGTCGCCAGCCCCCTCCCCCATCTCCGGAGGAGGGCAACACGCAGGCCCCGTTCAGGCCGCCTTGGCGGCCATCGTGGCGTGCTCGGCCTGGACCAGCACGTCGAGCGCCCGCCAGGGCTTCTGCATGTAAACCGTCTGATCGGGCAGGCGCGCGTCGCGGCTGGCTCCGGAGGTGACGACCACGCGCACGTCCGGCCAGCGCCGCTCCACCGCCTGGGCGAGCGACACGCCGTCCATGGCGCCGGGCAGGCGGATATCGGCGAACAGCAGGGCCACGGTGACGTCGGATCGCTCCAGGACCGAGAGCGCAGCTTCGGCGCTCTCGCAGGCGATCACGCCAAGATCGCTTTCCTCCAGGACCGCGGTCGCGAGGTGGCGCACGGCCGCGTCGTCCTCCACCACAAGCGCCACGGGGGCGGAACACTCGGGCTGTGCGCGATCCATATCAGTCTCCTGCGGCTCGGTCGTGTGAACCCCTCTTCGGGTCCCGGCCTCATTGGTGGACCGGTGATTCCCCGATTCGGCCATGCTGACCTGCCAAGAGCCGGCTCACAAGTGTCCGGGTGGTCGGGCAGCCCATGCCTGCTCCGCGATCACGCCGCACCAATTTTGCACCGAACGCTTGAAAATGGCGCAGCTGGGTCCCGGTTAAGAAACTGTTCACCCGTGTGGACCGACTGTTAATCTCACGCTTGAGGCGTTTGCCCCATTCCGGGGGACATCGCCTGGATCGTACGGACCAGGGAAGGATCGACGTCCGACATGTGCCGTTTCCTCGCCTATAGCGGTGAGCCGGTCTTTCTCTCGGACCTGGTCTGCGCGCCGACGCATTCGCTGGTGCACCAGTCCCTGCACGCCGACGAAGGGAAAACCGAGACCAACGGCGATGGTTTCGGCATCGGCTGGTACGGCGAGCGTCCCGAGCCCGGCGTCTATCGCGACATCTCCCCGGCCTGGTCGGACGAGAACCTCACCAACCTGTGCGGTCAGGTCCGGGCGCGAACCTTCTTCGCCCACGTGCGCGCCTCGACCGGCACCGCCACCGCCCGGGCGAATTGCCACCCGTTCGTGCATGGGCGGCACCTGTTCATGCACAACGGCCAGATCGGCGGCTACCACCGCATCAAGCGTCGGCTGGAGGCGCTGATTCCGGACGCCTTCTACGATCACCGGCGCGGCAGCACGGATTCCGAGGCGATCTTCCTGCTGGCCCTGGCCAACGGCCTCGAGCAGGATCCTGTCGGCGCGATGGCCCGCACCCTGGAGACGATCCGCGCCCTGATGAAGGAGGCCAACGTCTCCGAGCCGTTGCGCTTCACCGCCCTGCTGACGGATGGCGAGACGCTCACCGCCTATCGGTGGGCCTGCGACGGTCGGCCGCCGAGCCTGTATTACCGCGACGGGCCGGGCGGGATCGTCGTCGTCTCCGAGCCGATCGACGGCTGCCGCGAGGGCTGGCAAGTCGTCCCGAAGGGCGGCACGCTGCGCGCCCGCCACGGCACCGCCACGACCGTGACCGTTCCGGACACCGCCCGCTCCCGGGCCGCCTGACCGGGCTCAGGCCGTCACCGTCGCGGTGCGGCGTCAGCCATGCTCGGAACGGGATTGTCGATCCGCTTCACGTTGCCACATGTCGGCCACGGCCGATCGTGCGGCCGAGCGGGAATTGACGATGTATCCGGATACCGAGCTACACATTGCCGGACGCTGGCGCACGGGCGCCGACCGAGAGACCCTGGGCGTCCTGAATCCGGCCACGGGCGAAACGATCGGCCAATGCGCCGTCGCCACCACGGCGGACCTGGACGAAGCGCTCGCGGCCGCGGCGCGGGCCTTCCCGGCCTGGCGGAAGGTGTCGCCGTTCGAGCGCGGCAAGCTGATGCGCAAGGCCGCCGACCTGCTGCGCAGCCGCGCCGACGAGATCGCCCGCATCATGACCCTGGAGCAGGGCAAGCCGCTGGCCGAGGCGCGCGTCGAGACCCTGGCGGCCGCCGACGTGATCGACTGGTTCGCCGAGGAGGGTAAGCGCGCCTACGGACGCGTCATCCCGGCCCGCGCCGACGGCGTGCTGCAGGCGGTGGTGCGCGAGCCGGTTGGCCCGGTCGCCTGCTTCACGCCCTGGAACTTCCCGATCAACCAGGCGGTCCGCAAGATCTCGGCGGCGCTCTGCACCGGCTGTACGGTGATCCTGAAGGGTCCCGAGGACACGCCGGCGAGTTGCGCGGCGCTGGTCCGCGCATTCCTCGACGCCGGCATCCCGGGCGACGCCCTGTCGCTGGTCTACGGCGACCCGGCGACGATCTCGGCCTACCTGATCCCGCACCCGGTGATCCGCAAGATCTCGTTCACCGGCTCGACGGTGGTCGGCAAGAAGCTTGCAGCGCTGGCCGGCGAGCACATGAAGCGCGCCACCATGGAACTCGGCGGCCACGCTCCGGTGATCGTGTTCGGCGATGCCGACGTGGAGAAGGCCGTGTCGGTCCTGGCCCCATCGAAGTTCCGCAACGCCGGACAGGTCTGCGTGTCGCCGACCCGCTTCCTGGTGCACGATTCGGTGTTCGACCGGTTCGTCGAGGGCTTCACCAGCTACGCCAAGAGCGCGAAGGTCGGCGACGGCCTGGATCCGGACACCAAGATGGGCCCGCTGATCCATGGGCGGCGTCTGGAGGCCATCGAGGCCCTCTCCGCCGACGCCGAAGCGGCCGGAGCGTCGCTGCGGACCGGCGGCAAGCGCATCGGCAACCGCGGCAACTTCTTCGAGCCGACGGTCTTCACCGAGGTGCCGCTGACCGCGCGGATGATGAACGAGGAGCCGTTCGGCCCGGTCGCGATGATCAACCGCTTCTCGGAGGACGAGGAGGCGCTCACCGAGGCCAACCGCCTGCCCTACGGGCTTGCGGCCTACGCCTATACCCGCTCGGCCGAGCGGGCCGCCAAGGTCTCCCACGGGGTGGAGAGCGGGATGATCTCGATCAACCACCACGGTATCGCCCTGCCGGAGACGCCCTTCGGCGGCGTCAAGGAATCCGGCTACGGCAGCGAGGGCGGTTCGGAGGCGCTTGATGCCTACCTGGTGACCAAGTTCGTCACCCAGGCCAACTTCTGACGCCGGCCCGGCGCGTCGCTGCGGGCGGCGTGCCGATGCCGATCAGTAATGCGGCGGCGGCGGCTCGGGCCCGCGCGGTGCGGACCGGGCCGCCGCCTCCTCAACCTGATCGCGCAACGCATCGACCTGGCGGACGAGCCGGTCGATTACCCGCCACTGCTCCGTGACGGTGCGGTTCAGATCCTCGATCGTCGAATCCTGCTCGGTGAGGCGCATCTCCAGGCGGTCGATGCGGGTGGGGTCGTCCATGGCCGGTCTCCAATCCGGCCCGCGATAGCGCATCCGCGGCCGATTACCGACTGCGCCCGCTCAGGCCGCCTGCATCCGTCCGGCCACCACGACCCGGTCGCGCCCGCCGCGCTTGGCGACGTAGAGGGCGGCGTCGGCCCGGCGCATCAGCGCCTCGAAACTGATCCCGTCCCGGGCCTGCGCGATCCCGATGCTGACGCTCACTCGCAGGTCCGGCAATTCCGGCACCGACAGCCCCGCGAAGGTCCGGCGCAACTCCTCCGCACGGGCCAGGGCCTCGGCAGGCGAGACGTCGGGCAGCAGGCAGGCGAACTCCTCGCCGCCGAGCCGGCCGAGCATCGCGTCCCGGGGCAACAGGGACGCGGCCATGGCGCAGAACCCCACCAGCACCGCGTCGCCGACCGCGTGGCCGTGGACGTCGTTGACCGCCTTGAACCGGTCGAGGTCGAACAGCAGCAGCGCCACATCCCGGTGCGTGGCGAGCGTCGCCTCAGCGACCCCCGTGAAGGCCCGGCGATTGGAAATGCCGGTGAGCGGGTCCGTCGCGGCGGCGATGCGCTGCTCGCGCTCGGCTCGTTCCTTCACCAGAGCCATGCAGGTGAAGGCCAGGGCGATCGAGAACAGCAGCGTGACGAAGCACAGGATCGCGACCCAGGGCGAGGTCAACGGGTTCAACCGCGGTGGCGGCGGCGCGAGCAGGGTCGATGGAATCCGCAGCAGGTAGAAGGCGGCGTGCAAGCCCAGCGTGGTCTCGGCCGCCACGCGCGACGCGAGACGCTCCTTGCGCCCCCGCCAGAACTCCACGGCCGCATCGCCTGTGTAGAGCGCCGCCACCGCGGACGCGTACGCGATCCGGGCCTCGATCGATCCATAGAAGGCCGGAAGGAGGCAGAACACGCACCAGATCGCCGCGCCCGCGAGCGCCAGACCGATCCGGATCGGTCGCCCCTCGAACGAGCGGACACCGCTCCAGATCAGCCCGTAGGCCGCCAGCACCACGGCGTTGGACACCGCGATGGACACGAGGTCGGGAATCTGGCCGCGCAGGGCGAGGCCGCCGGAGCCGACCGCGCCGAGAATATGCGCCGCGCCCCATAGCGCCAGGGCGCGCGAACCCGGCGCCTGCCGCCACGACAGAACGAACAGCGTGCCGACCAGCAAGGTCATCACGGAACTGACGATCAGCAGGGTGGCTGGATCGAGATGCACGGCTTTCTATCAGTCTCCGATACTGAAGATAGCATAAGCCGCACGGTATTGACCGGCTCACGAGGCTTGAGCCGGCTTAATTCGCAGCAGCGCGACGAAAATACCGCGCGGTTGTTTACGATTCGGCAAGGTGGATATCGGCGGCGATGACGACAGTCGCTTCCTCGCGCGTCCCAGGGCTCGTTTCAGGCGCCCCGGATTGACGCGGCGACCTATCCGGCCGCCCGTTGCTCGTCGCGCGCCGCGTGGATCACCGGCACCGCCGGGGCGCCTTCCCACTCCGTGTTGGCGGGGATCGACTCGCCCTTCATCACGATGGTGAGCGGGCGCAGCCGTGCGTAGTCGCCGACCTTGGTGTCGTACAGGACCGTCGCGAAGGCGCCGACCGAGACGCCGCGCCCGACCACGACGCGGCCGATCTTCATGATCCGGTCCTCGTACAGATGAGTTTGCAGCGCGGAGACGCGGTTGATCGTGGCGTAGTCGCCGATCGACACGCAGTCGAACTCGGTGATGTCGGTGGTGAGCATGCACACGCCCTTCCCGATCTTCACGCCGAACAACCGCAGGGCCCAGGGCAGGAACGGCGTGCCCTGGAGGTGCTCGAGCAGCACCTTGCCGGCCAACCCCCAATAAGCCACCGCGATCGCCTCGGTGCGCATCGCCCACCAGGACCACATCGGCTGCATGCCGGGCTTGTAGACGCCCATCAGCAGCCACTTCATCGCGATGACCGCGGCGGACTGGATCAGCGCGATGCAGACGCTGGCGGTCACGAAGCTGACGGCCAGACCGGTCCAGTCCTTCTCCAGGATGGCCGGGTAGAAATACCAGTCGATCACGGTGATCGCCAGGGTGATGTAGAGCATCGGCGAGAACGAAGTCGCGAAGGCCTCGAACACGCCGCGCCGGATCTTCGGCCACATCCCGGGTTCGTAGGTCTGCGCGGTCGATCCGAGATCGACCTTCTGGCGGGCCGGCAGCCGGATCGGCGGCGAGCCGAACCAGGTCTCGCCGGGGCTCATCGCGTCGTTGGCCGGCGGCTTCGACTTGATGCCGATCAGCACGTCGTCCGGGATGACCGCGCCGGGGGGGACCACGGCATCGTTGCCGACGAAGACCCGTGCGCCGGTGCGGGCGGCCTCGAGATGCATCCAGCCGCGCCGGACCTCCTCCTCGCCGTACACGACCTCGTCGGCGATGAAGTTCTTCGCGCCGACCTCGGCGAGGTCGTAGCGGCCGGCGAGGTTGGTCGAGATCTCGGCGCCGTGGCCCATGTTGGCGCCCATCAGCCGGTACCACGCCCGCATGTAGACCGTGGCGAACAGTGACGAGAGCGTCTCGAGCGTGACCTCGACGGCGAGCGCCAGCGACCACTTGCGCAGGTAGAACAGCGAGTGGACCGAGTAGGTGCCCGAGCGGGTCCGCGGCAGCACGATCCAGCGGATGCCGGCGATCAGCAGCACCGTGCCGGCGGTCATCAGCATGGCGGTGGGCCAGGTGAGGATCGGCAGGTACCAGTGATAGTCGACATCGGTGATGTCGGAGAGCGAATCCGAGATCTGGTCGAAGATGAAGAAGGCCGGGAAGATCGGCAGCAGGCCGACCGCCGGAATCGCGCCGAGCAGAACGATATAAGCCGCCGCGAAGGCGGCGCGGCGGGCCCACGAGGCCTCGGAGGCGGCCGGCAGGTCGGCCGTGTTCGCCATCCCGACCTTGCGGCCGGGCGAGCCGTCCCAGATCTCCGCGGGCCCGACCCGGGTGCCGGTCGGGATCGTGGTCAGGTCGGCGATCTCGGCCTGCGCGCCGATCACCGTGTCGTGGCTGAGCACGCAGGAGGTGCCGACCGCCGCGTCGGCGCCGATCTCGACCGTGCCGATCACCAGCTCGTTGCCGACGATCTCGGCATTGGCGATGACGAGGCGACCGCCCAGCGAGGCGCCGTCGCCGATGGTCAGCAGGTCGGGGGCGCCGATCTCGATATCGGAGACCAGCGCGTCGTGGCCGACCTTCGCGCCCATCAGCCGGAGGTAGACCGAGATCGCCGGCGAGCCCTGAAGCCACTTCACGTGGACGAGGGGGGCGAGGCGCTGGGTCAGCCACCAGCGGTAGTAGTAAGCGCCCCAGAGCGGGTATCGGCCCGGCTTGGTCCTGCCGAGGATCAGCCACTTGCCCGCCACCGCGACCACCGCGGTCACGCCGTTGATCGCGATGTAGACGAGCAGCAGCACGCCGAGTTCGGCGAAGAAGCTTAGGCCGCCGCCGGTGAGCAGCAGGTAGGTCACGAACATGCCGAGCCACTGCGCGGTGGCGAGCGCGATCACGAAGGGCAGCGCGATTAGCTGGCCGAGGCCGCACAGGGCCCGGCGCAACAGCGGCGGCGGTTCGAAGCTCAGGTCGCGGATCGCAGCCGCCGCGCCCATGCCGCCGGTGCGCGCGATCAGCGCGTCGGCCATCGCCCGCATGGTGCGCAGGGCGTAGACGTCCGGCAGCGTAATGCCGGCGAGCGCGGGCGCCTCGCGGACTGCGGACACGAAGCGGGCGGCGAGCAGGGAATGGCCGCCGAGATCGGCGAAGAAATCGCCCTCGAGCGGGATCGGCTGGTTGCCGAAGACCTGCTTGGCCGCGGCGACCAAAGCCGCTTCGGTCTCGTTGGCCGGGGGCTCCTGCTCGCCATCGGCGGATGCGACCGTGAGCGGGGCGATCTTCAGGGCCTTGCGATCGACCTTGCCGGAGGTCAGCCGCGGCAGGGTCTCGGCCAGCTCGAAATGGCCGGGCACCATGTAGGGCGGCATCTGGCCGGCCAGCGTCCGGCGCAGGGCGGCGGTATCCACCGTCCGCCCGCGTTCGGGGATCAGGAATGCCACGAGCCGGTCGACGCCGTCGTCCTGGCGCAGCACCACGGCGGCCTGGTTGATGTCGGGCACGCTGCGGATCCGCGACTCGATCTCGCCGAGTTCGACCCGGAAGCCGCGGATCTTCACCTGGTCGTCGATGCGGCCGTGGAACAGGATCCGCCCGCCGGCATCCAGCGAGACCGCATCGCCCGAGCGGTAGAGGATCGGGTCGGTCCCGTCCGAGGCGAACGGGTTGGCGATGAACTTTTCGGCGGTCAGCTCGGGCCGCGCGAGATAGCCGCGGGCCACCCCGGGCCCGCCGATCAGCAGCTCGCCCTGTAGATCGCGCCCGAGCAGGCTCAGATCCTCGCCCGCGACGTAGACCGAATAGTTCGGGATCGGTCCCCCGATGGTCACCGGCTCGCCGGGCCGCATCTCGGCCGCGGTGGCGACCACGGTCGCCTCGGTCGGCCCGTACGTGTTGAAGAGCTGGCGCGCGCCGGTCGCCCAGCGGCCGACCAGCGGCTCCGGCAGCGCTTCGCCACCGAGCAGCACGAGGCGCACGGTCGGCAGGTCGCCGGAGATCATCGCCAGCAGCGTCGGCACGGTATCGAGCACCGTGATCCGCTCGGCTTCGAGAATGCCGGGCAGGGACTCGACGTCGCCCATCATGGCCGGGCTCGCCACGAACAGCGTCGCGCCCACGAGATACGGGACCCAGATCTCCTCCATCGACAGGTCGAAGGCGACCGAGGCGCCCTGGAACACGATGTCGTCGGCGCGCATGCCGTAGAGCGCGTTCCCCGACCGGAGGAAGTGGCAGATGTTGGCGTGGCTGATGACGATGCCCTTGGGCACGCCGGTCGAGCCCGAGGTGTAGATCAGGTAGGCGGGATCCTCCGGCGTCAGGCCGGCGGCGCGGGCATCCGGTACCGGGGCATCCGCGGGTGTCGCCGCGTCGAGATCCGCCGGGGTCAGGGCGGGCGCGGCGTCGGGCGCCGTCGCGGCGAGGGCAGGTGAGACCAGCAGCGCCTTGGCGGCGGCATCCGTGAGACAGACTCCGACCCGGTCGGCCGGCGCCTCGGCGTCGAAGGGCAGCCAGGCGGCGCCCGACAAGGTGATGCCGATCTGGGCGACCAGCAGGTCCGGGCCCCGGGCCATCCACAGGCCGACGACGTCGCCGGGGCCGATGCCGCGGTGGGCGAGGCCGGCGGCGATCCGGCCGGCGCGAGCGGCGACCTCGGCATAGGTCAGGCTCGGATGGACGCCGCCCGCGATCACGCGGGCGCCGTCGACCAGGCAGGGATGCTCCGGCCGGGCGCGGGCTGAATCCAGGAAGATCTCGGCCAGCACCTCGTCGCGGATCAGGTCGGGGCGGTGCGCGCCGCGCAGCACGGCCGCCCCGCCCGCCGGACGCTCATGCGCCTCGGCCGCCGGTCCGGACCGGGTCTTCTCGGCGACGTCGCTCATCCGCTGCTCCGCTGGCCGACCGAACAGATCGGCGCATACCGTGGCGACTGCCCTATAGCCAGCCGATCATGCCGTTATCGAGGCGGCTTTGAACCCTGGGTGAAGGACGGCTTAAGCCCAGCGCCAGCCCGACGGCTCCAGGACCAGCACCTCGCCCTGGCGGATGCCGAGGCGCGGCGCCGCGTAGATGTCGAGATGGCCCAGCGCCACCAGGGCAGCCCGGGCGACGCCGCCGTGGGCGACGATCACGGCATCCCGCTCGAGCCCGGACAGAACCGGCCCGACCCGCTCCACGAGCGCGGCATAGCTCTCGCCACCCTGGCCGGGCGGACGGTGGTTCCAGCGCTCGCGGTCGCGGGCCGAAGCGCCCCCCGGGTCACGGCGGCGGATCTCGGCCCAGGTCGAGCCCTCCCAGTTGCCGAAGCCGATCTCCCTCAGCCGGGGATCGGTGCGGTACGCCTCCGCCGGCAGGCCCAGCGTCGTGCGCAGGATCTCCATGGTCCGCCGGGTGCGCTTGAGCGGGCTCGCCAGGAACTCCGCCTCCGCCACACCCGCCCCCGCCACCGCGGTCAGCCGCGCGGCCACGGCGACGGCCTGCGCCTCCCCGTGCGGGTTGAGATCGATGTCGCGACTGCCCTGCAGGCGGCCCTCGGCGTTCCAGGCGGTCTGGCCGTGGCGGATGAAATAGATCGTGGCCAACCGTCTCAAAATCCTGTCGCTGTGCAGGCGCCCGGAACGGCCGGGCGTGCCAACCGTTCTGGGCGTTCGTCGGCAAAGCCCCTCGATAAGGTCCTGCCCATGTCTAAGAAGCACGGCAAGCATCTTCCCGGCCAGTCGCAGGACGGGGGCGTGACAGACGCCCCCGATCGGCACCAGGCCGCCCGGGCGCGGGTGCCCTCGACCGCCGTCTGGGCCGGTGCGGCCGATGCGATCGCCGGGGCGGTCCCGGCGGCCCTGGGCGGCCATCGGCCGGCCCCGATCCGGGTCGCACCGGGGATCGTGGCTGTCGAGCCCGGAATGCGGATCGACCTGACGGCCGTCGACGCCGACGCCGATGGCGGCCTCGACAAGGTCTGGGCCAAGGACGCCCTCGGCCGGGAGCGCGAGCGGATCAGCGCCCTGCAGGAGCGGCTGTATGCCGAGCGCGCCCGCAGCCTGCTGCTGGTGTTCCAAGCGATCGATACCGGCGGCAAGGACGGGACGATCCGGTCGGTGCTAAAGGGCGTGAACCCGCAGGGTTGCACGGTGTCGTCGTTCAAGGTGCCGTCGAGCGACGAGCTCGATCACGATTTCCTGTGGCGCTACCACGCCAAGACGCCGGGGCGCGGCATGATCGGTGTGTTCAACCGCAGCCATTACGAGGACGTCCTCGTGGTGCGGGTAAAGGAGCTGGTGCCCGACCCGGTCTGGCAGGGCCGCTACCGGCTGATCAATGATTTCGAGCGGCTGCTCACCGAGTCCGGCACGGTGGTGATCAAGTTCTTCCTGCACATCTCCAGGGACGAGCAGAAGAAGCGCCTGGAAGCCCGGATCGCCGACCCGGAGAAGCACTGGAAATTCGACCCCGCCGACCTCGTCGAGCGGAAAGCCTGGGACGCCTACCAGCAGGCCTTCGCCGACGCGCTCTCGCAATGCTCGACGCCGCGCGCGCCGTGGCTTGTGGTGCCGGCCAACCACAAGTGGTTCCGCAACTACGTGATTGCCCGAACGATCGCAGATACGCTGGAGGCGATGGACCCACGATTCCCGAAGGCCGCGAAGGGAATCGCCGATCTGAAGGTCCCGAACTGATCCAAGGGGTGCCGCATGCTGGTGGTTCGGGAGGTCGCGGTCTCGGGCTACCGCTCGCTCCGGCGGATCGGCTTCCCGGTGGACGACCTGTCGGTGTTCGTGGGCGGCAACGGCACCGGCAAGACCAACCTGTATCGCGGCCTCGAACTGCTTCAGGACGCGGCCCGGGGGACGCTCACCCGCGCGCTCGCCGTAGAGGGCGGGATGGATTCGGCGCTCTGGGCGGGGCGTCGGCGGCACGGCGAGGCGGCCCGGATCCGCCTGTCAGCCAGCCTGCACGATGACGGAACCGGGCAGGCGTTCACCTATGCGGTCGAACTCGGGCTCGTGCAGCAGGCCGGCGGCACTACCTACGGCGCCGCTTTCCGCAAGGAACCGCAGGTGAAGGCCGAGCGGTTGACCGTCCGGACCGGCCCCCGCACGGCGGTCATCCTCGACCGCGACGGCCGGACCGGCTTCGCCCGCGACGAGGAGGGGCGCAAACGGCCGCTGGCCCTGGATCTGCTGCCCACCGAAACCGCGCTCGGCACCTTCCTGGACGCGACGCGTCACCCGGAGATCGCCTTGGTTCGGCTCGCCATGACGGCTTGGCGCTTCCACCATGATTTTCGGACCGATGCCGAGTCGCCGCTCCGCCGCCCGTGCCTGGCAGTGACGACGCCGACCCTCGCCTCGGACGGGTCCGACCTCGCTGCCGTGTTCGCCACCCTGGCCCATATCCGGCAGGACACGGGCGATCTCGATATGGCGCTAGACGGCGCCTTCCCGGGCGCCCGGCTCGTGGTGCCGGAGCCGGGGCGCGAGGCGAGCTTCGGCGTCACCTTCCCGGACTTCCCGGGCCGCACCTTCGCGGCCTCGGAACTGTCGGACGGGACGCTGCGCTACCTCGCCCTCACCGGAGCGCTGCTGGCCTACAGGCTGCCGCCCTTCATCGCATTGAACGAGCCGGAATCGAGCCTGCACCCGGATCTGATGGAACCGCTCGCCCGGATGATCGCCCGGGCCGCCGAGCGCACCCAGATCTGGTTGGTCACGCATTCCGAGCGGCTGGCGGACGGGATCGCGACCCATGGGGGCGCCAGGCCGCGGACGGTCATCAAGCGCGACGGCGAGACCTGGATCGGCGGGCTAACCCTTTCAGGTGAATTCGCGGACACGGACGACGACGAAGATTAATCTTTGTCGAGGGTCAGGTCCGGCGCATCGGGGCTCTTCATGCCGACGACGTGGTAGCCCGCATCCACGTGCAGGATCTCGCCGGTCATGCCCGCGGCCATGTCGGAGATCAGGTAGGCGGCGGTCTCGCCGACCTCACCGATGGTCACGGTTCGGCGCAGGGGCGCGTTGTACTCGTTCCACTTCAGAATGTAGCGGAAGTCGCCGATTCCCGAGGCCGCCAGGGTCTTGATCGGGCCGGCCGAGATCGCGTTGACGCGGATGTTCTTCGGCCCGAGATCGGCCGCGAGATAGCGCACCGAGGCTTCGAGCGCCGCCTTGGCCACGCCCATGACGTTGTAGTGCGGCATCCACTTCTCGGCGCCGTAATAGGTCAGCGTCACCAGGGAACCGCCCGGGCGCATGATCCTCTCGGCGCGCTGGGCCACCGCCGTGAACGAGTAGCACGAGACCAGGAGCGACTTGGTGAAGTTCTCCTCGGATGTCTCGAGGTAGCGGCCGGTCAGCTCGTCCTTGTCGGAAAAGGCGATGCAGTGGATGACGAAGTCGATGCCCTCGGGGAAGACCCGGGCGGCCTCCGCGAACACGGCGTCGATGGTCGCCGCCTCGGTCACGTCGCAATGCCCGATGACGTGGGCGTCGAGTTCCTTGGCCAAGGGCTCGACCCGCTTGCGCAGGGCGTCGCCCTGATAGGTGAACGCGAGCTCGGCCCCGTGCGCGCGGGCGCTGCGGGCGATGCCCCAGGCGATCGAGCGGTTGTTGGCGACACCGAGCACGAGGCCCCGCTTGCCCGCCAGAATGCCCTGCCCGTGTTCCGCCATGATCGATCCTGGAAACCTCTCGGCCCCTTGCGGCACCGGGGGTCTCCTTAACGGAGCCCGCTCGGAGACGGAAGTGCGCACCCGGCCGCCGGGCGACCGGGCGCGGGGCGCCTGTTACGCAGCGTTCTACGCCACCTTGGCGCGTCGGTTCCTGGCGAACTCGATGAGCGCGGGATCCTCGCTATCCGGCAGGGTGATCGCCGTGGTGGCGAGCAGGTCGCCGCGGGTGCCGTCCTTCTTGGGAAGGCCCTTGCCGCGCAACCGGAACGTGCGGCCCGAACTCGTCATCGGCGGCATCTTCATCTCGACCGCGCCGGTCAGGGTCGGCACCCGGATCGTGCCGCCGAGCACGGCGTCCTCCAGCGGCACCTCGACGCTGACCTTCAGGTCGGCCCCCTCGACGGTGAAGCGGGGATGCGGCCGGACCCGGATGGTCAGCAGGGCGTCGCCGGGCTCGCCGCGGGGGCCGGCGCTCTGGCCAAGGCCACGAAGCCGAATGGTCTGGCCATCCTCGACGCCCCGGGGGATCACCACGTCGACCTCCCGGCCCGTGGGCAGGGCGAGGCGCAGCTTTTCTTCGCTGGCGACCTGCTCCAGGCTCACGGACAGCTCGGCCGCGACATCCTCGCCCTTGGCCGCCTGGCGCTGGCCGGGCCCGGCACCGCCCGCGCGGAACGCCTCACCGAAGATGTGCGAGAAGATGTCCTCGCCCATCCCGCCGCCGCCCATTCCGCCTTGCCGGCTGCGGGCCATGTTCTCGAAATCGAACCCGCTCGACCGGCCGCCGCCGAAGCCGCCCGAGAACCCTTCGAAGCCGCTGGCGCGCGGCTTGCCGTCGCCGTCGATCTCGCCGCGGTCGAACTGCTTGCGCTTCTCGGAATCGCCCAGGATCTCGTAGGCCGAGTTCGCCTCGGCGAACCGGTCCTTGGCCTTCACGTCGTTCTTGTTGCGGTCGGGGTGGAAGTCCTTGGCGAGCTTGCGATAAGCCTTCTTGATGTCGGCTTCGCTCGCTCCCTTGGCCACGCCCAGCACGTCGTAGGGATTGCGCATCGGTCTCTTGAGGCTGTGCGGTGGGGTATCCACCCGGATGTGGGAAGGCTGTTGCATCCCTGCAACGGTCATGGCCGCGAAAGTCTGCGGGTTCGGGCGCTGCGTCAAGCGGTGGATCTCGCTCCGGAGCGCGCGACCGCATAACCTGGACGCGTGACGCCATCACCGGCGCGACGGCAGCGGGCCGCGGAAGGAAATCCGATGCAGTATGCCTGTGACCACGTCCATCTGCGCAGCCGCGACGCCGTGAAGGCCGGAGCCTTCTACGTGGAGACGTTCGGGGCCACGGAGGTGGAGCGCGTCGGAGCCGATCCCGTGCAGCGCATGGTGCTCGACCTCGGCGGCCTGACCGTCTTCATCGAGCAGGCACCCTCCGAGACCGCCCCCGCCACGCAGACGCCCTGCCTCGGCATCGAGCATATCGGTCTGCGCGTCGCCGACATCGACGCCGCCATGGCCGAACTCGTAGGCCGCGGCGTCACCGTGCGGATGCCCATCACCGAGCGCGGCCAGGGCGTGCGGATCGCCTTCGTGGAAGGTCCGGACGGGGCGCTGATCGAGATTCTGGAGCGCCGCGCGGCTGCCTGACACCGCGCTCACGGGGCGGCAGCTTCGACGGGTGTCGGGCCGCGCCCGAGCCCCGCGGATGTCGGGATCGGTTCAGCGCCGGGGGCTGCCGTGCAGGGCCAGGGCGGGCTCCCGGTCGCCCTCGGCGAGGGACGGCGGCTCGATCCGGTCGAAGCCGTCCGCGCTGTAGACCGCGCCGAGCACCGTCTTGAAATGGCGCTGCACCCGGGCGTGGCACTCGCAAGCCGAGCCCGACATCGCCCGGCGGTCGAGCACCGTGATGCGTCCGCGCCCGACCCGGATCAGGCCCTGGTCCTGAAGCGTCCGCAGGATGCGGGTCAGGTAGGTGCGCTGGACGCCGAGCATCGAGGCCAGCAATTCGTGGGTGATTGGCAGGGTGTCGCCTCCGATCCGGTCCTGTAGCGTCAGGAGCCAACGCAGGCAGCGCTGCTCGATCGGATGGAGGGCGTTGCAGGCGGCGGCCTGCAGCACCTGCGCCAGGAGGCAGTCGCCGTAGCGTGCGAACAGGTTGCGGACCTCGGGGGATCGGCGCTTGGCGTCCTGGAGCCGGTCGGCCTTCAGGCGCAGCATCGGCCCGCCGATCTGCACGATCGCCTCGGTGGATGCCGGCACCCGGCCCGCGCTGACGATGCCGCCGACGGCTCCCTCGCGACCGATGCTCGCGGTCTCGGCGCAGCGCCCGTCCCGGGTGCCGATGATCAGCGCCACGACGGTTTGGTCGCAGGGGAAGGTGATGTGCGCCACCTCCGTGCCGGCCTCGAACACGATCGCCCCCTTGTCGCAGGAGACCCGCTCGAGATGGGGGACGATCAGCGCGCGGTGGGACTCCCGGAGCGCGTCGAGGAGCAGGTTGCCCGTGAGGGAAGCAGCGAGGTCAGCGGGCATGCAGGTCGGGGACCGTGGAACGGGAGGCGTCCGAAAGGAACCTCGTCGGGCGGCCCGCTTGCTAGCGGGCGAATCCGACACGCTTATATCCCGCCCCCTGACCTGGAACCAACCTAAGTCTATCCGGCCCGATCATTTATTTGTCGGTGCAAAGACCCTGTTCCGAAAGCCGCCGGTGCTCGCGCGGGTCGCAATCGGTCGACAGGAACGAGGCCCAGTCGGACGGCGTGCCGTAGAAAGCGTTGCGGTCGACGTCGCCCTGCACCCCGGGGACGCGCCCGGTGGAGGTGAATTGCCACAGCATCCACTTCCGGTTGACGAAGCGCTGCTCCGGCTCGGCCGCGGTGGAGCGCAGCCAGTGCGGGTAGTCGGGCAGTTCGCCTTCCAGCACGTCCTTGTGGAAGGTGATGTCGGTGTAGATGATCGGGCGCTTGCCGGTGTAGCGCTCCATCTCTTCCAGCATCTCCGTGACCATCGCGAGAGCCTGCGCCTTGGGCAGCTTCTTCGGGCAGGTCTGCGAATGGCCGTTCCACTCCACGTCGAGCACCGGCGGCAGGGCCGTCGGGTCGTTCGGCACGTTGCGCTTGAACCACTCCATCTGGTCCCGGGCGGAGCGGCACCAGAACACGAAGTGGTAGGCGCCCCGCGGCACGCCGGCCTTGGCGGCGTTGTCCCAGTTGGTCCGGAAGCGCTCGTCGACGTGGTCGCCGCCCTCTGTCGCCTTGATGAAGGCGAACTGAGTGCCGGCGGCCCGGACCGAGGCCCAGTCGACGTTGCCCTGCCATTTCGAGATGTCGATGCCCTGGATCGGGTGCTGCTTGGCTTTGGCCACGCCCGGATGGGGCTTGGCGTCACCCTTGGTCGGGTAGAAATTCGTGTTCGACGCGCACGCGGCCAAGCCGGCCATCACCGCGACGGCCAGCACCCGGGCAGCGACGCGCCGAACGCTTCTCAACCGGCCGGCACCCCGAATCGCCGAAGCGGACGGACCCTGCGAAAGCTTGTTATCTCGCACCATCAGTGTTCAGCCCGCCACCGAAGAAGCGCCAAAGTCAGGCGTAATCGATGGGCCCGGCGCAGTTAACGGAGCTTTGCGAACATTGCGGCGGAATTCCGAGATGCGTGTCGCTGCCGCGACATACGGTATCGATCCCCGGTTGGTTCACAGGCCCTGATCCGGCTAAGTGCCAGTCCCGCAACGCGAGTCCCGTCACGGTCCCGTGAGCAAGCAATTATTCACCATAGGTTACGAAGGGCTCGACCCGGAGCGCCTTACGGATGCGCTGCGCTCGGCGGGCGTGGCCGTGCTGGCCGACGTGCGGGCGGTGGCGAACTCGCGCAAGCGCGGCTTCTCGAAAGGCGCGCTCGGAACGGGGCTCACCGAGGCGGGTCTCGGCTACGCGCATCTGCGCAGCCTCGGCACGCCGAAGGCCGGCCGCGAGGCGGCCCGGGCGGACGACGCGGAGCTGATGCGCAGGATCTACTGTGAAGAGGTGCTCGACACGGGCGCCGGCGGAATAGCCCTGGACGAACTCGCCGCCATGGCGGCCGCCGCCCCGACCTGCCTGCTGTGCTTCGAGCGGGACCCGGCCCGCTGCCACCGCCGGGTCCTGGCCGAACGGCTCGCGGACCGGGGCTTTGCCGTCACCGACCTGTTCGGCTGACTCTCCGCCGGCTCTGGCCGTCGCACAGAAATGAACCGCGCGCGCTTTCCCGGATGCCCGGAACGCGTCTGGACGGCGATCCGGGAACCCGCAGCGAACGCGCCGCGCAGCGGCACGATCGTCAATTGGCTGTCGCAATCAGGCGCGTGACGTCGTTCGGTGCCGGATCCCGGGCGGCATTCCGCGCTCCGGAGAAGAGGCCGCGCGAAACCAGCGATGCTCGGTTGAGTCGATCACTATTCAGGTCCGCGCATCATCCGGGCGGCGGCGAAGCGCCGGATCGGTTCGATCGCGGCGCTCAGCAGCGTCCGGGGCGTGCGCGGCACCCCGAATTCCCGCGGGACAGGCCGGCGTCGATACGGGTCGGCCACCGGCTCGACCGGCAGGTACAGGGCTTCGAGGAACGACATCTCCAGCAGCATCGCGCCGGTGTCATCGGTGACCACCAGGGCCGCATCGAGCAGCCGCGTATCGCCGCTGTGCTGACGCATCAGCCCCTGGACGATGGTCCGGGCGGTGGCCCGGGCGGCGTCCAGGTCGGCGACCCACTGCGCCGCGGAGGCGGGCAGGCAGGCGCCGTCCAGGCGGATGCTGAAAGTGGCGCGGACCATCGTGGCGTTCCTTGGAGGATCGGGCGTCGCGCGTCGGGCGGCGATCGTCAGGCGGCTTGCGCGCCGTCCTGCGGCTCGGTCTCGACGAAGTCGGCCTTGGCCTCGGCCGCCGATTTCGGATCGAAGGCGTCCGCCAGCAGGCTGAGGCGCCGGGCCATGTCGCGCACCTCGTTGAGGGCGATCGACTTCTGGCCCTCCTTCACCGCCCGCGTGATGTCGCTGACCTGCGTGGTGGCGACCCGCCTCAGTTCGTCGGCGAGCTGGTGGCTGGTCATCATCGCATCCGTTCCCGAATTGGTTCGTCTGTGTCGGGACCGTGGTGGGAGGGCGCTTACCAACGGGTTTCGCGCAGCGGCGATGCCTGTGGACAACACGGGCCTGCGCGGCTCAGTCCTGCAGGTGGCGCGCGGCGATGATCGAGGCGGCGGTGCGATTCTCCACGCCGAGCTTGGCGTAGATGCCCTCCAGATGCTTGGTCACCGTGCGGTGGCTGAGCCCCAGGATCTCGCCGATGTCGCGGCTCGATTTCCCCCGCGACAGCCACAGCAGCACCTCGGCCTCGCGGCCGGTGACCGGAAGCCGCGCCCGCAGCCGCTCGATGCCGCCCGAGGCCTCCTCGCGCGACAGGCGCAGCAGGATCTCGTCCGGGGTGCGTCCGATGAAGCTGAGCGCGTAGGGGGTACCGTCGCCGCCGGTCAGCGTCAGGACGTTGGCGGCTCCCCCGGTGAGGCAGCCGCGCAGCCAGTCCCGGGCGCGAGCGGGCAGCGCGAGGCCCGCGGACGGATCCGAGCCGAGCCCGGCGAGCAACCGCCCGGCCTGCGGGGTCGCCCACAGCACCGCGCCCGCCTCCGAGACCGCGAACAAGGTGCGCCCGGCAGTGTCGAGAGCGGCCCTTGCGCTCTGCGCGGCGCGCGCGCTGGCGAGGTGGACGCGGATCCGGGCCAGGATCTCGTCCGGGGCGATCGGCTTGGTGACGTAGTCGATCCCGCCGGCGCTCAAGCCCTTCACGATGTGCTCGGTCTCGCTCAGCCCGGTCATGAAGATCACCGGCACGCCGGCGATCTGCGGCTTGGCCTTAAGCCTCCGGCAGGTCTCGAACCCGTCCATGCCGGGCATCATCGCGTCGAGCAGGATCACGTCCGGCGTGATCTCGTCCACGAGCGCGAGGGCGAGGTCGCCGCCCACCGCCACCAGCACGGTGGCACCCGAGCGCTCGATCGCCTCGGTGAGGAAAATCATCGTGTCGGGCGAATCGTCCACCACCAGGACGACATCGCGGCTCGGCTGGTTCGTCGGCGCCTCAGCCATGGCGGGCGAGTCCTTGCAGGACCGAAAGGTAGCGGCGCAGGTCGTAGCCCTCCACGAGACCGCGCATCTGAGCCACGAAGGCGGGCGGCACCGTCACGTCGCCCTCCATCTCGGTGAGCTTCGCCTCGATGGCCCGGATATGCCCGATCCGGCCCAGGCGCAGCAGCTCGCCGACATGCTCCGGCCCGGGATGGCCGATCTCCGCGAGCGCCGGAGCCGGCTCGCGCAGAGCGGGCGTCGCGGCGTCGGTCCATTCGAGGTGGAGCAGCTTGCCGATCCGCTCCAGCACGTCGCGCAGGTCGAAAGGCTTGGCGAAGATCGCGTCGTGGGGGGCGTCGTCGCCGCGCACCGGGCTGATCTCGTGGACGTTGGCGGACATCATGGCGATCGGTCCGGTATGCCCCTCCGCACGCAGCGTCGCGGCGGCGGCCCAGCCGCTCATGCCCGGCATGGCGATGTCGAGGAGGATCAGGTCGATCCCGCCCCTGGCCACGGCCGACAGGCATTCAGGCCCGGAGCCCGCCTCCATCACGGAGATCCCGTGCGGCTCCAAAATCGCCCGCATCAGGGCGCGATGGGCGGTGTCGTCGTCGGCCACCAGGATCGTGCGGCGGGCGCCGGCATAGGCTCGCTCGGGCGCGGAGGCCGGGGCAGTCACGACGACCGGCGCGGGCTGGGCCACGGAGGCCAGCATCAGCCGCAGCCGGGCCTGGGTGCCGCCGCCGGGGGCCGCCGCCACGGTGATCTCGCCGCCGAGCAGCTGCGCCAGCAGGTCCGCGATGGTGAGCCCGAGCCCCGTCCCCGGAGTACTGCGGGCGGCCGGCGTCGAGCCCCGCTCGAACGGCTGGAAGATCCGCGCCAGGTCCGTCTCCGGGATGCCCGGCCCGGTATCCCGGATCGTGAACACCGCGATCTGGCTGCGGTAGCTGAGATCCAGCGAGACCGTGCCGGAGGGGGTGAACTTGATCGCGTTCGACAGGAGGTTGAGCAGCACCTGGCGCAGGCGCTTCTCGTCGGTGGCGACCACCGCCGGCAGGACCTCCGGCCGGGAGAACCGGAATTCGAGTCCGGCCTCCCGGGCCTGCAGCCGGACCATGTCGACCAGCTGATCGAGGAACTCGGTGAGCCGGACCTCGTCCCGGTGGATCTCGAGCCGCCCGGCCTCCATCCGCGAGATGTCGAGCAGGCCGTCGATCAGCCCGGACAGGTGCTGGGCGCTCCGCCTTATCACCCGGATGCCGTTGAGGCGCGGGGCCGGGATCGCGGGATCGGATTCGAGGAGCTGGGCGTAGCCGAGCACGGTGGAGAGCGGCGTGCGCAACTCGTGGCTGATCCCGACCACGTAGCGGCTCTTGGCGAGGTTTGCGGCTTCCGCCCGCTCCTTGGCCTCCTGCAGCTTGGCGTCGGTGAGCTTGTGGGCCGCGATCTCGGCCTCGTAGAGCGCGGTCTGGCGCATGGTCTCCGACTGGGCGACCCGCCGGCTCTCCTGGGCGAGCACGAACAGCCACGCGACCACGCCGAGGATCACCACCAGAATGAAGAACACGCTGGTCAGCGCCGTGCGCAGGACCACGCGATGCTCGGGATGCGCGATGGTGGCGCCGGCATGGACGATCCCCAGGATCAGGGCGATCACCGCGCAGAGGGTCAGCATGACCGCGAGGTAGCGGCCGAGCGGCGCGCCGATCCAGGCCGCCGTCCGGCCTGGCAGGATCCGGCCGAGCGCCTGCTGCGCCTGCGCCTCCAGCCGGCCGTGCGGCTTGCACAGGTCGCCGCAGCGAGCGTCGAGGGAGCAGCACAGGGAGCAGATCGGGGCGTCGTAGGCCGGGCAATGGGCCATGTCCTCGCCCTCGAACGGCAATTCGCAGACCCGGCAGGTGACCTCGCCCACCCCCCAATCCCGCTTGGGAGTCCGGGCAAGATACCAGCGGCCGGCCGTGGCCCAGGCGATCACCGGGGCCGCCGCAAAGGCGGTCGCCAGCGTCAGAAGCGGCGCGAAGGGCTGGAGCGCGTGGCCGAGCAGGCCGGCATAGGCGAGGCCGCCGATGGCGAGCGCCAGCACCATGGCGCCGGTCCCGACCGGGTTGATGGCGTAGAGATGGGCGCGCTTGAACTCGATGCCCGGGGGCGAGAGGCCGAGCGGCTTGTTCACCGCGAGGTCGGCCGCGAGCGCCCCCACCCAGGCCGAGACCACGGAGGCGTAGAGCGGCAGCGTGCTCTCGATGGTCTTGTCGATGCCGAGCTCCATCAGGAGCACCGCGATGGCGACGTTGAACACCAGCCAGACGACCCGCCCCGGATGGCTGTGGGTCAGCCGGGAGAAGAAGTTCGACCACGCGATCGAGCCGGCATAGGCGTTGGTCAGGTTGATCTTGAGCTGAGAGACCAGAACGAACAGCCCCGTCAGCAGCAGGGCCGCGCGGCCGCCCTCCCCGGTCACGTAGCCGAACGCCACCGCGTACATCCGGGTCGGCTCGGCGGCGTGCTCGGGCGGGACGCCGTGCCCGAGCGCGAGGACCGCGAGGCCCGCGCCGAGCAGGATCTTGAGCATGCCGGGCACGATCCAGCCGGCACCACCCGAGAGCACCGCCAGCCACCAGCGCCAGTCGCGCCGGCCCACCGGCTCGGGCACGAAGCGCAGGAAGTCGACCTGCTCGCCGACCTGGGCCAGCAGAGCCAGCAGCACCCCGGTGGCCAGACCGAACCGGCCGACATCGAAGGCGGCCCCGCCACCGTCGAGCCCCGGGAAATCCGTGAGCGCCTGCAGGGGCGCCGCGCCTTGCGCCGCCATGAAGGCCAGCGGCAGCAGGCTCAAGCCGATCCAGAGCGGCTGCGTCCAGATCTGGAACCGGCTGATCAGCCGGATCCCGTAGACCACCAGCGGGATCACCGCGGCGGCGCAGACGAGGTATCCGATGCCGAGCGGCAGCCCGAAGCAGAGCTGCAGCGCCAGCGCCATGATCGCCGCCTCGATGGCGAAGAACAGGAACGTGAAGCTCGCGTAGATCAGCGATGTGACCGTGGAGCCGAGATAGCCGAACCCGGCGCCCCGGGTCAGCAGGTCCATGTCGAGCCCGTAACGGGCCGCATAGACGGTGATCGGCGCCGCGGAGGCGAAGATGATCAGGCCTACGACCAGCACCGCGGCCAGCGTGTTGGGGAACCCCGCCGTCAGAGCCAGGGTCCCGCCGATCGCCTCCAGCGCCAGGAACGAGACCGATCCGAGCGCCGTCTGCGCCACCTGGAAGCCGGACCAGCGCCGGGCCTTCTTGGCGGTGAACCGGAGGGCGTAATCCTCCAGGGTCTCGTCGGCGACGAAGCGGTTGTAGTCCCGGCGGATCGGGATGATGCGCTGAGGCCCGCTCATCGCGGCCCTGTCCGGCACATGGAGCAGCGGCCGCGCACGCGCGCGCGAACAGAACCCGGCGCCGGGGCGCCGCCCACGCTCTCCGCCTTCGCTCCCAACGATCCCTCAGACTTCTGCGCCGCGATGGTGCGCTCGATGCAAGAGAACGGCCATACGCAAAACATCGTATAGGCCGCAGCGTGACCGAAGACCTAGCCTGGACTGGTCGATCCGGGGCGCCACGCGAGGCCCGGACGCGAACCAGGGCAGGCACGATGGCTGACGACACCGAGACCGGCGCGAAGAACGGCTTGCACTCCCCGCTGCGGCGCAGGCTGCTCATGGGACTGGCCGGCGCACCGGCCCTCGCCCTCATGCCGCGCGGCGCCTGGGCCGCGGCCCCGACCGCGGCGGTCAACACCACCGGGCTCGCGGTGACCGACACCGAGGTGACGGTCGGCATCCTGCACTCGGTCACCGGCACGATGGCGATCTCCGAGACGGGCGCCCAGGAGGCCGAGAAACTCGCCATTGCCCAGATCAACGAGGCCGGCGGCGTGCTCGGCCGCAAGATCAAGATCATCCAGGAGGACGGCGCCTCTGACTGGCCGACGTTTGCCGAGAAGGCCAAGAAGCTCCTGGTCAACGACCATTGCGCCGCCGTGATGGGCTGCTGGACCTCGGCCTCGCGCAAGGCGGTCCTGCCGGTGTTCGAGCAGTATAACGGCCTCCTGTATTACCCGACCTTCTACGAGGGCCTGGAGCAGTCCAAGAACGTGTTCTACACCGGCCAGGAGGCCACGCAGCAGATCCTCGCCGGGCTCGATTGGGTCCACAAGGAGAAGGGCGGCGACAGCTTCTACTTCATCGGCTCCGACTACATCTGGCCGCGCACCTCGAACAAGATCGCCCGCAAGCACGTCGAGAACGTGCTCAAGGGCAAGGTGGTCGGCGAGGAGTACTTCCCTCTGGGCCACACCCAGTTCAACTCGGTGATCAACAAGATCAAGCTGACCAAGCCGAAAGTGATCTTCACCGACGTGGTCGGCGGCTCGAACGTGGCGTTCTACAAGCAGCTCAAGGCAGCGGGCATCGACCTGTCCAAGCAGGTGCTGATGACGATCTCGGTCACCGAGGACGAGATCGACGGCATCGGTGGCGAGAACATCGCCGGCGCCTACGCGTGCATGAAGTACTTCCAGTCGATCGAAAACGAGAACAACAAGGCCTTCGTCGCAGCGTTCAAGAAGATGTGGGGCGAGAAGACCGTGATCGGCGACGTCACGCAGGCGGCCTATCTCGGCCCGTTCCTGTGGAAGATGGCCTGCGAGAAGGCCGGCTCCTTCGACGTCGACAAGGTGGTCGCCGCCTCCCCCGGCCTGGAGTTCAAGGGCGCGCCGGAAGGCTACGTCAAGATCGACGAGAACCACCACCTCTGGTCGAAGACCCGGGTCGGCAAGGCCAAGCCCGACGGCCAGTTCGAGATCGTCTACACCAGCCCCGAGCTGATCAAGCCGGATCCGTTCCCGAAGGGCTACCAGTAGTCTCCAACTCTCCCCTCCCCCCTCTGCGGGGGAGGGTGGCCCCCGCAGAGGGGGTCGGGAGAGGGGCAGCGCGACGGTGCAGGATTTCACCTCCGCCGCGCCCTCTCCGGATACGTCGCTCCCCTCTCCCGACCCGCTTCGCGGGCCACCCTCCCCCGCAGAGGGGGGAGGGAGAGCGTCGCCGACCATTACCACACCAGCCAGATCGCGGGAGACACGAGAAAATGTTGGGCGAGTATTCCCTCGGGGACCTCGGCGCGATCTTCGCCATGCAGGGCTTCGCCGGCCTGATCCTGTTCTCGGTCTACCTGCTGATGGCGCTGGGTCTGGCGATCATCTTCGGTCAGATGGGCGTGATCAATATGGCCCACGGGGAATTCATGATCCTCGGGGCCTACGTCACCTATCTCTGCTCGGCCTTCTGCCAGAGCTACCTACCGGCTTTGTTCCCGGTCTACTTCTTCGTCGCGATGGGGCTGGCGTTCCTCGCCTCCGGGGCGCTCGGCATGCTGGTGGAGTGGAGCCTGATCCGGTTCCTCTACAAGCGCCCGCTCGACACGCTGCTCGCCACCTGGGGTCTGTCGCTGATCCTGCAGCAGGCCTACCGGTCGATCTTCGGCGCCCGCGAGGTCGGCGTCGAGCTGCCGTCCTGGCTGATCGGCTCGGTGCAGGTCACCGACACGATCGAGATCCCGGTCAACGGCCTGTTCGTGATGGCGGTGACCATCCTGATCACGGTGAGCGTGGCGCTGCTGATCTACCGCTCGCGCTTCGGCCAGCAGGTCCGGGCCGTGATGGCCAACCGTGCCATGGCGGGCGCCGTGGGCATCGATACCGAGAAGGTCGACCGCTACACGTTCGGCCTCGGCTGCGGCATCGCGGGCGTCGCCGGCTCGGCCTTCACGATGATCGGCTCGACCGGGCCGACCTCGGGACAGCTCTACATCGTCGACACCTTCCTGATCGTCGTGTTCGGCGGCGCCGCGAGCCTGCTCGGCACCATCGCGTCGGCCTTCTCGATCTCGCAAACGCAATCGATCCTGGAATTCTTCCTCTCCGGCTCGATGGCCAAGGTGATCACCCTGCTCGCGGTGGTCGGCATCCTGATGTTGCGGCCGCAGGGCCTCTTCACCCTCAAGGTCCGGCGCTGAGGATTGTTCGAGATGACGAATCCGGTCCAGACCCTGACCAAGTCGGTCACCGTCAACGACAACCCGTTCATGAAGCCGGTGGAGTGGCTGAGCTTGGCTCTGCTCGCCGGGGTGATCCTGGTGGTCCTGCCGCTGGCCCTCGACGGGTTCCGCCTCAACCTCGTCGGCAAGTACCTCACCTACGCCTTCGTGGCCCTCGGGCTGGTGATCTGCTGGGGCTATGCCGGTATCTTGTCCTTAGGCCAGGGCGTCTTCTTTGGCTTGGGCGGGTACTGCATGGCGATGTACCTGAAGCTGGAAGCATCAAGCGTCGCGAATACGAAAATCCAATCGACGCCGGGTATCCCGGACTTCATGGACTGGAACCAGATCACCGCCCTCCCCTGGTTCTGGCAGCCGTTCAAAAGCCTGCCGCTGACCGTGATCCTGGTGGTGGCGGTCCCGGTCCTGTTCGCGCTGGTCATCTCCTACGCGATGTTCAAGCGCCGGGTCGGCGGCACCTACTTCGCGATCATCACCCAGGCCATCGCCGCGATCCTCACGATCCTGATCGTCGGTCAGCAGGGCTACACCGGCGGCATCAACGGCATCACCGACCTGCGCACCCTCCATGGCTGGGACATCCGCACCGACCACGCCAAGGTGATCCTGTACTTCGTCAACGGCGGCCTGCTGCTCGCCTGCATCCTGGCGGCGCAGTACGTGAAGAAATCGAAGCTCGGCCGCATCCTGGTCGCCATGCGCGACAAGGAGGACCGGGTCCGGTTCTCCGGCTACTCGGTGGCGGGCTTCAAGGTCTTCGCCTTCTGCATGGCGGCCGGCTTCGCGGCGATCGGCGGGGCGATGTTCACCCTGCAGGTCGGGTTCATGTCGCCGTCCTTCGTCGGCATCGTGCCGTCGATCGAGATGGTGATCTACGCCGCGGTCGGCGGGCGCCTGTCCCTGTTCGGCGCGGTCTGGGGCACGCTGCTGGTGAACTGGGCCAAGACCAGCTTCTCCGAGAGCTTCCCCGACCTATGGCTGTTCGGCCTCGGCGCCCTGTTCATCGCAGTGGTGCTCGCCTTCCCGAACGGTCTGGCCGGCATCTGGCGCGAGCAGATCGAGCCCCGCCTGACCCGGAGGGTGAAGGGCCTGCGCCCGCCCGAGACCACCATCGTCCCGCCCCACGGCGCTCCGGCCGAGTGAGGATGTCATGAACGCCGCGATCCTCTCCTCCCCCGTGGTCGGCGCCGAGGCGGCGCCGCCCGGATACCTCCTCGCCGTCGAGGCGCTGACCGTCTCGTTCGACGGCTTCAAGGCGGTCAACGACGTGTCGTTCTACGTCGACCCGGACGAGATCCGGGTGATCATCGGCCCGAACGGCGCCGGCAAGACCACGGTGCTCGACCTGATCTGCGGGCGCACCCGGGCCAGCGCCGGATCGATCAAGTACAAGGGTCAGGAGCTGACCAAGCTCACCGAGAGCGCGATCGTGCAGGCCGGAGTCGGCCGCAAGTTCCAGACGCCGTCGATCTACGACGACCTGACGGTGTTCGAGAACCTGGAGATCTCGTTTCCCCGCGGGCGCACGGTGTTCGGCGCCCTCACCTTCAAGCGGGACGCCGAGGTCCGCGACCGGATCCACGAGATCGCCGAGACGATCTTCCTGAAGGACCAGCTCAAGGAGCGGGCCGAGTTCCTGAGCCACGGCCAGAAGCAGTGGCTCGAGATCGGCATGCTGCTGATCCAGGACCCGGAACTGCTGATGCTCGACGAGCCGGTGGCCGGGATGAGCGTCGGCGAGCGGATCAAGACCGCCGAGCTGCTCAACCAGATCATCAAGGGCCGCTCGGTCCTGGTGATCGAGCACGACATGAAGTTCGTCGAGGACATCGCCCACCGGGTGACCGTGCTGCACCAGGGCAAGGTGCTGTCCGAAGGCTCGATGGAGCGGGTCAAGAACGACCCGAAGGTCATCGAAGTGTATCTGGGACATTGACGATGGGCTCGCTCCAGACCGCACACCCGCCCCTGGTCAAGGCGCCTCCGCACGTCGCGATTCCCGATGTGGCCCCGGCCCTCGACGTCCACGACCTTCACGCCGCCTACGGCCAGAGCGAGGTCCTGCACGGGCTGAGCTTCTCGGTGGCGCCGGGCGAGATCGTCGCCGTGATGGGCCGCAACGGCATGGGCAAGACCACCCTGATGAAGACCCTGATGGGTCTCGTGCCGGTGAAATCCGGATCGATCCGGGTCGGCGAAACGGATGTCGTCGCACTCAAGAGCCACGCCCGGGTTGCCCAGGGCCTCGCCTACGTGCCGCAGGGCCGGATGATCTTCTCGACCATGACGGTCCAGGAGAACATCGAGACCGGCCTGACGGTGACGGACACCCGCAAGGTGCCGCAGGACCTCTACGACATGTTCCCGGTGCTGCTCGAAATGAAGGGCCGGCGCGGCGGCAACCTGTCGGGCGGCCAGCAGCAGCAGCTCGCCATCGCCCGCGCGCTCGCCAGCCGGCCGAAGGTTCTGCTCCTGGACGAACCCACGGAGGGCATCCAGCCCTCGATCATCCGCGAGATGGGCCGGACCCTGAAGAAGATCCGCGACGACCGCGGCCTCTCCATCGTGGTCTCCGAGCAGGTGCTGAGCTTCGCCCTCGATGTCGCCGACCGGGTCATCGTCATGGAGAACGGCGCCATCGTGCACGAAGCACCGCGGGCCGGCATCGACGAGGCGCAGGTCGCCCGGTTCCTGTCGGTGTGAGGCACTTTCCCCTCCCCCGGGGGAGGGGTCGGGGGTGGGGGCGATGCCGGATGAAACGCAACGGTACGGCCTGAACCACCCCCACCTCCTTCCCTCCGCGCGGGGGAGAAGAGCGCGTCGAGCGGGGAAGCTCGGCCGCGGCCGGCAAAGCAATTCGGCACTCGAGATCGCAACAGGGAGTCGCAAAAAATGCCCGAGACGCTGATCAAGGTCGATCTCACGCAATCGGCCTATGACAACGACATGGTGCACAATCGGTGGCACCCCGACATCCCGATGGTCGCCACGGTCAAGCCGGGCGACGACTTCATCGTCGAGACCTACGATTGGACCGGCGGCTTCATCAAGAACAACGATTCCGCCGACGACGTGCGCGACATCGACCTGTCGATCGTCCACTTCCTGTCCGGCCCGATCGGCGTCGAGGGCGCCGAGCCGGGCGACCTGCTGGTGGTGGACCTGCTCGACATCGGCGCCAAGCCCGAGAGCCAGTGGGGCTTCAACGGGTTCTTCTCCAAGAAGAACGGCGGCGGCTTCCTGGACGAGCACTTCCCCCAGGCGCAGAAGTCGATCTGGGACTTCGAGGGCCTGTTCACCAAGTCCCGCCACGTGCCGGGCGTTCGCTTCCCCGGGCTGATCCATCCCGGGCTGATCGGCTGCCTACCCGATCCGAAGATGCTGGAGACCTGGAACACCCGGGAGAAGGCGCTCTACGACACCAACCCGGAGCGCGTGCCGGCGCTCGCCACCCTGCCCTTCGGCCCGACCGCCCATATGGGCCGGCTGAAGGGCGAGGCGAAGGACGCGGCCGCCGCCACGGGTGCCCGTACGGTCCCGCCCCGGGAGCACGGTGGCAATTGCGACATCAAGGATCTCTCGCGCGGCTCTAAGATCTACTTCCCGGTCTACGTGCCGGGCGCCGGCCTCTCGATGGGCGACCTGCATTTCAGCCAGGGCGACGGCGAGATCACCTTCTGCGGCGCCATCGAGATGGCCGGCTGGGTGCATCTCAAGGTCGAGCTGATCAAGGACGGCATGGCCAAGTACGGGATCCGGAACCCGATCTTCAAGCCGTCGCCGATCACGCCGAAATACGACGACCACCTGATCTTCGAGGGCATCTCCGTCGACGAGCACGGCGGCCAGCATTATTTGGATGTTCACATCGCCTATCGCCAGGCCTGCCTCAACGCGATCGAGTACCTCAAGAAGTTCGGCTACTCGGGCGCACAGGCCTACTCGATCCTCGGCACGGCACCGGTCCAGGGGCACATCTCCGGGGTCGTCGATATCCCGAACGCCTGCGCGACCCTGTGGATTCCGACCAAGATCTTCGAGTTCGACATCAATCCCGGTGCCGACGGGCCGACGAAGTTCCTCGACGGCTCGATCCAGATGCCGCTCTCGCCGGATCTCTGATCATGCCGGTCTACGAATACGCCTGCGCGGCCTGCGGGCCGTTCACCGCCATGCGGCCGATGGCGGAGTTCAAGGATCCGCACGCCTGCCCGGATTGCGGGGAAGCCTGCGGCCGGGCCTTCCTCACCGCGCCGCGGATCTCCGGCATGGATGCGGGGCTCAAGGCGGCCCACGCCACCAACGAGCGCAGCCGCCACGCGCCGCGGCGCTCGTCGGGCCACGGCGCCGGCTGCGGCTGCTGCACTCCGAAGAAGACGGCCTCGGCCCGCGCCGCGGCCAAGAGTTTTCCGTCCGCGCGCCCCTGGATGATCAGCCACTGAACCACCGACGACCCTCCCCCCCCCCTGTGCGGGGGGAGGGAAACGGCGCACCTCGCCGCAACCATCATCGGAGGAACCCACGCCATGATGCACGGAGACATCTCGTCCAGCCAGGACAGCGTCGGCGTCGCCGTCGTGAACTACAAGATGCCCCGCCTTCATACCCGCGCCGAGGTGCTGGAGAACGCGAAGGCGATCGGCAAGATGATCGTCGGCATGAAGACCGGCCTGCCCGGGCTCGACCTCGTGATCTTCCCCGAATACTCGACCCACGGCATCATGTACGACGCCGCCGAGATGTACGAGACCGCCTCGTCCGTACCGGGGGCCGAGACCGAAGTGTTCGCCGCCGCCTGCCGGGAAGCCAAGGTCTGGGGCGTGTTTTCGCTGACCGGCGAGCGCCACGAGGAACACCCGAACAAGGCCCCCTACAACACCCTGATCCTGATGAACGACCAGGGCGAGATCGTACAGACGTACCGCAAGATCATGCCGTGGACGCCGATCGAGGGCTGGTATCCCGGCGACCGCACCTACGTCTCGGACGGGCCGAAGGGCCTCAAGATCAGCCTGATCATCTGCGACGACGGCAATTATCCCGAGATCTGGCGCGACTGCGCCATGCGGGGCGCCGAGCTGATCATCCGCTGCCAGGGCTACATGTACCCGGCGAAGGAGCAGCAGATCCTGATGTCGAAGGCGATGGCATTCGCCAACAACACCTACGTTGCGGTAGCCAATGCCGCTGGTTTCGACGGCGTCTACAGCTATTTCGGCCACTCGGCGGTCATCGGCTTCGACGGCCGCACGCTCGGCGAGTGCGGCGAGGAGGAAATGGGCATCCAGTACGCCGCCCTGTCGAAGTTCCTGATCCGGGACTCTCGTGCCCACGGTCAGTCCGAGAACCACCTCTTCAAGCTGCTCCACCGCGGCTATACCGGCATGATCAACTCCAAGGAGAACCGGCACGGCCTGTCGGAATGCCCCTACGAGTTCTACCGGCGCTGGATCGAGGATCCCGACGGAACCCGCGACGCCGTTCGGGCCATTACCCGGCACTCTGTCGGCACCGAGGAATGCCCGATCGCGGGCATCCCGTTCGTCGGCAAGGGCGAGGGCGCACCCGACCCGGTGCGCTGAGACCACAGGAACGGATCACAGGCCCCCATGGATACCACGCCCCTCGGCCCGACCGCGTTCCGCAGCCCCGCGGTGCTGCTGTCGGGCCCGGTCGACTACGACATGTACAAGGATTTCCGCCGTCAGTTCGCCGAGGCCGGCGACCGGCAGATCGTGGTTGTCGAGCTCTCCACCCTCGGCGGTGACCCGGAGGTCGCCCGGATGATGGGCGAGGACATCCGCTACCACACCGAGATGAGCCCGGACCGGCGCTTCGTCTTCCTCGGCAAGGCCGCGATCTACTCGGCCGGCACGACCGTCATGAGCTTCTTCGCCCGGCCCAACCGCTACCTCACCCGGGGCACGCGGCTGATGATTCACGAGCGCAAGATGAACAAGCAGCTCCAGGTCCAGGGCCCGCTCACCACCTGCGTCGCCTCCGTGAAGGCGACGCTCCACGAGATCGAGTGCTCGATCGTGATCCAGAACGAGGGCTTCTCCAATCTCATCCGGGGCTCGGACGTGAGCCTCGACGAGGTGCTGGAGAAGGCGCCGGCCAATTGGTACCTCGAGGCGGACGAGGCGCGGTCGCGGGGGCTGATCGAGGCGGTAATCTGAGGGACGTGTCGCCGACCTTGCGCTGAGGCAGAGACGCTGATCGGGGCCGCGGGACGGGTATGCTCATCGGTGTGCCCGTCACGGCCAGCACCGTCATCGCCTCGCTCGATGCGCGATGACAGCGTGGAATGCGCGATCCTTCCCGAAGCCGTACCGAACCTCGTGCGAACGCGATGCTGTAGCCGCAAGAGCGCTCAGCCCTCCGGGTAATCCGCCCCCAAGCTCGTCTCGCGCCACGCCTCGATCTCCGCGATCCGCTGCTTCAGCCGGGTCGTGACCGCCTCGTAACCCCAGGCGCCTAGGACGAGGTGGCGCGGCGGGTTGTCGATTTCGGTCACCCGAATCATCGCCTCACCGGCCCGGACCGGATCGCCGGCCTGGGTGCCGCTCTTCTCCGAAGTGGCCTTCAAGCGGGCGCCTGCGGTCTCGGCGTAGTCCGGGATTGTGTTGGGGGTCTGGATCAGGGAGCGCCCGGCCCAGTCGGTGCGGAACGGGCCCGGCTCGATGCAAGTGACCCGGATGCCGAGCGGGCCGGCCTCCGCGCTGAGCGCGTCGGAGAACCCCTCCACGGCGTGCTTGGTGGCGGCGTAATAGCCGGAGGCCGGGAAGCCGACGAAGCCCGCAACCGAAGTCACGTTGAGCACGTGGCCGGAGCGCTGCGCCCGCATCACCGGCAGCACCGCCCGGGTCAGGGCGAACAGGCCGAACACGTTGGCGTCGAACTGGGCTCGGATCTTGTCCTCCTCGCCCTCCTCGACCGAGGATTGGTAGCCGTAGCCGCCGTTGTTGACCAAGACGTCGATCCGCCCGAACGTTTGGGTCGTCTCCGCGACCGCCTGGGTGATCTGCGCCGGATCGGTGACGTCCAGGGAAAGCGCCAGGACCCGGTCCGCCGCGCCCTCCGCGAGGTCGGCGACTTTGGGCCTGTCGCGGGCCGTCACCACCGCCGGCCAGCCCCGTGCGATGACCAGCTTGGCGAGTTCACGGCCGAAGCCGGTGGAACAGCCGGTGATGAACCAGACCGGTTGGGTGTTCGGCATGCTGGTGTGTCCCGTTCTGATCAGGGCGTTGCCGCCGGCTCGGTCAGGGTGTCGATCGACAGCAGGTAGGCAATCAGTGTGTCCTGCTCCTGCCGCGAGACGCCGGAGCCGACATCGGCCCAATACGCGTGTCCTTCGCCGGTAACGCGTGCGATGCGCGCCGTATCCGAGGATTTGTTCGCGGCTATCACCTGAGCCCGCAAATCACGGTCGATCAGAGCACGAAGACTATTCGAAGGATCGGGAGCGATGCCGCGGTACACCGTGCCCGGAACGCCAAGCTGCGTCGCCGGATCGGGGCCGACGGCGATCCCGGAATCGTGCAGGTAAGGCGCCGTCCAGGCCAGGCCGACGAGGTTCGGAACCTTGTAGCCGCCTTCGGTTCCCCCCTGACCCCAGGCGAGCTGGACTTGGGCGAGCTTGTCGCCGGCGAGCGGCACCGGAACGATCACCGGATCGGCCGGCAGCGGGAACGGCGTGTCGGTGGCGAACAGGCTGGGAGGCGAGAGCTGCGCCTCCATCTTGGCCCCGGCCCTGGCCCGGGTCGGTTCGGTGCCGATCTCCGCAATCGGGATGACGCGGTGGTTGGTCAGCGCCGGGCCCGAATGGCAGGCGCCGCAGCCGGCCTGGTCGAACACGGCGCGCCCGGCCTTTACGGCGGCGGGATCCTGCTGTGCGGCCGGCGGGCGCAGCAGGTTCTGGAACGCCGACATGGCGTTGTTGGCGTGGTTGACCGGCTCACCCGGCACCGAGGTGAACAGGCCGTTGTCCGTGACGTAGTTGGTCGCCGGATAAGTCGGCAGCACCGCGTAGCTGTTGAGCCCGGGCGAGGCCGGCGTCGGGTCGACGCTGCGCAGCACCTCCGAAGGCTTGCGTGATTCGCCGGCCGTGTACCGGAAGGACGCGGTGGCCGCGCCGCGCAGGACAATGCCGAGGTAGGTTTCCGCATCCATGCCGAACAGCCACGGCGCGGCTGCGGCAAGCTGGGTCGTATCGGAGTTGGCCGCGTGAACGTTGTTGTTCAGCGAGGACAGCCCGCCGAAGGGACCGACGGCTTCCCGTCCGCTCCAGCTGAAGGGCTCGCCGTAGGCCGAGAAGCTCGACGGGATCGAGGTCGGGTTGGTCACCCGGTCGGCCGAGGAATCGAAGCTGCCCGGCGGCCAGCTCGCGACCTGAACCTTGGTGGCGGCCTCGACGGCCTCGGCATCCGGCAGGGCCGGGCCGGCTCCGGCCGAGCCCGCCTGCGGGGGATCGGCCTGGTTCACGCTGGCATGCATGAAGTAGGCGGACGAGTTCTTGGCCAGCGCCATCAGCAGCCCGGCATTGAGGTCGGTGTTGGGCGCCCCCTCGACGACCTTGCCGGTGCCGGGATCGACCGCGGCATGGCAGAGCGCGCAGGTGATGCCCATGCGCAGATGGCCCTGGTCCGAGAAGGTCTTGATCCCGATGATGAACGCGCCGCCCTTCGGCACGTCGAGCCCGGTCGGGACCAGCTCGCCCTTGCGGTAGGTGCGGTCGCCGACGCGCATATCTCGCGCCATGGCGACCTGCAGGTTCGTGGTGCCCTGCCCGCGGAGCTTGGCCACCGCCAGGGCAACCGCGGTGGGCGTCAGGCCGCCGTCGAGCATGCCCATCAGGTCGGTGAGGAAGACCTCGTTGCCGAACGTCTCCTGGTAGAACGCCTGCCGCCCGCGCTCGACCATGGCGGGATCGATCGCCACGGCGCCGTTGCTGGCCGAGAGTTCCTTCCGGCCGGCCTCGGTGCCGTTGAGGCGGTCCGCCTCCGCACGCGAGACCCGGCGTCCGAGGACGTCGAAGGCGGTCTGGATCGGATAGCGATCGGGGTTGAGCAGGTCGGCCCTGTCGGGCATCGGCGCGTAGCTGAAGCGCCCGAAACTGATCGTGACACCGGCCGCCACGGTCGCGAGCCCGGCGGTGAGGAGGATACGGCGAGGCCAACCCATGAACGGTCTTCGATATCCGTGGCCGATCCGCCCCGCGGGTGTGCGGGGATCGGCGGCCGGCGATCAACGGGCGTCCGCAGCCGAGGTTCACCCAGGCGGGCGCGCCCGGGTGTCACGTTCTCGCCAGCGGAGGCGGCGTCAGAACCGCCCATCGGCCTGATCCGCGGCGTCGCGATCAACTCCGGTCGACGCTCTCCACAGGCGGCGGCCGGAAGTACGCGCCCGGCGGACGCCCGAAGGAGCGTCGGAATACGGCCGCGAAGGCGCTCGGACTTTCGTAGCCGCAATCCAGCGCGACCGAGAGGATGGCCCGGCCCTCCGCCAGCAGCGGCAGGGCGTGGAGCATCCGGGCTTGCTGGCACCAGTGGTGGATTATTCGGAGCATGCGCTCCGGCGTGGTTCGGATGCGCAGGCGGCGGCCTATCTCGAATGCACCCTCGCGGACGGCAGCCCGGTGTTCGGCGTGGCGATCGACAGCGACGTGGCGACCGCGACCGTGAAAGCCGTGTTGAATGCGGCGAGTGCGGCCGCATCGCCCGGCCGATAAGGCTGCGCCGTCGCGGCGCGCATCTCAAGACGGGTTCGAGGCGGGACATACCAGTCCGACCGGCTCGCCAGGAGCCCAAAAGCATCACCCCATCAGGGTGGGCAATGCGGTCACACAATTTTTCTGACCCTACGCCAAAGACTTTTTCAGCAGCACGTCCGGGTCATTATGCGTTAGCATGACGTCACGGGCTTGTTTTTACTGCAATGCCGCAAATCTTTGATGCGGCGCAACAGTGCTGACGGTCAGAAATTTGGTCGACAATGCGCTGAACCCTGCGGGCTCTGCGTCGCCGGCCACTAACAGACTCGGAGACGGACGGCGCACACGCCGTCCGGACATCCGGGCCGGAGGGAGGATCGTGGGCTTCATGAAGAAGAACAAGGTCATCACGGCGGACGAGGCGATCGCGCTGATCCGCGTGAACGACGTCGTGACCACCACGGGCTTCGTCCAGAGCTGCATCCCGGAGGCGCTGCACGCGGCGCTGGAGAAGCGCTTCGTCGAGACCGGTTCGCCGCGCGGCCTGACCCTGATCATGACCGCCGGAGCGGGCGACAGCAAAGGCCTCGGCACCGGACGCCTGCATCATGACGGCCTGCTCGCGCGGGTCATCGCCGCCAATTTCGGCCGGATGCCGAAGGTCGCGCAGGCTGCGCAGAACAACCTGATCCGCGGCTATAACCTGCCCCAGGGGGTGATCTCGCAGCTCTACCGGGCCTGCGCCGCGGGCCAGCCCGGCCTGTTCTCGAAGGTCGGCCTGCAGACCTACGTCGATCCGCGCCACGGCGGCGCGAAGGTCAACACGCTGACCACGGAGGACATCGTCAAGCTGGTCGAGGTCGATGGCGAGGAGTGGCTGTTCTACACCGCCACCAAGATCGACGTGGCCTTCATCCGCGCCACCTCGGCCGATCCGTCGGGCAACCTCTCCTACGAGAAGGAGGCGCTGACGCTGGATTGCCTGGCCCAGGCCATGGCGGCGCGCAACAACGGCGGCATCGTCATCGCCCAGGTCGAGCGGATCGTCGAGGACGGCTACCTGCTGCCCAAGGACGTGCGCGTGCCCGGCATCCTGGTCGACTGCGTCGTGGTGGCCGAGCCCGAGATGCACCGCATGAACTACGGCGTCATGCACGACGCCGCGCTCGCCGGCGAGATCCGCGTGCCCGTCACCGGCATCAAGCGGATGCCGCTCAACGAGCGCAAGATCATCGCCCGCCGGGCCGCCTTCGAGCTGCCGCCGAACGGCGTGGTCAATCTCGGGGTCGGCGCGCCGGAGGGCATCTCGTCGGTGGCCAACGAGGAGAAGATCACCCCCTACATCACCCTCACCACCGAGGCCGGGGCGGTCGGCGGCGTGCTGGCCTCAGGCTCCAGCTTCGGGGCTGCCACCAACGCCGACTGCATCATCGACCAGAACCAGATGTTCGACTTCTATGACGGCGGCGGCCTCGACATGACCTGCCTGGGCATGGCCGAGTGCGACGAGGCCGGCAACGTCAACACGTCGAAGTTCGGCGGCAAGCTGAACGGCTGCGGCGGCTTCATCAACATCTCGCAGAACGCCCGCACCGTGGTGTTCGCCGGCACCTTCACGGCGGGCGGGCTGGAGATCGCCGTGGACGACGGCGTCGTGCGGATCGTCAGCGAGGGCCGGGCGCGCAAGTTCGTCACCCGGGTCCAGCAGAACACCTTCTCGGGCCCCTACGCGGTGGAACGCTCGCAGCCGGTCCTCTACGTCACCGAGCGCTGCGTGTTCCAGCTGACCGCCGACGGCCTGGAGCTGATCGAGGTCGCGCCCGGCATCGACATCGAGCGCGACATCCTCGCCCACATGGATTTCAAGCCGGTGGTGCGCAATCCTGTGCTCATGGACCCGCGCATCTTCCGCGACGAACCGATGGAACTGCTCTCCGATCTGCTCAACCTCGATCTGTCCTCGCGCATCAGCTACGACGGCGAGCGCAACATCCTCTTCATCAACCTGGAAGGCTGGTACTGCCGGGTCAAGAGCGACATGGACGAGTTGCGCATGAGCATCGTCGGGGCCTGCCGCAAGGCCGGCCAGCGGGTCAACGCCGTGATCAACCACGACGGTTTCCGGCTCAACGAGAACCTGATCGACGACTATGCTGGGATGATCCAGTATCTCCAGGCGAACTACTACGCGACCACGACGCGCTACGTCACCAGCGCGTTCCTGCGCCTGAAAATGGAGGAGGCGCTGACCCGACGCGGCGTCGCCCCCCACGTGTTCGAGCGCAAGGAAGAGGCCCAGGCCTTCCTGGGCACCACCGACTCGAAGGCGCGCAAGCGGATCTCACCGGCGGTCGCCTCGGCCGCGTAGACGGATTAGTACCCTCGCCCCGCATCGACGCCCTGCGGCGGATGACCGGTGCTGCGGTATTCCCGCAGGTTGGCCGCCACCGTGGTGGCCGCCGAGTCCATGTCGGTGGGGCCGGAGATGTGAGGCAGCACGGTCACGCCCGAATGGGTCCAGAGCGGGGATCCGGCCGGCAGAGGCTCGGTGTCGAACACGTCGAGCACCGCATGCGACAGGTGACCGGAATCGAGGGCGGCGATCAGGTCCTCGGTCACCACGATCGGACCACGGGCGAAGTTGATCAGCGCCGCCCCGGGCTTGAGCGCCGCGAGCCGCGCAGCGTTCACCAGGCCGCGCGTCTCCGGCGTCAGCGGCACCAGGCAGACGAGGATGTCGCAGCCGCCGAGCATCGCCCCGAGGCCGTCCCCACCGTGGAACGTGGCGATGCCCGGGACGGCCTTCGGCGTCCGGCTCCAACCGGTGACGGGGAACCCCGCGCCGGTGAGCCGCCCGGCCGCCGCGGTGCCGAGCGCCCCGAGGCCGAGCAGGCCGACAACCGTGTCGGCGGGCTTGCGGTAGGGATACGGGCGCCAGACCCGCTCGCGCTGGTGTCGTGCGTAGGTGGGCATGTCGCGCTGGAGATAGTGAGTCCAGGCCAGCACCGCCTCCGCCATGGCCCGGGCCATCTCGCGATCCACCAGCCGGACGATCGGAAGCGGCCGGTCGAAGGCGCCGACGAGCTTCTCCACGCCGGCCCACAGGCTCTGCACCCAGACCAGGCTCGGCAGGGCGGCGACCTCCGCGGGATCGGGGTTGGCCACGATGGCGACCCGCGCGGCCGCACGCTCGGCCTCCGCCATCAGCCGGAACGGAACCAGCCGCTCACCCGGCATCGCGGCCGACAGGATCTGCAGGTACTCCGCCTCCTGGTCGGGCCCCTTGCAGCCGACCAGCGCGACAACCTCCGCCATCCCAGACCTCCGTCGACATTTCGGCTCATGCCCGATCCGGGCGATGCAGCCGCTGTGCCTGCCCGGAGCGTGATCGCCAAGTCCGGTGGCGCCCGCCGTCAGCGGGCCTCGATCAGCGCCGGGTAGACCAGGCGGACGCTGCGGCGGTCCTCGGGGATCGCGGTCGCGATGCGCTTGCGCAGGCTGCCAGTGGTGATCGGCACTGCAACCTCGGTGGGCCGCAACCGCCACCGCTCGGCCGCCGCCATCTCGATCCGCGGTTTCGGCCTGTCGAGATGGCGGTCGGCGCCCTCCGTGGGCACGGTGGCGAGCCCGGCCACCGTCACGGCGGCAAGCAGGCCGTAACGGGACCGGCGCAAGGGCCCGGAACGAGGTGACGGAGCGAACATGACAGGGAACCCGCGTGGACACGTCACCTGTGCCCATCACGCGTGAAGACGGGATCGAACCGAATCGATTCCCAACCTGTTCCCAACACCTGCGTCGAGTCGCGGTAAACACCCGGTCTTGAGGCACGGTAAACGAACCCATCGGGAGGATGCGCGAGCATGGCGAGCAAGGTTGAGGGGGGTGCCGGGACACCCGAGCGCGCGGAGATCGGACGCGTCATCGACACCGATATCTCCGCGCGCCTGGACCGGCTGCCGTGGGGTCGCTTCCACGTGCTCGTCATCGTGGCGCTCGGCATCACCTGGGTCCTGGACGGGCTCGAGGTGACGCTGGCCGGATCCCTGGTGGGCGCCCTACGCCAGCCGCCGATGTCGTTCTCGGAGTTCGACGTCGGCCTGGCAGCCTCCTGCTACCTCGTCGGCGCCGTGACCGGTGCGCTCGGCTTCGGCTGGCTGACCGACCGGATCGGCCGCAAGAAGCTGTTTTTCATCACCCTGGCCCTCTACCTGGTCGCCACCGCGGCCACGGGCCTGTCCTGGAACGTCGCCAGCTTCTGCGTCTTCCGCTTCTTCACCGGTGCGGGCATCGGCGGCGAGTACACGGCGATCAATTCGACCATCCAGGAGCTGGTCCCGGCCCGGGTCCGCGGCTGGACCAACCTGGTCATCAACGGCTCGTTCTGGATCGGCGCCGCGCTCGGCTCGTTCATGTCGATCGTGCTGCTGCGGCCCGAGGTGATCGATCCGGCCTGGGGCTGGCGCGTGGCGTTCTTCACCGGCGGCGCCATCGGCCTCGTGATCCTGCTGCTACGCACCTGGATCCCCGAGAGCCCGCGCTGGCTCGCCACCCACGGCTACGCCGCAGAGGCCGACCGGGTCGTCACCGGTATCGAGAAGCGCTTCACCGACGAGGGCGTCACCCTGCCGCCGGTGGACGAGAGCAAGCGCATGAAGGTCCGGACCCGGGACCACACCCCCCTGTCGGAGGTGTTCCGGGCCCTGTTCGTGACGAACCGGCTGGCCACGATGGTCGGCCTCGCCCTGATGGTCGCGCAGGCGTTCTTCTACAACGCGCTGTTCTTCACTTACGCGCTGGTGCTGGAGCGGTTCTACGATGTGCCGGGCAACAGCGTCGGCTGGTACCTGCTGCCGTTCGCGCTCGGCTCGTTCCTCGGCCCGCTGCTCCTCGGGCGGCTGTTCGACACGATCGGCCGGCGCCAGATGATCGCGTTCACCTACGGCATCTCGGCGGTGCTGCTCGTGGCCGTGGGCTTGCTGTTCCGGCTCGACGTGGTCGGTCCGGTGGGGCAGACCGCGGCCTGGATGGTCGTGTTCTTCTTCGCCTCGGCGGCGGCGAGCTCGGCCTACCTGACCGTCTCCGAGACCTTCCCGCTGGAGATCCGGGCACTGGCCATCGCGGCCTTCTACGCGGTCGGCACCGGCATCGGCGGCGTCTCAGGCCCGCTCCTGTTCGGCAGCCTGGTCGAGACCGGCTCCCGCGACTGGGTGCTGTTCGGCTACGGGCTCGGCGCCGCGCTCATGCTGATCGCCGCGATCGTCGGCGGCGTCTGGGGAACGGCTGCGGAGGGCAAGTCCCTGGAGGACGTCTCGAAGCCGCTCGCGGCGGCTTGAGCATCGAAGACCGTCAGGTGGCCTGGAGGGCTGCCTGACGGGGCTTGATCAACCCTCCTTCCGCCACACCTGCCCGTGGTAGACGAAACGCCTTCCCTCATTGGCGAGGGCCGCCAGGCCCCGGAAGGCGGGATCCTGGACCGTGATGACGCTGGTCGGGATCTGGCGCATCATCGCGGCGAAGGGCGCCTTGCGCTCGAACGCGTCGCGAAACCCGCTCTCCTCCAGAACCTTGACGATGCGGGGGGCGATGCCGCCGCCGATATAAACGCCGCTGGTGGCCAGGAAGGTCAGGGCGAGGTCGCCGCAGACGCGGCCGAGCAGACGGCCGAACAGCTCCAGCGCCTCGGCGGCGTGCGGGTCCGAGGCGTTCAGCCCGGCCTCGGTCACCGCCGCCGGATCGATCTTGTCGTGCGGCCGGCCGGTGCGGACATGCGCCACCGCCGCGTGCAGCCGCGCCAAGCCCGGGCCTGACAGCACCGCCTCGACGGTCACGCGTCCCTCGACGCGCTCCAACGCGTGCCAGACCTTCTCCTCGAACTCGTCCGCCGGGCCGATATCGGTATGCCCGGCCTCGGTGGAGACGATCGCCAGATGAGCGGCGTAGGGCACTAGGGCCGCCGCCCCGAAGCCGGTGCCGGGTCCGAGCACGACGCGGGCGCCGCCCGGCACGGCCGGACAGGGCCCGACCGGCGTGAGATCGTGCGGCTCGATATCGGCCGCGCCGGCCGCGACCGGCACGTAATCGTTCACCACCACCGCCGAGGAGAGCCCGAAATCCTTCGCGATGCGCTCGCCGCCGATCCGCCAGTGCGCGTTGGTGAGCTGCGGCTCCGGCCCGTCGACGCGTCCGCCCATCGCCAGGATGGTCGAGCGCGGGGGCGGCAGAGCGTCGCCGCTCTTGGCCAGCGCCGCCTTGATGGCGTGGGACGGATCGGGATGCTCGGCGGTGGCTTCGTGGGAGAGGAGCTGGGGCGCGGCACCCTTCTCGGCGATCAGGCCGAAACGGGCGTTGGTGCCCCCGATGTCACCGATGAGAACCGGGAATTCGAACATCGACGCGTAGCCTTTTCCTGGGCGGGCTCACCGCGAGGCAGACAGCGTGCCTGCCGCCGCGCCGCGAATGATAGGGCGGGTTCAGGCCGGCGGCAGGGCCTCGGGATCGATGCGGCCGCCCGCGGCCCAGTCCCGCAGCAGGGCGCGGACGGCGGCCGGGTCGGGCAGGCGCCGGGTGGCCACGGTGTCGCCGTCGCCGACCCGGACCGCGATGCCGCCATCCGCGTTCACGGACGCGAAGGCGATCTCGTCGGTCCGGTCGTCGCCGAAGAACACCGGGCGGCGACCCGCGTAGGGGGATCGCTCCATGAAGGCGCGGATCGCATGGGCCTTGGTGGCGTGGGCCGGCACGATCTCGCCCACCGCCTTGCCGAGCTGGAGCCGGTAGGCGCCCCCGAGCGACGCGGCCGCGTCCTTGACCAGCGCCTCGGCCCGACCGGCATCGTCCGCGCTCGCCAGCCGCCAATGCACCGCCACCGAGGCGCCCTTGTCCTCGATCAGGACGTCGGCGAGCGCCTGGCTCTCCGCACGAAGGCGCTCGACCTGACGGCGCAGCTCCGGATGGTCCTCCGCCTGCCCCCCCGACAACGCTCCGCCTACCCGATGCTCGACGCCGTGAAGCCCGGCCGCATCGAGGTGCGAGGGTGCCAGGAAGCCGTCGATCACCGAGACCGGCCGGCCGGTGACGATCGCGAGCGCCCCGCCGAGCCGGTCGCGCAGCCGCTCCAGGGCCTCGACCAGTCCGGGCTCGACCTGCACCGCGTCCGGCCGCGGGGCGATCTCCGCGAGGGTGCCGTCGAAGTCGAGGAAGAGAGCGATGTCCATCGCGGTCGGTCCCGGGCCGTGAATGTCGGCCCCGGGCTAGCACGAGGCGGCTGTTCGCGGAACGGTGAGAAGCTTCAACCTAGCGTTCAATGTGGATACGATATACGCCAGGGGCGTCATGGCACGCCCGCTCGCACGCCCCGTTCCCGATCCGATCCAGCCCGGCCAGCAGAGCGTCTGGGATTACCCGCGGCCGCCCCGGCTGGAGCGCGTGACGGAGACGCTCCGGGTGGTGCTCGGCGGGATGGTGATCGCGCAGACGGACGCCGGCTACCGGGTGCTGGAGACGTCCCATCCTCCAACCTACTACCTGCCGCCCGGCGACGTGCTGGCCGGCGCTCTCTCGGGGCCGCGCCGCGGCGGCATCTGCGAGTGGAAGGGCCAAGCCGTGCTGTTCGACGTGCATGGCGGCGACCGTCTCGCGCCCAGCGCCGCGTGGTCCTACCCCGATCCGACGGCGGGTTTCGACGCGATCGCCGGCTACGTCGCGTTCTACGCCTTGCCGATGGATGCCTGCTTCGTCGGCGCTGCTCGGGTCACGCCGCAGCCCGGAACCTTCTACGGCGGCTGGATCACCCCCGGCATCGTCGGCCCGTTCAAGGGCGGCCCGGGCACGATGGGCTGGTGATCTCGCTGGAGCCGCGCTTTATCCTCCTGGTCGAGCCGCACCGGCCCGAGGAGACGACATGAGCGCGCTGACCGAGATCGACCCGAAGGGCGCAGGGCTCAGCCCGGTGGGGCTCGCCCGAATCGCGCCGTGGATGGACCGGCTCGTGGCGGAGGGTCGGCTCGCCGGCCTGTCGGTCACCGTGGCACGGCGGGGCCGCATCGCCTTCGCCCGCGCCTGCGGACAAGCCGACCTCGCCCGCGGAACGCCGTTCACCCTCGATACGGTGACGCGGATCTACTCGATGACCAAGCCGCTCACCTCGGTGGCGGTGATGCAGCTCTACGAGCAGGGCCTGTTCCAGCTCGACGATCCGGTCGCCCGGGTGCTGCCGGACTTCGCCGAGATGCGCGTGGCCGTGGGCGGCAACCGGGCGAAGCTGGAGACCGAGCCGGCGCGTCGTCCGATCACCGTGCGCGATCTCCTCACCCACACGGCGGGCCTGACCTACGGCTTCATGGAGGCGACCCTCGTCGACGCGCAGTATCGTGAGCACGGGGTCGATTTCCTGGCGCCGGAAGGCAGCCTCGCCGACATGACCGCCCGGGTCGCCCGGATGCCGCTGCTCGCCCAGCCGGGCAGCGCCTGGAACTACAGCGTCGCCACCGATGTGCTCGGCCAGTACGTCGCCGCCCTCACCGGCCGACCGTTCGCGGACTATCTGCGCGATGAGGTGATCCGCCCGCTCGGCATGGTCGACACGGATTTCCACGTCCGGCCCGAACTGATGCCGCGCTTCTGCGCGACCTACGCGTATGACCGCGCGCGCCAACTCAGGCTGTTCGACGATTCCGTGGAGACCAGCTTCGCGAAAGTCCCGGCCATCGCGTCCGGCGGCGGCGGACTCGTCTCGACCGCATCGGACTATCAGCGCTTCTGCCGCATGATCCTCAACCGGGGCACCCTCGACGGGAACCGCCTGCTCGGCCGGAAGAGCGTCGCGCTGATGCTTGCGAACCATCTCACGGGGGATCTGGCGGCCATGGGCACGCCGCGCTTCGCCGAGACCTCCTACTCGGGGATCGGGTTCGGCCTGGGCTTCTCCGTGATGCTCGACCCGGCCCGGGCCCAGATCCTCGGCACGCCCGGCGAGGTCGCCTGGGGCGGCCTGGCCTCGACGGCCTTCTGGATCGACCCGGCCGAGGATCTCTCGGTCGTGCTCATGACGCAGCTCGTGCCGTCCTCGGCACTGCCGATCCGGCGGGAGCTGCGGGTCCTGACCTACGCGGCGCTCGACGATTGAGCGCCGCCGGAGCATCGTGCCGTCGGACGGTCGCCCGTCTCTGAACCGCGACGATGCTCCTCCTCGCTCATTGCGGAGCCGGAGCGTCGGCCGCGGCGGGCTTGGCCGACGGCTTAGCGCCTGCCTTGGCGGCGGGCCGAGGCGAGGTCGTGGCGAATTCCGGGTCGCTGCGCGGGCCGTTCGGCGTGTTGGTCGCGCCGGCAAGCTGGCCGGGCAGAAGGTCGACGACCTTGTTCCAGGTCTGCGACTTGCACAGGAAGGCGATCAGGCAGCCCCGAACCGTCAACTCGTTCGGCGCGTCGGTCCAGATGGTGACGTCGTAGGACTTGCCGTCCTCGGAATTGTAGATCTTGCCCTCGTAATGGGCGTCGGCGTTCGGCTTCAGGCCCAGGATCAGCTGGTGGCCGAGCGAGGGGCGCGCCTGCTTCTTCGGATCCGGGTTCTTGAAGTCGATCCGGGGCTCGCCCTTGTCGTTGAGCGGGACCTTCAGCCAGACCACGTAACCGCACAGCCGGTCGTTGGCGGTGCCGCACTTTTCGAGGCGGACGCGGGCGCGGCCATCCTCGGTGATGTAGGTGCCGCTGGGGTCAGCCGGTGTCGCGGCATGCGCGGGCGACCCGAGCGCGGCGAGCGCCAGGGCCGCGAGCGGCGCAACCCGCCGACCGATCGAAGACATCATCATACCCGAACTCCCCTGCCTCGCGCGCCCCGAAGGAACAAGACCACCCACTTTGCGGACGGCCCCCGCGCTCGCGTCATCGCGCTCTCGCCGGGCCGAGCACCGGGCGGCTTGCGCGTCCTGCCCGCCGTCTCTCGCGCGAAGTTGTCCGCATCATGACGGTGCAGTCTTGGGCTGAGTCGCGATGACCAGTCTTCGTGCCGATAGCCGGCCGGTCAGGTGCGGGACGGCGGGGCGCTCCGGCCGGGTCCGAGCGGTCGCTGCATCAAGGTCACGTCGAGCCAGCGATCGTGCTTGTAGCCCACGCCCGCGAGGGTGCCGACCGGCGTGAAACCGAAGGCGGCGTGGAGCGCCACGGAGGCGGGAGAGTCGCTCTCGGCGATGACCGCGACCATCGTCCGGCCGCCGATCCGTTCGGCTTCGACGATCAATGCGCCGAGCAAGGCGCGTCCGACGCCGGTACCCCGGGCGGAGCGAGCGACGTAGATCGAATCCTCAAGGGTCGAACGATAGGCCGCGCGCTGGTGATAGGGACCGGCATAGGCGAAGCCGGAGACCGCACCGCCGCTGATAGCCACGAGGTAGGGGAACCCGCCGTCGTTCAGGACGGCGAAACGGCGCCCCATTTCCACGGCATCCGGCGGCTCCAGCTCGAAGCTCGCCGTGCCGGTCCGGACGGCATCGCCGTAGATGGCCGCAATCGCCGGGATGTCGGCCTGGGTCGCGGGGCGGATCGCGTGGCTCATGGCCCGACCATACGGCTGCCGGAGCCAGAACGGCAATGCGCGACCACCCCGTGGGGCCGGGTGATCGCGCGCGGGTCGTCACGGGTGGATCGCGGTGCAGGACGGCGCGGGGATGGAGGCCCACCCGGCCCCGCGATCGCGGGGCCGCGCGCTCCAATTACTCGGCGGCGGACATCTCGGCGGTGAAGTGGCCGCACCAATCCTTGGAGGCCACCACCGGCCACAAGCCCTTGGACTGGGGAGCCGGCTGGCTGACCGGCGGGTTGAAGCGGCAGAGGCCCTCGTCGCCCTGGGCCTGGGCGCCGTTGAGCTTGTGGTCGTCGAAGAAGCGGCAGCTCTCGCAAGCGGCGTTCGCGGTACCGGTCATCGTCTCTCTCCGTCGTCGCAATGGCTTGCGGCAGGGACCGTTAGCTCGCCGCCCGCCTATAGTTCTTAATTAGAACAACTCCAAACAATGGTCAAGGGTTCTCCATCGTCGGGTGGCGCCGCGGATCGGGCGCCGGGCCGTCAGGCCCAACCCTGGCATCCGAAACGCGTGAAGCCGGATCCCCGGTTGGGGATCCGGCTTCACAGACCGCGCCGCATGGTGCAGGTCACCGCCGCCCCCATCGCGGGGCGCCGGTAATCGCGGGGATGCGATCAGCCCTGCTTGTCCTTCTTGTTGGCTCGGTGGTGGCCGATCGCACAACCGGCGGCGGCGCCCATCTTGCCGTGCCCGGCCATATGGCCGGCGACGCCGCCGACCACCGCCCCCTTGAGACACCCCTTCGCCTCGGCGGGGGCGCCGATCACGAGAGCTCCCATCGTCAGCGCGGAGGCCAGTGCGATCCGATACGTCATGGTGTTGTCTCCTGTCGTGTTGGTTGAAACGGCCTCGCGAGGCGACCCGTTCCGCAACCCGTCAGACGGCGAACTACCGCGCCAAGCCCATCACGAGCCGGAGCAGATCCGATTGCCGGGTCACGCCGGTCTTGGCGAAGATCGCCTTCAGCTGCGAGCGTGCGGTGGCGGCGGTGATCGCGAAGCGGCTCGCCGCCTCCGCCAGGGGAATCCCATCGGACAGGGCTTGAGCGAGGCGCGCCTCCGCGGGGGTCAACCGGTAGGCGGATTGAAGAACGAAGGCGGCGGGCGCCGTCATGGTCCCGGGAATGCTGGCCATCAGCAGCGTGCTCCCGCCCGCGAACAGGCCGCGGCTCGGACCGACCAGCGGGACCACGTGGAGCACGATCGGCGAAGCGTCCCGGCGGGACACCACGATCGCGGAGATCGGCGCCCGCCCGGACGGCCGCGACAGCGCCTCCAACTGGCGTGCCGCCTCACCTTCCTCGACGGCCAGGCGCCCACCTGCGAGCCTCAGGTCGCGGCCGAGGAGTGCCCCGAACGCCGTGTTCCAGTGCACGGCCCGCCCCTCGGAATCGAGGATCATGGCCGCTCGCTCGATGATGTCGAAGGCCTGCGTCAGGCCGGCCAAACGCGCCTTCTCGACCATCGCGGTGAGGAGGCCCGCGCGCCGGAGCAGCGGCGACAGGGTAGCCAGGCGCGCCTGCTCGTGCGGCTCGTACAGGCCCTGCGCCACCGTCCGCTGCAGGGCCAAACACCAGAGCCGGCCCTTCACCTCGAAGCCGATCCCGGCGAACCAGCGCAGCCCGCTGGAGGCCAGCAGATCCTGATAGAACGGCAGCCGCTGGATCTCTTCGGGGGTGGTGAAGTCCTGATCGACCGCGATGCCGCGGGCGCGGATCATCGGCATGCCGCGGAAGCGGTGATCCTCCCGATGCCAGCCCTCCTCGAAGTAGCGCTTCGAGGATTCGGCGAGCGAGGCCGTGGTGAGCGCATCCAGGGCCGTCCGGTCGGTGCGCAGGAGCAGCGCGCCCTCGCTCCCGGACGCCAGCGACACGCGCTCGATCAGATCGGGCCAGCGCGCCGGATCGACCACCGCCTCCTCCAGGTCCTCCTGAAAGGACGCCTCGAGGTCGTCGCTGAGGCGTGCGAACAGCGCGGGGTTCAGGCCGGGCATGGCGCTCGACTCCGGGCCGGTGAATGCCGGCATTCAGGACCGCGCCGCCCCAGCCTCGTCTTAATATCCAAGGCGATTCGATCAAGTTATTGTTAACCGATCGCTCAAGCTTGGGCAAGAGACTTAGGAGATACACTTTTCGATCGAACCTTTAGATCGATCGACAGTCATCGCGCCGACTGCGTTCGGATCGGACACCGCATCTGATTGGATCCGGCTCAGCGCGCCGTCACCGCATGCCTAAGACGGACCGTTGCACGATCCCGGGCGGCAAGGATCCTGAAATCCGAGCGTGACCGTTCCTTAAGATCCATCTGCAAGCAGGGTCGTTCCGTTGGCCGGCACCGCCACCACGCAAGCGCCGCCTTCGACGAGCCGATGCGTCCGGCGCGCAGCTGTCGCGGCCTGTCCGCATGCGCGGGCTCCGCAGTTTGCCACAGGCCGGCTTTCACAACTTCTGATAGAGTTGAGCGGGGCGAGCTTCAAGCCTCGTTAACCAAACCCGTCGATTGTATCGCTCTGCGCGGTTCGATCACGAGTTGTCATCGGACGGGCGCAGTCGAGCATGGTGCGGCTGAAGGTCGATGGCGTTTTCCCTGTCTGCGTTCCTCGGCGCGGCGACCCGGCGCGCCCCCCGGGCATCCCGCGTCGCGGATCATCCACGATGCCGCGCCGCCGCGCTGGCGGTGCTCGCTTGCGCACCGCTGTTGAGCGGTTGCATGTCCTCCGGCAAACCCCGCTCGGCAGGGCGGTCCGGCCCGGACGTGACCCAGACCGGCTCGATCGCCGATGCCGTGCCGCCCTCTGTCGTCGCCGCCGCCGAGGAGGAGGTCGGGCGCACCATGCGCCTGGGTCTCGCCAATTACCGGTTGAACGTCGGCGACAACCTCGAAGTCTCGTTCCTGATCGACTCCAGCGTGGTCCAGCCGACCTACCGGCTCAACCCGAGCGACGAGTTCGACGTCGATTTCCGTACCCACCCGGAATACAACCGTACGGTGATCGTCCGACCGGATGGCCGGATCTCGTTGCCGGGCAAGAACGGCATCAAGGTCGCCGGTCTGTCGCCCGAGTCCGCCGCCACGCTGATCAAGAGCACCTACGACGACGTACTGATCGACCCGGTCGTCACGATCATGCTGCGCAAATTCAGAACCGTGACCGATGATTTCCGCGATCTCACCCAGCGGGCCGATATGGGCCGCGTGAAGGTCCTGGCGATCGAGCCCGACGGCAAGATCAACCTGCCGATGGTCCCGCCGGTCCAGGCCGCCGGCCGGACCGTGGCCGAGGTCGCCAGCAACCTCACCGCCGCCTACCACCGCCAGCTCGCCACGGTGAGCACGAGCGTGCGGCTGGCGAGCCTGGTGCCGGCCAACACGATGGTGTTCGGCGAGGTCCGGGCCCCCGGGCCGGTCACCCTGCAGGGTGCCCGCACGCTGGCGCAGGTGCTCGGCTCGGCCGGCGGCATCCTGCCGACCGCCGCGGGCGATGCCGTCCGCATCATCCGGTTCGATGGCGGGGCCGCGGGCAGCGTCCGCATCGTCGACATCGGCGAGCCGGGGCTGGCCGACTCGATCATCGTGCCCCCGAACGCCACGGTCTACGTGCCGCCCTCGCTGCTGGCGAAGACCGCCCGCGCCGTCGACCTCGTGGTCCGTCAGATCCTGCTCTTCAACGGCACCGGCTTCGGCGTGAACTACATCACCGGCCCGTCCGCCAACACCTCCACCAGCGCCACCGTGAGGTCCGGGACGTGACGAAGTCCGACATGTCCCGGCCCGACCGGGCCGCCCCCGAGGACGTCGAAGGCCCCGCCTTCGACCTCCGCGACGCCCTGGCGGCCCTGTTCCGGCACATCCGGCCGGCCCTGCTGATCCTGGCCGCCGCGATCCTGGGCGCCGGCATCTACCTGCTGCTGACGCCCGCCGAGTACACCGCCGACGCCAAGCTGATCATCCGCCTCGGCCGCGAGAAGGCGGCGGCCCCGGTCCAGGGCGGCGCCAACCAGAACTACATGTTCTCTGAGCGTGCGCAGAACGTGAACAACGAGGTCGAGATCCTGCGGGACCCGAGCATCGTGCGCGACGAGTTCGCGGCGCTGAAGGCGATCACCCCGACGGGCGACCTCGGCCCGCCCCCCGCGGACTGGATGGATTGGCTGGTCTACCAGGGCCGGGTCGCCATGCGCGGCGCCAAGGCGGTCAAGACCTGGGTCGTGGACACGGCCCGCGTCCCGTTCGAGGCGCTGGGCCTGCTGCGCCACCTCAGTCCCGACGAGAAACTCTACGAGGCCTATCTCGCCTCCTTCAAGGTCGTGTTCGTCAAGGAAACGGACGTGATCCTGACCGGCTTCACCTGGACGGACCCGAACTTCGCCGCCCAGGCGCTGAACCGGCTGCTCGATGCCTATAAGCGGCGCCACGTCGAGGTCTACGCCGACGAGACGCCGGCCACGTTCTACCAGGGCAAACTGGAGCGGGCGCGCGCCGACCTCGCCGCCATCGACGCGCAGCTGGCGACCTCCCTGAAGGGCAACAACACCGCCAGCTTCGAGATCGAGCAGCAGAACGACCTCGGCACGCTCTCCGACCTCGCCCGGCAGAAGTCGGCCGCCCAGATCGAGCGCGAAGGCGTCGAGTCCCGGCTCAAGCGCACCCGCGAGACCGGCCCCGACCGCTGGCAGCCGACGCCGCCCGACGCCGACCCGACGGTGGCGGCCTTCGACACGCGCTGGGCCGATCTCAGGACCAAGCGGGCGGAGATCGCCGTCCGGTTCAGGCCGACCGCACCCGAATTCATCAGCCTCGACCGGGACCTCATTGCCCTGACGCGGCAGAAGTACCAGGCGCTGATCGCCGCCGACACGGCGCGGCTCGCGGTGCTCGCGGAGAAGATCCAGACCATCACGGGGATCGAAGCGAGCCGCCGCAAAGCCGCCATCGGCCAGAGCGACGCGGCTCTGGCCTACGGCCGGCTCGCGCAGCAGAAGTCTCTGCTCAGCGACGAGATCACCGACACCCAGAAGCGGATCGACGCGCTGCGCACGGGCACCGGGCTCGACGCGCAATCCGTGACCTCCTCCGCGTTGGTGGCGCGTGCCGTGCCGCCGCGGCTGCCCTCCGGCCCGAACCGGCCGCTGATCCTCGGCCTCGCGGCCGGGCTCGGGCTGCTCGCCGCCCTGGCCTACGTCGCGCTGGCGGAGATCCTCGCCCAGACCTACCGCAGCGCCGCCGAGGTCGCCCGCTCCCTGCGCGTGCCTGTCCTTGCCGCCGTCCCGCTGCGCTCCGGCGCCGAGCGGCGGCCGCGCTTCGGTGGAGCCGCCGCATGATCGCCGCCTACGCCCCGATGATCGACCCCGCCGTGCTCGAGCCGGCCCTGGTCCAGCTCAGCCGTTACGAGACCCGGCTGCGACGGGTCGGGATTACCGCGGTCCAACCCGGCGAGGGGGTGAGCACGCTCGCGCGCGAACTCGCCGGCGCCTATGCCCGCCGCGGCCGCACCGCCGCATTGATCGAGACCAACTGGTCCCGGCCGTCCCTGGCCGCGGCTTACGGGCTCGAGGGCCGGCCGGGCTTCGCCGATATCGTCGCTGGGGACGTGGCGCCGAGCCTCGGGGTCCACCCGGTCGCCGACGGCCTGAGCGTCGTGCCGGCCGGCAGCGCCGGGGCGATCCGGAAGGCGACCCTTGACGACGGCCGCGTCGAGGACTTCCTGGCACTGGTCGACGACCGCTTCGACCTCGCCATCTTGGATTGCGAACCGATCACCGAGATCGGCGACGCGGCGGCGCTCTCGCCCTTCGTGGATGGGTTCGTCGTGGTGATCGGCGCCGAGCGGACGCGCCGAGCCGTGGCCCAGCGGGCGCTTGCCGACCTCAAGGCCGCGGGCGGCGCACCGCTCGGCATCGTCCTCAACGGGACCCGGCGGCCGATCCCGAAATGGCTGTACCGGTGGCTCGGATGAGCGGCGCCCCGGTTCGCGCACTCCGCGCACTGCCGGTGGCCGGCCTCGGCCTCGCGGCGGCGGCCGGTGCCGTGGCGCTGAGCGCTGCACCGCTGAAGTTCGCCGTGGTCGGGTTGGCCGCGGCCTTCGGCGGGGTCGGCGCCCTGATCGCCGGGCAGCGCTACCGCCTGACGCCCCTGCTGCTGGTCGCCCTCGCGGTCGGGCTGACCGTGAAGCTGGATGTCAGCTTCTTCCAGCATTTCGAAGCCGTCGGCCAATACCTGCCGAGCATCGGCGGCGGTGCCGGACTGACCGTGAGCGTGGCGCTCCTGGTGGCGCTGACGCTGATCCTCTCGAAGGTCACAGGCATCGGGGAGCGGGTCTCGGGGCTGCGCCTCGACCGGCCGCTCGTGCTCACGCAGCTCGCCTTCCTGACCGCCGGCCTGCTCTCGCTGGCCAACGCCACCGACACCACCTACCTGTGGTTCGATGCGTGGCGGTTCCTCGGACTGCTCCTCGTCTCGGTGGCCGTCTCGAACCTGTCCGGCGCCGATATCCGCACCCTCGCGCTGGCGATCTGCGCGTTGTGCCTGGTGCAGACTGCGGTGGCGGGGCTGCAATACGTCTCCGGGTCCGAACTCGGCCTTTCCGTGCTCGGCGAGGAGCAGATCGTCGAGGAGAACATCAACTTCTCCGCGCAGCGCCGCGCCGGCGGTCTGAAGGTCCACCCGAATATTCTTGGGTACTATTACGAGTTCGTTTGGCCGCTGGCACTGGCGCTAGCCCTCTCTCGGGGCCCGAAACTCCTGCGCCTCGTCGGCGCCGCCGGGGCCGGTTCGGCCGTCGTCGGCGTGGTGCTGACCCTGTCGCGCGCCTCCTGGCTGACCTATCCGCTCTCGGCGACCCTGGTGATCCTGCTGGTCTACCGGGACCGGCTGTTCACCCGGGCGAGCCTGATCGTGTTCGCCCTTCTGGTCGTCGCGGCCGGGATCGGGGCGATCTATGCCGGGCCGCTGGTCTGGGAACGCCTGACCGCGGATGACGGCGGCTCGGCGGCGCAACGTGGACCGCTCAACGCGGCCGCCCTGGCGCTGTTCGCGCAATTCCCGATCTTCGGCGTCGGGCTGAACAATTTCGGCAACCAGTTCGCGGTGCTCGATCAGACCGGCCTGTCCCGCCTCGCCGGCCTGTTCGACCGCTCGAACCACGTCGTGCACAACCTGCACATCCTGATCCTCACCGAGGTCGGGATCGTCGGCTACACCGCCTTCGCGCTGGTCTTTTCGGTCGGGATTTTCCGCGGGTTCCGGGCGGCGTGGCGCGAACCGGTGGGCGATCCGCTGGCGGCCATCGCGGCCGCCTGTGCGGTCGGCCTCATCGCCCACCTGCTGCACGGGCTCGTCGACCCGGGCTTCCGCCTGAACCTCGGCATCGCCGAACTGCTCTACACCGGCCTCGGGCTGATCGCGGGCGTGCGGGCGGCGCAGCGCCGTGCCGCTGCGGAGATCGGCAGCGCGACGCGCTCCCTCTCGGCGCAGGAGCAAGGAGCCGCGACCGCGTTGGGTATCCGTCCGAGACCGTCCGCTGCCCATAACCGCCCAGCTGTCAGAGCGCGGAGAGATCGACAATGAGCGGCATCGGCCTCAGCGTCCTGATCGTCACCTACAACACTGGCGCCGACATCGAGACCTGCCTGCGCCTGCTGGCGGCCAGCCGGATCGACCGATCCTACGAGGTGATCGTCGTCGACAACGCCTCGTCGGACGGGACGCCGGAGCGGATCGCCGGTACCTTCCCGTGGGTACGGCTCATCGCAGAGCGGACCAATCACGGCTTCGCTGGGGGAAATGCCGTCGCGCTGGCTGCGGCGCGGGGCGACACGATCCTGCTTCTGAACCCCGACGCGTTCCTGCGCGACCCGGAGGCGCTGGCCGGAACGCTTACCCATCTCGACGCGCACCCCGATGTCGGCGCAGTCGGTCCGCGCCTGATCTTCCCGGACGGCCGCCATCAGGTCGGCGATGCCGGCTACGAGCCGCGCCCGCTCTCGACCCTGGTCCATGCCGCCGGTCTGTCCGGGCGCTTCGGCCTGCGCGGCCTCTACCTCGCGAGCCGGCAGGCCCGGGGGCGCGAGGCCCTGGACGTGGACTGGGTCTGCGGCGCGTTCATCCTGATGCGTCGGAAGGCGATCGAGGCGATCGGTGGCCTGGAAAGCGCGCTGTTCCTCTACGGCGAGGACGTCGATTGGGGCTGCCGCCTGCGCGATGCCGGCTGGCGGGTCGCCTACCTGCCGGGGATCGCGGTCGTCCACCTCCAAGGCGGCTCGGCCGGCACGCGCTCGGCCCGCTGGCTCGACGGTCTGGCGGGGATCTACCGCCTGCGCAACGCCGGCCGGCTCCTGTCCTCTCCGGCCTTCTTCGTAGCCCCGCTGCGCCTCGGCTTCACGCTGCGGGCGCTGGCCTACGGCCTCGCCGGCCGCCTGAAACGGCAGCCGGAACTCGCCCGCAAAGCCGAGGACATGCGCAGGTTTTCCAACCACCTGCGCAGTCTTCGAATTTGATCCCGTCAAATGCTCACGGCTTCTTGCGGATGAAAACCATGTGGTAGCCTTTCAACGGACCCGGCGTGAGCCGGAACAGCAGCTCCCAGAACTTGCCCAGGACGATGTTCTCGCCATGATAGAACGGCTGCCCGTCAAAACTGTAGGTGAAGTGCTCGAACCGATCAGTTGGGAAAAGCCGCTTCCGCGCCGCCTCCGTGTTCATCGTGTAGAGCGGCACGAACGAGTCGATCTCGACCCGCCGCGGCTCGACCCAGCGCAGGACCTGTGCGTGCAGGCGCTTCGGGATGAGCCGCGCGCCGACCCCGACATAGCCCCAGCGGTTGGGAGTCCAGGCGCAGAGCCAGCCCCCCGGAGCGAGGACCCGGCCGAGCTCGGCCGCGGTGACATCGGCATGCTCGATATGTTCGAGGACCGAGAACGCCGAGATCAGGTCGAAGCTCCCATCCGGGAATGGAAGGATCCCGTCGTGGCCGATCAGACGGACCTCGTCGGCCGACTTGTTCTCGAGGACCGCCTCGTCCACGTCGCAGGCCATGACGTGGGCGCAGCGCCCGCGGAAGTCGCCGAGGTGCCGGCGCAGTGGAACCGGGTCATCGGTCCACTTGCCGCGCCCGGCCCCGAACTCCATCACCCGCATATCCGGCCGGAGCAGCGCGTTGACGCGCACGATGTACTCCATCCGGTGGTCCTGCCGGGAGTAACCCCCGGCCCCCATCTCCCGGAACAGGCGCTGTTCGACGGTGACCATACTTCAGGCTCCTCTGAGGACGCGACGCGCGCCGGAGTGGTGAATTGGGATGGGCCGGACGGGCGCCCGGCGGTGGCGATCCTCGGCACCCGCGGGGTGCCGGCCGCGCATGGGGGCTTCGAGACTCTGGCCGAGCGTCTGGCGCTGGATCTCGTCGAGCGGGGCTGGCGGGTCGAGGTCTATTGCCAGGTGAGCACGCCGACCCTGCCGAGCGTCTGGCGCGGCGTTGCGCTGATCCCGGTCGCGGTGCGGGGCGACGGCGCCTTCGCCACGATCGTGTTTGACCTCAAATGCACCCTGCGGGCGGCGTTCCGGCCGGCCCTGCCGCTGGTGCTCGGCTACAACACGGCCCTGTTCTCGATCCTTTACCGCCTCACGGGCAAGCGCAGCGTGATGAACATGGACGGGATCGAGTGGAAGCGCGACCGCTGGTCGAAGCCCGCAAAGGCGTGGTTCTGGCTGAACGAGCGCCTCGGCAGCCTGTTCTCCACGCATCTGGTCGCGGACCATCCGGAGATCGCGAAGCACCTCGCCCGCAACACCGCGGCGAAGCGGATCACCACGATCGCGTACGGCGCCGACCCGGTGCTGGAGGCGCCGACGACGCCGCTGTCCGCGTTCGGCGTACGCCCCCGCGACTACGGGCTGCTGATCGCCCGGGTCGTGCCCGAAAACCTGGTGCTCCAGATCGTCCGCGCCTGGAGCGAGATCCGCCCCGGCCTGCCCCTCGTCGTACTCGGCAAGCTGATGGACTCGGATTCCTACCACCGTGCCGTGAAGGCCGCGGGCGGGCCGGACGTGATCTTCGCGGGCGCGATCTACGAGGCCGACCGGGTGTCCGCCCTCCGTTTCCACGCCCGCTTCCACATCCACGGCCACACGGTTGGCGGCACCAACCCGTCCCTGGTCGAGGCCCTCGGCGCCGGCTCGCCGATCCTGGCCCACGACAATCCGTTCAACCGTTGGGTGGCGGGCGACGGCGCCGTGTTCTTCGGCGACGAGACCGAGTTGCGCCGGGGCATCCTGAACCTTGTGCGCGCTGCGCCGAGCCGGCTCGACGCGATGTCGGCGGCCTCTCGCGACCGGCACGCGGACGCGTTCGGCTGGCGCGGCATCGTCGATGCCTACGAGGGTGTGCTCCGCCGTCAGCTCCCGTCCCGGCGCGCCGCCCGCGGAGGCCGGGAAGCCATCCGCCGACACGAGCACGGGCCGGCCTGACCGGCGGGCCGACGTTGGAGGGTGGGCGCTAAACTGCATCGCCGCCCTCCGGAACATCGGAGCGGCTGCGGATCTGCCGCTGCGCCACCATCGTGACGGTGCCGGCGGGGACGTCCCGCAGGCTGCACACGCCGATCCCGATCGTGGCTCCGGCCCCGACCGTGACAGCACCCTGGACGGCCGCGTGGGCCCCGACCACGGCATTGTCCCCGAGGCGCGGCGCGTCCGCGGGGAATGGCGCGCCGGGGAAAACCCAATCCCGCGGCCCCACGAGCGTCCCGGGAAGCAGCACCAGGTCGATCCCCGCGCTGCCGCAGAAAACGATGCGGGCCGGGTGGGGCACGAACAGGCCCGGCCCGATCGGCGATCCGGGATGCAGGCTCGCGCCGGTCAACCGCAGCGACAGGTTCGAGACGGCGGCCGCGCATCGCCGCCAGCCGTGTCCGTGCAGCAGATGCGCCACGCGGTGGAAGATCGCGACCTGCATGGCGGGCAGCGTCAGGTGCATCAGGCGTCGCAGCCGGGAGGTCGGCTTGCCGCCCGTGGTCTGGCGCAGGACGCGGGCGAAGTCGGCCGAGAGCAGCCGGCGCACCTCCGCGTAGCCGGTCGGACCGTGCGGATCGGTGTTCACGACGGCGCCGGTCATGCCGCGGCTCCCCGGCCCGGGAGGGCACGCCAGGGCTGGGGCATCACCGTCTCGCCGGGCTCGACGTCCTTGAGGATGGTGGTGCGGGGGCCGAGCCGGGCCCGATCGCCGATCCGCACCGCACCGAGCACGATCGCGCCGGCCTCCAGCACCACGCCGTCGCCCAGCAGCGGCAAGCCGGGGCCCCCGCCGATATCCTGATCGGGCTCCTTCAACAGGCCGCCGATCGAGGCCTGCACGCCGAAGGCCGCGTCACGCCCAACGGCGCCCGCGATGACCGCGCCGAACGGATACGGGAGGAACAATCCCCCGGCGATCCGGCTCGAGGGGGGGATATCGGAGCCGGTCCACCAGCCGTTGACAATCCACAGCAGCCAGGCCGCCATGCGCCAGCCGCGCTCGTGGCTGTAGCGCGAGAGCCGATAGAGCCAGACCGCGTGATAGCCCCGGTACAGTCGCGCCGAACCGTGGCCCCGGCGATGCCAGTGGGCACGGTCGGCCGCGAGCGCCATGCGCATCTGTGCCCAGCATTGTCGCCGCCCGTCTGCGGATTTCGATGCGCCCGCAAGGGGGATCCCTCGGGCGGCGTCAGTCTCTGCGCGCTCGGACATACGCAGTCCTCCGGTTTCCTCAGACGCTTTATCTCTGCAACCATAAATTGAAGATACGGTTGCAAGCCATACGCACCCTGCCACGATGCAATCGTAGGTCGCGGTTTTCAGTAAGGCTCCACCGAGAGATGGTCCGCTTGGTAAATCGATTGCGCGGACGTGGCCGCCCGGGCGGCATGCGGTACGGCGCCAATCTGCTTGGACAGGCCGCGGGCCGCGGGGTTTACTTGGCCGCCGGCTTCGCCGCCTTCGTGATGGTCGGGCACGGCGTCGGCCCGGCGGCGCTCGGCCGCTACGGCTTGGCCCTCGCGGTGCTGGCGGTGGCGCTCATCGCGGCCGATTTCGGTACCACGCTGACCTTCGGGTCACGCCTCGGCGCCGGCGCGCCGGAGATGCGGGCGGCGGAATTCGGCCGCATGATATCGGCCCGGCTGCTCCTCGGCGGCGGCACCGGATTGCTGCTGCTCGGCGCCCTGCCGCTGCTGCCCGGGGAGATCCGGCCGGCGCTGGCCCTCGCCGCCGTGCTGATGCCGCTCGCGGCCGCGCGCTTCCAGGATTCCCTGTTCCAGGTCTGCGGGAAGCCGGGCTGGTCGGTCTGGCCGTCCCTGGCCAACGCCGTGGTCCTGGTCGGCGGCACGGCACTCGCGCTCTGGTTGCAGCTCCCCGAGGCGGCCCTGAGCATCGTCGCGGTGGCCTCGGGCATCGTCTACGGCGTGGTCGGGCTGATCCTGGCCGCCAAGCTTCTGCCTCTGCGTCCCGCTTCCCTGTCGCAGGGCTGGGCGACGATCCGGGCCGCGGCCGGCGTCGGGATCTCGAACGCCCTCGGCTCACTCAACGGCCGCATCAGCTTGATCATGCTGGCGGCGCTGGCGGGTGCGGCGGAGCTCGGCCAGTTCACCGCGGGCTTCCGGTTCTTCGAGCTCGGCGCCGCGGTGGCGATCACCCTGTGCGCGCCGCTCGTGCCCGTGTTCGGCCGGGCAGTCGGCGCCATCGATGCCGGCCCGACACGTTCCGGCACCGATCGGCTGCGCGCCAGCGTGCGCCCCGCACTGATCGTGATCCTGGCGGCCGCGGGGGCCGGAACCGTGGCGGCCTGCGCGGTCGCCGATCCCCTGGTGCGTGTGATCTTCGGGCCGGATTTCGCTGCGGCCGCGCCGGTCCTGCGCATCGCAGCCGCGATGAGCGCCCTGCTGATCACCGCCACGGTGCTGTTCGCCGGTCTGGTTCCCCTCGGTCGGACCGGCTTCGCGGTGCGCGGCAGTGCGGCCGCCTGCGCCACGAATTTGGCCGCTTGCGCGGTGCTGATCCCCCTGGATCCGCTGCTCGGCGCGGCCTGGGCCGCCCTCCTGGCCGAGGTCGCGATGCTGGCGGTGGTCGCCCACGCCTTCTGGCGCGAAGCCGGCGCACCACTGGCGCCCGGCGATGCCCCGACCGTGCTGGGCCCCGGCCTCGTCACCGCCCTCGCCTGGGCCGCCGGCCCGGCGACGCTCGCGCCGATCACGGTGCCTTTCGCCGCCGTCCTCTCCGCTGCGGTGGCGGCTTGGCTGTGCCTGCGCGGCCGCTCCACCGCCGCTCCCCTCCCCCTCTCGATCCCGGAAGCTTCGTCATGAGCGACGTCCCCGTGCTCTCGGTCATCATCCCGACCTACAACCGCGCCGACACGCTGCGCCTGTGCCTGCGGGCCTTCGACCGACAGACGACCGACCGGCCGTTCGAGATCGTCGTCTGCGACGACGGCTCCGCCGACGCCACCGGCACGGTGATCAGCCACGCGGTCGCCACCGGCCGCATCCCGGTCGTGCACCTGCGCCAGGAGAATGCCGGCGCCAACGCGGCCAGGAACCGGGCGATCGCGTTGGCCCGGGGCGCGCGGCTCCTGATCGTCAACGACGACACGATCCCGGCCCCCAGCCTCGTCGATGCGCATCTCGCCGCCCATGCCAGGCGGGGCGGACGCGAGACCGCGATCCTCGGGCGCATGACCATCGACCCGGCTCTGCCGTTCTCGCCGTTCTCCGCCCTGCACCACGACGCGTCGTACGACTCGCTCGCGGGCCGGGTGGAAGTGGGCTGGGACGCCTTCCTGACCTGCAACGTCAGCGTCGATCGCCGGCTGCTCGAAGAGGCGGGCGGCTTCGATCCGCGCCTGACCTGGCATGAGGACATCGAACTCGGCGAGCGGCTGGCCCGGCGCGGCATGCACCTGTTCTATGAGCCGGAGGCGCTGGCCTATCACCACCACCTCCTGGACGAGACGGCCTACCTGCGCATCGCCGAGCGCGAGGGGGCGGCGCTGGTGCTGTGGTACCGGAAGCGCCCGGACCTCGCGCCCGATCTCACCCGGCTCGGCCTCGTCGGCCCGCCGCCGCTGGCCGCCGCCCCGCGCCACCGCGTCGCCGACCTGGCGATGCCCACGGCGCTGCTGCCCGGCTGGCAGATGGCGGCACGTGTCCTCACTCGGATCAGTCCCGAGGCCGGCCGCACGGTCTGGCGCCGCCTGTTCCAGCGCCAGAAGCGCCTCGCCATCGCCCGGGCGCTGGCGGCGTGAGCGGCTCCCGGATGCACGCTCAGAACCTTTTCGCCGCCCTGCTGCTACCGGCGCTTGCCGCCTGCGGCGCGGCCGATGCGCAATCACAGCAGCGCATCCTGGTCGATCCCGCGGGCGGCGCCATGGAAAACTACCGCACGGTGGCCCGGCTCGCAGACGTCCCGTTCGCGAGCCTCGGGCCCGGATCGAGCGTGCTGATCCGCGGCGGCAGCTACGGCGACGTGGCGGTGATCGGCGCCCGCGGCAGCGCCGAGGCACCGGTCACCGTGGCGGCCGTCGCCGGGACCAGGCCGGTCCTGTCGAACTCGGTAGTGTTCGAGAACGCCGCCTACGTCACGGTGACCGGCCTGACCGTGCAGGGCGCGGTCAATTCCGGCTTCATCATCCGCCGCGGCTCGCACCACGTGACGGTGGCGGACTCCACGGTGTCGAAATCCGGTCTCGGCATCTGGATCGGCGACGGCGCCGGGGCCGGCCACCGCATCACCGGCAACACGCTCTCCGACAACAAGACCCACGGCGTCGCCATCGACGTGATCAACGTGCCGCCGGAGGATCCGAGCTATATCCTGGCCAACACGGTGACCGGCAACGGCATCCACGGGATGGAGATCAACGGCTCCGGCTACGTGGTCGAGGGCAACCGGGTCTCGGGCAACGGCGTCGGCATGTCGGGCACCTCCGGCATCCACGTCTACGCCAAGGATGCAGCCCAGGACGCGGGCGACCGCAATACCATCCGGTACAACATCGTCACCGGCCAGAAGGAAACCACCGGCCAGGACGGCAACGGCATCCAGATCGACCAATGGTGCGACGGCAATACCGTCGCGTTCAACGTCGCGACCGACAACGACGGCGCCGGCATCAACCTGTTCGACGCCGGCTCGAACACGGTGGTGAACAACACCGTCACCGGCAACATGCGCGATTCCGGCGGCAAGCACGTCTACCGCGGCGAGATCGTGCTGGCCTCGGACTACACCAAGTCGGTCGACCGCACCGCGGGCAACCGGGTGCTGAACAACATCGCCTTCGCCACCCGGCCCGGCATCGCAGCCATCGCGGTCGAGGCGACCACCGCCGACAACGGGAACGCCATCGGGCCGAACTTCATCGGCAGCCGCGTCGGCGCGCCGCTCTATCGCTGGGCCGCCACGACCACCAGCGACGGGGCGAGCCTGCCGCTGCACGGCCAAGGCCCCGACCTGACCGGCACCCCCGCCTTCCGCGACCCGGCCGCCCCACTCTCGGGCGGCCTCGCGCTGACCAAGCCCCCCGCCCGCGCCGGCATCCCGCTCGGCGCAACCCGCGACCTCGCCGGTCAAGCCTACGTGGCCGGCGAAGCCCCGACCTTCGGCGCCTACAGGAGCCCGTAACATGCTACGCATCGGCATCGACGCGCACGTGCTCACCGGCAAGCCCCAGGGCAGCCGCACCTGGCTCGTGAACATCATCGGGCGCGCCGCCGCCCGCCATCCGGACGCGACCTACGTGGTCTATTCCGGAAACCCGGAGGCCTGCGCCCGCCTCGTTTCGGGCGCCAATATCGAGCACCAGAAGCTGCCGCGGGTGCCGGCGAGCCTGCGCCTGCTCGCGATCTGGCCGTGGCTGGTCTTCCGCGACCGCCTCGATACCCTGCTGACCACCTACATCGCCCCGCCGCTGGTGCCGGGCGACCGCCAGGTGGTGGTGGTCCACGACATCCTGTTCGAGACCCATCCCGAGTTCTTCACGTGGCGTATGCGCTGGCGGAACCGCATCCTCACGCGGCTCTCGGCCCGGCGCGCCAAGCTGGTCCTGACCATCTCCGATTACAGCCGCGATTCCATCGCGAAGGTCTACGGCATCGATCGCAGCCGGATCGCCGAGGTGCGCTGCGGATCGACCCCGCCACGGGCTTCGGCCGAGCGGCATCCGCTCGCGGACGGACGCCCGTACCTGCTGATGGTCGGCCGCCTGGAGCCACGCAAGAATCTCGGCCTGGTGCTCGATGCGTTCGCACGCCTGCCGGAGGGCGCGGCCCGGCTGATCGTCGTCGGCAAGGGCGACGGCGAGCGGCCCGAGACCCTCGACCGGCTGACCCGGACCCCGGACGCGGTGCACATCGCCGGGATCGATGATAACGGCCTGTCCGACCTCTACGGCCGGGCCGCCGCGCTGGTCTTCCCGAGCCGCGGCGAAGGCTGGGGGATCCCGGTGCTCGACAGCCTCGCCCGCGGCACGCCGGTGATCGCCTCGAGCCTCACCGCGATCCCGGAGGCGGGGGGCAGCGCGGCGAGCTACTTCGATCCGGACGCCCCGGACCGGGTCGAGCGGCTGGCCGAGCTCATGGGCGCCGCGATCGACGGGCGGCTGCCGTTCGATGCGAGCGCCGCCCGGGCGCATGCCGCCCGGCACGACTGGGACGGGCCCGCCGCGACCTTCGTCGACCTGATGCGCCGGAATTTCCCGGCCCGGACGCCGGCGCGCGATCTCCACGCACCGGTGCCGCACCTGCGCGGCTGACCGCCGCCTAAGCGGCCGGCTTGAGCCCGGCGACGAAGGTCTCCGCGGGCGCCTCCGCGGCGATCGGGTCCTGGATCAGCGTCCAGTATCCGAGCGCCGCCACGACGGCGATCACCGCGCCGGTGATGAAGGCCATGGAGAAATGACCGGTCCCGCCAACGATGAAGCCGGTGATCATCGGGGCCAGGGCGCCGCCGATATAGCCGCCGAAATTCTGCATGGCGCCGAGCGAAGCGGTGGCGTTGGCCGGCGCCGCCACGGAGGCCATCGCCCAGGCGGCCGACGAACTCACGTAGACCAGGAACAGTGACGCCGAGATGCACGCGATGGCGAGCGTGTCGCTCGGCGTCAGTGCCGCCACCACGGTGCAGGCCGCGGTCGCCAGAAGGCCCACCACCATCGGGATCTTGCGGCTCCGGATCGGATCGACCCCGCGCCGGATCAGGATGTCGACGATCCGGCCGCCGAGGATGCCGCCCAGCACCCCGAAGGCGAACGGGATCGCCCCGACGATTCCGGTCTTCTGTAGGGTAAAGTGGCGCTCGATCTCGAGGTAGCTCGGCAGCCAGGCCGTGTAGAGCCAGGTCATGTAGATGCAGCCGAAGTAGCCCATGATCATGCCCCAGCTGGTCCGGTAGCGGAACAGCCGCTTCCACGCGTTCCAGGTGACGCGGCGGTCGGTGTTGGGCGCATCGCCCTCCTCCAGGAAGGCGCGCTCGGCCGGGGTCAGGTCTATCTCCGGCGGGTTGCGGAACACCAGGTAGACGATCCCGGCGAGCGCCAGCCCGGCCACACCCATGATGATGAACATGGCCCGCCAGCCGAAGGCGACCATCAGGAAGGTAAGCAGCGGCAGGGCCAGGAAGGTGCCGAGGGAGGATGCGCAGTTCCAGATCCCCGTGGCGGTGCCGCGCTGGCGGATGTTGAACCAGTCCCGCGAGACCCGGGCGCAGGTCGGGAAATGCGGCGCCTCGCCGAGGCCGAGCACGATACGCGCGCCGACGAACTGCCAGAACGAGGTCACGGCTCCACCGAGCATCTGGCCGAGCGACCAGCAGCTCAGCCCGATGGTCAGCGTCAGCCGCGGACCCAGCCGGTCGGCCAGGGCGCCGGCCGGGAGCTGCGCGAAGGCATAGGCCCACAGGAATGCCGAGAGCAGCAATCCCATGTCGGGGATCGACAGGCCGAGATCCTGCCGGATCAGCGGGTTGGCCACCGCCAGCGTGGCGCGGTCGACGTAATTGACCACTCCGGCCGTCACCAGAAGGGCGAGCGAGATCGTCTGGATGCGCTTCACGCGCGGCGTTGCGACTGGAGCCACTGCTTCCCCCTTGGCTGACGCGCACTCTTCAGGGTGCTTCGGGACCGATCGCGCGTCCGCGACTCACGGCGTCCGAGCGATATTCTGCACCGAATGCCGGCAAGGGGAAGCTGCCGGCTGACAGTCGGGGGCCTCGCGTCGCAGCGCCGGGCGTCGTAGACCGCTCGCACCCGTCACCGACCGAGACCGCCCCGCGTGCGCCTGATCCAGATCACCCACCACGACCTCGACGGCTACGGCGCCGCCACGGTCGCCGCAGCCTGCACGGCGGTCGAGCGCGTCGTCCACGTACCCCGCTACAGCGATGTCGGCCCCGTCTTCGAGGACGAGACCAAACGCCTGGCCCGGGCGGGCGAGGGCGAGATCCTGCTCATGACCGACCTCGGCCTGGAGGAGCAGACTATCGCGGGCCTGAAGAAGTTCGCGGCCATGAACCGCCGCCGCGAGGACGGAAGGAAGCATAAGCTCGTGGTCCTCGACCACCACGCCTCCTCGCTGGACCAGTTGCGCCGCCAGGGACTGGAGCCCGTGGCCGATCCCGAACGTCCGGGCTTGAGCCGGATCGATCTCGGCGATCCGGATTGCGTCGTGCTGATCGACGAAAACGTCTGCGCCACCCGGATGACCTTCGATCACCGGGCCCTGTTCGCCACCCACGAGCCCGAGACCGACCTCTCCGCCCTGGTGGCGGCGATCGATGCGGTGGACCTCTGGCGCAAGGACAGCCCAGCCTTCCCGGGGGGCCTGGCACTGGACGAGCTGTTCTGGGAGAGCGTGTCGAGCTTCGTGCCCGTCGGCCATCCCTGGCATGAGGCCTTCATGTCCGGGCTGCTGCGTGCGGCCGCCGTTTCCCTGCGCGAGGGCGCCACCCCGGCCGACCTGGAGCGGCGTGCCCTGGCGATCCGCTCCGAGGTGGTCGAGACCCTCCTGCGCGACGCGCCGGACGACGACCGGGCGCTCACAACGCGCATGCGTCTCGCCCGGGCGCTCGCCCGCTCGGACGCGCTGTTCCGCCCGCTCAAGGATGGCACGCTCCTGTCCTTCGCCCTCGATTCGGGCACGTTCCAGCGGGTCTCGGACCTGATCATGGATGCCGGCCGGGCCAAGCGCGTCGTCAACGTACAGCGGATGGGCACCATGTCGTTCCGCTCGAACGACGGCACGGCCCTCGACGGCGCCCGCCTGTTCCGCGGCGGCGGCCATCGCGACGCCGCCGGCGGCCGGCTCCAGAGTGGATCCGTCTTCTCGATGGCGGACGCCATCGCGCAGGTCGAGCCGGTGCTGAACCCGGACAAGCCCCCGGAGGCCAATAGCCCGTTCGCGGCGCTGAAGAACTGGAAGGGGTGATTGGCTTCGGAGCGGAGCAGGACCGTCGCGGATCTGCTCCGCGTCCGAGCATCATGTCCAGGCTGTCAGAGCCTGAAATCCTCGCCGAGATACAGCCGCCGGGCGTCGGGGTTCGCCACGATCTCCTCCGGGGTCCCCTCCGTGAGGATGCGGCCGGAATGGGCGATGTAGGCGCGGTCGATCAGGCCCAGGGTCTCGCGGACGTTGTGGTCGGTGATCAGCACGCCGATACCGCGCTGCTTGAGGTGCTTCACCAGATCCTGGATGTCGCCCACCGCGATCGGGTCGATGCCGGCGAACGGCTCGTCGAGCAGCATGAAGGTCGGCGACGAGGCCAGCGCCCGGGCGATCTCGCAGCGCCGCCGCTCACCGCCCGACAGGGCGATCGAGGGCGACTTGCGCAGCCGCGCGATGTCGAACTCCTCGAGCAGGGAATCGAGCTTGCGGGCCCGCGCCTTGCGGTCGGGCTCGGCCACTTCGAGCACCGCGCGGATGTTGTCCTCGACGGTCAGCCCGCGGAAGATCGAGGCTTCCTGCGGCAGGTAGCCGATGCCGAGGCGCGCCCGCTGATACATCGGCAGATGGGTGATCGGCAGGCCATCCAGGGTGATGTGGCCGCGATCGGCCACCACCAGACCGGTGATCATGTAGAAGATCGTGGTCTTGCCGGCGCCGTTGGGCCCGAGCAGCCCGACCGCCTCGCCGGTGCGGACCGTGAGCCCGGCCTCGTGCACGACGGTGCGGGCGCCGTAGCTCTTGCGCAGGCCGCGCACGCTGAGGATGCCGGGTCCGCCCTCTTCCGCGGCGGCGACTTCGTCGGCATCCGCGACAGGCGGGCTCGCGCGACGGCCGAACAGGCGACCGAGCAGTGTCGGGCGGCCCGCCGCGTCCTGCGGCTCCGCCCGGAACGCAACCGCGCCGCTCAATTGACCTGCGCCCGCGGCTTGACCGGCGGCTGAGCGCAGCCCTTCCCCTTGCCATCCTTGGCGTCGGCCTTCTCGCCGGGCACGAACAGCGCCGAGACGCGGCCGCCAGCCACCGGATCCATGTTCGCGCGCCCGGTGCCCATGTCGTAGACCAGCCGCTGGCCGCGGGTGACGTTCTGGCATTGGCTCAGCACGACGTTGCCGGTGAGCACGATGCGCTTGGCGTCCTGATCGAACACCGCGTGATCGCCGGTGGCGACCTGGTCCTTCTGGACCACCGTGACCGGACCGGCGCAATCGACCTTCTGAATGCCGTTCTCGGCCGGATTCTTCGGCGCCGGCGCCTCGTCGGCGGTGTCCGCAGCCTTGCCGTCCGCATCCTTGCTCGCGGAGGCCTTGCCGGCGCCGTCCTTGCCGCGCTTGTAGTAGACCGTCATGGTCGAGCAGCGGATCGTGCTCTCCCCCTGCACGGCCACGACGTTGCCGACGAACACCGCCCGGTTCTCCCGGTCGAACACGTCGAGGCGGTCGGCGTCGATCTTGATCGGATCCTTGCCGCCGCCGCCGATATTGCCGAAGGGCGAGTCCTTCTTGGCCGGCTTCTCGGCCAGCGCGGGGCCGGCGAGTGCCAGGCAACCGGCCAGGGCCACGCAGAGGGCTGCACGCGCGCTCATCGGCCGGTTTCCGCGGGCTCGGCGTTCGAGGTCAGGATGCGCGGGGACGCCTTGTCGGCCGGGTCGTCGTTCGCGATCACGACATGCACGTTCCCGACGAAGGAGATCCGCTTGCCGTTCTCGACCACGTCGAGGGCGTTGGCGTTCACGGTGGCGCGCGGGGTCGAGACGGTGACCGGCTCCTGGGAGCTCACCGAGCCGGTCTTGAACACCACGGCGGCCGAGCGCAGGCGCGCTTCCTCGCCCTTGTCGGTCCAAATGCGGATGTCGTCTTTGAGGTCGAGCGCCTCGCGGGCGGTGTCGAACAGGCCAGAGGCCGCCGAGAGTCGGGCGACGCCGCCCTGATCGTCGGTGGCGAGGTGGCCGCGCATCCGCTCCAGCTCGATCAGGCTCGGCTTGCGCACATCCTGCAGGGCAGCATCGGCCGTTACCTCGTACCCGCGGTTGCCCTGGCGGAAGCCCGCGAGCCGGGGGTTCTCCATGCGGACCTTGGAGCCGGCCACCGTCACGGGGCCGACCGAGACTCCCGGCAGGCTCGTCCCGAACGGATTGAACAGGTACGCGAGCAGCAGCGCCACCGCGCCGCCCGCAGCGACCGGGATGAGTCGGCGCATCGTGCGCACGCGGCCGCTGTGGCGGTACGCCCGGGCGTGAGCCCGCGTGCGTGCCGCCAAGACCGCCTGTCCGTTGCCGGCTTGAGCCTCGACCGGGTTCATGCAGCGTCCGTGAGGCGCGCAGGCCGCGCGCGAGTGAGGAATCGGCTCAGACGCCTGCGGCCCCCACCGCGCCCGCGCCTCCGGTCGGGAAATGGTCCCGACCAGTGGCGAAGTTATGGCTCGCCCGTTTCGGAATGATCAACCGAACTTAGAAACTTTCGACGCCGATGTGCGTGAGCACACACGCACATCGTGAAGCATCGTGGGCGCGAAGAGCCCGGCGCCGCGGCTCGGGCGGATGCCGGGCCGCGACCGGACCGTCAGCGCGAAGTGCTTCGGGCTGCGGCCAGCGCCGCCGCGATGGTCCGGGCGAAGGCCGCCGGATCGCGGGGGCTGTCGCCGTCCTGGATCCGGGCGAGATCAAGCAGCGTGCCCGCTTCCTGGGGGATCTCCGATTCGGCAGAGGCCGCAAGCGCCCGGATCAACGGATGACGCGGGTTGATCTCCAGCACCGGCTGCCCGGCACCGCCGCGGCCGGCCCGGCGCATCAGCCGCTGCATCTGCAGGTCGGGTCCAGCAGTACCGGCCGAGAGCACCACGGCCGAGTCCACCAGCCGGTCGGTGGTGCGCACGTCCGAGACCTCACCGGCCAGCGCCACCTTCACAGCCGCCACGAAGGCGTCGATGCCTTCCGGCGCCTCCGGCTGCTCACCCTCGGGTGCGAATTTCGACAGGTCGAGGCCGCCCTTGGTGATCGACTTGAGCGGCTTCTCCTCGAAGTTGCCGAGCTGGTCGGGCCAGAAGGCATCGACGTGGTCGGAGAGCAGCAGCACCTCCAGGCCCCGGGCCCTGAAGCCTTCGAGCTGCGGCGACGATTTCAGCGCCTCGGCATCGTCGGCCACGAGGTAGTAGATCGCCTCCTGGCCGTCCTTCATGCGGGCCACGTAGTCCGGCAGGGAGGTCCAGCCGTCCTCGGCCGAGGAGCGGAAGCGCAGGAGGGGCGCGATCTCGCCGCGGCGCTCGAAATCCTCGTAGATGCCCTCCTTGAGCACCGCGCCGAAATTCTCCCAGAAGTTCTGGTAGCTCTCGGCATCCTTGGCGCGGGTGGTCAGCTCGGACACGACGCGGCCCGTGACGGCGCGTCGGATCCGGGCGAGCGCCGGCGTCGATTGCAGCATCTCACGGGAGACGTTGAGCGGCAGGTCCTCGGTGTCGACGACGCCCTGGACGAAGCGCAGCCACGGCGGCAGCAACTCGGCCTCGTCGGTGATGAACATCCGGCGGACGTGGAGGCGGACCTTGCTCTGCCGGTCGTTCTCCAGCGCCTGGAACGGCTTAGCGCCGGGCACGAACAACAGCGCAGAGAATTCCAGCTGGCCCTCGGCGCGCCAGTGCAGGGTCGCCCACGGCTTGTCGAAGTTCATCCCGAGGGCGTGGTAGAACGCCTCGTACTGTTCCTCGGTCACCTCGGATTTCGGCTTGCGCCAGAGCGCGGTGCCCTGGTTGGCCGATTCGTCCTTGCCATCCCGCGCAATGGCGATCGGCACGGTGATGAAGTCGGCCCATTTCCGCACCAAGTGGTCGAGGCGGTAGGGTTCGAGGTACTCGTCGGCGTCCGCCTTGAGATGCAGCACGATGTCGGTGCCGGGCTCAGGCCGATCGGCGAGCTCCAGGGTGTAGCTGCCCTGGCCCTCGGACGCCCAAGTCCAGGCCTCGTCGCTGCCGGCCCGGCGCGACGTGACCGTGACCCGGTCGGCGACCATGAAGGCCGAGTAGAAGCCGACGCCGAACTGGCCGATCAGGCTCGGACGATCCTCGGCCTTGGCCGCATCCAGCGTCTGCGAGAAGGCCCGCGTCCCGGAGCGGGCGATGGTGCCGAGGTTGGACGCCAGATCCTCCTTGGTCATGCCGATGCCGGCATCCGAGACGGTCAGGGTGCGCGCCTCCTTGTCGGGCACGATCCGGACCTTGGCGTCCGGCGGCAGGGCGCTCGCCGCCGAGGTCAGCGCCTCGAACCGGCGCCGGTCCATGGCGTCGGCGGCGTTGGCGACGAGTTCGCGCAGGAAGATCTCGCGGTCGGAATAGAGCGCGTGCACGACGAGGTCGAGGAGCCGACCCACCTCCGCCCCGAATTCGTGCCGCTCAATCGTCTCGCTCACGGGCAATGCCTCCGCATAGGGGAAAATGCGGTGGCGATATGCCCGCCCGGCCGGCCGTTTTCAATGAGGCGGCGACGGGTTCGGCGGGACGCGCGCGGCTCAGATCTCGATTTCTGTTCCCACTTCCACGATCTGCCGGGTCGGCAGGCAGAAATGGGCGCCGGTGCGCTCGGCGTTGCGCTTCAGGAAGGCGAACAGCCCCTGGCGCCACAGCGCCATGCCGGGCTTGGCCGACGGGATGACCACCTCGTGGCCGACGAAGAAGGTCAGGTCCTCTAGGTATTCCGGCGGGAGCAGGCCGCTCCTCACGGCGCATTGCAGGCCTTCGGGGATCGAGGCGGTCTGCATGAAGCCGTAGCGCAGCACGACGCGTTCCATCCCGGGGGTGTATTGCGAGATCGCCTTGCGGATGCCTTGCGCGACCAGAGTCACCTGCGCCCGCTCCTCGGCGGGGATCATCGGCGCCTCCTCGTAGATCACGGTGATCAGCAGGATGCGCTCGTGCAGGCATCGGCTGCGTTCGACCAGCCGGCCCAGGGCCATGGGGATGCCCTCGGTGGCTGCGGTGAGGAAGGCCGCTGTTCCCGGCAGCGTGACCGGAGGGTGCGACGCGAGGCGGGCCAAGAACGTCGCCTCAGGCTGGCGCATGGTCTCGCGCACCGCCTCGAGGACGTGGTTGCCCTTCATCCAGGTCAGCATCAGGAACGCGACCGCCGCGGCCAGCACCAGGGGAAACCAGCCGCCCTCGAATAGCTTCACGCTGTTGGCGGCGAAGAACAAAGCGTCGATGGCCAGGAAGAAGCCGTTGACCGCCACGACCAGGATCGGGTTGTAACCCCAACGCAGGGCGATCAGGGCGGCCAGCAGGGTGGTGATGCCCATCAGCGCCGAGACCGCGATGCCGTAGGCGCCGGCCAGCGCATCGGAGGAGCCGAACACCACCACGGCCGTGAGGGTGCCGATGGCGAGCAGCCAGTTCACCGCCGGCACGTAGATCTGGCCGCGCTCGTCCTGATCGGTGTGGACCACCCGCATCATCGGCATGAAGCCGAGCTGGATCGATTGCTGGGTCAGCGAGTAGACGCCCGAGATCACCGCCTGCGAGGCGATGACGGTGGCCATCGTGGCCAGCGCCACCAGCGGGTAATGCGCCCAGTCGGGGGCCAGCAGGTAGAACGGGTTCTCGATCGCGCCCGGGTCGGCGATCAGCAGGGCGCCCTGGCCGCAATAGTGGATCAGCAGCGCCGGCAGGACCAGGCCGAACCAGGCCGCGCGGATCGCCGGTGCGCCGAAATGGCCGAGATCGGCGTACATCGCCTCGCCGCCGGTGACCGCCAGGAAGGCCGCGCCCAGCATCATGAAACTCACGTGCCAGCCGGCATGGGCCAGGAAGTCCACGGCCCGCCAGGGATTGACCGCCCCGAGGATCTCCGGCGCCCGCAGGATGCTGGGGATCGCCAGCAGGACCAGCACCGTGAACCAGACGAGCATCACCGGACCGAACACCCGGCCAATCGCCGCCACGCCCTTGTGCTGCACGGCGAACAGCGCGACCAGGATCACCAAGGTGATCGGCACCACGAACGGTGTCAGCACCGGCGCATCGATCTTCAGCCCCTCGATCGCCGAGAGCACCGAGATCGCCGGGGTGATCGCGCCGTCGCCGTAGAGCAAAGCCGCGCCGACGAGGCCGACCACCAGGAGCACGGCCTTCCACGTGCCGGGCTGCGCCTGCCGGGCGCCCAGCAGCGCCAGCATGGCGACGATGCCGCCCTCGCCCCGGTTGTCCGCGCGCAGGATCAGCACCGCGTATTTCAGCGACACGATGAGGATCAGCGACCACAGGATCAGCGACACGGCCCCGAGCGCCGCAGCCGGCACCGCGGCGCCTCCGGCGGTGGCCGCCTTCACGGCCTCCTTGAAGGCGTAGAGCGGGCTGGTGCCGATATCCCCGTAGACGACGCCGAGCGCCCCCATCATCAGCGCGGGCCCGGGCCCGTGCCGAACGGCGCCCGGCTTTCGCGCCACCGGCGCAGCAGGCAGAACGACCGCAGGACCAGCCGCGGGACTGAAGACTTGGCGCACGGGCGTATCCAGTCGAGGGCGGCACTGACGTGCGCGACCTTAGCAAGCCGGATGCGGTGCGAAAGACTTGATCCGTCGCCGCCACCAACACGGTGAAGACTTGTCACCCAAACGTGATGACGGCCGCATGAAGCGCGCGGCCCCCTCCCCCGCACATCGGGAGAGGGTTCTGTCGATCAGGCGGCGTCCAGCCCCAGGTCGATGATCGCCGCCGAGTGGGTGATCCAGCCGCAGGAGATCAGGTCCACGCCCGAGGCCGCGACCGCGCCCACGGTCTCGCGGGTGATGCGGCCGGAGGCTTCCGAGAGGGCACGGCCGTCGATCATCGCCACCGCACGGGTCAGCAGGTCCGGGCCCATATTGTCGAGCAAGACGGCATCGACCCCGACCGAGAGCGCCTCTTCCAACTGGTCGAGGCTGTCGACCTCGCACTCGATTTTCACGAGGTGGCCGGCCCGTGCGCGGGCCCGCTGGATCGCCGGCACGATGCCGCCGGCCACCGCAACGTGGTTGTCCTTGATCAACACCGCATCGTCGAGGCCGAAGCGGTGGTTCGAACCGCCCCCGGCCCGCACGGCGTGCTTCTCCAGCGCGCGCAGGCCCGGCGTCGTCTTGCGGGTGCAGACGATCGAGGCCTTGCCGTGCGGGCGAGCCGCCTCCACGAGGCCGTTCGTCGCCGTCGCGACCCCCGACATCCGGCAGAGCAGGTTCAGGGCGACGCGCTCGGCGGTCAGGATCGCCCGGGCCGGGCCGTCGAGGCGCAACACCACGTCGCCGGGCGCGACCCGGGCCCCGTCGCCGCGCTCGACCGTCACGGTCACGGCCGGGTCGATGAGCGCGAACGCGATCGCGGCGGCGTCGGTGCCGGAGATTACCCCGTCCTGGCGGGACGCGATGACGCCGCGCATCCGTTGCCCGGGCGGCACGATCGCGTCGGTGGTAATGTCGCCGGCCCGGCCGAGATCCTCGATCAGGGCGGCACGCACCACCGGCTCCACCAGGAGCCGCGGCAAGGGCAGGATCTCTTCGGTCAGGACCGATTGCGTCATGATGCCAACTCCGTCCCGGCGGTCGTGGTCTCGCGGTACGCGGCGTTCAGCGTGGCGAGCGTCGTGTCCGTGTGGGCTGCCGGGGCGACATGCGGAAAGTCGCTGCGCCAGTGGGCGCCGCGGCTCTCCCGGCGGGTGAGCGCTCCGCGGGCGATCATCAGCGCCACCAGGGCGGCGTCGCAGGTCTCGCTGTGAGCTTCGAGCGTGGCGACCGCCTGCTCGAGGCCGGCGGCATCGCGGACCACGCCGACCTGGGCCTCCATGAGCCTGCGGATCGACGACAGATCCGCGACCGAACGGGGAGTTATCGTCTCGGGTGCGACCGCGCCTGGAAGCGGCACGTCGAGGGCGTCGGCGATGAAGCCGGCATAGGCGAGCCCTTCCAGCAGGGAATTGCTCGCGAGCCGGTTCGCACCGTGGAGGCCCGTGGAGGAGACCTCGCCGCAGGCATAGAGGCCCGGCACCGACGTGGCTCCGTGCGCATCCACCTTCACGCCGCCCATGTGGTAGTGCGCCGCCGGGCGGACCGGGATCGGCTGAACGGCGGGATCGATGCCGGCGGCGGCACACAGGCCGGCCACCGTCGGGAACCGCTTCGGCATCGCGGCCCCGAGGGCGCCGCGGGCATCGAGATAGACCGTGCGGCCGCGTTGGAGCGCCTGGAAGATGCCCCGGGCAACCACGTCGCGCGGGGCGAGGTCGCCGCCGGTGATTCCGGCCATGACCGCTTCGCCGGCCCCGTCGATCAGCCGGGCGCCCTCCCCGCGCAACGCCTCGGTGGCCAGCGGCATCGGATCGGCCCCGGCCGCGATCGCGGTGGGGTGGAACTGCACGAACTCCATGTCGCGCATCACCGCCCCGGCCCGCGCGGCCAGCGCGAGCCCCCCGCCGACGGCGCCGGGCGGGTTCGTGGTCGCCGCGTAGAGGGCGCCGACGCCGCCGGTGGCCAGCACCACGGCGCGCGCCAAGATGCGGAACCGGGCGCCGTCGCGCTCGGCCACGATGCCGGCGACCGCGCCGCGCGTGTCCCGCAGCAGGTCGCAGGCACGGGCTTCGACCACCTCCACAGACGGCGCGGCCAGGACCGCGCGCACCAATCCTTCGAGGACGCGGGCCCCGGTGGCATCACCGCCCGAGCGGACGATGCGGCGGCGGCCATGCGCCGCCTCCAGGCCGAGCGCCAGGGCGCCATCCTCGGTGCGATCGAACGGGACGCCGATCCGCACCAGCCAGTCGATCAGCCCCGGGCCCGCCTGGGCGACCCGGAGCGCCACGTCGGGCTCGGTCAGCCCGGCGCCCGCGGCTACGGTATCGGCGGCGTGGAGAGACGCCGCGTCGTCGGCGCCGACTGAGGCGGCGATGCCGCCCTGGGCCCAGCCGGTAGCGGTGCCGAGGCCCAGGGCCGAAGCAGTGATCAGCGTCACGGGGCGCGGCGCGAGCCGCAACGCGACGCTGAGGCCGGCGACGCCGCCGCCGACCACGACGATGCGGTCGGCCATGTTGGGAGTGACGGCGTTCATCGTCAGCGCACCAGCAGCATGCGCTCGACCGCAGCCCGGGCGCGGTCGGCCAAGGCGGGATCGACGGTGACCTCGTGGGTCAACGTCTCCAGGGCCCTGCGGATGTTGCTCAGGCTCATCCGCTTCATGTGCGGGCACATGTTGCAGGGCTTGATGAACTCGATGTCCGGGTTTGCCGCCGCGATGTTGTCGGCCATGGAGCACTCGGTCACCAAGACGACCTGGCTCGGGCGCTTCTGCAGCACGAAATCCATCATCATCGCGGTGGAACCGGAGAAGTCCGATTCGGCCACGACGTCGGGCGGGCATTCCGGGTGCGCGATCACCGTGACGCCGGGATAGCTGTCCCGCACGTCGCGGATGTCGGCGGGCGTGAAGCGCTCGTGCACCTCGCAATGGCCAGCCCAGGTCAGGATTTCGACCTCGGGAACCTCGGCCTGGACGTTCTGGGCCAGGAACTCGTCCGGGATCATCAGGACCCGGGGCGCGTTCAGCGACCGCACGACGGCCACGGCGTTGCCGCTCGTACAGCACAGGTCCGATTCGGCCTTCACGGCGGCCGACGTGTTCACGTAGGTCACGATCGGCACGCCCGGGTATTTGGCCCGCAGGCCGCGCACGTCGGCGGCCGTGATCGAATCGGCCAGCGAGCAGCCCGCGCCCATGTCGGGGATCAGTACGGTCTTGCTCGGGTTCAGGAGCTTGGCGGTCTCGGCCATGAAGTGCACGCCGGCCAACACGATCACGTCGGCATCGACATTCACCGCCTCGCGCGCCAGCGCCAGGCTGTCGCCGACGATGTCGGCCACCGTGTGGAAGATCTCCGGCGCCTGGTAATTGTGCGCCAGGATCACCGCGTTGCGCTCGCGCTTCAGCCGCAGGATCGCCTCGATATCGGGGGCGAGCGCCGGCCATTCGATTGCTGGAACGTGACGGCTGACACGGGCGTAGAGTTCCGGCAGCGGCAGGCCTGGAACCAACGTACGAGAGACGGGTGACACGGTCGCCGTCATGGCGTCCTCCATTATGCTCAGTTTGAGCATTGTGCCGTCTAACTTATGGGCGCCGCACCCGTCTGTCTAGATATGCTAGCCTTGAGCATAAATCTTTTGCGGCGCAGTGTTATGCTGCGGCGCAAAAGGGCTCGTGCGCTCAGCAGAAGGTCGCAGGATCGGGCCCGATCCGCCCGTCGGGCCGGTCGAGGGCGGCGATCTGGGTCATCTCCTGATCGCTGAGCGCAAAGTCGAACACCGAGACGTTCTCGACGATGCGCTCGGGTCGGGCGGTCTTCGGGATCGCGACGCAGCCGATCTGCACCTGCCAGCGCAGCACCACCTGGGCCGGGCTCCTGCCGTGCGCCTGGGCGATGGCGACGATGACCGGGTCGTTCAGCTCCTTGCCCTGGCCGAGCGGGCTCCACGACTCGGTGACGATTGTGTGCCGGGCATCATCGGCGCGGGGCTCCTTCCGCTGGAAATGCGGGTGGAGTTCGATCTGGTTGACGGCTGGCGCGACGCCGGTCTCGCCGATCAACGTGACGATGTGCTCCGGGGTGAAGTTCGAAACCCCGATCGACTTCGCGCGGCCTTCGTCGCGCAGCTGGATCATGGTCCGCCAGCTCTCCACGAACAGGCGCCGCTGCGGACAGGGCCAATGGATCAGGTAGAGGTCGACATAATCCTGGCCGAGACGCTTGAGGCTCTCGTCGAAGGCCTGCCGCGTCGCATCCCGGCCCTGGCGGTCGTTCCACAGTTTGGTGGTGAGAAACACGTCTTCGCGCGGGACCGACGATGCGCGGATACCACGGCCGACGCCTTCCTCGTTGCCGTAGGCGGCGGCGGTGTCGATCAGGCGATACCCGGCCCTGAGCGCGTGGCCGACGAGATCGGGCGCCTGTGACTCCGATAATTGCCAGCATCCGAAGCCGATCTGCGGGATGCGACGCCCGTCGTTGAGGGGCAAGGTCGGGATTGTGACGGCCATACTGAGCACTCCGGACGAGGTGTTGCGCCCGCGTCACCTGGATCGAGCCGAGGGATCGACCAGGGTTGAAATCTGACGCCCCGGGGAATGGCCGCGGTGAAGGGGCGCAGTCTGGACCGGATCTAATTTACGGACGCTGACGTTGGGACACTGAATTCCAGGCTGCGCTTCGCCGTGAGCGTCGCGCATGGGCGGGATAGCAGCATGACAGACGACACTCCGACGAAGCCGTTCGCTCTCACGCGGCGTGCTGTCGTAGAAGGCTGCGCCGCAGCCGGGGCAATCGGCGCCCTCGGCTTCCGGCCGGCGGCCGCCGCAACCGCGGCCCCCGGCGATCTGGCCGCGCAGACGATGCCTGTGCGCCTCACGATCAACGGCGAGGCGCGCGACTTGGTCCTGGACACGCGCACGACCCTGCTCGACGCCCTGCGCGAGCACCTGGCCCTCACCGGCACCAAGAAGGGCTGTGACCATGGTCAGTGTGGTGCCTGTACGGTGCTGGTGGATGGCCGGAGGATCAATTCCTGCCTGACGCTCGCAGCGATGCACGACGGTGACGCGGTCACGACGATCGAGGGACTGGCGACCGGGGACACGCTCCATCCGATGCAGGCCGCCTTCATCGCGCATGATGGCTTCCAGTGCGGCTATTGCACGCCCGGCCAGATCTGCTCTTCGGTGGGCATGCTGAGCGAGGCGAAGGCCGGATGGCCCAGCCACGTCACCGAAGACGTCGCGTCCACCCCGAGCCTCAGCGACGACGAGATCCGGGAGCGGATGAGCGGCAACATCTGCCGCTGCAGTGCCTATCCGAACATCGTCGCGGCGATCCGCGATACCGCCGCCAGCAACCTCTGAGGGGGCGGACATGAAGGCTTTCACGTACGAGCGTCCGGCCACCGTGCAGGACGCAGCCAAGCTTGCGGCCGAGCGGCCGAACGCGAAGTTCATCGCGGGCGGCACCAATCTGCTCGACCTGATGAAGCTTCAGATCGAGACCCCGGCGACGCTGATCGACGTCAACCGGCTGCCCCTCGACAAAGTCGAAGCGACGCCGGAGGGCGGCCTGCGCATCGGCGCACTGGTGCGCAACGCCGACCTCGCCGCGGACGTGCGCGTGCGCAAGGATTACGCGGTTCTGGCGAAGGCCCTGCTGGCCGGCGCCTCGGGCCAGCTGCGCAACAAGGCGACCACCGCCGGCAACCTGCTGCAGCGTACGCGCTGCTATTATTTCTACGACACCGCGATGCCCTGCAACAAGCGCGAGCCCGGCTCCGGCTGCTCCGCGATCGGCGGGTTCAACCGGATCATGGCCGTGCTGGGCGCCAGCGAGGCCTGCATCGCCACCAACCCGTCCGACATGAATGTCGCGATGCGGGCGCTGGATGCCTCCATCGAGACCATGGATCCGGCCGGGCAGGCGCGGACCATCCCGATCGCCGACTTCCACCGGCTGCCGGGCGACACGCCGCAGATTGAGACCGACCTGCGCAAGGGCGAGATCATCACCGCGGTGACGCTGCCGAAGCCGGTGGCCGGTCAGCACATCTACCGCAAGGTCCGCGACCGGGCGTCCTACGCCTTCGCGACCGTGTCGGTGGCCGCGATCATCACGGGTGCTGAGGGCGGTAAGCCGACGGCGGCGCGACTCGCTTTCGGTGGCCTGGCGCACAAACCCTGGCGCGTGGCCGAGGCCGAGGAGGTGCTGGTACGGACCGGCTCCGCCGATGCCGCCGCCGACGCGGTGCTGAAGGGCGCCCGCGGCTACGGCGCCAACGACTTCAAGATCCCGCTGACGCGGCGGACCCTGCGCGCCGTCATGGCGCAGGCGACCCGCGCGTAGAGAACCCGGCAAGGACAAGTCCCATGGAGATGAACCAGCCGATCGGCCGGACGCCCCTCGACGACCGTCCCGACGGCCTCGTCGGTAAACCGCTGGACCGGGTCGACGGACCGCTGAAGGTCACTGGGCACGCGCCCTACGCCTACGAGACCAGGGCGCTCAAGAACCCCGCCTACGGTTACATCGTCCCGGCGACCATCGCGGCCGGCACGATCCGGGCGATCGACGCCGAGGCCGCGCGCCGAGCCCCGGGGACGATCCTTGTCCTGACCCACGAGAACGTGCCAGAGCAGGGTGAGAAGAAGGAGCAGGTCTGGCCGCAGCTCCAGGGCACCGACATCAAGTTCTACGGGCAGCCCGTGGCGTTCGTGGTCGCTGAGACCTTTGAGCAGGCCCGGGCCGCCGCCATGCTGGTCAAGGTCCGCTACGATGCGGCCAAGCCCAAGGCGCTGCTGAAGGACAACATGGCGGCGGCCTACGAGCCGAAGCCGGTCAACTCGCCCCCGGACTCGAAGCTCGGCGATTTCGATGCCGCCTTCGCGGCGGCACCCGTGAAGCTCGACGTGGAATACACCACGCCGCCGCAGATCCACGCCCAGATGGAGCCGCACGCCACGATCGCCTCCTGGGAGGATGACGGCGTGGTGCTGCACACCGCCAACCAGATGCCGAACCGCGGCCAGAAGGCCCTCGGCTCGGTTCTCAAGCTGCCGCCCGAGAAGGTGCGGATTGTCAGCCCGTATATCGGCGGCGGCTTCGGTGCCAAGCTGCAGGTGCAGCCCGAGGCGACCCTGGCGATCCTGGCCTCCAAGGTGATCCGTCGGCCCGTGAAGGTCGCGATGACCCGGCAGCAGGAATTCCACGTCGCGACCCACCGCACGGACACGATCCAGCGGATTCGCCTGGGAGCCGACAAGGACGGACGTCTCTCGGCGATCGGGCACGAATCCTGGTCCGACACCGCCGAGGGCGACGGCTTCTTCGAGACCTCCGCCAACGTCACCCGCTCGCTCTACGCGGCGCAGAACCGGGTGACGCGCCATCGGCTCGTCAACCTGAACATGCCGATCGCCTCGGCCATGCGCGCGCCGGGTGAGGCCGTGGGGCAGCTCGCCTTCGAATGCGCCATGGACGAGTTGGCCGAGCACCTGAAGATCGACCCCGTCGAGCTGCGGATGCGCAACGAGCCCGCCGAGGACCCCGAGAAGAAGGTGCCGTTCTCGACCCGCCAGCTCGTGCCCTGCATGCGCGAGGGCGCCCGCCTGTTCGGCTGGGACAAGCGGCAGGCGGCGGGCAGCCGGCGCGAGGGCAACTGGCTCGTCGGCATGGGCATGTCGGCCGCCGCCAGGCTCAACCCCCTGATGCCGTCCTCGGCCAAGGTGCGGCTTGGGCCCGACGGGGTGCTGGTCGTCCGCATGGCCATGACCGATCCCGGCACCGGCACCTACACGATCCTCACGCAGATCGCCGGCGAGATGCTGGGGCTTCCGGTCGAGCGTGTCCGGGTCGAGATGGGCGATACCGACTTCCCGTTCGCGTCCGGCTCGGGAGGCTCGTTCGGGGCCGGATCGGCTGGATCCGCGCTCTACGTCGCCTGCGACAACCTCCGGCAGGCGCTGCTGAAGGCGGGCGACCTGAACCCGGAGGGCGCGACCTTCTGGGACGGCGCCGTGACCTCGGGCAACCGCACGGAATCGCTGAAAGACCTCGCGGGCACCGGCCTGGAGGCCTCCGGCGAGATCAAGCCGGGGGAGATGAAGCAGAAATTCTCGCAGTACTCCTACGGCGCACACTTCGCGGAAGTCGGCGTCGATGCCGATACCGGGGAGATCAGGCTTCGCAGAATGCTGGGCGTCTTCACCGGCGGGCGCATCCTCAATGCGAAGACGGCGCGAAGTCAGGCGATCGGCGGCATGACCTTCGGCGTTGGCGCGGCGTTGATGGAGGATGCGGTGGTGGATTCCCGCTACAGCTTCTTCGTCAACCACGACTTGGCCGAGTACCACGTCCCTGTCCACGCCGATGTGCCGGTGATCGACGCGGTGTTCCTGCCCGAACTGGACGACAAGACGAACCCGCTGAAGAGCAAGGGGCTCGGCGAGCTCGGCATCTGCGGTGCCGGGGCGGCCCTCGCCAACGCGATCCACAATGCCACCGGCATCCGGATCCGCGCGTATCCCATGACCCTCGACAAGGTGCTCAAAGGGTTCGAGGAGCAGGAGGGTCAGGCCCAACGCCGGACCTGACGCGCTCCGCATCGGCGCTGGCCTCACCCGAGGTTGACGGGCGGCGCGCCGATGCGGGACACCCGGGCAAAACCCAAGACGCGGGGAACGCCCTTTGTCCGACGCCCTCCGGCTCCATGATCATCGCCATCCCCCGGCCCGCTTCAACGCGGCCCGGTACTGCCTGGCGGAGAATGCGCGGCTGCGCCCAGACAAGACCGCGCTGGTGCTGGTCGGCGACGGCACCGCGAGCCGGCTCAGCTTCGGCGATGTCGACCGCGCGGTGCGCAGCATCGCGGCGGGGCTGCTCGGGCTCGGGCTGACGCCCGGCGACCGGGTGATGATTCGGATGGGCAACGAGGCCGATTACGTCCTGATCTACTTCGGCGCCCAAGCGGCCGGCCTGGTGGCCCTGCCGTCCTCGCCCCAGCTGACCGAGGGCGAAGCCGAATTCCTGATGGAGAATTCCGGCGCCCGGGCGATCGTGGTCGGCGGCGGCTGCGCGGTGCCGCCCGCGGCCCTGGGCAGCCGCATCCTGCTCGACGCCGCCGCGATCACCGCCCTGAAGGGCACCGCCCCGCTTCCGGACTACGCCGACACCGCCGCAGACGACCCGGCGATGCTGATCTACACCTCCGGCACGACCAGCCGGCCCAAGGGGGTGCTCCATGCCCACAGGGCCGCCCATGGCCGCTGGCCCATGGTCGAGCACTGGATCGGGCTCGGCGAATCCGACGTGATGCTGCATGCCGGCACCATGAACTGGACCTACACGCTGGGCGTCGGCCTGAGCGATCCGTGGTCGGTGGGTGCCACCGCGGTGCTCTACAACGGCCCCCGCGACCCGTCGGTCTGGCCGCGTCTGATCGCGGCGTACAGGGCCACCCTGTTCGCCGCAGTCCCGACCCTCTACCGCCAGATCCTGAAGTACGGCGCCCTCGAAAGCCACGACCTGTCGAGCCTGCGCCACGGCTGCACCGCCGGCGAGCCGCTGTCGATCGAGCTGCTCAAGGCCTGGACCCGCGCCACCGGCAAGCCCCTCTACGAGGCGCTCGGGATGAGCGAGATCTCGACCTACATCTCCAGCGGGCCCACCATCCCGGTGCGCTCCGGCTCCCCGGGCCGGCCGCAGCCCGGCCGGCGCGTCGCGATCCTCCCGGTGGAGGGGGAGCCCGTGCCGCTGCCCGCCGGCGAGACCGGTCTCCTGGCGGTCCACCGCTCGGAGCCCGCGCTGATGCTCGGCTATTGGAACCGCCCCGACGAGGAAGCCGAGGTGATGCGCGGCGACTGGTTCGTCGGCGGTGACCTCGCCCGGCTCGATGCCGACGGCTACGTCTGGTTCGAGGGCCGCAACAACGACCTTATGAAGGCGATGGGCTATCGGGTCTCGCCGAACGAGGTCGAGGTCGTGCTCTCGGCCCACCCGTCCGTGGCGGAAGTCGGGGTGGCCGAGCTGCCGGTGCGCGCCGATGTCTCGGTGATCTGCGGCTTCGTGGTGCTTCAGCCCGGTGCCGAACCCGACGCCGAGGCCCTGCTCGCGTGGTGCGAGGCCCGGCTTGCCGCCTACAAGCGGCCGCGGGAGATCCGGTTCCTGGACGCGCTGCCCCGAACGGCCAATGGCAAGGTGCAGCGCAAGCGGCTGGCCGAGGCCATGGGGTGAAGCGGCCTCTTCAAACCTCTCCGCGGAAGGAGAGCTCCGAGGAATACATCCGGAGCGCTCCGGACATCCGCCCTGTCATTCCCGGCCGGAAGCAACCGCAAACGCGCCCCTACAGCAGCGTCCCCCGCAGGATCAGCAGCGCCACGGAGAAGTAGATCACCAGCCCGGTCACATCGACCAGCGTGGCCACGAACGGGGCCGAGGCGGTGGCGGGGTCGAAGCCGATCCGTTGCAGAATGAACGGCAGCATCGAGCCGGCGAGCGAGCCGAACATCACAATCCCGATCAGGGCCGAACCCACCGTGGCGGCCACCAGCGGCCAATGCTCGCCGTAATCGTAGAGGCCGAGCTTCTGCCAGGCCACGATCCGGATCACTGCGATGACCCCCAGGATGCTGCCCAGCACGATGCCGGTGGGCAGCTCGCGTAGCGCCACCCGCCACCAGTCGCCGAGGCGGATCTGGTGCAGGGCGAGTGCCCGGATCAGCAGAGAGGTCGCCTGCGAGCCGGAATTGCCGCCCGAGCTCATGATCAGCGGGATGAACAGGGTCAGGACGATCGCCTTCTCCAGTTCGCCTTCAAAACCCTGCATCGCCGAGGCGGTGAGCATTTCGGAGAGGAACAGCGCGCATAGCCAGCCGGCGCGCTTCCGGATCATCGTGAAGAAGCCGATATCCATATAGGGCTCGGGCAGCGCCTCCATGCCGCCGAAGCGCTGCACGTCCTGGGTCTGCTTCTCGACCATGGCGTCGATCATGTCGTCCACCGTGACAATGCCGATCAGGTGCCCGACCGCGTCGACCACGGGCAGCGCCAGCAGGTCGTATTTCGAGATCAGCCGGGCGGCCTCCTCGCGACTCGCCGTGGGCGACACCGCCAGCGGCCGCCGCCCCGGGGCGACGCTGAGCACGTTGTCGCTCGGGTCGCCCGAGATCAGGCGGCGCAGGGGTACCGCCTTGGTCAGCGCCCGGGTGCGCGGATCGAGCACGAAGATCGCGTAGATGGTCTCGCGGGTCTTCTCGACGTGGCGGATGTGCTCCAGCGTCTGGCCCACCGTCCAGGTGCCCGGCACCGTGACGAACTCGGTGGTCATCAGCGAGCCGACCGTCTCCTCGCCGTAGGCCGACAGCCGATCGACGGCGCCGCGGGTCTCGGCGTCGAGGCGGGCGCGCAGGTCGGAACGGCCGGGTTCCTCGATCTCCCGGAACACGTCCGTGACCCGGTCGGCCGACATGCCCGAAAGGTAGGCCGCCACCCGGTCGCGCGGCAGCATCTCGATGATGTCGGCGGCCATATCGAGTTCGGGCTGGTCCAGCACCTCGATCGCCCGATCCATCGGCAGGCCAAGGATGATCGCGGCGGCGACCTCGGGGGCCTCGTCGTTCAATGCTTCGACGATGTCGGGGGCGCGCTCGTCCGAGAGGCGTGCGGCCAACACGGAGGGGTCGACGCGCGCGTCGATGGGGGCGATCTCGTTCATGGCCTCGCCTCGCGGATGACGAGACGGCGCGCCGCCGGTCTTGCTGGTTGAGGGCCGCGACCGGCGGCCCACGCCGCTCACCCCGCGGCCGGGCCTCTCAGCGGCTCAGGCGGGATGACGGCGCGTCGCCGGGCACGGCAGGCACGATCGGTCTGGCACGTCGCTTCGCTGTCGATGCTGAAAGGGAGCGCGGGCCACCCGCATGGAGGCCCGACGCGGCTGCCTCGTGCCCCTACGGGAATAGTCCGTCAAGCCGAAACCACTGCGTGTTCCCAGTTCGCTTTCACGATCGCGCCGGGGCGTGGCCGAGAAGCCGCGACGGCACCCGCGCCCTACGCCCCAGCTCCCTATGAGAAATATAAGTGTTGTGCTCGCTTGTATTGCGTCCAAGATATTGCCTATATGGATCTCAGCAACAACGAGGAGAAACGCCATGGCTTGGTCCGCCCCCATCGTGTCTGAGATCTGCGTCGGCATGGAAGTCACCAGCTACGAGTCGGCCGAGATCGACACCTTCAACTGAGCAGGCCCTACCCTGGGTTGGCTCTGCCACCCGGGGAGTTAGGTCGTCTTCGTCCCATCATTTCCATTTTGGAGTCACATCATGGCTTGGTCCGCCCCCATCGTGTCCGAAATCTGCGTCGGCATGGAAGTCACCAGCTACGAGTCGGCTGAGATCGACACCTTCAACTAAGACGTCTATCGTTCGACAGAACGAAGGAAGGCGCCGCTTCACTCGAAGCGGCGCCTTTTTCATGCGCAACACACGGTCAGGATGCCGGATACCGGTCTGTCGAACATCAGGCGGCCTGATCTTCAGCTTGCGCGGCAGCGGATCCTGTACTGCTCCGATGAAGCTGGCGCGCGATAAACCGGAACGGCAAAGCCAGTGGTGGTTCGAATCCATCACGCGCGGTGCAGCACAACGGTCGCATAGGCAGCGCCCATGCCCGCTCCAGGGCGCATTACCGTCTGTACTGACGCCCGACCAGGCAGATATTACGTGTGAGAACAGAGATATGGGGGGATCACTGAACCAGCCCCAAATCTGTTCGTCCCGTCGATCAAGTTCAGCGTGATGCGGCTGCCACCGCACTCAGCCCTTGTGTCGACGCACTCGCGCACGCCGATCCAGTACCCACTTCCGCGGCGAGCGCTCAGAGCGTGCCGATCAGGACCAGAAGCATCGTCGTAGCGACGGTCGTGCTGATGAAGCCGCAGAGGGCAGCTGCGAAGGATGGTCCGGTGCGGTTGGCGGTGGGCGCCTGGAGGTCGGACGACAGCAGGGCGGTGGTCATCGGCGCATAACCTTGTCGGCGACGTGCGTCGCTCGTGTCGGGATGATGCTGCAGGGCCTGAACGTATGCGGTGCGCGAACGCACCCGATCAGTCGCAGCGGTTGATCTTCTTGGCGATGCGGAGACCGCGCAGCTCGCTGCGCAGGTCAATGGCCACCACGCCCTCGCCGCAGCGCTCGAAGGCGTCACGGGCGTCGTCGTAGCGGTCGCCGACCTCGTCCAGCGTGTCGCAGACGCGGTCATGGTTCCCCAGCCGCGCCTCCTGGCGCGCCTGGAAGCGGAGGGCGCTGGCCTCGTCCACCTTGCGCTGAGCGTCGAGGCATGCCGGCAGGGCCAGCGCCGCGTTGCTCAGAGCGAGGAGAGACAGACCCCCGACCAACGCCGACTTGGCGAGGCCGGACAGGGTGGAGAAGCCGGTCTTGGGAGAGGCCGAACGGATACGCACGGGATCACTCACGGAACGGTCAATTCGGTAGCCCCGCAGGCGGGGCGCCGGGTTTCTCTGGAGCGGATCAAGTCCGCCCCCTCTCTGTCCGCTGAAACGGTGAAGCTGGCGTGAAGGTTCCGGCCGGATTACGCCTTCCGACGGAGCCGTGAGGTGAGGATTGCGGAGAGTCCCACCGGGGCCGGCCCCATCGGGTCGACGCCGACATCGTACTGCTTCGGCATCGGCTTGAGCTTGCCGTGGCTGTGGCCGTGCAGGTTGAGGGCACCCCGGCCCATCCCGTTCCAGGTCCGGAACGCGTAGTGGCACAGCACCACCATCCGGTCGTCGACCACGCGTTCGGCGTAATGGCGCACCGAGGCCCAACCGGGTGCTGCGAGGGTGTCGGGGCCGTCGTTGTTGCCCACGATTAGGTGCTTTTCGCCGTTGAGCCCGTCGAGGATCTCGCGGATCCGCGCACCGCTCGGGCCGAGGGCGAAGTCCCCGAGGTGCCAGACTGTGTCGCCGGGCGCGACCGCGGCGTTCCAGGCGGCGATCAGGCCGGCATCGTGGGCGTCCAGATCCGGGTAGGGCCTGTGGTCGAACCGCAGGGCGCGCAGGTCGCCGAAATGGGTATCGCCCGTGAAGAAGGTGGCCACCCGTGCGATCCCTCAGCGTTCGTCCCGATGTCCATACGACCGACCATGGCGATGGCCATCGGAAACCGCATCGGGTGCGGCCGACCCCGCGTTCACGCCGCGGGATCGGCAGGACCTGCGCCGTGCGAAATCCTCAGGCCGCCAGCTGCCGGGTGCCGTGGCCGCCTTCCTGGATCTCCTCGACGATCTTCGCGCAGAAAGCATCGAGGTCGCCCGGGTTGCGGCTGGTGACGACGCCTTGGTCGGTCACGACCTCCCGGTCGTGCCAGCGGCCGCCGGCGTTGATCACGTCGGTTCGGATGGACGCGAACGAGGTCATGTCGCGGCCCTTGGCCGCGCCGGCTTCGATCAGCAGCCACGGCGCGTGACAGATGGCGGCGACCACCTTGCCGGAGGTGAAGAAGCTCCGGATCACCTCAAGAGCCTTGGGCTCGAGCCTCAGCTTGTCGGGATTGATCTGGCCGCCCGGAAGCACCAGGGCGTCGTAGTCGGCAGGATCGACGCGCTCGAGATCGATGTCGACCGCGACCTCCTTGCCCCAGTCGGTCTTGTCCCAGCCGCGGATCGTGCCCTTGCTCTCGCGCGATTGCGGTGCGGACACCGCGACCGAGGCGCCAGCGTCGGCCAGCTTGGCTTGCGGAACGGTCAGTTCGCTCTCCTCGAAGCCGTCCGTTGCGAGGATCAGGATCTTGGCCTGGCGGATATCGGGCATGGCGAGCCTCCTTCTGGGGGTTTGCCCGGACAACCGAGGTCGATTGGCCGTGTTCCGATGGCGGCGGATCGCGAGGCCGTCGCCTGGAACCGCCGGAGAATCGGCCCGTTGGTCCGGCATCCCGAAAACCAACAGGAGACCGCCATGGCCAATCCAGGCCTCCCCGAGCCTACGCCCGGCGATCTGCCGCCTCCGCCGCCTACGCCCGATGAGGAGCCGGATATCGGACCGACCGGACCGCGCTCGCCCTATCCCGTGAACGATCCCGGCATCGGCGAGCCGGGCGGGCCGGGCTCGGAGCCCGATGTCTTCCCGGGTGCGCCCACCGACCCGGGAACCCGGATGTAATCGACCCGGATGTGATCAATGGCCGCCGTGTGAGGTGCGTACGTCGCGCGGCGCGCTGAGGATCTCGGAGAGGCTCGTCACCACGTGGCGGGCCTCTTCGTCCGTCAGGCGCAGCTGGAACGGCGGCAACGCGCCCGCCTGGAGCGCAACGACAGCCTGGCCCTCCTCGTCGGTGCCGATCTCGATCGCCGAGGACGTCACGTCCAGCATGGCGATCTCCTCGTCGCCCAGGCCATCGCCCAGGTCCGGCTCGTCCGTGTCGTCGATGGCCGTGAGAAGCTGGCCGACGGCGCGCACCAGCGCGCGCGCGGCGCGGGCATCCATCACCACCGCCGTCGCCTGATCGTCCTTCTGAAAGGACAGCTGGATGTTCGCACCGTCCAGCGAGACCGAAATGCCTGCCATGTATCGCCCGGGAGCCTCGCGCCTTAACTGCCTGTCCGCGTTCCGTATATGCATCGGGCCCGGCGGAAATCCCAGGGGGCGTCACGCCGCCGCGCCGGCCCAGTCGCGGCCTGCGACGCAGAAGTTGTGCCCGAAACGCCTTGTTGCCGCCGCAGCCAACGCCTAAATAGAGCCTCGGGGGGCTTACCCACCGAGACCGGTGCTTTTTAACGCCCAGCGTCTCGCGCCCTGCCACACTGGCCAACCCAGCAAGACCGTGGTGCATCGCGCGGCTTTTTCGCCGTGCGCATGGCCTATGGACGACGAGGTATCCTACGTGAACACCGGCACTGTGAAGTGGTATAACGAGACCAAGGGCTACGGCTTCATCCAGCCCGATGACGGCGGCAAGGACGTTTTCGTTCACATCTCCGCTGTAGAGCGGGCTGGGATGCGCAACTTGGTCGAGGGCCAGCGGCTCTCGTACGAGATCCTGACGGACAAGCGCAGCGGCAAGGACGCCGCCGGCAACCTTCAGGCGGCCTGAACCCCAGCGGGTTCTTACCGGCCGCGCGGCGGCTCCCCCTTCCGACGCTTCCATCCGGGCGAGACCGCTCGGTCGAGGGGCGTCGGAGGCAACCAGCAGAAACGACGCCGGGCGCACACAGACGTTCGGTCCAGAAAAGAAAAGACACACGCGATAATGATGTTCGAATACACGCGGCGCCGCGGCGTCCGCTCTCCCGTCACCGATGCATCGACTTTCCGGGTCGGTCGGCTGGCACGGGCCAATTCCGCGAATGGAGCCAAGACCGATCTGAGCAACTTGATCGATCGGTCCTACAATTATCACTCCCCCCGCGAACTGCGCTGGCATCTGGCCGAGCGTCTGGGGCTGGCCCCCAACGCTGTGGTCATCCGCGAGGCGGCGGCGGCCTGAGGGCCGACGTTCCTCAGCGGATCTGCCAGGCACGCCTGACGTACAGGGCCGTGTTCGATCTCGGATCGAACGCGGCTTCTTACGTGCTATAGGTCGTGCAGCGGCGCTGCTCCTCTCGCGCCGTCGCTTTCCCCGTCGCATGCAGCGCTTTGCCTGCCGGTTCGGATCACCGTCCACGAAAGTGCCGGGTGTCCGGGAAAGGGGTCGCGCCCGGTGCGGGTCGGTTCGACCTTATCGGTCCCAGGCCGCCAGGACCGGGGCGCGCAGCACGACCGGCGTGGCCAGCAATTCGCCGTGGACGGGGTCCGGCCGATTATAGGTGGTCGCCTCGCCCTTGAGGTCGCAGACCGTTCCGCCCGCCTCGCGCAGGATCAGGTCGGCCGCGGCGATGTCCCAGTCGCGGGCATTGCCAGAGATCAGCCCGACATCGACCGAGCCTTCCGCGACCCGGGCGAGCCGCAGGGCGAGTGATGGAATGCGGTCGATCCGCTCGAAATCGACGCCGGCGCCGGCCCCGCGCGACAGCCGGTCGAGCATCGGCTTGGGGCCGGTGATGCGCGCGCCCTGAAGCGTCTCCTTGGGATCGACCCGGATCGGCTCGCCGTTGCGGGTCGCGCCGCGTCCGAGAACGGCCTCGTAATCGGCGTTCCCCACCGGGGCGTGGACGAAGCCGATCCGCGGCTGGCCGCCGGCCAGCAGGGCGACCGCGATCGACCAGTCGGGATGCCCGGACAGGAACGCCCGGGTGCCGTCGATCGGATCGACGATCCACACGAGGTCGTGGCCGAGGCGCGCCGGATCGTCCGCGGTCTCCTCGGACAACCACGCGGCCGCGGGCACCAGGGCGCTCAAGCGAATCTTCAGGAAGGTGTCGACCGCGACATCCGCCTCTGTCACCGGAGACCCGCCCGCCTTCGACCAGATCCGCGCGGAGGTCTGTCCGCCCAGCTTGAAGTACGGGCGAGCGATGTCGGCGGCCTCGCGCATGACCGCGCGCAGGTCCGGCATCAGGGCGGAGACGGCCGCGTCGGTGATGGGCTCGGGCATCGCGCTCCGCGGGGCATGCGTCAGGCCCGGGATCGGGCCACATCGGGGCCTCCGCCCGGCAGGTCGGATGAAGTGAGCCGGCTCGGCAGGCGGTGTTGGGTACCGGAAGGCCATGCCGCCCGGTACCGTCCGTTGTAGGGCGCAGCCGGCACGGCCACAAGGATCCGCACTCTGCCCCCTGGATCGATCAAGACCGATCGATCTTCGCAAGGAAGTGTTGAGCATTCAAGGAAGCATTGAGCATTCCTCAAATGACATCCCCGTCCAGAATCGCTTAACGACGGTGATTAAGCTGTGCGGAGGAGTTCGGGTGCGATTTTGCTTGGCATAACGGACGGCCCCGAGCGGGTCGCCACTTGCTCCAGGGACGCGCACAGATGAACACTTCCTCGTTCACGGACGAACGCCGCGAAGGACCTTCGATGGATGCCCGTGGGGCCGCTGCTCTGGCCGATTTCGCCATCGTCGCATCGCCGCTTCCGGTGATCGGCCGCATCTCCGGCGCCCGCAAGGCCGCTGGAATCGCCCTGGCCTACGCCACCGAGGATGCCGAGATCTGCGGCGCCGACCGGTTCAGCCTGATCCTGGTCGATGCCGAGGGCGAGGAGCTGGATCGCCTCGGCTGCTTCGACGAGGACGACGTGGTCGCCGTCTGGCGCGACATCGCCGCCCGGGCCGGGCTGGTCCGCATGATCGTCCGGGAGGACGGTGTCCTGGTCCCGGTCTCCGAGCAGATCGGCCGGCTGATCCTTGGGCGCGTGCGCATCCGCCGCCGGCATGCCGGACTCGGTGCCCGTCGGCCGCGCTTCCTCGCCCGCCGCAAGACCGGCCGTCTGCCGGCCCGGCCGCAGATCTTTCGCGGTGAGAACGAGATCATCGCCCGCACCTGAGACCCCGGCCGGAACTCAGGACAGGCTGCGCACCACAGCGTCCGCCGCGAGGCCCACGAACAGGATCAGGCCGGCGTCCCGGTTCGAGCGGAACAGCGTGAGCGCCCCGCGCCCGTCACGTTCCCGGAACGACAGGACCTGCCAGGCCAGGTGCCCCGCGAAGGCGGCGACCCCGATCGATCCGACCAGTCCAGCCCCCGCATCCCGGGCCGCCAGCGCCACGAAGGCCGCCGCGAGCGCGTAGCACAGGCCGACGGCCCCCCTCACGTGCCGGCCGAACAGCCGGGCCGAGGAGTGGATCCCGGCCATCTCGTCGTCCTCGATGTCTTGGACCGCGTAGATCGTATCGTAGCCCACCACCCAGCAGATCGTGCCCGCGTAGAGCAGCAGCGCCGGGGCATCGAGCCGGGCGAAGAGGGCCGCCCAGCCCATCAGCGCGCCCCACGCGAAGGCCAGCCCCAGCACCGCCTGTGGCATCGGCATCACCCGCTTCATGAACGGATAGATCGCCACCGGGAGAAGGGAGCAGAGCCCGACGATCACGGCCTGCTCGCCGAACTGCAGCAGTACCGCCAGCCCGACCAGCGCCTGAGCCAGCAGGAACAGGGCCGCGTGGCGCGGCCGGATCTGTCCGGAGGGAAGTGGGCGTTGGCGCGTGCGCTCGACCTGCGCGTCGAGGTCGCGGTCGGCGATATCGTTGTAGGTCGAACCCGCCCCGCGCATCGCGACCGCACCCACCAGGAACAGCAGGCAGTGCCAGGGATCGGGAAAGGACAGGTCCGCCTTGATCGCCGCCAGCGCGGAGGACCACCAGCACGGCAGGAGGAGGAGCCACCAGCCGATCGGCCGGTCGATCCGCGCCAGGCGCAGATAGGGCCGCCAGGACCGTGGCGCCGCGCGCTCGACCCAATGTCCGGTGACCGCGTCGGCCGGACGCCCGTCCCCCGCTGCCGTCCCGCTCATCGGTCGGATCTCCGGTCGTCCCACGTACGCATCCCCCCGCCCCGGAGGAGGTCGCGCCGCCCGCAATTCTCCCGGACGGCTCTACAGCGCGCCTTGCGGCAGCTTGAAGCTGCCGGTCAAGCCCGGTCCACCGAGCAGGCCGCTGCTGGCGCCGTTCTGCGCCTGGGCGCGGGCCTGCGCCTCCATCTTGGTGGCCTGAGCGGCGACGCTGCAGATCTTGGTGCGGATGCCGCTGACCTTCAGGTGGTCGGCCTTAAAGCCTTCGGCGAAGGAATCCGGGATCGAGCACCATTCCTTGTTGGCGGTGATCCACTTGATGCCTTCTGCGCCGTTGGACTGCAGCTTGCCGAACAGCGCGCAGGCCTCCTGCGGGGTCATCTTCTTCTTGCTGTTCGACGCCGCGTTTGCGCGGGAGACCAGCGCCTTGCGCTCGGCCAGGGTCTTCTGGATCGTGCCGCATTCCGGCGCGGCACCCTGCGCGAAGGCCGCCGTTCCGAACAGCAGACCGCCGACGAGCGCCGCCGCCCCCAGACTCAAGCTCCCGTGTGCCATCCTGCGACTCCCTCGACGCCTGCCGGAACCCGCGTGACGCCGGCTCCACTCCGTTCCGTTGGGTTCGCCATAGGAATGTGGCGTCAATCGAGCGGCAAACTGGCGAGGCGTTGCGCGTGTGGGAGAAGCGCCAAAAAGTCGCCCTCGTAACCTTTCGGCAACATGTCGTTGGACGCGGGTCGACGGCGCGGTGCGTTGACAGCCCGGCCGGGCCGCGCGACCACCCGGCCATGCCGGCCTACGACTTCACCGCCCCGCGCCTCCACGTCGAACCGGACCTCGCCGCCGGAACCGTGCTGCCGCTCGACCGCGCCCAGGCGAATTACCTGCTCAACGTCCTGCGTCGGGGACCGGACGATCCCGTGCTGGTGTTCAACGGACGGGACGGCGAGTGGCGCGCGCATTTGGTCCAGACCGGCCGGAAGGGCGCGGACCTCCACGTCGCCGAGCGTACCCGCGCGCAGACGCCACGCGCCGACCTGCACTACCTGTTCGCGCCCTTGAAGAGTGCGCGCCTGGATTACCTGGCCCAGAAGGCCGTTGAGATGGGCGCCGGGACGATTCATCCGGTGATCACGCGCTACACCCAGGGCGAGCGGATCAACATGGACCGCCTGCGTGCCAATGCCGTCGAGGCGGCCGAGCAATGCGGCATCCTGGCGATCCCCGAGTGTTGCGATCCGGACAAGCTCGGCCCCGCGCTTGCGGGCCTGGCGCCCGAGCGGCTGGTGGTGTTCTGCGACGAGGACGCCCCGGTGAGCGACCCGGTGCGGGCGCTCCGGGAGGCCGCCGACCCCGCCGCACCGCCGCCGCTGGCCGTTCTGGTCGGGCCGGAGGGCGGTTTCTCCGAGGAGGAGCGGACGACGATCCGCGCCCGGCCCAACACCGTGGCCCTGTCGCTGGGTCCGCGCATCCTGCGTGCCGACACGGCCGCGGTCGTGGTGCTGACCCTGGTCCAGGCGGTGCTCGGCGACGCGCGCTGACGTCGCCACCGACCGAGCGCATGTGTGCCGGCGCACATCGGAGCGGTGCGGCGCGGGATTGTTCCGTCGAACCGGGTCGAACGGGCGTCCGGGTCCACGGCGCCGCGTTGTCGGTTCCGAGCGCCTCGATTATGTCCCGGAACGGATGTTCGCCCGCGCCGCTCTCCCCAGAGGGCCGGTGCGGGTGTCCGTCCGGACTCCGCCCGCTGGATGGGGCGGGACGAGGTCGAACCGGACGGACACGCTGGAGCAGTCCGGTGCGCTCCCATCCCAGGCATAGTTCACAGGCACGGGCAGGCAGCGCATGGCGCGCGACAGCAACGACAACACGCCGCTCACCACGCGCGCTGAACTGATCGACTGGTTCGCCGCCGGCGAGAAGCCGCGCGCGCGATTCGCCATCGGCACGGAGCACGAGAAGATCCCGTTCTACCGGGAGACCCGTGAGCCCGTGCCGTATGACGGCGAGCGCGGCATCCGCGCCCTGCTGGAGGGGCTCGCCCGCGAGACCGGCTGGGAGCCGATCCTCGACCTCGGCAAGATCATCGGCCTGTCGGCCGAGGAAGGCGGGGCGATCTCGATCGAGCCGGGTGGACAGTTCGAGCTGTCCGGCGCGGCTCTGCCGGACGTGCACGGCACCGCGGCCGAACTCGCCACCCATCTCGCGGCCACGAAGCGTGCGGCCGATCCCCTCGATATCGGCTTCCTCACATTGGGCATGAGCCCGCGCTGGCGCCGGGACGAGACCCCGGTCATGCCCAAGAGCCGCTACAAGATCATGGCCGGCTACATGCCGAAGGTCGGCTCGCTTGGCCTCGACATGATGCTGCGCACCGCCACCGTACAGGTGAATCTCGACTTCGCCTCCGAGGCCGACATGGTGCGCAAGATGCGCGCCTCCCTGGCGCTGCAGCCGGTGGCCACCGCCTTGTTCGCCAACTCGCCGTTCACCGACGGGCGGCCCAACGGCTTCCTGTCCCGCCGCTCGGAGATCTGGCGCGACACCGATCCCAATCGCACCGGCATGCTGCCCTTCGCGTTCGAATCCGGCTTCGGCTACGAGGCCTATGTCGACTGGCTGCTCGACATGCCGATGTACTTCGTCAAGCGCGGCGACATCTATCACGACGTGTCGGGCGCCTCCTTCCGCGCCCTGATGGCCGGCAAGCTGGCGCAGCTCCCGGGCGAGTACGCTACGGTCGCAGACTGGGCCAACCACGCCTCCACGGCGTTCCCGGAAGTCCGGCTCAAGCGCTTCCTGGAGATGCGCGGCGCCGATGTCGGCGATCCCGGGATGATCGCCGCCCAGGCCGCGTTCTGGGCCGGCCTGCTCTACGACGAATCGGCCCTCGACGCGGCCCTCGACCTGGTGAAGGGCTGGAGCCCGGCCAACCGGGAGGCCGCCCGGGCGACGGCGCCGCGTCTGGGGCTCGCCACGCCGGTCGCCAACACCACGCTGGGCGCGGTCGCCGCCGAGGCGCTGGCCATCGCCCGCGCGGGTCTGCGCGCCCGGGCCCGCCGCGATGCCGAGGGCCGCGACGAGACCGTCTACCTCCAGCCCCTGGAGGCGATCGTCACGGCGGGGCGCACCCGGGCCGACGACCTGCTGGCCGATTACGAGGGCCGCTGGGGTGCCTGCGTGCGCCCGGCCTTCTCGGAATGCGTGTTCTGAACCGGCAACTCCCGGGACCGTGCGGCCGCACACCGTGGCGCGGAACGAAGTGCGATATCTGACGGTCCTCACGCCGTTGGTTCAGCGCGTGGAGGAAGTTTCCATGTCTCGCATCACCACATCGCTCGTCGCCGGCGCCTCGGCCCTGGCCATGATCGCCGGTTCATTCACCGCCGCTGAGGCGGCTCCCCTTCCGGCGCAGAATTCCGTGCAGGTCGGCGGCCCGAGCACCCAGATCGACACCGTCGGCTGGCGCCGGGGCTATGACGGTGGCGGCTACGGATACCGTCGCGGCTACGGCGGCCGTGTCGCCGGCGCCGTCGCGGCCGGTGCCGCCCTCGGCATCATCGGCGGTGCGCTGGCCGCCAGTGCGGCTCCCCGCTACGGCTATGACAGCGGCTACGGGTATCCGGCCTACGGCTACGCCCCGGTCCGCAGCTACGGCTATCCCGCTTATGGCTACCCAGCTTACGGCTACGACGATTACGGCTGGTAAGCCCGAATTCGAGCCTGCCCCACACTCCCGGTCCCATCGCGGCCGGGAGTTTTTTTGCCGCCTGTCGGACGCGGTCGCCCGAGGCCTGGCCCGTTCTCCGAATCACCTTAAACGGGAGGCGCAAGCTTCGGCCAAGGCCCGCGATGCTAGTCTGTCGCCGGCCATGTGATCGGATCCCCCCGAGGCCGAATCGTCCTCGTCAGGAGACCGACGCCATGACCCGCCACACCGTCGCTCTCGCGGCCAGCGTATTATCCGCCGTGACGGCCGGCGGCGTTTGCTGCGCCGCGGATCTGGGCCCGTATCGTGCCCAACGCGCCGTCCCGGTGGCACGCCCGCACGTGGGCGGCAGGTTCGTCGCCGCGGTCCCGGTCCGTCCGGAATACAGCTATTACGGCGAGTACGGCTATCCGGCGCCGTTCGGTTACGGATACGGCTACGCGCCGACCCCTGGCCGCAGCATGGAATACGGCTATTACGGCCCGACCTACTATGTGTTCGCGCCGGACACGTATCGCGGTCCGGTCTTCGGCTATCACGAGTGGTAGTCAGTCGTCGCGAGCCAGGGTCTCGGTGCGGGATGAGGCCGACCTCGTGCAGGACGACGAACCGGATCGTGTCGAACTCGACCTGACCGGGCTGAAATGCCCGCTCCCGGTCCTGCGCACCCGCAAGGCCCTGCGCGCGCTGGGCACCGGGCGGGTCCTGGTGGTCGTCTGCACGGATCCGATGGCGATGATCGACATCCCGAACCTCGTGCGTGAGGAGGGCGCCCGGCTGGATTCGGCCGAGCGCTGCGGAGATCGCCTGTGTTTCCGCATGACCGCCTCCGCGAAGCCGCCGCATTCCTGAGCGATCCGTCCGGTTCTCAGGGATAGGGCGGAGACGGCATGGCACCACGGATCGGGGGCGTGCGCCTCGTGCACGAGGGTTGGGCCCGCTACCTCGTGGCCGAGGTGATGCAGGACGATGGCACGCGCATCACGCGCGAGATGGAGGATCACGGCCGCGCCGTCGCGGTGCTGCCGTACGATCCGGTCCGGCGCGTGGCGACGCTGGTCTCGCAGTTCCGGGCGCCGGTGCTCTATTCCGGCGGTCCGCCGAGCCATGTCGAGGTGCCGGCAGGGCTGCTCGACGACGGCGCGCCGGAGGACGAGGTTCGGCGCGAGGCCGCCGAGGAGACCGGACTGCGCCTCGGCGCCCTCGACCTCGTGGCCAGCGCCTGGACGATGCCGGGCATCTCGACCGAGCGGATGGACCTGTTCCTGGCCGCCTACGGCGAATCCGACCGTACCGGCGCCGGTGGCGGCCTGGCCGCGGAGGGCGAGGCGGTGGCCGTGCACGAGATCCCGCTGCCGGAACTGCTGGCCATGACCCGCCGCGGCGCCCTCACCGACATGAAGTCGCTGCTGCTGCTCTTCGCGCTTCAACTGCGACGGCCGGAGCTGTTTGCGTAGCCGACTGAAGCTCGCAAGCTCGCCCGCGACACGTTGGAATGACAGACCACGCTTCTCGCCGTCATTGCGAGCGCAGCGAACCCGGACGAACCTCCATCCAATCACGCCGACGATCTGGGCGTCGATGGGATCGGGCTTGCGCACCCGGCGCCGGCCCGCCCCCTCAATCCCGCCGGCCCGAAACCCGGTCGCGCATGGCGATGCCGATGAAGCGCCAGGATTCGATGAAGTAGCGCCGGAAGAGCCGGCGCGGGGCGCACAGGAAGCGGAACACCCACTCGAGGCCGAGCCGCTGCATAAGCCACGGGGCGCGGGGGAGGCAGCCGGCCGCGACCGACAGAGCGTCGCCGACGCAGAACACCACCGGATTGCCGAGCGCCCGGCCCTGGCGATCGACCCACACTTCCGATTTCGGTGCGCCGACGCCCATCACCAGCAGGGTGGTGCCGTGGGCGCGGATCCGCTCGGCCAGGGCGCTGCCGTAAGACGCGTCGTCCTCGAAGCCGAAGGGCGGCACCGCACTCGCCACCGCGCCGTCCGGCAGACCGGCGGCCTGCAGGCGCGTGGTCAGCGTGTCGGCGACGTCCTGGCGTGCAGCGACGAAGAACACCCGGCGGGCGTAGGGCGGCGGGTCGGCCAGGACGCAGGCCAGGAGGTCGTGGCCGGTGATCCGTTCCGCCGGCCGGCCGCTCGCGACACGGGCGAGCCAGACCAGAGGCATGCCGTCGAGGGTCCGGGCAGCGGCGCGCGCGTAGGCGCCCCGGAAATCCGCGTCCTCGGCGAGTTGGACGACGTGGTCGACGTTGGCGGTGACGATCGTCCGGGGACCGTCCGAGCGCCGTGCCGCCACCGCGGTCACGATCGCGGACGCGGTGCCGACGTGGAAGCCGTAGCCGAACAGTGTGACAGTCGTGGACGGCTCCGGCGCAGCCCGGTCCCGCAACGCCGCCTCCGGGTCTGCCAGGCTCGGAGCCTCGACATCACGCATCGGCGGCCCGGAAGCTGGTCCCGGGGCGGGCGACGGCGCGGCGGAACCGCCGACGGTCGCTGTCGGCGCCGAGCGCCAACGCGATGGCTCCGCCGAGCAGCAGGCCGAGCACGAGGGCCACCGGCAGCACGATCTTCGGCGAGGGCGGGAAGGTCCGCTGGCGGGCGGGCGTGGCCACCGAGATGATCCGGACGTTGGTGGTGTTGAGGCGCTCCTGCTCGTTCGCCTCGCGGGCGCGCTTCAAATAGGCCTCGTAGACCCCCCGGCGGGCCTCCAGCGTCCGCTCCAGCTCGCGCAGGCCGACATAGGCGCGGTCGCTGCTCACGGTCTCGGTCTTCACCCGGTCGAGATTGGTGCGGATCGCCGCCTCGCTGGCGGCGGCCCGGTCGTAATCCTTCTGGGTCGTATCGATGATCCGCTCTTTCTCGCGCTGGATCAGGCGCTGGAGGTCGCGCTGCTGGGCGTATTGCTCGGCCATGGCCGGGTGGCGCTCGCCGAGCCGGGTGGCGAGCTCGGCGGTGTTGCGCGAGAGCGTGGCGTATTGCTGCCGCAGCGCCTGCATCTCCAGGGATTGCAGCATCTCCGGGAGGGCGGTGCTCGGGTCCGAGGTGCGCATCTTGCGGGCCTGGTCCAGCCGCGACTTCGCCTCAGCGGTCTTGATCGACGCAGTGACGAGCTGCTGGTTCAGGTCGCCGAGCTGCTGGTCGGTCAGCAGGCGTCCACTCGAGGCCACGAGCTTGTGGGCCTCGCGGTAGCGCACCACCTCGCCCTCCGCCTGCTCGACGTCGCGCTTCAGGCTGCCCAGCCGTCCGGTCAGCGCGTCGTAGGCGCGTCGGGCCGTGTCGGTCCGGGCGGCGGCTTCCTCGGCGAAGTAGGCGTCGCCGATGGCGTTGGCGATCCGGGCGGCCTTCTCGGGATCGCGCGACTGCACCGAAGCGTCGATCACGAAGGTCCGCTCGGCCCGGCGGACGCTGAGCTTGGTCTGGAGTGTATCCAGGGCGATGTTGACTGGGTCGCGGCTCGCGGCTGGCGGCATCATGCCGAGCGCCCCCTTGATCCAGGCGATCGTCGGATTGTTGCCGTCGGGCAGCACGAACTCGTCGTCCTGATCGAGATGCAGCTTGGCAATCACCCGGCGCAGGACGTTGTCGGACTGGATCACCCGCACCTGGCTCTCGGCGATGGAGACGCCGCTATCGGCCTGGGGCTGGCGGGCGTTCACGTCGTTCTCGACGACCCGCAGGTCGCTGGGATCCACCAGGACCTGGATGGATGAGGTGTAGCGCGGCGGGATGAGGCCGAGCAGCGCCACCGCGGCCGCCACCATGAACAGGGCGCCCAGCACGATGAAGCCGCTACCCCGCCAGAGGCGGCGCAGGATCACGCGCGGCTCCGGCCGAGACTCCACCTGGGGCAGCACCATGCGGACGGGCTGCTCACCGCTCATGCGTGTCGAGAAGTCGAACATGCGCCTCGCTCCTGACCTGTCGGACGACGACCGGTGCCGTCTTCCACCGCCATCCTGCTCCCGTCCCCATTCCGGTCACCACCGTGCCGATCCGGGACAGAACCTCCACCGAGGCGGTGTCTTCCTCGACACTCCAGCAACCAGCATACCGAACCAGTACTCTCGCCTTGATGCACACCCTGCAGCAGCAACCGTATAGATATCGTCGCTAGAACGAGAACGCTCTGTCACGATTTTGTGGCCCGATCAGGCCTTTAAATGTTGGGGACTACGTAAACGGACTCATCCGATTCGCGTGGTGTCCGGTTCCGCGTACGCGCCCGGATCCCCTCCCAGGAAGCGGCGGAAGCGCTCCTTGTCCTCCGACGCCGCCGCGTTCCACCGCGCCACGTTCCCGCGGCTTGCCGCCGCCGACCGGACGAGGCCGCCTTCGCCGACCCAGACGGCGAGCGCCGCCGCCGCGGCCGCCGGATCCTCGGGGGAGACCAGCAGGGCGGAGGCGCCCAGCACCTCGCGGAACACCTGCGCGTCCGGCGCCACCACCGGCAAGCCGCCATGCTGGACCTCCAGCAGGGGCAGGCCGAGCCCCTCGGCTTTCGATGTCGAGAGCAGCAGGTGGCAGGAGGCGGCCAGCGCCCGCAACGCCGCGTCGGCGAGGTACCCGTACCGGTGGAGGTAAGGCGGCGGGTCGTCCAGGAAGGCGTGGCGGCCCCAGCCGACCCGCCCGACCAGGTGCAGTTCCGCCGGCATGCCGGCCCGGTTGAGCGCGGCGACCAGTTCCAGGGAGGCCGCATAATCCTTGCGCGGCTCGATCGTGCCGATCGCCAGCAGGCGCAGCGGCATGCCCGCACCATAGGATGCCGGCCCCGGCAGGTCGGCGAGCCCGAAGGCGTCCCGCACGGACGGCCTCAGCAGGGCGACCCGTGCGTGCGGCGGGCAGACGGCCCGGACGGCGTGTCCGGTGGTGCGGCTGTTCACGAACAGGTTCGGGCACCAGCGCAGCGCCCGGGCGAAGCTCGGGCTCATGTAGAGCCGGCTCTTCAGGCTCAGATCCTCCGGCCGGTCGAGCAGGAAGGTGTCGTGGACGTAGAACAGGCAGCGTTCGGCCGCGACGGCACAGAGCGGACCCGGCGGGAAACCGGGGAACAGGAAGAGCGCGTCACGGTCGGCCAGAGCGCGCAGCGGCAGGCCGAACTGCTGTTGCGCGATCATTCCGGGCAGCGAGCCGCTGGTGACCGGCCGGACATCGTGCGGCGCGAGCCGGTCCGGGGCGAACAGATCGAGGGTGATCCGCTCGATCCCGGTGACGTGGCCGCGCAGATGGGTCTGGTCGAGATAGATCCGCCGGACGCCCTGTGGTTCTGGGCTCGGCCTCACGGAACGCTCCGCCGCAGGGTGCCGGCGAGGTACAGGCAGCGGCGCACGAACAACGGCATGCGCCGTCCGAGCAGCATCTGCTTGGCTCGGCGCAGCCGGCGCACGAGGGGCCGGGAGGGCGCCGGCACCGTGCCGGACGCACCCGGCTGCCGCTGCGCCGCGAACGGGAAATGGCCGAGCATCGCGGGCGTGAAGGTAGGCCGCCCGGAGCCGGCCAGCAGCCCGCGCGCCCGGACGATGCGGTCGAGCGACAGGACGGCGGCCGCCGGGCTATGGCGACTCTCCAGGGCGATGCGCGCGAAGGCCCCGAGCCGCGCCCGCGCCCTGGAATCCTCCACCAGCTCGGCGAGGGCCTGGGACAGGGCGCCGGGCTCGAGCGGGACGAGGCGGCCGGACACGCCGTCGATCACCGACGAGGTCAGGCCGGACGTGCGATAGGCCAGCGTCGGCACCCCGCACAGGCCGGCCTCGATCGGCGTCTGCCCCAGGGTCTCATGCCGGCTCGCGGTGACGTGGAGGTCGCAGGCACCGTACCAGGCGGCCAGGATCTCCTCGTCCGCGATCAGCCCCGGCGCGAACAGGTTCGGCACGCCGAGCCGGGCGGGATCGTCGAGCCGGCCGATCGCCACGACGCCGACGCCCGGGCGCGCCACGGCCTGGAGCGCGTCGCGCAGATCGGAAAAACCCTTGTCGGGCCCATCGACGATTACCGCCGAGACCAGGATCAGCACATCGTCTGCGGGCAGGCCGAGCCGGCGGCGCAGGGCGACGCGGTCGCCGGGACGGAACGCGGCGGTCGGGAAGGCCAGCCGGATCCGTTCGGCCACGGTACCGGGCGGTGCCAGATCCAGCGCGCGAGCCAAAGTCCAGTCGGAATTGGCCAGCAGCCACGGCCCGGCGGGACCGGACAGGACGGCACGCTTGCGAGCGTGCATCCCGGCGATCCGGTTCGGAGCGAGTTGCGGGTACTCGTCCGGGCCGGGACAGGTCGCGTCGCATCCGGCGATGGCGCGGGTGCAGGCGCGCGGATGGCAGCAGCGGCCCGTGAGTGGAAAGAGATCGTGCAGCACCAGCGCCACCGGGCCGCCCCGGGCGAGGCGCCCGACCACGTCGAGGCTGCGGGTCGCCCCGTGCAGGTTGCCGGCAAGGATCAGGTCGGGGCCGGCACCCGCGACCGTGGCCTCGGCCGTCGGGAAATCGTCGGTCCATTCGGCGGCTTCGGGTCGGTCGCTCAGGGCGACATGCGTCACCCGGTGACCCGCGAGCGCCAGAGCCTCGGCGAGCCGTCGCTGGGCCACGCCGGCACCGCCCTGGGTACCGGTGCCAGTGAGCGAGACGATCGACAGGGCATCGGGCGCTTCAGCCGGCGCCCGGTCCACGCGCTGCAGCAGCACCGGGCGGCCGATGGTCCCGCGCACGGCGTCCGTCACCGCCGACCATGCGGCAGCCGCGTTCAAGCGGCCGTTCGCGTCGAGCATCGTCTGCGCGCTTAGGGAACCACGCATCCACAACACTTCGCCGCCGGTGAACGGCAGGTCGTCCGGCGCGTCCGACGATGCCGTCCCGGGCGTGTCGAGCGCCAGCACCCTGTCGGTGAACAGGACGCGCAGGCCCGCCACGGCGACCGCGCCGGTCAGCGCGGCCTCGAGCGCCAGCGCGGTGAGGGCCCCGGGGGCGAGCAGGTCGCCGGCGGCGAGCCAGAGCACGGCGTCGCAGGCGGCATCGGCCACCAGCGCCGCAACATGGGCATGCCCGAGATGCGCCGGCACGACGTCGTGCCGCAGCTCGGGATAATCCTGGCGCAGGACCGAGGCGGCGGTCTCGTGCAGATCCGCCCCGGCCGCGGCGACCGTCACGATCCGGATCCGCGGCCAGGGGCGTCCGTCCGGCAGGGTGTCCGGTCGTCGCATCCAGGGCGCGGCGGCCCCGAACGGCCAGCCGGCGACCCCGTGAGCGGGCGGTGATGCGGGGGCGTCGGTCAAAGGCGGTTCGTGGGTTCGAAGGGGCGTGCACCGTGATCGTGAAGGATGAAGATTGCCTCTCGGGCCGGGCCATCCGTCGGCCCTCGACGCGGATTCGGGCGGTGCGGGCCGCCATGGCATAGGCCGACCGGACAGGGCGCGTCGGTCATAGCGGGGCTCCGTTCCGGCCGAGGCCGCCGGTGCAGAGCGTGTCAGTACCGGGTTGTCACCGCGTTCAGCCAATCCGGCGAGGCCGCCACAGCCGCGGCCTCGACGCGCTTGTCGGTGCCGGTGAGGACGAGCAAGCCGAGCACCACCATCACGACCCCCAGGGCCGCCTTGACGCGCGTGCCGGCCGCCGCGAGCCCGACCCGCCAGCGCATCAGCGCCTCGCGCGAGACGAAGCCGAGCAGCATCAGCGGCGCGGCAGCACCGATCCCGAAGGCCAGCATGGTCGCGGCGACGTCCCCGAGATGCTCGCCCCGGGCCGCCAGCAGCGACGCTGCGCCCAAAGTCGGCCCGACGCAGGGGCTCCAGGCCGCCCCGAGCAGCAGGCCCACGCCGAACTGACCGGACAAGCCACCGGATCCGAACCCGCCGAAGCGCTCCTCGGCCCAGGCCCCCGCGGGTCCCGCCGCGGTGGCGACCCGCGCCTGCAGACGCGGCAGCGTCAGGACCACGCCCAGGATGACGAGCAACACGGCGCCGACACCGCGGAATACGTCCCCGTCGAGCCCGATCGAGAAGCCGATCGTGGCCACGAACAGCCCGATGGCGGTGAACGACAGCGCAAGGCCGAGCGCCAACGCCACCGGCCCCAGCCGATGCTCCGACGCCGCGGTGCCGAGGACGATCGGCACCAGCGGCAGGACGCAGGGCGACAGCACCGACAGCAGCCCCGCCAGGAACGCGAACCCGACCGTCCCCAGCATCGTTCCGACCTTCCCGCGATCTTAAACCCTCGCGCCGGCTTCGCGCCGGGGGGCGACGGCGTCAACGGGGATGCCGATCACGGTCCGGTTTGATCGCCGCGCAGGTGTCCGTCGGGACCGTCACGCCGAGCCCAGGAACGAATACCAATATGGGTTAGGCAAGGCGCCGAACGGAGCAGTTTATAATGGATGTCGGAGCCCAGGAGCCGACCTAACTTTTGCCGCGGAAGCCGCTACACGGTGTCATGCCCGAACGCAGCCATCTCCAGCATGTCATCGAGAGCGCGATCGATTTCGCGATCGTCGTCACCGACCTGGATGGCATCGTCACCGACTGGAACGCCGGCGCGGAGAACATCTTCGGCTGGCGAAGCGGCGAGATCCTCGGTACCTCGGCCGACCGCATCTTCACCGCGCGGGACCGGGCGGCCGGGCGGCCGCGCGAGGAGATGCACGTCGCCCTCGCCGAGGGCCGCGCCGCCGACGAGCGGTGGCACGTGCGCAAGGACGGCTCCGAGTTCTGGGCCTCCGGCGAGTTGATGCCCCTGCGCCGCGAGGACGGCACGCGGCACGGCTACGTTAAGATCCTGCGCGACCGCACCGGCCCGCGCGAGGCCGGCGAGCGCCTGCGCAAGACGGAGGATCTGTTCAGGACGCTGCTGGACACGGTGGAGACGGCCTTCGCCATCGTCGAGGTGAAGTTCGACGGCGACCACCCGGTGAATTACCGCTTCCTCGAGGCCAACCCGGCCTTCGAGCGTCAGGCCGGCGTCAACCTGCGCGGAAAATGGGTCACGGAGTTCGCCCCCGACCTGGAGCGGTTCTGGTTCGAGACCTACGGCCGCGTCGCCTGGACGGGGGAGCCGGCCAACTTCGAGAGCTACGCCAACAACTTCGAGCGCTGGTTCGACGTGCGCGCCATCCGGGTCGGCGAGCCCGCGGACCGGCATATCGCGATCTTCTTCAACGACGTGACCGCGCGCAAGGTCGCGGAAGCGGAACTCCGGACGCTCAACGACACGCTCGAGCAGCAGGTGCAGGAACGGACCCTGGAGCTGAACACCCTTTGGGACACGTCGCCGGACCTCCTGCTGGTCATCGATTTCGCGGGGGTCTTCCGGCGGGTCAATCCCGCCTGGACGAAGATGCTCGGCTACACGCCCGAGGAACTCCTGGGCCGCCACGTCAACGCGTTCGTGGTCCCGGACGACCATGCCGAGACCATCGACGCCTACACCGCGGCGGCTGAGGGCGCCCAGCCGCGGATCGTCAATCGCTACCGCCACAAGGACGGGTCGCTGCGCTGGATCTCCTGGGTCGCGGTCCCGGCGGGAGACATGCTCTACGCCACCGGCCGGGACGTCACGGCCGAGAAGGAGCGCGACGCCCTCCTGCGCGACGCCCAGGACTTCGCGCGCCTCGCCCTGTCGGCGGTCGGCGGGGTCGGCGTCTGGACCTACGAGCTGGACAGCGACCGATTCTTCTACGACGCCGCCATCGCCAAGCTCTACGCGATCGATCCGGACCGGGGATCGGAGGGCATCCCGCGTCCGGACTTCCTCGCCAACGTCCACCCCGACGACCGCCCGGCGCTCAAGACGACCATGGCGGGCGGATTGGCGAATGCCGGCGACCTCGAACTCGAGTATCGCCTGTGCCACCCGGACGGCACCGTCCACTGGGTCCTGTCCCGCGGCCATACCTACCACGACGCCGAGGGGCGGCCGCTCCGGCGCACGGGCGTCGGCATCGACACGACCAGCCAGCGCCAGACCGAGGAGGCCCTGAGGCAATCGCAGAAGATGGAGGCGGTCGGCCAGCTCACCGGCGGCCTGGCCCACGACTTCAACAACCTGCTGGCTGGCATCTCCGGCGCGCTGGAGCTGATGCAGACCCGGATGGGCCAGGGCCGGTTCGCCGAACTGGACCGCTACATGACGGTGGCCCAGGGGGCGGCCAAGCGCGCGGCCGCCTTGACCCACCGCCTGCTCGCCTTCTCGCGCCGGCAGACGCTGACCCCCAAGCCGACCAACGTGAACCAGCTCATCCTGGGCATGGAGGAATTGATCCGGCGCACCATCGGGCCGGAGATCGGCCTGGACGTCGTAGGAGCTCCGGCGCTGTGGCCAGCGCTGATCGATCCGGGCCAGCTCGAGAACGCGCTCCTAAACTTGTGCATCAACGCCCGCGACGCCATGCCGGCGGGCGGGCGCATCACCATCGAGACCGCCAACACCCACCTGGATCGGGCCGCGGCCCTCCGGCACGACCTCCCCGAAGGCCCGTATCTCGTGCTGAGCGTGACCGACACCGGCACCGGCATGCCCCCGGAGGTGATCGCCCGGGTGTTCGAGCCGTTCTTCACCACGAAGCCGATCGGCCAGGGCACCGGCCTCGGGCTCTCGATGATCCACGGCTTCGCGCAGCAATCGGGAGGCCAGGTGCGGATCGAATCGGAGGTCGGCCGGGGCACGACCGTGTGCCTGTACATGCCGCGTCATTGCGGTGAGGCCGAAGGCGGCGATGTCGCCCTGCAGCTCTCCAGCGTGGCGCGGGCCGGCCAGGACGAGACCGTGCTGATCGTGGACGACGAGCCGTCCGTGCGGATGCTGGTCACCGAGGTGCTGGAGGATCTCGGCTATACCGCGATCGAGGCGGCCGACAGCACCGCGGGGCTCAAGGTCCTGCAGTCGGACGTGCATATCGACCTGCTCGTCACCGATGTCGGCCTGCCCGGGGGGATGAACGGCCGGCAGATGGCGGATGCCGGCCGCGAGCGGCGCCCCAACCTCAAGGTTCTGTTCATCACCGGCTACGCCGAGAACGCGGTGCTGGGGCACGGCCACCTGGAGCCCGGCATGCAGGTGCTGACCAAGCCCTTCCCGATGGAGGCGCTCGCCGCGCGGATCAAGGATCTGATCGTCGCCCGCTGATGGCCGTTGCGGGCGTGATCGCCGGGTTGCGTCGGCTGCCGTCCCAGGAATGCGGCCTCGCGGAACGCCATCGCGTCCGCGGTGTCGGATCCCCGGCGTCGCGGCGTTCCCGACCGCAACGCCACGGTCGCCATCAACGCGACTTCGACGGGTTCCGGTCCAATCGGCCGGGCCGGCTGAGGCCGGTCATGGCGGATATCCGACCGCATCTTTCGACCGTGTGCTGCGCAGCAGCCTCGACGGAGCTGCCCAGGGATCGCGCGGCAGGCCCACAGCATGCGATCTTTACCCTTCCCGACGACCATGGGGACTGCACAGCGTGGCCTCGCCGCCGCTTCGATGTCGCAGTCCGAGGCCACGTCTTGTCCATCCGGAATGTCCGCACGGATCGGTGCGTCGAACTCGATGTCTTCAAGACGTTCCTCGTACTGGGCATGGTGTTCGCCCACGTCGTCCAGATCGTCCAGGCCCCGATCGACGGGTTCACGGCGGGCCTGTCCAACGTCATCAACCTCGTGAGCTTCTCGGGATTTCTGTTCGCATTCGGCTGGGGGACGGCCCTGTCCGCCCGGTCCGGCCGGGTTAGGCCGGTGTGGGAGCGGCTGCAGGGGCCGGCCAAGATCCTGCTGGCCTTCTACCTGTCCGGGATCGGAGCCGTAATCCTGACCGACGGCAACGGGTGGTCGGCGGCGCGGATCCTCGGCGTGGTGACGCTGATGGACCTGCCGGGCCACAGCGAATTCCTCGCCTCGTTCTTCGTCCTGAGCCTCGCGATGGTTTGGCTCGGCAGAGGGCTCGGGCACGTCGTCCGCAGGCCGGCCTGTCTGATGGCGTGCGTTGCAGCCTCGGCCGCGTTCGGATGTCTCCCGTTCGACGGTCCCGATCTGCCCTGGCTGGCGATCTTCGTCCCCGCGCCGGACAACACGTATTTCCCACTCGCCCCGTACGCGATGTGGCTGTTCCTGGGGGCCTTTTACGCCGACAGGACGGAGCCTTTCGGCGGCATCGATCTCTGCCTCGCCGCGTCGGCGACCTACGCCCTCCTGACCGTCGCGTCGATCACCGGGAGCCTGCCTTCGCGGTTCCCGCCATCGACCGTGTGGGTGATCGGGCCTGCGCTGTTCCTGCTGCTCTACCGGGCGGCCAGCATGGCGATCGTGCGGCGCATCGCGGTCCCGCGCCTCTGGACCAGCCCCGGTCGGCACGTCCTGATCTATCTGGTCGCGTCGAACTTGAGCCTATTCGCCGTCCAAAACGTCTGGGGTCCGATCGCTCGAAGCCCGTGGGAGGCCGCGGCGCTCACCATCGTCCTGATGGCCGCGATCACGGTCCTCCGCGCGGCGTTGACGCGTGCGACGCAGGCCGCGTTCATGCTCGCACCGACGTGACCTCCTAACCGCGCGCGCCGTCGCCCGTGACTTCGAGCACGACGCAGGCGCGGATCGGCCGGCCGTACTCGTCGGTGCCCGCGACCGTGACCCGGTGGGCGCCCGGCGCGAGGTCGTCGGGCAGGCCCGCGGTCCAGATGTGGGTCGAGGGCGTCGCCTGCACCCAGCTCTTCCTGGTCTCGGGATAGCGGGCGTAGAGTTCGGTCACGAACGGATCGAGCCGGCGCGTCCGCGCCATCGGCGCCGGCGCCCGGTCGCCGATCCGAATCGCGAGGTTCGTGCGCGGGCCGCCGTCGAACACGTTGACCACGAGGTTGGTCGCCGACAGCGCGTCCTGCGGGACCGGCGGGCGCAGCCGCTGCATCGGGTGGCTCGCCCGGACGATCTCGGGGGCGGCCGGGCGCAATTCGCTCTCGAAGGCGATCCGCATCGCCGCGTCCGGCTCGCCCTGGGCGGGGACGAAGCGAGTGGTGTAGTCGGTGCCGCGGATCGAGAGCACGTGGAAGCCGTTCGGCGTGCCGTCGCGGCTGTCGGCGGACGGGATGCCGGTGCGGGTATCCGGCCCGCTCCACCACGAGCCGGACACGGCGGTCATCACGTGGTGGTGGTGCCGCTCCGCAAGGTAATGGTGCTCGGTGGTGTGGGTGTGGCCGGCGAGGCTCAGCACCGTCCGGCCGGCCAACAGGTCGAGGAGCGCGGCCCGGTCGATCGTCGCGCTGCGCGGGTCGTCGCCGGTATCGGTCACCAGCGGGATATGGGTCGCCAGCACGATCAAATCGTCCGGCGGGCTCTCGGCCAGAAGGTTCTTCAGGAAGGTGAGCGTGCGCTCACCGACATGGCCCCGGTAGGTGTTGGCTCCCACGGGCACCGGCGGCCCCATCCACTCGACGTTGTCGATCATCACGAACAGCGCGCGCCCGTGGCGGAACGCGTAGGTCGGCGACCCGAACACGCGCTTCCAGGTCTCGCGGCTGTGGCGGGCGTCCGGTGCCTGCATGTTGAGGTCGTGGTTGCCGGGCAGGCTGTACCACGGCAGGCCGATCCGCCCGACGATGCGGTTGGAGCGGCCGTAGAGCGAGAGGTCGTCGAACAGCACGTCGCCGGTGGTGAGGCCGAAGGCCGCCGGGATCGCCATGGCCCGGGCGACTGCGGTGTCGCGCACGTGGTCGAGCTCGAACCGGCTCTCGGGCTGCGGATCGGTGAACAGGATCACGTCGAAATCCGCCGGCTCGTCGGCCTTCGTCAGGGTGAAGTCGATCGAGGCCGGGAGCGGACCGGTAGGCGCGAGGCCCCTGTAGCGCAGGCCGAGGCCCGCGGGCGTCCCGCCGGGCTGGTGGATGTAGGAGTGGCGGGGCACGTTGTCGGCGTCCCGCGGCAGGGCATAGCCCGGCGGCTTGATCACGAACACCACCCCGTCTCCCGGCATCGGCAGGCGGTAGCGGCCGTCTCCGTCCGTCCGCACCACCTCCCGGCCGTTGGAGACCAGCACGCCCGGCAGCGGCGCGCGCGTGGAACCGGCCGCCCCGACGGCATAGACGATGCCCGTGGCCTCAGCGGATCCCTGCGCGCCGGCACGGCCGGCCAGGAGCGAGAGGGCGGCGGCGCCGGCGACGGTCTCCCGGCGGGTCAGACGTCCGGACGCTGGGATCGAATCGCGTGGCATCGGGGACTCCTACTCGGCGGCAAAGGCCAAGCAGAGGCATTTGACTGCCGGATGACAGAGCGGCCCCAAACGCGCGAGGCCCGCACCCCGGGTCGGGGTGCGGGCCTCGGATGAACCCGTAGGGTCGAAGCGCGGAGCGCTTACTCCTCGTCGCCAGGCTCGAAAGTCTGGGGCAGCGGTTCGGCGCTGGCGACCGGGGTCGGCGCCCCGATGGTCGAGGGCACGTTCACGCCGTCGCGCTTGTAAATGTCGTCACGGAACTGCACGAGGCCGTCCGGGGTCGCCCAGGCGGTGATGTAGGTCCAGTAGACCGGCACGGGCTGGGCGATGTTGGCGTCGACGCGCTTGCCGCTCTCGATCGCCTGCTCGACCTGCTCGCGGCCCCAGCCGGGCGTGTCCTTCAGGAGCCACGTGATGTACTCGCGCACGTTCTGCACGCGCACGCAGCCCGACGAGATGAAGCGGAAATCGTCGCCGAACACGCCCTTGGTGTTCGTGTCGTGCATGAACACGCCGTAGGGGTTCGGGATGTTGATGCGCACGATTCCCATCGAGTTGAAATCGGCGCCCGATTCCTGCCGGTAGGTGAAGCGCGTGCCCTCGTCCGAGTTCCAGTTGATGGAGCGCGGCGAGACCTCACCGTTGCCCGACAGGATGTGGATCTTGTTGTCGGTGAGGTAGTTCGGATCCTTCTGCATCTTCGGGATCAGGTCCTTCTTCACGATGGAAGCCGGGACCGTCCAGGTCGGGTTGAAGTTGATCTGGGTCGCCTTGGTGTTCATGATCGGCGACTGGCGGTCGATCTTGCCGACGCCGGCGGCGTGCAGCGTGACGACCTGGCCGTTCTCCACGGTCTCCACCAGGGCGGCCGGGATGTTCATGATCACGAAGCGCCGGCCGAGATCGCCCGAATAGGAGCGCAGGCGGACGACGTTGGTCTCGAGCTGATGCAGCCGCACGTCGGCGGGCACGTTCATCGCCTGCTGGGTGGCGAGGCTCATGGCGCCGGTCTGGCTGAGGCCGTGGCGGGCCTGGAACCGCTTCACGCCGGCCGAGACGTACGAATCGTACACGCCGGAGCCGCCGGCGGCCGGATCGAGGTCGCCGGTGACGATCAGGCGCTGGCGCACCGCGGCCACGGCCGGGCCCTTGGCGCCGACGCGCAGGCGGTCGGCGCCGGAGACCGGGCGCCAGCCGCCGCGGTTGACGATGTCCCGGTAGCGCTCGACCATCTGCTCGGTCGCCGACACGGTCTGGGGCGACAGGATCGGCACGGTCTCGCGCTGCACCTGCATGGCGGCGGGCGAAGCGTAGTCCTGCGCCCATTCGGCCTGGGCATAGTTGCCCTGGTCGCGGGCCTCGGCGGCACCGAGGCCGAGCGTGCCGAGCGCGGCGACGCCCAGCATGGCGGTGAACCGGTTTGTTGCCTTGATGCGCATCAGTCGCTGGCTCTTGTCCGGAGTTCGTCAGTTCATGGCGAGAGCGGGTGTACTCGGTCGCCACGGTGTCGGGATGGCCTTAAGACTCCCTATCGAAGGGGCCGGATTGTGGCGTCGGCGTGCGCCAGCGCACGTGGCGACTGGATGCGGCACGGCGACAACAGTCCTGGGTGGACCAGTGTGGCAGAGATGTCACCGCAACGCGGCCGGCGCAGGATTCCGCCTACCTCATAAGGACCGGCCGCGCGGGCCTGACGTGTCGTCTCGGTCGATCATCATCCTCAGGACGGAAGCATGCCGATGAAGATCTTTTGCGCGGCCCTCCTCGGCCTCAGCGTGTTCACGGGGGCGGCCCAGGCCGACCCGATCAAGGCCGGCGACCTCACGATCGACACGCCCTGGCTGCGCGCCACGCCGAACGGCGCCAAGGTCGCTGGCGGCTACGTGACGATCCGCAACTCCGGCACCGCCCCGGACACGCTGACGGGCGCCGCGGTGCCGTTCGCGCGCTCGGGCGAGATCCACTCCATGTCGATGGAGGGCGGCGTGATGAAGATGGCCCCGGTCTCCGGAGGCCTGACGGTCAAGCCAGGCGAGACCGTGGAGCTGAAGCCCGGCGGCTATCACCTGATGTTCGAGGGCCTTTCGGGCGCCCCGAAGGCCGGCGACAGCGTGTCCGGGACGCTCACGTTCCAGCGTGCCGGCACCGTGCCGGTCACCTTCTCGGTTGCACCGATCGGGGCGAGCGCGCCCGGTGGCGGTCACCAGCATCAGCATTAAAACGGCCACCGCCGGGGTGACTACCGGCTCGGCATGAGCCGACGTGCTGAACCAAGCCCTTGGACCCGTTCACGATTGCGCGGCTGCGAGCGGCTCGGGCCTCCGGCTCTGCCGAGCCCGGACGGCGATACACCTTCCGGGTGTCTCGAAATGGGTCATGCAACTGATCCTGGCGTCGCCGCCGCGCCCCTGTTCAAGGCCTGCGCGCCCGAGGGGAGCCCGATTCCAAGACCGGTCCAAGGCACCGTGTATTCGGTGGTGTCCAGGTCACCTTTTGAATGCTTGCAGCTGGCCGTGTACGCCATATCTTAACCATCGGCCGGCTCATTAAGGTTAAGGAAGATCTAACCCTGATGCCGCCGCGGTTCGGCGCTAGGATTGCGGCGTCGCCCGAGAGCCATGGCCGGAATGTCCCGGTCCGGGACGGCTTGGCCCGTCGGCGGCACAGGAGAGGCACATGAACGGCTTCGATGTCACGTTCCGGGACGATCGGGACTGGGTCGATTTCGGCAAGACCTACGTCAATTCCGAGGCGTTCAAGACGCTGTTCCGCGACGGCATGCTGCTCGTGGAAGAGACGGCGGCCTATCTCGACGGCCAGGGCCGGGACGAGTCGCGCCTGGTTTCCCGGGATGCCACGCTCAGCTACGCGGCCGAGAGCATGCGCCTCACGACGCTGCTGATGCAGATCGCGTCGTGGCTGCTCGTGCAGCGCGCGGTGTCGGAGGGCGAGATGACCCCGGCGGAGGCGCTGCAGGAGAAGCATCGGGTCAAGCTCGGCAAGTCCGAGCCGCCGAAGCAGTCGGACTTCTCCCTGCTGCCGATGCGCCTCCAGCAGCTGATCCTGCGGGCGCGCCGGCTGCATGCCCGCATCCTGCACCTGGATTCGCTGATCACCGATGACCGCCCGACGCCGATGCCGGTGGAGAGTCCGGTGGCGGCCCAGCAGGGTCTGCTGCGCATGGCGTTCCGCCTCGGCGAGGGCTGAGGAGGGCGGCGCGGTCGGTCCCGAAGGCTCCGACCGCGCGCAGACCTCAGAAGGCCGGCACTTCCCCCGGCCGCTTGTCCGTGATGTAGGCCCGGATCGTATCGTTCTGATAGGCGTGGACGAGCTTGGGTACCCACGGAGCGTTCTTGTCCGTCTCCCGAACCGCGATGAAGTTGCTGTAGGGATTGTCGACCGACGACTCGATCGCGATCGAGTCCTTGCCCGGCTTCAGGCCTGCCTCGACCGCGTAATTGGTGTTGATCACCGCAGCATCGAGATCGTCGAGGCTGCGCGATAACTGGGCCGCGTCGATCTCACGGAACTGAAGCTTCTTCGGATTGTCGGTCACGTCGAGCACCGTGGGCAGGATGCCGACGCCGTCCTTCAGCTTGATCAGCTTCTGCGCCTGAAGCAGCAGCAGGGCGCGCCCGCCATTCGACGGGTCGTTCGGGATGCCGACCGACGCGCCGTTCCTGAGTTCGCCGACCGCCTTCATGCGCCGGGAATAGAGCCCGATCGGCGAGACGATCGTGGCCCCGACCGGCGCGATCTTGTAACCCTTCGCGGCGATCTGGTTCTCCAGGAAAGGCTTGTGCTGGAAGGCGTTGGCCTGAAGGTCCCCGGCATCCAGGGCGGCGTTCGGCAGGAGGTAGTCCGAGAACACGACGAGATCGAGATCGAGCCCGTCCTTGGCGGCGATCATCTTGACCTTCGCCCAGACGTCCTCGGCATCGCTCATGATGCCGACCTTGATTTTCTCACCCGCCAAGGCCGGTGCGGCGAAGGTCAGCAGAACGGCGACGACGGAAAACAGCCAGCGCTTCATGAAAAACCCCACAGTCGCCGCTTGCAAAGCTCAAGCGCGCAAGAAGATTTATCGACTTAAATTTGAAACTACTCAGGCTCCGCGCGACGAAGACCTCGAGACAAACAGCCGCCACCGGGTCCGTGCGAGACCGTGACGACCGAGGATCGTGACCGGGCGGATCGTCGACGGCACCGGACATTACGACGGCTCGGCTTGGCTGGAAAAGAGGCCGCGCCGACCGGGCCGGCCGGGTGGTACGACCGGTGCGCACCGAGACAGAAGAATATTTTCTCTCTGCGGCGTCAGACAAGATCGAACGCGTCGGCGAGCTGGAAAATTCGCCAGACCATTCCGCCAGAAAATTCTCGCCCCGCTCTGCGACGGCGCAGAACAGGCACGAAAAAACGGGCGGCCCCGCGAGGGACCGCCCGTTCTGATTCGTTTCGGCGCGATCCGTCCGGGATCAGCGCTTGCCGAGGTTGCCGAACCGCGAGTTGAAGCGCGAGACACGGCCAGCGCGATCGAGCATCTTCTGCTCGCCGCCGGTCCAGGCCGGGTGGGTGAGCGGATCGATGTCGAGGTTGAGGGTGTCACCCTCCTTGCCGTAGGTCGAACGGGTCCGGTACTCGGTACCGTCCGTCATCACGACCTTGATGAAGTGGTAGTCGGGGTGCTCGGTCCCCTTGGCCTTTGCGGCCGCGTCCTTCGCCATGACCTGTCGTTCCTGTTCTGGCATGCCGGCGGGGAGCGCAGGAGGCGCCGCCCGGCCCGGAATGCGGAAGGTGTCAGCGGTTGCACCGAACCGTAGGTTCGTGGCAACGGCACGTCCAAGCCGACCGTGGTGGCGGCCCGCGGCCATTGAACACGCGCAATCGGATGAGGGGCGGCGTATATCGCAGGCTCTCTCCGGGAACAAGCGCCGTGGACCGGGTGGGAAGAGACGCGTGAGGCGTGATGGCCCGTAAGACCAAAGCGGCGGCTTCCGGCCGGCCGAAGGCCCCATTGAGCGCGCTCCGGCCGCTCCTGCCCTTCGCCCTGCGGTATCGCGGGCGGATCGTTGCCGGCATCCTGGCTCTCGTCTGCGCCTCGGCCTCGACCCTGGTGGTGCCGATCGCCATGCGGCGCGTCATCGACCACGGCTTCACGGCCGACGGCGCGAACGTGATCGACGCCTACTTCCTCGCGCTGCTCGGGGTGGTCGCGGCTTTCGCGCTCTCCAGTGCGGCCCGGGTCTACACCGTGGTCACGCTGGGCGAGCGCGTGGTTGCGGATCTGCGCAGCGCCGTCTTCGCCCGGCTGACGATCCTCGACCCCGCCTTTTTCGACCGCTCGCAATCGGGCGAGATCGTCTCCCGCCTCACCGCGGACGCGACGCAGATCAAGTCGGCCTTCGGCGTTTCCGTCTCGATCCTGCTGCGCAACCTATTCCTGTTCGTGGGCGCGACCGCCATGATGGTGATCACCAGCCCGCGCCTGTCGGTGATGGTGCTGGCCGCCATCCCGGTGATCGTGTTCCCGCTGATCGTCTCGGGCCGCGGCGTGCGGCGGCGCTCCCGGGCCGCGCAGGACCGGCTGGCGGACGCCTCGGCCTACGCCGCCGAGGCGGTCGGAGCGGTGCGGACCATGCAAGCCTTCGGGCGCTCCGGCACGGCTGCGGCCCGGTTCGCGGCCGCCTCAGAGGACGCCTACACGGCCGCCCGGGACTCGATCCGGGCGCGGGCGCTGCTCACCGGTGTGGCGATCTTCCTCATCTCGGCCTCGGTGGTCGGGGTGATGTGGTACGGCGCCCAGGGCGTACTCAACCACACGATGACCGGCGGTGAGCTGTCGCAATTCGTGCTCTACGCTGTGTTCGGCGCAGGCGCGCTCGGCCAGCTCTCCGAGGTCTACGGCGACCTCGCGATGTCGGCCGGCGCGGCCGAGCGGCTGACCGAGATCCTCGCGTCCGAGCCCGCGATCCGTGCGCCCTCCCCGGCCCTGCCCCTTCCCGTGCCGGCCGGCGGCGCCGTGAATTTCGAGGCCGTGCGCTTCGCCTATCCGACCCGGCCCGGTCACGCTGCCCTGGACGGGCTGACCTTCGCGGCGGCCCCCGGCGAGCGCATCGCCATCGTGGGACCGTCCGGTGCCGGAAAGTCGACGGTGCTGCAGCTGCTCCTGCGCTTCTACGATCCGCAGGGCGGCCGCGTGCTGGTCGACGGCATCGACATCGCGCGGGTCGATCCGGAGGCGCTGCGCGCTCGCATCGCCCTGGTCCCGCAGGATCCGGTGGTGTTCTCCGGGACGGTCTCCGAGAACATCCGCTACGGGCGCCCCGAGGCCGGTGAGGCCGAGGTGCGGCATGCCGCCGAACTTGCCAACGCGCACGGCTTCATCGCGGCCCTGCCGCAGGGCTACGACACCCAGGTCGGCGAGCGCGGCGTGACCCTCTCCGGCGGGCAGCGTCAGCGCGTCGCCATCGCCCGGGCGATCCTCAAGGATTCGCCGATCCTGCTACTCGACGAGGCGACCTCGGCCCTCGACGCGGAATCCGAGCGCGCCGTCCAGGCCGCCCTCGACACGCTGATGCGTGGGCGCACCACCCTGGTGATCGCCCACCGTCTCGCCACGATCCGCGCCGCGGACCGGATCCTCGTCCTCGACGACGGTCGCATCGTCGAGACCGGCACCCACGAGAGCCTGCTGGCCCAGGGCGCGCTCTACGCGCAGCTCGCGAGCCTGCAATTCACCGACGCCCTGGACGAGACCGCCCGCGGCAAGGGGCTTCGTACGCGCGGCGAGCGCATCCCCGCCGCCGAGTAGTTTTGGGACTTGGCTGGGTAGGGTTCGGGGACGGAAGGCTCGTGTCCGTCGCCGAGAGCCGGAACAGGACCGTGATCGTACTTCAACGGGCGGCCGCCTTGAAGGTCTAGGCCCCGCCGTGCCTACGTGTCTCCCGTCCGGTGGATAGAGCCCGATCGACTGCCTCGGCTACGCCAATGCCGCTTCCGAGATGCTCGCGCAGGCCGACGCCACGGGCAGCAATCCGATGCTGGCGAGATCTCCCACACGATGGTCGCCGAAGACGGCCACGCTCGGGCCGAGGGGCTGGGGACGTCCCATGCCACCCTGGACCTGGTCGGCGCCGAGCGATGAGTCCGCCCCCGAGGACATCGCCGTCGGTGTGCGCCATTGCGGGCGGGGCTCTCGAAGCGCGTCGTTCGGTCCGGTCTATCGGACGGGCGAGCGCCTACCGCTCCGTCAGCTTCATCTCGATCCGGCGGTTCCTGGCATAGGCATCCTCGGTGGTGCCGGCGTCGAGGGGTTGGAACTCGCCGAAGGCCCCGGCCAGGAGATGCTGCGGCGGGATGCCCTTGCTCGCGAGATACTGCACCACCGCGATCGCCCGGGCAGCCGAGAGCGCCCAGTTCGACGGGAATTGCGCGGTGATGATCGGCCGCGCATCGGTGTGGCCGTCGACCCGCAGGACCCACGGCAGGTCCGCCGGGATCTGCCGGGCAAGGTCGGCGATGGCCGCGGCGATCCGGTCGAGCTCCGGGCCTGCCTCCGGCTTCAACGTCGCGGAGCCGCCGGGGAACAGCACCTCGGATTGCAGCACGAAGCGGTCGCCGACCACCCGGATGTCCGGCCGGTTGCCGAGAATCTGTCGCAGGCGCCCGAAGAAGTCCGAGCGGTAGCGCGCCAGCTCCTGGACTTTCTGGGCCAGGGCGACGTTCAGCCGGCTGCCGAGTTCGGCGATCCGCACCTGCGATTCCCGGTCGCGGGTCTCCGAGGCGGCCAGCGCATCCTCGAGGGCTGCGAGCTGGCGGCGCATGGCGCTGATCTGCTCGTTCAGGAGATCGACCTGGGACAACGCCCGCTTTGTCGCGCCGCGCTCGGCCTCCAGCTGCTTGTCAAGGGCACCCGCGGCCCCCTGGCTGACAGTCGCGGCCTCGGCCTGCGACTTGGCCTGATCACGCTCGGCCTCGACGCCGGCGAGCGTGGTGCGAAGGCTGCGGACCTCGTCCTCCTGGCCGCGGCGGTTCGAGCGCTCCAAGGCCAAAAGATCGGTGAGGTCGGCGATCTGGCGGTTGAGCTTGACCAGCGTGGCGTCTCGCCCGGTCAATTCCTGCGACAGGAAGAACTGGCCGACCACGAACACCGTGAGCAGGAACACTACCGCCAGCAGCAGCGTCGCCAGGGCATCGACGTAGCCGGGCCAGACGTTGAGGGGGCGCCGGGCGCGGGCCGCGGTCGAGGCCACTACACCCGCTCCCGGCCGAGCCGGTCGAGCACCTGCTTCAGCTCACGCTCGCGGCTCGCCTGGGCCTCGACCCAGTCGCGGATCATCTGCTGCTCGGCGCGCATGTGCTGGACGAGGCCCTGGATGCCCTCGGCCAGGTTGGTCATGGCCAGCGTCGCGGCACGGCCGCCCCCGCCCTCGGATACGATCGTGGTCAGACGCTCGACCGCCTCCTTGAGATCCTGCGCACCGGCGGCGGCGGCAACAGGCCGGACAGCTCCCGCCACTGCCGGCTCGGACGCCGTTCCGGACAGCAGCCAATCCTGCAATTCGTTGTGGAAACGGGCATGGGCCTGGCCGGCCTGCAGTTCCAGGAAACCGGTGATCAGCGACGAGGCGAGACCGAACAGCGAGGCCGAGAAGGCGAGGCCGATGCCTGAGAGCGGCACGGCGAGCCCGGACTTGAGCTCGTCGAACATCACCCCGGCATCGCCGCCGCCACGCATGCCCTTGATCACCCCGCCGACCGCCGAAAGCGTGTCGATCAGGCCCCAGAACGTGCCGAGCAGGCCCAACAGGATCAGGATGCCGGCGATGTAGCGCAGCATCTCGCGGCCTTCGTCGAGGCGCGCCGCGATCGTATCGAGGTAGCCGGAGGTCCCCGGCAGCAGCGCCCCGGTCTTCCGGGCCGCGATCATCGGCACCATCGGGGCGAGCAGCGCCGGCGGCTTCCGGGCCTGAGCACCGGTCGCCACCGCGTTGACGTAGCCGACCTCGCGGAACAGCCGGACGACCTGCCCGAAGGCGATCAGCACCGCGATCAGCAGAACCCCGAGGATCAGCCCGTTGAGCCCGGGATTGGCCAGGAAGGCTGGGGTGATCTGCTTGAACAGGATGAAGGCCAGGAAGCCCACCAGGATCAGGAATATCACCATACGCCCGAGATAAATCCCGGGTCGCGCCAGCGGTGGACTGCTATTCTCACTGTTGTCGCGGGCGGCCATCGGTCGCTCTAACCTGATCTCAACATGGGGTCGCCAAGAAGCGGGGCCCGTCACGGCCACTGTGGGGGCAGCCCCACCTGCGATCAAGTCTCACCGCGGACACGCTTGTGTGGCGCCAGACCGGGCGAGACCGGATCCACCCGTGGCATGAGGTAGGCATCAGCCCTGCACAAGCGGCCCATTCGACTTAGGCGGGTTCGATCTCGGGTGGTCGGACGCGGGATGGCGGAACCGGCTCGATCGCGGGCTTTAGCGGTGCTGGTACCAGTCCCAGACCAGATAGGCCGGAAACGGAAGCATGATGGCGAAGAAAATCCAGTCGAACATCTGAGGCATGCGGAGCTCCCTGGTTCAGAGGATCTCTGCAATCTACGGGTGCGGGCCGCTGAAGTTCCTGGGGCGGCGCGTGCCGGCACCCGCCTCGGCTGCGAGGGCGCTAGTCCCAGAACCGAGGCCAGCTCTCCTCGAGATGCGGACCGAGGCGGACCGCCGCGACCCGGGTCGCCAGGCCGTCCGCCTGCGTCTCGACGGCGAAGCCGCACAGCGTCGCCTCGCCGCCGGCGACCTCCCAGCGGGAACCCGGCGTCTTCTGGATCATCCGGCGAATCGGCTCATCCTTCTGCATGCCGATGACCGAATCGTAGTCGCCGCACATGCCGGCATCCGACAGGTAGGCCGTGCCGCCGGGCAGGATCCGGTGATCGGCCGTCGGCGTGTGGGTGTGGGTCCCGACCACGAGGCTGGCACGGCCGTCGAGGTAATGGCCTAACGCCTGCTTCTCGCTGGTCGCCTCGGCGTGCACGTCCACCACGACGGCGTCGGCGGCGGCCCCGAGCGGGCAAGCGGAGATCTCGCGTTCGACTGCGGTGAAGGGGTCGTCCATGGCGTCCATGAAGACCCGGCCCATCACGTTGACCACGAGCACCCGGGCTCCGCCCTGCGTCTCCACCACGGTGGCGCCGCGGCCCGGCGTACCCGGAGGATAGTTCGCCGGCCGCACCAGACGGGGCTGACGGGCGATGAACACCAGCGCCTCGCGCTGGTCGAAGCTGTGGTTGCCGAGCGTCACCGCATCGGTGCCCGCCTGGATCAGCTCGTCGCAGATCGTCTCGGAGATGCCGAAGCCGCCGGCGGCGTTCTCACCGTTGACCACGACGCAGTCGAGCCGCCAGCGCTCCCGGAGTTTGGGCAGGCGCTCGCACACGACGGTACGGCCCGGGCGACCGATCACGTCGCCGAGAAAGAGCAGCCGCATGGATCAGGATGTCCTGTCGAACCGGATCACGCCCATCTCGGTGATCACGAACTGGAGCGGCCGGTCGTGCGGCTCAGCCGGCACGTGTTCAACCGCCTGGACGGAGAAGCCGACCCCGACCGTGAGGACGGGTCGCCGAGCGGACAAGCGCGCGATCGCGCCGTCATAGTACCCGCGACCGTATCCGATGCGCTGGCCGTCGCGATCGAAGGCAGCGAGCGGCACGATCAGGGCGTCGGGCTCCACGGGCGGAAGCGACGGATCCGGCTCGCTCAGGCCGAAGCGGCCGGCGACCAGCGCGTCCCCGGCCCGCCACTCCCGGAAGATCAGTCCCTCGGGGGTAACGTGCGGCAGTGCGACCGCTTGGCCACGGGCGAGCAACCCCTCGGCAGCGGGACGCGGATCGACCTCGCTGCGGATGGGCCAATAGGCGCCGACCAGCCGGGCCTCGGCCAGTTCCGGCAGAGCCAGCAGCGCGCGGGCGATCCGAGCGGAGGCGTCCAGCCGGGCGGCCGGATCCAGCGCGTCCCGGGCGGCCAGTGCCGAACTGCGCAGTGCGGCCTTGAGGACCGCGTCCGGGCTGGGAGATCCGGTATCTGAAGACGATGAGTGCGGAGCCACGTGAGCCGTTGGAGGATCGATCCCGGGAAACCTACAGAGTAGGTGGGCGCCGTGTTGGCCAAGTCCAGGGACGAGGCCAGGGACAGCTCCCGAGGGAGTCGATAAGGCCCCGGGGAAAGTGCTCCTGACGGACTCTGCAGCCCCGCGTTCGCAATGTAGCGATCTCGTGGGGCTCCCGCCAGGGCCGACGACATGGAAATATCGATGGGCAGGGATCGATCCGATGCGGCATCCGACGCGTCGGCTCAGCTCCGTATCGCGGCGGCCGAGCGTTCCTCAGCGAAGGTTGTCGCTCGCCCCGGCGACGACCGCGCGGGTGCCGGCCAGGATCTCGGCCCGCACGGTCTCCGTCTCGGCCGCGTCCCAGAGGCGGATCAGCTCGATCAGACCGCCATGGGTCGCAGACACCGATTCGGTGAAGAACGCCTCGACCGGGATGCCGGCAACGGCGGCGATCCGCGAGAGCCTGACATTCAGGGCGTTGCGCGCAGGCATGTCGGTTCCGATCGTGGCGCTTGCACTCATGAAACAGTCACTCCGATTGATCGGACGCACGGGATATCAGACATCCTCAAACCAAAATACAATCTATGCAATTAGTCCATCCGGCTTAAGGCACGCACAAGTTGCGTTATCCACCATCGAGGTAGGCAACAAGCGCTGGGACAGCGTTTTGACCCCTGAAGCCCTGTTGCAACAGGCTGAACCCATGGGTTTGGGGGCTACCGACGCCGGCAACGCTGCGAAGCGATCAGGAACGGCCCGGCATCCGGATCCGAGGGGCTCGGGCCGAGCCGTCGATGCACTCGATGCCACCACCCGAATTGACGGTGTGGAGCCGTGTCCCGGCCCAGGCCGGGCCTGGTTCGATGAGGCCGATCAGGGTCTGGGCGAACCCGTCCGGGTCCAGGCGATCGATCCGCGCCAGCCCGAGGGCGCGGCCGTAACCCGTGGCGCAGTCCTGGACCGGGCGGATCAGCTGGCCGCCGCGCTCGACGATGCGCCCGGCCGGCCGGGCGGTCGCAGGATCGATCAGGACCGGGTTGGCCGGATGCGGCGTGTAGGGACCCCGGAAATCGGGAGCCGACCAGAGGCACAGCGCGTCGTGGTAGGATCCGGAGCCGGGAGGCGCCTCGGTGGCGGCATCGCGCACGGTCGCGAACAGCCACCATCGGCCGCCGTGTTCGAGGAGCGTCGCATCGCTGGCGACCACGTCGGAGAGCAGCGTCGCCTCCTTGACCCAACCTCCGGGATAGCGGGTCGCCCGGTAGAGATCGACCCGGCCGGCCGCGGAACTCTCCGGGACCATCCAGACCGCCCCGTCACGCTCGAACACGAACGGATAGGAGAGATGATGGGGCTCCTCCAGGACCGGCACGGGCGTGCCCTCCGGGCCGTCCGGGCCGAACCGGACGGCTGAGATGATCGCCTTGCCGGTCGCGTGCGGAAATTCCTCGACGAAGACGTGCGTGCTCCCGGCGTAGGCGAGCGGGAACGGGTCGGCGTAGAAGCGGTGGCCGTCATCCGGCAGATCGGTCCACCCGGTCTGGGGGTGACGCCCGAGGTCGATCAGGTCCGGTCCGTCGAGGTGCCGCCAGCCGCAGCGCCAGTGCGGAGCGCGGTAGCAGAGATGGTACAGGCGGCGGATGACCGCGCCGGCCAGCATCCGCACTGCGCGCGAACCGAGTTCGCTGCCCGGCAACGTCCGCTCGGGCCTCGGGGACGGCTCGGGCACGGCCGAGGGCGGAGCGCTGCGCCCGGCGGCGCGGCGAGCGGTTGCTGCGGCGATCAGGGTCACCGTCCGCGCCAGCGCGTCGTCGATGCCGGCGAGAAGGATGCCGGGCCGGTCGGTGCCGAGCCGGCCTTCGGCCTGAATGCGCCCATCCGCGATCAGCGTAGCCCGCGGGACGGCACCGGCCAGCAAGCTCGCCAGCAGGGCGTCGTCGCCGCGCCGGCCGTCGAAGGCCAGATGCCAGATGCGGGGCCCGGCAGGTAGGTCACCGCACAGGTCGATCGTCAGATCGGGCCAGGCGTCTTGCCGCCGCCATGGGTCGAGGGCGGTCGGCGGCAGGCGCTCCGAGCCGATACGCGGCAGACGGTGGATCAGTGCCTCCAGCCGGAACAGCAGCTCGACCGTGTCGGGCCACCCGTTCGGGACCTGCGCGGCGTCGATGCTGACGGCGCGGATGCCGGGTGTCGCGGCGATTCGCTCCAACAGAGCGATCTGCCAGCGGCGTGGTTCGGCGCCGTCCAGGCGAACTCTCACATGCATGATGGAGCGCCCCTGCGCAGTGTAGCAGTCCGGCAGATCACGGCTGCGGCTACGACCTAATTCCCAAACCCTAACGGGACGGATAATCCTGGCGGCAGCAAACTTCGGTAGAGGGCGTTTACCAGACGCTGAGTAATCGGTGCGTGCGGCCACGACCCTCGGCAGTCTTGAGGGATTGTCAGCAGTCTGCGCGACACTTGCAGTGGGGGTGGAGCCCGCGAGGGACCGACCGAGTTCGAGACGATGGTGACCGATCGTGGCACAGATCGACCGTAACATTGCCGTGGCGAGCTGGCTCGCGCCGGTCCATCCGGCACAGCCGGAGCGGACGGGCCCGACCCGGCCCGACACCACCGCCGAGTTCGGCGACCTGTGGCGCATCCTGTGGCGGCGCAAGCGCACGGTGCTGGGGACCGCCCTGGTGCTCGGGCTGCTGGTCCTCGCCTATGCTCTGATCACCCCGTCCCTCTACACCGCGACCGCGCAGATCCTGATCGACCCGCGCGACCGGCAGGTCGTCCTGAACGACGTCAATCCCGCCGCGCTGTCGCCGGACGGCGGCATCGCCCAGGTCGAGAGCCAGGTGAAAGTGATCGAATCCGACGCGGTCCTGGGCCGGGCCGTGACGCAGGCGCGCTTGGAGAGCGAGCCCGGGTTCGGCGCGGCTCAGGACGGCCTGGTCGCGCGCAGCATCGCCTCGCTCCGGGAGTTGGTGCTCGGTCCCAAGCCGGAGCGGCCGGTCGATGCGCGCGGCCGGGCGCTCGACCAGCTGCGGCGCAAGCTTGCGGTCAAGCGCGCCGACAAGGTGTTCGTGATCGACGTGGTCGTCACCACGGTGGATCCCGACCTGTCGGCCCGCATCGTCAACGCGATCGCGAGCGCCTACCTGGCCGACCAGACCGAGGCGCGCTCCGACGCCGCCAAGCGCGCCTCCGGCGACCTGCGCGGACGCCTCGACGAGCTGCGCAACGCGGTCAACGCCGCCGACAAGAAGCTCGAGGACTACAAGGCGCGCAACGGCCTGATCGCGTCGAGCGGTCGGCTCGTGAACGAGCAGCAGCTCACCGATTCCAACGCCCGTCTGGTGGCGGCGCGGGCCCGGACCGCCGAGGCGAAGGCGCGCCTTCAGGGTATCAAGGATGCGCGCGGCCAGGCAATCGGCTCCGGGGCGATGCCGGAGGCCGTCCAATCCTCGGCGGTCGACCGGCTGCGCGGCCAGTATGCCGAGCTCGCCGCCAAGGAAGCGGACCTGCGCACCAACCTCGGCGAGCGCCATCCCTACATCGCCGCCGTACGCACGCAGATGCAGGATGTCCGCCGCCTGATCGACGCAGAACTGAACCGCATCGCCGGCGCCGCCGAGACCGAGTACCAGCGCGCCCAGGCCAACGAGAAGTCGCTCGCAGCCGACCTGGAGCGGCTGCAGCGGCAATCGGCGGTGACCGCGCAATCCTCGGTTCAGCTGCGCGAGATGGAGCGGGAGGTCGAGGCGGCCCGCACCGTGTACAACACCTTCCTGGTGCGTACCCGCGAGATCAAGGAGCAGTCTGGGATCGACAGCTCGAATGCCCGCATCATCACATCGGCCCGGCCGCCGCAGGATGCGAGCTGGCCGCCGCGGCTGATCCTGGTCGCCGCCGCGCTGGCAGGCGGCCTCGGCCTCGGCGCCGGCCTCGCGCTGACCCGGGAATACCTGGAGCCGACGGTCCTGTCGTCGCGTCAACTGGAGCGGCTGTCGAACGCCCCCGTCGTCGCGGTGATCCCGGGCGTCCAGCCGGGCGGCGCCAGCACGGCAGCCGCGAGCTTCACCCTGGACCACCTCGCCACCACGGCGGGTACGCGGGGCCGCTCGCTGGCGCTGCTGGTGACGTCGGGCCAGGCCGAGGCGACCGAGCGCCGGGCGGTGATCGCGCTGCTCGCTTCTGTGGCCGTGGCACGCGGCGACCGCGTGCTGCTGATCGATGCCGATCTCCGAACCGACAGCGCCGGCACAGCCGGGCTCCTCGACGTGCTGCGCGGTGAGCAGAGCCTCAACGCTGTCACGCAGGTCGACGCGAAGACCGGCGCCCGGCGGATCGGGCTCGGCGATACCCAGAAGCCGATCCGCGATGCGCTGGTCCCGACCAACATCGAACGCTTTCTGGCCGGCGTGAAGGGACGCTTCGAACTGGTGCTCGTCGACGGCGGCGTTCTCTCCGAAAACCTGCGTCTCGGCCCGATCGCGGCGGCGGCGGACCGGCTGCTCCTGGTCGTCTGCAACGGCGCCACCCGCCAGCGCGACCTGATCGACCTGGTCGACACCTCGGAAGCCCTGGGCCGGCCCGTCTCCGGCTCCCTACTGCTCGACCGGCGTAGCGCGTGAGCACGGCGCGGCCCGCGGGCTTCGCGCACCGGCAGGCGGCGCGTTCAAGGCCGGACACGCGCCTGCGCGGCCTGGCCCGGCTCGAATCGATGGCCTTCGTCCTGCTGACCGTGGTTCTGGTCGGCGTATCCGGCGGCCTGCTCTGGGCGCTCGGCCTCAACTACGACGGCATCAGCGGTTCGGCACCCGCGAAGATCCATCCGGCGACCTACATGGTCGTCGCCCTGGTCGGCTGGACGATGCTGCGCGCAGGCAACCCGGTGATCCCGGTCGCGCAGGCCCTCAACCGCCGGCCGGCCTGCGTGCTGCTGGCCTTCTGCGGCGTGCTGCTGCTCATACTGATCGCGGCCCGCGGCGGCACGGGCTTGGCCGGCTCGATCGACACCTTCGTGCTGGCCGGGCTCGTCCCGATCCTGCTGATGGACCGGGATGCCGCGACGCTGCGGCGGATCGAGGCCGTCTTCCACCTGATGATGCTCGCCAACGCGCTGCTCGGCCTGTTCGAGTTCGCCAGCGGCCAGCGGTTCTTCCCGTTCCGGTTCGACGGCATGGCGTTCGAGACGGACACGCGCTCGGCCGCGCTCCAGGGCCACCCGCTGGTCAACGCGACGCTCACCGCCTGCTACATCCTGGCGCTCGCCAACGGCGGTGGCCGCCTGAACCCGGCGCTCCGGGCCGGAGTGATCGCCCTGCAGCTCGTCGCGCTGGTGACCTTCGGCGGCCGGTCGGCCACGGTGACGACCCTCGCGCTCGGCGGGGCGGTCGGCCTCTTCGCCCTGAACCGGACGCTGCGGAGCAACCGCATCCCCATGATCGGGGCGGCCTGCGCGTGTTTCGTGCTGACGGCGCTGCCGGTGATGGTCGCGGTGCTGGCAGCGGTGGGGTTCTTCGACACGCTGCTCAGCCGTTTCGTCTCGGACGGCGGCAGCGCCCAGGCCCGGGTCGACATGCTGGCGATCTTCGATGCCGTCCCGTTCCGGCAGCTGCTGCTGGCGCCCGACCTCCTGCAGGTCAGCACCCTGCGGCGGATCTACGGCCTGGAATGGGGCATCGAGAACTCGATCGTTTCCGACGTGCTGTACCACGGCATCCTGGTGACGACGCTGCTGGTCGTGGCAGTGAGTCTTTATCTCACGGAGATCGCGCGCAACTGCCGACGCGGCGTCTGGCTGCCGATCCTTACCTTCGTGATCCTGGTCAACACCTTCGAGGGTCTGGCCGGCAAGACCACCATGCTGGCGAAGTTCGCCCTGATGCTGATCGTGCTGTTTCCGCCCAATTCCCTGCGCGCGCGGGCCTGACGGCCGCTCACGGCCGCGGCGTGAGACCCAGCGCGGCCACAAGGGCGGGATCGATCCTATGCGCGTCGTCCATCAGGCCGAGCCCGTCGAACAGGTTCCAGAACGACCAGCCGAAGCCCGCCTGCTCCGCCGCCCTCCGCACGTCGCCGAGATAGGCCGCGCGGTCGGGCGCCCGGGATGCGGTGTATCGGGCATCGGTGCGCAAAGCCCCGAACTCGCCCATCAGGATCTGCCGCGCCGGGATCCCGTAGAGGTCGGCCCAGGCCGCGACCGGGGCCAGCTCCTTCGCCAGGTAGGCCGGTCCCGGTTCGGCCGCGAAGTAGTCGCGCAGCTTCGCCTCGATCACCGCGCGGTCCCGGGCCTTCTCGGCCTCCGGGACCGCGCGGTCGGCAGCCATGCGCGCCCGGACCGCCGCCAGGGTTTCGGGCTGGCGCCCCGGGGTGCCGGGCCAGGGCACGGCGTTCAGCCAGCGATAGAACGGCTCTTCGGTGAGCCATGTCGCGCCCTGGTGGGAGAACAGGTATGGCTCGTAGAAGTGGAAGGTGTAGAGCAGCGGCGTGAACCGGGCGAGGGCTTCCGGGTCGAGGACCGTCAGCCCGGAGACGAGGCTGCCGCAGGCGCCGGTCGCCACCAGGGTCAGGCCCGGCGCGGCGCCCCGCGCTGCGGTGAGGAGCCCGGCCTGGACCCGGTTCCAGGCCTCGGCCCCACAGCCCTGCGGCGGCTCATTGACCGGCTCCAGCGCCACCCGCCCGATACCCTTCCGGACGCAGAGCCGGGCGAGGTCCGCGATGAGATCGCGATAGGCGGGGAACAGCGGCGCCCGGTCCGATCCGTAGAACGCGTCGGGCGTGTAATGATGCGTGGCGGCATTCGCCTGCACGTTGACGAGGACGCGCATCCCGGCGGCCAGCACGTCGTCGATCGCGGCCGAGAGCATGGCCATGAGGTCGGCCCGGCGCCCGCCCGTGAACGCCACGAACGGTCCGGGATCCAGGGGAAGCCGCGCGAAATCGAAGCCCAGCACGGCCAGCCGGCGCAGGTCGTCGCGGGTCGGGGTCGGACGGTCAGCCTGGAACGGCGGCCAGGCGTAATCGATGCGCGGCGCCGGAAACTCCGTGGTCAGCGAGAACCAGGGCCACAGGGCGATGCCGCGGCGCAGCGGAAGCGGTTCGGCCACGGCCGCAGCCGGGAGCGGACCGGCGCCGGCGAGCGCGAGGCCGCCGGCCAGCACCGAGCGCCGGTTCGCGCTCACATGTCGGTCCCGACCGTCGCGCGAGCCGGGCTGGCGTCGATCCGGATCGGCGATGCGGCGAGCGCCGGGTAGCCGCCGACCCGGCGCAGCTCGCCTTCGTAGGCTGCCAACACGTCGTCCCAGCGGAAGCTTTCGGCACGCGCCCGCGCCGCCGCACCGGCCGCCGCGACCGCATCGTCGTCGGCGATCACGCGCTCGATGGCGGCGGCGCAGCTGTCCCCGTCCGTGAAGTAGAACTGACCATCGCCCGCGGTGTGGCGGTTGAAGGGATTGTCGTGGGCGATCACCGCGTTGCCGGCCCACAGCGCCTCGACCAGCGACGGGTTGGTGCCGCCGACCGTGTGGCCGTGAAGATAGGCGCGGGCGTGGACCCGGAGGCTCTGGACCAGTTCCGGCTCGTAGATCGCTCCCGGCATCAGCACCTCCAGTCCCGCGGCGTCCTCGACCGCACGGTGATAGGCATTGCCGACCTTCAACGTTCCGAGCACCACGAGCCGCATGCCCCGCGGCTTGCGTGAGAACGCCTCGACGAGCGTCAGGATGTTGTTGTCGGGCTCGATGCGGGCGATCGACACGAGGTAGCGACCCGCCGTGAGACCGAGCGGAGGCGGCCCGAGATCCGCCGGCGGCGGGTCGCCCCCGTAGGGAATCGTCGCGATGGCGCGCCGTGGGCGGCGATGGGCGAGATGGTCCGCAATCGCCGGATGGTCGGCCACGAGGCGCTGCGACGCCCAGGCGGCGATCCACTCGCTCAGGTAGAAGAACGTCCGGACCGGCAGCGACCATTTCGGCCGACGCCACTCGATCCCGTCCATGTTGGTCAGGATCCGGCCGCCGCGCACCCGCAGATAGGGTAGGAACGCCGCGCCGTTGTAGCCGAGAACGAGGCAGACGCCGCCCCGCGACGCCGCGTCCTTCACGCAGAACGCATCGAAGGCCAGCGTCGCGGCCGGGCCGCGCAGGGCGACCTCCACGGTGATCAGTTCGATGCCGTTCCAGGTTCGGGTCGAGATTCGGTCCCCCACCCGGTCGACCTCTGCCTGGCAATACACGCCCACGCGCCAGCCGCGACCCGCCAGATAGAGCGCGAGTCGTTCCGCGAAAGTCTCGAAGCCGCCATGGGCGGCCGGAATCCCGCGTGTCCCAAGAATAAGTAGTGTGGGCACATCAACGGGCACGGCTCTTCCTTTCTTGTCAGCGATTCATATTGTACGGAGACAGGAATAACGGTCGCCTAAACAGGCGATACAACTCACGGTTGTTATAGACTGATAAGTATTCATCTTATGGTAGATTTCTCGATACTCACGACATCTTCTAGCCCAGTCGGTGCTCACGGGGCATCGCATCCGTTCGCGTTTGGGCCGGAGACGGCACAGACTCTTCAGCGTGACGCATTCGCCGAGCCGGGCTCCGCCGGGACGACGCGCCGGTTCATATTCAGCCGCGCCCGCGGCGATGCACCGGTCACCCAAATCACCTGCGTGCATCAGGGTTTCGAGCTCTACGGGTCGGATCGCTGCTTCATCGAGACAGTACGGACAATCCGGGCCGCCCATCCGAGCGCGCGGATCGACGTGGTTCTGCCCCGTAGCGGCCCGATTGTGGCGGCGCTCGAGCCCTATGCCAGCGCCATCGTGATCGAGCCCCTGTGGATTCTGCGGCGCAAGAACCTCGCCCGGCTCGCGACGCTCGGGATGATGGCGCTGCCCTTCGCGGTGGCCCGGGCGCTTCGGCGCATCCGCGACAGCGACCTCGTCTACGTCAACACGACCGTGGTGGCCGATTACCTGCTGGCCGCCCGCCTGCTGCCGGGGCGCAGCATCGTGCATGTGCACGAGATCCCGGAAGGCGCCGTGCTGAAGGTCCTGCGCGGGCTGATCCGCTGGAGCGGGGCCAACGTGGTGTTCAATTCGCGCGCCACCGAGCGCGCCTACACGCTGCCCCCGGAGGCCACGGCCCGGGTCGTCTATAACGGCATCGCGGGCCCGGCCGAGCCGAACGACCGGGATTACGACGGCACGCGTCCGCTGCGCGTGCTGATGCTCGGCCGGATCAGCCGGATCAAGGGCCAGGACGTCCTGGTCGAGGCGCTCGCCTCCCTGCCGGAAGCCGTTCGCAACCGGATCGACTTGCGGATCGTCGGAAGCGCCTTCGAGGATGCTGCGCGCGAGGAAGCCCTCGCCGCACGGATCGCCGAGACGGGTCTGTCGAAGCAGGTCACGCTCCAGCCGTTCGTGGACGATCCGTCCGCGCTCTACCGCTGGGCCGACGTGGTGACGATGCCGTCGCAGCGGCCCGAATCCCTGGGACGGGTCGCGATCGAGGCGATGTCCTACGGGGTGCCGCCGCTGGTGACCGACATCGGCGGACTTCCCGAGGTGGTCGCCGACGGCAAGACCGGCTGGATCGTGCCGCCGGGCGGTCCGCAGCCGATCGCCGATCTGCTGGCCCGCATCGCCACCGATCCAGCCAGCTGGCGCGGCTTCGGCGCCGCGGCGCGGGCGCGCTACGAGACCCTGTTCTCGGAAGCCTCGGCGGCCGAAGGGATCAACGGCATGGTTCGCGCGACCCTGCGGGGCGCGTTCAGTGCCGACAAGGCGGTGACGGCGGAACAGGCCCCGCGCCCGACGGCGTGAGCGGAGCCCGCGGGCTCAAGCGCTCGTCGGCGGACACCCGAGCCGGGCCAGCGATCATCCGTCGCGACCGATCTCCGGTGGACAATCGACGCCACAGTCAGATTCGGTAAGTACCAGTCGTCGATAAAGCTCGACGGCCTGAACGTACGCGTTTTGGCGAATCTCGAAGCGTCGGATCGGGAGCGGTCATCCGCACCGTTCAAGCGTCGGACATTACACGGTAGGGTCGGCGGTCCCCGCCGGCGAGCGGACCGGACCGGCGGAGGAACGCCTCGTCATGGATGTCGTCGGCTTCGTCACCCGGATCATCGACAGGGTCTCGGCAGAGAACCTCGTCGCCGCCGGCCTGCTGTTCGCGACTGCGTTCGGCTGCGCGCTGATCGCCTACTTGCGGACGGCCGAACGCTATTCGTTCACCGAGTTCTTCGAATTCGTGCTGCCGCACGAAGTGATGACGCACCCCTCCGCGCGGGCCGACCTGCTGTTCTACGTCACCCGCAAGGCGATCATGCCGTTCCTGCTGATCCCGGCCGGCGTGACCTTCGTGGTGGCGGTCGGCTACGCGACCAACCGGGTACTCGGCACCGTCTTCGGGATCGACCAGCCGGTCTTCGGTGATCCCGGACCGGTGACCGTGGTGCTGTTCACCCTGACGATGCTGCTGGCCTACGACCTGTCCTACTACCTCTATCACACGGCCCAGCACCGCTACCCGTTCCTGTGGGAGCTTCATAAGGTTCACCACTCCGCCGAGGTGATGGTCGGCATCACCAAGGACCGGGTCCACCCGCTCGACGAGCTGATGAACCGCGCCTGGGACGGGGTGATCCCCGGGATCTGCTTCGGGATCTGGAGCCTGCTCGCGCTCGACCCCGTCGAGCTGACGGTGTTCGGGATCAACGTCTACATCATGCGCAACATCCTGATGATGGACTTCGTGCGGCACACGCACTTCAAGATCTCGTTCGGCCGGCTCAACGCAGTCATCCTCTGCCCGCACTGGCACCAGCTTCACCACTCGACCGCGCCCCAGCATTACGACAAGAATTTCGGGCTGCTGTTCTCGTTCTGGGACCGTCTGTTCGGGACCCTTCACGTCCCGGATCCGAACGAGGATTTCACCTTCGGCCTCGTCGACCGCGACGTCGCCGACTATCAATCGCTGTCGGGGCTCTACGTGCTTCCGTTGAAAAAGATGGGCCGGCGGATCGTGCGGCAGGTCAGGCGCCTGCGCGGTATTCCGACCCAGCCTCGCTCGGGCGCTTGACCATGTCTCCTGAACGCTTCGAGATCGTCCGCTCCACCGACCGACTCGCGGCCGTCGGATCGGCCTGGACCGACCTGTGGACCCGCAGCAATGCCCTGGTGTTCCAGAGCCATGCCTGGATCTCGGCCTGGTGGGCGAGCGCCCCCGACCGCGATCGCCGGGCGCTGGCGATCGTGCTGGCGTGGCGGGGCGAGACCTTGGTTGGCGTGCTGCCGCTCGCAACGGTGCGGCGGAAGGGTTTTCGCGTGCTCGAATGGGCCGCCAAGGATTGCTCCGATTTCGGCGACGCCGTGCTGGCCGACCGCACGAATGCCGGGCTGGTGCGCCGGATGTGGCAGCAGTCCAGCCGGGACGGCGGATTCGATCTGGCCTATCTCAACCGCCTTCTGCCCGACGCTGCCGCGCGGGTGCTGCTCGCCCCCGCCACCGGGGGCGTCCGGCTGCGCCTGAACCACCGCGACGAGGCGAACTGGCGGGTGCGCGGCCCCTGGCCGACCGGGCAAGCCTGGTTCGACGCACAGTCGAAGAAGACCCGCCAGAACTACCGCCGCGGCCAGAAGTCCATGGGCGAGCACGGGCCACTCACGTTCCGGCTGCTCGGCCCCGAGGAACCGCTCGGGCCGGTTCTCGACAGGCTGACCCAGTTCAAGCGGGCCTGGCTGGCAACCCACGACCTGCCCTCCACGGCGTTCTACGACGAGGGCTCGCAGGCCTTGCCCGCGATGGTCCAGGTGCTGGCCGCGACCGGGCTGCTGCACGCTTTCGTGCTCGAATGCGGCGGCGCCGTCGTCGCCGTCTCGATCAACTTCGTCCAGGCCGGCACGATGATGGCGTTCGTTACCACCTACGATCCGGCCTTCGAGCGAGGCTCGCCCGGCATGGTCCTGATGATGGATTACATCATGTGGTCGATCGACCGCGGGCTGCACACGGTCGACTTCCTGTGCGGCGACGAGGGCTTCAAGGGCCGCTTCGGCACGCAGTCCCTGACCCTGACCTCAATGATGGGCGGGCGCACCCCCCAGGGCGCGGCCGCACATCTTGTCGACCGCACACGGCACGCGTGGCAGCGGCGCTTCGGCAAGGACGGCGCCGCGGAAGGGGCGCCGACCGAGGCCGCGGCGTAACGGACTGACGCTTTCCGGGCGGACTGGAAGACACGACGTCCGAGACCCGTCAGGGCATCGCCGCCGCCACCCGCTGCCCCCGCGACAAGCTTCGGAACGCACCCATCGACCAGGCCAAAGTCGCGATCTCGGAGGCGAGGAGTCCAAGGAGCGCCGTGGCGGGGGGCAGCAGCAGGAGAAGCGGCACCATGAGGGCGAAGCCGAGGGTGGCGCTCGCCACGGCTCCCGCCGTGATCGTCCGGAAGGCCGCGGAGGCCTCTAGGTAGGCACGGGGGATCGCGTAGAGCAGCGACACGGCCACCACGCTCCAGATGCCGAGGCCGATCCAACCCATGGGCTCACCGGTGAAGCGGCCCTTGAAGAGCACCTGCTCGATCAGCGGCAGGGTCGCGGCCATCACCAGCCCGTAGACCAGGCAGGCGCCGGCGATCAGCAGGACGTAGCGCGTGACGAGCCGGCGGGCGGCCTGAACCTGCCCGGCGGCTAGAAGGCCGCTGATCTCCGGCAGGACCATGTTCATCAGAGCGGCCGTGGGGATGCGCAGCGGCGCGTAGAGCACCAGCGTCGCGGCTATCGGCGCATAGGCGGCCGGGCCGGCCAGCAGGGCGAACAGGAGCGTCAGGCCCTGTCCCTGGACGGTGAGGCTGGTCACCCCGGCCAGCGACCACGCCAGGGTCCGCCAGATCGCCCGGTAACGCGCCCGGGCCCGTGCATGGAGCGAGAGTCTCAGACGCTCGCGCAGCGCTCCGTACGCCACCGCGATCGCGATGGCATGGGCCAGCGCGATAGCCAGGAAGGCCCGGTCCAGCAGCGCCGTACCCTCCTCGCCGCTGAGCCCTTGCCAGATGAACGCGGCGCCGCAAACAGCGTAGACGAGGTCGCTCAAGCCTGCGATCCGCGGCTTTCCACGGGCAAGCAGCACGATCCGTAGATAGCTGCGGAAGCCATAGAGACCCACGAACGCCCCCGCGGCCAGCGCGCCGAGACCGATCGCGGGGAGCAGCGCCACGCCGGTGGCGAACGCCATCAGCACGGAGACCAGGGCTGCGCCGGAGCCGAACATCACATCGTAGCCCAGCACCGCCGGCCGGCCGAGACTTCGGGTGAGGTGGAGCGTGGCCGGCACCGTGACCAAGGCGCGGATATAGGTAATGCCGACTGCGCCGACCGTGAACACGATCGCGAACAGCCCGTAATCGTGGGCGCCGAGTTCGCGCACCAGCAGGATGTTCAGCGCAAAGTGGAACAGGCTCTGGATCAGCTCGCCGGACAGGATCACGGCGAACCGTCCCGACAGGGCTGCGCGCACAGAGGCAGTCAGGCGTCGTCCGCGGGCCGGCATGGGAAGGATGTCACCGGAGCGCGGCATGGGTCTCGACTGATGGTGGGGGCGCCGTCGTCCCGGGGGGGCGATGGCCACGTCTCGGCTCCGGGAACACGGGGCAGCGGTCCGCACGGCATCCGCGCGCCCGACGGAGGCACGGATTCTATCGGCCGGTCCAGTCCGTATTGTTCCGGGTCCCGTGCCCGAGCGCATCCGGAAGTGCGGCGAGACAGCGCGCGATATCGTCCGGGTCGGTCCAGACATGCGGGCTGAGGCGCAATGCGCCCGAGCGCTCGCTCGCGTAGATCCGTGCCGTCTGCAGGCGATCCAGAAGCCCATCGGGCAGGCCGCCGGGGGCGCGAACGCCGAGGATGTGATCTACGCGCAGATGCGGGGGCGCAACGGTGAGGCCGAGCGCCGTCACGCCCTCGGCGAGTCGACCGGTCAGGTCCCGAAGCCGCGCCGCGATGGCCGGGACGCCCCACCCGGCGGTGAGCTCGAGACCGGTCGCGGCCATGGAGAGGGCTACGGGATCGTTCAACTCGCCGCGGTCGTAGCGCCGGGCTCCGGTCGCCGACGTGCGATTTCCGATGTTGTCCTCGATCGGCCGGCCCTCCTGCCGATGGGGGGCCGCGTACAGAAACGCGACGCCGTAGGGACCGAGCGCCCATTTGTAGGTCGGGAAGGCGAGGAAATCCGGCCGCCAGCGGCCCACGTCGACGGGCGTTGCGGCCACCGCCTGCGTCGCATCGATCACCAGGGCCGCCCCCGCCGCATGCACCGCCGGTGCGAGCCGATCGAGGTCGATCAGGCTGCCGTCGGTCCAGTGCAGGGGTGTCAGGGTGGCGATGGCAAGCGGCTTGGCTGACGGCTTGTGGATCGCCGCCAGCAGGGCGGCGGTCCAGTCGCCGTCCGGCGGCCGGGGGACTTCCTCGACGGCCAGATCATGCGCGGCCGCCAGCCGGTCGAAGGCGTAGCGCAGGGACGGGAACTCGTCGGCGACCCGCAGCAGGCGCCCGCCCCGCGCGGGAGCGAGGTTGCACGCGGCGGTCGCCATGGCGTGGCTCACCGAGCCGACGATCGCCACATCGTCCGCCCCCGCACCGATCAGGTGCGCCGCGGCTTCGCGGGCCCGCTCGGCGAGGGCCGGAAACGCCGTCCTGGGATGATCCCAAGGCCGGCTCTTGGTCAGGATGCCCGCCTCGCCGGCGGCCCGGACAACCCGCGGCAGCGGCGACCAGGCTGCGGCATCCAGGTAGCTGACGTCCGCCGGCACCTCGAACAAGTGGCGCAGACTGGCAATCGCTTCGATACGCGGCATGATGCAAGCGAGCGTAGAGGATCGGACGGGCAGCCGCCATCGTCCGGGCTTGATCGCTCAGCCCCGATGCCGCAAGCCGGCGGACCACAGCCCCGCGAGGCACCCGTGCCGACCCGCTTCCTGCCAACGACCGACATCGCGTCACGATGGGACGCCTGAGTCGCGACTGCTTCGATGCTGCCCCCGCGCCCATGCGGGTCGCCGACGCGGTGACGCTGCTGCGCGCGCGCCTGCCGATCCTGTCGGGCGTCGAATCGCTCCCCGTCGACCGGTCCGACGGGCGCGTCCTCGCCGAGGATTTGATCGCTCCGATCGATCTGCCGCCGTTCGATAACGCGGCCGTCGACGGCTACGCCGTGCGTGCCGGGGACGTCGCGACTACGGGCGAGACACCCTTGCCCCTGGGCGGCCGTGTCCCGGCCGGGCACGCGCCGGTGGATCCCGGGCCGGGCTTCGCGGTGCGGATCTTCACCGGAGCGCCGATGCCGCCGGGGACCGACGCGGTGGCGATGCAGGAGAATGTGCGGATCGACGGCGACGCCGTGATCCTGCCGGCGGGCCTCGCCTCGGGGTCCAATCGTCGCCGGGCGGGAGAGGATATCGCGCACGGCAGCCTCGCGATTCCGGCCGGCACCCGACTGGGACCGCGCCACCTCGCGCTGGCCGCCGCGCTCGGCCTGCCTGCCCTGCGCCTGCGCGTGCCGCTCCGGGTGGCGTTGTTCTCGACCGGTGACGAACTGACACCGCCCGGCCGGCCCCTCCCGGCCGCCGGCATCCACGATGCCAACCGCCCTATGCTCGCCGCCCTGCTGCGCAGGCTCGGTGCCGAGCCCGCCGATCTCGGCATCCTGCGCGACGCGCCCGGCCCGTTGCGGCAGCGCCTCGAAGCCGCGGCCGCCGACCACGACCTGATCCTCACCACCGGGGGCGTCTCGGTCGGCGAGGAGGATCACGTCCGAGCCGCCGTTGAGGCGTCCGGTGCGCTGACCTTCTGGCGGCTAGCCATCAAGCCCGGTCGGCCCGTGGCCCTGGGCACCGTCGCGGGCACGCCCTTCGCGGGGCTCCCCGGCAACCCGGCCGCGGCCTACGTGACCGCCCTGGTCGTCCTCCGCCCGCTCGTCCTGCACCTGTCGGGCGCACGCGACGAAGCGCCGACGCTGACGGTGCGCAGCGGCTTCGCCCAGGAGAAACGCCCGGGCCGGCGCGAATACCTGCGCGTCCACGTCCGCATCGGAGCGGACGGCGTCGCGGAGGCGGTTCCGTGTGCGGGGGGCGCCCTGTCCGGCCTGTCGGCCAGCGACGGGCTGGTGGAACTCGCCGAGGATCTGAGCGCGATCCGTGTGGGCGATCCCTTGCCATACCGGCCGCACGGGGACTTTGGGTGAGCTGTTGTTCGCGCCCACGAGGCTGTAGAGCGTCAACCCCGTTCTTGCCCGACCCGTTCGAGATCCCGTGCCCGTGCTCGCCGACCGCGCCCCCGCCAAAGTCAATCTGACGCTCCACGTACTCGGGCGCCGGGCCGGAGACGGCTACCACGAGTTGGAGAGCCTGGTGGCCTTCGCGGGAACCGCCGACCGCCTCACCCTCGACCCCGACACCGCGCTCGGCCTCACCGTCAGCGGTCCGACCGCCGGTCCGGCCGGTCCGACGGACGACAACCTCGTCCTGCGCGCCGCTCGCGGGCTGGCGGCACGGGTGCCGAACCTGCGAATGGGGTCGTTCCATCTGGTCAAGCGCCTGCCGGTCGCGGCCGGCATCGGCGGCGGTTCGTCGGATGCCGCCGCGGCCCTGCGGTTGCTGGCGCGCCTCAACCACCTACCGCTCGATCACGCGACCGTGATCGCCGCCGCACGCGGGACCGGGGCCGACGTGCCGGTCTGCCTCGACCCGCGAGCCCGCATGATGCGTGGCGCCGGGGAGGAGATCGGCCCGGTGCTGGGGCTCGCGCCGCTGCCGGCCGTGCTGCTCAATCCCGGCGTGCCGGTTCCGACCGCTCCGGTGTTCAAGGCCTTGGGCCTCGCTGTCGGGCAGACGCTCGACGGCGCGGCCCATCCCGGCATCGCCGGGGGGCTCGGCGCGGACGCCCTCCTGGCAGCGCTCACCCCGGCCCGGAACGACCTGGAGGCGCCGGCGCTCACCGTTGCCCCGGTGATCGGCGAGGCTCTGGCGGCCCTGCGTGAACGGGAGGGATGCCGCCTGGCACGGATGTCCGGTTCCGGTGCGACGGTGTTCGCGCTGTTCACCGACCGCCGCGCGGCGGTGCGGGCCGCCGCCGGCCTGAGGGCCGCACATCCGGATTGGTGGGTGGCGCCGACCTTCCTGCGCTGAACGGCGCGTCGCACCTGCCCTCAGGCCCCTGCCCCCTGCCCTCAGCCCCCGCTTGCCCCCGCGCGGATGCGGTTCCGGCGGAAATACGCTCGGCGCTCGGCCTCAGCGCGGACCGTCGAGGCGCGCACCTGCAACAGGTCCTTGCGGGTGAGGAGCCCGACCAGCGCACCGCTCTGCGGATCGGTGACCGGCAGGCGGCCTTGGCCGGCCGACAGCATCACGTCGAGGGCGTGCGAGACCACATCGCCCGGATGGACCAATGCTAAGCCGGCATCCGAGACGCGTTCGGCGAGGGTCTCGTCGGCCGCGTCGTCCGCCCGCGTCTCGATCGTCCAGCGGAGCGCGTCGTCGCGCGTGACCAAGCCCACGGGCCGGCGGGTGGCGTCGAGCACCGGATAGGCGTGGTGGGGACCGGCGGTGATCGCCGCCACGGCCTCGGCCACCGGGAGATCCCCCGCGAGGGTGGCGACCTCACGGGTCATCACGGCCTCGACCCGGGCCAGGTCGTAGGGATCGATGCCGTATTCCCGGGTCACGTGCTGTCCGCGCCGGGCGATCTTCTCGGTGAGGATCGACCGCTTGAGCAGCAGCACGGTCACCGCGTAGGCCGCCATTGTGGCGGCCAGCAGGGGCGCCAGGGCGGCGACGTCGCCGGTCACCTCGACGGCGAACACCACTCCGGTCAGCGGCGCCGGCAGGGTCCCACCGAGCATCGCCGCCATGCCGAGCAACGCCCAGAACCCATGCGCGCCGGGGAGGACGAGGCCGATCAGCCAGCCGATCGCGCCACCCAGGATCAGCAGCGGCGCGAGCACGCCCCCGGACGTGCCCGACGACAGCGCCACGAGCCAGATCACCGCTTTCACGACGAGGATCGTCAGCACGGCTGCGGCCAACATGTGCCCGGACAGCAGATCGCGGATCACGTCGTAGCCGACACCGAGCGCCCGGGGCTCCACCAGGCCGCCGAGGCCGACCACGAGGGCACCCAAAGCGGGCCACCACATCCAGTGGATCGGCAGCCGGCCGGACCCGTCCTCGAGGGCGTAGAGCGCGCGCGTAAGCACACCGGAGATCAGCCCGCAGGCTAGCCCGAGTGCCGCACAGGCCGGCAATCCCCACCACGGCAGCGCCGGATTGTCGGTGAAGGGGAAGAGCGGGCCGGCCTCGAACAGGGCGGGCCGCCAGCATGCCGCCGTCACCGCACCGACCGTGACCGGAACGAGGCTGCGCGGGCGCCACTCGAACAGCAGCACCTCGACGGCGAGCAGCACGGCCGCCACGGGCGTGCCGAAGATCGCGGTCATGCCGGCCGCGGCGCCGGCCACCAGCAGGGTCTTCCGCTCGGCCGCGCTCAGATGGAAGAACTGCGCGAACAGCGAGCCCACCGCACCGCCCGTGACGATGATCGGCCCTTCCGCACCGAACGGCCCGCCGGTGCCGATCGCCACCGCCGAGGAGAGCGGCTTCAGCACGGCTACCTTGGGCGACATCCGGCTGCCGCCGATCAGGATCGCCTCCATGGCCTCCGGGATGCCATGGCCGCGGATCTTCTCAGAGCCGTAACGTGCCATCGCGCCCACGATCAGGGCACCGATTACGGGAATCGCGATCATCCAAGGGCTAGGCGTCGCGCTGGCGAGTGACGTCAGGGCGGTGTCGAACCGGCCGTACCAGGCGAGATTGGTCACCAGACCGATCAGCGTGAGCAGGATCCAGGCGGTTGCGGTGGCGGCCGTCCCAGTGATCACCGCGAGCCCGGCCAGTGCCAGCACGCGCCGATCCGTGCTGAAATCGCCAAGCGTCCGACGCAGCGGCCTTTCGGCGCCGCGCGCGATATCCTGTCCGCCGTCCATACAGCCCTCCGTCCTACGATGCCTAATTACATCGTGATACGATATATTCAACCGCGTCGCGTTCGGAGCGGGGTGCAGCGAGCCGGCGGAACCCGTATGGATCCGGACGGTGTGCTGCCGAAGACCTGAGCCCGGCACCAGGGAGATCATCGTGGCGTCCGAGGATCCTCAGACCGCGCCGCTGTCTCAGGAACAGTACGCCGCGCTGGCGGAGTTCCGGTACCGGCTGCGGCGCTTCCTGGCCTTCAGCGAGGCGGCGGCAGGCCGGGCCGGCATCCCGCCCCAGCAGCATCAGGCGCTTCTGGCCCTGGCTGGGCATGTCGGGCGCGCGCCACCGACCGTCGGATTGCTGGCCGAGCAGCTCCTGATCGCTCCGCATACGGCGGCCGAACTCGTCGCCCGGATGGTCGATGGCGGCCTGCTCACGAAGGGACGCGCCGCCGAGGATCGACGCCGGAGCGAGCTGGCGCTCACGCCCCGGGCCGAAAACCTGCTGCGCGATCTGACCGCTGCGCATCTCGATGAGCTACGCGGCCTAGCGCCGGCGCTCTCGGGCGCACTCGCCCCCGCGGCGACCTGACGCATAGGGGACTGGATGGTCTGTTTCCGCGGGGGGAACGGAGATGCCGGATCCTTACAGTTCGGCGGTGCTCAGCGCCAAGCTTCGCGGGTTCTACGCGTCGCTGGTAGCCAATCCGAATGCGGCCGACCCGCGCGTCACGGCGGCCTTCGCGGCAGTTCCCCGGGAGCCGTTCGCCGGCCCGGGGCCCTGGTCGATCCTCACCGCGCATGTCTGGCAATCTCAGGATCGCGGCCCACTCTACGTGACCACCCCGGTCGACGACCCCGCCTTTCTGTATCAGGACGTGCTGGTCGCCCTCGACGCAGCACGCGGCATCAATATCGGCCAGCCTAGCCTGCACGCCCTCTGCCTCGATGCGCTCGCGCCCCGGCCCGGGGAGACCGTGGTCCGGGTCGGGACCGGCAGTGGGTATTATACGGCGCTCCTCGCCCATCTCGTGGGGCCGGACGGCCTCAATGCCGGGGCGCCGCGCCCGGCCCGTGCCTGGCTCGACGCGCTGCGGCCGGCGGGCCGACTTCTGTTCCCGCTCCAGGCCGCAAACCGCCGGGGCGGCATGCTTTTGCTGCGCCGGGCCACGGGTGAGGCAGCTTGGCCGGCCCGTTTCGTCTCCATGGCGAGCTTCATTCCCCTCAAGGGCATGCCGGAGGCGGGCGAAGTAGGCTTGTCCAATGCTTTCGCCCAGGGTCCCCTCGCGGCGGTTCGTTCAATCCACTTCGACGCGCCGCCCGATGCAAGCTGCTGGCACGATGGCGGCGATTGGTGCCTCTCGACCCATGACGCGTCCCGCGGCTGGTGCCTCGTGCTCCATATCGGAACTGGCACAACGTGCAGGCTTTTAGGATGACGCTCTCATTAGGCGAGCACGGCTAACTGGCCGGCAACGCGGCCGGTCCCGATCTTTGCCTCCGCGTGGCGCGAATGGCTCTCAGCGCGCAGATCTCCGACACGGATGCAGACCGCTTGGCGCCTCTCGCTCACCGGAACGACGTCCAAGCTCAGTTCGTGCAGAGCCCAGTAAAGACGCGCGCCAGCGTCATGGTCGGCGTCCTGCTCGATAGTAGGCGAAAGCCCCGGGGCACGCGGATCGAAAGGGGCGCCCTTCAGCGCGCCCGGGCCACGCAGAAATCCACGGCCCCGTTGAGCGCGGCCTTGACCGGACCGTCCGGGAAGACGTCGAGGGCGGCGCGGGCCTGGGCGCCATACTCGTGGGCGCGGGCCACCGTCTCCTCCAGGGCGCCGTGCCGCTGCAGCAGGTCGAGGGCGGTGCCGAGGTCGTCCTCGCCGATCTCACCCTGCTGCAGGGTCCGCCGCCAGAAGCCGCGCTCGCCCTCGCTGGCCCGGCGGTGGGCCAGCACGATCGGCAGGGTGATCTTGCCCTCGCGAAAATCGTCGCCGACATTCTTGCCGAGGGCAGCCGAGGTGCCGCCGTAATCGAGCACGTCGTCGATCAGCTGGAAGGCGATGCCGAGGTTCATCCCGTAGGCGCGGGCCGCGACCTGCTCGGCCTCCGGCCGGCCGGCGAGCACCGGCCCGACCTCGCAGGCGGCGGCGAACAGCTCGGCGGTCTTGCCGCGGATCACCGCCAAGTAGGCGGCTTCGTCGGTTTCGAGGTTCTTGGCGTTGGTGAGCTGCATCACCTCGCCCTCGGCGATCACCGTGGCGGCGGCGGACAGGATGTCGAGCGCCCGCAGGGAGCCGACCTCGACCATCATCCGGAAGGCCTGGCCGAGCAGGAAGTCGCCGACCAGCACCGAGGCCTCGTTGCCCCACTTGATCCGGGCGGCGACGCGGCCGCGACGCATGTCGCTCTCATCGACCACGTCGTCGTGCAGCAGGGTCGCGGTGTGCATGAACTCGACGCTGGCGGCGAGCTTCACGTCGCCGTCCGACGGGTCGGCGTAACCGCAGAGCTGCGCGCAGGCGAGCGTCAGGATCGGGCGCAGCCGCTTGCCGCCGCTGGCGATCAGGTGGTTGGCCACCTCCGGGATCATCGCCACGTCGGATCCGGTCCGCGACAGGATCGTGGTGTTGACCCGCGCCATGCCGTCCGCCACCAGCGCGACGAGGTCGTTCAACCCCGCCTCGGTCTCGGGCTTCGGATTCTCGATGGAGAGGGCCATACCCAAGATCCGCGACCTCCAGTCCGGTTCCCCCGCAGGGGGCGGGCGATCCCTTCGCACGCGCCTCGCGGCGCCGCAACATCGGCGCAGAGAGGATATGGTGCGAAGGGAATGCGCAGCGAACGCGACGAATGCGCCGGACGACCGGCATCCTTCGAAGAATTGCGATGATCGTGCTGATTTCCGCGAATGATCCCGTGCTGATCGGCTTTGCCCGCACGGTGCTCGAGGCGGCCGAGATCCCGGTGCTAGTGGCCGACACCCATATGAGCGTGATGGAAGGCTCGATCGGGGCGTTCGGTCAGCGCCTGATGGTTCCGGGCGATTGGGCGCCCCAGGCCCGCCGGTTGCTCAAGGATGCCGGGCTCGCGCACGAATTGCGTGACCCGTGAGCCCGGAGCCCGATGCCTTCCTGGGCGGGATTTTGCGCCTGCACCAGCCGCCCCGCGGAGCGCACCGGACCGGGACCGATGCGGTGCTGCTCGCCCGGCTGCTGGTCCCGGCGCCGGGGGAGCGGTTGTGCGATGTCGGCGCCGGCACCGGCGCGGTGGGTCTGGCCTGCGCGGCGCTTCATCCCGGAACTTGCCCGACCCTGGTGGAGCGCGACCCCGAACTGGCCGGGCTGGCCCGGGCCAACGCCGTCCTCAACGGCATCGCGGCTTCGGTGATCGAGGCCGACGTTCTAGCGCCGGCGGCCGAGCGCCGCGCCGCAGGGCTGGAGCCCGACAGCGTCGACCTCGTCCTGACCAACCCGCCGTTCTTCACCGCGGGCCGCCACCGCCCCTCCCCGCATCCCGGCAAGGCGACGGCACACACGTTTCCCGAGAGCGGTCTGGACCTCTGGATCCGCGCCTGCACGGCGGTCCTGCGACCGGGGGGCCGGCTCGGGCTGATCCACCGGGCAGACGCCCTGCCGGCCTGCCTCGACGCCATGAAGGGCCGCTACGGCGGGATCGCGATCCGCCCGGTCCACGCCCGGGCCGAGGCGCCGGCGATCCGGGTGCTGATCGCCGGCATCCGGGGCAGCCGCGCGGCTCCGAGCCTGCTGCCGCCGCTGGTGCTGCACGGCCCCCAAGGCTTCACGCCCGAGGCCGAGGCGCTCCACCGGGGCGCGCCCTGGCCTCGGGCGTGAAGGGCCGTCCGGTCAGGCCGCAAGGGCCGTCGGCACCGCGTCGTCGATGCCGAGAAACCGCTCGACGGCCGGCAGATCCGAGAATCCCAGAAACTCCGGGCGCAGCGGCTCGGGCAGCCCGTCGAAGTTGAGCCCCGGGAACGTGTCGGGATGCGGGTAGAGCTGCCACTCGGCCCCGGGCTCGACCGGCGGGAACAGGATCGCGACTTTCTCGTCGCCCAGGCGCACGATCCGGGTCGGGCTGTACGACAGGGTCTCGATGCTCCAGCCCCGATGATGGTCCCGGCGGGCCTTCAGGGTACGGCGGCGCGTCGTGCGATGCATGGCGGTCTCCTGCGGGTTTGAGCGTTCGAAACTTCAGGCGGCGCTGCGGCGGCCGGTGCGCTTGGGCCAGCCGAGCGCCACGAGGCGCGCCTTGGCGTAGTCGCGGACCTCGTCGCGGGTGCCGGGCGGCATCGCCGCCAGGATCGCTTGGGTGGCCCCGTCGAGCATCAGGTCGGTCACGTCGTTGATCGTCTCGGCACCGTCGATGCGGCGCTTGAGGTCGCCCTCGGCCTCGGTGACCTCGTCGAAGGGCTGGGCCTCCTCGAAATCCTCGTCCACGGCCCGGACCGTGGGCAGGTGGGCGCGGAACTCGTCGGCCTCCTCCTCGGAGTAGACCAGGCCGTGCAGTTCGATCAGCTTGAGGATGACGCGGTCCTTCCCGCGCTTCTCCGCCATGGCGTAGACGTAGGCCGCCTGCTTGCCCGAGACGCGGTAGTTCACGTTGACCAGCGCCTCGCCCATCGACCACTCGACCCGGTCGGCGGCTGGCTTCGCACCGGATTTGGCACCGGGCAGGCGCCCGGTGACCAGCAGCACGGCCTCGTCGCGCTCGGCGCGGATGATCGTCGGCGGCTCGAACACGATCCCGGCCTGGGCGGCGATCCGCTCCAACGTCTTGTGGTAGATGACCGCCGTGCCCTGCACGCGCCAGACGTTGCCCCCGAAGGGCTCCCCGTAACGCACCAGGATGTCGGCGATCTGCTTGTCGGCGGTTCGCATGCGGGGCTCGTTCCGGTGAGAGGCAACCACGTCATCCACAGCTTTCTACGGCGACGCTCTTTTGTTCCTGTTTTGTTTCATCGTATATGCGGGATCGCGGCGGCGTGCGCAAGGGTCGGGGTCTGCTGTCCGTGGAAATCAGACGGGGCTGCGTCAGTGCGTGCGGGGGCGTCGCAGGACGCATCCAGGGGCTCGGTTTGCCGCGGAGGCGGTGATGGCGCGGGCGTTTCGGATTTCGTTTCGCGGCTCAGGATGGCGACGGGTCCGGGCTCCATCACCCTGTGCCAATCCAACCGCCTCATCTCGGAGCGCCCGCGTCAGGATGCGGGGTTAGGCGGGAGAACGTTCGGGTTCGCGATGATCCTCGCCATCATCGCAAGACCAGCCTAGCAAGTACGGGCCCGGATCTGATCCGATCATGCATGGGACCAATGCTTTCGACCCGTGCCGGCTTTTGGATGGCTGCCGGCCCTTCTGGTCAGCGGCCATCTTCTGGCCGCCCGGCAACTCGAGTTCGGGGTGAGGACCAGACTGTCGTAGCCCGACCAGATTTTTTTCTTGACTTAGAGTGCGCTCAAACCCGCAGCATTCTTAGCGTCGTGATGAGAAGATATTCGTGAAGATCGGAGAACTCGCGAGGCGTTCGGGATTGTCTGCCCATACGATTCGTTACTATGAGCGGATCGGGCTACTCCCCTATGCTGACCGAGATCAGTCAAACCAGCGTGATTACGACGCGTCTATCCTAGCGTGGATCGCATTCTTAGATCGTCTCAAGACGACCGGTATGCCGATCCGGGACATGCTGCGATACGCAGCATTGCGCGAGCGTGGCGTCATCACTGAGGCTGAGCGCTGTGATTTGCTGTGGGAGCACCGCGAGTGCGTCCGCGCGCATGTGGCCGATCTGCAAGCCTGCCTTCTCGTCCTCGACACCAAGATCGCCGGCTACGCCGGCTCTGACGGGAGGACGCAGGCGTATGACACGACAACACCGCAACGGCGACGAAAGCCGGCTAGAGCGCGGGCAGCGAGCACTCGCTGAGATCGACGGCCAAGCAGGAGAGAAGGTCGTCGCCTCGCTCGCGGAGATCGCCCCTGACTTTGCGACCTACCTTATCGAGTTCCCTTTCGGCGATATTTACAGCCGCCCCGGCCTAGAACGGCGTTCCCGCGAGATAGCCACTATCGCGGCACTAACGGCGATGGGCAATGCAGCACCACAACTTAAGGTCCACATAGAGGCGGGCCTGAACGTCGGCCTCTCGTGTGAAGAGATCACTGAAGTCATCATGCAGATGGCCGTTTATGCAGGCTTTCCAGCAGCATTAAACGGATTATTCTCAGCCAAAGAAGTGTTCGCGGCGCGTTCGACAGCCGAGCCTTGTGCCCCAGGGGCCTGACGCCGCCTTCGTCATCGACAACGGCGCATCGTCGGTCAGGCGGGTCGACCTGACCGGTCATTCGACAAACGTTGCACAGGGCTTCGATGGCGCACCAGTCGCGCGTGGCCGGGCTCGGGACGGCAACCTACCGGTAGACGTATGGGGATCGGCCAGCAACTACAGGGTAGTCATCGATCCAAGACGGTAAGTGTAGCGATCGGGTCGCATCGCTTGACTCTCACGGCCGCTTGCAAGGGGCGAGGAGGGAGCGCCTCGGTGATATCCACTTCGACGCCTCTTTGGTCCAAAAGCAGACAGGCGGAAATCCGCTCAGCCACGCCGTATTGGCGGGTCGATGCCGGCCCCTGATGGCCATCCATCGAGCGGCAGGTTCGGCGGCTCTACGCCTTTCGAGGTCACTCAACGGCAGTCGTGAGGACTTGGGGCGGGACAGCCGGTTCCGGCGCGGGCTGGGCCACGAACATCTTGCCCGTGGCAAAAGCAGCCGCGTTGACGATGCCCATGGTGAAGAGCCCAGCCGCGAGGGCAACAAACATCCACGCGGGGCCGAGCCCGAGGATAGCCGCGATCCAGGCGCCCCCCAGCGCCACCCCCATTCGGAAGACGCTGGCCGTGAGCGGCCAGCCGACACGGCCTGCACCTTGGGCCGCGAAGTAGAGAGCAAGGCCGGCCCCGAAGAACCCGTAGAACGGTCCGACGATGCGGAGATAGGAGGAGCCCGTAGCCAACATGGCCGGATCACCCCCGAACAGACCGAGCCAAGCTTCAGGATACAGGGCGGCCGCAACGCCGATGGCCTCCGTCAGAAGACCGGCCACGATGGCGCCGGTGAGCGCAGCCTGACGGGCGCGGGCCTGCAGTCCGGCGCCGAGGGCGGTGCCGACGATGGCGGCAATGGGCGAACCGAGCCCGAACACGAGGGGGACCAGCAGGTATTCCAGCCGGGCGCCGGTTCCATACCCGGCAACCGCGGCCGGCCCCGCCGTCCCCACGAAGCCCGTCGCGGCGATGACCGTGACGTTCGACGTGATACTGGCGATGCCGGAGAGCAGGCCGACGCGCAGGATCTCGCGGGACGGCGCCCAGGTAAGCCTCGGGAGGCGCCGGCTCGGGTGCAGGACGCCGCGGCCAGACCAAATCGAGGCGGCGAAGACGGCGGTGCCGGCGGCGTAGTAGGCCGCGAAAGCGACTCCGCCGCCCACGACCCCGAGCTTCGGGAACGGCCCCCAGCCGAAGATCAGCGCCGGCGAGAGAGGGATCAGCACGATGGCGCCGGCGCAGGTGACGCCGGCCGGGAGGGCCATGTTGCCGGTACCGCGGATCACGGCCGCGAGCGCGTTGAACAGCCAGATCAGGACCGCTCCGCCGAGCACGACGTTCGCGTAGGCCGTCGCAGCCCGGAGCGATTCCCCCGTGCCGCCCATCGCGGCGTAGAGGCGCGGTCCCAGCGGCAGCGCGAGCAGACTGGTCACGAGACCAAGTCCGAGGCCGATGGCGACAGCGTGCCAAGCGACGAGGCTGGCCTCCGCCTTCCGGCCGGCGCCCAGGGTACGCGAGATCGCCGACTGGATGCCGCCGCCCATGCCGCCGGCCGACAGCATCTGGACGAGCATGACGACCGGGAAGACGAGGGCCATGCCGGCCAGGGCGTCGGTGCCGAGCTTCGCGACGAAGTAGGTCTCGATCAGGCCGATGGAGGTCTGGACGACCATCACCACGACGTTCGGCCCGGCCATCCGAGCCAGGGTCGGCACGAGCGGCGCTTCGAGCAGGCGACGCGTTCGGATGTCCATGGCAGAACCCTCACGGCCTCACGGATTTCAGCGCGGTCACGATGGCCGATCCGCCACCGGCCGGCGGATCGCCGTCGAGAACGGCGCGGTCGCTTGACCGGCGGAGGGTGGCGTCCCGGCACCCGACCGATCGAACGGAAGGCCGGTCGTGCGCGCGGTCGCGACGAGGCAGCCTGCCGCGTCGCGGGTGCGGTCCTCGGACCCGGAGTGCCGACCTCCGGCATGGAAGACCAGGCCGAAGGCGGTCAGCGGCCCAGGCGTTTCTTCGGCCATCGATGGACCTCTTGGAGTGGCCGACCGCCCGGCATGCGGACACGTGCCGTGCCAGCGCCAAAGCCGATCAACGCGACCGCCTATTCATGCTGCCCGTAATTTATACTGCGGCTTCGTGCAAGCTTGAACCCGTTTGGGAGTCCGGTGGATGGCCATCGTCGGCTCGCCAGCTGTCTTCCTCGCCGCCACCGTCCGTCAGCGTTTGTGAGTTCGGAGACCGAGAGGCGAGCGCCGTTTCGGACCTCGGCACGGTCAAGCGGATCGCATGCCGGTGGTCGTGCGGTGAACGCTTTCCAAACCGTGGCGTGGTCACCCCGGAACCCGCGATGACGCGCGAGCGGACGGCGGGACGACCGTACCACTCAGATGACCGCGGTCTCGGTCAGGGCGACGGCCCCGGGATGCCGGACGCTCCATGCTGCAGCGTCCGCGAATCCGGCGCGGGCGTCCGGTTCGCGCCATGGATCCGCTCTCCGACGTTCTCGCGTTGCTCAGGCCCCGAAGCGCCCTCAGTGCGGGCCTTGATGCCGGCGGCGCCTGGGCGATCCGCTTTCCCGCCCATGACGGGATCAAGTTCAACGCCGTGATGCGAGGCGCCTGCTGGGTTGCGGTCGAAGGCGAGCCCGAGCCCATCCGGATGGCAGCCGGCGACTGCTTCCTGCTGACCCGGGGCCGCCCGTTCCACCTCGCGACCGACCTGGCCCTCCCGGCGATCGAGTCCGCCGCGATCTACGACCACGCGGCCGACGCGGTCGCGACCTGCAACGGAGGCGGCGACTTCTTCCTGGTCGGCGGGCGGTTCTTCTTCGCAGGCGACGCGGCCGGGCTGCTGCTCGACGCGCTGCCGGCGATCGTGCCGGTCCGGGATGCCTCGAACCAAGCCGCGATCCTGCGCTGGGCGCTGGACCAGCTGGCCGCGGAACTGCGCCAGGGCGCGCCTGGCGGCGCCCTGATGGCCGACCACCTCGCGCAGATCATGCTTCTCCAGGTGCTGCGGCTCTGGCTCGCGTCGGGGCGGCAGACTGGCTGGCTCGGGGCGCTGGCCGATCCGCGGCTGGCGCGGGCGCTGACGGCCCTGCACGCGGAGCCGGCGCGGCGCTGGACCCTGGCGGACCTCGCGGCGTGCGCAGGCATGTCGCGCACGACCTTCGCGGACACGTTCCGCGCAGTGGTCGGCCGGCCGCCGCTTGCTTACCTCGCCGGCTGGCGGATGCAGTGCGCCGCCGACCGGCTGCGACGCTCCGGCGATCCCGTCGCCGCGATCGCGTATTCCGTCGGCTACGAGTCGGAGACGGCGTTCCGCACCGCCTTCCGGCGGCACATGGCCTGCACGCCGATGCAGTATCGACGGACAAAGGCCGCATTGTTGCTGCACCGCACCCTGGGCTAGACCGCCGGAACGATGTCCGAGACAGACGCCATGACGCCCTCCCTCTGGACCCGCCTGTCGAACCCGAGCCACTTCATGCGGTGGTCGGGCGCGCTGGTGCCGTGGCTCACCGCCCTGTCGCTCGGCGTGCTGGCGGTCGGCCTGTACCTGACCTTCTTCGCCGTGCCGCCGGACTATCAACAGGGCGAGACCGTGCGGATCATGTACATCCACGTCCCGGCGGCCTGGCTCGGGGTGTTCTTCTACGGCGCCATGAGCGTGTCGGCGATCGGGACCCTGGTCTGGCGCCATCCGCTGGCCGACGTGGCGCAGCGCGCCGCCGCGCCGATCGGGGCGGCGTTCACGCTGATCTGCCTGGTCACCGGCTCGCTCTGGGGCAAGCCGATGTGGGGGACCTACTGGGTGTGGGACGCGCGGCTGACCTCGATGCTGGTTTTGCTGCTCATCTATTGCGGCATCATCGCCCTGTGGCGCACCCTCGAGGAGCCGAACCGGGCCGCCCGCGCGGTGGCGATCATGACCCTCGTCGGCGCGGTGAACCTGCCGATCATCAAGTTCTCGGTGAACTGGTGGTCGACCCTGCACCAGCCGGCCTCGATCCTGCGCATGGGCGGCTCATCCATCGACCCGTCGATGCTCTACCCGCTGCTGATCATGATCGGCGCCGCGACTTTGGGCGGGATCACCCTCCACCTCTACGCGATGCGCACCGAGATCATGCGCCGCCGGGTGCGGACGCTGACGATCCGCGAGGCCGAGCGCCTGGACCGTGCGCAGCCGCGCATCACGCCGAAGCCCGCCGGGATGCCGGTCGGGCAGCCGGTCTAGGACCTTATCGATGGATCTCGGGTCTCACGGCGGCTTCATCGTCGCCGCCTACGCCTTCACGGCCCTGGTCATGGCCGGGCTGATCGGCAACGCCCTGCGCGACCGGCGGGCGCAGCTGCGCGCCCTGAAGGGCTTCGGGGAGGAGCGGCGGTGAGCGTCGACGAACCCCTGGATCGGCCGCCCCCGGTCCGCCGCTCTCTGCTGCTGGTCCTGCCGGTCCTGGCGTTTGCCGCGCTGGCGGCGGTGCTGTTCCTGCGCCTGCGCTCGGGCGCCGACCCGGCCGCCCTCCCCTCCGCGATGATCGGCAAGCCGGTGCCGAGCTTCAGCCTGCCGGCGGTGCCGGGCCTCAAGGCCGGCGACGCCCCGGTGCCGGGCCTCTCCAGCGCCGACCTGAAGGGCCAGGTCACGGTGATCAACGTGTTCGCCTCGTGGTGCGCACCCTGCCAGGTCGAGCACCCGATGCTGATGCGGCTCGCCCGGGAGCCCGGGATCCAGCTGGTCGGCATCGACTACAAGGAGCCGACTCCCGCCGCCGGCCAGCGCTTCCTGGCCCGGCACGGCGTGCCGTTCCGGGCGGTCGGGGCCGATGCCGACGGGCGCGCGGCGATCGATTTCGGCGTCTACGGCGTACCCGAGACCTTCGTGGTCGGGCCCGACGGGGTGATCCGCGACAAGCTCGTCGGCATCCTCACGCCGGAGAATTACGCCAGCGTGCTGGCGCGGATCCGGGCGGCCGGGAAGGTCGCGGAGGCGCGCTGACGTCTCCATCCCGGAAGGTAGCCGCCGCCTCTCGGAACACGATGAGATGCCCTCAAGAACCCTGCGCGCCCGGCTTCGGCTCCTTGCGCTCGTAGCGGGTGAGCAGCGGCGTCTGTGCCAGGGCGAACAGCACGGTGATCGGCATGATGCCGAACACCTTGAAGTTGACCCAGAAATCCTCGGTCTGGGTGCGCCACACGATCTCGTTGAGCGCGGCCAGGACGAAGAAGAAGAGACCCCAGCGGAAGGTGAGCTTGCGCCAGCCCTCCTCGGTGAGGCTGAACATCGAATCGAGCACCACCGAAAGCAGCGAGCGCCCAAAGGCGAGCCCGCCGAGCAGCACGGTGCCGAACAGCGCGTTCACGATGGTCGGCTTGACCATGATGAAGGTCTTGTCCTGCAGCGCCAGCGTCAGACCGCCGAACACCACCACGACCACGCCGGACACGAGCGGCATGATCGGCAGCCGCCGCACCAGCGCGAAATGAACCGCCAGCGCCACCACGGTCGCCGCGATGAACACCCCGGTGGCCACGAACAGCTTCTGGTCCGGCGCGACGCCGAGTCTTTCCGAATAAGCATTGCCCAGGAAGAAAATGACGAGCGGTCCAAGCTCCAGCGCCAGCTTCACGAGCGGCGGCAGGTGGCGACGGGGAGGAACGGATTCGATCTGCATGCGCGTCAGTTGGCTCGGATGCGGCACCCGCACTAGGCTGGAAGCCGGGCTGGCGGATTCGGGGCTGTGTGGAACGGGGGGCTTGCGATGTCCATCACGATCGACAACGCCGAAGTCGCGGCGCTCCTCGCCGACCTCGCGGCAACGACCCATCGCGCAGCGCCGGATTTGCTCTTGGAGCTGCTCCGGCGGGAGCGCGCGCGGGTGGCCGAGGATCGGGAGACCTACTGCGCCGACGCCATTGCGTCTGGACGGTTGCTGCACGAGCGAACCTACGCGAGCCCGCTCATTGCTTCCCGGCCGATCGACGAGATCCTGGCGTACGACGAGAACGGTTTGCCGGTTTAACCGCCGTTGTCGTCGACAGCTCCGTACTTCATCGCGATCCTCGACCAGGAGCCGGATGCGAGCCGCTTCAGCGTAGCGATTCGCAACTACCGCTACCGCTCCCTGGCGGCAGCGTCTTATCTCGAACGTGCGATCGTGATGTCGGGCTGGGTGGTCGGTCGGGTCGAACTCGACGACTGGCTGTTGCGCGAGCCGAGCAAAGTCATTCCCGTCGACCACGCCCTCGCAGGTCGCGGCCGACGCCTTCGCACCCTATGTCAAGGGCCGGCATCCGGCCGGGCTCAACTTCGGCGATTGCTTCGCCTACGCCCAGGCCCGGACCCTGAATGCGCCGGTCCTGTTCAAGGGCGACGACGTAGCCAGGACTGATGTCCTACGTATCGCCGCCTGGAGCCGTTCCCGATCACGTTGCAATCTCGAACGGCTCTCAATCCTTGATACAACGCGCTCGCTGACGCCGAGCCGGTATCCCCTTCGGCGGCGCGCGCTCTAATCCTTCTCCAATCCGGCGATCGCACGGGCGAAATCCCGGGCCGCGAACGGCTCCAGATCCTCCACGCCCTCGCCGACGCCGATGAAGTGCACGGGCATGCCGAACTTGGCCGCCAGCGCGACCAGGATGCCGCCGCGCGCCGTGCCGTCGAGCTTGGTCATGACCAGGCCCGAAACCGGCGCCGCCTGGGAGAACAACTCCACCTGCGAGATCGCGTTCTGGCCGACGGTAGCGTCCAGGACGAGGATCGTGGCGTGCGGCGCCTCCGGGTCCTGCTTGCGCAGCACGCGCACGATCTTCTCCAGCTCGGCCATCAGCCCGGCCTTGTTCTGGAGCCGGCCGGCGGTGTCGATCAGCAGCACGTCGGTCCCGGCGGCGGTTGCCTGCTTCAGCGCATCGAAGGCGAGGCCGGCCGCGTCGGCACCCTCGCCGCCGCTCACCACCGGGGTGCCGGTGCGCGCCCCCCAGACCTTGAGCTGCTCCACCGCCGCCGCCCGGAACGTGTCGCCGGCCGCCAGCATCACGGTCCGGCCCTCCGCGCGCAGCTTCGAGGCGAGCTTACCCAGCGTTGTCGTCTTGCCGGCGCCGTTGACGCCGACGGTGAGGATCACGAACGGCTTCTTCGTCGCGTCGATGGACAGCGGCACCGCCACGGGCTCCAGCGCCCGTTCGACCTCGGTGGCCAGGATCGCCCGGACCTCGTCGGGCGAGATGCCCTTCTCGTAGCGGCCCTTGCCGACCGCGTCCGAGATCCGCGTCGCGGTCTCCAGGCCGAAATCGGCCTGGATCAGGGCGTCCTCCAGATCCTCCAAGGTGTTGGCGTCGAGCTTGCGCTTGGTGAACAGGCCGGTGACCCGGTCGGTCAGGGCCGACGAGGTCCGCTTCATTCCGGAGGTGAGCCGGGTCCACCAGCCCTTGGCCTCGGGCTCCCGGTCGGGTCCCGCGCCGGCATCGTGGGCGAGCGCGGCGGCAGCATCGACCGGCTGGATGTCGGGCGCCGGCTCGACCACCGGGTCCCGGTTCACGTCTCCGGTATCGACCGGGGCGGCGCCGTGCGCGGGATCGTCGCCGGCCGTGCCGGCGGGCGGCCGCTCGGGCTCCCCCTCGATCGGCAGCAGATCCGCCCCTTCGACCACGTCGGCGACGGGCGCGTCCGTCTCCTCGGGCGGCAGCGGGATGTGGGCGACGTCCTCGGCCCCGCTCGCGTAGTCGGGCTGGCCCTCGGCGGGCGAGGCCGGGGCATCCGCGGGCAGCTCCGTCTCCGCAATGTCCTCGGCCGTGCCGTCGCCAGAGCCCTGGCCCTTGCGCCCGAACAGGCGCCCGAACCAGCCGGGCTTATCCTCGCTCGCCATGAAACCTCGTCCTCGCCCCAGCTTGCCGACCCGATGCCGAACCCCTAGAGCCGATGTCGACCGCGTTGCAAACGGCAACGACTCCAAGCCCTTCGTTTCAAGTCTTCGGTTCGCTGCGCCCGCCTGCACCGGATCGGCCGCCGCTCCGGCGGCGCGCGCCCTGGCCCGAACGGATGTCCCTGACCGTCGATATAGGTGCCCGCCTCCTCTACCGGGATGCCCTGCTGCTCGTCATCGACAAGCCGCCGGGCCTTCCGGTCCATCCCGGTCCGCGCGGCGGCGAGACCCTGACCGACCATCTCGACGGCCTCCGCTTCGGCCTGCCGCGCCGCCCCGAGGCGGCCCACCGGCTGGACCGCGACACCTCCGGCTGCCTGGCGCTCGGCCGACACGCCAAGGCGCTGGCCCGGCTCGGAAAGCTGTTCTCCGGCAGCGCCGTGGACAAGACCTACTGGGCGGTGGTGGAGGGCGGCCCTGACACGGATTCCGGCCGGATCGACCTGCCGCTGGCGCGCCGCTCCGACGATCCGCGCTCCTGGTGGATGAAGGCCGACCCGGCGGGCGACCCGGCCCTCACCCACTGGCGGGTGCTCGGCCGGGCCGGCGGCCGGACCTGGCTGGAGCTGAAGCCGGTCACCGGCCGCACGCATCAGCTCCGGGTCCATTGCGCCGCCTCAGGCTGGCCGATTTTGGGCGACTCGATCTACGGCATCGGCCCGCGCGGCGGCAGCCTGTACCTGCACGCGCGGACGCTCACGATCCCGCTCTATCCGAAGCGGGAGGCGATCACCGTCGAGGCGCCGCCGCCGAGGCATATCGCGGACGCCGTGGCGGGAATGGGCCCGTAAGGCAGCCGATCGGTTTCGGCCAAGCGCGATCCATCATTGCGGGTGGGAAGAGCGGTTTTTACGCTTCAGGCAGCGATCAGCCGCGCTCCGTCATGTCCCGCGATTGAGACCGTGTGAAACGTCCCCGCCTCGACCTCCCCGCCCAACCGCACGACCGTGAAATCCGCGCTGCGGCCCGTCCCGCCGCGCTCGGCCAGCACCGTCAGCGCGCGTCCGACCTGCCCGTCGAGATGCCGGCGCAGCGCGTGGGCGCCGGTTTCGCGCAGGCGGGCGGCTCGGTCGCGGATCACGTCGGCCGCCACCGGGGGCATGCGGGCGGCGGGCGTGCCCGGGCGCGGCGAGTACGGGAAGACGTGCAGGTGCGTCAGCCCGCATTCCATCACGAGGTCCAGCGAGCGGGTGAATTGATCCTCTGTCTCGGTGGGGAAGCCGGCGATCAGGTCGGCGCCGAACACCACGTCGGGACGCAGGTCGCGGACGGTCTCGCAGAAGCGGATGGCGTCGGCGCGGCTGTGCCGGCGCTTCATCCGCTTGAGGATCAGGTCGTCGCCGGCCTGTAGCGAGAGGTGCAGGTGCGGCATCAGCCGCTCCTCCTCGGCGAGCACCGCCAGCAGCGCGTCGTCCACCTCCACGGAGTCGATCGAGGAGATACGCAGGCGCGCCAAGTCCGGCACCGCCCGCAGGATCGCCCGCGCCAGCGTCCCGAGGGAGACCGACGGTCCGGGCAGGTCGCGGCCATAGGCGGTGAGGTCGACGCCGGTGAGCACGACTTCGCGGCCGCCATGGGCCACGATCGTCTGGACCTGCGCGACCACGTCGGGCACCGGCACCGAGCGCGAGGCGCCCCGGCCGAACGGGATGATGCAGAAGGTGCAGCGGTGGTCGCAGCCGTTCTGCACCGGCACGAACGCCCGCGTGTGGCCGGTGACGGAGTCGATCCGCGTCGGCGCGATCGTGCGGGCTGCCATCACGGCACCGGGGCCGGTGCCGGTGGGCGACCAGCCGGCGGGACTCAGCTTCTCGGCGTTGCCGACGAGGCGCGACACCTCGGGCATTCCCGCATAGGCTTCGGTCTCGACCTCGGCGCCGCAGCCGGTGACCACGATCTCGGTCCCGGGCCGCTCGCGGGCGATCCGGCGGATCGCCTTGCGGGCCTGCCGGCCGGCCTCCTGGGTGACCGCGCAGGTGTTGACCACCACCCGGTCGCGCCCGTCCGCCGCCGCGTGGACGCGCAGGGCCTCCGACTCCACCGTGTTGAGCCGGCAGCCGAAGGTGAGGGTCTCGACGGCCATCAGGCGATGCCGGAGAACAGCTCCGGCGCCAGATTGCCCTCGGCGACGAGCGCGACCGGGCCGGTCATCAGGACATGGTCGTCGGCGCGCCATTCCACGAACAGCTCGCCCCCGGGGAGACGGACATTGGCCTGCCGGCCGATCATGCGCAGGCGGGAGGCCGCCACCACGGTGGCGCAGGCGGCCGTGCCGCAGGCCAGCGTCAGCCCGGCGCCGCGCTCCCAGACCCGCAGGGTGATCGCCTCACGCTCGGTCACCTGCGCCACGGAGATGTTGGCCCGCTCAGGAAACAGCGGGTGGTTCTCCAGCATCGGCCCGATCCGGGCCAGATCGTAAGACGCGGGATCCCGGTCGACGAAGAACACCGCGTGCGGGTTGCCCATGTTCACGACCCCCGGCGAATGCAGGATCGGATCGTCGATCGGGCCGATCTGCAATTCGATCCGCCGCGTGTCGGGGAACGGCTCGGAGAGCGGGATCTCGTCCCAGGCGAGCTTGGGCCTGCCCATGTCCACCGTGAAGGCGCGCTCCGAGATCCGGCGCACGCCGACGCGCCCGGCCGCGGTCTCCAGGACCAGGCGGCCGCCCTCGGCGGGGCGGGCCATGGCCGGGTCGTCGAGCATCGCGTAGGCGACGCAGCGGGTGCCGTTGCCGCAGGCGCCGGATTCCGAGCCGTCGGTGTTGTAGATCCGCATGAACGCGTCGGTGCCGGCGCTCACGGGATCGTGCAGGACCATCAGCTGGTCGAAGCGCGAGCCGGGATCCTGCGCGATCGCCCGGGCCTCCTCCGGGCGGACCTGGGTCGCCGAGCCGCGCAGGTCCAGCACCACGATCGCGTTGCCGGCGCCGTGCATCTTCAGGAAGCGTCTATGGGCGAGTGCGCTCATGCGGCCAGAGGGTTTGAGGGGATCGGCCAGCAATATGGCAAAACGCTCTGCCCGACGCGAGGGGCGCGCGCGGCGTGGCAGATGCGCCGCACCCGCGACTCTCGTGACCCATGCCCTCGCGGGCGGGCCGGATCGCCATTAGGTTAGCCGGCGGGAGCCCACGCGACGATCCGCCGGGACCCGACCGGAGCGCCCCCGTGATCCGCCTTCGTTCCCTCGTCGCCGTCTCGACCGCCCTGGTCTTCGCCACCGGACCGGTCGCAGCGCAGCAGCAACCCGCGCCGCCACCCTCCACAGCCCCGTCCCCGGCCCAGACCAATCCGCTGCCGACCACCACGGCACCCAACCCGGTCGCCGACCCGACCAAGAGCGCCGCCCCGGCGCCGCAGCAGGCGATCGCTCCGCCCCCCGCCGGCCAGGCCGCCGTGGGCACGCCGGGGCGCCCGACCCTCATCGAGAAGCCCGGCGAGCCGGGCGACGTCGATGAGGTGACCCTGCCGGCCAAGCCCGCCGCGATCCTCTCGGGCAAGACCAAGTGGGAGGAGGCCATCGTCAACCTGAGGCAGGCCTTCGCGCGGATCGAGGCGGATCTCGCCAAGGCCGGCATCGCCCCCGCGGGCCGGCCGCTGGCGGTGTTCACCCGCACCGACGACGACGGCTTCGAGTACGAGGCGATGATCCCGGTGGCCGCGCCCCCGAGCCCGGCACCCGCGGAGGCCGACGGCCTGCGTTTCGGCACGACCCCCTCCGGCAAGGCCCTGCGCTTCCCGCACAAGGGCTCCTACGAGTCGATCGACGGCACCTACGAGACCCTGACGGCCTATCTCGACGCCAAGGACATCGTCGTCCAAGACCGCTTCATCGAGGAATACGCCACCGACCTCAAGGACGGCACCGACGACAACCTCGATGTGAATATTTTTGCATTGGTGAAGTAGGTTTCGAGAGGCGGTCACAACAAGAATTCTTGTTTCTTTCGGCGAGCGCGATCTGGCCGGGACTCTCTCAGCAGCCCTGTCATCCCGGGGCCGCGAAGCGGAACCCGGGATCGATGACCGCTGACCGTTCAAGATCTCGCGCCGTCGGCGGCTCGGGGTTCCGGGCTCGCCTGCGGCGTCCCGGAATGACAATGCGCCTTATCCGGTCATCGAAAAATCGCCGAAGGACGAATGAGCTTCGGCGATGCCGCGATCTGTCAGAAATCGCTTCCTCGGCACGATGACCCAGTAACCGCCTACGAATATCTCGCAGCCTTGGTCGATGGACAGATCGCCGCTGTATTTGGCACCCCGGAACAGTGGCGGCGGCTTGGGGATTCCCCGTGCATGCCGACCTCCCTCTTCCCGACCGCCACTGCGTCCGCGCCGCGTCGTAAGTCCGTCGCCGCGCCGGCCGACCCGGCGGTCACCGACAAGGCGCGCGCGGTCCATGCCAGACTTTGCCCGGTCTACGGCTGCCCGATCCCGTACTTCCACAGCCTCGATCCAGCGAGCGAGCTGATCTCGTCGCTGCTCTCGCACCGGACCCGCAACGCCGAATCCGGGCGGGCCTTCAAGGCCTTGCGCGCCCGGTTCCCGGACTGGGAGGCGGTGATCGACGCCGATGTGGCGGAGATCCAGGCTGCTATCGCCGGCGTGACCTGGCCGGAGCTGAAGGCGCCCCGGATCCGCGACGTGCTGGTGGCGGTGCGCGATCGCTGCGGCAGCCTCGATCTGGCGTTCCTGGCGGGTATGGACGTCGCGGCGGCCCGGGCCTGGCTGGAGGCGATCCCGGGAATCGGCCCGAAGACCAGCGCGGCGGTACTGTCGTTCTCGACCCTGCGGATGCCGGCCCTGCCGGTGGACAGCCACCACCACCGCGTCGCCCAGCGCCTCGGGCTGATCGGTCCGCGGATCGATGTCGGACCCTCGCATGCCATCCTTCGGGCGCAACTGCCCGCGGACTGGAGCGCGCAGGACCTCTACGACAATCACGAGATCCTGATGCTGCACGGCCAGCAGGTCTGCCATCATCGCCGTCCGGCCTGCGGGCGCTGCGTCCTGGTCGATCTATGCCCGAGTGCGGCGCTGGCGGCCCGGGAGCCGTGAGCGCATCCTTGACCGGTCCCGGCCGCGGGTGCGAGTAACCCCGCGCCCGGCAGGCGCGCAGCCCCGGCTATGTACTGCTCAGGATCGGCGCCGATGGCCGCGTTCACCGAATTGGTCTTCTCGGGCGTCCAGCCCACCGGCAACCTGCATCTCGGGAACTACCTCGGGGCGGTGAAACGCTTCGTGGAGATGCAGGCGCGCGACGCGCAGTGCCTGTACTGCGTTGTGGATATGCACGCGATCACCGTCTGGCAGGACCCCGAGGCCCTGCGCGGCCAGATCCGCGAAGTCACGGCCGCGTTCCTGGCCGCCGGCATTGATCCCAAGCGCGCGATCGTGTTCAACCAAAGCCAAGTGCCTCAGCACGCCGAACTCGCCTGGGTGTTCAACTGCGTCGCGCGGCTGGGTTGGCTGAACCGCATGACCCAGTTCAAGGAGAAGGCCGGCAAGGACCGGGAGAACGCCTCGATCGGGCTCTACGATTACCCGGTGCTGATGGCGGCCGACATCCTGGCCTACCGTGCCACCCACGTGCCCGTGGGCGAGGACCAGAAGCAGCACTTGGAGCTGACCCGGGACATCGCCCAGAAGTTCAACACCGATTTTTCGGGCTCGATCGCAGCGCATGGCCACGGTGAGGCGTTCTTCCCGCTGACCGAGCCGTTGATCGGCGGGCCAGCCGCGCGAGTGATGTCGCTGCGGGATGGGTCCAAAAAAATGTCCAAGTCGGACCCGTCCGACAACGCGCGGATCAACCTCACCGACGAAGCCGACACCATCGCCCAGAAGATCCGGCGGGCAAAAACGGATTCCGATCCGCTGCCCTCCGAGATCGCGGGGCTCAAGGAGCGGCCGGAGGCGGACAACCTCGTGGGGATCTACGCCGCACTCGCCGGCATCACCCGCGAGGAGGTGCTGCGCGATTTCGGCGGGGCGCAGTTCTCGACCTTCAAGCCGGCTCTGGCCGACCTCGCGGTGACGAACCTCGCGCCGATCGCCGGCGAGATGCGCCGGCTGACCGCCGATCCGGGCCATATCGACGCCGTGCTGGCCGACGGCGCCGGGCGGGCCGAAACGATCGCGGCGCAAACGCTGGACGCGGTCAAGGACATCGTCGGCTTCGTACGCCGGAGCCCGAACCTTCAGGCGGTGCGATGACGGTCCGGGCGCTCGTCTTCGACGTCTTCGGGACGCTCGTCGAATGGCGCTCCGGGGTCGCCCGGGAGGCCGGGCGCCTGCTCAACGCTCAAGCGCCGGCGCTCGATGCCGGCGCCTTCGCCGATGCTTGGCGCGGATGTTACGGCCCGTCGATGGAGACCGTGCGCTCCGGCGCGCGTGCTTACGTCGATCTCGATACCCTGCAGGCGGAATCGCTCCCCGGCGTGCTGGCGCAGTTCGGCATCGCGGGTGTGCCGGACGACGTGCAGCGGGAGCTGGTCCAGGCCTGGCACCGGCTCGACGCTTGGCCCGAGGTGCCGGACGCGATGCGCCGGCTGCGGGAGCGTTACCTCCTGGCGCCCAACTCCAACGGCCATGTCCGGCTCATGGCCGACCTCGCCCGGCGCAACGGCCTGATCTTCGACGCGATCCTGGGCGCCGGCTATTCCCGCGACTACAAGCCCAAGCCCGCGCTCTACCGCGACGCGGTGGCGGCGTTCGGCTTCGCGCCGGGCGAGACCCTGATGGTCGCGGCCCATTCGAACGACCTCGCGGCGGCGGCCAGCTACGGCCTATCCACCGCCCACATCGCCCGGCCCCACGAGCACGGGCCGGCCAGCGGCGAGACCGCGCCGACTGTCCCGGTCACGTACGCGGCCCGGGACCTCGCGGACTTGGCCAATCAACTCGGCTGCTGACGGCGGAACACGAGGGGGAGCAGGATGGCCGATTGGAACCCCGCCCTCTACACCCGCTTCGAGGACGAGCGCACCCGGCCGGCGGCCGAGTTGCTGGCCCAGGTGCCCCTCGACCGGCCGCGCCTCGCCTACGATCTCGGCTGCGGCCCGGGTAATTCCACCGCGTTGATCGCGGCGCGCTTTCCCGATGCGGAGGTCATCGGGCTCGATACATCTCCGGCGATGCTGGAGAGCGCCCGGGCCCGCCTGCCCGGCCTCGGCTTCGCGCTCGCCGACGCCGCCACCTGGACACCGGAGCGGGCGCCGGACCTGATCTACGCCAACGCGGTGCTGCAATGGCTGCCCGACCATCCGGCGCTGCTGCCCCGGCTGTTCGGCCTTCTAGGGCCCGGCGGCGTGCTGGCGGTGCAGATGCCCGACAACCTCGCCGAGCCGTCGCACCGCCTGATGCGCGAGACCGCCTCCGCCGGCCCCTGGGCTGCGGCGATCGGAGATCCGGCTGTGGCCGGGCGCCTCGGCCGGATGCTGGACCCGGCCGGCTATTACGACCTGCTGGCGCCGCAGGCGGCCGACGTGGATGTCTGGCGCACCGCCTATCACCACCCGATGGCGGATGCCGCCGCCATCGTGGATTGGGTCCTCGCCACAGGGCTGCGGCCGTTCCTCGATCCGCTGGATCCGGACCAGGCAGCCGGGTTCCTGGCCGCCTACGAGACCGCCATCGACACCGGCTACCCGCGCCGCAGCGACGGGCGACGCCTGCTGGCCTTTCCGCGGGTGTTCATCGTGGCCCGCAAAGGCGGGTAGCGGCTCCGGCTTCGGCGGGCACGGCTGACATCGCGCGCGCCATCGGATCGTCCCGCACCGTCATTGCGCGCCTTGCCCAGCGATACACCCCTTCCGGCGATCGTGCGTTGCCCTGGGTCGCTTCGCTCACGCTCGCAATGACGGTGAGCCGTGCGTGGGGTGTTCGTTCAGGCCTCGCCGCGGGCGACGAGCGCCTCGTACTCGGCGACTTCAAGTTTGCCCTCTTGAGCGACCCGGGCCTTGTCCGCATCGCTGATCACGTCACCGGCGAGGTCAAGGCGCTTCCAGGAGGCCAGCGGGGTCTCGCGGCCGGGGGTCGGGACGTACTTGTTCTGCTCGAGCTTCTGGTACTTGTGGATGTAGCGCGGGCAGTTGACCCAGATCTTCTTCACCGCGACCTTCACCAGGTACTTGGCCTCGGTGTACTCGGCCATCAGGGCGTCGTCGCGCAGCAGCGTGGCGTGGCCCTGGACGCGGATCCGGTGCGGCGTCTCGAAGTCGATGAACAGCAGGCCGACCTTAGCCTGACCCTCGATGTTGCCCATCGAGTAGAACATGCCGTTGCCGTCGAAGCCCGGGAAGGCGAGCGTGTTCTCATCGAGCACCTTCACCACACCCGGGGGTCCGCCCTTGTACGAGACGGTCGGCATCCCGTCGGGATCGACCGTGGACAGGAAGAACATATCCCGGGAGGCGATGAAGGCGCCCTCGTCCGGCTGGATGCTCTCGTGGACCCAATCCTCGTCGAGGCGCACGGCGAGCTTGGTGGTGCCGAACTCGGTCTGCAGCGCCCGGTGGGCGTCCGAATAGAGCGATGCCATGGCGTGTCCTCTCCAACCCTGTCCGGTCCTCATGCAGCCGGGACCGCTGGGGCGGTTATTGTCGGGAAGGGTCGCGTTCGGCAACCGCCAATAGAAAAGGCCGGCCTCGCTTTCGCGTGACCGGCCCCCGAGATGCGGCCGGGCAAAGCCCGGCCGCCAAATCCCAAATCAATTGCGGGTCTTGTCGACCAGCGCCTTCTCGGAGATCCACGGCATCATGGCGCGGAGCTTGGTGCCGACCTCCTCGATCGGGTGGGTGGCGAGCTTGGCGCGGGTCGCCTTGAACGAGGTCTGGTTGACCTTGTTTTCCAGCATCCAGTTCCGGGTGAAGGTGCCCGATTGGATGTCGTTGAGCACGCGCTTCATCTCGGCCTTGGTCTCAGGGGTGACGATGCGCGGGCCGGTGACGTACTCGCCGTACTCGGCCGTGTTGGAGATCGAGTAGTTCATGTTGGCGATGCCGCCCTCGTAGATGAGGTCGACGATCAGCTTCACCTCGTGCAGGCACTCGAAATAGGCCATCTCGGGGGCGTAGCCCGCCTCGACCAGGGTCTCGAAGCCGGCCTTGATCAACTCGACAAGGCCACCGCAGAGCACGGCCTGCTCGCCGAACAGGTCGGTCTCGCACTCTTCCTTGAAGGTGGTCTCGATGATGCCGGCGCGGCCGCCGCCGTTGGCCGAGGCGTAGGACAGGCCGAGATCGTGGGCGTTGCCGGAAGCGTCCTGGGCGATGGCGATCAAGGTCGGCACGCCGCCGCCGCGCAGGTACTCGGAGCGGACGGTGTGGCCGGGGCCCTTCGGGGCGACCATCAGGACGTCGAGGTCCTTGCGCGGCTCGATCAGGTTGAAGTGGACGTTGAGGCCGTGGGCGAACAGGAGGGCGGCGCCCTGCTTCATGTTGCCTTCGAGGGACTCGCGGTAGATGTCGCCCTGCAACTCGTCGGGGGTGAGCATCATCACGACGTCGGCCCACTTGGCGGCCTCGGCGACCGACAGGACCTTGAAGCCCTCGTGCTCGGCCTTCTTGGCCGTGGCGGAGCCCTCGCGCAACGCGATGACGATGTCCTTCACGCCGGAATCGCGCAGGTTGAGCGCGTGGGCGTGGCCCTGGCTGCCGTAGCCGACGATGGCGACCTTCTTGCCCTTGATCAGGTTCAGGTCGGCGTCGCGATCGTAATAAACCCGCATGTCGGTTTCCTCTTCAGGTGCTGGTTTCGGGTGAGGTTAGGCTTTGGCCTGGCCGTACAGGGCCAGGAACTGCTCCACGGCGCGCTCCGCATCGCGCCGGATCTCATCTGCATCGAGGTCGAGCGCCTCGCCGAGCAGAAGTCGGATCTGAATATCGCGGCCGACGAGGCCGAAGAAGGTCCGGAACGCCGCCTCGCTGTCGGCGAAAGCGAGGAGCCCGGCGGTGCGCCCGGCCTCCAGCACCGGCTTCACCCGCTCACCGATGGCGAAGCGACCGTTCGCCAGTACGATGCCGCCGAGGTTGCTCTTGCGCGAGCCGGCATGGGCGACGGCGATCCGGTTCAGCGCCACCGAGGTGCGGCTCGCGATCACCGTCAACCAGGAGACCGCGAAGTCCTGAAGATGCTCCCGCAGGGTCGTCCCGTCGAGGGTTTGCACGGCCTCGCGGCCGGCATGGACCCGGGACGCCTGCCACCGCACGGTGGCGGTGAGCAGGCCGTCGCGGTCGCCGAACCATTTGTACAGCGTCTCCTTGGAGCAGCTGGCCCGGCGCGCGACGGCGTCCATGGTGAGTTGGTCCCCGTCCTCGACCATGAGGGCGAGCACGGCATCGAGCACCGCCTGCTGGCGCACGGATGGCGGCTCGTGCGCCTGGGCGCCCGCCTCCATCGTCTCCTGCCGCTCAGCGAGGCTCGACCGCATCGTTCCCAGTACCGTACCGTACGGTACGCTCGATAGAGCGATTCGTCCGACGCCGCAAGGGGCCGGACGACGCTGGATCTACGCTGGCAGGGACAGCCCCTCGCGCCCGAATACCGCCTGCACCGCCGGCCGCTCGGCGACCCGTCGAGCGTGTGCGTGCCAGGCCGGAAAGCGCTCTGCCATATCGAACTTGATCGACGACCCGGACGCCCAGACCCAGAACACCATCAGGTAGGCATCGACCACGCCGTAGCGATCGCCCACCGCCCAGCCGCCGTTCGAGAGCCGGACCTCGGTCATGGTGCAGAGGTCGCCGTAGGTGTCCGCAGCCTTGGCACGGATGCCGGCGAAGGCGTCCTCGTCGGCGGTGTAGCGCTCGGGGCGACGGACATGCGCGTAGGCGACGTGGTGGTTGGCGGCGAGCCAGCCCAACCACTCGTCGGCCACGGCCTGCGCGCGCAGGTCGGTCGGCCAAAAGCCCTTCTCGGGCACGGAGCGGGCGACGTGGCGCAGGATCGCGGCGCACTCGGTCAGCACCCAGCCGTCCTCGACCAGAGCTGGCACACGGCCGCGCTCGTTGATCGCGAGGTATTCCGGTGCCCTCTGGTCCCCCGCCGCGAGGTTGAGCTTCACGCCCTCGAACGGCAGCCCTGATTCTTCGAGGATGATGTGGGCGGCCAGTGAGCAGGCGCCGGGGGCGTAGTAGAGGGTGCGGGTTGTCATGCGGGCCCTTTGCGGTCTTGGAATCAATAGCAGGCAACCCGGGATTACCGCCTCGGATCCGCGAACCGGGATGCCTGCAGGCCGATCAGTGTCGCGACCCGGGGGCGAGCCTCGGCGAGAACCACAGCGGGTGCCGTGCCAAGGCGTCTCAAGATGCGGGTACGCTGATCGATCACGCGGACCTGATCCGTCGAAGCCGCGCCCGCACCGACGGAGCCGGGCGGCAGCATGACTTCCGCGGCCAGGGCTCGCTGTTGCGCCAGGTGCGCACGGCTCAGCCGCGCGGCGAGATCATCGCCCCAGCATGTGACCTCGGCTTCCATGGCTCCGCATCCCACGAGGACGGCGGAGCATAGCAGATCCGAGCCTTTGGCCCCTACAGCGGCTCCGACCCGCGCCCCATGGCGCTGATGCCGGTGCGGCAGATCTCGACCAGGCCGATCACGCTCATCAGGCGCACGAACCGGTCGATCTCCTCGGTGGCGCCTGTCAGCTCGAACACGAAGGAGTTGAGCGTGGCGTCGAGCGTCTTGGCGCCGAAGGCGGCGGCCAGGCGCAGGGCCTCGCTGCGGTGCTCGCCTTCGCCCTTGACCTTCACGAGGCAGATCTCGCGCTCCAGCGCGTTGCCCTGGAGCGTCAGGTCCACGACCCGGTGGACCGGCACCAGCCGGTCGAGCTGCGCCTTGATCTGCTCGATCACGGCGTTGGTGCCGGCGGTCACGATGGTGATGCGCGAGATGTGGCGCGCCTCCTCGGTCTCGGAGACGGTCAGGCTCTCGATGTTATAGCCGCGGCCGGAGAACATGCCGGAGATGCGGGCGAGCACGCCGGGCTCGTTGTCCACGATCACGGCGAGCGTGTGCCGGTTCACCGGCTCGACGCGGACGGCGTCGGGATAGTGGGTGTTCATCGCGTTCATCGCCGGCTTCGTCCTCGTCCAGTCCTGCTCATGGCGGCGATCCGAGCGCGTCTCGCGCAAGGCAAGCGCGACCGCGCACCGCCGCCCATGCGGCGGGCAGCGGCCCCGAAGGGCCGCCACCCTGAAAACCTCACACCAGCATCTTGCCTTCCTCGGAGATCACGTCGCCGAGTTCGACGCCGGTCTCACCGAGGTAATCGGACAGGAGCATCTCGTTATGCGCCTTGCCCGACGGGATCATCGGGAAGCAGTTCTCGGTCTTGTCGACGATGCAATCGAACAGCACCGGCCCGTCATAGGCCAGCATCTCCGCGATCGCGCCGTCGAGGTCGCCCGGCTTCTCGCAGCGCATGCCCTTGGCGCCGTAGGCCTCCGCCAGCTTGACGAAGTCCGGAAGGCTCTCGGAGTAGCTCTGCGAGTAGCGCGAACCGTGCAGCAGCTCCTGCCACTGCCGAACCATGCCCATGTACTCGTTGTTCAGGATGAACACCTTGACCGGCAGCCGGTACTGAACCGCGGTCGAGAGTTCCTGCATGTTCATCAGGATCGAGGCCTCGCCGGCGATGTCGATCACCAGCCCCTTCGGGTGGGCGAGCTGCGTGCCGATGGCCGCCGGCAGGCCGTACCCCATGGTGCCGAGGCCGCCGCTCGTCATCCAGCGGTTCGGCTCGTCGTACTTGAAGTACTGCGCCGCCCACATCTGATGCTGGCCGACCTCGGTGGTGATGTAGGTCTCGCGATCCTTGCAGGCTTCGTAGAGGCGCTGCACGGCGTATTGCGGCTTGATGATCGTCCCCGACGGCCAGTAGGCGAGGCAGTCCCGCGCCTTCCAAGCGCCGATCTTCTGGAACCACGGGTCGAGGTTGGATTTCTCCGGCCGCGACGGCAGGGCGCGCCAGGCCTCAAGCATGTCGGCCAGCACCGAGGCGCAGTCGCCCACGATCCCGACATCGACCTTGACCACCTTGTTGATCGAGGAGGCGTCGACGTCGATGTGGATCTTCTTGGAGAACGGCGAGAACGCGTCGAGCCGGCCGGTGATCCGGTCATCGAACCGGGCGCCGACGCAGATCATCACGTCGCACTCGTGCATCGCGAGGTTGGCCTCGTAGGTCCCGTGCATGCCGAGCATGCCCAGGAACTTCGGGTCCGTGCCCGGATAGGCGCCGAGCCCCATCAGGGTCGAGGTGACCGGGAAACCGGTCTCGGCAACCAGCTCGCGCAAGAGCCGCGAGGCCTCCGGGCCGGAATTGATCACGCCGCCGCCGGTGTAGAAGACCGGGCGGCGTGCGGTCGCCATCATCTCGACCGCCGCGCGGATCCGGTCGCCGTCGCCCTTGACGGCGGGGCGGTAGGTCTTGTGGCTCGAGATCTCCGGGCGCTCGTAGAGGCCGGAGGCGAACTGGATGTCCTTGGGCAGATCGACCACGACCGGACCGGGCCGGCCGTTCGCCGCGACGTAGAACGCCTCGTGCAGGATCCGCGGCAGGTCCTCGATCGATTTGACCAGGTAATTGTGCTTCGTGCAGTGGCGCGTGATGCCGACCGTGTCGCACTCCTGGAAGGCGTCGGTGCCGATGAGGTGCGTCGGAACCTGCCCGGTGATGCAGACGAGCGGGATCGAATCGAGCAGCGCGTCGGTGAGGCCGGTGACGATGTTGGTGGCACCGGGCCCCGACGTGACCAGCACGCAGCCGACCTTGCCGGACGAGCGCGCATAGCCCTCGGCCGCGTGCACCGCGCCCTGCTCGTGCCGGACGAGCACGTGCTTCACCGCGTCCTGGTGGAACAGAGCGTCGTAGATCGGAAGTACGGCACCGCCCGGATAGCCGAACAGCGTGTCCACGCCCTGATCCCGGAATGCCCGGATGACCATCTCGGCCCCGGTCATGACCTCGCCGCCCATGCTCTCCTCCTCCGCTCCCCGGATCGTCAACGGCGGTCGTGCGCCGCCGGACGGGCCGGTTCTTCTCGTCCTGCACCTTCGTCACGCGAGGCGGCATCCGCCTCGCTCGAAAGTCCTGTCTCCGTCGGTATCTCGAACGCGTGGATCTCGTTGGTCGTGATGCGTCACCGGGCAGCGGGCAATAAAAAAGGGCCCCTAGGGACCCTGCATGCGCCACCGCTCGGATTGCAGCCCTGGTTTAGGGCCGCCCCGTCGGTGACGCTTCCGCTACAATAAGAACCGCGTTCATCGGATATCCGAGCCTGCCTCGCGGCGATCGATGAATCCAGGATCGGATTCAGGTCAGTCGCGCGTGAAGTGTTGGGCCTCATACCGGAGACCTGACAACCGGTCAACGCGTAAGCTGAGGATCGACCGCGCTCAGTGCAGGGGCGGCGGCCGGCGGCGCACCCAGTTGCTCGCCGCGTCGTAGGCCGCGCCGAGCTGGAGGCAGGCGAGCTCGCCGTGGTTCCGGGCGACGATCTGGATACCGGTCGGCAAACCGGTCTCGCCGAAGCCTGCCGGGACGTCGAGGGCCGGGAGGCCCGAGAGGGTCACCGGGATCACGGTCTGCATCCACCGGTGGTAGGTGTCCATCGTGCGGCCGCCGACCTCCCGGGGCCAGCGCAGGTTCTTGTCGAACGGGAAGACCTGTGCGCTCGGCATGACCAGGTAATCGTAGCGCTCCATGAAGCGACGCAGGGTCTCGTACCAGCGGGTGCGCGCCTCCAGGGCGGCGACCACCTGGTCGGCGGTGAGCGCCAAGCCGCGTTCGACTTCCCAGACGGCCTCCGGCTTGAGTTGCGCCCGGTGGGCGGGCTCGTCGTAGAACGGCCGGAGCGAGGCCGAGACCGCCAGCGCCCGCAGGGTCAGCCAGTCGCGCCACTGCGCCTCCATGTCGAACCGGGGCGCGACCTCCTCGACCACGCATCCGATCTCCGTGAAGGTGGCAAGAGCGGCGCGGCCGAGTTCGAGCACCCCGGGATCGAACGGGATCTGGCCGTCGAAATCCCCGAGCCAGGCGATCCGCGTTCCGCGGAAATCCCGGGCCAGCGGGCTCGCGAAGGCGGAGGGGTCCTGACGGATCGTGTTCGGGCAGCGAGGATCGTAGCCGGCCTGGACCGACAGCATCAGGCCGATATCGGCGGGGCTGCGTCCGATCGCACCGAGCACGGACAGGCCCGGGCTGAACACGTCCTTGGTCTCGACCGGGATCCGGCCCCAGCTCGGGCGCAGCCCGAAGCAGTTGTTGAAGGCCGGAGGGTTGCGCAGCGACCCGCCGAAGTCGCTGCCGTCGGCCACCGGTTGCAGCTTGAGCGCAACCGCCACAGCGGCCCCGCCGCTCGACCCGCCGGCGCTCTTCTCCGGGTCGTAGGCATTCCCGGTCACGCCGTAGACCGGGTTGAAGCTGTGCGACCCGAGGCCGAACTCAGGGATGTTGGTCTTGCCGATGAAGATCGCCCCGGCCGCGCGCAGCCGGGCGACCATGATCGTGTCCACCTCGGCAATCCGGCCGGCGAAGATCGGCGAACCTTGAGTGAACGGCAGCCCGCGCACCGCATCGAGATCCTTCACGGCGAGCGGGAAGCCGTGCAGCGGCCCGACGTCCTCGCCGCGCCCGAGGGCGGCATCCCGCGCCTCGGCCTCTCGAACAAGCACTGCGTCGTCCTGAAGCCCGACGATGGCGTTGACCTGCGGATTGAGCCGGTGGATCCGCTCCAGGTACGCGCGCATGACCTCGACGCAGGAGACGACCCGGCCGCGGATGGCAGCCGCGAGATCCACGGCACCGAGCGCCGTGATGCCGTCCTGTCGCTCATCCTGCATGGTCGGGTCTCCGGATCGGTAGGCGGCTTACAGAATGTCGGCGCGAGGGAAAACCGTCTGTCTTCGCCGACATGACCTGTCACCCTCGAGGCGCACGCGATTTGTGCCGAATCTGTTAGATTCCGCGTCTCTGCGCCTGAAGGGTCGCAAGGACCGTGCGCGCTTCCGTGCTGAGGGGCTGAGACCCGTTCAGATCTCGGCTCCCGACGTCCGGACATCGGCGTTCGAAGCTGAGGCGCATCGCCAGTCGCTCGCAGTGGCCGACACCGCAGGCGATGCCGAGCACCAAGCCCGTTCCCGCCTCTACGCCACCACCGCCCAAGGCAGCGTCTCATCCCCGCGGAACACCACCACGGTGGTGGCCTCCACCGCGACCGCCTCGATGGCGCGGCTCTCCCGGCGCTCCAAGGTGACGGTGGCCGCGTTGGGCGCGAGTCCGTGGAAGCGCGCGCCGTTCAGTGACGCGAAGGCCTCGAACCGGTCCAGCGCCCCCTCCTCGTCGAACACCTGCACGTATGTCTGCAAGGCGGTCGGGCCGCAGAACACACCGGCGCAGCCACAGGACGCCTCCTTGGCGCCGCGGACATGCGGGGCGGTGTCGGTGCCGAGGAAGAAGCACGCCTCGCCGGAGGTGGCGGCCGCCCGCAGCGCCAGGCGGTGCCGCTCACGCTTGGCCACCGGCAGGCAATAGAGGTGCGGGCGCAGACCGCCCTGGAAGATGTGGGTGCGGTTGATGACGAGGTGGTGCGGCGTGATCGTCGCCGCCACGCGAGTGCGGTTGGCCCGGACCACGTCGAGGATCTCGGCCGTAGTCGCGTGCTCGACGGTGACCTTCAGCCCCTGGTGGCGGGCGAGCAGCGGGATCAGGCTGCCCTCCATGAACGCCGCCTCGCGGTCGAAGATGTCGATCTCCGGATCGGTGGCCTCGCCGTGGATCAGCAGCGGCATGCCGATCCGCTCCATCCGCTCCAGCACGGGCGCGAGCCCGATCAGGTCGGTGACGCCGGCATGGGAGTTCGTCGTCGCGCCGGCCGGGTAGAGCTTGGCGGCGATCCAGACCTTCTCGGCAAAGCCGCGCTCGATCTCGTCCGGGTCGGTGTCGTCCCGCAGGTAGCAGGTCATCAACGGGGTGAAATCGAGGCCGGCGGGCAGCGCGGCCAGGATCCGCTCGCGATAGGCGCGCGCCGCCGCCACCGTGGTCACCGGCGGGACCAAGTTCGGCATGATGATGCCCCGGGCGAACTGGGCCGCCGTGTAGGGCAGCACCGCCTTCAGCATCGCGCCGTCGCGCAGGTGGATGTGCCAGTCGTCCGGCCGGCGGATGGTGATCCGGTCGGCCGCCGTGGAAGCGGGCGGCTGCGCGGCGGGGAACAGGTCGGCGACGCTCATCGCGGCGGCCTCCTCAGGCCTGCCCGAACGCGGAAATGCCGCCGTGGGCGGCGGACCAGTCGGCCGGCGCGTTCAGGAAGCTCTCGACCTCGGCCAGCGTCTTCGGGTCGAAGGTGCCCATCTCCTTGGCCACCGCCAGCACGTCCCACCACGTGGTGAGGTAGTGCAGTTTGATCCCGATCTCCTGCATCAGCGCGGCGCTGCCGGGGAAGATGTCGTAGTAGAACAGCACGAAGCAGTGATCGACCTGGGCCCCGGCGTCCCGCAGCGCCTGGCAGAAGTTCACCTTGCTGCGCCCGTCGGTGGCGAGATCCTCCACCAGCAGGGTCCGGGCGCCCTCCACAACCTCGCCCTCGATCTGGGCGTTGCGGCCGAAGCCCTTGGGCTTCTTGCGCACGTACTGCATCGGCAGCATCAGCCGGTCGGCGATCCAGGCGGCGAACGGGATGCCGGCGGTCTCGCCACCCGCGATGTGGGTCAGCGTCTCGTAGCCGATCTCGCGCACGATCGTCGAGGCGGCGAAGTCGATCAGTGTCGAGCGCAGGCGCGGGAACGAGATGATCTTGCGGCAATCGATATAGACCGGGCTGGCCCAGCCGGAGGTGAACTTGAACGGCTCGTCCTTGTAGAAATGGACCGCCTGGATCTCGAGGAACATCTTGGCCGCCTCGCGGGCGATCAGCGTCCGGTCGATGGGCAGGAACGACGTGGTCATGCGGCGTGCGCGCTCCGCTGGGGGCACTCTCCGCCGGCGACCGGTCTCGAGTGCGAGGATGGGGAAGGCCTGACCGGTCTCCTCCGCCCTGTCTCCGCCAGCGTCAACCCTGAACCGGCCGCTATCCGCCGCTCAGGCCGTGCCGGCCTGGGCCCGCAGCTGCGCCAGATGCCGGATCGCTAGGGCGTAGCCGTGCGTCCCGAAACCGGCCAGCACGGCTGTCGCGGCGAGCGAGACGTAGGAATGATGGCGAAACGACTCGCGCCGGTGGACGTTCGAGATGTGGCACTCGATCACCGGCACCTCGCAGGTGTTGAGCGCGTCGAGGATCGCCACCGAGGTGTGGGTGTAGGCGCCGGCATTGATCACGATGCCGGCCGAACCGACCCGGAAGGCCTGGATCGCGTCGATCAGCGCGTGCTCTGCGTTGCTCTGACGGAAATCCACCTTGAGCCCGAAGCCGCCGGCGGTCTCGCGGCACAGGGCCTCGACATCGGCCAGCGTCTCGCGCCCGTAGATCTCCGGCTGCCGCTTGCCGAGCAGGTTCAGGTTCGGCCCGTTCAGGACCAGGATGGTGTCGTTCATCGTGTTCCTCGCCGCTCGAATGGCGGCTCGCCTCGACTGCGCCCAGGCCCTGTGACACCCCTTCTCCGATCCACGCCCGCATCCGCGATGTGTGGGCGCAGCGAGCCTCAGGGCGAGGGCGTGGGCCGGCTCGCCCCGTTGTGGCCGCGCGTGGTGCGAGGGTCAAACGAGCCGCCGGGTTCACCCTGTCACCGGCGCCGAGATGTCCCGCCCGGGCGGTTCAGTTTCCCGGTGCGCGACGTTATCCCGGACCGGAACCAGACGGACGATCAGGGAGAAGACGCGATGGCAGGATCCCCGAGCGAGGCGCCCGTGGTGATCGCGGTGGCGATCACCGGCTCGGTGCCGCGCAAGAAGGACAACCCGGCCGTGCCGGTCACCGTGGCCGAGCAGGTGGAATCGACGCAACAGGCCTTCGAGGCCGGCGCGACGCTGGCCCATATCCACGTGCGCAACGACGACGAATCGCCCTCTTCCGACCCCGACAAGTTCGCCGTCGTGCAGGAGGGGCTGCGCAAGCACTGTCCCGGGATGATCGTACAGTTCTCCACCGGCGGGCGCGGGCGCGATCCGGCCGCCCGGGGACTCTCGCTGAAGCACCGTCCCGACATGGCCTCGCTCTCCACCGGCTCGGTGAACTTCCCGACCATCGTGTACGAGAACGGCGCCGGCCTCGTGACCGATCTCGCGAGTCAGATGAAGCAGCACGGGGTGCGGCCGGAGATCGAGATCTTCGACCTGTCGCACCTTCACGGCGCCAGGAGGCTGGTCGAGGCGGGCCTGATCGACGCGCGCCCGCACGTGCAGTTCGTGATGGGCATCCAGAACGCGATGCCGGCCGAGGAGCACCTGCTCGACATCCTGCTCGCCGAGACGCGGCGGATCCTGCCCGAAGCCACCTGGACCGCCGCCGGGATCGGCCGCAACCAGGCGGTCGTGATGGACTGGGCGCTCGCGCGCGGCGCCGACGCGGTCCGCACCGGCCTGGAGGACAACATCCGGGTGACGAAGGACCGGCTGGCGGCGAGCAACGCCGAGTTGGTCGGCCTCGCTGCGGAAGCGGTCCGCCGCCACGGCCGCAACGTCGCCAGCCCCGCCGAGGCGCGGACCGCGCTCGGCCTGGCCTGAGACCGTCTTCTCACGGGCCGGACGGCGTGCTAACGATCCGCCCGCGCGGGTGTAGCTCAATGGTAGAGCAGCAGCCTTCCAAGCTGAATACCCGGGTTCGATTCCCGGTACCCGCTCCACGCCGTCTCACCGTCGGAAGCCGATGGCAGCGGCAGCATATCGGATTGGTCTGCGCGCCTCCCGGCCGCGAACGCCCTCAAAGATCCATCGCGCGATCACGCCCGCGAACGTGACCGTGGTCGATGGTCCCGCCCGATCGTCGGACCTGTGACGGTGTGAGACCGAAGCGCTTGCGGAACGTGCGGTTGAAGTAGGACAGGTCGCCGAACCCGACATCGAAGGCGATCGCGCTGACCGGACGGGCATCCTCGGCATCCGTCAGGCGCTGCATCGCCCGGTCGAGGCGGCGGGCGAGGACGAAGCCCGAGAAGGTCTCGCCCTCCGCCTGGAACATCGCCTGGACCTGCCGGCTGGAGATCTGCTGGGCCTGCGCGACGGCCTCCAGGCTCAGGTCCGGCCGGCCGAGGCGCTGCTCCACTTCGGCCTTGAGCGCCTGGATCCGCAGGTCGCGCCGGCTCGGGCCGGGCGCGGAGATCGCGACGCCGGGCTCGCGCACGATGTAGGCCAGCAACTGGGCGAGGTGCTCGCGGACGAGGTCCGCGATGCCCGCGGCCCCCACGGGGATCAGGCCCCGCAGAAGGCTCGCGCCGTAGACGGTCAGCGTCTGCAGCCCCGGATGGTCCCGCCCGATCCGCCGGATGTGACCGGTCTCCAGCGCGGCGAGCGGACCGGTCAGACGCTGCCGGTCGATCGCCAGGAGGTCGATCCGGTCGACCCCCAGTGCGTCGAAGACGGCGTCCCGGCTCGTGGCGACCAGCAGCGCGTCCCTGGAGCAGCAGGCGACCGTGCTCCCGCCCTGGGTCACCTGGAGGCGCCCGATCGCAGGCCGCACCAGCAGCAGGCGCTCGCCCGGGCCCTCGTCGCGCCAGGAACGGGACGGCTCGAACACCGAGGCGATGCCGAGGTCCGGAACGATGCGAATCGCCGTCCGGCCCCGGAACGGAAGGGAATCGGGGTCCGCGCGCGACTCCGGGACGACGCCGGCCGCCGCCCCGCGGGTCACGGCCTGCACCGTGGCGCTCATCGCGGTGGCCAAACCGGGTTTCCCGGCGACGTGGCGGCCAAGCAAAGTCGTTTCGTCATCGCGCCCTCCCTCACCCTGCAGCTGCGCAGCAGTCCATACTCTTGCGCGCCCGAGTCCAAGCGGGTTCGAAATCACCATGCTAGAGCCGCCTAGACATGTCGAGACTTTAGGCATCTTCAACCGAACGTGTCGGCGCCCAAAGTCGCGATGATCTTAAATTAGACAAGTTTTAAACTGGCTGGCCGTCGATTTCTGGCGTTCTTTACACGTCGGACCCGGCCCGGCGGTCGTGGAAGGCGTTCCGACGCGGAATCGCAGGGGTGGGTCTGACAATCATGCGTACCATTCGTCTCGTCGCGATCCTCGGTGCGGGGACCGCCCTGGCCGGGCCGGCCCGGGCCGAGACCGCCGCACCCGTGGTCGCCCTCGACGAAATCTCCGTGACGGCCACCCGCGCGCCGCGCCGGATCGAGGACGTGCCGCAGAGCGTCCAGGTCGTCGATCGCGACCAGATCCGCCAGCAGCTCGCTCTGACCTCGAGCCCCTCGGCGGTGCTTTCGAAGCTGGTGCCGGGCTTCTCTGTGCCGAACGGCACGATCTCCAGCGCCTCCGAGAGCTTCCGGGGCCGCAACCTCCTGGTGCTGATCGACGGCGTGCCCGTGAACACGCCGCTGCGCGACGTCTCGCGCATCCTCAACCTGATCGACCTTAATTCGGTGGAGCGGATCGAGGTGGTGGCCGGCGCCTCCAGCCTCTACAGCGCGGGCGCGACCGGCGGCACCGTCAACTTCATCACCCGGCGCCCGACGGACGGGGCTCCGGTCGTCACCGTCAACACGGCGATCCGGACCTTCACGGCCGACCCGGTTCACGGCGTCGCGCCCGAGACCTCGATCAGTGTGACCGGCAAGGTGCCGGACGGCGTCGATTACGCGTTCACCGGCTCCGGTCGGTTCGCCACCCGCACCTTCGACGGGAAGGGCCGGGAATTGCCCTCCGACGGTCAGCTCGGCCAGGGCGGTGCCGACCGCTTCCAGCTCGGCAACATCAACCTGCGGCTCGGATACGACCTCGATCTCACCAAGCGCGTCGAGTTCGGCCTCACTCAGATCCTGCTCAACCAGGATCCGCGCTACCTGACGGATTACAGCGGTTCCTTCGCCCGGCCCGACTACGCGCGAAGCTATATCGGCCTGCCGGTCGCCGAGGATACGCGCTCACTCTATTTGCGCTATACGGATCGGGATACGCCTCTTGGCAGTTTCTCGATCCTCGGTTTCTATAACGACATCAACAAGCGCTTCAATTATTCGCAATTCGCCTATCCAGCAAACCCGTTCGTCACCTACTCGTTCATCCCCACCGCGCCCACCAGCCTGGCCAACCAGACTGCGCTCGCGACCGAGCGCGGCGGCATCAACCTCACCCTCGATACAGACCTGAGCGCCCTCTTGCCCGGGCTGAAGGTGACCTGGGGCTCCGACATAATCTCGGAATCGACCCGACAGCGGGCGCGGGACGGCAGCGACGTGTTCACGCCCCTGCAGCAGAACAGCTACGCCGGCTTCGCCCTGCTCCAGCTGCCCATCGGCGAGCGGCTGACCGTGCGTGCCGGCATGCGCTACGAGCACTTCGACCTCGACGTTGCAGGCTTCACCCGGCCGACGACCTTCGCGGCCAGCGCGGCGCGCAACGCGCTGGGCTACTCGACCTTCGTGCTGCCGGCCCTCAACGTCACCGGCGGCACGTTCTCCTACTCGGCCCCGACCTTCAACGCCGGCGCGACCTTCAACCTGCTGCCGGGCATCGACCTCTACGGCGGCTTCAGCCAGGGCTACGCGCTCGCCGATATCGGTGCGTTCACGCGCCGGGCCGGGCTGTCCCTCGCCTATGCCTGCCCGATCACCCGTCCGTTCTGCCTGCCGGCGGGCACCACCATCGCGTATTCCAGCATCGCCCCGCAGGCGCAGATCGTGAACTCCTACGATTTCGGCGTCCGCGGCCGGAGCGGGATCTTCTCCGGGAGCCTGGGCGGGTTCGTGTCGACCTCCGACGACGGCACGACGTTCGACCCGCTCACCAACAAGCTGAGCCAGCAGAAGGAGATGATCTACGGGGTCGAGTTCACCGGGAACGCGCAGGTCACGGAGCAACTGAATCTCGGCACCGTGCTCGGCTACCGCGAGGGCCGCTACGACACCAACAAGGACGGGCGCCTCGACAGCTACCTGCCGAACAACCGCATCGGCGCCCCCTTCCACGGCACGCTCTCGGGGACCTACCTGTTCGCGAACGGCGTCTCGCTCCGGGTCGAGGGTGAGGGCTTCAGCGGCCGCGACGCCCGCATCGACCTCATCGGCACCCGCTTCCGCTTGAAGGACGCCTTCACGGTGAACGCCGCCGTCGGCGCGCCCCTGGCCGGAGGCGAGCTCTACGCCTCCGTCGACAACCTGTTCGACCGCGCCTACTGGAATCCGACCGCGACCTCGGTGCGCAACCTAACCGTCTTCGGGCTCGGGCGCACCGTCACCGTCGGCTACCGCAGGACCTTCTGAGGGATGGTCGCCCTCGAAGAGACCGACGACCTCCTGGTCCTGCGCTATCTCGGCCCGACCGAGCCGGGCGACGAGACCGCCTACCTCGAGGCCCTGGAGCAGGTGGGCGCACGGACCGAACCGTTCGCCCTGATCCTGCTGCTCGGCGGCGTCGGCAAGCTTTCGGCGGCCTCCGAGAAGGCGCAGGCCCTCTGGTTCAAGCGGACGCGCGCCGACCTCGAGCGGCACTGCCGCGGCCTCGTGATCGTGCGGCCGGGCTTCGAGGAGGCGGGCGCCGATGTGTTCCGCCGGCTCTGGAACTTCCCGATCGCGATCGCCCCGGACGAGCCCGCCGCCCGAGCCTCCGCGCGGGCCTACCTGACATGAGCGCAGCCTCCTCGGCCCCCGCCGCCGTGACCGTTCCGCCCGACGGGCGGCACGAGCGGTTCTCGCTCTTCGCGGTGCTCGCCGCCCTCTACATGGCGCAGGCGATCCCCTCCTACCTGATCGCCGCCGCACTCCCGCCGATCATGCGCGAGGCCGGCGTGTCCCGGGCGGCGATCGGCTATCTGAGCCTCCTGTTCCTGCCCCTCGTGCTGAAGTTCCTCTGGGCGCCGCTGATCGACCGGGTGCGGCCCTTCGCGCGGGCGCACCGGGCGGGGTGGGTGGTGATGACCCAGGTCGGCGTGATCGGCTGCATCCTCGCGATGCTGCCGCTCGGGCCCACCAACGTGCCCGGGATCATCGGCGTCGGCTTCCTCGCCGCGCTGCTGATCGCGACGCAGGACATCGCCACGGACGGCTACGCCGTGAAGCGGCTGCGGCCGGAGGATCGCGCCATCGGCAACGCCATACAGGGCGGCTCGGTCGCCCTCGGGGTTGTGGTCGGCGGGACGCTGAGCCTCGTCCTCTACCATCATGTCGGCTGGACCGGGATGCTGCTGAGCGCGGCGGCCTTCTCCGTGCCGCCGCTGCTGGCCGCCTTCGCCATGCGCGAGGGTGCGCCCGAGACCGGCGCCACCGCGCCACGGCCCTCGATCCGGGCCTTCCTGCGGCGGCCGGAGGTGCACACCATCCTGTGGGTCGCGCTCACCTACCGGGTGAGCGAGGGGCTCGTGAAGGCCATGGAGGGCGCCTACCTGGTCGATGCGGGCGTTCCCCTCGACAAGATCGGCTACCTGTCCGGCGTCTCGGCGATGACCGCGGGGCTCGCCGGCTCCGGCATCGCGGCGCTGCTGGTCCGCCGCTACGGCACGGCCGCGACCCTCGGGCTGCTGGGCGGGCTGCGGACCCTCTGCTTCGCCCTGTTCACGGCGCACGCCTTCGGGGCCGTGGTCGGCCTGTGGCCGCTGTTCGGCGCGGCGGGGTTCCAGACCCTGATCCGCTACATGGAGATCGTGGCGCTCTACAGCCTGTTCATGGCGGTGTCCTCGGCGGAACAGCCGGGCACGGACTTCACGATCCTCGCCTGCGCGCAGCTCGTGGTCTACCTCGTCGGCTCGCTGATCTCGGGCAAGCTCGCCGACCTCCTCGGCTACGGCGCCCTGTTTGGGCTCGCGACGCTCCTGTCCGGCCTCGCCACGGTGGCGACCGTCCGGCTGCTCGGGACGGGCCGCGCCAGTCAGGCCACCGGATGACGGGGATCGCCCGGGCGCAGCCGCGCGGCGGCAACGATCAGGGCAAGGCCCAAGGCCGCGCAGGTCCAGAACGGCAGCGCGGGCGCGATCCGGAACGCCGCTCCGCCGCACAGGGCTCCAATCCCCTGGCCGAGCACATGGACGCTCGCGAGCCAGCCGGCAGCCGCGGCCTGGGCGTGCCCGGGCACCTGGGCGACCAGGGCGGCGGTGTAATGCGGGGTCGCCAGGGCAATGCCGGCGCCCACCACGACCGTCCCGAGCACGGCGACCCAGGCGGCGGGAGCACAGGCGATCACGCCTGCACCCGCGGCGAAGCCCGCAAGCCCGACGCCGAGATTGCTCCGCAGGTTCGGGCCGAGGCGCGGCACCAGGACGAGTTGCGTCAGGATCATCGTCACCGCGACGAGCGCGAAGGTCGCGCCCGCAAGACCCGCAGCGCCCGCCGCGTCGAGGCCGTAGCGCTGCTGCAGGAACAAGCCGAGCACGATCTGGATCTGGCCGAGGCCAAGGGTCAGGGCGAAGCCGATCCCCATGAGCGGCGCGGCCGCGCGCAGAACGCGGCCGCGATGCGCTCCCGCCGGCCTGGCGCCAGGGCTGACGCCCGGGAGGTCGGGCGCCGCCAGCAGGAGCAGCGGGCTCGCCGCCAGAGCCACCAGGGGCACGGCCGTCCCGAACACCCCGACGCCCATCGCCAGCGAGCCGAGGATGCGCCCTGCCGACAGACCGGCACCGAGCCGACCGAGCGCCGCCGGGCGCGCCGTTTCCGCCACCGACCCCAGCACGGCGGCCTGGGCATGCGGCATCACCCCGGCGGCCCCCGCCCCATAGGCGATCCGCGAGGCGACGAGCAGCACCAGGGCTCCAGCGACGGGCAGAGCCGGCACCGTCAGGGCCAGAGCGAACAGGCCGTGGCCGAGCGCCATCAGGGCGGCGAGGGCCGCGAACAGCCGGCGCAGACGCCAACCGATCCCCGCATTCCCCCAGGCCGGCGCGCAGACCAAGAATGCGACCGCCCCGGCGAAGGCGACGCCCCCCATCGCGACCGCGTCGAGCCCGGTGCGCTCGGCCACCACGGGGACAAGGGCGAGCACGGCCGATTGTCCGAACCCCACCGAGGCCGCGGCGAGGGATAGCCGCCCGGTTGCTCCAGCCCCGGGAGCGCGCGCATCGATCCGAACCATGACACCTCCGTCCGCGCACGGATCTTATTGACTCGATAACCGGCGTGGCAATCGCCAAATCGTATTTTTAAAACAATTCTATAGTATTGATTGACCATTGCATCTCGTTTTGCTTTTGCATATTGCCAATTCCGCGAGATGAAGAGGGTCGTATGGTTGAAGCCGACATCTCATGTGCCGACGTTGCTTCTCAGGTATCGGCGCGCAGCTTCCTGAACTGCCTGATGCGAGAATGGGCCGGCTGGACTCTGGCGATCGCCGAGCCGCGCGAGGACGATCCGACGCGTCGCACGGTGCGCATTCCGCTGCCGAGCCGGGCTTCAGTGATCGAGATCGCGGTCACCCATGTCTCGTCCGTCGGCCAGCACATGTTCAGGCTGCCGTTTCGCGAGCTGCGCACGGGCGAGCCGCCCCGCATCATGGCCTTCGCAGCGTTCGCGGCAGCGGTCGCGAACGAACCGGCCATCGTCGGACCGGCCGCCCCGCAGGCCGCGCCGACCTTCCTGCGACGCCTTTTTCAGAGCCTCGCCACCATCGAGGACATCCTCGTCCGCGCCCCGGCACCGGGCATCTTCCTGAGCCGCGACCCGAGCTTCCGCGAAGCCGAGCGCGCGCTCCGGTTCGGCCATTCCGTGCACCCGACCCCGCGCAGCCGGGACGAGTTCACGCTGGCCGATTCCCGCGCCTTCGCGCCGGAATACGGTCGGGGCTTTCCCTTGCGCTGGTGGTCGGCCGCGCCGGAGGCGGTCGTCCAGGGTTCCTCGCGGGCTATGAGCGCGGCGGACCTCTGCGCGGGCCTCGCCGCGGAGGATCCCGGCTTCGATCCGACGATCCTTGCCGCGTGCGAGGGCCGCGTGCTCCTGCCGGTCCATCCCTGGCAGGCCGCCCGGCTCGCGCTCGATCCCGAGATCGACGTCCTGTTCCGCGCAGGCCGCCTGCGCGACCACGGCCATGCCGGCGGGCCCTGGTACGCGACCACATCGCTGCGCAGCCTCTACGCACCCGGTGCGCGCTTCATGCTCAAGCATTCGCTGAGCCTCAGGCTCACCAACTCGCTGCGCCTCATCAAGAGCGTCGAGTGCGCGCGCGGCCTCGTCGTAGATGGGGTGCTGAACGGCCCGGTCGGCGACGAGATCGCCGCGCGCTGGCCGTGCTTCCACGTCCTCGGCGAGCCGGCCTATCTCGCGCTGCGTGGCGCCGATGGAGGCGTGCTGCCGCAGACGCTCGTGGCGCTGCGCGATAACCCGTTCCGCGGGGCGGACGAGCGGCCGGCCGCAGTGCTGGCCGCTCTCTGCGAGATCTATCCCGACGGGCGGGGCAGCGGGCTAGCCGACACGATCCTGCGCATCGCCGGCCGCGAGAGCGCAGAGGGAGCCGGCGCGGTCGAGACCGTCGCCCTACGCTGGTTCGAGCGCTTCCTCGCCGTCACGGTTGGGCCGATCCTCGAGATCCAGTGCGCGCTCGGCCTGCTGTTCGGCGCGCACCAGCAGAACCTGGTCCTCGAACTCGCGGATGGCTGGCCGGTCAGAACCTACTTCCGCGACTGCCAAGGTACGGGTTTCGTGCGTGAATTCCTTCCGGCCCTCCGCGAGGCCGCCCCTGGGCTCGACCTCGAGGCCGGGCACCTCCTGACCTCCGCGGAGGCTGCGCGGATCATGGCCTACTACCTCGTGGTCAACAGCGTCTTCGCCGTCATCGGAGCCATCGGCATTGCCGGACTAGCGCCGGAGGACGCCCTCACCGGGGCCATGCGCCGCTTCATCGAAGCGCTCGCGGGGAAGGATCTCCGGGACAAGACCTGCCTGCGCCTGCTGCTCGATGCCCCGGCCCTGGGCAGCAAGGGCAACTTCCAGATCTGCTTCCGCAACCTCAATGAGAACACCGACGTGACCGACCCTCTGGCGAGCTACGTGGACCTTCCGAACCCGCTCGCGGCTCCGTCCGCCCGGGCAGGCGCCAAGCCATGACGGTGCGTGCCCGCATCGAAGCCGCAACCGGGACGGCGCTGAACGGCTGGACCGGGACGAGCCGCCACTGGGCCGCCACCGGCGACGATCTCGTGATCGAAAGCCTGCCGTCCGATGCCGGCACGGCCCGGCTGCTCGTATCGCGCAGCGACAACCGGATCGCGGAGGCTGAACTGCGCGACGATGCGGACGAAGCCTTCCTGGCGCTCAACGGCTCGGTCGGCCGTCATCCCGCCGACGCTCCGGTGGTGGCGGCCCTGGTCGAGGCCGCGTTCCAGCGGTGCCCGGAGGCCGGGCTTCTGCGTGTCGCCGGCCTCGGCAACGCGGCGTCCCTGCGCGCCCTGGCGGCGACGACTGAGGGTGATCCGGCCGCGCCCGACGCGGTCGTGGAGCGAGCGTCCTTCTACCAGCTCCCCCTGCTCTGGCTGACGGCCGGAACGCGGGCCGCCTACCCGCTGATCCGCTCTCAGATCGGGCCGCAGGATCGGCTGCCACCCCTGCGACCGCCGCAGCCGAACGGCTCGTTCTACCGGCGCTGGCTGCCGCATCTCGGCACGACCCTGTCGCTTCGCGCCATCGACCGGCGGCACGATCTCGGCCTGTTCCATGGCTGGATGAACCAGAAGCGCGTCGCCTATTACTGGGAACTCGCGCAGAGCGAGGCGGACCTGGACCGCTACCTCGCCGACCAGGAGGACGACCCGCACCTGTTCGGGGTGATCGGCAGCTTCGACGACGTGCCGGTCGGCTATTTCGAGTTCTATTGGGCCAAGGAGGATCGGCTCGGGCCCTATTACGACGCCGAGGATTTCGACCGCGGCTGGCACGGGCTGATCGGCAATGTCGCGCACCTGGGAAGGCCGAAGACCCTCGCCTGGTTCAGGGCCATCACGCACTACCTCTTCCTCGACGAGCCCCGTACCGGGCGGATCATGGGCGAGCCGCGGGCCACGCATCGCAAGATGCTGAGCTATTGCGGGGATGCGGCCTACGAGACGCTGAAGGAGTTCGACTTCCCCCACAAGCGCGCGGCCCTGGTCTGCTGCGAGCGCGAGCGCTTCTTCCGCGAGGTTCCCCTGTGAGCGTCGGACCGTTGCCGAGCGGCGCGGCCGTGACGGCGCCGTTCTGGCTCGATCTCAATCGTGCGCTCATCGCGAAGACGATCTCCGAACTGGCGTTCGAGGAGGCGTTCACACCCGAGCCGACGGACCGGGCCGGAACGCAGTGGCTGCTGCGCCTCGACGGCGGGATCGCCTACCGCTTCGCGGCCGAGCGCCGGATCTGGGGCAACCTCGCGATCGATCCGGCCAGCCTGTTCCGCATCGCGGGCACCCGGGTGACCCCGGCCGACGACGCGGCCGGGTTCCTGGTGGATGCGAGCCGGACGCTGGAGATCGAGCCCGCCACCCTCTGCGCCTATGCGGCGGAAGTGCTGAGCACCCTCACGGCCGATACCCGCATCGCGGCGATCGGCCGGGACATGACCGGGCCGGATCTCCTCGCTCTGAGCGACCGGGTCCTGCAGGCCTATCTCGACGGCCACCCGAAGGCCCCCGCCAGCAAGGGGCGGATCGGCTGGGGTCTGGCCGACTACGAGGCCTACGCGCCGGAATTCCAACCCGAGATCCAGTTGTTTTGGGTCGCGGCGGACCGGACCGCCTGCCGCCTCAGCCTGGAGCCCGGCCTCGCCGAGGCGGACCTCCTGGCCGACGCCCTCGACGGGCCGGAACGGGCGCGCCTGGCGCAGGCCTGCGCCGCACGCGGGGCCGATCCCGCGACCCATCTGCTCGTGCCGGTCCATCCCTGGCAGTGGGACAACAAGATCGCCCTGCATTTCGCAGGCGAGATCGCGGCCGGGCGCCTCGTTCCCCTGGGGACCTTCGGCCGCGGCTACCGGCCCCAGCAATCGCTGCGGACGCTCGCCTGCGCGGATGCAGACGGCCGCCTGGACGTGAAACTGGCGCTCACGATCCTCAACACCTCCGCCTGGCGGGGCGTGCCGGGCAAGTACATGGATATCGGGCCGGCCTTCTCAACCTGGCTGGCGGACAAGGCCGCGCGCGATCCGGCGCTCGCCGGCACCGTGATCCTGCGGGAACGCGCAGGCGCCTTCTATCCGCACCCCGTCTACGAGCGGATCGCGGATGCGCCCTACCAGTACCGTGAGATGCTGGGCGTGATCTGGCGGGAGGGCATTGCCGGCCGCCTCGGACCCGGCCGATCCGCCCTCATGATGGGCGCGCTGCTGAAGGCGGATGCCGCGGGCCGCCCGCTCGTGTCCAGCCTGATCGCCCGCTCCGGCCTCGCCCCGGAGGCGTGGCTGGAGCGGCTGTTCGATCACGTGGCCGTCCCGCTCTACCACTTCCTCTGCCGCTACGGCGTCGGCTTCATCGCCCACGGCCAGAACGTGACGCTGATCCTGGAGGGCGGCGTGCCCTGTGGCGTCGCCCTGAAGGACTTCCAGGGGGACGCCGATCTCGTGGACCAAGACTTCCCCGAGGCCGCAGACCTGCCGGAAGGCGTGCGCGAGACCCTTCTGCGGCGGCCGGCCGCGCACCTGCTGCAGCACCTGCAGACCGGCCATTTCGCCAGTCTGCTGCGCTTCGTCTCGGATGCGCTTCTGCGCAGCGACGGCCTTCCCGAGGCCGCCTTCTACGGAGCGCTCGCGCGGGTTTTGCGCCGCTACCATGCACGGCACCCCGACCTCGCCGACCGGTTCCGCCAGTTCGAGCTGTTCGCGCCGACCGTGCCGCGGATCTGCATCAACCGCGTCCGGCTCAGCCTCGGCTACGGCGATTCCAATCTGCGACCGGTGCCGCGGCTCGGCAGTCCGCTGATCAACCCGCTCCATCGCGCGGAGGCCTCCATCCCCCGGGAGGCCGGTACCGGGCACGACGACAGGGCAGGCATACAGGCAGGAGCCCGCGCATCATGAGCGACCACCCCCTCGACCTCGCCGGCATCGGAATCGGCCCGTTCAATCTGAGCCTCGCGGCGCAGCTCGACGCGGTCGGCGACCTCGACGCGCAGTTCTTCGACCGCGCACCGGCCTTCGACTGGCACCCGGGCATGATGCTTCCGGACGTCGCGCTGCAGACCTCCTTCCTCAAGGACCTCGTCACGGCGGTGAACCCGACGAGTCCCTGGAGCTTCCTGGCCTACCTCGTGGCCCAGAAACGCTTCTACGAGTTCCTCAACGCCGAGTTCGAGGCGGTGCCGCGCCGGGAATTCGCGCAGTACCTCGCCTGGGTCGCGGCCCGGCTGCCGAGCCTGAGCTTCGGCACCGCGATCCGTGAGGTCCGCTTCGAAGGACGCGACTTTCGCCTCGACGGCGACCGGGGGACCGTGCGGGCGCGCAACCTGGCCCTCGGCGTCGGACTGCAGCCGAGCCTGCCCGCCTTTGCGGAGAAGCTCGACCCGCGCGACCACGTCCACAGCTCTCAGGTCGCCTTCGCCCTCGATCGGTTCGCAGGCCGGCGGGTGGCGGTGATCGGCGGCGGGCAGAGCGGCGCCGAGATCGTGCTGAACCTGTTGAACCGGGGATCGGACGCGCCGGCCGCCGTTACCTGGATCAGCCGCCGCCCGAATTTCCAGCCGATCGACGCAACCCCGTTCACGAACGAGCTGTTCACGCCCGGCTACGTCGAGAGCTTCCACACCCTGCCGGATGCCCGCCGCCGCTCCACGGTGGCACGCCAGAAGCTCGCCGGCGACGGCATCTCGGGCGCGACCCTGCAGGCGATCTATCGGCGCCTCTACAACCTGCGGCACCTCGCCGAGACCCCCCTCGCCACGAGCCTGCTGCCGCACCGCACCGTGCTCGATGTCGACCGGGTCGGCGGCTACCGTCTCATCATGCGCAACGGCTTCGACGGAGGCATCGAGGTTGCGCATGCCGATTTCGTCATCCTGGCCACCGGCTACCGATACGCGCTGCCAGCCTGCCTCGATCCGCTGCGGGACCGCCTCGTCCTCGACGCGGACGGCCGGCCCGAGATCGGTTCCGACTTCGCCGCGATCTGGGACGGTCCGGCGGGCCACCGGCTCTTCGTCCTCAACGGCGGCCTCGTGAGCCACGGCATCGCGGAGCCGCAGCTCAGCCTCATGGCCTGGCGCAGCGGTGTCATCGTCAACGCCTTGGCAGGACGCACGATCTTCGAGACCAACCCGCCGTCGCCACCCCTGGCTTGGTCGACGTCACACCCCAAGCAGATGTCTCACGAACGCGACGGCCGCCCTTAGAGCTGCTCCCGATCGCGGTGCAATCGGGGACGGCTCTCAGTCCTTCATGCAACGCGCCCGCTTACGCCGCCCCGGGATACGGCGTGGCGGCCTGGCCGCACCGTCCGCCCGGTCGGGCGCCGTCTTCGTGATATCGTACGCGCCCGCCACCCGGCCGCGTCCCGCGATCCGGAGCGCTCCGACCTTTGGAAAGCATCGCCATGAAGGTATCCGCCGACCTGTGCATCGTGCCGATGGGCGTCGGTCCGTCGGTCTCGCCTTACGTGCGTGAGATCAAGGCGATCATCGAGGCGAGCGGCCTGACCGCCACGATGCACCCCAACGGCACCAATATCGAAGCCGAGCTATCGGAGGTCTGCGCGCTGGCGGAACGCTGCGAGGCCAGGCTCGCCGAACTCGGCGTCGAGCGGACCTTCTTCACGCTGATCTTCTCGACCCGCCGGGACAAGGAGCAGTCCATGGCCGACAAGCTCGCGGCCGTTTCCTGACGGGGTGGATCTCTGTCCGCCGGAGCGGATACCGGTTCGGCGGACAGCGGGCGCATCGGATTAGGGACCGCGCCCCGAAGCGTTGCGCGGCGGTGGTCCCGTCCGCGCGGAGGCGAGCGGCTCAGCCGTGGCAGGCGCAGCCGGCATGCTCGCAGCCGGCGTGATCCTTGTGGCCGTCGGCGCACTCGTCACAGCAATAGGCCTTGCCGTCCCGCGACACCGCCTTGGTCAATTGGACCACGCACACGCAGTCCTGACAGGCGCATTTCACCATCTCAACGTCGACGCTGGCCATCAAATTCTCCTGGGACGAGTCTTTCGCCGGCCCAGGGTAGCGCCGCGGGACCCGGGACGGAAGCCGATCGACGCCGCGGTGACGCGCCCGTGATCCGACCCGCATCCTCGCGCGTTCCCCTCGGTCCGGACGCTGGCGTGCCGGGAGGAGGACGGCATGACCGACCAGAACACCGGCGACGTACGGATCGAACCCTACGACGGCCCGGCAGGCGGCTGGGGCTCCGCCCGCTCCCTCGTGGAGATCCTGACCCGCGAGGGCGTACCGGTCACCGGCTCGGCGATGCTGCTCAAGCACAACAAGCCGGACGGCTACATGTGCACGTCCTGCGCCTGGGCGAAGCCGGCCAAGCCCCTGGCCTTCGAGTATTGCGAGAACGGCGCCAAGGCGACGGCTTGGGAACAGACCCGTCGCCGGGCGACCCCGGACTTTTTCGCCGCCCACACCGTCACCGAGCTGCTCGGCTGGAGCGACTATGCCCTGGAGGAGCAGGGCCGCCTCACCCATCCGATGCGCTACGATCCCGAGACCGACCGGTACCGGCCCGTCCCGTGGACGGAGGCCTTCGCGGAGATCGGACGGGAGCTGAAGGCGCTGCGCGACGAGGATCCGACATCGGCGGTGTTCTACGCCTCCGGGCGGGCCTCGCTCGAAACGAGCTACATGTGGGCGCTGTTCGCCCGGCTCTACGGCAACAACAACCTGCCCGACTCGTCCAACATGTGCCACGAGCCGACCTCGGTGGCGCTACCGCAATCGATCGGCGCGCCAGTCGGCACGGTGCTGCTGGAGGATTTCGAGACCACCGACCTGATCTTCTTCTTCGGCCAGAATGTCGGCTCGAACGCGCCCCGGATGCTCCACCCGCTCCAGGAAGCCCGGCGTCGGGGCGCGCAGATCATCACCTTCAACCCGCTGCGCGAGCGCGGGCTCGAGCGCTTCACCAACCCGCAATCGCCGGTGGAGATGCTGACGCGCTCGGCGACCAAGATCTCGACGCAGTATCACCAGGTGAAGGCCGGGGGCGACCTCGCGGCGCTGACCGGCCTGTGCAAGTCCCTGCTCGCGATGGACCGGGAGGCCACCGCATCGGGCCGACCCGCCATTCTCGACCACGCCTTCATCGCCGAGCACACCCACGGCTTCGCGGAGTTCGTGGCGTTCTGCGATCGGGAGGATTGGGCCGCGATCGAGCGTCGCTCCGGTCTCACGCGCCCGGCCCTCGAAGCCGCGGCCGGGGCCTACGCCCGCGCCAAGGCGGTGATCGGCATCTACGGGATGGGGCTGACCCAGCACCGCAAGGGCACCGAGACGGTGCGGATGCTGGTGAACCTGCTGCTCCTGCGCGGCAATATCGGCAAGCCCGGGGCCGGGATCTGCCCGGTGCGCGGCCACTCGAACGTGCAGGGCCAGCGCACGGTCGGGATTACCGAGAAGCCGGAGCTGGCGCCGCTCGACAGGCTCAAAGAGCTGTACGACTTCGAGCCCCCGCGGGAGAAGGGCCTGAACACCGTCGAGACCTGCGAGGGCATCCTGGACGGCAGCGTCCGAGCCTTCGTCAGCCTCGGCGGCAACTTCCTGCGGGCGATCCCCGATACCGGGCGGATGGAGCCTGCTTGGCGCCGACAGCGCCTCACCGTTCAGATCTCGACCAAGCTGAACCGCTCGCACCTGGTGAACGGGGACGTGGCCTACATCCTCCCGTGCCTCGGCCGCATCGAGATCGACCAGCAGGCGACCGGCCCACAGGCGGTCTCGATGGAGGATTCGACCGCGCGCTTCCACGGCTCCCGGGGCGTGTCTGACCCGGTCGGCCCGGAGGTGCGCTCCGAGCCCTGGATCGTCGCCGAGATCGCCAAGGCGACGGTGCCGCCGAACCCGCGGATCGACTGGGATGCGTGGGTCGCCGATTACGGCCGGGTGCGCGACGCCATCGAGGCGACCTACCCCAAGGTGTTCCACGACTTGAACGGGCAGATGTTCCGGCCCGGCGGGATCACCAAGCCGCTGGGCGCCCGCGACCGGAAGTGGGAGACCGAGACCGGCAAGGCGAATTTCGCCGTCCCCGCGGGGCTGGAGGCCGATCCCGACCTGCCGAAGCATGGGCCCGACGTGCTCGACCTGATCACGTTGCGCTCGAACGACCAGTTCAACACCACGGTCTACGGGTACGACGACCGCTTCCGCGGCGTGAAGGGCACCCGCGACATCCTGTTCATGAACCGGGCCGACATCGCCCGGCTCGGGCTGAAGGATGGCGGCTCCGTCGATGTCGAAGCGGTGGCCGGCGACCAGGTCGAGCGCCGCGTCGGCGGCCTGCGGGTTATCGCCTACGATATCCCCCAGGGGAATTGCGGCGGCTATTATCCGGAACTGAACGTGCTGTTGCCCCTGTGGCATCACGACGAGCAGTCCAAGACGCCGGCCGCCAAGGCCATCACGGTGCGGGTCAGCGCTGCGATGCCGACGACCTGAGCCCGCGGGGATCTGGCGCGCCGCCGTTCTCTCCGGCAAAGAGCCGGGATGGATCAGGTCACGCCCCGAAACGTGGAGCCGCGCCTGCGCGGTCTCCTGGACCTGATCGCCTCCGGCACGCCCGTGTGCGAGCCGGGCCTCGATCTCGCGCATGTCGACGCCGGCGCGCGGGCGCTGACCGAACTGGATGCGGCAAGGGCCGACCCTGAATCCGGCGGCCTGTCCTTGGCGGGGTCGGATTTGTCCCGCGCCCGGATGGAGGAGGCCGACCTGTCCGGCGCGAACCTGCGCCGGGCGAGCCTCACCGGGGCGGTCGGGCGGTCGACCCGCTTCGTCGGGGCGATCCTGGAGGAGGCCGACCTGTCCGAGGCCGACCTCTCGGGCGCGGATTTCGCCGGCATCGTGGCGGGCCAGGTCAAGCTGTCCGCCGCCATGCTGGAGGATGCCCGCTTCGGGCAGGCGGCGATGCGCTTCGCGGACCTGTCGGGGGCACTCCTCGACGGGGCCAACTTCACGGATGCCGACCTCTGGGGCGCCGACTTTTCCGGTGCCGACGCGGACGACACGGTGTTCCGCAACGCGCGGCTCGACGAGGCCAAGCTCGCCGACGCCAACCTCACCCACGCGGATTTCGAGGGCGCCAGCCTGGCCAAGGCGACGCTGGCGGGATCGCGCCTGCGCGGCGCCAAGTTCACCGGGGCGAAGCTGGACGGCGCAGACCTATCCGGCGCCGACCTTTCGGACACCGATCTCGTCCGGCTCAACCTCGCCACCTGCCGGCTGCGGCACGCACGCTTCGCGGGCGCTTGGCTCAACGGCACCCGGATGAGCGTCGAGCAGCTCGGCGGTGCAGTCGGCGAGGAGGTGGCGGGCGCCTACGAGCTGGCGCAGGCGAGCTACCTCGCCCTGGAGCAGAACTGGAAGAGCATCGGCAGCCACGATGCGGCCAGCTGGGCCTACAAGCGCGGTCGCCGCATGGGCCGTGTCCATGCCGGGCAACAGGCACGCGCCGCCTGGGCCGAGCGGGACGGGGCTGGCATCCTGCGCCACGGCTACCGCTGGACCGCAGACCGCTTCGTCGAGTGGCTGTGCGATTACGGCGAGAGCCTGTCGCGCATCGCCCGGGCCTTCGCGCTCCTGATCGTCGTATTTGCGGGCCTCTATGGCCTGACCGGCGGCCTGATCGTGCTGGAGGGTCCCGAGGCGGGACCGACCTACAACCCGATCGATCTGATGAGCTACAGCGCGCTCAACATGATGACGGCCAACCCACCGGAGATCGGCCTGAAGCCGACCGGACGGGTGACCAACCTGCTCGTCGGCCTCGAAGGCGCGGCCGGGATCATCCTGATGGGTCTCTACGGCTTCGTGCTGGGCAACCGCCTCCGCCGGTGAGCGCGTCAGTCGTTGACGCTCAGACGCTCGATCAGGGCGCCGAGATCCCTGCGCAAGGCGCGGATCTCGGGCTCGCTGAGGTCCAGCTGACACATCACGCTCTCGCGCACCGTGACCGCCTCCGAACGGAGCGCAGCGCCCCGGGGCGTCAGGGCGATCTCGACCTCGCGCTCGTCGGATTGACGCCGCGTCCGAGCCAGGAAGCCCGCGCTCTCCAGGCGTTTCAGAACCGGAGTCAGCGTGCCGGAATCGAGCCGCAGCCGCCGGCCGATCTCCGAGACCGTCACGCCGTCCTGCTCCCACAGCACCAGCAGCACGAGATATTGCGGATAGGTCAGGCCGAGCCGCTCCAGAAGCGGCCGGTAAGACTTCGTCATCCGGTGCGCGGCCGCGTAGAGCGCGTAGCAAAGCTGGTTATCGAGCAGGAGCGGATCTGTTGCCTGCTCCGCCTCGATCGTGTCCACAGAATACGACATGTTGCTCGCCCATCGCGGTCCGGGTGCCGCTTGTCTCGCACCGCGACCGCGGGTTGGCCCTTCTAGCATAACACGCTCAGCGTGCGTGCAAGCTCCCGCTCCACGCCCGGTTTCTCAACAACTCCGGACGCCCGACGCTCCGTCACCTGACGATGACATGTTCGATAGGCTGTTCAGCAGCCCGGCCTCGTCCTCGAGGGTCCGCAGGTCGAGCACGACGGCATCGCCGCTGATGCGGCCGATCACCGGCACCGGCAAGGCGCGCAGGCGCTCGGCGAGGCGCTTGCAGCGCCCTCCGGCGCCGCGGCGCCCGCCCGCACCATCCGGCACCAGCACCAGGGCGGCGCTGGGCAAGGTCTCCACCGGCAGCGCTCCGGACCCGATCTGGCTGATGCACGCATCGACCGAGACCGTGGCCCAGCCGGACAGCCGCTCGGCAACCGCCGGCGCGAGGGCCCGGGCCTGCGCGTCGATCGCCGCGCGCGGTCGGGTGAGCAGCCGCAGGGTCGGCAGTTCCTCGGCCAGCCGCTCGGGATGCAGGTAGAGCCGCAGGACCGCCTCCAGGGCCGCGTAGGTCATCTTGTCCACCCGCAGCGCCCGCTTCAGCGGGTTCTTGCGCACCCGGGCGATCAGGTCCTTCCGTCCGGCCACGATCCCGCATTGGACGGCGCCGAGCAGCTTGTCGCCGCTGAAGGTCACGACGTCGGCGCGCGCCAACGCGGCCCGGACGGTGGGCTCGGGGGGCAGGCCGTAGGCCGCGAGGTCGACGAGGCTGCCGCTGCCGAGATCCTCCGCCAGCGGCACGCCCTGTTCCCGGCAGAGGGCGTGGAGCGCGACCGGATCCGCCTCGGCGGTGAAGCCGGTGATCGCGTAGTTGCTCGGATGCACCTTCATGACCAGGCCGGTGCGCGGGCCCAGGGCTTCGGCGAAGTCGCTCAGATGGGTCCGGTTGGTGGTGCCGACCTCGCGCAGGCGGCACCCGGCACGGACCATCACGTCGGGCACCCGGAACGAGCCGCCGATCTCCACCAGCTCGCCGCGCGAGACCACCACCTCCTTGCGCATCGCCAAGGCGTTCAGCACCAGCAGGACCGCGGCGGCGTTGTTGTTGACGACCACAGCGGCCTCGGCCCCGGTCAGGCGGCAGATCAAATCCTCGACGTGGTCGTCGCGCTCGCCCCGGGTCCCGGTGGCGAGATCGAATTCGAGGTTGCTCGCCTGCACCATCACGGCGGCCACGGCCTCGGCGGCGGAGCGCGGCAGGAGCGCCCGGCCGAGATTGGTGTGCAGAACCGTGCCGGTGAGGTTGAAGACCGGCCGCAGGGACGCGCGCCGCTCGGCCGCAAGATTTCGCGCGACCGCCTCACGGATCGCCGCCTCGTCCGGCACGGCGCCTCCCTCCGCGCGGATCCCGGCGAGGACGACCCGCACGCCCGCCGTGACGGCCGTGCGCCCGTAGGCGGCGAGCAGCTCCTCCGAGGCGGCGCCGACCAGACGTTCCACCGAGGGGATCCGGCGCGGAGTCGGCTGCGCGTCGTCGGGGGTCGGGCAGGCTGTCGCTGAGGATGTCATGGTCCGGAGAGAGATAAGGATGCCCGCGCCGAGGACTACCCCGGAGCGCCGCACGCGATCCCTGCAGGATCGGCACCAAATCGACCGGGCGACGGCGAGGCCTGCGACGCGATCACCTCCGGCCAAGCCGGAACCGTACGCACCGCCGGGCGACTAACCTCATGCGCGTGACCGCGCCGGCGCTACATGGCCGGTCGCGCGGATCGCAGATGTGGGGAAGAGCGATGAAGCACAAGCCGCTCAGCGAGCAGGTCGTGGTGATCACCGGCGCATCGTCCGGCATCGGCCTCGCGACCGCCCGGATGGCGGCCGAGGGCGGTGCCCGGGTCGTGCTGGCCGCCCGCAGCGGCGAGGCCTTGGCCCGGATCCAGGCGGAGATCGAGGGCGTCGGCGGCAAGGCGCTCCACGTCGTCGCCGATGTCGGCAACCGGGCCGAAGTCCAGGCGATCGCCGATCAGGCGATCGCGACGTTCGGCGGCTTCGACACCTGGGTGAACGTCGCGGGCGGGTCGATCTACGGCCGCCTTCGCGAGATCAGCGACGAAGACCATCAACGCCTGATCCAGACCAATCTCTGGGGCACCGTCTACGGGTCCCTGGTCGCCGTGGAGCACCTGAACAAGCAGGGCGGCGCACTGATCAACGTCGGCAGCATCGCGTCCGATCTCGCCTTCCCGTTCCAGGGCATGTACGCGGCCTCCAAGCATGCCGTGAAGGGCTTCACCGACGCCCTGCGCATGGAGCTCATGGTCGAGGACGCGCCGATCTCGGTGACGCTGATCAAGCCGGCCTCGATCGACACCCCCCTGCCCCAGCGCGCGCGCAACTACATGGACCGGGAGCCGAGCCTGCCGCCGCCGATCTACCCGCCCGAGGAGGTCGCGAACGCGATCCTGCACGCGGCCGTGCACCCGCAGCGCGACATCTTCGTCGGCGGTGCCGGCAAGGCGTTCGTGGCCGGCAAGGAATTCGCCCCGGGCGCCTACGATTACATGGCCCCGACGATCGTCGCGATGCAGAAGCGCGGCATCCCGCCCCGTGACCCGTCCGGCGCCCTGCACGCGCCGGTCTCGGCCGGCCTCACGCGCGGCGACCCACCGGTCTACGTGATGCGCACGAGCGCCTACACGCGGGCGAGCCTGCACCCGCTGGCCACGGCGGCCGGTCTGCTCGGGGTCGGCACGGTAGCGGCGCTGGCCCTGCTCGGATCGGCCCCCAGCCGCAGGAAGCGCCTGTAATTGGCTCCGGCTGCGGTCCCCCTCCCCGGCCCGGCCCTACCGTCGCCGGACGAGCGGGCTGATCCCCGGATCGTTCCACGCCGGTTCGTGCGCCTCCCGGACGACCGAACCATCGCGTATGCCGAAATCGGCAGCGGCCCCGACCTCGTGGCGATCCACGGCACGCTGATGTGCCTGGAAGACCAGTGGCTCGGCCCGGTGCCGGCACTCGCCCAGCATTTCCGCGTGGTCGCCGTCGACCGCCCCGGCCATGGGTTCAGCCTGCGCCCGCGCGGATCCGGCGCCGACATCTGGGATCAGGCCAGGCAGATCCGGGACGCGATGCAGCGGCTGGGCCTGAAGCGGCCGGTGATCCTAGGCCACTCGTTCGGTGGCGCAATCGCCCTCTCCTACGGGATGCTCTACCCGGACGAGATCGCCGGCATCGTCTCCCTGGCCCCAATCTGCTTCCCGGAGGTGCGCCTCGAACAGATTCTGTTCGGACCGCGGGCGCTGCCGTTCGGCGGGGATTTCGTCACCCGGGCCCTGAGCGCCTCGAGCGATCCGGCCCTGCTGCCGCTGCTGTGGCACGCGATGTTCCTGCCCCAGGCGATGCCACAGCGGTTCCGCACCGACTTTCCGTTCGCGCTGGCCAGTCGGGCCGCGCAGATCACCGCCGAGGGCGAGGATGCCGGCTGGCTCTGGCCGGCCCTGACACGCAGTGTGATGCGCTACCCGAGCCTGCGGGTTCCCACCCGCATCCTCTGCGGCGGCGCCGACATCGTGGTGAACCCATACCTGCACGGGGCCACCGCCGCCCGGATGATCCCGGGGGCGACCTTCGAGTTGCTGCCCGGTCTGGGTCATATGTTCCCGCACATCGACGCTGCCGCGGTCGTCCGGGCGGCTCGGTCAATCGGGGGTGGGGGCCTCAGCCGGGGCCGCGATCACTCAGGAGCCCGGTGACGCTGGTGGGCGGTGACGGGCTCGAACCGCCGACCCTCTCCGTGTAAAGGATTGGTGTTCCCGCTCCGTACAGCGCTGCCCCTACGCGAACCTGCCGTAGCAGGCCTTTTCGAGCCCCCGAACGCCGTAGTTTCCGGAGAATAACCGGAGACCTGTTCGACTCACGTTCCGGCCTCCTCTCCGCCTAGTGTTCGAAATCTGACGCTTGGTACCCGCCGCGAGGGGCTGCGTCCGACCCTTCACAGACCCTCGGGAAGTCCGCTTCTTGGCAGCGTGATGGACGACCTACGGCCGCCGTGGGTGGGTTCGTGACGGTCTGCTTCTGAGCGCCAAAGCATAGAAGCGGACGGTACCAGCTAGGTCGCGCGCCTGCTCGGGTCGTCAGGCCTGCACCTTGCAATGACCGGAGTTACGATAAGCGGGCCTATTGCCATGCACTTACGAACACCGGATCTCGGCATCGGTTTTTCCCTTTTGCAGGGCCCGCCCATGCTCCACAACAAAGGAGTATGGAACACCAGGACCTTTTGGCCGGCTTCGTCCGGCTGCACATCCTGCATCACGCGGCCGAGGGTGACCTCTACGGCCAGTGGATGATCCAGGAGCTGGGCCGGCATGGCTACAAACTCAGCGCCGGGACCCTCTACCCGATGCTGCACGCCATGGAGCGCCGGGGGTACTTGACCTCAAGGACAGAACGGGCTGGCCGCAGCCAGCGGCGGATCTACCGCGCGACGCCGTTGGGCTGCGATGCCCTCGCCCTGGCGCGCGAGCGCATGCGCGAGTTGTTCCACGAGGTGCTGCCGCGCGAGGAGCACGACAGTGGCAGCACCTCGCATCAGTGACCGTCGCCATCCCTCACGATGGGACAGCTCTCGTCCTCCGCCCAGTCGGAGAAGCTGAGGTAGTAGGAGTCCACCTGGGTGAAGCCGGCCTGCACGGCGGCCAGGGCGGCGAGCGCCGCGCGCCCGCCGCCGTCGCAGTGGGTGACGATCCGCTCACCCGGCCGGAAGCCGGCGCGCTCCAGCATGGCGCGCAGTTCCGCGGCAGGCCTCAGGCGGCCTTCTGCCGTCAGCAGGTCGGTATGGCCAACGCGCCGCGCCCCGGGTAGATGGCCCCCGCGCGCGTTCTTGCGCAAGTCGTCGCCGGTGAACTCGGCGGCCGTGCGGGCGTCGAAGATCTGTGTGCCACCGTCGAGCCGGTCCCGGAGCTCGTGGCGGGTGACCAAGCCGACAGGCCCGTGGCTGGTCGGCGCTGGATCAAGGGTCGCCGGTGTCGGCAGCATCGGCGTACTGTCCATACGGGCGCCGGGCCGGGCGGCCAGGGCCGGCCAGCCGCCGTCGAGCACCGCGGCCGGCACCCTGAAGTGCTGTAGGATGAACCACACGCGTGCGGCCTCGGTCATCCGACCGTCGTCGTAGACCGCCACGGGCCGCCGACCGTCGACCCCGAGGCTGCCGATCAGAGCGCGCCAGTGCCCGTCCTCGGACAGGTCGGTGTCCATCCGCTTGGCGGCCGCCTCCCAGTCGGAGACCGGCACGCGCACCGCACCCTGCCAGTGGCCTTGCCCGTAATCGTCCTCGGTGCGGGCATCGAGCACCAGCCAGGAGGGGTCGAGGGCGGCCGGGTCGAGCAAGGCTGACTGAGGCATGGCGGCAGGTCCGGTCAGAGCAGGGCCAGGGCGACGCCGCCCACGGCCGTGAGTGCAACGACGATCCACGGCGGCACCCGGCCGACCGTGAGCAACACGAAGGCCAGCACGGCCACGGCGAAATCGCGCGGGTTGCCAACCGCGCTTGTCCAGACGGGATCATAGAGCGCGGTACCGAGGATTCCGACCACCGCCGCGTTGGTCCCGCGCATCGCTGCCTGGGCCAGCGGACGCGTCCGGAACGCGTCCCAGTAGGGCAGCATGCCATAGACCAGCAACACACCCGGCAAAAAGATCGCGACCAGCGCGATTGCCGAACCGATCACGCCGTGGGGCGCTGGCCCCGCGACGGCGCCAAGATAGGCCGCGAATGTAAAAAGCGGGCCCGGCACTGCCTGTGCTGCCCCGTAGCCGGCCAGGAAGGTGCCGGGACTGACCCAGCCCGTCGCGACCACCGCCGACTGCAGCAGCGGCAGCACCACGTGGCCGCCGCCGAACACCAGGGCACCGGAACGGTAGCAGGCATCGAACAGCGCCAAGGCCTGGGACTGCAGGCCGGCGGCCAGCAGTTGGGGGGCGACAAGGAGCAGGACGAAGGCGACCAGGGCCGCCGCGCCGGCCCGCCGGGAGACCGGGAAGGCGAGATGCCCGTCCTGCCCCTGCGCCGCCGCCCGGCAGAGCACGAGACCGGCAAGGGCGCCGACGACGATGGCCCCAAGCTGCCCGACCGAACCTGCGACGAACACGGTGAGGAACAGCGCCGCCACCGCGATGCCGGCGCGCGGCCTGTCCGGCGCCAACGAGCGGGCCATGCCCCAGACCGCCTGTGCGACCACCGCGACGGCGACGAGCTTGAGGCCGTGGATAACGCCCTCGGCCACTGGGCCCGAAAGCGCGTTGGCGCCGTAGGCGAAAGCCAAAAGCAGCAGGGCCGACGGCAGGGTAAAGCCCGACCAGGCGGCGAGGCCGCCGAGAAGCCCGCCGCCCCGCAGCACGCCGAGCGAGAAGCCTACCTGGCTGGAGGCCGGCCCGGGCAGGAACTGGCAGAGCGCCACCAGGTCGGCATAGGCGCGTTCGTCTAACCAGCGCCGCCGGGTGACCAACTCGTCGCGGAAGTAGCCGAGATGCGCAATCGGGCCGCCGAACGAGGTCAAGCCTAGCTTGAGGAAGGCGAAGAACACCTCGCCGACGGAGCCGGGGGAGTTTGCGGAAGCCGTTTCAGTCCGCCCGGCCTCCGTGGACGACGGGGAGTAGGTCATGGGCGGCCTCGGTCCGGGGGGGCCGAGAGGGAGCGGGCAACGACGGCATCCAAGGACCAGCGTCCGGCACCCACGATGAGCAGGAACAGCAACCCCAATGTCATCGTCAGGTCGGCGCGCGCCTCGTGCTGGGCGCTCCAGAACCCGACCCGCTTGATGTCCGCCGAGAGATGGAAGGGCCCGAGGTCATGCCCGAGCAGGATCGGAACCTTGGTGGAGACGAGCGCCACCGCCATCACGACCAGCAGCGGGACCGTTGCCGCGCGCGTGGCCAGACCGACAATGATCAGAAGCCCGCAGACGGTCTCGACAACGCCGACGAAGGGTCCCATGGCGTCCGGATACGGGATGCCGATCTTGGCGAAGCGCCCGGCCCCCAGGACCGCGGGAAAGAGCAGCTTCTGCAGGCCCTCCGGAAAGAACACCACGAGGCCGACCAGCAGGCGCACCAGGATGACCCACCCGGTCTCCTTGGTTCGCAGGAGGGCGTGCCAAAGGCTCATTCCGTCACTTCCTTGTGAGGAGGGCGGCCGGCTCGGGGGAGCCAAGACATCCCGCCTCGACACGCTGTCGGTCCGCTCTGGATTGGGGCGGCATCCTACGGTATCGGCTTTCGATATCGGGAACGAGGGGGCCGGACAAGCTACTCTCGCAGGCCTGTCCCGCCCCTGTCGCGACCAGGACGCCACGATGCCCTTCCGTCTGCCCCACCCAGACCGCCGTCAGTTCCTACGCGCTGGCGGCAGCGCAGCAATCGGTCTCGCGATGCCGCCGGGCCTCGTACGGGCCTCCGAGGCACAGGCGGACCATACGATCCGGATCGCCCCGGTGTCGCACGAGATCGCGCCCGGCAAGGTCATCAGGACGACGGCCTACAACGGCAGGGTGCCAGGGCCGGCCCTGCGCCTGAAGGAAGGCAAGCCGGTCCGCATCAACGTCATCAACGACAGCGGCTACGACAACTTGGTCCACTGGCACGGGTTGTACCTGCCGCCGGACCAGGATGGCGCGACCGAGGAAGGGTCGCCCATCATCGAATCGGGCCAGTCGCTGGTCTACGCGTTCACCCCGAAGCCCGCGGGCACGCGCTGGTACCACAGCCATGCCATGGCGATGGAGGACCTGACCAAGAGCACCTATTCGGGCGAGTTCGGGTTCCTGATCGTCGAGCCGGCCGCGGGCGATCCTGGGCGCTACGACCGCGAGGTGCTGCTCGCGTCCCACACCTGGGAGGGCCACTGGGTCAGCATGCAGGACATGAAGAAGGGACCGCCGCCAGACAACGGCCTAGAGGCGATGTACCGCTCGGCCACCCTGGGCGACCGGATGCTGGGACACGGCGAGCCGGTGCGGGTCCGCGAGGGCGAGCGCGTGCTCTTCCGCCTCCTCAACGCCAACGCCAGCATGGGCATCTCGCTGTCGCTGCCGGGCCACCGCTTTCAGGTCGTCGCACTCGACGGCAACCCGGTGCCGGTCCAGGCCTTCGTCGAGGTATTGAAGCTCGACGCCGCGGAACGGGCCGACGTCATCGTGGAGATGAACAACCCTGGCGTCTGGGTGCTCGGCTCGACGAAGGACGATGAGCGCAGCATGGGCATGGGCGTGGTCGTCGAGTACGCCAACCGCAGCGGCGAACCGCAATGGGTGAAGCCGCAGCGGGACGACTGGCGCTACGCCGCCTTCGCTCGGACCGAAGCGGCACAGACACCGGACGAGACCATCGCCCTCAAGTTCGAGAAGATCCCTGGCGGGCGGGGCGGCTACAACCGCTGGACGATCAACGGCAAGTCCTGGCCCGACACCAACCCGCTGTTCACGGTCCAGCGGGGCAAGCGCTATCGCCTCGTCATGGACAACCACAGCGGTGACGAGCACCCGGTTCACATTCATCGGCACACGTTCGAGGTGACCAAGGTTGGCGACCAGTCCATGTCGGGGCTGATGAAGGACACGATCAGCATGCCGCGCTTCTCGAAGGCGGAGATCGACCTCGTCGCCGACGACCCCGGCGCGACCTTCTTGCACTGCCACCACCAAGACCACATGGACGAGGGCTTCGCAGGGCTGATCCACTACAAGGTCTGATCCGCCCTCAATTCAGACCATCCTCCTGGAGCCTAATACCGCCATCCACCCGGTGCCGAAGTTGCAAGGTGGCCAGCGGATGTCCGCTTTCGGGCAGCGCCGATGGCTGTCGGGACGGCTGCCATGGGTCGCCAGCGGAACGTCCGCTTCGGGACGACAAGCCAGAGTCTGCTCCCCACCCCGAGCCGAAGTTGCCGGACGGTTGACGAATGGCTGCTTACGGGAAGTGCGTATGGCGATCCAGCCGACCGGGTTGGGCTGGAAGCAGCCGTAAGTCCCGGTCTGCTAAAGGTGCACCTTTAGCAGACCGGGACTTACGGCTGCTTGCGACCCTTTGCGGAAACTGGAAACGTCTGCTTGCAGGCTGCGCAACGAGGCGGTGATCTAAGACTGAGACGGGGGCAGCGGACGCCGGACCGCTCGTAAATCGGGTAACCCAATACTGGCGGGCCGCAGAAAGACGGCTCCGCAGAATACGCGAAGCCGACCATGCAGTCATGAATAGGGTTGTACGGTCGTCAAGTGTGCTGGTGAAACAGTTTAGCGATTACCTTCCACTGCCCGTCCTGCTTTATCAGCGTGTGAAAATCTGTGTAGTCGGCACCGTTGGCATCATTCTCCATGTCAACGCGAGCAACTGCGGTTGTTGGCGTGATCGCAAGCACATCGATACGCGTGCGCATGTTGGGGGCCTTGCCGCTCTTCTCGACGTAGTCATAGAGGTTGCTGATTGGACCACCGAGCAAGGTGCCACCGGCAAAGCCATACATGACCGCATCGTCATGAAACGCCTTCGCCGTCGTCTTCGGGTCACCGGTCTGCATGCCATCGACGTAGCGTTGCACCGCAGCAACCACTGCATCGAAGTCTTGGGTCGCAACGGCTTTCGAGTTGTTAGACACCGGTATCCTCCCATCTGGTGGCGGCTCGGTTGACCCATGCCTCGGCAATCACGCACCTCGTGGAACCGAGCATGGTGATTGCTGGCAAAACCTCCCGGCAGCACTCCTGCGCTAGTTGCCACGTCCAGCCCGGCATGACGAACCGGCCCGCGCCGTTTCGCAGGATTGGAATGGCAGTTCGCAGGATCGGCTACAGACAGTCCGCCGTGGGCACGGCAGCCTGAACCCAACTAAAAAATCCGGTTGGGAGCATCGCCATGGCGTCTTTGTACTACGATGAACACCGCAGCTTGCAGCAGGAGTTCGGCACGGTCGGGCTTGCCGAGCGGCTCGATAATGGCTGGGTCCACGATGGCATCGGCCAGGACGAGCGTGCCTTCATCGAGGGCCGGGACTTCTTCTTTCTCTCCACCGTAGACCCGGATGGCATGCCAACGGTCTCCTACAAAGGCGGCCCGGTCGGCTTGGTACGCGTGCTTGACGCCAACACGCTCGTTTTCCCCGGGTTCGACGGCAACGGCATGTTCTACTCGGTGGGCAACATCGAGGGGCAATCCAAGGTCGGTCTGCTGTTCATCGATTTCGAGACGCCTCATCGCGTCCGCGTGCAGGGCAAGGCAACGATGCTGCGCGATGATCCGGTTCTGGAAAGTTGGACCGAGGCGCAGTATGCTGTGAAGGTCGAGGTCACAAAGGCCTGGGTGAACTGCCCGCGTTACATCCACAAGTTCAACCGGGTCGATGAGAGTAAGTACGTCCCTCGGCCCGGTAAGAAGACGCCGCTAGCACTTTGGAAGCGGCTCGACATCGTCCAGGACGTGATCACGGACGAGGACCGCGTTCGTGCCGAGCAGGAGGGCGTGTTGGACCTTCCAACCTACGAGGCGAAGGTGTCGAAGGGCGACAACTAACGCCAGTCCACTATGCCCGCCCCAGATTGCGCTGCCGGTACTCAGCCGGCGTCCAGCCAGTAGCCTGCTTGAACGCGCGGGCAAAGTTCGAGGCATTCGAGAACCCCGCTGCGGCCGCGACCGCAGTGAGGTCGTGTGTGCAACCTTCGAGCAAGTGGCGTGCGAGTTCGAGCCGTTGCGCACTGACATAGGCATGAGGTGCTTGGCCGAACGTCTGTCTGAAGCTGCGGGCGAAATGCGCAGGGCTCATGCAGGCCACAGCTGCCAGCTCGGCGACTGTGAAGGGCTGCGCCACATGCGCTTCGATGAATGCCAGCACCCGCCGCTTTCGCCGCTCGTCCAGCGGCTTCTCCCGGCTGAGCGAGGGCTGGGCCCGCACGCTGGTTTCGGCGCAGTGGTTGACGAGGTAGGCCGACAGCGCCTGACCAAGCCCTTCAACCAGTAACGCCCCCGCTGCCGTCTGGCGATCAAGCTCGCGAGCGATCTGAAAGGCGACCTGCTCAACGAACGGGTCGTGCGCAATCACATCGTAGCGCAGCGCAACCGTGGCTGGGTCGATCTCAAAATCCTGTTCGACCATATGGGCGAAGGGTTTGGCGGGCAGGAAGATATGCAGGCAATCTTGGAGCGGCTGCTTGAAGTCGATGTATTCCTCTCGGATGCCTGCCGGGCATAGCCATGCCGTGCCGCGTCGTCCGTGGGTGCGCTGTTTCAGGCCCGCCCCTTCCCGATCAACGAGGGTGGCGTCACTCAATAGAACGGCAAGCTCTGTGTCGCGCGGTAGTACCGATGGCAGTTCGCCCCGCGCATGGCTCCAACGTTCGGCCAATACGTTAGTCCAGCCCCGGTCACGTGAGTTGCCGAGGCAGTGACCAGTGACGTATTTCTCGTTGGCGTGACCCTTGATGGGCATAGGTTGGGACCGAATTTTCTGGCCGGAACTTATCCTGGGTTGCAGGGCGAAGCCAGCACCTCACCAGACCAGCGAAAATCGAGATTTTCGAACATGTCCGCTGACGGTCGGATACGGAACGTCCGCTTCGAGCCGGAAGGCAAAGGTCCGCTTGCCATCCAAAGCAGTCGGTCGAGCCGGTGCGGTTTGGGTATGCGGATGAAAGCCGCCACAGTTGGTTCGGTATGGGTGCGCCTTTCTCAGCCCGGCGATTGAGGCCGCTTGCGACCCAACCACGAAATAAACGCCGATCAAATTCGTTCTCGGAAGGGGGTACCCGTCAGCATCATTTTGCTCTGGAACGCTGCCGAACCTCTTCCGTTGGTCACGCATAACGACGATCGCAGATCGCCGCCTTCGGAACTGGCCGCATGACGACACCCTTTGGACGCGCAATCCTCGTCGGTGCGGCGTTTCTCACCTGTCTTGCAGGGAGCGCTAGTGCAGCGGAGGACAAACGGGGGACCGTCAAGTCGCAAGTGCACGGCCAAAGTGAGGCTGGCAAATCTACGGGTAGCGTGGGCGCTGGTGGCCTGACCGGCTCGGGCGCCACGAAGGACGGCGCTCGCACCGGTGCCGCGGACACGACCCGTCCAGCCGGATCCTCCGCCCCAGCCGCAGGGACGACCCGCTAGGCGGAGCCATCCTTTCAGTGTCGAGCGCCTATTGCGAGCGCCGGCTGAACGACACCGCGTAAGCCTGTACGCGCGCATCGATCAAGGGATCGTCCGACACCTCGATGCCGTCGGTCAGGTTGTTCGGCATGAACAGGAGCGCCTTCTCGGCCTCGGCGCTGTCCGGCACGATCTTCGTCACCGTCAGTGTGCCGAGATCGACCGTCTTGCGGTCAGCTGGCCAAGGCTTCGTCGCGTCATTCGTTGGGTCGCCCGCCTCGGCGAGCTGCGCCAGCATGCGGAACTTCGCCGGATCTTTGGCGATGCGGGGGCCTATCTCTGCCATCAGGTAGTTCGGATCACGCTTGGCCGCGTCCTCGGGGGACAGGATGTCTTCGCCCTGCACCGGCTCGAAGCGGAAGCGGAACGGCTGTCGCTTGCCGTCCTTGTCGACGAAGATAAAGGCGTCCACGCCGTTGTAGGTCTGTCGCGCGAGGCTTGACGGGGTCTTGGCGGTCGCGCCCGCTGTGGCAGCGGCGGGGTGGGTGGCGACGAACCGTTCCAGCGCGGTCGGCTTTTTCGCATCTGGCCCACTCTCGGACACCGCCTTCAGCAGGTCGCGGAACTCCTCACCGGTTGCGACTGGGAAGTAGGCCAGCGAGTTTGTGACGACGTCCATGTCCGAGCCATCGCTGAGTTTAAACTTGAGCGACAGGCCGTGCGGATTAGCGTTGGCGGAGCCGTCCGGGATGGTCGGGACGCCGGTCGCGTCCGAGAAACGGATCGTCACAGGCACGATTGGCCCCTGGAACAAGGAGGCCTTGCTGATTTTCGCGGCCTCGGCCGACGGGGTGAAGCCGCCCTCGGCCACTATGCCCTTGGCATGGTTGGCGCGCTTGCCAGGATGCTTACCGAATAGGGTGTTCATGACATCGATGGTCTGCTCGGCTGTCGAGCTGTCCTGCGCCATGGCCGGAAGGCCGGTGACGAGAGCTAGTGCGGCGCCTGCGACCAAGCCACGTCCATATCGTGAGACCAACATCCATTCCTCTCCAGGATTGACGCAACACGGGATATCGGCCGCCCCGGCGAAATGGAATGCTTAAAATCTGCGACGAGCGCGAGCGCTCCGAGCTCCGAAGATGCACAAGCGATCAACACTGGCCGAACCACGACGTCCGCTTCGGCCAGTATGCATTTCGAAACCGGTCATTCGTAAACGCACCCATTGCAGCCGCTCGGGCTGGTTGGGTTTGGGTATGGCCATCGGAGTAACCGGCGGCCGTTCGCTATGGGTGCACTTTTCCCAGACCACCGTCCCCGGCCGCTTACGACCCTTCTGAGACGCTGGGAGCGGCTGCTTACTGGCGACGCTTCGGATCAATATGCGTCCCGCTCGACACCGGGCGCCCGCCCTTCAGACTAGAGTTGCGCTCCGCGCGCTGCCCATGCAGCCATTTCACCATCGGCAATCGTCAACGACACCCGCCACCGGTCGCTGCGGCGCAGAATGTAGACGTGCTCCCACTCCGCGATGAGCGCCTCGCCGTCGCCCAACATCCGGTAGGCCATGCGCGCCTGAGCGACGTTCGGGAAGAGTTCGACCGCCGAAACCAGTTCGCCCAGGGGCTGAACGACCCCTTGCTTGCGATAGAAATCCATCAGCGTCACGCAATGGTCGCGGAAGTCTTCACGCGGCATCGCGAAGTTGCCAGTCGGAGACGGGAACAGCCCGACCGGCTCCCAAAGATCGCTCAATGCGTCGGCGTCGTGGCGAGTGAACGCATTGACGTAGCTGGCGAAGAACGCTGCAATTTCGTCTTGGAAGGTCATGGTGGTCCTATCCGATGTTTCGGCGTCCACGATCTATCAAGCCGCCCCTGCCGCAGCGAGGCGGGCTTCCGCTACCGGGCGAAAGGCCGAAGACCACTACCCACCGAGGGTGTGTGAAAACGCAGAAGCGGTAGAAGGATCTTCCCGAAGACACCCTGGGCAGCGCCGGAATGGATCTCCAAACCGCGGCAGGGCCGTCCTCCAGCGGGGCTGCAGGTCTGCCGCATGGAATATTGTTCTACAAATCCGACGTGCGCTTCCGTTTTCACACAGCCTGCACCCGTTGCGGACTTCGCAGGCGGGTACCAAGCGTCAGATTTCGACCACTAGCAGCCAGCGCTCGTCGAGGTCGGTCGCGTTGCGATCGGCGAGTGGCTGCGTCTCGTCACCGTGGGCGAAGATGACGATGTCGTCGGGTCCCACATCGCGGCTGGCGTAGAAGTCCCAGCGGCGGTGAATCACCCGCGGGCCGCCGAAGATGCGGTAGGCGTTCCAGTAGCGATCGTCCTTGAAGCCGACGTAGTGGACGCAGCGGGGCGGCGTCCCGCCCTCCCCGCTCACCGGCGGCGGCCCGACACGCTCTCGACCACGCCGCGCAGGTGCTCCGGCGAGTGGTGACCATAGACGTCCTCGACTACCCGCTCAGTGGTGCCAAGCGCCTTGGCCACCTTACCGAACGGCATCCCGTCCATGACGGCCCAAGTCGCGAAGGTGTGGCGCAGGACGTGCGGCGTGATCTCCTCGCCGAGGCCGGCGCCTTTCCGAGCCGTAGTCCACGCGCGGCGCAGGCGCAGGATCGGCCGCCCCTCGAACTCGATCACGTAGGCACCAGTCCGTCGCCAGCGTCGCATGTGCGCAGCCAGGCGCTTCGACATCGGGATCGGGGTACGCCGCTTCGAGGATTCCCCTTCCGCCGTGCCGCGGCGATAAATGATACCGGAGCGCAGATCGATGAAGCCGCCGTCGGTGCTCTCGATCCACTTCAGGCGCAGGATCGCCTCGTGCCGGGTGCCGGTGTAGAGGCCGGCCAGAATGAACCGGGCGACGTGGCGCTGGATCAGCAGCGCGCGCCCGTCCTTGTCCCGGGGCCGGCGCCAGACCTCCCTCCCCTTCGATGTCATTTTGCCCGTCGGTCGGAAGCCCAACGCGGCGAGCATCAGTTGCGCCGCCTGCGAGCGGGACAGCCAGCGATCCCGGGCAGGTGCCTTGTCGGGCATGGTGATCGGGACTGGGTAGAGCAGCTTGTGCTCCTTGTGCGCGTAGCCGAGCGCGGCCGACAGCACCGTCAGCTCGCGGCGCGCCGTCTGGTCGCCGACCCGTGGCACCTCGCCTTCGGTGGCGTAGCGGTAGCCTGGGCCGAACTTGAACCGCGCCTGCGGCTTCGACGTGCGCCACTTCGCGTAGGCCCGGCACAGGTTCGGGGTCGCGTGGGCGACCTTCTTGTCGGCGAAGAACTCGATCAGGTGCGGCAGCGCGCTCCAGGCGACGTCGGGGCGCTTCGTCGAGGCCGCGTGCTCGTCAGCGTAGAGCTTCAGGACGTCCGTGATCTCGACTGTAGCGGGATCACCGCGGCCGAAATCGGGGGTGTGCTTCTCGGCGAGGTACGCTTGCAGCGCTCTTTCAGCCGCCTCACGCTCTCCAAAGCAGCAGCCCGTCCCGCGTTCGAATCCGCCGCTGTCTCGGATAACCCAGCGGTCGTCGGCCTCCTTGTAATAGAGACGGGCACCCTTGGCTGGACGCGGCATCGCTTTACCATCCGCTTGATGTCGCCCAGCGTCGTGTGCAGGCGCCCAAAAACCTCATAGGTCGCTAGCCGATCATGCTCGGCCTCGCGCCGCAAGGCCTTCGCAGATGCGCTGGAGACGACGCCGTGTGCGACTGCGACCTCGGCCGCCACGCTGAGCGGCATCATGGTCTCGTCGGTGACCTCGTTCGCGGCCGGGATGCGAGCGCTACGCGGCATTAGCCGGATCCCGGATGATACGCACGGGCCGAATCGAGCGGGCGGACACCTCGGCCTCAACCCAGGCGCGCGCCGCGTCTTCACTCTCGTGGTCGGCAAACGCCGCAAACCGAGGCGGCCATTCCGAACCGGACTGGATGACGTAGCCGCGGACGCCAGTGGACAGCGGCCCGACATAGCCAAACACCTTGCAGTTCTCGTCGACGAGGTCGGTGCAGTGGACTGGTCCTTTGACCCAACGTAGATCAGCCATTGCCCCCTCCCCTTCCCCTCAGCCCGGCGTCGCGCGCCGGGTTCAGTTCGCTCATCATCTCGTGCGAGCCGCCCGGCCGGTCCGCGTGCCGTTCTCCGGCGAGCGCTCGGTAGACCGCCTCGATCATCTCGCGCGTGATGGTGCTGGACTCGGCCATCCTGCTACCCCGCGGCTTGGGTTAGCGTCTGCTTGTGGCCAGGCGCCCGAAAGCGCCCTAGGTCCCGGAGCCACCCCCCGAGAGACCCGTCATGGACATTCCCACCACGACCGAAGTTGCCGACGAGCCGAACGACGACATGGCGATGATCAACGGGCTCATTGCACGCAAAGAGGCCGGTGAGGCGGTCGATGCGGACATCCTGGCGCTCTTGACCGACATGGAGCAGGTCGGGCTGACCAATACGGAAGCTTACGTGGCGCTGGACGCCTACCGGCCCGGATCGGTAGTCGGTGCGACAGGCGGGGAGGATGAGGCTGTGCCTGAGGTGTAACCGACGAGGCACCAACCTCCTCCCCTGCAAGCGGCGCGGGATCGGCCACAGGCTCTTGTCGCTGTGAGGCGCGCTCATGCCGCCGCTCCATCGGTGTCGACCAGGATGTGCGCTGGCGCATGCCGAACAGCGTCGGCCGCCGCCAGATACGGTCCAGCAATGATGCTGGAGGCGGTCATGGATCGGTCGAATAACGTCGTGCAGCTGCACCCGCCGAGCACGGGCAGTCGAGCTGTCGCTCGTAGCAGGCACGAGCCAGAACGGGGCCTCGCCGATGTGCTCGTAGTTGGCGGGGCACTGACCGGTTTGATGCTCATCGCGCAGCAGCTCGTGGTCGGATTGAGCGCTGGGTGAGGATTGGTCCTCGATTCGCTCCTTCGCTGTTCGCCGGGGCGCACGCGCTGCCACCCCCGTCGAACCGCGAAGCCGCTCGCGCCGTTGTTGAGCCGATGCCCGATTTGACGGTTCCCCTGACCTCGGCTGTCGTGTTCGTTGGCGTTGGCTGGCTGATCGTGCACGCGGGTGAGCAGCATGCCGACGCGATCCGCCACACCCTGTCGGTGTTCGTGCTGGCGTTCGGACTGCTGGCCCTGATCGGCGTGATTGCAGAACTGCGCGCCAGCATGGGCGTGGACCGGATGTCCCACCGGATCGAGGCCCGATCGCAGGCCGACGCTGCAAGCCCGGCGCGCACCGTCAGGAGGCTCGATGCGGGGCTGAACCCGTAGGGCGATCCGGATCATTGATCGATCCCCGCACGTCTCTCCCGGGCCTGCCGCGCGAACCACTGCGGCGCGGCAGGCACCCGCGCGGCATCCATCTCGTCGGCCAGCTGGCGCAGGCCCGCGGCCGAGATGCCGACGGCGCCACAAAGCGCCTTCCCTGGAAGCGTCGGGCCGAACTTCGGGCTCCTAACCAGCAGGCCGGCCGCAACCAGGGTGCGCTCGACCTTACCAGGCGTGAGCATGATCATGGTCGGCGACGCGACCGACATCAGCGAGTCGATCTGCTTCTGGCCGAGGCGGCGGGTCATTGGACCGCCTCCCCGATCAACTCGGCCTGGGCCGCATCCTCCGCCCGCACGTCGCCGCGCAGCAGCACCGCCAGGGCAATCAAAGCGAGGAGCGACACGGCACCGATGCCGGCGATTAACCCGAGCCAGAACGCCATCACGTTACCGCCTCACCTGCCGGGATGCCGTCGCTGGCCGGCGTGTCGCCCGGGAAGGGGAAGGCGTCGTCGGCTCCAGCCTCCTCGCGACGGCGCTCGTCGGCCTCGTCGAGGAGCCGGTTGATGTCGTCCTGGATGTCGGCCAGCTGCTCGACTTGGGCGGGCTTCAGCCGGGCGACCCACTCATCGTAGGTCTCCTGCCCGGCTCGGGCCTTCTCGCGCGCCACGTCCGCCAAGGTCCGCTTCGGAGCCTGCTGCTGATCCGCCTCGCGCTTCGGAGCTTGTTCGGCCGGCAACGGCTTGACTGTGTACGGCTTGCGCTGCGCCCGGGTCGCAGTGAGCGCCATGGTGACGGCCTTGGTGATGTGCGACACGTGGCTGATGCGGATGCCGCCCACGGCCATCCCGCCGAACGCTACCGTGTCATCGCGGTAGAGCGTCATGCGGCGGCCGGCGTAGGCGTGCCCGTCCGGGCCCCACACGTTCACCAGCACGCGACGCATAGACTTGCAGGGCTTGTACGGCTTGCCGCCATCGCCCTCGAAGTTGATCGACACAGGCTGATCGCCGTCGGCCTTCGAGACCTTAGAGACCCTGATCGTCATCGTGCGACCGATCAGGTCGTCAGCGTTGAGCTGGTCACTTTTCGGGGCGATGGTCTGGGACAGGTCGGTCACAGCTGGATCTCCAGAGCGCGCCGCTGGGTCTGGATCGAGCCGGTCTTGGCAGCAGCGTTGCGGTAGCGGGTCAGGGCCTCGCCCAGCCTCGCCTCGAAGTCCCCGGCGGCGGCCAGGATCGCGCCCTGAATCACCGGGTCGGGGAAGGTGCGGATCACGGCCAGGGGCAGCCCGCCGGAGTAGGAGACGAAGTCGAGCCACGACCGCTCGGCGACAAGGAGGCCGGTCTGGGTCTGGAGCGCGAAGTCGGCCGGGATCGTGCCGTCGGGCACGTGGACGACGAACGTCTCGATCTGGAACTTCTGCCGGCGCGACTTCACCTCGACCAGGCCGTCCTCGCCGACGAGCCCGTCCGGCGAGTACCCAAGCGTGAAGCCCCACCGGTTGTTGGTGATGAACCCGACGCGCTCGGTGGGCGCGAAATGCTCGTCGTACAGGGCGAGGGCCTCGACCTCGTCGTCCTGCCCGCGCAGCATGTCGTCGCTGACGTAGTGGGGCTCGACGTAGCGGCTGATCCGCTGGGCGAGGAGCTCGTACAGGTGCGAACGCTCTTTCTCGTTGCGCGCGGCCTTGAGGGTCGGCGTGACGATCAGCTTCATCTCGCTCGCGGTTAGCAGCCCGCAGCGAGCGGAAATCCATTCGTCGGTGCCCTGAAGCAGGTCGGCATGGATGCGGACCGTGGACGGGCGCTCGACGGTGTCGGGAGCGAGCAGGGCCATGGCCATCACTCCGCGATCCCGGTGTTCAGGCCGCGCCCCATCTGTCGGGCGCACCGCTCGGATTCCGCGCGGACCGCAACGAGGTGCTCGGAATCGAGGTGCGCAGCTTGTGCGGCAGTGCAGAGGCGCTGCTGGTGATACCGGACCGCCTGCATGGCGGCGCCGCTGTTCAGCGCGTTGCCGAACCGAACGCCCCGCCCGAACGAGCGCACGATGGCGACACCGAGCTGCTTGTCCGAGCCGCCCAACATCATCGCCCAATAGTCCTTCGCGTAGAGCGCCTGCGCAGCGCGCTCGGGCGTGATCTGCTCCGGGCGGGGCAGGTGGTCCGCTGGCATGACGGCGCGGGTGATGGTGGCCTCGACTTCTGAGAAGGGCGGGAAGGTCACGTCAGGCCCATGTCAGATCGGAGACAGCAGCGGCGCGCTCAGCGTCGCCTTCACAGAGACGGTGGATGTGCAGCTCAGTGCAGGCCTTCGGCAGACCAGCCAGCAGAGCCCGGACGGCGCTTGCCTCGGCGCACGCCTCGACCCGTACGGCCTGGGCAATGCCAGCCGAGTAGCCAGGCGCGTCCCGGCGGACAGCAATCACGACCGCTTCGCCGATGTCGTCCGGGTCGATCCCCCCGATCTGATGGATGCCGACGACGTAGCGACGACCGGACTTGCCCCGCCACGCGGAGAGCCCGAGGGCGGGCGTGCCGCGCAGGCCGGCAGTGGTGCGGAGCCGCTCCTCGCGGGGAAGCGTCTGACCGACGGCCATCACGCGGCCTCGCACAGTTGCTCGGCCTCGAACTCGACCTGCGCGGCGGCCTCAGCGGCGTCCGCGTCGAGCCGATCGCGGGCGAACCCGTAGGCGTCGGTCTCGCTCGTGAAACCGCCGTCGATCAGATCGCCGTCGAGCCAGACCGCGTAGCCCTGGCGATGCTCGGTGACGGCGTAGGGTGCGATGTCGAAGAGAGTGCGCATTAGCGGTCGCCCCGCGAGGCGACGCGAGCGACCAGCGCGTGGTCAACGAGGTTGCCACCGCCCCAGATGAACGGACCGAGGCAGGCGACGCAGACGATCGCGCGAACGACCATCTGCGTCGCCGAGGCGGATGAGGTGGAGATGTAGAGGTCGAGGGCGATTAGCATTGGGAGCTCCATCGGCTCGGTGAGCGGCGATGGACTGACACTACGCGTCGTGCGTAACGCATGTCAACGCATATTGCGTAGCGCTTGCTAGATGACAGACCGGACTTCGCAAAATGCGTTGTCCACAGCCACGCACAGCCCAACCCACGGTGGAGGCGTGCGTTTTCGAATTGTGCCGGACACCCGTAGATTTGTTCTTGTTATGTTCTAATTTGGCATCGCGTTCTGACTCACAGAACTCGAACAAGGTCTAGCAATGGCTCATGCGCAGTATCACGCCGTACAACCGTTCGTCCGTGGTGGACGTGGTGTGATATATTCTGCTCCGATCAGGCAGTGTCCTAGTGCTGATGCAGCAAAGCGCTTAGCTGAGCGCCTCGTAGGCGAGAAGAAGGCTATTGGAGCGCTCGCCTATTCTCGTCCCGGCCCTAGCAGCGCCGACGAATTTGCCGAGCCTACGTTCCTAGCGCGGATCGGTGAGGTGCCGGAGACCGACGAGTATTAGCGCGGCTTAATCCAGGCGACCTTGGCAGACCACTCGATCACATCGACCTCGATCGGCGGCAGGCCGCCGGTTGAGACCAGGAGATACGGTCCGCCATCACGCCCCCGGAAGACCTTCTTCACGTAGACCTCATCCTCAGAGACCCACACAACGCAGAGCTGTCCGATCCAATCGTCGGGCAGGCCGCGGACACGATCGTCGTAGTAGATCAGCCAATCGTCCTCGGCGAGGCCGGGCATGGAATCGCCCCGGACGCGAGCCGCGACAGTGTCGGGCGATGAGCCTGGGGGCCTCGGCGCCCGGTCATAGCCGCCTTGTGGCTCGCCGTTGAAGATGATGCGGGCACCAGCGCCTACGTCGCCCACGATGGGCACGGTATCGTCCTTAGGCGCCTCTAGCCGTGGACCGCCCTCGAGGATCCACTCCCACCGCTCTTTGAAGGCTGTTCCGTAGCGTTTGGCGGTCTCGCGGCTTGGGTTTCGGTCGCCGTTCTCGTGACCGAGATAGGTCGGCACCGTCCAGCCGAACGCGCGGGCAGCTTCGGTCGCCGTGGCGAAGCCCGCCTTCTTACGGAGATACTGCAGGCGCTCAGCGATCGAATCCATGCCGATCGCATCGCACAAAGCGTTACGCATTGTGCGTTGACAATTGCTACGCATCAAGCGTAGCTTCGTCGCTGCCATGGAATCCGTCGCCGAAATCATTGCTGCACTCGGGGGGCCTACGGTCTTCGGCGTGATTTGCGGGTTCTCCAGGAACCCAGGTGCTCGCGGCAGCGACATGCGCCAGCGCGGGTCCATACCAGTCATCTACTGGCCGCTAATCGTCGAAGCGGCTCGAGCGAGATGCCTGCCGATCGACAACGACGTCCTCGTGCGCGTGCATCTGCCGCGCGATCGTCGACCTCTGCTGCGTTCTGACGAAGAGGCGGCCTGATGATCGCGCTCCTCACTGCCCCGTTCGTCGTCTCCGCGGCTGTTGGCCTCGCCGCGCTGCTCTGGTGCCGCGATGTGTTCTCCCTGCTCGTCACGACGCTCGGCGTCGGCCTCGTCTGGGCGCTCGTCGTATGAACGCCGCAACTGCTTCGCGCCCCGTTCGCGATTTCCCGCCCCGTCAGGGGCATGCCCTCCTGGGCGTTTCCTCCCTGACTTGCCGGAGCCTTGGGGCCTCGGCCTTTTCTTCCGCATCCCTACTGTCCGCCAGCCGAGACGTCGGCCGGGGTGCACTTCTGCTGCTCTGGTGGATCCGCTGATGTCGGCCGCCCCATGCATCCCCGGCCAGTCCTCCTCTTCCCCGATGTTCACAGCATCGAGGAAAGGCACGCGAACGTCTGAGGCGGTCGTGCGAAAGATTGGGGTGCTCGAACCCAAGGTGTTCGGAGCCCGCATCGCCGGGTTCCTACGGTCGACCCACCCCGTGAAGACCGCCATTTGCGTCGAGGCCGAGACCCAGATCTCGTCGCGCACGGTGGCGAAGTGGCTTGAGGGTGCGTCCTCGCCGGCAGGCAACGCCTACCACCGCCTGATCGAGGTCTACGGGCCCGAGCTGTTCGTATTCGTAAACCCGGATGCCTCGCCCGCCTCTCTGCGCGAGGCCGCACTGATGTGCCGGCAGGCGCGCCTCGAGCGCCAAGTCGAGGAAAAGCAGCGCGAGATCGCCGCGCTGAGGGCCGGCCGATGAAGGCCGAAGCCGCCATCCTTCGTGCGCTCGCGCATCTACTGCAGCACATCGCCGACGGACTGTTCTGGCTCGGCAGCAATGTGGTCGATGGCGCGGCCGCCGTTCTCCGCGTCTCACGTTCGTGCATGCACCGCGCCCGCGAATGGGATCCGCGCCTCTGGGATCGCGACCAGGATCCGGGGTCCGACAACCGGGAGCGCCGGCCGTGACGCTCCTCGCCCTTCGCTTCCCCGGCTGAACAGCCCGCCCACGCGGGGCGCTCCCGCGCGACTGGAGCACACGATGTCCGAACAGCAGCCCAAAACCGGTATCGCCGTCGACTTCACGGTGCAGATCGTCGCCAGCTACGTCCGCGGCAACCACCTCGCAGCGTCCGAGCTGCCGGCCCTGATCGCATCCGTGCACGCCGCGATCGCCGGCCTCGGCAGAGCCGCCAGCCCGATAGAGGTCGACGTCGCCAAGCCCGGCTCGTCCGAGATCCGCAAATCGATCCGGCCCGACGGCCTAATCAGCTTCATCGACGGCCGGTCCTACAAGACCCTGAAGCGGCACCTCACCCGGCACGGGCTCGACCCGCATGCCTACCGCCAGCGCTTCGGCCTGCCGGCCGACTACCCGATGACCTGCCCGAACTACAGCGCTCAGCGCTCCGAGCTCGCCAAGAGCCTCGGCCTCGGTGTCGTCAGCGGCCAGGCCGCCCGCGGGCCGCTCGCCGCGGTCGTCTGATTCAATCCTGACCTGATCCCGGCCCGCGACTGGGCCGGGCGCCGATCCGGGGCGTGACCGGGCAAATGGAGAGCGTGATGGCAGCAGCACAGCAAGGCAACGGCTTCGATCCCAAGCGTACCAAGGAATGCGTCGATCGCATCGAGGCGCTCGTCTCGAAGAAGCAGTCCCTGCACATGACGTACATGTCCGAGTGTGCGGTTATCAACGAAGACATCGGCGATGTGTACGAGGAGGCCAAGACTGCTTGGCACATCCCGAAGAAGGCGCTGAGGACGGTTATCAAGGCGCGTTCGACCGAGCGAAAGCTCGAAGAGATGCGCGACGACCTCGACCTGGTCGACCGCGAGAGCTTCGATCAGATCCGTCACGCACTCGGCGATCTGGCCGATACCCCACTCGGCGCCGCCGCGATCTCGGACTCTGATGCCGACAAGGGCGGCAAGGGCACCCGCCAGACGCGAAAGGAACGCGACGCAGCGCTCGATGCCGTCGCGACTGGGAACGGCGCTGAGAAGCTGGCCGCCGGCCTCAGCAAGCTGAACTGATCGGATTGATCGTGGCCTACACCGGCATCGTCATTGGCCTCGACCTCGCCAGCAATTCTGGCGTCGGTGAGGGCCACCCTGGGCAGACCCCGCGCCTTTATGACGTCCCGCTCCGCAAGGAGGGCGACGACTACGAGGACACGTGGGGCCGCGCCTGCGGCTGGATCGCGGATCGGCTCTACGCCGAGCGCGATGCCGTGGCAGCCGGTGATCTCCGCATCATCGTCGAGGCCCCGATCATGACCGGGATGTGCGGCAAGACGAACGCCGACTCTCTGCTGATCACCAAGGGCCTTTGGGCTTCCGTCACGGGGTTTGCTCGAGCGCGTGGCGTGATGGTCCATCGCGTCGCCGTCTCCCGCGTCCGCAAGGCTTTCCTTGGCCGCGGTGACATGCCGGGCGAGGCCGCCAAGCGAGAAGCCCGCAAGGTTTGCCGCGCCCTCGGCTGGGACCCGACGAGCCTCGATGCGGCTGATGCCGGTGCGCTGTGGTGGTACGGCTGCAATCTCTGGGCTCCGAACGAGACCCCGCCGGTCCACCCACTGCTGCTGAAGCGGCGGCCGGCATGACCTGGCCCTTCGGCAACCTGCCCCCGTTCGGCTTCGACATGCTGATGGTCGATCCGCCGTGGGCCTTCGCGCTCCGCTCCGAGAAGGGCGAAGCGAAGAGCCCGCAGGCGCAGTACGCCTGCATGCCACTCAACGCGATCAAGGCCCTGCCGGTCGCGCAGCTCGCCCGGGGCGACGCTTTCCTATGGCTCTGGGCCACCAACCCGATGCTGCCCCAGGCGCTCGAGGTGATGGCCGCATGGGGCTTCACGTTCACCACCGCCGGCACCTGGGTGAAGACCACGTCAGGCGGCAAGCTCGCGTTCGGCACCGGCTACGTGCTGCGCTGTGCCTCGGAGCCCTTCCTGATCGGCAAGTTCGGCCGGCCGCGCGCCGGCCGGTCCGTGCGCAGCGTGATCATGGCGCCAGCTCGCGAGCACAGCCGGAAACCCGACGAGGCCTACGCCGCGGCCGAGGCACTGCTGCCGGGTGCGCTGCGCCGGGCCGACCTGTTCTCGCGCGAGGCCCGCCCCGGCTGGGATGCGTGGGGCCACGAGATCGGCAAGTTCGACCAGCCCGCGTCCGTCCCCATGGCAGCGGAGTGACGCTCATGCGCTGGGTTCTCGCCCGATCCGGAACGGTCATCTACCGCGGCAGCCGCGAAGACGTACTGACCGTCGCCGAGCGCTACCGACTCGTGTGCCACGTCGTGCCGGAAGTGCGGGGCCCGGTGCCCGGCCGCGGCTTCTACGACGACAGCGCCGCGATCCCGCCGCGACTGATGCAGAACGCCGTGATCTTGCCGGAGGAGATGCTGCCGGCCCGGCTCCGGAGACGCGCAGCATGAGCCGAGATCCCGACAACGTCGTGGTGTTCCGCCAGCCGACCGACCAGGTCGCGCCACCGCACAACATCGAGGTCGAGCAGGCGCTGCTCGGCCTGGCGATGATGCGGCCCGAGGTGGTGCCGGCGATCGCGCAGATCGTGCGCCCGGAGCACTTCTACTTCGCCGACCACCAGGAGGTGTTCGCCTGCATCGAGTCGCTGGTGGCCGCCGGCTGCCCGCCCAGCCCCATCGCGGTGAAGGGCTACCTGCAGCGGCCGCAAATCGGCGACCGCCCGGCGCTGGCCTACCTCGCCGCCTGTGCCGGCGACACGATGGGTCTGGACGCCACGGGCTACGCGGCGATCGTGCGGGACCTGGCCTCGAAGCGCTCGCTGCTCGCGGTGGCCGAGAAGCTGACCGAGATGGTCCGCACATCGCTGCCCGGCACGGCCGCCCAGTCGATCATCGATGAGACCGAGCAGGCGCTTCTCAATGTCCGCGCCATCGTCCCGCAGGCGCACCTCGCCGGCCAGTCCGCGCCCGAGGCAAGCCGCTGGATGCTCGACCGCATCAACCAGCTGAGGACCGGCATGATGGAATCCACCGCGATCTCTACGGGACTGCACGAGCTCGACCGGGTCACGAACGGCGGCTTTCAGCGCGGCCAGCTCTGGCTGCTCGCGGGCCGCCCCGGCATGGGGAAGACAGTCGCGATGACGACCCTGTCCCGGCTCGCCGCGCGCGAGGCCGGCGTGCTCGTCTACCAGTGCGAGGTGACCCGCGATCAGCAGATCGCCCGGTACCTGTCGGATCTGTCCTACGTCAACAACCGGCCGCTGACCTTCGGCAAGATCATGGCCGGCGTCGAGATCGACGATGAGGAGGCCTGGCGCATCGAGCAGGCCGCTGCGACCTTCGACAAGCTGCACCTGCGCCTGGAGTGCGAGCCCGGCGTCACGGTCGCCCAGATCGCGTTCGGAGTGAAGGCTGAGAAGCGGCGGCTCGCGAAGATCGGCGTGCGCCTCGGCGTCGTGTTCGTCGACTACCTGAAATTCATCAAGGTCTCGGACCGGTACCAGGGCCAGCGCGTGCTCGAGATCGGCGAGATCTCGGGCGCATTGAAGCAGCTGGCGAAGGCTGAGGACATCTGCGTCGTCCTGCTCGCCCAGCTGAACCGCGGGGTCGAGAAGCAGGACCGCGAGGATCGCCGGCCCACCCCGGCCGACCTCCGAGATTCGGGCGAGCTCGAGCAGGACGCCGACGCGGTCCTGCTGCTGTTCCGAGAGGCCGTCTACGTCGAGCGCAAGATGAAGGCGTCCCCCACGCCGGAGCTCGCTGATCGCATGATGCAGGTCCAGCACAAGCTCGAACTGATCCTCGGCAAGAATCGATCAGGGCCGCCCGTCACGCTGCCCCTTTGGTGCGACGTCGCCCATTCCGCCATCGCTCAGACATCGAGAGGGGGCTTCTGATGGCCCGAATCCGCACGATCAAACCGGAGTTCTGGACCTCCGAGCAGGTGATGGAGTGTTCGACGAACGCTCGTCTCCTGTTCATCGGGCTCTGGAACTTCTGCGACGATGCCGGACGCATGGTCGCCTCGGACAAACGGATCAAAGCGAGCGTCTTCCCGTCAGACGACTTTACGGCCGAAACTGTTCGCCGAATGCTCGTCGAATTGTCGGCGAATGACCTAATCCGCCTCTATGTTATTGAAGATAAAGAGTTTCTTCAGGTCACTGGCTGGCATCACCAGAAGATAGATCGGCCCCAAAGGTCCAAAATACCCGATCCTACCGATCCCATTTCGCCGAACGGTCGTCGAACGATCGACGTAGGAAGGGAAGGGAATGGAATGGAAGGGAAGGGAGATAAAACCCCCGCCGCCGTGGCTTACCCCGCGCGCCCGACCCTGAACCGGGCCGATCCGGCAACTGTCGCTAGCGACGAGGCGGCGTGGCCGGGCCATGCCGATGGCTGGAACACCAAGGCCAACTTCGACCGGGTTGAGGCCCGAGTCCGCGGTGCCCTCGATGGCGGTCCCCAGGATCTGCGCATCGGGCCGATCGCCAAACTGGAAGCCGATGGGCTCGATTTGGAGGCTGAGATCGTCCCGGCCCTGCTCGATATCGCCCGCTCGTCCCGAGTGCCGATTCGAACCTGGATGGTCTATGCCGACCGGGTCGCCGAGCGGGTAGCGGCGCAGCGCCAGAGCCGTGTCGCTCAGGGTCTGGCCGCAGTGCCGGCAGCCCTAACGCCCGCTGAGGACCTCGTCGACCTCGGCGTCTCGGGACAGTGGCCCGAGCCGACGCTGCGGAAGTGGATCGAGCGGTTTCGCCGGGACGCCGGAGCGTGGTCGGAGGCCGTGTTTGGGCCGCCTCCCGGCCAGCCCGGATGTCGGATCCCGCCCCGGCTGCTGCTTGAGGCGGCGTGATGGTCCGCCACCAGCGCATCTCCGGCTCCGCCCTGCGCTGGGAGCGCATGCACCGGGATGCTGCGAAGGCGCTGGCCGCCCAGGCGGCGGAGGCCATGGCAGGGCTGAACCCCCCCAGCCGCGAGGGAGGGTGCCGCGGGCCAACCCGTCCTCGGCATACCGATATCGGAACAAGATCAGGGACTTGAGCTGCGGGTCAACGCGCATACGGCGCGACGAGGCCGGGATTCGACAGGTGTGTGAGGGGTGTAGCGTGAGCCAACGGCTGACCCGGAAGCAGCGGCTGAGGCTGAAGTTGAAGCAGGAGCGGGCCCACAAGGCGTTCATGCGCCGGGGTGAGATCCTGCGGCAGGAGCGGACCGAGCGCGACGAGGCAGACGCAGCGAAGGCGGACGAGCCCACCAAGAGCCCGCGCGAGCGGCATGACCGGGAGCGTCGGGAGCGAGAGGCTGAGCGCATCGCCGCCCGCCGGGCCGAGCACGAGCTGCCGGCCGGCAAGCAGTGGGCCATGGTGCAGGCCTGCGTCGGCCACACCGGCGAGCTGTGCGAGAAGCTCCGGAACGCCGGCATCCCGTTCTTCCGGCCCCGGGACGAGATCGAGCAGCGTCTCGCCTCAGGCCGGATCCGGCGGATTCGCATGCCGCTGTTCGACCACACCGTCTTCGTCGGGCTGGAGCAGCGGAGCCAGCTGGAGTGCTTGGCCGTCGAGCATCCCTGGCTGATGGAGCGGCGGGTCTACGGCACGATGCCGTGCCTGCGCCACGACCGGGCGTTCGCTTGGGACGTCGAGCGGATCGAACGGCGGCAGACTGGGGTCGACGAGGCCGGCAACCCGGTGATCCATCCGGTGACCGTGCCCGACCAGGAGATGCGCGACTTCGCGGAGGTCTTGATCGGCTCCGCCCCAACGATCGACGACCTCGACCGGATCGAGATCGGCGAGGCGGTGAAGGTGGTCGACGGTCCCTTCGCCAGCTTCGACGGCGTGATCGAAGAGACGTTCGAGAAGCTCAACCGCTACAAGGTCGCGGTCAGCATCTTCGGCCGAGCCACACCGGTCGAGCTCGAGCGGCAGCAGTTCGAGCGGGTGTGACGGCGAGGGGGCAGAGAAGAAAGTATTCAAAATGGGAATTTGGCGGCTTAAACGAATGCCGGCAAAAGCAGATTTCGACCCATATCACCCTTACAAACAGCCGGCCGAGCTTCTCGAAAACAGCTATTGATCGATTTCTATAATGGCTTACAACTACGCCGGCGACGAAAATATTCGAGCCCTCTTACGCCTAACGAGTTACGGTATTAGGTCTGGGTCAAGATCCTAACGCCTGAGACTTGGATTTTTATGTTCCAAGTGAAAACCAAGTACCTAATCTGCCATCCGGCCCCGCCCTTGATAGTTTAGTCAGCACCAGCTACGTTTTCCAGCATTATTGCATTCAGTCCAAGGGCCGAACCTCATACCAATCTCATTCGACATTGGCTTTGTAAGGGCGCATACAGCAATGCTTAAGATAGTTTTGCTACAAATTTTGGCGCTTACGATTTGCTCGAATGTCGCTGTCGGTGATCAGAGCCGCCCAGAGAAGAAAGTCTCGGTTTTCACAAATTTTTCAGAGAGTGATGCTGCGGCACAAAGTCTAGTAAAAGTTTTCACAGAAGCCTTAGAGAATGACAAGCCAAAAGGTGTCATCATTAAATATGAATACTTCTGGTCGGCTGGAAGTATCGACGATGCAAAACTTTATGCCAAGAGTGTCATATCAAGCCGACCTGACGTAATTTTCGCAGCTACTACACCCGTAGTACGCGCTCTTTTGCAAGAAACCAAAACGATACCTATTGTATTTGCGACGGTAGCAGATCCAGTCGGTAGCGGTTTTGTAGATAATTTAGCTGTACCGGGTAAAAATGTTACCGGATTCATAAATTCGGAGGGCACCCTTGCTGGTAAATGGGTGCAGTACCTAAAAGAACTTCTGCCAGGAATATCCTGCGTATCGATGATGTATAATCCTATCACCGCCCCGTACTATAAATACTATATTTCTCCATTCGAGGAAACCGCTAGGTTAAAGAATATGACATCGATACTATCTCCTGTTGCTAACGAGCGGGATATTGAGAATTCAATTAATACATTGTCGATTAATAAATGTGGCCTCATTCTTATGAATGACAGTTTTAATTACATACATCGAAAAATTATAAGCTCAACATCTGAAAGATATGGCATTCCAGTCATGGCCTACAACAAAGCGACCACGCAAGACGAGGCGCTCGTGGCTTATGGTCCTGAGGAAGCGGATGCATATAAGAAGGCCGCCGGATACGTTAGGAAGATAATTGAAGGCACTGAAGTCGGAAAACTTCCGGTTCAGCTCAATACTCATTTTTACTTATCCATAAATATGAAGAAGGCCAAAAAGCTTGGAATATTGGTTCCGGCCTCATTCCTCTCTAGCGTTGACGAAGAGGTTGACTGAGGCTGCATACCGTTTGGAGAAAGGGGCAGGTTTCTCCGCTTCTCTACAGGTGAAAGTGACGTCAGCTTCAACGCGCGCATCGCTCCGAAGCGGACCGGCAGGAAATCACATCTAGCGGACGCGCATGGGACCGTCCCTGTTGCGTTCAGTTCGATCGAAGCGGCTGCTTCCACATAGCCGGCTTGACTCGTCGAATCGGTTCTGAATCTATGCGAACCGCGCCGTTCGCGGTGTCGGATGACCGCCCCTTGTACTCCCCGGACGCCCGGGTCGAAGGATGAGCAGCGCGGCCCGGAGGGAGGTTTCGGACCCCCCTCTTTGCTAGGACTCTGCCCGCAGACATGCTGACAGCCCCGAAGGTATAGGGGGGTCGGATTAAGGATCGCGATCAAGGGAGCGGCAACCGAATGGGAAGCCATTTTCCGAGACGCGACCGGAAAAAAATTCGCTGAGCGGTTTTTGCATGCCCCAGCCCCTACGTGGACGCGGTCCGAGGCCCACCAAGATCCTGTCGAAGCGCTACGAGCGCAGCTCGGCGACGGAGCGGGGCTATGATCACGTCTGGCGGAAGGTCTCAGCGGAGCACCGGCGCCGGCATCCGTTCTGTGTGTGGTGTGACCAGAACGGCCAGCTGACCTTCGCGAAGCTGGCGGATCACAAATACCCGGTCTCGGACGGCGGACCGATGCTCGAACCGAACAACCGGTGGAGCCTGTGCCTGACGCACCACGGGGTGAAGCGGGAGATGGAAGAGTTCGCTCGCAAGACCGAGCAGCTCGATCAGCTCCCGCTCTGGTGTGATGATCCCGCGGAGCGGCCGCAGCAATTTCGGTAGGCTGGTCCGTTCTGGCGTCCGAATCAGATGCTTAGTACCCACGGCGAGGGACTGCTATCGACCCGTTGCTGAAGCTTAGAACGTCCTTTTAAGGGCTGATTGGTGAGGCCTAGACTACGACCGGAAGGGGTCGAAACCGGATGGTAGCTGCGCTCGAACCTCACAATATCGATTCGAGGGGGCTCCGAGGATCTCCCTGCCAGATACGGTACGGCAGTTGATAGAATCTCTGGGCGATATGATGCGCACGTGAAAAAGCCCGGCTGTGAGGCCGGGCTCGCAAGGTGCGTGAAGCACGAGAGTCAGGTCTGCACCGGGGTTTGAGGCCCCGGTGCAGGTTGCGTAGAGAGGCTTAGAAGTCGCGCTGGACGCGGAAGCGGAACGACGACACCGAGTCTGCGGTGGTGGTGGCAACTGCGCCACCGGCGTTGATCGCGCCGACGCGGGAGTAAGCGGTCGGATCCTTGTCCTTGTCGATCACGCGGCCGTTCTTGACGCCGATCTGGGTGTAGTAGCCCTCGACACCGATATCGAGGTCCTTCACCGGCGACCAGATCAAGCTCGCACCCGCAACGAACTGGTAGGTATCGCGCAGGGCTTCGCTTAGCTGGAAGAATCGTGTGCCGGGCACACCGACGGCGTTCGCACCGAAGCTGTTCGCACCGTTCGGATTGATCACCCCGAACGCTGCACCCTGGGCAGAGCGAGCACGCTGGGTGAAGTCCTGCTCACCGTACGACCCGAAGACGGCCGAGCGCCACTCTGGCGACCAGTAGTGCAGGTACGAAGCAACAACCGTGAAGCTCGTCGACTGCTCAAGCTGGCCCGTGAACGGGTTGACCGTTGCGTCGTTGAAGAACTGGTTGAACTTCTGGCCCTGGATCGTCGCGGCGTTCTGCGAGTAGGAGCCGCTGAACGAGGAGTAGCCGGTGTAGAGCTGAGAGCCGCTGCCGTAGGCACCCTGCAGGTAGAGCGCATCACCCGGAGCGATGAACGGCGCGTTGATCTTCAGGCCGCCCTGCACCGCGTAGCCATACGAGTTGTTGGCGTGCGGAATGCTGACGTTGGAACCCGTTCCAGTACCGGCACCGTTCTGGACGTTGCCAACGTTCAACTCGTGAACAGCGGCGGAAACCTGGGCCGAACCCCAGGCCTGGTCGAGGCGCAAGGCGCCGACGACGTCAGGCATGCGCGAACGCTGGATCACATCGACCTGGCTGAAGCGGGTCGGGGTGGCACCGGTGTAACCGATGAACACCGGAGCCGGCGAATTGGTCTGCGCGAAGTTCGCGATCGACGCGTTGACGGTGACACCGCCGGGGTTGTTGGACGGCGAGTAGATCGGGCTGCGGCGGAAGACCGGATCTTCGGCCGAGATCGTGGCTGACAGGCCGTTGCCGAGGGTGGCGGTGTAGGCGAGCAGGTTGGTGGACGCGATGTCCGAACCCGCGGTGGCACCGGCGAACTCGAAGTCGTGGGCGTAGAAGTCGAAGAACGAGGAGGCGCGACCGGCGGTCAGGCCGGCGAACTGGATGAACGCCTTGTCGACGTTGGCGAACTGCTGGTCGCGGCCGAAGCTGTCGATGCCGAGACCGGGATAGGCCTGGCCGATGCGCTGCTGGGTGCCGGAGGTGCCTACGCCAGAGTAACCGGTGCGGGCGCCGGCATCGAAGCGCACGAAGGCGCGCAGGGTGCCGTAGGCGGTCTGGGTGCGGGCATCGAGGTTGATACGCATCCGGCCCTGGTAGCCGGAGGTGTCGCCGCCGTTACCGAACTGGCGCGAGTAGCTGGTCATGTAGCCGCCCTCGAACCGGGCGCGGCCGGAGAGACGCAGGCAGGTGTCGGTGCCGGGGATGTAAAAAAATCCAGCGCCGTAGGCCGAGCAGACGCGGACGTACTCGATCGGGACCGCCTTCTTGACCGGAAGGTCGGCGGCGTGAGCGGCTCCGATCGCAATGAACGCGGTGGCGGAACCAAGCAGTGAGCTCTTTAAGAGCTTCATAGACATCTCCAAAGCTTCGAGACCCAACAAAACGGCTTCGCCCGGTTGATCCGGATCACGCCGCATAGTTCGTTCGGCCTGCATCTAGCGGCAGGCTCCTGCGGGCTTTCGCTTGGCGATGCCCCCGTGCCCAATCACCATGTGCGATCAAGTTCCAGCGATCAACGAGGATTCGCGTCCTCCGCCGTGGTTCCCGTGTGATGTTGCTGGCTCGCAACATTCCGAGAAGGCATTAGCCGGCAACAGCTTGTTCAACGTGCACGCATGCTATTTACGCCGCCAGATATGCTGCATGTGCGAGCAGTAGCGGCGGGCGTATGATCTCAGGTGCCGAACCGTGCAGGTTCTCCTGCCATCAGATGTGGAGCGCGCGTCTCATCAGGTTCAGTGGGGGCGCCATACGACAACCGAAGTTTGCGGGTCCGAGTGCATGATAGAAGAACAAGCAATCCATACGGTCGGTGAAGCGCGTGAAATCGTTATCAGGCATTATGGATTGCTCGAACCGATCGATTGGCATTCGGATTGCGATCAAGAACTCGAACGAGTGAATGCTTTATGGAACCACCTAGTTGATATACATGAATCATATTTCTTAAAATATTATAATATAATCTTAACGGATAATGATCTTATAGGCGCCAAAGCGGCTTATGAGCAGCTTGTCAAAGACAATGCTGCTTTGTCAGCTGTATCAGAGGCTAAGAAACATCTGGCGGTAACGCAGAAGGTGGTCACGAAACGGATGGCCGCTGAACTTCGTGATCTGGAGCTGGCCCGGCGAGAGGCGGTGAAAGTCGCTAGACAGAACAGTGGCCTTTGGTGGGGGAACTACAACCCGCTCGTTCGGGCCTTCGAGAACGCTCGCAGTGCAGCGGTTCGTGGCGGTCATACCATGCGCCGCCGCGCCCTAAGCGGAAACAGCCGTATCACAAACACACTACAAGGCGGCGCCGACGTCGAGCACCTGTTCGATGGCAGCCTGAGTCAGGTGATGATCCGCCCACCATCGGGACGGGCGTGGTCTGCAGAAAGCCGTGGTGAACGACGACGTCTACAACGAACGCGGCTCACGGCAACCGTGTTCGTTCAATCCGGCGAGCGCCGCAGCGTCACGTGGCCCATGGTGATGCACAGGCAAATTCCCAACGATTGCCGGGTGAAAGAGGTGATCATCACGCGGCGTCGCGTCGCCGAGCGGTGGAAATGGGCGGCGAGCTTTATTTGTACGCGCACCGCAGAGCCTGCCTCTCCGATTCCAATTAGCGCCAAGGCGATCGCCGTGGATATCGGGTGGCGGCGCGTGCCAGAGGGGCTTCGAGTTGCGACCGTAGCGTCGGCGGACGGTCTGCCTCGTTTCATCGTTCTCCAGCGGGATCTCATCGACTCGTTTGCCTTCGTCGATGAACTTAGGGAGCGTGTACAAACGAGCGCGCGGGTCGGCCTCGAACTGCTGCTGGCAACCGACGCAACCCTGTTCGAGCAGCCCTACCAGGATTTGCTGATCGCGCTTCAGCAACGACAAGCCGGCCGCTTCGCTGCGCTGAGGGGATTCAGCAGGGGGCCATTTTTTACGGCGCAATCCCGGGACGCGATCGGCGCGGAGATTGCCGCGTGGCGAAGAGAGTACACGAAGCTTGTGACCTGGCTCAGCAATCACCAGCGAAAGGTAGTGGCGCGCCGAAACCATCAGTATCAGAACACAGCTATCAAGATTATAGAGGGCGCATCGTCTATCGTCATCAACGACGTCAAGTTCGGTGATGTCGGACGGCGCAGCCCTCGAAGCGAGGAGACGAGCTTCTTTCCACGTCGCGTAAACTATTACCGGGTGCTGGCGGCGCCTTCTGAACTTGTCCGATGCCTCAAACTGCAAGCGGCCAAGCGCGGCATCCCGTTTTCCAAGGAAGCCGCACCATCTCCAGTCGGCTGCCCCGAATGCGGATCAACGGTGCGTAAGAGCCGTGCTGACGCTATTCCACAAACCTGCGAGGCATGCGGCACAAGCTTCGATCAAGACGTTGCGACATGTAGGTCCTTACTGGGGCAGGTCGGACGAAAGCCATCAACTAAGCAAAGCTGAGTGGATCGCTAAAAATTATGGAATATAGAAGTTTTTGCTACGAAGCGGCAAAACACGCGTCATCGGTTTGTGTAGGAGGATGGCGAAGCCGTCAAGGCAACGGTGGTTCCGGCGCTGTAATTTCGCTATCAATGGCCTCAACGCCCAGTCTCAGACGCTGCTCGGCGGCTTGTTGGTCTAAGACCTAGGACTGGGTTGGGTCGCAGGCAGAACGTCCGCTTCAGGGCGAAGGGTTAGGGTCGGCTCCCCACCCCGAGCCGAAGTTGCCGGACGGCCAACGAATGGCCGCTTTCAAGAAGCGATGATGGCGGTCCCTACGACTGTGTTGGGTCGGGGGCAGAACGTCCGCTTCGGGGAGGGGTCCGGGTCCGCTCCCCCGCCCGTAGCGGACCCTGGGAGCGGCTACCAATCTTCAGATTTCGATCACTAGTTCAGTGACGGGGGCGAAAAGAGTGAGTGGACCGGGGCCATGCCGAAGCCATCGCTCGCGCAGGTAGGCCAGGGCGATCCGGCTGTCCTTGCACACCCTGGCTTCCGCGCATTCCCACCGTGCGCCCTGCCGCTGCAAACCGATGCGGCCCGGGCGGAATACGACAGCACCGGACGGCTGATCTGGAATGCGGGGCGCCTGTCGAAGAGCATGCACATCGCGCTCTCGGCCTACGCCAGCTGCTTCGACCAGATCCAGCGCATCTCCGCCGAGGGCCTGACCCCGCGGGCGTCTTGGTACACGAACCTCCAGAAGGCGCAGGCCCGGCTGAAGCTCGATGATATCAACAAGCCGATCAGCGCGCCGCAGGAAGCGCCCATCAACCGGTTCGCGTGGTTCGGTTTCCCGAACCGTCGCTGACGAGCGGTTCGAGCGGATCGAGCTGAAGGGCAAAGAGCTCCCCGACTACGCTGGCATGGCCGAATGGTACGCCCAGGCCGTCGTGCAGGGGGCGGTGGTAGCCTGCCGCTGGGAACGGCTCGGCTGCCACCGCTTCCTCAACATGCTGCAGGAGGCGAAGAAGCCGAGCAGCGACTTCATTTTCGACGCGGACCGGGCCAACGACCCCTGCGCGTTCATCGAGACACTCCCGCACATCAAGGGCTTCGCCGGTACGATCACGCTGGAGCCGGTTCAGTGTTGGTGGATCGCCGCGACCTTCGGATTCCGCGAGCGAGACACCGGGCGTCGGTGGGTTCGAGAGGTGGCGTTCTGGGTCCCCCGCAAGAACGCGAAGACCGCGCTCTCGGTGGGGATCGTCCTGTACTGCCTGAACTACGAGGACGAGCCGGGCGCCGAGGGCTGTGTGGCGGCGGGCTCGGAGAAGCAGGCCGATATCCCGTACCTCGCGATCCGGCAGACGTTGGAGAAGGAGCCCGAGCTCAAGACCTGGCTCATGGCCAAGGACACGACGGAGACGATCAGGTTCCGCCGCACCGGCGCCGAGCTGAAGCTCCTCGCAGGCAAGGCGCCCAACCTCGACGGCCTCAACCCGCACGTGGTGCTCGCCGAGGAAGTCCACGCCCAGAACCAGGACGTGATCGGCGTGCTGAAGAGCGCGCAGGGCGCGCGGCGGCAGCCGCTGTGGCTCGGCATCTCGACTGCCGGCCGCGACGCCACCGGCCCGGCCTATGACGGCTGGCGGTCGGATCAGCAGGTGCTCGAAGGAAAGCTGCGGGCGGATCGGGTGTTCGTCGCTATGTACGCGGGCGACAAGGAGGACGAGGAGCGCCGCTTCGACCCCGCCGTCATCGAGAAGCTGAACCCGCTCTACGGCGTCTCGCTGAATCCCACGTCAATCGAGACCGAGGAACGCGAGGCCCGCAAGAGCGAGGCGAAGCTCCAGGAGTACAAGCGGACCCGGCTCAACCTCTGGAGCCGGGCCGCCGGCAACCTGTTCTCGACCGAGCGCTGGGACGCCTGCGGGGATCCGAAGCTGACGCTCGACGCGTTGAAGGGCTTCCCGATGTACGTCGGGGTCGATCTCGCTAGCGCCTCGGATCTGAACGCGGCCTCCTTCCTGATCGAGGTCGGCGAGGTGCTGTACGCGGTGTTCCGGTATTGGCTACCGGAGCGCTCGCCGCGGTTCAAGGACGACCGGTACGCGGATCAGTTCATGGCCTGGGAACGGGCCGGCTACCTCACGACCACGCGCGGCAGCCACGTCCACCACCCGACCATCCTGGCCGACGTCCTGGCCATGATCGAGGGCCACAACGTTGCGGCGTTCGGGGTCGACCGCTTCCAGGCCGACTTCCTGGCCGGCGCGATCGAGGAGCGCGGGCACACCGTCTACTCGGTGTCGAAGACGGCCTCGCACATCACCAGGTCGACCGACGACCTGGTGACGCGCCACGACGATCCAACCCGGCTCCAGCACGACGGCAATCCGGTCACCTCATGGATGGCCGGGAACGTGGTCGGGCACTGGGACGCGAACGACAACGTGCTAGCGTTTGTCTGAAAACACAAGTCATTACAGAACCTTAGCCCGCTTTTTGCGGGCTTTTTTGTGGGTAGCAAGATTTTGGCTGGTGTGGGCTGGTTCGCTGTAGCAGCTGCCACGTTTAGCAGCCGTTCGGGCTTGCCGGTTGCGCAATCCTTTCGACGGACGCGAGGTGGGATCCATGCGCAAGGAAACGCGAGAAAACGATTTATTGTATGGGGTTAGCGCGATCGCAGCACATCTGGAGGTGCGGTACGGCCAGGCCTACCACATGATCGAGAAGGGCGACCTTCCCACCTTCCGAGTTGCGGGTCGCGTCTGCGCTCGCCGGTCCAGTCTGACGCTGTGGCTAGCAGAGTGCGAAGCCAAGGCCCGCGAAACGCGGTCATAAGAGGCGATCGCATGGAGTTCATCGCGTCCGGCTTCCACGTGCACCGCGGATCGAAGCGGACGGCGGCTCCACGTCGCTATCGTGTTCGTGGCCAGCGACGGCGGGCCGCCCTTCATCCTGCACCGATCGGATAGACATGGCCCTGGCGACTGCTGCCGACCTCATGAACTCGAACGAGGAGGCAAGGGCCATCCTGGCTCTTGCGCGGCAGTAGTATCCGGGCCGCCATGAGCAGCCTGCGCACTCCGAACTCCTGAAGTGGCAGTTCCATGCTGCCAGCCAGAACGTGCACCGGCTCCGGCAAGAGCTGGCGGCAGAAGCGGCCTGGGCGGACGATGCCGAGAAGCGCGAGCGCGCCATGCGCCGGGAATTGGACCGCATCCGTGGGCGGTGCCGGGAACAGGGAGGCCTCGACTGTGAGTAATTCACCGACGCGACGAATACCTGTCGACTATGCCCCACTCATCGCGCGAGTGCTGTGCGAGCCCCCTCCGAGCGGGATAGGCACCAATGGCTATCTGCACTGGGCCCGGCGGATCTGGCCAGGCGTCACCGATGCGGAGGTCCTGCGCGCGCTGGAGATCTCCGACGAGGTGTTCACCATCGACCGCATGATGCGTGACCTCGAATGAGTACCCCGCTCTCGCTGCTCGACAAATGGCGCATGGTTCAGGCCGTGCTCCGAGATCCGGATCTCTCACCGGCCGCGAAGGCCGTGGCTGGCCGCCTCCTGTTTCACCTCAACGCCACCACCGGGCGGTGCACGCCCTCGTTTGAGACACTGGCACGAGGCGCCGGCATGGCAAGGCGCACAGCGGTCCGCGCCGTCCGCGAGCTGCGAGCCTCAGGCTGGGTCGCTGCAGATCGAGCAGTCGGTTCCGGCTCGTTCATCTTGGCTTTCGACCGGGCGAAAGATGCGGTCGAAATCGGGACCGAGCCGTCCCTAAGCGGGGAGGAAAAGGTCCCTAACACGAGGGACGAAATGGTCCCTCTTCTAGGGACGAAACGGTCCCTGGGGGTAGGGACGAAACAGTCCCCCAAACAAGGGAAGAAAGAACAAGGGAAAGGAACAAGGTCTGAATCGCTCGATGCATCAGCGTTCGATCGGTTCTGGGAGGCCTACCCGCGCAAGGTTGGCAAGGCCGCGGCGCAGCCCGTGTTCGAGCGCATCATGCGCCACCGAAAGGCGACGCCGGAGGAGCTGATCACCGGCGCCGAGCGCTTCGCGGCTGAGCGGGCCGGCGAGGATCCAACCTTCACCGCTCACGCAAAGACCTGGTTGAACGCCGGCAGGTGGGCTGACGAGCCCGCACCACGGCATGCGCCGTCACGGCAGAACGGCCGGCAGTCGTTTAGCGCGATCGAAGCCCTGATGAGGAACCTCGACCATGGCGACTGAGCCAAGCTCCGGTCGCGCTATTGCGCGAGCGGATCGAAATCCTTTGCTCGACGTGCAGACCCATCTGCGGGTCGAGCGTCTGCTGACCGAGATCGGTCCGATCGATTGGCGCGCGGTCGCGCTCTCGAACCCGTATGCCTCGGTGCTTCGAAGCGACAGCGCTGCTATGGCCGACGCGCGTAGAGATCTGACCGCGATACCATCCGAGGCGACGCTCGATCGGATTTCGGCTGTGGTCGCGGCGGCTCTGAGCCAACTTCCGGACAAGGCGCCCACTGCGGCGGCGGTCGCGGTCCTGTTTGACACTATGCCCCGGCAGCCAGCTAACCCGGCCACCTACCTCAACGCGCTGTGCTTCGATCTGGTCGAGCTCAGATTCCAGCCAGCTGTGGTCGCAGCGGCGTGCCAGGAACTGCGCCGCACGGCGACATTCGTCCCCGTCATCGGCGAGGTGATCGCGGCCTGCAGGACGGTGCAGGAGCGCTACGTCTCGTTGCAACGGCTCACGGCCCATGCACGCGAGGCTCGCGCTCATTTGCAGGCAGCCATCACCGAGGCCGAGCGCGAACCGCCGCCCAAACCAAAGCCGTGGCCCCGGCCCGACGCAGAATCACGTGAAGCCGAATGGTGATGGGCGAACCCGCCTGGCTCCCGATGGCGCTCGCCCCACGAGATCGCCGAACCACCATCCGCGTTGAGCGCTGGATCGCCGGCCACGAGCTCGTGCACACCTTTTGCTGAAGGTCGGAAGGTCCGCTTGCCGGCAGGTTGAGCGGCCGTGAATGACCGAACCTGGCCGAAAGCCGCTGGTCTGCTTCGGAGGAGGTCCGTCAGAAAAGCGGACGGCCCCGTAGCTTTCCAACCCAGTCGTAGAGGGGACCCGACTTGATGCATGGAAGCAGACGTAAAGCGCAACACCTTGGACGGGCACGTCAGCCATCTTGATTTGTCGAAGGGGGCCGTGTTCGGCCGTGCCAAGCTTGACCCGGACGCAGACACTTCCTCCCCGCGACCTGATCCACCAAACTCGGCCATAAATAGAGCCGTGCAGCAGCAGGACGGCAGGCTGGGCGGGACTTTTATCGATCAGCTCTGCAGAGCCGATGGCCGTAGTCCCTTCCACGCTGATCCACCGTCCGCCACCTGCAAAGTTCCACCTGTTAAACCTTGAAGTCGAAGTCCCGGCCGAGCACCGGTTTCGACGCAGGCGATCGCCGCCGTGCGTGCAGGCCATGATTGCGACGAGGTCGGGCAATGGTATGTCCCTTCCACGTGTTACCGCGGCCCTAACGCGGCAGCACTTTTGCTTCCTGCAGGCGGCGGATGGCGGCTATCAGGGCCTCGACACTATCTACGCTCTCTCCGAATCCAGCGCGCCGGATCTTACCCATGTCGGATACGAGGTCGAAGTCGCTGTGAAACACAAAATCGCCGAAGCTCCAGCCAACCGCTTTCTCGTACGGCAGCTCGCTTAAGCCCTGTTCCACCACCAGCCGTGCCCAGACCGGCTTCTTATCCGCCATGTGGGTGGCCAAGCGCATCGGCATCGGCGGCCCGAGCGGCAGATCGAGCGCGGCGGCGAGCTTCTCCCAGACCCGCCGCCATCGGAAGGGCTCGTGCACGTAGTTGAAAGCCTCGCCGCGCGCGGCATCGGACGTAGCGGCCCAGAGGCTTGCTCGGCCGAGGGCGCTGGCGTCCGTCACCTGGGCAAACACACCCTCGTAGACGAGGGTCGGCCCGGGGAAGCGGAACGCCGCCCCTTCAACCCGACACAAGGCGGCGTAGGCGCCGATCACCATGGCAATGTTCATGGTGTTGCCGGCAGCGTCGCCGACCACCACGTCGGGGCGCAGGATGGACCAAGCTGCGCCGCCGCGATCCGCCCGGCCCCGCAACTCGTCCTCCTGACTGAAGTAGAAGTTCGGCCCGATGTGGCGGGGGTTCTCGTCCTCGTAAAATGGGGCTGGAACCGGCCCGAGATGGACACCGTAGACCTTCGCGCCCTGATACAGCACCACGCGCTCCAGCGGCGCACCCGCGGCTTCCAGCGCATCGAGAAGGTTGCGCAGCATTGAGCCGTTCACCCGATCCTCATCGGCGAGGCTCGGCTGGGGTGCGAACGCGGCATAGAACAGATGCGTAATGTCGCGGGCCTGGGCGAGGGCGGCCCGGGTCGCGTCCGGGTCGGTTAGATCCGCCGCAATGGCCTGGCTCGACCCATGCGGCCGCCGTGAAAGGGCGCGCGCGCGCCAACCCTTCGATGCCGCAAGTTCATGCATCAACGCTTTGCCGATGATGCCGTTCGCGCCCGCGACCAGGGCTGTTCGGGTCTCTGCCATCATGGCTCACGTGCGTACTGGGGGTTCTACGGGCTTTGCGGCGCTGCTTCGATCCGAGTCGGACTTCGCGATGCACGTATGATCAACCCGCAGCAAAGAGGTCTGTTCAGGAGCCGGCAACTCCTTGCGCCACCGCAGAGAGCAGGGGCACCCGGCCGACATAGCCCTCCAGCCGCCTCTGGCTGAACGATGACTCGTGGGTGCGGCTACCACCGCTTCGGCCAAGCGAGCATCTTGGGACTACAGCATGGGAAGCCGACGCGGCCGGGGGCCGGGCGGGAACGCCGCGTCGAGTTGGACGAACTCGGTTCCCGTCAGCGATAGCGCGCCGGCGCCCGCGTTGTCGGCGGCGTGCTCGGGGCTGGACGCCTTGGGGATCGTGAAGGTGGACGGCCGCCGCACCAGGAACCGGAGCGCGACTTGGCGGGCGGTCGCGCCGTGATTGGCTGCGATACTCTCCAGCACGCGGCCGCCCGGCGTGCCGGGACCGGGAAAGCTGCCATGACCGAAGGGGCTGTAGGCGACGACGGCGACGCCGTGCGCCTCGCACCAGGGCTGGACGGCGTGCTCGATCGCGCGCTCTTCCAGATGGTAGAGCACTTGGTTGCAGGCGATCCTTCCCTGGCCCCCGGCTTTCCACGCGGCGGCAAGGTCGGGCACGTCGAAGTTGCTGACTCCCCAGGACAGGATCTTGCCCTGTTCGCGAAGTCGCTCGAAGGCGGCGAAGGTGTCCTCGATCGGGTGCGAACCGGGCCAGTGCAGGAGGTAGCAGTCCAGCCTGTCGGTGCGCAGGCGCGCGAGCGAGCGCTCGCAGGCCGCCATGGTCCTGGCACGCGAGGCGTTGCTCGGCAGGACCTTCGAGACGAGGAAGACGTCGTCACGCCGTCCGGTGATCGCCTCACCGACCACGACCTCGGCGTCGCCGTACATCTCGGCGGTGTCGAGGTGAGTCATGCCGAGGTCCAGGCCGCGGCGCAGGGCAGCGACCGCGGTGGATCGGTGTCCGTCGTCGATGTACCACGTTCCCTGGCCGATCATCGCAACCGCGCGCGGCACGGGACCAAACGGGCGCTGCTCCATTGGCAAATTCTCCCTGTGAAGAAGGCGCGCTCGGCAGCGACGGTTGGATCTGCAGGTCAGCGTCGGCCGCGCTTGCCCTTAACGCGCCCGCGGACAGCCTGATCACTGACCACTCGAACGCCGGGACGTGCCGCTGGCGTTAAGCGCCACCGCCAGGGCGGTGGTTCTCACGGTGCGAAAACCGCGCGCACGCAGCCGTCCGTCTTGTGCTTGAACATGTCGTAGCCGTGCGGTCCGTCCTCGAGGCTGAAGCGGTGCGTGGCAAGGTAGGCCGGGTTGAGCTCGCCCTTCGCGGCATGCGCGAGCAACCGGTCCATGTAGGCCTGCCCGTGCTGCTGGGCGGTGCGCACCGTCATGCCCTTGTTCATGATGACGCCCATCGGGAACTTGTCGATCAGCCCATAGACGCCAAGCACCGACAGCGTGCCGCCCTTGCGGCAGGCCATGACGGCCTCGCGCAAGGCTTGCCCGCGGTCCGTCTCCAGTCGCAGTGCCTGCTTCACGCGGTCGTAAGCGTATTGTGGTCCGGTGCCGTGCGCCTCCATTCCGACCGCGTCGATGCAGGCATCCGGCCCCCGCCCGCCGGTCATCTCCTTCAAGGCTTCCAGAACGCTGTGCACTTGGGTGTAGTCGAGCGTCTCGGAGCCGGCGTGTTCCCGTGCCATCTTGAGCCGCTCGGGGAAGCGGTCGATGGCGATCACCCGCTCGGCGCCCATCAGCCGCGCGCTCTGCTGGGCCATCAGGCCCACACCACCGCAGCCCCAGACCGCAACCGTGTCGCCCGGCCGGATGTCGCAGAAATCGGCGCCCATGTAGCCCGTCGGTGCCGCATCGGAGAGGAACAAAGCCGTCTCGTCCGCGACGCCCTCGGGCACCTTGAAGCAGTCCACGTCGGCATGAGGCACGCGGATATATTCGGCGTGGGATCCCGCATAACCTCCGAAGGCGTGCGTGTAACCGTAGATGCCGGCGGTCGGATAGCCGAGCAGCGGCTCCTGGAGTTCCGGCTTGGGGTGCGTGCAGTCGCAGAGTGAGAAGAGTTTTTCTTGGCAATACCAGCATTCACCGCAGGCGATGAACGAGGGGACGACGACCCGGTCGCCTTTCTTCACCCGCCGCACCGCTGGCCCGACCTCGACGACCTCGCCCATAAACTCGTGGCCAATGACGTCACCGGCCTTCATGGTCGGGATATAGCCGTCGATGAAATGCAGGTCCGAGCCGCAGGTGGTCGATAATTTGACCCTCAAGATGGCGTCCTGCGGGTTGACGATCTCGGGGTCCTTGACGGTTCCGACGCGCAGGTCGTTGACGCCGTTCCAGTAGAGCGCGCGCATGATCAGGCTCCTCAGCGGGGGTCGCGCCGGGCCGCCGGCTGGCGATCGGTGGTGGGGATCTCGCCTGTCAGGACGAGGCTCTTGAAGGCGTGCAGCGCTTTCGACACCAGCGCCTTCGGCACGACGCTATCGAAGAAGCGCGCCGCGACGTCGCCGAGCATGCCCCCGGGCGGATCGAAGCGGATGCGCAGCGTGGCGACCGTGCCCCGATCGCCCGACGCTGCGCGGAAACGGATTTCGCACTCCGTCACGAGGCCGCCGCCATCCGAACTTGTGCGGATCAGCTCGCCGGGCCGGTCTTCGGTGATCTGCATGACCCAGGCATGGCTCTGGCCGAGCGGGCCATCGGCGCGCCACTCGCTTCGTCCCTCTCCACTCGGGCGGATCTCAGCCAGGAACCCCATTATGCGCGGGAGGGTCTCTGGATCCCGCCAAACCCGATAGAGTACATCGGCAGGGCGCTCGATAGTGATCGAATATTCGACCTCTGGCTCGTCGCTCCAGCCGTTCGCCGCGTCGGTCTCTCGCGTGCGTCCACGTTTCGGCGGATCGAGCCGTTGCGCGCCGAGGACGGCGAGAGCGGCCACGCCCGCTGCACCGGCGAGCGCCCATCCGACGCTGCCGAAGCCGGACCTAGCCTGTTCGCGCGGGCCGGCCGAGGCGCGAAAAGTCTCCCTGTGGTCGCCTGGTCTGCCGTTGCCGGATCGATCAGGCATGGGTCACCCCCTTGGTCAGTGTGCTGCGACGGGCGGACTCGTGTCAGGGTCAAGCGGCGTAGGAGGCGCGGAGCGAGCGGCTCCAAACGGCCCCACCATGTCTCGACCCCTGTCGTAGAAGACAAACGTCGGCTGTAGCGCCCTGGTTTGATACGGGGTTTCCCTAAGGATGGTCTCGTCGGATGCGCGAGCCGGCAAGCTTCGGCGATCCGCCAAGCTCATTCTGCCGATTCCTCATGCCTCGCGGGACGATCGCGTTGGCTGCGTGTTCTCCCAGGAATGGGTGTTCCGCTGCCGGCAACGATCAGGCTTGCTCTTGGGGCAAGGCTTCGAGTGGTGGCCCGGCCGGCATCTCCCTTAGGATGCATCCAGGTACCACGCCGGCCGGCCGACACCATCTGCTGGGTTTGCCACGCGCGCGAGCAAGAGGCTTGGAGGGTGGTGCGGATTTATGCCCTCCGCTCACGCCACGCCCGATTGGGTTTCGTCCATGAAAGCGATCCACTGACGAGCGCGCGGAGGGCAGTTCCCGCGCCGCTTAATCTCCCCTCGGCGCAGCGGCGTTTGCTGTCATACGGGAGAGCACTCACCGAGAGGGCGATTTGATGGACCAACCGAAGCCTAGAGAACTAGCCGGGATGGCTCGATCGGGCGCGGGACGGCCAGGCTACGTCACGGTGAAAGGCGCCCGGGAGCACAACCTGCGCGACGTCGACGTGGAGCTGCCGCGCGACGCCCTCGTGGTGTTCACCGGGGTCTCCGGCTCCGGAAAATCCTCGCTCGCCTTCGGCACGCTCTACGCCGAAGCCCAGCGGCGTTATTTCGAATCGGTCGCCCCCTACGCGCGGCGGATGATCGATCAAGTCGGCGTACCCGACGTCGACGCCATCGAGGGACTTCCCCCGGCCGTCGCCCTCCAGCAGCAGCGCGGCACACCCAGCGCCCGCTCCTCGGTCGGCAGCGTCACCACCCTGTCGAGCCTCGTGCGGATGATGTACTCGCGCGCCGGCACCTACCCGCCGGGCCAGCCGATGCTCTACGCGGAAGATTTTTCGCCCAACACGCCCCAGGGCGCCTGCCCGTCCTGCGGCGGGCTGGGGCGCATCTACCGGGCCACGGAAGCCTCCATGGTGCCCGACCCGTCGCTGACGATCCGCGAGCGCGCCGTCGCGGCCTGGCCGCAGGCCTGGGGCGGGCAGAACCTGCGGGACATCCTGGTGAGCCGGGGGGTCGATGTCGACACGCCCTGGAAGGACCTGCCGCGGGCGCTCCGGGACTGGATCCTGTTCACCGACGACCAGCCGCAGGAGCCCGTCTATGCCGGGCTCTCCCCGGAGCAGACGCGGCGCGCCCGCCAGCGCCGTTTGGAGCCGAGCTACATGGGCACCTTCACCGGCGCCCGCCGCCACGTGCTCGGCACTTTCACCAAGTCGCAGAGCGCGCTCATGCGCCGACGGGCGGCACGCTACCTCGTCAGCGAGGATTGCCCCGCCTGCCACGGCAAGCGCCTGAAGCCCGAGGCGCTCTCGGTCACCTTCACGGGCCTCGATATCGGTGACCTGTCGCGCATGCCGCTCGCCGACCTCGCCGCGGTGATGCAGCCCGTCGCCGAGAACCGGCTGCCCGATGACGACAGTGCCGCGAGCGCCGATTCCGGGACGCTCGACCGCGAAGCGGGCCGGCGGGATCGGGCGCGGCGTGTCGCCTCCGGGGCGTCGGCCCACGCGGGTGCGCCGGACGTGCGCGCGACCCCGAACCTCTCCATCGAGAAGCGGCTCGCCGCCCAGCGCCTCGCCGCCGATCTCATCGACCGGATCGGGACGCTCACGGAGCTGGGCCTCGGCTACCTGTCGCTGGACCGGGTCACCACGACCCTGTCGTCGGGCGAGTTGCAGCGCCTGCGCCTCGCCACCCAGCTCCGCTCGCAGCTCTTCGGCGTCGCCTACGTGCTCGATGAGCCCACGGCGGGGCTGCACCCCGCCGACGGCGATGCCATGCACGAAGCACTTGTTGGGCTGCTCGCCTCGGGCAATTCGCTGTTCGTCGTCGAGCACGACATCGGCACGATGCGCCGCGCCGACTGGCTGGTCGATGTCGGTCCAGCGGCGGGCGAGCACGGGGGCACCGTGCTCTACAGCGGCCCGCCGGAGGGCCTGCGCGCGGTGGAGGCGTCGCGCACGCGCCTGCACCTGTTCGGGCTCGCCGAGCCGCCGCAGCGTCCGCAGCGTGAGCCCGCGGGATGGCTGCGCCTGGAGGGGATCGTCCGCAACAACCTGCGCAGCGTCTCGGCCTCCTTCCCGCTGGGATGTCTCACCGCCGTCACGGGCATCTCGGGCTCCGGCAAGTCGAGCCTCGTCAGCCAGGCCTTGCTGGACCTCGTCGGCGACCGTCTCGGCAGGCCGATCGACACCGACGACGAGCCGGAGGATCCCCTCGATGAGGCGCCGGATCCGACGGAGGGGCGCATCGTCGGCGGCATGGATGGGGTCCGGCGTCTGGTCCAGGTCGATCAGAAACCGATTGGGCGCACGCCCCGCTCGAACCTCGCGACCTATACCGGCCTATTCGACGGCGTCCGCAAGCTGTTCGCCGCCACCCCCGAGGCACGCCGGCGCCACTACGACGCCGGCCGCTTCTCCTTCAACGTCGCGAAGGGCCGCTGCCCGGCCTGCGAGGGCGAGGGTTTCGTCAGCGTCGAACTCCTGTTCATGCCGAGCGTCTACGCCCCCTGCCCGACCTGCCACGGGTCCCGCTACGCACCGGAGACGCTGACGGTCACCTGGAACAGGCTGACCATCGCGGACGTGCTCGGGCTGACCGTCGAGCGCGCCTGCGCGGCCTTTGCGGACGAGCCCTCCGTGCTGCGGCCGCTCCTCGTGCTGCGGGATCTCGGCCTCGGCTACCTGCGCCTGGGCCAGCCGGCGACCGAACTCTCCGGCGGGGAGGCGCAGCGCATCAAGCTCGCGACCGAGTTGCAGAGGGGGCAGCGCGGGGGCACGCTCTACGTCCTCGACGAGCCGACGACCGGGCTGCACCCGACCGACGTGGATCGCCTCATGCTCCAGCTCAACGGCTTGGTCGATGCGGGCAACACGGTCGTCATGGTCGAACACGACATGCGCGTCGTCGCGGGGGCCGATCACGTCATCGATGTGGGGCCGGGCGCCGGAAGCCTGGGTGGCACGATCGTGGCGGCCGGCCGTCCTGAGATCGTGGCCCAGGCGCGGGCGAGCCGCACGGCACCCTATCTGCGGGAGGAGCTTGAGGCCCACGCCAATGGGGGCTGGCAACCCTGACATCCCTGATGGACCGTCGACCCGGAGTCTGCGCTCGATCAGCAGCGGAAGACGGTGACGGCAGCCAGAACGACAGACCCAGACCAGCCCCGGAGAATGACCATGAAGATCCTGATGGTGCTGACCTCGCATGACCGGCTCGGCGACACCGGCCGCAAGACCGGCTTCTGGCTGGAGGAACTCGCCGCCCCCTACTACGTGTTCAGGGATGCCGGTGCGGAGGTGGTCCTCGCCTCGCCGAAGGGTGGGCGTCCGCCGCTCGATCCCAAGAGCAGCGAGCCGGACTTCCAGACCGACCTGACCCGACGCTTCGAGGCGGACCCTGAGGCCAACGCCGCCCTGTCGAACACGGGCCGGCTCGACGGCGTCACCCACGCGGGTTTCGACGCGGTGTTCTATCCCGGCGGCCATGGCCCCCTATGGGACCTCGCCGAGGATCCGGCCTCGATCCGGCTGATCGAGACGACGCTCCGGGCTGGCAAGCCAGTCGCCCTGGTCTGCCACGCCCCCGGCGTGCTGCGTCATGCCGAGGCGCCCGACGGCACGCCGCTCGTCGCGGGCAAGGCCGTCACCGGCTTCACGAACACCGAAGAGGAGGCCGTGGGCCTGACCGCGGTGGTCCCCTTCCTGGTCGAGGACGAACTCAAGCGGAACGGCGGCCTGTTCTCCAAGGCCGGCGACTGGCAGCCCTACGTGGTCGGGGACGGGCTGCTAATCACCGGCCAGAACCCGGCCTCATCCAGACCGGCGGCCGAGCGCCTCAAAGCGTCTCTCGACGATCGATGACCGGAGGGGCGCACGCCTGCCGGACTGGCTTCGAAGCCTCTCGACGCTCACATCGAGGGGCTGAACGCTCCGATCTCAGTCCTACCGGCGGGCGTGGGCGCGCCGTCGGCGGTGAGGCCGGTCACTTCCCGTGATGGCCCAGGGCCCAGACATACGCCGCGACGGCCTTCAGGTCGGCCTGGGACAGCTCGACGCCACCCATGGGGGGCATCGCGTTCTGGTGCTCCTTCGGCTCGGGCACGCCGTTGGCGATCGTGTGCTCGAGTCCCGCCAGGCTGCCGTCGCTCCAGAGCCAATGGCCGCCGGTGAGGTCGGCCCCGACCGGCGAGCCCCTGCCGTCCGAGCCGTGGCAGCCGCCGCACGTGGCGTCGGCCACTTCCCCGTGGAAGATGCGCTCGCCGAGCGCAACCTGCTCGCGCGTCGCGCCCTTCGGCACCGGCAGCGCCGCGATCGTGCGGCCGGCATCCGGATGCAGGCCCTCCGGCGGCGCCGCGTCGGTGGACGCGGTCGCGGAGTTTTGCGGACTCGGCGCGGCTGCGAGAGCCGCGTTCGGGTCGCCGCCCGCATAGGTGACGCGCCAGATGCGGCCCTTCACGTCGTCGGAGATGTAGAGCGCCCCGTCCGGGCCGACGGCCAAACCGGACGGCCGGTACTCCGCGCGGCCCGGCTCCTTGACGGCCCCGGCGAAGCCGTCGGCGAAGACCACGAAGTCGCCCGCGGCCTTGCCGTCCTTAAACGGCTGGAAGACGACGCTGTAGCCGCCCTGCGGGCCGGGCGCGCGGTTCCAGGAGCCGTGGAAGGCGATGAAGGCGCCGTCGCGATAGGCTTTCGGAAACCCTGCTCCAGTCCCTGACCCGACGTAGAATTTCATATCGTTGGGCGCCCAGTGCGCCGGGAACCACGCCGCCGGCCCCTGCCGGTCGGCGCAGAGCCCGACCTTGCGACCGCCGTCGCCGCCATATTCGGGGGCCAGCACCAGCGTCTTCTGCGCCGGGTCGAAGTAGCATTCCGGCCAGCCGTAATCGGCGCCCGGCTTCAGCTCGACGACCTCCTCCGAGGGCAGCTCGTAGCCCTGCTTGGCCGTGTAGAGCTTCGGCCAGTCCTCGTGGAGCTGGTCGCGCCCGTGCTGGGTCGAGAAGACCCGGCCTTGCGCATCCAGCGCGATACCCTCGCCGTTGCGGAGGCCGGCCGCATACCGCTCGGCCGGCGAGAACGTCTGATCGCGCGCCTTTGCGTCGTAGCGCCAGATGCCGCCGCGCGTCTCCTTCTCGGTGCAGGGCGCGTTGCCGGGCGAACCGGGCACGCGGTTCCTCACCTCGCAGGCGTTCGTCGCCGAGCCGAGATCGACGAGGAGATCGCCCTTCGGGGTGATGGCGAAGGGGTGCATCGGGTGGTCCCCCGTCACCGGCAGGCCGGAGACGACGACCTCACCCGGGGCCTTGGGCGCCACCTCGCCCGTCTTCAGCGGGTAGCGCATGATGCGGTCGTTGCTCTCGGCGTAGACCGCACCCTGGTACAGCGCCAGCCCGGTGCCGCCACGGCCGCTCTCGGCTGAGCTCTCGCCGAAGCGCTCCGTGACGTCGGCCTTGCCGTCGCCATTGATATCCTTGAGCGCGACCAGGAAGCCGCCCGGCGGGGGCGTGTCGTTCTTGTAGTACACGCCGCTCCACGTGTTGACGTAGAGCGTGCCGTCCGCCGCCACGGCCATCTGGCGGGCATGGCCGATCCCATCGGCGTAGATCGTGGCGCAGAAGCCGGCCGGCAGGCTGAGGCCGCCTGTGCCACCGTCACAGGCCGAGTCGGCGGCCCGTGCGGCTGGCCAAGCGGCCAGAAGGACGGCTGCCGCGACGCTGGCGGACAGGACGAGGGTCGACGAACGGATCCCACACATGGTGTCCTCTCGAGGCGCTGCCACAAACCACGGTTGCAAGATCTGGGCGAATACGGCCGGGTATTCAGGGACGGTGCGCTCTGAAATCCGCGCGCGACCGCAGCCGTCAGCGCGCGGTCAGCGGCACCGCCAGCACGCGGAACGGGAGTTCGGGCTCGGTGCCCTTCCGCGCCGGATCGGTGATGACGGCGAGCTGCCCGACCGTGATGAAGGCCGTGGCGCCGACCTTGGCGGCGCCGGTAACGCCGCCGGCGACGCCGTCCCGCAGGACCTCCACCTTGGCCGTATCTCCGGAGACGGTCATCCGGTCGAGCCGGCCGCCGCCCTCGGCCAGGAGGAAGGCGCCGTCGCCGAGCGGCCGCAGGCCGTCCGTGAGGACCAGCGGACGTGAGGGTGTCAGCGGCGTCACCGCGCCGGCCTGCCCGTCCTTCACGTCGATCCGGAACAGCTCGGCCTTGGTGAACGTATCGACGTAGAGGTTGCCGTCGGTGCCGAAGGCGATGCCGTCGAGCCCGGCACCCTTGCCCTCAGGCGCCAGAAGCGGGTCGCTCTGCCAGACCTCCAGCGTCTGCGAGCCGGGCTTCAGCCGCAGGATCTGCGGCCCCAGCGTGTTGGTCACGTAGGCCGCCCCGTCCGGTCCGAGCGCGATGTCGTTGCAGATGGCCGGGCTGACGGGAAACGGCGCGCTGACCTTTCCGGCGCCGGTCTTCAGGTCGAAGCCCTTCAGCGCGGCGCCTTTCACGTCGCTGGGTCCCTGGATGCCGAGTGCCGAGAGATCGTTCGAGCAGACCCAGAGCGTGCCCGACGCCTCGTCGGCGAGCACGCCGAAGGTCGAGCGCGTCTCGAACGCACCGGGGGCGATCCAGACCTGGCCTGAGGATGCGCCCGGCTCGATCCGGGTGACGCCGCCGCCCGCGAAATTGCTGACGTAGAGAGTGCCATCCGCGGTGGCCGTGATGCTCTCGGGATACGCGGCCTCCCCGGGCAGCGCGATATCGCGCGTGTCCCGGGGGACGGCCCGCACAACCGTTTCGGCTCCGACGGCCGCGAGGATGAGACATCCGGTCAGCGCGAGGCTGACGCCCCGGCGTGGCACGCCTCCGAACGGCCGGACACAGACCTCGGTGTGCCTCATCGCGGATCTCCGGTTGGCCGCAGAGAAGGGTGATAGCCCTGGAGCGATCGCGCGCGTTCGTCGCGGCTCACGCGGGCCGAACGCCCCTGCGTGCACTTGCCAGCAGCGTGATCACCGCCCGGTTGAACGCCGGTATGTCATCGGGCTTGCGGCTGGTGACTAGGTTCCCGTCCACGACCACCGGCTCATCCACCCATTCGGCCCCCGCGTTCCGGAGATCGGTTCGGAGCGACGGCCAGGAGGTCAGGCGTCGCCCGCGCGCGGCGCCCGCCTCGATGATGGTCCAGGGGCCATGACAGATCGAGGCGACGGGCTTGCCGTCGTCGAAGAAGCTCTTCGCGAACGCGACGGCGGCTGGGATCGTTCGCAGCGTGTCGGGATTGATTACGCCGCCCGGGAGCAGCAGCGCGTCGTAGTCGTCGGGGCGAACCGTATTCAGGGGCACTTCCGCCGGGAATTGATCGCCCCATTCGGTAAATTTCCAGGCCTTCACCGCGCCGTCCTTCGGCGACACGATCTGCGTCTCGGCCCCCGCTTCGTCGAGCGCCTTGCGCGGCTCGGTCATCTCGACCTGCTCGAAACCGTCCGTGATCAGGATCGCGACCTTCAGGCCGTTGAGGGTGTCGGAAGCCATGGTTGGTCCTCGGTCAGGCTGGGTTTGCGCGCGTTGGGGGCAGCCGCACGCGAATTCCATCACGGAAAGCCGCGCCGGACTGGCCCGTGCGCCGTGAAGACCCGTCCGCCCGCGGACAGGGCACCCGGGAGTGGCAAGCGGCGGACGCAGCAGCCGCAGCCGGCGGGATGGCCAGCCGAAGCCGGGCGCGAGGGGGACGCGCTCGGCTCGGTTGCCGCGAAGGCGACGCGGCCACCCGCGCTGCCGCCGACGATGGCCGGTGCGCTCAAGGCTGTCCGTGTGGCCCCGGCGCCGCATTCCGGGCAGGCACAGGGGTCCAGGAACTGCGCCATGGGCCGCATGGCCGTGAACGGCCCGCAAGCGTCGCACGCGTAGTCGTAGATCGGCATGGCGTCCTCACGTTCGCACCCTTCCGGCAGATGGCGGATAAGCCGGGCGAGTCGGTCGCCCGGCTTGGCAGCCTGGCTCGGCCAATCAGGCGGCGGGCTTGAGGATCACCTTGGTCCAGCCATCGTCGCGCGCGTCGAAGTGCTTGTAGGCCTTCGGCGCCTCGCCCAGCCGAAGCTCGTGCGAGACGATGAAGGACGGCTTCGCGCGGCCGGCCGCGATGAGGTCACGCAACCGTCGGTTATAGGCTTTCACATTGCATTGGCCGACGCCGATCGTCTGACCCTTGAACCAGAAGAGGCCGTGGTCGAAAACGATCTCGCCCTGCTTGTAGAGAGGGTCCTGCGGGGCCGGATCCTGGGGCGTGAAAACGCCGACCACGCCGATGCCGCCGGTGAACTTCACCGACTTCACCAAGTCGTTCATGGTCATGTTGGGGTGCTCGTGACCCTGCGGATCGTGCGCTTGGTAGCCGACGCACTCGCAGCCGCGATCGGCCCCTATGCCGTTCGTCAACGCAAGCACCTGGTCCACCGGGGAGCCCTTGGAGTCGTCGATCGGTACGGCGCCGATCGAATCCGCTAGGCGCAGGCGGTCGGGATGGCGATCGACGACCATCACCCTGCTGGCGCCCTTGATCATCGCCGAGAGGGCCGCCATGAGGCCGACCGGGCCGGCCCCATAGATGACGATGGACTCGCCGGGACGCAGGCCTGCGAGTTCGGTGGCGTGCCAGCCGGTCGGGAAGATGTCGGCCAGCATTACGTAGTCATTCTGCCGTTCCTCCGCATCCGGCGGCAGTGTCAGGCAATTGTAGTCCCCATAGGGAACGCGCAGCAGGTCGGCCTGGCCGCCCCGATACGGGCCCATGTCGGCGAAGCCGTACGCGGCGCCGGCCATGTTCGGTACGACGCTTCGGTCGGCCGTGGTCAGACAGTACGCGCTCAAGCCGCGCTCGCAGTTCTTGCAGAACCCGCAGCCGATGTTGAAGGGGATAGCGACCCAGTCCCCGACCTTCACCCGATCGACGGCCTTGCCCACTTCGGCCACTTGGCCGAGGTTCTCGTGCCCGAACACGCCCCCGCGCGGGAAGTCGGTCCGGCCCTCGTACATGTGCAGGTCGGAGCCGCAAATGTTGGTGCTCGTGATCCGCACGAGGACGTCGGTAGGCCGCTCGATCCGCGCGTCGGGCACGTCTTGCACCGCAACATCGCGCGGGCCATTATAAACGACTGCTCGCATTGCGCTCTCCTGACCTCAAATCGGTTGCCAGACGAGGGGAAGTACATGCCGCCCGCGATCAGACTATCCGGTCATTACCTACGGTGTTCTCCGTAGCGCGCGGTGCGCCTCCTGAGCCGCACTTCATTTGGCCCCCGCCGGGGCATCCCCTCCCGCGGCTTTTCATGCGATGACTCGCCGAAGCGGGAGCATCGAGGCGCTCGGATTGGCGGGTTCCTTAGACACGAACCGGATGCGCCTGCCGCGTGCCACTGGGAGAATGGGCCATCATCCTAGAGAGGGACCCGATGGTGATGACCGCCCCGATCACCGAGATCACGCCTACCCTGCCGGTGGCCACTCGCCTCGTACGCCGTTCATCCCCGGCGCCAGGAGAGGACGGATTTGTCTGTGCGGTGGGGCGTAAGCTCGATGGCTTCGCCCCGCTGACGGAGCAGGACCGGGCAGCGCTTGGCGGTCTGAGGGGCTATGCCCAGCCGGTCGAGCAGCACACCATTCTTTTGGAGCAGGAGGGCGTACTGCAAACCCTGCGTCGCGACGGGCTGATTGCCCTGCGGCAGCGTCGCGTGCGGATCCTCGCGCCGCGGCGGCTGCGCGAACTTGCGGAGTTCGAGGCCGGGTACCTCTGCCGGCTGCTGGAAGAAACTCGCCATCGTTGGCCAGCGGGGCAATCCAGCGGCGCCATGGCTTGCAGCGTTACGCTGCCCTAGTGCACTGAGGCGCACAAATGGTGCACAGCGCACACCGGATTATCAAATTAACGCAGTGGGTTAGCTCTGTGCTCTTGTTGCGTTCGTCTGCATCAGTGCACTAGATTGCCTCACTGATGCTCACAAAGACCATATTTCGACCCGTGGCAGCCCTTTCCGAATAGGCCTGGATGTTTTTAAGCAGCCTTCCGGGCCTCTTTTCGCCATTCAGGGGGACGGATTACCGTATAAACCATTCATTTTGGCACAATTCATTAGGCCACATCTGCATTCGCTTGGGCGGAAAACGCTCTAAGTGCCGTCGGGATTGGCGGGACGCACGCCCGCTGAGGTTGCGATGAGAACCGCCTCGGGCAGCGTGCGGGCGCCAAGCGCTTCCATGACCCGGGCGCGGTGAATTTCCACCGTGCGTGGGCTCAGGCCCAGCGTCCGGGCAATGGTCTTGTTGGTACCGCCCGCGAGCAAACCCTCCAGGACCTCGCGCTCGCGCCCGGAGAGCCCCGCGGTCCGGCTCCGGGCCTCGTCGCCCCCGCGCACGCGACCGGTTTCGGCGTTGAACTCGGCGAGTGCCGTTCTCACCGCGAACAGCAGCACCTCCGGCGTCCAGGGAGCTTCCAGGAAATCGACCGCTCCCGCCTTCATGACGCGAACCCCGAAACCGAGATCGTCCCCGCTCGTGCCGACCGCCACCACGGGCAGATGTGCGCGTGCCGCCTTCAACTCGTTCAAGGCAGCCAGGCCGCGGGCGTCGCTCAAGTCGAGCACGACACAGCCTGGCATCAGCGAGCCCGCTATCTTCAGGAAGGCCTGACTGCTGGCAAAGGCGCGAACTTCGTAACCGGCGGCCTGCAGGGTGCCGACGAGGCCACGCCGGGCGTCATCGCCGTCCGCAATCACGTACGCGCGCAGGCCCATATCGGTGGTGACGTCCTGCGCGATCCCACCCGCCGACTGGATCCGACCATCGAGGCCCGGGATCGGGAAGAAGGTGTCGTGGATGCGGCGCACGGCGTGGTCCGAGGCGCGCTGGATGCGGTACTCCAGCACGAACGTTTCGCCGCCACTGACGCGCTCGATTGCCTGCGCGGCGGCGTCGCGGTCCTCGGGGTGAACGCTTGAGAGCCAGCTCGCAAGATCCGGCATGTTTTCGGGGGGCATACCCCAGACTTGCGTAAAAGCCGGGCTCAGGTAGTCGAGGGCTCTACTGTCCAGATCGGCAAGCCAGAGCACGTCAGCCGTATGCTCGGCGAATCGCCGGAAGCGCTCTTCGCTCACGCGCAAGGCCGCCTCGGCCCTATGACGTTCGGTGACGTCGATGGAGACCGCAAGGCCGCCGACGATGGCGCCCGTCCCATCGCAAAGGGCGCTGACGACGTTGCGCACCCACACGACCGTACCGTCCGGATGCAGGTACTGCTTCTCGATGGTGAAGGATGCGCCTTCTGTCATAGCGCGCCGGTAAAAAGGTTCGTTGAACGCCCAGTCGTCCGGGTGGGTCACCGCCTGCACGGTGCGGCCGAGCAGATCATCGCGCGGGCGGCCCAGGATCTCGCAGTAGCGGTCATTGACGAAGCTCATACGGTGCATCGCATCGACGATGACGATACCGGCTTCGGCTTGCTCGGCCACGGCCCGAAAGCGCTCCTCGCTTTCACGCAGCGCCTCGTCCGCGATGCGCCGTTCGATCAAGTCTGCGGCTTGCTGGTGCTGCGAGATGATGATTGCCGCGGTCCGGGTCAGGGCGGTGGCAAATTCGTGATCGCGGGGCGTGGCCTCACGCGGCTCACGGAAATACACGACGAAGGTGCCGACGACCCGCCCAGCTACGGTTTCTATCGGGAACGACCAGACGGCACGAAAGCCGTGCTCTTCGGCCAACCAGAGCCATGGCTGCCAGAGTGGGTCCTTCCTCGCGTCGACGGTGATGACCGGCTGGCCGGTGAAGACCGCCAGACCGCAGGCAAGCGAGTCCGGCCCGATCTTGATGCCGCCCGCGGCCAGGGCATAGGGCTCGGGCATGCCTATGACGTGCTGCAGCCCGGTGCCGCCAGGATCGGTCAAGTAGAAGGCGGAGCGAAAGCTGCCGCCCGACTGAGAGCGGGCCGTCTCTACGAGGATGCCCAGTGACTCGGCCAGCGGCGCGCCGTCCATGGCGGTCTGGAAGGCTTCCTTCTGCGCCGAAAGCCATGCCGTGTGCTCGACCAGACTGCCGAATGCATGGGAGCCGTCCGGCGCTTGCAATACGATGTTCGATACATCACCCATGATCATTCACTGCATATCGAGCAGCCATTGGCGTGTACTGATCGCCGGCGCGAATTGGGTTCCCGGACGCTCCGCCAATGAGGATGTTCATTTAACTCCCTCGAAAGCACCAACTATAAACTGAGTCAGGAACGCCTTGCGACGGCCGACGTCATGCCGGGGGCGCTGGCCGTCCTCGGCCGAGCTCGTCAAGGACCACGATGTCAGTGCGGGACGGTGACGACGATCTTCCCGAACTGCTCGTTCGACTCCATGTATACATGTGCCTGAACGATCGCGTCGAGCGGGAATGTCTTCGCGATGATGGGCATGAGGCCTCCGCTGGCGAGCCCATCGTCGATGAACGCCGCGGCGCGGGCCAGCCGCTCTGGATCTCGAATGAACTCGAACAGGGTGTAGCCGCGCAGCGTGAGGGCCTTCTGCATGGCTGCGATGACCGGAAACGGTGTGAGGGCGGTCGCGAGGGCGCCGTAGATGAGGATGACGCCGTGATGGCGCATCGCCTGGGCGAGCGCCTCGACCTGGGGGCCACCGACCGAGTCGAACACGAGGCGCGCGCCCTTGCCGCCGGTCGCGTGGTTGACCTCGGCGACGAGATCCTGCTCGGACGTGACGACAACGTGCGCGGCGCCCGCCTCGTCCAGCGCCGCCGCCTTGGCACGCGTCCGGGTCGTGGCGATCGGGATCGCGCCGACGCTGTTCGCGATCTGGATCGCGGCGAGTCCGACACTGGAGGACGCAGCCGGAATGATGACCGCGTCGCCCCGCCCGAGATGACCGATGTCGATCAGCGCACCCCACGCCGTGAGGTAGGCCATCCAGACCGCCGCCGACTCGATCGCCGAGATACCGGTCGGGCGCTGGACGACGCCGTAAGCCGGCACGATGGCCGTGTCGGCGTAGACGCCGTAAGCGTTCATGGAGAAGGCCGGGATGACGCTGACGGCATCGCCTGGCGCGAAGCCTTCCACACCCTCGCCCAAGGCCTCGACCGTCGCGGAGGCTTCGTAGCCGAGGCGTGCGGGCAGGCGCGGCGTTTCGAGGTAGGTACCCGACCGGAACATCGCTTCGGCGCGATTGAGACCGATCGCTTCGATGCGGACGCGCATTTCGCCCGGTTGCGGATCGCCGACCGGCAGATCATCGAACTGCATCACCTCCGGTCCACCGGTCCGATGAAACCTGACCACCCGTGCCATGGCGATGTCTCCTCGATGGTTGCGCCGCGCGCGGATCCACAGCGGGAACGCCACGTCCGCCGGCGCCTCAGGCCGCCGGTTTCGTCATGCTGTGTGGATCGATGGCGAACGTCCTGGGCGAACCCCGATCGACGATCGGTCCGCGTTTCACGGCAGTTTTGCCGCCAGCACGTCGAGCTTCTCGATCTGCGGGGCTGTGGCGAACAGATTGGGCGCGCGCTCCTTCAGGGCCGCCGCCACGCGGCCGGAGAGGTGGGTGTCCCGTCCCGCTTCGTCGGGAAATGCGTCGAAGATCCCGAAGGTCGATGGGCCCAGGCGGAGGCCGAACCATGCGACGGTTCCGGGCTCGTCCTGCACGAGGGGCAGGCTGTCCCTCAGAAACGCCTCGACCGCCGCTTCCTGTCCGGGCTTGGCGTTCAGGATGACGAGAAGAGCGAACTTGGCCATCGTCCTGTTCCTTCCGATGAATCCCAGGGACCGCGGAGGTGACCGCTCTTCCAGCTCGTATCCTCGGTCGAGGCGGCGGGCGCGCGTTGGATTAGCCTGTCAGCTGCATCGCGGCGCTGACGCCGGTCAGTTCGGCGTCAGGATCGGCGTTGCGCCGCGCAGGCCTCGACGATCTGCCGGCGGACGAGGTCGGGCTGCGCCTGCAGGGCCCGGACAATCGCCTGCAGCACATGCCGCAAGCCGCCGACCTGATCGATGAGGTCGAGCACGACCGCGATGCCATCGTCGTTGATCCCGAGATCGGCCTGCAGATCCCCGATCAGTTGGGCCCTGGCCAGATCGATCTCGACGTAGTGCCGGACGCCCTCGCGGAGCGCCGGCCGGAGCCAGCCAATCTCGAGCCAGATCGCAAGCGTGTCGGGAGGCAGGTCCGACCGAGCCTGGAATTCGCGCGCGTCCATACCGCCACCCCATTTCACTCAGTCCGGTGCCACTCGGCGATCGCGCGTTCGAGCTCCGGATCGCGCTTGTCCGGAAGCTTGATCAGCAGCTTGACGAAGGCGTCGCCCGCGGTCCCGTCCGACCGCGGGACGCCCTTGCCCTTGAGGCGAAGCACCGTGCCGGACGTGCTCCATTTCGGGACCGTCAGGGTCACGGGCCCGGACGGCGCCGACACGGCGATCCGGCCGCCGAGCACCGCCGCGTGCAGCGGAACGCCCTGCTCGAAATGGATGTCGTCGCCTTCGCGCCGGAAGACCGGGTGCGGGCGGACGCCGATCGCGATCAGCGCATCGCCCGGCGGCGCGCCGTTCCGACCCGGCTCGCCCTTGCCGCGCAGGCGCAGGGTCTGTCCCTCGCGGGTGGCCGCCGGGATGCGGACATCGAGCGTCGCGCCGTCCGGCAGGGTCACCGAGCGGGTGGTGCCGTTGACCGCATCGAGGAAATCGAGGTCGAGATGGTAGCGGGTATCGGCGCCCCGGCGCCGGACCTCCGACCGCCCCCTGCGTCCGAAGATCTCGGAGAGGAGGTCGTCGACCTCGAAATCCGCAAAGCCCGCGTCGCTCGCATAGGCATGGTCGGCGGATGGCTCCGAGACGTCGCGATAGTAGCGCTGCCGGGGCCGCTCGACGCCGGAAATGTCGATCTCGCCGCGATCGAAACGCGCGCGCTTCTCCGGATCGTTCAACAGGTCATAGGCCCGCGCCACGTTCTTGAACTGCTCTTCCGCCTCCGTGTTGCCCGGGTTCAGGTCCGGATGCAGTTTGCGCGCGAGCTTCCGGTAGGTTTTCCGGATCTGCTCCGGGGAGGCATCGCGCTTCACGCCCAGAATCGCATAGGGATCGTCGCTCAACGCTTCCTCCCTGCGCCGTCGTGTGGCGAAGCCCGCACCCGTTGCGGACGTCGTCCTATGGATTGGCCCCGTCGTGATCGTCCCGGGCCATGGCGCGACGGGTCACGGTGACCCGGGCGGGGCGCAGGAGCCGATCGTGGAGGACGTAGCCATCCTCCATGACGTCGTGGACGGTCCCGGGCGCGGCCGCCGGATCATCGACCTCCATCATGGCCTCATGCCGCGACGGGTCGAACAGAGCACTACGGGCATCGACCCGCTGCACGCCGACGCCCGCGAGCGCCCCGATCAGCAGCCGCTCCGTGGCGCGCACCCCGTCGATGAGCGACGCGCCCTGCGACTCCGGCTGCTCCGACGCGACGATGGCCCGGCGCAGGTTGTCCAGGACCGGCAAGAGCGCCCGGGCGAGGCCCGTCACGGCGAAAAGGCGTTCATCGGCCACGTCGCGCGTCGCCCGACGCCGCGTGTTGTCGGCCTCGGCCAAGGCTCGCAGGACGCGGTCCTGAAGCGCCGCGTTCTCCGCCTGCAGGGCCCGGGTCGCGTCCGTGCCCGGCTGAGGGGTCGCGCCGGTCTCCGGCGGGGGGGACTGGCCGGCGGCGGCGGGGGGTGCGCTCGCCGGGTCCAAAGGGTTATCGGCCATACCAGGCCTCCTGTCGGCGCGGGTGGTGTCAGGCCGCCTGAGCCAGGCTCGCGCCCCTGACGGCGAGTTGGCCGTTGACGACCGAAACCGGAACCGGCTCGCCGTCCTTGAGCGCACCCGTCAGGAGCATCTTGGCCAGCGGGTTCTGCAGATGGCGCTGGATCACGCGCTTCAAGGGACGCGCGCCGTAGACCGGATCGTAGCCGGCATTGGCGAGCCAGTCCTTGGCCGCCGCCTCGACCTGCAGGACGATCTTCCGTTCGGCCAGCCGCCGTTCGAGGCCTTCGAGCTGGATGTCGACGATCCGGCGCATGTCGCCGCGGCCCAGGCGGTTGAACAGGATGATCTCGTCGAGCCGGTTGAGGAATTCCGGCCGGAATGCGCGGCGCACGACCTCCATGACCTGCTCGCGGGCCGCCTCGGCCGGCTGGCCCTCCATCAGGGCGGCCAGGAACTCGGCGCCGAGGTTCGACGTCATGACGATGATCGTATTGCGGAAGTCGACCGTGTTGCCCTGCCCGTCCGTCAGCCGGCCGTCATCGAGCACCTGCAGCAGGATATTGAACACGTCGGGGTGCGCCTTCTCGACCTCGTCGAACAGGATCACCTGATAGGGGCGCCGCCGGACCGCCTCCGTCAGGACGCCGCCCTCCTCGTAGCCGACATAGCCGGGCGGCGCGCCGACGAGCCGGGAGACCGCGTGCTTCTCCATGAATTCGGACATGTCGACCCGCAGCATCGCCCGGTCGTCGTCGAACAGGAATTCGGCCACCGCCTTGCACAACTCGGTCTTACCGACCCCGGTCGGCCCGAGGAACAGGAAGGAGCCGATCGGCCGGTTCGGGTCCTGCAAGCCCGCACGGGCCCGCCGGACCGCGTCGGACACGGCCACGACCGCCGGTCCCTGGCCGACCACGCGCTGGCTCAGCTTGTCGTCCATCGCCATCAGCTTGTCGCGCTCGCCTTCGAGCATCCGCGTGACGGGAATGCCGGTCCAGCGCGCGACGACGGAGGCGATGTCCTCGGCCGTCACCTCCTGCTTGATCAAACGGCTTTGGCTCGCCTGCATCGCGCCCGCGAGCCGTTGCTCCAGTTGCGGGATCACGGCGTAGAGGAGTTCGCCCGCGCGGGTCAGGTCGCCTCGCCGCTCCACCTGCTCGAGTTCGATCTTGGCCTGCTCGGCGCGCTCCTTCATCTGCTTCATTTCGCCGAGCTTCGCCTTCTCGGCCTGCCATTGAGCGGTCAGCTCGGCCTGCTTCGTCTCCAAGGTGCCGAGTTCATCCTCGACCTTGGTCAGGCGCTCCCGGGCGGCCGGATCCGTCTCCTTCTTCAGGGCCTCCCACTCGATCTTGAGCTGGATCACGCGGCGGTCGATTTCGTCGAGCTCCCGGGGCTTCGACTCCGCCGCGATCCGGAGCCGGCTCGAGGCCTCGTCGACGAGGTCGATCGCCTTGTCGGGCAGGAACCGGTCCGCGATGTAGCGGTGGGACAGCGTGGCGGCCGCGACGATCGCGCTGTCGGTGATCCGCACGCCGTGATGGAGCTCGTACTTCTCCTTCAGGCCGCGCAGGATCGAGATCGTCTCCTCGACGGAGGGCTCGCCCACGAACACGGGCTGGAAGCGGCGGGCGAGCGCGGCATCCTTCTCGATGTTCTTGCGATACTCATCCAGGGTGGTGGCACCGATGCAATGCAACTCGCCCCGGGCCAGGGCCGGCTTCAGCATGTTGGAGGCATCCATCGCCCCCTCGGCCTTTCCGGCGCCGACGAGGGTGTGCAGCTCGTCGATGAACAGGATGACGTCGCCCGAAGCCGAGACCTCCTGAAGGACAGCCTTCAGGCGCTCCTCGAACTCCCCCCGGTACTTCGCGCCAGCCAGGAGCGAACCGAGATCGAGGGACAGGAGACGGCGATCCTTCAAGGTGTCGGGCACGTCGCCGTTGACCATGCGCTGGGCCAGACCTTCGACGATCGCGGTCTTGCCGACGCCGGGCTCGCCGATCAGCACGGGATTGTTCTTCGTCCGGCGTGAGAGTACCTCGACGGCGCGACGAATCTCCCCGTCGCGTCCGATCACCGGATCGAGCTTGCCCTGGCGGGCATCCTCGGTGAAATCGCGCGTGTATTTCCGCAGGGCCTCGTAGCCTTCCTCGGCTGACGCGCTGTCGGCCCGGCGCCCCTTCCGGAGCTCGGCGATGGCGGTCTTGAGGGCTTCCGGTGTCACACCGGCCTCGCGGAGGCGCGAGCTCGCACCGTCCGCGGTCTCGGCCAGGGCGAGCAGCAGGTATTCGACCGTGACGAAGCTGTCCCCGGCCGCCCGCGCCCGCTCCTCGGCCTGGTCTAACAGGCGCGCGGTTTCAGGTGCCATGAAGATCTGGCCGGCACCGGAGCCCTCGACGCTCGGAAGCTTGGCCAATTCGCGGTCCAGATCCGACGCGAGCGCCTCGGGGCGGCCGCCCGCTGACCGGATCAACGACTTGGCCAAGCCGTCCGCGTCGTCGAGCAGCGCCTTCAGGAGGTGGAGCGGCGTGAGCCGCTGATGGCCCGTGCGCTGGGCCAGGCTCTGGGCGGCCTGGATCGCGCCCTTGAGATGATCGGTATACGTGTCGATCTGCATCGCTCACCCCGGATGATGGACGCTGACGGCGCGGCGTCGCACGCCTCTAGTGCGCGCCCTGGTTCTGCCGGCCGTGCTCCTCGAATTCCGCGTCGACGACCTCGGGCTGCGGGCCGCTCCCGCCGCCGCCTGCACCGGCCTCGTGACCTTCGGGCGGCGCGCTCAGGACCTGAGCCAAGCGCTGCGCCAGTTGCGACAGGCGCTCGGTCGCCTGCTTGATGCGGTCGACGACCTCGCCGCCGATCGCCGCGCGCAAAGCCGTAATCGCTTGTTGCAACTCGCTCTTCAGGTCGCTCGGAACACGCTCGCCCGCCTCCTGCTGGCTGCGCTCGGCTGTGTAGATCGCGGCATCGGCCTGGTTCCGGGCATCGGCCAGTTCCCGGCGCCGCCTGTCCTCCTCCGCGTGGGCCTCGGCTTCCCGCACCATGCGCTGGATCTCGCTCTGATCCAGCCCGCCCGAGGCCTGGATGCGGATCTGCTGTTCCTTGCCGCTGGCTTTGTCCTTGGCCGTCACGTTGACGATGCCGTTGGCGTCGATGTCGAAGGTCACCTCGATCTGCGGCGTGCCGCGGGGCGCCGGCGGGATGCCGACGAGGTCGAACTGGCCGAGCATCTTGTTGTCGGCCGCCATCTCGCGCTCGCCCTGGAAGACCCGGACCGTGACGGCGCTCTGGTTGTCCTCGGCCGTCGAGAAGGTCTGGCTGCGCTTCGTCGGAATGGTGGTGTTGCGCTCGATCAGCTTGGTCATCACGCCGCCGAGCGTTTCGAGGCCGAGCGACAGCGGGGTCACGTCCAGCAGCAGCACGTCCTTGACGTCGCCCTGGAGCACGCCAGCCTGGATCGCGGCGCCGATGGCCACGACCTCATCGGGATTGACGCCGCGATGCGGCTCGCGCCCGAACAGGGTCTGGACCACCTCCTGCACCTTCGGCATCCGCGTCTGGCCGCCGACGAGGACGACCTCCGCGATGTCGGACGGTTGCAGCCCGGCATCCTTGAGCGCGGCCTCGCACGGTCCGATCGTGCGCTTGATCAGGTCGTCGACCAGGACTTCGAGCTTGGCGCGAGAGAGCTTGATATTCAGATGCTTCGGCCCGGCCTGATCGGCGGTGATGAAGGGCAGGTTCACCTCTGTCTGGGTCGCCGAGGACAGCTCGATCTTGGCCTTTTCGGCGGCATCCTTCAGACGCTGGAGAGCGAGCTTGTCGTTGGTCAGGTCGATGCCCTGCTCTCGTCTGAACTCCGCCACGAGGTATTCGACCACGCGGTTGTCGAAGTCCTCGCCGCCCAGGAAGGTGTCGCCGTTGGTGGATTTCACCTCGAAGACGCCGTCGCCGATCTCCAGGATCGACACGTCGAAGGTGCCGCCGCCGAGGTCGTAGACCGCGACGCGGCCGCTGCCCTTCTTGTCGAGGCCGTAGGCGAGCGCGGCAGCGGTCGGCTCGTTGATGATCCGCATCACCTCGAGGCCGGCGATCTTGCCGGCATCCTTGGTGGCCTGACGCTGGGCGTCGTTGAAGTAGGCCGGGACCGTGATGACCGCCTGCGTCACGGACTGACCGAGCTTCAGCTCGGCGGTCTCCCGCATGCGCTGAAGGATATAGGCGGAGATCTGGCTCGGGCTGTACGTCTTGTCCTTGATCTCGACCCAGGCGTCGCCGTTCCGCCCGGATACGATCCGGTAGGGCACCATCCCGATGTCTTTCTTGGTGATCGGGTCGTCGTAACGTCGCCCGATCAGCCGCTTGATCGCGAAAACGGTGTTTTCCGGATTCGTGATCATCTGCCGCTTGGCCGGCTGCCCGACCAAAACTTCGCCGGATTCCGTGAAGGCCACCACCGATGGGGTCGTGCGACCGCCCTCGGCGTTCTCAATGACATTGGCCTTGCTGCCGTCCATCACCGCGACGCAGGAGTTCGTCGTGCCGAGATCAATGCCGATCGCCTTTGCCATGGGAAATACTCCTTCCTGTCCGTGCTGTGCAGACCGATCGAGATCGCGGCCGGGTCGATGTGCGTTGCGGTGGGCCGCGGGCTGCGTGGGGCTGACCGCCTACACCGCGCGCTACGGCCTGGACCGCACCGATTGAATGGCAGCCGCCAGATGCTGGTAGTCGAACGGACCATCGTGCCGATGGCCGTTGATGAAGAAGGTCGGCGTCCCGTTGACGCCACTCCGAACGCCGCTCAGAAAGTCCTGCGCGACCTTCGGGGCATAGGTCTTCGCCTCGAGGGCAACCTCGAAATCGCGCACCGACAGGCCGAGCGCCCGGACTGCGCCCACGAGGAAGGGCAGGCTCAACTGATCCTGATGCGCGTAGATCGCGTCGTGCATGTCCCAGAACCGACCCTGGGCCCCCGCGAACTCGGCGGTCTCCGCAGCCGGCTCCGCGAACGGGTGGATTTCGGTGAGCGGAAAATGGCGGAACACGTAGGTGAGGTCGTCGCCGAAGTGCTTGCCGAGCCGCAGGACCTCACCATGCGCAGCGCGGCAATAGGGACATTCGTAGTCGCCGTACTCGACGAGCACCACTCGCCCCGCGGCACCACCCCGGGCATGGTCAGCCGACGACACCGGCACTTTGTGTTCGGCCATCGCTTTTCTCCTGAGTCTTGAGTCGATCCAGCGCATCGAGGATGCCGTCCGCACCGGGGTTGACGGCGATCGGGGAGCGGTAGCTCCAGAAGATGAGGCCCTCGCGATCCACCACGAACAGCGCCCGCTCGCAGACGCCGTCGCCGTCGCGGTAGGCGCCGTATTGGCGGGCGACCGCGCCCTTCGGCTCGAAGTCCGCGAGCAGGGGGAAATGGAGATGGCGCGTCTCGGCGAAGGCCTGATGGCACCAGGCACTATCGACCGAGATTCCGACGACTTCGGCGTCGTGTCTCCGGAATTCCGGCAGCACCTGATTGTAGACCGCCATCTGATCCCCGCAGACCGGGCTCCAATCCGCGGGATAGAACGCCAGAACGGCGGGCCGTCCGCGCAGATCGCCGAGCGAGAGAGTCTGGTCCGGAGTAACGTGGAGCGTGAAATCGGGCGCCGTAACTCCCGGTGCTAAGACGTGTCCCATCCAGAATCTCCCGGCCAGCCTGCGGGGCAACCAGGGCGCATATGACGACGCGGCGGGGCGTCTCGGCACTGACGCGCATCAGTTCCGGTGGCGGATATCGGGCCGCTCCTCCGCGCATCCGCGCCGGTCCCCGGCGCGCGATCTCCGCGTCGGCCTCGCCGCGCGGTGCCCCCCGATCCCGAGGTCGCCGCCGAGTCGCAGGATGAACCGACGGAACCGGGATAGTCCCTAGGTGCCCTCCGAATTGTGAGACCTGCAGCGATGCACGATCTCGGAGATCTCGAGATATTGCGAGCGAGGAGCATCATGCTGCAGTATGGTCACGTCGTGCCTGCTCCCGGCCCGCATGTTCAATGGCCGCCCGCTCTGGCCCAGGCCACTGGCGATCTCACGCTGGCGCGCACCATCCCCCTCGGACGGGCCGAGCATTTCTCGCCCGGCGCGACCCTCTATGCCGAAGGCGATATCGCAGATGCTGTATACTGGGTGGTTGCCGGGATAATCCGCACGGTCAACATCGGTTGCGATGGAAATCGGGTCGTGCGCGGTTTCTATCTATCCGGGGATTTCTTCGGGTTGGAGCGGACCCCGTTACATGCCTCTTCGGCCGAGGCGGTCAGCGAGACGCGGGCCGTGCGCTGTTCCCGCTCTCGGCTGGACGCGCTTGCCATATCGGACGCGCAGATCGCGAACGAACTCTTGTCATGGCTGCTGCGGATGACCGAGCGCGCCCATGATCTCTCGGCGCTCGGCCGCGCCAGCGCCGCTCAGAAGCTCGCGTACTTCTTGATCGACCTCATGGACAGGGTTTCGGCCGGTCGATCGATCGCGTTGCCGATGTCGCGCACCGACATCGGAGATTATCTCGGCCTCTCGAGCGAGACCGTCAGCCGGGCGTTCACCACGCTGCGCCTCGACGGGCTGATCGCCACGCGCGGACGCTACGTCACCCTTCTCAATCCGGTCGCCCTCAAGCGCATGAACGGCAACCTGATGCGCGATGCGAGCTAGCACGCGGCGCCGAAGCGAATACTGCTTCTGCGAAAACGGGCGTCTTGAAGAACTCAGATCCGCTCCCGATTGCATCGCGTACGGGACACGACGATCGTGCGTCGGACCGGCCTGGCGGGTGCGACGAGAGCCCTTTCCCGTGCGGGAGAGGGGGCTCGCGCCGCGTTCGGTGAAGCTGGCGTCCCTGCTGTAGATCGCGTTGCACCGCGATCGGGCACGGCTCTAAAACTGTCAACTGCGGTAACACTTCGAGGCCGATCTCTTCGAGCACGTCGTCCGCGCTGCGGGCGCCGTACTTCAGATTCAGGATCACGTGGTGGACGCCGATCGCGCGGAGCGCGACCAGGAAGCCGAGCAGGGCCTTGCGACCGCTGCGGAACCCGAGGTGAATGGGTTGCGGCGGGTGGTCCGGATCGCTGTGCAGATCGACGTAGAGGGATTGGGCGAAGGGCTTGAACCGGCCCGGCGCCACCGCTGCAGTGGTGGCCCGCCACCGGGCCGCGAGGTCGGCTTGGCGCTCGAGGGAGCGCGGGTAGGTGATCCAGCCGTCGGCATGTTCGGCGATCCACTCCGGACTCTGCCGGCTCGATCCGGTAACGAGGATCGGCAGCCGCCCGATCGGCTTCGGCACGAGGTCGACGGTGCCGAGCATCTCACCGAAGCGCGAGCGCAGGGTGGGGAACGACTCCTCGAGGACCTTGCGGATGACGACGAGGCTCTCGCGGAACAAGACGTCGCGCGCATCCGAGGGAACGCCGAAGGCCGGGAATTCGATCGGCCGATCACCCGAGGCCACCCCCATGACGAAACGGCCCCCCGACAACCGGTCCACGGAGGCGGCGGCCTTAGCGGTATGGAGCGGGTGGCGCAGGGGCAGGACGATCGACCCCGTCGCCAGGGCGATCGCGCGCGTCTGCGCGGCGATCCACCCGAGCCAGACCCACGGGTCGTAGACCTGCCCGAGGTCTCCGAAGTTCGGATCCCGCAGGGGCACGTCGCGGGTCCAGAGCGCTGCGTAGCCGAGTTCCTCGGCCTGGACGGCCAGGCGCTCTTGGTCGCGCATGGTCGGCTGGTCGCGCTGGAAGGCCTCTATGGGGAAGAAGACGCCGACCGTCAGCCGGCCCGGGGCGAACATGCGCCGGAATCCGGGCGTGACGCTCGGGTCGGCTGTGCCTTGAACATGAAGCATCGGACGATCCCGGCGTTCGGCGGCCCCCGCGTCGGGGTCAGCAACCACGTCCCGGGGTCCCGGGCCCTGACGCATATCAGCCGGATCCAGGCACCGGATCGAAAGCCGAGCGGAGCGGGCGTTCGGTATTACTGCCCGACGCGGCGGCGATACGCGCTGGGCAATACGCCGTAGGCGGCTTTGAACCGGCGGCCGAAATGGGTCATGTCCGAGAACCCCCAGCCAAAGGCGATCTCGCTGACCGTCCGGCCACGTTGCCTGGGATCTTCCAGGGCCTGCCAACAGCGCGCGAGGCGCCGCGCCTGGATGAGCTGCACGATCGACGTGTTCTCATCCGCCAGCACTGCATTGGCGTATCGCACGCTGACCCCGGCCGCACTGGCGACCGAGCCGGCGTCGAGGGTCCGGTCGGCCAAGTGCGCTTCGACCACGGCCCGCAGTTCCACGCGGACAAGGGAGCGGGACCGCGACGTGCGCACCCTGTCCTGAGCCATCGTCCGCCCGACGGCCAAGGTGATCAGGTCGAGCAGGTGCGGTTCGAGAAGAGCTTCGGCGGCCGAACTCAAATCGCCCGTGTGATGCGTCAGCATCGCGAGGCTGGCCGACAGCAGGCTGTTCTCGGCCGTGCTCGGCGTGATCGCCCGGGCCGTCATCTCCCGCGTCTTCCCGAGGCGCGCTTCCATGAGCTGCCGTGGAACCTTCAGGAGAAGGATGTCCGAAGCTTCGGAAAACCGTCCCTCGTAGGGCAAGGCCGGGTCGATCCCAACGAGGTCGGTCGTCTAAAGGCTCTGCGCGACCTCGACGTATTCGACTCGCCCCCCGAGCCGCGGTTCGACGCCCTCTGCCGGACGGCGCAGGCGCTGTTCGGAGTCCCGATCGCCCTCGTCAGCCTCGTCGGCGAGACCGAGCAGCGCTTCAAGGGTCAATGTGGCCTGGATTTGAGCGGCTCGCCGCGGGCCGTATCCTTCTGCACTTACGCCATCCTGTCCGACGCGGTGATGGTGGTCGAGGACGCGACACGCGATGCGCGGTTCGCCGTGAATCCACTGGTCACGGGCGAACCGCAGATCCGCTTCTATGCCGGCGCGCCGCTCGTGCTCGCCCCGGGCCTCCATCTCGGCTCCCTGTGCGTCATCGACCGGGTGCCGCGCACCTTCACGGTCGAGCAGCAGAGCCAGCTTCGGAATCTGGCGGAGATCGCCGTCACCCTGCTGCGCATGGGCCGGGCCGAGCGCGATGCTCGCGAGAGCGCGGCGCTGTACCGGCTGCTGGCCGACAACGCCACCGATGTGATCGTCCGCTGCGACCGCGACGGCACGCGCCGCTACGTATCGCCGGCGGCGAAGCGGCTGCTCGGCTTCGAGCCGGAAGACCTCATCGGCACGAAGCCGATCGACTTCGTCCATCCGCACGACGCCGCAGCCTTCGCGCACCTGCTCCATCAGGTGGGGTGCGGACAGATCGAACAAGCGGTCAGCCAGCAGCGGTACCGCCGCAAGGACGGCTCGTGGGTCTGGGTCGAGGTCTCGTTCAACCGGACCTACGACCCGGCGCTGGGGGCGCCGGACGGCTACGTCGCCGTCATCCGCGACATCGCCCTGCGCAAGGAAGCCGAGCGGCAGATGGCCCATATGGCGCGTCACGATCCGCTCACGGGCCTGCCGAACCGGCTCCACTTCCGCGAGCAGCTTGCGTGTGCGATCGCGCGGACACAGCGGGGCGGCGACGGCTTCGCGCTGTTCTGCCTCGATCTGGATCGGTTCAAGCCGGTCAACGATACCCTGGGGCATCAGGCCGGCGACAGCCTTCTGTGCGCGGTGGCGCAGCGGCTGAAGGGGGTCCTGCGCGCCGAGGATCTGGTGGCGCGCCTGGGAGGCGACGAGTTCGTCATCATCCAGACCAGGCAGGGCAACGTCTCGGAATCGGTCGCGCTGGCCGAGCGCCTGCTGGCGGCGATCGCGGCGCCGGTCGATCTCGACGGCTATCCGGCGAGCATCGGCCTCAGCATCGGGATCGCCCGCGCGCCGGACGACGGACTCGACGCCGACCGCCTGTTCTCGCGCGCAGACCAGGCGCTCTACCGCGCCAAGGCCGCCCATCGCGGCGGCTATCACCTGTACGGGCCCGAGGCGGCCGGACCTGCCAGCGCCGATCAGGGGCAGGCACTGGGTCCAACGACGGATCGCGCGCGCCCGGCCCGGTCCGGGCCCGGGCTGCTCGGCGCCCTGTTCAGCGGCCTGCTCGCGAGCAGCACCGACTGCGTGACGCTCGTCGATCCGGGGGGCCATCTCCTCTTCATGAGCGCCGGCGGCCGGACCGTGATGGAGATCGCGGACATCGAGCCGCTTCTCGGACGATCCTGGCTCGACTTCTGGCACGGGGCGGATCGCGAAGCGGCTTGGACCGCCCTCGCGACCGTGAGGGCCGGGGACGGCGCCAGCTTCCGCGGCTTCTGCCCGACGCCCTCGGGGCAGCCGAAATGGTGGGCGGTCAACCTCAGCTCGCTTCCGGGCGACCGATCCGGCCCGAGGCGCATTCTGGCCGTGTCCCGGGACATCACAGCCCAGGTCGCGCTGGAGGCCGATCTGCAAACGACGGCGCGGCGCTATCAGGCGCTGATCGAGGCCACGGGCGCCATGGTCTGGCGCGCGGACGCGGCCAGCGGCCTCGTCGAGATCAGCGGCTGGGCGGCCTACACGGGACAGGGCCCGGACGCCTCTCTCGGGCTCGGCTGGCTGCAGGCCGTGCATCCGGACGATCGGGAGGCGGTCACCGCGACATGGCATGCCATCAGGGCCACCGCGCAGGCCGGCATGGCCACGTACCGGGTCCGCCATAGGCAGGACCAGTATCGCTGGGTCCTGGGCCGGACCGTCCCGTTGAAGGACGAGGCCGGTCAGGTCCGGGAATGGGTCGGCACGATCACCGACATCCACGAGCGGCATGAGGCCGCCGAGACCATCCGGGTCCAGGAGGAGCGGTACCGCTTGGCCGTGCGCGCCACGCAGGACGGCATCTGGGACTGGGACGTGGCGTCGGACGATGTGTCCTGGATCAAGTCGACCGGCGAAGTGCTCACCTACACGGATGACGCGAGCAAGCCGTCGCGGTCGCGTTGGGGGGCTCGGATCCATCCCGAGGATCGTGCGCGCGTGCTCACCGGCTTTGCCGCCGCCGTCGAAGGCACGGATGATCGGTGGCAGGCCGCGTACCGCTACCGCGGGGACGACGGGGTCTACACGGAAGTGATCGACCAAGCCTTCGTCGTCCGCGATGCCGGAGGGCGGCCTATCCGGATGGTCGGTGCGGTCCGCGATATGACCGAGCAGCGGCAGGCCTTGTCCGCGCTCCGCGCCAGCGAGGAGCGGCTGCGTCTGGCCCTGCGTGCCGGTAGGATGGTGGCGTGGGAGCACAACCTCACGACGGGGCGCAGCACCCGATCCGAGAACGCCCCGCAGGTCCTCGGTCTGCCCGCCCCGTGGCAATCGGAGTTCCTCGATCTCGTACACCCGGACGACCGGGCGCCCATGGCGGATTTCATCCGATTGGGCGAGGCGCGCGCGGAGCACGAGTTCCGGTACGTCTCACCTGGCGGCCGCCTCCAATGGCTGTGTTCGTCGGTCGAGCGGGTCGATGCGGATCGGATCGTGGGGATCACCTTCGACGTCACGGAACGCAAGCTCGCGCAGGAGAAGCTGTGGCGGACCGCCAACCTCGACGCCCTCACGGGTCTGCCGAACCGGCAACTGTTCCGCGGACGGATCGAGGCGGCCCTCTCGGAGGCGGAGCGGGACGGGACCTGCGTGAGCCTGCTGCTGATCGACCTCGATCGTCTCAGGGCCCTGAACGACACCCTCGGCCACGACGTCGGCGATGCCGTGATCTGCGCGGTCGCCGATCGCCTGCGGGACGGCCTGCGCCCCTGCGATACGCTCGCGCGGCTGACGGGCGACGAGTTCGCCCTCATTCTCGTCGACCCGCTGCTCTTGTCCCACGCCGTTCAGCACGCGGAAACGCTGATCGAGCGCCTGCGGCAGCCCTTGCGGATCCGGGACCATACGCTGACCTGCCAAGCCAGCGTCGGCGTGGCGGCCTACCCGGATCAGCACGCCGATTGGCGCGAGCTTCTCAAGGACGCCGACCTCGCGCTGACCCAGGCCAAGCTGCGGGGCCGCGACCGTGTCGTTGCGTTCTCGCCCTCGATGCACGTGGACGTGCTGCGCCGGCTACGGATCGCCGCCGAGGTTCGCGCCGCCCTCGCGGCCGGGCAGATTGTGCCGTACTACCAGCCGAAGGTCTGCATCACGACCGGCCGGATCGTCGGCTTCGAGGCGCTGGCACGCTGGCGCCACCCCGAGAGGGGTCTGCTGACACCGGGCTATTTCGGTTCGGCCTTCGAGGATCCGGAGCTGTCCACCGCGATCGGCGACACCATTCTCGAAACGGTGGCGGCCGACATGCGGTCCTGGAACGAGCAGGACCTCCCCTTCAGGCGCGTCGCAGTGAACTTCGCGTCGGCCGAGTTCCGCAAGCCCGATCTGGCCGGCCTGATCCTCGATATCCTGAACCGCTTCGGGATCCCCGCACCACAATTCGAGGTCGAGATCACCGAGACGGTGTTCCTCGGACACGGCGCGGAGACCCTTCCCGCGACCCTCGCACGCCTGCACGACCACGGCATCAGCATCGCGCTCGACGATTTCGGGAAAGGCTTCGCCTCGCTTACGCACCTGAAGCAGTTCCCGGTCAATCACATCAAGGTGGACCGGAGCTTCGTGCGCGATCTGGACCAGGACGCGGACAGCGCGGCGATCGTGGCGGCCGTGATCGGCCTCGGCCGGAACCTCGGGATGACGGCCACGGCGGAAGGTGTGGAAACGGTGGGGCAGGCGCAGCACCTCGCGGCCATGGGGTGTGACTACGCGCAGGGCTACCTCTATGCCGAGCCGATGGCGGGGGCGCGCGTGCCGTGGCTGCTGAACACGTGGCAGCCCGACGCGTTCGTTGGTGAGCATCTCTCGGCACGCTCGGCACAAGGGCTTGGCCATTCTGCCGAAATCAATTTTCTTGTCTGTTCCAGAGACTGCTGAGACGCCTGCGCGGCTGTCCGCTGTCGCCGACGGGGTGACTCAGCTGCTGCGGTCGTCTTGGATGCATGGCCGAGAGTTCGCTTTTAGGCGCTATGCCTATCTCGCCTTCCGCCCTACACACCATTCGACCTCTTGCCCCACACGTCCGCCTCAGAATGGGGCGCTTACCGGGCCGCTCCATCGAGCGTCGGATCGCTCCCAACCGGTCGCCGAGATGCCGGTGCGCCTAGAGCGGCAGCACCTTCGCCACGTGCAGGCTTTGAATGGCGCTCACGAGGGCCGCGACGCTATCAAAGCTCTCTCCGACCCCGCTCCCGATCTTGCCCAGATCGGAGACGCGATCGAAGTCACTCTGGAACACGAAGTCGCTGAAGCTCCATTTGGCCGCCCACTTGTGGGAAATGTCACGCCGAGCTCTGCTCGGCGATCGGTCGCTTCCAGTTGAGCATCTTGCCGGTCATGTAAGTCGCCAAGCGCATCGGAACCGAAGAGCCGGGGGGGCAGCTCCCGCGGCGCGGCAAGTATTTCTCAAGGCGTCGACTCGAACCAACTTAGGCACCAGCGGTTGACTGCGTGGGGATGACAAACGTCCCGACCGGGAGTTCCTATGGCTGAAGCCCAGGAGCAGACCCTCAGATTGCAGGTCGCTAATGCCCGCCCCCAGGATGCGGGGCGGGGCATCGCCCGTCTTGGCCATGCGGCTCTGACCCAGCTCGGCCTGCGCGAGGGCGCCGTCATTGAGATCGTCGGCAAGCGCCACACTGCGGCGATCGCGGTCGGTCCCTACGATGAAGACGAAGGTCTGAGCCTCGTCCGCCTCGACGGGCTCCAGCGCGTCAATGCCGGCACGGCGAGCGGCGACCATGTCGAGATCCGCGCCGCCGAGATCCGACCCGCCGCCCGCGTCGTGGTCGCGCCGGCTCAGAAGAACATGCGCCTCCAGGGGTCGGGAGAGGCCCTGCGCCGCACCCTGTTCCGGCGCCCCCTCGTGTCGGGCGACGTCATCTCGACCTCGACCCAGTCGCGCGCCGCAGCTGACCCGCGCGTCCCGCCGGAGCTGCGCCCCTATTTCGAAGGGCCCACCTACGGCCTGCAGGAAATCCGCCTCGTGGTCGTCTCCACGCAGCCCCGCGGCATCGTCTTTGTGGCGGAGGGAACGGAGATTGAGCTCAGGCCGCTCTTCGAAGAGCCGAAAGATGGGCGGCGCGCCGACGTCACCTACGACGATATCGGCGGCCTCGGCGACACCGTCGATCAGATCCGCGAGATGGTCGAGCTGCCCCTGCGCCACCCGGAGCTGTTTCAGCGCCTCGGCATCGACCCGCCGAAGGGCGTGCTGTTGCACGGGCCGCCCGGTACGGGGAAGACGCGGCTCGCCCGCGCGGTGGCCAATGAGACCGAGGCGCGGTTCTTCCACATCGCCGGCCCCGAGATCATGGGCAGCCGCTACGGTGAGTCCGAGCAGCGCCTGCGCGAAGTCTTCCAGGAGGCCGCCCAGAACGCGCCCTCGATTATCTTCATCGACGAGATTGATTCGATCGCGCCGAAGCGCGAGCAGGTGACGGGCGAGGTCGAGCGCCGCATCGTCGCGCAGCTCCTCACTCTGATGGACGGGCTTGAGCCACGCCAGAACGTCGTGGTGATCGGCGCCACCAACCGGCGCGACGCCATTGATGAGGCCCTGCGCCGTCCCGGCCGTTTCGACCGCGAGATTATCATCGGTGTGCCCGATCAGCCGGGCCGGCGCGAGATTCTCGGCATCCACACCCGCGGCATGCCGCTCGCCGAGGATGTCGACCTGGATGACGTGGCGCGTACCACCTACGGGTTCGTCGGGGCCGATCTCGGCGCGCTGGTCCGCGAGGCCGCCATGGACGCGGTGCGCCGGATCTTGCCGGAGGTGAACCTGCGCGACGGCATCCCAGCGGAGATCCTGGAGGGCCTGAGCGTCCGGCGCGACGACTTTCTCTCGGCGATGAAGCGCATCCAGCCTTCGGCGCTGCGCGAGATCATGATCCAGGTGCCGGATGTAACCTGGGACAATGTCGGGGGGCTGGCCGAGGCGCAGATGCGTTTGCGCGAGGGCGTCGAGCTGCCCCTGCGGTGGCCGCAGGCCTTCCGCCGCATCGGGATCCGCCCGGCCAAGGGCTTCCTCCTGTTCGGGCCACCGGGCACCGGCAAGACACTGCTGGCCAAGGCGGTGGCGCGGGAGGCAGAAGCGAACTTCGTCGCGACGAAATCCTCCGACCTCTTGTCGAAGTGGTACGGTGAGTCCGAGCAGCAGGTCTCACGCCTGTTCCAGCGGGCTCGGCAGGTCGCCCCGACGGTGATCTTCATCGACGAGATCGACGGCCTTGCGCCGGCGCGGGGTGGGGGGCTGGGCGAGCCCGCCGTCACGGAGCGCGTCGTCAACACGATCCTGGCCGAGATGGATGGGCTGGAGGAGCTGCAGGGCGTCGTCGTGATGGCGGCCACCAACCGCCCCAACCTGCTTGATCCGGCGTTGCTGCGCCCGGGACGCTTCGACGAACTCGTCTACGTGCCGGTTCCAGATGTGGCCGGTCGCCGTCGGATCCTGACCATTCACACGCGGGACATGCCGCTCGCGGAGGACGTCGACCTTGACGCGATCGCGGAGCGCACCGCCCGCTTCACCGGCGCGGACCTGGAAGATCTCACCCGCCGCGCCGGTCTGCTGGCCCTGCGCGCGTCGCTGGAGGCGACCCAGGTGCAGCGCGACCATTTCGAGCAGGCGGTCCGCGAGACCCGGCCCTCGGTCACCCCCGAGATGGAGAGGGACTACGAGGAGATGCTGCGCACCCTCAGGCAGGAGGGTCCGCAGCGCCAGCCGATCGGCTTCCTCACGCCACGCTGAGCGGTTCCGCCGACAAGCGGCGCGGTGTCGGGTATCGGCCGTATCGTCTCAGCGGCGACCGTGTCTGCCCGAGCATTGTACACGGACACCGCTCACGCTCCCGCGACGGACGATCGAGATCGCGGTCGAGTCCGGCCCCGCGAGCGGGACGCCCTGTCCGTGATGCCGCGCGGACTCGTCTGCCTCTTAACGGTTGACCACCGCGGCGATGGCCGGCGATGCGAGGCGGAAGTCTGTCGGCGAGGAGGGTGGATGGGGACGCAGGATCGGCTTGCGCGAGGGGCCGATATTCTCGGCCGTGCTCGCTGGCGCTCTTCGGCTGATACCGCGTTGGCGAGTTACAAGGGGACGACTGATGACCCCTGACATGAAGCACCTGTACGAGGCAGCAAACAAGGCTGGATCGCTCGAATGGCACGTCGCAGTTTTGCCCGACGACCGCACAGCGATCATACGTGCGATCCTTCTGGCTCTGAGAGAGCCGTCCTATGATGTGATCCGCGCGGCCGATGACACCGCGATGGTCAGCGGCGATGGTCAGAGGGTCAGAGGCGATTTCGAGAGGGAGCTCGCTGCGATGATCGATTACATTCTCACCGAGCCCACTATGGCGTGACGCTTCGGCGCGCAGGACAATTACGGTGCAGGTCACCGGAAGGACAGTATTTGGCGCCGGCGCCTGCCGTGTGCTTGCCCGCGCCTTCGCGCTAAAGGCCGGGGCCTTCCCAACCGCGACACGGGATCTGCGATTGTCGGACGAATGCGTCCGGCTCGTGCGGCACGGCCCACGGGCCGGAGCGGGCGATCCAGATCGGCATCGGTCCGATCCCGGCGGGGCCCGTCGCGCGCGATTGCGGCATGAGCATATTTGAGGACTGGTTCCGCCTCGGTACTCGTCGCCGGGACCGTCAGCCTCCGAAGTTCGTCCAAGCCGGCCGCCGGCAGGGGCCGCGAACAATCGCTCATCCGTCTGACGTGGATCAATGTGCGAGGTCCATCGCGGAAGCACAACTTCGATTGCAGAGAGTGTCGGCGGCCATGACCCCGGTTTCGGTCGCGCGCCGTGTCCAGCACCGTTTCCAGGGAGTGGTCTCATGAACCTCTATCGCCACGTTCGACCGGCCGCAGCTTGGCGGGATGCCCTGGTGCACAACGGTCTGCACCACGCGTCTCGGCCTCAGCGTTCGGGTCATGCCGCCGGGGCGCGCCATCGCGTCATCGCGACGCTCGTGGCGGCGGCCATGTGCGCGGGCGGTGTCGCGACGGTCGGGGTGGCCGTGCCGGCCTTCTCTCAAGTCGTCCGCCTCCTCAGCGTGGACGTGAAGGAAGTGGCGAAAGGCTGGCGTACGACGAAACTGCACGGTAGCGCTGTCGTCAATGACAAGGATGAGAAAATCGGCAGCATCGACGATATCATCATCGGAAAAGATAAGGTTCTATTCGCCGTTATACAGGTGGGAGGATTCCTCGGGCTCGGCGGTCACCTGATTGCAACCCCGTTCGAGCGGCTGCAACTTGATGACGAGAAAGGAAAGATCGTGCTGCCCGGTGCCAGTAAGGACGAGCTGAGTAAATTGCCGGAGTTTCGTTACCTCACGTGACGGCAGCCTGGCGCGACGCGTGATCGACCGGTCCCGCCGGGTGCCCTCAACACAAACAAGGCCGGCGCCGACAGTCTGAACGACGGCTCGATCGCGGTGTTGGCGCGCCGAGCCCTCGCGCCACGGGGCGCAATGCTCGACCGAACGTCACCGCGACGCAGAAACAGCCGAACCGGACTATTGAGGAGGCTTACGATGAAACTCCGACCGCTGCACGATCGGGTCGTCGTCAGGCGCACCGGTGCCGAGGAGAAGACCAAGGGAGGCATCATCATTCCCGATACGGCGAAGGAAAAGCCCCAGGAGGGTGAAGTCGTCGCCGTCGGTCTGGGTGTACGTGACGACAACGGGAACATGGTCGGCCTCGACGTCAAGGCCGGCGACCGCGTGATCTTCGGGAAATGGTCCGGGACCGAACTGGTCGTCGATGGCGAGGATGTCTTGGTCATGAAGGAGTCCGACATCATCGGCGTCATTGTCGATTAGATCGCGCCTTCCGCACAACCAAGATTGAAAATCTGGCTTATGGAGCGGAATCATGGCTGCCAAGGAAGTCAAGTTCTCCGTCACAGCGCGCGCGATGATGCTGCGCGGCGTCGACATCCTCGCCGACGCGGTGAAGGTGACGCTGGGCCCGAAGGGCCGCAACGTCGTGATCGAGAAGAGCTTCGGCGCCCCACGCATCACCAAGGACGGTGTGACGGTCGCCAAGGAGATCGAGCTCTCCGACCGCTTCGAGAACATGGGCGCCCAGATGGTGCGCGAAGTGGCCTCGAAGACCAACGACATCGCGGGTGACGGCACCACCACCGCGACCATTCTGGCCCAGGCCATCGTCCGCGAGGGCGCCAAGTACGTCGCCGCCGGCATGAACCCGATGGATTTGAAGCGCGGCATCGACCTCGCGACGACGGCGGTTATCAGGGAATTGGAGAAGAACGCCCGCAAGATCACCAGGAACGATGAGATCGCTCAGATCGGCACGGTCTCGGCCAACGGCGATCCGGAGATCGGCCGTATGCTCGCCGACGCCATGCAGAGGGTCGGCAACAAGGGCGTCATCACCGTCGAGGAGGCCCGCACCGCCGAGACCGAGCTCTATGTCGTCGAGGGCATGCAGTTCGACCGCGGCTATATTTCGCCTTACTTCGTCACGAACCCGGAGAAGATGGTCGCCGAGCTCGAGGATCCCTACATCCTCATCCACGAGAAGAAGCTCTCCTCGCTCCAGGCCATGCTGCCGGTGCTCGAGGCCGTGGTCCAGACCGGCAAGCCGCTCCTGATCATCGCCGAGGACATCGAGGGCGAGGCTCTGGCCACGCTCGTGGTGAACAAGCTGCGCGGTGGCCTGAAGGTCGCGGCCGTCAAGGCGCCGGGCTTCGGTGACCGCCGCAAGGCGATGCTCGAGGACATCGCGATCCTGACCAAGGGCCAGATGATCGCCGAGGATCTCGGCATCAAGCTCGAGAACGTGACGCTCCCGATGCTCGGCCGCGCCAAGCGCGTGCGGATCGAGAAGGAGAACACCACGATCATCGACGGCGCCGGCGAGAAGTCCGACATCGAGGGCCGGATCAGCCAGATCAAGGCGCAGATCGAGGAGACCACCTCGGACTACGACCGTGAGAAGCTGCAGGAGCGCCTGGCCAAGCTCGCGGGCGGCGTCGCGGTGATCCGCGTCGGCGGTTTGACCGAGATCGAGGTCAAGGAGAAGAAGGATCGGGTCGAGGACGCCCTGCACGCCACTCGCGCGGCGGTCGAGGAAGGCATCGTCCCCGGTGGTGGCGTCGCGCTGCTCCGGGCAAAGGAGGCGGCCCGCGGCCTGACGAGCGAGAACAGCGAGGTGCAATCCGGCATCAAGATCGTCCTCAAGGCTCTCGAGGCTCCGATTCGTCAGATCGCCGACAACGCTGGCGTCGAAGGATCCATCGTGGTCGGAAAGGTCATGGAAAGTAACTCGCCGACATTCGGCTTCGACGCTCAGACCGAGCGTTACGTTGACATGATCGAGGTCGGGATCGTCGATCCCGTGAAGGTGGTGCGCACCGCCCTGCAGGACCCGGCCTCCGTGGCCGGCCTGCTCGTCACCACGGAGGCGATGATCGCCGAAACGCCCAAGAAGGACCCACCGCCGCCCATGCCGGGTGGAGGCATGGGTGGTGGATTGGGGGGCATGGATTTCTGAGCCGCCGTGACACACCGTTTCCGACGTGATTGCCGATGCTCGCGGATCATGGGCCCAACAGTGCGAGTAAAACACAGATTTCGCGAAGCGCTATGAGTATCGGGGCTCGGACGGACCGAGCGACGGCCGAGTCCGGCGGATCCGGAAGCGGCGCAATTCCCGAAACGCCGCTACAGACTATGGACAGGGCATGCTGCAGCAACGATCCGAGCTTCCCGGTGATGCTCCGTTCACGCTGATCGACGAGGCGCCTTCGCCAGCACGGATCGAAGCGTTCAGCGATGGGGTCTTCGCGATCATCATCACGCTCCTGGTCCTGGACATCCGCGTGCCGCGGGAAGCCGAGCGGCACGGAGAGGAACTGACTGCGTTGTTGCTGCGGCAGTGGCCCGTCTATGCCGCCTACGTCCTCAGCTTCCTGCAGGTCGGCGTGGTGTGGGCCAACCATCACACCATGTTCCATTATCTGCGCCATAGCGACCATGTGCTGCTGTTCACGAACCTGATCTTGCTGCTCTGCGTCGCCATTCTTCCGTTCACGACCGCGCTCATGGCGGAATACGCGCGTGCCGACACGAACGACCTTCGCGTCGCAGCGCTTCTCTACAGCGCCGCGCTCTGTCTGGCGGGGACGATGTTCAGCTTCATGTGGCAGCATGCCCAGCGGGCCAAACTGGTGAAAGCAAACGTAGACGCGAATCGTCGCTACGCGCTGACTTGGCATTGGCGGCTCGTGCCGCTCCTGTACGGCCTCGCCTTCGTTCTGGCCTTCGTGTCCCCCTATCTCAGCGTCAGCATCTATATTCTGTTGCTGATCTACTACGCCCTGCCGGGCCCCACGATGGTGCGCTGGACGACCGGGCAGCGAGAGGCCTGGGTCGCAACTCGGGCTTCGGGCGGTCGACGGCGCTAAACCCGCAGCCGCACAGGTGGCCCAGGAGCACAGCTGGCCTGAGGTCGCGCGGCCATTCCTCCCGGGTACGGTAGCGACTTCTCCGAGGTGCCAGCGATGGGCTCGGACCGCGCGACGGTCCGTTGCAGGTCCTCTGAGCCTACCGTGAGAGGATTGCCTACAGCTCCCAAATAAATGCTGGGCCCGACACGGATTGACACCTTGAATGCCCTCGAAGCGGCGGAACAGCGCGTCCGGGTTGACAGCATTCTCTGCGGTACGAGGGGGTGTGCCCCGCATGTCTGACACCGCATCGTCGCGTTGCGCACTGACGCGCGTCAATGCGCGCGCGCCGCGAAATGTCAGTCTCGACCGGACCGGATTTTCTCAGGGCTGCCGCGAGAGGGTGCTTCGATGGCCGAGAATGTGGTTGCCGTCGCCGGATTGTTCGAGGACTAAGAGACGGCTGCGACGGCGGTCCAGGCGCTCGAGCGCGCCGGCCTGCACCGTGTCGAGATCAGCTTGGTATCGAACGACGCGGACACGAAACAGGCCGAGCGTCTCGACGGGAGCGCTCGGAACCCGGCGGTCGCTGGCGCTGCGGTGGGCGGCGTCGTGGGCGGCAGCGTGACCGCGCTCGCGGCTCTCACCGCGCTTGCCATCCCGGGCGTCGGACCGGTTGTAGCGGCCGGCTTCGTCGCGGCTGCGCTCGGCGGGGCCGCGGTCGGTGGACTCGCGGGCGCTCTGGCCATTGTCGTGCCTCCTGTGTGGCGGACGGGAATCGGAGCCCTTTGTCGACGGCGGAGTGAGCCCAACGCGAGCCGCGCTCAGTATCGGCGCGGGGTTGAGGGCGCCCTGACCGGCGTCATCGTGCGACCTGTTTGCGGAAGCGACCGCGGCTAGGGTGGCTCTGGCGCTCCCCGCCGAGATCTCCGCTCGCTGATTACGGGGCTAGCCTCCCCTGAGTGGGCGAAGCGGAAGACAAACTTTGCTGCGGTCTGCGCCCACTGCCCTGACGCGTGTCAGCCCAGTGCAGTTTCGCCCGCATGCCGCCCGGACAGGCTCGCGAGCCGAATGGGGTGACGCTCGCGCGGATGCGGCCAGGTCCGGGATATTTCCGCGATCACTTCGCGGGGTGCGGATGGCGGCGACGTCAGATCTTCGCGCGACGGGACGGGCGCATCCCGCGGCAGCCTTCCGGCTCGTATCGCCGCCGTTCGCGCTGGAGGCTGGCGGTTTCGGTCCCCGAAACGGACCGATCTCGGGATCAGATCTCTGGCATCGCGGTCGTGCTCGACCGCTCCGATCAGGCCGGCGGCGTGCGGCTGGTCGTGAACGAATGTCTGCCAGCCTTGCCGGTGTAGCCTGACGCTACCGCCGGCCTTATGGGGCCGGGATCGTCGGCGCGCGGCCGATCCTGAAGTCAGACTGATCCGCGTCAGGGCCGAGACGGGCAGCACCCGCTAATCGATGGTCTTCCGCCCGCTCGACCGAGGAAGCAAGCCGGGCGGTATCCTGCCAAGCTTAGGGAGGATCCATATTATGTCTCGCGAACCCGTCGCCTTCCAGCGGTCGGGCGGTTCGACCAAGCGCGGCGTGCCGAGCCCGCTGTTGCCGCCGTTTCTCGCCCTCTACCACGACATGAACCGCCTGCTCGAGGATATGCCGGGCGCGGGCGCTGGAACCGCAGGTGCGGCCGACCAGCTCGACGCCAAGATCCTCGTCCCGGACATCACTATGACCGAGACGGAGCGTGAGGTGCGCATCACCGCCGAGGTGCCCGGCGCTCGCGAGGCGGATGTCGAGGTGATGCTCGATGACTACACCTTGATCATCCGCGCCGTGAAAGAGATCGAGCACGCGGAGGATCGGCAGAGTATTCAGGTGCGTGAGCGCCTTTTCGGCACGTTCCAACGTGCGCTTGCACTGCCGTTCCGTGTCGATCCTGAGCAGGCCGAGGCTCGTGTCGCGAACGGGGTGCTCACGATCACGCTCCCGAAGAGCGGGGCACAGCGGCGCACGCGCCGCGTGCAGGTTCATGGCGCCAGCGCCGACAACGCCCCGGCAGGCTCCCCCAGCCAGAGCGGCGCCGCATCGGACCAGCAGGACAAAGCGCCTGACCAGACCACGCCGCACTGACGGACCGGATCACGGGCCGGTCCATCTCACACACTCCAGACGACGAGGACGCACATGGCTGGTGGAAGCCCTCAACCCTCAATAGTCGGCCGGATCTCGCTCGATACGGACGTCATGAACTATTCGCTGGCCCAGAACTGGTGGGTAATAGCCCTCCGGGGCGTACTCGCGATCGTGTTCAGCATCACGGCCCTCGCGATGCCGGTCTCGACCCTCATCTCTCTAATTCTGATCTTCGCCGCCTACATGCTGGTGGACGGCATCTTCGCCATCGTCGCGTCTCTGCGGGCGGCGCAGCACAGCAAGCGCTGGGGAGCCCTCTTCTTCGGCGGCCTCGTCAACATCATCACAGGGGTTCTTGCCGCCGCGTGGCCCGGCATCACCGCCCTCGTGTTCGTGGTGCTGACGGCGGTATGGTCCATCATCTCAGGGAGTACCATGGTGGTCGCGGCGATCCGTCTCAAGCGCAACCACGGACGGTGGTGGCTCGCACTTGGCGGAGTGTCATCGATCGCCTTCGGGATCATTCTCGTTCTTGCCCCGCTCGCGGGTGCCGTGGTGCTGACATGGTGGATCGGAATCTACGCCTTGGTCTTCGGCATCGCCATGCTGTTGCTCGCCTTCAGGCTTCGCGAACACCGCAACGATCGGCCGATCCCCGGAATGGTGCAGCCGGCGCAAAGCGCGATCTGAGGACCTGGCGGATCAGGGCCGGATTTCATCAGGCCCCGCTCGGGCTTGGACAGAATCGTCTCCGTTGCCGACCCTCCGATCCCTGAGGGATGCAGCCCATCGTGGACGGTCGCCGATGAAGCCCGGGGGGCTGGACGCGTGCGGGCCGGTCACCGTCTCCGCACGAAGCCCGGGCCCTGGCGCTCAGAATGTCAGTTGAAGATGCTTACGCGGCGTTCCGCTCCGCCGCGTAGGAGAACGTCGATGTCACGCAAAGCCCGTGTCCGGCCTTCTTGGAAGCGCTGGAAGAAGGTGACCAAGTCCGGCGAGCAGAATAAGGGCGTCCGCAAGCACAAGCGGTAGGCCAGCGGCGGCGCCCACCCTGCCAAGGTCCTCGCGCAGTTCGAACGATGCCGCAGCAGCGGACGGCCCCCGAGTTTCGACAAGCCCTAGCCTTCGAAGTCGACGCCAAGACCGGGGTGCCGCGCCGGTGCCTACCCGGCCGGACCGAAACGGATCGGTGTCAGCGTTATGTGGCGAGCGCCGTCCGATCCTGAACACTTCGAACCACAAGGTCGCCAGCGTCGCGGGCTCAACACGTGGACGGTCGCGCTCATAAAAGAGCGGCGCGCCTTCGCGGACAAGGCGCGAGCTGATGTCTCGATAGGCCGTTGGACGTGACGCCCGACCGGCCGATGGGAAGATGGTTTAGTCAGGGAGAGCCACCGATGAGCGAGGAGGGACGGCACATCGTCTGCCCGCACTGCGCGAGCATCAATCGCGTTCCCTTGTCCAGGCCGGCCAAGGCGGCGCGTTGCGGGCGGTGCAAGCAGGGGCTGTTCACCGGACAGCCTGTTTCGGTCAACGCCGCACAGTTCGACCGGCATATCCAGAAGAACGACATTCCGGTCGTGGTGGATTTCTGGGCTGCGTGGTGCGGTCCCTGCAAGGTGATGGCGCCCGTGTTTGAGAAAGTCTCCGCCGAGCTTGAGCCCGACTTCCGGTTCCTCAAGGTCGACACCGAAGCGGAGCAGGGGTTGGCAGCGCGATACGGTATCCGCAGCATACCCACGATGATACTATTCTCGAAAGGCGAAGCGGTTGCCCGACATGCCGGCGCGGTCAACGCCGAGGCCCTCCGAGCCTGGCTCCGGCAGCACGAGATCCGGTGAGAGCCTGCACGGGGCACGAAAGGGAGACCAGGCGAACTGACAGGCATCAGTGCGACCCGGCGTCGGCGCGCCTAAGCGAGCTGAGCATGATTCCACATCGTTCGATGGTGATTCCATGACCGCGCTTCCCGTCGCAGGTATCGCTCGGTTCGAGCACTTCTTTCGGGAAACAGATTCGCTCGTCATTGATAAGAGCGATCTGAAGCGTCTCGGCAGCTTCATTGACCGTAAGCTCCGGAATCTCGTTCTGCGTGCGGGAGCCATTGCCAAGGCGAACGGGCGCGAGATCGTGGAGCCACACGATCTCCCGATCACCAAGGGGTTCCAGGAGCGGATCCACGAGTTCCGCGCCGTCAGCAATGCCGGAGCCGTCAAGGAGAGCCTCGCCTCGCTCACCACAGGGCCGGCCTCGATGGCGGCCTGCAGCGATGATACCGAAGCGTGGCTTCCCGAGGTCGCTGGCGGCCTCTGCCTCACGCTCTCGCGGACCTTCAAAATCATCGTCGACCCTCGCCTGAAAAATCCTCAGACGGAGCACTGGGATCGAGCGGAACGGCTGCACGATCTCCTGTTGTGAGGCGTCATCACAGTCCGGATTTGCCCCGCCAGAGTGACCAAAGCCAGCAGGATCCCTACCACGCGATGGAAGTGACCGGGGCCGGCGCGCAACAGTGACCCCGCTTCTCGGACTGCTCCTGGCCGCGTCATCTATGGCCCAACTCAGTACGGCCCCATTTCATGGTTCAGCGATACGTCGGCAGGGCGCCAGCTTTGCACACCCAGTGACGGGCGTGACCAGTTCGAAGGAGGGACGCAGCGTGGTCAACTATCCGCGGTGGACGGAGGCTGCGGCCTTCTCGACCGTGGAGGTGATGTGCGACGGCCATATCAGCCCCCGCTCGGATGACGCGCGGTGTTTCTGACGTAATGGCAAGTATCCCTTGATGCGATCGGGCGGTGTTTCCTATGCGTCCGGCGTGTCGTGCCGGTTACGTCCGGCAATCTGCGGGTCATGCCGGGCCGCGCTCCCCCACGGCACTCCGGTGATGCGGGGTCGGCCCACAGGGAGGGCGACTAGAGCCGTGCCCTTTCAGGTTGGCTCATAGGCATCGTATCCAGCAGCGGTAAGGTAGTTTCGGCACTCATCCGGTCGGACGGCGGCGAACGCGTCCTCGATGGCGATGGTCAGGCCGGCGGCGGTCCGTGCTGCAGCCGTCCGGAGGAGGGCTTTGACCTTGGCAAAGACCTGCTCGATCGGATTGAAGTCGGGACTGTAGGGCGGGAGGTAGAGAACCCGTGCGCCGACCGCCTCGATGGCCTCGCGCACCCCGGCGACCTTGTGGGCGTTCAAATTGTCGAGGATGACGGTGTCACCGGGCCTCAGCACCGGAGCCAGGGTGTCGGTGACGTAGGCCCGGAAACGCATACCATTCGTGGCCCCATCGAAGACGGTCCTGGCGATCAGTCCCGTGGCGCGCAGGGCGGCGGTGATGGTGGTGGTCTTGTAGTGCCCGTGAGGCACGGCGATCCGGCAGCGCTGACCGCACGGAGCACGACCATAGCGGCGGACCATCTTCGTCGTGGCGGCCGTCTCGTCGAGGAAAACCAGGCGATCTGGATCCAGATCGGGTTGTCGCTCGAACCAGTCCTCGCGTGCAGCCTTCACATCCGGCCGCTCCTGCTCGGCCGCGTGGACAGCCCCTTTTTACGGGTGATCCCATGCCGGGCGAAGAAGCGCGACAAACTGCTCGTGCTCGCCCGGACGCCGCGGTCCGAGAGCCTGTCGCGCAGTTCCCGCAAGAAGGAGAGCGGGTGTTCTTCGTTGAGCCGAAGGATCAGGGCCGCCTGCGCTTCCAGACGCTGCGAGTTGCGGTCGCCGCCCATGGGCTTGGGCGCGATCTGCCCGTTCTGACGGAAGCGCTCGTACCAACGGACCGCGCTGGCCGCCCCGACCCCGAAGCGTTTGGCCGCCTGACGCCGCGATGCACCCGCTTCAATCGCAGCGACCACACGCTCGCGCAGATCCACCGACAGGGCTGAAGGCATGGCGATCCTCCATCACAAGCCCATCCAGTGAATCACACGCCAGCCAGATCGCCTACCCCGCGCGATTCAACCCGCCAGGGCACGGCTCTAGACGGAGAATGTGCCCGCCCGGCCAGCCTCGCGTGACGGCCATCGGCGCGTTGTGACGCTCGGTCAGGCCCGCAGGGCCGCCGCGAAGTCGGCTATGTCCATCTCGAGCTCGTCGCTCAGCCGGATCTGCAGAACGGGCGAGACGATGTCGAGGAGCACACGGCCCGTGGAGGCCCTTGAACCCGGGCGGATCGCGAGCGTCAGGCGCGATCCGACGTTCAGTGCGTCGATGATGAAATCCCGGTCGAAAGAGCGGTCGGAACTCTCGACGACCAACCGGAAGCGATGCGGGTGGGCGAATTCGATCACCTCGGATTCGAGGGTGACTTCAGCCCCGAGCAGGAGCCGGCGCTCACGCAGGCGTGACCCCATGCCCAGCGCGCCCTCCGTTAATAGCTCCACGCTCTCGACTGTCCGCAAGATGAGTGGCCACTCCAGGGCGTTCGAAACCAGGCCGAACACCTTCGCCGGGGACGCCGCCACCGTTCGGCTCGCATTGATCTGCATGGTTTACTCCGCAAGAACTCTCTTACGCGTGACCGTCCCGGCTATCCACGATGCCGCGAAAGCTGAGACTGACATTCTCATCGCGTCCATGACGATCGTCAGCCAATGTGCGATGCGAGCGCTGCCATGCCCGCCCTTGCACCCTCCGCCCGGGTGATCCCGGCCCGTCGCGTGGCGACTGACGCCCGTCAGGGCGAAACCGACAAAAGCCCGCTCAGGTGGGTGAGCCCTGACCCGCAGAGGCGCGACCCGCCACGGTTATTGCAATGATACGCGCGGACATCCCCGGATTGCAGGAGTTCAAGGCGCTCGCGACGGCGCGGGGCGGCGTATTCGTGTCGCTCTATCTGCCGACTTCGCCCCTGCACCCCGAGGCCAACCGCATCGCGTTCAAGGATCTCGCCAAGGACGCCATCGCGCAGTTGCGCGAAGCCGCCGTCTCGGAACGCGTGATCGAATCCTTCGAACGACAGTTCGGAGTCCTTTCGGGACGGATCCAGGAGAGCCTGGATGACAACAAGCACCGCCTCAACGGCGCGGATCCGCTCGCACCGGTCGAAGAGTTCTGGAAATTGCAGGCGCATGGCCTCGGCGTGCTCGTTCGGTCAGAGACGAAGTCCATGCAGACCTACCGCCTGCCAATCCGACCGGCCCCCCTTGCCGAGGTCGCCGACCGGTTCCACCTCGCCCCGCTGATCCGCACGATCACGTCTCCCCTGGAGATTTTCGTTGTCGCAATTTCGGCAGGGGGAGCCCGACTTCTCCACGTGGTCGTCAACATGCCGCCAGCGCGGGTCCCCGTTCCCCACCACTCGGACGATCCCGCGGAGACCCTCGACCGGCCATCGATCCACGTGGGGGCCCCGCGCCGCCGTCTTCAGAACCGCGAGGGCGAGAAGGTCCTGGAAGCGCAATACGCGCGAACGGTGGACCGTGCGGTCCGCGAAGCCCTCGCCGGTCGCTCGACGCCGATGGTGCTAGGGTGTGAACCGCACCAAGCTCTTGCGAGCTTTGCGCTTTCGTGATTCAGGGCCGCCGCGTGCAGCACGGAGGCGACGATGGCGGAGCTGTTCTGGCTCTCGGATGCGCAGTGGGCGGTGATCGAACCGTTCATGCCGAAGGATCAACCCGGACCGGCGCGCAAGGACGACCGGCAGATCATCTCCGGCATCCTGCACGTACTCACCTCTGGCTGCCGCTGGCGCGACTGCCCGGCCGCGTATGGCCCACGTACCACCGTCTACAACCGCTTCAAGACGCCCGGCAACGCCAGCGATGTCACCACAGCTCCAGCCGTGCTGGCTGAGGCCCCCGGCCGGATCCGCCGCCTGAGCGCCGACAAGGGTTACGACGCCGATTGGCTGCGCGCTGACCTGCGCGCGAAGGGCATCACGCCGATCATCCCGGGCAAGCGCGGTCGGAAGAAGAGGATCCGCCACGACAAGCGCCGCTACCGCGAACGCTGGCGGATCGAGGCGACCTTCAACCGCCTCAAGGATTTCCGCCGCATCGCCACACGATACGACAAGCTCGCCCGTAACTACGCCTCAGCTGTCGCTCTCGCCGCCGTCATCGCGTTCTGGTGCTGATCGAGTCCAGACCCTAGCCGCGGCCGAGCCCATGCTCGGCATCTTCCGCGCGGTGAACACCTATCCGCATCTCATCGCGGAGGCCATCGAGGGCAGCCCGGACCACCGCAGCGACGCGCAGCTCGGCGACGCCGCACTCCCCATACTCGACCGGCTCTACCGCAACGAAGTGAAAGGCGTCCTCGCGCTCTATGACGATTTGAAGCCCTACCGGGCCACCAGCGACGTCTCCCGGACGGCCCATGCCGCGACAGCGGCCGCTGTCGACCGGCTCGTCGTCGACCTCGATCGCGTGATCCCCGGCCTGGTCAGCGATATTGACGGCAGCGTGACGTACTCCGTCTCCGACGACGCCGAAACGTATTCTATTCTCGATGAAGTCGCCCGGCGTGCCCTCTGCACGGACGCCCGGGTTCTGTGCGCGAGCCGCGCGGAGCTGCCCGCGGGGTGCGCCCTGGCGGCGATCCTGCGGTACCCGTTCTGAGGCGCCGCCGCGCGCAGGTGCCCGGCGCGCTTGGCACCTGCGCCCCCCTCACTCCGGTGGCTGCGGGGACCCCGTCCTCCCGGGCCCAGGGCCGGCCGGCGGGCCGCCGCCCATGTCGGGCCACCGATCGCGACGTCAGGTGGCCCGGCAGCGTCGCCGTGGCGCTCGCGAATGGCCTCCGGAGCCGTCTCGTCGTGGCGAGAACTCCGTCACGGCCGTTGTTCCGGATTGCAGAAGCGTCTCGAGGGCCAATGATCGCCATGCGCAGCCGATCGGATCGGCGGCATCGAGTTCGTCCGACGCTGACGGACGTCAGGGAACGCGATCGCGCCGTTCCTATGATTAGACTTTCAGCGGACGGGCCGCCGCCTTGGTGGGCTTCCGCGTCACGCGATCGAGGCGCCCTGGGGCCTGTTGCCGGCCGTGCGTCCGAAGGAGTCACTCCATGGCGGATGCAGCGACCCTCTCGCGAACGCGCGACCCGGCGGCAGCTTCGGATCCGGCTGTGCTGTTCCAGCCCTATCGCCTGGGACCTCTTGAGCTTCCGCATCGCATCATCATGGCGCCCCTCACGCGCTCACGCGCTCACGCGCGCGGTCACCGGGCAACGTACCGAGCCCTCTCGCCGCCTGCTACTACGCGCAACGCGCTTCCGCAGCGCTCATTGTCAGCGAGGCGGCACAGGTCTCGATGCAGGGGCAGGGCTATGCCTGGACGCCGGGCATCCACAGCAGCGCGCAAGTCGAGGGCTGGCGGCACGTCACCAAAGCCGTGCACGAGTCCGGCGGACGCATCTTCTGCCAGTTGTGGCATGTCGGCCGGATCTCGCATCCGGCCCTGCAGCCCGACAACATGCTTCCCGTTGCCCCATCTGCGATCACTCCGCAGGGGAAGGCGTTCATCGAGAACGAACGGGGAGAAGGGGCACTCGTCCCCTTCATTCGTCCGCGCGCATTGGCCCTCGAGGAGATGCCCTATATCGTGGGGCAGTACGAGCGCGCAGCGAGGAACGCCCAGTCCGCGGACTTCGATGGGGTCGAGATCCACGCCGCAAACGGCTACCTGCTCGACCAGTTCATCGAAAGCAGCACAAACCGCCGCTCCGACACGTATGGCGGTACGGTGGGGAACAGGACGCGACTGCTGCTGGAGGTTGCCGAGGCGCTCTCTCGGATCTGGGGACCAGACCGCATCGGTGTCCGGATCTCGCCACTTGGCAGGATGAACGAGATCCGCGACGATGACCCGGAAGCCACGTTCGGCTACATCAGCGAACGGCTCGCCGAATTTGACTTCGCCTATCTCCATGTCGTCAATCCGGCCTCGGAGCAGATGCAGAAGAGGGAGCCCCCCGACCAGCGGTCTCTGGCGCTCGTCCAACTTATCCGCGAGCGATTCAAAGGGACGCTCATTGCCGCGGGAGGCTTCGACACCGGGACCGCTGCGCGCTGGATTCACGAGGGGATGGCCGACCTCGTCGCGTTCGGCCGCAAGTTCATCGCGAATCCCGATCTGCCGGAGAGGTTGCGCGCAGGCGCCCCGCTCAACGCCGACGATCCGACCACCTATTATGGCGGCGGCGAGAAGGGCTACACAGACTATCTCGCTCTGGCGCAGGAGCGTGGCGAACAGCCTGGGAGCTGTGTCGACCGGAGTTGGAGATGATTCCTCATGTGCGGCCATGTCGTGGCCTGCTTGACAGATGTCCGCTTCCGGGGCCGTCCCATTTTCGGCGGAATAGCCGACTTGGGCGCAAAGCGGAACGGCGGCTTTCTGGATGCAACTTAATGACGGCTTACGGCGCTCTTCCACCTCTGCAGCGTGTACCGGGCGTCAGATCCAACCCATTTGATGTCGGCGCTGCGCCAAACGTCAGTGCACCTTTATCTGAGACACAGTTCTACGAAACGTTCTCACGTCGCCATCCGCCTAACCGGCGCCGCAACATTCCATAAGGACAGCCGGTATAGGGTCGGCCGCGAGTCCCTCAATCCGGGTTAGCCGGAGGAGCCCGCCTGCATGTCGTGCGATACCTCAGTCAGGACGATTTCCGGCCGCAGGAGCATCGCAGGCACGAACCCACAGCGTGGGGCGATCGAAGCCGCCTATGCTGCCGGCATCAGCCTTCGCAGCGTAGTCTTTTAGTTCAACGTCGGCATCATGGCCTTCCATCGCCATTGGAACGGCCTCACCTCTGAATACCGAATGGCGCCCGCTACCACGGTGTCCAATTTGGACGATGCGCGGTGGCGCGAGGTGGCGACCGGTCTCGCAGCCATCGCCCGTCGCCATCCCGATTTCAGAACCGACCTCGACGCATTGGTTCAGCGCATCAGCATGCCGGCGGTCGCCTCAGACCTGGGAGGCCGCGCCCGAGCCGCGTGAAGCCACCGCCAGACGGACGAATGCCAAAAGGGATAGGGGGGGCGGATTAAGGATCGCGAGCAAGGGAGCGGCAACCGAATGAGAAGCCATTTTCCGAGACCCGATCGGAAAAAAAAGTCGCTGAGCGGTCGTTGAATGCCCCAACCCCTGCGCGGACGCGGTCCGAGGCCGACCAAGATCCCGGGCGGGGGTCGAGCGACGACGCGTCGTCTCGTCCACCAGCGGCAGTGAGGCACGGCCTGAATGAGCCAATTGGTCGACACGGCGCTCCTACCGCGGGTGGCGGCCGAGAACACACCGCTAGCCGGGCACGAGGACGAGCCTAGTGACTTCAGCACGCTTAGCGAGCACTTGCGCGGGAGCCAATGAATCTGATGGATCGGTGCGGCGAGCAACTCGGCTCTCTCGGTCAGCATATAGATGCAGCCGAGCACCACGCCACGTTCAACTCGGCTGATCAGCGAAGTTAAACCCCGTGCGGCTCTTGGCCTCGACCAGCACCAGGCGGGTCCGATCGAAGCCCCAAGAGAAGTCGGGATCGTCCGGCACACGCGGCCCGAGGAGCGCCCTGGCCCGCTCGATATCGTCGAGGATCGGGTCGACATCCTGAATCCGCCACGCGGCAAAATCGGCCATGCGGAGCGTCCGCATCGAGCTGCCATTGCTCATTACCAATGAGCTGATGGCGGCTTCGCCGCCGATCGCGACCGCAGCGTTCAATCCCCGCAAGCCCATCTTCGTCCGCTGGAGCGCGGTGAAGCCCGACTCCCCCTTAATCCCCTTCAGCATCATGTGGCCGGCATCGGCGCGGGCCTGGACGACGGCGTTCTCTAGCGTCCCGTCGTGGAAGCTTTTGTGCGTGCCGACCATGATAAACGCCGCATCTTCTCGGCCGAAGGTCGCGAACAGCATTGCGTCCTCCTTGTCCATCTGCCGGGTCTTGCGCGGGCCGACCGAATCGACGGGATCGAAATGAAGGTGATGCACATCGTAGGCGGCGAGGCCGAAATCCCCATCGTGCTGCGCGTCGCGCGGATGCTTGCCTGGCCGATGCGCTCGGCTCGACAGGTACGGCGTCAGGTCAGCACCTTCCTCGATTAGCCGCGCCATTGCGAATACCGTGTCGACGTGGCGTGTCACGACGTCGCCATCCCAGAACCGGCGGACGAAGAAGACGCGACGCTTGGCGGTCGGGATCAGCCGGCGGGCGCGTACGAGGTAACGATGGATCAGGGCGCCGAGACTTTGGCGCTGCGGGTCGAGGTCGCCACCGAGTTCGGCTACAAGTTCGCGGCGCAGTCGCGCAACGCGGGGACCCTCAGCGTCTAGACCCGGCACGGTGCGCCTCCACGACGCTGAAGCACGAACTCGACTACATCGAGCTCTATACCTTGATTGTCTGCCACGAGATTCTTAGGGGACGAAGGCGCCTGATGCGGAACTCGTATGTCAAGTCCCGGTCGAAGCGTCGCGGCGAGATCCTACTTCAGGAAGCCTTTCGCGCGGAGGTGATCCGTGAGGATGCGGCGGATGGCTTCCGCACGCGAAGGCTTTGGATCCGCCTGCGCCTCGCGCCAGGCCTCGACGCCGGCCAGCAAGTCATCGGACATGCGGACCCCATGTTGCGGTGTGACACCCGTCGCGGGCCGGCCACGCCTTTTCTGCGCATCAGGAATTGACATCCACATACATTCTTGCGTATCAGAAAAGCAGGCCGAGCGTAAGGTACAACTTCCATCCCGGCCCTAACCCCACCACTCTGTCATAGAGAGCGGCGACGGCTTCGCGCGCCTATAGCATCACGCGCTTACTACACCTTTGGAAACGACAGGACCGGTTAATACGTCAGGGGCCGAGGCATTATTTCGGCCCCGTCACCCAGGCCATCCACGCAATGGAGCAGCCGGATCCCGTCGGCGCCTTCGGACGATCGGAGGCGGCCAAGATCGCTACTACGCCGAGGCCGGCATCGAGGTCGATCTCGGCGCAACTGTCTGCGTAGCAAGAGGCGTGGGTCACAATGGAGGTTCGGCTTGATAGGCCGTATCCTCGCCTTCCTCGCTCATATCGACATCCGGTGGGCCGGCACTCACATTGCCCAAATCGACTTCCTTCGCGCCGAAATCGACGCCCCGATGACCTGGACGGGTGAATGACTCGTGGCGGCCGGGAGGCTGGCCCGCAGAGCACGGTGGGTGCGCTGATACCCCTCTTCGAGCCCACGATCCCCGCCCCGGGGAATCTCACGCCGGCGGCGGCAATTCAGGAGAACCGAGATGGCGAGTGTTAACAAGCGCGAGTGGACCACACCGAAGGGTGAGCAACGGTCAGCGTGGGAAGTTCGGTATCTCCTTGCAGGAAAGCACAAATCTAAGAGTTTTGCGAGGAAGAAGGATGCCGATACTTTCAAGCGTAAGATTGAAGACGACATAGCCAGCGGCAACCTCCATACGCTCAATGGCACCGTGACCGTCAAGCGGATGTGCGACGAGTGGATCAAGGAAAATGAGGACAGAGTTGAGGCGAAGCAAATCGGCCTTAGCTCGATGGGAAATTTGCGCCGGTCGGTTGATCTGCACCTAATCCCGAACCTCGGCAAGCTAAAAGTTTCCGATCTGCGAGCGGCCCACGTTGAAGACTTGTTTCGGACATTGATGAAATCTCACAAGCTTTCACCGCGCACCGCGCGATCCCACGTTTTCTATTTGAGGCAAGCGTGTGAGTTCGGGCGGCGCCGGGGCTATTTGCGATCCGATCCGATCACACCGGCCCTGAAGCTCATGCGCGGCCTGAAGATGCCGAAGGTTCGCACGTTCACAACGGAACAGGTCCGCGACCTTCTGAAGGCGGTCGAGGATCGAGCGTTCTGGCAGCACCCGATCACCTTCCTCCGTCTGAAATGCTTCGTGCATCTCGCAGCGTTCTGCGGCCTCCGCTACGGCGAGATCGTCGGCCTCACACTGAATTCTTTGGACTTCGACGAGGGCATGATCCGCGTCCGGACGGCCCTGAGCCGGTTCGACGAGGTGAAGGGACCGAAGACCGAGTCCGGTGTGCGTGACGTTCCTATGCCGGCCCACCTCTCGGCGCTGCTGTCGCGGTGGATGAGCCACTACTTCGTCGAGAACGAGCGAAATCTCGTCTTCCGCACGGACACCGGCTTGCAGATCCGCCCGAGCAACTTCCACGGCGCGCACTGGCGGCCACTCCTACGTCGTGCTGGCCTGGACGATGGGAAAGGCTCGTTCCACTTCCACGCGCTCCGGCATTTCGCGTCCTCCTGGTGGATCGCGAACGGCATGGACCTGCCCACGGTGGCGAGCCTGATGGGCCACAGTAAGTTCGACATGACGCTCCAGGTGTACGCGCACCCGGTGCTGCCGGTGGTCCGGCACGCCGAGGTTATGGGCCGCCTGGCCGACCGTCTGCTCGACGTTCCAGCCCTGTCCGAGACCGCTGCCGCCGTCGCGCTTGGGTCCGCCATTTGCGCAACCGTTGCGACGCCGGAGATAAACCTCTGAAAACGTTAGGCGAAATCCCAACGACAACGTCCTGCCCAAGAAGGCAAAGCCCGGATCGAAGGCTTCGATCGACGGCTTCGACGCGGCGATCAACGCGAACGCGGCCCGGCTGGCGCACGAGAGCGGCAGCATCCCGGCCGGCGTGAAGGTCGAGAAGCCGTCGATCTACATGGAACGTGGGCTGATCGGATTCTGAACATGCCGCAGACCGAAGCCGAGATGTGGGCGGGGCTCGCCAAGTCGGACCAGGCGGGGCAGCGCGTCTACTCCGGGCCGGCCCAGGACCAGCGCGAGACGATCGCCCGCGAGATGTACGACCGCGGCTGGGACGATCTCGGCTTCCTCGGCGTCGGGTCCGGCTTCTACCAGGGCAGCGCCACCGGCCTCGCCCTGCTGATCCAGTGCGCCGACGTGAAGGCGCGGGACATCTCGAAGGCCGAGATGCTGCAGTGGCGCCGCAACGGCCGCGGCTGGCAGATGGTCGAGCCGGTGAAGGGCGAGCTCGCCTACCACCTGATGACCAAGCCGAACCACACGGCGATGACCTGGCCGGAGTTCTGGCGGATGATCGTGCTCCACCATGAGGTGGCGCAGAACGCCTACATCTACACCCCGCGGGACCGCGAGGACACGATCGAGGAGTACATCCCGATCATGCCGGGCCGGGCCCGGATGCGGGTCAGCGATCGCGGCAACATCTTCTACGAGATCGTGGCCGCCACCGAATACGACCGCGCGGTTCTCGGCGACACGTACCTGATCGTGCCCGAGCACGAGATGATCCATCTGCGCGGACGGCTCCTCGACGGCGTCAACGGTCTGTCGAACGTCGTTCTGGGATCCCCGAACCTCGATCTGCTGTCCGCGATCGGGCGCTATCAGACCAAGCTGTTCGGCAACGACGGCAAGCAGCCGCTCGTGTTCGAGACCAAGGAGGGCTTCCCCAACTCGGACATGGGCGAGGCGGCCTTCCGCCGGCTGAAGGATCAGCTGCGCGAGGCTGCCCGGCGGGCAAGCGGCACCGGCGAAGCGATCCTGCTGGAGGCGGGCCTCACCGCGAAGCCGATCGCGATCAACGCGGTGGACGCCCAGAGCAAGGACAGCTTCACGCAGGCCGTGATGCGGATCTGCGGCCTGATGGATGTGCCGCCGCACCGGATCTACGCGCTGGAATCGGTCGCCTACAACAACATGGCGTCGATGAACCGGCAGTATGTGAACGACTGCTTGATGCCGTTGGCGTTCAACATCGAGACCAAGTTCCGGAACCACTCGCTGCCGCAGGACGACTGGCCTCGATACAGCCTCCAGTTCGACCGCTCGGCGCTGATGTCGAACGATCCGGACACGATCGAGAAGCTCGTGAAGACCGGCATGAGCACCGGCATCATGGAGATCGACGAGGCGCGCGAGATCATGCCGTTCCGTCTGAACCCGCTTGGACAGGGCGGCCAGGTCCGCACCGTCCCCGTCACCATGGCCCTCGTCGACCGGGCCGGGAACGTCATCCAGGCAGCCACCGGCCAGAACGCGACGCAGCCCGGCGCGGGTGAGGATGAAAGCCCCGACAACAACGCTGGCAAGGCGGGCCCGCGGCTCGTCCATTCCTCAGGAGTAGCCTGATGCCCTCGAAGCGCGTCTCGATCGATGAATACCTCGGCTCGCGCGGCTACGGCGGCGTGGAGCGCAAGCAGTTCGCGCGCGACAACGGCGTGATCCTGAAGGCGGCTCGCCTCGTCGAGAAGGCCCCGAAGTTCGACAAGGAGGCGGGGACCATCCGCTTCGTCATGTCGGCGGAGATCGAGGACCGCGATCGCGACATCGTCGTGCAGGTCGGCCTGGACACCACCGAGTTCGAGAAGAACCCGGTGGCGCCGTGGTCCCACCGCGCCGGGGATCCGCCCGTCGGCACCTGGTCCGACATCGAGAAGACCCTCACCGGCCGGCCGAAGCGCACCGAGGGCACGCTGACCCTGGTGCAGGGCGAGCCCATGGCCGACCGCCTCGCGATCCACTTCGCCGCCGGCAGCGTGCGCGCCTGCTCGATCGGGTTCATGCCCACCGCCATCGAGCGCCGCGAAGTGCCGGAGGACGAGCAGGGTGGCTACTTCTGTCCGGGCTACATGATCCACTCGGCCGAGCTGTTCGAGTGCTCGCCGTGCACCGTCCCGGCCAACCCGGCGGCGCTGGCCAAGGCCGCGGCCAGGGGCGACGCGATGGCCCGGGAGATGATCGAGGAGGTGCTCGATACCTGGCGGATCGAGAACGGCGTGATCATGCCGCGCAAGGTGTTCGAGGACGCCCACCGGCGGGCTGGGACCGAGCGCAAGTCGCTCGTCCTCGGCGGGGAGCGCTTCGTGGCCTGGAAGGACGCCTCCGGCGAGCCGCACCTGGAGAAGGCGAGCAGCATCGCCATCGGCGACTTCGTCTCCTGGTCGGCGAACGGCGAGACGGCGCGGGGCAAGGTGACGAAGGTGGTCAGCGACGGCTCGATCGAGGTCCCCGGGGCGACTGTCTCGGGCTCCTCGGACGATCCGGCCGCCAAGATCACGATCTACAAGCAGGACGGCGACAGCTGGACGGCCACCGATACCGAGGTGGCGCACAAGTGCTCGGCCCTGACCCAGATCGACCCGCTGAAGTCGGTGTCGGCCGAGCCGGCAGGCCTGGCGGAGTCGGTGGTGTCGAAGCTGCTCATCGCGCTGGGCCTGAAGGGCAAGACCGAGGCGGCGGACCCGAAGCCCGAGGAGGACGGGCCCAAGCCCGCGCCCGAGCCGACGCCCGAGCAGAAGCTCAAGGACGTCTTCACCAAGGATCTGCCGGCGCTCGGCGCCCTGCATGATCGCATTGAGCGTCGCAACGCGGCTGCCGAGCGGCACGCCGACATCGAGGCGCGCCTGAGCGCCTAAGCGCTCACCGAATCCCCGCAGCCAGCATCTGAAACCTGGAGGCCCGCAGCTGCGGGGCTGCTCTCCAGGCTTGTCTTACGGAGCAAAGTGATGAAGACTCTGCAAGAATTGCGTGAGGAGCGGAAGGCCAAGCGCATCGCTCTTCAGGCGCTGAAGACGGCCGCCTTCGCCACCGACCCGACGGACGAAGCGGTCACCGCCTACGAGGCCGGCGTGAACGGCCTGAAGGCGCTGGACCGGCTGATCACCATCGCGGAGGCGGACGAGGCCATCGAAGGCTCCACCTCGAAAGCTGCCGATGGCCCAGTCGGCGGTGGCACGGGCGGCGAGCACCGGCCCTATGCGGCCCCCGCCAAGCAGGTGAAGGACGTCCAGAAGGCGCTGCTGCCGATCGCCGCCCAGGTGAAGGCCGCCATCCTCAACAAGCAGTCGCAGGAGAGCGGCTCCGGCGAGCGCATCAGCCCGGTCGACCTGCTCAAGCAGGAAGGTTACGGCGAGACGCTGAAGGAGTTCGACGCCAAGGCGCGTGAGCAGCGCTTCAAGGCCGGCCTCGCCTCGAGCGTCTCCAACAACGTGCTTCTGCCGCAGCCGGTCGCGGAGGAGATCATCCCGATCCTCTATCCGGCCGCGACCTTCCTCCAGGGCAACCCGCGCCGCGTGCAGCTCATCGGCGGCACGTACCGGCAGGCCCGCGGCGTCGGCTCGGCGACCGCCGCCTACGTCGGCGAGGGCGCGAAGAAGCCGGTCGGCGCGCCCACCTTCGACGACATCGACATGCGCAGCCACAAGCTGGCCGGCATCGTCTACATGACCAACGAAGCGGCCAAGTGGACCATCGGCCGCCTCGAGGAATACGTCCGCAGCGACCTTCAGCGGGTGATGGGCCTGAAGATGGATTCGGCCATGTACTTCGGTACGGGCGTCGGAGCCACGCCGACCGGCATCTTCAACCAGCCGGGCATCACCGTCCTCGATGGCTCGGGCACCGGACTGTTCGCCAACAACCGAGCGCCGACCGTGGGCGAGCTCGACCGGGTCGCGTCCCGCATGATGCTGGCGATGACCGGCGCCAATATCGTCCGCTCCGACACATGGAAGTGGACCATGGGCTACCGGTTCATGCAGTTCCTCGCGGATCTGCGTGATGGCAACAACAACCTGATCTACCCGGGCGTGGACGATCCGGTGAACCCGCGCTGGAAGGGCATCCGCATCCTGGTGTCCAACCAGTTCGCCGAGAACGGTGGCACCAGCACCGACGAGGGCGACCTGGGCCTCGTCGACTTCGGCCATGTGCTCTTCGCCGAGGAGGAGGGCATGACCATGAAGACCTCCACCGAGGCGACCATCGACGACGGCGGCACGCTCGTCCTGCTCTGGCAGCAGAACATGAGCGCGATCCTCTGCGAGATGCAGCACGACGTCTTCCTGGATCAGCCCAAGGCCGCGGTCCGGCTGACCCACGTCCGCGCGGGCTCGCCCTCCACCACCGCCGGCTGATCGCCGTCCGCATAGCCGCGCGCTGGCCTCGGCTGGCGCGCGGCACGCCGCGGCGACGTCTTCGCCGCCCCTTTCAGCATCACGAGGACGACGGACATGGCGAAGAACGTGGCCACGGTCGAGGATTTCCAGAGGATCAAGAACGGGGACACCGGCCTCGTGCCGATGTCGTTCCTCGTCCCGACGATCACCGAGCGCGTCGGGGATATCCGCGGAGCCGAGCCCTATACGGCGCTGCGCTGGTACAACGACGGGCTGGCCGAGCCGATCGTGCAGCTGAACGCCGCGCCGGCGCAGCAGCGGCAGGCGCAGCTGGACACCGAGGCCGAGCGCAAGTCCGCCATCGAGATCCCGACTGCATGGGGAGAGAGCCACCGTCTCCAGCGCATCGCCCTGGCCAAGAAGATCACCGGCAGCGATGCGGGTCTGAGCACCGAGCAGGCGGACAGGGTGATCCAGGACGAGCTCGCCCGGCGTGCCGCCACCTCGGCCGCCACCGGTGCGGGCGGGAACGCCCTGACCACGCAGCAGACCGTCACCCTCTGATGGCCGACGATCACAAGGACGGCGCGGAGACCCCGCGCCCGATCCGCTCGTCCGATGCGGAGGTCGACCCCTACCGGGCCGAGCGCCAGCAGCCGAAGGCGGTCACGCGGCCAGGCGCCGACAAGATGGCCCGGCCTGGCACGCTCCGCGGCTACGAGACGAAGTGAGGCGGTCGGGTGGACCTGCGTCGGATCTCAGCCCCGTTGACGCCAGAGCAGAAGCTCGACGTCGTGTCGCTCGATACGCTGAAGGCGCATGCGCGCATTCGGCATGACGACGAGGATCGCCTGCTCCTCGGCTACATCGCGGCCGCCTTCGACTTCCTCCATGGCCCGGACGGCTGGCTGAACGGTTACTGCCTGCTGGAGGAGGAGTTCGAGCTCTTCCTCGACCAGGTCGGCGACGCCACCGAACTGCCGCTGCGGCCCATCCCCGACGACATGGCACCGACCCTGGAGCGGCGGCTCGATCGTGGCGCCTACACTGCCTTCGAGCCTGGCGATTTCATGCTGGCGCTCATGAACGGCAACGGGGTGATCGCGCGATTGTCAGCCCCTGCGTTCCGCTCCCAAGGGGACATGGCCGATCCTCGGCGATACCGGGTGACGTTCAAGGCTGGCTGGCCCGAGCCCGACCTGGTCCCCGCGAGCCTGAAGCAGTCGATCCTATTGCTGGCCGCGCACTTCTACACGAACCGCGAGGTCACCGCGGGGACCGTCCCACGCGAGATCGAATACGGCCTGCGAAGTCTCGCTGGCCGCTATCGCGTGAGCCCGAACCATTCGTGAGGCTGGCAGCCTGACCGTCTCGGTCGGCCTTGGGCCGGCCCGCTTGCTTCATCTGGATCGAGGACGCCTCGCCATGCCGCTGCCGACCAGCGCGCCCCAGACCGCAGAGACCGCCTATCGGCTGGTCATCGCCACGGCCCAGACCTGCTCCGTCAATCTGCGGGGACTGAAGGGGCTGATCGATGCGGGGGCGCGCGTCCCGCTCGTCGCGCTGGTCGGCTTGTACCAGGCGCTCAACGGCTCTCAGGGCGTCGGCCGTTCGATCCAGGGCGTCGAGGGGCTGGCGGAGTACGCCAAGGAGGCGCTGCAGGCCCCGGATTACGACATCGACGCGGAATTCATGCGCTCGATCATCGCGTGCAAGGCCGTCACCGACTGGCTCCTGGCAAACCTGCCGAACGACGGCGCCGGCGGCTATGTGGGCTGGACCCATGAGGGCGACGGCCAGATCGTGCCACTGACCGTCGCGGCCGACACCCTCGCGCCGCTCGCTGCGTTGATCGACACCGCCCTGGCGACGTTCGCGTAGCCTGATGGCCCTCTGGACTCCCCTCAACCTCAAGAGCGTCACGCTCGAGGGGTGGTATCGGACCAAGGACCCGTTCGGCGCTGTTGCGCCCGGTGCTGACGTACTGTCGGGCGGAGCCCCGGGCAACTGGGTCGACCGCTCCGGCAAGGGGCGCACCCTCTTCCTGGAGGGATCAGGCCTCACGTGGAACCCGGATGCGTTCGGGACCGGCAAGCCCGGGATCGAGAGCAACGGCAACGGCGGCTGGCGCACCGCGGCAGGGCAGGCTTATCCGCCGAACCTGCCGCTGGGCACCGGCGCCGTCTTCCGGCAGAACGCGGACGATTCCGACAGCCGCCTCATCTCGCTGATAACGCCGAACGGGTCTGATCCCTTCGACAGCGCCGGCGTCATCCCGCTCTGTTTCATCTCAGGCCCCGGCAAGCTCAGTTACTGGTACGGGTTCAACCAGGCCTCGACCACGATCCCGGTTGGGGCGCCGGTCATGATCGACGGCGTCCCGACGTCGTTGACGGATTACAAGACCTCTCTGAACGGCGTCGATGGCGGTACCGCCTCGCACGCCAATCTGAGCGTCTACCAGATGGACCGGCTGGGCGTTATGCGCACCGGCCAGGGCGGCAACTCGCCGAAGGGCGCCTTCGCCGAAGCGATCCTCTGGTCAGGCGTGATCTCGGCCGCCGAACTAGCGCAGTGGCAGGGCTACCGCGCCTGGAACAACGGGCTACAGGCGCTCCTGCCGGCGAGCCATCCTTATGCCGCCGCCCCGCCGACGGTTGCGGATTCCGGCGGCGGTACGCCTACGCCAGTGGATTCGCGCATTGGCGCTGGCACCGCGACCGCCCGGGGCGTCACGACCAGCACCGGCCGCAAGGCCGCGCGCGCGACGGTCACCAATTCGGCTGTCGCGAGAGCAACCGGCACAGGCCGGAAGGCAGCTCAAGGCGCTGGCACCGATACGGCCGTTGCCAGAGCGACCGCTACGGGGCGCAGGGGTGCGGCCGGGTCCGGGCTGGCGAGCGCTATCGCGTCCGGCACCGGGACCGGCCTGAAGGGCGGGAAGGGATCGGCCGCCGTATCATCCGTCGCCGCGGCGACGGCCTCGGGCCGCAAGGGCGCGCTTGGCAGCGGCCTGGCCTCGGCTACTGCTGTAGAGACGGGTGCGGGCCGCAAGGGCGCCGCCGGCGCCGGCACCGCCTCGAGCATTGGCTCCGCCGTCGGGACGAGCGCCGCCAGGTCCGTCCAGGGCAGCGGCTCCGCCTCGGCCGTCGCCACCTCGACCGGCTCCGGCCGGAAGGGTGCGCTTGGTGCCGGGCTGGCCACCGCGGTCGGCACCTCGACCGCGACCGGGCGCAAGGCTGCATCTGGCGCCAGCCTGGCGACTGCGGTTGCGTCTGAAACCGGCACAGGTCTGAAGTCGGCGCGGGGCTCAGGCTCCGCGGCGGCGATCGGATCCGCCACAGGGACCGGCAAAAAGCCTGGCGCAGGTACCGGCTCGGCCTCGGCCGTGGCCACCGCTACAGGCTCCGGCGTCAAGTCGGCACGCGGTACCGGGCTCGCATCGGCAGTCGCAGCGGCCACCGGTACCGGCGCGAAGTCGGCGCGCGGCTTTGGCCTGGCCGCGGCCGTCGCCTCCGTCACCGGCCAGGGATCGAAGCCTGGGACCGGCACCGGCTCTGCCAGCGCGGTCGCGTCGGCAGACGGTACGGGACGGAAGAGCGTCGCCGGTGCGGGCACGGCCTCCGCGGTCTCGGCAGCGCAGGGATCCGGGCGGCGCGGGGCGACCGGCGCGGGATCGAGTTCCGCGATCGGGATCTCGACCGGGTCCGGCGCCGCGCAGCGCTCCGGCTCCGGCCCGGTCACGGTCCGCGGGGCGATCACCGGCACCGGCTCGACCGCTCGACGCGCGTCCGGATTGGCCAACGCCTTTGCCGGCGCCGTCGGTATCGGCAGTTCGTCTCGCCGCGGCACTGGCAGTGCGACCGCGACTGGCTCCACCACCGGGACCGGGATCGCGCAGCAGGCTGGCGCGGGATCCGGCCTCGGCCAGGCGACGGGATCTCTCACGGGGTCCGGGCGCAAGGCATCATCCGGCTCAGGCAGGGCCGCCGGGATCGCTGCTGCTGAAGGGCGCGGCCGCAAGTCTGTCTCGGGCTCGGGCCAGATCTCTGGTGTCGGGTCCGGATCGGCGACCAGCGCGCACTCGGCCGCCGGCGCCGGATCGGCATCGGGTATCGGGTCCAGCACTGGTACCGGCCGCAAGTCTGTCCGCGGGGTGGGCACGGCGAGCGCCGCAGGTACCACCACCGCCACCGGGCGCCGCTCGATTCCCGGGGTTGGCCGCGCGGCCGCTGTAGCCTCGGAAACTGGGCGCGGCCGAAAGGCAGGCATCGGATTCGGCACGGCCACCGCGGTGATCCGCGGCGTCGGCCTCAACGGCAACACCGTCCTCACCGCGGTGCCGATCCGGTTGCGGGGGACCAGAGCCGCGCCGGCCGCCCTGCTCGGCATTCGGCAGCAGCCGGCCTCTCTTCACGGGGTGCGGCAGGGATCAGCTGTGCTCAAGGGCAAGCTGTAGGCGCAGACGTAGAAGGAGAGCACCATGTCCGTATTCCTGAATGCCGCGAAGGCAGTCATGCTGGACGCCTTGGCGGCGCAGGCGGGATTCGTCTCGCTGCACACCGCCGACCCGGGTTCGACCGGCGCCAGCGAAATGACCGGCACCGGCTATGCCCGGACTGCCGTCACCTGGGGCGCCTCGGCGGCCGGAGCCAAGCAGGGCGTCGGCGCCAAGCAGACCGTCCCGGCCGGCAAGACGGTCGCCTTTCTCGGCATGTGGACGGCGGCCACCGGCGGCACCTTCCTCGGCGGCCTCGACTGCCCGGATGAGGCCTACACGAGCGCCGGCGACTACACGGCGACCCTCAACCTCGCCCTCGCCGACTCGTAAGGTCAGATCGATGGCGTTCGTCAACGCACCCTTCTCGGTCCGTCGCGGTGACGATCGCCTGATCGAGATCGACATCGACGATGCGGATGGCGTCGCGATCGATCCGACCGGCCTCAAGGTCCGCCTGACTTACGGGAAGAGCGCTGGCGGCCGCGCGATCAAGACGATCACCGAGAGCGATCTCACGGTGGTCGGCAAGAAGCTCGTCTATCGGATGAAGCCGGCCGAGACTGAGGCCCTCGAGGCCCTGGCGACCTACTGGATCCAATGCCGCGTCACGTTCCCGGATGGGACCACGGACGGGTTCCGCGAGACGGTCACGACCGGATCGTTCGTCGTCGAGCAGACGCAGTAGCGCGGCAGGCTGACCGATGCCCATCGCTGCCGGCAGCATGAATCAGCGGGTGCAGTTCCTGCGCCGCATCAAGGGCTCGTATCAGCCGCTCGGCTCGGTGCAGTGGGCCCGCCTTCAGTTCGAGCGCGCGGTCACCGTCAGCGTCGTCGGCGTGCCGTTCCAGGGGCGCGGCGGCAAGCTGACCGTGCGCTCGTGCGACGTCACCCGGGGGCTCACCATCGGCGATCGGCTGCGCATGGATGGCGAGGAGTTCGCGATCACCATCCGCAAGGCTGACGAGGTCGCGGTCGACGACGTCCACCTGGAGATCGAGTCCGCCCCGACGCCCGCCCTGTATGCGTCCGAGATGGAGCGCCGCGGCGAGGTCGTGTCGCTCCGGCGGAGTTCGCCCAACAGCACGCCCACCGCCTACGATGCTCAGATCGACGTGCGGGCGATCGTCACCGGGTACGCGCCCAGCGAGCTCGTGGGCGGCATCAACCAGGGCGACAGCCGCGTGATCCTGCTGGCTGCCGACGTGGCCGCCGGTGGCTTCCCGGTGCCGATCGAGACGGCGGGGTTGGACACCGTCTGGATCAACGGCCTGCAGCGCACCTTCAAGAGCGTGGACGACAACACGCACCGGATTGCGGGCGTGCTGCTCGCGTACGACTGCACGGTGAGGGGCTGATGCCGTCCGGATCCAGCGCGTCGGTCCGTGCCGCCGTGGCGCAGGCGCTCTCGCCCGAGAAGCACCGCCTCATCGTCACCGCGGCGGCCCGCGAGGCTGCACAGCGGGCGGAGGCGGCCTATAGCGCCGAGACCGGCCTTCCGCCCGAGCACGATACGGTGGTGGACGGGCGCGCCCACGCCTCGCTCGATCGACTCAATCCGAACCGGGGTGAGGTCGTCTTCCGGTTCGCGCGCGTCACCGAGGCGCTCGCCTGGATCTACGACCAGATCGTCACCCACTCGCCTCGGCTGACCGGCCAGTACGCGGCCTCGCACATCCTGCTCGCCGACGGGCAGCGGGTGGACCCGAAGAACCCGCCCGCGGCCGCGCGCTATGTGTTCATGAGCCTCGCGCCCTACGCCAAGAAGATCGAGGAGGGGCAGTCCTCGAGCGCGCCGACCGGCGTCTACCAGGCGGTGGCCGTGCTGGGGGAGCGCCGGTTCGGCAACAGCGTGAGCATCGGGTTCGGCTACGAGTCGCCGCTCGTCGACTACATCGCCGGCGCGCACGGCCGAGGGGCTCGTGCCCTGCTCCGCCAGCAGCCCGTGCGCGTCGCCGGCATGAAGCTGGAGCGCTCGACGCGCGTCCCGATCATCACCGTCACCTTACGCTGAGGTCCCGTGGCCAAGCAGCATGTCGTCGCAACGGTGAAGCAGGTGCTCACCGACTGGTCCCCTGTGGCCGGTGGCAAACCGGTCATCGTCTTCCCGAACGGGCCGGAGAAGCCCCCGCCGGCGCCGGCGCCGTACTGCATGGTGCAGTTCCCTATCTCGAACGAGAGCCGCACCACGCACAGCCGGTCCTACGTCGAGGAGGGCGCGGTGCGAGTCGTGATCCTCGCGGCGCGGGGGAACGGCACGGACTGGCCGCTCGCGCGAGGCGAAGAGATCGCGAAGCTGTTTCGATCGCGGAAGGTCAACGGCGTCGAGTTCCTGACGCCGACTTCCCCGCTCATGAACGACGACAATGACGACGGCAACTATTTCCGGACGTCGGTGATCGTTCCGTACACCTATCACTTCGACGATCCCGAATAGATCGGCCGAAGGATTGTGATGGCCGCGCCGCCCAGCGCGTGTCGATCCGAACAACTCTGCGGCATGGGCAGCCGTGACAATTACAAAGGACACCTGTCATGGCGATCAAAACCGCCTCCGGCACTCGCATGTGGATCGGCCCCGCCATCGATCCCGACCACGTTACGCTGATCAGCTTGAAGGCGATCACTACCGGCTGGGTCGAGATCAAGAAGGTCGAGAGCTTCGGAGACTACGGCGACGAGAATTCCTCGGTCAGCTTCTCCGAGGTCGGCCGCGGCCGCGTCGAGAAGGCCAAGGGCCAGGCCGACGCCGGCACCATGGCCGTCACCGTCGGCGTCGTGCAGGGCGATGCCGGTCAGGCGGCGATGGTCGATGCGCAGGCGTCGAAGTCGAACTTCGCTTTCCGCATCGAGACGCCCGACGCGCCGATCGAGGGCGACCCGAACACCATCGAATACTTCGCCGGACTCGTGATGAGCAAGCGGAAGAGCGTGGGCACGACGGACAACGTCCTCAAGCGCACGTTCAACATCGGCATCAACTCCGAGATCTTCGACGAGCTCGGCAACATCGCCTGATCCAGATCACTGACCGCCGCCCCCTCCTCGGCGGCGCGTGAGTGACGGACGTGGCGGCTGTCGGGGCCGCCACGTCCACCACCCGCACCCCGGCATCCCCGACGAACAGGAATCTCGACATGGATCTTTCGACCCTCGACACCACCGCGAGCGCCGAGGCCGGCGCGAAGATGGAGGTCGTGCACCCGACCACCGGCGCCGTCCTGCTGCAAAGCGACGGCAAGCCCATCTCGGTGATGCTGGCCGGTGAGGACAGCGATCGCTATCGCAAGGCCGACCGCCGCATCTCGAACCGCCGCCTCGCGACTGCGTCCACCGGGCGCCGCGTGCGCGCCACCGCCGAGGGCATCGAGGCCGATCGCTTGGAGGTGCTCGTCGCCTGCACGATCTCCTGGGAGGGCATCGGCTTCGACGGCGGCGAGAAGGAGTGCACGCCCGAGAGCGCGCGTGAGGCCTACAAGAAACTGCCCTGGCTGCGCGAGCAGGCCGATGCCTTCATCGTGGACCGGGCAAATTTCTTGAAGGCGTAGCCGAGCAGCTGGTCCAGCACGGCGAATGGAGCGCGGCGTCCCAGGGCTACCAGGGCACGCCTCCGTTCGTCCTCGACTACGTCTGGCGCTGGTACTGCGAGTTGAGCAGTGCCCGGACCAGCAACGGCTTCGGCCTCAATCCGCTATCGTTTTGCGAGATCGAGGCCTGGGCCCGGCTCAGCGGCGTCGAGCCCACGCCCTGGGAGGTCGGCCTGCTCAAGCGGCTCGACATGGTGACGCTGGCCAACCATCGCAGCAACACCGCCGATCGTGACGGTGAGCCGGAGTTCGAGGCCGCGGCGGACGATATCGCCGGAGTCCGGGCAGTGCTGTCCGATCTCAAGGCCCGGGCGAAGGCGAAGTTCGGGAAGGGCTAGCCGCGGCGCCCACGCCGCTTCGGCGAAGGCTCTACCGACGACGCGCGTCGGTAGAGCCTTCGCCAGTCCCGATAACCCATCGCACCATTCCAGCCTCCCGTGTCCGGCGCGCCTGAGCGCGACGAGCGGGTAGCCGCACCTGGAGATCTCCATGGCTGCCGCAGAACAGCACGTCGAAGAGTGGGTCTTCCGATACACCTCGGAGGGCGACGCCAAGGCTCGCGCCAGCGCGGATCAGCTCACCGGCTCTCTCGACAAGCTCTCGGGTGCGCAGGATCGGTCGGCGGCCAGCAACGACAAGGGCATCGCTGCCTCGGACCGGGCAGCCCGGGCGAAGGCGAGCCAGGAGGCTGCGGCCGCGAAGCTCCAGCGCCAAATCGAGGCGGAGAACCGCGCGCTAGCGGCGTCTGAGGCTGCTCAGAATGCTGCTGCGGCCGCCACGGGTGGGCTCACCGCCTCGCAGCTGCGGGCGATCGACGCCTATGCGGCGGCAACCCGGGCCGGCAACGACAACGCCGCGGCGGTGGGCCGCCAGGGCGAGGTGTTCAAGGCGGCTGGCAAGACCATCGCCGAGCATCCGGTGCTCGTGCTGGCTGCGAGCGTCGCGGCAGCTCGTGCCCTGTCTGGGCTTGCGACCTCGGCAGCCGGGTCCCTCGGTGCCGCGTCCGCCTCGACGGCGGCGTTCGCTGAGGGCGCCGCGGGCATGGGACCGGCCGTCGGCGCCGGAGCCACGCTGGCTGCGCGTGGGCTGGCAGGCTTGTCGATCGGCGCCACTGCTGCTGCCGGCGGGCTTGGCCTTTACGCCGAGAAGGTCGCCGGCTTCACCACCGCCACGAGCCTGCTGTCGCGCGGTCTGAGCCTGATCCCGCCCCTGTTCCTGCCGATCGCCGCCGCCTTCGTTGCGTTCGAGGTCGGCTCGGCCGTCTTCAGCAAGGCGTACGCGGATCTCCAGCGGCTGATCGACCTCGGCGAGAAGGCGCGGAGGCTCGATGTCGGCGCGGCGTTCCTGAAGAGCTTCGAGTCGCTGGGGCCGAAGATCCAGGCGACCGGCGATCAGATGGATGCCGCGCTGTCGAAAGCGGCAAGCTTTCTGAAGATGAACTGGGGGCAGGACAACAACAACCTGTCCAAGATGTTGAACGACATCACCGCGACGGGAGCGGCCGGTGCGGGCGGTCTGAAATCCACCGCGCTCGCCGACACCGCCACGACGACAGAGGAGCGCATCAAGGCCGCTGTCGCTGGCATGAAGGAGCTCGACGAGCTCGGCCTCCACCTCGCCAGCCTGAAGGTCGGCGACGCGGTGTTCGGCGCCGACTTCATGGAGCGGCTCCGTACCGGGCAGACCACCATCGCGCAGCTCAGCGCCGACCTCGAGGCGGCCAGCCAGAAGGAGGTGCTGAACCAGGACCAGGTCGACCGTGCCGTGGCCCTGAACCGGGCCATCTCGGATACGAAGCAAGCGATCAGCGACGCCTGGGCGGTGAACGTCGATTTCAGCGCGGCCGCCACCCTGCTGAACGAGATCTGGCTGAAGATCCTTCAGACGGTGCTGTACCTCGTCCAGACGCTGAATGAGGCCATCTCCTCGGTCACCGCCTTCGGAGCCGCGGTCCTGTCCTCGATCGGCGGCGCCTTCGATGTTGCCTACAGCAAGGCGACGGCGTTGCTGTCGACGCTCGGCATCATCGCCAAGCAGCAGGCCGCCGTTGAGGTGCAGGGGCCGCCCGAAGCCGCCGGCCCCGCCCCGCAGAAGATCACCGGACGCGATCTGGGTTACGTTTCCACGGTCGTGGATGGCCGAAAGCTCGACAAGGCAGCCGCTGGCGCCAAGCAGGCGAAGCAGGCCGCCACCGAGGCGGCGTCCTCCTACGACAACCTGATTCAGAAGACGAAGGATCACATCACCGAGCTCGACCTCGAGGCGCAGTACGTCGGCAAGGATGCCGACGCGGTGATCAAGCTGAAGCTGGCCAACCAGCTGGCCCGTGCCGCCCAGAAGGACGGCACCGAGGTCACGGCCGAGATGCGCGCCGAGTGGGACCGGCTCGGCGACACCCTGGCCGCCAGCACCAAGCGCCTGGAGGAAACGAAGCGCGCCTACGAGCAGATGAAGGAGGGACAGCGCGAGCTAGCCAGCGAGTTCGGGGAGTTCGCCGACGATCTGATCCTCGGCGGCAAGAAGATGAGCGAGGCCTTCACGGGCCTGGCCAAAACGCTGAGCAGCAACGCCCTGAAGGCGGTCATCTCCGGCGAGGGGCCGTTGGCTGGTCTGCTCGGCACCGCCTCCACGGAGAAGGGCCAGATCGGCGGTCTGCTTGGTGGCGGCTTCAACTTCAGCAGCCTGCTCGGTGGCGGGTCGAACGCAGCGGGCTCACCGCTGCCCGGCGCGCAGGGCCCATCGCTGCCCAGCAGCAGCCTGTTCGGCGGCTTGTTCGACGGCGACAAGATCTCCAACGCGCTCGGGCTTGGAGCTGAGACCGGGATCGGCAAGGCGCTGGGCGACGCCCTAAAGCCCCAGAAGGCCGGCGGCGGCATCCTGTCGTCGCAGCTCGGGCAGGGCCTCGTGTCCGCCGGTGCCGGTGCCTCGATCGGTTACTCGTCGCAGTCGCCGCTCATGGGCGCCCTGGGCGGTGGCCTGGCGGGCCTCGCCAGCGGCAACCCGATCATGGCCATAGCAGGCGCCGGCGCAGGCCTGCTGGGCGGCCTGTTCGGCGAGAGCCAGGCCAAGAAGGAGGCCAAGAAGAAGCTCCAGCAGGAGTTGCAGGCCCGGAAGGAGGCCCTCGACCAGGCGCGCCCGCAGATCGAGGCGCTGGCCATCCAGTTCGAGGGCGGCTCGATCGGCAACGTCGGCAAGCAGATCGTCGATGCCGAGGCCCAGATGCGCCAGGCGGCCAAGACCGCCAGCGACGGCGGGGACCGCGCGCTCGCAGACAAGCTGGTGAAGGACTACCAGACCTATGTGGCCCGGATGACGGCGCAGTTCGCCGACGGGTTTAACGGCATCCTGGCGGAGGTCGAGGCCGGCTTCGGGACCAGCGGCCCGTTCTCGCAGGCGCTGTCCTCGGTCCAGTCCCTGGGCGAAGCGCTGAAGGGCTTCGTCGCCGATGCCGGCCGGATCTCGCCCGCCGCCACGCAGGCGGCCCGCGGCGCCGCGGTGCAGGGCGCGCTGTCGGCGCTGAACCCGACGCCGCAGCTATCCGAGACGCAGACCGAGTTCGACCGCATCCAGGGTACGGCCGCCGGCCTGAGCCAGGTGCTGAAGGATCTCGGCCTCTCCGCCGATCAGGCCGCGCAGGCGATCAACGACGGCACCAACAAAGCGCTCGCCGCGCTCGCGGAGAAGTTCGACACGGACCTCGACCGGAAGATCTACGCGGCCAAGGGCAAGGACTATCTCAACGACGCCTCCGACCTGCTGAAGGAGGTCGGCAGCCTCAACGACGATGCCGCACGGCTCGGCCAGGACGGCAGCAAGGTCGGCGATTATTTCTCGGCCGCGGCCCAGAAGATCGTCGACAACTCGCAGCTGGTCGGGGACGCCTTCAACGAGCTGATCAGCTCGTTCCCGCAGCTGGCCGGCGTGGTCCATGAATACAGCGCCGAGACCAGCAAGACCGCGATCCAGGCGCAGCAGGAGGCGGTGCAGGCCGCACAGGAGGCCGCGCAGAAGCTCTCCGAGATCCAGGACCGCAAGCGCGGCTACGAGGATCGGGCCTTCGCGGTCAACTTCTCCGACAACAGCCTGGCCACCAAGCTGACCGCGTTCGAGCGCTCGGCGGAATGGGAGCGCTGGACCGAGGGCGCCAAGGGCAACCAGGCGATCGATGACCTTGTCGCGACGCAAGACCTCGAGCGGCAGAAGCTGATCTACGACTACAACCAGGCTGTGAACGATCGGCGCCAGGCTGCTGGCACCCGGCAGCTCACGGCCCAGAGCGACGGCGGCCTCAACGCGCAGCTGGGAATCTTCGACCGCAACGCCGTGAAAGAGCGTCAGGACGAAGTGAAGGCCGGCGGCGAAGCGCTCGTGCAGCTCGAGGCGGCGCAGGCGGCCGAGCGCTGGAAGATCGTCAAGGCCTACTATGATGCGGTGAACGACCGGATCCGGACGTTCAGCGATCGCACCTTCGCCGCCACGAACGACGAGAGCACCCTCGGCGGCAAGCTGGCGGCGTTCCAGCGCACGGCTGCCCAGCAGCAGGTCGAGGAGGCCAAGGTCGGCGGCGAGGCCATGGCGGCTCTGCTCCAGGCCCAGGGCGCCGAGCAGCAGAAGATCATCAACGACTACTACAAGGCCGTCCGGGACCGGCAGACCGGATACCAGGACCGGGCGTTCGCGGCGGGCAACGACGGGACCACGCTCGCCGGCCAGCTGGCGGCTTTCGAGCGCCAGGCGGAGAAGGATCGGCTCGCCGAACTGCAGGTCGGTGGCGAGGCCATGCTGGACCTCACCCGGGCCCAGGAGGCGGAGCGGGCCAAGATCATCCGCGACTACTACGAGGCCGTGAACCAGCGGATCTTGTCGTTCCAGGATCGCACGTTCGCCGCCACGAACACGACGGACCTGGCCGGCCAGCTGGCGGCCTTCGATCGGAGCGCCGCAGCGGAGCGGCTCGCCGAGATCAAGTCGGGCGGCGAGGCCCTGACCGCGTTGATGGCCGCGCAGAACGCCGAGCGGCAGAAGCTCGTCGACGAATACAACGAGGCGATCACCGAGCGGCGCGCCGGCTACCAGGATCGCACGTTCGCGGCTGCCAACGACAATAGCCTGTCGGGGCAGCTCGCCGCGTTCGAGCGGCAGGCCCAGAAGGAGCGCGCCGATGAGATCAAGGCCGGCGGCGAGGCGATCCTCGACCTGACGGCCGCCCAGGAGGCCGAGCGCGCCAAGATCGTGAAGGACTACGGCGACGCGGTGAAGGTGCGGATCTCCAGCAATGAGGACCGGCTCTTCGCGGCGAACACCGACGCCGACACGCTCGCCGGGCAACTCGCTGCCTTCGACCGGAAGTCGGCCCGGGAGCGCATCGAGGAGGCGAAGGCGGGCGGCGAGGCGATGACGTCGCTGGAGGCTGCACAGGCGGCCGAGCGGCTGAAGGTAATCGAGGACTTCAACAAGCAGGCGAAGGCCGCCTTCGACGACTTCGCCAACACCATCAAGAAGTTCCTCGATCAGATGCTGGCCGGCAGCAGCTCGCCGCTGTCACCCGAGGATCGCTTCAAGGTCGCCCAGACCCAGTACGACGAGCAGCTGAAGCTGGCCCAGGGCGGGGACAAGACCGCACTCGGCGGCATCACGGGCTACGCCCAGTCGCTGCTGGACGCGGGCAAGGTCTACTATGCCTCGAGCCAGGCGTTTCAGGACATCTTCCAGCAGATCTACGATCAGCTCGGGAAGCTGCCGGACCAGGTCGGCCAGAAGGCCTTCGGCGACACCGGATCGACGACCGGCGGTAGTGCGCTCTCGGATAGCGTGACGTCGATGATCGCGGCTCAGTACGCCTCGTCTGTCGGTGCTGCGAACGACGTGGGCTCGGCGACGCCGCAGATGGCGGTTCCGGTCAACCAAGACGCGGCTCTGCTCGCCGAGCTGAAGGCGATCGGTGCCCGGCTCGATGCCCTGCGCGACGACGTCAAGGAGAACACCGGCGTGGACGAGGAGGGCCACCTCCAGACGATCCAGGCGCTCAAAGACGTCGGAACGACCCTGGCCAAGGGAAAGCGCGAAAGCTCGCGCCGTGAGGTGGCCTAGTGACCATCTACGCGCTCGAACTGCAGGCCCACACCGGTGCTGGCGGCGTCAAGACGTTCTATGCCGCCAGCGCCGCCTACAACACCGGTGCCGCCGATACCCCGGCGCACCAGCACTTCCATCCGTCGCTCGAGACCCCGGCCAACTTCGAGCGTCACCTCTTCGCAGAGGGCAGCACCGGCGGCGCCTCGACCATCGCGTTCGGTGAGATCGTCCTGGCGAACGCGCACGGGCGGTACGACGACTGGGCGGATTACAGCTTCAACGGCCGGCCGGTGATCGTCCGGGTGCTACGGCAGGACATCTTTGGAGCGGCGAAGGGGCTCTACAAGGACGCGCCGATCATGCTTCGGGGCACGATCGAGAGCCTCGACATCACCGATGTGTTCAAGACGATCCGGCTCCGGATCCACGACCGCCTGGCCGACCTCGACAAGCCGCTGCTCACCACCCGGTACGCCGGCAAGACCACCTCCGCCGGCGCGACGGCCGAGGGCCCGTTGACGCTGAAGGACACTGTGAAGCCCCGGCTCTACGGTCTGGTCCGGAACCTGACGCCGGTCGACGTGAACCCGTTCAACCTGATCCGTCAGATCTCGGACCGGCCGTGCTCCTCGATCCAGGTCTACGACGGCGGCCTGCCCCTGACGCTGAACGGCGACTACGCGAGCTTGGCGGCGCTGACGTCGGCGAGCGTCGCGCCCGGCCAGTATGCGACCTGCCTCGTGCTCGGGCTGATCCGCCTGGGCGGCACCCCGGCGCTCGGCATCACCGCGGACGCGATCGCGTCCGGCCCCCGGGACTGCGCCTCCCTGGTTCGGCAGATGCTGTTCGACCTCGGCATGGTCGCCGCGGATCTCGACAGCGCGTCCGTGGTCGCCCTGACGGCGCTCAACGGTGCCAGCTGCGGGCTGTGGGTGAATGACGATCGCACGGCGCTCACGGCGATCCTGCGCATGTTGCAGTCGGTGGGCGCCTGGCTGGTCCCGAACGCTCAGGGCGTGTTCGTGGTCGGCCGCCTGGACCTGCCCGCGGACAAGGCTCCTGTCGCAGCCTTCAAGGAGTGGCAGCTGCGCAGCGAGATCAAGCGCATGGCGCCGAACGATGAGAACGGCGGCATCCCGGCCTACCGCTGCACGGTCCGGTACGCACAGCTGGCGACCGCAATGACGGAGGATCAGCTCGCCGGCGCCGTGACCGGAGCGCCTCGCGCGGCCCTGCAGCTCGAGTGGCAGGAATCGGTGGCCGAGGATGCGTCGGTGAAGGTCATGCACCTTCAGGCGAAGGAGCTGACCTTCGACACGTGCCTGACCGAGCCCGCGGACGCCGCAGCCGAGGCCGCACGCCGGCTGGCGATCTACCGGGCCCGCCGGGACATCTGGCAGTTCCGGGTCAGCGTGCTCGGCCCCGGGTACATGCCCAGCCAGGGAGGCGTGGATCCGTTCGCTCCGACCCTACGGGTGGGGAGCATCGTTTCCCTGCAGATGACCCGGTTCCTGAAGACCGCAAAGCCGCTCGTCCTGATCGGTCGCGTCGACGACGCGGTGGCGGACGCCATCGAATTCAGCGCCTGGGGCTGACGGATGCCGCAACAGAACCTCGCCCTCATGTACGAGAACCGCGTCGACCTCGACGGCGTAGTGCTCGGCGGAGGCTCCTGGCAGACGGGATCACTGGGGCTGAACAACCTCCGGACCCCGTACCTGCCCGAGGTCGCTCGGACCACGAGCACAGACCCGGCCGACACCAAGTTCAACTGCACCCTGCCGAAGACCTTCAGCATCGGCGGGATTGCGCTCGGGCCGACCAACCTCCGGGCGACCGCGCAGATCCGGATCCGCGCCTACACCGACCAGGGCAAGGCCAACCTGGTCGACGACAGTGGCCTGCTGACGCTGCCGAGCAACGCGGTCGACAGCCTGACCCTGGCCTGGGAGGACGCCGGCTTCTGGGAAGGCGTGACGCAGGAGTTCGACGACATCGGCCGCGGCATCGGCAAGGGCGCGACCTTCATCTACATCCCGAAGTTCCGATTTGTCGCCGGTTACATCGAAGTTGAGATCTTCGATAAAGGTAATCCCGACGGCTACTTCGACATCGGCCGGTTCTTCGCCAGTCGCACATGGCGCCCGCCAAAGAACTACGAAGAGGGCAGCAACGCCCTCGACTTCGAGGCGGTCACGGATGAGGAGATGGGCCGCAGCGGCACCCTCTTCCACAACGCCCGCGCCATCCGGCGGATCTTCAAGTTCGCCTTCTCGTACCTGCCGGACACCGAGTTCCGGGAGATCTACCAGATCGCCGTGCGGTCCGGGATCCACAACCAGATCGTGGTCGTGCCGAATCCCGGCGACCCCAGCACCTACCTCCGTGAGGCCTTCATCGGGACGCTCGGGCAGATGCCCAGCCTCCGCCGGATGAGCACGCCCAACATCGCCACCGAGTTCGTCGCGAAGGAATCGCTCTGATGCCCCTGTCCGATGTCCAGAAGGCGGCCCTCAACCGGCTGCAGTCCTTCTACGAGGGCGATAACCCGTACAACTCGGTCACCAACCCGGGCGGGTTCCGGCAGAACGGCCACCTCTACAACTTCGTCCCGACCCTGAAGGACATTGCGACGGTCATTACCGGCGTCGCCGCGCTCGCCGTGGAGGTGGCCACCAACTCGGCGCAGTCGCCCAAGGCCGTGCGGGTCGATACCGATCAGGCCTACACGGACGCGGAGAAGGCCAAGGGGCAGGCCAACCTCGGTCTCGCCGCCGTGCTGACGTCGTTCGTGGCGAAGGCCGGCGGAACGATGACGGGCGCACTCAACATCGCGATGAACTACGCGCAGATCAACTTCACCCAGATTGGTGGCACCTACGACAAGCATGCGTGGGCTGTTCTGATCAACGGAGCTGATGGCAAGCTTTATTTCCAGAAGCTAAAGGCCGGTGCCTACTTTGCCAACCCTTTCTATTTTGGCGAAGATGGCTCCATCTATTCCGTTCAGATGGGCGACCTAAACGCCCGCATCGAGGCGCGTGCGGCTGCCTTTGCTACTCAGCGCGTGGCCAAGACTGGCGACACGATGACGGGCTCGCTCATCGTCCAGGGCGACCTCCGGTCCGAAAAGAGCTACCCCAGCATCCAGCTAAAGCTGCCTGATGGCACTACGCGCGGCTGGCAGTTCGTTGATGGTAGCAAGGCCCTTCAGTGGGTAGATTACGCCACTGGTACAGCCTACCTCGTCATTGACAATGCTGGTGCAGTCAGCACGGCACAGCTCGGCGATCTGAACGCTCGTATTGAGGCGCGCGCCAAGGCGTTCGCTGACATCGCGCAGGCGGCGGCGGCAGGCGAATCCGTCTCGCTCGCCGGCGACACGATGTCCGGCACACTGACCAATACGGCCCCGATCGTTCTCAACGGCGCGGCGTCCTGGCTCGATCTCGTCGTCGGCAATGTCTATCGCCATCGCTTTGTCATACGCTCGCCCGATGGCGCGCTGCTCTTGCGCAACGGCGACACTGGCGGAGACAACTTCGGCTTCGGCACCGACGGTGCACTCTGGACCAAGCAGTTCGGCGACCTGAATGCCCGGATCGAGGCTCGAGGCCTCGCGTATCAGAACGTGGCTATTGCGGCCTCGGTGAGTAAAACCTCCGCGGCGCGACAGGACATGTCCGGCGATCTGCTGGTCAGCAAGAGCTATCCGACGCTCGGGATGAACTACCCGAACGTGTTCTATTCTGGCTGGCAGGTCAGAGAGAACGGCTACAGCTACCTCATGAACATGAGTTCCGGCGCTGGCATCATATGGATCGGGAGCGGAGGCGACATTGTCACTGCCCAGATCGGTGATCTCAACAACCGGATCGAGAACCGCGCTTCAGCTTTCGCCGAAAATGCCCGCGTCGCGGCTTACAACGCCGTCGTGATCTCCGCCCGGTACGTCCACGTCGGCGATTACGACATCACCGGCAACTACAACGGCGGCATGGTCGAGCCGTACGGCGGGGCTGTCTGCACTGGTCGGTCCAGCATCACCTCGGGCGATGGTAACGACATCATCCTGCGCGCCATGCGGTTCCGCCAGCATCAGATCTACATCCCGAATTCCGGCGGCTGGGTTCAGGTCGGCTTCGCCTAGTATCGAAAGGATCCTGGCATGATTGCGAAGATCAAAGACCTTGGCACGTGGAGCCGGTACGTACCAGAAAGCATGCCGGGATGGGTCGGTCACGTCCCGCCCGGTTACGCCGTCTATTTCGCTCGGCGTGATAGCGATGGCCTCGACTGGTATGCATTCCGCGCGGCCGAGGGCTCATTCACCGAGGGCTGCCTCTTGGCGATGGCGTATCCGGGATCTCAGGGCGAGACCGTCCAGGCGACGGTTCGGGACCGCGGTAACGCGCCGGTGCCTACCGGCATGCGCGTGCTCGAGATCGAGGACGTCGACCCGGACAACGCCGCTCCGTGGAAGGCCTACGAGCAGCGGATCTACGACCCGGCGACCCAAACGATCGGCGACCTGCCGGAGCCGGTCGTGCTGGCAGTCCGCGATTACCAGTTCGCTGGGCAGGCCGCGGCCGAGGAGATCATCACGGACGACGCCGCGATGGCCTGGGTGGCGACCGGCAAGACGCCCGACACCCTGATCGCCGCGGTGAAGGCGAAGGTCACCGATCCGGATCGGCAGAAGCGCGTGCTGCTGTTCCTGGCCGGGACCACGTCGTTCCCGATCGGGCACGAGCTGACGCCGCTGCTGGCCGCGTCGTTCGGCAAGGACACCCCTGAGAAGCTGAAGGCCTTCTTCCGCGCCGCCAGCCAACGCTGAGCCGGCCAGACCACCATCACCCCTGACAATTGGAGCCTACCATGCCCGGGGCATTCGCCGCGGCGCAGACGGCTGCGCGCTTTCTGGCTGCTGCGGGGAGTCCTGGTCATTGCCGCATGCGAGCCGGCAGTGGCCCGTCTCCGGCCGCACCGCCCCGGGACGTTCTGCGCGCCGGTGATCGCCGAGCGCGTCGGCCTCGTCCGCATCTGCGGCATCCCGATCAGCGCTCGCCGCTGACGCCGTCTCATCCCGACAGCAAGAGGATCCCGATATGGCCGAGGCCAATCTGAAGCCATGGTTCAAGCTCGAGATGACCTTCGAGGGCGGCCGAGTCGACGACAAGGCGGACCCCGGAGGCCGGACCGCCTACGGCGTGACGCAGCGGGTCTACAACGGCTGGCGCCGGGCCCGGAAGCTGCCGATCCGCGACGTGTGGCTGGTCGAGGTCGGCGAGCTCGTCGATATCTACAAGACCGGCTACTGGGATAAGGTCTGGGGCGATCGCCTGCCCGAGGGCCTCGACATCGTCGTGGGCGACGGCGCGATCAACTCGGGCGTTTCGCAGTCCGTGAAGTGGCTACAGCGCGCTCTCGGCGTCCGGGTCGACGGCGTCATGGGCGATGCCACGCTGATGGCGGCCGAGGCCGTGAACGACGTCGATGCGCTGATCGCCAAGATCATCGCCCTGCGCAACGCCTTCCTAAAGGTGCTCCGGACCTTCAAGCGCTTCGGCAAGGGCTGGCTGCGGCGGACCCAGCAGCTGAAGGATCTCGGGCAGCACTACGCTCGCGGGTCGATTGGTCCGGCGCCGGCGGTGGCCTTCATGTCGGGCATGAGTGCCAAGGCCGTGCTGGAGAGCGCCAAGGCTCCGCCGCCGAAGCTAGACGCGCTCTGGAGCGCCGGCACGTCGTCGGGCGTCCTCGCCCAGGTCACATCGACCCTGGAGCCGCTTCAGAACATCGAGCGCATCGCGCACCTCCTGACCATCGTCACGGTGGTCGGCATCCTGCTGGGCGTCTGCGGCGGCCTCTACTCGCTGTGGGCTCGCAAGCGCTCCGCCCGGATCAACGAAGCGCTCGACCTGCGGCCGGCCCACCCGACCAACGACAACATCCCGCCCGAGGGCCTCGATGATGCGCTGGAGGCCGCGTGATGCTCCGGCTGATCGGGACACTCTCACCCATCACCCTGGCGCTGCTCGGCGCCATGGTGGCCGCCCTGCCGCTCTCGACCGGTGGGTACTTCGTCGGCAAGTTCGTGGGCTGGCACGCCGGCAATGCCGCCGGGAAGGCCGCGATCGTCGAGACCGTGAACAAGCGCAACGCTGAGGCGGCGAAGGTCGCTCGCGGCGCGCGCGACGACATCGACCGCTGCTTCAACATCGACGGCGAATGGCTCCAGGAGGCTGGCAAATGCGACAGGTGATTATGTTGGCGCTCCTCGGCGCCGCGCTCGGTGGCTGCGTCACGGATTCGACGCCGGCCACGATCCAGGGCGCGTGTGATGCGTTCGAGGCCCCGAAGCAGGCCGTGCGCGGGCTCGACAAGGAGGATCGGCGCTGGATCGCCGCCCAGGTGGAGGCCGGCGTCCGGGTCTGCGGCTGGAGCCGGCCGAAGGCGCGCGAGATCGCCAGGCAGGTGACCTCGTGAAGCTGTTCGGCACCAGGGCGCCGCACCCGCTGATACAGCCCCATCCGGCTGGTCCGTACAGCACCTATCGGCTGTTCGAGTGGTCGATGGCCATCATGATGCTCCTGATCGCCATCACCCTGATCCTGCCTGGTGACACGATGGAGCGGGCTGCGCTGAAGCCGATCGCCGACATGGGCTTCAGCGAGGAGAACATGGCCTGGTTCTTCGGGTCGGTCGGGATCCTGCGGGCGATGGCCCTCTACCTCAACGGCCACATCAACAACATCGTGGTCGGCCCGAAAGGCGCCTACATCCGCGCGGCGTGCGCCGCAGGTGGGTGCTTCGTCATGGGCCAGTTCACAGCCGCGCTAATCTTCGATGCGTTCAAGGCATCCGCCCCCAGCTTCGTCATCCCGGTGTTCGGCACGATGGCGATGTTCGAGGCGCTCTCCGTCTACATCGCGGTCCTAGACGGCGTGTCCCGCAAGAGCCGCATGGGAAGGGCTCTGGACCAGCTTGAGAGGGTGGTTGGCTGATGGAAGCGCTGATGGCCTTCGTGAAGGGGCTGCTCGAAAACCAACCACTGTTCCAGGTCTTCGTCGGCGGCAGCACGTTTCTGCTGATCGCCTGGATGGTCACCCGGGGCAAGAACGACAAGGACGTCCTGCCGGCCCCGGCTCCCGGCTCGGTGTCCGACATACCGATGATGCCGTTCTCGCAAGGCCCTCGGGAGCTTATCGACATCATCCGGGAGCAGCGGGACATGGACCGCCGGCGAACCGAGGACAGCTCGCACATCCGGGAGTGCGTGCGCATCATCCGCGAGGAGGTGAAGAAGCACACCGAGATCCTGGACCAGATCCGGGACGACCAGCGCCTCGAGCACCGGCTCAACGCCGATCGCCAGCACAGGCACACGTGACCTGCGGCGCGCTCGAGCAGGATCTCAGCGGGGTCTACTGCCTGATCGCCCTGATGGTCGGCCTCATCGTCGGCAACCGGACGGTGGCGAAGGAGCCGCCCCGAGACTGATCCCGTCCACAACCATCGCCATCCAGCACGCCGGAGCCAGCGCCGGCGTTCGCTGTTTCGTCGCCCCGGCGGGTCCATCTCGCCCACACGCTGGCCATGCCTGAAGAGGAAAACCCCATGTCGATCAAGATGCGCATGACCGTCGTGGCCGTGAACAAGCTCGGGCTCGGCGAGGAGGAGGTGCGTATGCGCCCGGCCGACAAGCCCGAGAACCAGAAGCTGAACGAGACCTGGTCCGTCGAGAACCGGCAGACCGACGCCGAGCTGAACATCATGGTCACGGTCGAGGACGAGAAGGGCCAGTTCAAGATCGGCGAGGAGTACGACATCACCTGGTCGAAGGTCGCCGCCCGGAAGTAGCGCCCACATCCACCCTAAAGGCCCCGCCGGCAGCCGCCGTGCGGGGCTTTTTCGTTTCTCTGGCTTCCTTTATTTCCCGCGCCACAATTACTGGATACTCACATTTCCAGGAATATGTAATAATCTTTGGGGTATATGAACCTCGAAACCAAAATATTTATGTAGCTCGACTATCAGCTCGAAAGTAGAATCATGTATTTTTACGAACTGCCAAGCGTAATGCAATACGGCCTGCGCTGAGTATTGAAACTTTGCGCTGCTGCCAGACCATTTGTTGAGCTTGATCGGATTTGGCCCTAGTTGGTAATCGGCATCGCCGAGCTTGACGATAAGACCATGCGCGATCTCATTCCTGCGCGAACTAAAATTACCTATCAGGCGAGCGTGCCCGTTGATCCTGGTTTGGGTTTCCGGGTATTCATTTAGGCCGCACTCAACAGCGGACTTCAGCATATTCAGGCGTGCGGCAGAGCCATCGACTGAGCAATATGCCATATAAGAAGAATGATTTTTGCCCCTAACTATAGCGTGAAATAAATACGCCTGAACACTCTCAAGATGTTCCCAGAACGATAGAGCAAGGCCGACAGCTTGAACCAACTCCAACAAGCCTGAACATTGTTCGGGTACTGTCGGTCTCGGATATACATCCCACGGGTTTTGCATTGAGCCTGCCTACGGTTCCGGCCTTAGCTCCGAGGATGACCGTACCGGGCTGCTTCCACAAGCGCCCGGCCCACTTCGTTATGGGCTCCGCGGTACCGCCGGCATGTCAGCCAGCACCGCACCCACGGACCTCCCATCCGCCGTCGTCAACTGGCGCGACCCGCTCGAACGCATCTTCGAGCGCGCGTCGCCCTGCCGCTACCTCACGCCGACGCCATGGGCGACGATGCGGGAATCGGCCCTCGACTTCTGTGATCGGTTCGGCGCTGACGCACTCGCGCTCAGCTGGACGGCGCCGCAGCTGTTCGGCGTTCATCCGCAGCACGGCACGCTCCGGGTCGACTACTACGGGGCGCTGATGGTCGCCGGAAAGAAGGTGCACTCGATCGATGCGAAGCGGGTCGTGTTCGAGCGGACCGCGGGTTACCGGGACACCCCAGGCAAGCAGTGGGGCCCGCCGATCTGGGAGTTCGCGGCGAAGGGCGGTTAGGGTTTGAACTCGGTCAGCTTGACCATCCCAAGGGCTGCTTTCAGCCCTGAGCAGTCATTCCGGTTGCGACCCAACCCGGTCGGCGGGACCGGTATGGGCGCTTCCCATAAGCGGTCATTCGTTGGCCGTCCGGTGACTTCGGCCCGGGGTGGGAAGCAAGCATTCCGCGCACCTAAGGCCTGACCTCGAACTCTACCTTGACCAGTCCATCAGCAGAGAGACGGCGCAGGCGCAACGAGCCGCCGGCAGCGGCGGGAACGGCGAGGACGGTCATGGGACGGCTCCGCTCGAAGGAACGGAGCCGGGATCGTCCGCCCGGACCGGGCGGCCCTCAATCGGCGCTCGGCGTTCGAGTCAATCCACCGACGTCGACGCTGCCACCCATCCCGCGCGAGCGGGTTCGTTCAGCCACCCATTGCGGACCTCAAGTATGGATTCCAAGCGTCGGATGTCGACCACTAAGACTGCCGCGCCTCGTCAATCTCGACTTCTCTGACGATCTCGCGTCCTGCCTCGGTCAGGAACCAATACACCGCCCGCCCGGCCCGCCCGCTGTTCCGTCTAGTCACCAATCCCTGCCCCTCCAGCACCGGCATCACGCTTGGATAGGCGCCGCCCCTTAGCCCTTGTGGGTTCGCGGCGCAGGCTCGGAGAGCATCGAGGCGCCGCTTGGCGACCGCGGGGGTGACGGTCGACACAGCGTCAGCGACCTTCGACGAGCCAGAGCAGCAGCCCTGTGATCACCATCAGCGCGAACAGCGTCAGGCAAGCCAGGGCGTCACGGCGAGCTATAGGGCTGGCAACCAGCACGCGATCGAGCAGCCCAGCGGCGGTCGAGCCGGTGCCCATGCCCGACAGGAGGATGGCTGCGATCAGGATCCAGCCGGTGAGGGTCTGAGGCATGGCGACGGGCTACTGCACCAGTCCCGGGCCCTCTCTACGAGCCCAAGGCGCGTTGCAAGCGCCAGGAGCTCGCCAAGCGACACCCATTCGCCGCCGTCAATCTGCCAGCGCTCGAATTCCTCGTCTGGCAGAATGGTATGGCCCCGAGCTCGCAGCACCGCCACGGCTTCGAGGGTTGGGTCGTAATCCTCAGTCACGGGGCTATGCGGATGCCACGATCATTCGAGTCCGAGCCTCAATCATGCGCTCCTCGTCCGCATCTTCCGGCATGGCAGCTACGACCTTCCCCACGATCTGCCGCGTGGTCGCCTCGTCCAAGCCGAGCCCGCGGGCGAACCCATCAAGCCGGCGCATCATATGCTGGATCTGTGTGCGGCCAGGATCGGTATCCGTGGCGCTGCTCATGGCTCGTCCTGCCATTGTCGGGCTCGTTCAAGCGTTTCCGCATCCTCGCGCGTGGCCATCATCTCAAGGCTGCTCGCCAAGGCGTTGGCGGCCTCACCGTGCTGCTGTGCGCCCGCCGCCACGGTTCGGCAGAAGCGAGCAGCATGCCTCAGCCCCTCGGCATGCGCTGTGTCGAGCGCCGTCAGTATCGCGTTGAGGGCAATATCACGTTCGGCATCGTCGCCCCGCAGGTGCGGTAACAGGAACGCCCGGAGGCGGACCTTCCATTCGGTCCGGTCTTCCAGCGTATCGTCGCTCACGACTTCACCGGTTGTGCGAGCAGGATCGCAGATCTGACCGCAGCTCGTCTGCTGCTCGGTCTTGCTGTCGGTTCCTTCAGAGTGGCCGTCGCATGTCGGTCTGCCTTAACGGCCGCGGTGATGTCTAGGACCCAGCCGGAAGCCAGCTCGAACGTTCCGATCTTGGGATCGGCGAACACCGCGTCCAACGCAGCGTTCACCTGCGCGTTGGTGACCTCTCTCGATTTGATGAGGTCGGAGACAGTGGGGTTGGATAACATGATGCGGCGCGAAAACGCGGGCTTTTGGAGGATTTCCGGAGAATAGGCGACTGACACCCTTCGAAAATCCCACTAACTTATTGAAATATATGGTGGGCGGTGACGGGCTCGAACCGCCGACCCTCTCCGTGTAAAGGAGACGCTCTACCAACTGAGCTAACCGCCCGGCGGCCGACCGTTACGGCATGGGGTCGGTGCGGCGCAAGGGGCTGGCGTCACAGTGCCGCCAGCCGGCGTGCCAGGGCGGTCGTCAGGCCTATGCTGTCCATCGGCACGTGGCGCATCGCCGGAACGGCGGGCGCCGTCGCGGCGGCCAGGACTGCCCGGGTGCCGGCTTCGACGGAGCAGATCAGCGGGCACGGGACCTGCCACGCGAGGCGCCGCGCCAGCCCCGCGAGGCCGGCGCCCCCGAGGATCACCGTGTTCGCTCCGGCCGCTTGGCATTTGGCGCAGGCCTGCGACAGGATGCCGAGGGCGCGGTTTGGATCCTGGGCGATGTCGCCTCCGGTCGGCGCCACCGTGGTGATGGCCGCGAGCCGGTCCGACAGGCCGAGGGTGCCGACGAACTCCCGAAGCATCGGGTCCCAAGCCGTCCCGCCGGTGACGATGCCGAACGCCCCCGTGGCGGCGGCCTCGCGACAGGCCGCCTCCGCCATGCCGACGACCGGCACGGGTGATAATTCGCGCAGGGCGGACAAGCCCGGAACGCCGAAGCAGGCGGAATAGACCGCGTCACAGGAATCCCCGTGCTCGGCCAGGGCATCGAGGGCGGCGTGGCCCGCGATGGCCGCGGCTGCGCGGCTCGCGATGTAACGGGCCCCGAACCGACCCGTGACGGCCCGCAGGTCCGCGCGGTCGCCGATCTGGCGGCGCACGTGATCCGCCACGAGGTCGGTGACGGCCTGACTGGTATTGGGGTTGATCAGCAGAATGCGCATGCCGGGCCGGTCCCACGAAAAAGCCCCCGGAGCAGGCTCCGGGGGCTATCGCATCGGTTGAGTAATCGATCCTCAGTGGGCGATGAACGCCGCACCGTCCTCTTCCGTCCGGGCGGGCTTGGCCACGGGCAGCGGCTCCTCCCACTCGATGGCGACGGGGACCCGGACCAGCGCCCGCTCCAGCACCTGATCCATCCGGGAGACCGGGATGATCTCCAACCCGTTCTTCACGCTGTCGGGCACCTCAGCGATGTCCTTGGCGTTCTCTTCGGGAATCAGCACCGTCTTGATGCCGCCGCGCAGCGCCGCGAGCAGCTTCTCCTTCAAGCCGCCGATCGGCAGGACCCGACCGCGGAGCGTCACCTCGCCGGTCATCGCGATATCGCGACGAACCGCGATTCCGGTCAGCGTCGAGACGATGGCAGTGGCCATCGCGATGCCGGCGGACGGGCCGTCCTTCGGGGTCGCCCCCTCCGGCACGTGGACGTGGATGTCGCGACGCTCGAACAGCGGCGGCTCGATCCCGAAGTCGATCGCCCGCGAGCGCACGTAGGATGCGGCCGCCGAGATCGACTCCTTCATCACGTCCTTCAGGTTGCCCGTGACGGTCATCTTGCCCTTACCGGGCATCATGACGCCCTCGATCGTCAGCAACTCGCCGCCAACCTCGGTCCAGGCCAGACCCGTCACCACGCCGACCTGATCGTCCGCATCGATCTCGCCGTAGCGGAATTTCGGCGGACCGAGGAAGACCGGAAGGGTATCCGCGTTGACCACGACCGACTTGGTCTTGGTGATCAGGATCTCCTTCACCGCCTTGCGGATCAGGTTGGACAGCTCGCGCTCCAGGTTACGGACGCCGGCTTCCCGCGTATAGCGGCGAACCAGCATCATCAGGCTGTCGTCGTCGATCGACCACTCGTGCGTCCCGAGGCCGTGCTTCTTCAAAGCATTCGGGATCAGATGCTTGCGCGCGATCTCGACCTTCTCCTCCTCGGTGTACCCGGCGATGCGGATCACCTCCATGCGGTCCATGAGCGGACCGGGGATGTTGAGGGTGTTGGCCGTGGTCACGAACATCACGTTCGAGAGATCGTAGTCCACCTCCAGATAGTGGTCGTTGAAGGTGCTGTTCTGCTCTGGGTCCAGAACCTCGAGGAGCGCCGCCGACGGATCGCCGCGGAAATCCATGCCCATCTTGTCGATCTCATCGAGCAGAATGAGCGGGTTCGAGGTCTTGGCCTTGCGCATCGACTGCACGATCTTGCCGGGCATCGAACCGATATAGGTCCGGCGGTGGCCCCGGATCTCGGCCTCGTCCCGCACGCCGCCGAGCGACATGCGCACGAACTCGCGACCCGTCGCCTTCGCGATGGACTTGCCCAGCGAGGTCTTGCCGACGCCGGGGGGACCGACAAGGCACAGGATCGGGCCGGTGAGCTTGTTCGCCCGCTGCTGCACGGCGAGGTACTCGACGATCCGCTCCTTGACCTTGTCGAGGCCGAAATGATCCTCATCCAGCAGGGTTTGGGCGCCAAGCAGATCCTTCTTGATCTTCGAGCGCTTGCCCCACGGGATGCCCAGCATCCAGTCGAGATAGTTGCGCACCACGGTGGCCTCGGCCGACATCGGCGACATCTGCCGGAGCTTCTTCAGCTCGGCCGTCGCCTTGTCGCGCGCCTCCTTGGTGAACTTGGTCTTCTCGATCTTCTCTTCCAGCTCGGCCAGCTCGTCACGGCCGTCCTCAGAGTCGCCCAACTCCTTCTGGATCGCCTTCATCTGCTCGTTCAGGTAGTACTCGCGCTGGGTCTTCTCCATCTGCCGCTTGACGCGGGTCCGGATGCGCTTCTCTACCTGGAGCACGGAGATCTCGCTCTCCATCAGCGACAACACGCGCTCGAGGCGCTGCGCCACAGTCGGCGTCTCAAGGATGCCCTGCTTGTCGGAAATCTTAACGAGCAGATGCGAGCCGATCGTATCGGCGAGCTTGGAGGGCTCGTCGATCTGGGTCACGGCCGAGACGACCTCCGGAGAGATCTTCTTGTTGAGCTTGACGTAGTTCTCGAACTCCGAGAGCACCGAGCGCGCGAGCGCCTCGGCCTCGACGCGGTCGCCGAGCTCGTCGTGCAGGGCCTCGGCGGTGGCCTCGTAATACTCGTCCGAGCGGGTGAAGCCCGTGACCTTGGCACGGCCGATGCCCTCGACCAGCACCTTCACGGTCCCATCTGGGAGCTTCAGGAGCTGCAGTACGGAGGCGAGCGTGCCGATCTTGTAGATCGCGTCGGTTGCCGGATCGTCGTCACCCGCGTTGATCTGGGTGGCGAGCAGGATATGGCGATCAGTGCGCACGGCCTCTTCGAGGGCGCGGATGGATTTTTCGCGGCCGACGAAAAGAGGCACGATCATGTGCGGGAAGACGACGATGTCGCGCAAGGGGAGGACGGCGTAGGAACCCGTCGAGCCCGGGACAACCGGCTGGCGCGATTTCGACTGTGTCATGGGGACTTCCTCTCAGGGACGCCCGGCTTCGATCCCCTCGTTGATGAGGCGAACCATTGCCAGGGGCCGACCGGGCCGCGAGGGTCGGGATTGTCGTGGACTTTGCGGCTGGCGACGCGGACCGTTCCTCGAAGGAGCGAGCGGCCACCGCGATGAGCCTGAGGTGGCTGCGGGGTCCACCGTTTTCAAGATGTTCCCCGCGGCGCACCCGGCCGAAGCCGGGTGCTTAACGCAACCCCGCCAAGCGCTTACGCGCTGACGCTGGCGGGCGCTTCCTTGTTGCGGTCGCCGTGGATGTAGAGCGGGCGCGACTTGCCTTCCACGACCTCCGGACCGATCACCACCTGCTCCACCGATTCGAGACCGGGCAGGTCGTACATCGTGTCCAGCAGGATGGTCTCCAGGATCGACCGCAGGCCGCGAGCGCCTGTCTTGCGCTCGATCGCCTTGCGCGCGACCAGGGACAGCGCGTCGTCCTGGAACGTCAGGTCGACGTTCTCCATCTCAAACAGCCGCTGGTACTGCTTCACTAGAGCGTTCTTCGGCTCCTGAAGGATCTTCTTCAGCGCCGCCTCGTCGAGATCCTCGAGGGTCGCCAGAACCGGCAGACGGCCGACGAACTCGGGGATGAGGCCGAACTTCAACAGATCCTCAGGCTCCACCGAACGGAAGATCTCGCCGGTGCGACGGTCGTCGGGGGCCTGCACGCTCGCGCCGAAGCCGATCGAGGTGCCCTTGCCGCGTTGGGAGATGATCCGCTCCAGCCCCGCGAAGGCGCCGCCGCAGATGAACAGGATGTTGGTGGTGTCGACCTGCAGGAACTCCTGCTGCGGGTGCTTGCGGCCGCCCTGCGGCGGCACGGACGCGACCGTGCCTTCCATGATCTTCAGCAGCGCCTGCTGCACGCCCTCGCCCGACACGTCCCGGGTGATCGACGGGTTGTCCGACTTGCGCGAGATTTTGTCGATCTCGTCGATGTAGACGATGCCGCGCTGGGCCCGCTCGACGTTGTAGTCCGAGGCCTGGAGCAGCTTGAGGATGATGTTTTCCACATCCTCGCCGACATAGCCCGCCTCTGTCAGCGTCGTGGCGTCCGCCATGGTGAACGGCACGTCCAGGATGCGGGCGAGCGTCTGAGCGAGCAGCGTCTTGCCCGAGCCGGTCGGCCCGATCAGCATGATGTTGGACTTGGCCAACTCGACGTCGTTGTGCTTCGTCGCGTGCGCGAGCCGCTTGTAGTGGTTGTGCACCGCGACCGAGAGGACCTTCTTGGCGAAGTCCTGGCCGATGACGTAATCGTCGAGGACGCGCCGGATCTCCTTCGGGGTGGGCACCCCGTCGCGGCTCTTCACCAACGAGGATTTCGACTCCTCGCGGATGATGTCCATGCACAGCTCGACGCATTCGTCGCAGATGAACACGGTCGGGCCGGCGATCAGCTTGCGGACCTCGTGCTGGCTCTTGCCGCAGAACGAGCAATACAGCGTGCTCTTGGAGTCGTTGCCGCCAGTCTTGCTCATATCGGTCTCCGATTCGTCGCGTACGCAGCCGGCTAAGGGCGCACGCGCATCGCTTCAACGTAAGGGGGCCCGCTTAAAGAAACAGTATGCTGCGCGTCTTTGACCGATGGGCCCTGTCATCGGATGCAAACACGCTGCCGCGGCGGGATCAAGGCCACGCCGCGGCGGTCAGGCGACGCAACCGTCAGGCGGCGGCGGGCTCGGGACGCTTCTGGATGACCTCGTCGATGAGGCCGAACTCCTTGGCCGCATCCGCGGTCATGAAATTGTCGCGCTCCAGCGCGTTCTCAATGGCCGCATAGTCACGGCCGGTATGCTTCACGTAGATTTCGTTCAAGCGCCGCTTCAGCGCCTCGATCTCGCGGGCATGGATCAGGATGTCGGTGGCCTGCCCCTGGAAGCCGCCGGAGGGCTGGTGGACCATGATCCGGGCGTTCGGCAGGGCGAAGCGGTGACCCGGCTCGCCGGCGGTGAGCAGGAGGGAGCCCATCGAGGCGGCCTGGCCGACGCAGAGCGTCGTCACCGGGCAGCGGATGAACTGCATCGTGTCGTAGATCGACAATCCCGAGGTCACGACGCCGCCTGGGGAATTGATATAGAAGGAAATTTCCTTCTTGGGGTTCTCAGCCTCGAGAAACAGAAGCTGCGCCACGATGAGTGACGCACCGTAATCCTCCACGGGACCGGTGAGGAAGATGATGCGCTCGCGCAGGAGACGGGAGTAGATGTCGAAGGCGCGCTCACCGCGACTCGACTGCTCGACGACCATCGGCACGAGTGCGTTGTTGTAGACGTCGATCGGATCTCTCATCTCGTCCTGCCCAGAATGAGGCCCGGGGCTGCCGCGAATCAGGGCAGCCCGGGCATGTCAGCGAACACTGGCGATGCTTAACCATCGCCTAACCCTATGCCCGCCGTCCTGGGACAGTGCGGGGCTCAGTCGGCCTTTGCCTCGGCGTTGGACTCGTCCTTGGCCTCGGCGTTATCTGCCGGCTTCTCGCCGGTCGTGTCGTCGTCATCCTCATCGGCGAAAAGCGTCTCTTTCGAGACCGGCTCCTCGACGAGTTTGACCTGACCGAGGACGTGGTCAACCACCTTCTCCTCGAACAACGGCGCCCGAAGCTCGGCGAGCGCCTGCGGGTTCTTGCGGTAGAAGTCCCACACCTGCTGCTCCTGGCCCGGGAACTGCCGGACCCGAGCGATGAGGGCCTGGTTCACCTCTTCGTCGGAAACCTTGATATCGGCGCTCTCGCCGACCTGCGCAAGCACGAGTCCGAGCCGGACGCGACGCTCGGCGATCTTCCGGTAGTCGGCCTGGGCCTTCTCCTCGGTGGTGTCCTCGTCCTCGAAGCTCTTGCCGCGAGCTTTCAGGTCCTGCTCGACCTGGGCCCAGACGCTGGCGAATTCCTGCGCGACCAGGGAGGGCGGCAGCTCGAAGGCGTACTTGCCGTCCAGGGCGTCCAGGAGTTCCTTCTTCAGCTTGCGCCGCGAGGCCGCCTCGAAGTCGCCGCCGATCGCCTTGGCGATCGCCTCACGCAGCTTCTCGAGCGATTCCATGCCGAGCGACTTGGCGAACTCGTCGTCGATCTTGGCTTCGCCGGCCGCCTGAATCTTCGTGACGGTCACGTCGAACTCGGCATCCTTGCCGGCGAGCTGCTCGGCCCCGTAGGCCTCCGGGAAGGTCGCCTTCACGACCCGCTTGTCGCCGACCTCGGCGCCGACCAGCTGCTCCTCGAAGCCGGGGATGAACGAACCGGAGCCGAGCTCCAAGTCGATGCCCTCGCCCTTGCCGCCCTGGAACTCCTCGCCGTCGATGCGGCCGACGAAATCGATCGTCACGCGGTCGCCGTCCTGAGCCTCGGCGCCCTCTTCCCGCTCGCTGAACGGGCGGCTCTGGCCGGCCATGCGCTGCAGGGCCTCATCGACCTCGGACTCTTCCGGCTTGGCGACGAGCTTCTTAAGGCTGACATCGGACAGGTCGGCCAGCTCGAAGTTCGGCATCACCTCGAGGGCGACTTTGAAGGCCAGGTCGGCCTTGGCGTCGAGCGCCTTCTCGATCTCGGCCTGGTCGGTCGGGAACTCGACCTGCGGCTCCAGAGCGAGCTTGAGATCGTTGTCGGCCACGATCTTGCGGTTCGCCTCGTTGACCGCGTTCTGCACCACCTCGGCCATGACGGACCGGCCATAGACCTTGCGCAAATGCGCCACCGGGACCTTGCCGGGGCGGAAGCCCTTCAGCTGGACCTTGTCCTTCATGCCGGAGAGCTCGGTATTCAGGCGCTCCTCGAGTTCCTGGGCGGCCAGCAGCACCTGAAACTCGCGCTTCAGACCCTGGGCGTTGATCTCGGTCACCTGCATCGTCGTCGTCGCTCTTCAAAAGACCTTGTGGCCGCCGGCCGGGCCGGCGTCGTGTGGCTTGGTCGCGCGGTCCGGGATACGACGGTGTCGGATACGGGGATGAGGCGGCCCCGAACGGGACCGCGCCATCTGAAAGCGTCCTGGTGCGGGCGGAGGGGCTCGAACCCCCACGTCTTGCGACACTGGAACCTAAATCCAGCGCGTCTACCAGTTCCGCCACGCCCGCGCGCGCCGACACCCGGCGCGTCGCCGGCCGCCGGAAGCGCGCCCTATAGCATAGGCCGCACGGCTCGCAGCAAAAAACTTGACCTCCCGTGGCGGCGGTGGCGCGCGGGCGGGCACGCCGCTATCTAGCCGGGGCCATCGCGAGCCGCCGTCGAGATCCCATGACCTCATCCCGCCCCGTGCCGCCGACCGATCCGCGCACCGGTCAGCCGTCGCGCCGGACCCTGCTTGCCACGGCGGCCGCGTTCGGGCTGATGCCGGAGACGGGGCGGGCCCAGGCGCCCGGGACAGGCTCGGCGACACCCGTTCCGCCCCCGGCGGATGCCGCGGCCCAGCCCCCCGCCCTGCCGGCCGCCCCGGGCAAGACCCGTCTGCGGCCCGAGCCCGCGGCCGAGACACCGGTCTGGTGTTTCGACGGCAAGGCCCTGCCCCCGCTGGTCCGGGTCAAGATCGGTCAGCCGGTCCGGCTCAAGATCGAGAACCGCACCGACAAGCCGCTCTCGCTCCATTGGCACGGGGTGCGCAACGTCAACGCGATGGACGGCGTCGGCGGCGTGACCCAGGCGCCGATCCCGCCCGGCGGCAGCTTTCTTTACCAGTTCACGCCTCCCGACGCCGGCACCTTCCTGATCCGCCCCCTCGTGGTCGGCGGGGCGAGCGAGCCATCCGGCCGGGGTCTCGCCGGCATGCTGGTGGTCGAGGAGGCGACCCCGCCGCTGGTCGATGCCGACGTCGGCCTGGTGATGCAAGATTGGCGGCTGGAAGACGACGCCAGCGTGATGCCGTTCGGTCAGGTTCAGTTCGCAGCGGCGAACGGACGGCTCGGCAATCTCGTGACCGTCAACGGCAAGCCCGTTCCGGACACGTTCGAGGCGCGTCCGGGCGCGCGCGTCCGCCTGCGGCTCGGCAATGCCTGCAACGCTCGCGGAACCCGGCTCCGGTTCGAGGGCGTGAAGGTCTACGTGGCGGCGGTGGACGGGCAGCCGACCGACACGTTCGAGCCCCTGCGGGCGACCCTGCCGTTCCCTCCGGGCACCCGCTACGACCTGATGGTCGACCTGCCCGAGACCGAAGGCGCCGTGTGCTCGATCATCGCGCTGGTCGGACAGGGCCTGACCCTGGCCACCGTCACCACGAAGGGGACCCCGATCGCCGACAAGCGGCCGCCGATCGGCCCGATCGGCGAGAACAAGCGCCTGCCCGCGGAGATCAAGCTCCAGAACGCCCTGCGGCGGGACGTGGTGATCACCGGCGGCGCGATCGTCCCGAAGGCCGCCAAGGATGCCGGAAAGGACAAGCCGGCGCCGGAGCCGGTCTATACCGGCGATCCCCAGAAGATCTGGGCGGTGAACGGGGCCAGCGCCACAACGGGCCTCCAGCCGATCTTCACGGTGAAGCGCGGGCAGGTCGTGGTTCTGGCCCTGCGCAACGAGACCGGCTTCCCGCAGGCCCTGCACCTGCACGGCCATTGCTTCCGGCTTCTCCATCCCCTCGACGACGGCTGGGAGCCCTACTGGCTCGACACGTTCCAGCTTCTGGAAGGCCGGACCGCCCGCATCGGCTTCCTGGCCGACAATCCGGGGCGCTGGCTGATCAGCGCCACGGTGCTGGAGCGGTTCGACACCGGCCTGTGGACCCTGTTCGAGGTCACCTGAACGGCAGCCCGTTCCCTACGGGGCAGCGTCGAGGAGACCACTGAGGACAGCGGGCATCAGTTCGGGAATGTCCTCGGCGATCAGGCCCGGGCCGTGGCGCAGGCCGGCATCGCCGTGGAGCCAGACGGCGGCCGCGGCGGCCTCGAAGGGCGGCATGCCCTGCGCCAACAACCCGGCGATCAGGCCGCCGAGCACATCACCCGATCCGGCCGTGCCGAGATACGGGGTGCCGTGATCGTTGATCGTCGCCCGGCCGTCCGGGCTCGCGATCACGGTGTCGGATCCTTTCAGCACGACGACGGCACCGGTGAGTGCGGCGGCGGCGCGGGTGCGGGCGACCTTGTCGGCGCCCTCGGTGGTGGCGTCCGTGCCGCCGAACAGCCGCGCGAACTCGCCCTCATGGGGGGTGAGCACGGCGTGCGATTCCCCGTCCGCGATATGGGCGGCCATCAAAGGGGCCTGCCCCGAGAAGCTGGTCAACGCGTCGGCATCCAGGACCAGGCTGCGCATGGCGGCCGCCGCCACCGCAACCCGCTCGCGGGTCGGCTCGCCGATCCCAAGGCCCGGACCGGCCAGCACGACGTTGAGGCGCTCATCGGTGAGCAGGTCGTCGAGGTCGTCGGCGGTCTCGCAGGGACGCAGCATGATGGCGGTGAGCTGGGCGGCGTTCTCCGCCAGCGCAGCCGTGGGGGAGGCGAGCGTGACCAGGCCGGCCCCGACCCGCAGGGCGCCCCTGGCGGCGAGCCGGGCCGCACCGGTCTTGGTGGCGGGCCCGGACAGAACCAACGCGTGCCCGCGGGTGTATTTATGGCTCTCGCCGGTTAGGCGTGGGAACACCCGTACCCACAGATCCGGCCCGTTCCGGTAGAGCGCCGGCTCGGCCGCTGCGAGGCCGATCGCCAAGGCTGCTTCACCCGCCCCGATATCGGCCAGGTGCCGGTGCCCGCACAGGCCCCGCCCGGGCTGAAGCAGATGCCCCGGCTTGAACGCGACGAAGGTCACGGTCTCCACGGCGCGGATCGCGACGCCGCGTACGGCGCCGGTGTCGCCGTCCACGCCGCTCGGGACGTCCACGGCCAGCACCGGGCAGCCACCGGCATTCACGGCCTCGACCAGGGCACGGGCGGCACCGTCGAGGTCGCGCGACAGGCCGGCTCCGAACAGCGCGTCGATCACGAGGTCGCCGGAGGGCAGTGCGTCGGCCGTGGCTGGATGCACGGGGCCGGTCCAGGCCTCGGCCGCGAGGGCTGCATCACCTGTCAGGGCGGAGCGATCGCCGAGGACGCACAGTTCGATCCGGTAGCCGCGTTCCGCCAGCAGCCGCGCGGCGACGAACCCGTCGCCGCCATTGTTGCCGGGCCCGCACAGCACGACGGCCCGTCCGCCATCGGGCAACCGGGCCGCGGCGCGGGCGGCCACCACGGCACCAGCGGCCTCCATCAGTCGAAAGCCAGGAATACCGCAGTCGATGGCCGCCGCATCGACCCGGCGCATCGCCGCCACCGTCAGCACTCGCATGCTCATCCCCACGTCTGCCCGTGCACCGAACACCTCTGATTAAAAATGCGCCAGAAAATCATCGAAAGCCCGAAGGATGTGCGTAGCTTGCGCTCCGAATGGGCATTAACGTGATGCCCGTCGCGAAATCGGCGTGGCGGAGGCTTCCCGACGATGTTAGAAATATCCGGCAGCGCAGCGCAGGCCCGAGCGGCATGAAGAAGATCGAAGCGATCATCAAGCCTTTCAAGCTCGACGAGGTGAAGGAGGCGCTCCAGGAGGTCGGCCTCCAGGGCATCACCGTCATCGAGGCAAAGGGTTTTGGCCGTCAGAAGGGCCATACGGAGCTGTACCGCGGCGCCGAATACGTGGTCGACTTCCTGCCCAAGGTGAAGCTGGAGATCGTGCTGTCGGACGCCCTCGTCGAGGGCGCCGTGGAAGCGATCCGCAAGTCGGCCCAGACCGGGCGCATCGGCGACGGCAAGATCTTCGTCTCAACGATCGAAGAAGCGATCCGCATCCGCACCGGCGAGACTGGCACCGACGCGATCTGAAGGCTGATCCGCGCGGCGTCCAGCCCGCGGATCTTACGCCTTGATCACAGGAACGATCAGCATTCCCGCGCCGCGAACTTGTGCTTCCTGTCCCGCCACCATCCTGCCTAAGAATTCACGCTGCACGAATGTCCGGCATCGACGTGCCGGGGCATGGAGTGTTGGGCCGGCAACCCCACATCCTCGGGATCGCACGGCCGGATCGGCCGCTTCGATCCCACTCAGGAGGACCATGTGATGGCCGGAACCGACGGGCGCGAGACCGCCAAGATCTACGAATTGTCGGCGTTCCGGCGCGCCCGACCGGCGCCGCGGGCGGCCGAGAAGGCCAAACCTGCGCCGATGCCGAGCTTCGGCGGCGCCTGGTACCACGAGGCCGCGATCCGCGACGACGAGCGCCCGCGCCGGACCTGAAAACGGCGAAGCCGGGCGCGAGGGCCCGGCTCCGGGGATTGCTCGACGTCGAAAGCTCTTGGCTTTCGGTCCGCCTCAGGCTGCGACGGCGGCCTCGGTCGGCACCGAAGAGATCGTCTTCAGCACCTGCGAGGCGATCTGGTAGGGGTCGCCCTGCGAGTTCGGGCGGCGATCCTCCAAGTAGCCCTTGTAGCTGCTGTTCACGAAGGAGTGGGGCACGCGGATCGAGGCGCCGCGGTCGGCCACGCCGTACGAGAACTCGTGGATCGAGGCGGTCTCGTGCTTGCCGGTCAGCCGCATGTGGTTGTCCGGGCCATAGACGGCGATGTGATCCTCGCGGTTGGTCTTGAACGCCTCCATGAGCGCTTCGAAATAGGCCTTGCCACCGTGCTCGCGCATGAACGCGGTCGAGAAGTTGCAGTGCATGCCCGACCCGTTCCAGTCGGTGTCGCCGAGCGGCTTGCAATGGTACTCGACGTCGATGCCGTAGGACTCGCAGAGCCGCTGCAGCAGGTAGCGGGCCATCCACATCTCATCGGCGGCCTTCTTGGAGCCCTTGCCGAAGATCTGGAATTCCCACTGGCCCTTGGCCACCTCGGCGTTGATGCCCTCGTGGTTGATGCCCGCGTCGAGGCAGAGGTCGAGGTGCTCCTCGACGATCTTGCGGGCGACGTCGCCGACGTTCGAATAGCCGACACCGGTGTAGTAGGGGCCCTGCGGGGCCGGGAAGCCGCTGGCCGGGAAGCCGAGCGGGCGGCCGTCCTTGTACAGGAAGTACTCCTGCTCGAAGCCGAACCAGGCGCCGGCATCGTCCAGGATGGTCGCGCGCTTGTTCGACTCGTGCGGGGTCTTGCCGTCCGGCATCATCACTTCGCACAGGACCAGGACACCGTTCTTGCGGGCCGGGTCGGGGAAGTGGCGCACGGGCTTGAGCATGCAGTCGGAGCTGCCGCCCTCGGCCTGCTTCGTGGACGAGCCGTCGAAGCCCCACATCGGAAGTTGATCGAGGGTCGGGAAGCTGTCGAATTCCTTGATCTGCGTCTTACCGCGCAGGTTCGGGACCGGCGTATACCCGTCGAGCCATATATACTCGAGCTTATATTTCGTCATTCCGGTTCTCTCGTCCGTTGTCGATGCGCGACCCGGTCAACCCCCAGGCGACGCGAACGGCATGCCGCCATCTCGACGGCCGCTGCCGCCTTTGCATGGAGCATGCCAGGACTGTCTTCGACCGCCTTCGATGAGTGGTGATTGCGCGGATAGGCAATCACAGAATCGAGAGGCTCGCTCCGAGAAAGAGCCAAACGTCTCGTTCCATGGGCGATTTCGCCCGTCCGCGGGTGGCAACGCGCGCGCGCGACGGATATCAAGCGGCTCGGCCGGTGCGGCCCGACCCGACGACGGCCGCCCCGAGCGAGAATCCCCGACGCCTTTCCTGGAGGATGCCCACGATGACGACTGCGGCCGAGGTTCTGAAGACCATCCGGGACAACGACGTACGCTACGTGGACTTCCGGTTCACCGACCCGCGCGGCAAGTGGCAGCACGTCACGTTCGACGTCTCCTTGATCGACGATGAGATCTTCGCCGAAGGCACGATGTTCGACGGCTCGTCGATCGCGGGCTGGAAGGCGATCAACGAGTCCGACATGCTGCTGATGCCGGACCCGTCCACCGCCTGCCTCGACCCGTTCTTCTCGGCCTCGACCCTGTCGATCATCTGCGACGTGCTCGAGCCCGCCACAGGCGAGCCCTATTCCCGCGATCCCCGCGGCACCGCCAAGCGCGCCGAGGCCTACCTGCAGCAGACCGGGATCGGCGACACGATCAATGTCGGCCCCGAGGCCGAGTTCTTCGTGTTCGACGACGTGAAGTTCGCCGCCGACCCCTACCGCACCGGCTTCGAGCTCGACTCGACCGAACTGCCGACCAACGGCTTCACCGATTACGAGGGCGGCAACCTCGGACACCGGGTCCAGACCAAGGGCGGCTACTTCCCGGTCCCGCCGCAGGATTCGGCCCAGGACATGCGCGGCGAGATGCTGGCCGCGATGCAGTCCATGGGCGTGAAGGTCGAGAAGCACCACCACGAGGTGGCCAGCGCCCAGCACGAGCTCGGCATGAAGTTCGACGTGCTGACCAAGCTCGCCGACCACATGCAGATCTACAAGTACTGCATCCATAACGTCGCACAGAGCTACGGCAAGTCGGCGACCTTCATGCCCAAGCCAGTCTACGGCGACAACGGTTCGGGGATGCACGTTCACCAGTCGATCTGGAAGGACGGCAAGCCGGTCTTCGCCGGCGACAAGTATGCCGGACTTTCCCAGGAATGCCTGTGGTACATCGGCGGCATCATCCGGCACGCCAAGGCGCTCAACGCCTTCACAAACCCGTCGACCAACTCCTACAAGCGGCTGGTGCCAGGCTACGAGGCGCCGGTGCTGCTCGCCTACTCGGCGCGCAACCGCTCGGCCTCCTGCCGGATTCCGTGGACCAAGAGCCCGAACGCCAAGCGCGTCGAGGTCCGCTTCCCCGACCCGATGGCCAACCCCTACTTGGCCTTCTCGGCCCTGCTGATGGCCGGCCTCGACGGCATCCGCAACAAGATCGACCCGGGCCCGGCCATGGACAAGGACCTGTACGAGCTGCCGCCGAAGGAGCTGAAGAAGATCCCGACCGTGTGCGGTTCGCTCCGCGAGGCGCTCACCAGCCTCGACAAGGACCGCACCTTCCTCAAGGAGGGCGGCGTGTTCACGGACGATCAGATCGACTCGTTCATCGAGCTGAAGATGACCGAGGTGCTGCGCTACGAGATGACCCCGCACCCGATCGAGTTCGTGCAGTACTACTCGCTGTGATGTGAAGGGGCGGGCCGGGCGCGAAGCCCGGCCCCGGCTGTGAGAGGTGAGTTGGAAGCGCCCGTCGCCTACTCCAAAGCGGACTATCGAACAAAACAAGAACACGCTTGACATATAAGATTATTAGCCTATGGATGACCCGCTCGCAGGCGGGGTGATTCATGGTCACGAAAGAGATCGTCGTCACCCGGTTCCGGTGGCAACTGGCAGCTCTCAGTGTTGAGGTGAAGCTGCTTCGACTTGGCCTCATCCTTCGGGCCTACAATCCCGGCCAGCCGCGGGTCCCCGCTGGGCATCCGGACGGGGGACAGTGGACGAGTGACGACGGTTCAGTTCGGCCTGAGAACGACAACACAGCGCGCATATATAATGTCGGCGACAAAGATAAATACCAATATAATGTATTTTTAGAAGAAGAAGAGGAAAAATTTGGGGGCATACAATTGATTCACACGTCGGAAAGACCGACGAAGAGATGATGGAACGCGTGCGGAAGAGCCAATGGGGAAACCTGTTGGCCCATGGTGGACCGCAACGCGACGTCTCGTTTGACTCCCGAGAGTCAGCTAACGATCTCGTCAACCGAACGTTAGAAATCAACGCGCAGCGCGTTGATGAAGTGGCGTCTGGGGAGAAAGATCGCGCCTACTTTACAACGCGGTTCGGATATCGAACCGGCCGCGAGGCATACATTACCAAAGATGGCGTGATGTACATGATAAATACGTATGGCGTTGCCATATATATAGTCCGCGATCGGCGGTCATCGCGAGGTTATCACGTACAATCGGCATTTCCTTACAATGAAGGAGATTGAAATGTCTACACATCCCGAGTTTGACGAATTAACCGAACGCTTTTTTCAAGACGTCGATCGCATTTTCAGCACCGAGGCGGAATTATTGCAATTTGCCATAGAGCCGTTTTCGCAAGAGCGCCGCTTATCTTTGCGTGGCTATCTCTCTCTTATCGCCAGCGACGATTTCGACGACAAGGAATTATTAGGTATCTGGAACGACTCGAAAGCGCAGTGGTTGTTCCATTCCGCGCCTCCACTGAGATTGTTCTTGAATAAGATTCGTGACCGATTGTGATTACTAAGAGATCTGAAAATGATTATGTCGTTTTTCCAATTGTTGTACTTATGTCGCATAATACTGCTGAAGGAGATATTTTAAAACAAGCCCTCCGCCCTGAAATCATTATCCAATCGGCTTCACGTCCGTTGGTAAAATCGTCAGAATTTGACACATTCACACGTCAATTCCATCAAGATCTTATGGATGATTTTTCGACTGAAGACGCGATCATTCAATGGATCCTTTCCCCTTTCAAGGACGACACCGAACGAGGCCACCTGAAGGCCTATCTTGACACCCTCACGCAGGACGATGTCTCGGACGAGGAACTGCGAAAGCTGTGGTGGTCGTCGGAGGCAGACATCGTATTCTATGATGGCGCCGGACTCCGAGCCTTCCTCAAGAGAGTGCGAGACAGATTGTGACGCGAAAGCAGTCGTGAGCCGACAGAGCAAGCTGCGGAACCGGGCGCGGCGGGAATCGGGACGGATGCCCGCCACACCGGAATTCATCCACTTCGGTGAGCGGTTCAATTAGAGCATCGACGATCAGGACGCGTCGTCCGAGGAAGCCACCGCCGCGATTCTCGGCTGCTTCAAGGGCGAGGATCGAGCTGCTTGCACGATTTCAAAGGCGCGGTGCTGGAGAGCGACCTGACACCGAAGGAAGGGATAAAACTCTGGGCCACCGCCTGCATCGACTTGCACTTACGTGATCCGGAGGACCTTCGGCGCTTCCTTATCCAGGTTCATCTCGACCAGCGGAAGAGCTTGTGACACGCGGCAGTCTCGATCGTTCAAAGCGGCGGATGCACGCATGCTCACCCTCGACCACCTCGTCGTCGTGGCCCCCGATCTCGCGGAGGGCGTGGCCCATGTCCGCGACTGCCTCGGCCTCGATTTGCCGGAAGGCGGGCGCCATCCCGAAATGGGCACCCGCAACCACCTGCTGCGCCTCGGCGCATCGACGTTCCTCGAAGTGATCGCCGTCGATCCCGAGGCAGCGCCTCCGGCGCGCGCCCGCTGGTTCGGCCTCGGCGAGGCCGCGCGGGTGCGGGCGGAGTGGGAGGCCGGCCGGCGGCTGCGCGGCTTCGTCGCCCGCACCGACGACCTCGACACCCTGCTCGCCGCCCATCCCGACCTGCTCGGCGCGGCGGCGACGCTGACCCGGGGCGCGCTGTCGTGGCGCTTCGGCCTGCGCCCGGACGGGACCTGGCCGGCGGACGGCGCCGCGCCCTACGCGATGGATTGGGGCCGCCGTCTGCACCCGGCCGGGACGATGCCGGATCTCGGGGCACGTCTCGCGGATTTCACGCTGGAGCACCCGGATCCGGACGCGACGGCGGCCCGGCTGGCGGGGCTCGGCCTCGTCGATCCGCTGCGGATCGTCCCCGGCCCGCTCCCGCGCTACACCGCCCGGATCGCGACCCCGTCAGGCCCGCGCACGCTGACCTGAGGACGGGCCCTCCCGGCCGGCCTGATCGGGTGGATGACCGGCGAGGAGGGCCTGGCCGCGACTCGCGAGCCCCGGCACGGGAAACCTAGCAGTCCCCCATCGCGCCGCGGTGACGGGAAAGCCCCGTTCTGCACAGGAATCGCCGCGCGGGGACCGGGCGCCACCGCTCAGGTGTGCGCGAAGATGTCGGTCTCCGGCCACCCGTCGAGATCGAGTCGGGCGCGGGTCGGCAGGAAGGCGAAGCAGGCGGCGGCGAGATCGGTGCGGTCCTCGCGGGCCAGCATCGCGTCGAGCCGCTCCCGGGCGGCGTGGAGATGGAGCACGTCCGAGGCCGCGTAATCCTGCTGCGCCTGCGTCAGGGTCTCGGCGCCCCAATCGGAGGATTGCTGCTGCTTGGAGAGATCGACGCCCACCAGCTCGCGGACCACGTCCTTGAGCCCGTGGCGGTCGGTGTAGGTGCGGGCGAGCTTCGAGGCGATCTTGGTGCAGTAGACCGGCGCCGGCATTACGCCGAACGCCTTGAACAGCACCGCCACGTCGAACCGGGCGAAGTGGAAGATTTTTAGGACTTCGGGATCCGCCAGGAGGCGCTTGAGCACGACCGGCTCCGGCCCGTCCTGCGGGATCTGGACTACGTCGGCCGTGCCGTCCCCCGTTGAGATCTGCACCACGCAGAGCCGGTCCCGGTGCGGGTTGAGGCCGAGCGTCTCGGTGTCGATGGCCACCGCCCGGCCCGCATCGTAATCGGCGGGCAGGTCGCCACGGTGGAGGCGTACGATCGGGCTCGGCATTTTTTTGGGACCTTGAGAGTGTTGCGCCGGTACCATCGGCGCCAAGTGCCGGCAAGCCGCCGGCGCGGCACGCGGAGAGGCGAATGACGACAGCAGCCGAGGTGATCGCGACACTGGGCCTCAAACCCCATCCGGAGGGCGGGTATTACCGCGAGACCTTCCGCGATCCGCGCATGGTGGACGGCCGCTCGGTCGGCACCGCGATCTATTTTTTGCTCGACATCGGCGAGGCCTCGGCCTGGCACCGCGTGGACGCCACCGAGATCTGGCACTGGCATGCCGGCGCCCCGCTAGTGATCACCACGAGCCCGAATGGCCACGACGCCACCGCCCAGCATCTCGGATCCGATCTCGCCGCCGGGCAGCGCCCGCAATGCGTGGTGCCGGCCGGCCATTGGCAGACCGCCACCAGCCTCGGCGCCTGGACGCTCGTGGGCTGCACGGTCTCGCCGGGCTTCGACTTCTCCGGCTTCGAGATGGCCCCGCCGGAGTGGCGACCGACGCCGAGGGGCTAGCGTCCGGGCGCGACCGGCACCGGACCGCATTCAGGGCGACGACCGCTTCGGCCGAGACATCGCTGCCGGCGCACGGGTTGGAACGGAGGCCCATCCCGTGCGCCCGCGCCGCCTTGGCCGATCGCGGTGCCGGTGCGATAACGCCCGACCTCTCGCAGCCGCCCGCGCCATGCCCGCCCCCCTGAGACGGCCCCCACGTCGCCGATCCCGATCCCGCCTCGGCGGACGCGGGCGCGCGGTTTCGTGAACGCCCCCGATCCCGTCCTGGCGCGCACCCTGCGGACCGACCCGGTGCGGCCGCGTTCGGCACCGCACCGGCTGTGGAAGCGACTGAGCCGGTCGATCGGCGATGTCCTGCCCAAGGGACTCTATGCCCGGTCGCTGATCATCATCATCGCGCCCGTGGTCCTGCTCCAGTCGGTGATCGCCTACACGTTCATGGAGCGGCACTGGCAGCTCGTGACCAAGCGCCTGTCGGCCGCGGTAACCGCGGACGTGGCGGCGCTGATCGACATCTACGAGAGCTACCCCCAAGACCGGGATGCCGAGACCCTGTCGCGCATCGCCGCCGAGCGGCTGAACCTCGACCTCGACATCCTGAAGGGCGCCAAGCTTCCGACCCAAGGGCCGCGGCCGTTCTTCTCGATCCTGGACGAAGCGCTCTCGGACGAGATCAGCCGCCAGATCCGACGGCCGTTCTGGATCGACACGGTCGGCCGCTCGAACCTGATCGAGATCAGGGTGGCGATCCCGGACGGGGTGATGCGGATCACCGCCCGGCGCAGCCAGGCCTACGCATCGAACTCGCACATCTTCCTGGTCTGGATGATCGGCTCGTCGCTGGTGCTGCTCGGCGTCGCGATCCTGTTTTTGCGCAACCAGATCAAACCGATCCTGCGGCTCGCCGCCGTAGCGGAGGGCTTCGGCAAGGGCCGGGAGATCGAGTTCAGGCCGCGCGGAGCCCGGGAGGTGCGCCAGGCCGGCCACGCCTTCATCGAGATGAAGCGGCGCATCGAGCGGGCCATGGAGCAGCGCACGACGATGCTCAACGGCGTGAGCCACGACCTGCGCACCATCCTCACGCGCTTCCGCCTCTCCCTGGCGTTGTTCGAGCAGACCAGTGAGATCGAGGATCTCAGCCGTGACGTCGACGAGATGAGCCGGATGCTGGAGGGCTATCTCGCCTTCGCGCGCGGTGATTCCGCCGAGCCGGCGACGCCCACGGACATGCGCGCGCTGCTGGAAGACCTGCGCAGCGACGTTGAGCGCCTGGGGGCTCATGTCTCGGAGGTCAATCTGGCGGGAGCCCCGGAGGTCACGGTACGGCCGGGGGCGTTCCGGCGCTGCCTGTTCAACCTCGCCGCCAACGCCGCCCGGTACGGCGACACGGTGGCGATCTCCGGCCGGCTGGAGGCCCGCGCCTTCTACGTCTCGATCGACGACGACGGCCCGGGGATCCCGCCCGAGAGCCGCGAGGAGGTGTTCAAGCCGTTCGTGCGCCTCGATGATTCTCGCCAGGATGCGGGCGGATCCGGGCTCGGGTTGGCGATCGCCCGGGATATCGCCCGGGCGCATGGCGGGGACATCGCCCTGCACGAGAGCCCGCTGGGTGGGCTGCGGGCGACCGTGCGGGTTCCGGCCTGACGGCCGTCAGGCGTCGCTCGGCCCCCGCAGGCGCTGGATCTCGGCCTGGGCGTTGCGGATGAGATGGTCGATGCTCGCCGCGTCGAGGGCGGCACGGCCGAGGCGGTCGCGCAGGGCGGCTTCGCCGTTCCAGGCATAGCCGGCATCTTTCGGCAGGTGGCGCTGCAGCAGCGAACTGACGACACTTTCGCGCCTGTAGGCAGGATGCCGCAGGAGCCGGCCGATCTGCGCCGTCAGGATGTCGAGCGGCGATAGATTTTGGCTACTGCCTCTCGACGTAACTGCTGTTGGGCGCATACTGGCATCTCCTCCCGGAAAGCCAGTATCCGGTTAAATGCTTGCGCTTCGGTGAGCGGCAGCGCGATCCGGCGAAAAACTGCCGCCGCCGGGGTCCCAACCGTTGCAGCAGGGTGGTATGCAGGTTCGACGCCCACGAGCCGCGGCCCACCGCGCGCCGGATCCGAGTGCCCAACATGAACCCGCTCGTCCCCCTGTTCATCCTGCTCTCCCTGCCGTTGGCCGCCATCGGCCTGGTGCTCTACACGGACACGGGCATCGAGCCGGCCCTGTTCTACGCCTCGGTGAAGACCTTCGTGATCCTGGGCGCGATCGCCGTGGCGATGTCGTTCGGGGCCATGAAGCTCGCCGAGCGCACCAAGCACTAGAACGACCGTCCCGCGGAGAGCGCGATGCTGCACGTCGTCCCGGCCTTCTCGCGCATCGGCGAGGAGAACGCGTTCACGGTGCTGGCCCGCGCCCAGGCGCTCTCAGCCCAAGGGCGGGACGTGATCAACCTCGGCATCGGCCAGCCCGACATGCCGACGCCGGCCCACGTGGTCGAGGCGGGCATCAAGGCCCTGCGCGACGGGCACCACGGCTACACGCCGGCCGTGGGCATCCCGGGTCTTCGCGAGGCCGTGGCCCGCGACATCCACCGCCGTCACGCCGTCGAGGTCTCGCCCGAATCCGTGATGATCGTGCCGGGCGGCAAAATCACCATGTTCATGGCGATCCTGATGTTCGGCGAGCCCGGCGCCGAGATCCTGTACCCGGATCCGGGTTTTCCGATCTATCGCTCGATGATCGAGTTCACCGGGGCGACGCCGGTGCCGGTGCCGATCCGCGAGGCGAACGGCTTCGCCTTCTCGGCCGCCGAGACCTTGGCCTTGATCACGCCGAAGACCCGCCTCTTGATCGTGAACTCGCCCGCCAACCCGACCGGTGGCGTGACGCCCAAGGCGGAGATCGACGCTTTGGTGGCGGGCCTTGCCGACCACCCGGATGTCGCAGTGCTGTCGGACGAGATCTACGGCACGATGACGTATGACGGCGAAGCCCATCACTCGCTGCTGACCTATCCCGAGATTCGCGACCGGCTGATCTACCTCGACGGCGCGTCGAAGACCTACGCGATGACCGGCTGGCGACTCGGCTGGTCGGTCTGGCCGAAGCCGCTCTACGACGCGGCCCGGAAGCTCGCGGTCAACGCCCATTCCTGCGTGAACGCCTCGACCCAATGGGCCGGCATCGCGGCGCTCGACGGCCCGCAGGATTGCGTGGCCGAGATGGTGGCCGAGTTTGACCGGCGACGGGCGATCGTGATCGACGGGCTGAACGCGTTGCCGGGCGTCTCGTGCATTGCCCCGAAGGGCGCGTTCTACGCCTTCCCGAATGTCTCCGAGACCGGGTGGAAGGCCAAGTCCCTCGCCGCCACCCTGCTGGAGGAGGCGGGCGTCGCGGTGATCGGCGGCCCGGATTTCGGGATCCACGGCGAAGGCTATATCCGGCTGTCCTACGCAAATTCGGCCGAGAACATCCGCAGGGCGCTCGAGCGGATGGGAAAATTTCTGTCGGAGCGGAATCCGGGCTGACCAAGCTTACGAGACGAGCCCGTTCCGGATTTCCCCCTCATCCTGCGGTGGCGTAGCAAAGCGAAGCCCGCGAAGAAGTCCTCCCGCCCGCCGCGCGATTCCTGGACGGCTCCTTCGCGGCTGCTGCGCATCACCTCAGGATGAGGTGATGATTGGGAGGACGGGCCGGTTGCGACGCCAGCTGTCCGATCAGGATTTCCCCGTCACCCGCTTCTCGATCCAGCCGGCCAGCCAGTCGGCGATGTCGAGGCTGTTCTTGTCCTGCATCAGCATGTGCGAATTGCCGTGGATCCCGATTTCCGGGAGCAGGATCAGCTCGGCCCGGCCGCCGGCCGCGTTCGCAGCCGCCACGAAGCTGCGGCACTGCTTGAGCCGGGGTGCCCAGCGGGGCGAGGCGTCGACGTAGTCGCCGAACAGGACCAGGATCGGCAGGTCCTTGTAGGGGGCCAGATCGTCCTTGGCCGGATCCGGGCAGGCGGCGGGCTCGATCGCCACGATGGCCCGGATCCCGGTGCGGTCGAGAGCAGCGGTCTGGAACGGGTAGATGCCCGATTGCGAGTGCGAGACCAGCACCGCGCCCTTCAGCCGTTTGGCGAGTTCCGACAGGGCCGGCACGGTCGGGTTCGGCACCGGCAGGGCGGCGGACCAGTCGGCGACCATCTGCTTCCAGAACTCGCCCTGGGCTTCCAGGGGGAATTGCATGCCCGGAAACACCTTCGGGTATTCCGGCCCGAACCGGAAGATCGCCCAGGCCGGCTCGCGCCCGGCGGAGAAGACCGGCGGCAGCGAATCGGCCTCGGCCTTGCCCATCTTCACCGCGTCGATCTGGGCCGGGCTGATCGCCGAGCGCCCGCGCCACGCTTGGTCGATGACGTAGGTCGGGAAGCCGCGACGGACGAAGAACTCGTCCCAGCCCATTCGCCCGTCCGGGGTCGTCTCCCAGGTCTTGCCGGTGAGGCAGCAGCCGTGGATCAGAACCACCGGCGGCCGCACGGGCTCGACCGGAATCTGATAGCGCACATAGACCTGATCGACCGTGATCGTCCCGGACGGCGCGTAGGCCGGCAGGGTCGAGAGCGTATCGGACTGGATATCGCGACCGCCGACGAAGAAGCTGCCCTGGCCCGACAGAGTCAGGGGGGCGGGCGGCGGATCGGCGGCGCGGACGGGGGCGACGCTCATGGCGATCAGACTCCCGGCGAACAGAGCCCCGGTGAGGCCCCGGACGGCCCGTCGCGCATGGGACCGAGCGGGCGATGGCGGCAGCACTGGCATGGAACGTCCCGGCCTTCAGCGGCCGGGACGCGTCGACCCGGATCACCGCACCGCAACGCTAGCACGAAGCTCGGCCGCCGCGGGAGATCCAAAGCCGGGTATGGATATCGGTCAGGCGCCGATGTCTCGCTCGATCGAGGCGGTTGCGTTGCCGGGCACGTCGAGGGCCTCGGCGAGCATCTTCAGGAACTGACGCTCCTGCAGCGTGTCCGGATCGATCGCGAGCCGCGCGGCCGCGTAAATCCGCGCCGCCGCCTCCGGCTCGTTCACCCGTTCGGCGATCTCGTCGATCTCCGCGGGGCTTTCCAGTTCCCGGTCGAGCCAGGCCCGCCCGTCGGGATCGAGGCCGGCCTCGGCCACCGCCGCGTCGAGGCGCTTGCGCTCGGCGGTATCGATCATGCCGTCCGCGATGGTGGCGGCCACCATGGCCCGCAGCATCAGCCGGGCCTCGTCCTCGTCGACCTTCGAGAAGTCCGGGCCGTCCTGGGACGGCGGCGCCGAACCGCGCAGCGCCCGGTAGGCGATCCCCCCGATCAGCGCGAGGCCGCCAAGAGCCGCGCTTGCGGCGATCCCGCCGCGCCGCGCGCGCACCAGCGCATCAACGATCTGCCTGCTGTCAGCCATGTCCGTCCTCCCGGGGTGTTGCATTCCGAATCGGATCGGAAACCCCCGGTAGGCGGCCAAGTTCAGCGGCAGATGTCAGGCGTCGGCTTCGTCGTCCTCGTCCGCCTCGTCGATGTCGACGAGGAAGACGATGTCCGCCTCGTCCTCGTCTTCCTCCTCGGCGGTGTCGCCGCCGGCATGGTGCTTGTCGTCGGTGAACTCGCCCTCGCCGTCATCCTCGGCGAGCGCATCCTCGAAGATCTCGATCTCGTCCTCGTTGGCGGCCCGGATCGTGAGCGGCGAGGTGCCGTTCCAGAGCGGCTTGCCGTCGCTCGTCATCGTCCGGATGTCTTCCTTGAAACCCTCGCAGGTGAAGAGGTCCTTGGCGGACGCCTCGTCGCTGTTGATCACCGCCACGGCGGTGCCCTCGATCTCGAGCGTGAACATGGCCGGCATCCTTCTCGTAACCGTCCTTGGCGCGCCCGGTCAGCGGGATCGCGCGCGGGTGCGACGCACCGCCCCGGGGAGAAATGCCTAAGCTTACCCCGGCGGTCATGAGCGCCGCGCGCGGATGCTGTAGGGGTGAACCGGACGCCCGCCAAGCCCGTCTCAGTCAGTCCGCCGCGAATGCGTGGCGCGAATCCTGCCCGGCCGATGGCCGTAACGAAACCAAACGGAAAGAAGGATCACCGCGGATGCGGATCAGGCTCGGCTGCGAGATGCGCTACGCCTTCCCCTATCCGGTCCCGATGGTGGTGATGCTGAACGTGCATCCCACCCGGGCGGACGCCCTTGAGGCGCCCGACACGCTCCGCACCGAGCCGCCGGTGCCGGTCGATCTCTATCGCGACGGCTGCGGCAACCTGTGCGGCCGGTTGACCGCCCCGGCGGGGAACTTCACCCTCGGGACCGACGCGGTGATCGGCGACGACGGAAGCCCGGACCCGGCCCATCCCGAGGCCGAACAGCACGCGATCGAGGCGCTGCCGCCCGAGACGATCGTGTTCCTGCTGCCCAGCCGCTACTGCGAATCCGACTTGCTGGCCGACGAGGCATGGCGGCTGTTCGGACATCTCGAGCCGGGCTGGGGCCGGGTGCAGGCAGTTTGCGACTTCGTGCACGACCACATCGCATTCGGGTACGAGTTCGCCCATGGCGACCGCACGGCGCAGGATGCCTATGCCGGCGGCCGGGGCGTCTGCCGCGACTTCACCCACCTCGCCGTGGCCTTCTGCCGCGCCCTCAACGTGCCGACCCGCTACTGCACGGGCTACATCAGCTTCATCGGGGAGCCCGAGCCGCACCCGGCCGGCGACTTCGCGGCCTGGATGGAGGTGTTTCTCGGCGGGCGCTGGCACGTGTTCGACCCGCGCAACAACAGCCCGCGGATCGGCCGGGTGATGGTCGCCTACGGCCGCGACGCCGCGGACGTGCCGCTGACCCACACGTTCGGCCCCAATCCCCTCGTCGGCTTCCGGGTCTGGGCCGAACGGATCGACCATCTCGACGCGTCCGGCGACGCACCGATCCTACCCGAAGAGCCGCTGCCGCCGCAGAGCATGGCGACCCGGATGGGGTGAGTGCCGGGCTGGCTCTCTCAGACCCCCGCCCCGCGGGCGATGGCGCGCTTGACCACCGCCTGCACCTCGGGGTTCGACAGGAACAGGTCGTGGTTGATCAGGCCGCCGCCGTAATCGGAGGCGTCGGCCACGCGCACGCCGAGCGCCTCAAGCTTGGCGCGGTCGGCGGCGCCGGCCCGGACGCCGCCCGCGATCGCCGCGGACAGTTCGAGCGCCCGGTCGTTGGTCGATGAGATCACGGTGATCTTCGACACGTCGGGGCCGAGCCGAGCGACGCCGTTCGAGAACAGGTCGAAATCGATGTCGGGGGCGGCCAGCACCACCGCGCCGATCCGCGCCATCGCGGCCTCGCCGGCTTCGGCCCGCAGCATCCGGATGGTCTCGAGGGTCAGCAGCGTGCCCATCGAATGGGCGACGATGTTGATCCGCCCGGCGCTCGATGTCGACGTGACGGCCTTCAGCAGGTCCTCGAAGGCATCGCGCGACCAGAGCGCGCTCTCGCGATCGTAGTTGTAGTCGAAGGTCGCGGCGGCGGACGGCCAGGTGAACAGGCCCGAGACGCCCCGGAACCGGATGCCGTCCGACAGGCGCGCCGCGCTCACGGCGGCGGATTCGAACGATTCCCGATACCCGTGGACGTAGATCAGCACGTCGCGGCCGAGCGCCGCCTGCGCGAAGGCCTCGGCGGCACCTGGGCCGCTCTCGGTCTTGGGTACGGCCCCGATGGTCCAGTCGCCGGTGATGACTGCCGACACCTTGCCGAGCAGCGAGCGGTCGGGGGGCGACAGGCGCACCTCCGCGAAGCTCAGGCCGCGCCCGCGCTCGGAATTGAAGTACGGCGGCCGGGGCGGGTTGCCCACCGGCTTGCGCGTCGTGGCCACCAGCAGCACCGGCATGACGTCCAGCGCCGACTGCTTTTCAGGCAGCGCCGCAGAGGTGCCGAGGTCATCGGTGACGCAGGCGCCAAGGCTCGGAGCGAGCCCCGCCGCCCCCGCGAGGGCGCCGATCCGGAGGAGTGCGCGGCGTGAGACGGTCTGGCTCGACATGATCCGGGTGCGTTCGGGCGGGGCGCCATCCGTCGCGCAGGATCGTGACCGTGGCGGGGCACGATCGCCCACCGGCCCTGTGGAGTACGGGTATTCAGCCCCCCGTGGTGCCGCGGACACAGGGTTAGGGGTCGACCCTGCGGGCTTGATCGCGCGCGCGTTGAGACGGCTCAGACCCCGCGGCCGCGGCCCGGCGACGATACCCCCTCGACGGCAGCGCCAACCGCCGCCATGAAGGATCCATGACGCCGACCATCGACATCGAGAGCCTGCGCGCGCGACTGCTGGGCGGCGACCGTGCCGCCCTGGCCCGGGCGATCACCCTGGCGGAGTCGAAACGCGCCGACCATCGGGCGCTCGCCGCCGCCTTGATCGACTCGGTTCTGCCGGAGACCGGCAAGGCGATCCGGGTCGGCATCACGGGCGTGCCGGGGGTCGGCAAGTCTACGACCATCGATGCCCTCGGATCGAACCTGACGGAGGCCGGCCACAAGGTCGCGGTGTTGGCAGTCGACCCGTCCTCATCGCGCACCGGCGGTTCGATCCTCGGCGACAAGACCCGGATGGCGCGGCTCGCCCACGATCCCAAGGCGTTCATCCGCCCCTCCCCGTCCTCCGGAACGCTGGGCGGCGTCGCGGCCAAGACCCGCGAGACCATGCTGCTCTGCGAGGCGGCCGGCTTCGACGTGATCCTGGTGGAGACGGTGGGCGTCGGCCAGTCGGAGACGGCGGTCGCCGACCTCACCGACTTCTTCCTCGTGCTGATGCTGCCCGGGGCCGGCGACGAGCTTCAGGGCATCAAGAAGGGCATCCTGGAACTCGCCGACATGATCGCGGTCAACAAGGCCGATTCCGGCGAGGCCGAGCAGCGGGCCAACGCGGCGGCCTCGGAATACCGCGCCGCCCTGCACATCCTCACCCCCGCATCGTCAACCTGGACGCCGCCTGTGGTCACGATCTCGGGCTTCCACAACCTGCGCCTCGACGCGCTCTGGGCGCGGATCGTCGATCACCGGGAAAAGCTCACCGCCACCGGGGAGATCCAAGCCAAGCGCCGGACGCAGGACGTGAAATGGATGTGGGCGCTCGTTCACGAGCGGTTGCACCAGCGCCTTGTCGGCTCGCCCGAGGTCAGGCGCAGCACCGCCGAGGCCGAGGCCGGCGTCGCCCGCGGCGAGACCTCGCCCGCCGCTGGAGCCGCGGCCATCGGCGAGTTGATCGGCCTCTGAGGCACCGCGGCCCGTTCCGGCACCGGCTTGTTTACCGTGATCGACGCCGCGCGGCCCAAGGCACAGAAAATCGCCGGGTCACGGTACGCAAACCCGGTCTCGCGCGTTCGCTGCACGACGAGGAATTCTGCGGCACCTCCTCCCGTACCGGTGCCGCGGTCACGTCGAGGAGAGTGTCATGGTGGATACGGATCGGATCGTTGGCGGCGCCAAGGAAGCCCTGGGTAAGGCCCAGGGTGCGGCGGGCGACTTCGTGGGCTCGAACCGGGATTCGGTGGAAGGCCGGGTACGCGATGTCCAGGGTCAGGCTGAGAACGCCTACGGGCAGGTCAAGGACAAGGCCCGGGACCTCGCCGACAAGGCGACTGATTATGCCGGAGACGCCTATGGCCGGGCCGGGGATGTCGCGGGCGACGCCTACGAGCGGGGCGGTGCCTACCTGCGCGACGGCCGCGCCGCCGTCGGCGCCCGCGTCGAGGAAAACCCGCTGGTCGCGCTGCTGATCGCCGGCGCGGTCGGCTACGGGATCGCCCTGCTGTTCCACGGGCGCCGCTGATCGGAGGCGGCCTCGCCGACGTTCCGGCGAGGCCGCCACTCTACGACGCTACTGGGCGGTCCAGCCGCCATCCATGCTGATATTGGCCCCGGTGATCTGGCTCGCCGCATCGGAGCACAGGAACACCGCGAGCGCCGCCACCTGATCGACGGTGACGAACTCCTTCGTCGGCTGCGCCTTCAGCATTACGTCCTCGATCACCTGCTCCTTGGTCAGGCCGCGCGCCTTCATAGTGTCGGGGATCTGTGCCTCGACTAGCGGCGTCCAGACGTAGCCCGGCGAGATGCAGTTCACCGTGATCTTGTGCGGCGCGAGCTCGAGGGCTGCGGCCTTGCTGAGCCCGCTGATCCCATGCTTGGCCGCCACGTAGGCGGACTTGAACGGCGAGGCCACCAGCGAGTGCGCCGAGGCAGTGTTGATGATCCGCCCCCAGCCCCGGGCCTTCATGCCGGGGATCGCGGCATGCATCGCGTGAAACGCCGATGACAGGTTGATCGCGATGATCTGCTCCCACTTCTCCGGTGGGAAGTCCTCGATCGGCGAGACGAACTGGATGCCGGCATTGTTGACCAGCACGTCGATGGCGCCGAATGCCGCCTCGGCCTCCCGCACCATCTCGCCGATCGCATCGGGCTTGCTCATGTCGGCGGCTGAATACTGAACCTTCACCCCGTGCTCGCGCTCGATCCCGGCCCGGGTCTCCTCGATGGCCTGCGCATCCCCGAAGCCGTTGAGCACGACGTTGGCTCCCTCGGCCGCGAGGCCGCGCGCGATGGCAAGGCCGATGCCGCTGGTGGATCCGGTGACGAGGGCGGTCTTGGACGTGAGGGCCATGGAACCTCCTGGGTCGCGGTGGCGGGATGTCGTGACGACGTACCTGCCTCAAGGCCGGCGCGAAATCGAGCCTCCCGGCGCATCCGCCGGAGACGGTATCGCTTCGGCCGCGCCGTCACCCGAATCCGGGGTCACATTCTGCGCCGGGAACGCAAGCTCGATCCGCAGCCCAGGCGCGTTGTCGGACAGCCGCAGCGTCCCGCGATGCAGGCGCACCACGGCGTTCACCAGGCTGAGCCCCAGCCCGAAGCCCGGCCGCGAACGCGCATCCTCCAGCCGGACGAACCGGCCCAATACGCGCTCGCGTTCGGCCTCCGGGATACCCGGTCCGTGATCCGACACGGTGAGGCGGACGGCATCACCGGAGCGCGCGGCCTCGACCGCCACCCGGGTCTCCGATCCATCCGCCCCGTACTTGAGGGCGTTGTCGATCAGGTTGGCCAGCGCCTGCCCGATCAGCTCACGGTTGCCCGCGATGATCAGGCCATCCTCCGCGCGCACGTCGAGGTCCAACCCCTGATCCTCGGCCAGCGCCTCATAGAGTTCCCCGACCTCCCGGACGGCGGCGCCGAGATCGACCGGCGCCAGGATCTCTCGAGCGCTTCCGGCTTCCAGGCGCGCGATCATCAGCAGCGCGTTGAACACCCGGATCAGCCCGTCGCTCTCCTCGGTCACCGCTTCGAGGGCGTTGCGCAGCTCGTCCGGCGAGGCGGCTTTGCGCAGGGCCTCGTCGGCCCGGTTGCGCAGGCGTGTCAGCGGCGTCTTCAAGTCGTGGGCGATGTTGTCGGAGACCTCGCGCATCCCGCGCATCAGTTCGCCGATCCGCTCCAGCATCAGGTTGAGGCTCGCAGCGAGGCGGTCAAGCTCGTCGCCGTTGCCCGCGACGTAGAGTCGTCCGTCGAGGTCGCCGGCCATGATCGCGCGGGTTGTCTGCGTCATGGCGTCGACCCGGCGCAGGACCCGGCTCGCCGCCAGCCAGCCACCGATCACGCCCAGGATCACCACGGCGGCGAGGGAGGTGCCGAACGCCCGGCCGATCACCGCACGCAACCGGTCGCGCTCCTCGGTGTCGCGTCCGACGAGCAGCCGGAATCCGCCCGGAAGGGTGAACACCCGCACGATCGCCCGATGGGGATCGACGTCCGAATCGCCCCGCCCGTATCGGGTCTCACTCTGGCCAGGGCTCGCCAGCACCGCCGCCGGGACGTAGCCGACATTGCCGACGACGTGCTCGCCGCTCGCCGTGGTCACCAGATAGAGGGACGCGCCTGGCTCGCGGGACCGGCGCTCGACGACGGTGATCAGCCGCCGGAGCCCCCCGGCATTGTACTGCTCGGACAAGCCGTTGATCTCGGCATCGATGGTCGAGACGATCTGGTCGTCCAACACCGTCCGGGCGTTCCAGGCGACGTAGCCGAGAGCCAGGAAGGCGCAGAGGGCGAAGATTGCCAGATAGGCGAGCGAGAGCTTGAACGCGGTGGTGCGGAACAGCTTCTGGAACCGGGCCCCGAAGGTCTCGCGGGGCATCGGCTCGATCGGGAGGCCCATGCTCACCCGGCCGCGCCCTCGTCGAAGCGCAGGACGTAGCCGGCACCTCGGACCGTGTGAATGATCGGCGAGGCAAAACCCTTGTCGAGCTTGCCGCGCAGGCGCGAGACGTGGACGTCGATGACGTTGGTTTGCGGATCGAAATGGTAGTCCCAGACATGCTCGAGCAGCATCGTCCGGGTCACCACCTGGCCGGCATGCCGCATCAGGTATTCGAGCAAGCGGAATTCCCGAGGTTGCAGCAGGATTTCGCGGCCGGCGCGGGTGACCCGGTGAGACAGGCGGTCGAGTTCGAGGTCGCCGACCCTGTAGCGCGTCTCTTCCGCCGCGCCCGATCCGGCCTGCCGCCGGGCGAGCGCCTCCGTGCGAGCCAGAAGCTCCGAGAACGCGTAGGGTTTCGGAAGATAATCGTCGCCGCCGGCGCGCAGGCCCTTCACCCGGTCGTCGACCTGACCCAGCGCCGACAGGATCAGCACCGGAGTCGCGACGCTCTGCTCGCGGAGGGAGCGGATCAGCGACAGGCCGTCGAGCTTCGGCAGCATCCGGTCGACGATCAGCACATCGTAGGCACCCTCGCGGGCCAGCGCGTAGCCATCGAGCCCGTCATGCGCGCTGTCGGCGACGTGTCCGGTCTCGCGGAACGCCTTCACCAGATAGGCTGCCGCCTCCCGGTCATCCTCGATGATGAGCAGTCGCATGGACCCAGCCCATAGCGCGGCTCGCGAAGGGGGGAAACGCTGCTCTGTCATCACGGTGATGTCCCCCCTCCCCTCATGATCGTCGGACGCGCGCTGCGACCGTTGGGGGCGGGTCTCGGCTCGCCCGAAGCCGGGGATCGCGCAATCAGATGAGTCGCGTTTCGGCCCGGACTGCGTGAGCGGCCTGACGACCCTGGCAGCGTCGCGATTACCGGACGCTCGCGAAAAGATGACGATGCCGTAAGGAACGGCTGTCCGAGCAGCACCAGAAACGGAAACAGGCCGCCCCCGGTGAGGGACGGCCTGTTTGCGTTCGGTTTG
>NZ_JBTXKY010000003.1:0-341584 GCF_054818005.1 Methylobacterium sp. CM6246
GGGGAGGGCGCTGGGGTCGGCATCAGGACCGAGCGCCAGATCGGGGGCGTCAAGCTTCATGGGCCGACCTTAGGCACGCGGATCCTAACCGTCTACGAATTTGCTACGATAAGTGTCATTATCGGTGGCAATCTGGGGAACGCGAGCCAACCGCCAGGAATCCTGTTTTTTGGGTCCATTTCGTGGAGTGAAGCCGGTCCTCTCCCTATGGACCCGATGGGGAGAACTCCTGTAGTGATCCTCGCTTGGAAATTTGGGAGATCGGTGATGCCACAACCGCGACAGCGCCTAGTCCAGGTTGCCGAGAACGGACGCATGAACCTGCCCGCGGACGTTCGCCGCGCCTTGGGCCTCAGCGGACCTGGGCGCGTGATCCTCACACAGGATGAGAACGGAGTTTTGCTCACCACGGCCGATCATGCCCTGAAACGGATCCGCGCCCTAGCGGCGCCGTTCAAGGTGGACGGCCGATCCGTCGTCGACGAGCTCCTTGCCGATCGACGGGAAGAGGCGTCGCGCGACGGCGGGACGGACATGGGTGCTGGCCGTGACTGAGATCGTGCTCGATGCCTCGGCTGTCCTGGCCGTCATATTCGACGAAGCGGGCGCCGAACGCGTCGCGAGCCATCTTCCCGGGGCCATGATCTCGACCGTCAACGTGGCCGAGGTGATGACCAAGCTGTTCGATCTGGGGATGCCGCAGGCGACCGTCGAGGACATCTTCGCGGGCTTGCAGCTAACGATTCTACCCTTCGATCTTGAGCAGGCCGCCGAAGCTGCCCATCTTCGCATCCACACCCGGGAGGCCGGCCTATCCCTCGGTGATCGTGCGTGTCTCGCGACCGCAAAACGCCAGGGTGCCCCAGCACTCACCTCGGACAAAGCGTGGAAAGGATTGAAGAGGGCGGTCGGCGTAAAGATCGAGCTAATCCGGTGACCATCAGGCGCAACAAAACGAATTCGCTACATAGCAGAGCTGATACGCTTTCGATACCGGTCGCGTATCGATATGGCGTTCAGAACGCCCGCGAATTTGGAGGCGTGGATTCAGGAAGAATCTGCGTCGAGGGCGGCACGGAAACAGGCGCGCACTGCCGCCGCGTCGTTGCTCATCCGTCAGCAACCTGTTTTAAGCATTGCAGCCCACGCTGCCTCTATGGCCGAAAGATCCGCCCGATCTTTTGCGGAGGTCCTCCCTTTGCCCCGAGTCGAACAGCATTTCAGAGATTTCACTGTCTTTTGTAGCGACGGTTCGTCTGCGTTCCAGCGAATAGAGGCTGCAATCGCACAGGCCGCCTCGACCGTGCGGTTGCGCCCGCTGCGGGCATCGCGTCGCACCATGAGTTCGAGGATGCGGCTTGCCCTACCGTGCGGCCTCCGCTTCAAGACGCAAACAGCATGTGGGCGTCAACATCAGGAAATCGAAGGAACGAAGTTACGTTCGGCACGTCATTGCTTCATGCGGCCAAGCTGACGATCTCACACGATTACTCACACATTAATTAAGCATTCCCACTTCTGTCTACGTATTTATCTAAGTATTATAACGTGGGATCCGCCATAAACGATTGGGCCGAATTCCGTTTCCTCACCACTCCGAACGAATTTTGAGCGATTTCGAAGCGATGCTGCTCCATAGGCCAATCGTATGAACCAATGCATCATCTCGATCGCTCGAGCAGTCCAGTGCGCTGCCCGCACTAGATCGAGAGGAATGTGTCCACATGCGCATGGCAGGACCCGATCTGCTAAATGCCGGGCGGATCAAAGACCTGAACACCCTATAAAAATTCACTGGAATTTTTCGGCCGAAGCGTGACGACGGATGTACCTAGTCGGGGACGGCGGGACAATTCGAGGTTTCGCGCCACATCAAGATTGACCGTCGCATGCGCGGCGGGGATTTCGTGGTACGTCCGAGGCCGATCCATGTGATTTGGTGCTGTTCTGAGGTGATCTCTACATGCTTCGGCCGGATGGCAATAGCGCTAGTGGTGCGAGTCTAACACTTGGTGCCCGCGCTTCGCGGCCTGGATGATGCGATCCGGGTCGGCGGTCCAGACGAAGGGCTTCGGGTCGCCGTTGCTCTCGGCGATGAAGCGTTTGATGGCGGCCTGCACCTCGATCAGCGATCCGAACACGCCGCGTCGGAGCCGGCGTTTTGCGAGCTTGGCGAAGAAGCCCTCGACGGCATTGAGCCACGAGGCTGAGGTCGGGGTGAAGTGGAAGGTCCAGCGCGGGTGGCGGCCGAGCCAAGCACGGACCTTCTGGTGCTTGTGGACGGCATAGTTGTCCAGGATCGCGTGGACGATCTTGCCCTCCGGAACCGCCGCTTCGACCGCGTTGAGGAAGCGGATGAACTCCTGATGTCGGTGGCGCTGCATGCAGCGGCCGATCACCTTGCCCTCCAGCACGTCCAGAGCGGCAAACAGGGTCGTCGTCCCGTGGCGCTTGTAGTCGTGGGTGCGCGTCGTCGGGTAGCCCGGCTTCATCGGCAACGGGGCCTGCGTGCGGGCGAGCGCCTGGATCTGGCTCTTCTCGTCGACCGAGAGGACGACGGCATGAGCGGGCGGATCGACGTAGAGCCCGACGACGTCGCCCAATTTGGCGGCGAAGGCTGGGTCGGTGGAGAGCTTGAACTGCCGGACCCGATGCGGCTGTAGGCCGTGCCCCCGCCAGATCCGCTGCACCGACGAGACGCTGATGGCCGCGGCCTTGCTCATGGCGGCGGCCGTCCAATGCGTGGTCTCGCCGGGCGGATCTCCTTGCGTCAGAGCCACTACGCGCGCCGCCACCTCCGGCCCCAGCGGCGGGATGCGCGCCGGCCGCGTCTTGTCCCGAAGGAGTCCGTCGACGCCCTCCTGCGCGAAGCGGTCCTGCCAGCGCCAGACCACCGTCTTGGACACGCCTGCCTCACGCATGATCGCGTGCGTCCCGAGTCCATTGGCACTCAGCAGCGCGATGCGGGCGCGCCAGACGTGCTTCTGCGACGTGTTTCGATCCGCAACGAGTGCTTCGAGCCGAAGGCGATCCGAGGTTGAGAGCGTGAAAGATATACCACTGCGCATCCCGCTAGACTCGCAGGATGGGCCTCAAACCGAAACCCCACACGGACTCAACCGTCAGGGCTCAACCACTAGTTGGAGTTCCAAGCCTCTGCAGACTATGACTTATTCTCCGATTGTCGGGATATTCGCAAGTGATTGCGTGGCAGATCTACCTGCTCCCCCGGATATGCGGGTATACCAGGACCGCCTCCAATCAAGTCGGCAATCCCGATCATCTCGAAAACGTAGGCAGCCATAGGGGTTTGGCCGCCGAAAGTGGAGTCTGGCCAAACGCATTACGCTTTGCTGCCCATACGCGCGGCGGGGCAGATAGCGGGGCATCGGAGCAGCATTTCGATTGGACGAGCCACCGAGCGCGAGTCACAAAGCCCCCATTACCAGCCCCCCGTCCGTACTTCGGCAGCGCACCGGTGGGAGGAGGGTCGGCAGTGGAACGACGAGTAAGTGTTAATCGGGATCCAGTCACAGCTCCGTCGGGCCTGCCGTTGCATGCTGGACTACCGCGCTGTCTCTCCCGTCGCGATGGTTCCAGGATGCCGCGGCGAACTTTCCGACCAGTTCTCGGGTTGGCGCGCCAACGGCTATCCGATCTCGAGCGCGCTGAGCCACTCTCCGACGCGTCCAGGGGTAGGCGAGGCCAGCGACGTCCAAAAGATCGAATGCCGCGCTCAAGGTAGGCGCGCATGGAAGGCCCAGGGCGCGGACGTCGGCTATGGCCGGCGCCGCGGTCCGTCATAACCCCTCCGCCCAGGCTGTTCAGTGCCGGCTAGGGTTTGTGCGCCGAACGAGCGAGCCTCTTCCGAATGCGTGAAGGGCCGGGCGGTGCCGACTGCAACCCACGGCCCCTCACCCGTTTGTTGCAAAGCCAACAATGAGGGAAAGGCGGCCACGTCTAGCGCGACCGCCCTTCCCTCCTCGTCGCGCGCCTGCAGCTTCGGCCGCAGCGCCCTCAGCAGCGTGCCGTCGACTCCGTCAGGTACGACAACTCCGCGAGCATCTTCGCTTGCTCCCTAATGCGTTCGGCGATGACGGCCTCCATCGCGGTCCTGACCGCGCGGAGATCGAGTTTCGTGTAGCGTAGCGTCATCCGGATATCTTTGTGTCCGAGGAGACGCTGGACCTCAATTAGGCTTTGGTTGACTGCATAGAGCCAAGTATCCGCGGTATGTCTATGGCAATGTATGCTATAGCCATCGACGATGCCTGCCCGACGGAACGCATCTCGCGAGACGAGCTTGTACATTTCCCGTCCCAACGGATACCTTCGTCCCGCCTGGCGCTTCTCGCCGCGCACCTCGCGAGTTATCTTTGCCGCGACGGTGAACACACGGGTCTTGTGGTGGCCTATTAGAGGCCTGAGCAGGCCTTCGATCTCGCGGGTGATCGGCACGGCGTGCTTGAAGCCGCCCTTTATAGTCACGTTGATCTCACGCTTTTCCCAGTCGACCTCGCTCCATGCGAGATTGACGAGATTGTCCAGTCTCAAGGCGCTCGCGCGGGCGAACCTATCGATCGCATAGAAGTCGGGGTGGTATTTCAACAAAACCTCATCCAGCGCATCACTCTGCCTGAAGGTCAACCACAGGGTTCGAACGTTGTCCTCTTTCAGTTTGTATTGCTTCCAATCCGGCTCAAAGGGTAGAATACACTTATGAATACTTTTCGCAAACCCTAACATACATCTTAGTCTATAGAGAAATCCGGAGTTTATGGATCTATTTTTTAGAGGATCATCGTCGCCTATCCTCTTACCCCGACTCAACTCCCTCGCCTGCAATAGCAGGTTTCGGACCGTCATGTTGTCGATGTCGGTCAATTTCGTTTTGGCGCCGATGAACTCTACGATGCGAACGGCCTCGAGACCTATCCGATAAGCGGTCCTGAAACCCATGAGCTTCAGATGCGCGTGGTAGTTTGGCAGCAGTTCGCCCAACGTGTATATCGGAGAGCGCGTTTGTGCCTCCATCCGCATGCGCGCTTCGTTCTCCATCTCGATGCGCTCTTCGACCTGTTTTCGGAAGATAGCACGCTTCCCGGCCTCGTAGCGTTCCGCCTTGGCACGATTGGTCGTACCGGTAGTGCCAGTATTGCGTATCCCATGCACCTCGTCAATGAATTGAAACGGCCCCGCCGGCACTCCTTTTCTTAATTTCTGATATACGCTCATTGGTTTCACCATCATTAGAGTTGATTACGCTGATAGGTCGCGGTTCATATCCCGCACCGATGACTAAAATCGCTATATTAATCTTTAATAGTATTTAATAAATATCTGAATATGGCGGTATATTATTTACGATCGCCTCTACGATTTCGCAAATTCGTTTGTCATCGTTGTTTGCGACGGGTTCTCCGCCGAAAATCGTCGCTCATAGAGATTTCCAGTTGGCTGCGCTTTGACATGAAGCAAGCGAGATCTTCAGCCGTGAAAATCCGTCTCTTTTTAATCTTACCAAATCCGAGTTGAATATATCTTACCTCTCTTCGTTTGACGTGCTTGGACAATGTCTTGGTCGACATTTCGAGTATGCGTGCCGCTTCGCTAAGACTGACGCTCGTTCGGCCCGCAAACCGCAGAACGATCGCACTAAAAACTTCGATGCGGAGTCCATCCTAGGGGCCAACCATAGAATTCTCCCATTAGTCTCGATTTTCAATTAAGGCGCTATTGACTTTGAAGAAACTTAACTTTTGTTTGTGCCGACTATGAATATGGTATTCGAGTGCAAAACGATGGGATACTGCTTCCGATCGTTCCTTCGTCCCGATGTCCATTCCTTTATGTTCAGATCCGGTCGTCGCGATTTCGTCAGCTGGAAACGACCGGCGTCCATGTCAGGCGGGCCGATGCCGCTGCGCCGCCTCTCACGAATGCACCTAGGCTGCGATTGCTTTGTCAGTTAGTCACCAGATCTCATACTCTGCTTTTGCTTATTCGTCTTTTCATTGTGGTCATCTGCAGATCGGATCTTCGATCCAGGTCGCGTCTTGATTGTCAAATTACGAGCGCTCCTCCGCTTCTTAGCACTCAAGGCTAGGGCTCAACGGGCACCCACGTGAGTGAGGCGGAGGCGGCTGCTCCGCCGGCAACGAACGCGGTGGCTTCCCGCGCGCTCGCAAAGGTGATGAAGGTGGTGACAAGGAGCAGCCGCGGATCGGCGTGAGCGACCAGAACGCCGCCGGCGAGAAGCTCCGCCTTTTTATCGCAAAGCCATTTCGCTCCGCCGCGCGTCGCGGCGATGATGGTCGAGTGCGGCAGCAGAACGGTCTCGCGGGCGAGCATGCTGGCCATGGCGCGGGCTCCGGCATAAGCCATCTCGTGTGTCGACCACGTCATTCCCTGCGGGTCGACCCCGCGAGGCAAGGTCGAGTTCCGCGCTGCGATCGGCACCCTCACCGGCATCACGTCGGCCATGAGGCCCGGTATCGCGAAACCGGCCAGCATTCTCATGTCCTCGAGGATCCCGTCGGCCGCGACCGTGTCGTAGACGCTGGCCGTAGCTCTCTCCGGGTCGTGGCCGACGAGCCTGCCGATCCGTCCCGCGAACAACAGTTCGTCGACGAGGCGTCGCTGCAGGCACAGGCGCACCGTGTCGGACATCACACGGGGCCCGGACCAGCAAAGAACCTCATAGACCCAGTCCAGCCTTGGATCTGAAGCGTGGGACGCGAGCCGCTCACGCATCATCCCACCTTCACCCACCAGAGCACGGGCCTTACCGGAGGGATCGTCGCCCACGCCGATGAGGCAGTAGACGCCCGGGGCCAGCACGTCAGCGAGTTCCAGTAGCTCGTCGAAGCGCCAGACCGGGGCGGCATGCATAGCAATGGCCGACCCGTGGAGTTCGAGAGTAAGGATCCCGTCGCCCGGCGTCCCGCGCAGCAACGCCCGCAATACCCTCGGCAGGCGGGCCGTCACGACGAAACTCCCAAAGCCGGATCCGCTTCGCAGCATAAACCTGGATCGTCCGTGCGATGATGTTCCGTCGGCGGCGTGCGGTCCGATCCCTGCAGCACCCTCGATGCCACCCGCACCTTCTCGACGATCGTGAGAATGTCCCGACCCGTTAGGTAGCCAGAGTGCTCGAGCGAGGCGGCGACGGCTTCGACCGAAGCCCAGTTTCCCTCCAACAGGGTCCGGGCGCAGACTTCGGCCGCTTGCAAACGTTTCGAGACAGCGTCGAGCAGACCGCGCATCGTCACGAGATCGCCCTCGTAGGGCTCGATCCAGATGAGGCCGATCAGTCCGACGCCGTACCGGAGTTCGAGGTCTCGAGCCAGCGTGGTCGCTTTGGCCAGATCGGAGGCGCCGCCGATAGAAGCCGCCCCGAGACCGATCCTCTCGGCGAGTCGCCCGGCTAGAAGGACGGATATGAACGCCTCGACGCGATCCGGGGTCGCATCGCCGGCGAGATCGGCCTCTATGACCGCCTCGCCCCCGTCGTCGTGAATGCTGACGTCGACGATCGGGCCGAGACCGAGTTCGAGATGCGCGACGATGTGGCCAGCTTCGTGAAGAGCGATGCGGCGGCGGACTTCGGGCGTCAGCCGACGTCGGCCTGCCAGGATCTCGGCGAGGACGTCGTCGAAGACCATCCCGCGACCGGCCCTTCGGGCGGCTCCCCGGGCGCGGCGCACCCAGGCTTCGACGTCTGCCCCGGTGCGACCGCGTGCGGCGAGCGCGAGCGGCATAAGCGACGTTTCGGGTGGCAGGTCGCCTGCTACGTACTGCCGGAAGATCGCGCAGAGGCTCGTCGTATCGGGCGGCTCGATCGCGATCTCACGATCGAGACGACCGGCACGCCTGATGGCGGCGTCGATCCGATCCGGGTAGTTCGTCGCTCCAATGATGACGACTCCCTCAAGAGCCTCGACCCCGGAGAGAAGTTCGAGGACGAGATTGACGATCTGAGTCCAGTACGGGACGTACTCGCCGCAGAGCTGGGATCGATCCGAGATGCCGTCGAGTTCGTCGATGAAGAGAACGCACGGCGCACGCGATCTGGCCTCGGCAAACACTTCGCGGATGCGTTTGAGCGTGCCGGAGAGATGATCCATCGCATGCCAGTCGGCGACCGAGGTCGCGACGAGCGGCAGCGAACACTCCTTGGCGACGGCCCGCGCGAAGAAGCTCTTGCCCACGCCGGGCGGCCCTGTAACAAGTATTCGGACATCGAGATCGCGCCACTTCAACGTTTCGGCGCGGTACATGCGGATATCGTGAGCCAGTGCGAGCCCCCACTCGCGTGCCGCGCCGTAGCCATGAAGGTCCCGGAGCGAAGGCCCGTCGTGGACGTGTTCGGTCTTCTCGGCCAGCACCCGCGCGACCGCATCGAGCGCATCGTCGGCGGTGGCCGCACCGCGCAGGGCGATCGCAAGGTCGCCGACCTCAATCGTGCGGACGCGGGCATCGTCGAGCTCGCGCGTTGGGCGGCTGCCGACGACGGCTTCGATGACGAGCGCCAGGGCGCGCGAGTCGAAGCGTGGAAGAGCGAGCCTTGCATCCGCGGCACGGAGGAGATCGCGCGGGAGGTCCCGCTTCGGGTCGGGAGCGACCCCGATGAAGGGTACGTTGGCTTGAAGGGCGGCGCCGACGACGTCGTTGCCGACTTCGTTCGTGTGTTGCTTGCTCGTGCCGTCGCGGACCATCAGCGCCGCCCGTTTGTGCCAAAGGTACGGAGGGGTGTCTCGGCTAGGCTCCAGCCCGACCCTCTCACGGCCGAAGACGCACAGCTGCACGACCTTGCGAACGAGATCGACGACTTCGCCGGCGTGAGTCGCGATCGTCACCACCGGTGCGTCCTTTCTCAGGCGGCGCAGCAGGCCGGGTTCGGATCCAATGGCGCGAGCGACGAGCACGGCCACGGAAGCGAGATCGGCACGGATCGGAATGCTCTCGACCTTGGATGCTCCTTCCGCCGCGCGACGGAGCTCTTCGGCGGGCTCATCGCCATCGGATGCATTGGGTCGGCGCCGGACCTCCCGGCTAATCGTTCCGCGTTCGGTCTGTTTCAGGGTACGGAGGAAGGCGCATGCGAGCGCATCCGTCTTCGAGGCATTCCCCGGCTTGATTTGGGCGGACCTCATCGGGGGCTCCCATCGGACAGGGTGGTGGAGATCGCGGCGACCGCGACGAGGACGGTCAGCACACCGGCGTCGAGGTCCGGTCGATGGAGGGAGCGGGTCGGGATCCGGCCGAGGCGGCGGGCGCTCCCGTACGAGGCGATCCGCCGGCCGATCTCGGCCGACATGGCTCGCCGCGCGGTTGGCTGAAGCACGCCCATCCAGAAGAGCAGATGGACCCGTTCGGCGAACGCGTAGGACGGCATTTTACCGAGACGCAGAACAGCGGGTCTCCAGTCCGCAGTTGATACCGTGGCGAATGCCGAGGCGCCGTCGAGATCGCGACCTGTCAGTAGGACGACGGCGGGGCCGATCGGGAAACCGGCTTCGGCGATCCTCTCCCGGCACCAGATCGGTGCCGAGGCGACCGAGAGACCGGGCTCTCCTGCGAACTCGAGATGCAGGCAGAAATCGTGAGGCGCGCAGCCCACGATCGCGCCGGCAAGGTCGCCCGTGATGCCGACGGGGCCACGGCACTGCGCCGTTGCGAAATCGTCCGGTCGTCGGAAGGGGAGGATGTTCGTCATGGCGAGGCCGGCTTGATGGAGCCGGTTCCGATCGCGGTCCCCTGGCGATCGATCGCGCGCTTGAGGCCGCGCTCGGTGACGAGGACGACGCGCTGTCCGAGCCTGGCTGCGCCACATCTAATCGCGAGCAAACCTCTCTTCAGGGGCCGCTTCCGCCAGATGCGGCGTGTCCCAGCCAGGATAATCACGCTGCTGCCGTCGTCGCGGATCGCAAAAGCGTGGGCGAGGCCTTCGACTTCCATCCGTCGGTAGGACGGCATGCAGGCGAGGCCGCCGGACATCACGGTCTGGACGTCGGCGCGCCCTACGAGGGCGATCTCCAGGAGGCTTTCGAGGCGGGCGCGGCTCGCAGCGAGTCGAATGCGACGGCATTCGGCATCGCTGTGCCGCAGCTCGGGACCAGTAGGAATGGGCATGGCGCAAGGATTCCCGGACCGCCGAAGGATCGGCGGACGATCGAAGGTGTGATCAGGGGTTCCGTCGCGTCCGATGCGGATTTTCGCATCGGTTTCGCGCGTCATCTTCGACCCGAGTCGAAGGAGCGGCCACGAAGGAGTGGCGGAAACCTCGATCCTACGACTTGCGGGCCGTCGAAGGATCGGGCGTACTGGTAGCGACGCCTTTCGCAGTTCGCGTTCCGGCTACGTCGTCCAGTGATTCGTAGGCTGCGCCAGAAGTGAAACGAAGTCAAGCAATAAAGCTCTCGCTAATCGTCCCGGCACAGATCCGGGCCGCCAGAGCGATGCTGGGTTGGACCCAGGAAGAGCTGGCCGCGCGCTCCGGCATCTCCAAGCGTTCAATTCTGTCGCTCGAGATCGAGGAGACCATCCCGAAGGAGGAAACCAAGACCCGGGTCGTCCGCAGCCTCGAGGCGGCTGGCATCGAGTTCAGGAGGACCAGCGACTACAGGCCGTCCGTAGCGCTCGGATCGCCGCCGGACTCTGCCGGTCTGCAGACCGTCCGGGATGTGAAAGAGTGAGGCTTCGCGGTCGATTGGATGGGAAGCGAGGATGCCGTCGATCGTCCGACCGCCCAGATGGAAATCCCGGATGCTCAGGCCGCGGAATGTGCGTAGTCGGCGGCGCCACCCTGTCGGCGGTCATCGTGGAGCATCCCGACGCGCATCGCCCCCGACTCCTTCAACCTGCCGGGGATCGACCGAATGGGACGGCGAAGTGCCCGTCCTTCAATCGTCGGCGGGCGTCGACGATATGCGCTGCAGGACGTCCTCAAATGCGGCCGGTCCGAAATTCCAGCAATCCACGCCGACGTCGCAGGATCCCGGTATCCGGGGTAGTTCACCGTGACTGTGTCCGTAGAGCGATAGCGTTCCGGAAGCCGAGCGGCGCCATTCGCGAAGCGCGTAATGAAACAGGATCAGCGATCGCCCCTGCATCGAGACTTCGGCGTAGCGTTGGATCGATGCCCATGGAAGATCCAGCGTGGCTCCTCGGTCGTGGGTGCCGAGCACGAGGTGGATCGCACGGCCTCGAAGGCGTCCGAAGATTTCCGCCCGGCGGTTTGGACCGCACCGATGCGCGAAGTCCCCGAGGTGCCAGACTTCGTCCGACGGGCCGACGACGGCGTTCCACCGGTCGATCATCGCCTCGTCCATTTCGACGATGTCGGCGAAAGGGCGCCGGCAGAATCGTATGATGTTGGCGTGGCCAAAATGATGATCGGCGGTGAAGAAGATGGTCATGCCTGCATCTGCCCGGCGGCGGGGTCTTCATCCCGCTTCGTCCGCGCTTCGGCAGGCCACCCGGTATCAGATCGGACCATCTCGGCTTCGCTGTGCAACGGAGCGTTCGCCCTTGGAACCGTCGGATGATCCGTATGGTCCAAAGGCGGGTGACCGGGCAGTCCTCGACGCAGTCGCCTCACCAGAACATGCATCACGGTCTCTACGATCGCCGCCGATCTTCAGATCGGCAGCCGAATGATACTTAAAAAGTGTCGCCTTAAAAGATGCAGCGTGCGCTGATCAACGGGTGAAACGCACCCACAAGGGCCCGCTGCGCGATGTTCTCGCCAAAAACTTGCGTAGACGCCGGCATGAGCTCGACCTCAGTCAGGATGCGCTCGCCCATGAAAGCGGGATCCATCGTACCTATGTCGGTGGTGTCGAGCGTTCGGAGAGGAACGTTTCGATCGACAATATCGGTCGTTTGGCGGCGGCTCTCGATATGGAAGCTTGGCGTCTTCTCAAAGACGAATGACCACTAGGAGCCCGTCCGAGTAACGAGTTCACGAGGTGGGATAAGCGTCGAAGTCTGGGCAGATGTGTGCGTCGGCTTTGGGCTCAGTGCCCGGCCTTCGCCAGTTTGAGGAGGTTTTGGGCGGTGCAGATCATCCCCCATTGGCCCTGGACCTGATCGAGGCCGCGGAGCAGGAACTGTCGGAAGCCCCGGGCCTGCTCGATCTGCCCGAACACGGGCTCGACCACTTGCTTCCTGAGCGATAGCGGCTGCGGCGGCCAGCCCGCTTCAGGCGCACAGCCATCGGCTCATCAACGGCATCTTCGTCAGCCTCCGGCGGCCGGCCGCGTCCGCCTCGCCATGACGCGCCCGACCCGGAGCCAGGTAGGCGGTGATCCGCCGCTCCTGCAGCGCGACGAGGTTCGCCTCGTTCGCAAAGCCGGAATCGCCGGAGAGCTCTCGCGGCTTGCGCCCGAGATAAGCGTGGACGTCGTCCACGAGCGGCACGAGGGCGCGGGAGTCGGCCGAGTTGGTCACGAGGCGGTGCGCGACGATCACCTGATGCGCGGCATCGACGGCGATCTGGCCGTTGTAGCCCTGCACGAACCCGTCGCGGGTGGGCAGGATGCGGCTGTCGGGGTCGGTCAAGTTACCCTGTGCCCGGTCGGGCGGACCGCCGTCCTCACCGCGCAGAGGCCGCCCCTGCCAGCGCATGCCCCGGTCCGCTCTCGTCCTCGGGGTAGGGCGGGTCGACCGCTTCCGCCTCCAGCGCAGCCTTGGCGGCACGGATCGTCTCCAGCCGTCGCTGCTTTTCGGCCATCCATTCTGTGGATCGGCTTCGAAGTATGGTTCTTCCGCACTTTCGGTGCCGAAGGTTTGGCATCCGCTCAAGCTTTGCCGATCCCGGCTCATGCAGCATGCAGGACGCGTTGGCGCAGGAGATCGAAACCGGCGCGACCGTACATGCTCCGCTTGATCAGCTTGAGGCGGTTGACCTGCCCCTCGACGGGGCCGTTGCTCCAGGGCTCGACGATAGCGGCGCGCACGGCTGGCTCGTCCTGCCGGAGCCCGGTGACGAAGCCGCCAAGATCGGTCGCGGCTGCAGCTTCCAGCCAGGGCGTCAGTCCGGTGGGATCGTTCTGGCGCAGGAGCTCGGCGAAGGCGCGTATATCCTCGGCGGCCTGCTTCAGCTTCGGCGCGGCGCTGCAGAGCGCTTCGGTGAAGGCGAGATCCTCCCGAGACAGCGAGGTCGGGTCGGCGGTGAGCCAACGGGTGATGCGGCGCGTCGAGGGGACCCGGGCGGAGGGCGATCTCGCAGGCGCATCCTGCCTCCGTCGTGAGGCCCAGCGCCGGACGATGTCGTAGCTGCCAATGAAGCCCTGCGCGTGCAACGCGCGGTGGAGGACGGTGGCGCTGTGCTGGCCCTCCCGCCAGCGTGCCTCGACGAAGGGGAGATAGCGATCGAGCAGGCTCGAACCCGGTGCGCGGCGGTAGGGCATGAACCGGCCCGCCCGCACCCAGCGGCGCACGGCGTTGCGGGATGCGCCGAGACGGCGAGCGATCTCTTTGGTCTGCAGACCTTCGCCGTGGAGGCACAGGGCCGCCTCGCAGCGGTCGCGTCGCCAGCTGCTCACGTTCGTTGGCGCTGTCTTCGTCTTCGCCAAATCAGGGGAGCCGGCGGGGTCGTGCACGGCGCGGTGCGTCACGCCTCGGATCTCGGACTGGTGCCGCTCGACGACGCCGCGCAGGGCCTCGGAAGCGTTGACGAGCAGTGCCAGCGATCCGCGACCTGCGTCGCCGTCGGTGCTCCCGTGCGCGCGGCCTCGGCGTAGGGTCCCGAACGGTCACGGCTGACGACGGTCACGCTCGGATGGGCGGTGAGCCAGTCCCGCACCGGTGCCGACGGGCGGCCGGGCAACAGATCGATGACGCGCCGCCGCTCCAAGTCGCACACGATGGTGCCGTAGGACCGGCCGCGCCGCCACGCCCAATCGTCGATGCCGATGACCCGCGGCGGCGGAGACGGTATGGTCCCGCGACGACGGATCAGGCGCAGGACGGTGTCGCCGCTGACAGGCATGGCTAGCCGCCGCGACAACCTTGCGCCGGCCTCACCACCCAGCACCATGCCGATGTCGGTCTGCGCCGCGGCCAACCGGTCGCTGCGGCGCGCCTTGCGCGTACCCAACCCTGGCACGCGTTCGGCAAAGATCCGCCCCCGGCAATGGCCGCAGCGGAAGCGGCGCACCTGCACCCGCAACGTCACCGATGAGTCCCGCCAGGGCAGGTCGTCGAACGCCCGTCAACACCTGCTGTGCACCCGCGACGAAGCACGCCCGCAGCCCCGACAGCAGGCTTGGGTTGCCGTGGTTCGGGCGGTGATCAGCAACCCGGACGTGTCCAGCGTCAGGCCATCGAAGTGCATGCCGTCCGGGACCGACGGCAACGACGGGTTCGAGATCGGCATAGCGCTGCCCTCGGGCCACCACGTGAACCAACGCCCGAATCATTCCGCAGAACCGAAATTGCGGATGAACCAACCTTTCACGCTTTTTCACACCCCAGGCGAGTCAAGGACCATACGGGATCGATGCCGACGGCAAAGGCCCGACCGGGTTCAACAGGTCGCATCGCTGCGTTGTCGGGGCATGTTGGGGGGCATTGAGGTGAGAGATGGAACCACCTGAAGCGGTGCTGGTTGACCAGCAGATTGGATTTGTTCTAATTCGTAAGTGACAGCGGTCCCGGACCGCCAGCAGATACAGGAGCCATCGATGGCCAGCGCCACGTGCCAGAGCTGCAAGTTCTTTGACGATCACCATGGCAACGGCGCCCAGGTGCAGGCTGATGCCGGTTTGTGCCGCTTCAACCCGCCGGTCACTCAGCCGACGCCAGAGTCGAAGGGCTTGTGGCCAGTCGTGGCCACCGAGGATTGGTGTGGCCATTTCACGACCGAGATGACCGCGGCCGAGTAAGCTCGGACCCAATCAGATCGTCAGGGCCAGCCTTCGGGCTGGCCTTTTTTGTTTGGGCGACCGTCGTCGTCGGGATCAAGCCGATCCGGTTCCCGATTGAAGCTTTAGCCCAAAGCACCGTTAGCTTTCAGCCACGCTTCGTACCAGTTAGGCCACGCCGCACTCGCTGTGTCGGGGCGACCCATGCCGAACCCATGTCCGCCGTCCGCCACGACGTGCAGATCCACCGGCACCCCCGCGCGCTCGCACGCCGCCGCCATCATCCGGCTGTTCGCCGCGTTGGAAACCTGATCGTCTTCCGCTTGCACAAGGAAGACCGGCGGACAGTGCGATCGAACATGATCCTCGACCGACCACTCCGCGCTCGCCGCTGGACCGGGATGACGTCCGACGAGTTGCACTCGCGTCGAGGTGTGGTCGTAGGGCTGTTCCAGCGTGATGACCGGATAGATCAGTGCCACTTCGGCCGGGCGGGCCGAGAGCGCGTCCGCGGCATCGATCGGTGCGTACGACGCGAAGGCGGAGCGTGTAGCAGCGAGACCCACGAGATGACCGCCAGCCGAGAAGCCGAGCCCGCCCAGGCGGTCTGGGTTGATCCCGTAGCGCCGTGCCCCCGCTCGGATCACGCGCAAGGCACGCTGGGCATCTTGCAACGGGGCCAGCGGACCGTCGTTCCAGCCCTCACCCGGCAAACGATAGGTGAGCACGAAAGCGGTGATGCCGCGAGCGGCGAGCCATCGGGCGGCCGAACGGGCTTCCCGCTCGACCTCAATACTCTTGTACCCCCCGCCGCCGGCCACGAGCATCGCTGCACCGTTCGGCCGGTCGGAGACGAACACTTCCAAGCTCGGCACAGCGATGTTGCTGACGGCCCCGTGGTCATCGACCATCACCGGCCCCGAGGGACCACCCCCGCCGGTGGATTATTGGGCCAAAGAGGTACGATCGGCTGATCGCTCGGAGCTGCGTTGGCAAAGCTGGCGTTTGATCGGACTGCAAGCAGACCGGCTACGCCAACGAGGAAGATTCTTCGGCGCATATCCGCCACTCCCAGCAATCGAAACCGCGCGCCGCAACGAGCTATGGTGTGGAAGCGCACCTGAGACGATAAGCGGTGCCACTTATGCGCGGGCCACAACCTGTGGGCGGTTGTTCGCTGCACTGCAGGTGCATAAGTCGGTGTCGTGGGACGGCGATGGCGTCGCAGTCCTGCAGCCCTCCCAAGGGCGTTTCCTCCCAAGACTTCGGGCCGCTCCTTCGGGGGTAGCCTTTTTTCTGCCCAGGCACCTGCTAAAGCAGCGCTTCCCCCGCTGATGTGCCCGAGGCGTTCGCGACACCACACGGTGCTGTTGCGGGTGGACACGCAATGACGGGCGATGTGCAGGCCAGTTCCATACCTCGCCCTTGAAGCCTTGGCCGGGTGATCGCGTGCGGGTTGGCGCATGCGGGGGAACTGGAAACCGCGGGGCGCCAGCCCACGGCCTGTTATTGCGGTGGTACGTGATGATGTTGGTGCAGATCAGCGCCGCAGCACCTCGATCCAGCCCTTTACCGGATCGACCACGAAAGCCACGTACGCCGCCCAAGTCCGTGCCCAGCCGTGAACGGGCATATCAGTCTCGTCGGGCCGGGTGGCCATGAGCGCCGCCACATAGGCGTCTTCGTGCGGCTTGCACTCGTCCAAAGCATTCCGCTCTCGGCCTGCCCGGGTACCGCGTTCCGGCTGCCGATCGTAGGCTTCACGCACGCAGCTGTGCCAAGCCTTCTCCATGGCCGGTAGGTCGGCCGGCTCAGCCGCCAGGGCCGAGGCCGGTCCGATACCCGCGAGGGCGAGAACCAGGGCCAAGCCCTGGATCTGTGCCGCCCAGCTATTCACCGGACGAACCACCCGACATGACAAAAGCCATGTCGCCCATAGCCCTCTGCAACTCGTTGTGAGCTGCGCTGTCTGCCAGCACCAAGAGGCTGACTAGCATGAGCCCGACGAGGATAGAGCGGCGGATGGTGAGCGTGGGGATGATCATGGGAAGCGCCTCAAGGAGACGCTCGGACTCTAGCTGAGCCGTAAAGCGACGGCTGCCGCATCGGCGACACAGCGGCACAAAAAGCGAACACGCTGCCGTGCTGCCTAGGGGCGGTACCGTCCCTTCTCGCACCAAAATCGGGGCCGTGTGCCCGGCTGGCCACCAAACAATCCGGCAGCTGCGGTGCAGTTCTCATGGTTGTAGGCATCACCGTCTGCCGCATTGAAGGTCGCGACATGGATCCGCGCCCCGTCGTTGAGGACGGAGTTGCGGTACAGTGTGTAGGTGCTGGCGTCCTGCCCTTGGCAGGCGGCCAGCCCGCTGAACAGGGTGGCGATCGCTAGGAATGCCTTGAGGCGCATGCGATCAGCGGCCACCCGTTGCAGCGTTACCAGTTGCGTTCGGTCTCGAGGCTACTCGCAGACGCGCACGCGGCGGATGTGCTCGACGCCGTAGGGATCGATAAAGCCGCGGCGCTCGAAGTGGCAGACCGGGCCCACCTCTTCCTCAACGTAGACCGGGGCCGGCGCGCGGTAGACCGGGCGGCCGGGATAGTAGTACCCGTTGTTCGCTGAGGCGATCGCACTGCCAGCGACGACGCCGCCGAGCAGGCCGAGTGCAGCGGCACCACCGACGCCGATGCCGTCACGGGCTTGCGCAGCTGGCTGGGCGACGCACAGGGCAACGGTGGCCAGGGCGGCTGTGCCGACAGTCTTCAGATATCCACGCATCATCCGACCTTCACGATGTGCAGTCGGCTCCGCGCGCTGCTGCTGCGCGGAGCCGCATCCACCGGGGCCGCCCGGTGCGGCCGCCGGATCGACGGCCAGGGTCAGGGTGGACGTTGGTCGTTAACGAAGCCCTGCTGGAAGGTCTGCTCCACCAGGCGACAATCTCAAGGCGCGGACCGAGCCACCAGGGACATGGACTCGGTCCGCCTGCCGTTCGGCCTTGCATGTCCAACAAGGCCGCAGCGACACCGCATGATTACCGCTCGGCTCCTTTGGCCACCATCGGTAGCGACCGCCGCGCCCCTGTTAACGGACCTTCAACAATCTCGCGCCAGCCAAGCCTAACATCGGCGTCAACCAAGGTAGCTCTGGTGGCCGCCAAGGCCCGCGGTACCGTGCTGGGTTGCTACCGGGCCACGCGGTTACGGAAGCCGCAGGTGAGGCTGGCAGGCGCTCCAGGCATTCCGGGCAGGTGCCCGGCTGACAGACCTAGCGTCCGGACTCATAACCAGTAGCTGAGGGTGGCGGCGAGACAGACAGCGGCGAGGTAGTTGGTTGCCAGGCGGTCGTAGCGTGTGGCGATACGCCGGAAGTCCTTGAGGCGGCCGAACATGCGCTCGATGGCGTTGCGTCCGCGATAGAGCACGGGCGAGAAGCACGGTTTCCAGAGGCGATTGACCTTGGGCGGGATGTTGGGTGCGGCCCCCGTGGCCTCGATCTGCCGGCGGATGGCGTCGCTGTCGTAGCCCTTGTCGGCCAGCACGATGCGGCAGGCGGGCAGGCGTTCGAGCAGCAGCGCGCCGGCCTTGCAATCGGCGACCTGCCCGCCGGTCAGGAGGAAGGCGAGCGGGCGACAGAAGCGGTCCGTGAGCGCATGGATCTTGGTCGTGCGACCGCCCCGCGAGCGGCCGATCGCTTGGTTTTGCTCCCCCCTTTTCCTCCCGCCGCGCAGCGGTGCGCTTTCACGGCGGTGGAATCGATCAGCACCTGGGACGGCGGGCCGCCAGCCTGCGCGAGCGTCTCGAACAGCGCGACCCAGACGCCCTTGGCCGCCCAGCGCACGAAGCGGTTGTAGAGCGTCTTCTTCGGCCCGTAGACCTCGCGCGGTGCGTCCGTCCAGCGGCCGCCGGACTTCAGCACATGGACGATACCGCTGATCACCCGCCGGTCGTCCACGCGTTCCTTGCCGCGCGTATCGTTCGGCAAATGCGGTGCGATCTTCGCAAACTGCTCGTCCGTCAGCCAGAACTGATCCATCGGCCCCTCCCATGGGAGCCGTGAATCACACCCGAGCCGTCCGCGCCACCGTTATGGGTCCGGACGCTAATGCCCGTTCTGGACGAGTTACGCGCTGCTGGGACCACCAGCGTGGGCGGCACCGCGGTGGCGCTCAACGCCCTCGGGATCCCGGCGGCTCGGGATGGGGCGTAAGCGGCTACATTGGTGCGGCGGGTGGAAACCCGGGTCCCATAATTGCACTTACGCACTATAACCTCGCGCCTTGCGCGGGGGCCACGGAGCATGGAGCACCAATATGGCCGACAATGATCCCCGAACCGTGGCGGCTATCTTGGCTGACATCAACCGCCTGGGCAGGACCATCACTCTCTACCAAGAGGCCCACAGGATGGGTCATCCAGGAGCCGGAGAGCACTTCAGCACGAGGAAGATGCACGAGCAGCGTGCCGAGCTGCTCAAGGAGTTGGCGCAGCACGAGCCAGCAAGACCTCACCGGCTACAAGCCGTAGCTCAGGCGTAAACGCCACCGAACAGGCCTCCAAGCGCCTTCCGCGTAGCCACGTGAGCATCCCACCGATGGCCGCCCCCAAGGTGGTAGACCATGGGCCGTGCGACCGCCCGCAGCCGTCACAGCGGTCGCCGGCGCGCCCGAAGCGCACCAGGGCCGATAACTGCGGCCAGTCGATGGGATAGAAGAACCGTTGCTCGCGCCGGATCGGCATGGAATGGGATGGTCTAGTCAGTCTGCTCGTAAGCGCTTGCCCGCAAAGCCTTGTACATGGCCTCTAGCGTTAATACGTCGTTAACTACATACGTTAATACCTCCTTAAGATCTAATCTGTCGGGGGTATGCCATGCTGGATACAGTGTTCTGGATCGCAGTGTTCATCGCGATCGCGTGCGGTATCCTGATAATCGGCATGGCCCTCTATGACGAATGGTCAGAAGATGCCGGGTACGCCCAGGCTGAAACTGACGAGCTGCCGGCCGCATAACACGGCATGGGGTACTGCTTTTGCCGAAAACACCTGATGAGATGCGCCTGAAAATGATCCATCAAATTTGAGCATCCATATCCGAATGTAGCACTCGATGGTCGCGATATCCCAATACTAGAGTCGAAAACTGTATACAGCCTCTCGAACGGTCAAGTTTCGACCACATTTCGGGACTGCCTAGGCAGGGTAGCAACGGAGGGGTGCCTGTGACGATCCTAGACCCGACCACCGGCAAGCTTGTGACCATCGCAGTTCCGCAGCCGCGCCCGCAGATCGCTCCGCGCAGATGAACAGCGCCACGACGGATGCGATCGGTAGGCATGCTGGACAGGCAAGGCGAAAGCCATACCCAGTTCGGACGATACCACGCGGCCTGCTGCTGTTTGCTGTAGGCCCAAGCTCTGCCACGGACGGTAAACTGACCGCCGCCGAACTGATCGCCACGGCTCGCGCTGCTCGCGAAGCCTCCGAAAGCCCGCCGGATCGACCCTAGTTGTGAGCTTTCCATAGGTTGTCCATCCGATCCGAACCGAGGAAGCTGAGGTTGCGACGCTTCAGCCATCTCGGAGGGACCGGATGAACATCCATGAGAATGCGCGTTTGACGCCGTCGGGTCGAGAGCGGCTGGTAGGGTTGGCCAAGAGCGGCCTTGCGGCATGAACGGTGGCCGCGACGATGGGGGTGTGCGCCAAGACGGTGCGCAAATGGGTGGCCCGCTTCGAGGCCGAGGGGGCTGTCGGCCTGCAAGACCGCTCGTCGCGGCCTCACACCCTGCATCGGCCGACCCCGGCCGAGACGCAGGAGAGGATCGTGACGCTGCGTCGGCAGCGTCTGACCGGCCAGCAGATCGCCCGTGACCTGGTCGTCTCGCCGGCCACCGTCAGCCGGGTGCTGCGCCGGCACGGCCTGAGCCGCATCCGCGACCTCGAACCGCCCGTGCCCGTCCAGCGCTACGAACGCGAGCGGTACGGCGAGTTGATCCACATCGACATCAAGAAGCTCGGGCGCTTCGAGCGCGTGGGCCATCGCATCACCGGCGAGCGCACCGGCCAGGGCAAGAGCCGCGGCATCGGATGGGAGTATCTCCACCTAGCCGTCGACGACCATTCCCGGCTCGCCTATTCCGAGATCCACCCGGACGAGAAGCGAGGCTCCTGCCTCGCCTTCCTCTTCAGCGCCCTGCGCTTCTTCCGCCGCCACGGCATCGCGGTCGAGCGCGTGATGACCGACAACGGGTCGGCCTTCCGATCCAGGCGTTACGCCAAAGCCCTGCGATGGATCGGCATCGCCCACAAACGCACCCGGCCCTACACCCCGAAGACCAACGGCAAGGTCGAGCGCTTCGTCCAGACATCCTTGCGCGAATGGGCCTATGCCCGTGCCTACGACACCTCCGACCAGCGCGGAGAGGAACTCCCGGCCTTCCTCTTCCGCTACAACTGGCAGAGGCCCCACATGGGCATCAACCGCCAGACACCCATCAGCCGACTCGGTTTATCCGAGGACAACCTGTTGACGCTCCACACCTAGTCGCGCAGCGCCTTCCGTAATTCAGGCAAGGCTGCAATCCGAACCGCCATGCGCCGCGCCTCGCTGCGCGACATGCGGTCGGTGCCGACTTGCTGCTGGGCATAGTCCGCAAAGTAGACGTAGGCCACGGGGAAGCCGTTGGCGTCCTGGATGCAGTAAGCGTTTTCAAACTCGACGGCCTGCCACGGAGCCGGAAAATGGTGGGCGGGTGGCTCACTCACGCGACCGCCTGCCCCGGATCCGTACTCATTGGCGCCCCAGCGCCTCACGAAGCAAGGCTGCCCGGCGCTGCCGCATGCGCGCATTGTTGATCAACGTCACCACGGACGCGCTCAGGCCAACCAATGCAGCAGGCGTCAAAAGGAATGCCGCGGTGATCATTCTGCCCCAGACCCGCTGACTGCGCCGACTGCGGCGGCCCCTAGGGCGGCTGCCAGCGCGGCAAGGAAGGCGGCTTCGATCATCGTGTAAGCCCAGACGCAACTTGGCCGACAGCGGGCCCAGGCCCGTGCGTTACAGGTGTCAGCCTAAGAACAAGTGGTTGACGTATTGTTAACCATGATTGGATGGGAGGAGCCGCCAGAGTTCGACATCCGCTATGCCGCAAAGGTGGCGGTTCAGCACTTCGGCGCCCATTACGGCTACACGCCGCCGCCCGAAGCGACCCAGTAGCGAGGCTGCTGACTCGGGTGCGCGCACGTACCAGCGTCCAAATTCACCCGCTGGCGGCCTTCGGCGGCTTGGCAAGTGTCTGGATGGTCTAATTCAGACCTGGGCCGTCCTGGGCCTTCTCTCGTGATTTGAGGGCATATAGCAAATTCCATATCGAGGCGCCTAGAGCAGTTCAGCAACGGCGTGCTGTAGCTCACCCCGAGTTGGCGCGTGTGACTGCGAAGGTAGAGATAGACTGCCAGCCGCGCTCGCGTGGTTTCCGGGACACCCCCGAGCTGATCAGCCAATGTTTCCGGCTCGGCGTGGTAGAGCCGACTGAGCATATCGATCGGTACTAGGCAGTCGCCGTCGGAATCCTCGGCACTGACAGGTAAGGCTCGGTTCACGGCGGCACCTGTAACCAGTTCGTCGGTAGCATGCCGAGATCTTGGTCAACAAAGCCTCTCGCGCAAGCTATCTCACTCGCACGGCGTGAATTTTTGCCCCGGCATTTTCGATTGCAACTATGGCGCTCGCCAAGTTTGTGTATAAATTTGCGGAAACTTACAGAGTTCTGCCGCATTGGAATGAGATACACAAAATCTATAAATAGGTGCCGTATGAGCGATATAAGCGAAACTTCCGCGGCTGAAAGCGTCGATTTTATCGAGCTTACAACCGGCATCGTCTCGGCCTATGTGTCAAACAATCATGTACAAGGTTCGGAGCTTGCGTCTCTGATTGCGGCGACGCACGCCGCAATCACAGGGATCGGCCACGGCAACACCGCCGCTGCTCCGGCAGTCGAGAGGCTCACCCCAGGCCAAATCCGGAAGTCTATCACGCCGGACGCGCTGATCAGCTTCGAGGACGGCAAGCCGTACAAGACAATGCGCCGCCATCTGACGATCAGGCGCCTGACCCGGGAGGCCTACCGCGAAAAGTGGGGCCTACCGCACGACTACCCGATGACGGCACAATCTTACTCTGACCGGCGCTCCAAGATGGCCCTGGCTCTCGGCCTAGGCAATCAGCGGAAGAAGGCGATGCCCAAGGCTGCTGAGCCTGCCGAGACAGTCTCCGACAAGCCGAAGCACGCCGGGCGGGCGTGGAAGGCTACGGGGAATACTACCGAGCCGTAAGGCTCAGATGACCGCCTGCAAAGGGGGGAGACGGCCAAGCTATGCCGTTGGTGCAGGCGTAGGTTGCAAAATTGTGAGCAACTCAATCGTGCGTAATGTGGTTCGGTGGTCCTAGCCGCTCTGGCCCACGCAACACCTCAAGCGAAAGCTGCTCACAAGATGACTGCCTCCTACAAGCCGAAGCTGGCGACCGAAGCCGATCGCACCATCGGGAGCCGCATCGCAGTGCTTCGTGCCGCCCAAGGTTTGAGCCAGACGGTGCTCGGGCAAGCGATCGGCGTCAGCTTTCAGCAGGTGCAGAAGTACGAGAAGGGTCGCAACCGCATCGGAGCCGGTCGCCTTCAAGCGATTGCAGATACCCTCCAAGTGCCGGTCGAGACCTTCTTTGCTGGGCAGGCAGAGATCGACGATGGTGAAACTGCGGCATCGACCTTCTTCAGCGATCCGAAGGTGATGGAACTCGTGATGGCGTTCACGAGCATCTCCGACGAGACGACGCGTAATAGCGTCCTGTCGATCGTGAAGGCGGCGGCCAGCCTTCGGCGGAGCCCTGCTGGGGCCCACGCTTCGTAAGTTTTCCAGTGAGCGGGGTCCGCCGATCGACACTACGTAAAAATTGTATTTGATCGTATCGTATACAATATGTAGGCGAATATGGCGACACTGCGAGGGTTGCCATGGCCGCGCGAACAAGCCTCATCATCTTGATAGCCGCTGGCTACCTTGGGGGAGCAGTAGTGCTCCATGTCTGCTGGCAGTACAGCTTCATTCTGGCCGTCGTAGCAGCGCCTTTCGGCGGGAGCCTCGCGGTTATCTCTGCTGCTTTGTTGGTCTACCTGCGCAACGTAGATGGCTGGAGCCGTCCGCTCACCGTTGCCAAGCGCACCCCATCCGACGCGATGAGCCGGGCCAGCTGATCTCCGCTGAGACCTGAACAGCTCCTGCTTGCGAGCGCACCGGTTGCCGTGTCCCCCCGTTCACGCGGCCGGTGTGTCGCCATTCCGGACGACTGCTACAGCAAGCAACGCCGTCTCGTGGCCAGCTCAAGGGCGGGTTCGCTTGAGCGCTGGGAACGGTATCTCAGGATTAGCATAGGTGAGGAAACGTCGAAATCGACGGGAGGGTGCGACCAATGTCTGGATTAACGCAGCAAGACACTAAAACATGTTTGTTTTGATATTTTGAGATATTAAATATAAGTAAATTACAAAATATTTCGAACATGCAATTTTGGCACGTCACTGCCGAGGATCAACGGTATTGGCACCGCCTGCGCCAATCTCACGTTCCTCCGACGCGGAGAGGTTGGCGCAGGTCTCCAGCTTGGAGGCGTCCGGCATGACCTACAGCGTCAAGATCAATCGCATCGGGAAAGGCGGAGCCCCGGCGGGTGCTCCGCGGGTATACGAGGCGATAGATGAGTCGGATGCTATCACGATAGCCGCCTATGAGGTTGACGGCAGCAAGGTCGATTGGCCTTACGTCGCCACTGTGACCGACGCTACTGGGCGCTTGTTGTTCACCTATTCCGGCCGTTTCGTCGCGGCTCCAACATGACCAAGCAGGAGCGTGAAGACTGGGCGCTCGACGACCAGGATGCCAAGGACCTCATTATCTTCACGCTTGTGTTTCAGGTGGCGATCCTGGTCGTCACGATGCTGTGGTGAAATCTTATGTAGACGCAGCCCCGAGCTACTCGCTTACAAAAACCCACTTCCTGAGTGCCTTCTGAAAGCGTTCGCCCGTCGAATGTATCCGACTACGGTGCGCGGATCCCGGTGGCCGGATTGGTCCATGATCCGCGCGAGGTCGACGCCGCGCTGGGCCGCAGTGGTGATGTAGCCAGCCCGCAGGCTGCGTGCCCCGAAGGCCGAGGCATCGAGCCCGGCAGCCGTACAGTACCGCTTGATGATATCGGCCACCGCGTGGGTCGTCAGCCGGGGCGTAGCAAGCGCCTCCTCAGTTTTGTGGGTACCTCGCACATTCCCTGATCGTGACACCGGCCGGAACACTGGCCCCTGGACGATCCCAGCCGCGCTGAGCCATTCCCGCACCAGTGCGACTGGCCGGATGAACCAGCCGTGCGGGATCGCCTTCTCCAGGCCCCTGCCCTCTTGGTCCGTCTTTGACCGGCGCACCCGGACCCGCAGGCCTTCCGGGTCCTCGACCAGGTCGGCGACGTCGAGGGCCACGAGTTCGGACCGGCGGAAGGCTCCTGCGAACCCCAGCGCCAGCAGCGCCCGATCGCGCTTGTCCGGCGGCCTTCCAGGGCGCCGGGCTCGATTGCGGCCGACGACGAGACCGCCGGCGATGTCCGATCCTCCGGATCCGAAAGGGTATTGGCCGAGGACCGCCGCATCCGCAGGTGCGAACGTTCCCGTACCTTCGACCGTTGAGGCTTACCTTGCGAGCTCCACACGTTCGCGGACGTGGAGCCATTGGATGCACGTGATCGCCAGGACCGAGTTCTCCACCTCCGACACCCCGCTGCCCGCCGAGGCGGAACAGGGTTCAAAGACGGGCTTCTGGGCGCTGACACTCGGCTCGGTCGGCGTGGTCTACGGCGACATCGGCACCAGCCCGCTCTATGCTCTGAAGGAGTCCCTCCACGCTGCCGCCGGAGGGGGACACGCGCCGACCCGCGAGATGGTCTTCGGCGTCGTCTCGCTGATCCTGTGGGCGCTCATCCTCATCGTCACGCTCAAGTACGTGCTGTTGGTGATGAGGGCCGACAACGACGGCGAGGGCGGCACGCCCTCCCTAGTGGCACTGGCCCAGCGCGCTCTGGGCCATTCCGGAGGATTCGTCATCGTGCTGGGAATGGTCGGCGTGTCGCTGTTCTACGGCGATGCCATTATCACCCCGGCCATGTCGGTGCTCTCGGCGGTGGAGGGGCTGAAGCTCGTGACGCCGGCCACGGAGCCGTACGTCCTGCCCATCAGCCTCGCCATCCTGATCGGCCTGTTCGCCCTGCAGAGCCACGGGACCGCCAGGGTGGCGACCTTCTTCGGCCCTCTCACGGCGTTCTGGTTCATCGTCATGGCGCTCGGGGGCCTGGGCCACCTCGTCGACGATCCCAGCATCCTGGGCGCGCTCAACCCTACGCACGGCGTCTCGTTTATCCTGACCCACGGTACCGCCGGATTGCTGGCGCTCGGCGCCGTGTTCCTCGCCGTCACCGGGGCGGAAGCGCTCTACGCCGATATGGGCCACTTCGGCCGCATGCCGATCCGCACGGCTTGGTTCGGCCTCGTCCTGCCGGCGCTCGCCCTGAACTATCTCGGCCAGGGCGCCATGCTGCTCGCCCACCCGGAGCGGGCCGAGAACCCGTTCTTCCTGCTCTATCCGTCCTGGGCCCTGCTGCCGATGGTGCTACTCGCCACCGTGGCGACCGTGATCGCCAGCCAGGCCGTGATCACCGGCACCTTCTCGATCACCCAGCAGGCCATGCAGCTCGGCCTGCTGCCGCGCATGCGGGTCCTGCGCACCTCCGAGACCGAGAAGGGACAGATCTACATCCCGCGGGTGAACTGGTGGCTGCTCGTCGCGGTCGTGTTCGTCGTGGTGCTGTTCAAGTCGTCGAGCGGCCTGGCGGCGGCCTACGGCATCGCGGTCACCGGCGACATGGTCATCACCGCCTGCCTGCTGTTCGTCGTCGCCTGGAAGGTCTGGCGCTGGTCGCCTGCGGTCGCGGCCGCGGTCATCGCGCCGTTCCTGCTGATCGAGATGGTGTTCCTCTCAGCCAACGCGCTCAAGATCCTCCATGGCGGCTGGGTACCGCTGACCATCGGTGCCGCCCTCGTGACGGCGATGTGGACCTGGCGGCGTGGCTCGGCCCTGATCGCCGAGGAGATCCACCGTCGGCGCGTGCCGCTCTCCGAGTTCACGCGGATGGCCGAGACCGGCTCGATCCAGCGGGTGCCGGGAACGGCCATGTTCCTCACGGGCACGCCCGGCGATACCCCGGGGGCCTTGATGCACAACGTCAGGCACAACCGGGTGCTGCACGCGAACAATTATATCCTGCACGTGGTCACCGAGGACCTGCCGCGGGTGGCCGACGCCGAGCGCGTCGCCGTGAAGAAACTGTCCGACGCCTTCTCCTGCGTGACGGTGCGCTTCGGGTTCACCGAACTGCCCGACCTTCCGCGCGCCCTGTCAGCCGCGGGTCTGGACAAGGGCGACCTGTCTTACTTCCTGACGCGGCGGGTGCTGGTGGCCTCACCGGAGACCGGCATGCCGGTGTGGCAGGACAGGCTCTACATCTCCATGGCCCGTGCGGCCACGGACGCGTCCCGCTACTTCCGCATCCCGGTAGACCGGGCCGTCGAGATCGGCGCCCGGATCGACATCTGAGAAGCTGGGACAAGTCGTATCGGACGACCGGCGAGTGGCAAATGTCGTTCATGACGGCTGGCGATCCGGTGTCGGCCGATAATGCAACACCGAACAAAGCTAGGGCGATAGCGAACTCCGGAATCAAGGCCGCCGCCGGGTGGCCGAGCGCTTCGATGCAAACAAGGCCTTCCGAGACGATCATCGGGCATCCGGTATCGTCAACACACGCCGGGGCGGCTTTGGTCGCCGGCAGCGTTTGAACGAGGGCCGGCGAGGGTACCGGCCCCACTCGGAGCACACACGGTCCGGTGCCCTCGCGGGTTGCCATTGGATTGCCGTACCGCCGCCCGCGTTGGCAGTGAACTTCTCTGGGGCGGCGGCTGGCTGGCGCTGTTCGGGTTGTGTGCCCAGCCGCCTCTCAGGCGGCCTCCTTCACCCCATTGGCACCGCCGGCGTGCCTCAGGCAGGCTTCGACGCCGTCGCGGAGCGAGGACACGTAGACGTCGGCGCCGATCTCGCGGCCGATCGCGGCGTCGGTGAGGACCTTCTCACCCACGGGCCAGAGCCCGACCAGCACCGGCATCCCGGGGGCACGCCGCTTCAGGCGTTCTAAGAGGTAGCGAAGGTGCGCCGGGTTGCCGGAGATGTCGAGGTAGGAGATGCACACCATCGCCACGCCGGTCAGGTCGAGCTCGCGGATCCGGTCGCGAGAGACGGCCTCGTAGCCGGCGACCCTGGCACCGAGTCCGTGCTTGCGCAGCAGCTGCGCCAGCATCGCCGACGACGCTTCGTCCAGAGGACCGCGCCCGGCCACGCAAAGTACCGGGGTGTCGCCGCGCCAAGCCTCGGGAAGGGCCTCGCGGGGCGGCGCCTGACCGGGGACGGCCTCGGTCCGGGTGTGGATCCGCTCGGCCAGCGTCGGTGTCTCGCTCGGATTGACTGCTTTATCCCCACCGGTCGGCTCGACGTCGTCGTGCTCCTCGAAGTCCTCGACCAGGGACCGAGAGGACGCCCGAATGTTCTCCAGGTGCGCCGGGGTGACGACGCCGCGCGCGAAATCGTTGGCGGCGAGTTGCAGGCCCTTGAGCGCCACTTCGTCGTAGTACGACGATAGCGAGCGCTCCTTCAGCATGGCCTCGGCGAGGTCGCGCACCTCGTCCGGATCGCCGGCCAGCATGCGCTGGTAGAAGTTCTCCACCGGCGTCAGCGGTGGCCGGTCGCCCAGCATGACGTCGAGAAATTCCAGGCTGTCGACGTGCCTACCGAGCACCACCAGGCAGACGGTGAACGGGGTGGCCAGGATCAGGCCGATTGGCCCCCATAGGAACCCCCAGAACAAGGTCGAGACGATCACTGCGAACGGCGAGAGCCCGGTGGAGTGGCCATAGAGCAGCGGCTCGATTACCTGCCCGAAGATCGGTTCTGCGATCAGGAATAGCGCTGCGGTCGCGATGACCATCGACCAGCCCGGGTCGACGGCTGCAGCCAGGGCGACGGGCAAAACTCCCGAGATGAAGGCGCCGATGTAGGGGACGAACCGCATTAGCGCCGAGAAGACGCCCCACAGGAGCGGGTTGGGCACGCCGATGATCCAGAGGCCGACACCGACGATGACCCCGAAGGCGGCGTTCATGCCGAGCTGGGCCAGGAAGTAAGTACCGAGCCGCCCCGCTGCATCGTCCATGGCCACGGTGGTGCGGTGCAGGTCGCTCGATCCGAACAGGCGGATCATGCGGTTGCGTAGATCCTCGCGCTGCAGCAACAGGAACACCACGACGACCAGCACGATGCCGATCCTTGTCAGGGGCTCAATGACCGGGCCGAGCACCTTCTTGGCGAGCACAAGCGGCGACGGATCGGGTTCCTGCACTCGCACGAGCTGCGCCTTGGGAGTATCGCCGGCGGGGACGGTGGCCGCGGAGGTGCCGGCGGCGTCGGCCCTTTGAGTGGCGTCGTGGACGTCGTGGTTGAAGCGCTGAAGCATCCGATTGGCCTCGCCGAGCCAACCCTGCTGCAATCCGGCGAACTTCTTCTGCACGGTGGATTGGTACTGAGGCAGGTTGCCGGCGAGTCCGGCTACCTGGGTCCCGATGACGGCTCCGATGCCGCCGATGACCGCGAGCGACAACAGGACAGCGACGATGACGGAGGGCACGCGTCCGAGGCTCAACCGTCGTAGCAGGTTGACCACGGGGCCGAGGACGAAGCTGAGGAGCACCGCCAGCACGAGGGGGATGAACACCTCGCGACCGAAGTACAGGGCGGCCACGAGAACCACGCCGACGGCGAGGGTGAGCAGCCCGCGAAGGCCGGGTACGAGCGGAGGCGGAACCTGGGCTGGCTGGCGCGGTGCGCCCATCTCATCGGTCGGCATGCGGGGCGGAACTCCTCGACGCTGTGCCCCTCCAGGGCGCACGTGCCCTCAACGCGGAACAAGAAGGATTGGACCGGGGAAATGATTCCCCCGACGCGACCGCGAGGGAACCAACGTTTCGGAACGCTTCACGTCGGGGACGGTCGGCAGGCGAACATCCTGCAAGAGCTTGGCGGGAGAAACATACGGTTCATGCCTGTCGGCTGACGCGACATGGTCGCCCTGGTCCCCTTACCCGACCTTTGGTGTACGACCTCCACCACCTTCCTCGGCAGGATCCCCGAGCGGCTAGATCTTTTTAGATGAAGCTCGATGGCCCTACCGAATCGTCATCGGGTCCCAAGACTTCGCTCGCATGCGGCCTCGGAAATCTTGTATAAAGAGACGAGGTCTATAGGAAACGAACGGACCATGCGGACGTTGGATCGTCGGCTGTCCCTCTCGTATAGCCTCAACGCTTGGAGAATGCCTTCCGGCGCGGTGCGGGGGGCGACGTCGCCCCCTGGGGTGCGCCCGGATGGCAGGCCGGGACGTTGGTCCCGGTCTCCAGGCTGGCGATGATCGGGCAGTCCGGCCGGCCGTCGCCGTCGCATGCGTCGGCTAGGGACCGCAGGGCGTCGGCCATCTCGTTCAGTTGGCGGGCCCGTTGTTCGAGTTCCGTGACGTGGGCCCTCGCAATGGCCTTCACGTCGTGCTTTCTGCGGTCGGGGTCGCTCCAGAGCCCGAGCGGCACCCGGATACGGTCCAGCGAGAAGCCCAGGTCCCGAGCGTGTCGGATGAAGCCGAGCCGGTGCAGGTCGGCGGTCCCGTAATCGCGGTAGCCGCTGTCGCGCCGGTCCGCCGGGGGCACGAGCGCGATGCTCTCGTAGTGCCGGATCATCTTGGCCGAGAGCCCCGAGGCCCGGCTCGCCTCGCCGATGTTCATCGTGAAAGCCCCCCGTTGACCTTGCCATGATGGGAAGGTGCAGGAAGGTCCGCAAGCCCAACCGGCCGCTGCCCGCACCCTGCTTCCACTTAGAAGCCCAGACGGCATCCCGGCCCGACAACCCACGGAGTTTCCGATGCAAGCCCCCGCGTCCCGCAAGGCCGTCCTGTATCGGATGATGATGCCGCAGCACACGTGTCCCTATGGGCTGAAGGCGAAGGACCTCCTCGAACGACAGGGCTTCCAGGTGGAGGATCATTGGCTGATCACCCGCGACGAGACCGACCGCTTCAAGTCCGAACACGGGGTCAAGTCGACGCCACAGACCTTCATCAACGGCGAACGGGTCGGGGGTTTCGACGACCTCAGGCGGCATTTCGGGCGGGCCGCCAACGACCCGAACGCGACGACCTATACGCCGGTCGTGGCGGTGTTCTCGATGACCGCGCTGATGGCGCTCGCGGCGAGCTACGCCGTGTACGGCACGCCCCTGACGGTTCGGGCGGCTGAGTGGTTCATCGCTTTCAGCATGTGCGTGCTGGCCCTCCTCAAGCTGCAGGACATCGAGACCTTCTCGTCGATGTTCCTCGGCTACGACCTGCTGGCCAAGCGCTGGGTGCGCTACGCCTACGCCTACCCGTTCCTTGAGGGTCTCGCCGGCTTCCTGATGGTGGCCGGCGCCCTGAACTGGCTGTCGATCCCCGTGGCCCTATTTATCGGTACCATCGGCGCGGTCTCGGTGTTCAAGGCGGTCTACGTCGAGAAGCGCGAGATCAAGTGCGCCTGCGTCGGCGGATCGAGCAAGGTGCCGCTCGGCTTCGTCTCGCTGACCGAGAACGTGATGATGGTCGCCATGGCCGTCTGGATGCTGGCGATGGGACATTGAGCGGCATGGCCACGATGTTCCCTTCCTGGCTCCACGGGCTATCGATCCTAGCCCTGCTGCTCGGGGCCGCCTGCGCGCTGCTGCTGTCGGTGCAGGTCATCCGGCATCCGCAGCACATGACCGTAATGAACGTGGTCTGGCCTGTCAGTGCGCTGTTCGGCACGGTGGTCGTGGTCTGGGCCTACTTTCGCTATGGCCGCCTCGGCACCATGGAGGCGCATCACCGCGCGATGGAGCGGGATGAGAAGCCGCCGAACATGACGCAAACTCCCTTCCCGGTGATGGTCGGCAAGGGCGCACTCCACTGCGGCAGCGGCTGCATGCTCGGCGACGTCGCAGCCGAATGGCTTGCCTTCCTGGTGCCGGCGGCGGCGGTCTGGTTCGGCTGGCAGTCGCTGTTTGAGGAGAAGATGTACGCGGTCTGGGTTTTGGACTTCGTCTTCGCCTTCGGGCTCGGGATCGTGTTCCAGTACTACGCCATCGTACCGATGCGGGGGCTCTCCCCCGGCCAGGGCATCGTCGCCGCGCTCAAGGCCGACACCCTGTCGCTGATCGCTTGGCAGATCGGCATGTACGGCTTCATGGCGTTCGCCCAGTTCACCCTGTTCCCGCAGCTCGCGGGGCAACCGGCACCGGTGAACTCGGCCGAGTTCTGGTTCGCCATGCAGGCCGCGATGGTGGCGGGATTCGTGACGAGCTATCCGGTGAACTGGTGGCTGGTCTCCGCGGGGATCAAGGAGCGGATGTAGGGCCATCGACGCCATCCTGGTCGCTGTCGATGTCGACTCCGAGGGAAGCGGAAAGCTGGATGCGTTTCCCGGTGCCCGCTTCCCAAATGAAGGATTCCTTAACCATGGGGGGCCGGCCCTCGTCAGCGCCGCCACTTGGGAAACGGATCGCTCCTGCGGCCGATGAAGAAGCACCCGGGAAGCAGGGGTGATCGTACGGGAAGCGGCCAACGGACGGCCCTTGCCGGTGGATCCGGGTCACCGACCCGACGATCCTCGATCCCACCCTTTGCCTCAGCCTAGGGCACCGTCGATGGGTCTTCCGGAGGGAGGGCGAGGAGCATGCCTTCGCCCCCCTCGGACGGGTGCACTCGAACAGCGGCAAGACGCTCATCCAGGCCGCCGTGGACGGGCTCGGCCTGGGTGCAGCTGCCCGGCCACTACGGGCGGGACGAGATCCCGTCTGGTGCCCTTCTACCCGTGCTGGAGACGTGGGCGTCGAAGGAGCCCTTCGAGTTCTTCATCGTGTATCCGCAACGGAGGCTGCCGCAGCGAGTCCGCACGCTGATCGACTTCCTGGTCAACGAGATGCGTGCCTTGTAGGCGCGCTGAGGCGGGCCGGAACGCTTGGTCCGACCCGCCCGATCCCCGATGCTCAACCGCGCTCGTTCAGCATCGGGAAGCCGCGCTGGTGCCACACCGGATAGGCCGGCGGAACGTCGCTGCCAGCATCGAGCATGGCCACCTGTTCCTCCGAGAGACTCCATCCGACCGCACCGATGTTCTCGATCAGCTGCTCCTCATTGCGCGCGCCGACCACGATGTTGGACACCGTCGGACGCCGGAGCAGCCAGTTCAGCGCGACCTGGGGCACAGTCTTGCCGGTTTCTCCGGCGACGCCGAGAAGCGCATCGACGATCCGGAAAAGGCGCTCCTGCTCGTAGTGCGGTCCGGTCTCGGCGATGTCGTGTGCCCGCGTGCCCGGCTTCGGCGGCTGGTCGCGACGAATCTTGCCTGTCAGCTTGCCCCAGCCCAGCGGGCTCCAAACCACCGCGCCGACGCCCTGGTCGCGCCCGAGCGGCATCAATTCCCATTCGTAGTCGCGGTTGAGCAGGGAGTAGTAGGCCTGATGCGCCACGTGGCGCGGGTAGCCGTATCGGTCCGACACCGCGAGCGACTTCATCAGGTGCCACCCGGAGAAGTTCGAAGCGCCGATGTAGCGGACCTTGCCGGAGCGCACGATCCCGTCGAGCGTTGAGAGCGTCTCTTCCACCGGGGTGTTGTAGTCCTGCCCGTGGAGCTGCAGCAGGTCGATGTGCCCGGTGCCCAACCGCGTCAGGGCCTTGTCCACGGCGTCGACGAGATGCTGGCGCGACGAGCCGAAGCCGTTGGGATCGTCGCCCATCGGGAACGTGGTCTTGGTCGAGATCAGCAGGCGGTCGCGCTTGCCCTTGATGGCGGCACCCAGGATCTCCTCGGCCAGCCCGTCCGAGTAGACGTCGGCGCTGTCGAACATCGACACGCCGTGGTCGAGGCAGACGTCGACGAGGCGGGAGGCGCCCCCCGCGTCGGTCGATCCCCATGCCTTGAAGAAATCGTTGCCCCCGCCGAAGGTGGCGGTCCCGAAGCTGAGGGCGGGTACGCGGAGCCCTGAGTGGCCGAGGCGTCTGATTTCCATCGTCGTTCTCCGTTTTGCGGGTGGTGCCGATGACAGGCCATCGGCATGCGGACACAAGGCGCCGTGAGGGTACCGGCAATCGACACGTGTGTGGATCAAGCCTGTCGCGGCTGGCCGTTCGAGGCGGACAAGCCGCCGTCCACCGGCAGGTTCACCCCGGTGACGAAACGCGCGTCGTAGCTCGCGAGGAAGGCGATGACGTCGGCGACCTCCTCTGCCTCCGCGCCGCGACCCATCGGGATTCGGTCGGTGAACTTCGCCATCAGGGCCGCGTCGTCCTTCATGTCCCGGGTCAAGTCCGTGAAGGTCAGGCTCGGATTGACGGCGTTCACCCGTACGCCCTTGTCGCCGAGCTCAAGCGCCAGCGACCGGGTCAAGTTGGTCACGGCCCCCTTGGCGGCGTTGTAGAAGCTCATGTTCCAGTCGCCGCCGAGACCCGATACCGAAGACACGTTGACGATGCTACCCTTCGCCGTGAGCAGATGGGGCAACGCGGCCCGAATGCAGAAGAAGACGCCGTCGACGTCGACCGCCATGACCTTGCGCCAATCCTCGACCGAGGCTTCGAGGAAGGGGCCGGTGGGGGCGACGCCGGCATTGTTGACTAGCACGTCGAGCCTGCCGAACCGCCCGACCGCAGCAGCCATGAGCGCCTCGGCATCGGCCTGGTGCGAGACGTCGCCCGCATGCACCAAAGTTCGCCCAGCATCGAGCTCGGACGCGACGCGGTCGAGCTTGCCCCGGTCCCGGCCGTTCAGGACGACGGAAGCGCCCTCCGACGCGAACCGTTTCGCGGTGGCGGCGCCGATGCCGCTTCCGGCGCCGGTGACGACGACAACGCTCTTTTCGAAGCGGGACATGTTCGGCTTCCTTCCTGACGGGTGATGCTGTGGTCGATGCCGGATCTCAGGCGACGGGCGGGATGACCTTGAGGTCGCCGAGGTGCCGTAACTGGTTCCGGAACATGTCCTCGGTATCGATGCAGGCATGGAAGCCCGCCTGACGGGCCTTGATCGTGCTGCTGATGTTGTCGAAGCCGCTGGCGAAGATGAAATCGCCGAAGGGCCATGAGGCTACCTTGTCGTAGGGGATCGGCTGCAACCCGTAGCGCTTGGTCATCCTGTCCCAGAGCGGTGCCTTGTCGGCCATGTAGGTCGCGAGCGGCATCGGGATCGGATCGGCCCAGTCCATGTCGAACATGCGCGCGATCCGCGGCCACATGTGCTGCCAGCGGAAGTAGTCGCCGTTGGTGATGTTGAAGATCTCGTTCCGCGCGGCCGGCGTCGTGCCAGCCCAGTCGGCCGCCTCCGCCAGGATGTCGGCCGAACTGACCTGGTAGAGCGCCCGGTAGGCGGCCTCCGTGCCGGGGAAGCGAAGCGGGATGCCGAGCTCCTTCGAGATGGCCGCATAGACGGCGATGACCGTGAGCAGGTTCATCGGGTTGCCGACGGCGAAGCCGCAGACCGCCTCGGGCCGGAGCGCGGTGAACGACCAGTCCTTGCCCTTCTGGCGCTCGCGCAGGAGGTCCTCCTGGTCGTAGTAGAAGTTCGGCGGCATCAAGCGCGGATCGTCCTCGCGGGCGGGCGTCTTGAAGGGCCCGAGATCGGCACCGTAGGCCTTGCCACCCTGGTAGAACGTGACGTGCCGTAGGCCCGGCGAGGTCTCCTCGACGACGTCGAGCAGGTTGCGCAGGATGGCGACGTTGACGGTGCTCTTCTCGGCGGCCGTCAGCTTCTCGATGTAGGCTCCGAAGACGATGTGGGTGACGTCGCGGACGCCGCCGAGACGCTCCCGGATCTGGCTGGGTTCGAGGAGGTCGACGGAGACCGCTTCGACGTTGGGGACGGACGGTTCGGTTCGACGCGACAGGCCCAGCACCCGAGTGTCGGGCTGAGCGGCGAGGCGGGTGGCCGCGGCGCGGCCGATGACGCCCTGGGCGCCGGCGACGAGGACTTTTCTCTGCATGATCGGCTCGCTCCTGTTCGCCCTAAGCTGGGGGTGCCGGGATGAGCAAGAAGTGGCCGCACCGGGAACCAGCCTTACCAAGGGGAAAAGCCGCCGACGCCGTCCGCGGTTCGAACGCTCGGCTACTGAGCATCCATAGCCGTCGCGCCGCCGGGCAGGTCCTCGACGAGACGGCCGCCACGACGAAGATGGTCCGCCGCTATGGTCGTGCTCCGTGCGGTCAGCGCTGCCGGATCGCCGTGCCTCACGGGCACGTGTGGACGCCCCCTAGGGTGCAAGCAAAATCTCTGAACGGGCGCTGCGCGTGATCGGGTGCTGCCATGTGTCCGGCCTCTGATGCGGCGGGTCACATGCCGCGGGCCCGTATGGGAGTGCGAGAGTCGGGACCACATCACTACAGCGCGCTCGAAGCGCTTACCCTGAGCCTGGTTCTCCCAACTCCGTCTCACCGACGTTGCGCCATACCTGTCCGTCGACCTTCTCACGCCCTCCGACAGCCTCGCGTCCGCCCCGCCTACGCGGTGACGGCCGGAGCTCGGTAGGTCCCGCCCTTCGTCAGAAGGGCCCACGCGATGCGCGCGTTCTTGTTCGCCACAGCTACGATGACCAGCATCGGCGGTTTGCGCGCCAGCATCCGGCCCAACCACGAGTCCGCCGGCACGCCTTTGCGTTTGGCCCAGCGTACGACTGCGCTGGCAGCGATGATCAGCAGACGTCGCAGCGTCCGCTCGCCCATACGCGAGGTACGTCCGAGCCGCTCCTTGCCGCCAGTCGAGCGCTGCACCGGTGTCAGCCCGACCCAGGCGGCGAAGTCGCGGCCTGACCGGAACGTCTCGACGGGTGGGGCCAAGGCCTCGATGGCGGTGGCGATCAGCGGGCCGATGCCCGGCACGCTCATCAGCCGCCGGGCCGTGTCGTCGGCCTTCGCGCGTGTGGCGATCTCGGCATCGAGGGCTGCGGTCTGCTCCTGCAGATGGCGGAGCGCATGCACGAGAACGGCGAGGCTGGCACGAGCGGCTAGAGGAATGTCCGATTCGGGATCCTCGATCTGCGCGATCAGCCGCTCGACGTGGGCGGGGCCTTGTGGGGCAATCTGGCCGTACTCGGCGAGATGGCCACGGATCGCGTTGATGAGCTGGGTGCGCTGGCCGATCAGTACGTCGCGGGTCCGGAAGATCACTGCGGAGGCCTGCTTGGCCTCACTCTTCACAGCGACGAAGCGTATGGTCGGACGCTGCGCGGCCTCACAAATCGCCTCGGCATCGGCTGCACCGTTCTTTTGCCGTTTGACGAAGGGCTTTACGTAGGCTGGCGCGATCAGCTTCACCATGTGGCCAAGCTTGCCGATCTCCCGGCCCCAATGATGCGCGCCGGGGCAGGCCTCCATCGCCACGAGGCAGGGTGGTTGGGCCGCAAAGAAGGCGAGTACTTGATCACGCCGTAGCTTCTTGCGGAAGATCGGGGCACCGGCAGCATTCGCGCCGTGCGCCTGGAAGACGTTCTTGGCCAGATCCAGGCCGATGGTGCTAACCTCTGTCACGGACGCCTCCCTCCGGTGGTTCTCAACACCACCACTTTGGCACGTGGATGCCGTCGGGGGGCGTCCACCCCATCACTACAAGACCACCACCGTCACCGCCGCCCTGCGCACCAGCGGCTTGGTCGCCACCACCCTGTTCGACGGGGCCACCAACGGCGCGCGTTTCCGGGCCTACGTCACCAACACCCTGGTCCCGGTGCTGAAGCCGGGTGACACCGTCATCCTCGACAACCTGCAATCCCACAAGGTCGTCGGCGTGCGCGAAGCCATCGAGGCGGCCGGCGCGCGGCTCCTCTACCTCCCGGCCTACTCGCCCGACTTCAACCCGATCGAGCAGGCCTTCTCAAAGCTTAAGGCGCTGCTGCGCACCGCCGCTGCCCGAACCGTCCCAGACCTTTGGGCAGCCATCGCCCGGGCCTTCGCAGCCTTCACTCCAGCGGAATGTCGCAACTACATCGCCGCCGCCGGATACGACGCTTATGACCCAACCTAAACGACAACAGCTCTAGTGGAGGATGACCTACGTCCGGGTGGGTAGTTTTAAGACTGGCTGCTTTCAGCATTCGGTGGCGAAATGCAGCCGCGTTTCGCTCACTTCACCTCGATAACCCCTTCCGGGTCGAGACCGTCCTTCAGTTGACCGACGAGCGTTCCCCACGATGCGTCGGACGGGTCAAGCGCGGTGCGGAGATACGCCGTCGAAAGACGCTGGATCGCGGCTACCCGAAGGGGACGCTCGTCGGTCGTCTCCCGCGCTTCGTAGTTGGAGATGCCGCCAAGCGAATGTTCGCCGCCCGACACCGTGAACAGTGCCTTCGGGCCTGGGCTGAGGTCGTAGGCCTCACGCCACCAATCCGGACCGCGGACGGTCATGGCTCCCTTGTCGTTTCCGCCCGCGATCACGAGCGTCGGCGCCGTCATGCGCGAGAAATCCGGGTGCATGAAGGGAAAGTTTTGCGCCGCGAAGGGACTGAGGTTGTCGCCGCCCGTGCCGGGCACGGTCAGCAGCACACCCGCCTTGACCCTGGCATCACGGATGTCCACGACCGAGCCGTCATCGGGGTCGGGGTGCGTTGCTCCAAGCAGCATGCTCGCGGTCTGGGCGCCCCACGAGTGACCTGCCACGGCAATCCGCCCGCGATCGATGCGTCCGCGAAGGCCCGGGACGGCAGCTTCCGCATGGTCCAGCCCATCCAGCACCGCGATCAGGTCGTGTTCGCGCGAACGCCACATCTGTGGACGACGCGGATCGTCCTTGGCCAGCCCAAGCATGCGCGCGTCGAGGTGGGTCGGCTGAACTACGACGAAGCCGTGCGCCGCCCAGTAATTGACCAGGGGGCCATAGGCGTGGAGCGACTGGCCGTTCCCGTGCGAGAAGACGAGGATGGGCAGCGCGTCGCCTTGGATCGGGGCTGACACCCGGACCTGCAACGTCCCCCCGCGGCCCGCCGCCGGGATGTCGATCGGCGCGACGGCAACGATAGGTCGAAGACCCTCGACATGCGCCCTAGGTGCTTCGCTCAGATGTTCTGCCATACGGTTCTCCTATCGTAGAACGTGATCTCAGCGCCTATGAACCGGAACGTCGTTCCGCTATGGCACTCAGGGCGCCCGCTTTAGTGGAACATCGTTCCGCTTTGCAAGAGGCATACATTGACCGAGGGAAAGCGCGTGATCGACCGAAGGGAGGACGAGAAGGGCGGCCCTGTGATGGGCGATGCCGACGCCCGTCCTCTGCGCGCCGACGCCCAGCGGAACGAGGACGCCCTCCTGGACGCTGCCAAAGCCGTCTTCGCTGCTTCAGGCGTGGATGCCCCCGTGCGGGATATCGCAGCGCGAGCGGGGGTTGGCGTCGGTACGCTCTATCGCCGCTTTCCCACGCGAGCCGGCCTCGTGGCAGCCGTGTTCCGTCAGGAGGTCGATAGATGCGCCGCTGAGGCGACGACCCTCGCGGTCGAGCGTACCCCGGACGCAGCCCTGGAAGGATGGCTTCTCCGCTACACGCAGTTCATCGCGACAAAGCAAGGATTGGCCACTGCTCTGCATTCAGGGGATGCGACCTTCGACAGCCTACCTGCCTACTTCCGCAGCCGGTTCGAGCCAGTGCTGACGTCGCTACTTCAAGCCGCAGCCGAGGCTGGCACTGTGAGGACCGATATCGCGCCCTACGATCTGCTGCGGGCGGTCGGCAACCTCTCCGTTGCCTCCGACGAGGACGGACAGGCGCACACACGGCGGATGGTGCTCCTGTTGATCGACGGCTTACGCCGCGGTGCCGGGGCGCCCGTCGAGGAGCAAGGTCCGCTTCCAGGATGAACTGGAAAATGAGGCGCGGTCCGAAATGGGTGGGTAGCGGTTCGGCTGCTTTCGGTGGCTAATATCTTCAAGCAGACATAGTTCCTATCGACAGAGCCCTACCCCTCCGCTCAGCTGCTCTCATCGTCAAAGCCGAGAGTACTATGACGCTGCAGGAACTAGCGACCCATACCGGGGCGCTACTACACATAGAGCGAACCCGGCCATTAATATCACCAACATCATGGTGGCCCTGCACTACGGCAGTGCTGATACGCCCGCTTTGATAGCCAACCCAAAGATCCGCCTTTTGACCCCAATGTTCCGCACGTAATCAACCTAGAGTAAGGAAAGGCGAGGCGAGCCATGGCAGTGGGTCGCCTCGCTCGTCTCAACCTGTTCGCGGCGTCTATCCCTGGCCATTGAACGGGGTAGCGTCCGCCCTGCACGCTGAGGGGAATGCGCCACCACGCAAGACACGGGGGTCCTAGGTGCCGCGGGTTCGGAAGATCGCGTCGGTCGTCCGGGGTTGGCGCTCGGCCGAGGAGATCACCAGAACGGCAAGACCGACGGCGACGGCATCCTCGGCGAGGCCTTTGGCGCGGCCGGGCATCGTGCGGGAGTCGGGGCCCCGGGCGGAGCGTCCGAGGAGCGTCCCGGCGACCGCACCGGCAACGCCGGCCAAGGCCCCGACCTCGGGGGACGAACGGTGCCCGGCCAACGCCCACCCACCGAACGCGCCGACGGCGATCCGAAATGCGAAGGACGGCGGGATGCGCCGATCTGGGGCGAACGGCATCTTGTCCCCGGCCATCTCGGCGATTGCCGCCCCCGTGGCGAGCATGCGGGCGCCGGAACCGGCGGGGATGAGGTTTCCGCGCGTACGCCCCTCGGAGGCGGCCCAAGCCAAGGCGGCGCACGCCGTCATGTTGCGCATCCCCGCAACGAAGCCCAGACCGAAAGAAGTTACGTAGCTCTGCATTCTGGAGGTCCTTCCGCGCGAGACTGCCCCCAATGGCAAGACGGCGGTTCCTTCGGGTGTTCCGACGCGGCCAAGCCGGGCGCCTTGAAGGTGGCTGCCGCATCCCGATGGCGATCGGGCGGGAATGCCTTTCCCCGAGCCGGTTCAATCGCGAACGCCCACGGCCAGGGATGGTAGTTCCGGGATCCTGGCACTGGTCCTCAATATGCCGGAGGCGGTGCGTTCAGCACCGAAGAGCACGACACTCGGTGCGCCGGGCAATCCGCTCGCTTGACGTTATCCGCGACGCGCTACCCCACGGGTCGAGAGGCCCGGCCTGAAGGCTTACCCTTGGAACGAATGGTCAGCCCGGCCGGATGCAGGCGGAACCATCGGTCTTCAGGCGCCGGCGGCTACTCAGCAACCGGATACCTCGTCGGGGAGAAACAGGTGCCGTACGTCCGCACCAACCTGGTTGACCGCGCCGATCCGCTCGATGAGCTGGGCCGGCCGGCTGCCGCGCAGGCCCGCCAGCGTCAGCTTTCCATCGCGGACGTAGGTGTAGACACCGCTGACCGCGAATGCCGAGGCATAGGCGACATGCTCGCCCAATCCTACGGTCGCTGCCCCGAAGGCATCGGACGCGTAGAAGGTCCGTCGCTCCAACGGCGAGCCGAACGCCAGTTCCAGGACCGCGATCAGCCGACGTTCGCTCGGCACCGCGTGATCCACGTTCGGCGCGGGCGGAGCGGGCTTCGCGTTGTCGTAGAGCTCAGGCAGGTGAAGCCGCACCTTCAGGACCACCGCCTCTGCCGCGAGGGAGCGGGCCAACGCGGTTATGCGCTTGCCGAACGCCGCGGCGTCATCGTGCAAGGCGCCGAGATGGATCTCGATCCGGTCGAGCCCGTCGTCCCCATTCGGGGACGGCTCGGCTACACGGTCCACCAAGGTCGTCGAGCCGTGCGGGAGCGCGTAGGCGACCGTGGCGGCGAACATGTTCTGCTCGTCCGCGAACAGGATCGGGCACGCCTCGTCGAAGGCCGCCTGGTCCGAGGCGGAGCGGAAGCCGATCTCGACGCCCCCGTCCAACTCGTAATTTTCGAACGGCCCGATCCCCTCGACTTGCGGCCAGAGGTGCGCATCCTGCTCGCGGTCGAGGTGCCTTTGCACGTACCAACCGAGCCCGGGAATGCGGGCGCACAGGGGGCCGTGCACGTCTCGCCAGTAGGTGGCGAAAAGCTCGTGCGGCACCCGGGGGCGTCGCAGCACCGTCGTGTAGGTGTTGATCGCGATGGCGGCGTCGCGCTCGGAATAATCGACGGTCGTGGTGAGCCTCGGCATGTTCGTTCCAATTGGCGGGTTCGGGGGGGATGCTCAGGCCGCCGGTGCGTCTTCGACCCGGTAGCGTAGCCAGACGACGCCGCCTTCCAGGGTCTCCGTCGAGAGGTGGCGCAGGGACTGGCCGGCGGCCGGCTTCTCATCGATTGCGCCGACGTAATCGAAGATGCTGGGCACCCCCGTCAGGCCATCGATAGCGGGGGTGATGAGCACGCTGATCTCGTCGATCAGGCGAGCCTTAAGGAAGGCCCCGTTGATGGCGCCCCCGCCCTCCAGCAGCAGGGTGCCAACCCCGAAGGTCTCGCCGAGGACGTCCAGGGCATGGGCGAGGTCATGCCCGTCCCGGCCGGCGAAGACGTAGGAGACCCCGTCCTTCCGCAACTCGGCGAGGTACGCGTCCGAGACGCCCTCGCCCAGGATCGCGACGACATGGTCGCCCCCGGCATTGTCCTGCCCGTAGTGAACCTTGCCATGCGGATCGATGGCCACGGCCAGGTCCCGATCCTTGCGGTCGGCCACGTAGGTCTCCCGCGGGAGCACGCCATTGAGCGCTGGTTTGCGTTCCGTCCCCTTGGCCATCTCCGCCATGGTCCTGCGACCGACGATCCAGCCCTGGGCGCCGAGGCGCGCCGCGACCTCCTCGTAGTGGCGATGCGGCAGACCGGTGTCGATGCCCGCGGCGGGAGGGGTCCACCGGCTGAGATGCAGGCGCCCGTCGATGGAGCTGATCATGTGACAGATGATTTTTGGACGCATGGGGATTCCTGACAGTGTCCGCGCAGATCGGTCCGGGGCCACATCGAGCCGGCGAAAGATCGGCTAGAGCGTCGAGTAGTGGGCATGCTCCCGCCACTTGGCGGCGGCGCTGTTCGGGTTTCTGCCCTCCCACTGGAGGAACTTGCCCTTGTTGGTGCCGCTCACCCTCAAGACGGACTTGGATTGCTGCTCCAAAGCGAGTTCGAACGTCTCCCCGCGGACGACGACGGTCGTGGTCATCCCGCGTCCTCTCCTTTGATGATGGTACCGGGGTACGGTAGCGCCGTGCGCCACTTGCCCCGGTACCGGGCGTCGATAACTTGCTCCATCCGGCCGGTCAGGCCGCGTCCGGCATGCGGGCGATGAGCTTGTCGAGGGTGATCGGATAGTCCCGCACGCGGATGCCGGTGGCGTTGTAGACCGCGTTGGCCACCGCTGCGCCGACGCCGCAGATGCCGAGCTCACCGACGCCCTTAGCCTTCATCGGAGACGATTGCGGATCGACCTCGTCGAGGAAGACCACCTCCTGGTGCGGGATGTCGGCATGGACCGGCACCTCGTAGCCGGCGAGGTCATGGTTGGCGAAGAAACCGCGCTTGGTGTCGACGGCGAGTTCCTCCATCAGCGCCGCGCCGACGCCCATGGTCATCCCGCCGATGACTTGGTTGCGGGCGGACTTCGGGTTGAGAATGCGGCCGGCCGCGCAGACAGCTAGCATTCGCCGGACGCGCACCTCGGCGGTGTCGACGTCCACGCCCACCTCGACGAAGTGACCGGCGAAGGTCGATTGCTGCTGCTTTTTCGAGAGGTCGCCGTATTCGATGGCGTCCTCGGCCACGAGCTCGCCGGCGCTTGCGGCCTGCCCGAGCGGCACGGCGCGGTTACCGGACCGAACCTCGCCGTCGGCGAAGACGGCGTCAGCCGAGTTGATCCCCAGCTTCTGCGCCACGGCCTCGCGAAGCTTCACGCAGGCGGCGTAGACACCGGACGTGGAGTTGTTGGCGCCGAACTGACCACCCGAGCCGGCCGAGACCGGGAAATCGGAATCCCCGAGTCGCACGACGACCTTGTCGAGAGGCACGCCCATCATCTCGGCTGCGGTCTGCGCGATGATGGTGTAGCTGCCGGTGCCGATGTCGGTCATGTCGGTCTCGACCGTGACCGTGCCGTTGCCACCGAGGCGGACGCGGGCGCCTGACTTCATCAGCAGGTTGTTGCGAAAACCTGCGGCCATGCCGACGCCGACGAGCCAGTGGCCGTCCCGGACCTGCCCGGGGGTCGGGTTGCGCTTGGCCCAGCCGAACTTCTCCGCACCGAGCTTGAGGCAGCCGATCAGGTCGCGGTGAGAGAACGGGCGCTCCGGCTTGCCGGGGTCGACCTGGGTATCGTTGCGAACCCGGAACTCGACCGGGTCGAGCCCGAGCTTCTCGGCCATCTCGTCCATGGCCATCTCCAGCGCCATCAGGCCGGGCGCCTCACCCGGGGCACGCATGGAGTTGCCCTCGGGCAGGTCGAGGTGGGCGAGCCTCATCGCGGTGAGGCGGTTGTTACCCGCGTAGAGCAGCTTGGTCTGGTCGACGGCCGTCTCCGGCTTGCCGTCCTGCAGGTTGCCCGAGGTGCTCTCGTGGGCGATGGCCGTGATGTGGCCGTCCTTCGTCGCGCCGATGCGGATATGCTGGATAGTGGCTGGCCGGTGGGTGGTGTTGTTGATGACCAGCGGCCGGGTGAGCGCGAGCTTCACCGGACGCTTGGCCGCCTTCGCCCCCAGGGCGGCGAGCACCGCGTCGGAGCGTACGAACAGCTTACCCCCGAAACCACCGCCGATGTAGGGGCTGTCGATTCGGACGTTTTCCTTGGGGATGCCGAGGATCTTGGCGATGCTCTCATGGGTCCAGGCGATCATCTGGTTCGAGGTCCAGAGGGTCAGCTGGTCGCCCTGCCAGGCCGCGATGGTCGCGTGCGGCTCCATCATGGCGTGGCTTTCGTCGGGCGTGGTGTAGGTCTGGTCGAGCTTGACCGCCGCCTGGGCGAAGGCGCCCTCGAAGTCGCCGTGCCTGTCTTCGGCACCGCCACCGCTTCCCTCGCCGCTGTCGCCGGGAACCGGCTTGGCGCCCTTTGCCTCCGCCGCCAGGTCGAACTTACCGGCCTCCGGCGCGTAGTCTACCTTCACCAGGAAGGCGGCGGCCCGGGCCTGCTCGAAGGTCTCGGCCACGACGACGGCGATGGCCTGATGGTAATGCTGGATCGCATCGCCGCCAAAGAGGCTGGCAACGTTCATCTTGCCCAGGCCGAGCTTGGGCGTCTCAAGGGTGGTGACGATGGCGAGCACGCCAGGGGCCTGCTTGGCGGCCGAAGTGTCGATGCGGCGCACGCGTCCTTTGGCGATGCCGGCCCCGAGCACGTAGCCGTAGGCCTGGTTCGCCACGACATCGTGGCGCTCGTAGGCGTAGGGGGCGGTGCCGGTCGTCTTGAACTTGCCGTCGATCCGGTCGGTGGCCTTCCCCACGACCTTGAGCTGGTCGATGGGGTTCTGGCCGGCGGGGGTGTCGAACTTCATGGCTCAGGCCCTCGCTTGGTTGAGCGCCGCCTTGAGCGTGCGCTCGGCGAGCTTCAGCTTGTAGGCGTTTTCGTGGGTCGGCTTGGCGCCGGCGAAGACGTGGTCGGTCACCGCCTTGGCGCCCTTCGGCAAATCGGCCTCGGCCGCCTCGACCCGCCACGGCTTGTGCGCCACCCCACCAAAGGCGACGTGGCCGGACCCGTCCTTGCCGAGGATGGCAGCGACGGAGACCAGGGCGTAGGCATAGGAGGCGCGGTCGCGGACCTTGCGGTAGATGTGCGTGCCCGCCACCGGCTTAGGCAGCGTCACCGCGGTGATGAGTTCGCCCGGCTTGAGGTTCGTGTCGACGTCTGGGCGGTCGCCCGGCAGGCGGTGGAACTCGGCAATCGGGATCGTCCGGGTACCGCCCTTAGCGTCCACGGTCTCGACCTTTGCGTCGAGCACGCGCATGGCCACCGCCATGTCACCCGGATGGGTGGCGATGCATGCGTCGCTGCCGCCGATGATGGCAAGCTGCCGGGAGACCCCGTCGAGGGCCGAGCAACCGGAGCCGGGCTGACGTTTGTTACAGGCCTGGGCGGTATCGTAGAAGTACGGGCAGCGGGTCCGCTGAAGCAGGTTGCCGGCGGTGGTCGCCTTGTTGCGCAGCTGCCCCGAGGCGCCGGCGAGCAGGGCCCGCGAGAGCACGCCGTAATCCTTCCGGACACGCGCGTCGGCGGCGAGGTCCGTGTTCCGGACCAACGCGCCGATGCGCAGGCCGCCCTCGGAGGTCGCCTCGACCTTGTCGAGGTTCAGGCCGTTGACGTCAACGAGATGGGCCGGGGTCTCGATCTGCAGCTTCATCAGGTCGAGAAGGTTGGTGCCCCCGGCGATGAACTTGGCGTTCGGCGTGCGGGCGACGGCGGCGGCCGCCTCGGCAGGCGAGGTCGGGCGCTCGTAGGTGAAGGATCTCATGCCTGCCTCCCGGCAACTTCGGTCATCGCCTCGACGATGTTGGAATAGGCGCCGCAGCGGCAGATGTTGCCGCTCATGCGCTCGCGGATCTCAGCCTCGGTCACCGTGGTCTGCGCGGTCAGGTCCGCGGTGACGTGGCTCGGGATGCCGGCCTTGATCTCGGCGAGCACCGCGACGCCCGAGCAGATCTGGCCGGGGGTGCAGTAGCCGCACTGGTAGCCGTCGTGCTTGATGAAGGCAGCCTGCATCGGGTGCAGGTTCTCGGGCTGGCCAAGGCCCTCGATGGTGGTGATCTCGGCGCCCTGATGCATGACCGCGAGGGTCAGGCAGGAATTGATGCGCCGGCCGTCGACGATCATCGTGCAGGCACCACACTGCCCGTGGTCGCAGCCCTTCTTGGAGCCGGTCAGATGTAGGTGCTCGCGTGCCGCGTCGAGCAGGCTGGTGCGTGTGTCGAGCTCCAGGTCGCGCTTCCGGCCGTTCACCGTCAGCAACACCTTCGCCAGCACGGGCTGGTCGGTGGCCGCCGTCCCGGCGCGGGCGCCCGAGGGCAACGTGGTCAGGGCCGCGGCGGCGGTTGCCCCGGCGACGAGGTCGCGTCGGCTCATATCGAATGCTCCAGGTCGTCCCATGGCGGTCTCCGATCCTGTTGGGGTGTGCTCGGCCTGAGGCCGAACAGGCAAAGCGGGATGCCCCGGCGGCAGAGACACCCTGGACAAACTCCAAGGTACCGCGCCGGGGTCCCATGATTAGTGGTTCAGATCCGCATAGGGCTATGAGGATCTCTCATGAATGGCGCCGGCCGCCCAAGCCGTGGGACCGGGTTCATCGCTCCACGAGGACGCCGCGCGTGACGAACATGGCGCTGGCGGCGCTGCCGAGGCCGGCGAGGGCGATGACCCAGCCCATCGGCCACGGCGTGCCGTCGGCGAAGACGCCGACCAGCCCGGCTCCGAGAATGCCGCTGCCGTAGTGGATCGCCCCGACCAGGGCCGAGACCGCGCCGGCCCGTCTCGGGAAGCCGTTCAACGCGCCGGCAACCGAGTTGGCCACGATGAAGCCAGTCGCCGCGATGAAGAAGAACAGCGGCACCACCAGTCCGTATAGCCCGCCCCAGCCCGTGGCGGCCGAGAGCGCCAGGGCGACGCCGGACACGGCCGCGCCGGCGGTGCCCCAGACGAGCAGCCGGTCGCCGCCGAACCGGGTCACCAGCCTCGCGTTCAGGAGGTTCATCGCCATGATGCCGACGATGCCGATCCCGAAAAGCAATCCGTAGAACTGCGGCGGAACGTGGTGGTAGGTGATGTAGGCGAACGGCGAGCGGGCGATGTAGGCGTACATCCCGCCATAGAAGAAGCCGCCGGCACCGGCATAGGCGAGCACCCGAGGTTCCCGCAGGAGTTCGCCGTAGCGCGCGAAGGCGCCTGTCAGCGGCTCGCGATTGCGTTGCTCCGGCGGCAGGGTGTCCGGCAACGTGAAGACCGACGCCAGGGTCAATAGGCCGACCCCGACCAGCAACCAGAAGATCGCACGCCAGCCGGCCAGCGCCAGCACCTGCCCGCCGAGGAACGGCCCGAGCAGCGGCGCGACCGCCATGACCGTCATCAGGATGGAGAGCATCTGCGCGGCGCGATAGCCGGCGTAGAGGTCCCGAACCATGGCACGCGCCAGCACGACGCCGCCGCAGGCCCCGACCGCCTGCACAACGCGACATCCGATCATCTGCCCCGCGGTTCCGGATAGGGCGCAGCCGGCCGACCCGATCACGAACAGGATCAGGCCGACCGCCATCACCGACAACGGGCTGACCAACATCGTCACCGAGCGCTACGACGCGGGCGTGCGCCTCGGCGAGCAGGTCGAGAAGGACATGGTGGCGGTGCGCATCGGGCCCGAGATGCGCATGGCGGTAGTAGGCGCACCCGGGTACCTCGCCGGACGGAAGAAGCCGCGCACGCCGCAGGACCTCACCGAGCACCAATGCATCAACCTGCGCCTACCGACGCGCGGCGGCCTCTACGCCTGGGAGTTCGAGAAGGGCGGACGGGAGATCAACGTTCGCGTCGAGGGGCAGGCGGTGTTCAACAGCACCGCCCTGATCCTGGACGCGGCCCTCGGGGGCCTGGGGCTCGCCTACCTGCCGGAGGACAGGGTCGAGGCCTACCTCGACGACGGCCGGCTCAAGCGGGTGCTGGCCGACTGGTGCGCACCGTTCCCCGGCTATCACCTGTACTATCCGAGCCAGCGCCAGCCCGCGGCCGCCTTCGCCCTGCTGGTCGAGGCTCTGCGTCACCGGGGATGAGGTCGCTACCGGGCTGCGCGCGACGCTCAGGAGGCGTGAGCGTCCCGCCGCCCGTGGCCAAGCCTGTCACCTAACGCCGCCATTGCCTCGTCGGCGGCCCTTTGCCCGCTGTCGTGAGCCCCGTGGGCCGTCGTGAAGTCGAAGGGATGCGTCGCCTCGCCCGCGAAGAAGAGGCGGTCCTCGAAAGGCCGGGCCAGCTGGGCCCGCGCACCGGATCGGCCCGGCAGGGCGCAGCTATACGCGCCCCCAATTGAGGCCATCCGGCTCCACGACGTCGCCGCCAGTGGTCGGATCGCCGAAGTCACGTCGCTGCCGAACAGGGAGGCCAACTCCGCCGAGACGAAGGCTAAGCCGGCGGCCGGGCCTTCCTCCTCCACGATGCGGGCGCCATCACCCCCGAGGAACGCTTCGATCACCGGCCACCCGTTCGGGCGTATGGAATAGGCGGCAGCCCTTGAGTCGTGGAGGTTGCCGTAAGCATGCGAGTCCGGCTCGAACGCGGTGTCGCGCCCGATTTCCAGGAAGAGCTTCTCATTGCGGCCGAGCGGCAGGGCGGCGGCCGCCTCGCGCCACGGGTCCACCCCGGAGGGAAGGCGGATCGCGTCGCTGGCCAGGACTGCGGTCGAGACCGTGATGATGGCGGCTCCGGCGCGGACGATGCCGGCGCGGGTGGTGACGGCGATGCCGTCCGCCGTCAGGTCGATCCGCTCGGCGGGGGTGGCGAGGCGCAGCGTCGTCGAGGACGGCAGGCTAGCGGCGACCAGCGTGCCGTAACCCAGCGGCAGGTGCCAGTTCCGACCCGTCGAGGCATCGTCGTAGGCCAGGTAGTCCGTGGCGGAGATCCCCTCGGGCGCGACGCCGCTCATGAACCCGGCGATGGCCCGCACGTAGGCGTTCCAGGTTCCGCCGGGCTCAAGGGCGTCGCTCGCCCGGTCGCTGCCCGCCGCGGCCGAACGGAGCCGCTCCTCCCAGTCGCCGAACGCCCGTTGCGCCGCCTCCTGGGCGTCCTTGTCCTGTGTGATGCCGGGGTGGGCCTTCGTCCAAGGCGGCTCGCCGCGGTCGACCGGGAAGCCCGACGTTTCGGCGATGCCGACCCAGGCATTGCGGTCGCCCGAATGGAGCCATTCGCACCCGAGGTCGAGCGGGTACCCGTCGATGTCCTGCGTGTGTGCACGGCCGCCAAGGCGCGAAGACGCCTCAAGCAGCAGGGCTGATGACCCGTGGACCGCAAGCCGCCGGGCGGCACCGATGCCTGCGGCACCTCCCCCCACGATGATGACGTCGAACGCGCTGCCCATGGGTTAAAGGTGAGGTCGACCGACACAGCTTCCAAGGTTCGTGAGCGCTATGTCCGGGCCTTTTCCCGACCCGGCGCGATGCGGGCGGGTTTCGTGCTCTATCGCGCCTTCCCGGTGGACGTGGAACGCAACAGGGACGACCTCAAGCGGGACGGAAACCTGACGATGCCGGTACTTGCACTCCCCGGTGCGGCCACCGCGTTCGCACCTTTCACCGAAGGAATGATGCGCGAGGTGGCGAAGGATGTGACCTTCCGGAACATCGAACGGGCAACCATTGGGTGCCGGAGGAGAACGCCAAGGCACTCGTCAGCGCCATCACGGATTTCCTGTAGGAAGGCTTATGTCCGCTTACGGGCGACGGAGGCGTCCGGCCGAACGACCATGTTGGGTCGGAGGCGGAACGTCCGCTTGAGGGCGTAGGGCCAGGGTCCGCTGATCGCCCCAAGAGGTCGTTCAGCAGCCCGAACCATCATGTGCGAAAAACGATCGGATATCCGACGCCGCTAAGTTATGCGCTCCGTGCAGGTGCCGCCTCCGCGAGGCGTACCGGGCATGGATGCAACTTGGAATGACTGGTTGGGGTCGAGTTCAGAAGGTCTACTTACGGCTGGCCGTGCATACAAGCCGACGTCGCCCTCACGCCTCGGGTGATCCAGTTCTACCTTGGAGCCTGACCACTTACGGGTGCCCGAATGGTCCGCGGCAGACGCCATACGGGCGACCATCAAGTCAGCGTGTTGTGTCCCATTAGCTCGCTTCGACGAACGCAATGAGCGCCTGCATCAACGACGCGATTGTGGTGACCTACGTCATCCACCGGGCGCCATGATCTCGGTTCGCCATACCGCCTCGGAAGCTTGCTTCGGCGTGCACCCGGCCCGGATGAAGGATGGTCGGCGATGCTATCGCTCGGCGACCGCCATGAGGAATGCCACGGGGTGCCTACGTCAACGTCGTGCCGTGCCCACTCCAGAGCCGGCTCCACGGAAAAGCATTCCCTTATCCATGCCCGGCTTGTGAGTACGCACACCGCGGAACGGTCCTGGAAGCATGGCCGTTTCTCGATGCCGCCGGATGGGTACCCGACCCGGTCCAGTCCACCAATAACCCACGAGGAATCCCCCATGAAGAAATCCCTGATCGCCGCTGCAGCCTTGGCCGCGCTCGGCGCCATCGGCATCGCCGCACCCGCCTCGGCCGCCCCCGGCATGATCGGCGCCGTCGATGCCACCACCAACATCGTCGACGTTCGCATGGACGGCATGCATGGCCACCGCGGCCACATGATGCGTCACCACCACCACCGCGGCCACATGATGCGTCACCATCATCACCGCGGTCACATGATGCGCCACGGCCATGGTCATCGCCATCACCGCATGTGATCCCATGGGGCCCTTCGGGGCCCCTCTTGATTTTGCGCTGACCTAAAGCAGGCTTCGGCATGGTATTTCCGGAACGATCCGCGAAATCTCGCCCCGAGCCGATCTGGCCGTTTCAACTGACCCTGAACCATCAAACTGGTCCGCGCTGAGCGCAAGTTTTTCGGGCATCCTGAACCCTGAAGGAGGGTGGATGCCATGCCTCGCAAGCGCTTTACGAACGAACAGATCGCCTTCGCCCTTCGGCAGGCGGAGAACGGCGCGACGGTGGACGAGGTCTGCCGGAAGATGGGTGTGTCCGAGCCGACGTTCTACCGCTGGAAGAAGCAGTTCGTCGGCATGGGCGTGCCGGAGATCCGGCGGCTGAAGCAGCTGGAGGACGAGAACAGCAAGCTCAAACAATTGGTGGCCGACCTGACGCTGGACCGCGCGATGTTGCAGGATGTCCTGAAGCGAAAGTGGTAAGGCCCGGCGCTCGCCGTGAAGTCGCCGGCCACCTGCAGGTGGCCTACGGCATCAGCGAGCGTCGGGCCTGCCGGGCCACCGGTTTTGGCCGCTCGTCCCAGCGTTACAGGAAGCGCTCTGACCCGCAGGTTGCGCTGCGGATGCGGCTGAAGGAACTCGCTGCCGCGCGGGTGCGCTACGGCTACCGAAGGCTGCATATCCTACTGCGACGGGAGGGCTGGGAGGTGAACCACAAGCGCACCTACCGGATCTATCGCGACGAGGGACTGTCGATCCGGTCCAAGCTGCCCAAACGCAAACGAGCCTGGCGCTACCGGCAAGGGCAGCCGGCGATCGGTGGGCCCAACGAGGTCTGGGCCATGGACTTTATGTCTGATCGCATCTTCGACGGACGTCCGTTCCGGATCTTGACGGTCGTCGATTGCCATACGCGAGAGGCGCTCTCACTCACGCCGAGAGCCAACTTCCGCGCCTTCCAGGTGACCGAGGCCCTGGACGCACTGGTGAAGCTCCGCGGTCGTCCAAAGAGCCTACAGGTGGACAATGGACCGGAGTTCGCCGGGCGCATGCTCGACCAGTGGGCGTACCTGAACGGGGTCGAGATCGACTTCTCACGACCGGGCAAACCGACAGACAACGCCTACATCGAGTCGTTCAACGGCCGCCTACGGGCGGAATGTCTGAACGCCTCGTGGTTCCTGTCGCTGGCCGATGCCCGCGAGCGCATCGAGAACTGGAGGTGCCACTACAACGAAGATCGCCCCCATACGGCCCTGGGCGGCTTGACGCCCCGAGCCTTCGCCAACCAAGCTGTCACAGCTCGAAAACTTGCATAGGCCGTGGACCACAAACGGGGTCAACTCCACAGGCTCAAAAGCCATACCAAAGGGCGGACCACTTCAATGGGGGCAGGCCAATCAAGCGTCGTCGCAGATCTACCGATAATACTGGTGGCATCTCGAGACCCTCGAAAAAGCCGAAATAAAACCAAATACGCAGAAAGCTTTCTACATTCAAATTTCTTGATTGCCTGAACTGGGTCTGCAAATACTGAAAGGAAATCATATTATACTACACTAAAGCTCTGGATCGATTTACAGTCCCCTTCAAAGCGATCGTACCAGCTCCCGTATCACCAATCTCGGCGGGCAGACCCGACAAGAGCGCATGAAGATGATGCGATAAACGCACCGCGAACGCGACAGCTGGCAACGTGGGGTTTGCTTGACCAGAGCTGCGAAAGATTGAACTCCCGGCTACATATAGATTTCCGACGTCGAAAACTTTGCCGTTGGCATCGACGACACCATCTAATCTGTTGCTTCCCATCCGATTAAGCCCTATTTGATGGTACCCGTCTTTTGCCTGAGACGCAATAAATTCTTCGCACTGATTGGGATCAACGAGATATTCAAGGCGCCCTATACCGCTGCAGCGCAACCAATTGTCGAGCTCCTGATGAGCGGTAATCACGGAAATGTAATCGCGTTTTTTGAAGTGAAAATTCGTATCCAGCATTCGTACGCCATTCCTGTCTCTTGATGCTGCGAGGCAAACGCAGCTCTCCGCGTTTGCGAGCTGCTCGGCATGGTACCGAAGAAGATAAGTATTGGTCTGATTCGAGGCCAGGAATTGTGATTGGAACATCGTCATAATGTGGCGGTTGCTCAATCGGCGCACCGTCCCGCCGACGGCAGAAACAGGAAACGCCAGAATATTTCGAATATGATCGCTGATCGTGGCTGCGTTCAAGTTCTCGGGGCGTGTTCGGCGACGAATCGTGCGGCTTGCCAAGTAACGCACCGAGCATGCAGGATCGCCCCACACAAGGCGACTATTATCGCTGCCGTTTGGCCATAACACTATGTTTTGAAGACCAAGAGAGCGTTGCAGACTTGAGCTTGGCTGAAAGCGATTCCGTACGAGTGTGCCGTTGTGCGTGCGACGGAACGTATATTGTTCGGCTAGCGCCTTGTTTGCGAAAGCGATCTCCGCAATTTCGCCAGCGACATGACCCATGTAGTAGCGTCCAAGCGGGCCGGAGCGACCACCGAATAGGACAGGAAAATCTGCCTGAAGGTTCAGGAGTAGACGCGTGCAACCCCGCCCGCCCGCGGCGAGCACAAAAAAGTCCGCTGTGATGCTCCGATGATGATCCCCGGATACAATCGTCAGAGATTGAACTCGGTCGGTGACACTGCAAAAATTTATCTCTGTTACCTCGCAATTCACAAGTACTTCAAGGTATTTACAGATTCTAAGGTGCTGAGAGTTCACAATCGCCGTATTCCGCTCCCGTGCCCAAGTCTCGACCGAGAGATTGAATGCAGATTTGATTTCTGATTTAACCTCACTCTCCTCTAGATCACTGCTCAGCAAGCGTCGTGCCCGCGGGTAATAGGACTTGAGGTCGGCGTGAGAAATCGGCCAACCGTCGGCATCAGCGAAGTCACGGCGTTCAAAATCAATATCGTCGAACTCAACGCAGCGGCCACCCCAACGGCTAGAGGTACCTCCGAGACCGCGCCCTACCGTTTCGGAGTCTGGACTGTGCTGGACGCTTTGGGCTTCAGCAATGAGCGCGCCGTTCGTTCGCGCTTGCGGTCGGGCTCGGGCATCCCCGGCTTCCAACAAGATCGTCCTTATCCCGCGGGAGCTCAATTCCACGGCGGTCGCGATTCCGACCGGCCCCGCGCCAACGATGCACACGCTGAACGAACCATTTTGAGGTAGTGCTGATGGGTGAACGCTCATGAGAGCTTCCTTGATGGATCAGCGCTGTGCTTGCGTGCAGCAGAGTGTCTTGTTCGACAATTGTACTACTGGCCGTCAACGAGCCGGAGCTCACAGTGTCATGCCAACAATCGACGAAGCCAACAGGATGATAGAAGGAGAGATTTTGGAATATTTTTTGTCTGCCTCGGCGCAGATAGGAGCAAGAGCAACCCGATTTCGGCGTTTTACGGATCTCGATTCAGAAATCACGCGACCACTAAGATCGAAAGATACCAAAAAGTATTATAAGCGTGCCACTTACGTGTGACCTGTTGAGTGGGCCGGGTCACGTGCGACGCGCGACGACATGCAATGGGTCAGGTCGACGACAAACTAAAAATCAGCGTGATTATGCTGCTACGGCCGCAATCGAACTCCTTAGATTCGGAGGGCTTTCGAAAAAGCCATCTATTAAATGAGAATTTGAGAAACTATTAGCTCGACAGAGTGTCTAATCTGACTAAAAATCTAACATCGCTGCCTATGTTATCGATTTTCCGAAGGGCGAAATATTTTCGGTATTTCCGCGGGATTGTAATCTATGATTTCGCCGTTTGCGACACGGTCGATAATTTTTCAGTCACGCGCTTTCGGTGGGGGGATTGGTGTCGCTCTCTTCATCTACGAATGAGAAAGACAGGATGCCCGGTTTGGGGAGTGTGGTTGGTTTGCTTACTCCTCTTTGGGAGGTTTTACACGGCGCAAATCCGTACGGAGTTGCCCGAGCGGTTCCAGAGGGCAGCCCTCATGAAGCGGTGTCTCGCGTTCTCAGAGCTGCAGGCTCCGGTCAGCGGACAGGCATCCGACGCAGGAGTTTCACGCCTGCCTGCTTTGCAGGTACTGCGCGGTCTGGCTGCCATCTTGGTCGTGCTTTTCAGCATCGGAAGCAGTTTCGCAGAAACTAGCCAGCAGAACGTCAATCCCTTCGCTATTGGCGCCATCGCGGTCGATATTTTCTTCGTAATGAGCGGCTTCGTGATTGCATATTCTATGCGATCGGAAAACACGATGCTGCATTTTTTAGTATGCAGATTGGCTCGGGTGGCGCCGCTGTATTGGTTTCTAACGACAGTAATAGTCTGCATTTCAATTTTTTCGGCTCAATTGTCCGGTGGTGCTACGCCGAATTCAGAACATATTCTGCGATCTTATCTAATAATTCCATATCGGCGGGACGACGGTCGCATGCAACCATTGTTCGGTCTAGCCTGGACACTTTGTTATGAAGTGTATTTCTACATACTATTCAGTCTGTGCTTATGTACTGGCCGCCTCGCTCCATGGGTTGCGTGCCTGCTCCTGGCCATCAATGTTTTGGCGGGTCAGGTCTGGTCCAGTAAATTTGTACTTTGGCAGTTCTACACAGATCCGATCATCGCGGAATTCGCTTTTGGGATTCTGTTGTCGCGGCTCTACATCTGGCAAAAAGGCTTCGTCAGAGCTGACGCATTCTCATCTACCATGCTCGCATTTGGTGCTTTCGTCCTGTACCGGTCGGATCCAGGGCTTCCACACGTCGTACATCACGGCTTGGTCGCCGCGCTCATTGTGTCAGCGTTTTTATGGCTACCGCCCATCCGAGGCCGCTGGGTCGCTTGCCTCGTCGTGCTTGGAGACGCCTCATACGCACTCTACCTGAGCCATCCGTTCCTCCTCCGAGCAGCTATCAAAATATCACCGCCGCATCTCAGCGATGATCTCTTCTCCTTAAGCACGGCGCCAACATTAGTCTTCGCTCTGGCCATTGCTTTGCTTATGCATCAGATCGTTGAGCGGCCAGCCCAGGCCTTCCTGCTCCGCTATCTGGGCCGACCGTAGAATAAATGATAAATCGGGGCATACGCAGCTACAATTTTGCCGACGATTTTGATAAATTTTGGGGCACGCCTAACCTCTTCTTCCGCCACTTTGATCCCTGTCTACGTTTTTTTTGCCGGCACGATTAGACTGAGGATTGCGGGCCCGGCAGGATTTGCTCGACGGAATCAAGACCCCAACGAGCGTGCTACGGTATGTGTGCACAACTGTTGAGATATTAGCATTGCATTTGCATTTTCTGCGAGGTTCTGAATCTCTGCGTGACCATGATTCGCGCGCCATGGACATCGGGGACCTCGATCAAGGCGACGTTGGAGTTGTGGGCCTCGTCGCGGCGGGAAGTGAAGGGACGCTTGCGCCCGCCGTTTACGCAGGAGCGGGTCGCGGCCTCGGCCGGGGCATTCCTGGACGGGCTGCTCGGCGCGGAGCGGCGCAAGACGGGTCGGATGCGGGCGGAAGCCGCGGGCTATCCCGGGCCCTGGCGTCAGCAAGCGGTGCTCGGTCGCGGACGCTGGGATGCGGATGCTCTGCGCGACGTGGTGCGGGATTATGCCCTGGAGACCCTGGCTGACCCGGACGCGGTTCTAGAGCGCGGCCCAATCAGTTTGAAGCACAAGCGTCGTCCTCGTAGCCGACAGCTGTGAAGTAGGTGCGGCATTCTTCGGGCGAGAAGCACATGAAGGCTTTGTGGATCGCCGCCCAGAGATCGCTGACTGTGCGGGTCGGGAGAAGTCCCGGACGTAGTGCTCGATGGCGTCGAGACCGATGGCCCCGATGTCGAAGGCGAGGTCCTGGTAGAAGCGCTCCAGGTAGAGCTGCTCCCGACCTGCGGTGAGCAATTCGGGCACGTCCGGCGCACGGTGGAACTGGAAGTGCCAGAGGCGGTCGGTATCGCCTAGTGCCGTGTCGTAGGCGTCGGTGCCGGGAAGCGGCGCCTCCATCACGACGAGTCGCTCGGTTCGGTCTGGGAAGCGTCTGGCGAAGGCGTAGGCGACCATCATGCCGATGTCGTGCCCGACCATCGTCACCGGGCCGGTGAGCCCGAGGTGGTCGTAGAGGAGGGCGTGGAGGTCACCCGCCATCGTGTGCTTGTCGTAGCCCCCCGGAGGCTTCGAGGAGCCGCCGGCGCCGCGGTAGTCCGGGGGACTGTCAGGAATTTCGTGTGCGGGCGGCGTGTTGAACATCAGGCCGCCATGGCCCGGGTGAAGCGCTCGCCGAAGATGACGGCGAACTGCGCCTTGGCCATGACCCACTCACGCGGGCCCATCTTCCACGCCTTCTCGGAGCGGTTCAAGACCAGGTAGAGCAGCTTCAGCGCGGCCTCGTCGGTCGGGAAGTGGCCCCGGGTGCGCACAGCCCGGCGCAGCGTGGCGTTCAGGGCCTCGATGGCGTTCGTGGTGTACAGGATTCGCCGGACCTCGCCCGGGAACGCTGAGAGAGGGATGACTTCGCCCCAGGCCCGTCGCCAACTCTGAGCGATGGCCGGGTACTTCCGGCCCCACTCACCTTCCTCGAAGGCCGCCAAGGCCGCCTCGCCAGCTGTGGCATCGAGCGCGCGGTAGATGTCCTTCAGCGCGGCCGCCACGAGCTTGCGGTCCTTGTAGGAGACAAAGTCGAGGCTGTGGCGCAGCAGGTGAACGATGCATATGTGGACGGTCTCCCGCTTACAAGACATTCAGGCAGATTGGGACTGATCGCTTGCCTTCATATGTCCGGCCTTTGAGGTGCGATCGCGATTGATCGCTGGCCAAGATGGTTTCCGCTACTCAGGGTCCAAACAAGTCTGCGGCATTTAAGTGCCATTGCATCGTATGGTTCGCCGTGAGCCCGGATCGATCAAATCCATCTACCGTGGTCTTGCAAGTTCGCTTCCAGCCCAGCAGCACCTGTCCTATGTGCTTTGGGCGGATTTCATTACATTATGCCGTCACGGGTTGATTGGTGCTGCGCGAGTGGTACCGCTCTCCCGAGACCATCAATTTCCACGCGATGCGGGCAATTTTGTTGGCGACGGCCACGGCAACCAGTTTGGGCGGCTTCCGCTTCAGCATATCCAGGAGCCAGGGGCTCCCATGCTTGCTACGTCCGGCGCGAGCATGCCGTAACAGCGCCGTAGCGCCTGCGACGAGCACGCTTCTTAAGGCCTCGTCGCCGGCTCGCGTGATCTTCCCGGTTCGCGTTTTGCCGCCTGTCGAGTGATCTTTTGGTGTGAGCCCTATCCAGGCTGCGAACTGCCGCGCTGATGCGAACAGCTCGGGAGCGGGCGACTTCATGGTGAGAAGCGAAGCGCCGATCGGGCCGACACCTGGTATTCCAGCTAAACGGCGCGCGCGTTCGTCCGCGCGGTGCCACTGGGCGAGTTGCGCTTCGGTCTCGGCGATCTCTTCTTCCAATTGCCGATAGATTTTTCCCTGCGTTGCGAACAGCGTCCGGGCAAGCGCAGGGACGGAGCGATCCAGAGCGATCCGGTCGAGAAGTTGTTCGACCCTGCAGATGCCCTTCGCGGCTATGAGCCCGAACTCGGCTGCGTAGCCGCGGATGGAATTTGCCACCTGCGTTCGCATTTGGATCAGACGTTCGCGTACACCGATCAGCATCAACGCTGCCTGCTGTTGTGGCGTCTTTATCGGTACGAACCTCATCGTTGGCCGGCTCATCGCCTCACAAATGGCCTCCGCATCCGCAGCATCGTTCTTTCCGCGCTTCACATAAGGTTTGACCAATTGCGGCGCGATCAGTTTGACCTCATGGCCATAAGAGGTCAGCAGCCGTGCCAAGTTGTGGGACGCCCCACAGGCCTCGAGCGCGACGCTGGTCGGCGGCAGCCTCTCGAAGAACATCAGCATGTCCGCTCGCCGCAACTGCCTGCGAAGCACCGGCTTCTCGGCGGCGTCTACCCCGTGAAGCTGAAAGACGTGCTTAGACGTGTCGATCCCAATCCGGATAGGCTTTTCCACGGACGGTCTCCTTCATCTGGTTTTCAACAACCTCATCGTGGCACATCCTGATGCCGTTGAGAGACCGTCCACACCAACAGGTCTGGACCAGCGCCTCGGGGAACACCGCCCGGATCGCATCGGGGAAGCCCTTCAGGCCATCGACCACGGCCAGGAGCACGTCCTCGACGCCGCGGTTCCTGAGCTCGTTCATGACCCGCAACCAGAACTTGGCGCCCTCGTTCTGCTCCAGCCACAGGCCGAGGATCTCCTTGGATCCGTCGGCGCGCACGCCGAGCGCGATATGGACCGCCTTGTTCCGGACCACACCCTCATCGCGCACCTTGATCCGCAGGGCGTCGAAGAACACGATCGGATAGACCGGCTCCAGCGGCCGGGCCTGCCAGGCGGCGACCTCCTCCAGCACCGCGTCGGTCACTGCGCTGATCAGGTCGGGCGAGACCTCGATCCCGTAGAGCTCGCGCAGGTGCCCGACGATCTCCCGGGTGCTCATGCCGCGGGCGTACATCGACACGATCTTGTCGTCGAAGCCGGGAAAGCGGCGCTGATACCGGGCGATCAGTTGCGGATCGAACGTCGCCTGCCGGTCGCGCGGGATCGCCAGCTCGATCCGGCCAGTCTCGGTCGTGACTGTCTTGCGGCCATAGCCGTTGCGCGTGTTGCCAGCATCCTCGCCCGCCAGATGGTGGTCCATCTCGGCATTGAGCGCTCGCTCGGCCAGGGCTTTCTTCAGCTCGTTCAGCAGGCCGTCGGCCTCGAAGGCCGTCTTCGGATCGGCCCCGGCCAGAAGCTGATCCAGGAGCGTGTCAGGAATACGGGGTGCTTTGCGTCGTGCCATCGGGAACCTCCATCGGATCCACTATGGCCGCCCGCACACGAAATTCCTGACAGTCCCGTAGTCCGGCACGATCACGCGCACGCCCTGGCGGACGAGGAGTGGAAGTACTCGACGCCAGGCATAGGACGTCTCCGGGTAGGCCACCGCGTCGGCGACGACCTCGGGTGGGATCGCACCCTCGTTGAGGGCCTGGGCTGCCTTCCGTCCCTTGGCGTTCGAGACCTTGTCCGCCCAGCCCGTGTCGATCACGCCCGGGCTCACCATCGAGACCTGGATACCGCTCCCGACGCCGACCTCCTGGCGAAGGCTTTCCGTGATGCCCCAGATGAAGAACTTGGTCGCGCCGTACACCCCGGCCCCGTCGCCGACATGAATGCCGGCGACGGGGCTCATGTTCAGGATGCGGCCGGACTTGCGCTCCAGCATGGAGGGCAGCACCGCCGCGATGGCGTGAAGGTAGCCCCGCAGGTTCGTGTCGATCATCCTGTCCCAGTCATCGACCGCTGTGTCCTTCCACTCGGAAAAGAGCATCAGCCCGGCGTTGTTCACCAGGATGTCGACCGGGCCGTAGGTCTTCTCCGCGAGTCCGACGAGTGCCTTCAGGTCGTCCGGGTCGGTGACATCGGTGACCCGATGGGTCGCCGTGCCGCCGGCCTCCGTGATGTCCGAGACGAGGTCCTTCAGCTTGTCCTCGTTGCGGGCGGCCAGGACGACCCGGGCCCCCGAGGCCGCAAGCCGCTTGGCGATGGCTGCGCCGATACCGGAGGAGGCTCCGGTGACGATGGTCACCGCGTTGATGAGGTTGATCATGGTGCTGGTCCTCAACCCTGCAGACGGGTGAGCTTGGCGTGGCGCGCCGCCTTCTCCGGCTCCGGCGTCCGACGGTTGTCGACGACTTGCTGCTTGGTCTCCGCATCGCCGCCGACGACGTGGTCGACGTCGTTCATCAAGGCCTCGAAGCCCTGCCGGGCAACCTCGGTCTTGTCGTTCTTCTTGCCGCCGTCGATGGCGCTAGTGCCCATGCCGGCGTTCTTGTGGAACTGGCTGTCCGTGGCGCCGGGAAGCAGGGCCGTCACCGTGACGCCGGTCTCGCGAAGCTCCTCCCGCAGGCTCTCGGCGAACATGAAGCCGAATGCCTTCGAGGGGCCATACACGGTCTCGTAGGGCGTCGGCAGAGTGGCCGAGACCCATCATGTGGCAGATGACGTATGGCCTCATGCGACTATCCAGGGGCATATCTCAGACGCCCTCGGTCCAGCGGTGGGCGGGCCTGAAGCCCAGGACGCGCTTGGCCTTCTCGTTGGAGAGGATCACCTCATTGCCGACGAATGCCTTGCGCCGCTCGGCCTGCGGGTAGTGGCGGTCGAGGAGTTCCGAGGTGGGCGTGCGCATCACCGTCTCATCGTTGGTAATGAGGAATGCGTCCTTGCCGCGAGCCTCGTACCGGATCGCGCTTTCGATGGCCTGGGCGGCGTCGCGGTTATCACGCCGCCAGGAGTCCCCCGCATGCGGAACACTCTGCTGGCCCTGTTGGCCGTTATCGCCGTCATGACCGCCCACGCCGTCTACCGGTTGCTACGGCTGCCCTTCCGGCTCCTACGGGGCCTATTCCGACACAGTGCCGAGCCAGCGCGGGTCACGGCGCGCTAACCAGACCCTGGCAATCTACGGGGACGCAGGTGAGATAGACGACCTCCCCCGTCAGCCCGTGATCAGATCGGGCGACGGGGCCGAGCCGGCCCGGCGGCTTCAGGATCTGGCGGCCTTGCGGCGGCCCTTCGAAGCGGCTTCATCCATAGCGCCTGGGCGGCCGAGGCCGACAGCCCTGGCGAGAGCGGAGCGCTGCGCGGCGTAGCTCGGGGCCACCATCGGGTAGTCAGCGGGCAGGCCATAGCGGTCGCGATAGCTGCGCGGGTCGAGCCCGTGGCTGCTCAGGTGGCGCTTGAGTGTCTTGTAGCTTTTACCGTCGATGAAGCTGACGATGCCGTCGTCCCGGACTGACTTGCGGATCTGAGCCGCGGTCAGCTTCTCGGCGTCGTCGGCCTTGGTGGTTGCGCTGGACCCAGCACCGGAGACCAACCCGATCCCCGCACTGTGCACAGTCTGGATCAGCTTCGGAAGCTCAGATGAGGGAACTGGGTTGTTCGAGACATACGCGGCAACAAGTTCACCAGCGAGTTCGGCATAGTTTGGGCCACGCCCAACGTTTTCGTCCGCCACTTTAATCCCTGCTTACGTCTAGTCGCTCAAGCGATCATACCGAGGATCGCAGGCACAACAGGATTTACTCGACGAAATCAAGACCCCATCGAGTGAGAGCTCCGGGGCACATGTGCACATCTGCCGGGATATTGGCACGTCCGCCGATACGCATCGTGCGGTCAGTTCATGGATTGCCGCCGCTCCTGAACCTCCTGCTGGGCCAGCCTACGTCCCAGCGTCAGCAGGAGCGCATTTACCTGGGCCTTCAGCGTTGGGTCCTTCAACTCGGTGATCAATTGCTGCGCGTCCATAACGAGGTCGGCGACCCGCTCCAGGGATGGCAAGAAAGGATCGGGCGCATCGGCCGTGGAGGTAAGCCTGCCAGTCCGGGACCGCGTGATATCGACGATGATACCGCGCCCTCGCACAGGTCGCCCCGCTGAGTCGCGGATGATGTAGCCACGGTCGAGTACCCACCGCATGACACCATCGGCTGAGAGCACTCGGTACTCTGCAACGAAGGGGCTATCCTCGTCGATGCAGCGACGGATCAGGGCGTGGACGTGCTCCCGGTCGTCTGGATGCATGCCGTCGATGTAGGCCGATAGGGGAAGCCCCACGCTGGCCTCCCCCGGCTCGACGTTGAACAGCAATGCTACGAACGTATCGGCGCGAACCAAGTCCGAGGTAATATCCCAATCCCATGATCCAGCTACCTCTAAAGTATCAAGCGCCCGTTGAAACGCCGTTGGGCAAGTTCTACCATCAAGGAGCTTGAGCTTCGGCACCACAACCCCTGCCATCGTCGTAAAACTGAATTATTTTCTATAGTCTTGTTTGAATGCGCTGCACAAATTGGCAGACGAAGCGGCGCCATCAACTATAAAGTGTACCCCCTACCGATTCGATTGCAACCTATGCTAGGAACATTTCCGAGAGGCGTTTCACGCCCCCGTGGGGGGAAAAGCGATGGGCCAGAGGATACCGCCCCCGTTCGCGTCCGTGGAGGACGAGGCATGGGAAGACATCGATGCCCCCGGTTCGCCGCCATCGCCACCTCGGGGGACGAGGCGGCTTGTAGGGCGCATCGCCGATGCACTGGGGGTGTCATCAGAGGTGCTGTATGAAGTACCGAACCGAGAAGGCCCACCGACAGCGCCAGTCGCAGGCGTGACGGCCACAGTTGTCCAACTCGACGGTGATTGCGCAGCGATGCTAAACGCCTACCGCCGCATTCGCGACCCGGAGATGCGCCGCCGCCTTCTGATCCTTGCGCAAGAAGCGGGGGAGCCGATCTGAACCGCAGCGACGGCTGCGATCTCCTCACCAATCTGAGCAGTGGCGCCGCTCTAACCCATGTTGAGATTAACCCCGCTTCTGGCCGCATGGTCTGTCAGTATCGCTTCCCGTAGCTCGGCCGGATGTCAGCCAGCCCAGCCCCTACCCTCCTCCCGAACCCCGTCGCGATCTGGCACGGCGAGATCGAGAACATCTCCCCGCACGCCTCGCCCTGCCGGTACATGACCCCGGCGCAATGGGCGACGATGCGGGAGTCGGCGCTCGATTTCTGCATCCGCTTCGGCGCCGACGCCCACGGACGAGGCTGGACGGCGTCGCAGCCCTTCGGCGTCCACCCCGAGCACGGCACGCTGCGGGTCGAGTACTGCGGGGGCTGATGATCGCCGGCAAGAAAGCGCTGGCGGTCGAGGCGGAGCGGATCCTGTTCGAGCGGACCTCCGGCTACCAGAATACCCCGGGCAAGGTATGGGGGCCGCCGATCTGGGAGTTCGCGGCGAGGGGCGGCGGCAAGTAAGCAGACCGACTTGGCTCAGAAGCTAGCGCAATGCGCAGCGACCCGCTCTGCGAGGCTCTTGGCAGTAAGGGGAGCTTCAGGGTGATCGAGCTTCAGCGCCGCTAGGGGCATCTCGGGGAACTTGGCCTCGTCCAGGTTCTGCACCAAGCCCAGGCCACCGCGCGCCGTGATCGCTAGAATGCCCGCGGCCCCATCGCTGTTAGCGCCGCTGAGCACGATCCCGACGACGCGCGTGCCGTAGATTTCGGCGGCCGAGATGAACAAGGGGTCGGCGGCCGGACGGGCGAAGTGGACCTTTGAGCCTTGATCCAGCCAGATCGCGCCAGCGCGCAGCCGCATATGGTGGTCAGGCGGCGCCACGTAGATCCGGCCGTGCTCGATCACCTCGCCGTGCTGCGCGAAGGCTGCCGGGAGATGGCCGCGCCGAGCGAGGATGTCAGGGAGGATGCTCTCGTTCGCCCCGATGTGCTGGACGACGAACACGGAGGCGCGGCAGGTGGGTGGCAGCGCAGCGATGATCTGCATGAGCAGACCGAGGCCACCAGCAGAGGCGGCGATGACGATGATGACACCCATTTCGCTGTGGCAATCACCGCGGCAGGTTCCGGTTCGTCCGCGCCCAGCGGAATGTTCGGAGTAGACCGTCGGCGATCGGGTCGAGCCACAGCCTCGACCGCTAAGACTCCCGCGGCTCGCTCATCCCGATCTCGGTCAGCAACTCGCGCCCGGCCTGCGTCAGGAACCACAGCTTCCGTCCGGACGGCCCTCGTACCGGCATCTCCTCGACCGGACCAAGATCCTGAAGCACCGGCATGACGCTCGGATGCGCCCCGTGCCGCATGCCCTGCGGGTACAAGGCGCAGGCGCGAAGGCCTTGAAGCTGAAGCCCGCGATGAGGGATACGGATCTCGGTGGGCATGGGCCGAGCTACCGTGAGACGGGGGCCAGGGCCATCCCACGACTGACCCTCAGCACCTCAGCCCTGCCGACGCCGGGCGATGGCGTGACCGATACCTGTCAGCAGCACCTGCGACAGGCTGCCGAGATCGGCATGAGCACCCTGCTTAAGCGCCGTATGCGCTTCAATGCAGCGATCGGCAGCCACAAGCAGCGGATCCTCGATATCGGGGGTGAGTAAGGCAGCCGAAATGGCGGAGCCGCGGTGACTGTCCGTAGTCTCGATGTAGGCACCAAGGCCTTGCATCACGCCGCTCTCGTTGTGCGAAAGGGTGCCTCGGTTAAGGATCCAGCGCACCTCGCCCGACTCGGTCAGGACCCGGAACTCAGCCGAGAACGGACCGCCGGTCCGGCGAGCCTGGCGGATCTGTGCGAACAACCAGTCCCGATCGTCCGGATGTGTGCGTCCGAGGGCGGCTTCGAGGGGCAGAGGCTCGCCGGCGAGGCTGGCATTGCCAGCCAGCACGGCAGCTGCGCCTTCATCAAGGACAGAGCGACCTGCGGCGACGTCCGTATTCCAGATACCGATCAGCCCTGCTGCCTGCAAAGCTGGAACCGTTGCGGTAAGAGATACCATTCAACTGCCCCCTCCTCCTATGTCTGAGCTTCTTACGAATGCTCAGGTGCAAAAGTTTCGCACAGTTACAAACTTGGATCTGAGGCGGACTGATTGCACGATTGAATGTTGCAATTGCTAGTTTTCTTCCCCTCTCATTTACTGATATGGAAAATTCTGTTATCAAAATGGCAATCTGTAGAATTAGTTTTTGAAGATCGCTGGTATCAAAAATGGACGACGATCGCGCTCAGTTCACACTGCAACGAGTAGCTCAGGCCCTTGGCGTCTCCAGCGATATATTTGATGATCAAACCAGCTATACGCTGGACTTAAGCGGCGCCCCCGTAAATGTGCAGGCGGTAGAACTTCTGAACCTGTTCTCAATAATTTCGGATCCTGAGGTCAGGCAATCGTGCCTCGCATATGTCCGGGAAGCAGCACAGCGTGCCAAGAGGGCCTGAGGATAGTCCCCGGGTTGGAGCCTTCGTCCGTTCGCCTACGCGGACGCGATCAGCATCCAGTCTTGGGCCTCCGCCATACGCTCCTCATCCGGAGTTAGCGGCATATCGATGATGACGCGGTTCACGATGTGCCGGACAACCTTCTCATCCAGGCCAAGCCCACGCGCGAAGCCCCGCAGGCCCAGCACCAGACGCTCGACGACGATCTCGTGATCTGGGTCGAGTTCGTCTTTCAAGGCTCAGCCCTTCACCGGGTGCGCGAGTAGGATTGCAGATTTGACCGCAGCTCGCTTGCCGCCTGGTCTGGCTGTCGGCTCCTTCAGGGTGGCCGTTGCGTGCCGGTCCGCCTTAACGGCCGCGGTGACGTCCAAGACCCAGCCGGAAGCCAGCTCGAACGGGCCGATCTTGGCATTGGCGAGCACCGCGTCGACCGCAGCGCTCACTTGCGCATCGGTGACCTCTCTCGATTTCAGGAGGTCGGACACGGTCGGGTTGCTGGCCATGCCGGAGAGCTACTGCAGCGTGCCGGGGGCGTCCACCAGCGGGCAGCAGGATGCGGATCGCTAGTTCGCCTCTTCGTCCGCAATTGCTTGGAGAGCTGTCAGAGCTCGTGCCCGGCCTTTGTCCGATCCGATCTTGCGCCACAAGCGCAAGCAATCGTCTTCACCCGCGCTCGCCTTCAGAGCCGGGTCACCGCCGTAGAACTGTTCGACGGGCACGCCGAGCACATCCGCTATGTTGTGCAGGATCGCCCGCTTGGGGTCGTCGGATTTGGCCATGATAATCTCGAAACCGGGCCTACGAAAAGTGGTTCCACACCATTCAGATACGCCTTCGCCGCCGGTAGTAGGTGCTCACCTCTAAAGCTGATACCGAAGGGAATTTAAGGAGCACTGCGGATGATCTTCGTCACGAAGGCGGAAGGCGGCCTGAGTTATGTCAGTCCCGAGTGGACCGCCTTCACCGGGCAAGCCGCCGACGAGGCCGTTGGGCACGGGTGGTTTCAGTGCGTGCATCCGGAAGATCACGAGAGCGCCGTCACTTTCCTGCGCAGCGCCCGTGATCAGCAGAGCGAGTACAGCCTGCGCCTACGCCTGCGCCGTGCCGATGGCAGCTTCGCCTGGGTGATGATCGGGGCCGTCCCGTCCTACGGGCCGCCAGACCACACCTTCCTCGGCTATCTCGGCTCACTGACAGAGATCGCCGTCAGCGGCTTGGAACGGCTGACCGCCTACGGCACGCTCAACCGCTTTGTACCGCCACCCATGAGCCCGACGACGCCACCGGGCTCGACCCTCGAACTCGTCGCAGACCATCTCCTGATGGCGCACGGGCTCATTGAGCAGGACCACGCCAAGGAAATGCTGCCGGTGCTGAGGCAGGCGCTGATGGTGGCCGGCAGCCTGCTGGCGCGGAACATGACCTCGACCGACCCGGAAGGTCGTTTCCACTGAAGGACGGACCACACCGGCCGGGCGGCCATATCATTACGGCTCGCCCGGCATCGCGCTGATCCCGACCTCGACAGCAGGGGGTGATCCTGAGATAGGCGCGAGCGCGACCGCGGGGAAGCCGCGCTGTATCCCCAGTGCTCTCGCGGACCAGTGTTTCATCCGGTTGAAGGACCGATTGGACCGGCGTTTCGTGCCATAAGCCACCCTTATGCGAATGGCCGATCGCAGCCGGTAGGTCCGCGTACGGAACGTCGTCAGCGCCATCTGAATGGCCGGGATGGGCGCAAAGCCGAACGTCCGGTATTGCGCGCACTGGCGATCCGGCATGACGTAGTCTGGCCGAAAGCCGTCTGTCCGCTTCAGAGGAGGTCTGCCGGAGAAGCGGACGGCCTGCGATCGACCCAACCCAGCCGCCCAGACCGCCGGTTGTCCTTCTACAAAGCGGCCGTTCGTCCGCCGTCCAGCAACTGCGGCCTGGAACGACTTGCGGACGAACACAATCAAAGCGGCACGAACCTGATCTATGGCAATAAGTTCATGAGCAACCTACTAATATAATTTATTTTTTTCCGGAGAGTGCCCTATTAGATGAACGGATGATGGTTGGTTGCAGGTCGAGGTCGTCGCGCCTTCCAAGCCTTTTGAGGTGGCGCTCCGCCGTCACTGAAAGGAGCGTCATTTCGAGTGCTTCGCGATAGCTTGCCCATGGATGATGACGGGCCGTCTCGACGCATCTCAGGCTTAGCCAACCTACGAACGCGTGTGGAAACGACGCAACCGCCTCCGCTCGATAAACTGCTCGCGGCTGTCGTCCAGCAGTCGCAGGAGTTCATCGGCATAGCCGACCCAAACTTCAGGCCGGTGTTCGTGAATGCGGCCGGACGCAAAATGGTCGGGCTCGGCCCTGACGACGACGTCTCGGCCATCCCAATCGCGGACTTCTTCCACCCGAACGATCAGGCCCTCATCCGCGACGTCGCGTTACCGACGCTGCTGCGGGATGGCCGCTGGGAGGGCGAGCTGCGCATTCGGCATTTCGGTGGCGGCGCCGAGATGATCGTCCGGTGGAGCGCGTTCACGCTCTACGACGAAACTGGCGGATTGATCGGTATCGCGACGATCACCACGGACATATCAGCCCGCAAGCACGCCGAGGCACGGCTCCGAGAGAGCGAGGCCCGGCTGAAGGCGGCGATCGACCTCGTCGGTCTCTCACCCTACTCATGGGATCCGCAAACCGGCGCGCTCGATTGGGACGTACGCCTGAAAGCCTTGTGGGGCCTGCCCCCCGACGCGCCGGTCGGCAAAGATGTTTGGCTGTCGGCCATCCACCCGGAGGATCGCCCGCGGGTCGCGGCGGCGGTGGAGCGCTGCACCGACCCTGCTGGCGACGGCGTCTATCACATACAGTACCGCGTGATCGGCATTCGCGACGGTGTGGAGCGCTGGGTTTCGACCCACGGCCGGACCGGCTTCGAGGGCAATCGACCAGTATCGTTCATCGGCGTAGTGGTGGAGGTCACGGCTCAGATGCGCGCCGAGGCCGCTGTGCGCGAGAGCGAGCATCGGCTCTCAGCGACGCTGGCGCAGCTGCCGATCGGGGTCGGCCTTGCCAATCGGGACGGCAGGATCACGTTGGCCAACCAAGCGCTCGGGCACTACGCGCTCGAATGGATACCCTCGGCCGATCCGTCGCGTGAGCGCTGGCGGGCCTTCGCACCCGACGGACGAAGGCTGAACCCGACGGAGTACCCCGGGGCGCGGGCCCTTCGAGGCGAAACCGTCGTCCCCGGCATCGACTTCATCTTCACCATGCCGGCTGGCCGGGAGTGCTGGACGCGCGTAAGCGCCGCTCCGTTTCACAACGTCGATGACGAGATCATCGGTGCCATCCTGGTCGTGCAGGACGTCGATCGGGAAAAACGGGCCGAGGCGGCCTTACGCGAGAGCGAAGAACGCTTCCGGCGCTTCGCCGCGCATTCGGCTAACGTGCTCTGGGTCGCCGACTTACACAGTGGAACGATCGACTACCGCAGCCCGGCCTTCGCGCGCGTCTGGGGCAAACCCGTCGGGGACAGGCCGGACCTCGCGAGTTGGCTCGATAGCGTCCACCCGGAGGACCGCGACGCTGCAGCACAAGCGATGGATCGGGTTAAGGGTGGCGAGGCGCTCGTGTTCGAGTACCGCATCCTGCGCGCGTCAGACCAAGCGGTGCGCCGCATCCGCGACACGATCTTCCCTATCCCGGGCATCGGCGGGCACATCCGGTCGGCGGGCGGGATCGCACAGGACATCACCACCGACACCGGCCTGCGCGCCTACGTGATTGCGTCCGGTGACGACACCCGGCGCAGCCTCGGCGATGCCTTGCAGTCCGGTGGGTACGAGGTGCGAGCCTTCGACAGTGGTCTGGCCCTCCTCAAGATGGCGGGCTCGCTGATGCCGGGCTGCGTCGTTCTTGATCTGGATGATGGGGGCTTTCTCGTCGCTGGCGCATTGAAGTCGGCGCGCGCGCACTTGCCGGTGGTGGCAGTTGGCGCGAGCAGGGGCGATGTCGGCCTCGGGGTCCGCGTCATGAAGGCGGGAGCGGTTGATTTCCTCGAAGCCCCCTGGTCACCGGAGGCGCTGCTGTTCGCCGTCAAGACGGCGCTCGCCGAGATCCACGCTGAGGCGGATCGGGTGCGCGGGAGCAACGAAGCTCGCAGCCGGATCGTGGCGCTTTCCCCACGCGAGCGCGCGGTGCTGGAGGGATTGCTCGCTGGCGGGACCAACAAGACCATCGCGCGTACGCTGGGCCTGAGCCCACGCACAGTGGAGATCCACCGGGCCCGGGTCATGGAGGCGCTGGGTGTCCGCACCTTGCCCGAGGCCGTTCTCATCGCGACGGCCGCCGGTGTGCGTCCCGCCCAGCACGACGATGACTCGGTCGTGCAGCCCGGCACCTAGGAGGGAACCGGGCAGCGAGATCAGCCTGTCGTGCCGTAAGCCTGCACCTCCGGAAAGCTGGCATAGCCCTCAGCGTCACGAGCATGCTCCCATACCGGCGGAAACACGGCTTGGAGACCCTGCGCGACGCCGTACTGGATCGGCCGAGACTCAGTCATGCTCATCGGAGATTCGGAAGGTGCGCGATAGAGAAGATCCACAGCATGCCAGAAGGCGGCGCGCTCGGCGGGCGTCAGGCGGCTCAGGGAGATCCGGATCTCGGCCATTGCGGCGGCGGCACAGGTGCCAAGGTCATCGGGCGTGAAGGGAGCTTGAGATCCGTCCATGTCGTACCCCGCAGATGTCGTGTTCTCCCTGAATTGAGCATAGTGCTGCCGCCGGCAATTCGGACAGCTCCTAGGTCAAGCCCCTGAACGACTTGCCCGTCCGGCATTTCACTTAGGATCGATCCGGATGCCGCGGCGGCGCGAGGATCCCATCTGATTTCGATGCGAAGGCAGGGAGGCGCAGCATGGGTGCGAATGGCCTGGATGCGTTCGACAAGACATCACATGCGACACGGATGCGGCTGGCCGACCGGAAGCGGCACGAGGCGATCGAGCTCGGCCAACAGGCGGTGTGGCCTGTGCTGGGAGCCGGGCTGTGGACGGTGCGTGATCCTAAATCGCTGGCGCTCGCGGCTCATCTCGGCGCGCAGCGCCCGCTCCGCATAGGCGGCGCCTCTCACGATCGGTGACCTGCGCCGGGGCACATGCGTCAGGGCCACAAAGGTCGGCCCCCTAGATGGCTTCGTGAGGCCGGTTCGGGTGCAGGTCAGGGGCACGCACAGAGCCGAACGGCATCTTGACTAGCGACAGGCGCGACAGCGGATCATTTCAATTGTCCTCTGTCCGGCGATAGAGAATCCCACTACATCGCTCGACTTGCTGTGAAACATCAGTGTCGCGGCAGGGCGCATCAAAACCGAAGAGGTGACTTCCGCGGACTTGGATTGCCATTCAAAAATCGATCCTGCGGACGGTCTGGATGACAAGCCGGAGAACTTATCGATGCAGTCGGAGATAGCACGTGACATCCTGGCATACTTGCGCAGTACGCACCGGCTGCCCGGGGCACGCCTGCGCATCACGACGCTGGATGAACGGTTTGGGACCGATCCCGCCGTCGCGGCAGCGGTCTCGGAACTCGCGCGCACCGGATATGTCGCCACGCCCGACGCCGACACGGTCGAACTGACCCCGCGTGGATACGAGGCGCTGCTGAGCAACCACTTCTGATCTGAGCGCTAGCAATCGTTCATGCAACGGGAGAGCACAACATGACGATGAATGGACAGGATGGCGCTGGAGGTCGTCCACTGCTCGCTCTGATCAACAGGGACATGGAGGTCGTCGATAGCGACGGAACTCGGATTGGAACTGTCGCCAAGGTCGAAGGTGGTCACCTCAAGATCTCTCGTGTCGACCAGAAGCCTCGAAACCAGCACCAATACGTCACTCCGGATTGGATCGCTGCCGTGGATGACCGGGTCACACTGAACCGGACATTCGACGAGGCAAAACGCCTCTGGGCGAGCGAGCCTTACGCGAAGCGCCACCATCTTGAGCGCGCGAGCTGAAACGGGCGTCGCGCAGCGTTTTGCCGGCACGGGCGTGCCCTCGAGCTCTCCAAGGAGGCTGACGGTTCAGGGCGAGCCGGACCACGCCCGATCTGCCAACGCGGCTGGGCGACGCGGATCAGATCCTGGCTGATCCATCGAGCTCCGGCCCAATCTTCAGGGAGCCCAGCATGAGCGACGGAATCTGCGACATCTGTGGGGCGCGGCCGGCCACCGTACGGGCTCAGGTGGTCAGCAATGGCCAGCGCCAGACCATGGAATTGTGCGACGTCGATTATCGGCGTCTCGCCCGCCAGCAGGGTCGCTCCAGCTCCCCCCTCGAATCGCTGTTCGGCGGCGCGGGCGGCAGCCTGTTCGACGACTTTTTCGGTGGGGACTTCTTCGGCCGCGGGCCCCTGGCCGGACGGGACGCATCCGACGCCGACGCAATTGACGAAGAGGCGGGCACGAGGCCCGCACCGCCCAGGTCCGGCCGCGGTGCCTCGCGCGGTCGAGCCGCGGGCGGCATCGCCGAGCGCTTGTCCGCTCACGCCGAGGAGATCCTGCAGGGCGCCGCGCGGCGCGTTCAGGACCTGAACCGGCGCGAGGTCGACACCGAGCATCTCCTGTACGCCCTGGCCGACAACGACGTCGTGCGCACCATCTTCGACCAGTTCAAGGTTGGGGTCGATGACCTGCGCCGGCAACTCGACCAGGACGGACGGATCACGGACGGCGAAGCGGCGGCGTCCAGGTCCGGCACAGACGAGACGGCGATCAGTATCTCGCCCCGGATCAAGGACGCCCTGTCCCGCGCCTATCAGGCCTCGCGCGAGTTCGGTCATTCCTATGTCGGCCCGGAGCATCTGCTGATCGGCCTGGCCGAGGAGGGCGAGGGCATCGCCGCCGACGTGCTGCGCCGCTACGGGCTCACGCCGCAGGCGATTCGGCAGCAGGTCACGAAGGTCGTCGGGCGCGGGGCCGAGGAGGGTCGCGTCAGCGCGCCCACCAATACGCCCAACCTCGACAAATACGCACGCGACCTCACCCATCTCGGCCGTGACGGCAAGCTCGACCCGGTGATCGGCCGCGCCCGCGAGATCGAGACCACGGTCGAGGTGCTCGCCCGGCGCAAGAAGAACAATCCCGTCCTGATCGGCGAGCCCGGCGTGGGCAAGACCGCCATCGTGGAGGGGCTCGCCCAGCGTATCGTCGCCGGCGAGGTGCCGGAAAGCCTGCGCGACAAGCGTCTGGTCGAGCTCTCGATCAACTCCATGGTGGCGGGATCCAAGTACCGAGGCGAGTTCGAGGAGCGCGTTCAGGAGATCCTGAAGGAGGTCGAGGCCGCGCAGGACAGCCTGATCCTGTTCATCGACGAGATCCACACCATCGTGGGGGCCGGCCAGGGCGGCGGCGAGGGCGGCCTCGACATCGCGAACGTGTTCAAGCCCGCGCTCGCCCGGGGCGAGTTGAACCTGATCGGCGCGACCACGCTCAACGAGTACCAGCGGCACATCGAGAAGGATGCGGCCTTGGAGCGGCGCTTCCAGCCCGTGTTCGTGCCGGAGCCCACGGTGGCGCAGACCATCATGATCCTGCGCGGCCTGCGCGACACGCTGGAGGCCCACCACAAGGTCACCATCACGGACGAGGCGGTGATCGCCGCCGCCGAGCTGTCCGACCGCTACATCAGCGGCCGCTTCCTGCCCGACAAGGCCATCGACCTGATCGACCAGGCGGCGGCGCGAGTGAAGATCTCCGCGACCGCGCGGCCTGTTGATGTCCAGGAACTCGAGGCGGAGGTCCGCCAGCTCAAGCGCGAGCAGGACTACGCGGCCTCGCGCAAGCAATTCGACCGCGCGCAGGAGATCCAGGCACAGCACGCCGCCAAGGACAAGGCGCTCGGCGAGGCGAGCGAGCGCTGGCGGCGCGAACGCGGCTCGGGATCGGCCGAGGTCACCACCGAGCAGGTCGCACAGGTCGTCTCGAAGCTCACCGGCGTGCCGGTCAACGAACTGACCACGGAAGAGCGCCAGCGGCTGGTCGCCATGGAGGAGCGGCTGCACAAACGCGTCATCGGCCAGGACGAGGCGGTCAAGGCCGTGAGCGACGCCGTTCGCCTCGCCCGTGCGGGCCTGCGCGAGGGCCGGCGGCCGATCGCGACCTTCCTGTTCCTCGGCCCGACGGGTGTGGGCAAGACGGAGCTTGCCAAAGCCCTGGCCGAGACCGTGTTCGGCGATGAGGACGCGCTGATCCGGCTCGACATGTCCGAGTACATGGAGCGGCACGCCGTCTCGCGCCTGATCGGCGCGCCTCCGGGCTATGTCGGCTACGAGGAGGGTGGCCAGCTCACCGAGCGCGTGCGGCGGCGGCCCTACGCGGTGGTGCTGCTCGACGAGATCGAGAAGGCGCACCCGGACGTCTACAACACGCTGCTGCAGGTCTTCGACGACGGCCGGCTCACGGACGGAAAGGGCCGGGTGACGGACTTCACCAACACCATGCTGATCGCGACGTCGAACCTCGGCGCCGACATCATCCAGCGCAACCTGCGGGCGCGGGGCACGGAATCCGACGACCCGGTGCGGCTCAAGCGCGAATTGATGGACGTGCTGCGGGGGCACTTCCGGCCGGAATTCATCAACCGCATCGACGAGATCATCGTCTTCCATGCGTTGGGGCAGAGCGAGATCCGCTCTATCGTCGAGCTGCAGCTGGAGCGTGTCCGACGCAGGGCACAGGGGCAGGGTGTCGAGCTCGTCACCGACCAGAGCCTCGTCGACCATCTCGCGGCGGCGGGGTTCCGTCCGGAGTTCGGCGCGCGCGAGTTGCGGCGCCTGATCCGTACGGAGCTTGAGACGCAGCTGGCCCGCGCGATGTTGGCCGACACGGTGCACGAGGGGGACCGCGTCCTGGCCCGCTGGGACGACAGCCGGCAGACGGTGGTGCTGGAGCCGCAACCCCGTGCAGCCCAGGATGAATCCGATCCCGCCGGCAGGCACTCACACCGTCAGCGCAGCGGAACCGGGGCGGGACAGACCCCGGCCACGCCGGACGAAAGACCGGCTGCGGCTGAATAGCGGCCCGCGTCGCACGGCGCCGCGCAATGCTTTTCGTCCTTGATGATCGTCCGGGACGAACGCGCCGATCCTGGAGCGTGCCATGAGCCTCGACACCTTGTTCCGTCCCTTCGCGTACAAGTCGCTCCGGTTGAAGAATCGGATCGTCATGGCGCCGATGACGCGCTCGTTCTCTCCCGGTGGCGTTCCGACGCCCGACGTGGCCAGCTATTACAGCCGCCGTGCCCCCGAGGTGGGGCTCATCATCTCGGAAGGCACCGTCATCGACCGGCCGGCATCGTCGAACGATCCCGCCATTCCTCATTTCCATGGCGAACAGGCGCTCGCAGGATGGAAGCACGTCATCGACGCCGTGCATGCCGACGGTGGCGCGATGGCGCCGCAGATCTGGCACATGGGCATCGTGGCGCCCCACGCGTCGGGATGGAAGCCGCCCACCTCCATGGAAGGCCCGTCCGGGTTCGTCGTCCCTGGCGAGGTGGGCGGCGTCGCGATGTCCGAGAGCGATATAGCCGATACCATCGCGGCATTCGGCCGTGCCGCCGCGGAGACCAAGCGGCTGGGCTTCGATGCGGTCGAGATCCACGGCGCGCATGGCTACCTGATCGATCAGTTCTTCTGGGCCGGCGTGAACAGGCGCCAGGACCGCTACGGCGGCGCGACCCTGCCCGAGCGGAGTCACTTCGCCGTCGAGGTCGTGCGCGCGGTTCGCTCTGCGGTCGGCGAGGACTTTGCCGTGATCCTGCGCCTCTCGCAGTGGAAGCAGCAGGATTTCGCGGTGAAACTTGCCCGCACACCCGACGAGATGGCGGCGTGGCTGAACCCGTTCGCCGAAGCCGGCGTCGATATCTTCCACTGCTCGCAGCGGCGTTTCTGGCAGCCGGAATTCGAAGGCTCGGACCTGAACTTCGCAGGCTGGGCGAAGAAGCTGACGGGCAAGCCCACGATCACGGTCGGCTCGGTCGGACTTTCGGGCGAGTTCATCGCCGCCTTCCAGGGCGAGAGCTCGCGTCCCGATCCGCTCGACGAACTCATCCGCCGCCTCACGCGCGGCGACTTCGACCTCGTGGCCGTCGGCCGGGCCATGCTGTCCGACCCCCATTGGGTCAGCAAGATCCGCGAGGGACGGCACGAGCAGCTGAAGGATTTTACCCGGGAAGCTCTCGCCACGCTCTCCTGAGCATCGGGTTTTGCGATCATGCCGGCCGAACGACCGACGACATGAAGCCGCCTGCGATCATCAGCGCCAGCCCCAGGACGAAGAAGATCCCTGCGCTTGTCAAGGCATTGGCGGCGAACCTGCTCAGCCGCCTCGACTTCCGGGGCGGCCGCACTCCATTTTGTCCCCAAAGCATGTGACGCGCGGAATTCCAACTCAAAGCCATCGACACGCCGCAGAGTGTAATCGACAAAAGCAAAAATGCCCATGATGCAAGCAGGACATATTTGTAAGATGGCGGAGAGTTTTGTATGCCTCCAAGCTTGTCGGAAAAATTCACTGAGAACAGAAGGATGCCGCTTATTATGCCAATCGATTGCTTCGCCAGCTCAATGGGCTCTCGATAATTGTAGTTGAGAAAATCTTCTCGTTCTGCAATGTCCTCTTTCTCACTCCTGCGCCCTCGATCAGTGTCTCCGGCATCTGTCATCGTACACCCGACCTTGATCTTTCCGTCGCGACAAGTGGCGTGACCTGATCGGCTGAAGGCAGGATGGCCTGTTTCCGCTTTCCGTAAAACACGAGCTTACCCGGCGAAGTTTCGCCTCACGGTCAGCTTGAGGCCAATCATTTCCCCTGACGCCGACGCCCTGGTCGGAGGCCCCATGGTCCGCATCGGGAGATAGGCGCCGGCTGGCCAGTAAAGAACCACGACACCAAGCCGAAAGATTTGCTCCGGCTCTGCGTGCGTTCACCGAAGGATCGTCGCGCTCTCGCGCCGATGATCACCCTTTAGCACCCTGACACCCGACCGGCACCTGGGTCAGTCCTTAGGGCGAAACCTTATAGGCGCCCGTCGAGCCACCCCGATATACCGGAAGGCGGGGGGGGGCGGAGCCTTGAGGCCCGGGCCTCCGATCCGCCCGGCATAGCGTCTCCGCCCCGGGTTGCGGGGCATGCGCGAACCATCGCAACGGTGAAGGGCAAGATCTGATGGCAACCAATTCAGACGACACATCCGGAAAGCGCGCGAGTGGAAGCGACAAGGGCCTAAGCCCCGATCACGCCGGAGGCGACCAGATCCGGAAGGCCCAGAAATGGGGCGGCGGCTCGAAGGGCTCCAAGGGACCGATCACCCACGCCGACAAGCGCAATCCAAATTCGAGCGCGAAAAGTTGATCGCCGGATCTGCATCTCGATAAGGCCGGATATCGACGGCTTTCGGCGGTTAGTGCGGCTCACGCCGGCATTCTCCTCAGGGCTGGAGCGCCGCAGCTCCGCTCGCCCGGACAGCCACGCGAACCGCGACAGCGGCCTCCGTCTTCGAGGCCGCCGCAGGGGGGCCTCACTCGCAGAACCAGGCTGGTGCTCGATCTCTGGTACAAGACGGCCACGATCTATAGCCTGAATGTCGGAGCCTACATGGATGGCAATGGCGATGGCGTCGGCGATTTCAGAGGGCTGACGGCGCGCCTGGAATACATCGCAGAACTCGGCGTCAACTGTCTCTGGCTGCTGCCGTTTTTTCCAAGCCCTCAGCTCGATTACGGATTCGATGTAACTGATTATTACAATGTTGCCCCAGAATACGGGACGCTCGGTGATTTCGTCGAGTTCAGCCGGGAGGCGCGCCTGCGCGGTCTGCGCCTGATCATCGACCTGCCCCTCAACCACACTTCCGACCAGCACCCCTGGTTCCAGGCCGCACGTGCGGATCCGACATCGCCGTTCCGTGACTACTATGTCTGGTCCGACTGCGAGCCAGCCAATGCCGCCGAGGGCGTGGTCTTCCCGGGCTTCCAGACGAGCGTGTGGACGCGGGACGCAGTTGCTGGCGCGTGGTACTTTCACCGCTTCTACGAGCATCAGCCGGATCTCAACATCACCAATCCGGCCGTTCGCGACGAGATCGAGCGCATCATGGGCTTCTGGCTGGAGCTCGGCGTATCCGGGTTCCGAGTCGATGCGGCGCCATTCCTGATCGACCAGTTCCAGCCGGACGGCACAATTTTCCGGAATTACGACATCTTGGACGAGCTGCGCGACTTCCTGTCCTGGCGGCGCGGCGATGCCATCATGCTGGCGGAGGCGAACGTCTCGCCCGATGAGATCCCGCATTTCGTCGGTCATCACGGCCGCATGCACATGACCTTCGCGTTCCTGATCAACCAATACCTGTTCCTTGCCCTCGCGCGGCGCCGGGCAGAGCCGCTCCGGCGCGGCCTGTCTCTCGTGCCGGCACTGCCGAAGCTTGGGCAATGGGCGCAGTTCCTGCGCAACCACGATGAGCTCGATCTCGGACGCCTTAACCCGGACGAGCGAGCCGAGGTGCACGCCGCCTTCGCGCCCGAGCCCGGCATGGGCCTTTACAGCCGGGGCATCCGCCGACGGCTCGCGCCGATGCTCGGCAACGACCGCCGGCGCATCGAATTGGCCTACAGCAGGATGTTTGCGCTGCCGGGAAGCCCCGTGATCTTCTATGGCGACGAGATCGGCATGGGCGATGACCTTTCGCAGCCGGAGCGCTGGGCGGTGCGGACCTGCATGCAGTGGCGCGACAAGCCCTGCGGTGGCTTCTCCGATGCGTCCGCGAACACGCTGCCTCACCCCATCATTGAAGCGGGTCCATTCGGGCTTGGTGCCGTGAACGCCGTGGCGCAACAGCGCGATCCGACCTCACTGCTGGCTTGGATGAAGCGGCTTTGCGGCATTCGGCGCTCCTGCCCCGAGATCGGTTGGGGCGAGATGAGCATCATCGAGAGCGATGATCCTGCAATTTTCGCGGTTTGCTACCGGCATGACGGCAAATCAATCATCATTGCACAGAATCTTGACGACGAGCAGCGCCAGTTCGATCTAGAATTAGACGATTGCGCAAAATGCGAGTTCGTGGAGCTCTTCGGAAACAAGATCTACGATGACAGTAAGATAGAAAGTCGTGTCATGAGTCTCGATCCGTACGGATATCGCTGGTTCAGGGTCGATCCATACTAGGCTGCAGGTTTATCTGACGGTCATCGCCCGTAGGCAGACCATTATTTTGATAACGGAGGACCGATCGGCCGTCGCACAGCAAGCCTTGACGATATTCTCCAGTTCGAGGCGCAAGCTGATCTGAAAAAGCGCCACGCAAACCATGACGTCGGCATCGAAGGTCCAGCGACAAACCCTAACGGAGCCGCGGGAGTGCTGCGCAGCCGATCTCGGCTTTTATTTGCGACTGAGGCTCAGGTCACAGGCTCACCTAGATAGTCAGGAGGAACGATTTGGACGTTCAGGCGCCGACGCACTCAATCGAGACTTACGCACCAGAAGCCCCGTTGCGCCGCAGGCGCAGGGCGTATTTCGCGGCCGCCGTGCTTCTTATCGCGCTGTGGACGGCGCGCTCGTATTTGGCCGCGCTTGTCTGGGCCATCATCATCGCCATTGCGATCTGGCCCCTTTACCGGCGGGCGCAGCGAGTCGGGACATCCCGCGATTGGCTCGCCCCCGCTCTGGCCACCCTCCTGAGCGCGGCCGTGCTGATGACGCCGTTGTTGCTGGCCGCTGCCGAACTTGGACGGGAAGGACAGGCCGTTCTCGAATGGGCCGGGCGCGTCCAGCAGGGCGGCATCGAAGTGCCGGATTGGCTGACGCACATCCCCATTCTCGGCGAGCACGCGGATCGCTGGTGGCGCTCCCACCTCAGCGACCCGGCAGGATTACGGACCCTCTTCGCCGGGGTGAACCTCGAAGCGTGGGCGGCCTGGATGCGCAGCTTCGGCGGAGAGATCGCCTATCGCATGCTCCTGGCTTTTATCACCTTCCTGACGCTTTTCGTGCTCCTCCGGGATGGGGAGAAGATCGGGACGCACGTGCTCTGCCTTGCTGAGGCATGGCTGGGGCACCCGGGCGAGCGGCTGTTCGAAAAACTGGTGCTTGCGATCAGGGGGGTGGTGAACGGAACGGTTCTGGTCGCCATCGGAGAAGGATTGCTCATCGGTGCCGGGTATTGGGTTGCCGGGCTGCCGCAGGCCGTGCTGTTCACCCTGCTCACCGTCGCGTTTGCGATGTTGCCCCTCGGAGCTTGGATTGCCTTCGCGACCGCGGCCCTGATGCTCGTGATCCAGCATGGATCATGGTTCGGCGCGGTCGGCGTGTTCGGTTGGGGCGGCGCCGTCATGCTGGCAGGCGACAACTTCGTTCAACCAGCCCTCATCGGAGGCGCCGCACGGCTGCCGCTTGTCTGGACCCTGATCGGGATCCTGGGTGGGCTCGAGACCTTTGGGCTTGTCGGGCTCTTCGTTGGGCCGGTCGTGATGGCGGCGCTCTACTCAATCTACCGAGATTGGACGAAGCCTGTGGCTACAGGTGTCCATGGGGGGGAACGGTGCTGATGCCCCCCGGCATTGCCAACATGCGGACCTGTTTGGCCCTCGGCTTGGAGTGTCCGCTTCCGCGACGCCGGCTCTTCCCCTTAAACGACCGTAATGGGCGCAAAGCCGAACGTCCGGTATTGCGCGCACTGGCGATTCGGCATGACGTAGTCTGGCCGAAAGCGGAATGGCTGCTTTCGAGAAGGTACGCAGGAAAAGCGGACGGCCTTCTATCGACCCGAAACCGGTACGTCCGCTATAGGGCGAAAGGTCAGTGCCCACTTCCCACCCCGAGCCGATGTTGCCAGACGGCCGACAAGTAACCGCTTATGAAAAGCGTCCATAGCGATCCAAGCTGACGGGTTGGGTTGGGAACCGAATGGCTGATTGGGGTAGCTTCCGGACTGGCGACTTTTGGAAGGGCGATTTGCAAAAGCTGCCACCCTGCGCTTCAAGAGACTGCAGGTCCCTGGAACTCGATGCCGTGCGCAGCGCACGCCGTAACCAGAGCCGCGACCTCTTCGTCGGTCGGTTCGGCTTGGGGCGGTAGGCCTTCGTTTTCTGCCGGTCGGGCTAGGCTGCGGATCATCTCTTCGAACTGACCCGTCGTCATCGAAAGGAACCTGGCTTCAGGCGATACGACACGGAACGCGTGCGGTGTCCCACCCGACACCGTTATCGCGTCGCCCGGTGTCAGCCGACGAACCTGATCGTCAACCTGCATGCGTACTTCGCCCTGCAAGATGTAGAAGTTTTCATCCTCGTCGTGATGGACATGCAGCGGCACGGCAAAGCCTTCCGCCATGTGGTGCTCGATCAGCGTGAGCCCATCGGCATTGTCTTTCTGCGACAGATGGATGGTCAGGCGGGCGGTGGTAAACCAGAGGGCATCGGCCATGTGAACGTCCTGTCGGTATGATTGTGGCTCCCAAGAGCTACCGATTGCGATCCGCCGCGATAAGATCGATGATCGTGCATCGCTTGGCGGATCCGCGGCCACATGAAGACGACCGATCCACTGGCCGGCATCATGGCGTTCCTCGCCGTCGCCGAGCGGGCAAGCTTCACGGCGGCAGCCGAAGACCTCGAAATGGGGCGTTCCGCCGTCGGTGCGCAGATCCGTGCCTTGGAGGCGCGGCTGGGCGTTCAACTGCTGCAGCGCTCCACGCGCGCCGTACGGCTGACGGAAGCCGGGTCGGCCTACAGAGCGGCTCTCGCCGACATCCAAGATCGTGTGCGGGATGCCGGGCAAGCCGCAACGGCCTTCCAGACCGAGGCGGTCGGCCGTCTGCGGATCGCAGCGCCTCCGGACCTCGGACCTGATCACGTCGCCCCGGTGATCGCGCGCTTCCTCGCCGAGAACCCGGCCGTGTCGATCGACCTTCAGCTTTCCACCGATGCCGTGGACCTGATCGGGGAGGGTTTCGACCTAGCGATCCGCGGTGCGCTTACGGTCGAGCCGACGCTGGTCACGCGGCAGATCGGTGCGTCCCCGTTGATCGCCTGCGCATCTCCAGCCTACCTCGCCTGCCGTGGCCGGCCGGCGACCCCGCAGGACCTCGCGGCGCATGCCTGCCTTCATTTCTCCGAGCTGCGCTGGGGCCGCAAGTGGCGGTTCGAGCGGGACGGTGAGGTGGCCGACGTGTCGATTCTGCCCCTTCTGGAATGCAACAACGGCCCAACGCTGCTGGCCGCCGCCCTTGCCGGGGCAGGTATCGCGCTGGAGCCCGCCTTCGTGCTCGGTCCGGCAATCCGCGCGGGCACGCTCGTGCCGATTCTGACAGACTGGCGTCTGCCGGTCATACCAGTGCACGCCGCCTATCCCGCCAACCGCAACATCGCCAGCAAGGTGCGCAGCTTTGTGACCCTGCTGGCGGCCGCCTTCGCCGGTCATCCCGACCTCGGCGGCACACCGGGATGATTGGCACGGAGATCGTCGTCGACGGAGGTCTCTCGCATCTCTGATCCGCAGGATGCCTTGACGATGTCTGCTTCCGGCGGTTGGCCGCCGCCGGGGCAATTCACTGAGGCGGAAGACGGAGCACTGCGGTGGACCATATCCAGACCGAACTTCTCGACATCGCTTTCGAGAGCGGAGGCCCTCGAGATGGTCGACCGGTTCTGCTCCTGCACGGATGGCCGGACGACGCCACCGGCTGGCGAGGCATCGCACCGCTCTTGGAGGAGAACGGCTATCGCTGGGTCGCCCCCTGGCTTCGCGGCTTCGGGCCGACACGCTTTCTTGCTGACCAGACCCCCCGCGATGGGACCGGCGTGGCGATTGCCCAGGACGCTCTCGATCTCATGGACGCACTCGGCTGGAACCGCTGCGCGGTTGTCGGCCACGACTGGGGCGGCCGGGCGGCCTACATCCTGGCGGCGCTCGCGCCGGAGCGGGTATCCTCGATCACATCGCTTGCGATCGGTTATGCGCCGCGTGGGCGCTTCGCCACGCCGTCGTTCGAGCAGAGCCGACGCTGGTGGTACCAGTGGTTCATGACGACCGACGCCGGCGCGGCGGCGGTACGGAACGATCCGGAGAGCTTCGCGCGCATCCAGTGGGACACTTGGGGACCGACGGATTGGTTCGACGAAGCGGTGTTCGCGGCCGTGGCGGGCAGCTTCCGAAATCCGGACTGGGCTGCAATCACGCTCCATGGCTATCGGAGCCGCTGGAAGCCGGAGGAACTGGACCCGCGCTACACGTCCCTGCGCGACGCAGTCGACGCGATGGAACTTCTCCATGTGCCCACGCTGATGATCCAAGGCGGTGCGGATCGATGCGACCCCCCGGGGGAGTCGGAAGACCAAGAGCGTTACTTCGCGAACGGCTACCAGCGGGTGGTTTTAGACGGTGTCGGCCATTTCCCAGCCCGGGAGGCTCCTCAAGCGGCAGCCGATAGCATCATTACCTTTCTAGGTAGCCTTGACGTCAAAATAGAGAGGGACGCCCCTGCCACTTAAAGGCCGAGCTTCGATCAGTGCGCTTGGCATGCACCTTAAATCGAATAGGGCATGTGCAGACGGGGAAGACCAAGACAGAAGCATCAACGGCCGCTTACGGACCAAGCGGAATTTTATCTGAATGGCAAGGTTGGGTCGTAAGCAGGATGGCCGCTTTTTCGAACGACTTTCTCCGAAGCGGACAGGCGGCTTTCGGCCAGCAACTGCCACCACGAAGCGCCCGCCTGAACGTCTCAGATGGCTGGATGAACGAACCCGCTTACGCGGGATGGGTGGCAGCTTCGAGGTTTGCAGATTGAGACGAGCGCCCTGCGCTGATTGAGCGTCGCCTGGCCTGGGCGGACGATCGTGGCTCCCTTCATCCGAGTGGAGCCATCCCATGACCATCCTTACCGTTCCCGCCGCTGCCGTCGGCTCGCTGCGACAGCGCCTGGTCGACGACATGACCCTGCGTCGGTTCTCCCGTGAGACGCAGCGCAACTATCTCCGCGACGTCGGGCGTCTGGCGACGTTCCTGCGGCGCTCGCCCGACACGGCGACCGTCGACGACCTGCGCCGCTTCCAGATCGCGCAGCAGGAGGTCGGCCTCGGGGTGCCGACGATGAATGCCATCGTCTCGGCCCTGCGGTTCTTCTTCGTCCATACGATCGAGCGGCCCGATCTCGCCCGCAGGCTGGTCCGCCTCAACCATCCGCGCCCGCTGCCCGACGTCCTCTCCGCCGACGAGGTGCGCCGGCTGCTCGGCGCCACGGTCTGCCTCAAGCATCTGGCGGCCCTGTCGGTGGCCTATGGCGCGGGACTGCGGGTGGCCGAAGTCGCGGCGCTCAAGATCGCGGACGTCGATTCGACGCGCATGCTCCTGCGGGTCGAGCGCGGCAAAGGCGGCCGCGACCGCAACGCTGTCCGCCGATCTCCTGGGTCTCCTGCGGCGCTGGTGGACCGAGGGACACCGGCAGGGCGTCCTGCATCGCGAGGGTTGGCTGTTTCCCGGACAGGACTGGGAACGGCCGATCAGCACGCGCCAGCTTCACCGCATCGTGGTGGAGGCGGCCCGGTCGGCTGGGATCCCCAAGCGTGTCGGTCCCCATACCCTGCGCCACTCCTTCGCCACCCACCTCCTGGAGGACGGTGGCGACATCCGCGTCATCCAGGTGCTGCTGGGACACGCCCGGCTCGACACGACGGCGCTCTACGCCAAGGTCGCCACCCGGACGGTGCGGGCCGTGACGAGCCCCCTCGACAGGCTCGCCCTGTTCCATGGGGAGGGACCCGCACCGGGTTGAGGCGATGCCCGCCGCGATCGAGCTGGCCGACGTCTTTCGTGCCGCCGGTCCCGCCTATCGCGCCGCTGGCGCCGGGCACCTGGACCTGGCCGCGCTGAAGGTGATGGCGGCGATCGAGCAGTGCCGCACGGCCAGCCTCGGCGGCCATGTCGAGGGCTGCGACGCGTGCGGCCACCTGCGCGTCGCCTACAACTCCTGCCGCAACCGGCACTGCCCACGCTGCCAGGGCGCGGCGGCGCGCGACTGGCTCGCCGCGCGCGAGGCCGACCTTCTCCCGGTCGGCTACTTCCATGTCGTCTTTACCCTGCCGGCCGAGATCGCTGCCATCGCCTTCCAGAACAAGGCCGCCGTCTACGATCTGCTGTTCCGGGCCGCGAGCGCGACCCTGACGCGGATCGCCGCCGACCCGAAGCACCTCGGTGCCCGCATCGGCTTCACCGCTGTGCTCCACACCTGGGGCTCGGCCATGACCCACCATCCCCATCTCCACATGATCGTGCCCGGCGGCGGCCGCTCGTCGGACGGGACCCGCTGGGTCTCGTCACGCCCTGCCTTCCTCCTGCCGGTACGGGTGCTGGGCATGCTGTTCCGCCGCCTGTTCCTCGAAGGGCTCGCCGCCCTCCACGAGGCCGGAACGCTCGTCTTCTTCGGCACCCTGGCCCCACTCTCCGACGCCAAGGCCTTCGTCCGCGCGCTCGCCCCGGTGCGCAGGAAGCGTTGGGTCGTCTACGCCAAACCGCCCTTCGCCGGACCGAAGGCCGTCCTCGCCTATCTGTCGCGCTACACCCACCGCGTGGCCATCTCCGGCCGGCGCATCCTTGCCTTCGATGGGCAAAACGTCAGCCTCCGCGTCAAGGACTACCGCCGCCCCGAGGCCGGGCAGGCGCGGGTCATGACCCTGTCCGCCACGGAGTTCATCCGGCGCTTCCTCCTCCATGTCCTGCCGCGCGGCTTCCACCGCATCCGGCACTACGGCTTCCTCGCCGGCTCGAACCGGAAGGACGCTCTGGCCCACATCCGCACGATCCTCGGCACACCGGCCCCGCCGCGATCCACCGACCCTGAACCGGACACCCGAGACGCTGCGACCGACGCTCGACCGCCTTGCCCCCGCTGCGGCGGTCCCATGAGAACCGTCGGCTCCTTCGCAGGCTGGTACCAGCCGCGTGGGCCGCCGTTCAGCCCCGCGCCGAACCGGGCGTGTACGCCATGACCCGGCATGGCCTGGCACCACCACACATCCGAGGAGGCGCATCTCGGGGCACGCCTCTCCGCGTGCCGAACGCCAGAATGGTCTTCACAAACCCTGTCGCCCGACCTGTCGCGCTCCGGCAAACACCGGAGACCGAGCAATCCAGGAGCGCTCAGGCACCCAGGCGCTGGTAATCACGCGCCTTCCGTCCCTCGCTGGGGACGACGGTCTGCCAAAATCCCCATAACTCTGCGCCCGCCATCCCGCGGGTTCGTTCTTCCACGACTTTCGTACGCCTGACGGCGCCCGAAACTCTTCAGGATTTAAGACGGTCTGCTTTTAAGCGGTAAGCGCAGCAATGCGGACATCCGATCTTCGGCTAGGTCTGGCTCGAAGTTGCCTAGTTGCAATGTCAGAAACGCTCGTCCACCAAGTCCTCGCTCCTCGCCCAGAGCGCGCGCGAGCGTTCGGGATCCAGCGCGTAGGAGCGCACGCCCTCGCTGACGGGGGTGATCAGCCCGTCGGTGATCTCGGACACGTGGCAGTTCTCGCAATAGCGGCCGCCGACTGCCTCCGCCGACGCCACGAAGGCCGCCCAAACCGACGTGGCAGCCCCTTGGGGGATGGTCTTCCACGCAAAAGCCGGCTTGCCGGCCGCAGCGAGGTCGGCGTTGATCCGCTCGACCGACTGGGCGACGGCGCCCTGGCCTATATGCCGGCCGAGCTCGGTCTGGATGCCGCCGGGGTGCAGGGCCGTCGCCCGCACGCCGCGCGTCCTGTACCGCCGGTCGAACTCCACGGCGAACTGGATGTTGGCCGTCTTCGAGCGCCCGTACGCGACCATCGGGTCGTAGGGCGCGTGCTCGAAGCCCGGGTCGTCGAGATCCGGCTCCGCGTAGCGATGACCGGCCGAGGCGACCATGACCAGCCGACCGCCGTCCTGGATCGAGGACGCGATCCGGTTCACGAGGACGAAGTGGCCGAGATGGTTCGTGCCGAACTGCGTCTCGAAACCGTCGGCCGTTCGACCCAGCGGCGTGGCCATGACGCCAGCGTTGGCGATGACGACGTCGAACGGTCTGCCGTCCGCCAGCAGCGCGTCGGCGCAGGCACGCACGCTCGCCAGCGAGGCGAGGTCGAGCGCGACCAGTTCGAGACTTCCGCCATGCGCTGCCTGATCGCGGACTATGGCAGTCGCCGCCTCGGCCTTGGCGAGATCCCGCGCCGTACCGACGACCTGCGCCCCGTGCGCGGCGAGGGCGCGGGCCGTCTCCACGCCAAGCCCCGCCGACACGCCGGTGACGAGCACGCGCTTTCCGTTGAGTTCGACGCCCGCGAGCACCTCGTCGGTGGTCGAGGTCGCCCCGAATGATGCGGCCATGTTGCTCTCCTTGCCGGTGGACACACCTCGCCCGTCGCCCGCGAAGCCATTGTTCGCCGGCATTTAAATCGGTAAGAGGAGGTTGCCTCCGTTTAAATACGGAGGGATCCTCCGTTTAGCAAGAGGGGTTCGCCCGTGGACGAAGAGGAGCCTCGTCCGCCAGCCCGCAGCCCGCGTGCCGACGCCCAGCGCAATCGCGCCCGGCTACTCGACACGGCCAAGGCGACCTTCGCCGAGAAGGGCGCGTCCGCAGGCCTGGAGGAGATCGCGCGCGCGGCAGGCGTGGGAGTCGGCACGCTCTACCGCCACTTCCCGACCCGCGACGCCCTGATCGAGGCGGTCTACAGGAATGAGACAGCCCATCTCGCCGAGGCCGCGGAGCGGCTCACAGCCACCCGTTCCCCGACTGAGGCCTTGCGGGAATGGATGCTGGTGTTCGTCGACTACATGGCGACCAAGCAAGGCATGTCGGAGGCCCTCAATGCGATGACGGACGGACCGGCCGGCCTGTATGCCGCGTCCGGCGCCCAGATTAAGCAGTCGATGGCCATGTTGTGCGACCGCGCGGTCGCCGCGGGCGAGATCCAACTCGGCATGGAGCCGCTCGACCTGCTGCGGGCGGTGGCCAGCGTAGCCAACATCAGCTCTGGCCCGGACCGGAGGCAGTCGGCCATGCGTCTAGTCGATATCCTGATCACGGGTCTCGAACAGTCCGGTCGCGACGAAGCGGGACGCTCGATTGCGGCTCGCGCCAAAGGCGCGTCCCGTCAGCAATCTCGCCGGTCAAAGCCATGAGCGCGCGGGTCTCGGCGAGACGTTTGCTGCAGTTGGGTCACCGCCTTCCAGGGAAGGTGAGGCCGGCGCCGTGCTCATCCCGTCGGCCGGATCCCCTCGGATCGGAAAAGAGGCCCTTGGCGCGCCCACCGTGGCCACACCGCTCTATTGGGTGGTCGTTTTCCACGACGGCACGGCTTGGTTTCCACACCGAGATCGCCCTATGCCCGCTCCCATGACGACCACCATCGAGCGCCTCGTATCGGGAACGCCTGTGCCTTTCGGCGGGGACCGCGTGACCGTGGTCACGCCGGAGCTTGCGGCTGCCTTTCAGCCCGGCGACCATCTGCTGGTCCTGCAGGAGACCGGAGACCTCCTGCATATCCCCGCGGCTCAGATCGCAGTGGCCGCCGCCGCAGTGGACCGTGCGCATGCCGCCTTCATGGCGATGTCGGCCATACCGGACAAGGCAATCGAGCGGTTCTTCGACCGTTTCGCCGCGCTCCTCGAAGACCCTTCGGCTTGGACTGCCATCGCCGAGCCGAACCGGCAGGATGTCGAGCGCGCCCAGGGCGGTGGCCGTTCGACGACCCGGCTCGTCGCCACCGACCGGATGCGGCAGGACATGATCGCGGGCCTGCGAGCGTGGCGTGACAGCGAGACGCTGCGCGGTCGGGTCGTCGAACGCATCGTCCATACCGGCTGGACCATCGAGCAGGTGGCGGCACCGCTCGGGGTAGTCGGCTTCGTCTTCGAGGGACGCCCGAACGTGCTCGCCGATGCAGCGGGCGTCCTGCGCAGCGGCAACACGGCCGTCTTCCGCATCGGCAGCGACGCACTCGGCACCGCACAGGCCATCATGCGGCACGCCCTCGTGCCCGCGCTCGATGAGGCCGGCTTACCACCCGGAGCCATCTCGCTCGTCGAGAGCCCGGAACGGTCGACCGGTTGGGCGCTCTTTGCGGACCGCCGGCTCTCGCTGGCGGTGGCGCGCGGCTCGGGTCGGGCCGTAGCGCAGCTCGGGAGCGTCGCCCGGCAGGCCGGCACGGCGGTCAGCCTGCACGGAACCGGTGGTGCGTGGATGGTGGCCGACCGCGATGCGGACGCGGAGCGCTTCTCTGCGGCTGTCGAAGCCTCGTTGGACCGAAAGGTCTGCAACACGCTGAATGTGTGCTGCATCCATCGCGCCCGGGTGGCGGATCTGGTGCCGGTTTTCCTGTCGGCCCTGGACGCCGCCGGCCGCGCACGCGGCTTCGGATGCAAACTTCACGTGGCGGCAGGCGACGAGACCGTCCTGCCGGAGGCTTGGCGCACCGCCGCCGTCCGCGTCCGGCGCGCCGAGGGCGAACGCACCGAGCCACTGACGGAGATCCAGTCCGAGGATGATCTCGGCCACGAGTGGGAATGGGAAGACACGCCCGAGGTCAGCCTGAAGATCGTGGATGATCTCGATCACGCGGTCGCGCTGTTTAATCGCCACAGCCCGCGTTTCGCCGCATCGTTGATCAGTCGGGACCCGGAGGCGCATCGGCGCTTCTACGACACGGTGAACGCGCCCTTCGTAAGCGACGGGTTCACCCGATGGGTCGACGGGCAATATGCCCTGAACCACCCCGAGCTCGGGCTGTCGAACTGGCAGAGCGGCCGTCTCCTCGCCCGGAGTGCCATCCTGTCCGGAAGCGGGGTCTTCACGCTGCGCAGCCGCGTCAATCAGGACGACCCGCGATTGAGGCGGTGAATGGGCGGCACGCCGCGAAATCCACGCATCGACCGGTCACGGACTTCCCGATAGCCGGCCGGCGCCATTCCGGTTCGGCGTCAATCGCTGGCGCGAGACCTCGGCGTCGAGCCGTTCCCGGGAGGAACGTCGGTCCTCGGGTTGCGGCGGGGTGCGGTCGAAGTCGGCCCTAAGGCGAACGGCGGCGAAGTCCATGAAGGTCCGCACTTTAGCGAGCGACAGCCGATCAGGTAGCGTGACCAGATGTACGGGCACGGGAGGCGGCTCGTCCTCGGGAAGTAGGACGACCAAGCTGCCGCCGAAGACTTCCTGCTGGATCTTGTAGGAGAAGATCCGGGCGATGCCCTCACCGTCGACCGCCGCGCTGACGGCGGCCTCGTCGGTGTTGACCATCAGGCGCGGCTTGACCCGGACCGTGCGGGAAACCCTGCCTCCATCCAAGGGGGGGAAGCTCCATATATCCTCCGGGCTCGTGGGCTCGATGCCGATGAAGTCGTGCTGCGCCAGATCGGACAGGGACATGATCGGCGGCCGGCCAGCCAGGTAGTCGGGCGATGCACACAGAACGCGGCGCACCTCGCCGATGCGTATCGCTATCAAGTTGGAATCCTGCAGCGGGGCGATCCGGAGCGCGACGTCGATGCCCTCGTCGAGGAGGCTCGTCATCCGATTGAGCAGCAGGTATCGGACCTGCATCGCGGGATATGCTTTTAGGAACTCACCCACGACCGGGCGCAGGACACGTGTCCCGAACATCACGGGGGCGGTGACGGTCAGGACGCCCTGCGGGGCAGCCCGATGTCCGGCAACGGCGAGGTCGGCTTCACCTAAGTCCGTCAGCACCCTGCGGCAGACGGCAGCGTACTGCTTGCCAGCCTCGGTCAACTGCAGCCGTCGGGTCGTCCGGTGCAGGAGCTGAACTCCAACGTGACTCTCAAGGGCGGCGATGGCCCGCGTCACGGCGGCGGGTGAGCGATTGAGGCGTCGGCCGGCGGAGGCGAGGCTGCCGTCGTCCAGGGCGGTGACGAACACCCGCATTGCATCGAGACGGTCAATCATTGTTCCGCCCCGCGAAATCAAGGATTCCGCAGCTTAGGCATTCTGCGGTCGATCACAATACGCTAACTTCGATTGAGTGGTTCGATGCGAAGGTGGCTACGTGACTGATCCAGCCAGCATTCCGGTCACCCATTACCGCACCGCCAAGGTCGAGGACGTGAACGTCTTCTACCGAGAAGCCGGCCCGGCGGGCGCACCGGTCGTGTTGCTGTTGCACGGCTTCCCGACCTCGTCACACATGTTTCGCAACCTGATCCCGCTCCTCGCGAACCGCTACCGCGTCATCGCACCAGACTATCCGGGCTTCGGCGGCAGCGATGCTCCTGATCATCGGACGTTCGCATACACGTTCGCGCACTACGCCGACCTCGTCGATGGGCTTCTCTCCCAACTGGGGGCGGGCCGTTACGCGATGTACGTGATGGATTACGGTGCCCCGGTCGGCTATCGGCTCGCCCTCAAGCATCCCGAACGTGTCAGCGCGCTGGTCGTCCAGAACGGCAACGCCTACGAGGAAGGCCTGAAGGAGTTCTGGGATCCCATTAAGGCCTACTGGCGCGAGGATACCGCGGAACGGCGTGACGCTCTCGCCTTCCTCGTGGCGCCGGAAACGACGAAGTTCCAGTACCTCGACGGCGTAGCCGATATCTCCCGGATTGATCCGGACAACTGGCTGCACGACCAGGTGCTGCTCGACAGGCCGGGCAACAGGGATATCCAGCTCGATCTCTTCCGCGACTACGGCACCAACGTACCGCTCTACCCGCAATTCCAGGCCTTCTTCCGCGAGCGCAAGCCGCCGACGCTGATCGTCTGGGGCCGGAACGACACCATCTTCCCAGCCGATGGCGCACATCCGTACCTGAGGGACCTGCCCGAAGCTGAGCTGCATCTGCTCGATACCGGGCACTTCGCCCTTGAAGACAAGCTCGACGTCATGGCGCCCATGATCAGAAAGTTCCTCGACCGTGAGGTAGGCGGCCACTGAGGTGCGGATGGCACGCGAGGGGACGGCGCATGGGCACGATCAAGGTCGAGGACGGCACCGAGATCTACTTCAAGGACTGGGGCGAGGGGCAACCCGTGGTCTTCAGCCACGGCTGGCCTCTCAGCGCCGACGCCTTCGAGGATCAGATGTTCTTCCTCGCCAGCCAGGGGTACCACTGCATCGCGCATGACAGACGTGGTCATGGCCGCTCCAGCCAGCCCTGGGCCGGCAACGACCTCGATACCTACGCGGACGACCTGGCCGCGCTGGTCCGGGCTCTCGACCTACGACAGGTCGTGCATGTCGGCCACTCGACGGGAGGTGGCGAAGTCGCCCGCTACATCGGCAGGCACGGCACGGAGCGGGTCGCGAAGGCCGTTCTGATCGGCGCAATCCCACCGCTGATGCTTAGAAGCGTCGATAATCCGGATGGGACACCCATCGAGGCGTTCGACGCTCTCCGCTCCTCCGTGCAGGCTGACCGGTCGCAATTCTGGAAGGATCTGAGCCTGCCGTTCTACGGCTACAACCGACCCGGTGCAGCTATTTCCGAGGGCGTACGCGAGGCCTTCTGGCTGCAGGGCATGATGGCGGGCTATCCCGCGTCGTATTTCTGCATCAAGGCATTCTCTGAGACCGACCTGACGCAAGATCTCGCACGCTTCGACGTCCCGACGCTGGTGCTCCACGGCGACGACCAAATCGTGCCGATCAAAGCCTCGGCGAGGCGGTCCGCGAAGATGATCAAGGACGCAAAGCTCCTGGTCTACGAAGGCGCTCCCCACGGATTGTGCACCACGCTGAAGGACCGCGTGAACGTCGATCTCCGCGACTACCTGTCGGCGTCATAGCGGCGCGCCCGCGAGAAGGAGAGCCGGGTGATGCCGTCATCTCAGTTTCAGCTCTCCCATAGCGGCCTCTGCCTCTGTGGCATGCCGGATACGACATTCGGGGCGAATGGAACGTGGCTCTCCCCGAGGCAATCCTTCGCTAAAGCGCGCGGTATCGTCGAGACGATCAAGTTCGAGGCGGCGAAGGCTGCCATCAAGGTCCACCATCTCCACGGCAACATCGCGGTCTTGGAAGGATCTGGCGGCAACATCGCGGTTCTCGCGGGCCGCGCCGGCAAGGTCCTCGTCGACACCGGCATCGCCGTGTCGCGCCCGCAGGTCGCCTCAGCGCTCGCGACGCTCGGCCCCGAACCGGTCACGCACCTGATCAACACGCATTGGCACTTCGATCACGCCGACGGGAACGCTTGGCTGCACGAGCTGTCTCCGAGAATCATCGCCCATGAGAACACGCGCCGGCACCTCTCGGCCACGCAGCGCGTCGAGGACTGGGATTTCGACTTCGTGCCGCTTCCGGAAGCGGCGTTGCCGACCGAGGTCTTCGCAACAGAGCACCGCCTGAGCCTCGACGGCGCGAACCTGGCGTTGCGCTACTATGGGCCCGCCCACACGGACAGCGACATCTCGGTTCACTTCGAGGAGCCTGACGTCCTGCATGTCGCCGACACGTACTGGAACGGCGTCTACCCCTTCATCGACTATTCGACCGGCGGTAGCATCGACGGGAGCATCCGCGCCGCGGAAGTCAATCTCGCCCAAGCGAACGAGAAAACTGTCGTCATCCCCGGCCACGGCTTTCCCGTCAGCGACCGCGTGGGGCTGCAGCGGTTCCACGAGATGCTCGTCACGGTGCGGGACAAGGTCGCCGCGCTGAAGGCGCAGGGAAGATCACTAGAAGAGATCGTGGCGGCGAGACCCACGGCACCCTTCGACGAAGTCTGGGGCCAGTTCGTCATCACGCCAGCGCTGTTCACCCGCCTAGTTCACGAAGGTGTCTGAGCGAGTACGGCCAAATGGAAATCGGAGTCGGCGACTGCGCCGGAGGATCCAAGCGAGGACGATTTGACGGGGAGGAGGCAATATGGGCCGCAGGTACTCGGATATCGCCTTCACGCAGTCGGTGAGGGCGGTTCAAGAGGCGCAGGGAAGCCGGAATCTCTACGCGCGGTACGACGCGCTCGATGAGCCCGGCGCGCGGCTCGGTCCGGGCGAGCGCGCGTTCATCGCGGCACGCGACGGCTTCTACATCGCGACGGTCTCGCAGACCGTCTGGCCTTACGTGCAGTTCCGCGGCGGTCCTGCAGGCTTCCGGAGGGTCATAGGCGAGGCTGACCTGGGGTTCGCCGATTACCGTGGCAATCGGCAGTACGTGACGACCGGAAACGTCGCCGTCGACGACTGTGTCTCGCTGTTCCTGATGGACTATCCAAGCCGGGGCCGCCTGAAGCTGTTCGGCCGCATGCGGGGCGTCGAGAGGAGCGACGCTTCCGAACAGGTCGACCGTCTCGCTCCGCCTGGCTATCGGGCCGTGATCGAACGTGCATTTCTGATCAGGGTCGAGGCGTTCGATTGGAACTGCCAGCAACACATCACGCCGCGCTTTACCAGCGCTGAGATTGCCGACGACCCGGAGCTCCGCGACCGGATCTGTGCCGAGGCGCAGGGGCGAATGAGGCAGCTTGGATCGCCCGGAGCCAGCGTCAGCCACGTTCGTGGCCCGGGATCGGGGACCGCGATATGACTGGGAAGGAGGACACTACGGACGGCCGGTCCGTGCACTCCGCAGTTACTCCCGAACAGCGCGCTCACTCGGAAGTGGCGAGGCGAGCGCCTTATCGTTTCAGGCATGGCTCCTACGAAGTCACGGTCCTCAGCGATGGGCATCTGGTACTGCCTACGACACTGCTGGCCCCTGAAGCGCCGGCGGCAGACCGAAGCGCGGCATTGGAGGGCGCCGGTATCCGCTCGGAAATCTACGAGCCGGCGGCCAACATCCCCCTAGTCCGCACCGGTGAGGAGCTGATCCTGTTCGATACCGGCGGAGTGGGGTTCCAGCCGGGTCTCGGGCAACTCTCTCGGCACCTCGCGGCCTCGGGCATCGACGCCGGCAGCATTACGAAGGTGGTCCTCACCCACGGTCACCCGGATCACATCTGGGGGACCGTCCTGGCAGACGGTGCTCTGCGCTTCCCCAATGCCACCTACTATGCCGGCGCGACCGAGTGGGACTTCTGGAACCACGACGACGTCTGGACGAAGCTGCCTGACGCTCAGCGGCCGTTCGCGATCGGGGCCCGTCGCCAGTACGCAGCCGTACGCGACCGGGTTACGATGGTGCGCCCCGGAGACGAGGTGATTTCCGGGATCCGAGCCATGGCGACCCCGGGTCACACGCCGGGCCACCTCTCCTTCGAGGTGGCCGGAGGAGACGGGCTGATAATCGCCGGCGACGTCGTCACGACGCCATCCGTGTTCTTCCCAAATCCCAGGTGGACGTTCGGCTTCGACGCCGACGACGGGCAGGCCATCGCCAGCCGCGAATGCCTGCTGGACCGCGCGGCGAGCGAGCACACGATGCTTCTCGGCTATCACTGGCCCTATCCCGGCGTGGGTTTCGCCGAGCGGGACGGCGCTGGCTACCGCTACCTTTCAGAAGATGCCGACCGAGCGGACGCCAGGGATGACAGCTACTGAGCGGGACCAGAGCATCGTATGGGCTTTGGGTGAGACGCCCAGCTTCAAGGTTGGCGAGGGTGTCAGGATCGCGAAGCGCTCTCCGGTCGGGCACTATCGCGTGCCGCTGTACCTGCGTGGTCGTGAAGGTGTGATCGAGAAGGTCATCGAACCGGCCGGCATCGACAACGAGGAGGAAGCGTACGGGCGCAACGCCGGTTCGAGGCTGCACTACTACCGCGTCGCCTTCGCGATGGCGCAGCTCTGGCCCGATTATGCGGCTTCGTCGCGCGACAGCCTGCACATCGAAGTGTTCGAGACCTGGCTTGAGAGGATGGGGGAATGAGCGCGCGCGGGGATCCGAACGTTGATCATCACGGGCATGATCACCCCCATTCGGAGATCGTCCACACGGGACGACCCGGCTACTACGAGATTATGGAGACCGCGGTGCGGGAACTCCTGATCGAGCATCGCCTCATCGGCGCGGACGAGATCCGGAGACAGATCGAAGTCCTGGACTCGCGCACCCCCGCTCTCGGCGCCAAGGTTGTCGCGCGGGCCTGGGTCGACCCCGACTTCAAGGAACGTCACCTCGCCGACGGCCGAGCCGCCTGCGAGGAGCTCGGAATCAGCTTCTACGACGACACCGGGCTTATCGCGCTGGAGAACACCGACCAGGTGCATAACCTGATCGTCTGCACGCTGTGTTCGTGCTATCCTCGGCCCGTTCTTGGACTTCCGCCCGACTGGTACAAGCTGAAACCTTTCCGGTCCCGTGCCGTAAGCGAGCCGCGCGCGGTTTTGGCAGAGTTCGGCACCATCATCCCTGACGACGTCGAGATCCGGGTGAGCGACTCGACCGCGATGGTCCGCTACCTCGTCCTGCCGCGGCGGCCGGCAGAAACGGAAGGCTGGGGCGAGGAGGAACTGGCTGCCCTTGTCACGCGCGACACGATGATCGGCGTCGCGCCCGTCAAGCTTCCAATTGCTGGAGCCGACCGATGACCCAGACCGAGATGCTGCTGAAGCGGCTGCCGAACGACATCGGAGGCCTGGACGGTGGGCACATCCAGCGGGTCGAACACGAACTTGAGCCTTGGGAGAAGCGGTGTCACGCCCTCGCCGACGTGCTCGACTTCTACAAGATTCTCAACACCGAGGAGAAGCGTAGGGGGGTCGAGGCGCTTGGAGCCGAGATGGTCGGTGCGCTCAGCTACTACGAGCGGTGGATCGCCGCGTTCGCCAATATTTTGTTCGCGAAGGGCATCCTGACCCCAAGCGAGCTGGCCGCCAAAATGGACGAGGTGGCGGCCCGCTGGGACAGGGAGCCTCGCCCATGACGGCCGGTTTTATCGAGCATGAGAGCCGGTTCCAGCCCGGCGAGACCATGGACAACCTTGTCGGCGCCGTGGCGGAGCGCGGCCTGACGGTGTTCCTCCGACTGGATCATGCGGCCGCGGCGGTCCAGGCGGGGCTCGATCTGCGGCCGACGCAATTGCTGGTGTTCGGCAGGGCGGAAGGCGGAACGCCTCTGATGCAGGCAAACCAAACCATCGGCGTTGACCTGCCTTTACGCGCCCTCGTGTGGTGTGATCCGGCGGATCGGACTTGGGTCGGTTACGACGACCCCCTGTGGCTGGCGGAGCGTCACGGCTTGACCGACGGCAATCCGAGGCGTGCCGCGGAGGCTCTCTCGCGGCTGGTGGAGGCCTGCGTGCTTCAGGCTTCCGGAACCGACCCGGCGAAACCACGTGGAGCGCTTTAGGTCGAGCATGGCGGCCTCAAGACTCCGCCACACGGATCTGACGTCAACCGCCGGAGCGGCGTCAATCGAGAAATAGTTCAGCATAGGGTTCAGGGGGAGAACACCATGAGAACGGCATCTCTTCGCCTCGGTGCATACATCATGGGCGGCTGCATCATGGTCCTTCTTCCATTGGCGGCTGGAAGTGCTGATGACGATGCTGCTCCGATCTTCGGCATCAGACTTCCTGCAGGGTACCGCGATTGGCAATTGATCAGCGTGGCGCACGAAGCGGGTAAGCTCAACGACATTCGTGCCGTTCTTGGAAACGACATCGCGGTCAAGGCATATCGGGAAGGGACGCGCCCATTCCCGGATGGCGCCATTATCGCGCGGTTGGCGTGGGAGTATGTGTCGTCCGACGAAAACGACGCGGTTTTCGGCCAAACGCAATCGTTTGTTCCCGGCTCCCCGACGAACGTGCAATTCAGCGTCAAGGACTCTAAAAAATTCGCCGATACGGGCGGATGGGGGTACGGCCAATTCGAAGGTGGCAAGCCCAACCGGAGCGAAGAGCTAATGATTACCTGCGCGCCATGCCATGCTCGCGTATCGTCAGACAATGATTTTGTCTTTACGCGCTACGCACCTTGAGAACCAGCTTTGGTCCGGCAATTAAAATCCAGTTTTTCAGCATCTTGCTTCTAATACGGACAGGATCGATAAAACTCTGCAATTCGAAATCATCGCTTTTGTTAATTGAGGATTGGAAGCCGTTTGCGACGACCGACGTCAAGACGCCCCATCTTCGAAATACGAGGCAGGCCCATTCAAGCGCCCCTGGACCCGGCCGACGGTAGCCACGCAACCGGCGATGCCCCGCACTTGGCGACAGCTCGAACGACGCGGTGCAACTCGCCAGCCCGGAAGGCGCGACCAACAGCGGTAAGTTCGAGTGGCTCCTACCCCGGATAGGAAAACTCATGACCCACAACCCCGCACTTCTCGCTGTCGCTCTGCTGTGGACCGGGGTGGCTAGCCCAGTCCTCGCGCAGGGCGTGAACGGTCACGGCTCAATGGTCGGCATGGAGATGGGCTCGACGAAGTCAGACGCGAAAGACGACGCCTCGACCAGAGAATTCAAGGCCGCCGACACGGCGATGATGAAGGATATGGACATTCCCTATATCGGCGACCCCGACGTCGACTTCTACGCCCACATGATCCCGCATCACAAAGGCGCGGTCGCCATGGCGAGGGTCGCCCTGAAGCATGCCAGGGATCCCGCCACCAGGGCGATGGCCAAGAAAATCATTGCCGACCAGGTCACGGAGATCTCCGACATGGAAGCGTGGCTGAAGAGGCATGGCAAGTGACCGCCGAAGCCAAGACAGCCAGCCGAGGCGGTTCGAGCACGCCTCCCCGATGAAGTTCTCGTCCGCCCAGGGGACCAAAATGCAAGCCGCCTGCAAAAGCACCCTCTATCGCATGGGCACAATCGCTGCCATCCGTGGCGAAAGATACCGCGGTCCGCTTTCCGGCGGCTGTCACACGAGCCTGCCCGACCGGCTTGGGTCGATAGGAGTTGGTCCGCTTTTCCGGCGGCTGACCTCAGAAGCGGACCGGCGGCTTTCGGCCAGATGATGTCTTGCCGAGTCGCCGATGTCTGTAAAACCGGCCGTTGGCTTGGCGCCCATCCCGGTCATTCATCGAGCTGTAACGGCATCCCGTAAGCGGACGTTACCAACTTGGATGGACCGTTCGCATAAGGGCGCGCTACGGAACCAGGCGCGCGGTGACGCTTCGCGGCCGCCTGCGAGCCAATGTGTGCCCTGAGAGGGTCCGCTTCCCGGCTGTAGACCCAGCAGAGATCTGCGACTGGGTTGGGTGGGTAGCGGTCTGGCTGCCTCCGGTGGCGTATTGGGGTCAAGCGGATATGCGTCCTATCGATAGATGCTTACCCCTCCGCTCAGCTGCTCTCATCGTCAAAGCCGAGAATGCTACGACGCTGCCGGAACTAGCAACCTATGCCAGGGCGCTCCTACACATGTCGCGAACCCGGCGATCAATATCACCAACACCATGGTGGTCCTGCACTACTGCAGTGCTGATACGCCCACTTTTGATAGCCGACCCTAAGACACGTCTTAAAACATCTAAGTTCCGCGCTGAAGCAGCCTAGATTATTGGGCCGTCCAATGGAAACTGGGCGGCCTTTTTCGTTGCACAGTAGGTCTGAACCAGTCTGAGAACGACGGTCGGCGAGCCCAAAGGCCGTCCGAGCATCCTCCACGCCACTGGTCGCGGTGGCGAGAGCCGACCTGACATCCGGGAAGCAGTCGGGGTACGAGCGCACCGATGTCGGGGAAGCTACCTGCGTGCCGCAATGGCGGTTTGAAAAACCCGACCTAGTTGGTTGGTAAAATCCCGAGACGCGCGACCGGGGGTACCCAGATCCAGGTTGAAGCCCTCGATGTCATTGACGAAACGGATCGTGGGCCTGGTCGTTCTGGCGCTCGTGCCGGCTTTGGCCGTCCAGGGGTACAACGAGTACGCGCTGCGTGCTGCCCGCGCCGAGGCCGTCCGCAACGAAGCGATGCGGACGGCCCGGGGCGTCGCCGCCGACCTCGGTCAGTTCGGCCGCGGCGCGCGGCAGGTGCTCGGCATCCTGGCCGGCCTCCCCGAGATCCGCGGCAAGGACGCACGGGCTTGCACGGCGTACCTCGCTACGGTCGTTGGGCAGGTGCCCGGGTCCTTCTTCTTCGGCGTCGTCGATGCGGACGGACGCATCCGATGCAACACGATCTCGTCGCCAGCTGGGTCGTACTCGGTCGCTGACCGTGCGTACTTTCAGGATGCGATGCGTTCCGGTGGGTTCGCCGTCGGGGAAGTCGTGATGGGCAGGGTTACCCACCGTCCGACCATCCAGTTCGCGCAGGCTATCGTCGACGATGACGGCGACGGTCGCCCGGACGGCGTCGTGATCACGAGCATCGACCTCTCCTATCTCGCGGCGCGACAGGCCACTGCCGGGCTGCCGCCGGACGCCACGCTCACTGTTGCGGACCGGAAAGGCACGATCCTGGCTCGCCTTCCTGATCACGAGGCTTGGGCGGGCAAGCCGCTTCCCACGAGCTTATGGAAGGCGCTGACCGATCACCGAGGCAGTGTCGCCGACCTGCCTGGCCTGCTCGGCGACACCCGCATCACGGCGGTGGCCGCAGCCTCGCCGGAGGATCTCGACTCCCTGACGGTGGCGGTGGGTCTGTCGCCAGCCACGGCCTTCGCCGACATCGACGCCGCGACCCGACGCGGGGTGGTGCTGATCGGCCTCGGGGCGGCCCTGGCAGTCGCGGCGGCTCTCATGGCGGGCCGCGCCTTCATCCGCCGGCCGGTGCGGCGCCTGCTCGCGGCGGCCAGCGCTTGGCGTGCCGGCGAGTTGGGGGCACGGACCGGGATCTCCGGTAGCGGCGAGTTTGGGCAGCTTGGGGAGGCGTTCGACGCCATGGCGGCCTCGCTGCAGCGGCACGAGGGCGAGTTGCGCGACGAGGTCGCTCGCAGCCACGTCCTGCAGGAGCGGCAAACCATGATGCTGCACGAGTTGAACCATCGCGTCCGCAATACCCTGACCACAGTACAATCCCTCGCCCGGCAGACCCGCCGCGACGACGACAAGGGCGTGCGGCTGGAGAGGCGTATCCTCTCCCTATCGAAGACCCATGACCTGCTCTCGCGGGACGACTGGGGCGGCGCGTCGCTGCGCACGGTGCTGGAGAACGAACTTTCCCCCTTCCGGGACGATCAGGACCACCGTTTCGGCCTGAAGGGGACCGACCTCGACCTGGCGCCGCGCTACGTCCTGGCGCTCGGCATGACGGTGCACGAACTCACGACCAACGCCGCCAAGTACGGTGCGCTCTCGACCGAGACCGGGCGCGTCGATGTCATCTGGAACGTCGTCGTCGGCGAGGGTGGCACGAGGCGTCTCGCCATGGAGTGGCGAGAGAGCGGGGGACCGCCGGTGCAGGAGCCGGGCAAGCGCGGTTTCGGAACCCGCCTGATCACGGGCGGGGTCAGCCGGGAACTCGGCGGCATGGTCCGGCTGGAGTTCGCCGCGGGAGGCTTACGCTGCACCCTCGACGTTCCCTTGGACGAGCCGGACCGGTTCACCTCGTTCAGCGATGGCACCGGCGTGCGGCCGGTCGGCATGGCCTGAGTGCCGGAAGGTCTCACCACCGGACCGCGTCGTGCCGTCGAGCGCATCACCGGGGATCCGGCAGGACCGGCTGCAAGGCATGCCATTGAAGCCCCAGACAAATGCGGGCAAACCTCGCCGGGCCGGCCACGTATCCGGAATGGCATCGAAGGGAACGATGGGCGGGCGAATGTTCGGTGAAGGGGAGCAGGTCGAACATCGCAGACAGGCCGAGATGGCCAGCTACGCCATCCTTGATACGCCGGCCGAGTCCGAGTTCGACGATATCGTGAAGGTGGCGTCCGAGGTCTGCGGCATGCCGGTGTCGCTGATCTCGCTCCTCGATGGCGAACGCCAATGGTTCAAGGCTGAGACCGGCTTCGGGCAGAGCGAGACGCCCCTGTCCCAGTCAATCTGCTCCTATGCCGTGCAGCAGGACGACGTCTTCGAGATCGGGGACCTGACGCAGGACTCCCGCACCTCGAACAACGCTCATGTGACCGGCAGACCCAGGGTCCGCTTCTATGCCGGTGCACCGCTGAGGACGCCGGACGGCGTCGCCCTGGGTGCGCTTTGCGTCATGGACACCAAGCCGAACAAACTCACGCCTTCGCAGGCGTTCGTCTTGCGCACGCTTGCCCATCAGGTCGTGACCACACTGGAACTGCGCCGCTCGCTCCGGCTGCGCAAGGAGAGCGACCGCCGCAACAAGGCGATCCTGGAGAGTGCGGTCGACTACGCCATCGTCTCCATGGACCTGAAGGGCATGGTGACGAGCTGGTCCCCGGGCGCTGAACGCATCCTAGGCTGGGACGAGACAGAGATGCGCGGTAATCCCGCCGACGTCTTTTTCACCGATGAGGATGTCGCGACGGGCATTCCCGAGCAGGAGATGGCATCGGCCCTGCTGCACGGGCGCGGGAACGACGAGCGTTGGCACCTGCGCAAGGACGGCAGCCTGTTCTGGGCCAACGGAGAAATGGTGCCGCTCCGTGACGACGACGGCCGGCACGAGGGCTTCCTCAAGATCCTTCGCGACCGCACGACCCAGCGAAACGCCGCGGCCAAAGAGCAGGCCGACGCGGCGTTCATGCGTGGCGTGCTGTCCTCGTCGGCCGATTGCATCAAGGTGCTCGATCCCGACGCCAGGCTGACCTTCATGAACGAGGGCGGATTGACCGTGATGGAGGCCGACGACCTCGATCAGGTCAGGGGCCGCGATTGGACGGACTTCTGGCACGGGCAGGCCCGGGCCGACGCCAAGTCGGCGTTCTGGGCGGCGCTGGCCGGCGGCACGGGACATTTCCAGGCTCCGGCCGATACGCTCAAGGGCACGCCGAAGTGGTGGGACGTGCAGGTCACCCCGATCCGGGGGGCCGACGGTCAGCCGGAGAGACTCCTCGTCGTCTCGCGCGACATCACCCGGCAACGCGCTTCCGAGCAGCTCATCGCCGACAGCGAGAAGCGTTGGCGGGGCCTCTTCGAGGGCATGCAGGAAGGCTTCTTCAGTGGCCAGATCATCCGCGACGCGGAGGGCCGGGCCATCGATTGCCGGCTCGTGGAGATCAACCCGGCCTTCGCCGCGCAATCCGGCCTGCCCGTCGAAACCGTGGGCCGCACGATCCGAGAGGCCATTCCGGACATTCCTGACTGGGTGATCGAGACCTACGCACGCGTCGTCGACACCGGCACTCCGGAGGTTTTCGACATCGCGGTGCCGGAATTGGGTCGGGCCTTCGAGGTGCGCGCCTATCGCGAGGCGGGTCAGCGCTTCGCAGCGATGTTCATCGACGTCTCGGAACGCAAGCAGGCTGAGGCCCGGCGCGCGGCGCTGGCGGAACTCGGCGACCGGTTGCGAAACACGAACGACAAGGCGGAGATCGCGCGCGTGGCGTCCGAGATCCTGGGCCGGACGCTTAGGCTGTCCCATGCCGGATACGGCGCGGTGGACCACGACCGGGAGACCATCGTCATAGGCGAAGGTTGGACGGTGCCGGGTATCCCGAGCGTCGGAGGCGTGCACGGGTTCCGGGACTACGGCACGTACATCGAGAGCCTGAAGAACGGCCATGCCGTGATCATCGACGATGTCACGGACGACCCTCGAACCGCCTCGGATGCCGGTGCCCTGGCGGCCATCCACGTGCGGTCGCTGCTCAACCTTCCGCTGATGGAGCACGGACGGTTCGTGTCCCTGCTCTACGCCCTCAAGGACGCCCCGTACGCCTGGAAGCCCGAGGAGATCAGCTTCGCCAACAACATCGCGGACCGGACCCGCGCCGCGCTGGCCCGGATCGAGGCGGAGGAGCGGCAGCGGACTCTGAACCTCGAACTTAGAACGCCTAACAGAACGGCACCGAGCTTGGTTTTCAGCGTTGGTTTGGCATGGCCAGACTGCTTCTCCCCGATGATCTCTGGGATGAGATCGCGCCGCTCCTCCCGCCGCCTCGGCCGCGTCCGAAGGGCGGGCGTCGTCCAATTGAGAACCGGGCCGCACTCACGGGCATCCTGTTCGTGCTGCGCTCGGGGCTGCCGTGGGAAATGCTGCCGGCCGAGATGGGCTGCGGCTCCGGCATGAGTTGTTGGCGGCGACTGCGGGATTGGCAGGCGGCGGGCGTTTGGAGCCGTCTGCATGACTTGTTGCTGGAGCGCCTGCACGCAGCAGGGGAGATCGACTGGAGCCGGGCTTGCCTGGACAGCGCGTCTGTCCCGGCCAAAAAGGGGGGCCTGCCACCGGCCCGAACCCGACGGATCGGGGCAAGCCGGGCACGAAGCGCCATCTCGTCACCGACGCGCGCGGCACGCCGCTCGGCTTCTGCCTGAGCGGTGCCAACCGGCACGACACCGTCATGATGGCGGCCACCCTCGATGCCATCCCGTCTGTGCGGAGCGGTCGGCGCGGACGACCGCGACGTCGTCCAGACAAGCTGCACGCTGACAAGGCTTACGATGCCAGACCCCGCCGCCAGGAGTGCCGGGTGCGGGGGATCGTGCCGCGCATCGCACGTAGGGGCATCGAGAGCAGCGAGAAACTCGGTCGTCATCGTTGGGTCGTGGAGCGCACCCACGCTTGGTTCAACCGATTCCGTCGATTGCCCATCCGCTACGAGCGACGCGCAGACATCTACGAGGCCTTCACGAGCCTCGCCGCCAGCCTCATCACTCTCAACCAGATCAGACGGTTCTGTTAGGCGCTCTTAGCCATCGCATGAAGAACATGCTGGCGATGGTCCAATCCATCGCCACCCAGACCATGCGAACTGCGACCGACCTGAACACGGCCAAGGACGTGCTCGCCGGACGCCTGATCGCGCTGGGCAATTCCCACGACCTGCTCCTCGGCGGCGAGTTGGGTGCGGCACCGATCAAGGTTCTCATCGAGAGCGCCCTGCGCAGCCACGAGGACAATTCAGGCCGCTTCGTCCTGGAAGGCCCGACGTTCAAGGTCGGGTCGAAGGCGGCGATGTCCCTGTCGTTGATCCTGCACGAACTGGCCACCAACGCCGCCAAGTACGGGGCTCTGTCCACCGCGCAGGGGAAGGTTTCCGTGGACTGGGATGTCCGCACGAAGGACGGCGAGCCTTACTGCGCCCTGCGATGGTCCGAGCATGGCGGTCCTCCCGTCGCAAAGCCGACGCGGACGGGGTTCGGTACACGGTTGATCGGGCGCGGCCTTGCAGGAAGCTTCGGCGGTGAGGTGGACCTTTCCTATCCGGTGGATGGCGTCGTCTGCATGATCGACGCTCCCCTCAGCGGCCTTCAGGCCGAGGACGCCCCGCCGCTTAGGCGCTGATCCTACGGCTCGGGTGGAGCCACGGTGAAGCCGTCCGGGACGCTACGGATCACCTCGTCCAGGCCCAAGCCGCACCTGCCTTCCCCTTGTCCGGCATTCGAGGCGCGGATCGGTCGTTCCGCGGCGCGCCGCTTCAGGTGACGGGGCGGCGGAGGCATCGCACTGCGGTTGGTGGAGGGACTGGGCGCATGCAAGCGGCCGGATATACGCGGCGGGGGAATCGCACGGCCACGCTGAAACGAAGTTCAGCCAAGGCGCTTACCTCTATCATGGGTTAGTTTCGATCCGTGACAAGGTGATCGAGTCAGTCCATGCCAACCCAAGATGCATCACGTTCGTCGCACCACGTCCTTGTCGTCGAGGACGAGGGTTTGATCCGCATGATGGTGGTCGACATGCTGGAGGAAGCCGGCTTCGTGGTGACCGAGGCGCCCCACGCCGATGCGGCCTGGACTATCCTGGAGAAGCGCCAAGCCGACATCCGGGTGCTGTTCACGGACATCGACATGCCGGGTTCGATGAATGGGTTCGTCCTCGCGGAACGCGTGGCGGATGCCTGGCCCCATATCGGGTTGGTCGTGACGTCCGGCGGTAGGAGACTGGCCGACTGCGAGGTGCCGGATTCCGGTCACTTCCTCGGCAAACCCTATCGTCCCAAGGACCTTGTGCTCGCAATCCGCGAGGCGATCTGATGTCCCCGTACGAGGACGGTGCGAGCGCATGACCCAAGCCGTCGCAGACTTGGTGAACGCGTTGGCACGCCGCTTCGTCACCGACGAGGATGCGGCGCGTGACTTCGCGACGATCGCCGACACCCTCCGCGATGACGGCCACCATGCCTCCGCTGACGCCATGCTGCGCCTGAGCCGCCATCACCGCATCAGGGCACTGGAAGGGCGTGCCAATCTCGCGGCGCTTCGATGCATCGAGAATGCGTCGGACAAGGACCGATCCTAACCGATTCTCCTCCGGGGGCTTCCTGCCACGGACGTCCGGTAGATGCCGGCGCGGCGATAGAACGGACAGGGCTCAACGTCCTCGCGTCCAACACAATTCAACCCTAACCCGCCTGGCATGCAGGCTGCCGATCCCTCAGATCCCTCGACGCTGCCCCGTGAGCAACTCGAAGTCGAGGTGCGCCGTTTGCGCGCCCAGTCGGCGTCGCTCGCACAGATGTTCGAGCAGGCGCCCAGCTTCATCGCCCTGCTGACTGGCCCGGAGCACCGCTTCGCCCTGACGAACGCCGCCTACCAGCGCGCCATCGACCATCGCGACGTGATCGGCAGCACCGTGGCCGAGGCGTTGCCGGATGCGGCCGCCCAAGGCTATGTCGAGCTGCTCGACGCGGTCTTTCGCTCGGGGCAGGCCCACAGGGCGATGGGTGCCCGATTCGACGTCCAGGCCGTGCCCGGCGGAACGGTCAACGAGCGCTATCTCGACTTCGTCTACCAGCCCATCACTGACGCCCGTGGGGCCGTCAGCGGCATCTTCGTCGAGGGTCACGACGTCACCGAACGCACGCTCGGCGAGGCCGCCTTACGGGTGAACGAGGCGCGCTTTCGTACCCTGTTCGAAAGCATCGAGGTCGGCTTCTGCATCATCGAGATGCGGTTCGAGGGCGAGCGTGCCGTCGATTACCGGATCGTCGAGGCCAATCCCGCATTCGTACGGCAGACCGGTGCCGACGTGGCCGGCCGGTGGGTGAGCGAGTTTGCTCCTAACCTCGAACGGTATTGGTTCGATACCTACGGACGCGTTGCGCTCACCGGGGAGCCCGCTCACTTCGAGCACTACGCGGATGTGTTCGGACGCTGGTTCGACGTACGGGCCCTGCGGACCGGCGACCCGGATGCGCACCGTGTGGCCGTCTTCTTCTCGGACATCACCGAGCGGAGGACCATCGAGAAGCGGGTCGAGGCCAGCGAGCGCGAGCTCCGTCTCATCACGGACGCGCTGCCGGTCCTGATCTCCTTCATCGGCGCCGACTACGTCTATCGTTTCGCCAACAAGGCCTACGACGACTGGTTCTCAATGCCGGCCGAAGAAGTCGTAGGCCGTGATGTCAGAGACCTTTTGGGCGTGGAGAACTACGCCGCACGCAGGCCGTACATGGATCGCGCGCTGACGGGCGAGGCGGTCACCTTCGAGCTCGATTGGCCCCGTCGTGACGGACACGACCGGGTGGCAGAGGTCCGCTACCTGCCCCGTCGCACCGGGGATGGAGCCGTCGATGGCTTCCACGTGTTCGTTCACGACGTCACGGCACGCAAGCGGACGGAAGCCAACCTCGCCGGGCAGGTCGCGGCGCGGACGGCCGAACGCGACCAGGTCTGGTAGGCTTCCTCGGATCTGCTCTGCGTGGCTAATTTCGATGGCTACTTCGTCAGCCTCAATCCAGCTTGGCCCAGAACGCTGGGATGGACCGAGGCCGAGATGAGGGCACAGCCTTTCCTCGACTTCGTGCATCCCGACGACGTCGCCTCGACCCTGGTGGCCGCGACCGGCTTGGCGCGCGGCGAGCCGCAGATCACCTTCGAGAACCGCTACCGGCACAAGGACGGCAGCGACGTCTGGCTGTCCTGGAATGCCGTGCCGCGCGACGGCTTAATCTACGCCTCCGTCCGGAACGTGACGGAGGCCAAGCGGCAGGCCGAGACCCTCGCCAGGACCGAGGAGGCCCTGCGCCAGAGCCAGAAGATGGAGGCCGTCGGCCAGCTCACCGGCGGCCTGGCACATGATTTCAACAACCTACTCGCCGGCATCTCGGGCTCGCTGGAGCTGATGCAGACCCGGATGACGCAAGGGCGCCTCACCGAGATCGACCGCTACATGACGGTGGCTCAGGGCGCGGCCAAACGCGCCGCGGCCCTGACGCATCGCCTGCTGGCATTCTCCCGCCGCCAGACCCTCGACCCCAAGCCGACGGACGTGAACCGCCTCGTCACGGGAATGGAGGAACTCGTCCGGCGTACCGTCGGTCCGGCCATCCACCTTGAGGTGGTCGGCCTCGCCGGGATCTGGCCGGCCCTGATCGATCCCGGCCAGCTTGAGAACGCATTGTTGAACCTGTGCATCAACGCGCGCGACGCCATGCCAGACGGCGGTCGCATCACCATCGAGACCGCCAACAAGTGGATGGACGAGGCCGGCGCCCGGCAGCATGACATGCCGCCCGGCCAGTACCTCAGCCTTTGCGTCAGCGACACAGGGACCGGGATGTCGGCCGACCTCCTGACGAAAGTGCTCGAACCGTTCTTCACGACCAAGCCCCTCGGCGAGGGCACGGGGTTGGGCCTGTCGATGGTGTACGGGTTCGCGCGCCAGTCCGGGGGGCAGGTCCGGATCTATTCTGAGGTCGGCGAGGGCACGACCGTCTGCCTCTACCTACCGCGCCACTACGGCGACGCCGACGAAGCCGATGTCGCCCGACGGCTTGCCGAGGTCGGCCGTGCCGGCCAGGGCGAGACCGTGCTGATCGTCGACGACGAGCCCTCGGTTCGGATGCTGGTCACCGAGGTTCTTGAGGATCTGGGTTACACCGCCATCGAGGCCGCTGACAGCGTGTCCGGCCTGAAGGTGCTGCAGTCCGACGTCCGCATCGATCTGCTTGTGACGGACGTCGGCCTCCCGGGCGGGATGAACGGCCGTCAGATGGCGGACGCCGCGCATGAGCGGCGCCCCGACCTGAAGGTGCTCTTCATCACCGGCTATGCAGAGAACGCCGTCCTGGGGAACGGACACCTCCGACCCGGGATGCAGGTCCTGACCAAGCCGTTCATGCTGGAGACCCTCGCGACCCGCATCCGAGGCCTGATCGAGGGCTCCGCCTGATCCAAGCCTTCCGGCTCGTGTCTCGGCCCCTGTGGACTGGCTCCCGCCGGTGGCACCGGCATGTCCCGATCCAGTCCGATTACGGTCCCTACACGATGAGGGGCATGCGCCATCACGCAAGGCACGGTGGTCCTATGTGCTGCGGGTTCGGAAGATCCCATCTGTCGTATGGGGTTGGCGCTCGGCTGAGGAGATCACCAGGACGGCGAGGCCGACGGCGACGGCATCCTCGGCGAGGCCGTTGGCGCGGCCGGGCGCCGTGCGTGAGTCGGGCCCCCGGGCAGCGCGTCCGAGGAGCGTCCCGGCGACCGCACCGGCAACGCCGGCCATTGCACCGATTTCGGGGGACGAGCGGCGCCCGGCCAAAGCCCATCCCCCGAACGCACCAACGGCGAGCCGTAACGCGAAGGATGGTGGTATGCGCCGATCCGGAGCGAATGGCATCTTGTCCCCGGCCATCTCCGCCATTGCCGCCCCCGTGGCGAGCATGCGGGCGCCGGGACCGACAGGGATGAGGTTTCCGCGCGTACGACCCTCGGAGGCGGCCCAAGCCAAGGCAGCGCACCCGGTCATGTTGCGCATCCCCGCAACGAGGCCCAAACCGAAAGAAGTTACGTAGCCCTGCATCCTGCCTTCCGCACGAGACCTGCCTCACCAAAGGCAAGACGGCGGCGCCTTAGGCTGTTCCAGCCCGGCCAGGCCGGGCGCCTCGAAGGTGGCTGCCGCATCCCGGTGGTGATCGGGCGGGAATGCCTCTCTTCGCGCCGCTTCAATCGCGACTGCCCAAGGCCAGAGATGTCAGTTCCGGGATCCCCGCTGAGATCCTCCTTATTCCGGAGGCGGTCCGTTCTGCCCCGAAGGAGCACGACACTTGGTGCGCCGGGCAACCCGCTCGCTTAACGCAAGTTATGTCCTGGTCGATGGGATAGGGACCGGCGCTCGTCCCGGATGAGGGGCGACTTCCCCCCCCGCGACATCGAAAGAGAGTTGCGGTGTCGGTGCGAGAAGAGAGTGAGCCGGGCGGGATCGACCTTAGGCTGCTGAAGGCCGCCGTCGAGGCGACCGGCGAGGCCATCCTGATCACCACGGCAGAGCTCGACGAGCCTGGGCCGCGCATCGAATACGCCAACGCCGCCTTCGTGCGCCTGTCCGGCTACCCGTTGGACGAGGTGATCGGCCGAAGCCCGCGCTTCCTGCAGGGGCCGAGGACGGAACGCGCCGAGCTCGACCGCGCCCGGTCATTGCTTGAGAAGGAAGAAGCCTTCCAGGGCGAGGCGCTGAACTACCGCAAGGATGGTTCGACCTACATGGTCGAGTGGCTGATCACCCCCGTCAGGGAGGCCGACGGCCGGATCACGCATTGGGTTTCGGCCCAGCGGGATGTCACCGACCGCCGGGCCTACGAGGAGCGGCAGGCCCTGATGGTCCGCGAGCTTCATCATCGCGTGAAGAACACCCTGGCGACTGTCCAGGCTGTCCTGAACGCGACGATGCGGTCGTCCGTGACGATGGCGGAGTTCGGCCGGGCCTTCACGGGGCGCATCGTGTCCCTGGCCCGGACCCACGCGCTCATCACAGAAGACAAGGCGCAGATCGCCTCGTTCGAGGGCCTGCTCAGGGCCGAGCTTGACCCCTACAACGAACACGACCGCATCACGCTTCGGGGGCCGGCCGTGACACTCCCGTCCGTACTCGCGGTGCCTATGGGCATGGCCCTGCACGAACTCACCAGCAACGCCCTTCGACACGGGGCGTTGGGGCATCCCGATGGCCGGGTCACCGTGACGTGGGCGGTTGATTACGAGACGCAGGCCCCTCACCTGGCCTTCGTCTGGAACGAGCATGACGGGCCACCGCCGGCGCTCCCTACCAGGGAAGGCTTTGGCATGCGGCTGATCAACCGGATCCTTGCCGCACAGACCGGAGCCAAGGTCGATATCGCCTCAGACGCCGACGGTCTGCGGATCAGCATCGAAGTTCCACTCCCGCAGCGTTGATGGCCCGTTGCCCGAAAGGCGGGTGGGTCAGGCGTCGGCCAACAGTAGAGGCGAGATGCTACGTCGCGCGGTCGTGGTTGGGACGCGGGCGACAAATCCGTGCATGGTCCGGCAAAACATCGAGCAGGGTTGCGTGCATGTGATTGTCGCCAAAGTCGGAATCATCACGGATCGGAACGATTCAGGCCGCTTGAGCCTAACATGCCCATGGATCGCGCCACGATGAGCGACGAGGAGGTCGAACGACTTCGCGCCCTCGACCGCTACCGACTGCTGGACACGCCTCGCGAGCAGGACTTCGACGAGGTCGCCGAAGCCGCGGCTGAGCTGTGCGATACGCCCATCGCGGTGGTCAATCTCGTCGGTGACGGTCGCCAGTTCTTCAAGGCCGAGGTCGGCCTGGGCGTGCGTGAGACGCCGCTGGAGACGTCGTTCTGCCGCCAAGCCCTCCTCCAGGAAGACTTCCTCTGCATCCCGGACGCGCGCCGCGACCGGCGTTTCGAGGGCAATCCGCTGGTCACGGGCGATCCCGGCCTGCGCTTCTACGCGGGCGCCTTGCTGAAGACCGCGGAAGGCCAGCCCATCGGCACGGTCTGCGTACTCGACACCAAGCCTCACGATCTGACCGAACGACAGCGCAAGGGCCTGATGCGGCTCGCCCGGCAGACCATGGCCCACATGGAGTTGCGCCGCGCGCTGCGTGAACAAGCCGAGCAACGCCTGCTCCACGAGCGCATCCTCGACAGCGCCACGGACTACGCCATCGTCGCAACCGACCCGGAGGGGCGCGTCACGCGCTGGAACACCGGCGCCGAGCGCATCCTCGGATGGACGCAGGCGGAGATGTTGGGGCGGCCGGTCGATGCGTTCTTCACGCCGGAGGACCGTGCCAACGAGCGGCCCGAAACTGAGATGCGTCTGGCGACGGAGAACGACAGCGCCCCCGATGAGCGCTAGCACCTACGTAGGGATGGCAGCCGGTTCTGGGCCAGCGGCGAGATGATGCCCCTAAGATCGGAGGGCGGCGAGGTTCTCGGCTTCGTCAAGATTTTGCGCGACCGCACCGGGGAGCGCAAGGCGGGGGCCGCCCTACAAGCCAGTGAGTTGCGCTACCGGTCCCTTGTCGAGGTGAGCCCTTAGGTCGTCTGGTTCGGTGATGCGGATGGCAACGTCACCTACTGCAACGCGTACTGGTACGATTACACGGGCTTGCCGGCCGAACAGACCGGCGAGGCGAGCTGGATGGGGGTGATCCATCCGGACCATCGCGAGGCGACCCGCGCGGCATGGCTCTTGGCGGCGCTGGGCGGCCAACCCTACGAGGTAGAATTCCCGCTTCGTCGGGCTGATGGCGAGTACCGCTGGTTCCTGTCCCGGGCCCAGCCAGTGCGCGATGCCGATGGAACGCTTCGCAGCTGGATCGGAACCTCGCTCGACATCCACGAGCGCAAGGTTGCCGAGGAGCGCTTTCAGGCCCTCACGGAACTGGCACCGGCCGTCATCTGGTTCGGCAACCCGGACGGCAGCCTCAGCTATCTCAACGACCGCTGGTACGCCTACACCGGCCAGACGCCCGAGCAGGCACTGCCGCTCGGATGGGGGAATGCGATCCATCCTGACGACCTGCCTGGCCTGCTCAACGTCTGGGACCACGCGCGCACGAACGAGGTCACCTACGACACGGAGGCACGCCTGCGCCGGCACGACGGGGCCTACCGCTGGTTCCTGATCCGAGCCGAGCCGAGGCGCGACGGCAGCGGACAGGTGGTGGGCTGGCTCGGCAGCAACAGCGACATCCATGATCGTAGGCGAGTCGACGAGGACCTGCGCGAGGCGCGGGAACAACTGCGCTTGGCCGTCGATGCGACGGGGACCGGCATCTTCGACTATGATCTGGTCGGTGACGTGCTCAATTGGGACACCCGCACCCGGGCCTTCTTCGGCCTGATGCCGGACGATCCGGTGAACCTTGAGGTCTACCTCGCGCGTTTGCATCCGGACGACCGCGAACGGGCCGACCATGCGGTCAGCGCTGCGCTCGATCCGACCAGGGGCGGCACCTACGACATCACCTATCGCACCATCGACCCGAGAAACGGGACCGAGCGGTGGGTATCGGCCAAGGGCAAAACGCTGTTCGAGGGGGACCGTCCGATGCGCCTCATCGGCACGGCGCGCGACGTCACCGAAGCCCGTAGGGCGGAACAGGTGTTGCGGGAGACAGAGGAGCGCTACCGCCTCGCCGCGCGCGCCACCAACGACGCGATCTGGGACTGGGACCTGACTACCAACCACGTCCTATGGAACGAGGCGCTCCAAGCGGCCTACGGGTACTGGCCGGAGACCGTCGAGGCCACGGGCGACTGGTGGATCGGCCATATCCACCACGACGACCGGCCCCGCATCGACGCCTCCATCCATGCGGTCATTGACCGAACCGGTACGACCTGGACCGACGAGTACCGCTTCCGTAGGGCCGACGGCTCCTACGCCGACATTCTCGACCGCGGCTACGTCATCCGTGACGAGCAAGGCCGGGCTGTGCGCATGATCGGGGCGATGCTCGACATCAGCGAGCGGAAACGCTCCGAGGAGCACCAGCGCCTGCTTACCGGCGAGTTGCAGCACCGGGTCAAGAACACCCTCGCCATGGTCCAGGCGATTGCCAGCCAGACCTTCCGCAATGCCGCGGATCTGGAGGGAGCCCGGGAGGCGTTCTCGGCCCGCCTTATCTCGCTCGGGCGTGCCCACGACATCCTCACCCAATCCAGCTGGACCCAGGCCCCCATCGCCGACGTCGTGGACGGCGCCTTGACCGTGCACCGGGGGGAGGCGGCATCCCGCATCCGGGCCAGCGGCCCCAACGTTCCCCTATCCGCCAAGGCGGCCCTCGCGTTGGCGCTCGCCCTACACGAACTCGCCACCAACGCGGCAAAGTACGGGGCCCTGTCGAACGACTCCGGCACGGTCGATTTGCGCTGGCATGTCATCCACGAGGGCGGTGCGCTCCGCTTCTGCCTAACTTGGTCCGAGCAAGGTGGACCGCCCATCCTGGCGCAACCGACGCGCCGCGGCTTCGGATCGCGCCTGATCGAGCGGAGCTTCGCGGCCGAGGTCGGCGGCGAGGTCAAGCTCACCTACGCGCCGACTGGCCTTACTTGCCGCCTGGAGGCGTCGCTTGCCTCTATGCAGGAAGCGAGCGACGAGGCTGCGGCCTGAAGTCTGGGGTCAAGCCAAGCGTCTGCGCAGACCCCAGCAACTTCGCATTCAGCTCGTCCGGGCTTGGACCGCTTGGTGGTAACCTTCGCTACGAAACCCGGTGGCACGTCCGCGACGGCGACGTGCATTGACGGCACGCCTGTACATGCGTGACTGCCTGCCTCGTTACTCGCGAAGCCGTGAGGCATTCCGTCGATCTCAGGCAGCCTTGTCGGGGAGTGGCACGTTGCAGGTTCACGAACCGATCCACCAAGGCCCGCATGACCACTGCGACGTCATACAGAACCGAACCAAGGCCGGCGCCGTGGTTGCCGCTTCTCGCCTGCGGGTCCTGACAAGGTGATCGACCCCCTGGCCTTCCTGGCTGGCGGCGGCGAGGCCGCCCGCATGATCCGCCAGCGTGACTGGACGGGCCATCCCCTCGGATCGCCCGAGACCTGGTCTGAAGGTTTCCGCACGGCGCTCAGCCTCGTGCTTAACTCGCCGGAGTCGATGATTCTGACCTGGGGGCCGGACCTCCACTTCTTCTTCAATGACACCTACTTCCCGCTGCTCGGTCCCCGCCTGGAATGGGCGATGGGCGAGCGCTTCGACGTGGTGTGGGCCGATGCCTGGGCGCAGGCGAAGCCAATCATCGAGGACGCCTTCGCCGGACGCAGCCGCCGTTTCGACGACCTATTATGGAAGCTCGATACCGACCGTGGCGAGGCCGAGACCTGGTTCTCGTTCTCCTACTCGCGCGTGCTCGACGGCGCCGGCTGCGTCGCGGGTCTTTTCATCTTCACAAACGAGACCACCGGCCGGGTGCTGGGCGACCGTGCCCTGCGCGAGAGCGAGGAGCACTACCGGCAGACGGTCGAGCTCAATCCGCAGGTACCTTGGACCTGCGACCCAGCCGGTAACATCACCTCGTACTCTAAACGATGGCTCGAACTGACAGGACAGGAACCGGGGGAGCCGGACGGGACTGGCTGGCTCAAGGCGCTGCACCCGGACGACCTCCCGGAGACCCTCGCCGTGTTCTCGGCCTCGCTGGCATCGGGCGAGCCCGTGGACGTGGACTATCGCGTACGCATGGCAGCAACCGGGGAGCATCGCTGGATGCGTGCCCGTGCCCGGCCACGCCGGAACGAAGGCGGCGCCATCGTGCGATGGTACGGGGTGGTCGAGGACGTCCACGACAAGAAGCTCGCCGAGGCCAGCCTGCGCGAGATGAACGCGACGCTGGAGCGGCGCGTCGAGGAGGCGCTCCTGCAGCGCAAGCTCTGGGCCGAGGTGTTCGAGACCACCGACGCCCTCGTCGGGGCCCTCGACATGGACTTCCGGCTCCTGGCCGCCAACCGCACCTGGATCGAGGAATTCGAGGCGGTTTTTGGGGTTCGTCCCAAGGTTGGTGACCGTATCCTCGACCTGCTGTCGCACCTCCCCGACATGCTCGCCCAGGTTCGGGAGACTTGGGGAAGGGCGTTGGCCGGCGAGGAGTTCACGCTGGTCCAGGAGTTCGGAAGTCCGGACAGGAAGCGTCCCTACTACGAGCTCAAGTTCACGACCCTGCGGGACACCGAGGGGCAGATGATCGGCGCCTTCCAGTACGTACAGGACGTCACCGAGCGGCGGCGGTACCAGGAACGGCTTTCCTCGGCCGAGGAGTCCCTGAGGCAGTCACAGAAGCTGGAGGCGGTTGGGCAATTGACGGGGGGCGTCGCGCACGACTTCAACAACCTGCTGACCATCATCCGCTCGTCGGTCGACTTCCTCCGCCGCCCGGATCTCTCCGAGGAGCGCCGTATCCGGTACATGGATGCGGTTTCCGACACCGTCGACCGGGCCGCGAAGCTGACCGGCCAACTTCTCGCTTTCGCCAGGCGCCAAACGCTCAAACCCCAGATTTTCGACGTCGGAAAGCAGGCGGCGGCCGTGGCCGACATGCTCGACACGGTCACCGGGGCCCGCATCAGCGTCGTCACCGAGTTGCCGGACGAGCCCTGCTTCGTGAAGGCCGACCTCAGTCAGTTCGAGACCGCCCTCATCAACATGGCGGTCAATGCGCGGGACGCGATGGACGGCGAGGGAACGTTGACGTTACGCCTCGTCTGCGCCGTCAGGCTTCCCGCTATACGGGGTCATGCTGGGGCTGCCAGTCCATTCGCTGCGGTGTCGCTCACCGACACGGGAAGCGGCATCGCCCTCGACCAGCTCGCACGCATCTTCGAGCCGTTCTTCACCACCAAGGAAGTCGGCAAGGGCACGGGCCTCGGCCTGTCCCAGGTGTTCGGCTTCGCCAAGCAATCGGGCGGCGACATCGACGTTGAGAGCACGCTGGGCCAGGGGACTACCTTCACCCTCTACCTGCCCGAGATCGACAGCCCCGCGTTCGTTGCGCCCGTCGTCTCACGCGACAACGAGGCAATTCTCGGGGGCGACGGCCAATGCGTGCTGGTCGTTGAGGACAACATCGAGGTCGGGCGCTTCGCCACCCAAATCCTGGAGGATTGCGGCTACCGGACCACGTGGGCGACCAACGCCGAGGCCGCCTTGGACACGCTCGGCCCGGACGGTGCCGGGTTCGACGCGGTGTTCTCGGACGTGGTGATGCCCGGCATGGGCGGGATCGAGCTGGCGAGGCTGCTGCAACGGCGCTTCCCGGACCTGCCGGTACTGTTGGCGTCCGGATACAGCCACGTCCTCGCCCAGGACGGATTGGACGGCTTCGAGCTGCTGCATAAGCCATACTCGGCCGATCAGTTGGCGCGCATCCTGGGCAAGCTCATCCCGCGGCGAACCGAGTAGACCGATCCTGCCGTCGCCCTGCGCATCTGGTCGCAGGTGGTGGATAGGAAACACCCGGCCGCCGAAGGGTGTTGTCACATGTCGTTGTCAAACAGCGTTGAACATTGGGTCTGGCGCAATCTCGATGCAGGGGGGCTCATGGTGTACCGATCAGCCGAGCTTCGAGCAGGTCGAGTTTGGCGCGGCCGAACATCTGTCGCTTCACGAGCTTCAGGCGGGTAATCTGCCCTTCGGTCTGGCGGTTCGACCATGGTTGCGTGAGAGCTGCAGCGGCAGCCGCCTTGTCCTTGAGCAGGCCGCCGGCGAAGGACGCCAGAAGGCTGCGGGCCGCAGCCTCGATCCAGGTGTCGAGATCGGATCGACGCCGTTCGCGGATCATAGTTTGGAAGCGCGACAACAGGGCCCTTGCCTCGTCGAGCCTCGGCACCTCCCCCTCGATCGTCGCCACAAGGACGGCTTCGGCCTTCGTCAGGCTGTCCCGCCCCGTCGTCATCAGCCGGGAGAGGATCCGCGCTGACGGCACCGTGCTGGGCGCGCCCTCCGGCGCCCGCTCACTGCGTCGCCTCCGCGTCGCCCATTCCCCGACCACCCGCAAGCTGCCGGTGAACCCGTTCGCGCGAAGCCGACGCCAGAGTTCAGCCCCGTTGCGACAGCCGGCCGCCCATTCGGCATCGAGCCGGGGCAGATGGGCATCCAGGCTGCTCTGGCGGGCGCGGAAGACGTCGCCGGTCAGACCGCGAAGCACGTCGCGCACGAGCTTGCGACTGTGCCCGGTCGTCCGGGCAATCTTCTTGATCGGCATGCCCTGTCGCGACAGAGCCAGGATCGCCTCGCCCGTCGCCTCCCTCCGAAGATAGCCGTCGTACTGCAGGCGCTCGGCGCAGGTCAGACGTTCGGGATCGACCGTCGCGGCTCCCACCGCGATGCGGATGGCGGCCATCGACTTGCGCACTGCGTCGAGGAAGGCAGCGCTGGCATTCTCCATCAGATGCCAGCGATCGGCGACTTGAAGGGCATGGGGTAGAGCCCGCGCTGTCGCTTCCCCATACCCACCGCCGCGGTCACGGGCGACGATGGTGATCTCGGGGTGAGCGGCGAGCCATGTCTCGACCGTGCTACTCTCTCGATCCGGTAGCAGGGCGATGACACGTCGCCGTTCCAGGTCGCAGACCAGCGTGCCGTAGCGCTGTCCCCGACGGAAGGCCCAGTCGTCGATGCCGATCACGCTCGGACGCTCCACCGGACGGACGGCACGGCGGCGCACGGTTCGGAGCATCGTATCCCGACTGGCAGGGACCATAAGACGACGCGCGAAGCAGGCAGCGGGCCTGCCGCCAAGGGCAAGGCCCAGATGACGCACGATGCAGTCGAGCCGGGCCGTACGCCGGGCGTAGGTAGCGGCGAGATCCGGCCCGAGCCGCTCGGCGAAGATCCTGGTCCGGCAGTCTATCCCGACGCAGCGGAAGCGGCGGACGCTGACATCGATGACGACGGGTCTCCCGGCGACAGGCAGATCGGACAGGGTACGCGTGTAGCGGCTATGGATTCGAGACGAAGGCCGATCGCAGCTTGGACACCGGGCCAGGGTGGCGACAGGCCGGGCGGTGATGGTCAGGCCAGAGCCGATCTCGACATGATCGATGACGAGTCCGCGCGGAATTACCGAGTTGGGATGCAGGCTGCGAGGCATGGCAGGATCTCCGACGACCAAAGCCGAGATCCATCAACTCCCCTGCACCGAAAGTGAGTCAGACCCAAAGTTGCACGCCGAAACACATCCAGCGCAGCGAGCGCACGGCGCTGGCCGTCGTCCGTCCGCTCGGCCTGTTCCTGCTCGTCTTCCGCCCGGCGATCCTGTTGCTCAACGGCCTCGGCAACGGCGTGCTTCGGCTCTTCGACCTCCAGGCCGGTCACGGCGAGGGCTCGCTGCATTCGACCGCTGAGCTCAACCTGCTCATCCAAGCGAGCCAGGAAGCCGGCCTGATCCGTGAGGTCCAACAGGAGGCGGTGGAGCGCATTTTCGCCATCGGCGAGCGCAAGGTCCGGGACATCATGACCCCGCGCCACGAGGTCTTCTGGATCGATGCCGACGACCCACGGGACGTCGTGCTGAAGGCTGTGCGCGAATGCGATCACGCTCAGGTCGTCGTCAGCCGTGGCGACGTCGACGAGATCGTCGGGATCGTGCGCAAGCAAGATCTGCTCGACCAGGTGCTCGACGGCAAGGACATCGACGTTCTGGCGGCCACACAGCCGCCCATTGTCGTGCACGAGAGCATGACCATCCTTGCGGTGCTGGAGACTTTCCAGAGCCAACCGATGCGCATGGCTGTGGTCGTGGACGAGTACGGCAGCCTTGAGGGCATCGTCACCCAGACGGACCTGCTGGAGGCTATCGCCGGCGACATCCCGGAGGCCGGCGACGAACCGGACGTGGTTGAGCGCCCGGACGGCTCGCTGCTGATCGACGGCATGATGCCGGCCCGCGAGGCGCTCGAACGGCTCGAGCTGTCCGAGGACCCGACTTCAGACGACTTCAATACGCTGGCCGGCTACGTGATCTTTCAACTGGGTCGTATACCAGCCGCTGGAGACGCCTTCGAGGCCGGCGGCTGGCGCTTTGAGGTCGTCGACATGGACGGACGTCGGATCGACAAGGTCCTGGCAGTTAGGACAGCCTGATCATTGGGACGAGGGCCGAGCGCGGAGCTGACCTGGTTGGGTGACGGGTCAGGAATTTTCCAGCCGTAATGGGTCGGAGGCGACGCGTCGGCTTCAAGGAGAAGGGTTCAGGTTCGCTTACCATCCAAAGCAGCGGGTCGAGCCGGTGCGGTTTGGGTATGTCCTCAGCGCACCGGCTTGAGGCTAGTTCATAAAATACCGTTTGACTGTTCAAAACAGACTACCTATCAATGAACTATTCAAACCAGACCGATAGCTGTTCTGATGTTCGTCCGGGCCTACCTTCGCGCATCTACCAACGAGCAGGACGCCAGCCGCGCTCGCGAGGCGCTAGAAGCCTTCTCCGACGAACGGGGCCTGCGGATCGCTTCGTGGTATGTCGAGAACGAGTCCGGATCGACACTCGCCCGCCCGGAGCTGTTCCGGCTGCTGAAGGACTCACGGCCAGGCGACGTCCTTCTCGTTGAACAAGTGGACCGGCTGTCGCGCCTCACGGCCGCCGACTGGGACAAGCTCAAGACCGAGCTGGCCGCCCGTCAGGTGCGCGTCGTTGCCCTGGACCTGCCGACGTCGTGGATGATGGCAACGGCTAACGAGGACGCCTTCACCGCCCGGATGTTCGAGGCGATCAACGGCATGATGCTCGATATGCTCACCGCAGTCGTCCGGAAGGATTTCGAGGATCGCCGTCGCCGGCAGGCCGAGGGCCAGGCCAAGGCAAAGGCTGCCGGCCTCTACAAGGGCCGCCCGGAGGACACCAAGCGCAACGCCGGTATCGCGGACATGCTCGCCCGCGGGATGAGCTGGTCCCAGGTGCAGGCTGCCACGGGGTGCAGCCGCGCGACGGTGGCCAAAGTCGCTAAGCGGGCCGCCTGATGAACGCCTTGGACCTGCAACAGGCTATGCTGAAGCTGATGGACGTCCTCTCGCGAGACATCTCAAACACCGAGTCGATGGCAAATGAGCTTACGCGAGCGGCAGAAGCCCTGTCTGATCAACCAGAGGTTGAAGCGATACGGGACATTGCGGTGGGGAAGCGGGTGAAGGTGCTTGAACTACAGGGGCGTCTCGCTGCCCTGCGCGAAGAATACGCCGCCCGGTTCCCTTTGAAGCTGTAGATCGAGAGCGCCGGCGAGCTACCCTCCCCGATCACGGGGCAGCCCGCCGTCCAGCGCCAAGGCCCACCGGTCCAATCCACACTCGGGGGTAAGATATGCGGACCGGGCCGATGGGTGTCCCTCGTGAGGACGCGCCATGGTGCCGTGCATCGGCTCGTTGGTCAAAGCCCTAGTGGACCAAGTCCGGCGCTTGGTACCGTCTGGAAACGGCTGCCCTCCGATGTGGGTAGCTTCACGGCTGCTGGACGGCAGCACAGATGGCCTGGGCGATCTCAGACGGGCTTCCGATCAGGTCGATAGGACCGTCATACGAAATGGCGTTCTCCGGCATGCCCTGCTCCGGCGGCCGCGCAGGTGTGACGACCATCGTGAGGCCGCCGATCTCGTTGATGGCCGCCAGCCCACGCGACCCGTCATCGAGGGATCCGGACAGAACTACCCCGATGATGCGCGAGCCGCCATGCGCCGCAACGGATCGAAACAGTAGGTCTACGGTTCGGTTGCGCTGCGTCCGGTTCGGATCGTCCACCAATCTCCCAAAGCTGTTGGCTGCCAGCGTGAGGTGATCCGCCGGCTCGCCGATGTAGGCCGTGCCCGGGGTGTACCGATCACCGTCTAAAGCCACACAGACTGGCATGTGGGCCACTCGCCCAAGCACAGCGGCGAGATGGCTAGGTTTGTCCCAGAGCCTGTGCAGGACGATCAGCACGACGGCGTTCAGCGAGGGCGGCAACTCGCGCAGTATCACCCTGATGTCGTCGAGGCCGTCAGCGCCAGAGGCGCCGATGGCCACAAACCAGGATTGGCCGACCCCGTCCGACATCGGAGGGGCTTAACACAGATTATGTCTCGCGAGCCGTTGGTTAGCGGCCATGGGCCCAGAGCCAGGTATCAAGCGTCTGATTTCGCCCACTAGGTGTATGGTCCCGGGATGAGGTGTGACGGGTCGATCCTGAAGCGATTGGGTTCTTTCGTCCAGGCGTTCAAGATGAACTCAGTTGGTGTCAGGCCCCGCAGGGTCTTGAGCCTGCGAGCATGATTGTAGGCATCGACGAACAGGTGCAGATGCGTTCGAAGCTGGTCGTGGCTGTCGTAGTGGTAGCGCTTGACCGTCGCCTCCTTGATCGTGCGGTTCATCCGCTCGACCTGTCCGTTGGTCCAAGGATGGTTCACCTTGGTAAGCCGATGCTCGATGTCGTGCTCGTTGCAGACGCGGTCGAAGATGTGCTGGCTATCGTAGATGTCCTGTCGGCGTGATGTGAACTGAACGCCGTTGTCTGTGAGCACGGTGTGGATGCGGTAAGGCACCGCCTCGATGAAATCGCGCAGGAACTGCGCCGCCTCCATCTTGCCGGCGCTCTCCACGAGCCGAACGAAGGCAAACTTGCTGGTTCGATCAATGGCTACGAACAGCCTGAGCTTACCTTCGGCCGTGCTCACCTCAGCGATGTCGACGTGCACATAGCCGATGGCGTAGGTCGCAAAGCGCTGCTTCTTGGGTTTGTTGCCGTCGATCTCGGGTAGTCGGCTGATGCCATGCCGTTCCAGGCAGCGATGCAGCGAGGATCGCGTCAGGTGCGGGATCGTCGGCTGCAAGCCGTAAAGGCAGTCGTCAAGCGGCAGCAGGGTGTGCCGGCGGAAAGCGACAATGATCGCTTCCTCCTCAACGGTGAGCACGGTGGAGCGCGGTTCCTTGGGTCCCATCCGGGCATCCGCTGTGCTCGTCCGTTTACGCCACTTCTGCACCGTCGTCGGACTGACGCCGTAGCGCTTGGCCAGCGACCTTACGCTCTCTTCACGTAGCTGGATCGCGCGACGGACTGCCTTGTATCTTTGAGTTGCCCGCTGGAGTGAAGCCAGTGAGGCTACAAGGTGAGGGTCAGCCCGTGTTTGCCTAGGGTTTTCTAAGCCCGCGACAGAGCAAGGTGCGGCCCTCACCGCCACAGTCCCGAACCCGGACAGCCGCTCGGGCCAGAGCCCGCATTTGCAAGGTAGGGTCATGGACGAACAACCCACCATCTTCGTCGGCATCGACGTGTCGAAGGATCGTCTCGACGTTCACCTCAGACCGTCGGACGAGGCATTCCATGTCCCGCGTAACACCTAAAGAGCTGGATGCTCTCGCGCGTCGGCTCAGTGGCTTACCTGTGGCCCTCATCGTCCTGGAGGCTACCGGTGGCTTCGAGGCGAGCGTCGCTGCAGCACTGGCCGCTGTCGGGCTGCCGCTTTGTATCGTCAACCCGCGTCAGATCCGCGACTTCGCCAGAGCGATGGGCCGGTTGGCGAAGACCGACACGCTCGACGCCGAGGTCATTGCCCTCTTCGCCGAACGCATCAGACCACCGGCCAGGCCCTTGCCGGAGCCGGAGAGACGGCACTTCGCCGAGTTCGTGAGCCGGCGGCGGCAGATCATCGGGATGATCTGCATGGAGACCAACCGTCGCGATCAAGCCGTGGACAAGCAGCTGACCCGGCGGCTCGACCGACACATCGGCTTCCTGGAGAAAGAACTCGCAGAACTCGACAGCGACATTGGACAAGCCATCAAGGCCTCTCCGGTCTGGTGCGAGACCGAGGCGCTGCTCAAGTCCGTGCCCGGGATCGGTGACGTGACCGCACGCACGCTTCTGGCCCAGTTGCCCGAGCTCGGCACCATCGGGCGCCACCAAATTGCGGCGCTCGTCGGCATCGCTCCCATCAACCGCGACTCCGGTCTGATGCGAGGTCGAAGATCCATCGCGGGTGGACGAACCTCGGTGCGGGGCGTGCTCTACATGGCCGCTCTGACCGCGATCCGGCGAGGCTCTCCTTTTCGGTCCTTCTACGAGCAGCTGACCCAGCGAGGTCGGCCGAAGAAGGTCGCCCTCGTCGCCGTGATGCGAAAGCTCCTGGTGACGCTCAACGCCATCGTTCGCGACCGCACGCCCTGGCGGTCGATCACCGCTTGACCTTCAACACAGCCGCTCCGTCGTGGTGGCGCTTCCATGGAGAACCTGGCCCATAGCGCATCCCTCGCAGCATGGTGGTCAACCGTACCACCACACCGCGGGATCAAACACCTAGAACGAGCAAGGCCCGCCCAGGGGGACTGAGGCGGGCCTAGAGCAACCACATCGGCTAAGTCGCACCGTGACCGACCGTGTAACGGCCCGGTGCTGCTCCTCCGACGCTCAGCCCCAAGGCGGGTCGCTGCGGCCATCCTGCGCCAGCACGGTTAACAAGCCGTTACCGAGGCCCGCTTTGTTCACGAATGGCAGTGACACAGGGCTGTCACCTCGCGATGTTCCGTGTTCGTTCTAATACTCTGGCCAAGCTCAGAGAACAGACGATGGCAGGGTGTGAGCTGGGTAGATGCGGTGACGCCCAGCTGGGAAGCGTCGAGCCCGTCCCGGGCCTGGAAGCGTCGCTAGGGCTGAGAGGGAGGCGCCGACCTTCCCTCCGAGTCTCTTACCTGGCTGGTGCTGCTGACCGTCGTGCGGCTCTGCATCATAAATCAATACAGGCGGTTACGGGTTGTCTCCGGGGATACCTTCCGCCCCTGAGCGGTTCCCATCTCATGCGCAGCCCAGAGCGCAGGAGGAGCGATAACCATGGCAGATATTCGCGCAAACGATCCGCTCGGACGATCTGATGGCCGTCCCGGCTCAAGCCAGACTGGCCGTTCATCTGACGGCGGTGCCGGGGTCGTGGATCGGGCGCAGGAGACGCTGCGGGATGCCAGCAGCAAGGCGTCGGACGCGTGGGACAACGCCTCGGAGTACGGTTCTCGCCATTACCGGCAGGGCAGTCGTGCTGTTGGCAACATGGACAGCGGCACGATGACGGGCTTGTTCATCGCGGGTGCGGTCGGCTTCGGTCTCGGCTGGCTGGTCTTTGGTCAGCAATCCCGCTCGGGCGATTACATCCCGAGGCGGATGAGCGCCAGCAGTGAGCGCAGCTACTGACGGAGCGCAGACATAGAAAGCCCCGCCGAGCACGAGCTGGGCGGGGCTGATCCATTCGCAGTGCAGCGCGATGTAAGGCGATCAGGCAGCGATCTTCGTCACAGCGAGACGGTTCTCGTTGCTGGCGAGCAGCCCACGAGCCTCGACCGGGGTGCTGCTCTTCGAGCTCAAACGGTCCGCCGCGAAGGGGACCAGCGCGACGTTGGCAGCAACGGCGGCGACGAGAGCGGAGAGGAGCAGAGCAGTCATTGCGGACAGTCCGGTTAGGCGTTTGCGGTGCAGCATTTATGACACCGAACGGCGTTCCCTGGCATACCAAATGCCAGATATCAGGCGTGTGCTGGATGCATGGATGGGGTTAGGTCGGGCCTGAGGTCTGCGTTTCTGCTCACCCAGTTATCTATGGGCAGGGGCTGCCTTCGACCCTTTCCAGTAAGTCGAGATGTCTGCTTCAAGGAGTTCTGGTTCGGGCGATCTCGCAGCTTTGCTTTAAGTCCCGGTGGTCGCTGAGCGCATAAGGATTGATAGCCCGGGCCGGTCGTGCAAGGGCAACCTATGTCAAGCACGCCGATCCGTTGCATCGCCCTGACCAAGGAGTTGGAGGCCTACCTCCAGGCACAGGTCGCCTCAGGGCGTTACGCCAGCGTCAGCGAAGTCATCCGATCGGCCCTCCGCCTCATGATCGACCGCGAGGCCCCCATTCTCGCACCTCGATCCAGGCGAGGGAGCTTGAAGACCGGGCGCCCGTCGGCCTGACGCGACATGACCACCATTCCGTACGCGGTAACCGATCCGGCCCGCCTCGCCGCGCTCGCCGCTTACGACATTCTCGACACCCTGCCCGAGCAGGGCTTCGACGATGTCGTACGTCTCGCGACCCGCCTATGTGCGACGCCGGTCGCCCTCGTCAGTCTGGTGGCGATCGACAGGCAGTGGTTCAAGGCTCGCGTCGGCTTCCCGCACTGCGAGACTGACCTCGACAGCTCGGTCTGCAAGTTCGCCCTCGTGGAGCCCGACCTCCTCGTCATTCCGGATCTGACCGCCGACCCGCGGACCATGGCCAACCCCCTGGTCACGGGTGAGCCGTACATCCGCTTCTATGCGGGCGCGCCCCTTCGATCTCTCGAAGGACAGGTGCTGGGCTCGCTGTGCGTCATCGACACTGCGCCCCGGGCCAAGGGACTGACGCCAGAGCAGGCAGACGACCTCAGGGCACTCGGACGGCAGGTGGCGAGCTTGCTGGAGATGCGCCGCGCCGTCGAGGGCCGCGATCAAGTCCTGGAACAGCAGCGGTTCGAGCTGCGGCAAGCCCGGCGCATTGAGGTCCTGGCCAAGGCCTCACAAGCCCTGTTGACTGCCACCGATCCCGCCGCGGTGCTTGATCCGATCCTGTCCGAGAGTGCGGGCGCCCTCGGGTTCGATCGTAGCTACACCTACGACATCTGGCAGGACGGCGGACATCTGCGCCTCACTCACTCGCTCAACGCGACCGACGAGGTACAGGCTTTTCTGCATCGGATGCCCTATGGCGCGCCGCTCTGCGGCATCGTTGCCGAACAGCGTCAGCCGTTGATGCTCACCGATGTCCAGCATAGCGAGGAACCCGCCTACCAGACCGCCCGGAGCATTGGATTAAACGCCTACGCCGGCTTCCCGATCATGAGCCGTGGCAGCCTACGCGGCGTGATTTCCTTCGCCTCGACCCAGACGCCCATGTTCGACACGGACGCGCTCGCCTTCTTCGAGACGCTCGCCCGTCTGATGTCAGCGGTCTACGAGCGCTTGGACAGCGAGAAGGCCTTGCGCGAGAGCGACACGCGCTCCCGCCTTGCCCAGGAAGCAGGCCATGTCGGCACGTTTGAGGTCGCCGTCGACACCGGCCTGATGAGCGTATCGCCAGAGTTTGCCCGCATCTACGGCGTGCCACCGGCCGATCTCTACTCGACAGAGCGATTTGAGGCGCTGGTCGTGCTGGAGGATCGCGGCATTCTGTCGAACGACGAGACCCGGCGAGCTGGCACTGCCGCACGAGACGTCGAGTACCGCATCCACCGGGCGGACGATGACGAACTGCGTTGGATTGCGCGCCGTGGCAGCTTCGTATGCGACGAGGCCGGCAGGGTGGTGCGGATGTTTGGCACCGTGCAGGACATAACCGACCGCTACGAAACTCAGGAGGCCCTGCGCGTCAGCGAGGGGCTGGCTCGCAAGAACGCAGAGCGCGTCCAGCTGGCCCTCGCGGCAGGCGCAATCATCGGCACCTGGCACTGGGACTTGCCCAGCGACAGGTTCACTGTCGACGAGGCGTTCGCCACCGCTTTTGGCCTTGATCCGGCGCTCGGCCGAGACGGCATCCCGCTCGCCAAAATCGTCGCGACCGTGCATCCCGACGATCAAGCTGGGCTTTCGGACGCCATCGGCGAGGTCATCGTCCGCGGCGGCGCCTATGCGCATCAGTACCGCACGCGGCGCGCGGACGGGAACTACTACTGGCTGGAGGCGAACGGCCGGGTCGAGCATGCGCCGGACGGCACACCCCTGAGCTTCCCGGGCGTGCTCATCGACGTGGAGGAACGGCGGGCTATCGAGGCCGAGCGCGACCGTGTAGCGGCGGCGCTGCGCGACCTTAACGCGACGCTGGAGCAGCGCATTGAGGAGCGGACAGAAGAGGTCCGCGCCTACGCCGCCCGTCAGCGCGTGATCTTCGACTCGACTCGGCAGTTGATGGGGCGGGTCGATCTCGACGGTTCGTTGCTCGACGCCAACCATGCCGCGTTGAACGCGATCGGCGCCGAACTCGCGGACGTCGTCGGGCAACCCTTCCCGCAAACACCGTGGTTCACGGGCACGCCTGGCATGGCCGAGGTCGTCGCCGGCGCCCTGGAGGCCGTCAATCGGGGAGAACGGATGCGGGCGGAACTGCCGCTCGTCATGCCCGACGGTGGAACGCGCATCTACGATTTCCTGATGAACCCGGTGCTGAACGAGACCGGCCGGGTCATCGAGATTATGCCCGAGGCGACAGACATCACCGAGCAGCGCCAAGCCGAAGAGTCCCTGCGCCAGTCACAGAAAATGGAGGCGGTGGGCCAGCTAACCGGCGGCCTGGCGCACGACTTCAACAACTTGCTCGCCGGCATCTCGGGGTCGCTGGAACTGATGCAGACGCGCATGGGCCAGGGCCGCCTGGGCGACCTCGACCGCTACATGAGCGTCGCGCAGGGGGCGACCAAGCGCGCGGCCGCGCTCACGCATCGCCTCCTCGCCTTCTCGCGCCGCCAGACGCTCGACCCCAAGCCGACCAACGTGAACCGCCTCGTCGCGGATATGGAGGAGTTGATCCGGCGCACCATAGGGCCGGAGATTGCGTTGGAGACCGTCGGCTCGGCGAGTCTATGGCCCACGCTGATCGACCCTGGCCAGCTTGAAAACGCCCTGCTCAACCTGTGCATCAACGCCCGTGACGTGATGCCGGACGGCGGCCGCATCGTCATCGAGACCGCCAACAAGTGGCTGGATCGGCCGGCGGCAATCCAGCACGAGATCCCCGAGGGGCAGTACCTGTCGCTCTGCGTGACCGACACCGGGTGCGGCATGACCCCGGAGGTGATTGCGCGGGTATTCGAGCCGTTCTTCACGACCAAGCCCATGGGTCAAGGCACGGGGCTCGGCCTGTCGATGGTCTACGGCTTCGCCCGGCAATCGGGCGGACAGGTACGGATCTACTCGGAGGTCGGGGAGGGCACGACGGTGTGCCTCTATCTGCCGCGTCACTACGGCGAGACCGAGGAAGACGATGCCATCGTCCGGCTAACCGAGGCAGAGCGCGCCGGACAGGGCGAGACGGTGCTCATCGTCGACGACGAGCCGTCCGTGCGCATGCTGGTGACGGAGGTTCTGGAGGATCTCGGCTACACGGCCATCGAGGCAGGCGACAGTGTAGCGGGGCTGAAAGCCCTCCAGTCGGACGTGCGCATCGACTTGCTGGTCACCGACGTGGGCCTGCCAGGGGGAATGAACGGGCGGCAGATGGCTGACGCGGGTCGCGAGCGACGGCCAAACCTCAAGGTGCTGTTCATCACCGGCTACGCGGAGAACGCGGCGGTCGGCAACGGGCACCTCGCTCCCGGCATGCAGGTCTTGACCAAGCCATTCGCCATGGAGGCGCTCGCCTCGCGGATCAAAGAACTCATCACCTCGCAGTGAGCACGTCCGCTTCAAGACTTGCCATCAACGCCCACTCGCCACCCACGCCGATCGTAGACGCGGTACTTCAAGGTCCGTTCGGTATTCCGGCCGTCCATTAGGGCATGCTGTAGCGGACAGCAGGGATGGGCGGAAAAAGCGTCCGCAGCCGTCGATTCCAGCCAACGGACAACGTTCTATACGGATATCAACACAGCGGACGCTTTCAGCGGCACGACTGGTAGCTCTGCGCCGGCCGCATAAGTTGTCTCTGTCGGAAATCCGATCGTTTTCCCGACGGTCGTGGGCCGTATATGATAGACTGGTCAGCGCGACTAAAATCCTGTCGGGCAACCATGTCGGCTATTCAAACGTCGGCAAAACGTCTTCTTTGGATACGAGAAGCGAGACTGCTGCGATGTCCGCTTAAGGACATGGCGAAGCCGAAACCAGCCAGCCCGCTTTCGGCCAGATACCGCCGTTCAAGATGGACTGTATGAGCGTCTGAGAAGGGTTGATTTGCGGCGATCTGCTTCCGGGCGTGTGTTGACAAAAGCAGGAACTGCTGTCTCGCTCTGCTTAGAGCCCCTTGTGGAAGCTTATAACCTCCTCTTACGGGCTAATCGGCGTGGCCGAATTTACGAATGAACAAGTCAAAATCTGTCGATAATACTGTATAGACACAGTTGCGCGCATGATGTCGGCTCTTGTCATTGACATCAGATGACCCTTAGCTCCTTGCTTGTGACGGCGGGCCTACGATCAGACCGCTAAAAGCAAGCGTTGCCGTGTAGACCGTCTGGTTCCACTCATCGCGCACCACGACGGAGATGAAATGGTGATCGCCGTCTTTCGGCAGGAGGTCTCTGGCTATCTCAGGAAGCGTACGCTTGGCTTGCAGACGGACGGCTTCTAGATCAGCGCATTCCACTCCCACGTCGTCATGCACGAGATCAGGGTCGTAGATATCGAAATAATAGCAAGCCATGCCGCCCTCAAAAAGGGAGAGCACGAAAATCTCTCAGCCGCTGATCTCCTTAGGATTTGTCAGCGGTGGTCCAGTGTTGCATGGATCCGCACCCACAGTCACAACATAAATTGGCGGCTAAATGTCCGCCGTTAATACGGTGTGCGATTGCCGGAATTGGTATATGGTCCTAGAAATCGGTGGCCTGAGACTATCCGGTTCTGGTCACGAAAGGTGGTGGGATGGCGCTGACTGGACCAGCTCATCAAACTGACACTCACTCGATCCTCCGCAAAGTAGAGAGCATCGCCCTTTTTGCTTTATCCGAGGATGAGAAGGCGGTGCTGCTCGCCCTCCCTGTGCACGTGACGTCATTCGAGCCAGGCCAAGACATCGTGCGCGAGGGCGACCGCCCCTCGCAGTGCTTCGCGGTTCTCGAAGGCTTCGTCGCCGTCTATAAGACCACGCAGACCGGCAAGCGTCAGGTTATGGCGTTCCACGTTCCAGGGGACGTGCCCGACCTCCAGAGCTTGCATCTGAAGATGCTCGACAACAGCATCTCTGCGGTCGGTCCGTGCAGGATCGGTTTCATTCAGCACGACGCAATGCGACAGGTACTGCGTTTACATCCGCGTCTTGAGGCAGTGTTGTGGCGCTGTACGTTGATCGATGCGGCGCTTGTCCGGGAGTGGTTGCTGAACGTCGGTCGGCGCGAAGCCTATGTCCGCACGGCTCATCTTTTCTGCGAGCTGATCACGCGTCTAGAGCAGGTTGGGCTTGCACCGGATCACACCTGTTCCCTGCCAATGACGCAGCTCGAGCTTGCGGACGCGCTTGGGATCACGTCGGTCCACGTCAACCGCACCCTCCGCGATCTGAAGGGCGCTGGACTTGCCACGCTGCGCAGCAGACGGTTGACGGTTCACGATTGGGATGGGCTGCTGGCGGTCGCGGAGTTCGACTCAACTTACCTGCATCTGAGTAGTCAGGACGAGCCATAAATCGCGCGCGACCGCGCTAGGCCCTGCCGGAGCGATTAAGGCAACAACCCTCTTCACCCTAGCCACGCCGCGTCGAAGCATGGGTTTGGCAGCGGGCGTACCCCACTCATAGCACAATAGGACAAATGTCCGAGATGGGTGGTTTTCAGCCCGTCCGTTTCCGGACGGTAGATGCATCAAAGTGGACATAGCCGCGGCTTTCACTCACGACCCATTGCAGAAGGCCGAATGGTCCGCTTCCCGGCATCTTATTGGATGAAGACCCCGGAACTCAACGGGTACACTCGCGTCCGTTCGCATTAGCTGCAGATGCCGACGTTTGATCCGCTCAATCGCCATCAAATTCGACATCGGGATTGCTGCACCTAGAAATTGAGCGCACGATGCCATTGTCCGCTCGGAAGTGATGTACGTGTGGGCATTCAGTGCAGCTTGGAGTGCCCATGTTGGACCGCCCCCGCGCAGATCGGTGCCTTGAAGTCGCCCGTGAGTTGCGCGCAGCGGCCGAGGAAACGCGGCGGACGCTTCAGGCCTCGCGCGACCTCGTTCGGCGCTCCCGCGAGCAGGCCGCCGGGGCACCGGCCTCCGGCAGCGACCCCGGCCCCTCACAACAGCTGGTGACGTCTCTCATCGACGCCTATGAGGCCGCGGAGGTCGAGCCCGACCTCCAGACCCGCCTCCTGCTGGGCCACGTGCTCCATCATGTTGGGCGTCGCATCGCCGGCGTGATGGGACCGCGGGCGGCCGGGATCGCCGTGCATTGAGGGTCGTGGCGCAAAGATGGGCTTGGCGCAAGGATCGGCGGAGAGGCCCGAATGAACGGTGACGATCCGCAGGACCACAACCTGGCTGTGCTGGTCCGCATTGCCCGAACGCTGGGCGTCCCCGTCGCGACCTTCCTGACTACCTTCCCAGCCGGAATACCTGATGCCGCGACCACCGTGGAGGGTCTGGATCATCCCAGCGAAGTGGTGGCGCTGCTGCGCCTATTCGTGCGGCTGAAGAGCCCCGAGGCCCGGGCTCGCTGCCTCGCCTACGTTGTGCAGGAAGTCACGCGCGACGGCTGATCCGCGTGACCGTCCTCGACATCGGGCGCGAACGCATGATGCTGGAATCCGGCGAACGGCACGGCATCGATCCAAAGGCTCAGAACGCGGTGATGGACCAAGACCACTTTCCGATCGTCGGCATCGGCGCGTCCGCGGGCGGCATCGAGGCGATGCGTGGCTTCTTCCGCGGGGTGCCGGAGACGCTGGAGGCGGCCTTCGTCGTGGTCACGCATCTCAGCCGGGAGCACAAGAGCTTGCTCCCGGACGTGCTGGCCCGGTTCACGCCGTTTGGGGTCGAGGCCGCCACCGATGGCGTGCAGGTCCGGCCGGGCCGCGTCTACGTCATGCCGTCCGGGTCCGTCGTGGGCATCGCGGGCGGCCGGCTGACGTTGACGCCGCTTGGGCCGGAGAGCCGCGAGACCAAGCCGATAGACATCTTCCTGACCGCGCTTGCCCTCGACCAGGGCGAGCGCGCGGTAGGGGTGATCCTGTCCGGCGGCGACGGCGACGGCGCCATCGGCGTCAAGGCGATCAAGGAGCACGGCGGCCTGACTCTGGCCCAGACCGCGGATGGCGACGGCCCCGAGACCGCCGACATGCCGCTCAGCTCGTTGCGGACCGGCTTCGTCGATTTTGGCGAGACTGCCGAACTGATGGGCGGCCGGATCGCGGCGCACGTCGCGGCGTACCTCGCCGGGGCGCCGGATGCGCAGGTCGACGCGGTCGCGCGGGAGCCTGACGCGGAGCTGCTCACCGAGATCTTCGCCATCCTCCGCCGCCAGGTCGGCCACGACTTCTCGGGGTACAAGCCCAGCACCTTCGTGCGCCGCCTCCAGCGGCGCATCAGCGTCGTCGGCGCGGCCGGGCCGGACGCCTACCTTAAGCTGCTGCGGGCCGACCCGGCCGAGGTCGGGGTTCTGTTTCGGGACCTGCTGATCGGCGTGACGAACTTCTTCCGCGACACCGCCGCTTTCGAGGCGCTGGCCACCCAAATTATCCCGAAACTATTCGAGGTGCGCGCGGCGACCGATGGCGTGCGGATCTGGGTGCCGGCCTGCTCGACTGGCGAGGAGGTCTATTCCCTGGCCATCCTGGTGCGCGAGCACATGCTCACCCTGGCGGATCCGCCGCGCGTGCAGATCTTCGCCACCGACATCGACGAGCGCGCGCTCACTGTGGCGCGGACCGGCCGCTACCCGACGGCCTACCTGTCCGCCATCTCGCCCGAGCGGATCGCGCAGCATTTCGTCGTCGAGGGAGATAGCGCGGTGGTCGCTAGGGCCGTGCGCGACCTTTGCACCTTCGCGCCCCACAGCGTGCTGCGCGACCCGCCGTTCTCCCGCCTTGATCTGGTCTCCTGCCGCAACCTGATGATCTACCTCGGCGTCGAGGCCCAGCAGCAGCTGATACCAGTGCTGCACTACGCCCTGCGCCCGCGCGGTTACCTGTTCATCGGGATGGCCGAGAACGTAACGCGGTTCGAGGACCTGTTCGAGACGATCAACAAACAGTACCGGATCTTCCAGGCCCGCGATGCGATCCCGCCGGTCCGGTTGCGGCCGATGTCCGGGGCGGACTCGCCGATCTTCGCGAGTACTGGCCAGCCACACAGGCGCAACGTGACGACGCATGCGGCCCTGCGGCACGCGGTGGAGAGCCAGATGTTGTCTGAGTTCACGCCGCCCCATGCGGTCGTGACGCGGACGGGCGAGGCCGTGCACTATTCGTCGCGGATCGGCGATCACCTAGAGGTGGTGCCCGGCCAGCCGACCCGGGAGCTGGCCGCGATGGCGCGCAAGGGCCTGCGGCTGGACCTCCGGACGGCCCTGCGCGAGGCGATCGAGGGCAATACCTTGGTCGTGCGCGACGGCATCGGCGTCGCGCTATCGGACGGCCGTCTCCAGTCGATCTCTCTGGTGGTCAAGCCGCTGACCACGCCCGGCGCGAGCGAGCCCCTGTTCCTGGTCGTTTTCAAGGAGGCCGCCGCGCCAGTCGAGAAGGAGAGGCAGCAGGCCCTGGAGGCGAACGAGCGGGACACGGCGCTCCAGGGTCTGGAGCGCGAGCTGAACGTGACGCGCGAACGGCTCCAGGCCGTGATCGAGGAATACGAGACCTCGCTGGAGGAGCTCAAATCCTCGAACGAGGAGCTGTCCTCGGTCAACGAGGAAATGCAGGCCGCCCACGAGGAGCTCGAGGCTTCGAAGGAGGAGACGCAGTCCCTGAACGAGGAGCTGCAGACGGTCAATTCCGAACTTACGTCGAAGATCGAGGCGATCGACCAGCTGAGCGACGACCAAGCCACGCTGTTCGAGGGCATAAACGTCGCCAGCGTGCTGCTGACGCCGGACCTCCATATCCGCATGTTTACCGGCGCCGCGGCGCAGATCTTCGGCCTGCAGCCGAGCGATGTCGGCCGGTCCCTGCGCAACTTCTCGGCGCCGATCCCCCTGGCCTGGCTGCAAAACGAGATCCCGGCGGTGCTGGCGGCGAGCGGGCCCTCCGAGAGGACTGTCGAGGGGGCGGACGGCGCCCGCTACCGGGTCCGGCTGATGGCCGCCTCCCGCACGGGCAGCCGGATGCCAGGGATCATCGCGAGCTTCACCAACTTGGTCGAGCCGGGGTGATCGACCGGTCGCGCGCCGCGTATGAAACCTCGGCAGCCACGCCTTAGCGTGACACGGACACGGCTGCCTGCGCGCGGACGGCGAGCTTCGGAATGCTTTTGCAGATTGGCCTCCTCAGATCTTGGGAGAGAACGGACCGTGTCGCCAACCTAGGCCGAAGGTCGAGCGTCAACTTCCTGCCAGAAGGCCAACGTCCGATTGCAACTCCGAGCCGAAGTTGCGGGACGGTCGATGAATGACCGCTTTCGGGAAGTGCCGTTAGCTGTCCGCGTGACCGAGTTGGGGTCGTAAGGGGATCGTCAGCTTTTGCACCAGATCGTCTCGGAAGCGGACCGGCCACTTTCGGCCAGACTACGCCATGCCGGATCGCCGACCCGCGCCAAAGCGGTCGTTCGGCTTTGCGCCCATCCCGGTCATTCAGTGGGCTGTGACGACATCCCGTAAGGGACGCTCCAGTCGCCCAGAGCGTAAGTCCGAATGGAGTTGAACTGGCACGAACGCCGCCGCTCTCCGCGAGCGTCGGCGCTTGTCCCAGCCCATTGTTGGCTTTACTTTGGCTCCATGGACAACACCTTCGACGTTATCATTGTATAGGAGGCACCGCGGGCATCGGCACCGCGCGGCGACTTGCAGCTCAGGGCTCGTCGACCTTGCTGCTTGAGGCGTCGCCGCGTCTCGGCGGCCGCGCCCACACCCAGGACCTCGGGGGCTATCCGCTCGATCTCGGCTGCGAGTGGTTCCACCCGGGCGACCGCAACGCCTGGGTCGAGATCGCCGAGGCGTCGGGCTTCCCGGTGGACTGAGGCGATCTGCCGTGGTCGAAGGCGCATCCCGGCATCGTCCAGCTCGAGGACGACGAGGACGCGGCGCAGGAGGCGTGCGGTGACTGGGAGAAGCGGCTCCGAGCCGTCGCGGCGGGCAGCGATCGGGCGAGCGATGCCCTTGAGCCCGGCGGCACGTGGAACGCCTACGTGCGAGCCAGTGCCGGCTTCATAAGCGGCGTCGGGCCGGAGGATATCTCCGCCACTGGCGACCTGGCCTACGACGATGCCTCAACGAGTCGTAACTTGCACTTGCCGCTCGGCGATCGGTGCACCGAACTGTGCGTGTGGGCTGCCGCTGGCCTCAGCCCTGGTGGGCCGACCCAACCGAAAGAGAGAAATGGAAAGCGTAACTGTCGTTCTGGCCTTGCTGCTGTCCGTTCTGGTGAGTGGTGCCCTCGGTCGCCTGCTTCCTCTGCCGCTTCCTTTGATGCAGATCGCCATTGGCGTGGCGCTCGCTCTCGGTCCGTTGCCCAGCACATCGCTGGATCCAGAAATCTTCTTCCTGGTCTTCCTGCCGCCGCTCCTGTTTCTAGACGGATGGCGCATTCCGAAGCGCGACCTGTTCCGTGATGGCAAGGCTGTGCTGGCGCTAGCACTCGGTCTCGTCGCCCTGACGGTGTTCGGCATTGGAGCGCTGATCCACAGCATGATCCCCGGTATCCCGCTCGCGGTTGCGTTCGCGCTGGCGGCGGTCCTGTCGCCGACCGATCCGATTGCGGTCTCATCGGTCGCGGCTCAGGCCCCCGTACCGCGGCGCCTGATGCATATCCTCGAAGGCGAGGCGCTCCTGAACGACGCAACCGGTCTCGTCTGCCTGCGCTTTGCTATCGCCGCCGCTCTCACAGGAACCTTCTCGCTCCCTGAGGCCGCGACAACTTTCGTCTGGCTGGCCCTCGGAGGCCTCGGCATCGGTGCCCTGACGACGTTCGTACTGATGGGGGCTCAAGACTTCCTACGGCGGCGCACGGGTGAAGATCCGGGCTTGCAGATCCTATTCAGCTTGCTCACTCCGTTCGGTGCGTATCTTGCAGCCGAGCATTTGCATGCATCCGGCATCCTGGCGGCCGTCGCCGCGGGCATCGCTATGACCTATGTCGAGATCCAGGGGCGCAGCCTAGGCACTACCCGCGTCCGCCGCACAGCCGTGTGGGACACCGTCGCGCTCGCTGCCAACGGCTCAATCTTCGTCCTCCTGGGCGAGCAGCTGCCGGACGTGTTTGGTCATGCGGTGAAGCAGGCTGATGTGCAGGGGGCGGGCTGGCTCGTCACTTGGACCTTAGTCATCACTTTGGGACTGATGGCGATCCGGTTCGTCTGGGTCTGGGTCTCCCTCCAACTCACGCTCGTGAAGGCGCGGCGGCGTGGTGAGAAACGTGAAGGGCCGACCTGGCGCCTCGTGGCCGCCACGACATTGGCTGGCGTGAAGGGCGCCATAACCCTCGCAGGCATTCTCACTTTGCCGCTGACCCTCAAGGACGGTACTCCGTTCCCGGCTCGGGATCTCGCGATCCTGCTGGCGATGGGGGTGATCCTGACTTCCCTTCTCCTGGCGAGCACGGTCCTGCCGCCTCTGCTCCGTGGGCTCCATCTGCCCCCGGAGCCCAGCCAAGATGCCGAGGAAGACGCAGCCCGCGCCGCTGCGCGTGACGACGCCGTGAAGGCCATCGAGGCGCTGCAGCATCGCCTGGTCGAGGAGCAGGCGGATGCATCCCTAGCCGTCGAGGCTGGCGCCCGAGCCATGGATCGGTACGAGGGGGTTGAGGCGCCCACCTCGGAGCGGCGGCAGGATGTCAGCCGCGCTCAGCAGCTTGCGAATACGGAGAAGCGTTTGCGCCTCGCGGGCATCGAGGCCGAGCGTCAAGCGCTTTACCGCCTGCGGCGCTCGCATATCATCGACGACGTACTCCTGCGCCGGCTCGTCCGGGAAATCGACCTGATCGAAGCGCGGCTGGTGATATAACCGCCGAGCCGCAAAATCCGGGTTCGCCGAGAAATGCCCGATGATCCTGGTAGCGCGCTGTTAGCTCATCCGCTTCTATGAGGGGCCTACTCCAAAGCTGCCATTCAGCAAACGGCCATGTCCCGCCGGCGCCGATAGCCCTTGGGGTGGATCTGCGTCAGTCTGCTTCCGGGTAATAATCTAGGGAAGCTGACATCGCCGTTGCACCCGTTCGCGATCCGAGGCAAATGATAGGATAGCGATTTTAATCACTTTGTCGCCGCCACTGCGGCTCTCCTGTAAAGACCTGTGAAAAAGCGGAGAAGACAGCCATCAGGGTCAGATACGACAAACTGACGGTTGCCGCCCTATTTATTGTTTATCCGATACCATTGATCTTCAAGTGGCAAATAAGATTCTGCGCCCGCTCGCTCTGCTCTCTCGTACAGATCGTCAACGTCCGGAACGTTGATCTGAAGATTGATCCCTCTGCCGTAAGGGTATTCTAATGGGGCGGGCCGGAACCGACGCCCAGGTCCACCTGCCTCTTCGAGCATCAAATGCACCGGACCTCGCACGAGGTAGGCAAATCGCTCCTCGGGTCGATCAAAAAGCCGTTCGAAACCCAAGGCTTCGACGTAAAACGATAAGGATCGATCCAGATCGGAAACGTCGAACTCAGGCACAACGGGCGGGGCATTCAGCGACATTCCATAACCTAACAGGCGAAAGGCCGGGCGCTAGTAGGCAATGAAGCAATCGTCCCGTTTGGGCTTTCCACCTAAGGGCGAAGTTGCTGGACGGCAGCTTATGGGAAGTGCCCGCGGCGATCCGAACGGCCGGGGTGGGTCGGTAGTAGGCCATCCGCTTTACTGACGGACCTTTTCTGAAGCAGACGAGCGACTTTCGGCCAGCCCTCGCCGCGTTAGTGGGTACTTCTGTTAGCTGGCTGGTCCAGACGGGTGTGAACAAGGGAGTGTTGCACGATCCTGGGTGGATACATCCCAGGGGATTGCAATAGCGGCACAGCCGCGTGGTCGCGCTATAGACCCAGCAGCTTCGATGGGCTGTCGCTCATCAGTTTGGCCCGGCGGATGTAGCCGTGCATCGTCTTCAGGCTTTTGTGGCGCGAGTGCCCCATGATGTGCTCGTCTCGAGCGCCGGCGCGGTAGGCGTCCGTGATGAAGCCCGCACGGAAGCCGTGCGGCGTGATCCGCTCGTAGGCGTCGGCGTCGAGGCCGGCCGCCGCCGCGCGCCGTCGCAGGATGCGGCCGATCGAGTCCGGTGTGATCGCAGTGTCGGACAAGGCGCCGTCGGCACGGATCGCCCGGAACACCGGACCGGCATCGATCGCTGCCGCGTTCAGCCACGCGTTGAGCGCAGCCACAGGGCAAGTCTGCGGGTTTCGGCCCGGTGCAATTCCGATCTCGGCGCCGCGGTTCTCGCCGTCGGTCTTGGAGCGTGGCAGGAACAAGCGCAGGCCTTCGCGGGTGAAGCGCAGGTCCTCGACGCGGATCGCGGCAAGCTCGGAGCGCCGGAGCGCGCCGGCGAACGCGAGCAGGAACATCGTCCTGTCCCGGCGTGCGGCGAACGAGCCCGTGCACGCGGAGAGAAGCGCCACGACCTCCTCGCGTCCCAGGGCCGCGGCCTTCATCTGCGGCCGGCCGTGGGTCCGGAACATACCCTTGAGCGTCGCGCGGACGATCGGATGCGATGGGCGCCAATCGTGCCCGGCGATCTTGTGCGCCTGCCCGATCGCCACGATGCGCCGCTCGATGGTAGACCTGCTGTGCGTGGTCACTTGGGAGGCGAGATAGGCGGCCAACGTTTGCGGCTCCGCCGGCAGACTGGCGAGGCGCTTGCTGCGGCACCATGCCAGGAAGTGCTGCCAATCCGCGCGATAGGCGCGCAAGGTCGCCTTCGATAGCGACTGCCGGGCGAAGGCATCGGCGGCCTCGTAGGCCTCGGCGGCGGGGTCGATCAGCGTTCCGGCCATGGGCGTCTCCTACGTGAGAGCCCTAAAATGCGCCAGAGCCTGATAATGGACCCTTATCCGACCCTGGGTCTCGATGAAGCCCGCGGCGACCTATCGTAGGCCGTCCCGCCCACTTCGCTTCGGGTACTCCCCTGGTACGGTGTCGTATTCGCCGACCGGCCAGCGGATATCTTGCGGCGCTCCGGCAGCCTTGTCTGGAGCAACGTGCGGGTCCGCCCGTTCATCCTGCTCAGGCCCGAACGCCGCAAGGGCCGTGGTATCTCCTACCTCCGGGACGCAGGCGGCATGTTCAGCGTCGCTCGAGATGAGAGGCGTACCACGCTTCTAATCTGGCTTAGTGCGGATCCAGAAAGACGATGGTCGGATGTACGTGCCGAATTCGACAGTAGGAGCATTAGAGCTGCAGCCGCTTGCGCGCCTCCGTGCGGAGCAATCCAGTAGCGGATGTCCGGTTTACCCGTTGGTGCGCCAGCTTTGAATGGGCGTTCGCCTAACCAAGCCTTGAACCCAAAGCCAGTCATGCCAACACTGCTATCCGCATCGCCGTCCGCTGCACGAGACGCATCGTAGCATTCCGTTACCATGGCGACGAGATCGGCGAAGCTTGAGCCTGCTGGCGCTATCTCCGGCATGCAAGTCCAGTATCCCACCACGTTGAAGGTGATCGGATAGTGTAGCCGGCCTCGGCGACTGCCAACAATCTCTTCGATCGGCCATGTCATCCGGCTGTAGCGACCGGGGTAGGCTGGTGCAACACGTTTCATCTGCGGAATGCCTTCCGTCATGCCGGCTGCACGTAGGAACTCGTACTCCCACGGGCCGCGGATGAAGCGGTCGTGGAGGACTGTGCCATCGCCGCGCCAGCCGATTCCCAGCACGTGCGCGCCAGCATCGATGTCGATGAGGTGCTGCATCAGGTCCGGTGTGGGACCTGATGGCGTACTCCAATTGCCCTGTCCTCGGCGAGCGATCACGCCGGGTTCGCTCGTGAAGTAGAAGACCTTGAACCCGGCCACGCCCGCGTAGCGCACCGGATAAGGTTTGGAGGAAATGTCGCGACCATGCGCGGCAAGAATCCGTAAGGCTGCATCGCGCAGCGTTGGCCGAACGATGCCTAGAGGCGCTTCTAGATGGCTGGCGTAGCAGGCAGGCATATGGGGTCTCCGCACTGGGACCCTTCTTCAGATCACCCGGATACGTGAAAAGGTCAAAGGCCGAGCAGCTTCGATTGTGGATGCTGATCCCGCATCGCGCTCATCCGTAATGATGTTTAGCAGCGGGTGTGACTTCTGACGGCGTGGGTTCAAGTGAACGTTCATTGAGCGCCCCTTCGACGACGGCTTTTGGTTGGCCGAAGGTCGAGCTGCTCCGCTCGCTCAATATGGCGTGCCATGCCTCGCCCAGCTGCTGAAGCTCTCCATCCTAGAGTTGTGGGCGCCTGCGTCCCATGTTCGGGTGATGGCCATGCAGCACACGACCGCGAGACAGGATCACACGACGCCCCGCCCTGTCCATCAGGAGCGGAAGGCGAAGCTCGCTCTGCCGACGCCAAAGCAGTGCGCCGTCGCGCGCAAAAGCGTGCAACTGGCGAAGCACCTGATCGCCGGTGCCAGGGAAGCTGATACGGGGCGCGGCTGGACCAACGTCACCGATATGTCCTCGACGGACTTCATCGCTTTCCTGCACGGCCGCTGATCGTCGGCTGTCCCGATGCCCGTTCCGCTGAAGCTGCCGCATTGAGCAGAAGCCGAAGCGAGTCTTCGCCTCGCCGACCTTTCGAGATCCCGCTAAACTGGCTGACGGCGACAATTTTGCCAAGGCGATTGATCGTATCCGTACCTGCCTCATCGACGGCCTGCCCCCCTGCCTTTAAAATTCTACAGCAAGGGCGCAGGCACGGTGCGCGACTACATGTCGTCGAATTACGGCATCATGCACCTGGGGAACTGGACGGCGACGACTGACGCAGTAGCGCCAGCATCATGGGCCAGGGCGAGAACTGCCCTGCCCTGCTCTTCTCCGTCAGGCCGCGCAGGTAGCCGCCGGGGCTTTTGATCGCCTCAGCGCGCTGCAGGATTCCGGCGACGACGGCCGCCGCGTTCTCCGGGCCCATGGCGTTCTTGGCGTCCTCCCATGCCGACGGGCTGACCCCCAGCATCCCGCGCACCAGCCCCGCCGTCGTGATCATGTCGCGCCAGGTCGCCACGCCGCCCCGATCATAGAGCAGGATATCGGGACAGGCCTGTCGCACCAGCGCCAGTGGCAGGTCTTTAACCGCCCTCCCCCGACCCTGATCCTCGGGAGCGGGTTCAAGTTGAACAGTAGCATCTGATTTTGAATTCTCGATATGCGCGCCGAAATGGCTGGCATTGCCGTCCTGATTTTGTGTTTCGATGAGGCTTTCCAACACCTTGCCAACATCCTCGGCTAGATGCCGAAGGGCATCCGCCAGCGGGGCGACACTGCCGAGCGTCACGCGGCGCGGGAGCCGGTAGCAGAGGTCGGCGAAGCGGTCCCGATAATCCCGACAATCGCCACCAGCCGCAGTAATGGCCGCGATCATGGCCGCGATATCGCGACGGTATATCGTTACGCGGCCCCGGGCGAGCGCGGACGAACGCCGGTCTGCGGCGGCCTCGGCGGCCAGCCGTTCGAACTCCTTGGCGCGGGCAAGGACGGGAGACAGATCGAAGCCGTAGGCGTCCTCGAACCCCTCCCCTCCCCTGATCGCGTACCGCTTCCCGTTCGGGCTGTCCCGCCGAAGGATGATCCCGGCGTGAACCAGCGCACCGAGATGCCGCCGCAGCGTTGTCTCCGCCATGCCGTGCGCGCGCAGCGACAGCGCCCGGTTCGAAGGGAAGACGACAAGCTCGCCCGCCGTCATGGCCGTCTCCGGCAGGCACGTCAGCAGCGCGTTCAACACCACCAGCGACCGGTCCGATAGGCCCAGCGCCTCCTTCGCCTCCGCAATCGCGCGGAAGGTCTTCCATTTATGCGCGACCTTGCCCTCGGCGGCGCGCGCGCCGACCTGCGCTGCCACTATGTCAAGCGACAGTGTTCGCCGCCCAAAGGGCGTCGTTATGTGATCCATGTTCCCTGCCTTCGTCAGGGCAAAGGAAATCCGCTCGCCAAAACGGCGTCCGAGCATTGACAGCGATGTGCGGAAGTGCGATTTCTCAGCTCGCCAAAGACAGAGAAGGGCTTCCGGGACGGTGACGTTCTGGGGGCCTTTTTCTTTTGCCGGTTGCTCCGCGTTAGGTGTTGGTGGCGATCAAGACCGGGTGGCCTCGAACTCCTGGTAAAGATCGCGCAGCCGCGTCAGGACGAAGTCAGCGAACTCAGGGGACTTCTTCCGGTCGATCGACAGCGCGACCTTGTTCCCGCCAAAGGTGACCTTGGCGAGCGGTTTGCCCTTCGACATCCAGACCTCGGTGCTCGCCTTGTCGGGCGCGGCCTTGGTCGCGGTCAGGACGGCCTTGAAGCGGCTGTCACTGTCCATGGTAGCGAAGTCGGCATTCTGGATGGCACGGTTGATCGCGACGGTGTGGTCGTCGACAAGACTGGCCAATTCGATCCACCCGCGCCGGCCTGTGCCGGGAGCCGGACCTATCGCCTCGACGATCCCCTCGGGGATCTTCGCGACGGAAAGCATGTTCGAGAGGTCGCTCTTGTAGACCGAGAGCGCAGACATGATCGTCGCCCGGCTGAACCCGCGCTGTTCCAAACGGGACGCGAACACGCACTTCTCGATGTACGACAAGTCCTCGCGCTCGTGGTTCTCCTGGCCCTGCGCGATGACCAGTTCCTCGTCCGTCATCTCACGGACGACGGCGCGGACCTGCCGACCGATTTCCTTCACGGCACGGAGACGGCGATGCCCGAACGCTACCTGGTACCGGCCCGGCGCGTCGGGGTGCGGCCGGACCATGATCGGGTTGAGCTGGCCGTGGGCCTCGATCTTCTCCCGCAGGCTCTGCAAAGCCTCCGGCGCGATTTCCATGCGGTCAGACACGAACGACGGATCGATCAGGTCAGGGTCGAGGTCGACGATGACCTGCCCCGTCGTCAGCTTGCGCTCGATCTCCTCGGCGCGCTTGGCCCGGTCAGACATCTCACTGAGTGATTTCCCGACGGCCCCGACCGGCTGGGCGTCAGGGATCAGCCCGGCCGATCCCATGAGCGGGCGCGTTCGGCTCGGCGGCTGGGCCGGGACCGAAGGTTTCGCTGCGTCCGGCGTCGCGGGCGGTGGCGATGTGAACAGGGCTTTCCGGCTCAAGCCGCCCTCCCCCATGCCTTCCTGATCTGAGCTTCGATCTCGGCGTTCACGTTGTTCACGGACTCCAATGCTCGGTCGTAGGTCGCACGCGTAAACTGGTTGCGCTCGACCTCGAAGATGGTCTGGTTGGTGAGACCAGCATCCGAGATCGCCGTGCTTTTCAGCATGGGGTGGATCAGGACGTGCTCGCCGAATATGGACCGCAGGAACGCGACCATCTGGTTCTGCGGACCGTCGCCGGGCTCGAACCGGGTCACGAGGTAGCGCATCCAGTCGTAGTTGGTGGACGCGCCATGCCGGGAGACTTCGTCGAGGAGGTCGCCGGTCATCTGGAGAAACTGGGACATCGACATGACGTCGAGCATCTGCGGATGGACGGTGATCAGGACCGCCGTTGCCGCCGTCAGCGCGGACAGCGTCAGGTATCCCAGCTGCGGCGGGCAATCGATGACGACGACATCGTACAGATTTTGGACCTGCCCCAGCGCCTGCCCGATGCGGGCGAAGAACAGGGTGTCGCCCGCCTTCCGGTTTTGCAGCGCGCGCGGCGTGTCGTGTTCGAACTCCATCAGCTCCAGATTGCCCGGCACGAGATGGAGATCCGGGATGTATGTCCCGCGCACGATCTCAGCGATCGGCTTCGGATCCTCGTACCGGATGGCCCCGTATAGCGTGTCGCCCGGCCCGACATGCGTCTCCGGCTGATGGCCGAACAGCGCAGAAAGGCTCGCCTGCGGGTCAAGGTCCACGGCAAGGACGCGGTAACCGTGTAGGGCAAGATACTGAGCAAGATGAGCGGATGTCGTGGTCTTCCCGGACCCGCCCTTGAAGTTCATGACAGTGATGACCTGCATGTGCTCTTTCTTGGAGCGGTGCGGCAGGTATCGGCGGGCGCTGCGCGGGCCGTGGTCAAGGGCGCGGCGGAGATCCGCGATGTCCTGGACGGAGTATGTCCGGCGGCCGTTCTTGATTGTCGCCGCCTGCGCGTCGGTTGCGACCTGTCGGAGGTAGGATTCGTGAATGCCGAGCAGCTTCGCGGTCTCGGCAGGCGAGAACGGGCGAATGGTTTTTTCAGCTTCCGGTGGGAAGGTGTTACGGTGATGGGCGAGCAGCTGTGCGGACAGGTCCGCTCCATGCTGCTGGACGAGGGTCTTAAGTTCCGGCTGGGAATCGCTCTTTCGCGCCGTATCGTCTGCCACCGCCAGCCTCGGTTTTCGGCGCAGAATCGGGTGATTTGCGCTTCTACCCCTGTAGAAGCGATTCTCAGGCGCTTGACAAGGGGTTGGCCAGAGAGTCCGGGGGACGCAAACGTAGGACCAGCCTAGGAATTTGAGCGTTAGCCCCGGCTAACCGGACGCCGAGCTGTTAGCCGCGGCTAATTGATAGGCTTAGATATCGCCTCCCACGAGGCCCAAGGTGTGTGCATGGGCGAGGCGACTACGATCGAAACCAAGAAGCCGCTGATCACGGCCGCGACTGCCTTAACATTGGATTGGATCGTTGCGTAGGCGTTCGAGGGCGGACGGCCGGACGAGAACGAGACATAAATGCGCGGGCGAACTGGTAGCCTTGGCCGTAAAAACCACACTCGCCGCCCTCCTGTTTCTACCGCCGTTCCCCGCAGCTGCATTCCAGGCGTTCGTCTAATCTTGTTACGACGGCAACACCTGCACCATCAGCGACGGCCGACGCCTCCGCATAACCGAGATCGACGCGCCGGAAATCGATCAGCCTTACGGCACCGAAGCGCTAGACGTCACTCGCGCGATGGTATGGGGTAGGGAGGTCGACGTCGAGTCGCGCGGCCGCAGCTATGAACTTCTAGTCGGCCTGACCAGGGTCGGCGGTCTAAACATCAGCGAAGCGATAGTGACGGCAGGCGCCGCCTGGGACTATGCTTGCTACAACAACGATCCGGTCATTTCCGCGCTCGAAAGCGTCGCCCGCCGGCAGGGTAAGGGCTTATGGTATGGCCGTCAGGCTATCCCGCCGTGGGACTGAAGGCGCAAACATGCAGCCGTTCGGTATCACCTATATCGAGACGGGTCGGACGAATGACGAGGCGACTCGTTGATTGGAGCTGCTCGGCACCGACTGGTGCGGTTCGGCCTATCGCCAGACCAGCACCTGCGCCAGCTTTGCCCTTAGCGCGCTGTGCCAGACACGTTTAGCTGAACAGCAAAATGGAGCGGCTCGCGTCACTCAGAAGGGCAGGGGGCTTGCTGGGCGCGTGGTGCGGATCATGCAGAATGAAGATGGGTTCTTGGACGTAATGCCGTGCTTAGCCTAGGTCGAGCAGCGGCAGCGGACCGTGGTCCCTGCCCCCGTATCCGCAGGGATTGCAGACCACTCTCGTCTCGCTGATCCGGCAATCGCTAGCGGCGTGGATATGCCCGTGAACCCATAGGGCGGCCCGCTTCCGCAGGATCATCTCCTCGAGATCGGTCGCGTAGTAGCCGTTGACCTCGCTTGTGGCGTAGGCCGGAGAGATCGGCTGACAGAACGGCGGGAAATGCGTCATCACGATCCCGCCGGGCTGCATCGCCTCCTCCAGAAACGCGATATGCTCGCGATGTTGCTCCTTCACCTTCTCAACGGTGGCGCCGTTGATCTGGCGAAAGTCGTTCATCCCAGTCCCGCATGCCTACTCGACTACCGGATTCCCGCGCTGGAAGTCGGCTCAAAGCGTTGCCGCGGCTAACCGCCCATCCTGCATCGTCGCGCCGAACTGATAGTTCGGCAGAAGGGCAGGGGACTCGCACGTCTCCCACGGTGGGCCGCTATAAGCGTAATGGTTGCCGAGGATGTCGAAGATGGCGGCGAACCGCTCGGCGTAACGCTCGATGACCCAACGACAGACGTTCCGGAGTCGATGCGAGCCGACATCGCTTGAATGCAGCAGGGTCGTTTCGGCGTCGCGCGGGAGCGGTGGCAGGCGGACGGCGGCTAGACTTCGCGACTTGTCCTGGCTCTCCGGCCAGAACTCGGAATGAATGTCGGAGTTTGATCGGCCCCGTTGGGAGTAGTCCGCCCTGAAGTAGGGCTTTTAAGCCGGAGTAGAATAAACCTTGTTTGTGGTCCGCGTCCTATGCAAGATCTCGGGCTATGTCACCTTCGTCCGGGCTGAGGTGAGTCCGCAGTTGGCGCAGGTCGCGATCCGGCTGGCGGAGGGCGACGGGCTGCCGACCATCCAGGAGCGCCGCCATCAGGGTCGGAAGAACGACCCGTACATGGTCCGCATCATCAGCCGCGAGTGGCTGCAGTGGCTGCGAAGGGGAGGGCGGTCCGCGGCCCGGGCGCTGCTCGGCAGCATAGGGGGCAAAAGCCGGCACCCCACGGATAAGGGCGATCCACAAAGGCAAGTTGTGGACATGGAACCGAAGAAGGGCTGCCGACAAGCGGCTGGCGACCTCGGCCGATCAGGTCGAACGAGAATTCGCGCGGGTGGTGGAGCTGGCCGAGCCATGAGGTGAGGGTCTGCGGCCGGACGGTATGACGAACGATGAAGCTCGATCGAGTGAGGTCGAAGATCGTCCGCTATCGCAGACGTTTCGGGTCAGAGCAGACAGTCCAATTTTGAGCTTCTCGCCTTGTGCGGCGGCGCACAAAACTCGGCGAACGATTGGCAGAGTATGCCGTTGAGAGGTCACTGCCGGCCAAGCACAGCCGCCGCGATCAAGACCGCCAGGCCGACGATCTTCCTCACGCGACCCGACTGACCGGATGGCTTCCCCGTGAAGTCAAACGAACACGCATGGAGATCGTCATGAAGCTGCATCTGCTCGCCGCTGCCGCCCTACTTGCCGCCGCAACGCCCGCCCTCGCGCAGGGCATCGACAGCAAGCACAGCCCGTATCCGGCCTCGGCCTACTCAGGCTACGCTGGCAACGTTTCTGAGCTCCTGCCGGAGATCTCGGTGACCCACTACCGCGCGGCTCCCGCCTACCGGTACTCCGGTCAGCACGCCGGTGGCCCGGCTGACGCCTTGGCGCGCTAAGGGGAAGACAGATCTAGGCCTGGGCGAGGTTGCCCCTGCGTTCAGCGACCGTGCGAGGCATGGTGTGGAAGCGCACCTAGAGCGACGGGCATCGCTACTTATGCGCTAGACACAACCTGCAGGCGGTTGTTCGCTACGATGCAGGTGCGTAGGTCGATGATGTGGGGTCGCGATGGCGTCGCGGTTCTGCAGCCCTCCCAAGGGCGTTTCCTCCCAAGACTTCGGGCCGCTCCTACGGGAGTGGCCTTTTTTGTATCGCAGATGGCGGGGGCTTGGTCTTTTCGGCTTCAACGAGCCCGTACACCGGCGACAATGACCCCCACCGCCTCTGCTACAACCTTCCTTCTTCCCGTCAACGCTCCCGAGGTGGTCGCGACACCGCAAGGCGTGCGGCGGGCAAGCACGTGACGGCAGGCGCTCTCCGGGCCAGTTCCCTGCAGTTCGCCCGTGAAGCCTCGGGCGGTCAGTCGCGTGAGAGTCGGTGCGGCGGGGAACTGGACACTGCAGACGCCGGGTCAGGGCCACTAGGGACGCTCTGCTGCCGTTTAAGGCACTGAGCAGGATGCCCAGGACCCAACTCAGCCAAGCATCCGCGGTGCTTGAGTTAAGCTTCTGGCGGCGTAACAACCTGCTCCTACGATCGCACACCACCCGCTGGAGAGAGGGCCGACAATGCTTTCAATGTGGTGGCAGCGGTGAAGGAATGAGGACGAAATAGATCCCAAATACTACGAGCGCTGCAAGCAGAAGTGCCGCCGCGATGATGCCGTAGCGGTTTGTCCGCACCGGAGCGGGCTTTATGTCTCCTGGCTGCATCGTCTGATCCTGAGATACGCGACCGCGCTTAACATGTAAGTGGCCCTGCCCAGGCAATCTTGGAGGAACGCGAAGGCAGGGCCACGCCGACGATTTGCACCGTCAGCACGCTGATCATGTCAGGTGCGAACTGCGCACGAACTCACCTGTGTAAACGCCTCACGTTTTTATCGTCCCTGCTGGTGCGGAAGCAGGTTGCGCGCTTCCTTCACAGCATCGCGGCAGCTCTGGTCACCCTTTGCGTTGAGATCGACTGCTCGCTGAACAGCCGCCTTGGCCTGGGAAACCTTGTCCTCCGACGACAGGCCGGGCGAGGCCTCGGCGTCCCCACCCTTCGCAGCTGCCGCGGCGGCGGTGGGTCGACTCTCCGACTGTCTGCGGACATCATCTGGTGAGGTCGCTACACGGCCGCTCGCTATGCTGTCCGCCTGCCCAGTTCCCGTAGCTGCGCCGACGGGACCCGATACACCGCCGACGGTGCCTGGTGTGCCACCGCTCTCGCGCGAGGCTCCGCCCTGCTGCGCCCGATCCGTATCTGGCGTGCCCACCGGCTTAGTGGTGCCGCCAGTCGTACTGGCCGGCTGCTGACCAGCCGTATCCTGGGGGCCCTTACGCTGTCCGTAATCCGGCTCGGACGTGGGCGCGCCCATTCCGACCTGTGTGTCCATATCCCGCCGCAGCTTGGCGATGTCGTCCGAGCACGGGCCGCCCTCTTGAGCGAACGCAACGGCCGGAATGAACGTAAGGGCTGACAAGGCCGCAGCCCCGCACAACAGATTGAGCTGTCGCATGAAGGTTTCCTCCAGTTTATTGGCTTGGCCTATGCTCAACCTCGCACGGAGGGACTCGTTCAGCGCGGCGAGCCGATCCGGGGCTTTACGTCTGGAGGATCGCCCCGGCTGGCTTGTGCGACGCTGTCAGCCGCGGCAGGACCAAGTCGCAATAGGATGGCCTGCCTGCTCCACTGACTTAGGTGTAGGGACCGCCGAACAGGTCGCCCATGGCCTTCCGCCTAAACAACGTTCTTCGACGCCGCCTCTGATGCTCAGGCCGGTCGTGGATCATGTGGCAGCGCTGGCAGAAGGCTGCGAGGTTGGCGTCTGCGTTGTTGGCCGTGTCGTGATCGCGATGGGCGGCTGCCAGGACGACATGGGTCTGGCGAGCGCGGCCGAGGATATCGACGCCAGACCTGATCCGGATCCTGCGCCCCCATCCATCGCGCCAACGGCTGGCCTCAGCGTCCCACCAACGCCCATCGCCGAGGTGGTAGACCATCTGCCCGTGCGGTCGCCCACAGCTCTCGCAGCGGCCCTGCGCCCGGCCGAAGCGGATCGCCATCGACAGCTCGCGCCAGTCGATCGGGTAGAAGAAGCGGTGCTCGGGCCGGATCGGCATGTTGGCGGACTGTGCCACCAGTTGTGAAGGAAGCGTAGCGGCAAGGGATCGCTATGCAGCCTGCATGACCAAGCAAACGCCAGTCTGTGCCAACCCCAAAATGGCGCGGGCCGAGCCCTCAAGGGGCCGGCCCGCTTGCCGTTCGGCTTCGCCTGTAAAAGCCGCAGCGACGCCGCAGGATACCCGCATGCCGCCTGTTACCGCCATCAGTAGCGACCGCCACGTACCGTTAATGCTTCCTCAAGATCCCATGTTGGCCGAACCCTGAACCGCCAGCGTGAGCCAAATTGTCTGCTGCCTTGATCACTGCCCAGAAAAGTCGCCGCTTCTTGGTACGAACCGTTTGGCGCCGTGCCGGCCCATTTCGTCATTAGTGATTGGCGGCAGCCCGAGTTGGCGAGCGAGTGATACCAAATCACTCAGCCGCCCCGTTCGCGTTTTGCGGCGCAAGTTGACCCGGTGGGTCTCTACGGTCCGCACGCTCAGGTCTAAGTGTCGGGCGACGTCCTTGTTGCTGAACCCAGAAATTAGAAAACGCAGCACCTCCGCCTCGCGCGGCGTCAGCCCGAAGTCGTTTTTCTGCTCCGGTTGAGCAAGGCAATTCGCTCCCGTGGCGAGAGCGAGCAGCGCGGTGCAGATTTCGCGCGACGATTGTGAACGCCCTACAAAGGCGCTGGCGCCAGCAACTAGGAGCGCCTGGAGATCGCCAGCCGTAAGCGCGTCGAAAGCAACGAGGATGCGAAACTTCGGCCATCGCTCCTTCAACTTGGAGATGCGCCCGATCCCGGCTGTGAGTTGGATGACGTTTAGAAAAGCCAGAACGATTGCATGTTCGATGTCAGCCTCATCGAGTTCCACCTCATCAATCGTGTGGAACTGCGGCATGTGCTCCAAAGTGGCGCGGATATTCGTGTTCAGACCCTGCAATTCATCTAGGATAAGGAGCCCAATGGCTGCACTCATAGCTCAGAACCTCTCGACTTTCGGTTCGCTACAGACGCAGCAAAATTGGGGAAAGTTTCAGACGATATGTTTCAAGAGGTCGCGGCAGGCGTTCGTCAACGAATTTTGGAATAGCTTCGATGTAAATCACCAAGCTATCTCGCATTTCCGTTTTATTCTTAAAATAGAAATATAAGATGAATATGCATCTAAATATCGATGTATATATTGTTATTCTATATTAATAATTATTGCCTGAATGAATATATAGTCAAGTATAGGACAAAGCTCAGTATCGTTGTCCGGCGTTTGAGCCGAGCTGCTCTACCGGCACTGGTTGGCTGAGATGAAAGCGAAAAACTCGGTAGCTTGGCAGAACGTATGCTCAGGCCGGATCGGCATGATGTGGCGTGGAGCCTAGAGGGAAATGCCGTCTGGCAAGGAGCTTCACCATCCCGGCTGTGGCTTGCGGGTCACAGTTTGCGGGCAGCGCCGCTGCATGATGCAACCAAATTGTAGGGTTGTAGTTACGGCGCGCTGCGCTGTGCATTGCGAAGTAATTTTCTACCACAAGCCAGCTTCATAAATGATTTACTATACCGTCTTGCCTCGTCGGCGACGGGTGTATCCGTAAAACTACAGCTATTTGGCTCATGGGCCGGTAGCCTTACCGTCAGATAGAAATCCCGGACCCAACACGATGACCAAGCTTCTCGCCTCCCTGGCCGCCTTCACCGCCCTGACCGGCGCCGCTGCCGCCGCCGACCTGCCGCGTCGCGCCGCCCCGCCGCCCGTGTTCACCCCGGTGCCGGTGTTCACCTGGACCGGCTTCTACGCGGGTTTCAACGCCGGCTACGCCTTCGACGCCAGCAGCCGCTCGAACAACTCCACCTTCGGCGTCCCGGCCCCGTTCGCCGTTCCCGGCACCACCGCCACCTTCCGCAACCGCAGCCAGGACGGCTTCTCCGGCGGCGCGCAGATCGGCTACAACGTCCAGTTCACCCCGGGTTCGGGCGTGGTCGTCGGCATCGAGGCCGACGCCCAGTACCTCGACTTCGGCCGTAGCCGGAACAACGCCTTCGTGAACGGCGCCGTCGCCCCGGGCTACTACGTCACCGACCCGCGCGGCCTGTCGAGCCTCGACTACTTCGGCACCGTGCGCGGCCGACTCGGCTACGCCTTCGACCGCACCCTCGTGTACGGCACCGGCGGCTTCGCCTACGGCTCGGGCAGCGCCGACCGCTCGTTCGGCGGTTACGCCGGCAACGACAGCTTCCGCACCGGCTACGCCGTCGGCGGCGGTGTCGAGTTCGCCCTCCCCACCGAGTCGTTCCTGAACTTCTTCCGCTCGTCGGCCGTGACGTTCAAGATCGAAGGTCTGTACGTCAACCTGGAGCGCGGCAACCGCAACCAGGGCGCCCTGGTCGTCAACGCCGCCAACCTCGTCCCGGTGGCCTACAGCGCCATCGGTCGCCGCGACGACGAGTTCGCCGTCGTCCGCGCCGGCCTGAACTACAAGTTCGGCTCGTACTAGTATCGGATCGCGCTGCTCCCGGCCTCAACGCCGGGAGATGCGGCCGGCGGGCGAGAGGTGTTGGTCCTCCTCCTCGCTCCCCGCCGCGGAAGGCGCCGACAACTTGTCGGCCTCCGGATCCCCAGCCCGATCAATCTGGCCGCGAGGTCGGCAACACCCTGGGAGCACCCGCTCCTGGGGTGTTTTTTCGTGTCGGGACCCAGTCCGGTCGCGGGTCACCATGACCTCGTCGCAACTCGCCGGACGGTCATGGCGAGTTGGATCCCTAACGCCTCGAGCGTCACGTTCTGACCAACCGAACGTCACCGGCTGTTCTGGCGTCTCACGTGGTGATCGTCCAACCCGCTGATGTTTGGGTTTTTCGTCGATGTCGTATCACGGGGAGTCCTCTCGAACGGAGGCCGCCCATGTCGAACCACGACCCCGACCCGAACAACACTCCCGAGGAAGGACCGAAGAAGCCCGAATGGACCCCGGGGCGCCGCCTGTCGCGCAAGGGCATGCCCCGCGCCCGCGGCGAGGATCTAAAGGCTCATGCGCAGGTAGAGGCACGACGCAAAGCCGAGCGCCGTGAGACGCGGACGCCTAGCCGGGACGACGTAGCCCGCGCGGCCCTACATTCCCTCCTCACCGCCCTCGCGAAGGCCCCCGACTCTCCTGCACTCCAAACCTTTTGTGAGTTGACCCTCAATGCCCTCGACCATGCGCTGTTCGATCCCGCGGAAGCACGTCGCGTTCTGGCCGACATGATCGTGCGGGCCGATCATGACCTGAATGAGTGTGTCTATGGCCGCGTCTTCCGCGCTTGGCGTGACGCAGGCTGCAAAGGTCCTCGTCCGGAACGTCCTACTAAGGCCGCGAGGATCCCGCGCCGACCGAACGGCACGATGCCCTGGACGAACACCGAGCCTCGTCCGCCGGGGCCGCGGCGTCCCTGGCGCCGGCTGACGCCTACTAACGGGGGCCGAGGTGTTTTCTCGTGCGCCTGGAGGGTCAGCCTACTGCCCAGAGCAACGGGATCGCACCGGCCAGGAACAGGGCCGAGGACAGGAGCACGGCGAAGCGCTCGCGATGATAGAGGGCGAAGGCGTGAGGTCGGGCGAACATGAGGCGGGCCAGATCAGATGGGAGCGCCATGCTCGCCTTCGAACCTTGACCGATCGGAGGCATTCCGCGCCGTCCACAGCCGGTCGTCGAGCACCGTCGCATCCGAGCCACAGGCAGTTGGATGTGCTGGTGCGCACGCCCCGGTGATCGGATCGGGCGTACTCGTCTTTTCAAGGCCGCCCTCCGCCCCCTCAGGCGGCCCGATCAAGCGGCGCAGTGACCTTCCAAGTCGCTGCGCCGTTGTCGTTTCAGGGCTGGCCGCCCCGCCGAGCTCGATCCGCTTCCTCGGCTGCAACTGCCTCGACCGCGGCGATGACGTTCTCCAACTCGGCGACCTGACGGAGAGCGCTTCCAGCCGGCAGGCCATCATGTTCGGCCATAGACAGGATGAGCGTGCGCTGGTGCGCCTTCAGGCGTTCGAGGAGAGCGTTGAGCTTATTGGACATGGGAATGCTGTAGCCGCGAGGAACAGATTTCGCCAAGCCCTGCGTGGGGCTTTTCGTAATCCGCGCCATGTTGTCATGCCGAAAGAGGCGACCTCCGTACGCGGGGACGAGCCCTTAAGCCCACTTCAGCACGGAACGCTGCATTGTTCCTTTGGGTTAGTGACGACTTCCTGGGTCGAACCCGCGAACAACGAGGACGATGCGATGAGCCTTTTCGGATCAATCATCTCGAAGATTTTCGGAGGAGGCGCAGCAAGCGCACAGGCCTCCGCGCCGCACGCATCTGAGACCCCAAGCTTATCGTCGACCGCTACCGGGGCGGGCGGGGCTGGTAGCGGTTCCAGCAGCGCGAGTGCGCCCTCAATGGCTGGTGCTCCCTCGCCCAACAGCGCGCCTACAGGCTCGGCGGCCAGTGTCGACGTCGGTCAGGTCCTAAGCGACATGGCGGCCAAGAAGGGTGAGAACCTGAACTACAAGCAGTCGATAGTTGACCTCCTAAAGCTGCTCGATCTCGACAGCAGCCTTACGGCTCGTAAGCAGCTAGCCGACGAGCTGCATTACACCGGCGACAAAGAAGACTCGGCTACGATGAACGTTTGGTTGCATAAACAGGTGATACAGAAGCTCGCCGAAAACGGCGGCAAGGTCCCCGCCGATATGCAGCACACTTGAGGCGGTAAGCGCCGGGCGCTTTCGCTGAAGAAGGCGCCCGGCGCGTTCGTAACCTGGTCAACTGTGGACAGCTTGGTCATCTCATCTCCAGCTGGGCAGGAGGCCGCTGCGCATCCCACAGGCCGCAGTAGACGAACCCAAGCGAACCATAATGGCGGAGCCACGGCCCATACCGGGCAAGAAGAGGTGACCCCATGCCGAGGCGCCGCCCCGACGATCCCGACGCCCTCGCCCCCGTCCGGGTCGAAGTAGTCCCCCGTCGTGGTCTCAACCGAGTTGAAGCTGCCCGATACGTCGGGATCAGCGCCCCAACGTTCGACAAGCTCGTCCGTGAAGGGAATATGCCCCAGCCGTTCCGGATCGGCTCGCGAACCATCTACGATCTAAGGAAGCTGGATGCCGCCTTCGATGTGCTCAGCGGCGTCGAGGAAGAAGATAGCGTCGTCGGATGGGAGGACTGGGACCGAGCGCAGCCTGAGCCGCCCCAGGGCCGTCAGGCGGTGAAGCAAGCCGACCACACCGCACATGCCCTGGTGATCCAGGCCCGGAAGGACGCCCGCCGCAAGGGACCCTCGCCGATGATGTCGGAAGAGTACCCCGGCTACCACAACGCCTACACGCCGGAGACGCTGGCCGAGCGGTGGAAGTGCAGTTCGAACCACATCCGCAACCTGATCCGGCGTGGCGAACTGAACGAGAGTAGGTACGGCAACAAGCTGATCCGGATCACGGCCGCCGTCGTGGTCGCCTTCGAAGCGACCGACGTCGTCTGAGCGACCCAGTGACTCTCGACAACCTCAGGGGCGAATGCCTACCTGTGCAGTATGCGCTACGCCCTCGCGGCCGCTCTGCTCCTCATGGCTTCATCGGCCAGCGCCGATCCTCGCCGGCGCCGGTCTCGACTGGCACGTGCTCGCCAAGGTGATCGAGGAGGCGGGCAGCCCTCAAATCGCGCCGTTCGACTGGTCCGAGGTCGCAGACTTTGATCCGGATCATGCTGCTCCGGCCCGCCACCGGGAGCCGAAGCCCGACTCTGATGCTCCTGACGCGCCGTCTCGTCGTGGTGGCCTGCCGATCTGGGGCGTGAAGAAGATCGAGCCCTGGTGGGTCATCGCCGGGTACTGCCTCCAGATGGACTGGGCCTTGCCGAAACCCTTCGGCGGGAAGTCGCTCACGAAGGCCGACAAGGATCGGCTGCGCGCCGTTCAGAGGCTCGGCCCGACACCAACGCCGACGCCGACTGGATCGAGAGCGTCGTCACTCGGTGCCATGCCGCACGGGCTGCGTGGCGCAACCGAGATCGAAAGGCAGCAGCATGACGCCCCAGGAGCGCGCTGCCTACAACGCCGGGATCGAGGCGGTCCGGCAGATGGCGCTGACCACCGCCGTCAGCATTGAGGCTTAAACCCAGTCGACAAATTCGACGCCGACCTGCCCCTCCTCGCGCCATACGGTTCGGCACCGGCGCAGGCTCCCGGATAGGGTTGTCTGAAGCTCAAATTGGTCTGGCACCGTCACAGCGGCAGATACCAGCAGCCTCGCTCCACCAACGGAGATATCGGCGACGGAGCACCCGGTCATCCAACCGTTGTGCGAGATGACCGCAGATCTGGACACGGATTGGCGATGGGGACGTGCAGGAACTGTGGACATCGGTTGAATCGCAGCGGCGGCGTAGGCTGAGAATAGGCCTGAAAGGTTGCCTAATAGCCGTTGCGGAGGGTGTGGCCGAGTATAGTTATTGGTAAGCTTTATAAAAACGACTCCTGGCGAGCCCATCGCTTAGCTTTTTGCTCTTAAACGTCCGTCTCGCGCTTTACGATGGCATCCTCATCGGTACCCTTTTGCGTCAAGCCGACCTCTGGGCTTTCAACAGGGTCCGAAGGCGCCTTAGGGGCGATCGGCGGAAGGGACTGCTGCTCGGCACCGACGCGGGCCCAGCGCTCTGCGTCGTACTCGGTGTTGGCGAGATCCTGCGTATTGGCGGTCAGCGGCTTGTCGGACATCGAGTACTCTCTGTCTTTCCAGAGCAACGCCGTGGTGCGCAGCGCGGGTCCAATAGCTGGCCAAAACCTTTGAGGCTCGCCTCTGCTCAGCGGGTGTTCGAGCAGGGCAGCGCAAGAAGGACGGCGACTCACGGCAGATAGAGTAGGCCAATCCCGTTGTTAGGTTCTATCTATCAGGAAATGATTTTGGATAGAAAATATGCAAAGCCTTCATTCCCGTCTCGCAAAGCTTGAGGATGCAGCGTTCAGCCCTGAGCATCGCAGGCGGGTGCTCTGGGCCATTCAGGGGCCGCACAACATGCCGGAAGGTGCCGCCGTCGCGCACCTTCGGAAGTGCGGTCACGAGGTGCGGGACGAAGATCTCAACATCATCCGGATCGTCGTCGGCGCCGAGGGAGAACGGCCGGTCGACCTGCCGCTGAAGTACATCTCGCGGGAGTGCTACCAATAACCCGCGGTCCTGTATTTTCGCTGTTGTCTACAGACGGTTGCCACCTCACGGGGAGCTTCTGATGGCGAGTGGAACCACTCAGTTCGAGCCGGCCGGAGCGGGAACCCTAACGGTCGCCCAAAGGGGTCACGCAATCGCTCGACCAAGGCCCTTGAGGCCATCTTCGACGGCGAGAGCGAGGCTCTGACCCGCAAGGTGATCGAGTTGGCCAAGGAGGGTGACACCGTCGCGCTGCGCATGTGCATGGATCGGCTGATGCCCGTCCGGAAGGACCGGCCGATCACCTTCACCTTGCCAGAGATCGAGACGGCATCCGACCTAACGAAGGCGACCAAGGCCCTCCTCCAGGGCGTGGCGGACGGCGAGATCACCCCGAGCGAGGCCGCCGAACTGTCGAAGCTCGTGGACGCCCACACGAAGGCGATCGAGGCCGTGGATCTCGCGACGCGCCTGAGCGCGCTGGAGCAGGCCGCAGGAGGTAAGCGATGATCTCGAAGCCCGCGGACCGGCTCGCCCGGCTGGAGGCTGCCCGTATTGCAGAACCCCTTCGGCTTTTGCCCGAGGAGGTCTAGGAGGCCGCCCAGTGGTACGAGGCGTCGCTGTACAAGCCGGAGGCGTCAGACCCGCGCGCCGTGGCGTACTGGGCGACCACAAGCCTGCATCAACTCTCTGCGGACTACACGGCGATGCTGAACGGTGCTCCGGCGCCTTGGGAGCACGCCACGCGATGAATATCACCAGCCTGCGCCAGCGCCTCGAACGGCTGGAGGCCGAGAAAATCTCGATGCTGGCGCCGTCGAGGTCCGATCCGCTCCTAACGATGTTGCAGGTCCTGATCGCGCACCATCTCGGGAGCGCTGGCCCGACCGATAGCATCGCGGAGGCGATGGCCCGCGGGCTGGGCTACGACAGGGGGCATGCTCCGATGATCGCGCTACGAGCCGATCCGGGGACGCCGACCGCGGAAGATCTCAGCACTCGGTGGCGGGACGCCACGCGCCGCCTCCTCGCTCTAACGGGGGCTACGCCGGACTGCGATGGACCGGTCTTCGCCGCTGCGGTGGAGGCGTTGTTTTTTGATATGCCGGAGCGGCTTCAGCGTCACCCGATGGTAGCTGAGTTCGGCTTCACATCTCGGGCTGCTTGATCTGACCCTACGGGCTATTCGACGAAGGTGACCTGCTGACACTTGCCTTTGAAGGCCGAGCAGATACCGGGTTAGGTTGCCCCTACGTCGCCGGAGGACCTGTACGATGAAGCGCAGCGCCATTCTCGCCACCGCGTCCTTGGCCTTTGTGGTACCGGTGGCCGCCCATGACCTGTGGCTGTCTCCCGCGCCAGGCAGCGTGATGGTCCAGTACGGACATCCGCATGAGCCTGAGATGCCAGTAGCCCGGAAGCTGACCAGCCTCATCGCCTATGGGCCCTCCCGGACGGTTGCGCTCACCGCGGCTGCAGAGACGGGGCCGGTTCCAGTTCTACGCGCTGCCCTCAATGGAGACGCCTTGGTCGCAGCGGCCTATGACAACGGCTATTGGGTGCGGCTGACGGACGGTAGCTATCGCAACGCGAGCAAGCGGATGGTGCCGGAGGGCGAGAAGAGCCAGTGGTCGGTCAAATACGCCAAGGCGGCGGTCGGCCCGACCGCACCATGGGATCGCGTAGTTGGTCAGCCGTTGGAGATCGTACCGCTGGAGGCACCGGCGTTGGCTAAGGGCTCGATCCGGGTCCGTGTCCTGTTCGAAGGGCGCCCGCTCTCTGGCGCGGATGTCGTTGCCACGGACGGCGCGAACTTCAAAAGTGAAGCAGATCAGGCTCGTGCTGCGACGGACCCTGGCGGTGAGGCGACGGTGCCGCTTCGAGTAGCGGGTCCGCAGGTGCTTGGTGTCAGCCACCGCATCGCCCCTTCGCAGACGCCCACGCTGACCGATGCTGACACCTACTCGGCCACCTTCGCGTTCACAGTCGCTGACCCGAAGACGAACTGAGCTTAGGAGCCCCTCTGAGTTGCAGTAGCGTGCAGCCAGGCTTGGAGGGGCGGCCTACCGCCCGCACCCGCTGCAGCGTCTGCATTCCGGCTGGAAGGACCCGTTCATCCGGGCCACCGCGCCCGCCATCCGAGCCGCCTCGACGCACGCTGCCTGCTTGGTCGTGCCCATCGTCCGGTCTGCGAGATCGAGCTGCTGGCCCATGACGGCTGCCGCCTTCATCGCGAGGACGTGCGTGGTCGCGAGCTGATGAGCGAGCATCCGCTCTAGAGCATCACCGGCCTGGATCGTCGGCGGTGCCGAGGGCGAGTTCGAGCGAGCCCGCGTTCTTGGCTAGGTCGAGCCGGTCGCGGCTGGCGTCCGCCGCAACCGCATCCAGGCTCACCAGCGTGTCGAGGATGGCCGGCAGGGTCCTGGTGGCGAAGTCCTCGCCCGGCACGAGCTCGCCGCCCACAGTACGCTTCGGAGCCTCCACAGGCGCCCGCACGGTCGCCCCCTGCTGATCGGCATAGCGCGACAGCCCTCCGCGCTCCTCGACGCGGCAGCGCGATGCTCCGAGGAGGACATTTCCGGATCGTAGCCCCGTCATGATTATCCCCATCGAAGATGCTGGCCGAAGCGGTCAATCAGATATATCGCCGGCCAAGAGAAAGCTCACCATCGCCGGATGGCTCGTTGCTGTATGATAACAAAATTTATCAGTACGCGAGCTTGCCATTCGTACCGTGGTATGCGCGGATATGGATCCAAAAATCGGAGCTGAATACGTGGACGAAACCATGGATACGACTAAGCGCGGGGCGGCAGTCTATATCGAGCTGACAGCAGATCTCGTCTCAGCCTACGTCTCGAACAACCACCTGCAGCCAGCCGAAATCGCTACCCTGATCGCCAACACGCACGCTGCACTGACTGGGCTTGGCAATACCAGCGCTCAAGCACCAGCGGCCGACAAGCCCACGCCTGCGCAGATCCGGAAGTCGATCACCCCTGATGCGCTGATCAGCTTCGTCGATGGCAAGCGGTACAAGACTCTGAAGCGGCACCTTAGCGGTGCCGGTATGACGATCGAGCAGTACCGGGAGCGCTACGGCCTGCCGCGCGACTACCCCTCCACGGCTTCCAACTACTCCGAGCAGCGCTCGGCTCTCGCCCGCTCGCTCGGCCTCGGCCAGCAGCGAAAGAAGGGTGCTCCGAAGACGGCTGAGCAGGCGGAGACTGCCTCTGACGGGCCGAAGCGTGCCGGGCGGCCGCGGAAGGCTAAGGACGCTGCTGAGGCGTAAATCGAGATTTTCTCGCGCGCGCCCTACTCCCGCCACAAGTGTGGCATGCGCGATACAGCTTAGCTGTGGAGAACCCGCTACCTTAGCCGCCGATCGGGCATCTAGCTGGGGAAATTACGGTCATGAAAAAGCTTCTGGCCTCGTTGGCCGCCTTCACCGCCCTGACCGGCGCCGCTGCCGCTGCCGACCTTCCGCGTCGCGCCGCCCCGCCGCCGATCTTCACCCCGGTGCCCGTGTTCACCTGGACCGGCGCCTACTTCGGTATCAACGCCGGCTACGCGTTCGACGCCAGCAGCCGCTCGAACAACTCGGCCTTCGGCGTACCCTTCCCGTATGCCGCCCCGGGCACCACCGCCACCTTCCGCAACCGCAGCCAGGACGGCTTCTCCGGCGGCGCGCAGATCGGCTACAACGTCCAGTTCACCCCGGGCTCGGGCGTGGTCGTCGGCATCGAGGCCGACGCCCAGTACCTCGACTTCGGCCGCGACCGGAACAACGCCTTCATCTCCGGCGCTGTCGCCCCCGGCCTGATCGTCAACGACCCGCGCGGCCTGTCGAGCCTCGACTACTTCGGCACCGTGCGCGGCCGCCTCGGCTACGCCTTCGACCGCACCCTCGTGTACGGCACCGGCGGCTTTGCCTACGGCTCGGGCAGCGCTGAACGCTCCTTCGGCGGGTTCCGCGGCAACGACAGCTTCCGCACCGGCTACGCCGTCGGCGGCGGCATCGAGTACGCGCTGCCCACCGACTCGTTCCTGAACTTCTTCCGGTCCTCGGCCGTGACGCTGAAGGTGGAAGGCCTGTACGTGAACCTGGACCGCGGCACCCGCAACCAGGGCGTTCTGCTCGTCGACGCCGCCAGCCTCACGCCGGTCGTCACCACCGGCATCGGCCGCCGCTCCGACGAGTTCGCCGTCGTCCGCGCCGGCCTGAACTACAAGTTCGGCTCGTACTAAGATCGAGCTGATCCCGGTTTCAGAGCCGGGACCTGCGGCAGGCGGGCGAGGGACTGGTCCTCTTCATCGCCCCCTGCCGCAGAAGATGCTATAATTCGGTTGGCCTCAGCATCCCCAGCCCGATCAGACTGGCCGCTTAGGCCGGCAGCGCCTCAGGAGCCACCCGCTCCTGGGGCGTTTGCTATTCTAGTGCCGATGTAGCGGTGTTTAGGGCGTTCTACAGAAACCCGCTTCCCGAGTGCCCCTTGAAGGCGTTCGCCCGGCGTATGTATCCGACGACCGTCCGCGGATCCCGGTGCCCGGACTGGTCCATGACCCGGACGAGGTCTGCCCCGCGCTCGGCTATCACATCATACCCCTTCCTCGCCGGGTGTCGGTTCAGCAGCGGCTGCTCCCACTTCCGGTGACGCCCCGCCCCTTGGTGGAACAGCCTGATCTCGATCAATTAGCTGGCCAAGAAGGCTTAGAAGCTCCTCATGCTGAGGACCTTGGGGCGCTTCGAGTAGAAACGGTCCGATCTCGATGCGAGACACCGCACCGCCGGACGGATCGTTCGCTTCATGCATGATGAACACTTCCGCTAGTCTTTCACCGCGGCACAGCAACCACCGATCGCCGTTGGAGCTCGTGTAGATCGGCAGGCGCATGCTCAGCATCGTTGGGACCTCACGGGCGGTACTTCGCTTTCAACGCTTACACGCCGAGAAAGCGTGCGCTGCTCTCGCTCGGCCGCGCATGCAGGTAGCGCCCGGTCGTCGCCACCGAGGCGTGCCCCAGCGTGGCCTGCACGAGGTGGATCGGCGCCCCGCGGTCCAGGCTGTGCGAGGCGTGGGCGTGCCGGAGCCAGTGCGCCGAGACCTCTCCTTGCAGGCAAGCACGCGCTGCGGCTGCCTTCACCACCCGATGGACTGCGCTTGGATCGAGCGCCCCGCCCTTTCGCGAGAGAAACACAGGCGCGTCGGCCGTCGCCTCACCGCGCAGCGCCGCGAGCACCTTCCATGTTGCGGCCGACAGCAGCACCACCCGGGTTTTGCCGCCCTTGCCGAACACCGTCGCCTGTCCGGCCTCATCCCGGGTCATGAGATCTCGCCAACGCAGTCCGCACACCTCCGAGATGCGCAGGCCGCCGCCGTAGAGCACGGTCAGCAGCACCCGGTTTCGCAGGATTGGCTCCTGCCGGATCATCAGTAGGGCATCGGACTCAGACATGATCCGTTCGGCCAGGGTGTTCTTGATCGGCGGTACCTTCACGGCCGCACCGATGTTGAACCGCAGGAAGCCGACCTCCTGGGCGAAGGTGAACAGCGACTTCAGCGCCGAGGCCGCGAGCGCTACCGTGGCGGACGAGCCAGGCAGCCCGGCGAGGTAGTCCTGCAGCTCACCCATCCGCACCGAGCCGAGCGGTTTGCCGACATGCGCCAGGAAGCGCCGCGCCTCACGCTCGTAGTTCCGGCGGGTGTTCGGGCTGGACGACCGAGACAGCCACAGCCGCACCATCTGCGCGTCGTCGTCCGCCTGCGCGGGTGGCAGGGCTTCGACCGGCTCGATGATCGCTGGGAGCCCAGACATTTGTTCAGCCCCAGTCCTGGCTATCGAGTGCGCACTCGCCCTGCATGCGACTGGCGATCGCCGTCATCGCGTCGCTGAGCGTAGGGTGCGTGCGCGTTACGCTTTTCAGGTTGCTGTTGGGGTCGGGCACGATCTGAAAGAGACCGCCGACATCCTGCTCGATCGCGCCGAGCGACCGGCCAAGACGGTCTTTCAGGCCCCACGAGGTGCCGTTGGTCCCAGTTGGCGTCACGACGATGTCCATGGTGATCCTCCAAAGCGAGCTGTGGGGCCGAAGGCCCAGTGATCAGCACGAGGCAGTAGCCACCGTTCGCGCGATCGGGGTGCCGAGGCCTTCGACGACATGCCCAGCCTCCCGGCAGGCCGCGATCCAGGCCTCAGCCTCCTCGAAGGTCGGGAAACTGCGGGCGATGCCTTTGACGCTCGCCTGCCACGGCTCACCGGGAGCGGTCTGCCTGGGACCAAAGACCATCATGGCGGGCTCTTTCGCTCGAACGCAAGATAACAGGACTTGTATTGCGTTCGAGCTGTGAAGGATTTGGCCATCCGCGGCAAGCCGATCAGCCGGTTTGCTAGCAAACTGGAATTGCGGTCAGGCAGCAACGCGGCTCGCTGTGTTCACGGCTTGTCAGGAACCGCCGCCCGCCATCCTGTCGCTGAGCCAATTTGCGTATCGGCTCATACAGGTGAGGCAATCGAGATCCATGCCGCCGCATAGCAAGCCACTAGCTCCCACCGCTCGAGGCGAAAAAGCTGGCCGGCTTGCAGCGAGCGAGATGATCAAGACGCTGAGCCCGGAGACAGGCAGCGTTGAGGGCGTCGTGCGCCGGCTTGAGCAGGTCGGGATCATCGTGGCCCAGGGGCATCAGGAAGCCGGCATGCGACCTGCTGAAGTCCGGGGGTGGCACATCGGCTTCAAAGCGGGGATGCGCCTCGAACTCGGAGAGCACATGCGCCGCTCTTGATTGGCCGAGTTCCGCCTCGCCCCGTGAGCAGATCGGGGCGGGGCCGAGCGGATCAGCGGCGCCGCGGCACGCTCATGTCGATCTCGGGCGTGTTGATGATGGTCACGCCATCCTCGAAGCCCGAGCCGGCCGGCGTGAACGCCACGTCGAAGGTGCAGGTTGGCTTGGCGAGTGCCGCGACGCCATTGCACAAGCCGATCAGGTTCTCAGCGATCGCATGTGTCGTCCCGGCGCCGAGCCCAGATGCATTCAGCTGTAAGCGCTGGCCATCGGGCTCTGCCTCACACACGAACCCGTCGCCGCCTGAATCAACGCACCGGATCCCGCGGACCACGATTTGTCGGCCCTGGTATCCCTGCGGGTCTTTGAGCAGATGGCGGGCGGAGACGATCGTCTGAGCCTGCGCCCCGCCGGCAGCGACGACGAATGCGAGGGCGGCGAAGGCTGTGCGCATTTCTGCTATGTAGCCGTGATGGGACCGCTGACGAGGTGGCTTCGGTGCTACCCCAGCCCCTGTCGTCATGACGGAGGACGACCATGGGCCCTTCCGAACCCAATCGCCTGATCTACGCCAGTCCGAATAGCGACAGCTGGCACCTGCTGTTTGATCCCACGACCGGGCGCAGCTTCGTACGGCATACCGGCAACATCGCCTCAGGTGGCCATGTGACGGACTTCAGTCTCGCGACCTTCCTCGCGTCCGGACGCAACGGGCCTGAGCATCAAGAACTCTGGCGGCTGATCGGCACCCTCGTTGACGAGGATGAACTCAAGCACCGGCCCATCGACGTTGCGTAGGTTGAACAGCACCGCCGGATCCAATCACGGGCTGGCGGGGGAGGTCGTCGATCTTACCGGCGTCCTAGTAGGATGCCGGGATCTGGTTCGCGCGTCTTCAGGCCGCTAATGCGTCCTGAACCGGATCCTGCCGGATTGGTAGAAACGCGACCGGCGCTCTGGTCTGGTCCCGCACGACCAATGTCCAGAGATCATCTGGCCGCCGAGCAGCGACTTCATCAGCCACTTCGAGGATTACATCCAGAGCATTGGCCAGCGCCTGCTTCAGATTAGCCGCTTCAAAGCCGCTATTGTCCCGGACGGCTTCTTCGCCATTCTCGAAATCGAAGTAGAAGCGCATGAGAATTCGACCCCTCTGCCTAAAAGATTTGCCCTGCGTCCATTCTTGGCGCATAATGATTTGTTAACAGATCTGGTTAATAAATTGTTAATCTACGTATTGCGGGGCGCGCCTTACGTACCTCGATGAGGCCATACTAGGCGAATGTCACGCCCTCGGACGCCAGCAGCCTCTTCCGCGACATCATGAAGAACCATGGGGCGACAGCTATCGAAGGCGGATGGACCCCAAGACAGCTCTTCTCTGCAGTGACGGCGAACGACTGGCAGGCGTGAGGGGATCTCCGCAGTCTGCCAACAGGTTCTACCTTCAAGACGGGCTCCGTCTTGAAGGAGGGTGTCATGGATACGCGCCAGCCACCAATCATGAAAATCATCACGGAAGGGGCGCACGCCCGCGGGATCAGGCGCCCGAAAGATGCATGCCCGTACCCGGCCAAGTCGCTGGAGCGCAGAGCATGGATGGAAGGCTACGATGCCACGCCCTGGAAGGATGGGCCGGACTGCTCGATGGCCATCGCTTAACCTACGAGACGTAGCGCGTCCCGGCAGGATAGTCGCCGGGGCACGCGTCGAGCCCACCGAAACTCAGGACGATGCCGAGGAGCGACGGGCAGCGTCCGGTGGGGCGTAAGGATCAGCACCGTCACCGCTGACGCTCGCTGCGCCTGGCCCAAACAAGCTCACGGTTGATCCTCCCCAAAGGCCTCTTTAGGCCGTGAGGGCGGGAAGCTAACGCCTGCGGCCCGCAGAGCCTGCATCATGGCGTTGAGCTTGGCGATCGTGACTGTGGGCTCTCCGGGGCTGCTCTCGGCTCGCGCCACGACGCTCATAGGCACCTTGGCGTGCTGAGCCAGATTTCTGGGCGGCCAGCGAACGGAGAGCCGTGCTGCGAGAAGCTGCGGACCCGTGATCAACCCTCATCTGCTCCTATGGCCACGAGGCTGTCTGGTCGGCTACTTACCCTCGCCGCTCTTGTAGGCCGTGATCGCCCGCCGGCAGTTCTCCGAGATCTTGTCCATGTTCGTCTTGAAGCAGGCGTCCATTTCCGGGCTGTCCGGATCATTGCCGCTGCAGAAAGTGACAGCATCACCCGAGCAATAGGTCTTCAGATCCTTGTTGCCACGCTTCGAGGCAGATGCGTCAGGAGCTGCAAGAACGGGGGTCGCTACGACGATGAGGCTGAAGGCGAGGATCAGGCTGCGCATATTGGATACCTGGCTCAAGAAATTCGTCCATGCGCTAACGGCCTGGCTCGGTCTTCTATCCCTCCCGGCCCCGAACCGAGATCTGAGCCTTGCTACTCATGATCGCGCCTGTCGCTCTCGATGAACGTAGGACGCCACGCCGGTGGCGATCAGGACGGTCCCGACCCCGATGTAGGCTATCTCGACGATGCTGATGATGAAGTCCGTGGGCCGCGCGAGGGCGAGCCACACCATGAACAACAGGCCGGCGACCGGCACGCTGAGGGCTAGGACGCTGATCACGAACACCAGCCAGTGCGGCATTGCCCTGGGGCGGCGAGGCGCTGGCAGATTGCTATCGCTAATGCGTGTCACGGCGTCTTTCGATCCCGGAACCGGATGCTGGCCCCGCCTCCGTTCTCCGGGATGAATTCTGGGTCAATAGGCAAAGTCTATAGGAGTTCGCTAAGCTTCTTTGCAGCCATCTGAGGATCCCTCGTCGCGGCGATCTTGAGGCTGCACGGGGGGCATGGTCAAAAGGCGATGGCCAGGTGGGCGAGCGTCCAGCCAGGAGCCCGCAAAGCTTCGCACGTCCGGTTCAACTCCGGACCCCGGCCTCCAACACACCCCCATCATTCATGGCTGCGCCTCTGCACCCCCCTCAGCAGGCTGCGAAACGCCGAGCCATTCCAGTGCGGCTGATTGCGACTCGAAGGTGCGCCACTGGGATGTGAACGGCGCCGGCCTTTGATCTGCAGGCATCTCATCGAGCAACTCTATCTGCCACATGTCGTTTGAGCTGCCGCGATCAACGCTGCGCACCAATGCCGCCACCACGACGTCGTCGAGCAGTACGTCGTAGCTGCCAGGCGCTAGTCGCTCGACGGTGTAGGTCACTGCTGTTCCTTACTTTTTTCGGAAGCCGGCGAAGAAACGGGTTAAGTCGTGTAGATCAACATCCGGGAGAGCGCCTGGATCACTCGCCTCCGACGCCGGCCGATCAGTCTTGTCTGCCAGTTCGTGCATGACGTGCGTCAGCATCGGCGGCCACTCTACACCCTGATCCTGCAGGAAGCGCGCGGCCTTCGCCAAGGCGACGGCGTGGTCCGCAGGAACCGTCCGACCCATCATCTGCGCGTCGAACACGCGATCGGCGAGCACGGTGCAGAGGCGTAAAACCTCGGACAGTTGCTCGGGGGAGGGGGGCTCGTCGGTCATGCCGGATCCTTGCGGCGCAGTTTCACGCCAGGCTCGCCGCCGTTGGTGAATTCGACGCCCGCCTCACGGAATGCCGCCTCCAGAGCGTGGATCGTCGCTGACTTCGTGGACATGAGCGGTCCGTCCATCTTCTCCAGTCGCTTTACCGTCTCAACCGAGACCCCCGCTTTTTCGGCGACAGTTGATTGCTCCCACCGGATCAGGGCTCGGGCAGCGCGTAGCTGTTCAGCAGTTAGCAAAATACACCTCAGAGGTATTGCGTTGCGCGCCAGGTGCTGACACCTCAGACGGCGTGTATTACACCCTGAGTGTATCGAAAGTCGCCTTGGAGGCCAAGGCCATGACCCATCGCACCGTCTCTTGGACCAAGCTCTCCCGCAGCCTGCACGACCGCGGCCTTCATCATTGGCGGCGGCATGGTGCTCACCGGCCTCGTCAGCCTTCTCTGAACCGACCCGCAACCCGAGCGGGCCGGTCGCCCGCGTCCCTCCTTCGAGGATCCCGCGATGTCTTTCCGTGCCTCTCTCAAGAACCTGATCCGCCGCGATGCCGAGCGCCCGAGCCTCCGGGAGCGCGCCGCCAACCTGCGGGTCGATCTCTCGCGCGTCGTTCGGCAGCCGGTTGCGCCTGCCGTCGAGCCCACGCCTGATTTCGCCGACCAGGTGGCGCAGGCCGGCCCCGACCACGATGTACTGGCCGGCGGCGGCATCGACCACCGCGACGGCAGGGTCTCCTACGCCGACGCCTCCGGGAAGGTCTCGCGCCGCCCGATGGGGCACTGGATCGGCTTCAACGCCCTGCAGATGCACAACCGGGTGCAGCACGAGATGGGTCGGCGGCGCATCATCGAGGCCAACCCGCTCCCAGCCGAGGAGTATGCGGCCTGGGAAGCCAAGATCCGGCGCGAGATGCGGTCCGATGCGGTGTTCGCCCTCGCGTTCCATTCGGACCGGACGTTCAAGGCCGCCCAGGATCTGCGCAATGGGGCCGAGCCCATCTCAGCCGAGGTGCGCGCTTCCACCGACGCCGACCTGGTTGCCCTTGCGCCGAAGTGGCAGGCTGCGAGCGACGCCTACGATCAAGCCATTCAGGAGCAGATCGCGGTCTCGGACGCCGCCCAGCCCGGACCGTCGCACGATCAGCCGCACGTCGAATGGGCGCGCCAGGTGGCAGTGTGGCGCGAGCGGACCGGCGTCGAGGCTGCCGAGGAGGCATCGGGCGAGGCGTGCCGGGCACTCGGCGCGATCGAGGACCAGATCGCCGAGCTACCGGCAGCATCCCTGGCGGGTCTGCGCCTCAAGGCACGAGTCGCCCAGCGCTACGATGACATCGGCATAGAGTGGCCAGACGGGCTGGGTGATGGCCTCGCCCGTGATCTGCTGGCGTTCGGCGCCGACGGCTTGCCAGACGAGAACCCGACCGGCGACGCTTTGCTGCTACAGCTCGGCCGCCAGTTCGATGCCGCCCGCAAGCGCGAGACCGCGGCGTGCGACGCCTGCAACGCGGCGCAGGAGGAGGCCAACCGGCATATGCCCGCGCCCCGCCGCTCTCCTATTCCGTGCTTTCGACCACCCGCTGCGTCTGGGTAAGTACCTCACCCACCCGGATCACCTCGAAGGCACGGAGATCACGGCCGACGACATCGCGTGGATGAAGCGCAAGCCCTACGTCCGCGAGGTCCGCCGCCCCGTGCGCCCAGAGGATAACCTGCCGTGGGACGCGCACACGGTGGTCGATACCCACCCGTGGCCGGAGGCGCAGGAGCGGGCGGACGAGATCGTCACGGCCTGGGAGGCGTGGCACACCGAGCGCCTGCGGATCCACGGCGAGTACGTCACGGACGCACTCGATGATGCCGCCAACAAGGCTGGGGAACAGACTACGGATCTCGCGCTGCGTATCGCCGAACTGCCAGCGCGCACCGTTGCTGGGTTCCGAGTGAAGCTTAGGGCACTGGCCTGCTACAACCCAAGCTTCTTCTACCTCGACCCGCCGGAACTGCCGGATCCGGATCAGGCTCTGTCGCACTCGCTCTGGCGCGATGTTCGGGACGAGGCGGCGCCGGCTGTCGAGCCCGCCATGACGCCCACCCTGGCGGCCGAGCCCTCGCCCTTGCCCGCTCCAATCGGCACCAGCCTCGTTGGCCAGATCGATTTTGCCTCAGGCTCAATGGAGGATCTGCGGGCGCTTTGGGACAGCGCCCACAGCGTAGGCAATGCGGCCTACGCCATGGCCTGGACCGGGCGATGCCACACCGGACCGGCAGGCGAGCAGCACAACGCCGCCGGCAAACTGATGCAGTGGCTCGGCGAGGCCTTGGCCAACGTGGCGGACGAAGCCCGCAAAGAGGCGCGGCGGCGCCGACCAAAGACGCCGGATGAGCGCGAAACCCGCCTGACGATCCTCGCGGGTCCGGCCATCGAGAACGGCGACCCCGACGAGATCGCGGCCTTGGCCGGCGAGATGGCGGCTCACGCCGTGGCCGAGCGGGCAGGGCGCTGACGGCGCCCGCCACCCCTTCTGTAGCCGTGCGTACCGCCCCGGCCGGTGCCTGCCGGGCTTCCCCTTCACACCCCGAGACCTGACATCATGGGCGACGTGCTCGCCTTCACCCCGCGTCTGAAATCGGCCGCTCCCGAGACCCTGGAACCGCTGACCGGGCCGGAGATCCGCGCCAGTCTGGAGGAGGCCGCCCAAGTCGCCCTCGACGCGGCTGACCGCATCATCGGCGTGCTGGACCGCATGGACGGCGACACCGACCTTGAGGATGGCGCCGACGCCGAGCCGTCACTGGCCGCGCCTGAGAACCACACCGGATCGCAGGTGGTCTGGATGTGCGGCAACGATGCCGACCGCGAGACCGAGACGCCCGAGGCCGTGCTGCCGGAAATGGCGGTGGAGGCGGTTGTCTTGCCTTGGCGCGGGCGCGGGAACGTCCTCGCTGCGGCCGGCGTAGCCCTCTTCGACCTTGTAAACGTGAGATGATGTCGACAAGTATCCGAAATCCATCCCAGGTTGCCGCTGCCGTCGAGCGCTTGTCCTGGCGTGCAGGATATCTCAGTATCTCCCGTGGGAACGAATAGATATGAGGATCACGGGTAGTGGCGAAGACTGATCCTCACTCGCTGCCGCCAGGGTCATCCTTGGGCACATCGGTCTCAACGGAAGGCTCGTAGAAATCTTCGACTGAGCAGCCCAGAGCCTCGCCAAGTCGTTTCAACACTCTTAGCTTGCGCTCGCGCTCGCGAGCCGCAGCGGCTTGATCCGTTGCGGGCAGACCGAATTCACGGCCTTCACCTTTATCGCGTTCGCCCATCCTGGGCCTGCCGTCGCCTGTAACCGTGCGACTGTATAACCGGGTTGCCGAGCAACGAAAAGTTGTGATCCTGGTTTCTGCTCAAACTGCGGAAAGCTCGGGTTGGCGCATGCCGCGTCGGTTATCGGATGACACGCTCTCATCGGCCTCGCTGCCGTTGACCAACCTCAACATCGGCTTGTGGGAGGACGATGTCGACAACGACTGTATCCGGGGCGATGCCGTGTTCGCTCGGATTTATGGGTTGCTAGACGCCGAGACCGCCCAAGGCATTTCATGGTCTCGGCTCGTTTCGATCTTCCACCCAGAGGATTTGGCACTGGATACGGTGCGTCGCCGCCGGGTGCGCGAAGACGGCGGTTTGTTCGTGTGGGAGCACCGCATCATACCCGTGCCGGGTGTAGTGCGCTGGGTGCTGGCGCGTGGCCATTTCGAGCGAAGTCTGGATGGAGGAATGCGCGGACGCGGCATCCTCATCGACGTCACCGACTCACGGACCGAGGGTTACGTAGATGGCCCGTCGCGCTTCCTTGGAGTGCCCGAGGCGACGTTGTCGCCTGCAGAGCGTATGGCCGAGCGCGCACTCGAGCTATGGGAACTGCGGGACGAGTTGAGTGCAGACAGTGCCGCCCGGCTACAGCCGCTTATTCATGCGCTGATGCTTGAACTTGGTCGCGAGATAGCAGCTTCGCTGCCGGAAGGACGGGCGACCGCGACACCAAACAGAGGCGGTTCGAAGGTGCACTGAGGCTCATCATCGTAGGCGTGGTCAGCCAGGCGGCGGATATATCGGTATCGATCGAAGGGTTGGTACCTTGCCTTAGTCCCGAACGGGTTTCGGCTCCGGCTTAGCCGTTCGCATGAGGGTCTGGATCGCTCGCGGCGCTCGACCGGCCTTCTCGGCGATCTCAGCCTCTTGCTGCTCGATCAGTTCGTGGGCCGGCTGATCGCCGTCCAGACCGCCGAGGATCTCAATCGGCACGCGCCGGTTCGAGGCGCGACTGCCGTCCTCGAAGACGACGTCGAACAGGACGGAGCCGCGGTCTTGCGGGAGTTGTCGTGCGCGCTTGGCCATGTCGGCCTGATACCTCTGCAAGCTCGGCTACACCAGAACGCAGACAGCCGCCTCACCTGCCTATCAGGGACTGCAGGTCGTCGCGCTTCATGAGCAGGTCGCCGAGGTGCCGTCGATAGAGCTCGATGCTCGCCCGTTCTTGCCTCGCCCCTTCCGCGGACAGGTCCGGGTCTTCGAGTGCTCGCGTCGAGGATCGGACGCTCTCCTCCAGGGTGGCGATCTCGCGCTCGACCTTCTCAAGCTCGGTCACAACAACTCCTCATTGTGGTCAACCGGACGAGGCCAGACGGACCCATTCGAGGTGACTGGCCTTGGTCGCTCGACTGTGCGCGTCAGCGCCATAGCGGACGAACACGAAGAACCTGTCGAACGAGGTCACGACGCCCAGTTCGGGCTCCACCTCCGGGCGGTCACGATAAGCCACCCTGCGACCGATGTCCGATGGGGTCGGTGCGATCATGATCAATGGGACCCTGTGTGCACCACCGAGAATGCGCAGGCTGGCGACTCGGGTCCAAACGTTGATTTAACCGTGCCGCCCGGACGACATGGGATGTTACGGCCGGGCCCGCCTTGGCGAGTCGAGAGCCGGCAATTCAGGAGACCGTCGCCGCGAGATAGACCCTGAAAAGCCAACAGCCCCTTCCCGGCAAGGAAGAGGCTGCTGAAAATCCTGAGGCCTGGTGGGGCCGCGTCGGTCCTCCCCACAAGCCATGAGCCCCCGGGGTGTCAAGACGGAACTCGTTTCCGTCAACCGGAAGGCTTTGCCTGGACCCTAGCCGCGGCCCGTGAGGGACCGGGTTCGATTAACTATGCCGAAGAGATCCGCCGACAGGCGGAGGTGGCCGCGCGCGCCTCATTGTCCACCATCACGGCTGCGCTCTGACGCGCCTACAGCGCCGGAAAGATCACGGAAGCCGAGGCTGAGTCGCTGTCTGGGCTGATCGAGGCACGCACGGACGCGCCCGCAGCTCGTCGGCCGCTGACTGAGGCCCTTACCAACCGGCATACCCCTCAGGATCGTCAGATCAGCCCCAGGAGACCCAGTGTCGGCTCCAGGCCACGCACGGGACGCCTCGATGGAGCGCCGCCGCCGCTGAGCCGCCTCTGGGCGCCTGCCGCCCGGTTTCGCCGCCAAGTTTACACTGGCCGAGCAGGCAGTGCTTTCCCTCGTGGCCGCTGAGGTCGCTCGTCGGAAGGAGTGCTGGCTGTCGATCGAGAACATGGCCGCTGTCACCGGCGTCTGCCGCTCGACCGTGAAGAACGCGATCCGCGAGGCTGCGAGGTCGAAGATCCATCGCGGGTGGACGAACCTCGGTGCGGGGCGTGCTCTACATGGCCGCTATGACCGCGATCCGGCGAGGCTCTCCTTTTCGGTCCTTCTACGAGCAGCTGACCCAGCGAGGTCGGCCGAAGAAGGTCGCCCTCGTCGCCGTGATGCGAAAGCTCCTGGTGACGCTCAACGCCATCGTTCGCGACCGCACGCCCTGGCGGTCGATCACCTCTTGACCTTCAACACAGCCGCTCCGTCGTTGTGGCGCTGCCGTGAAGAACCTGACCCATAGCGCGTCCCTCCACTCCAATGTGAAGAGTGCACCATCAAACCCTGGGATCAAACATCTAGCCAACCATCTTAGGTAGCCCGGTTTGGCCGACATCGTCCGTATCGAGGTCGATGTCAGCGATCGCTGTGTGCAGGTTGCGGCACATTCCATTGCCGGGGGTCGTGTCCTTGTGGGCGCATTTCGCTCGCCAGAGCGACTGGTCGACCTGAACGACAACACACGCTCCGTGAGTGATAACGACGACGGGCATGGCGCACGAGGCGCAGTGGGTGAGGTTGAAATGCATGTTGTAGGGCTGGGCCTACCACATGCCTCAGCTCAAGCTACGAGCCATGTGGGTTCGCGATCGTCGCGGCTGCGCCGGCGGGAAGAAGCGGTGCTGTAGGAAAATCCTGCGACGATCACCCTGGAGATAAGCGGCCTAATAGTGCCTCCTCCAGCACGCGCTCCATCTCTGCATGTCGGCTAAGTGGTTCGTTGCCATCGCGTGGATGCTCTTGGCGTCAGCGAGGCCGATCGAGCGCCAGGTGCCCTTGATCCTCGCTTCACAGATGGCTGGATCGGGCGTCGCTATGGCCTGCTGAAGTGCCACGCCAGCGCTATCGCCGCCGGCTCGCCGCAGGAACAGCCACGGAGGTCCGTGCATATGACTCGCATCGTCAGAACGGTGCTGGCATAGCCCATCTATGCCCGACGCTGTTCCCCATCCCTACTCCATCGAAGTGTCGCCGCTTCCCAAGCCGGAAGGGCATTTCCAATGGACGATCCGCCGAAGCGGCAAACTCATTGAGCGCTCCGATCGCGCGCACCGCAGCGAAGCGAAGGCTCATGAGAGCGCGATGGAGGCCATCGAGCGGTCTTTGAAGCCGGGAGCTGATGGCGGGCGCCGGTGAGCGCGCCACCGCCTGTGAGGTCCGGTCCAAACATGATTGGTGCTCATCCACGAAATTACTCTTCGATGACCGCCGCTAGTTCCTCCAGAATGCGGTCGATCGCATGGACGATCTGCTCGGCGGTTTGAGCCAAGCCAGGATCCCGCGACATCACAATCACCGCCTGTTGCAGCGTGCGAAACTGCTGAAGCCGAGCGACCGGATCGACCCTCCGGGCGATGGCGGATCGCACGAGGCCATCGACGAACTCGCGCGCCAAAGGATCATCAAAATTCGGCATCATCTAGATCAGCGCCGTTTGATAACGGCCACTCCTAATCACATTCCGAAGGGCTTGCTGCGGGTCAGCTCCCGGTGAACATCACCTCGGGACTGATGCTCACTCCCTGCAGATATAACTGCCAGAACACGTCTGCGATCCGGTCGGGGGCAAAGGGCGTGCCCTCCTGCATACGGCCTGCAATCGTGACGGTCGCAACGGCGATACCATCGACCTTGAAAGCCTCCGACATCGAGTAGGCGAGATTACGCAGGGCGGCTTTCCCAGCAGATAGGGAGAAAGCACTCGGCCAAGGCCGGGGATCGATGGCGAGACCGGCGCCCGTCAGAAAGATACTGCCGTGGCCGCGGGGTGCCATTAGACCGTGCACCGTTCGAGCTGCCGCGTAGGCTCCGACCACGTTCACCTGCAGGTCGGCCGCAACATCACTCGGTGTCGGTGTGCCCGGCGATCCGATGCTGACCCTGTAGGCGTTGTAGATCAGGACCTCGATCGGTCCTCGATCGGCCTCGATGGAACACAAGGCTGCGTCGAGGTCGGCAAGATCCACGGCGTCGGTTTGACGAACCTCGATCCGCTCCTCGGCGGATACTCTGTCCAGAGTGCGAGCCAGCCCAACCACGCAAAAGCCTTCGCGAGCGAAGCAGCGAGCGATCGCGAGGCCGAGCCCCGGTCCGATCCCGACCACCACAACTGCTTTGCCCGCATGCATGAGCGTATCCTCCAATGAATGGGGCCGGTGGTGTTAAGACCCGCAGATCGCTCGCCCCCGGCGGCGCAGCGCACGTAAGGGTCGCACGCTCTGGACGTACACCGCGACTGGATCGAGCCGGATTCCCGTCACGAAACCGGCGCCCAAAAACACCGGCAAACTTCAAAGCGCTATATCCACGATACCTGCTCGTATGATGCAGCCAACCATCACAGATCAACGATAGCATATACACGGCGAAGAGAGTCGAACCCCCAACAGGCTGGCGTACTCGCGTTTCATAGCCGGAAATCACGTAGCCGGATCAATCCCGACTTGAACGACCACGCGGATTTTGAGCGGGCGAATAACACGAATTGCCAAGCTTTACATTGTGCTCGTCGCCAGCTTTGATGCCCGCCTGCGATCGAGAGGCCGGCAAGGTCCGTGACGCAGTAGCACCGGGAGGGGGCAGATGCAGAACCTCGCTACGCCTGAAGGCCCGTGGGGCGAGAGCGCCTCGCAGGAGCCCGAACGTGCGGCCCAGGCTCGTCAAATCTATGCGCGCAAACGCGCCGCCGAGGCTGCCCGGGAACGTTGCCTCCTACTGGGTCAGGTCATCCAGGCCGCGATTATCCCCCAGCTGGTGCTGCTCCATCGTGGTTTCGTGTCCGAGATCACGAAACCGGCGTACAAGCCGGACGTGGCGCAGGTCGCTGCCTTCACCGATCTGGCGCTCGCGCAGGATGAACAGCCCGTCGTGGAGGCTTTCTCGGCGCTGGTCACGGAAGGCTACCCGGTCGACCGCTTGTTCCTCGACCTCCTTGCGCCCTCCGCGGCTCTCCTGGGCCGGATGTGGGACGAAGATCTGTGCGATTTCCTCGAGGTAACGACCGGCGTCGCTCGGCTTCAGCGCCTCGTGGCTCGGTTCCGGGTCGACGGAGCAGCACTCTCACTCGACGGCGAACGTCGCGCACTCTTGATGGGGGCTCCAGGGGAGCAGCACACGTTCGGCGTACGGATCGTCGAGCAGTTCCTGCGCAGGGCAGGTTGGTCGGTGTCGATCGGGCTTTCATCCAGCTCCGAGGAGATCGCCACTTTGGTAGCGAACGAATGGTTCGATGTCGTCGGCCTGACGCTCAGCGACGGGACGCGCCTCGATCAGCTTGCGACTGCAATCGGTTCCGTGCGCGAAGCATCCTGCAACCCAGCCATTGGGATCATGGTTGGGGGGCCAGTGTTCCTTGAGCATCCTGAGCTCGTCAAACGGGTTGGAGCAGATGCGTCTGCGGTCGATGCGGCGACGGCGGTGCTTCTGGCGCAACGGCTGCTCGATTTCGCCACCGATAGCGCCCAGGCCTTGTCAGCGTAATTCGAGGGGACTGGTCGCGGTCAGCGCGATGCAGAAATGCGCAGTCTCGTCCTCGCCTTCAGCCTTACCAGCGGTTCCCGTAAACACGTCGCGTTCAACACCACGCGCCTCACCGTAGACTGCCGGCAGGTAGCTCCTTAGCGAGTCCGGCACGACCCCTGCGTCTACACCCCCGGACACCACGCCTACATTCCGGGGAGCTGTATGCCGTTGCAGGGGACGCCACGTATCCGACTAGGCCTCTCCGAGGTTGATGCCGCGGTCGGTACTGTCGCAGCTTTGGTCCTGGCCATCGAGCGGACGCCAAGCGCCTCCAGTGCGTCGGATCATCGGACAGCGATCCGACGACATGGCCGAGCGCTCGCAGCGTCGGGCGGCTCTGACATGATGCGTACCGTCCTCCGGAAGATTGGAGAACTATCGCCAGCCTACGCAGACGCGCGGAAGGCGATCATCGCCGCCGAGTGGGCAAAGAGCAGTGCTTCGATCCGTTGAGGCCGAACACCTCGTGGATCGTGGCTGCGCCTTGGGCGGCCAATTTTTGTGAGAGAGCAATCGTTGGGGGCGGCCAGCTACGAGCAGTCCGCACCTATCATTCACTCAGCCATTGAGATGTGATTTCTCGAAGTGCCGCATCGCCGTTCGCCTCTGACGCTCCCTCCGAACCGAAGGACCGAGCCGACTGACGCACGATCACATCATCCCGCGTGACCGACCAGTCGAACCGGCCCGGCTCCTTCAAGGATGGGGTGACCCGCAGCTTGTGCGGGTTCGGCTTGAAGGTGATCATACTCAGCATGTGGGAGCACCCTGCCCCATCTACGAGTGGAGTGAGCGGCGGGGCCGAGCGACCTCCGGTGTGATCTCGATGGCCTAGCGGCGACGGTGCGGCTCCAGCATGATTGGCTATGCCCGCGCCATCATCCTTCACCTGTGAAGTCCTGTCCGACGGGAAGTAGGTGGCCATGCCGGTCGACGAGGTTCAGGCCCGCCACCGGGACGCCGTTAAACGCTGCCCGGCCTGTGGCGGACTGATAATGATCATGGGCGGCTACACGCCGATGAGGCGCACGGCGCTATCGCACTTTCATATTCACGATGGCTGCACACTGCCCCCGCAGCACTTCAAGGGGGAGGCAAGGCCCCACCCGGATGCGATCAGGTAGCTCATCAGCGTTCAACCGCGTCGATATCGTCCTCGTAGACGGAGCCCGGCGTGAGGGGTTCGGCCGGATCATGATCGACACCTCACCGCACGCCGAGGACTCGATCCTCGCGGCCATGCGGGCGGCTGACCTCGTGCTTGTCCCAACCCGGCCGGGGCCGCTAGACTTGGCGGCGGTCGCCTCGACCCTCGACCTGGCACAACGCGTCGGCAAGGCGGCTCTCGCGGTCATCAACCACGCGCCGGCTCGGACTGGATCAGCCGAGCCCGCGATCGTGGCCGAGGCCAGAGCCGCGTTTGTCGCCAGGGGAGCGACCGTGGCAGCAACCGCGCTGGCGAACAGAGTGGCCATGTCTCACGCAATCCTAACCGGCTCGACGGTCAACGAGCACGAACCGGATGGGAAGGCGGCGGCTGAAGTCGCCGCGCTATGGAAGGAAGTCGAGGCGGTGCTGGCCGCCGGGGAGAAGTCACGATGAGCAAGGCGCCCCGCCCTACCCTGAACAGCCTGGCCGGCCGGTTCACTCGGAAGGATCCACCGATCGCCGCTGCCAACGTCGATAGCGAACCGACCAATACCGGCGAACCAGCACTCGCGGCTATCGAGCCCCCGATGTCCTCCGCTCGGTCAGTGAAAGCCAAGACCGACGCTCGGGTACAGATCCTCACGCGGATCGACCCGGCCACGCGCAAGCGGCTCAAGGTCATCGCGGCCGAGCAGGAGCGGACCATTCAGGAAATCTGCGAGGAGGCGATCCGCGATTTCGTGGCGCGGCATAGCAAGTGATCAGGCCCCCGAGCTTACGAGCTATCAATCTCGCTCGATGCGAAGCTGTCGATCTTTCACAGCGAGGTACTGCGTGAAGATCCGGGTCGGCGAGCGCGGGGAGATGCGTCACGTCCGGGTCGCGAGCATCGAGCGGACCAAGGACGACACGGTGTCGGTGATCGGCCTTATAGGCTTCGGCCGTGCGGAGCGCGTGTTGATCGAGATCGACGCCGACACCCTGGCCGAAATGGTACGGGCAGCGCTTCGCAGCGAGCCGCGACCGGAACTCACCAGCAAGCCGAAGCCGGACTAATCAACGAGCACCGACAGACGTGTCGATCACTCGCAATCTTTTTATCAAATTTTCTTGCGGGCTTGCTAGCGGGACGTTCGACGTTAACTTTCGATAACGGTCGTTCTCGAAAGTTTAGGACTGACTAGCATCCGCGTCAGATGGCGACCGTGCGCCAGGTCTGATTAGTATCGTCCGCGTTCAACCGGGAGGTGGCCCGATATGCCAGATGCGCCCATCATCATTCCTACGGAGACGCTCGCGCTTTCGCCGGAATGGAAAGAGACTGCCGAACTCGCCGCTCGTAACCTCGGCCTCAGCAAACCCCTTGCGGAGATGAGCCCAGAGCACTGGCAGCTCGTCCTTGCTAGCGTCACGGATCGGATGCGCCTGCGTGGTGCGTCCCTCCCACGCGGTTGGCGGCTTGCCCTCGCTCGAGAGGTTGGTCGCCAGGATGCAGCAAACCCGGCGGAGGCCCGCATTCTAGCGCTGCACGCCAAGCGTGAGGAGATCGCCGCGCATGTCGCGCGCGACCTGGGCCTGGGAGATCTAGTGGAGCTCAGTCGAAAGGACCGCACCGCGGTTGATCAGCAGACCACCGAGACGATTGAGGGCTGCGACCCAACCTCGCCAGAGCCGGCCGACTGCTCGGACGCCGATCGGACGATGCGACGGCTGCTCTCCGAGCACCGCGCCTTGAGTGATCTGCAAGCCGACGAGGACAACGCGCGCTTGGCAGAGGAGGGCGAGGTGTTCGCGCCCGAGAACGACGCCTGACATGCTGTCCGTCGAAGCGCCCGAGTTGCTGGCGAGCCTTCCCGTAGAAGCGGCGGCGTTCGTTCGCGCCTACCAGCGGGCCAGCAAGGCCGACGCGACCGTGCGGGCTTACACCTCGGACGCCCGGGTGTTTCAGGACTGGTGCGCCCGGTTCGGGCTTCGGTCCCTACCAGCGAACCCGGAGGCCGTGGCCGCTTTCATCGTGTCCCAGGCAGAGGAGGGGAGGGCAGCCTCGACGCTGGGCCGGCGGATCGCCGCGATCCGGTACGCGCACAAGCTGGCAGGCGCCGACGATCCGACAGAAGACGAGGGTGTTCGCGCCGCGATGAAGGGCGCCCGGCGCAAGGTGGGCGTGGCGCCGACCCAGAAAGCAGCTGCCACAGCCGAGATCCTGGCTGCGCTGCTGATGCGCACGCCCGACACCCTGACGGGCAAGCGCGATCGCGCGCTGCTGGCGCTAGGATTCGCGGGAGCCTTCCGCCGGTCCGAACTCGTGGCCCTCGATGTCGCCGACCTGGTCGAGCATCCGGAAGGCCTGCGGGTCCGGGTGCGCCGGTCGAAGACGGACCAAGAGGGCAGGGGTTTGGAGAAGGCGATCCCGCACGGCCGGTTCATTCGGCCCGTCGCCCTGGTGCGGGAATGGCTGAATGCGGCCTGTATCGTCGAGGGACCCGTGTTCCGGCCGGTGTCGCGGTCAGGGAATGTGCGCTCCCCAGATGCGGGGACCGCAAAGCCGCCTCGTCTCACCACCCAGGCCGTGGCCGATATCATCAAGCGGTACTGCACAGCCGCCGGGCTCGATGCCTCGACCTTCGGGGCGCACTCCCTGCGGGCCGGCTACATCACCACAGCAGCCGAGCGCGGCGCCGACCTCGCCCGGATCATGGATCAGTCCGGCCACCGGGATCCGCGGACCGTGGTTGGGTACATTCGGCGAGCGAACGCCTTCAAGAGGCACTCGGGGAGCGGGTTCCTATAATAATTGCTCCCTACTGAAATACTGGTTCGTGAGATACGCGACCTCAGTGCGGTTCTTTGCCTTCAACTTCTTCATGATGTTGCGGACATGAACCTTCACGGTGCTCTCGCACATGTTCAGCTCGTAGGCGATGATCTTGTTCGGCGTGCCCTTACGCAGGGCACGAGCGACGCTGAGCTGACGAGGGGAGAAGGCGTGATCTGCGGGGGCTTGGTCCGACGTACTTTCCAGCCCTGCTAGAACGCCCATCATGCACGCTGCCGGCAGGTAGACCCCACCAGCGCGGATGAGTTGCAGAGCCTGGATGGCCACTTCCAGAGAGATGCTGGTTGGGATGTAGCCTTTGACGCCAATCCTCAACACCTGAACGATCTGACCAGAACTCTCGCAGTCGGACATGACCGCCACCCTCACGCCCGGAGCGTAGGCATGGATTTCGGCGAGCTCTCGAGCGATCTGATCCCGTTCCGCTTGAGGTGCGCTGCCGCCAGGTAGGCACAGCAGAACGGTACTGGTCGAGGTCGATGCCGCCGAGTCCTGCCAAGCGGCCACGCTCGGGAAGCCCATGAAAGCCAGGTTCGGCCGGGCATCGCGCAGGGAAGCGAGAAAGCATTGGCCGATTAGCGGGCGCCGATCGATAACGACGAAAGAGGGCTCAACTTCGGAAGCGATCTGGCTCATCACCAGAGCCGCCTGGAGTGCTCCAAAGCGAAGGTCGGACGTCCCGTCAGCCTTTAACACCGGACGGATTTTGCTGAGGAGAGACATTCGGATACGGCCTGGACGCCCTGATACGCAAGGTGGCGTAGCCACACAATCCAGAAAGGAAAAATTAGTCATTAATAGTGTATTGACACGGCTATAATTGACCGATTATAGACTCGTCGAGTCTAATTTTTAAGCAATGACAACTACGTTCAACTCTGGACAAATCGCCACCGCCCGTAAATATAATTCGCTGTCAAAATCGCTGAAACCTTCTTGCAAACGCCATAAAACCTATCTCATTGCTCGATAGGTATGCTCCCAATTGGCGACCCAGCCTCATCTCGCACGATGAGTGCCCACGACGCATCCGGATCAACTTTGATGACGTCATACGCCATTTCGGCGACGACAACTCGTGCTTCGGCGAGCACCTCATCAAGGCTTACACCTTCGACGCCAACCTCGTCTCGGATGGTTTCGTCGCCGTTTGTCACATCGAAAAAGAACCGTGTGGACACTGCCAAGCTCCTTGAAGCACGATCATTACGCGGAGCGGCTGGCACGTCGGCCTACGTAGTTCGACTTCATGCTAAGGATGGCGGGGGGGCAAATAAAGGTATCCAATCGGCCTTTCTGGGTACTTATTCCGGCTTGTCTTATATCAAAAAAACGCGCTAATAAGCAATCTCGCAATTGCTCAATTTTAAATTTAACTAAACAAGCTTAAAGTAATTATTAAATCATCAATGATCCAGGAGGCAGTAATGATTGCGGTGCCTGATCGGCTTTTCGCAATAGCTGATGCCACCATAGATATAAGCAAGCATAGGTTACGTTCTCATATCGCTAAAATCCTAGCAAAAATTCCGTCTGGTAAGCGGCTTCAGGCGGATTTTGGTCAGGATCGTGTCGAAGCTAAGCTCTTATAGATCGTGCGTTGCGCTCGACCCAACTGCTGCCATTCACGTCGCGCTGCGCGGTAGCCGTCTGGGTTCTAATTTCCGTACTCCGGTCAACCCGCGCTACCCCTGGACCGCGAGGCACCATCGCTTGCCGTAGCGATTGTCGGGGATGCCTTCGTTGTCAGGCCGCCAGTTCGTTATCGAGCCGGACCATGGCCTCGGCCGGAACATCCAGTGCCTCAGCCAACATCTTAAGGAACTGCCGCTCCTGTAGAGTGTCTGGTTCAATCGCCAGGCGAGCGGCCGCGTAGATGCGAGCCGCCTGCTGTGGACTGCTCACCCCCGCCGCGAGCTCATCCACGTCTGCCGGATCGGCCAATTCTTTATCCAGCCATGCAAGACCAGCAGGGCCGATCTTGGCAGCAGAGAGGGCACCATCGAGACGCTCTCGCTCTCCCGCATCCATCAGCCCATCAGCCATCGTGGCAGCCACCATGGCGCGGAGCATCGTTCGGGCCTCGTCCTCGCCGACCTCAGAATGATCGAACGGTGTGCGGGGAGTCGTAGGCGATTTTGCTTCCGGGGACGGAGGTGTCGTGTCTGATACAGGGGCGCGACCTGGAAGCGCCTTCAGCGCGAGACCGACGATTAGCGCGATGCCGCCCAGTGCAGCTGTCGCCGCAATGGTGCTACCCTGCCGATCGCGTACCAGCGCGTCGACCATCTGCTTCGATTTAGCCACGGAGGCCTCCCGCTACCGGACGGAATTCATCCTGCAACGGTTTGAGCGCCACGGTGGTTCATGGGGCCATCGGCGGGACGGGAAGCTACTGGGTAAGCTGATGCTGACGAAGCGATCTCAGGAAGGCGTCGAGATAGTGGGTCCATCAGGGGCGGATCAGGCACGCTCTATGGGGGAGGCCGCCGCTACAGCCTTTGAGGAGAGCGGCGGCCGGCTCAGCGACATGAACCGGGACGCGCTCGCTAGCGATCTTGCAGGGATCCTCGAACCACTCCTGGGCACGTGTACCAACGCGGAGTGGATCGAGGCCATCAATGCCCGACTAGATCGGTTGGAAGGCGAAACCGATAAGCCAGGCCCCCGACTTGAACGGTTCACGCCCAACGGCGCCGTCGAGATGACGGCACCGATCCCGTAACCCTTTCAACTACCAGTGCTCTACGCCTCAGCAGTGTCCTTAGCCTTCCGCGGCCGCCCGGCACGCTTCGGCTTGTCGGAGACGGTCTCAGTGGGGTCGGAAGCCTTCGGAGCGGCCTTCTTGCGCTGGTTGCCAAGACCGAGAGCCAAGGCGAGCTTCGAACGCTGCTCGGAGTAGCTGGCGGCCGTCGAGGGATAGTCGCGCGGCAGACCGTAGCGCTCCCGGTACTGCTCGATCGTCATACCGGCGCCGCTGAGATGGCGCTTCAGCGTCTTGTACGGCTTGCCATCGACAAAGCTGATCAACGCGTCAGGGGTGATCGACTTCCGGATCTGCGAGGGGGTGGGCTTGTCGACCGCTGGCGCTTCGGGTGCGCTGCCCTGTCTGAGCGCAGTTAACGCGCCGTGAATGCTGGCAAGCAGCTCCGGCATGTCACCAGGTCGGACAGAATTTTTTGAGACGTAGGCCGAGACAATATCAGCCGTCAGTTCGATGAAATCGACGGCCGGAGCGTCGATGGTCTCTGCGTTTTCGTCCACGTCATTAGCTCCAGATCTTTGACGCCGCATCCGCGCACACCTCATCGATAATGACAAGCTGCCCTACTGATAAATGATTTAATCAATCAGCGCAGACCTCACCTTGACGATGAGCTTTCTGTTGGCCGGTGTGATATCTGGCTGACTGCTTCGGCCAGCATCTTCGATGGGGATAATCATGACGGGGCTACGATCCGGAGATGCCCTCCTCGGTGCCTCACGCTGCCGCGTCGAGGAGCGCGGAGGACCGTCGGGCTACGCCGATCGGCAGGAGGCGACCGTGCGGGCGCCTGTGGAGGCTCCGAAGCGTACTGTGGGCGGCGAGCTCGTGCCGGGCGAGGACTTCGCCACCAGGACCCTGCCGGCCATCCTCGACACGCTGGTGAGCCTGGATGCGGTTGCGGCGGACGCCAGCCGCGACCGGCTCGACCTAGCCAAGAACACGGGCTCGCTCGAACTCGCCCTCGACACCGCCGACGCGATCTAGGCCGGTGATGCCCTGGAGCGGAAGCTCGCCCATCAACTCGCGACCACGCACGTCCTGGCGATGAAGGCGGCAGCCGTCATGGGCCAGCAGCTCGATATCGCGGACAGGACGATGGGCACGGCCAAGCAGGCGGCGTGCGTCGAGGCGGCCCGGATGGCGGGCGCGGTGGCCCGGATGAACGGGTCGTTCCAGCCCGGAATGCAGACCCTGCAGCGGGTGCGAGCAGGCGGACAGCAGACGGTGGTTGTTCAGCACAACTACGTCGGCGAGGGGGGCCAGGCCGTGATCGGTGGCCAGCAGCAGGTGGGGGGAGGGGCCGGACGGCGGAAAAGAGGGGGGCGGGGTGCAGCCTGATTTCGACAAACCACCTTATGAACCCGATTGGCGGGGCGCTTTAATTCGGGCCCGCGAGGCGGCTCGGTGTGGAGCCAAGACCGGAGCGGGCGGTTCCTGCCAATGCCCGGCCATGCCGAACGGGCGCTGCCGGATGCATGGGGGTGCCAGCACAGCGCCGAGGACGCTGGAGGGGCGTGAGCGTGCCAGGAAGGCGCCTCTGACCCACGGCCGGCGCTCGGCGGCTCACATGGCCATGAAGCGGCAGATGCGGGCGGCCTTCGTGCAACTCCGCGACATGGTGCGGGCCACCAACGCCGAGCTGCGGGAGGCAGAGGCGCTGCACCGGCAGATGCTTCGACGGCTCGGGCAGTAGGGTGCGGCTTTCGACCTTAGAGTAGCCCCTAGAGAGATACCCAATCGACGTGGCCAAGGAACTGGTCGACGAAGTTCCCAAGGATCGGGAGGGTCGACTTACAGGAGGCTACTGCGTTCGGCCGGGTCCTTCCCGCAGACCCAGATGCACAGCCAGTGCTAGCAAGGCGCTGAGCGAGACCCACTCCCCACCATCGACCTGCCAGAGTTCAAACTCGACGTCCGGTTCGACGGTATGGCAGCAAGCCTGGAGGACAGCCACCGCGATCAGGACCGGATCGTCCCTCACGAGCATTCTGTCACCGAGACGACTGTGACGCGCTCTGGGGGCTGGCGACCATCGTTTCTGCGAGCTGGAACAGCAGCTCACCCACGACACCAATCGGCAGCAGGACGCAGGTCTCACCGCCATCCGCCTCGTACAATTGAACGGCCAACGTATCACCACCGTCGGTGATTTCGACCGACTGCACCCCTGTGGCGGCCAGAACGTAGCGACGCTCGATCTCAGACAAGGCCATCCTCATGGATCTTACCGCGCGGCGGCGCAGGGTGAGATGCTTACGATTGCGGCGGTGGGTGGCGCCTCAGGCCGACACACGCCGGTCCTGCGTCCCAAGCTGCTCAACCAAGACTGCACGCGCTCGGCTGACACGGCTCTTGACCGTGCCGACCTGACACCCGAGCTTCGCCGCCGCTTCTTCGTAGGTGTGACCCTCGGCGCCGACTAAGAGGAGGGCTTGGCGTTGGGTCGATGGTAACCTACCAATCTTGTCCCAGACGACCTTGAGCGTGCTGGCATCTTCCTGATCTGCCAGAGCCGTCAGCTTGCCGGCTTGGACCCCATCAGCGTCCTCAATCTCACGCTTGCGCTTCCGCATCTCGGTGTAGAGCTGGTTACGCAGTATCGTGAATAGCCAAGCCGTGAAGTTCGTTCCGGGAGTGAAGTGGTGCCACTTCGTCCAGGCGCGTGCGAACGTCTCCTGCACGAGGTCGTCGGCACGGCTCACGTCGCCGGTGAGCGAGAGCGCAAAGGTGCGCAGGGCTGGCAGTGCCTTCACCAGATCGTCGCGGAACTCATTCGCGACCGTCCGCCCAGTCCGAGCGAACGCCGTCTCGAACCGAGTGACGAGTTCCGCCAGTGCTACCGGCAAAGGCTCTTGCTCAATGCCGCTAAAGTACTCTCGTAACGAAGAAGTCAGGGGCTCCGAAAGAACCGGTGAAAGTCCCGCGTTGTTTGTCTGGCAGACCTCTGGCGAATTTTCTTGAAAAATATCGCGCATAATGTGATCAGATCCAGGTCACTACGGCCAAGCTGTTTGTAACAACTCCAATTTCGATATCAATCGAAACATGAACGCATGCTAAACGACGATAAGGCTTTAACCGTACTGTCCGCCCTGGCCCAGGGAACGCGTTTGCAGGTCCTGCGCGCGCTTCTGCGGAGCCACCCAGTCGGCTTGGCCGCTGGACGCATCGCTGCTGCGGTCGAAGGTACGCCCTCGACGATGTCGTTCCACCTGGCGCAGCTTGAACAGGCCGGCCTAGCCCGGTCGCGACGTCAGGCGACATCGGTGATCTACACGGCCGTTCCCGAGGCACTGGGCGAGCTCGTTGCGTACCTGATGGAGGAATGCTGCGGTGGCCGCCCCGAGCTGCGTGCTCCCCTCGGGGATGCGGTTCTGCTCAATCTGCCGGCAGGACGACCCGGCTCGTGTTGCGGGTCCGGGGACAGCAAACCGTAAGGCCGTTCGAACGTAGCTATCTCGGCAAGCACTCGGCCAGCGCCTGAAGGGCATCGGCAGCGGCCTGGTGGCTGGCTCGGATCACGGCGTCACGGACCTTAGCCATCACTCACCGTGTTTCTCTCAAACACGGAGAGCGCTCGATGTCCGACAAGCCGCTGACCGCCAACACGCAGGATCTCGCCAACACCGAGTACGACGCAGAGCGCTGGGCTCAGGTCGGTGCCGAGCAACAGTCCCTTCCGCCGATCACCCCCAAGGCGCCTTCAGACCCCGCTGAAGGCCCGGAGGTCGGCCTGACGCAGTAGGGTACCGATGAGGACGCGATCGTGAAGCGAGAAACGGACGTTTGAGGATTGCAAACAGGCGACAGTACCCCGGAAGCATTCTGCCCCCTCGTAGGTGCACCCCAGTGCGTCCTGCTCCTGTTGGTTCTGGCTTGGAAGAAACCGGCTTAGCGCCGACGAGTTTCGACCCGCACCGCGGAGGAAAATGATGTCGGACAGCACCTTAGCTTCAGTGACGTTCCCATCCCTCAAGGCAGCACGATCCGCGCGCGACCGCCTCGCTCGCGCGGGATTTGCCCGCAACAGCATTGACATCGACCGGCAGGGCGACGCGTTCGAGGTCTCGATCAACACCCGCGAGGAGAACCGAGACCGTGCCGAGCGCATCCTGACAGGCTCGCCGCTGGGCAACGATCTGCGACACTTTGGAGAGCGAGCTGCTGACTTCGTTCAGGCCAACCGCTCCCTTGCCTTTGGCCTCGCGGCGCTGACCGGTTTCGCGCACTTCAGTCTGACGAACCGACGCTGAGATTGGTCGCGCAGGAGGGGGGCTATGCCTGCTGGCGAGTGCTGCAGTTCCGGATCCGGAACGGAGCTCGCCCGCCGGCCACCTCTTATCCATGGCTCATACACAGCTTAGCCTAATGACGCCCTCTACAACGGCTATTAGGCAACCTTTCAGACCTACTCTTAGCGTACAACGCCGCTGAGACCCGCTTAATGACCGCAGTTCTTCCACGTTCCCATCGCCAATCCGTATCCAGATCGGCGGTCATCTCGCACGACGGGTGGATGACCGGGTGCTCTGTCGCCGATATCTCCGTTGGTGGAGCGCGGCTGCTGGTGTCAGGCTGTGTGACGGTGCCAGACCAATTTGAGCTTCAGACCTACCTATCTGGTAATCTGCGCCGGTGCCGAACCGTGTGGCGTGAGGAGGGGCAGGTCGGCGTCGAGTTCGTCGATTGGGTTTGAGCCTCGATCGTGACGGTGGTGATGAGTGCCATCTGCCGTACCACCCTGGTGCAGGCGCCGTAGGCGACCGTAGTGGGTGGCGGCCTGAGTGGAACGCGAACCTGCCAGGTCCGTTACTGCCCGAGCTTTGGAGGATACCGTCGTGAGGAATATCATTGCTGGTGGGCTCATTGCAGTCGGCCTTTTCACCGTCCCAAGCCTGCCGGCTTCCGCGCAGAGCATTGATATCGGACCGGGTGGGGTGAGGGTCGATCCGCGTTCATCGCGCGAGCGCGACCGAGATGAAATGCGCCGCGAGGACCGTCGTGAGGAGTTCCGCGAAGGGCGGCGCGATCCGCTCCGTCGCGACGAGCGCCTACGCCGTGAGGACGATGACGAGGATTGAGTCGATCCGCCGGCACTTGCGAGCGCCCTCAGCGCCTTGTCCAACGCCGATTACGACCGCTCAGGCGGCCGAGGGTAGGCCCGTAGCTCCTCAGCTGATCGCGTCCGAGCTCGCGGCATCCAAGCCGGTGGCATCACTGGCACCAGCATCACCGGAACAGCTGCGGAAGCCTGCGGCGCCGCGGCGACACAAGATGGCACAGCGTCGGCCCCACTTGCGCCCAGCCTCACTGGCCCGCAGTGCGTCGAGATCACTCGCTAGGGATGAGCAAGTCCCTGCACTCGAAGCAGCTCCGAAGGTTGCCGACCGTTTCGATCCGATCGGCAGCCTGATCCATGGCCTTGGCTAAGATAGCTAACCGCGAAGCGCCGGCTTGCCGGTGGGTAAGACGCCCCGCAGGAGCGGTGCGAGGTAGCGGGTCCGCGCGACGGTAGTGCTAAGCGTTCCGGTCGGAGAACGCCCAGCACCCGTCATCGACCTTGGCCTGATACGCAAAGCGATCCACGACGCCCGGCAGATCCGCAATGCGGATGCGGTCTCCTTCGGCATCGTGCGCCGTACGCTCGATCAGCAGCTGGCACAGGGCCGGGAGCTCACAAAAGCCGCCGTTCACCGCGGATATCGGTTCGCACGGGCCGCGCCATTCCAGTAAGCTTTTGGCTGGACGGGAGCTAAGCCATGAGCGAGCCCACCGAAGACGACGTGCTGGCGCGCGCCAAGCGCACGTTTATCGCCAAGAACCATGACGACCGCGCGTGGGATGCAGGGTTCACCGACCGCGAGGCCCGTCAGGGCCACAACGTCGCCTGCCTGTCGGAGCTTGAGCGACAGGAGTACCTTGAGCAGGCGCGCCATGAGCTTCGAACCAGTTCACCGGCCGAGCGAGCAGATCGCTGCAAGGCGGGGCGCAAGGGGATCGAGTGATTACCCTCCGATCGCCAGCGCATCGGTCACCAGCCGGTTGATGACAGCGTGCCGTTTTGCCTGACGCAGCACGATGCCGGCAGCTGCCCGCGCGTTGGCTGCGCGCAGTTCTCCATGCGGTTGACCATCACGCAGAGCGCGCCACGCCATAGCGCGAAACCATCGTACGTTAGCAACAGCTACAGTACGATGATGCGTGATCGGCCCACGTCGCTGCGGGCTGGGTGAAATTATAACCTGCATGGAATCAATCCTGGACGGCAAAATACACCCGTCCGCGAACTGACGTTGTGATCGCATTATCTGCTATGTGGCGCAATACTTGATTTGAGGGTTATACGAAATTTAGGACGACGAAAGAGCTCAAATCAATCTGGATTAAGATATCCGTTGGCTCGCAGCAGACCTGTCTGCCAATCGAGCCATTATAGTCAGCGCGCGCTCGCCCAACCTGAGGGGTTGGGACATCTGCTCGCTCTTGGCTCTCGGCTCACAATCATTCCTACGCCTGCAGCAATCAGACGGTGTCCAACAGCACATCGAGCCGGGGAGCTTGAGCATAGATCTTCCTCAACGACGGCAGCCGCCGCCCACCTTGTTGGAGATCGTCATGCCCCTCTCATCCCGCCTCGTCCTGCTCAGCGGTGTTGTCGTCCCGGCTGGTGCCTTCCTCGTCGGCGCGTACGTTGCCCTCGTCAGCCTCGCCCTGCCGATGCACTTCGCCTGACACTGTAGAGCATTTGGGGCTTCCCCCAGATGCTTCCGGTACCCGTATCAAATCGCTACGGAAACGAGCCGTTAACCATATCGGCGGACCCTTGCTGCAGCAGCGAAGCGGCGAGGATCCTATGGCAGCTTTACCCTGGCCAACGGCAGCGTTCTTGGCGCGGTACCCAGTGCCGATCGGACTGATTTCGTCCCTCTACCGCGCAGACGATGGCGAGCGCGACCGCTTGCTGTCTGCCCTACCCGAGCACGGGCGCGCGCGGGTTGCTGCCTACTGTGCCGAGACGGAGCGGCTGCAACCACTAGACCTGCGTGTAGCCTCTACCTGCGCGGAGGCGAGTCTTATCCGAGCGGCGGGGGCCACGATCGGCGCCAGCCTGTTTGCACGTTCTCGGCATGACGTAGCAGCGGCACACTGAACGCAGCATGCCGGCTGTTAGAGAACCAACCTGCGAGGTGAAGATCGAAGAGGCGTGGCAGCCCGTTAGCTTGACGGAGGCACGCACGATCTATGGTGCAGCTTCCAGGCGCTGCCCCGCCTGCCCCGGCCAGGTGACCATCGCCGGCAACTTCACTCCTACCGGTGGCTACACGATATACCACCGCCGAAGCCATCCCGGTTGCCCGCTGACGCCTGCTACGTTCTCCGGCACCCCATCACGGACCCCACAGGCGATGAGGTAACGCCGGCCTAACTCCGAGATCCTGGCGTAGCTTGGAACAGATCGTCTACGTTGGGGCTTGCCGCCGGCGATCATCTCGATGTGCTGGCGATTGCCGGAGAGACGGTCGTGCGCAGCCGAGCCCTCGTAGCCCTGGCCCTTGCCGTCGGTGTGCACGTCGCGCCCGTTCACGCGCAAAGTCAGGATGAGCAAGCCCTGGGCCTGCTTCGCGCCGCCAGCGCGCAGTCGGCGATCATCACGTTCTGCGGCAAGCACTATGCGATCGACGGTACGACCGCCTTGCGGATCTCTCAGACGGCGCGTGACGTGGCCACCAAGGTGCTCGGCCAGGAACAGGCCAATGCCGCCTTCAAAGACGAACTGTCCCGGCGCTACGCCGAGGTGAAAGAGGTCGGCGAGCAACAGTGGTGCACTGAACAGCGTGCAGCGTTTGCAGAGGGCGAGCCCCGGATCTTCAAGAACTGAGGCGGTGAGCGGGCACCTTCAGTCCGTCAGCACCGCGATGAGCGAGAACGACGTGGCGAGCACGAACGTGCCTGCTACTAGGGATGAGATCAACAACATGAAAAGACCTTGGGATGCCAAGCGGCTGTATTGTCCCAATGTCCCGCGCCCACTCTGAGTTGCGGCCTAAGGGTGCATGGCCGCCCGGCTCTCGCGGCTCTTCTCAAACGTGGCCAAGGTACAGGGCGTCAATCGCTCGCGTTGTCCCCGGCATCGTCGGCCTCCAGCAGCCAGTCGGGCAGGATCGGGATTTGACCTAGGCCCAGTGGCATGACTGATTTCTGGCGAACGACTGAGGCAGCCGCAGCCGCCTGCGTTCCGATGAGTGCTTTCATGCGATCCGTGAAGGCGCCTCACTGATACGCTTTCTTCACCATGGGTGGCACAGTGCCGGCACCATGCCGATCCGGCCCGAGCACCGCTTCTTCTACCCGATCGACTGGCGCGAGTTGTCGATGGCGATCCGCTTCGGCCGAGCGCAGGGCCGCGGTGAGAGCTGTGGGCGGCCGCACGGGCAGATGGTCTACCACCTCGGCTATCCCGCGAAACGGGCGTGACGCTCGGGTGCGCCCATACCGCATGCCCTGCGGGTACAGGATGCAGGCGCAGAGGGTTTCGAGTTGAAGGCCGCGGATCGCAGCCCGGATCTCAGAGGGTATGGGCCGAGCCACCGCGAAGCGACAGCCGGGGCCAACCCGTCGCGACCTCTCAGCACATCAATCTAACCGACGCCGAGCGATGGCTCGACCGATGCCTATCAGCAGCGTTTCGGAGAGGGTGCGCAGATCGACAAGAGTACCCTGCTTGAGCGCCGTGTGCGCCTCCAGGCAGTGATCGGCGGCCACGAACAGCGGATCCTCAACAACTGTCGTGAGCAGGGCTGCCGAGATCGCGGACCTGCGGTGGCTGTCCGTAGTATCGATGTAGGCACCAAGGCCCTGCATCACGCCGCTCTCGTTGTGCGAAAGGGTGCCTCGGTTGAGGATCCAGCGCACCTCGCCCGACTCGGTCAGGACCCGGAACTCAGCCGAGAACGGGCCACCGGTTCGCCGGACGCGACGAATACGCTCAAAGACCCAATCTCGGTCGTCCGGATGTGTACGTCCGAGCGCGGCTTCGAGGGGAAGCGGCTGGCCGGCGAGGCTGGCATTGCCGGCCAACACGGCAGCAGCGCCTTCATCAAGCACGGAGCGACCTGCGGCGACGTCCGTATTCCAAATACCGATCAACCCGGCTGCCCGCAAAGCTGGCACCGACGCAGTCATAGATACCATCGGGCTGCGCTTTCCTACGTCTGAGCTTCCATCTCAGACCTGGGTGTAATCGTTTGACATAGGTTATAAAACCGCAGCTGATCCGCGCCCGGTCGCTATGTCAAATGACACAATTGTGATTTGCGCAGGCGGATTATTTTGCGATGGGGGTAATGATATCAATCAGCGCAAATGTGTAGAATTCAACCCGGCCTGATGCTGCTAGGAAGAGAGATGGAATATTCCACCGCCCTCCTCAGATTGCAACGAATAGCACATACCCTAGGTGTTTCGGCGGATGTATTTTACAGTGCTGCCGACGATTCGAAAAACTTTAATGGCGACTTTAGGTGCGCGCAGACGTTAGAACTTTTGGATTTGTTCTCAAAGATTGCCGATCCGAAAATCAGACAGGCGTGCCTGGCGTATGTCCGGGATGCCGCAGAGGGTACCGGCAGAACCGAAGGCTAGCCTGCGGGCCTGCTGTGACCCGCACACGGGGTCACCCTTCGGCATCGCTGCTGGATCGAATCGCGGCAAGAGCGGCCGAAAGCGCACGCCAGCGCGGTGCCAGCCGTCGACCCACCTCTCTGATCGCCAGACCGTCAGCCTCAAGCCGGATCAGTGCCAGGGCGGCCTCCCTACCCCGTTCCCAGCCCGGTATGCCCGTACGTTTAGCGATTTGGGCAGCGGCTGCCGGCTCTGATGTGAGCGCCGCCAAAACGCGGATCCGGACGCGGACATTCCGGCGCCGACGGGCACCTGTGGGTTCGACGCGCGGCGCTATTGGAACCTCCCAACCCCGGCACGCAAGCCCAGATAGATAGCCAGCACCAGCACGTCCCCAGCAGTAAGCTAGTCACCGCCGTCCACGCGCCAGTTCTTGAACTCTTCGTCCGGCTCGACGATGTGGCCGCGGGTTGTGAGGACGGTGATGGCCTCGGCGACGGGATCTTCTTCAGGGATCACTTCTTCACCGGATGCGTCAGCAAGAGCGCCGATTTGACCGCAGCTCGCTTGCTGCCCGGCCTAGCTGTAGGCTCCTTCAAGATAGCCATTGCATGCCGGTCTGTCTTCACGGCTGCATTCAGGTCGATGATCCAGCCGGAAGCCAACTCGAACGGGCCGGTCTTGGGATTAGCCAGCACCGCATCGACCGCGGCGCTCAACTGCGCACCGGTGACCTCTCTGGATTTCACGAGGTCGGACAGGATCGGGGAGCTGGCCATACCGGATAGCTACTGCGCTTTACCGGCCCACCGCTCCAACCCAGGACAATTTTGCAACGCTTTCGAAGCTACCGGATCACGCTCCTGATTCGAACTCAGCGCCCGTCCGCACAGACCAGAATTGCAGCCCCCCCCGGGTCGGCTCAGTGTCACCCGACCCGTCAGTCTTAAGCTAACGAGTATATCCGAACGGCCCGGAGTCCCGTTCCACAAAATGCCTTGATGCGAATCATCCGGCGAGACAGCCGTTGCGCTGTATGTCCGTTATGGAGGAGCGGCAGAGGCCTCCTGAATGACCGCGATGGGCGCAAGGCCGAACGTCGGCTTTCTGGCAGCGACCCAACGGTGACTCACGACCGGGAGCGGACCTTGACGGCTGTCACCGACAGAGGCCCATAAAGGCTTCGCGCCTACGGCCGGAGGGCATCGGCCTTGGAACCACGACTGAGCCTCATCACACTCGGCGTCGCCGATCTCGGTCGAGCGACTGCCTTCTACGAAGGGTTGGGATGGCCCCGGCGCGTGCGGTTGGCGCAGGGTGTCGCCTTCTTTCAACTCGGCGGCTTGGGCCTGTCGCTGTATCCGCGTGCCAACCTCGCCGAGGACACTGGCGTGCCCTTGGAGAACCGGCCCTCTCAGGGCTTCACGCTCGCCTACAACACACGCAGCCGCGACGAGGTGGGCAGGGTGCTCGCGCAGGTGGAAGCTCTCGGTGGGCAAATCACGCGACACGCGCAAGATGCAGTCTGGGGTGGCCATCACGGGCACTTCTGCGATCTGGACGGTTTCCTGTGGGAGGTCGCTTGGAACCCGGATTTCATCCTCGCTGACGATGGCTGTCTCGTCCTGCCCGCGTAGTCTCCCTATGCGCGAAGGACATGTCCGATTGCCACCCCTCTCCGAAATTCAGAGGCCCGGTTGCAGATAGCTTGATCCAACTCTGTGATCGATACTGCTTAGCTTGACCACTTCCTCACGATTCTGCCGTGCTCCCGCGTTGTCGTTGCCCTAAACCCTCCGAACCGTGCCACTCCGACGCCGATCTCTGGCGGGAGCTGCCTCCTCCCATTCACGATCCTGGTCCGCCAGCAATGCGGCACGACGGGCCTCGATTGTCTCCAATTCCGCTGACAGCGCTTCCCTAGCCCCGTCGCCGGGGCAATGAGCGGTCGTCTTGCACGCTCCCAGAAAACGGGCGAGCGTCATGACGAAATGGTCTACCTCGATGGGCGTCACAATTCCTGTACCGAGAAGGTTGAGGCGTGAACGGCCGGCCATATCCGCACAAGAGCCGCCGGCGAACCCGAGCGCTGCGATTATGTCGGCGTCCAGTGCCAGACGTTCGATTTGCGTTTCGCACAACAGCTCGAGCCTTCGTTCCCTGGTAGCCGCGACTGCGTGCGTCTGACGTGCGCTTGGCAGCCAATGTGCAATCTCATCGAGAATGAAAATCCGAATAAGCTCGACCCGGACCGGTCCGAACTTTCTGACGCTAGCGATCTCGTCCGGGGAAGACTGAGCTAAATGAGATAGGTCGCGAAATCCTGCTTTGCGCAGGCGCGCTCGGAGGGAAGCTGTCAGGAAACCGCGACCGAATCCCAAGGCTGAGAGATGCTGAATGTTGTCGGCTGAGAGGCCCTCGAACAGCGGGAGCCGCAAGCTGACCTCGTCAAAGAGGCTATCGTACCGGATGGTGCGCGTTGATCGCCTGGGCATCGCCGTCGCGCATACGGCGATTTCCGGATGTCCACAACGGTCGGTCGCCGCTGGCATTCGGAAGCGCTGCTTGCCTGCGATCTGATCGCGTTAGAAAGGGCGAGATTGGCCGATACCCACCGGTCCGCTTTGGGGGGCAACTGCACGGGAGCGGCCACTCGAAGCGGTTCAGGCAGAGGCCTCAGAGTACGCGCCATCAACCGGATCGCTGCTTCGAAAGTCATTCGAAGGCGCGACGCGGCAGCGCCTCTCGCGCTACCCGATCTTCGGTCCAGATTGCGCTGCCTTTAGACCCGGCCGGTACTGGCTGGCTCAATGCGCCGCATCGCGGCAGGCCACCGCCTCGACGGAAAGCGTTCTAAGCGCGTCGTCCGATCACGAGCGTGACCGGCTGTCCCGCACAGGTCTCGATGGCGGTAAACTCACGGGAGCGAAGTTCAGCCTCCATAGCAGCACACGACCATAGGTGGCCGCCGCTTCGGGCCAGCCGCAGGGCTGCAAGCGCGGCGCCGACCGGATCCGGAGGCGGAGCGTAGAGCCCGACAACAAGGTATCCCTTCGGCTCGAGGGCAACCGTCAGCCGGTCGAGCGCCGTCCGAGCCGCGTCCGCAGAGAGGAAGGGTGCCGGAAGCCACGTCAGCGAGTAGCCGGCTGGATCATCGACCTGGGTCACATCCTGCAGGCGGAGATCGATACGGCTGCGGAATGGGCTTGCCGCCACGTTCGCACGGGCCAGTTCGAGGGCCGGCTCCCAGATGTCCAGGCCCACGACATGCAGCGAGGGCCACTGCGCTGCGGCTTCGAGAGCCATGCCGCCCACACCCGTGCCGACATCCAGTAAGCGCCCGGTGAGTGCGGCTGCAAGCGCTGGGCGCTCGGCTGCCAGGCCCGCCAAGCGTCGTACGACGACGCGCGAGGCTTGGCCTTGGGCCTGCAACATCGCAGGATCGCGGACCTGCCAAACCGGCGGTCGTTCCAGACACTCCAACAGATCCCGCGCTTCTTGCAGGGCGTGCGTGACAGATGCCAGGGACGCGAATATCTGCGCCTGATCAAGGTCGTCGAGGCCGCCGGGCACCACGGCGGCAACCACGTCGAGCAACCGGCGCGCGACTTCGGGATGAACGTCCGGTGCCTCTTGCCGCAGGCGTAAGGCTGCACCGATCGCGGCAAGGCTTCTTGCCTCATCGCCCATCTGCCGCAGCTTGCGTTCAAGAGTTTGGAAAGTCATTCGCGACCGCCAGTCTGATGATCACTACGACGAAGTGTGGCGCCAGAAGGAGAAGAACGCGGCCCGGCAGCCTCAGAACCATGCCGGGCCGCGACCCGCAGGGTGATCACAGGCCGTGAGCCCGGGCGATCAGCTGTGCCGCCCGCTCTCCGATGATGGCGCAAGGGGCCTGAATGTTTCCCGCCGTCACACGCGGCATGATCGAAGCATCCGCGATGCGCAGAGCGTCGATACCGTAGACGTTCAACGATGCATCGACCACCGATAGGGCATCGCGGCCCATCTTGGCCGTACAGCTCTGGTGCCAATAGGTCACGGCAGCATCACGGATGAAGTCTTCGAGCGCGTCTCCCTTGATGTCGCCCGGCACGGCCTCTCCGCGGACATGCGGCCGAAACGCCTGAGCGTTGCCCAGCGCGCGGCACAGATCCACGCAGGCGACAGCCGTCGACATATCGGCGGGATCGGACATCATGTTGGCCTCGATCGCCAACGGCACCAAGGGGTCGGCACTCGTCAGCCGAAGCCGGCCGCGGCTCGCTGGGTGCGCCAGACCGGCGAACATGGTCCAGCCCTGCGCGGGCACGCCGCGCGCCGCGGTCCGATCGCTCGGCACGGGAAATTCGACCTGGCAGAAGAGCACATCCGGCGCATCGAGCCCGGGGCGGCTCGTCCAGTACAGGGTCGCCTCGCTGCCGCTGTTACGGGGGGCGATGGGTTCGGCATACTCCCAGATGCATCCGAACGAGACGTGGTCCTGAAAATTCTGTCCGACGCCCGGCAGGTGCTGCACCACCGGGATGCCGAAGCGCGTCAGCTCCGCCTGGTCCCCGATGCCGGAATGCATCAGAACCTTGGGCGTCTGGATGGCGCCCAGCGACAGCACCACCTCGGCCCGGGCTCTGATCTCCAGGACCTGCCCGGCGCGAACCACTTCGACGCCGACCGCGCGCTGCTGCTCGAACAGGACGCGCCGCACGGTCGTGTCGGTGAGGACCGTCAGGTTGGGGCGGCCGAGCCAAGGGTGGACATAGGCCCGGTAGAGCGATTGGCGCCGGCCGTCGCGAACCAGCATGTCTGAGATCGCGGCGCCGCCCGGCCCCTCCATCATCACGCCGTTCGGATGCGCGAACGTCGGGATGCCGACCTCGCGGGCCGCATCGAGCATCGCGTGTGCGATGGGGCTGGGATCCGAGGCGGGCTGGACCCAGACCGGTCCGGCATCGCCGCGATACCGAGGATCGGGTGAACCCTGCCAGTTCTCGATACGACGATAGATCTGGAGGACGTTGTCGTAACTCCACCCCGCATCGCCAGCCTCTGCAGCGAAGTAGTCCCAGTCACTGCGGTGTCCGCGCGCCCAGACCATCACGTTGATGCTGGAGCCGCCCCCGAGACCTTTGCCCATCGACATCGACAGGGCGCGATTGTTCAGGTGCGGGTTCGGCTGCGCCTGAAATCCCCAATCCCGCTCGCTGCCCAAGTTGGCCGGCCATTGTGCAGGGTCGAGCACCGTCTCGGCATCGTCGCTCCCTCCGGCTTCGATCAGCAGCACGTGCAGGTCGGGATTTTCTGCGAGGCGCCGCGCCACGACCGAGCCCGAGGATCCGGCTCCGCAAATGATGACATCGTATTGCGACCGCAGCTCGGCGACCAGGCGCTGCTGGTTCTCCTGCGCGCGCCGGGATGAATCGCGGTCCTCGCGACGAGACTGGCTCATGATAGGCAACATCCTTCTTCTGCTCCGCAGCCGTTGCTGAGAAACGGCACGGTTTATTCCGCCAACACTGCGGGTCTCGCGAAATTTATCCTAATCCGCAGGAATTCGGGTGGATGTTCCATGCCTTCGACCTCCGCGACTGTGATCGTCGTCACACCGGAAGCGCGGGCTGAAGTTCACGAGGGCCTGTTCGCTTCGGCCCCCGAATGCGTTACAGAGATCTTCGCGGTTCTGCAGGCCGCGCGTCTCATGAGAGGCTCCGTTCACCCCCACGCGATTGTCGTCGATCTTGCGGTCGGAGATGCGTCTTAGTCCGATCTTCTGCAAAGCCTCGTGGCGAACCGATCCTCGGTCACAGCCGCATCCTGGCTCTAGGAACTTCCAACCGAGCAGGGCCGTCCGGAGGTTCAGCGGGCGACCTGGATCGAGTCACCCCGAGAGGCGGTGGCAGCCACACGCCGATCGCTGGCCAATAGCTGGGCCTTGTGGGACGGGGTGGCGAGCCGCGCTGTGAGATTTGTCACGGACCCGCCGGCCGGTCAGAGGCGACACGGTGCGGCGTCATGCTGACACGAGGCTGCGCCGCGGAAAACTTTGCGGAGCGCACACGAGCCTGGGTCGGCGCAGTCGAGAGAGGATGTCGTGATCGCGCCGAACAGGCTTGTCGGGCTCTTGGCCGCCAACGCGTTCTTCGCCGAGCTGGGCCAAGACGCTCTTCAAGCCATCGCCGGCCTTTGCCGGATGCGTAGCGTTGCGCGTCACGAGATCCTCTTCCAGAAGGGGGATCCAGGCGATGACCTCTACGCGATCCGTCGCGGGCAGATCCGCATTGCCACCGGCACCGAGGACGGGCGGTCCGTGACGCTCAACCTCCTCGGCCCGGGCGATGTCTTCGGCGAGATCGCCCTGCTCGATGGCCATGCCCGCACCGCAGAGGCCATCGCGCTCGAGGCGACGGATCTCTTCGTCATCGACCGGCGGGATTTCCTCGAACTCCTGTCGCACGACGCGACCCTGGCGGCGCGGATCATCGGCTTCCTGTGTCGACGGTTGCGCTGGATGAGCGAGCGCATGGAGGAGGCCACGCTCCTTCCCCTCGATGCTCGGCTGGCGCGGCGTCTGGTTATGCTGTCAGAGGATTACGGCGCAGAAATCCAGGTGACACAGCAAGAGCTCGCCGCGTACGTTGGTGCGGCGCGGGAAAGCGTCAATCGCGTCCTTCAGGATTGGCGTCGGTCCGGCATCATCGATCTTGGGCGCTCACGCGTGCGTGTGAAGGTCGCGCCGCGTCTGGCGGCCCTCGGCGAGCCCTCACGGATCTGAGGCGACGGAAGGGATCCACCATATGAGGCCTCTCGCGCGAGTCGCGGCCGCATTCGCGGCCGTCGTCGTCCCGGTCACCGCCCACGCCCAGACGCGCTGTACGGAATCGACCCGCTTCGACCCGCCTCTGCGGATCCTGCGATGCACCGACGGTCTCACCCTCGAAGCCGAGCGAGGGGCCCCGTTACGGCCCGTGGATCGGGATGGCGACGGGCAGCTTGAGGGGGCGGAGATCAACGGCAGCGCCGTACTCGTGACCCTGCCACCGCCCTCGAACACGCGGCGGGGCGGCTTCCAGATCCTCACCCCCCACGCCATCGCCTCCGTGCGCGGCACGATGTACGCCGTCGATGTGACCACCGCCAAGACGTCGGTTTTCGTGGCCCGGGGCCGCGTCGCCGTCGCGCGCCGGAACACCCCGGCCGTGGCCGTCACACTGGGCCCGGGTGAGGGCGTCGATGTCGGTGAGGATCAGGGCCCCCTGGACGTGCGACGGTGGCCGCAGGAGCGCGTCAAAAGCCTGCTCGAGCGCTTCGGGCGGTGAGAGCCGCGGGTCTGAAGCCGGGACCTGAGTCGATCCCAACCTCCCGGCGGACCAAGCGAGGCTTCGCCCTCCTCGTGTTCGTGGCCGCGCTGGGGTGGAGCGGCTGGCTCGCGCACCTGCACATCGCCGGACAGGCGACGCCGCTCGATTACGTGGAGGCGGCGGCGACGGACCTGCGCATGCGGCTGGCCGGTCCGCGCACGCCGCCCAATGATGTCGCGATCGTCGCCATCGACGACGCGATCGTCCGTCGGGAAGGAGGCTTTCCCGTCTCGCGCGCGACGATGGCGCGGTTGATCGAAGCGATCGCCACCGCCCACCCCCGCGCGCTCGCCGTCGATGTCCTGTTCCTGGAAGACGGGCGCCAGCCGGAGGCGGATCGTGCCCTCGCCGCCGCCCTCCGCAAGCTGCCTGCCGTCCTGGCGGCGGCAGCCGTGTTCGACGAGGCCACGAACGAGGGGGGCATCCCGGTCGCCACCGCCGTGCACCGCCCGATCCCGGCGATCGGCGCGGCCGCGCTGACGGGACTCGTCAACCTTTCCGAGGACGCCGCCGGCGTTCCGCGGCACCTTCCTCTCGTTGCCAGGGCGGACGGTGGCGTTGCGGCTCATTTTGTCCTGCGCACAGCGGCCCTGGCCGCCCGAAGCGATCCGGTCCTGACCGAGGGACAGGTACGCATCGGGCCTGCCGTCATCCGGCTCGACCTCGGCTATCATCTTCCGCTCCGTCCCTACGGGCCGCGGCGCACGATCCAGACCGTGAGCGCCGCCGCACTTCTCGATGGCACGGCTCCGGTCGCCGCTCTGGCGGACCGTATCGTCGTGATCGGCGCGACGGCGCTCGGGGGCAGCGACACCTTCGCGACGGCGTTCGATCCCGTGATGCCCGGCGTCGAACTGCTCGCGACCGGCATCGCCCATCTGACCACGGGCGACGGGCTCGTGCGCGATGCGCGCGTTCGGCGGCTCGACGGGGTGGCGGCCGTGGTTCTCGCGGGCGCTGCCGTGCTCCTGATCGCGCTGGCCCCTCCACTCCCGGCAGCCATCCTCGTGATCCTCCTCCTGGCCGCCTGGTTCGCTCTGGGCACCGTCGCCTTCAGCCAGGGCATCTGGCTGAGCGCCGCCCTGCCGCTCGCAGCCGCTGGCCTCCCGACGCTCCTATGCGCGGTGGCCCGCCAGACGCTGGATCGCCGCCAGGGCCTGAGGCTCGCGCGATCGGAGCAGGCCCTGCGCCGGCTTCAACCCGCCGCGCTCGCGGAACGGCTCGCCTGGGACCCGACTTATCTGGCTGCACCGCTTACGCGCGAGATCCCGGTGCTCTTCATCGATCTGACCGGCTTCACCGGCCAGAGTGAGCGCCTCGGCCCGGTCCGCACCCGTGCCCTCCTCAAGACGTTCCACGATCTCGTGGACGAGACCGCCTCGTCGCACAACGGTCTCGTCGTCAACTTCATGGGCGACGGTGCGATGGTCGTGTTCGGCGCGCTGGACCCCGATCCCGCGCAGGCGGAAAACGCCGTGTGGGCAGCCGGTGATCTCATCGCGCGCACCCGCGATTGGATCGAGCGCGATCCCGAACTGGCGGGCGCCGGACGTGCGCTCGACGTGCGGATCGGCGCGCATTCCGGACCGGCGATCCTATCGCGTCTCGGCAGCGACACCAATCAGCAGGTCACGGCGACGGGCGATACCGTCAACGTCGCGAGCCGCCTGCTGGCCGTGGCGTCGGAGGCCAAGGCCCGCCTCGCCGTCAGCGCCGATCTCCTGACGGCTGCCGGCATCGTTGAGCCGGGCGGCCTCTTCGACGAGCGGCGGATAGCGGCCATCCGTGGACGGTCCCAACCCATCGAGGTTTGGTTGAAGCGCGAGCCTGCGCCCCTGCCGTAGATCCCGCGCCGCGCGTCCGGGTCTTTGTGACCGGGGTCACAGCGGCCGGCCATCGTCGGGCGCAACGTGCTGTCACCCCAACAGGGAGAAGCACGATGAAGACGATTTCGACGAAGACGATGATGGTCGCGGGTCTCGCGCTCGCGACACTGGCCGGCGGTGCTGCCAGCGCCGACGCCCGCGGGGTCGGTCACGGCGGCTTCGGCCATCACGGCGGGTTCGGCCATCATGGCGGCTTCGGCCATCGCGGATACGGGTACGGCGGGTTCGGCCACCATCAATACTTCCACCACCGTGGCGTCCGTCGGCGCTTCGGTGGGTTCGACTGGGGTTATCCCGCGGGCAGCTACTTCCTCAGCTCGGCTTTCGGGGATTGCCGCTTCGTCTACAACCCTTTGTTCTTCGGACACGAGCGCGTCTGTAGCTGACCAAGCATCCATCCCGGCTCATTGAGCCCTCGGCCAGAGACCGGCCGCCGCTGCACACGCAGCGGCGGCCGGTCGGCCCATCTCGTGACACCACCGCCTGCTGCGACGAGGGACTGAGTGACGGCACCCCCGCCCCATTCGTCCCGAAGACACCGCGCGAATATCGAAACGCGAACCGCAAGCGCGTTAGAGGTGTGGCTCGCTCCTGCGCGGAGCGGTCGCGAGTGTGTCGCCACCGTAGCGCGTTCGCCTGAAAGCGTGCACGTAACCGTGGTGATGGTGGTTCCACCGAGGATGATGTCGGTGCCGGGATCCGGGCGCGTCACGCGGCCGGAGGCTGCGCCGGGGAGCAGGGCGATGGCGGCGATGCGGAAATCGGCAGGTACAGCTCGGCAGGGCGGGGCCGCCATCCGCCGCACGGCCCCTGATTTCTACGGAAGCCTGCCCCGGTTCACCGCCTTCTCCAGCCTAATGGATCCAGGCCTGTATCGGCCGCTGCCCGCGACCTGGTGGCTCGGTGTGGCCGATGTCGTCCGCTCCCAGCAGCAGATCGGGCTCGGCCGCTACAAGGCGGTCAATGCGGCCGGCGCCGCCACCATCGCGGCCGTTTCGAATGCCCTCGGCCGGCGCGAGTTCCCCTTCGTTTTCGGCGGTGACGGAGCAAGCCTCGCCATTGCCTCGGAAGACGTTGACACCGCCAGAGACGCGCTGGCGGCAACGGCCGTCTGGGTCCGTGAGGCGCTGCAACTCGAGCTGCGCACCGCTCTCCTGCCGGTCGCAGCCGTGCGCGATCGCGGGCTTGACGTGCGCGTCGCGCGCTACGCGCCCAGTCCCCACGTGTCCTACGCCATGTTCAGCGGAGGCGGCCTTCCCTGGGCAGAAGCCGCCATGAAGGCCGGCGACTATGCCGTCGCGCCGGCCGAGCCCGGCAGCCAGCCTGACCTGACCGGCCTCTCCTGCCGCTGGCAGGAGATCCGTCCCCGCCACGCGTTGATGCTCTCGCTCATGCTTGTGCCGCAGCACAGCGGCGACGCGCCGGCCTTCCGGCAACTCGTGCAGGAGATCCTGCACAGCCTGGATATCAGTGACGAGGTCGCACGTCCGATGCAGGATGAGGGACCGCAGATGCGCGGACCGTGGGCGGGGCTGGATCTTGAACTGCGCGCCGTGCCGGGCTCTCGTAGGAGCCGCCTCTGGCGCAAGCTTCGCCTCGTAGCACGATCAATTCCGGAATACCTGATCTATCGCACAGGCTTGAGGTTAGGAGCGTTCGATCCCGCGGTGCTTCGGCACGAGATCGTCGGGAACACGGACTTCCGCAAATACGATGATGCGCTGCGGATGACACTGGACTGCACCGAGGTCTTCGCGGATCAGCTGGAGGCGCAGCTCACCGCTGCCGAGGCGCAGGGGATCTGCCATTTCGGCCTGGAGCGGCAATTGGCTGCGCAGTTGACCTGCATCAGCCCTCCGGTGCCCGGCAGCGGGCACATGCACTTCATCGATGGCGCTGGCGGAGGCTACGCCGCGGCCGCCGCAAGGCTGAAAGGTCGGGCGGCAAGCATCGGGGCCGTGGTGCCGAGCAACCCGTGAGGGGGCTGTGAAGCGTGGCTGCTCCGGATGAAGCGCGGGCGCTCGGGACGACCTCCTCGATCGGTGTTCAAGATCATTGTGCAGCACCGCATCAGCGAGCGTTTGGTCGATGGCGGGACCTTCGCGGTCAGCGCCAGCCTGATCCGTGCCGATGCCTGCGAGCGGCGACCGGTCGAAGGCGCGAAAATCTTCACCGTGTAGGAGCTTTTCCGGCCCGGGATCTTTTCTGATGGGATGTCCGCTTCGGCGCTTTCTCGAAACGGGCTGAATGACCGAGATGGGCGCGGCGCCGAACGTCCGCTTCCTGGCCAAGTACCAAGTCGCTTGCAGTGCTAACCTACCATGTGCGCCGAGCCTTCCATGTTGCCTTGGAGCAGTTCTCGACCAGCGTAGATGCCGCCCACGACTTCCAGATCGAGCCGCTCCGTGTCGCGACGGCGAACCTGCTCCATGATCGCGCTCGCCACTTCAGGCTCGGCCCCGACCGTCAGGAGCGCCTGCTTGCCCAGTGCCAGGGCTGACTCGGCCGTCTCGCGGATCTGGTAGGCTACTCCGGCCTCAATGAGCGCGACCGCATGTTCCCGGTCGCGGGCGCGGGCGAGAACCGGCACCAGGGGGAACTCGGCCTTCGCGAGTTCGGCGATGCGCTTTGCCATCGCGGGATCGTCGACGCAGATCAGGATCGCCCGTGCGGTCTCGGCGCCCGCCGCGCGCAGGATGTCGAGCCGGGTGCCGTCGCCGTAATAGACCTTGAAGCCGAAGCCTTCGGCAAGGCGTATGTTCTGGGCGTTCGTGTCGATGATCGATACGGAGCAGCCCTGCGAGATCAGCGGCTGGCTGGCGATCTGCCCGAAGCGGCCGAACCCGACGATCAGGGCGCTCCCGACGAGGTCCTCCGGCGCATCAACGCCGTCAGTCGAGGTCACCGCCTTCGGCACGAGCCGGTCGAAGGCGATCACCATCAAGGGCGTGATCGCCATCGACAGGATGACGGTCGCGGTCAGGACGGAGTTGGTCGTGCCGTCGATGATGCCCGCGCTTGCGGCCGCCGCGTAGAGGACGAAGGCGAATTCGCCGCCCTGGGCCATCAGGGCCGCGCGCTCCAGCGATTCGGCGTGCGAGGCGCGCAAGAGCCGGGCGACACTGTAGATGAGCAGGGCTTTGACGGCCATGTAGGCGGCGACGCCCATGAGGATTAGGCCCGTATTCGCCGCGATCACGGTTAGGTCGAGCGACATGCCGACGCCGAGGAAGAATAAGCCGAGCAGGATACCGCGAAACGGCTCGACATCTGCCTCTAGTTGGTGGCGGAAGCTCGACTCTGAGAGGAGCACGCCGGCCAGGAAGGCGCCCATCGCCATGGAGAGGCCGCCGAGTTGCATCGCGAGCGCCGAGCCGAGCACTACCAGAAGAGCCGCAGCCGTCATTACCTCCCGCGCCTTAGCGGCAGCGAGGATACGGAACAGCGGGTTGAGCAGCCAGCGACCCGCGGCCACAAGCGCCGCGACCGAGCCCAGGGCGATGGCGATTGCGACAGCGCGCTCCGTCCCGCTCGACTCGACGCCGCCTGGCGCGAGCAGCGCGACGATGGCGAGGAGGGGAACGATGGCGAGGTCTTCGAGCAGCAGGATCGCCACGATCCGCTGGCCCTTCGGCGTGGAGAGTGCGCGGCGCTCCTCCAGCAGTTGCATGACGATGGCGGTCGAGGTCAGCACGAAGCCGGTGCCGGCCACGAAGGCCACGGTGACTGAGAACCCCAGGCCGATCCCGACCAGGGTGAGGGCGGCGATGCAGGCACCGACCTGAACAAGGCCGAGCCCGAAGATCGCCCGGCGCATGCCCCAGAGCCGGGAGGGCTCCATCTCTAGCCCGATGATGAAGAGGAACATCACAACGCCGAGTTCGGCGACGTGCAGGATGGCGTGGGCGTCATTGAACAGGCCGAGGCCGAAGGGGCCGATAGCCAGCCCCGCCAGAAGATAGCCGAGGACCGAGCCGAGGCCGAGCCGCTTGAACAGCGGCACGGCGACGACCCCCGCCGCCAGCAGGGCGACGACTTGCACGAGATCGCTTCCCGCGCCGGACGCTTCGACAGCCATGGCGTTGTCCAACCTCGTGCGTGCGGGAGCGCCCGCGATGGTCCGCGGAACCTTGTATGAGCCGCGATCACGCCGCCGTGAACGGGGGCGGCGCTGGCGTCAACTCACGGATAGCGGACCGGAGGCGGATCCTCGGGCAGTGGGATGAACTCGGCATCGTTCGGCACAGTATCGAACCGGCCCTGGCGCCAATCCTCCTTGGCCTGTGCGATCCGCTCGGGCCGCGAGGATACGAAATTCCACCATAGGTGACGCGGCCCGTCCATCGGCTCGCCGCCGAGTACCATGAACCGGGCAGCTTCCGTGGCGCGGATGCTGATGCGGTCACCGGGGCGGAATACCAACAGTTGCCCGGGCCCAAAGCCGTCGCCGGCGATCTCGATAGCGCCCGAGACCGTGTAGATTGCCCGCTCGTCGTAGGTCGGATCAAGGGGGAGCACAGCGCCCGCCTCCAGCGCCACGTCGGCGTAGACCATTGGACTTGAGGTCCGCACCGGCGAGCGCGCCCCAAAGGCCTCGCCCGCGATCAGCCGGACAGTCTTGCCCTCGCCGGTCAGGACCGGTAGCGACGGCGCGTCGTAGTGCTCAAAGGCTGGCGCCGTCTCCTCGTCCTTTGAACTCAGGGCAACCCAGCTCTGGATCCCGAACAGTTTCGAGCCGGTCTGCCGAAGGGTCGGTGCGGTGCGCTCGGAGTGGGTGATGCCGCGTCCGGCGGTCATCCAGTTCAACTCGCCCGGCCGGATCGGCAGCGCGGTACCGAGGCTGTCGCGATGCATGATCTCGCCGTCGAACAGGTAGGTGACGGTCGAGAGACCGATATGCGGGTGGGGCCGCACGTCCATCCCGGTGCCGAGCAGGAACTCGGAGGGGCCCATCTGGTCGAAGAAGATAAACGGCCCGACCATCCGACACTCGGTCGAGGGCAATGCGCGGCGCACTGCGAAGGAGCCGAGGTCCCGCGAGCGCGGGACGATCAAGGTCTGGATCGCGTCGCAGCTGAAATGGTCGCCCGGAACCGGATCATCCGCACTGTGCCAGCTCATCACTCTTTCTCCTGTTTTGGCCAAGCCCGACCGGGTGAGACGGGATGCGCCCTGACGACGCGTCACCGGAAGCACATTGCGTGATCCTGTCAGCGTCGAATATGGAAACCGGCGAAACGCAACGTTTCCATTTCTGAGCGCAGACCCTTGGCCTTGGGCGGTCGTCAAGCCGTTATCGGCTGGGTCATTCGCCGGCTGCTCGTGCGGCGTCACGGATCAGGCACTGTGGTATGATCTCGCGTGTGAGGATCTCACGCCAGCAGCGATCCTCACCTGCCTGCAAGACCTAGACTGCAGGTGCGAGCCTCCACGAGGTCTGCTTGCGGGCTAACGTCGAGCAGTGCTGTACGGCAGCAATGGGCGCAAAGCCGAACGACCGCTTTTGCGCCCGTCGGCGATCCGGTGTGGCGTAGTCTGGCCGAAAGCGGAATGGCCGCTTCGGAGAACGCTCGCTGGAAAAGCGGACGGTCTTGTAGCGACCCATGCCAGTCGTGCGGAGAGCCGCCAGTGCTTCCTGAAAGCGGTCATCCGTGGCCCGCTAGGGTGTGAACCGCACCAAGCTCTTGCGAGCTTTGCGCTTTCGTGATTCAGGGCCGCCGCGTGCAGCACGGAGGCGACGATGGCGGAGCTGTTCTGGCTCTCGGATGCGCAGTGGGCGGTGATCGAACCGTTCATGCCGAAGGATCAACCCGGACCGGCGCGCAAGGACGACCGGCAGATCATCTCCGGCATCCTGCACGTACTCACCTCTGGCTGCCGCTGGCGCGACTGCCCGGCCGCGTATGGCCCACGTACCACCGTCTACAACCGCTTCAACAGGTGGTCACGGCGCGGCTTCTGGAAGGCCATGCTGGCGGCGATGGCCCAAGCCGGATGGTCGGGCGAGGCGACGGCCATCGACAGCACCTACGTGCGGGCGCACCGTTCGGCCCACGGCGGCAAAGGGGGGCGCGTGCGCAAGCCATCGGCCCGTCGCGCGGCGGCCAGACGACTAAGATCCACGCCCTCACCGACGTCCTCGGCCGGCCCGGCGTCCTCCTGCTGACGCCCGGCAACGCCAGCGATGTCACCACAGCTCCAGCCGTGCTGGCTGAGGCCCCCGGCCGGATCCGCCGCCTGAGCGCCGACAAGGGTTACGACGCCGATTGGCTGCGCGCTGACCTGCGCGCGAAGGGCATCACGCCGATCATCCCGGGCAAGCGCGGTCGGAAGAAGAGGATCCGCCACGACAAGCGCCGCTACCGCGAACGCTGGCGGATCGAGGCGACCTTCAACCGCCTCAAGGATTTCCGCCGCATCGCCACACGATACGACAAGCTCGCCCGTAACTACGCCTCAGCTGTCGCTCTCGCCGCCGTCATCGCGTTCTGGTGCTGATCGAGTCCAGACCCTAGGCAACTTCGGCTTGGGGTGGCAATCGGACCTTGACCTTTCGTCCCAAAGCGGACGTGCAACCTCCAACCGGGTCTTGCCGCTAATGCCGACGCGCGCTGTTCCCAAGCGCGGATGAAAGAGGCAGCGTTCCAATAGGGCTTGCCCATTCGGACCGTTCGGTGAGGTGACTTAACCTATTCGGCGCCTATTCAATGATGCGCTTTGGCGCGATGGGGTCGCTCGCCGGGAAGGTCTCTTCGACGGCTTCGTCGAGCAACTGGTCTTGGCGCTTCTTCAAATCCTCGTTGGGTACACGGGGCTCCGGGGCCGCATCTGCAGCTCGGTCGGGGCCGCCTTGGTTCGAGACGCGCTTACCGGGGCCGTCGGCGGCGGGTGGCTTCACTTGACCGGTGTTAGACATGGATCCCTTCCATCCCAATCCTCCTCTCCAGAGCGACTTCAGATGATGCCCGCTGTTCAGCGTAATAGCCGGATCCCCCTTACGTCAGATGCCGATTCGGCACACAGCAAGGCAGCAATCTAGGGCGAGAGCCCCATCAGCTCGACCGTGGCAGTGTTCGATCAAATCTTAGCGATGCGCAGCATGGATCAATACCAGCTTAGGTGCGGTCTGTGTTCAATGGGCATGGCCGGATTGAGGAAGCCCACTGGGCCTGGGTCGATCCGCGTAAGCCGCTGCTTCAACCGCGAACACCCAGCATCGGGCCACCATAGCCTTTGCCCTCCGCGAAGGCGCAAGCACGGCGGATAGCGTGTGTCGCAGCCGGGGCTCCTGAATGCTCCAAATCTTTGGAAGATGGAGACATGACGAAGCGTAATACACCCTTTGTGCCTGAGGTCCGCCAGCGTGCGGTCCCGTTGTAACACATTCGTTTCAGCCCGCTAGAAAGGTGCTATAAAACAAATAAAATCCACGTTTAGGGTGTTTGATTAACAACCAGTGTGTCTCCCACGCGATTGATTTTAATTGTATCTGCTTTGGAACCAAGTTTGTTTGGTGCTGAAAGCGTGATGCTTTGCCCCTGCGTCAGCACGGTCTCGAAGCGAACCGGTCGACTATCATCCTTAGTAAGCGTGATTACGATATGAAACCCGTTCTGTTCTAAGGTATAATAACCCGAGCCAGCCACATCTCCTAGGATAATACTACCACCTTGTCCAGGAGCAGGCCGGATAACGGTCTCAGCGTTTGCAGTGCTCGCCCACACAAGGATCGGGACGATAGAAGCAAGAAACGATGAAATATTCATGGTACACATCCTACTGTAAAATCCCCCACTCACCTTCATTCTTACTATCATGAACCTGTATTTCAATTACCTCACGCAATGGGACTGTAGGTTCGGCAACGGTCGTTGCGTCGAGAACACCGATAGAAAGGCACGATAGCAGGGCTGCACATCTGCACAGGCGCGCAAATTTGAACGGAAAGGTGGGAGACGTGCGTCGAGGTTAGCGTAGTGCGGGGGGCTGAAACAATGCAGGGGCGGGAACGTGACGACCTACGTCTCGCAAGACGATCCGGAAACTCCCGTAGGAGTGACGCGGTTCTAACGTCCTTGCGCATTAAGTTCTTGCTCGGCCCCAGAAAACAGCTCTTCGCGGAGAATCCCTAGGGGATCTTCCGGCTGAAACGTGTGCCGGCCGGCCCAATTCACCTCTACGTCCATAGAAGAGTACGTCATGACAGTAGCGTCGCTTCGGGCCGTCGCGACACGACGCAGCCGCCATGGTCGTCGTATCGTAGGGATTTCCTGACCCGGGCCGAATCAACCGGGGACCAGACGGTTGATCAAATGTGCTCATGACAGAGGTCCCGCCCGGGTGTTCAGATGGCTGAAGCCGAGGAGCAGGCGCTCAGATTGCAGGTCGCCAATGCACGCCCCCAGGATTCGGGGCGGGGCATCGCCCGATTGGGCCACGCGGCCCTGATCCAACTCGGCCTGCGCGAGGGCGACGTGGTCGAGATCGTCGGCAAGCGCCACACGGCGGCGATCGCGGTCGGTCCCTATGATGAAGACGAGGGCCTGAACCTCGTCCGCCTCGACGGGCTCCAGCGCGTCAATGCCGGCACGGCGAGCGGCGACCATGTCGAGATCCACCCCGCGGAGATCCGACCTGCCGCCCGCGTCACCGTCGCGCCGGCCCAGAAGAACATGCGCCTGCAGGGTTCGGGCGAGGCCCTGCGCCGCACCCTGTTCCGGCGGCCGCTGGTCTCGGGCGACGTCATCTCGACATCCACCCCGTCGCGCGCCGCGTCCGACCCGCGCGTTCCGCCGGAGTTGCGTCCCTATCTCGAGGGCCCGCCCTACGGCCTGCAGGAGATCCGCCTCGTCGTCGTCGCCACCCAGCCCCGCGGCATCGTCTACGTGGCGGAGGGGACGCAGATCGAGCTCCGGCCGCTCTTTGAGGAGCCGAAGGATGGGCGGCGCGCCGACGTCACCTACGACGATATCGGCGGCCTCGGCGACATCGTCGATCAGATCCGCGAGATGGTCGAGCTCCCCCTGCGCCACCCGGAGCTGTTCCAGCGCCTTGGCATCGACCCGCCGAAGGGCGTGCTGCTGCACGGTCCGCCCGGCACCGGGAAGACGCGGCTCGCCCGCGCCGTGGCCAACGAGACCGAGGCGCGCTTCTTCCACATCGCCGGCCCCGAGATCATGGGCAGCCGGTACGGCGAGTCCGAGCAGCGCTTGCGCGAGGTCTTCCAAGAGGCCGCCCAGAGCGCGCCCTCGATCATCTTCATCGATGAGATCGACTCGATCGCCCCGAAGCGCGAGCAGGTCACCGGCGAGGTCGAGCGGCGGATCGTGGCGCAACTCCTTACCCTGATGGACGGGCTGGAGCCGCGCCAGAACGTCGTGGTAATCGGCGCTACCAACCGGCGCGACGCCATCGACGAGGCCCTGCGCCGTCCCGGCCGCTTCGACCGCGAGATCATCATCGGCGTGCCCGATCAGCCGGGCCGGCGCGAGATCCTGGGCATCCACACCCGCGGCATGCCGCTCGCGGAGGATGTCGACCTGAATGAGGTCGCGCGCACCACCTACGGGTTCGTCGGGGCCGATCTCGGCGCGCTGGTGCGCGAGGCCGCGATGGATGCGGTGCGCCGGATCCTGCCGGCGGTGAACCTGCGCGATGGCATCCCGGCGGAGATCCTGGAGGGCCTGAGCGTCGAGCGCGACGACTTCTACTCGGCAATGAAACGGATTCAGCCCTCGGCTTTGCGCGAGATCATGATCCAGGTTCCGGACGTGACCTGGGACGATGTCGGGGGCCTGGCCGAAGCCCAGATGCGCCTGCGCGAGGGCGTCGAGCTGCCCCTGCGGTCGCCGCAGGCCTTCCGCCGCCTCGGCATCCGGCCGGCCAAGGGCTTCCTGCTGTTCGGGCCACCCGGTACCGGCAAGACGCTACTGGCCAAGGCGGTGGCGCGGGAGGCGGAGGCGAACTTCGTCGCGACGAAATCCTCCGACCTCCTGTCGAAATGGTACGGCGAATCCGAGCAGCAGGTCGCGCGTCTGTTCCAGCGGGCCCGGCAGGTTGCCCCGACGGTGATCTTCATCGACGAGATCGACAGCCTCGCACCTGTGCGGGGCGGGGCTCTCGGCGAGCCTGCCGTCACGGAGCGCGTCGTCAACACGATCCTCGCCGAGATGGATGGGCTGGAGGAACTGCAGGGCGTCGTCGTGATGGCGGCCACCAACCGCCCCAATCTGCTCGATCCGGCGTTGCTGCGCCCGGGACGGTTCGACGAACTCATCTACGTACCGGTTCCGGACATCGAGGGCCGTCGCCGGATCCTGGCCATTCATACGCAGGACATGCCGCTCGCGGACGACGTCGATCTCGACGTGATCGCGGAGCGCACCGCCCGCTTCACCGGCGCGGATCTGGAGGATCTCACCCGCCGTGCCGGACTGCTGGCCCTGCGCGAATCGCTGGAGGCTACCCAGGTGCAGCGCGCGCACTTCGAGCAGGCCACCCGCGAAACCCGGCCCTCGGTCACCCCCGAGATGGAGCGGGACTACGAGGAAATGGTGCGCACCCTGAAGCAGGAGGGCCCGCAGCGCCAACCGATCGGCTTCCTACCTCAGCGCTGAGTGCGACCTCCTCCAGGCGAACGATGCCGGCAGCGCCTGGAATGGGATCGCCCGCGGCCGGCTCCGGCCGCGCGGGCACCACGGCCCTACAGCATGGGCAGACGACGCGGCCGCGGACCGAGCGGGAACGCCGCGTCGAGCCGAGCGAGCTCGGCCTCCGCCAGCGACAGCGCGCTCGCGCCCGCGTTGTCGGCGGCGTGCTCGGGACTCGATGCCTTCGGGATCGCGAAGGTTGACGGCCGCCGCACTAGGAACCGCAGTGCGACCTGACGGGCGGTCGCGCCGTGGTGGGCTGCGATACTCTCCAACAGGCGGCCGCCCGGCGTGCGCGGGCTCGGGAAGCTGCCGTGTCCGAAGGGGCTGTAGGCGACGACGGCGACGCCGTGCGCCTCGCACCAGGGCTGCACCGCGTGCTCGATCGCCCGCTCCTCCAGATGGTAGAGCACTTGGTTGCAGGCCATCCGACCCTCGCCCCCGGCCTTCCAGACGGCCTCCAGCTCGGGCACGTCGAAGTTGCTCACCCCCCAGGACAGGATCTTGCCCTGCTCGCGAAGCCGCTCGAAGGCGGCGAAGGTGTCCGCGAGCGGATGCGGACCGGGCCAGTGCAGAAGGTAGCAATCCAGCCTGTCGGTGCGCAGGCGCGCGAGGGAGCGCTCGCAGGCCGCCACGGTCCCGGCCCGCGAGGCGTTGCTGGGCACGACCTTGGAGACGAGGAAGACTTCCTCGCGCCGTCCGGCGATCGCCTCGCCGACCACGATCTCGGCGTCGCCGTACATCTCGGCGGTGTCGACATGAGTCATGCCGAGGTCGAGGCCGCGGCGCAGGGCCGCGACCGCGGTGGGCCGGTACGCGTCGTCGATGTACCACGTTCCCTGGCCCATCACCGCCACCGCGCGCGGCACGGGACCAAACGGGCGCTGCTCCATGCTCTCCCCTCCTCGCGTAGACGGCGCGTGCTCCGCAGCGCCGGATGTGTCGGCCTGATCACCCCCGGAAGAAGGCCTAGCGGATCCACACGTCCGGGTCTGACACCAACGCTTTGAAAAAAAGGCGCTTTTCCCTCTCCCTTGTGAGGAGGGGCCAGGGGGTGGGGGTGGCGCAGGATTGAGCGTGACGGTGCCTCCTGCACCACTCCCACCTCCAACTCCTCCCCGCACGGGGGAGGAGAGTGCCCTCGGATCGCGATATTTGAACATCGTAGGGTATAGGGCCGGACTGCCCCGTCGGCTCGACACGGGCAGGCCTGCGCCGGGCGGCGCCTACGGCGCGAATACCGCGCGCACGCAGCCGTCCGTCTTGTGCTTAAACATGTCGTAGCCGCGCGGTCCGTCCTCAAGGCTGAAGCGGTGCGTGGCAAGGTAGGCCGGGTTGAGCTCGCCCTTCGCGGCATGGGCGAGCAGCCGGTCCATGTAGGCCTGCCCGTGCTGCTGGGCGGTGCGCACCGTCATGCCCTTGTTCATGATGACCCCCATCGGGAACGTGTCGATCATCCCGTAGACGCCGAGCACCGACAGCGTGTCGCCCTTGCGGCAGGCCATGATGGCCTCGCGGAGTGCCTGGCCGCGGTCCGTCTCCAAGCGCAAAGCCTGCTTCACGCGGTCATAGGCGTATTGCGGTCCGGTGCCGTGCGCCTCCATCCCGACGGCGTCGATGCAGGCATCCGGCCCGCGCCCGCCGGTCATCTCCTTCAAGGCTTCCAGGACGCTGTGCACCTGCGTGTAGTCGAGCGTCTCGGATCCGGCGTGCTCGCGCGCCATCCGGAGCCGCTCGGGGTAGCGGTCGATCGCGACCACCCGCTCGGCCCCCATCAGCCGCGCGCTCTGCTGCGCCATCAGGCCGACGCCGCCGCAGCCCCAGACCGCGACCGTGTCGCCCGGCCGGATGCTGCAGAAATCGGCGCCCATGTAGCCCGTCGGCGCGGCATCTGACAGGAACAACGCAGTCTCGTCCGCGACACCCTCGGGCACCTTGAAGCAATCCACGTCGGCATGCGGCACGCGGATATACTCGGCGTGGGAGCCCGCATAACCCCCGAAGGCGTGTGTGTAGCCGTAGATTCCGGCCGTCGGATAGCCGAGCAGCGGCTCCTGGAGTTCCGGCTTCGGGTGCGTGCAGTCGCAGAGGGAGAAGAGATTTTCTTGGCAGTACCAGCATTCACCGCAGGCGATGAACGAGGGGACGACGACCCGGTCGCCTTTCTTCACCCGCTTAACCGCGGGTCCGACCTCGACGATCTCGCCCATGAACTCGTGGCCGATCACGTCGCCGGCCTTCATGGTCGGGATGTAGCCGTCGATGAAGTGCAGGTCCGAGCCGCAGGTGGTCGACAACCTGACCTTCAAGATGGCGTCACGCGGGTTGACGATCTCGGGGTCCTTGACGGTTCCGACGCGCAGGTCGTTGACGCCGTTCCAGTAGAGCGCGCGCATGATCAGGCTCCTCAACGGGTATCGCGCCGGGCCGCCGGCTGACGATCGGTGGTGGGAATCTCGCCTGTCAGGACAAGGCTCTTGAAGGAGTGCAGCGCTTTCGACGCCAGTTCTTTCGGGACCACACCGTTGAAGAGGCGGGCGGCCACGTCGCCGAGCATGCCCCCGGGCGGATCGAAGCGGACGCGCAACGTGGCGATCGTGCCGCGGCCACCCGATGCCGCGCGGAAGCGGATCTCGCATTCGGTCACGAGGCCGCCGCCGTCCGAGCTTGTGCGGATCAGCGCGCCGGGCCGGTCTTCGGTGATCTGCATAACCCAGGCCTGGCTTTGGCCGAGCGGGCCGTCGACACGCCATTCGCTCCGTCCATCTCCGGTCGGGCGGATTCCGGCCAGGAAGCCCAGGATGCGCGGGAGGGTCGCCGGGTCGCGCCACACCCGATAGAGGTCATCGGCGGGGCGCTCGATGGGGATGGCGTATGCGACCTCCGGCTCGTCGCCCCAGCCGTTTGCCGCGCCGGTCTCCCGCGCCCGCCCGCGATGCGCCGGATCGAGCCGCTGGGCGCCGAGGACGGCGAGGGCCGCCACACCGGCCGCACCGGCCAGCGCCCATCCGACGCCACCGAAGCCGAGCCCGGCATGCGCCCGCGAGCCTGTCGCAGCGCGATCGAACTCCCTTTGGTCGCGCGTTCTGCCGTTGCCGTATCGAACTGCCATGGGCCCCCCCTTCGATCGGATTGCTGCGACGCGCGCCGGCGCGATGGTCAGGCGGCGCGTCGAGATGCGGCGTGACCGGCTCCCAACAGCCCGACCATGTCGCGGTTGGAGAACATCGGCTGAAGCGGGTTAGTTTGATGAGGGGTGTCCCTAAGGATGGTCCCGTTGTTGGCACGCGCCGCTGATGTCATCCGCTCGACGACGCACGCTTCGCGGGGCGATCCGGCGGCGAAAACCATCGCCACAGCCCGAGAGCCTGCCGTTTCAGGGTGCTTAACGCAGACCTGTCCGATCCAACCCATCATCGCGCGCAGCGACGCGACCCAGGGTAGTGCGCCATCTGTCAGTGTGGCGCAGTTCTGGATTGCTTCGCTGCGTGCGCAAGGACGGCGTGGCGCTCATCGCGCCAACTCCAGGCGCCGCCTGCGGCGAAGGCTTGAGCGCTTGCCCGTCCGACATGTCACGTAGGACGGATCCGGGTATTACGCCGGACGGCCGACACTATCTCTACTCGCCTTGAGCCGGAGGTGTTCGACAAGGCCTCGGAGATTACGCAGCCTCAGCTGGCATCCGAGGGCAGGTCAACCCCTCGGTGCACTTCGGCAGAGGGCTGCTCTCGCGCTCCTGAATTTCTCGTCGGCGCGGCGACGTTCGGTGTCCTACGGGAGAGGGCGCATCGAGGGAAAGACAGTCATGGACCAGCCGAAGCCGAGAGACCTCGTCGGGATGGCGCGATCGGGCGCGGGACGGCCGGGTTACGTCACCGTGAAGGGCGCCCGGGAGCACAACCTGCGCGACGTCGACGTGGAGCTGCCGCGGGACGCCCTCGTGGTGTTCACGGGAGTCTCGGGCTCCGGAAAATCCTCGCTCGCCTTCGGGACGCTCTATGCGGAAGCCCAGCGGCGCTACTTCGAATCGGTCGCCCCCTACGCGCGGCGGATGATCGACCAAGTCGGCGTGCCCGATGTCGACGCCATCGAGGGACTCCCCCCGGCCGTCGCCCTGCAGCAGCAGCGCGGCACACCCAGCGCCCGCTCCTCGGTCGGCAGCGTCGCCACCCTGTCGAGCCTCGTGCGGATGATGTACTCGCGCGCCGGCACCTACCCGCCGGGCCAGCCGATGCTCTACGCGGAAGATTTTTCGCCCAACACGCCCCAGGGCGCCTGCCCGTCCTGCGGCGGGCTGGGGCGCATCTACCGGGCCACGGAAGCCTCCATGGTGCCCGACCCGTCGCTGACGATCCGCGAGCGCGCCGTCGCGGCCTGGCCGCAGGCCTGGGGCGGGCAGAACCTGCGGGACATCCTGGTGAGCCGGGGGGTCGATGTCGACAAACCCTGGAAGGACCTGCCGCGGGCGCTCCGGGACTGGATCCTGTTCACCGACGACCAGCCGCAGGAGCCGGTCTATGCCGGGCTTTCCCCGGAGCAGACGCGCCTCGCCCGCCAGCGCCGCCTGGAGCCGAGCTACATGGGCACGTTCACGAGCGCCCGCCGCCACGTGCTCGGGACCTTCAACAAGTCGCAGAGCGCGCTCATGCGCCGACGGGCAGCGCGCTACCTCGTCAGCGAGGACTGCCCCACCTGCCACGGCAAGCGCCTGAAGGCCGAGGCGCTCTCGGTCACCTTTGCCGGCCTCGATATTGGCGACCTGTCGCGCATGCCGCTCGCCGACCTCGCCGCGGTGATGCGGCCGGTTGCCGAGAACCGGCTACTCGATGACGACACCGCGGCCAACGCCGAGTCCGGGACGCTCGATCGCGAAGCGGGCTGGCGGGATCGGGCCCGGCGAGCCGCCTCCGGGGCGTCGGCCCATGCCGGTGCCCCGGACGTGCGCGCAACCCCAAACCTCTCGATCGAGAAGCGGCTCGCCGCCCAGCGCCTCGCCGCCGATCTCATCGAACGGATCGGGACGCTCACAGAGCTGGGCCTCGGCTACCTGTCGCTGGACCGGGTCACCACGACCCTGTCGTCGGGCGAGCTGCAGCGCCTGCGCCTCGCCACCCAGCTCCGCTCGCAGCTCTTCGGCGTGGCCTACGTGCTCGATGAGCCCACGGCGGGGCTGCACCCCGCCGACGGCGATGCCATGCACGAAGCACTTGTTGGGCTGCTCGCCTCGGGCAATTCGCTGTTCGTCGTCGAGCACGACATCGGCACGATGCGCCGCGCCGACTGGCTGGTCGATGTCGGCCCAGCGGCGGGCGAGCACGGGGGCACAGTGCTCTACAGCGGCCCACCGGAGGGCCTGCGCGCTGTGGAGGCGTCGTGCACGCGCCTTCACCTGTTCGGGCTCGCCGAGCCGCCGCGGCGTCCGCAGCGTAAGCCCGCGGGATGGCTGAAACTGGAAGGGATCGTCCGCAACAACCTGCGCGACGTCTCGGTCTCGTTCCCACTGGGATGTCTCACAGCCGTCACGGGCATCTCGGGCTCCGGCAAGTCGAGCCTCGTCAGCCAGGCCCTGTTGGAACTCGTCGGCGCCCGTCTCGGCCGGCCGATCGACACGGACGACGAGCCAGAGGATCCCCTCGACGCGGCACCGGGTCCGACCGAGGGACGCATCGTCGGCGGCATGGACGGGGTCCGGCGTCTGGTCCAGGTCGATCAGAAGCCGATCGGGCGCACGCCCCGCTCGAACCTTGCGACCTATACCGGCCTATTCGACGGCGTGCGCAAGCTGTTCGCCGCCACCCCTGAGGCACGCCGGCGCCGCTACGACGCCGGCCGCTTCTCCTTCAACGTCGCGAAGGGCCGCTGCCCGGCCTGCGAAGGCGAGGGATTCGTCAGCGTCGAACTCCTATTCATGCCGAGCGTCTACGCGCCGTGCCCGACCTGCCACGGGTCCCGCTACGCGCCGGAGACGCTGGCGGTCACCTGGAACGAGTTGACCATCGCGGACGTGCTCGGGCTGACCGTCGAGCGCGCCTGCGCGGCCTTTGCGGACGAGCCCTCCGTGCTGCGGCCGCTCCGCGTGCTGCGGGATCTCGGACTCGGCTACCTGCGCCTGGGCCAGCCGGCGACCGAACTCTCTGGCGGGGAGGCCCAGCGGATCAAGCTCGCGACCGAGTTGCAGCGGGGGCAGCGCGGCGGCACGCTCTACGTCCTCGACGAGCCGACGACCGGGTTGCACCCGACCGACGTGGATCGCCTCATGCTCCAGCTCAACGGCTTGGTCGATGCGGGCAACACGGTCGTTATGGTCGAACACGACATGCGCGTCGTCGCGGGGGCCGATCACGTCATCGATGTGGGGCCCGGTGCCGGAAGCCTGGGCGGCACCGTCGTGGCGGCCGGCCGGCCCGAGGTGGTGGCCCGGGCGCGGGCGAGCCGCACGGCACCGTACCTGCGGGAGGAGCTTGAGGCCGACGCCAATGGGGGTTGGCAGCCCTGATGCCCTGATGCCCCCGGCGACCGGATTCCGCGCGCGATCAGCGGCGGAAGAGGGTGACAGCATCCGGAACGACCGACCCAGACCAGCCCCGGAGAATGACCATGAAGATCCTGATGGTGCTGACTTCCCACGACTGGCTCGGCGACACCGGCCGCAAGACCGGCTTCTGGCTGGAGGAGCTCGCCGCGCCCTACCAGGTGTTCAAGGATGCCGGTGCGGAGGTGGTCCTCGCCTCGCCGAAGGGCGGGCCTCCGCCGCTCGACCCGAAGAGCAGCGAGCCGAACTTCCAGACCGACCTGACCCGGCGCTTCGAGGCGGACCCTGAGGCCGACGCCGCACTGTCGAACACGAGCCGGCTCGACGGCGTCACCCACGTGGGCTTCGACGCGGTGTTCTATCCCGGTGGCCATGGCCCCCTGTGGGACCTCGCCGAGGACCCCGCCTCGATCCGGCTGATCGAGACGACGCTCCGGGCCGGCAAGCCGGTCGCCCTCGTCTGCCACGCCCCCGGCGTGCTGCGTCATGCCAGGGCGCCCGACGGCCAGCCGCTCGTCGCGGGAAAGGCCGTCACCGGCTTCACGAACACGGAGGAGGAGGCCGTTGGCCTGACCGCGGTGGTCCCCTTCCTCGTCGAGGACGAGCTCAAGGCGGAGGGCGGCCTGTTCTCCAAGGCCGGCGACTGGCAGCCCTACGTGGTCGGGGACGGGTTGCTGATCACCGGTCAGAACCCGGCCTCGTCCGGGCCGGCGGCCGAGCGCCTCAAACAGGATCTCGACGATCGATGATCATTCGCCGCGTCGGCTCCAGGGGAGAGCGGCCGCAGCAGCTTGATCGTGCCCCGTCGTCGGGCGTCTCCCGTTGCCCGGGCCATCCGGAGCGCACGCGACGACCTGCGTCAGCCGCGGGCCGGACGGCGGTGCCGGAGCGGCCCGGACGCGTTCGTCGCGGCTCACGCGGGCCGAACGCCGCCGCGCGCACCTGAAAACAGCGTGATCACCGCGCGGTTGAACGCTGGGATGTCGTCGGGCTTGCGGCTGGTGACCAGGTTCCCGTCCACGACCACCTGCTCATCCACCCAATCGGCCCCCGCGTTTCGGAGATCGGTCCGGAGCGACGGCCAGGAGGTCAGGCGTCGCCCGCGCGCAGCGCCAGCCTCGATGACGGTCCAGGGGCCGTGACAGATCGAGGCGACCGGCTTGCCCCCGTCGAGGAAGCTTTTCGCGAATGCGACGGCCTCGGGAATCGTGCGCAGCGTGTCGGGGTTGATCACGCCGCCCGGGAGCAGCAGCGCATCGTAGTCATCGGGACGCGCGCCGTTCAGGGGCACGTCCACCGGGAACTGGTCGCCCCATTCGGTGAAGTTCCAGGCCTTCACCGCGCCGTCCTTCGGCGACACGATCCGGGTCTCGGCGCCGGCCTGATCGAGCGCCTTGCGCGGCTCGGTCATCTCGACCTGTTCGAAACCGTCCGTGATCAGGATTGCGACCTTCAGGCCGTTAAGGGTGTCGGACGCCATGGTTGCTCCTTGGTCAGACTGAGGATGCGTGCAGGCCCATGAGGGCGCCGTCATGGATTGCTGCGCCGGCCCGGCCCGTGCGCCGTGAAGACCCGCCCGCCCGCGGACAGGGCGCTCGAAAGCGGCACGCGGCGCGCGCAGCAGCCGCAGCCGGCGGGATGGGCAGCCGAAGCCGGGTGCGCGGGGGATGCACTAGGCTCGGTTGCAGCGAAGGCGACGCGGCCACTTGCGCTGCCGCCGATGATGGCCGGTGCACTCAAGACTATCCGTGCAGCTCCGCCGCCGCATTCCGGGCAGGCACAGGGCTCCCGGAACAGTGCCATCGGCCGTAGGGCCGTGAACGGCCCGCACGCGTCGCACGCGTAGTCGTAGATCGGCATGGCGTCCTCACGCGCGCCCGTTCGGCGCGATGGCGGATGGGCCGGGCGAACGGATGCCCACCCGGCTCGGCAGATCGGCTTGGCCGTCAGGCGGCGGGCTTGAGGATCACCTTGGTCCAGCCCTCGTCGCGGGCATCGAAGTGCCGGTAGGCCTTCGGCGCCTCTCCCAGCGGAAGCTCGTGCGAGACGATGAAGGACGGCTTCGCGCGGCCGGTCGAGATGAGGTCGCGCAGCTGCCGGTTGTAGGCTTTGACGTTGCACTGACCGACGCCGATCGTCTGCCCCTTGAACCAGAAGAGGCCGTGGTCGAACACGATCTCGCCCTGCTTGTAGAGCTTGTCCTGCGGGGTCGGATCCTGGGGCGTGAAGACGCCGACCACGCCGATGCCGCCGGTGAATTTCACCGACTTCACCAAGTCGTTCATGGTCATGTTGGGGTGCTCGTGACCCTGCGGATCATGCGCCTGGTAGCCGACGCACTCGCAGCCGCGATCGGCGCCGATGCCGTTCGTCAGTTCGAGCACCTGGTCCACCGGGGAACCCTTCGAGTCGTCGATGGGCAGCGCGCCGATCGAACCCGCGAGGCGCAGCCGGTCGGGGTGGCGGTCGACGACCATCACCATGCAGGCACCCTTGATCATCGCCGCGTGAGCCGCCATCAGGCCGACAGGTCCGGCCCCGTAGATGACGATCGACTCGCCCGGACGCAGGCCTGCGAGCTCGGTGGCGTGCCAGCCGGTCGGGAAGATGTCGGCCAGCATCACGTATTCGTTCTGCCGTTCCTCGGCGTCCGGCGGCAGCTTCAGGCAATTGTAATCGCCGTAGGGAACGCGCAGCAGATCGGCCTGCCCGCCCCGGTACGGCCCCATATCGGCGAAGCCGTACGCGGCGCCGGCCATGTTCGGCATGACGCTGCGATCGGCCGTCGTCAGGCAGAACGCGCTCAGGCCGCGCTCGCAGTTCTTGCAGAAGCCGCAGCCGATATTGAAGGGGATCGCGACCCAGTCCCCGACCTTCACCCGATCGACGGCTTTGCCGACTTCGGCCACTTGGCCGAGGTTCTCGTGCCCAAATACGCCCCCGCGCGGGAAGTCGGTCCGGCCCTCGTACATGTGCAGGTCGGAGCCACAGATGTTGGTGCTCGTGATCCGCACCAGCACGTCGGTCGGCCGCTCAATCCGCGCGTCGGGCACGTCCTGAACGGCGACATCGCGTGGGCCATTGTAGACGACTGCTCGCATCGCGCTCTCCTGACCTGAAGCTGTTTCCCAGGTCAGAGGAGTACATGCTGCCGGTCTTCAAACTATCCGGTCGGTGCCTAGGGTGTTCTCCGTAGCGCGATGTGAGCCTGTCTCAGGGACGCATGCCAGCACAACCGGCCGAAGCGGTTCGGATCGAGAAGGTCTGGGTTTCGGCAGCCGCCGTGGCCAACTGTACAGCCGAAAACGGCTCAAACGCCGGGCTTCGACCTAATGGCCGTCGTGATTGGCGGGACGCACGCCGGCGGCCGTCGCGATGAGAACGGCCTCGGGCAGCGTGCGGGTACCAAGCGTTTCCATAACCCGGGCCCGGTGGATCTCCACCGTGCGCGGGCTCAGGCCCAGCGTCCGGGCGATGGTCTTGTTGGTGCCACCCGCGAGCAAACCCTCCAGCACCTCGCGCTCCCGTGCGGAAAGCCCCGCGATCCGGCTCCGGGCCTCGTCGCCCCCGCGCGTGCGATCGGCGGCGGCGTGGAACTCGGCGAGCGCCGTTCGAACCGCGAACAGCAAAGCCTCCGGCGTCCAGGGGGCTTCGAGGTAATCGACCGCGCCCGCCTTCATGGCGCGGACCCCGAAGCCGACATCGCCCCCGCTCGCTCCGACCACGACCACGGGCAGGTGCGAGCGTGCCGCCTTCAGCTCGCTTGCGACCACCAAGCCACCGTCTTCCCTCAAATCGAGTACGACGCAGCCCGGCAGCAGCGAACCCACCATCTTGAGTAGGGCCTGACCGCTCCCAAAGGCTCCCACCTCGTACCCGCCGTCCTGCAGGGCACCGACGAGGCCGCGCCGGGCATCATCACCGACCGCAACCACGTAGGCGCGCAGGCCAGTGTCGATGGTGACGTCCTGTGCGATCCCGCCCGCGGACCGGATGTGCCCGTCAATGCCCGGGATCGGGAAGAAGGTGTCGCGGATCCGGCGCACGGCGTGGTCGGAGGCGCGCTGGATGCGGTACTCCAGCACGAGCGTCTCGCCGTTGCTAACGCGCTCCACCGCCTGCTTGGCGGCGTCGCGATCTTCGGGATGGACGCTGGCAAGCCAGCTCGCGATATCCGGCATGTCTTCGGGAGGCATACCCCAGACCTGCGCGAAAGCCGGGCTGAGGTAGTCAAGTCCTCCGCTCTTCAGATCGGCGAGCCAGAGCACGTTGGCCGAATGCTCGGCAAAGCGCCGGAAGCGCTCCTCGCTCTCGCGCAAGGCTGCCTCGGCCTGATGGCGTTCGGTGACGTCGAGGGAGACCGCAAGGCCACCCACGATGGTACCCGTCCCATCGCGCAGGGCGCTGACGACGTTGCGCGCCCACACGGCCGTACCATCCGGACGCAGGTAGCGCTTCTCGATGGTGAAGGATGTGCCGTCCGTCATGGCGCGCCGGTAGAGGGGTTCGTTGAACGCCCAGTCGTCCGGGTGGGTCAGCTCCTGCACGGTGCGGCCGAGCAGATCATCGCGCGGACGCCCCAGGATCTCGCAGTAGCGGTCATTGACGAAGCTCATCCGATGGGCGGCGTCGACGATGACGATGCCGGCTTCGGCTTGCTCGGCGACAGCCCGGAAGCGCTCCTCGCTCGCGCGCAGCGCCACCTCCGCGGTGCGCCGTTCGATCAGGTCCGCGGCGTGCCGGTACTGCTCGATGATGATCGCCGCGGTCTGGGTCAGGGCGGCGGCGAATGCGTGATCACGGGGCGTGGCCTCACGCGGCTCACGGAAGTACACGGCGAAGGTGCCGACGATCCGCCCCGCCGCGGTCTCCGTCGGGAACGACCAGACGGCCCGGAAGCCGTGCTCCTCGGCCAACCAGAGCCAGTGCTGCCAGCGCGGGTCCTTCCGCACGTCGACGGTGATGACCGGCTGGCCGGTGAAGGCCGCCAGACCGCACGCGAGCGAGTCCGGCCCGACCTTGACGCCGGCCACGACGGCCAGGGCATAGGGCTCGGGCATGCCGATGACGTGCTGCAGCCCGGTGCCGCTAGGATCGGTCAGGTAGAAGGCGGCGCGAAGGGCGCCGCCGGACTGGGAGCAGGCCGTGTCCACAAGGATGCCCAGCGATTCTACGAGCGGCGCGCCGTTGATGGCGGTCCGGAAGGCTTCCTTCTGGGCCGAAATCCAGGCCGTGTGCTCAACCAGACTGCCGAATGCGTGCGCGCCGTCCGGGGCTTGCGATAGGGTATCCGATAGATCGCCCATGATCATTCACGGCACATCGCGCGGCCAATGGCGTTAACCGAACGTCGGCGCGCATTGGATACGCTGACGCTCCGCAGAAGTAAGTGTTTTCTAAACTACCCCGTGAGGACATACTATAACCTGGCAAAGGAATGCCGTCCGACGGCTGACAGGATGCCCCAGGCGTCAACCGTCGTCCGCCCCGCCCGTGGAGGACCAGGGTGTCAGTGCTGGACGGTGACGACGATCTTCCCGAACTGCGCGTTCGATTCCATGTAGACATGCGCCTGACCGATCGCGTCGAGCGGGAACGTCCTCGCGATGATCGGTTTGAGCCCCCCGCTGGCGAGCCCATCCTCGATGAAGGCCGAGGCGCGGGCCAGCCGGTCCGGATCCCGGATGAACTCGAACAGGGTGTAGCCGCGCAGCATGAGGGCCTTCTGCATGGCCGCGATGACCGGAAACGGCGTGGGCGCGGTCGCGAGGGCGCCGTAGATGAGGATGACGCCGCGGTGGCCCATCGCCTGGGCGAGCGTCTCGACCTGGGGGCCACCGACCGGATCGAACAGAAGGCGCGCACCCTTGCCGCCGGTCGCGTGGCCGACCTCGGTGACGAGGTTCTGCTCGGACGTGACGACAACCTGCGTGGCGCCAGCCTCTTCCAGCGCCGCCTTGGCGCGCGTCCGGGTCGTCGCGATCGGGATCGCGCCGACGCTGTTGGCGATCTGGATCGCCACGAGTCCGATACTCGAGGATGCCGCCGGGATGATGACCGCGTCGCCCCGCCCGAGACGCCCGATGTCGATGAGCGCACCCCACGCCGTGAGTTAGGCCATCCAGACCGCCGCCGACTCGATTGCCGAGACGCCGGTCGGGCGCTGGACGACGCCGTAAGCCGGCACGATGGCCGTGTTGGCGTAGACGCCGTAATCGTTCATGGAAAAGGCCGGGATGACGCTGACGGCCTCGCCCGGCGCGAAGCCGTCGACGCCCTCGCCCAGGGCCTCGATCGTCGCGGAGGCTTCGTAGCCGAGACGCGCGGGCAGGCGCGGCGTTTCGAGATAGGCGCCCGACCGGAACATCGCTTCGGCGCGGTTGAGACCGATCGCCTCGATGCGGACGCGCATCTCGCCGCGCTGCGGATCGCCGACCGGGAGATCATCGAACTGCATCACCTCCGGTCCACCGGTCCGATGAAACCTGACCACGCGTGCCTTGATGCTATCTCCTTCGGTGGTTGCGCCGCGCGCGCGGACGCACAGCGGGGGGCGCGGCGTCCGCCGGCGCCCCAAGCCGCTGGTCGCCGACCAGCGTGCTGAACGAGCCCTGATCGAAGATCCGGTCCATGCCTCAGGGCAGCTTAGACGCGAGCACGTCGAGCTTTTCGATCTGCGGGGCTGTGGCGAACAGATCGGGCGCGCGCTCCTTCAGGTCCGCCGCCACGCGGCCGGAAAGGTGGGCTTCCCGTCCCGCTTCGTCGGGAAACGCGTCGAAGATCCCGAAGGTCGACGGGCCGAGGCGGAGGCCGAACCATGCGATGGTTCCCGGCTCGTCCTGCACGATGGGCCGGCTGTCCCTCGGAGACGCCTCGACCGCTGCTTCCTGTCCGGGCTTGGCGTTCAGGATGACGAGAAGCGCGAACTTGGCCATCTGCCGGTTCCTTCCGAAGAGCCCCAGAGACCGCGGACGCGGCGGCGGGTCGGCGTTGGATTAAGCCGGTCGACCGCAAAGCGGCCCTGATGCTGGTCAGTTCGGCGTCAGGATCGGCGTTGCGCCGCGCAGGCCTCGACGATCTGCCGGCGGACGAGGTCGGGCCTGATTGTAGACCGCCATCTGATCTCCGCAGACGGGACTCCAATCCGCGGGATAGAACGCCAGAACAACGGGCCGTCCGCGCAGATCGGCCAGCGAGAGCGTCTGATCGGGCGTGACATGGAGCGTGAAATCGGGCGCCGTAACCCCCGGCGCTAAGACCTGTCCCATTCTGAATCTCCCGGACGGCCTGCGGAGCGGCCACGGCGCATATGACCACGCGGCCGGGCGTCTCGGCACTGACGAACATCAGTTCCGGCGACGGATCTCGGGCGGCGCCTTCAATGCATCCGCGCCGGTCCCCTGGCGGGCGGGCCCCGCCGCTCCCGAGGACGCCGCCGAGGGCAGGATGGCGCCATGGATCCGGGATAGTCCCTAGATGCCCTCCGCATGGTCCAACCTATGGCGATGTCCGATCTTAGAGATCTCGCGCGTGAGGAGCATCATGCTGCAGTATGGTCACGTCGTGCCCGCGCCCGGCCCGCACGTTCATCGGCCGCTTGCTACGGCCCTGGCCGCCGGCGATCTCACGCTGGCGCGCATCGGCGCCCTTGGACGGGTCGAGCATTTCTCGCCCGGCACGACCCTCTATGCCGAAGGCGATGTCGGCGAGTCCGTCTACTGGGTCGCCGCCGGGATGGTCCGCACGATCAACATCGGTCGCGATGGCAATCGGGTCGTGCGCGGGTTCCACCTGTCCGGCGAGTTCTTCGGGCTGGAACGGGCTCCGCGGCATGCCTCCTCGGCCGAGGCGGTCAGCGACACGCGGGCCATACGCTGTTCCCGCTCCCGGCTGAACGCGCTCGCGGCGTCGGATTCGCAGATTGCGAACGAGCTCCTGCTCTGGCTGCTGCAGATGACCGAGCGTGCCCAGGATCTCTCGGCGCTCGGCCGCACCAGCGCCACGCAGAAGCTCGCGTACTTCCTGATCGACCTGATGGACCGGGTTTCGGCCGGTCGATCAATCGCGTTGCCGATGTCGCGCACCGACATCGGAGATTATCTCGGCCTTTCGAGCGAGACCGTCAGCCGGGCGTTCACCACGCTGCGCCTCGACGGGCTGATCGTTACGCGCGGACGCTACGTCACCCTCCTCGATCCGGTCGCCCTCAAGCGCATGAACGGCAACCTGATGCGCGATGCGAGCTAGCACGCGGCGCCGAAGCGGATACTGCTTCTGCGAAAACGGGCGTCTTGAAGAACTCAGATTCGCTCCCGATTGAATCGCGTACAGGGCACGACGATCGTGCGTCGGACTGGCCTAGCAGGTGCGACGAAAGCCCTTTCCCGTGCGGGAGAGGGGGCTCGCGCCGCGTTCGGTGAAGCTGGCGTCCCTACTGTGAATCGCGTTGCACCGCGATCGGGCACGGCTCTAAGCTGTCAACTGCGGCAACACTTCGAGGCCGATCTCTTCGAGCACGTCGTCGGCGCTGCGGGCGCCGTACTTGAGGTTCAGGATCACGTGGTGGACGCCGATCGCGCGGAGCGCGACCAAGACGCCGAGCAGAGCCTTGCGACCGCTGCGGAACCCGAGGTGAATGGCTTGTGGTGGGTGGTCCGGATCGCTGTGCAGATCGACGTAGAGGGATTGGGTGAAGGGCTTGAACCGGCCCGGCGCCACCGCCGCGGTGGTGGCCCGCCACCGGGCCGCGAGTTCGGCCTGGCGCTCGAGGGAGCGTGGGTAGGTGATCCAGCCGTCCGCATATTCGGCGATCCACTCCGAACTCTGCCGGCTCGATCCGGTGACAAGGATCGGCAGCCGCCCGATTGGCTTCGGCACGAGGTCTACGGTGCCGAGCATCTCTCCGAAGCGTGAGCGCAGGGTGGGGAACGCCTCCTCGAGAACCTGGCGGATGACGACGAAGCTCTCGCGGAACAAGACGTCGCGCTCTTGCACGGGAACGCCGAAGGCCGGGAATTCGATCGGCCGATCACCCGAGGCCGCCCCCATGACGAAACGACCCCCCGACAACCGGTCCACGGAGGCGGCGGCCTTGGCGGTATGGAGCGGGTGGCGCAGAGGAAGGACGATCGACCCCGTCGCCAGGGCGATCGCGCGCGTCTGCGCGGCGATCCACCCGAGCCAGACCCACGGGTCGTAGACCTGCCCGATGTCTCCGAAAGTCGGATCCCGCAGGGGCACGTCGCGGGTCCAGAGCGCTGCGTAGCCGAGCTCCTCCGCCCGAATCGCCAGGCGCTCCTGATCGCGCATGGTCGGCTGGTCGCGCTGGAAGGCCTCGATGGGGAAGAAGACGCCAACCGTCAGGCGGCCCGGTGCGAACATGCGCCGGAATCCGGGCGTGACGCTCGGGTCGGCTGCGCCGGAAGGCTGAAGCATGAGGAAACTCCGGAGGTCGGCCGCCGTCTTGCTTTGTTCAGCAATCACGTTCCGAGCCCTGGGGCCCTGACGCATATCAGCCGGATCCGAGCGCTTTTCGTGGCGCGCAGACGAACAGCCTGAACCGATGGCCTGAAGGAGGGTCGCCCTGCGCCCTATCACTCCTGGCGCCCCTCCCGCTCTCGCGGGCGTCGCCGTCGAAGCAGGGCCGCAAGGCCGAGCCCACCGAACTGTCAGGACACCACCTCCGCCGGCGCCAGGCCGAGACGTCTGCTGCGGCCTGACAGGGGCTCGTCCGGGGGATGCGTTTCGAAGCGCGGGACCGACCTTCAGTCGCTCCGTGCTGCGCGCCGACGATGCTCGCTGGGCAAGACGTCATAGGCGGCTTTGAACCGGCGGCCGAAATGGGTCATGTCCCAAAACCCCCAGCCATAGGCGATCTCGCTGACGGTTCGGCCTTTCTGCATGGGGTCTTCCAGCGCCTGCCGGCAACGCGCGAGGCGCCGTGCCTGGATGAGCTGCACGATCGACGTGCTCTCGTCGGCCAGCACCGCATTGGCGTATCGCACGCTGACCCCGGCTGCGCTTGCGACCGTGCCGGCATCGAGCGTTCGGTCAGCCAAGCGCGCTTCGATCACGGCCCGCAGCCGCACGCGGACGAGTGAGCGGGACGACGATGTCCGCCCCCTGTCCTGCCCCATCGTCTGACCGACCGACAGGGTGATCAAATCAAGCAGGTGCGGCTCCAGGAGCGCTTCCGCGGTCGAGCCCGCCTCCGGCGTGTGGAACGGCAGCATCGCAAGGCTTGCCGAGAGCAGACCGGTCTCGGCCGTGCCGGGCTTGATCGCGCGCGCCGTCATCTCCCGAGTCTCCCCGAGCCGGGCCTCCATGAGCTGCCGTGGAACCTTCAACACAAGCACTTCTGACGCTTCGGAAAACCGTCCCTGGTATTGCAAGCTTGGGTCAATCAGCGTGATGTCCCCCGGCTCGAGCACGACTTGGCGTCCATCTTGCTCCAGAGCGATCCGACCGCCGAGTTGCCGGCAGACGAACAGCTCGTCGGTGTTCGCGCGCGCGATGTGATGGCGTGTGTGAGTGACCGACATCTCCGAATTCTGGAACGAAACAAGCCCAATGGAGCCGACCGAACCTGAGCGAAGCTGAGCGCGAAACGTGTTCCGGCATCGCGGCGTGGAGGCGTGATCGACGACATCCTTCCGGGCAACGTCGTGCCAGAAATCGAACCGATCGCGCGGGTGGACGTGTTCTGTCGTGAAAACGGTTTTCACCTAGCCCTCGCCCGTTCGAATAGCCGACGATAAGCGCTGCCATAGCCGATTCGAAGCCGCACCGTCGTGGTTTACTGAACCCCAGTAGGCCGAAGGCACCCGGCTCCGCCAGATCACGCTTTGAGAAATCGCATGCGACGCGGCTCGTTCAACGCATACGAAGATCGGGTAATCCCGGGACATGGACTGGCAGAACCCACCGAATTCAGCCGCTCCCGCGCCGAGTCGCCGTGAAAGATCGACAAAGTCTTTGTGCTGAAGGTGTCGCAATCGAATGTAATCGCAATCGCAGTGGAGATGAGGGACAGAGGCGGGTTCGCGTCTGAAACACCACGATCCGAACCATGTTTGAGCCGGAGTTCGACAAAATCGAATGCGCGAAGTGATTTTTCAAAATATCACGATTTTGAAATGATTGCAGAGAGCATATTTAACGCTTAAATTTTTTAATTTGTCTTTGCGGTAATGACTAATAAGTTACAGCGCGTCGTTGAAATAATGACGGAGATCTAAATATCGTTCAGGTCGATTCGCTAATGCAGCGTCTGGACGAGGCAATCGGAAAAATCTACGGTCGCTTGCAGAAATGACAGTAAAGCTACGTCTTCGGCGGCTTGGGCTGGAGCTGCGCCTAATGCCAGTCTCTTTAATATTAAGACTTACTACAAATCCTGCAACGGTCTCAGTCGGACTATCGATGTCCGGCTCATCGCGGAGAGAGAGCTTATGTTAGAAGGCGACGGGTGGCGTCCCGTTAATTCGGTTGGGTTGGCTGGCAATATCGTCGTGGCCTATGTCTCGAACAATGCGGTTCCCATATCCGAGCTTCCGCAGCTCATAGGTCGCATTCATGCGGCGGTCAGCGGACTTCTGAACGGAGTTGCAGCCAACACGCCTCTCGAAAGCGATCGGAAGGCGACACCTGCGGAGATCCGTAAGTCGATCACGTCGGATACGCTGATCAGTTTCATCGATGGCAAAGCTTACAGGACGCTGAAGCGGCATCTGACGGGCCACGGGCTAGACCCGCGCAGCTACCGCGCGCGCTACGGATTGCCTGCCGACTACCCGATGGTCGCCCCGGGCTACGCCGAGCAACGCTCCCAGATTGCCAAAGCCATCGGCCTCGGAACACCGAGAGCGCCGGTCGAGACACGCAAGACGGATATGCGCGGCGGTCGGTGATGATGGAAACCATGGGGTGCTGCCGGCGCTTGCCGGCGAACCCGCGTCTCCGGACGCGGTTGGCGGCTGTGGGCCCCGTCCCGGATCGTCTGGATCCCAGCGGGCGAGAGGGGCGCGATGTTCACCAAGCGCAATACGGTCACGCTCATGTCACCCGCACCGCGAACGCTAGGGCGCTCTCGAGCTTGACGGAGACCATCTCCTCCGAGCAGCCAGATCAATGATCGCGGTTTCTTATAGTCTGAACATTGCGCGAGTTGATAGCATTACGATCATATATTAAACATTTTTGCGTCTTTCTCGTATTAATTCTTGTCTTGTGAATATAGATTGCATTCGATGCAATTGGTAAAGGCATCCAATAGCCCGATCGATCCAAATATGCTCGATAGTCTGATCGTCGAGTTGAGCGAGATGGGGCACCCCGGGGGGTGCAAGCGGACCCAAGTGGATCAGACATGTACCCGGTTCATCCGAATGAGGTCAGGCGTCTTGAGGCCTTGCATGATCTCAACGTCTTCGGCTCATCCGCCGAGCCGCAGTTCGACGCGCTCTGCCAGACGGCGCAGGCGATGTTCGGAGTTCCGATCGCTCTCGTCAGCGTCATCGGCGACAGGGAGCAGCGGTTCAAGGGTCGATGCGGCCTGGACACGCGCAGCACCCCGCGCGAGGTCTCCTTCTGTACCTATACCATCCTGTCCGACGCGGTGATGGTGGTCGAGGACGCCACGCGTGACGAGCGGTTTGCCGCAAATCCGCTGGTCACGGGCGAACCGCACATCCGCTTCTATGCCGGCGCGCCGCTCGTGCTCGCCCCGGGCATCCACCTCGGCGCCTTATGCATCATCGACCGGGTGCCACGCACCTTCTCGGCCGAGCAGCAGTGCCAGCTTCGGAGCTTGGCGCAGATCGCCGTCACCTTGCTGCGCATGAGCAGGGCCGAGCGCGAGGCTCGTGAGAGCGCAGCCCTGTACCGGCTGCTGGCCGACAACACGACCGATGTGATCGTCCGCTGTGACCTCGATGGGACCCGTCGCTACGTGTCGCCCGCAGCAAAACGGCTGCTCGGCTTCGAGCCGGAGGAACTTGTCGGCACGAAGCCGATCGACTCCGTCCATCCGCAGGACGCCAGAGCCTTCGCGCGCCTGCTCAAACAGGTGGGACGCGGCACGCTCAAGCAAGCCATCAGCCAGCAACGGTACCGCCGCAAGAACGGCGCGTGGGTCTGGGTCGAGGTCTCGTTCAATCTGACCACCGACCCGGCGACGGGGGCGTCTGACGGCTACGTCGCCGTGATCCGGGACATCTCTCAGCGCAAGGAGGCCGAGCGGCAGGTGACGCATATGGCGCGTCACGATCCGCTCACGGGCCTCCCGAACCGGCTCTTCTTCCGCGAGCGGCTTGCGCGGGAGATCGCGCGGACCCAGTGGAACGGCGGCTTCGCGTTGTTCTGCCTCGACCTGGATCAGTTCAAGCCGATCAACGACACCTTCGGCCACCAGGCCGGCGACAGTGTGCTGTGCGCGGTGGCGCAGCGGCTGAAAAACGTCGTGCGAGCCGAGGATATGGTGGCCCGCCTCGGGGGCGACGAGTTCGTCATCATCCAGACCGGGACGGGCTGCGTCGAGGACGCAGGCGCACTGGCCGAGCGGCTCCTCGCGGCGGTCGCAGCGCCGGTCGATCTCGGCGGCTATCCGGCGCGCATCGGCCTCAGCATCGGAATCGCGCGCGCGCCGGACGATGGGCTCGACCCTGACCGCCTGTTCTGGCTCGCGGATCAAGCGCTCTATCGCGCCAAGGCCGCCGGGCGGGGCGGCTATCACCTCTACGGAACCGAGGAGGTTGGGCCTCCCGGAATCGCGGAAGAGAAAGCCCTCGATCCGACGACGGACCTCGCACCCCCGGATCCGACCGAGCACGGGCTGTTCGACGCACTCTTCGGCGGCCTTCTCCAGAGCAGCACGGACTGTGTGACCCTCGTCGATCCGGGGGGCGACCTCCTGTTCATGAGCGCCGGCGGTCAGGCGTTGATGGAGATCGACGACAGCCAGCCGCTCCTCGGACGATCCTGGCTCGGGTTCTGGCACGGGGCGGATCACGAAGCGGCTCAGGCCGCGCTCGCGAACGCAAGGGCCGGGCGCAGCGCCAGCTTCCGCGGCTTCTGCCCGACGCCGTCTGGGCAGCCGAAATGGTGGGCGGTCAACCTCAGCCCGCTCGCGGGCGGCCGACACGGCCCCGAGCGCATTCTGGCCGTGTCCCGCGACATCACCGAACAGGTCGCGCTGGATGCCGACCTGCAAACGACGGTGCGGCGCTATCAGGCCCTGATCGAAGCCACCGGCACCATGGTCTGGCGCGCGGACGCCGCCGGCAGCATCATCGAGATCCGCGGCTGGGCGTCATACACGGGTCAGGCCACGGACGCCTATCTCGGCGATGGCTGGCTGAAGGTTGTGCACCCGGAAGACCGGGAAACGATCACCGCAATCTGGCAGGCGACCATGGCGACCGGGCAGGCGGGCAGTGCCACCTACCGGGTCCTCCATGCACAGGACCGGTACCGGTGGGTTCTGGGCCGGACCGTGCCGCTGAAGGATGAGACGGGCCGGGTCCGGGAGTGGGTCGGCACGATCACCGACATCCACGAGCGTCACGAGGCCGCCGAGACCATCCGGGTTCAGGAGGAGCGGTATCGCCTGGCGGTGCGCGCCACGCAGGATGGCATCTGGGACTGGGACGTGGCGTCGGATGACGTCGCCTGGATCAAGGCGACCGGCGAGGTGCGTACCTACACGGATGATGAGAGCAAGCCGTCGTGGTCGCGCTGGGCGGCCCGGATCCATCCCAAGGACCGCGCGCGCGTGATGGCCAGCTTCGCCGCTTCCGTCGACGGCACGGACGATCGGTGGCAGGCCGAGTACCGCTACCGCAGCGCTGCCGGGGGCTACAAGGAGGTGATCGACCAGGCCTTCGTCGTTCGCGACGCGCGGGGGCGGCCCGTCCGCATGGTCGGTGCGGTGCGCGATGTGACCGAGCAGCGGCGGGCGATCGCCGCGCTGCGCACCAGCGAGGAGCGCCTGCGTCTCGCCCTGCGCGCCGGCCGGATGGTGGCGTGGGAGCGCAACCTCAAGACGGGTCGGGTCACCCAAACCGAGAATGCCCCCCACATCCTCGGTCTGGCGACGGAATTGCGATCTGAGTTCCTCGATCTCGTACACCCGGACGATCGCGCGCAGATGGCAGACTTCATTCGAACCTGCGGCGCGCGCGAGGAGCGCGAGTTCCGGTACGTCTCACCCGCCGGACGCATGCAATGGCTGTGTTCGTCGGTCGAGCGGGTCGATGCGGATCGGATCGTGGGGATCACCTTCGACATCACGGACCGCAAGCTGGCGCAGGAGAAGCTGTGGCAGACGGCCAACCTCGACGCGCTCACGGGTCTGCCGAACCGGCAATTGTTCCGTGGGCGCGCGGAGGCGGCGCTCGCGGCGGCGGAGCGGGACGGCACCTGCGTGAGCCTGCTTCTGATCGACCTCGATCATCTCAGGGACATGAACGACACCCTCGGCCACGATGTCGGCGATGCCGTGATCTGCGAGGTCGCCGATCGCCTGCGGGAGGGTCTGCGGCCCTGCGATACGCTCGCAAGGCTCACGGGCGACGAGTTCGCCCTCATTCTCGTCGACCCGCTGCGCCTGCCCGACGCCGTCCAGCATGCGGAAGCGCTGATCGAGCGCCTGCGCCAGCCGTTGCAGATCCGGGACCAGACGCTGACCTGCAAGGCCAGCATCGGCGTGGCGGCCTGCCCGGATCACCACAGCGACCTGCGCGAGCTTCTCAAGGACGCCGATATCGCGCTGTCCCAGGCCAAGGCGCGGGGCCGGGGCCGCGTCGTCGTGTTCTCGGCCGCGATGCGGGTCGACGCCCTGCGCCGGCTGAGGATCGCCGCGGAGATGCGCGCCGCCCTCGCGGCCGGGCAGATCGTGCCGTATTACCAGCCGAAGGTCTGCCTCCCGTCGGGCCGGATCGTCGGCTTCGAGGCGCTGGCCCGCTGGCGGCACCCCGAGAGGGGGCTGCTGACGCCGGGCTATTTCGGTTCGGCGTTCGAGGAACCGGAGCTGTCCACCGCGATCGGCGACAGGATTCTCGAAACGGCGGCGGCCGACATGCGCGCCTGGAACGCGCGCGGCATCGACTTCGGGCGCGTGGCGGTGAACTTCGCCGCGGCCGAGTTCCGCAAACCCGATCTGGCCGGAATGATCCTCAATGTCCTGAGCCGCTTCGGGGTCCCCGCGACGCAGTTCGAGGTCGAGGTCACCGAGACGGTGTTCCTCGGTGCGGGGGCGGAGACCGTGCCCGCGACGCTGGCACGCCTGCACGCCAGTGGCATTAGCATCGCGCTCGATGATTTCGGGACCGGCTTCGCCTCGCTCACACACCTGAAGCAGTTCCCAGTTGACCACATCAAGGTTGACCAGAGCTTCGTGCGCGATCTGGAACGGGACCCGGACAACGCGGCGATCGTCGCGGCCGTGATCGGCCTCGGCCGGAACCTCGGGATGAAAGTCACGGCGGAAGGCGTCGAGACGGTGGAGCAGGCGCAGCACCTTGCGGCGATGGGCTGCGACGACGCTCAGGGCTACCTCTATGCCAAGCCGATGCCTAGCTCGCGCGTGCCGTGGTTGTTGAAGACCTGGGACCCCGACGCTTTCGTCGGTCGGAAGGTCCCGGCACGCTCAGCTTGAGGGCTCATCTCCGTTGCCAGAACCTCTCCGCATCGCAGTGTGAAGGACTGCTGAGGGTGAGTTCCAGCCTGTCGCTATTCGGGACGGGATGACCTGCCTGTTACGGCAGCATTGGGCGCAAAGCCGAACGACCGCTTTTGCGCCCATCGGCGATCCGACATGGCGTAGTCTGGCCGAAAGCGGTCTGGCGGCTTTCGGTTGCGTGAGGTGCTAAACCGAACATCGCAGCGTTCTCGCTGCCGGCTGCCGACGGACACGTTTATTCGACGTTTGAATTTCCGACGCGGTTTTGCGACAGAATCCGGCAGCCTCGGCGGGCGCAACATTTATGGCCAGCGTTTGTCGGGAAGACGATCAGATACCCGAGATCCGAACTAATAGGACAGAAGTCCGATAAAGGCGAGAAGCAGTGGTTGGCTTGACGCCCGAAACTGGACGATCGGTGTTTCTCTCGTGCCGGCCGTTCAAGATACTTTCGACCATCCCTCAAAGTGTGCATGTTGCTCTGCTGCCGGACCGTCGAACAAGCAGGGGTGATGGAACTAGCCTGATTATTTCGTTCGCAATCGAAGCGTTTCAGCAAAAACGTAGTTGGGCGACGATCAATCACGAAGCCGATGGAGAGATGGCTCATATATTGCAGCCGCCAAGTGGGGATATCCCTCGACACGGGTGATGTGTCTGATCTTTAGGGGGGATCGATGGCTATCCAGTCGTACTCAGACTCTGATGCGCCGGCCTTCAATCCGCCTGCTACGCTCGATAGCACTTACCGTCGGATTACCCTGCGGCTGCTGCCGTTCCTGATGGCCCTCTGGGTCCTATCCTGGATCGACCGGGTGAACATCGGCTTCGCCAAGCTTCAGATGCTGGCCGATCTCAAATTCAGCGAGACCGTCTACGGCATCGGCGCCGGCATATTCTTCATCGGCTATTTTATCTGCGAGGTGCCAAGCAACCTCATGCTGGAATACGTTGGTGCCCGCAAGACAATCGCGCGGATCACCTTCCTGTGGGGCATATGCTGCGTGGCGATAATGTTCGTCACAACGCCGGCGTTCTTCTACGTGCTGCGCTTCTTCCTCGGAGTGTTCGAGGCCGGTTTCTATCCCGGGGTGATCCTCTTCCTGACCTACTGGTACCCGAGCGAGCGGCGCGCCAAGGTGTTCGGCTTGTTCATGTCGGCCTCGGCACTGGCCGGCGTCATCGGCGGTCCGCTCGCCGGCGGCATCCTCAACGGTATGAATGGCGTCAACGGCTGGGCGGGCTGGCAGTGGGTGTTCCTGCTGGAGGGCATCCCGTCGATCCTCGCGGGCGTCGTCACGCTGCTCTACCTTACCGACCGGCCGTCCAAGGCCAACTGGTTGACGCCCGAGCAGCGGTCGCTGGTCGAGGCCGACCTAGCCCGCGACGCCGCAGCCCAGGGCCCGCGCGAGCACCGCATCCTCGCCTCGCTGAAGGATGTTCGTGTCTGGCAATGCATCGCAATCTTCTTTTGCATCGTCACGGCGAACTCGGCGCTGACCTTCTTTGGGCCCAGCGTGGTGCGTGACGCCGGCTTCACCGATCCGCTCACCGTCGGCTGGATCATGTCGGCGGCCTACCTTTTCGGCGGTGCCGGGATGATCCTCAACGGGCGCGACTCCGATCGTACGGGGGAGGCACGCCTGCATTGCGGTGTGGCGGCGTTCCTGGGCGCCGCCGCGATCGCGCTGACCGGCCTCCTCGTATCGAGTGCGCCCATCCTTGCGATGATCGCGCTCGCGGTAGGGATCGTCGGCACGATGAGCGCGATCCCCGTCTTCTGGCAGATCCCGGGGCGCTTCCTGGCAGGTTCGGCCGCGGCAGCTGGCATCGCGCTCATCAACTCGGTGGCAAACCTCGCGGGCTTCGGCGCCCCGGCGGTGATGGGCTATCTACGCGAGCACACCGGCTCGGTCTCGATCGGCCTATGGATCGTCGCGGCCGTCGAGGCGCTCTCACTCGCGCTGATCCTCGCCTTCGTCCCGCCCGCGACCCCGGAACTGGAGCAGCGCGCTTCGTCCCGCGCCGCGCACGAGCCGGCGTAAACTCACTGCCATCAGGAGCCAACCTTGGATCATCCCTCAAACCGATCCGAACTGACGCGGCGCAGCCTCGTAGGCGTCGGCCTCAGCACCGTGGCGGTGGCGTCCGCAAGCACGGCGATGGCGCAGGGCGCACCCACGAGCTCTCCGGCCAAACCCGGCGCGCCGACCACCGCCCCGACTTCACAGACCGGCCTCTCTCCGCGGTTGACCCTGCACGCCATCGACAATTTTCATGGCACGCCCGCCGCCGGCATGGTCTGCGACCTCGCGATGCTCGATGGCGAAGGCTACAAGCCACTCAAAATCATCACCACTACGGCAACCGGGCGCCCGGCCGACCCGGTGCTTGTCGATGACGCCTTCAAAGCTGGCCACTACGAGCTGGTGATGCATTTCGAGGAATACTTCTCAAAGCTCGGCGTAAAGCTACCCAGCCCGAACTTCCTGAGCCTCGTGCCGATCCGCTTCCAGATCCACGATGCCGGCCAGCGTTACCACCTGCCGGTGCTGCTCACGCCCTGGGGCTATTCGTACTATAGCGGCAGCTGAGATCGGCACCGTCCGAACGGATAGACCCCATCCCTCGCTCAGGACACCGAAGATCATGGCCGGCATCTCGACCCACGTCCTCGACACCGACCGCGGCCGTCCCGCCAGCGGGGTGCGCATCGACTTCTCGATGATGGAGGACGGCAAGTGGCGCTTGGTGAAGAGCGTCGTTACCAACGCCGATGGGCGCACCGACAAGCCGATCCTGCCCGGCGACGAGGCCAAGGTCGGCCAGTACGAGCTGGTGTTCCACGTCACCGACTACCTGAAGGCTCGGTCTGGCACGGCCGAGGCCGACATTTTCATCGACGACCCCGTGGTGCGCTTCGCGATCTTCGACGCCAAGCAGCATTACCACGTGCCGATGCTGTGCGCGCCGGGCAGCTTCACTACCTACCGCGGCAGCTGAGGCCCCGTGCCCGACATCGCCAAGATCAACGGGCTGGAGCGGGACGCCTTCGTCGTCCTACTCGGTGGGGTGTTCGAGCACGCCGCCTGGGTGGCGGAGGCCGCTTGGCTGGGCCGCCCCTTCGCCAGCGTCTCGGATTTGCACGCGACGATGATGGCTGCGGTACGCGCCGCCCCGCCAGATCGGCGTCTGGCTTTCCTCAACGGTCATCCGGAACTCGCTGGCTTGGAGGCGCGGGCGAAGAGCATGACCGCCGAGTCCGTGAGCGAGCAGGGCGCGGCAGGGCTCGACCGGATGCCGCAGCAGGACGCGGACGCCTTCGATCGGTTGAACCCGGCCTATCGAAAGAAATTCGGCTTCCCGTTCATCGTTGCCGTGCGTGGCCGGGACCGAAGCGAGATCCTCGCGCTGTTCGAGGCGCGCCTCTTGTGCTCGCGGGACGAGGAGGCGTCTGCCGTCCTCGATGAGATCGCCGCAATCACGCGGATGCGGCTCAATCGGCTAGTGAGCGAGGCAAGTATCTGATCCACTATATAGTGGCCGATACCGCCCATCCGATAAGAAGATTTGTTAATTATTCATCTATCTCGAAAACAATCGGTTGAGCGCCCTGCCACAGCGCCATCTCGCCGAGCTTACGCAGGTTCTCCAAGCCAGAAGTCAACGTGAGGAAATGGTTGCCCGCGAGCTGGCCCATCTTCGAAGCAAAATGCACGCCGCCGTAGGCAAGTAGGATCTCAGTCTCGCTGATCCCACCGGGATAAAGAATGATCTGTCCCGGTGCCGGGTAACTGGTGTGGTTCTCGTAGCCAACACCGAAATCGTAGTCCCCAAGCGGCATCCACACACCTTCGCCGCTCCAGCGGACGTGTACCGCCTGGGTCTTGAACGGCATGCGCGTGCGGAACGCCGCGCAAGTCTTGGGCGCAACTTCTTCCTCAAACCGCGCCTCAAATACGAACGGCCCGGCCGTCACGCGCAAATCGCCCATCTGCTGCTCTCTTCGCCTTACCGGTAACGGTTATAGGCCCGAGTGGGGCCGATCGCCCACCATCCCTGATTGGGTGGCGGGCGATGTGAATGAGATTCAGGCAAGCTGCTCGCCCGCCGAGATGACCGCAATATCGGATGGCGGGTTGTCGAGCACCGCCCGCGCCCGCGCCTTATCCAGGTCGCCCTCCCAGGCGGCCACGACGACGGTGGGAACGCAATTGCCAATCAGGTTGCTGACTGCACGTGCCATGCCGATGAACCAGTCCACCAATAGGACCAGCACGAGGCCGATTGCAGGGATCGAGGGAACCGCGCTCAAGGTAGCCGCTAGGATCACGATGGCTGAAAGGCGGTCGCCGCCCGATCGAGAATCGGGCCGCGCTGACCGGCATCCTGTTCGTGCTGCGCTCGGGCCTGCCCTGGGAGATGCTGCCGGCCGAGATGGGCTGTGGCTCCGGGATGAGTTGCTGGCGGCGTCTGCGCGACTGGCAAGAGGCGGGCGTCTGGGCGCATCGGCATCAGGTGCTGCTGGAGCGTCTGCACGCGGTCGGGCAAATCGACTGGAGCCGGGCCAGCCTGGACAGTGCGTCTGTCCCGGCCAAAAAAGGGGCTCTGCCACCGGCCCGAACCCGACGAACCGGGGCAAGCCGGGCACGAAGCGCCACCTTGTCACCGATGCGCGCGGTACGCCGCTTGGCTTCTGCCTGAGCGGGACCAACCGGCACGACAACCCGGTGCTGGCCCCGACGCTCGACGCTATCCCACCCCTGCGCAGCGGACGGCGTGGACGCCCGCGTCGGCGGCCCAGCAAGCTGCACGCCGACAAGGCCTAAAATGCCAAGGTCCGACGCCAGGAGTGCCGCACATGCGGGATGAGGCCGCGCATCACCCGGAAAGATATCGAGAGCAGCGAGAAGCTCGGGCGTCATCGCTGGGTGGTGGAGCGGATCCATGCTTGGTTCAACCGCTTCCCCCGGTTGCCCATTCGCTACGAGCGGCGCGCCGACATCTACCAGGCCTTCACCAGCCTCGCCGCAAGCCTCATCACCTTCAACCAGATCAGAGCGTTGGTACGCGTTTTAAGGCGGGATTCGCCCCATGGATCAGGTGGCCTCACCGGCTGTGGCCCCGCCCGCCGCTCCTACCGGTTTGGCAATCCCCGCAGCTGACGCTCGCGACGGATGCTGTCGGCCTGGGCCATAATCTGCTTTCGAAGGCCTTCGAGACCGTTTCGCGTCTTTTCGTGCTCCGGACTAGCCAGCGACGGATCGGGATAGAGCCGGTCCCATTCCAGGACCATTAAGATCGTACTCGCCAGCTTCGTGACGTCGCCGAAGGCATATTCATTGACCGGCCGCCCGATCGTCTCGATGAGCGCGGCGAAAAGGGCCGGGTGCCCCGTCTGATCAAGATCGCGATGTGCCGCCAGGTAGCTGCGATAGCGCAACTGTCCAGCATAGAACCAGAACGTCGCCTCGTCTCCGCGGCCCGCCCCGAGAAGGGGCTGCGCCTTCGCCATCACGTCGCTCGGGGGAAGACTTGCAGCGGCTTCGGCGCCATCGAGCAGTTTGATCCCCTGTGCCGTCGCCGGGAGGGCCGTCAAGGAGGCCCACAGCGCAGCGATCGACAACGCGCCGCCACGGAGCCAGGATCTGCGATCCACCATGCTGCACGTCCTTCCTTCTGCCGACAGTCCGGCTTCACGACTGGGCTTCGGCGGGCCCCTTATCTCCGGCTTGGGGCAGACGGTTCTGTTAGTCAGTCTTGAGTGCGCCCGCTCTGCCTCGCGAGCATGCCGAGCCGCCGCGTTCGGAAGGCAGTCGAGGACGTCACAAACCTGCTCGTGCCCGTGATAGAGCTAGCCAGGGCGGACGGGATTATCGCGGTGATCGGGTTCGAAACGGGGGACAATCGCGACGCGATCGGCTCGCCGCGGGGTCTCACGCTGGCCTGCGCCTCGGCTGAAGATCAGTGCGACTTGGCATCCTGCCAAGCGGCGTTGCCGCAGGCTGCTATCAGAGGCCGACCCAGCCGTCGACGTGGTGCAACAGTTTGTTCGGTTGGCCGACCGTAGGGATACAACGTTGACCAGAGTGTCGCGTCGTCCCTTATGGACAGACCTGTCATTCTCGTTCGGTAACGGGGGGCGCCCCCGTCACGAAGGACCTCGTGCTTCATCCACACCGCCCCGAGGCAGCGACCGATGCCGAACTTTATCGAGTCGAGCCTGCGCACCGCCGCTGAGGGGCTCGTAGCATTGGTGGCAGCCTGCAGCCGACTACGCCTGCCGGGGACGCCGCACCCCTTTGTCGTTGGTGTCCACGCGCCAATGCGTGAGGAACTGACGCTTTGGAACTTACCGGTAACCGGGACGATCCCGGCCGGGCTTGATGGGCGCTATCTCAAGATGGGCGCCAACCCTGCTCGCCCGACGACGCGCGGTCACGATTGGTTCCTTGGCGACGGCATGGTGCATGGTCTATGTATCGAGAGCGGTAAAGCGCTGTGGTACCGCAACCGCTGGATCGGCTCGCGCGCGGCGTCCGCGGCGCTTGGCCGAACCGCCGCCCCCGGGCCGCGCCGGGGTGATGATACCGTCAACACCAACGTCGTCGAGATCGGCGGCCGCGCCTTCGCCGTGGTCGAGGCCGGCAGCTACCCTGTGGCGCTGTCAGAGGACCTGGAAACCCAACGCTACGATCCGTTCGACGGAACGCTTGCCGGATCCTTCACGGGACACCCGCACCGCGACCCGGCGACCGGCGAGACACATGCCATCGCCTACGACGGCCGCGTCTGGGACCGCGTGCGCCACGTCGTCATCTCGCCCGCCGGTCGCGTCGTGCGAGACGTGTCGATCCCGGTCGAGCACGGCCCCTGCATCCACGATTGCGCGATCACCGCGCGCTTCGCGGTCGTGCTGGATCTGCCCGTCACCTTCTCGATGCGGGCTGTGCTGGCCGGCCACCGCTTCCCGTTCCGTTGGAACCCCACCCACAACGCCCGCGTCGGCCTGCTCCCCCGGCACGGCACCGCTGCCGACATCACGTGGTGCACGGTGGAGCCATGCTTCGTCTTCCACGTCGCCAACGGCTACGACACCACGGACGGGCAGGTGGTCCTCGACGTCATTGCGTACGAGACGGTGTTCGCCTCGGCCGGTGGCGGCTTCGACGCACCCGGACGGCTGGAGCGCTGGACCGCCGACCCCACGACGGGGCGGGTCGATCGGCAGATGATCGACCCCGCGGCGCAGGAGTTCCCCCGGATCGACGAGCGCCTATTGGGGCAGCCCCACCGATACGTCTACACGGGCTCAGTCCCCGCCGACGGCAACACGCAGCTCGTCGGCGCGACACGGCTCTACAAACACGATTTGGCGACCGGGGAGCGGCGCACGCACGAGTTCGGCGCCGCCCGTGTCCCGGGTGAGTTCGTATTCGTGCCGGCGGGGCCAGAGGCTGGCGAGGACAAGGGGTGGCTCGTCGGGCTCGTCATCGACACAGCGAGCGACACGACGGATTTCACCGTCCTCGACGCGCACGCGTTCGAGGCGCCGCCCGTCGCTACAGTCCACCTCGGGCATCGGATCCCACCAGGCTTCCACGGAAACTGGTTTCCAAAGCATTGCGCCGGGTGACTGTTGCCGGGCTCTTGGGGCGCCGGCGCGCGTTCACGTGCAAGAGCGTGCGATAGCCCACCTCGCCGCCCTCTGATGCAGCGGGTGTGGTTCGGCTCATTTGCGTAGGGCTGGAGGATCTCGTCGAGCAGGGTGGCGCGCTCGTCGCTGTGTTTCCGGCAAGCGATCCGTCCCGGCCGGGACGGCGAGCCGGCATCGGTTGATGCCGAAATTTGCCGCCCGCGCGCGGAGCAATGAGATCAACCGCAGGGTCGCCGTAGCCATAACTTGAATGCTCAGACGAAGAACGGGACACCCGGCTTCAATCACGCTCAAAGAACTAAAGATACTTGAGCCATGCGATATCGTGTCGAGCCGCCTTGACGCGCGAGAACCATGCTGTCGGCCAATAGAGTGGCGCGATCAGTCCGACATACCAGAGGACCACCCAGCCATAATTCGCGACGCCGAACACGGCGCCCTGCGTCGTCCCCCAGATGGCGACGGCGCCATGGTACAGGAGCCGCAGAATCGTGAGGTGGAGCAGGTAGAAGAACAACGGCGCTCCGCCGAACACCGCCAAAGCCGCGACGACCGAAGCTTCGCGCATCCGTTCCAGCGCGACGAGGAGCAGCGCTCCGATCCCGAGCGTCAGCAGCAGGAACAGCAGCGATGGCGGATACTTCGTGAGCGCGAGGAAGCTCATCGTGGTCCGGAGCGCATCGCCTTCGACCACGAACCAGGGCTTGTCGCCGTAGCCGTTCACCAGCCGCAGCACCGCGAACGCGACGAGCATCAAGCAGCCGAGAGCCATGAACCGGCGCTCGCGAGTGCGTTCCGCGACGCTCGGCAGGAACCACGGGCCAATCGCATAGCCGAGCACGATCACGCCGATCCATGGGATCACCGGATAGGTCGTCTTGGCGACCAGACCCAACGGCAACGCGATCACGTCGCGTTGGTGCAGCATCGCCCAGACCGGGAAGAGCGGTTGATCCGGCTGGAGGTGGATAGGGTCGAGGAGGTTATGGCTGCAGACGATCAACAGCCCCACCGCGAACAGAGCCGGGCGTGGCAGACCGATCAGGGCCGCCAGGACGATCATGCAGACGCCGATGCACCAGATGACTTGCAGCCACAGCGTCGGACTGGCCACGCCCCAGTACAGTTCCGACAGGTAGAGGACCTCCAGCGCCATCAGCACGAGGCCACGCTTCAGCAGGTAGGCCCGCGTCTCGGCCAGCGTGTGCCGGGTACCGAACAGGAATGCGGCAACGCCGGTCAGCGCGATGAAGATGGGCGCGCACAGGCTGACGACGAGCCGAGCCAGGGCCACGGCTGGCAGGGCGGTTCGGGCGTCGATGGGGTCGGCCACGGCCACGTGCAGGAACCAGGTCTCGCGCAGGTGGTCGAGGAGCATCAGCACCATCACCAGCCCGCGCAGGGCATCAATGGAGCCGATGCGGCCTGACGCGGCCGGTGCGCACGCCGACACCTTGGACGTTCCGGGATGCACCCTCATCAGAACCGTGCCGTCATGCTCACGGTGACCCGCCGAGGCTCGCCGACGCCGACCCAGAAGGTGTTGTAGGAGCGCTCGTAGTAGGTCGCGTCGAATATGTTGTCGACGTTGAGCCCGAAGCGCAGGTTCTCGTAGCGGTAGTAGGCCAGCGCGTCCGTCAGGATGTAACCCGGCAAGCGGAAGCTCTCGACGCCGGTGTCGCCGAGCCGCGAGCCGACCGCCCGGAACCCACCGCCGATCCCAAAACCGTTCCAGTCGCCCGCCTGGATCTCGTAGATGCCGAGCAGCGAGCCGCTATGGCGCGGGATGTTGAGCAGCGGCGAGCCGACCCGAAGCACCTCGTCGCGGGTGACCGCCGCGTCGATGAAGGCATAGCCGCCGATCACCCGGAACTCCGGCGTGACCTGCCCGACCAGGCTGACGTCGAAGCCCTGGCTGCGCACCGCCCCGGCGGCGATCTGGAAGAAGAAGTCCGCCGGGTCGGTGGTGAGCACGTTCTCCTTCTCGATGTGGAAGGCGGCGGCCGTCACGCTGAGGCCGTCGAACAGGTCGAGCTTGGTCCCAACCTCGTAGGCGAACCCGGTCTCGGGCGCGAAGGGCCGCGACGCGCTGTCGAAGCCGGTGTTCGGGCGGAACGAGGCGGCGACGTTGCCGTAGAGCGCCAGGAACGACAGCGGCTGGTAGACGAGGCCGGCGCGGGGCGAGAAGCCGGTGCGGTCCTGCTCGGTCCGTTCGTTCGCGACCTTGTCCCGGAAGGTCTGGTTGTAGAAGTCGGTGCGGTTGCCCAGCAGCAACTTCCATTCCGGGCTGAGCGCGATCTGGTCCTGGAGGTAGATTGCCGTGTTGCCGACGTTCTCGCTGGCGCTGTAGCGGCGCGTGAACGGAGGCTTGGCCTGCCCGTAGATGGGGTCGAACAGGTCTATGGCGAAGGGGTCGAGGCGCGGGGTCGAGCGCAGCAGGTTCTCGGTGCTGTTGTAGCGCTCGTGCTCCAGGCCGAGCAGCAGGGTGTGAGCGATGGGCCCGGTCTCGAAGCGCCCGACGAGTTCGGCCTGGCCGATGGCGACGCCCCAGGTGAAGTCGTGCCGGCGGAACTCGCGCAAGAGCGTACGCCCGTCGTCGAGGATGCCGGTCGCGCCGGTCTGCAGGCCGGTCAGGCTTCCGGTGTTGAGGTGCGTGGCAACTCGCAAATGCCAGTCGGTGTTTAAGGCGTGCTCCAGCCGCACCTGCAGGAGCGCGCTCTCGGACACGGAATCGTCGCCCGGCTCGCCGAAGAAGCGCGAGCGCGGGACGAGGCCGAGGCGGTTGTTCACCGCGACTGTGCCCCGGTCGAAGGTCTGGCGGTTGCGCAGGTACTGCGCCTCGAACGTAATCTTGGTATCGGGCGTGACCTGCCAGCTCACCACGGGCGCCAAGAGCACCCGGTCGCCGCCGACGAAGTCGCGAAAGCTGTCCTGGCGGGCGAGGACGCCGTTGAAGCGGTAGAGCACGCTGCCGTCTTCGCTCAGTGCGCCGCCGGCATCGACCGTGGTGCGGGCTGTGCCGAAGCTGCCGAATAGCGTGCCCATCTCGACGAAGGGTCGGGCTACGGGCTGCTTGGTCAGGATGTTGACGGTCCCGCCCGGATCGCTGCGACCGTAGAGGGCGCCGGCCGGGCCCTTCAGGACCTCGATGGACTGGACGTTCTGGGTGTCGGGGGCGCCATTGTAGCCGCGGGCGATGTTGAAGCCATTGAAGAAAATGTCCTGGGTTGCGAATCCCCGAACGGAGTAGAGGGCGAGGTTCTGGGCGCCAAAATCGTTCTGCTTTCCGACCCCGGGCACGTAGTCGAGCGCGCGCTCGACGCGGGTCGCGGCTGTGTCAATCAGGACTTCCCGGGGGATCACGTCGACCTGCTGCGGCAGGTCGAAGCGGGGCGTGATCGTCTTGGTGCCGCTGTAGAGCTCCGGCACCCGGTAGGTCGGCGTGGCGGTAAGGGTACCCTCGACCGAGAGCGCGTCGAGGACCACGGCGGCCTCTTCGGACCGTGCGGCCTGCGCGCTGGCAAGGGAGGGAAACGCACAGGCGAGCGCCAGCACGGGCAGGATCGGGATCGACGCGGAACAGGACAAAGCGGACGGCCTCGGGCAACGGCAGTGGCACGTCACCGCGAACGAGGCCGAAGCCATACGCACGCGCATGCTTCCGCACCCGCCGGGGCACCCCGCCCAGCGCGTTTCGCGTGTGACCACGACTGACGGCAGGTCTCCTGGCTCGCGGGTCGTTGCCCTTCACCGTCTTCCCGAGCGAGGCGGCTCAGTGACGTCGGTGGTGAAGGGCTCGCCGCTTACAGTTGCGGGGGCAGCCGCGGCTTCGGATCGACCCTCACGGACTGATCCTCACCGCGTTCCCTTTTGATCCCCAAAGGGAACCGTCATCGTCACCATCAGCTGCGTTGCTGGGTCGCGTCAACAAGAGATATGGGTTCTGTGTCGCAGTGTGTCTGTAGCGCGACAGAACGATCTCAAAGGCTGTTCCTATGCGATCGGCTCAAGGGACGCTGTCGATGTCCGCTTCCGAAAATTTGTCCGAGCCGGCTGAATGACCGGGATGGGCGCGAAGCCGACGGTCCGCTTCTGGGCGTAGACCCGACTTCCGCTGTCCACCCTTCGCGGAAGGCACCAAGCGTCCGAACTCGACCGCTAGATCGTCCGGAATCGACATCGGAAGAGGTGCGCCTGCGAACTGCCCGGAATGGTGGATGGGCAGCCGAATTACCGGCTTTTACCGGCCGTCCGGTAAATTACCAGAATCCGGGTAAAAACCGGTAGTTCGCCCGCGGCCGGGTGGGGAGCCGCATCGACCGAATGGTCAGGCGCCGAACGGAAGTCGCCGCGCGATCCATCGAAGCTCGTTCAAGCATCGTTCACGTCGGCGATCGGCCGTGTGATTTGCCGCTCCAGGCGACAACTGGAATATGCAAACTTCAAGATGCCGGCATTCACTTAAATTTGTCTGACGTAGTCTTACATCCGGCCTGCCGATACATACATCGCTGTCGCGGTAATGAGGCCGCACGGGAAACGAACATCATGATGTCGCGTGTCGCAATGGCCGCTCTGGCGGCAGGTACCTTGATGGTCGCCAGCCAGGCGGCCGAGGCGAAGGGCTGCATCAAGGGCGCGATCGTCGGCGGTATCGCCGGCCACTACGCCGGGCACGGCGTGATCGGCGCCATGGGGGGCTGCGCCGCCGGCCGGGCGCTGGCCAACCGCCAGGCGAAGAACCAGCAAGTCGTCGCGCCGTCGCGGCAGGCCGCCCCGCCCGCCACCGGTTCCGGCGTGGCACGTCCGGGCCAGGGTGCCGGCGGCTACGTCGGCTACTGAGAAGGACCGGGCGCCGCCGGGATGCGCGGCGCCCATCCCCCATCCTATCGGCTCAAACGTCTGCCTTGCTCTCGAGGATGCGCTTCCGCTGCTCGGGCGTGAGTATCGCCCCGAGACCGGTCATGGGTCGCGGCGGGTAGCGCCAGCGCAGGAAATGGAACTGCGCCCAGTCGTAGAGTCCGAGCATGTCTACTGTTCCAGGGACCTTGCTTGCAGTTCGAAGGCGCGCCTTCTGCCCCTGGAATGACGAGACGGGCATCAGCTTTCTGGTGCTCTCTGCATCCGAACGCAACGACCACGTACTGCGCAGCCCTGGATCAGATTCCGTCGATCCATGCCGTGATCGCGGCATTCACCTCGTCCGGGCGATCCTGCATGATCCAGTGCCCTGCACGATCCCAGGAATCCACCTTCGAAGCGGGGTGGGAGAACCACGGCTGCATGCGTCGAGCCTGTGCCGGGTCACGACACAGGTGGTAGAACGGCGTCGTGACGGTTCTCAGAAATCGCTCGCTTGGCGCGCCTGTTCCGACCTGATCGGATCCGACGAACAACGGGCCGAACGATTCCCGCACGACATGGGCCGGCATGCCTTGGACGCGGCGAGCGTGCCAGCGCCGGAGCGCAGCTGGCGTCGCCGTGTCGTACACGCTCTCGAATAGCGACGGAGCGACGATAGAAGGATCGCCGGTTTGCAGGTCGCGGGCGACTTTGCGGAACAGCGGTGCGGTTTCCTCCGCGAAGCCCAGGGATCCATCGATGGATACCACCGCCTCGATCAGGTCGGGCCGTCGGGCCGCCAGCCGGGCGGCGATCTGCCCGCCCATCGAATGGCCGACCAGAATGCACCGCTCGCCCTTGTACCTGCCTGCGATCAGCGCCTCGATATCCATGACGTAATCGGCAGGAAGATAGCGCCCGGACGGCGGAACCGCCGATCGACCATGACCGCGCAAGTCGACGGTGACGGTGCGATAGCGGGCCTCCAGAACGGGGAGCTGCCAGCTCCAGTCCTCCCCGTCCGCGGTCCAACCGTGAAGCAACATCACGTTGCGCCCCTTGCCGGTCTCCGTGGCAAATAGCTTTACAGGCGACGGCGTCGCTGCGATCGCTGCGCCCGGCAACGACGCCATGGCAATCGCACCGCGCGCGAACCCGAGGAGGCTGCGCCGTGAAAGGTCCGGTTCTGTCGGCATCGTCCGCTTCCATTCATTGGAGCCGCACGACATGCACGGCCGATCGCTTTTCAAAGCTGGCCCCTAAATATACGATGGATAGCTACGCTCAATTACGCACCTGCTAGTGCGTAGGTATATCGGAGTATATCTTGGCGACCGACGTCGATCACGTTTTCTTCGCCGACTGCGCGGCAAGATCTTTCTTTGATCAGGTCGCCAATAAATGGGCGGTGATGATTCTAACCATTCTCAGCGACAACCCTACGCGCTTCAACGAGATGAAGCGTCGGCTGGAAGGCATCACACACAAGGCCTTGGCGCAGGCGCTGCGACGGCTCGAGCGCAATGGCCTCATCGCCCGTCGGGTCCTGGCCACGTCGCCAGTCGCGGTGGAGTATTCGATCACCCCGCTGGGACGGACGCTGCAGGTTCCGTTCGGGGCCGTGTACGACTGGTCGATCAAGCATCTCGACGACCTCGAAGCGGCGAGGCGGGACTACGATGCCAGGAACGCGGATGCGTCGTGATCCTTCGGGTCGCGCCAGGGCGGCGACATCGACCCGGTCGCCGGGATGGGCCGGTCGCGGCCCGACCGGCATGGGATGAGTGCCCGGCACCTACCCCGCGTCGAAGCTGCCCCGGACCTCGCCGAGGAGGAAGTCTCCGAAGCTCGCGTAGAGATCCTGGAAGCGGAGCCTCACCAGAGGCGGGCAGTCCTGGCGAAGGCTTTACCGGCTACCGCGATGCCATCGATCACCGCAGATCCGTCCGCGGCCACGCGCACCTCGACGAGAACGTCCCTGCGTGCGGTCCGATCGAGTTTGGCCGGAACGCCTTGCGCTCCGTACCACCGCTCGATGCCGTAGTTCACGACACCCGTCAGACAGACCGAAAGCTGGCAGGTGGCGGGCTCCGTTGGCTCGCCGGCCCTCCTGGCCCGAGTGCCGAGAGGAGCCCCTCGACGCACGAGCGAAGCGGAACCTAGGCTGCCCTTGATGAACGGACCGTCCCCGGCCGGGACCTCGAACGACGCTTCATCCGCCCGGTGCACGCCGTCGGCATCGGGCGAGAGCCGGATGTAGACGTCTCGCCCGACCTCGAGCCTGCAGGTCTCGTGGGCATCGAGGTCGCAGCCAGTCGGCGTCGTACCGGCGCCGATCCCCTGAAGGCGACCGATTTCGTAGGCGAGCACGCTGTACTCGCCGCGCAGTAGGTCTCGCGGGTCTCGGGTTTCGACCGCCAATCGGACCAGGCGCCCGTCGTTCAGCCGCTGCGTCTGCTGCCACGCCAGGATCGCCGATGGCGAGATTTGGATCGCCAGCAGGCCGGCGAAGGCGAGACCGAGAAGCCGGTTCTTCATGCGACCCTCCCGGCGATGCGGCGGGCAGCCGAGCGGCAGGCCACCAGCGCGACGCTCAGGAGGACGGCGCAGAGCAGCAGGTTCCCCGAGAATGCGATGAGGTTGCGGGAGGCGGCGAGCATGGCGATCGTGAGGCCCGCGGTGAGCGCCATCCCCCAGCCGTACAGCTCGCGTCTGTCTTCGAGGTCGCCTGCCACGACGAGCATGAGTGCCGGGACGATGCCGCCCCACATGGTCCAGAAGGTCGAAGCCTCCCGGCCTGCGCCGGCGACGAGCCAGACCAGAAGCGCCAGTGCGGCCGCAGCGAGAACGAGGAGATCGCCCGTGGGAGATGCTGCCCTCGTGGGCGGACGGAAGCGTGCCAGAACGAACGCCGCGATCGCGATCGTAGCGAGGGCGAGGGCGAGGGCCGCCGCGAAGGTCGGCCGCGCAACGCCGAAGCCGAGCGTGCGCACGGATACCATGACGATGCCGAACAGGCAGAGGCCAACGGCCGCGCGCGTCAGGGCATGCGCACCTTCGCGGACGCGCGAGGCCCCGTCTCCTCGAGCTTCGAGGCGGGACAGCACGTGGCCGACGGCAAGAGCGAGCGCTGCGACGGTCAGGATCCGGTCGGGCGGCAGGAGGAACGTCAGACCCGCAGGCGCGCCTCCGAGGTGGTTGGCGAGCACGACCAGAAGCAGGAGGAGCGTGGACTGTCGCGCCGGCAGCCAGCCGGACAGGCTTGCGAGGAACAGAGCCGGACCCACCGTCCAGAACCAGATCCCTGCTCCGGAGGGCGCGTGCCCTCGCAGCGTAGCGAGGTCGAGCCCTCCAAACCCGATGTCGGCTACAATGAGGGCGATGCAGGAGACGACGGCCGCGCCGCCCGAACGTGCGACGAGTGCCGTCGCCATGCCGAGAGCGGCAATGGTCCCGGCGAAGCGCAGGGGATCCGCAGTCACGTGGAAGGTCTGCTCGACCAGGGCCAGCGTGGCAGCCGCGACGGCCAGGGACAGCGTCGCCAACCCATCCACGAGCCTGCCGGTCGAACCTGCCCGATCTCGGACATGCCGCTGCGCGGCGAGGAAGGTGCCCGACACGGCCGCGGCGTTGACGAGGAACAGGACTACGAGCCGGGACGCGGGCGACATGACGGACCAGTTCGCCGCCACGAACGCGATGATGGATGGGGCCAGAAGCAGGAGGATGCATAGAGCCAGCGCGGCCTGCAGGTGGTTGAAACAGCGGGGCGCGAAGGCGTGGGCTGCGATGCGTTCCGCCTGCTCCGGCTGGATCAGGCCGCGTTCCTGCCAATTGCGGAGATCGCGCCGCAGGCGTGCGGAATACGATAGCGGCATGGGCAGCCTTCAAGAAATGCCGTACACCTTGAGTGATGAACCCTTAAAGCTCGGCTGCCGATATCCGATGCGTCTTTCGGCACATCGAATAATGCTTATCGTCGACTGAATGGATTGGATCGCCTTGATGGATCTGGTCGGTCGACCCCGTCGACGCGCCGCCGGCGAAGCTTCCCCAATCCGCAGCGCCTGCTACGGTGCGTCCATGGCCAGCACGAACCCGACCGTCGGCGAACTCTTTAAGTCCAAGGCCGTGACCGCCGAGGACATCGGTGCCGCCGTGGACACCTTCATGGCCGATCCGACGACGACGCTGTTCATGCTGGGCGAAGGCTACGGCGTCGATCTGGCGGTCGCCGTGGCCACGCAGGCCTAGCCCCCCCGGGAGATGGCGAACCCCGAGGCGTCCGACCATATCAGACGGCAGGCCGTTCGGACGGCGATCCTGCTGGCGAGACCCGACAAGACGTGACCTTCCCGCTGCTGATCGCGCACGGGTCGCGGACCGCCGCCATCCTCGAAGGGATGAACGAACGCTTTCCGAACAGTCCGCGCGGCCTGCCGGACATGATGCGCGACCTGACCTTCCGCCGAACGATCGTCGAGAGCCAGGTCGCGCTTGCACTGATCGCCAACCATCCCGACGAGCCCGCGTCCGAGATGGTTTCGCTGGCCCGACTCGCGATCGCGCAGTGCCGTGGGGGAATGCACGAACTCGAAGTCGAGCGTCCGGCGCTTCCGTCCGGCTCGGACGCCGATGGTCTGGTCGCAAGCTATCGTCGTGTGCTTGCCGTCCTGCTCGAGGGAGTGAATGCCGTCCGTCCGTCGATCGACGAGACCTTCGGGGGCATCCTCGTCTTTGCCGGCGTCCGCAAGCGCTATCTCGGGCCACTCGCGGCACTCCTCGTCGTCCGCTGCGGGGTCGTGCCGAGCTCGTCGATCGCCCAATTCGCGGTGGAGGCCGTGCTCGATTGCCTGGCCGCCCCGGTCGACGGGACCGCCGACGATCCTTCCTGAACCCGCCATGCCTACGGCGTTCTCCCCGGCCGAATGGCATCCACCGGAAAGCGGGTCACATCGACGGCTACAGTTTGCATGTCCGGCGGTCGCTCGAGAGAAACCATCCATGAGCGATGTCGAATGGCGATACGGCGGTGAAATTTCACCTCATCATATCGAGGCCTTCGAGGCCGAATTCGCGGTACAGCTCCCGGACTCCTTCGAGGAGGTCGCGAGACAGTACAACGGTGCCATTCCTTTTCCGGGTAGCGTCGAGTTCCCTCACCCGTACTCGCCGCGCGGTCGCGACGTCATCGGTCTGGGAGAGCTCTTCAGCTTCGTACCCGATGAAGACGGGATCTCACCGATCGCGGAGATCAACCATCGGTACCACGAGGCCTACCCCGGCTACATCGTCTTCTCCGAGGCCGGAAACGGCTGGCACTTCGCCTTCGAATACCGGCCCGGCAAGGAGGGGCGTTCGGTCGTCCTCTTCCTGTTCGAGAACATGTCGACGTCGGGCTGCCTCGAGGTCGCGCACAGCTTCGACGAACTCGTTGCGGGTTTCGTGACCGGAGACGACGACGAGGACGAGCCGTCGGTGCTGGAAGCCTGAAGGCTGGTACCGATCCGCGGTCGGCACTAGGCAACGTCCGTGTTGCGAACACTATGAACGGGCCCGAAGTCCAGCGCGGCGAGGAAGCCCGATCTACGCCGGCCGCCCCGGCGATTGGGGTGCCGAAGCGCCGAGTGGTCAAAATCTGACGGATGCTACCCGCCGCGAGGGGCTGCTTCCGACCGAGGATGTGTGAAAACGACAAAGGGGTAGAAGGATCTTCCCAAGAACAACCTGGGCAGCGCCGAAATATAGGCCTAAATCGCGTCAGAACCGCCCTGCAGCGGGGCCGCTTGTCTGCAGCGTAGAGGATTGTTCTACAATTTCGGCAAGCGCTTTCGTTTTCACACAGGCTCGACCCTTTGCAGAAGTCAGGAACGTCCGCTTGCAGGCTGTCCGGTGAGCAGAGACCTACAGCGGGGACGGGTCGGTTTCAGGTGGTCCGCTTCTCGGCGTCAGAGCAGCAAAATAGCCGTTTCCACGCACCTGGCTGGACCAGTGTCGAGCGCGCTCAGTCCCAGTCGCTTACGGGTACGGTGTCGCTGAATGGCACCGTCAGCGCGGGATGATCCGCCTCGTCCATGATCTCGAACGAGCAGTCCATCCAGTCGCGAATGAACGTATGCTGGTCCCGCGCGATCATCACGCGCGCCTGCGACAGGGCACCCTCACGCGCGGCGTCCAAGTCAGCGAACTCCTCGCCTTCCGGATCCACGGCCAGACCTGCAGGTCCGGGCCGATGCCGGACGTTGAGGAAGTAGCGCGGCATCAAGCCTCCTCAATCAGTCGGACGAACTCGGCCTCGGGCAGGCCATAGCTGCCGTCCGTCACCTTCTCCAGGGTCTCGCGATCCAGGATCGAGATGCGTCCACGCCGCCCCTGGATCAGCCCGTGTCCCTCCAGCGTTTGGACGGCCAGGGTCGTGCTGGAACGCTGCGTACCCAACATCATCAACAGGAATTCATGCGTTATCTGAAGCTCGTCGCCGTCGAGCCGGTCGTGACACATCAGCAGCCAGCGGGCGAGGCGCACTTCTATGGTCAGGCTCGCGTTCGCGAAGGCGGTTTGTCCCGTCTGGAGGAACTGTACCTGAATCGAGCGCAGGAGCAGCTTGTGCAGGCTCGCGCTCTGGCTGACGGCCGCGCACAGCGCTTCCGTGGTGATGCTCAGAACCTCGCCCGGACTCTGGATGAACATCTCGTGCGGCGTGCGGTCGGCATTGAGCAGGATGGGTAAAGCGCCGACCAGTCCCTCGCGTCCGACGATGCCGACCTCGACCTTCTTGTCGAAGGCGGCCGTGGTGATCGAGCAGAAGCCGACCTCTGGAAAGAACAGTTGCTTGATCGGGGTGTTGGGCGCGATCAGTGGCTGGCGAAGCTCGGTCTGTATCCTCTGCAGATGGGGCTGCAACAACGCGAAGTCGTCGGCCTACAGTGCCTTCAGCAGGCGGTTGCGGACGCTGGATTGATGAGGCTGAGACACAGCCCTGCTTCCTGTTGGGGCAAGAGCACACGCGGTCTCCTAATCACCTGAGCCCGGATCGACCAGCAGGCAACACCTTTAGTAGTACAGAACATCCGGCGTTCGCAACCCACGAATTATAACAAATGTTAATTCGAAACGCAATTGGCTGATCGGTTGGATACCATACCAAAGGCGATTCGCGTCTTCCATCGACATTAAACCGAGGTTTATAGACTGGGATATCGATCCATGCATGAGCTGAATGATTGAAAGGCTCAACCGACTGGAGCCTTGCATGCCACATATGGCACAACAGCCTGTCGTCCTGATTGCCGAGGGCGATGCTGTCGTCAGCATGGACCTCAGCGACACCTTGGAACGGGCTGGCTATCGCGTGCTCGGGCCGGTTGCCACAACCGCAGAGGCGCTGCGCCTGCTCGTGCAGGAGAAGCCAACGGTGGCCATCATCGACGTGGTCCTGAGAGATGGCCCCTGCACTAAGCTGGCACACGCCCTGCGCCGCCTCGACGTGCCGTTTCTCGTCTACTCAGGCGGGCAGCACGTCCAGCATCTCGGCAGCGAGTTCCAAGGTGCGCCCTGGCTCAGCAAGCCGGCACTGTCCGCAGACATCGTCATCACCGTAAACGAGCTTGTCGCGCCAGCGCCGCCCGCCACGGTAGGCCGCTCCCAGCCCGCGGCCACGGGCAACCCACTGATCCGCAAGTTGGAGCGCTTCACCGCCCTGTCGGACGCGGATCGAGTCATGCTGGCCCGGATCAGCGCCGAGCCTCGCCAGGTCACGCCCGGTACCGACCTGGCACGCGAGGGCGATCCACCCGACGGCGTGTACCTGGTGATGAAGGGCATGGCGGTCCGCCATAAGCTGCGGGCGAACGGCGCCCGACAGATCATGGCCTACCTGGTGCCAGGCGACTTATGTGACCTCGACGTCGCCCTGCTGAGCGCGCTGGATCATACCATCACCACCGTATCGGCCTGCGAGGTCGTGCGCCTGGCGCCCGAGACGGTGGCCGATCTCCTGGCGAACCACCTGCAGATCGCCCGCGGGCTGCGCAAGGCCCAGCTCGTGGACGAGGCGACCTTGCGCGAGTGGCTGGTCAACGTCGGCCGCCGTTCGGCCCTGGAGCGGCTGGCACACCTGCTCTGCGAGTTGCTGCTGCGTCTACGCACGGTCGGGTTGGCGTCGGGCGACAGCTACGAATTGCCGGTCACTCAGATGGACCTCGCTGACACCACCGGGCTCACGCCCGTTCATGTAAACCGCTCTCTCAAGGAGCTCCGCCAACAAGGGCTGATCCAACTGAAGAGCAGACGGCTCAAGATCCTCGACCTGCCGCGCCTGCGGGCGCTAGCGGAGTTCAGGCCCAACTACCTGCACCTGGGAGACCGAGACGCCGCATGAACCTGCGCCTGCAGCCCGTGCACGTTGCCACGAAGAGCGACGACATTCACAGCCAGCTCGTCTTCGCGGACGGCTTCCTCGTTGCGGTCCTGGTCCGCCTCTCCGACCAGCACGACGACGACGCGGGCAAGTGGTTTCTGGAGGCCGGGTTCGGTCGGGTCGATCTCAATCATCCCCCGCTGTTCGCGGATCTGGACGACGCGCAGGCCTGGATCCTGGAGCAATTGACGTCCGAGATGTGACAGCAGCACGACCCAGATCAAAGTCTATTCACAGGATGCCCGCTTCAGAGGTCTGACAGCGGAATTTTGGGTGGTGAAGTGGGCCGTGAGTGGAATGCCTGCTTCAGATCAAAAGGCTGAGGTCCGGTTGCCACCCCCTCCGGTCCTACCGCTTCCGACCCTTCTCTGACTTTCGGAACGTCTGCCTGCCGGCAGTCTGAGGAGCCGCGGATGACCTAATCTGGCCGAAAGCAGCATGTCGGCTTCGGAGAAGGTCGGTCAGAAAAACAGACAGGCTCTAACCGACCCAACCCGGCCGCTCATATCGCCATCGGCGCTGCCCGAAAGCGGCCGTTCGTCAGCCCTCGATAGTTTCGGCAAGGGGGCGTGAAGCCAACCATGCCCCTCAAGTCGGCATCCCCATTCACTGGCCGAGCGGCTCCATGCAAGAAGCGGCTAAGGCGCCGTTTGGTTCACGTCATGAAGGTCCGCCGGCAATATGCGGTCAGGCGCTCGGGGCGGTCGGCAGCGCCGCGATAGGCGATATGCCCATCCGGACGGACGAGGACGAGGGCGGACTGGCCTTCCAAGCCGTAGGCGCCGTGCGCCTTGCCGTCCAGGTCCGACAACACTGGCGCTCCTCCCGCCTCCGAAACAGGACCCGCCAGGACGAAACGGGGTCGTACCCAGCCCCACGGGGCGACGGCCTCGATGGCGGCGCGCAGCGAAGCGCCGGATTCGGTCGACCGACCATCGAAGCACAGCAAGGCCCAGCCCGTCGTCACGCCGTCCGGGTTGTAGATGAACGGGAACAGCGACGTCGTCCGGCCGTCGACTGTCACCTCGGCCTCGGGAGCCCGCTCGCCGACTCCTGGTCCTCGCTGGAGGAGATGGGTCACACCCGAAAGGTGATCCTCGTTGAGCAGGCTCTTCGGGTAGCTGACCGAAAGCTGCTGAAGATCGTCCGTACCCTGGAGCAGGGCGCCGATGCCGGGCACCACCTTGGCCACCAGCCCGAGGGCCACGTCCGTGACGGATCCCCGGTAGACGGTCCGGCGGAAGCCCTTCGCCTGTTGCGCGCTGAGCCTGGCGTGCTCGCCGCCACGCTCGGCATCGTAGGATTCCAGAACGACGGAGGCCGCCTGCCCGCGGAGCACCGCCGCGAGCCGCCACGCGATCTCGACCGCATCATGCAGCCCGGCGTTCATGCCCTGGCCGCCGATGGGCAGGGACAGGTGCCCGGCATCCCCGGCGAGGAACACGCGGCCCCGCGCGTAGCCAGGGGAGACGCCATATTGGAAGCGGCTGTGCGTAAGCCATTGCGGATCGCTTAGCGTCAGGGTCTCGTCGCCCGTGACCTCACGGGCCACCGCCTGAATTTCGTCGAGCGTCGGATCACGGTCGGGCACGCCCGCGTCGTCGGCCAAGAAGAACAGCCGGTGATAGCCCCCCCAGACCGGCATCACGCCGCAGAAGCCCCGCTCGTAGTAGAAGAACCAGAGCTGGTCGGGCTCCAGGGAACGCCGCCAGGACAGCTTGGCGTCGACCTGACGGTTCATCCGCCCCTCGAACCGCTCCGGTTCGAAGTCGAGGTCGAGCAGCGGGCGCGCCGTGCTCTTGGCGCCGTCGGCCGCGACGAGGTAGCGGCAGCGCAGGCGTTCTTCCGGTCCGTCGCCGCGTCTCACCGTGACGGTCACGCCGTCCCCGTCTTGCACGACGGACACGACTTTGCCGCCGCGCTGCATCCGGCCGCCGCGCCCTTCGTAGGTTTCGATCAGGGTCGTCTCGATGACGTCCTGCCCGCTGTAGAGGACCTGCGGGTGGGGGCTGGTGACGTCGTCGATCCGGATCGGCGTCGTCGGCGTGCCGTTCATGAAGAAGTTCACCAGCCGGACCGGGTATGCACGCTCCGCGATGGCGTCGCGCAGGCCAACGGAGGCCAGAAGTTCCTGCGGCCGCGCCCAAAGGTTATTGGCCCGGGAATACGCCCAGACCTCGGTTCGCTCCTCCAGGATCAGGCAATCGACACCGTGGTGACGCAGGGCGCACCCCGTAGTCAGGCCGACGGGGCCGGCGCCGACGACGATGACTTCGGCGTCGTAATTTGCAGTGGTCGCTTCAGATTGCATGGGAGCCTCGGGCTAGAGAACGGAGGGGCTCACGCCGCGCAGATGCCAGGCACGTCCACCTTACGGAACAGGTGCGGGCTGACAGTCGCGGTCTCGGGGTAGTCCGACAGGCGGGCCCGGAACTCGGGGTTTGTGAAGGCCGCACGGAAGTCGGCGACGCTGTCCCAGACGGCGTAGTTCAGGAACACCCCGCTGCCGGCGATGCCGCGATGCAGCTGGGTCGAGACGAAGCCGGGCTGCCGCGTCATGACCTCCGCGTCGGCCGTCCAGGCAGTGACTAGGCGGTCGGCATCGGCGGGTTGGGCAACGAAGGTGTTGATCAGGACGACCGGGCCGCCCTCGTCCTTCAGTTGGTCCGCCAGGGTGACGGTCCGATCCAGCTCGATGAACTTGGGCATGTCAGGCTCCTTGTGTCTGGGGTTCCGCCTCTATAGCGGCCGCCGGATCGGACCCCTCAATCCGGCGCTGCATCTCGCGCAGCAGGGTGCCGGCGGCCTCGAACGCCTCGGCCGAGAGATCAGCAGTAAGCGCATCGGCCCAGCGCTCCTGCCGTGCGATGGCCGCTCGATAGGCGGTGTCTCCCCGCTCCGTCGCCACGACCAGCATGGCCCTACGGTGATGCGGATTGGGTTCGAGGCGGACGAGGCCGTCGGCCCGCATGTCGTCGACCAGGCGCTGAACGGCCTGCCGGGTCAGGCCCATGTTGCGGGCGATATGGGCGACCGGCAGCGGCACGGGCGAAAGCGCGATGGCGCCCAGCACCTGCCACCGGGCGCTCGTCAGGCCGAGGTCGCCGACCAGTGCATCACCGGCTGCGAGCAGGTCCCCGTTCATGCGGAAAACCTCGATGACGAGGCCGGTCCAGGCCCGCCGAAGGCGCTCCTGGTCAGGCGCACTGCCTTTTAGCTTCGTTCTCATGGACACCGATATGGGGTTTGGTAACAGGCTGTCAACATGACAATGTATTGTCATAACGAGGACGACCTAGCGCCGCTCTGGGACGCTCCATCCAGCTCGCACAGCAATCAAGTTGCGGTCGTCGCCCCGTTCGGGAGCTCGTTGCCCTGCTCGGCGGCTATGCCGAGGCCGTGGAGGAGGTCGCACCGCTGTTGCAGCCGAGGTGCCGGGAAACCTAGACGCTCGCACCGGTCATGACCCAAAGGCGCAAATGGCACCGTGAGGTGCAGCGGAGCATCGCGATGGAGCGTCCGCTTCAATATTTCGTCTTCCCATAAGCGGATGGACTACTTTCCACCGAGGATGTGTGAAAACGACAAAGGGGTAGAAGGATCTTCCCGAGAACAACCTGGGCAGCGCCGAAATTTAGGCCTAAATCGCGTCAGAACCGCCCTGCAGCGGGGCCGCTTGTCTGCAGCGTAGAGGATTGCTCTACAATTTCGGCAAGCGCTTTCGTTTTCACACAGGCTCCACCCATTCCGGTCATTCAGATCTCTATAGCCATGCGATCGGATGTTGCTGAGAGCCGATGATCCGCCTCTGGGACGTCGAAGGCCAGAGCCGCCATATCGCTGCTCTCATCGCGTTGTGCGCAAGCACGGAGCATTCATCGGCCCTTGCGCCTCGCTCCTCATCACGGCGGTTCGTGAAACCCGGACCATGCTGGACCATGCTCCGTGTCGAGCCGCAAGGGACTTCCGACGCAGTCGCAGCCGGCCTTCTTAGATCTGTAGGGCCCGAGTAGTTATCGATAAAACGGACGGGTTCAGATGCGTCGTCGGCAAGATCAGCACCGACGTCCGCATTTTTATTGACAATCTGCGATGGGTCCCGGACGATCCGACCCAACAATGATACGGGAGGAAGGTGCGATGCGCAGAGCGGGCACCGGGATCGCGGCCATGTTCGGCCTGAGCCTGATCGCAGCCGGGGCCGCCGTGGCGGCGGAGCCCGCTCAGATCACGATGTGGTCGAACTGGCCCGACGAGCCGGCCAAGAAGGACTGGGTGTCCGCGCGCGTCCGGGACTTCGAAGCCACGAACAAGCAGTGCGCGGTCAAGCTGAGCTTCATCCCGAAGGCCGACATCTACACGCAGGCCAAATCCGCCGTTCGCACCGGCCAGGCCCCCGACGTCTTCTATCTGGAGCCCGACCAGCCCGAGTTCGTGGCGGGCGGCTTTCTCGAACCGCTTGACGGCCATGTCGACTTGGCCAAGCTCGAGGATTGGGCCAAGCCGGCCTGGACCTCAAAAGGCAAGGTCTACGGCCTGCCCGTCGAGGCCTATACGGTCGAGCTGTACTACAACAAGGATCTGGTGAAGAAGGTCGGGGTCGAGGTGCCGCCCTCTTTCCAGCTCACGCAATCCGGCTTCGCGGACTTGGTCAGGAAGGGCGCCGCCGCCGGCATCACGCCCGTGTCCCAGGGCGTCGGCGACCGGCCGTTCCCCGGCGCGTTACTGCTCTTCGAGTCCCTGCTGCGTAAGCTCGGCACGGACGATTACGGGAAGCTTCTGAACGGCACGTTGTCCTTCAAGGACCCGCGTGTCCTAGAGGTGATGACGTGGTTCAAGGGGCTGGTGGATGCCGGCGCCTACCCGAAGAGCTTCGCGACGCTGAAGCTCGGCGAGTCGCACTACTACTTCTACCAGAAGCCGGGGGCCCTCACCTTCCCGGATCCGAGCTGGTTCACGGGGCGCGCCTTCGCGTCGCCCGAGAGCGGGGGCATGCCGGCGGACTTTCCGCTCGGCATCATGCAGTTCCCCGCCATGGACCAGGGCCAGTGCCCCACCTGCAAGACGCTGGCGGTGGCCGGCAGCTTCGTGATGTACGCCCGCGGGAAGAACAAGGCCTGCGCGGGCGCGCTGCTCGACTCGATGGCGTCGGCCGGGAATGGCGACAAATGGGTCGCGCAGGTCTCCCTGCAGACCGGCCTCAGATCCGATCCGACGAAGATCAATTCGAGCCATGCCGCGTATTTCGCCGAGCTGAACGCGCGCAACAAGGGCGCCACGTACTTCTTCGGCACGCCGCTCATGTACTATCGGTCCAAGTGCGCCGAGACGTACACGCAGGTCATGAACAACGCCTTCCCGGCCGGCCTGATCGGCGTGAACGAAGCCGCCGACAAGATGGATGCGGCCTGCCGCAAGGGGAGCTGACGCGGTGGCGGGCACGTCGGCTCTCGAGACGCGGACGGCTGAAGCCTCGGAGAGCGCACCAGTCTCAGGTCGCGTGTCGGATCCGCGACGGGCGAGCTGGCCCGTCCTGATCGTCTTCCTCGCTCCAGCGCTCGTCATCTATCTCGGCCTGACGGCCTACCCGGCCTTCCGGACGATCTTCGACAGCCTGTTCACGATCGAGGGGTCGGAACGGACCTACGTCGGGCTCGCCAATTACCGCGACCTCATCGGCGACGAGACGTTCTGGATCGCGGTCCGCAACACCTTCGTGTGGGCCTTCGTCGCTCCGATCCTGGACGTGGCGACGGGCCTCCTGCTGGCGCTCGCCCTCTATGCCGGCGTCCCGTTCGCGCGCTTCCTCCGGGTCGCGTGGTTCACGCCCGTCCTGCTCTCCTACGTCGTGGTCGCGATCCTCTGGATGTGGATTTACAACTACGACTGGGGAGTGGTGAACGAGGGCCTCCGGGCCGTCGGGCTCGACGCGCTGACCCGCTCCTGGCTCGGCGATCCGAACACTGCGCTGGCGTCCCTGATCGTGACGCATGCCTGGAAATGGGCCGGGTTCAACATGGTGGTCTGCCTCGCGGCCATCCACGCCTTGCCGTCCGAGGTTCTGGAGGCGGCCGAACTCGACAATTGCGGCTGGGGCGCGAAGCTGCGCCACGTGATCGTGCCGATGCTCCGGCCCACGCTGCTCAACCTCTACGTCCTCGCCTTCATCGGCAAGATGAAAGTCTTCGACCTCGTCTGGATCATGACCGGCGGCGGGCCGCTCTGGGCGACCGAGACGGTCTCGACCTACGTCTACAAGCGCGCCTTCAACTGGAACACCTTCGATCTCGGCTACCCGTCGGCGATCGCGACGGTCTGGTTCGGCGTGGTCTGCGCGGCGGTCATCATCCTCAACCGGGTCTTCAAGTCCCGCGATCGGCTGGAGTACTGACGTGAGCGCCGACGCGACCGTGCCTCCGGCCGCCGGGCGGGGCGGCTTCCTGGCGAGCCGGGCCGCCCTCGCGGTCGCCATCGCCGCCTACACCTCCTACACGCTGGGACCGTTCCTGTGGCTGGCCACCATGTCGGTGCGGACCACGGGCGAGATCTCGGCCGACCACTACGCGTGGCCCCGCCCGTTCCACTGGGAGCAGTTCCGGATCGCCTGGGTCGATTCCGACTTCGCCACGTATTTCTGGAACTCGACCGTGGTCGTCGTCGCCGCGGTCGCGGTGGTGACGCTGGTCGGCGCTGCGGCCGCCCACGCGCTCGCCCGCTACCGCTTCCGCGGCAACCGCATCCTCTACGGCATCCTGTTCTCGTCGATCATCTTCCCGCCGCAGATCACCCTGATCTCGCTCTATCAGATCCTGGTCGATTACGGGCTCTATAACAGCCTCCTCGGGCTGACCCTCGTGTACGTCTCGCTCCAATTGCCGCTGACGGTGTACCTGCTGGAGGGATTCTTCGCCCGGATCCCGCAGGACCTCTTCGACGCCGCCAAGATGGACGGCTACGGCGACATCGAGATCTTCCGCCGCATCGTCCTGCCGATCGGCATGCCGGCGATCGCCACAACCCTGATCCTGAACTTCATCCAGCTCTGGAACGAGTTCCTGTTCGCGGTGGTGCTGATCACCGATCCGGACAAGCGCACCCTGCCGATCGGCATCCGGGCCTTCATGGGCGACCACTTCCAGGACATCGGCATGATCGCGGCCGGGGTCATGATCTCGGTCGTGCCGGTGATCGTCGCCTACGTCTTCTTCTCCGAGAAGCTGATCCGCGGCATGACCGCGGGCGCCGTCAAGTAAGGGGCCGGCATGGCCGTCGTCCAGCTGTCCAAGATCTGCAAGCGCTACGGCTCCGGCGGGCCGGTCGTGGTCGACAACGTCGACGTCACGATCGGGGATGGCGAGTTCATGGTGCTGCTCGGCCCGTCCGGGTGCGGCAAGTCCACGACCCTGCGCATGATCGCGGGCCTCGAGACCATCTCGTCCGGCACGCTCTCAATCAACGGGCGGACGATGAACGATGTACCCGCCAAGGACCGCGACATCGCGATGGTGTTCCAGTCCTACGCCCTCTACCCACACATGACAGTCGCCGAGAACCTCGCCTTCGGCCTCAAGCGCCGCAGCACGGCACCTGCCGAGATCAAGCGGCGGGTCGGCGAGACCGCGGCGATGCTGGGGCTCGTGCCCTACCTCGACCGCAAGCCCCAGGCCCTGTCGGGCGGCCAGCGCCAGCGCGTCGCCCTCGGGCGCGCGATGGTGCGCGAGCCGATGGTGTTCCTGTTCGACGAGCCGCTGTCGAACCTCGACGCGGCCCTGCGCGTCAACACGCGCAACGAGTTGATCAAGCAGCACCACCGGCTCGCCTCCACGATGATCTACGTGACTCACGACCAGGTCGAGGCGATGACCATGGGGACGCGGATCTGCGTCATGAACGGCGGGCGCGTCGCCCAGGTCGGCAGACCGCTCGACGTTTACTGGAACCCGGCCGACACCTTCGTAGCCCGCTTCCTCGGTTCGCCGCCCATGAACCTGTTCACCGTGCCGCTTCCCGCCTGGGACCGGATCCGCACGCCCGCGATCGACACCGCGCTCACGCGCTGGACGCCGGCCGCACTGGCTCCGCTCGCCGGCCAGGAGGTGGTGCTCGGCGTCCGGGCGGAGGACCTGCACCTCGCGGCCGACGCCACCGGAAGCGCGGAGGCGGGCCGGATCCGCGGGCGGGTCTTCGCCGTCGAGCCGCTCGGGGCCGAGACGCTCCTCGCCGTAGAGACGGAGGGGGGCGCCGAATGCACGGCGCGCCTGCCGCGGGACACGCGGGCCGATGTGGGCGCGGTCGTCGACCTGTTCTTCCGGCCCGACGCCGCCTTCCTGTTCGACGCGCGGACCACGGCAGCCATCCCCGCGCAGGTTAGGCCCGCGGGCACCGTGCCGGCGGGCGCGGTGTCTGCCGGAGCGACGCCGTGAGCGCCGTCCGGCGGATCGGCCTGATCGGGGCCGGATGGGTCACGCAGCATCATCTGGCGGGCTGGGCCGCCCTGAGGGGCCGCGCCAAGGTCGTCGCGATCGCCGACCCGTCGGCCGAGCGGCGCTTGGCCCGCGCCCGGGCGTTCGACATCCCGCACACCTACGCGGACGCGGGCTCGATGCTGGACGCGGGCGGACTCGACGCGATCGATATCGCGGCGCCCCGGGCGGCGCATGCTGCGCTCGTCCGCCTCGCGTCCGAGCGCGGTCTGCCAATCCTGTGCCAGAAGCCCCTGGCCCCGACCCTCGCGGAGGCGCAGGCGCTGGTCGCCGCGGTGGATGACCGGGCGCGCCTGATGGTGCACGAGAACTGGCGGTTCCGAGCCTACTACCGGGAGGCCGCGGCGTGGCTGCGCGCGGGGGCCATCGGGCGGCCCTTCGCGGCGCGGCTGGAGCTCGTGACGAGCGGCACCCTTCCGGATGCGGCGGGCCTGTTTCCCGCCTTGGAGCGCCAGCCGTTCATGCGCGACGAGGCCCGGATGCTCGTCGCCGAAGTCCTGATCCACCACCTCGACACGCTGCGCATGCTGCTCGGACCGCTGCGGGTCACCGCCTGCGCGACCGGCCGGACCTGTCCAGACCTCGCCGGCGAAGACACGGCGCTGATCCAGCTCGCCGGCCCGGGTGGAGTCGCCGTGCAGGTGTTCGCGACCTTCGCAGCCCACGGCGCCCCACCCGCTTCCCCCGATCGCCTGGAGATCCTCGGCCCCGTGGGTGCGATCCGCCTCCAGGGATCCGAACTGTCGATGACGGGGCGGGAAACAAAGAGCTGGACCTTCGACCTCGCCGCTACCTACGCGGAGTCCTACGCGGCCGCGATCGCTCACTTCATCGATCGCCTGGACGACGGCGCGCCATTCGAGACGTCACCGGCCGACAATCTCGAGACGCTGCGGCTTGTGGAGGATTGCTACCGGTTTGCGAGCTGGGCGGAGGCGCAATGACCGGGGACGGGCCCGCAGATCCTATCTCGCCTCTCCGACGTGAGGGCATCGGAGCGATCGTGGCGCTACTGGAGGAAGACATCATCTTCGGGCGGCTAGCCCCCGGCGCCCGCTTGACCGAGGATGCCCTGATGGCGCGCTTCGGTGCATCCCGCCACTTCATCCGTCAGGCTCTCGTCGAGATGGAGCATCGGGGCGTCGTGCGGCGAGAGCGGAACATCGGGGCGACAGTTCGATCCTACTCCGCCGCGGAAGTGCGGCAGATCTACGAAGTCCGCGAGATGCTGACGCGGCAGGCGATGCTAATGATTGCGCTACCGGCGGAGGCGTGGCTGATCGCCCAACTCGAAGCGCTTCAGGACGCCTACCGCGACCAAGTGGAGAAGCGCGACCTGCGCGGCATCCACGAGGCGAATGACGCCTTCCATGTCGCCTTGTTCAATGTGTGCGGGAACCCGTACCTAGTGCGCACGCTCACCGACTACATGGGCCTGACGTTGCCCATACGCGCCAAGAACCTGGCGGATGCCGATGGCCTTCGGGTCTCGATCGGCCATCATCGAACGATGATCGAACTCTTGCGCGGACGCGATAGCTGGGCGCTCGCGCAGCTCTGCGTTGACCACATGCAGGCGAGCAAGGTCGATTATCTAGCACGCATTGCCAGTGAGGAAATCGGGGGCGCGCGGTCATTGATGGACGCGTCACGCCGCGCGCGCCCGGCCGCGCTCGCGCGAATAATGCCATCAGTGCTGCCCGAGACCTTGGTGTCCGCTTCGGAGCCGTTCTCCTCTGGCCTTGAATGACCGGGATGGGCGCAAAGCCGACGATACGTCATGGCGTGAGCGCGGTTGTTCTCGAAAGCTATCACCACTTTCGCCTGCGTGAGGACTACTTCTGCGGCTCAGCCTGGGTGTGGTCCCATGCGGCGACGGTCATGCTCGATCGCAAACACATGACTGTAGAGGTTGGCCACCCAGCTCCGCCCTTCCACCGTCAAATCGAGAAAGCGCACCGCGTCGCCGATGACCGGTTCGATCTTGCCCCAGAAGAATGCCGGATACCGCTCCGCGAGGTCGGCCGGGCTGGCATAGCCGAGTTGGGCGTCGAGGCCGATCTCGGCGAACTCGTGGAACAGCGCGTTCAGTTTGCGTGGGTAGAGCGGATCGCCGAGTTGCCCGATCAGGTCTGCCGCACGCATCAGGCCAGCTTCGGTCCCAGTCTCCCGATGCTCATCGTCCGCGGGCACGGGGAAACGGGTCAACTCGATGGCTCGCATCACCCGCGGCGCATCGACGAGATCATGCGTGCCGAAGCGCTCTTGCACCGCCAGCTTCGAACGCTCGATGTGGTAGGGCGCCAGCGCCGCGTCCGAGGCACCCCGCGGCAAACCGATGGTCGTGCCCTGCGCGTCGATGACGAAGGCGTTCGCCCGGTCACCTGAGCAGACACCGCGCACGTAGCCGATCTCATGATACAGGGCGGCCAGGATCATGTGCAGCCAATCCTCCGGCGTGATGCCCTTGTCGAGGAACCGGCCGCGCAGGATGTCCTGAGCCACGAGGGTGACGAGGGCGGTGTGGTCGCCATCGTGGTAGAGCGCGTCGCTGCCGACGATGCGCTCAATGGTCAGACGTGCGGACGCCTCGATCACCTCGGCGAAACGTGGTTCACGACTGCCGAAGGTGCGCTGGTAGGTGACCGCGAGGTGCTCGCCCAGCGCGTCGGCCAGCATCTTCGTTACATCGAACATGACTGGACTCTCGCAAATCGTACAAACGCCCACACGGCCTGCTGTGTCGATCAGCATCATGACATCAAGTGAGCGGCGGCCCATATTGAGCAAGGCGCCCCGCGAAATGTCGGGGCGTCAGACTTCGGGGCAGGCTCGTAGGATCTCATAGCCGTCGTGGCTGCGCGCGCATTCCCCGGCTCGGCCGGTCCCAAGATCGAGGCGCTGGCCGGTACCATCGAGCGCGTCACCTTCCACAGCCCCGAGACCGGCTTCTGCGTGCTCAAGGTCCAGGCTCGGGGCAAGCGCGACCTCGTCCCGGTGATCGGTCACGCCCCCGCCATCGCGGCCGGCGAGTGGATCACCGCCACCGGCATCTGGCACACGGATCGCCAGCACGGCGTGCAGTTCAAGGCCGACACCCTCAAGGTCACGCCGCCCACCGGGGTCGAGGGCATCGAGAAATACCTCGCCTCCGGCCACATGCGCGGCATCGGTCCGGCCATGGCCAAGCGCATCGTCGCGGCGTTCGGCGAAGGCACGTTTGAGATCATCGAGGCCGAGCCGCAGCGGCTGCCCGAGGTCGCCGGCATCGGCCCGAAGCGCGCCGCCCGCATCATCGCCGGATGGGCCGAACAGAAGGCGGTGCGCGAGATCATGCTGTTCCTGCACGCCCACGGCGTCGGCACAGCGCGGGCGGTGCGGATCTTCAAGACCTACGGGCACGACGCCATCGCGGTCATGACCGAGGACCCCTACCGGCTGGCCAAGGACATCCGCGGCATCGGCTTCAAGACCGCCGACGCCATCGCCATGAAACTCGGGCTGACCCCGGAGGCACCGCAGCGGCTGCGCGCGGGCATCTCGTTTGCCCTGCAGACGGCGACCGACGGCGGACACTGCGCGCTCCCTGTGGTGGAACTGATCAAGCTCGCGGGCGACCTCCTCGGCGTCGAGCCGGCACTGATCCGCTCGGCGTTGCTCGACGTGCTGGAGACCGGCGAGGTCGTGCAGGACATCCTCGGCGAAAAGGCGTGCATCTTCCTGGCTGGGCTGCACGCCGCCGAGCGGATGATCGCCGAGCGGCTGCTCCGCCGAACGAAGGGCACACCGCCCTGGCCCGAGATCGACCTCGCCCGGGCTCTGCCCTGGGTCCAGGACAAGACCGGCAAGACGCTCTCACCCTCGCAAGGGGAAGCCGTGCGGCGGGTGCTCGGCGCCAAGCTCGCGGTGATCACCGGCGGTCCGGGCGTGGGCAAGACCTCGACGCTCGACACGATCCTGCGCATTCTGCGGGCGAAGAGCGTGCAGGTGCTGCTTGCCGCCCCGACCGGCCGGGCGGCCAAGCGCATGACCGAGCAGACCGGGCTCGAGGCCAAGACGATCCACCGCCTGCTGGAGATCGACCCGAAGCACGGCGGTTTCTCGCGCAACGAGGACAACCCGCTCGCCTGCGACCTGCTGGTGATCGACGAGACCTCGATGGTCGACGTGCCGCTGATGAACGCCCTGACCAAGGCGGTGCCGGAGCACGCGGCGCTGCTCCTCGTCGGCGATGTTGACCAGTTGCCCTCGGTCGGGCCCGGGCAGGTCTTGGCGGACATCATCGCCTCGGGAGCTATCCCGGTGGCGCGGCTGACCGAAGTGTTCCGGCAGGCGGCCGAGAGCCGGATCGTCGTGAATGCGCACCGGATCAACGCCGGCAAGATGCCCGAGCCAGCTGCTCGGGGCGCGGACAGCGACTTCCACCTGATCGAGATCGACGAGCCCGAGCCGGCGGTGGAGACGCTGATCGAGGTGGTGACCAGACGCATCCCGGCGCGCTTCGGCCTCGATCCGGTGCGCGACGTGCAAGTGCTCACCCCGATGCAGCGCGGCGTGCTCGGCGCGCGCAACCTCAACCACGAACTCCAGGCGGTGCTGAACCCGAACCCCGCCATCTCGGTGGAGCGGTTCGGCTGGCGCTTCTCACCCGGCGACCGGGTGATGGAGAGCCAGAACGACTACGACCGGGAGGTGTTCAACGGCGATCTCGGAACCGTCGCCCGCATCGACGAGGACGAGGGTGCGGTGATCGTCGATTTCGACGGCCGCGAGGTGGTCTACCCGTACGGCGAACTCGACACGCTGGTGCCGGCCTACGCCACGACCATCCACAAGTCGCAGGGCTCGGAGTACCCGGCGGTGGTGATCCCATTGGCCATGCAGCACTGGACGATGCTGGCGAGGAACCTCCTGTACACGGGGGTCACTCGCGGAAAGCGGTTGGTCGTGCTGCTCGGGCAGCGCAAAGCACTGGGCATCGCGGTCCGCGGCGGCAATACCAAGCCCCGCTGGACCAAGTTGCGCGCGTGGCTGGGTCATGCTGATCCCGTAGAAGCATCCTGACGATGAGGACGCGATTACGGACATCGCCTTCGTCGTACAGAAGCACGCTGCGCGCCGGCTGCACTACGATTTCCGGCTCGAGCTCGACGGCGTACTCAAAAGTTGGGCGTTGGCGCGTGGCCCGAGTCTCGTGGCGGGCGAGCGTCGGCTGGCCGTGCCGGTGGAGGACCATCGACTGGATTATGCCGGGTTCGAGGGAGTCATCCCGGCGGGCTCGTACGGGGCGGGCGCTGTGCTGATCTGGGACCGCGGCATCTGGAAACCGGACGGCGACGCCGTGGCCGGTCTCGCCGCGGGCTCACTTCGATTCCAGCTGCACGGCAAGAAACTCACGGGCGCGTGGCGCCTGGTGCGGATGAAGACCAAGCGGGAGGAGCAACGCGCGACATGGCTGCTGATAAAGAGCCGGGATGCTGCCGCTCGGCCGCGCGGGGCGTCCGACATCCTGGTCGAGCAGCCGCTTTCTGTGATCTCGACCCGCGCCATCGAAGAGATTTCCGCCGTGGATGACGGATTGAGGTCCCGGGAATGACCGGAGCCCCACGTTTGCGAACGCCGTAGGCGAACATCCGAACTTCACGGCGCGGCATGCGATGGCAACCTGCTGCCGCAACTGTTTGGCTGAGTGGCACGCCGTACCCGTGGGGCGGGGATTACCGCGGCCGAGCAGGCACATACGAGCGCATGCTGGCTGCCCTGCTTAGAATGCTCAGGGCGCGTGACGCCGCCACGAGACCGGCGATGAACCATTACGAACTTCGCGAGCCATCCAAGGCTTCACGATCGAGAGCTTAAATCTCAACGCTCACGCCCGCCGCTTTAGGCTCGGCGCCGTATCGGGGCCTTTCTCGGCATCTCGACTACCCTGCCCCGCCGCTTTTCCCGTTCGGCAGGTTTGTTGCCTTTCGCTCCTCCGGAGCTTGGCTCTGGCGTCTGCTGCCGCGGCTGAGAGGTGTGTGCGTCGAGGAAGCGACGACATGCGTCGAAGTTCGTCTCGATCTCCGGCGGACAAGTGATGCCTCGCTGCTCCGCCAGACCGTGTGCATAGCTCAGCATCGCCGCGCTCGGAACACGCTGGTGTCCGGGCTGGCTGACGCCGTCGTTTTGAGGCGCGCGCGGCCCGGCATGGGTGTCCAGAAAGGCCCGGCAGACGCTGATGTTGCTCTTGCAGCCGCGCGGCAGCTTCACGCCCTTTCGCTCGGCCAAGCTCACCGCGAACGACAGCATGGCCGAGGTCGGTGGCCGATTGTCGCCCTGACCGTGTGGGATCAGGCTGGGATCGAGGCTGACCACCGGTGAGTTCGAGATCGCGGCGATCAGCTCATCGAGACGCGCCCGCGTGCGATGTTGAAAGGCATCGGCGCGCTGGATGGCCTCAGCGCGCGTTTTGGCACGACCGATTTCTGCCAACTCCGCCTCGAACATCGCTCGCCCCACCGGATCACCGTAGGCCGGGAACACGCGTCGCACCGCCGTGATGAATGCCAGCCCCACCTCGGTGACTTCGATGGCTGGATCCTTGCCGTTGGACAGCGTGATGTAGCGGCTCTTCAGGAGTTTGGGCAGGATCGTATCGCGCGTGGCGGCCGTGCCGAGCCCCTTGGGCTCGTTCGGGTTGACCGGGTTCTCCAGGGCGCGTTTGACCACTGGATCATCCACTTGATCAATCAGTCGGCCCATCACCACCGGGAGCTCGCCTCGGGTGATCCGCCGCGGCGGCTCGGTCATCGCGGAAGCGACGTCAGCAGTTCCAGCCGATGCGCCCTCACCGTCGTTTACAACCGGCAGGCGGGCGGACATGGCCTCCGCCTCGCGCCTGGCCTTGCCGGGCACGGCGTCCGCTTCGAGTTCCGTCTCGCTCCCGTAGACCGCACGCCACCCGGGCGCACGTATGACGTTGCCGGAGACGACAAACCGTTTTGGGCCAATCGGCGTCCGTACCTCGGCAGTCACGCTGGTGCGGGCATCGATTCCGTCAGGGAGATGAGCGGTCAGGTAGGTCTTCGCGACGAGCTCCCACAACCGGAATTGATCGGCTGAGAGGCGGCTGCGCTCAGGAACCTTGCGCAAGGGCACGATCGCGTGATGCTCCCCTGGATCCTTGACGTAGTGCCCTTTGATGCCACGGCGGATCACAGGCACATGATCCCGCGCGATGAGGCTACGCAGGTCGGTCAGCACGGTGGCGATCGCGGCGATCACCGTTGCAGCATCAGCCGCCTGCCCCTCCGGCAGGTACTCGGACTCCGTGCGCGGGTAGCTGAGGTAGCCCTGATCGTACAGATCCTGGGCGATGCCCGCTGTATGTTGGGGATCCCAGCCGAACCGCTTGGCGCAGCGCCGGGCGAGGGTGTCCTTCGAGAAGAGCCGGGGCGGTGCGCGTCGCACATCCTTGTGCTCGACCGTCAGGGCCCCCGACCACGTCGCGGCGGCTGTCCGGATCGTCTCGGCGATCTCCGCGTCGAAGATCCGCTCTTTGGGTGCGTGCCACAGGGTCAGCTCAGCACCGGACTGGGTCCCCAGGTGCAAAGCGACCTTGAAGAAGTCCTGCGGCACGAAGGAGCGGATACGCTCCTCCAGGTCGGTCAGGATAGCGAGGGTGGGCGTCTGCACGCCGCCGAAGCGCCAGGGCTCCCGGAAAGCAGGCGGGCGTAGACGCAGCGAGATGGCCCGTGTGCCGTTCAGGCCGAGGTGGTAGTCCTCATACTGCCTGCAGAGCGCTTCGAGATAGGCGGCGTAGTCGCGCTCGCCCGAGCTTGGTTCCTTGGCCAGGGCAGCGAAGGCGCGGCGGATCGAGACGTCGTCGAGCGCGCCGAGCTTGAGCCGGTCGACCCGCCCACGCCAGCCGAGGTGCTCCAGCACCTCCCAGGCGATCATCGAGCCCTCGCGTCCGGGATCGGTGGCGATGATCACACGCTCGACGCCGCTCAGCGCCTGCCGGATGGCAGCAATCTTCGGTTCGTGCGACTGGCCGGACCGGTTGGTGCCGTAGCTGACCGGGATGGTGGCGAGCACGATCGGGAGGATATCGAAGCGCCAGGGCTTCCATTCGGGCCGGATGCTACCTGGTTCCTCGGCAGACAGCAGGTGCCCCTCCGCCGCCACGCAGACCGTGTTCGGCGAATGGAAAAAGCGCTGCAACTGCCGCATCGCAGAGGGCTTTTCAAAGAAGAACAGCGTGCGGCCGGAGCTCGGGGGTGACATGTCGCTGACCGCTAGGGCTCTTGCTACGCTTGGCCGATAGTTCACATTTTGTTCTAAAGCGGCTTCGCATGCAACTGGCGCGAAGGGGTGCGAAGGACCGCGGCTGATGCTGAACGCGAACTGCTGTCCGAGGGCATGGGCGGTGACGTCTGCTTTAGAGGATCAACGAGAGAGCTTCGAACGACCGCTTCGGGGGAATTACGCGGCGAAGCGGAGTGGGCACGTCCAAACAGATCCGCCGACCGTGCCATCGGCATCGCAGCCCTCTCCGTTTGTAAGAAGCCGCCAGCTCAGGAGGTTGCGAGAAGACCCGCGAGGATAGCCAATCCGACAACCACCCAGGTCACGTAGTCGCCGATCAAGCCGCTGTGAACCTGTTCCAAGAGCCGGGTCGGCGCCAATTGCGTGGCGCGGACCGGCCTCGAGAACCAGCGGGGCAGTTTATGGCGGCCGAGCGCAAAGGCCGCGATCACGAGTGCTAGGGCGAGGCTGAGCCAGGGCAGCCACTCGGGTCCGTGCCCCAAGCTGCCACCCTGGTGCATGAAGGCCGGTGTCGCTTTGGCGGCGAGGCGCGCGACCCCAGCCTCCGGTGCCACGATGTTCAGGGCTAGCAGGACCAGACAGGGCGCCAACATCAGCCAGAGCGGGCGGTTGGCCTTCTCTCGCTCGGCCTCGCTTGGCGCCTGCGCTTCATTGCCGGGATCCGGCCCAAGTCCAAGAAAGATCCGGCCGGCGGCGCGCAGGACCGCTGCACCGGTGAGCCCCGCCCCGACGACGGTCGCCGCGACTGCGAAGGGGTGGCCGCCGTCGAGGAGGGCGCCCTGGAGCACGCGGGTGCCCTGGTCGAGGAGGCCGAGTGGCAGGCCGCACAGCAGAAGGCCGCCGAGCGCCATCGCGATGCCCGCGGGCCCGATCCCGCGGCCGAGGCCGCGCAGGGCGATCTCGTCGATCCCGGCGCGAGTGGCGAGCAGGATGCCCGCCACCATGAACAGCGCGCCCTTCACCAGCCCGTGGCCGACGAGGTAGAGAAGCAGGCCGCCGGTGCCGCCCTGCGACAGCGTTCCGATGCCGAGCAGCATGATGCCGGCATGGCTTATCGTCGAGAAGGCAAGCAGGCGCTTGAGGTGGCGCTGGAGCACAGCCATCCAGCCGCCCACCAGCGCGGTCGCGCTGCCGGCGCCGATCATGAACAGCGAGACCGCCCCGCGGACCTGATCGGAGCCGGAGAACACCACCGCGGTCAGCTTGGCGAGCCCGAACAGTCCGAGCGAGACCATGGCGCCGGAGAAGATCACCGAGACCGGGCTCGGGGCCACCGCGTGGGCGTCGGCGAGCCAGAACTGAAACGGGACCACGGCGGCCTTGATCATCAGCGCGGTGGCGACCAGGCAGAAGGCGCCAGCTGTCACCGGATCGCGCCCTGCATGGGCGACCGCGCGGGCCAGTTCCTCGAAGTCGAGCGTGCCCGCACGCGCGTAGATCAGCCCGATGCCGCCGAGCATCAGGAAGCCCGCGAGGCTATTGGTGACGGTGAAGTTCAGGGCGCCGGCCAGCGCCGATTCGTCGAGATGATAGGCGGTCAGCGCGAAGGCCGCGACGCTCATCACCTCGAACCAGACGAACAGATTGAACAGGTCTCGGGTGAAGACGAATCCGACCATGGCCGCCAGGAACAGCAGCATCAGGATCTGAAAGTGGCCGTGGGTCTCCTCGAAGAAGCCCCAGGCGAAGACGAAGCTCGCGGCAAACAGCGTCCCAATGAACGCCGCGACCCAGCCGCTCGCGGCATCGACCGAGAAGCCGATGCCGAGCGGCATGCCCGCCCGCGGCGTCCAGCCGCCGAACCAGTAGACCAGCGGTGCGTCCGCCGCCCGCACGGCGATCAGGCCGCAGAGGGTTGCAACCGCGAGCGCCGTCAGGCTCGCGAGGATGTCGGGCCAACGACCGGGCATGAGGTGGGCCGTCGCGAGCAGGGCCGCGCACATCGCCAGCGGCAGCGCCACCGGAAGGGGCGGCAGCACCGCGCTCGGGATCCAGCCGAGCGAGAACCAATCCGGCATCAGAGCTGCGCCTCCGCGCCAGGTTCCTGACGCGCGCCGACGCGTCCGCCGCCGGCATTCTTCCGCATCGGTCGGAGCCGCTCCGGGTCGAGTGTGCCGCTACGCTTGTACACCTGCAGCGTCAGGACCAGCAGCAGAGCGGTCAATGTCGCGCCGACGACGATGTCGGTGAGCACGAGCGCTTGCATCACCGGGTCGACGGCGGGTGTGCCGGGCGGGTGGTCGTAGAAGATCGGAGCGATGGCGTCCCAGCGGTAGCCGATGCCGAGAAGCAGCACGTAGGTGGCCGATTGGCAGACCGAGAGGCAGCCGATCAGATGGATGTAGTTCCGGCTGGTGCTGATCCCGAACAGGCCGATGCCGAACAGCCATGCGGCAACCGCGTAGGGGAGCCAGCTCACGCGTCTTCTCCCTTCGGATCGTCCGATTGGTCGGGTTCCCGGGTCTCCTCCATGAATTCGAGGAAGAGCTGAGTGAAACCACCCGCGACGGCCGCCGCCACGCCGAGATTTTCCACCAGCATCAGGCCGCCGGAAAAGAGGTCGCGAAACGTGCCCAACGGCAGCACGTTCTCCATGAACGCGGCTCCGACCAGCATCGGCGCCAGGCCGCAGAGCACGAAGAGCAGCGCGCCGCCGCCTTCCATGACGTCGAGCCACCGACTGCGGACGCTATCGCGCCATCCGGAATAGCCTTCGCCGAGGTAGATCAGCAGGGTCGCGGACGCGAGGATCACGCCGCCCTGGAAGCCGCCGCCAGGCGTCACGGTGGCGTGCAGCACCACGTAGAGCCCGAACAGGGCAGTGATCGGCCCTGCGATGCGGCAGGCCAGGACCACCACCTCAGCGCGCGGCAGAACCCGACGGCCAGAGAGCCGAACTGCGCGGTCGGTAATCGCCTCGCCGCGGCTGCCGCGTAGGAGCACGACGGTACCGGTGATGGCGGCCAGCAGCATGAACTCCTCGCCCAACGTGTCGAGCCCACGGATGTCGAAGTTGATCGCGCTGACCATGTTGGCGACGTGACGCTCGGCCGGTGCGATCGCGTTGATCCGCGCGCCATAGGCCGCGATGTCGGCGCCGAAATCCGGCATTGCCCGGATCGCCGAGACGGCGCAGGGCACGAGGACGAGGCAGGCAAGCCCGAGCAGGACGAGGCGCCACCGTACGTTCATGCGTCCTCAGGAGATTTCTCGTGGTCACCGGGATCCGCCGATTGGCTCGGCGCAGCGGTCCGCACGGCGCTCAACGCCACCACGAACAGCAACGGTACGGCCGCGGTGCCGACGGCGAGTTCGGACAGTGCCACATCCGGCGCCTGAAGCGCGGTGAAGAGTACGGTCAGAACGAGTCCGTTCAGCCCGATCGCGAAGACCTGGCGGCGGGGCTCGCGGATCAAGACCACTGCCGTTCCGCTGGCGGCGGTAAGCAAGAACAGCAGGACGAGGATTACGCTCACGCCGACGATCCTTCCCGCAAGAGCAAGGCTCGGCCGACCACGTGGGAGAGTACTGCGCTCCAGGCGACCAGGAACGTCATCAGCACGGCGATCTTCAGAGAGCGGCCCGAAACCCCGTCCGCTACGAAAGCTGCCAGCGTAACCGACATACCCGCCGCCGCATTGAGGAAGGCGACCGCGTGCAAGCGGTCCAGCGCCCGCGGCAGCCGCAAAACGGCGAGGCAGGCGATCCAGATTGCCGCGACCGCCAGGCTGAGCAGGGTTGCGAGGATCGTCGCGCTCACAACCAGCGCTCCACGAACACCGCAAGAAGCAGAGTTCCCGGCAGCGTCAGCAGCACCAGGGTGAGGGCGAGGTCGGTCAGTGATGGCTGGTCGGTAGCGAAAGTCAGGAACGTCAGCAGGATCACCGCGATCGAGCCCGCTAGCTGGTAAGCTGCAAGGCGCTGCCCGATGCGTCCACGCCAACCGATCGCTGCGGCGATGGCAAACGGCGGAACGAGAGCTCCCGATGCCAAAATCCATGGGCTCATGTCGGCGTCTTTCGTGCCGGTTGGGTCGCCAAGGCATGGAGTACGACTTCTGACCGCCCGGGATCGAGGCGAAGGACATAGCTACGCGGCGCCAGAGAAGCGGCGAAAACACCGAGTGCCCGTTCAGTCTGCGCCTCCGCGCCGCTATCGTCCGGGGCGACCCGAAAGACCAACGCCATAGGGCGGATCCGGATCGACCCGGAGCCGGTGCCGCCGCCGATCGCTCGCATCAGCTCGAATCCGACCTGGAGGGTCTGTGCGGGCAGGTTCGCCACCGCGCCCGCCAAAGGGCGCAGCATGCCCACCCGTAGGCGGAAGGCCGGGTCGCCGATCCGCCCGACGCGCCGCGCCCAGAGCGTACCAAGACTGGCGCAGACCACGTCGGCGAGGCCCTCAGTCGCACTGATCGAACCGGCGAATACGCCGTAGACAGCGGCGAGGAAGATCCAGGTTGCGACAGCTGCGAAGGTTACGCGCGGCACTGGACGCTCCAGTCCAGCGTCGGAAATCTCTCCCGCCATCGAGGGCCCTCACCGAACCTTGGCGCTGAATGCGTGTCGACGTAGGCGTAGACCGCGGCCAACGCGGGTACAATGGCGACGGCTCAGTGCGGGATGGGCCTCGAACATTTGCGATGCGGAGTCAGTCCCGAGCGTCCGGTTGCGCCTAGCGCCAACGGCACGGATCTCGGCATCGCGTTCCGAAAGCGCGCCATCCGCCACCGGTGATTTTCACAGAACCGACCCCGGGGAAAGGAGTTGTGCGGGCATAGGAGTAAGCGATGTCGAAGCTGACGAACGATGACCGCAAGTCGCTCTCCAAAAAGGATTTTGCCCTCCCCGACCAGAAGCGTTTCCCGGTCGAGGACAAAGCGCACGCCCGAAACGCCAAGGCTCGAGCCGCGCAATCCGAGAAGGCTGGCAATTTGTCCAAATCCGATCACGCGAAGGTCGACGCCAAGGCCGACAAGGTGCTGGGCAAAGACTGATCTCCCTCCTGTCTCCTGTCGCTGAGCAAACACGAGATCGTATGCCTGATTTGCTGCGACGCGCCGGGCCGCCAGAGCCGGTTCCGCATGTCGATCCTCCGCGCGCGTCCGACCCACGTTTCACCGAAGTCGTGCCTCACCACGCCCGCCTGGTCTCGCTCTACGACGATGCGATCTTCAGCGAGGGGCCAACTTGGTGGCCCGCCCGGGACATCCTGGTTTGGTCAGATGTCGAGGGCCGTCGGGTTCTCGGCTGGCATCAAGACGGCTGCGTGCGGGTCGTGATCGACGCGACGCCATTCATCAACGGCAACACGGTCGACCGGGACGGCAACCTCATCCACTGCGAGCACGGCAACCGTCGATTGTCCCGCACAGCTCCGGACGGAAGCTACACGGTGGTAGTCGAAAGCTACAAGGGCCGCCGCTTCAACGCGCCGAACGACGTGGTCTGCGCCCCCGATGGCGCCCTATGGTTCACCGATCCCGCCTACGGCCTGCGCCAACCCAGGCAAGGGGCGCTGGCCGAGTCCGACCTTGGCCATCACAGTGTCTACCGCTTCGACCCGACCACCAGCGTGGTGCGGCGCATGACCGACCTCGGTCAGCCGAATGGCCTCGCCTTCGCGCGCGACGGGCGCACGCTCTACGTCAGCGACACCTCTCGTACGGAGGGTGACGACGGGCACACGATCTACGCCTTTGCCGTTCGCGATGATGCCAGCTTAGGGGAGCGCCGGGTGTTCGCCGAGGTCGAACCAGGCGTGCCAGACGGCTTCCGCGTCGACCGACGTGGCTGGATCTGGACGAGCTCTGAGGCGGGGGTCCAAGTGTTCTCCGCTCAGGGGCATCGGCTCGGGCTGATTCCAACGCCGCAAATTTGCACCAACCTCTGTTTCTCGCCAGGTGAGCGGCGGTTGTTCGTCACCTCGAAGCAGCATCTCTACAGCCTGGATCTCGCTTGTCCGGCGGACTGAAATGAGATCAAGAAGCTGTTAGATTGCGTGCAATGCCGTTAGGGAACGGCACTTGCGGAGCACGCAGTTCGAAGAACGTATGGCTACCGCCCAGCGGCCCACGTCACCTTTTGCGTCCCGCCTGTGCCTACAGACTGGAAAGGCTAGCTGCAGGAGCGTCCGCTTACGGGATACTGCCGAGTTCAGCCGAATGGCGGCAATGGACGCGAAGCCGAACGGCCGGTTTTGTGCTTAGTGGCGGTCCAGCATGGCGTGATTTGGCCGAAAGCGGCCGGTCCGCTTCCGAGACGATCTGGTGCAAAAGCAGACGATCCCCTTACGACCCATGTCAGCCGTTCCAACCGCCATCGGCACTTTCCGAAAGCGGTCGTTCGTTCGTCGTCCAGCAACTTCGGCTCTGGATGGGTCGCGGCTGCTCGTCAGTGAGGGACCGAGAGTCAGGATCGCGCCATTTGCTAAAAATTGCGGTGGCGTGGCTTGGACGCTGTTTGGCACCCAGAGCGGCTTTTCTAAACGAGTTTCGTGGCCAGCATCGTCCGCACCTCACCCACCAGCGCGGCCTCGCCAAGGCGAGGCGGGAGCAAGCTGAACTCCACCTCTGGTAACGGTGGCAGAGTTTGAGACAATCGGCACGCTCCGACATCGTCCGGCACGGCAGACAAATTCAGGCATGACACTCCGAGCCCCGCCGCGAGTGCGGATTGGAGTCCTGCAACGCCCGAAGCGGAATGGGCAACGACGTACGGAACGCCATGCGCTTCCAAGGTCTGCCGCACAAATCGCTGCAAGGAACAGTCCTGCGGCAATCCGAGTAAGGGCAGAGGGGCATGGGTCTCAGGCTCGAATTCGCGTGCAGCCACCCAGGCCAGAGCCTCGCGCTGGACCGGGATGCCTTCCGGCACGCACCGTCCATCGAGGATTCGCATGGACAGCCCGATGTCGAAGTCCCCACCCTGCGCCTCCTCCTCAATCAGAAGGCTTTTTCGAATCGTAACGTGCAGCCGGAGCTTTGGGTAACGCGCCCGCAGCCGCTTGAGCATTTCGGCGATTGCGTTCGGGCGGAAGTAGTCCGTGACCGCCAAGCGCAACTCGCCGGCTAGGCCCATGCCCCGCACATCCTCAAGAGCCCGCTCGCTCGCGGCCAACATCTCGCGTGCATGGGCGATCAAGCGCTCTCCGGCCGACGTTGGCCTCACGCCCTTCTTGCCCCTTTGCAGTAGGACGACCCCGGCGAAATCTTCCAGCTTCTGAAGCTGCTCGCTGATGGCCGACTGTGAGCGGAACAGCCTCGGTACCGCAGCTGACAGGCTACCCGCCTCCGCCACAGTGACCAGCGTCCGCAGTTGCCCTAGATCGAACGGCTGCATCCTATCATCCCAATTATCCGATAGATGCTATCGTATCTTCCGGCTTTCCCGATGCAAGCACTGGCGTCATTCTGGCCCCGCACAACCGTTGCGGAAGGAAGTCATGCCTGGGATCAAGCTTACACTCTCCGGCCAGCCCGATACGGGCTTGGTCGGCCGTATCGTGCCAGAACTCACCGCCCTGACCAGTTCCGTGCTAGAAAAGCGCTCCGACTTGACCATGGTTATGGTCCAGTTCATAGGGCATGAATGGTGGTTTATAGACAGTCGATCACTTTCGGATCATGACCGCAATTCTTTTAGACTTGAAGTAACAGTTACAGACGAGACCTGCACCAAAGTGCAGAAGGCTAGATATCAGCGAGAAGCCTTCGATCTTTTGTCCAATCTTATTGGCAACGTTCATCCACACTCAAATGTGCACATTATTGATTGCCGGGGCAGTGCCTATGGCTATGGTGGTGTGACACAAGAACATAAGTATCATCGTACCTGAAGCGCAGATCACGGGATGCTGATTGTCACGGCATCATCGCTCGACTAGCGAGGGCCTGCTTGTGATTCCGAGCGGGCCTTCATCGATGCCACTGGAAATGTCCATTTAGGGTTGTGAGCGGCTCCCACGGCTATGTCCGCTTCTATGCCTTGCCGCCCGAAAGCGGACCGGCTGAAATCCACCCTTCTCAGACGTTCATACAGTCTATCTGGAACGGCGGGATCTGGCCGAAAGCAGCCCGTCCGCTTCGAGGCTCCGGGTGTGGGGAGCGGACTTTCGGTGCCGTCAGGATAAATTCCTGCCCGGATAGCGGGTAGCAGCATCTGCTACCCGGCGAAGTGGAAGTGCATCCTGGAGCGCATCCTCTGCCACTTGGCTCCTACGAAAGCACACCGAAATGCAGCGCGGTCAGCAAGCCGAGGCCGAACACAACCCGGCTAGGCGATGATGGCTCATCGCACTTCGGCGGCATGGGGCGGGCGGGCCGAAAGTCGCGGGGCGAGCATCGTGCTGAGCCTGTCCATGTAGAGGTAGACGACCGGCGTGGTGAACAGCGTCAGCACCTGACTGACCGCCAGGCCCCCGACGATGGCGTAACCGAGCGGCTGGCGGATCTCGGAGCCGGTCCCGGTGCCCAGCATCAGCGGCACGCCGCCCAGCAGCGCGCACAGCGTCGTCATCAGGATTGGGCGGAAGCGCAGTAGGCAGGCCTCATGGATCGCCGCCTCGGGCGACTTACCGTCCTCACGCTCGGCAACGATAGCGACATCGACCAGCATGATGCCGTTCTTCTTGACGATGCCGATCAGCAGGATGATCCCGATGATGCCGATCATGTCGAGCGGTCGCCCGACCAGCATCAGCGTAGCGAGTGCCCCCAGCCCCGCCGAGGGCAGCGTCGAGAGAATGGTCAGCGGGTGGATGGTGCTCTCATAGAGCACGCCCAGGATCACGTAGACAGCAAACAGGGCCGCCAGGATCAGCGGCGGCGTCGAGCCGAGCGAGGTCTGGAAGGCCTGGGCGTTGCCCTGGAACGCAGTGGCGACAGAGGATGGCATATGCAGGTCGGCGGCCGCCTGCTGCACGGCCGCGACGGCGGCCCCGATGGTGGCCCCCGGCGCCAGGTTGAAGCTCAGCGTGACGGACGGGAACTGGCCCTGGTGGTTGATCACCGCCGGCATCGTGCCGGTCTCGACTTTTGCGATCTGGCTCAGGGGCACAGAGGTGTTGTCCTGTGAGCGGACGTAGATCCGCTGCAGGGCGTTGGGACCGAGCTGATAGTGCGGGTCCACTTCCAGTATGACGTAGTAGTAGTGCAGCGGCGCATAGATCCGCGCCACATGACGCTGCCCGAACGCATCGTAGAGGGTGTTGTCGACGGTGGCCGGGTCGATGCCGAGGCGCGCAGCGGCCGTGCGGTCCACGACAACATCGAGCATGCGCGCCGACGATTGCTGGTCGCTAGCGACCGCGGTCAGCTCGGGCGACTTCCGCAGCGCGTCGAGCAGCCTGGGGCCGTAATGGTTGAGCTCTTCCAGGTCGATGTCGGTCATCGTGAACTGGTACTGCGTCTTCGAGACAATGGCGCCGATGGTGATGTCCTGGGCGGCCTGCATGTAGACCTTCATGCCCTGGACCTGATCGAGCGCTTTCGAGAGCCGCCCGATGACCTGCTCGGCGGTGACGTTTCGCTGCTCGCTGGGCTTGAGGCTGATAAACACGCGGCCGTTGTTCTCGGTCACGGTCGGGCCGCCCGGGCCGATATATCCGGCCACGTCGGCCACAGCCGGGTCCTTGGTGATTATCCCCAGGATGGCCTGTTGGCGTTGCTTCATCCCCTCGGGCGAGACGTCCTGCGCCGCCTCGCTGACACCGATGATCAGACCCGTGTCCTGCTGCGGGAAGAAGCCCTTGGGAATGGTCCAGAACAGGTAGCCCGTCAGAGCCACAGTGCCGAAGAAGGTCAACAGGGTGAGGAAGCGGTGGCGCAGGGCGACCCTGAGACCGTCATCGTAGCGTGCGGTCAGCCATTCGAAGAAGCTGTCCAGCCCGCGCGAGACCCGCCCGGGCGGCTTGGCCTCGTGACCCGGCAAGAGCCTCGCGCACATCATCGGCGTGAGCGTCAGCGAGACGACCACCGACACGAGGATCGAGACCGCCACGGTCACCGCGAACTCGCGGAACATCAGCCCGACGACACCGCCCATCAGGAACAGGGGGATGAAGACCGCGACCAGGGAGATGGAGATCGACAGGATTGTGAAGCCGATCTCGCCGGCCCCCTCGAGCGCTGCCTGCAGCGGCGTGGCGCCAGCCTCGATGTGGCGGACGATGTTCTCGACCATGACGATGGCGTCGTCGACCACGAAGCCGATGGCGATGGTGAGCGCCATGAGCGATAGATTGTCGAGGCTGTAGCCCAGCACGTACATCACCGCGAAGGTACCGATCAGCGATATCGGCACCGACACGGCGGGGATCACGGTCGCCCAGAGCCTGCGCAGGAACAGCGCGATCACGCCGACCACGAGCGCGATGGTCAGCAACAGGGTGAACTGCACGTCCGCGACGCTGGCCTGGATGGTCTGGGTCCGATCCGAGGCGATCTTCACGTCGATGCCAGGCGGCAGCGAGGCCCGGAGCTGCGGTAGCGCCTTCTTGATGGCCGCCACCGTCGATATGACGTTGGCCCCGGGCGCTCGCTGCACGGCCAGCGCCACGGCGGGCTGCTCGCCGACCCAGCCCGCCAGGGTGACGTCCTGAGGCGCCTTGACCGCGCGGCCTATGTCGCGGACCCGGATCGGCGCGCCGTCACGGTAAGCGACGATGGCATCGTCGAAGCCGGCGGCGGTCATCAACTGGTCGTTGGTTTGAAGGGCCACAGCCTGCTGGCTGCCATAGAGCTGCCCCTTGGGCTGCAGCACCGTCAGATTGGCGAGCGCGTTGCGCACCGTCTCGAAGTCGAGGTTCTCGGCCGCGAGCTGGGCCGGATTGACCTGGATTCGGATGGCCGGGCTCTGCAGACCGCCGACGCCGACGAGGCCCACGCCCGGGATCTGCGAGATCTTCTGGGCCATGAGGGAGTAGGCGTAGTCGCTCACGGTCGTGATCGGGAACACGTCCGATGACATGGCGATCAGCAGGATCGGCACGTCGGCCGGGTTGGTCTTGCGGTAGGTGGGCGGGTTCAGGAGCGCCGCGGGCAACTGTCCTTGAGTCGCGTTGATCGCCGCCTGCACGTCGGAGGCGACCGAGTCGATGGTGCGGCTCCGGTCGAACTGCAGCGAGATCTGGGTGAAGCCCGTGCCGCTGCTCGACGTCATCTGGTTCAGCCCGGGAATCTGGCCGAACTGACGTTCGAGTTGGGTGGCCACCGACGAGGCGACGGTCTTCGGGTCGGCGCCTGGCAACTGCGCCGTGAGCTGTATGGTCGGCGAGTCGACGTTCGGGAGCGCGGCGACCGGCAGGAGGGTGTAGCTGATCGCGCCGAGCACCACGACCGCGAGCATGAGCAGGCCGGTGGCGACGGGCCGCCGGATGAAGCCGGAGGAGATGTTCATGGCAGCATCCCCGCCGTGGCCGTGGAGGTGTCGGGCACCTGGTCGGGCGTGGCGGGCGTGATCCGTACACCTGGCTTCAGCCGATACTGGCCCTGGACGACGACGGTCTCGCCGGTCTTCAGGCCCTCCGAGATCAGGGCTACGCCGCGGGTGCGCTGCCTGATCCTGACGAGCCGGACCGAGACCGTGTCGTCGGCTCCCACCACGTAGACGAACTGGCCCTTGTCGTTGAGCTGCAGGGCGTTGGTCGGCACCGTCAGCGCCGCCCGCTCGACGGACGTCGTCACCTCGACGTTCACGAAGCTGCCCGCCCAAAGCTGGCGCTCGGCGTTCGGGAAGATTGCCTTCAACTGCACGGTCCCTGACTTGGGATCGGCCTGGTTGTTGATGAGCAGCAGGGTGCCGGTATCGAGTTTCCTGTCGCCGGACTGGTCGTAGGCGGTCGCCGCGACCGGGCCGCGCGTCAGGGCGGACTGCACGGCCGCAATGTCGCCCGTCGGCAGGGTGAAGAGAACGCTGATCGGCTGGACCTGTGTCAGGACGACGATGCCGCCGGGGTCGGTCGGGTTGATGATGTTGCCGATGTCGACGCGACGGATGCCGGTCACGCCGTCGAATGGGGCGCGCAGCGTCGCAAAATCGAGTTCCGTCTGTGCGTAGTCGATGGCGGCCTGGTCACCCTTCAGGGCGCTCTCGGTCTGCGCGATCATCGCTCGCTCACTCACGACCTGCTGATCCGTGGCGAAGCCTTTTTGCAGGAGTGGCTCGTTGCGGGCGAGGTTGGTCTTCTGATTGGCGAGCAGCGCCTGATCCTTGGCGAGTTGGGCCTGCGCCTGTTCGAGGCGAGCCTGGTAGATGCGCGGGTCAATCCGAGCGAGCACGTCGCCGCGCCTGACGAAATGGCCTTCTTGGAAATCGGCGCTCTGAAGGTATCCGGTGACCTGGCTGCGGATGGTCGCGACGTTCAGGGCGTTCACCGTTCCGACGCCCCTTAGGGTCAGGGGCACGTCCTGGGTTTGGACCGCGCCCATCACCACGGGGACGGCCGCTAGCACTTCGGCGCGGGTGCCGACTGACGGCACCGGCGATGCGCCGTAGTAGGCGACGGCACCCCCGACTCCGCACAGGGCCAGAGCCAGGACGGCGATTTTGCCGCGACCGGGCCGGCGTGGGCCGCCCCGCATGAATTTGGGCTTCCCTAACGTGCTCTGGGACGTATCCGTTGGCTGATTCATCATGAGGGGTCGTTCGAGGGTCATCGGCTCGGGTCCGCGCAGCGGAAGACGCTTTCCAGGAGGATCCCACCGAGCCCGGCGAACAGCAGGACGGCGACGCAAGGGCTCGGCGGCAGGACGAAGTCGGAGAACAGCCACGCGAGGATGATCCAGCCAACGATGGAGGCTGCGAACCCGACGTCGTCGACGACCAAGCCGACGAGTTCACGAAGGATGGTCTTCAGGACGTTCATGGGCGGCGCCTAGCGGGTGGCCAAAATCGGGTCCGCAGATGCACGATGCCGACAGAGCCGGATGGCGAGCGCGGCGACGAGCAGGTATGCGAGCGTGAGCCCGAGGATCGACCAATCGCCGCCGGGCCACACCAATCGAAGACCTTCGCCAACCCAGAAAGTCCCGAAAGCGGCGAGCAGCACCCCGACCGAGAACTTCAGCATGTTCTCCGGCACCATGGCTAGCGGTCGGTGCAGAACGAGACCGAGTGCAACCACGACCAGGAGCGCCGCCGCGGCGCCGAGGCTGGCCGGGATCAGGAGGGCGACGCCACCCGCGCCCACGGCGATGACGATGAACACGACTTCTAGGCCTTCGAGCATGGTGATCTTGAAGGTCGTAGCGATAGCTATCGCGTCCCAGGTGCCACCGACGGGACCAGCCGAGAGCAGACGTCCGGCCTCCCGGGCATAGGCCGCGGTCTCGTCGTGGAGCGGGATCACGCCGGCCGCCCGCAAGATCGCCTTGCGCAGCCATCGCAGACCGAACAGCAGCAGCAATCCACCGACTGCGAGCTGGACGTCTTGGAGCGGGATGCGGGTCAAGAGGGAGCCGAATAGAAGCACGACCGCCAGAAGCGTGACCAGCGCAACGGCGGTGCCCGTTAAGGCACCCCGCCAGCCGCGTACGTCACCAATCGCCAGCACAACGGTCAGCGCCTCGACAAACTCGACGGCGGAAGCGAGGAATGCCGCGAGGCAGGTGGACCACGCGTGCATCCAGTCGATTGTCATCTCGAACGCCCCCATCGATAGGCCAAGGCCAAGCCGATTGCTGATTCACAGCATTGTAGCTATCACTACCGAGGTCAAGCTTCCTGATTGTAACGCTACATCCGTCGCAACAATCCGGGAACCAGCGGAGCAGGAGGGCGACGGTTGTGAAAGAGGAATTCGGCGCTCTGATTAGGCGCTTGACGCCGTCGCTCTCGCCGGCCGTGGCCCGCGTCGCGAATTATCTCGAGCAGAACCGCGCTGTCGCCGTGGCATGCTCGGCTTCTCAGATTGCGGCACAGCTCGGCACCTCGGACGCAACGGTCATCCGGGCCGTTCAGGCGCTCGGGTTCGATGGCTTGCCGGATCTCAGGCAGGCGCTGGCGGCAGGGCTCGACGACCGTAGGACACCCGCGACTGACATGGGTCGCACCCTCGCGGAGGTTGGGGACGACGCGGGTCAGGCCGTCGACGCGGTGCTAGAAGCCCATCGCGAGGGGATGGAGGCGCTCCGGACGGAAGCCGGGCGAGCCGCCGTCCTCGCCGCCATCACGGCCCTGCATCCAGCCGCACGCATCGGGGTGTTCGGGATCGGTCCCTCCGCGCACCTGGCCCGGTATCTCGCGTTCCAGCTGACACGTTCGGGCCGGCGCAGCTTTCTCCTCGACGCCACAGGGTGGGCCCTGGCCGATCAAATGCTCGGCCTGCAGGCCGGCGACGCAGTACTGCTGCTCGCCTATGGCCAGCCCTATCGCGAGGTTCAAGCCGTCATGGCCGAGGTTCGCCGCCTCGCCCTGCGCGTGGTCCTGGTGACCGACACGCAGGACAGCACCATCGCCCGGCAAGCAACGGTCGTGCTGCTGGCCCGGCGTGGACGCGCCAACCAGGTAGCGCTCCACGCCACAACGCTGATCGCACTGGAGGCAGTTATCCTCGGCCTTGCCGCGGCCAACCGGAACAATGCCCTTCAGCAATTGGCCAACCTCGACCGAATGAGGAAACTGATCGGCGCTTGACGGCTTCGCCCGAAGTCGTCCCCTCCGAGGCGGCGGTCGCAATCCAAGCGAACTCCCATATCTCTATTTTGCGTGCCGGAATCAGAGCGGCAGAAATTCACCCATCTGAGGCATATGGGGAAGCCTCTTGTGATGACTGAGGCTAGCCGAAAGCCGCCGGTCCGCTTCGGAGAAAGTCGGTCGTAAAACGGACAGGCTCCACCCGACCCGAGTTGGGCAAGCTCATTGGTATTGAAGCATCTCGCAAGCAGACGTCGTTCGTGAATCATCGAGATCGCACAGAATGAACATAGCGCCTACCGTACGAAGGCAGACGGCAGGGCAATCAATCGCAAGTAGGCGCCATCGCGGCGTCGGCTCCACCGAGGTGACGCGCGTTGCGCCGGATGACCTGGGGCGGCTGGCCGAATGCCCGAAGGAAGGCGCGCCGCATCCGCTCGCGGTCGGAAAATCCCGTCTCTCGTGCCACGGTGTCCAACGCGTGCCGGCCGTCCTCCAGCATCGTCCGGGCGGCCTCCAGGCGCAGGTTCTCGACCGCCTTGGCGGGTGACTGGCCGGTTTCCTCCCGGAAGACACGGCTGAACTGCCGCGGACCCAGACACGCGGCTTCCGCAAGTTCCTCAACGGAGAGTTCGTTCGTTAGGTTGCTGCGGGCGTAGGCCAGGACCTTCTGGACCCGGTCGGACCGCGGCTGAAGCTCCAGAAGAGCGGAGAACTGCGACTGGCCGCCCGTCCTACGGTGATAGACGACGAGCTTCTTCGCGATGCCCTTCGACATCTCGACTCCGAGATCGTCCTCGACTAGCGCGAGCGTGAGATCGATCCCGGCCGTCATGCCGGCCGAGGTCCAGACGTTGCCGTCCGAGATGAAGATCCGGTCGTCGTCCACCTTGATCGACGGATAGAGCCGCTGCAGGTCGCGTGCGTGAGCCCAATGGGTCGCCGCCCTCTTGCCATCGAGCAGGCCCGCCTCGGCCAGGAGAAACGCCCCTGTGCAGGTCGCGGCGACGCGACGGGCGGTGGCGGCGGTCTCGCGCAGCCGCTCGATCAAGCCAGGGGCCGATGGGCCGACCGTGATCGCGCCGACGACGACAAGCGTGTCGAAGCGCCGGCCTCCGAACGGCTCGGTGTCGGTGACCATCCCGATGGAGGTTCTGATCGGCCCGCCCTCTTCGGACAGAAACGTCACGTCGTAGAACGCGTGACCAACCTCCAGGTTGGCAATCTCGAACGCCGTCAGGGAAGCCAGATTCATCACCTGGAACCCGGGGAACAGGACGACACCAATGGACGGCACGGCGGACCTCAGCGTCGAATGTCCGAATAAGGTGGATCTTTGACATATGGGATATGCTGTCGGGCGTCTAGGTTCCATCACGACAGGCGGGGTCACCACCCTGTGCAGCCCCGCCGCTCAGGACCCCGACCGCCATGATCGCACGATCGCCCGTCAACGTCGGCAAGGACGCCGAAGGCTATACCCGCCGTTGGCTTCCGTCCGGCGAGATCGCCTACACGACCCTGAAGGACGGGACCCGCATACGGTACGTTCGCGTGGGCCAGGGACCGGACCTCGTTCTGACCCACACCGTGCGCACGCAGCTCGACCTGTTTCAACGTGTGATCCCGCTGCTTGCGCCGCACTTCACCGTCTACGCGCTGGACCTGCCAGGCTTCGGCTGGTCGGACCTGAAGCCGGACCATCCGAAGGACGAGCCCACCCTCCGGGCCGCCCTCAAGGCGTTCATCGCCAACCTCGGCATCGGGCGGCCGATCCTGGCGGGAGAGTCCATCGGGGCGACGCTGTCGCTCTCGCTCGCCGCGGAACTCGGGGACGCGGTCGAGCGGGTCTTCGCCTTCAACACCTACGATTACCTACCGGGCCTGGAGCGGTCGAACCTCCTTGCCTCAATCATCATCAAGAGCGTACGCGCGCCGGTGGTCGGCCCGGTCTTCGCGGCATTGGAGAACCGTACCATCACTGGCGGCATCATGAACGGCGGCTTTCATGACGCGAAAAGCCTGCCCCCGGACCTGTTGGACGAGTATGCTCGAGTCGGTGCTCGGGCCGACTACAGCAGAGCGTCGCGGACGCTTCTGAAGGCGCTTCCGAGCTTCGTTGCCGCTCGCGCCCGCTATCGTCTCATCACGGCGCCCGTCACGCTCGTTTGGGGCGACAAGGACTGGTCGACACGCCGGGATCGCACTGGCGTCGAGACGAGCGTTCCTTCGCCGAACGTCGTCACCCTGGAACGGACCGGGCATTTCAGCGCCCTGGAGCGCCCGCAAGCCTGGGCCGACCTTATCCTCGCGGCGACAGCGAAGGTCCGGGCGGTCTCCTGAGGCATGGCGGCTCGTTGCTCTCGTTCCATGCCATTGGCGGAGTTGAACCGATGAACGATCAAGGTGCTTCGACCCTCGTCACGGTTGAGCATGTGACGCTCCGCTCGACGAAGTCGTTCGAGACGGTCCGGAAGGCGCTGGAAGCGGCGGTGCCTCCCCTCGACCATGCCTATGCAAAGCTTTTGCTGGACGGGAAGGTCGATAAGGCGCGCGACCTCCTTGAACGCCAGGCGCCGCTCTCGATTTTCGGCGCGCGGGATCACGGTGGCTTGCTGCGCACGGCCACCCTGACCCGCAAGGCCATCCAGTACGATATCGGCAATCCGCTCACGGCCAGTCGGATGACCCGGCACGTTCTGGCGGCGGCCTTGTACGCCCCGATCCGGGTGCTCCTGCGCGAAGATACCGAGGGCAATGTCGCGTTCGAGTACGACCGCCCGGCCACAACCTTCGGCCAGTTCGGAAACCCGGAAGTCGATCGCGTCGCGCGTGACCTGGATGCGCAACTCCGGACCACGCTCGCTGCAGCTGCCGGCTGAACAAGAGCAGTGCTGTCGCGATGTTTGCTTTTTTGGCTCGGCTGCTTGCTAGGGTCTGGACTCGATCAGCACCAGAAGGCGATGACGGCGGCCAGGGCTACGGCTGATGCGTAGTTGCGGGCGAGCTTGTCGTAGCGGGTGGCGATGCGGTGGGAGTCCTTGAGGCGGTTGAAGGTCGCCTCGATCCGCCAGCGTTCGCGGTAGCGGCGCTTGTCGTGGCGGATCCTCTTCTTCCGACCGCGCTTTCCCGGGATAATCAGCGTGATGCCCTCCGCGCGCAGGTCAGCGCGCAGCCAGTCGGCGTCGTAGCCCTTGTCGGCGGCCAGGCGCCGGATCCGGCCGGGTGCCTGGGCCAGCACGGCTGGAGCTGTGGTGACATCGCTGGCGTTGCCGGGCGTCAGCAGGAGGACGCCGGGCCGGCCGAGGACGTCGGTGAGGGCGTGGATCTTGGTCGTCTGGCCGCCGCGCGACGGGCCGATGGCTTGCGCACGCGCCCCCCTTTACCGCCGTGGGCCGAACGGTGCGCCCGCACGTAGGTGCTGTCGATGGCCGTCGCCTCGCCCGACCATCCGGCTTGGGCCATCGCCGCCAGCATGGCCTTCCAGAAGCCGCGCCGGGACCAACGGTTGAAGCGGTTGTAGACGGTCGTGCGAGGCCCATACGCGGCCGGGCAGTCGCGCCAGCGGCAGCCGGAGGTGAGCACGTGCAGGATGCCGGAGATGATCTGCCGGTCGTCCTTGCGCGCCGGTCCGGGCTGATCCTTCGGCATGAACGGTTCGATCACCGCCCACTGCGCATCCGAGAGCCAGAACAGCTCCGCCATCGCCGCCTCCGTGCTGCACGCGGCGGTCCTGAATCACGAAAGCGCAAAGCTCGTAAGAGCTTGGTGCGGTTCACACCCGAAGGGGCAACACCCTGTCGGGCAGGCCAGTCTTGGACCGGCCAGGGGAAGCGGCTCGCGGCTTATCTCGGACTGAACCACAATACCTTCGTGTTTGGCGAGTGCCTGGGCGCTCACACCGGTTGCGGTCCTTGCGCCAAGCACTGCCGCACGGCGCCGACCTCTTGCCGACTACGGAAGGGGTTGCCGCCTACAGCGACACGTAAGAAAACCATTCAGAGTAGGGGTGGTGCTTCTTCGGTCGTCACATGAAACCCGGTAAGATTATTTGCTCCAAAAGTGAGCGTCAGCGGCACATCCGCTGCGTCGCGACCATAGGAGATTAGGATCCGGCCAATCCGCGAACTGTTGTTGCGTGGATCGAAGGTGTGCCAGCGCCCTCCCAGATACACTTCCATCCAGGCGGCGAAATCGCCTGGCGCATGCGGTAGGGGCAGGCCGATGTCGCTGACATAACCGTTGCAGTAACGTGTCGGGATATTGAGGCAGCGGCAGAAGGTAATCGCGAGATGCGCGTAGTCGCGGCAGACGCCTTGCTGCTCTTCGAAGACGTCAAATGCAGTCCGGGTCGCTCGTGCATGCTCGTACCCAAAGGTGATGCGATCATGCACGTAGTCGCAGATCGCCTGCACTCGGCCCCATCCAGGCGGGATATGGCCGAACAAGTCCCAAGCGATGGACGAAAGGCGATCGGTCTCGCAGTAACGACTCCCGAGGAGAAACAGCACTGTGTCAGAAGGCAGTTTCTCGACCACAATTTCCTTAGCGTCAGCCTCTTGCGTATCCCCGCTGCCGTGACCCCGCACGGTCGTATCGGTCTTCAGGGTGAAGCGCCCTGCTGGTGCAACCATTCGATTGCACCAGTTCCCAAAGCTGTCGCGATAGCCTTCCAAGGGAACTGCGGGACTCGTGATTAGATAGTCAGGCCGCTCAAGATCGGAGAAGCGGGATGCGTGGACGTTAAGGGTTGCAATAACGGGGGTTGGCTGCGGAAACTCGTAGGTCATCTCGCAGCCGACAAGAATGCGCATGGGGCTCGGTCCTTGAAGGGGCATCAAAATCAACGTCGGTACCGCCGACACCGCAAGCTTCGGACCGCATCGCTATGCGACCTGGCTGCCTCGATCACAATGACAACGCGAGGAGCGAACTTAGGCGTGTCGGCCTGCTGCGATCGGAGCAAAAAGTTCCGTGCGTGCGGATTTCTTGGCATGCCCACCGGCTAAGGCCAAGGCAGATAAGCTGGCCTTGCTTCGATCCCGCATCTTTGAAGTTCGGCGCGCCCGGTCGGCCTCATACAGTACCGGCTACACGGCACGTCAACGTGCAGCAGGGGTGCCTAGAAGCGGACGTCGAGACAGCTTACTCTAAACGACTGAAATTTGCCGAGAGCAGCATGTCCGCTTCGGAGATGTTCGGCCGGAAAAGCGGATGGGCTCCAACCGACCCAACTCGGTCGCATGGATCGCCATGTGCGCTTCCTGAAAGCGGCCATTGGTCTGCTAACTGGAAACTTCGTTTCGGGGTGGCGAGCTGCCACAACTAAGGGTCATCGCGTCCGGCTTATAATTAGCGCATAAGGAACCATCACTGGCTTCGGTCCCGGCCGCCTGTGGCTGAGAGCAGCGTGCGCTCCCGCCCTGATCACGCGGAGCACGTCATGTCTGACAGCAGACCTCTAGCCATCCTCATTGCGGAGGCTGACGAGCTCGTCCGTATGGTCACCGCCGACATGCTGGCGGATGTTGGCTTTCAGACCATAGAGGTGTGCACTGCCGCCGAGGCGCTGGCGGTGCTCCAAGGACCAGTCGCCGTGCGCATGCTGATCACGGGGCGGGCCATCGTGGGCGATGGTGTTGCCCTTGCCCACCTCGTTCACCACCGTTGGCCCGATGTCGGCATCATCGTCACCTCGGGGGCCGGGGTAGATCTTCAGCACGACTTGCCGCCAGGTACACGCCTGCTGAGCAAGCCGTACGCCTTCGCAGACCTCATCCAAGAGGTGGAAGCTGGCCTTATACAGGCGCAGAAGGAGCCCTCACCCGCTCCCATGCTGCCGAGCGGAGTGCCGCCTCACAGGGGAGTTGATCTAGGCAACGGCGTGGGGGGCACTGCCGCTCCCTCAACCGAGCCGGACAAGACGTAAACCCTGCATACACGACGGCCAATCCGGATTGCTCGCCTCATCGAGGCCGGCCAAGGTCCGTCGAGGAGGCCCTAGGGGGGCTCTGGATGTCGGTTATCGAGGACGGCGCGCACGGCCATACGGCTCTTATGGGTCTTGAGCGGGTACGATGGCGGTGTCTGCTTGTGCCAACTCTCGCTCGGCAGCCGTCGCGCCCCAGCCAATTTGGACTTAGGTTTGTGACGACGGTGTCAAGCCATGTTGAAGCAGGATAGGGCAAGCGGTGCCAGCGTGCCTACATGCCCAGGTACTTCTTCGACATCTATGATGGTGGTTCAGCCCGCGACGACGAAGGGACCGAGCTGGAAGACCCCACCGCCGTCCGCCAGCACGTGTTACGCCTCTTGCCGGACATTGCTCGCGATGAGGTGCCCGAAGATGGCGACCGGCGGACCTTCTCGGTGGTCGTCACGGACGAGGATGGCAAATCCATCTACACCGCCACTCTCAACTACTCCGGCTTATGGCTGCTGCGCTGAGCCTGTGGGCAGGATCGCCGTTCGGGAGCGGAACTGCTCCATGTGAGTTTTCTCTGCATCATCGTCTGATCAGATCCAGGCATAGGTGACTGGGAGAGGCGTGCGCTTCCGCTGCTCGATAGAGGCGGGCGTGATGCTGACAACGACGGTTTATCCGCTCTCGGCGCTGGTAGCGCGGCTGTCCTGGGTCATGCCGCTCTCGGACGAGGCGCGGCGCGCCATCGAGGTGTTGCCGGCCACGGTGCAGGAGCTGGGGCCAAACACCGACCTCATCCATCCCGGGGACCGCTCCACGAGTTGCTGCCTCGTGCTCAGTGGCTGGATGGGAACCTTCAAGCTGCTGCCCCACGGCGAGCGTCAGTTCCTCGCCCTCCATATCGCGGGCGACATCCCCGATCTTCAAAGCCTGCATCTACCCGTCGTCGACCACGGCATCTGCGCCTTCACCCAGGTGACCGTCGCCTCGATCCCGTACGAGGCGATCCGCAACCTGATGATGCGACACCCCGATGCTGCGGCGGCACTCTGGCGCGAGGTGCTGGTGACCGCGTCGATCACGAACGAGTGGTTGATCGGGCTCGGCCGTCGTTCCGGTCCCAAACGTTTTGCGCACCTGTTGTGTGAGCTCTACGTCCGACAGAAGGCTGCGGGACTGGTCAAGGAAGAGGGGCTCTGCCCCCTGCCGCTCACGCAGGCGGTCCTGGCTGACATGCTCGGTCTGACCCCGGTGCACATCAACCGCATCCTGAAGGAGATGCGTGCCGAGCAGGTGATCCAGTGCAGACAGCGTACGCTGACGATCCTGGACTGGACGCGCCTGCGTAAGCTTGCCGAGTTCGATCCGCTCTACCTGCACTTGGACCGGCAGCTGACCTGAGCTTGGGAGATGGGCGCCATCGTCGTCATCGCTGCCTCAGCCGGCGGCCTCGATCCCATAGTGCGGATCATCACCGCGCTTCCGCCTAGCTGCCAAGCGTCCGTGTTCATCGTCAGCCACATCGGCGCGAACCGCAGCTACCTGCCAGACATCCTCGCCTCGCGTGGTCATCTCCCAGCGGCGTTCGCGCAGCATGGCGAGGTCATCAAGCGCAGCCGCATCTACGTGGCTCCGCCGGACCATCACCTGCGGCTGCGCTTCGGCCTGGTCCGCCTGAACCGAGGTCCGAAGGTTCACTTCACGCGACCAGCCGCCGATCCCCTGTTCGTCTCGGCAGCCGAAACCTACGGCCAGCGCGTCGTCGGGATCGTGCTCAGCGGTGGTGATAGTGACGGCGCCGAGGGTCTTCGCGCGATCAAGGCGCATGGTGGGCTCAGCTTGGTGCAGGAACCGGAAGAGGCCACGACGCCTGACATGCCCATAGCGGCGTTGATGCGCGATCACCCAGATGGATGCCTGACAGCCGATCAGCTTGCTGGGCGTGTCGCCGCCCACTGTGTTGGTTGCTGAACTCGAGCCTCGTCAAGAGCCTCGGAGCAGACGTTCCCAAAGCCCGCAATCGGTCTTGAGCGGGCTCGGCGGTGATGTCTGCTTCCATGCGTCGCCGCCCAAAGGCGGACAGGCAGAAATCCACCCATCACAGACGTTCATACAGGCTATCTTGAACGGCTTACACTGGCCGAAAGCAGCATGTCCGCTTCGGAGAAGTTTGGCCGGAACAGCTGAAGGGCTTCACCTGATCCGAGTTGGGCATGCTCATCGGTAGCCGAACAGCTCAGGCAATTTCCGTCGCTACCTGAACAACCGATCGGCCGGATGCCCCGGGATCGATCGGTTCCTCAGCCGTGAGCGGCATCCATACGCCCAACAGCCCCACGCGGCTTGGCTGGCGATTTGCTGGATGGGGGCGCCGCCGGCGCATCCGGCGTCGGCACACAATCGAGGTCCCGACATGCGGACGGCGCTATCCTTGCAATCTGCGATCCTGTCCTGTGCCCTCCTGTTAGGCGGGTACGACTCCGCGTTGGCGCAGGGCGTGCTGCGGATCGGCATGACCGCCTCCGACATTCCGCTGACCACGGGACAGACCGACAACGGGGGCGAGGGGATCCGCTTCGTCGGACAGACGATCTATGACGCGTTGATCGCCTGGGATCTGACGCACTCGGACAAGCCCGCCGAACTGATCCCCGGCCTCGCGGTGAGTTGGGCGGTGGATCCGGTCGACAGGAACACGTGGACGTTCCGGATCAGGCCCGACGTCAAGTTCCACGATGGATCCGACTTCACCGCCTATGCGGCCGTCTGGAACTTCGACAAGCTGCTGAAGCCCGATGCCCCGCAATTCGATCCGCGCCAGTCCGCGCAGGGCAAGGTTCGCATCCCGGCGATGGCGAGCTACCGGGCGATAGACCGGATGACCCTGGAGGTCGTGACCAAGACGCCCGATGCGACGCTGCCCTACCAGCTCGTCTACATCGCCATGTCCTCGCCGGCGCAATGGGAAAAGGTAGGCCGATCATGGGACGCCTTCGCCAAGCAGCCGTCAGGCACGGGCCCATGGAAGCTGACGCTGTTTGCCCCGCGCGAGCGCGCCGAGATGGTGCCCCACAGCGGCTATTGGGACAAGGCGCGCGTCCCCAAGCTCGACAGGCTGGTGCTAGTCCCGCTGCCCGATGCGAATGCCCGCGTCGCCGCCCTGCGCTCCGGTCAGGTCGATTGGATCGAGGCGCCGTCGCCCGACGCGGTCGCGTCCTTGAGGAATGCAGGCTTCGCCATCACCACCAACTCGTATCCTCACAACTGGACATGGCACCTGTCGCGCATCGAGGGCTCGCCCTGGAACGACATCAGGGTGCGCAAGGCGGTCAATCTCGCCATCGACCGCGAGGGACTGAAGGAGCTGCTCGGCGGCTTGGCGGTCCCTGCCACTGGGTTTCTCCCACCCCACGACGCCTGGTTCGGGACCCCATCGTTCCAGGTGAAATACGATCCCAACGCGGCCCGGAAACTCCTGGCCGAGGCAGGCTATAGCCCCGCCAAACCCCTGAGGACCAAAATCGCCATCTCGGCGTCCGGCTCCGGTCAGATGCAGCCGCTGCCCATGAACGAGTTCATCCAGCAGAACCTTGCCGACGTCGGCGTCAAGGTGGAATACGAGGTGGTCGAGTGGAACACGCTCATCAACATCTGGCGTGTCGGGGCCAAGGCCGACATCTCCCGCGGGGTCTCGGGGATCAACTACAGCTACTCCCTGCAGGATCCGTACAGCGCTCTGATCCGCCATCTCAAATGCGATCTGACGGCTCCCGCCGGCACCAATTGGGGGTATTACTGCGATCCGGCGATGGACAAGATGTTGGACGAGGTGCGCAACACCTTCGATCCCGATCGGCAGGTCGAGGTGATGGGGAAGATCCACGAGAAGTTCGTCGATGACGCGCTGTTCGTCATGGTCACCCATGACGTGAACCCCCGGGCGATGAGCCCGCGCGTGAAAGGCTTTGTCCAGGCCCAGAGCTGGAACCAGAGTCTCACGCCTGTCTATCTCTCCGGCTCGGACCGATGACCTCCGCTCGCTCGGGGCCTCCCGCCCGACTGGAATAGGGGTTGCATGAACGGACCGGCCGCCGCGTAGGAGGCGAAGCGTTCGGACCCCGTTCTTGCCGTACACCCTCGTCGTCGCACTCGGTTCATTACGGTACCAGGTCGAGCGTCCGTTCGGCCGTTGGCAGGAGAGCGCCGGGCGCGTCACGGGGGTCGCTCACAGCCGGCGCGGCGTGCACGTCCTGCTGCGGGAGGATCCGCTGCACGACACGCGCGGTCCCCGGGTTCTGACGCTCGACGGCGAGACGGGAGCACCCCTCGCCGCGTGGGGTGCCGACGTGATTGCCGACGCGCATCTTATCGCGGCGTATGGCGATCGTCTCTACATCGTCGATCGCGACGCCCATCAGGTGATCGTTGCGACGCTCGACGGTGAAGTGCGGTCTCGGCTCGGGGAGCGCAACCGGCCGCTCGCGCCCTTCAACCATCCGACCGACGTCGCGGTCGCCCCCGACGGCACGGTCTACGTCTCGGACGGCTATGCCGGAGCCTCGGTCCACCGCTTCGCCCCCGACGGGGCGCCTCTCGAACGCTGGGGGCGCTGGGGGACGGGGCCGGGCGAGTTCGTCAACCCGCACGCGATCTGGGTGATGCGCGACGGCCGCGTCGTGGTGGCCGACCGCGAGAACGGGCGCCTGCAGGTCTTCGATCCCGAAGGCACCCTGCTGACGATATGGACGGGCTTCGTTCGGCCCGCCGCCCTCTGGGGCGACGCGGGGGACCGTCTCTACGTGGTCGATGCCGTCCCGACCCTGACGCGGCTTGCCCCCGACGGCGCCTTGATGGGCCGCTGCCGCCCCGTGCTCAACGGCGCGCACGGAATCTGGGGCGATGAAGGCGGCCGGCTGTACCTGGCCGAGGGCAATCCGAGCCGCGTGACACGCCTCGTGCCGATCGAAGGAGCGCAGGCGTGAAAGTTCTCGTCTTCGGCGGAGCCGGCTTCGTCGGCCTCAACATCGTCGAGGCCCTGCTGGGCCAAGGGCACGAGGTGATCGCCTTCGACCGCTCGCCCATGCCCTCCACCGCGGTGCGGGTCTTCGCGGCGCTGCCCGGCCGGCTCGATGCGATCACGGGCGACGTAATAGCCCGTGCCGCCGTGACCGAGACGATCCGGCCGGGTCTCGACGCGATCGTCCTCGGAAGCGCCATCACGGCGGATGCCGCCCGCGATGCCGCCGACCCGGAGACGATCCTCTCCGTCAACCTGATGGCGCAGATCCCCATCCTGGAGCGCGCCCGGGATGTCGGCACAGGCAGGATCGTCAACCTCAGCTCCGGCATCGTTCATGGCGGGGTCGGCGAGCGCGAGCCAGTGCTAACGGAGGAGACCGGCGGCGATCCGGTCGGTCTCTACGCCATCTCGAAATACGCCAGCGAGCGCGTCGGCACGTGGCTCGCCGGTCTCTGGGGGATCGACCACGTCAATGTCCGTCTGAGTTCCGTGTTCGGCCCCTGGGAGCTCGCCACTCAGGCGCGCGACACCCTGAGCCCGCAACGGCAGATGGCAAGCCTCCTGGGCACCGGCCGCCCGGCACTGCTCGCTCGCTCCGGCTGGCGCGACTGGATCTATGCCCCCGACGTCGCCGAGGCGGTGATCCGTCTGATCGCGGCCCCGCGCCCGGCCTCCCGCCTGTTCAACGTTTCGACGCCGGACCGCTGGCCCGCCCTGGACTGGGGCCGGCGCCTCGGTGCGCTCGATCCGGACTTCGTGTGCCGCCTCGCCGAGCCCGGTGAGACGCCCACGATCCACCTGCACGCGCCGTTCGACCGCGCTCCGCTCTCGACGGACCGGATGCGGGACGAGCTCGGCTGGGTGGCGAGGTTCGGAATGCAGGATTCGGCGGACCATTTCGTCGGCTGGTGGCGGCGGCACGGAAGCACGGTGGACGGTCCATGAGGCTCGCAGGCAAGGTCGCGGTGGTCACGGGCGGCGGGTCCGGCATCGGCGCCGCCACCGCACGGCTCTTCGCCCGCGAGGGTGCCCGGATCGCCCTCATCGATCGCGACGAACAGGCCGCCGCGACGAGCCTCGCCGCGATCGAGTCCGAGGCCGGCGAGGCGATGGTGCGGATCGGCGACGTCGGCGACGGAGATGCTGCGCTCCGGGACGCGGCGGCGGTGCTCGCGCGTTTCGGCCGCATCGACATCCTGGTGGCGGCGGCGGGTTTCTCTTGCGGCGGCACCGTCACCACCACCGATCCTGCCAATTGGGACGCGGTGTTCCGCGCAAACGTGGGTGGGACGTGGCTCTGGAGCCGGGCTGTGATCCCGGCGATGCAGCACCAGGGCGGGGGCGCAATCGTCGCGTTCGCCTCTCAGCTTGCCCTCGCGGGCGGACGCGGCAACAGCGCCTACATCGCGGCGAAGGGGGCCATCCTTAGCCTGACGCGCACGATGGCACTCGACTACGCCGAAGACGGCATCCGGGTGAATGCGATCGTACCCGGTGCGATCGAGACGCCGATGCTGCGGCGCGGGTTCGCCCGTCAGCCCGATCCAACCCTGGCCGAGCAGCGCTCCCGGGCCCGCCACGCCCTAAATCGGTTCGGCCGGCCCGAGGAGGTCGCGGAGGCCGTCCTGTTCCTCGCCAGCGAGGCCGCGGGCTTCACCACCGGGACGACGCTCGCGGCCGATGGCGGATGGCTCGCCGCATGAATGCTTCTTTCGACGGCATCGCTCTCGACGCGCTCACCGCCACTGTCGGCGGCGACCTCGCGCGCACCGCCCATCCCAGCACGCCCTGGTTGACGCCGCGCACCGGCCCGGATGGACGCCAAGCCTACGACGTCGTGGTCGTCGGGGCCGGGCAGTCCGGGTTGGCCATTGCCTTCGGCCTGATGCGGTCAGGCGTGGCCAACATCCTCGTGCTCGATCGCGCCCGGGCCGGCAGCGAGGGTCCATGGACGACCTACGCGCGCATGCACACACTGCGCAGCCCGAAGGAATTCACCGGTCCCGATCTCGGCGTCCCGAGCCTGACCTATCAATCCTGGCACGAGGCCCGGTTCGGGCGGGCGAGCTGGCAGGCGCTCGGTCTGATCCCGAAAGCGCTCTGGGCTGAATACCTCGTCTGGTTTCGGGGGGTGACCGCGCTTCCCGTGTCCAACGACATCGAGGTCACGGCCATCGGGCCGGCCAGTGGGGGGCTGCTCGCGGTCGAGACCCTTTCGTCGGGTGCCTCCGAGACGCGGTATGCCCGCAAGGTCGTTCTGGCGACGGGGCAGGAGGGGATGGGGCGCTGGGCCAGCCTTCCCGCCCTCGAGGGCCTCCCCATGCATTTCAGGGCAACCACGGCCGATCCGATCGATTTCACGGCCCTCGCGGGCAAAACCGTCGCAGTCGTGGGGGCCGGCGCATCGGCCTTTGACAACGCGGCGACCGCCCTTGAGGCCGGGGCGAGGGTGCACCTCCTCTGCCGCCGGGCGGTTCCGCAAACCGTTCAGCCCTACCGCTGGCTCACCTTCACGGGCTTCATGCGCCACCTCTCCGAACTTGACGATGCGTGGCGCTGGCGCTTCATGGCGACCATCCTCGCGATGCGGGAGGGCTTCCCGCAGCCGACCTATGACCGCTGCGCCAGCCATGCCGGCTTCCACCTGCACGAGGGCGCACAGGTGCTGGAGGCCCGCCAAGCAGGCGACCGGGTCGCCCTCCACACACCGAACGGCCCTGTCACCGTGGATTTCGTCATCGCGGCGACGGGCATCGTCATGGATTTCTCGGCGCGGCCGGAATTGCGTCACCTGGCCCACAACATCGCCACCTGGGCCGATCGCTACACCCCGCCGGAGGAGGAGGCGAACGCGCATGCCGCCTCGTTCCCTTACCTCGCGGACGATTATGCCCTCACCGAGCGCGACGCCGGCGCAACGCCCTGGATCCGCGACATCCATCTCTTCGGAATCGCCTCGACGATGAGCTTCGGGCCCTCCGGCGCCTCAATCAATGCGATGACGACGGCAGTCCCGAAACTCGTGGCGGGGATCACGCGCGGGCTCTTCCGGGACGACATCGACAGGCACTGGGCCGCCTTCCAGGCTTACGACGTCCCGCAGGCCATCCTGCGCATGCCTACCGGACCTGGAACGGGACTTGCCACGCTTGCCGGCGACGCGATTGTCCGGCCTGGACAGGCCTGCTTTTCCGACCGGATCACTCGGAGCCAGGAACCATGAGAGCGCGCGCCTACCGTAGGGTCGTCGCCGGCGCCCTGACGCTCACGGTCGGCTTTGCCGCGCCGGCCCTCGCCCAGAGTCGAACCGAGACCCTGCGCTACGTGACGGGCGCCAGCGTCAACACCCTCGACCCCACCATGCCTGGCACAACCCGCGAGGCCTTCGCCGTCAGCCTCGCCACCTACGACCGCCTTGTCGCCTTCGGCCGGAAGAAGCTCGGCGACAACTGGGTCTTCGATCTCGACACCGTGCGAGGCGAACTCGCGAAGAGCTACGACGTCTCGCCCGACGGCCTCACGATCACCTTCCACCTGCGCCCCGACGCCAAGTTCCAAGACGGCACGCCCGTCACCGCCGAGGACGTGAAGTGGTCGCTCGACCGCGCGGTCTCGGCGAAATCGCTCGCCGCGCCGCAACTCCTTACGGGCTCACTGACGAGCCCCGACCAGTTCAAGGTGGTCGATCCGCTTACCTTCGTGCTGATCCTGCCGAAGCCCGACCGGCTGGCGCTGCCGAATCTCGCGACGGTCTACCCCGTGATCTTCAATGCGAAGGTCGCCAGGAGCCACGCGACGGAGCAGGACCCCTGGGCGCAGGAATGGCTTAAAGCGAACACGGCCGGCAGCGGCGCCTACACGGTTGAGACCTTCCGGCCCGGCGAGCAGGTGTCCCTGCGCCGCAACGAGGCGTGGACGGGCGGCGCGCCAGACAAGCCCGCCGCCTTCAAGCGGCTGATCGTCCAGTCGATCCCCGATGCCGCCACGCGGGCGAACCTCGTCGAGCGTGGCGACGCCGACATCGTCATCGACCTCCAGGCGAACGACGCGGCCGCGCTTCAGAGCCGGGGCAAGCTCAAGGTGGTCTCCACCCCGCAGTTCAATGCCGTGACGCTGGTCTCCTTCAACAACACGATGCCGCCCTTCGACAACGTCGAGGTGCGCAGGGCCATCGCCTCCGCGCTGCCCTACGAAGACATGTTCAAGGCCGCCCTGTTCGGACGCGGCACGCCCCTTTTTGGTGGGAATTGGCCCGACGGAAGGCCACCGAGCGCAGGCTTCCCGATCCCGCAGCCGGTCCATCTCGATCTGGCTGAGGCTAAGAAGCACCTCGCGGCGGCGGGCCTTCCGAACGGCTTCGAGACCACGTTCAGCTTCAGTGTCGGTCAAGCCACGACGGCCGAGCCGGTGTCGGCGCTCATCCGCGAGTCCCTCGCCAAGATCGGCATCAAGGTCGAGATCCGGAAGCTGCCCGACGCGCAGATGTCGACACTGATTAGCGACAAGAAGGTCCCGTTCTTCACCGATGGCATCGTCGCTTGGCTGCCGTCGACCGACTATTTCTTTCGCAATTTCTACACCGGCAACCAGCGCTGGAACTATTCCTCGATAATGAACCCCGACATTGAGCGCATCGCCAACACGGCGCGCTTCGAACTGGACAAGGCGAAGTACGACGCGGAAGCACGCGAACTGAACGCGATCCACTTCGCCGAGATGCCGCAGATCCCGATCTGGCAGCCGAACCAGGACGCGGTGATGCAGTCCTCGATCAAGGGCTACGTCTACCAGTTCCACCGCCAGGTCGATTACCGCGATCTGAGCCGGGAGTAGGAGGATGGCCGTGGCGGACCGACGATTCTCCCTCACGAGTGATTCCCGCGGCGTGTCCGGGGCGCTGCGATAATGCGGACCTCCCTCGGCGCGACCACGGGGCGGGCGGCACGCCGGCTTCTGTCCTCCGCGCCGGCCCTACTCGGCGTGCTCGTCTTCACCTTCCTCCTGATGCGGGTGCTGCCGGGGGATCCCGCCGTGTTCTTCGCCTCCGGGCCCAATGCCGGGCAGGCGGAGATCGAGGCCGTGCGCAAGCAGATGGGCCTCGACCGTCCGATCCCCGAGCAGCTCCTGCGCTATCTCGGAGATGTCGGGACCGGACAGCTCGGACGCTCCATGACCACGGGCCAGCCGGTGGTGAAGGATCTGCGCGAGCGCCTGCCGGCCTCCCTCGAACTGACCTTCGCGGCGCTGCTCATCGCGCTCACGTTGTCGATCCCGCTCGGCATCCTGGCGGCGCTCAGACCGGGATCGGCGGTCGACCACGGCGTGCGCCTGCTGTGCTCGCTCGGGGTCTGCGTGCCGACCTTCGTCTCGGGGCTGCTGCTGATCTACGTGTTCTACTATCTCTTGGGCTTCGCGCCGGACCCGACGGGTCGCCTCGACGTGTTCGCGGCCGCGCCCCCCGGCATCACCGGTTTCCTGCTCATTGATTTCGCGCTGACGGGCGATGGAGAGGGCTGGCGCGCCGCCGCCGCGCAGCTAGTCCTGCCGGCGGTCACGATGGCCCTATTCGTCATCGCCCCCCTCGCACGCATCACCCGCGCCTCGATGCTCGCTGTACTCGGCAGCGACTTCATCCGCACCGCGCGCTCCCTCGGTCTCTCGCGGACCCAGATCGTCGTGACCTACGCGCTGCGCAACGCGATCCTGCCGGTGCTCACCATCGCAGGCATCGTCTTCTCGACGATGCTGGGCGCCAACGTGCTGGTGGAGAAGGTTTTTTCCTGGCCCGGCGTCGCCTCCTACGCCCTCGATGCGCTGCTCTCCTCGGACTACGCCCCCGTGCAGGGTTTCGTCCTCCTGATGGCCGCGATCTTCGTCGCTGCAAACCTCGTCGTCGATCTCCTCTACGGCTTGGCCGATCCGCGGGTGTCGATCTCGTGAGGACCCTCGCCGTCACGGCCCCGTCCCGCGCCATGCTCGGCCATCTTGCCTGGGTCCTGCGCCGCAATCCGCTTACCGCGCTAGCCTCGGCCGGCGCCCTGGCCCTGTGCCTCGTCGCCCTGTTCAGCCCCTGGCTCACTCCCTACGACCCGATCGCCTCCGACGTCCCAATCGCCCTGCAGCCGCCGAGCGCGGCGCATTGGGCCGGCACGGACCAGCTCGGGCGAGATCTCCTCTCCCGCATCATCGCCGCGACGCGCCTCGACCTCGCCATTGCGCTCTCGGCCGTCGGCCTCTCCTTCGTGGTCGGGGCAGTGATCGGCAGCTTCTGCGGTTATGCCGGGGGCAAGCTCGACCGGGCGGTCGGTCGCCTCGTGGACGTGCTGATGGCCTTCCCGCTCTTCGTGTTGGCAATGGCGATGGTGGCCGCGCTGGGGAACCGGGTCGAGAACATCGTCGTCGCGACCGCCATCATCAATCTCCCGTTCTACATCCGCTTCGCCCGGGCCGAGGTGAACATCCGGCGCGATCTCGGCTGGGTGGAGGCCGCCCGCGCCGGAGGCGAGAGCCACGCCTCCGTGGTGCTGCGCTACCTACTGCCGAACATCCTGCCGGCGATGGCGGTGCAGATCTCGCTGAACCTCGGCTGGGCCATCCTCAACGCCGCCGGACTGTCCTTCATCGGGCTGGGCGTCCGGCCGCCGACCCCGGAATGGGGCATCCTCGTCGCCGAGGGGGCGCGCTTCATAACGACGGGCAAATGGTGGCTAGTGGCCTTCCCCGGGCTCGCCCTGATGCTGTCCGTGCTGTGCTTCAACCTGATGGGTGATGGGCTGCGCGACATCCTCGATCCGAGGCAGCGCACGTGAGCCCCCTCCTACGGATCGAAAATCTCAGCGTCACCTTCGCCACCCGCGCCGGGCCGATCGAGGCGCTCCGAGGGATCGACCTCACACTCGGGGCCGGCCAGACGCTGGGCATCGTGGGGGAGAGCGGATCGGGCAAGTCGGTTACGGCCTTCGCGACAACGCGGCTCCTCGACCGAGCCGGGCGCATCGCGGGCGGGCGCATCCTGTTCAAGGGCCATGACGTATCCCGTCTCTCGGGCAAGGAGATGCAGGCGCTGCACGGCGCGGCGATCTCGATGATCTTCCAGAACCCCCGCGCGGCGCTGAACCCGATCCGCACGGTCGGGCTGCAACTAGCCGATGCCCTGCGGGCGCACCGCGACCTCTCGGCCGCCGCCGCCCGAGGTCGGGCGCTCGACCTTCTCAAGGCCGTGCTGATCCGGGACCCCGAGCGGCGGCTCGACGCCTACCCGCACGAACTCTCCGGCGGCATGTGCCAGCGGGTTATGATCGCCCTCGCGGTCGCCTGCGAACCGGCGCTCCTCATCGCAGACGAGCCGACGACCGGCCTCGACGTCACGACGCAGAAGACCGTGATGGATCTGCTGGCTCGCATCACCGCCGAGCGGGGCATGGCGATGATCCTGATCACCCACGACCTCGGCCTCGCCGCGAAGTATTGCGGGCGCGTCGTTGTGATGGAACGCGGCCGCCTCGTGGAGGAAGCCGCGCCGGGGCGGCTCTTCGCGCATCCGCAGCACGCCTACACGAAACGGCTGGTTGCGGCCTCGCCGACGCCGAACTCGACGCTCGCCGACCTCGTGGGAGAGACGCGGCCGGCGGGCTCCGGCATGCCCGCCGCTCCCCGCCCCGCGCCACCGCGCGGCACCCCGCTCCTCCTCGAGGCGCGGGACCTCGTCAAGCGCTACGGCAGCGCGGCCGCGGTCGACGGCGTCTCCCTGACGATGCGGCCGGGTGAGAGCCTCGGCCTCGTCGGCGAGTCCGGATCCGGCAAGAGCACGACCTCGCGCTTGATCTGCCGCCTGATCGACCCAAGCGAGGGCACGATCCTGTTCGACGGCCAGTCGATCGGCGACGTCCCGGCCCGCGACTTCCACCGCTCGGAGCTTCGTCGCGCCATCCAGATCGTCTTCCAGGATCCGAACGACAGCCTCAATCCGCGCTTCTCCGCCTTCGACAGCATCGCGCAGCCCCTTAAACGATTGACCAGCCTGCGCGGTGCGGCGCTCCGCGCGCGGGTGATGGAGAGCGCCGAGCGCTCGGGCCTCGGACCCGATCTCATCGACCGGTTCCCCCACCAGCTCTCGGGCGGCCAGAAGGCCAGGATCGGCATCGCCCGGGCGATCGCCGTCCGGCCGCGATTCCTCATCCTGGACGAGCCGACGGCCGCACTCGACGTTTCGGTCCAAGCCATGATCCTGCACCTCCTTGACCGTCTCCGCCGGGAGGACGACCTCGCCTTCCTGTTCGTGAGCCACGACCTGAACGTGGTGCGCATGATGTGCGAGCGCACGATCGTGCTGCATAACGGGCGGGTGGTGGAGGAAGGGGCGAGCGAAACGCTCTTCGCCCGCCCGCAATCCGCCTACGCCCGCGAGCTGCTGGCCGCGATCCCGCATTTTGATCCGGGGGCGCCCCTCGCCGCGACCGCCTGATGCCGACTACGCCCCTCGCCCCGCCCGCCGCTGCGGGCGTGCGGCGGCGGCACGACACACGACGAAAGGACCCTCCATGCGCGTGATCCGCACGGCCGCCGCCCAGCTCGGCCCCATCCAGAGGAGCGAAGATCGCGCGAGCGTCATCGCGCGCATGATCGCCCTGATGGACGCGGCCAAGGCTGAGGGCGCCGACTTCATCGTCTACCCGGAACTGGCGCTCACCACCTTCTTCCCGCGCTGGCACCTTGAGGACCGCCGCGACGCGGATGCCTGGTTCGAGGCAACCATGCCGAGCGCGGCGACGGCGCCGCTGTTCGCCCGCGCCAGGACGCACGGCATGGCCATGACGTTCGGCTACGCCGAGCTCACGCCGGAGGGCCAACACTTCAACACCTCGATCCTTGTCGACAAATCCGGCGCGATCGTCGGCAAGTACCGCAAGATCCATCTGCCGGGACACGTCGAGTACGACCCGGGGCGCACTCACCAGCACCTCGAGAAGCGCTACTTCGAGCCGGGCGATCTCGGCTTCCCGGTCTGGCGGGCGCTCGGCGGCATTCTGGGCATGTGCGTCTGCAACGACCGGCGTTGGCCGGAGACCTACCGCGTCATGGGCCTGCAGGGCGTCGAGATGGTAACGCTCGGGTTCAACACCCCCTCGGTGAATTCGCAGCGAGGCGGCGAGGGCTTGGAGCAGCGGCTGTTCCACCATCGCCTGTCCTGCCAAGCTGGCGCCTACCAAAACGCCACCTGGGTGGTGGCGGTCGCCAAGGCGGGGGACGAGGACGGCCATCATCTGACCGGCGGCACGCTGATCGTCGATCCGAACGGGTTCATCGCCGCCGAACTCGTGGGCGAGGCGGACGGGATCATCGTCCATTCCTGTGACCTCGACGAAACGCGCTTCGGCAAGGAGACGATCTTCGACTTCGCCCGCCACCGTCGCGTCGAACATTACGGCCGCATCACCGCCCAGACGGGCATCGTTCTCCCGGACTGAACCCATGGATAGCGTCAGCTTTGCAGATCTCGCACCGTACGAGCGCTACAAGCTCCTCTGCGCGACGATTGTGCCGCGCCCCATTGCCCTCGTGACGACGCTGGGACCGGACGGCACCGTCAATGCAGCGCCGTACTCCTTCTTCAACGTGTTCTCGGAGGACCCGGCCCTGATCGTGCTCGGCCTTCAGCACAAGCCCGATCACAGCCCCAAGGACACGACGCGCAACATCGCCCGCAGCGGACAGTTTGTCGTCAACCTCGTGGACGAGGCGATGGCCGAGGGGATGAATGTCTGCGCCATCGACTTCCCGCCCAATGTGAGCGAGGTCGAGGTGGCCGGCCTCTCCTTGAAGGATGGCATCGAGATCCCCGTGCCTCACATCGCGCAAGCGCCCTTCGCCCTCGAATGTCGGCGCGAGGTCTCACTCGCCTTCGGCCCTCAGCGTGAACTGCTTGTTGGCGAGGTGCTGCGCCTCCATGCCCGGCCAGGCCTTCTCGACGGCGAGCGACTGAGGATCGACACGGAGGCCTACCGTCCTGTCGGCCGCCTGTTCGGGGACAGCTACGCCCGGCAAGACGACCGCTTCGCGCTGGAGCGGCCGAGCTACGCGGATTGGCTCCGCTCGCGCGATGCCTGAAGCTGTGGGCGAAGATGCCAGCCTAGTGGAAGGCCAGGGCGCCGTAGGCCATCGCGACAGCGGCCTGCGTTGGGTCAATCACGGGGATCCCCAGTTCGTCCTCGAGCGGCCTGCGATGAGCTGCCATGCCCGCGCAACCCAGGACGATAGCCCCGGCGCCGTCCCCATCACGCAGCGCACGCCCGACTGTGATTATGCTTGCGAGGGTGCCCTCGCCGGAGGCCGTCTCGGCCACCGACATCTCCAGCGCCCGCTCGCCCGCGAGCCGTTCGGTGAGACCCATCTGGCGCAGGTAGCGCATGTGCCGGGGGATCGAGCGGGTGCGGATCGCGATAACGCCGAAGCGGTCGGCCCGGGCGAGCGCCGTCAGCACCCCGGCTTCCGCGATTCCGAAGACCGGACGCGCGGTCGCCTCGCGGCAAACGTGGAGGCCCGGGTCGGAGTAGCAGGCGATGACGAAGGCGGCGGCCTCGGCGTCGCTCTCCACGAAGCGCTTAAGCGGGAGCGTGACGCTCTCGACATCCGCCTGGGTTTCGATCCCGAATGGCCCCTCCGTCAGCGTCCGGCACACGATCTGCGGACATCCCAGCGCGGAGAGCGGCGCGAGCGCGTGTTCGAGCCCCAGCGTGACCGCCTCGTTCGCATTGGGGTTGATCACCACGATCCGCTGCTGCGCCGTCATCGCTGCTTCCCCATCACGCCCCAGCCCGGCGCGCCGGTCCTCCGAAGCAAGTTCCGAGCAAGAGCCGCACAATGAGCGATCCGATCTACGACGTCGTACTGCGCGGCGGCACGGTGGCGACCGCGACCGACATCTTTCAGGCCGACGTGGCCGTGCGGGGCGAGACGGTCGCCGCCCTCGGTACGAATCTCCCGCAGGGCCGCTCCGAGATCGACGCTGCGGGCAAGCTCGTCCTGCCGGGGGGCGTCGACGCCCACGCCCATATCGAGCAGGTTTCGGCCAACGGCATGCTGAACGCCGACACTTGGGAAAGCGCCACGACCTCGGCCGCTCTCGGCGGTACGACCTCGGTGATCGCCTTCGCCGCCCAGCATGTCGGCATGGATCTCGCGCAGGTTGTGGAGGATTACGCGGCGCTCGCGCGGAGGGGCGCCGTCATCGACTACGCCTTCCACCTCATCGTGGCCGACCCCACCGACAAGGTCCTCAAGGAGGACATTCCCGCCTTGGTGAAGGCGGGCCACACCTCGCTCAAAGCCTTCATGACCTACGACCGGCTGCGGCTGCACGACGAGCAGATGCTCGACCTGATGAGCACTGCCCGTGAGGCCGGGGCGCTCGTCTGCACGCATGCCGAGAACCACGGCATGATCGCCTGGATGGGCAAGCGCCTCATCGCCCAGGGCAAGGTCGCCCCGAAGTACCACGCTGACAGCCATCCGCGGTTGTCGGAAAGCGAGGCGTTCGAGCGCATCGTGCGCTTCTCTGAGTTCCTCGACCAGCCCGTGATGGTCTTCCACGTCTCAACCGTTGAAGGCGCGGCCATCCTGCGCCGCGCCCGGGGCGAAGGGGTCAAGGTCATGGCCGAGACCTGCCCGCAATACCTATTCCTCACTGCCGCCGATCTCGACAGGCCCGGGATCGAGGGGGCCAAGTGGATGTGCTCGCCGCCAGTGCGCGAGACGCGGGACCAAGAGGCCCTCTGGCGCGCCCTGGATCTCGGCGACCTCCAGATCGTCTCGTCCGACCATGCGCCTTACCGGATGGACGAGACCGGGAAGCTCAAGGCCGGTCCAGCCACGACGTTCAAGGAGATCGCGAACGGTATGCCGGGCTTGCAATTCCGGATGCCACTGCTGTTCGATGCTATGGTGTCGAGGGGGCGCCTCGGGCTGCGAAAGTTCGTCGACATCACTGCGACGGCGCCGGCGCGGCTCTACGGCCTGACGACGAAGGGCTCGATCGCCGTCGGCCAGGATGCCGACCTCGTCGTTTGGGACCCGGCCCGCGCCGTGACGCTGACAGATGACCTCGTGACCGACCGAACGGGTTTCACACCCTATACCGGTCGGACGGTCACTGGTTGGCCCACGACGGTGCTACGCCGGGGCGAGATCGTGGCACAGGATGCCACCCCCCGGGCCCAACCGGGGTCGGGCCGGTGGCTGAAGCGCCTATGAGTAGGCTCATTCTGGCAGGAATGCCGGTCGAGTGGCCCGCCGATCAGGACAAGCTTTCACGGATGCCATCCCGAAGGGCGGCTACGCGAAGAGGGTCGCGTTCCTCGCAAGGGACGAACTTATCCTCGACGGTTCCGATGTTCGCGTCTGCAGCGACAAGATCACCAGCATGCAGGAGGCCCTTTCATACGCTTGACCGCCGACGTTAAGGGCGTCTTCCGGACCGCACCGACCCCGTTCCACCTGGATGAGCGCGTGGACGACGGCTCGATCGACCGCCTGATCGCCGCCTAGGTAAAGCCAGCGCGGACGGTTCGACCGTGCCGGCATCATGGGCGAGGCCCTCAAGCTCGAGCCGAAGGAATCGCTGGCCGGCGACGCAATACTGCTGCTCGCCTATGGCCAGCCCTATCGCGAGGTTCAAGCCGTCATGGCCGAGGCTCGCCGCATCGACCTACGCGTGGTCCTGGTGACTGACACCCAAGACAGCACCATCACCCGGCAAGCTACGGTCGTACTGCTGGCCCGGCGTGGACGTGCCAACCAGGTAGTGCTCCACGCCACAACGCTGATTGAACTGGAGGCGGTTATCCTCGGCCTTGCCGCGGCCAACCACAACAACGCCCTTCAGCAATTGGCCAACCTCGATCGAATGAAGAAACTGATCGGCGCTTGAGGGCTTCGCCGCAAGCCGTCCCCTACGACGCGGCGGTCACCAAACTGATCGACAAGCCGGTCGACCCAGCTTGGCAATTAACGCTTCGATTGTCTTGGCCGAAGTTCCTAGAGTGCCGCAGTACAGACTCACAGATTCAGCCGTTGCTGTGTCCGCTTCGGAGCTTTCGTCGGGACGGCCTAATGGTCAGCCCCCATTGAATTGGTCCGCCCTTTGGTATGGCTTTTGAGCCTTGAGGACGGACGAGATGGCAAAACACCCGAAGCCCGAGGAGATCGTCGCGAAGCTACGTCAGGCGGACGTGCTAATCTCACAGGGCCAGAGCGTGGCCGATGCAATCCGCGCGCTCGGTGTGAGTTCGGTGACGTACTACCGGTGGCGACGTGAGTTTGGCGGCCTGAAGTCGGATCAAGTTCGACGTATGAAGAGTCTGGAGACCGAGAATGCTCGGCTTCGAAAAGCCATCGCCGATTTGACGCTGGACAAGCTGATCTTGCAGGAGGCGTCCCGGGGAAGACGTCTCGAGCCCCGCGCGCCGACGCGCCTGTGTCGAGCACATCATGCGGACGATGACCGTCTCCGAGCGCCGTGCCTGTCGGGCGCTCGGACAGCATCGCTCGACACAGCGCAAGGTACCGCGGGGCCGCGACGACTAAGAGGCGCTGACGGCCGATCTCGTGGCGTTGGCTGAGAAGTACGGACGCTATGGCTACCGCAAGATCAGCGCATTGCTGAAGGCGGCCGGTTGGTTCGTCAACGACAAGCGCGTCGAGCGCATTTGGCGGCGTGAGGGTCTGAAGGTCCCAGCCAGACAGCCCAAGCGGGGGCGGATCTGAGACAACGACGGCTCCTGTGTCCGTCTTCGCTCGGAACACCCCAATCACGTGTGGTCGTACGACTTCGTCGAGGCCCGCACGCACGATGGACGCAAGATCCGGATGCTCAACGTGGTCGACGAGTTCACGCACGAATGCCTGGCGATCCGAGTCGCACGCAAGCTGAAGGCAACCGACGTCATCGACGTGCTCTCGGATCTGTTCATCCTGCGTGGCGTACCTAGCCATATCCGTTCGGATAACGGCCCGGAGTTCGTTGCGAAGATCGTACAAGTTTGGATCACCGGCGTCGGAGCAAAGACGGCCTACATCACGCCAGGCTCACCGTGGGAGAATGGCTACGTCGAAAGCTTCAACGCACGGCTTCGCGGCGAATTTCTGAACGGCGAGATCTTCTACACACTCAGAGAAGCGCAGGTCGTCATCGAAAGCTGGCGACGTCACTACAACGGCGTGCGCCCGCATGCCTCTTTGGGATACCGGCCGCCGGCACCAGAGGAGTTCGTGCCAGCCTTCTCCGCTTGGCCGGCTGCGCTCGCCCGACCAGCTCCGCCGGCCAAGCTACTCGTGGCGGAGCGGCCCACCGTGCACTAACTTTACCCTTGGACCACCTCGTGGGGGCCGATCAGATGAGGCCGGCCTTCAGGAAGGCGCCATTGATGCCCGCGCCGCCCTCCAGCAGGATCGTCTCGATGCCGAAGGTTTCGCCGAAGGCGTCCATCGCGCCCCCCGAGGTCCCGTCTATCCGGGCCGGCGAACAGGTAGTAGACGCCGTCCTCCCGCAGTTCGGCCAGATAGGCATCGGGGACACCCTCCGACAGCACCGCGACGACATGGTCGCCGAGGACATTGTCCTGGCCGTAGTGAACCTCCCCGTGCGATCACCAGCGGGCAAGTCGAACGTCACCGCCGGGCCCGTCCTCAACCTTCCATCGCTGATGATGGTCCGCGATGCAGTCCTGGCTGGCGTCGGCGCCGGGCGCCTTCCCGTCTCCCCCGTCAGCCATGACCTGGCTGCCGACAGGTTAGTGCTCTGGGGCGATCTCGACAGACCCGAGATCGCCCTTTGGACCCTCTACCCGTCACGGCGGCTGCTGAGCGCGCGGGTGTCCGCCCTCCTTAACCACCTCAAGGAGGCGTTTCCGATGGGAACCGCTGATGAACTGGCCGCCCATATCAGCGGATGACGGGCCAGGCCGGATGCAGGTGGCCGGGTATCAGGCCGATTCCGCCTGTTTCTTGAGTTGCAGGTTCTCCCGGAAGAGCGATTGCATGCCCTTGTAGACCCCGTCGAGATAGGACCGGTAAGTCGGAAGGGCGTCGGGATCGACGCCGGCTAGCTTGGCGAAATGGGCGACGATGGCGTCGGACTCGGTCGTGAACCGGCCAGGCGTAAGTTCGGCCGTCGGGAAGGTGACTTTCTCGACAACGGGTGCGAGCAGCGCGCGGATCGCGGCCTCCTCATCGTCGCCGGGCACGAACTCCTGCAGGACGACTTGGTCGAGTTGGCCGGTTTCGAGCAGGAACAGGCGAACCTTCAGGCAGAACGGGCAGCCGGCCTTGAGGTAGATCGTCGGCTTGAACGTGGCATCGGTCATGGTCGTACGTCCCTGGGATTGGTGGGTTGGTTTTCCCGGCGGTCATCGGCCGGGCGGATGATGTCAGGCCGCAGGTCCGGCCATGCCGTGGGCGCCGTTGTCGGTCACGCGACCTGCGCGAGTTGCGCCTTGACCCTCGGGATCACCTCGGTGCCCAGCAGCGTGATCGACCGCCGCATGGCGTCGGGCTCCTGCATCGCCGAACTCATCTGGAACGTCAGGCGGGAAATGCCCCCCAACGCTTTGCTGGCCGCAATCGTCTTTGCCGCGACCGTTTCCGGCGATCCGATGAGGTAGGCGCCGTGGGGGCCGCACATCGCCTCGAACTGTTCGCGCATGCCCGTGCTCGGCCAGCCGCGTTCCGCCCCGATCTTCCCAAACAATTGCGCCCACCCCGGAAAGAACGCCTCCTGGGCATCCCGGTCCGTATCGGCGACGAAACCGACCGCGTGCACGCCCACCTTCAGAGTCTCCGGGTCATGGCCGGCCTGACCTCCGGCCTCGCGGTAGAGGTCGACTAGGGGCCGGAAGCGCTGAAAGCTGCCACCGATGATGGCGACCATCAGGGGCAAGCCGATGGTGCCCGCGCGGGCGAAGGAGGCCGGGGTCCCGCCGACGCCGATCCAGACCGGGAGCCTGTCCTGGTGCGGGCGAGGGTAGACCCCCTGGCCGGTCAGCGCCGGGCGGAAACGGCCGCGCCATGTGACGTGAGTCCGATCGCGCAGCGAAAGGAGCAGGTCGAGCTTCTCTACGAACAGCGCGTCGTAATCCTCCGCGGCGAAACCGAAGAGCGGGTAGGCCTCGCCGAAGGAACCGCGCCCGACCACGATCTCAGCCCGCCCCTTGGCGATCAGGTCGAGGGTGGCGAACTCCTGGAAGACGCGGACCGGGTCGGCGGCGCTGAGCACCGTGACGGCGCTCGTCAGGCGGATGCGGCTGGTGCGCGCCGCCGCGGCCGCGAGGATGATGGCGGGGGCGGAATCGAGGAACTCCGCCCGATGGTGCTCGCCGATGCCGAAGACGTCGAGCCCGGCGTGGTCGGCGACCTCGACCTCGCCGAGCAGCCGCTCCATCCGTTCCGTCCCCGTGACAGTGCGGCCCGTCTTCAAGTCGGGAAGCGTGACGGCGAAGCTGTCGATGCCGATTTCCATGGCGGATGACCTGTAGTGCGTAACGCGGGATTAAGGGGACGTGTTGAGTCGATAATCCTTGGACGAGGGAGGCCGAGGCGGGCGGCCGGGACCTCCCGGTCGGCAAGGGCTCAGCGGCGACCGAGAACCGCGAGGATCTGATCCCGGCGCAGCCAGGCCAAGGTCGCCGTCAGGGCGAGCAGCACGGCGGCCGGAGCGGCGGGCGTGGGCAGGACTGTAAGATGGGCCAGAATGGCGCCCGCCATGGTGCAGGCAAGCCAGAGGGCAGCGAAGGCGGCATATCCAGGGATCAGCAGGGCCACGGCTCCGGCGACCTCCACGAGGCCGGTGACGATGCGGAACCACTGGCCGACACCGATGAGTTCGTAGACCTGCACCATCATGGGCACCCCGGCGAGCTTGGCGCCGCCCGCGGCGAGGAACACCAGGGCGAGCAGCACCTGCAGCGACCAGGCGACGATGTTGAGCTTGCGCGACGGGGCGGACGAGGCCGTGAAGGTCTGGGACATGATGGGCATCCGGCTTTAGGCGGGCGACCGCGGCTGCGGCTTGGCTGTGAACCCAGACCTAATCTTCTTCCATCCCCCCTCGAAGCCTCTATCTTTCGATGCGTCCCATCACCTGGACAGATGGATGCTCGATCAGCTCACCCTCGATCAGTTGCGAACCTTCGTCGCCGCCGTCGACACCGGTAGCTTCTCGGCGGCCGGGCGCAAGCTCGGGCGAGCGCAATCCCTCGTCAGCCAATCGATGGCCAACCTTGAGGCTCAGTCCGGCATCAAGCTGTTCGACCGCTCCAGCCGCTATCCGGTCCTGACCGAGGCCGGCGGCGTGTTGCTGGCTCATGCCCGTGCGACCGTGGCGGCCGCCGAGACCTTCAAGTCGCACGCCAGGGACCTCGCCGGCGGCCTGGAGCCGGAGGTGAGCATCGTCCTCGACGTCCTGTTCCCGATCCAGGTGCTGACGGCCGCCGTGGTCTCATTCCAGCCGGCCTTCCCTAAGACCCCCTTGCGCATCCAGGTCGAGACCCTCGGTGCGGTGATCGCACCGGTTCTCGACGGACGCTGCGCCTTCGCGGTCGCTGGCGCCACGCCCCTGCTGCCCCCCGAGCTCGCGCGCGAGGCGTTGTGCCAGATCGAGTTGGTAATGGTTGCATCGCCCGCGCATCCGCTCGCCCGACGGACCGGGACGATCCCGACGTCCGACCTGGCCGAGCATGTCCAGTTGGTCCTGACCGACCGGAGCGAGCTGACCAAGGGGCGCGAGTTCGGCGTATTCTCCCCGAGGACCTGGCGTTTGGCGGATCTCGGGGCCAAGCACGCCTTCCTGCGCTCTGGGCTTGGTTGGGGTGGGATGCCCCTCGACGTCGTCAAGGATGATCTGGCGAGCGGCCAACTCGTGCGGCTGGACATCGCTGCCCTGCCCAAAGGAGGCCTGTTCCTGCCGATGTGGGCAGTCTACCCCATCGAGCGCCCTCCCGGCCCTGCAGGCCGATGGCTGATCGCACAACTGGCCACGCGGTGAAGAGGGGGCACTCCCGTTAAGGTGGGTGGTTCGATCCGGCTGACGGGGCGGCTGGAACTCATTGAGCGTTTCGCGGATGAGACGGCCCGTCCCAAATCGTCGGCCTGCCGAGTGGATCCGAGACAGGTACCTTCCGAATGGAAGGAGAAACCCATGTCCCAGTCCAACGATCTCATGCGCAACGATTCCGGTTTCAAACCGGCCGCCTTCGGCAGGGCCTTACGGCTTCATGCATACAGCGGTCGGGAAGGCCTCGTCATCGACCGCGTGCCTGCGCCCGTTCCGGGTCCCGGCAAGGTTCTGGTCCACGTCAAGGCCGCCGGAGTGAACGGCATCGATTGGAAGATCCGTGAGGGCTACGTCCGCCACAAGTTCGAGCTTTCGCTGCCGGCGACCATCGGCATTGAGATGGCTGGCGTCGTGCTGCGGCCCGGACCCGGTGTCGAAAACCTGAAGCCCGGCGAGCGGGTCCTTGCCGCCATCGGCGACTGCGGCGCCTACGCCGACCATCTGGTCATCGACGCGGAGAAGCTCGTCCCGACGTCGCCGACCCTGACGGACGTCGAGGCGGCGGCCATCCCCGTTGCGGCAATGACGGCTTGGCATGTCATCCAGGCTGCGGATTTCGACCTTGCCGGTCGACGGGTGCTCATCCATGGGGCGGCCGGCGGCGTGGGCAGCTTCGCCGTCCAGTTCGCGAAGGTGGCCGGCGCGACCGTTTATGCCACGGCCTCGACCACGAGCCTTTCACATGACCGGGCCCTCGGTGCGGATGAGGTGATCGACTATCGGCAGCAGAAATTCGAGGAGCTTGCGCAAGATATCGATCTGATCGTCGATCTCGTCGGCGGGGTGATCGTAGATCGGTCCTGGGCACACCTGTCGTCCGATGGCCTCCTGGTCAGCATCGCCGCGCCGGACGTCGTATCGCGTACGCCCAAAGGCCGGCGCGGCGTCTTCCTGTCGAATAGGCCCAACAGCGATTGTCTGGCTGCAATCGCCCAGCAGGTCGCCGCCGGCACGCTCCGGTCGACCGTCGCCGAGGTGGTCGCCTTCGACGATCTGCCCACCGCAATCGAGCGCAATCGCACCGGGCATGCTCCGGGGAGGATCGTGACCGATGTCACCCTGTGAATGCCCATGAAACCCAGGGGTTCAGCATCGACCCAAGCAATAGCGTTTCGGTCGCTTAATGGGCCATGACATGCTTCGGTCGATGCCCCCCGTCACGTCATCGACCGCTGCCTTACGATTTTAGCATCCCAGCGGTCTGAGACCGGACATATCTCCGGCCCCAGTCACACCCGTCAGATGCTCGGATGCAGGCCGCGGACCGGGCTCACGGCCTCCAGAACCGAGGCCGCGTGCAGGAGGGTCGTCTCCGCCTGCCAGCTTCCCACCAGTTGCACGTTGATCGGCAGGCCCTCACGGCTCGTCCCGAACCGCATCGACAGCCCCGGCAGGCCGGTCACGTTCAGGGGCACCGTCGCGCCCTGCAGGTAGGTCAGGTCGACCGTCTCGCCGTTAACGACGAGTTCGCTGATGCCGTGCTTGTGCGCCGGCACCGGCAGCACCGGGGTCAGAAGCACGTCGTAATCCCAGAAGTAGGCCGCGTAACCGTCCCGGAGCCGCTCCGCCGCCTGCTCGGCCGCGATGTAGTCCTCCATCGAGGTATCAGGCAGCGACAGCATCGTCTTGGCCATCTTGTACATCTGGTCCTCGTGCCCGGCCGTCGCCTCGCGGAAGGCCGGCTTCATCTCCATGACGTGAAGCTTGTTGAAGACGTCGAGGGCGAAGTCGCGCTCCAGCGCCGGGATGCTAACCTCCTCGACGTGGTGCCCCTCGCCCTTGAGGGCCTCGGCCGCAGCCCGCACAGTCGCGGCGACCTCCGTGTCGATGGGACCGAAGCCCGGCCCAACCATCCAGCCGACGCGGAGCTTTCGGTCCGGCGCGGCGCCGAGGCCGGCATCGAACGGGACGGTGCTCGTCGCGAAGGCGTCCTGCCCGTCGGGGCTGGCGAGTTGGGAGAAGGCGAGCGCGAGGTCGCGGATCGAGCGCGCCATCGGGCCGACGTGCCAGAAGCGGCGGGGCGCCCGCGGCCAGATACCGGTCATCGGCACGCGCCCGTGGGTCGCCTTCAGCGAGACGATGCCGGTCTGGGCAGCCGGACCGCGCACCGAGATGGCGAGGTCGGTACCGAGGCCCAGAGGCGACATGCCCGCCGCGATGGCCGCCGACTCGCCACCGCTGGAGCCGCCGGGCGTGCGGTCAAGGTCCCAGGGGTTGTTCGAGCGGCCAGAGAGCAGGTTGTCGCTCTCGATCCAGTAGGAGAACTCGGGAAGGTTGGTCTTGGCGAGCAGGATGCCGCCAGCCTTCTTCATGCGGGCGACGCTGGTCGCGTCGGCATCGGGGGTGCGGCCCTTGAAGATCGGCGAGCCGCGCTGGGTCATCACCCCGGCGGTGTCGATGGAGTCCTTCACGGTGAAGGGCACGCCGTGGAGCGGTCCGAGTTCGTTGCCTGCCATGACAGCTGCCTCGGCTTCCTTCGCGGCGGCGAGCGCGCCCTCCGCGACGGTGACGATGGCATTGACCTTGGGATCGACGGCCTCGATCCGGTCGAGGTGCGCTTGTACGACCTCGACGGGTGAGAGCTGCTTGGTCCGGATAAGCTCAGCGAGCCGGGTCGCGTCGGAGAAGATGATGTCCTGGGTCATGGCTGCTTCCCTACCTGTCGTTAGGCAGTCCGAGAGTTAGGGCTGGATGTCCGGACCGTCAACTCCTAACTAACGATTGGTAGATTTTTTGATTCTGGGACGGAGGCAGGTGTGAGCACGAACGCGAAGGAGACGATCCTGGCCGCCGCGAGGAAGACCGCGCAGGCGCACGGCTACGGCGGGCTGAGCTACCGCGACCTCGCGGCGGATGTCGGCATCAAGGCGGCGAGCATCTATCACCACTTCGCTAGCAAGGCGGACCTCGGCGCGGCCGTCGCGCGGCGCTACTGGGAGGACATCGCGGTCGAGCTCGATGCCATGCTGGAGAATACCGGCGACCCGATGGAATGCCTGCGGCTCTACCCGAGCACCTTCCGTCGCTCGCTTGAAGATGGAAATAGGCTCTGCCTGTGCAGCTTCATGTCGGCCGAGTACGCCAACCTGCCGGAGGTCGTGCAGCAGGAGGCGCGGGGCTTCGCCGACGTGAACGTCGCTTGGCTCGCCAAGGTGCTGGTCATGGCGGGGGCGGCGAAGCCTGAGGACGGCGAGGCGAGGGCCCGGGCAATCTTCGCCGCGGTGTCGGGCGCCCAGCTCTACGCGAGGAGCCGCTCGGACGTCTCGCAGTTCGACACCCTTATCGAGAGCTACCGCGCATCGGGCTTGCTGCCGGCATGAACTTCGACAATCGCATTGGCGAACCGCCGGCCCTTCCTGACAGCTGCCGACGGGATTTTTCTGAGCCTCGCACAAGGGCAGGATACCCGAACAGTGGGCTCAGACATCCCGGTCAGGATCAACGCGGCGCCCTGCGGTCGCGTACGGCCTTTGCCGTGACCGCACCCGACTTCCCGCCGAAGTGGCCGATGACGTAGTTGGCCACCGCCGCCAATTCGGCATCGCTGTAGGCGTCGCGGAAGCTCGGCATGTAGCCGCGGCCCTTGCCCGTCCTGAGGTCCGCGCCCTTCAACATGACCTGGACGAGGTTCACGCCCTCGGGATCATTGACCGCCTGACTGCCGGCGAGCGACGCGTAGTGGGTCTGCCGGCCAGCACCGTTCCACTGATGGCAGCCTGCGCAGACGCCCTCGAATATCCGCTGGCCGGCTAGGTTGCCCGGATCGGACGTGCCCGGCTTCCAGGCGGCGGACGCGATCATCCGAGCCGGGGCTGGATCGACCTCAGTCCCGGGCTTGCCGGTCCGCGGCTCGACGCGCCGCAGGTAGGCCACTAGGGAGGCAATATCCTCCGGAGTCAGGTACTGAAGGCTGTTGGCGACCACCTCCGCCATTGGCCCGGCCGCCGAACCGCGCCCTGGGGCGTGGCCGGTCGACAGGTAGCTGGCGACCTGGTCGTCGCTCCAATCGCCGATGCCGTACCCCTTGTCCGCGGTGATGTTGTAGGCGTTCCAGCCCTCCAGCATGGCCCCTCCGAACTGCTTCGACATCGCCATCGCAAAGCCGACGTTGCGCGGTGTGTGACACTCGCCGCAATGGCCCAGCGCCGTAGCCAGGTACTGACCGCGGTTCTCGCTGGCGCTCGCCTGAGGGTCCGGGCGGAAGCGGTGCTGGTCGAGGAAGGCGAGGTTCCAGAAGGCCAACGTCCAGCGCTGGTCGAACGGGAACGCCAGTTCGTTCCGGCGAGCCGGCGCGCGCACGGTTGGCAGCGAAAACAGGTAAGCCTTCATCGCCACGATGTCGTTGCGGCTCAGCCCTGTGTACGAGGCGTAGGGGAAGGCCGGGTAGAGGTGCGAGCCGTCCTTGCCGATCCCCTCATGGAGAGCGCGCACGAGGTCGTCGTCGCTCCACGTTCCGATGCCGGTCTCCCGGTCGGCGGTGATGTTCGTCGAGTAGATGGTTCCGAACGGCAGCGCGAAGGCGAGGCCGCCCGCGAAGGGTTTGCCGCCGGGCGCATTGTGGCAGGCTGCGCAGTCAGCGGCCTTTACGAGGTACTCGCCCCGGGCGATCAGCTCCGGCGTCGGCCGGGCATCCGGCACCGGGACCTCCGCGTCGCGGTCGTACAGGCGCCACGTTGCGAAGGCACCGCCACCGGCCACGACGAGGGTCGCGGCGACGGCGGCGAGCTTGATCAAGAGGCGGGGCACCACGTCACCCCACCTGGGTGCTGACGAGCGGCAGGCGCCGGACGCGCTTACCGGTGGCTGCAAACACCGCGTTGGCGAGGGCCGGGAAGGCGGCCGCCGTTCCGGTCTCGCCAAGCCCGCCGGGCTTCTGGTCACTGTCGACCAAGTGGACCTCGATGGGCGGCGTCTCGTCCATGCGCAGCATGCGATAGGTGTTGAAGTTCGACTGCTGCACCCGGCCCTTGTCGAGGGTGACCTCGCCGTAGAGCGCCGCCGTCATGCCGAAGACGAGCCCACCCTCGATCTGCGCGCGCACGGAATCGGGGTTGACCGCCTGCCCGCAATCGATCGCCGCTACGATCCGGCGTAGGCGGATGTCGCCGTCTGGCGTGGCCTCCGCCTCGCAGACCACGGACAGAAACGAGCCGAAGGCGTTCTCGACCATCACGCCGCGCCCGACGCCCGGGGGGAGCGGCGTGCCCCAGCCCGATTTTTCGGCGGCGAGTTCCAGCACCTTCAGCGTCCGCGGGTTCTTGGCGAGCAGCCGCCGGCGGAAGGCCACCGGGTCCTGCTTGGCCGCGTACGCAAGCTCGTCGACGAAGCTCTCCACGACGAAGACATTGTGGGCCGGGCCGACGCCCCGCCACCACGCCGTGACGACGCCCGGCGGCTCGTGGCGCACCCAAGACACGTGGTAGGCCTGGATATCGTACGGCGTCTCCTCCGCGCACTCGACGGTGTCGGGGTCGATCCCGTTCGGGCGCATGCCGGGGGGCGCCCAGCGCGCCATGACGGTGGAGCCCGTCACCTTGTGGGTCCAGCCGACGATCCGGCCCTCAGTATCGAGGCCGGCCGAGATTTGGTCGTAGTAGTAGGGCCGGTACCGGTCGCGTTGGATATCGGTCTCCCGAGTCCAGACCATCTTCAGCGGGTAGGGCACCTGCCTGGCGAGCGCGGTCGCGATGCCGACGTACTCGGCCTCCAGCCGTCGGCCGAAACCGCCGCCGATCATGTGGCTGTGGACCGTGACCTTGGCCTTGTCGACGCCGGCGGCCTTCGCGGCCTCGTCCTGGGCGCGGCCGGCCACCTGGGTGCCGCACCAGACGTCGACGCCGTCGGGGCGCACGTGGACGGTGCAGTTGATCGGCTCCATCGGCGCGTGCGCCAGAAAGGGGAGCTGGTAGACGGCGTCGAGCTTAATCGCCGCGCCGGCAATCGCCCCCACGGCGTCTCCCTCGGCCTTGGCCACGAGGCCCGGTTTCTTGGCCGCCTCGCGGTGGCCCGAAACGATGTCAGCCTGCGAGACCTTCGAGTTCGGCCCCAGGTCCCACTCGACGTCGAGCGCATCCAAGCCCTGCTTGGCCGCCCAGAAGTGGTCGCCGACGACGGCGACGCCGTCCGGCAGCGTCAGAACGGCGACGAAGCCCTTGACCTTCCGCGCAGCGGCGTCGTCGACCTTCACCAACTTGCCGCCGAGGACGGGACACATCGCGACGGTGGCGACCTTCATGCCGGGCACCTTGGCGTCGATGCCGTAGACGGTCCGACCGTTGACCTTGGTGGGTGTGTCGAGCCGCTTCTGCGGCGTACCGATCAGCTTCCAGGTCTCTTTTGGTTTTAACGGCGCGTCGGCCGGGAGCGGCGCTGCGGCCGCCAACGCGGCGAGCGACCCGTAGGACGCGGAGCGGCCCGAAGAGGCGTGCCTTACGACCCCGCGCTCGACCGTGCAGGTGGCCGGCTCGACGCCCCATCGCCCGGCCGCGGCCTGTACCAGCGCCGCCCGGGTGACCGCCGCGCGCTTGCGGAATTCCTCCCAATCGCCGCGGATCGAGGTCGAGCCACCGGTGGCCTGTGTCTGGAGGAGCGGGCTCGCGTACAGCGCCTCGTCCGGCGGGGCGAACTGGGGCGTGACTTGGTCGAGGCCGAGGTCGAGTTCCTCGGCAAGCAGCATCGAGGCGCCGGTCCAGATGCCCTGGCCCATCTCCACGTCGCGCATCACCAGGGTGACCGTCCCGTCCTCCGCGACGCGGATGAAAGCGTTCGGGGCGAAATCACGCGCTGCGGCGCGGGCCACGCGCGGGCCAGCCGGAAGGCTCACCGCGACGACGAGGGCGCCGATGCCCGACAGAAACGTGCGGCGGGACGGCACGACGACATCGCGCGTCGGAAAAGGCTTGTTCATGGCGGCCCCCTCAAAGTGACGCGGCGTGCTTGATGGCGGCCTTGATGCGCGGGTAGGTCCCGCAACGGCAGATGTTGCCGCTCATGGCGGTGTCGATGTCGCCGTCCGTTGGCTTCGGGTTGCCGGCGAGAAGGGCCGTGGCCGACATGATCTGCCCGGACTGGCAGTAGCCGCACTGCACGACCTCAAGGTCGAGCCAGGCCTTCTGGATCTTGGCGCCCGCTTCCGTTTCGCCGATGGCCTCGATGGTGGTGATCTTCCGCCCTGCCACATCGCCGATGGCAGTGACGCAGGACCGGACTGGCTCGCCATCGAGCAGGACGGTGCAGCACCCGCACAGGGCCATGCCGCACCCGAACTTCGTCCCGGTCAGTCCCGCCACGTCTCGCAGCACCCAGAGCACCGGGGTGTCGTTGGTGACGTCGAAGTCGTTTGATCGTCCGTTGATCTCGATGACCGGCATGGCGGATCCCCTGGCAGAGAGGCACGAGGCATCCGGCGACTTCCGGGTACCGCACCTAAACATGTGATTTTGTGAGCTTGCACGACCGGGTGGCGGTCACCGCTGTCCGAAAGCGGCGTCCTTGAACAGCGCCTTGAATTCGTGGGGTTGGGAGCGCCAATACTGTTTTGGTGCACGGACTTGGGCGCCGAGCTCGGCGGCCGCGTGCCAGGGCCAGCGCGGGTCGTAGAGCATCGCTCGCGCGAGCGAGACGGCGTCCGCCTTGCCCTCCTGCAGAATTGCCTCCGCCTGCCTGGGCTCGGTGATCAGGCCGACCGCGATGGTGGCGAGGCCCGTCTCAGCCTTGATCCGCTCGGCGTAGGGCACTTGGTAGCCCGGCCCGAGCTTGATCGCCTGCTTAGGCGAGACGCCGCCGGTCGAGACGTGGATCGCGGGGGAACCGGCCTTCTTCAGAGCGTGGGCGAGCTCGACCGTCTCGTCGAGATCCCAGCCGTCCTCGACCCAGTCCGTCGCCGAGACCCGGAACCAGACCGGCGAGCCCGCGGGCACGACATCCCGTACGGCATCGTAGACTTCCAGGGGGAAGCGCATCCGGTTGGCTAAGCTGCCGCCGTACTCATCCGTCCGCTTGTTGGCGATGGGCGACAGGAACTGATGCAGCAGGTAGCCGTGGGCGCCGTGCAGTTCGACGGCCTCGATGCCGAGGCGCGCCGCGCGCTTGGCGGTGGCCACGAACTGGTCCCGCACCCGCTTGAGGTCGGCGGCGTCGAGGGCGTGAGGCGGGATCTCGCCCTCCCCATGTGCGACCGCCGAGGGGGCTTCGGTGCGCCAGCCGTAAGCGTGTTCCGACGGGATCTGCTGGCCGCCGGCCCAGGGCGCCTCGCTCGACGCCTTGCGCCCGGCATGGGAGATCTGGATGCAGACCGGAACCGGTGCGTACTCCCGCACCGCGTCGAGCACATGGCCAAGCGCACGCTCGCAGCCGTTGTCGTAGAGGCCGAGGTCCCAGGCGGTGATGCGCGCCTCCGGGGAGACTGCGGTCGCCTCCAGGGTCAGCAGGCCCGCACCCGACATTGCGAGCTGCCCGAGATGCATCATGTGCCAGTCGGTAGCCTCGCCATCCCGTGCCGAATACTGGCACATCGGCGCGACCAAAATGCGGTTCTCCAGCGTTAGACCGTCGAGTATTATCGGCTCAAACAGGCGGGGCGTCACTGCTGCCATGGAAGGATTCTTCATGCCGATGCTGCCTTTGCAAGCGCTACTATAACGAGATCGCAAACGCTGTTTTGCCTATTCCTGCCAAACGCGCGTTCAATCGTGCCAAAATTCGGATCCGTGACGTACCCGGTGCTTGCCGTGTGCGTTACGCTCGGCCCGTAACCTTCGGATCTGTCGGCGACGCCGAGAAACGACGCTTGAATTCGCGGCTGAACTGCGAGCCGCTCTCGTAGCCGACTTCCCGCGCGACAGAGCCCGCATCCCGGCCTCCGCGCCGCAAAAGGGTCATCGCCAAGTCCAATCGGACAATCTTGACGTATTGCAGGGGCGTGACTGACGTTATCGCTTTGAATGCTCGATAAAAGCTTCTGACGCTCATGCCGGATACTTCAGCCAATTCCGACACGTTTAGCGGCCTTGTGACGTCGCGCCGTATCCACGAGATCGCGCGGGCGATGCGCGCCTGCCGGCTGGATTGGTCGGCCAGCGAGAGCAGCGCGGGCCCATGCTCGCCCTTGAGCGCCCAGTACAGGATCTCGTCGGCAATCGCGGTACCGAGCGCCTGCGTATCGCTGGGGGAGGACAGCATGCGTACGAGGCGCTGGCTGGCATCAGACAACTCGGCACTAAGGGCGGCCGGATGGAGGCCGGGCCCCAGGGGCGTCGGCGTCGCCGGCGCCCCGACCGATGCCATCCCTGGAAGCTTCGCGAACCGGTTCAATGCCTGCAAGTCGACGTCGACGACCACCCCGAGCAAGGGGTCACGCTCGCTGGCGGTGCTCTCGCATTCGTACGGTACCGACGCCGTCACGACGAGGTAGTTGTCCTTGTCGTAATGGACGTCCCGGTCCGGCAGGTGCGCGGTTTTCCGACCATTGATCATGAGCACGATGCTCATGTCGGGCAGGGTCGGGACTTTGTTGGTCCGCTCCGTCGACCAGAATATCCTGACGTGCGGGATCAGGGTCCCGATCACGCCGGAACGCGACGTGAGACCGTACGTCCGTTGCAGTCGGACGAAGGTGTCGGTGGCTATGGTCATCGGATGTGTCCCGGTCGACCGGATCGGTCCGGAGGGTTTCCTGGCCACGGCCGCTCCCTGTGGCTGGAAGCGACCGCGGACTTCGTGCCGTCACTCGTTCTTGAGACGGTCGAGGAGGCGCTCGGCCGCGGGTCCGGACGAGGCCGGGTTCTGTCCGGTGATCAGCAGACCATCGGCGACCACATACGACTCCCAGTCGCCCGCCTTGGAGAACGCGCCGCCGTTCCGCTTGAGCTCGTCCTCGACAAGGAACGGGACCACCTCGGTAAGGCCGACCGCCTCCTCCTCGGTGTTGGTGAAGCCGGTGACGGCCCTCCCCTCGACCAGCGGCTTGCCGTCGGGCGCCTTGGCGTGACGCAGCACGCCCGGGGCGTGGCAGACGAGGGTGACGGGCTTGCCTGCCTGCAGCGTCGTCTCGATGAGCTTGATGGAGGCGGCGTCCTCGGCAAGGTCCCAGAGCGGCCCGTGACCGCCGGGGTAAAACACCGCGTCGAAAGCGTCGTGGGTGACGCCGTCGAGCCGGACCGTCTCCGCCAGCACCGCGTTGGCCCCGGCATCCGCCTCGAAACGACGGGTCAGGTCGGTCTGGAAGCCTGGCTCGTTGCTCTTCGGATCGAGCGGAGGCTTACCGCCCTTGGGCGATGCCAGGATCACGTCCGCACCGGCATCCTTGAATACGTAATAGGGCGCGGCGAGCTCCTCCAGCCAGAAGCCGGTTTTGCGGCCGGTGTCGCCGAGCCGGTCGTGGGAAGTCAGCACCATCAGAATCTTCATCGTCGTTCTCCGGGTTCGGTGTGAGTGGTCGTCAGTGCGTGTGCGAGCGGGTCAGTTGTGACGGTCCGCCATCCTGCCGGTAGACTTCCCCGCGGTCGCCTCGCGGGCTTCGCTGGCCTCGGTCCTCACAGGCGCCACGTCCGCACGGCTGACCGCCTCCGGGTCGACCATGCGAACGGCACCGATGATCTCCAGGGTGATGCGCTCCTCAGCCGAGGCGGCGGTGCCGCCGAACAAGACGGTTCCGAGCTCGGCGAGCAGCACGTATGGGGCGACGGGGTGGGCGGTTCGTGGGGTCATCATAATCTCCGAATGCTGATTAAATAGACTGGTCGTCTATAAATCTTTCGATGCTGGTGCAGCGATCCGTCGGTTCGCTGAATCAAGCCCGTGGTTGGTTCAGGATACGCTGCGTCGTCTTCATCGCGGTGTCGAACGGCGCGTTAGTGCGTTCGATCTTCGCCATCAGGCTCGCACCAAGCCACAGGTGGTAGAGTGTCTCGGCCGTGGTACGCGGCTCGCCGTCGACCGTGAGCGACCCCTCGGCGGCGCCCGCCTCGATGGCGCCCGCCACACGGTCGATGATCCCAGCCGTGCCGGCCTTGAGGGCCAGCCGCATGGGCTCGGACAGGTCCGAGACCTCGGCCGCGAGTTTCACGGCAAGGCACTTGCGCTGGTAGTCGATGCTGCCCTGGGTCGCCTGCCACTTGTGCCAGTAATTCATCAGGCGCTCGCCATGGTTCAGGCCGGTATCGGCGAGGGTGATGTCGATGTCGGCGAGGTACTCCTCGAAGTAGTCGGCCAGGAGTGCCTCGCCGAAGGCCTCCTTCGAGCCGAAGTAGTGATAGAAAGAACCCTTCGGGACACCGGCCGCGGCCAGGATTTCGTTAAGGCCGACGCCCGAAAACCCCTTCGCGCCCACGATGCGGTGGGCGGTGTCGAGGATGGCTTGCCGGGTGTCTAGGTTGCCGTTTGCCTGTGCCATGAGCTACACATAGATTCGATTAGACCGGTCGTCTATAGGTTGCTGGCAATTTTTTTTGGGTACGTGGTCATGAGCCCGCTGGATGGACAACATGCCGGCCTATGGGTCGTGTGGGTCGAGTTATGGCCAGGTATGTGTCCGATCCGCCGAAGCCGAAGAAATCGAGCGCCCAGACGTCGAATTCGGATTCGACGAGCGCATCGCGCCACGAACTACCACCTTACCGACCCGATAGGCTACGACCACTGGATGCTCGGATCCCGCCGGAGGACATCTGAGGAACCGGCCTGGCGAACGCCGGCAAGAAGGCGCTGGGCTGCGAGAGCAGCCCAACGACGCAACTAACGCGAGACCGGGAACACTTCGAGGTAGCGAGGCGACAAATCCCCGCTTCATCCCCGATCTCATCCCCGGAAACCTCATCTTGGCAAAGACTTGAAGAAAATACAGTGGCTTGGCTGGACCTAGGGTTGCAGTCCCCTCAGCTCCACCAGGCTTTCTTGGTGGAAACATGCTCATTGAGATCCAGATCGATTTCTCTGGGACTTCAGTTGCTTAGGGGCGGTCGGTCAAGCCTGCCACACTTGTACATATCTGGCGCCGTTCCTCTCCAAGCCTGATAATGTATGATTTCTCGCCGTCAGGAATGCGGTTCTCCAGCCCTTCGGCTGATAAGCAATCCGAGACTAGTTCGACCAATTGGTAGAGACGGAAGTTTGCCGCGCTTGCGGCGCTAGCGACTTTCCATTTTTTGGCTGAGTCGCGAGCCGCTTCGACGAGGACCTTTCGGCCTTGCCGCCCGGCCGGGCCCCCACATGAGCGCCTTTCTCCCGATTTGCCTCTCCTTCTCCCGGGCGCCACTATGGGATTCACGAGGACGAAGGGCGTGTGACTTTTGATGGCGCTAAGCACGATTGACCGCGCATGAGGCGTCGCGATGTCCTCGCTGGCCTAGCTGCCACGTCTTTGGCTCGACCCGCTATCGCGCGGCCCGCTAAGGTCCTACGCTTCGTCCCGGAAAGCGATGTCGCGGTAATCGACCCAATTTGGACGACGGCGACCGTGACGCGCAACCACGGTTACCTCGTCTTCGATACCCTCTATGGTCAGACTGCTCGCTACGACTTCCAACCGCAGATGGTCGAGGGCCACACGGTCGAGGCGGACGGTCGGCTCTGGCGCCTTACCTTGCGAGAGGGACTGCGCTTCCATGACGGCGAGCCGGTTCTGGCGCGCGATGTGATGGCGAGCATCCGCCGGTTCGCCGCGCGCGATGCCTTCGGCCGGGCGCTGATCGACGCCACAGACGAACTCGCCGCGGCTTCCGATCGCGTCGTGCAGTTCCGCCTGAGACGTCCTTTCCCATTGCTGCCGGCGGCTCTGGGCAAGACCGGCACCTCGATGCCCTGCATCATGCCGGAGCGGCTGGCGAAGACCGACCCGAACACGCAGGTCACCGAGATGGTCGGCTCCGGCCCCTTCCGCTTCAAGGCGGACGAGCGGGTCCCAGGCGCACTCACCGTGTACGAGCGCTTCGACGGTTACGTACCCCGGCCGGACGGCGAGGCGAGCTTCACCGCGGGACCGAAGCGGGTACATTTCGATCGGGTTGAATGGCGGATCGTGCCCGACGCCTCCACCGCCGCAAGCGCGCTTGCCAACGGCGAAGTCGACTGGTGGCAGAACCCGACGCCGGACCTGCAGGGGCTGCTCAGGGGCAAGCCCGGTATCAAGCTGGAGGTTCTGGATCCGGCCGGTGGCATCGGATGCCTGCGTTTCAACCATCTGCACCCGCCCTTTGACAATCCCGCGGTCCGCCGGGCTCTGCTGGGTGCGATCGACCAGACTGAGTTCATGAGCGCGGTCGCGGGCGACGAGCGCGCCCTGTGGAAGGACCATGTCGGCGTCTTCAGCCCCGACGCGCCGATGGCGACGCGCGACGGCACGGAGGTGCTGGTGGGCGCACGCGATTTCGATGCGGTGAAGCGCGCCCTCGCGGAGGCCGGATACCGCGGCGAGCGCGTGGTCATGCTCGATCCGACGGACTATCCCGCAACCCATCCCCTGGCTCTGGTCGCGGCCGAGGCCTTCCAGAAATGCGGGCTCGCCGTCGAGCTCGTCTCGACGGACTGGGGCACGCTGGTTCAACGCCGGTCGAGCCGCCAGCCCCCGGACAAGGGCGGATGGAGCACCTTCGTCACCTACCTCAACGGCACGAACAACTTCGATCCCGCCGGCCAGCTCGGCATCCGTGGCAACGGTGACCAAGCCTGGTTCGGGTGGCCCCGCGCCCCGCGGCTCGAGGACTTGCGAGCGCAGTGGTTTGCCGCCCCAGACCTCGCAGCGCAGAAGGCGATCTGCACCGAGATCCAGCGGCAGTTCTTCGTCGACGTGCCCTACCTGCCGCTCGGCGCCTACTACGAGGCCACGGCCTATCGCGGGCTGACGGCTGTGCGCAACGGCTTCGTGCAGTTCTACGACGTCAGGCCAGCCTGAGAAGATCGACGCCGATGCGCATCGCCGTGCTCCAGTTCACCCACGAGACCGTGACGTTCCTGCCGAACGACACGACCCTGGAGGATTTCATCTATCCGGGCTCGCCCGCGGGCGGCGAGGCGCTGCTCGCCACCGACCCCAAGGGGTACATGGGCGGCTTCGTACAGGTGGCCCGGGAATACGACGGAGTCGACCTCGTCGGGATTACCTCGCCGCTATGGCCGCGCACTGGCATCGGCTCGGGCTGGGTGACGCGCGAGGCATTCGAGCATTTCCTCGGTCTCATGCTGTCGGAGCTGCGGACGGGAGCGCCGTTTGACGGGGTCTACCTCGCGCTTCATGGGGCGATGGCCGTGCGCGGGGTGCCGCGTCCTGAAGCCGAGATCGCGCGGCAGGTGCGGGAGGTCGTCGGCGCGGGCGTTCCGATCGCTGCGACCTTCGACCCACACGGCAACGAGGACGCGGAGTTCCTGCGCCACGCCGACATGGCGTTCGCGGTGAAGTACTTCCCGCACTACGACATGCATCTGCAGGGACAGCGCGCGGCACGGATGCTGGTGCGGTCGATTCGTGGCAGCTTCCAGCCAGCGCACCGGACGATCTCCGTCCCGATCATCGCGCCGACCGTGGTAATGTGGACCGGCGCCTCGCCCTGGTCCGACCTCGTACAGCGCGCGCTGGTTTGGGAAGCGCGGGAGCCTGACGTCTTCGTCAACGTGTTCTTCGGCTTCCCCTGGTCGGACGTGCCGGACGCCGGCATGGCGATCCAGGTCCTAACCAACGGCGATCCCGATCTCGCCGACCGGATTGCCCGTGACATGGCGTTGTGGACGTGGCGGCATCGGGCGGCGCTGGTGTCGAGCGTCGCGATCCACGCGATGCGGGACGGCGTCGCCGGGGCCGCCCGCGCCGCACGCGAGGGCAGTAGACCGGTCGTGCTCGCCGACTACAGCGACCGCTCCGGCCGGTCGACCTGGCTCTTGGCGGCGGTGCTGGCGCAGGATCTGGAGCGCACGCTGATCGGCACGGTTGCCTCCCCCGAGGTTCTGAGCCGGCTGGTGGCCGGAGGGGTGAAAGATGGCGATCCGTTCGACGAGGAGGTCGGCGGCCCCGTTGCCGGTGAGGACGATCCCTCTGCCGGTCAACCTGTCCGCATCACCGGGACGGTACTCGCCGTCGTCGGAGCCACGGCCGGTCGGAGCGGCGGCGACGCGTGGCTCTGCGTCGCCTTCGGCCGCGGCAACGTGCTGGTGCTCAGCCCCTACCTCGTCCAGATCGTGGATCCGGCGGAGCTTTGGGAGCTTGGCCTGAAGGCGGGGGATTTCGACGTTGTCGCGATCAAGTCCCGGGTCCATTTCCGCCGGGGCTTCGACGATGGGGGTTATGCCGGGACGATCCTGCTCGTCGAGCCCCCCGAACCGTTTATGGGCACCGTGCACCTCGACGCCCTCGCCTACGAGCATCTTCAGCTCGGCGACTACTATCCTTACACAAATCCGACCTTCGACGCCGTCTGATGTGGCTTGTCGGAGAACAATACTCCAGCAGATTAATGCCATAACGTGAAGCCGAGCCCGCTGATGTTGCACCCCGCTGCTGTCGATTGGCCTCACCCGGCAATGACGCTTGAGCAGACGACGGCCACGAAGTCTGCAGGCTTGGGCCGCTCGAAAGGTTAAGCCATTATCCATCCGGTTCGCGCCATGAGCGGATTTCAACGCATTGACTGAAACCGGACATTCACCTGCAGGTAGGCAACCTTCCGGTTTCGACCCTACCCGGTCATCCAGACCGTCGTCGGCGCTTCTTCAAAGCGGTCGTCCGTGTGCCCTCCGGCAACTTCAGCTCAGGGTGGAGGATGTGTGAAAACGACAAAGGGGTAGAAGGATCTTCCCGAGAACAACCTGGGCAGCGCCGAAATTTAGGCCTAAATCGCGTCAGAACCGCCCTGCAGCGGGGCCGCTTGTCTGCAGCGTAGAGGATTGTTCTACAATTTCGGCAAGCGCTTTCGTTTTCACACAGGCTCGGTGGTAAGCCGTCATTGGGCCGCTGCCCCAAAGCCGACATTTAAACTCGCTTCTCTCGCCGAGATTTCAGGAGCGACTTATGGCAAGCGCCGCACGCATCCCCGCCGACAGGCTGCTCGATTTCGTCAGCGCAATCTACGAGGCCGCCGGCATGCCGGTACCCGATGCGCGGCTCGCCGCCGACACACTCGTCCAAGCTGACCTCTGGGGACACCAGTCGCACGGGGTCATGCGCCTCTCCTGGTATACGGCCCGGCTGAAGGCGGGGGTCTGCGCCTCGGTGGCCCAGCCCGAGACGGTGGTCGATGCCGGGGGCCTCGCGGTAATCGACGGTCACGACGGCATGGGCCAAGTGCTCGCCGCTCACGCAATGCAGGAGGCGATCCGGCGGGCGAAGGCGCACGGCGTTAGCGCAGTTGCCCTACGCAACTCGGGGCACTTCGGCACGGCGCTGTACTTCACTCTGATGGCCGCGCGGGAAGGCTGCGTTGCGTTCCTATCGACCAACGCCAGCCCGGCGATGTCACCGTGGGGGGCCGCAAGAAGACGGTTGGCACAAACCCGTGGTCCTGGGGCTGCCCGGCTGGCTCGCACGCGCCGATGGTGCTCGACATCGCCAACACCGGGGTGGCCCGAGGCAAGGTCTACCTCGCCAAGCAAAAGGGGCAGCCGATCCCGGAAGGGTGGGCCCTCGACGCGGCCGGTGCGCCGACCACCGACCCAGCGGCGGCCATAGACGGGATCATTCTGCCGATGGCCCAGCACAAGGGTTACGCCATCGCGCTGATGATGGACATGCTCTCGGGCGTGCTCACCGGCAGCGCCTTTGGGGCGCGCGTGACCGGCCCCTACCAGACCGAGCACCGGAGCGGGGCGGGGCAGTTGATGATCGTGATCGACATCGCTCAGATCCAATTGCTGACGGAGTTCAACGCCCGCATGGATCAGTTGATCGCTGACCTGAAGGCGGTGCCGCTGGCGCAGGGGTTCGATGAGGTGTTCTATCCAGGCGAGATCGAGGCCCGCAACGCGGCGCGCAACCACGCCGAGGGCTTGGCGCTGCCGGAGGATACCCGCGCCGACCTCCACCGGCTCGCCGAAGAAACCGGGATCACTCCCGGATGGTAAGGAAGGATCGTTAGAAGCGGTCCATCCCACCTTCGGCAAAGGGTGGTGAGCGGTCTTCAGATCAGAGCCGGAAAGCAGACCTTGGCTCCACTCCCGCTACGTGAGGTTCAAACCTCCATCCGAGAGCAAGATCTCCCCGGTAAGATAGTCCGAGGCCGCCAGCAGTGCGACGGCCTGGGCGATGTCCTCCGGCTTGGCAGCCCGGCGCATGGGCGAACGCTCCCGCCACAGCGTCTGGGCGGCCGTCCAATCCGCCGTCAGGGGGGTGTCCACCAAGCCTGGGGCGACGGCATTCACCCGGACGTCCGGGGCCAACGATACGGCGAGCAGACGGGTCATGTGGTTCAACGCCGCCTTCGATGCGGCATAAGGGATCGATGCACCCTTGGGTCTGACCCCGGCATGCGAACTGATGTTGACGACGCAGGCCGACCGACCGCGCCGGGCGGATTCCCGCAACGCGGTTTCGGCTTCTGCCACGAGGTGGAACGGCGCCACCACGTTGACCTCGTGCAACTCGTGCCAGACGGCTGGCGAGGCGGCCTTGAGATCGGCGTGAGGGATGACCCGGCTGATGCCTGCGTTGTTGACCAAGACATCGAGACGCCCCCAGAAGGCGATGGCCTGCCGCACCAGCCTGACCCTGTCGGCGTCATCGGCCAGATCGGCCTGGACGTATGCGGCCCTCCCGAGTTCGGCGGCTAGCGCGTGTCCCGTCTCCGCAGACTTGCGCGAGTGCAACACGACCGCGTAGCCATCGCTGGACAGCCGACGCGCTATCGCCGCCCCGATGCCGGACGTGGACCCGGTCACGAGGGCGACGGGCGGATCATCCTCAAGGCGCTGGCTCAAGGATTATCCTCCATCCAACGGCCAAGCGGTCTCGGGCCCGTGGCGAACGCGCGATCGCCGCAATGGTCCGACGCGCGGCGCCGTCGTCGGCGTCGGATGCCAGAGTTAGCATGCCCAGAGTCAGACATTCAGACGACCCGTTGCAGTCGTCACGAGAGCCCTCGGCGCTTCACCAAACCGGTCATTGGTTTTCGGTCCTGCGGCTTCAGATCGAGGTGACGTCGGAAGTCTTTACCACGGCTGACCGTCACCGAACGACCAATTCTCCCTGTCGACGTAGGCCATCGTGCCGTGCGCTCGGTTCAATCGCTCGGCTTCACCCAAACCGTCTGCGCGTTGGTAAACTCTCGTAGGCCGAAATGGGACAGCTCGCGGCCGTAGCCGCTCTTCTTAACACCACCTACCGGGACGCGAGGGTTGGAGGCGGTATAGCCATTGATGAACACGCCCCCGGTCTCGAGGCGTCGCGCCATGGCGCGGGCTTTGGAAACGTCCGAGGTCCAGATGTTGCCGCTCAGCCCGTATTCGCTATGGTTTGCAAGCAGGATCGCGTCCTCGACATCCTCGGCGACGATAAGCGCCCCGACTGGTCCGAAAATCTCCTCGTCGAAAGCTGCCATCCCTGGCCGGACGTCGGCCAGCACCGTCGGTTCGTAGAAATAGCCTGGGCCCTCAACTTTGTGCCCGCCGAGCAGCAGCTTTGCGCCTTTGGCGATCGATCGCTCGACCTGGTCGTGGATGCCGTCGCGGAGATCGCCCCGGGCGATCGGCCCTACGAAGGTCGCTTCGTCCATCGGGTCGCCGAGCTTGAGCGCGCCGGCAGCCGCGACGAACTTGTGCGTGAACGCCTCTGCGATCGGCTGCCCAAGGATGATGCGTTTTGCCGCCAGACAGACCTGTCCGGCGTTGTCGTAACGAGACTGGACGGCCGCCCGCACCGCACCGTCGAGATCAGCGTCAGCCAGGACAATGAACGGGTCCGCACCGCCGAGTTCAAGCACGCTCTTCTTGATCACCCGTGCGGCCGTGGCCGCCACTGCCGATCCCGCCCGAACGCTGCCCGTAACCGTCACGGCGGCGATGCGCGGGTCTTCGATCACGCGCGCGACCGTATCGTTGTCGGTATTTAGGTTGGCGAAGAGGCCTTTGGGGAAGCCGCTGGCCTCGTAGGCGTCCTGCAAGGCGTAGGCGCAGCCCATGACGTTGGTCGCATGCTTCAGCAGGAAGCCATTGCCCGACAGCAAGATCGGTCCGGCGGCGCGGATCGCCTGCCACAGCGGCAGGTTCCAGGGCATCACGCCAAGAACGGTGCCGATCGGCAGGAAGGAGACGTAAACCTGATCGCCATCCACTGGGGCCGGTTCGTCGGCGAGGATCGCGGGGCCGTGCTCGGCGAACCACTCAATCGCCCCGGCGCACTTTTCGACTTCGTACCGCGCGAGAGTAATGGTGCGCCCCATTTCGGCGACGATGAGCCTGGCGAGTGGCTCCGATCGATCTCGCAACGTCGCGGCGAGCCGCCCGTAGCAGGCGAGCCGCTCGTTCAACCCGACGCCACGCCATGTCGTGTAAGCCGCCGCGCTACTGGCGAGCGTCCGCTCGATCTCCGCAGGGGTTTGGAATGGATAGGTTTCGATCAGCTCGCCCGTGGCGGGGTTGCGTGAGATGGCGGCGGTTGCCGCACTTAGCGTTGGACTCAAAATTGTGGCCTCCTATCAAGGTCATTGGGTTAGTGACGTTACATGGGCGGAGTGAGCCCTTTACCCGCTGCGATGAGACGGGCTTGATTACCAGGAGCAGTCCAAACGACGACCGCCGAACCCAGTATGACTGTCGACCGGCTTGAAGCGACGAACTCGACGATAGGCGCGGTCGGAGAGACGGTGATGTCCACCGTCTGGCCGTCGACCAAGTCTACGGTGAGCAAACGGCCGCGGCCGGTCCCGGTGCTTGTGTTCATCACCACGGCTGCTACCGCGGACACCGATCCGTTGGTCATGCTCGTCGCAATCGTGCCGGACGAGTCGATGCCCGAGGTGTCGGGCAGGAGGTCCCAGTCGTAGAGGCCGACCCTGCCGGCGCGCATTGCTTCGGGGACCAGCACGATCTCAACGGCAACGAAGTGACCAAGCGGGCCTTTTACCGCGCTACCGATAAAGCTGCCATTTCGGATCGCGTCGAGATTCGAGGAAACGACATCGGCGTAGAGTGTTCTGGTGCCCGTGAGCAGGTGGAAGGTATTTCCGTCCTTTGCGCCCACCGTGACGCTCCCATCGTCGATCGCGACAACCTGCCCTCTGACCCGAAGAGGCGTTTCACTGAATGCGGGCGACGCACAGAGCATGACCAAGGAAAGAGCGGCCGAAAACAGGCTTGCCGACAACATCGTCCAAACCCCCTCGCGTAGTTTGTTTAACGGCTATTCCAAAGTCCGTCGGCTTGGCGTGCGCCAAGCCGAAGCGCTCCGAAGTGATCGAGTTCATCCGTGCCCGGGGTGGACTTAGGTCCAGGGCTGGCCGTCGCCAAAGGACCAGTCCTCGCGTTTGACGAAAACCATATTGATCATGATGTCGTCAGCCCGGATGGAAAGCTTGGCCTTCAGTTCGTCGGCGATGAACCGATAAAAGGCCAACTTGGAGTCGGCATCGTTACCGACGGTGCTGGTCACCTGGATCAGCAGAAAATCCGGTGACCGGCTGAAGCCGAGGAAGTTTGGGTCGTAGATCAGGTTGTTCGGCTGGTGTTCGTTGACGACGATGAAGCGATCTCCGTCAGGAGCCTTCAAAACATCCACGATGCCGCGATAGACGATGTCGGCGACAGCCGCACGGTATTCCGGGGATTTTCCTTCAATGAGATCGATACGCGCAAACGGCATGGTAGCCACCTTTGAGTTGAGATGAGGTGTTGAGTGGTTGATGCCGGGTGTAAGATCAGACCCGGTTATCGAGCTCTGCAACGCCACTGTTCCTGTCGGCATAGGCCGTCAGGAAGGCAGGCCGTTGCTGCCAACGCCTCCAGAAAGCGTCGATTTGTTCGAACCGTTCGTCGAGCGGTGTCGCGTTGACCGGAAACTTGGAAAAGGCGATGGCGGTCGCCAACGTGATGTCCGAGAATGTCGGCGCATCACCGCCAAGCAGCCACTCGCGGCCGTCCGCCAGATGACGGTCAACGAGCCCGGCATGTGTGAGCGCTACCTTCCTGGAATGTTCGCCCCATGCTGGATTGCTGGTCAGTTCGAGCTTCGGCCCGAGGCCTTGGTGCAGCACATGGAACGCGGTCACGATCGGGTAGAGAATGTGGACCCAGACCCGGTTGTCCCACATCTGATCAAGGCCACGCTCGTGCGCCGTCTCCCCCATGATCTTGCGGCCTTCGAACGTGTCGTCGAGGTAGCGGGCGATGGCGGAGGTCTCACTGAGATAGGTGCCGTCGGCGAGCGCAAGGGTCGGTGTCTCGCCCCAAGCGTTCATCTTCAGGTGCTTCCAACCCCGCTGCTCGCCCACCGGTGACATGTCGTAGATCGTCTCGTCGAAGTGATCGGCGATGCCCTTCTCGTGCATGAAGATCCGCAGGCGCTGCGGGTTCGGGAAGGCCGAGGGTGAGGTGAAGAGCTTGAGCTTGTCGGACATCGTCGGCTCGCTTTCCAAGGTATGTCGCCTGTCTGTCAGATGACAGGTACGAAGCTATGACCGCGATCTTGCGCTGTCAACCCCTGTCTGCCATATGACAGGTGGAGGTTGAACATGGCAGCGACGTTGAAGAGGGATGTGCGCGAGGCGATCCTCGTGGCCGCCAGGGAGGCGGCGATGGCCTATGGATACGGCGGCATCAATTTCCGCGATCTCGCGGAGGCCGTCGGCATCAAGGCCGCCAGCATCAACTACTACTTCGCCAACAAGGCCCTCCTCGGCGAAGCAGTTGCGCGCCGCTATTGGGAGGGCATCGCTCGCGATCTCGAAGCCATTTCGACCAACACCGAAAGCCCGATGGAAGCTTTGCGGCAGTACCCCCGCATCTTCCGCCTATCCTTAGAGCACAACAACCGCATGTGCCTCAGCAGCTTCATGGCGACAGAATATGACGCATTACCTGAACAGGTCTTGAAGGAGGTTCAGGCCTTCGCCGACGTGAACACGGCTTGGCTCCGCGAGCAGCTAGTTGCTGCAAAGCTAATTAAGCCGAAGGAAAGCGAGACGAGAGCTCGTGCCATATATGCTGCTGTAGCGGGAGCTCAGATGATCGCCCGCAGCCGTTCGGACATAAACCTGTTCGACTCGTTGATCCGGAGCTATCAAGAGGCGGGACTGCTACCGAACTAATCAGAAGCGCGTATGTAGACGAGGTCGGATTTCATACATTTCCGACCATGAGCAGACAGGCAGAAATCGACCCGGCCCAAACGTAGGTCATCCTCCGCCAGCCTACCGCAAAGCGGATCTTCCGAGGGTCTGCAAAGGGCGCAAAGCCGAGCGACCGCTTTTGCGCCCGTCGGCGATCCGATGTGGCGTAGTCTGGCCGAAAGCTGCCGGCCCGCTTTGGAAAGGGTGTCTGTGTCAGATGATTTGGGACGGTCTGCGAAGTTCCGCGATCACTGATCCGACACCGACCAACAACGCCTACATCGAGGCGTTCAAAGTCCGTCTATGGACGGAATGCCTGAACTCCTGGCGATCTTTATCGCTATCCGATACCAGTGAGCACGTCGGAAAAGAGGTAACACGACAACGAAGTTCGACCTCATACAGCCATGGACGGCTTGATGACCCGAGCCTTGATCAACCAAGCTTTCATAATTCGATAAATTCCATTGTGTATGACCTATATAGGCTTTCAACTCATACATAGTTTGAAGAAATAACTCAGCTAGTAACAATTTTAATGAAGGATAGACTGTTTATATTCTTTCGCAAAAGTACCATCTATGCTCGATTTTGTAATGCCGCAAGCTTTCGCGATGCGCCGCGCTGTGCTCTAAGACGCTCGCCGTAGCGAGCAGGCATGGCTGGAGTCTTCCACGACCCAGCCTGCATGACCTCGAGGAGTTCGAAACCTGCCGCGAACATGTCCTGGGTCGCTCCTACGCGCGTCGAGTGACCGGAGGGAAGGCGAGGGAGCTTCAAGCCGGCTGCAACTGCGATTTCCCGAAACACCCGGTAGACTTCCGAGTCGCCGAGCGGCGTCGCACCCGGGCGCCCCCCCTTGGACAGCGGCCTGAACAGAGGTCCCGCTTCAAGCTTCGCCGCCCGCAACCAGCCTTCGACTCGGTCCATGGTGTCGGGGGCAAGATACTTGATTGCACCTTCGCCTTCCTGGTCGGACTTGGAACGGCGGACGAGGATGGTGCCGGAACCGTCAGCCGCGCGCTCAAGGTCCTCTATATATAAGGAGACGAGTTCGGAACGGCGGAGTAGCGTATCATAGGCGACCGAGAGCAAGGCGGCGTTGCGCAGGGCGATCAGGGGGATTTCCCGTTCCGCTTCGGTGATACGTCGATGCAGACGGCCGGTGGTTCCGACCGCGACCATGCGGTCGATGCTAGGCCGATTCAGCGGCTCGGCCTGCTTCTGCCGACGGCCCTTGCTCCGGCTCATCCGCTTGACGGCCAGCCGTACGAGTTCGTCAGAACATGGGTTCTGCAGACCGGCGGCACGGTGGAGGGCCGCGATCGACGAGCGGTAGCGCTCGACTGTGGCCCGAGACTTTGACTTAGCCCGATCGTCGATGAAGGCGGCGACGGTTTCCGGCGCGGCCGGCAGCATCGCGAGTCCGGCGACCCCGCACCATGCGGCGAAGATACGACTGTCGGCAGCGAGCGCGCGGATCGTATTGTCGGCGAACGCTCCCTGCGCGGCTCTTGCGTAGTTTCCGAGTCGCTCGGCGAGGAAGTCGCCGGGCGGCAATACGCCCACGAACGGGAC